>NZ_CP026674.1:1665000-5919083 GCF_002947915.1 Pseudomonas sp. SWI44 | reverse complement strand
GTGGCTTTGCCTTGTGTTTCAACGTGGCCAATGCGCTGTTCGGCGGCACGGCTCCGTTCATCGCCACCTGGTTGATTCAACTGACGGGCAACAAGCTGGCCCCAGCGGGGTATCTGCTGGCTGCAGCGCTGGTGGCGTTGGTGGCGATGCTGATGTGCCGGGAAACGGCGCATGCGGCCTTGAAGGACTGAGCCGTCGATACGCGCCTGATGGGCGGCGAGCCGGTTACTACGCAGCGCAAGCCGAACCCGCCAGGCGCCGGCTTGCCGGCGATCAGGCTGTCAGTGCAACGAAGCCTGTCGCCGTTCGCCCAACGGCGACAAGCCAAAGAACCGGCTATAGCTCTTGGAAAAATGCGCCGGCGAGCTGAACCCGCAGGCCAACGCCACTTCCCGCACCTGCACATTGCTGCGCAGCAGCAACTCCCGCGCCCGCGACAGGCGCAATTCCAGGTAGTACTGGCTAGGCGTGCGCTGCAGGTACTTGTGGAACAAACGCTCAAGCTGGCGGACGGTCACCTCGTTGAGGCTGGCCAGTTCCTCCAGGCCCAGCGGCTCCTCAAGATTCGCCTCCATGATCGCCACCACCTGGCTGAGCTTGGGCTGTGCGCTGCCCAGCAGAGTGCGCAAGGGCACCCGCTGACGTTCCCGCTCACCGCGTACCCGGTCGCACAGCAGCAGCTCGGCGGCCTTGGCGGCGATGTCCTGCCCACCGGCTTCACGGGCCACCAGCTGCAGCATCATGTCCATGGCGGCCACACCGCCGGAGCAGGTATAGCGGTCGCGGTCGAGCTCGAACAGCTGGCTGGAGATGACGATGCCGGGGAAACTGCTCCTGCAGGGTCTGTAGGTCTTCCCAGTGGATGGTGCAGCGGTAGCCTTTGAGCAGGTCGGCCCGCGCGAGCAGGTAGCTGCCGGTACAGATACCGCCCAGCGGCAGCCGTTGTCGCGCCAGTTGACGCAGCCAGTCGATGAGTGGTCGATTGCTCTCGCGCCCTCGATCGATGGGGTTGGCGCCCACCACGAACAGGGCATCCAGCGCCGGGCTGTTGGCGATGCTATGGTCAGGCAAGACGCGCATGCCATTGCTGGCCATGACCGGGGCATCGCTGGCTGCGATCAGGACGGTGCGGAACAAGGTGCGGCGGGCTGCCAAGTTGGCCATGCGCAAGGTCTCCACCGCCGAGGCCAGGCCGATGGTGGTGAAGTTCGGCAAGACCAGGAATCCGAACGTTCTGGTCGTGGACGGCGTACCAATCGTTGAAGCGGGGTGGACCATTGCGATCTTCCTGTGCAAGCTGAGGCGTAATTCGTCAGGGGCAGTGAAAAATTGAAGCCTCATGTGTTTCTTGTAGTTATGGGTCGTTGCCGGGTCGATCTTACACCCCGCGTACAGCGACCAGGAATGGACCTGATTGCACAGAAAAGGTGAACGTTGGTGAAACCCGATTCCATGCTGGCTGCGCTGCCAGGTGTCTTCATGCCCGCCGAGTCGATCCAGGTACTGCCCGATGCCGCAGCCTATCGGGCCTGCCTGCTGGAGCGCATCAAGGCGGCCACCCGGCGCATCGTCATCGTCGCGTTGTACCTGCAGGAGGACGAGGCCGGCCAGGAGGTACTCGACGCGCTGTACCAGGCCAAAGCCGCGCGGCCGGGGCTTGAGATCGTCATCGTGGTCGACTGGTTCCGGGCCCGGCGCGGCCTCCTGGGGGCAGGGCGCCAGCCGGGCAATGCCGCGTGGTACCAGGCCCAGCGCCAGTTGCGCGGGTTGGATGTGGTGATTCACGGCGTCCCGGTGCAAACCCGCGAGCTGTTCGGCGTGTTGCACCTGAAAGGCAGCGTCATCGACGATTGCGTGATCTATACCGGCGCCAGCTTGAATAACGTCTATCTGCATCGATTCGACCGCTATCGCCTGGACCGCTACCATCTGTTTAACTCGCCGGCGTTGGCCGATGCCGTGGTCGATCTGGTTCGACGCCTGCTGCATCATACCGCCACGCCGCGCCTGGACCTGCCGGCTCCGCCAGTGAACCGTGGCCTGCGCGCCGATATCCGGCGCCTGCGGGCTCGCTTGCGGCGCATGGCCTATGAAGTGCCAGCAGCGCAGCAGGGGGAGGGTGTGCGGGTGATTCCGCTGCTCGGCGTTGGGCGTGGCAACCTGCTCAACCGAACACTTTGCACGCTGTTGGCCACCGCCCGATCACAGATCATCATCAGCACGCCGTACTTCAACCCGCCACGGGTACTGATGCGCGAGATCGACCATGCCTTGGAACGCGGCGTGCGCATCGAGCTGATCGTCGGTCACCGAACGGCCAACGACTTCTATATCACGCCCGGTGAGCCGTTCAGTGCCAGCGGTGCCTTGCCCTACCTGTATGAAGACAATCTTCGGACCTTCGCCCGCCGTCGCGATGGCGCCATCGCCAGTGGTCAGCTGGTGGTGCGGGTGTGGAACGATCCAGGGCATACCTTCCATGCCAAAGGGCTGTGGATCGACCAGCGTTATTCACTGCTGACCGGCAACAATCTCAACCCGCGCGGGTTCAACCTGGACCTGGAAAACGGTTTGCTGATCGACGACCCGCAAGGGCACTGGCTGGTACCTCGGGCATCCGAGCTTGAGTCGTTGCGCCACCATGCACCGAAGATTGCCTCGGCAGAAGAACTGGGTATCCAGGCCGAACATCCCAAGGAAGTGCGCAGGTTTTTGCGCAGGCTGCGCTACAGTCGATTGGAGCCTTTGATCAAGCGCGTGTTGTGAGGACGGGCCAGCGTCCAGGTTAACCTGAAGGCGGCATATTCAAATGAATGTGCCCCCTCTGAAAAGCCATGACAAGCGCATACAATCAGCGGCTTTCACGTTAACCAGATAGGCCAATCCGTATCATGGCGCTTGACCCTCCTACGATGCTGACCATTTCGATCGCCCTGGCCGCCGCGGCTGCCTTGTACCTGGCAATCGAGTGGCGTAGCGTTCGCGAACCTTCTTTGCTGTTCTGGAGTGCCGGGTTCGCCACGATCACCGTCGGTTCCACCTTGGCCTTGCTGCGGGGAGTCGGCCTGCTGCTGATCGGGATCTGGTTCGCCAACGGCTTGCTGGTGGTCGCCCACGCGTTCTTCCTGGCCGGGGTAATGCATTTCACCCAGGCGCGGTGGTCCAAAGCATGGCTGCTGATCGTGCTGGCGTGGTTCGCCTTGCTGCTGCTCCCCGTGGGGCCGCAGTGGTCAAAGGTCATGCTGATGGTCAACTCGCTGCTGGTGTCGCTGTTGACGCTCTGGGCCAGCTTCCTGCTGCGCCCGCATGGCAAATCATTGAGCGTGGGTGCGGTGCAACTGCGCTATGTGTTGCTCATCCATGGGCTGTTCTACGTCGCCAAGGCGGTCATCGCGATCATGCCGGGCACCTTGATCGACCTGGCCACCTTCGGCGGGCTGATCATCCAGATTTCCCTGGTCGAGGGGGCAATGGCGATCATGCTGATCGCCTTGTCGATGACGGGCACCGTGCGCTACAGGCGCGAAGAACGTATTGCCCGACTGGCCGCGCGCGACCCACTGACGGCCCTGTACAACCGCCGTGCACTGGAAGTGCGTGCAACCCACCTGTTCAAGGATGTCAGCCCGGCGCGACCGGGGGCCTTGCTGCTGATCGATATCGACAATTTCAAGCTGGTCAACGACCTGCATGGTCATGCAGCTGGTGATCGCCTGCTGGTTACCCTGAGCGAAATGATTCGTGCGCTGCTACCAGAGCGTTCGCTGGCCGCCCGGCTGGGGGGCGATGAGTTCGTCATTCTGCTCAGCGATGCCAGTCGTGAGCGCGTGGAGGCGTTGGGTGGTCGATTGCGGGAGCAGTTTCGGGAGGCGGCGGCGCAGAACCTGCCAACACCTGAGGCGGTGACCCTGAGCATCGGTGCCAACCTGTTCGACCAGCCGCCAGTCAGTCTGGCCGCGCTGATCGAACAAGGTGATGTGGCGTTGTATCAGTCCAAGCGGGGTGGGCGTAACAGCATTCGGTTGGTTGACCGCACGGTGTAGCGCCTGCTCGGCTGGTCGCCATCGGCCGTGGGTCAGGCCACTACCTGGTAGCATGGCACGTAGGCCGCGCCGCCGGGCAGTTTCATTCGGTGCTGGTCGACGAACGCCTGCAACAGACGACCCAATGGGTCCATCACGGCGCGGTCGCCGCGAATCTGGTACGGCCCGTGTTCCTCGATCAGGCGAATGCCCTTGTCCTTGACGTTGCCGGCTACGATCCCGGAAAACGCCCGGCGTAGGTTGGCCGCCAGCTCATGGGGCGGCAGCTCCCGGCGCAGGTCCAGATCCGCCATGTTCTGGTGAGTAGGGTCGAATGGACGCTGGAAGCTCTCCTCGATCTTCAGCAACCAGTTGAAGTGGAATGCGTCGTTTCGCTCGCGGCGGAACTGCTTGACCTCCTTGAGGCCCTCGACCATGTGCCGGGCCACCTCGGCCGGGTCGTCGATGATGATCTTGTACAGGCGGTGAGCGGCTTCGCCGAGGGTCGAGCCGACGAACTGGTGCAACTGCTGCAGGTAGGGTTCGGCACTGCGTGGGCCGGTGAGAATGACCGGGAACGGCAGGTCCTTGTTGTCCGGGTGCATGAGGATGCCCAGCAGGTACAGGAACTCTTCTGCAGTACCGGCACCGCCGGGGAAGATGATGATGCCGTGGCCGACACGGACGAAGGCTTCCAGGCGCTTCTCGATGTCCGGCAGGATCACCAATTCGTTGACGATCGGGTTGGGCGCCTCGGCGGCGATGATGCCCGGCTCGGTCAGGCCCAGGTAACGGCTGCCGTGCATGCGCTGCTTGGCGTGGGCAATGGTGGCACCTTTCATCGGGCCTTCATCACACCCGGCCCGCAGCCGGTGCAGACGTCCAGCTTGCGCAGGCCCAGCTCGTGGCCGACCTTCTTGGTGTACTGGTACTCCTCGCTGCTGATCGAGTGACCGCCCCAGCACACGACCATTTTGGGCTCGACGCCCGGACGCAGGGTGCGTGCGTTGCGCAGCAGGTGGAAGACGTAGTCGGTGATGCCTTGGGAGCTTTCCAGATCGATGCGCTGGCTGGCCAGCTCGCTTTCGGTGTAGACGATATCGCGCAGGGCGCAGAACAGCATTTCACGGGTGCTGGCGATCATTTCGCCATCGACGAAGGCATCGGCCGGGGCATTGAGCAGCTCCAGGCGTACGCCGCGGTCTTGCTGGTGAATACGGACCTCGAAGTCTTGGTAGGCCTCAAGTATGGTCTTGGCATTGTCGACATGGGCGCCGGTGTTGAGGATGGCCAGGGCGCACTGGCGGAATAGGGTGTAGAGGCTACCGGTACCGACTTCACTCAGTTGTTGGACTTCACGTTGCGACAGCGTTTCCAGGCTGCCTTTGGGGCTGACGGATGCATTGATGACATTGCGTTGGGGCATCTAAGTCTTTCCTGTGCAGGTAAAACATCCTTCTTTGACACCACCATACCGACAATTTCACCTGGCAACGAGAGGGGTCAATAAAATCTTGACGTGGCATGGCCCTCTTCGCGGGTTTACCCGCGAAGAGGGCCATGCCACGTCAACCGCTCATCCGAACAGCTTTTGCACCCCCAGGGTAATGGCCAGGCCACCCCCGACCAGCCACAGGTTGAGGATCGCGCCGGTGGCCAACGCCCGGGGGCCGGCCTGGCGAATCTGGCTCAAGCGGGTTTCCATGCCCAGAGCGGTCATGGCCATGGTCAGGGCGAAGGTGTCGAGGCTGTTGACCGTCTGGATCAGCCCGCTTGGCAGGACCTGCAGCGAATTCACCAGCACCAGCGCGAGGAAACCGAAGGCGAACCAAGGCATGGCGATGCGCCCGTTGCCGTGCACCTGGCCGGCCTTGCGCGAGCGGCTGATCCACACACCCACTACCAGCAACACGGGGACCAGCAGCATGACCCGGGTCATCTTGACGATGGTAGCGATGTGCGTGGCCTCTGAGCTGATGTTGCTGGCGGCGCCCACCACCTGGGCAACTTCATGGACGGTGCCGCCGAGGAACAGGCCGGCACCGAGGGTGTCGAGCGGGATCCAGCCAGCATTGATCGCCAACGGGTAGAGAAACATCGACAGGGTGCCGAACAACACCACGCTGCCGACGGCCATGGCGCTTTTGTGCGGGGCGCTGCGCAGGGCGGATTCGAACGCCAGTACGGCGGCGGCGCCGCAGATCGCGCTGCCCGCGGCAGTAAGCAGCGCGGTATCGCGGTCCAGCTTGAGCAGTTTCATGCCGCACCAGAGGCCGATCAGCAGGGTGCTGACGACAATCAGCAGCGACACCGTCAACCCCGACCAACCGACCTCGGCGATTTCCTGCAGACTGACCCGTAGACCAAAGAATGCCACGGCAATTCGCAGCAGCTGGCGAGCAGAAAAGTTGATACCTGCCGCCCAACTGTCAGGCACGCCATGGCGCAGCGCGTTGCCATACAGGGCACCTGCGACGATGCCGACGATCAGCGGGCTGATGCCAAGATTGGCGATGGCAGGCAGGCCGGCCAACTGGGTGACCGCAAGCGCGAATAGCGCGACGAACAGAACGCCATTGAGCCGCCCTCGGGTGGCGAGGGTAGGAGCAAAGGCAGGGTGGGACGGAACCGTGGCCATGTGAGTCCTCCGGAAAGGTGTTTCGACATGACCTACGTTAATCTGGTTATAAGCTTATAAAAAATCGTAATTTAGAATGGAAAATATCCGTTTAGCTGATATTTTATTCTCATGACCCCAGAACAACTGATAACGTTCGCCACGGTTGCGGAACACGGCAACATCAGCCATGCGGCCCAGGCGCTGCACCTGTCGCAGCCGGCGGTGTCTGGCCAGCTCAAGTTGCTGCAGGAGGCCTTTGGCGAACCTCTCTATCAGCGCGCCGGCCGGGGTGTGCGGCTGACAGCTGCCGGGGAGCAGTTGCTGGCCCATGCTGAGCGCCTGCGCGAAACGTTTCGTCAGGCCCAGGCATTGCGCGAGGCCATGCGTGGGCTGGAGCGCGGTACCTTGCGCATCGGCGCCAGCACCACGCCTGCCAGCTACCTGCTGCCGTACCTAATTGCCGATTTCCATGCTCGCTACCCGGAGGTGCTGGTGAGCACTTCCAACGGCAACACGGCGGAGATCGTCGCCGCGCTCGACAGCGTCGACATCGCCCTGATCGAAGGGCCGCCGGGACAGGAGCTGCCATTGGGCACGGTGGTGACGGCGTGGCGGGAAGACGAGATCGTCGCCATCGTGCCGCGTGGGCATCCGCTGGCTGGCAGTGACCAGCAAACGCTGGCGGCGCTAGGGGCCTACCCACTGGTGCTGCGCGAGAGCGGCTCGGGTGTGCGACAGATCGTCGAGCGGGCATTTGCCCGCAGCGGCGTGGCGATGCGTGTGGCGCTGGAGATTGCCGGGGTGGAAGGGGTGAAGGAGGCGGTGCGGGCCGGGATGGGGATCGGTTTCGTGTCGGCGATGTCGATCCGTCACGAGGATGGCGCGTTGCACCGGTTGCAGGTTGTGCCGCAGGCGTTGGTGCGGCGGTTTTCCATTCTGGTCCCGCATGCCGCCTCCCCGTCGCGGGCGGCGGCGCGGTTTCTGGAATTATGTATTGGCCTGCAAGCGTCGGGTTGACTGTGTTGGCCGCCAATTACCGGCTTTGTGATCGAAGTTTATTGCCGGGGCGGTATAGCGTCGGGGGGAATTGACGCGTCAGCCAAGTGGCCTGTTAAAACTGCCAGTGTTCAGGCCATGGCTTTCTCTTTAAAGTGGCCCTTCCGTCAGGCGCGGGGTGATTCACGATGGATCGTTGTTTTCGCAGTGCCAGCTGCCACAACCGTCAGTGCCATGACCTGGCCTACACGCCCTATGGTGTGTCCGTCAGTTCCCAATGTTCATCGCGTGTTGGTTTTGCGGGCCAATGGCAGGACACACTCAGTGGCTGTTATCTGCTGGGTATGGGGCGGCGGATGTACGATCCCTCACTGGGTCGTTTTGTCAGCCCCGACGTCTTGAGCCCGTTTGGTAGCGGCGGTGTAAATGCCTATGCCTACTGCGCTGGCGATCCAGTGAATTACGTCGACCCTTCAGGGCTCAGCAGGAGCGGCGTCGGAAGGCAAGCGAATCCTCAAAAGCGCTTGGATATCAGCGTTCTGAAAAGCGCGAATCTTCGACCAAGCTTGTATCCACAGCTCGCGAACTTCAGGCAACAGGCTAAGGGAATGACTGGATGGCCCATGGAAAGGGAAACAGTAGTTGCACGGATATATAAACACGAGGTTCCGCACTACGGTTACAGTAGGTTTGATTTAACGTACAACTTTGCTGCTGATGATTTTTCAGTGAATTTTGTGTATGGGTCACCTATTTTTCATCTGCCGGCTGGTAACTATGAGGTAAAAAAGGATACCTACGTATTGGGTGTTGGAGCGTTTCAGCCCGCACGTGGGCTCAGGAATTATAAATCTCGTGAAGTCAGTAAAGCAGATTTTGGAGGGTTTTCTCTTCCTGCTGTTCAGCACCCTAGAGCGCAACTTGCAGAGTCTGCATGGCCTGAAGTCGCCAAAGCAATTTGGGATGTGCGTCTTCGACGGGAAATTGACCAATTTGACAAGATGCTGCAAAGCTATTCACCACCAGACGCCCCCACGCCACCCCCCAGGCGGCGTTAACCTGGAAAGCGAGTGCGCCTGACACCTGCCGGGACACTCAGCGGCGAACCTTGCACCGCACCGATACACTGGCCGCCGCGCTCGACCATGGCGATGAAGAAGGTTACCCGGGGGATAGCCAGAGGGCACCGCTCAGGCCCAGCACCGGCGGGTTGCGCAAGGTAAGCGCATCGCCCAGGTGTTTATCCGATCGCGACATCGGTTGTGGCCTGGCTGCGCCGTGTCACTCGTCTGCGTAATTCATGATCGACAACAGGCGGATGGGTACTTGCACCAGCTGCTCGGGGCCGTGCGGGGTCTCGCCGTCGAAGGTCAGGCTGTCACCGGCCTGCATGTGATAGAGCTGGTTGCCGTGGCGATACACCAGCTCGCCCTCCAGCAAGTGGAGGAACTCGGTGCCGGGGTGAGCGAAGGTCGGGAATTCTTCACTGGCGTCGTCCATGGTCACCATGTACGCCTCGAAGTTTTTTTTCGGCCCCCTGGCGTGATTGAGCAGATGGTAGGTGTGGCCTTTTTCGGTCCCGCGGCGAACCACCTCCAATCCTTCGCCGGCCTTCACCAGCAAGGCATTGCCGTCGGGCTGGTCATATTGGCTGAACAGCTTTGCCATCGGCATACCCAGCACGTCGCACAGGCGACTGAGCGTGTCGAGGCTGGTGGACACTTGGGCGTTCTCGATCTTGCTCAGCATGCCTTGGCTGATGCCGGCGATGCGCGCCACATCGGCGAGCTTGAGGGACTGGGCCTGGCGCTGGCGCTTGATCTGCAGGCCCAGGTACTGCTCAAGGCGGAGGCGGGGTTCGGTCTCGGTCAACATCACGTTTCCTTTCACGCGTTGCACTGTTTCAGTTCAGGAATAAAGATTTCGCACTGGGAAAGCGCAGGGTGAGGCTGCAGCAGACGCCTCTTTCCTCGGGTGAAAACTAGTTTCCCACATATATAAAAGAAAAACTGCCCCATGGCCGGACTGGCTTCATCGTCGACAAGCCGGCGCCTGCACGGGTAAAGCATTACCCCAAGCGCCGGCTTGCTGGCGACAGGGGCACTCCTGGCAAAAAGTTGGCAAGGCTGTTGCATTCCTGATAGGAAAGTAAATTTCCCGTGCGGAATTACATGCAGGTCCACCATGCCTTGCCCCCTTACCCAGGAGTGTTCAACCCATGTTGCCAGCAGAAACCCAGCGCACCCTCGATCAACACGGCATCAAGTACGTGTTGGCCCAATTCGTCGATATCCATGGCTCGGCGAAAACCAAATCGGTGCCGGTATCGGGCCTGAAGATGGTGGCCGAGGAGGGCGCCGGCTTCGCCGGGTTCGCCATCTGCGGTATGGGCATGGAACCCCATGGTCCGGACTTCATGGCCCGTGGTGATCTGTCCACACTGATCCCGGTGCCTTGGCAGCCCGGCTATGGTCGCGTGGTGTGCGTCGGTCACGTCAATGGCCAACCCTGGCCTTACGACAGCCGCTACGTGCTGCAACAACAGGTACAGCGCCTGGCCGACAAAGGCTGGACCCTGAACACTGGCCTTGAACCGGAGTTCAGCCTGTTTCGTCGGGACGAAAGCGGCAAGCTGCAGTTGGTGGATGCCTCGGACAACCTCGACAAACCTTGCTACGACTACAAAGGCTTGTCGCGTTCGCGGCTGTTCCTCGAGCGCCTGACCGAGGCCCTGCAGCCGGTCGGCTTCGACATCTACCAGATAGACCACGAGGATGCCAACGGCCAGTTCGAGATCAACTACACCTATTCCGATGCCATGGAGTCGGCCGACCGTTTCACGTTCTTCCGCATGGCCGCCGGCGAGATCGCCAACGACCTGGGGATGATCTGCTCGTTCATGCCCAAACCTGACCCCAAGCGTGCGGGCAATGGCATGCACTTTCACCTGTCGCTGGCCAGCAGCACCAACAAGAACCTGTTCCACGATCCCTCCGACAGCAGCGGCATGGGACTGTCCAAGCTGGCCTACCACTTCGCCGCCGGCCTATTGGCCCATGGGCCGGCCCTGTGTGCCTTCGCCGCGCCAACGGTCAACTCGTACAAGCGCCTGGTGGTGGGCCGTTCGCTGTCTGGCGCCACCTGGGCTCCGGCTTTCGTCGCCTACGGCGCCAACAATCGCTCGGCCATGGTGCGCATTCCTTACGGGCGCCTGGAGTTTCGCCTGCCGGACGCGGGCTGCAACCCTTATCTGGTCACCGCCGCGATCATCGCCGCCGGCCTGGATGGTATCGACCGGCAGTTGGAGCCGGGCGAGATGTGCAACGAGAACCTCTACAACCTCAGCCTCGAAGAGATCGCCGACCGCGGCATCAAGACCCTGCCGCAGTCGCTCAAGGAAGCCGCCGACGCCCTGGAGGCCGACCCGCTGTTCCGCGAGGTGTTGGGTGCCGAGATCGTCGACGAGTTCATCAAGCTCAAGCGCATGGAGTGGGTGGAATACAGCCGCCATGTCTCCGACTGGGAAATCCAGCGTTACACCGAGTTCTTCTGACCGCCCCCAATCCCCTGGGCGGCTACAGCGAGCGCGGTCGCCCACTGCCTTGTAAGGAGTATCACCATGTGTGGAATCGTAGGTCTGTACCTGAAAAAGCCCGAGCTGGAGGCCCAACTCGGCAAGCTGTTCGAACCCATGCTGCAAGCCATGACCGATCGCGGCCCCGACAGTGCCGGCTTTGCCATCTATGGCGACGAAGTGGCCGAGGGTTGGGTTAAGTTGACCTTGCAGGCCAGCGACATCGACTACCCCTGGACCGCCCTGATGGGCGAGCTGGAAGGGCGTCTTGGCTGCTCGCTGGACTGGTTCCAGAACGCCAGTGCCGCCGTGTTGAAGGTACACAGCAGCGAGGCCGCCGTGCGCCAGGCACTGGTCGAGCTGGCGCCGAACGTGCGCATCATGAGCGCTGGGCGGAGCATCGAGATTCTCAAGGGCATGGGCCTACCGGCGGAGATTTCCAGCCGTTTCGGCCTGGCCACCATGAAGGGCAGCCACATCATTGGTCATACCCGCATGGCCACCGAAAGCGCGGTGACCATGGAGGGCAGCCACCCGTTTTCCACCGGCGCCGACCTGTGCCTGGTGCACAACGGCTCGCTGTCCAACCACTTCCGTCTGCGCCAGGAGCTCAAGCGCGAAGGCATCAGCTTCGAGACCGACAACGACACCGAGGTGGCTGCCGGCTACCTGACCTGGCGCCTTCGCCAGGGCGACACCCTGGCCCAGGCCCTGGATGGTGCGCTGGAGGACCTGGATGGCTTCTTCACTTTCGCCATCGGCACCCGCAACGGCTTTGCCGTGATTCGCGACCCGATCGCCTGCAAGCCGGCGGTGCTGGCCGAGACCGATGACTACGTGGCCATGGCCTCGGAGTACCAGGCCCTGGCCAGTCTGCCAGGCATCGACAAGGCCAGGGTCTGGGAACCAGCACCCGCCACCCTCTACGTCTGGGAGCGCGAAAGCGCCTGACCCTTTCACCGAACACTGGAGCACTTGCATGAAGACCATCGACCTTTCCAGCGCCTCGGTGCGCGAGCTCAACCAGGCCTTGCACGGCGAGGTGCAAGACCGTGAATGGCGGGTCAGCCACCCGGACGGCAAGCACAACCTGGCTGTAGGCATCAACCAGGCCGTTTCCGTGGACATCGACGGCCATGCCGGCTACTACTGCGCCGGAATGAACCAGAGGGCTAGCGTTACCGTGCACGGCAATGTCGGCGTGGGCGTTGCCGAGAACATGATGTCCGGCTCCGTGCGCGTCAAGGGCAGCGCCTCGCAAGCAGCCGGCGCGACTGCCCATGGCGGCTTGCTGGTGATCGAGGGCGATGCCGGAGCGCGTTGCGGCATTTCCATGAAGGGCGTGGACATCGTCGTCGGCGGCAGCATTGGCCATATGAGCTGCTTCATGGGCCAGGCCGGGCGCCTGGTGGTGTGCGGCGATGCGGGCGATGCACTGGGCGATTCACTGTATGAGGTGCGTATCTACGTCAAAGGCACGGTGCAGTCGCTGGGTTCTGACTGCATCGAAAAGGAAATGCGCGCCGAACACCTGCAAGAGCTGCAAGAGCTGCTGAACAAGGCCGGCCTCGACCACAAGGCCGCCGATTTCAAACGCTACGGCTCGGCTCGCCAGCTGTACAACTTCAAAGTCGACAACGCCAGCGCGTACTGAATCAGGAGCACCATCATGAGCGAGCAACCCACCCCGGTACTGCGTGAGTCGGCCACCTTCGACCGCCTGACCATCCAGGAAATCCAGCGCGCCGCCGAAACCGGCATCTATGACATTCGTGGCGGTGGCACCAAGCGCCGTGTGCCGCATTTCGACGATCTGTTGCTGCTGGGCGCCAGCGTGTCGCGGTACCCGTTGGAAGGCTACCGCGAAAAATGCGGCACGGACGTAGTCCTGGGCACCCGTTTTGCCAAGAAGCCGATACACCTGAAAATCCCGGTGACCATCGCCGGCATGAGCTTCGGCGCGTTGTCAGCCAACGCCAAGGAGGCTCTGGGCCGTGGGGCCACCATCGCCGGTACCAGTACCACCACCGGTGACGGCGGCATGACCACGGAAGAGCGCGGCCAGTCGCAGCATCTTGTCTACCAGTACCTGCCTTCGCGCTATGGCATGAACCCGGATGACCTGCGCAAGGCCGACGCCATCGAGATCGTCCTTGGCCAGGGCGCCAAGCCTGGCGGCGGCGGTATGTTGCTGGGCATGAAAGTGACCGAGCGGGTGGCCGGTATGCGCACCTTGCCGATCGGGGTCGATCAGCGCAGCGCCTGCCGCCACCCGGATTGGACCGGACCGGATGACCTGGCGATCAAGATTGCCGAGCTGCGCGAGATCACCGATTGGGAAAAGCCCATCTACGTCAAGATCGGTGCCAGCCGACCGTACTATGACGTGAAGCTGGCGGTGAAGGCCGGTGCGGACGTGATCGTGCTCGACGGCATGCAGGGCGGTACCGCAGCGACCCAGGAAGTGTTCATTGAGCACGTGGGTATCCCGATCCTGCCAGCCATCCCGCAAGCGGTGCAGGCGCTGCAGGAAATGGGCATGCACCGCCAGGTTCAACTGATTGTCTCCGGAGGCATCCGCAATGGTGCTGACGTGGCCAAAGCCATGGCCTTGGGCGCCGATGCCGTGGCCATCGGGACTGCCGCGCTGATCGCCCTGGGCGACAACCATCCACGGCTGGATGCCGAACTGAAAAAAATCGGCTCGGCTGCCGGCTTCTACGACGACTGGCAGAACGGCCGAGACCCAGCGGGTATCACCACGCAGGACCCGGAGCTGGCCAAGCGCCTGAACCCGGAGGAGGCCGGTCGTCGCCTGGCCAACTACCTGCGGGTCCTGGTGCTCGAAGCCCAGACCATGGCCCGCGCCTGCGGCAAGTCGCACCTGCACAACCTTGACCCTGAGGACCTGGTGGCGCTGACGGTGGAAGCAGCGGCCATGGCGCGGGTGCCGCTGGCGGGTACTGCCTGGGTACCGGGGCAGGCGCAGTACTGATGTTGTTGCACTGACTGCTCTGGTCTCATCGCCGGCTTGCCGGCGATGAGACCGATGCAACGCCTACATCGGCAACAGCCGATCCTGGATCACCTCTTTCATCACCAATGTCGAACTCAACCGTTTCACATTGGGAATGCTGGTCAATTGCTCGTCGTACAGCTTCTGAAACGCCGGCAGGTCCTTGGCCACCACATGCAACAAGTAATCTGGGTCGCCAAACAACCGCTGGGCCTCGACGATCTGCGGAATTTCACCCAGTGCGCCTTCGAAATCGGCCACGGGCTGGCGGGTGACTTCGCGCAAGGTGACGAACACCAATGCCGCGAAATTGAGCCCCAAGGCCGAGGGCGCCAAGCGTGCGTGATAGCCAAGAATCGCGCCGTTCTCCTCCAGCGCCTTCAGCCGCCTGTGGCATGGCGACAGGCTCAGGCCGACGCGGTCGGCGAGCTCTGTGACCGACAGCCGACCGTCTTTTTGCAGTTCGGCAAGTATCTTTCTGTCTGTTCTGTCCATTGGGAAGAATCTTCCACCAAATAACGTTCCGCGGGGAATATACGAAAGAAAATCCCCTGGCGGAACCCGTACGCTGTGTCCATCCCCTACCGCGTGCAAAGGAAGTTTAAAGTGGCTATGAGTGTGCTGATGGCGTTCTGGGCCGTGTCGTTGCTGTTCGTGATTACCCCCGGAGCCGACTGGGCATATGCCATCTCGGCGGGCATGCGTGGGCGCTGGGTGATGCCGGCGGTAGCAGGAATGCTGTCGGGGCATTTCATGGCCACACTGGTGGTGGCGGCGGGTGTTGGTACCGTGCTGGCGGGGCACCCCGTGGCCTTGATGTTGCTGACGCTGGCCGGCTGCATCTACTTGCTGTGGCTGGGCGGCAATCTGTTGCTCAGCCCACCGGTGCCGCAATCGGGGCAAAGCAGTATTGCTGACTCTGGCAAGCGCTGGGCACTGAAGGGCTTTTGCGTGAGCGGCCTGAACCCCAAGGTGTTCCTGTTGTTCCTGGCCTTGCTGCCGCAGTTCACCGACCCGCAATCGAGCTGGCCGGTACCGTTGCAGATTCTGCTGCTGGGCCTGGTGCACCTGTGCAGTTCGCTGGTGGTCTATTCGCTGGTGGGGTACGGCGCCAAGGCGGTGCTGAGCAGCCGTCCGGGCGCGGCCAGGATGGTCGGGCGGGTGTCAGGGGGGGTGATGATCCTGGTCGCAGTGGGGTTGATTGCCGGGCAGTTGGGCAGTTGATCACGCCTTTGTCGGCTCAGCGCATGAAATGCACTTTGCCGGTATCGTCATTACCCATGTAGATCCCATACACCCCCGCCTGCCGTTCAAGGATGTAACGCTCGAGAATCTGTCGGATCGCCGGGTAGTAGATGTCGTCCCAGGGAATCTCGTCAGGCTCGAAGAACTGGTAAGCCATTGTCTCGGGCCCGAACTGGCCGGTCTCTTCGGTGGCGATGGCGCGGAAGATGATGTACACCTCGCTGATCTTCGGCACGCTGAAGATCGAATAAGGCGAGACGATATCGGCGCGCACGCCGCTTTCTTCCCAGACTTCGCGCAGGGCCGCCTGTTCGGTGGTTTCACCGGCCTCCATGAAACCGGCCGGCAAGGTCCAGGTGCCTGGACGGGGAGGGATGGCACGCTGGCACAGCAGGTACTTGCCCTCGCGCTCGATGATGCAGCCGGCGATGATCTTCGGGTTGATGTAGTGGACGTAGCCACAGCCAGGGCAGTGCAGGCGCTCGTGGGTGTCGCCAGTGGGAACGCCCCGGGCCAGTTCCGTGGTGCAGTGCGGGCAGTAGCGCGGGGCGGTGGGCATGGTCAGCGGCCTATGCGAGGTTCCTTGAGGGCCAGGGGCTCGACGATATCGCGCACCTTGGTGTTGTCGTCCTGCTTCTGGCGCAGGTATTCCAGCGCTACCTTGGCGGCGGCGCGAACGTGGTCGACCGAAGCTTGGTGGGCAACCACTGGGTCGCCACTCTTGATCGCCTCGACAATCTTCTCCATCTCACGGTTGCTGGCGCCGCGGCGGTTCTCTTGCGACACCGAAGTGGCGCGCAGGTAGCTGATGCGGGCCTGAAGCTGGCGTAGCTGTTGCGCCGCCACCTGGTTGCCGGAGCCTTCGAGCAGGACGTCGTAGAAGCCTTGTACCGACTCGAGCACTTGCTGCAGTTCGCCTTCTTCGAGGGCTTCGCGGTTGACCTCGAGGGCGCGCTCAAGGGCGCGGATGTCCTTGGCCTTGGCGTTGAGCGTGAACAGCTGCACGATCAGGCCTTCGAGTACACAGCGCAGCTCGTAGATGTCGCGGGCATCTTCCAGGGTGATGATGGCAACGCGTGGGCCCTTGGCGTCGGCGAATTCCACCAGGCCTTCGGATTCCAGGTGACGCAGGGCTTCGCGCACCGAGGTGCGGCTCACGCCAAGGCGGTCGCAGAGGTCGCGCTCTACCAGGCGGTCGCCTGGTAGAAGGTGGAAATTCATGATCGCGCCGCGCAGCTTGTCGAGCACGATTTCACGCAGAGTAACGGGGTTGCGGTTGACCTTGAAGCTGTCGTCGAGTGGCTGGCGTTTCATCAGGTGCGCTCTTTATGAGGCTGTTGCGCCAACATCGCGGAGTGCCTTGAACCTGGCACTCCTTGCAGTGGTTCGAACAGCCCGTTGTTAACGGGTTGACTCCGCATCGGCTTCGGCGAACGCTTCGCGGGCCAGGCGGAAACTGTCCACCGCCGCGGGTACGCCGCAATAAATGCCGACCTGGAGCAGGATCTCGCGAATCTGTTCACGGCTCAGGCCATTGCGCAATGCGCCGCGAATGTGCAGCTTGAGCTCGTGGGGCCGGTTGAGCGCGGAAATCATGGCCAAGTTTATCATGCTGCGCTCTTTGAGCGACAAGCCTTCGCGGCCCCAGACGTGGCCCCAGCAGTACTCGGTGACCAGCTCCTGCAAGGGCTTGGTGAAGTCGTCGGCATTCTGGATCGAACGGTTGACGTACTCCTCGCCCAGCACCTGGGTACGGATCTGCAGGCCCTTGTCGTACTTTTCGTTGCTCATTGCCGTGCTCCGAATGAAAAAGGGGGCCGCAACCGAGGGTGAGAGGGTGGGCGCGGCCCCTGAAAACAGGGGAATGTGTGTGAGCTTCTGCGCGGCTTTACCCGCGAAGAAGCCAACACCGCTTCCTTGGGGGTCTTAACCCAAAGGTGGCAGGGCACCTAGCTTGCCTTTGTGGTAGACCATCGGCGTCACCGGCTCGGCTGGCAGCACCAGGTTCTTCACCGCGCCAACGATGATCGCGTGGTCGCCGCCGTCGTATTCACGCCACAGTTCGCACTCTATGATCGCCGTGGCCTTGCTCAGCAACGGGTTGCCCAGTTCGCTCAGGTGCCATTCGATGCCTTTGGCCTTGTCCTTGCCTTTACCGGCGAAGGCGTAAGCCTCAGCAGTCTGGTCGGCTGACAGCAGGTGAATGGCGAACTGCTTGCTGTCACGCAGGATCGGGTAGGTGTCGGAGGCGTAGTTGGGACAGAACAGCACCAGTGCCGGGTCGATCGACAGCGCGCTGAACGCGCTGGCGGTGATGCCGACGATGGCGCCGTCGGCATCGAGGGTGGTGACCACCGTCACGCCGGACGGGAAGGAGCCCATCACGTCTTTGTAGATGCCAGGTTCGATCATCTCGTGTTACCTCTTAGCGCATCACGAACGGGTCGGGCATCGGCGCGGTGGAGAGATTGATCCACACCGTCTTCAGCTCGGTATAAGCCAGCACCGAGTCGATGCCGCTCTCACGGCCGTAGCCGCTGTTCTTGAAGCCACCGATCGGCGCCATGGCCGACACGGCACGGTAGGTGTTGACCCAGATGATGCCGGAGCGTACGTCACGGGCCAGGCGATGGGCACGGCCCAGGTCACGGGTCCAGATCCCGGCTGCCAGGCCGAACTGGGAGTCGTTGGCGATTGCCAAGGCCTCTTCCTCGGTCTTGAAGCGGATCACCGCCGCGACCGGGCCGAATACCTCTTCCTGCATGATGGTCATCGAGTTGCTGTCGCACTCGAACAGGGTCGGCTCGTAGAACCAGCCGTCCCCCTCGACCTCGGCACGCTTGCCACCCATGTGCAATTTGGCGCCTTCGGCCTTGGCGGCCGCAACCAGGCCTTCGACCACGGCCAGTTGCTGGGCGGTGGCCATCGGGCCCATCTCGCTGGCATCGTCCTGCGGATTACCGATACGAATGCGCTTGGCGCGGGCGATCAGGCGCTCGACGAACTCATCGAAGATCTCATCCTGCACCAGCAAGCGCGAACCTGCCACGCAGCTTTGTCCCGAGGCGGCATAGATGCCGGCTATGGCGCCGTTGATGGCGCTGTCCAAGTCAGCGTCGGCGAAGATGATGTTTGGCGACTTGCCACCCAGCTCCAGGGACAGCTTGGCGAAGTTCTCGGCGCTGCTGCGCACCACATGGCGGGCGGTGGCAGCACCGCCGGTGAAGGCGATCTTGCGCACCAGTGGATGGCGGGTAAGCGCTGCGCCAGTGCTTGGGCCGTAGCCGGTCACCACGTTGACCACGCCAGCCGGGAAGCCGGCTTCTAGGGCCAGGCGGGCCAGCTCCAGAATGGTCGCTGAGGCGTGCTCGGACGGCTTGAGCACGATGGTGTTGCCGGCGGCCAGAGCCGGCGCCAGCTTGATCGCGGTCAGGTACAGTGGGCTGTTCCACGGGATGATCCCGGCCACCACGCCGATCGGCTCGTGCACGGTGTAGGCGAACAGGTCAGGCTTGTCCAGCGGCAGGGTGCCGCCTTCGAGCTTGTCGGCCAGGCCTGCGGTGTAGTGGAAGAACTCCGGCAGGTAGCCGACCTGGCCGCGGGTTTCGCGGATCAGCTTGCCGTTGTCGCGGCTTTCGAGCTGGGCGAGGTGCTCTTTGTTCTGGGCGATCAGATCGCCGAGGCGACGCAGCAGCTTGCCTCGGGCGGTCGCGGTGAGGCTGCGCCAGGCTCTGCTGTCGAAGGCACGCTGGGCGGCCTGCACGGCCAGTTCGACATCGGCCTCACCGGCGTCGGGCAGTTGCGCCCAGGCCTTGGCGGTAGCCGGGTCGAGGCTGTCGAAGGTCTTGCCGCTCTGGGCATCGAGCCATTGGCCGTCGATGCACATCTGGAAACGAACGAGGGTCATGCAACAATCCCCTTGGCGGATTCGGTAAGGGTGCGGGCTTGCGCCAGGAAGTCCAGAAGCATCTTGTTGACTTCCCGCGGCGCTTCCACCGGCATCATATGCCGTTGCTCGGCGAGGACCACGCTTTGCGCACCAGGAATGCGCGCGGCAAGCTGGCGAGTCATGGCCGGAGTGGAGCCTGCGTCGAGTTCACCGGTGGCGATCAGCGTCGGCACCTGGATGCTGCCCAGGTCGTCGGCGCGATACATGTCTTGGGTGGCGAACAGCGCATAAGTGGTGTGATAGCCCTGCGGATCGTTGCTCGCCAGCACCTGGCGGATGGCGGCGACCTGCGCGGGGTTGGCGGCTTTGTATTCGCGGCTGAACCAGCGGTCGAGCGCGGCATCGACGTTGGCGTCCGGGCCTTGTTGCGCAGCCTGGGCGGCACGGGCGATGACGCCGGCGCTCTGCTCGGGGGTGCGGTTGAACACGCTGTTGAGCACCACCAGCGCGGCAAGGCGCTGCGGGTGGTGAAGGGCGAATGCGCGCGCCACCAGGCCACCCATCGAGAAGCCAATCACGGTGGCTTGGGCAATCTGCAGGTGATCGAGCAGTTCGGCCAGTTGGTCGGCGTAGCCTTCCAGGCCCACGTCGGGCGGTGGCAGGGCGCTCTGGCCATGGCCGAGCATGTCATAGGCGATGACCCGATAGTCGTTGGCCAGGCCCACGAACTGCCCGCCCCACATTTCTTTGTTCAGGCCCACGCCGTGGATCAACACCACAGGTTGGCCCTGGCCTTGGACCAGGTAGCTGGTTCCGGCCGGTGTACGTTCAGCGACAGGCTGAATCATGGAGGGCGCTCCTTGAAGGTCGGGCGTGGCGCTTGCACGCAACGCCCCGGCCCGTCTTGGTTGTTGTTATTGAGCGTTGGCTTTTTCGGCAGCCAGTTCTTCCAGGTCGATGTAGCGGTTGCCGATGCGCGGGTGCAGGCGACCGCCGTCGGAGGCGCCCAGGACCACGACGATTTCATCGGCGCGCGGGGCGTCTTCGATCTGCATTTCCAGGGTGATGTAGTGAGAACGCAGGCCTTCGTCGTCCTTCTGCATCATCGGGATCTGAATCGAGGTGCCTGGGCCGCCGCGCTTGTTGGTGAAGCTCAGGTAGCTCTTGGCCTTGACGGCTTCGCGGTAATGGTTGCCGAAGCGCAGGGTGTGGATCACGGCGGAAGCGTGTTCGATTTCGCCATCGGCGCCGACCACGGCGGCCTTGCCGTAGGCTTCGATCTTGTCGGCACCGCCGATGGCGGCGGTCAGGCGCTCGACCATCAGCGCGCCCAGCTCGGAGCAGTTGGCGCGGATTTCCGGCTTCAGATCCTCAACGAAACCGCGACCGGCCCATGGGTTCTTGATCACCACGGCCAGGCCGACCATGGTCACTGGCTTGTCGGTGGCTTTGCCGCCTTCGATGCGGGTCTCTTCGGAGTAGGTGACGATCTTGCGGATTTCGAAACTCATGGGGGGCTCCTGGTGAGGGTTATCAGCTCTTGTTGTCTGATGGTATACCATAATATTTGTTGTGCAAGAGGTGCCGAACAATTTCTCTGGTCAGGGGGACGAAAGGTGGGCTGATCCCTTGGTTTTTGGGCTGTCTGTGCTGGACTTCTCGCGGGTAGCCATGCACCTGCAGGTGCTGCACTGTTCTCGATTTCAGTGGGCTGGCGATGGGAACGCCGCCCATGCAAAAAAATGCCCGCTCACGCGGGCCACGAGGGCCCGCGGGAGCGGGCTCATCCCGCAACGGTTTCAGGCAATGGGAATTCAGGCGAACGCCGGCACCACTTCCTTGATGAAGAGTTCGAGCGACTTTTTCTTCTCGGCGTGGGGCAGGCTGTTGTCGCACCAGAAGCTGAACTCGTCGACGCCCAGTTCCTGGTAGTACTTGATGCGCGCGATGATTTCTTCCGGCGTGCCGATCATGGTGTTCTTGCGGATATTCTCCAGCGCGAACGCCGGCACTTCAGCGAACTTGGACTCCGGGCTTGGCTCGAGGAATCCGTTGACCGGCGTGGTCTTGTTGCCGAACCAGGCGTCGAAGGTGCGGTAGAAGCGCGAGATGGCCTGGGCGCCAACCTTCCAGCCTTCGGGCTCCGACGGGCTGTGTACGTGGGTGTGACGCAGCACCATCAGTTGCGGGCGCGGTACTTCGGGGTTGTTGTCGAGTGCGGCCTGGAACTTGTTCTTCAGGTCCAGCACTTCTTCGTCGCCCTTCATCAGCGGGGTGACCATGACGTTGCAGCCGTTTTTCACAGCGAAATTGTGCGAGTCCGGGTCGCGCGCGGCGATCCACATCGGGGGCATGCCTTTTTGCACGGGCTTGGGCACGCTGGTGGAGGTCGGGAACTTGTAAACCTCACCCTCATGGGCGTAATCGCCTTCCCACAGCTTGCGTACGGCCGGCACCATTTCACGCAGCGCCTTGCCTCCGTCGGTGGCGGGCATGCCGCCGGCCATGCGGTCGAACTCGAACTGATAGGCGCCACGGGCCAGGCCCACTTCCATGCGACCGTTGCTGATCACGTCCAGCAGGGCGCATTCACCGGCCACGCGGATAGGGTTCCAGAACGGCGCGATGATGGTGCCGGCGCCCAGGCGGATTTTCTCGGTGCGCGCGGCCAGGTAGGCCAGCAGCGGCATCGGGCTCGGCGAGATGGTGTATTCCATGGCGTGGTGTTCGCCGATCCACACGGTGCTGAAACCGCCGTTCTCGGCCATCAGGGTCAGTTCGGTCAGGTCTTCGAACAGCTGGCGATGGCTGACCTGTTCATCCCAACGTTCCATGTGCACGAACAACGAAAATTTCATGGGGCTTTCCTCGGAGCTTTAAGGTGTCGCCTGGTGCGCCAGGCGTCATTGATGACGATAGGTGGCTCAGGCGAAGGCGGGCAGGCTGGCCATCTTGCCGCGGCAGTAGACCATCGGCCGTGGGGCCTCTTCGGGCACGATCAGGTTGTGCACCTTGCCGACCATGATGGCGTGGTCGCCGCCTTCGTATTCACGCCACAATTCGCATTCGATGACGGCGGTGGCGCCGGCCAGAATGGGGTTGCCAAGCTCGCTCAAAGTCCACTCGATACCAGCGGCCTTGTCCTTGCCTTTCTTGGCGAACGCGTAGGCTTCGGTCTGTTGCTCGCCAGAGAGCAGGTGGATGGCAAAGCGCTTGTTGCGCATCAGTACCGGGTAGGAATCGGAGCTGTAGTTCGGGCAGAACAGCACCAGCGGCGGGTCCATGGACAGGGAAGAAAATGCGCTTGCGGTAAGGCCGACGATCGAACCATCGTCGTCCAGGGTGGTGATGACCGTGACGCCGGACGGGAAGGAGCCCAGGACATGCTTGTAGACGGTTGCATCGATCATGGCGAATACCTCGAGAGGGCTGCGGTGGTCCGCGGTTTTTATCGTTGATGTGTCTGATGGTATACCGTAATACTCGATTTGCAAGTGGAATTTTACACCGGGTAAAAATCACGATGAATGGCGCAAGGCCGCATGAACAGCGGCTTTGAAAAAATCAAGCAAGCATTGCGGGTGCTGCTGAACCGGATCAGTTACACATTTTTCAGCCGCATCAGTGTTGTCAAAAGTTTGGAATACCATAATATGGTCTTCAGCTGAGAGGCCGCCCCGCGCGGTTTCCTTACAAAGATAAAAACGACCTTTCGAGCTGAAAACCTATGTCCCAACCGTCGTCGCAACACCAGTTTGTCGAGAATCACACGGTCGATTACGTTCCACCTGCCGAGCGCCATGGGAAGGCGCGTGATCTGTTCACCCTTTGGTTCAGCACCAACATAGCGCCCCTGCCCATCGTCACCGGCGCCATGGTGGTCCAGGTATTCCACCTGAATCTGTTGTGGGGGTTGGTCGCCATCGTGCTGGGCCATCTTGCCGGGGGCGTGGTCATCGCCTTGGCCTCTGCCCAGGGACCGCAGTTGGGCATTCCGCAGATGGTCCAGAGCCGTGGCCAATTCGGCCGCTATGGCGCCTTACTGATCGTGTTCTTCACGGCGCTCATTTATGTGGGCTTCTTCATTTCCAACATTGTGTTGGCGGGCAAGTCGATCCATGGCATCGCCCCCAGCGTGCCGATGCCCACTGCCATCGTCATTGGTGCGCTGAGCGCAACGGCCATTGGTGTGATCGGTTACCGCTTCATCCACACCTTGAACCGTATTGGCACCTGGGTGATGGGCTCGGCATTGCTGGCAGGCTTCATCATGATGTTCGCCCAGCAGCTGCCGGCTGACTTCTTCAGCCGCGGAGGGTTCAACCTGTCAGGCTTCATCGCCACGGTGTCGCTCGGCACTATCTGGCAGATCAGCTTCTCGCCGTACACCTCCGACTACTCGCGCTACCTGCCGCGCGAGGTAGGCATCGCCAAGCCATTCTGGGCGACCTATTTCGGCGCCACACTGGGCACCATTTTGTGCTTCAGTTTCGGTGCCGTGGCGGTGCTGTGCGTGCCGCAAGGTACCGATGCGATGGACGCGGTCAAGCAAGCCACCGGTTGGCTGGGGCCGATCCTGATGGTGCTGTTCCTGCTCAACATCATCAGCCATAACGCCCTCAACCTCTATGGCGCGGTGCTGTCGATCGTCACGGCCATCCAGACCTTCGTCGCCCAGTGGACCCCGAGCATCAAGGTGCGGGTGATTTTGGCGTCGCTGATCTTGGTGGGCTGCGGCCTGGTAGCGCTCAATGCATCGGCGGACTTCATCGGTCAGTTCATCGGCCTGATCCTGGCGCTACTGCTGGTGCTCGTACCGTGGGCCTCGATCAACTTGATCGACTTCTACCTGATCAAGAAAGGCCAGTACGACATTGCCTCGATCTTCCGCGCCGATGGCGGTATCTACGGGCGCTTCAACCACCATGCGATTGTCGCCTATGCCTGCGGGATCCTGGTGCAGTTGCCGTTCGCCAACACTTCGCTGTATGTCGGGCCCTACTCGAACATCGTCGAGGGGGCCGACCTGTCGTGGCTGTTTGGCTTGTTGGTGACGGTGCCGCTCTATTACTGCCTGGCGACCCGAGGCAAGGAAGAGAAAGCGGGGCAGGTTGTCAGTGCGAATGACTGACTGGGCTTCGTAACGACCGTGATGGCGCTGCTTTGGCAGCGCCATCTTCGTTTTCGGGGGGCCTACAACGGATAGTGCTTCAGTTCCCGAGCGATCAGCATCCGCTGGATCTCGCTCGAGCCCTCATAGATCTGCGTGATCCGCGCATCGCGGTAATACCGCTCCACCGGATAGTCTTCCAGGTAGCCATAGCCTCCGTGCACCTGAATCGCCATCGAACACACGCGCTCGGCCATTTCCGAAGCGAACAGCTTGGCCTGGGATGCTTCCGACAAGCACGGCTTGCCCGCGCTGCGCAGGCGCGCAGCATGCAGTATCAACAGGCGCGCGGCATTGACCTGTACCTGCATGTCGGCCAGCAGGTTAGCGATGCTCTGGTGTTCATTGATCGGCTTGCCGAACTGCACACGGTCGCGCGAATAGAGAAGGGCAGCCTCGAATGCCGCGCGGGCTATCCCCAAGGCTTGGGCGGCGATGCCTATCCGCCCGCCTTCGAGGTTGGAGAGGGCGATAGCCAGGCCCTTGCCGCGCTCGCCAAGGATGTTGGCGGCCGGGATACGGCAGTTGTCGAGGGAGACCGCGCAGGTATCCGAAGCGCGGATGCCCATCTTGTGCTCGCTACGGTCGACCTTGAACCCCGGATTGTCGGTCGGCACCAGAAAGGCAGAAAGACCCTTCTTGCCCAGCTCCGGGTCGGTGACGGCGAAGACGATGGCCAGTCCGGCACGGCGGGCGTTGCTGACGAACTGCTTGGAGCCGTTGATCACCCATTCGCCGTTGACCAGCTCTGCACGGGTGCGCAGGTTGTGCGCTTCGGAGCCGGCTTGCGGCTCGGTCAGGCAGAAGCAACCGATGACTTCGCCGCTGGCCAGGCGCGGTAGCCAGGCCTGTTGCTGCTCGGGCGTGCCATAAGCCAGCAGCGGGCCGCAACCGACGGAGTTGTGAATGCTCATCATCGCCCCGGTAGCGCCGCAGCCAGCAGCGATCTCCTCGACGGCCAGGGCGTAGGCGACATAGTCGGTGTAGCTGCCGCCAAAGTCTTCAGGCACCACCATGCCAAGCAGGCCCAGTTCGCCCATTTTCTTCACCACGGCGTCATCGATCCAGCCGGCCTTTTCCCAAGCCTGGGCGTGGGGGGCGATCTCGCCGCGGGCAAAGTCCCGGGCCATGTCGCGGATCATGATCTGCTCTTCGCTCAGTTCCAGGTCTTGCATGTGCGTACTCCCAGGCTCACAGGCCTTCGAAGAATTGGTCGACCCGCTGGCGGCTCAGCCCGCTCAAGGTCGGCGGATTCCAGCGTGGTTGTTTGTCCTTGTCGACGATCAGGGCGCGTACGCCTTCGATGATATCGCCGTGCTGGAACCACTGGCGGTCCAGGTGCAACTCCATGGCGAAGCAGTCTTCCAGTGCCAGGTGGCGGCCTCGGCGCAGCATCTCCAAGGTCACTGCCATGGCCAGCGGCGAACGGCTTTCCAGCAGGTCGGCTGTGGCTATGGCCCACGGGCGACTGTCACCGATGCTGACCGCGCGCAGTTGCTCGATGATTGCGAGCGGGTCGGGTTGGGCGAAGAAGTGGTCGATGACGGGGCGCAGCTTTTCCAGAGGGGCATCGTTCAGGGTCTGGGTGCCGAGGGTGGCCATCAGGTTTTGCAGGTCCTTGAGTGGGTATTCGCCGAACGTGATGTTATCCAGGCCTTGCTCCAGGGCAGTGAGGGCGTCGCTGGCCAGGTACCAGTCGGCCAGCCCGCAGTACAGGGCATCGGTGGCCTGGATCTGCACGCCACTGACCCCCAGGTAGATGCCTAGTTCACCGGGAATGCGCGGCAGGAAATAACTGCCGCCCACGTCCGGGAAGTAACCGATGCCCACCTCGGGCATGCCCAGGCGGCTGCGCTCGGTGACGATGCGCAGGTCCGCGCCTTGGGCCAGGCCCATGCCGCCGCCGAGGGTGAAACCGTCCATCAGCACCAGAACCGGTTTGCGGTAGCGATGGATGAGCAGGTCGAGGGCATATTCCTCGACGAAGAAATCTTCGTGAAGCCTGTCACCAGCCTTGAAGCTGTCATGCAGCGAGCGGATATCGCCACCGGCGCAGAAGCCCTTGGGGCCTTCGCCGCGCAGAACCACGGCCTTTACCTGTGCGTCCTCGGCCCACCGGTCCAAGTGCTGGCGCAGGCTGCGCACCATGTCGAGGGTCAGGGCGTTGAGGCCGGTAGGGCGGTTGAGGGTGAGGTGGCCAATGTGGTTGCGAACCTCGGCCAAAACGTGATCCGTTGCCGAGATGTGAGCATGCGCGGTCATCGCGTTCTCCCTGCTTTGTTATTGATTTTCCAAGTGAAGTCTGGAGTGCGCTGGAGTGTCGCAGGATCGTGGCATGCGAATTTACCGTGCACAATCGACAAATCTGCAGGGGTGTCCTGCATTTTTGCCTTATGTGCGCGCCTTCCGGACAAGTCATGCAACTTTAGCGCTGTCGCGTCCCCGCGTCGTCCGTCGCTGGCCACCTTCGATCCTTGCACCGTGAAACGTCACGCTTACCGATCTCGCTCGATGTAGTCCGTATCCCACGAGTCGTGTCGAACTGCATCTGACATACATGGGAAGCGCGTCCCCGTACCGTTCTCGCACCGCGACTTGCCACGTTCACCTGTCAGGTCGCAGTCGTTTTCACTACGTTTTCCTAAAGGAGGACAGGGATGTTTGCCGCCGCGAACCAGACCCATTTCAGCTTGCACATCGACGGCCTGGAGCACGATTTCCAGGTCCTCGCCTTCAACGGCACGGAAGCCATCAGCCACGCCTATGCCATTGACCTCGAGCTGGTCAGCGAACGCCCTTCGCTGGACCTGGAACGCCTGCTGCACAAACCCGCCTTCCTCCAGCTCGGCGACGCCGGCCGCAGTCTGCACGGCCTGATCCATCGCGCCGTCAAGGGCAAGTCCCTGGCCAGCACCGGCATGAAACTGGCCCAGAGCGGCCAGGCCGCGCTGCAACAGGTGCAACTGCCGACGCTGCCGACGCTGAGCCCTCCCGCCAACCCGGCCAAGCGCCCGCTGGGCAGTGAGGTGCTGGCATGAGTGGCGAAACCAAGCAACGTGAAGCGCAAGTCGCGGTCGCCCCACTCAACACCATCGACGCCAAGGACGTGGGCCGCGGCGCCGCCGCCTTCGACGCCTGGTTGCAGTCGGTCAGCAGCGGCTACGTCACCCTCGAACGGATCAAGACCGTGGCCGGTGCCTTGCCGGTGGTGGGCAACATCATGGCCCTGGTCGACGCCCTGGGCGATGTGGTCACCCTGGTCAAGAGCAAGCACCGCCAGGTGCTCGACTGGGTCAGCCTGGGCATCAACCTGATCGGCGTATTGCCAGCGCCGCCGACCATGGCCGCCGCCCGCATGAGCTTGCGCCCGACCTTGTTCCTGGTCCGCCAGGAGCTGCGCAACAGCGCCAAGATGCTGCTGGGCGACTCGCTGATCACGGTGCTGATGGGCCACCTCAACGCCACCATCGCCGGGACCCTCGACGACTTTGTGACCCAGGCACAGCCAAAGATCGCCGGCATTCTCAAGGACGCGGGCGATCTGGGTACCAAGGTGACTGGCGAAATTGCCACGGGCCTGGAGAAAGTCGTGCTCGGCCAACTCGACGCCCAGGGCGACAAGGCGGCGGCGAGCAAGCAGATGGCAGCCGCCAGCGACCAGTTGCTCAACGACCCCAAGGCGGCGATCAGCAACTTCTTCGGGGCGTACGTGTGAGAAGGATGGTACTCATGGGAATAGTCTCAATTCCACTAAACCCGCTATTGGATATACCTTGAGGGATGAAGACGATCATAGCGTTCTAAACTACGGTGAGACTACTATGGGTAAACGCAGGTATACAGAAAAATATCTCAAGGAAAATAACGCATATATGCAGGAGGAGGCATCAGGGACAAAGTGGGAAATGCATGCGTGGCAGCATCAGCAGATATTGGATTACAAGGCTGTAAGTAAAGACGGCAAAAGACCTCCTCTGAATAAAAGCGATTATTAAGGTGCCGTATGATTTTTAGCACTTCAAGTGAACAACATGTTATTGTCGGAAATGCCGCTCAAATTGCTCGAAAAAGAGTAAAAGATGTACTGGTAGAGACTCTGTCTGATGTTTCGCTAGAATGTGGCGCGAACTCGTGGACGTTCATTTCAATCTTAATGCCAGACGAGCGAGTCATTGACTATCCCGAAGTGAAGAAGTACCACAAGGCGCGTAAGGTTATTGAAGTTCGCGTTCAAATACCTGTCAATGAGTTCAAAGAGGCGGATGAGTCAAGGCAGGTGAGCTTAATGCTTGATGCCGTGCTTCGCTCAATCGAAATGATGAAGGAAATAAAGAGTCTGAAGATTACCGAGAGCGATGTTCTTTTGCTTAAGGATTCAGTTAACAAAGCCCGTGCGAAGTTAAGTGGCTAATTAGTGTCGCGCTAGACTAGGACGGCGTGGTCAACTGGTCAAAAGCAGGAACCGGCAACTGCTGGACTTGGTTGGGCAAGGTGCTAGGCAACTTTTGCCTACGACGGCAATGGCAAGCTGATCCAGGCCATCAATGCCGACAGCAAGCTGCAATGGTTCCATGACGAAGCGGGCAACCTCACTCGCGAGCATCAGTACTACCTCAAGACCGCTGTGCCGATGGTCGCGGTGTGGAGGCACGAGTACGACGCGCTGAACCTGCGCACGGCGACGATTCGTCCCGATGGCCATAAGGTCAGCACGCTCACCTACGGCAGCGGTCACGTGCTGGGCATGACCCTTGACCAGCATGAGCTGCTGGCCTACGAGCGCGATGCTCTGCACCGTGAGGTGGTCCGGCATCAGGGCAACCAGCTGATGCAGACCCAGGCGTGGGACCCGGCAGGTCGCTTGCAGGCGCAATGGCTGGGTAGCCACGACGGCAAGTCCACGTTGCTCAAGCGCCAGTATCAATACGATGCCATCGGCCAGCTGACCGACATCCACGACACCCGCCGTGGTCACCTGGCCTATCAGTACGACCCGGTGGGCCGTCTGCTGCAAGCCACCAGTCGCCTGGGTGTCGCGACCTTCGCCTTCGACCCGGCCGGCAACCTGCTGGACCAGAAGACCCAGGAACTCAACCGCCCGCTGGAAAGCGACCCGCGTCGCAACAAGCTGATGGACAACCTGCTGCGCGAGTACGCCGGCACGCATTACCAGTACGACGAACGCGGCAACCTCATCCACCGCCTGCATAACGGCGACAAGGCCCGCCTGACCTGGGACCTGTTCGACCGTCTGGTCCGCTTCGACGATGGCAAGCTCAGCGTGGCGTACAGCTACGACGCCCTGGGCCGTCGCCTGCACAAACACTCGACCGCGCATCACTACGACGATCCCCGTGCGGGCAGTGGCTGGAACCAGATGCAACGCGCCAAGCGCCAGCGCGAACTGGGTTGCGGTTACACCCTGTACGGCTGGGATGGCGACAACCTCGCCTGGGAAAGCTCGCCGCCGCAGGACGAAGGCGAAACCGGGCGGACCGTGCATTACCTGTACGAACCGGACAGCTTCGTGCCCGTTGCGCAGGCGCTGCGCAAGGCACCGATTCGCCTGTTACGGCAGCCGGACTGGCGTGGACGCGAATACGACATCGACCAGGACCCGCTGTGGCAACACGAAGTGAAGCCGCAGCCGATCGATGCGATTGCCTGGTATCAGTGCGATCACCTCGGTACGCCGATGGAGCTGACCGACCACCACGGAGAGGTGGCGTGGGCGGGGCAGTACAAGGCGTGGGGTGACGTGCGCGAGGTGCGCTCGGACTGGGCCAAGCAGGTTGGGATGAGCAACCCGATTCGCTTCCAGGGGCAGTACCACGATCACGAGACCGGGCTGCATTACAACCGGTATCGGTACTATGATCCGAGGGTTGGGCGGTTCGTGAGTCAGGACCCCATTAGTTACGGCGGTGGCTTGAACCTGTATGCCTATACTCCTAACCCTATTTATTGGTACGACTCTCTTGGGCTCACGCCAACAGTATTGGACGCACCGGGTTATGCAGTATATGGCCTATACAATCCCGGTAAGGAAAAGCCATTCTATGTTGGACATACAGCTCAGGACCCAGCTGCTCGAGAACAGCAGCATAAGCAGACCCAGAGGCTGGGGCAGGGCGAGCTTAGAGTGATAGAAAGTGATTTAACATATACTCAGGCGAAAGGTAAGGAACAATTCTATGTCGAAAGCTATGGGGCTAAAACTGGCTTCCCTAGAAACGTAATTGAGCCAATCAACAAGTCAAGAACTGATGAGCGTGGACTTTCGCATTTGGCGGAGTATAAGAATGCCAAGAAAAGTACTGCGCTGTGCGAGTTGTGAGGAGGACGAGTGGGAAAAGTGAATAAAAGCATCACTCCGGGAGATTTTTTTTGTATTCCTGCGCTAAGCGAAATGGATGGAAAGGGCTTTGTTATGGCTCGCTATATAGGTGCGGTTTCTGGAAATGCGGGCTATTTGATAGAGGTCTTCAAAAAGTTTTACAAGGCGCTACCTGCAGATATCGGCGAGGTAGATACGAGTGAGCGTCTTTTTAGACCTGTTCTTTGCTCTTTTAATTTCCCGGAGATTCCCCGTTGGAGGGTGGTTTTTCATGACCCTGATTACGACAGATCTAAATCTGGCTACCAAGATATTGTTCTAGAGTTTGTGCCATATCTCTGGGTCGGTGGTGAGAAGCAACCTAAGGGTATTAAGTCTGAAGGAAAGGGTTTTGAACGGTCAATCTGTTGGCGTACGTTGCACTTGATTTTTAGGGTCAACGCGCATCTAGCAGGCAGATTTGAAAGTGACGAACCATATGACTACCACAAGCTGAATGCTGCGGAACGTGTCGACGCCCCTGATGCTGTCAGCGATGTAATTGCCTTGGCAGAGTCTGTCGAAGCAAATTTGGCGAAGCAATTCAGCGTTTGGAAAAAGAAAGTTAAGGGCTGAGCCTTCATTTCGTCACGACACCCGCCGTGGTCACCTGGCCTATCAGTACGACCCGGTGGGCCGCCTGCTGCAAGCCACCAGTCGCCTGGGTGTCGAGACCTTCGCCTTCGACCCGGCCGGCAACCTGCTGGACCAGAAGACCCAGGAACTCAACCGCCCGCTGGAAAGCGACCCGCGTCGCAACAAGCTGATGGACAACCTGCTGCGCGAGTACGCCGGCACGCATTACCAGTACGACGAACGCGGCAACCTCATCCACCGCCTGCACAACGGCGATAAAGCCCGCCTGACCTGGGACCTGTTCGACCGTCTGGTCCGCTTCGACGATGGCAAGCTCAGCGTGGCATACAGCTACGACGCGCTGGGCCGTCGCCTGCACAAACACTCGACCGCGCATCACTACGACGATCCCCGTGCGGGCAGCGGCTGGAACCAGATGCAACGCGCCAAGCGCCAGCGCGAACTGGGTTGCGGTTACACCCTGTACGGCTGGGATGGCGACAACCTCGCCTGGGAAAGCTCGCCGCCACAGGACGAAGGCGAAACCGGGCGGACCGTGCATTACCTGTACGAACCGGACAGCTTCGTGCCCGTCGCGCAGGCCCTGCGCAGGGCACCGATTCGCCTGTTGCGGCAGCCGGACTGGCGTGGACGCGAATACGACATCGACCAGGACCCGCTGTGGCAGCACGAAGTGAAACCGCAGCCGATCGATGCGATTGCCTGGTACCAGTGCGATCACCTCGGTACGCCGATGGAACTGACCGACCACCACGGAGAGGTGGCGTGGGCGGGGCAGTACAAGGCGTGGGGTGACGTGCGCGAGGTGCGCTCGGAGTGGGCCAAGCAGGTTGGGATGACCAACCCGATTCGCTTCCAGGGGCAGTACCACGATCATGAGACCGGGCTGCATTACAACCGGTATCGGTACTATGATCCGAGGGTTGGGCGGTTTAAACCTGTTTGCCTATGCGCCGAACCCTGTGGAGTGGATTGATCCTCTTGGATTAGCGAAAAAGCAGCCAGTAAGACTCGTTAATGGCTGTCCAATTATCGGTACTGGGCAGAAGACTGGTGGTGATGGTCATGCTCAAATATCCGAGGGTATGGCGGAGCAGATGGCCAACAGCGGCCAATATGAAAAAATTGGCGTTAACGTAGCAGTCAAGACCGTGACAGGGGTACCTACAGACCCGATTACTCGTCCGGATGTTACTGGGCTAAGGAAAGATGGGGAAGTAGATATTGTTGAAGTACCTTCACCAACCGATAACCTGAAGGAGTTGTAGTCGAAAGGAAGAAGTACCTTGAAAGGCTTGGGTGATCGTGCTGGTGGTTACACAGAGACAGAGAGAACTCGTCGGAGAATTTAGATGGTGGACTACTATAATTTTCTTGTCGCTCATTCGGTGGCAGGAGAGAAATTAGACTTCGTTAAGAACTACTCTGCGTTCGAGCAATGCATGCAAAATGTGGGTGGAAAAATTGAACGTTGTGGTGGTAAAAACGGGAGGGTAATTAAGTTTGGTCGGGAGAAGTATCTAAAGGAACTTAATGAGGGGAAGGTTGATGTAATTGAGCTTTACTCAGAAAGGATATGGGAGAAAGGGGAGGGAAGTGAGACACTTAATTGCGATTTTTCGTCAGTTTTGTCTGCGGATGAAGGGCTCTTGCTAACAGCGTTTTCGGAAAAGCTCAGTTTGAAATCGTTGGTTGAGTCTTTTCTAAGCTGTCCAGAATGGTATGTCGATTTTGATTATGCATACGCCTATACAGAAAGCCACGCGTTTGGTTTTGGTTACGCGTTTGGGCGACATGTTCCAGATGAAGAACATCCGTTAATGTGGTCTAGGCGTGACGAAACTATTATGTGGCTCAAGATGCAGTGGGCCGGTAAAACTGATGAATATATTAGGGATGTATATCCGGTAAATCTTTTTTCTGTGCGTAAGCTACAAGCGCTTCCTCCCAAAAAGCTCGAATTATTATATGCTGTGATGTCACAGCATGGTGAAATTCTTGACAAGTCTGGATTCAAGGTGTGGGCTTTATCTGATGTTGATCGTGAAAGTGCTAGGGAGAAACTTTCTGAGGTCGATTTGCTAGCATCATGTATGGCCTAGTTCTCTATTTTAATCGGCGGAGTCGGATGGCGAGGCCATGCTACGGCAGCTCCAGCGCGGCTGACCGATGCGCGGTTGAGTGACTTGCTCAAGGGTTCGCCTCAAGGCTTCGGCAGGCAATAATGGCTTGCGACCTCGCCCCGGTAGATCCACTAAACCTTGCAGGCGCTGGGCTTGAAAACGTTTGCATCAGCGGGTGACTGAAACGACAGAGAGCAGACCCAGGCGTGGGACTCGGCGGGTCGCCTGCAGGCGCAATGGCTGGGTAGCCACGACGGCAAGTCCACGTTGCTCAAGCGCCAGTATCAATACGATGCCATCGGCCAGCTGACCGACATCCACGACACCCGCCGTGGTCACCTGGCCTATCAGTACGACCCGGTGGGCCGTCTGCTGCAAGCCACCAGTCGCCTGGGTGTCGCGACCTTCGCCTTCGACCCGGCCGGCAACCTGCTGGACCAGAAGACCCAGGAACTCAACCACCCGCTGGAAAGCGACCCGCGTCGCAACAAGCTGATGGACAACCTGCTGCGCGAGTACGCCGGCACGCATTACCAGTACGACGAACGCGGCAACCTCATCCACCGCCTGCATAACGGCGACAAGGCCCGCCTGACCTGGGACCTGTTCGACCGTCTGGTCCGCTTCGACGATGGCAAGCTCAGCGTGGCGTACAGCTACGACGCCCTGGGCCGTCGCCTGCACAAACACTCGACCGCGCATCACTACGACGATCCCCGTGCGGGCAGTGGCTGGAACCAGATGCAACGCGTCAAGCGCCAGCGCGAACTGGGTTGCGGTTACACCCTGTACGGCTGGGATGGCGACAACCTCGCCTGGGAAAGCTCGCCACCGCAGGACGAAGGCGAGACTGGGCGGACCGTGCACTACCTGTACGAACCGGACAGCTTCGTGCCCGTTGCGCAGGCGCTGCGCAAGGTACCGATTCGCCTGTTGCGTCAGCCGGACTGGCGTGGACGAAGCCGTGCTGATCCGCCTGCAGTCGTCACGGTGCTCAATGCCCCGCCATCGTTAACCTGAGCGTAACGATCACGCACCCAGCTTGATTGATCGAGCCGACAGTACCGCCCTAATGTGCCTCCACGACAGCGAACCGTGGAGTCACCCATGACCATAACAACGAATCCACCGCCGCAATGGTCGAGGCGGCGCGCCGAGAAGCAGCGTCGTCTCGATCGGGTCCGGCACCTCGCCGACAGTGTGGTGCTGCCCACCGAGCGGATCGTCGAGGCCCTGGAGTTGCTGATCGCTCCCGGCGACCGGGTCGTGCTCGAAGGCAACAACCAGAAGCAGGCCGACTTTCTCTCGCGCGCCCTGGCCAAGGCCGACCCCGAGCATCTGCATGACCTGCACATGATCATGCCCAGCGTGAGCCGTGCCGAGCACCTTGACCTGTTCGAACGCGGCATCGCCCGCAAGCTCGACTTCTCCTTCGCCGGCCCGCAGAGCCTGCGCATCGGCCAGCTGCTGGAAGACGGCCTGCTGGAAGTCGGCGCCATTCACACCTACATCGAACTGTATTCGCGGCTGCTGGTCGACCTGATCCCCAACGTCACCCTGGTCGCAAGTTTCATGGCCGACCGCGACGGCAACCTGTATACCGGCCCCAGCACCGAGGACACCCCGGCCTTGGTGGAACCGGCAGCCTTCAGCGATGGCATCGTCATCGCCCAGGTCAACCAATTGGTCGAGCGTACCGATGACCTGCCACGGGTGGACATTCCGGCTTCCTGGGTCGATTTCGTGGTCGTTGCCGACAAGCCGTTCTATATCGAGCCGCTGTTCACCCGCGACCCGCGTCACATCAAGCCGGTGCATGTGCTGATGGCGATGATGGCCGTCCGTGGCATCTACGAAAAGCACCAGGTCCAGTCGCTCAACCATGGCATCGGCTTCAATACCGCCGCGATCGAACTGATCCTGCCAACCTACGGCGAGTCCCTGGGCCTCAAAGGCAAGATCTGCCGCAACTGGACCCTCAACCCGCACCCAACCCTGATCCCGGCCATCGAGACCGGCTGGGTCGAAAGCGTGCACTGCTTCGGTACCGAGCTGGGCATGGAGGACTACATCGCTCAGCGCCCTGACGTGTTCTTCACCGGCCGTGATGGCTCGCTGCGTTCCAATCGCATGATGTGCCAGCTGGCAGGGCAATACGCAGTGGACCTGTTCATCGGCGCCACCTTGCAGGTCGATGGCGATGGACATTCCTCGACCGTCACCCGTGGCCGCCTGGCAGGTTTCGGCGGTGCGCCGAACATGGGGCACGACCCCAGGGGACGGCGCCATGCTACTCCGGCCTGGCTTGACATGACCGTGCCGCAAACCCTGCTCGAGCGTGGTCGCAAACTGGTGGTGCAGATGGTCGAGACCTATCAGGAGGGCGGTAAACCCACCTTCGTCGAGACGCTCGACGCGGTCGAGGTCGCGAAGAAAACCGGCATGCCCCTGGCCCCCGTAATGATCTACGGCGACGACGTCACCCACCTGTTGACCGAAGAGGGCATCGCCTACCTGTACAAGGCACGCAGCCTTGAACAACGTCAGCAGATGATCGCCGCCGTGGCCGGGGTTACCGCCATCGGCCTGCGTCACGACCCGAAAGTCACCCTGCGGCTGCGCCAGCAAGGCCTGGTGGCTTTGCCCGAAGACCTGGGCATTCGACGCACCGACGCCGGCCGCGAACTGCTCGCCGCGCGCAGCATCGCCGATCTGGTGGAGTGGTCCGGCGGTTTGTACAACCCGCCTGCGCGTTTCAGGAGTTGGTGATGGAAACCTTGAATCCCCAATCGGATTGGCCATCGCGCCGCCCCCTGAGCCTTGAGCCTCCTGCAGGAGCGAGCTTGCCCGCGATGAGGCCCGAACGGTCATCGGCCATCACCTTGCCCGAGCACCTCGCCGACCTCGCTGTGGCGGCCTTGATCGACGAGGCCGACCTGTCGCCCAAGCCTGGGTTGGTGGACCGCCGCAGCAGCGGTGCTCACAACGACATGACCCTGAGCTTGATGCATGCTTCGGCAATGGCGCTGTGGCCTTGTCTGCGACAGATGGCCGAGGCTGCCCAGGATCATGGGTATATCGACCAGCCACTGCGCGGCGCGCTCGGTCGCATCGGCCGTGAAGGCGAAGCCGCCATGCTGAGTGTCACGGCCGGGGTGAATACCCATCGAGGCGCAATCTGGGCGCTTGGCCTGCTGGTTGCGGCCTGCGCCCTGGACCCTGGCGCAGGCGCCCAGGTAGTGGCCGCCCGCGCAGGGCGTATTGCGCTGCTCGACGACCCGGCCGCCATCGCCCCGGACAGCCACGGCAACCAGGTACGCCGTCGCTACGGCGCCAGTGGGGCGCGTGAGCAAGCTCAGCAAGGCTTCCCAGCCGTCATCGAGCATGGCCTGCCGCAACTGCTGCGAAGCCGCGCCGCCGGAGCCAGCGAAACCCATGCCCGTCTGGACGCCTTGCTGGCGATCATGGCCGCACTGAGCGATACCTGCGTCCTCTGGCGCGCTGGGCCACAGGGTCTGGCCACGGTCCAGCAGGGGGCCCGCGCCGTGCTCGATGCTGGGGGCAGCGCCACCCTCGGCGGGCGCCGGCAACTGCGTCAGCTGGAGATGCAACTGCTGCAACTGAATGCCTCACCGGGCGGTGCCGCCGACTTGTTGGCCGCTTGCCTGTTCCTCGACTTTGCCGGGAGCCTGTGACATGCAAACCCTTACGTTTCAATTTCCCGCCGCCGGACCGGGGCGTGGCCGCACCCTGGTGGGGTGCGTCAGCTCCGGGGACCTGGAGGTACTGATCGAGCCCGGCACCGCCGGCCGCCTCGATATTCAGGTGGTAACTTCGGTCGACGGCAGCGACGCCCGCTGGACGCAACTGTTTCAGCGCTTGTTCGAAGGCCGCACATTGCCGGCGGTGAAGATCGACATCCACGATTTCGGCGCCACTCCAGGAGTGGTGCGACTGCGCCTGGAGCAAGGTTTCGAGGAGATTGCCCATGACTGACATCGACCGCCTGCTGCGCAGCCGCAGCTTCGTCGAACTCGGCGCACGCCAACGCGCCCGCGCCTTGTTCGATCCTGGCACCTTTCGCGAACTGCTTGGCCCGTTCGACCGGCTCATGTCGCCTTGGCTACCGCGTCAGGGCATCGTGCCCCAGGCCGACGATGGCGTGGTGATCGGCAAAGGCCGTTTGAAAGGCACACGTGCAGTGATCGCGGCCATCGAGGGCGGCTTCCAGGGTGGCAGCATGGGCGAAGTAGGAGGTGCCAAGATCGCTGGGGCGCTGGAGTTGGCCATCGAGGATAACCGCAAGGGTATTCCCACGTGCGCGGTGTTGTTGCTGGAAACCGGTGGTGTGCGCCTACAGGAAGCCAACCTGGGCCTTGCTGCCATTGCCGAGATTCAGTCCGCCATCGTCGAGTTGCGCGCCCATCAACCTGTGGTAGGCCTGATCGCAGGCTCGGTCGGCTGTTTCGGCGGCATGTCCATCGCCGCTGGCTTGTGCAGCCACTTGCTGGTCACCCGCGAGGCCCGGTTGGGGCTCAACGGCCCCCAAGTAATCGAACAGGAAGCCGGTATCGAGGAATACGACGCCAAGGACCGTCCTTTCATCTGGAGCCTGACCGGCGGTGAACAGCGTCATGCTTGCGGGTTGGTTGACGCCTACGTTGCCGATGATGTCGACCGTATCCGCCAGCGACTGGTGCAGTTGCTCGACAGTCCCTCTGCCAATCGGGTCGCTCGCCATGCCTGGTTCCTCGATCGCCTGGCAAGCCTCGGTGATGACTGCCCGCAATTGGACGCCGCTGCCGTGCGAACTCTCTATCAAGGAGCAATCTCATGAACCGTGCCTTGAACTGGCTGCCCGGCCTGGCCGGAGGTGAGGCTCTGCCTGGTTACCCGGCGTCGATACAGGTGATCGATGGTGAGCTGGATAATCGTCTGGCGCGCTTCATCGCGGTGGTGCCAGATGCCAGCAACCCCTTTCCCCGCGCGCGCTCGGGGGAGGTTGGGCTACTCGAAGGCTGGGGCTTGGCCAAGGCGGTGAGCGAAGCTGTGGAAGCCGATCGCTCGGGTGAAAAACGTGCCATCGTCGCCGTCATTGACGTACCGAGCCAGGCCTACGGCCGACGGGAGGAGGCGTTGGGCATACATCAGGCCTTGGCCGCCGCGGTGCACGCCTATGCCCAGGCGCGCCTGGCCGGCCACCCGGTGATAGGCCTGCTGGTCGGCAAGGCCATGTCTGGCGCGTTCCTGGCCCACGGCTACCAGGCGCAGCGCCTGATTGCTCTGGAGGATGACGGCGTCATGGTTCATGCCATGGGCAAGGCCGCCGCGGCGCGCATCACCCTGCGCAGCGTCGAGGCACTGGAGGTGCTGGCCGCCGAAGTTCCGCCAATGGCCTACGACCTGGCCAGCTATGGGTCGCTTGGCTTGTTGTGGCGGCGGCTGTCGGTCGACAACGCCCAGACCCCGAGCGTCAGGGACCTGGCTCAGGTGCGCGCCTGCCTGGCTGATGCCGTGCGCGATATTGGCAGCTCCACGTCGCTTGCATCACGCCTGCTGGGTGAAAACCGCCGTGCTTCGCGCGAAGTTCGCGAACAGTTGCGTCGCCAGTGGCAGGAGGCCTGAGATGGGCGTCCCATACCCCCACGACCTGCTCTGGGGCATGACCCCGCAGAACCTGCCTGATGCAGCGCCGGCCTGGGCGCATCAGGTATTGGCAGGTGGCGAGCCCGTGGTGGTCCGTCGGGCCTGCAGTCCACCCGGCTGGGTGGCGGTGGGGCTTCGTGGGCACGGACGCGAGCAGCGCCTGGGCGTGCAGATGCCTCTGGCCAAAGTCCAGCGGCGGTTGAGCCCGCAAGCGCTGCGCTGGCAGGGCGATAGCCCCTGGCCGGCACTGCAGGCCCTGGCTTCGGTGGCTCCGGTGCTCGATAGCACAGGCTTGGAATGGGGGCCGACCGGAAGCGTGGGGTACCAGATCGCCACCGCTCGCAATGTGCTGCACCTGGCCAGCGATCTGGATCTGCTGCTGCGCACACCGCAGCCGGTAGCACGGGCAAAGGCGCGGGAACTGCTGGCCATTCTGGACTGCGCTCCCTGCCGTATCGACCTGCAACTGGACACCCCAAATGGCGCCATCGCCCTGCGCGACTGGGCGGGGATGGCGCGGCGGGTTCTGCTCAAGTCGGCCAATGGCGCCCGCCTGGTGACAGACCCCTGGAACGCCTTGGAGTGTGCGGCGTGAGCAGTCTGTTCGCATTTCCCGGCCAGGGCGTTCAGCAGCCAGGCATGCTGCATCGTTTGCCCGAGGGTTCCGGGCGGCTGCTCGAAGAGGCCAGCGATACCTTGGGCGAACAGGTGCTGGACCTGGACAGTGAAGCAGCCCTGCACTCCACCCGTGCCGTGCAGTTGTGCCTGCTGCTGGTCGGCGTCGCGTGGGCACATTGGCTGATGCAGCGCGGCCCAGCCCCGGATTACGTGGCGGGGCTGTCGATCGGGGCCTATCCCGCCGCAGTGACCGCCGACGCGCTGGATTGGCGTGATGCCGTGCGCTTGGTAAGCCTGCGTGGCGAGTTGATGCAACGCGCCTATCCGCAAGGGTACGGCATGATCGCCATCAGTGGCCTGGACCTGGCCTGTGTCGAGCGTCTGCTGGCGCAGGTGGGGGGCGAGGTGTTTCTGGCCAACCTCAACAGCGACAACCAGATCGTCATCGCCGGCCGAGACACTGCGCTGGATGAAGTCGCCGCTCGCGTTCGCCGCCAAGGCCAGGGCGTCGCTCGTCGCCTGGCTGTCAGCGTGCCGTCCCATTGCGCCTTGCTCGACGAACCCGCGCGGACGTTGGCCGAAGCCTTTGCCGATGTGCCATTGCGCCGTCCACGTATCACCTACCTGAGCAGCACCAGCGGCCGGCCGATCTTCGACCCAGAGCGCCTGCGCGACGACCTGGCAGGCAACATGGCGCGGCTGGTGAACTGGCGTGCTACGTTGCGCAACGCATATGAGCGCGGTGTGCGCCTGCACCGGGAACTGCCGCCAGGCAGCGTATTAAGCGGCCTGGCGCGTCCTGTATTCGAACAGGGCAGGGTGCTGGCAGTCGAGTCGACCCGGCCCGATACCATGGACGTCTTGTTGCGTCAGGAGGTGGCCAACGACCGATGATGTCCCTGGGCTAGCTGTCTCCTTCAGCCGCGGTAGCCGTCGGCTTGCCGGCGATGAGGCTGGCACGGGCAGCGCAACAAAAGCGTTATCGAAGAACAACAACAAGCAACTTCGACACAAGCTGAGGACAACGACAATGATTATCTATGGTGTGGCTCTGCTGGCGGTATGCACGCTGGCCGGCGTTATCGTCGGCGACTTCCTGGGCGTGCTGCTTGGGGTCAAATCCAATGTGGGCGGGGTTGGCATCGCCATGATCCTGCTGATCTGCGCGAGGCTGTACATGCACCGCCACGGCGGCATGAGCAAGGAATGCGAATTCGGCGTTGGGTTCTGGGGCGCGATGTATATCCCGATGGTGGTGGCCATGGCGGCCCAACAGAACGTGGTCACGGCCCTGCATGGTGGGCCTGCCGCACTGCTGGCGGCGGTCGGTGCCGTGCTGGTTTGCGGCTTGACGATCGCCCTGATCAGCCGCAGCCATCGCGGCGAACCCTTGCCCGCGCTGAATGCGGACCCCGCAACCCAGACGCAGGTCGTCCCTGCGGGAGGTCGTTGATCATGTGGCCGATCATTGACAATGCCCTGGAGCACAACGGCCTGATCACCGCGTTCGCGGTGGTGGGTGGGATCATGTGGTTGTCGGTACTGCTGTCGAAATACCTGACCTTCGGCCGGGTGCACGGATCGGCCATCGCCATCGTCATTGGCCTGGCACTGGCCTGGGTCGGCGGCACCGTGACCGGCGGGCAGAAAGGCTTGGCCGACATGGCGCTGTTCTCGGGCATCGGCCTGATGGGAGGGGCCATGCTGCGTGACTTCGCGATTGTCGCCACAGCGTTCGAGGTGCAGGCCACCGAAGCACGCAAGGCGGGGATGATCGGTGCAGTATCGCTGCTGCTGGGAACGGTGCTGCCGTTCATGGTCGGGGCGGCGGTTGCTTATGCCTTCGGTTATCGCGATGCGGTGAGCATGACCACCATCGGAGCCGGCGCAGTGACCTATATCGTCGGGCCGGTCACTGGCGCCGCGCTGGGGGCGAGTTCGGACGTGGTCGCGCTGTCGATTGCCACCGGTTTGATCAAGGCGATCTTGGTAATGGTGTTCACTCCGGTCTCTGCGCGCTTGCTGGCCCTGGACAACCCACGTTCGGCCATGGTGTTCGGCGGGCTGGCGGGAACAGTCTCGGGTGTAACAGCGGGCCTTGCGGCGACGGATCGACGGTTGGTGCCCTATGGCGCTCTGACGGCGACCTTCCATACCGGGCTGGGGTGTTTGATGGGACCTTCGATACTGTACTTCTGTGTGCGTGGGCTGGTGGGCTAGGCGTCTGCGTTGCGGTGCAGCCTATCGCCAGCAAGCCGGCGCCTGCAGGTTCAATCGGCAGGCGTCGGCTTGACGGCAATGAAACTCGCTCAGTTTTCCCGGCTATACATCCGGCATTCAGCCAACAACGCCAACAGGTTCGGCTCTCGCTCCCGGGCCTTGAGAAACACCACGCCAATGTGCTGTTGCAAGCGGTAGCGCGGTTGCAGCGGTAGCAGCCGCACGCGGTTCTCGTACACTGCGGCGATGCGCCCCGGTAGCAGGGCATAACCCACGCCCGAGCTGACCATGCTCAGCAGTGTGAAGATATCGTTCACCTGCATCGCTACCTTTGGCTCGAACCCGGCCTGTTGGAACACCCGCGCGCCATCACGGTGGGTGGCGAAGCCCTGGGTCAGGGTTATGAAGGTAGAATCGGCCAGGTCCGCCAAGTCCACCTCGGCCTGTGCCGCAAACGACGAATCGGTGGGCGCGGCAAGGAAGATATCGTCCGAGAACAGCGGCAACTGTTCGCAGGTCGGGTCATCGACGCTGTCGTCCAGCGACACCAGAATCGCATCCAGTTCGTGGTTTTTCAGGCGCTGTAGCAGGTCGATGTTCGAGCCAAGGGTCAGGTCGATATTCAGTTCGCTGCGCCGCAGCTTCAGGCCCATCACCAGCTTGGGCACGGTCTTGACCGTCAGCGAGTACAGCGCACCCAGCCGAAAGCGCTCGGCATAGAAGCCTGCCGCTTCCCGGGTCTGCCGCACCATTTGCTCAGCATCCTGAATCAGCTGGCGGGCTTTCTTCTCCAGCACATAGGCGCTTTCCAGCGGAATCAGCTGACGGCCTTCGTGCTTGAACAGCGGGCAGCGCAGGGCGCTTTCCAGGGAGTGGATCGCCCGGTGCACGCTCACCGCGCTGGTCGACAACTCAGCGGCGGCACGGCCGAGGTTGCCGCTGCGCATGAAGGCGAGAAAAGTCTCGAGCTTCTTGAGGGTCAGTTCTTCGTCGATGAGCATGGAATGGCTCGCAGTCGAGGGAGACTGATCTTGCCACAAGCGCAGTGGATTTAGGTCAGCTCAAGCTTGCAGCGCCTGGCCCTCGGGCGGTTGTCTCTGCACCCGCGACTTGATGCGTGGAATCAGCGCTTGGCCGTACTCTACGGCATCGCGAAGCTGATCGAAGCCACGGAACAGGAAGGTGGTAACACCCAGCTCGTAGTAGGCCAGTGCTGCCTCGGCGACCTGATCGGCAGTGCCAACCAGCGAGGTGGAGTTGCCAGCTCCGCCGCCCAGCGCAGCGATCTCGGTCCACAAGCGGGTGTCGTGAACCTTGCGTTGGCTGGCCAATTGCACCAGGCGCTCCGAGCCGACGTTGCTCTTGCCGACGTTTTTATCGCGGCGGTTGCCCTGGCGCAAGCCGATGCGGTGCTGAGCGTCGGCGAGGATGCGTTCGGCCCGTGCCCAGGCCTCTGCCTCGGTGGCACCAAGGATCGGCCGTAGCGACAGGCTGAAGCGGATCTTCTGTTCGCGGCCATAGCGTGCCGCGGCCTTGCGCACCTTGCCGATGCGCTCGCGTACTTGCTCCAGCGGTTCGCCCCACATCATGTAGACATCGGCATGCTTGGCCGCCACCTCCACCGCCGCGTCAGAGGCACCGGAGAAGTAGACAGGCAGCTTGGCCACCGGCTTGACCAGGGTCAAGTTGTCCTCGACCCGGTAGTGTTCACCGTGGTGGTCGAAAGGTTCGGTGTGGGTCCAGGTCTTGCGCATCACCTCCAGGTACTCGTCGGTGCGGGCGTAACGTGCATCCTTGTCGAGGAAGTCGCCGTCGCGTTGCAGATCACCGCTATCGCCGCCGGTGATGATGTTGATCGAGGCGCGGCCACGGCTGAGCTGGTCGAGGGTGGCGAGCTGTCGAGCGGCGAACGTCGGCGCTTGGAACCCGGGGCGGTGCGCCACCAGCAGGCCGATGCGCTCGGTTAGCGCCGCCACATAGCTGGCCAGAATCAGCGAGTCCGGCTCGCTGGTGTTGACTGCCAGCAACGCTTTGTCGAAACCGCCGTATTCCTGGGCGTGGGAAAAGGCCCTGATGAATTCGAGGTCGACCAGCGGGCCACGCGGCGCCTGCGATTCGCTACCTTCCTGGGGGCCGATGAGGCCGATGAATTCGAGACTCATGAATCAGAACTCTCTGTCGTGGTGGGCTCAGGCCGCCGCGTCTGTCCGGTCGAGGCGAGCCAGGCGGCCGGGAAGTGGGTGGTTGTCGGCCTCCGCCAGGAAAGGGGTCGGTCTGCAGTGAACTTAGCGGTTGTGGGGTGAGGTTGTGAAAGGCTTTGTGGTTCTATTCTAATTATGTTTATGATTCATAAAAAATATAGATATAAATGCATTATTGTAATTTTTTGCGATGGGCTTGGGTGCCGATCCAGAACGCCGCCGACGTGCAGTCGATGAGGCCGATCCAATCAGCGCTGGTAATCAAGCCCCTCCCGGTCCAGTTGCCGAATCAGTGCATCCCAGTGCCGCTTGATGCCCTCACCCTGCCCATCGGAAAACCGCTTGGATTGCTCATGGACCTTGGCGATCGCTGCCGGCGATGCATGCAACAACTGATCATGGCCGCCAACTTGCGCCGCCACTTGGATGTTGCAGGCGCGCTCCAGCCCATGCAGTTCGCGAAAGGCATGCTCGACACTGATGCCGCCCGTCAGCAGGCCGTGATTGCGCAGAATCAGGATATTGCCGGTGCCCAGGTTGGCCACCAGTCGTTGTTGCTCGTCAAGGTCCAGCGCGACGCCTTCATAGTCGTGGTAGGCCACCCGGCTGTAGTAAGCCAGGGCATGTTGCGAGATCGGCAGCAGACCCTTGCGCTGGGCCGACACGGCGGCACCGTCACGGGTATGGGTATGCAGCACCGCCTTGAGGTCGGGGCGGGCACGATGGATAGCGCTGTGAATCACGTAGCCGGCCTGGTTGATGCCCAGGCCCAGTGGGTCGTCGATGATCGTGCCGTCGACATCCACCTTCACCAGGTTCGAGGCGGTGATTTCGTCGAACAACAGGCCAAACGCGTTGATCAGGAAGTGTTCATCCGGCCCAGGCACGCGGGCCGAAAAATGTGTGTAGATATGGTCGGTCCAGCGGAACAGTGCCGCCAGCCGGTAGGCTGCGGCGAGCTTGACTCGCACCTCCCATTCCTCGGCGCCGACCCGCTGGCGCACGCCGCTTTCGTTGGGGGATACCGCAGACAATGAACTCATGATGCTCTCCAGAAGTCAGGAACGGTAGCCGCGCTGGGTGTCCACCCGCGCAGCGGGGCTTGCTTGGGGTAACGGGCACAGTTGTCGAGGAAGGCGTCCTGCAGGGCGAGGTAGCCTTCTTCGAAAATCACCGAGGCGTGAGGCGACAGGTACACCCGCCGATGGCGATAGAGCGGATGTCCGACAGGAAGTGGCTCCGGGCGGTGACCTTGAGGCTGGGCCGAGCGATCAGGCCCCATCGCATCGGCCGGCTCGTCCAGTTGCAATTGGCCGGTGATCACCGATTGGCTCTTGCGGCCACCTCCGCCAGCGCAGTGCGCACGGTCTGGCCGAGCACCATATCGTCTTGCGGGGCGTGGACGGGGGTGACTCATGGGGCATTCATCCCTGGAACACGTTAGGTTTCAAAGAACGTATTCGTAGGAGCGGATGCTGTAAAAGTCTTTTTGGTTCTATGCTAATTATTTGTTTTGAGAATAAAATAATTTCTTATTTATGCGGTATGTGCATTTAGTGATGGTGCCGGCGCGGATCGGCTCGCCCCTCGCAAGCCCACTCTCACAAGGGCCGGCGATAGGAGCGTGCGAGCTCACTCCGCTTTCAATCGATTGCCCGCGATTTCCCCGAACAACTCAACCGGCTCTTGCAGATTCCCCAGGTATCGGGGGTGGAACAACCACAAGTCGACCTGCGGCTTGAAGTCGGACACATTGACCACCTCCAGTGCATCGCGATGGCGGCTGCCCTCCAGCAGCGGTTCTGGCACAAGGCCCAGTCCTTGGCCTGTGGCGACCAGGCCCAGTTGCAACTCGGTACCGAAGGTCTCCAGGTTGATCGTCAGGCTCAGGCCCTGTTCGCTCAGTGCCCGCTGCAACCCGGCGCGAAAGCCGCAACCATCGGGGTTGAGTACCCAGCCGCGGGTGTAGCAGTCCTTGAGCTTGAAGCTACGTTTGCTGGCACTCCCCTTGGCAGCCACTACTCGCAACGGCATTCGTGCAACCGACTGGCTGGCGATGCCCTCCGGGAAAATCTTGCCCGGCGGGAACAGCGCCGCAGCGGCGTCGAGTTCGCCATTTTCCATACGGGCGATCAGGCTGCTGCCCCAACCGCTGGTGACTTGGGTACGCAGTTGCGGATAGGTTTCGCGCAACTGCGCCAGGGCATCGAGCAATATCACATCGCCCAGTGTCTGTGGCACGCCAAGTCGCAGGGTGCCGGACGGTGCACCGTCGTTGGCCACCAATTCGCGCAGCGAGTCGATCTCGCGCAGGATGGCCTTGCACTGCTCGTATACCCGCAGTCCCATGGGTGTCGGTCTGAGCGGTTTGGTGTTGCGGTCGAGGAGGGTGGCGCCCAGGTCTTGCTCGAAGTTCTGCACCCGGCGCGTGATGGCCGGCTGGGTCAGTTGCAGGGCCTCGGCGGCAAGGTTGGTCGACTGGCAACGGATGACCGCCACGAAGGCGTCCATGTCATCGATTTTCATATTCGGCGCTCACATATTGAAATGTGGGGACATGCCTACAGAGCATAATCCCCGTGACGCCGATTGTCACAGCGAGTTGGGCTGCCAGGCCGTTCCGCCTCAGCCGTGGGCGAAGCCCAGCAAGGTTTCACCCTCCATCCGATACCGGACCCACTCATCCTGGGCCTCTGCGCCCAACGATTTGTAGAACCCGATGGCGGGCTCGTTCCAGTCCAGCACGCTCCACTCCAGGCGCCCACACTGGTTTGCCACCGCCTCACGGGCAATGTGCCGCAGCAGTTGCCGTCCTGCGCCATCGCCGCGTTGCTCGGGGGTGATGTACAGGTCTTCCAGGTAGATGCCGTTGCGCCCCAGCCAGGTCGAGTAACTGTAGAAATACACGGCAAAGCCGATGGCCCGGCCGTCTCGCTCGCAGATCAGGCTATGCACCGTGCTGCCCTCGTCGAACAGGCTGTGCTCGATGTCGGCTAGGGAGGCGACCACTTCGTGGCGGGCACGTTCATAGTCGGCGAGCTCGGTGATGAAGGCCAAAATCTGCGCAGCATCGCTACGAACGGCAGGGCGGATGTTGAGGCTCATGGGGCGTCCTTGTGGGTGGAGAACATCGCGGGTCGGTACAGTGATTTGTATCTGTTTAATTTAACCCAACTGTATCGGTTGCAGTCAGGGCGACTCGGCTAGTGTGGCAGCAACGACAATAAATGCGGAATGCCGATCATGCTTGCCTCTGCCGATTTGCTCATGGCCTTCATGTTATTCGCCTTCGTTTCCTCCATCACCCCAGGGCCGAACAACACCATGTTGCTGGCGTCGGGGGTGAACTTCGGCGTGCGTCGGACCATTCCCCACGCCATCGGAATCAGTGTCGGCTTCATGGTGATGGTGCTGGCGGTGGGCTTTGGCCTGGGCGAAGTGTTCAAGGCCTGGCCGCCGCTGTATACCGTGCTGCGTTATACCGGCGCCGTTTACTTGCTTTACCTGGCCTGGAAAATCGCCACCTCCGGACCGGTCGGCAGCTCTTCTTCCGGCGCCCGCAAGCCCCTTGGGTTCTGGGGCGCGGCAGCGTTTCAATGGGTCAATCCCAAGGCCTGGGTAATGGCCGTGGGGGCGATCACCACTTACACACCGGCCCAAGGCTATGTGCTCAATGTCATCGTGATCGCTGCGGTGTTCGCCCTGGTCAACCTGCCCAGCGTCGGGGTCTGGGTGATGTTCGGCAGCGCCTTGCGCAATGTGCTGCAGAACCCGCGCTGGCTGATGCTGTTCAATGTCCTGATGGCCTTGTTGCTGGTGATTTCGCTGTACCCGTTGCTGTTTGTAGAATCGGCGTTTTCCTAGAACGATGAGTAGCGCGCGCCGATGGAGTTGATTCCCTGGTCCCATACCTGCACCGAAGGTTTCACCTTGCGCGGCTGGCGTTCGCCAGCCAGTGGCAAGCCGCTGGTGCATTTTCTCCATGGCAATGGTTTTTGCAGCCTGGCTTACCAGCCACTGTTGATGCGTCTGGCAGAGCATTTCGACTTGTGGCTGAGCGACGTGCAGGGGCATGGAGACAGCGACCACGGCGGTGATTTTCTGGGCTGGAACCGCACGGCGGCACTGGCCTTGGAGGCCTTCGAAGCGGGACGCGGCGAATATGGCGATGTACCTCGATATGCCGTCGGGCATAGCTTCGGTGGCGTGCTCACCGGGCTGATGCTGGCCAGCGACCCGCTGGCCTTCGCGCGAGCCGTTTTGCTTGACCCGGTATTGTTCAGTCGGCGGATGATCGGGGTCATGGGCGCGGCCGCGATGGTTGGCCTGCATCGTCGTCATGCCCTGGCGCGCAAGGCGGCCAGCCGCCGCAGTCACTGGCCGGATCGCGAAGCCGCACTGGCCTCGCTTCAAGGGCGGGGTATCTTCAAGGGGTGGAGCGCCGCAGCGCTGCAGGCCTACGTCGAACACGCTATCGGTGACTGCGGGGAAGGGGTGGTGCTCAAGTGCCGGCCCAGCCGCGAAGTGGAGATATTCAGTTCTTTCCCCACCCGCATGTGGCCCAATCTTGCCCGTATCCAGGTGCCGACCCTGGTGCTGTACGGCGAGCACACCTATCCCTTCGTCCCTCGCTCGGTAAACCGCCTGGCCACGCTCAATGCCAATGTCACCGCGCTACCCGTACCCGGTGGTCACTGCTTCATGCAGGAAGACCCTGTCATGGCGGCGGAACAGGTGCTCTCCTTTCTTCACCAATGAGCGTATTGTCCTGTCAGTGGAACGATCCATGCCATTTGAGCCGTCTTCCGGCGGATTGACATGGTTGTTAAGGTGAGCTCAGCCGAGAGAGGAGACTTCTCATGAAAACGATACTGGGTATCCACCGCAGCCCCCATGCGCACTGGGTGGGGGACGGTTTTCCGGTACGCAGCCTGTTCACCTATGACAACCTGGCCAGCCAGATCAGCCCATTCCTGCTGTTGGACTACGCGGGGCCCCATGACTTCACGCCCACCCATGACCGGCGTGGGGTTGGGCAGCACCCGCACCGGGGCTTCGAGACCGTGACAATCGTCTACCAGGGCGAACTGGAGCACCGTGACTCCACGGGTGCCGGCGGCCTGATCGGCCCAGGCGACGTGCAATGGATGACCGCCGCCAATGGCATCATTCACGAAGAATTCCATTCGCCAGCGTTCGCGCGCCAAGGCGGTACCCTCGAAATGGTGCAACTTTGGGTCAACCTGCCTGCGCGGGACAAGCGCGCCGCTGCGGGCTACCAGACGCTGCTGGCCTCTGACATTCCTGTGGTGCCGTTGGCGCATGAGGGGGGCAGTGTCCGGGTGATTGCCGGTGAGTACGAAGGCCGGCGAGGCCCCGCCCGCACCTTTACCCCGATGGACGTCTGGGACTTGCGCCTGAAAGCCGGTACTTCGCTGCAGTTGCCGGTGGCGCAGGGGCGCACGGCCGCTCTGGTGGTGTTGCGCGGTATGCTGCGCGCCAACGGCGAGCGAGAAGCCGGCCCGGCCAGCCTGGTGCTGTTCGAGCGCGACGGAGAGCATGTGGTGATCGAGGCGCAGCAGGACAGCAGTGTGTTGCTGCTCAGTGGTGAGCCGATCGACGAACCGATAGTGGGCTATGGTCCGTTCGTGATGAACAGTCAGGTCGAGATCGCCGAGTCGTTCGATGACTTCCATGCCGGTCGGTTCGGACAGATGGCCGAGGACCGCGACGGTGCCGCGCACTGACCGCCCGTCGCGAACTGCCAGCATCCAGTCGAACCACCCGGCCCGGATCGCATTCTTCCACTAAGGTGCTTAGGGATATCTGAGCCGATCATTGTTCAGGCACATGGAGTGCCGCTTGGACATGCGCATTATCAATTGGCACCCCACGCGGCAAAGGCGTACTCACACAACAGGCCATCCAGTACAGAGAGGGTCGTACCATGTCGTTGATTGGAGTTTCGATGCTAGAGATGCGGCAGATGATCGAGCAAGCCTGCCTGCCCGATCGTTGCGAGGTAAGCTGCCCGGACGGCGCCACCCTGACAATCCGCCTTGGCCAGGGACAATCGCTCGATGACGGTGTAACGTTGACATCGATCCCGCTGCAGAATCTGAACAGTTGCCGTGACCTGGTGCATCTGGTCAGTCAGTTGCACGCCCTTCGTGACGCACAGCCAACGGTGCTGAAAGCCATTGCCTGACAGTGTCTAGCCCCGGCTGGCCCAAGCTGGCCGGGGGCGATCCCCGCTACTGCAGTTCGAGCAACAGGTTCAGCCCGCCGTCTCCGCACTTTCCATGGTCCCGTACCACTCCACGGTAGTCTCGCCCGTCCCAGATGAAGGCGACGCTATGGGCACGGTCGACTTTATCTGGCAGCGGGGGGCAGATGTGCAGGCGTAACGCGGGGCGGCCCTGGAGCGTGAGGGCGGCCAGTTGGCATTGGCATTCGACGCGCTGGGCCACGGGCCCGAAAAGCGTATCGCGCACATAGTCTAGTTGTAGGCAGGCATTGGGCGAGCGACCGGGCATTTTCATGGGCGTGGCGTCCCCATGGGCGGTCGCTGTCCAGATTGGACGCGGGTCATGACAGGCTCCTCGCAGGTGGCGATTGGTATCTTCGTTTGAAGCGTGTTTTTCGCAGATGTTCAATCGATTTGATGAACATGCGACCGATCGCTAGCGGGTGCTGAACTTGAACGACGGTACATACCCTGAGCCAAGCAAGTACGGGCATTTGGACGGTACAAACGCATCGGTCATCAGGTCGTGGGCGCTGTTGTATTCATTGGTCAGCACACCTGTGATACCAAGCAGCGTATGGGGTAGCGAAGAGGTACTGATGGGTTGGTCGGCCCGGTCCTTGAGTTTTGCGAGCCTGAGGTTGAGCGGTGCCGGCAGGTTGTCGGATGCCCAGATGAACGAAGAGACCGCCAGGTCGTATTCATTGCCGATGCCATGACCCAGCAGCTCGCGGTGATCGTCCAGGATATTTTCGCCATGGTCGGACGCGTAGACCAGCAGGGCAGGCCGTCGACGGGCCTGCAGTTGGGTGATGAGGCTGTTCAGCAGCCAGTCGGTGTACAGAATGGTGTTGTCGTAGTCTGCGGTGATCTGGTCTTTCGCACTGCCGCTGGCCGGTTTGAATTGCTTGAAGTTGTCGGGGTAGCGCCGGGCGTAGTCGAAGTGGCTGCCCTTGATGTGGATGAAGATCGCCTGTTTGCGCGTGCCGCCGTCGCGCACTATTTTTTCGTAGGCAGGAAGCAGGGCGCCGTCATGACTGCGTTCGAAATACTGACGGTACTGCGCTTCCGCGGCGATGTGCGGGATGATGCCGCCGAAGCTGTCGACTTCCTGGACCGAAAGCCAGTGGGTGTCGTAGCCCGCTTTTCGGTAGATGCCGACCAGTGATTGGGTCGAGGCAATCATGTCCCAGTTGGAAATGGGCGACAGGCTGAGCATGGCGGGAACGGCCACCGACGTATACGGCGAGGTGGTGCACACGTTGTCCAGCCTGTAGATACCCTTTTGCCGGTCGAGGTTCGGCGTGGTGGGTTTGTGGTAGCCATAGAGTGACCAGTTATGTGGCCGTGACGATTCGCCGATCACGAACACCACTGTTTCGATACTCGCTTCGTCGGCCTGGCTGATGATGTCGATCTTCGCGGTGCGACGTTTGCTGATGTGTTCCTGGGATTGCATGTGCAGGTAGGTGGTCAGGCCGATCTGCGACAGGTAGCCGAACGGCGTGCTCTGGTCCTTTGCGGCAAGGTCCAGGACTGCACTTGTGCCAAGGCTGTTGAGTTTGACTGTCTTGTAGAAGTAGGCGCCGTAACCTAGCAGCAGGGTGCAGGCCGTCAACAAGGCGAGGGCCGGGCTTCTGTAGTAGCGCCGTTTGTACAGCCCGGCCAGTCCCAGGCCGTAGCACAGGGCGAATATGGCCAGCACCGAGACGACCGGCTTCCAGTAGGTGGCTGCGAAATCGCTCGCCTCCTTGTAATTGGTCAGGGCAATGAATACATAGGCAGCAGTCAACCGGGAGTTGAAGTTCAGTACCAGGAACAGGTCGATCGTGGCCAGCAGGTAGAAGGGCAGCAGCAGCGCGTGGACTTTGAACTGATTGGACGAAACGAGCCGCAGCAACACCAGCCAAAGCCCGGAGATGGCAAGGTTATAGAGGGCCAGCAAGTCGATGCTCGCATGCTGCTGGTTGGCAATGCCCCGTATCAACAGGGGGGACAGAAGGTATGCCCACAAGACCAGGGTTGGCCATTGCGATATCAGTGAATGAGGGGTAAGCGGGGGCGTTCGTTCCGAGGTCTGCATGTTTGAATCGTCCTCGTGATAAGCCCAACCACCCCAGCGCGGGTAGCGCCTGAAGAAGGTGTGGCGAGCTACAACGTTCCATGCGCAAGCGTGCAATAGCCAATTGCCGGTAGCTAAGCACCAGCATAGTCAGCCCAACACACTCCCAGCACTCAGTGCCCTGATATTTTGTGTAACCGCCCGATAAGCGGTGGCGTCGCATCAACCTGTGCGTGACTTTTTCTTCCGCTGCCGGTTTATTTGGCGGCAGTTTGAGGCTAGCTTCCTCGAGTCGCTGTCCCAGTTGTCCTGCTCGCGCCGCCGTGCTCCTGGGGCAGACCACGCTCCTTACTTAACTAACAGACATCGCTCCCTATGCCCGAAGGCTTCCCGAACCTGCCATCGTTGAACGCCCTACGGGTGTTCGAAGTGGTTGCGCGCCATCTGAACTTTCGCCTGGCGGCCGAGGAACTGGGTGTTACCCAGGCTGCGGTGGCCCAGCAGATTCGCGGGCTGGAAGCCAGCCTGGAGATTCGTCTGTTCGAGCGCTTGCCGCGAGGGCTAGGCATGACCGATGCCGGGCGCTCCTACGCCAGCCGCGTGCGCAGCGCCTTGTCCATGATCGACGAGGCGACCCGTCTGCTCAGGCCGCAGCCGCTTCACCTCACGGTCAGCGTCACCCCCTCCTTTGCCTCGAAGTGGCTGATCCCAAGGTTGGGTGCCTTCGCCGAGGACTACCCGGATATCGACCTGCGCGTACTGGCCACGGACAAGCTCTCGCACTTCAGCACGGATAGTGTCGATTTGGCGGTGCGCTATGGCCAGCCCCCGTTCGGGCCAGGGCTGAATACCGAGTTGCTGATGGACCAGCGGATCGTGGCGGTGGCCAGCCCACGGTTGCTGGCCAGCAAGGGGGCCCCCGACAGCTTCGAGGCATTGCAGGACTTCGTGATGCTGCATGATGCGCATGATTTCTGGCCAGAATTTACCGGTGCGTTGTTTGCGCAGCACGCCCAGGGCACGGCGAAAAACGTGCGGTTCAACCAGACGTCGCTGGCCATCGAAGCTGCCATCAACGGCCAGGGCATTGCCTTGGCCAGCCAGATGTTCGTTCAAGGAGACATCGATGCCGGACGACTGGAGCAAGTGTTTGCCCAGCAGTTGCGGCTCGATAAGGCGTTCTATCTGGTCTGGCCACGCAAGGCTGGTACACCGCCAGGTTTGGCGGTGGTCAAGGATTGGCTGTTGCGTCAGGCTCATCTGTAGACAGTAGTTTTGCTACTGCCAGCACCAACTTCGGCTGCCTCCCTCACCGGCGACTCTGCTGCTAGTGTGATGACATCAATTCACACGATGTCCATCCAGAGGAGGCAACATGTCCATAGAAAAAGTAGCGATCATCACGGCAGGCGGCAGTGGTATGGGCGCGGCAGCTGCGCGGCGTCTGGCAGCGGATGGCTTCAAGGTCGGCATCCTCTCATCGTCGGGCAAAGGTGAGGCGTTGGCCAACGCACTGGGAGGCGTCGGCGTGACCGGTAGCAATCAGTCGAATGAGGATCTCCAGCGCCTGGTCGATGCCGTGGCGGAAAAATGGGGCCGTGTCGACGTGCTGGTTAACAGCGCAGGTCACGGCCCGCGCGCGCCGATCCTGGAAATCTCCGACGCCGACTGGCACCTGGGTATGGACACCTATCTGCTCAACGCCATCCGTCCGTCCCGCCTGGTCACGCCTATCATGCAGCGCCAGGGCGGTGGAGTGATCATCAATATTTCGACGGCCTGGGCATTCGAGCCCAGCGACATGTTCCCCACTTCGGCGGTGTTCCGCGCAGGTCTGGCCGCGTTCACCAAGATTTTCGCCGATACCTACGCCGGCGATAACATCCGCATGAACAATGTCTTGCCAGGCTGGATCGACAGTCTGCCCGCCACCGAGCAGCGCCGCGACAGCGTACCGCTCAAGCGCTACGGTACCTGCGAGGAAATTGCAGCGACCATTGCCTTCCTGGCCGGGGAGGGTGCCGCTTACATCACCGGGCAGAACATCAAGGTCGATGGCGGTATCACTCGCCATCTCTGACAGGAGCACGCGCCCACGGCATCGGCCCTGTTGTGCGATTGGATGGTTCATCGGATAGCCGCTCGTGGCTTTTACCTGTGATGCCAAAAGCGGCCTGGCAGCTGGCCGTCGATGGTCCAGACTGTCTGATGCGAGCGGCTTGCGATGCCATCGCTGCCATTGAACCATGGCAGCGATGGCATTCATGTCTGGCCGTCGAATGCCAACCGTGCCGAGGGTCGTACATGGATGAGCGTGGTCCTTGCCTGGCGATTCTGCTGGTCTGCGTCCTGGCGGTGCTACCAAAGACGGCACTGGCGGCGCGAGACTGCCATTATCTCACTGCAACAGGTAATCCCGAGTATCCGCCTTACCTGTGGCGTGACCCGGACAATCCACGGCAGCTGATCGGCGCCAATGCCGACCTGCTCCTGCACCTGGGCAGAAGCCTGGGCCTGGAGGTACAGGTGTTGTATACCGGGCCTTGGTCCCGGGCGCAGGAGGAAGTACGCACTGGCCGTATCGACCTCATGGCGGGCTACTTCCTGACCCAGGCGCGGCAACAGGTGATGGATTTCGTGATGCCGGCGTTCCTGCATACGCCCAGCGTGGTCTGGGTGCGCCAGGACAGCGTCTTTGCCTATCAGGGGTGGGCTGACCTGCAAGGACTCAAGGGCGGGACCTTGGTCAGCAACAGCCATGGCCAGCAGTTCGACGACTACGCCAAGGCACACCTGAACCTCGAAGCGGTGCCCAGCGCCAGGCAAGCCTTCGAGAAACTGCTGCACAAGCGCAACGACTATGTGGTCTACGAGCAATACCCCGGCATGGCGCTGGCGCGTACGCTGGGCATGGACCCGCTGCTGAAGGTGTTGGAGCCACCGGTGGCCAGCGAGGGGCTGTATCTGGCGCTGTCACATCAATCGCCGTGCAACCAGCCTCTGCTTCGGCAACAGCTGGCGCAGAAAATGAAAGCGATCGTCGATGGGCCGCTGCCGGCGCAATGGCTTGAGCAAAACCTCGAGCGCTGGAAAAAACAGCAGAAGAACGCGGCGCAACCCTGAAGGAGGCTGGCCCACGATGGCCAGCACCGCGGCCCCTTCTGACCCTAACCGAGCAAATCAGTCGGGGTATCGACATCCCGCAAGACGCCGGAATCTTCCACGTCCACCCTGCGCCAGGCATGCCGGTTGTCCAGAATGACCTGCCGACCACCCTGGTCACCCTGCACGCATTCAAGCGCCGGCCAGAACGCCCGCCCGAACAGCACCGGATGGCCGCGCTCGTCCTGGTGGAACGGCATCACGATATGCGTTTCGCTGGCCTCGGCGCGCAGGCGTCGCAGTGTGTGCGCTGTTACCCAAGGCATGTCCCCAAGCATGATCGCCACCGCCTGGGCCCGCGACGCCTGCAGCGCTTGGATGCCGGCGGCCAGGCTGGCTGACAGGCCGTTTTCGGCGTGCGCGGCGTAGACGAGCTTCGCGTCTGGCCCGATGCCCAGTCGCTGTGGCTCATCCCCCGGGCGCACCACCACCAACACTTCGTCGAAGTGCTCAAGCGCTTGCCTGAGTGTCTCGGCCAGCAGTGTCTGGCCCGAGGGCAGGGCGGCGACGCGTTTGTCGCTGCCAAAGCGCGTTGCCCGCCCAGCCGCCAGTACCAGTGCTGCGCAGGTCGCCAGGCCCGCCGTCACGCGCCCTCCTCTTGGGCGTACTTGGCCAGGCTGACATCGAGGGTACCAGGCAGTACCACGCCATTCTTGGCCGCGAGCAACTCGGCCATGACGCTGACGGCGATTTCGGCCGGGGTCTTGCTGCCGATGTAGATGCCGATGGGGCCGTGCAGGCGCTGCAGCGAGGTTTCGCTCTCGCCGAAGTGTTCGATCAAACGCGCGCGGCGCAGCTCATTGTTGCGCCGCGATCCGATAACGCCGATATAGAACGCCGGGCCTCGCAGGGCTTCGAGCAGGGCCAGGTCGTCGAGCTTGGGGTCGTGGCTCAGGCCAACGATGGCGGTACGCATGTCGGCGGCGTAGGCGCGCACCACGTCATCCGGCATGCCGACGAGCTTCTCGACACCGGCAACGTTCCAGCCATCCATGTACTCCGGGCGCGGGTCACAGACCGACACCTTGAAGCCATTGAGTAAAGCCATGGTGGCCAGGTATTCGGCCAGCACACCAGCGCCTATCAGCAGCAGGCGGTAGCCTGGCCCCAAGGTATTGACCATGCGTTGGCCGTCGAAGCTGAACGGGACCGGCGTATCGGTAACGTTCAGCCGAGCCTCGCCAGTGCCAACTTCCAGCGTGCGCTGTACCAGGTTGCCGGCGTCGAGCTGGACCAAAAGTTGATCCAGGCTGCGCCATGCTGGGTTGGCCTCCAGGATCAGTTCCAAGGTGCCGCCACACGGCAGGCCGAAGCGATGAGCTTCATCGGCGCTGACGCCGTAGCGCAGCACTTGCGGGCTTCGTTGCGCAATTCCGCTGCCGCCATAGGCGGTGGTGTGGCGATGAATGAGGTCGTCCTCGATACAGCCACCGGAAACGCTGCCAACCACTCGACCGTCGTTGCGCAGGGCCATCATCGAGCCGACGGGCCTGGGCGACGAGCCCCAGGTCCGAGCCACCGTGGCAAGCAGCACGGACTCGCCGGCTTGCAGCCAGTCTCGGGCGGTGCGTAGGACCAGCAGGTCGATACTTTCCATCGGTCAATCCTGTTCAACGCATATGCAGAATGATCGGGCTGCTACTGGCTGGGTCGGTGTGCCCGCGCAGCTTGGCCACTGCCGGGGCATCGACCGCGCCGCCATGGTTGCCCCAGGTGGTGCGGATATAGCTCAATACTTCGGCAATCTCCTGGTCGGATAGCTGTTCGCGGAACGCCGGCATGCGATAGGCATCCGGCAGCCCGGCCGTGACCACCCGCTGCGAGCCATTGAGGGTGATATTGATTGCCGATGCTTGCTCCTTGGCCAGCGCCGACGTGGCGCCAGCCAGCGGTGGCATCCACTCTTTCTGGCCTTTGCCGTCCAGGCCATGGCAGGCGGCGCAGCGGGTAATGTAGGTGTGCGCGCCTGGCGTGTCCGGCTGGGCGTCGGCAGCGACGGCCTGGTACTGCCACGGCGTGCCGTCACGTTGCGGGTCGCCAGGCAACGACGCCAGGTAATGGGCGATCGCTGCCAGGTCCTGGTCATTCATGAACTGGGTGGAGTTGTTGAAGGCCTCGGTCATCGAGCCGAACACAACCGTGTGTTGGTTGCGACCGGTCTTGAGGAACTGCACGATGTCGGCCTCGCTCCAGCGCCCCAGGCCAGTGTTCGGGTCAGCACGCAGGCTTGGCGCATACCAGCCATCGAGCAGGGCGCCGGACAGGAACGTGTCGCCAGCCTCGTCCAGGGCTTTTTCGTTGAACGCCAGGCCCCGTGGGGTGTGGCAACTGCCGCAATGGCCCGGACCCTGGACGATGTAGGCGCCGCGGTTCCACTGGGCATCCTGTGCGGGCTTTTCCGCATAGGGCATGTCGGGGGCGAACAGCCCGTTCCACAGCGCAATCGGCCAACGCAGGTTCAGCGGCCAGGGAATCTCGCCAGGGAGGTTGGGCTGGTTGGCCGGTTGCACGCCTTTCATGAAGAAGGCGTACAGCGCACGCACATCGTCGTCACTGAGCTTGGCGTAGGAGGGGTAGGGCATGGCCGGGTAGAGCCTGCGTCCACCCGGCGCGACCCCGTGGCGCACGGCGCGGTCGAAGTCGGCAAGGCTGTAGTTGCCGATGCCGGTAGCGCGGTCGGGGGTGATGTTGGTGGCATGGATGGCACCCAGCGGTGTGGCCATTTCCAGTCCGCCTGCGAAGGGAGCCTGCCCAGGCAAGCTGTGGCAGGCCACGCAGTCGCTGAGCCTGGCCACGTACTCGCCGCGGCTGATCAGCGACGGCTCATGTTGGGTGATGGGCTGGTTCTGGAACGGCGAGGCGGGCTCGCGGCTGACATACCAGGCCAGCAGGCCTGCCGCCACCAGGCAGGGCAGCGCGAGCCAGCCTGCGGTGCTTGCGAAACGGCTTTGGGTCATGGGCAATCCTTGCTCGGTCAGCTGAAGGTGTAACGGCTAAGGGGCATGCTGCGAATGCGCTGGCCGGTCAGCCGCGCCACGGCGTTGGCCACAGCCGGGGCGACTGCCGGCAGTGGTGGTTCGCCGATGCCGCCCATCTTCGCGCCGCTTTCCACGATCCGCACATGCACGTTTGCCATCCGCGACGGTGGCAAGATCGGGTACAAGTCGTAGTTGCGCGCCTTGGGCTTGCCGTCGACGTACACCGCTTCCTCAAGCAGCGCCTGAGACAGCCCCAGGGCCACTGCACCGTTGACCTGCGCTTCGATGATCGCCGGGTTGACGATGCTACCAGGGTCGATGGCCTGCCAGATGTCGTGCACCTTGACCTGGCCATTCTCGATGGAGACCTCGGCGATGACCGCTGCCTCGGAGCCGAACGGAGAGGCCATGGCCACGCCACGGGCGCGCTTGCTGCCATCTTCGGCGGTGAACGGGCCGCGCTTCCAGCCGCCGGAAAGCTCACCGACAGCCTGCAGCAGTTGGGTCAGCCGTGGGTTACCTTTGAGCAACTGCAGGCGCAGTTCGAACGGGTCCTTGCCGCCTTTGTCGGCCAATTCGTCGAGAAATGCCTCGTAGAAGAAATCGTTCAGCGAATTGCCCACCGAGCGCCAGTAGCCAAGCATCACCGGACCTTTCACATAGATCTGCGCAATGCGCTTGTTGGCAATGGCATAGGCCTTGCCGGACAGCCCTTCCAGCGCGGTAGGGTCGATCTTCTCGCCCTGCTTGCCGGCCAGCGCCTCGGTTGGACCCTCGGTGGCACTGACGGCCTCGATGGCGACTGGCAGGCCTTCGGCATCCAGCGCGGCGCGAAACTTGACCACCGCCATGGGCCGATGCACGTCGCGCAGGAACTCTTCCTCGCGACTCCAGATGAGCTTGACCGGTCGGCCGACCGCCTTGGCCAGCGCGATGGCCTGTGGGTAGGGGTTGGCCGAGTCGTACAGGAAGTGTCGCCCGAAGAAGCCACCCAGCAGCGGTGAGTGCAGGGTGATGCGTGCCGGGTCCAGGCCGGTGCGCTTGGCGATGTCGTCGCGGAACATGTCCGGCGCCTGGTTGGGTAGCCAGACTTCCAGCGAGCCATCCGGGTTGAAGCGTGCGATGGCCGACGGCGGCTCCAATTGGGCATGGTTCAGGTACTGGTTGTGGTAGGTGGCCTCAACCGTGGTCTTGGCTTCGGCCAGTACCTTGGCCACGTCTCCCTCTACCTCGTCATCACGGGCCGGTCCTTGCTGGGCAGCCAGGTGGTCGCGGTAGGCGTCGCTGGAGAAGTCGGCCGGCATGGCCCGCACTTTTGAGTCGGCGGCAGGTTCTTGCCAGTCGACCTGAAGGGCCTCGACCGCACGCTTGGCGTGCCACCAGCGCTCGGCCACCACCGCAACGGCGCCAGGCAGGCGGTGCACCGAATGCACGCCTTTCATGGCCTTGACCTGGTCCTCGTTGCGCAGGTTGCCGACGGTCATGCCCAAGCGTGGCGCATGTTGCACGGCGGCGTGGAGCATGTCGTCGACCTTGATATCGATGGTATACAGCGCCTTGCCGGTGGACTTGTCATAGGCATCGACCCGGCGCACCGGTTTGCCGATCCAACGGAACTGACTGGGGTCGCGCAGCTTGATGCTGGCAGGGTCCGGCACCGGCAGGTCCATGGCGCGCCCTGCCAGCTCACCGTAGGCCAGCGAACGGCCAGATGCGGCATGGACGACTTTGCCAGGCTCGGTGGACAGCTCGCCGACCGGCACGCCCAGCTGTTGAGCGGCGGCTTGCAGGAGCATGGCCCGGGCCAGGGCGCCGAGGCGGCGCATGGTCGGGTAGCTCATGCGCACCGACATGCTGCCACCGGTAATGCGCATGCCGTTTTCCATCACCACATAGGTTTCGCCGGGCGGTGCACTGTCGAGCACGAAGGTGGCGGGGTCGGCATCCAGTTCTTCGCCGACGATCTGCGCCATGGCGGTGTAGATGCCCTGGCCGCCTTCCATGAATGGGCACAGCAGGCGCACGGTGCTGTCCGGGCGGATTTCCAGAAATGCCGGAACCTGGGTGCCGCGCGCTTCGGGGGCAGCGGTTGCGGCCTGGATCCGGGCCGAGCCCAGTGGCAAGCCGAAGCCCAGGACCAGCGCGCCTACCGCGCTGCTGGCCAGGAAGCGTCGGCGCGACAGGTTGACCGTTTCGCCCGCCGTTAGCTTCAGCAGGTCTTCAGGGGTGTCGGTCCGAGGTTTCATTACGCCTTACCCCCTTCGGCCAGCGCATGCACCGCCGCATGGATGGCGTTGTAGGTGCCGCAGCGGCACAGGTTGACCATTGCCGCATCGATCTGCTCGTCACTGGGTTTCGGGGTGTGCTTGAGCAGAGCCGTGGCAGCCATCACCTGGCCGGACTGGCAGTAGCCGCACTGAGCCACCTGGTGCTCGACCCAGGCAGCCACCACGCGTTTGCCCACCTCGTCGGTTTCGATGGCCTCGATGGTGGTCACCTCGCGGCCGACCACGCCTGCCACCGGCGTCACGCAGGCGCGCACCACATTGCCGTCCACCAGCACCGAGCAGGCGCCACATTGGGCCAGGCCGCAGCCGTACTTGGTGCCGGTCAGGCCCAGGTCGTCACGGATCACCCACAGCAAGGGCGTGTCCGCATCGGTCTCGACCTGATAGGTCTTCTGGTTGATCCGTAGTTCCATGGTTCACCTGCTGATCATCGGTTGCTGTCGCATGTTCTGGGTGGGCTGGGAATACACTCTTCCCTGACCCAGAAACGCTAGCACAGGAGGGTGACCCCTGGTCTGGTGCGGGGTGCAGGTCAGGAGGATCAGGCAAGTAATTCGGTGAAATGCGCAAGCCAGCAACGATGATGCCGGTGCAGACAAACAGGACTTCCGGGTCGAAAACCCGGATAATGCCGGCCAATTTCGTTTTGCACGCTTAAATCACGGTAATCCCGCATGGAAATCAAGGTCAATTTTCTCGACAACCTACGTCTTGAAGCCAAGTTCGACGACTTCACGGTAATCGCCGACCAGCCGATCCGCTATAAAGGCGATGGCTCGGCGCCGGGGCCGTTCGACTACTTCCTGGCGTCGTCGGCCTTGTGCGCGGCTTACTTCGTGAAGTTGTACTGCCAGACACGCAATATCCCCACCGAGCACATCCGTCTTTCGCAGAACAACATCGTCGACCCGGAAAACCGCTACAACCAGATCTTCAAGATCCAGGTCGAGCTGCCCGAGGACATTTCCGAGAAGGACCGTCAGGGCATCCTGCGCTCCATCGACCGCTGCACGGTCAAGAAGGTGGTGCAGACCGGTCCGCAGTTCATCATCGAGGAAGTCGACAACCTCGACGCCGATGCCCAGGGCCTGCTGATGCCGGTGGCCGACACCACCACTTACATCGCCGGCAAGGACCTGCCTCTGGAGCAGACCATCGCCAACATGTCGTCGATCCTGGCGGGGTTGGGCATGAAGATCGAGATCGCGTCGTGGCGCAACATCGTGCCCAACGTGTGGTCGCTGCATGTGCGTGACGCACAGTCGCCGATGTGCTTCACCAACGGCAAGGGTGCGACCAAGGAGGCTGCGCTGGCTTCGGCGCTGGGCGAGTTCATCGAGCGGCTGAACTGCAACTTCTTCTACAACGACCAGTTCTGGGGCGAGGAAATCGCCAATGCGCCGTTCGTGCACTACCCCAATGAGCGCTGGTTCAAGCCAGGGCCAAAGGATGCGCTGCCGGTGGAGATCCTCGACGCGTATTGCCTGGACATCTACAACGCCGATGGCGAGTTGCGCGGCTCGCACCTTTACGACACCAACTCGGGCAATACCGAGCGCGGTATTTGCTCGCTGCCATTCGTGCGCCAGTCGGACGGTGAAGTGGTCTATTTCCCGTCCAACCTGATCGAGAACCTGTTCCTTAGCAATGGCATGAGCGCGGGCAATACCCTGGCCGAAGCCCAGGTGCAGTGCCTGTCCGAGATCTTCGAGCGGGCGGTCAAGCGCGAAATCCTCGAAGGCGAACTGGCGCTGCCGGATGTGCCGCAGGAAGTGCTGGCCAAGTACCCAGGCATCCTGGCCGGAATCCAGGGGCTGGAAGAGCAGGGCTTCCCGGTGCTGGTCAAGGATGCGTCGCTAGGCGGTGAGTTCCCGGTGATGTGCGTGACCCTGATGAACCCGCGCACCGGTGGCGTATTCGCCTCGTTCGGCGCCCACCCGAGCTTCGAAGTGGCACTGGAACGCAGCCTCACCGAATTGCTGCAGGGCCGCAGTTTCGAAGGGCTGAACGACTTGCCGCAGCCAACCTTCGAAAGCCATGCCCTGACCGAGCCGAACAACTTCGTCGAACACTTCATCGACTCCAGCGGCGTGGTGTCGTGGCGCTTCTTCAGTGCCAAGGCCGATTTCGAGTTCGTCGAGTGGGACTTCTCCGGGCACGGCGAGGATTCGAACGTCCAGGAAGCCCAGACCCTGTTCGGTATTCTCGAAGACATGGGCAAGGAAGTGTACATGGCGGTGTACGATGACCTCGGCGCCAATGCCTGCCGCATCCTGGTGCCGGGCTACTCGGAGATCTACCCGGTCGAAGACCTGATCTGGGACAACACCAACCGTGCCCTGGCGTTCCGCGCCGACATCCTCAACCTGCACAGCCTCGACAACCGTGCGCTGCGGGCGCTGCTCAAGCGCCTGGACAACTGCGAGGTGGATGACTACACCACCATCACCACCCTGATCGGCGTCGAGTTCGACGAAAACACCGTGTGGGGCCAGTTGACCATCCTTGAGCTCAAGTTGCTGATCTGCCTGGCCTTGCAGCGTTTCGACGACGCCAAGGAGCTGGTGGAGGCCTTCCTGCAGTTCAACGACAACACCGTCGAGCGCGGCCTGTTCTACCAGGCCTTGAACGTGGTGCTGGAGGTCGTGCTGGACGATGAGCTGGAAATGGCGGATTACGAAGTCAACTTCCGTCGCATGTTCGGCAACCCGCGCATGGACGCGGTGCTGGGTTCGGTGGACGGCAGCGTGCGCTTCCATGGGCTGACCCCGACCAGCATGAAGCTCGAAGGCCTCGACCGCCACTTGCGTTTGATCGAAAGCTACAAGAAGCTGCACGCGGCACGGGCCAAGGCCGCCCAGTAAGGGTCAGTCGGGCGCGACGTTGCAACGGTTGCGTCCGAGCCGCTTGGCTTCGTACATCGCCTTGTCCGCGCGCGCCAATACCTCTTCCGGGGTGTGGCTACCGCCCCCAGCACCGCGCACGTAGATGCCAATACTGGCACCGATGGTGACCTGCGTATCGGCCAGGCGGAACGGGCTGGCCAGGGTGTCGCAGAGCTTGCGTCCGATATCCCGGGCAGCGGCCTGGTTGGCCACGGACTGGGCAATGACGATGAATTCGTCTCCAGCCAGACGGGCAACCACATCATCGGCCCGCATGACCGCCAGCATCCGACTGGCGGCCGCCTGCAGCAGGAGGTCGCCGGTTTCATGGCCGCATTCGTCGTTGACCTTCTTGAAACCGTCCAGGTCGATGAAGTACAGGGCGAAGGCAGTCTGCTGGCGCAGCGCGTAGGTCAGCTCGTGCTGCAGCACCGCACGATTGGGCAGGCCGGTCAGCGGATCGAGGGTCGCCTGGTCCAAGAGCGATTTTTCGCGTTTCTTGCGTTCGGTCACATCCAGCGACATCACGAAGAAACCTTCAACCTTGCCCTGGCGCACGTCGGGTACATAGCTGGTGTGCCAGATGCGCGGGTCGGCCGGGTTGTAGCGGACATCGTCGGCCTCCACGCGCTCGCCGGCCAGCGCCTTGCCAAAGTATGGGAGCAGGTGTTCGTAGACATGCTCTGGCAGCACTTCGGCGACCTTGCGCCCCTTCAGGTGAGCGGGGTCCAGGCCGAAGATTTCCTTGTACAAGGCATTGTTGAAACGGTACCTGAGCGCCGTGTCGATGTGTGCGATCAACACCGGCAGGTTGTCGGCGATGGCCTGCAGCGTGGTCTGGCTGCGCTGCAGATCTTCGGTGCGCTGGGCCACTTGTTGTTCCAGCGAGGCCTGGTATTGCTGCAGGCGTGACTGGGTGCGGCGCAACTCGGTGATATCGCGCACCGAAGCCACCAGTTGCGCGGGCAGACCGTGCTCATCGCGCAGCGCCGACATGCTCAGTTCCACCCACACCACGCCACGAGCATGGCTGTGCAAGCGCAAGGTCTGCATGGCGTTGTCCTGCTCACCGGTCAGCAGGCGATGGACCAGGGCGGTGTACAGTTCGCGATCCTCGGCATGCACTTGCTGCAGTAGGGTTTGCAGCACCAATGCCTCGGGCGGCTGGCCCAGCAATTGGCAGAACTCCCGATTGGGCTCGTAGATACGGCCTTCCAGGCTGATGATTGCCTTGCTCGAAGGGCCCTCCTGGAAGACCGCGCGGAAGCGCTCGGCCGAGGACACCAGGGCGCTGCGTTCGGCTTCATCGACGATACGCGCGTCGATGGCCAGGCTGCGGTGCAGCAACTCACGCTCGACGATCCGGGCCAGGTCGCGCAGGTGCTCCAGGTCTTGCTCGCCGAGTTGCCTCGGACGGGTGTCCAGCGCACACAGCGTGCCGACGGTCAGCCCGCCGGCAAAGCGCAGTGGCACGCCAGCGTAGGAGCGGATGAACGGGGCACCGACCACCAGCGGGTTATCCGCGAAGCGTGGGTCGGTTTTGGCGTCGGCGATCACCAGGATGTCATCGGCGTGCAGGGCATGGGCGCAGAAAGCGACATCCCGCGAGGTCTGTTGCGCATCGAGGCCGTGGCGTGACTTGAACCATTGGCGGTTCATGTCCACCAGCGAAACCAGCGCCATTGGCACGTCGAGCAGGCGGCTGACCAGCCGTGTGATGCGGTCGAAGTTTTCCTCTGCCGGCGTGTCGAGGATATTCAGGCTGTCCAGGAAGCACAGTCGGGCAGCTTCGTTGAGGGGTGGTGGGGCAATTAGCATGACGGATTTTGTTTTCCAGGCTGCGATGTCCTGAAGCCAACCTTAGCGGGACGTTCGGCAAGCGCAAGCCCCTGCAACGGGCATCTAAACAGATGCATCGTTGTAATGAACCGTTCTTGCCATTCAGCCAGGTGCTGCTTGCCGCGCAGCGAATGTGGGGTTTAGCTGGTGAATGGCCCTCAGCGGGTCTCAATTCTTTCTGACTCAAGGCGCATCGACCGCCGCAAAGTCGTCCGGTCGAGCACTACACAGTAGGCGTGGACCATGAGCACATCCCTGGATTTCAATGCGTTGAAGACCCGCCAGCAGGCCGCCTGGGCCAGCGGCGATTATGCCGTGATCGGAACCACCCTGCAGATTGTCGGTGAGCGCCTGGCCGAAGCCTGCGACTTGCGCTGGGACGAGCAGGTGCTGGATGTCGCGGCCGGTAACGGTAACGCCACACTGGCTGCCGCGCGGCGCGGGTGCAAGGTGACGTCTACCGATTATGTACCCGCGCTGCTCAAGCGCGGCGAGGAACGCGCCCGTGCAGAACACCTGAGCGTGGACTTCCAGGTGGCGGACGCCGAGGACTTGCCATTTCGAAACGGTGCCTTCGATGCCGTGATCTCAACCTTCGGCGTGATGTTCGCCCCCAACCAGGCGCAAGCGGCCCGCGAGCTGGCCAGGGTTTGCCGTTCTGGTGGGCGTATCGGCATGGCCAACTGGACGCCCCAGGGCTTCGTTGGGCAAATGTTCAAGACCTTGGGACGACATGTCCCGCCACCTGCCGGGGCGTTACCACCGTCGCGCTGGGGGGACGAGCCGCAGTTGAGGGAAATGTTCAGTGGTGAGATCGGCTCGATGACGGTCAGCCATGAGCTGTTCAATTTCCGTTATCGTTCGGCTTCGCATTTCATCGATGTCTTCCGTACCTGGTACGGCCCGGTGCACAAAGCCTTTGCCGCGCTGGAGCCGGAAGCGGCGAGGGCGCTGGAGGATGACCTGACGGAGCTGCTCAATGAAAACAACATCGGCGGTGCGTCGCTGGTGGTGCCCAGCGAGTACCTTGAGGTCGTGATCGTGCGGCGCTGAACCGGGTTGTCGCGGCCCGGGTACCCGTCAGTTCTTGCACTTGGCCAGGACCACCTGGCACGTGTCCGGGGTGCCCCCGGACCTGCTGGCATAACGGATGCAGTTGTTCAGTGATTTTTGCTGGGCGATGCTCAACGTGTTGCCCCAGGCCAGGCCGCCTTCGCCGCTGCTGGGCAGTGCTTTTGCGTAGCATTTGGAGCCCGTTGTCGCCATGGCGTAACGGGCCTTGCTGGTTTTGTTGGAACACCCGGCCGTCATGGCCAGACTGATGGCGATCAGAGCACTGGCGAACAGGTAGTTGCAGTGCCGTAGAGGGTGCGCATTCATGACATGCCCCAAGCTCGGTGAACGCTACGGTCCGGTTGGTGAATGCGCGTCAGGATATGTCATTCCGGCCAAGCGGTGAACCCGACGGTCCCTCTTTCCTGGGGGGTACAGCAAATGTAGTCGAGCCGCGAAAGGGCCGCAGGGTCGCCCCAGCGCTTCATCCATCGAGGCTGAAGTCTGGGGCCACTTTTGTGGCACTTTCGCGGCACGAGGCCGCTTCCACAGCAGGCGCGTAGGGTCAGAAACGGTAGTTCAGGCTGGCTTCCAGGGTGCGCGGCGCACCTGGGGTTATCAGGTCGACCGAGCCGTGCGCGGAGGCATAGTAGTCGCGGTCGAACAGGTTCTTCAGGCGCAAGGCCATGTCCCACTGCGGCACGCTGTACAGCAGCGCCGCATCGAAGGTGGTGTAGCCAGGCATCACCACCTTGTTATCCAGCGCGGTGTAGCGCTCGTCGACGTAGTTGGCGCCTGCAGCCACCCGCCATTGCGGGGTGAGGGTGCGCACCAGCCACAGGTTGGCGCTGTTGCGAGGGGTCAGCGTGGGCGTCTGGCCTTCGTTGGACACCCCGTTGGTCTTGCTGTTGGACTTGGTGATTTCCGCATCCAGGTAGGCGTAGCCTGCGTAAACCTGCCACTTGTCGGTCAACTGGCCGCTGACGGTGGCTTCGAAGCCGTCGGTGCGTTGTTCGCCGGCCAGTATGGTGAGGTTCGGGTTGGCTGGGTCCGCCGTCTTCATGTTGGTGCGTTCGAGGCGGAAGATCGCCGCCGTCAGCGAAAGACGGTTGTCCAGCAGGTCCCACTTGGCGCCCAGCTCGTAGTTGGTGGTCTCTTCAGGTTCCAGGTGCTGGTTGCTCGGGCTGACCGCGAACACTTCACCAGACGGCTGGTAACTGCGGCTCACCGAAACGTAGTACGACTGGATCGCGTCAGGTTGATACACCAGGCCGGCACGCGGGCTCCAGGTCTTGTCGGTGCGGTCGAGGTCGACATTCTGGCGACGGTCGTCGTCGTACTCTTGGCCGAAGATGTCATAGCGCACGCCGACCAGGGCTTTCCAGTGCTCGCTCAGCTCGACCAGGTCCTGCACGTACAGGCCTGTGGTCTGCTGATAGTTGGTGCCCTTGGACGACAGGTTGGCCGCATGCTCTGGTACCGGTACCAGGCCGTCGCGATACACCGGTACCTGGGCCACGTTGTTCTGGCTGAAGACCCGCTGGTGCTTGTCCTGCATGCCCACTTCCACGCCGTACAGCAGGTTGTGCTGCATGCCAAGCAATTGTGCCTGCTGCTTGAGCTCGGTCTGGTTGAACACGCCGTACTCGTCACGCGCCACGTTGCCGCGGTTGAGCTTGACGAGCAACTCGCCGTTGGGCGCGGTGACGAAGCGGGTAGGGCTGCTGTCGGCCAGCGTGTTGTTGCGGTCCAGGTCGTAGCGGTAGAAGCGGCTGGTGTTGGTCAGGGTGAAGTCGTCGTTGATGCGGTAGTCGAGGCTGGCGGTGAACGAGAATACCTCGCTGCGGGCGTAGTCCTGGTCGGCATCGCCTGAGCCGAAGCGCTTGTCGCGATCGACATCCACTGGACGGTTGCCCAGGGCGGGGATACCGAAGTCGATCAGGCGCTTGTCGTACAAGTAGGTAGCACCCAGGTTCAGCTCCAGGTCGTCGGACAGCCTGAAGTAAGCCGACGGGGCGATGGCCTTGCGGTCGATGTAGCCATCGTCGCGGAAGGTGTCGCTGTCTTCGAAGGCGCCAGTGACGCGGTAGGCCTGGTTGCTTCGCTGGTCAGCCCAGCCGGTGTCGAACTGGGTGCGGCGCTTGCCTTCACTGTCGAAACTGACGCCGACCTCGCGCTTGGGCGCAAAGCCAGGTTTCTTGCTGATGCTGTTGATCAGGCCGCCCGAGGAGCCACGGCCGTAGAGCACGGCGGCAGGACCTTTGATGACTTCGACCCGCTCGATGTTGGACAGGTCGCGAAAGTACAGGGCGTCGTCCCGAACACCGTCGATGTACATGTCGCCGATGGCGCTGAAGCCGCGGATGGTGACCTGGTCGCGCTGACCATCGCCGTTGGACAGGCCGACGCCGGGCACGTTCTTGAGCACGTCCGCCATGGACTGAGCGCCCTGGTCCTTGATCACGCTCTCTGGAACGACGTTCACGGTCTGTGGAATGTCGCGCAGCGGCGCATCGATCTTCAGCGCGCTTTTGCTTTCGCTGGCCTTGTAGCTTTGCTGCTCGTAGGCGCTGGTAACGGAAGTTGCGGGGAGGGCGAGGGCCTCCTGGGTGTCGGCATGAGCGGTGGGGGCGACCAGCAAGCCGAGTACTGACAATGAGGCAGGAGCAGCAGACAGTTTTGCCATGAAGGGCGACTCAGTTGTTGTTTTGAAGTCGCGAATGGTAATGGTTAACAAATGTAAAGCAAGTGTAAAGGTTAATCATTCCCTAATAATTTTGTAATGGCTTTTGGGATCCAAAAATGGCGCCCGCTGCTAACGGGGGCGGCGGGTTGGTGCGCAATGGCTATGCTTGTCTGCGCGTAAGGATTTCCCCACTCATTCGCTCTGAATCACATGGAAGCTGCCTATGAAACCCATTAGCTCCCTGGCTCGCGCCGTTGCCCTTGCTTCGATGCTGACCACTGTCAGCCTCCTCGCCCAGGCGGCGGACGTACCGATTGGAAGTGAGGCGCTGGAAAGTCATGTCACCACCCAGGTGCAGGCCATCGACCTGGAAAAGCGTCAGGTGACGGTTAAAGGGCCTAACGACAAGGATGTAACCTTTCAGTTGACCGAGAAGGCCAAGGCGTTGCCCAACCTGAAGGTCGGTGACACCGTCGACATCTATGTCACCCGCGCGGTGGCCTACGTGCTCAACACCCATGTAGGTGGGGCGCCAAAGATGAGCGATGAGTCTGGCACCCTCCGTGCCACTGCCGACAACCCCAACCCAGGGGGCGAAGCGTTCCGCCAGGTCAGGGTGACGTCACAGATCCAGAAAATCGACCTCAAGAACCATGAGGTAAGCCTGCTGCCGCCTGAGGGCAAGTTACAGGTGGTCAAGGTCGAGAACCCTGACCTTCAGGCCCGGATGAAGAACCTCAAGGTCGGGCAGACGGTCGATGCCATCTACACCGAAGTATTGCGCGTGGAGACGTCACGCTAGCGACGGGATGAGGCGCCGTCCCCGCATAACGCTCGTACTCGCCGGCTGAGCGGTTTTCGAAGACCCAGGGCGTTATACTCGGCGCCCGTTTCATTGAAATCCGAGTATTGTGATGGGTCTTTCCTCTGCCGCCACACCCGAACCGCGCCGCTTGGGCGCCCCCTCGATCGCCCTGGCCTTGTTGCTGGCCGGGGCCTGGTTTCTCAACCGCAATGCCGGTTTCAAGCAGGTGTTGCTGCTGCTTGTCGGCGCGGCCTTGGGCCTGACGCTCTACCACGCAGCGTTCGGCTTCACCTCGGCCTGGCGAGTGTTCATCAACGAGCGCCGTGGCGCCGGTCTGCGGGCCCAGATGGTCATGCTGGCGCTGGCGGTACTGCTGTTCTTTCCGGCGCTGTCGGCGGGTAGCCTGTTGGGTAACCCGGTAAGCGGACTGGTGGCTCCGGCAGGGGTCTCGGTGGTGTTCGGCGCGTTCATCTTCGGCATCGGCATGCAGTTGGGCGGTGGTTGCGCTTCCGGGACGTTGTTCACCGTCGGCGGTGGCAACGCGCGAATGCTGGTGACCCTGTTGTTCTTCATCATCGGTTCGGTGTCGGCGACCCATCACGCTGATTGGTGGTTTACGCTGCCATCGTTTCCGGCCACTTCGATCGTTCAGGTGTGGGGTGTCGGACCCGCTTTGCTGGTGAGCCTGGCGCTGTTCGGCCTGATTGCCTGGACGACCGTGGTGCTTGAAAAGCGTCGGCATGCAACCCTGCAAGCGCCGGTTGCCCGCGAACACCAAGGCTTGCAACGCTTTGTGCGTGGCCCGTGGCCGCTCTTGTGGGGCGCTATCGCCCTGGCCTTGCTGAACTACGCCACCCTGGCCCTGGCGGGGCGACCTTGGGGGATCACCTCGGCGTTCGCCCTGTGGGGCGCCAAGACTCTGAACGGCCTGGGGGTGGACGTGAGCAGTTGGGCGTTCTGGCAGATGCCAGCCAACGCCAAGGCGCTGGCGGCGCCACTGTGGCAGGACATCACCACGGTCATGGACCTGGGTATCGTTCTGGGGGCTTTGCTCGCCGCGGGGCTGGCAGGCCGTTTCGCACCTAGCCTGAAGATTCCCCTGCCATCGTTGATCGCTGCCATGGTCGGCGGCTTGATGCTGGGTTATGGTTCACGCTTGGCTTACGGTTGCAACATTGGCGCTTATTTCAGCGGCATCGCCTCGGGCAGCGTGCACGGTTGGTTGTGGTTGCTGGCGGCCTATGCCGGCAACGTGATCGGTGTGCGCCTGCGTCCGTGGTTCTTTGCCGGTGAGCGTGGTCCCGTAGCGCTCACCGGCTGCTGAATTCTAATGATGATCTGAACAAGGAGGTTTGCGTGGCGCAATACACGGCACAAGTAGCCTGGGCCCGTGAGGGGCAGGATTTCCTCGGTAACCAGTACAGCCGCAGGCACCTGTGGCGTTTCGATGGCGGTGTCGAGGTAGTGGGTTCCTCGTCGCCCCATGTGGTGCCGTTGCCGCTGTCCGATGCTTGGGCGGTCGACCCCGAAGAAGCCTTCGTCGCATCGCTGTCCAGTTGCCACATGCTGTGGTTTCTGTCGCTTGCGGCCAAGCAGCGTTTCTGCGTCGAGCAGTACGTGGACGATGCTGTCGGCGTGATGGATCGCAATGAAGCGGGGCGCACGGCGATGACCCTTGTGACCCTGCGCCCCCGGGTGGCGTTCTCGGACGAGCGCCAGCCGACTCTGGAGCAGTTGGAGCGCTTGCACCATCTTGCTCATGAAGAGTGCTTCATCGCCAACTCGGTGAGGACAGAGGTGCGTTGCCAGCCAATCTACCCAGGCTGACCCTTACTTCACTGCGTGCGGCAATGATAAACATGCAGCTGATTGCGGTGACAGGGTGGCCTATTTTCTCGATTTTGATTCATTTTGTGCAATTAAGTTATTGATCAAAAAAGGAAAATACTTCTGGATGTAATGGATCGCCAGCTAGATTATTCATCAATATTTAGCCATAATATTTTGATAAATAAGAAATTATCTCTTGGCGACCGCATGCTGCACGCACTGCTCGTAATACGTCTGCTTGATAGCCGCCGGCTTGAGTCGCGAGCGGCTGTTGTAGGTCTGCTCGGTGATGCCGAATGCGGTCATGCGCATCCACGGTTTGGGGAATTTACGTACCTGCAGCTTCTTGCGGGTGGCATACAGCGTAACCCCGGAGAGCTTGGCCTGCTGAGCCTCGGCGGCGATCTGCGAACCCCAGGCGCAGACGTGGCGATCATTCTGGCTCAACGTCCTGGCTTGGACGCCGAAGGCGATCGTGGCCAACAGGCAGCCGGCCATGGTTGCTAGAAATACCCGCATGTTGCTGTCCTAAGCTTCTGAAGGAGAAGGGAGTTTGCCTCGCCTGCGAAGGGCTGGGGGCCAGCAGTTTGCTGGCAGGTGGGGGCAATGCGACCGCCAATCGCCAGTTCAAGTGGGGGGCGGTGCGGCACAGTAATAAATACCGGGCGGGGTGTATGTGATCGTACAACTGCTTGCGCTATCATGACGGCTGTCTTTCAAGGTGAAATACAGGGCATGACAGAGCAACAGGTACAGGCAAGAACCCGGCGCAAGCCGCGCAGTCTGGCCCAGGAACTGGTTACGGTGCTGACCGAGCGCATTCGCAGCGGCCAGCTCAAGCGCGGCGACAAGTTGCCGACCGAATCGCAGATCATGGCCGAGGAAGGCGTGAGCCGCACGGTCGTGCGTGAAGCGATCTCGCGGCTGCAGGCAGCCGGTCAGGTCGAGACTCGCCATGGTATCGGCACTTTCGTGCTGGACGCTCCGGCCTCTAGCGGTTTTCGCATCGACCCGGCGACCGTGGTCACGCTGCGTGAAGTGCTGGCGGTGCTGGAATTGCGCATCGCTCTGGAGATCGAGTCGGCAGGCCTTGCGGCGCAGCGGCGCAGCGACGAGGAACTGGCCGGCATGCGTGCTGCGCTGGACGAGCTCAACGAAGGTGTTGCCCATGCCTTCGATGCGGTGTCGGCGGACTTCCAGTTTCACCTGCGCATCGCCCAGGCCAGCGGCAACCATTACTTCGCCGATATCATCAACCACCTGGGCACCAGCATTATCCCGCGCACCCGGCTGAATTCGGCGCGCCTGGCGCGTGACGACCAGGCCCATTACATGAGCCGGCTGAGCCACGAGCATGAAGCGATCTATGAAGCGATTGCCCGGCGCGATAGCGAGGGGGCGAAGATGGCCATGCGCATGCATTTGAGCAATAGCCGCGAGCGGTTGCGCCAGGCGCATGAGGAGGCTGAGGCGCAAGAGGGCTGAGGTTTTTAGGGCAGGGTTGGAGTGGGTTGGTGTGTGTGAGATCGAGCGCCGCCCGCGCGGCGCATCGCGAGCAAGGCTCGCTCCTACGTTTGTTTCGGGCCAGTAACCCCAGCAATAGACGTGCGCGACCGCCTCGTTTGTACGGCTCAATCGCGCCCAGCACCAAAGTGGTCGCGCGCAACTCTCACAGGAATAATTGGCCCGAAACAGACGTAGGAGCGAGCCTTGCTCGCGATGCGCCGCGCGGGCGGCGCTCGATCTACCGGACGGCGCAACTCTAACGCCGAACAGCCAAAAACGCCCCGCATCAGCAGGGCGTTCTTGCATCAGGCCACTTAGATCGCCCCATCGCTCCATTGCCCATTCACCAGCCGACGCAGCCCAAGCGGATTGCTGTCACGCAGCGCCTCGGGCAGCAGCGTCTGCGGGTAGTTCTGGTAGCACACCGGGCGCAGGAAGCGATCGATGGCCAGGGTGCCGACCGAGGTGCCACGGGCATCGGACGTTGCCGGGTACGGCCCGCCATGCACCATCGCATCGCACACTTCCACGCCGGTCGGATAGCCGTTGACCAGAATGCGGCCGACTTTTTCTTCAAGCAAGGGCACCAGCCAGGCGAAGGCTTCGAAGTCTTCAGGCTCGCCGATCAGGGTAGCCGTCAGTTGCCCGCGCAGGCCTAGTAGGGCAGCGCGTAATTCGGCATTGTCCTTGGCTTGCACGGCTACCGTGGTCGGGCCGAACACCTCCTCCTGCAGCAGCGGGTCGGACTCGACCAGCAGGCGGGTGTCCGCCTTGAACAACTGTGCGCGGGCCTGGCCGCCTTCCTGCGGCTGGCCGGCCAGGTGTTCGATGCCAGCGTGGGCATGCAAATGCTTCAGGCCGTCCACATAGCTGCGCAGGCCGCCCGCGTTGAGCATGGTCTGGCCGGCTTGCTGCTCCAGGTGTCGGCCAAGGTCGGCGAGTAGCTGGCTGAATGGCGCCGACTGCAGCCCTATCACCAGGCCCGGATTGGTGCAGAACTGGCCGGCGCCAAGGCATACGGATCCCGCCAGTTCACGGGCGATGGCGTCGCCACGCCTGGCCAGGGCGCCCGGCAGGATGATGACCGGGTTGATGCTGGACATCTCGGCGAACACTGGAATCGGCTGAGGGCGTTCGGCGGCCATGCGGCACAGGGCATCGCCACCTTTGAGCGAACCGGTGAAACCGACCGCCTGGATAGCCGGGTGCTTGACCAACCACTCACCGACCCCGCCACCAAAGACCATGTTGAACACGCCTTTGGGCATGCCGGTACGCTCGGCGGCCCGGATGATCGCGGTGGCGACCATGTCGGCGGTTGCCATGTGGCCGCTGTGGGCCTTGAACACTACCGGGCAGCCTGCGGCGAATGCAGCGGCGGTGTCGCCGCCGGCGGTGGAGAAGGCCAGCGGGAAGTTGCTGGCACCGAAGACGGCGACCGGGCCTACACCGATGCGCATCTGGCGCAGGTCGACGCGGGGCAGCGGTTGGCGCTCTGGCAGGGCCAGATCGATGCGCGCGCCAAGGAAGTCGCCACGGCGCAGCAGCTGCGCGAACAGGCGCATCTGGCCGCTGGTACGACCGCGCTCACCCTGGATGCGTGCGGCGGGCAGGGCAGTTTCACGGCAGACGATGGCGACGAAGGCGTCATCGAGTTCATCCAGTTCGGCGGCAATGGCGTCGAGGAACTCGGCGCGGCGGGCCGGGCTCGACTGGCGGAATTCGGGGAATGCCGCGGCAGCGGCCTTGGCGGCTTGGTCGACTTCGCTTTCGGTGGCCTGCATGAAGCTGAAAGGCAGGGCTTCGCCGGTGGTGGCGTCCAGGCTCTGCAGGCGCTGCGAACCTGTGGCGCTGCGCTGGCCGGCGATGAAGTTGTGGCCGAGGATCTCAGGCATGGGGTACTCCTTTGGAGAAAAAGACTGGAGGACAACGTCGTTCCTGTAGGCGCCAGGCGCTGGGCGAGTGCTGCGCACTCCAATCGCCGACAAGCCGGCCGCCACAGGGCAGGTGGCGTATCAGGTGATCGGCGCCGGGTTGAACAGCGTGATGTCGTTGTGCAGCTTGTGCTGCTCGGCCCAGGTCCGCTTGCGGCCGCTGGCCACGTCCAGGTAGTAGTGAAACAGCTCCCAGCCCAGTTCCTCGAGGGTCGAACGGCCACTGGCAATGCGCCCGGCGTCGATGTCGATCAGGTCAGGCCAGCGCTGGGCCAGTTCGGTCCGGGTGCAGACCTTGACCACCGGCGTCATGGCCAGGCCATAAGGCGTGCCGCGACCGGTGGTGAACACATGCAGGTTCATGCCTGCGGCCAGTTGCAGCGTGCCGCAGACGAAATCGCTGGCGGGGGTGGCGCAGAAGATCAGGCCTTTGCGCTTGACCCGCTCGCCAGGGCCAAGCACACCCTGGATGGCACTGCTACCGGACTTGACGATAGAGCCCAGGGATTTTTCGACGATGTTGGACAGGCCGCCTTTCTTGTTGCCCGGTGTCGTGTTGGCGCTGCGGTCGGCCGCGCCTTGTTGCAGGTAGCGGTCGTACCAGTCCATCTCGCGCACCAGGGCATCGGCGACTTCCTGGTTCTCGGCGCGGGAGGTGAGCATGTAGATGGCGTCGCGCACTTCAGTCACTTCCGAGAACAGTACGGTAGCGCCGGCGCGTACCAGCAGGTCAGCGGCAAACCCCAGCGCTGGGTTGGCGGTGATGCCCGAGAAGGCATCGCTGCCACCACACTGCATGCCCAGAATCAACTCGCTGGCGGGTACCGTTTCGCGGCGGCGTTGATCGAGCTTCTTCAGGCGCGTTTCGGCCAGTTCCATGATCTGCTCGATCATTTCGACGAAGCCCAGGCTGGCATCCTGCAGGCGGTATAGCCACGGTTCGCTGAGGTCCACCGACGGGTCGTCATCGTGCATCACCTGACTGGCCTGTAGCTTTTCGCAACCCAGACTGATGACCAATGCCTCGCCGCCGAGATTCGGGTTGCGTGCCAGGTTGCGCACGGTACGGATGGGGATGTAGGCGTCGCGCGCATTGATCGCCACGCCGCAGCCGTAGCTGTGGGTCAGTGCCACCACGTCGTCGACGTTCGGGTACTTGGGCAGCAGTTCGCTGCGGATGCGCTTGACCGCATGTTCGAGAACGCCGGTCACGCATTGCACCGTGGTGGTGATGCCAAGGATGTTGCGGGTACCGACGGTCCCATCGGCATTGCGATAGCCTTCGAAGGTAAAGCCTTCCAGTGGCGGCAGGGGCGCGGGCACTGCGTCGCAGCGTGGCAGGCTGTCCAGTGCCGGGGCCGCTGGCATGGCCAGTTGGCTTTCCTGGACCCAACTGCCCTGGCGCAGGTCCTCAAGGGCGTACCCGATTATTTGCCCGTAACGGCGCACCGGCTCGCCCTTGGCGATGTTCACGGTGGCGACCTTGTGGCTCTGCGGTACACCCTCGATCAAGGTCAGGCCGTCGGCGAAGCGGGCGCCTTCGCCCAGGCCGCCGTCGTTGACCACCACCACGACGTTATCGTCGTCGTGAAGGCGAACGTAGCGGGGCGAGTCTGAGTGTTCGATCAACTGCATATGGGGGCCCTGTTTGTCAGATTCTCAGGCGTTGTACGTCCGCCCGCCCACGGCATCCGCCGGCGCGGGCGTGCTCTGTCAGTGGCGAGAGCTGGCCAGCTCGCCAGTGGCGCGTGGCTCGGCTTCAGTCTTTGGGTCGTCGCGCAACTCGATCCGTTTGATCGGGCCGACGATCACCAAGTAGCTGAACACCGCCACCAGCGCGTTGGCGCCTACATACACCAGCGCCCACTTGAACGAACCGGTGGCGCTGATGATGTAGCCGATGACGATTGGCGTGGTGATCGAGGCAATGTTGCCGAAGGTGTTGAACAGACCACCGGACAACCCGGCGATCTGCTTGGGCGAGGTGTCGGCGACCACTGCCCAGCCCAACGCGCCGATGCCTTTGCCGAAGAAGGCCAGGGTCATGAATCCTACGACCATCCATTCGGCATCGACGTAGTTGCAGAAGACCATGGTGGTCGACAGCAGCAGGCCACAGACGATGGGCAGCTTGCGGGCGAAGGTCAGCGAGTTGCCCCGTCGCAGCAGCCAGTCCGAGATCACCCCGCCAAGCACGCCACCGATGAAGCCGCACACTGCCGGCAGCGAGGCGATGAAGCCGGCCTTGAGGATGGTCATGCCACGTTCCTGCACCAGGTATACCGGGAACCAGGTGAGAAAGAAGTAGGTGATGGCGTTGATGCAATACTGGCCAAGATAGACGCCCAGCAACATGCGGCTGGTCAGCAGTTGCTTGATGTAGCCCCATTTGGGGCCTGCGTTATCGCCACGCTTTTGGTCCATGTCCACGAGGCCGCCGTTCTGCTCGATGTGTTCGAGCTCGTCCTGGCTGATGCGTGGGTGCTGACGTGGGTTGTAGATGGTCTTCATCCACACCATCGAGAACAGGATCCCGAGCGCGCCCATCACCACGAATACGTGCTCCCAGCCGAAGCTGAACACGATCCAGCCCATGATCGGGGCGAACAATGCGGTGGCGAAGTATTGTGCCGAGTTGAAGATGGCCGAGGCGGTGCCGCGTTCCTGTGTAGGAAACCAGGCCGCGACGATGCGGGCATTGCCCGGGAACGACGGGGCTTCGGCAAAACCGACCAGAAAGCGAAGGGTGAACAGGGTCACCACTGCCCAGGCCACGGGCAAACCGCCGACGAAGCCTTGCAGCAGGGTGAACAGCGACCAGGTGAAGATGCTGAAGGCGTAGACGCTCTTGGAACCGAAACGATCGAGCAGCCAGCCACCAGGAATCTGGCCAGCCACGTAAGCCCATCCGAAGGCGGAGAAGATATAACCGAGGGTTACGGCGTCAATGCCGAGGTCTTTCTGCAGGCTGGAACCTGCGATGGCGATGGTTGCTCTGTCGGCATAGTTGATCGTGGTCACCAGGAACAGCATGAACAGGATCAGGTAGCGCACATGCGTCTTTTTAGTCGCTTGCATGCTGGCAATACTCCCACTAGTTATTTTTGTGCGGGCTCACGAGTTGTAGCCGGAGTGGGGCATCCCACTCCGGTGGCGGCGATGGCAGGCCGCCGGGGGCGCTTATTGCGGACCCATCTTGTCCATCAGCGCTGCGAGCATTTCGTATTCTTCGCCAGTCAGGTCGGTCAGCGGGGTGCGTACCGGCCCTGCGTCGTAGCCGGCGAGCTTGGCCCCTGCCTTGACGATGCTGACGGCGTAACCGGCCTTGCGGTTACGGATGTCCAGGTATGGCAGGAAGAAATCGTCGATCAGCTTGGCCACGGTGGCGTGGTCGTCGCGGGCGATGGCGTTGTAGAAGTCCATCGCAGTTCTCGGGATGAAGTTGAATACCGCCGACGAGTAGACCGGCACACCAAGTGCCTTGTAGGCGGCAGCATACACCTCGGCGGTCGGCAGGCCACCCAGGTAGCTGAAGCGTTCGCCCAGACGGCGACGGATCGACACCATCAGCTCGATGTCACCCAGGCCGTCCTTGTAGCCGATCAGGTTCGGGCAACGCTCGGCCAGCCTCTCCAGCTGTACCGCGTTAAGGCGGCAGACATTGCGGTTGTAGACCACCACACCGATGTTCACCGATTTGCACACGGCCTCGACATGGGCTGCAACGCCGTCCTGGCTGGCTTCGGTCAAGTAGTGTGGCAGCAGCAGCAGGCCTTTGGCGCCCAAGCGCTCGGCTTCCTTCGCATATTCGATGGCCTGGCGGGTGGAGCCGCCGACGCCGGCGAGGATCGGCACCGACGTGGCGCAGGTGTCGACCGCGGTCTTGATGATCTGGCTGTATTCGCTGGCGGCCAGCGAGAAGAATTCACCGGTGCCGCCTGCGGCGAACAGGGCGCTGGCGCCATAGGGGGCGAGCCATTCCAGGCGTTTGATGTAGCCGGCCTGGTTGAAATCGCCCTGGGCATTGAAATCGGTTACCGGGAACGACAGCAGGCCGTGGGAGAGGATGGATTTGAGTTCTTGTGGAGTCATTGTTGTTGGCATCCTATGGCGCTTGGGTGACGAGTGATGTTTAGCGATGGATGTAAGTTATCGTACAACTATGGTGGTGGCTAGTCCCTTTTGGGGATTTTTTGCTTGGGTGGTGCTTGTCTTGGGATTTGCGGCGTATGTCCGAAGAGGCGTAGCGCCTGGGAGATCGAGCGCCGCCCGCGCGGCGCATCGCGAGCAAGGCTCGCTCCTACGCTTGTTTCGGGCCAGTGATGTCAGTGGCCGATGCGCGACCGTTTTGTTTGTACGACTTCATATCGCGCCGTGCACTGAAGCGTTTGCACGCCAATCCCACGGGATTCATTGGCGCGAAACAAACATTGGGGTATGCGGTGGGGGGGGAGATCGAGCGCCGCCCGCGCGGCGCATCGCGAGCAAGGCTCGCTCCTACGCTTGTTTCGGGCCAGTGATGTCAGTGGCCGGCGCGCGACCGTTTTGTTTGTACGACCTCATATCGCGCCGTGCACTGAAGCGTTTGCACGCCAATCCCTCGGGATTCATTGGCGCGAAACAAACATTGGGGTATGCGGTGGGGGGGAGATCGAGCGCCGCCCGCGCGGCGCATCGCGAGCAAGGCTCGCTCCTACGCTTGTTTCGGGCCAGTGATGTCAGTGGCCGATGCGCGACCGTTTTGTTTGTACGACCTCATATCGCGCCGTGCACTGAAGCGTTTGCACGCCAATCCCTCGGGATTCATTGGCGCGAAACAAACACTGGGGTATGCGGTGGGGTGGAGATCGAGCGCCGCCCGCGCGGCGCATCGCGAGCAAGGCTCGCTCCTACGCTTGTTTCGGGCCAGTGATGTCAGTGGCCGGCGCGCGACCGCCTTGTTTCTACGACCTGATATCGCGTCAGGTGCCAAAGCGTTCGCGGGCAATCTCACAGGCATAGTTGGCCCGAAACAGACGTAGGAGCGAGCCTTGCTCGCGATGCGCCGCGCGGGCGGCGCTCGATCTCGCAGGCGTAGGGTCTGTCACGACGACCACACTCAGTCATCGTATCTCTGGCTGCGAAAAGGGAAAAAACGATCGCGGAGACAGGCACAAGCCCGCCGCCCGCTTCCACGGGAAGTATTCTGGGACCAGCAGAGGGTGACCGGGGAAACGGGGGCGACGTTGCGCCGCCCCGCGATCAAAGCTAACGAAGCAGAGGAATCAAGCCGCCAGGTGGCGTTTGCCGGCCTGGGCCTTGCGGACCTGGGCGCGGCAGGCGTCGCCAAAGGCCTGGAACATTTTGATCGAGTCAGGGTTCTTCGCAGCTTGCCACTCTGGGTGCCACTGCACAGCGAAGAGGAAAGGCGAAATGCTTGGCGCGTGGATGGCCTCGACCAGGCCGTCTTCGGCGTGAGCGATCGGCTCGATGCCTTCACCCAGATTGCGCAGGCCCTGACCGTGCAGCGAGTTGACGCGGATCTCATCGGTACCGAGCGTTTCGCGCAGCCAGCTGCCTGGCTTGATCTTCACGCTGTGGACCTGGGCGTATTGCACCTCGACCGGGTCTTCCGGGTTTTCCCGGTGATCGTTGAAACCTGGCTCTGCGTAGACCTTCTGGTAGATATCACCACCCAGGGCCACGTTGATTTCCTGCATACCCCGGCAGATGCCGAAGATCGGCAAGCCACGCTTGATGGCTGCCTTGACCAGCGGGATATCGAACAGGTCGCGGTTCTTGTCCTGGCCTTTGCCTGGGGTCTCGTTTTCCTGGCCGTACAGGGTGGGGTCGATATTGCTGCCAGCACCGGTCAGGTACACGCCGTCGGCCATGTCCAGATAGGTCTCCAGGTCTTCGGTACCGCAGCAAGTGGGCACCAGTACCGGGACGCAATCGGAAAACTCGACCAGCGGGGTGATGTATTTGTGGGTCATGACCTGGTAGTCATGGCCTTTGCGCTCTTGCATGCCCATGGTCATCAGGACGACGGGTTTGCGCAGGGAGGGTTGTTTGCTGCCAATGTTGCTGTTGGACATATGTCACCTTGAGACAGGTTCGACCTGTCGTTGTTGTGCAGGCGCACGGCCTTGGCCTTCTGTGCTGCCTGGAGCCCCGAGCACTGCCGGCTCGTCCGAGTCGACGATTCCGGTCGGGGCTTAAGCGATAGATTGCCAGAGCCGTTCGATATGTCAAACGACACGCAGGGGCTTTGATGGGGGGCGGGCGCCGAAATACGGGGGGTTAAACCCTTGCGAGCCTCAGGCGGCAAGGGTTTGACGTAAGGTGAGGTCAATTATATTTAACGATGCAGTCGGCTCATTGCAGCCGTGCAATGAATCGCCGCCAATTCGGCGCCGGCAAAGGCTCCGCAACCCCAGCAGGCATCGGCTTGCCGACGATCAGGCCTCAATGCAGTATCTGCGCAAGGAACGCCTTGGCTCGCGCAGTGCGTGGCTGGCCGAAAAAGACCTCTGGCGGGCTGTCTTCGATGATCTGACCACCTTCAAGGAACAGCACGCGCTCGGCGACCTGCCGGGCAAAGCCCATCTCGTGGGTCACGCACAACATGGTCATGCCCGTGCCAGCCAGTTGTACCAGCACATCCAGCACCTCGGCGACCATCTCCGGGTCGAGCGCCGAGGTCGGTTCGTCGAACAGCATGATCCGCGGCTTCATGCACAGTGCACGGGCAATCGCAACCCGTTGTTGCTGGCCGCCGGAAAGCTGGCTGGGGTACTTGTGCGCCTGGCTCTCGATGCCGACCTTGCTCAGGTACATCCGCGCGCGTTCCTCGGCGTCCTTGCGTGACAGCCCGCGCACGCTGGTGGGGGCCAGCAGGCAGTTGTCGAGCACGCTCATGTGCGGAAACAGGTTGAAGTGCTGGAATACCATGCCAATTTCGCTACGCACCTGGGCAGCTTGTCGGCTGGTCGCAGCAAGGTCGGTGCCGTCGACCCGAATGGTGCCTTGCTCGGCCACCTCCAGACGGTTGATGCAACGGATCAGGGTCGACTTGCCCGAGCCGGATGGGCCGCACAGGACGATGCGCTCGCCTTCGCGCACCTTGAGGTTGATGTCACGCAATACATGGAAGGCGCCGTAATGCTTGTTCAAGCCCTCGATGCTGATCAGCGTTGGACGCGGATCGGGTTCAGGAGCAAGGCTGGCAACGCTCAGGGGGGCGGTCATATTGTTGTTCTCCCGCGTGGGTTCAGTCGAAACGTGCAGCGCTGTAAGGCGCAGGGTCGGTGAATGGCCGTTCGCCGGTGACCATCTCGGCCAGCAGGCGGCCGCTGACCGGGCCCAGGGTCAGGCCATGGTGGGCATGGCCGAAGTTGAACCACAGCCCTTTGTGCCTTGGCGCAGGCCCGATCACCGGACGCATGTCCGGCAGGCAGGGGCGACGACCGAGCCAAGGGCTGTCGTCCAGGCGCTCGCCGAGGGCCGGGAACAGTTGGCGGGCCAGGATTTCGCAGCGCCTTAGTTGGATTTCATTGCCCGGCGCGTCGCTGGCGGCGAACTCGATGCCGGTGGTCAGGCGCACGCCTCGGGCCATCGGTGCCAGCACGTAGCCGCCTTGTGTATCGCAGATCGCATGTTCGAGCTGTGCACCGTCACGGGTGCCGTAGTGCATGTGGTAGCCGCGCTTGATACCCAGCGGGATGCGGTAACCCAACCGCTCGTAGACTTGGGCGGATTGCGGGCCGAGGCAGGCGACGACTTCGTCGGCGGTGATCGGGCCGCGCTGGCTGTTCACCTGCCAGCGACCTGCGACCTGGCTCAGGCTGCGTGCATCGCCATGCAGGAACTGCCCGCCGCGCTGGACGAATAGCGCAGCGTAACCCTGGGTGAGGGCGCCGGGGTTGTTCACGGTTTTCGGGTCGAGCCAATGAATGCCACCGACCACCGCGCTGTCGAGCTGATGCTCTCGCGCCTGCAACTGGCCGCGCTCGAGAATCTCGTACTGCAGACCATAGCGGGCAAGCCCCCTGATCTCGGCCTTGGCCTGTTCGAACAGGGCCGGGTCGCGGTACACCTCGATCCAGCCTTTGGCTTGCACCAGCCCTTCGAGGCCAGCAGCACCGATCAACGCGTCATGCTCTTCGACGCAGCGCTGCACCAGCGGCAGCATGTCGGCGGCCGCGCCCGCCAGACGCCCAGGAGCCGACTGGCGCCAGTAACGCAGCAGCCATGGCGCTGCCTTGGGCAGGTGCAGCAGGCTGTAGCGAACATCGGGCTGGCGGTTCAGGCCATAACGCAGCAGAGCGCCCAGTTGGCGGGGGAACGCGTAGGGGATCACGCTCGAGCGCTCGATCAGGCCCGCGTTGCCGTGGCTGGTACCGCTGCCGGGTTCGTCGCGGTCGATCAGGATCACCTGGCGACCACGCGCTTGCAGGTGCAGCGCGGTGCTGACGCCGACGATACCGGCGCCGAGGACAAGGGTCTGGCAATGCATGGAACGTATCCTTCCGTCAGTTCAAGTGGCGGCCCAGGCGGGCTTCCAGGTGTTTGAGCAGGCGCCGTACCAGTTCCACGATCACCAGGTAGAGCACAGCGGCCCACAGGTAGATCTGGAAGTCGAAGCTGCGCGAGAAGGCCAGCTTGGTCACGCCCATCAGGTCGTAGATGGTCACCAGCGAAGCGATGGCGCTGGCCTTGATCATCAGGATCAACTCGTTGCCCAGCGGGCCGATGGCCACCAGCAGCGATTGCGGCAGGATCACCTTGAAGAAGGTGGTCGAGCGTTTCAGGCTCAAGGCTCGCGCGGCTTCGTACTGCCCTGGGGCGACCGCCATCAGGCTGCCGCGGAAGATTTCGGCTTGGTACGCCGCGGTGTTCAGGGTGAAGGCCAGCAGGGTGCAGAACCACGCCTCGCGGAAGAACCACCACAGTCCTACGTCCTGCCAGAAGCCTTTGAGCGAACCCAGGCCGTAATAAAGTAGGAACAGCTGCGCGAGCAGCGGCGAACCCCGGAAAAAATAGATGTAGCCAGCGGCCATGCGCTGCAACAACAGGCTGTGTGACATCCTCGCCAATGCCAGCAGCAAGCCAAGGACGGCGCCCAGACTGAAGGAGATGGCCACCAGTTTCGCGGTCACCAGCAGGCCATCGACGAAGCGTGGCCCGTAGCGCTCCAGCAGGTCAGGGTCTAGTACCAGGCCCAGCAGTTGTTCGAAGCTCATGCCCGTGCTCCTTGCAGATGTCGGTTGCAGCGTCGTTCGATCCAGGCGAATACCCGCCCCGACAATGCCGAGAACAGCAGGTAGCCCACGCAGGCAACGCCATAGAAGAACATCGGCTCTTTGGTCACGCTGACTGCCAGATTGGTCTGGCGCATCAGGTCGACCAGGGAAATGGTCGAGACCAGCGAGGTGTCCTTGAGCAACGACAGCCAGTTGTTGGAAAGGCCGGGCAGGGCGATGCGCGTCAGTTGCGGCAGCACCACCTTGAAGAACGCCGTGCGCTTGCCCAGGCCCAGGGCCGAGCAGGCCTCCAACTGGCCTTTGGGCAGGGTCTTGAAAGCGGCCAGCCAGATCTCGCTGGAGAACGCCGCGAATACCAGGCTGAAGGCGACCATGGCGGCCAGGAAGGTGTTGATCAGGAACTCACCTTCATAGCCCATGGCTGTCAGGATCTTTTGCGCGGCGATCTGGCAGCCGTAATAGATGATGAGCAGGGTGAGCAGTTCGGGCAGCCCACGAAACACGGTGGAAAAGGTGGTCGCCCAGGCTCTTGGCAGGCGTTTGCGAGAACGCGCAGCCATGGCCACGCCAAGGCCCAGCGGCAGGCCGATGGGCAGGCAGGCCAGGGCCAGCGAAACAGTGACCAGGGCACCGGCCAGCAGGGCCTGGCCCCAGCCTCCGCTGGCGAACGACAGAAGTGACAATTGGTCGAGCATGACAAGCCCTCACGCGGGATCACTTACCCTCCCTGCAGGACCGGGTTTATCCGCGAAAGTGCCAGCAACAGCGGCACCTGTCGCCCGGTCGGGCGCATTCGCGGGCAAACCCGCTCCCACAGGGCAGCAGGTCAGTTGTAGATGTCGAAGTCGAAGTACTTGCTGGCGATCTTCTGATAAGTGCCGTTGGCGACGATCTCGGCCAGGGCGGTATTCAATCGCTGGCGAAGCGCATCGTCGTCCTTGCGCACCGCGATGGCGGCGTCGGCCTTGGTCCCGGCCACATCACCGAGGATCTTGCAGCAATCCTTGCCATTTTTGTTGACCCACTCCTGCAGCGGGAACTTGTCGGCGATCACCCCGTCCAGGCGGCCGGCTGCCAGGTCGGCGTTGGCCTCGTCCATGGTTGGATAGAGCTTCACCTCGGCGCCGGCCTTGGCGTAAACGTCCTCGGCGTAGATCGCCTGGGTGGAGGAGGACTGGGCGCCCACGGTGTAACCTTCGAACGTGGTCTGGGCGTCGTCGATCTTGCTGTCCTTGGCCACGGCGACGGCCAGCGGCGTACGGTAGTAGTGGTCGGTGAAGGCGATCTTTTTGCGGCGCTCTTCGGTGTCGATCATCGAGGCGACCACGGCATCGTACTTGCGCGCCATCAACGCCGGAATGATGCCTTCCCAGTCTTGTGCCACCAGGGTGCACTCGACTTTCATCTGTTCGCACAAGGCGTAGGTAATGTCGATGTCGAAACCGTGCAGCTTGTTATCGGCGTCGACATAGTTGAAGGGCGGGTAGCCGCCCTCGGTGGCGAAGCGCACGGTTTCGGCACTGGCAGCACCCGCCAGCAGCAGGGCACACGCACCCACCATAGCCATGGTCTTGTTCATCTCGCACCTCTTGCACTCTTGCTATTGTTGTTTGCCCGACGGCCACGAGGTGTAGCCGACGAATTCGTTATGTAGAGCGGCAGTTGCTTCCAAGCGTCTTTCAACATCCGGTCCGAGCTTCTTGCAGACCTCGTTGACCATCAGGTGCACCCACGACAGCATGGGGGCAGTAGATTCCCAGAACAGATTGAACTCGGTAGGTACGCGGAACACTTCGTCGGCGTGGGCATCTGCCCAGTCGCAGAAGGTATCGGTCACCAGGGTGACGGGTATGCCGGCGGCCCGTGCCTTCTGGCACAGCAGCAGGGCGTGGCGTGAATAACGGCGGGCCTCGAACACCACCAGGGCGCTCTGTTCGGCGGGCCCGAGCAGCACTTCGCCGAAGTGCCCGGCGCTGCCATCGACCTGTTGCACGCCATCGCGTAGGTATTGCAGCAGGTGGGTCATGCACAGGGCGACGCCGCGCTCGGTCTGGAAGCCGGCGATGAATACCCGTGGTTTCTGCGCCAGGCGCTGGGCGACCTGGTGCCAGGCGTCGGTCTGACGATACTCGTGGACCCGTACCAAGGCGGCCATTTCCAGCTCCAGGCTGCCAGAGATATCGCTGGGGTCATGGTTCTGGCGGTATTCTTGCAGACGATCACCCACCAGCCAGGGGCCGTCGCCCAGGTCGCTTTGCAGATCTTGCTTGAGCGCTTTTAGGTGAGGGTAACCGAGGGCGCGGCAGAAACGGCCGACACTGGATTCGCTGACACCCAGCTTGGCAGCGATGCTGGCCGAAGTCTGGAATGGCAGTTCGTGCAGATTGGCGAGCATGTACGTGGCGATCTTGCGGCCTGAGGCAGCGGCCCCTTGCAGGCTGTTTTCCAGGCGTTGCTTGATCGGTTGGCTCATGCTGTGGCTCCCGGTGAGGCGTGGAAAAGAAAATGGATGTTTTCTGTCATCAAGTCAACATTTGACAGGTAGCTGTCACTTGCAGGAAAGTTTTTGTCGTTGCCAACGCTGTAGCCACTCCAAATCCAATAAGGAGCTTCAGATGTCCGCACCCTCCACCAGCCCCGTCGTGCGTGTGCCTTTCGCCGAGTTGCAGGCGCTGTTGCAAGCGATTTTCCAGCGCCACGGTTGCAGTGAGGCAGTGGCCGAAGTGCTGGCCCACAATTGTGCCAGCGCCCAGCGCGACGGCGCCCATAGCCACGGGGTGTTCCGTATTCCGGGGTATGTCTCGACACTGGCCAGCGGCTGGGTCGATGGCCGCGCAACACCGCAGGTCACCGATGTCGCCTCCGGTTATGTCCAGGTGGATGCGGCGGGCGGTTTTGCCCAGCCCGCCTTGGCAGCCGCACGTGCGCTGCTGGTGAAAAAGGCCCGCAGTGCCGGAATCGCCGTGTTGGCAATCCACAACTCGCACCATTTCGCGGCCCTGTGGCCGGATGTCGAGCCGTTCGCCGAGGAAGGCCTGGTTGCACTGAGCGTGGTCAACAGCATGACCTGTGTGGTGCCCCATGGCGCACGCAAGCCGTTGTTCGGTACTAACCCCATCGCCTTCGCTGCTCCGTGCGCCGACCATGACCCCATCGTCTTCGACATGGCCACCAGCGCCATGGCCCACGGCGATGTGCAAATCGCCGCCCGTGCCGGCCAACAGTTGCCTGAAGGCATGGGGGTCGATGCCAATGGGCAGCCAACCACCGACCCGAAGGCCATCCTCGAGGGCGGGGCGTTGTTGCCGTTCGGTGGACACAAGGGCTCGGCACTGTCGATGATGGTCGAGCTGCTGGCGGCGGCCCTGACCGGAGGTAACTTTTCCTGGGAGTTCGATTGGTCCAAGCACCCTGGGGCCAAGACCCCATGGACCGGGCAGTTGATCATCGTCATCGACCCCAGCAAGGCCGAAGGCGAACGGTTTGCCCAGCGCAGCCGTGAGCTGGTCGAGCAGATGCAGGCCGTGGGGTTGACGCGCATGCCTGGCGAGCGCCGCTACCGCGAGCGAGAAATGGCCGATGAGCAAGGGGTGGCGTTGACGCAGTGTGAGTGGGAGTCCCTTCAGGGAATGATTGGCTGAGCGGGTTTGAGGCCAAGGTTGCTTCATCGCGAGCAAGGCTCGCTCCTACCTGGTCGTGTCGCACAGGCATGGCGGGACAGGGGCGAACCTTGCTCGCCATCACCGCGCAGGTGGCGTTCGATCCAAAGGGCGAAGAAAACGCTCCCGTCATGCAATCTTGCATAGACAACCTTGCACGATAGGTGATGTTTCTTGGCCCCGACTCCGGGTATCCTCAGGGCAGCCTTTCCGAACTGTCCTGATCCAAGGAGCTGCACGCTGTGTTCAAACATGTCGATGCCTATGCCGGCGACCCGATCCTCTCGTTGATGGAGACCTTCAAGGCCGACCCACGCGCCGATAAGGTCAACCTGAGTATCGGCCTGTACTACGATGAGGCCGGCGTGGTGCCGCAATTGGCGGCTGTGGATGCGGTGGAAAAACGCATCGCGGGCCAGGACCACGAAGCCTCGCTGTACCTGCCGATGGAAGGCCTGGCCAGCTACCGTCAGGCCATCCAGGCGCTGCTGTTCGGTGCTGACCACCCGGCCGTCACCGGCAAGCGTGTGGCCACCGTGCAGACCGTCGGTGGTTCCGGCGCGCTGAAAGTCGGTGCCGACTTCCTCAAACGCTACTTCCCAGGCTCCGAAGTCTGGGTCAGCAACCCGACCTGGGATAACCACCGTGCCATCTTCGAAGGTGCCGGTTTCAAGGTCCACACCTATCCGTACTTCGACCAGGCCACCCGTGGCGTGGACTTCGCCGGCATGCTCGCCACCCTGCAGACCCTGCCGGAAAACAGCATCGTCCTGCTGCACCCATGCTGCCACAACCCTACGGGTGCCGACCTGGAGCAGAACCAGTGGCAACAAGTGGTGGAAGTGGTCAAGGCGCGCAACCTGATTCCGTTCCTCGACATCGCTTACCAGGGCTTCGGCGAGGGCCTGGTGGAAGACGCCTACGCCATCCGTGAAATGGCCCGCGCCGGCGTGCCGTGCTTGGTCAGCAACTCGTTCTCGAAGATCTTCTCGCTGTATGGCGAGCGGGTAGGGGGGCTGTCGGTGGTCTGCGACGACGAAGCCACCACCCAGAGCGTGCTCGGCCAGCTCAAGGCCACCGTGCGCCGCAACTACTCCAGCCCGCCCAACTTCGGTGCCCAGTTGGTGGCCGGCGTGCTCGGCGACCCGGCCCTCAACGCCCAGTGGGTCGCGGAAGTCGAAGTCATGCGCAAGCGCATCCTCGACATGCGTCAGGCCCTGGTGGACGCCCTGGCGGTATTGCTGCCAGGCCAGGACTTCCAGTTCTTCCTGCGCCAGCGCGGCATGTTCAGCTACACCGGCTTCAGCGTCGAGCAGGTGCGTCGCCTGCGTGACGATTTCGGGGTGTACCTGATCGACAGCGGCCGCGTGTGCATGTCGGGCCTGCGCCCGGCCAACCTGCAACGGGTTGCCGAAGCGTTCGCTGCTGTTCAGAAGTAAGCCTTCATCACAGCCCATCGCCGGTAGGCCGGCGATGTGGCTTGTCCGGTAACACCGCCTCTTGTAAAGACAAGTGCAACCGTCCCTCGGACGGGGCTTCCCCAAGTGCAACCTTTGCAGGCACAATCGCGCCCCTCTTTTCCGGTTGAGTTGGGCGAAACGTCTATTTCGCCATTCTCAGCCTGTTGCAGTCTTGCGAGTGGAGCTTCACCCGGAATGAATGAGCAGGCCCCAAGCGTTGAACAACGCTTTGCAGAATCGACCCCCGCCACCCTCGGCAGCTGGTCGCGTCACGACACCACCTGGATGCTGGGCCTGTTCGGCACAGCCATCGGCGCTGGAACCCTGTTCCTGCCGATCAACGCAGGCCTCGGCGGTTTCTGGCCGTTGCTGATCCTCGCCGCGTTGGCGTTCCCCATGACGTATTTCGCCCACCGTGGCCTGACCCGTTTCGTGCTGTCGGGGCGCAACGGTGGCGATATCACCGAAGTGGTGGAAGAGCATTTCGGGCTCAAAGCCGGTGCCCTGATCACCGTGCTTTACTTCTTCGCCATCTTTCCGATCCTGCTTATCTACAGCGTGGCGTTGACCAACACGGTGAGCAGCTTCATGGAGCACCAGCTGCACATGACCCCGCCGCCACGCGCGATCCTCTCGTTCGTGCTGATCCTCGGCCTGCTGGCCATCGTCCGTTGCGGTGAGCAGGCCACGGTCAAGGTCATGAGCCTGCTGGTCTATCCGTTCATCGTCGCCCTGGCGCTGCTGGGCCTTTACCTGGTGCCGCACTGGACCGGCGGTATCCTGGACAGTGCCAACCAGGTGCCGTCCGGTTCGGCCTTCCTGCACACCGTGTGGCTGGCGATTCCGGTGATGGTGTTCTCGTTCAACCACTCGCCCATCATTTCCGCGTTCGCGGTGGACCAGAAGCGTCGCTACGGTGAGCACGCCGACGAGCGCAGCGGCCAGATCCTGGCCCGTGCCCACCTGCTGATGGTGGCCATGGTGCTGTTCTTCGTCTTCAGCTGCGTGCTGACCCTTAGCAGCGCCCAGCTGGCCGAAGCCAAGGCGCAGAACTTGTCGATCCTCTCGTACCTGGCCAACCACTTCAGCAACCCGACCATCGCCTTTGCCGCGCCGCTGATCGCCTTCATCGCCATCGCCAAGTCGTTCCTGGGGCACTACATCGGTGCCAGCGAAGGCCTCAAGGGCATCATCGCCAAGGCTGGCCTGCGCCCCGGCGCCAAGACCCTGGATCGCGTGGTCGCCGCGCTGATGCTGGTGGTGTGCTGGATCGTCGCCACGCTCAACCCGAGCATCCTCGGCATGATCGAGTCGCTGGGCGGCCCGATCATCGCGGTACTGCTGTTCCTGATGCCGATGTACGCCATCCGTCGCGTGCCGTCGATGCGCAAGTACAGCGGGGCGCTGTCCAACGTCTTCGTCGTTGTGGTCGGCCTGGTCGCACTGACCTCGGTGGTCTACGGCCTGCTGGGCTAATCCACCGCCAAAACTAAAAATGTCCGGATGGTCTGTGGCCATCCGGACATTTTTTTGTCCACAAGAATTGTCCGGCAATAAAACAATTTCTCCGTCACCCATAGGCACCCGGCTGCCTTCATGCTTAACTCAGTGTCCTTTTCAAACCCCGCATAAGGATTTCTGCCCATGGCTCAAGTGACTCTCAAAGGCAACCCGGTTCAGGTGAACGGCGAGCTGCCAAAAGTCGGTGCCCAGGCTCCCGCTTTCTCGCTGGTCGCTGGCAATCTGGCCGACACCTCGCTGAAGGACTTCGCCGGCAAACGTAAGGTGCTGAACATCTTCCCAAGCGTCGACACGCCAACCTGCGCCACCTCCGTGCGTAAGTTCAACGCCCAGGCCAACGACGTCGCCAACACCGTGGTGCTGTGCATCTCCGCCGACCTGCCATTCGCCCAGGCGCGTTTCTGTGGTGCCGAAGGCCTGGAAAACGTGAAGAACCTGTCGACCCTGCGCGGCCGCGAGTTCCTGGAGAACTATGGCGTAGCCATCGCCGATGGCCCGCTGGCTGGCCTGGCCGCCCGCGCCGTGGTAGTGCTGGACGAAAATGACAACGTGCTGCACAGCGAGCTGGTTGGCGAAATCGCTGACGAGCCGAACTACGCGGCGGCGCTGGCGGTTCTGAAGTAAACGCTGCGTGGGGGCAGGCCGTTGTGGCCTGCTCCGGCCCTGTCGCCGGCACCTGACATCGCAGTGCTTGCAGGCGCCCGGTACTAGGGCTTCAAGCAATACCCTGTAAACGGCCCGGAACGCGTTCCGGGCCGTTTTCATTTAAAGTTCAGCATCTTGGCAACGTCAGCCGAAGGTAAACCTCTGGTAAAGGGCCTTTGCTAAAACGAAGCCAGTGCTTATCGTTCAAACTCTCCAAGCCGTCCTTTTCTGAACAAGGTTCGTTCAATCCATGCAAGCTTCTGTCTCCCGTTCCCCCCGTCGCTGGCTCGTTGGCCTGCTGATCCTGCTGCTGGTGGCCCTGCTGGCCTGGTGGTTGTGGCCTGCAACGCCGGCACATAAAGAGGCCGGTGGTGGTCGCATGGGCATGGGAATGGGCAAGGGGCGCCCAGGCTTCGGTGCATCCACCGACCCGGTGCCGGTGCGGGTTGAACCGGTGCGGGTTGGCGACTTCCCGCTCTACTACAAAGCCCTCGGCACGGTAACGGCGACCAACACGGTCAATGTGCGTAGCCGGGTTGCAGGCGAACTGGTGAAGATCCACTTCAAGGAAGGCCAGCAGGTCAAGGCCGGTGACCTGCTCGCTGAAATCGACCCGCGCAGCTACCGCATCGCCTTGCAGCAGGCTGAAGGCACCCTGGCGCAGAACCAGGCGCAACTGAAGAACGCCCAGGTCGACCTGGCGCGTTACAAAGGTTTGTACGCCGAAGACAGCATCGCCAAGCAGACCCTGGATACCGCCGAAGCCCAGGTCGCGCAGTTCCAGGGCTTGGTCAAGACCAACCAGGCGCAGGTCAACGATGCCCGTTTGAACCTCGATTTCACCCAGATTCGTGCGCCGATCAGCGGCCGTGTAGGCCTGCGCCAGCTCGACCTGGGCAACCTGGTCGCCGCCAATGACACCACGGCCCTGGTGGTCATCACCCAGACCGAACCGATCAGTGTCACGTTCACCTTGCCGGAAACCGAACTGAGCAGGGTGCTCGAGCGCTACCGCAGTGGCGCCAGCCTGCCCGTCGAGGCCTGGGACCGCAGCGACAGCAAGCTGCAATCGACTGGCGTGCTGGGCAGCCTGGACAACCAGATTGATACCACCACTGGAACCCTCAAGTTCAAAGGCCGTTTCGAGAACAAGGACCAAGCCTTGTTTCCCAACCAGTTCGTCAACGTGCGCCTGCTGGCCGACACCCTCAAACAGGTGGTGCTTGCCCCTGCAGCGGCCATCCAGTTCGGAAACGATGGCACCTTCGCCTACGTCGTCAATGCCGATAACAAAGTCAACATCCGCAAGCTGAAGGTCGGCGCCAGCGACGGCGAGCACAGCGTGATCCTCGAAGGCCTGGCCGCAGGCGACCGACTGGTGCTCGAAGGTACCGACCGCCTGCGAGAAGGCACCCAGGTGGAGGTGGTGGAAGACAGCTCGCAGGTCCCCACCACGCCCGGTCAGCACCTGCAGGGCCAGGATGCCAAAGGTTCGGCCCAGGCGGGTGAAGCAGGCAAGGCGGGCGCATGAACCTCTCGCGCCTGTTCATCCTGCGCCCGGTCGCAACCACGCTGAGCATGCTGGCCATCGTCCTGGCCGGCCTGATTGCCTACAAACTGCTGCCGGTCTCGGCCTTGCCCCAGGTCGATTACCCGACCATCCGGGTCATGACCCTGTATCCCGGTGCCAGCCCTCAGGTCATGACCAGCGCGGTCACCGCACCGCTGGAGCGCCAGTTCGGCCAGATGCCAGGCCTTACCCAGATGGCCTCGACCAGCTCGGGTGGGGCTTCGGTGCTGACCCTGCGCTTCAGCCTGGACATGAACATGGACGTTGCCGAGCAACAGGTGCAGGCCGCGATCAACGCCGCCAACAACCTGCTGCCCAGCGACCTGCCTGCACCGCCGGTGTACAACAAGGTTAACCCCGCGGACACCCCGGTGCTGACCCTGGCCATTGCCTCCAAGACCATGCCGTTGCCCAAGCTCAACGACCTGGTGGATACCCGCGTGGCGCAGAAAATCGCCCAGATCAGCGGCGTGGGCATGGTCAGCATCGCCGGCGGCCAGCGCCAGGCGGTACGTATCAAGGTCAACGTCGACGCCCTGGCTGCCAACGGCCTTAATCTCGAAGACGTGCGCACCTTGATCGGCGCGTCCAACGTCAACCAACCCAAGGGCAACTTCGATGGCCCGACCCGGGTGTCGATGCTCGATGCCAACGACCAACTGCGCTCGCCCGAGGAGTACGCCAACCTGATCCTGGCGTACAACAACGGTGCGCCACTGCGCCTCAAGGATGTCGCCGAGATCGTCGACGGAGCCGAGAACGAGCGCCTGGCCGCCTGGGCCAACGAGAACCAGGCCGTGCTGCTGAACATCCAGCGCCAGCCGGGCGCCAACGTCATCGAAGTGGTCGACCGGATCAAGCAGATGCTGCCAACGATCACCGACAACCTGCCTGCCGGCCTGGACGTTTCAGTGCTGACCGACCGCACCCAGACCATCCGCGCAGCGGTCAAGGACGTGCAGCACGAGCTGCTGATCGCCATTGTCCTGGTGGTCATGGTCACGTTCGTGTTCCTGCGTCGCGTCAGTGCAACCCTCATTCCTTCGATCGCCGTGCCGCTGTCGCTGATCGGTACCTTCGGCGTGATGTACCTGGCCGGTTTTTCGATCAACAACCTGACACTGATGGCCCTGACCATCGCCACTGGCTTCGTGGTGGACGACGCCATCGTCATGCTGGAGAACATCTCCCGTCATATCGAGGAAGGCGAACCCCCCATGCAGGCGGCGCTCAAGGGCGCCCGGCAGATCGGCTTCACCCTGGTTTCCCTGACCTTCTCGCTGATCGCGGTGCTGATCCCGCTGTTGTTCATGGCCGATGTGGTCGGCCGGCTGTTCCGTGAATTCGCCATTACCCTCGCGGTGGCGATCCTGATTTCGCTGGTGGTGTCGCTGACCCTGACCCCAATGATGTGCGCGCGCTTGCTCAAGCGTGAGCCCAAGCCTGAAGCGCAGGGCCGCTTCTATCGCGCCAGCGGCGCCTGGATCGACTGGCTGATCGCGCACTATGGTCGTGGCCTGCAATGGGTGCTCCGGCACCAGCCGCTGACCCTGCTGGTGGCGGTGGCGAGCCTGGCACTGACGGTGGTGTTGTACCTGGCAGTGCCCAAGGGCTTCTTTCCGGCCCAGGACACCGGCGTGATCCAGGGTATTTCCGAAGCTCCGCAATCGACTTCGTTCGCCGCCATGAGCGAACGCCAGCAGGCCTTGAGCAAAGTGATCCTGCAAGACCCTGCGGTGCAAAGCCTGTCATCCTACATAGGCGTGGACGGCGACAATGCCACGCTCAATAGCGGCCGTCTGCTGATCAACCTCAAGCCCCACGGCGATCGCGATGTGACTGCTGCGCAAGTCATCGAGCGCCTGCAACCGCAGCTCGACAAACTGGTGGGCATTCGCCTGTTCATGCAGCCGGTGCAAGACCTGAGCATCGAAGACAGGGTCAGCCGCACCCAGTACCAGTTCAGCTTGTCGTCGCCCGACGCCGAGTTGCTGGCGCAATGGAGCGGCAAGCTGGTCCAGGCTCTGCAGCAGCGTCCCGAACTTCAGGACGTGGCCAGCGACCTGCAGGACAAAGGCCTGCAGGTGTACCTGGTGATCGACCGCGACATGGCCAGCCGCCTTGGCATCAACGTGTCGCAAATCACCAATGCCCTGTATGACGCCTTCGGTCAGCGGCAGATCTCGACCATCTATACCCAGGCCAGCCAGTACCGTGTGGTGCTGCAGTCCCAGACCGCGGCGAGCATTGGCCCACAGGCCCTGGAGTCGATCCACGTCAAGGCTTCAGACGGTGGCCAGGTGCGGCTGTCGGCACTGGCGCGCATCGAGCAGCGCCAGGCCCAGCTGGCCATTTCGCACATTGGCCAGTTCCCGGCGGTGATGATGTCGTTCAACCTGGCCCATGGCGCGTCCCTGGGCGAGGCAGTGAAGGTGATCGAGCAGGTGCAGCAGGAGATCGGCATGCCGATTGGCGTGCAGACCCGCTTCCAGGGCGCCGCCGAAGCTTTCCAGGCCTCGCTGTCGAGCACCTTGCTGCTGATCCTGGCCGCCGTGGTGACCATGTACATCGTGCTGGGCGTGCTCTACGAGAGTTACATCCACCCGATAACCATCCTCTCGACCCTGCCATCGGCAGCCGTCGGTGCCTTGCTGGCGCTGATCCTGAGCGGCAACGACCTGGGTATGATCGCCATCATCGGCATCATCTTGCTCATCGGCATCGTCAAGAAGAACGCGATCATGATGATCGACTTCGCCCTCGAAGCCGAGCGCAACCAGGGCATGGCACCGCGTGACGCGATCTACCAGGCGGCGCTGCTGCGCTTCCGGCCAATCCTGATGACCACCCTGGCGGCGCTGTTCGGCGCCGTGCCGTTGATGCTGGCGACCGGTTCCGGTGCCGAGCTGCGACAACCCCTGGGCCTGGTGATGGTCGGCGGGCTGCTGGTCAGCCAGGTGCTGACGCTGTTCACCACGCCGGTCATCTACCTGTACTTCGACCGCCTGGCGCGCCGCTGGCGTCCGGTCGCTGACGTGAAGCAGGCCGAGGCATGAACCTGTCCGGACCTTTCATCCGTCGCCCCGTGGCGACCATGCTGCTGAGCCTGGCGATCATGTTGCTCGGTGGCGTCAGTTTCGGCCTGTTGCCTGTGGCACCGTTGCCGCAGATCGACTTCCCGGTGATCGTGGTACAGGCCAACCTGTCCGGTGCCAGCCCCGAAGTCATGGCGGCCACGGTCGCCACGCCGCTGGAGCGCAAGCTGGGCACCATCGCCGGCGTCACCACCCTGACCAGTAGTTCGAACCAGGGCTCGACCCGGGTGATCATCGGTTTCGAACAGGGCCGTGACATCGATGGCGCGGCGCGCGAGGTGCAGGCGGCGATCAATGCCACTCGCAACCTGCTGCCCAGTGGCATGCGCAGCATGCCCACCTACAAGAAGATCAACCCGTCCCAGGCGCCGATCATGGTGCTGTCGTTGACGTCGGATGTGCTGCAGAAAGGCCAGCTGTACGATCTTGCCGACACCATCCTGTCCCAGAGCCTGGCCCAGGTGAGTGGGGTAGGCGAGGTGCAGATCGGCGGTAGCTCGTTGCCGGCAGTGCGTATCGCGGTGGAGCCGCAACTGCTCAACCAGTACAGCCTGTCGCTGGACGAAGTGCGCACAGCGGTGGCCAATGCCAACCAGCGGCGGCCCATGGGTTTTGTCGAGGATGCCGATCGCAACTGGCAGGTGCGTGCCAACGACCAGCTGGAAAAAGCCGAGGACTACGCGCCGATCGTGATCCGGCAGGAAAATGGCACGATCCTGCGCCTGTCCGACGTGGCTACCATCACCGACGGGGTGGAGAACCGCTACAACAGCGGTTTCTTCAACGACCAGAGCGCGGTGTTGCTGGTGGTCAATCGCCAGAGCGGTGCCAACATTATCGAAACCGTCGACCAGATCAAGGCACAGCTCCCGGCGTTGGAGTCGCTGTTGCCGGCCAGCGTCAAGCTGAACGTGGCCATGGACCGCTCGCCGGTGATCAAGGCCACCTTGAAGGAGGCCGAACATACCCTGCTGATCGCCGTGGTGCTGGTGATCCTGGTGGTCTACCTGTTCCTCGGCAACCTGCGTGCTTCGCTGATTCCTAGCCTGGCGGTGCCGGTGTCGCTGGTGGGCACCTTCGCGGTCATGTACCTCTGCGGCTTCTCGCTCAACAACCTGTCGCTGATGGCGCTGATCCTGGCCACCGGTCTGGTGGTGGATGACGCGATCGTGGTGCTGGAGAACATCTCCCGGCATATCGAGGGCGGCGAACCTCCGATGCGCGCTGCGTTCCTCGGCGCCAAGGAGGTGGGGTTCACCTTGCTGTCGATGAACGTCTCGCTGGTGGCGGTGTTCGTCTCGATCCTGTTCATGGGCGGTATCGTGCGCAGCCTGTTCCTGGAGTTCTCGGTCACGCTCGCGGCGGCAATCATCGTCTCGCTGGTGGTTTCCCTGACCCTGACGCCGATGCTCTGCGCCCGCTGGCTCAAGGCGCAGCACCGCGAGCAGACTCGCCTGCAACGCTGGAGCGACCAGCTCCACCAGGGTATGGTCGATGCCTACGATCGCAGCCTGGGCTGGGCCCTGCGCCACAAGCGACTGACCCTGATCAGCCTGTTGCTGACCATCGGGGTCAACATCGCCTTGTACGTGGTGGTGCCCAAGACCCTGATGCCGCAGCAGGATACCGGCCAGCTGATCGGCTTCATTCGCGGTGACGACGGCCTGTCGTTCAGCGTGATGCAGCCGAAGATGGAAATCTACCGACGCGCCTTGCTGGCCGATCCGGCGGTACAGAGTGTCGCCGGCTTCATCGGCGGCAACAGCGGTACCAACAATGCCATGGTGCTGGTGCGTCTAAAACCGATCGGCGAACGAAAGATCAACGCTCAGCGTGTCATCGAACGCTTGCGCAAGGAAATGCCCAAGGTGCCGGGTGGGCGACTGTTCCTGATGGCCGACCAGGACCTGCAGTTGGGCGGCGGTGGTCGCGACCAGACTTCGTCGCAGTACCTCTACACCTTGCAGAGCGGCGACCTGGCGGCGCTGCGCGAATGGTTCCCGAAAGTGGTCGCCGCCTTGCGTGCGCTGCCGGAGTTGACCGCCATCGACGCCCGTGACGGCTCGGGTACCCAGCAAGTGACCCTGGTGGTCGATCGTGACCAGGCCAAGCGCCTGGGCATCGACATGGACATGGTTACCACCGTGCTCAACAACGCCTACAGCCAGCGGCAGATCTCCACCATCTACGACAGCCTCAACCAGTACCAGGTGGTGTTGGAGATCAACCCGAAATACGCCTGGGACCCGACCACGCTCGAGCAGGTCCAGGTCATCACCGCCGACGGTGCCCGGGTACCACTGTCAACCATCGCCCGTTACGAGAACAGCCTGGCCAACGACCGGGTCAGCCACGAGGGGCAGTTCGCCTCCGAAGACATCGCGTTCGACGTCGCCGAAGGCTACAGCCCCGACCAGGCCATGAGCGCGGTGGAGCGGGCGGTGGCCAAGGTTGGCCTGCCTGAAGAGGTGATCGCCAAGCTCGGCGGTACTGCCGATGCTTTTGCCAAAACTCAGGAAGGCCAGCCACTGATGATCCTCGGCGCCCTGGTGCTGGTGTACCTGGTGCTGGGCATTCTGTATGAAAGCTACATTCACCCGTTGACCATCCTTTCGACCCTGCCTTCGGCTGGGGTTGGAGCCTTGCTCGCGCTTTACGCCACCGGTGGCGAGTTCAGTCTGATTTCGCTGCTGGGGCTGTTCCTGCTGATTGGGGTGGTAAAGAAGAACGCCATCCTCATGATCGACCTGGCCTTGCAGCTTGAGCGTCACCAGGGCTTCACGCCGGAGGAGTCGATTCGACAGGCCTGCCTGTTGCGCTTGCGACCGATCCTGATGACCACTCTGGCGGCTATTCTGGGGGCCTTGCCATTGCTGCTCAGCCGCGCCGAAGGCGCTGAAATGCGCCAGCCCCTGGGCCTGACCATCATTGGCGGCCTGGTGGTCAGCCAGGTCCTGACCCTCTACACGACGCCGGTGGTATACCTGTACCTCGACCGTTTGCGTCACCGATTCAACCGTTGGCGTGGCGTGCGCACCGACGCCGCCCTGGAAACCCCGCTATGAACTTTGCCCAGACACCTCTTCACCGTGCCCTGCAGTTACTGACACGTGGGCGTGGCTCGCGCCTGGTCGGCGCGGGGCTGTGCGTGGCGCTGCTGAGTGCCTGTACCCTGAGCCCCGACTACCATCGTCCCCAGATGAGCACCCCGGTCCAGTTCAAGCAGGCCGAAGGTTGGACCCAGGCCAAGCCGTCCGATGCCATTGACCGTGGGGCGTGGTGGGAGATCTACGGCGATGCCGGGCTCAACGCGCTGGTCGAGGAGCTCAATCGCAGCAATCAGACCGTCGCCCAGTCCGAAGCCCAGTATCGTCAGGCCCAGGCGCTGGTGCGCAGCAGCCGTGCCTCGCTGTTCCCCAGCCTGGACCTGACCACCAGCAAGAACCGCTCGGCCCAGGGCACCGGTAGCAGCAGTTCGAGCTTGTCCAACAACAGCAGCGGCATCCGCAACACCTACAACGCGCAGCTGGGGGTGAGCTGGGAGATCGACCTGTGGGGCAAGTTGCGTGAAACGCTCAATGCCAATGAGGCGAGCGCTGAAGCCAGTCTTGCCGATCTGGCGGCCATTCGCCTGAGCCAGCAGTCGGAGCTGGTGCAGAACTACCTGCAACTGCGGGTCATCGACGAGCAGAAGCGCTTGCTGGAGGCCACGGTGGCCGCCTACCAGCGGTCGCTGCGGATGACCGAAAACCAGTACCGAGCGGGCGTCGCCGGGCCCGATGCGGTGGCCCAGGCCCGGACCCAGCTCAAGAGCACCCAGGCCGACCTGATCGACCTGGTGTGGCAGCGCGCCCAGTTCGAGAACGCCATTGCGGTGCTGATGGGCAAGGCCCCGGCCGAATTCAGCCTGGCTGATAACCAGTCGATACCGGCGTTGCCGGACATTCCGGTAACATTGCCGTCGCAATTGCTCGAACGTCGTCCCGACATCGCGTCGGCCGAGCGCAATGTAATGGCTGCCAACGCCAACATCGGCGTGTCTCGCGCGGCATACTTCCCCGACTTGTCCCTGAGCATGAGCGGCGGTTATTCCAGCAGCAGTTTCAGCAACTGGATCGAGCTGCCCAACCGTTACTGGTCGGTGGGGCCATCGCTGGCCATGACCCTGTTCGATGCTGGCAAACGTAGCGCCGAGGTGGATCGCACCGTGGCGGTGTATGACCAGACGGTGGCGCAGTATCGGCAGACGGTGCTCGACAGCTTCAAGGAAGTCGAGAACTACCTGGTGCAGCTCAAGGTCTACGCCGACGAAGCGGTGGTGCGTCAAGAGGCGCTGGATGCCGCGCGTGAGTCGTTGCGACTGACCGAGAACCAGTATCGTGCAGGCTTGATTGGCTATTTGGATGTGGTGAACGTGCAGACCACGGCATTGAGCAACGAGCGCAGCGTGCTCAACGTGCTGCAGGGGCGGTTGGTCGCGAGCGTCCAGCTGATTGCCGCGCTTGGCGGTGGCTGGCAGTCCGACGAGGCGTTCGCCCGGCAGGAGTGACAGGTACCGTCGCCAGCCAGCTTCTCTCTCCCGGAGCGGGCTGGCTGGCGGTCGACCTTGACAGCAGCCTGGATCCGTTCCCATTCGCAAAAACCCCGTGCGTTTCGCTAACGCTTGAGTACAATCGTCAGCTTTTTCCGGGCCCTTCGTCCCGACGCTGGAACTCCTGATGCTGACCGGTAGCTACTCTTCCTCGCTGGTGCTGATTTCGCTGTGCGTGGCGATTCTAGCGTCCTACACCGCCCTCGACCTGACGGGGCGCATCGCCACGGCCAAAGGCCGGGCTGTTCATCTGTGGATGGTGGGCGGAGCGCTGGCCATGGGTATTGGCATCTGGTCGATGCACTTCATTGGCATGCTTGCCTTCAGCCTACCTATCCAGCTGGGCTACGACTTCGGCCTCACCGCGTTCTCGCTGTTGATCGCCGTGTTGTCCTCGGCTTTCGCTTTGTGGCTGGTCAGCCAGCCGAGCCTGCCCTGGACGCAGTTGGGGTTCGGTGCACTGATCATGGGAGCCGGCATCAGCTTCATGCACTACACCGGCATGGCCGCGTTGCGCATGCTGCCAGGGATCGACTACGACCCGGTATTGTTCAGCGCATCCCTGGCCATTGCCGCGAGTGCCTCGGCGGCAGCCTTGTGGATCGCTTTCCGGCTACGCCAGCATACCCCCTATGTCCGGCATGTTCGCGGTCTGGCGGCGATCATCATGGGCTTCGCCATCGTCGGCATGCACTTCACCGGCATGGCCGCGGCGAATTTTCCCGAAGGCAGTTACTGCGGTGCGTTGGCAGAGGGGCTCAAGGGTGACGGGCTGGTCTACCTGGTGCTGATCACCACGCTGGCGGTACTGTCGGTAGCGTTGCTCACCTCGGTGCTCGACGCCCGTCTGGAAGCGCGCACGGCCGAGCTTGCCCGCTCGCTGACACGGGCCAACCAGGAGCTGATCCAACTGGCCCTGCACGATACCCTGACCGGCTTGCCCAACCGTACACTGCTGGCCGACCGCATCGAGCAAGCCATCCGCAAGGTGGCGGAGCAGGGCGGTTGTTTTGCGCTGATGTTCATCGATCTGGACGGCTTCAAGCCGGTAAATGACGCCTTTGGTCATCATGTGGGCGATCAGCTGCTCAAGGAGGTGGCGGCGCGCCTGCGAGGCCATCTGCACAGCCAGGACACCCTGGCACGGATTGGCGGCGATGAATTCGTGCTGTTGGTGGAGCTTCAGGAACCGGACGATGCCATGGGCGTGGCGGTCAAGCAGGTCAACCTGGTATCGCGTCCCTTCCGCGTTGCCGAACATGACCTGCAATTGTCGGCAAGCCTGGGCATCGTGCTTTATCCCGGCAATGGCCAGGACCAGCACGAACTGCTGCGTAATGCCGACGCCGCGATGTATCACGCCAAGAGCGCCGGCAAGAATGGCTACAGCTTCTTCGACGTGTCGATGAACAGCAATGCCCGTCAGCAGCTGCAACTGCTCCAGGACCTGCGCGTGGCCCTTGAGCTGGGCCAGTTCCGTCTGCATTACCAGCCCAAGTTCGATGCCCAGGCCTGCCGCCCCATCGGTGCCGAAGCCCTGTTGCGCTGGGAGCACTCCCAGCACGGGCTGCTGTTGCCAGACCGCTTCATTGGCCTGGCGGAGAAGACCGGTCTGATCATTCCCATCGGCGAATGGGTGATGCAGGAAGCCTGCCGACAGATGCGCGCCTGGATGGAGCAGGGGCACGAGGACTGGCGCATTGCGGTCAACCTCTCGGCGATTCAATTCTGCCATGCCGGGCTGGTCGACAGCGTTGCCCGAGCGTTGCGCGCAAACAACCTGCCGGCCAACCGGCTGACCCTGGAAATCACCGAAACCACAGCGATGCACGATGCCGATGCCAGCCTCACGGTACTGCAGCGCCTGGCCGACATGGGGGTCGACCTGTCCATCGACGATTTCGGTACTGGCTATTCCAGCCTGATGTACCTCAAGCGCCTACCAGCCAACGAGCTGAAGATCGACCGAGGTTTTGTGCGCGACCTGGAGCAAGACAGCGACGATGCGGCCATCGTTTCGGCGATTGTCGCATTGGGTCAGGCGTTGGGCCTGCGGATCGTCGCCGAGGGAGTGGAAACCGACCGCCAGCAGGCTTTTCTGACCCGTCTGGGGTGCGATTCGTTACAGGGTTATCTGCTCGGGCAGCCGGTGCCGGCCGAGCAGTTCATGGACAAGCTGCAGGCGTTGCGTCAGGCGAGCGACGCAGTGGCTTAACCTGCGTCGCGCAGTGCCATGGCAGGCACGAACGCCTCCATCTCGGCCTCGACGGCTTCGATGATCCGTTCCACGTCGGAGGCCGCCATGATGGCTGCGCAGGGGATACCGGCAATGGCGAGCAGGGTTTGCCCCGTGGCGCGGTCGAACAGGCGGGCGACCATGCTGCGCGGTGCATCCATGCTGGCCTCGAAGCCCAGCGGATGGAAATGCCAACGCATCACCTGGCAGGCGTTGGGGAACGTCATTTTGTTCAAGCCAGCCTCCTTGTCCAGTCCTGGACGCCTCGTTTGGATGGCCGCATGCGCGGTTGCCGGGAACTTAACCATAGCACTTGGATCGCCATTGTCCCGCGCCGCTCAAGACAATTGCATGAAGGCTTGAAGGCGGTCACAGATCCGTCATGCCTACCATTGGGCTATTAACGTCCAGGCAAACGTTTTCCTTCGCGGCCTGCCGCTAGCTGAGCCGTGGCCTCTGCTATGTTTAACCCCAGTTGGCGCACAGCGTTTTCGGACGAGCGGTGCGGGCTGGGCAGACAGGGAGACAGTCATGCGCTATTCCACGCTCACGCAACGCATCGCCGGGGACGCCAGCTCTGCCTGGGACATCCATTATCAGGCTCAGGCCCTGCGACGCGAAGGGCGAGAGATCTTCCTGCTATCGGTGGGCGACCCCGATTTCGACACGCCCAGACCCATCGTCGAGGCGGCGGTCAGCAGCCTGCGCCGCGGCGATACCCATTACAGCGATGTGCGCGGCAGCCTGGCCTTGCGCCAGGCCATTGCCCGGCGTAGCGGCCCGCAAGTCACGGCGGACCAAGTGGTGGTGCTGGCGGGCGCGCAGTGTGCCTTGTACGCCGTCGCCCAATGCCTGTTCGAGGCGGGAGACGAGGTGATCGTCGCCGAACCCATGTACGTTACCTACCCTGCGGTACTCGCCGCCTGTGGGGCGCTACCGGTCGTGGTGTCGGTCAGCCCCGAGCAGGGGTTCCGGCTCGATCCGCTGGCCGTGGCCCGGGCCGTCACCCCCCGTACCCGGGGCTTGTGGCTCAATACCCCGCACAATCCCACCGGCGTCGCCATCCCAGCCCAGGACATGGCGCAACTCGCGCAGCTATGCCGCGAGCACGACCTGTGGCTAGTGTGCGACCAGGTCTACAGCGGGTTGTTGTTCGAGGGCGAGGTGATCGACCCGACCAGCCTGCCGGGCATGGCCGAGCGCTGCGTGATCATCGACAGCCTGTCCAAGTCCCATGCCATGAGCGGCTGGCGAATCGGTTGGGTGGTCGGACCGCTCCCGCTCGCCGCGCACTTGGCCAACCTGGCCATGGCCATGCTGTTCGGCTTGCCGGAGTTTGTGATGCAGGCAGCCTGTGTTGCGTTGGAAGGAGACCTGCCGGCGGTGCGGGAGATGCGCGAAGCGTATCGACAGCGTCGTGACCGGGTGTGCTCGGTCCTGGCCGATTGCCCGGGGGTCAGGGCTCACAAGCCCTCAGGCGGCATGTTCGTCATGCTCGACATCAGCGCGACCGGGCTTAGTGCCCAGGCGTTCGCCCAGCGTCTGCTAATGGAGGAGGGCGTAGCGCTGCTACCGGGCGATGCCTTTGGCCCCAGCGCGGCAGGGCATGTACGCATGGGGCTGGTGCTGGAGACTGGTCAGTTGGAGGACGTTTGTCGCCGTGTCGCTGCTTGTGCCTGGCGTGCGCTAGCCCAGCAACCCGGCGGCGATGTTGATCGTGAACCCCAGGATGGCCGTATTGAACACGAAACCTACCAATGAGTGCGCCAGCACTACCCGTCGCAAAGCCCGCCCTGCGACGCCGACATCCGACGTTTGCACCGCCACGTTGAGGGTGAACGAGAAATAGTGGAAGTCCCAGTAATCCGGGTTGCATTCATTGTCCGCGAAGCGCAGGGGCGGTGCCTTGCCATCGTCGGTGTAGAACAGGCGGGCGTAGTGCAGGCTGAAGATGCAGCCAATCATCAACCAGGAGCCGGCAACGGTCAGCCCAGTATAGAGGTAGTGCAGGACAAGGTCGCTGCCGTGCAGCCCGCGGCTGGATACCAACTGCAGGGTGACCGCCGCCAGGCTGGCGATGGCTGCGATGCAGACGGTGAACAGCACCAGGCCTGCGTTCTCGTCTTCGATGCGGGCGACCCGGCGCACGGTATCGGGACTGGCCCGCCAGGTCAGCCACAATACCAGCAACAGGTAAAGCCAGACGCCGATGTTCCAGCCGATCAGCACCTGCTGGACGGTGTCGTCGGCGGGAACCAGCCAGGCGCCGACAACGCCTGCCAGGGTGGCGATGCTCAGGCGGGGATGGGTGCGGGTCAGTCGATGGAACGCCATGCGGCCTCGGCGATGGTGAGTCATGGCTACCACGATAGCCTATGGGGTACCATCATGGGCCGTGCCACCGTCAAACCCCTTGAATATCAAGGTGATGGCATTGATTCGCTTCACGCCTGGCGTGGCGTCACGCCGCCCTGGGCTTCGCTACAGGATCACGTTTTGTCCGACCTCACGCAAAACCCGCTGCTGCAGTACCTGGCCCGGCTGGCGCCCTCCAGCCAACAGACGATGCGCTACATTCTCCAGGATGCCGCCGACCGGCTTGGTTTCGTCGATTACGATATCGTCGATGTACCCTGGCACCAGCTCGAGCCTGGGCATGTCATCGGTCTGGTGGCCGCGTTGCGGTCGGACGGTTACGCGCCGAACAGTTCGTCGTTGTACGTCAATGCGGTGCGCGGGGTGATGAACGAAGCCTGGCGCCAGGGGCTGATCGAGCATGAGCGGCTGCTTCGAATCCGCGAAGTCAAGCCAGACACCGGCAGCCGTCTGCCACCGGGGCGCAACCTGCGACGCAGTCTGATTCGCGAACTGATGGACGTCTGTGCAGCCGACCCACGCCCACAAGGCGTGCGTGACGCGGCGATCATTGCGCTGTTGTATGGCACCGGCATGCGCAAGTCCGAGTCGGTGGACATCGACCTGACACAGGTCGATTTCATCGAACGCAGCTTGCAGGTGGTGGGCAAGGGTAATCGGCAGTTGGTCAAGTACGCGCCAGCCTGGGCCTTCGAAAAGCTTCAGGCCTGGCTCGACCTTCGTCGCCAGGCGTTGCCCGAGGGGGCTGCGGACGACCCGTTCCTGTTCAACCGTATCCGCCGTGGCAACCACATCACCCGCGCGCGCATCACCAAGCATGCGATCTACTACATCGCTCGCCAACGCGGTGCCCAGGTGGGGGTCAAGATCATGCCCCATGATTTTCGCCGTGCGTTCATCACCCGGGTGATCGAAGAGCACGACCTGTCGATTGCCCAGAAGCTTGCGCACCATGCCAACATCCAGACCACTGCCAGCTATGATCGGCGGGATGACAACGAACGGCGGCGTGCGGTCGATCGCTTCGATTACTGAAAAAGCGCCGGTGCCCAAGGCATTCCCATGCGCAGGCTTTTCCCCTATTGTCGGTGACTCCCAACCAAGCGATTGGCAGTGACATGGACAACGTTATCGTCATCACCGGTGCCAGCCGTGGCATCGGCGCCGCAACGGCATTGTTGGCGGCAAAGCAGGGTTACCGTATCTGTATCAATTACCACGCCGATGATCAGGCCGCCGAGAGCGTTCTGACCCAGGTCCGGGCGTTGGGCGCCGACGCCATTGCCGTGCGTGCCGATGCCAGCGTCGAGGATGAGGTGATCCAGTTGTTCCAGCGGGTCGACCACGATCTCGGTCCGGTCACCGCGCTGGTCAACAATGCCGGCACCATCGCCCAGCAAAGCCGGGTCGAGGACATGTCGGAGTTTCGCCTGCTCAAGGTGATGAAAACCAATGTGGTCGGGCCGATGCTATGCGCCAAGCACGCGCTGCGGCGTATGTCCCGACGCCACGGCGGTCAGGGCGGCGCCATCGTCAATGTCTCATCGGTGGCGGCGCGCCTGGGTTCTCCTAACGAATACGTCGACTATGCCGCATCCAAAGGGGCGCTCGATACCTTCACCCTCGGCCTGGCCAAAGAGGTGGCGGGCGAGGGCGTGCGCGTCAACGGTGTGCGGCCCGGCTACATCCACACCGGTTTCCATGCCCTGTCCGGCGACCCGGGGCGGGTGAGCAAGCTCGAACCGGGCCTGCCCATGGGGCGCGGGGGGTACCCCGAGGAAGTCGCCGAGGCGATTCTCTGGCTGCTATCGGACAGGGCGTCCTATTCCACCGGCAGTTTCATTGACCTCGGCGGTGGGCGCTAAGCCCGCCGTCACTTCTGCCCATTGTCGAGCAACTGGCGCACCTGGTCAGCCAGTGCTCCGAGTTCGAAGGGCTTGGTCAGAACGCGCGTGCCCTGGAGCAGTTGCCCCTCGCTAAGCGCCGCACTCTCGTCGTAACCGGTGATGAACAGCACGCTCAGGTCCGGGTAGCGGGCCCGGCAGCGCTCGGCCAATTGGCGACCATTGATCCCGCCGGGCAGGCCAATGTCGCTGAGCAGCAGGTCGGGCCGTTCGCCATTTTGTAGATGATCCAGTGCCGCCAGGCCGTTTTCGAATGCCTCGACCTGGTACCCCAGCTCTTCCAGCACCTCGCTGACCACCATGCGCAGCGCCACTTGGTCCTCTACCAGGAGGATTCGCTGGCCGCTCGGGTGTGTGGACGCTGTCGGATTGCTTGCCGATTCGACACTGCAAGCAACCGGCTGCTCGTAATGGCGAGGCAAGTAGAGTGCTACCTCGGTGCCCTCGCCGAGGGTCGAGCGCAGGCGCATTTGCCCGCCGGACTGGCGCACGAAACCGTAGGTCATCGACAACCCCAGCCCCGTCCCTTGGCCCATCGGCTTGGTGGTGAAGAACGGATCCACCGCCCTTGCCATCACCTCCGGCGTCATCCCACGGCCGTTGTCCGAGATGGTCAGGCACACATATTCACCGGAAGGCAGCTCCACTGCACGTGCCTGGTCGGCATCCAGCACCCGATTCTCGCCCTCGATGACGATGGTGCCACCAGCAGGCAGCGCATCGCGAGCGTTGATGCACAGGTTCAGCAGAGCACTTTCCAGCTGAGGTGGATCGATGAACACCGGCCACAGGGGCGAATGGAACCGACTGCTCAACTCAATCGATGGCCCGATGGAGCGGCGCACCAATTCCTCCATGTCATGCACGAGCGCGGTGATGTGGGTGGAACGTGGTTGCAGGGTTTGCTGGCGGGAGAAGGCCAGCAGGCGGTGCACCAGCGATGAGGCGCGCTTGGCCGAGCTGTTGGAAAGGTCGAGCAAGCGGTGCAGGTCGTCGTACTGCTCCCGGGCCAGGCGCTGGCGCATCAGGTCCTGGGCGCCAAGTATGCCGCCGAGCAGGTTGTTGAAATCATGGGCGATACCGCCGCTGAGCTGTCCCACGGCCTCCATTTTCTGTGCCTGGCGCAAGGCTTCTTCGGCCTTTAGCCGCCGTTGCTGCTCCTGGAAACGCTCGGTGACGTCGTAGGCGAACAGGTAAGCGCCCTGGATCGTGCCGTCATGGTCGCGCAAGGCGTTGAAGTGCAGCTCGAAGTGGCGCACGTAGTGCTCGCTGCCGAAGACGCTCATTTCGAGGAAGCGCTCGCCTGCCAGGGCCCGACGCCACATTGGCAGGAACCGCGCGCGGTCGTCATCGGCATCGCCCATCAGGGCCGGCATGGACGCACCGACTTGCGGCGTGTGCCCATACAGTTTGTGGAAGTCTTCCTTGGCCTGCCGGTTGACGGCCAACCAGCGCATGTCGGTGTCGACCACATGCACATTGACCACGCTGTGCTCGATCAACTCGGCAAATAGCCGGCGTTCGGCCAGTGCTTCGCTGACCCGTTGCTCGAGTTCCTCGTTTAGCCGCTGCAGGGCAAGCTCGGCCTTGCGGCGTTCGGTGACATCCTTGAACAGCACCGCGACCTGACGTTTCTCGGGGGGCTCGACACGAAAGGTGGTGACCGAAAGTACACGGCCGGTGGCGACCAGTTCCTGCTCGAAGTGCAGCGGTTCGCCGGTGCGCAGCACCGCGCCGTAGCGCTCCACCCAGTCATCGGCCTCGTCGGGGACCATCTGGCGAAGCTTTTGCCCCACAACGTTGGGGATGCCGGCGTGCTTGGTGTAGGCGGCATTGGCCAGCACATGCACATAGTCGCTCAGTGGGCCATGGGGGCCATCGAAGAACTCGATGATGCAGAAGCCTTCGTCCATGGTGTCGAACAGGAAGCGATAGAGACCATCACCGAGCGTCTGTTGCTGCGCCAGCGTGGCTTCGAGTTGGCTGGTGCGCTGTTGCAGTGCGTCGAGTTGCTGGCGCAAATGGAGCAATTCGCGAGAGGGCATGCGGTCGTCCGACAGTGGGGCATGGCCCCACTGTAGCCTGCCCGTCATGGTGGCGGCTAGAAGGATCGCACGATGCGGCCCAGTGTCTCCATGGCCTGCTCGGCGCCATCATGCCAAGGGCTGCCGTAGTTCAGGCGAATGCAATTGCCGAAGCGTCGGGTCGGCGAGAAGATCGGCCCCGGGGCGATACTGATGCCTTGGGCCAGCGCCATGTGGAACAGCTTCAGCGCGTCCATCTGCTCGGGCAGTTCCAGCCACAGGAAGTAGCCCCCGGAAGGCTGGCTGACCCGTGTCTGCGCCGGGAAATACCGGGCGATGGCCGCCAGCATGTTGGCCTGCTGGCCTTCGAGGGCATAGCGCAGCTTGCGCAGGTGGCGGTCGTAGCCACCGTGCTGCAGGTAATCGGCAATGGCGGCCTGGGCGGGCATCGAGGCGCATAGCGAGGTCATTAACTTCAAGCGTTCGATTTTCTGGGCGAATCGCCCGGCTGCGACCCAGCCGATCCGGTAACCGGGTGCCAGGCTCTTGGCGAAGGAGCCGCAGTGCATCACCAGGCCTTCGGTGTCGAACGCCTTGGCCGGCTTGGGGGCTTGCTGGGCGTAGTACAGTTCGGCATAGACATCGTCTTCGATCAGCGGCACCTGGTGGCGGCGCAACAGTTCGACCAATGCCTGCTTCTTGGCCTCGGGCATGCTGGCGCCCATGGGGTTCTGGAAGTTGGTCATGCACCACACAGCCTTGATCGGGTGCTTGTCCAACGTTTGTGCCAACACGCCGAGGTCCATGCCTTCGCGTGGCTGCACGGGAATTTCCACCGCCTTGAGCTTGAGTCGCTCCAGTACCTGCAGGCAGGCATAGAAGGCAGGGGCTTCGATGGCTACCAGGTCACCGGGTTCGGTGACGGCTTGCAGGCACAGGTTCAGCGCTTCGAGTGCGCCATTGGTGATCAACAGCTCTTCCATGGGCAGCATCAGGCCGCCGACCATGTAGCGCAGTGCGATCTGCCGCCGCAACTGCGGGTTGCCAGGCGAAAGGTCGGTCACCACCATGCGCGGGTCCATCGTGCGGCTGGCGCTGGCCAGCGAGCGCGACAGGCGCTGCAAGGGGAACAGTTCGGGGCTGGGGAACGCCGAGCCGAACGGCACGGTGTTGGGGTCCTTGATCGACTCGAGGATCGAGAACACCAGGGCGCTGACATCTACCTCGGTGGATTCGCTGAGCGGCTGTAGCGTTTGCGGCTCGCTGAACGGGCGCGGTGCGTGAGCGTTGACGAAATAGCCTGAGCGCGGCCGGGCACGAATCAAGCCGCGTCGCTCAAGCAGGTAATAGGCCTGGAACACCGTGGACGGACTGACCCCATGGGTCTGGCTGGCATAGCGCACCGAAGGTACGCGCTGGCCTGGGCCGAGCACCCCGGTGCGGATCAGTTCGGCGATGTCGTCGGCAAATCGTTCGTAGCGTTTCATCGTGGCTGTTTGTCGTGGCCTGGCGGGCAAGGTGAATGGGCAGTGTAAGGGATCAGCGGTTCATCGGTGCCACGAAGCGGCTCTGGGCCACGCTCCGCACCTCGGGCTCGTCGCTGTCCTGAACCACGAAACTCAGCGCCTGCGAGCTGCTGGTCGGGCGCTCGGCGAGCAGGGCGACCGATACCGGCACTTCGCTCATTTCCCCGGCTGGCACGATCAGTTCGTCCGGGCCTTGCAAGGCAAAGCCTTCGGCGTCGTCCAGGCGCAGCCGATAGCGCTGTGTCTGTTCGGTCTTGTTGATGATTTTCAGCAGGTAGATGTTCTCGATCTGGCCCAGGGCATTCTCCCGGAACAGGCCGCGGTCCTTGATCACGTCCAGCGACACCATCGGGCGCACCTGCAAGGCCACCACCAAGGCGCCGAGCATTACCACCAGGGCGCAGGCATAGCCTAACAGACGTGGGCGCAGCCAGTGGGTGGTGCCGCCTTGCAGGCTGTGTTCGGACTTATAGCCGATCAGGCCACGTGGGTAGCCCATCTTGTCCATCACGCCATCGCAGGCATCGATACAGGCGGCGCAGCCGATACAGGCCATCTGCAAGCCGTCGCGGATGTCGATGCCGGTGGGGCAGACCTGCACGCACAGCGTGCAGTCGATGCAATCGCCCAGGCCCTGGGCGCGGGCCTCGGCGCCCTTCTTGCGTGCCCCGCGTGCCTCGCCTCGGCGTGGGTCATAGGCCACGGCCAGGGTGTCCTTGTCGAACATCACGCTCTGGAAGCGCGCGTACGGGCACATGTGCAGGCACACCGCCTCGCGCAGCCAGCCGGCGTTGATGTAGGTGGCGGCAGTGAAGAACAGCACCCAGAACAGTGCCGTCCCCCCCAGTTGCAGGGTGAACAGCTCAGCCGCCAAGGGGCGGATCGGCGTGAAGTAGCCCACGAAGGTGAGGCCGGTTAGTACACCGATCGCCATCCACAAGCTGTGTTTGAGTGTACGGCGGGCCGCCTTCGCCAGGCTCCAGGGCGCAGTGGCGAGTTTGATGCGCTGGTTGCGGTCGCCTTCGGTGACCTTTTCGCACCACATGAACAGCCAGGTCCAGGTGCTCTGTGGGCAACTGTAGCCACACCACACCCGGCCGGCGTATACGGTGATGGCGAAGAGGCCGAAGGCACAGATGATCAGAACTGCCGAAAGCAAGATGAAGTCCTGTGGCCAGAAGGTGGCGCCAAAGATGTGGAACTTGCTGTTGGACAGATCCCACAGCACGGCCTGGCGCCCGTTCCAGTCGAGCCAGGCGGTACCGAAGAACAACACGAACAGACTGCCGGCGAAGACGATTCGCAGGTTGCGGTACAGACCTTTGAAGCTGCGGGTATGGATGCCGCTGTCGACGGGTTTGGCGGTGCTTCGCGGGGCAGCGATCTCGACGAAGGGAATGCGTTCGCTCATGGTTCTGTGCTCATCAGGCCTGCATCAGGGTTGCTGCACTATCGCCGTCAAACTGTTTTCAGCACAGACTCAGGTTTTGCAATAAAAACCGTATCAGATGGCCAGGCGTGTTGCTCGCCAGCCGGTAGGCGGCACTCCTGGCACACAGCGCGGTCCACCGTTCATGTGAGTGGCCTGATGCGGGAGGCGGTTATGGAACCTTGGTGGCGACCTGTGGTGCTGGCCATTGAGTCCGAATTTGCCGATGTGACCGACGAAGGCGAGGTGACGCGGATTCTGCTGCGTTTGCTGATGGCGGCATTGCTGGGGGCGGTGCTGGGGTTCGAGCGTGAGCACAAGGGTAAATCGGCAGGTGTGCGCACCCATATGTTGGTGTCGCTTGGGGCCGCGCTGTTTGTCCTGGCACCAGCGATGGCCGGGGCGGATGAGCAAGCCTTGAGCCGGGTGATCCAGGGCATCGTCGCGGGCATTGGTTTTCTGGGGGCGGGCACCATTCTCAAGGGCAATGGGCAGGACACCAGCCATGTGAAGGGGTTGACCACCGCTGCCGGACTCTGGATGACCGCTGCCATCGGCACGGCGGCAGGCATGGGGCGAGAAGTGACGGCGCTGGTAAGCACGGTGATGGCGCTACTGGTGCTGGGCACGATGCCCAAGGTGGTGGAAAAGGTCGAAGGGCATGAGGAGGCGAAGCAGGAGGAGGGCGAAGGCAGGAAGCACTGAGGGGAGCCGGAGCTCCCCTCAAAGCGTTGTTGCTTGCTCTTTTTTATTATTGAAGACCGACCATTTGTTGTTTTTGTTAGCCTGTCTTGGTACTGCGGCCGACCCCCATCCGGGGTCAAGAGCAAACGTATTTTTTTGAGCGCTGATCTGCTTTCACCAGGGCTGGTCCGGTCCTGACCGTCTCTACCTGAAGGTAGTTTTATTGTTCTGTGTCAGACCGCGGGGCGAACCCCTGAAAAGCGTATCTACTCCAAAAAAATCTGCTTGCTACGCCTCTGCCGTGTTGTTTTTTTTATGTCAGAGCCGTTATCTGTTGTTTTTATTGGGTATCACGTTTTTGTTCTTGTTATGCCAAAGATATAGCAGGTGGCGTGCCAACTTTTCAAAATCCTTTAAAATCAATAGGTTGGCGTTCTGGGCGTGTGGCGGGTGACCTGAGATTTTGTCGATTTGTTTCCCTGTTACCCGATTTTTTGCTGGTTTTTGTGGGGGCGGTAACACTCCACCCACACAAATGTGACAGCCGTGTGAACTAGCCCGCAGTGCGCGCCCGCGCCACCCGTGAACCATTGGCTCGGCCCAGCACGGTACTGATACGCTGACCGGCTGCAATCAGTCGGTCCAAATCGATACCGCTGTCGATGCCCAGCCCCTGCAGCAGGTAAAGCACGTCCTCCGTGGCGATATTGCCGGTGGCGCCCTTGGCGTAGGGACAGCCCCCAAGGCCTGCGACCGAGCTGTCGAACACGTTGATACCCTCCAGCAGGCTGGCATAGACGTTGGCCAGGGCTTGCCCATAGGTGTCGTGGAAATGCCCGGCCAGTTGCTCGCGTGGCACCTGTTTCGACACCACCTCGAACAGGCGCCGGGTATCGCCGGCGGTTCCGGTGCCAATGGTGTCGCCCAGCGACACCTCGTAGCAGCCCATGTCATGCAGGGCACGGGCGACCGGTGCGACCTGTTCGGCGCTGACCTTGCCTTCATAAGGGCAACCGAGCACGCACGACACATAGCCGCGAACACGCACGCCGTGGCTGCGTGCCGCGTCCATGATCGGTTCGAAGCGCGTGAGGCTTTCACTGATCGAGCAATTGATGTTGCGCTGCGAGAAGGCCTCGGAGGCGGCGGCAAATACCGCGACCTCCTTCACACCGGCCGCCAATGCGTCTTCGAACCCGCGCAGGTTGGGTGCCAGGGCGGCATAGGTAACGCCTGGGCGCTGACGAATACCGGCGAACACCTCGGCGGAACCGGCCATCTGCGGTACCCATTTGGGCGAAACGAAACTGCCGACTTCGATGTAGCTCAGCCCGGCTTCGGTGAGGTCGTCCACCAGGCGCACCTTGTCGGCAACACTGATAGGTTGGGCTTCGTTCTGCAGGCCGTCGCGCGGGCCGACTTCGACCAGGCGAACGTGTTTGGGCAAGGACATGGCAGGGTTCCTGTGGCGGATCAACGGTTGTCGTTCTTGTTCAAGGTGGCAGCCAGGGCTTGTTCGCAGCGCTCCTGGGCGGTGTCCAGTTCCAGTTGCATCTGGTGGATATCGAGCATCTGCTGTTCCAGCTGCGCACGGCGCTCGGCGATTTTCGCCAGCATGCTGTTGAGCTGCTTGAGGTTGCCGCTGGTGGGGTCGTATAGCTCGATCAATTCACGGCATTCGGCCAGCGAGAAACCGATACGCTTGCCGCGCAGGATGAGCTTGAGGCTGACCTTGTCGCGCGCCGAATAGATTCGCTCCAGGCCGCGGCGCTCTGGGCTCAGCAGGCCCTGTTCCTCATAGAAGCGGATAGCGCGGGTGGTGATGTCCAGCTCGCGGGACAGGTCGGAAATACTGTAGGTCTGGCTGCTCATGCTCGGGCTCGCAGGATGGTATGTGGCTAACCTAATGGCAGGTTGACGTATACGTCAAGCAGGCGCGTGCGAAGCCGAACGCCTGAATGCATTGGGCGTCTGGCCGGTCAGCCGTTTGAAGAACCGTGCAAAGTAGGTGGGGTCGCTGAACCCCAGGCTGTCCGACAGTTGGCTGATGCTCATACGCGTGTAGATCAGGTTGCGCCGGGCCTCCAGCAGCAGGCGCTGATGGACGACCTGCAAGGCCGTCTGGCCGCTGAGCTCGCGGCATAGCTGGTTCAGTTGCAGGCTGGAAATATTCAGGTGCGCGGCGAAGTCCTCCACCGACAGGTGTTCGCGGTAATGAGCCTCGACCAGGCGCAGGTACTGGCCCAGCAACAGGCGGTCGCGTTCATCGCGGTTGCGTGGTGCCAAACCTTGTTGCTGGCGACGGCTGATCCACACCACCAGTGCGGTGACCAACGCCTGGAGCATGGTCGACCGCGCCGGGGCACTGCCCTGGTATTCCTGCTGCAAGGTGTCGATCAGCGTGCGCAGGTGCTGACGATCCTTGCCCAACGGGTAGCAGGCCGGTGTCGAAAGCACCCGCAGCGGCGTGCCCAAGCGCTGTTCCAGATCGGCTACCAGGGCTGCGCCGAACGTCACCACATGCCCTTGAATGTCCGCGCTAAAGCGAAAGCCATGCACCGTCAGTGGCGGCACGACCTGGATCGCGGCCTCGCGGATTTCGCTGTGCCGGCCCTCGATCTCCACCTCGGCCCGACCCCGCTGCACGTAGAGCAACTGGAACAACTCGGCATGTTGGTGCGGCTTGATTTCCCAATGGTGCAGGCGGCTGCGCACCGGGATGGTCTCGCAATGCAGCAAGTCGGTGGCGGGCCAGGCTTGGTTTTCGCCATACAACTGGAACAGCGGGACGCCGGGGAGGGTGGATTTCATTGTTCTTGTTCCTGTCCGTTAATCGAACGCTTTTTGCAAAAGTGCAGTTTTTATATTGGATAGCACACTTTTTAGCGGTGCATTGCCAGTAAAAATGCAGGGGCAAACCCTAACAGCAGATGCCCAGCCACTGCCAGTCGTGGGCTGGCATCGCCAGACAAGAGACAAGAACAATGAACACTCAGGTTGCAATCATCGGCGCAGGTCCGTCCGGCCTGCTGCTTGGCCAGTTGCTGCATAACGCTGGCATCGACACGGTCATCGTCGAACGCCAGACCCCTGAATACGTGTTGGGCCGGATCCGTGCAGGCGTCCTCGAACAGGGCACGGTCGACCTGCTGCGCGAAGCCGGTGTGGCCGCCCGCATGGACTGCGAAGGGTTGGTTCACGAAGGCGTCGAGCTGCTGGTTGGCGGGCGTCGCCAACGCCTGGACCTTAAGGCCCTGACGGGTGGCAAGACCGTCATGGTGTACGGCCAGACCGAAGTGACCCGCGACCTCATGGAGGCCCGCAAGGCCAGCGGCGCACTGACCATCTATTCCGCCAGCAACGTCCAGCCCCACGAACTCAAGGGTGAACGCCCTTACCTGACCTACGAGAAAGACGGCCAAACCTATCGCCTGGACTGCGACTACATCGCTGGCTGCGACGGTTTCCACGGTGTGTCGCGACAGAGCATTCCTGAAGGTGTGCTCAAGCATTACGAACGGGTCTACCCCTTTGGCTGGCTGGGTATGTTGGCCGACACCCCGCCGGTGAACCATGAACTGATCTATGCCCACCATGAACGCGGCTTCGTGCTGTGCAGCCAGCGTTCCCACACCCGCAGCCGCTATTATTTGCAGGTTCCACTGGAAGATCGCGTGGAGGAATGGTCCGACGAGCGCTTCTGGGAGGAGCTCAAGGCGCGCCTGCCTGATGACGTTGCCGAACGTCTGGTCACCGGCCCTGCACTGGAGAAAAGCATCGCTCCGCTGCGCAGCCTGGTGGTCGAGCCCATGCAGTACGGGCACCTGTTCCTGGTTGGCGATGCCGCGCACATCGTCCCGCCCACCGGCGCCAAGGGCTTGAACCTGGCCGCTTCCGACGTCAACTACCTGTTCCGTATCCTGGTCAAGGTGTACCGCGAGGGCCGCACCGACCTGCTGGCGCAGTATTCGCCACTGGCGCTGCGCCGGGTGTGGAAGGGCGAGCGCTTCAGCTGGTTCATGACTCAGTTGCTGCATGACTTCGGCGACCACAAGGATGCCTGGGACCAGAAGATGCAGGAGGCCGATCGCGAGTACTTCCTGACCTCGCCGGCTGGTCTGGTGAACATCGCCGAAAACTACGTCGGGCTGCCCTACGAAGCGGTGGAGTAGGCGCAGTTTCCGTGGGAAATTCCAGGGTTGGGGGCAAAGCTTTCTTGCCCCCGCCAACTCTTCACCCCAGGTAAAACCAGGGGCCACCAAACGATCCCGTCCGAACCCACGCCACTTCCACCGCCATGGCCCAAAACGGGGCTCTGTACCGCCCCTCGTTTGTGCGCCATAGCCCTGTGTGCCCGATGCCAGAGCAGTCGCCACACACGTTTCATTTTCCTTCACCTGCGTAGTTGGCCCGCAACCTGCTATATCCAGCCATCGAATTTGATCGAGTGGTCAGGCAGGCAATGCTCAGCGGCGCCGCGCCAAACCCTCACAACGGCCGTCAGGCCACGGATATCAGGGGCCGCAGGATGTCGCTCGCGGAGCAGATCGAACATACCGAACAGGATGCTGGCTGGAGCGCGCACTTGCAGTTGCGCTTTGTCGAACGCGCCGGCGTGACCCGTCTTGGTGCGCGCCATCATTTTGGTCCTCTTTTGGTGCAGCGACCGTTCTACCCGGAAGGTGCACCGTGTCACGTCTATGTGCTGCACCCACCCGGCGGCATCGTTGCTGGCGACCGCCTGGAACTGGACATTCATCTGGAACCAGGCAGTCACGCGCTGCTGACCATGCCCGGCGCCAGCAAGTTCTACCGCAGCATCGGCCCTACCGCCCGATTACGTCAGCGCTTTCACCTGCAGCCGGGCAGCACGCTGGAATGGCTGCCTCAGGACAGCATCTTCTTCTGCGGTGCCCGAGCGAGCCTCGACAGCTGTTTCACCTTGGAGCCTGGTGCCCGGCTACTGGCCTGGGAAACCCTCTGCCTGGGGCGGCCAGTGATGAACGAACGCTTCGAGCAAGGCGCCCTGGATAGCCGACTGCGCATCGACATGCCCGGTGACCCGGGGCTGCACGAGCGCCTGCGTATCGAAGGCGGGCGCCTGGACAAGGTCGCTGACCACCCGCTGCTGGCCACCTTCTGCGCCGCGCCCGCCGACCAGGCGCTGCTGGAGCAGGTGCGGCCTTTGCTCGAAGCACTGGGCAACCCCGCTGGCGCCACGCTGCTGGGGCAACTGCTGGTGATCCGTCTGCTCGATCACGACAACCAACATCTGCAACGCACCCTGCAGCGCCTCTGGCATGTGCTGCGGCCGGCCGTTCTCGGCCTGCCGGCATGTCCGCCGCGCATTTGGGCTACCTGAGAACGCGCCATGGAACTGACCCCGAGAGAGAAAGACAAACTGCTGCTGTTCACCGCCGCGCTATTGGCGGAGCGGCGCCTGGCCCGCGGCTTGAAGCTGAATTACCCGGAAGCGGTGGCATTGATCAGCGCCGCGGTGCTCGAAGGTGCCCGCGATGGCCGGACTGTGGCCGAGCTGATGAGCCTGGGCCGCGAAGTGTTGAGTCGCGAGCAGGTCATGGAAGGCGTCGCCGAGATGCTCCACGACGTGCAGGTCGAAGCCACCTTCCCGGACGGCACCAAGCTGGTGACCGTGCATGACCCCATCGTCTGAGGAGCCACCCATGATTCCCGGAGAAATCCAGGTCGCCGATGGCGACATCGAGCTCAACGTCGGCCGCGCCACTGTCAGCGTCAGCGTGGCCAACCATGGCGACCGGCCGGTGCAAGTCGGCTCGCACTACCACTTCTACGAAGTCAACGACGCGCTGGTGTTCGAACGTGAACCTACACGCGGCTTTCGCCTGGACATCCCCGCCGGCACCGCCGTGCGCTTCGAGCCCGGCCAGTCACGCACCGTGCAACTGGTGGCCTACGCCGGCAAGCGGGAAGTCTACGGCTTCCAGGGCAAGATAATGGGCGCACTGGAGGGCCAGGCATGAGCCGTATTTCCCGTCGAGCCTACGCCGACATGTTCGGCCCCACTGTCGGCGATCGCGTGCGCCTTGCCGACACCGCGCTGTGGGTAGAGGTGGAGAAGGACTTCACCCTCTATGGCGAAGAGGTCAAGTTCGGAGGTGGCAAGGTCATCCGCGACGGCATGGGGCAAGGCCAGATGCTGGCGGCCGAGGCCATGGACCTGGTGCTGACCAACGCGCTGATCATCGACCACTGGGGCATCGTCAAGGCCGACATCGGCGTCAAGCATGGCCGCATCGCCGTCATCGGCAAGGCCGGTAACCCCGATGTGCAGCCTGGCGTGACCGTGCCGGTCGGGCCAGGCACCGAAGTGATCGCCGCCGAAGGCAAGATCGTCACCGCCGGGGGCATCGATTCGCATATCCACTTCATCTGCCCGCAGCAGGTGGAGGAGGCGCTGACCAGCGGCGTCACCACCTTCGTCGGTGGCGGCACCGGGCCGGCTACCGGCACCAACGCCACTACCTGCACCCCAGGTCCGTGGTACCTGGCGCGCATGCTCCAGGCCGCCGATTGCCTGCCGATCAACATCGGCCTGCTGGGCAAGGGCAACGCCTCGCAACCTGAAGCCTTGCGCGAGCAGATCGCCGCGGGAGCGGTGGGCCTGAAGCTGCACGAGGACTGGGGGTCGACACCCGCGGCCATCGACTGCTGCCTGGGCGTGGCGGAAGAAATGGACATCCAGGTGGCCATTCATACCGATACGCTCAACGAATCCGGCTGCATCGAGGACACCCTGGCCGCCATCGGTGACCGCACCATCCACACCTTCCACACCGAAGGTGCCGGGGGCGGTCATGCCCCGGACATCATCCGTGCGGCAGGCCAGGCCAATGTGCTGCCATCCTCGACCAATCCGACGCTGCCTTACACGGTCAACACGGTCGATGAGCACCTGGACATGCTCATGGTCTGCCACCACCTGGACCCTAGCATTGCCGAAGACGTGGCTTTCGCCGAGTCGCGCATCCGCCGTGAAACCATTGCCGCCGAAGACATTCTCCACGACATGGGCGCCTTTGCCATGACCTCGTCCGACTCCCAGGCCATGGGCCGGGTCGGCGAAGTGGTGCTGCGCACCTGGCAGGTCGCGCACCAGATGAAATTGCGCCGTGGACCGCTGGCCCCGGATACCACCTACAGCGACAACTTCCGGGTCAAGCGCTACATCGCCAAGTACACCATCAACCCGGCGCTGACCCATGGTATCGCCCATGAAGTCGGCTCGGTGGAAGTGGGCAAGCTGGCCGACCTGGTGTTGTGGGCACCAGCCTTCTTCGCCGTGAAGCCGGCCCTGGTGATCAAGGGCGGCATGATCGCCACTGCACCGATGGGCGACATCAACGGCTCGATCCCGACGCCGCAGCCGGTGCACTACCGTCCGATGTTCGGCGCCCTGGGCGCTGCCCGGCATGCCACGCGCATGACCTTCCTGCCCCAGGCCGCCATGGACCGCGGTCTGGCCGAGGAGCTGGGCCTGCGCAGCCTGATAGGGGTGGCCCACGGCTGCCGCCGGGTGCGCAAGGCCGACATGGTACACAACACCCTGCAACCGGTGATCGAAGTCGATTCGCAAACCTATCAGGTGCGTGCCGATGGCGAGCTGCTGGTGTGCGAGCCAGCCACCGAATTGCCGCTGGCTCAGCGTTATTTCCTGTTCTGAAGGAGCAAGCATGATTGTCCTGACCCGCCGGATCCCTGCATCCGACACTGTTACCGGCACTGTCACCCTGGATGTGGACAGCCGAATCAAGAGCCGCTTGCGCGTCACGCTCGACGACGGTCGCGAGGCTGGCCTGATGCTCGAACGTGGCCACCTGCTGCGTGGCGGCGAGTTGTTGGCCGATGCCCAAGGCAGTCAGGTGATACGTGTGCTGGCTGCCCCGGAAGCGGTGTCGACGGTGCGTTGCGCTGATCCACACCTGCTGGCCCGTGCCGCGTATCACCTGGGCAACCGTCATGTGCCGCTGCAGATCGAACCGGGCCTGCTGCGCTTTCAGCACGACCATGTGCTGGACGACATGCTGCGCGGCCTGGGCCTGACGGTGGAAGCCGAACAGGCCCCTTTCGAACCCGAGGCCGGCGCCTACCAGAGTGCGCCGCATAGCCACAGCCATGGCCACGATCACCCGTTCGTGCGCATGCCAGCCCATTCTTGAGTACACGGAGTCAACCATGAAAAAAACGATCGCCTTTGCCTTGCTGATGGTGGCCTTGCCAGCCTTCGCCCACCCTGGCCACGATGCCAATCCGTTGCAGGACGGTCTGCTTCACCCGCTGACTGGCCTTGACCACTTGCTGATGCTGCTAGGTACCGGCGTGCTTGCTGCGCTGACCCGCCGCAACCTGACACTGCCGCTGGCCACCTTGGCGGCGATGTTCGGTGGCGCCATCTGCGGTCACGTGTTCGGTGACGTGTTAGGCATGGAAACCCTGATTACCGTCTCGCTGCTGGTTGCCGCTGGCGCGTTGTTGCTGCCCAGCCGCCAGCTGGTGTTGGCTCTGCTCATGCCGGTGTTCGCGCTGTTCCACGGCTGGGCCCACGGTGTGGAAGCTACCCCTAGTGCCTTCTGGCTGTTCAGTGCAGGCTTCGTCACCGTCAGCGGCCTGCTGCTGGTGGTCGGGTTCGCCGTCGGTTGCCTGCTGCGTCGCCATAGCGGCCTGCAGAAGGCCTTCGGCGGTGGCCTGCTGGCCGGCGCCGCCTTGGTGCTGGCCGGTTGATGAACAGCGACCTGGCACTGCTACGCCTGCTGCAGCTGGCCAGCCCCGGCCTGCCAGTAGGCGGGTTCACCTATTCGCAAGGTCTGGAGTGGGCTGTCGAGGCAGGTTGGGTGCGCGACATCGCCAGCTTCAGTGCCTGGCAACGAGAGCAGTTGCACGACACCCTCGGCCACCTCGACTGGCCGCTGCTGGCGCGCTTGTACCGGGCCAGCCAGGCCGATGATGCCGAGGCGTTCGGCCGCTGGAGCCGGTTCCTGCTGGCCAACCGCGAAACCGCCGAGCTGCGCCTGGAAGAACAGCAGCGCGGCTCGGCCCTGGCGCGCATGCTCGACGGCTGGCAATTGGGCCAGGACCCGGCCTGGCGCGCCAGCCTGGAACTCAGCCAGCTCGGCGGCATGGCCTGGCTCGGCGCCCACTGGTCGATCCCGCTACGCCAGTTGGCCCTGGGCCATGGTTTTGCCTGGCTGGAAGGCGCCGTGATGGCAGGCGTGAAGCTGGTGCCCTTCGGCCAACAAGCGGCCCAGACACTGCTGCGCGACCTGGGCCAAGCGCTGCCCGGCGTGCTCGACCATGCCTTGGCGCTGGACGACGATCAGCTCGGTGGCGGCCTGCCGCTGCTGGCTATCGCTTCGTCGCGCCATGAAACCCAATACACCCGTTTGTTCCGTTCTTGAGGACTGCCTGCATGCAAAACTATCAGCAACCCCTGCGCGTCGGTGTCGGCGGCCCGGTCGGCTCGGGCAAGACCGCCTTGCTCGAAGCCCTGTGCAAGGCCATGCGCGATCACTATCAGATCGCCGTGGTCACCAACGACATCTATACCAAGGAAGACCAACGCATCCTTACCGAGGCCGGCGCCTTGGAACCTGAGCGCATCGTCGGCGTGGAAACCGGCGGCTGCCCCCATACCGCCATTCGTGAGGACGCTTCGATGAACCTCGCGGCGGTGGAAGCCCTGGCGCGCAAGTTCGGCAACCTCGAAGTGATCTTCGTGGAAAGCGGCGGCGACAACCTCAGCGCCACCTTCAGCCCTGAATTGGCCGACCTGACCATCTACGTGATCGACGTGGCTGAAGGCGAGAAGATTCCGCGCAAGGGAGGCCCTGGCATCACCAAGTCCGACTTCCTGGTGATCAACAAGACCGACCTTGCGCCCTATGTCGGCGCTTCGCTGGAGGTGATGGAGCGCGATACCCAGCGTATGCGCCCCGAGCGCCCCTGGACCTTCAGCAACCTGAAGAAAGGCGAAGGCCTGCAGGCGGTGATCGACTTCATCGTTGAGCGGGGGATGTTGGGTGTGCGGGGCTGAAGCCCAGCACTTCCACACGGTTGCGGCCATTCTGCTTGGCCTTGTAGAGCTGCTCGTCCGCCTGCTTGAGCAGCGTCTCGGCTTGATCGCTATCGGTCTGCCGGCAGACCACGCCAATGGACAACGTGAGTCGGCCAACATGGGCGGTATCAGCTTGTTCGACCGCCTCACGAATTCGCCCGGCGATGCGCCGTGCATCGGCATGGCCGGTGTCGGGCAGCAGCAGGGTGAACTCCTCGCCAGCCACCCGGCAAGGCAGGTCTTGCTGGCGTGACTGCTGGCGCAGCAAAGCGGCGAGGTGTTTGAGCACTTCGTCGCCTGCGTCATGGCCAAAGGTATCGTTGACCCGTTTGAAATGATCGATATCCAGCGCCAGCACGGCGAACGGGCGTGTGCCTTGCATCAGGGCGTCGAGGGTATGGTACAGCGCCCGTCGGTTGGCCAGGCCGGTGAGCGCATCGCTCTGCGCTCCCTGGCGCAAACGACCGAATTTATCCCGCAACAGTTGATCGCACGTCAGCAAGGCCTGGCGGATGGATTTCCGGCGAGCGCTGGCGGCGGCTGGCGATCTGGCGGATGTCGGGGTAGGCCATCAGTACCTGGCTATCGGGGTTAACCATGACGATCGAGTTGAAGTCCTTGTCCTGCGCTTGCAGGCGGTGCGCTTCGCTTTGCAGCAGGGCTGTATCGTCCAGGCCTGTGGCCAGTTTTCGAGCGCTGTAGCGCAGGTGGCTGTGGGGCGAGCGCAGAAACTCGGCGATGCTGGACGCTACCTTGCTGGCGTGGGCCTGGTTGGCCCGTAGGGAAAGCTGTATCAGGGTGCCGTGCTGGACCCGATTGGTCACGTAGAGGGTGTTGCCCAAGGTGGCCAGGCAGGCCAGCAGCACCATGCCCAGCACAAGGGTACGCATATCGGTACGCGGACGGATACTGGGCATGGCGGGCCTGTGAGGCGGGGGACGGCCTCAAGTATGGCTGCTTTCCTGGCGAATGCCCGCCATGGGCGTAGTGCTACTGATGGCAGCAATGCGGTGCTGCTGGCGCCTGTTCGTAACGGTCGTGGTGGCGTACCCAGTCCATGGTGCCGCCCTCGTTGCGGCCCAGGGGCGCGATATCGAGGAAATTGTAGGTGTTGACCAGGATGTCGAGGCCGCGGGCATAGGTGGAGTAGGTGTGGAAGACCGTCCCGTCGTGGTCGCGGAAGAACGCGCTCAGGCCGGGCAATTCGCTTTCGTTGCCGGTGTATGGCGCGTAGTTGTACTGGCGTTGGCCCTGGCTGGCGACACTGACGCCAAAGTCTTCGTTGAACGTGCTGCCGTGGGAGGAGTACCACGGGAAGCGCCAGCCCATGCGCTGGCGGAATGCCTGGAACTGGGGGTAAGGCGCCCGCGAGACGGCGACCAGCGAGACATCGTGGTGCGCCAGGTGCAGGTTGGCGCCGTCGAAGTGGTCGGCGAGGAACGAACAGCCTGGGCAACCTTCGCTCCAGCCTTCGGCGAACATGAAGTGATACAGCAGCAACTGGCTGCGGCCAGCGAACAGGTTGGCCAGGCTCAGATCGCCGTCGGGTCCCTGGAAGCGATAGGGCTGCTCGACCTTGACCCAGGGCAGGGCGCGGCGGGCGGCAGCCAGTTCGTCGCGTTGGTGGGTGAGGGCTTTTTCGTGCAGCCACAGTTGCTGGCGGGCGGCCAGCCATTGACTGCGTGAGACCACTTCGTGCTTCGGTTCCGGGGTGCTCATGATACTGACTCCGCGCTTGGGGATTCAGTAATGGTCGTGTGGGAGGGGTGAGATTCGACCGGGGAATCGAGAGGGCGACGAATGGTGGTTGGCCGGTGGCGTTTTGGGCGTATGCCGGAAGTGGTGTAGCGCCTGGGCGATCGAGCGCCGCCCGCGCGGCGCTCGATCGTCCAGGCGCTACACCGCTTGCGTCATGCACCAGCAAACCCTCACCCCTGCATCCGCTCGACCACCTCCCACAGCCGCGAATCAGCGAAATCCGCGACCACTAACTGTGCACCTGCCGCCAGCAACCGCTCAGGCGTCTGGGTCGTGGCAATCCCCACGGTGAAGATCCCGGCCCCGCTGGCCGCCTTCACCCCCGGCAACGAGTCCTCGAAGGCAAGTGCCTGTCCGGCCTCTGCCCCAAGGCGTTGCAGGCCGGTGAGGTAAGGCAGGGGGTCTGGCTTGGGTCGGGCCAATTCCTCAGCCACCAGCACATGCTCGAATCGCGCGCCCAGGCCCATGGCCGAGAGCATGTGCTCGGCGTTGAGCCTAGGGGCGTTGGTCACCACGCACATGCCGATGCCTTGCGCCTGGGCATGCTCCAGCAGGCGCAACAGCCCTGGCATGGGCTCAAGCGCCGGGGCCAACTCGCGGAACAGCGCCTCCTTGCGGTCAGCCAGCGCCAGGCGCTGCACCGTACTGGCCTTGGGAAACAGCTCGGCAAACAACTCGCCATTGGCCCGGCCACTGACCTGGGCATCGAACTGCGCCTGGGTCAGCTCGCGGCCATCATGTTCGCGCAGCAGTTGGCGAAAGGCCTGCAAGTGCAGGGTGTCGGTGTCGGTAAGGGTTCCATCGAGGTCGAACAGCAGGGCAGTCAGCATCAGGCATCCAGGCATTGAAAAAACACACGCCTGGGGATGATAACCAAACCTGGCGACGAGGGGGGCTGTTCAGTGCGCTCCGAAAAGAGTACAAATGTGCTCCATGGACAACTTGACCCCCAAACGCCGCGCAATCCTCGACTTCATCCGTGAACGCATCGCCGATCACGGCCAGCCGCCGAGCCTTGCCGATATCGCCACACGCTTCGGCTTCGCCTCGCGCAGCGTGGCGCGCAAGCACATCACCGCCTTGTGCCAGGCTGGCTACATCGACGTCACGCCGAACCAGGCGCGGGGTATTCGCCTGGCCGAGCCGCTGCGGCGCCCGGAAATCCTTGAAGTGCCCGTGCTGGGTCGCGTCGCGGCGGGCGCGCCTATAGGCCCGGACCTGGACATCCACGAGCAACTGTTGCTCGACCCCAGCCTGTTCCGCCGCCCCCCGGACTACCTGCTGAAAGTGCGCGGCGACTCGATGGTCGACGATGGCATCTTCGACGGCGACCTGGTGGGCATCCGTCAGCAGGCCGATGCCCGCGATGGCGAAATCGTGGTGGCGCGCCTGGACGGCGAAGTCACCATCAAGCGCCTGCAACGCCAGCCTGGCGGCTACCGGCTGGTGCCGCGCAACCCGGCCTATGCGCCGATCGAAGTGGGGCCGGAGCATGAGTTCTTCATCGAAGGCGTGTTCTGCGGCCTCTTGAGGCGTGACTGATGGGCGCGGTGGTCGAACTCGACAGGCTGCTCGACCAGCGCCAGGTGTGGCGCGGTCGGCAGGTCCGGGCACGCCCACTCGGGTTGCAGCCTACCGGTCACGACGCCCTCGATCAGCGCCTGCCCGATGGTGGCTGGCCCGCCGCCGCACTGACCGAACTGCTGCTGGTCAGCCCCGGTTGCGGTGAACTGCAACTGTTGTGGCCCTCCCTGGCGCGCCTGAGCGCCGACGGGGGGCGGGTGGTGCTGGTGGCACCGCCTTTCATCCCCTATGCACCGGCCTGGCAGGCGGCCGGCGTCGACCTGCGCTGGCTGGCCCAGGTCGACGCCGAGCCAGCCGACGCGTTGTGGGCCGCCGAGCAATGCCTGCGCTCCGGCAGTTGCGCCGCCGTGCTGTGCTGGCCGCAGCGGGCCGACGACCGCTCCCTGCGGCGCCTGCAGGTGGCCGCCGAGACCGGTCAGGCCCTGGCGTTCGCCTGTCGACCCCAGCAGGCCGCGCACAACCCGTCGCCGGCCGCGTTGCGCATAGCCATCGACACCCGACCGGCGCAATGGCGGGTGCTCAAGTGTCGGGGTGGCCTGCCGCCGGCGGTTCCCATTGCCTGTCCAGGGCGGGGCTGATGCGCCATGCTCTGGGCCTGCATTCTTCTGCCACAGCTGGCGCTGGATTCGGTCCTGCGCGAGCGGGACGATGCCGATACGCCGTTGGTGTTGATCGGTGGCCCGACCCAGCGCCGTGTGTTGCAGGCGGTCAACCCGGCTGCAGCGGCGCTGGGCCTGCGCGCCGGGCAGACCCTGACCGCGGCACGGGCCCTGGCCGATGGCTTTACCTGCGTTGAGGTCGATGCGGCGCACATCGAGCAACTGCAACAGCTGCTGGCCGCCTGGGCCTACCGTTTCAGCGCCCAGGTGAGCCTGCATTATCCCCGCGCCTTGCTGTTGGAGGTGGGCTCCAGCCTGCAGTTGTTCGGCCCCTGGCCTGCGTTCGAGGCCCGCTTGCGTCAGGAGCTGGGTGAACTGGGGCTGCGCCAGCGCATCGTGTTGGCCAGCAACCCGGTGGCGGCCCGCATGCTCGCCAACGCCCACGACGGCCTGGCCGTGGCCTGTGCTGAAGATACCCGCGCAGCGCTGGCACGCCTGCCCATCGAGCGGGTCGGCTTGCCCCGTGACGCCGCCGAGGCCTTTGCCCGCATGGGCCTGCGTCAGCTCGGGCAGGTCCTGGCATTGCCCCGTGATGCCCTGGCCAAGCGTTTTGCTGCCCAAGTGCAGTTGCATCTGGATCAACTGCTGGGCCTGCGCAAACTGGCGCTGGACTTCTACCAGCCGCCTGACCGCTTCGAGACGCGGCTTGAACTCAACTTCGACGTCGAATCGCACCAGGCCCTGCTGTTTCCGTTGCGGCGCATGCTCGGCGACCTGGCCGCCTTCCTTGCTGGCCGTGATTGCGGCGTACAGCGCTTCAGTCTGCACCTGGAGCATGCCGAAGGGCCGGACACTGTGCTCAAGGTCGGCCTGCTGGCCGCCGAGCGCGACGCCGGCATGTTGTTCGAGCTGTCTCGCGGACGGCTTGAACCATTGCGCATTCCCGCGCCGGTGCGCAATCTGCGTCTGGTTGCCGATGACCTGCCGCCATTCGTGCCCCAGCACCAGGCCTTGTTCGACTCCCGTGCGCAACAGGCCCAACCCTGGGAGCAGCTGCGCGAACGCCTGCGCGCACGCCTGGGCGACGAGGCCGTGAAGGGACTGCGCGCCGAGGCCGACCATCGTCCCGAATGCGCCTGGCAGCGGGCAGAGCAGGGCGCGCAGGGCAGCCTGCCGGTGGCGCCTGGCAGCCGCCCGGGCTGGCTGCTTCCGACCCCCCAGGCGCTGGACGAGGCAGGCCACCGCCTGCTGGGGCATGCCGAGCGCATCGAATCGGGCTGGTGGGACGGTGGCGACGTACGCCGTGACTACTATCGCATCGAAACCCGTGAAGGCTTGCGCGGCTGGGCCTACCGCGACCTGGCCCAGCCCGGTCCGCTGTGGCTGCAAGGCTGGTTCGCATGAGCACCCCCGGCTATGCCGAGCTGCACTGCCTATCGAACTTCAGCTTCCAGCGCGGCGCCTCGAGCGCCGACGAGCTGTTCCGGCGCGCCCTTGAGCAGGGCTATGAGGCGCTGGCGATTACCGACGAGTGCACCTTGGCGGGCATCGTGCGTGCCTGGCAGGCGGCCAAGGCCCACCCGCTGCGGCTGATCGTCGGCAGCGAGGTGCGTCTGCAGGACGGGCCGAAACTGGTGTTGCTGGTGGAGAACCTCACGGGTTACCAGAACCTCTGTGCGTTGATAACCCGGGCGCGGCGGCGGGCGCGGAAGGGGGCTTACCAACTGTTGGGCGAAGACCTGCAACACCATCATCAGGGGCTGCTGGCGTTGTGGGTGCCCGATGACCTGGGCGACACGGCTTCCGGCCAATGGTTGCAAGCGCTGTTCGGCGAGCGCCTGTGGCTGGCGGTGCACCTGCACCGGGGCAGCGATGACCAGGCTCGTTTGGTCCGCCTGCGGGCCTTGGCGGCAGGCTTGGGTGTTCGCGCCGTGGCTTGTGGCGATGTGCACATGCATAACCGCCGCCGTCGTGCCCTGCAAGATTGCATGGTCGCCATCCGCGAGCATTGCAACGTGGCCGAGGCCGGTCGTCACCTGTTCGCCAATGGCGAGCGGCATCTGCGCAGCTTGGCGCAGTTGAGCGAACTGTACCCCGACGACCTGCTCGCCGAGACCCTTGTCATCGCCGAACGCTGCCGCTTCGAGCTGAGCGAAGTGAAGTATCAATACCCACGGGAATTGGTGCCCGAAGGGCACTCCCCGGCAAGCTGGCTGCGCGAACTGTGCGAGCGCGGCCTGCCCATGCGCTGGCCGCAAGGGCCAAGCGACAAAGTACGCACGGTGCTGGCCCGGGAGTTGGCGCTGATCGCCGAGTTGGGCTATGAAAGCTACTTCCTGACCGTACACGACATCGTCGCCTTCGCCCGTAGCCAGGGCATCCTCTGCCAGGGGCGGGGCTCTGCGGCCAACTCGGTGGTGTGCTTCGTGCTGGGTATCACCGAACTCGACCCCGTGGTGCATCGCCTGCTGTTCGAGCGGTTCCTGTCCCGTGAGCGCAACGAGCCGCCGGATATCGACGTGGATTTCGAGCACGACCGCCGGGAGGAGGTGATCCAGTACATTTTCCGCCGTTATGGCCGGCACCGGGCGGCGCTCACCGCGGTAGTCAGCACCTATCATGCCGCGGGTGCGGTACGGGACGTGGCGCGCGTGCTGGGGCTGCCGGCCGACCAGGTGGATGCCCTGGCCAAGTGCTGTGGCCGTTGGAGCGACCGCATCCCCGATGCCCAGCGCCTTGCAGAGGCCGGTTTCGACGCTGCCAGCCCTTCGCTGCGACGCATCCTGGTGCTGGCAGGCGAGCTGATCGGCTTTCCACGGCACCTGTCGCAGCATCCGGGGGGCTTCGTCATCTCCCAGCAGCCGCTCGACCAACTGGTGCCCGTGGAAAACGCCGCGATGCCCGAACGCACGGTCATCCAGTGGGACAAGGACGACCTGGACATGCTCGGCCTGCTCAAGGTGGATGTGCTGGCTCTGGGCATGCTCAGCGCCTTGCGCCGCTGTTTCGACCTGCTGCAGCGCCATCGTGGGCGGCACCTGACTCTGGCGACCATCCCCGCCGAGGATGCCGCCACCTACGAGATGATCGGGCGCGCCGAGACCATGGGGGTGTTCCAGATCGAATCACGGGCACAGATGGCCATGTTGCCCAGGCTCAAACCCTGCAAGTTCTACGACCTGGTGATCGAGGTCGCCATCGTGCGTCCGGGGCCGATTCAGGGCGACATGGTGCACCCCTATCTGCGTCGGCGTCTGAAGCAGGAGCCAGTCACTTATCCATCGCCGGCGCTTGAAGAAGTGTTCGAGCGCACCCTGGGGGTGCCGCTGTTCCAGGAGCAGGTCATGGAGCTGGCCATGGTCGCCGCCGACTACAGCCCCGGCGAGGCCGACCAACTGCGTCGCAGCATGGCCGCCTGGAAGCGTCATGGTGGGCTGGAGCCACACCGCGAACGGCTGGTGCAAGGCATGCTGCGCAACGGCTATGACCTGGCGTTTGCCGAGCGTATCTTCGAGCAGATCAAAGGTTTCGGCAGCTATGGCTTCCCCGAGTCCCACGCCGCCAGTTTCGCCTTGCTGTGCTATGCCAGCAGCTGGCTCAAGTGCCATGAACCGGCGATTTTCACCTGTGCGCTGGTCAACAGCTGGCCCATGGGTTTCTACAGCCCTGACCAACTGTTGCAGGATGCGCGGCGCCAGGGGATCGAGGTCAGACCGGTGGATGTGTACCACAGTGACTGGGATTGCACCCTTGAGCCTATGGCCAATGACGCCTTGGCCATTCGACTCGGGTTGCGGCAGATTCGTGGCTTTGCCGAAAGCGATGCCCGTCGGTTGGTGCAGGCGAGGGCAGGGCGGCCCTGGCGCGATGTCGAGGACCTGTGCCTGCGCGCCGGCCTCAACAGTCAGGCCCGCGCCCGCCTGGCCGATGCCGGTGCGCTACGGGCCTTGGCCCGCAACCGCCATCAGGCGCGCTGGCAGGTGGCGGCGGTGCAGGCGCAGTTGCCGTTGTTCGCGGATGTGCATGCGGCCCCTGAAGCCGAGGTGGTGCTGCCTGCACCCACGGTCGGGGAGGATCTGTTCGCCGATTACCAGAGCTTGGGCACTACCCTCGGCCCCCATCCACTGAGCTTGTTGCGACCCCGCTTGCGGGCGCTGGGCTGCCGCAGCTCAAGCGAACTGCCGGGCGTCGAGCATGGTGACAACATCGCCGTGGCAGGGCTGGTGGTGGGGCGGCAACGGCCGCAGACGGCCAGTGGCGTGACCTTCGTGACCCTTGAGGACGAGGCCGGCATGGTCAATGTGGTGGTCTGGCGCGACCTGGCCGAACGGCAGCGGCGGGCATTGGTAGGGTCGCAGTTGCTCAAGGTGAGTGGGCGGCTTGAGCAGGAGAATGGGGTGCGGCATCTGATCGCCCGGCGCCTGGAAGATATCACCCCGTTGCTGCAAGGGCTGGATGTACGGAGCCGGGACTTCCACTGATTGCAGCGACCTTTTCGCGGGTAAGCCTGCGCCTGCAGGTCTCCCTGGATTCTCGAGGGCAATGCAAAAGCCGTAGGAGCGGTTCTACCCGTGAAAAGGGCTGTCAACGGCCGTTCAGACCATCGCCAGGGGCTGCTTGCGTGTCGGCGCCGGAAATGCCCGGTCGATCGCCCGCAGGTCCTCGCTGTTCAAACTCAGCACCCCGGCCGCAGCATTCAAGCGCACATGCTCCGGTGTGACTGCTTTGGGGATGGCAACGACCCCATCGTTGCGCGTCACCCATGCCAGGCTTACCTGGGCCGGGGTTGCGCCGTGCCGCTCGGCGATCTCGCTGAGCACCGAGTGCTGCAACAGCTGTCCCGCCTGGGCCAGTGGGCAGTAGGCCATGGTCGGCAAGCCGCGCTTCTGGCTCCAGGGCAACAAGTCGAACTCGATCCCGCGTTGCGTCGGGTTGTACAGCACCTGGTTGGTCGCGCAGTTGGCATCGTCGAGTTCGCGCAGGTCGACGACATCGAAGTTGGATACCCCCCAACGACGGATCTTGCCTTGCTCGCGCAGCCGCTCGAACGCCTCGACGGTTTCCTCCAGCGGGTACTGCCCGCGCCAGTGCAGTAGATACAGGTCGATGCAGTCGGTGCCCAGGCGCTTGAGGCTGCGCTCGCACGCGGCCGGCACGCCGCGCTGACTGGCGTTGTGCGGGTAGACCTTGCTCACCAGAAACACTTGGTCACGGCGCCCGGCGATAGCCTGGCCGACCACTTCCTCGGCGCCGCCCTCGGCATACATTTCCGCGGTGTCGATCAGGGTCAATCCCAGTTCGATACCTTGCTGGAGGGCCGCTACCTCCGCGGCCTTGCGATGTGGGTTTTCGCCCATGTACCAGGTGCCCTGGCCAATGGCCGGAACGCTGGAGCCTGCCAGTTTCACGTAACGCATGTCACCTCCGGGGGCTGAGTGTGGGAAAGCAGTACCTCGAGCAGCGCCTGCGCTGCGGTGGACAGTTTGTGGTCACTCAAGGCGATCACGCCGATACGTCGTTCGACGATCGGGTCGACCAGCGCCACGCAACGTGCGCCGAGCTCCTGCATCTGGTTGATGCACAGCGCAGGCACTGCGCTCACGCCCAGCCCGCTAGCCACCATTCGGCCGATGGTCGACAGCTGATGGCTCTCGAACGCCACCGCCAGCTTGCCGTGCTGCGCCGCCACATTGTGTTCGAGCAACAGGCGAACCGCAGAAGGGCGTTGCAAGGCGATGAAGTCCTCGGCCAGCAGTTGGTTCCAGGTGGCCTGTTGCTGCGCTGCCAGTGGCGAATCGGCCGGCACCACGGCGACGAAACGGTCCAGGTAGAGAGGGTGGAAGTCCAGGCCTTCGTTGTTGTCCGGTTCGAAGCCGATGCCCAGTTCTACGCGACGATGACGCACCAGCTCCAGCACTTGCTCGTTGATCACATCATGCACTGTGACGTTGACCTTGGGGTACCGCTGGCGAAAGACCTTGAGCGAGTGTGGTAGCAGATTGCCGGCGAAGGCGGGTATGGCGGCCACCGACACTCGCCCCAGCTGCAGGGTGAAGCGCTGGCGCAGCATCTCCTCGGTGTCGTCCCAGTCGGCCAGCAGGCGTCGGGCCATGGGCAGCAGCACTTCACCTTCGGCCGTCAGGCTGACGCTGCGGGTGGTGCGGGTGAGCAGGGCGCCGCCGAGGTTGTCCTCCAGCGCCTTGATGGTCAGGCTCAGCGCCGGTTGCGACACATGCAGGTGTTCGCCGGCCTGGGCGAAGCTCTGGTATTTGGCCACGGTGACGAAGGCACGCAGTTGCTTGACGTTCATGACAGGGCTTGGCCTTTGTTTTGAATTTATTATCAATTGATGATTAAAACAAAATTAACAAATCAGTCGCCAGCAGTGAAGATGCCTCCACACGCTCACCGACAGCCTCGTCGGTTCAACAACTACAAAAGGCGGATCAGCATGGCCGGACTGGACAAGCGCGTAGCAACCTATGAACAGGCCCTCGAAGGCCTGAACGACAACATGACGGTACTGGCCGGTGGCTTTGGCTTGTGCGGTATCCCCGAAAACCTCATTGCCGAAATCAAGCGCCGTGGTGTCAAAGGCCTGACCGTGGTGTCCAACAACTGCGGCGTCGATGGCTTCGGCCTGGGTGTGCTGCTCGAAGACCGGCAGATCCGCAAGATGATCGCCTCCTACGTCGGTGAGAACGCCGAGTTCGAACGCCAGCTTCTGAGCGGTGAACTGGAGGTCGAACTGACCCCGCAAGGCACCCTGGCGGAAAAAATGCGTGCGGGCGGTGCGGGCATCCCGGCGTTCTATACCGCCACCGGTTATGGCACTCCAGTTGCCGACGGCAAGGAAGTACGCGAGTTCAACGGCCGCAAGTTCATCCTCGAAGAGTCCATCACTGGTGACTTCGCCATCGTCAAGGGCTGGAAGGCCGACCACTACGGCAACGTGGTGTACCGCAACACCGCACAGAACTTCAACCCGTTGGCCGCCACTGCCGGCAGGATCACCGTGGTGGAAGTCGAAGAGATCGTCGAGCCTGGCGTCTTGCTGCCCAGTGAAATCCACACTCCGGGCATCTATGTCGACCGCGTGATCGTCGGCACTTTCGAGAAACGTATCGAAAAACGCACCGTCAAGGCCTGAGCGCCGTCCTGAAGAACAACAAAGAGATCCTGACCATGGCATTGACCCGCGAACAGATGGCGCAACGCGTCGCCCGTGAACTGAAGGACGGTTACTACGTCAACCTTGGCATCGGCATTCCGACGCTGGTCGCCAACTACGTACCCGCCGATATGGACGTTATGCTGCAGTCGGAAAACGGCCTGCTGGGCATGGGCGAGTTTCCGACCGAAGGCACCATCGACGCCGACATGATCAATGCTGGCAAGCAGACCGTCACCGCCCGTCGTGGTGCCTCGATCTTCGACTCGGCCCAGTCGTTCGCCATGATTCGTGGCGGCCATGTCGACCTCACCGTGCTGGGCGCTTTCGAGGTGGACGTGGAGGGCAACATCGCCTCGTGGATGATTCCCGGCAAGTTGGTCAAAGGCATGGGCGGCGCCATGGACCTAGTGGCCGGAGCCGAGAACATCATCGTCACCATGACCCACGCCTCCAAGGACGGCGAGTCCAAGCTGCTCCCGCGCTGCAGCTTGCCGCTGACCGGTGCGGGCTGTATCCGCAAGGTGCTCACCGACCTGGCCTATCTGGAAATTGAAAACGGTGCGTTCATCCTGCGCGAGACGGCGCCAGGGGTGAGCGTCGAGGAAATCATCGAGAAGACCGCCGGCAAGCTGATCGTGCCCGATGATGTGAAGGAAATGACCTTCTAAGGTCATTCCCCATCCCCTGTGGGAGCGGATCTGCCCGCGAATGCATTGGCCAACTGACTGCTGCATTCGCGAGTGAACCCGCTCTCACAGGGTTTTTGCGTTTCCGGCAGATTTGCCGTTGCAACCAATAAAACCAATAAAAGGAAGTTTACCGTGGCCGCTGAAATTCAAGACAGCCGCTCCGCCCGCTTTGCCTTGCGCTGCTCCAACTGGGCCGAACGCTGGTTCCCCGACTCCTGGGTATTCGCTGCCCTGGCGGTGATGCTGGTGTGCCTGGGCGCCCTGGTCATGGGCGCCAAACCGACCGACACCGCCAAGGCCTTTGGCGATGGCTTCTGGAGCCTGATCCCATTCACCATGCAAATGGCCTTCGTGGTCATCGGCGGCTACGTGGTCGCCAGCTCGCCGCCGGCTGCGCGGTTGATCGACCGCCTGGCACGCCTGCCCAAGAACGGCCGCTCGGCTGTGTGCTGGGTCGCGCTGATTTCGATGTTGGCCTCGCTGCTCAACTGGGGCCTGTCGTTGGTGTTCGGCGGTCTGCTCGTTCGCGCCCTGGCCCGCCGTACCGAGCTGAAGATGGACTACCGCGCCGCTGGCGCAGCCGCCTACCTGGGCCTCGGCGCCGTCTGGGCACTGGGCCTGTCGTCTTCGGCCGCGCAGTTGCAGGCCAACCCTGCCAGCCTGCCGCCGTCGATCCTGTCGATTACCGGTGTGATTCCGTTCACTGAGACCATCTTCCTCTGGCAGTCCGGGGTGATGCTGGCCGCGCTGGTGATCGTTTCGTTGGTGATCGCCTATGCCACTGCACCCGGCCCGAACAGTGCGCGCAGCGCCGAGGATTGTGGCGTCGACCCAAGCTTCACCGCGCCGCCCGCGCCTCAGCGCACCCGCCCCGGTGAGTGGCTGGAATACAGCCCGATCCTGATCCTGCTGCTGGTGGCGCTGGCCGGTGGCTGGCTGTACCAGGAGTTTGCCACCAAGCCGGCGATCACCGCGATTTCCGGGCTGAACACCTACAACCTGTTGTTCATCATGCTCGGCGCCTTGTTGCACTGGCGCCCGCGCAGCTTCCTCGACGCTGTGGCCCGCGCCGTGCCGACCACCACCGGGGTCCTCATCCAATTCCCGCTGTACGGCTCGATCGCCGCGATCCTCACCCAGGTCAAGGGGGTCGATGAGCAGACCTTGGCTCATCATATTTCGCTGTTCTTCACCCAGATCGCTACCCATGACACCTATGCGTTGCTGATGGGCGTGTATTCGGCGGTGCTGGGCTTCTTCATCCCTTCAGGCGGCGGCAAGTGGATCATCGAGGCGCCGTACGTGATGATGGTGGCCAATGACTTGCAGTACCACTTGGGTTGGGCGGTACAGATCTACAACGCCGCCGAAGCGCTGCCGAACCTGATCAACCCGTTCTACATGCTGCCGCTACTGGGCGTGCTGGGGCTCAAGGCACGTGACCTGATCGGCTTCTCGTTCGTGCAGTTGCTGGTGCATGTACCGTTGGTGCTGGTGCTGCTGTGGGCATTGGGGACTACGTTGCAGTACCTGCCGCCGGTGATGCCTTGAAGTGACGGGCTGTTGCTGAAAGCCTCATCGCTGGCAAGCCGGCGATGAGGCCAGTACGGACAGCGCGATCTTTACGTTTCGATGACATATCGATAACGATTCTTATCCGAGATTCGTTTTCATGTGAATGCTGCCAAACGGCAGCCATGGATTTTCATCGGACGTACAAGGAGTAAGGCAGCGATGTTCGCGCCCATCAGCCGTTCCATGACCCTGACCCTGGGTCTTTGCACCACCTTCCTCAGCACTGCGACACTGGCAGAAGACAACGAACCAAGGCCGCAGGAAGGGGTGCTGGAACTCGGCTCCACGCAAATTCTTGCTCAAAGCCTGGGCAGCACCACCGAAAACAGCGGGTCTTACACCACGGGCAGCATGAGCGCAGCCACGCGGCTGAACCTGTCGATCAAGGAAACTCCGCAATCGGTCTCGGTGATCACCCGTCAGCAACTCGATGACTTCCAGCTCGACACACTGTCCGAGGCCATGGCGCACGTCACGGGCGTCACCGTGCAGCGCAACGACTCGGAGCGGCCGACTTACTACTCCCGTGGATATGCCATCAACAACTTCCAGATCGACGGGATGCTCAACACCTTCTCCGGGCTCAAGTCGGATTCGGACACCATCATCTATGACCATATCGAGGTCGTGCGCGGCGCCACTGGCTTGACCACCGGCGCGGGCGACCCGTCTGGCACCATCGCCATGGTGCGCAAGCGTCCGACCCATGAGCTGGCGGTCAACAGCGGTGTCAGTGCAGGCAGCTATGACAACTACTACAGCCACCTGGATGTCGGCGGCCCGCTGGGTTGGGAAGGGCGCCTGCGCGGTCGCACGGTGCTGGCCTACCGGGACAGCCAGTCATTCATGGACAAGTACGCCACCCAGCGCGAGGTGGCCTATGGCATCGTCGAGGCAGACCTGACCGACAGTACCGTGCTGGCGGTAGGCTACGATTACCAGAACAAGCATGTACAAGGCGCGTCCTGGGGCACGGTACCTTACTGGAGCGCCGATGGCGGCAAGGCCGATCTGCCCCGTTCGACCAACCTGGCTGCGCCCTGGTCGTCCTGGCCACTGAAAGACCAGGCCTTGTTCGCCACCCTCGACCAACGCCTGGGTAACGATTGGCTGCTCAAGGCGGCCTACACCCATCGCCAGACCGACAGCGACGGCAAGGTGTACTACGGCGGCAATGGCTTCCCCGAGGCCGACCGCAGCGGCATGAAGGCCTGGTCCAGGCACATGTCTGGCCAGGAAAAGATGGACGCGATCGACTTCAACCTGGCCGGCCCGTACCAGCTGTTCGGGCGCAGCCATGACTTCATGGTTGGCTATGGCGAGTCCGAGCGGCGCAACAGCTCGCCCTATCTGATTGCGCTCTCAGTGCCTGATGGCTACACCAGCATTCCCGACTGGAAGTACATGGGGTCGATACCCAAGTTCTACGACATCGACACGGGCCTGGATGCTTCGCGCAGCTACATCCGCCAGAAAGCCGGTTACATTGCCACGCGCCTGAACCCCACCGACCGCCTGCATGTGGTGCTGGGCAGCCGTTACGGCAGCTGGCAGACCAAAAGCCGCGACTGGACCTATGACGATGCGCTCAATGCCGCTGAAACCCAGAGCAAGCAGACCCAGAACGACCAGTGGACACCCTATGCCGGCGTGCTCTACGACCTCACCGAGCAGTACACGGCGTATGTCAGCTACACCGACATTTTCAACCCGCAGACGGTGCGTGACGTCAACAAGCAGTACCTCGAACCTATCGTCGGCAAGGTCTACGAAGTGGGCCTCAAGGGCAGCCTGTACGACGATCGCCTCAACCTGAGCACGGCGGTGTTCCGCAGCAAGCAGGACAACGTCGCCGAACAGGACGACTCGGTGCCGCCGGGGCCGGACGGTGAAATCTATTACAAATCCGGTGGCAAGGGCGTGGTGGTCGAAGGCTTCGAAGCCGAGATTGCCGGTGAGGTGATGCCCGACTGGCAAATGAGCCTGGGCTACAGCTACACCCATGCCGCAACGGGCGACAAGCAGCGCAAGAATACCGAGCAGCCGCTGAACCTAGTGCGTTTCTCCACCACCTACAAGCTAACCCCGGTCTTGACCGTGGGCGGCAACCTGGACTGGCAGAGTGACAACTTCAAGGCGGCCAATCGTCCGGTGGGGCGAGAGGCGGACGGCACGATCATCACGGTCAAGGACACCATTAGCCAGAAGGCCTTCTCGGTGGTGGGGCTGATGGCGCGCTATCAGTTCGATGAGCATGTGTCAGCGTCATTGAACGTGAAAAACCTGTTCGATGAGCACTACTACAACAACCTTGGGTTCTATAACGGGGTTTATCATGGCGAACCGAGGACGATGATGGTTAGTCTTGACTGGAAACTGTAACGCGTGAGGAGTGCTCGATGATCGAGGTGTCGCGGTTTTGGCGGGATCCAACCTTGCCTTTCGTCGAAGCCCGGCGGGTAGGGGATGGGCGCAAGGTGTGTTACGCCGCCCATTCCCATGAGAGCTTTTCCATCGGTGTGATCACTGGCGGGCGTAGCCGTTACCTGACCGGTGACACTCAGGTCGAAGTCAGCGCCGGTACCACGGTGCTGATGAACCCTGGCGTGGTGCACACCTGCAACCCGATCGAAGGGGAGGCATGGTCTTACCTGATGCTGTTCGTCGACCTGCCGTGGTTGCAGACGCTGGGGTTCGAACTGCCTGGGCACACCTGTAGCACGTCGCCGAGGCTGTACGGCCGGCTGTTGCAGGTGTTTGCCAGCTTGTTCGACGACGCTGAGCCCCAGCGTGAGGCGCTGCTGGCGACGTTTTTTACAGACCTGCCAGGTTATCTTGGGGCACCTACGCGCGTCAGCGCGTCAGGCCATCCGCGTCTAGAGACGGCCGCTGCCTTCATTCGTGCGCACCGCACCGACCCACTGAGCCTTGAAGATATCTGTGCCGCTGCCGGGCTGTCGCGGGCCTATCTGATCCGCGCATTCCGACAACGCTTCGGCCTTACGCCCCATGGATACCTGGTTGATCAGCGGGTTCAGCATGCCCGGGCGCAATTACGCCAGGGCAGGGCGATCGCCGAGGTGGCAGTGGAGGCTGGGTTTGCGGACCAGGCGCATCTGCAACGGGTGTTCAAGCAACATCTGGCGGCGACGCCTGGGCATTATCGTGATGCTTGAAGTGGGTTGTGAGCAGGCTGATAGGGTCTTGACTGGTTAAACGACACGTTGTCGGATCATGGTGTCGGTACCGATTTTAATGCAGCCGGCCTGCCGAGGTGATGACAGTGGTACCAGGCAATCGCATCGAAATCTTGCGCCCTATTTGCGCGATAGTCCGGTGTCCCCCTTTGTCGTCCCAGCAGGATTTCTGCCCTGATGGCTGACAGCTGGTGCATCGTTGTAGCCATATACCGCGGCGCTCCAGATGAAGCACGGGTTGCTCGAACAGCGGTCGAATCGATCATCCAGGTGTGGGGATCGATCAAGCCTTTGTCATTGAGTCTGAGGTGCAATCGTCTGAGCATCTGATCGAATGTTCCGCGGTTTCTCCAGACCCGGAAGCGGTGATAGACCGTCGCCCAAGACCCGAAGCGCTCGGGCATATCTCGCCAGGCTGCTCCTGAGCACAGCACCCAGAGCACACCATCGAGCATCAAGCGATCACTGCTGCGGGGCCTGCCCCTGACGTGGGCTGCCGTAAAGAGATCGGCGACCACTGCCCACGCCTCATCCGAGAGTTCATAACGCTTTGCCATCACAGAATTCCTTTCCGCAGATGGCCGGCGACTGTACAGAACCCCGGCTGTTCCGGGGGCCACATTTCAGTTTCTTGGGATTTCAGACAGAGCCTAGGTGCGCTGCCCATCTTTGGTTGGGTGGGGTTTATGGAGCGCTTACAACACTACACTGGAAATAGTATGGTTGTTCAATACTTCAACCTCTAGGCTCTGTACGAAAAGCCTTGAAACTCGGTGATGCTGTGTTGAAAACAGCCTCGGAGTGCTCATTTACAACCCGTAAACTCCGCTTCCTCGGCTGTTTTCGCCTTGCCTGACCTTCGTCTCAAGACTTTTCATACAGACCCTAGATCTGGATATTTCTCTACCACCTCTAGCCAAACAGCATCGTCTGCCTCCTCTTTTACACGATCGCGCTCTTCGCCTTGGGCGGAATCGAATATGCATTTAAACTCGTCCGCGGCCCTAATCAATTGATTACCCCTTACATTTCATGTTCTTCATGGGCATCACGCTTCCAGTTTTCCCCTTATGCTTGTCTATGAAATCACTGGAGTGTTTATTTGCAAACATGGATTCGTGCCAGTAATAATCACTATCTTTTATCCAGGCATGGCGATTCCCATTGGCGATCGCCGCAAGCGGCGTCAAGTTAACGCCGTACCTGAAAAGTATTGAAATAAGTTCTCGCGCATTCTCTTTTGAGAGTTTTCGCCTGTCTATTTTTATACTCAGCCCTTTACCGGTTCCGCGGATATCGACTATGGCGGGATTAGAGGTGATACCTTCAAAAAAGCGAACTTCATCCAAGTTGGAAAAAAACTTGGGAGCTTTATTAATATGTTCATTTATCTTCGTCTCCCACCTGGATAGACATTCTCGTATTCGCCTTTAGGTTTTTGTACATCCCAGTGTGGCCCACCATGAGCCTTTGATCCAGGACCCTCAGGACCTGTAGGAACCCAAACGTTATCATATTTGTCGAGCCATCCTTATCCACGCCCATCATCAAGTTTTGCCCAAGTCTCTCCAAACTTGCATTCACAAAAGCCTTCTGCCTTTCCAGGCTTTCCCGGGGATTTAGAACCATGGGGATCATGGGCATCCTCAGGCGGGCGGCGAACTTTATACTTATTGTTTGCTAACCCTAATGGGTCAACCCAGAGGACCGGATTGGCCGTATACGCAAATAAGTTAATTCCGCCTCTGTAGCTTATTGGGTTTTTGTTAATAAATCGCCCTGCTTTAGGAGCATAGTATCTATGTCGATTGTAATGCAGCCGAGTCTCATGATCGTGGTACTGCCCCTGGAAGCGAATCGGGTTACTCAGGCCATGCTGCTTGGCCCGACAGGCTGGGAGTGCTTTCGTCATGGAACACGCAGTGCACCCAATCCTTGCCACGCTTTTTCAGCTCATGGCCCTGCGACTGGATCAGCCGAACCAGCGACACCTCACGCTTAAGGCGTTCCAGTTCGGCTTCGGGGATGCGGGCCATCGGGGTTTCTCCAAAATACGTCAGCGCTTGTTTGAGGTTTTATTTTGATACCTTACACTGTGTCAAAGTCAAACCTTATCAGAGACAGGGCACACAGTTATGGAGTCCGAAACGATCTGGTTCCTACCCATGCATTTCCCCACACGCCTGATTCAGTTGCGCAAAGCCGCCGATCTCACCCAGCAAACTCTGGCTGACACCGCGTCAGTGCACGTTAATCAGATTCGGCGTTATGAGACAGGGACGGCTCAACCAACCTTAGAAGCCCTGATCCGGCTTGCTCAGGCTCTGCACGTCAGTCTGGATGATTTGGTGTTTGCAGAAGGGGAACGCGGGCCATCCGACGACTTGCGCCTGCGTTTCGAGGCCATTAGTCATATGCCCGAAGCCGAGAAGTCAGTTATCAAGGCACTACTTGATGGGATGATTCTCAAATACCAGGCGTCGCGAATTATGGGGACAAGCAGCAACAACCAAGCGGGCAGCTAAGAAGAAAAACTAACGCAGATAAAACAACACCGGCGCAAGGCCGGTGCTGGGAGAGTGCTACCACTGTACAGTCAACTGAACTCAATTGATTTCAGCTGCCCCTTGCCATCGCACAAAATAATGACCGTACCGTACGGACAATCTAGGGTTATTACCCTGTCCTTGAGCTCATTATCAACCATTCCGGATGCCTTACGAGTAGGGCTGTCAAATCTAATCTCTAGAAAATAGCCCTCCCCATTTGCTTGATTTGGCAAGGCATCTTTATTGCCTTGCTCAGACAAGATTTTTTGAATTTCCTCAATATGAGTTGACGCCATAAGCCCTCCGCGAACTCAAGGTAACGGTATAAAAACGCCTTTGCCTAATAAGTTTTTAACTTGATTATGTCTAATTGGTCCAGCGAAAATAATTTTCATCTCGTCTCTTGGCGCAGCAATTCGAATCACCTTCCCTTCAATTTCTTTAATTACATTGATATGCCCTGTCCTTGCGTCCATAAACCGAGTAGCGCTGGGGTTATTGGCAAGTTTCCGCAAAGCATCGGCATCAAGCTTTCCTGCAAGCTGACCCATTCGAGGATCGTTGAGCTGGCCAAATACGCGATCAGCAATTGAGAAGTTTTTTGCGGAACCAGCAATTTCGCCTGCGTCTTTTGCACCATTAAATCACTTCGATTTCAAGGACTTCTCTTTTATATAGTCATTCAAATAGCTATCTATGGGCTTTGCTGTTCCAAGAACATGAAGCTCACCAGACTGCCTATCAATTAAAAACGGGGCATTCCCTGCGAGCTGAGTTGACAACTCACCTGTTTCCAAAAATTCTTTTGATTGGTAGCAGAAATACCATCCCTCGGAAAATTCTCCCTCATATGTAATTTGCAAAGGAACTTCGGAGTCCTTTAGATATTCCTTCGCCAACTCCAAGGCATACGCATAAGTGACCATCAATTTGTCCTCAATAGCTGCAGTGTTTTGAAATTACTAAGGTTTGCTGGCTTCCCGGTCTGCCCATCAAGGAATCTAACAACACTGTTCTGATTAATCACATTGAACACATGCCCTGGCTGACCCGGCCCATAAGAACCAAACACGATACCCCGAGCACCATTGCCGGAGCTTGCCATTTGTTGCGCAATATTCTCAGACGCTATTACAGGGCCAAATTTAGAGCTGAATTGCTTTTCCAGTATACTCAATGGAACACCTTTCGTATGGTTGATTGGCAATGCAGATGCAGGATTTTCCGCCAGTGTCGCATCAGTAGCAATAGAGCAATTGACACAGTTATGAGCTCGACCTGCCTCTGGATAACCCGGATTAACATTCTTTATTGATCCGGCAGTTTGATCGGCCACATCTGTCGCTTTTGGGTCGCAGCAACTTTCTTTTGCTAATCCTAGTTGATCAATCCGACTTATAGGGTTTGGAGTATATGCATATTGATTTAGCCCCCCGGCATAGCTAATGGGGTCTTTACAAATGAATCGAGCACCCCGAGTATCATAATACCGATGTCGATTGTAATGCAGCCCCGTCTCGTGATCGTGATACTGCCCTTGGAAGCGAATCGGGTTACCCAACCCATGCTGCTTGGCCCACTCCGAACGCTCCTCCCGCACCTCTCCCCACGCCTTGTACTGCCCCGCCCAGGCAACGTTGCCGTGCTGATCGGTCAGCTCCATCGGCGTGCCGAGGTGGTCGCAGTGGTACCAGGCAATCGCATCGAACGCCTGCGGCGGCATCGTCGTTTGCCACAACGGATCCTGATCGAAGTCGTACTCGCGCTGACGCCAATCCGGCTGCCTGTGCAGCACGATCGGGCGCTTGCGCAGGGCCTGGGCCACCGGCACGAAGCTGCCCGGTTCATACAGGTAATGCACAGTACGCCCGGTATTGCCATCGTCCCGCTTCCGGCCGGTCCCAGTAGTGCGCTACCGTATACTTATGCAGCCGGCCGCCAAAAGTCGCGGTGCGAACAGTACGGAAAAGTGCTTCCCAGATATGTCAGACGCAGTTCGACACGACTCGTAGGATGCGGACTACATCAGGCGGGATGAGTAAACGTGGCCTTAAAAGGTGCGAGATTCGTGGGCAGCCTCCGCTCATTTTCACAAGCATCAAGTAACCTGTGCTGCGTTCGACCAGCGTACCCACCGCAGAAGCATTGGCTTTGCCTTTGATAAGGTCGCCCTCCCAATGGCATGGCATTTGGCGATCTTCCACCTCGGGCGGGCGAACGTGAATGCTGACCAAGTCGGGTATTTGACCACGGCGATCCACCCCGCCAGAACGTGGGCGGCGGTTGGTTTTGCCCTGTCGCAGACAGATGATCAACTCCTTGCGAAGCTCGCCCACCGGCAGCGCATAAATGGCGCTGTAGATCGTCTCGCGACAGACGTATGCATCTTCAATATTCGGAAATTCCATGGCGTTAAGCTTGCCGGCAATTTGCTGGGGAGAAAAGCATTTACGCAGCAGATAAACCACCAGGTCAAACGGTTGGCTTCCGGGCAGCAGCTTACGCTTGGGGCGGCAAGCCAGGCGCCGGTGTCGCATGTGCTGATGAGCCTGACTCGCCGAGTACCGGCCCGCCTCAGGGGCGTTGCGACGAAGCGCTCGGCTAATGGTCGAGGGGCTGCGATCAAGCAGCCTGGCAATAGCCCTCTGGCTCATGCCTTGGAGTTGGCCAAATTGAATCGTGATGCGCTCTTCGATGCTGAGTTCTTGATAGGACATAGGCACACTGTACCGGGTTGGTCAGGTGTTGCACTCAGTTTTTGCCGTCGCCCTATGTTTATGCATTCAGCTTCGCCCGAGCCTTGTCAATGGCGTCCATAAGCACACGAGCATCGTCCACCGTCAGCTTTAAACTTTTTATTCCGCCCATCATTTCGACAGAGCGAGCCAAAGCGTCAAACATCAGATTAGCCTGCTGAAGGCCTTCAGACTCCTTAAACTCACGAAATGGTAACTGCACACGCAACTCAACAACATTATTTGATTTATGGTAGCGCTTAACCTCCGGATAGTCCTCGACTATATCATCCGGCATAACAATAGATATAAAACTCCACTGTTTCGCACCACATGATAGGTCTACACCTTTAAGCAACTCAGAGATGATAGGCTCTACCGCTTTGCGAGCAGCTCTCTCTGAGTCACCTACTTGCACATCCTTCTCACTTGACATCCAGAAATCCATCAAAACCTCCTAGTAATCACTTCTATTTAGCGGGGGTCTATCCCCACCATTTTTAGCCTTGTGCTCAAGAATTTTCTCATGTTGCCAAGAGTGCATCTCCCTCTTACTACCGGATGCTTCCCTGAACATTTCAAGATTATTTTGCCGCATATACTTTTCTGGATAACGCCGCGTACCCATGGTGGTTTCTCCATATTTCATTATTTCACCCGTATCGCGATCCCTAAGCGTATATCCAATTGCTGGCTTGGTAGTGTTATGACTATTTCCATGGGTACCCTCCGTCTTACACGGACACGGTTTCGAAGGATCTTTTCCCGCACCAAACTGCCCATTCGCCTGCCGCGGCTGGCCTTTCCATAGCCCTAACGGGTCAATCCATTCAACAGGGTTCGGTGCGTAGACAAACAGATTGAACCCACCGATGTAACTGATCGGGTCCTGATTCAGGAACCTTCCAGCTCTTAGGTCATAGTACCGATAGCGGTTGTAGTGCAGCCCCGTCTCGTGATCGTGATACTGCCCTTGGAAGCGAATCGGGTTACTCAGGCCATGCTGCTTGGCCCACTCCGAACGCTCCTCCCGCACCTCTCCCCACGCCTTGTACTGCCCCGCCCAGGCAACGTTGCCGTGCGGATCGGTCAGCTCCATCGGCGTGCCGAGGTGGTCACAGTGGTACCAGGCAATCGCATCGAACGCCTGCGGTGGCATCGTCGTCTGCCACAACGGATCCTGATCGAAGTCGTACTCCCGTTGACGCCAATCCGGCTGCCTGTGCAGCACGATCGGGCGCTTGCGCAGGGCCTGGGCCACCGGCACGAAACTGCCCGGTTCATACAGATAATGCACGGTACGCCCGGTATCGCCATCGTCCCTTGGCGGTGAGCTTTCCCAGGCCAGGGTGTCGCCGTCCCAGCCGAACAGGGTGAATCCGCAACCCAGTTCACGTTGGCGCTTGGCCCGCTGCATCTGGTTCCAGCCGGTACCCGCTTCCGGCCTATCCCAGTAATGTGCGACCGCGTTCTTGTACAGACGTCGACCCAGGGCGTCGTAGGCGAAGTCGACCTTGAGCTTGTCGTCGCTGTAGCTGGCCAACCGGTCGAACAGGTCCCAGGTGAAGTGGGCGTGCGCGCCGTTTTGTAAGCGGTGCACCAGGTTGCCGCGTTCGTCGTACTTGTAGTGGGTGCCGGCATATTCACGCAGCAGGTTGTCCATCAGCTTGTTGCGACGTGGGTCGGCTTCCAGCGGGCGGTTCAGCTCCTGGGTCTTCTGGTCCAACAGGTTGCCGGCGGGGTCGAAGGCGAAGGTTTCGATGCCCAGGCGGCTGGTGGCTTTGAGCAAGCGGCCGACGGGGTCGTACTGGTACTCCAGCGGGCCGCGTCGGGTGTCGTGGATGTTGGTGAGCTGGCCGGCGGCGTCGTAGCGGTACTGGCGCTTGAGCAGCGTGGATTGGCTGTCGTGGCTGCCGAGCCACTGCTCCTGCAAACGCCCGACCGGGTCCCAGGCTTGGGTCTGCATCAGCTGGTTGCCCTGGTGCCGAACCCCTTCGCGGTGCAGGTCGTCGCGCTCGTAGGCGAGCATTTCGTGGTGGTCGAGGGTCATGCCCAGCAGGTGGCCGCTGCCGTAGGTGAGCCAGCTGACTTTGTGGCCGTCCGGGCGGAGGGTCGAGATGCGCTGGTTGAGGGCGTCGTAGGTGTGCTGCCAGACCGCAACCATCGGCGAACCCGTCATCAGGTAGTGCTGGTGCTCGCGGGTCAGGTTGCCGGCTGCGTCATGGAACCACTGCAGTTTGCTGACGGCGTTGATGGCCTGGATCAGCTTGCCGTTGCCGTCGTAGGCGAAGGTTTCGGTCTGGCTCTGATCGCCCAGGCGTGCGGTGCGTTCGACCAGCCGGTTCATGCGGTCGAAGCGCAGGTCGAGGCGGCGTTGGCCGACCTGGGTGGAGGCCAGGCGACCGGAATACGGGTCGTATTGGTAGCGGGTCACCAGACCATCGAATCCAGTTTCCTGGAGCAAACGACCTACTGGATCGTAGAAGAACGTCGCCTTGCTTTCGTTTTCGTTCTCCAGGCCGATCAGGCGTCCGAGCTTGTCCCAGCGGTAGCGCAGGGTGTGTTCGTTGGCGTCGATGCGCTCAGCCAGCAGACCGGCGGCGGTGTAGGACCAGGAGGTGCAACGATCAAGGCCATCGGAGTGAGCCAGCAAGCGACCTTCGGCGTCGTAGTCGAAACGCTCTTCGGTGTTGTCAGGGTGGGAGACCTTGGCCAACTGACCGGTCTTGTACTCATAGGCGGTTTTGTTGCCTAGTGCATCGGCGAACTCGATCAACTGGCCGAAGGCGTTGTAGGCCCAAACACTGGTCTTGCCTGAGCAGTCGGTGTACGCCAGCAATTGCCCTGCGTCGTTGTAGGCGAGTGTCTTTTCGTTGCCGTTGGCGTCCTTGATCGCCTTGACCAAGCCCGCCGGGGTATAGGCAAACTCGGTCTTGTTGCCCAGCGGATCGGTGGTCTCGACCAGGTTGCCGCGCGCGTCGTAATCGCGCAGCCACAGCCCGCCTTCGGCATCGCGAATCTTGATCAGTTGGTCGTGGTCGTCGTAGGCATAGTGCTCGACGCTGTGATCGGGGCGGATGTGCTGCAGCAGATTGCTGCGCTCATCGTAGGCGTAACGGTCCTGGCTGCCGTCGGCATGGACGTGGCGGATGACGTTCTTGCGTGCGTCGCGGAACAGCCATTCGGAGTTGCCGTCCGGGTGCTTGATCCGGTAGGTGTAGCCTTGGGCATCGTAGTAATGCCAGGTTTCCTGACCCTGGGCGTCGGTGACGTAGGTCAGGCGGATGCGCGTGTCCCATGCCAGTCGGGTTTCGAAGCTGCCATCGTCGGCCCACTCGCGAATGACCTTGGCCTTGGCGCCAGAGCCATCCCACTGCAGGTTCATCCCGCGACCCGTACGATCGGTGTAACGGGTGATCAGGTGATGGCGGTAGCGGTAGTGCCAGGCGGCGCCGTTTTCATCCTGGGCGCCGATCAGGTCGCCCTGGCCATCGTAGTGATACCCGCACAGCTGACGCAGCGGCTTGCCGTCGACCACCTGCCACAAGCCTTGAATGTGGCCGTGATCGTCGAGCAGGGTGCCCAGTTGCAGGTGGACCTTGTTTGGGTCGTTGTCGAAATAGGTGTTGATGTCCGACAGCACCGGCTGGTCGTGGTGACGATGCTCGTAATGCAGCATCGCCCCCGCGCCACTGCGCAGCTGGATATGGGTCAGGTAGAAGCGGTCACCGTGACGGGCATAGGTTTCCCGGCGGCTCAGGCCGCGCAGCAGCACCAGTTGCTGTTCACCGGTGCGCACCCAGGTGAAGTACTCGACTGCGTCATACTGCGGCTTGCCCTTTTTCGGCAGCGCGAAGGCATGGCTGCGTCCGTCCATGTCGTGGAACAGCAGGCCTTTGTCGACCACGTCGATGCAGGTGGTGAACTCGGTGATCCAGCGGGCGCCGAGGATGCCGTTGTCCAGCTTGTCGAGGCGCGAGTTGTAGGTGCGAGTCCACGTGACCGGGAACGGGCCGGACAGGCTGAAGTCGGTGTGCGACAGCAGCTCGTTACCCAGTGCATAGCCAATGCTGTGCGCCGTGCACGGGCATGGGCCGTTCTTGCGGGGATTGGGCGCCTGGCGCACCGGGGCCTGCCGGGACAGCGACTCGTTGTGCCCCTCGCTGAGCACGTGACGGGCCTGCCGGGTGGTGTCGGCCTTGACCGCCGCTGCCATCCCTCGCTGGGGCGGGTGGGCGCGCACGGTCTGCAGCAGGCGTTGCAGCAACCAGGCGATGCTCTGTTCGCGCTTGGCCTGGCCCAGCGTGTCGAGGAAGCGCGGAACACGGGCGGCCAGGCGCTCAAGGGTATCGATCAGGGGCTGCAACAGTTTCGGCAAGGCTTCGTCGAACTGTCGCGCAACGCCGTTGTAGGCGCTCTTGAGCAGGCCTTCTCCAGCATTGGCGAGGGCCGCGGCGGCCAGGGTCCAGGCGTCGACTTCGAACAGGGAGTCGTACAGCGCCACCTGGGCCAGTTGCTGGCGGGCCCGGGCATGATTGACCTCGGCGTCGAGGTTGCCGCTAGCGGCGTCCTTGAGCAGCCCGGCCAGCCCACCGAACAGTTGGCTGGCGGTCTGGCCGGCGGCTTCGAGCATGGCAGGCAATTGCTCGAGGGCGCCGTCGACGTAGTGCTCCAGCTCACCGCGAAGGTTGGCGTGCAGGTGGCCTTCGAGGATTTCCAGGAACACCGCGCCCAAGTTGGCCCGGGGGTTGCGCCGCAGCTTCTGCCGGGTCAGGTGCAGCACCGGCCGCAGCACCATGCGCGCCCGTGCCAGGCCGAGCGGAACCGGCACCACGCCAATCAGGTTGATGCCCAGGCTGACCCATTGCAGCGGATCGTTGCTGGGATTTCGTACCAGCTCGGCGATGTCGAGCAGCGCATCCACTAGGGCGAAGGCGTTGGCCACAACCGGCACCGAGGCTTCGAGGTGGTAGCGCACCGATTGCAGGTCGAGCAGGCCGCAGCTGATGTCCTGCAGCCACTGGTCGACGGCGGCGGCAGCGGCACCGAGGTCTTCGCGCAGCAGGGTTTCCAGCGGGGCGATGGCGATCTGGACCTCGCGCTCGGACAGCGCGGATCCGGGGGAACCTTGGGGCATTTGGCAGGCCTTCCTAGCCGGGGGATTACCCCGGGAAATCCGAGAAGGCCAAAGGGTATGAGTGGGGTTACCTGACTAGATGCCAGGCAAATTCGATCCGCACTGTAGGAAAAGTCGACGCGTGCAGATCGGATCTTGTGCGCCGATCTTCCATTAAATGACCAGATACCCCGCACTGGCCACCAGCAACGCCGCCAACCCTCGATTGAACACCCGCACTCGCCGTGGGTTACCCAGATACCGTCGAATCACACTGCCGGCCCAGGCCCAGCCGGCCACCGACACGAAACAGATCGGCCCGTAGATCCAAGTGAACAACCACAGCAAGTGCTGCTCGCCACCGGTGTAGGCACCGACCCCGGCCACCGCCGCCAGCCAGGCCTTCGGGTTGAGCCATTGCATGACTGCGCCATGCCAGGCAGTGGGGGCACTGTGGTGCAGTGCACTGTTCAGCTGACCGTCATCCAGGGCCAGCTTCCATGCCATGTACAGCAAGAATGCTACGCCCCCCCAATGCAACAGCACACCAACCATGGGCCAGCGCGCAAGGAGTTCGTGCACCCCGAGCCCGACCAGCAGCAACAGTGCACAGAACCCGAGCGTGGCGCCTGCCACGTGGCCCAGACTGGCCCGCAGACCATGGCGGGCACCGCTGCCCAGGGCAACGATGTTTACCGGGCCCGGTGAAATGGAAGCTGCCAGCGCAAAGGCGGCCATGGAAAGCGCGAGAGTCATGGGTGCATTTCCTCGTGTGGAAGATGCCACGATCCTGGCCTGGTAGGTGGGCGATGTATTGAAGAAAAGTCCCTCACAGCGGCGGTTACAGCTTTTGTAATATTTTTGCGCTGTCGAAAGAACCCACGGTGATTGTAGGATCACCTTCCTATTTCTTGATCAAGGTACGTATGAGCACCTTCGCGGAGCCCCCCAGTCTCCGGCCTTCCTGGCCATCCTTCCCCCGTCCTTGTGACGCTTTCCCCGTGAGTACCCGCTAATGGAATGGCTAGCCGACCCCACGGCCTGGCTGGGCCTGCTGACGCTTATCGTCCTCGAGCTGGTGCTGGGTATCGACAACCTGGTGTTCATCGCCATTCTGGCCGACAAGCTGCCACCCCATCAGCGCGATCGCGCGCGGGTGATTGGCCTGAGCCTGGCCTTGATCATGCGCCTGGGCCTGTTGGCCAGTATCTCGTGGATGGTCACTCTCACCGCGCCGCTGTTCGAGGTATTCGGCAAGAGCTTCTCCGGCCGTGACCTGATCATGCTGTTCGGTGGTGTGTTCCTGCTGTTCAAGGCCACCATGGAGCTGCACGAACGGCTGGAAGGGCACGTGGCCCAGAGCAGCGGGGTGGCACGCCATGCCGCGTTCTGGCCTATCGTGGCGCAGATCGTGGTGCTTGATGCGGTGTTCTCGCTGGACGCCGTGATCACCGCCGTGGGTATGGTCGAACACCTGTCGGTGATGATGATCGCGGTGATCTTCTCGATCGGCATCATGATCGTGGCCAGCAAGCCGTTGACCCGCTTCGTCAACGCCCACCCCACGGTGATCATGCTGTGCCTGGGCTTTTTGATGATGATCGGCTTCAGCCTGACCGCCGAAGGCCTGGGCTTCCATATCCCCAAAGGCTACCTGTACGCGGCCATTGGCTTCTCGCTGCTGATCGAGCTGTTCAACCAGTTGGCCCGGGCCCGTCGCAAGCGCAGCCTGCAACAGCACCGACCGCTGCGTGACCGCACCGCCCATGCCGTGCTGCGCCTGTTGGGCGGGCGACGGGTGGAAGCTGACGAGGTGGGCGAAGAAATTGCCGACCTGGTCGAAGGTGGCGAGGAGCAAGTGCTGTTCGACCGTCGCGAGCGGGTCATGATCAGTGGTGTGCTGAACCTGGCCGAACGGCCGATTCGCACAGTGATGACGGTGCGTACCCAAGTCGATGCCATCGACCTGGCGCAACCGGCCCAAGCCATTACCCAGGCGCTGGCCCATTCTCCGTATTCGCGTCTGCCGTTGATTCGCGATGGCCGGATCGACGAGCCGCTGGGCTTCGTGCACAAGAAGGAACTGCTCAAGGAGCTGTTGTCAGGCAGCCAGTTCGATCTCGAACGCATGGCACGGGCGCCGCTGAACCTGCTGGAGAGTTTCAGCATCCTTAACGCGTTGGAGCAGATGCGCAGCCAGTCGACCCACATCGCGTTCGTGGTCAACGAGTTCGGTGATTTCACCGGTCTGCTGACTATGACCGACATCCTCGAGTCGATTGCAGGCGAGCTGCCCGATGCCAGCGAAGTCGAGGGCCCAGGCGTAGTCGAAGACAGCGATGGTTTCGTGGTCAACGGCGCCCTGAACCTGAGCCAGGTGCAGGCGCGAACCGGCTTCAGCGCCCGTGCCACCGAGGACTACCAGACCCTCGCGGGCCTGGTCATGAGCTTGCTGGACCGCTTGCCGGTGGTCGGTGACCGTCTGGCCTGGAATGGCTGGGTCATGACGGTGGTGGCGGTGGAGGAGCGCCGGGTGCGCCAGGTGCGCCTTAAACCGGACGACGACGTTGGCGTAGCAGGTGCTTGATTCCTTCGAGCACCAGCACCAACACCGCGGCCCAGATCGGCAGGTAGGTCAGCCACTGGTCTGGGCCGATGGTCTCGCCCAGCAGCAACGCTACACCTACCAGCAAAACGGGTTCCACATAGCTGAGCAGGCCAAACAGGCTGAACGGAAGCAGCCGGCTGGCAAGCACGTAGGCGATCAGGGCGCAGGCACTGATCGCTCCCAATAACGGAATCAGACCGTATAGGGCAGGGTGCTGCAGCAGGTCGTTGGCGCTCAGGGGGCCTTGGGTCACAAAATACACGGCCCACGGCAGCAGCAGGCACATGTCGCACCAAAGCCCGCCCAGGTGGTCGGTGCGACAGCGGCGACGCAGCACGAAGTAGATCGGGTAACCGAGGGTCACCAGCAAGGTTTCCCAGGCGAAGCTGCCGTTCTGGTACAACTCGTGCCCCACGCCCAGCGCGGCGCAGGCCACTGCCACTTTCTGCAGGCGGGACAGCCGTTCGCCGTACACCATGCGCCCGGTCACCACCATCGCCAGGGGCAGCAGGAAGTACCCCATCGACACTTCCAGGCTACGCCCGTGCAGAGGAGCCCAGAGAAACAGCCACAACTGCACGCCCATCAACCAGGACGTGCCAACCATGCCCAGCAACAGCAGCGGATTCTGCCGCACTCGGCCAAGCAGCCCGCCGACCAGCTTGATGTCCTTGGTCAGCAGCATGAACAGGGTAAGGCAGGGAAGGGTCAACAGCGTGCGCCAGCCGAAGATTTCTTCGCCGTCGAGCGGTGAGAGCAAAGAGGTATAGAAGTACATCACAGCGAACAGACAGGACGCCATGACCGACGAGAGAATGCCTTTTGACACGAATGCCTCGAAATAGGGGGAGTTAAGCCGCTGGATCAGCCGCGCATGATCTCAGGGGGCGCGCCCTGCGGCAACTGCGTGATGCCTGGGCGGGCCGCCAGTGCCTGGAGAAACTGCGCCGCCGGCATGGGCTTGGCGAACAGGTAGCCCTGCTGGAAATCCACCTGGTGGTGTGCCAGGTAGTCCCGTTGGGCAGTGGTTTCCACACCCTCGGCGACGATGCCCAGGCCCAGCTTGCCCGACAGTTCGATAATGCTGTCGAGGATATGCTGGGACAGGGCATCGCCACCGATCATGGCAACGAAACTCTGATCGATCTTCAGGTAGTCGACCTGGAACTGCCGCAGGTAGTTGAGGCTCGATTGGCCGGTACCGAAGTCGTCCAGGGCGATCATCACCCCCATTTCATGAAGTTTCTCGAACAACTCCAGGGTGACGGGTGTGGGCTCGATCAGTTTGCGCTCGGTCAATTCCAGAGTCAGGATCACTCGGCCGGGCGGGAAGTGCTGGAGGAAAGTTCGACAGTCGTCGAGCAAGCCGAGGTCGCGGCAATGGTCGGCGGTAATGTTGATGCCGATGTGGAATCCGTCTTCGATCAGCGAGCAGTAGGGTGCCAGGGTCTGTGCCGTGTGCACCATCAGGGCGCGGGTCATGGCGACGATCTGGCCGCTGTGTTCGGCATATGGAATGAACAGGTCGGGGCGCACCAGTCCTTCGCGAGGATGGTTCCAGCGCATCAGCACCTCGGCCCCCGCCCAGCGATAGTCACCCTTGCGCACCACCGGCTGGAAGTACGGCAGGAACTCGTCGGCCTCCAGGGCGCGCCTTAGTTCATTGCGCGGCGACGAGGCACGGCGGATCTGCCAATGACATGCAACCCCGGCCACCGCGCCGATGAACAGCAACAGGCTGAGCAGCGCCGGGTAATGACTGCGCAGCACCGCGCCTTGCTTGCCTGCCTCATAACCGCCGTGGATGCTGAAGGGATAACGGGTGGAGCTTCGTTCGACACTGGCGATGGGCGCAACGGGGGGCATGCCCTGGCGTACCACGCCGTCCTTGCCCATCCATTTATCGCCGACACGGATCTGCAATACTTCATCTGGGCCGATCAGGCGCAGCGCCGTAAGCAGGTGTTCACCATCGACCGTGGTGATGGCGCCCCGGTCACCTTCGCTGGCACGGTACACCAGCAATGGATGACCGGGAGTCACCGAATTGCCGTCCATCAGCCACAGTTTACCCTCGGTGTAATCGCGGGCATCGACTGGCTCATCGAACTCGCCGAACAATGAGGTGCAGTACAGGCTGTTGTGCTGGAACAGGTTGGTCGAGCGCACGAACGCGTTGCGGGTTACCTGGCCGCGCAGGTTGAGCTTGATCTGCTCGCATGGGCTGCCGGCCAGTGGCAGCAAGGCCTGGGCGGCTCCAGAGAGGTTGTCGAGAATGCGCTCGACATGGGTCACCACCTGGCTCGTGGTGGCCAGGCTGTTGGCGCGCAGCTCGCGTTGGGTTTGCCAGTCGATGACCACCAGCCCGCACGCCAGTGGCAATACGCCAATGAGCCAGGGGAGCAGTGCTCGCCAACTCCAGCGGGCGGGGCGTTTAACCGTGAGGGGCATGCTGACCTAATCTTGTAAAGGAAGACCTGCACAGGATAGCCGCTCGTCGGCGTGCAGCGCGAACTAAAGCGCGACAAAGGTATTTACGCAATGTAGAATCGGTTTACGAATACAACAATAAGGTCCTTCGCCTACGGAGGATCCAGCCCGCCGAGAATGGGTCCATATGACATACCATGGGTTCAAGCTGATCATTGGTGACTTCCTCGCCCGCAGCGTGCGGGGTATCCCGTGCTCCCCACCATCTACGTTCCGCATCACAGGCAATTGATCATTTTTCGCTGCAGATGAGGACACGAACATGGCTGATATCTTCGACAATCCAATGGGCCTGATGGGCTTCGAGTTCATCGAGCTGGCGTCGCCGACGCCGGGGGTGCTGGAGCCGGTATTCCAGATGCTCGGTTTCACCAAGGTGGCGACCCACCGCTCCAAGGATGTGCACCTGTACCGTCAGGGTGGCATCAACCTGATTTTGAACAACGAACCGAAAAGCATCGCATCGTACTTCGCAGCCGAGCATGGCCCGTCGGTGTGCGGCATGGCATTTCGTGTTCGCAATTCCCATGAAGCCTACGCCCGGGCCCTGGAGCTGGGCGCTCAGCCGGTCGAAATCGAGACCGGACCGATGGAGCTGCGCCTGCCGGCAATCAAAGGCATCGGGGGGGCACCGCTGTACCTGATCGACCGTTTCGAGGAAGGCAGTTCGATCTACGATATTGACTTCAATTTCATCGACGGCGTGGATCGCAACCCCGTCGGTGCTGGCCTGAAGATCATCGACCACCTGACCCACAACGTCTATCGCGGGCGTATGGCTTACTGGGCCGGCTTCTACGAGAAGCTGTTCAACTTCCGCGAGATTCGCTACTTCGACATCAAGGGCGAATACACCGGTCTGACCTCGCGCGCCATGACCGCGCCCGATGGCATGATCCGTATCCCGCTCAATGAAGAGTCGTCCAAAGGTGCAGGGCAGATCGAAGAGTTCCTGATGCAGTTCAACGGCGAGGGTATCCAGCATGTGGCCTTCCTCACGGACGACCTGCTGAAGACCTGGGACGCCCTCAAGGGCTTCGGCATGCGCTTCATGACCGCACCGCCGCAGACCTACTACGAGATGCTCGAAGAGCGGCTGCCAGGCCACGGTGAGCCCGTGGCCGAGCTACAGGCTCGCGGCATTTTGCTCGACGGCGCGTCCGAAGCGGGCGACAAGCGCCTGTTGCTGCAGATTTTCTCGGAGACCCTGCTGGGGCCAGTATTCTTCGAGTTCATCCAGCGCAAAGGTGATGACGGCTTTGGTGAAGGCAACTTCAAGGCCCTGTTCGAATCCATCGAGCGCGACCAGGTGCGCCGCGGTGTCCTGAACGTCGATTGACGACACAGGGGTGCTGCCGTCATGACCTGCTGGCGGTGGCACCCAACGCCTTGCGACGCACCCTTACCATCCCCCAGTAGACGATCGAGCCTGTCAGTATCCCGACCAGGGCGATTGACGGCATTGTCTGCAACAACGACTGGCGGGCTTCTCGAGCGGTAAACCCTGTTTCATAGCCGCCTTTGACGGTATAGCCGTACTTCTCGGAGTGAGCCGTTTCAAAGAACTCCGATTGGGAAGGCCGATCAGCGTCGCGGCTGTCGCCATGACTCCAGATATAGTCCTCGCCAAATTCAAGGAGCAGCGTCAGGCCATCCTGGAAGCCGCGCAGCTCGTTACGGAGTTCCATGCCATAGGCTGATGCGTAGACACGCAGGTTGTCCTGCCTCAGCTGATACACGACCAACACTGCGTTAGGCGCAGTGGGCGGGTCGAAGACGAGCATTGCAGGGTGGTCTTGGTCGATGAACAGGCTGTCGTACAACAGCGCGTCATCCATCGACGAGCAATAGCCCTTGCCCTCCTGCGCCAGCACCAGCGATTGAAGGCGTTGCCCTCCCTGCAGCAGGCCCACCAGCTTCTCTTGGGCTTGCGAACAGGGTTTGCCAGCCAAAGGCAAAACCAGTTCTGCCGACGCGTGCAACCGATCCAATGCGCCATCGATCGCGTAGACGGCTTCCTGAACGGAAACTCGCGCGTTTTCTTCGAGCTTGCGCTCCAGTTGGTAGAACATCACCACCAGCCCACTGGCAACCGGCATCAGGCTGGTGGTCAAGGCCAGCATCGGTGCCAGCATGATGCGGCCGATCTGTGTGAGTTTCGCCATAGCCTGCATTTCCCCCTCGTAGGTCTGCCGCATGAGCAAACGAAGGGTGAGCCTAAGTAAGCTGTGTTACTCAGGCTGTAATCCGCAGGCGATGCGTAGGTAGGGATCAGGGGGAAATCGCTGTAAGGTTCATCGCACCTTGAGCTTTGCCAGTACCTTTTCCGCCAGCGCGCCCGTGGAGGCGGGGTTCTGACCTGTAATGAGCCGGCCATCTTCAACCACGAAGGGCTGCCAAGGGTCGTCGTGTTTCAGGTACTGACCGCCCCGCGCTGTCAGTTCGTTCTCGGTCAGGAAGGGCACCACGGCATCGAGCTCGGCCAGTTTCTCTTCAATATTTGAAAATCCGGTGACTTGCCGATCTTTCAGCAACAGGCTGTTGTCACTGAGTTTTATGTTCAGCAAGCCCACGACACCGTGGCAGACGGCGGCAACGATGCCTTGGTTTTCGTAGATTCGACGCGCAAGGTCCTGCAGCGCCGGGTTGTCGGGGAAGTCATACATGACCCCATGTCCCCCCGTGTAATAGATGACCTTGTACTCATCGGCCTTGACCTGCCCGGGCTGCAGCGAAGCGCCTAGCCGGTTCATGAACGTCTTGTCGTTGTACCACTGCCAGTCCAGGTCTGGGGCCAGTTGCAGGCTGTGAGGGTCGATCGGCACATAGCCGCCGCTGGGGCTCACGTAGTCCACGGCATAGCCGGCCTGTTGCACTTTTTCGACGAAGTGCACTGCCTCCCCCAGCCACAGTCCGGTCGCTCGCTTGAGTGTCGGGTACTTGGCTGTATTGGTCAGCACAACCAGAATCTTCTTACTCATGACCAGGCTCCATTGGCAGCGAAGGAATAAAGCAACAGGCGGCAGGTGAGGCCTAATCAGCATAGCTGGGGTTTTCGCTCACGCCATTGTGATGGTGGCGTTATGCTATCTTCCTGAGGGCGCGCCATTTCGCAGCGCGTGTGGTGCACGCGTAATGGTTAACATTACAGATGTCTTGCAGAGGCGCTCGTTCGCGCAGATGATGCAGCCAATCCTTTCTTCTACCCCACAGTGGAATCGACATATTGGGCGCAAACCGTACGCCACACCCACCCGGTCCGCGGGGCGTTCCCCAGGCGACAGACACCGATGCCGCAGGCACCCTCGCCGAGCGAATCGCGCGCTTCGACTGGGGGCGTACTGCTTTGGGCCCCTTGCCGCGTTGGCCAGCTCCGCTGCGCATTGCGGTCGACATGGTGCTCAACACCCCATTCCCTAGCGCCTTGGTCTGGGGGCCGGACCTGACGGTCATCCACAACGAGGCTTACCAGGCGCTGCATCCCGTGCAACAGGATACCTTGGGCCAAGGGTTCGACAGGCTATGGCATGAGGCCTGGGACGAAGTGGGGCCGTGGGTATTCAAAGCGCTGCAAGGCCACGCGAGCTGCATCGGGGACAAGCCCATTGTGGTCGGTCGTGGCGCCCAGGGAGAGCAGGGCTCCTTCGCCTTTTGCTACTCCCCTGTGCGTGATGACCATGGGGAGGTGGCAGGTTTTCTGCACACGGTGATGGAAACCACGGCCGGCGCCGAGTTGCAGCGAGCGTGGCGGGACCAGGTGCAGGTGTTGCAGGCGCAAATCCAGAAATACATGGTCGACCGCGAGCACCTCTGGGCGCTGTCGCGCGATGCGATGGTGACTGTCACCTCGGAACTTGTGTTGAAGGATGCCAATCCCACCTGGTACCGCATTCTGGGGTGGAGTGAAGACCAGGTACGCGACCGTTCGGTACTTGAGTTGATCCATCCGGCGGACCGCGCCGAGGTGCAGGTGGCGGTGGTCGACTTCATCCTTGGCAATGCCGACGATACGTTCGAAACCCGTTTGCGTCATCAGGACGGGCACTACCGATGGTTCCGCTGGACCGCCAAGTTCGACGGCTCGCTGTTGACCGCGGTCGGCCGCGACATCACCGATGATCGTGACGAGGCCATGCGCCAATCCCAGGCGTTGCTACGCAACAGTCAGCGACTCGAAGCCGTTGGCCAGCTGGCAGGCGGTATGGCACATGAGATGAACAATTTGCTGTCCGGCATCGGCGGTAGCCTTGAGTTGTTGCAGCGACGCTTGGACCAAGGGCGTATGGAGCGTTTGGGGGACTACGTCGACATGGCGCGCGATTCAGTGCAGCGCGCCATGAACCTGACCCATCGGTTGCTGGCTTTTTCCCGCAATCAACCGCTCAAGCCCCGTCCGTTGAACCTCAACCGGCAGTTGTCGGCACTTCAGCCCGTGTTACTTCAGACCCTGGGTGCCGAGATGCGCCTGCAATGGCAACTGGATATCGAACCCTGGACCGTTTGCCTTGACAGTACGCAGTTCGAGACGGCCTTGATCAACCTGTGCAGCAATGCTCGCGAAGCCTGCCTGGAGCGTGGCTGCGTGACCATTCGCTGCGCCAACGAGCGCCTTGCCACCGCGTTTCCCGATGAGACGGGTTTGCCGCCAGGGGATTATGTAGCGGTGCACGTGGAGGACGATGGCCATGGTATGTCCGAGGTGGAGATGGCCCGTGCCTTCGAACCGTTTTTCAGCAGCAAGTCCATAGGTAGCGGTGCTGGGCTGGGGCTGCCGATGGTCTACGGTTTCGTTCGCCAGTCCGGCGGATACGTATGGATCACTTCAGCACCGGACAAGGGTGCCAGGGTCTCGATGCTGTTCCCGCGCTGCCACCAACCACTGCCCGTTGAGCCCCCCCCACCGACGCCGGTGGTGGAACGGGCCCGCGGACAACGCCTGCTGCTGGTGGACGATGAGCTGAACTTGCGCGCGCTGATGCGCGAGTATCTGCACGAGTGTGGCTTCGACGTTCACCAGGCCAGCGATGCTGACGAGGCCCTGCAGCGTTTCCGCCAAGATGGCCCCTTCGACCTGGTCATCACCGATATCGGCTTGCCGGGTGGATTCAGCGGTCGGCAGCTGGCACGGGCGATGCGCCAACTGGTGCCCGAACAGCGGGTCCTTTTCATCACGGGTTTTGTCGAGCCTGCATTGCAAACCCAGTTGTTCGAAGAACCGGGCACCGCGCTGCTGCTCAAGCCTTTTGAGCTCCAGAGTCTCGCCAGCCAGGCCTTACGGTTGCTGGCCGAGTGAGTCATCTCAAGGTTTGCCCAGCATCCTGGCAACCTGTCGCTGCAGCTCCTTGAGCTCGAACGGCTTGCTGATCAACTGCATGCCAGGCGCCAGGAAGCCTTCGCGGGCCATGGCCGTCTCGGCATAGCCAGTGATGAACAGCACCGCCAGCCCCGGCCGGAGGGTGCGAGCAATCTCGGCCAATTGTCGGCCATTCATGCCAGGCAGACCGACGTCGCTGATCAGCAAATCCACGTTTTGCGCAGAGCGCAACAACTTCAACGCGTCGTTGGCATTGCTGGCGCTCTGGCAGTTGGCCCCGTCCTCCTGTAGTGCCTGGCACAACAAGCAGCGCACATGTGGGTCGTCCTCGACCACCAGCACGTCACGGCTCTCCATGGGCGAGGTCGGTGGGTCCACGGCCTGCACTGTCTGCGCCGGCCCAGCATGGCGTGGCAGGTAAAGGTCCACCCGCGTACCCTGGCCGATCTGGCTGTACAGGGCGACATGGCCACGGGACTGTTTGCTGAAACCGTACACCATCGAAAGGCCAAGGCCGATACCCTGGCCCACGGGCTTGGTGCTGAAGAACGGTTCGAAAGCGTGTTCGAGGGTACTTTGCGACATACCTTGGCCATCATCGATGATGCTCAGCCGCAGATAGTCGCCGGTACTCAGGCTGTCACCCCTTCCGGGATCGGCTTCTACCCGCTGGTTGCTTGCCTCTATCCTCAACGCGCCGCCGCTGGGCATGGCCTCACAGGCGTTGAGCAGCAAATTGTCGAGGGCCTGCTGCAGTTGCACACCGTCCGCCTCGACGGCCCATAGTGTATCCGGCAGCTGCAGCTCAAGCGTGACCGAGTCGCTGTAGTTGTCCTGCAACCGCTGAGCCTCCAGTAAGGCGCGCAGTTCGATGCGCTGGCTGTGCAGCGACTGTCTGGAAGAAAATGCCAGTAGACGGTGGGTCAGCAGGGATGCCCGGCTGACGGCCTCCCGGCCCATCCGCAGCACGCTTTCGAGGCCCTCGCTGCGGCCTTGCTTCAAGCGGCGGTCGATCAGTTCGAAACTGCCTCCGATGCTGGTCAGCAGGTTGTTGAAGTCATGCGCCACGCCACCAGCCAACTGGCCGATGGCTTCCATCTTGCGTGCTTGATGCACAGCCAACGCCGGCGTCTGGCTGCGCGAATCGAGTTGTTGTTGCAGCGCTTGGAGCTGGTCGCGTGCCAAGTACTGGCGGCGACGATTACGCAGCGCATTCCTGGCCAACAGCAGAAGTTGTTCATCGGCGAAGGGTGAGCCCAAAAGGGACAAGTTTCCCAAGGGGTGCCCAAGGGGGGCGGTGAGGGGGGAGCGGGGGGCGGTGAGCAGCACGATGGGCAGGTCCGACCAGCAGGGCTGATCCTTGATGAACTCCCGCAACAACGTATCTTTGCAACTTTTGAGTGTCTTTTCGGCGATGATCGCTAAGCCTGCGCCCTCGACCAGGCAGCCATGCAGATGGTCGATATCGCGCGCGCACAGGCAGTCTATACCGGCTGTCGCCAGTAGCTTCGAGGTGCTCGCGCCGAGCTGGGCGGGGGCCAGGATCAGGGCGCGCTCATCCAGCGACAATGAACTGGCCAAAACGACTCTCCCGTGTCGATGGGCAGCGCCTGGGGGCGCTTTCGCCTTGAGGTCCGATAACCTCTGGACCACGGCGCATCGTCAAGGGTTCAACGACAATCTCCGAGCTTGCTACAAACCTTGTTGAAGCACCGGATCATCAGGGTTCTGTCGTTCCAGTTCAGCCAACAGCACCTGCACGTTCTGCAGTTGGCCGGTCTCTTTCCAGTACTTGATCAATAACAGCCTGGCGCGCCGGTTTGCCGGTTGACGGTTGAGCAGGGTTTCCAGTTGCTTCTGCGCGGCATCGCCCTGTTCCAGGTCGTGCAGGGTCACCGCCAGGGCATAACGATAATCAGCGTTGTCGGGTTCCAGTTCCACCGCGCGGGCCAGGGCCAGCAATGCGTATTCGCGTTGTTCATGACGGTTCAGCCATCGCCCGAGCTCGTACTGCAGAAACGCCGAGTCTGGGCGCAAGGCCAGCGCCTTGGCCAGCACCTGACGTGATTCATCATGCTGTCCCTGGCGCTCGAGCAAGCGCACCTGAGTGGCCAGGGCATCGAGGCCGTCCGGCGCCACGGCCAAGCTACGTTGCAGGGCCATGGCAGCCTGGTCATAGTCGTTTTCATGCAGATACAGGCGAGCCAGGTGCACCTGCGCGGCGGCATCCTCGGGCTGCTTTTCCAGCGCCTGCTGGTACTGCTCCAGCGCCGCTTGCAGGGGGCCGAAATACAGGCCGATGGCGTCCGGGTCCAGACCCAGCAGGGCGTCCACCGCCGCGAAGCGCACACTCTGGTCGTCGTCGTCCAGCAGCGGCCCCAGCACCAGGCTGCGCTGCGCGGCAGGCAGCAACCGACGAATGCCGGCGATGGCAGCCCGGCGTACCAGCGGCTCGTCATGCTCCAAATCTTGCTGCGCAAGCTTCAGTGCTTGTGGCGACGGGTAGTTGGGCAACTCGGCGTAGAGTGCGGCGCGGCGAATCGGCGCGAGGTCGTTGCGTTGCAATTGCTGGTACAGCACCCGCGCGGCGCCTGGCAGGCCTTCATGGGCCTGGCGCAATGCCTTGGCATAACTGTGCGCAGGCAAGGTCGGCGGCGTGGGTTGGTCATCGCGGCGCAGGAAGACCAACGCAGTCGTCGCCAGGACCAGCGCCAGCAAGGCGATCAGGTAGTGGTGGCGTTTGAGCATCGGGCGATCCATGGCGGTGGGAAGGCAGAGCTTGGGGCAGAATGCCCCTGTCTGCAAGGTGCATTGGCTCAACCCTTGTCTGGGGTCGGCTCGGTGCCGCGTAGGCGAAGGATGAACAAAAAAGCCCCGCAGGCGCGAGGCCAGCGGGGCAAACGGTTGGCGGAGGATCCAACCAAAGGAGTCGTTGAATCAGTGGGCGCTGGCCACTGTCTCGGGTTGCCAGCCGCCACCGAGGGCTTTGTAGATCGAGACGATGCCGCGATACAGCTCGACTTCACCCTGGGCTTGGGCGTCTTCGGCGCTCAGGCGTTCGCGTTCGGCGTCCAGTAGCACCAGGTAGTCCACCGTGCCCTCGCGGTAGCGCACCGAAGCGAGTTCGGCGGCCTTGCGGCTGGCGTCGCTTTGGCGCATGAGCGACAGCAAGCGTTGTTGCCGCTTGCCGTAGTCGCTGAAGGCGTTGGCCGATTCTTCCAGGGCCAGCAATACCTGCTGCTCGTAGTTGGCCAGGGCGCCTTCGGCATCGGCTTTGGCTCCACGCAAGCGTGCCCGCACGCTGCCCAGATCGAAGGCGGCCCAGGTGATGCTGGGGCCAAGCGCCCAGGCATTGGCCGCGGACGAGCCTATCTGCGAACCGCGCGCGGCGGTGAAACCCAGGAAGCCGCTGAGGCTTACCCGTGGGAACAGGTCGGCGGTAGCCACCCCAACGTTTGCCGTGGCAGCGGCCAGTTGGCGTTCGGCGCTGCGGATGTCCGGGCGGCGGCGCAGCAGCTCGCCCGGGTCACCCACCGGCAGGGCCTTGGCGATGGCCGGCAGCGCCTTGGGCGAGAGGTCGACACTCAGTGCATCCGGACGCTGGCCAAGCAGGGTGGCGATGCGGTTGCGCGCCCGGACCTGTTCGGCCTGCAGTTGCGGTACGGTCGCCTCGACCCCGGCCAGCCGCGCGTCGGCGCGCACTACGTCCAGTTCGTTGCCGACCCCGGCGTCACGCAGGGTTTCGGTGATGGCACGCGACTCCTCCTGGGTCTTGAGGTTGGCCAGGGCAATTTTCTCGCGCAACTGAGCACCGCGCAGTTGACCGTAGGCGTCGACCAGTTCAGCGATCAGGCTGACCTGCAGCTGTTGCAGGTCGGCATGGGCGACTGCCTCCTGGGCTTCGCTGGCCTCGATCTGGCGTTGGATGCGGCCGAAAAGGTCGAGCTCCCAAGCCATGTCCAGGCCCAAATCATAGCGCTCGCTGTTGACTCGCTGTTCGGTCTGGCCGGGAATCTGGCCCTTGCCGATTTCGCTGCTGGCGCGACTGGTCACCACCGGCAGTTGATCGTTCGAGGCATCCTCACGGATCGCCCGCGCCGACTTGAGGCGGGCGAAGGCCACGCGCAAGTCGCGGTTGCCTTCCAGCGAGGCCTGCACCAGCTGGTTGAGCACCGGGTCGTCGAACTGCTTCCACCACACGCTTTCGAAGTGGCTGCGATCGAACGCCTGGGCTTGGGCCTGGGTGTCCAGATGCGCAGGTTCGGTGTCCGGTGTCTTGTAGTCCGGGCCCAACGCGCAGGCCGCCAGGGCCAGTGCCAGCAGGCTAGGCGTCAGGGGTTTGAGCAGGTTCATGCGTGGCTCTCCAGCGATGGCACGTGCGAAGCCTTGCGGGCCTGGCGACGCTCGACGAAACGGCGGATCAGGAAGAAGAACACTGGCGTCAGGAACAGCCCGAACACGGTCACCCCGATCATTCCCGAGAACACCGCGACACCCATGGCATGGCGCATTTCCGATCCGGCGCCGGAGGAGAACACCAGGGGTACCACACCCATGATGAAGGCGATCGAGGTCATCAGGATCGGGCGCAGGCGCAGGCGGCAGGCTTCCAGTACAGCCGCCAATGGGTCCAGGCCCTTGGCCTGTTCATCCTTGGCGAACTCGACGATCAGAATCGCGTTCTTGCATGCCAGTCCGACCAGTACGATCAAGCCGATCTGGGTGAAGATGTTGTTGTCGCCACCCGATACGATCACCCCGGTAATGGCCGACAGCAGGGTCATCGGCACGATCAGGATCACCGCCAGCGGCAGGCTCCAGCTTTCATACTGGGCGGCCAGCACCAGGAACGCCAGCAGCACGCACAGCGGGAACACCAGCAGTGCGGTATTGCCCGAGAGGATCTGCTGGTAGGTCAGGTCGGTCCATTCGAAGGTCATGCCATTGGGCAGTTCCTCTTTGAGCAGCTTCTCGATGGCGGCCTCGGCTTGGCCGGAGCTGTAGCCAGGTGCGGCCGCGCCGTTGATTTCCGCGGTGATGAAACCGTTGTAGTGCATCACCCGATCAGGTCCGGAGGTGTCGCTGACCTTGAGGAAGGTCGCCAGCGGGATCATCTCGCCGAGGTTGTTGCGTACCTTCAACTGGCCGATCTGCTCGGCATCGAGGCGGAACTGCTGTTCGGCCTGGACGTTGACCTGGTAGGTGCGACCGAAGCGGTTGAAGTCGTTGGTGTACAGCGAGCCGAGGTAGACCTGCAGGGTGTCGAAGATGTCGGTGATCGCCACGCCATGGGTCTTGGCCTTCTCACGGTCGATGGCGGCATCGACTTGTGGCACATTGACCTGGTAACTGGTGAACAGGCCAGCCAGCTCCGGCACGTTGTGGCTCTTGGCGATGATGTTCTGGGTTTCCTTGTACAGCGCTTCGTAGCCCAGGTTGCCCCGGTCTTCGATCTGCAGGCGGAAGCCGCCGATGGTGCCCAGGCCTTGTACCGGTGGCGGTGGGAAGATCGCGATGTAGGCGTCTTGGATGTCAGCGAACTGGGCATTCAACGCAGCGGCGATGGCTGCAGCCGACTGGCTCGGGTCCTTGCGCTCATCGAACGGCTTGAGCGGGGTGAACACGATGCCGCTATTGGGGCTGTTGGTGAAGCCGTTGATCGACAGCCCCGGGAAGGCTACCGAGTCGGCGACGCCGGGTTGCTTGAGGGCGATTTCGCTCATGCGCTTGATGACCGCCTCTGTACGGTCGAGGCTCGCCGCGTCTGGCAACTGGGCAAAGGCCACCAGGTACTGCTTGTCCTGGGCCGGTACGAAACCGGTCGGGGTGGACGAAAAGCCCAGGTAGGTGAGGCCCATCAGGCCAGCGTAGACGAACAGGGCGATGCCGCTGGAGCGGATGACCCGGCGCACGCCGCCGACGTAGCGATTGGAGGCACGGTCGAAGAAACGGTTGAACGGCGCGAACAGCCAGCTACCCAGCAGCTTGTCGAGGAACCGCGAGAAGCGGTCCTTGGGCGCGTGATGCTCCTTCAACAGCACGGCAGCCAGCGCCGGCGACAGGGTCAGCGAGTTGAATGCCGAAATCACGGTCGAAATGGCGATAGTCAGGGCGAACTGCTTATAGAACTGCCCGGTCAGGCCAGAAATGAACGCAGCAGGCACGAACACCGCGCACAGCACCAGGGCAGTGGCAATGATCGGACCGGTCACTTCGCCCATGGCCTTTTGCGTGGCCTCAAGCGGTTTCAGGCCAAGCCCGATGTTACGTTCGACGTTCTCCACCACGACGATGGCGTCGTCCACCACGATACCGATGGCCAATACCAACCCGAACAACGACAGGGCATTGAGCGAGAAACCGAACAGGTGCATCACCGCGAAGGTGCCGATCAGCGACACCGGGACGGCCAGCAGCGGGATGATCGAGGCGCGCCAGGTCTGCAGGAACAGGATCACCACCAGCACTACCAGCACCAGCGCTTCGAACAAGGTGTGCACTACCGCTTCGATGGAGCCACGAACGAAGATGGTCGGGTCATAGACGATGCTGTAGTCCATCCCTTCCGGGAAGTCCTTCTTCAGCTCGGCCATTTTCGCCCGCACTTCGTCGGAGATTTCGATGGCGTTCGAGCCAGGCCGCTGGAAGATCGGGATGGCCACCGCCGGCTGGTTGTTCAGCAGCGAGCGCAGTGCGTACTGGCTGGAGCCCAGCTCGACGCGGGCGATGTCCTTCAGGCGAGTGATTTCGCCATCGGCACCGGCACGGATGATGATGTTCTCGAACTCTTCCTCGTTGACCAGGCGACCTTGGGTGTTGATCGACAGCTGGAAGCTGGTGCTGCCAGGGGCGGGCGGGGCGCCCAGCTGGCCGGCGGCCACCTGGCGGTTCTGCTCGCGAATGGCGGCCACCACATCGCTGGCGGTCAGGTTACGCGAAGCGGTCTTGTTCGGGTCGAGCCATACCCGCAGCGAGTAGTCGCCCATGCCGAACAGTTGCACGTCGCCGACGCCGCCCAGGCGCGCCAGTTCGTCCTTGATGTTGAGGATGGCGTAGTTGGACAGGTAGAGCATGTCGTAGCGGTTGTCCGGCGAGGTCAAGTGCACGACCATGGTCAGGTCGGGCGATGCCTTGTCGACGGTGATACCAATGCGGGTCACTTCCTCAGGCAGCTTGGGCTGGGTACGCGTGACGCGGTTCTGTACCTGCACCTGCGCGTTGTCCAGGTCGGTGCCCAGGGCAAAGGTGATGGTCAGGGTCAGCTTGCCATCGGCGGTGGACTGCGAGGACATGTACAGCATGTTCTCGACACCAGTGATGGCCTGCTCCAACGGCGCTGCGACGGTTTCGCCAATCACCTTGGGGTTGGCGCCGGGGAAGTTGGCGCGCACCACCACGGTGGGCGGTACCACTTCCGGGTATTCGCTGATCGGCAGCTTGAACAGCGAGATCGAGCCCGCGATCAACAGCACCAGCGACAGCACGGCAGCGAAGATCGGCCGGGTAATGAAGAATTTCGAAAAGTTCATCGGTGTGATCCCTTAACCGCGTGGCGCTTGGGCGCTGGCGACTTTTTCGGTGGAGCCCGCTACCTTCTGCGTCCGATTGCTGGCCTCGAGGGCTTGGCGTTGCTGGGCGAGGGCGGCGAGGGTCTGCTCGCTGGCCATAGGCGTTTCTTCCGGCGTCACTGGCGACCCCGGACGCACACGCTGCAGGCCCTTGACCACGATGCGATCGTCCTTGGTCAGACCGCTGCGCACGATGCGCAGTCCTTCAAGCTTCGGCCCCAGTTCTACTGGGCGATAGCTGGCCTTGTTGTCCTTGTCCATGACCAGCACGAACTTCTTGCCAAGGTCCGTACCCACGGCTTCGTCGTTGATCAGCACCGCATCGTACTGGGCGCTGCCGACCAGCTTCAGCCGCGCATAGAGGCCTGGCGTGAACTGGCCGTCGCGGTTATCGAACACGGCGCGGCCGCGGATGGTGCCGGTACGTGGGTTGACCTGGTTGTCGACGAAGTTCATCTGGCCCAGGTGTGGGTTGCCGGTTTCGTTGGTCAGGCCCAGGTAAACAGGCGTGCTCTGACCGCGCTGGCCTTCGCGGGCCAGTTGGGTGTACTTCAGGTACACGCGTTCGTCGGCGTCGAAGTAGGCATACACCTTGTCGGTGGACACCACGCTGGTCAGCGGGGTGACATCGGCGGTGACGATGTTGCCGGCGGTGAACTGAGCGCGGCTGACCCGGCCGCTGATCGGCGCAGTGACGCGGGTGAAGCTCAAGTTCAGGCGGGCCAGGTCCAGTTGGGCCTGGATGGCATCGACGCCGGCACGGGCTTCGGCGGCGGCACTGCTGCGCGATTCGGCCAATTCCGCGGAGATCGCGTTGCTGTCGCGCAGGCGCTCGCCACGGCGGGCTTCGTTGGCGCTGCGAATGGCGGTGGCCTTGGCTTGTTGCAGTTGGGCTTCGAGTCGGCGGACTTCAGCCTGGAACGGACGTGGGTCGATCTGGAACAACAGGTCGCCTTTCTTGACCTGGGCACCTTCGGTGAAGGCTACCAAGTCGATCTGGCCTGAGACCCGAGGGCGTACTTCAACGGTTTCTGGCGCTTCGAGGCGGCCGGTGAACTCGTCCCACTCGTTGATCGGTTGCTCGATCACCTTGGCGACGCTGACTTTCGGTGCGGCGGGGGCCTGCACGGCGTCCGGGGTTCGACCGCATGCGCTCAGCACCACGACTGCCAGGGCAGCGAGGGGGAAGCGCAAGGGTTTGAGTGATTGTTCCATGGAGAACTCCGCCAATGTATTAGTAGTGGGCGGAGTGTGAGTGTCTTGCGCGTAGCGCACGAATCGAATGGAACGAAGGTTATTATCACGCGCAATGATAAGGCGTGGTCAGACATCGATGTGGGGCATGGATCAGCGCTGCAGGCGTCCCTCCGAGCGAAGCGGCCCCGTTTTCTCCAGGCTCTGTACGAAAAGCCTTGAAACTCGGTGATGCTGCGTTGAAAACAGCCTCGGAATGCTCTTTACAACCCGTAAACTCCGCTTCCTCGGCTGTTTTCGCCTTGCCAGACCTTCGTCTCAAGACTTTTCTTACAGACCCTAGCTCAGCACCTGGAATCCATGAGTGCCATCGCGCTCCAACTGCGCAATCAGACCAAACTCCCAATCCAGATAACCTTGCATGGCCTCGCGCGGGTTATCGGTGCCTTCATAAGGCCGGCGGTAGCGGTCGGTGCGCGCCACCGCCAAATGGGTCTCACCGCTCTCCAGCGGCTTGCCAGCGGCAATCCAGCTGGCGGTGCCCCCGCTGAGCAGATACACGGGCGTGTGGGTCAGTGCTTGCAGGTCGACGGCTGCGAAACGGGCGAGCAGGCCAGTGCCGCAAGTCAACACATAACGTTCGGCTACAGGCAACCGCTCCAGGGCCTGGGGCAGTTGCGCCCGGATAGCCCAATGGGCACCCGGAACATGATGCTTGACGTAGTTGGCACTGGCCGTGAAATCCAGCACTACGGTACTGGCGGATTCGAGCCAGCCTTGCAACTGCTCGACACTGATTTCGGTCACTTGCGGCAGTGGCGGCAGCGGGGCTTTCCAGTCACCTGTCTCGCTGAAGTGGTCCTGGGTAAGCCCATCCAACACAGCCACCTGCCAGCCCATCTGCGCCAGCCACGAAGCACTCATGTTCGCCCGCACGCCATCGTCATCGACCAACACGATACGCGCACCGCGCACGCTGGCCACATGGTCGGTCTCCTGCACCAACTGCCCGCCAGGCACCGAACGGCTTCCAGGCACATGGCCCTTGGCATATTCCTCAGGTGTGCGCACATCGAAAAGGTACGTGGTGCGGTGGCTGTCGGCCTGCCAGACCCTGAGCCCCTTGACCTCCAGGCGCAGCACACCGGCCTTATCGGCAACCTTGCGCGCACGCTTGGCTGCCACGGCACGGTTGGACTCGGTCACTTCGGTAAAGCGGCGCTGTTGGCCATGGGCCAGTTGTTGCCCCGCCAAGGTCCAGCCGATGGTGCCATTGCGCAGCGCTGCCACCGGGTTGGGGATCCCGGCATTGACCAGTGACTGAGTGCCGATGATGCTGCGGGTGCGCCCGGCGCAGTTGACGATCACCTGGGTGTCGGCGCTGGGCACCAGCTCGGCAACCCGCAGCACCAATTCCGCACCCGGCACGCTGATACCGCCCGGTATGCTCATCGTCTGGTATTCATCGAAACGCCGGGCGTCGAGTACCACCACATCGGCCTTGGCATCCAGCAACGCCTGCACCTGCTCGGCCGCCAGCGACGGGGTATGGCGCACGCTCTCGACCCACTCGCCAAAGGCTTTGCTCGGTACGTTGACGTCTCTGAACAGCTCGCCGCCGGCAGCGCGCCAGCCGGCCAGGCCATCCTGCAGCAATGCCACATCGCTGTAGCCCAGCGCCAGCAGGCGCTCCGCCGCTCGGTCCGCGAGTCCTTCACCATCGTCATACAGGGTGATGGCGGTACTGCGACGCGGTACGCGGGCGAACATTTCCAGTTCCAGTTTCGACAACGGAACGTTGGCGGCGAACAATGGGTGCGCCTGGGCAAACGGGTCTTCTTCTCGGACGTCGATCAGTGCCAGCTCCTGATGGGCCAGCAGGGCTCGACGAATGTCCTGGTAGGTCCGGGTGGTCACAGTACTCATAGGTCAGGGGTCTCTTTGGACAGGTCCCAGATGTTGGGCAAGCGGGTATTGGTGTATCCGGAAATGAAGGCTTTTTCGCTGCCGTCGGCCAGGTATACGGCGCGCCGAACGGCACCGATGTTGGCGCCATAGACATGGATGCTGATCGACACCCTGTCGTCGAAGGCATTGCTTACTTGATGGATGTCGCCGATGCGGGGCGAGACAGCTTCGACATGCCCCGGATCGATGCGTACAGGTTCGCCAGCGGGCACCAGTGCGCCCTGTTCGGTGCGGGCAAAGCCTTGCGAGTATTCGGCTCCGCGCAGCATGCCGATCAGGCCCCAGACGCGATGGTCATGGATCGGGGTGCGCTGCCCCGGTGCCCAGACGAAACTGACGATGGAAAAGCGTTGGCGCGAGTCGCAATGCAACAGGTACTGCTGGTAACGGGTCGGATCGGGCTGAGCCAGGTCCGCGGGCAGCCAGTCATCGTGAGCGACCAGGCTGCCAAGCAGACCCTGGCCGTGGTCGAGGAGGGCGGCCTCGTCGGTCTCCCGGTCCAAAAGATCGGAAAGTTCGCTTATGAACAAGCGCAAACGGTCAAGACGCAGCGGTTGGCTCATGGTAAGGGCTCGATGGAGAGGTCTGAATCACCCTAGCAAAGTTAGAAAATATTCTCAAAATGCAAAATAATAATAAGCTAATATGCATATTTGGTATTTAGTGGCGCGCATTTCAGAAGCATTAGGTTATGCCTAAAACGCATTTCACAGGGGTGTTTCGAGTCGTTAGCTTATAAGCAGGCCTCTGTTTAGATTCAAAACACATAAATAATCTGCGAGACCGCACGGGCGGATCGACTTGCCATGCTGTGCCCCAAGGGCACCTGGAGACGAACGTGCGATACCTCAAAAAATTGGCTGCAGGCGTGCTGGCCTCAGCCCTGAGCCTGGCCGTCAGTGCGCAAACCCTGGTAGTGGGTGACCAGAGCTTCAATGCCCGCTCCGTGATGGAAGCAGCGGGTGTGCTCGATGACTTGCCCTACACACTGGAATGGAAGCAGTTCACTGCCGGCTCCCCAGTGGCCGAAGCGCTGAACGTCGGTAGCTTGGACCTCGGCCTGCTGGGCGATGCACCGCCGCTGTTCCTCGGGGCCCTGGGGGCGCCGATCAAAGTCATCGCGGTGAGCCGGCAGAATCTGGACGGTGTGGCGATCCTCGCGCGCAAGGATTCGAACATACACAGCCTGGCTGATCTGCGTGGCAAGCGCGCAGCGATCTGGAAAGGCTCGTGGAGCCAACAACTGTTGTTCAGCGCCCTGGACAAAGCCAATGTGCCCCGCGACTCGCTCGAGCTGCGTTATCTCAGCGCACTGGATGCTTCTCACGCCCTGGATGGCGGTTCGGTCGACGTGATCGCCACCTGGGAACCCTACGTCACCCAGCAGGAGCGCCAAGGCGCACGGGTACTGGCCACTGCGCAAGGGCTGATTCCAGCGCAGAGCTTCGTGGTGGCGAACGCCAAGGCCGTCGAGGGCAAGCGCGCGCAAATCGCGGACTTCCTGCAGCGCCTGAAAACAGCCCGCGAATGGGCCTTGGGCGACCCGGCCAATACCGAAGCCTATGCCGACGACTGGGCCAAGCGTACCCGGGCCGACCGCGACATCGCCCACATCTGGTTCGCTCGCGCCCGTACCGACCTGGCACCGTTGAACCCACAGGTGGTGGTCGATGCGCAAAAAACCGTGGACTTCTTCGCAGGGCTCGGTTTGATCAAGGCGTACCCCGCCGCTACCCTGTTCGACACTTCGTTCTCTGCCGCCCTGCAACAGCCAGCCACGGCGCAGGCCAAAAACCAGTAGGTCCAAGGAGGCTAGCCCGTATGAGCAAGAGACAGATCAAATTGGGCGCGCTGACCATGGGTTGCGGCGGCCCTGGGCGGCACAACCTGTGGCTGGACCCGGAGTTGCCGGCTGATGCCAGCGTCAATATCGACTGGTATATCGATATCGCCCGCCAGGCCGAAGCTGCGCTGTTCGACCTGGTGTTCATCGTCGACAGCCAGTTCATCACACCTGGCTCGCCGTCGCATTATCTCAATCGCCTGGAACCGCTGACCCTGTTGTCGGCGCTTGCGGTCAGTACCCGCCATATCGGCCTGGTCGGGACCCTGACCACATCCTACAACGCGCCTTTCAACGTAGCCCGTCGCCTGGCGTCCCTGGACCTTATCAGCAAAGGCCGCGCTGGCTGGAACGTGGTCACCAGTGGCGACGCTGGCACCGCCGGCAATTATGGTCGAGACGAACACTACGATTACGATACTCGCTATGCCAGGGCCCAGGAGCACGTCCAGGTGGTGCAAGGGCTCTGGCATTCCTACGAGGACAATGCGTTCCCCCGCGACCGGGCCACGGGGCAATTTCTCGATCCGTCCAGGCTGCATGCGCTCAACCACAAGGGTGAGCATTTCTCGGTGGTGGGGCCACTGAACATCCAGCGCTCGCCCCAGGGGCAGCCGGTGGTCTTCCAGGCGGGTGATTCGCAACAAGGGCGTGACTTGGGCGCAGCCACTGCCGATGTGGTGTTCACCCATGCGTCTAGCATCGAGCAGGGGCAGGCGTTCTACCAGGACATCAAGGGCAGGGCGGCGCGACTGGGGCGCGACCCGGACCAGTTGCTGGTCTTGCCGGGCGCCGAAATCTACGTCGGTGACAGCGATGCCGAGGCCCGAGAGATCGAGCGGCACTATCACCAGCAGGACCACAGCTTCGAGCTGGCGCTCAAGGAATTCGGGCGCAATTTTGGCTGGCACGATTTCAGCCAATACGACCTGGATGCGCCGTTTCCCCAAGAAAGCCTTGAGTACGCGCGAAGTAGCTTTTTCACCAATGCCAAGCGCATTGCCGATCAAGCGCGGGACAAGGGCTTCAGTCTGCGCCAAGCCGTGGAGTATGGGCGCCAGCTGAGGCCGGGAGCGTTCGTCGGGTCGGCCGAAACCGTGGCGGCGAAGATGACTGAGTGGTTCGAGGCAAGGGCGCTGGACGGGTTCAATATCTACATTGGGCATCCGAGCCAGTTCAAGCGCTTCACCCGGGAGGTCGTACCGTTGCTGCAGGCGCGCGGGGTGTATCGCACCCAGTATGAAGGCACGACGTTGCGTGAGAGCCTCGGCCTGCGGATTCCGCGTTTCGTCCGGTAGCGAAAGCCGCTGGGAAAGGGGCGCAATGCGCCCCTCTGGCTATCAATGTGGCGCGCGGACAATGGTCTTGAGCAGGTCTTCCGGGCTGATGTGTCCCACTACCTGAGCCACCCCACTGCCAGGTGTCGGCAGGTCGATGATGTGCGGCTTCATCTTGCCGATCACATGCATCTCGCAGGGCTTGCAGTCGAACTTCAGGGTCAGTACTTCATCCCCCTGAATCAGCTGCATCGGCGCCACCTTGGTGCGAACGCCCGTCACACCCTTGGCCTGCTTGGGGCACAGGTTGAACGAGAAGCGCAGGCAGTGCTTGGTGATCATCACCGGCACTTCCCCATGTTCCTCGTGGGCTTCGTAGGCGGCATCGATCAGTTGCACACCATGGCGATGGTAGAACTCGCGAGCCTTCTGGTTGTATACGTTGGCCAGGAACGACAGGTGCGACTCCGGGTACACCGGTGGTGGGTTGGTTTCGGCTTTGCGTCCACCCCGCGGGTGAGCCTTGACCCGCGCTTCGGTCAGCGCCTCGATGGCTTCCCGGCGCAGGGCCTTGAGCTGCGAGTTGGGGATGAAATAGGCTTGCGGCGCATCCAGTTCGATGGCATCGGCGTGGTACTGGGTGGTGCCCAACTGACCGAGCAGGTCGTGCAGTTGTTCCAGCGCCTGTTGCGGCTTGTTGGCCTCGCCGAACGGGCCATCCAGCGCCACTTGCACGCTCACGCCTTCCTCGCTGGTGGCCGTCAGCGCCAGCCGCTGTTCGCGTAGCACGGCGTGCCATTCCACGCCTACACGACGCTCGGACGAAGTGCGCAGCAGGGCCTGCTGCCAGTTGTGATCCAGATTGCGCGACAGTGGGTGGTTCGGGCGCAGCTTATGCAGGCCCTCGGGCATTTCGTTGGGTTCGACCCTGTAGCGGTAGCGTTTCTGGCCGTCTTCTTCGAACTCGCCCCGTGGTTCGGCGATATTGGCGCGGAACCCCACCACCTCACGCTTGACCAGCACATTCAGGCCGTCGCCATTGGTCAGCGGCACCTCGGTGACCACCAACAGGTCGCGCTTGCCGACTTTCTCAACCACGCCTACCGGCAGACCGGTGAAGGTCGGCGAGTCGAAAGCACCGATGTCGACCTTGCGGTCGGTGACGAAGTAGTCGGTGCTGCCACGGTGGAACGTCTTGTCCGGGTCGGGCACGAAGAAGTGCTGGGTACGACCGCTGGAGGCGCGTGCCAGGTCCGGGCGGTCTTCGAGGATGGCGTCCAGCTCTTTGCGGTAGTGGGCGGTGATGTTCTTCACGTAGCCCATGTCCTTGTAGCGGCCTTCGATCTTGAACGAGCGCACGCCAGCATCCACCAGGTCGCGCAGGTTGGCGGTCTGGTTGTTGTCCTTCATCGACAGCAGGTGCTTTTCGAAGGCCACCACACGGCCCTGGTCGTCCTTGAGCGTGTAGGGCAGGCGGCAGGCCTGGGAGCAGTCGCCACGGTTGGCGCTGCGACCGGTCTGGGCATGGGAGATGTTGCACTGGCCGGAGAACGCCACGCAGAGCGCGCCATGGATGAAGAACTCGATGGCGGCGTCGGTTTCGGCGGCAATGGCGCGGATCTGCTGCAGGTTCAGCTCGCGGGCCAACACCAGTTGCGAGAAGCCGGCCTGGTCGAGGAACTTGGCCCGCTCCAGGGTGCGGATGTCGGTCTGGGTACTGGCATGCAGCTCGATCGGCGGAATGTCCAGCTCCATCACACCCAGGTCCTGGACGATAAGCGCGTCGACACCTGCGTCATAGAGCTGGTGGATCAGCTTGCGCGCCGGCTCCAGCTCATTGTCGTGGAGGATGGTGTTGAGGGTGGTGAACACTCGCGCATGGTAGCGATGGGCGAATTCAACCAACTCAGCGATATCGCTGACTTCGTTGCAGGCGTTGTGGCGCGCGCCGAAGCTCGGGCCGCCGATGTAGATGGCGTCAGCGCCGTGCAGGATGGCTTCGCGGGCAATGGCCACGTCGCGGGCAGGGCTAAGCAGTTCCAGGTGATTCTTTGGAAGGGACATGTCGTTATGGTCGGGCTGTCACGGTCAAGGCGGGCATTGTAGCGGTGAATTGGGTTGGCGGCATCCTCGGGCTGCTCAGTGGGAAAGAAACACTGGCGTTGCCGGTGATCGCCGGCAAGCCGGCCCCGACGGCAGATGCTGAAACAAACGCAGGACCGTTGGGCGCTGGCTTGCCAGCGGCGGGGTGTTGCCGGCGGATCAGCGCTTGGCGGCCATCGCCGTCACTTCGACGCGCATGGTCGGGAACGCCAGCGCCGACACGCCCACGGCGGCACGCACCGGCCACGGCTTTTGGAAGAAACGCTGATAGACCTCGTTGAACGCAGGGCGGTCAGCCATATCGGTGAGGTAGATGGTCAGGTGCATGACGCGGTCCATGCCGCTGCCGGCTTTTTCCAGCGCGTCCTTCAGGGCCTGCAGGGTACTTTCGCTCTGCGCGGTGATGTCAGCTTCGATATCGGCGGGAATCTGGGTGGTGACCAGAATGCCGTTGAACTCGGCGACGTCGGAGGAAATGGAGTCGGCGTCGGAGTCCGGGGTGTAGATGAGGTCTGCCATGGGAGTTTGCCTTGCAACGGAATGAAACCCGCAAGCCTACGCGAGCACGACGAGCGGGTCGAGCGACACCGTTGGGCCAACGTCCGTTGTAATGCCGGGCGCTGGCCGTCAGAATCGCGCCCGATTGTTGAGCAAGGGGCTTCACGTTGAACGAACAGACTTTGTCGATGCGCCTTGAGCGTGTGGCGGCCTATGTGCCGCGAGGCGCGCGGCTGGCCGATATCGGCTCGGACCATGGCTACCTGCCGGTAGCCCTGATGCTGCGCGGCATCATTGAAGCTGGGGTGGCGGGTGAAGTGGCGCAGACGCCTTTCGCCTCGGCCCAGCGCAAGGTGCGCAAGAACGGCCTGGAAGGTCGCATCACTGTTCGCCTGGCCAATGGCCTGGCGGCCATCGAACCTTCCGACCGGGTCAACACCATCAGCATCTGCGGCATGGGTGGCGAAACGATTCGCGACATTCTGGAACAGGGCAAGGCCCGCTTGCAGGGCGTGACGCGCCTGATTCTGCAGCCCAATGGCGACGAGCGGGAACTGCGTCAGTGGCTGATGGACAACGGCTACCGGATTTGCCGCGAAGAATTGCTGCGCGAAAACCGCTTTGACTACGAAATCATCGTCGCCGAGCCTTGCGAAGCCGTGAGCTACACCGCCGAACAACTTTACTTCGGCCCAATGCTGTTGCAGGAAAAAAGTCCGGCGTTCATTACCAAGTGGCAGCGCATGTTGCGTCAGAAACAGCAGACACTGGCCCATTTCGAGCGCGCCCGGGACGCAGTACCGCAGGAAAAGACCCGTGACTTCACTCGTCAGGTCGCCTGGATCACCCAGGCCCTGGCCTGAATCACTGCTGAGAACAGTTGCCCATTTCCCGGTAGGCGACTTCGTGGGTCTGGCCCTTGTGGTCGACGTACTTCATATGTGCGGTACCAACCTGGCAGTCGGCGACGTTGCTGGCTGGGGTGACGGAGATGACTTTGGCCACATCCAGCGGCATGCCGTATTCGTAGGTGGCCTCGCTGGAGGCCGGTTGGCCGGCGCTCTGGTCGGCCACGGCGCCGAACGAGGCGAGGGCGGCGGACAAAGCAAGCAAAGCGATCGAACGTTTCATGGCAGGCTCCTTCTTCAATGTTTTACTAATGATGTATTCATTGATGATCCACAATAAATGGCCTAATTCGTGATAGATTCCTGCCTTGGATGTACGAATAAGGCCGAAGAAAGGAGCCGAATACGATGGACATGCTGCACGCCATGCGCACCTTCGCCCGGGTGGTGGAGTGCGGCAGCTTTGCCGCGGCCGCCAATGCCCTGGATATATCCGCGGCGCAGGTGTCGCGCATCGTTGCCGAGCTGGAAAACCAATTGCAGACCCGGCTGCTACACCGCACCACGCGGCGCTTGCGCATGAGCGAGGCGGGGGAGCGATTTCTTGAGCGTTCACGGCACATTCTGTCGTTGACCGACGAAGCCATGGATGAGGCCCGGGGTGCCCACCTCAACCCCCGGGGGCGTCTGCGTTTTCACTGCACCCATGGCCTGGGCTTGTTGATGATGCCCTTGGTGGCACGCTACAACGCGGCGTGCCCGGAAGTGGTGATGGAGTTGACCCTGTCACAGCGCAACCCCGACCCGTTGGACGAAGGCCACGATATCGTGATCACCATCGGCAAAGGGTTGCCTGACTCGCAATTGATCGCTATCCCGTTGGGCAGCATCTACAGCATCCTTTGCGCATCACCCGAGTACCTGGCGCGGCATGGCGTGCCGACCAAGCCGGAAGACTTGAACGATCATGCCTGCCTGCGCATGGTCGACCCCTTGTTCGAAGAGGACTGGTCATTCGAGCACGACCAGGGACGCAGTGTGGTCGTGCCCCAGGACACCTTCCTCACCAACGTCGCCGATGCCATGCTCAAAGCCACTGAACTGGGCATGGGGGTGGGCTTGTTGCCATACTACTCTGCCAGCCATGCCATCGAGGAAGGCCGCCTGTTCCGCCTGCTGGCGCCGCACCGGTTGCGCCAGCGGGAAATCTACGCCATCTATCCGTCGCGTCATTACCTCGATGCCAAGGTACGCACCTGGCTCGATTACCTGAAGGAGCAACTCCCGGCGTTGTTCGAAGCCCATCAACAGGTGGTGGACGACCCCAGGTTCTGGCGCTGACCGCGAACCCGTGCCTCGGGTCGCGGTGGGGGCCTGACCGGGTTGCTTCTCAACGGCTGTCCTGGTCCTCGGCGGTACCCCCCGTACTGCCCGCGCCAGACCCTGTCGCTTCACCGGTGCTGTTGGAACCACCGCTGGCGCCATCGGCGGCGTCGGAGTCGCTTCCCGTGTCACTGCTGTCGTTATCCTTACTGCTGCCCGGGCTATTGACGCTGCTGCCTTTTTCGCCAGCAGTCTTGCCTTCGTCGTACGTTTTGCCTTCATCGTAAGGCTTAGGCTTGGAAGGGGCGCCAGACGGGGTTGCCGGGGGCTGGGTGTCGTTTCCATACCCGCCGCTGGCGGCGAAGCTGCCTGAGGCAATACCCAAGGTCAGGGCGAGGCACAGCGAAAGCGAACGAATGCGGACCATGTTAAATCTCCCGTGGGAACGATCTGTCATTCATTCGGCTTTCGCTGGACCTTGACGTGCCTTTCGGGCGACGGGCGGTCACCGGAAGTATCGTGGACCCGCCTGCGATGGATATCACCCGATGTCAGCCTTTGGCGCTGCCTGCGAGGGAGCAGGCTGTTGGGGGGGATGCTCCTGGCACGCGTGCATCAAATCTTCTGTCACCCGCAGCTCTGCGCCAGTGGGCGAGAAGGTCGTGGCCGGGGCGAAGGGAGCAGGGTGTTCAGGTGCCGGTCGCTTGCCCCTGCGCCACATGAAGAAGCTGACCATGGCCAGGTTGATGACGGCGAAGGCCCAGAACAGCCCGACTTCGCCGTAGCTGGTCATAACCGGCGAGATAGCCAGCGGGGCCAGCGCCGAACCCAGTGAGTTGATCAGCAGCAGGCCTTGGATCATCGGTACCAGCGCTTCGGCCGGGGCGCGGTCGGCTGCGTGGCTGACTGCAACCGGATACAGTGCGAACACCCCGCCACCCAGCAGGAACAGCATCGCCGGCAGCAACACCGACTGCGAGGGCAGCAACACGATCACTACCGACAGTACCGTGCACAAGGCGCCAAGGGCTATCAGCACGTCCTGGCGGTCCTTGCGGTCCGACCACCGGCCCACCGGGTACTGCAACAGCATCGCACCCAGGATCACCCAGGCCATCATGGTGCCGACCTCGCCCACGTCCAGGCCGATACGTTGCAGGTACAGTGGCAGCAAGGCATAGACGCCAGCGATGGCCGCGCCCGAGCCGAAGCAGCCGACCAGCCCGGTTGGGGCCACGCCCAGCAGTTGGCGAGGCTTCAGCGGTTCGACCTGCTCCAGCAGCGGCGACACCTGCGGCAGAATCACGATAGGCATCACCGACAGCGCCGCGAGCATGCCCGCGACCATGAACGGTGCGGTTGCGCCCCAGCCAGTGATTTCGCCCAGGGCCGCCTGGGCTACCACGCCAGCACCGTAGAAGGCGATCATGTACAGCGCCAGCAAGCGCCCCCGGATCTTCGCGTCGCCCGCCAGCAGCAACCAGCTTTCGATGACCAGGAACACACCGACGGTTGCCCAGCCGTTGATCAGGCGCAGGGCGATCCACCCGTGGGTATCGTAGAACAGTCCCTGCAGCAGGATGGTCGCGGCGATCAGCGAGGCGAAACTGCTGTAAGCGCGGATATGGCCGATGCGCAGGATCAGGCGGTCGTTGAAGATCGCGCCCAGGGTCAGGCCGACGAAGTAGGCCGAGGAGACGATACCGATCATCGAGGGCGACTCACCAGCGGCGTCCAGGCGCAGGGTCGTCAGGGAAGACATGAAGCCGTTGCCCAGGGCAATGATGAACAGCCCGAGCAGGGGTGCCAGCGCCATGGCCAGCAAACGCGGAGACATAGGTACCTCTGGTTGAGTAAGCGAAAAAAAGCGCCTTTTCTGACGCGCACGCTTTCCCGGCCTTGAACGGCCAGGGTTGTTGCACGGGTGTGCCTTCGTGATGCGACCTGGGCAAGACTCAACCGGAACCTTGGCAAGGGCGGTCGGGTGGGGTCGATTGAGCCTATTTCACATGTGCGGCCATGTGCTTAGGCGCGGACTCTGTCATTGCTGCCGGTTGCCACCGTTCAAGGCGACGGGCGAAAAGGAGGCGCGATTCTAAGGCCTTGGAAGGTTTTGCCCAAGAGCCTGCAGCCTGCGGCATAATGCCGCTTTTTGCCCTTTGGGATGTCGCGCGCTGGGGCTGGATCGGTCAACGCTCGTCACGCCTTCACGTGCACAGGGCAGCTCCATGGAGGGCTTGGTAGATGTTCGCTTCGTTGTTCGCCGTACTGGCGCCGGTGTTTATCGTCGCCGGTATCGGTTACGCCTGGGCCCGCAAGGGCTTGAGCTACCCCACTGAGTTCATTGCCAGCCTGGTGATGACCATTGGCACGCCGTCGTTGGTGTTGTCGACGCTGAGCCGCACCGAACTGGACCCGACGGCTTTCGCCAGCATGGCTCTGGGCTGCCTGCTTTGCCTACTCGGCATGGTCGTGGTCGGCTTGCTGGTATGCCGCAGCTTCGACCAGCACTGGCGGGTGCTGCTGCCAGCGTTTCTGTTTCCCAACACGGGCAACATGGGCCTGCCGATCAGTCTGTATGCCTTTGGCGAGCATGGCCTTGCGCTGGCGGTGGCGTTTTTCCTGACGCTGTCGATATTCCAGTTCACCGCCGGCATGGCCATCTCCGGTACCGCGGCGTCACCCAAGGCGCTGTTGCGCAACCCCATCGTCATCAGCCTGGCCGGTGCGATGCCGATCATTTTCCTGGACGTCGAATTGCCCCGCTGGCTGGCCAACACGGTAGACCTGCTGGGCGGCATGACCATTCCGTTGATGTTGTTGACCCTCGGGGTATCGCTGGCCAGCATTCGTCTGCGGCACATTGGCAGCGGCATGCTGCTGGGTGGCCTGCGCATCGTGCTGGGGGCTGCGGTGGGCTGGGCGGTCGGTGCCCTGCTGGGTATGGAAACCCTGGAGCGGGCGGTGCTGATGGTGCAGTCGGCAATGCCGGTGGCGGTGTTCAACTACCTGATGGCGGTACGGGCCAACCGCTCACCAGAGCAGGTAGCGAACCTGGTGATGTGTTCGACGGTGCTGTCCTTTGTCTGGCTACCGGTGGTGTTGGCGTGGTGGTTGTGAACCTGCTCCGGCCTTATCGCCCGCAGACTCCCAAAGGGACCACGCAGATCCTGCAGGAGCCGGCTTGGCGGCGATAGGGCCCGTACAGGCAAACATCACTTGTCGAACAACCGTTCGTGTACCCAACCCTGTTCTGTCAGCACCATCAGGCGCTTTTCCCGCATGGGTACGTCGTGGGTCGCCACCGCCCGATCCAGGTCTTGAATACTGGACCTGACGTTGTCATTCGCTGCCCAGGCCGGCAATCCGGTGATCTTGTAGGTATAGGTCACGTCGGAAACCGTGTGCCCCATCTTCTCGCCAGGTTCGCTGAACTGTTCAATGGCCATGACCTGTGCCTTGCCGAAGCACAGCCCGCCGCGGGTCTTGCCGTTGACCGTCCGTTGTGCATCGGCCTTGTAGTACTTGCGACCTTCTTCGGTGAGGTCGTAGGCGTAGTAGATATCCGTGCGGGCTGGTTGCCACAGACGTTCGGGAACCTGCGTGCGCGAGATTTCCTTCTCGCTGACCACTCCGACCTGGGCCAGGGCGTGCAGGGCCTTGTTGGTGCCGTTGACGTCGAAGTCCTTGGTTTTGGTCGGGAACGAGCTGACCACGAAACAGTGGGGGTATTGAGTGTCGAGATAGGCTTGGGCGGCCTTGTGAAAACTGGCCTCAGTGGCCTCAGGCGTGTCGGAGCAGCCAGCCAGGGTTGCCAGCAGCGCCAGCGGTACGATCTTCCTGTACATGATGAAGCGTCCTTGGATTGCGAAGATAAAACCGGTGGGTCGGAATTAGAACCCACGCGCTAGAGCGGGTGCAATCATGGCAGGACGGCATCTCGACGGAGGTCTCAAAACTGGCGGGGCGAATGATCGCCCCGGACAGCACCAAGCGTGTTCCACTCCTCGGAACCACATTCGATTGTGCTTGCGCACTACACGCGTTTATCTGTCGCCAAGCACGACCTGCCTTACCTGTCGTGATCTCGAAGCGAACAACAAGAACGGGAACCCACCCGCGCGAGGAGATTTCACATGTCCCGACATCAACACATCCTGGCCTGGCTCGACGATGTGGCCAGTGACCTGCATGCCATCCGCCACGACATCCACGCCCATCCCGAACTGGGTTTCGAAGAAGACCGCACCTCGGCACTGGTCGCCCGGTTGCTCAAGGACTGGGGATACCAGGTACACACCGGCATCGGCAAAACCGGAGTGGTTGGTGTACTGCGCAACGGCAGCAGCGCGCGCACGCTTGGGTTGCGCGCGGACATGGACGCGCTGCCGATCGTCGAGGCCACGGGCGCGGCCTACAGCAGCCGACACCAGGGCTGCATGCACGCCTGCGGTCACGACGGGCACACCGCCATGCTGCTGGGGGCCGCGCGCTACTTGGCAGCGACGCGTCAGTTCGATGGCACCCTGACGCTGATCTTCCAGCCTGCCGAGGAGGGCCAGGGAGGGGCCGAGGCAATGCTGGCCGATGGGCTGCTGGAGCGCTTCCCCTGCGATGCGCTGTTCGGCATGCACAACATGCCCGGGCTGCCCGCAGGGCAATTGGGTTTTCGCGAAGGGCCGATGATGGCGTCGCAGGACCTGCTCACGGTCATCATCGAAGGCGTCGGTGGCCATGGTTCGATGCCGCACCTGACGGTCGACCCACTGGTGGCCGCCGCCAGTGTGGTGATGGCGTTGCAGACAGTGGTGGCACGCAACATCGACGCCCAGGAAGCGGCCGTGGTGACCGTCGGCGCCTTGCAGGGGGGGGAAGCGGCCAATGTGATCCCGCAGCAGGCCCTGCTGCGCCTGAGCCTGCGTGCGCTCGATGCCCAGGTGCGCGCACTGATGCTCGAGCGAGTGCGGGCGATCATCATCAGCCAGGCCGAAAGCTACGGTTGCCGCGTCAGTATCGAGCATCGCCCGGCCTACCCGGTGCTGGTCAACCATGCCGCGGAAAACGCCTTCGCCCAGCAGGTAGGGGTGGAGCTGCTCGGCGCCGAGGCGGTCGATGGCAACACCCGCAAGCTGATGGGCAGCGAGGACTTCGCCTGGATGCTGCAGCGCTGCCCGGGCGCGTACCTGTTCATCGGCAATGGCCTGCAGCGGCCGATGGTGCAAAACCCGGCCTACGACTTCAACGACGACATCCTGCTGACTGGCGCAGCCTACTGGGGCGCGCTTGTCGAGCGCTGGCTCGAGCCTGCCTGACCACTTCATTGACGACTGCCGCTGGAACCTGGGCGCGTGCGTCCGGGCTGTTCTGAACCGTTTCTGGCCAACAGATGGATGGAGTGTTCCCATGCAGATTTCCAACACAGGCGCGTCGCGTACCCGGCAGGTGGTCGCGGCTGTCATCGGTAACGCGCTGGAGTGGTATGACTTTATCGTTTACGGCTTTCTGGCGAGCATCATCGCCCGGCAGTTCTTTCCTTCCGACGACGAATACGCCTCGTTGCTGATGGCCCTGGCCACCTTCGGCGTAGGCTTTTTCATGCGCCCTGTCGGTGGCGTGCTGTTGGGGATCTACTCTGACCGCAAGGGGCGCAAGGCGGCGATGCAGTTGATCATCCGCCTGATGACGGTATCCATCGCCATGATCGCCTTTGCCCCCAACTACCTCGCCATCGGCATGGGTGCGCCGCTGCTGATCGTGGTGGCGCGGATGCTCCAGGGCTTCGCTACTGGGGGTGAATACGCCAGCGCCACAGCGTTCCTGGTCGAGAGTGCCCCCGCCCATCGCAAGGGCCTGTACGGCTCGTGGCAGCTGGTAGGGCAATGCATGGCGGTGTTCTCAGGCGCGGCGATGGTGGCGCTGGTCACCCACCTCTGCACCCCCGAGGCGCTGGACAGCTGGGGCTGGCGGATTCCGTTCGTGCTCGGCTTGCTGATCGGGCCGGTGGGGCTGTGGATTCGCAAGCACATGGAGGAGCCGGAGGAGTTTATCGAGGCACGCAAGCAGGCCAAGGGGCAGGCGCCGAGCCTGTGGCGGGTGCTGCGTGAACACCGTCGCAGCCTGTTGGTGTCCATGGGCCTGGCCAGTGGCGCGACGGTGTCGTTCTACGTGGTGCTGGTGAACATGCCGACCTTCGCTCACAAGAATTTGGGCCTGCCGCTGGACCAGGTGCTGCTGGTGCAGATGCTCGCGGTGGGGCTGATGACCGTGGTCATTCCGTTGTCGGGTGCGCTGTCGGACCGTTTGGGCCGCAGGCCGGTGCTGATGGCCTTCACTTTGGCGTTCTTCGTGATGGTGTACCCGCTGTATGTGTGGGTGGCGGCGGCGCCGTCGATCGAACGGCTGTTACTGATGCAACTGCTGCTGTGCTCTGCCATTGGCGGCTTCTTCGGGCCTGCGCCCACTGCACTGGCCGAGCAGTTTCCGGTGGAGGTGCGCTCCACCGGGGTGTCGGTGGCCTATAACGTCGCGGTGATGGTGTTCGGCGGCTTTGCTCCGCTGATCGTGACGTGGCTGAGCAAGGTGCTGGGTACCCCCGTGGCGCCGTCGTTCTACGTACTGTTTGCCTGCCTGCTGACCCTGCTGGGCACCTATTGCCTGAAGGAAGCACCGCGTGGGGGCAGGTCTGCAGCGTTCAACCTTGGAGTGAAACCGTGATGCCGTTAGCTATCGACCCTATCGTCGCCCTCGATGCCGAAGCCCTGTCCCAGGCGATCCATGGGCGTCGGGTATCGTGCCGTGAGGTGATGCAGGCTTACCTCGGCCACATCGAGCGCTTCAACCCGCACGTGAATGCGCTGGTGTCGCTGCGCCCGGCTGAGGCGGTGCTGGCCGAGGCCGATGCCTGCGACCGCGAATTGGCCAGCGGCCGGTCGCGCGGCTGGATGCACGGCATGCCCCAGGCGATCAAGGATTTGGCAGCCACGGCCGGGCTTCGGACCACAATGGGCTCACCGCTGTTTGCCGAGCAGGTGCCGCAGCAGGATGCGGTCAGCGTAGCGCGGGTAAGGGCCAACGGGGCGATCATCCTCGGCAAGAGCAACGTGCCGGAGTTTGGCCTGGGTTCGCAGACCTACAACACGCTGTTTGGCACCACCACCAACGCCTACGATCCAAGCCGGGTGGCCGGCGGCAGCAGTGGCGGGGCAGCGGCGGCGCTGGCCCTGCGCCTGCTGCCGGTGGCCGACGGTAGCGACATGATGGGGTCGTTGCGCAACCCGGCAGCGTTCAACAACGTCTATGGCCTGCGCCCCTCCCAAGGCCGCGTGCCCCACGGCCCGGCACCAGAGGTCTTCATGCAGCAACTGGCGACCGAAGGGCCGATGGGGCGTAGCGTAACGGACGTAGCGCGGTTGTTGTCGGTACAGGCCGGTTACGACCCTCGAGTGCCGTTGTCGTTGAATGCATCGCCTGGTGAATTCGCCCAGGGTCTGCAGCGCGACTTCAAGGGTGTTCGGGTGGGTTGGCTGGGCGATTACAACGGCTACCTGCCCATGGAGGACGGGGTGATGGGGCTGTGCGAAACGGCATTGGCGGATTTTGCCGAGCTGGGTTGTCACGTCGAGGCATGCCAACCGGACTTCGCCTTGGAACGTTTATGGCAATGCTGGCTCACCCATCGCCATTTCCTGGTGCACGGCAACCTCGGCGCTGCCTATGCCGACCCCGGCAAGCGGGCACTGCTCAAACCCGAGGCGCAGTGGGAAGTGGAGGGTGGGCTGCACTTGAGCGGGGCACGGATATACCAGGCTTCGGTCGACCGCAGCGCGTGGTATCACGCCATGGGCCGCTTGTTCGAACGTTACGACTTCTTGCTGTTGCCCGCGGCGCAAGTGTTTCCATTCGAGGCCCGCGAGGCTTGGCCTAAGGTGGTCGGCGGGCGGACGATGGACACCTATCACCGGTGGATGGAGGTGGTGATCGGCCCGACCCTGGCGGGCCTTCCCAGCATCAGCGTGCCGGTCGGCTTCAATCCCCAAGGTTTGCCGATGGGCTTGCAGATCATCGGCCCGGCACAGGCCGACCATGCCGTGCTGCAACTGGCCCACGCCCATGAGCAACTCACCCATTGGGTCGAAGGGTGTCCGCCGCCATCACTGCTGGCACCGTGACAGCCCTTGGCAGGCCCGTATCTTGCTGGGCATTCTGACCATCCACGCACAGACAGGGAGGTCATACCCATGGGCAGCACGGCAGACACCGGTGGCGTACGTTCGGTGGAGCGTGCGCTGGCGATCGTCGAATTGCTTGGCGAGCACCAGGCGCTTGGGCTGGAGGAGCTGCATTACCTGACGACGCTGCCCAAGGCGACGGTGTCGCGGATGCTGTCGACCTTGCAGGAGCAGGGATGGGTGTATCGAGGCCTGAGCGACCGGCGTTACCGGCTGTGTGCCCGGCGCCTGTTCGGCGACCGCCAGCTGCGTTTCAAGCGCCAGTTGGTCGAGCGTGCGGCGCCCTTGTTGCAGGAACTGAGCGAGCGCACCGGGTTGGTGGTCGACCTGTCCAGTTTCGATGGCCAGCGCCTGGAGGTCATGGAAAGCGCGATACCCCAGGTGCTGCGCAAGCGTTACCCGAACAACTGCCAGATCGTCGGGCACTACGCCAGCCTGTTCCATTCGGCGATGGGTCGGGCATGCCTGGGCGAACTTGGGCGTGAAGAGGTCCAGCGCCTGGCGGCCGATGAGCGGCTGGGGGATGAAGCGGTCATGCGTAACCTGGAAGAAGATGCCCATAACGGTTTTGGGCAACGTACCGAAGGATTCTGGGAGTACCCGGTGCGATTGCCGTTCCTGATCCGCGCGATTGCCTTGCCAGTGCATGCCGATGGGCGGCTGGCGGGCAGCATCGCCTTGCACTGGCCGCTGGACCAGGCCCCGGTGGAGCGTGTGCTGAGCCTGCACCTGAACAGCCTGGCGAGCACCGTTGGCGAGGTGCAGCAGGCGCTGGCGGTGTGAACGCAGTCTCCAACAGTCTCCAACGCCTAGCCAGATCGGTGTGGGGGCGGCCTTGTGTCGCGATAGGGCCGCGCAGCGGCCCTTGCCGTCTGTTCACAGCCAAACAGCTGTCCCTCCACAAACGCCCTGGCATCTTGAAACACGCGCGCAAACCCGAGACAGACGCAATTACGTGGCCTTGTTGGCCCGAAAGGTACTCGGGCTCACTCCGCACTGTTTGCGAAAGAACCGACTGAAATAGCCCACATCGGCGAAGCCCAGTTCATGGGCGATCTCCTTCACGCAGGCGTCCGAGTGGCTCAATGCACGTTTGGCCTCCAGCACTAGCCGCGCATTGACTACGTTCATTGGCGTCATGCCCAAGTGCTCCTGGCACAGCCGCCCAAGGGTCGCCAGGGTCATGCCCAGTTCGCCGGCATAGAAGGCCAGTGGCGGGTGCGCACGGTAATGCATGTCCACCAGTTCACGGAACCCGGTCAACTGCTGGCTACGCCTTGAAGGTGGGCGGCGTGCTTCGTCGGGTGCGTGATGGGCGTGTCGCAGCGCCTGGATCAGCAACGCCAACAGCAATGACATGCTACTTGCCACATGTTCGCGGGCGCGGTTGTGGTACTCCTCGCTCAAGGCCCGGCACAGCGGTAGCAGCGGGTCTTCCTCCCCGCGCCATAGCGGCAGGGCGAGCACCTGCGGTTTACGTATCTGTGCCAGCAAGGTGGGCGCCAGCAGCTGGGCAATGCTCTCCAGGGGATGCTGCGCGGCAGTGATGACCTGGCCCTCGACCTGGCCGGCCCAATGGAAACCATGCACCACCTGCGCCGGCACATAGACCACGCACGGCGCGTGCACCTGCACGAGTTCACTGTCGAACAGCACCTCGCCACTGCCGCTTTGCAGGTAGAGCAATTGCAGGAGCCCGTCGTGACGGTGCGCGGCTATTTCCCAGTTGTGCGCGCCGGAACGCTTGGAGATCGACTCCACATGCAGGGACTCATGCCACACCGGCTGTGCGGTCTCGCCGTAGAGGGCGTAATTCGGGATCTTGTTCATGGTTGTTGTAATTGTTCTGGTCGTTACTCGATCACTCTGCCACAGCCGCACGCGAGCTTCAGGGGGCATGGACGAAATTGTCGGGAATGTGGGGTTGCTTGCAGGTTTTGTCCATTCTGCCGGGCGGGGCCTCGGCCCTAGGCTGACGACCAGATCAAGTAACACTCTGGAGAGCGGCATGCATAACAACAAGATTTCCTCCCACTGGTTGGGTCTGGACGGGGCCGTCTGCGTGGTCACCGGCGCGGCCGGAGGCATCGGTGCGGCGCTGGCTGGCGCCCTGGTCGAGCAGCAGGCCCATGTGGTACTGCTCGACCGCGATCGAGACAAGTGCCGGGCGCTGGCCGCCACCTTGGGTGAGCACAGCGTGGGTGAAGTGAGCGCCTTGGCATGCGACATTGCCGACCCGGCCAGCGTCGAGCAGGCCGCGGCCCAGGTGCAAGCCATGCACGGGCGCTGCGATGTGTTGGTCAACAACGCCAGTGTGCTGCGGCCTGGCGCGCTGCAGACCCTGACCCTGGAGCAATGGAACCAGGTGTTGGCGGTGAATCTCAGCGGTTATCTGCTGTGCGCGCAGGCCTTCGGCCAGGCGATGCTTGCCCGCAGGCAGGGGCGCATCGTGCACGTGGCGTCGATTGCCGCCCATTTTCCGCAGCCCAACAGCGGTGCCTACAGTGCGGCCAAGGCCGGGGTCAGCATGCTCTCGCGGCAGATCGCCGTGGAATGGGGACCGTGTGGCGTGCGCAGCAACACCGTATGCCCTGGGTTGATCCGCACGCCGCTGTCGGCGGCGTTCTATGCCGACCCGCAAATCGAACGCCAGCGCAGCGCGATGACCGCCAACCAACGCATCGGCGAGCCGCAGGACATCGTCGAAGCCGTGCTGTTTCTGGCAAGCCCGCGAGCCGACTACATCAATGGTGCCGAACTGACCGTTGACGGCGGGCTGGAGAGCATGCCCATGGCGCTCATCCCGCGCCCAGGCTTCGAGGGGGTACGTCCATGAACACGCTCACATGTGATGTGCTGGTCATCGGTGCAGGTGCTGGCGGCCTGGCCACGGCCATCACTGCCAAGCAGCATGGGCTGGACGTACTGGTGATCGAGAAAGACGACTGCTTTGGTGGCACCACGGCCTTTTCCGGCGGGGTGCTGTGGATACCGGGCAACCCATTGACCGGCAAGCGCGATAGTCATGACGCGGCGCTGAGCTACCTGCGAAACGAAGCCGGAGCCTGCTTCGAGCGGGCCGAAGTCGAAGCTTTCCTGCGTTACGGACCGCAAATGGTGGAGTTTTTCGAACGCGAGACCGCGGTCAAGTTCGTCCCGACGTTGTACCCCGACTACCACCCGCTGGTCGAAGGCGGAGTCGATGTGGGCCGCTCGATACTTGCCGCACCCTATGACATCCGCGAGCTGGGTGCCGACATGGCACGACTGCGCCCGCCACTCAAGACCATTACCTTCATCGGCATGATGTTCAATTCGTCGAACGCCGACCTCAAGCATTTCTTCAACGTTACCCGTTCGCTGACCTCGTTCTTCTATGTGGCCAAACGGCTGTTGACCCACCTCAAGGAGCTGGCGCTGTACCGCCGTGGCACCCAGGTGACCAGTGGCAACGCCCTGGCGGCGCGTTTGGTGAAGTCAGCGCTTGACTTGGGTATTCCGATCCTCACGGGCACCCCGGCCAGGCAGTTGCTGCGCGAAGGCGGGCGGGTCAGCGGGGCCTTGGCCCGTCAGGGGGCGGGCGAGTTGCGCATCGAGGCCCGGCGTGGCGTGGTGCTTGCGTGTGGCGGTTTTTCCCACGACCTGCAACGCATCGGCCAGGCATATCCCCACGTGCGCCGGGGCGGCGAGCACTTTTCGCCTGTGCCAGCGGGCAATACCGGCGATGGCGCGCGCATGGCCGAGGCGCTGGGCGCCCGGGTGGATATGCGCTTGCAAGCAGCGGCTGCCTGGATGCCGATATCGAAAGTCCCGATGGGCGCCGGACGCCATGTTGCTTTCCCGCACTTGCTTGACCGTTACAAGCCGGGGGTGATTGGTGTCTTGCGTTCTGGCCAGCGCTTCACCAACGAGTCCAATTCCTACCACGATGTGGGCGCGGCCTTGATCGAGGCATGCGCCGACCAGGCCGAAACCGCCATGTGGCTGGTCTGTGACCGCCGTACGCTGGCCAAGTACGGACTCGGTTACGCCAAACCCGCCCCCATGCCGCTGGGCCCCTTGTTGCGCAATGGCTACTTGCTCAAGGGCAACAGCCTTGCCGAGCTGGCGTGCAAGGCTGGTATCGATGCACGGGGGTTGGAGCGCACGGTTCGCGAGTACAACCTTGGCGCCGTACACGGTGAGGACCGCCAGTTCGGCCGGGGCAGCACCAGTTTCAACCGCTACTTGGCCGATCCGCAGCAGCAGCCCAATCCTTGTGTCGCACCCGTCGGCGACGGGCCCTACTTTGCGGTGAAAGTGGTGATGGGCGACCTCGGCACCTTCGATGGCCTGCGCACCAGTGTGGTCGGCGAAGTACTCGGTGCCGACCAGCGCGCCATAGCCGGGCTGTATGCGGTGGGTAACGACCGAGCCAGCATCATGGGCGGCAACTACCCCGGCGCTGGCATCACCCTGGGGCCGATCATGACCTTTGGTTACATCACCGGCCGCCACCTGGCGGGTATCGACCAAGGACTGGCCGCGGCTGGCCCGGCACAGGAGGTGGCGTGATGGACAAGGCGATTGTCGACCACCGCATCTACACCATCCGGCCTCGGTGCATGCCTGCTTTCCTGGCGGCATTCGACCAGTTGGCGATGCCGATTCTGCTGCGTCACCTGGGCCCGCCGCTGGCGTTCTATGTGAGCAGCATCGGCACATTGAACCAGGTCGTCCACCTGTGGGGCTACGACAGCCTCGATGACCTCGAACGCCGCAGCGCGGCCCGCGACGCCGATCCGGACTTCGCCGCGTATCTGCATGCCACCCGCGACCTCGTGATGGCCCAGGAGACGCGAATCATCAAGCCCGTGCAATTCAAGGCCCTGGCAAGTCGCCTGTAGGAACCGGCCCGGCGCCGCCGAAAAAAACCTATGGCCCAACGCCCTCGATAACAACAAAAAGAGGTAAGGCAATGCGAACTCCCGACCCTATCGATATTCGCCAGTTGATCGACCAGCAACCCATCGGCCGCTACCAGAAATGGGTGGTCTTCCTCGGCTTCCTGATCATCGCTCTGGACGGACTGGACGTCGCCATAATCGGCTTCATCGCCCCGCAACTGAAAAGCGAATGGCAGCTGGGCCCTCAAGCCCTCGGCCCGGTGCTCAGCGCAGCACTGATCGGCCTGGCCCTTGGCGCTCTGGTGGCCGGCCCGCTGGCCGACCGTTACGGGCGCAAGGCTGTGCTCTTGGGCAGTGTCCTGCTCTTTGGCCTGTGGACCCTTGCCTCGGCCTTTTCCCCCAACTTGGAAACCCTGGTAGCCCTGCGTTTCCTGACTGGCCTGGGCCTAGGCGCGGCGATGCCCAATGCCAGCACATTGGTCAGCGAGTACGCACCGGCGCGCAGTCGCTCGTTGCTGATTACCCTGGCATTCTGCGGCTTCTCTCTCGGTGCGGCCATGGGCGGCTTCGTCAGTGCCTGGATGATTCCCAATCTAGGCTGGCGCAGCGTACTGGCGCTGGGCTGCGTGTTACCGCTGCTGGTGCTGCCTTTGCTGTGGCTGCGTCTTCCGGAATCCGTGACCTTCCTGGTCAGCAAAGGGGGCGACCCACAACGAATCCGCGCCATTGTCAGGCGCCTGGCACCTGGACACTGCGGCCCCGACAGCAGCTTCGTACTGCCCGCATGCGCATCCGTCAAGGGTGGGGCCATAGGCACCATCCTGTCCTCTCGCTACCGCTTCGGTACGATGATGCTGTGGGTGGGTTACGTGCTGGCTCTGTTTCTGGTCTACCTGTTCAGCGGTTGGTTGCCGACGCTGGTGAAGGAGGGAGGGGGTTTTTCGGTGTCCGAAGCGGCCATCGTCACCGCTTGCTTCCAGATCGGCGGCCCGCTGGGCGCCATCACGGTGGGCTGGGCGATGGATCGCTGGCATCCGCAGCGAGTGCTGATGCTGACGTTCCTGTTCAGCGGCGCGGTGATCTTCGCCATCGGCCAGGTGGCCGGGCATTTCGCCTGGCTGTGCGCCATTGCCTGGGCCGTGGGCTTTGGCCTGAACGGCGCCAGTGTAGGCATGAATGCGTTGGCCGCGGGCTTTTACCCGACCGAGGCGCGGGCCACTGGGGCCAGCTGGATGAGTGGTATCGGCCGGTTGGGGGCGATTCTCAGCGCCTTCGCCGGTGCGCAGATGTTGGCCATGGGTTGGAGCTTCAGCCAGGTCTTCGCCGCCTTGCTGATACCGGCTGGGTTGGCAGCCTTGGCAGTGTCGCTGCAGGGCTGGCACGCCAGATTGCGAGGTTCGCAGCGGCTACAGGCGATTTAAGGTTGCCGGAGGGAAGACATGCGCTCAGGCGTCGTCGCTGATCCAGGTCAGTGGCCGCGCCGGGTCGTCACTGAGCATGCGTTCGAATGCGGGGGACTCGATCATCGCGCGGGTTCGCTGGCCCAGCGTCAGCAGTTGCTCGATGAAACCAGGTTCGACGACGCCGCTGTGCTCCAGTGAAACGCCGCTGCGACCGTGTTGGATGGCCAGATGGTAGTGGCTGATTCCCCCACCTTCACCGCTGCCACACAGCACCACCGTGTAGTGCGGCCCGACCATCTCGGCCAGTCGCCGTTGCACCAGGTCGAGCACGGCGATTGGCGCTTCGCTGTGCAGCGCTGTGGCCAGCGCGCAGACGTTGAATGGAGTCATGGGTTGACCTGCTTGGCGTGAAGGGTTTCCAGCATAGGCAAGGTCACTGTCAACTTGGGTTAAGCGGGGGTAAAACCGAGTAATCATCAGAATGTCTGCCCCAAGGAGAATTGGAACATTTCGGTTTGCGCCCCCTCTGGCTTCTTGATCGGTGCGGCCAGGCTGAAGCTCAGCGGGCCCAGGGGGCTATACCAAGTGAAGCCCAGCCCCACCGACAGCGCCATCTGATCGAGACTCACGCCCCCGCAGCCCTGGGTGGTTGACAGATAACAGGTGTCGGCAAACACGTTGCCTGCATCGACGAACACCGAGCTGCGCAACTGCCGCTGGTCCTTGACGAAGGGCAGGGGAAAGAGCACTTCGGCGCCTCCGGTAATGAGGATGTTGCCGCCCAGGGCATCGGTGTCGCGGTCGGAGTAGTACGCCTGACCGGCGCTGGCGTAGTTGCCGGTCGCGGGCGTGTTGCGCGGGCCGAGGGTGCCGCTCTTGAATCCGCGTACCGAATTCAGGCCTCCGGCGGTGTAATTTTCATAGAAGGGCAGGCTGTCGGTCGAGCCGTAGCCGTTGCCGTAGCCCAGGTTGGTGTGCAGGCGAAGCGATGTGCTCTGGGTCATGGGCAGGTAAGTCTGACCGTCGTATTCGAGTTTGTAGAACGACAGGTCGCTGCCGGGGGTGGTGGCCATGAACGTCAGACCCTGGGAGTGACCGCGAGTCGCCAGCACGCCTTTGTTCAGGGTCGACTCGGACCAGCCGACCGATGCCTTGAGGTTATTGAAACTGTCGCCTTCGCGCTGGATGAAGTCGTAGATCTCGTCGGCGCTGTAGGTGCCTGGGTTGATATCGTCGTGTTGCAGGGTCAGGCCGAAGGTCAGGCGTGATGTCTCATTGATCGGGTAGCCGAAACTGACGCCAGCACCATAGCTGTTGATGGCGTAGTACGACACGCCATCGTCGTAGTAATCGCTGTAGTCGGTGGTGCTGTAGAAGACGTTGTAACCCAGGCTGACACCGTCCTTGGTGAAATAGGGGTCGGTGAAGGCGAAGTTGTACTTGGTCTGGTATTCCGAACGGGTCAGGCCGATGGACACCTTGTTACCGGTACCCAGGAAGTTGGTCTGGCTGATCGAGCCTCCCAGGATCAGGCCGGCGCTCTGGGCGAAACCAACGCTGGCGGTGATCGAGCCGGAGGCCTGTTCCTCGACGCTGTAGTTGACGTCGACCTGGTCATCGGTGCCCGGCACCGGTGGGGTCTCGACGTTGACTTCCTTGAAGAAGCCCAGACGTTCCAGGCGGGTCTTGGACTGGTCGATCAGGTAGGTCGACGCCCAGCCACCTTCCATTTGGCGCATCTCGCGACGCAGCACTTCGTCTTCGGTCTTGGTGTTGCCGCGGTAGTTGATGCGGTTGACGTAGGCACGCTTGCCCGGGTCGACCACGAACATGATGTCCACGGTGTGGTCTTCGTCGTGCGGCTGAGGCACGCCGTTGACGTTGGCGAAAGTGTAGCCCTCGTTACCCAGGCGGCGGGTGATCAGGTCGGAGGTGGTGGTCATGACCTTGCGCGAGAACACCTGGCCCGGCTGCACCAGCAGCAGCGACTTGACCTGGTCTTCCGGCACCTTCAGGTCACCCGACAGCTTCACGTCACGGACGGTGTACTTCTCGCCCTCGTTGACGTTGACCGTGATGTAGACGTGCTTCTTGTCCGGGGTGATGGACACCTGGGTGGAGGCGATGTCCATGTTGATGTAGCCGCGGTCCAGGTAGTAGGAACGCAGGCGTTCCAAGTCACCGGAGAGCTTCTCGCGGGCATACTTGTCGTCGTTCTTGAAGAACGACAGCCAGTGGGTGGTCTTGAGCTCGAACAGCTGCGCCAGCGCTTCATCGTCGAACACGGTGTTGCCGACGATGTTGATGTGCTGGATGGCCGCCACGGTGCCTTCGTTGATCTTGATCTTCAACGCCACACGGTTGCGCGGCTGCGGCACCACCTCGGCGTCGACCTCGGCCGAGTAGCGGCCCTGGGCCACGTACTGGCGCTGCAGTTCGTTACGCACGCCTTCGAGGGTGGCTCGCTGGAAGATCTCGCCTTCGGCCAGGCCCGACTGCTTCAGGCCCTTCATCAGGTCTTCGGTGCTGATCGCCTTGTTGCCTTCGATCTCGATGCTCGACACCGAGGGGCGCTCGACCACGTTGATGATCAGGACATTGCCGTCGCGGTTCAGCTGGATGTCCTGGAAGAAACCGGTCTTGAACAGCGAGCGGGTGGATTCCACCAGGCGTCGGTCATCGGCCTGATCGCCCACGTTCAGGGGCAAGGCGCCAAAGACGCTGCCGGCGGACACCCGCTGCAGGCCGTTGACGCGGATGTCAGCGATCTTGAAGGCTTGCGCTTGGGCCAGGGAGGCGTGGAGCAGCAGGATCGACAACATCAGGCGCGGGTAATTCATGGGTGGGTTCCACACAGGCGTATTCAAAGGGCGGGGCCAGCCAGGCCAGCGGGCGATGAGCATACGGGTGGGGTGTGTTCGGCGCGGTTAACCAAGGGTAAAGATGTGTAAAGTTTGCTGGCCTGGCGGTGACAGTAAGCGCCCGTGCAGGGATCATGGCGCCCAGTAGAACCTGCCGAAGCGTAACCTTGATGATCCCCGTGCTGTTGGTCGATGACGACCGTGAATTGACCGATATGCTTGCTCAGTACCTGGCCCGCGAGGGGTTTTGCGCCACCTGCAGTGCCACCGGCGCGGAGGGTGAGGCACTGGCCCTGAGCGGGCGTTTTCATATGGTGGTGCTCGATGTGATGCTGCCGGACTTCTCGGGCATCGAGGTACTGCGCCGCATCCGTGCACGCAGCCAGGTTCCGGTGTTGTTGCTCACCGCTCGTGGTGACAACATCGACCGCATTGCCGGGCTGGAACTGGGCGCCGATGACTACGTGCCCAAGCCCAGCTCGCCGGGCGAGTTGGTGGCGCGGCTGCGGGCGATCCTGCGCCGGGTGCAGCCACAGTTGATTGGCGATAACGCTATTCCCGATGCCATCAGCAGCGGCGCCTTGACCCTCTGGCCGAGTCGTCGGCAGGCGCTGTGGGAGGGGCGTAACCTTGAGCTGACCGGCACCGAGTTCAGCCTTCTGGAGGTGCTGACGCGCCAGGCTGGTCAGTTGGTCAGCAAGCAGAACCTGTCGCTGGATGCCCTGGGCCGCCCGTTGACCCGGTATGACCGGCGTATCGACGTACACGTCAGCAGTATCCGCCACAAACTGGGCCCGCGGCCTGACGGCAGCAGCTGGATTCGTAGCGTGCGGGGCATGGGCTACATGCTGATCGCCGAATGAAGCGTCGGCGTCTGTTCTGGAAGCTGTTTCTGGCGTTCTGGCTGGCCAACTGCCTGACTTTCCTGGTAGGTGCAGGCGCCTTCATGCTCGACGAGCTGCGCGGCGACAACCCAGCGCTGAGAACATTGCTTGGCACCGAACTGCACTTGCTGCAGCGATTTGGCGAGCAGGCTGGGCGCCAACTGCTGGAGGTTTCGCCACAGCCGCCTGACGTACAGATTGGCCTGTACGATGCCCAGGGCCGATTGCTGGCTGGCAAGCCGGTGCAGGTGGTGCGGTTCGAGCAGTCGGTGCTTGACCGTGATGGTCGCTTGCTGCTGTTGCGCGCTTCGGTGCCCAGTGTCTCCGGCCAAGGGCCACCGCCACGCGGGCTGGGCCCTTTGGTCACCGGGACCCTGATGAGTGCCCTGTTCGCCCTGCTGTGCAGCTTGTACCTGACCCGGCCGTTGGCTTGGCTGCGCGAAGCGATGGGGCAGGTCGCCCAAGGCCGCTTCGAAGTGCGGGTTCGGCCGCGCCTCGGGCGACGCCGCGACGAGATCGTCGATCTGGCCGAAGACTGCGACCGCATGGCCGGCCAACTGAAGACGCTGGTGGAAGCGCAACAGCACCTGCTGCACGATATTTCCCATGAACTTCGCTCACCGCTCACGCGCCTGAATGCGGCCATCGGCCTGATGCGCCAACAACCGGACCGGCGCGAGATGATTGCACGCATCGAACGCGAGTCACGGCGAATGGACGACCTGATCGAGCAGCTGTTGACCCTGGCGCGTGCCCAGTCCCCCCACGACAGCGGCATTTACGAGGCGCTGGACGCAGTGGAGCTGCTGGCGCAGATCGTAGAGGACGCGCGTTTCGAGGCGGGTATCAAGCAGTGCCAGGTGCTGCTGGTGGCACCGCAACCATTTATCACGGTCGGACATGAAGAGCTGTTGTACCGGGCCTTCGAAAACGTTATCCGCAATGCGGTGCGGTACACGGCACCAGGCACCGAGGTGCGGGTAGAGGCAAGCCTGTTGGCCGACGGTGAACGGCTACAGGTCAGCATCAGTGATCATGGGCCAGGGGTTGCCCCAACACGACTGGAGAGCATCTTCCAGCCGTTCGACCGGGGGGCTGACAACGGCGGTGACGGCTTTGGTCTGGGCTTGGCCATTGCGCGACGGGCCATCGAACTGCACCACGGCAGTATCAGTGCCCAGGCAGCCGATGACAGGGGGTTGATGGTGCGCATCGAGCTGCCCCAGTTGCAGGGGCTGCGAGCGCGTTCGCGTGGCGACGAGCACAACCTTTGGTGAGGATCATCCCGTGCCCCGGAGCCATGCTCGGAACGGTGCTCTGCGATTCCTAGGTGGACGTCAGGGGTGCCTAAGCGTTGGCCTGGGCACCCTGGTTTTCAGGCCTCGGTCGGTTCGCGGCGATAGGCGTAGGTTTCGGCAAAGCGCGAAAGCATGTAGTCGCTACAGGAAATCGGCGGGTACTTGGCAGGGTTGTGCTCACTTTGGCAGCCGGGCAGGCAACTGATCTCGGTGTCCGGGTGCGGCTCTGCGAAAAACGGCATGGCGTAACGATCCACGCCCACGGGGCTGATCACCCGGTGGGGCGTTGATTTGTAACGGTCATTGCTCCAGCGCGCCATCATGTCGCCGATGTTGACCACATAGGTGCCTTCGATCGGCGGTGCGTCGACCCACTGGCCACGCACATCCTGCACCTGCAGGCCGCCAATGTCGTCCTGATACAGCAGGGTCACGCAGCCGTAGTCGGTATGCGCGCCGGCACCTTGTTGTTCGGCACGGGTAGCGGCCTGGCGCGGAGGGTAGTGGATCATGCGGAACACGCTGATCGGGTCGGCGAAGCGTCGGTCGAAGAAATCGTCCTCGATGCCCAAGGCCAGGGCCATGGCACGCAACAGGGTCAGCGACAGCGCATGCATATCCTGGTAGTGGCATTGCACCAGGGCTTCCCAGCCCGGGATGTCCGGGTGGCGATTGGGCCCACGCAGCGGTTTGCCCGCTAGCACGTCGGGGTGGTCGGCGGGCAGGTGCAAGCCCATGTCGAAGGTTTCCTTGAGGTCGCTGGGCTTGGTGGGGTCCAGCTGCTCGGTGGCGATGGCGCCGTAACCACGGTGGTGGGTGGACCGGGTGATGTCGATTTGCAGTTTTTGCTCATCGGGACGGGCGAAGAAGTCGACTGCAGCGGCCTTTAGCTCGGCGATGCGCGAAGGTGCAATGGGGTGGCCCTTGATGTAGTAAAAGCCCCACGCTCGGCAGGCGTGGTCGATCTGCCGGGCAACGTCCATCCAGGCGTTGCGGTCATTGCTGTACAGCGGGGCGATGTCGATGATGGGCAGCGTGTTCATGGTGGCTCCGGGGGTTAGGTGCTGCGAGTCTTCTCGTACCCAGGGCAGCGGAAAGGGCGCCGCTTGGGCGCCCTGGTGCGCGGTTCTTTCACGATGGAAAGGGACGGCGCGTGTTGCGTCGGTCACTGCGGCAGGTTGGCGGTGATGCCCTTGACGTAGTAGTTCATGCCCGCCAACTCGGCATTGCTGGCCACTGCGCCAGCGGGAATCCGTACCTCGCCTTTCTGGTCCATGATCGGGCCGGTGAAGGGGTGGAAGGCGCCGCTCTTGATACCGGCGATGATCTGCTCGGCTTCTGCTCTCACATCGGCAGGCACCAGGTCGCTGATCGGCAACTCGATGGTGCCTTCGGCCAGGCCGCCCCAGTAGTCCTCGGGCTTCCAGTCGCCATCCATCACTGCCTGGGTGCTGCGGATATAGTGCGGGCCCCAGTTGTTGACGATGGAGGTCAGCACCGCCTTCGGCCCGAAGTGGGCCATGTCCGAGGCGTAGCCAATCGAGTAAACGCCACGGCGTTCGGCGGTCTGGATCGGTGCTGGGCTGTCGGTGTGCTGGAACACCACGTCAACGCCTTGGTCGATCAGGGCGTTCGCGGCATCGGCTTCTTTGCCTGGGTCGAACCACGAGTTGACCCAGACCACCTTGATCTCGGTACCGGGGTTGTACTTGTCCAGGGCCAACTGGATCGCGTTGATGTCGCGAATGACTTCAGGAATCGGGAACGAGGCGATATAGCCGATCTTCCTGGTCTTGGTCATCTTGGCGGCGAGGAAACCGGCGACGTAGCGACCCTGGTACGACGTCGAGAGGTAAGTGCCGACGTTCTTGTCCTGCTTGTAGCCGGTGGCGTGCTCGAACGTGACCTTGGGGAATTGCTTGGCGACCTTGATGGTGGGGTTCATGTAGCCGAACGAGGTGGTGAACACCAGGTTGTAGCCGCCCTTGGCCATGTTGCGGATCACCCGCTCCGCGTCGGCGCCCTCGGCTACGTTCTCGACATAGCTGGTCTGCACCTTGTCGCCGAGCTGCTTGATCAGTGCCTGGCGGCCTTGTTCGTGCTGGTAGGTCCAGCCGTGGTCGCCAATGGGGCCGATGTAGACGAAACCGACCTTGAGCGGGTCGGCAGCCTGGGCGCCGAGAGTAGCGGCCAGGCCAAGGGCGGCAGCGACACCGCGTACCAGGCTTTTCAGGGAAGGGATGGACATAGGGTTGGGGCTCCGTGTCTGTCGTATTGTTCTATTGGGCCGAAGTTGGCATTCGGCGTGTTGCAAAAAATTGACCAAGAGGACAACAAGCCGAGAACTTTCCGCGTCCCCGCGCGAATCGCAGGGGCGCGTCGGGCAGAAAGCTGTCGGCAAGGTCAAAAAAGGTGCATGACGAGTCTGCGCCGCCTGAAACGGGTGCGCTCAGTGCCCCGCACGCCAGGGCTGGCCGAGCGACACTGGCGCGTACAGTCGGGTACGTCGTGCATCACGCGACAGCAGCACCAGCACCACGATGGTCGCCACATAAGGCAGCATCGCCAGCAGGTTCGAAGGCACACTGATGCCGACGCCTTGGGCCACCAGATGAAGGATGCTGGCCAGGCCGAACAGGTACGCCCCAAGCAGCACTCGCCAGACCCGCCAGCTGGCGAATACCACCAGGGCCAGGGCGATCCAGCCGCGGCCGGCACTCATGTTCTCTGCCCACATGGGCGTGTAGGCCAGCGACAGGTAGGCACCGGCCATGCCGGCCATGGCACCGCCGAACAGCACCGCCAGGGTGCGCACCCGCAACACCGGCAAGCCCATGGCACTGGCGGCGTTCGGGTTCTCGCCGACAGCTTGCAGAATCAGGCCCAGCCGGGTGTTGAGCAGCACCCAGGCGATAACCCCGAACAGCGTGAACGACAGGTACACCAGCACATCCTGATTGAACACCATGTGACCAATCAGGGGGATAGCGCTGAGCACAGGGATGGCCACCGGCTCGAAGCCCGTCAGCGGCTTGCCGACCCAAGCCGAACCGACGAACGCGGAAAGGCCAATGCCGAAGATGGTCAATGCAAGGCCGGTGGCTACCTGGTTGGCCTGGCAGCCCAGGGCCACCAGCGCGAACAGCGCGGCCAGCAGCATACCGGCCAGGCAGGCCAGCAGTACGCCCAGCCACAGGCTGCCGGTGGAAAAGGCGACGATGAAGCCGATCACCGCGCCGAACAGCATCATGCCCTCCTGTCCGAGGTTGAGTACGCCGGTTTTCTCGCACACCAGCTCGCCAAGGGCTACCAGCAGCAGCGGGGTGCCGCAGCGCACCATGGCATAAAGGATGTTACTGACAAGGTCGAGATCCATGGTCACTCCGATCAGGCGGTGGCTTGCGCGGTGTTGTTCGAGGCTACCGGCCGCAGCCAGCGGCCCAGGCGCACGCGGTAGAGAATCAGCAGGTCGCAGGCCAGCAGGAAGAACAGCATCATTCCCTGGAACAGCTCGGTCAGCGATTGCGGCAGGTTCAGGGCCATCTGGGCGTTTTCGCCGCCAAGGTAGAGAAGGGCCATGAGCAGGCCCGCGATCACGATGCCCAGCGGGTTGAGGCGGCCAAGGAAGGCCACGGTGATTGCCGCGTAGCCATAGCCTGGCGAAACTTGCGGTACCAGTTGGCCGATGGGGCCGGTCACCTCGCAGACCCCGGCCAGGCCTGCGAGCGCGCCGCTGATCAGCAGGGCCAGCCAGACCAGGCGCTTTTCGCGAAAGCCCATCAGCCCGGCGGCCCGGCTGTCCAGCCCCAGAACCCGTACCTGAAAGCCCATGAAACTGCGTGATAGCAGCACCCACACCGCGACGGCGGCCAGCAGTACCAGGTAGACCCCGGCGTGCAGGCGCACATCCTCGAACAGCGTCGGCAGCCGACTGGCCTCGCCGAACATGGCCGACTGCGGGAAGCTGTAGCCGTCGGGGTCCTTCAGTGGGCCGTGCACGAAGTACAACAGCAGGTTCAAGGCTATGTAGTTCAGCATGATGGTGGTGAGGATCTCGTTGGCGTTGAAGTGCGTACGCAGCCATGCAGCCATTGCGGCCCAGGCTGCCCCAGCCAGCACGCCGGTCGTGATCACCAGCGCCAATGCCCACGGCGAGGTCCAGTCGATGATGTTCACTGCCAGTGCACTGCCGGCCAGGGCGCCGATCAGTAGCTGGCCTTCGGCGCCGATGTTCCAGATGCGCGCCTGATAGGCCACCGACAGGCCCAGGGCGCACAACAGTATGGGGATGGCCTTGATCAGCAGCTCGCTCAAGCCATACAGGTCCTGCACCGGTTCGATGAGCAAGGTGTGGAAGGCCGCCAGTGGGTCGTGGCCGAGAGCGGCGAACAACAGGGCGCCGCTGAGCAGTGTCAGCAGGCCGGCCAGCAGCGGTGAGAGCAGCAGGTGGCGACGCGATTGCTGCAGACGAGGTTCGAGGGTCAATAGCATGGGTTTCTCTTCAAGCTGCAGCTGGGTTATCGAATTGTCCGGCCATCCAGCGGCCGACTTCGGTCAGGGTGGTCTGCGCGGTAGCCTTGAGCGGCGACAGGCGGCCACCGCACAAGGCACCGAGACGGTCGCTGATCTGGAACAGCTCGTCGAGGTCTTCGGAGATCACCAGAATCGACGCACCGGCATCGCGCAGGGCGATCAGCTCGCGGTGAATGGTGGCCGCCGCGCCGACGTCCACGCCCCAGGTAGGGTGTGCCGCGACCAGTAGCTTGGGTTGCTGCAGCACTTCACGGCCGAGGATGAACTTCTGCAGGTTGCCGCCGGACAGGCTGCGTGCAGGGGTATGGATGTCCGGGGTCTTGACCCCGAAGCGCTGGACGATGCGCTGGGCCAAGGCCTGCACGCGGTTGCGGCGGACCATGCCGTGCTCTACCAGCTCTTGGTGGAAGGAGGACAGCAAGGCGTTGTCGGCAAGGCTCATGTCAGGCACCGCGCCGTGGCCCAGGCGCTCGGCTGGGACAATGGCCATGCCCAGGCGGCGACGTTCGTCCGGATGCAGGTGAGCCATTGGCTGTTGGTCGAGGGTGAGGCGTTCGCGTTCGCTGCGCGGCAGACGGGCTTCGCCGGACAACAGCGCCAGCAGTTCATCCTGCCCGTTGCCGGCGACCCCCGCGATGCCGACGATTTCACCGCTACGCACTTCCAGCCGCACTTGGCTTAGTGAGGTGCCGAACGGATCGGCGTTGCGCCAACTGAGGTCGTCCACGCGCAAACGGACAGGTCCGCCATCCACTTTTGGGTAGCTGGCTTCCAGGCCTTCGGCATCGCCGACCATCAACCGCGCCAGTTGCAAGTCGCTGCACTGGCGTGGCACACAGGCCCCGGCAACTCGCCCACCGCGCAAGACCGTCGCGGTGTCGCAGAGTGCGCGGACTTCGTTCAGTTTGTGGCTGATGAACAGAATGCTGCACCCTTCGGCCGCCAGGGCGCGCAGGGTGATGAACAGCTCATCGACCTCCTGGGGCGTGAGCACCGAGGTGGGCTCGTCGAGAATCAACAGGCGAATGTCCTGCATCAGGCAACGCACGATTTCCACCCGCTGACGCTCGCCAATCGACAGGCTATGCACCAGACGCTCCGGCGCCAGACCCATGCCGTAGCGCTGTGACACCTCGCGAATGCGCGGCTCCAACTGCTTCGGCGTACCGGCTTCACGACCGAGGGCCAGGGCGATGTTCTCGGCCACGCTCAGGGTTTCGAACAACGAGAAATGCTGGAACACCATGCCAATGCCCAGTGCGCGGGCTTGCGCCGGATCGCGCACCCGTACGGGCTGGCCTTGCCACAGGACTTCGCCGCTGTCTGGCGCGGTGACGCCGTAGATGATCTTCATCAAGGTGCTTTTGCCCGCGCCGTTTTCACCCAGCAAGGCATGGATTTCGCCTGGCTTGATGGTGAGGTCGACACGGTCGTTGGCCAGCGTGCCGGGGTAGCGCTTGGTGATAGCGCGCAACTCGAGACGCAAAGGTGCAGTGGCGGTGGGCATGGGCAACTCGCTGTTGGTGTGCGGTGGCAGGTCTGCTGGGTAAAGCAAAAACATGGCCAACTGGTCAGGTTGTGGCGCAAGGGCGGATGTAGAGGGGGATCGGGCGCTGGCGGGGAGGGTGCGAATGGCGTACTTGCAATCGGTTGGTGCGCGTGACTGCTCCGCAATGGTGCGCATGGCGTGGTGTTTGAGCGTGCCTCAGATTGAACGCCGACTACAGGGTGGTGTGACCTTGCGAGGCTAGCGCAGGTGGGAGGCGTTATGCTGGCACCCTGGGCGGAGGCTTGCGACACTACGCCCGACGCGAAGCATTCCACATGTTCAGCCTTTGGAGCCCCCCATGATCAAAACCGGTGATCTGCTGCCTGAAGCGACCCTCCATGAGTACAGCGAGGGGCACAATGCCTGTCCGATAGGCCCGCAGGCGTTTTCGCTGCACGCGCGCTGCGCAGGCAAACGGGTGGTGATCTTCGGCTTGCCTGGTGCGTTCACTCCAACCTGTTCGCAGCGCCATGTGCCCGGATACCTGGCGGCAGCCCCGGAGCTGTTTGCCCAGGGCGTGGACGAAATCCTCTGTGTGGCGGTGAACGATGCCTTCGTGATGAACGCCTGGGGCAAGACCTTCCCGGTGCAAGGCGAGGTGGCCATGATCGCGGACGGCAACTGCGCCTTCACCGATGCCTTGGGGCTCGCCCAGGACAGCTCGGCCCGGGGAATGGGCCGCCGTTCGCAGCGCTATGCCTTGCTGGCCGATAACCTGGTGGTTCGACGCATCGAGGTTGATGCACCGGGCAAGCTGGACGTCAGCGACGCGCAGCGCATGTTGGATTTCCTACGCGACCAGGACGGGGCCTGACTACCGCGCCATGGTTTGAACCTCACACCGGCCCCGCCAGCCGCTCGGTCCATAACACGAAGCGGTCCTTGCCGGTGTGCTTGGCTTCGTACAACGCCTGGTCCGCTTTGATCAGGGCCCTGGTCAAGGTGTCGCCGTCCATCACTTGGGCGAGCCCTATGCTGATGGTGACCGGGTGCGCGCCGAGATCTTCTCGCACCCTCTGGCAGAGCTTGTCGACCTGCTGCTCGGCGCCATGTTGGTCCAGGCCCTGGAAGAAAATGGCGAACTCTTCGCCGCCGAGCCTGGCGTACTCGAAGGGACCCATTGAGCTCTTGATATGGGTGGCCACGCGCTTGAGTACCTCGTCGCCGATGTCATGGCCGTACAGATCGTTCACCTTCTTGAAGTTGTCGATGTCGATCATCGCCAGGTACTGGCCGGGCTTGGCCGATTGCAGTTGCCGTTGCGCCTTGGCCATGAACGAGCGGCGGTTTGGGATGTCGGTGAGCACATCGATGTAAGCCTGGTCGAGCAGCACTTTGGACATGTAGAAGTTGTGCAGCTTGGCCTGGCGGATGCGCAGGTAGCTGTAGATCACCAGGCCACTGAGAAACACCGCATAGCTCAGCAGCATCGCGGCTTCCAGGTCGTCGAGGTCGATGTTGGTGCCATAGAAGGGGTTGAGCATTGCCCAGGTGATCGCCATGGCGCAGAAGAATGACCAGCGCCGTACCGGCAGTACCGAGGCGCTGTACAGCACGGTGGATGTACCCAGTACCAGCCATACCGGGCGCAGGGCGATCGGGATGCCATCGATGACCAGGCGCATGCCAAGGGTGATGACTGCGATGAACAGCAGGTTGAGCACATCGAAGTGGTGGCTTTTACGGGTGAAGCCAAGGATCACGGTCAGGCTGCCCATCACGGCGAGGAACAACCCGGATAGCCAGGTGAAGTCCTGATTGCCCAGGTAGCTGACAATCAGGTCGAAGATCAGCCAGATGGCAATGCTGACGCAGAAGATCAGCTGGCAGAAGCGGCGCATGGCCTCGTATTCGTGTTGGCGGAATTCGGCGCGTATGGCGGCGGGCGCGACCTGTTTGCGCACATGTTCTTCGATGGTTCTCAGCATCAAGTAATCCTTTGAGGACTGCTCTGGTCAGCACCGGCTTATCGTCGGCGATAAGGCCGCAGCCAACGACTCAATTCTGTGGCAAGACACCCCGTGCCCAAGGTCGGTAACGCAACGCGAACACCGCTTCGGCATGGCAACCGGCGGTCAGCCCAGGCTGCATCGGCTCGGCGCGGAACGTCTGTCCCGCAGCGCTGACCTGACGGAACGCTTCACGCACCACGCCCACCCGGCACGGCAGCGCCTGTTCATAGCCCTGGCGCACCAGTGCAGGCAACCGTGCGGTGCCAGCGCCATCCTGCCACCAGACCTTCAAGCCTAGCCCGGCCAGTTGATCCAGCCACGCGGCGTTGACCCTTGGTGCAAGCGTGCCGGCGCTGAAGGCGCTGATGTGCAGCGGCTTGTCTAGCTTGCGATTGAATGCTTGCAGCTGGCTGTACAGCGCCTCGCGCCGGGCGGCATCACGAAAGTGGTGGTCATCGAGTTCCATGGGCAGGTACCAGCCCGCCACCGGCAGGTCCCAGTGCTGGCGAAGGGTGTTGTATTGACTCAGCGAGCGACCTAGCTGCGCTTTCCAGTAGCTGCCCAGCCCCTCGCCATCGAGCGCGTCCAGACGCTGGTAGTAGGCCGGGTCCATGTACAGGCCAAGTACCAGTTCCAGACCTTGGGCATGGGCTTCGCGCAGGCTGCCAGCCAGCCAGCCCTGGGCGCCGCCAAACTCGCTGGTGCCGTAGGCGCTCCATTGCACGATCAGTGTCTTGCCGCCTTGCGCAACGGTGGCGTGCCACAGCTGCCGCCATTGCTCAGGGGACACAGCGGCATCGCGGTCCAGCGGTTGGTAGAACAGGCGCTGGTCGGCCGCCACGGGCAGGCACAGTGCGAGCAGGCAGACTGCCAGGATCGTTCGCATCAGAAAGTCATCTCCGCACCAAGCAGCACGCCGTTGGCGCGCTCGTACAGGTTGCCGCCCAACGACTGCTGGTACTCGGCGCGCACCTTCAGCGAGCCGCGGTAAGCGTTGTAGCGGTCGTCGTCGAACCACCACTGCCAGCGCACGCCGACGCCGGTACGCAAGTCCTGACGCCAGTCGTTGCTTGGGTCCTGGCTGGAAAACTCAAGGAAGCCGTAGGGCATGATCGTCTGCGGGGACGTACCCGGCAGTTTCCAGGCGTGGCCCTGCTGAAAACGTGATAACCAGGCATGGTCGCCCGCGCGGGTCCACCAGGCGGCATCGAGGTAAAGGAAGCGCTCGTTCCAGTCGTCCTCGTCCACCCGCCAATCGTTGCGCCAGTCGCCTTGGTCGAGGAACGAGGCTGTAGCGCGCAACAACAGGTCGTTACTGGATTCGGCGTGGCTGCGCAAGTCGCCCCAGTTGCTGCCGACCTTGCTGGGGCTGAGCAGCTCGCCCAGGCTCAGGCCGCGGTAGTGGTCGTCATCGATCTGGCGCTGATGGTACAGCTCGGCATAGAGGTTGAGGTTGGCCCGGCCAAAGGGTTTGTAGCGCAGGCCGATGCCGGTGCCCATGCTCTGGGCATACTCATTGCGACTCTGGCCACCGAACAGCACTCGACCATAGACCGACAACGTACTGCCATTGCGGCTGGGTTCTTCACCTAGCGCGTGGTCCCACATGGCCAGTTGCACGTTCTGCGACTGGGCCTTGCGCGAGGTGCCGCTACGTACGCCGTTGTCCAGGAAGCGGTCGTTGGTCGAGGTACCGGCTGGCGACCAGGTGCTGGCCAGGGTGATGGTGTCGCGCCGTGACAGGGTTTCATGGGCGCGGCGCTGGCGGTACATGCGCGCTTCAAGGCTACCGTACGCATCATCGCCGTCGACCAGATTCTGCTCCACGTCGATGACGCGGCGCAGCTCGCGCCGCGCGGAGGCACTGTCCTCCACCTCGTCATAGCGTAGCGCCAGGGTTTCGCCAAGGCGGTAGTCCTCGGGAAAATCGCGGGTCGCCTGCTCCAGGTAGGGGATGGACTGACGCCGTTGAGCCTTGTCGCTGGCGCTGGCCAAGCGCATGCCATAGTCGGCCCGGTAGCGAGGTTGGGCAGGATCCAGGCGCACGGCTTCGGCAAGCCATGCCGTGCTCTGCGCGGTGTCACCGGCGCGTTGCGCGGTATTGGAGGCCGCATAGTAGTGGTCGGCCCGTGGGCTGTGCGCCAGTGCCTGACGCTGGAAGTCCAGGGCTGTCTGGAGGTCGCCCTGTCGCTGGGCGATGGCGGCGCCCAGGGCCCAGTCGTCGGCGCTGGTGTGGGCGGCGGCGTCCCAGTAGCGTCGGGCGGTCTCGGCATCTCCGGCGTTGAGCGCACCTTGCGCGGCGGTGAGGCGGGCGTTGTCGCTCCAGGCATCGCTTGGCAGGCTGCGCCAGATCGGCAAGGCAGACTCGGAGTCGCCAGCGGCTTCCAGGGCATAGGCCAGCGGCAGGCGGCTGGAGCCGGGATCCAGGCGTTCGGCGGCCTGGTAGTAGACCACGGCTTCGCCAGGTTGGTCAGGCATGGCACAGCGCCCCAGCGCGCGGTACTGGCCTGCTTCGCTAGGGTTGGCGGGAATGGCTTGGCGCACTGCATCGCACTGGCCGGCTTCGGCCAATCTACTCAGCAGTTGAGCGCGGGTATGGCTGTCGACCCTCGGGACCAGGGCAAGTACGCGCCGGGTATCGAGCGGGGCGTCGCTGCGTGCATAGAGGTTGCCCAGGCGCTGCAGCAGGGAAGGTGTCAGTCGGCCTTGGCGGCGGTCGAAGGCCTGCTCGATCAGTTGGCGGGCGCGTGAATGCTGGCCTTGCTCCATCAGCAAGAAAGTGACTTGTTCGAGCGCGGCAAGATCGCCGCTTTGCCGGTAGCGACTTTCCCATTCGCCAGCGGTGCGTGGCTGCGGCGGTTGAGGAGGGTCGCCATACAGGCGCTGCTTGAGCACGGCGTAGGCGCGGGCGTCGGTGCTCGGGGTGCAGTCCTTGAACTGTTCACGGGCAAGGTCCGGGTCGCGGCGCGACAGCCAGTCGACCGTATCCAGGCAGGGGCGTTGCAGTTCGTTGCTCAAGCGCCGAACCAGCGCGGCATCGTCGCCACCACGTGCCAGTTCCCACAATTGTTGGCGCTGCTGTGGTTGTTGCAGTTGTTCGGTGGGCAAGCTCTGCAGCCAACGTTGAGCCTGTTCGTTATGGCCCACGGCAATGGCCCGGTTGGCCATGGCCAGGCGGGCCTGATTGGCGGCTTGCGGCGATGGGGCGCTATCCAGCAACCGCGTCAGGCCTTTTTCATCCAGTTGCTGCACGTAGGCATTGGCCAGCCGTTGCCAGTCCTTGGCCGGCAGTTTGCCTTGTTCGGCCAGCGGCTCCAGTTGTTCGATGGTCTCTTTCCAGTTGCGCAGCTGCTCGGCGAAGTTGGCGCGCACCAGGCGCATGACCTGGCCGTCCTCTCTTGGCGGCAGTTGGTTCAGCCAGTCCAATGCCCGGGCCGCACCGCCGAACTTGGCCAGGCTCAAGCTGTAGGCCTGCCACAAACGCACGCGTTGATTGCCGTCGGTGGTGGCCAGCCAACGTTCTACCTGGCTCGCCGGTGGCGGGTCTTGCTCGATCCAGGTCAGGCGAAGCTCCATCACAGCGTCGGCGAACTCGGGGCTGTCGCTCAGCGTCTGGGCAAGGGATTCGGCTTCCTTGTAGCGGCGCTGGTGGGCCAAGGCCTCCACCAGCAGGGCGCGAGCCTCGTCATTGTTGGGTACACGCTTGAGCACATGCCGGGTCAGGCGTTCCACTTCGACCCAATTGTCCTTCTTCGCTTCGCGGTAGCTGCGCTCCATGAAGGGGTAGCTGGTAAAACGCTGGAACTCGGTCATGGGCGCGGCCAGGACGGGCACGGCGGTGGTGCACAGCAACAGGCCGATAGAGAGGGTAACGCGCGGCTTCATACCACCTCCCGCGTCAGGTCAAAGGCGGCCTGCTGTTCGCTGGCCTGTTCGGCAAGGGCCTGTTGCAGCACCTCCTCGGTGATGATGCCGCGGGCGATCAAGTGCTCGCCGAGGCTTTGCATCTGTGGGTCGAAGTCGATCAACGCCTGGTTGAACAGGGTGACCGGGACCATGCCACGCACCTGCAGTAGTGTGCCCAGCATCACCTGATGCTGACTGACCCGCTCTAGCAGGTCGGTATCGTCCTGGTGGCGCTCCAGCACCTGCAGCATCTCGTGGACCTCGGGCTCTTGCCAGCGGCTTGGGTAGTGATAGCGAAGGCCCAAGGTAACCCGGCCCTGTGGGGCCAGGCGGCATTTGACTGGACGCTTGAGTTGGCGACTGATGACGCCGAGCGATACCTGGCTGACCGGGCTTTCGCTGGCCAGGATCAGGGTGTCGCCGTCTTCGGCTACTGGCAGGACACCATAGTGCGTTGCCAGCTTGCGGGGCAGCTTGGCGATCAGTTGCCGATCGAGCTTGAACGGGTTCAGCGGTGCCCAGGGCAGGTCCAGCTGCTCGGCCAGGGCTTCGACCAGTTGTTCGCTGTTGATCCAGCCGCGCAGCAGCAGCTCGCGGCCAAGGCGGCGACGTACCGGGCTGGTGATGGCTTGTTGCAGTTGTTCCTCGCTGATCAGCCCTTTGGCTACCAGGCGCTGACCCAATGGAGTACGTGCCGGCGAGGTGAGGGCGGGGAACTCATGGGTGGTCTTGTCCCAGGCGACGCGCCGCGAGTCACCCATTTCCATGACCTGGCGCAAGGCGCGCAGGTTGGCAAAGAAGTTGACGAAGTTGCTCCACATCATCCGGGGCGCTGACAGCAGCCCCTCGCCGATGCCGTAGTAACGGGTGACGAACCAGCCACGCTGGAACAAGCGGTTGAGCAGCATGAACCCGTTGAGCCAGAGCAGTGTCGAGAGCAGCCAGCTGTCTCCCAGAATCGACATGAAACGCCAGGAATCGGGGGCGATCACCGTCACCAGCCACATCGCCAGCAGCACCAGGAACAGTAAGTTGACCAGGAAGCTGAGCAGGTAGGCGAACAGCCCGCGGCGGTCGCGCCAGAGGAAGTAGTTAAGCGCGCCCTTGCGGCTCCAGCCCAGGTTGCTGGTGCCCTGGAACACGATACCGACGATCCACCGAGATTTCTGGCGGATGGCATGCTGCCAGTCACGAGGAAAGTGCTCGCGCACGCAGATGACCTGGGAAAACTCGCGGCTCATGCCCACGCGCCAGTCGTGTTTGAGCGCAAGCGCCGGGTCGGTGATCGAGTAGCGGGCGAAGATGCACTTCATGCCCTTTTGCTTCAGGCGAAAGCCGATGTCGTAGTCTTCGGTGAGGCTCTGCACGTCGAAGGCGATGCCGTCACCGTCTTCGAGCAGGGCGCTGATGGCCCGGCGGCTGAAACAGGTCCCGACCCCGGCACTGGGCACCTGGCCGGTCAGTGCCTCGCGCACGATCACATCCTTGCCATGGTTCTCGGCGAACTCGTCCACATAGTGCCCGGCGGTGAAGCCTTTCCACTCCGGTGCGTAGGGGTACACCGGGATCTGGATCATGTCCTTGTTCGGCAGCAGGTAGTTGAACAGGCGCAGTTCCATGGGCGAGATCACGTCCTCGGCATCATGCAGGATGAAGCCGGCGAACTCGATGCGTGCATCGTCCTGGAACCTGAGGATGGCGTCGATGATGTTGTTCAGGCAGTCAGCCTTGCTGGTCGGGCCGGGGCGGGCACAGACCACCTTGTGGACGTTGGGATAGTGCAGGCAAACGGCATCGACATCGGCCTGGGTCTGCGGGTCGTTGGGGTAGGTGCCGACGAAGATCTGGTAGTTCTCGTAGTCGATGGTCGAGGCGGCCAGGCGGGCCATTTCACCCACCACACCGACTTCGTTCCAGGCCGGGACCATGATCGCCAGCGGTTTTTCCGGCACTTCGTACAGGCGTTTTTCGTCGGCTTTTTCGTATTTGTCATAGATCCGGAAGCGGCGGATCAGTTTTCGGCACCAATAGCAGAGGTCGATGAACAAGTCGTCCAGGCCCAGCAGAAACATCAGTGTCGCCAGGATGATGGCGAGGATTTTCAGGCCGAACAGCACATAAGTGAGGAAGTCGATGAAAGCCAGGCTCATGCGTCATCTCGTTTAACGGCGGTGGCGTCCAGCCAGTCGCTCAGGCGATCGGCGATCTTCTCGCTGGCGTGACCATCACCAAAGGGGGTGAAGACCCTGGCCATCTTGCTGTACGCCTCGGGGTCGTCGAGCAGTTGGCTGGTCTCCTTGACGATGCGTTCGGTCAGGGTACCGACCAGCTTGACCGTGCCGCCTTCGAGCACCGAGGGTCGCTCGGTCACCTTGCGCAGCACCAGCACCGGCTTGCCCAGCGCGGGCGCCTCTTCCTGCACGCCCCCGGAGTCGGTGAGGATCAGGTAGGCACGGTTCATCAGCCAGACGAAGTGCTGGTAGTCCTGGGGGGCAACCAGGTGAACGTTCTCGCGGCCCGACAGCACGCCATACACGGCTTTTTGCACCTGTGGGTTGAGGTGCACCGGGTAGACGAATTGCACGTCCGGGTAACGCAGCGCCAGTTCGGCCAGGGCCAGGCAAATACGCTCGAAGCCCGCGCCGAAGTTTTCACGGCGGTGGCCGGTGACAAGGACCATGCGCTGATCGTCGCGCAACTTGCCGAGCGGCGAGTCGGCAGCAGGGCGCCAGTGGCTGCGCGTCAGGTGTTCGCGCATCCAGAGCAGGGCGTCGATGACCGTGTTGCCGGTCACCTCGATGTGCTCCAACGGCACACCCTCGTGCAGCAGGTTGTCACGAGCCTTGGTGGTGGGTGCGAAATGCAGGTCGGCGATCACCCCGGTCAAACGTCGGTTGGCTTCCTCCGGCCAGGGTTGCTGGAGGTTGCCGGTGCGCAGCCCGGCTTCGACATGACCGATGGGGATGTGCCGGTGGAACGCTGCCAGGGCGGCGATGAAACTGGTGGTGGTGTCGCCATGGACCAGCACGATCTTGGGTTGTACCTGCTCGTAGGCTTTGTCGATCTTGTCGAGCAGATCGCGTGCCAGCCCGTTGAGGGTCTGGTTCTGGGTCATGACCTTGAGGTCCTGGTCGACGGTCAGACCGAAGGCGGTGAGCACCTGTTCAAGCATTTCCCGGTGCTGGCCGGTGGAGCAGATGTGCAGGTCGAGCGCCGGGCAATCGCGCAGTACGCGTGCCAACGGTGCCATTTTGATCGCTTCAGGGCGGGTACCGAATACCATCATGACGGTTTTGGACATCGTCGTGCTCCTCGTCCGATTCCATGTCCGAAGTTGTACGATTGCGTCGCGCTTGCAGGATTTAGATACAAGCAGGGGAACCAGAGCTTGTCCAATCCGGCAGGCGCGCTGAATGTGCACGTTGAACATGCCCGTCAACCGGCGTACCGTTCGCTTTCGCGTGACTCAGGAGCCCCACATGCAAGGCAAGGCCCGCAAGGTCGTTCAGGCCATCCTTTACGAAATCATCGCCGTGGCGTGCGTGGCGCCGGCGTTGTCGTTGATGTTCGATGCAGGCATGGCCCATTCGACGGTGCTTTCAGTGCTGATGTCGGGCATCGCCATGAGCTGGAACATGGGCTTCAACTGGGCCTTCGAGCGTTGGGAGGCGCGTCAGCGCCAGCGCACCCGCACGTTGTGGCGGCGGTTCCTGCATGCGCTGGGCTTCGAGGGCGGACTGGTGTTGATACTGTTGCCACTGGTGGCGTACTGGATGGACATCAGCTTGTGGGCGGCGTTGCTCACCAACCTGGCACTGTTCGTGTTCTTCTTCGTGTACGCGTTCGTGTTCCAGTGGGGCTTCGACAAAGTGTTCGATGTGCCGGTCTCGGCGCAAGAAGCAAAGTGTTGACTTCCTGCTTAGCGGCGGGATAACTTCCCTACCCATGAACACATTCCCGCACGCCAACGCCATTATTATTACCGCCATTATCAGTTTGGCGGGCTAGCGCGTACGTGCACCGAACCCGCCCTGGAGGCGGGTTTTTTCTCTCTGACTCCTGGGCAACGTGAAAACAACCAGGAGTCATCGATGACCAACCTCAGTGTCAGCCCGCGTCCCCTCGTCACCCCCCAGCAACTGCTGTCGGAACAGGTTCGGCGCATTCTCGCCGCGCCGGTGTACGACCTGGCGATCGAGACTCCCTTGCAAGTCGCTCCGGCGTTGTCGGCAAGCCTGGGCAACCAGGTGCTGCTCAAGCGCGAAGACCTGCAACCGACGTTCTCGTTCAAGATCCGCGGTGCCTACACCCGCCTGTCACGCTTGAGCACGGCGCAGCGTGAGCGCGGGGTGATCACTGCATCGGCTGGCAACCACGCCCAGGGTGTCGCGTTGGCGGCGGCGCACCTGGGGATCAAAGCGACCATCGTCATGCCCACTACCACCCCGTCGCTGAAGGTCGAAGGCGTGCGCTCCCGTGGCGGCCATGTGGTGTTGCACGGCGAGAGTTTCCCCCACGCGTTGGCCCATGCCCTGAAGCTGGCGGACGATGAGGGGGCGACCTTCGTGCCTCCGTTCGACGACCCGGATGTCATTTCCGGGCAGGGCACCGTTGCGATGGAGATCCTGCGCCAGCACCCAGGTGCGCTGCACGCGATCTTCGTGCCGGTTGGCGGCGGCGGACTGGTGGCGGGCATTGCCGCATACGTGAAGTACCTGCGCCCCGAGGTCAAGGTCATCGGTGTCGAACCGGAGGATTCCAATTGCCTGCAGGCTGCCATGGCCGCCGGTGAACGGGTGATTCTGCCCCAGGTCGGTACTTTCGCCGACGGCGTGGCGGTGGCGCAGATCGGCGCGCATTGCTTCGAGTTGTGCCGTCACTTCGTCGATGAGGTGGTCACCGTCAGCAGCGACGAGCTGTGCGCGGCGATCAAGGACATCTACGACGACACCCGTTCGATCACCGAGCCTTCCGGCGCCCTGGCCGTGGCGGGCATCAAGAAATACGTAGCCCGTGAAGGCGTGCAGGGTAAGGCTCTGGTTGCCATCGACTCGGGCGCCAACGTCAATTTCGACCGCCTGCGCCATGTCGCCGAGCGCGCCGAACTGGGCGAGCAGCGCGAGGCGATCATCGCCGTGACCATCCCTGAGCAGCCAGGCAGCTTCCGCGCCTTCTGCCAGGCGCTGGGCAAGCGGCAGATCACCGAGTTCAACTACCGCTATTATCCAGGCAAGGAAGCGCGGCTGTTCGTGGGCGTTCAGACGCACCCGCTGCATGATCCGCGCGAGCAACTGCTGAACCATTTGCGCGAACAGGGCTACAACGTACTCGACCTGACCGACAACGAACTGGCCAAGTTGCACGTTCGTCACACCGTCGGCGGCCACGCGGCACCAGGCGCCAATGAGCGGGTGCTGCGCTTCGAGTTCCCCGAGCGGCCGGGGGCCTTGCTGGGCTTCCTGGAGCGTCTGGGCAAGCGCTGGAACATCAGTTTGTTCCATTACCGCAACCACGGAGCAGCCGAGGCCCGGGTGTTTGCGGCGTTGGAAGTGCCGGACGACGAGCAGGGCAGCTTGCCGCAGGCGTTGGACGAGATGGGCTATCGGTATTGGGACGAGACGGATAACCCGGCGTATCGGTTGTTTCTTGGGTGATTCCGGGGAGGTAGGGGCGGTGAAGTGGCGGTCTTGTGTTAGGAGGTGATGCGTAGATCGAGCGCCGCCCGCGCGGCGCATCGCGAGCAAGGCTCGCTCCTACGTCGGTTTCGGGCCAATGAATCTGTGGGATATGCGCGCGAACGCTTTAGAGCACGGCGCAATATGGGGTCGTACAAACCAGGCGGACGCGCGCGCCTGTCACTGACGTTACTGGCCCGCAACAAACGTAGGAGCGAGCCTTGCTCGCGATGCGCCGCGCGGGCGGCGCTCGATCTCACCAGCGCCGCCAAGCATCCACCCCCCAAAAAAGCACTTCAGCGCTCCCGCATGAAGAACCCCGCCACATACTTGCGGAAGGTCTCCAAGCTCTTGAAGTCGGCGTAGCGTTTGAAATGTTCGGTCTCAGGCTCTGGCCCCAGCGGCTTTTCCAGCAACGATACCGACAACACGCGATCCTGGTCCGACGTGAGCACCAACTCGTCCATCACCTGGCCACCAATCACCGGTCTGCGCATCTGCACCTTCACGCCCTTGCTGGCCATCCAGTCGATCAACGACACCAGCGCCTTGAGCGGCTCGCGCTCTTCGTCACGGTACACCGGGAACAGGTGAGCTCGCGACAGCACCGGCACGCTGGCCACGTGAATCAGCTCATAGAAATGGCTGCCGGCCGTGGTCGGCGAGTAGAGCGCCAACGCCAGCAACGGCCCGGATGCGCGGCTGCCGCCCCAGTACAGGTGGTGGCCCTGGAAGTCGAAGCCGTCCTCGTTGCGGTTGTTGAACAGCTTGCGCCCCTTGATCTGGTCGACGCAGTCGAGTATCAGCCCATGGCGGCGGTGGTTGCCGAACACCGTCGCTTCGCGCAGCCTGGCCTTGAGCATCATCATGTGCTTCATGTCCAGGCGGGTTTCCAGGTAATTGCTGGCTGGCACCCGCGCCAGCAATGGGTAGCGACCGGCCACGCCACGCAGCTCGGCGAACTGCCCGGTAAGGTCCTTCTTCAGGTGCGAGGCATACAGATTGAGGCCGCTGGTCTCCATCCAGGTCAGCAGCAGCGACAGCAAGCGCTGCTGTTCGCGTCGCTCGCTGGTTTCAATGCCATCGCCAGCCTTCTGGAAGTCACCGATCAGACGCAGTGGTGTATCGGGCGCAAGCCAGGCAACCGGCGAACTGGGCGCTTGCTCGTCCTCGCTGTCTTCGCGCTCATCCTTGCTGAACGGGCAGCCGGGAGCATGTTCCGCAGTGCCGGGGTTGTTCTTTAGAAACAGCGTGCCAGTGTTGCCGTTGAGCGTGACATTGAGCACGGGCAGGGCGTCCTTGCGGCAGTCGCATGCCAGCCACTGGTTGGCGCTGCGCACTTTCATCAGCCACTGGTTAGCCTGCAGTAGGCGTGGGCCGGCGAGTGTGCCGTTGGCGAAGCCGACCAGCAGCTCCTCTTCAGCGGGCGTGAGGCTGCGCACCAGCGCGGCGGTCTTGTCGATGATTCGCATTGAGCAGCTCCAAGCTACGAGCCCCAAGCTTCAAGCAAAGCCGCGCGGGTTTCAACTTCAAGCGTGAGGCAAGCTGCCTGGCGCTCAGTTGCCGCCGAACATTTTCGCGGCGCGTGCGCGTATCTCCTCGACGCTGAGGTCTTCCTTGTGGGTTGAGATGAACCAGAGGTTGCCGAACGGGTCTTTCAAGGTGCCGCTGCGGTCGCCATAGAACTGGTCTTGTAGCGGATGCAGTTGGGTGGCGCCAGCGGCAATTGCCTGGGCATAGACGCTGTCGCAGTCCGCGACGTACAGGTGCAGGCCAACGGCGGGTGCACTGATGGTTTGGCTGGCCTTGAGGCTGCCTTCCATGTCGCAAGGGTCGGCGAGCATCAACGACGAGTCGCCGATCTTCAGCTCGGCATGGCCGACACGGCCATCCGGGCCATCGAGGCGAAACATCTCGATGGCGCCGAAGGCTTTCTTGTAAAACTCGATGGCCTTGCTCGCATCCTTGATACCCAGATAGGGGGTGATGCTGTGCTGGCCTTCGGGGATGGGTTTGACTGTCATTTTTCATCGCTCCTTTGACGTGGATGCCGGAAGACCCGGCGAGCGAGCCTCCCAACGTTACCTACTGCATAGAGTCGTTTGCGCGCTTGAAAAATCGACAGGGTGGTTAGAACAAATTCCTATAAACGTTATACCGCCAGCCTGAACTGGCGGCTGCAAGACATCAGAAGATGTAGTCAGTGGTCAGGAAACTCGACTGACGGTTACGGATGATCTCGCTGATCAATGCTTTGTTGGCCTCCTGGAACTTGGTCGCCACCAGGGTCCGAATCGAGAACACCCTCAGGGCATCGTGTACGGACAAGGTGCCCTCGGCGCTGTTCTTGCGGCCATTGAACGGATACGTGTCAGGCCCTCGCTGGCACTGTGCATTGATGTTGATGCGGCCTACCTGGTTGGCGAAGGTGTCGACCAGGTTGCCAATGGTCTGCGGGTCGTTACCGAATAGACTCAGTTGCTGGCCGTAGTCGGAGTCGAGCACATAGTCGACCACCGTCTGCAGGTCGCGGTAGGGCACCACCGGCACCAGCGGGCCGAACTGCTCCTCATGGTAGACACGCATGCTCGGTGCCACCGGGTAGAGCAGGGCGGGGTAGAAGAACGAGCCTCGGCTTTGCCCACCCCCTTCGTTGAGCACCCGCGCGCCTTTGGCAATGGCATCGGCTACCAGGCCGTCGAGGTAGTCGACCTTGCCCTGCTCGGGCAGCGGGGTCAGCGCTACACCCGGCGCCCATGGCATGCCCGGCTTGAGGGTAGCGAGCTTGCGTTGGAACTTGTCGAGGAAGGCATCGACCACATCCTCGTGCACGAACAGGATCTTCAGCGCCGTGCAGCGCTGACCATTGAACGACAGGGCGCCGGTGACGGCTTCTTCCACCGCGTTGTCCAGGTCAACCTCGGGCAACACGATGCCGGGGTTCTTGGCGTCCAGGCCCAGGGCGGCACGCAGGCGGTGCGGGCGCGGGTGAAGCTTCTTCAAGTCACTCGCCGCCTTGTGGGTGCCGATGAAGGCGAACACGTCGATGTCGCCACTGGCCATCAGGGCACTGACGGTCTCGCGGCCACGGCCATAGATGACGTTGATGACACCTGGCGGGAAACTGTCGCGGAAGGCTTCGAGCAACGGACGAATCAACAGAACGCCGAACTTGGCCGGTTTGAACACCACGGTGTTGCCCATGATCAGTGCCGGGATCAACGTGGTGAAGGTTTCATTGAGTGGGTAGTTGTATGGCCCCATGCACAGTGCCACGCCCAGCGGCGCTCGGCGGATCTGGCCGAGGGTGCCCTGTTCCAGCTCGAAACGGCTGGAGCGGCGGTCGAGGTCCTTGAGGGCGTTGATGGTGTCGACGATGTAGTCGCAGGTGCGGTCGAACTCTTTTTCCGAGTCCTTGAGATTCTTGCCGATTTCCCACATCAGTAGCTTGACCACTGCCTGGCGTTGCTCAAGCATGCGGGCCAGGAAGGTTTCAACGTGCTGGATGCGCTCTGCCACGCGCATCGTCGGCCAGGCACCGCGGCCCTTGTCGTAGGCCTGCACCGCGGCATCGAGGGCGGTGAGTGCGGTATCGGCATCGAGCAGCGGCGCACTGCCGAGGATGACTTGGCGCTCTGTATCGCTTTCCTTGATCCAGACCGGGCTGCGGACGGTGGCCAGGGGGCCGTCCCAGCGCTTCAACTCGCCATTGACGAGGTATTCGCGCTGTTCCAGCGGCGCTCCCAGGCGCCACGCTTCGGGGATGTCATCGGCAGTGGGAAACAGCGAATCGAGCAGACGGTCCATGGGTACTGCACCTCACATATTTGGCAGGGTGAAACGCTTCAGCACCTGAGCATGCACCCGCCGGAAGAAAAACACCAGTCTGGCTCAACATTGCCCGGTTTGCGCCGATACACAGTCAATCGACCTCCAGCATCGGGACCATGAGCATTTTTTACCCATCTCCAGACGAGCCGGCCCCGACGTCAGAGGCCATTCGCCGTCATGCCAGCCGTTTGTTGCCCATCGGTTTCGCCCTGGTCGGTATCGGCTTGTCGGTGTTGCTTGGCCGGCTCGATGTCCAGCGTGAACGCAGCGACCAGGTCAGCACCTTGAGCGCGCAGTTGTCGGGAGTGCGCGCAGCGCTGGAGGCGCAGTTACGCGCGGCGTTCGGCGAGACCGAAGGCATCGCGCAATTAATTGCCGCCGATGGTGGTATCAGCCCTGAGCATTTTCGTGTCATGGCACGCGAGGCATTGGCGTCGGTGCCTTACATGCGCCATGTGGCGCTGGCCCCCAACGACGTGATCCGCGATATCTATCCGCGCAAGGGTAACCAGGCGGTCATTGGCCTGGATTATCGCAGTCTGCCGGACCAGTATCCGGTGTTGCAGGCAGCCAGGGAGCGGCATCAGCCGATACTGGCCGGCCCGGTGCACCTGTACCAGGGGGGCACGGCGCTGATCTATCGGCGGCCGGTGTTCATGGCTGACGAGGGGAGCGCCAAGCGTTATTGGGGCAGCGTGTCGGTGGTGACCGATGTGGAGCGGCTGCTGGTTTCGGCCGGTTTGCGGCCTGACCTGAACATTGCCATCGCCTTGCGCGGTGTCGATGGCAAAGGCGGTGAGGGCGCCATGATCTGGGGGGATGCACGGTTGTTCGAAAGGCCGCTGCTCAGTCTGCCGGTGGAGGTGCCGGGTGGGCACTGGCAGCTGGTGGCCGCGCCGCTTCACGGCTGGCCGTTGTTTCCGGGGCTGCTGGCTTCCCCCTGGTTCCTGTTCTCGCTGGGTTGTACCGGGCTGCTTACCCTGTGCATCTCGCAACTGAGCCGCAAGCAGCGTCTGTTGCACCTGCGGAACGTGGAACTCAGCGAATCCCAGGCCAAGCTTGAGCGCTCCGCTCATTACGACACCATCACCGGGCTGCCCAATCGTGTGCTGTTCCAGCAGCAACTGACCCAGGCTATCACCCAGGGACGTGGCTTGGCGGTGTTGATGCTCGACATCGACGGTTTCAAGCAGGTAAACGACAGCCTCGGCCATGCCATGGGCGACTTGCTGCTGCAGCAAGCTACCGCCCGTTTTCTCCAGGAGCTCGACAGTGCCGACCGCGTGTGTCGCCTGGGGGGGGACGAGTTCGTGTTCATGCTCCAGGGTAGCCAGGGTCAGGTGAACCAGCAGGTGCGCGCACTGTTGCGCTGCTTGCAACGGCCATTCGACCTCAACGGCAATGCTGGCCTGGTCACAGGCAGTATCGGTCTGGCCTGGTGCCCGCAGCATGGTGCGGACGCCGACAGCCTGTTACGACATGCCGACACCGCGATGTACGCAGCCAAGGAGGGCGGACGCAATGCCTGGCAGCCTTACCAGCCTGAGATGACCGAACGCTTGCAACAACGCCTGGAACTGGAGCGCAATCTGCGCCGGGCGCTGCAGAACAATGAATTCGAGCTGTGGTACCAGCCTAAGCTCGACCTGTTCAGCGGTCGGTTGGAAGGGGTGGAGGCGTTATTGCGCTGGCGAGACCCGGAGCATGGCCTGGTTTCCCCCGGTGAATTCATCCCGCTGGCCGAGCGTACAGGTTTGATCATTCCCCTGGGCGAACTGGTGCTGGAGCTGGCCTGCGCGCAGATGGCAGCCTGGAGGGACCACGACTGCCTGCCCGGGCCATTGGCGATCAACGTGGCGGCACTGCAGATCGAACGTAGCGATTATGTCAGCACCTTGGCACTGGCCCTGGAGCGGCACGGCTTGTCGCCCAGCCTGCTGGAGGTGGAAATCACCGAGAGCCTGTTGATGGAAAGCCAGCAGCAGGCCTGCGCGGTACTGGCCCAGCTGCAGGCGATGGGTGTCGCAACGGCCGTGGACGACTTTGGTACTGGGTATTCATCCTTGGCCTATTTGCGCGCCTTGCCCATCGACCATCTGAAAATTGACCGTGCCTTCATCAAGGACTTGCCCGAAGACGATGATGCGGTGGCGGTGGCCCGGGCCATCGTCGACCTGGGGCACGCCCTGGGTTATCGCATCACCGCGGAGGGGATCGAAACCCAGGCGCAATACGACTTCCTGCGCAACACAGGCTGCGACCAGGGGCAGGGCTATTTGCTGGGGCGGCCGATGCCCGCTGCCGAGTTCCAGCGTTGGTTGCACCAACATCCACAACGCCAGCGATCGACGGGCGCCTGACAGGCGCCGGCGGTGCGTCGTCCGAGCGATTACAGGGCGGCCAGGCAGGGCTGGTCCAGGTAGCGCTCCTGAACCTCGACATTGCAGGGGGGCTGCGTCAATTCCAAGGCGCTGATCTCGAAGCCCCCGACGACCACTGGCTGCCGCAATGGCGGCTCTGCGGTGTGTTCTGCCAACCCTTTGGCCATTTTGGCGTGGTTCATAGCAATTTCACTAAGCGTTGACACGTTACATCTCCGGTGACTGACCAGGCGCCATTGCACGCGTGGGTAGGCAATAAAAGTTGGCCGTTGCTGCGTCGGAATGTCGTCTTGCTTGGCGGCGAAAACCGATGTTGCAAACGACACGCCAAGCCATTGGGCAAAAGAATAGCTGGGGTGTTGAAAACGACGAGTGGTTTAAAACGGCGCAATACGCGATAAACCGAGGTACTCAAAGAGAACTTCAGTCAAAGAAATATTGACGCCATAAAACAGCACTCGATGGTGTCAAAGTGCCGCTTGCAAAGGGGTAGCCTTGCATCTTTAATTATCGCTGAATAGGCGCGCATTATTTTCTGATTAAGTCATGCGTATCAAGTGTTTAAATACACGTTTCGCGATGTATCCAGATCTTTTTCCGACCTGCCCACAGACAACATCACAGGACGTCGAAGAAGCAATGAAAAAGACCTTGGCGGCGGTTGCTCGCACATTCATCTCTCCCTCCACGCGTTACGAGATCAAGACTGCTTCGCACAAGATACGTGAGCTGATGGGGCGGGCATGTGTCTGGCGTTGGGAGGTGGCTCGCTTCCGGCTGGGTCAGGAGAGTCCGTACGAGGTGCTGTACATCGGCAGAAAGCAACAGCGCGAGCTGGCTCAGGTACTGATTTCCGGCAAGGAGCAAGGGGAGGCGGGCGAGGGGCACTCGACGCCGGTTGCATCGGGGCATGTGGTGGTAGTCAGCGAAATGCCCACCTCAGGCGCCTTGACGGTTCCCCATTATCTGAGCGCCGTGGTGCCGCTTGGTCGGTCGCTGGAGGATATCACCGCACGCTACGACAGCGAGTTGAGGCGCAGCATCCGTAAGAACCGGCCGCTTTACAGCATGCGTCAGGCGTTGTCCGATGAGGACATCGCAATGGCCGATACGCAGTTGCTTCGCCCCTATGCCACCGCCCGGCAAGGCGGCAGGGCGGTGCAGATCCCCAGTGAAGAGGTGCTGCGCCTGGCCAAGGGCTTTGGCCGTCTCGACCTGATCACCCTGGGCGACGAAGTCGTGGCCTGTCATCTGGGATGCGAAGTCGTTCGAGGTGGCAAGCGCTACTGGAGTACGGTGCGCTTCGGCTATTGCGAGGCTGTGTTTTCGGACGCCAGAAAACTGCGCGAGGTCAATTCGATCACCACGTTCATGGCCCTTGAGTGGGCGCTGGCCAACGGCTTCGACTATTACGACATCGGCATGTGCCTGGCGCGGCCCGATGACGGGCTGCTGAAATGGAAACGACGGCGCGGTGGCGATGTCGACCCCTTCGGCAACTACGGCTACCTGTTCGTTCGTTTACCCAAGACCGGCATTGCCCGGTTTTTGTGGGACACCCCCTTGTTTGCCGTCGAAGGCAACAAGTTGACACTTCACCTGGGCCTGCCTGAGGGGCCGAGCGAAGAAGAGATTGCCAGCCGTTACCGTGAAATGGTCTTCGGCGGCCTGCACAAGATTTATCTCTATGGCGCACGGACGGCTGCCGAGCAATTCGTCGAAACCTTGCGCAGTCGTTATGCCGACGTTCAGTCCCCGCCCAAGATGGAAAGGGTGTTGTCCAATTGATCCGCATTAAGGAAGAACACGGATCAGCTGATTTTTTGGCGATTAGCCGCGCAGCCTTGGGAGCTCACTATGGGAAGCGATGTCACGCCCTTCAGTGCCACACCTGCTAGGGGTCGAAAAAAATTGACGCTGGCCGCCTACAAATACATCGCCCGCAAACGGTTCTCCCGACAGGCAGAGATCGACCTTAAAAGCATTGCCGAGAAAAGTTGGGAGATTGCCCCGAGTGAGACCACTGTGTCGCCACGCGCTATCTTCCTGCCCAACCAGCTGGAGCGTGTAACCGGTTGGGAATTTCATCCCTTCGAGCACCCGCGCCGGACGATGGAAGGCGGCTTGACCGTCGACCATGGCGCCACGCGAGGCTACCTGATCAAGGATGTATGGTTGATCGACGGTGCCCTGTACAAGGACGATGCCTGCCACTGGCTGTCCTTGCGCCCTACGCATTTTCCCGGAATTGTCGTAGAGCATGAAATCGAGCGTGCGGCGGCCTATTGCACGCTGCACGGCAACTCCTGGTTCGGCACCTGGTTGATGGAGGATTGCGCGACGTATCCGTTGGCTTGTAATGAGGGCGTACCGATTACTACAGCGCCTTCGGCGAAATTCCCCTTGTTCGCCCAGGCCCCTGCATATGAAGACTGGTTGGGCATGCGGCCGCTGCGTTTGCGTAATGCCTTCATTCGCGAACTGGTGTTGTTCGACGACCAGAGCAATAACCGCAACAGGCACCTGCGTTACCGGGGCATGGGGGAGAAGTTGCTGTCCCATGTCGAGCATGCGCCCCATCCTGGTGTTTTCCTGTTGCGCGGTGGCGATGGCGAACTACGGCTGTTGCGCAACGAGCTTGAGATTGCCGAGCACCTGCGCAAGCACCGAGGCTTTCGCATCATCAATCCCCTCAAAACCGATGTGCCGAGCATCGTGGCGGCCTGTGCAGGTGCTAGAACGGTGATAGGTGTTGAAGGCAGCCAGTTGGCGCACGGCGTGAATGTACTTCAGGACGGAGGCTCGGTGCTGGCGCTACAACCGCCTAACCGGTTCGTCAGCTACTACAAGTTCATAACCGATCGTGATCACCAGCATTTCGGTTTTGTGGTCGGGACACCGGACGGCGAGGGTTTCAAGATCGATATCGACGAGGTTGAGCGCACACTGGATCTACTGCCGTCATAAACCGGTTGCCTGTACCGCGTCCCCCCTCTCACCGGCACGCGGGGCCTAAGCTCTGTACGCAAAGCCTTGCTACCCGGTGATGCTGCGTTGAGAACAGCCTCGGAAGGCTCATTTACAACCCGTAAACGCCGCTTCCTCGGCTGTTTTCCCCTTGTCTGACCTTCGTCTCAAGACTGTTCACGCAGAGCCTGGAATGCGTCAAATCTGGGTTGGACTTACAACGATTAGCATTTGGGTTATCACCCGTGAAACACATCGGCCGTTTCAACGCAGTGACAACCCGCGCGGTGAGCCCGGGTAGGGCACGGCGTATGTTCAGACTCGTCGCGTAAGGGTTTTGCAATGGAATCAACGTCTTCGGTCAATGGGGCGTAACGCGCAAAAGCTTACAAATTTAACCTGGCAACTTTTTGACGATATTGGGCCTGCCTCATTGAGATATATTATGGTGTCGGATCGTTGACGTAATATCATTGTGCCCATAAGCTCCAATCAGCAGCTAATAAGACACTTCCTTCCCCGTGTTTATCCTCTTTGTCAGGAGGGGATCATGCGCTCGACACTGTTCATTAAATCTATATTTTTATTGATACTTTTGAGTGGCGCGGCGCGCGCTGCCGACTCCTACATCAACCAGGCGAGTGTAATTCCGTTGGCGACGGCTGGCTGGCTCTTCGCAGTCGCTGTCATCGGCTTCGTCGTCGTGGCTAACCGAAGAAAAGTTTGATTTTTACAAGGAGAGTCAACGACTTGGGTGCCCTGTCGGGCATTTGACGCGAGGTCGTTGGCATCAGGGGTCGCAGCTTGTCAATTCGCGAGCCGTTGCTATATTCCACTTGCCGACAACCTGAAGGTTGCCTGGTTGCAGTGAGTGGTTTGTGGTGTCGCGGTCAACTGTCGCAACAGGTGGTTTGACCGGTGTGGAGCGAGAAGCTGTTTTTTGTTGTTCTCACATAGTGCTCTTTACATGGCTACTTGCCTGGAGGGATCCCCCATGGTGCGTTTGATGTGTTCTGTGCTCTGCGTGCTGCTGGTTGGGGTGGGTACCAGCCATGCCGAAGATCAGAGTCCGGTTTACCAGCTCAGTGCCGGCGATAAATTGATGATTTCCGTGTGGCAGGAAGAAAGCCTGCGCCAGGAAACCACGGTCCTGCCCGATGGCAGTATCACCTTCCCCCTTGCCGGGCGTGTCGATGTCGCCGGTCTTGATGTCACGACCGTCGCGCAGAAAATCAAAGTCAAACTCGAACCCTTCTTGGCCGATCCGCATGTAAGCGTCGTGGTCACCAGTACGGCTGGCAATCTCGTCTACGTGCAAGGTAAAGTGATCAAGCCTGGGCCGGTTGAAATGTATGGACCCACGGCAGTGTTGCAGGCGCTGAGCATGTCAGGCGGCCTGGACAAGTTTGCGGACGAAAGCGAAATAAAAGTTGTTCGCCAAAACGGCGACTCACAAAAAGTACTGCCAGTACGCTACAAGGATTTGGTGTCTGGGCGCGACATGTCCACCAATTTCCAACTGCGCGCTGGTGACACATTGATCGTACCTTGATCTTGCCATGTGCAGTAAGGCTCAGAATGCCGCTTCTCAGAAATACGGGTGTTGCCACAGCACTCTTGATTTTGCCGTACTCGGGGATGGTTCATGCCGCTATCTGGCACAGTTCGGTTGCCGTACCGACGACGGTCGAGTATGACAGCAACCCCTTGCTGTTGACGTCTGACGAAAAGGCAGTGACGCGCACGATCATTGCGCCTGACTTTGGCCTGGTCGGCACGCTCGGCCGCGACGAGTTCAGTTTTGGTTTGGGCGTGCAAGTGCTGCGCTCGTCCGACACGGCCATTATCAAGGACCGTGAAGACCCCAACGTCAGCCTTGGCTGGCAGCGGGAAACGGAGCGCGGCCGCTTCGGCCTGAGGGCGAACTACAACGAAAGTTCGACGTTGTCGGCGCTGGTCCAGGACACCGGCGTGGTGACAACCGACGGCACGCAGAAGCTCTCGACGGTGACCGCCAACTGGAGTGATGCCATTACCGAACGCAGTACGTTGGCCAACGAAACCACGTACTCCCACGCCCGATACGACATCACCACGCTGACCGGTTATGACGAGCTGGCGAACGTGCTGACCTGGACTTACAACTGGAGCGAGCGCACCGACCTCTATACCAGCTTCATCGCACGGCGTTACGAGCCGCAGGACGACACCACGGCGTTCGCCTCCAACAGCTACACGCCTACGGTGGGGTTGAAGTACCAGTTCTCCGAACGTTTCACCGGGGATGTGCATGTAGGGGTAAACCAGGTGTCCGGCTCCGAAGGGGGCAGGCGCGGGGAGGGAGGGGTCTCGCTGCGCTACATCGGGGAACGAGCCGATGCGATTTTCAGTGCCGAGCGAAGCACCATTGCCAGCGCATCCGGGGGCTTTGCCGAACTCGATGCAGTACGTGGCAGCTGGAGTTATGCGCTTACCGAGCTCACTCGTGTGGGGCTGGATGCCTCCTGGCAAGACGCCAAAGGCACCACACCCAATACTTTGCAAAGCTACAGCGCGTGGGCGAGTCGTGAACTCTCGCCTTTTTGGGATCTGCGCCTATCGTTGATGTACAAGGAACGCCAGCAAGACAACTTGCCGGATGCAACAGGCACCATCATTGGAATGACCTTGACGTATAGATTACCCGACCTCTGAATTTCAGCGCGGTGGCCTCTATGAAGTCTGAATACGAACTGTCCCTCAAAGATTACCTGGCAATCATCAAGGAAAGAGCCCTGCTGTTGGGGGTCAGTATCGTGGTCATTCTTGCACTCACCGTGGCAGTCGCTGTCACGGTCCCTCCCATCTACCAGTCGACCGGCACCATTCTGGTGGAGTCACAGCAAATCTCGCCAGAGCTGGTGTCGGCAAACAACAACAGTTTTGCCGATGAACGCATCGAAGTGATTCGCCAGCGGGTGATGACCCGCGAGAACCTGTTGCGCATCATCGACAAGTACGGCCTGTTCGCCGACAAGGGCAAGCAATTCAGCGAGTCGGACAAGATCGAGAAGATGCGCAACTCCATCGTGGTCGCCACCGTCAGTACCTTCGTGAAGGGACGCGGCGAGGCAACGGTGGCTTTCAATGTGTCCTACGAGGACAAGCGTCCAGAAGTGGCCAAGGAAGTGGCTAACGAACTGGTCACGCTGTTTCTCAACGAGAACGTCAAGCAGCGCACCGAGCGGGCCAGCGAGACCACCGAGTTCCTGACCCAGGAAGCGAACAAGTTGGGTGCCGAACTGGCGAGCCTGGAGAACCAGCTGGCCGACTTCAAGCAGGCCCACGCCAATGCCTTGCCGGAGCATCAGGAGCTGCGCATGAGCATGCTGTCGCGCTCCGAGCTTGAGTTCAGGGAAGTCGACCGTGACTACAAGGCCGCGCAGGAAGAGCTGCGTTACCTGGAGCTGGAACTGTCCGCTGCCAAGGCCGGGTTGACCGTCAAGCCGGACAACGGCAGGAGCGTGGCAGATCAACCGCAGGACCTGGCCAGCCTCAAGGCAGAGTACGCCAGGCTGCTTGGCAGGTATAAAGATGCCCACCCTGACGTACAGGCGGTCAAGCGCAAGATCCAGGCACTTGAAACCGCCGGCGGCAATGGTATGGCAGTAGCTGAGACGAATCTGGATGCAGCCCGGGTGCGCACGCGCATCGAGGCTGCGCAATCACGCATCGCCTCGCTTGCCGAGCAAAAGCGTCAGCTGACCAAGAAGATCGAAGGCTACGAGGCGGAGATTCTTGAAGCGCCTCAAGTCGAGCGTGGCCTGGTGACGTTGATGCGCGATCACGATAACGCGCGCAAGAAGTACGAAGAAATTCGCGCCAAGGAGATGGGCGCGAAAATCACCGAAAGCCTGGAAGAGGAAAACAAGGCGGAACGTTTCGTGCTGCTGGAACCGCCGCTGATGCCGGAAAAACCCGTCAAGCCCAACCGCAAGAAAATCGTTGCCTTGGGGGTATTGCTGGCCCCGGCCGGTGGCGGTGCACTGGTGATGTTGCTGGAAATGCTCAATCAGCGCGTACGCGGTGTGGGTGCCCTGGAAAGCGTGGTGGGCAAGCGTGTGCTGGTTGCAGTGCCGTTTATCTCCACCCAGGCCGAGCTGGCCCAGCGCAAACGCTCGCGAACCCTGATGGTGGTCGCCGGGTTGTTGTTGGTTGCTATCATATTAGCGATGGTCCATTTCTTGTACATGCCGTTGGACCTTCTGCTTTTCAAAGCTATGGCTCGGTTTGAATAGGGAACAGCAGCGATGGACAGAATTACGCCGGCTATTGGAAAACCCCTGCACCAGGTATCGCCCAACGCTTCGGACACGCCGCTACCTGCGGTCGAGCAAACCGAAGTACTTGGCCCATTCGACTATGTACAAACCACCGTTGTGCCGCTGCGGGCCGAGCACCTCGAGCGACACCGAATCGTGGCGTACAACAAGAACTCGAACATGAGCTGGGCCTTCGACCTCCTGCGTACCCAGGTGCTGCAGGCCATGGAGGAAAATGGCTGGCGCACCTTGGCCATCACCTCGCCGACACCCGAGGCAGGCAAGACGGTGCTGGCAATCAACCTGGCGATGAGTATCGCCCATCACACTACCAAGACCGCACTGCTGGTGGACTTCGATCTGCGCCGTCCAAGGGTGGGTGCCAGCCTTGGGTTGCCGATGGGCAAGGCCATGAACGAACTGTTGTCTGGCAAGGCCGGACTGGAAGAGGTGCTGGTCAACCCAACGTTGCCGCGCTTCGTGGTGCTGCCGACCCGTGAGCCGATACCGCTGTCCACCGAGGTGTTGTCTTCGCCTAGGGTGACCAACCTGATCGGCGATCTGCGCGATCGCTACGACTCGCGCATCTGTATCTTCGATCTGCCACCGCTGCTCAGTTCCGACGACGCCATCACCGTGCTGCCGAAGTTCGACTGCGTGCTGTTGGTGGTGGCCAATGGTCAGAACAGCAAGAAAGAGATCGAAGACTGCCTGTACCACTTGGGTACTGCCAACCTGATCGGCGCGGTACTGAACAAGGCAGAGCCGCAGACTCGCTCCTACTATTGATTGAAGGCGACCGGCATACCCTTGGCAGTCAGTGCCAGGGGTACTGCTGCTCCCAACTCCAGGCGTGCGAGACGATTTGCTCCAACGCGGTGAATTGCGGTTTCCATCCCAGCACGGTTTCCGCCTTGCCGGCATCGGCGACCAGCGTCGGTGGGTCGCCGGCGCGGCGCGGCGCCTTGTTGACGTTGATCGGCCGACCAGTCACCGCGCGGGCAGTGTCGATCACCTGCTGGACGGAAAAGCCTTGGCCGTTGCCCAGGTTGAAGACCGTGCTGGTGCCGCCCTTCAACAGATAATCCACGGCCAGCGCGTGCGCCGAGGCCAGATCGTTGACATGGATATAGTCACGGATGCAGGTGCCATCGGGGGTATCGTAGTCATGGCCGAACACGGTAATCGCCTCGCGTCGTCCTGACGCGGCCTGCAAGATCAACGGGATCAAGTGGGTTTCCGGTTCATGGCACTCGCCGATCTGACCGCCTGGGTCTGCGCCGGCGGCGTTGAAGTAACGCAGGCATACCGATTTCAGTCCATAGGCCCGGTCGAAGTCCTCCAGAATCTGCTCCACCATCCATTTGCTGCGCCCATAAGGGTTGATCGGCAGCTTGGGGTGTTGCTCGTCGATGGGGGTGTACTGCGGGTCGCCATAGACGGCAGCGGTGGAGGAGAAGATCAGGTGCTTGATGTTCGCCCGTACCATGGCATGCAGCAGGGTCAGGGTGGCTGCCACGTTGTTCTGGTAGTACTTGGCAGGGTCGGTGACCGACTCACCCACCTGGATGTGGGAGGCGAAGTGGAAGACCGCATCGAAAGGGGATTCGGCGAACAAGGTGTCCAGTGCGTGCTTGTCGGCGACATCCAGCCCGACCCACTTGATGTCAGGGCGTGCTTGCGCGATATCCGCCACGACCACCTCGTGACCTGCGTCCGCCAGGTACTTGACCATGTGCGAACCTATATAGCCTGCGCCTCCGACAACCAAGTACTTCATCCAATCCTCCTGGAACAGATTCAGTGTTGAGGGCCTGCCAATACAGGTCTTTTCAGAGCGTAGAAGGCCGAATGGCCTATTTCAAGAACAGCCAATTGGCCATGTGCTGGCCGTCGAAGTTCAGGGTGTAGCGGCCATTTTCGTAACGGGCTGGAAGCACTGTTTCTTGTCCCGAGGCACTGCGGGCATAGGCCTTCAGGCCCGGCGGTGCGGCGATACTCAAGGCACCGACCAGGGGCTCGACATAGAACGGGGTGCTTTTGTCTTCCTTGGGCACGGCCCGCGTGCCGAGCGAGACCAGCAGGCTGTGCGACTGGCCGAGCGGCTGGTTGTCCAGGCTCTGCACGGCCACGCTGGCATAGGGCGTCTTCAGTTGCACCTGAAGGTTCGACAAGCGGGTCGAGCGGCCGCCGAGCCAGCCGCTGGCGACCTGGGTCTTGGGCGTATCGATGGTGTAGAGGCCTTGCTGCCAATTGCGCGTGATCTCACCGGTATCCGTGGTGGCCTGGGTGGCATTGTTGTCGAGCAGCGACTGCTCAGGGTCATGCAGCAACTGGGCGTTGGCCGGGATGTCGCTTTGGGCGAGCCATGGCAATTGCGGCGTTTGCGGCAGGGCGATCTGCAACATGCCTTTTTCCATGGCGGTACGCAGCAGCACCGAATCACTCGGTGAGATCGAGCGGTTGAACAAGGTTTCGACCGACGGGGCGAAGACGTAGCGGGTCTGCGCCTGCTGCACATCGCCGCGTCGATACAGCAAGGCCGCCGCCGGGAGGGTGGCGATCAGGGCAGGGTCGTTGTAGGCATGCCAGTTGTCCGCCGTTTGCCTGCCATCGCCAAGCCCCTCCTGGCTATAGGCATATTGCATCAATGCGTCCCAGCCCTGATGGCTGGCGGTACCCGCCACGATCAAGGGCAGTGAGTGGCGATCGGGGAGCGGGAAGGGCTCGTTGTTCCACTCCGTGACGGTCAATGGCTTGCCCACTACCTGGGCGGCTGCCAGCCAGTCGACCAGCCCATCGCTGGTCAGCGGGTTTTTTTCCAGCTGGCCGATGCCGCCGTAGCTGTGAACGTCGATCAGATCGCCCGTGGTGAGCGCCGGCAGCGAACTCAAGCCATTGCCGCCCCAGCTACTGGTAGTGGCGATGGGCACTTTCACGCCGATCTTGCGCAGGTGTTCGATCATCTCGACATCGAAGCGATGCTCCAGGTCGTTGAGGAACAGCTTGGCCGGGCCATGCTCCCAGGCGCGCCAGGTGGCGTCCTCCGGCAGGTCATGGCGACTGGCAAACGCCTTGGCCTCATCCATGTAGAGCCGGCTGTGTCTGGGCACATTCTTGTCGGGCAACAGCGCGTTGCCGAAGTGATGGGTGATGTCGTTCTCGTTGGTGATCAGCACCGCCGCGATGGCGGGGTCGTCCTTGTAGGCCAATTGGGTATAGGCATTCACATGGTTCAGGTACTGCTCGGCGAACTGCTTCATGCGTTGTTGAATGGTGACGTTCACATAGGCGTAGCCTTTGAATTCGGCTCGCCCGTATTGTTTGGGCAGTTCATCGAAGCCATAGATGCCGTCGCTGTCCATCAGCGAGCGCTGTACGTGCAGGTCGAGCCACACATAGATGCCTTCCTCCTTGAGGCATTTGATCCACAGATCGAGTTTTCTCAGCGACTCGGCATCGAGTTGCTGGGTGTTCTTGATCGTCCTGCCATCGCCGAAGATGTTGGGCAGCACCCAGAGTGAGTCATGGTGGTGCAGGCGCACGAGGTTGAAGCCCAGTGCCGATAGGCGCTTGGCTTGTTGCTTGATGTATTGGTCCGGGGTGTCGAACAGGGCAGAGGCCGACAGGTTGGTGCCCCAGAAACGCACGGGCGTGTTGTCGGCGAACACCAGTCGTTCACCGTCAGCCTTGACGAAGCCGTGCTTGCCAGCTGGTTTTTCTGCTGCGTTGAGAAACGACAGGTCGACCGGCGAGGTTTTCCAGTCCAGCTGGTCTTGTGGCCAGCTTTTCGGGTCGCTCAGGCCAAACCGTTCGGACTGGGTCTGGCCGATGGCGATGTCGCCCGTCACGCTCAGCACCGCGTTGATCTGTTGGCGGCCTGGGGTTATCTGGCGGTCATAGAAGAATGCGCGCACCTCATCCGGGTTGCCACGCTCGAAGTACACCTTCGCCAACGGTGGTTCGAAGCGCATCTCGACACGGCGTTTACCTTCCGTACCCCAGGCCCAGCCTCGATTGCCGGGGAGCAATTGCGGTGCACCCATTTCGCCGGCGAACAGCGACGGGTCGAAATTGAACACCATGCCGCCGCCCATGACATCGTCGTGCCGTTGCTCGGTCTGCAGGTCGAATGCCCAGGTCAATGATTGCGGGGTATCCTTGCGGATGTCTGCGACGAGCTTGAAGTTCAAGTCCTTGTTTTCACCGGCGAGGGTGTACTGCTGCGGGGCTTTGACCGTGAAGGTGGGGTAATAGCCGGTCCAGTTCCACTGTTGTGCGAAGAAACTGAACTTGGCGATCATCGCCGGCCCGCCACCCCGGGTGATGTTGGGCAAACCGTTGCGCTCTTCGATGTTGACGGCCCAATCGGACGACCACGTTGCCATGGGCAACGAAACCAGGCCAAGCAGAGCCGTGGCCCGGATGAGGGAATGCAGGGGGCTTCGTGTCATCGAGTTTACCTGGCTTGAAGGCGGGCATGGGGCAACTCGGCGGCCTGCTCTTGCCGGAGCTTGCGCACCATATGGATGTAGGCCACACCCAGCCCGCCAACGGACCAGTAGATCACCGGAATCACGGTGATGCTGCTGACGGTAAAGATAATGACCATGATGCCCAGCAGCGTGGCCAGCAGCGCCCTTCCTAGAAGGCGTTGTTTATCGTCCTTGTCGGGGAATGCCCGCATCGATCTGCGGATGCCCATCAGGATGACCACGAAGAAGGCGATGAACAGCGCAAGCCCCACCATGCCGACCCGCAACGCCAGGCTGACATAAGTGTTGACGATATCGATGATGCCTTGGCCCTGGATCATCGACTGCATCTCGGGGGTGCTGCGGAAGTCGAACGAGCCGAACCAGGGGTTGCGCTGGATGACGATCCAGGAGTTGTCGATCAGGCGCTGGCGGTAGGTGATGTTCTCGGTTTCGATGTTGCCAATGAAGGGCAGCAGGTTCAGCACTTTTTCTCCGCCCGGTATCACGGTGAGCAGGGGCACGCACAGCACACCGGCCAGGCCGAGCAGGATGAAGCGCCTGACCGCGCCCCGGCCTGTGGCGATGAAGGCCGCGACGATGACCCCAGCGCCGATCCAGGGGCCGCGCGACAGGGGCGCGAACAACCCGGCCGCCAGCAGCAGGGCGCCCAGGTAGCGATGGATGGGTTTGCGTACATAGGCCTGCACGAACAGGAACAAGCCAATCGCCACGCTGATCACGTAGCCCAGCACGATGGCCTGGCCGGTGGTGGCGCTCGCGCGCAGCGAGCCGCCACGGCTCAGGTAGCTGCTCATGCTCCAGGGCACGCCCATGGCGTCGGTCAGTGCGTTGTACAGCAGCCAGTGACGTGCGTACTCGGCCACGCCGATGATCGACAGTAGGAACGAGGCCAGCACGAAGGCCAGCAGGGCATCCTTGAAGTCTTCCAGGTCCTTCAGCGCGCGGCTGGCGACGTAGTAGGGCAGGAACATGTCCACATACAGGTACAGCGCCTGACGCAGCGTGTCGGTGACGGTGGTTTCGCGCAGCGACAGTACGCACATCAGCAGCATGCTCGCCGCCAGCAACTTGTCGGGCCAACTGCGACCGAAGGGTTGGGTGTCGCCTTGCTTGCTCAGTGCCCATGCCGCGGGCAGTAGCACGCAGAGGGTGAGCAGGCGCACATGGGTGAGGTCGACCAGGTAATTGATCAAGCCAAAGCCGGGTATCGGTACAGCGGCCGGTGGAATCAGGAACAACAACATGAAGAACAACGCCATCGGGTTGCGTTCGCGACGCCCGGCCAGGCTCATGATGACCGCACCCGCCAGGGCATAAAGCCAGAAACTATGGGAAAAGAACGCCAGCAGTGTCAGGCCGAACCATAGGTTACGGCGACGTTTGAAGTCCCGCTCCGGGATCAGGTCTGTCGCTGGTCGGCGCGCCAGCACGAATACGACGCACGCCAGGAACAGAATGACGATCAGGGCACGTAAATGTTCAGGCATTGGCTGAGGGCACCTATCCCTTGGTGGAGGTCGGCTAGCATCATGGCTGATTGAAACTATAGTGAACTGTAGCGCTATCGGTTGGAGATTGAAGCCGTGCCGGCGATTCATCTGCTGGCATTGGCGAACCTGCAGCAAGCCGGTCAGGGCTCGGCATAGAAACGGGCACCGAGGCAGGATTCGCGCTTTCCAATGGCTGGGACGCCTCTCGATAACACTTGGCATAGGTCCGGGGATCATGGGGAAGCTTCAGTTTTGTGCGCCATTTCTGGGTCGTAGGCGGTTTCTACGCAATTGCGTCCTGCTGGGCATTGGGGGCGCGGTATTCGGCACCGTTTCGCGGGCGACGCCAAAGCCGCAGGCCAAGTCCGAGTTCGTCGTCATCAATGGATGGGTATTGCCATCTCAGTACTTCCGGGACGGGCAGGCATGATCAAGGACTATCAAACGCAAAAAGAACTGCGTGACGCCTATGATTTCTGCGTTGTCGGTGCAGGCCCGGCCGGTATAACCCTGGCGATACGCCTGGCCAAGGCCGGTTGGCTCGTGGCGCTGCTGGAAGGCGGCGGAGTCGAACACTCGGAACGCTCCCATGCGCTCTACACGTGTACGTCCACAGGCCTTGAGTTGTACCCGGCCGAGACACGTCTGCGTTTTCTGGGGGGTACGTCCAACCATTGGGCGGGCCGCTGCCGTCCTTTCACACCCTCCGATTTCGCCGTTGCGCCCCCCGGCGACTTGCCGGGTTGGCCCATCCCCTATTCGGAGGTGGAGCGCTACCTGCCAGCGGCGATGGACATTGTCGACCTGCCTAAAGGGGCCGACTTTCGCCCGATAAATACCGGCCTCAAAGGCGGTGATTTCGAGGCTGACGTGTTTCTGCTCAGCCCCCCGACGCGCTTTGCACAAAAATACGAAGCGGAACTCAAGCAGACCGATGGCCTGGATGTGTTCATCAACTGCAACTGTGTCGACCTGGAGTTCGACAGCGCCTCGGGCAGCGTGACAGCCGTGGTGGTGTCGGACTACGACCGTCAACGCGAGCGTCTGAAGGCCAAGCACTTCATCCTGGCCACGGGCGCCATCGAGAACGCCAGGCAGTTGCTAAACAGCAAGTCCCTTCAGCAGGCGGGTATCGCCAACAAGGAAGGTTGGGTCGGGCGTTGCTTCATGGAGCATCTGAATGTCGACCTAGGTTCTTTCATCCTGAAGGAGGGGCAAGCCACCGACCGCCGCCAGTACTACACCACCGATGCTTTCGTCGCCGAGTATCACGCTGGCAAGGGCAATGTTTCGGCGACCGTGGTGGAGGAGGTGCAGACCTACGGGCGGACCGCCGAAGTCAAGAACTTCCTCGAGAACCTGGCATGCGATTGGGGCGTGGCCAGCAAGATCGAATGGATTGCACAGTTCAGTTGTCCAGGTGACGGCGTAATCGGGACGATGATCGAGCAGTTCCCCAACGCGCAGAGCCGGATCTCGCTGCTGGATGAAAAAGACGCCCTGGGCATGGCCAAGGTGAATGTCAATTGGGTGCTCAGCCCTACCGATCGACACACCATCAAGTGCATTGGCAGTGAGCTCGCCAAGCAGTTCGCCGAAGCACAACTTGGCTTCGTCAAGCTCAACCCATTCGTCTACGACACCTCCATACCCCTGAAAATGTCGCCGCACGCCCATCACATGGGCACAACGCGCATGGCTGCATCGGCGCAGCACGGGGTCGTGGATACCGACTGCAAGGTTTTTGGGACCGAGAATCTCTACGTGGCAGGGAGCAGCATCTTTGCCACCGGCGGGGCTTCGAACCCGACCATGCCACTGCTGCAATTCGCGCTGCGGCTGGTGGATCACCTCAATGACAAGATGCGCACGACGAGCCGAACGGTTGTCTGAAGGAGGGCAATGGCGCCAGTGGGGCGCGACAGCGACAGCGCGGTTGATAACGGGTTGAGTGCGAGGCGGTCAGTACCAACAAGAACGAGACCGAAGTCGCCTCAGGGACAGTCCATGATCGCATTACGTGCGAGGCCAGCAACATGATCGGATGGATACGCAGCGCTTTGAAGCATTACGCACTCTCAACAGGACGTGGCGGTTCGCTTTACAAAAAGATTTGCCACCCCAATGCCAGGGATTGGGGAGAGTACCTGACACGCTGGGGCAAGTTCTACTCGGTTGGGGGCAACCTGCATGTGAACGTGGGCTGCAACGTGACGGACCCTGTGCTGGTGCGTCTGGGCACCAACGTGGGGCTGTCGGACTGTACCCTTTTGGGCCACGATGGCGTCGCCGCCTTGATTGGCGTGTGCTATGGCAAGCATCTGGATTCGGTGGGCTATATCGACATTCGCGACAACTGCTTCATCGGCCACGGGGTCATCGTCATGCCCCGGGTGACCATCGGGCCCGACTCGGTCGTTGCCGCAGGTGCCGTGGTCACCAAGGACGTCCCGCCCGGAACGGTGGTGGGCGGCAACCCGGCCAAATTCATCTGCACCACCGAAGAACTGATCGAGCGAGTAGAGCGGCGCTGTGAGGCATACCCGTGGGCCGACCTGATCAAGCAGCGCAAAAGTGGCTATGACCCGGTAATGGAACCGAAGCTGGCGGCCATGCGGCGCGAGTATTTCTTCGGGGAGGGCAACAATGGATAGAAAGCCCGTCGATGTGATGGTGGTGAACTTCAACACGGCATCCTTGCTGCAGCCGATGTTCGATGCCCTGCGCAAGGCCAGGGGCGAACAGCTGGCAAGTTACCTGGTGGTGGACAACGCCTCGGTCGACGACTCGGTGGCGCGCATGGCCCAGGTCTGCCCCCAGGCATTGTTGGTCAGCAACAAGCACAATGTCGGTTTTGGGCGGGCCAATAACCAACTGCTGGAACACCTGCAGGGTAAGTACGCGCTGTTGCTCAATACCGATGCATTCGTGGCAAGCGACACCCTGGACAAGACTCTCGAATACATGGAGGCCCATCCGGAGTGCGGTGTGCTGGGCGTACGCCTGGTGGGGCGTGACGGTGATCTGCAGCCCTGTTGCCGATACTTTCCGACCCCTTTGAACATCTTCGTCTCCCGAACCGGGCTGGACCGGTTCTTCCCTGGCTTGAAGATGGTCGACGAAATGAGCTGGGACCACGGCACGGTCCGCGAATGCGATTGGCTGCCGGGCTGCTTCTACCTGGTTCGCCGTGAAGTACTCGACCAGGTCGGTCTGTTCGACCCTCGCTACTTCTTGTATTACGAGGAAGTGGACCACTGCAAGCGCGTCAAGGAGGCAGGCTGGAAAGTGGTGTTCTACCCGCACACCACCGTGGTGCATATCGGCGGCGAAAGCTCCAAGTCGGTGGCGGAACTGGAGGCGGCCAGCCGGCAGATTTCCACCTATCAGATTGAAAGCGAACTCCTGTACTTCCGCAAGCACCACGGCGTCACGGGGTTGATCCTGCACATGCTGCTGGTCAGTCTCGGCGATGCGATCCTGGCCCTCAAGGCGCTGTTGAAAGGGCGTGGCTGGGCGGCTATCAAGGCGTGCTGGCTGCATACCCAAGCCACCTGGTCGTCACTGTTCGCGACCCGGTTCGCACGCCAACCCACACGGTAGGTTAAACCATGTTCGAGAACATTCGTGCCGACCTGCGAGCACATGGTGGAGATTGGGGGGCCCAGGGCTTCTGGGTTCTGCTGGTCTACCGGTTCGGTCGCTGGCGCTACGGTGTGCGCCCAGCGATCCTGCGCAAGCTCTGCTCGTTGGTCTACAGAGTGCTGTTCAAGCTGATTCAGATCATCACGGGGGTTGAGTTGCCCTGCGAGGTGGTGATAGGCCGCAATTTCGTCATCGACCATTTTGGCGGCATCGTGATCAGCGGCTACGCGCGCTTTGGCGATGACTGCCGGATTCGCAATGGGGTGGTGGTGGGCTTGAAGAATGTGGAGGAGCCTATCGCGCCGGTGTTCGGCAACAATGTCGACATTGGCACCGGGGCCAAGGTGCTGGGCAATATCCGCATTGGCAACAACGTACTGATCGGCGCCAATGCCGTGGTCCTCACCGACGTGCCGGACAACTGCGCGGCGGTGGGTGTCCCGGCCACCATCAAGGCGAGAAAGCCGGTCGAGGCCAATTTGTGTTCCTGAGGTAGCCGCAGGGCAGCGCGGTAAAAGGCGTGTTTCGTTCAAGGCAGACGAGTGAGGCCCAGGGTGACAGGCATCGGAGTCGTGATAATCGGCCGTAATGAAGGGCTGCGCCTGGAGCGTTGCCTGGCCTCCGTGGCAGGCTGTGCGGACACGGTGGTGTATGTCGACTCGGGGTCCACCGATGGCTCGGTGCAGCACGCCTTGGACCAGGGTGTCGAGGTGGTGTCGCTGGATCTGTCCATCCCGTTCACAGCAGCGCGTGCACGCAACGAAGGCTTTGCCCATTTGCACGGGGTAATGCCGTCGCTGCGCTTGGTACAGTTCGTCGATGGCGATTGCGAAGTGGTCGCCGGTTGGCTTGAGCAAGCCCAGGCTTTTCTGCAGGCGCATCCAGAGGTTGCCGTGGTCTGCGGTCGGCGTCGCGAGCGGTACCCGCGGCATTCGATCTACAACCTGTTGTGCGATCTGGAATGGGACACACCACTGGGTGAAACCAAGGCGTGCGGGGGCGACGCGCTGATACGTGCCGAAGCCTTCCTGGCGGTGTCGGGCTTTCGTGCCGACCTCATCGCCGGCGAAGAGCCCGAGATGTGTGTGCGGCTGCGCGCCGGCGGTTGGAAGATCTGGCGACTGGGCGTGGAGATGACCCTGCACGATGCCGACATGACCCGTTTCAGCCAGTGGTGGCGGCGGAGCATGCGAGCGGGTTACGCCTTCGCCCAAGGGGCGCACTTGCATGGCGAGACGCCCGAGCGACATTGGCGCAGAGAATCTCGTCGGGCCTGGTTCTGGGGCCTGGGGCTGCCGCTGGCCAGCGTGGTGGCCAGCCTGTCATTGGGCAGTGTCGGGCTGCTGCCACTTCTGATCTACCCTTTGCAGACGATGCGCCTGGCACGCCGTGGTGGGCGAACATGGCGTGAGAACTGGCTGCAGGCGGTGTTTCTGGTGCTTGGGAAGTTCCCCGAGATGGTGGGGCAGGCGAAGTTTCTTTTGAACAGGTTCGGCGCTGGCAAATCCGCGCTGATCGAGTACAAGTGAGAAACCCATGACATATCGGTCGATCGTGAAAAGCGTGCTCACACTGCAGCCCGGTTACTCGCTACGGGCACTGAACAACAAGCTCAAGCTGGGAATACTGATCATCAAGCAGCGGGAAGACCTCAAGGCCTTCGTGGCGCGCATGTCGGCAGCACTGGGCCCCAAGGGGTTCAAGGCGCTGGGTTTCGACAGCATTGGCGTGGTGCAGTGGCCCTACATCAGCAAGGCGTGGGAAGCGCCGCAGCGGCTGGATGCGGTAGCGTCGCACTATGAAGTGGTCGCCGAGCAGTTCCCGAGGCTGTTGCTGATGGGGCGTGACGAGCATCAGGTGCTGTGCGATCTGTCGGGGTATTCCAGCCAGTGCACCCTGGTGCTGGACCGGCCTGTCTGGTTCCGGCGCGAGGGGGAGTTGGTGCTCAACCTGTTCCAGGGCGACCTGCGTGTGGCATCACTGGCCTTCAGCCTTGGCAGTACCGGGGGTGAAGTCTTCGTGCTGATCGGTGCCGTGCAGGGAATACACAAGGGTATCGACAGCGAAAGGTCGTTGAGTATCTACCGGGACCTGACCAAGGATTTCGAAGGGCTGCGCCCGAGAAGTTTTTTGATCGAAGTCCTAAAGTGCCTGGCCAGAACCCTTGGCGTTGCCCGTATCTATGCGGTCGGTGACCGCTATCGGCACCATCGTCATCGCTATTTCGGCACCGAAAAGGCCGACGATCTGGCGGCCAACTACGACACCATCTGGCTGGAGAACGGCGCATCGCCGTCGGAGCGCGAGGACTTCTTCACGATTCCGCTGGAGGCCGCCAGACGCTCGGCCGACGACATCGCCCCGAAAAAGCGGGCGATGTACCGCAGGCGTCACGCCATGCTCGACGATGTGTTTGGCCATATCGAGGGCATGTTCCCCGTTCAACCCGCAGCCTGGCCATCACCACTACAGCAGGGACAGGAAACGTTGCATCACCTGACGAAATCGGGGGACAGGCCAGTGACCAACAGCCTGGAGTAACGGGCTGGAAACGACTGAGCAAGCCTGGTCATTCATCACGCGGGCATCGACTTGGATTCCTATGCGCATTGCTTATTTCATCAATCAGTACCCGAAGGTCAGCCATAGTTTCATTCGACGGGAAATCCTCGCCCTGGAACGCCAGGGCATGGAGATCCAACGCATCGCCCTGCGTGGCTGGGATGCCCAATTGCAGGATGACGAAGACCTCGCAGAACGCGACAAGACCCTCTACGTGCTCAAGGACGGCCTGAAGGGGTTGTTCATGCCGTTGTTTGAGGTATTACGTGCCCAACCGCGGCGCTTCATGTCGGCGCTTGGCCTGGCGCTGCGCCATGGGCGGCGGGCCGACCGCCCCTGGCCGTACCATCTGGTCTACCTGGCCGAGGCCTGCCGTGTAGTGCAGTGGCTGCAGGCATTCGGCGCCGAGCACGTGCATGCGCATTTCGGCACCAACTCCACTGAAGTGGTAATGCTGGCCAACGCCCTGGGCGGGCCGAGCTACAGCTTCACCGTGCACGGGCCGGAAGAGTTCGACAAACCGCAGTTTCTCCATATGGGCGAAAAAGTGCGGCACGCCGCCTTCGTTGCCGCGGTGAGCTCCTATGGGCGCAGCCAGCTTTACCGTTGGGTAGCCCATGAGCATTGGGCGAAGGTGAAAGTGGTGCATTGCGGCCTGGAGCGCTCGTTCCACGAAGTGCCAGCGGTCGACGCGCCGGCGGTGCCTCGGCTGGTGTGCGTGGGGCGGCTGTGCGAGCAAAAGGGGCAATTGCTGTTGCTGGAGGCTGTACGTCTGCTGGCGGCACGGTCGGTGCCGTTCGAGGTGGTACTGGCCGGCGACGGTGAGATGCGTCCACCCATCGAAGCTTTCATTGCGCAGCATGGCTTGCAAGGGCAAGTGCGCATCACCGGCTGGATCAGCAGTGCCCAGGTCCGTGAGGAGATCCTCGCCGCCCGGGCACTGGTGCTGCCCAGTTTTGCCGAGGGCCTACCGGTGGTCATCATGGAGGCGATGGCCTTGCGCAGGCCGGTGTTGACGACCTACGTGGCCGGTATCCCCGAACTGGTCCGCCAGGGCGAGAGTGGCTGGTTGTTCCCGGCAGGTGCAGTGGAAGAATTGGCCGACGCCATGGCCGAATGCCTGGACCAACCTGCCGAGGTACTGCAGAAAATGGGCGATGCGGCGTATCGCCGTGTGTTGCAGCGCCATGATATCGACACCGAAGCGGCCAAGTTGGCTCATTACTTCAGGACCTGCGCATGATTACCGTGCTGGGATGGCTGTTGGTGGCGGTTTCACTGGTCATGCTGCTGCCAGTGCTGGTGCTGTTCACCCAGGTGCTGGCGGCCTGCCTGCCAACACGCTCACCGCCGGTGCTGGCCGGGGCGCGCCCCCGCGTGGCGGTGCTGGTACCGGCGCACAATGAATCACCGGTGATTCGCGCAACGCTCGACAGCATCCGCCCGCAATTGCGCGAGGGCGATCGGTTGCTGGTGGTGGCGGACAATTGCACCGACGACACAGCGGCACTGGCACGTTGCACGGGGGCGCAAGTGGTCGAGCGCCAGCATGCGCACCTGCGCGGCAAGGGTTATGCGTTGGACTTCGGCGTGCGCCACTTGAAGGATGACGCGCCTGAGGTGCTCATCATCATCGACGCCGATTGCCGGGTGGCAGAGGGTGCTATCGAACGTCTGGCGTGCGCCTGCGCTGCAGCCGATCGGCCGGTGCAAGCGCTCTACCTGATGCATGCACCCCAGGGGGCGGGGCTGAAGGTTCAGGTCGCCGAATTTGCCTGGCGTGTGAAGAACCTTGTGCGCCCCCGGGGCTGGGCTCGATTGGGCCTGCCGTGCCAGCTCATGGGAGCAGGGATGGCATTGCCCTGGCATGCGCTGGCCTTGGTCGACTTGGCCAACGGGCATCTGGTCGAGGATCTGAAGCTGGGCTTGGATTTCTGCCAGCGCGGCAAACCGCCTGTGTTCTGCAGCGATGCGCAGGTCACCAGTGTCTTTCCGAGCAGTCAGGAGGGTTTGAACACCCAACGCACCCGTTGGGAGCACGGTCATCTGGGCGTGCTGCTGGCGGATGCCCCCAGGCGACTTGCGGCTGCCTTCACGCAACGCAACGGCGCACTGCTGGCCATGGCCCTGGACCTGATGGTGCCGCCGCTGGCGCTGCTGACGCTTTCCTGGGTGGCGCTGTTCTGCATTTCATGGCTGGCGGGCGTGTTGTTCGGGACCTGGCTGGCGGCCGTGATCGCCAGTGCTGCGATGGGGCTGCTGATGGGGGCGGTGTGGCTGGCGTGGTGGCGCTTCGCACGGCGTTTGATCTCGTTTTCGGTGCTGCTGTACGCACCGTTCTATGCCGCCAGGAAGATCCCTCTGTACCTGGGTTTTCTGATCAAGCGCCAGGTCGATTGGGTGCGCTCGAAGAGGGACGACGGCTGATGGACAAGCACCCCTGGCAACAGCGCTGGAAGACGATCCTCGGCAAGTTGCGGGTGGTCAGCGATCCGGCGGACGAGCAGCGGATACTGGCAGCGCTGTCAGCGCCACTGGCGCCGACCGTGCTGGGTTTCGTCAACGCCCATGCCATGAACCTGGTGGTGGGTGATGCGCAATACGGCCATGCGTTGTCAGGCGCTGACGTGCTGCTGAGGGACGGGGCAGGCATGTCGATCCTCTATCGCCAGCTGGGCCTGGACCCTGGCCTGAACATGAACGGCACCGACTTCATCCCAAAACTGTTGCAGAGCTACAAGGGGCGTCGCGTGGCGTTCTGGGGGACCCAGGAACCCTTCCTGAGCCAGGCGGTGGCACACGCTGCGAGCGTTCATGGCGTAGTGCCTGTTTCGATTCACCATGGTTTCGCCGATGCCGACACTTATCTCGAACTGGCGCGCGAGGTCCGCCCGGAGCTGATCGTTCTGGGCATGGGCATGCCTAAACAGGAGGCCGTTGCCGTCCAGCTGGCGCGGGCTGCCTCGCCGTGTCTGATTGTCTGTGGTGGGGCCATCCTGGATTTCCTAGGGGGCAAGGTCACCCGCGCGCCCCGCTGGATACGGCGCCTGGGCGGCGAATGGGCGTTCCGCTTGTTCAGGGAGCCTAAACGGTTGTTCGTGCGCTATGTGCTGGGCAATCCGCTGTTTCTGCTGCGCACCTGGTTGCTTAGCCGGCGGGGCGTGTGAACCGGCCAAAAGCAAGGGCAGGAGGGCACTGCGACCACGCGGGTGACACGGCGCTGCTACAGTTGATTACAACCGCCTCGTTGGCGGGCTGGGGTGGGGCTTTCATTGGGCGTCGGGCTTTCAGGCACTGAAAGCGGCTGTTGCGCCCGTTGAAGCGGATGCAAAGACGTTTGCTACGCTCACATAGATGAGGTCGGAGAATGGTTTTCGAACCCAGAAGCAGTCGCTCCTTACTCCAGCGCAGAAGCAGCGTCAGCAACGCCATTCAAGCTGGCCTCGATGGAATCGCCGTCACCGGTATCGCCTGGTACTTGATCTACACCCAGTTCGGCTACATCACTTCCGACTACGTCATCATGCTGCTGTTGCTGATCGGCGCGCTGGCGGTGGTCTACGACCACTATGCGATCTACCGCAGCAATGCCAAGCTCAGCATCAAGGCCTTCAGGCTGTTCAAGGCTTGGTCGGTCACGTTCTGCTTTCTCGTGGTCATGGCGTTTCTCACCAAGCAAAGCGAGACCTACTCGCGCTTACTGGTGGGCAAGCTGTTCGTGATCGGTTACTTCGCCCAACTATTCCTGCACATCGCCGTGTGCGAGGTACAAAAGCGCTTCATGACCCACGGGCTGGACAATGCCCTGATCATCGGCACAGGGGAGCTGGCCAACTTCCTGCATCAGAAGATCAGCAACAACCCTTGGCTTGGCGAGCGGGTAGTGGGCTGTGTGCTGATGGAGGCGGGGCAGGACAATGGCAAGGACGGCGTTGACGGCAAGCAGCGCTTGCCGGTGCTCGGGCATGTTGGCGACCTCGATGAAATCGTCACGCGCCATGCGGTGCGCACGGTCTACCTGGTCACCCCCTTGGGCGGATCGGAGGTCATCAGCGAGGTTTACCTCAAGCTGCTCGACAGGTGCATCGCCGTCAACTGGGTGCCTGACATCTTCTCGCTGCGCCTGATCAACCACAGTGTGCGTGAAATTGCCGGTATTCCCGTGTTGACCTTGTCCGAGACGCCGTTGACGGGGATGAGCCTGTTCCTCAAGAACCTGGAGGACAGGGTGCTTGCCGCGCTGATCGTGCTGTGTGCATCACCGGTTCTGTTGGCGATTGCCGCTGCCATCAAGCTGGACAGCCCGGGGCCGGTGTTCTTCCGCCAGGAACGCACCGGCTGGACCGGCGAATCGTTCCGCATCTGGAAGTTCCGCAGCATGCACGTCCACCAGCCGGAAGCTGGCGTGGTCAAACAGGCGCAAAAGAACGACCCACGGCTGACCCGGGTAGGCGCATTCATCCGCCGCACCAGCCTGGATGAACTGCCGCAACTGTTCAATGTGCTGACAGGTGAAATGTCGCTGGTGGGGCCACGTCCCCATGCCCTGCAACATGATTCGCTGTATTCCCAGGACATCGTGGATTACTTCGCGCGCCACAACATCAAACCGGGTATGACCGGTTTGGCCCAGGTGCGCGGCTTCCGTGGGGAAACCAAAGACATCGAACAGATGATCCAGCGCGTGGACTCCGATATCGAGTACATCAACAACTGGTCGTTGTGGTTGGACTTCGTGATTCTGGTGCGAACGCTCAATGCCTTTACGGGCAAGCACGCCTATTGAAGCCATCAGGGCTGCCCAGTCGCAGCTTGAAGCTTCCGTTGAGCATTGCTTCAGTCCTGAGCGTGCAGAGGGTGTAACGCCCGAAACCCTTCGGCTTCTTCGACCAGCCAGTCATGCACCGCACGCGCCCCTGGCTGGCTCAAACCGCCAGGCGCGTAGTGCAGGACATAGCGTTTGTGGTTGGCGATCGGTACACCGAACGGCACGATCAGCGCGCCTCGTTCGAGTTCGTCGTTGAGCAGTGTGCGCCGGGCGATGGCGACGCCAATGCCGGCAATGGCGGCTTCGATGGTCAGATGGTTGCGGTTGAAGGTATGGCCGCGGCGTACATCCAGTCCACGGGCACCAATGCCGTCCAGGTAGAACTCCCACTCGGCATACTCGGAACTGCCGCGCCAGGCCGTAATGTCGTGCAGCAAGGGGTAGTGCACCAAGTCCGCTGGCCCGTGCAACGGTGGGCGCCCCCTTAACAGCGCGGGCGAACAGACCGGGAAGATCTGCTCGTCCAGCAATGGCGTCGACAGCATGCCGGGATAGCTGCCGTCGTTCAGGTCGATGGCCAGATCGAAATCATCCGGGTGCAATGCCTGGGCACTGTCCTCGGCCACCAGGCGCAGTTCGATATCCGGGTAGCGCTGTTGGAAGCGTGGCAGGCGAGGGGTGAGCCATTTAGCCAGGAAGGAAGGAATCGACCGCACGCGCAAGGTGCCACGAATCTCCCCGGCATCCAGGCGCAGCAACTCGGCCTCGATGCTGCCATAGGCTTCGGCCACGGTCTGGGCCAGGCGCTGGCCCTCGGCACTCAGTTCCACGCCCCGCGCCCGGCGCAGGAACAGCTGGTAACCCAGGCGCTCTTCGAGCTGGCGCATCTGCTGGCTGACGGCGCCGGGGGTGATGTGCAGTTCCTGGGCGCAGCGGGTGAAAGACAGGTGTCGGGCCGCACAGGAGAACACATGCAGCCAGACGAACGTCTGGCCATTGAGTTGTCGTCTCATCTTTTAGTTAAGCTAAAGCCTTGCTTAGAAAGTTTCGTTGGTCATCCGAAGGTATGCGCGGCAGTATCGCGCAACTTCGTATCACCGTTCAATTTTTCCGGAGGTCCGTGCAGCGGCGTACGTGGCTGGCACGGTCAGGCATTAGCATGACTATCAGTGTTTTCGACCTATTCAAAATCGGCATCGGCCCGTCCAGCTCTCACACAGTGGGCCCGATGCGCGCGGCGGCAAGCTTTGCCCTGGCCCTGCGTGAGCAGGGGTTGCTGGGGCGGATTCGTCGGGTGCAGGTGCGTCTTTACGGCTCGCTGTCGGCCACCGGCGTGGGTCATGCTACAGACCGCGCGTGCCTGCTCGGCCTGATGGGTCAGTGGCCGGACCGCATCGACCCGGCAACCATCGAGCCGCGAATCGGGCAACTGATGCAAGAGCGATGTCTGATGCTCGATGGCAGCCACCCGCTTGCGTTCGACTATGACCGCGACATGCTGTTGCTGGACGAAAGCCTGCCGTACCACCCCAATGCCATGACCTTGGAGGCACAGGGTGAACAAGGGCTGCTGTTCAGCCAGACCTACTACTCGATTGGCGGTGGCTTCATCGTCGAGCAGGGCGAAATCGACGCACCGCGCGACGACGCGCATCGCGTTACCTTGCCCTACGAGTTCTCCAGCGCCGACCAACTGTTGGCCTTGTGCAAGGCCCACGGCCTGAGTGTCAGCCAGTTGATGATGGCCAACGAGCGCGCCTGGCGTTGCGAGGAGGACGTGCGCCAGGGCCTGTTGGGTATCTGGTCGGCCATGCGCGAGTGTGTCGCCAATGGGCTGCGCAACGAAGGCATCCTGCCGGGCGGGCTAAACGTCAAGCGCCGCGCCGCACGCCTGCACCGCAGCCTGCAGGAGCTGGGCAAGCCCAATGTCATCGGCTCGACCCTGAGTGCAATGGAGTGGGTGAACTTGTTCGCCCTGGCGGTGAATGAAGAAAACGCTGCCGGTGGTCGTATGGTCACTGCACCCACCAACGGTGCGGCAGGGATCATTCCGGCGGTGCTGCACTACTACATGAAGTTCAACCCCGACGCCTGCGATGACGATGTGGTGGCATTTCTGCTGGCGGCCGCTGCGGTTGGCATCCTGTGCAAGAAGAACGCGTCGATCTCGGGTGCCGAGGTGGGGTGCCAGGGGGAGGTGGGTTCGGCCTGCTCGATGGCTGCCGCCGGTCTGGCCGAGGTGCTCGGCGCCACTCCCGCGCAACTGGAGAACGCTGCGGAGATTGCCTTGGAGCACAACCTGGGCCTGACCTGCGATCCGGTCGGTGGTCTGGTACAGGTGCCTTGCATCGAGCGCAATGCCATTGCTGCGGTGAAGGCAATCAATGCCGTGCAGATGGCCCTGCGCGGCGATGGCGAGCATTTCATTTCCCTTGACCGCGTAATCCGTACCATGCGCGACACGGGGGCAGACATGCATGCCAATTACAAGGAAACCTCGCGAGGTGGTTTGGCGGTGGCGTTCGTGGAATGCTGAAGACGCGCTGAAATATGATTGTAAAATGGCATGTAAGACAATAGGTTACAGTCGATACTTTGAGTAAATTATCGGATAAGTATCTACTTAAAGTCATATCTCAGATCTGGTGCTTAAAGCATTGAATGTATTGCTGATAAGTCGGAGAGGCTGCACCGCGTCGAGTTCTTCGCGGGTAAACCCGCTTTTGCCTTGATCGGCGTGGAACAACCGAAGGAGCGAGCCTTGTTCGCGATGCGTCGCGTAAGCAGCGCTCGATCCCACGCCAGCCCCATATCGGCGAACAAAAAGAGCATCGCGGGCGAGGCTCGCTCCCCCAGGGTGAAGCGGCCTTCTTAACCGAGTACCTCCCTCAAGCGGTACCACAGCATCCCCAATGCCAGCAGCGGTGAACGCAGCGCCTTGCCACCCGGGAAGGTCAGATGCGGAACGGCGCTGAATACATCCAGCCCCTGGCTTTGCCCAACCGCAATCGACTCCGCGAGCAGCTTCGCAGTCCAGTGGGTCACGTTCAGGCCGTGGCCGGAGTAACCCTGTGCGTAGTACACGTTCGGATGCTGGCTCAAGCGCCCGACCTGAGGGAATCGGTTGGCGGTGATGCCGATCATGCCGCCCCACTGGTAATCGATGCGTACGTCTGCCAACTGGGGAAACACCTTGAGGACCTTCGGCCGCATGTAGGCCGCAATGTCCTTTGGATCGCGCCCCGAGTAGTGGCACGCGCCGCCGAACAGCAGGCGGCGGTCGGCGGTAAGGCGGTAGTAATCCAGGCCGACTTTCTGGTCGCACAGCGCCATGTTCTGAGGGATCAGCGTGCTGGCAAGCGAGTCGGGCAGCGGTTCTGTCGCCACCACATAGCTGCCAGCGGGCAGTACCTTGCCGCTCAGGCGCGGCTCCAAGTCGTCCAGGTGAGCGTTGCAACCCAATACCAGGCTTTGCGCGCGCACTTTGCCGCGCGCGGTGTGCAAGGTCACCGTGGTGCCATGTTCGATGCGCAGCACTGGGCTCTGCTCGAAGATCCGTACGCCCAGGGCCAGGGCGGCCCGCGCTTCGCCCTGGACCAGGTCCAGTGGGTGCAGGTGGCCGGAACCCATATCCACCAGTCCGCCGGCGTACTGGTCGCTGGCGACCACCTCATGCAGGTGTTCGGGGCCCACCAGGCGGGTTTCGTGGCGATAGCCAAGCGCTGCCAGTTCAGCTTGTTCATCCTGGAAGGCCGCGAACTGGGCAGGTGTGTTGGCCAGTTCGCAGAAGCCCCAGCGCAAGTCGCAGGCGATGGCATATTGTTCGATACGGCGGGCGACCAGGGCCACCGAATCGATGCCGGCGTGCTTCAGGTAACGCACGCCTTCCTGGCCCACATAGCGGGCGAACCCGCTGACATCGTGGCCGATACCGCGAATCAACTGACCGCCATTGCGCCCGCTGGCGCCCCAGCCGATGCGCCGGGCTTCCAGCAAGACCACCGAGAGGCCACGTTCGGCCAGTTCCAGTGCGGTATTGACCCCGGTCAGGCCACCGCCGACCACGCACACATCGGCTGTCAGTTCGGTATCGAGGCTGGGGTAAGGTGCAGTGCTACGCGCCGTGGCGGCATAGTAGGACGCAGTGTGTTGGGTATTCAGAGGCATGGCGCGAACTCGCTCAGCGGTTGGACTTGATCTTGCTCCAGGAGCGGGTCATGACACGCATGATCTTCGGGCTCGGCGTGCTCGACACATACAGCTTGTCGAGTACCTCCTGAGGCGGATAGATCTCGGGGTTGTTGACCAACGATTCGTCCATGTAGGCCTTGGCATCGGGGTTGGCGTTGGCGTAGCCAACCGTGGCGCTGACCTTGGCGATCACCTGTGGGTCAAGCAGATAGTTGATGAAGGCCAAGGCCTGTTCCGGATTGTTGGCATCCTTGGGAATGGCCAGCAGGTCGAACCACAGGTTGCTGCCTTCCTTGGGGATGCTATAGGCGATTTTCACGCCGTTCTTGGCCTCGATGGCCCGGTTGGCGGCCTGGAACACATCGCCGGAATAACCAAAGGCTACGCAGACATCGCCGTTGGCCAGGTCGGACACGTATTTGGAGGAATGGAAGTAGGTGATGGAGGGGCGCAGTTCCAGCAAGCGGGCCTCGGCTTTTTCATAGTCTTTCGGGTTTTCGCTGCGCGGATCCATACCCAGGTAGTTGAGCACGGCCGGGAACAGTTCGTCCGGCGAGTCCATGAATGCCACCCCACATTGCTTGAGTTTCTTGAGGTTCTCGGGCTCGAACAGCACAGCCCAGGAGTCGATCTTGTCGATGCCAAGCGCGGCCTTGACCTTGTCGACGTTGTAGCCAATGCCGTTGGTGCCCCACAGATACGGCACCGCGTACTGGTTGCCCGGATCGTTTTGTTCAAGTTGTTTCAGCAATTTGGGGTCCAAGTGCTTGAAATTCGGTAACTTGCTGCGGTCCAGTGGCAAAAAGGCGCCGGCCTTGGCCTGCCGGGCGAGGAAGTGGTTCGAGGGCACCACCACGTCGTAGCCGGTGCGGCCAGCCAGCAGCTTGCCTTCGAGGGTCTCGTTGGAGTCGAAGACGTCATAGACCACCTTGATTCCGCTGCTGGCCTGGAAGTCTGCCAGCGTGGTGTCGCCGATGTAGTCGGTCCAGTTGTACACGCTCACGGTGGGCTGGGCCTGGGCGGCCGCTGCGAACACCAGGGTGAATGCTGCGGGGATCAGGGACTGCAAATGACGCATGTCGACACCTCGTTGGTCTTTTTCTTTGAGTTGGGTGTAGGGGGCCGCAAGGCGGCCCAGCGCCCCGGTTCGTCGGGCGCTTGCAAGGCGGTTGGGGCGCTGGGCGCCCCGGGGAATCAAACGCTGAGCAGCAGGAACTCGCGCTCCCAGGAGCTGATCACACGCTTGAAGTTCTCGTGCTCGGCACGTTTGACCGCCACATAGCCCTGGACGAACTGTTTGCCCAGGTATTGCTGCACGGTTTCACAGTCTTCCATGTGCTGCAGGGCGTCTTCGATGGTGATCGGCAGGCGCAGGTTGCGTCGCTCGTAGGCGCGGCCCTGCACCGGTGCGCTCGGCGAGATTTTCTCGACCATGCCCAGGTAACCGCACAGCAGGCTCGCGGCGATCGCCAGGTAGGGGTTGGCGTCTGCGCCCGGCAAGCGGTTCTCCACACGCATGGCCTCGGGGCTGGAGGTCGGCACACGCAGGCCGGCGGTACGGTTTTCCTCGCCCCACTCGACGTTCACCGGTGCCGAAGTGTCGGGCAGGAAGCGGCGGAACGAGTTGACGTTCGGAGCGAACATCGGCAGCAGCTTGGGGATGTACTTCTGCAGGCCGCCAATGTGGTGCAGGAACAATTCGCTCATGCTGCCATCGTCGTTGGCGAACACCGGTTTGCCGGTGGCGATGTCGACCACGCTCTGGTGCAGGTGCATCGCGCTGCCTGGCTCATCGGTGATGGGCTTGGCCATGAAAGTGGCCGCCACGTTATGCTTGAGCGCAGCCTCACGCATGGTGCGTTTGAACACCGTGATCTGGTCGGCCAGGTCCAGGGCATCGCCGTGGCGGAAGTTGATCTCCATCTGCGCCGGGCCGTCTTCGTGGATCAGTGTGTCCAGGTCCAGCCCCTGGATCTCGCACCAGTCGTAAACGTCTTCGAACAGCGGGTCGAACTCGTTGGCGGCGTCGATGGAGAACGACTGGCGGCCGCTTTCGGCACGGCCCGAGCGGCCCAGCGGCACTTGCAGCGGCAAGTCCGGGTCTTCGCAACGCTGGGTCAGGTAGAACTCCATCTCGGGCGCGACAATCGGCTGCCAGCCTTTGTCGGCATACAGCTTCAGCACCTTCTTGAGCACGTTGCGCGGCGACAGCTCGATGGGGTTGCCGTGTTTGTCGAAGGTGTCGTGGATGACGATCGCGGTGGGTTCGATGGCCCAAGGGATCTGGTAGACCGCCGTCGGGTCTGGGCGACAGACCATGTCGATGTCGGCGGCATCGAGCAGGTTGTAGTAGATGTCATCGTCGACGTAGTCGCCAGTGACTGTCTGCAGCAAAACGCTCTCTGGCAGGCGCATGCCGCGCTCGTGAAGAAACTTGGCGGTCGGGGCGATCTTGCCGCGGGCGATGCCGGTCAGGTCGCTGATCACGCATTCGACTTCGGTGATCCGGTGTTCTTTCAGCCAAGTGGACAGCTGATCGAAGGGGGCGTTCATACAGACCTCTTGATTGGGTTTTTGTGGCGCGGTGGGGGCCGGTGGCTTCCCAGGTGACGCGCTGAGGGCTATCTTGGCCGCAGCAGCGCGCAGCGATCTATCCACTTTCTTCGTCAATAAATGCACCAAAAGAGTGCAAAGGGACAGCGTGTGACAACGCCCAATGCCTTGCAGGTCCAGGCCTTCACCACCAGCGATGTAACCGAGCAAGTCCGGGCCACCCCAGGCTGGCAGCAGCAGTACCGGCAGATGTCGCCGGGGCTGTTCAATGGCCAATTGCGGTGCCTCGGACTCGATGGCGTGGAGGTTTACGAAGAGCGCCTGAATACCCGCGTGGAGCAATTCTTCACGGCGCCGAGCGGGTCGCTGGCGTTTTGCTTTGACCGCAGCGAAGACAGCCTTTACCTGCTCAACGAGCAAAGCCGCAACATCTGGATCACCCCGGAGAACTACCAGGAAGTCGCGGTGGTGTTCGACCAGCGTTTCCTTTCCAGCCACGGCCTCGACCCGCAGCGTCTGGAGGGGTTGTTCATGGTGCCGTTGGGCAGTGGCCAGAACGCGTTGTTCGGCAGTTGGCTGAGCGCCACCCTGACACGCCTTGGCCGTGCCGACTGTCCGCTGGAGGGGCAGGCTTTGGCCGAGCAACTGCTGGAGGACTGCCTGTTCATTCTCGACAACGCCTGCCAGCGACTGCAGGGAGGGGCCTTGGGACGGCGTGGCGAGGAGCGGGCGATCATGCACAGGGTCAGCGAATGGGCGGCGGACTGCCCGGAAGAAACCCTGAACCTGATGCAACTGGCTGAGGTGGCGGGTGTGTCGCTGCGACAGCTGCAACAGGCGTTCAAGGCCTTCACGGGCCTGGCGCCTGCACAGTGGTTGCGGTTGCGGCGGCTCAACGGCGCACGCCGTGACTTGCTGCGCGGCGGCGAGGTGACCGTGGCGGAAGTCGCCATGCGCTGGTCGTTCTGGCACCTGGGGCGGTTTTCGGAAAGTTACCGACAGTTGTTCAGGGAGCTGCCGAGCGAAACGCTCAAGCGCGTCAGGGCCTGAGCCGGTCGTTTGCGCAGGTTCGGCACTGAGCCCAGCATTTGTGGGCGAAAATTGTTATCGTGCCCGGCTGTTCTGCCTCGAGGTGTCGATGTTCTACCTGCCTTTGTCCAGCGATCGAGCTGACCGTCTTGCCCGTGAGCCTGCCGCCGGCGACTTCTTTCTGTCCGCCAGCCTGCTGGAGGCTGCCGCCGTGCTGTTCGTGCAGAACCTGCCGCGCCAGTCAGGCACTCCATCGGTCGAAGCCCAGGAGCGCCGACTGGCGGAGATGGTGCGTATCGCCAACGACGTGGAAGCAGCTGCGCCTGGTCAGTTCCAGGCGCAGGTCGCGCAACGCTACGACCGCGAGGCATTCGCCATGGGCTTGGGAATGCTGGGCGAGAACGGTATCGGTCTGCTGTCGGCCGAGGTCCAGTATGACACTCAGGAGTTGCTCGACGACGACGGTCAGTGGAGCTTTCAGTTCGCCGATATCTACCGGCAGCGCGCCACGCCCTTGCACCCCGTGTACTTGCCGTCGCTGGCCAGTGACCTGATGCTGAGCGACCAGCAGAACCGCCTGCTGCGCGAGTTCCTGTCATGTGCCGACGAGTCGGTGGCGGTGCAGGGCTTCGCAGGCACTGGCAAGACCTTTCTGATTCACCAGTTCGCCCGCTTGCTCGACCCTTCTCGTACATTGTTGCTGGCGCTGACGGAAGGTCAGCTCAGGGCGCTGCAGGCCAGGGTCAAGGATGCCCAGGCGTACACCGCGATGACATTCGGCCAACTGGCCGACGAAATACTCAACCGCGACCTGACCAGCAATGGCTGGCGTTTGCGTGATCCGTACCGGACCAAACTGTCGTGGCGCCCGCAGGAGGCGCAGGTGGTGAAATGGCTGGGTATCCCGGACATCGGCCCACTGGCAGCCCGCGATGTGGTGGCGCTGTGCATCAAGGCCGTGCGTGCGTTCTGCCACAGCGGGGACGACCAGTTGCAGCTGCACCATCTGCCCTGGGCCGGCCCGGGTATCACACCCTTGGACCAAGAGGTGCTGCTGGATAAAGCGCGCCTGTACTGGCAAGAACTGGTTCGCCCCTCGGCCCGTGAGATCCAGTTGCCGGTGCGTGACTACCACCGTGTGAAGCTGTTGTCGCTGACCTTCGAGGTGATCGACGCCCGCTACACCCATGTCATCGTCGATGAGGCCCATGAACTGTCGGCGCCCATGCTGGCCGTGCTCGACCGCAGCCCGCAGTCGGTCATCGCCCTGGGCGACGAACTACAGAATCTCAACGGCCTGAGCCCGCACCATGGCGGTTTCATCCGCCAGCGTTACATCGATCATTCGCTGCGCGCCGGGCCGGCCATGGACGCGGTGCTCAACCCGCTGATCCAGGCCCACCCGGCGTCGATCCAGGCAGCCTTCAGTGGCAGCGCCGAGCACTATACGCGCGTCAGCTTCTTCGATGCCGTGACGGTTCCCGAGCAGCCGACGGCGTTGATCGTCGATGACGAGTGGGGGCTATTCGGCTGGTTCCAGCGACTGACGCACCAAGGGGTGCCGTTCGTCCTGCTGCAAAGTGCACGCAAGGATTTCGAGCTGTTCGTCGAGGACTGCATCGAGCTGTACCGGTACGGAACCCGGCCACGCCACCCGATGTTGTTCCGCTATGCCAGCTGGCAAGCGTTGGAGCAGGACAAAGGCGACGACAAGGCCTTCATCGCGGTGGCCAACATGCTGCGCAAAGGCTATACCCCGGAGCATTTCGCCAAGGCCAAGAGCCGTTACCGCTGGGACAAGGCGCCGAAGCTGTTCCTGGGGCGGGTGCGGGATGTGAAGAACATGGAGTTCGCCCGGGTGATGGTATCGCCGGAATTGATGGTGGCGCCGAGCACTGGAGGAGGCCGCAATGAGCGGGCGCGGACGCTGGCCGGGCTTTATACCGCGTGTTCACGGGCGCGGCATGAGTTGATCGTGCCGGGTGGGATGCTGGACTGGGTCAAGGACCAGGCGCGGGGTTGAGGGTAATGGGGCCGCAAAGCGGCCCCATTGATCGGTCAGTTCCGATCCAGCCAAACGGTCTGGGCGTTGGTGAACTCCCGCACACCAAAGTGCGAAAGTTCACGGCCAAAGCCGCTCTTCTTCACGCCACCGAAGGCCACGCGGGGGTCGGAGGCGCAGTAGCCATTGATGAACACGCCACCCGTTTCCAGTGCGGCAGTCATGCGCTCGGCCAAAGCGTAATCGGCGGTGTAGATGGTCGAAGCCAAACCAAACTCGCTGTCGTTGGCCAGCTCCACCGCGTGGTCGGCGTCGCGTGCGGTGATGATCGCCGCCACCGGTCCGAACAGCTCCTGCTTGAACGCGGTCATGTCAGGGGTGACGTTGCCAAACACTGTCGGTTCGTAGAAGTTGCCCACGCCTTCGACCTTGTGGCCACCGAGCAGCAGGGTCGCGCCTTCGGCGAGGGTCGCCTGGACCTGGCCATCAAGCTCGTCACGCAGGTCGTAGCGGGCCATCGGGCCAATGTAGGTGTCATCTTCCAGCGGGTTGCCGACTTTCAGCTGGCGGGTCGCCTCGACGAACTTGCGGGTGAATGCTTCGGCGATGCTCGCTTCGACGATCAAGCGCTTGGCGGCAGCGCAAACTTGGCCAGTGTTCTGGTAACGACCGATCACAGCAGCCTTGACCGCGGCATCCAGATCCGCGTCCGCCAACACGATGAACGGGTCGGAGCCGCCAAGTTCCAGCACGCACTTCTTCAATGCAGCACCGGCTTGTGCGCCGATGGCCATGCCGGCGCGCACGCTTCCGGTGAGGGTGACGGCCGCAATGCGCGGGTCGTTGATAGCCCGAGTGACGCCGTCGGGGGTGACGTTCAGCACCTCGAACACGCCTTCAGGCAAACCTGCATCCTTGAACAACTCGGCCAGCAGATAGGCGCTGCCCATGACGTTCGGCGCGTGCTTGAGCACGTAGGTGTTGCCGGCCAGCAATGCAGGGACCGCGCCTCGCAATACTTGCCAGATCGGGAAGTTCCACGGCATCACGGCCAGGATCGGGCCAAGCGGGCGGTATTCGATACGGGCTTTTTCGACTTGGGTCGGCTCCGGCGCCAGCATCGCCGGGCCGTGTTCGGCATACCACTGGCACAGACCAACGCACTTGCTCACTTCGCCACGGGCCTGGGCGATCGGTTTGCCTATCTCGCGGCTGATCATCTGGGCGAAGGTTTCAGCCTTGGCTTGCAGCGTGTTGGCCAGGGCCAGCAGGTACTCGCTGCGCTGACCCAGGGACACCTGGCGCCATTGGCTGTAACCCGCCTTGGCACGCTGCAGCGCCGCTTCCAGTGCGGCGTCGGTATCGAAAGGGTAGTGGCCGATCTGCTCGCCGCTGAAGGGGTCGACGGAGATGGCGTGGGTCAGGCTGCTGATCTGGCTCATGGATGTACGCTCGTTGTTGTTTATCAGTCAGCCCAGACTAGTGGTGTAGGACTTTATTGAAAACTGAATAATAATGAGCGAAACATTCACGTTTGGAGAATGACTTTGGATCTGGTGCAACTGGAGATCTTCAAGGCGGTGGCCGAGCAAGGCAGCATCAGCGCTGCCGCCCAACACATTCATCGGGTGCCGTCGAACCTGACCACCCGCATCAAGCAGTTGGAAGAAGACCTGGGCGTTGAATTGTTCATCCGCGAGAAGAGCCGCTTGCGCTTGTCTCCGGCAGGCTGGAACTTTCTTGAGTACACCCGGCGCATTCTCGACCTGGTCCACGAGGCGCGGCTTACCGTGGCCGGGGAGGATCCCCAGGGCACTTTCGCCCTGGGTTCGCTGGAAAGCACCGCGGCGGTACGTATTCCGGCGTTGTTGGCAGCCTACAACCAGCGTTACCCGAAAGTGGATCTGGACCTTTCCACCGGCCCTTCCGGGACCATGCTCGAGGGCGTGTTGTCCGGGCGCTTGGTGGCCGCGTTCGTCGATGGCCCGGTGTTGCACCCGACACTGGAAGGCATTCCGGTGTTCGAGGAGGAGATGGTGATCATTTCGCCCCTTAACCATACCCCGGTAACCCGCGCCCAGGATGTCAACGGCGCAAGCATCTATGCGTTTCGCGCCAATTGCTCATACCGCCACCATTTCGAGAACTGGTTCGTCCAGGACCAGGCGGTACCAGGCAAGATCCATGAGATGGAGTCGTACCACGGCATGCTGGCATGCGTGAGCGCGGGCGCGGGCCTGGCCATGCTGCCGCGCAGCATGCTCGACAACATGCCAGGGTGCAGCACGGTCAGCGCTTGGCCGATGTCGGAAGATTTCCGTTACCTCAAGACCTGGCTGGTATGGCGGCGAGGGACGGTCTCGCGCAGCCTGAGCATGTTCGTGAAATTGCTCGAAGAGCGCCGCGTCGGCTGACCCTGCGCAGGCACGAACTCGGGCATGGCCGCGGCGTCAAATGCTAGGTAAGCCGTTCCCATGTGGAGGGTCGAATCATGCGCAATCATCACTATGCACTGGGCGCTTTGCTGTTGCTGACGCTCGCCTTGCCGTGGACGCTGGCGGCCACCGCCGACCTCAATGCACCCATCGACATGCAGGCGGTGCAACTGCAACCCCAGGAGCAAAATGGCATCCGTTACCTGCAGGGCGGTATCGGCCAGGATGAAGCCAATGCCTTGCGCAAGACGCCGGGCTATGACTTGCATGTCACCCTGTCCACTGGGTCGGAAGGGAAGTTCCAGACCGGCGCCCAGGTCGATATCCAAAGCGCCCAGGGCCAATCCGTGCTGAGCTTGAGTGACGTCGGGCCACTGCTATTCGTTCAACTGCCGCCAGGGCAATACAAAGTCGTCGCCAATGCCCAGGGCCAGACGTTGCAGCAACCTGTGGTGGTCACTGGCAAGACCCCTGCACGGGTGGACCTGAACTGGCGTTGAATCGTTAACGTCTGCGCAGGAGTACAGATGTGCTCCTGCCGCTCAGGAGCGTATCGCCATGAACCTGGCCATGAACCTGGAGCGCCAGCTCAAGTCGCTGGACGAGCAGGGCTACGTGCTGATCCCCAATGTGCTCGACCCCTTGCGGGTGGCCTTGGTGCGCTGTGCCATCGACGACTTGCAACCCATCCACTGGGACTACCAGGGGCTGCTGGAGCACTACAAATGCGTCTTCAATCGTAACCCGCTGTGGTTACCGTTTCTTGATCTGCCGCCGCTTATCAGCTTGGCTGAAGCCGTGCTTGGTCACGACTGCCACGTGATCGGTCAGACGGCATGGCGCAGCCATCCGGGTTATCCGGGCATGGCGCTGCATCTGGACCATCTGCCCATGGCGCTACCAGCCTGGCTTCGCGAACACGGCGATTTCACGCAACCAATACAGATCCTCACGGCGCAGTTGTACCTCACCGATGTCGACCAGTCCCTCGGGCCTACATGGGTGGTGCCGGGTAGCCATCGCGCGGGCCGTACGCCACGGGAAGGCGAACGCCAATGGCAGGGCAGAGAGGCCGAGCCAGTATTGTGCAAGGCGGGCGATGCCTTGGTGTTTCGCAGCGACCTTTGGCACAGCGGCGGCGCCAACCTCAGTGAATCGCGCGATCGCGACATGCTGCAGGTGCATTACGGGCGGCGCATGGTGGCGCAGAAATTCTCGCCGTACCTGGCCTGGCGCTTCAACCCGGAGGTGCTGGAGCATGCCACGCCCAGGCAGCGACGTTTGCTGGGCGAGCATGATGAGGCGGAGTACGACTAAGTCGTGGCTATTAGCCAATAGTGGCAAAAGCCTTTCAACTTTTTGATTAACTGGACAATAATCAAAAAAGTATTACCTCGTGTGACCGGTTGGATGCACCGGCCACCGCCATAAGTGAGGGGTTCAAGCCCCCGTGTGCCTAGCAGGCCCCGTCTTGGCAGCGGCCTGCTTGTGTTGACCATCAGGAGAAGTCATTGATGAAAACCCGTCTCGCCGCTTCGCTGGCCGCCGCTGTGCTGGCCCTCGCCGGTGCCAACCTGGCCCAGGCTGCACAGGTGTCCGGCGCCGTTGGGGCCACTGGCCAAGGCGACATGACCTACCGTATCGGCCTGTCGTTCGATTGGGACAAGAAGTGGTTGGAGAGCAGCACCGGCTACCTGAGCGGCTACTGGGATGCAGCCTACACCTATTGGGAAGGCGGTGAGGCAAGTGGTGCCCACTCGCTGTCGTTCAGCCCGGTGTTCACCTACGAGTTCAGCGGTTTCACCTATACCCCCTACATCGAAGCGGGTATTGGGCTGGCTGCGTTTTCCAAGACCGACGTCGGCGATCAGCGCCTGGGGTCGGCCGTCAACTTCGAGGACCGTATTGGCTTCGGTCTGAAGCTGCCGGGTGAGCAGAAAGTCGGCATTCGTGCCATGCATTACTCCAACGCCGGCCTCAAGCAGCCAAACGATGGGATCGAGTCGTACTCGCTGTTCTACAGCAAGGGCTTCTGAGGTTCCTGGGGTCGCCTTGCGGCCTCGTCGCCGGCAAGCCGGCGCCTACAAAAGTAGGCGCTGGATGCCCGATCCGACGATCACACTTCAGAAGGTGTACGAAACCCCGGCCTGCACTGTGCGCGGTTCGCCTGGGTAGACGTAGTTGTTGAACGCGCCTTCGTCGTAGCCTTTGTCGAAGACATTCTTCAGGTCCAGGTTCAAGCGCACGTGTTCATTGACCTGATAGAAGCTGAGCAGATCGACCACGGTGTACTGCTCCATGGTGTAGGTCGTGGCGGCGGTCTGGCCTTGACGGTCGTCCACGTACTTCACCCCAACCCCAAGCCCCAGCCCCTTGGCCAGTCCATCTTGGAACTCATAGGTGTTCAACAGGCTGAAGCTGTTGCGCGGAATATTCGCCAGCCGTGTACCAGTGGGCAGGCTGGTGTCCTTGGTCACCTCGGCATCCACATACGCATAGCCGCCAATCACTCGCCACTCAGGGGTGATGTTGCCCGCGATGTTGATGTCCAGGCCACGGCTACGCACTTCGCCGGCTGCAATCTTGTAGGTGCCGGTGGGGTCGTTCGGGTCGTTGGCCAGGACGTTTTCCTTGACGATGTGGTAGATCGCCGCGTCGACGCTCAGCTGACGATCGAGCGCTTCCCATTTCACGCCCAGTTCGTACGACTTGCCTTTCTCGGGGTCGAAACCACGGCCTGAGCCGCCTGCAGGGGCACCGCTGTTGGGCTTGAACGAGCGGGCAGTGTTGGCATACACCGCGACGGTATCGGTCAGGTCGTACAGCAGGCCGAAACGAGGCGTGACGCCATTCTCACCCTTGTCGAAATCGCCTGCCTTGTTGAGCTTGTTGACGTAGTCATGCTCGAAGCGCTCGAAGCGCACGCCGGCCAGGGCTTTCAGGCGCTCGGTCAGGGCAACCTGGTCCTGGATGAAGAACGCCCAGGTCTTGAGGTTTTCCTTGTCATGGGTCGTGGTGCGGGTCAGGGCAGGGCGGGACTGGTCGTAGACCGGGTCGAACAGGTCGATCGGATAGTCGGTTTTGCCACCGGCCGAGCGCAGGATGATCGAGTTGTAATCGTAGTCTTCGTACTCGATGCCGGTCAGCAAGGTATGGCTGAAACCAGCGGTGTCGAAGTGCCCGGTCAGGTTGAGTTGGTAATCGCGGTCTCGCCACTCCAGGTGGCGGTAGTTGAAGTTGCGTCCCAAGGTACGACCGTCGGCCTGCAGACCGTTGGCTTCGATGGCATTGCCCTTGAGCGAGCCGTCCAGCCACTGCGTGCCGCCGCCCAGGGTCCAGTCCTCGTTGAGCGCATGCTCGAAGCGCAGCTGTGCCATGTTGTTGTCGTTGTGCAGCATGTTGTCGCTGCCTTTGCCCCACACGTTGGTGTCACGCGAGGCCGACCCAAGCTGGTTGGGCAGGCGGGTCAGGCCACGGTCCAGCGGGTGGTTGTTACGCATGAAGTCGCCTTCGAAGACGATCTTGGTCGCGTCGTTGACCTGCCAGCTGAGCACGGGTGCGACGCTGTAGCGTTCGCTTTCGACATTGTCGCGGAAGCTGTCGCCGCCTTCGCCGAGCACGTTGAGCCGGTAGGCGAGGTTGCCGTCCTGGGTCAACGGGCCAGTGGCATCCAAGGTTGCCCGCTGCATGCCCTGGTCATCGAGCTGGCTACCCAGGGTGACGTGCGACTCCGGCAGCGGCTGCTTGCTGACCACATTGAAGGTGCCGCCAGGATCGCCACGGCCATACAGGCTGGTCGCCGGGCCCCGGATCACTTCCAGACGCTCGACGGTGTTGGCATCGGGGGCGTTCGGGTAGCCGCGGTTGATCGGGAAACCGTTGCGGTAGAACTCGCCGGTCGTGAAGCCACGCACGGTGAAGGTGGTCAGGCCCTGACCGCCGAAGTTGTTGGCACGGCCGACACCACCGGCATAGTCCAGGCCGTCCTGCAGGCGGGTGGCGCCGGTGTCCGTCAGCACATCCTTGGGCACCACGCTGACCGATTGTGGGGTTTCGTGCAGGGCAGTGTCGGTACGGGTGGCGCTGGCCGAGCGGGTGGCCTTGTAGCCGGTGACCGGGCCGTCCGCGCGCTCACTGTCGGCGGAACTGGTAATGCTCAGAGCCTGAAGCTCGATCTGGACGGGTTCACTCTGGGGGTCGGGCTCAGCCCAAGCCTGCGCAGAGACAGCATGAAGCACACAAAGCGAAACGAACGTGCGACGCATCGACGGTACGATCCTGGAGAGGGGCGCTGGAGGTTAAGGGGGATAAGTGTCGCAAATTACTACGAATCATTATCAAATGCATTCTTTTTAAGTGGAGCGCGCGTGCCAGGTCCTAGTCCACCGCAGCACGGGTGCGTGCTGCGGTGGACGGTCAGCTCAGCGGGTGGCCTTGATCGCGAGCACGTTGCACAACGGATGTTCCAGCACGTGCGCCGTGGTGCCGCCCAGGAACGTTTGCATGGCGTCGTGCCGGTGGCTGCCCATGACGATCACGTCCGCCCGGCTGTGGTTGACGAACTCAGCGATGGCGCGAATCGCCGGGCCTTCCAGAAAATGCCGGCGTTCGAGGGGGATTTCGTGGTGGTCACCCAAGCGGTTGAATGCTGCGCGTTGCGCGGTGCGCACGCTGCCATCGAAGCCTGGCATGGTCACGGTGCCTGCGCCGAAGTCAGCAATGTGGGTCTTGGTCGCATCGCACACATGCAGCAGGTGCAGCTCGGCATTGCATTGCAGCGCCAGGGCGTGGGCACTGCGGATGACCTGCTCGTCGAGGTGCTCGCCGGCGCCATGGCTGTTGAGGTCGACCGCCGCGGCGACCTGCCGCGGCAGGGGTAGGCGGATATCGCTGACCAGGTGCACGGCCACCGGACTGTCCTTGAGCAGTTGCCAGTCCAGCGGCGTCACCAGCAGGCGCTTGAGCACGGGTTCGTGTTGCACGTCCTTGATCAGCAGGTCGCAACCAAGGCGCTCGACTTGTTCGAGGGCGCTGGCCAGTGGGTCGCGGGTCAGCAGTAACTCGGTGGAGACATCCAGGCCTGAGTTGGTCAGTTGTTCAGCTTCGTCGGCCAGCCATTGCCGGTTGTCGCTGAGCAGGCGCTCACGTTCGCGGCCATCGCTCATCAGACCAAAGGTGTCGACGTCGTCGACGAAGACATTGATATCCAACAGCGCACCGCTGGATTCTGCCAGCGCGGCGGCGCGCTGCAGGGCGGGCGTGTGGCGCATTTGTGGGCCGAGCATGACGAACAAACGCTTGAACTGGCTCATCTCACACCTCCACGTGTGGCAGCCCCCCGGTTCATGCCTGTGTAGTTTTCTGGTCGTTGATGCCGTGCTTGTTCGTTCAGTCTAGACCTCGTGCGCAACGATGGCTTTGATTCGGTCGTGTCGGGGGCGGGCCGTTTTGACGTGGTGCCGTCCCCCGTAGCGGAGGTGCACTAACTTTATTCAGACTTGAAACTTCGCCACCTTCTCGTAGAACGCGCCTATGGTGATTGGCATCAATGTCAGTATACGAACTCCGCTCTCGTCGACGTGGATGCCATTGGCGGCTGCATGATAAACGTTAAGTTCCGAAAAGCCGTTTTTTCCGAAGTCATTATCGACTGTTCCATCGACGTTGAGTCTTGCTACGTGAAGGCTGGATTGTGCCTCTGGATCGTCACCACTTCGATAGGTTCGAGTTCCGGCCAGCAGCAACCTTCCTTGCGTGTCGAATTGCAGATGGTCGAAAACTTGCCCACCTTCAAGGTCCCCCCTGACTTCACGGGTGAACTGGGCAATTGGTTCGCCCTGCACGGTGTAGCCGTGCAAGTGCGTGCTGGTCGTGATGCTTGGCCAAACGGAAACGCTAGCCACTATCACGTCTTTGTGGATGGCAAGGCCTGCTCGGTTGGCGTTGCCACTGTCCGGTATTTTGATGGACCCTTGTACTCCAAAGGACGTATCTGGCAGAGCGTTCGGTTGATAACGCTGAAGGTGGATGGCCCCATCGGCTTGCCCAACCACAACGAAACCACCGTCGGCCATGAATGCCACATGGTAGGGAACCAGCGCTTGCCCATTGATTCTTGGCAGTTTCAACTGACTGGACTTCCCATCCTCGCCCAGGCCGGGCACTGGTGCTCCTGTTGCAGCATCCAGCAGCGCACACCAGAGGTCGTCATCCTGCGCCTCCCACGTTGCCACCGAGCCAGGGAAAACGGTGATGATGCGGTCATCGATAAGTGCAAGTTTTGGCTTGTATCTATAGTCAACGGCCTTTTGAAATTCGTTATACCCGAGGGTTTTAACAAGGGCCTCGGGCAGTAACGTGTTTTCTTTTTTGAAGGGCGGAGATGGAAGGGCGATGCCATCATCACCAAATCCGGCGACCGGAGAGAATGTTCTATCGTAGGCTCCCACTGCTACATGTACGGCAGCTTTGTCCGTGTCGCCGGCGTAAATCACAGTCGAGGCTGCCAGGTAGCGTTCTTCATTTTTGTATTTTGCAAAGGTCATTGCATTGAAGTTGAAAACCTCGTAGGGAAGTGGCGAACTCTGCTTTTTGGAAACTTCAACATGGCCGGTTGCTTCATCCCATTGGCCGTCAGCACCAAGGCGGGTAAATACACCTTTTTCTCTCGTTGTGACATCATCAGTGTCGTAGCCGTAAAAGACCATGCTGCCATCGTCAGCGCTGGTGTATGGGTAAACTTGAAGCGTTTCTTTATCTGGGTTCTTGGGGGGCAGGGGCGGTACGCTTGCTTCTCCCTGATTGCCATACGATTTGTCGAGGTAGCCCGCACCTTCATTGGTGTTCATGCTCACGATTCTCCTGTTTCAAGACACGCTCACGTTGAGCGATTGGCTCTTGTCCAACAACTGTTAGAAATAACAGGTGGGTCGGGAATGCAGTCGGACACTTCGCGGGTGCTCGCTCCACCGCCAAGCGCTATGTCAGGTATGATGCGAGCCCCATCATTTCCACGAGGCCTATCCCATGTCCCTGAGCGTTGAACAGATTGGCGAATTCCGTGCCTTTGCCGAGCAGTTGGCTGACGCAGCTGCCTTGGCGATCAAGCCGTACTTTCGCGCCAGCCTGGATGTCGAGGACAAGGGAGGGCGCTTGTACGATCCGGTGACCGTGGCCGACAAAGCGGCTGAGGATGCGATGCGCGAACTTATTCAAGCTCGTTACCCTGAGCATGGCATTCTCGGTGAGGAGCTTGGCACGGCGCTGGGCAGCAGCCCGTTGCACTGGGTTCTGGACCCGATTGACGGCACTCGCGCGTTCATCACCGGCTTGCCGCTGTGGGGTACCTTGATCGCGTTGAACGATGGATCGCGTCCGGTGGTGGGTGTGATGAACCAACCTTTTACCGGCGAGCGGTTCGTGGGTACGCCTGAGGGGGCCTGGGGTAACAAGACGCTGCTTAAAACTCGGGCCTGTTCTGACTTGGCGTCTGCCACTTTGATGTGCACCACGCCGGATATGTTCGACATACCCGCACGCAAGGCGGCCTTCGAAGCCGTTGCTGGCAAGGCGCGGTTGATGCGTTATGGCGGCGATTGCTATGCGTACTGCATGTTGGCTTCGGGGTTTGTCGATGTGATTGTCGAGGCGAGTCTGCAGCCTTATGACGTGCAGGCGCTGATGCCGATCATCGAAGGGGCGGGTGGGGTGATTACGGCGTGGGATGGAAGTTCTGCGCAGCATGGTGGGTGTGTGGTTGCATGTGGTGATCCTAAGTTGCATGCACAGGTGCTGGAGATGTTGCGGTACGCGATGTAAATATAAATGAGCGGAAACTTCGATATTCAATCCGTGCGGTGATCTGGGCTCTGAGCTGGTGTTGCTTTATAGTGCTGTGAGTGTTTGTGCTACGTATTCGGTTTTAGGTTTGACGCTTTGGTGTTTGGGTTTATGAGCATATCCATTTGCCAAGGCGACGCTCAATCACCTTTCCGCTCTTACAGCGGGTCACTTTTTGGCAGACGCCCCAAAAAGTAACCAAAAAAGTCTGGCTCCTATCATCCGGCCCCTGCGCTGCGCTCCGGGGTTCCCTCGCTCCGGGCTTGCTCCGGGAGGACCGCGCTGAACGGCCCCTCCTGGGCCGCAGCGCTTGACGGGCATCCATGCCCGTCACCTCCCTGCGCAAGCCCTCCGCTCGGCCTCCTGAAGTCGCACCAGGTGGCGCCTGAACTACCGCGCGCCAGAAGCAAGAGCAAAGCGAAGCAAAAGAAAGTCCGCCTCGCATTTTGTAATTTTAATAGTTAATGTGCGGCTGATTTAGTTGTTATTGTTATTGTTGTTTTTTATTTTATTTTATTTTATTTTTATTTTTATTGTTCGGAGTTGGTATTTGATGCTTCGCTTTTGCTTTTAATGCGCGATATCCCAGACGCTGCAAATTGCGACGTCAGTAGGCCGAGCGTAGGGCTTGCGGAGGGAGGTGACGGGCATGGATGCCCGTCAAGCGCTGCGGCCCAGGATGGGCCGTTCAGCGCGGTCCACCCGGGAGCAAGACCGTAGCGAGGGAGCCCCGAAGCGAAGCGTAGGGGCCGGATGATAGGAGCCAGCGGTTTTTGCCTACTTTTGCCCAAGAGCAAAAGTAGGTCGCCGTAAAGGCGAAAAGGTGAATGAGCGCCTCCATGGCGAATGGATATTCACGCTATCTGAATGCCGCCCTTAAATCTGTGCTTTGAAGTTTGAAGTTTTGGTTTCTGGATGCGTGAGCATATCCATTTGCCAAGGCGACGCTCAATCACCTTTCCGCTCTTACAGCGGGTCACTTTTTGGCAGACGCCCCAAAAAGTAACCAAAAAAGTCTGGCTCCTATCATCCGGCCCCTGCGCTGCGCTCCGGGGTTCCCTCGCTCCGGGCTTGCTCCGGGAGGACCGCGCTGAACGGCCCCTCCTGGGCCGCAGCGCTTGACGGGCATCCATGCCCGTCACCTCCCTGCGCAAGCCCTGCGCTCGGCCTCCTGAAGTCGCATCAGGTGGCGCCTGAACTACCGCGCGCTAGAAGCAAGAGCAAAGCGAAGCAAAAGAAAGTTTGCCTCGAATTTATAGTTTTAATGTTGGATTTAGCTGTTGTTGTTTTTCGGGTTTGGTATTTCATGCTCCGCTTTTGCTTTTAATGCGCGATATTCCAGACGCTGCAAATTGCGACGTCAGTAGGCCGAGCGTAGGGCTTGCGGAGGGAGGTGACGGGCATGGATGCCCGTCAAGCGCTGCGGCCCAGGAGGGGCCGTTCAGCGCGGTCCTCCCGGGAGCAAGCCCGTAGCGAGGGAACCCCGGAGCGAAGCGTAGGGGCCGGATGATAGGAGCCAGCGGTTTTTGCCTACTTTTGCCCAAGAGCAAAAGTAGGTCGCCGTAAAGGCGAAAAGGTGAATGAGCGCCTCCATGGCGAATGGATATTCACGCTATCTGAATGCCGCCCTTAAATCTGTGCTTTGAAGTTTGAAGTTTGAAGTTTGAAGTTTGAAGTTTGAAGTTTGAAGTTTGAAGTTTTGGTTTCTGGATGCGTGAGCATATCCATTTGCCAAGGTGACGCTCAGTCACCTTTCCGCTCTTACAGCGGGTCACTTTTTGGCAGACGCCCCAAAAAGTAACCAAAAAAGTCCGGCTCCTATCATCCGGCCCCTACGCTTCGCTCCGGGGTTCCCTCGCTCCGGTTTCGTGAAGCCGCGTATCGCACTTTTTCTCGTTTCTGGGTTCTATGCTTGGCCAGGCCCCGCCGATCCCCTGCGTGGCCGCCGACTTCGACCCGGTGCCAATGGTTGTACGCAAAACCCAATTCCTAAGACGACTGCTGCTGGCAGGAACCTTGATGTCGCTCGGCGCCTGCACCCAGCAACAGGGCCGCGATATCGTCAGCCAGCTCGGAGACGGCAAACCCAGCGAGCTGTTCCAGACCAGCGTCGACCGCTTGGCCACGCTGTCCATGCGCGACAACCTTCAAAGCCTGTACCTGCTGATGAACAAGCTCTACCTGCGTAACCCCAACCAGGTGAAATTGTCCGGCTACCTCGACGCCGCCACCGCCGAACGGCAGATACGCCACGCGATCGAGCAGCGCCAACCCCTGGCCCAACTGGGCAACAGGCGTGATCTGGCCGCCTTGAGCTATGCCCTGAGCCCGGAATTTCGCGGTGATCGCGTCGGGGCTTTCATCTATGCCATCGGCAGCATGCTCATCACCGCACACGGTGGGCGCACGGCGTTTTACATGACCGACACCATCGACCCCTTGTTCATCAACAACGCCGCCCGCAACATCGAAAAAGCCACCTGGATGCTCAGCCAACGACAAGATGCCAATGGTGTATTGCTGCTGTTCTCCAACGAGATCTCGGAAGAGGGCAGCAACCTGAGTTTCGCCGTCGAGTTCGGCAAGATCGTCGCGAGGCTGGACCTGCTGGCTGAACTGCTCGACGAACGATACCGACGCATCGGCCTCAACTACGCCCAGAGCCTGCTGCTGATGAACTTCCTCCCCGTGCAATGAGCCCCAACGTCTGCACTGCCCCTGTAGTCATTGCCTTGCCAGCGATCCGGACGTCAACGCCAAGCAGAATGTTCGATAATCGCACCAAGCTCTCCCTCCAGCCGTTCGCTATCCGCACGCCCAATCCGGGCCTCAGATTGCCACTCACCCGCCTTTTTGCTTAGTGTGTGGCGATCCGCCGAACGTCGCCTGCCCCAGTGGACGCGCCTCAGGCCCGATAGAATGATCGTGAACGACCGCAACCACAGGCCCCAGGCCAGTAGGACGCGGCGACCAGAACAATAACGAGACCGAGTGCCTTGCCTATGGAAAGCCGCCTGCTGAGCGAGCGCAGTAGCGTGTTCCATCACGCCGACCCTTATGCCGTGTCCGATTACGTCAACCAGCACGTGGGCCACCATTGCATCGGCCTGTCCCGCACCACTCATCCCCAAGCCAGCCTCAGCCACCGCAAGTTCGCCGAGCTCGACCTGTGTCGCATCAGCTATGGCGGCAGTGTGCGCGTCACCTCGCCAGCGCTGGAAACCATCTACCACCTGCAAGTCCTGCTCAACGGCAATTGCCTGTGGCGCGGGCACCAGCGCGAGCACCACCTGGTGCCGGGCGAGTTGTTATTGATCAACCCGGACGATCCGGTCGACCTGACATATTCGGAAGACTGCGAGAAGTTCATCCTCAAGGTACCGACCCATCTGCTCGATTCGATTTGCGCAGAGCAGCGCTGGCAGCGCCCTGACGGCGGCGTGCGCTTCCTGCGAAACCATTACCGGCTCGAAGAGCTGGACGGCTTCGTGAACCTGATGGCAATGGTTTGCCATGAAGCGGAAGTGAGCGATTCGCTACCCAGAGTGCAGAGCCATTACAGCCAGATTGTCGCCAGCAAGCTGCTGACTCTGATGAGCACCAACATCCGCCGCGAAAGTCTTAGTGCGCCGCAGGCCGGCCTTGAGCGCATTCTTGACTACATCGAGCGCAACCTGAAACTGGAGCTGTCGGCTGAGGCGCTGGCAGAGCAGGCCTGCATGAGCTTGCGCTCGCTGTATACCTTATTTGACAAGCATCTGGGTACTACGCCCAAGCATTACGTGCGTCAGCGCAAGCTGGAGCGGGTGCATGCATGCCTGAGCGACCCGACTTGTAGTGTGCGCAGTGTGACCGAGGTGGCCCTGGATTACGGGTTCCTGCACCTAGGTCGTTTCTCTGAAGTATACCGGCAGCAGTTTGGCGAACTGCCTTCGCAGACGTTCAAGCGGCGCGGATGATGAAATCTGGTTTGCCCTCCTAGCATTTCTGCCAGTTGCGAGTGCGCTGCTCTCGAACCACCATTTGCTCTATATCAGCTAGATGGTGGCAGCCATGACGAAATCGCAGAAGCAGTTATATTTCTACTCTCCTGAAGGTCTTGCGCTAGTCAAGCGTCCCGGTGCGGGTGCTACACGTTTTTTGCGCGCTGCAACTCGCATCCTGGCACAGTGGGATGAAGGGCAGGTAGCACTTTATACTACGGACTTACAAGGTTCGGTCATCCGATTTGCAAGGCGCGACTTATGCTCGATGAATTATACCGTGTATGGGTACGACGCCGAAAAAACATGTGCGTCCGCACTGCGATATTGTGGGCAGCTAAAAGAACCAGTAACAGGGCACTATTTACTCGGGGATGGCTACCGTGCATTCGTCACAGGGTGGATAATGAGGTTCAACGCCCCGGACAGCCTCAGCCCGTTCAGAGAAGGTGGACTGAATGCTTACAGTTACTGCGCTGGAGATCCAGTCAATAGGGTTGACCCCACTGGGCACATGTTGAAATCATTGTTCCGCAGGAAAACATCACGAGAGCAGGCGCCGAGGCGCTGCAATCGTCCTGTGACACCCGAGCCACTTGAACTTAACAGTCGCAGGTCTGCCAATCGTCCTCTGCCACCCGAGCAACTTGAACTTAACAATCGCATGTCTGCGAAGCTAAAAGAACACAACGGAGTGTTTCGTTTGCAAAGATTTGAACACTCAGGTCGGCTTACCGGTGCTGGCTGGGGAGGTAAAATAAATAGTATGTATGAGGCTGATAGTTGGTCTTGGAAGGAGCTTGATGATGTAGAGATTTATGCTTTGAATATGAGGCATAAATGGAGAGATCTGGATTCGAATGATATAGTGGCCTTGCGCGACGTAGAGGGGCTATTAAAAAAGATTGAGTCTAATTTGCCTGAAAGAACCAAAGGGAACGAGAGGATGCACTGGAGGTTAAAAAACGGCCATTACATTCGCACAGATGGATAGCACTCTGCACAATCCGGATAGTCCCTCATCCCCCGAATCCCTAACCTGACATGGCCTTACCAATAACAATGGAGACCCTGGCCATGTCCCTGGGATTCGACTACCTCAATGCCATGCTCGAGGACGACCGTGAAAAAGGCGTCTACCGGTGCAAGCGTGAAATGTTCACCGACCCGCGCCTGTTCGACCTGGAGATGAAGCACATCTTCGAGGGCAACTGGATCTACCTGGCACATGAAAGCCAGATCCCCGAGAAGAACGATTTCCTCACCCTGACCATGGGGCGTCAGCCGATCTTCATCGCGCGCAACAAAGACGGGGAGCTCAATGCCTTCCTCAACGCCTGCAGCCACCGCGGCGCCATGCTCTGCCGGCACAAGCGCGGCAACCGCTCCAGCTATACCTGCCCGTTCCACGGCTGGACCTTCAACAACAGCGGCAAGCTGCTCAAGGTCAAGGATCCGAGCAACGCTGGCTACCCCGACAGCTTCAATTGCGATGGCTCCCACGACCTGACCAAGGTGGCGCGCTTCGAGTCGTACCGTGGCTTCCTGTTCGGCAGCCTCAATGCCGATGTCAAACCGCTGGTCGAGCACTTGGGCGAGTCGGCCAAGATCATCGACATGATCGTCGACCAGTCGCCTGAAGGCCTGGAAGTGCTGCGTGGCGCAAGCTCCTATATCTACGAAGGCAACTGGAAGCTCACTGCCGAAAACGGTGCCGATGGTTACCACGTCAGTTCCGTGCACTGGAACTACGCCGCCACTCAGAACCAGCGCAAGCAGCGCGAGAGCGGCGAAGAAATCAAGACCATGAGCGCAGGCTCCTGGGCCAAGCAGGGCGGTGGCTTCTACTCCTTCGACCACGGCCACCTGCTGCTGTGGACCCGCTGGGCCAACCCCGAAGACCGCCCAGCCTATGAGCGCCGCGAGCAACTGGCTGCCGACTTCGGCCAGGCACGCGCCGACTGGATGATCGAGAACTCGCGCAACCTCTGCCTGTACCCGAACGTCTACCTGATGGACCAGTTCAGCTCGCAGATCCGTATCGCCCGGCCGATCTCGGTGAACAAGACCGAAATCACCATCTACTGCATCGCCCCCAAGGGCGAGAGCGCGGACGCCCGCGCCAAGCGTATCCGCCAGTACGAAGACTTCTTCAACGTCAGCGGCATGGCCACGCCGGACGATCTGGAAGAGTTCCGTTCCTGCCAGACCGGCTATGGCGGCGGCATTGGCTGGAACGACATGTCCCGCGGCGCTGAGCATTGGGTCGAAGGCGCCGACGACGCAGCCCGCGAAATTGAGCTCAAGCCGTTGTTGTCGGGTGTGCGCACTGAGGATGAAGGCCTGTTCGTGCTGCAGCACAAGTACTGGCAGGAAACCATGCTCAAGGCCCTTGAGCAGGAACAGCGACTGATCCCAGTGGAGGCCGTGCAATGAGCCTGCATGACACCGTGCGCGACTTCCTTTACCGCGAAGCGCGCTACCTGGACGATGCCCAGTGGGACCTTTGGCTGGAGCTGTACGCAGCCGATGTAACGTTCTGGATGCCCTCCTGGGATGACGACGACACCCTGACCGAAGACCCACAAAGCGAGATCTCGCTGATCTGGTATGGCAACCGTGGCGGTCTGGAGGACCGGGTGTTCCGGATCAAGACCGAGCGTTCCAGTGCGACTGTGCCGGACACCCGCACCTCGCACAACATCAGCAACATTGAGATCGTCGAGCAAGGCGAGGGCAGCTGTCAGGTGCGCTTCAACTGGCACACCCTGAGCTTTCGCTACAAGACCACCGACAGTTACTTCGGTACCAGCTTCTACACCTTGGACCTGTGCGGCGAGCAACCGCTGATCAAGGCCAAGAAGGTGGTCCTGAAGAACGACTACGTGCGTCAGGTCATCGACATCTACCACATCTGATCCGCAGTAACGCGAGCGCCGTTCGGCGTGCCACACGGCGCGCCGCGGCCAGGCTCGCCCGCGAGGTGCAACATGAGCTTCCAGATCGCACTGAATTTCGAAGATGGCGTCACCCGTTTCATCGAGGCCAGCGGCCATGAGACCGTCGCCGACGCCGCCTACCGTCAGGGCATCAACATTCCGCTGGACTGCCGCGACGGCGCCTGCGGTACTTGCAAGTGCAAGGCTGAATCCGGGCAATACGACCTGGGCGACAACTTCATCGACGATGCCCTGAGCGAGGACGAAATCGCCGAAGGGTATGTGCTGACCTGCCAGATGCGCGCCGAAAGCGACTGTGTCGTGCGTATTCCGGCGTCCTCGCAAGTCTGCAAGACCGAACAGGCCAGTTTCGAGGCGGCCATCAGCGATGTGCGTCAGCTGTCGGAAAGCACCATTGCCTTGTCGATCAAGGGCGAGTCCCTGAGCCGCCTGGCGTTCCTGCCAGGGCAGTACGTCAACCTCAAGGTGCCCGGCAGCGACCAGAGCCGTGCCTACTCCTTCAGCTCGCTGCAAAAGGATGGCGAAGTCAGCTTCCTGATCCGCAATGTCCCGGGCGGCTTGATGAGCAGCTTCCTCTGTGGCCTGGCCAAGGCCGGCGATAGCATGAGCCTCACTGGCCCGCTGGGCAGCTTCTACTTGCGGCCGATCCAGCGCCCGCTGTTGCTGCTGGCAGGGGGCACCGGCCTTGCGCCGTTCACCGCGATGCTGGAGAGAATCGCTGAACAGGGCAGCGCGCACCCACTGCACCTGATCTACGGAGTCACCAACGATTTCGACCTGGTCGAGCTGGACCGCCTGCAGGCCTTGGCTGCACGCATCCCCAACTTCACCTTCAGCGCCTGTGTGGCCAACCCGCAAAGCCAATACCCACGCAAAGGTTACGTCACCCAACACATCGAGCCGCGCCACCTCAACGACGGTGACGTGGACGTGTACCTGTGCGGGCCGCCCCCGATGGTCGAGGCGGTTAGCCAGTACATCCGCGAGCAGGGCATCACACCGGCCAACTTCTTCTACGAGAAGTTCGCGGCGGCTGCCTGAGTTTTCATGGGGCTGCCTGCATCGTGCGGGTGAAGGCGGCCCCCTTTTATTCGATTGGCACGTCCTGTAGGGCACGGCGTTGGCTCCGCCTTCGATCGTCGGCAAGCCGGCGCCTACAGGGTGTGTCGAGCGCCTGATCGCAGGTTGAGGAATGGAACAATGAACAATCGATTCCAAGGCAAAGTCGCCCTGGTCACCGGTGCCGCCCAAGGCATCGGCCGTGGCGTGTGCTGGCGGCTCAAGGCCGAAGGCGCGCAAGTGGTCGCGGTAGACCGCTCCGAACTGGTCCACGAGCTGGCCGGGGAGGGCATGCTGACGCTGACCGCCGACCTCGAGCAGTACAGCGACTGCGCCCGTGTCATGGCGTCTGCGGTCGAGACCTTCGGCCGCCTCGACATTCTCATCAACAACGTCGGCGGCACCATCTGGGCCAAGCCGTTCGAGCACTACGAAGTGGAGCAGATCGAGGCCGAAGTGCGCCGCTCGCTGTTCCCCACCCTGTGGTGCTGCCACGCCGCACTGCCGTACATGCTCGAACGCGCCAGCGGCGCCATCGTCAACGTTTCGTCCATCGCCACCCGTGGCGTCAACCGCGTGCCTTACGGCGCGGCCAAGGGCGGTGTGAATGCGCTGACGGCGTGCCTGGCCTTCGAGACCGCTGGCCGTGGCATCCGGGTCAATGCCACCGCTCCCGGCGGCACCGAAGCACCGCCGCGCCGCGTACCGCGCAACAGCGCCGAGCAGAGCGAGCAGGAGAAAGTCTGGTACCAGCAGATCGTCGACCAGACCCTCGACAGCAGCCTGATGAAGCGCTACGGCAGCATCGACGAGCAAGTCGGCGCGATCTTGTTCCTGGCCTGCGACGAGGCCTCTTACATCACCGGCGTCACCCTGCCGGTGGGGGGCGGTGACCTCGGCTGACGGCCGCCCCAGGCAAGGTTTTCTTCCACAACAAAAACAACAGAGACAGATGCCATGCGAACCCTTGATGTTCAACCGATCATCGATAATGCCCGTTTTACCCCGTTCCACTGGATGGTCATGGCCTGGTGCGGCCTGCTGCTGATCTTCGACGGCTATGACCTGTTCATTTACGGCGTGGTCTTGCCGGTCATCATGAAAGAGTGGGGCCTGACCCCACTGCAGGCCGGGGCGCTGGGCAGCTACGCGCTGTTCGGCATGATGTTCGGTGCCTTGGTGTTCGGCAGCCTGGCGGACCGCATCGGGCGCAAGAAGGGCATCGCCATCTGCTTCGCCTTGTTTTCCACGGCCACCATCCTCAACGGCTTTGCCAGCAGCCCCAGCGAGTTCGGCATCTATCGCTTCTTCGCCGGGCTCGGTTGCGGCGGCTTGATGCCCAATGCCGTGGCGCTCATGAATGAATACGCCCCCAAGCGGCTGCGCAGCACACTGGTAGCGATCATGTTCAGCGGCTACTCACTGGGCGGCATGCTGTCGGCCGGCGTTGGTATCTTCATGTTGCCACGCCTGGGCTGGGCGTCGATGTTCTTCGCCGCCGCCGTGCCTTTGCTGCTGTTGCCGGTGATTCTCCACTACCTGCCGGAATCCATCGGCTTTCTGGTGCGCAAAGGACGTACCGAACAAGCCCGCGCACTGCTCAAACGCCTCGATCCAAGCTGCGACGTGCAACCTGACGACGTGTTGCAGGCCCATGACCGCAACGGCAAGGGGGCCTCGGTAGTCGCGTTGTTCCGCGACGGCCTGGCCGTGCGGACCCTGGCGTTGTGGCTGGCGTTCTTCTGCTGCCTGCTGATGGTCTACGCGCTGAGCTCATGGCTGCCCAAACTGATGGCCAACGCCGGCTACAGCCTGGGTTCGAGTTTGTCGTTCCTGTTGGCCCTGAACTTCGGTGGCATGGCCGGTGCGATTCTGGGCGGCTGGCTGGGCGACCGCTTCAACCTGGTCAAGGTCAAGGTCGCCTTCTTCATCGCCGCCGCCGTGTCGATCAGCCTGCTCGGTGTCAACAGCCCCATGCCGGTGCTGTACCTGCTGATCTTCATCGCCGGCGCCACCACCATCGGTACGCAAATCCTGCTGTATGCCGGTGCCGCGCAACTGTACGGGCTCTCAGTGCGCTCCACCGGTCTGGGCTGGGCCTCAGGGATTGGCCGTAACGGGGCCATTGTCGGCCCACTGCTGGGCGGTGCGCTGATGGGTATCAACCTGCCGCTGCAACTCAACTTCATCGCATTCGCCATCCCCGGCGCGGTTGCCGCGCTGGCCATGGCGGTGCACCTGGCCAGCGGCCGGCGCGACGGTATAGCCGCGCCGGCGCAGGCCTGATCTTCAACTCACTGAACCGGAGGCCTTGCATGACAAGCCCGATTATCGAACGGCTGGAGGCGATCATCGTCGACCTGCCGACCATTCGCCCGCACAAGTTGGCCATGCACACCATGCAGCATCAAACCCTGGTGGTATTGCGCCTGCGCTGCAGCGATGGCGTGGAAGGCATCGGCGAAGCCACCACCATCGGTGGGCTGGCATATGGCTACGAAAGCCCGGAGGGTATCAAGGCCAACATCGACGCGCACCTTGCGCCAGCGCTGATCGGCCTGCCAGCGGACAACATCAATAGCGCCATGCTCAAGCTCGACAAAATGGCCAAGGGCAACACCTTCGCCAAGTCCGGCATCGAGAGCGCCTTGCTCGATGCCCAGGGCAAGCGGCTAGGCGTGCCGGTGAGCGAGCTGCTTGGCGGGCGCGTGCGCGACAGCCTGGAGGTGGCTTGGACCCTGGCCAGCGGCGACACCGCCCGCGATATCGCCGAGGCCGAGCACATGCTCCAGGTGCGCCGTCACCGGGTCTTCAAGCTCAAGATCGGCGCCAACCCGCTGGAGCAGGACCTCAAGCACGTGGTCGCGATCAAGCGTGAGCTGGGCGAGCGCGCCAGCGTGCGGGTGGATGTCAACCAGTACTGGGACGAGTCCCAGGCCCTGCGTGCTTGCCAGGTATTGGGCGATAGCGGCATCGACCTGATCGAGCAGCCGATTTCACGCATCAACCGCCGCGGGCAGGTCCGTCTCAACCAGCGCAGCCCGGCGCCGATCATGGCCGATGAGTCCATCGAAAGCGTCGAGGACGCCTTCAGCCTTGCCGCCGACGGTGCCGCCAGCGTCTTCGCCCTGAAAATCGCCAAGAACGGCGGCCCCCGGGCCGTGCTGCGCACCGCGCAGATCGCCGAAGCTGCGGGTATCGCCCTCTACGGCGGGACCATGCTCGAAGGCTCGATCGGCACCCTGGCTTCGGCCCACGCCTTCCTCACCCTGCGCCAGCTGACCTGGGGCACCGAATTGTTCGGCCCGCTGCTGCTGACTGAGGAAATCGTCAACGAACCGCCTCAGTACCACGACTTCCAGCTCCACGTACCGCGTGCCCCCGGCCTGGGCCTGAGCCTGGACGAACAACGCCTGGCGCGCTTCGCCCGCCGCTGAAGCGGTTACGGAAGAAACACGCATAACCCCGTAGGCGTGGTTCTAGCCGCGAAGCAGACGCCACGGGGATGACATCGCCCCTAACGATTTACCCGCTAAGCCAGAAGCAAGGAGATCCCTATGTTGTTCCACGTGAAGATGACCGTGAAGTTGCCGGTCGACATGGACCCGGCCAAGGCCGCGCAACTAAAGGCCGACGAAAAGGAGCTTGCCCAGCGCTTGCAGCACGAGGGCACCTGGCGCCACCTGTGGCGCATCGCCGGGCACTACGCCAATTACAGCGTGTTCGACGTGCCCAGCGTCGAGGCGCTGCACGACACCCTGATGCAACTGCCGCTGTTCCCCTACATGGACATCGAGGTCGATGGCCTGTGCCGTCACCCCTCGTCGATCCACAGCGACGACCGCTGATTCGCGCAACCGCACAAGAACAACACGAGGTACACCATCATGACCGTGAAAATTTCCCACACTGCCGAGATCCAGAAGTTCTTCGAAGAGGCCGCAGGCTTTGGCAATGATGACGGCAGCCCGCGCCTGAAGCGCATTATCCAGCGGCTGCTGCACGACACCGCACGCCTGATCGAAGACCTGGACATCACCGACGACGAGTTCTGGTTGGCCGTCGACTACCTCAACCGCCTGGGCGGTCGCGGTGAGGCCGGGCTGCTGGTGGCGGGCCTAGGTATCGAGCACTTCCTCGACCTGCTGCAGGACGCCAAGGATGCAGAAGCCGGCTTGCTCGGCGGCACTCCCCGCACCATCGAAGGGCCCCTGTACGTGGCCGGCGCGCCGATTGCCCAAGGCGAGGTGCGCATGGACGATGGCAGCGAGGAGGGCGTAGCCACTGTGATGTTCCTGGAAGGCCAGGTACTCGATCCACAAGGCCAGCCGCTGCCAGGCGCCACCGTTGATCTGTGGCACGCGAACACCAAGGGCACCTATTCGTTCTTCGACCAGAGCCAGTCGGCGTACAACCTGCGTCGCCGCATCATCACCGATGCCGAAGGCCGCTACCGCGCACGCTCCATCGTGCCGTCCGGGTACGGCTGCGACCCACAGGGGCCGACCCAGGAGTGCCTCGACCTGCTCGGTCGCCATGGCCAGCGCCCCGCGCATATCCACTTCTTCATTTCGGCGCCGGGGCACCGTCATCTGACCACCCAGATCAACCTGGCGGGCGACAAGTACCTGTGGGACGACTTTGCCTATGCGACACGCGATGGGTTGGTCGGTGAAGTGGTGTTCCACGAAAGTGCCGAAGGGCGCCATGCCGAACTGAAGTTCGATTTCCAGCTGCAAAAGGCGACGGACAACGACGCCGAACAGCGCAGCGGGCGCCCACGCGCTCTGCAGCAGGGCTGATCCAGCGAGGCGAGTTGCTCGCGGGTGAACCCGCTCCTACGGGTACTGCACAGGACCTGTAGGCGTGGGATTACCCGCGAAGCAAGCGACACGACAACAAGAGCCGGCAACACAACCCGGCCAGTAGTCTTACGAGAGGTCCAATGAAAGACCTGTTCAAAGATTGTTCGATGTCGGCCATCGTTGCCGGCTGCATCGCTACCCTGATTTCCTACGCCGGCCCGCTGGTCATCATCTTCCACGCTGCCGAGGCTGCCACTCTGTCCCATGGGCTGCTGTCGTCCTGGGTCTGGGCGGTGTCCATGGGCAGCGCCGTACTGGGTGGAGTGCTGAGCTTGCGTTACCGGGTACCGGTGGTGATCGCCTGGTCTATCCCGGGGGCGGCGCTGTTGGTCACTGCCTTGCCGCAACTGGGCATCGAACAAGCCGTCGGCGCCTACCTGGTGGCCAATCTGTTCCTGCTGCTGATCGGTATGAGCGGGGCGTTCGACCGCATCATCGCCCACTTGCCAGGCTCCATTGCAGCCGGCATGCAGGCGGGCATCCTGTTCAGCTTCGGTACCGAGGTGTTCCGCGCCTTGCCCACACAACCTGTGCTGGTGCTGGCGATGTTCGTCACCTACCTGCTGATGCGCAGGGTACAGCCGCGCTACGCGGTGGCGGCGGTGCTGTGCGTTGGTGCTGCCGTTACCGTGGCCAGTGGCGCATTTCGCAGCGAGGCGCTGGTGCTGCAACTGGCGACGCCTCAATGGATCACGCCGCAGTTCAGCCTGCCGGCGGTCTTCAGCCTGGCCCTGCCCATGGCGCTGGTGGCCCTGACCGGTCAGTTCATGCCCGGCATGGCGGTGCTGCGTACGGCCGGTTATTCGACACCCGCCAGCCCGCTGATCAGTGCCAGTGCGTTGGGCGGTGCGTTGCTCGCGCCGTTTGGTTGCCACGGCCTGAATCTGGCGGCCGTCACCGCCAGCCTATGCACCGGCCACGAAGCCCATGAAGACCCCCGTCGGCGTTACGTGGCGGCGGTCTGCGGCAGTGTCTTGTACCTGCTGCTGGGCATCGCCGGCGCCACATTGATGTCGCTGTTCGCGGCCTTTCCCGCCGCCCTGATCGCCGCACTCGCCGGCCTGGCCCTGTACGGCGCGATCAGTGAGGCCTTGGCGCGCAGCCTGGCCGAGCCTGTCGAGCGCGATGCGGGGCTGTTCACCTTTCTGGTCACTGCGTCTGGCGTTTCTTTCCTGGGCTTGTCCGCCGCGTTCTGGGGCCTGCTGTTCGGCCTGCTGGCCCATGCGCTGCTCAGGTGGCGACGACCGCAAGTTCTTGGCGCCCTGCGCCGCAACCCGTGAAAGGAGCCTTGTCACCTGCCAAACCCGTGTTCCCAACGCTTCATCAATAAAAACAAGATCAAGAGAGCTTCGGAATGAACCACACCCCTTGCGTCGCCCTGGGGCTGACCTTGCTCAGCCAACCGCTTCTTGCCGCCGACGGCGGTTTCTTCGAGGATGCCAAGGCCACCCTTAGCGCCCGCAACTACTATTTCAGTCGTGACTTTTCCGACATTGTCGGTGCCAACCAGCAATCGAAAGCTGAGGAGTGGGCCCAGGGCTTCATTCTTGATTTCAAGTCAGGTTACACGCCGGGTACAGTTGGTCTCGGGGTGGATGCCCTGGGCCTGCTGGGCATCAAGCTCGACAGCAGCCCGGACCGGGTCAATACCGGGTTGCTGCCGGTACAGGGTGATGGCCGGGCTGCCGATGAGTACAGCCGCCTGGCGCCAACCTTCAAGGCCAGGCTGTCGAAGACCGAACTGCGGGTTGGCGAACTGCAGCCCAACCTGCCCGTGTTGACCTTCAGTGATATCCGCTTGTTACCGCCAACCTACCAAGGTATGAGCCTGAGTTCGGCCGAGCTCGATGGCTTGACCGTGCAAGCAGGGCACTTGAGCTCGAGTCACCTGCGCAACGAAGCCGGTGATGGCAAGATGAACGCCATGCTCGGCCATGTGCCGCAGCGCCAGGCTCAAAGCGACGCCTTCAACTACGCGGGCGGTGACTATGCGTTCAACGCCAATCAAAGCAGCGTTAGTCTGTGGTATGGCCAACTCCAGGACATCTACGAGCAGGGTTTCGTTGGCCTCAAGCACAGCAAGCCGCTGGGCGATTGGGTGCTCAGTGCCAACCTGGGCTACTTCACGGCCCACGAAGATGGCGACGCACTGCTGGGCAACATCGACAACCAGGCGTTTTTCTCGCTGTTCACGGCCCGGCGTGGCGGACACAGCTTCCATGTGGGCTACCAGGGGATCTATGGTGACAGCCCGTTCCCACGGGTATTCGCCAATGTGTCGCCCTTGGGCAACGAGGTGCCGACCTATGAGTTCGCCTCCACCGATGAGCGGTCCTATCAGGTGCGCTACGACTACAATTTCGCGGCCATGGGCATTCCTGGACTGACCGCGACCGTACGCTACATCACCGGCGACAACGTCGACACAGGCCGTGACTACGAGGGGAGGGACCGCGAGCGCGATCTGGACCTTGGCTACGCCGTGCAGAGTGGCGTGTTCAAGGGGCTGGGCATTCGCCTGCGCAACGCCATGGCGCGTTCGAACTATCGCAGCGATATCGATGAGAATCGTGTGACGCTGGTGTACACCTGGCAGTTGTTCTGAAACGATGGCGGGGCTGCGATTGTGGCGCGAGGCGGCCCCGTGCCTACAGGACATCGCCGTCATTAGATTTGCGTTATTGGTGCGGACAACGGTAGGTTCCTGGTAACACTTCATCAGGAGTTTCACCTTGGACTCACTGACCCAAGCCGTGCTCGGCGCCGCGCTCCAAGGCACGGTGCTCGGCCGCATACAGGGCCGTCGCTCGCTGGCGTACGGCGCCTTGCTGGGTACCGTGCCGGACCTCGATGTGGTCATCCGCTATGCCGACCCGGTGTCGCAGATGACCTACCACCGCGGTTTCTCCCATTCCCTCTTCGTGCTCACCGGTCTGGCCCTGATGCTGGCGTGGTTGGTCGCCTGGCGCTGGCCCGACAAGGGCTACACGCGTGGGAGGTTGTTCCTCGCCTTCTGGCTCGTGCTGGTCACGCACCCGGTCCTCGATTCATTCACCGTCTACGGTACCCAGTTGTTCTGGCCACTACAGCTCACTCCGCTGAGCTGGGCCGCGGTGTTCATCATCGACCCGGTCTATACCGTGCCACTGCTGGCTGCGGTGTTCTACGCCGCCTGCAAGGGGTTGCAGGGACGGGGGGTGCGGGTGCTCTCACTGGCCCTGCTGTTCAGCAGCGCCTACCTGGGTTTTGGCCTGGCGGGCCGGATCACCGCCGAGCAGCGCTTTGCCGCGGCCCTCGACCAGCAAGGGGTCGTGGCGAGCGACGTGCGGGCTGTGCCCATGGCCTTCAACAGCCTGGTGTGGCGGGTGCTGGCCAAGACGCCGGATGGTGATTACTACGAAGGTATCAGCAGCATTTTCGACCGCACACCGCCCGAGATGCAGCGCCTGTCGCGCAATCTGAACGTGGCCACGGCGCTCACAGACGCGCCCCTGCACAATCGCCTGCGCTGGTTCACCGATGACTGGCTGCGCTATGACGTGATTGGCGATGCGTTGGTGGTCACCGACCTGCGCATGGGGATTCCGGGCAACTACACCTTCCGCTTCGCCATGGCCCGCCGTGATGGCCAAGGGCGATGGATCGTGGATACGCCGACCTCTTGGCCGAAGGCGGGGGTGGGCGGCATGTTCAATGGCCATGACTTGGCGTTGATCTGGCGGCGCATCTTCGATCAACAGCCGCCGCTGCCGTTGGCGGCCTGGAATACTCAATACCTGGCCGAGCCCTGATCGGCTGGTCCGCTCGCGGGTCAACCCGCTCCCGCAGGCGCAGCACGGTATGGGCGTGGGTTTGCCCGCGAAGAGGTCGGAAAAACACTCAGCGACGTGCCCGCCTGCCGCTGACAAAATGCGCCACGTCATTGAATCCAGGCGTCGAGGCGTGACCTGGCGTGACCAACGAATCGATGAACGCTTCATCCTCTGCCGTGATCTTGACCTCCAGTGCCCCGGCATACGTGTCCCATTGCGCCTCGGTGCGCGGACCCACGATTGCCGAGCTCACCAGCTCGTTGTTCAGCACCCAGGCAATGGCGAATTCGACGATCCCTACGCCTTTGGCCTCGACGTAAGCCTGGATCTGGCGGGCAATGGTCAACGACTCCTGGCGCCATTCAACCTCCATGATCCGCCGGTCCTGGCGCGCCGCACGGCTACCGGCCTGCGGCGCTGCGCCGGGGGCATACTTGCCACTGAGCACGCCTCGGGCCAATGGGCTGAATGGCACCACGCCAAGGCCGTGGTAGGCCGCGGCCGTCATCTGCTCGGGCTCGGCCTGGCGGTTGACGATGTTGTACAGCGGCTGGCTTACCACTGGCTTGGCTACCCCCAGGCGCTCGGCCAGGTTGCAGATTTCGGCGATTCTCCAGCCACGGAAGTTGGATACGCCCCAGTAGCGGATCTTGCCTTGCTGCAGCAGGTCGCCAATGGCGCGCACGGACTCTTCCAGCGGAACCTTGTGGTCTTCACGGTGCAAGTAGTAGACGTCGAGGTAATCGAGGTCCATGCGCGTGAGTGTGGCGTCGATGGCATTGAAGATGTGCTTGCGCGACAGACCGCTGCGGTTGGGCAAGCCGTCGGCAGGCCCAAAGCCCACCTTGGATGCCACGATCCAGTCCTGCCGATGACGGGCGATCGCTTCACCGACGATTTCCTCGGCGCGGCCCGCGTTGTAGACGTCGGCCGTGTCGATGAAGTTGATACCTTGGTCCCAGGCCTTGTCGATGATCCGCAACGAGTCCTCGGTGCTGGTCTGCTCGCCGAACATCATGCTGCCCAGCGTCAGGGCTGAAACCTGCAGACCGCTGTGGCCGAGGGAGCGATAGATCATGCTGGGAAGTCCTTTGCAGTGGGGGTGTCCGTTCGTTTTACACAGGTTCAGCCAATCAGTTCAAGCGCCTGAGTCAGGCTCAGGGGCCGCTTCATCCGTTGCGACAACTGCGCCATCGCATCCGAATACCCCTGGGCAATCACCGCCTCGACCTGGTCGTCGACGCATTGCAAGGCAATGAAGTCGCCTTTTTCCGGCTCGCCGACGAATTCCATGCGGTTGAAGTCTCGTGCATGCCCGAGCACTTCATAGGTGCGCCCATGCTGGTAGGTCCAGAAGAACGGCACGTCATCGTAGCGCCGCTGTTGGCCGAGCATGTTGGCCGCAGCGATCACGCCTTGTTGCTGGGCCAGTCGCCAGTGCTCGATGCGTACCGGACGTCCCGAGAGGGGGAAGGTGGCGATGTCACCGGCGGCCCACAGTCCATCGGCTGCCTGCATGTGTGCATCGACGTTCAACGATTTGTCTTGGGCCATCACCAAGCCTTGGACGCAGCCAGTGGCCGGGCTGACACCGGTGCCCAGCAGAACCACGGAAGCGGCCAAGGTTTCGCCATTGGCCAGCACCACAGTGTCGACCTGGCCCTTTCCGGCCAGGCGTTCGACCTCGGTAGGGCCGTGGAAAATCACGCCCTTGCGCTCGTGCAGCGCGCGGATGCTGCGGCCGATGCGCTCCCCGAGCGGCTTGGCCAGCGGCACTTCATGACGGGTCACCACATGCACCTGGGCACCGTATTTGCGCAGTGCCGAGGCAGCTTCAAGGCCAATGAAGCCATCACCGACGATCACCACGGGATGCCCTGGTTCGGCGGCATCGAGCAGGCGGGCTGCGTCCTCGCGTGAGCGCAGGGTGAACACGCCAGGCAGCTCGACACCGTCGATGGCGGGGCGGTGCGGCTTGCCGCCAGTGGCAAGCAGGGCTGCGTCGTAGTCGATGTGCCTGCCGTCAGCAAGGGTAATCCGGCGCTTCTGCGTGTCCAGTACGCGCACCTTGCCGAACAGCCGCTCCAGGTGGCCTTTGCGAAGTGCCTCTGGCTCTAGCAATGCTGGCACTTCATCTGCGGGCATTTGCCCGGCGATGACGAATTTGCTCAGTGCGGTACGGTCGTAGGCGCTTTGGTGCTCCTGGTCGAGCCAGACCAGACGGCCACCAAAGCCGTGGGCCAGCAGCGTGGCGACCGCTGCCGAGCCAGCGGCGCCGGCACCGATCACCGCGAAACAACGGGCATCGCTGTGACGGGGTGGCTCGACCTGCGCCAGAGGTTGGTCGTCGACCCATACCGCTCCGTCCTTCACCCACGCCCGGTAACGGCGCAGATCGGTCAGCGCCGGGGGCTCGCAAACCGCGCCTTCATCGACGGCGAATGCAGCTTTGTGCCAGGGGCACACCAGCAGGCCGCCACAGACCATGCCCTCGTCGAGAGGCGCACCGGCATGGGGACAGTTGGCTTGGTAGGCGTGTACCTGGTCGCCCTGGAGGACCAGGACGAGCTCTTCGCTGCCGGCCTGCACGCGCAGGGGGCGACGGGGATCGAGTTGTTCGACGCGGGCGACGTTGTGCTGGGACATGAGGCTTCTCCAAATGGCCATTGCAACCATTTGACGCCTTTGCCTTTGGGGTGATGCAGCGAGCTGACGATCGGGTCGAGGATTGCTGGATGTTTCGCCGGCAAGCCGGCTCCTACGGACAGGAGCCCACTTGCTGGCGAACGGGCATCAATTGGTTTGGCAAGCGCGCAGCACGCCAGCGCGCGAAACGCGCAGGGCAACCAGGCTACCCAGCACGATCAACGCCGCCAGCGAGTACAGCGCCGCGTCGGTCGAGCCGGTCTGGTCCTTGATGAAGCCCACCAGGTAGGGGCTGAGGAAGCCGGCCATCTGGCCCACCGAGTTGATGATCGCCAAGCCCGCCACGGCGGCGCTCGCGCTCAGCAGTGCGGTCGGCATCGGCCAGAACATTGGCAGGCCGGTGAGGGCACCCATGGTGGCGATCGAAAGTCCGAGGATGGCAATGGTCGGGTTGCCTGCGAAGTTCACCGCGATCAGCAGGCCGGTGGCGCCCATCAGCATCGGTACCACAAGGTGCCAGCGGCGCTCGTTGCGCAGGTCCGCCGAGCGCCCGCAAAGGATCATGAACACACCCGCGAGCAAGTAGGGGATGGCGCTGAGCCAACCAATCAGCAGCGGGTTGTCGAAGCCCATGTTCTTGATGATCGACGGTAGCCAGAAGTTGATCGCGTAAACCCCGCTTTGGATGCAGAAGTAGACGAAGCCGAAGGTCCAGATCAACGGGTTGGTGAGCACACTGACTACGCTGTCACCCGTCGTGGCAGGCTTGCTGGCGGCGTCGGCCTTGAGGTCGGCTTCGATCAGCTGGCGTTCGGCTGGGCTCAGCCAGGCGGCTTTCTGGTAGCCGTCACTGAGCAGGCCGATGGCGAGCACGCCCAGTATGACGGTCGGCAGGCCCTGGATCAGGAACATCCACTGCCAACCGGCCAGGCCATGTTGGCCGGCGGCGAAGTGTTCGAGGATCCAACCGGAGAACGGCCCGCCCAGCAGGCCGGAGACCGGAATCGCCGACATGAACAGCGCCATGATGCGGCCACGACGATCAGCCGGGAACCAGCGCGAGAGATACAGCACTACGCCAGGGAAGAAGCCGGCCTCCGCGGCACCGGTCAGCAGGCGCAAGGTGTAGAACTCGGTGGGCGTGGTGACGAACAGCAGGCAGGTCGAGAGGCTACCCCAGGCGATCATCATCGCTGCGATCCAGCGTCGCGGACCGAAGCGGTTGAGCGCCAGGTTGCTGGGCAGTCCGCAAAGGACGTAGCCGATGAAGAATATCCCGGCGCCAAGGCCATAGACGGTTTCGCTGAACTGAAGTGCATCGAGCATCTGCAGCTTGGCGAAGCCGACGTTGACGCGGTCCAGGTAGTTGAACAGGTAGCAGATGAAAATGAACGGAATCAGCCGCAGCGTGATGCGCCGGTACAGCGCATTGCGGGTGGTGTCCGTGCCTTGGTCAAGGGCGGGGCTGTGTGCCATGATTGTGATCTCTGTTGTTATGGTTGTCGCCGCGTCGCCTGTTCCGGCGCTCGCCCTGAGGAGTCTCGGGGAGTGCGAGGCGGCTGTCTTTGTGCTTTTGCACAGTGTCCTGGGCGGGCTGCTGTGCCGTCGAACAAGCGGCCAGGGCGAGAGGATCGGCCAGTGATCATTTCAGCTTGGGGGCAATCAAGGCTAGAATGTAAGAAATCCAGTTTTGCCCGGAAGTGAACAACGGAGGCAACCATGGCGGCAAAAGCCTTAAAGCACGATCTTTCAGAGAAGGCAATTGACAATCTCGAGGTCAGCATCCCTCAAACGGCTGCTTGCGCGACATATGCTGCATATGTTCGTGCCTTGGCTGCAGGCCACACGGTGTTGCGGGTTGAAGGTTCCAACATTGTCGCAGCGAGTGCTGAAGGCGTTGTCCGCGTCGTGAACAAGACCAAGCCGCGCAGGAAAGTGACTGTTGGCGAAGTGGTCAAGGTGCGTCGGTTGGAAGCCAGTGCCTAGACTACGCGTTTTCGCTGGCCCAAACGGTTCGGGCAAATCAACCATAAAGGACCAAGTACCCCCTAACTTGATTTCGACCTATGTGAATGCGGACGATATCGAGAAGGAAGTAAAAGCCAGCGGCTTGCTCGACCTGGCTCAGTTCAACATCACTCCGACCTCCGAAGAGCTCCACGGGTTCTTGGGGCCACACCCGTTGATGCGCAAGGCTGGATTGGCGGGGACAGTGCAGGACATTGAATTGCACGGCCAGAAGGTCGACTTCAGTAAAGTGGAGATGAACTCTTACTACTCCTCGGTGATTTCCGATTTCATCCGGAACAAGCTGTTGGAACTCAAGGAAAGCTTCACTTTTGAAACCGTCATGTCGAGTGCGGACAAGGTCCGCTTTATCGAGTTGGCGCGAGCCAGCGGATATCGCACCTACCTTTATTTCGTCGCAACGGATTCAGTTGACATCAACATCAGTCGTGTAGCCAACCGAGTCAGCGATGGCGGGCACCCTGTCCCCGAAGACAAGATCCGGCAACGCTACGTACGCTCGCTAGAACTTCTGCCTTCCGCGGTTGCCGCTTCTAACCGGGCGTTCATTTTCGATAACTCCAGTGAGCAGTCGATCTTGCTGGCCGAGATCACCCATGGCACCGATCTGCGGTTCAACGTCGAGGAGCTCCCAGACTGGTTCGCGCAAGCGTACGTGGACAAAGTCATCTAGGCCCTCGGCCAAGCCACGCCTAACCTGCTGAGGAGCTGGAATGTTCGAACTGGACCACGACTTGGCTCAGGATATCGTCGACCGGGCGATGGCGATTTTGCCCTGCAACGTCAACGTCATGGACAGTCAGGGGTTGATCCTGGGCAGTGGCGAGTCTGAGCGCATCAATACCCGTCACGAAGGGGCCCAGCTGGTATTGGCCAACGGGCGGATCGTGGAGTTGGACGTGGATGCGGCCAAATGCCTGAAGGGTGTGCAGCCCGGGGTGAACCTGCCACTGATGCTCGATGGGCGGCTGATCGGCGTATTGGGGCTTACGGGTGACCCACGGCAGTTGCGCACCTATGGCGAACTGGTGCGGATGACCGCCGAAATGCTGCTGGCCCAGCGGCACCAGCAGGTGGAGCAGCAATGGCGGCGCCAGCGCTGCGATGACTTGCTGGCGCTGCTGCTGGGCGGCACCGGTGACTCGCCACGGCTTCTGGACGAAGCACAGCAGTTGGGGCTCAAGCCACAGTTGCCGCGCATACCCTACCTGTTCGAACTCAAGTCAGGCCCGCCTTCGGAGGCACTCTCGGCCTGGCTGATGAGCCGCTACCCGGACAGCTGGTGCGTAAGCCCCGCGCGCCAGTCCTTGCTGTGGTGCCGCCCCGCTGGCGTGGTTGTGGACGAATCCAGGCTGCTGGAGCGTTTGCAGCGCCATGGCTGGGAGGTCGAGCGGATGGCGCTGGGTACCGTGGCGCACAGCCTCGACCAGTTGCGCCGGGGCTACCGCCGCGTGCGGGACCTGCTGGCCTATGGACGCGAAGTCTTGCCCAATGAGCCACTGCTTAGCCTGGCGCGCTACCGGCTTCCGGCTCTGCTTTGGCGACATCGCAACGACGATGCGCTGGATGAGCTGCTGGAACCTTTGCAGCGCATACGGGCCAAGGATGTCAGTGGTCAACTGCTCGCCACGTTGCGGGCATGGTGTGCGCATGATGGGCAGAGCCAGGCCTGCGCCGACGCACTGGGTATCCACCGTAACAGTCTGCGCTACCGGCTGGAGCGCATTGCAGAGCTGAGTGAGGTCGATCCCTTGCGACTGGAAGGCATGCTAAGCCTGTACCTGGGGTTGCAATTGCTGCCCGCGGATTGACCTGGCCTCCAGGGGCAGGCATTTGCCCAATCATCCCTGCGAACGTGTTGTGCATTCGACCGAGGCCAGCCAGGCGGCCACCTGTCAGCATGCCGGTCATCTGGACAGGAGAATCCCCATGAAGATCGTCATCGCCCCCGACTCGTTCAAGGACAGCCTCGACGCGGCTGGCGTCGCCCGTGCCATCGCCGGTGGCCTGGCCGAGGTATGGCCGCATGCCGCGCTGGTTCAGTGCCCGATGGCGGACGGTGGCGAGGGCACCATGGAGGCGATCCTGGCGGCCAGCCATGGCGAGCTTCGTCGCCAGCGCGTGCGCGGCCCCCTGGGGGAACCTGTGGAAGCCGGTTGGGGGTGGTTGGCCGACAGCCGCACGGCAATTATCGAGATGGCCCAGGCCAGTGGCTTGCAACTGGTCCCGCCCGGCCAGCGCGATGCCTGCCGCACTAGCACTTGGGGTACCGGCGAGCTGGTTGCCGCTGCCCTGGCAGCCGGTGCCCAGCGGATTGTCCTGGCGATTGGTGGCAGCGCTACCAACGACGGTGGCAGCGGCATGTTGAGGGCACTGGGCTTGCGTTTGCTGGACGCCGACGGCCAGGCGCTGGAGGAGGGCGGCTTGGCCCTTTCCAGGCTGGCGCGTATCGATGCCAGTGGTCTCGACCTGCGCCTGCTGGACGTACAGGTCGAAGTGGCCGCCGACGTCGACAACCCCCTGTGTGGGCCCAATGGGGCTTCGGCGATCTTCGGCCCGCAGAAAGGCGCAAGCCCGGAGCAGGTGCAGGCGCTGGATCTGGCGCTGGGCCATTTTGCCGACCACTGTTCGCGGTTGCTGGGTGAGGATGTGCGTGATCTTCCAGGCTGCGGCGCCGCTGGCGGTATGGGCTTTGCGGCCAAGGCCTTCATGGGGGCGCGGTTTTGCCCTGGCGTGGAGGTGGTAGCCGACCTGGCGGGTCTGGACGCTTTGGTGCAGGGCGCTGACCTGGTCATTACAGGCGAAGGGCGTTTCGACGCCCAGACGCTGCGCGGCAAGACGCCGATGGGCGTCGCTCGGGTCGCCAAACGCCACGGTGTGCCGGTGGTGGTGCTGGCTGGGACCTTGGGTGAAGGCTATCAGCAGCTGTATGTCCACGGTATCGACGCTGCATTCGCCCTGGCCAACGGGCCGATGAGCCTGGAGCATGCCTGTGCCAACGCCCCGGCGCTACTGCATGCCAGAGCACGTGATATCGCCCGGCTGTGGCGTATCGCCCGTCAAGCGGTTGCCCCCTCGGCATAAGCAACACCCCTGATCCGAGCCACTGCGCTGTTTTTCTGTTGGAACGGCCTGGCGCTGCGCGCGAGGCCGCTCTCACAACGACCCCAGAAATACTTAAATCATCTCTGACTGATATCCCTCCGGAAATCGGGGGCCAAACGGCCTTTGTCCATCAGCAAAAGGCACCGTTTGGTGCGCAAAAGCCCACTATTTGACCCGCTTTGATACTTTTCAGCGCTCACCGCACTGTTGAATTAAGTATTTTACTTACCCTCCGCGCTCGCCAATTCTCGCCCCTGTTTTTTCCAGAGGGCGAGTCGATGCTAGTTCACAGCGACAAGGATTACGGCGTACTGAAGGACGCAGAACGCGAACTTCAGGTGCACATCGGGCGCATTCCCGACGCCGGTTTTTATGAGCGTAAATTGCAAGCCGCATGGACCAGGGCGCGCCAGAGTGCCCAGTACGCGAACATCGGCCACTACCAATTCTCGGCGTTCCAGCAACTGCCGCCGACCCCAAAAGCCTTGCTCAAAAGCCAACCGCTTCAATTCTGCACGGTGGCACTCAGCGAGGCCGCCAAGTACTACGCCACCACTGGCACCACCGGTGAGCCGACACCCACCCCACGTCTGAAACAGGACATCATCTGGAACGCCGTCAGCGTCGCCGGGCACTGGCGCGCGGTGCTGCAGCCCGGCACGCGGGTCGCCAGCCTGATGCCGTCGGATATCGTCCCGGTAGGCGACTTGATTGCCCATGTCTGTGAGTACCTGGACGTTTCCCATGTACGGCTTTACCCCTTCACCACCGGGATCACCGACTGGGAGCGGGTGTGCAAGACATTCGCCAGCTATCGCCCGACGGTGATGTTCATTGCTCCGGGCGTGCTGGTGCAACTGACACGCTTTCTGAAGCAGCGCGGGCTGCTGGAGGGTTTCGCTGAGTCGGTGCGCACGGTCATGCTGCTGGGTGAGGTCAATACCAGGCCATTGCGCGAACGCCTGGCCCGTGAATGGCGCTGCGATGTGTTCGACGCCAGTTATGGCAGTACCGAAACTGGGACGCTGGCAGTGGTGGGCGAAGATCAGCAGATGCGCCTGGCGACGGCGACCAACTATTTCGAACTGCTGCTGCCCGACGGGCAACTGGTGACGCCGGCCGAAGGCCTGACCGGGCGCTTGGTGGTCACGCCGCTCAACCTGTTCGCCCGCCCACTGTTGCGTCTGGACACCGGCGACAGCGTCACCATCACCGCGCCATGGATACCGGGCCAGGCCAGCCCGAGCGTGCTGGTCAACGGCCGGGACAGCGACACCGTGGTGGTGGCTGGTGCCGACCTGGATATCCGCGCGGTCGAAGAGGTGGTGTACGGCACTTGCAATGCCACCGGCTATGTCATCGAAATCGACCGCCAGGCCGATAGCGCCGCGCTGATCCTGGAACGTGACGTGGACTGGGACAGCGGCGCGGAACAACACCTGCAGGCTCAGTTGCTGGTGCGCTCGCAGCAGCGCATGGGGTTGCGTTGGAGCCGGGTGTTGTTCGTCAACAACCTGTCGGCCGTGAACAAGAGCGGCGCATCGCAAAAGAGTTGGAAGAAGACCAACCTGCGCTTCGTCGGAGGCCAGCCATGATCGGGCCACGGTTCCCCGAAGGGCATGGGCTGGCCAACGGTCAGCCGGACCTGTGGTGCACCTACGCAGCCATTCGCAGCCTCGCCTGGGTCGAGCGGTTGGACGCCGTGGACAGCCTCGCCCTGCAGCGCTACATCCAGTCCCGGCGCAACCGCGATGGCGGCTTTGCCTGGAGCAAAGGCATGCCGTCCGATGCATGGGCCACTTTCTATTGCACCCAGACACTCCAGGACCTGGGCATCGCCGTTGACCGATCCGAGGAAACCGCCCACTGGCTTCACAGCCTGTTCGACGGCGAGGCCTACGCCATGTGCCCAGGACAGACCGCAGACGTTTGGGCCACGCATTACGCCTTGCGCACCTTGATCGAGGTCTGTGCAGGCAAGGTGGCCGAGGTGCAGGCGCTGTACACCTGGCTGGGCGGTTTGCAGTGCGCCAATGGTGGTTTGAGCTGGTCCGCCGATTTCGCCCAACGCAACCACGCCGATACGCGGGCCTGCTTTTACGGGGTGATGGCGGCACGCGCCCTGGCAAGCCAAGGGTTGCCAGCACCTGATTGGAACATCGACAAGTTGATTGGCTGGTTGCAAGCCCAGCAGACGGATAGCGGCGGGTTTCGCTTCAGCGAGGCCGCCGACGTGCCGTGCCTGTGGGCGACCTACCGTGCCACAGCCAGCCTTGCGGTATTGCAGGCCGAGCCCTTGGGTCGCAGCGAATGCATTGCCTGGATCGCGTCCCTGGTAGGCCCGACGGGTGCTTTCGTGCGCTGGTCTGGTTACGACGGCGAGGATGTCTGGGCGGCGTTCTGCGCCGTGGGCACGCTCAAGGCCCTGAATGAACCCTTGGGACACCTTGCAGACGACGTGGCCAGGTTCATTGCCAGCCTGGCCGTGCCTGAAGGCGGCTACACCTACCGCCGTCAGGACGATGCCGCGGATGTGCTCACCACCGCGGCGGCCATACTCGGCGGCGTCTTGCCGCCTGCACGGCAAGCGGAGGCGCTGCGCTGGATCGAAGGCTGCCAGATGCCCAACGAGCCGGGGGTGATGTACATGCCCGGACGGGGTGCCGAAGTGCGTTGCAGCAACTGGGCCCTGGCGGCTGGCGCGTTCGCTGACTTGCCGGCATCGCGCGGGGCCATCGGCCAATGGCTGGCCACGCTGCAGAACCCTGACGGCGGCTTCGGTTTCTGGGAGGGGCGAGGCTCGGACATGGTCTCCACCGCATCGGCGGTGGCGGTACTGCGGCAGCTGAACGACGACGCAGGCGTCGATCTGGCGCAGTTGGAGGCGTTCGTGGCCAGCTGCCGGCAGTCCGGCGGCCACGCAACCTACCCGCGCGGGCAGGCCACCTTGCGCGCTTCGCTGCAGGCGCTCGGTTGCCTGGCGTTCATTGGCCAGGATGTCAGGCAAGCGGTCATGCCATTGCTGGAGGCACACAAGGTACCCCAGGGCGGCTTCGCCAACCAGGGCCGGCGCATTCCGGACTTGCTCAGCACTTACCAGGCTATGGCGCTGATGAGCGATCTGGACATTACGTGCGACCTTGCGCACCTGCGCTTTTTCCTCGGCAAGATACGCAGCGAGCAGGGCTATGCCTGGTCGCCGCTGTACCTGCCTGGGCATGACGCGCTGTCGACCTGCCTGGGGCGGCTGCTGGAAGCCTTTGCCGAGGGCAAGCGCCAGCGCCTACCCAACCTGTATTTGTCGTGAGGTGCGGCGATGCCAACCATCACCGTATCGAGCGCTGCGCTGCAACCTGTGGAACGCAAGCGTGTGGCCCTGGCGTGTACCCGGCAGCTCAAGCAGCTCGGGGCTGACCCGGCGCATTGCCTGGTGTTGTTCGAAACGTTGCCCCCGGGCCATGCCTTCAGTGCGGGCATGCCGTTGCCCAGTGCCGATCAGCACGGGGCGCCTTTGCAGTTTCACCTGCGTATCACGCTGTCGGTCGAGCGCGACCTGCAGCAACAACAGCGGTTGGCTCAGGGGCTGCACAGCTGTCTGCGCAGTGTGTACCCGAGCGCCTTCATCTACATCCACATCAACCTGATCGAGCCCGCGCAGGTGTACTACAGCGCTGGCCCGGAACTGATCAATGCCGACCACCGACAAGGAAGCACAGTCTCGTGACACACCACACCCATGAACACCGCATTCGCCAGGCCCTTGCGCAATTGCTCGGCCCGGAAGTCGAACTGATCGGTATGCGCGATAGCTTCCGCGAGTTTCTCGGCGAGCGTTTCGACAGCCTGATGGCGGTCGAGGTCGTTACCGTCATCGAGGCTAGTTTTGGCTTCGAAGTGGATTACCTCAGCGACGATATTCGCTTCTGGTTCGAAACCCTGGAAAAGATGGACCAGTTCATCGGCCAGAAACTCGAAGACCAGTTGACCTTGCAGGCCGTCCAATGAGCGCCGACCACCTGTTCACGACCTCCGGCACAACCGCCGCCCCCCGTCAGTGGCTACGTAGCCAGGCGCAGATGGTCAGTGAAGCGGCGCTGATCTACGGCAAGTGGTCGCCAGCCGTTGGCGAGATCATCTCCTTCGCGCCGACCCGCCACAGCTACGGCATGATCCTCGGCCAGGTTGGCGCCCAGGTGATGAACGCACGCTTGCAAGTCTGCTCGCTCGAGCGCCAGCAGTTGCCGACGCTCGAGGGTGAAGGCGCGTGCGTGATCCTCGCCATTGCCAGCACTTGGCGGGTGTTGCCGATGTTGCTCAAGCAACTGGCCGACCGACGCCAGGTGCTGGTGGTGCACAGCGCTTCTGTACTGCCTCCAGGCGCGCTGGCCACGGTGCATCGCTTTGCGGGGCCGCAGGTCGGCTTCGTCGAGTTGTTGGGCTCTACCGAAACCGGTGCCATGGCCTACCGCGAGTTGCAGGGGACTAGCACGCCAGCGCAACCGTGGACGCTGTTGGACGATGTCACATTGTTCAGCCAGATAGGCGAGGTCGGCCCATTGGAGGTCGGCAGCTCGCGCATCGCGCGAGCGCACGGCGCCGATGCAGCCGCCGCCCGACATCGTTGCGATGACCTGGTCCAGCCACTGGATGCCCGGCGGCTGCTGTGGGTCGGTCGCGCCAGCAGCCTGATCAAGGTCAACGGTCTGCGTCTGGACCTGGCCAGCCTGGCCAGCGACCTCAGCCAGCGCCTGGAGTGCCCGGCCTTGGCCTGCGTACCGCGGCGCGATGCACTGCGCGCCGAAACCTTCGAGGTGCTGTACAGCTCCGGCACGCTCACCGAGCAGGCGGTGCTGAACGCCTTCGATCACCTGGCCCCCGGCCACCCACGACCGGCCGCCGTACGTCGTGTCGTCGATCTCCCCCTGTCCGCCACCGGCAAGCCCCAGGTATGGGCCGCCTCATCTTCTGTCAAGGAATGCAAGCATGACCCACGCTAATACCCAAGACACCATCGCCCATTACTTCAATCACTGCGGCGCCGATGCCGCTATCGGCCGCGAGCAGCCGGAGTACCTGGCGCTGAGCCTGCGCAAGCGGCTCGAACTGCTGGAGCGCAACCCGGCGCTGGCCGCCGATTGGGCTGCGCAATATGAACAGTGGTGTACACATGCCGACAGCGATTACCGCTGCCTGACCAGCACGCGAGCGGTCATTGCCCCCTGGTTCCGCCTGGGTGTGAAGGACACCGTGGACGTCGCCGGGCTGCCGACCCGCCTTGGCCTGCGCAGCTACCGGCACTACCCCAAGCGCACCGCTCAGGCCCTGGTGTCCCTCGACCCCCGCATCGCACTGACCAGCAAGGTCGCCACCACCGAGCTCAACATCGGCTTCGGCGCGGGTTGTCGCAATCCGCATTTCCCGACGATCGATCCGTCCGGATCGAGCACCGGTTCCGCGGTCTCGGTCGCTGCTCGATTGTGCGACATCTCGCTGGGCACCGATGTGCTTGGTTCGGTGCGCTGGCCCGCGTCCCATTGCGGCATGATCGGCTTACGCATGACGCAGAAGGCCGAAAGCCTTGGCGGGGTGTTCCCGTTGTCGCCGCGCATGGATGCCCTGGGATGGGTCACCCGCAGCGCCGATGACCTGGACCTGCTGTTCCCGTTGCTGGGCCTGGAGCCTCTGCTGGGCGAGCAACTGCCCGTCAAGCCCCGCTACCGCATCGGTGTGCTGGAGCACGCCCTGGACCCGGCGCTGACCAGCACGGCGATGCTCGAGATGCTGGCCAAGGCGTGCAGCGCATTGGCCGACCTGGGCATGCCACCTTGCGAGGTGTCCATGCCTGAACTGTGGGCCCGACGGGGTGATGCCTGGCAGTTGTGCGCGCGTGACGCCTGGTTGGCCTCGGCGGCCTGGGCACGCCAATTCGATTGCGAACTGCACTGGTCGACCAACAGCGCCCTGGCGGTCGGGGCTGGGGTCAGTGACAGCGACTACCAGCGGATTCACCAGCACATGGACCAGGTGCGCGCTGGTATTGGCCCCTGGTTCGACAACGCCAAGGTGGACTTCGTGATCTTTCCCATGGATCCGAACCGGCCCTTCGACCGCCGTAACCCTCAGCCGGGCGACTCGACCATTCCATCGCCGGCCGATGAGGGTTACGCACAGAAAATCGGTTTCACCCCGCTGGCCAGCTTCAGTGGGCTTCCCGCGATCACTGTGCCGATCTGCGTCAGCGCCGACGGCAAGGCGCCGCTGGCCGTGCAGATCATGGGCCGGCGCGATAGCGAGCGGCAGTTGGTGGATATCGCCAAGCGCCTGCAAGCGCTGGTGGGCGCACTACCTACCCGTCGTCCCGTGGTGTAAGGAGTTCGCCTATGTGTGGAATCACAGGCTGGGTGGACTACACCCGCGACCTGACACATCAAACCTGCGTCCTTGGCGCCATGACCGAAACCCTGGCGTTGCGGGGGCCGGACGCCAGTGGCCACTGGCAACACCGCCATGCGCTGCTGGGCCATCGTCGGCTGGCGATCATCGACCTGAGCGGCGGTGTGCAACCGATGACCTACCGCTTCGCCAACGGCCAGGAGGTGGCGTTGGTATACACCGGCGAGGTCTATAACCATGACGCGCTGCGGGACCGTCTGCGCAGGGCGGGTCATGTCTTCGTCACACGCAGCGACACCGAAGTGGTGCTACACGCGTACCTGGAGTGGGGCGAGCGCTGCTGCGAGTACTTCAGCGGGATGTTCGCTTTCGCCCTGTTCGACGAGCGCGACGGCCACTGCCTGCTGGTACGTGACCGGCTGGGTGTCAAGCCGCTGTACTACGCGCACCACCATCAAGGCCTGCTGTTCGGCTCCGAGAGTAAGGCGATCCTTGCCCATCCGGCGTTCGAACGCGCGCTGGATGTGGTCGGCCTGGTGGACGCCCTAAGCCTGGCCCGTGGCACGCCCCGCACGGCCTTGCGCGGTATCGTCGAACTGCCGCCGGGGCACCGGTTGTCCTGGCGGCCCAACGGGCAGATGAAGGTCTGCCGCTATTGGCAATTGCAGCGACGCGAGCACCAGGACGACGTGTCGACCACCGTCGAACGCACCCGCGAGCTGCTGGCAAACGCCTTGGGCGAACAATTGCACGCGGACGTCCCGGTGTGCTCCCTGCTGTCCGGTGGGCTGGATTCCACGCTGCTCACCGCCCTGGCTCAGCAGCGCCTTTGGGCAGAGCAGGGCGGTAAGGTCAATTCGTTCTCGGTGGATTTCGTCGGCCAGGCCGAACAGTTCCAGGCCGATGCGTTTCGTCCCGAGCGCGACCAGCCCTACGCGTTGGCTGCCGCTGAGCACATCGGCAGCCGGCACCAGACCATCCTGATCGACAACCGCCAACTGGTCGCCGAGCAAGCACGTCTGGCGGTGTACCGCGCCAACGATTCGGCCGCCACGTTCGGCGACGTCGACACCTCGCTGTACCTGCTGTTCAAGGCGATTCGTGAGCACTCCACAGTGGCCATTTCCGGTGAAGCCGCAGACGAAGTATTCGGTGGTTACGCCTGGTTCCGAGACCCCCAGGCCATTGCCGCGCCGCGCTTGCCGTGGCTGTCACGCATGCAGTTACTGCAAGCGGAGCTGATCAATCCGGAGTTCGACCGCTTGTGCAACTTCGCTGAACATCAGGACAACGTATACCGCCAGGCGCTGGAGGCGGTCGAGCACCTGACAGCGGATACGCCGCACGAGCGGCGCATGCGCGAGATCTGCCACCTGCACCTGCACCACTGGCTGCCGACTCTGCTCGACCGCAAGGACCGCCTGAGCATGGCGGCAAGCCTGGAAGTGCGTGTGCCGTTCACCGACCATGCCCTGGTGGAATACGTGTACAACGTACCCTGGTCGATCAAGGGCCATGGCGGTGAAGAGAAGTGGCTGCTCAAGCAGGCCGGTGCCGATCTGTTGCCGCCATCGGTGCTGGCCCGACGCAAGAGCCCGTACCCGACCTCGGCGAACCTGGCCTACGAGCGCTTCCTGCGGGAGCGCTCACGGCAACTGCTGAGCGACGTCGCCAGCCCGGTTTTCCAGATCATCGACCACCGTCGCCTGGCTTGCGAGCTGCAGCAGCCCCAGGGCTATTTCAACTCGCAGCTGCGTCGCAACAACCTGGAAACGGCGTTGGCACTGGACACCTGGTTGCGTGAGTACGGGTTAACGGTGTAGTTCGCGCTGGTCGATGCCATCCAGGATGATCGGGTTCTGGATGGTGTCGCTGAAGCGCCGTGGCGCGCCGACATCGAGCATGGAAATAAAACTGCCCAGGGCGGGGGAGGCGTTCTGGATGTTCCAGTTCATGTACAGGCCCATGGTCGGAACGGGCTGGTCCTTGATCGGGCGGATCGGCCGGAATTGCACGCGGTCGCGCAAGGTCGAATAGGCAATGGATTCGGGTACCAGGGCTACACCGAAACCACAGGCTACCAGGCCGATCAGGGTATGGATCTGCGCAGCTTCCTGGACGATTTTCGGATAGAAACCCGCCGATTCGCACAGGGCGATCAACTGACTGTGATAGCCGCTGCCCAGGGCCTGTGGGGTGAACACGAAGTCGTCTTCGGCGAAGTCGCGCAGGTCGACCACCGGCTGCGTCACCCGTGGGTGACTGGCCGGCAAGGCCATCACGATCTGCTCGTTCAGCAGCAGGCGTGACTCGATGGTGTCGGGCGGCATGGGGAGCTTGCGCATGAAGCCGATGTCGGCTTCGCCAGCCATCAGTGCCTTGGCCTGGGAGGCCGAAGGCATCTCGCGAATGGTCAGGCGCACGTTGGGGTACGTTTCGCGGAATCGTCGCAGCGTACTGAGCAAGGACTCGTAGTAGGCGATGGAAATGGCGGTGATGGTCAGCTTGCCGCAGATGCCTTCGGAGACATTACGGGCGTACTCGATGCCTTGTTCCAGTTCCTTGAGCGTGCGGTAGGCCGTTTCCAGGAAGGCCATGCCCGCTGCGGTGAGCTTGACCCCGCGCTTGTTGCGCAGGAACAGGCTGAAGCCCAGTTTTTCCTCAAGTCTGTTGATCGCCTGGCTCAGGGGTGGTTGCGCCATGTGCAGGCGGATGGCTGCTTTGTGAAAGTGCAACTCCTCAGCCACGGCAATGAACTGCCTGAGCAAACGTGTCTCGATCATTCTCCGTTCCTTCATCGAGCCGAACTGGTGCCAGCGGGGCTGCACCCCCAACCCTGCGAGGCGGCAATCATAGCTCGGCGTGATATCTCGCAGATATCAAAGTTGCATGCTTTTAATATTAAGTCATTGATTTTTTTATTGTTATCGTAAAAAGGAGCATCGAAAGGGCGCGATTATGCCGTTCACAGACCCATTCAAGAATAAAGTCGCCATCATCACCGGCGCAGCCCAGGGGTTGGGCCTGGCCTATGCCAAGGCCCTGGCCGAGTGCGGCGCACGGGTGGTGATCAGCGACCTTGGCACCGACCGTTCAGGTTGCGGACAAGACCTGACAGCCGTCAAGCGGGCGCTCGAAGCCCTGCAAGCGGCAGGACACCAGGCCGTCGCCCATGTCGGGCACCTGGAAAGCGAATCTGAATGTCAGCAATTGGTGGAACTGGCCATCGAGCATTTCGGCGGGCTGGACATCCTCATCCACAATGCTGGCTGGGTTGACTACCAGGGTATAGAAGTTCAGGAAGAAGCGTTTCTGCAACGTGCGCTGGGCATCAGCGTGCATGCGCCCGTCTGGCTGGCCAAGCATGCCTGGAAGTACCTCAAGCGCTCCCACGCACCGCGGGTGGTGCTGACCACCTCGGACCGCGCCATGTACCAACGCTATGCCCAGCCGGGCCTGGTGGCGTACTCGGCGGGCAAGATGGCCCAGATTGGCATCATGAACGCTTTGAGCATGGAAGGCCTGGAGCACGGTATTCTGGTCAACGCGGTGTCTCCGGTGGCCAAGACCCGCATGTGGGGCGTAACGCAGCCACCGGAAGAACTCAAGCCCGAATGGGTTACCCCAGGCGTGCTCTACCTGGCCAGTGATCTGTGCCGCGATACCGGCTACATCCTTAGGGCCAGCAACGGCCAGTTCACAGCAACGCGATTCAGCGAGAACAGCGGTGTCAGCTACCCCAGGGACCTGGCGCGGGTCGAGGCTGCCAGCCTGGCGGAAGTGGCCGAGCGCTGGAGTCGCATCAAGGAGTGCCACTACCTGCCGGTCAAGGTCGCCAACACCCGTGCAGACCTCGGCGAAAGCCCGGTCTGGGATGCGCAAAGCGGTGCCTTGTACTATGTCGACATTTCCGACGGCTGCATCAACCGGCTGACCCGTGACGGCGAAGTGGAACGGCTCTACGAATCGGCGGCACGCATCGGCGCGCTGTCGTTGACCGACCAGGACAACCTGATCTTCACCGAGGATGCCAGCGTGGCCATCCTGGATGTGGCCGAGCGCAAGGTGCGGCGGTATTCCAGCCCCGTGCATCATCGTCCAAGCTACCGTTTCAACGATGGTGCCTGCGACCCGCAGGGGCGTTTCGTCACCGGATTGATGGATGAAGGCCCGAGCGGCAAGACCGGCGTGCTGTACCGTTTCGACCAACAGCTCAGCGCGCAGATCCTGCTCGATGGCTTGGCGCTGCCCAACGGCCTGGCCTGGTCGGAAGATGGCCGCACGGTGTATTTCGTGGACTCGGCTGCCCGGGCCATTTACCGTGCCGAGTACATGCGCGAGGGCCGCCTTGGTCAGTACACGTTGTTCGCCGAAACGCCTGCCGAGCTGGGGCGTCCGGATGGCATCGCGCTGGACCGTGAAGGCGGCTTGTGGGTGTGCCAGTTCAATGGCAGTTGCCTGCTGCACTATGACCGCGACGGTTACCTGACCGATCAGGTCAGCATGCCGGTGCCGCGTCCGACCAGTTGCTGCTTCGGCGGGGAAGACCTGGACACCCTGTACATCACCACCGCACGGTTCGGCATGACCCCGGCCGAGCTGCGGCATTACCCCGATGCCGGTGACCTTTATGCAATCCGACCGGAAGTCGGGGGCATCCGTCGTTTCACGTTCACGGAATGAGGTGGCCGAATTCGTGCAGCGTAGGTGGCCCTTTCGCGGCACAAGGGCGCTCGTGCGCGGTACTTGTAGGTGCTGGCTTGCCAGCGATGAGGCCAGCCCAAGCTTGCTTACAGGTACTGCAGCGTCTTTTCCTCCCGGCCATTGAACGGCGGGTATACGCGCAACTGCGTCGGCGACAACGGTCGACTGAAGTGATAGCCCTGGGCGATGTCGCAGCCAGCAAGCTTAAGGCACACCACCTGTTCGCGGGTCTCGACGCCCTCGGCCACCACCTCGAGCCCCAGGCGCTTGGCGAGGATGATGGTGGAGGAAACGATCGGGCTGTCATCGTGGCTGTTGGACAATGGAGCGATCAACGAGCGGTCGATCTTGAGCTTGCTCAAGGGCAGTGACTGCAGGTGGGCGAAGCCCGCATAACCCCGACCGAAATCATCCAGGCTGATGCCCAGGCCCGCCCGGCGCAGTCGGTGCAGGTGGTCGACTGCCGTGCCTTCGGAATCAAGCACGGTGGTTTCCGTGATTTCCAGTTCCAGCCGCTGCGGGGCAATGCCGTAGCGCTGCAGCTTGGACAGCAGGCGTGAGCTGAAATCGGGCTGGCGCAATTGCAGCGCCGATACGTTCACCGCAAGCCGCGTATCGCGACCCTGGACCATCCATTGCGCCAATGCTTCGCAGGCCAGGCGAATCACTTCCCAACCCAGTTCGACGATGAACCCGCTGCGCTCCGCCACGCCGATGAACCGGTCCGGGTAGAGCAGGCCGAATTCCGGGTGCTCCCAACGTACCAGTGCTTCGTACCCCTGCACTTGGTGTGTATCGAGACGAATTTGAGGTTGGTAGTGCAGCACGAACTGGCGCCCGGCCAATGCTGTGCCGAACGCCTGCTCCAGGGTGAAGGCCTGGATATCCGAGAGGTTCAGCGAAGGGTCGAAGAATCGGTACTGGGCGCGTCCGGCCTGCTTGGCCGAATACATCGCCGCGTCGGCGCTGCGGATCAGGCTGTCGATGTCCTGGCCATCGCGCGGGCAGATGCTGACCCCGACACTGGGGCTGGTGTTGACCTCCTGGCCGTCCAGGGCATACGTGGCCGACAGTTTCTGCACCAGGCTGCGCACCCAGGCGTCGATCTGCTCTTCACTGCGTTCACCCGCCAGTAACACCACGAACTCGTCGCCGCCGAATCGCGAGGCTTCATCCCCGGGCTCCAGCAGGCGCTGGATGCGCCCAGCCACGGCCTGCAACAAGAGGTCGCCGATCTTGTGCCCGAGCGAATCGTTGATCGACTTGAAGCGGTCCATGTCGATGAACAGGATCGCCATCAGCCGTCGCTTGCCGCGCTGGCGAGTCAGGGCCTGGCTCGCCACTTCGACGAACTGGCGGCGGTTGTGCAGGCCGCTGAGGTGGTCGGTGGCCGCTGCATGGCTGCTGCGGCGGTGTTCCTCTTCAAGGCGGCCGATCAGTTGCTGGTTGACCTGCTGGGCATGCTCCAGAGCGGTGAATGCCTCTTGGCGCTTGCGCAGCAGGCGCAAGCTCCAGGCAAGGCCGGCGAGGATCATCAGGGTCATACTCATATTCAGCCAGAACTGGCGCGTATAGGCCTGTGCCGAGGGCGTGAGAATTTCATCCTCGCGCTGGGTGACCACTACGCTGAAACCCCGCTCGGCGACGCGTCGGTACAGGCTCTGGTAGGGGTGGCCGAAGGCATACTGAGTCAACTGGCCAGACTCTTGGGCAGTCTTCGGCAAGCCTGGCATCAGTGTATCGTTGGCCATCACCAACCCGCTGGTGTCGATGCGCAACCGTTCTTGTCCGTCGTCCTGGAGCAAGCGCAGCAGGCCGGTGCTGCCCAAATCGATGTGCTGGAACAATACCGCCAGGTAGCCGATATCCAGGTGAATCACCAGGATGCTGTCGATCTCGCGCCCGGGCAGGTCGGTCAGCGGTAGCAGGAAGGGCAATCGCCAGTTGGGCATGCCGTTGGGGTCGGTGCCTGGGGTTATGCGCGGCAAAAACGGTTTGAATCCGTACTGGGCGACATGGACCTTGAGCTGTTGCAGCCAGTCCTCGGGCAACTGAGGGGGCTCGTCGGGCTGGCTGGAGGACAACAGCTGACCGCGCCGGTCGTAAAGGCTCATGCGTTTGAACACCGGGTCTTCGGCGAGGATTCGCGCCAGGCTGAAGCTACCTTGACGCAGCGCTTTGATGTCGTCCTGGGTAACCCTGCCGACCGCTTGGGCACGGTCAACCAACTGGCGCAGGCTTTCGCTGACGATGCTGGCCAGGTTCAGGTGCTCGGCGGCCTTGGCTGACAGCGCATCCTGGCGCGAGGCTGCTTTCTGGCTGACATGCAGCCCCCAGAGGAACGCCAGTGTAGCGGCACAGAGCATCAGGATCAGCAGGCGCAACAGGCCTGCTGACGAGAGAGAACGGCGTATCACTGGTGGTAGTCCCGACCCTGGGTGAAGCTCGGAAAAATACGACAGTCAGATGACAAGCTCATGACTAGTGGCTATTGGCCTCTAGGGCTTTCCCTTGTCCGCGAGGGGCGACTGAACGCGCGCGGTCTCTTCTTCCAGGTAAGCCAGCACCGCGTCTACCTCGGCCTCGCCAAGACGCATGTTGGGCATCGCCAGGCGGTTGTATTGCTCGTACAGGAGCAGGGCCAAAGGATCCTTTTCGGCGAGCATCCGGTCGGGCTCTTTCAGCCAGCGGGCCAGCCAGCGCGGGTCGCGTTGGCGGGTCACGCCGAGCAGGTCAGGCCCGATACCGGGCAAGCCGCCGGGTTCGGCATTGCCCACCGAATGGCAGGAGGAGCAGCGTGTGCGGAATATCTGCTCACCACTGCTGGGCGGACGAACCGCCGGGGCATTGGCGTAATCGTTGTGCATGCTGCTGGCCTGCTTCCAGTTGTGCAGGCTGTTGCCCAGACGGTCGGCCAGGATGTAGGGGCTTTCGAAGGGCGAGGCTTTCATCCAGCGGCCGGTGGCCTGGTTGCCAATGATCAGGCTCAGGTTGTGGTCTTTGGAGCGACCGTTTTCCAGCCCTTCTATATACAGGCCAAGGCTGCGGCGCAGTCTTTCGATGTCCTCGGGTTGCCCGGTTAGCAGGGTCCAGCCGGGGCCGATACCGAACTTCTCGGCATAGCGCTTGAGCGTCTCGGGGGTGTCGTTGTAAGGGTCGATGCTGATGGAGTACAGGAAGATGTCCTTACCCACCCGGTCGCCGAGGATTTTCTGTACTTGGCGCAACCTGGCGGTTTCCACGGGGCAGGAGTCCGAGCAGCCGGTGAAGATGAAATTGATGGCGACCACCTTGTCCTTGATCAGGTCGTCGAAGAAGCGAACGGCCTGGCCGTCCTGGGTCACCAATAGGGTATTGGGAAAGTAGTCGGCGCCCCATGGCGTGGTGGTTTGGGCTTGAGCCTGGCGGGTAGGTTGCACGGGCCAGAAATGAACGCTGGCGGCGAACAGCGAAAGTGCGAGGAGTACACGCCATGAGCTTGTCATGATGCAGCCCTTCTTAGTGGGAAAGGAAGTGCCTCGCGACGCTGCCTGCGGACACCGCGCGCACCTGTGCGAGCAGCCTCGTACCGCGAACGGGGCGCGAAGCGCCCCCATGCGATTAACGATTCAACGGATACTCACCGGCACCGTCACGCTCTGCCCCAGTGCCGACCGCACGGTCGCCGTCGCGGGTGTGGCGGGCCAATTGCCAGTGGTTGTGACCGACACCCGCCAGCGCGCCCCCGTCCCCGAAGTGCTCAGTGTCGCTGCACCCAGGTTCAGCGGTCCGGCGGTAGTGGCGACCGACACCGTGATGCTGTTGTTGGCCGCCACCGAGGTGGTGCCGGACAGCTCCCAGGTATAGCGATTGTTGCTGCGTACTTGCACGGTTGCGCTGCTGACCTGGATCTCGTCAGCGACCGCTGGAGGGCTCACGGCAATGTTCACGGTCGCAGGCACCACCGATTCCGCCCCCTTGGCGTCACGCGCGGCATAGGTGAAGCTGGCGGTAAATGACGTGGTAACCGTGGTTGGTGGGGTGTAGGTCACCTGCGTGCCATCGGTGCTGACCGAGCCTTTGCCTGAGTCGGGCTGGCTCAGGCCGACCACCGTCAGCGGCAGATTGCCCTCAGGGTCGGTGTCATTGGCCAGGACGTTGAGCACGATAGGCTTACCAGCCGCGGTTGCAGCGCTGTCGTTCACTGCCATGGGGGGCTTGTTGCTGGTGTCATCGCCGTTGCTGCTGCTTGCGTTGCGGAAGGTTGGCAGGCCAACCGACGCGACATACTGCACACCGTCCCAACCGGGTAGCGGGGTTGGCATCACCTGGAACTGGCCCGGATGCTCGATGTCCCACCGCAGCAGCATCGAGGAGTCCTCATGCTGAGTGTTATGGCAGTGTTCCATGTAGGTGCCGGCGAACTCACGGAAACGAATGGCCATTTCCACCTCTTCCGAAGAGTCGGCGTCCGGGCCGATACGGTAAACGTCCTTACGTGCCCATTTTTCCCATTCTGGTGGCGCTTTGCCGTCGCGACTGAGAATGACGCCTTCTTCGAAGTGAACGTGTACCGGGTGGCTCCAGCCGTTGCCGCCATTCTTGATCTTCCACACCTCGAGGGTTCCGTCGCCGCTGAAGCCGCCCTGGGTCGCCTCGCTGGCCAATTGAGCGGCGGCAGTGATGCGCCGTGGATCCATGCTGAAACCGAAGCCACCATCGGTCTTGATGGTCCATGGCTTGGTATCGGTGCCGTCGGATCGGCCGAAGATGAACTCACGGTGCCGGGCGGTCTTGATCTTGTCCTGGTCGGCGATGGCGTTGCGGTCCAGCGGCAGCGGGATCATCTTCAGGCCTTCGGCCTTGCCTGGCTTGGCCGGCTCATAGGCGGTAGGGTCCATGCTCACGTCTTGGCCGGTATACGGCTGCACCAGCAGTTGCAGGAACTTGCCGACCACAGGGTCGCCCCTGTCCCACTCAGGCCCGTTGCTGGTCTGCTTGATCACGGCCTTGTACTTCTCGGACAGCACATCGGCCAGCGAAATGGCCTGCTTGGGGCCCTTGCCGGTTTCGTGCTCCATCAGATTGACGAAGTACAGCTTGTCACCGGCCTTGATGCCGTTCCTGGCGAAGTTGATGATGATGTCGTAGCGTTCTGCGATGCCTTGCAGTGGGAGGATGCCGTTGTTGTCCTGGCGGTCGCCGTCGCCATTGAGGTCCATGGTGCCGTCGAAGGGTACGGCGTGTTCCATGATGTTGCCGTCGTTGGCGATCATGTGGAACGGCACCCGCGCGTAGGAGATGTTCGAGCCGGTCGGCCCTTTGAACTCGCCACTGGTGCCGGCGATTTCACGCACCACGGCAAACTTGAAGTAGCGAGATATCGAGCCGTTGAGGATACGGAAGCGATAACTGCGAGCGCGGACCTTGAGCTTGGGCTGGTACTGCCAGTTGACGAGGATCTGGTCACCCAGGAAACCGTCGGTGTTGAACGGGTTGAACCACAACTGGCCGTTGTCGTCCCAGGCCTTGTCGGCCACTACCAGGTTGATGTCGTAGTCACGGTTGCCCCAAGGCATGGCCGAGCCGCTGGGGAAGCGCAGGTTGACGCCGTCCTGCAAAGCCTCGTTGCCCCGGTCCAGGGCGCTGTAGTAGTTCATCATCACGGCGTTGCCTTTGTAGACGTTCTGTGCCGTGAAATCCATCATGTGGTCGTGGAACCAGTGGGTGCTCATGGTTTCACGCCAGTCACCGCGAATCTTGATGCTGCCGTTTTCGCAGGTCTTCAGGCCAGGCGATGCGTCGTTGACGAACAAGGTTTCGCCGGGCGAGCAGGGGAAAGCCGCACGTGGGTCCTGGGCGCGGGTGTTGATGGTGTCGTAGCCCGCCAACTGTATCGGCCAGCGATAGTCGTAGTACTGGCCGGGGAAGAAGTAGGCATTGGCAAAGCCGTCGCTTTCGGCCGGGGAGTGACCATTGTGCTCATGGGTCGAGATGGTGTGCAGGCCGAATCCGCCATTGGCCGACGGGTCGATCGGCAGCGCATTGTAGTGGCGCATGATGATGGGCTGCCCATACCGGACCATCAGCAGTTTCGGTGGGAAGGTACCGTCGAAGGTCCACAATGACTTGTGGTTCTGCAATGGAAAATTGGGATGAAAGCGGGTGTCGATCCCCTTGGTGGTACCGAGCGTGGTAGGGATGTCCGAGGTCTGGTAATACAGCCCGCCGGGGCCGAACTCGCCGACGGCATAATTGTGCATCTGCTTGCGGTCGCGCAGCCCCTGGTTGATACGGGCACCGGCCTGAGCAGTCTTGAAGCCAGCCTGGGGATAGAACTCGTTCCAGCGCTGGTGCGACCAGCCTTTTCCTGGTGGGCGGCCTTCAGCCGGCGAGCCGATCGGTTGGCGATTGAGAAACATCTCGATCTGCGCTTTCCAGGGGTTGCGGTCGAGGGTGTTCGAATACTGGGTGGGGAACGGGTACAGGCCTGGCTGCTTGAGGAAGGCTTCCAGGGCGTTGCCGTTCGGGCTGCTGCGGGCGACGATGTTGGGGTCCTGTGCCGGCGCCTGGCCGAGCGTGGGGACCGGAAAAGTGAGCGTCGGCGGCGGCAAGGTAGGGTCGAGTTTTTCCGGGCCGAATTCCTCGAACAGCAGTAACTGCTGGGTGAAGGGTTGGGCGCCGAACAGCGGACTTGGCTTGCCATTGGTCGGGTAGTTGCGCGAGGTCTGCTGGGCAGGCTGCAACACGTTGTCGATACGTACCGTGTTGCGGTCGCCGTACATGCCGTCCTTGAGTTCAAGAGCACCTTCGTTGGCTTCCGGCATGGTGTCCAGGTTGAGCAAGGCCTGGGTAGGGTCTGCTGGCTGGTCGGTATAGGCCGAGGCGTCCGTGGGGGGCGGCTGGCTCACATCATCCATCGAAGCGGCCAGGGCCGAGGCTAGTCCGAGGCCAAGCATCAGCGCAGTGACTGATGACAGCCTGAACGCAGGGTTGCAGGGACTGACCACGGCTTGTTTTTTCATGGTGTAAAGCCTCGCTCGCGGCTAAATGGCCTGGGGCCATCGATGGCGTATTGCCTTGTCGAGAGGGCAGGAGCAACGCCTGTGCCAACCTTTGCTCAAGTAATGCTTTGTTAAACAAAACCTTGTGGCGCCTGATGCTGGCGAAATAATGGAGCGTCAAAAATGGGTATAGATCCCCACAACCGGGGAATCTGACAGCCCATTTTCGGTGGTTGGACGGATGCAAGGCGTACCGAATGACTCGCTTCAGCCCAGGGTAATCCGAGTAAGTCCGGCGACTGGTCGGGCCATCATTCGCCGGAGCAGAGCACGATAACTACCGATGAATACCCTCGAGTGGCGATCAGACGACTTCATGGGGTGAAATCAATGACGGTCACTCTCGGGGCCGGAGCAATTGAATGCGCACCAACAACAGGCGCTTTGACAAGCTCACGTATCCCACGGTTACAAACCCCGCCAAGCAAATAGATTCCAATTCAAGCAGTTAGCGCAATTTCGTAGACGATACGCAGGATTGGCAGGTCAATTGCTTTGCCTGCTGGGAAACTAAATTGAACCACAGGAAGTTTGGTCGCCGTTCTTACCGAGCTTTCCTGCGGTTCGAATCCAGCCCGGTTACCCGACAGCGGGTTGGATATTTTTCCCGTCGGTTGGAGGCAGAAGGCATGATCCGGTTTTCCCATGTGTGCCGCGGTACGTTGGGTTTTTCCCTTTTGTTCGCAAGTGCCACCGCCCTTGCCAGCGAGGCCCCGCCAGCCATCGACAGCGGTGACACTGCCTTCGTCGCGGTGTGTTCGCTGGTGGTGCTGCTGATGACCCTGCCAGGTCTGGCGCTGTTCTACGGTGGCATGGCGCGTACCAAGAACGTGCTGTCGATCCTGATGCAGGTGTTCTGCACCGCGGCACTGATGTCCGTGCTGTTCGCGCTCTACGGTTACAGCCTGACCTTTACCGACGGCGGTGCCTTGCAGTCGGTGCTCGGCGGCCTGGACAAGCTGTTCATGGTGGGCATCACCAAGGATTCGGTGGTTGGCACCATTCCGGAATACCTGTACTTCCTGTTCATGCTGCTGTTTGCCGCCATTACCCCGGCGATCATCGTCGGCGGCCTGGCCGAACGCATGAAGTTCGCCGCGGTGATGGTGTTCATGGTGGTGTGGCTGACCATCAACTACATCCCCATGGCGCATATGGCCTGGGGCGGTGGTTGGGTGTTCAACCTCGGCGTACAGGACTTCGCCGGGGGTAACGTGGTGCACCTGAACGTCGGCATCGCCGCGTTGGTAGGGGCCTGGTTGCTGGGGCGCCGCCGTGGTTTTGGAACGCCCTCGCTGGCACCGCACAACATGACCATGACCCTCACCGGTGGCTCGCTGCTGTGGGTGGGCTGGTTGGGCTTCTGCGGCGGTTGCGCCCTGGCCGCCAATGGCTTTGCCATGTTGGTGATGGTCAACACCATGCTCGCCAGTTGCGCCGGGGCGCTGGGCTGGATGTTGGTCGAGTGGCAGCACCGTGGCCGGCCGAGCATGTTCGGTGCGCTGTCCGGCGCCATCGCCGGGCTGGTGGCGATTACCCCGGCTTGCGGTTATGTCGGCCCCATGGGCGCCATTCTGCTTGGGCTGATCGCAGGTCCCGTGTGTGTCTGGTCGGTGGAGAAACTCAAGCCGATGATTGGCCTGGACGATGCCTTCGACGTGTTCGGCGTGCACGGCGTCGCTGGCATCCTGGGTGGGCTGCTGACCCCGGTGTTCGCACTGACGGCCATCGGTGGACAGGGCTTCGCCGACGGCCGTGGGTTGCTCGACCAAGTGTTGGTCAATGCCGGTGCGATCCTGTTCAGCGTGGCGTTCTCGGGCATTACCAGCTTGATCGCGTACAAGGTTGCCGGTGCGCTGTGCGGTGGATTGCGGGTGGATGAAGAGTCCGAAGTGGACGGGCTTGACCTCTCTGCCCACGGTGAAGTGGGCTACAAATATTCCAACTGAGGGCTGCGCCGATGAAACTGATTACCGCGATCATCAAGCCCTTCCGCCTGGACGCTGTGCGCGAGGCCCTCACCGAGGTAGGGGTGAGTGGCGTCACGGTCACCGAAGTGAAGGGTTATGGGCGGCAGAAAGGGCATACCGAGGTATACCGAGGTGCCGAGTACCTGGTGGAGTTGTTGCCCAAGGTCAAGCTTGAAATCGTGGTGAGGGATGGCGTTTGCCAGCTGGCCGTCGAAGCGATTCTGAAGGCGGCGCGCACCGGCAAGATCGGGGACGGCAAGGTCTTCATCCAGGATCTGGAGGGGGTTATCCGGATAAGGACCGCAGAGATGGGGGACGATGCGGTCTGAGCGTTGATGCGGGGCTGCGCAGCAGCCCCAAACCTCTCGAATCAGGCGCGCACGCGCGTCTTCTGTGGGTCATACGCGACGGTGCTGGACGCCACGATCGCGCGAATACGCTTCTGCTGGCCGTCCAACTTGCCGACTTCCAGCTCGGTACCCGGCTCGCCATAGGCAACGTCCAGTCGACACAAAGCGATGTTCTTGCTCAGCACCGGCGAGCGTGTGGCACTGGTGATGATGCCCACCTGTGCACGGCCGTCATAAACGCAATCGCCATGGGCTGCCACCTCGTTGCCGTCCAGCTCCAAGCCCACCAGACGCTGTTGTGGGTTGGCTGCGCGGCGCAGCAAGGCGTCCCGACCGATGAAGTCAGCCTGCTTGGTCTTCAACGGTACGCAAAAGCCGATGCCCGCCTCGAAGGGATCAGTCTGGTCGCTGAACTCGTAGCCGGCGAAGATAAGCCCGGCTTCGATGCGTAGCATGTCCAGGGCATGCAGGCCCAACGGTACCAATCCCAGCGGTTCACCCAGTTGCCACAGGCGCTGCCAGACGCGCGGTGCGTCGCTCGGATGGCACCAGACCTCGTAACCCAGCTCGCCGGTATAGCCGGTACGCGACACCATCAGTGGCGGGCCGTTGTAGTCGTCGAGCCGTCCGGTCAGAAAGCGGAACCAGCCGAGCTCCTCCAGCTTCGGTTGAGTTCCGGGCGTCCAGATCATGTCCTTGAGCAGCTCGCGCGACAGCGGTCCTTGCACCGCGACGTTATGGATCTGCTCCGAAGCGCTCTTGATCCACACCTTCATGCCGAGCTTCTGCGCTTGCTCGCGCAACCAGGTGCCGGCCTGGTCCTCGCCGCCAATCCAGCGGAACGCATCCTGGCCCAGGCGCAGCAGGGTGCCGTCGTCGAGCATACCGCCGTGCGCGTAGCACATCGCTGAGTACACCACTTGACCGACCGCCAGCTTGCGCACGTCGCGGGTCAGGCAATGGTCCAGCAGGGATTCGGCGTCCGGACCGAGCACCTCGAATTTGCGCAGCGCCGAAAGGTCCATCACCGCCACCCGGTCGCGGCAGCCATGGTATTCCTCGATGGCACCGTAGCCATCGTAATGCGTGGGTGTCCAGACACCTCGGTAGTCGCTGAACTGGCGGGTCAGTGTCGCAGTGCAGGGATGGAATCCGCTTTCGCGGGTCAATACGGGGTCGGCGTCGGGCGCCTTGCGGTTGGCCATGGCGATACTGAAACGCTCCTTGTCGCTATACACGCGTAGATGGATATCGGTGGGCTGCCAGCCGTTGGCCGGGTCGATATCGTCGGGGCAGGATGAGCTGGCGCACACCAGGTCGGTCATGGCGCGCAACAGTACATAGTCGCCGGGCCGCGACCAGGGTTCGTCGAGGGTCAGTTGCTGGTGAGCATCGACCCCGGTGTTGAAGAAAAAGTTGATCGCAGGCCAGCCACCACGCTGTTGCACGCCAAACCCGGCCAGGGCGCGGCTGATATTGTCACTGCAGTTGGCATGGCCGAAATAGCCGTGGGCTTCGTAGTAGCGTGACGTGCAGGCGAGGGCGAAGGTGTCGTGGCGGCCAACGGTGTCGCGGACCACCTCCAGCATCGGTTGCAGGTTGCGGTCGTAGAAACGGCTGAACAGGCCTGGGCCGGGATAGGCACTACCGTTCAAGGTGCGGGTAACGGTGGGGTCGAGGTCTATTTCGCGCCCTTCGTCCAGCCCCCTCCGGTCGAAGGCTACGAAGTCAGAGCACTGGCGCCCGGCCACATCCAGGACCTGGATGTATTGGCCTCGGGCCACGCGATACGCCATCGCATTGCCGGGGGCGATGGTGAACTCGTCCACCACCTCGCCCAAAGGCGGCGGTAGCGGGGGCGTGAGAAGCGCGCGGGGGTTGGCGCGGTGAATCAGCAGGCGCAGTTCGCTCGCGCGTAACTGGCTGTCGACCGCTGCCGGTGCACCCGGCGCGGCGACGATCACCAGCAGCGCTTCGCTGGTGCGAAGGCTGCGACCAAAGCCGGCAGGTGTTTCGCGTTCCCACAGCGATGCCGCGCAGGGCAGGTGGCGGTAGTCGATGCCACGCCGCGCCAGACCCATGCTGACATGGGCGGCGCCGCGGCTGCCATCGTGGAGCAACTGGGAGATGAATCTGGCATCCAGGCTGGCGCTCAAGCCTAGGGCCGACAGCGCCGCACGACCGTCGCCGGCGAAGGCCAGCAACTCGGCGCGCTGGTCGCCCTCGAGGTCGATCACGTCGAGCCGGTCACCCGGCTCCAACGCCACTACCGTCAGTCCACCGGGGGCGACGGTGTGGCGTTCGAGGCTGGGCGCACGGGCAAACAGGGCCGGTTCTCGTGGCCTGGAAATCAAAGGAGGGTTCATGGCGAGACTCCACTCAGGGCAATGGATAGGGCCTGCCCGGTGGGTGAGCGCCCGGGCAGATCCGGGGAGGTCAGCTTGCCGTTTTCAACGGGTCGAACGTGGTGTCGGTCAGGTAGGCCGCCAGCGAATCGTCCAGTGCCTGCAGCCAGGGTGTGTGGTGCGGGGTGGCGAGGGTTCCGGTGATGAGCGAGCGATGGCACTTGTCGCGGTAACCCATGATGTCTTCGTACTTGTCGTGCTTCCACGCCAGGAAAGTACGGTTGACCTCGGCGATATCAAAGCTCGGGTAGTCGGTGGCTTCGATCAGCTGGCGTATGTACTCGCCCTGGAATTCGAACATTTGCTGTGCGGTTTCCAGGCGCTCCTCTTGCGCGCGCCAGGCGAGGTTTTCGGCGTGCATGACCGCTTGTGCAGGCAGCGCGATGCGTTCGAGAATGACATCGCGCACATACCAGGCCTGGGCGTCGAACATGTTGAAGCTGTACCACTGGTCCTGCATGCCCAGGTAGATCAGCCGAGGGTTCTGCTCCCAGAACACACCCTTGTACAGGTTCAGCGGCCACAGGCGGTTGGCGGTCTTGAGACGCAGGTCTTCGGCAAGGAAGGGGAAGTGATGCTTGTAGCCGGTGCACAGGATGATCGCATCGACAGGCTTGCTGCTGCCGTCGCGAAAGAACGCCATGTGGCCGTCGACGTGGGTGAGCAGCGGTTTCTCCTCCCAGTTGTCCGGCCACTTGTAGCCCATCGGCGCACTGCGGTAGCAACTGGTGATGGTGCGCGCACCGTACTTGAAACACTGCGAGCCGATGTCTTCAGCCGAATAGCTGCCACCGACGATAAGAACGTCCTTGCCCTTGAACTCCAGCGCGTCGCGAAAATCGTGGGCATGCAGTACCCGTCCGGCGAAGCGTTCGAAACCTTCGAAGTAGGGCACGTTGGGGGTGGAGAAGTGACCACTGGCGACCACCACGTAGTCGAAGGTCTCGCTGTAGGTCCGGTCGTCCTGGTAGCTGTGGGCGGTGACTTCGAAGGTGCCGGTGGAAGGGTCCCAGGTCACATTGCGCACGGTGGTGTCGAAGCGGATGTAGCCACGGACACCCGCTTTCTCGACCCGGCCCTTGATGTAGTCCCACAGTACTTCGCGGGGTGGGTAGGAGCCCATGGGGCGGCCAAAGTGTTCATCGAAACTGTAGTCGGCGAACTCCAGGCACTCCTTCGGCCCGTTGGACCACAGGTAGCGGTACATGCTCCCGTGCACCGGCTCGCCGTGCTGGTCCAGCCCGGTGCGCCAGGTGTAGTTCCACATGCCGCCCCAGTCCGACTGCTTCTCGAAACAGACCAGTTCAGCGATAGCGGCCCCTTTATCCTGGGCCGACTGGAAGGCACGCAACTGGGCGAGGCCGCAAGGGCCGGCGCCGATGATGGCGACGCGTTGTGTCATGCTGGAATCTCCATTGCAGGTTGGGACCGGTCGACGCTTGAATGCTGCAGACGTGCCGCGGCCAGGGTGTTCTTCATCAGCAAAGCGATGGTCATGGGACCGACGCCGCCGGGGACTGGCGTGATGGCGGCGGCGCGGGTGCAGGCGGAGTCGAAGTCGACATCACCGACCAGGCGAGCGCGCCCGCCTTCGTCGAGTCGGTTTATGCCGACGTCGATCACTACCGCGCCATCCTTGAGCCAGTCGCCCTTCACTAGGCGAGGGCGACCGACAGCGGCAACGACGATGTCCGCCAGGCGGCACAGCTCAGGCAGGCGGGTGCTTCGGGAGTGCACCACGGTTACCGTGCAGTGCGCCTTGAGCAGCAGGGCGGCCATGGGTTTGCCGACGATGTTGGAACGGCCGATCACCACGGCGTGCTTTCCGCTCAAATCGCCGCAGGTGTCTTGCAGCAGACGCAGGCAACCGGCAGGCGTGCAGGGCGTCAGCACTTCGCGCCCCTGGGTGAGGCCTCCGACATTCGCGGCGTGGAAACCGTCGACGTCTTTGACGGGGGCGATGGCCTGCAGTACGAGGTGTTCGTCGATGTGCGCGGGCAAAGGCAGCTGGACCAGGATGCCGTGTACACTGGCATCGGCATTCAGCGTGTCGATCAAGGCCAGCAAGCGGCCAGCCTGGCACTGCGAGGGCAACTCGAACTCCAGCGAGCGGATGCCACATTCCTCGGCGCGCCGCACTTTATTGCGCACATAGACCTGGCTGGCCGGATCTTCACCGACCAGCACCACGGCCAGCGCGGGGGCGATGCCGTTGGCCTTGAACACCTTGACCTCATCTGTGACTTCGGCGATTACCCGCGCGGCCGCTGCTTTGCCGTCGATCAGTGTCACGGCGCTCATCGGAAAATCACCGTCTTGTCACCGTTGAGCAGCACGCGGTGTTCAAGGTGGTACTTCAGCGCCTTGGACAAGGCGACGGTCTCGGTGTCCCTTCCGATCGCCACCAGGTCCTCTGGCAGGTAGGCATGATCGACACGCTGTACTTCCTGCTCGATGATCGGCCCTTCGTCCAGGTCGCTGGTGACGTAGTGGGCGGTGGCGCCAATCAGCTTCACACCCCGTTCGTAGGCCTGGTGATAAGGTTTGGCTCCCTTGAAGCCCGGCAGGAACGAATGATGAATGTTGATCGCCCGGCCCGACAGCTGCTTGCACAGGTCGTCGGAAAGAATCTGCATGTAGCGGGCGAGTACCACCAGTTCGGTACCCGTCTCCTCGACCAGCTTGAGCAGCGCGGCCTCTTGCTGGGCCTTGGTGTCGCGCGTCACCGGCAGGTAGATGAAGCGAATGCCTTCGCGCTCGGCCATTGGTCGCAGGTCGAGGTGATTGGATACGATGGCGGTCACCTGCATGTCCATCTCGCCTTTCTGATGCCGATAAAGCAGATCGGCCAGGCAGTGGTCATACTTGCTGACCATCAGCAGCACCCGCATGGGGCGGTCGCCCTCGAACAGCTCCCAGTCCATGGCAAAAGGCACGGCAACATCTTCGAAGCCTTGGCGCAGCGCCTCGATGTCGGCCTTCACACCGTCGTTGAAACGAAACACCGCGCGCATGAAGAAACGTCCAGTGACTTCGTCGTCGAACTGGGCCAGTTCGCTCAGGTAGCACGCGCGACCGGCGAGGTAGGTGGTGACCGCTGCGACGATGCCGGAAGTGGCGGGGCAGCTGATCTTCAGTAGGTAGTGGCTCATGTGGGGTCCCCGTACAGGTCAGCCTTTGGCGGTGCGTTTTTTCTTTTCCGGGTCGTCGAATGGCAGCGTGTGGGTGATGGCGTTCACCTGCAGGCTGCCGCGTACCTGCAGCGGCACGCCTTGCTCGGCGATAGGGGGGGCGACGCGGGCGATGGCCATCGAGCGATCGGTCAGGCGCGAATACATCGCGCAGGTGATCACGCCGACCTGGCGGCCCTGATGCCACAGCGTGTCGCCGGCCTCGGCAGCGACGGCGCCTTCGAGCAGCACGCCAAAGATCCGAAAGCGCTCCTTGCCCTTGAGCCGCAGGTGCTCGCCTGCACCGCGAAACGCTTGCTTACCGGGAGAAACGGTGAAGTCCAGGCCCAGCTCCCACAGGGTGTCGCCGGCTTTCTGATCGGCGAAGGGGTACATCTGCGAGTTGTCATAGGGGAAGAACAGCAGGTAGCTCTCCACCCGCAGCCAGTCCAGTGCAGTGAACGCGCAAGGGATGATGCCGTGGGCCTTGCCCTGCTCAAGAATGCCGTCCCAAAGCATGGGAGCGTCAGCGGCCTTGCAGAAGATTTCGTAGCCACGTTCGCCGGTGTAGCCCGTACGCGAGATCATCACCGGACGGCCGAACAGGTGGGTCTGCAGGTGGTGGAAGTAGGGAAGCTCGCGTATGCCTGGTACATGCTCGGCGAGAAAGTCCACCGCGCGCGGGCCTTGCAGCGACAGGTCATGCAGGTCGTCGTCGAACAATACCGCGACCTGACGCCCCTGGGCCGAGCGGATCAGCATCTCGTGGCCGCTACCGGCGCCATGCACCACCATGAAGGCATTGGGGCCGGTGCGGTAGATGATGCAATCGTCGATGAACATGCCATCGTCGTCGAGCATGCAGGCGTATACCGACTTGCCCGGATACAGCTTGCTGACATCGCGGGTCGTGGCGTAGTCCAGCAGGCTTTCGGCGTGAGGGCCGACGTAATGCACCTTTTTCAGGCCCGACACGTCCATCAGTCCTGCTTGGGTGCGGATCGCTTCGTGGTGGTCGGCCAGGTCGCTGGCGTAGGTCCAGGCGGTGCCCATGCCGTTCCAGTCTTCCAGGTTCGAACCGAGCGCCAGGTGACGTTCGCGCAATGCACTGATGCGCCATGAGTTAGCCATGGGCAGTTCCTCTCGTTGTGGTTGTTCAGGCAAGTGATTCAGGCAGTGGCATCGAAGCGGCGCAGCCATTGGACCAGGGGCTGGCGGTAGCGGGTGATGCCTTTGTAGTCGGCGATCGGGTCGGGCAGGTCGCGCATTACCCGGTGCAGACGCTGCGCCCAGGCCGGATTGCTGACCAATTCGTCGAAGCTGATCAGGTAGGTACGGATGCCGAACAGCAGGGCGTGCGAGCGTGGCAGGCGACTCATGGTCTGCAGCTCGACGCGCAGGTGCACCAGGCGTCCGACGTTCTCGACGGTGACCTTGCCGCGGTCGCTTCCCCACTGGTGAAAGGTCTCAGGCGAGGTGTCAAGGCGCGGGTTGATGGTCAGCGTCCAGTTCAGGCGGCGCACCGGGTGGCCGACCTTGAGGTTGAGCAGGTACTTCAACGCACGATCGAACACACCCATCTGGTGCGCCATGGGCACCGGCGAGTGCCATTGCTTGAAGCTCATGCCAGCGTCGAAGCGCAATGACCAGTCCGCGGGGCAGGTGACCATGCCGGCATCCATGTAAAGGTCGCTGTCACGCTGATCGAGCACGGCGAAGTCGCCTTGCATCTGGCGGGTGACGTACTCCAGCGGCTCGCATGGCAGCGTGCTGGCATCGCCGTAGGTGAAATGCTGGTCGATGTTCAGCGCGAAGTTCTGCCAGTGCCAGGCGGCGCCGTCACGGCTCAGACGGAACACCTCGGGATAGTCCCGGGCCAGATGCTCCATGAGCATTTCCAGGGTGTCCCAGGCAGCCTGGGCCATGTGCGGCATGACCAGGCAGCGCTGCGGATCCTGCTCCAGTACCCGGGCGCGCTCGGCGATCTCCGATAGGTAGTGCTCATCGATGTCGAAACAGTGTTCGAACACCGAGCCCGGGTCGCGGGACACGGCCGGCTCCAGGTTTACCGAGTACATGTACTGGTCTTGCGCAAACGGGAAGGGAAAACGGGCGATGGCCGCCGGGCTGTTGCGGAAGCTGAAGTCGTCCCGGTAGGTTTCCAGAGGCTTGAAGGTAAGGGTCATGGGAGCGTCTCCGGTTCAGAGGTCAAGCAGGATCGGGCTGCCGCAACCGCGCGAGACGCACGGCATCAGATGGCGGGTGCGGTCTTCTGCGCTCAGGAACAGGTCGCGGTGCTCGACATCGCCCCTGAGCCAGGACGTCTGGCACTGCCCGCAGACGCCACCGCGGCAAAGATTTGGGACTTCCAACCCTGCTTCTTCGAGGGCTTCGAGCAGGCTCTGGTGGGCAGCGACCTGCAGCTGTCGGCCACTGCGCAGCAACTCGACACTGAACGGCTGGCCTGGCTCGGCAGCGGCGAAGGCTTCCCTGTGCACCCGACGGGGGCTCCAGCCTTGCTTGCGGCTGTGTGCCTGCAGGTCGGCGAGCAGTGATTGCGGGCCACAGGCATAAATGTGCGTACCCAGTGGACGGCCTTGCAGGATTGCGGCGATGTCCAGGCGGCGCGCGCCGCTCGGGTACTCGTGCAGGCGCGGCCCCAGCCATTGGCGAAGCTCGTCCAGGTAGGCATCACTGCTTGCGCAGCGGTAGGCATAGTGCAGTTCGAACTCACTGCCGTTGCGGAGCAGTTCGTGGCTGTAGGCCAGAAATGGCGTGATACCGATACCGGCTGCGATCAACACATGCTGGCGGGCTTCCCGGTGCAGCGCGAACAAGTTGGCTGGCGCGCTGATGCGCAACCGGTCGCCAATCTGCAGTTGCTGATGTATGTAGAGCGAGCCACCCCGGGAGTTGGTCTGGTGCCGCACCGCAATGCGGTAATGGTCATGCCTGGCCGGGTCGCCAAGCAACGAGTAGGCGTTGCGCCGACCGTTAGGGAGATGCAGCTGCACATGGCTGCCTGCCGAGAAGCGGGGCAGCGGTTCCCTGACGGCTTCGAGGCGGTACTCGCGGATCACTGGCGTGAGGGGCCGGATGGCGGCGACCCGTACTTCGATCAAACCGCTCATGGGTGCACCTCCTTATACGGCTGGTCGGCATCGGCGCAGACGCCGAGATAAGCGCCCAGGCGTTGGGAAAAGTGGCGGCGAACTTCCAGCACGACACCGCAATGGGAGCAGGTCAGGTGAGGTGTTGCGCCGGTGGGCTGGCAGTGCGTGCAGTGCACGCAGAACACCAGACGACTGCCTTGCGCGCTGCTGCTGATGGTTATCTCGTCCTCTTGCAGGCCGGCAGCGCGCGCTTGGGCATGCAGTGGCCAGACGAACGCCTGGTCGCCGCGCAACTCTAGGTGCAAGCCAACCTGGGCCGATGCCAGCCGTTGGGCCAAGGCGCGTTGAAGTGCAGCCATGTCGGCGTAGTCAGGCAGAGCCAGGTGGCCTGCCTGGGCATCGCCGAGTTCGCTGGCCACGGCGGCTGACTCGTCGCGCCCTGGCGCCTGGCTCACCAGCAGGTAAGTGGTCGCGGCCTGGTTAGGGTCACCGCAGGGGTAGCGCGGCACGCTGAAAGGGTGATCGGTGGCGGCACTGCTCATGCTGTCCTCGCACGGGTCGTTGTTTCCTGTTGGGGAAGATATTTTCTCTTCGGGAATCAACGTTCAATCCGCTAGGGGAGGTATGCACAAAGGGGTAGTCGTGCGCGCAAGGCATAAAAGTTGCTGTTCGAATGCGCGCCAAGCCATCGAGTGCCGCGGAGGAACAGAGGGATGCATCACGCCAGCGTGTTACCGACCGTCTTACCCCAGGCTCCCGTATGGGATGCGCTGACCGAGCGCGAGGGCCAGACCCTGGCATTGCTGACATCGGGGCTGAGCAACAAGCAGATCGCCCGCGAGCTGGGCATCAGCGACGGCACGGTCAAGATCTACGTGCGTAACCTGCTGCGCAAATTTCGCCTCAACTCTCGCTTGGAGCTGGCTACCCGCATTCACCGCAGCGGGGCGTCGTGGCGCCTGGCGGACGACCTTTCGCCGCCCAGTGAGGGTGCGCCTGCGCCTTTCGATGCACCGATTCCGTCCATGGTCGGCTTACTCGATGAGTTGCCCGGGCTGATCTATCGTGGGGACAACGACCGTACCTGGTTCATGGACTATGTCAGCGCTGGCTGCTTGAGCCTGACCGGATACCCCGCCGAATACTTGACCAGCAGCCCGCAACGCAGCTATGGCACGCTGATTCTCGACGAGTATTCCGACTACATCTGGTACTGCGTGCAATGCGCGCTGCTCAAGCGCGAGCCGTATCAACTCGACTATCGCATTCGCTGTGCCGATGGGCAGGTCAAGCGGGTGTGGGAGACCGGGGTCGGTATCTATTCGAGCAACGGCGAGGTGCTGGGTGTGGAAGGGGCAATTTTCGAGCGTCGGGACTGACGACGGCACTTGCCGCGCTCCCCCTGCAAGATGTTGGCGTTCTCATTCCAAGGCACGGCCGCCAGTAGGCACCGTCAAGTTGCTCATCACCGGGACATTCCGATGATGAGCACTGGCTCGATCAATGACCTGCGCTCTGACCGCCGTCGACGTGCAGAATCTCGCCGGTCACAAATGCTGCGCTGTCCAGGTAAAGAATCGCTTGAACGATGTCATCGATCTCACCCATGTGGCCGACGGGATGGAGTTGACCCAGGGCTTCGTGCGTTTCAGCGCCGTGCATCGGGGTTTTGATGATGCCAGGCGACACGGCATTGGCGCGGATGCCTCGCTTGGCGTACTCAATGGCGATCGATTTGGTCGCAGCGTTGATACCACCTTTGGTAAGCGACGCCATTACCGACGGAACGCCGTCGATAGCATGATCCACCAAGCTGGTGGTGACGCTGACTACATGCCCGCTACCCTGCTTTTCCATTTGCGCGATGGCAAGTTGCGAGATATAGAAGAAGCCGCTCATGTTTGTTGCGACGACATGCGCATAGTCTTCTTGGGTGTAGTGGGTAAAGGGCTTGGCGACGAAAATCCCTGCATTGTTGACCAGTGTATCGATGCGCCCAAAGCGGGCCACGGCCTCACTAACCACTCGCTGCGCAGTGGCCGGGTCCGCGATATCGCCTGCAACGGTCAGGATATCCGGATCCGTCGATGGCTGAATGGACCGCGAGGTGGCGACAACGTTGTGACCCAGGGCTCGGAACCCTTTGACCACCCCCGCACCGATGCCCTGAGATGCGCCAGTTACAATGATCACTTTTTTAGGGTTGCTCATGATAATTCCTCCGTTATCGATTAACGTTCTTTAGGTGGGCGACGTGATGCGTGCCGACTGTCTTATGGCCTGCTCGTAAAACTCGACAGATTGCGAGCCGGCAACGACGTACTGTTGATTCAGGATCATTGCAGGCACCGCACTGATGCCGCGTTCCCTGTAGAAACTTTCAACTTGGCGAACTTCGTGCGTGTATTGCCCGCGCTCCAGGATTTGCAGCGCATCCTTGGCATTCAGTCCGACGTTTTGGGCCAAGGTCGTCAAGGTTGCGTGGCTGCTGGGGTTTTGTCCGTTGACGAAGTACGCCTCGATCAAGGCCTGGTGCAACTCAGTTTGAAGCCCTTTGCTGGCCGCCCAGTACAGCAGGCGATGAGCATCGTGCGTGTTGAAAAAATGAGTTCGCTTTTCAAGGTTGAACTCAACGCCGATTTCTCGTCCTCGTTCGATCATCAACTGGTTGCGCGCCGCCACCTGCTCCGCGGTTCTACCGTATTTGCGAACCATGTGTTCGAGGGCATGTTCTCCCTCGGCAGGCATCTCGGGATTGAGCTCGAACGGTTTGTAGGTCAACTGAACGTTTATCTCGTCGGCTACGTTGGCGATGGCTTGATTCAATGCCGCCGAACCGAGTGCGCACCACGGACAGACGACATCGGAAACGAAATCGATTTCTACTGTCCGTTTCATGACTTCGATTCCGACAACTGCCGCCTGTATTCAGTGGTTGTAATACCTGAGTAACCCCAGTTATCAGTGTCGACTTCTTCTATCACGATATGCGTTAACAGCGGGTCTTTATGGAGAACGCGCTCCATGGTTTCAGTGATTTCTTTTATTACCTGAGCCTTTTGCTCCCGGGTAACGCCATCACGGGTGATACGAACGCTGATAAATGGCATGATCAGTTCCTCTATCCAGTGTGCTGTGGGTAATGAGCAGCGGATGGAGAAACTTTAAGAACTCACGGCCAACTGATAAATGGGCCGTGAGTTACATCATTTGTGACGTCGTGTATCGAATGATGCATGCCGCGCCTGGGTTGCCCCTCGTTATGGGCCAGAAAAGAAAGTGGCGGTAATGGCCGGGGGCGCCTATCGAGCCCCCGCGGCGGTCCTACCGTTGCAACACCAGGATGCGTGACAACAATTCATCCCGATCCACATAGCACCCCTGGAAATGCCGGTCACCGCTTGCCGGATCGAAGGCATCTCGGGCATGCAGCACGCGTCGGTTGTCAAAGCACCACAGTTGCCCCGCTTCCAGCCGGCGGGTAAAGCAAAAACGTGGTTCCCGGGTCATCTGGATGAAGCGTCGGTAGGCGAGGTAGTAGTCCGGCATTCGCTGGGCATCCATCTGGAAGGGGGCGCGCAAGAAGTTCGCCAGGCGGATCTCGCGCACTTCGCCGCTGCTGTCCAGCGCGATCACGGGGGCGGTGCAGCGGTAGTCGCTGTGACGGTCCTTGTTGCGAAACTCCACCGGCGTTTCGCAGAGTAGCCGGTAGGCGGCCGGGGCCTCGATGCGCAGCGCCTCGGCGATCGCGAAGCCATCGACGAAGGTGCTGTTTCCTCCGGTGGCGTCATTGACCAGGCAATGCAGGAACTGTAAACCCGGTTGCAATTCACGGGTCGGCAGGTCGGTGTGCAGGGGCAGGTTGAAAGCCGTGTAGGCATTGCTGTCCGCATCGGCCTTGGAGCGCACGTCGAACAATACGCCGAAGTTGCTCTCGCGAATGAACGAGATGCGCTTGGCCAAGGGAATCAGCGCGCCGGGCTCGGTGGGAACACCGTGCAACTGCGTCAGGCCCACGTCGCGCACCGCCAGCAGCCATTCGAGCAGCGTGTCGTCATCCTGCATCACCGCCCCATGATCGTAGACAGGCAACGACAGACCTTGCATCCAGCGGTGCTTGTGCGGCCTGGCCGCCTCGCGCTCGGCCAGGCTCTGGGCATCGTAGGCATGGGCGCGCAACCAGCCGGGGTGATAGGCGCTGGCATGGCCGTCGTCCCATTGCACGACCAGCCGGCCATCGTCGCCGATGGTGACGGCTTGCACCTGGATGTCTTCCGGTACGTCGGCCACCAGAAACACCTGTTCGCGGGTGACCTCGTAGACACAATCACCGCAAGGGCAGTTGTCGCGCAACCAAAGATTGTGGAACGGGCTGATCCGGCCGTCGGCCCAGGTTACCGAGACCCCGCCGGCGAAGGATGCGGCACTGGCCAAGGGGCTGATGAGCGGGAAGGTGCGGTAGTCCGCGATCGCGTTCATTTCGTTGAGACTCCTTTGCGGTGGGTAGGCGCCACGCCCGAGTGGGCAGGGGCGAGAATGATGTGGATGGCGCGCGCGGTGCCAGCGAGCACCAATAGCAGGCCCGCTGTTTCCAAAGCGCTTGGTGCACGGCCGACGAACGCCAACCCCATCAGGCTGGCGAACACCGACTCCAGGGCGATCAACTGGCCAGACAGCACCATGGGCAGATGGCGGGTGGCGATGTTCCAGGCTGCGGCGCCGACCAGCGACGAGGACACGCCGATCAGCGCTGCCCAGCCATACAGGTGCAGCGCGCCCTCGGTGCTCCATTGAGCCCCCTGCCAGCGCAGCAGGTCGTAGGCACTGGCAAGGGGCGCGAGAAGGGCTGCGACCAGGCCTGCGCCAACCATCATCAGGCAAGTCCAAGCTGCGGTAGCCCGCGGCGCGAGATCGACGACCGCGTTTTGGTTGATGACGCTGAACGACAGCCAGGCGAGGATCGCCAAGCCAGCGAATATCCCGGCGAGCACACCGTCAGCAGGGGCGTAGGGGCTGGTGAACAGGTCCAGGTTGATCAGCGAAAGGCCGATGCCCAGCAGCCCGATCGGCAGCGCCAGACGTGTCCATGCCACCCGTTGCGCGTGCACATTGCCCAGCAGCGCCTGGAGCACCGGCACGCAGCCGATGAAGGCGGCGATCAGGGTCGGGCCGCCGAAGATCACGCTCCCCGCGATGCTGGCGCTGTAGACCAGATAGCCGATGACGCCCAGGGCCATGCCGGTCAGCCATTGCCGGGGCCCCAACTGGCGCAGCCGCTCGCGATACAGCAGCAGGCCAATCAGGCCCAGAGCACCAGTGAACAGGTAACGCACCAGCAACACGTCGAGAATCCCATATTCACCCGTGACGTAGGGGGTGATGAAGTTGCTGGCCCAGAACAGCGTGGCGATGACGGCAAAGACCACGCCCCGGGCGCTGGATGAGGGTGAGGCGAGCATGTTGGCTCCTGGCCGGGGGCGGTGGTGGGCTGTGTCCATGCTGCGGGCGCGCAGGCTGTGCTACAAATGATCTTTCGGTCCAGAGGGTTAACCTGAAGTCATGAATAGGCTCGGCAAGTCACTCCCCCCACTGGCCTCGCTGCTGCCGTTCGAGGCAACCGCCCGGCTCGGCAGCGTATCGCGTGCGGCCCAGGAGCTGCATATCACCCAGGCAGCGGTCAGCCGGCAGATTCGCGCGCTTGAGGCAGACCTTGGTGTCGCGCTGTTCGAGCGGCGTAACCGCGGCGTGTACCTGACCGAGTCGGGGCGCAGTCTTGCCTATATCCTGGGTAATGCATTGGCTGGGCTTGCCAACGAGGCCGACCGGCTGCGCGGCGTTGCCGGAACCAACCAAGTGGTGCTGCTGTGTCAGATGTGCGAAGCATTCCACTGGCTGATGCCTCGGCTATCGAGCTTTCACCAACAATTCCCGGAGATCGAACTCAAGGTCGCGACGTTGCTGCGGCCATTGGCCGAGTACGAGGGCTATTTCGACGTGGCGATGCAGAGCAGCTGTCGGGACCGAGGGGCGCATCCGCTGCTGTTCAGCGCCAGCGATGAAGTGTTCCCTGTCTGCAGCCCCAGCTATCTGGCGCGCATGGGCAGCGATGCGCTGACGCTTGACCAGGTGCAGCGCTGCACCCTGCTGCTGCACCAGACAGTGCCGCAATACGAATTGGAATGGGACACCTGGATGGCGGCCCATGGCCTTGAGTTGCCAAGCGGCGGCAAGTCGTTGAGCTTCGATAACTACTCGTTGATGCTCCAGGCCGCTGTTGCCGGACACGGGCTGGCCATGGGCTGGCGACGCACCGCAGAGGGGATGCTCGCGCGGGGTGAACTGGTTGCGCCATTCGCCGAGACCGTCGTGCTGCAGGACGCTTTGTCGGTATGCGTGCGACACGGCCAGGAGCGCCGCCCAGAGGCACAAGCGCTTGCCGCCTGGCTGAAGGCGCAGCTCAGCTGATAGGCGTGGCGCCCGCGACTTTCGTGGTCGATGCTGGGATGGGACCGATGATGCGAAGGGGGCAGCCCTGAGCTGCACGCCATCGACGTGCGTGCTAGCGTCGCTGCCCTTCAGCCCCAGGCGCGAGTGCTCCGAGCAGCCCGGCCGCCACGGCCAGCGCGCCACCCACCGCCGCCAGGCCCGCCCATCCGGCCTGGTGCGCACCGTAGCTGCCTAGCGCCGCACCGGTCGCCCCGCCGAGGAAGTAGGTGCTCATGAACACCGTGTTCAGTCGGCTGCGCGCTTCAGCGCGCAACGCATAGACCCGCGCCTGGTTGGCCACCAAACCCGCACGATTGCCCAGGTCGAGCAGTGCCATTCCGGCCAGCAGCGCGGTCAGGCTGTGGTCTGCAAAGGCGACCAGACTGAACCCGATGACCAGCGCTGACACGCCTGTCATCACCGTACGCTGCGTGCCGATGCGGTCCGCCAGCGCGCCGATGTGTGGCGAAGCGAATATACCGATCAGCGCCACCAGGCTCAGCAGGCCAACGGTGGCTGGGCCGAAGCTGTAGGGCTGCTGGCTCAGTAGCGAGGCCAGCGATGCCCATAGCGCGCTGAACGCGGCGAACATCAGGAACCCGCTGGCCGCGCACAGGCGCAGCACTGGCTCTTCGCGCAGCAGCGTGGACAGAGAACGCAGCAGATGTGTGTAGCCAATCGAACCCAGGCTCGGGTTGAGCGGTAGCTGGCGGGCGACGATCCATAGCAAGCCCAGGTCGGCCACTGCCGCCATCAAGAACACCGCCTGCCAGCCCGCCTTGGCGCCGAGCAGGCCACCCACCGTGCGCGCCAGCAGCAGGCCACTGGACAGCCCACCCAGCAAGCTGCCGACCACCCGTGCGCGGCTTGCCGCCGATGCCGCGCCGGCGACGGTGGGAATGATCAACTGCGCGCTGATCGCGGTCATGCCCACGGCGAAGCTCGCCGCACACAACATGGCGAAGCTGGGGGCCCAGGCACAGGCAAGCAAGGCCACCAGGTTGGCGATGATCGCCACCGAGGCGAGCTGGCGCGGTTGACGCACGTCGGCCAGCGGCACGATCAATAACAGGCCCAGGGCGTAGCCGAGTTGCGTCAGCGTGGCGATGGCGCTGGCGTGTGTCGCCGTCAGCCCGAAGCTTGCTGCCATCTGTGCCAGCAGGGGCTGGTGGTAGTAGAGCGCGGACACGGCCAGCGCGCAGCTTGCCGCCATCACCGCCACCAAGCGGCCGGAAGGTTCACTCACGGGCATGTACTCAACGTTCGGCCAGCGACTGCGCCAGTTCGGCGGTGGTGGCGATGCTGTGAGCGAAGGTCGGGCCATTGAGCGTGTGGGCGGCGTGCATCATTTCCGGCGTGAAGGCGGCGGTGGCATCACGCACCAATGTGACGTGGTAACCCAGTTCCATGGCGAAGCGTGCCGTCGATTCGATACAGGTGTTGGCGAGCAACCCGACCACGATCACGTGAGTGATGCCTTGCTGCTTGAGCTGGAAGTCCAGATCGGTGTTGGCGAAGCCGCTCTGGCCCCAATGCTCATGGACAATGATATCGCCTGTTTGGGGGATGAAGTCCGGGTGCCATTCGCCGCCCCAGGTGCCCTTGGCGAAGGTTTTGCGCTGCTGCACCAGGCGCTGGGTCGGGTTCGGATGGCTCCAGTTATCGTAGTCGCCGGGCTGCCAGCGGCGGTGGGGCACATAGAACACCTGCACGCCGTTGGCGCGCGCGCTGGCAACGGTGCTACGCAGGTTGTCGAGCAGGTGCACGTGCTCGGCGACGTCCTTGAGTAGCGGGAACAGCTTGCCGCCTTCGGAAAGGAAGTCGTTGTAAGGATCGACCAGCAATAGGCCGGTGCGTGACAGGGGGTAGGCGGTGTCGGTCATGGGGGAGGCTCCGGGATAGGTGTGCCGAATATCAGCTATGAAAATCATAGTGTCAATGGTTTCGGTGGTTCTAGCCGTTTCTTTAGGTGGGCCAAAGGCTGGTTGCCGTGTTACTTTGAAAATCAAAGTGACTATGGAGAGAAACGTTGTGACACAACGGCCAGCCGATGCCTCATCCACGCTATGCCCAGTGAGCCGATCAGTGGAGCAGGTAGGCGACAAATGGACGCTCTTGGTATTGCGGGAGCTGTACATGGGCGCGACGCGCTTCGAGGATATCCAGATCCAGACCCAGGCAACCCCGCAAATGCTGACTACCCGGCTCAAGGCGCTGGAGGCCGACGGTCTGGTCGAACGCCGTCCATACAGTGACAAGCCCCGGCGACACGGCTACCACCTGACCGCCAAGGGCCAGGCGTTCTACCCGGTGATCTATGCCTTGCGTGCCTGGGGAGAGCGCTGGTGCAAAGGCGAGGGGGAGGCGGTGGCGGTACGTATGGTGCACAGGGCATGCGGGCATGACGTGGGCCTTGCCAGCATTTGTCCGCAATGCGGCGCGCCGGTGACGCGTGATGATCTCGAAGCCCACGTGAGTGAGGAGTTCGCCCACGAGCGGGCAGCCCGGCGCGAGGCATTCAAGCGAAAAGGCTAGATCGTGCAGCAAGAATCGACCCGGCGGGCTTGCGAGGGAAACCTTGAAATTGCCTTGGAACAAAGGGAAAATTCGTACGTAAATACATAGTACATACTATGGTACGAAATATCAGGAGCGGCGATGGCCCGGGTCGGAATCAATAAAGAGGTGGTGCAACAGGCACGGCAAGCGTTGCTAGCCCGTGGCGAACATCCCAGTATCGATGCGGTACGTATCGAGCTCGGGAATACCGGGTCCAAGACCACCATCCATCGTTATCTCAAGGAGCTAGAGAGCCTTCAGCCGGCCACACCAAAGGGCACGGCGGCGCTAAGCGAGCCACTGGGACGTTTGGTGGAGCAACTGGCCAGGCAATTGCAGCAGGAGGCCGACCTGCGCATCGAGGCGGCCGAAGTTGCATTCAGCCAGCAGCGTGAGCAACTTGAAGCCCGTTTTCAGCTCGCCCAGCAGGCATTGGCTGCGACCCATCAACAGCTGCAGGTTCAAACCCAGGCATTGGAGGCAGCGTCGGAAACGCTCGGCACCACGCAACGTACCCTGCAGACCGAACAGCTGCGCAACGCAAGCCTCAGCCAGTCGCTTGGCGAATTGAAGGTGCGCCTCGCCGACAAGGACGAACAGATTCTTTCATTGGAGGAAAAGCATCGTCACGCCCGCGATGCGCTAGAGCAAGAGCAGCGCCGCCATGAAGCGCAGCTGAAACAGCTGCAGGCGCAAGTGCGCCAGTTGCAGCAAGGCTTGATGTTCAAGCAAGACGAACTGACCCGGCTGCACCGGGACAATGAGCGCATGCTCGGCGAGCAGCGACAGTCAACCCGTGAACGCGAGGTTCTGGACAGCGTGCTGGAGCAGCGCGACGCCCAGATCCAGGGGCTGCGGACGATCCTGGCGCAAGCGCAGGGGGCGAGCGATGAAATGCGGCGTCAGCTGCAAAGCCAGACTCAGCAGCTGGAAGCCAAGCGCGGTACTTGCGCTGACCAGGTACGGGAACTACAGCGACTGAACGATGAGCTTAAGCAGCGCGATCAAGCGCTCGAGGCGTGCCAGCTACAGCTCAAGGGCAGGGCACAGCCCCACAGTAAGCGCCCAGGCGCTTGACGCGCCTTGACCGGTTCAATCAGCCGCCAGTGCCTGTGGCTGTATTTGCCAGCGCACGGCACTGACGCCCTTTTCCAGGCTGACCCGACTGACCAGGCGCTCAAGCTGCCCAGCCGCTTGCGGGTTACCCAGCAGTTCGGCGCGAACCTCCAGGCGCTTCGGGTCGGCCAGGTCTTCGCTGTGCAGCGACTGCAAGCGCAGGCCAGGGTCAGCAAGGCTATGCAGCATCAGGCTGCGTACCTGGATTTCGTCCTCGGCTCGGCAAACGATGCGCACTTCGAAATGCTGTTCGACTTCACTGGCAGGCACGACCTGTTGCTGATCCAGGCGCTGGGCGATATCACGCAGCAAAATGTTCGCGCACAACACCACCAGGCTGCCCAAGCTTGCCTCCAGCAGCAGGCCCAGGCTGCACAGCACACCGATAGCGGCAGTACACCAAAGGGTGGCGGCGGTATTGAGGCCACGCACGTTGAAACCATCACGCATGATGACGCCGCCCCCCAGGAATCCAATGCCCGAGACCACATAGGCCGCGATACGCGAGGCATCGTTGGGGGCCATGCCGGGTACCGCCTGGGTCATCAGCACGAACAAACAGGCGCCGGTACTGACCAGCGCATTGGTGCGCAGGCCGGTCATGCGTTGACGTAGTTGACGCTCGGCGCCGATCAGTGCACCGAGCAGAAGGGCAGTGCTGACGCGCAGCAGAAAGACTTTCCAATCCATAGCAAACCTCTTCGATGGGCAAATGCCCATGCGAGCGCCACCATACGGCGCGGTTGAAAAACCAGAAATGCGCAGGACCACCGGTGGTGGTACAAGAGGGAGGAATTGGCCTTGAAGAAGGAGCATTCCACTGCCTTGCCAATGGCGAGACAGTGGCAGGAATCTGCCGGACTAGCTCGCCGGGTGGGCCTGTCGCAAACGACTGGGGCTACTGTCCAATGCAGGACTCCTGTTCAGGAATGCAAAAGTGCGACGCGGACCATACGCCGCGAAACCAGGGCGGTCAAGGCTAAAAACATGACAATGGCTTCATCAGGAAAACGGCTACAAACAACGCGTAAACCTGACAGTTTCGTGGAAAAAAACGGTGGCAGCCGGTACCCTTGGCCATCCGTTTTCCATCGCCCGGACCTTGACATGCTGTTCAATCTTGCCGTGCTGTTCGGCACCCTGGTGGCCATGGAGGGCGTCGGTACGCTGGCTCACAAGTACATCATGCATGGCTGGGGCTGGTGGCTGCATCGCTCGCACCATGAACCGCACCTGGGCATGCTTGAAACCAACGACCTGTACCTGCTGGCCTTGGGATTGATCGCTGCCACGCTGGTGGCGTTGGGCAAGTCAGGCTACGCGCCGCTGCAGTGGGTGGGCGGTGGCGTGGGCGGTTACGGATTGCTGTACGTGCTGGCCCACGATGGTTTCTTCCACCGGCACTGGCCCCGTAAACCGCAACCGGTCAATCGTTACCTGAAGCGTTTGCACCGCGCGCACCGCCTGCACCATGCGATCAAGGGGCGCGAAGGCTGCGTTTCGTTCGGCTTCTTCTACGCACCACCCTTGAGCAAACTGAAAAGGCAGTTGCAGCAGCGCCGTAAACGGCCGTGAATCAATTGGCCGTTTCGCCCTTGGGCGCAGGTGCCGCCGCACCATGCCCGCGGCTGACCCACCAACCGAAGCCTGCTGCGGTGAAGAACATCAGCAAGCTGTAGAGCGCTGCCGGTACGGCCATGGTCGCGTTGTTGAGCAGTGACGGGCTTAGCGCCAGCGCAATGGCCAGTGTTCCATTGTGAATACCGATTTCCATGCCGATGGCGATAGCCTGGCGCTTGGGAATGTTCAACAGCCGAGGCACCCAATAACCGACAGCCAGGCTCAGCAAGTTGAACAGTAAGGCCGCCAGGCCGACGACGGGGGCATACTCCACGACGGTCTGCCAATCCTTGGCCAGTGCCAGGACGATGGTGAAGGCCAGGAACAACGCAGCGATCAGCTTCATCGGTCTTTCCATGCGAGTGGCAAAGCGCGGTGCCCAGTGGCGAATCAACATGCCGAGGCCGACCGGTAGCAGCACGATCGCGAATACCTGCAAGACCTTGGCGAACTGCAGCGGGATGGCTTGCTCAGAAGCCATGAACCAGGCCAACGACAGGTTCACTAGCAGCGGCATGGTCAGAATGGCGATCAGCGAGTTCACTGCCGTCAATGTGATGTTCAGCGCGACATCGCCATGAGCGAGGTGACTGAACAGGTTGGCCGTGGTCCCACCCGGGGACGCGGCCAACAACATCAAGCCCACTGCCAGCGCCGACTCGAGGCCAAAGCCGTTAGCGATCAGGAAACAGACCAGTGGCAGCAGCAGAATCTGGCACGTCAGGCCAACCACCACGGGCTTGGGGTACTTCACCACGCGGGCGAAGTCTGCCAAGGTCAGCGACAGCCCAAGGCCGAGCATGATGATGCCCAAGGCCAGGGGGAGGACAGCGGTCAACAGGGGAGAGGCGGTCATCGGCGGGTTCTCGGGCGCATGATCCGAGGAGTGTAGGTCGGCTTAACTGACTCGCTAATCGCACAATGCCAGTGCTTGGTAACCTTTTGTTACTGCACCCGCTTCAGCCCAGGGCGTCCGGCAGCAAGAGGACCCCGATACGCTCGGCCAGGTCGAGCAGTTCGGTGAATGCGGCCGGGTCTACCCGCACATCTCGGCTGGCCTCGAACTTTGCTGGCACCAACGCCTGGACGATGCGCTTGATGGCCTCTTCGGGAGCGCCGGCGATTCGCGTCGAGAAGTACTGGCCGAATATGCAGCGGCCGCTTGCCGCGTTGCGGTGAGGCCGCGGGCGCAGTAGCATTCGGGCTTTTGCCAAGGATTAGCCTGACATGCCGTATCAGCAAGGTCTGCTTGCCACGCCGGTGCCAGCCCACGCCCGTCACCTGTTCTTCGCCATCGAATCGCTCGAGGCGTTGCCCTCCGTTCTCGATGCCCTGCAACCACAGGTCGATGGACGCAGCCTGATCCTGGGTATTGGCGCACCGCTGGCCAAAGCGCTGGCTCGCGACATCGAAGGGCTGCGGCCGTTTCCGCTGCTGGACGCGGTGGTCGAGAACCCAAGTACCCAGCATGCCTTGTGGCTGTGGCTGCGGGGTGAAGAGCGCGGCGATCTGTTCCTGCGCGCCCAGCAGCTTGAACAATCGCTGAGCCCGGCCCTGCGCCTGGTGGACAGTGTCGACGGTTTCCTGCACCGCGCAGGCCATGACCTCACAGGTTATGAAGACGGTACCGAGAACCCGCGGGACGAAGCGGCGGTCGAGGCGGCCATCGTCGCTGGCGACCACGTTGGCCTGAGCGGCTCCAGTTTCGCCGCTTTCCAGCTGTGGAAGCATGACCTGAACTACTTCAAGTCGCTGCCCCAGCCTGAACAGGACGACATCATCGGTCGCCGCCTGAGCGACAATGAAGAGCTCGAAGACGCTCCGGAATCGGCCCACGTCAAGCGCACCGCCCAGGAAAGCTTCGAGCCAGAGGCCTTCATGGTCCGCCGTTCAGTGTCCTGGACCGACTCGCGTGGTGCGGGTCTGGCTTTCGTGGCCTTGGGCCGCTCGTTCGATGCTTTCGAGCTGCAGCTGCGCCGCATGAGCGGTCTCGAGGACGGTGTCATCGATGCATTGTATCGTTTCAGTCGCCCGCTCACTGGCGGCTACTACTGGTGCCCGCCGATGACCGAAGGTGCGGTGGATCTGCAGCGTTTGCTCGGCTGATCGCTAAACATCCAGATACAGAAACACCCGGCGGCCACGGATAGAGCAACTAGCCTTGGAAGTTTCCGACAGATGACGGGAGCTTTGCCATGTACGCACGTCGCGATGTCCTGCGCGCTGGGGCGACGCTTGGTCTGATGGCCGCCAGCCCCTGGCTGCGGGCGGCCAACACCGACGGGCTGATTACCCGCACCATCGCCTCTACCCAGGAAGCCTTGCCAGTGATTGGGGCGGGCACGTCAGGCAGTTTCGAGGTCCAGGCCGGCTCCGCGCAGTACCAGCAGCTCAAGGTCGTTTTGAAGGCCTTTTTCGAGGGTGGCGGCAAAGTCATCGACACCTCACCCAACTACGGCGGAGCGGATGCCATCCTTGGCCAGTTGCTGGAGGAGGGCGGATGGCGCCAGCAGTGTTTCATTGCCACCAAGATCGCTGCCAACAGCCGCGCCGATGCCCAGGAGCAATGGGCGGGTACCCTGCGCAGCCTGCGCACCGACAAGGTCGAGCTGTTGCAGGTGCACAACCTTCGCCAATGGCAGATCCAGCTGCCCTATGCCCGCGAACTCAAGCAGCAGGGCAAGACCCGTTACGTGGGCATTACCCATTACCTCAACAGCGGCCATGACGACGTGGCCGAGATCGTGCGCCGCGAGCCGCTGGACTTCATCCAGATCAATTACTCGGTCAACGCCCCGGACGCGGCGCGGACCTTGTTGCCGTTATGCCAGGAAAAAGGCGTTGCGGTGCTGATCAACCGGGCATTCGACGATGGGCGTCTGTTCGCCCGGGTCAAGGATATGCCCCTTCCGGGATGGGCTGGCGAGGCAGGCATCGGCAGTTGGGCGCAGTTGTTTCTCAAGTTCGCCATCAGCCATCCGGCGGTCACCACGGTGATCCCAGCCACCGGCCGCCCGGATCGCCAGCTCGACCAACTCAAGGCCGGGCACGGGCCGCTATTGACCCAGGCGCAGCAACAGGCGCTGATCGAACAGTTCGCCTGACCCATGAACACCTGGCGGCGTCGACTGGGCAAGGGGCTGAACTGGCAACCAGGGGAAGGCGCAGCGGTGGTGGCGGGCCTGGTGCTTTTCTATCTGCTGTTCACCGGCTATTTCATGCTGCGTCCGGTGCGCGAAACCATGGGCGTGGCGGGCGGGGTGGATAACCTGCAGTGGCTGTTCACCGGGACCTTCTTCGCTACCCTAGTGAGCCTGCCTTTGTTTGGCGTGCTCGCCAGCCGGGTACGCCGACGCCATATCTTGCCTTGGACCTACGGTTTCTTCGCCAGCAACCTTCTGTTGTTCGCTGTGCTCTTTGCCCGCAATCCGGATGATATCTGGGCAGCACGGGCCTTTTACATCTGGTTGTCGGTGTTCAATCTGTTGGCCATCTCCCTGGCCTGGAGCGTGCTCGCCGACATCTTCGACAACGAACAGGGCACGCGGCTGTTCGGGCTGCTGGCCGCCGGGGCCAGCCTGGGCGGGCTCAGTGGGCCGATCCTCGGCACCTTGTTGGTGGCACCCCTCGGCCACGCAGGCTTGCTGCTGCTGGCCACCGCTTGTCTGCTGGGCAGTATCGTTGCCACTGGGTATTTGCAACGTTGGCGGGCGCGCCACCCATTGCCCGCCATTTCCGAACACCCACCCTCCAAACCTCTGGGCGGAAATCCACTGTCTGGCGCCACCGCCGTGTTGCACTCCTCGTACCTGCTGGGCATTGCCGGTTTCGTGGTGTTGCTGGCCAGCGTCAGCACCTTCCTGTACTTCGAGCAGGCGCGGATCGTCAGCGAGACATTCACCGACCGCACTCGCCAGACCCAGGTTTTCGGGCTGATCGACACCATCGTCCAGGCCCTGGCGATTCTCACCCAGCTGTTTCTCACCGGACGTCTGGCCCGATATCTGGGGGTTGGTGTCCTACTGGTGGGGGTGCCGCTGGCAATGGCGGTCGGTTTCGTCTGCCTTGCGCTGTATCCAGTCTTTGCGGTGTTCGTGGTGGTGATGGTGGTGCGTAGGGCCGGAGAGTACGCATTGGTGCGACCGGGTCGGGAGATGCTGTTCACGGTGCTGACGCCCGAGGACAAGTACAAGGCCAAGAACTTCGTCGACACCGTGATCTACCGCGGCGGCGATGCGCTGAGCGGTTGGCTCAAGCGCGGGCTGGACGTGATGGCCGACCATCCCCAATTGGCCATGGTCATTGGCGCTCTGCTGGCACTGGGCTGGGGGCTGACCGGCAGTTGGCTGGGGCGACGTCATGGCCAGTCGCTTGGTGCGCCAAATACAGACTCCCCGCATATTTAACGCCACCGGTCAGAACCCTTCTTTTGAAAACGAATCCCTGCGGGAGACCGCACTCCGAACCTATGTACGGCGTACTGCCGTGCATATCCGAAGCCAAATGAGGTTAAAGACCATGGCTAACAAAGAAAATGGCCGCCAGGGTAGTCAAGGCGGCAGCAAGAACCCTGGCAACTTCGCCAACGACCGCCAGAAGGCCTCCGAAGCGGGGCGCAAGGGCGGCCAGTCCTCCGGCAGCAACATGGACCACGACCGCGAGTCGGGCCGCAAGGGCGGTCGCACTTGAGTGAAGGCGCTGCAGTGCCGGGCATGTCCTGGCACTGCATTGCCGCGTTTCGCTCAACCTCTCAGATCTTGCCAGGGGTAGGATTGGCGGCGTTCGCCGTGCCCTGCACCCGGGTGGCCTTGTCCAGGGTATCCTGCGGCAACTGGTCGAACTCATGCAGACCGTCCTTGCGATAGGGGTCGCCAATCCAACGTGGCGCCGCCACGAATTGCGAACTGACCAGGCTCTTCTTCGGCTCGTAGCGGTCATAGCTGAGCCCCGCGAGGTCTGACAGCGTATGGATCAGGTGCGAGCTGCTGTAGGCCCGGTTGGCCATCGCCTGGAAGTCGCGCGGATGCGTGGCCTGCCAGCTTGGCGAGGTCCAGAGTAAGAATGGAATGGTGTACATCGGCCGGGTCGGGGCGCCTTCGTTACGTCCCAGGCGGTCATGATTACCCGAGCTGTACACATCTTCGCCGTGGTCGGACAGGTACATCAGGAAGCCATTGGCAGCGCTTGCCGAGTAACGTTTGATCAGGCTCGAAACCACGTAGTCGTTATACAACACCGCATTGTCGTAGAAATTGTAGGTGTCTGCCTGGCTGTCGGTGAGCTGAGGCGGAACACCTTGCCGGTCTGTGAAGCGATCGTAGGCCTGCGGGTAGCGATAGCGGTAATCCATGTGCGTCCCTAGCAGGTGGACGATGATGAACTTGTTCGGTGCGGGGTCTTGCAATGCCTTCTCGAACGGTGAAAGCACCACGTCGTCATACTGGCTGGCGTTCTGATTGCGCTGGTTGTTCAGGTAGACCTGCTCGTCGGTCTGCTGGGAGAACGTGGTCAGCATGGTGTTGCGCTTAGTCATGGTCTGCTGGTTGGTGATCCAGAAGGTCTTGTAGCCCGCCTGTTTCATCAGGTTGATCAACGATGGATCGGTGAGGAAGCGGTCCGGGTTCTGCTGGTCACCGAACGTCAGGATCTGCTGCATCACCTCGATGGTGTAAGGGCGAGGCGAAACCACGTTGTGGAATACCGTCAGGCCTTTGTCGCTGGCCGCCAGAGCGTCGAGATTCGGGGTGGTCGGACGGTTGTAGCCATACAGGTGCATGTGTTCGCGGGTTGTGGATTCGCCCAGCACCAGCACCAAGGTGCGCGGTTCGGTACCGCTGCTGTCATGGAGATTTTTCAAGGGCGGCAACGAGGCGTTGCGGGCCAGCAGTGCCTGCATGTTGTCCAGTTGCTGGCGATACTGCCGGTAGCCGACCAACAACTGCCAGGGGACCGCCGGTTCCATGCGCTGCTCGACCTTTTCCATCGCGTCGGCAAAATTGCGCTGCTGATTGACCATCTGTTTGTAGAAGGGGTAGACGAGGTTCGCCGCCAACAGCAGAACAACTACCGGAACGCGACTGCGAAGAGGCAGCGAAACCGGGCGAATGCGCTTCCATAGCAGCACGGCGACCGCGGTGTACAGCAGCAGTGCCAAGCCCAGCCAGATACTGAAGTACTGGCTGAAGTACTCGCTCGCCTCTGCAGTGTTGGACTCGAACATCACGAAAATGACGCTTTGCGAGAACTCCTGGCGATAGATGCCGAAGTAGCTCAAGCCCACCAGGGAGGCGCCCCATAGCACCAGGCCAATCACTGCCGCGGTGGCGCGGGTGAAGCGCGGCAGCAATAACACCGGGGCAAGCCAGAGGCTGCTCAGGAACAAGGCGTCGCGAAAACCGGCAAAGCCTGTGGTACCGCTGAACAGCAAGAGCGCCTGGGTGACGCCGGAGAAGTACCAGAAGAACAGAAGTAGCCAGCCCAGGCCGGCCCAGTCCAGGCGTTTTGCGGTGGAAGGGGATGTAGTGTCTGACACGTTTGCCTCGTTGAACCATGGCGGCCGCGAGTCCTGCGGCTGCCGGAAAGGCCGTGACGCTAAAGGGAGGACTGTGAAAATAACGTCAACAGAAAGTCGCCGATGGGTCATTTCGAGGGAACTTTGCCAGCGCTTGGAGATTCCACCCAAGGGAGCTCTTTTTTGATGAGCGCCCCTGGGCCACCCCGAATGCGGAGACCAGCATGGCCAGACATATCATCCACTTCACCGGACCTATCAACTCGTCCACCTGTGGCAACCTGATCAGCACGTGCGGCAAGGCGATCCAGCAGGGCGCCGATGTGTTGCAGTTGAACATCGCCACCATGGGCGGTGAATGCAGTTACGGTTTCACCTTGTACAACTTCCTACGTAGCCTGCCCATCGCGTTGCATACCCACAACCTGGGTACCGTGGAGTCGATGGGCAACATTCTGTTCCTCGCGGGCGAGCACCGCACGGCCTGCAGCTACAGCAAATTCCTGTTCCATCCGTTTCACTGGACACTGCATGGCTCGGTGGACCATGCGCGGATGGCTGAGTACGCCATGAGCCTGGACTATGACTTGCGCCTCTATGCGCAGATCGTTGCCGAAAGAACCGAAGGCAGTGCCGAAGCCCTGGATGTACCTCGCTACCTGATGGCCTACCCGCGCATTCTGGGCCCCCACGAAGCGCTGCAAAGCGGGCTGATCCACGCCATCGACGAGCTCGCGATCGGTTCCGAGGCCACCCAATGGAGTGTGCATGCGTGAAACCCCTCTCAGTCGCTGAACAGCGTTTTGAATTTTCTGGAAAAACCCTGATCCATCAAAGGCTCATCCACGGAGAACAGGAGGCCCCCTGCGATGCCTAGCCCACAGCTGTATATCATCGACTATCAACTGCACGGCCAGCCGCGCAGCTTCATCATCCGCCTGGACCGGCTGGACAACGCCGACGCCTGGCATTGGGCCAGCTGTGACGCGGGGATCGGGGTGATTCCGAAGTTCGGGCGGGAAAAGCTCAGGAAAGTCAGCCGTCCGATGGCTGAGCGCTATGGCATCACCGAGGTCAGCTGGCGAGCTTCCGGTGACCGTCAGCGGCCCCCGCAGTGAGGCCTGCAGGGGCGCGCGTTCGCACACTCAGGAGCGTTTGAGCACCAGGGTCAGGATGTCGTAGCTGGCGACCAGCTCGCCCAACTGGTTGGTGACCTCCACGTCCCAGGCCACCACGCCTTGGGGTTGGCCAAGAGGACTGGTCTTGCCTTGGTCGATCTTGCGCTTGCAGGTCAAGCGCGCCTGAATGGTGTCGCCAATGCCAACCGGGTTGATGAAGCGCAGGGTGTCCAGGCCGTAGTTGGCCAGCACGGGCCCGGCGCCGGGGGAGACGAACAGCCCGGCAGCGGCAGACAGCACGAAGTAGCCATGGGCGATGCGCTTGCCAAACTGCGATTGCTTGGCGGCGATCTCGTCGAAGTGCATGTAGAAATGATCGCCCGACAGGCAGCCGAAGTTGACCAGGTCGGCTTCGGTGACGGTGCGACGGTGCGTCAGCAGCGACTCGCCGATGCGCAGGTCGTCGAAATGGCGGCGGAACGGGTGAACTTCGGTTTCGATCACTTCAGCGCCGCGGACATACTCGCCGGTGACGGCGGTGAGCATGCTTGGCGAGCCTTGCACGGCGGCGCGCTGCAGGTAGTGCTTGACCGCACGCAAGCCGCCCAGCTCTTCACCGCCGCCCGCTCGGCCGGGGCCGCCATGTTTCAATTGCGGCAGCGGCGAGCCGTGGCCGGTGGACTCTTGCGCGGCCTCGCGGTCCAGCACCAACAGACGACCATGCCAGGCGGCTGCAGCCGGAATGGCCTTGGCTGCCACTGCACGGTCGGCGGTGACCAGCGTCGCCACCAGGCTACCTTTACCACGGGCGGCCAGAGCCAGGGCCTCGTCCAGGTCGTCATACGCCATCAGCGTGCTGACTGGGCCGAAGGCTTCGATATCGTGGGCTCCGCCCTCGGCGTGAGGATCCCGGGCCTGAAGCAGGGTCGGGGCGAAGAATGCACCCTCGGCAACACCTTCGCCCACTGGGGCAAAGCCATCACCCGCACCGAACAGCTGGTCGCAACTTTCCAGCAGGCTGCTTACGCGCTCGCCGACATCGCGCTGCTGGTCGTGGGACGCCAGGGCCCCCATGCGCACACCTTCGACCGAAGGATCACCCACCACCACCTTGCTCAAGCGTTCACGCAAGCGGGTAGCGACAGCGTCAAGGTGCTTGGCTGGAACGATGGCGCGGCGGATCGCCGTGCACTTTTGTCCGGCCTTGGTGGTCATCTCGCGCACCACTTCCTTGATGTACAGTTCGAACTCTTCGCTGTCCGGGGTGACGTCCGGCCCAAGTATGGCGCAGTTGAGTGAGTCGGCTTCGGCGGTGAAGGGCACAGAGTTGCGCACCAGGTTCGGTGTTACCCGCAATTTGGCGGCGGTATCGGCGGAACCGGTGAAGGTCACCACATCCTGGCCTTGCAGGCGGTCGAGCAAGTCGCCTGTGCTGCCGATCACCAGTTGCAGGCTGCCGGCCGGCAACAAGCCGGACTCGTTCATCAGGCGCACCACGGCTTCGGTAAGGTAGCTGGTGGAGGTCGCCGGCTTGACGATGCACGGCATGCCAGCCAGGAAGGTCGGGGCAAATTTCTCGAGCATGCCCCAGATTGGGAAGTTGAAGGCATTGATGTGCACAGCCACGCCGGCGCGCGGCACCATGATGTGGCTACCGGCGAAATGGCCTTTTTTGCCCAATGGAATCGCCGGACCTTCATGCACCAGGTTGCCGGACGGCAGTTCGCGGCTGCCAATGCCTGCATAGGAAAACAGCGTGGCGTTGCCGCCTTCGATGTCGATCCAGCTGTCGGCGCGGGTAGCGCCGCTGTGGTGGGACAGGGCGTAGAGCTGTTCTTTGCGCTCGGCCAGGTAAAGGGCCAGAGCCTTCAGGCGGGCAGCGCGCTGCTGGAAATCCATGGCCATCAGTTCTGCAAGGCCACGTGCCCGGGCGAAGTCCACGGCTTCGGCGAAGTCCGGGCGCTCTTCGTGGCTATAGGCCAGGACGTGACCGTCCAGGGCACTGCGCAGGGCCTGGGCGCCGTGCTGGCCGATCCAGCGGCCGGCGATGAAACTCTGCAGGGTTGGGGCGTCGGACATGCTGTTCTCCTCAAGAAGGCGCTGTTACCACAGCGCCAGGGTGTAGCCGATGATCAGGCGGTTTTCGTCCACGGCATTGGTCAGGCCGTTGCCGGAACGGAAGGTGACGTTGCGCCAACGCAGGCTGACGTCCTTGAATGGGCCGCTCTGGATGACGTAGGTAAGGTCGGTGTCGCGCTCACGCTCACGACCATTGCTGAGCGTGGCGGTCTCGGCATGGCGGCCGTCGGTGTAGCGGGTCATGAAACTCAGGCCGGGGATGCCCATCGCCACGAAGTCGTAGTCGTAGCGCACTTGCCAGGAGTCCAGCCCGGCACGGGTGAAGGTGTTGTAGGTCACCAGGTTGACGGTGAACGGGTCACCGCCGTTGACGAATGGAAAGGCGCTGTCGCCGGACATCTGCTGCCAGGTGGCGGTGAACTTGTGGGCCTTCACGCCCAGTGTGAACAGGGCGTTGAAGTTGCGGTTGTCGATGTTGCCCGCGCGCTCGGCACCGTCGCCGCGGCTGTCGAAGTAGCGCAGGTCGCTACGCAAGCTCACGCCTTCGCCCAGGGGCTGGGTGTGCACCAGGCCGACGAACTGCTGGCGGTAGATCTCGTCGAGCTTGGCGTAGTAGTAGCTGACAGTGGCCTGCGGGGTGATGGCGTAGCTGCCACCGGCCAGGTCCAGGTGATCGCTGCTGGCGGCGCCGTAGCCCATATCGTCGCGGCCGGACGAGTCGCGCAGGTTGACTTTGCTCAGGCGCCCGGCGTTGACGGTCAGCCCATCGATGTCCTGGCTGGTCAGCAGTCCGCCCTGGAAGGTCGACGACAGCAGGCGGGTGTCGTTGTACACCACCACTGGCAGGATCGGTTGCAAGGTGCCCAGGCGCAGCGTGCTCTTGGAGACCCGCACCTTGCCGGTCAGGCCCAACTCGCTGTAGTCATCCACCGGCTCATGGCTGTTCGGTCCGAACGGCAGCAGGCCGGTGTTGCGCCGGTCGCGGCTGGAGTCGAGCTTGATGCCAAGCTGGCCCATGGCATCCACACCAAAGCCCACGGGACCTTCGGTGAATCCCGATTCCAGTCGTGCGGTGAAACCTTGGCCCCATTCCTCGGCCTTGGCCTGGGGAGCGTTAGCCTGACGGAAGTCGCGGTTGATGTAGTGGTTGCGCAATTCCAGCCGTGCATGGCTGTCGTCGATGAAGTCCGCCATGGCCGGCAAGGGCAGGGCAAGTGTGGCGAGCCAGGCGGCTGAAGTCAGATGCGTGCGGTTCATTGTTTTTTTATCCGACATGATGCTGTTCTGGGGTCAGTGCTTGCTGGCGCCAGCGGCGCCGATACCGGTCATGGAGCGGATGAACTGCGCCAGGTAGCGCCCACGCTCCTCGCTGGCACGCGCGGAGGTGTCTGTTACCGAGAACACCCAGGCGCAGAGGAAGGCCAGGCTCATGGAGAACAACGCGGGGTTGCTGTAAGGGAACAGCGCTTGTTCGTTGTGCAGCACGTTGACCCACACTGCCGGGCCCAGCACGACCAACACGATGGCCGAAACCAGCCCGGCCATGCTGCCGCACACTGCGCCTCGGGTGGTCAGGCCTTTCCAGAACATCGAAAGCAGCAGCACTGGGAAGTTGACCGAAGCGGCCACGGCCAGCACCAGTCCAGACAGGAAGGCGATGTTCTGCGACTCGAACACCAGTCCCAGCACGACCGCCAGCAAACCAATCACCAGCGTGGCGATACGCGAGACGCGCATTTCCTGCTGTTCGCTGGCCTGGCCCTTGCGCACCACGCACGCGTAGAGATCGTGGGACACGGCGGAGGCGCCGGACAGCGCAAGGCCGGCGACCACCGCTAGGATGGTGGCGAAGGCCACGGCCGAGATGAAGCCCAGGAACAGGTTGCCCCCCACGGCCTGAGCGAGGTGTACGGCGACCATGTTGCCACCACCGATGATCGCACCACTGGCGTCGCGGTAGGCTGGCTCGGTGCCGACCATGACGATGGCACCAAAGCCGATGACGATCAGTAGCAGGTAGAAATAGCCAATGAAACCAGTGGCATAGAACACACTCTTTCGGGCCTCCTTGGCATCGCTGACGGTGAAGAAACGCATCAGGATATGGGGCAGGCCGGCAGTGCCGAACATCATGCCCAGGCCGAGTGAGATAGCGTCGATAGGGTTCGACAGCAAGCCGCCCGGTGCCATGATCGCCTGCCCTTTGGCGTGCACCGCCACGGCATTGGCGAACATGGCCTCGGTGCTGAAACCGAAGTGCTTGAGCACCATGAAGGCCATGAAACTGGTACCCGACAGCAGCATCACCGCCTTGATGATCTGCACCCAGGTGGTGGCGAGCATGCCGCCGAAAGTCACGTAGGCGACCATCAGTACTCCGACCAGGATCACCGCATACAGGTAGCTGATGCCGAAAAGCAGCTCGATCAGCTTCCCGGCACCGACCATTTGCGCCACCAGGTACATCAGCGCCACGGCCAGGGTGCCGAACGCCGAGCTCAGACGCACCGGCGTCTGCGCCAGGCGGTAGGAGACCACATCGGCGAAAGTGTACTTGCCCAGGTTGCGCAGGCGTTCGGCGATCAGGAACAGAATGATCGGCCACCCGGCCAGTACACCCAGGGCATAGAGCAAGCCGTCATAGCCGTTCATGAACATCATCGCCGAGATGCCCAGGAACGAGGCGGCGCTGATCATGTCGCCCGCAATCGCCAGGCCGTTCTGCATGCCGGTCAGGCCTCCGCCGGCGGTGTAGAAGTCGCTGGCCGAGCGCGTACGCATCGCTGCCCAGCGAGTGACCAGCAGGGTAAAGCAGACGAACACCATGAACATCGAGATGGCAGTCCAGTTCATCGTGCGCACTCCTGCTTGACCTTGTCGTTCAGGGGGTCGAGGACGTTGTTGGCACGGTGCACGTAGAGGCCGGTCAGCGCGAAGGACAGCAACACCATCAGGACGCCCACCAGCATGCCGACGGTGGTGACGCCGCCGCTCAGGGACTGGCCCAGGGTGCTGGGGGAAAATGCCACCAGCAGCACGAAGCCGTAGTAAATCACCAGCATGGCCAGGGTCAGGCTGCCATTGAGGCGGCGCTTGGACCGGACCAGGTGCTGGAAGTCGGGGTGGTTGGCGATGCTGTCGATGTGTTCGGGTGTCATGGGAAGCGATCTCTGGGTGTTGTAATTGTTGTGTTGAGGTCACGCGGGTGTTGCTAGGCAGTTCAGCGCCATGGAGATCCCACAGCCGCTCCGGGAGAGGCTGCGGTAGTCCAGGTGTCAGAGCTGGTCGAAATCAAGGACCACCTTGTCGCTCACCGGGTAGGTCTGGCACGACAGCACATAACCGGCCGCCACTTCGTAGTCCTCCAGCGCGTGGTTACTGTCCATCTCGACTTCGCCCTCGATCACCCGACACTTGCAGGTGGAGCACACACCGGCCTTGCACGAGTAGGGCAGTTCGGCGCCGATGGCGTTGCCGGCGTCCAGCACGTTCTGGGTATTGCGCGGCAGGTCGAAGGTAAGGGCGCGGCCATCGCTGATCACGGTGATGTGGCTGAGCGCGGAGTCGACCTGGCGCGCCGCCTCGCGGGCTTCGCGACGGGCTTGGCTGCCAGCGGCGGCGAACAACTCGAAATGGATGCGCTCATTGGCCATGCCATTGGCCTGCAGACTTTCACGCACGGTTTCGGTCATCGCCTGCGGGCCGCAAACGAACGCGGCATCCAGGCTCGAAACATCCATCCAACGGGAGAACAGCTGGCCGCACTTGTCGGCATCGATGCGACCGTTGTAGAGGTCGACGTCCTGCTGCTCGCGGCTGAACACGAAAATCAGGTTCAGGCGGTCGAGGTAGCGGTTCTTGAGGTCTTCGAGCTTGTCGCGAAACAGCGCGCCGGAACTGGAACGGTTGCCGTAGAGCAGGGTGAAGCGGCTGTTCGGTTCGCTGGCCAGGGTGGTGGCGATGATCGACAGAATGGGGGTGATGCCACTGCCGGCAGCTACTCCCAGGTAATTGCCCTGGCGCGTGGGGTCCAGCGGCACGAAGAAGCTGCCGGACGGCGGCATGACCTCCAGCTGCTGGCCGGCCTTGAGGGCCTCGTTGGCGAACGCCGAGAAGCGACCGCCTGGCACGCGCTTGACGGCCACACGCAGTTCGCCGTCCTGCACTGCGCTGCAGATGGAGTAGGACCGGCGGACTTCTTCGTCATTCAGTTGGGTGCGCATCACCAGGTACTGGCCTTGGGTGAAGCGGAACGTTTCCCGCAGGTGCTCGGGCACATCGAAGGCAATGGACACCGCATCACGGGTTTCGGGGCGCACTTGCTTGACGGTCAGGCTGTGAAACTGGCTCATGGTGGTCTCCACGGCTCAAATGCATTTGAAATAGTCGAACGGCTCCAGGCACTCGCGGCAGCGGTACAACGCCTTGCATGCGGTGGAGCCAAACTGGCTGAGCAACTCGGTGTGGCGACTGCCGCACTGCGGGCAGCACACCTGCGGCGGTTCGCCCAGCAGGCTGCGCTTGCTGGGGTTGCCCTCAGGGGGAGCGATGCCGTAGGCCAACAGGCGTTCTCTGCCTTGGGGGGTGATCCAATCGGTGGTCCAGGCCGGGGTCAGTCGACGCTCCAGCTGCGGCGCGGCAAAACCGGCTTGTTCCAGGGCATGACGAATATCGTCCTCGATCACCTCGGTGGCCGGGCACCCAGAGTAGGTGGGCGTGACCACCAGGTGCAGGTGACCGGCGCGCCAGTCGAGGTCCCGGACGATGCCAAGGTCGACGACGCTGACCACTGGCACTTCGGGGTCCATGACCTGCTCCAGCGTCTTCCAGGCGAGGGACAGGTCATCACCGCGCAGCGCACGGGCGCGACGGTCGCTGGTAATCAGCTCACCAGGTTGCATCGGGATATGCCCTTGGCAGGAACTGCATCTCGGCCAACAGCAAGCCCAGATGTTCGGTGTGCAGGCCTTTGCGACCGTCGAGGTAGAAGTGACTGGCGGCTTTGGGCAACGGCAGGTCGACCGAGTCGAATACCGTGCTCACCTGCTTGAGCCAGGCAGCGCCTACCTGAGTTGGATCGGCAGCGATACCCGCCTCGGCCAGCTGCACTTCGCCGTCGCTGCCGGTGTTCAGCTCGACCGTGAAACGCCACAGCGCTGCAATCGCATCGAGCATGCGTCGGCGGCTCTCGTCGGTGCCGCCCCCGAGGCGCTGTACCCACTCGCCAGAGCGGCGCAGGTGGTAGGTGACTTCCTTGACCGCCTTGGCAGCGATACCGGCGATCCGCTCGTCGCTGGATGCCTGAAGCTGCTGCAGCACGGCAAGGTGCCAGGCGTCGTAGAGGAACTGCTTGGTCATGGTGACGGCGAAGTCGCCATTGGGCTGTTCGACCAGCAGCAAGTTACGGAACGCCCGCTCGTCCCGGCGAAACGCCAGGGCATCGGCATCGCGGCCGTCATCGAGCAGTTCTGCAGCATATTCCAGCCAGTTGCGCGCCTGGCCGACCAGGTCGAGGCCGACGTTCATCAGGGCCAGTTCTTCTTCGAGGGCAGGGGCGCGGCCGCACCACTCGCACAAACGCTGGCCCTGGACCAGGGCGCTGTCACCCAGCAGAAGCAGATACGCAATGAGGTTTTGTTCGTGCATGGCGGGCCTCACATGTGTCCGACTTCGTCGGGCAGCTCATAGAAGCTGGCATGGCGGTACACCTTGTCGTCGGACGGGGCGAACAAGGGGTCTTTCTCATCGGGCGAGGACGCGGTGATCAAGGCTGAGGGAACCACCCAGAGGCTCACGCCTTCGCTGCGGCGGGTGTACAGCTCACGGGCGTTTTCGATCGCCATGGCGGCGTCGGCGGCATGCACGCTGCCGACATGCTTGTGGTTCAGGCCGTGCTTGCTGCGCACGAACACTTCATAAAGGGTCCAGACAGACATTTTCGATCTCCGCATCAATCGCCGCTCAGGCGGCGTTCTTGTTCTGTTGCTTGCGTGCATAGGCCACGGCCGCTTCGCGGACCCAGGCGCCATCCTCGATGGCCTTGCGCCGGGTGGCGACGCGCTCCTGGTTGCAGGGGCCGTTGCCCTTGATGACTTCGTAGAACTCGTCCCACTGGATTTCGCCGAAGTCGTAGTGGCCACGGGCTTCGTTCCACTTCAGCGCCGGGTCGGGTGCGGTGCAGCCCAGTAGCTCGAGTTGCGGTACGGTCTGGTCGATGAAGCGCTGGCGCAGTTCATCGTTGGTCTGGCGCTTGATTTTCCAGGCCATCGACTGGGCGCTGTTGGGCGAGTGCTCGTCGCTGGGGCCGAACATCATCAGCGCTGGCCACCACAGGCGGTTGATGGCGTCCTGGACCATGTCCTTCTGGGCCTGGGTGCCGTGGCGCATCATGGTCAACAGCAGTTCGTAGCCCTGGCGCTGGTGGAAGCTCTCTTCCTTGCAGATGCGGATCATGGCGCGGGAGTAGGGACCGTAGGAGGTGCGCTGCAGCACCACCTGGTTGACGATGGCGGCGCCATCGACCAGCCAGCCCACGGCACCCATGTCGGCCCAGCTCAGGGTCGGGTAGTTGAAGATGCTCGAATACTTGGCCTTGCCGCTGTGCAGCTTGGCTATCTCTTCGTCGCGGTCCGCGCCGAGGGTTTCCATGGCGCTGTAAAGGTACAGACCGTGGCCGGCTTCGTCCTGGATCTTGGCCATCAGTTGCAGCTTGCGCTTGAGGCTCGGCGCGCGGGTCACCCAGTTGCCTTCCGGCAGCATGCCGACGATTTCCGAATGGGCGTGCTGGGAGATCTGCCTGATCAGCGTCTGGCGGTAGGCCTCGGGCATCCAGTTCTTGGCTTCGATCTTGACTTCGGCGTCGATCTTCTCCTGAAAGTTGCGCTCCTCGGGCGACATCTCCTCCAGTGACTTGACGCGCTTGACTCCGGTTTCCACTAGCTGTGCGTACATGTTCCGACTCCTGCTAAGGCATGAGTCATTTGTAAGCGATACAAAACATAACGTCAAACTGTTTTATGTGTATCACGTAACGTTTATGTATCGCTTTGCCTGTCTGGAGTTTTGAGGTGGCCAATGAATCGAGCGCCGCCCGCGCGGCGCATCGCGAGCAAAGCTCGCTCCTACGTCTGTTTCGGGCCAGTAACGTCAGTCACAAACGCGCGCGACCGCCTGGTTTGTACGACTCGATATTGCGTCGTTCACCAAAGGGTTCATTGGCCCGAAACAGGTGTAGGAGCGAGCTTTGCTCGCGATGCGCCGCGCGGGCGGCGCTCTATCTGAGGCACACCAAAAAATCAGCTGGCCAACCGTTTGTCATACACATGACAGGCCTTGCCCTCGGAACGCTTGAGCGTCCCGCAGGGCTGTAGCCGCACTTGGGTGCTGATACCGATGTACGTCTTGATCTGCTTGGTCAGCTCGCCGGTCAGCAGTTTGCGCTGCGCCTCGTCCAGGTGCTGGCACTCGGCACGCAGCTCGACATGCACTTCGACACTGTCCAAGTTTCCGTTGCGATACAGATGAATCTCGTATAGCTCTGAAAGCTGTTTTATTTTGAGTACCTGCTCTTCGATCTGCGTCGGGAACACGTTCACCCCACGGATGATCAGCATGTCGTCACTGCGCCCAGTGATCTTGCCAATCCGTCGCATCGGCCTGGCCGTGCCGGGCAACAAGCGGGTGAGGTCGCGGGTGCGATAACGCACCATCGGTAGCGCCTCCTTGCTTAGCGAGGTGAACACCAACTCGCCCAATTGCCCGTCTGGGAGCACCTGGCCGGTTACCGGATCGATGATCTCGGGGTAGAAGTGGTCCTCCCAGATGGTCGGGCCGTCCTTGGTCTCGATGCATTCCATGGCCACGCCTGGCCCCATGATTTCCGACAGGCCATAGATGTCCAGGGCGTCGATGCCCAGGCGCTGTTCGATGGAACGACGCAACTCGTCGGTCCAAGGCTCGGCGCCGAAGATGCCCAGACGCAGCTTGAGGTCCTGTGGGTCGATGCCTTGGCGCTCGATTTCATCGGCCAGGTTCAGCATGTAGGACGGCGTGACCATGATGATATCGGGCTGGAAATCGCGGATCAGCTGCACCTGCTTCTCGGTCTGGCCGCCGGACATCGGGATGACCGTGCACCCTAGACGCTCGGCACCGTAATGGGCGCCCAGGCCGCCGGTGAACAGGCCGTAGCCATACGAGACGTGTACCTTGTCGCCCTTGCGCCCGCCAGCGGCACGAATCGAACGGGCAACCACATTGGCCCAGGTGTCGATGTCGTTCTGGGTGTAACCCACCACCGTGGGTTTGCCGGTGGTGCCGCTGGATGCATGCAGGCGCACGACCTCTTGCTGGGGCACGGCGAACATGCCGTAGGGGTAGTTGTCGCGCAGGTCGTTCTTGCCGGTGAAGGGGAACTTCGCCAGGTCTTCCAGGCACTTGAGGTCATCGGGGTGGGCGCCGCATTCGTCGAAGCGCTGGCGGTACAGTGGCACGTTGTCGTAAGCGTGCTTCAGGCTCCAGCGCAGTCGCTCTAGCTGATGCTGGCGCAGGGCGTCGATACTGGCGGTTTCCATCGGGTCCAGCAGGGCACGATCGGCATCATGGTACATGTTCATGGCTTCACTCGAATTGTTCTTGTACGCCGGCGGTTTCTCTGAAAGCGCCTGGGCCGTGAGTGTCATGGGCGCAGCATAACCGGCTGCGCCGTCCTGGGTAACAAGCCGTTGGTCAGAGGCGCTCGATGACCATGGCAATGCCTTGGCCGACACCGATGCACATGGTGCAGAGGGCGTAATGGCCGTGGGTGTTTTCAAGCTCGTGCAGGGCGGTGGTGACCAGTCGCGCGCCACTCATGCCCAACGGATGCCCCAGGGCGATGGCGCCGCCGTTTGGGTTGACCCGCTTGTCGTCATCGGCCAGGCCCAGTTCGCGCAGCACCGCCAGACCTTGCGCAGCGAAGGCTTCGTTGAGTTCGATGACGTCCATGTCGGCCAGGGACAGACCGGTCAACTCAAGCACCTTGCGCGTCGCCGGTACCGGGCCAATACCCATGATGCGCGGCTCCACGCCCGCCACCGCCATGCCGACGACCCGGCCGCGAGCCTTGAGTCCGTAGCGCTGAGCGGCGGCAGTGCTGGCTAGCAGCAGCGCGCAGGCTCCGTCGTTCACCCCCGAGGCATTGCCCGCGGTGACGCTGCCGCCTTCGCGAAACGGCGTGCCAAGCTTGGCCAATTGTTCCAGTGTGGTGTCGCCGCGAGGGTGTTCGTCCTGTTCGACGCGCTTGGCCGGGCCTTTGCGCTGGGCGATCTCCACGGGCACGATCTCTTGTGCCAGGCGACCGCTGGCCAGCGCTGCTGCGGCCTTTTGCTGGCTGCGCAAGGCGAAAGCGTCCTGGTCGGCGCGAGAGATACCGAACTGGGCGGCAACGTTTTCTGCTGTTTCGGGCATCGAGTCGATGCCATATGTGGCCTGCATCAGCTGGTTGACGAAACGCCAGCCGATGGTCGTATCAAACAGCTCTGCGCTGCGGCCGAAGGCTTGCTCGGACTTGCCCATGACGAAGGGCGCTCGCGACATCGACTCGACACCACCGGCCAGCATCAGCCCCGCCTCGCCGCAGCGCAGGGCACGAGCAGCGTTACCGATGGCATCCAGGCCTGAGCCGCACAGGCGGTTGATGGTGGTACCAGGCACCGCAATGGGTAGGCCAGCCAGCAATGTGGCCATGCGCGCGACGTTGCGGTTGTCTTCGCCGGCCTGGTTGGCACATCCGAGGATCACATCGTCGATAGCCTGCCAGTCCAGCTCGGGGTGACGCTGCATGAGCGCCTTGATCGGCACCGCTGCCAGATCGTCTGCACGCACTGCGCTCAAGGCGCCCGCATAGCGGCCAATCGGGGTACGAACGGCATCGATGATCAATGCATCGAAGCGCATGGGTTCAGTCATCTTGCGTCTCCTGCGTCAGCACCGTGCCGCGCACTTTGTAGGATTTGCCGTGGAACAGGGCGATCAGCTCGCCGTGTTGGTTTTCAATGCGCACGTCGTACAGGCCTGTGCGGCCTTTACGGGTGAGCTCGATGGCCGTTGCCGTGAGTTGGTCGCCGAGCCGTGCGGGGGCGACGTAGTCGATGCTGCAGCCCGACGCGACCGTTGCCTCGTCGTAGCTGTTGCAGGCGAAGGCGAACGCCGAATCGGCCAATGCGAATAGAAAGCCGCCGTGGCAGGTGCCATGGCCCTGGATCATGTCGGCGCGTACCGTCATGCCAAGGCGCGCCTTGCCGGCAGCGATGTCTTGCAGACCGATGCCCAGGCTCTGGCTGGCCTGGTCGCGGGAGAACATGGCATCGGCGCAGGCCTGGGCGAGTTCGTCGGGCGTGCGTTGAGGTTCAGTCATGCAGGCGGCCTCCATTGGCATTGCTGCGTCGCAGCAGCAGGGAAGGGCGATAGCGGCTTTCGCCATAACTGCGTTGCAGGTTGTCAAGCACGCGCAGGGTGTAGTCGACACCGATGTGTTCGGCCCAGGCCAACGGGCCGCAGGGGTAATTGACCCCGGCGCACATGGCCAGGTCGATGTCGGCTGCCGTGCCGACGCCTTGCAGCACGGCATCGGCGGCTTCGTTGGCGAGCATGGCGACTGTCCTAAGCACCACCAGGCCGGGCAGGTCGGCCACAGCGGTGACCTGCAAGCCTGCACGTTGCAGCAGGGCCACTGCCTGATCCCGAGCGGCAGGGCAGGTGCCGGCAGCGCAACCGATGGCAAGACGGGTTGCAGTGGCATAGTCCAGGGCCAGGTCGAGCAGCACCAAGTTGCTCAGGCCATCCTCGCGTGCGCGCTGGCTGGCCAGGCGGCCATCGCTCAAGGCCAAGGTGGCGTCGCCGACGCGCAGCAGTCCCTTGCCTGCACGCTCGGTCACGCTGACACCTGCCGCGCGCAGGCGGTCAAGCAGCGGCTGCATCACCCCCAGATGACCTTCGACCACACAGTGTTCGACCTTTGCCGCACTCTGCAGTACCGATGCCGGGGGGCGCTCGGCTCCTTCGGCGTAGCTATAAAAGCCTTGCCCGGATTTGCGGCCCAGGCGGCCTGCATCCACCAACTCTTTCTGCACCAGCGAAGGCTGGAAGCGGAAGTCACCATAGAAGGCGTCGAACACCGAGCAGGTCACGGCATAATTGACGTCATGGCCGATCAGGTCGGTCAGCTCGAAGGCGCCCATGCGAAAACCGCCTGCATCGCGCAACAATGCATCAAGGCTCGCACAATCGGCGGCGCCTTCTTGCAGCAGTCGCAGGCTCTCGGCGTAGAAAGGACGTGCCACACGGTTGACGATGAACCCCGGCGTCGAGCGGGTATGCACCGGCGTCTTGCCCCAGGCTTTGGCGGTCTTGTACAGGGCGTGCGCCAACGCCGGGTCGGTCGCCAGGCCGGAGACGATCTCTACCAGTGCCATCAATGGCGCCGGGTTGAAGAAATGCATGCCGATCACATTGTGCGGGCGCTCAAGGCCAGCCGCCAGGCTGGTGATGGACAAGGAAGAGGTGTTGCTGGCCAGAATGCAGTCGTCGGCGCACAGGGTTTCGAGCTGACGCAGCAGGCTTTGCTTGACCTGGAGGTTCTCCACGATGGCCTCGACAACGAGACGTGCGTCTGCCAGTTCGGCGAGGGTCTCGACCGGTTGCAGGCGGCCGATGATGGTCTCACGGGCCTGACCCTGCAGCTTGCCTTTGTCGACCAGGCGTCCAAGCTGGCGGTCGATTCCTGCAATGGCCTGGGCGGCCGCGCCTGGACGGTTGTCGTACAGCTTGACCGGGTGGCCAGCCTGGGCGGCCACCTGGGCGATACCTGCGCCCATGGCGCCGGCACCGATCACGGCAACCTGGGCAGTGATGGCGAGTGCGCTCATGTTCAATGCCCCTCGAACGCGGGTGTGCGCTTGTTCATGAACGCGCTTACACCTTCGCGGTAGTCATCGCTACGCCCAGCCAGGCGCTGCAGGTCGCGTTCGAGTTCCAGTTGCTGATCGAAACTGTTGTCGAAGCTGGCGTTGAGGCTGCGCTTGATCAGGGCAAGGCCGTAGGTAGGCTGGGTGGCCAGGTGACGGGCCAGGGTAAGGGCTTCGTCACGCAGGTCTGCGTCATCGACGACGCGATGGATCATTCCCCAGCGCTCGGCTTGCTCGGCGCTCAGTCGCTCGCCCAACAGGGCCAGGGCCTTGGCGCGAGCCATACCGACAAGGCGCGGCAACAGCCAGGTACCGCCAGAATCCGGAACCAGACCGATCTTGCAGAAAGCCTGGATGAAACTGGCCGAGCGGGCTGCCAGCACCAGGTCGCAGGCTAACGGAATATTTGCCCCGGCGCCGGCAGCGACGCCGTTGACGGCACACACCACAGGCATCGGCAGGTCACGCAAGGCGCGCACCAGCGGGTTGTAGAACTGGTCGATGGATTCACCCAGGTCAGGCATCGCCGCTCCCGGCGCGACATTGCGGTCTGAAAGATCCTGGCCAGCGCAGAACCCGCGGCCCTCGGCGGTCAGCAACAGGACCCGCGCCTCGGCGCTCTGGCGTACCTGCTTGATGGCTTCACGTACCTCCATGTGCATTTGCCTATTGAAGCTGTTCAGCTGTTGCGGACGGTTCAGTGAGAGGAGGGCGACACCGTCCTCGATGGAAAACAGGATGTGCTCGAAGGTCATGGCGGGCTCGCTGTGTCGAACGATAAAGAAGGGGGATCAACGGCCTGTGAACCGGGCCGGGCGTTTTTCCATGAAGGCGCGTACGCCTTCGTCGCGGTCTGCGGTTCCGGCGAGCAACGTGAACGCATGGCGCTCGAAGCGCAGACCGCTGGCAAGGTCGATATCGCCGGCCTTGAGCAGGGCCTCCTTAGCCAGTCGCACGGCCAGGGGGGCTTTGGCGGCGATGCTTCGGGCGACCTGTAAAGCACGCTCTACAGTCAGTTCCGGCTGAGTGATTTCACTGACCAGCCCGGCCTGCAAGGCATGGCGGGCGCCAATGGCCTCGCCTGTCAGCACCATCTGCATGGCCAGCGGTTTGCCGACGGCACGCAGCAAGCGCTGGGTGCCGCCGGCGCCTGGAATGATGCCGAGGTTGATTTCGGGCTGGCCGAAGCGGGCATCCTCGCCAGCGATGACAATGTCTGAGCACATCACCAGCTCGCAGCCACCGCCCAGGGCATAGCCATTCACGGCGGCGATCAATGGCTTGGCAAAGGTTGCGATCCGCTGCCAGTGCGCAACGCGGGGATCGTTGAGGATGCCCACCAGATCACGCTCGGCCATCTCGCGAATATCGGCACCGGCGGCGAAAGCCTTGCGGCTGCCGGTCAGCACGACCACCTGGGTGTGCTCGTCGCGTTCGGCGTCTTCAAGCTCGGCGGCAAGCTGCTCCAACAACTCGGTGCACAGGGCATTGAGGGCTTCTGGCCGTTGCAAGGTGATCAGACGCACGCCGCTTTCAGGGGCCTGCACATCAAGGTAACGAGGCATGTCGTATTCCTCAGGCTGCTCGCGCGGCGCAGTGGACGGCCGGCTTTTATTGGAATTGTTTGCAGGGGCGCGGCACGAACCACGCTCAGGTATTTCAGTATATGCCTTATGCGATACACAATATCAAGCATGAATACGTGATTATGTATCCAATAGTGTGCGTGATGCATTGATGGAACCGCGGTTTGACCTGACGAAATCCCGCAGAAAATGGTTGAAAGGCGATTTCTGGCGGGAGCGAATCACGCGCATCCACGCTGAAAAAAGCGATACATGGATAATGGCAATTGACGAAAAATATCGAAGTGATACAAGATCAAGCAACGCTTCAAATCATTTCTGGAGGTGCGAGATGCCTTGCTATCGTTTGGACGGGCTGACCCCCGTCATCCATCCAACCGCCTACGTGCACCCCAGTGCGGTACTGATTGGCGATGTGATCGTTGGCCCTGATTGTTATGTAGGCCCACTGGCGTCCTTGCGTGGGGATTTCGGTCGAATCGTGCTCAAGGAAGGCGCCAACCTTCAGGACACCTGCGTGATGCATGGTTTCCCAGGGGGCGACACCGTCATCGAGCGAAACGGCCATGTTGGCCATGGCGCAGTGCTGCATGGTTGCCAGGTGGGGGAAGACGCTCTGGTGGGCATGAATGCCGTGGTCATGGATGGTGCGCGCATCGCACCCCGCTGCATCGTCGCCGCCGCGGCCTTCGTCAAGGCCGGCTTCGAATGTCCCGAGCAGAGCCTGGTGGTCGGCTCACCAGCGCTAGTCAAACGTTCGTTGAGCGAGCAGGAAGTGGCGTGGAAACAGCGGGGTACCGAGGCGTATCAGCAACTGACCCGGCGCTGCATGGCGGCACTGGTTGAGTGCCCACCCTTGAGCGAAGTGGAAGCGCAGCGCCCGCGCATGGGTGATTCGGGCTTCAGGCCCAAGAGCGAGGCGGGCGCATGAGTGTGGGCGCGCTCGGCAATGGCCAGGCAGCCCGCCGCACAGGTATAGTCGGTACTTTATCTGCGCACAGTTCCTCCATGAGCAACCTTGCCCCACTCAATACTCTGATCACTCGCTTTCAGGAACAGACGCCGATTCGCGCCAGTTCGCTGATCATTACCCTGTACGGCGATGCCATCGAGCCCCACGGCGGCACCGTGTGGCTGGGCAGCTTGATCAACCTGCTGGAGCCGATCGGCATCAACGAGAGGTTGATTCGCACGTCGATCTTTCGCCTGACCAAAGAGGGATGGCTCACGGCCGAAAAGGTTGGCCGACGCAGCTATTACAGTTTGACCGGCACCGGCCGCCGACGCTTCGAGAAAGCTTTCAAGCGGGTCTATAGTCCAAGCCAGCCAGCGTGGGACGGTGCCTGGACACTGGTGCTCCTGTCGCAGCTGGAAGCGGTCAAGCGCAAAAACGTGCGCGAAGAGTTGGAGTGGCAAGGCTTTGGCGCCATCGCCCCCAACGTGTTGGGCTGCCCCCGTGCCGACCGTACCGACCTCGCCGCGACCTTGCGCGAGCTCGATGCCGACGAGGACAGCATCGTCTTCGAAACCCATGCCCAGGAAGTGCTGGCCTCCAAGGCCATGCGCGCGCAAGTTCGCGAGAGCTGGCGCATCGATGAACTGGGTCAGCACTACAGTGAATTCATCCGCTTGTTCAGGCCGTTGTGGCAGGGACTGAAGGAGCAGGAACAACTGGACGCCCAGGACTGCTTCCTGGCGCGCACCCTGTTGATCCACGAGTACCGTCGTTTGCTGCTGCGCGACCCGCAATTACCAGACGAGCTGTTGCCAGGGGACTGGGAGGGCAGGGCCGCACGCCAGTTGTGCCGCAACCTGTATCGTTTGGTATTTGCCAAGGCTGAAGAATGGCTAAACAGCGCACTGGAGACCGCAGACGGGCCGTTGCCAGAGGTGGGGGAGAGTTTCTACAAGCGTTTTGGTGGCTTGGTGTAGATGATGCGCTTTCGTTACCAGGCCTTAGTAAAGGCGAAAACAGCCGCGGAAGCGGAGTTTACGGGTTGTAAATGAGCGTTCCGAGGCTGTTTTCAACGCAGCATCACCGAGTATGAAGGCTTTTCGAACAGAGCCTATGAAGCAGGGGCGGTCTTGATGCCGTTGGGCACATGATAGGTTGGCCAAGGTCACCAGCGACCAATTGCGAGCAACCGCGCCTAGACGGATGCGTCGGGGTGCTCCGGGACTTGCAATTGACCAAGGTTCACCGACAATAGCCTCGCCCTCTGCAAGCCAACTGGAATGCCCCATACCATGATGCTTACCCAGCAATTTTCTGATATCGCCCTGGCCGACACGCTATTCGTGTTCGCCCTAGAGGCAGAAGCTGGCAACCTGTTCACTGGCATGAACACCGTGTTCACCGGTATCGGCAAGGTCAACGCCGCCATCGGCCTGACCAAGGCCATTCAGCAGCGCAAACCCAAGCTCATCGTCAACCTCGGGTCGGCCGGCAGCCAGGGGCACGGTAAGGGTAGCTTGGTTTGCTGTACCCGTTTCGTGCAGCGTGACATGGATGTGACGCCGCTGGGCTTCGCCCGTTACCAGACGCCACTGTCGGAGATACCCGTGGTGCTGGAATATGGCGTTGCGCTGCCAGGGATCGCCCAAGGCATCTGCGGCAGTGGCGACAGTTTCGAGGTCAACCACGGCCAAGCCCCTTACGATGTGGTCGATATGGAGGCATATGTCCTGGCATTGATCGCGCGCGGGGAGGGCATTCCTTTTGTTTGCCTGAAGTACATTTCCGACGATGCGGGCGACGACGCGGCCAATGACTGGTCGGTGCAGGTGCACCTGGCTGCCGAAGCGTTCAAGCGTGTGCTGCTCGACTGACGTTCTAGACTGTCGCGAACGGGCGATAAGACGTTTTCGTACCTTCTGATTGTCGACAGCTGGCGCGCTACGGGAGTTTCGCGAAGTGCACACGTCTGTAATGGAAGCGAGATTGAATAACCCAAACTTTATTAAGGGTGGAGTCGGGTTATTCAACGGACGGGGATTTACTATATCTTAATTACACTAAATGATTATTTAGTCGAGTTAAAGGAAAAACGCCGGCAAGTGAGTTTGCCGGGGACAACGTCAGAGCAGCGGTATTGCTGCCTTCAACTGGATGTTTTTGCTGATGTTGTAGCCTACCACGCGCCATTGATCATCCTCTTCGACGAGCAACACAACTTCAACCACTTCGAGATTAGAAAAGGACGACTGTATCTGGACCGCGGCGTAGAGCCCTGGCGGTGCATCAGGCATTTCTCGAGTGAAGCTGATCTGTGCATGGTTACGATGTTTGAACTCGCCAACACCCGTGCGCAAACCACTGATGCCTTTGACCCAGTTGGACTCGGAGGTCGACGCCTTCAGCGCCGAACCGGCTGGGAGCCAAGTCAAATCGGCCCGTCCTTCATCGAGCAACATCAGGAACTCTAAGGCTCTGCTAGCGTTGGTATTGATTGAAACATCGCATGCTGAGAGTAACGACAGGCAGATAATCAGAGTGACGGATTGCTTCATGCAAATAGAGCCTCGTGGCGTAGAGCGGGCGTGATAGGCATTAGAGCGGATTGGGCCGAGACGGATAGTCGAAGGTTGGGATCGGGCTTGTAGCATGAAGAGTGATTCTTGCATCACCTAGCTCAGGTGCCTGCATACGGATCTGCGCATAATGCATATTATGTTAAATACAGTGTCACGTTCGAGCGCTCTTGATATGTCACCAGCCCCCGAAAACCAGACTTTGCCTCGATTGACCATACAACCCTCCAATCAAGCCGTTACGTTCCAATCCTTCAGTCTCTTCTCAGCTTCGCAGCCCCGAAATCCCTGAATGCTCGGTTTGAAAACCATAATTTTGCAACCAGAAACCCTGTCTCAAATCCCATCATCTAGTCCAATCATTTGATTAAGTTTAAACATCTCCAGTCATGCCTGTGCTCTGCTCGACGATCGGCACAATTGCGTAATGCAGCGCCCAAGCCGATTCACAATCAATTCTCACGGCTCAGGCAGTCTAGAACTGAACGGCCTCCGCCAGCATCCTTTAGCGTCTATAATTTCATTTCATGATTTGGCGCTCGATCGCCTAGGCCCCAGCGTCGGCTCACCTGGGCCAAGCTCGGACGCCAGCAAGCAGCTCAATGCCGGCGGTCTTATCACGCTGCGTCCTAGATACCTCGATGCGTCTCATGGCCACCGCTATGGTTTTCAAAACTCGAAGACCTCCCTAGCACTGGTCGCGCGCCCGAGGAGCTTTAAGTCATGATGAAATCAGCGCGGACATCGATTAAGAACCCATCGGGCAAACCACAACCAAAGCCGGCGTCCAGCGCACCGCACGATTCACCAGCGAAGGCAGCGGATAAATCAGCGAAACCGATGGACTCCTTCGTGCCATACCCTTTGTTCCCGCCTTTTGTGCTGCTGGGTGACCATCAAGGCCTGGAGCGCCCAATCAATAACGACGTCCGAACGCGGCTCGATACCCTAGACCCCGAACTGAAGGCGTTTCAAACGTGGCGCTTCGGGATCGACTTCCTGACCAAGCAGTGCCAACGGCCGCAATTCACTCCAAGGCACTACAAGATGGTATGCCCAGTGCTCGAGACGATGATGCATTGGAGCTGGTCAATTCGGCACAAGTCGATCCCGGAATGGCAAGAAACGGATGCCAGGGAGTTCATGCACTTCGTCATGCGCTTACCCATGTCGTGGATCTCTAAGACTGGTGGGACACGTTACCTACTGGGCAAAGCAGTGTTCGCGGTTAAGCCAATTAATGACAATTGGCGCCCGATAGTCAGAAAGCAGCTCGCAGGGGATTCCGTCCCAACCGATTCCATCCCGTCGTCAGCCTCCATACCAGAGTCAAGATCAGATTTCGCACTCGGAACCGATCAGCACCGACAGGTATTCATGCACGGTGGGAGGGATTTTTTCGACTATCTAGGTACCGTTCTGACTACAACGACACAGAATCCGTTCGATGGTCTAAAACCGACAGACTTCGAGGCTCGCCGGAGGAAAACACGGACGAATTTTACGCTGGCCCAGCTGGCAGATCTGATGTCGACGGCAGTATCCCTGGCCGAGCACGATAAGCAGTTGCAGCCGTGGCTCCTCGTCGCAGCTGTGGCCATCTACTCTGACGTCCCGCTGCGCGCGCTGGGGTCATCATCGGTACTGAGACTCACGTTTTCGAGCTTCAAAGCCGACGGCGCGGGTTCCCGAACGACAGGCAAAAAACAGACCTCACCGGCATGGTTTGAAAGCCCTCACTACCCTCGCCTGCGCTTTCCTTTGCATCCTCAGTTCGCGGCCTATTTCCGTCGTTACGCCCAGTTCAGACGCAGTCAGAATTCAGATATTACCCCTCAGAGTCTGCTGCTGCCTTTGATGGATGGTACTGGCGGGTACGCGGGCAACACCATGGTCGATCTTTTCGGCAGGTTCACGACTAGCATTTTGAGGCGACTACAGCAAAGTCCGCTCGCGGCGCACGCCCGCTGGCGCGGTTGCGATCAGTTTCAGGCTGGGGCATTAATCACCTTCCTCAACCTGAGGAAGTCGGCCAAGACAGCTGGATGGGTGCCGAGTGCGGTCAGTATCGCTGAGCCCCTACAGGATGCCAATACGTGGCCGGATATTGGCATCGGTAAGCATCTCCCGGCATCAGAGTGGCTTCGCAAATACGCCAGTACGATATAGTTTTGGGTGGGCCTCGCGGTGAAATCAGGGTCTTGGCCCTTCGGGCTTTCCATCCTCGTTCCGGCGCGCTCCGCTTGCGTCATGAGAAGGTTCTCTAGCGCTGAAGCATGAAGCTGGCATGGGTTTGGCTCAGCAAACATGCTTGTTGTTATCAGGCATCCTCCAGGGCGGGAGCGCCTCTGCACAGCCGTATAACCTGGCTATGCGCAGAGGGAACATTTTTACTCCTTTGGCGTCCCCGCCCTCCCGCAAGCCGCTGGATCCTCCCGTCAACTTGCCAGGATTTTCTGGTCGGTTCAGGAATTAGCCTGGTTGGCAGCAGACTTTTGGAGATACCAAGTTGGCAGCGGATGACGATGCATCCTGGCGGAGATAGCGACCAGCACATCCCACGGCGTGTTGTTCCACTCGAACTCATTCGGCGCCGCGCTCTGTGTTGGCCGGTGCAACGATGCGATGACCTCCTCCTCAAGCTGGATGAGACCACCGCAGCTCAAAGCTTGGCCACCGCGCGCTATGACCGATTAGCCTTTTCGTTGAAGATGATTTGTGGCCCTCTTCTGATTGGCATAGTGTTGGCGGTAGGTAGCTATGCAGCCATGAAGACCTACCCTCAGGCGTTGATCCCACTTCCCTTCATCACAGCCCTCGGAATCGGGTGCGTCCCACTGTTACTAGCGTTGCTGTACTCACCCAAGGTGACCGACTCCACTGCCAGCCTTGGCGCTGCTAACCATGCTCTGAGGCTGATACGACTCAGGCCGCTAGGAACATGATCTCTCTCGAGGTGGATGCCTTCTGCAGTAGGCCCGGGTGCATGGTTTCCAGGGTAATGACCTCGGCCTGGTAGGCCAGCGCGGGCATCATCTGCTTCCCGTGCTGCAAGAAGTCTGTCACATCGGCGAATTGCTTTTGGGAGATCGCGGACGCGGCGGCGCGGTCGCTGGTCAAACCCTCAATGCGGTTAATATTCAACGTCCGGATATCCGCCTCTAGCTGGGCTAGCGACTCATGAGCGTATTTCACAGCGCCTGATTTAGCCTGAACGTGTGACAACGCAAGGCCAAGGTTGACTAGGCGATCTTGCAGCAACTTGATGTCACTCAGGCGCTGAACGGTGCTTGCAGGTATAGCGGCGTGCCGCTCAAGAATGAGCTTTGTGAATTGATACTCCTTGTGGAAAGCAGGGATGAGCGCTTTGAGCTGCTGAACGTCGCCCTCTTCACAGAACTGCCGGGCGGAAAGCAGCAAGGATCGAAACTGCGCTTCGTCCGTTAGCTGGCCACGCTCGTGAGCCTCGCTGACTAATTTCCATGTCTCAGCAATAGTCTGAGATTGAGCCTGGATCTGTGAGCTGATCTTGTTTAGCTTTTGACATACGATCACAAATCCAGCTGTGGTCACCGCGAGGTTCAGGCCAGTCATCACCAGATTGGCTGTCTGCAAACCTTGCAGCACGCTCATGCTGTGCTGCAGGTGATCCATCCCGGTCTGGAGCGAACCCAACCCATTCGAGAGGGTGTCCTGGAGCTGTTGGAGTTGCGCTTGGGTTTGTTGACTATCTCCTGGGAAGAGAAGGTGCCCAACGATCTGCCCGCCTCTCTCAGTCCCTTTGGCATGGCGAACCACACCGCCAAATAACTCATACTCCCCGCTTTTGAGCTTGGCTAGGATATCCGGAAGGTCTGGAAGGGAGCGCAGCAGCTCTTCATTTATCACAGACATGCGCGTAGTTTCTCCGAATAGGTTGCGAAATCTGCTTCATATCGGGCCCGGCGAATTTTGGCCACCTGAAGCACTGCGGGAGTGGTGATGCGAAATGCAGGTGACGTGGCTTGGTAGATCGCAGCCCCAGCAGCGCCAAGCGCCAATGGAGGGGCTGCCAGCGAAAGCAGGCGACCACCCACAGCCCCAGCCACGCCCGCAGCTCCACCGGTAGCCGCAATGCCGCCAATAGCGCCCGCGGCGGAAATCAAGCCTTTCACGATCTGAGCGATGTACGCCGAAAGCTTTGCGATATCCCGGTATTCCACCGCCGCCACGTCCCCGATGTATTTCTTGACTGCCAGGCCGATGATCATTTCTTCAACGGCATAGATGTCATGAGATGAGCCGGGTTTTCCATCCAGCTTTTTCGCCACATCCGTCGCGAGCTCCATGTATGCCACTCCACTCGACCGGAAGAACGTGGCGATGCTGTTGCTGCCAAACGAACGGATTTCGGCCTCAAGCACATCAGGAATCGATTGCAGCTTACCCTGCGCCTTGCGATTGAGAATGGTGGCCTTGACCTTGCTGTCAAGAGCTACCCTGCCCTTGCCGTTATCGGTAATGAGGTCAGCCAATACGTCCAAATCAGCGCTTGATGCATTCGACAACAGGTCTTCGAGTGACCGGTTTCGCGGAACAACCAGATCCATGTTTCCCCCGTAGATTTGCTAGTGCCCGACCCGCCTGCAGTAATTGCTTTAGGCCATCATGAGATATCCGAATTGTAGCGAGTCGTTCCTACGGTGTCTCTTCGCGCACATCAATGCTAGAGATGCTGCGCGAGGCCATTCAGATTGCCGATGACCTCAAGGCCGGCTGCGTGCGGGTCGGCGTGCAGCGGAGACAGTTAGTAATCGTCCACAATGCTCGCCTGTTCACTCATCCACTATCGCAGACGATACCCGTCATGGAAGTCCCCGCTGCGCGATCTCCGATTCAGTGTTCTCCTTAGGGCGCATGCAGGCATCCAGACACTTGCGGTGTCTCCTACCGCAAAAGACAAGGCGGAAAACCTCGGCCGGCAGCACAGGCCTTGTTGTCACCTGTGGCGTTGTTCTGCACACAATGGCCTATTACCGGTGACGCTGAGTAAGGCGTCGTTTCGTCGGGCGATGCCGATGTGCGACAGAATGTCTCTGGATCTGTAGTTACTTAGCTTGCTAAGCTATCTTTCGTGTAATACAGCGGCCCAGCATGGCTTTGGCGAAGCGATGCCCAAGCGTGAAGCCGCATGCTCGCCCTACAATCGATCTAGTTGCGCCCCCTTCCCACGACCGACATTCTGAAAAAGACTGCTGATCTCATCTACAGCATTCGCTATGTCGTACCTGCCTTCGCACTTACGATTTACGTGATTGCCGGCCTCGCGTATTTCTTCGCCTTCAAGTATTGGCCCAGCCTTCCAGAGAACACCCAATCAGCGATCCTGGAAAACCTGTCTTGGGCGATGAACGCCACGTTTTAATCCATTTCATCGATGGCGAGCGGAGGCGTAAAGTGGCTATCAGTAACTCCTGAAGAGCGATACGCCCGAACCTTCAGTGCCCTCGCCCTCTCAAAGGCACTCCCAGTGCTTTGGCGGCCTCACCTTTATCACAGTCGTCGGTGCCAGCAGCCTCCCAATCATCCTCTATCAGGCCACTGATCTAGGGCGCATGCGCGGCGTCGCAGGCATGGTCGACATGAGGTTAAGCGCCCTCGTCTATTCATCATTGTCGAACTCTGACGGCGTGGCCAATGCCCCACCCTTTATTGGTCGGCGCCAGTAGCCTCCGTTGGCGATCCTGCTTGATTACGCGCAGGTGAGTGACAGGTGTGGCATTGTGCTACATTCCGTCCTGCAGCTCCTCGGCCTGCACCTCGTGAGCCCAGGAAATTGCACCTACTACGACGGATCGTATCAATGTCATTCCTTATACCTATCGTTCTTGCACTGCTCACCAAGCCATTCCTTCAAAGCCGCCTTTGCCAGGGGCAGTACGGCTTTTTAGCGACATATTTCGGCTGGGGCCTTCTAGGAACAATAGCGCTTTCAATCGGTGTCTTTTGGCTGCTTGGGCCAATCTTCCTCGAGCAAGACCACGGCAGAGGGGATAGAGCCCTGTCCGTGACATTCCGTATCTGGAGCCTCGTCACCACCCTTTACATGGTGGGGATTGCTGTTGGGCTGAATCACATTCGGAAAGTGAGTAGCTCCTCCCTGCTCAACCTCTACATCATCATGCTGATCGTCTGCACGGCATTACTGTTTTTATCCAGCCTAGCCGTTGCAGCGGTCTACTGGATCATCTACGCAGTGGCAGTGTTTGTTGTACACAAAATCGGTACCGGGCAAGGTGCGCCGGCACCAGAGAAATAATTGGAGCCATCGGCCCGGTCTCGATGAATGCCGATTACCCTTCCCTCCTGCACAAGACGGCAACGACATGCTGCACTCATTCAGGCGAAACAAAAGTCAGCTCTACAAGCGATATCTTGGACACCGAGAAGAAGGTGAGAAACGCGTTTGCGAAGAAGATGAAATCACGGGACTGATCGCCGGCCCTTTGGATTTCCTGCCCCCAGAAGCGAGTGGCGCGTTCTGGCGTGCACTAATCGAAAGTGACGTTGGTGAAGATCTGCCCCTCCCCACTGGGGCCGTCAGCTTTCTGCGAATGGACTTCTGGCCGAAACGAGCGGTCGAGCCTGATTTGGTTGTTGAGATGGGATGGTCGACCGGGGAGCGACGAATCATTGTCGTGGAGTTCAAATGGCGTGCGCCCCTGGGTACCGATCAGCTCCATCGGCAGTGGAATGAGTTTCTGACGGACGCTGAGCGCGAAGTCGCTTACCACCTGTTCATTGGGCCCGAGTTGAGTGTTGGTCTCAACGCCCTAGGGCAGAAGGACATTTGGAATGGTCGGCTGATCCTGCGGTCATGGCTAAACGTGCTTCAGATCCTCAATAAGCTGGACTGCACGACCTACCCTGGATTGAGCAAATGGCGAACCCAAGTCGCCAGCTTCCTTGGCCAGCTGGACATCAGGCGTTTCCAGGGATTTCAGCAACTGTCGCCAGTCCTGCTACCTATTCGGACGCACGTGTTCTGGAATCCGTTGAACGGGTTCGACACGAAGGCGCCAGCCTTGCCTGTTGTGAGCAACATCAAGCCTAATCATTTCCTATGGAGTTCCCTGTGATGTCGTCATTACGCCGCCACAGGGAAGAGGCTATGCAAATCCAGAATCTGGAGATCGCGAATTTCCGTAAGCTCCTGTCAGCTCGAATCGACCTGGCAAGCAGCACCACCCTGCTAGTCGGAGCGAACAATAGCGGCAAATCCTCGGCAATGTTGGCACTGCGCAAATTCCTGCTTTCAAAGGCCACGGCGTTCCGCCTCCAGGATCTAACGCTGTCGCATCTAGCGACCATCGATGACATTGGCGTTGAGTGGGAGGATGCCGGCGACGACTTCAAAATTCCGGTTGCGAATGACTGGGCACATTGGTTGCCTGCCTTGGATTTATGGGTGGAAGCGGTTCAAGGCGAGCTCCATCACGTCCGAGATCTGATTCCCAATTTTGCGTGGAAAGGCGGCCACGTAGGGATGCGCTTCCGACTCGAGCCAAAGGATATGGCAAAGCTTTACACCGACTACCGTAAAGAGCGGACTCGCGTGAAGGTGTTGCAACAGGAGATTACGAAGAAGACCAAGGCAGGTGACACACCGCCCACCCTCCCATTGTGGCCGCAAAGCTTGCACGATTACCTCAATCGACGGCTTGGCACCATGTTTACCATTCGCTGGTATCGCCTCGACCCTATTCAGCTTTGCGATCCTGACCACGACACTCGCCATGCAAATCCGCAGAAGCTCTCTGCTACTTCTACCCCGCTGGCAAACAACCCGCTAACTGACCTCATACGTGTGCACGAAATCAATGCTCAGCGTGGTTTTGGGGACAGTGCAGAAGAACGCGTTACTGAAGGAAAAGGTGGTTCAGGGAAAAAGCTGACTGAGCAATTACGTGCTTACTACAGTCGCCATCTGGATCCGGGAGATAGCCCCGACATTTCGGATCTTGAAGCTTTGACAGCCATCCAAGCCGCCCAGTCAGCCTTCGATACCCGTCTGACCTCGAGCTTTGCACCCGCCCTGCGAGAGGTGGCAGGCCTTGGGTATCCCAATAATTCTGACCCCGCCATTAGGGTCGAGACCCGCCTGGCTCCTACAGACGGCATGAACCATGAAGCGGCAGTGCTCTTTGAACTTGATTCGGCAGCAGGTGCTCCGGGAGCTCCACCCATGCGATTACCCGAGACGTCAAACGGCCTGGGTTATCAGAACCTGATATCGATGATTTTCCAGCTGATGGCGTTTCGGGACGAGTGGCTGAAGAAATACAAAAGCACTGATGAGCAGACGGACGCGGGGGTTGAGCCGATCCATCTTGTTCTGATCGAAGAGCCCGAAGCTCATTTGCATGTTCAGGTTCAGCAAGCCTTCATCAAGCATGCGTACCACGTCCTCTGCAACGACCCCCTGCTCACGAAGTATCCCAAGCTCAAAACACAGATGGTGGTCAGCTCTCATTCCAGCCACGTGGCTCACGAAACCGAATATGCGAACTTGAGGTACTTCCGCAGGCTACCTGCAGGTATGGCCGGCATACGAATTCCGGTATCCACAGTCTCCAACCTCAGCACCGTTTTCGGCCAGAAGAATCCGCACAAACAAACCAAGGAATTCGTCACTCGTTACCTCAGGGCGCAACATGCTGATCTCTTCTTCGCCGACGCGGTCATCCTTGTAGAAGGCGCAGCGGAGCGAATGATGCTGCCGCATTTCCTTCGAAAACACTTTCCTTTCCTCGACCGTTGCTACATCACTATTCTGGACATTGGGGGCAGTCACGCGCACCGACTCAGGCCTTTAATTGATGCCCTCGGCATCGTCACCCTGGTCATCACTGATCTGGACGCTGGCTTCAAAAATGCCGCCACGCCCGTCAAGCGCAGCGAGGCGCAATCCACCAACAATCCAACCTTGCGCCACTGGGTGACTGCTAGAAACCTGGGCCACGATGTGGACACGCTGCTGAATTTGGATTTCGAGCAGAAAGCTCAGCAAATCGACGAGCTGTTTGCTATCAGAATGGCCTACCAGACGCCTATCAGCATTGTCCTCCCTAGCACCGAAGCAGAAGCGGAAGCCCTGCCCAACACCTTCGAAGACAGCCTGGTTCTGAGCAACATCGAACATTTCGTGACCAAGCGAGGCAAAGGTTTGACCAAGAAATTTGCTAGCGCGCTCCGTGAGTCTGAAACCGCAGGCGACTTGGGTAAAGCACTGTTCGACGCGCTCAGAGACGGTGATAAAGCTGAGTTTGCGCTGCAGGTTCTGGGTGACTCTGACTTTGCCAATTTGAAGGTTCCAGCGTACATCCGCGAAGGGCTGGAATGGTTACAGACCAAGCTAGAGAAGAAGAGTAAGGAGCTTCTGATCATCCCAACAGCCAGCGTTAAGGTAACTGGACAATGAGCGCTGTAGTTGATGTCAACGACGACGAGAAGCCAACTGCTGATGACATTATTGAGGAGTGCTTGCATCTTGAGCATCCCCGCAGCTTTTTCCTGTACGCAGGGGCTGGTTCCGGAAAAACGCATTCTCTTGTCGTAGCGGTGAAATCCTTAATGAAACGGGAGCGACAGCGTCTCACTTTTGAGGGGCGGCAGATAGCGATCATTACCTATACCAATGCGGCATGCGAAGAGATTGCCCGTCGACTTGAGCATGATCCGCTTGTAGAGGTTTCGACGATCCACGCGTTTTCTTGGCGGTTGATCAAGGGGTTCAACGACGACATTCGTGAATGGTTGCGCGTCAAACTCGCTGACGACATTGATGATCTCGATGACAAGCTTCGCCGAGCGGTAGGCGTCAATAAGACCTTTCTTGCAAACCAGGCGAGTCGTGACAGCAAAACTCGCCGCCTGGCGAGTCTGGACGACATCCCGGTTTTCACCTACAGCCCGACCGGAGACAACAGCGGCAGGCAGTCTTTGAACCATAGCGAAGTCATCCAGATGGCCGCGGCGTTCATTCCCAAATCGCCATTATTGGACATCATGGCGGATCGGCATCCGGTGCTGCTTATTGATGAAAGTCAAGACACGAACGGGCCGTTAATGGATGCGTTTCTGCAAGCTCAAGCGGCTATTCCCCAGCGTTTTTGCCTTGGGCTGCTGGGAGACACAATGCAGCGCATCTACCACGACGGGAGAACGGGGCTCGATAAGGCTATTCCAACTGACTGGGCCAAACCTGAAAAACGCGTCAACCGTAGGTGCCCATCTCGAATTGTCGAGTTGATCAATGTCATCCGGTTAGGGGCGGGCACGCACCAGCAAACACCGAAACCAGACGCTAAACGTGGCGTTGTGCGGATGTTCTGCACCCAACTAGCGCCTGATAAGGATTTCAGTTTCGAGGAAAACGTCGCTAAGCGGATGGCCGATTTGACCGGCGACGGTCACTGGGCCGCCGGCAAGAAAGGACGTAAAACGCTGATCCTGGAACACAGAATGGCTGGGCGCCGTATGGGGTTCGAGGGTGTGTTTACCCCCCTCTATGATGTCGAGCATCTTAAAACGGGCCTGCTCGACGGAACCCTGCCCATTCTCAAGTTATTTTTTGAGCGAGTCGGGCCGATTCTCCTGGCCGCTCAAACGGATGATTTCACACTGATGGAGGCAGTGCGCCTGCATTCCCCGCTGCTTGATCCTAAGTACCTGGAGTCAGTATCGGATCAGCTGGATTTGCTGGAGTCAGTAGGTAAGGCCACTCAGTCACTGTGTGAGTTGCTAACCGACAATGACCCTTTGATCGAAGAAGTAGCTCGGATTCTTCTCGACACTGGACTGCTCGAGTTGCCGGAGCGTTTCATCACAGCCATGGCACTGGGCGCTACAACTGACGAAGCACCGGAGACGTCGGATCGTGAAGCGCTTGAGACACATGCATACCGAGTCGTGCTAGGGCGGCCCTACTCTGAAATGGCTGCCTTCGCCGAGTACGCAAATGGGCTTTCACCCTTCGATACCCACCAAGGGGTTAAGGGGCTCGAGTTTCCTCGCGTAATGGTCATTCTGAATGACGACGAAGCCGATGGGTTTCTGTTTAGCTATGAAAAGCTGTTGGGCGTTAAGCCCGCATCAACAAACGATGTGAAGAATCAGCGCGCGGGCAAGGATGACTCGTTGTCACGTACTCTCAGGCTCTTGTATGTGACCTGTAGTCGTGCCGAGGAAAGCCTCGCTATCGTGGTCTACAGCGCCCAACCAGAGACAGCTAAAACTCGTGTCATTGAAGCTGGTTGGCTGACATCCGATGAGATTGTCGTGCTCTGAGGCGCGTGTAGCATGCGAAACGACGGTAGGACAGATCAATGTAATCGTCCTACCGTCACTCAAATCCATAAGTAGCAATGGGCATGAGTGGCAAGCGATAGAGGGTAAGTCACCAGCGGGAACGTAAGATCAGGTGATGCCAGTCCTATCGACCGCGTTCTTGATTGGTTCAACCTCGAAAGAGCGGTTCACCTTGTAAAGCATCTGGGCGCCCAACCATTTGTCGAAATGGCCTGCATCTCGCCTGACGTTTCTAGCTCGCGTAAGGCAGTGTTCACAGCCTTCAGCAAGGCAGGCTCATCCTTGCGAATACCCAGGCCACACGATTACATGGCACCACCAATCAAGCCTACACCAGGAAACACGCTTTGATCGCCGAGTTTCCCCAGCAAGAAATCATATACCAGCCTTATCCTCCGAGGGACTGCCCCAGGGCGCGTCCGATAGAGCACAAGGTCAAGAGGTCGCGGAGCATAGTCGGGCAACACTTCTATGAGCCTGCCTTGAGATAGATGAGGCTCCGCGAGGTACAAGGGTATTTGGGCAAACACTGCCCCCTGAAGCACCATCTCCAGTTCGGTCTCCGGATCGTCACAGATGAAGTCCGGCTGCTCCGGAATGAAGCTCTCTTCATTGGAGAACATCCATGGCCAGCCGCGACCAGACCTTCGATCCAACAGTAAGGACAGGGGCATCGCTTTGAGTTCATGGAGAGTCGAGGGGGTACCTACACTGGCGATCAAATCAGGAGCAGCCACGACCTTCAATGGCACATTGGCTACAGTCCTGGCAACGAATCGACGATCGCGGACAGTTCCCACACGGATGCCGATGTCGATCTTCGCCATGACCGAGTCGGTCAGTTCGTCATCCAGGGTCAGCTCGATGCTCAGCTTGGGATGCTGCCGACGCAATTCAGCTAGAAAGCGTGCCAGGTAGAGCTTGCCGATCGCATGGGGCGCAGTAAGCCCTACCCGTCCAACCACTACATCATCTGCTCCGCGCCCAGCCCTCATGAAGAGCTGGTCGAAGTTGTCAACAGCGGCCCTCGCATCTGCTGCCAGCCCTTTGCCGAAATCAGTGATACGTATCTGCCTCGTGCTTCGGTGAAAGAGCGGCTCGCCCATAAGTCGCTCAAGTTCCTGCACCGCCCTGGTGACCTTTTGCGGTGATGTGCCTAGCTGATTCGCAGCCTCACGGAACGATGAAGCGTCAACGACCGCCAGGAAAACCCTAACCATTTCGAGTCGATTCAACATCTTATTGTTCCATATTTCGGAATTTTAAAATCCCAAATATTCCATTCTCCGTTATGAAATGACAACCCATAATCGGTGCCATATCCACCTGTTGAGGTTAATGAAATGAACAATGGTATCGAAGGGAAGGTTGTCGTAATCACTGGCGCAAGCAGCGGCCTGGGGGAATCCACCGCTCGTCACTTGGCCAACCTAGGCGCATCGGTGGTACTCGCCGCTCGCCGCGAAGCACACCTGAATGCAATCGTTGACGAGATCAAGGCCGCTGGGGGTCAAGCTACCGCCCTCAAGGTCGACGTTACTCGTCATGGCGATTTGGTTGGCCTCGCGCAACACGCCGTGGACACCTTTGGCCGTGTGGATGTAATGATCAACAACGCAGGCCTTATGGCCATCGCACCTATATCAGAACTGCGCGTTGATGAATGGGATCGCATGATCGACATCAACATCAAAGGCGTGATGTACGGTATCGCTGCCACCCTGCCCCTTTTCGAGCAGCAAGGCTGGGGTCACTTCATCAACATTTCATCCGTGGCGGGTATCAAGGTGTTTAGCCCTGGTGGCTCGGTGTATAGCGGTACCAAGTATGCAGTACGGGCGATTTCGGATGGCTTGCGCCATGAGGTAGGTCGAAACATCCGTACCACTACGATTGAACCGGGCGCGGTGGATTCTGAGCTTAAATTCGGGAGCGGGCACGAAGCCAGTGCTGAGGCCGTGGCGGATTTCTACAAGCTTGCAATCCCTGCCGAATCGGTTGCTAGGGCCATTGCGTTTGCCATTGAACAGCCGGCTGATGTGGACATCAACGAAATCGTACTTCGCCCTACATCCCAAGACTTCTGAGCGAGAGGAAAACGACATGAAAGTTTTGATGGTGCTGACCTCACACGACCAATTGGGTGAAACCGGCCAGAAAACGGGCTTCTGGCTTGAAGAGTTTGCCGCCCCCTACTACGTGTTCAAGGACGCAGGTGCCGAGGTTGTGCTGGCGTCGCCTGCAGGTGGCCAGCCACCGCTCGATCCGAAAAGCGCGTTGCCCGAATTCCAGACCGATATGACCCAGCGCTTCAACGCTGACGCGGCTGCACAAAAAGCTTTGGCCAATACCATCAAGCTGGATACGGTCAGAGCAGATGACTTCGACACGGTATTCTACCCAGGTGGCCATGGCCCTCTGTGGGATCTCGCCGAGTCGAAGGTTTCCATTCAACTGATCGAGTCATTCGAACGAGCAGGTAAGCCAATCGGTTTTGTCTGCCACGCCCCTGGTACGCTGCGCCACGTAAAAGCAGTTGACGGCGCTCCTTTGATCAAAGGCCGTCGGGTAACCGGCTTTACCAATGGTGAGGAAGCCGCGGTTGAGCTCACTGATGTCGTGCCGTTCCTGATTGAAGACGAATTCCAGCGCCTGGGTGGCCGTTATGAAAAGGGCCCCGATTGGGCGCCATTCGTCATCGAAGACGGCAAGCTGGTCACGGGGCAAAACCCAGCAAGCTCTGAGGGTACAGCGAAAGCGCTACTCGCCCAACTGAGGTAACGTCTACTGGCCGGGAGAGCGGGGTCATACAGCGGCCATCCTCACCCGAATGACTAAAGCGGGATGGCGTTAACAACTTCGACCAGCGCCCCACCCTGACCCAGAAGGACGTTAATATCTCCAGTGGTCAGGGTGCAGGGCTCACTCCATCTGAATTGGCGTAACTAGTTGTGCAAGCAGATTTCGACAATTTTTTGGAAGATCGAGCTCTTGGCTGCCTCTCGCAGCTTCACAATGTCGTAGGTGAAGCTCGAGAAGAACAATTCGCCCAGCGGATGACCGAGTACAGGTATACGGGTGCCGACCTCATCGGTGATCACGACGTTGTACACCAGGCTCTGTTTTACGATAGTTCCATTGGTGGCCTTGTTGGACGACACGAAGAACCACGCGCCTTCGGCGCCATTGTCTTGAATGAAAACGCTGTGTCGCTGCTTCTGTTTGGTGGGAGTGAGGTAATACGGCAACGAAGCGACCTCAATCCCCACCTCTCGCGACGGCGACGTACCATTGTCATGACGCTCCTGATTGTCGAATAACGTGTTGCCGATGATCGATGGAACCCGAAGGGTGCTGTAGGCATTCAGCCATGTGTTCGAATGCTTGTCGCGGATGGGGAAAGCACTGTTCCAGAGGACGTCAAACGCCTTGGAACCCTCCTTCCCAAAGACCGCACCAAGCTGCTTGAACTCATGATTGAACTCCCCTTTCGAGGCCTCGTCGAATCGACGGGAGCTGTCAATTTTGATCGTTTCGCCGTCAACCGTTACATCGAGAACCTGGATGTAGACATTTTCGCTCCAATCTCGGCGGCAGCTCACCAACTGTAGCGAGTGAGCTGGCAGCTTCGCACCGCTGATTGTCACTGCCTTGTCTCTGAAGATCGACTCTTTGAGCGCCAGTTCCTGCAAGCATTTTTCAATAGCCGCTACCGAGAGGGATTTCTTAGCTACCACGTCGAAGCCTTGACAGATCGTGTCAAGACTTGCAGTAAAGCGATGCAGCTTCACTGACGTGTAGTAATCGAAGGCTGCCTCCGGGCTCCGCTGGTGAACATTAAGAGCTTGCCAGAAGCTGTTGTACGACTCCTCTCCCTCGAGGCTGGTCTTGAGGATACTCGAACCATTCTTGCTCCCTCCCGCCACCCTTACCTTCTCACTGACAACAAGGTAGTTCGCACTGCCTACTTGAAGCTCTGTTGGTAAGGGCAGGTTTTCAGCGCTCAACACCTTGGATGCACCGAATTTATCCGCGAGCGTAGCGATGGTCTTTAGCCAACCCTCGCTATCTGAAGGAGTCTTCGCTGTATCGAGTAACCAAAGGGGATTTGACATGGTTGGCAGCCCTTCCAGGAATGCCTTGACCTGATGGGTAGCCTCATAGACTACAGGACTGAACTCAACGCCAGCGTGCCTTAGGAGACGGGCAATGCGGTTCAGACAGTCAGTCTGATGGTAGTTGATGCTATTGGGGTACTGATCAAGCGCCTTAAGCGAATTTGCTCACCTAGAGACTCGCCTTCCTCAAAAAATTCAACGGACACAAATTTTTTTAAACGATCAACCATGATGAACGCACCTAGGAGATAACCACAAACGTGCTCAGGGAGAGTCTTCCCGTTATTAGACCAAACATCACTGAACGTCTGCTTAGTCAGTGCGATGAGCCGGTTTCGATCTGACAAATTCTCTTCTTTTGACTTATCCGGCTTTGCCATTTCAACGGCAATCAGATTATCGTGAAGCTGCTCGCCGCGACTATGAACTATAAGGTCACAGGTAACCTGAATGACCTCATCCTTTCCGCGAATGATTGTTTTGATTTCGCCATGCTGCTTCCGGTTATGCTCAGCATCTGCATAGTAACCCGCCAATCCATATTCTCTTAGCAGATACTCAAACTGGTAACCCAAACGCGCGCAGAGGTTGCGCTCAGCGGCATTATCTCGAATTAGGGAAGCATCGACACGTAAAAATTCATTAAGGCCACGTTTGAACAGCTCATAGAGAGCTTTCTGAGTAATATCCATATCATCCTGCTCCGACCAATGCGAAAACCTGAGTAAACCACACTCAGCGCTTACCGCGTAGCAGTAATTTTGTTGCCTCATAAAAATTTCGTTGACCTCGTGCCTTAACGACCTTAACAGCTCCCAAACACGGAGCCAGCATCATGGGTCAGTTAATGTGCCGGGAGCCCTGCTAATAAAGCCATCCCAGGTCTTTAACGATATTTTAAAAACCTTCGCGCTCAAAGCCAATCTGCTCAGAAACCACCTTGAAGCCGCCAACACCGCGACTGGCCCCTCATTTATTAAGCAGCTACAGCCATTCTGCAGTCGGCGGTCTTCTCTGTCTTCTCAACGTCCAGCCGATCACCCTCATGCCAGGCGCCTCTATGTGATGGCGTAGAGCCACATCATCATCTAGCCTTCGACTACCAATTACGATCAAGGAGTGCATCGAATGAAACTTTTTCTAATATTAATTGCGAGTCTTGCACTGAGCGGCTGCGAAACGTTATCGCTGCTGACGATGAGCAAGGTTGAACCGGCGCCGGCAGCGGGCGATGTCATAGAGGCTGAACTGTTCTACTCTTACAAACACAAAAACTTCGCCATCAGTGAGCTTGGCCTATCCAAAGAGCAAGTTAAATCTGTCGAGGAGGCGTGCTTTCCTGAGCTGGATGCGGCTAGAAAAGAGGGAAGAGAGGATGATCTCGAAGAGCAAAAAATGATGGGGGATGGAATCTTTCTCCCAGCAGCTGGCGCAATGGTATTTGATGCCGCTGTCAACGCTGTAGGTGAACACGTCAAGGGAATAAAAGAGAAAGCCAGCCAGTCCTACTCCTCATACATAATGGTTCCGGCAAACGCGTTCGCCTACGCAAATTGTATCGTATTGCAGCGCAAGGGCGCAGACGGAGTTCGCAAGGCAGGATTCATTACACAACTAATCACCGATGGCGACCAGGGAACTTATTTCTACCTTCAGCCAGTTCTGGCGTGGGCGAAAAATAGTGTCGCCCTAACAAAATGCAATGACAATTGCTATTGGGGAAACAACAAGCAAGGTGAAATCAGTATGTCGATGGCAGTCGTTGCAATCGCCTCTGTTAAAGGCGCCAGTGAGTACAACGAAGTTCATCAGTTTGGCGCAGGTGCGGTATCAATCACCGCAGTGCCATTGAGGGGGGCTGCGATAGCCAAGAAGGACGCGATACCGTCTGATCTCTTTGCAATGCCCCCCGACGTATCGACAGTTAAGCTTTCCGTTGCTGTGACCGAAACCGGCAAGATCCCTGCAGACTTTACTAAAGCCGGCGAAGAGTTGAAGGCTTTCCGTGAGGCCATGAGCCCGATGATCTCCACTCGGCTCAAGGAGTTAAACACCAAGGATTGACGGAGCCTACCTGGGGCTCAAACTGATGAGCCCCATGCCCAACAAAGCAACTACCCTACCCCACCCGGTGTAAATCCCACCGAGAGAACGTGGTGGCTCGCCCACGGCTTCGTCACGGAGATAGAGCGATTCTCCAATCACGAGCGTCCAACTGAGCAGCAGAGACCGATATCCATTACGACCTTAGAGCTCCTGCCCCGCTGCAATTTCTGTAGCGACACCGAAAACGTTACGGTGCTTTGAATTACCTGACCAGCACTAAGAGACCGCGTTTGGCCCACACCGCTTCATCAATCCCCTTATTCACAGCCTCATAAATTTCGCGCGAAACTTCGTCAGGCTGTAATGACCACTGCGCTGATTGTGCTTTAAGTCGCTGGAGGTCTGCCGGGGCCAAAAATATTGAGCGATTTGAATCACTCCCGTCTCCTACGAGAGGATCCAAACTCGTGCCCGTTAGAGCATTGAGTAACACCTCTACCATGTGAGAGTTGATAGACAAGCTTTGTACTAGCGTACGGACACCGCCCCCTGTCGGCAGTGAAAAGTTATCGACCTGCGGCTCAGTGTAAAACTCGACGATCGTTCCCATACTAAATGCTCTCCACTGCAGGCTTGTCCTTAGAAGCCAAATTCTTGCGAATCTCTCTTGTTGTGGTGATCAAGCTTGTACCCGAAATCAACGATTAGCTGCGCCACCGCACCTTCAACCCAATCGACCATGTCGAACATCGTAATGTCGGAATCGGTACCCCGCTCCAGACGCCCGAGCTCTTGATCAACCTGCCGCATGAACTCCTTGTGAGAGAGCGACAACGCGTCGAGACAGCCTCGGAAATCCTGCTGGGCAAGCTTGCGCAAAACCTTTGCCCACGCCGCAGCCAAGACGCTGTCGCCCTTGTCAAACTCTCCGCTGGTAGATGCATCATACAGCCGTAGCGCGTACCGCTGGGCGGCGTCATAGTCAAGATCGACCAACGCAGCCAATGCTTGCGATTGCCCGCGCTCCAAATTGTAGAAATCATCGGATGGCACGGATTTGAGAATGGCGGACGCGAGTTGCCGGCGAGCGACGTGATCCTTGAATCTGATCGCCAGACTCAGCTCCACCAGCAGCAGTTCGGGGGCAGGCCTGAACGCTTCCGCGATCTTGCACCCCCACTGGATTACAGTCTTGGCACCAGATTCGAAATCGGCTACTTGTCCAAGAATGGCAATTGCAGCCAGCCACTCGAACAGCCCTCCCCGCGCAGCTAGCGCTACCGTGATGTCTTGGCTGGCACGCGCGATGTTCCAGTTGCGCTCCATTTGCGAGAATGCAGCCTGATTATCTTGTACGGCTTGCCCTGCCAGTTCCTTGGCCATTGCTTGGTGCTTAAAAGGCTTGCTTATGTTCATCTGCATTCAGCATTTACCCTTGATGTTTTAATTGGACTGTTCACCGTTGCATCTCCCCTAGCCGTCACATAACAAAGGCTCAGCGAACGGTAGGCGTCCATGATCATTTTCCCCGCCTGCTGTCGGGCGGCTACATGGGCCGGTGCAGCGCCACTCTTCCATTTCCGCATGGCCTTTTGCATATATAGCGCACGTGAAGGCGCGTACATGATCTCGTTCTGACTCACTGTCGGTGCAACGTGCCCCATTTGCCGAATGAGCTTTGAGGTTTTCACAACCCCGAAACCACTTTTCCCACCCTTCGCTTCACCTACCACAAGCAAAGGGTGCGATGCTCCAGGTATAGCCACGCGCACGACGACATTCACATTGTATGCACCAGCACACTCTAGGTACGCGAGCGCCCCAGAAGTGTCGGTGGCCCCCACATAACGACTTCCAGGATAGCTACTCGATTGGGCAACGATCCCTCCAGCCAGATCCTCCCCCAATAGAGCGGACGTTTCATACAGCCAGGCAATCAACCCAATCCCCTCCTTGATCGCTCTCAGCTCCTGAATTGTTCCGCCCTGAGCAACATGCAAGGCGAGTTGTTGTATCGCCGCATCGGAACGTGCTTTGAGCGCAGTGCTATCAAGTGGATGGATACTTTTCCAAGCTTGCGCACAGAGCTCCATTGCTTGCAAGTGCCTCGCGAGTGTCAGTGATCCGTTGAGCCAAGCTACAAACAAAGCATCGCGTGCGCGCTTCCCGTAAATGACGATACTCCGCGAGGGCATGTTGCCAACGGCTTGATGCAGCATTTGAATCAAGCGATCGGCTTCTGCCTGCAGTGGTTGGCCTCCAGGGATCAACAAAAGCTTGATCAGGGAGTCAATTTGGGCGCCGTAAGCACCTCCTCCACCCCCTGTGCGAGGATAGGACGTCAAACCGCCGCTCATGTGTTAGCACCCTGTGAGAGCGGAGAGATCAAGCCTCCACCCCGCTTATTAAGCAAACGATGGTGTTGAGCTTCCTCGACGGTTTCGAGCGAAGTCCAAATTTTCTCTTCAATCTCTGAGTAGTCCTTTTCATTTGATATCAACAGCGGCAGCAGTTGTGTCAGAGCGTCACGCACCTGGATCTTGTGCTCCTCTACGGCTTCAAGAAGCTCGGCAAGCCGCGTGCAAAAAAGCGGGGAAGACAGTTCCGGTGCGCCCCTCTCCAACGCTAAGGCAGTTCGAACCCCTGCTGGGGTCAAACGGAGCTGGCCCATGTGGACGGGCGCCTCCAGGAGTCCTTTCCTGACAAGCTTTTCAAGGGCGGATGCACAGGTCGATGGACGACCGATATTCATCTGCTCCATCTCAAGCAAAAGTCGATCAACCGACATGAACCAGCGCCCCGCCGACTCACCTTCAAGATCAACGGTCGCATCAGACAATTCCGAGAAGTGGTATTGCAGAAACGTGGCGTCATTGTCAGGCAACTTTTGTTCGAGAAGATGAAGTTGCTCCGGCGTAAGCTTCTCGCCAGTGACCCCCTCAAATCGGACGCCCAGCCGCCTCTGGCCAGAAAATACGTAATCAAGCCGGGCTCGGGTCAACTGTGCTCCTGCTTCCCCGACAGACTCCGCAAAGCTGAAACGATCCCAAATGATCTGGTAGATATCGCGGCACACCTGATTACTGAAGGCGCCTTGCAGGACAGAGGGTGGAGCAGCTCGATCCAACGGTGTTACAGGAGGATGGCCGCTCGTGAAAAAGACGGGAATGATCGGATCCTCAGGCTCAAAACCCTCATCGCCGAAGCTTTCTCCCCACGAGCCGTCATACAAGGCCTGTAACGCCTCCATGCTTTTCCATGGAAGGTGGCCAAATCGCTGCCAAGCCTCTGCCAGGAGAGAGAATGTGCCAGCTACAGGCGGCTGCGCTTGCTCTCGAGTTATCTCCGGTGGACTTAGCAGCTCTAACTTTGCAGACCCCAGCTTGGTAATGATCTGTCCCACCTGCGAGGTGCGAGTGAGGTCGCGCTGCTCATTGATGTCAAAAAGATAACCTGACAGTTGTTCGCTACCCACGCGTACCTTCACACGTATCCGACTATGCGACTGAAGCGATACTGCCCGCCTGGCATGCTCAAGAATCAAGCGAAGAATCGCCCCCTGAACTCGCCCCACCAGCTTAAATTTGGGAGATTGCCCACGAGGGCTTGTGCAAGCGCCACAGCTGACCAAATCGCTCAACTCACACATGTCGATGTCACTTCGGCGCAAATCGTCGCGGCAAAAACGCTGCGTAACCAACAAGTCGACGATCTCTCGCACTGATTCGGCGGCCACTTTGCGTTCATCGATGCTACCTGGAGAATTGAACGCCGCTCTAACTGCAGGGCCGTTGATTCCTCCCAAACGAACGCGTAACAGGCTCTTGCCTGAAGCTCGCCCCTTGAGCAACCGTTGGACTTGCCACGCGATCAGCTCTCCCATGCGATCATCATCGGTCGCAATGACGACATCCTCTACCGCGTCGATAATCTTGCTCACCTCACCAAGAAACGCACCAGCACCCATTTCATTTCGAGGAATCGGAATAAAGCCCCCTGCAACGTCCACTCCCCCTCGGACAGGAAGATATTGGAGAGCTCCGTGGGTGGCGATAACGGCACAGCTCTTGCCAAGGATTCGAGCCAGGGTCTGCTGCTTCCCGCCGGCCTCTATAACTACCAAGCGTCTTGGGTACAGCAATCGAGCCTGAGGAGTTTTACGCAGATAAGCGCCGAGAAGATGGATGGGCGCAAGACCGGCTTCATTTGCTTCGAGGGCGGGAAACAATCGCTTCGGATGCCCAAACACAATGAATGAGGATTTCGCGCGGGACACAGCCACGTTCAACAGAGAAGCATCCCTATCCATGAAGCTACCTGCAGCTTCATCAGGGCCTTCAACCAGACTGAAGCAGACGATGGGTCGCTCTGCACCTTGCAGTTGGTGGACGGTACCGACCGTGACCTTCTTGATGTCATCCACGGTGGGCCAAGGGATCGAGCCGGTACCTCTCAACTGATCGAACACCTTTTCGAGTTCAGCACGTAAGAGGTTGGCTTGCGGGCGGTAAGCAGTAATCAGCGCGACAATATCCTGAATGGATTTGCCCTTCGTGGCAGGATCGGCCTGCCAGGCGGGCCAGCGTTCACCAATCCAACTGGTGATGTGCTCCACCTCCATTGGATTGCATAGAGATCCGCCCTTTCGGACAGGCTTGTTCTCTATCGATACCCACGACATGGCGGGTTCGTGGCCAGGAGTGCCTTCCGAGGTTCTGGGTACCAGCGTCTTGTTGTAGCTCAGCGCATTGCAGTAACCGATGATGCTTGGTTTACAACGATAGTGGTACCGCAGAGTGATCCCAAGATCCTTTTCCTCTCGCCATTTCGATACCAGTCGGGCAGCAGCAAGCACGCTGCCATCAGCAATCGACAAGCGTGATTGCTTCAAATCATTGAGACGATTGAAGACGCCTGCAGCTGACGCGACAGCGATCTCGCTCAGCGACTTGTGGTTCCAAATAGGCTCTAGCTGCTTCAGATCCCCCACGACTGCCGCTCTTTTAGCCATCAGCAATGCTGGGCCAGCAAGCTCCGGAGATGCCTGTCCTGCCTCATCAATCACCAAGAGGTCAAACAGGGCAAAAGAGTGTTGGATCGCGCTATCGCCCTCGACCAAGGAACTTATTTGTCCAAGCGTTGACACGTTATGCAGCGTTGAAACCAGACATGGAGTCAGCATACAAAGCCGACGCAGCGACTCTTCGACATTGGCAGGGTGTCGGGAGAATAGGCGCTCGCGTTGAGCGAGAAGAAAACGTCCTTCCCAATACCGCGCCGCCCAGTGAAACGCGTCGCAGCTATACGTCAGGTCGATTGCACCTCGCGCTGCATCTGCATCCCCCCGGTTCTTTTTGAGATTGCCAATCAGCCTATCCAACTGTTCATGGCGATCGGCGTGCCAAATCGTTGCCGGGGTTGGCCGAGCGTTTTCAAGCAGCACCAACCAGCCTGGATCATCCTTGGCCAAACACTCCAAAAAGGTGTCTCGCAACTTAACGGTGGCGCGCAGTTTCCGGTGCACAACCTCAACGGCAGCTTCCATGCTCGACAACGCCTGCTGGGCGAAGACTTTTCTGGCGTGTACAAGATAGGCCTCCTCGAGCTCCAGGGCATTATTAGGTGTCAGGACAGCTGGCCTATCCTTGTACGACCAAAGCATGCCTGTAGAGCCCCAATCGCTCTGTACACAGACGAACCGAGCGAGCTCCGCTTGTTTGTCCGTATTGCCCAGCATGCTCTTGGAAGCAAAGTATGCCCCATAGCTGGGCACCCCTGCGATCCAACGCTGGGCATGAGGCAATGAGTCGTCTGGATGAGGCGCCTTGCCGAAAGCTTCGATAACGTTGGTAACTGATTGGTTGGTTGCCCCGCAGGCGACGACGATCGGACATGCCTCTTGGTTTAAAGCTGCACTGACCCATCGGCTGGCAACGACCGCACGCAACATCGAAGTCTTACCGCTTCCAGGAGGGCCATTTATCGCTTGAATCTCGCCCTCTTGAAGACTGGCAACAGCGCAGGCTGCTCTGCGCTGGGACTCATCCAATGGGAAAAGTGGACGATTGCCTTTGGAGTCGTCGTACTCGTCAATATGGCCGGTGATCAGGCTGGCAATCCCACCGGGCATGCTCGCGGCTTGGAGTGCCAGCTCGCCACCACAAAAACGTTCGAACAAAGAAACCTTGGGGCGCTCTTTGGCATCGAGGAAGCTGGCGTAAACATCAACCATCGCCTTTGCTGCAGAGCCTTGCGATGGGAACACGACAGCACGAAGCACCCAATTGGCGGAATCGACCTTGCCTCTGGTGGTTGAGGCCGCTGTCTCCTTGGCAAGCGTTTTCAGCGTTTCAAGCAATGCTTCATCCTGGTCGACCTTGAGTAGCTCGCGCATAACACTCAGCGGCGTCGACCACCACGTTGCCCAATCCACCTGCAGTGACTTGTCAGAAGAGAGCTGTCCCAGGGCATCGAACATACGCTCATTGGCCAGTTGGCCATCAGCGATCGCAAAGGCATCCCCCCTCTGATCGGGAGAGAGATAAGCAGGGTTCAAAATGGGTGCAGCTGTGGTTCGGGGTGCCAGGAGTTTTTCTTCTACCAGCAACGCGGGAACAGCAAGCAACGGATGACGACTCACGAGGCGCTTGTCACGACTGTTGAGTTGACAGAGCATAAATACGACCGCCACATCTTCGCCGGTCAGTCCTTCCTCAATCTGGGTTGCGAGCTGAGCAACCTCGTCCAGCGTCAGTATCATTTTGTGCGCCGGCGCGTCTTTAGACTTGCCACCAAAAGAGCTGAAGTTGACGTACTCCAACCCTCCCCTCCATTAGGCAGCCACATCTTCGGGAGAGACAACAGGCGAGCGAGATTTTGCAGACACCGGGTTGTCTTGCAGAAGCGGCACGGATGGCAAATGAGGCTTTGCCGGCGAACGTGGTGTGGTGGACAGCTCAACCAGGGTGGCAAGGCGTACCGGCGCAACGCTCTCATTTGTGTTCGTTGAAAAGAGAGCGGACAAGTTTTTCAGAAAAGTACTAAGTGCTACTCTCATGCCTCACCTCGCATCGGCAGGGATCGATGCAGACGGCTGACATTCCAGTAGGGTGGGTTGCCGACTAGCTGGACGATGGCCTTTGTTCCTTTGGTGAGTCCGCCGTAAACAATCTCCTCACATTTGAGGAATCCGCTGACGTTGCCCCGCCCTATCCTTCGATCCTTGATCTCAATTGTCACTTTCACTTTTTGAATCTTCTTCTTGGATGAGTCGCTTCCAGGTGGAGCGTCTTGGTGGGCGATCTCGTCATTTTCCAGTGGCTCGGCGTCCACCTCGATGGACTCGCTTTCATCGAGATCATCGACAGCGACGACAGTACACTCAACCCAATCAATGGCCTCTTTGGGGGTCGGCTCCCGCATCGGGATCGGGGCCACTAGCTTTTGAGTGTTCCAGAAGCCTCGGGCATTCCAGACTAGGGTCACCTCGATGCATCCGATTTTCAGGCAGTCGACTTCTTGGGGGGAGCCTTCCCGCAAGACAGTTTGCGCATGCTCGATATAGTGCTCTGCCCGGCTCAATGCGCTCGGGTCACTTAAGTCAACACTCATAAGGGATGGAATCGACTGACGTCGTAGCAATGTAGTGAAGACGTTTACCAGAGGCCAGATCGAAACGCCTGGCAGCCTGACGGCGAACGGCACACTTTTAACGGAATCGTTCGAGCTCCAGTCCCGCAATGAGAATGCGTGGAATGCGATAAGCGGATCAGTGATAACGGTTGATAGCGTCGGCTCCAGGATTTCTGTCACCGTCCAATCCGCTTCACTCGGCAGCGCCAAGAAGGTGAGTTCCTGACTCGGCTCTACATGAGCGAACCTTGCCGCCCGGAGCACCTTGGAATCCAGTGCCGCGTACGCTGCACCAGGTTGCCCAGGGGCAAGCTTGATCCGCCAGGAACGTTGGCCGCCAATAGCCGAATCAGACTCAACAATTCCCGTGAGTTCGACCTCAACCGGCTTGGCGCTTTTTGAAATCTCAACGACACGCCAGCGCCCTTTGCTGAACTGAATTTTGCAGTCAAATGGCACGCTGAGTTCTGGCTGACATTTCAACGCCTTCGGGCTGTAGATCGCCTCCGACACAGATGAACCAGGCGTCAACACCTTTGCCCGCGCGTATTTCCCGTAAGGCCCATCCAGCCACTGCTCTACGCAGGCACTGACTGCAATAGGTGAAGACTCCATTTCCTCGGACATTGGTGCGCTCTAACGTGTTGATGATGCCAAGGAGTGAAACCGCTCCAACGCATGGGGATGAACTAAAAGACGATAAGACTACCTCAAAATGCCTGATCTAGAGCCTTCCCTGTGCGATAAAGGTGGCCGACCTGCCATTTCGGATACGTGAAACGGACGACATTCTTCGTCCCTCCACCATCTGCTGCGCAGGTCGGGAATGGTCGTTGTAAGGCGCTCGAATCCATCCAACAACCAGGATAGGCAGGTGAGCTAAGACGTGAAATCTGGGGGGGCATGTCGATCGGCCAAGTGACCGTAGATCCCTAGCCGTGACAGACTTCATCCGGAACAGAGAAAAAGTGTGACGCCCATCACGCTTTGAAAATAAGTCGCCGTTTTGGTCTGTCAATTTTTTTTGCGAGACGGAGTTCTATATTTGAGACCCAAAGAAAAGCGAGATCTGCGCCGCTCCATTTCTTCCGTCTCTTCCGCGATCTTGGCGATATGCTTTTCGGTACAGTTTTACTTCTGATCTCGTGATGCAACGATGGTACTGATGCAGATCGGCCCCTTGGGGCTCGGGGCAGTCGCTTCTTTGGCCGCAGGCCGCTGCTTTTCATTTTGCGTTCAATGCCAAGGCGCGCAGCGCTCGATGGATCAATCCGTTCACAATGAACTGAAATTTCCGGTCGGTGACAGACAACAGGATATAAGCCTGGCGATGATTTGCTTAGAGCTGCCATGAACACCGCATCCCGCCCAATGGATCGCATCAAACGCCGATTTCGAAAGCCAGGAGATCCTCAGTGATGGCTTCCGGCGCGAACCCACTCAACACAAGTCGATGCTGTATGCCCCTGCAGATGTGCGCCCAGAGACGTGATCGCAACTCGATGTGCCATCCATGGTCGAAATACCTGACATTCCGCCGAGACTTCTCATTCAGGGCTATGACTAGGGAAGAGTAACCATCCTGGCCTACCCATTCGGCAGTGACCCGAACAGGCTCGTCCTTGCCGGGTTTGCGCTCATATTCGTCGAGCAACCCGTTCAAAACATGAACGAATTCGTCGCCGCAACAAGCCGAGGCGCGCCTCCAGATTTCAGTGAGGATGGTGCTATCCATTTCACGCGCTCGGTCGCCCAGGAGGCCATGATGGCTGCGCAGGGCAAAAGGCCATCAATATACCCCAAAACGATACTTTCGAATGAAGTAGGCTCACTATTCAGCCTTGCACAAGACTCATCAGAGTTACGGAGTCAGAAGCATGCGGCGTTTTTTCAGTCTGGCGCGAAAGCTTCCAGAGAGGCTAGTAGCCTTTCTAAGTCCACGAGCCTAGCCGCTTTGATGATATCGTACTCTCCCTTGCTGCTCAGCTTGTAGACCTCACGGGCCTTTTTGACACGCTCAAGCAATGGCACGACCACGCCAGATGCCATTTCCAGGAAGTCATTGATATCGGCTCTGGTCTGAGGGATCTTGTAGCCTTTGGACGTACTTGTGATGATGACATCAGCGTCCCGCAGCTTCGCAATGCCACTTGACCTGACACGTTGCTCAGAGAGATCGCCAAAACCCCTCTCACCCAAATGGGCAAGGATTTCAGCTGTCGGAATGTAATCCTTCGTCACGAACTCACTCTGGAACCTCAGGTAATCCAGAATGCTGAGCTGCAGACGCTCGTCCTCGTCCGGATACTGTCCGGCCTGGTCAATAAAGCGATCTGCCTGACGAAGGGCTTCTTGATGTACCTGGTAATCCGCGTACCTGGATTCATCCATCGGCGGCGGCAGCAGCGAGTTGAATTTGGGCGGCCACTCTAGCAGGCCCAAAGTATGCTCGCGCAGAATCCTTTTGTAGACCTGAGCAACCTCACCAGTGGCCTTCTGTTCATAGATCTGAGCAACAGATCCCGCGAAGAAGTCGGCGACCTGAATCATGACGTCATCCTTACTGGATTTCGTCTGGAATGCATGGTCGTCTCCAAAGAGATCGTCGACATAGCGATCATGGACGTAGCCCTTCAGGCTCTCTTGAAACTCAACCCCGCCATGCTCAAGCGCTTGTTCCATTTGCTTCGGAGTGAAGCCATCGATCAGGTTGCGCGAAGCCCGCAAAGCCCAGCGCGTCGAGGGGTTGCGGTGAGCAAGAAGACGGCCATCGCGCGCGAACCACTGCAGGCTATGCTTGCCACCTGCACTGACGGTTTTTCACGCAGCCTGGGTCGATAGCGGTCATGCGCAACCGTCCGCTTTCGACCCCAAAAGCGTGGCTTTTCAGCGCACAAAGAGCGGGACCACTGAAAACGTCGTTGCGCCAATCTGTTTGCACTTCCTCCACTCAGCATGTGCTGACCGCCCACCAAAGATGGACACTCAGTGATCTACTGCGCCGCTGGCACCCATACCAGTCTGCACGCTCGAGCCAGGTAAGCAGGCCGACCTGCTGGTGCTCGACGGCTCCCCCATGGCGGCATATGTCGTTCATGGTGAGATCCACCATTTGCAGGACCGGGGCTAATCAGCACGCACCTGACTGGAACACGCGCTGTCAATTGGGCAAACCATTGAAAATGGGTGCTAACGAAGCTTCCGCCGCAGACACGCAGGTCGTGCTACACGGCATGTACGTGAACAGCAGTGGTGCCATCCTTTCGACTCACGAAACGGGGGAAGGCCTGGGCAACTATCCGCCTCTTGCAGATTCCAAGCTTTCTCCTGCTGACAGCAAAGTTGTGGATAGCCACTTGTCACTCTTGGAGGGTTTGCTGCTGGAGGGCATTTAATGCGTCTGTTCGAGGGCATATGATTGAGAGCGAGCCTACATGCCAGCCACATCGCCGCCACAGCGCCACCACGCCGAGTACGGCCAGCAGAACGGGAGGCATTACTTGAAATGCACAACTGATATGCCCGATAGCGTTCTCACGAAACTCACCTACCTGGTCAGGCAAAATGCAAAGCCCTATATACATACCGAGGCTTTGACCGGTGACAGTGAGGCTCACTACTTTGCCGAGCAGGAGGAGCGCGAAGTCAAGATACAAAACGGACGTCCGTTAGCCGACAGCCTTTCACTGGACAAGCAGGGGTTTGAACTCCACCGGCGAGAGACGGTGGTAGACGATCTCTACGACGATACCTCGGTAGTAAAGGTCTACTATGACGAGATAAAGGCCTTGATCAAGCAATTGACGGGCGCGAGCCGGGTCGTGATCTTCGACCACACCAGGCGCAGTGACGCCGAACGGCGGGATTTTCGCGGCCCAGCCAGCCGTGTGCACAATGACTACACCGAACACTCGGGGCCTGAGCGTATCCGCGAAGTACTGGGCGCGGAACAAGCCGTCGCAATGGCAGCGATGTCAGTCGCTCAGATCAACGTCTGGCGCCCGATAAGCGGCCCTGTCAAGCGCTCGCCGTTGGCGGTGCTGGACGCCTCGACGCTCGACCCCAATGATCTGCTGGCTACCGACTTGGTCTATCCGGATCGTATTGGGGAGATTTATCACCTCGCCTACAATCCTCACCAGCGCTGGTACTATTTTCCGGACATGCGCCGTGACGAAGTGTTGCTGATCAAGGGTTATGACTCGCGTCACGATGGCCGTGCCCGCTTCACCCCCCATGCCGCCTTCCAGCTCCCCCATACGCCGCCGGGAGCCCCGCCACGCGAAAGTATCGAGGTTCGCACCCTGGCCTTCTTTGACTAGGTATTGATCACCGGGTGGGGCGGCGGCCATGTCGCCGTCTCGCGCCCGGCGCGGTGACCGGATAGAAAGCTCGGGGCGTAACATTCCTGCCCCGTGCCGCCTCACGTAGACAGGATGAAGTCAGGTACAACGAACTGACCGAGCTCCTCGATGACCTCACCAGCGGGGCGTTGCCCGTACTTCAAGTTGATGATCACATGGTTGACGCCCACCTCCTGCAAGTGTTGCAGCAGTGAGATCAGGTGATATCGCCCTAATTGATAGCCGAGGTGGATCGGTCGAGGGGGTGTCTGCGAGTTGTCCGTCAGGTCGATGTATAGGGACTGGGTGAAGGGTTTGAACAGCTCACCACATTCGGTACGCACTGCAGTGCGCCAGTTCTCGACAATTAGTTGCTGAGTCTTAGGCGCACGCGGATAACTGATCCAGCCATGACTGCAGCGGGCAATCCAATCCAGCGTCTGGCGGCTATGGCCGGTGACGAAGAATGGAATTTCCGCTGTGGTCGGTTTGGGAATCAGATCGCAGCCCTCAAGCGTGCCGCCGGACCAGGTCAAAGGCACAAAACTGCTGCGCTGAACCTGGCGAAATACCTCTAGGTATTCGCGGAACAGTCTTTCGCGCTGCTCCGGGTCGACACCGAATGCGGGAAACTCAACGGGGCGGTCCCCGGAAGCCACGCCTAGTAACAGGCGGCCACCACTGAGCTGATCGACACTGGTTGCGGCCTTCGCGGTGTGAAGAGGGTTGCGGATTGGCAGGATGATCGAGGCGGTACCCAGCGCAATCGAGTGCGTGTGTGCCGCCATGAAACCCAGGTAGACCCAAGGATCGAAGACCTGACCGGTGTCACCGAAACCAGGGTCACGTAACGGTACATCGCGAAACCAAAGGGCAGCGAAACCTAGCTTTTCGGCACGTTGGGCCAGGCTCACCTGGCCAGCCATACTCGGCATATCACCGCTAAAAGCTTCGAGGGGGAAGAAAAGGCCCAAGCTCAACCGACCTTGACGGTAAGTGCGCTGAAAGCCCGGTTGTCGCTGATAGGGAATGGAATTCGGAGTGAACATGCGCCCTCCAACTTACATCAGAACCTGGATGAGGGTGCTGAAAGAAACCTGGACTTATCCATGACAACGGACACCTTCGCCACTTCGGTTGGTGTCGCGTATGCGCACCGCGTCGGCTTCGAACCCCAACGCGCCCAGGGTCAGCACGGCTTGACGGCCGAGCGGCAGGGCGGACTCAAAGGTTTCCCGCCCTAGGTAGTCGGCATCGTGTATGAACCGCTCAATGTGTCAGAGCGGTCACCATCACCGTGATGGACCTTGAGACCAGAGGGCTCCACGGTGCGAATCAGTTGCGGATTTACATCGATATTCTAAAGTTTAGCTCCCTGTGCGAGCGGCGCCTGACAAGCAATCCGACCTGTACGGCCAACAGCTATGATGAGTTCAGGGCCTTGAAGACCGAGCTTCGGTAAAGAGCACAAAAGCACTTTCGCCACTCCAGGCCCTGCCTCGCGCCTTCCCTCGCTTGCATCGCACAGGAAATTGGCTTTGCTTGCGTGCCAGAGAGTTATATCGACCGTTTCGCGAGCCAGGCAGATACCTTTCAGGCCGATCATGTGCCAAGCCTGGATTCAAGCGATATCTATTTCGTCTGGCGAAAAAATCAGCAGTCGCCGTTGATCAAGAATTTCATCGAGGCCATTGATAATCACCAGGGCAAGGGCAATGTTTAATGTGCAATCCCCGCATCCCATGAAGATTTAATCTGTCTCGCCATCCAGGAAACTACACATCGCCCACGAAGCGGCAGAAAATAACCGCCCGCAGTTGTGTGCGTGCCTGCGATAGCGTGAGTGTGCGTATTGCCGTCAGGTTTTCATGCTCAATGAGCATCCCGTGCTTCAGGCTTCGGCGGATCAATGCGCTCGATATTTCCCAGGACCAACGCTCGCCCGGCAAATAGACCCCCGGATGTTTCCAGGGCAAAACGTTCAGCATCGCGGGTGCGCACCTCGTCGGTCACCGCGTCGGCTTCGTGCGCTGAGGCACCCAGGGTCAGCACGGCCTGGTGGCCAAGCAGCAAGGCGGATTCAAAGGTTTCCCGCACGATGTAGTCGGCGTCGTGCTTGACCAGCTCCAACGCATGCTCGCGGTCAAAGGCGCGCACCAGCACCTTCACCTGCGGGCAATAGTGCCGCGTGCTTTCGACGATGCGTGTCGCGGCCTTCTTGTCATTCACGCACACAATGATGGTACGGGCGTGATGGGCCCCGGCAGCATGCAACAGGTCGTGCCGGGCACCATCACCGTAATAGACCTTGAAACCATAAGGCTCGACGGCGCGGATCACCTCCGGGTCCATATCGATGATCGAAAGCTTGGCGCCATGAGCGAGTGGTGCCTGGCAAGCGATCTGGCCGACACGACCAAACCCTATGATCAGGATATGGCCTTGGAGATTCTGTGCCGGCTCCACACCGTCCATGGAAGCCGCCCGGGGCCGCGCGAAGCGCTTGTACAACAGAAGGTTGACCGGCGTAACGGCCATGGACAACACCACGATAGCCGTCATGTTGGCGTTGATTTCGGGACTGACGACCTTGAGTTTCAGCGCTTCGGCAAACAGCACGAACGCAAATTCACCACCCTGCGCCATCAGCACGGCGCGGTCCAGCGCATCACCATGCTGGCTTTTTGCGAGGCGCGCGACCCCATAGATACACAGCGCCTTGACCATCATCAGCGCCAGCACGCCGGAGGTGATCAGCAGCCAGTTCGCGGCCACCACGTGCAGATCCAGCGCCATGCCGACGCCGAGGAAAAACAGTCCCAGCAACAACCCGCGAAACGGTTCTATGTCAGCCTCAAGCTGGTGGCGGAAGGTGGACTCCGACAGCAGCACACCGGCAACGAACGCGCCCATCGCCATTGACAGGCCGCCGATTTCCATCAGCAGCGCTGCTCCCAGCACCACCAGCAGCGCGGCAGCAGTCATCACCTCGCGCGCCCTGGCTTGGGCCAATACCCGAAACAGAGGGTTGAGCAACCACAACCCGATGACCACCAGTGCGCTCAGGGACAGCGCTGCGGTCGCCATGCGCTGCCACAGGGGGGAGCTGGGTTCGGGCACCGATGCAGTAGGTGCCAGAAATGCCACCACCGCCAGCAACGGCACTATCAACAGGTCTTCAAACAGCAGAATGGAGACGATGCGTTGGCCCCTCGGCTCGGTCAAGTCACCCCGCTCTGAGAGAATTTGCATGACAATCGCCGTGGATGTGAGCACAAAACCGGCCGCGCAGACGAATGACACCTGCCAAGGGAAACCAAAGGCCTTGCCGACGACGGTGAGCAGAACGGCACAGATCACCACCTGCAGGCTGCCCAGCCCAAAGATCTGCCCGCGCAGGTCCCATAGATGCGAGGGTTTGAGCTCCAGGCCAATCACGAAAAGAAACATCACCACACCCAACTCGCCCACATCAATGATGGTGTGGGGGTCATTGATCAGTTGCAGCCCGAAGGGTCCGATCAGCATCCCTGCCAACAGGTAGCCCATCACTGAGCCGAACCCAATGCGCTTGAGCAGCGGCACGGCCACCACGGCGGCGGTGAGCAAAGTGATAACACCCAACAAAAGTCCTGCGTTGCCTTCAGCGGACATAGTCTCGACCTTCAGCCCTTGGCAGGACCGGTTTTGGGAAAAAATCCGGATGAGTTATCGCTGGGCGTCTCAGCTCGACAGAGAAGTGCAATGTCCATTGCAGGGGGGCGGCTACCGTTCTTCCCGTTGATCAACCGAAGAACTGGCCGCCCGCGAGGCTTTCGCGGGCGGGTAGTTCAGGTGACGAGGGTTGTACCTTGTCTGCGCAAAGAACATGCAGTGGCAGTATCAACCCGAGCGAACCTCGATGCGCCGGCCACGCGCACGCTCTTCCTTGGGCAGTTCGACACGCAGCACACCGTTGCTGCATATGGCTCTGGCCTTCTCGGCAATGACCGGAGCGGGAATCTGGAAGACGCGGCGGAAACTGCCGAAGGTGCACTGCCGGACGCGATAACGCCCATTGCCCTGCTCCTGCTCGATGCGTTTTTCACCGCGAATGATCAAGGCATCGCCCCGCACTTCCAGATTCAGATCCTCCTTCACCATTCCGGGCACCTCGAGGCGAATGACGACCTGGTCGCCATCCTCGTAAAGATCGTCGGCCAGCAATCCCCAGTTCGAGGCAAGTGCCGGTGCTGAAGTAGCATCCTCCGAGACATTCCTGCTCCGGTTGACAGGCGTGAAACGCGTCAGGGCCTCGCTGGTGCGATCGCGAAGCTGACGCCAGCCCTCGCCCAGCGAATGCCAGGTTTCCTCCAGGCCATGTTTGAGTTCAGCTAGTTTGTCCATGGGTCGTCCTCCACACGCTCAAGGCCCTACTCGCTTTTCACGACGATCTTGCGCGGCTGGGCATGTGCATGTTTGGGAACGCGCACGTTCAGCACGCCGTCCCGTAGCTCAGCGTCGATCCGGGTCGTGTCCAGCTCGGAGCTCAAGGTGAAGGCTCGCCTGAATCGCGACAGCTGGACCTCAGCGTAGACGGCCTCCAACTGTTCGCTCAACTGCGGCATGATCTCCCCTTCCAGCATAAGCGTGTCACCGTCCACATTGACCACGAGATGGTCCTTGGGCACGCCCGGTAGGTCCGCAAACAGTTGGATTCCGTTTTCGTCTTCAAATACATCGACACGCGGCAGCAGTGTTTGGGTTTCAGTTTCGCCGCGCACGACCGCTTGCTTGTCGTTCATGGTGATTCCTCCTTCAAACCGTTGCTGTTACTGAATGGCTATGCGCTTGGGCTGCAGCGCTTCGCGCCGCGGTAGCGAAATGCGCAGAACACCGTCGGAACAGTGAGCTTCGACCTTGTCGGTATCGACCTGATCATTGAGGCTCACGGTACGCTTGAACCGTCCGGAAAAACGCTCGTTGGCGTACACCGAGCAATTGCCCTCCTGTGCGCTGCGCGCCGGCCGGCGCTCACCGGAAATCGACAGCAACCCTCGGTGAATCTGCAGATCGAGGTCGCGCGGGTCGACGCCGGGAACGAAGGCGTAGACCTCCAGGCTGGACGGCGTGCTCGCGACATTGATGGCAGGAAAAGCACCACTGGCCAAGGCACGAATACTGCCTGGGCGCCCCAGACCCGTTCCCAGCACATGTTGCAGTTCGCGCTGCAGCCTCTCGAACTCGGCAATGGGATCGCTCGACAGATTAAGAAGGGACTCGTACATGACAATCCTCCTTCAAGCTGACTGAAATGATCTCGAACAGGAGGCACGAAGCGCCGGGCTGCGGCCCCTGACGACGGAATCATGTGAGCGATTTCGAGGTTTTCAAGCCCCGGTTTGAACGAATATGAAATTACAGATCCGCGCTCTTTTTCCCCTTGAATCTTTGCCTTGGCGCCATTCACACAGAGCCTAGGCAACTCGATCATCGCGCTCACGCAACAGCCAATAGGTCAGCCCCAGGGCCAGGGTCGCGCCAGCAAGCGCCGCGACTTTGGCCGGGCTGACATCGGGATCAAGGATCACGATCTTGCGGGACAGCGCGATCAACCCGATCAACAGGACCGTCTTGACCTGAATGATGCTGTCACGGCGCAAGACAACGCGCACGATGGAATGCTTGAATTCCATCGCGATCAGCAGCGTCATGACCATGCCGAACACATTCTGGAAGGTCCGGTGGTCCAGCGGATTGAACGCATCGATGATCAGAAGGCTGAAGACTATCTGGATCAGCTGCACCAGCGACACCACGATAACCAGCGCGATCACCATCGATAGAATGTGGGCGACGATCTGCTCGAAACGCTCGTAAAACGTCATCACCGCCCACTCGCGACGCAGTCGCATGCGTGTGGTCTCGGGCTGATTGCTGTCCTTCATGCGTCACCCCTTCAGCAGCAGATCATTGCAACGAGAAAGCGCAGCCTTCGGCCAGCGCTTCACGCATTTTCATTGTCGGACTCTTTGGCCGGCGCGAGTTGCCGCCGGTCGAACCCGACCCGCTCCGCCTTGTCGTCCCAGCGCGCATGGGCGTGATCACCCTTGCCAATGCCGCCGCCGAGCATTTCACGTGCCAGTGCCGTCTCCAGCTCGCTGCGGATCAGTCGCTTGAGCTCGCGGGCACCGAATTCGGGTTTGTAGCCCTCCTCCGCGAAGTGATCGACCAGCGTCTCGTCGAACGTCAGCGTCACGCCCTGGCTCGCGGCATTGCGGGCCACGCGATCGAGTTGCAGGCCGACGATGTGGCGGATCTCTTGCTTGCCCAGGGCATGGAAAACGATGATCTCGTCGATGCGGTTGAGGAACTCAGGGCGGAAGTGACCGCGCAGCACGTCCATCACCTCGGCCTTGGTCTTCTCGTATTCCTCGCCAGCCGCTCCGGGCGCATTCAGCCGGCGCTGAATGATCTCGGAGCCGAGGTTGGACGTGGCAATGATAATGGTGTTGGTGAAGTCTACCACGCGCCCCTTGCCGTCGGTAAGTCGCCCGTCGTCGAACACCTGCAGCAGGATGTTGTAGACGTCGGGGTGGGCCTTCTCGATCTCGTCGAGCAGCAGTACGCTATAGGGCTTGCGACGGACCTTTTCGGTAAGCTGGCCACCTTCGTCATAACCGACGTAGCCGGGGGGCGCGCCCACCAGCCGAGCCACGGAATGGCGCTCGCCATACTCCGACATGTCGATACGCAACAGGGCCCCCTCGTCGCCGTAGATGGATTCCGCCAGCGCCTTGGCGAGCTCAGTCTTGCCAACGCCAGTGGAGCCCAGGAACAGGAACGTTGCCACGGGCTTGCTGCCTTCGCGCAGACCCGCGCGCGACAGCCGCACCGCATCCGCCACAGCGCGTACCGCCTCGTCCTGCCCCACCAGGCGCTCATGCAACCGCTGCTCCAGGTGCAGCAGTTTCTCGCGCTCCTCCACCGTCAGCTCATTGACCGGTATGCCGGTCAGCCGCGAGACGATCTGCGCAACGTGCTCCGCCTTGACTTCGGCGCTGCCCGAACCGCGCTCGCGCTCCCAGTCCGCGACGCGCTCCTTGAGTTCGGCCTCCTTGGCTTCGATGCGCTTGCTGATCTGCGCCGCATTGTCATATTGCTTGCGGGAAGCCGCGTAGTTCTGCTCCCGGCGCAACTGGTGCAGTTCGGATTCCATTTCCTGCACCGCAACCGGGCGGGCCGTCGCCGATAGCTTCACGCGGGCGGCAGCCTGATCGAGCAAGTCGATGGCCTTGTCCGGCAGGAAGCGCGCGGTGACGTAGCGGTCGGACAGTTCGGCGGCAGCGATGATCGCGTCCTCGGTGATGCTGACCTTGTGGTGCGCTTCAAAGGTATCGCGCAGGCCGCGCAGGATCATGATGGTCTGCGCCACCGTTGGCTCGGGCACCATGACCGGCTGGAAGCGCCGCTCCAGCGCAGCGTCCTGCTCGATGTACTTCTGGTACTCGTTGAGCGTGGTCGCGCCGATCAGGTTCAGCTCACCGCGCGCCATCATCGGTTTGAAGACGTTGGCGACGTCCAAACCGCCTTCTCCACCGCCTTGGCCTGCACCCACAATGGTGTGCACCTCGTCGATGAAGAGAATCAGCTCGCCCTGGTGCTCGGAGATTTCCTTGAGCACCTTGTGCACGCGTTCCTCGAACTCGCCCCGGTACTTCGCGCCGGCCACCATGGAATTGATGTTCAGCTCTACCAGACGCTTGTCACGCAGCGTCTCGGGCACCTCGCCGGCCACCATACGCTGTGCCAATCCCTCGACGATGGCCGTCTTGCCCACGCCAGGCTCACCGATCAATACGGGGTTGTTCTTCTTGCGCCGCGCCAGCACCTCGATGGTGGTTTCGATTTCCTGCGCGCGTCCGATGACCGGGTCCAGCTTGCCCTCGCGCGCCATCTTGGTGAGATCGCGCGAATACTTGTCGAGCTCCGGCGTATTCGTCGGCGCCTCGGCGCGGCCATCCTCCGCGCCTTTGCCAACCACCTTGTTTACCCGCTGGCGCAGGGCCTGCGGCGTGAGGCCATAGCGGCGCAGCAAGTTGGCGGCCAGCCCTTCGCCCTCTTCTGCTAGCCCGATCAGGAGGTGCTCGGGCCCGACGTAAGCGTGGCCTAATTCATTCGAGGCGACGAAGGCGCGACTGAGCGCATCCTTCACACGAGGCGACACGCCGATTTCTCCTTCAAACGGTTTGTCGCCGCGCTTGGCTTCGGCCTCGATCTGGCGTTTGAGGTCATCGACCTTGATCTTGAACTGGCTGAGGATGGTCTTCACCACGTCGCTCTCGGCCAGGGCCAGCAGCAGGTGTTCGGTATCGACTTCGGACCGACCGAACTCCGTGGCACGCTTGGCAGCTTCCTGCAACAGGGCCTCGGAGTGTTCGCTGATGCGGCTGGCCAGCCCGCTGCCGCGACGCCGCGGCGTGCCAGCCCGTGCGGGGGCAGGTTCGCCAGACGACGCTTCGGCCACATCATCGGCACCCGCGGCAACGGATACTGAGTCTCCTCCGTTGCGGAAGAAATCGCTGGCGATGAAATCCTCAAACAAACCGCTGCGCGAGCCGAAAAGGGCCTCCAGTGGGGAAAGGGTGCGCTTTTGCTGGCGCACCAATTGGCGATAGTGATCATCACACAACAGCATTGTGCTGTGGCGGCCATTGACCTTGGCTTCCACCCGTGTCGTAGCGGGTTGGCCACAGACCTGGCACTGTTTGCTGGCCATGCGGGCGCTCCTTGAATCATTGAGGCGACGAAGTGGAGCCTGCCGCAGCTCCTCGTCTGCTGGAGGGCCTTCGTGACGACTGCTATGGAATCTCCGAGTCAGCTTCAATTCGGAATCAAACGGCTTTGCTTCGATGCACGCGCTTCGCGATCGTCGAGGATGATCGTCAGCAGCCCATTGTCGAATGGGCGCTTGATCAAAACCTGATCGGCATCGTCAGGCAGGTTCAAGGATCGCGGGCAACAGCCGTTGTAGCGTTCGGCACGAGGGACGGCGCACTTCTGCTGCTCTCGTAGCAGTCGGGCGTGATCGGGATGTTGATGTTCTTTCCTTGAGACCAGGCAATTCGAAGGAAAGCCAGCACTGCATCCGTGATGTCCAGCGCCAGCTTCAGCATGCCTGGCAGGCAAGCGCGGGCGGGCGAGCGCCGCAAACAGATGCGGCCAGCCCAAGGGAACTTTTGCAACACTCGCTAAAGTCTGCGCCTGGTAGTCTGGAAGTCAAGAAGTATCTGCGGTTTGCTCAGAGAAAGTCAGCGGGCGGTGGTCAGGCCGCTGCAAGCCGAATTCAGCCGCATGCACTCCATCTGATACGTTCTTTTATCGATCACCTGAGTCTTTTTCGTGGCAGGCCCACTGCTTTAAAAGATTTCGCGATCGGGGTGCGATCGGACTCCGCCCAGGCACTCACTTTTGCAGACGCTCAGGGAACCGGAAGGCCTCGCAAGCACACAGGAATCCACCATGAACACCTTCTGCACGAGCTATCACAGCATGGTGCTTCCCGAGTCTCAGCGCGACATACTCGGTATGATCGCGACCAATCATCAACTGCACGACATCCTCACCGCCATCTGCTTGATGATCGACGCCCAGGATCCCGGTACGCTGTGTTCGATACTGCTCACCGATGCGCAAGGCAAGCATTTGCTCAAAGGTGCCGCGCCTGGCCTGCCGCCGGCATACAGCGAGGCGGTCCATGGCATGCCCATCGGCCCTCAGGAAGGCACGTGTGGCACAGCGGCATACCGGCGCGAGCTGGTGGTGACGGCAGACATAGCCAGGGATCCGAGCTGGGAGCGTTTTCGCAGTCTGGCGCTAGGCTACAATCTGCGCTCTTGCTGGTCGTTGCCATTACTCTCCCATCAGGGCTCCGTTCTCGGGACATTTGCGCTGTACCAAGACCAGGCGATTGCGCCAAGCGAGATGCAGATCCAAAGGTTGACCTGCGCGGCGCAACTGGCTGCCATTGCTATCCGGCATGAGCGTGACGGCCAACGCCTGGAGGAAAGTGAACAACGGTTCCGCTCATTGTTCACCTACAACCCCAACCCGGTTTTCGCCCTCGACATGGCGGGCAACATCCAGAGTGTGAACCCGGCTGGCCTGAAGCTTAAAGCTGGCGCGGCAACTGATCTTGTCGGTCAACATTTCTCCCACCTCGTTTTCGAAGAAGACCTGCCGCGAGTGAATCAGCATTTTTCCGCGGCCCGCGCCGGTGAGCCGCAGCGATTCGAGGCAAGGGTGCGCGACGAGAGCGACGACAAGCAGTTGACCATGGATATCGCAAACCTGCCGATCATGGTAAATGGAGAGATCGTCGGGGTATTCGGTATCGCTCGGGATATCAGCGAGCAGAAGCATTACGAGCGCCAGCTGAGTATCAGTGCCAGCCATGACGGGCTGACCGGTTTGCTTAACCGCCTGTCCCTGGAAGACCGGCTTGTCCTAGAGTGTCGCAGCAGCCTTCAACGTAAGCGTCAACTGGCGGTCATGTACATCGACCTGGATGGATTCAAATCCATCAACGACTCCATCGGGCACTGCTTCGGCGATCAGGTGCTGATCGAGGTGGCACAGCGCATGACCCAGCAAGTCCGTCCGGCTGATGCCGTCGTGCGTATGGGCGGCGATGAGTTTGTCGTTCTGCTGACGGACCTGCTTCGTGACGAAGACGTTGTCCCGGTGGCCGAGCGACTGCTGGAAAGCATTGGCAAACCCTACTGTATCCAGGGCATTGACCTGCACGTCAGTGCAAGTATCGGTATTACGCTAAGCGATGGTCACCTCGAACAGCCGATGCAGCTGATCCAGCAGGCTGACATGGCCATGTACAAAGCCAAGCAACAAGGTAGGAACAACTTTCAGTGGTACACCAGCGATCTTAACGATCGAGTTTGCGAGCACCGAAGCCTACGTAATGACCTACAAAAGGCTATCGAAACTCAATCGTTCAGCCTGCATTATCAACCGCAAATAGAGGCCCACACGCGTCGGCTGGTCGGAATCGAAGCGTTGTTGCGTTGGACGCATCCGATCAAAGGATACATCTCTCCAGCGGTGTTTGTACCGGTGGCAGAGGACAGTGGTCAAATTATCCCGCTGAGCCTCTGGGTACTCGATACGGCGTGCGCACAGTTGCGCAATCTATGTGATCAGGGTTTCAACGGCATCTCGATGGCCGTAAATATTTCGCCGGTGCATTTTCAGCGCGGTCAGTTCGTTGAATGTATCCAGGCAGTGCTGAACAAATACGGGCTTAGCGCAGGGCAATTGGAATTGGAGATAACTGAGTCGCTCCTGCTGCACAACGTTGAAATCGCAATTGAAACCTTGCACCGCCTTAAAGACTTGGGTGTACGCATTGCGCTGGATGATTTCGGTACAGGATTTTCCAGCCTCAGTTATCTCAAGTGCTTGCCCATCGACAAAATCAAGATTGATCGCTCTTTCATCCGGGATATCTCGGCTAACCCACACGATGCAGCAATTACTCAAGGCATTATTTCCATGGCCCATCACCTCAGCCTGTCAGTGGTCGCGGAAGGCGTGGAAACTGCGGCTCAGGTGGACTTCCTGGAACGTGGTCGATGCGATATTTTCCAGGGATATTACTTTGCTAGACCCATGTCGCATGAGGCACTCAGGTTTTTCTTGGCCGATCAGATAACCTATAATTAACGGGTCTATTTAATAACCAAAAGATCGATTCCACTCATGCAGCGTTTTCAGCCTTCGTCGACCACGTCGAGCAGATCTGATCTACCGGGCGACCGACAGCAAAACCCTGCTGGATCTGGGGCCAAGGGCATACCCGCACCAAGTGCCCGTTCAATCAAAGCAGTCATTAGTCCATGGCCACGTCTGTTACAACGGTCAATACAGAATCCAGCGTGCCATCGGGCCGATAGCAAAATTGCACATGAACGGATTTTAAGGGGCAACAGGGTTGCTGTTCCGCCAACCATTCATTCAGCGCCCCGACCAGAATACGGGCTTCGACGATGGCGTCTTCCGTACCGTCAAAAACCAACATTGCCATGGTTATTTCCTCAGTTTGACGGGTTGATATCCTCTTGCTGCTTTGTGAGCGATGCCCATCATTGGCAGCACCATGGGGGCCCTGACTTCCTCTATCGAACACCTCCGATTGCACGATGATTCACACCGGGCTTATTGCCACTACACCGCCGCCCTCCGTAGCAACCAGTCTGCAACTTTAGCTGGCTTCATTCGCAACAGGGTCCGATATGATCAGTTGGGTACATTAGGCGGGCAGAGCCGCCTGCCGAACCCGAGAATCAGGAACGACTCGCCTTTGGAAGCTCAATCAATCAGCTAGGACATGGTGGTGTTGGCGCGCTGGATATTGACGTTCGGCATGCCGAGAGTTTCAGCCTGGATAGGCTGAGTTAACTATTTCTTAGCGCCAGAGCCTGGTCGCTTGGGTCCATGCCTGTGGATCAGGCGCAAACGGCACAGGACAAATGTCAGAAGTCTTGCGCAGTCGGACGCAGAACAATCTCGTTGATGTCGACATCTGCAGGTTGCTCGATCGCATAAGCGATGGCCCGTGCAACCGAGTCAGCCGGGATGGCCTTCTTGTAAAATTCGCCAACGACCTCGGCGCTCGGCTGGTGCCCGCTGCCGAACTTCAGTTCGGAATCCACTGCGCCCGGTTCGATAGTCGTCGTGCGAATATTCGCGCCGACTTCATGACGCAGGCCATCGGAAATGGCGCGCACCGCGTACTTGGTGCCGCTGTACACCGATCCACCGGGGCTGAATACTTTGATGCCGGCGACCGACGAAATGTTGATGAAGTGACCGCTTGCCTGTTGTTCGAAAAACGGCAATGCGGCCGCGATGCCATACAATACGCCCTTGATGTTGATATCGATCATACGATCCCACTCGTCGGTGCGCAGTTGCGAAATCGGAGAGATCGCCATCAACCCTGCGTTGTTGATCATTACATCGATGTGACCGAATACCTCGACTGCCTTGGCAACCAGCGCAGACAAGTCCTCCTTGCGTGTCACATCGGTCGGATGGGCAATCGCCTTGCCGCCTGCAGTGGCGATCTCCGCGACAATCGCGTCCAGACGGTCCTGGCGCCTGGCGCCAAGCACCACAAGGGCGCCGAGCGCCGCCAGATGACGCGCCGTTGCTTCGCCTAGACCGCTACTCGCACCCGTGATGACGACCACCTTATCCTGGATGTTCTTACTCATATCCAGCGCTCCTGTTGAGACCTGTCGGTATGGAGACTGCAGTCTGCGCTGGTTTTATTCGTCAGAGAATGGAAGTGTTAGGATTTGAGAATTCCATTTTCTGGAACGGGAGTTGAGGGCTATGCCTAATCGCATGGAACTGATTCGGATATTCACAGTGGCCGCACAATCGACCACGTTCCGCGATGCAGCCACCCGCCTCGGCACCTCACCGCAGACGGTGACACGTGCCATCAAGGAACTGGAGAGTACGCTGGGTGAGCTGTTGTTCCACCGCAGCACACGGCAGGTTCATGTCACCGCTTTTGGTGCCAAACTCGCCTTGCAGGCCCAGGAAACCTTGGACCGGGTGGATCAGTTGTTTATCACCCACAGTAAACAGGAGGCTAAAGGCGTAGTCGGCATCACGGCCCCACATGCCATTGGCAAGCTGTATCTGGTCGAATTTCTGAAACCGCTGATACGGGAAAACCCGGGCCTGAGCATCGACCTGAGCCTGGATGACCAACTCACCGACGCGGTGGCCAACAAGATCGACATCGGTATTCGTGTCGGCGCGGTGCGTGATAGGCGCTATATCGCTAGAACAGTGGCCCATGTCAGCCTGAAAATCGTTGCGGCCCCGTCACTCCTCGCCACCGTGCACCGCCCTGGCAGCATCGAAGAACTGAAACGCTTGCCGCTGTCCATGCTGATTGATCGAAAAAACGGTCGCCCCTGGCCGTGGGTGCTTGCCGAGGGGCGAACGTTTCTGCCTACCTCCCCTGCCTTCAGCTGCGATGACCCGGAAACCGAGCGAGAGATCGTTCTGGCCGGAATCGCCTTTGGGCAAATGCCCGATTACTTGGCAGAACCCTACCTGTCTGAAGGGCGCCTGGTCGAGGTCATGCAACAGGAAGCGCCGCCGCCTTCCGAACTGATCATGTACCGTCCTCAATCAGGGCCAGTGGCACCGCGAGTGAGGCTGATATACGACCACCTGGTTAACTGTTTCTCTGATCCGCGTGCTTTTGCGCGGACCAATCGCTGAGTTCGAAGGGACGCTCGAGTTTGCGCTACGCTTATATTTCGAATATTATCGAATCTTCGTAATATAAGCCCTCGGAGAAAATTGACTGTCGAGCGGACACGTCGTTTCAAGGAGGGTGGATTGGACTTGCTCAGCGTCAGTTTCGAGCTCACCATCGTTGTATAGAAAGCCGTCAAGGCCTAGGTTTCACGACGCGAAGCTACCGATGGTATGGGTTGAAGAGCCTCGGCTAGGGACCTCCGCACGCTGAGCGTCAGCGAAGACGCGCTTAAGGACTGCAACCGGACCTGGCGATTATTGGCCGGGCATATCTCGGCAATCCTGATTAGTCCAATTTCGCCGCTCATGAGTTGGGGGCAGGGAGCGTGTGACCTGGACTTGCCCGATCTACTGGTTTTAACGCTACAAGTGCTCTCGCCGGGTGAGGACGCTCGCACGGCCTTCGAGATCAATATTGATTGTCAGGCCGTCACCTAGAGAGCAGTTTCGGGCCGCACGGCCTCTATTCAGACGTGTCGGTTAGCGAGGTCCCATTTTTTTATGCTTATCGGCCGGAGGTTTGATGAACACCCCTTTAACACTGATTGCCACTTTGGTCGCAAAGGCAGGCTTCGAAGCCGAGCTCGAGCAGACGCTGCGGGCTCTGCAGGGCTCAAGCCGGGGCGAAGTGGACTGTATCCAGTATGACTTGCACCGTGATGCCGAGCAGGTGCGCACTTTCCACATGATCGAGCAGTGGCGGGACGAGGCGGCGCTAAGCGCTCACGAAGCGACAACACATTTTCGAGCAGCGCTCCCGCTCATCGAACGTGCTGCTGAAAAATTTTCGATCACGAAAATGCATCGCATGTCCTGAGGAGCTTCGAATGAAAGCCATTGCACACTTTAAATGTCTGCCTATTGAACATCCCGACGCCTTGGTGGAGATCGATATACCCGAGCCAGTGCCAGGGCCGCGCGACTTGCTCGTAGAGGTAAAGGCCGTGTCGGTCAATCCTGTCGATACCAAGGTACGGCAGGGCTATGTGCCGCATGCGGACGAAAGCCAGCCGCGGATCCTCGGCTGGGACGCTGCCGGGGTGGTCAAGTCGGTCGGCAGCGACGTGACGTTTTTTAAACCCGGTGACAGAGTCTGGTACGCGGGATCACTGATCCGCCCGGGGAGCAACAGTGAGCTGCAACTGGTGGATGAGCGTATCGTCGGTTCAATGCCACAGTCGCTGGAATTCGGCCAAGCTGCGGCATTGCCACTCACTTCCCTGACCGCTTGGGAATTACTCTTTGATCGCCTAGGTATTGCACGGGATCCCACCGACCGAGGAGAAACACTGCTGATCATTGGCGCTGCAGGCGGGGTAGGTTCAATTCTAATTCAACTGGCGCGTCAGCTAACAGGGTTGACGATCATTGGTACGGCTTCGCGCCCTGAAACCCAGGCCTGGGTTACCGAGCTTGGTGCGCATCATGTCATCGACCATACCAAGCCACTTAGTGAAGAACTAAAGCGCATCGGTATAGCGCAGGTCAGCCATGTCGCAAGCCTGACCCAGACCGATAGGCACTACGAACAAATCATCGAGTCACTGAAACCTCAAGGCAAGCTGGGCCTGATAGATGATCCGGCCACGCTTGACGCCGTGCCGCTGAAGCGCAAGAGCCTGTCGTTGCACTGGGAGCTTATGTACACCCGCTCGCTCTACGAAACAGAGGACATGCAGGAGCAGCGCAACATCCTTAACGAAGTTGCGCGGCGGATTGATGCGGGTGACTTGCGCACCACAGTTGGCGAAAACTATGGGCCCATCAGCGCAGAAAATCTTCGTCGTGCCCATGCTCTGCTGGAAAGCGGAAAGGCGAAGGGGAAAGTCGTGCTGGAAGGCTTTTGAGGGAGTTGATTAAAACAGCTTGTCCCCCTGTCCAGTTGCCTTGAACTCGTCCCTCGAACCGGGCGTCCGGCTAGCACCGAACGCCCTAGCCTACGTGATCATCGGCCTGACCTGGGAGACCTACGCCGACAGCAGCGCAGTGGTGTTGTCGATCGATGACCAACGCTCCCAGGCCCTGTCGCGCGAGCGCATGAAAGCCGCCCTGCTCAAGAACCTCGATATCATAGCGCGCTCCGGTGCCAGGCCCGTACTGATCAAGAGCAACATCGTCATGCCCGAAGGCGCCAATGACTGCCTGTACCGCAGCATCAAGCTCAGGGGCACGATCGAGGAGCATCATTGCGCGACGAGTATCGCGCAACCGGAAGAAAACCCCTGGCTTGCGCAGTTGTTCCGGGACGTCAAGCAAGCACATCCGGACTTGCTGATCATCGACCCCAAGGACGTGCAGTGCGTCGATGGCCAGTGCAAGCTGTCGATCGACGGCCTGCCGATCTACCGGGACATCGGGCACATCACCGATTTCGCCTCCACGGCAATGGGCAAGCTGTATTTACAGGCCAAGGGCAATCCCTTTGCCCAATCCAAGCCTTGAACCCCAGGCCGGACAGCCGCTGCATCTGCCTGTCCGGCCGCGAACGGCCAAGCGCTAGAGGCCCGGTTCACTCAAGCCTGGTTAGCTGTCGTCATCAAGCAACAACCACTCGCCGGGCATCCCTTCGTATCGTTTGAGGCGGTACGCCGAGACCGCGAATGAACACCTCGCGCATATGCCGGCGATCCCTGAATCCGGTTTCCTTCGCCACCACGTCCAGGCTGTGTCGGCTCTGCTCTATCATCAAGCGGGCTGCCTCCAGGCGCAAACGTTCCACGGCCTTGGCCGGAGATTGTCCCGTCTCGGCAGTGAATACGCGGGTAAACTGGCGGGGGCTCAAATGCACGGTTTCGGCCAGTTCCTCGACACTCAACGGGCGATTCAGATTCTTGCGCGCGAAATCCAGGGCGCTTTGAATTCGATCTGACTTCGGCGAAAGCGTCAGCAGTTCGGAATGTTGGGACTGCCCACCGGAGCGGCGTTGATGCATCACGAGCTTTCGTGCCACTGATCTGGCCATCTCAGTGCCCAGATCCTTTTCCACCATACCCAGCGCCATATCCAGGGCGGCGGTCATGCCCGCAGACGTCCAGATCTGTCCGTCCACAATGAATATCCGATCTTCTTCGACCTCGATCTTCGGGTGAAGCTCACGCATTTTTTTCGCATAGGCCCAGTGCGTGGTGGCGCGCCGGTTATCCAGTACCCCCGCCTGGGCCAAGACGAAACAGCCGGTACACAGCCCGGCCGTGCGCCGGGCACCGTCGACAAATCCTCGCACGCTGGCCAGCACTTCCTCACTCGGCGGCGTCAACGGGGTCAATGTTCCCGTAACCATCCAGGTGTCAGCCAGGCCAGGTGTTCCTAGTGGGAGCGTATCCATGTACATCCCCAGTGAAGAGCGGACGGTGCCGCCTTCGATGGAAAAATTCTGGATCTTGTAAACGGCTTCGCCCGCGACGATGTTCGCAAACTCGAATACGGCCTGCGTCGCCAACGACATGATCTGGAAGCCTTCGGTGATCAGATAGCCGACCCGGTGCACAGTGGAAGCTCCAATAGGTGATGACCTAAAAACGTATCCTATACGTCGTTTGAGACGAAAGCGATCGACTGCATCATGCGTCCATATCAAACAGCGGAGCACGACCATGACGCAGCAATCAAAAGGCACTGCCCTCATCACCGGCGCCTCCACCGGCATCGGCTCCATCTACGCAGAACGCCTGGCCCGCCGGGGATACGACCTGGTACTGGTCGCCCGTAATCGGGAGCGCCTCAACACCTTGGCAAATCGGCTCACCACCGAAACCCGCCAGAGCGTGGAAGTCTTCCCGGCAGATCTGGCCAACCCGGAAGAACTGGCCAAGGTGGAACACAAATTGCGCGAGGACGCCACCGTCACCTTGCTGGTGAACAACGCTGGGATCGGCACCCACACCAGCCTGCTGGAAAGTGACGTGGAACGGATGGCCGAAATGATCACCCTCAACGTCACCGCCCTCACCCGCCTTACCTATGCCGCTATCCCGGGATTTGTAGCCCGCAATCAAGGCGCCGTGATCAACATCTCGTCCATCGTTAGCCTGGCGCCAGAGCTGCTCAATGGCGTTTACGGCGGCAGCAAGGCGTATGTCACTGCCTTCACGCGGTCTTTGAGCAAGGAGCTCGCGGACAAGGGCATCCAAATTCAGGCGGTGCTGCCAGGGGCGACTGCCACCGACTTCTGGCAAATCGGCGGTTTGCCGGTCGAGCACCTCGACCCGGGGATCGTGATGTCGGCCCAGGATCTGGTGGACGGGGCCCTGCAAGACTTCGACGACCAGGTACTCATCTCCATCCCCTCAATGCACGACCTTCAGGCATTCGAACGCTACGAAGCCAGCCGGCAACACCTGTTCAGCCAGCTGTCGAGCAATCGGCTTGCCCCGCGTTACACCACCAACTGATCGGAAAAAAGGAAACGGATCATGAAACTCAGTGCTAACACCATTTTCATCACCGGTGGAACTTCAGGCATCGGCCGAGCCTTGGCAGAGGCCTTCCATCAGCGCGGCAACAAAGTGATCGTTGCGGGGCGCCGCCAGGCACTGCTGGATGAAATCGCCCAGGCCAACCCAGGCATCGATACCGTGCGCCTGGACATCAACGATCCGCAGCAGATCAAGGCGGTGGCCCAAGAAGTGATCCGCCGCCATCCTTCACTGAACGTGATCATCAACAATGCCGGCGTGATGCCATTCGACAACCCGGCCTCAGGAGACCATGACGACGAACAAGCAGTGAGCCTGCTACAGACCAACCTGTTGGGCCCGGTACGCGTCAGCGCTGCCTTCGTCGAGCACCTCAAGCGACAACCGGATGCCTACATCATCAACAACAGCTCGGTACTGGCCTACCTGCCGCTAGCGGCCACCGCGCTGTATTCGGCGACCAAGGCGGCCATACACTCCTACTCGCTGTCACAGCGATTCAGCCTGCGTGACACCAGCGTCAAAGTGTTGGAAATCGCGCCGCCTTGGGTCGACACCGACCTGATTCACAAGAGCGGTGATGAGCGTGCCATGCCATTGGGTGACTTCATCCAGGAGACCCTGGCCAAGCTCGAATCCGCCACTACAGAGGTCCTGGTGGATCGTGTCGTCCCACTGCGCGCTAATCAGGGCGCGAACGAGCACGAACTGATTCACCAATTCAACCAGTCGCTGGTTGACAACCCGATCCCCGTAGCCTGAACCCAACTCACCGAATCCGCGCCTGGATTCAGGCATGGCTGAACCTGAGCTCAGGGACAACAGTCTGTTCCGGTGAGAGTTTCGTCACGCTAATCGCCGAAGTCTTTTTCAAGTGGGTAGGACGTGCCATTCGCCAGAGCGATGCAGCGCTTGGCACATCCCCATCCATGCTGTTGGATCTGAGCTTGCCTCCCGTCGACAAACAACTCTGCACCATTCACAAAGCTTGAATCATTGCAGGGCAAGAACACCGCCGCGTTGGCGATCTCGATGGCTCAGCACCCTGCCCCCGCGGCACCTGCGATGCGAGGTAGTCGAGCAAACGGGGGTTGATACCCCACAGACACCAGAAGCTCCCCAATATGCCCCATCTCACGTTGGAAGCTTGTGCCATTGAGGCTCCTTCGCGGCTTGGGTTCCCCCCGGCCCTTCTCGTATGATCTGCCCATTCTGTTCTGGAACCAGACACGTGAAGTCGTTACCTGAAAACTTGCCAACTGGCCCACAAGCCGCCAAGGATGCGAAATGGAACGTGGGCGAGGCTGCCAATCAGCTTTCCTGGGATGATCTGCGGATCATCAAAACGCTGAGTGAATGCGGTAATCGCGCTGCCACGGCCAAGAAACTCGGCATCAACGTATCAACCGTCTCGCGTCGGGTTTCCCAGGTGGAAAAAACACTGGGCGTGGCTTTGTTCGATCACCGCAAGTCAGGCTATCTGCTCACCCTCGAAGGCGCGGAATTGCGAGCGCTCGCCGAGCGTGTGGAACTGGACATCGTCAGCGTGACACGGCGAGTATCACGTGCCGGCCAGGGGCCGCTCGGTAAACTGCGCATTACCACCAGCGACTCACTGCTTCTGTACTTTCTCACCCCAATCATCGCGGACTTCAAAGCCCTCAACGAAGGCATCACGATCGAAGTGCTGGTGGGCAACGAATCACTGAGCCTTGCCCGGGATGAATCGGATATCGCCGTTCGGGCGACCAAAAAACCCGCCGAGAGCCTGGTTGGTCGCAAACTGGCCTCGATCGCCTGGGCTCCCTATGGCAGCAGCAATCACATGACGCCTGCTGCGCTCTTCGCTGAAGGCCAGGCTTGGGTTTCCTATTCCGCCGCGCTAAGAGGCTTGAAAGCGACGAGCTACGTCGAAAACAGGGTCGCTGCCGAGTGCATCGCCTTCCGCACCGACTCAGTCGCAGCCGCAAGCGCTGCCATAGCCGCAGGACTGGGCGTGGGTTTTCTGCCCTGCATGCTCGGCGATATCACGCCAGGGTTGGAGCGCATCGGCCCGGTGGTGCCCGAACTTCAGGATGAACTGTGGTTGCTGACTCACCAAGACATCCGCAAATCCTGGCGGGTCAAAGCATTCATGACGTTCTGTGCTGCCGCCGTTGCCAACCAGAAGCCTTTGATCGAGGGTCAACGGGAACTCCCGGTCCTTTAGCCCGAGACCGGGAGTGCCGCTCACTCAGCCCGTGACCCGATCACTGCTTTGCAAGCAATTTCGATCAACTGAGGGCGTTGGGCCAGCCTCGATACGCCGATGATGTTGCTCGCGCATTGCGGCCGCTCGGTGCCGTAGGCAGCCTTTCGTACCTTTCCGACCACTGCGAATGCAGCGTCCATGTCCAACACGTAGAGCGTTTCCTCCACGACATCCTCGAGCGTCGCACCGTACAGGGCGAGTAACTTGGCGATATTGTCGTACGCAGCGCGCATCTGGTCGCCCATCGAAGAGAAATCGCTGGGCTTCCCGTCACGATCCAGGGGGGCAGGCGCGATCAGGCTGCCCTCCTCGTCATGGTTGAACTGGCCAGAGACATAAATGTCGTTTCCTACCCGCCGTGCCTGCGGGTAGCCGTAACTCTTCTCCCATGGCACGCCCCAATAGGCGGTTTGTTTGTTGAGCGGTTGTGAAGCTGTCATCGCATTCTCCTGAGGCGAACCGGATCAGGTGGATCCGCCTTTGCGTACGAATCCTAGCAGGCAGATGAACAAGTCTGTGGCGCATTAGTGCGTTCCTACTGGCGCAAAAATGCGCCACCGCTTCGCGTTGGGTTTGGCTATCTTGTACTCGGACTCAAGCAACGGGCGTCGCCGAGGACATCACCCGATGGCTCAGCGAAGCCTGCCGAACGCGGGCGCCGAGGCTTGTGCGATGACCTTCATCTAGCAGACAGGGAGCAACAATGAACAATCCAAAAACTGAAGTCCTGACCCCGCTCAACAGCCAGCTGATCTTCATCGATCAGCAACCGCAGATGGCTTTTGGCGTACAGAGCATCGATCGTCAAACGCTCAAGAACAACACGGTGGGCCTGGCCAAGGCCGCCAAGATTTTCAATGTTCCCACCATCATCACGACGGTGGAGACTGAAAGCTTCTCTGGGCATACCTACCCCGAGCTGCTTGCTGTCTTCCCCGACGCTCCGCTGCTGGAGCGGACCTCCATGAACTCCTGGGACGACCAGAAGGTGAGAGATGCGCTGAAGAAAAACGGTCGCAACAAGATCATCGTTTCCGGCCTATGGACAGAAGTCTGCAACACCACCTTCGCCCTGTCGGCAATGAACGATGCCGGCTACGAAATCTACATGGTCGCAGATGCCTCTGGTGGCACGACCAAGGAAGCGCACGACTACGCAATGCAACGCATGATTCAGGCGGGTGTGATTCCTGTCACCTGGCAGCAAGTGCTGTTGGAATGGCAGCGCGATTGGAAAAACCGCGACACCTACGACGCCGTCATGGCGCTGGTCAAGGAACACTCCGGCGCCTACGGGATGGGTGTCGACTACGCGTACACCATGGTGCACAAAGCGCCTGAGCGCGTTCAGCATGGGCCTACCCTAGCCCCAGTCGCTGCGCCTGTCTGACCGTCACCAGCCCCTTGCGTCAAGGGGCTGCTCATCGCCCCTGTGAGGGGTACGCCAATCGGTCGTACCCCTCTTCATTGAATAAATGGACTTGTATGAACAGTGACAACTGCACTGTGCTGGCCAGTGTCGCACTGAAAACCACCGGGCGACTTAAACCCTGGCAGGTGACGACCGCGAAGAAGTTGATGCTGGACAATCTGGACACCGGCATATCCGTTACTGAGCTAGCTCAAGCCTGCGCCCTATCGCGCAGCCATTTTACCCGCATGTTCAGGGATACCCTGCAGATGCCCCCGCAGCAGTGGATGCGTGCGCAACGGTTGAAGAAAAGCAAGGAGCTGCTCGGAGGCTCGGGAATGTTGCTGGCCGAAATTGCACTGGAGTGCGGCTTTTGTGACCAGTCCCACTTTTGTCGGACATTTGCCAAGGCCGAAGGCATTTCACCGCTGGCTTGGCAGCGGCAAGCAACGCTTTAGCACCAAGCCGCCGGCCCGCGAGTCGCACAAGTTGCCGATTCGCGGACGCTCTTGGCATCAACGGGTTTTCCATTCCCGACATTGGGCCGTTCTAGAAACTGGCGCCAACACTGAACGCCAGATAATCGCGATCGCCGCGGGTGCCATAGTCACCGTCGATGAAGTCGGTGTAGGCAACGCTTGCCCAGTACTTGTTTGCCAATGTGGCATCCACACCCACGCTGATCGAGCGCGACCCTTCATTGAACGCGGAGCCATCGGTGGGGGAATAGCCCTTGACGTCATGAGCCCAGGCCAGGTTTGGGCGGATGTCCACGCCCTGGAGCAAACTCGGGTAGCTCAAGGTTGCCCGCAGCCGATAACCCCAGGAGAATGGCGTGACGAACCCCTCCCCGTTGCAGTCACCTGGACTTCTTGAAATTTCCAGGCACACGTCGTTGTCCGCAAGCTCGCCATTACCGTAGGCGCCAGAGCGGCCATAGCGCGGGCCGAAACGCCCCTCTAGCCCACCTACATAGGTGGCCCCCACCTCCCCGATCAGCAACAGTTGGTTAGCGCCCATCACCTGGCTGAACGTCTGCAGCGCCGACACCTGGGCTTGGGTCACTTCCTTGCGCCGGTAGCCGTTGAACAAGGTATTGTCGGTCGGCGGTCGCAGTCCATCGGCGTTGAGCGGGCTGCGCCCCGGCGCATTGAGCAACGACTGCAGCAGATCGTTTCCGTTCAGCTGTACCGGCATGTTCGGGCGATAGCTCACCTCGCCTTGCACGGCGGTGCCGTTGCGCAGCGTGGTGGCAAAGGTGATGCCATAGAGGCGAATGTCCTCGGGGTACTGCGCAACGTACTGCGAGGTACCCATACGCAGCGCACCGGCCAGAGTCTGCCCGTTGCTCGACGTCAGGAAGGCCCCGCAGTTGGACAATGGCACGCCGATGCTGCCGCACAAGCGCCTGGCAAAGTCGGTATTGGCGTAATAACGGCTGCTGACCGTGCCCAGGTACGGAGAGCGACTGTGATAGTTGGCCGCGTACAAACCAAACTCGGTATCCATCGGCTCGACATACCAGTGCAGCGAAAAGCCCCACTGACCACCATTGCGCGCAGTCTGGTCGGCGCCACGCGGCACACGCACGCCCTCCTCGGTCAGCGTCACGCCAAAGGGGGCCAGTGCTTGGGTAACCGCTGGGTTGGTGACCATCTGCCCACCGACGTCCAGCCCCTGACAACCTTCTGGCATGAAATCGTTCGCGGCGAAGAAAGTTGCACAGTTATCCAGCCGGGTCTGCTCCCAATCGAGCTGGTAGAAAGCGTCGAATGACACGGCCTGGTTGAGGTTCTGGGTGATATACAGCAGGTTGACCGGCACCAACGCATCCTTTACTTCGGTGCCAGGTCGGCGTAGCGCGGCCTGGTTGAACGGACTGATTACGTTCAGACCACCTTGAATGAACAGGCTTTCGCCCCAGTTCACGACCTGTTTGCCCAGGCGAAGCGAACCGGGCTCACCGTCGATGTCGTAGAGAGCATAGGCAAACGTGTCCAGCAACTCGGCGCCCGCGGTCTTCGTCGAAACCAGACGGTTGTTGTCGTCGATAGCGACCGCGCGCTGTTGGTGATCACGCTGCATTGTGTCGTACCAGTAGCTGCCACGCACGAACAGACCGACGTTATCGTGTCGTAGCTCCAGGTCGTGCGTCCCTTTGAAGATCGCCGAGAAGACATCCCCCGAACGGTAGTTTCGCCGCCCATCGTTGCCATTGGCGTACTGAAGTTGCTGCTTGTCCGGGTTGGCAGTGCTGATGGCTGTAGCGAACGAAAGGGCCGAGTCAAGCCGCCCTTCGAGTGGGCCGACATCGAATTGCAAGGCAGTGGCCGGTGCGGCGAGCAGGCAGCAGAATACCGCCAGCGGCGCTCGGCGCCGGCAGGAAAGGTTGTATACGCTCACTCTTAACCTCTTGTTGTTGTATTCGAGAGTGACAAGACAAGTTCAACGGGGAAAACGCCGGCCGCACTGGCCGGCGGTAGTAGTGGGAAGATTATTAGTGAGGTGGCGCGGCGGTCACAAATAGCGTCTTCGGATCAGTGCCATGCCGGTTCGTTATGGCTGGTGGGCGCGTTCAAAGCACCTCGAACAATCCGGCCGCGCCCATGCCTCCGCCAACGCACATGCTGACCACTACGTAGCGCACGTTGCGCCGGCGGCCTTCGAGCAAGGCATGGCCGACCATGCGAGCACCGCTCATGCCATACGGGTGCCCGATGGCGATGGCGCCGCCGTTGACGTTCAGGCGTGCCGGGTCGATGTCCAACTGCTCGGCGCAATACAGCACCTGGCAGGCGAATGCCTCGTTGAGCTCCCACAGGCCGATGTCTTGCACCCGCAAGCCGTGCCGAGCCAACAGGCGCGGTATCGCCAGTACAGGCCCAATCCCCATTTCCTCCGGTGCCAGGCCGACCACCGCCATCCCTCGGTACAGCCCCAGCGGCCGTTGCCCCAGTCGGGCCGCGCGGTCACCGCTCATGAGCACGCATGCACTGGCGCCGTCGGACAACTGGCTGGCGTTACCGGCAGTCACACAGCCGCCCTCGATCACCGGACGCAGCGCCTGCAAGTCCGCCAATTGCGTGTGGGGCCGGTTGCCTTCGTCCTGGGTCAGATGCACGAGTTGATGAGTCTGGATGCCGGTATCCGGATCCACCAGCTTGCGCTGAGCGGTCACCGCAACGATCTCGTCGGCGAAGAGTCCAGCGTGTTGCGCGGCAGCCGTGCGCTGCTGCGACAGCAAGGCGTAGCGGTCCTGCGCCTCACGGTCGATGCCGTACTTCTGTGCCACACGCTCAGCCGTTTGCAACATGGGCATATAGGCGTGCTCGCACATGCGCCGCACCGTGGCATCTTGCGCAGCGTTGGCAGCCTGCATGTGCGCCTGCTGCACCAGGCTGATCTGCTCTTGCCCTGCCCCGACCACCACCTGCATACCCTCGCTGCGAATCTGCTGGGCGCCGATGGCGATGGCCATCAACCCCGAGGCGCATTGGCGATCGATGGTCTGCCCGGCCACCGACAGCGGCAAGCCGGCCGCCAACGCCGACAGGCGCGCCGGGTTGATCGCGGCAGTGCCGCTTTGCATGGCGGTGCCGAGCACCAGGTCCTCCACCTCTTGCGGTTCTATGCCGGCGCGCTCGACCGCCGCACGGATGGCGATGGCACTCATGCTTGGTGTAGTGAGGTCGTTGAAGGCGCCCCGCCAGGCTTTGGCGATAGGCGTACGCGCCGTGGATACGATGACTGCGTCTTGCATGAAACAGCTCTCCTTGTGCAATTACGCCGGCAGCAAGCGTTCGAACGCGCTGCGCAGTTTGGCGGGAATGGGGACAGGCCGGTGGTCGCGGCGGTCGACGAAAACATGGGTAAAACGACCGGCAGCACAGGCTTGGGGTTGGCCCGCGACGAACACGGCCAGCGCGTACTGCACCGAACTGTTACCCAGCTTGTCGATAGCGATACCCACCTCGATGCGCTGCGGAAACGCAACGGAGGCGTAGTAGTCGCACGCCGAACCGGCCACATAGGCCACAACTGGGTCGCTGTGAACGTCCAGGCCGGCATGCTCGATCAGCCAAGTGTTCACGGCGCTGTCGAAATAGCTGTAGTAGATGACGTTGTTCACATGCCCATACAGGTCATTGTCATGCCAGCGCGTGCTGATCGGCTGGAAGTGACGGTAGGCGCCGCGCAGCGGGCGCTCCCTGGCCATGTTCAGAACGCCGCCTGGTAAAGGGCAAGGGCGTCGGCAAGGGTCACCTTGCGCGGGTTGTTGACCAGCAACCGTTGTTGCTGCATGGCGTCCTCGGCAAGCAGCTGCAGACTGTGCCGCGGTACGCCAACGTCACGCAGCCGGCTGGGCAGGCCGCAGCGCGGCGCAAGTTTCTCCAGTTCATCGATGAACTGGCAGCACAGTTCGTGCGGATCACCCGGCAGCAATCGCTCGCCCAACAGTGCTGGAGCCAACGCCGCGTAGTCGGCGAACGCCTCGCGCCGGTTGTAGCGCATGACGTGAGGCAGTACCAAGGCATTGGCCAGCCCGTGTGGTACGTGATAACGCGCCCCTAGCGGGTAAGCGAGCGCATGCACCGCCGCCACCGGGGCATTGGCGAACGCCTGGCCGGCCAGGCAGGCGCCCAGCAGCATGGCCTGGCGCGCCTGTAGATTGCCGCCGTTGTGCACCGCCTGGTCGAGGTTGCGCGCCAGCAGCGCCAGGGCCTCGCGGGCCAACAGGCTCGACATTGGATTGCGCTTGAACTGGCTGGTAGAGGCTTCGATGGCGTGGACCATCGCGTCGATACCCGTGGCGGCGGTGATCGCCGGTGGCAGGCCCAACGTTCGCTCAGCGTCCAGCAATGCCAGGTCAGGCAGCAACAGCGGCGAAATCACCGCCATCTTCGCCGACTCGCCAGTGGTGATCACGGCGATGGGCGTTACCTCCGAACCGGTACCGGCGGTGGTAGGGACCTGGATCAGGGGCAGACGCTGGCCCTTGGCTTGGTTGATGCCGTAGACCGCTTCCAGGCTTTGCTCGCAGTCAGGGTGCGCCAGCAGCGCAACCAGCTTGGCGACATCCATGGAGCTGCCGCCGCCAAAGCCGACGATCAGCTCGGCCCCGATGTGGCGGGCACGACCGACCGCTGCCAGTACGCAGGCATGACTGGGGTCGGCACTGACTTCACTGAAAATCGCCGCGCTCAGGTTCGCCTGGGTGAAGCCGGGCAACAGGTCATCGAGCATGCCCAGGCTTGTGATGCCCGGGTCGGTCACGATCAACACGCGACGCGCGCCGCGTTGCTGACACAACTGGGCAAGGCGCCCCGCGGCGCCGACTTCGCACAACAGGTGGGGGGTGGTGGCAAAACTGAATGGCTGCATGTCCGAATTCCTTTTGTTCTTGTAGGGGAACGGCAAACCGGTCAGAAGGCGAAATGCGCTTCATCCAGGCTCATCAGGCACTGAGCACCGCCACGCAACGCCTCGCAGTGGGCACTGGCGCGCGGCAATATCCGCCGCCAGTAGAAAGCCGCCGCATGCAATTTCGCCTGGTAGAACGCGCCGTCGCCGCTGCCTGCAGCCAAGGCAGCGCTTGCGCGCTCGGCTGCCCGGAGCCACAGCGCTGCCAGCAGCACGTAGCCTGAATAGGCGAGGAAGTCCACCGACACTGCACCGATCTCCTGAGGGTCGCAGCGGCAGGCATCGAGCACTTCAGCGCTCAGGTTGCGCCACTCTTGTAGACGCTGGATCACCGCCTCGGACATGCCCACCAGTTCTTTTGCGTGGCATTGGCGCGCCGCCGCAAGTAGCTGATCGATCAACAGCCACAGCTGCTCGCCGCCGTCGGCCAATACCTTGCGCCGAACCAGATCCAGGGCTTGGATGCCATTGGTGCCCTCGTACAGCTGGGTGATTCGGCTGTCGCGCATCAGTTGCTCCATGCCCCATTCGCGGATGTAGCCATGCCCACCATAGAGCTGCACGCCAAGACTGGCGACCTCCTGGCCGACGTCGGTGAGAAATGCCTTCACGATGGGGATCAACAGTGCCGCCTGCCGGCCGGCGGCGGCCCGGTCCTCTGGCTGCTCGCCACCATGCTCCAGGTCGAGCGCCTGCGCCGCGAAAGCCGCCAACATGCGGCATCCTTCGCTGAGGGTTTTCTGGGTCAGCAGCATGCGCCGCACGTCAGGGTGGCAGATGATGGGGTCGGCACTGAGTTCGGGCGCCTGCGGCCCTACGAGGCTGCGCGACTGAAGACGCTCACGGGCATACGCCAGGCCGCCCTGGAAGGCCGCCTCGGCAATGCCCAGACCTTGTAGGCCGACCTGGAAGCGCGCGTCGTTCATCATGGTGAACATACAGGCCAGGCCCTGGTTGGCTTCGCCCACCAGCCAGCCACGGGCGCCGTCGAAGTTCATCACGCAGGTGGACGCGCCCTTGATACCCATTTTGTGTTCCAGCGCGCCGCATTCGAGCGCGTTGCGCGTGCCCAGTCCACCCTCGGCTGAGCACACGAACTTCGGCACCAGGAACAAGCTGATGCCGCGAACCCCGACGGGCGCATCGGGAAGGCGTGCCAACACCAGGTGGACGATGTTGTCGGTCAGGTCCTGATCGCCGCCGCTGATGAAAATCTTGCTGCCGCTGATGCGATAGCTGCCATCGCCGTGCGGCTCGGCCCGAGTGCGCAGCAACGCCAGGTCGGTGCCTGCTTGGGGCTCGGTCAGGCACATGGTGCCGGTCCATTCACCGCTGACCAGCTTGCCCAGGTAATCACGCTTGAGAGCGTCGCTGCCATGCCGGTGCACGGCCAAGGCTGCCCCCTCGGTCAGACCGGAATAGATCCGGAAAGACAACGAGGCGCTCATCAGCATTTCGTGAAAGCATGCCGAGACCATCTGCGGCAAGCCTTGCCCGCCGTATTCCAGCGAGCCGGTCATACCGCCCCAGCCCTGTTCCACGTACTGTTGGTAGGCATCGCGGAAGCCATCGGGCGTGATTACACGGCCCTGTTCGAGGCGACAGCCCTGCTCGTCGCCTTGGCGATTGAGCGGTGCCACCACCTCGCTGGCAAAGCGCGCACCTTGATCGAGAATGCCGTCGATGGTTTCACGGTCCAGCTCATTGCCCAAGCGGGTGCAATGGGCCGTCACGTCGAAGACTTCGTGCAGGACGAACTGCATGTCACGCAGGGGGGCCAGGTAGTTCATGCGCGGCCCTCGCGGACATTGGCCAACGGCTTACCCTCGGCCGCCAGACGCATCAGCAACCCAGACGGGCGCCAGTGCTCGCCGAACAGGCCTTGCAGACGCTCCAGGCGCCCCAGCAACGACCCCAGTCCCTGTTGGTCGGCCCAGCGCATGGGCCCACCGATATCCGCCGGGAATCCATAGCCATGCAGGTAGACGCGGTCGATGTCATCGCTGCAACTGGCAACCGACTCCTCGAGGATCTTCGCACCTTCATTGACCAGTGCCAGCAGGCATCGCTCGCGGATCTCTGCTTCGCCGATCTCACGCGGGCGCACGCCCAGGTCGTGGGCAACCTTGAGCACCAGCGCATCGACCTCGGGGTCGTGCACGGCTTCTCGGCTTCCAGGGGCGTAACGATAGTAACCCTTACCCGTCTTCTGTCCGAAACGACCCAGCGCACACAGGGCATTGTCGACCTGGGCCAGGGGGGCCTCCATTCCTACGCCGGCCAGCTGGCGGGCACGCCACTCCAGGTCGATGCCAACCACGTCGTACATGCGGAACGGCCCCATGGCCATGCCGAAGGCTTGCAGCGCCTCGTCCACCTGCCTTGGCGTCGCACCTTCCAGCAGTAGTTTGCGGGCCTCGGCGACATAGGTGGCAAGCATGCGGTTGCCGATGAAACCCGGACAGTTGCCAGCCACCACGACTTCCTTGCCCATCCGCTGCCCCAGGGCCTGGGCCGCATCGAGCACGGCAGGCGATGTGCGCTGACCACGTACCACTTCCAACAGCTTCATCACGTGCGCCGGGCTGAAGAAATGCAGCCCCAGTACCTGCTCAGGTCGCTGGGTCACGGCAGCGATCGCGTCTATGTCCAGCGCCGAGGTATTGCTGGCCAGGATTGCTTCAGCTTTGAGGGTATCGTCCAGCGTGCGAAAAATCTCCTGCTTGAGGGCAAGGTTCTCGTACACCGCTTCGATCACCAGGTCGACCTGGGCGAGGTCTGCATAGGTGGTTACCTGGCTCACGCGCGCCAGGCAGGCATCGGCCTCTGCCTGGTCGATGCGACCCTTGGCAACCTGCTGCGCCCAAGTCTGCTTGAGCATCGCCAGGCCCGTCTCCGTGGCGCGCGGGTCGTTATCCAGCCACAACACGGGCAGCCCTGCACGGGCCAGGCTGATGACAATGCCGCGACCCATCGTCCCGGCACCAATCACCGCCGTCTGCTCAACGTTATAGGGAGTATTCACGCATGACGCTCCTGATTCTCAGTGTGAAGGCATTGCCCCCACCCTAGTCAGGCGCCTACTATTTTTGAAATTTTCATTTTCCATCCCATGTATTTTTCGCATGAATATTGGCAACTTCGATCTCAACTTGTTGCGCGTGCTAGACATGCTGCTGCGCGAGCAAAATGTGTCTCGCGCCGCCGAGCGCCTGGCCCTGACCCAGCCCACGGTGAGCAACGCACTGGCCCGCTTGCGCGACCTGCTCGATGACCCATTGCTGGTACGGGTTGGCCGACGAATGCGGCCTACCCCGCGCGCGCTGGCCTTGGAGGGCCCGATCCGTGCGGCCTTACAACAGATAGAGCAGACCCTTGGCGGCGGAGACAGCTTCACGCCATCGGTGAGCCACCGGCAACTGCGCATCGCCCTCACCGACTTTGCCGAACAGCTATGCATGCCCGGGTTATTGACCACCTTGCACAACCAGGCCCCCCACCTGCGCGTGGATGTCGTGCATCTGGCGCCCAACCTGCCGGCCGAAGCCCTCGACCGGGGTGAACTGGACCTGGTACTGGGGCGCTTCGACGAAGTGCCGGCACGCTATGAGCGACGCCACTGGCGCAGCGAGACCCTGCATGTGGCAGTACGCCAGGGACACCCCGACGTCGATGGCGCACTCGACCTGCAGACTTTCCTGGGCTTGCGTCATCTTTGGGTGCACGGCGGCCAGACCCGTGGCATGGTCGATCAGTGGCTGGGCGAGCAGGGTCTAGCCCGGCGTATCGTCTACACCACACCCAACTATCTGCAAGCCGCACACCTTGCCGCCAGTTCTGACTTGTGTGTGGTATTGCCCACCGCGCTGGCGCGCCATTTCGCCCAGTTGCTGCCGCTGCAGGTATTCGACCTGCCCTTCGCCCTGGAACCGTTCCAGCTGGAGCTGGTGTACCTTGCTCACCGCCAGCACGATCCGGCGTTGGCCTGGCTGGTGGCCCGTATCATGGACATACGCGCCGGCTGAGCCATCGCATCCGGGCATGGCAGGGCATACAGCAGAGGTATTGGTTAGGCGCCAAGCTCTGTCCTTAGAGTGGTCGCCCTCAAAACAACAAGGAATGCCCCATGCGCCTACGATCTCTGCCCTACCTGCTGGCCATCGCTCTGCCCTTTACCGCGCACGCCGATTCGCCCGGCAAGGACGCTACCGACCTCACCCGCCAGAGTAATCAGCAATGGCTTCAACGCCTGCCGTTCGCCGACCGTAACGACTTCGCCGATGCTCGCCGCGGCTTGCTCGAAGCCGTGGACCAAGCCGTAGTCACTGCCGATGGCAAAACCGTCTGGGACCTGCAGCGCTATGCATTTCTCAACGGCGAGGCACCGGCCACGGTCAACCCGAGCCTGTGGCGTATCGCCCAGCTCAATACCATCGCAGGCTTGTTCAAGGTCACCGAGGGCATCTACCAGGTACGTGGCCTTGACCTGGCCAACATGACCCTGATCGAAGGCGAGCACGGCCTGATCGTCATGGACCCGCTGCTGTCGGTCGAGACTGCCAAGGCCGGGCTGGCGATGTACTTCCGGCATCGCCCGCAGCGTCCGGTGGTGGCGGTGATCTACACCCATCCCCACGTCGATCACTTCGGCGGAGTGCGCGGCGTGATCGACGAGGCCGACGTCAAGGCCGGGAAGGTTCAGGTCATCGCCCCGCAGGGCTTCTTCGAGCATGCCATCAGCGAAAACGTGTTGGCGGGGCCTGCAATGAAGCGACGAGCGCAGTACATGTATGGCGCACCGCTGCCACGCGGGCCGCGCGGCCAAGTGGACGCTGGCCTTGGCAAGGGTGTACCGGCCAATGCCACGGTCAGCCTGATCGCCCCCACGCGGCTGATCGAAAAACCCATCGAGACGCTGCGCATCGATGGTGTCGATATTGAGTTCCAGCTCACGCCCGGCACCGAGGCACCTGCCGAAATGAACCTGTGGTTCCCCACGTTCAAAGCCCTGTGCATGGCCGAGAACGCCTCCCACGTGCAGCACAACGTGCTGACCTTGCGCGGCGCCCAGGTGCGCGATGCCAAGGTCTGGGCGTACTACCTGGATCAATCGCTGTTGCGCTACGGCAACCAGGCCGAAGTGGTCTTCGCCCAGCACCACTGGCCGACCTGGGGTGGTGAGGCGATCCGCGAGTACCTGGCCGACCAGCGCGACATGTATGCCTTCATCGACAGCCAGACCCTGCGCCTGATCAACCGGGGCCTTGGCCCCACCGAGATCGCCGCCGAACTGACCTCGCTGCCGCCTCGGCTGGCCAGCAAATGGTACAGCCGCGACTATTACGGCTCGCTCAGCCATAACGTGCGTGCGGTTTACCAGCGCTACATGGGCTTCTACGATGGCAACCCGGCGACGCTGAACCCGCTGCCGCCACGCGAGACTGGCGAACATTACGTCAAGGCCCTCGGCGGTGCCGAGCGAGTGCTGACCTTGGCCAAGCAAGCGTATGACAACGGCGACTACCGCTGGGTAGCAGAGCTTACCCGCCACCTGATTTTCGCCCAGCCGGACCATCGCGCCGCGCGCGAGCTGCAAGCCGACGCACTGGAGCAACTGGGCTATCAAAGCGAAAACGCCACCTGGCGCAACGCCTACCTGACCGGCGCGCAGGAACTGCGTAACGGTGTGGCAACCACCGCCAGCAGGGGCGGTAGCGCCGATGACCTGGTGCGAGCGCTGACCCCATCGCTGTTCTTCGACTACCTGGGCGTGCGTGTCGATGCAGCCAAAGCTGCCGCGCAGGACCTGACCATCAACTGGCGCTTCACCGACATGAACGAGTCCTATGCCCTGACCCTGCGCAATGGCGTGCTTACCCACCGCGACCATACGCAACACGCCAAGGCGGATGTGCAAGTGTCGATGAGCAAGGCCACCTTGGACCTCATCGCACTCAAGCAGACCGGTTTCCTCAAGGAAACCAAGTCAGGTGGCATCGTCATCAGCGGCGAGCGGGAGAAATTCATGCGCTTCATGGCGCAGTTGGACGAACCAGATGGGCGCTTCAACATCGTCACGCCCTGATTGACTCGACAGCGCCGCTCTAGATTGAGCGGCGCAACCACACACACAGCACCAGCAGCGCCACCCCTATGGCACAGAGCGGCACGATGCAGGCGCCTGCGCGCCCTTGTTCGCTGCACAACATGCCCAGTCCTCGGCGGTAGATCCCCTGCTCCCGCACCCGCCCCAGCAACGCCAGCAGCACGCCCATGCCCGCAATGGCGAGCATTTCGCCGCGCCAGGCCAGGCATGCCACTAGCAGCAATGAGACTTGGGTACGCCGCCAGGCCAGCACCGTGCGTTCTGCCTGCAGTCCCTGGTCGACACTGCAATCAACCATGCCAACGCCCCCACAACGCCTCTACCAGCGCAATGCTGGCCAGCGCGCATGCGATGCTCAGCAGCGGTACCAGCCGAGGTAACGGCAATGGCGCTTCGCAACGCAGTGCGCGTTCCACCGTTAACCAGCGCCAGCCAGCGCCCAGGCTTACCAGCAAGCTGGCTGCCAGCAGTGCCATTTCCATCGCCACCCGACCCGGCTGGGGCCAGGCGTGAGCGGCGAATGTCTCGATGGCAATGGCCCCGCCGAGCAACGCCAGGGCTGTGCGGATCCACGCAAGAAAGGTGCGCTCATTGGCCAGGGTAAAGCGCGGGTCGGGAGGCTTGCCCTGCCCCAGCAACCAGCGTTCCCACGTACGGTGACGATGATCAGGATCCATCTAGGGTCCTTTTTCAGCGCAGCCCCTGGCTACGCAGTGCGCCGGGTGAGAAGTAAGATGCACTGGTGCGTACATTGAAGGCGAAGGGCCTGGGTTGCTCGTTGGTCAGGCCTGAGAGCTGGTAGCGGCCACTGCGTAGGTCGTAGATCGCCTCCATGGCGTTGACCAGTGACTGCCCCGCCACGTGGTAATAGCTGTGGGCCTGGGCCGTACGCCAAAGCTTTCCCTGGCGATCGTAGAAGTCCGCCTCGACGATGGCCCAGCTGTCCTCGTCCAGGTAGTAACGACGGCTCGCATAGATATGCTTCGCCCCCGGCTTCAGGGTGCCCACCAGTTCCCAGACCCGGTGCAGCTCGTAACGGGTCAACTGCGGGGTGACATGGCCTGGGCCGACCAGTGCTGCATAACCGACCAGCGGCGATGCCAGGCGATAGCTGTTATAGGGCACGTGCAGGGTCTTCTTACCGACCAAAGTCCATTCATAGAGGTCTGGAGCGCCGTTGAACATATCCCGGCTGTCGGCGGTTCGCAGGCCGGCAGTGCCCGGGGTGATGCTGTCATAGGCCAGCGCCGGTGCGCGACGAACCCTCCGCTGGCTGCTGCTGTACAACCACGACAAGCGCGGCTGCGCCACCTGGTCGAGGGTTTCGTGCAGCACCACGGCGTCACCGGCCAGGCGCGACGGCGCGGTCAGGCGGTAGCTCAGGTAGTACAACACGTTACCGGTCCGACCTTCGGCCAGTACATCGGGTCGGGCGAAGGTCTGTTGCATGCTCATCGTGACGAAGCGTCCGTCTCCCCGTGGGGTGACACTGTCCGAGGCCAGGCTGTAGCTGCCATTTCGCGGTCGCGTGAGGTGATTCCATAGCACTTGCAGGCCGTTGCTCGGCTGCGGAAATGCGAGCACTCCGGCAAAGCCCTGCAAGCCATTGCCATCGTTGGTCAAATGAACGCTGCTAGCGTTGTGCCGCGCCCACTCGGCCACTTGGGTCGACACCGCGACACTGCGATGCGACGGGTAGACAGGTAGGCGAAACGACTGGGGATAACGCTCGATCAAGGCCACTTGTCCATCCGTGAGCTGCTGACGATAGCGCTGGTAGTTCTGCGCGGTGATGACGTACAGCGGCTGCTCATCGGCGTAGGGATCCAGTGGCGTACCGTTGACCGACAGCGATACCTGACCCGCTTGCAAACCGCCAGTCCATGCCGGGACACTGCCATCGCGGGTAGGCCCTCGTTCGGCGCCCACGGGTGTCAGTTCCTCGGTCATCGGTGTCGCCCCCAGGTGCAGGGCCAACAGGCTGGCGTGGACGAGCAGGATGCAGCGCAGCAGTGCTAAAGATTTCATATCGCGTGGCCTCTTGTATTTACCGGACCTGACCGGGCTTGCCTTGGCCTGCCCTTTCGGGGTGATACTAGGAGCCGCGCTTCGAACCCCACAAATAACGTGTTCGGATACGTGCCATATCAGTTCGGCATACCCTTGGAACCGCTCCAATGACCTTGAAACAGCTCCGTTACCTGATCGCCATCGTCGAAGCTGGCAGCTTCTCTTCCGCCTCACGCCGGTCCTATATCGCCCAACCTGCGTTGAGCAGGCAGATCGGCCTGCTGGAGAGTGAACTGGAGATGCAGTTGCTCGACCGCCAGCACGACGGCATTGCCCTGACCGACGCCGGGCGCCAGTTGTACGAGGTGGCCCGCCAGGTTGTGCAGAAACTCGACTCGGTCAAGGACGAGCTGAAATCCAGCCGCGGCGACCCTAAAGGCCATGTGGCCATCTCCATTCCGGCCACGGCCGCCGACTTGCTGCTACCGGAAATCGTCAGGCGCGCCGAACAACGCTTCCCCGGGGTGACCCTGACGGTGTGGGATGGCCTGAGCCGAGAGGGTGGCCAGGCCATCGAACTGGGCAAAGTGGATTTTGGTGTGGTGCCCAACGCCGAGGAGCTCGAGCATGTGGAAGCCGAGGCAATCTTCACCGAGGCCCTCTACTGGGTCGGCGCCAGCGCGCCGGGTGCCGCCGACACCATCACCCTGGCCGAAGCGGCGGCCACCCGGTTGGTCCTGCCACCCCGCGCGCTACACCTGCGCCGCCGCATCGAGCAGGCAGCCATGGAAGCGGGCGTGCCCTTGGCAGCGGCCTATGAACAGCAATCGGCTCCCGGCATCGCCAGCCTGGTGCGTGCAGGCCTGGCGGCGACCATCAGCAACTGGCCGCCGCTCAGTGAACTGCTTGAACCCACGGCGGCGCGACGCATTGTCGAACCGCGCATCAGCCGCACCATCGCCTTGGCCCATTCGCGCCACAAGCCGCTGTCGTTCGCCGCTGGCTGCCTGCGCGACCTGGTGCGAGGCGTGTTGGTCGACCTGGTCAACAGTGGCCGTTGGCGGGGCGAGCTGATTGGGTGTGAGGCTGAGCCATTGGAGTCCGTGCTTGGTGTTCAGCTTGCGGTCTGAGAGCGCACCCGGACACCCCGCTTGACCACAGCTGGCTCGCGCAAGCGCTGTAACGTGCGCTGCGGATTCAAGGTCGCCAGGCCAACCAATCCGGCCAGCACCAGCACCGCGCCACATACCAGGAAACCCTGGGCGTAACCGGCCGGGTGTTCGGCCCCCGCGCCCTGCACCAGCAGACCAGTCACCACCGGTGCTGCCAGGCCGGCCAGTGAAGCGATACCATTGCCCATCGCGAGGATGCCGCCACGCTGGGCCGCCGGGGTGAACTCGGCGAGCATCGCCGGCCCCACCGAGTACATCACCAACGCCAGGCCCCCACTGAAGGTCAGCGCGGCAACCCGTACCGCAGTGCTCAGCCCAGGCAGGATCAACGATGCCGACAGTAGCCCTCCCAGCACCAGGCACAGCGAGACGAAGACTCCGCGCGCCACCCGCGACGGCATGCCTCGGCGCATCAGACGCTGCGATAGCCAGGCCAACAACAGGCTTAGCGGCGTGGTCACCACCACGAACATGACGAAGATGTGCCCCGTCTGCAGCGGATCGATACCCAGGCCGACCTGCAGGTAACTGGGCACCCAGGTCAAGGTCAGGGCCAGCGACCAGTTGGCTGCGAAGTGGCAAAGGTAGTTGCCAAGGACGCTGGGGTCGCTCAACAACCTGCGATACGGTATCGCCGTGTCATCCGCCCTGAGTTGGCTGGCACGCAGGCGCTCGAGGGTGCCCTCCTTACCCAGTCGCCACCAGAGCAGGCACCAGACCAGGCCGATCAGCGCAAGGATAATGAAGTTGGTGCGCCAGCCATAGTGCAGGCTGACCCAGGGGATCATCGCGCCCGCCACCAGCAGCCCCATGGCACTACCGGCATGCAGCAACGCTACCGGCAGGTTGCGTCGGTCATTGGGGAACCACTTGTACAGCGCATGGGTCGCCACCGGTGATGCCGGTCCCTCACCGATGCCCAGCAACACGCGGCAGGCAACGATCGCCCAGAGTGAGGTGGCGAACAGCATCGGCAGTTGTATCACTGCCCAGAAAAGGCCCATGCCCAACAGCAAGGTCCGTGTCGGGCGCCGGTTGGCCATGAAGCCACCGACCACGGCCGATGCGGCAAAGCACCAATGCAAAGCGCCACCGATCAGACCGAACTCAGTGGCCGTCAGGCCCAATTCGGCGCTCATCGGCACCGCCACCAGGCCGATCACCACCTTGTCGAGGAAGTTCACCAGCATCAGCAAGGCCAGCAGGACGGCCACCAGCCAGGCCGTACGAGGGTTGGGCAGCGAAGAATCTGCAGTCATGGCAAGTACTCTTGTTCTTGTTGTGGGGTGTTGCAAGGCCGCCCCAAGGGCGGCCCGACGGTCACGCAGGCATCAATACGCCTTTGGCGATGGTGTTGCGTTGGATCTCGCTGGTACCGGTGAGGATACGCATCATCCGCGTGGCGCGGAAAATCCACTCCACGGGATGGCCCTGCATCAGCCCGGCCCCGCCATGCACCTGCACCGCTTTGTCGGCGATACGAAACGCCGCTTCGGAGACGAACAGCTTGCACATCGGCGCCTGGGTGCGAATATCGCCTCCGGCGTCGTTCACCTGGGCGGTTGCATACACCATGCTGCGCGCGGCATGCAGTTCGGTGGCCATGTCGGCGATCATATGGTTCACCGCCTGGAACATGGCGATCGGCTGGCCGAACTGCTTGCGCGTACGCGCATGCTCGATCGACAGGTTCAGGGCCAGGCCGGCCATACCCAGCAGGGTTGGGCAATGTAGCAAGCGATTGAGGGTGATGCGGCCCATGGCGAGCTTGAAGCCCTGCCCCTCCTCACCGATCAGGTTGGCCGCTGGCACACGCACTTCGTCCAGCACGATATCGCCATGGGCTCCGCCGCCGGACATCACTGAATAGTCGCTCTCGACACGTACGCCCCGAGCCTTCAGGTCGACGAAGAACGCCGAAATCCCCTGGGCGCCCTGCCCCGGACCGGTCACCGCCAGCAGCACTGCCAGGTCGGCATAGGTCGCACCGGAAATGTAGCGCTTGCTGCCGCTGAGCACATAATGATCGCCTTCACGCCGTGCCTGGGTGCGAATGGCCGTTGCATCCGAGCCTGCCTCGGCCTCGGTCAGGGCGAAACACACGGCTTTTTCGGCGCGGCACACTGGCTGTAGGAAGGTCTCGACCTGATAAGGGCTGGCTACTTTGAACAGGTGGCCGACGCGCGGCGGCCCGGACAACTCGCCCAGTACATGCGGCGCGAGCATCGACCCGGTCAGCACCGTGGCCTCCTTCACCGCGCACAGGTCCGCGACGTTCAGGCCGGCACCGCCCATGCTTTCTGGCAACATGACCTTGTAAAGACCTTGTTCACTGGCGCGTTTCCACACCTGGCGCAGCACTGCCTGCGGGTGCGGACGTGCCCAGTCCAACTGTGCCTCTTGCTCCAGCGGACGAACCTGGTCGCGGACGAAACCTTCGATGGCTTCGATGATCTGCGCAGCCTTTGCACTTGGTTGATACATGCTGATGCTCCCTGATTAGATACGACGTTCGCTGTGTTGCCAGTAGGCTTCGCGGACCAGTCGGCGCACGACCTTGCCATTGGGGTTCTTCGGTAGTTCGGCGACGAAATCCACACCGCGTGGCTTCTTGAATCCGGCCAGGGCGCGGCCGCAGCGCTCGATCAGCTCAGCCGCATCCAGCTGTGCCCCAGGCTTGAGCACCACCACCGCGCGCACCGCTTCGCCCCACTGTTCGTCGGGGACGCCGACTACCGCCGCCTCGAACACTTCGGGGAAGCCATAGATCACCTGCTCCACTTCGCTGGGGTACACGTTGAACCCACCGGAGATGATCATCTCCTTCTTGCGGTCGACGATGAACACGTAGCCCTGGGCATCGACGGTCGCCAGGTCGCCGGTGAGGTAGTAGCCGTCACGCATGACTTCGGCGGTGAGCGCCGGCGCACGCCAGTAGCCCTGCATGATGTCTGGCCCCTTGACGACGATCTCGCCGACCTCGCCCGGCGCCACATCCTCGAAGGCCTCGTTCACCACCCGCAAATCGGTCTCGAAATAGCACCGCCCGCATGAAGCCAGGCGCTGGTAATTGCCATCCTCGACCAGATGGTCCTGCTCGGTCAGCACGGTCACCAGCGAACAGGTCTCGCCAGCACCGTAACCTTGCGCGAGGATCGGCCCGAACAGTTCGATGGCCTTCTTCACCAGGGCCGGCGCCATGGGGGCAGCGCCATACATGACCAGCTTGAGGCTGGACAGGTCGAAGCGCTCGACACCAGGGAAGTTCACCAGCCGGTTGATCATCGCCGGCACCAGGAACAGCCGGGTCACCCGCTCACGCTGGATGGTCTCCAGCAACAGCGAATCGTCAAAACGGTCCAGCAGGAGGTTGCATGCGCCGACTGCCAGCAGCGGCATGATCTGCATACCGCTGGCATGGGTGATCGGCCCTACGTGGGCCATGACGTCATCAGGTCCGGAGCGACGCGTGGGGCTGGCGATACTCTTGCGCACCAGGGCCTTACGGTTGCCGAACGACAGCATGGCCGCCTTCAGCACACCGGAGCTACCCGAGGTATAGTGCAGCACCGCCAGCGCATCGTCGTCAGGGTCCCGGCAAAACGGCGCTTCGCTACCGAGTTCGAGCAGCGCGTCGTATCGCAGGTCACCGTCATCGCCTTCCAGCGCGATAACCTTGCGCAACATCGGTAACGTCTCGCGTCGCTCGGCCAGCGCGCGGGCGAAGGTGGCATCGGTGATCAGCGCAACGCTGCAAGCGTCTTCCAGCACCCGCACCACTTCATCCAGCGACAACCGCGCGTTGATCGGCACCTTGACCATCGCCGCCTTGTACAGGGCGACCTCCGCCTCCACCAACTCCACACGGTTGGCTGCCAGGATCGCCACATGTTCACCGGCGGCCACACCCAGTGCCCCCAGCCCCGAGGCCAGTCGGTTGCTACGGTGCTCCAGCTGGGCGTAGGTCAAGCGCGTCTGACGGTCCGCCACGGCGGTGTGGTCAGGCCAGTAGCGGGCACTGCGGGTAATGATCTTTCCAAGGTTCACGTTGTTGTTCTCGTCGACAGGAAGACGTCGACGATGCTAAACAGCGCGGACCGGACAGATGTAATACCAGATTCCGATGCCGGCCATATCGAATTTGACTGGCTGGCGTTGGAAACGCCGAACGACACCAGCCGAAGTGTTTATGGCCCCTTGCATGACGCTCCGGGGTAGGCAGCCAAGCCAGACATTGGCTACCGTACCCTCTATTGCCCAACACCGAGCCGCCCATGACCCGCCCTCCTTCATCGACCAAGCCCAGCCACCTCGACAGCGAAGGCTGTGTGGTGGTGCGCGGCGCACGTGAACACAACCTCAAGGAGGTGGATGTCGCCATCCCCCGCGATGCATTGGTGGTGTTTTCCGGCGTGTCCGGCTCGGGCAAGTCTTCCTTGGCCTTCGGCACCCTGTACGCCGAAGCGCAGCGGCGCTATTTCGAATCCGTGGCCCCTTATGCCAGGCGCCTGATCGACCAGGTGGGCGTGCCGGATGTCGACGCCATCGATGGTTTGCCGCCGGCGGTGGCACTGCAACAGCAACGCGGGGCAAGCAATGCCCGCTCCTCGGTCGGCAGCGTCACCAACCTGTCCAGCCTGCTGCGGATGATGTACTCCCGCGCGGGCCACTATCCGCCCGGGCAGAGCATGCTGTATGCCGAAGATTTCTCGCCCAACACACCGCAAGGTGCCTGCCCGGCGTGCCATGGGCTGGGGCATGTCTTCCAGGTCACCGAAGCGACCCTGGTCCCCGACCCATCCCTGAGCATCCGTGACCGGGCGATTGCCGCATGGCCTCCGGCGTGGCACGGGCAGAACCTGCGCGACATCCTGGTGACCTTGGGCTACGACGTCGACAAGCCCTGGAAGGATCTGCCGCAGAAGGACCGCGACTGGATCCTGTTCACTGAAGAGTCGCCCACGGTGCCGGTTTACGCCGGACTCACACCCGCCGAAACCCGTATTGCGCTCAAGCGCAAGCTCAAACCCAGCTACATGGGCACCTTCACCGGCGCCCGGCGCTATGTGCTGCATACCTTCGCCAATAGCCAGAGTGCCCTGATGCGAAAGCGCGTGTCGCGCTTCATGCAAGGCCACCCCTGTCCGGCTTGTGCCGGCAAGCGCCTCAAGCCCGAAGCGTTGTCGGTGACCTTCTGTGGAGTGGATATCGGCACCCTGGCGCAGATGCCGCTGGACCAGGTGGCAGCACTGCTCGAACCGGTCGCCCAGGGCGAGACCAATGCGCATTTCACGCGCTCGGCAGAAAAACAACTGGCCGCGCAGCGCCTGGCCGAAGGCGTGCTGACGCGCCTGCGTACCCTGCAGCAACTGGGCCTTGGCTACCTCACCCTGGAGCGCGCCACACCGACATTGTCGACCGGCGAGCTTCAGCGCCTGCGCCTGGCCACGCAACTGAGTGCCTTGCTGTTTGGGGTGGTGTATGTGCTCGACGAGCCCTCCGCCGGGTTGCACCCTTCTGACAGCCAGGCGCTGTACGATGCCCTCGACCGGCTGCGCGTTGCTGGAAACTCGGTATTCGTGGTCGAGCACGACCTTGAGTTGATGCGCCGCGCTCAGTGGTTGGTGGACGTCGGCCCCGATGCCGGCGAGCGCGGTGGACGGGTGCTGTACAGCGGTCCGCCGGCCGGTTTGCGTGAAGTGGCCGAGTCCCACACTGCCCATTACCTGTTCGAGCAGTTGCCCACCCCCGCCAGTCATGCCCGCACGCCCACCGGTTGGCTGGAGCTACAGGGGATCCGCCGGCACAACCTGCAGGGCGTCGATACCCGCGTGCCACTTGGCGTGCTCACGGCGGTCACGGGTATTTCCGGCTCCGGCAAATCGAGCCTGATCGCCCAGGCTTTGCCTGAGTTGGTGCTGCTTCACCTGGGGCACGAACCGGAAGAGAACACCGACGACAGCAGCATCGAAGGGCCGACCATCATCGAACGCACCAGCGGCCACCTCGGTGGTGACGTGCATGCCGTGCAACGTGTCGTGCAGGTGGACCAAAAGCCAATCGGCCGCACCCCACGCTCCAACCTTGCCACCTACACCGGATTGTTCGACCCGGTTCGCAAATTGTTCGCCGCCACCGAGCAGGCACGCAAGCGCCGCTACGACGCCGGACGCTTTTCGTTCAACGTGGCCAAGGGACGCTGCGATACCTGCGAAGGTGAAGGCTTCGTCAGCGTCGAGCTGCTGTTCATGCCTAGCGTCTATGCCCCCTGCCCCACCTGCCACGGTGCCCGTTACAACGAAGAAACCCTCGCTGTCCGCTGGAACGGCCACACCATCGCCGACGTGCTGCGCATGACTGTGGAGCAAGCCTGCGACAGCTTCGCCGATGAACCGGCCGTATTGCGCTCACTGCAGGTCCTGCGTGAGATCGGCCTGGGCTACCTGCGCCTGGGTCAACCGGCCACCGAGCTGTCCGGTGGCGAGGCCCAACGCATCAAGTTGGCCACTGAGCTGCAGCGCAGTCAGCGCGGCCGCACCCTGTATGTGCTCGACGAGCCGACCACAGGCTTGCACGTAGCCGATGCCGACCGCCTGATGGCGCAACTGCAGCGCCTGGTCGATGCCGGCAACAGTGTAGTGGTGATCGAGCACGACATGCGCGTGGTTGCACAGGCTGACTGGGTCATCGACATCGGGCCGGGTGCGGGACATGCAGGTGGCCGGGTCGTGGCGACGGGGACAGTCGACCACGTCGCTCAGGTCAAGGGCAGCCGTACTGCACCTTACCTTGCACAAGAGCTGGCAAGGAGAGTCTGAAACTCCGGCCTTGCCAACCTACAGTCATCACTTGGCTAACGGCGGTCCCGGCTAGCCTCGACGAACGTCGCGTCAACCGTCCGCCGACGCCCACTGACGCGATGATTCACTCTACCGGGTGCTGGCCATACAACCCGGCGCTCGCACTAGCCGGTCGGCTGTTGACCATGCAGTACAGCGCCCCAGCCAGCACCAAACCCATGGCCCAGCTGATATCAGCGTCCAGCCACTGGGCAATGAACCCGGTGTAGAACGACAGCTTCATGAACGGTATCGTGCCAATGATGGAGACCGCATAGACCGCCAGGGTCCGCCGGTTGAAGCGCCCGTAGCGGCCCTTGATATCGTAAAGGTCAGCCACCGAGTAGTGGCCTCGGCAGACCCAGTAGTAGTCCACCAGGTTGATCGCGCTCCAGGGGATCAACAGGTACAGCTGACCGATCAGAATGTCGGCGAAGAAGGTGTCGAAGTGGTACTGGGTGGCGATCGCGATCAGGGTTGCGGCAATGCTCAGTACCGCCATCACCACGGCTTTGGCTGCTGCTGTGACCTGCTTGAGCTCGCCGAATGCACCGAAGATCGTCACCGTGGACATGTAAGCGCTGTAGAGGCAAAGCACGTTGTACTGGATGACGCCCAACGCGATCACAGCCAGCGCCAGCGGTGCCCACGGTCCGAACAACGAGGCAATCGCGGTGGCCGGGTCGTGGCCGAGCGCGGTGGGTATGGCCACGGCCAACAAGGCACCAAGCGCCATCATGGCGAATGAACCCAACGCACAACCGCAATAGGTCGTCCAGAATGTGTCGCGGGTGCGTACATTGGCCGGCAGGTAGCGTGAATAATCAGCCACATAAGGGCCATAGCCCAATGTCCATGAAGCTGCCTGGGCGATGACCAAATTGAACGCTGCGAACGAGAAACCGGTGCTCGGCGCCATGGTCGCGGCCGGGTCCAGCGGGTACAACAGGATCAGCACCATGGCGGTGGCGAACACCAGCGTCGACAAAACGCTCATCCAGGCGCCCAAGCGGTGGATCAGTTCATAGCCAACGAAACCGATAACGAAGGTCAGCACACCAACCAGTACGATGGCCTGGTCATCGCTCATCGGCATCAGCGCCTTCAAGGCATCGCGCATGAGCACGCCACTGGCGGCCAGAAACAACACTGCCGCAACAACCATCACCAACAGCGGAATGGCTGCGCCATAGACGCCGAATTGCGCGCGGCTCTGGATCATTTGTGGAATGCCCAGGTGCGGGCCCTGGGCCGAGTGCGCGGCCATGAACACGGTGCCGACCAGGTTACCGATCAACAAGCCCAGCAATGTCCAGCCGAAACTCAAGCCTGACGCAATACCCAGCGTGCCGACCATCAAGGCCGTGACCTGGAAATTGGAACTGAACCAGATAGTGAACAAACGTCGGGGGGTGCCGTAACGCTCGCTATGGGGGACAAACTCGATACTGCGCTTTTCCAGCTTCACGACAGCCTCCTGATTCATTTTCACGATTATCAGTGGGTTATCGATGGCCTCTCGGCCTGTTAGCGAACGCCTCATAGCTAGTAACGCCATGCCTCGGCGCAATGACCGACGGCCAACCCGGTCCTCGACGCTGCAGTCGTGGATTGTCTAAGATGCCCCCTTTACCGTTTCAGCATGTTTCAATAAGGATCTCGATGTCTGTTATTCAAGCGCCACCGCCAGTGCGCAGCACGTCCACCGTTGCCAAGATGGAGGCCGCCCTGGCGCTGGGCAGCTTCGCCATCGGTACCGGCGAGTTCGCCATCATGGGCTTGATGCCCGATATCGCCAATAACCTGCAATTGAGCGAGCCTCAGGTGGGCCATGCGATCAGTGCCTACGCCCTGGGGGTGATGGTCGGTGCACCGACACTGGCTATTCTGGGCGCCAGGCTGCTGCGCAAGCACCTGTTGCTGTGGTTGATGGCGCTTTATGCCATCGGTAACCTGGCCACAGCATTCGCACCCTCGTTCGCCAGCCTGGTCGCCTTCCGGTTCATCAGCGGGCTTCCCCATGGAGCATACTTTGGTATCGCGGCGGTAGTGGTTTCGAGCATGGTGCCGACCGATCAGCGTGCCAGCGCGGTGGCGCGGGTCATGATGGGGCTGACCTTGGCGATGTTGCTGGGCAACCCGGTCGCCACTTTACTCGGGCAATTCTTTGGCTGGCGTTCCGCTTTCGTGCTGGTCGGGATGATCGCCCTGTGCACCATCGCCATGGTCTGGCGCTTCGTGCCCCAGCGCCATGACGAGGTGCGCAGCGACCCACGCAAGGAGCTGCAGGCCTTCCGGCTGCCACAGGTGTGGATGGCACTGGCCATCGCCTCCATTGGCTTTGCGGGTATGTTCTGCGTGTTCAGCTACCTGGCCCCGACCATGCTCGAAGTCACCCAGGTGTCACCGCAGTGGATTCCATTTGGCCTGGCAGCATTCGGGGTCGGCGGCATCGTCGGTAACATCGCAGGCGGCAAGCTGTTCGACCGTTGGCAGTTCCGCGCCGTTGGGCTGGTGCTGGTATGGTCGATGGCGGTGCTGCTGTTCTTCTCGTTCGCCGCCAGCGCACTGTGGTCGCTGCTGCTGGGGATTGGCCTGGTCGGCACCATGATCGCATTGGCAGCGCCCCTGCAGATTCGTTTGATGGATATCGCCCATGAAGCCCCAAGCCTGGCAGCGGCGTCGAACCATGCAGCATTCAACCTGGCCAATGCGCTCGGTCCCTGGTTTGGCGGAATGGCGATCACTGCCGGCTTGGGGTGGACGAGTACGGGTTACATCGGCGCTGCTGCCGCCCTGGTTGGCCTGGCGCTCTACCTGTGCGCGCGCCGCATGAAAGGTGGGCACTGAACCGTGAGCAGTACGGCCGTGGGGCTCCCCCACGGCCTTTTATGTATACTCCGGCGCCCCAGAGTCAAATTACCGTGCGCCATGAAAAAACTGTTGTATGTCATAACCTTAGCCTTCTCTGCCATTCCCTGCGCCTTCGCTACTCCACCCGCCACGTTCACCGAAGCCAAAGTCATCGCCAAACAGCAGGTCTACCTTGACCAGGCCAACAGCGCCATGGGGGACCTGTACTGCGGCTGCAAGTGGACCTGGGTTGGTAAATCCGGCGGTCGGATCGATCCCGCCTCCTGCGGCTACGAAACCCGCAAGCAGAAAAACCGGGCCGAGCGCACCGAATGGGAACACATCGTCCCGGCCTGGACCTTCGGCCATCAGCGCCAATGCTGGCAGAACGGTGGGCGCGAGCAGTGCGTGGACGAAGACCCTATTTTCCGCGCGATGGAGGCAGACCTGTTCAACCTCTACCCTGCCGTGGGGGAAGTGAATGGCGACCGCAGCAACTTCAACTACGGCATGGCCTCGGGCGTCGCCCCGCAATACGGTCAGTGCACGACCAAGATCGACTTCCAGCAGAAGGCCGCGGAACCCCGCGACGAAGTCAAAGGCCTGGTTGCCCGCACCACCTTCTACATGTTCGATCGCTACAAGCTGAGCATGTCGCGTCAGCAACAGCAGTTGCTGATGGCCTGGAACAAGCAGCACCCGGTGTCCGCCTGGGAAAAAGAACGCAACGCCCGCATCGCTCGGATCATGGGGCACTCCAACCCATTCGTGACCGGTGAGCGCACCTGGTCGCTCGGCTACAAGCCAGTGGGTGACGGTGTGGTCGCCGCCGTGGCGGCAAAAAGTGCCACGGCCAAGCCTGCCGAGCGTACCGTTGCCAGCAACGCGACTTCCGGTGCCGTGCTCGGCAACCGCAACAGCCATGTGTATCACCTTGCCACTGGTTGCCCCGGCTACTACCAGCTCTCCCAAAAGAACCAGGTCATGTTCGAGTCGGAATCCCAGGCTCAGGCTGCCGGGTATCGCAAAGCGGGCAATTGCAAGTAAACGTGCAAGACAGGGAGCTCCAAGGCTCCCTGACCCTTCCCACGGCGATCAGACAACTCACGAGCACATCAGTGCTGCGTCCAACAACCTGCCCTTGTCGTACCAGGCATCGCGTTGATAAGCGGAATAGTGATGCTGCGTGCCAGACGGGCGAATCTCGACCAGGCCGGTGGACTGTCGTGGGTCCGTGCTTTCGAGGAACAGCGCCAGCGCATGGTTGTCTTCGCGCATGAATGCCTTCTCACCCGCAGGAAGCTCATCCCGTACGCATTTTATGAAGTCGGGCGGGCTTTTCAGCGTGGTCCCCGCCACATTGTCATGCCCCATCCGGATATCCGGGTCATGGGCGCACCCCGTCACCAGTAGGGCCGCAAACAGCGGTACCAGCGCATGACGGGTAATGGAAAGTGATGGACGAATGCTGGACGTGCGTTTCATGTGGCAATTCTCCGACGCGCCCCGATAGGAAAATCAACGTTCGGCGGATACAGCCCTTTTTTATTGTGGCGTCAGCAGGTCGACAGGCTCAACCTGCTCAGTCTAGCCCTGGGCATCCGCTGGCCATAGGCAGGTTCGCTATAGTCGTTATGAAGGTTCGTAGCTCAAGACCCCGCGCCGCCTTCGAGCGGGCTCATTCCAGACCTTCGAGCAGGCCATCGGCGCGAAGCACTTCGGCAATCACCGAGTCATCGACCGCGTACACGCCTCGCGAGGCTTTCCACACCAGTTTCTTCTGCTGTAGCGCGATCAGGGCCTGCTGCACGCCGGGAACCTCGACATGGACGTCACTCGCCTCGATGCCCGCCAGGGTCATGGCCTTGCCGTAAAGCACCATGGTCGGCGCTTCGAAGGGCGCGTAGTCATCGCCCTTGACGCTCATCACCCGAATCACCGCCGACTGGATCGGGGTCAGGCTGTGAATTACCTTCCTGAGGTTGGCGTTCAGCTCATCGGCCTGGGCGCGCACCCGTTCGGCAAAGCGTGCAGGAATCGCATCCGGCTCGATGACGAAGTCGAATCGGATCTCGTCGGCTGCCGCGCCCAGCAGTTCAGGACGATAACCACTCTCCTTGAACAGCTGGAACACCTGAGCAGGGTCCAGTGCTCCGGCAAGATCGACGTTGGCGCAGAACCAGTCGATGAAGTCCTGGTCCAGCGTTGGAAACTGCACCATCGAAGCGCCAAAGAATGCCTGGTCCTTGCTGTTGCGCAACATCGCCAGCTTGTCCCGATTCGAACCGGTGCAAACGATGCGCAGGCCGTAGTGCCTTGAGCTGTTGAGCTCGTCCCTCGCCGCCTTGAGCGCGAACAGTGCTGCCACGCCTTCGTCGGTGGTGATCGCATGTTGCGCTTCGTCGATGATCAGCACGATGATCTTCTTCGACTCATCGGAAAGTGCCACCAACGCTGCCGTCAGGTCGATGTCCTTGCCCAGGCCAATCTTGTCCAGGCTGAAGTTGAGGCCACCGACTACGACCTTCTCCATCCCCGACGACCGTGCCAGCCGTGTGATGAAACCCTCATTGCGCCCGACCGCTTCGCGTACCGCCTCGACGATGACCTGGCCAGGGTCTTTCTTCAGGTCTTTCCACAAGTCGGCGTACAGCACGATCGCCCCTGTCGCCTCCAAGGCAGGCCGCAGGTCTTCACGGGCGAAGGTGGACTTACCGGTACGCCGTGGCGCCGCCAGGAAAACGCCCGAGCTGGCAGCACTGCCCACCGCGACCTGCAAGACCAGTTTGGAAAGCCGCGCAGCCAGGGCGGGTCGGTGATAGAGGGTTTCGGTCATTCCGGTCCTTTGAGCGTCGGTTATAGGAAACTATAGAGCAATTATAGACAAATTATAGAAGCGCGATTTTACAGACGATTATAGGCCGACTATAGAACGCAGCGAAACGGAAAGAGAACATTTGTACCCCTCGATATTGGCGCTGCAAAATCGGATCCAACGCGTTAAGGTAGGGAACAGGGACGGACCAATCGCCACGGAGCTCGCTATGACCACCCTCTCACGCCTCAGTTTGTTGGTTTTAGTCCTCGGCATGGTCCTGGGCGACATCATCGTGGCCAGCGTGGGACTGGTTGGCCTGTGCGGCGCCGCCGTCTACTTCACCCTCAAGCAGGATGCTCAGGACCCGCCCACCTCACCCGGATTCCTCGCCTAGGAAGACGCCGGCAGACGAATCCTGAACTGCGCACCCCCTAACGCCGACTGCGCCACGGTCAATGTCCCGCCCTGCCCCTCGATCGCCCTTCGGCTGATCGCCAGCCCCAAGCCAAACCCACCGGTGTTGCGGTCACGGCTGCGATCCAGGCGATAGAACGGCTGGAAGATGCGTTCGCGTTCTTCGGGCGGAATACCGATGCCATCATCCTCCACGGTCAGCAGGCAGGCCCCGTCCTCCTCCTGCCGCAAGCGCAGCAACAGGCTCTGGTCGCAATAACGCATGGCGTTGCGCACGAGGTTCTGCACCGCACGCGCGGTCAACCTCGGGTCGAGCACGAAGCGCGGCAACATGCCCTCTGCGCGCACTTCCCATTGGATACCACGGCCGTCCAGCTCCTCGGCAAAACCGCCCAGCACGCTGTCGACCAACTCCAGCAGCGACACCTCGACCCGCTCACGGGCCTGGTCGGCGTTGTACAAGCGGCTATAGGACAACAACTCAAGCACCAGCTCATCCAGCTCGCGCACATGCCCAACGAGTTCCAGCAGGCGTTTGCGACTGGCTGGCGGCACTTCATCGAACAGCAGCACCAGGCCGAAATCCAGGCGGGTCAGCGGCGTGCGCAGCTCATGGGAAACCGCGTTCAGCAGTTCACGTTGCTGATTCACATGCCGTTCCAGGTCACTGGCCATGGTGTCGAACACTCCCGCCAGTTCTCCGATGTTGGAATGCGGCGAAATGTGCGTGCGCTCGGCCATCTGCCCTTGGCCCAGACACCTTGCGGTCTCCTTGAGTCGCTCAAGGTCACGCCAGTGCGGCCACACCCACAGCAGCAGGCATCCCAGCATGGCCGCGCCAATCAACACGGTAACGCCCCAGGACAACAGGTTGATGTCCAGCGGATCGGGCGGCGCATGCAAGCGTACCAGCCAGTCATTGTTCAGCGGGGCCAAAACGGTCTCGTAGTAACCCCAATCGCCGATACGCACCGCATAAAGCCCTTGCGCCAGACGCGCCTGTTCGTCGCGGCTCAAGCCCGCCTGGTCATTGCGCAGCAATTGGACCTGGAGCGGCTCGAACACCTTGGCCAGGTCCCGCTCCACCGTCGGCCACTGCTCGGACGGGGTCTGTTGGAACTGGCGGACGATCAAGGTCTGTACACCTTTGGCCTGCTCCAGGTTATAGGCCATGAAGCGGTCCTGGAACAGTCCGACGATGGCATCCGGAATCAACAGCAAGGCACCGGCGTAGGCGACGATGATCACTAGGTACAGGCGCACCAGGATTTTCAGCATGCGGGTTCAGCACTCCCACTCGACACGACTGAACAGGTATCCCTTGCCCCAAACGGTCTTGATCTTGCGCGCTTCGCCGGCATTGTCGTCGAACTTGCGACGCAGCTTGGAAATGGCGACGTCCACCGAGCGATCGGTGCCGTTGAATTCGATACCCCGCAGTTCCTGCAGAATGCGATCGCGGCTCAGCACCTCGCCGGCACTGCGCGCCAACACCACCAGCAGGTTGTACTCGCCGCTCGACAGTTCCACTTCTTCGCCCCGCCACGTCACCGCGCGTTCGGCCAGGTCGATGCGCAAACTCCCCACCTGGATCAGATCACTTTCCAGGCGCGGCTCGTTGACGCTGCTACGGCGCAACAGGGTGCGCACGCGGGCCAGCAATACCCTGGGCTCGCAGGGCTTGGTGACATAGTCGTCCGCGCCCATCTCCAACCCCAAGACCTGATCGTGACTGTCATCACGGGCGGTGAGCATCAGAATGGGCAGGCTCTGCGAGGCCTGGCGCAGCAAGCGACACACCTGCAGGCCATCGAGGCCCGGCAGCATCAGGTCGAGTATCACCAGGTCGGGCTTTTGTTGATGGAATGCGTCCAGGACATGGTCGCCACGGGCAATCACCTGCACATGGTAGTCGTTTCGTTGGAGGTAGCTGGCAATCAGCTCGGACAACGCGCTGTCGTCTTCGACCAGAAGAAGGTTTGGCATACGCACTTTGATACATAACAAGAGGCAGGCAGGATATAGAATCCTACGCTTCGTCAGGGCCATTCTTCACACTTTTTCACACTCGCCCTACAGCTGGTAACAGGCAGCCAGCCCTCGGCTGCCTTAGGATACGCACGCTCATCATCGGAAGATCGGTATGCCTATTTCTTTCCCTTCGCGCCTGCGCCCCATGGCGCTTCTGGCGCTTGTCACCCTGACTCTGGCCGGATGCGACGACAGCTCGCAACCCAATGAACAAACACCCAAGCCCCAGGTGCGCGTGGAAACCGTGCAGCTGCAGCCTCTGGCAGTCAGCACCGAGCTGAGCGGCCGGCTGCTCGCCCCGCGCACCGCCGAAGTTCGCGCCCGGGTGGCGGGCGTGGTGCTCAAGCGTGTGTACCGCGAAGGCAGCGACGTCAAGCAAGGCGATGTGCTGTTCCTGATCGACCCGGCACCGTTCAAGGCTGACCATGACAGCGCCCGCGCTACCCTGGCCAAGGCCCAGGCTACCTTGTACCAGGCCCGGCTGCAGGAGCAACGCTACCGCGAGCTGGTCGACGACAAGGCCGTCAGTCGCCAGGAGTACGACAATGCGCGCGCGGCGTTCCTGCAAGCCGATGCGGCGGTCGCCGAAGCCAAGGCGGCGCTCGAGCGGGCACGCCTGAACCTGGGTTACGCCACGGTCACCGCCCCTATCTCGGGGCGCATTGGCCGAGCGCTCGTCACCGAGGGCGCACTGGTCGGGCAGAACGAGACCACGCCCCTGGCGACCATCCAGCAATTGGACCCGATCCATGCCGACGTCACCCAGTCGACCCGCGAACTCAACGCCCTGCGCCGCGCCTTGCGGGCAGGCGAGCTGCAACAGGCAGGTGATGGCCAGGCCCGTGCCACGTTGATCCAGGACGACGGCAGCGCCTACCCGCTGCCGGGGAAGTTGCTGTTCTCCGACATCAGTGTCGACCCGAGCACCAACCAGATCACCCTACGCAGCGAGTTCCCCAACCCGGATCTCGACCTGCTGCCGGGCAGCTACGTGCGCGTTCGCCTCGAACAGGCGCTGCAACCCAAGGGTATCAGTGTCCCGCAACGGGCCATCCTGCGTGACAGTGCCGGGGTACCGAAGGTGCTGGTGGTCGACCAACGGTCCCAGGTCAGCGAGCGCCAAGTCGCGCTGGGCAACGCCCAAGGTGACCGCTGGGTCGTCAGCGAAGGCCTGGCCCCTGGTGAGCGCGTGGTCATCGAAGGGCTGCAACACATCAAGGCCGGCGACCAGGTGCAAGTCGACGCCCCCCAGGGTGCCCAGCCCATTGCCCAACACCTCGGCCAGTGAGGGCCTGATCCATGCCGCAGTTCTTCATTGAGCGCCCCATCTTCGCCTGGGTGGTGGCGCTGTTCATTCTTTTGGCCGGAGCGCTGTCGATTGTGCAGTTGCCGGTGGCCCAGTACCCCAACGTGGCGCCACCGCAGGTCGAGATCTACGCCGTCTATCCTGGCGCTTCCGCGGCGACCATGGACGAGAGCGTGGTCAGCCTGATCGAGCAAGAGCTCAACGGTGCCGACAACCTGCTTTACTTCGAGTCGCAAAGCAGCCTGGGCAGTGCCACCATCACCGCCACCTTCGAGCCCGGCACCCATCCGGACATGGCCCAGGTCGACGTGCAGAATCGGCTCAAGGTCGTCGAGTCGCGCCTGCCCCGCCCCGTCACCCAACAGGGCCTGCAAGTGGAGAAGGTCTCCACCGGCTTCCTGTTGCTCGCGACCCTCACCTCCGAGGACGGCAGCCTGGATGAGACCGCTCTGTCCGACATCCTGGCGCGCAACGTGATGAACGAGATCCGTCGCCTCAAGGGTGTCGGCAAGGCGCAGTTGTATGGCTCCGAACGGGCCATGCGCATCTGGATCGACCCGGCCAAGCTGATCGGCTACCAGCTCACGCCCAATGACGTCGCCGCCGCCATCGCCGCGCAGAACGCCCAGGTCGCGCCTGGCAGCATCGGCGACCTGCCCGCCCGTGGCACACAGGAGATCACCGCCAATGTGGTGGTCAAGGGCCAGCTGAGCACGCCGGAAGAATTCGCCGGCATCGTGCTGCGTGCCAATACTGACGGCTCCAGCGTGACCATCGGCGACGTCGCCCGGGTTGAGATCGGTGCTCAAGAATACCAGTACGGCACTCGCCTGAACGGCAAGCCAGCTACGGCCTTCAGCGTACAGCTCGCCCCCGGCGCCAACGCCATGGAGACTGCCGATCTGGTGCGGGCAAAAATGCAGGAGCTGTCACGCTACTTCCCCGAAGGGGTCCGGTACGACATCCCCTATGACACCTCGCCGTTCGTCAAAGTGTCGATCAAGCAAGTGATCAACACCCTGTTCGAGGCCATGCTGCTGGTGTTCGCAGTCATGTTCCTGTTCCTGCAGAACCTGCGCTACACCCTAATCCCAACCTTGGTGGTGCCAGTGGCGCTGATGGGTACCTTTGCCGTGATGCTGGCGATGGGCTTCTCGGTCAATGTGCTGACTTTGTTCGGAATGGTATTGGCCATCGGTATCCTGGTGGACGATGCCATCGTGGTGGTGGAGAACGTCGAGCGCATCATGGCTGAAGAAGGTCTTGAGCCCAGGGCGGCGACGCGCAAGGCCATGGGCCAGATCAGCGGCGCTATCGTCGGTATCACCCTGGTGCTGGTGGCGGTGTTCCTGCCGATGGCCTTCATGAAAGGCTCGGTCGGGGTGATCTACCAGCAGTTCTCGGTGTCCATGGCGGTGTCGATCCTGTTCTCGGCATTCCTGGCACTGAGCCTCACACCGGCCCTGTGCGCGACACTGCTCAAACCGGTGGCCAAGGGCGGGCATCCTGAGCGCAAGGGGTTCTTCGGATGGTTCAATCGTCGCTTCGAAGCGACAAGCGAAGGCTACCAACGCTGGGTAATGGCGGCGCTCAAACGCAGCGGCCGTTATCTGCTGGTCTATGGCGCGCTGCTGGCGGTTCTGGGTTATGGTTTCAGCCAATTGCCCACCGCATTCCTGCCCACCGAAGACCAGGGCTACACCATTACCGACATTCAGTTGCCACCCGGTGCCAGCCGCATGCGCACCGAGCAGGTGGCAGCGCAGATCGAAGCCCACAACGCTCAGGAGCCAGGGGTGGGCAACACCACGGTGATCCTCGGCTTCAGCTTCTCAGGTAGCGGGCAGAATGCCGCGCTAGCCTTCACCACGCTCAAGGACTGGTCCGAGCGAGGGAGTGACGACAGCGCCCAGTCGATTGCCGACCGTGCAACCGTGGCCTTCAGCCAGATCAAGGACGCGATCGCTTTCTCGGTGCTGCCACCGCCCATCGATGGCCTGGGCGAGTCGACGGGTTTCGAGTTCCGCCTGCAGGACCGAGGTGGCATCGGTCATGGCGAGCTGATGGCAGCCCGTGACCAGTTGCTGGCCGGCGCAGCCAAGAGCAAGGTGCTGACCAATGTCCGCGAGTCATCGCTGGCTGAAAGCCCACAAGTGCAACTGGAAATCGACCGCCGCCAGGCCAATGCCCTGGGTGTGTCGTTTGCCGACATTGGCTCGGTATTGGATACCGCGGTGGGTTCCAACTACGTCAACGACTTCCCCAACCAGGGACGCATGCAACGCGTGGTGGTACAGGCCGAAGGCGACCGGCGCAGTCAGGTGCAAGACCTGCTGAACATCCATGTGCGCAACAGCAGTGGCAAGATGGTACCTCTGGCTGCCTTCGTCCAGGCCAGGTGGGTCAGCGGACCCGTGCAACTGACCCGCTACAACGGTTACCCGGCGGTGTCGATCTCAGGCGAACCGGCGGCCGGTTACAGCTCGGGTGAAGCGATGGCTGAAATCGAGCGCCTGGTAGCCCAGTTGCCCGTGGGTACGGGTCTGGAATGGACCGGCCTGTCGCTGCAGGAGCGTCTGTCCGGCAGCCAGGCCCCCTTGCTGATGGGGTTATCGTTGCTGGTGGTGTTCCTGTGCCTGGCCGCACTGTACGAAAGCTGGTCGATCCCCACCGCGGTGTTGCTGGTGGTGCCGCTGGGTGTGCTAGGGGCGGTGCTGGCGGTGACCCTGCGCGGCATGCCCAACGACGTGTTCTTCAAGGTCGGCTTGATCACCCTGATCGGTTTGTCGGCCAAAAATGCCATCCTGATCATCGAGTTCGCCAAGAGCCTGGTCGACCAGGGGCATGATGCCGTCGACGCTGCGGTTCAGGCTGCCCGTCTGCGCTTGCGCCCCATCGTCATGACCTCCCTGGCGTTCATCCTCGGCGTGGTGCCCCTGGCCATCGCCACCGGCGCCAGCTCGGCCAGTCAGCAGGCCATCGGCACCGGAGTGATCGGCGGCATGCTCAGTGCCACCCTGGCGGTGGTGTTCGTGCCGGTGTTCTTCGTGGTGGTGATGCGTCTGGCCGGGCGCGGCAGCGCCATCCAGGGCAAGCTGTTGACCGACGAAACCTGACTGGACAAGCAGCCCGTTGAATGAGAGGGTTCCCGGCATCGACTGCCCGGAACCCTTTTTCATGCCAGACGCACTGCCCCCCTGCTCCATCCTCATCCTCGCCGGCGGCCGTGGCCAACGCATGGGCGGCCGCGACAAGGGCCTGGTCGACTGGCAGGGCGAACCGCTGGTAGCGCATGTGCAGCGCGTGGTACGGCCTCTCAGCGATGACCTGGTGATTTCCTGCAATCGCAATCAGGACACCTACCGGGCCTATGCCAACCAACTGGTTGGCGATGCAGACCCGGATTTCCCCGGCCCCCTGGCCGGGGTGATCGCTGGGCTTGCAAAGGCACGTCATGAGTGGGTGGTGGTGCTGGCCTGCGACGCGCCGCTGGTCGACCAGGCACTGATCGACGACCTGCGCAAATTGGCCGTGCAGCATGACCGCTGCGCGATGGTTCGCCAGGGTGGGTTCTGGCAGCCAATGTTCAGCGTCCTGCCGCGCCGGGTATTACCCTTGCTCGAACAAGCCTGGGCAGCAGGTGAGCGGAGTTTGCAGAGAGCGCTGATGCGCCAGTCGATTGAAGGGCTGGACTGCGCGGAAGAGGATCCAAGGTTGAGCAACTTCAACAGCCCGAATCTGCTGAAGCGGACTTTGTAGGAGCGGGCTCGCCAGCGATCACCGGCCAAGCCGGTGCCACACGGCAACCCCGGTTTCCACAAGCCCCACGCCAGAGCGCAAACTGCACGGACTCACTCCAGCGCCAATTCCTCGACACTGATCTCACGCATCCTGAACTTCTGCACCTTACCGGTGACCGTCATCGGAAACTCATCGACGAAGCGGAAGTACCTGGGCACCTTGAAGTGGGCAATCCGCGCCCTCGCCCATTCGCGTAACTCGTCTTCGGTGGCCATATGCCCTGGATGCAACCGCACCCAGGCAACGATCTCTTCACCATACTTCTTGCACGGGACCCCGATCACCTGCACATCGGCAACCGCTGGGTGGGTGAAGAAAAACTCCTCCAGCTCACGCGGGTAGATGTTCTCTCCCCCGCGAATGATCATGTCCTTGCTGCGCCCGACGATCCGCACGTAGCCCTGCTCGTCCATCACCGCCAGGTCACCCGTGTGCATCCAGCCCTCGGCGTCGATGCTCTCGGCAGTGGCCTTGGGGTTGTTCCAGTAACCCAGCATCACACTGTAGCCACGGGTGCATAGCTCGCCGATCTCACCACGGGGCAAGGTGCTGCCCTCGGCATCGATGATCTTGTTCTCCAGCCTCGGCTGGGTGCGCCCGACACTGGTCACCCGCCGTTCCAGATCGTCATCGGCGCCAGTCTGCAGCGACACCGGGCTGGTCTCGGTCATGCCGTAGGCGATCTGCACTTCGGCCATGTGCATCTGGTCGATTACCCGACGCATTACCTCGATCGGGCAAGTGGCCCCAGCCATGATGCCGGTACGCAGGCTCGACAGATCGAATTCGCCGCGCTGTGGGTGGTCGAGTTCGGCGATGAACATGGTGGGTACACCGTACAGTGCGGTGGCCTTTTCTTCCGCCACTGCCCGCAGCGTAGCCAGGGGGTCGAAGGCGTCGTTGGGGTAGATCAGGGCACTGCCATGGGTCATGCAGCCGAGGTTGGCCATGACCATGCCAAAACAGTGATACAAAGGCACCGGCACCACCAGGCGGTCGTGTTCGGTCAGGCCCAGGCTTTCACCGACCATGTAGCCATTGTTGAGAATGTTGCGGTGGCTGAGCGTGGCGCCTTTGGGGAAGCCTGTGGTGCCAGAGGTGTACTGGATATTGATCGGGTCGTTGCACTGCAATTGCGCCTGCCGCTCGGCCAAGGCTTCGCGGCTGATGGCTTCGGCGCGGGCTTGCAGGTCATGCCAGGCCAGGAAACCTGGAGGCGGCGACAGCGCCAGGCTCACGACACCGCGCAGGTCGGGAAAGCGCTCGCAGATCAGCGCACCCGGCTGCCCATGGGAAAGGCCCGGGATCAGGCCCTGCAGCATGGCGTGGTAATCGGATGTCTTGAAGGCGTCCGCGCAGATTACCCAACGGCAGCCAGACTGGCCCAGGGCGTAGTCCAGTTCATTGGAGCGATAGGCCGGATTGATATTGACCAGAATGGCACCGACCTTGGCGCTGGCGAACTGAGTGATGCACCATTCGGCGCAATTGGGCGCCCAGATGCCCAAGCGATCGCCAGGTTGCACACCAAGGGCCATGAGCGCGCGGGCATGCTGATCGACCGCGTCAGCCAGCTGTTGCCAGGTGTAGCGCAGGGCCTGGTGGCGGACCACGAGTGCCTCGCGATCGGGGAAGCGGGCGACGGTGGCGTCGAAGGCGTCGCCGATGCATTGGTCGAGCAGGGCCTTGTCCGGGTTGCCCTGTGAGTAGCTTGGCTGGGGCATGGGCAGTTCTCTTGTTGTTCTTGTAATGACTGGACCGGCGCTTTCGCAGGCAAGCCGGCTCGTGCAGGAGAGCGATGCAGGAGCCGGCGTGGCGACGCCGGTTTAACGGACGAACACCTGAGGCGTGGTGGTGGACATGTCGCCACCGGGCAACTTGATGTTCTTCACCTTTTCCAGGGTTTGCGGGTTGAACACCGCCAGGTCGTTGAAGGTGCCGCCCAGGTACAACTTGTCGCCCTTTTTGTCGAAGGTCACGCAGTAGTAAGTGTGGTCCAGATTCGCCGCCTTGATCAGCTTGCGCTGCTTGATGTCGTACTTGGCCAGGCGGTTGAGCACGCCGTACATCTGGTTCGGGTCTTTCGGCGAGCGTAAGCCGGTGAAGTACAGCTCCGTCAGGTCGGCGAACTCAGCGGTATGACGCTTGCCCGTCTTCAAGTCGACGCTCAGGTAGCCATACAGCAACTCCGCGGTGTTGGGGTCCTGCTTCTCATCCTTGAACTTGGCGATGGTGTACAGCATCGAGAACTCATGCCGGGCGCTTTGGTGCGGCCAGAAATACAGCACGTCCGGAGCGCTGTAGCCCTTGCGGTTCCAATTGCGCAGCGGCAACGCCACTTCGTACTTGCCCGTGTTGACATCCATCTTGTAGAGGTCCGGCCCGACCACGAACAGGCTGCCATCGTCGGCGGTGCGCATCAGGTAGACCTGGCGTGGCATCGGGAAGGTGCGCACGGGCTTGGCCTCCAGGCCATCAGCTGTACGGAATACCTCAAGGCGCGGCGGCTTGACCACGTAGTGGTCGTTCAGGCGCTGCGTCGGGTTGACCGTGGCATACACCTCTTTGCCGTCAGGGCTGATGGCGAACGAGTACATCGATTTGCCGACTTCGCCCGGCACGCTGGATAGGTTGGCGTGGAAGGTGGTCTTGCAGGTGTCCAGGTCGATGCCGTAGATGTCGGCAAAATGGTTGTTCAGCACGTAGGCGGTGCGGTTGTCCGGTGCCATCATCGCGGTGCCTGGGCCGAAGGCGTCAGGCATGCGGCAGCTCTTGTAGAGTGTGTCGCTGGCGACATCCACCACATGCAGGTTGTTCGGGTAGTTGGTGGCGATCAGGTATTCATGGCCAGCCTTCAAGGCGGGGCCGGTGTCTTCGGCCTGGGCTGCCCAGGCGCAGGTCATAGCGGCGATGGTGAGCGCGAGTTGCGCGCAGCGTCCAGCTTTCATGCGGTTTCCCCTTGTCATTCTTGTTGGACCGTCACTTGTCTTTCGGGAACACGGTGCCGAGGTTGCGCCAGTCTTCCTGGGAGTTGCTCGCCTGGGCGTTCCAGTCCTGGTAGGTGCTCATCATGTCCGGCACCTGGGCGGGCCACCAGCAAGGGTCGGAACAGCCATACAGGTCGGCTTCCATGGGCTGGCACAGCGAGCTCACGCCGCCAAAGGCGTCCACTTCCCAGCCCGGGTCGGTGGTGGCGGTGCAGCCGGCCACCGCGCTCATGGCCATGACTTCTTCGACGCGGTCTTCGGCGGCAGCCTGTTCGAGAATCCGTGCCTTGTTGTTCAGGGGCTTCAAATGCTTCATGTCAGTGCGCCTTCCGCGGAGTGATGTAGCGGTCGATGAAGGCCGGGTTGACGGCCATGATGCGGCTGTAGACCTCGATGCCGAAGTCGACCCAGTCACGCATCAGCTCGCAGTAGTGATAGGTCGGGTGCTGCGGGTCGCCGTAGCGGGCATAGCTTTCGTGGTAGCAACCGCCGGAGCACAGGTTGCGGATACGGCAGCTGTCGCAGCCCGTGTTGCTGCGGTCCAGACGTTGGGAGAGGAAGTCGTTGAGCTGCGCCTGCTTCACCCCCTGGTGCACATTGCCAAAGGTCGGCAGGCTGGAGCCGGTGAAGCGGTGGCACAGGTTCAGCTCGCCTTCGTGGTCGACGGCCAGCATCTTCAACCCGGCGCCGCACGGCAGTGCCTTCTTGTGGCCTTCGTGGATGTCCGTAATCAGTTGGTGCAGGTTTGAGAAGCCGATGTTGCGATGCGCCAGTGCCGCCTCAAGGTAGCGTCGACCCAGTGCCTTCATGTTGGCGAAGACCTCCACCAGTTCGTCACTGGTCAGGTTGAAGCTTGCCATGTCTCCGGAGGTGACCGGCGCAAAACCGACTTCGGCGAAACCCAGCTCGTTGAACAGGTGGTTCCAGATCGTCTCGACGTCGGTGATGCCACGGGTCAAGGTCACCCGCGCACCCACCGGGCGGCTGTGGTAACGCGACAGCAGCATGTCGACCTTGCGTCGCACCACGTCGTAGGTACCCTGCCCGCCCACGGTGATGCGGTTACGGTCGTGCACGGTCTTTGGCCCGTCGATGCTCACCGACAGACCAAAGCGGTGGGCGTTGAGCCAGTCGACGATCTCTTCGGTCAGCAAGGTGGCGTTGGTGGTCATGATGAACTCCACCTGCTTGCCGGCCTCGGCGAAGCGCCGCTCGCAGTAGCCCACCATGTGCTCGATCAATGGCCTGTTGGACAGCGGCTCACCGCCAAAGAACACCACGCTGTAGCGCTCTTCGTTGGGCGATTCCGTGAGCAGCATTTCCACCGAGGCCTCGGCGGTGGCCGTGCTCATCTTCTTCCCAGCCGAGGGTTTGTCCAAGTCTTCCTTGTAGCAGTAGGTGCAACTTAGATTGCAACCGGTGTTGACATTCAGTACCACAGTGTTCAGCGCCGTGCGCTCGACCTGCTTGAGGGCGATCTCCGGGGTCAGCGGCGAGCCGTCGCTGACCACTTCCAAGGCGATCAACTCCCGTAGGGTCTCTTCGATATCCTGCCCGGCGAACTGCTGGCCAAGCCGCTGCATCAGCTCTTCGGCCGAGCAGCCTCGTTGGCGCAAGGCATCGATGATGCCGCCAGTCACCGCATCCGCGGTGAACAAAGAGCTACTGGGAATGTGAAACAACATACGGTCGGCATCGACCTGCACTTCGTGCAGGTTGCGTTCGACCAGGTTCAGTAGTGCGCCCATGGCAACCTCCCGATAATCGATCCGTTGGAATACGCGTCCGCCACAGCCCTTAAGGCAACGGCGGGTTGTTCCAGCGTTGTACGGTGACGATCAGGTGGCCTTCGCCCTGCTGGCCGCCATCTTCGAGTTGGGCGATGACCTTCAGGTTGCCGGCGTTATTGGTCATCATCTTGCGCGCAGGGTTGGGGCCTGCGCCTCCCGGCACGAACACACCGTCAGCCTGCATGGTGCCGGCGAACTTCACGTCTTCGTCCTCGATCGCGCGTTCGTTGAACGGCTCGACCTTCCACTTCGCCGGCAGGTAGCCGATGCGCAGCGGCTGGCCACTGGCGTCCTTGCCCCAGGCCTCGGCCTCGAAGCGCCCCTGAACCTTGGGCACCGAAGCGCCGTTCTCGCCGATACGGGCAATGGAAAACGCCGGCACGACCTTCACTTCGTCGACCTTGTCGTAAACCGCCAGGCTTGCGCCCTTGAGCGCACCCACGGTCACTTCGCGCTGGCCAGGCGTGGCATCGGCCGCGGCTCGCGCCTTGACTCGAACCCACGTTGGAGTCGACTCCAGCACCTCGGTCACCTGTACACCTGCGCCAAGGTCCGGCTTGCCAGCAAGGTCACTGCCTACCAGGGTGACTTCCTGTTCGGTACCGGCCTTGATGAAGGCCGGCTGCACGGCCAGCAGACGCGCCTTGCCCGCCTGGGCGGCACTGAAGTCCAGGCCGCGCTCGTCGTGTTCGGCCTCGAACATGCGGCCTTTCATTTCGCCATCCAGCGCCGCGAACACCTGACGCAGGTGGCTGTCACCGACCTTTACGTTGCCGCGCCATTCGTAGCCGTTGTAGAGGATCGCCGAGCCGCTGCCATTGAATGGCGTGCCATCGGCGTAGGCGCCTTTGACGTCGACCTTGAAGGTGTCACCTTGGTCGGGGGTGACCGTCATCACGCCGCGTACATCACCTTTGGCCAACATATGGCCGCTAAACGCCCATTGTCCCTGAAGCGTATCGGCTTTGGGCTTGGCCTTTTCCCATGCCGCATAAGCGGGGCTCTCAAGCGGGAAGCGCTTGGCCAGGTCTGGCACCACTTGCTTGAGGGCGATTTCCAGCCAGTCGCGGTCACGGGCCTGGGCCTGGTATTCCAAGGACGGCCATTGTCCGAGGTGGAAGTTGACCAAGTGCTCCCATTCCTGGGCGGGACGACGTTGCAAGGCCACCCGGGCACCGGAGTGGCAGCGACCGCAGGTCTGGCTCAGTTGTTCGTCGAAGTGCTCGACGGTGTTGAGCCGGCGTTCCATAGCATAGCGCACGCCGTCGGTTTCACTCGGGGCGAGGCCCTGCTTGTCGGCCAGGTACTTGACCAGGGTGCGGCGATCGTCATCGCTGATCTGCAGGCCGTGCATGACTTGCATGCGGGCGATACTCATCAGCCAGCCTTCCGGAGTCTTGCGCTGGTGGCTGATGCGACTGTAGGTGTCGTTGCCTTCGGGGATATGGCACCCCATGCACTTGTTCTGTAACAGGCTCGGGCCCTGCTCGGCCGCCATGGCCTGGGTGCTCAGCAGTGCGGCGGCAACCAGTGCCAGCTTACCCGCATGCCGCCGGAGTCGAGTCGTCTTCAAGGTCAGACCTCCACGGTGTTTTTCTTATGGTTTTCGCACGCTTTGGTACAACAGGTGTGCATGTATCGGTTGCGATACAGAAACTATGCCAGGTCACGCAAAAACGTTGAATTTCAGGCGGTTGGACAGTTTGCACGGCCAACTCGAGGGATTGCCGCCTGAAGCGCAGCGTGCCATTTCGCGACACGGTGTTTCATCCTGAGACAGGGCCTGGCGGGCGGGGCGCGCGCGATCCCAGCCCGCGGCCACGAGTCCAAGGGCCAGTCAGGTACCTGCGAGCGCGCACTTGCTCGGGCAAGCGCGACAGTCACTGTTTCACAACCGTCTCACAGCGTCTCAATGTGCAACAGCGCAACGGCGCACCCCCTCGCGTGCAGCGCGACAAACCCTAGGCATTTCAGGCCCTTGCGCACACGGGGCGAGCTTGGCATGGCCATTGCGCCAGTGCCCGTCACATCCAATGACAAGAGGCTCAGCCCCATGCTTTGCGAACTGCCCATCCTGCCTGCTACCCGCGCCTTCCTCGAACGCAAGCTGAAGATGCGCATCGGCGCCGACTGGCAGGACGCCGCCAGTGGCCAGACGCTTTCCTTTCGCAACCCGGCCACCGGGGAAATCCTAGGCGAAGTGCCAGCCGCCGATGCTACCGACGTCGACCGTGCCGTGCAGGCCGCCCGCCAGGCCTTCGATGATTCGCCATGGAGCCGCATGCGCCCGCGCGAGCGTCAGAACCTGCTGTGGCGCCTGGCCGACCTGATGGAGCGCGACGCGCAGCAACTGGCCGAGCTTGAATGCCTGAACAACGGCAAGAGCGCGGTGGTTGCCAAGGTGATGGACGTGCAATTGGCCATCGACTTCCTGCGCTACATGGCTGGCTGGGCTACCAAGATAGAGGGTAGTACCGTCGAGGCGTCCATGCCGCTGATGCCCAACGATCAGTTTCATGGCTTCATCCGCCGCGAAGCAGTGGGCGTGGTCGGTGCCATCGTTGCCTGGAACTTCCCGCTTTTGCTGGCCTGCTGGAAGCTCGGCCCAGCCCTGGCTACCGGCTGCACCGTGGTGCTCAAGCCTGCCGACGAAACGCCGCTGACTGCCCTGAAACTCGCAGAGTTGGTGGATGAAGCTGGCTATCCTGCTGGTGTGCTCAACGTCGTAACCGGCACCGGCCTGAATGCCGGCGCCGCCCTTAGCCGACACCCTGGCGTGGACAAGCTGACCTTCACCGGCTCGACCGAGGTGGGCAAGCTGATCGGCAAGGCGGCCATGGACAACATGACCCGCGTCACCCTAGAGCTCGGCGGCAAGTCACCCACCATCGTCATGCCCGATGCCGACCTGCAGGAAGCCGCCGCTGGCGCTGCCACCGCGATCTTCTTCAACCAAGGCCAGGTGTGCTGCGCCGGTTCGCGGCTGTACGTGCACCGCAAGCACTTCGACAACGTGGTGGCCGACATCGCCGGAATAGCCAACGGCATGAAACTTGGCAATGGTCTGGACCCGGCGGTACAGATGGGCCCGCTGATCTCCGCCAAGCAACAGGACCGGGTCACCGGCTATATCGAACTGGGCCGTGAACTGGGTGCGACCATCGCCTGCGGCGGTGAAGGTTTCGGGCCGGGCTACTTCGTCAAGCCGACCGTGATCGTCGATGTGGACCAGCGCCACCGCCTGGTGCAGGAAGAAATATTCGGCCCGGTGCTGGTCGCCATGCCGTTCGATGACCTGGATGAGGTGATCGCCATGGCCAACGACAACCCTTACGGCCTGGGGGCGAGCATCTGGTCCAACGACCTGGGCGCGGTGCACCGGATGATTCCGCGGATCAAGTCTGGCTCGGTGTGGGTCAACTGCCACAGCGCGCTGGACCCGGCGCTGCCGTTTGGCGGCTACAAGATGTCCGGCGTCGGCCGAGAGATGGGCGCGGCAGCGATCGAGCATTACACAGAGCTGAAGTCTGTGTTGATCAAGCTCTGACCGTTCCTGTGCCGGCCCTTTCGCGGTGCTCCTCGAAAGGGCCGGCACAACCACGCCCAAAAATAACGACAAAAACAGGGAGCACACCCTTGGGCACACTCTCGCCTGCGTCCTCGCCCTGGTGGTCACCGCCCCCACCCAGGCCAACGAGCTGTACAACCAAAACGGCACGCCGTCAGGCCGTCGAATACGTGACCCAGGGCAAAACTGACGGGCGTTTGGTTAGGCTCTGTACGAAAAGCCTTGAAAGTCGGTGATAATGCATTGAAAACAGCCGCGGAATGCTCATTTACAACCCGTAAACTCCGCCTCCTCGGCTGTTTTCGCCTTGCCTGACCTTCGTCTCAAGACTTTTCATACAGACCCTAGACCTGTATGTGGAGTGGAGGGTCATGCTGATCAGCCTGCTGATGGGGTTCTAGTTAGCCCCTGCGCAGTGCGAACAATGGCGGCAAAAACAGGGCGGGGATATACCGGCGCCTACAGGGAGTTATTCACCGCTTATTGCTTCTAATTTGAAATGCCGAGGCTGCCGTAAAGGGCCATGAAGTTGCCCAACAACGCTGACCGCCTTAGGTCAATGTTACCAGTGCCATAACCTGCGCGGAACAATGAACGCGCTTCATAAATTAGCTCTTGCGCGATAAGCAGCAATTGATGTTTGGGCTAATTGCTCAAACATGCTTGCACTGCGCTCACGCCCCTCAGGCGTTGCATTAGTGAAGACGCGCAACAATCGCTCTCTGGTGACAGGTGTTACACTCCCATTTTCCAGGCTCAATTGGCGAGCAATGAAGATGGGAACGATAGCCTTAGATAGTTCTGTCGGAGGCTTTCCGAATTTATGATTGGCTAGCGCATAGGCCAAAATACTATCTGTCATTTGTCGCTCTCCAGGCGTAAAGCCTTCCATCAGGCGATTGAGATTGCCTATTGTGGATGCGCCCGATTGCTGAACGGCTCTAGTTTGCTCCTGTCGCTGTACAGGTGCGCCGTTGTGCATAGGATTGACAACCGCGATTTGCCGGGGAGTCCGTGAATTTTGCCTTTCCGCGATTTCCCAGACAGTCCGTGAATTTTGCCTTTCCGCGATCTCCCGAAGAGTCCGTGAATTTTGCCTTCGCGCGAGATCCCGGAGCCTCTTGGAATTTTCCCTTTCGCTCATTATTCGATACTTAATATTCCCGTTCGGATCCGTAAAGTTGATCGGATCATCACCACAGTACGCATATGTATTTATGCCACCCAAGCCGAAGGGGCTGTAGGTGTCAGGAGACAAGAAGCGCATAAGCGTCGAGCTGTATAATCTTTTTCCGTTCCCTAAAAGATCACATGCCGTCATTGAGTCACGGACCTGGCCATTGAATGCCAGTATGGCCCCATGCTTTAACACATCAAAATGGCCATAAGGGGCGTACACGACTGCGCGTGCTGCATGCATGATCGAGTTTGTGGCGCTGGTAGAAAGTAACAGGGTCTTGTCAAGCGCACCCGCCCGCTGCTCAGCAAGGGGGGAAGAATCACTTCGAAAGATTACGCTAATCTGGCCAATGGAACCGATAGCCGAGAGCCGGCCACCTTGGTAAAAACAGTGCTTTTTCATAACGGTTCTCGAAAGATCGGTGTCATATCTGAGCATTGCGAGACCGCTGTCCACAACTGGTAGTTCTGATAGTTTTCCGCGGTATTCCCCAGAAAGGTCAAATGAACCCCTGCTCCCATAGCCAGCGCCTCACCCTGGTCTGCTGCTGATCAGGGTGGCCTTGCAACACGCTCTCAAGTGGTTGGCCAGCCTGCAACGCACTCACCACCGGCGCTAACTCAATCCCCTGCAAATGCCACACCCCCAATGGCTGATCCGCCGTTACCACCACCTCGGTTTCGTCCACCAGCCCATCACGCAGCACTGGCCGCCGTTCGACCCGCACTGCATGCCAGTCTGCCGCCATGTGCAAAGGCTGCGCATCCGGCCAATCTTGCCGCTGAAGCCAGAACGGTTGCCCTGCGCGCCCCTGCTCTTGCCTGTAGAAATCCCGTCCGATCCGGGCAAAGCGCAAGAACAGCTGCTCGACCCGCTGCTGGTGAAACTGCCGCGCCAATCCTGCGCGCTCAGGCTTGCGCAACAATGTATTGATGACCACCGGCGCCTGAAACGCCGAGGACAGTGACTGGAAAATCCCGTTACCCGACAGTGGGTCAACGGCCATCGCTGCATCGCCCACCCGCACCCAGTCTTGACCAACACATGCGCCAGCCAGAATCGCGGTACTGCTACGTGCATGCACCGGTGCCGGAACCAGCGCCTGGACATCGAACAGTTCGGCCACCAGCGCGCTGTGGGACCGCCGCGCCACGCAGTATTCCGCCAATCCGGCCTTGCCTGGCAGGCCGGCCGCGTCAAGGGTGACTTGCCAGTAACAGCGGCCATCCTCTAACCGCGCCATCCACGCCCAGCCATCCTCCAGGCTTTCCACCGCCGACGCAGGCGCCCCTGGGCTGCCTTGCCAGACATTGAGCAGGCTGACCGTCTCCGGTCCGCGCAGCCGGTCCGGGGCCAGTGGAGCCTGACGGCCTCGCGCTTCGACGAGGAAATCAGCCATCAGTACCTGCCCATCGTCCAGACGCACCTGGTGACCGCCCTCATGCGCGACTTCGCGCACCCGCCCCTCGACCACACGCACGCCAGCACGCTGAAGGTCGTCGCGCAGCGCCCGGTCAAAACGCTGTCGATCCAGCAAGAACTCCTGGTTCGTTTGCAGGTGCTGGCCGTTCCAGAGCACCTGTCGGGCTGCGGGCATGGCGGCCTGGCGCAAGGCCCCGCCCAAACCTGCATGTCGCAAGCCGTCCAGCACCCGCTGCGAAACCCCTTCAACTGCTGCGAAACGGCGCCAATCTGACACCACCATCACGGCATAGCCCAGCCGCCGCAGGCCTATGGCCGTGGCGGCACCCGCAGGGCCGGCACCCAGCACCACAATGCGCGGTTCAGGCATGGCCCAGACCTCGTCGCTCGGGGCCGGCATACGCTGCATTGCTGCGCAGCCAGTCGTAAATCTGCTGGCGATCCATGCCCGGTTCGTCGCGCAACAAAGCTGCAATCCTACCGCTCAAGGCCGCGCAGCCCAGGCTCGCGCCCGCCCTGCCGCCCGCGCCCACGTAACCGCCAAAGTCCGCCTGCCGCGTACCCAGCCACGACCACTGACCCGGAGCGCAGCGGGCATCGCCGGTTACCCGAATCACCCCGCTGTAGCTGGCCGGGTACACCGCCCCGCCCTGCGCCGGGCTGGATGCGCATAACAGCACCCCCGCCGCCAACGCTTCAGCGCAGGCCTGGTGTAGCACCGGGCGGTCTTGTTGCAGGCCCAGGCTGAGGTTGACCAGCGTCACGCCTGCCTCCACCAGCCACAGCAACGCAGCAGCCACCTGCAAGGCACTGGTGCTGGCCTGGCTAGCGAATACCTGGGCCAGCAACAGGGGCACCGGCCCGCCCTCGCCCTGCAAAGCGGCAACCACCTCACTACCGTGCCCTAGCTGGTCCGGCAACATCTCACCTTCACGCAACTGGCCGTCCTCCAGCCAGAACCGCCGCCCTTGCAGCAAGTAGCTGGCCTGGTGAGGCGAGCAACCGCTGTCAATCACGCCAACCCGCACGTCAGTGGCCATGCTTGATCACCTCCTGAGGCAGCACCTGCAACTGGCCGTCATCCAGGTACAGGTGCAGGTCAGCATCGGCCAGGGTCGAAGCGCGGTGACTGATCAGGATGCGTGTGCGGCCGGCGAACAGCTGGTCGATGGCCGCGATCACTTCGCGCTCGGTGGCTTCGTCCACCGCCGATGTGGCCTCGTCCAGCACCAGGATCGCCGGCGCCTGCAGCACCGCGCGGGCGATGGCAATGCGTTGTTTCTGCCCGCCGGACAGCTGCTGGCCACGCTCCCCCAGCAGGCCGTCCAGGCCCAGCGGCAGGCTGTCGACCAGGCTGTCCAGCCGCGCCAGGCGCACCACCCGCTCCAGTTCCTCGCGGCTGGCCTCGGGCACGCCGTAGGCCAGGTTCTGTGCCAGGGTGCCGCGGAACAACACGATATCCTGGCTGACCACAGCAATGCGTCGGCGTAGCGCGGCCAAGTCCAGATCGCGCAGGTCGGTGCCGTCCAGCAGGATGCGCCCGGTGTCCGGATCGTAGAAGCGCTGCAACAGGTCGATCAGGGTCGACTTGCCGACCCCTGAGGCGCCGCTGATGGCCACTTTCAGCCCACCCGGCAGGTACACCTGCACGTTGTTCAGCACCGCGCCCTGGCGCCCTTCATGGGCAAAACTCACCCCCTCGAGGCGCAAATCGCCCGGGCCGTCAGGCATCGGCCGCGGGTCGGCCACCGGTCGCACGGCCACGGACTCCTGCTTCAACTCCATGACCCGCCCCAGGCTCACCGCCATGCGCTGCACCGCCACGTACAGGCCCAGCAGGCTCTGCACCGGCCCTACCGCCATGCCCATGTAGGTGGAAAAGGCGATCAGTGCACCCAACTGCCAGGTACCCTGGATCACCCACCAGCCGCCGACCAGGAACGCACAAGCGCGGCACCAGGAGGTCAGCGTGCCGGGAATGGCCTGGGTGAAGAATTCGGTCACCTGCACCTTGAGTAGCTGGCGCATGTAGCCCTGGCCCAGCTGGTCCAGGCGCCCCGCCTCGCGGCCTTGCTGGCCGGCTGCCTGGATGAACTTCATCGCCGGCAGGGTTTCGACCAGGAACGACGACACATCCGCCGAGCGTTCCCGCAGGTTGCGTACTTCGCGCTCTACCTTGCGCCGCATCCAGCGCAGCCAGAGCACTTCGATGGGCACCAGCAACGCCAGCAGCAGCGACAGTTGCCACGACAGCATCAGCATCAACGCCACCGCGCCTACCAGGCCGATCACCGCCGACACCGCCGAAAACAGCGAATCCACGGCAAAGCGCTGGATTTCCGCCACATCGCCATCCAGCCGCGAAAGGATGTCACCTATGCGCCGCCGTCCGTAGAACGTCGGCGACAGCTGCTGCAGGTGGCGGTAAAGGTCATCGCGCAGGGCAAACAGGATGCGCCCCGACAAGCGCGTATGCAGGTAGCGGTTGACCCCGGCCAGCACGGTGCCCAGCAGCCCCGCAGCGATCATGATCGCCGCCATGTGCCAGAGGGTCTGGTAATCCTTGGCCAACAGGCCTTCGTCGATCAGGGTCTTGACCAGCCAGGGCTGCGCCAGGGCCAGCAGCGATGCCCCCAGGGACAGCCCCAGCAACACCGCGATGGCACGTCCGTGTGGCCGCACGAAACCATACAGCCAGGCTAACGCCTGGCGCATGAGCACCGGGTCGCTGGACTCCACCAGCCTTGCGAACAATCGCCCCATGATTCAGCCGCGCAACTGCTTGAGCTTGCGGTACAACGTCGCCCGGCTGATGCCCAGCGCTTCAGCGGCAGCCGAAACGTTGCCGTGGTGCCGGGCCAAGGCGCCGCGGATCAATTCCAGCTCGTTGTCCTTCAGGCTGCCCGACGGTGCGCCGCCCGTTGCGAGCTCATCGAGCAGGCAGTCGGTGAGGTGATCGAGGGTCAGCACCTGTTCACCCTCCTCGCGCATGGCCAGTGCGGTGCGCACGACCATTTCCAATTGGCGGATGTTGCCTGGCCAGTCGAAACCTTCAAGCAGCGCAGCCAGCGCCGGGTCGAGGCTGACGCCCTTGGCGCCGGCCTTGTGCAGCAGGGCTTCGATGATCCTGGCCAGGTCATCGCGCTCGCGTAGCGCTGGCAAGCGCAGTGACACGCCATTGACCCGGTAGTAAAGGTCTTCGCGAAAATGCTGCTCCTGCACCAAGCGCTTGAGGTCGCGGTGGGTCGCACAGATCAGCGCGACGTCGATCTCTTGCTCATCGCCCGCACCCAGCGGCGCCACCCGGCGCTCTTGCAAGACGCGCAGCAGACGAGCCTGCAAGGCCACCGGCATATCACCGATTTCGTCGAGGAACAACGTGCCGCCGTGGGCCTGCATCAACCGTCCGACCATGCCGCCTCGGCGCGAGCCGGTAAAAGCGCCCTCGCGGTAGCCGAACAGCTCCGACTCGATCAAACCCTCGGGAATGGCGGCGCAGTTGACCGCCACGAATGGCTTGTCGGCCCGGGGGCTCGCCTGGTGCAGTGCGCGGGCCACCACCTCCTTGCCGGTGCCGGTTTCGCCCAACAGCAGCACCGGCAGACCATTGCCCAAACCCTGGCGCGCCATGCGCAGGTTGCGCGCCAGGCGCGGGTCGCCACCGGCCAATGACTCCAGCGCCTGCGAGCGGGCGGCCGGTGCAGGTTTGTTCGTCGCCACGCTGCCATTGAGGTGCCCATGTCGCGGCAACTGCAAGGCACGGAAAAAGAACTCACCCTTGGCGGTCTGTACGCTGCTCACCCCACCCTGCCACAGGCGCGCGATGAAGGCTGGCGAACGCTCCCCCAGCAGGTCGCTACTGCGCCGGCCGATCAGTCCCTGGCGCGGCAACTGCAGCAGCTGGCAGGCGTTGTCGTTGGCCGCCAGTACTTCGCCGTCCAGACTCAGCGCCAACAAGCCATGCCAGGCGCTGTTGAGGTATTGCGGACGGCTGTGGAAGGCCAGGACAAGGTGTTCGGGGTGGCACAGGCCGAACATTCGGCTTTCGATGTTGCCTGCCGCCAGCATCAGGGTCGACAAGCTGTCCTGTGGCTGGGCCATGACCCCCTCGCGGGTGATGTCGAGCACACCGATCACCTCGCCACGCGGGTCACGCAGCGGCACCGAGGTGCAGGAAAACGGGCTGAGTCGGTCCAGGTAGTGTTCGCCGCAATTGATCAAGGTCGGACGGCCCTCCACCACGGCGGTGCCGATGGCGTTGGTGCCGCGCAATGACTCGCTCCAGCAGCTGCCTGGGTGCAGGTCGCGCAGTCCTTCGCGCTGGAGCACATGCTTCTGGCCTTCGATGGCCAGCACATTGGCCTGGGCATCGCCGAGGATGATGATGCCAGCTTTGCCCTGGCGGGATACCAGGTAATCCAGTTCAGGGGTGACCGCGTCCAGCAACAAGCGATTGCGTTCGAGCAGTGCCTGCAGGTCGTGGCCGTGTTCAAGGCCCAGGCCGACTTGTTCGCCCTGTAGGCAATCGAGGCCATGGCCAAGGCTGCGCCGCCAGGAAGCGTCGATTTCGTCGCGCAGCATGCCCAGTGGCAACTCGCCTTCGCTGGCCAGCTTCAAACGGGCCTGGCGGGATTCGTGAAGCGTGTCCTGGGCGTTTGTTATGGGTATGTGTCGCGCCATCTTTTGCTCCAGCTGTTCCCCCTGCCGGGGGTCGCATGCTTGGTATTTTTTCCGCAGTGTGCGGGAGAAATTTCTGGGCGTCGAGGTGATTGTCTTTAGGAGGGCGGTGGGGTATGGATCGAGCGCCGCCCGCGCGGGCGCATCGCGAGCAAGGCTCGCTCCTACATCGGTTTCGGGCCAGTAACGCCAGTGTACGACTCGATAGTGCGCCATGCGCAAATCCCGCAGAACTCATTGGACCGAAACAGACGTAGGAGCGAGCCTTGCTCGCGATGCGCCGCGCGGGCGGCGCTCGATCCATACCCCACCCCATAGCCATCCACCTCCCGACCCCACCCCTAACCCCAACCTTGGGGAACCCACCCCACCACGCCATCACCCCCCACCCTGCCGCGATTCAGCAAAACCCAGGCCCCACGGGCCCTCCAGCCCGATTTAGGAGACTTGGCACGGCTGTTGCCGACTCCTGCACAGACGCCCCAAGTCCATGGGCTCGTTCGCAGGAGGAATTGACTCATGCTCCGACCGATACCCCACCCGCTGGCTGTGGCGATCTTCGCCGGCATGCTCCAGCTTCCCGCACAGGCTGCGCTCAACGCTGTCGATACCGGCACCTACACCGAAAACAACGGCAAATTCCCCGCCTGGTACCAGGACAGCCATGGTCGCACCCTCGACCTGTGCCTGACCAAGGCAGTGAGTTCGCGGGTTGCCGGTGCCCCCGGCGCGCCTTCATACATGTGCACGCTGTTGCCGACACCCGGTGTGTTCGACGACACACAACCCATCGCCTTCCCGACCAACTTCCCGGATGAAGCCTTCTGGTTCACCGCCGACGCGGCTATCGTCGATGCTGCCCGTGGCATCGACCTGAGCTATGGCACAGCGATCGAAGCGGCCTTCGGTGCTGGAGATCCGCTCGATGGCGACCAAGTCAGCTTCGCCCGGGTGCGTATCCGCGTCGACGTACCCGCGGCAGGTACCTATGTGATCACCCATCCCTATGGCGTCGAGGTGTTCGATGTACCTGCCGCCGGGCGCCGGGCAATCAACATGACCCGCGATATCGGTATCGGCAGCCCAGGCGACTTCAGCGGTGCGCTCAAGGGCGATGTCGGCCCGTTCCTGCGCAGCGTCAACGGCCCCTACACCGAGGGCAGCGAGCGCTTCATCGGCGACCCCAATATCGAGGAACGAGTCACCGGCAGCCCGTTCAACACCAACTTCGTACGCATCGAAGGCCCCAACGGCATCGACTTACGCACCGAACTGTTCGCCGTGTCGGGCAAGCTCTCCGACGTCAGCCTGCCCACGCCCTTGATGCCCCAGCGCAGCACGTATTCGCGGCGTACCGAGAATGGCGACCTGCATGCCCAGCAGGACATGTTCGTGCTCGCTCCCCCGCCACCGGCCACCGTCACACTCACCAGCCAGGACCCTAACCTGCCGCTGACCGAGGCCAATGGCACCGGCACCTGGTACGCCCAGTCGGTGGTCAACCCGGCGCCTGGTACCAACCTGCTCATCCACGCCGACAACAGTGTGGCCATCCCCACCAGCACCGTAACCACCGCCACCCTGCCGCTGATCGACCTGGTGACCATCGCCCGCGCCGAGTACAGCCTGTCCAATGGTCTCTTGACCCTGGTCGCCAGCAGCAGCGACGAAACATCGCCACCCGTGCTCACCGCCCACACCGGCAACGGTGCATTGATCGGCAACCTCAGTGGCGATGGATCGCTGAAGTCGCTGACCACCAACCTCTCGCCCATTCCGCCAGCCAAGGTGCAGGTCACCAGCGCCCATGGCGGCAGCGACAGCGAAGACGTGGTGCTGGTGCCATGAACAGACAAAGGTTTCGCCTTCAAGGAGGCACCATGAACACTTGGTCTCGCCGGGCGCTGTGCGCCGCTGGTTTCACCCTGACCATCAGCAGCGCGGCCTGGGCCGCGCTGTCCGAAGTCGACCCCGGCCCCTATACCTTCGCCACCGGCGGTTACCCCATGTGGTACAAGGACGCGGACGGCCTGTCCCTGGAGTTGTGCCAGTCGCGGGCCACAAGTTCGCGGGTACCCAGCGCACCGGGCGCGCCTTCGTATATGTGCACCCTGCTCCCGGAACCGGGTGTCTACGATGACGCACTGCCGTTGGTGTTCCCCGATAACTGGCCGCCAGAGATGTTCTGGTTCCTGGCCGAGGCCACCATCCCGGCAGTCGGCAACAGCGGCTTCGAGCTTGAGGCTTACGTCGCCGGCGTCGAGGCGGCCTTCGCCGCCGAAAACCCGGTCGATGGCGATCAGCAGAGCTTCGCCCGCATCCGCATCCGCGTATCGGTTCCCACTGCAGGCACCTACAAGATCACCCACCCCTATGGCGTCGAGACGGTCAACGTGACCGCACCCGGACGCCGGGCGATCAACATCACCCGCGATATCGGCATCGGCGCGCCAGGCAACTTCACCGGTGCGCTGAACGGCGCAATCGGGCCGTTCCTGCGCGGGGCAGCCGGGCCGTACGTCGAGGTCAACCCGGACACCGGAGCCAGCGAAACCTTCGTCGGTGATCCGAACCGGACCGAGACTGTGCTCGGCAGCCCGTTCAACACCAACTTCATACTCATCGAAGGACCGAACGGCCTCAGCATCACGACCAATCAGTTCACCGTCTCCGGTAAAGTGCTGGACCAACGCGCACAGACCCCAGTGAGCCTGGAACGCGCCACCTACTCGCGCGACGGCTCCGGCACGCGCGTCGCAGTGTTCGCCAAAGCGCCAGGCGATGCCAACCTGTGCATGCGAAATGGCCTGGCACTGGTCGGTACGCCACCCTCGCCCTGCGAGTTCAACCTGTTGGCGGACAACAACGGACTGTTCTTCGCCCAGCAACTGAGTCAAGCAGCACCGCCTCCGGTAGTGGTGGTCACCGCCAGCAGCAGCACAGCGGCGACCCAACCCACGGCCCTGTCCAGCAAGCTGTCCGATATGGTCAACGTCAGTACTGCACGCTATGACTGGGCCAACAAACGCCTGGTGATCGAGGCGCGTTCCAGCGACGAAGTGGTGATTCCCGATCTGGTTGCCCAGGGCTACGGGCGCATGTCCAAGTCCGGAACCCTGCAGACGTTGACGGTCAACGACCTCAAGCAGCCACCAGCCACCGTCACGGTGAAATCCGCCCACGGCGGAAGTGATGTCGAGCCCGTGCTGGTGGTCGGCAATGCCCCGGTCGAAGCCGCCAACCAGCCGCCGCTGGCCCAGGCCGACACCGGCGCCACCAGCGTCGGCGTACCGATCACCCTCAACCTGCTGCTCAACGACAGTGACCCAGACGGCAACGTGCCGCTGACCCTCAGCGACCTCACCCAACCCGGTACGGGCCTGGGCGGCGTAGTCCTTAACGGCACGACCTCGGTGACCTACACCCCGCCAGCCGGGGCCACTCAGCCGGTGGTGGCCACCTTCACCTACCGGGCCATGGACGCCAAGGGCCTGAAGTCCGAGCCTGCCACTGTCACCATCAACGTTGCGCCCAACCAGGCCCCGACCGCCGTGGCCGACACCGTCAACACCCTGGGCGTCCCCATCACCATCAACGTATTGGCCAACGACACCGACCCTGAAGGCAACTTGCCGCTCACTGTCGCCAGTGTCAGCCAACCCGCTGCTGGCAGAGGCACAGTGACCACCGACGGCGCCACGGTCACCTATACCCCACCCGCCACCGTCACCACAGCCTTCCCGGCCACCTTCACCTATGTGGTACGTGACTCCATCGGCGCTACATCCACCCCTGGCACGGTCACGGTCAACGTGTCGCCACGGCCGGCTGCGGAGACTTTCACGGTCACCACCGCAACGGTCACGGCCCGCTCGAACAACCGTTACAACTGGGACTTCAGCGGTACCTCATCGGTGACCACCGGCAATGTCGTTACTGTCCGGGCGACCACCACCACCGGCGTGCAGACCCTAGGCACCGCCACAGTACCGGCCAACGGTCGCTGGCGTCTGTCGGTCAGCAACAGCACCACGGCGGTGCCGACGGCCAGCCCGACGGCGACGATAACCACCAGCCCCGGCACCACGCGCACCGTCAACGTGGTGGTGCAGTAAGGCAGGGAGAACGCCATGAAACGCCTGTACCTACTGCTGCTGTGCCTGGCCCTCGGCGGCCAGGCCAACGGCGCCGAGGACCTGATGGACAACGCTGACCTGGCGGCCGGCAACGACCTGGGTGACCCGGTGATCATCCGCCTGCTGCCGGCTGGCGCCGGCCAGGTAGCGGTGATCGAGCAGCAAGGCGCGGGCAACCGCGCCGCCCTCGACCAGAACGGCCAGGCCCTGCTGGGCCGCATCGTCCAGGGCGGGGGTGCGCAGGAGGCGTTCATCCTGCAGGAAGGCAGTGACCTGATGGCCAGCATTAGCCAACAGGGATATGGCAACAGCGCCTCGATCCGCCAGAGCGGCAGCAGCAACAGCGCGACCATCGAGCAGATCGGCAACAACAACAGCGCCAGCATCGAGCAGTCCGGCTCGGGACTCAGCAGCGCCGTGACCCAGGCCGGCAATGGCCAGCATGTTCAGATCACTCAATATCGATAGACCTGGAGGCACCACCATGTACAAGCTCGCCCCTTTAAGTGCCGCTATCGTCCTGGCCCTGGCCGGCCAGGCCATGGCCGACGACAGCAACTCGAACCAGTCCCAGAACGGTAACCAGAACATCGCCGAGGTGAGCCAAACCCTGGCTCCCTTCGCCTCGGCGACACAGAACCAGAGCGGCAAGGGTCACAATCACATGGCCCTGCAGGACAGCAGCACCAGTGACATTCAACAGAGCGCCACCGGCTCGTACAACGCCGGATACGGTGAGCAATACGGCGAGAACGGCAGCCAGATCCAGCAACAGGCAGGCGGCAACTACAACGATGCCTTCGCCAGCCAGTCCTACGGCGAAGGCAATCAGACGCTGCAGGTGCAACAAGGCAGCGAGAACCGCTCGACCATCTGGCAGGACATGCAGATGGGCAGCCAGGCCATCACCGGACAGACCGGCCAGCGCAACGAAGCGTTCGTCGAGCAAATGTTCGGTGGCACCAACAACAAGAGCGTGATAACCCAGGACGGTGCCGACAACTATGCGGCCGCCGAGCACCTGAACTACCTCGACGGCAACGTCCAGATCTATCAGGAAGGCAAGGAGAACTGGGCCTACGGCGACCAGCGCGACGGCACCGGTGGTGCCATTGGCATCAACCAATATGGCACTGGCAACTCCGTGGAAGTCTGGCAAGACAACCAGATCGGCAGCCAGGCCAACGTCAGTCAGAGCGGCCAGCTCAACGAAGGCTATATCGACCAGAGTTTCGGCGAGGGCAACGTGGCCAACCTGTATCAGAACGGCAAGGGCAACGCCAGTTGGTCGGATCAGTTCGAGACCACCAACACCGTCGCCACCATTTCCCAGACAGGTAACAACAACCTGCACTTCACCTACCAGGAAGGCGACAGCCACAGCCTGAGCGTGACCACCAACGGTAACGGCAACAAGATCCAGGCGAGCAACTGGAAAGGCGACAAGCTCGGCGGCCAGTTCGGTGCCCGCCAACGCGCCGAGATCAACCAGAACGGCAATGGCAACACCGTCAATCTCACCCAGAACGACTCGGACAACCTGGCCCGCCTGAACCAGAAAGGCACCAACAACTCGATGACGACCGACCAGGCCGACACGTACAACGAGTTGTACTTCGAGCAAAACGGTACTGACAACGTATTGATCGCGTCCCAACGCGGCACCGACAACTATGCCTACGGCGAGACCAAGGGCAACACCAACACCATCACCCTCGACCAGTCGGGTACCGGCAACCAGAGCTACACCTATCAACTGTATGGGAGCGGCAACGAAGCCACCATCAAACAGACCGACACCTACAACGTGGCCTACGTGACCCAGGGTGGTCAGAACAACAAGGCCTTCGTCGACCAGAGTGGCGCTAACCAGAACGCCACCATCAGCCAGTTGGGCAGCGGCAACACGGCTACCGTGAACCAACACTGACCCCTTCCCCCTTTGAACCGCGGTGCTTCCTCTCCCTGGTGCCGCGGTTCCTTTTTTGCAAGCCACCCACACAGCGCCCCCCAAGTGTGGGAGCGCGTTTACCCGCGAATGGTCCAGCCGCACCAGCAGCGTTAGAATGACCACTCCCAACCGCCGATACCAGCGTAATGATCCAGTCCGATCTCGACCTGTTCGGTCCCCAGCCGCAACGCCTGGCCGCCCACACCGTGCTGCTGCCCGGCTTCGCCTTGGCCGAGATGGAGCCTCTGCTCGACGCCTTGCGCCCAGTGCTGCGTGCCGCACCCTTCAGGCACATGCAGACCCCAGGTGGCCAGCACATGGCGGTGGCCCTGACCAATTGCGGGGCGCTGGGTTGGGTCAGTGATGCGAAGGGGTACCGTTATACCCCGACCGATCCGCAAAGTGGCGAACCCTGGCCGGACCTGCCCCAGGTGTTACTAGGCCTCGCCCGGCGCGCAGCCGAGGTCGCGGGGTTCGAAGGTTTCGTACCGGATGCGTGCCTGGTCAACCACTATTTGCCCGGCACCCGGCTGAGCTTGCACCAGGACAAGAATGAACGGGATTTCAGCCAACCGATCGTGTCTATTTCACTGGGATTGCCCGCGGTGTTTCTGCTGGGCGGCTTGCTGCGCTCGGATCGGACCCAACGGGTACCACTGAGCCATGGCGATGTGATGGTCTGGGGTGGGGAGGACCGGCTGCGGTTTCACGGGGTGATGCCGGTCAAGCCCGGGGTTCATCCGCGAATGGGCGAGCGGCGGATCAACTTGACGTTGCGCAAGGCGGGTTGACGCCGCTGGTCGAACCCCGCTTTGGCAGACCTGTGGAAGGATTGGCACTGCTGGATGAAGCGGCACACACCCGGGTCGGTGCCAGGGTCAGCGTCATCCCTGTGGGTGCGGCCTTGGGCCGCTCCACAGCTGCAGTGCACGGCACTCGCCTGCATGCCGGCTCACTGCTGCTGATACTGGCTCAGGTACTTGTCCACCTCAGCCTTGCCATTGCCGGCCTCCCCCGCCACCTGCCACAAGCGCCGCTCGATCCCTTGCGCCAGCAGGTGCCCCACCGCCGCTTCGATCGCCGACAACACGCACAACTGCGCCGGTTCGTTGGTGGTGTACCCCACCTCTGCCTCGAGCAGCTTCTTGAATTCGATGAACTTGAACACTCCAGCATTGCGCCCGACCGAATAGATCGTCTTGCTGGTCATCACATTGGCCAACACTTGCCCGGTACGCACATCCACCGCCCGCAGGTTGACGGTCACCTGGTCGACCCGGTACTCGCGGGAGATGTCGATGCCCAGGTAGCGCGCGCCCTCGCCGCCGCTGCGCACGTTGGTGTCGTAGGCGATGATGCCGCCTTCGAGCATCAGGTTGGCAGCCTGCAGCGGTGGCAGCTCACCCTGGATGTTCTCGGGCACGTCCGCCTTTTTCTGCGAGGCGCGAATGATCTTGCGCTCGGTCAGCAAGTTCTGCAGGCCTTCACGCTCCAGCACCACGAACCAACCACTGGCATTCAGGGCATCCATCAGCATGCTGGCGGCTCCCTGGGTCACGCTGGTGGAGAACGAACTGGCCGGGGTTGGCTTGTACTGGCCCGTCTGGTCACGGAAGCCGTATACCACAGCCATCAGCCGTCCTTTGGGGCGCGGCATGTTGATCAGATCGTAGTAGGTCGAGGCCCTGGGCGTCAGGGTCGGGGTCTCGGAGTCCTGTTCGGCCGGCATCGGCTCGCGCAGGCTGCAACCTTGCAAGCCTTGCAGGGCGGCGAGAATCAGCAGTGTGCTCAGAAATCGTTTCATGATGCGCTCTCCCCAAAATCGAATACCTGTCCCTCTCAGGGGTTCAGGCCGCTGACCTCGATGATCGACGTCTCTCCCGTGGCGCGGTCGGTGACCTTGATGCTCAGGGCACCCGAGTCGTCGATCACGTCGATCAGGAAGGAATCGGTGGACATGCTCCCGGTCTTGCCGTTGCTGATGTTGTCCAGCAGTTGCGACAACATCCGCGACTCCAACTGGTTGCTGAAGCGTTCCAGGGCCGAGGTACCGCCGAAGGCTTTGCTACGGTCCTTGAGGTCCGGGTCTTCGTAGTCGTTCTGGGCCTGGGCATTGTTCAACAGCCAGGTGCCGTTGAGCGGGTTGCCGCCGAACGCGGGGTTGACCGGGGTGTACACCAGCTCCGTGGCCTGGCTGGCCAAGGCACAGGCCGCCAGGCACATGGCGACGCAACGGGGAACATGGGTGTTCATAGCTCATCCCTCTCCAGATCAGTGGTGTCCTGCAGCAGGCGTTGCAACTTGCGTTGGATGATCTGCTGCTTGACCAGGTCGGCGGCCGCGACGGCCTCTTCTTTGAGTTGGGTGGTATTGGGTGGCAGAAAACGCCGGTACAGCACCTCCCGTTCGTACTCCACCGTGACCAGGCTGCCCCACCGGGCATCCGGGCGTTCGCGCACCACCAGGTTGAAATCCAGGCGGCTGGTAGCGCGCAGCCGGTCGGTGAAGTCGTTGTAGAAGTTGTGGCCGATGTGCGAGATGGTGTTATCGACGATGAACCCCATCATCTCGTCCTCACCACCGGCCTGAGCCAGCGGGCCTGCCAGCAGCAGACTCAGGTACACGGCTGCCAGGCGGGTCATGGCGCTTCTCCCCCACCGGCGTGGGTACGGCTGCCGCCAGCGCTTTCACCGAAGGACTGTTCGGCGACGAACTGCCAGTCGCTGTAATGTTCCAGCCCTTCGAAGGCTGACCATTGGCTGTCGAAGCCCGAGCGCTTGAAGGGGGTCGCATCCGAACGACTGAACACACCGGTGATGCGCCCATCGATCGAGCGCAGCAGGCCCCAGTCGGCGGTGCCGGTCACTGGGTCGGGGTACAGCTTGCGGATGTGCCGCTTGGCTTCGGGGAAGCGGTTGTCCTGCAGCAGGTCGGCCAATTCCTGTGGGTACTGGGCCAGGCCAGGAGACGCCCGGTAGTAGCTGCGCAGGGCCTGGGCGTATTGGCCACCGACCCACAGCAACTGCCGTTCGCGCTCACGCTGGGCGGCGCTGGACCACACCGTGCCGGTAGCGGCCAGGGCCATGCTGCTAACGGCAATCAGCAACAGTACGCCCAGGTAGGTGAAGCCTGCGCAGGCTTTACCATTCGGCATAGAGGCTGCCATCACGCGCCCTCCCTGTGGCACCACTCTTGATATCCGCCACGCCGCCCGCGACGCCCTCCGGAGGGGGCACTAGCTGCCAGGCATCGCTGCGTTCGGTGATCGGGTCGACCGGGGTGTTGCGCAGGTAGCGTTGCTCCACCAGTTGCTCCAGGGATTCTGGGTAGTGCCCTGTATCGCCGTAGTAGTGATCCAGCGCCTCGCGGAGCACCGCCAGGCTCTGGCGCAATGTTGCCTCGCGGGAGCTCTCCAGGCTGTTGAAGTAACGCGGCATGGCGATGGTCATCAACGTGGCGATGATCGCCATCACCACCAGCAGTTCGATCAGGGTGAAGCCGCGGCTGCGTTTCATGGCGTTCACCATTGCCCGTAGGGGATGTCGTTGAGGCCTTTGCCACGGGCCTTGGAGTACACATCGAACACGTCCTCGCCTGGGCGGGGGTTGTCCGGGTCGCTGTCGTAGGCTCGCAGGCCCCAGCCACCTTGGTCCTGATCCTTTGCCGCGAGCATCGGGTCGTGGGGGATGCGACGCAGGAAGTAGAACTTGGCCCCTTTGGCGCTGCGCACATCGCGCACGCCTTCCACCAGCACCTGCAGGCTCGGCGGATAGCCGCTGGCATTCAATCGCTTCTCGATATAGCCGGCATCGAAGGCGCGCTTGTAGGCGTCGATGCCGTCGCGGATCTGGTACAGCGCTTCGCGCAGTTGCTGCTCCTTGCCACGGCGCACCACGGTTTCGGTCAAGGGCGCCGCCATGCTGGCGAGCAGCCCGAGCAGTGCCAGGGTCAGCACCACTTCGATCAGGCTGAAACCTTGCTGATGGCGTTTCATGGCCGTGGGCTCGCCTTGGTTGGCATGCCTGCCATTTGGCTGTCGACCACTGGTGCATCGTCATCCTCGGCCGGGGTCTCGCTCGGCGCTTCGCTGGACGGCAGTGGTTGGCGCATCTGGCGAACCTGCATCGCCGACTCAGTGCCGGTGCCGAATTCCATGTCCGAGGGGCTCTGGTACGGCAGGTTGCGTACGATGCGCGGGGTGATCGCCAGCACCAGCTCGGACTTGCTCATGTCATCTTTGTTGCTGCCGAACAAGCGGCCCAGCCCCGGAATGTCGCCAAGGCCCGGGATCTTGTTACCGCTGGCGTTGTGGTCGTTGCGCACCAGACCGGCCAGCACCTGGGTTTCACCGTCGTGCAGGCGCAAGCTGGTCTGGGCGTTACGGGTATCGACCTGGACCGGAATGGTGCCCTGACGGGTGGCCTCCAGCGGCGTGGCGTTGCTGACCTCGAGCGCCACCTTGATCGCCACTTCGTTGTTCAGGTGCACTGTCGGCTGGACTTCGAGCTTCAGGCCCACATCCAGGTAGGTAACGCTTTCGGTGATGACCGGGCCTTGGGTGGACGGCACCGAGGTGGCGCTGATGATCGGTACCCGCTGGCCGATGTGGATACGCGCCTGTTCGCGGTTGCTCACGCGGATCACCGGGCTGGCCAAGGTGTTGATGTCCTTGTCCTGGGCATTGATCTTGGCCTGGGGCGCCGGCGAGATACTGATGCGGCTGGAGTCGATGCCTCGCAACTGGTCCAGCACGCTGACCGACTTGCCGTCATCGGTCAGCACGCCGAACGTGTTCGGCCATTGCAGGCCGAGATCGAGGATGCGTGACCGGGCCACTTCCATCACCTCCACTTCCAGCACCACCTCTGGGTTGGACTGGTCCTGGGACTGCAGCAGCTTCTCGGCCATGCGGATGGCGTCCGGGGTGTCACGCATGGTCAGGGTGTTCAGGCGCTCGTCGACGAACACGTCGCGGGTCTTGAGCATGGTCTTGACCATGTTCAACGCGGTGTTGGCGTCGATGCTGGTCAGGTAGAAGGTGCGCATGACCAGTTCCTGATAGTCCTTGGTCTTTTGTGGCGAGTCGGGATAGACCAGCAGCGTGTTGTCGTTGACGATCTTCTGGCGCAGCTGGTTCTGCTCCAGCAGCAGGGCCACGGCATCCTCGATGCGCACCTCACGAACGAAAATGGTGGCTTTGATGTCCGGGCGCAGGTCTTTGTCGAAGATGAAGTTGATGCCCGCTACCTGCGACAGCACCTCGAAGATGGTCTTGAGGTTGGCATCGCGAAACTCAAGGGTCACCGGGCGTTCGAGCTTGCTGCGCAGCTGCGGGAACGGCTGGGCGGTGCGGGCCTGGACGTTCTCGATGTCGCTACGCAGCATGATGCCCTTCTGGTTCTGTGGGTCGAGGCGCAGCACTTCACGCATGTAGCGCTCGGCGCCGAACAGATCGCCCTGGCGCAACGCGGCCTGGCCCAGGGCCACGCGGTCATCGAGGGTACGCATCAACTCCAGCTGGCGGATGCCTTCCTGGGCGCGGCGGTTGTTCGGCTCGATGGTGAGCACCCGGCCATACCCCAACCGGGCGCCAGCGAAATCGTGGCGGATGCGGTCGGAATCGGCCTGGCCAAGCAGCGCCTCGACCGCGGCCTGGCGCCCATGGGCCAGGGCGATGTTCAGCTCGGTGTCGCGCGGGTCTTCGCGCAGCGCCTCTTCCAGGCGGGCGATACCCGCCTCGTACTGGCCTTCCTTCATCAGCTCGGCGCTGTCCTTGCGTACCGCACTGGAGCCACACCCTGCGATGGCCACGCACAGGGCCAACAGCAAGAACGGAGCAGGCTTGCACGACTTCGATGGCTTCATGGTGCGCTCCCGACAGACAAGGTCTGCGACTGATGCAAGGGCAGGTAGACCAGGTCCAGCTCGTTGGCCGAGACCCGATCGAGGCGGTAGGTATCGTCAATCACGTCGCCCTGGCGCACGACGTAGAGTTTTTCGCCGCGCTGCAGGAAGATCTGCAGGTCGTCGCGGTCGCCAAGGCGTCCAACGAACTGGAACGGCAGCTCGGGTGCGGTCGGGGCAACGGCCACGACAGGCGCTGCCTGGACAGGCTGTTCGGTGACAATGGCCAGGGCCTGGGGTCGGGTCCATTGCTGGCTGGGGAACAGATCTTTGGAAGCGTGTTCTGGTGTGATCGCCACCCTTTCGGTTGCGACCTGTTTCGTGCCCGTCGTTGGCGCCGGCTTGCCAGCGATGGAGTCTGACGCCTGGTCTTCGCCGAACCAGTGCCCAGGCGCCCAGGCCAGGGCCGCCGACACCCCGAGAAAGCCGATCCACATCACTGCGCGCTGAGTGTTCATCACGACCTCGACAGATAAAGGGTCATGCGCAGGCGGCCATTGAGCTCGCGGTCGCCAATGCGTTTGCGTTGCAATTCAAGGTCTTCCAGCACCAGGGTCGGCAGTTGGTTGAGCAAGCCTTTGAGGAAGCCGCGGATCTGCAGGTAGCTGCCACGTACCGGCAGCACGATCTGGTAGCGTGCCAACTGGGTCTTGGGGTCGATGCCCAGCGCATATTCGCCTCGCGCCAAGCTGATGTGCTCTGCGCTAGCCAGGTGGTACATGCGCTCGATCAATGCGCTGGCCTGGGGCTGCCCTGGCAATTGCTGGCGCAGGCTGTCGAGCGCCTGTTGCTCAGGCTTCACGGCGATTTTCAGTTCGCCACGCTTGACCCGTTCCACCTGCGCACTGGCATCGGCCTCGTCGGCGCGCAGCTCGCGCACGGTTTGCCATTGCGGCAACAGAGCGCCAATCGCCATCGCCAGGGCCAGTGTGCCAAGGGTCATCGCAGCAAGTCCCACAGGACCGAATCGGCGCAGCTGTTCGTGAAGTATCAGACTAGGGACGCGCATGGCCGGTCTCCCAGGTGGCGGTCAGGGTGAAACGCACGGGGTGCTCCGGCTGGCCGGATACCACTTCGTGGTTGAGCAGCGACACGTCGCTGAGCTCGGCGCTGGCTTCCAGGCGCTGGTGGTACTGCAGCATCGCCTCCAGGTTGCGTGCCTCGGCGGCGATGCGCACCTGGCCTTTGCGGGCGTCGGGGGTCAGGGTCAGCAGCGCCACGTCTTCCTGCGGCTGCGCTTCGAGCATGCTGAATAGCTGCTGCCAGGGGCGTTGCAGTTGCTGTGAGACGCTGCGCATCTGCGCCAGGCGTTCAGCCTGCTCGCGGCTGGCGGCGCTGTTCTGCGGGGCGGCGGTGGCCGGACGGCGGCCCAACTGCAGCTCCAGGTTGTGCACCTGGGCCTCCAGGGCGATCTGCTCGGCCTGAAGCTGTTGCAAAACCAGCAGCAGTGCGCTCAGCAGCACACCGCCCACGGCCAGTAGCGACCACGCCAAGGGCCCGCTGCGCCGGGGCTGGAACTCCAGGTCGAGGCGGCGCATGTCAGGCCACCGCCCGCCACATGGCGCACAGCGGGTCGGCCTCGCTGGCCGGCTGGCACAGCTGGACCGCCTCCAGTTGCGGCACGTCGCCCCGCCCCGGCGCGTGCAGGTAGACCCGTGGCGGATGCTCGCCGTACAGCTCGCAAGTGCGCTCGATCAGCGCTTGCAAGGCCTGGTCAGTGTCGGCGCAGCCTTGCGCGAGCACCTGCTGCCAGGCGCCACCTGCGGCCAACAGCAGCACGCTGCGGCGCGGTTCGGCCAGCACGAACAGAAAGTCCCCCTGTTCCAGCCGCGCCGAGCAGCGGTTGTAGGCGGCCATCAAGTAAGGTTGTACCGAGCGCAGGTTCAGGCGGCTTTCCCGACCGAGGGCCTGCAGTCCTTGCAGCAAGGCCTCCGGCAGCGCGGTGGCGATACGGGCGCTGCCGGCTGGCTCTGGCGACAGCACAATGCGCCAATCCTCTAGCGACTGCCCGTAGAGGTTCTCGAAGCACGCCCGGGCGTAGGCATCGAGCTCACGCGGATGGTGGATGGCATCGCTCCAGGGCACCAAGCAGAAGCGGCTGTAGCGGGCCGACAGCAGTACCCGTAACGGTGCTCCACGCACCGCATGCTCGGCCACCAGCCCGGCCAGCGCCTCCAGGGCAGGCACCCAGTTCGGTTGGGCGGCGTCGCAGCTAAACTCGCGGCTGCCGAGCCATTGGTGGTGGTTGGCGTGCCAGCGACCCAGGCCGACACCTTCGGCGCCAAGCACGGCGCAGAAACGATCAGATGAATGTGACACGGTTGATCTCCTCAAGGGTGGTACGGCCCTCGCGGACCAGGTCCAGGGCCGACGCCCGCAGCAGGCGCAGGCCGCGCTGGCAGGCCAGCGACTTGATCTGCGACACGGGGCGGCGTTCGACGATCATCTGCCGCAGGTCGTCGTCCAGGTGCAGTAACTCGGCGATGGCGCTACGCCCGCGATAGCCACTCCCACGGCACTGGCCGCAGCCCTGGGCGCGCACGAACGACCAACCGACGACCGCTTCCCTGGTCAACCCCGAGGCGGCCAGTGTTTCGTCATCTGGTTGATGGGCCGTGGCGCAGTGGGGACAGGCCAGGCGGATCAGGCGCTGCGCGAGCACGGCATTGAGTGCCGAAACGAAGCTGTACGGGTCGACCTGCATCTGGCTGAAGCGGCCGATCACATCGAAGACGTTGTTGGCGTGGATGGTGGTGAACACCAGGTGACCGGTAAGCGCCGATTGCACGGCGATCTGTGCGGTATCCGGGTCGCGAATCTCTCCGACGAGGATCTTGTCCGGGTCATGACGCAGGATCGAACGCAGCCCGCGGGCGAAGGTCAGGCCCTTTTTCTCGTTGACCGGTATTTGCAGCACACCCGGCAGCTGGTACTCGACCGGGTCCTCGATGGTGATGATCTTGTCCACCCCGTGGTTGATCTCGCTGATCATTGCGTACAGGGTGGTGGTCTTGCCGCTGCCGGTGGGGCCGGTGACCAGAATCATGCCGTAGGGTTCGGCGGCCAGCCGGCGCAGGGCGCGCAGGGTTTCGTCGGCAAAACCCAGGGCCTGCAACTGCACGCCGCTGACGTGGTCGGACAAGTCTTGCTTGTCGAGTACCCGCAGCACCGCGTCTTCGCCAAAGATGCTGGGCATGATCGAGACCCGGAAGTCGATCTGCCGCTCGCCCACGGCGACCTTGAAGCGGCCGTCCTGGGGGACGCGCTTCTCGCCGATATCCAGCTCGGCCATGACCTTGATCCGTGAGATGACCTGGTCGGCGAACGCACTGCCGCTGGCTTTGCCGGCGCCGTTTAGCACGCCGTCGATGCGGTACTTGATCGTCAGGCCCTGACCGGTCATGCCCAGGTGGATGTCACTGGCATGCTGCTTGAGGGCATCGTACAGCGTCGAGTTGACCAGCTTGACCACGCGACTCTGGTCTTCGCTGATGCTGGCCAGCGACAGGCGTTGCAGCGGGTCGCTCTCGTTGCTGGCCTCGTTTTCGTGGCCCAGGGCATCGACCGCGTGGAAGCTTTCTTCATGGCGGGCCAGGAAAGTGGCCAGGTCGGCAGCGTGGGTCAGGTACAGTGGCGCACCTTGCAGAATGTCGTCGATCCAGGCCAGCCGGGCCGGTTCGAAGGGGTCGGCGAACACACCCAGGCGCTCCCCGCCCTGCTCAATCAGTACGAACTCGCGTTTCAGGCACTGTGCCAGGCTGACCGTGTCGAAGCAGGCGGTGCTGGCCAGCAGCGCCTGGCTGCCCAGCACTGGGTAATGCAGGGTGGCGCCAAGGCGACGGGTGAAGGTATCGGGGGCATCGTTGGCCAGGCGTTCGAGGCAGGTAAGCAGGCGTTCACCGCAAGCTTGCTGGCGGGCCTGGGCCAGGAGCTCACGGGGGTATGCAACCCATGCCGAGGTGTCCGCCGATTCGGCGCCGTCTCGGCGTGCAAAGCCGTCCTGTGGGAGGGGGGTTACCCGCGAAAGGGCCGGTGCAGGCTCAGAGGCTTCCTTGGCTGTATCGACGACATCGGTCATGGCCTGCGACTCCGCTCAGGGGCGCGTCGCTGGCTGCTTCAGTCAGGGCCGCGGGCGCCGCTATTCCCCGGTGAGCAGTTGATCGTCGTCAGCTTCTGGAGGCTTGGCGCCATGACGGCGGCGATCGGCCAGTACCCAGCTGCCATCGTACAACTGCAAGGGGAACGATTCGTTCCTGTTCTGGCGTCGTTCGACGAACCCTTCGGCTGGGTGGTCCGTAGCCCTGCGCTGGCGTTGCATGCCCATCAGGTCGAAGATCACGCGGGCCAGTTCCGCCAATGGGAACGGCTTGAACAGGACATGGGTCACTCCCAGTTCGGCGGCTCGCTCACGGACCTCAACGGTCGGGTGGGCGGTGATCAGCACGAAGTGGCATTGCCTGTTCTTCTCACGCGCGCTCTGCAGAACCTGAAAACCCTCCATATCGGGCAAGCGGTAATCCAGCACGATCACATCCGGCGCCAGGCTCTCAGCCAGGCCAATACCGCTGGCACCGTCGTGGGCAACATGGACTTCCAGGCCTTGCGCCTGCAAATACGACTGCAGGTTCTGCGCAAGGGTCTGTTCGTCATCGACTACCAATACTCTGTTCACCAAGGTCGACTCCCAAGAACTACCCGGTTACCCAGTCTGCGAAGTGCGGCCTCGATAAGGCTTGAGCAGGCTTCGTGCCAGGCGTGAAGGGTCATGTTGCACCACTGTAAGTCATTGATTTGGCAGGCGTGTTTCGAACGCTTCACGCCAAGGATGTGCTCGGTTCCCCACTTCCGGGGGAGGTGATAGCACATTGCCAAGCCGGGTTTCCCCAGCATTGGGGAAACGCTACTGCCGGGCTCAGTCGGCGACCTCCACTGTAGCGGAATCTCGCAAACGTTGGCGCACGGCTTGCCGCGCCTGAGCTTGCAATTGCTCGATGAGCGCGGCCCTGGCCAGTTCCAGCCCTTGTTCCGGTATGACAGAAGGGTTATCACTTTGGTTCTGCGTTCCTTGCAGTCTTTGTCGATTGGCTCGGTAGAACGCCTCTACTTCGGGCTTGCCAGGCTCATCGACGACGCTTAGCTGGGCATAGACCTGCTGCGCGGCCAGTTCGTGACGCACGTAATCAGCGTAATTTGCCCTATCGAACCCCGCCTCTGCCAGCTTTCGTTCGAACACCGCCGGGCTGCCGAACGCCGCTTCCAGCTGGCTGACCTGAGCCGATACCTCCTCGTCGCTGATGACGATGCCGCGTCGTTGGGCTTCCTGCCAGAGCAGTTCCTTGTCGATCAATTCATCCAGCGCCTGGTCGCGAAGGCGCTTGTACAGGCCCGGATTGCGGATACTGGTCACAGCCCTGCCCTGGGCATCGAGGTATTCGCTGAAGTAGCGCTCCAAGCGCATTACACCGATTTCCACACCATTGACCCGCGCCGCTGGTTGCTCTGCCCAACCGGTGCTGGAAAGCAACCATAACAGCGCCAGCATCAGCATACGCATGGCCACCTCCACTCAAGGCATTTCCGGCAACGGCCGGTACGGGGCAACGGCGGTGAAGCGCGGCCCAGGCAATGACACGGCCACCACATGAGCGCCCGCCATGCCTTGGCGACGACCGGGGCCGAAGTTGAGGGCCGGAGTGAGGCCCGTGTTGACGTCATGCAAACCTTCCAGCGCCACCACCAGTCGTTCGCGACTAGCGTCGCGACCGATTTGCTTCAAGGCTTCGGTCAACAGGCGCAAGGCGCACAAGGTGTTGACCTGCAGCGAAGCCTGGCGCGGGTCCAGTCCCTGGCGGCGTTGTACGCCGGCCAAGGTCGCCAGGCCGTTCTCGGTCCAGTCATCGGGCACGAACGGATAGGCCAGGAATACACGCTGCGACCATTGCGCTGGCAACTGCGCCACAGCGCCCGCCACCTGACTGGAGGCCGCCAGCAAATAAGGATCCCGACCGGCTGCCTGCAGTGCACTGGCCAGTTCGGTGAAGGCCTGCGCACGACCGACGAACACAATGCCCTGCGCCTCCAGCGCCTGGCCGGCGAACAACTGCGCAGGCCTGGTAGCCCAGCCCTGCTTGTGCAAGCGTTCACGTACCTGCTCGGCCAACGATGCCTGTTCGGCGCCGGCGTAGACCACCTGCAAGCCATCGGCAGGCACACCCAGGGCCGTCCGTGCGTGCTCGGCCAGGCTCAATAACTGCGCGGGCAACCCTGGTAGAGGGTCGAATATCTGCGCGCTGCCGCCGCTGCGTGGTGTGCTGCCCACCAACGGCACACCACGCTGCTCGAGCGCAGCCACCAGCTGTTCATCGAGCATCGGTGCCAAGGGTGAAATCAACGCGAACACCTGCTGCTCGTCCAGCAGGCGTTCGAGTGCCTGGCTGGCGCTGGAGGGATCATTGCCTGGGTCCCGCACCACCAGCTCTAGACGCCGGCCGTGGATGCCACCCTGCTGGTTGAGCTGTGCCAGGCCATCCTCAATGACGGCGCGCACCACATGGCCAGCGTCGGCCAACGGCCCGCTGCCGGGCAACAGCGTGCCCAAACGCAGCACGTCCTCCTCGACACCAGGGTCGCGATCGTCGCTCAGCCGCTTTAGGTAGGCGGTCAGGTTGCGCTGGTCGGCCAAGGTCAGTTCGAAGCGTGGCATTGCCGCGTCCAGGCGGTTGCCAGCAGGGTCGATACCCTGCTGGATCGCGCGCGCCAGGGTGCTGTCGGTGTAGGCAGGGTAGCTACGGCCATTGGTTTGGCGCTCGCCTTGGCCAAGCCCCAGACGCGACCAGTCCAGGCTTGGTGGACGAACTCCGCCTTCGGCGCGGCCACGCCCATCGGCACCGTGGCAACTGGCGCAGGGCAGCACGTGGGCCGGCACGGTCAGGCCACTGGCACCGACCCGCGCCAACAGCTGGGCTTCGCTGCTGGAAATGCCTTCGCGGTAAAGGCGCTTGCCGGCCTGCTCGTGCTCGGTCAGATCCAGGGCCTGGGCGCAGAAACTCGATAGCAGGCTCAGGCACAGAACGCCTCCTCGCATCGCGCTGAGCGCGGATGTGGGAGTCAGTCGGAACGAGAGCGCGCACTGCGGCCCCTTCGCGGCACAACGCCGCTCCCATAGGGAATGCGCAGGCGTGGCGACCATGAACAGTCGGCGCATGGCCAAGAACACGGGGCCGCACATGGTGTTCACCGACCTGCAAGGGGTTGGGCCAACAGCTGCATACGCTGGGCGATGGCCACTGGCGGTGCGTCCGGACGGATCTTGCTCCAGCGTTTGCCTGCCACATCCCCGGCAATCAACTGGGTCGAATGCTGTTCGGGGCTAGGCAGGAACTGGCCGATACGCCCCAGCACCAGGTCGACACTGGCCTTGTCACCGGTCAGGAACAGCCAGTTGGGGCCATCGACACCTTGCTTACGGGCATAGGCCTTTAGCGCAGCAGGCGTGTCGTTTAGCGGGTCGCTGCTGATGGAGATGAAAGTCACCTGGTTGGCCAGTTCCGGCCCCATGGCGGTTCGTACCTCCTGCAACTTGCGAGTGATCAGCGGACAGGCGTCGTTACAGTGGGTGAAGATTACGTTCAGCATCACCACCTTGTCCTTGAGCACATCACTGTAGAAGCGCAGCGCGCGACCGTTCTGGTCCACCAGCAGGGTGTCGGTGAACCAGGTGTGGGCGTCGCGGGTGCCGCCGCCACTGCTGTACGCGTGCGGTGCCGGTTGTGGCGCCGGGGCATCCGGCGCATGGCCGTCGTGAGCCAACGCCACCGAGGTGAGGATCCACAGGCAACCGACAAGCATCAGCCAGTCGAAACTACGCATGCCGCAACGGCGAGAGGTCAGGCTGCTCATGGTTGCACCTCGGACTGCTCAGGGTTGGCGGCGATCGCCGTGCTCTTGGCGTGCACCCGGCGGGCGCTGAGGCGGTTGATTTCCTCGATCAGCACGGCCGGGTCGGTAAAGCCGTAATAGCGCGTCCAGTGGCCGCTGCGACCGTCGCCTACCAGAATCAGGGGCGGATGCTGGCGCAGGTCGGCGCTGAAGCTCCCCAGGCCCTTGAGGGTTTCGCTGATGGCATAGGGCGAGCCGGTCAGCCAGCTCCAGCCAGGCCCATGCTGGAAGGCCTTGGCATAGTCGCGCAGGCGCTTGGCGTCATCGCGCTGGGGGTCGACGCTGATCGACACCAGTTGGATCTCCTCACCTACGCGGCCGCCCAGTTGCTGCTGCACCTTGCCCATGATCGAAGACACCACGGGGCACACCGTGGTGCAACGGGTGTAGATGAAGCCCATGACCACCAGACGCTCGCCCACCAGGTCTGTCTCCAGGCGCACCGGCATGCCGTTCTGGTCCAGCAGTGCCACATCGGCAAAACGAACGCTGGCCTTCTCCTGACGCGCAGCCGGAGGTTGCTCGGCGGCACCGCTGTGGTCGTGGCCGGCGTGGGCCTGCGCCAGGTTGCTGGCCAGGACCAGGCTCAGGGCAAGCACTTTGCAAGCATGCAGGCTGTTCATCGCACACTCCTAGTTTCAGCTTCAGGGGCTTTTGACACGGTGGCCGGCAGGACACGCAGGCTGGTGTAGTTTTCCTCGGCGAACTTGCGACCCAGCGAAGGCGACTGGACATGCAGGTACCAGGCGCCCGCCTCGGGCAGGTTCAGCGCAGCCTGGTAGACCCCCTCGCCCACTTCCTTCAACGCCTCGGTGCGCGGCATTGAAGAAGGTGCCAGGAAGTAGCGCAGGCTCAGGTCGCTCAACCCTTCGCGTGGCTTGCCGTCATCGCCGAGAATGCGTACCCGAGCGGTGAACGCGCCCTGTTGCGCCAGAGGTTGGTCGGTGCCGATGAATTCGGCATGGGCACCCTTGCGTCTGAGCGCATTGGGAGCGCTCGTCACATCGGTACTGAAGCAGTGGATGATCTGCGGTTGGTTGAGCAGGAAGGCGACATCGAACTTGCCGGCCGCCGGCAGTTTCACCGTCGAACCATACACACCCGGCGCCAGTTCGCGCAGGCTGCGGTCGATGACGATGGCGGCGCGGGCCTGGTGGCCCCGGTTGTTGTAGCCGGACATAGGGGCATTCATGCCCTCGGCATAGAAGTAGGTGGTGTTGTCTACCGGGTTGACCACGAACACCGAGTTGTCATCGCGTGACACCGACAGGCCTTGTGCGAGCGGCAAGTCACCCGCCTGGCGCGGCGCGGCGGGGCCGGCTTCGAACCCCTGGGTGATTGGCTCACGTCCCTCGCCCAGGCTGCTGAGGTTGATCATGCTGACTTTGGGCGAGGCCAGGCCGCGCACATAGGCATAACCTTTGGTGAAGGTCAGCTGGTACGGTTCGGCTGCGACTGGGATGCGGTGGATCAAAACGTCGGTACTGGCATCGATGACCAGGGCCTGGCTCTCCAGCGTGTTCAGCACGATGCCGTAGCGACCGTCGCTGCTAAAGCGCATCGGTCCCAGGCCCTGCTCTGCCTTGATGATGTGGCGCAATTGATGACTGCGGGCATCGAACACCCGCACCGAGCCCTCCTTGCCATCGACCACATAGATCGCCTGGGACAGCTGCGAATAGGCCACCGAAAGCGGGTGCGGGCCTACCTGCAGGGTCTTGAGCAGGCGCATTTCGGGGATATCGATGATGCTGAGCGTGCCGCCATCGCGGTTGGTGATGAAGGCGTAGCGCGAGTCGCCGCTAAACGCGATTTCGTGGTGGCCGGAACCGGTGGCGAACGATTTCAGCGTCGTGCGTGCGGGTATGTCGATCACGGTCACCCCGCCCTTGGCCGGGTCGTCGCTGTTGTTGCCGACCCATAGCCGATGCTGGTCTGGCTGCAGCGCAACGCGCACAGGCTGATCGCCGGCGTCGAGCGTTGCCACGCGGGTGAAGGTTTCAGTGTCGATCACCGCCACCTTGCCGCGCTCTGGGATCGACACGAACACCTGTTTGTCGTCACCCGTGGCAGTCCAGTCCATCGGCCGCCCTGGCAGTTCGATGCGCGCCAAGGTACTGGTCACGCCGCCGACCGATACGGTAGGGTCGATCACGGTCAGGCTGGCGTCCTTGTTCAGCACGAGGAGGAAGTAGCTGTTGAGGTCGAGCAAGGGCCTGGCACCGATGCTGCTTTTGAGGAACAGCGCCACCCTCGCCTTGCAGCTGTTGTCACGCTCGCCGCTGGGTGCCGACTGGGCCGGGTCGATCCAGGCACCCGGCGCCATGCCCGACAGCGGCTGACCGCTGGTCTGGTCGCTCACCTTGAAGCGGATGTTGGCGAAATCGCCCTCGCGCAACTCGCCACCGGCCAGTGGCCGCGCCTCGAACTCCACGGTCACGCCGTCCCGGCTCATCCGGTGCAGGGCCTGCTCGTCGGCAGCCTCTTGCAACAACTCGCGAGGGTCGCACCAGAGCTTCTCATACGCAACGCCCAGGCCGATCAGCGCAACCCCCAGCATTACCCCCATCAAAGCAGGGCGAGTCTTCTTGTTCATGCTCGCGTTCCCCTCGTCACTGCGCTGGCGCCGTCGTCGGCGGTGCTTCGTTGGTTACCCGCAGGATGCCCCACAGCCCGGAAAGGTTGCCGTAAGCGGCATAGTCGCGGAACAGGTAGTCGCCTGGTATGGCATTGGCGCCCCCGGCACTTGGCAGCATGAAGCTGAAGTGCGCGGCTGGCAGCACACTCTCCTGGGCACCTATGTACATCGACATCGGGTTGTAGCCGAAGCGGACCGATCCGATCCCCGGCAAGCTGCTCGGGTAGCCATCGACATCGTTCTTCTCTGCCTGGTACGCGTGCAGTGGCCACAGATGCCCGTCCAGCTGGTAGGTCATGCCTCGGCTGCCCCCACTGGGCATGACGATGTGGTTGCGCACCGCCTGGCCAGGCTTGGCATACAGCACCGGGGTCAGCGGGTCGCCACCGACCAGGGCGTTGCTGTAGGCCATGTGGGCATTGGGCACGTCACCAAAGCCCAGGCCATCGGCGCGGCCGAACGGTGAGTCCGGGGCCATGCCGAAGCGCAGCCACAGCGGTTCGGTCTTGTAGTTGACGGCCATGTTGCCGTTGTCCTGGGGATCGCCCGCCGCCCCATTGCCCTCGGTGTTGATGCCTTCCACTGGACGGCCATCAGCCCAACGCATGTTCAGCGCTCGTTGCCAGACCGTGACGAAGTCGCGGTAGTCCGGCTGGCCAGAGACCTTCACCGTGGCCTGGGCGCGGCTGGCAGTGTCCTCGGTCCAGGTCGCGGTTTGCGGCAGGATGCTCATGGCGCCCACCAGGCCTTTCTGCGGCTGTTTGATGACGTCCGAAGGGGTCAGGTTGAGGCCACCGAACTCGATGGGGGTGGTGTTGATGTTGTCCACCGTGCGCCCCAGTTGCAGCGCCGGCTTGCCCTCCCGTTCCAGATGCCCGGCGTAGTACTGGTACACCTTGGTCGGGTAGGCACCACTGGTACCAGTGCGTGGTGGAACGGTCTGCACCGGGTTCAGGCCCACGTTCACGCCATCGGACTTGGTGATGTCATAGGCCAGCAGTTGCGCGTGCAGGCCCACATGGCTGGACGGACGCATCAGGTTGTTGGCGAAGGCTGTGGAACCTTCGCTGTCGAAGCGGTCGCGCTTGACCACGTTGTGCATCACGGCGGTACTTGGCAGGTCTGGCATCACCAAGGGCAGACGGTTTTCCAGGGTGATGCTGATGCAATCGCCTGCGTTGGCGCGCAGAATCAGCGGCTCCACCGGCACCCCCGCCTTGAGCTTACCGGTGGTGGCGTCCAGGTCGGCCTTGCGCACATACAGCACGGCGGTGGGGTCATGCAGCGGTGCGCTGTGGCCACCGATGGTGAAGGTCCCACCGTCCTCCGGATCGACACCCGAGACTTGCGCGATGCTGGTCCTGCGGCTGTTGAACACCAGCGTGCCGCCATTGGCCTTGAGCGGTCCGCCGACATGCTGGCCAATACCGGCAGGGTCGTTGATGCTGACCCCGTTGCGGTTTTCCAGAATGTCGTTGGCCAGCGCCGCAACGATCTCGTAGTTGCGCTTGACCGTCGTACGGGTGCCGATGCCATTGGGGTTGGCGGTGGTTTTCGGGCAGATACCGTCAAAGTTCACCGTGTTACGCATCGCCACCGGCTGTGGGTTGTTAGGCAGCGGGTAGAGGTCGGCGCGTTGGGCGGTATAGTTGCGCATGATGCCCCAGATGCCGTTCCAGTAACCCTCGAGTGCCGCATCGAGGGAGTACAGATAATCGCCATTGGTCGCGGCAGAACTGGAGATCATCGACACCGGCGCCATGAAGCCCAGCTGCTCGGAAATACCGATCATCTGCGAGGACTTCCAACCCGAGTTGGAGCTGTTGCCGAAGCCGCTGCCGTTCTGCAGCCACTTGACACCGTGCAGAGTGACGTTGTGCTCCTCTTCATGCCCACCAGCGTGCATGCGCAGGCGGACGTTGTCGCCCGAGTAGGTGCGCAGCATTGGGGTGAACGGGTCGCCTGGCTCGCTGCCAGCCTTGTTGATGTGCGGCGGGAACAGCGTGGTGCCACCGGTAGGCCCGACTGCCGAGGTGATCGCCGAAGGCGCCAGGTTCATTGCCGGAATCGCGCGGTCGGTCCGGCTTTGCAGGGCATAGCTCAGGTCGCCGCCGAGGCCGTCGGCCTGCATGCCACGCTTGCCGTCCGGACCGACCTTGTTCGGGTCGAACACACGCAGGGCAAGCGGCTCGTTGCGATAGTTGACGACGAACATGCCGGGGTCGTCCACGGAGATCGCCTGCGGGCATGGGCGGGTCGGGCAGCCAGGGTTGATGCCGCCGCGTTCTTCGACGATCGCTTCCAGCAGGTTCGACGCCTTACCCCGCACTGGCGGGTTGATGGCGTAGCGGAAACTATCGCCGGTAGCCGGATAGGCCTGACCATTGGGGATGCCGTCGGGACCGGCACCTACATACACGCCGGCTTCATAGGCATGCTGGAAGTCGCTGTACTCCAGGAAGAACTCGCGATAGCTGTCGTTCTTGCCGTCCCCATCGTTATCCCCCGTCTGGATTACTGCCTGCCACGAGGTTGGGCCGCCGTCCTGGCGCAGGGCCGGGTTGTACAATTGCTCGCCGGTTTCGGCGTGGTACCAGGTGGACCCTGCGGGTTCGGCCAGCACGGTGGCGTACAAGCCCAGTTGCTGGTGGGTCGATGGGCCGAGGTGGTCGTGGGTGAAGATGGTGCCCAAGCCACGGTCGACGTTGTACACGTTTACCAGTGGGTCGGCGAACCAACGCTGCATTGCCGAGCGCGCGCCGAGCCAGTCGGCCCTGCCGAAGCGACCGAAATACGGATGTTGCTTGGCTTTCGGGCAGGCAGCGGTGCCGTCCCGCGCGTCGCCTTCACTGCAGTTGTTGAAGGAACGGATGGCAGCTATGCGCTCGACGACGCTGCCAGGCGAGAGAATGCCGTCTTCATAGTTCCAGCCGTTGGCCGAACCATCGGCCGCCGTGAGATCCCATTTCGGCAAGTGAATGTGCTGCCCGATCACATCGGTCGGGGTACGTACCTGGTAGTCGTCCATTTCATAGAACGACGGGATCAGGTTGGTGTGGGTGTACATCGTGCAGTCGAAGGTGTTCATGCGCATCACCAGCGGCTCGGGTGGACGCTGCTTGGTGATGACCGGCCAGGCGTCCTCCCAGAGTGAGAGAATACGCGCCTGCGGGAAGTGGTAGCCGACCTTGTTGTACACCGCGTCGAACTGGATGTTGGCAGCTTTGTAGATACGTGGACGGTCGGCGGTGAAGGTGGACGAGCCGCGGAAGCTCATGCCCATCAGGCTTTCACCACTGAAGAAATCACCGGGGCCCGAGGTTTGGGTCAGGCGTTTGCCTCGGTCATCCATGCACGGCTCATAGAAGGGTGCACCCGCGGTTGGCAGTGCACCGTTGGTGCGAAACGCCTTGGCAACCGGCTGGCTACCGGGGATGAGCGCATAGCTTGGGTGTTCGGCCTTGGCGTGGAACTGCATGGCCGCCTGCTCGACGTCGGTACCTTCTTCCGGCAAGTAGATGGGCTTGGCCTTTTCAACCACCTTGGAGAAGTCCAGCTTGGTCATGGTGGTGACAGCCTCGCCACCTGCGGATACGCCGTCGAGTGCATGGCGGCCCAGCCCCCCGTCCCAGCCATCGACCTGGTTCGGGTCGAGGTTGGCCCACAGGGCCTTGCCGCTGTCCTTCAGTTGTCGGGCCAACGCCGGGTCGAGCATGTCCAGCGGTGGGGTCGGTGGCCGTTGGCCCACACTGCTCTCCATGCCGCCGATCCAGAACGGATAGCCGGGGTTCTTCAGTGTGCCATCGGCGTTGCGGTTGGCCTCGGTACGGTCCACCAGTGCCAGTGAGCCCACCGCCTTGGCTACTGCAGGCTCATGACCATGATCGTCGTCACCCTCCTCTTGACCCTCGTTTTCTTCCTGCCCAGCCACCAGGGACTCGGACAGCTTTGGCACCACCACGACCTTGCCTGGCATCGGCGCCATTGCCTTGCCCGGGAGCGGCACGATGGCCGGAATTGGCGTACCGGCGACAATCTCGCCGTCAGGCAAAGCACGGGCGCCCGCAGCGGGTTTGCCGCTGCGCAAGGCGAATGGCGTGCTGTGGTAGCCGCTCTCGCCCTGCCCGCTGACCTCCAGGCGCGTGCCTTCCTCGAACACATCGTGCACCCGCCACATTGCCCACATGCCTTGCGCGAAGTGTGGGTAGAAATGGCAGTGGTAGATGGCATCGCCTGCCACACGGTTACGGTTGCCCGAGCCACCGTTGGCGATTTCGTAGGTGTAGCCGATACCCGGCCCGATACCTTGGGCATCGATGTAGTCGGAGTTGTCGTCATTGGGGTTGAACAGCCACTGGTGCCCGTGCAAGTGGAAAATGTGCTGTTCATGACCATTATGAGTGTTGCGGAATTTGGTGAAATCACCGATGTAGCTGTGGTGCACGTTGGCCGGCTCCGCCGGGTACAGCGCCATGCTGGCCTTGACGCCGATGGCACTGGCCGGTGGTACTTCGCCTGGGCGGATGTGCTCCAGGCCAACGTTGGCCGGGACATCCACCAGGGTACCGATGTCTCCTACGGTATGGGCGCTCAGGAAGAACTCTTCATACGCGCACGACAGGCAGTCGTGCATCGGCCCAACGCCCAGGCGATTGGCCACCACCTCCGCGCCCATGCCGCCAGAGCCATAGTTGATCATGAACGAGTCGCGGGCCGGCTCCAGCACATGCCCCATCACCGGGTCGGCCCAATAGCCAGGAAACGCCTGGGTGCCTGCGACTTCATCGGCAAACTGCGAGGCGAAGTCGCGGAAGGCTTCCAGCCGGTTGGGCAATGCCGGGTTGCGTTTATTGATGCTTTCCAGCGGATAGGTCGAGCGCGGGAAACTGCCGTCCGGGTTGGGCCCCATGACGATCGCATCGGTGTCGCTGCTGAGAATCTCGTTGCCGTCGACCATGGCGATGATCGGCTTGCCGGCCTTGCCTTCGGCGATCCAGGGTTCGACCTGCGGGTATCGCGCTTCGTAGTCGATTACCGGCTGGCCAGTGGCAGTACGCCCCGTCGTGGCCAGGCGCATTTCCTCTTCAGTCAACGTGTTTCGGTAAGTACGACCCAGTTTGGGTACCACCACCACCTGCCCGAACAAGCCGTTGGCAACATTGCCAGCGGCACCTTCGCCGCCAAAGGTCGCGGCCTTGCTGGTGGCTGCAAATGCGCCTTCACGCTCGGCATACAGGGTGTAACTGCGAGTACTGCCGGGCGCAACCAGGAAATTGCCGTTACGACCGGTGTTGGCAGAGATGTCGGCAATGCTGTTGACCGCCTGCATGCCATTGACCTGGAAGCCGACCAGTCGCTCGGCGACCTGCTCATCGGCAACGAAACCTTCGCCGCCTTCATTCTCGACCTGGTTCTCGACTTCCGCCTCCCCCTCGCCTTCAGGTGCTTCCACATCGAAGCCATGTTTGTTGGGGTTGGCCTTGTAATCGAGCAGGTTGGTCAGGTTGACGGTCAGGCAATCACCGGCAGCCACCCGCAGCACGATCGGCCGCGGGCGCTTGTCCGGGCGCAGGGTGACCTTACCCGGTACGGCCGCACCGCCATTGCTGAGCGGTACGAGGTTTTCATCCACCACATCCTGGCGGAGTGCGAACATCATGCCGTTGGCGTTTTGTGCGCCGAGGCGGTTGAACATCAGGGGCTGGTCCAATGCCACCACGTTGGCGACCAAGGTGCGCTGGCACTGCACCGCCGCTTCGCTGGTAGCCTGCCAACCGAGGACGGCCAGCACGAGTGAGGTCAGGACAGAGCCTTTGATCGGGGTCGACATGCTGCACCTCCGGGACACAGGTAAACTGCGAGGAGACGGAGCAAGGTGTATGCCATTTGGTAAAATGGCAGTATTTTCAATTACTTGAACAATCTACCGAACGGTATTGGGGAGGATTCCCCACCCCTGTTCCCCCAATTGGGGGGACCCACTGGCAAGCGCCAGTTGGACTCAAGGTGCTTTCGCTTCCTATTCAGTACATATCGCCGCTGGCAAATCTTGCGTCGGCCCTTGCGCAAGCCCCCCGGAAATCTGCAGGATTACACGCCGCCCTTCTTCAAGAACGGGCAATGATCAAGTGCCGCACAGGACACCGTTGCCGATGCCCGTCGACCTGCAAACACTCTACCCAAGACTGATCCACCTGATGCTGGACACTGTGTTCGTAGTCGACCGGGACAACCAGATCGTTTTCGTCAGCGATGCGTGCGAGGCCCTGCTGGGTTACCGCGCTGAAGAGCTGATGGGCACCCTGATCACCGACTACATGCATCCAGATGACCTGTCGGCGACCCGTGCGTCGATCATCAGGGTGATGAACGGTCAACCCCATTTCGATTTTCGTAACCGCTACCTGCGCAAGGATGGCGAAGTCGTGCACATCCTGTGGTCGGCCTTCTGGTCCGAAGAGATCGGTGCTCGCATCGGCGTCGCGCGGAACGTGTCGGCTCTGACCAAGGCTGAGGAGGATCTGCGCTTTCTCGCCCACCACGACCCATTGACCAAGCTGACCAACCGCTCGATTTTCAACGACCGGCTCGAATCGGCACTGCGGGCTGCTCAACGTCACGGCCGCAGTCTGGCGTTGCTGTTCCTGGACATAAATGATTTCAAGCACATCAACGATGTCCATGGGCATGCGATGGGCGACCGCGTGCTGTGCATGATCGCCAGGCGTCTGGAAGGCTGCGTGCGCGAGACCGATACGGTGGCGCGCATCGGTGGGGATGAATTCACGGTGCTGATGACCGATGTCCAATCGCAGACCGCCGTGTCAGAGAAGGTCGCGCAGATACTGGCGGTGATGTCCGAGCCGTTGGGGACCGAATTCAATGGGCTGAACATGCCGTCCTGCAGCGTTGGCGTGGCCTACTACCCCGAAGATGGGGAAGACGCCGATACCCTGCTCAGCCGTGCCGATGGCGATATGTACCGGGTCAAACGACAACGCTCCACCACGGGCTGAATTTTTTAGGCAAAATGCCACTACTCTGACTTTCAATCCCTGAACCCTGCCGCTAGAGTGTCGCCGCCGGGAATTGGATCCCGGTCCTCGTGTCATGGAGAAGTCAGTGAAGTACCTCAGCAAATGTGCAGCAGCAACCGTTCTTGGCTTGGTTCTGGCCGGTTGCACCGGAGCACCGATCCAATCTCGGCACTATGACAGCAACGAATACACCGTGCTCGGCCACAGCCAGGCAAGCGCTACGGGTATCATGCTGTTCGGCATCATTCCGATCCGCCAGAACAACCGCTTCGTTCGCGCACAGAACGCGGCCATCAAGGCCAAGGGTGGCGATGCCATGATCAATACACAAGTGCAGGAAAACTGGTTCTGGGCTTGGGTCCTCAGTGGCTACACCACCACCATCTCCGGTGATGTGATCAAGCTCAACAACGTGCAGTAACCCTTTCGCGCCACCTGTCGAGCCAGCTCGGCCGGTGGCGCAGGCCTGATCGCTGCGTCAGGCCACCGGTTCCGCGGTGTCCACACGGCGTTTCTGCCCGGAGCCATTCCAACGCATCACGACCACACGTACCGCCCAGTTCCAGCAATACCCCACCAGCACCCCGCCGACAATGGCCAGCACCACGGCAAACGCCTGGTGATCGAAAAGACGCCGCGCCACGGACTGGAATTGGAAGTGCGTCAGGTAGATGTACAGGGTCGACGAAGCAATCGCCGCCGCCGCTCGAGCGATGATCGCCGGCACTGCGACCGGCCGCAGCCAGATCAACGCGAGAATCGCCGGCAGTGCAATGTCGATAAACCCAAGTTTCGCGACCTCCTCCCCACCATGGCCCGCCAGTGCGACCAAGTCCAGCTCACCGATCACCAAGACCGCCACCGCGCTGACGACCCATTTGCGTACCGTCGAATCGGCAAAGTGCACGGCCATGCCCAACACCATGATCGCGAGGAAATGCTGTGGTACTCGGTTCAATAGCACCGTGGCGTCGAAGACGAAGGACCTCAGCAGCACATCGAGCACCACCAGCGCACAGGATGCCAGCACCAGGTTGCGGAACGGGTTGGCCATGACTCGCCTACGAATCCGGTCGACCGACAGCAGCAGTCCGATGATCACGATCATCTGCAGCAGCACCTCGATGTACCAGGAGTTGAACACGCCGACCTCGGACGTCGGGAACCAGTTGTTGATCAACAACAGCGATTGCCAATGGAAGGTATCGAACACCAGCTGAGTCAGTACGTTGTAGCCGATAGTCGGCACCGCGATGGTAGCAACGGACTTCACCAGGGTTCGGGCGTCGCCACGTTCATCGATGGCCCGGAGTTGAAACCTGGCCAGGCTAAGGCCAGAGATGAGGAACAGAACCGAGGTCTCTCCCACCACGCGCCAGTTCTCGAACACATGGAAATGGCCGATGACGATGAGCAGGATGCACAGCACCCGGAGCAACACCGGTATTTCCATGGCCCGGGTTGCCAGCCCGGATGCCTTGGCCTGCCCGGCCATTTCCGCGAGCTCGCGCACCGCAGTGGTCTCCCACCGATCCGGTAGATGGCCAAGCAGTGACTCCAGCGCCATGGAGGCCTGGACGAAGGACAGCGAATCGCCGCCCAACTCGACGAAGGTCAGGTTGGCATCGACGTTCGGCACCTGGAGGATCCGCGCCCAGGCCTCGCTGAGCTGGACCGCCAGCGGGGATAGCTCATGGCTACCGAGCGCTGCCGTAGGTGCCTTGTCGAAGGCCGGGGGCAAGGCCCGCTTGTCTATCTTGCCGTTGGGCGTCAGGGGGATGGCATCGAGAAACACGAACAGCGCAGGCACCATATAGTCTGGCAATTCACTGCCCAAAGCATCACGCAGTGCAGCGGCCGTTACGGGCTGCGCAGGGACACAATAGGCCACCAGCCTGACCATCGGACCGTCGTGATTGGCCAGTACGACGCACTGTTTGACCTTCGGGTGGCGGGCGATGGCGTTTTCGATCTCTGCCAACTCGATACGATGCCCGCGAATCTTCACTTGACTGTCAGCACGCCCGAGGAAACTGACGCTGCCGTCTGGCAGATAGGTCCCCAGGTCGCCGGTGCGGTAACAGATGTCGTTCGCGGCCCCTGTGAAGGGGTTCACCACGAACTTGTCAGCGGTCAACTCGGCATCGTGCCAGTAGCCCAGCGACAGGTACGGGCTGCGGATGTAGATCTCCCCCGTTTCACCCTCGCTGACCTGTTGCCGGGCCTCGTTCACTAACAGCAACTGCGCGCCATCGATCCCCTTGCCAAGCGGGATCTTGCCGCTTTCGGTTCTAGGATCGACCTGGTGGAACGCCATGGCCTGTGGTGTTTCGGTGGTCCCGTAGAAGTTGACACTGACCGTGAGCGGAGCGATGGCCCGGATCTGCTGGTACAACGCCGGACTCAAGGCGTCGCCGCCCCAGAACAAGTAGCGCAACCGCTCGAACACCAGTCCGTTCATTCTGGCGCCGGTTTCGATCAGCTTGCCCAAGGGCGGCGTCAGGTGCATGACCGAGATACCCTGTTGCTCGATCCAGGCGGCCAGCGCCGCCGGGTTGGTCAAGGTAGCCTGGGCTGGGCAAATGACTTTCGCCCCGATCGACAAGGGCGTGAAGACGTCCCGATATACCGGGTCGTGGCCCAGGCCCGACAGCATCGAAAAGCAGTCGTCGCGGCTGAAACCATGATGACGGACATGCCAGTCGATGAAATGCACCAGCGGTGCGTGGTGGGTCACGACTCCCTTGGGTACCCCGGTGCTGCCGGAGGTGAAGGTGATGTACGCTGGCTGGCCAGGGTCGACCTCGGGTAACGGCAGGTAGTGGCCGGCGAATCGCCGCAGGGCCTCGCCGGGCGCCTCGGGCACTTCGATCAGGCCTGGCTGCGGGCCTGAGGGGTCGAGGTCGAGCTGGGCATCACCGCACAGCAGGACCTGCACAGGTTCAAGGGTGCGGATGATCTGGTTCACTCGCGCCGTCGGATAGGCGGCGTCGGCAATGGTGAACGTCAACCCCGCCCGCAGGGCGCCGAGCATGGCGTAGACCATGCCGGCACAACGGCTGGCGACGATCACCACCCGATCGCTGCCCTGGGCACCTTTGGCCAGCAACAAGACCGCCATGGCTTGGCTGATCGCTTCAAGTTCGTGGTAACTACAGTGGGTATCGTGGGCGATGATCGCGGTGGCATCGGGCGTTTGCCTGGCCTGATGCAGGAAGTCCAGGAAGATCGGCCGCTCGGCACGGTATTCCAGGAACAGTGTCGGGTCCGGACGCGAGTCCTGCATGGTGGGTGTCTGCTCCGAGAGATCGGGACGTGCCTTGCGTGAAAACCGCAGGACGATGACAGAACGTTAGTGCACGCTGGCCGTTATCGCCAATGGACGGCGCAACGACACATCACTGGCTGATGCTGCAAGACCCTGTGGAAGCGGGCTTACCCGCGAACAGGCGCAAAGCCCGACTTCCCGCATGCCTGTGGTCTTTCACTTGGAGTTGGCATTTTTCTTGTTGATGGCCTTCATTCGGGTGGCGGCCCGCTGCACGGTGGCCATCTTCTCCGGTCGTTTCATGCCGCGCCACTTGCGGATCTCTTCGCGCGTGCGACCACAACTCACGCACAATTCGCTGTTGAGCTGGCAGAGTGAGACGCAAGGGTTGTCGATGTCTTTGGCCATGGGTTGCTCCGTAATCGGGCGGAAATCATACAGCAGATACCCGTGACAGTTTGCATGGCGAGCCATGCGTTCGGGTGCAGGGTGTCGAGTTGCCACTGACTCTTCCACTTGCACCCACACTCCTCACATCCCCCCCGCGGTATGTAATGTGGCGCTTGGTGCGTTGCCTGTCGTTCCAGCCCGCGCTGGATTCGTGTCCTTTCCTATTCGTTCATGTGGCATTTTGCGTAGTCAGGGTATCTATCAAGAACGTCATTCCAAACATTTATTGATGCCTCTTCGAAAGCGGCCCCATCACACTCTGCCTTCTCTTCGCTGCCGCGTAACGCAATAAAATCTTCCGCTGTGTTAATCATAATAACCACTGCACGCAAGAGATTTAAAATCAAGGGCGGCGGCAAAAACTGAGTGCAACACCGGACCAACCCGGTACAGTGTGCCTATGTCCTATCAAGAACTCAGCATCGAAGAGCGCATCACGATTCAATTTGGCCAACTCCAAGGCATGAGCCAGAGGGCTATTGCCAGGCTGCTTGATCGCAGCCCCTCGACCAATAGCCGAGCGCTTCGTCGCAACGCCCCTGAGGCGGGCCGGTACTCGGCGAGTCAGGCTCATCAGCACATGCGACACCGGCGCCTGGCTTGCTGCCCCAAGCGTAAGCTGCTGCCCGGAAGCCAACTGTTTGACCTGGTGCTTTATCTGCCGCGTAAATGCTTTTCTCCCCAGCAAATTGCCGGCAAGCTTAACGCCATGGAATTTCCGAATATTGAAGATGCATACGTCTGTCGCGAGACGATCTACAACGCCATTTATGCGCTGCCGGTGGGCGAGCTTCGCAAGGAGTTGATCATCTGTCTGCGACAGGGCAAAACCAACCGCCGCCCACGTTCTGGCGGGGTGGATCGCCGTGGTCAAATACCCGACTTGGTCAGCATTCACGTTCGCCCGCCCGAGGTGGAAGATCGCCAAATGCCAGGCCATTGGGAGGGCGACCTCATCAAAGGCAAAGCCAATGCTTCTGCGGTGGGTACGCTGGTCGAACGCAGCACAGGTTACTTGATGCTTGTGAAAATGAGCGACGCGACGGCAACCTCGGCAGTCGAAGGCTTCAGTGCTGCCTTGAACCGTATGCCAGTAGTGGCCCGCAAAACGCTGACCTACGATCAAGGTAAAGAGATGGCGCGCCATGCCGAAATCACCCAGCGAACTGGAGTGGCGATCTATTTTTGCGACCCTCATAGCCCGTGGCAGCGCGGTAGCAATGAGAACATCAACGGCCTGATTCGCCAGTATCTGCCTAAAGGCACTGACCTTTCGGGCTATAGCCAAGAGCAACTGAATGCTATTGCGTACGAACTGAACATCCGACCACGCCAGCGTTTTGATTACAAATGCCCTATCGAAATGATGACGGCAATGATAGCCAAGCACCATGAGAGCCCATCCTTAACTCAATAGTCGGGTGTTGCACTCAGCCTCTGAAACCGCCCTGCAAAAAAAACTCGCGAAAAGCTCCACCACTATTGCATTATTAGCCTAATCCAAACGGCGCCCCAAAGTCTCTCACCCTAAAAAAATCGAAAAAATGGGTCAATTAAATTAACTACTCAGTCATCAATCCACCAGTCCAACAGCGTATCATCATCAAGGTCGTTAAAGTTTTTATAGATATTGGAATAGTACCAGTCAATCCCAGTCTCCTCCTTGAAACCATTGAATACAGACTCTATTTTATTTATGTCGTTTTTCGAGGGTACACTAAAAGCCAAATTACCCTTGTAAACACCATCTAGCGTCCCCCCCAACAACTCACCGACTTCAGCCTCAAGCTTTTCGATTTTTCCTCTAGCCACCCCCCTGCATATATATTTATACAGAAATTCCCCCCCCTTTTGACAACCACAGCAGGCGAATTTGTATCCTTAATGTCAATCAAATCCCCTTTCGCCAAATTAAGCGCCAGTCCAGGAGATGATAAAAGCTTATAAGTGAATTCGCCTTTATGTATCGCCGGAAGCTCCTCGTACACGGGCCCTCTATCTGACACGAAAACCTTGATCAAACATACATTTTCTTTATCGTCCATAGGGCGCTCCACAGCCTCCTCGTTCAATACAAGACATTCCTTCCTTAACATAACCGCTATTCCCAGCACTCAAGTTGCAAGATGCCCCTTCCAACGCGGTATTGCACGGAGCTAGATTCCCCCCTTTAGAAGTAGGGGCGTTGGTGTGACCGAGATGCATATCGTCAGCATTTGTAGAGTTTTGACCGCACCTCCAGCATGTATAAACACCATTATTATTTTTGTTGGCATCATCGATAAGCTCATTGCGCACTTTCTGCTGCCCTCTACGGCTGCCGCCATTCAATACACTTTGTGCCATTATATCTTGACTAACCCCTTGACCATCTATCCTAGCAAATGCTGATGGAGGCTTTTTAGCCAGTCCGAGCGGGTCGATCCATTGAACGGGGTTAGCCACATACGCAAAAAGATTCAGCCCTCCTACGTAGCGTATCGGATCCTGCCCGATGAAGCGCCCAATCCTAGGTTCATAGTACCGATGTCGATTGTAATGCAGCCCAGTCTCGTGATCGTGATACTGCCCCTGAAAGCGAATCGGGTTACTCATCCCGACCTGCTTGGCCCACTCCGAACGCTCCTCCCGCACCTCGCCCCACGCCTTGTACTGCCCCGCCCACGCAACGTTGCCGTGCGGATCGGTCAGCTCCATCGGCGTGCCGAGGTGATCGCAGTGGTACCAGGCAATCGCATCGAACGCCTGCGGTGGCATCGTCGTCTGCCACAACGGATCCTGATCGAAGTCGTACTCCCGCTGACGCCAATCCGGCTGCCTGTGCAGCACGATCGGGCGCTTGCGCAGGGCCTGGGCCACCGGCACGAAGCTGCCCGGTTCATACAGGTAATGCACGGTACGCCCGGTATCGCCATCGTCCCTTTGTGGTGAGCTTTCCCAGGCCAGGGTGTCGCCGTCCCAGCCGAACAGGGTGAAGCCACAGCCGAGATCACGTTGGCGCTTGGCCCGCTGCATCTGGTTCCAGCCGGTACCCGCTTCCGGCCTATCCCAGTAATGTGCGACCGAGTTCTTGTACAGACGTCGACCCAAGGCGTCGTAGGCGAAGTCGACCTTGAGCTTGTCGTCGCTGTAGCTGGCCAACCGGTCGAACAGGTCCCAGGTGAAGTGGGCGTGCGCGCCGTTTTGTAAGCGGTGCACCAAGTTGCCGCGTTCCTGGTCCAACAGGTTGCCGGCGGGGTCGTGTTTGTCCAAGCAATTGAGCAGTTGTTTAGCTGCCTGGCATATTAAAAACATTACCCCCCAGGTGCAACAAGTGCACCCGAGATATCAATGCAATAACAACTTGCAACTAAATTACTTACTACATTTTTTGCTGATCGCGCGCGATCAAAACCCAGAGCTCCGTCCTGATTAATCGCACAGATCAAAGCAAAGTCATCATCGCAATCAACCGGCAGCCCCTTATCCAATGGCTACTGACCTTACTGAACAGCTCAAACTCTGCCCGATAGCATATTACTTCAAACATCCATCACTCCGGACTAATAACCACAACGATTCGTTTTTCTATATATCGCAGAGTTAAAGCATCCGATTTCAGTGAGCGACACCAGATCAATCGAGGCTGATGCCGCCCAGAACTAAAACCTCTAGATTGACTCTCGGGAGCTCCACTTGGCCACTTCATTAGCTCGCCCATGAAGTGCATCTATTTTAAAATTTTCGTCCTCGACTATAACTGTGTATCGCCGAAACGGAGCTAGCGCCTTAGCGTTAATTGTTTCTATAAACAATTCCCCCCCTGACTCCGTACAGGAATCAGGGATTATGACCTGAGCAAATTCTGGCGGCCGCCCTGTATTTAGAAGATCCAAGCGACTGGAAGCAAGACTTTTATTTGCTTTCCGGCTAAGGCATGAATCGAATATTTCGCGCAGTTTCGCCTTAGCCTCGAAGTCAGCTTTTAGACGTTCATCGTTGTTCGACTTGTACTCGTCCGAACGACGACGCTTATGAAACTCTGTCTCCCATGCAAGCATCTGTTCTAAGAATTGCTCTAAAAACTCACGCGCATCCATTTCTAAAACCTCTACTTAACAATCGCATGAACAGGGATTATTGAATACTTGACTATGAGTAACACCGTTAACTCGCGCCTGATAGAGGATAGACGTTGGCCTAGGTCCTCCTGCATCGTAGTTAGGCACCACTCTAACAATTACATTATCTCCATTTTTAACTGCAGCTGCGATGTCGCCTTCAAACATCCTGAAAGCACCTCGATTAGTAGTGGGGTCTTGAGGGAATACGTTATCTTTACCGCCGCTACCGCCGAGTAATTTACTAATTGCATGACCTGCATCATCACCTGCACACCCCATTCCTCTCGCGTGTCCACGCGAACTGGCGTTTGTGGCCGAACCAGTCCCGATATCTGAGGGCCGGATCTTTGCAGTCACACTCTTCAAGCTGCCGTTTACATTGTATCGATATTTGTTTCGAGGATCCTCACCCCACAACCCTAATGGGTCAACCCAGCCGGTAGGGTTCGTCACGTAGCTGAAGAAATTGAGCCCACCCTCTAAGCGAACTGGGTCCTGTGACACATAACGGGCTGTTTTTGGATCATAGTATCTATATCTATTGTAATGCAGACTTGTTTCGTGATCTTGGTAGTGTCCTTGGAAGCGAATCGGGTTGCTCAAGCCATGCCGCTTGGCCAACTCCGATCGTGCCTCTCGGACTTCGCCCCAAGCCTTGTACTGCCCTGCCCACGCAATATTACCCTGCTCGTCGGTGAGTTCCATTGGCGTGCCGAGATGATCGCAGTGGTACCAGGCAATCGCATCGAACGCCTGCGGTGGCATCTTCGTCTGCCACAACGGATCCTGATCGAAGTCGTACTCCCGCTGACGCCAATCCGGCTGCCTGTGGAGCACGATCGGGCGCTTGCGCAGGGCCTGGGCCACCGGCACGAAACTGCCCGGTTCATACAGATAATGCACGGTACGCCCGGTATCGCCATCGTCCCTTGGCGGTGAGCTTTCCCAGGCCAGGGTGTCGCCGTCCCAGCCGAACAGGGTGAATCCGCAACCCAGTTCACGTTGGCGCTTGGCCCGCTGCATCTGGTTCCAGCCGGTACCCGCTTCCGGCCTATCCCAGTAATGTGCGACCGCGTTCTTGTACAGACGTCGACCCAGGGCGTCGTAGGCGAAGTCGACCTTGAGCTTGTCGTCGCTGTAGCTGGCCAACCGGTCGAACAGGTCCCAGGTGAAGTGGGCGTGCGCGCCGTTTTGTAAGCGGTGCACCAGGTTGCCGCGTTCGTCGTACTTGTAGTGGGTGCCGGCATATTCACGCAGCAGGTTGTCCATCAACTTGTTGCGACGTGGGTCGGCTTCCAGCGGGCGGTTCAGCTCCTGGGTCTTCTGGTCCAACAGGTTGCCGGCGGGGTCGAAGGCGAAGGTTTCGATGCCCAGGCGGCTGGTGGCTTTGAGCAAGCGGCCGACGGGGTCGTACTGGTACTCCAGGCCGCGTCGGGTGTCGTGGATGTTGGTGAGCTGGCCGGCGGCGTCGTAGCGGTACTGGCGCTTGAGCAGCGTGGATTGGCTGTCGTGGCTGCCGAGCCACTGCTCCTGCAAACGCCCGACCGGGTCCCAGGCTTGGGTCTGCATCAGCTGGTTGCCCTGGTGCCGAACCACTTCGCGGTGCAGGTCGTCGCGCTCGTAGGCGAGCATTTCGTGCTGGTCGAGGGTCATGCCCAGCAGGTGGCCGCTGCCGTAGGTGAGCCAGCTGACTTTGTGGCCGTCCGGGCGGAGGGTCGAGATGCGCTGGTTGAGGGCGTCGTAGGTGTGCTGCCAGACCGCAACCATCGGCGCACCCGTCATCAGGTAGTGCTGGTGCTCGCGGGTCAGGTTGCCGGCTGCGTCATGGAACCACTGCAGTTTGCTGACGGCGTTGATGGCCTGGATCAGCTTGCCGTTGCCGTCGTAGGCGAAGGTTTCGGTCTGGCTCTGATCGCCCAGGCGTGCGGTGCGTTCGACCAGCCTGTTCATGCGGTCGAAGCGCAGGTCGATGCGGCGTTGGCCGACCTGGGTGGAGGCCAGGCGACCGGAATACGGGTCGTATTGGTAGCGGGTCACCAGACCATCGAATCCGGTTTCCTGGAGCAAACGACCTACTGGATCGTAGAAGAACGTCGCCTTGCTTTCGTTTTCGTTCTCCAGGCCGATCAGGCGTCCGAGCTTGTCCCAGCGGTAGCGCAGGGTGTGCTCGTTGGCGTCGACACGTTCGGCCAGCAGGCCGACCGCGGTGTAGGACCAGGTGGTGCAACGATCAAGGCCATCGGAGTGAGCCAGCAAGCGACCTTCGGCGTCGTAGTCGAGACGCTCTTCGGTCTTGTCAGGGTGGGAGACCTTGGCCAACTGACCGGCCTTGTACTCGTAGGCGGTTTTGTTGCCTAGTGCATCGGCGAACTCGATCAACTGGCCGAAGGCGTTGTAGGCCCAAACATTTACACTTGGCGACTGGCTGAATCTATGAAGCTATCGAACCCGTCTGAAACTTTAGTGAACTCTCCGGTTTCATGGTCCCAAACGCCTACCACTGGCTCATTATTTAAGCCTAACTCACTGTAGTCAAAGCAATAAAAATCACCAGTCCCAAACTCTGCAAATGGTAACAGTCCTGAAAAATCCCTAACCTCATCAGAAAAAACATCAAGCCATTCAGTCCACGCCCCATTATAAACTCTGACAATCGACTCCCAAGTCTTGCGTGGATCCCTATCATCATATACTGGAAAGATATTCACCCCCCCAAGCGACCGTCCATTGTTAGACAACAGCCAGTTTACAAATGACTCAGGTAGCGTTCTTTGCAGCTCTAGCTCAGCTGCTTTTATGGCTGCAATAGTTGTTCCAATAACTCGAACTTTAGACATATTCTAACTCCTAAGGCAGCACGCCACGTTTTGGCAGGCTCAGTTTTCCGGTTCCAGGGTATCCTGACTTTGGCATTCGTGCGGACCAGCAACCTCCACGCTTTCGCCAGTACCGGTGTTGAATTCCACGATGGTCAGCAGCAAGCATTGGATCAGCATGCGAATAGTCATAACCTAAATCATTCTCGAATCGGGGGCTGTGTGCCAGTTCGTATCCAGGTGGAGCCTTGATGCTCGATTGCTTCCCGGCGCGAACACGACTGTCTTGGTTCTTTAGCCACCCTCGCATTGAACTCGGTGTACTAGGCTCCTCCATAATTTGTCGCCAACGTGCATCAGGATTTACATATGGTTCACCACAGCAACATTCTTTTGCTAGTCCTAGTGGGTCAATCCAACTTATAGGGTTTGGAGCATATACATATTGATCTAGCCCCCGGCATAGCTAATGGGGTCTTTACAAATGAATCGAGCACCCCGAGTATCATAATACCGATGTCGATTGTAATGCAGCCCAGTCTCGTGATCGTGATACTGCCCTTGGAAGCGGATCGGGTTACCCAACCCATGCTGCTTGGCCCACTCCGAACGCTCCTCCCGCACCTCTCCCCGTGACCGGGAACGGGCCGGACAGGCTGAAGTCGGTGTGCGACAGCAGCTCGTTACCCAGTGCATAGCCAATGCTGTGCGCCGTGCACGGGCATGGGCCGTTCTTGCGGGGATTGGGCGCCTGGCGCACCGGGGCCTGCCGGGACAGCGACTCGTTGTGCCCCTCGCTGAGCACGTGACGGGCCTGCCGGGTGGTGTCGGCCTTGACCGCCGCCGCCATCCCTCGCTGGGGCGGGTGGGCGCGCACGGTCTGCAGCAGGCGTTGCAGCAACCAGGCGATGCTCTGTTCGCGCTCGGCCTGGCCCAGCGTGTCGAGGAAGCGCGGAACACGGGCGGCCAGGCGCTCAAGGGTATCGATCAGGGGCTGCAACAGTTTCGGCAAGGCTTCGTCGAACTGTCGCGCAACGCCGTTGTAGGCGCTCTTGAGCAGGCCTTCTCCAGCATTGGCGAGGGCCGCGGCGGCCAGGGTCCAGGCGTCGACTTCGAACAGGGAGTCGTACAGCGCCACCTGGGCCAGTTGCTGGCGGGCCCGGGCATGATTGACCTCGGCGTCGAGGTTGCCGCTAGCGGCGTCCTTGAGCAGCCCGGCCAGCCCACCGAACAGTTGGCTGGCGGTCTGGCCGGCGGCTTCGAGCATGGCAGGCAATTGCTCCAGGGCGCCGTCGACGTAGTGCTCCAGCTCACCGCGAAGGTTGGCGTGCAGGTGGCCTTCGAGGATTTCCAGGAACACCGCGCCCAAGTTGGCCCGGGGGTTGCGCCGCAGCTTCTGCCGGGTCAGGTGCAGCACCGGCCGCAGCACCATGCGCGCCCGCGCCAGGCCGAGCGGAACCGGCACCACGCCAATCAGGTTGATGCCCAGGCTGACCCATTGCAGCGGATCGTTGCTGGGATTTCGTACCAGCTCGGCGATATCGAGCAGCGCATCCACCAGGGCGAAGGCGTTGGCCACAACCGGCACCGAAGCTTCGAGGTGATAACGCACCGATTGCAGGTCGAGCAGACCGCAGCTGATGTCCTGCAGCCACTGGTCGACGGCGGCGGCAGCGGCACCGAGGTCTTCGCGCAGCAGGGTTTCCAGCGGGGCGATGGCGATCTGGACCTCGCGCTCGGACAGCGCGGATCCGGGGGAACCTTGGGGCATTTGGCAGGCCTTCCTAGCCGGGGGATTACCCCGGGAAATCCGAGAAGGCCAAAGGGTATGAGTGGGGTTACCTGACTAGATGCCAGGCAAATTCGATCCGCACTGTAGGAAAGTTCGACACGCCCCCATCAAAGCATGTCTATCAATCTTTGTTGGATCGTCGTTCTCCCAGCATCCATGCCGTGTTGGCCCCCTGCGGCCAACGTTTCCGCCCCGCCAACCTATCAAGTCAGTCCAGCAAGGCATCCACCTCCGCCCGCGTGGTGACCTGGCCGAAATGATGCTTCCACAATTCGATGCCCAGTTGCCCTGACCGGTCCAGGGACGAGCCGACGGTGAGGTCGGTGACCAAGGTCGGCGTCAACCCTGCGTCGAACAACGCAAAGCCGGCCGCGAGCACGCAGGTTTCGGTCTGCATGCCACACACCAGCACCCGTTCGACGCCCAGTTGCCTGATGTATTCGACGGTTTCGACCGGTAGCCCGTAACCATGCTTGACGAACACGGTGTCGGCTTCGACCAGATGCTCGTCCTGCGCCGCAGGGTGCCAGCCAAGCTGGCGTTGAAACGGTGTGACCTGCTCGTCGTGAGTCACCACCATGGCAATGGTGAAGATCTTCGCCGAAAACGCTCGCAACCGGTCGACCAGCCATTCCGGGGGGTTGAACGTCGACTGCACATCGACAATAAGCAAGACCTGCTGCATGAAACGCTCCTGAAGACCGACGGCGGCCATTGCCATCAGTTTGAGCGTGGAGTGTGCCAAGCGCCGGAGTCGTTGGCTATTTGTGCGCTGTGCACTTAGAACTTTTCTTTATTTGTCGGTCTATGTGAATGGCCCAACTGGAAGGTTGCCAGCCGCCAAATGCCTACACGTCCCAACATCAGAGGTTGTCTTCGATCATGAAATTCCACGTCCCACGGATGGTGCTGTTTGGCCTGTTCGCCTTCGCGGCAGTGGGCTCGGCATCTGCAACAACCATGAAGACCACGCCCCCTGTTGCCACGTCCCAGGTCGAGGTCCTTCAGGCGCCCACCCAGGGTGGTGGTAACCCCTGGCCGAGCCTGGCCAGCCTGGCCGATCAGCGATCAGGGACGCTGCTGGCCCACGACGACCGTTACTACCACGATCACCGTGACCATTACCGCCGCGATGACTGGCGCCGGGAACAGTGGCGTCGCGACCAATGGCGCAGGGAGCAAGCCCGCCGCGAAGCAGAGCGCCGCCGCTACTGGGAGCGCCACCATGATCGGGCGATGCACCACCGCTACGACGACGATCACCGCTACTATCGTCGCTGATACCGCCAAGACCGCGACCCCAGGGAACAGGAACGACTGATCCGGCGTCGCGGTCAACATCCTCGAAGGTGACCAAAATCGGTTACAGCACGAGGATTGGCCATGAGTACCCTGACGATCGAAGGCTGGTGCAAACGCGATCCCACGCAGAAGTCCACGCCACTGGGCGAAATACACTTCGACATCCAAGGCGCTAACCACAGGCGATTGGAGCAGGCCGAAGAATACCTGCAACAGAGCCATGAAACCGAAACCATGGTCGATGTCGACCTGGCGAGCATGAACCTTGTATTGCCGCCAGGGTGCGGCCCCCTGGCTGACTGCCGTCTGCGTGTCTACTTGAGTGAAGAGCAACGCGGGCAGTTTCATCTCGTTGGCCATCGTGCCAGTGATGGCAGCCTTATCTACAGCAATGCAGTGTTGATTGCTCAACTGAGTTGAGCCTGGTGAACGAACCTGCAGGGGCCGGTGATCGCCGGCAAGCCGGCTCCTACATGCTGCGGATCCATCGAATGCGTTGATGATTACTATCGAGACACCCGCCTGTCGGGTCGGCAAAACCGCCCCCTATAATCGCCCCTCTGTTTCTCCCCGCTCCTCTCGCCTGCTACAGGCGACGTCCGTTCCTGGAATTTAATACCATGCCGACACCCAACCCGTCCGCGCACGTCCCCGAACACACCCAATACAGCGTCAAGCAGCAGTGGCTTGCAATTCTCTCGGTCGCCGTCGGTGCCTTCTCCCTGGTCACCAGCGAGTTTCTGCCGGTGGGCGTTCTCAACGATGTCGCCAGCGACCTGGGCATCAGTGCTGGCCAGGCCGGCCTGATGGTCACCCTGCCCGGCATCATGGCTGCCCTCGCCGCGCCTTTGCTGTCCGTGGGCATCGGCGCCCTTGACCGGCGCTATCTACTGATCGGCCTGACGCTGATCATGATCATCGCCAACGCGGTGGTGGCTTATGCGAGCGACTTCAGCCTGCTGCTGTTCGGCCGCGTACTCCTGGGTATCAGCATCGGCGGTTTCTGGGCGACAGCCATCGCCCTTAGCGGACGCCTCGCGCCCAAGGGGGTGGGCGTAGCGCAGGCCACTTCGATCATCATGGTCGGTGTCACCTTGGCGACCGTCCTGGGTGTTCCGGTTGGTACCTGGCTCAGCGGCCTGATGGGCTGGCGCATGACCTTCCTGATAACCGCGCTGGTGGGCGTGCCGGTACTTCTGGCGCAGGTGTTGCTGCTTCCGCGACTGGCGCCGGACAAGGCCATTCGCATCAGCGACCTGCCGGCCTTGTTCATCAATCCACAGGCTCGGGTCGGATTGATCGCAGTATTGTTGATTGGCCTTGCGCACTTTGCCGCATACACCTATGTCGCGCCTTTCTTCAAACAAAGGGCTGGCTTCGATGGACCTACCATTGGCTCGCTGCTTCTGCTTTATGGCGTGGCCGGGGTGCTGGGCAACATCTTCGCCGGTTTCGCCGCCAACCGAAGCGTGCGTCACACCCTGTTGCTGGTTGCGCTGATGATCGGTACCAGCACTGCGCTGTTCCCTTACTTCGCCACCGGCATGACCGGCGCCGCGATGCTCATCGCCCTCTGGGGCTTCGCCTTTGGTGCGTTCCCGGCCTGCGCCAGCATCTGGATGTTTGTCGTGGCGCCCAAGGACGTCGAGCGCGGCATGCCTTTGTTCGTGGCCATGTTCCAGGTGATCATCGCGCTGGGCTCGTTCTTCGGTGGGCGGATCGTCGACCAACTGGGCAGTTCGGTGCTGCTGAGCCTGGCCACGGCGCTGGTGGGTTGCGGTGTGGCGACGGTGCTGGTGCTGGGGCGTAGCGTCAGTAATCGCATGGTGGCTCAGCCGGAGGGTGTTGTGGATGCGTCGTAAGTGGTGAGAAGTGCAGCGCGTTTGAGATCGAGCGCCGCCCGCGCGGCGCATCGCGAGCAAGGCTCGCTCCTACATCTGTCTCGGGCCAATTACGCCTGTGGGATTTGCGCGCGAACGCTTTGGCGCATGGCGCACTATCGAGTCGTACACACCAGGCGTTCGCGCGCGTCTGTCACTGGCGTTACTGGCCCGAAACAGACGTAGGAGCGAGCCTTGCTCGCGATGCGCCGCGCGGGCGGCGCTCGATCTCAAGACCGCTGCATGCCCCTCGCCATACCACGACTTGCCGCCGCGCAATGACCACCCCGAGCACGCCCATGCTAACCTGCGCTCACCTCCTCCCGCAGGCGCCGAAGCTAATGTCCATTGCAGACAACCTGATTGCCTTCACCCTCGCCGCCACGCTGCTGACCGTGACACCAGGCCTGGACACTGCGCTCATCCTCAGGACAGCAACCGTCGAGGGCCGTCGGCAAGGGCTGCGTGCGGCGCTGGGCATCAACGTCGGTTGCTTGCTATGGGGCGCGGCGGTTGCGTTCGGCCTGGGCGCGCTATTGGCCGTGTCCGAACTCGCCTACAGCATTCTGAAGTATTGCGGCGCGGCGTACCTGGCCTGGCTTGGGGTGAACATGCTGATGCGGCCACGGCATTCACTGGCGCCGATCGCAACGCAGCCGCGGACGCAGTCCAACTGGTTCCTCAAGGGCATGATGGGTAACCTGCTGAACCCTAAGGTCGGTATTTTCTACGTCTCGTTCCTGCCGCAATTCATCCCCCACGGCCAGCCGCTGATAGCCTGGACCTTCATTCTGGTCGGCATCCACGTGGCACTCGGCCTGCTCTGGGCGATGGTACTGGTCAGCGCGACGCATTCGCTGGCGGGGGTGTTGCGCCGCGAAAAGGTCATCGCTGCGCTCGACCGCGCTACCGGGCTACTGTTCGTGATTTTCGCGGTGCGTCTGGCCCTGAGCAGGCGTTGATTGATCCGATCTCGAAAAAGGTGAGTCGGATGCCATCGCCAACCCTCAAAGGTTGCGCAGCCTGGGAACTTCATTGCACGGACTGGGTCGATAGCATCCCTTGCATCCACGGGCAAGGGCCATGTTCCTTTCCGCCAGACCAGGCACTGTCGAGTCAGTACCCGATGCCCAGCCAACGCATGCTGCCGGCCGTTCTCCTGTTGTTCAGCGCCGTCGCAGCCTGTGGCGCGTTCGCAGGCGACCGCTCGATGCCAGCCCATAGCAACAATGCCTCCACCATGCTGATCGAAAGCGCCTCGCAGCAGTACGCCGCCGGCCATCTGGACCAAGCGGCGGCAACACTGGAACGAGCACTGCAGATTCAGCCGAACAACCCTGCAACCTTGCATTACCTTGGCGTGCTGCGCCTGCAACAAGGCCAGTACCAACAGGCCGAAACCCTCGCCGTGCGCTCGAATATGCGGGTCGGCAGCAACAACGCGCTGCGCAACCGCAATTTCCAGTTGATCCAGGCGGCTCGCAATGGCCAGGTTTACGGCGCACTGCCAGCGGCCGACCAGCCCCCTGCCTCCGCTCAAGCGGTGAACCTAACGCCCACCGATCCCTTCACGCCGCCACCGCAGCCTGCGGCACCACAGCGCTTGAGCAACCCGGTAACACAGGCCGAGGACATGGACATACCCCAGGGTCACCGGCCACCCCCGGGCAAGTGCCGAATCTGGTTCCCAGGTGTTCCGCCGGGGCACCAGCCCGCGCCGGTCAAGTGCAAGAAGCTCAAAGGGCGTATTCCGCAAGGCGCCTACCTGATCCGTCACTGACCGTCAGTCCAGCACCGGCTTCAACAGGGCCTGCGCCTCGTACAACGCAGGCAGGTAGCGCAGGCGAATCTCATCGACGCTCAGCCGCGACGCATGGGTAGTGATGGTCAGTGTCGCCTTCAGTTGCCCAGCACGATCCACCAGCGGCACGCCAAGCACGCGCATACCGATTTCGTACTCCTGATCGACGATACAAAAACCCTGCGCTCTCACCTGCTGCAGCACCGCCTCCAGGCGCGCCCTGTCAGTTTGCGTGTAGGGCGTGAGCGGGCGAAGCGGGTTTCGCGAGAAGTAGTCGTCCCGCGCCGTTGCATCCAGCGACGCCAGCCAGATCCGCCCGCCAGCGGTGCAGTACATCGGTACCCGCGAGCCGGGGCGAATCGACAGCGAGGCGACGTGGCTATACCGGCTGCGCACCAGGTGGATGATTTCGTCACCGTCGCGGGTGCCCACCGACACATGCTCCTGGGTCTGGCGCGCGACCTGCTCGACGATAGGCCTCAACATGCGCGGCAACTGCGCCGAATCCACATAGGCCTGGCCAATACGCAGCACCTTGGGTGTCAGCCAGTAATGGCGGTTGTCGGTGTCGGCAAAGCCTTCGTGCACCAACGTCAACAGAAAACGTCGAGTGGCACTGGGCGTCAGCCCTGAGAGCCTGGCCGCGTGTGGCACGCTCAAGCGTGGCTGGTCGGCGCTGAACAGTTGCATCAATGCCAAGCCTTTCTGCAGACCGGCGATGAGGTCGCGGGGATGAGTTTCGTGTTTGTCCATGTGTTCGGCTCGTGGGGTGGGCTGGACGGTTGTCGGGCGGCTCTAGGGCCAATCGCCGGCAAGCCCGCTCCTAAGGGTGTTCACCCACTCATACACCAATTCAATGCGAATACCGATACATGACTGCGATTATCGCACTAATGGATCGCTAAGCGCATTGCCGTACCCCCACGCCGCGCGCCACGCTTGCCTCCACAACAACGCCAAAAACGGAGGTCAGCATGATTCGGGGTTCGACAGAACTGGTCGCCATCGTCGGTTCACCCATCGCCCAGGTGAAATCGCCCGACAACTTCAACACCTGGTTCGCCAACAACAACCGTAACCTGGCGATGCTGCCCATCGATATGCAGGAAGCATCGCTTCAAGCATTCGTCGGTAGCCTCAAGGGCTGGCGCAACCTGCGCGGTTGCGTGGTCACCGTTCCCTACAAACAGGTGTTGGCCGCGCATCTGGATGGACTCAGCGATCGTGCCACCGCGCTGGGTTCGGTCAACGTGATTCGCCGTGAACCCGATGGCCGCCTGCTGGGTGACAACGTCGACGGCGCAGGCTTTCTCGGTGCTGCGCGCAAGCATGGATTCCAACCAGCCGGCAAACGTGTGCTGGTGATCGGTTGCGGCGGGGTCGGCAGCGCCATTGCCTATGCATTGGGTGAGGCAGGCGTCGCCCAGGTGACCCTCAGCGACCCCAGCACTCCGCGCGCCGCCGCACTTTGCGAACTGCTCGGCAATACCTTCGCCAACCTTGAGGTCGCCACGCACTACGAATCGCTGGAGCGCTTCGACCTGCTAGTCAACGCCTCACCCGTCGGCATGGGCGATACCGGCGAGCTACCGCTGCCGGCGAGTCTGCTGGAAACCCTGCAACCCCGGACCCTGGTGGCCGACGTCGTCACCTCCCCGGAAATCACCCCGTTGCTGGCTCTTGCGCGCCAGCGCGGCTGCGCGATCCAGACCGGAGCGCAGATGGCATTCGCACAGCTTGGCCACCTCGGCGCCTTCATGGGCGTCACGCCGCTGGAGATCTGAGGCCATGTCCGCTATCGAACAATCGCAACAAGTGTTTGACCTGGTCGTCCTTGGCAGCGGTGCCGGGGGATTCGCCACCGCCGCCACCGCTGCCCGCCTTGGCCTGAAGGTATTGATCGTGGAAAAGGCCGACACCTTTGGCGGCACCTCAGCCATTTCCGGTGGCGCGGTGTGGATCCATGGCAGTGATCAAGCGAACGCCGCCGGCGCCGAGGACTCGCCCGAAGCCATCCGCACTTACCTCAAGGCGATCATCGGCGCCGGTTATAAATCTGAGCTCGTGGACGCCTTCGTCGAACGCGGCCACCAAGCGTTGCGTTGGCTGGAGGCCAACACCGAGCTGCGGTACAGCCTGCGCCCGCACTCACCGGACTACTACCCGGATGCACCCGGCGCCACCGAGTTCGGACGCGCACTGGAAATGGTCGAGTACGACGGGCGCCACCTCGGCCCGCGCTTCAAGGACCTGAAGATGCCCCCGCCCGGCATGCTGCTGTTCGGCGGGATGATGGTCAACCGCGTGGACATCCAGCACTTCCTGAGCATGCGCCGCTCGGCTGCATCGCTCTGGCACTGCATAAAGCTGATGGCTCGCTACGGGGTGGATCGGCTGCGCCACCACCGTGGCACCCGGCTGACGACCGGCAACGCGCTGATCGCCCGGCTGGCTGGCAGCGCTTTGGCCGACGGTGCTCAATTGTGGCTGCGCAGCGAGGCGCAGGCGCTGATCGTCGAGCAGGGGGTGGTCCGTGGTGTGGTGGTACTGCGCGAGGGCCGTCGCGAACGGGTTCTCGCCCACGGCGGCGTTGTCTGCGCCATGGGCGGTTTCGCAGCAGGCGCGCTAGCCGCCGCTAACCGGCCCGACGCAAGCGCACCGCACCTGACCATGTCTCCTCCCACCAATGACGGGGCCGCCCTGCGCCTGGGCGAAGCCGTGCAGGCAGCCAAGGGCGAGGACCTGGCCGCCAACTTCTTCTGGGCTCCGGTGTCCGAGCTGCGCCATTCCAATGGCGAGCGCGAACGCTTCCCGCACCTGGTCACCGACCGCGCCAAACCGGGTGTGATTGCGGTCGATCCGACCGGTCGGCGTTTCGTCAACGAGTCCAACTCCTATCATCATTTTGTGCAGACCATGTTCGCCCAGGGCATCAGCAGCTGCTGGTTGATCTGCGATGCTGATGCCATGAACCGCTATGGCCTCGGGCTGGCGCGACCAAGGCCGGTAGACAACAACGCGCTGATCGAGGCCGGCTACCTGCATCGGGCCGACACCCCGCATGCCCTCGCCCAAGCCATCGGCATCGACCCGCAAACACTTGCGCAAACACTTGAGCACTTCAACGCCGATGCTCGTATCGGCATCGACCGTGCATTCGGGAAGGGAGCCAACAGCTACAACCGCTACATGGGCGACCCACAGCACCAACCCAACCCGTGCCTGGCGCCCTTGGCCAAGGCGCCGTTCTATGCGATCCGAATCCACACCGGCGACCTCGGCTCGGCACGCGGCCTGGCGACCGACGCCAACGCCAACGTACTGAGCGAAGCCGGCGCGCCGATCACCGGCCTGTACGCCGTTGGCAACGACATGAACTCGATCATGGAGGGCACCTACCCAGGCCCAGGCATCACCCTTGGCCCCGCCCTCACCTTCGGCTGGATCGCTGCCAGCCATATCGCCGAACGCCTGCGGGCGCCGGCCACTCACGCGGAGAAAAACCCATGTACTACGAACTGAGAACCTACACCCTCGACCCACTGAAACTCGCTGACTGGCTGGCCCTGTACCAAAGCCATGCGCTGGAGGTGCAAACCGAACACCTGGGCAAGCTGATCGGCTTTTTCACCACCGAGTTCGGCGAGGCCAACCAGGTGGTGCACCTGTGGGGCTACACCAGCCTTGACGAGCGGATGCAGCGACGCAAAGCAATGGCCGCCGACCCACGCTGGGCGGAATTCTCGCGGCGCAACCGCGAGTTAGGTGCGGTGCTCAAGCTGCAATCGCGTGTGCTGCGGCCAACGGGCTTCTCGCCGTTGCAGTGAGGGAGTTAGATCCGCTCACCGGGCCTCTCCCCTCCAGGAAGGGGCCGCAAAGCACCGAAGGTGCCGAGGTGATGGGCCTTGGCAATTGACAACCTGACTGGAATCCCTCGATGTCAACCCTGCCCACTCTGGAATGCGATGTCCTTGTCATCGGCTCAGGTGCCTCTGGCCTCACCGCCGCAGTCACTGCCGCGCATCACGGCTTGAACGTGATCGTCGCGGAAAAGGCCAGCCAACTGGGCGGCACCAGCGCCTGGTCGGGTGGCTGGTTGTGGATACCCCGTAACCCCCTGGCCGTCGCAGAGGGTTTCATCGAGGCCGACGACGGGCCTGAACGGTACTTGCGCGCACAAACCCAGGTAACCGAACTGGACTCCCGCCAGCGCGCCTTCTTGCGCCATGGTCCGGACATGGTGGCGTTCTTCCAGCAACATACCGCCGTGCAGTTCTTCTGCGGCTCGACAATGCCCGACATGCACGAAGGGGAAGGCAGCGCACGGGGCGGACGGTCACTGTGTGCGCTACCGTTCGATGGACGCCAACTCGGGCCATGGATACACAAGCTGCGGCCACCACTGGACATCGTCAGCCTGGCAGGCATGGGCATCGCCGGTGGCGCGGACATGGCCGCGTTCTTCAATGCCACAAGCTCGGCAAAAGCCGCCATGCACGTCAGCAAGCGCCTCCTGCGCCATGGACGCGACCTTCTGTTGCATCGACGCGGCCTGCAACTGGTCAACGGCAATGCCCTGGTAGCGCGCCTGCTGCGCAGCGCTCTGGACCTTGACGTGTGTTTGCTCACCGACCTTGCCGCGACAGGCTTGCTGGGCGACGACGACCGAATCACCGGGGCACGGTTCGCCAACGGCCAACGGGTGCGGGCCCGGCGTGGCGTGATACTGGCTTGCGGTGGTTTTCCCCATGACCGCCAGCGCATCGCTCAGTTGGTCGGCCATGCACCCGACGGTAATGCTCATCATAGCGCCGCGCCAAGGGAAAACAGCGGCGACGGCCTGCGCCTGGGCGAACAGGTCGGCGGCCAGGTCAGCCCTACGCTGGCCCATGCCGGCGCGTGGGCCCCGGTCTCCCTGGTGCCGCGAGGGGATGGCAGCCTGGGGCATTTTCCTCACCTGATCGACCGCGCCAAGCCTGGCTTCATCGTGGTACGCCGCGACGGCCGGCGCTTCGTCAACGAGGCCGACAACTACCACGACTTCATGAATGCACTGTTCGCCGCAACGCCTGAAGGTGAGCCCCATGAAGCCTGGCTGATCTGCGATCACCCCGCCCAACGTCGATATGGCATCGGCTGGGCCAAGCCCTTCCCCTTCCCCACAGGCTTCTACGAGCGGCGCGGCTATTTGTTCAGCGGCCAGACGCTGGACGCGTTGGCCGAGCACTGCGGGATCGATGCCCGTCAACTGAAAACGACAGTGGACGCTTTCAATCATCACGCAGCCCAAGGCGAGGACCCTGAGTTTCAGCGCGGCGCCACCGTCTACAACCGGGCGCAAGGCGACCCACTGCAATCGCCCAACCCATCACTGCGACCGTTGCGGCAAGGACCGTTCCACGCCGTCAGGCTGTTGCCGGGCAGCCTTGGGACCTTTGCAGGGCTGCGTACGGACGCCTGTGCGCGGGTAGTGGACAGCCATGGACGAGCGATCCCCGGCTTGTTCGCGGTCGGCAATGACATGCAGAGCATAATGGGCGGGCATTATCCAAGCGGTGGCATCACCCTTGGTCCGGGCATGACGTTCGGCTACCTGGCCGGCCTGGCGCTGAGCCAGACTCAGGCAACCTCTCGCTATTGTTCGGTTACCGAACAATAGCCCCTCCCATGAATTGACGCCTCTCCATTCACTACTCACCATTGCCTGGCCTTGCGTGTGCCCCCTGCCTGGGAAACAGCCACGACCGAGACGTACCGCAGTCATTACAATTTCAAGAAATAGCCTCGACATGACCCAATCCAAGTTCGACACCGCCTTGCCACGGCCTGGCCACGGCTCCATCGGCGACAAGCTTCGCGGCGCCTTCGCCGTCGGCAAAACCCGCTGGGGCATGCTTGCTCTGGTGTTCTTCGCCACCACCCTGAACTACATAGACCGAGCGGCGCTCGGCATCATGCAGCCGGTCTTGTCCAAGGAAATGGGCTGGACGGCGATGGATTACGCCAACATCAACTTCTGGTTCCAGGTTGGCTACGCCATCGGTTTTTTGCTGCAAGGCAGGCTGATCGACAACATTGGCGTCAAGCGTGCGTTCTTCTGCGCGGTGCTGCTCTGGAGCCTGGCCACCGGCGCCCACGGACTGGCCACTTCGGCAGCCGGCTTCATGGTGTGCCGGTTCATTCTCGGCCTGACCGAGGCGGCCAACTACCCGGCCTGCGTGAAAACCACGCGCCTGTGGTTCCCCGCAGGCGAACGTGCCATCGCCACAGGGCTGTTCAACGCCGGCACCAACGTTGGCGCCATGGTCACCCCGGCCCTGCTGCCGTTGGTTCTGGCCGTGTGGGGCTGGCAGGCTGCATTCATCGCCATGGGTTGCCTGGGCCTGGTCTGGGTAGTGTTCTGGGGCCTCAAATACTTCAATCCTGAAGATCATCCACGCCTGCGCCAGAGCGAGCTGGAATACATCCAGCAGGACGCAGAGCCTGACGTGCCACGCCTGCCGATCAGCCGTATCCTGCGCTTGCGTGGTACCTGGGCCTTTGCCGTAGCGTACTCGATCACAGCACCGGTGTTCTGGTTCTACCTGTACTGGCTGCCACCGTTTCTCAACCAGCAATATTCCCTGGGCATCAGCGTGACCCAGATGGGCATCCCGCTAATGCTGATCTGGCTGACTGCGGACTTCGGCAGTATTGGCGGCGGCATCCTTTCATCCTGGCTGATAGGCCGTGGAGTGCGCGCCACCCGCGCCCGATTGATTTCGATGCTGGTCTTCGCCTGCACCATCATCAGCGTCGTCTTCGCCGCCAATGCCAGCGGTCTGTGGATCGCGGTCCTGGCCATTGCCGTGGCGGTGGGTGCCCACCAGGCCTGGACGGCGAACATCTGGAGCCTGGTGATGGACTACACGCCCAAGCACCTGGTGAGCACCGTGTTCGGCTTCGGCAGCATGTGCGCAGCGATCGGCGGCATGTTCATGACCCAGATCGTCGGCAGCGTCCTGACTGCCACCCACAACAACTACGCGGTGTTGTTCACCATGATCCCGGCGATGTACTTCATTGCGCTGGTCTGGATGTACTTCATGGCACCGCGCACGATCGAATCGGCCTAAGCGCGAATCCCTTTCCTCTACGGGGCCCTTCGGGGCCTCTTTTTTGGCCAAGCCGTAGGAGCCGGCTTACCGGCTCCTACAGGCAACGATCAGACTTGCGCCAATACCCCGCGTGCTTTTTCCAAGGCCATCCGCGCCCGTTGCTCGGCACTCACGCCCTGCTCCATCAAGTGCCGTGTCGGAATTTCCAGGCTCAGCGGCACCGTGGCCGGCAAGGTACGTAGCAAGCCGACCAGGTCAGCGTCGCCCTCACCGGGGAAGCGCCGCTCGTTGCGGGCCTGGCGCAGGATCTCGTCCATATCGTCCGGCACCGGCCCGGCAACGTCGCAAAGCTGCGCATAATGCATGCGCTCGGGCGCCAGACTCGCGAGCGCCTGGAGGGAAGATCCGGAACGGTTGAAATGGAAGGCGTCAACCAGTACGCAGCCGTTGACTCGGTCAGCCGCTGCAACGATGTCCACCGCCTGGCTCAGGTTGCGCACGTCAGTCCAGGGCATGAATTCAAGGTGCGGGCGAATGCCATAGCTCACCGCCAGATCGCACAACGCGGCAAAGCGTTCGGTCAATCGCCCATGGTCAGGGTCGTTCCCCGCCACCAGCAGCTCGCTCCCCCCCAACTCAGCCCCCACCGCCAGGATAGGCTCGAAATCGGCGACACAGGTCTGCGGTTGCAACCGCAGGATTTCCAGGTCCAGCACCTTGATGCCCGTATCACGCAGTCGCGCTTGCGTTTGTCGGCGCAGCTCGGTATCCGCCACCAGCGGGAAATGTCGCTCTTCCCTGGTAGCGGGCACCAGACGCAGGCCCACGTGGCTGTAACCGGCGCGAGCGGCGACTTCCACCATCTGCGGTGGGGGAAGTTCAAGCACCGTCAGGGCGGCAAGGGAAAAGATTCGATCGGTCATGTGTTTCACCAAAAGCATGAAAAAGAAAGGTCTCGCCGCTGACCTGCCACAGTGGCAATCCCAGCGGCGAGGTGTAGACGTCAGATGGGGGCTGGAGCGCAGGCTCGACCGCTTTCGGCTGCCTGGCGGATGGCTTCGATCAGCGCCAGGGTGCGGCCACCATCGGCGGCATCGATCAGTGGTGCTTCCTGACCACGGGCAACGCGGATGAAGTGCTGCAACTGCAAGGTCAACGCCTCACCAGGGGGAATGGCTTCTTCGCTTTGCAGCAGCGGTGTGTGCCAGCCCGAACCCGTCTCGGCGTAGTGCCAACGCTTGAGCTGCGGAATGCTCAGCGCACCTTCGGTCCCGGCCAGCAAGTAGCAAGGCTGGTCGGCCTGGCGTGGGTAGACTGGGCTTTCGCCGGAGCCCAGCTCCCAGCTCCAGGGCGCGGCCACCGCGTCGGATCCGGTCAGGCTGCCCAGTGCGCCGTTGGCGAACTGCAACAGCACAGCAGCGCTGTCCTCGTTGGCGAAGCCCCGCACGTCATTGCGGGTGAACGCCTGCACCTGGACCACCTCGCCACAGAGGTAGCGCAACAGGTCAAGGTCGTGAATCAGGTTGGTCAGCAGAAAACCTGCGCCCGGCTCTCGGCGCCAAGGCGTCTCGAAGTAGCTGTCGGGCTTCTGCAACTGCCACAGCGCGGTGACGTTGATCAGCCGGCCCAGTCGCCCGTCCTGAATCACTTGGCGGGCACGGGCGATCAAGGGGTTATGCCGCCGGTGATGGCCGACCAGGACCGGTACACCATGGCGTTGCGACGCCGCTACCAGTGCGCGGACCTCGTCCAGGTGTACGCCCACTGGCTTTTCTACCAGTACCGGCACCCCGGCCTCGACACAAGCCAGGGCCGTAGCGACATGCTGGTTGTTCGGGTTGGCGATGATCACCGCTTCAGGCTTGGTCTGCTCCAGCATCTGGCGGTGATCAGCGAACCAAGCCACGCCACACTCGGTGGCGAAAGCCTCGGCCTGCGGGCCTGGGTCGGCCACCGCGCACAACTGCGCTTGAGGAACATTGCGCAGGTGCTGGTAATGCTGGCGGCCCATGATCCCGGCACCGATGAGTGCGATACGAAGGGGTGCGTTCAACAGTCTGTCCTCTTGTCATTATTGTCATGGCAATTCCAGAACCAGGTTCCAGAATCAACCAACAATAATTTAGAACCAAGTTCCAGATACCAGAAGCGCCCTCGACACAGACTGTGCGGTAATCGACCGCAAAATGCCCGGATACCTTTACGACGCGAACAATTCGCTGGCCTGACTGGCCGCCGACAGCTCCTCCACCGCCGCCAGCAACTGTGGCGCCAAGTCTGGCAAGCGCGCCTGGGCCATACGAGCGCTGGGGCCGGCGATGCTCAGTACGCCGATGACCTCATCACTTTGCGGACGACGCACCACGGCAGCCAGCGCCGAGGTGCCGACCGCGGAGGTTTCCTCGACCCAGGCGTAACCACGTTCGCGGGCGCGGTGCAGGTAACCGAGCAGTTCCTCCGTGGAACGCGGTGCATTCGGGCCGAACTGCGCAGGGTCGGCAATGCCTTGACGCAAGACCATCTGCAGCGCCGCTTCATCGCTCAAGCTGGCCAGCCAGGCATGCCCGGAGGCGGTGTAGAACAGCGGCGCATCCCGGCCCATGTCGGGGTCGTAGCGCAGCCCGGACCGAGCCCCCTGGGACTTGGCGATCCATGTCTGGCGGCTGCCGTCGATTACACCGAGGCGAACCAGTTCGCCGCTGTCCTGGGCCAGACGGTCGAGAATCGGCTGAATGATGTCGGCGCCGCTGTTGGAAAGGTAGCGAAAGCCCAGCGCCACCAGCTTGGCTGACAGTTGGTAGCGGCTGTTGTCGCGATTCTGACGCACGTAGCCCAGGCGAACCAGCTCGGCGAGCATGCGGTGGGTGGCACTTTTGGGGATGTCCAGGCGCTCGGCCAGGGTTTGCAATGCCAACCCGTGCGGTTCGCCGGTAAGGCATTCAACAAGACTGAAGGCGCGTTCGATCTGACTACCAGCCATGACTACGAGATCCCTTAAAAATTGGGCGAATTCTAGAAGAAAATGCCGCATCCACAGACGTCTTGACAGCCAAGTGTCCGGTTATCGACCACTAATTGCCTCTAGCCTGCGCGAATCGCTTGCATCACGCCCGGCCTGCCAAGAACATTGTGGAACCAAGTTCCAATAATAATGCAGGAGACCCCCCGATGCCCACCGATACCTTCCAAGCCGACTGTGACGTTCTGGTCATCGGCTCCGGCGCAGCCGGGCTGGCTGCTGCCGTCACGGCCGCCTGGCACGGGCAGAGCGTCATCTTGGTCGAGAAGGAGCCGGTGTTCGGCGGTGCCACGGCCTGGTCCGGCGGCTGGGCTTGGGTGCCGCGCAACCCATTGGCCCAGCGTGCGGGTATCGAGGAAAGCATCGAACAGCCACGCACCTACTTGCGCAATGAACTTGGCGAGCACTTCGACGCCGAGCGTGTCGATGCTTTCCTCGAAGCCTGCCCGCACATGGTGGCGTTTTTCGAGAAGCACACCGCGCTGCAGTTCGCCGACGGCAATGGTATCCCGGACATGCACGGCGATACCCCTGGGGCGGCCACCGGCGGCCACCAAGTGATCGCGGCGCCATACGATGCCCGCGAAGTCGGCGCCCTGCTGCCGCGCCTGCGCAAGACCCTGCGCGAAACCTCATTCATGGGCATGCCGATCATGGCCGGTACCGACCTTGGCGCGTTCCTCAACATGACCCGCTCACCGCGGGCCTTCCTTCACGTGTGCAAGCGCTTTGGCCGTCACCTCTACCACCTTGCCCGATACGGACGTGCCATGCACCTGGTCAATGGCGTGGCGCTGGTGGCGCGGCTGGCGAAATCGGCGCAGGACCTGGGTGTGCGTCTGCTGGAGTCCGCACCGGCCAGGCACTTGCTAATGGAAGATGGCCAGGTGAAAGGGGCAGTCGTCACGACGCCCCAGGGTGAGATGCGCATTCGGGCCAAGGCAGTGGTGCTGGCCGCCGGAGGCTTTCCCAATGACACCAAACGGCGTCAGCAACTGTTCCCGCGCGACGCCACTGGCCAAGACAACCTTGCCCTGCCCCCGCTCTCCTGTTCGGGTGATGGGCTGCGCTTGGGCGAGTCGGCGGGCGGCGTGGTCGCGACCGACCTGAAGTCACCGGTGGCCTGGGCGCCGGTGTCGAAGGTGCCGCACCGTGACGGCAGCATGGGCCACTTTCCGCACATCATCGAGCGTGGCAAGCCAGGGATCATTGGCGTGCTGGCCAGCGGCGAGCGTTTCGTCAACGAAGCGCACGGCTACTACGACTACGTTTCGGCCATGGTCGATGCGGTACCACCAGGAAAAGAAGTCTGCTCATGGCTGATCTGCGATCACCGCTTCCTGCGCCGCTATGGCCTTGGTCACGCGCGTCCGGCACCGCTACCGGTATGGCCCCACCTTCGCAGCGGCTACCTCAAGCGCGGCGCGACACTGGAACAGTTGGCGCTTGCCTGTGGTATCGACGCTGCTGGATTGATCAACACCGTCGTCGATTTCAACCGCCATGCACGAACCGGCCAGGACCCCGCATTCGGACGCGGCTCCACGCCATTCAACCGAAAGCAAGGCGACCCTCTGCACAAAGGCCCTAACCCCTGCGTGGCGCCCATCGAGCAGGGCCCGTTCTACGCCGTTAAGGTTCAACCCGGTTGCTTCGGCACCTTCGCCGGCCTTCGCACCGACGGCCATGCACGAGTGCTGGACGAAGCGGGCCAGCCGATAGCCGGCTTGTACGCTGTCGGTACCGACATGGCCAGTGTGTTTGGCGGTTGGTACCCCTCTGGCGGAATCAACCTGGGTCCGGCACTGACTTTCGGCTATGTGGCTGGGAGGCACATTGCCGGGGCGACCGCCTACGAATGAACCGCTGGCACTGCTGGCGCCAGGGGCACATCATCAGAACGCATGAAATAGCATCAGGCCGCCTTCCGCATCGGGACTGGCGTCGGAGAAACCTTTGACCGCGTACAACTGAACCTTCCATTGCGCGCTCAGCTTATGGGTGACGAACAGGGTGAGTTCCTTGATTTGCGACCCAGTGGACACGACTTTCTGCCGCCAGTCATAGGAAGCACCTGCCGTGGTACCCCTCGCCACTGGCAGGGCGAACCCCAGGCTGGCGAATACCGGGTCATCGAAATCGCTGCCTGGCGGGTCGCCGTACTTCTTCCAGCCCAGAGTGGCGAAGCCGGTCACCGGGCCAAATGCCTTGGCGATGTCGACCTGACCGGTGTAGTCGTACTCACCGGTACCCAGGCACTGGTCTTCATCGGCAGTAGGGAATTTGACCTTGCCGATCAGGTCGAGCAAGACGCCACCTGCACTGCCGTCAAGCAAGGCGTAAGCCGCGCTGGTGACCGTGTCGCCCAGACCGCTTTCCACATCCCTGCAACCGCCGGGCAGCGGGTCGCCATCGGGGCCCACCTCAGGGTTGGTGATGCGTAACCAGGGTACAGTGACCTTGTACGTCATCGGGCCGGTCTCGTATTTCGCCACCACAGGGACGTACCAGATCTCCGATGTGGTGCCGGTGCCGTAGTCGCCACTGGAATAGTCCAGGCCTGAGGCCAGGGTGAACGTGTCAGCCATCGCCGATGCGCTGATGCTCGCCAGCAAGCTGGTGAACAGAGGGAGCATGGGTCTCATCCGCACCTCAACTTCCCGTTGGAACGTGTGATCCGTTTCTCCCAGCCTAGTTGTTCCATGCCGAACTGCTTACCTCTAATGCCCGGAACGTTCGGGGCGCTCGACCTTCTCGGTTTTTTCTACTTTCTCGACCTTCTCCACTTTTTCGATTTTTTCTACCTTCTCGACTTTCTCAATCTTTTCAACCCGCTCTACTTTTTCGACTTTGTCCACCTTGTCGATCTTTTCTACCTTTTCGACTTTCTCGACCTTTTCGACTTTCTCGACCTTATCGGGCTTTTCGACCTTCTCGCCTTTCTCGATCTTCTCCACTTTCTCGGCCTTCTCTACTGCCCCGGCCCTCTCTACCCTTTCGGGCCGTCCACTGTTGCCGTGGCTCTCCTGCTTTTGCGCCGCCTCGACCCGCTCTGATCCAGCGTGGTCAACCGACTCGGTCGCTCCGTGGTCATCTGCCCCGACCTCGACTCGTACGCTTTTCCCGCTGTGGTCGTCGTTGAAAGCGCGGGTATCGCCCCCGCCATGCCCACTGTTGCGCGAGCCTGTCGTACTGTTCGAGTTCTGGTCGGTGCTGCGCTCCCGATTCCCCTTGCCCGAATGGTCGAGGCGTTCGCCAGGGCTTTCGACACGTGCTGCCCGTAGCTCACGATGGCCAGTGAACACCCCACTGACCCGAACGCGCTGATCCACTGCCAGGGTCTGCGCCTGCTCGCCTACGATCACCGTGTCACGCCCCAAGGTCACCTGAATGCCGCCAACGACCAGTCGTTGGTTCTGCCGACGCTGCACAAGCCCCTCGATCACAGCCGTCTGCACCCGACCGGCGAACGGCAGGCTTGGGTCGGGTCGGCTCTGTACGACTTCCAGCTGGCGCCCGGTCCATTGTCCCCGCACCAGCACTTCCTGCGCGGGCGCCATGCGGGTCCCGAGCTTCAGCCCCTGGAGGGAGCCAGCACGGTCTATCGTGCCAATCGCGCTGGACGCCTTCAGGCCCGGCGCACGCTCGATACGGCTGGCCACCACTGCGCCATTGGCATCGCGCAGGCCGCTGACTTTGACCGGCTCGCCAGGGCGTAACCCCTCTGCCACCCTCGCCCCTGCGGCCAGCCGCACTGGCTGGCCCATTACCCGCAGTGGCCCAGCAGCATTGGGCAGCGCGGTCAACGGGCCTTCGTAGACATTGAGAATCGAGATGCGCCCAGCATTCAGACCACGCTGGGTGACGAAGGCTTCTATGGCAACGACCTGGCCGATGGCAAGGTGGGCACTACTGGCGGGCATGCCGTTCTCGCTGACTGGCACGTCTTTGCCAAAGTGAACTTCAAGGCCATTGACGCAAATCGACGCAAACCCGGTTATGGTGCCGACGATGCCTGTGCCACCGGTTCCTCCAGGGCGCAGCACCGGAGCCCCCGTTCCGCCAACACCACCGTTATCGCGATCGAACAGGATGCCGTCCACGCCGTCTGCCACTGCCCCGGTACCGCCCGTGCCACCTGGACGCTGCTGCGCAGGTGCACCCGTGCCGCCTACACCACCGCTTGCGCTCCGTACACCAGTACCACCCATGCCCCCCGGAGACTGCAGGCCCGCAGCGCCCGCCATGCCCACTTCGTCACGGCTAACACACACGGGGGCGGCTTGCACGCCGGCACAGGTCGCCAGCCCCAGACCCAAGGCCAGCATGACGACACTGAGGCAGCGCGAGAAGGCATTCATGTGTCAGGCGTCTTGTGCGAATCGGGTTGGGTAGGCTCAGTGTAGAAATAAAGCCCGATGGTGATGCGCTGACGTTGTTCAGGACTGGGCGAGTCGGCGCTTTCAAGGTCGGCGGCCATCCGACTGAAGCCTAGCAGTGTTTGCATGCCGTCCTTGGCCACCAACTCACGCAGACTTTCCACGCTGGCCAGGCTAAGGGCATCGTAGTGCACACTTCGCTCGAAAAAGGGCAGACCCTGGCCGCTCAAGTTGTGCACCGCCGCGCTGGCGTGGTCATGCAGGTTATGACCAAAGTACGCGGCTTTTTCGTCGAACCCCTTCTGCGGCACGAATGCCTCGGCTTCCAGGTGCACACGGTCTTGCTCGTCCAATCGGACGATGCCCAGTCGCAACCACTCATCGAGCACCACCCGGGCACGGATGTCGGTGCTGACCTTCGCCACCAGAGCATCGAACGAACACGCCCCTCCGACGCTGGCCAGCCGCGGCAACGGCAGCGCCTGCCCGACATTGGCGCAGAACGGCGGGCTGTTGGTCCAGAGATTGACCAGTTGCGCACCAAGCGTGATGTTTTCCGGCAGCGCTTGCGACGCTTCACTCTCGCCGCGTAGGCGCCTGACGTCCTTGCGATGCACCCCCGTCAACAGACTGATGCGGCTATCGCTAGGCGCCTTTTCGTCCAGTCGAAACTCCCGATGGGCAACATCGACGAACACCTGCTTGAGCAGGTCGGCGAACACCGTATAGGTGACCCCCTTGCGCAGCATCAACCGCACCAGCGGGTACATCACCCGGCGCAAGGCATTGAGCATGGAGGGCGGTAATGTCGGCGATTGCATTGAGCGCATTTCCTTGACAGGTGGAAGCCGTATACGACGCGGGAAATAATCCCATACGTCCCGTAACCATTTCCTTCCCGAAACACCAAATTAACTGTCAGCGCTCATTGCACATGCGTTGAGAGGGGCAGTCGTGGACTGGGCAAGCCCAGGCAAAACCCGCCCCCCAAGGTTTTGCTTATGGCCTGTCAGCGTGGCTCAGCTCCTGCTGTTGTCATCCCCCGCTTCGCCGCCGGCGTGAGTGCCGCGGTCATCACCCGGTTCGCCACCCACAGGGTTGCCGCGATCATCGCCAGGCTCGCCACCGACGTGATTGCCATGGTCATCGCCAGGCTCACCGCCAACATGATTGCCATGATCGTCACCCGGCTCGCCGCCAACATGGTTACCGTGATCGTCGCCGGGTTCGCCGCCGACATGATTGCCATGATCATCGCCTGCTTCGGCGTGGTTGCCGCTGCGCCCGGCATTGGAGTTGCCGTCGTGACCACGGCCTGCATCGCCATGACCGCTGCCGCTGTGGCCGCCGCTGTGGCCTCCATGACCGCCACCGTCGCCGCCATGACCACCACTACCGCCGTGGCCACCACCATGACCACCGCCACCGCCATGGCCACCGCCGCCACCACCGTGGCCACCACCACCGCCATGGCCTCCGCCACCACCGTGGCCACCACCACCGCCATGGCCTCCACCACCACCGCCATGGCCTCCACCACCACCGCCATGGCCTCCGCCGCCACCGTGGCCACCGCCGCCACCTCCATGACCGCCACCCCCACCCTCCTTGGCGTACGCGCTGGCGCTTTGGGAAATCGTGTCCGGAACCAAAACGATGGACGCTGACAGCACGGCGCCTATGGCCGCCGCCAGTAATGCCCTCTTGAACAACCTCTGGATTTGCATTTTCCGTCTCCTGGTCATCACCGCGAGAAACGCCAAATCAAGTCGGGAATCGTTGGAAGCTTTTACTTTTCTTAGCGTGGGAATTTTTCCCACACATATTAATTAGTCCCTTTCGCCGCGCGGTTCAAGCCGCGTCGGGAAAAGCCGACCGGTGGTGAGTGATGGCAAGTGGAGACAATCGCGACGAGGGGCGGCTTGGCGGGCTCAGAACACAGACCAGCGGGCATCAGCGCCCCGCGCTTGGAACTATTCTCTTCGATGGGGTTAGCTTCCAGTGGAGAAGAGCCATGCGTACATTCCCATGGGGATACTTGCTGGTACTGCTGCTTACCGCCTCCACAGCCCAAGCGCAGTCAGTCGTGCCGCTCAAGGGCCAAAGCAGCCAGCAGATGCAACTGGATATCAATGATTGCAACACGGTCGCCAACAATGCGACCAGCACTGCAACCCACTCCGAGCCTCACGTCGGCGGCAGGGTTCGCGGCGCGGCCGCCGGGGCCGCGGCAGGTGCGGTAGGGGCCCAGGTACGGGGCAACCAGCACGAACAGATCTATGACCGGGCCAGCGACGAGGCCAAGCAGCAGTACCGGCAGAACCGCGCCGGTGAAGGGGCTGCGGCCGGGGCCGCCGTGGGCGGTATGCGCCAGCGCCAGGACCGCCGCCAGGACCGCCGCACTCAGGACCAGGCACAAAGCTCGGCCTATGCCAGCGCCTACAGCGGATGCCTTCAGGGACGTGGGTATCAGGTCAATCCATGATCAGCAGTACGAGGCTCTGTACGAAAAGCCTTGGTACTCGGTGATGCTGCGCTGAAAACAGCCTCGGAGTGCTCATTTACAACCCGTAAACTCCGCTTCCTCGGCTGTTTTCGCCTTGCCTGAGCTTCATCTCAAGACTATTCACACAGAGCCTAAGCGGCAGGGCAACGACCCTGCACTGCCGCGCTACGCACCTCACCGGCCAGTTGGCGCAGGTTGCTTTGCTGGGCGCTGACCAAGCTGCTGACACTGGCTTGCGCCGGTGTCTGTACCGTGGTGCGACAAGTCAGCTCGTCCTGGCCAGGCCGCTTCAACCGCCATACCGCCTCCAGCAAAGCGTGCTGGCCTGGCACTGAATCGAAGCGCTGCACGTCAACCCGCAGCACTGAGCGGACACTGCTGCCCACAGGTCCGCCAAGCTGGTCCTGCAGGGCGCTGCGGAACTCATCCACAAGGTTGGCGCCCCACCATTCGGTATCAAGTATTGCCAGGCCGCTCTGGCCCTGGCGCACCACCAATTGCGGTCGATCCACCTGCGGCGGAACACTGACCCGCTCCACCAGCACGTTCGTACCCTCTTCGCCGGTCGGCTGTGGCGGCACCAGAGTATGGTAGTGGGTGGGCGAACTGCTGCAGCCTGCAGCCAGCACCGCCAACGCGACCAGTATCACAGCGTGAATCTGAGGCATCAGGTATCACTCCTCGATCGGGTGCGGGGTCAAGGCTGCACGTCATCGGCACCCGCCGCCTTGGGCCGCCCACGAATCAGCGATTCGGGGTGCCGCCCCAGGAAGTCGGCAAGGTCACGCAGCGAACGCGACATGCGCTCCAGTTCCTGCAGCGCATCGCCCAGTTTCTCCCGCTGCGGCGAATCTTCGGCGATGGCCGAGTTGGCCGTCCGCAAGGCTTTCTGGACATCTTCCAGCGTCGCCTTCACGCCCGGCAGTGTCTGGCCGTCAAAGCGCTTGAGGGTTGCCCTGAGCTCCCGCAGGGTACCGTCCAGGTTGCCGGCGATGCTCTCCAGCGGCAGCTTGCCGAGACGTTCTACCATGTGCTGCAACTGCTCCTGCAGCTTCTCCAGGCTGCCAGGCACCGTGGGCACCGTGATCGGGCTGGCGTTCATGTCGAAGGCCACCTTCGGCGCTGCGGGGTAGAAATCCAGCGACACATACATTTGCCCGGTGATGAGGTTGCCGCTACGCGCCTGGGCTCGCAGTCCGTGCTCGACGAAAGTGCCAATCAGCCGGCGGGCACCGGCATCGTCACCGGGGGTATGGTTGAACGCCTTGAGCATTTTCTGGTGCACCGGGCCCAAGCGTTGCGGATAGATCACCGCATCCACCACCACTGGGAAAGTCTGCTTCTGTTCGTCGTAGTCGAGCGTCACTGCCACCACCTTGCCGAACTCGACCCCCTTGAATTCCACCGGCGCGCCTGGAGACAAGCCGCGCATCGACTGCTCGAAGCGCATGCGCAGGTGCTGCTGCTTGCCCGTGGGTGGCGCCAAAGCCGCGTCGCGGTCGACGAACAGACGAAACTGCTGTTGATCGGGCGCGGGGTCGGCAGGTGCCGCGAAGTCAGGCGCGCCGAACGCCAGGCCACCCATGAGGATGGATGACAGCGACTGGGTTTCGACTTTCAGTCCATTGGCACCGATCTGCATGTCGACCCCGCTGGCATTCCAGAAGCGGGTATCGGCGGTAACGAAGGCATCGTAGGGCGACTGTACGAACACGCCGATGTCCACCCCTTTGCCATCCTGCTGCAGGGCGTAGGAAACCACCTCGCCGACCGGGATCCGCCGGTAGTAGATCGACGAGCCGACATCCAGCGAACCGAGGTCGTCCGCACTCAGGGTGAAGTGCTTGCCCTTCTCGCCATAGGTGATCGGAGGTGGTAGTTCGAGCCCGGTGAAGCGCTTGCGCGGCGCCGTCGACTCACCGGCATCGGCGCCGATGAAACTGCCCGAGAGCAAGGTGTCCACCCCTGAAACGCCCCCGGCCCCGATGCGAGGTCGCACTACCCAATAGCGCGCACCTTCGGTGGCGAACGATTCGGCTTCCTTGGCCAGTTCCACCTGCACCACCACGCTTTCGCGGTCCTTGGCCAGTTCTACCGTGGTGACCTCGCCGATCACCACGCTGCGGTAACGTACCTGGGTCTTGTGCGCCACCAACCCCTCCCCGCTGCGAAACGAGATGGTAATGACCGGCCCCTGCTGCATCCAGTTGCGCACCACCAGCGAGGCGCCCACCAGCAAGGCCAGGATAGGTACGATCCACACCAGCGACACATTCACCCGCCGGGTCCGCACCTGAGGCTGACCTGCTGCCACGGGTTTGTCAGTCTGCTGCGCCATCGCTGCGCTCTCCGTCTTGTGGCTCGCCATCCCAGATCAGTCGTGGGTCGAAGCTCATCGCAGAAAACATCGTCAGCACCACCACCAAACCGAAGAACAGAATGCCTGGACGCGGTTCGATGGTTCCCAGGCCACGCAGTTGCACCAGCGCAGCCACCAAGGCCACCACCATCACATCGAGCATCGACCAATAACCGATCAACTCGACACAGCGAAACAGTTGCGAGCGCTGACGCCTCGCCCAGGTGCTGCGTCGCTGGGCGGTTACCAACAGCAGGCCGAGGGAAAAAAACTTGATCGCGGGCACACCGATGCTGGCGATGAAGATGATCAAGGCAATGTCCCACGCCCCCGCCTCCCAGAACTCCAACACCCCACCAACGATGGTGCTGTCGGTACCCTGGCCAAGCATTTCGGTGTTCATCACCGGCAAGGCATTGGCCGGCACATAGAAGATCAGTGCTGCGCACAGAAACGCCCAGCCACGGGCAATGGGATTGACCTTGCGTCGGTGCAGCGGCGCACCGCAGCGTTGGCAGTGACAGGCATCTTCGCGCAGGTCGCAGGCCTGACCGCAGCCGTGGCACAGGCACACCTGCAGGTCGTCGGCCAACACCGGGACTGTCATACCTGCTCCCACAGGTCGCGGATATCGCGCCCGGCGATGTAGATCAGCAATACACTCAGCGCCGCCAGGGCAATCAGGCCGATACCAGGGATCACATCGAGCAAGCCGGCAAGCTTGATCACCGCCACCATCGCGCCGAGCAGGCAGACTTCCAGCATGCTCCAGGGCCTCAGCCTTTCCAGGGCCTGCATGCAAGCGCCAAACGCGGGTGAACGGCGGCCGGCCATGGCAAAACTCAATACCCAGCACAGCACGGCGATCTGCAGCACCGGCGCGAAAATGATCGACAGCGCCAGTACCAATGCCATGAACGTAATGCTACCGCTACTCAGGACCATCACCGCGTCCCACAGCGTCGCCGAGTTGGACAGCCCGCTCATGCTGATGGTCATCACCGGGTAGGCATTGGCGAACACCAGCAGCACGCCACCCGTGATGCTGAGCGCCAGGCGCTGTTGGGGAGTCAGCCCATTGTGCCGATACAGCACGCCGCCACAGCGCGTGCACACAGCACTCTGGTGGCGCCGCAGCGGAGCACGGTGATAGACCGCGTCACAGTACTCGCAGATGATCAGGTCATTGCCCTTGCTCATGGCTTCTCTCGCGGCAGGTCCGAATGCCCTGCACAGCCCATGTCGCAGGCAAGATTAGTCAAGAAATGGCCAGTGCGTATTGGCCTCGATGTACAGTCGAACAACACCGGGAAACAGTATGTTCACCTCACCCGTGGGCACTTGCGAGTAATAAGGCCTCGTCTAAAGTTTAAATGCCCGAAGCCGACGTTCGCGGGTCTCTCACCATCGCCTCGCAAACCGCGAGAAGAGTGCCTTGTTCCACGATCGCAGAGTTCAAACTTAAATCTTGCGCCACCAAGAGTCGCCCGCATGCCTGCGGGATATCACTCAACGTAGGAAGGAGTGCTGCATGAAAACCCGGCCATTGGTTGCAACCTTATGTCTTGCTACAGTCATGCTATATGGCTGCGCGAGCAAGTACGTGGAGTCCGATCAGTACTCGGGCTTCCTGAAGGACTACAGCTTACTTAAGGAAGACAAGTCGCCTTCCGGCGCGCCAGTCATGCGCTGGATCAAACCGGATGTCGACGCCAATCGTTATACCAGCGTCTACATCGAACCGAGCCAGCTTTATCCGAAACCCCAACCCACCGAAAAAGTCCCACAGTCGACTTTGACTGGCATTACCCACTACTACGACCAGACCCTCAAAAGCCACTTCTCTGAGGTGTTACCTTTGGCCAAAGGACCGGGTCCACGCGTCCTGGTAGTGCGTCCGGCAATCACTGCAGTCAGTGCCAAGACCAAAGGCCTGCGCCCGTATGAAGTCATCCCGATCGCCCTGATCGCAGCAGGCGTAAGCACGGCCACCGGTATTCGCGACCAGGACACCACCATCGCCACCGAGGCGGCGTTCATCGACGGCGGCAACCAGCAGGTGGTCGCCCAGGTGGTCCGCAAGGGTGCAGGTAGCGAGCTTGAAAACGCCGACCAGGTGATGCAAACCAAGGACGCCAAGGCTGTGCTCGATGGTTGGGCCAAAGACATGGTGGCCTCCTTCCAGGCCGCCAAAGGCAGGAAGTGAATCACCCTGCCCCGTTGCCGCGCATGCTTGCAGCGGGGCAGCCCAGCGGACTCCTGCAGTTCACTCATCCTGCACGGGTATCGCAGTGCTCAGGCAAAACCAAACAAGCGCCTTGGGGTGTCCCACATGATCTGACGGCGCTGCGTGGGGTCGGGCACCAGGCGCTCGGCGAGTTTGAGCAACGGGCCGTAATCGACACGTGAGCGTTGGCGGATAAAGGGCCAATCCGAGCCCCAGATGCAGGCGTGGGGGCCGAACGCCTCGATCAATGCCTGGACATAGGCAGCACTTTGCTCGAACAGTGCCTGCGGCGCGGCGAACTTCTGCATGCCTGACAGCTTGACGGTCGCCCGGCCAGAACCTGCCAGGCGCAGTAACGCCTGGAAGCCCGGTTGTTGCAAGCCGGCAGCAACGTCAGGGCGGCCGCAGTGGTCGATCAGCAACCGCGTTGGCAGGCGCAACAACCGCGCTTGTACGTCCAGCAGCTGGTCTTCGCACACCTGGACCTGGGCGAACAGATCAAGCTCGGCCAGCTTGCCGAACAGGCTTTCGCAGCCGTCGAGGCAGCCTACCCCATAAAGCGCTGGATTGAAGGCAACCCCGACCACGCCTTGCTCCTTCAATGCCGCCAGCTGGCCAAGTTTCATGCCCGGCTCGACCACCGCGATGCCCCTGAAACGGCCCTGCCCGCGCGCCAGCGCATCGAGCAGGCAGCGGTTGTCGGTGTGATAGCCGCTGTTGGGGCCGACCAGCAACGCGTGTTGCACGCCATAGGCCTCCATCACTTGGGTGAACTGCTCTAGCGTGGCAACTTCCTGGCCCGAGGGGGCATAAGGCGCATGCGGATGGTAGGGAAAGCGATCGGGATCAAACAAATGGTTATGGCAATCGATCTTCGGTTCATCAAAGATGTTCATGGACAGCTCCCTGGTTGACGCTTTCTGCGCCTGAACGTAGATCCTGTTATCGTCCGCCATCGTGGCGGCGAGGCTGGAGCGACGATACTGCGCGCCGACGTTTGGCGCTCATACCCAGATGGCAGACATCATAACCAAAGGTAATACGCATGCCCCAAGACCCGGACAGCCCAGCATCCAGCGCGATGGTGTTCAAACTGCGGCACATGGAGGTGTTTCGCGCGGTGATGCTGACCGGCTCGATCAGTGCCGCGGCCAAGATGCTGTACGTGTCCCAACCAGCCGTGAGCAAGCTGATCCATTACGTCGAAGGGCGTTTGGCATATCGCTTGTTCGAGCGCATCAACAATCGCCTGGTCCCCACCGAGGAGGCACATGTCCTGTTCCGTGAAGTAGAGCGGGTGTACCAGGCCGCCCTGCAGGTCAACGAGTGCGCGTTGTCATTGGCCTCGGGCAGCCACCGCAACCTACGCATTTCGTGCAGTGCATCGTTGTCGACAGTGGTGATCCCCATCGCCCTGGCGCAGCTCAAGCGCGAGTCGCCATCGCTGACCATCGAGTGGCAGACCTCGCTGATGAACGAGATGCCCAACCAGATCCTGTCGAAGAAGGTCGACCTGTCGATTGCTGCCCTTCCAGTGGTGCATGACCATCTGGTGTCCCAACCGTTCATGCGGGGGCGCATGGTTGCGGTAATGCCTGCCGATCACCCCTTGGCCCAGGAGCCGGCGCTGACGCTGCAGCAGTTGGTGGGGCACGCGCTGCTGCTGTTCCGGCCCGACATGCCGTTTGGCCGGTTGTTGGCGCATGAAATCCAGCGGCGAGGCCTGCACCTTGAGTCGTTGCTGTCGTTCACCAACGCCAACGAAGCTGTGGCCTTGGTAAAGCAAGGCATGGGCATGACCCTGATCGACGAGTTCGTGGCACAGGACAGTGGCCTTGAAGTGGTGCCGCTGGCGGAGGACATTCACTTCGATATCAGTTTCGTCTACTCACGCTTCGAGCCCCCATCCCAAGCTTCATTGCACCTGATGCGGGTGCTGCATGCCCAGGCACTGAAACTTGACAGGGCCATCACCGGGTTCGAACTGCCCCAAGGCTGAACGTCTGTTGCTGTGGCTCACCGCGCTGCCGGTGGACCGCGCGGAGTTGCCTGGGGCAGCCACCAAGCCCTGGCCATGCAGGGCGATGTCCGGGACGGTCGGACGCTGGCGCAGGAGGCCTAGTGCCTGGGGTTCGCTCACGACATTGCGCCGATTGCGCGGATGCCAGTGATGGTGCCTGGTGGTAATCGTCGCCTGCCGGTTGTCGAGCAGATACTGGCAGAGCTGCAGCGCTCGCCTACTTGTCGCGGGTGAAGTCGCGGAGAACGACCCAGCCTATGGCGAGCATAGACTGGGCGTTGCTCATTCAGCCTTCAGCGGTCGTTCTTGGAGGACGAGCGAACGGCATTGCTCAAGCCCTTGGTGTTGTGATCGCCCGGCGTGGTGCGCGACACGGCGGTCGACTTGGCCAGGCCACGGGTATCCTTGGAATGCGCAACACCGGAGGTGGCGGTGCCATGCCCACGGTCGTCGTTACGGGTACTGCCGTAGTGATTTCCGCTTACGCCATGATCACGGGTGGCTTTGCCCGCATGCTCACCCGTCGAGCCTTTACCGTTGCCATTGCCGCCCATACCACCCTGGCCGCCGCCATTTCCGTTGCCACCGCCATGACCGCCGCCATTGCCGCCGCCGTGGCCACCCCCGTTACCACCGCCCTTGGCATAAACCGCGCCAATCGGCGAAACATCAGCCGGTAACAACGCCGCACTCCCCAACGCAAAGGCACAGGCAAACACGGCTACCAAGGTCTTTTTCATTTTCTATACGCCTCCATGGGCGAGGTGGGATCGCCGTAAGACCGGTGAACCGCCTTTAAGTTTTGTACCAGGCGACGAAATGCAGTGCGCTACACATAGCCACACGGGCTTTCAACACACGCTGCCGGCTTGGCTAAGCTGTAGTTGACCTTCATGTGCTCAAGGAACAGCCCACATGCTCAAGCTCAAGACGCTGCTGTCGACCGCCCTCAGCCTGCTGCTGATGGGTACAAGCCCTGCCCTGCTCGCCGACCCAGGCAAGGGCAAAGGCCACGACAAGGGCGGGCAACACGGAAATTCGGGGCATCAGGGAAACGGCAACGACTGGCATGGTGGCCCATCGATCGATGTGGGCGGCGTGCGGATCATTCTCAACGATAACCGGGACTATTGGAACGCCGGCACTGCGCTGCCACCCGGCATCCAGAAAAACCTGGCACGCGGCAAGCCCTTGCCACCCGGCATAGCCAAGAAGCTCGATGGCCGCCTGCTGGGGCGCCTGCCGCACTACGACGGCTATGAATGGCGGCAGGCTGGTACCGACCTCATATTAGTGGCCCTCGCTTCAGGCTTGATCTACGAAGTGCTGCACGACGTGCTGGACTGATGCACTTACGCGCGGCCTTCGACAGCCGCATCTGATCGTTGCAAATAATCTTCAAATATCCCTGCAAAAATGATGGCATTTTACCCATCAGCTAACTAGACTCCAGCTATCTCCGAGGCATCCAGCCTCCTCTGTTCGGGCACCAAGGAAAGGATCATGCCCAAGCTACTAGCACGGAAGTAGTAGTCGGCCTCCGGCCAAAGCGGTTCTGTCTATCACCTGTTTCGTCGTACGCGGCGCTCAGCTCCCTGCGGAGATGGGCATTTACAGTGCATGCAGTTTGGGTAATGGAGACGTTGAAGCATGGAGAATTTTCTAGGTGAAATCCGCCTGTTCAGCTGGCCGGTGATACCAAAAGGCTGGTTGCCCTGCGACGGCCGGCTGCTGCCGATCGTTCAGAACCAGGCACTTTTCGCATTGCTGGGTGTGCAGTTCGGAGGAGACGGCAAGGCCACCTTCGCACTGCCCGACCTGCGTGGTCGGGTGGCGATGGGGCGCAACGACTGGCCACCCGTGAACCCGGCATTCGCCTCTCACAGCACCGGACAAGCGGGTGGCGTCGAGTCTGTGATGCTGCCGCTCAGCGCACTGCCCGAACACACCCACAGCGTACAAGTCAGCAACGCCACTCTCGGCAATGGCGGCCCGGCCGGCAACTACCCCGCGACCAGCGCCAATGCCAACGGTGTTGCCGCGCAGCCGACCTACATCACCGCCGACACGAACAAGCTGGTGACCCTTCACGCTGACACCATCGCAGCCACCGGGCAGACGCCGATACCCAACATGCAGCCCTCGATCTGCCTGAGCTACTGCATCGCCACCCAGGGCGTCTTCCCGCCACGCCAGTAACGGCTACCACACCTATCATCTCAAGGGGCAAGTCATGTCAGATAACTACCTCGGGGAAATTCGGCTGTTCGCAGGTTCATACGCACCCGTTGGCTGGGCTTTTTGCGACGCATCCGTGCTACCGATCAGCCAGAACGAAGCGCTGTTCTCGCTGATCGGCACCACCTACGGTGGCGATGGCATAACCACCTTCGCCCTGCCCGACCTGCGCGGCCGGGTGGCTGTTGGCACCGGCGCAGGCAACAACCTGACACCCCGTACCCTGGGGCAGATCGTCGGCACTGAACAAGTGGCGATGACGGCTGCCAATACCCCGGCCCACAGCCATGGTTTCAGTGTCACCAACGCCCCCGCCACCACGGCGGAGCCGGCAGGCCCTTCCGCCCACAACACCTGCACCTTCGCCGCCTTCACCCCAGCCGGTCCGGTCAAGGGGCTGTACAGCACGGCAAACACGGATACCGCCGTCACGCTGAACAACGGCGCCTTGGTGCGCTCGGGCGGCATCGGTTCACCACACGACAACATGATGGGGTCGCGCGCCATCAACTACATCATCGCCCTGACCGGCATCTACCCGAGCCAATTCTGAGACCCAGGCCTGCTCTTCACTTTTCAGGGATATGACTCATGGACGCTTTCACTGGAGAAATTCGACTGTTTCCGTATACCTACATTCCCGATGGTTGGCTGCTCTGCGACGGTTCGGCAAGGCCGATCCAGCAGTTCCAGAGCCTCTTTGCCGTTTTGGGGTACGGGTTTGGCGGTAACACCAACCAATTCAACCTGCCCAATCTCAACGGTCAGGTCGCCATGGGCGTTGGTGCCGGCCCCGGATTGACCGCGCGTGCGCTCGATGCCAGCGCCGGAGCGGATGAGGCCACGCTGACACCAGCCAACTTCGCGCCTCATACCCATGCGCTCCGGGCCCAACCTGGGACGAATTTCGCGGCGGCCGTCGATACGCCCACCAGCCAAAGTTTTCTCAGCCAGCCGCGCAACCTGCGCCTGTACAACGGTGTAGCCGGCAACACCGACTACACCTTGGCCCCTGTCACCGTGAGCAAGGCGGGTACCCCGTTCAACAGGACGACCCGCAACGCCCAGCAACCTTATCTGACCCTGGCCTACTGCATATGCTACGACGGCAACTTCCCTGCGCGCCCCTGAGCGAGCGTCTTGCGCTGGCGCTGCCAGTAGGCATCGGGTTTGGTCTTCGGCGGCAGGGCGAAGGTGATGTCAGTCTGCTGCGGGCGCTGTTCGTGGCCCGACGAGGCATCGAGTTCGAGGGCTTGCCCTTGAGCGATGCACAGCGTCTGGCGTTTCTCGACGGCCAGGCCGACCTGCAGTCACGTCACTATGCCGAGCACTATCCACAGGCCGCATTCCTGGTCGTCGAACGGGCCGGACAGGCCATCGGTCGCTTGTGCGTAGACGAGAAACAGGCCGAGCTGCGGGTGGTGGACATCGCCCTTATGCCGGCCTGGCAGCGCCAAGGCATCGGCACCGCACTGCTGCGGGCGGTACTGGCGGTGGCGGACCTGCACGACAAGGCTTGTGCGCTCAGCGTCGACGCCTGCAACCCGGCCCAGGCGCTTTACCAGCGCCTGGGCTTCGAGGTACAGCCCGGCGATGGCCTTTACCTGCCTATGCACCGTTTCCCTGTAACGGCCTGACACGAACACCCAACGCAATGGAATGCGCACATGGACAGTTAGCCATTTTGCCTGAAGTCATGAAGAGGGCCGGCCCATCGCTCAGCCCCAGTTCTCCCCCACTCTGAGTCCGTAGGCGATCACTGATCGGAAACATGGCAGGAAGCCCCATGATGCACTCACTCGCGTACCACCGTGCCTGGCTGACCAGGTCGTTCCTTCTGCTGTGGCTGTCGGCGCTCGCCCTGATGATGCCAGCCCAGGCCATGGCGATGACGTTCAGCCCTGCCCCAGGCAGCAACCTGGGCAGTTTCCCCGCAGGTCAGAGCCTGAGTATCCCGCTGAGCGTCTCAGGCGGCGTCCTGCCGATGACCGGCTGGTACGAGTGCGATGTCAGCGTGACCTACGACCCCTCATTGAAGTGCTTGCCAACAGGCCTGACCATCGCCGAGTCCACGAACAGTGAGTCGACTACCATCAATGGCACCCCAAACGTCGCGCCCGGCGTTTACAGCTTCACCCTGACGGTGTTCGACAGCTTCACTCCCGCGACCGTGAACTACTCGATCACCATCACCGGCGGCCCCACGGTGACCAGCTTGAGCCCCACCTCGGGCAGCACCAGCGGGGGCACCAGCGTGACCATCAGCGGCACTGGTTTCACCGGCGCCACAGGGGTGGCATTTGGCGGCAACGCAGCGACATTCTCGGTCAACAGCGACACCTCGATCACCGCGACCACCCCCAGTGGGTCAGCGGGTACCGTGCCGGTGGTGGTCACCACGGCAGCGGGCTCCTCCGTGATCAATGGCAATAGCCAGTACACCTACGTCGCACCGCCCATTGCCGGTGCGGTGAGCGCAACTGTGGCAGCCAACAGCAGTAGCAACCCCATCCCCCTGAACCTTAGCGGCGGCGCGGCCACCAGCGTGGCGGTGGCCAGTCAGGCCAGCCATGGTACGGCGACCGCCAGCGGTACCAGCATCACCTATACGCCCACAGCAGGCTACTCAGGCCCAGACAGCATCACCTATACCGCTAGCAACGCCATTGGCACCTCCGCACCGGCAACCATCAGTTTCACGGTTTCGCCGCCCACCTTGGCACTAAGCCCTGCGACCTTGCCCAGCGGAACCGCTGGCACCGCCTATAGCAGCACGTTGAGCGCCAGCAACGGCTCGGCGCCTTATAGCTTCAGCCTTACCAGCGGCGCGCTTCCCCCCGGACTGAACCTCAGCGGCAACACGCTGGGTGGAACGCCGTCCGCCAGCGGTACCTTCAACTTCACCGTCACCGCAACCGACAGTTTCGGTGCCACAGGGTCGCAACCTTACGCCCTGTCCATCGCAGCGCCGACGCTCAGCCTCACGCCGACCTCCCTGAGCGATGCCAGCGCAGGAGTTCCTTACACCAGCACCTTCAACACCACGGGCGGTACGGCACCCTACAGTTATGCCATCATCGCGGGCAGCCTTCCGGCTGGATTGGCCCTGATCGGGAATGCGCTGAGCGGTACGGCCACCGTCAGCGGCACCTTCACCTTCACCGTCACGGCAACCGACGCCAACAGCTTCACCACCTCGCGCAGCTACACCTTGACCGTGGCGTCACCGACCATCACCGTCTCACCGGTCTCCCTGAGCGGTGGCATCGCTGGCGCGGCCTACAGCGCTACCCTCGGTGCCAGCGGCGGGACTGCGCCCTACACCTTTGCCGTGACGGCGGGTGCTCTGCCAAGTGGCATGACCCTCAGTGGCGACACCCTGAGCGGTACGCCTACCGCCGATGGCACCTTCAATTTCACCGTCACCGCAACCGACGGCAATAACTTCACTGGTTCGCGGGCCTACAGCCTGACCATTGTCCAGCAGCCCCCCGTGGCGGGCACCGTCAACCTGTCGGTGGCGGCCAATAGCACCACCAACGCGGTCACACTCAACCTCGGTGGGGGCCCTGTCAGCAGTGTTGCCGTGGTCAGCGCGGCCAGCCATGGCACGGCAACCGCCAGCGGCACCAGCATCACCTACACCCCGAATGCCGGTTACTCCGGGGCCGACAGCTTCACCTACACCGCCACCGGCCCGGGCGGTACCTCGGCACCGGGCTCCGTCAATATCAGCGTGGGCGCCCCAACCCTGGTCATCACCCCTGGTACCTTCGGCGGTGGCATCGTCGGCTCGGCGTACAGCACCCCACTCAGCAGCGTGGGCGGCACCGCACCCTACAGTTACAGCGTCACTGCCGGCAGCCTGCCCACCGGCCTCGTCCTGTCCCCGGCCGGCGTACTCGGCGGCACACCGACCAACAGCGGCAGCTTCAACCTGACCATCACCGCCACCGACGCCTACGGTGCCACCGGCAGCCAGGCGTACACCTTGGTAATCGCTGACCAGGCGCCGGTGGCCGGTGCTGTCAGCACTACGGTCGCTGCCAACAGTTCGACCCATGCCATCCCCCTCGCTTTGAGCGGCGGTCCGGTCAGCAGCGTGGCGATCAGCACCGCCCCCAGCCACGGCACCGCAGTGGTCAGCGGCACGGCGATCAGCTATACCCCCACGGCAGGTTTCTCAGGCAGCGACAGCTTTGCCTATACCGCCACCGGCCCCGGCGGCACTTCGGCGCCCGCCACGGTCAGCCTGAGCGTGACCGCACCGACCCTGGCGCTGAATCTCGCCAACCTGGTCGATGGCACCCTGGGCACTGCGTACAGCGCCAGCCTGGGTGCTTCAGGGGGCACCGCGCCTTACACCTATGCGATCAGCACAGGCAGCCTGCCAGCCGGTCTGAGCCTGTCACCGGCCGGCGTGCTCAGCGGCACGCCGACCAGCAATGGCAGCTTCGCCCTCACCTTCACAGTAAGCGACGCCTATGGCGCGGTCGGTAGCCAGGCTCATACGCTGGTGATCGCCGACCGCGCCCCCATAGCTGGCAACAGCAGCGCCACGGTTGCTGCCAACAGTTCAGCCAACGCCATCAGCCTCGCCCTCAGCGGCGGCGCCGCGACCAGCGTGACCGTGACCAGCGCTCCCGCACATGGCAGCGCCATCGCCAGTGGCCTGGGTATTCGCTACACCCCCAGCGCCGGGTACTCCGGCAGCGACAGCTTTGCCTATACGGCCAACGGCCCTGGCGGTACTTCAGCACCGGCGACGGTGACAGTGTCCGTCAGCGCACCGACCCTGGATGTCGAGCCCAGCGCTGGCAGTGTCGAAGGCGGCACCTTGGGCAGTGCCTATCGCATGAGCTTGCGCGCCCTCGGTGGCATGGCGCCGTACCGCTTCACCCTGAGTGCGGGCAGCCTGCCGACAGGCTTGGTCCTGGACAGCGGCAGTGGGGTGATCAGCGGCACGCCCCAGAGCACAGGCACCCACACCCTTGAGGTGACTGTCACCGACGTCAACGGCGCGGTCGGTACCTTCAGCTTCGCCCTGAGCATCGCGGCCCAGACGGTCACCGTGGTGTCGTCCAACGAAGCCCTGGTACCTGGCCAGGTGGCGAGCGTCGACCTGACCCAGGGTGCCACCGGTGGCCCGTTCCTGCGCGCGCGGCTGTTATCGCTCAGTCCGGCATCAGCCGGTAGCGCAAGCCTGAGCGGCCCGTTCACCCTGCGCTTCGCACCGACCACGGTGTTTGCCGGCACTGCCGTAGCCACCTTCAGCCTGGAAAATGGCAACGGCGGCAGTGCAACCGGCACCGTGACCTTCACCGTGCAGGCCCGCCCAGACCCCGGCCAGGATGCCGAAGTGATCGGCGTGCTCAACGCCCAATCACGCGCCGCTGAACGTTTCGCCAGCACCCAGATGGACAACTTCAACCGCCGCCTGGAACAACTGCACCGGCCAACCTGTGACCGCAACGCGTTCAACGCCAGCGTCAAGCATGGGCGCGAAGATGTGCGCCTTGGCGATCTGGGCAAGGCGCTGCGCGATGAACTGCAAGGCAACGACGCGGAGTCGGATGAGCAACGACGCAAGGAACGGGACAGCGCGCGGACAATCGATGGTGAATGCCGTGAGGCGCCGCTGGCCTTCTGGACCGATGGATTCATCAACACCGGCTCCAATCGCGCCCGTGGCGCCAAAGACAATAGCTACACCACCTATGGCTTGAGCGCCGGCGTGGACTATCGCCTTTCGCCACGGACCGTGGTGGGCATGGGGGTCGGTTACGGCACCGACCGCACCGATGTCGGCGACCATGACACCCACAGTGAAGGTGATGCGCTGGGCCTGGCGGCCTACCTGAGCACCCATCCGCTGTCGGAGGTGTATGTGGACGCGCTGCTTGGCTACAACCGCATCCGCTTCGACTCGCGCCGCTACGTCACGTCCGACCCGTCGAACGGCTACGCCCACGGCTCGCGGGATGCCGACCAGTGGTACGCGTCGCTGACCGCCAGCTACGAGTACCGTGCCGGCGCGCTTTCACTGGCCCCGTATGCACGGGTCAACGGCAGCGTCACCACGCTGGACGACTACCGCGAGCGTGGCGGTGGCATCTATGGCCTGAGCTACGACGAGCAGCATCAACGCACCTTCACCTCGTTCCTCGGCCTGCGCGGTGCCTACGACATCCAGACCCGCGCTGGCGTGCTCACGCCGCGAGTGGGGCTGGCCTGGGGCCACAACTTCAGCCATAGCGACGACTACCGCATGCGCTACACCGACCAGGGTGACGACGGTGTGCTGTATCGGCTGTCACCCGACCCGATGGACAGCAACTTCATCGACCTGGACACTGGGCTTGAGTTGAGCCTTGGGCGCAGTTGGCGTCTGGGCCTGTCCTACAAGACGGCCCTAGGTAGCGACGAGCGCAACGAGATGTTCCGAATCGGGCTGGACGGACGCTTCTGACCCGCGCGCCGCTTCAGGGGCTGCCCCATCAGCCTGTGAAGCGGCATCGCTCATAGCGTCATTTCCATCTCGTGCCAGGCCATGCCACCATGGTCGGATGCCGAGGGCTGCACGTAGCGGTATCCCATCTTCTCGTACAGCGCCACGTGCCGGTCCTTGCACATCAAGTGAATGCGGCGCTTGCCCATATCCCGCATGCGTTTGACGAATTCGCTCATCAAACGACCCGCATGGCCTTTGCCCTGGTGGGCCGGATCGACCACTACCGACATGATCACCACGTTCGGCGCAGCGGCGTCATGGCCTACCAGCGATTTGAACGCTTCGTCCGACATCACCACTTCCCAGGCACAGCCACTGTTGATGAAGCCGATCACCTCACCAGCGTCCTCGAGAATCAAAAACCCTTCAGGGTACTGGTCGATCCGCTTGCGGATCTTTTCCAGGGTCGCTGCCTCGTCGCCTTCGTAGGCCGTCGACTCGATCTGGAAACAACGCTCGGCGTCGGTGGGTACGGCAGTTCGGAAGGTTGCAGCGCTCATCGGGTTCCTCGCAAATAGCAGGCGGCAAAAAGCGATAGCTTACCGCTTTTTATTGCCTATGCTTGAACCGCCTCCCCCTCATTGGACCTTGCCATGTCATCACCCGAGAGCGATCTGCAAGCGAGCTGGCAGCGCAACGCCCAATCCTGGATCGACGCCGTGCGCAGCGGTGCCATAGACAGCAGGCGGCAGGTGACGGACCAGGCGATCTTACTGGCCATTCTCGGTCGTCAACCCAAACGGGTGCTGGACCTGGGCTGTGGCGAGGGCTGGTTGCTGAGGGCACTGGCAGAACGCGGCATCGAGGCCGTGGGGGTCGATGGAGACGACGGATTGGTGCAAGCAGCGCGATCGGCTGGGTCGACACAGGTCTACCAGGCCAATTATGGGCAGTTGGTCGATGCCGAAATAGACGTGGGTTCAGGTTATGACCTGATCTGTGCCAACTTCGCGCTGCTGCATCAGAACATCATCCCGCTGCTGGCGGCCATGAACGCATTGCTCACCCCAGGCGGTGCGCTGGTGGTCCAGACGCTGCACCCCTGGAGCGTGGCTGCCGGAGACTATCAGGATGGCTGGCGAGAGGAATCATTCGCCGGAATGGCCGGGCAGTGGCAGCCGATGCCCTGGTACTTCAGGACCTTGTCCAGTTGGCTGAATGCGCTGGAGATGGCTGGGTTGCAGTTGGTCTGCCTACAAGAGCCCCAGCACCCGCAAAGCAGTGTGCCCCAGTCGTTGTTGATGATTGCGCAGCGCCGTTGACGTCATCGGTCCTATCGCCTGCAAGCCGGTGCCTGCTGTGTCACTCCTAAGGAGGCCGTGGGTCATTCACTGCAGTGTCGCGGTGACGGGCGCCACAGGCGGACGCAGGTGCAACACGCGGTCTCGCCCACCTTCAGCCAGCAAGTATCCGCCCTTGCCGTCCGGCACGATCGCCTGGGGCGCTTTGAGGAAGGACAGCACGGTGTGCTGGTCGCCCTGGGCATCGATACGCAGCAACCGTGCACGATGGGTGTTGTCTTCGCTGATCCACAGGCCGCGCTGGTCGCAGAAGAGGAAGGTCGGGTTGCGCAGGCCTTCGACCACCACCGGGTCCTGACCATCGTCGGACACCGCACGCACTTTGCCAGTGGCTTTCTCGGTATACAGCAAGCGCCCGTCGCTGCAGCGGGTCAGGCCTTCAGTTTCAGTCAGGCCCGAGCGCAAGACATCGAGCTGGCCACTGTGCCAGTCGTAACGCAGCAAGCGGCCATTACCTTTGCGGTCTTCGATGGCGTAGAGCGTGTCGCCGTCGTTCCACAGGCCCTGCACACTGTCGCCCTCGAACAGCGCAGTGACCTGACCATCACGGGCAAGGCTTACGGGCGCTCGGCCACCTTCCTGGCTGAACACCCATCCCCCTTGGGCGGCCACCATGCCATCTGGCTTGGACAGATGATCGACCAGCACCACCCGGTCGCCTTGGGCAGTGATCTTGAGGATGCTGCCTTTGCCATCGTCCAGTTCGCGGCTGACCAGCAGGCTGCCGTCGGCCTGGGGCAGCAAGGAAGCGGCTTTGTCTACCTGGCGATGCAACACTTCGACGTCCCAACCCTTGGCAGCCTGCACTGGATAGAAGCTCTGCCAGGCGAAGAAACCCAAGGTGGCAGCCAGCAGGCTGGCGGTGGCGGTCAGGGCAATACGCGTGCTGCGCTGGCGCAGGGTGGGCATGGACACAGGCTCCTTGAAATGGCCCGTCGATGCTAGCAAGGCAATGTGAAAAAAATGTCGTTGACACCGCTGAAGGTAATCAACAAAAAGGATATAAAAATAAGAAAACAATCTAACTAAGGAGAATAAAGGAATTGAAAGCAACAGGCCTCCTCCTTAGGCTGGGTTCACGGTTTGCCCTATAAGAACTGAAGGAGCGTCAGCCATGTCCAAACGAACTTTTTCCCCTCTGCGCCGCCTGCTGCTCGGAGGCCTGCTGGCCGGTGTCGCCAGTGCCCTGCTGCCGTGGTCCAACGCCCTGGCCGAAGAGGCCAGGACACTGCGCATCGGTTATCAGAAATTCAACAGCATCAACATTCTCAAAGGCAGCGGCGCACTGGAAAAAGCCCTCGCGCCACAGGGGGTGAACGTCAGCTGGCATGAGTTCGCGGCTGGCCCGCAATTGCTCGAAGCCCTGAGTACCGGCGCCATCGACCTCGGCCACGCCGCCGATGCCCCGTCGGTGTTCGCCCAGGCCGCTGGCAAGCCTGTGGTGTACCTGGCCGCTGAGCAACCCTACCCACGGGGCATCGGTGTGGTGGTGCGCGAGCAGGACAACCTCGGCTCGGTACAAGACCTCAAGGGCAAGCGCGTGGCCACTGGCCGTGGCTGGAACGCCCAGTACCTGCTGGCGGTGGCCCTGGAGCAGGCTGGCCTGAGTTACAGGGACATCACCCCGGCCTATGTCAACAATGCCGCCGATGCGGTGGCAGCCCTGCAGTCGGGCAGCGTCCAGGCCGTCACCCTTTGGGACCCGTTCCTCGCTGCAGCCGAAAGCCGGCCCGGCCTCAAGAACCTGCGCGATGGCAGCGGCCTCTCCAACAACCGCACGTTCTACCTGTCCACCGCAACATTCGCCGACCAGCACCGCGACCTGCTCAAGACCTTCTTCTCCGAGTTGGGCAAAGTCAGCCAGTGGGCCAACGCCAAACCGGGGGAAGTTGCAGCCTTGCTGGCACCGCAATTGGGTATCGACGCCAAGGTGCTGGAAGTGGCCAGCGAGCGGCGCAACTACAACGCCGTGGCCATCACTGCGCAGATCGTCGCCGAGCAGCAGAAACTGGCCGACACCTTCCAGGGCCTGGGCCTGATTCCGCACAAGCTGCACGTGGCCGACGCGGTCTACCCAGCCTCCGTGCTGCCCTGAGCGGAGCTTGCCTACCATGCCACGCCCGATCCGCTTCAACGCCTTCAGCATGAACGCTGCCAGCCATCAGTCCCCCGGCCTGTGGCGACACCCGCGCAACACCAGCGTGGCGTTCAATCGCCTCGACTACTGGACCGACCTGGCCCGCCTGCTGGAGCGCGGACTGTTCGACGCCTTGTTCATCGCCGATGTACTGGGGATCTACGACGTGTACCAGGGCGGGCCACAGGCAGCCCTGCGCGGTGGTGTACAGGTGCCGGTCAACGACCCGTTGCTGCTGGTGCCGGCCATGGCCGGGGTGACCGAGCACCTGGGTTTTGGCGTGACTTTCTCGCTGACGTACGAGCACCCCTACCCGTTCGCCCGGCGCATGTCGACGCTCGACCACCTGAGCAACGGCCGGGTGGGCTGGAACATCGTCACCGGGTATCTGGACAGTGCCGCGCGCAACCTGGGCCTTGCCCGGCAATTGGGTCATGACCAGCGCTACGACCTGGCCGAGGAGTACCTGGAGGTGTTGTACAAGCTCTGGGAAAAAAGCTGGGACGAGGACGCCGTGGTGCTGGAGCGCGAGACGGGCCGCTACGTCGAGCCGTCCAAAGTGCACGCCATCGGCCATCTGGGCGAGCACTTCCAGGTCCCAGGCATGCACCTGAGCCAACCGTCGCCGCAGCGCACCCCGGTACTGTTCCAGGCTGGCGCCTCGGCGCGCGGCCAGCAGTTCGCCGCGCGCCACGCCGAATGTGTGTTCATCAGTGGGCCGACGCCCACGGTGTTGCGCCGCTATGCCGATGGCATCCGTCAGGCCAGTGACGCACAGGGTCGCGGGCGTGATGAGGTGTTGATCTACGCCCAGGCACTGTTGATCGTGGCGCCAACGCGGCAGGAGGCCGAGGCACGTTTTGCCCAATACAGACGCTATGTCGACCTGGATGCCGCCCTGGCCCTGCTATCGGGCTGGACCGGTATCGACTTCGCAGGCCTGGACCCGGACGCGCCCATCGAGTACGTCGAGAACGACGCCGGCCGCGCCGCGCTGGCCGCGTTCACCGCCGCCGACCCGAACCGCCGCTGGACCGTACGCGAAGCCGCCGAGTTCATCGGCTTGGGCGGGCGTGGTCCGGTGCTGATCGGCTCGCCCGGCGAAGTTGCCGACCAACTGGAAACCTGGCTCGACCAAACCGGTATCGACGGATTCAACCTGACCTACGCGGTGCAACCGGACGACCTGACCAACGTGGTGGAGCTGCTGGTGCCGGAGCTCCAACACCGTGGCCGCTACCCCACGGCCTATACGGAGGGCACCTTGCGGCACAAATTGTTCGGTCAAGGCGCGCACCTACCCGGGGCGCACGCTGGGCGTCAGGTCCGCATTCAGCCGGCAAATACCGGGTATTCCAACATTTAATTTGTGGATGATACAGGCTCGCCCCTATGCTGTCCGTGCATCCCCTGCGCCGCACCGGCCGGTGCGGTTCACGGCACGGGGAGAGAACAACAAGTCGAGATTGTCCATGTCGAATCATTCGTACTTCGCCCCCCACGGTGGGCACCCGGCTCAGACCGAGCTGTTGACTGACCGTGCCATGTTCACCGAAGCCTATGCCGTCATCCCTAAAGGCGTGATGCGTGACATCGTCACCAGCCACCTGCCGTTCTGGGACAAGATGCGCATGTGGGTCATCGCCCGCCCGCTGACTGGCTTTGCCGAGACCTTCTCGCAGTACATCGTGGAAGTGGCCCCGGAAGGCGGCAGCGAGCGCCCGGAACTGGACCCTAACGCCGAAGCCGTGGTATTCGTCGTCGAAGGCGAAATCGACATCACCGTCGAGGGCAAGCACCACACCCTGGGCCAAGGTGGCTATGCCTTCCTCGCCCCTGGCGCCGAGTGGAGCCTGCGCAACAACAGCAAGGCCAACTGCACCTTCCACTGGCTGCGCAAGCACTACCAGAAAGTCGAAGGCCTGGACGTGCCGGAATCCTTCGTGACCCACCGCGACAACGCCACCGTCATTGAAATGCCGGGCACCGAAGGCCGTTGGGTTACCACCCGCTTCGTCGACATGGCCGACATGCGCCATGACATGCACGTCAACATCGTGACCTTCCAACCGGGCGGCGTGATCCCGTTCGCTGAAACCCACGTCATGGAGCATGGCCTGTACGTGCTGGAAGGCAAGGCGGTGTACCGCTTGAACCAGGATTGGGTCGAAGTGGAAGCCGGCGACTTCATGTGGCTGCGCGCCTTCTGCCCGCAAGCCTGCTATGCCGGTGGCCCAGGCAAGTTCAGCTACCTGCTGTACAAGGACGTCAACCGCCACGTGCACCTGACCCTCAACCCACAGCGTTGAGCCCAGGCTGACGGCCATCGATCACGCCGACTGCCACAGGAACGAGCAGGTCCTGTAGCAGTCGGTTCGCCGGCGCAGCGCTACCTCGCAGCCACATGCCACTGGCGCTTGTGGCGCGCTTTTTCTTTGCCGCGCATACTGCTACTCCCCCCTTGCGCGGTGTCCATCATGCTCCGCTACCGCCTGTTCGCTGCCCTGCTTTCTCTCTCGCCCATCGGCCCGCTGGCCGCTGAAGACTGGAACCTGGCCTATGACCGCGAAGGCATCAAGGTGTACCTGAGCGCTGTCACCGACTCACCCTACCAGCAGTTTCGCGGCGTCAGCCGGATGAAAGCCAGCGTGCGCACCCTCACCGACCTGCAGGAAAACCTGCGTGTCGCCTGCAAATGGCTCTACGCCTGCGCCCAAATGCGTCTGCTGGAGGTAGCAGGCGACAGCACCTGGGTCTACCTCACTACCAACCTGCCCTGGCCCACCATGCCGCGTGACATCGTGGTGAAGGTGACTACCGAGCGCCTGGAAGACGGCACCCTGTTCCGTCATCTGAGCGCCGACCCGGACAAGCTGCCCGAGGTGCCGGGACTCATTCGCGTACGACGGCTCAGTGGACAATGGATCATGAAGCCGTTGGGTGAGCGCGATACCGAAGTGACCTATGCCCTACAGGCAGATCCCGCCGGGGATGTACCCGGTTGGCTGGCCAACCGTTTCGTGGTGGATGCGCCAGTGGTCACCCTGCGCACGTTACGCGCCGTGGCTGAGCGCCAGCGTTGAGGCCAGGCCCGCGCATGTGGTTGCTACGCGGTGCCAGCAAGCGCCGCCAGCGAGGGCCTGCATCTGGGTTTCGCGGGCAAGCCCACGCCCGGCCCGCCCGGATCAGATCACCTTGACTGCACGGCCGATGAACTTTACCGGGCCCGTGGGGGCACCGGTAGGAGACCCTCCCGCTTTTTCAAGCGTCAACTCGAACAACTGGTTCGGCTCGAGCGCCGGCAGGCGCTTCACAGGCACACGGTAGGGCTCGCCCGGCTTGACCAACCCCAGCGAAACAGGTGCGCGCCACTGTTCACCTTTGGTCCAGAACTGCAAGGTCATGCCATCGGGCACAGTATCGCGGCCAAGGGGTATCAGTTCGATCATCCGCGCATCATTGGCGTGCACTACCCAGCCAGGGGCTTGGCCCGACGGCGCCACGAGCACGACTACATAGGTGGTCTCCGGTGGTGTGCGAGTCCACAGCGCCAGGGCCAGAAGCAAGCTTGCAGCCAGCCCGGCAGCACTCAAGCCTTGCCACAGGCCGACGCGGCGCCACCGACTGGCAGAGCGCGGACCTGGAGATTGGGACTCGTCAAGGCTGCGCTCAATCCGCCACCATAGGCGACGCGGGGGCTCGAGGGGCTCGGCCAGCTGGGTCAATGCGAGCAGTCGGGCCTCCCAAGACTCGACCGCAGCGCGTGCGGCGGGCTCTGCTGAAAGCCGCGCGTGCAAGGCGGTACGCTGCTCTGCATCCAGGGTTCCCAGGACGTACTCGGCCGCCAGATCGTCCAGCTCCTGATCACCTGCATCCACTGGGGTACCTTTCATGTCATGCACTCCCGCAAGGCCTTCAGGCTGCGCTTGATCCATGCCTTCACAGTGCCCAAGGGGGCGCCGAGCAGAATCGCGATTTCAGCGTTGCTACAGCCATCGACATAAGCGTGCAAGATGCAGCGCTGCGCGGCGGGCTGCAGTCGCTCAAGGCAGCGGTAGATCTTCGTCGACCCTGACCATAACTGCATGTCGCCACCGTCGGCCGGCAGCGTCAGCGCGGCCACCATGGAGGTTTCGTCCAGGTCGGTTTGGCAACGACTGTCGCGCACGTAGTTCAAGGCCAGGTGACGCGTGACGCTGTAAACCCAGCCGCGCGCTGAACCTCGCGTCGAATCGTAACTGGCGGCGCGCGTCCAGATGCGCAAGAAGGCATCGTGAACGATGTCTTGCGCTGCCGCCGGGTCCCGCGCGATGCGTTGAACGACCCCGAGCAAGCGGGCCCCCTCATGCTCGTACAGCGCCTGTAAGGCGCGGCGGTCTCCCTGGGCGCAGGCAGCGAGGCAGCCCTCGTAGTCAAAAGCAACAGCGGGCGCGTTCAAAGGTGGGACGCTCCTTTCATCATGCTCACGACGATGCCCCTGGCAACCCGCCAGGGGCTCGTCCAGCAGCGTAGCTGAGCAATGGAGACAGCGCTTCAAGCCCTGGTTACCCAGGCCGTCGGGTGGATCGTCACTTGGCTGACCAGAACACGTAGTCCGCCTGGTACTTGACGATCTGCTGCGCCCCTTTGTTTTGCTCCGTGCAACTCACCGCCGGTGCCACACCGCCACGGGTGGCGAGGCGCTGTATGTAGCTGACGCCTTGCATGGCGCCCGCACCGTCTGCCGGGTTAGCTTTGACCAGTTGATAAGGCAGGTCGCCTTTGGCCGCAGGCGCAACGGCGAGCTGGGTGCCAGTCACTTTCGAGCCATCCTTGGCTTGCCAGGTGGCGGGCGGACCGAAATAGTCACCCACTGGCTTACCAGCGCGGTCATTCAGAACGGCTTTGGGGCCAATGAAGAACCATTCTGTTTGACCTGGCGCATTGGCCTTGTCTCTGCACTCGTAGGTAATGTCCCCCACCCCCACGGTTTCCAGCATGACTTTGTGGCCGTCGGGTACCTTGACGGCATCCGGAATGCCAGACTGGGCATGGACGGGGGTAACCCCGAGTGCAAGACAAATCGCGAGCATTGCGGTTACGGGCTTGGTGCTCATAAGGAAGCTCCTGAAGAGGGTATCGGCAGCGCGATGAGCGACTGCCTGATAATCACTACCCGCCAACTGCCGATATGGATGCACTGCCGCGAAAAAATAGAGGGGCCGGAAAAGACCTCGAATGGATAAGGGCCAATGGCGACTGCGCAGAAAGGTCTTTTGGTTTCCGCGAGGAAGCAGCAGGGTATGTTCCTGCAACTGCTCATCCCGCTGATGTCGAGCAGCTCATCACGCGTCAGTGGATGGGGCTGGGAAATGGAAAGAGAGACCCACCGTGCGAATCTGCGATGGTTGCCCTTCATTCAGCTGACACAACGTCAGACATCGACGGCCCGGTGTAACCCACCTTCCAGCGGTAGCTCGTAGGATTTCTTCACCGTACGCACCACCAGGGTGGAAGAGTAAGTGCGAATCGGAATATCCCGGTACGTATCGAGAAACCGGTAGATGTAGTCGGTGTACTCGGTGGCGTCGCGAAACTTGGCAACCATCACGAAATCGAACTCGCCGGTCATCAGGTAGCAATCCTGGATCTCCGGGTGGCTGGCGAGGATGTGCTGCATCTTGCGGTCGATGTCGTTGCTGTCGCGATCGAGCTTGACCAGAAAGAACGCGGTCACCTGAATTCCCAGTTTGCGCTCGTCCAGTATGGCGACCTTGGCCTTGATGATGCCCGCGCTCTCCAATCGCCTGATCCGCCGGTAGCAACTGGTGGAAGACAGCCCGACGCTGTCGCTGAGCAATTCCAGATTCTGGCTGCAATCCTTTTGCAGCTTTCCAAGAATCTTCAGATCCATGGCGTCTGTCATTTTTCCCGTGTCTTCCTTGAAAAACTGCAATGAATCCGCCACGAGGACGCGCCAATTTGCACGATTCCCTGCGGGCTGGCTCTTTACCATCAACTGAGCTTAGCAGCCCGGCCAAATCTGGCCCGCAGGGCCGCATGAGAGGGACCTCATGATCATTGCCAAACCCACATGGGCCGCGGACATCCACGGCCTTTTCACCGCCCCGTACTGGATTCCCGCCGCGCAGCGAGCGGACGTGGCCGCCTCTTGGATCGGGTGCATGAATGCCTATTTCGTGTATCTGGACGACCCTGGGTCGGTAAAGGCCTGGTCAGAAACCATTTACCAGCACCTCGCCTCGCGCAACATGCCGCTGACGCTGGACCAGCAGCAGTTCTGGCCAATCGATGCGCTGGAAACCTTCAGGTTGTGGGTCAACCAGGGCTGGCGCCTGGACGACAGTTCTCCCTTCGACCTGGCCGAGCGCATCCCACCGCCGGACCTGCCGCAGCCGGTCAAGCGGGTGAGGCAGGACATCCGCGCCCTGAGCCTGGAGGAGCTGAACCTGTACCGCGCGCGCTTGGACGACGTGATGCACGTGGGCGACCCTGACAGCGGCTCGCCCTGGCAACGTTACGCCTATATCCACACCAATTGGTGCCTGCATTATCAGGAGGCCTTTGCGCTCTGGCATCGGGCCTACCTGTTGTACCTCGAAGAACTGATCGACTGCGCAATCCCTTACTGGGACTGGATGGCCGAAGACGCCAGCGTCGATGGCAGCGCGCAAGCCGGCCTGCCCCAGGCCTTCCTCGATGAAACCTATGTGCACCCGCACACCGGCCAGACCCGGCCCAACCCCTTGCGCTATGCGGCTGCCAAGGATGGCTGTTCCAAGGTCTGCGCCAGCGGCGCGGGCGACGGGGTGGATTGCCGGTATGTGCAGCGCGATCCATTGTTCTACACCCATGGCGACGAGTCGCGCTTCGCTCGCACGCGCTTGTTCGGCATGAGCCGGATCTTCCAGCAGCAGGTGGTCGATGCCCTGAAGTTCGCCACCTTCAGCCAGCCACAGGGCGTGCCCGGCTATCCATGGGCCAACATTCCAGTGTTCGATCCACCCCAGGAAGACCGCCTGTACCCCAATCGCAGCCTCAACTTCGATGGCCTGTACGAGCAACCTCATGACAACTACCACGGTTGGATCGGCGGCGACATGGCCGATAACGCCTACACCGCGTTCGATCCGGTGTTTTGCTCCTACCACGCCAACATCGACCGCATGCTCGAAGTCTGGATCAGGGCCCACCCCGGGGCGCAATTCACCACGCAGTGCCTGCTCCAGCCGTTCGTTGGGCGTGACGCCACGCAACTCAACTTCACCACTGCCGACCCTTGGCGCTACACCACCCTGGGTGACATGGCCCAGGACAGCCGACACATCGGTTACGACTACGGCGTGCCGGTAGCCCCGCAGTTTGGCGCACCCAAGGCAGCCAACAGTGCCTGCTGCAAGCACAGCGCAACATCCGCCTCGACTGCGGATACCGCTGCAGGGCCCGGGCCGTGGGTGGTGTTCGACCATGTTCGTTGCACCCATGATACCTACCTGATCGACGTATTCCTCGACCAGCCCGACGCCAGTGCGCAACACGTAAGCGCCGACAACCCTCATTACGTGGGGCGCTTCAGCCGTATCGGCATGGGGTTGGTGGACGACAAGGGCCGCTGCATCACCCACGGCGTGTCCCGCGCACTGAATGCGGCCCGCAATGCCAGCGCGCTGGGTCTCTCGCCCGACGCTACGACGCCGTTATCGCTGGTGGTCACACATGTGGACAGCGGCCGCGTGCTGACACCCGACCAATACACGACCCTGCCTGGATTCATCGCCCGACTGGTGTGGGATGACCCGCGCCAAACCCCTGCCGGTCCGCCCCCGGTGACCGGCTGTTGTTCTGCTTCCACCTCACGCCTACCAGGAGAACCGACATGAGCACGTCCTTCACACAGTTCACCTCGCCCGCCGGCCAAGCCCCCAAGGACTACAACAAGCTGGGCCTGGAAGACCAGTTGCCGCAGTTTGAAACCGACTGGAACAACAACCTCACCGGCTGGACCCAATCGTCCATCATCGGCAACCCCTGGTCCAACCTTAACGACGCCCCCCGCTCGGGTTACTACAATCCGCTCGTCGAAGGCTTCGGTGACGTGACTGTCCCCGCGATCACCTGGGCGCCCTTCCCCAACCGGCTCTGGACGTTTTTCTACAACAACGGTGCGGCGATCGTTCCCCAACTGGGCGGCAACGCCATGACTCTGGAGCAGGTGATGGAATTGGCCGATCACGGCCAGATCACCCTCAACAACACCCTCTACAAACTCTACGATCCCGACAACCAAGGGACCTTGCTGCAACTGCCGGCCAAGCGCTGCCCCAGCATCGACTGGAAAGGCCAGTACACGGCGTTCTCGCCCTCCGGCCCACGGGGCTGGCTCGACGAGTACTGCGAGTGGTCCATCGTGCGCGATACCGACGGCAACATGCGCAAGATCACATTCACCTGCGAAAACCCCGCCTATTTCCTGGCCATGTGGCGCATCGATCCGAACGCGGTACTGGGCCTGTACCGGGACTACATCGACCCGAACGTGCAACTCGAAGACCTGTACCTGCGCTATGCCGTCGATTGCCCGACCGGCAAGGCCGGAGATCCAGTGATCGACCCCACCACCGGCCAGCCGGCCTATGACACGGTCAACAAATGGAACGCCGGTACGGCCTGTGTACCCGGCCAGTACGGCGGCGCGATGCACCTGACGTCCGGCCCCAACACCCTCAGTGCCGAGGTGTACCTGGCTGCCGCCGCCACCCTCCTGCGACCGGTGAGCAGCAGCCAGAACGCCCAGTCGCTGATCTGCTGCGCGCAGTACGGACAGAACTATCGCAACTCCGACCCGCACATCGGCTTCATGGCCAATACCAAGGCGGTGAACAATCGGCTGTCGCTGACCAACCCCATTGGCCTGTACCTGCAACAGCCCACCGATTTCAGCGCCTGGAAAGGCCCGCAGGGCCAGGACGTGAGCCAGTATTGGCGCATCACGCGCGGCACGGCCAAGTCGGCGGCCAACGGCTCCGACCAGATCCTGCAGGCGGTGTTCGAGGTTCCGCAAAGCGCAGGCTTCTCGATCAATGACATCACCATCAATGGCCAACGGGTCGACTATGTGTGGGTCATCGCCCAACAACTGCTGGTGGGCCTGAGCGTCACCGCCAAGCCGATCACCGTCACACCCCCGTCGTTCCCTTGCGTACAGGCGCGGGTTGAGGGGCTGCAACCCTGGCCGGTTCAACTGCTGCCAGTAGACCTGTTCTACGGACAATCACCCACCGACCTGCCCGCCTGGCTTGCACCGGGCAGCAGCAACTCGTTCGTACTGGTGGTGCAGGGCGCCGACCCGAGCACCACGACGCAGAATGCACGGGTGCAATTCTCCAACCCCGGCATCACGGCGCAGGTCACCCACTACCTGCCAGACGCATCCGCCATTCCCGGACAGACCAACTCCGGCGGTACCCAGGCCTACATCCTCACCATCACGGTGAGCCCGACGGCAGCACCCGGTCTGGTCATGGTGCGCGCGCTCAATCCGGGCGAAGACGCGAACGTGAGCGCGGCCGATCACCCTTGGGAGGCCGGCCTGGCGCTGGTGCCCGGCGCCTGAACCACGCCCCTCTCGTGCCGCACCTTCGGGTGCGGCTTCACAGCTTGCAAGGAGCGCAATGATGTCCAGGTCACGCTTGAGTCTCATCTCGCTGTTGAGCGGCATGTTGCTGTATCTGTCGGCCCTGCCTCCTGCTGCGGCAGCCACGATGTCGGATGCCGACAGCTGTGTGCAGCAGCAATTGGTGTTCAATCCGGCCAGTGGAGGGTTCCTGCCGGTCAACAACTTCAATGCCACCAACCAGGCATTCATGAACTGTTTTGCCTGGCAGTTGTTCATCGCCCTGAACTGGCCGGTCAATCCCGGCTGGCCTGCCACCGCCAGCCTGGCGGGTGAACCCGACATGAACAGCACCCTGGCGCAATTCGGAGTGCCCTCTTCCCCGGGGCAACCCATGAGCGTGGCGCCCGTGTGGGCCAGCTACAAAGATGCCAACGACATCTTCCTGCCCGGCGCGCCCACGCCCACCGGTTGGGGCGTGCAAACCATGGTACCGTCCGGTTGCAGCACCCAGGGCAGTCTGAAGGCCCTGAAGGTAGGTGCACGCAAGTTCATGAATGCCACCTCAGAAGGCGCGATCAACGCCTTGCATGGTTTCCACCTCTCGACCGGGACGGTCGCTTCTATTCCCGACCCCGTCATGGAAGCGTCCGGCGGCTGGCTGACGGACCAGTCTGGCAACTTGGTGTTCTTTGAACGCAAAGTGGGCAAGGCCGAGTTCGACTACATCGTCGAGAAGGGGCTCTATGATGCCGCCAATCAGTTGAAGGTCGCGCAAAACCTCGATGGCAATACACCGGAAGGCCTGTCGCTGCCCCTCGGCGAGCCAATGCGTTCGCTGCCGCCGACCCCTGTGCCACAGGAGCAGCTGGGCGCGCTTGAGCTCAAGGCCGCGTGGCGTGTGCTGACCGGCAAACCCGAGCTGTTCGGGCGCTACCTGACCACCGTCGCCTGGCTCAAACGCCCCGACACACTGGAGTGCACCCAGGAAGTGGTGGGGCTGGTGGGCCTGCATATCATCAACAAGACCCAGGCGTCGCCCAATTTCATCTGGACCACCTTCGAGCAGGTGGACAACGTGCCCGAACCGGACCAGGCCCCGCCGCAAGGAACCCCGCCGAACGGTTTCTCTTTCAACAACCCCGACTGTGGGAGCGGCCCTGCGTGTGAACCCAATGTGGCTCGTATCCAGTGCAAGCAATACCACCCCGACAAGGACTGCACCGATCTCTTTCCACGCGACCAGCCGGTACAGACCACCCGTGAGCACCCCGTCCCCAGCGACCTGCAAGCCCTGAACAGCGCGGTGCAAACCAACTTTGCACAGCAGACCCACGGCCAGTCGGTGTTCCAGTACTACAAGCTGATCAACGTACTGTGGACCCTCGCGCCCAATCCTCCCAGCCCGGAGCCGGGCGCCAATGCCCAGGTGCCGCTGTCATACGGGCCGTTCATCAGTCAGGGCAACGTGCCGGTGGCCAACACCACCATGGAGACTTACGTACAGGGCGATGACTGCAACAAATGCCATCAGTACGCGACGATTGCCGGCAGCCCCTCCTTGGCCTCGGACTTCTCCTTCCTGTTCAACAGCGCGAGTTCCGCCGGCCATAAAAGCCTGATCAAGCGCGTCAAAGCCTTCGAAACGCTCAAGGACCGCCCCTGACGCGCAAATGAGGTGATCGCTGGTCGCACCGAACTGGGCCCCGGAGCCGGTGACGCAGGATGAAAGCTACACCTGCTTCACCGGTATCTCTAAGGCGCCGCCCTTTCCCTCGCGTCGCTCACTGATCCACGCGTTGACCTGCTGGCCAAACGCTGCCGGCGCTTTGCGCCCGAAACGCCGGGCAAGGTCAAGGATAGTTTGCTGGGCCAGCGCTTCCTCCATGCGTTTTTGTGCATTGAGCATCACCGCGTGGATCGCACAGGTGCCCTCGGTCGCCCATCCAGGAGGCGAGCCATCAAAGAGTGTGCAGCGCTCGCGAATTTCTCGGCAGTCGAAGATTTTCTTCGGGCCATCGATCGCCGTGACGATGTCGAGCACGGTGATTTCATCCGACGGCCGCGCCAGGCGGAAACCGCCACGCACCCCTTCGGTCGCCGCCACCAACCCCGCGCGCGCCAACTTGGTGAAAACCTTGGCCAGGTACTCCTGCGGCACGCCTTGCAACTCGGCCAGGTCGCGGACGCTGGACTCGCGCGTCTCACCACGCTCGTCCACCAAGTACAGCAAGCAGTGGATGCCGTATTCGACCCCAGCACTGTAGAGGGACATATCTATCTCCGACTAATCCTGTCGCAAATGTTACGCGCTAACCGTCGTAATAGCAAAGTAGTCGATCGCCGTTCGTCGTTCGCAAACATGCCTAAGCCGCTGTTAAAACCCCGGGATAAATGGCTTTCTCTGCGATTGATCGTCATCTTGCCAGGCGCCGAAGAGAAAAAAAGCTTGCGGCCATCAACTACGATCAATACAGTCGTAGTTATTCGAACGACTCAGCTGACGTCATCGAATCCTTCCAGACCTCGTGAACGACCCCTGCGGAGCCCCTCATGAAATCCAACATCCTGATCATCGGTGCCGGCTTTGCCGGTGTTTGGAGCGCCCTGAGCGCCGCCCGCCTGCTGGACCAGGCTCGACGCGACGATGTGCGCATCAGCGTGCTTGCACCACAACCTGAGCTGCGCATTCGCCCGCGCTTTTACGAAGCGGATGTCCACAGCATGAAAGCGCCGCTGGGCGAGCTTTTCGAAGCCGTTGGCATTCACTTCATCCAAGGCAGCGCCGACACCATCGACGCCCAAGGCCGCAGCGTCAGCTACACCGACAATCACGGCCAGCTGCAACGGATCACCTATGACCGTCTGATTCTCGCCGCCGGCAGCCAAGTCGCGCGCCCCGCCGTGCCGGGCCTGGTCGAATACGCTTTCGATGTCGACCAGATGGAGTCGGCCATGCGTCTTGAACAGCATCTTGTAGCCCTCGCGTCGCGACCGGAGTCGCCAGCACGCAACACCGTGGTCGTGTGTGGCGGTGGTTTCACCGGCATCGAAACAGCAACTGAAATGCCAGCTCGCCTGCGGTCGGTGCTGGGCGAACAGGCTTCGTTACGGGTACTGGTCATCGACCGTGGTGCCACCGTGGGAGGGGCGCTTGGCGCAGGCATCACACCTTCGATCGTCGCGGCCTGCGAACAAGCGGGCGTGCAATGGCTGACCGGCAGCTCGGTAGTAGCAGTCGATGCCGGAGGCGTGACCCTCGACAACGGCGAATACGTCGCTAGCCATACGGTTATCTGGACAGTCGGCGTGAAGGCCAGCCCACTGACCGCGCAAATTGCCGGAGAGCGCGACAGCCTTGGACGTCTGCGGGTCGACGAGCACCTGAAAGTGATCGGCCAATCGCATATCTATGCCACCGGCGATACCGCTTGGGCGGCGGTGGACGATCTGGGCAACCACGCGCTGATGACCTGCCAGCATGCCATCCCCATGGGCCGCCACAGTGGTAACAACGCAGCGGCCGACCTGCTCGAGCTGCAACCGGTCGCCTACCGTCAACCCAAGTACGTCACCTGCCTGGACCTTGGTGAATGGGGCGCGGCATTCACCGAAGGCTGGGAACGTGAGCTCAAGCTGCAAGGCCTGGAGGGTAAGCATCTCAAACGCCAGATCAACTCGGTATGGATCTACCCGCCCGCTGCGGACCGTACCCAGGCCCTCGCAGCTGCCGACCCGTTGATTCCTGTCGTCTGACCGCCAGGGAACTGACAAGTCCGCCAACGAGGGCGGACGCGTCTTTTGCACAACGAAGTTGAATGGCTGTTCAGCAATGATGGCACCGTGGCATCATTCAAACAAAAAAGAAATGAGGGTGAGAAAAACACACTTAATTCGCAGCGCATCAAGAGCCTGGCGCCAGCCCCAGTGACCCGGCCTTGCGACCATGCTCTTGACGCCTGCACGACGACGTCAAGGAGCAATCAATGCAGCTAAGGAATATGAAGATCGGCATTCGCGCTGCCAGCGTGTTCGCCTTGTTGGGCATCCTGGTCCTGGCCATGGGCCTGATCGCGCTGTTCGAAACCCGGCAAATGGACAAGGCCACGGATGAGATCCGCATGACGTGGATGCCTTCGGTGGTCGCATTGAGCGAGATCAGCAGCAATCTCGGTCGAGCCCGTGCCATCACCCTGCGCGCCGCACTGGACGATAACGACAGCGAACGCGCCCGCAACATCGAGCAGCTCAAAGGCATCAACGAGCAGTTGCAAAGCGGCCTCAAGGACTATGAGACAACCATCATCGACGCCGACGACCGCGCCCTGTTCGCTGCATTCACCACGGCTCACCAGCAGTACTACGAGGGCCAGGCCCTGGTGATCGAAGACCTCGCCGCCGGCCGTATCGCTCAAGCCAAGCAGCGTATCAGCGGCCCGCTGACCCAGCACGCCGATAGCATGATGAAGGCCATGAGCGCCCTCATCGCCTACAACGGCAAAGGCGCCGAAGACGCTTCGCAACGCAGCAGCGACATGGCGGACGAAGCCTTCCTGGCCATCACTGTTTCGCTGGTGGTCATCATGCTCGCCCTTGCCGCCATCGCCACCCTGCTCACGCGCAGCATCGTCGTGCCACTGGGCGAAGCCGTGAGCGTGGCCGAGCGCGTCGCTACCGGTGACCTGACCCAGCCGATCAAGGTGAGCGGCCGCGATGAGCCCGCCCTGCTGCTGGGCGCACTGAGCCGCATGCAGGAGAGCCTGCGCGACACCATTCGCAAGATCGCCGCGTCTTCCGACCAGCTGGCGTCGGCATCCGAAGAGCTGCACACCGTCACCGAAGACACCAGTCGCGGCCTGCACCAGCAGAGTGCGGAAATCGACCAGGCCGCCACTGCGGTCAACCAGATGACCGCCGCGGTGGAAGAAGTGGCCAACAATGCGGTGAGCACCGCCGATGCCTCCAAGGGCGCCGACCGCACCACTCGCGACGGCCGTGACCAGGTCAACCAGGCCCTGGAGTCGATCCAGCATCTGGTCCAGGACGTCTCCGGCACCTCACAGGAGATCGAACAGCTGGCCAGCAACGCCAACGAAATCAGCCGCGTGCTCGACGTGATCGGTGCCATCGCCGGTCAGACCAACCTGCTGGCGCTCAATGCCGCCATCGAGGCCGCACGCGCCGGTGAAGCGGGCCGAGGTTTCGCCGTAGTGGCTGACGAAGTCCGCGCCCTCGCCCACCGTACCCAGCAGTCCACCGCCGAGATCGAGCAGATGATCGTCGGTATTCAGTCTGGTACCGAACGGGCAGTGTCCGCCATGCACAGCAGCCAAGGCCGGGCCAACGGCACCCTGGAGGTGGCGCAATCAGCAGGTCAGGCGCTGGAAGTGATCGCCGAGGCAATCGCCTCGATCAACCAGCGCAACCTGGTGATCGCCAGCGCGTCCGAGCAGCAGGCGCAGGTGGCACGCGAAGTGGATCGCAACCTGGTGAACATCCGTGATCTGGCGATGCAGACCTCAGCGGGGGCCAACCAGACCAGCGCGGCAGCCCAGGACCTCTCGCGCCTGGCGGTTGACCTGAACGGCATGGTGGCGCAGTTCAAGGTGTGATCGGCTCAATAGTATTTATCCATTGAATACCGCGCGGCACCTGAAGTATGCTCGGGCTCATTCATTGGAGAGCAACATGCCGAAACACACCTGCAACCCCGCCAAACACACCGGTCGCACCGCGCGTCCTGTGCTGGCCGTTGCTGGCTGCGAGGCTGTCGCCAGCTTTTATTTTGGGTATTGGTTTAGCCACTAGGCGCCGCTGATACCCACACGGCGCCCACTTTCGAGGGGCCGCCGAATACGAGAATACTCAAACCCCCGGTCGGCTCCCCGACCGGGGGTTTTGCTTTTCAGGCCATCGACAACACCGATTCACACTGAGGACAGATTCATGAACTACGCCACTTACTGCTACGCAAATACCTATGCCTGGCGATTTAGCCAACCCCGTTCGGGCCAGCCTGCCGCCTCCGTACGGTCGATCTCCGGTGGCACTGCCGCACAAGAACCGAATTTGACGATCTGTCGAACACCTCGATAGGGCCGATCGAGCGGGCCAGCACCCGCCGTCCGCCCAGGGATACCACGCCATGCAAGCTTCCAACCTCGCCCTGCCCCTTTCCCAGCCTCAAGCTGCCAACACCACCGTCAGCAAGCGCCTGCCCAGCCCGCACTTGCTCAAGCAGCAGATGCCGCTGTCCCTCGAGCTCGCCCAACAAGTCCAGGCCCACCGCCAAGCGATCCGCGCCATTCTCGAAGGCCGCGACGAACGTCTTTTGGTAGTCGTCGGCCCGTGCTCGATCCACGACCCGCGCTCGGCCCTGGAATACGCCGACCGCCTCGCAGCCCTCAGCCGCGAAGTGAACGACCAGCTGTTGCTGGTGATGCGTGCCTACGTCGAAAAGCCACGCACCACCGTCGGCTGGAAAGGCCTGGCCTACGACCCGCACCTCGATGGCAGCGATGACATGCACTCGGGTATCGCCTTGTCCCGTGGCCTGATGCTCAACATGATCGAGCGCGGCCTGCCGATTGCCACCGAACTGCTGCAACCGATGGCCGCCAGCTACTTCGACGACCTGCTGGGCTGGGCCGCCATTGGCGCACGCACCACCGAGTCGCAGATTCACCGCGAGATGGTCAGCGGGCTCGAACTGCCAGTGGGCTTCAAGAATGGCACCGATGGCGGTGTCGGAATCGCCTGCGACGCCATGCGTAGCGCCGCCCATCCCCATCGCCACTTCGGCATGGATGCGCAGGGCTACCCGGCGATCATCGAAACCCTGGGCAATCCGGATACCCACCTGGTACTGCGCGGTGGCCACAAAGGCCCCAACTACGACGCACAGAGCATCGCCCAAGCCCGCCAGGGCCTGGCCAAAGCAGGGCTGGCAGCACGGATCATGGTCGATTGCAGTCATGCCAACAGCGGCAAAGACCCGGCTCGCCAACCGGCCGTGTTCGAGCAGGTGCTGAGCCAACGCCTGGCCGGTGATCGCTCGATCGTCGGCGTGATGCTCGAAGGGCATCTGTTCGACGGTTGCCAGGCACTGGACAAGGGCACGTTGAAGTACGGCGTGTCGATTACCGATGGTTGCCTGGGCTGGGCGTCGACCGAAACGCTGTTGCGTGACGCGGCAGCGCGCTTGTAGGAAACGTACAGCAAGCCTTGCGAGACATATCCCAGACAAGTGCGTTAGGCTTGCTTTTTTACCCAAGGAGTAGTTCCCATGGCACGTGCCACTGCCCGCCACATCCTGGTCAGCTCGGAAGAGAAATGCAACGAGCTCAAAGCCCAGATCGAAGCCGGTGCCGACTTCGCTGAAGTCGCCAAGGCCAATTCCACCTGTCCGTCCAGCCGTCAAGGCGGTGACCTGGGCTCGTTCGGTCCAGGCCAGATGGTTCGCGAATTCGATACCGTGGTGTTCAGCGCCCCGCTGAATGTTGTCCAAGGCCCGGTGAAGACCCAATTCGGTTACCACCTGCTGGAAGTGACCAGCCGCCAGGACTAAGTCACCGTTGCCGGTGATGTTCCCCAGGGGAGCAAGCGTGTGGGGGCTCGCACTGTTGTGCCTGTCCCTCACAGCCAAGGCAGCCCCCACCCACGCCCTCACCGTCTATGGTGAAGCCCCCCGTTATGGCCAGGCCTTCCGCCATTTCGACTACGTCAACCCCGATGCACCCAAAGGCGGTAGCATTCGCCGTTCGGCCATCGAAATCGGCCAGTTCGACCACATCCTGCCCTACATCGACAAAGGCATCGGTGTTTCCGAGGTCGACGGCTGGCTGTATGCGCCCCTGGCAGTGCGCTCGTTCGACGAACCCTACACCGTCTATGGGCTGATCGCCCGGCGCATGGAGCGTGGGCCAGACGATGCCTGGCTGCGTTTGGAGATCGACCCGCGCGCCACCTTCGCCGATGGCAAGCCGGTGCGCGCCGAAGACGTACGGTTTACCTACCAGTTGCTGATGAGCAAGGGCAGCCTCAAGTTCCGCACCCAGTTCGCGGAAGTTACCAGCGTGACGGTGGAAAGCCCGCATCGGGTACGCTTCGATTTCAAGCAACCCCATGGCCGTACCCTGGCCTTGGACGTGGCCAGCCTTCCGGTACTGCCTGAGCACGACTGGCAGAACCGTGACTTTGCCAATGGCGCAGGCTTTGAAAAGCCCGTCGGTAGCGGCCCTTACCGAATCGGCCGGATCGACAACGGCCGCAGCATCACCTTCGAACGCAACACCGGCTGGTGGGCCAAAGATTTGCCGGCCAGCCGTGGCCGCTACAATTTCGACCAGATCCGCATCGAGTACTTTGGCGACACCGAAGTGGCCCGCCAGGTGCTCAAGGGCGGCGGCTACGACTACAACCGCGAGTTCTCCGCAACGGCCTACACGCTAGGCTACAATGGCGCGCAGCTGGACGATGGTCGCTTGCAACGGGCCCATCTAGGCCCTGCCAAGCCGCAAACGGCCCAGGGCTTCGTGTTCAACCTGGACCGCCCGCAATTCAACGACCGCCGTGTGCGCCAGGCGCTGGCGATGCTCTGGGATTTCGAATGGAGCAACCGGCAGATGATGCGCCGCCTGTACATCCGCCAGCAGAGCATGTTCTCCAACACCCCCCTTGCTGCCCGTGCGCTGCCCGACGCCAGCGAACTGCAGGTGCTCGAACCGCTACGGGGCAAGGTCCCCGATGAAGTATTCAGCCAGGTGTATACGGCACCGGTGACCGACGGCTCTGGCATCATCCGAACGCAGCAGCTGCAGGCACTGGCCTTGTTGCAGCAGGCCGGCTGGCACCCCCAGGGTGACCAGCTAGTGAATGCGCAGGGCGAACCGCTGGCGTTCACCTTCTTGAACGGCCAGTCCGGGATGGAGCGGCTGCTACTGCCGTGGAAGCGCAACCTGGCGCAGATCGGCATCACGCTGAATATCCGCAACGTCGACTCGGCTCAGTACATCAACCGTCTGATGGCCCGAGACTACGACATGATCGTCACCGGCTACCCTGTCACCTTGTCGCCCGGTGCCGAACTGTACAATTACTTCGGCTCGGCAGCGGCCAACGACCCGGGGTCGAACAACCTGATGGTGCTCAAGGACCCGGCGGTGGACACCTTGATCGATGGCCTGGTCCGCGCCAGCACCCAGGCCGACATGCTGCGCCACGCCCATGCCCTGGACCGGGTGCTGCAATGGAACTACTACTGGATCCCCAACTACTATCCACCCGGCAGCTCCACCGTCTGGTGGAACCGTTTTGGCCTGCCCAAGGTCCAGGCTGCCTATGATGAAGGCCTGGACACCTGGTGGGAAATCAGCCCGACCGCACTGACCAATGCGCAGATGGCCGAGCGCCGGAAGATGTCGCCATGACTGCCTATATCCTGCGTCGCCTGTTGTTGATCGTGCCTACCCTGCTGGCCATCCTGCTGGTCAACTTCGTCATCGTCCAGGCTGCGCCGGGCGGTCCGGTCGAACAGGCGGTGGCCAGGCTGCAGGGGCTGGGTGGCGGTGCGCCCGGGGCACGGGCCGAGGCCGTGCATGGCGAGTCTCGCGCTGGCCGTGGCCTGGACCCCAAGCTGCTCGAAGAGATCAAGCATCAATACGGCTTCGACAAGTCCGCCCCCGAGCGCCTCTGGTTGATGCTCGAACAGTATGCCCGGCTGGATTTCGGCCAGAGTTTCTTCCGCGGCGCCAAGGTGACCGACCTGATTCTGGAGAAACTGCCGGTGACCCTGTCCCTGGGTTTCTGGGCCACCCTGATCACTTATCTGGTGTCCATCCCGCTGGGGATCCGCAAGGCAGTGCGCCACGGTAGTCGCTTCGATGCCTGGAGCAGCGCGCTGATCGTGGTCGGCTATGCCCTGCCCTCGTTCCTGTTCGCCCTGTTGCTGATCGTACTCTTCGCAGGTGGCACCTCGCTCAACTGGTTCCCGGTGCGTGGGCTGGTCTCGGAGAATTTCGACCAACTCAGCCTACTGGGCAAGGTCGCGGACTATTTCTGGCACCTGATACTGCCTGTCGGATCGCTGGTGATCGGCGGTTTCGCCACGCTCACGCTGCTGACCAAGAACGCTTTCCTCGACGAGATTTCCCGCCAGTACGTGGTCACGGCGCGGGCCAAAGGCCTCAGTGAGCGCCGGGTCCTGTACGGGCATGTATTGCGCAACGCCATGCTGCTGGTCCTGGCCGGCCTGCCCCAGGCATTGATCACAGTGTTCTTCGCCGGTTCGCTGATGATCGAGGTGATTTTCTCCCTCGATGGCCTGGGCCGCCTGAGCTATGAGGCCGCGGTGTCGAGGGACTACCCGATCGTGTTCGGCACGCTGTTCATCTTCACCCTGGCGGGGTTGCTGATTCGCTTGATCGGCGACTTGTCCTACACCCTGCTCGACCCACGCATCGACTTCGACGCGAGGGTACGCTGATGCTTTCGCCTGTCTCCCGCCGCCGCCTGCAGCGTTTTCGCAACCACCGCCGCGGCTGGCTTTCCTTGTGGCTGTTCGCCGGATTGCTTGTGCTGAGCCTCGGCGCCGAGCTAGTGGCCAATGACAAACCCTTGCTGCTGGGCTACAAGGGCGAGTTGTACGCTCCAGCGTTCAAGCGCTACAGCGAGCAGCAGTTCGGCGGCCAATTGCCGTTTCAGCCTGACTATCGCAGTGCCTATGTGCGCCAACTGATCGAAAGCCAGGGTGGCTGGATGCTGTTCGCCCCAATTCCCTTCAGCGCCGACACGCCAAACTACGACCTGCAGGTGCCCACACCCAGCCCACCCAGTGCCAGCAACTGGCTGGGCACCGACGACCAGGGACGCGATGTACTGGCCAGGGTGCTTTATGGCACACGGGTGTCGCTGCTGTTTGCCTTCGCCCTTACCGTCGTCAGTGTGCTGATCGGGGTAATGGCCGGCGCCCTGCAGGGCTACCACGGCGGCTGGGTCGACCTGCTCGGGCAACGGTTGCTGGAGGTATGGTCAGGGTTGCCGGTGCTGTACCTGCTGATCATCCTCAGTGGTTTCGTCGAGCCTGACTTCTGGTGGCTGCTGGGGATCATGGCGCTGTTCTCATGGCTTAGCCTGGTCGATGTGGTGCGCGCCGAGTTCCTTCGTGGGCGTAACCTTGAGTACGTCAAGGCCGCCCGTGCCCTCGGGTTGCCCGATACCCAGGTGATGCTGCGGCATATCCTGCCCAACGCCATGAATGCCACCCTGACCTTCATCCCCTTCATGCTCACCGGGGCCATCACCACCCTGACCGCATTGGACTTCCTTGGCTTCGGCATGCCGGCAGGGAGCGCTTCGCTGGGCGAACTGGTGACCCAGGGCAAGCAACACCTAGAGGCACCGTGGTTGGGCTTTACCGCGTTCTTCGCCCTCGCGGTGATCCTGTCGCTACTGGTGTTCATTGGTGATGCCCTGCGCGAAGCTTTCGATCCTCGCCGCTAGCGTGGCGCGGACAAGGCAGCACAGTCTTCACCCAGGCCATACCTCGCCGCATAATGCGTCTCCCCCTCAACAGGCCTCCTCCATGCACGACAGCGACAGCCTCAAGGACTATCCCCAGGTAAGGCAACTGGCGATCCGCTCGCTGTTCGAGATCATCGAGCAATCCAGCGAAGGCACGGTGATCGTCGACCGCCAGGCCCGCATCGTCTGGATGAACGAGCGCTATGCCCGGCGCTTTGGCCTGGCCGATGCCGCGAGCGCCATCGGCCAGCCGTGTGAGTCGGTGATCCCTGGCAGCCTGATGCGGGAGGTGGTCAGCAATGGCCGGCCAATCCTGCTGGACATGCTCGACACCCACAACGACCCTTTGGTGGTCATGCGCTTGCCCATCCACGATGACCAGGGCGCGCTGATCGGGGCCATCGGCTTTGCCTTGTTTGACGAACTGCGCAGCCTGTCGCCACTCCTCAAACGCTACTCGAGCATGCAGCAAGAATTGGCGTCCACCCGCTCACAGCTAAGGGCACGTCAGGCCAAGTACAGCTTCGCCCAGTTCGTCGGCAGCAGCGCGGCCAGCCTCGAGGCCAAGCGCCGGGCGCGGCGTGGCGCGAGCAGCGATTCGCCCGTGCTGTTGCTGGGCGAGACCGGCACCGGCAAGGAGTTGCTGGCCCATGCGATTCATGCCGCCTCGGCGCGCGCGCACAAGGCGTTCGTCAGCATCAACAGCGCGGCCATTCCAGAGACCTTGCTGGAGGCCGAATTCTTCGGCACCGCCCCAGGTGCCTTCACCGGCGCCGACCGAAAGGGGCGCAGCGGCAAGCTGCAACTGGCCGAGGGCGGCACGCTGTTCCTGGACGAGATCGGTGACATGCCGCTGGCCCTGCAGAGCAAGTTGCTGCGCGTGCTGCAGGAAAAGGAATACGAGCCTGTGGGTTCGAACCAGATGCTGCGCAGCGACGTGCGGATTATCGCCGCCACCTCCATCGACCTGCAGGCCGCCATGGACCGTGGAGCATTTCGCGCCGACCTGTATTACCGGTTGAACGTGCTGCCCATCGACGTGCCGCCATTGCGTGAGCGCCTGGAAGACTTGCCAGCGTTATGCGAAGCGATCCTGGCCGAGCTGGGCAGCCAGTACGAGTTGGAGCCCGAGGCATTGCAGCTATTGGCCCGGCACGCGTGGCCAGGAAATATCCGGGAGTTGCGCAATGTGTTGGAGCGGGCCACGTTGTTGGCCGACCAGCCGCGGCTGGGGCCTGCGGAAGTACGCTCGGCGCTGGGGCCATTGAGCCCGGTGGCGGCGGCTGTGACGCGGCAAACATACCGAGAGGCCTGTGAACAGTTCGAGCGCAAGTTGATTGGCGATGCCTTGCTGGAATGTTCGGGGAATGTGCCGCAAGCCGCTAAGTTGTTGGGGCTGGGGCGCTCTACCTTATACAAGAAGATGGTGGCGCTTGGGCTTTAGTCTCATTTTTGAGATTCTTGTCTCTATATAGGGATACCACCCCAACCGCCGGCAATCCTTCGCCTACACGACACGTGTTAGGACCCGGCGTGCCGGCGAGGGACTGCAAAGCGGGCCCAACCGTCTCAAATCAGAGACAAATATGTCATAACCACCAAATTTATCTATGTAATTCAATCACTTATAAGGTTGGCACGATTCCCGCTATCCCCTGGTAACCGATAACAACAAGACCCACCCAGGAGATTCATCCCGATGACCGTGCTCATCGCACTGGCCGCCCTGGCCCTGCTGATGCTGGCCGCCTACCGCGGCTACAGCGTGATCCTGTTCGCCCCCATCGCCGCCCTCGGCGCGGTACTGCTCACTGACCCGGCCGCCGTGGCCCCCGCATTCACCGGGGTGTTCATGGAGAAAATGGTCGGCTTCATCAAACTCTACTTCCCGGTCTTCCTGCTAGGCGCGGTGTTCGGCAAGCTGATCGAACTGTCAGGCTTCTCTCGCTCCATCGTCGCGGCTGCCATCGGTCTGCTCGGCACCCGGCAAGCCATGCTGGTGATCGTACTTGTCTGCGCCTTGCTTACCTACGGGGGCGTGTCGCTGTTCGTGGTGGTGTTCGCGGTTTACCCGTTCGCCGCCGAAATGTTCCGCCAAAGCGACATCCCCAAGCGACTGATCCCGGCGACCATCGCCCTCGGTGCGTTCTCCTTTACCATGGACGCCCTGCCCGGCACGCCGCAGATCCAGAACATCATCCCCAGCACATTCTTCAATACCACCGCCTGGGCCGCACCCTGGCTGGGACTGATCGGCACCTTGTTCGTGTTCTGCGCAGGCATGCTCTACCTGCAACGCCAGCGCAACAAGGCCCAGCGCGCAGGCGAAGGCTATGGCAAGGACCTGCGCAACGAGCCGGAGACCGCCCCCGACCTGACCTTGCCCAACCCCTGGCTGGCCTTGTCGCCCCTGGTGCTGGTGGGGGTCATGAACCTGCTGTTCACCCATTGGATTCCACAGTGGTACGGCCCCAGCCACACCCTGCAACTGCCGGGCATGAGCGCGCCGGTCAACAGCGACGTGGCCAAGCTCACGGCCATCTGGGCAGTGCAGGCAGCCTTGCTGGTGGGTATCTTGATGGTACTGGTGTGTGCCTTTGGCGCCATTCGTACACGCCTGGCGGAGGGCACCAAGAGCGCGGTCAGTGGTGCGCTGCTGGCGGCAATGAATACCGCCTCGGAGTACGGTTTCGGCGCAGTGATTGCGTCGCTGCCGGGATTCCTGGTACTGGCCGATGCCCTGCGCGCCATCCCCAACCCGCTGGTCAACGAAGCCATTACCGTCACGCTGCTGGCGGGCATCACCGGCTCGGCATCCGGTGGCATGAGCATCGCCCTGGCTGCCATGAGCGAAAGCTTCATCGCCGCTGCCAACGCCGCCAACATTCCGCTCGAAGTGCTCCACCGGGTGGCCGCCATGGCCAGCGGCGGCATGGATACCCTGCCGCACAACGGCGCGGTGATCACATTGCTGGCGGTGACGGGCCTGACCCATCGCGAGGCCTACAAAGACATTTTCGGCATTACATTGATCAAGACCCTGGCGGTATTCGTGGTCATCGCCACTTTCTACGCCACCGGCATCGTCTAAGGAGCTTTACATGACGCTCAACGGCAAGACTGCACTCGTCACCGGTTCCACCAGCGGCATTGGCCTGGGCATCGCCCAAGTGCTGGCGCGCGCGGGTGCCAACATCGTGCTCAATGGCTTCGGCGACCCGGCGCCAGCCCTGGCCGAGATCGCCCGCCACGGCGTGAAGGTAGCGCATCACCCGGCGGATCTGTCCGATGCGGCCCAGATCGAGGCGCTGTTCGCCCTCGCCAATCGCGAATTCGGCGGTGTCGATATCCTGGTCAACAATGCTGGTATTCAACATGTGGCGCCGGTGGAGCAGTTCCCGGTACAAGCCTGGGACAAGATCATCGCCCTCAACCTGTCGGCGGTGTTCCACGGAACCCGGCTGGCGCTGCCAGGCATGCGCGAACGCAACTGGGGGCGGATCATCAACATCGCCTCGGTGCATGGCTTGGTCGGCTCCAGCGGCAAGGCCGCGTATGTGGCGGCCAAGCATGGCGTGGTCGGGCTGACCAAAGTGGTCGGACTGGAAACCGCTACCGACAACGTCACCTGCAACGCCATCTGCCCTGGCTGGGTGCTGACGCCATTGGTGCAAAAGCAGATTGACGACCGTGCAGCCCATGGCGGCGATCCGCTGCAAGCCCAGCACGACCTGCTGGCCGAGAAACAACCTTCATTGGCCTTCGTCACTCCCGAGCATCTGGGTGAACTGGTATTGTTCCTCTGCAGCGAGGCCGCAAGCCAGGTCCGCGGCGCCGCCTGGAACGTCGATGGCGGCTGGCTGGCCCAATGACAGAGGGCGACCGGGGCCTGGCGGCGGCATTGCACCCGTTTGATTGCAAGGAGGCCCTATGCGCCCTACCCGTCTGTTCGCGATGTGTTCCCTGACCCTGGCCATGGCCGCCCCGGCGATGGCCGCCAAACTTGAAGATGTCGCACCCTACCCCAAGGCTGAAAAAGGCTTCACCCGGCAGGTGATCCACCTGCCGGCCCAGGCCGATGAATCGGCCCACACTCTGGAAATCCTGGCAGGCAAGACCTTGCAGGTGGACTGCAACCGCCAGCGCCTGGCCGGCAGCCTGGAAGAAAAAACACTGCAAGGCTGGGGTTATAGCTACTACCGTCTGGAGAAAGTCGGCGGCCCGGTCAGCACCCTGATGGCCTGCCCGGACGGCAAGAAGACCGAGGCCTTCGTGCCAGTGGTCGGTGAAGGCTTCATGGTCCGCTACAACAGCAAGCTGCCGGTGGTGGTGTATGTACCCGAAGGCGTCGAAGTGCGCTATCGCGTCTGGTCGGCATCGCAGGACGTACAAAAGGCTAAAGTGGAATAAGAGACCCTCTGTGGGGCTGCTTCGCGGCCCCACGCCCCAGATCCTGCGGAGGTTCGGCATGAACGATGTGCTCTGGCGCCCCTCCACGGCGCAGATCGAGGCCAGCCGGATGGATGCGTTCCGTCGCCGAGTCAACCTGCGCTACAACCTTGAACTCAACGACTACCCGGCGCTGCATCGCTGGAGTATCGAGCACCGCGCCGCCTTCTGGCAGACGCTGGCCGAGTACTTCCATGTGCGTTGGCATACCCCTGCCAGCCAGGTGCTCAGCGAAGGGCCACTGATGCCGGACGCCCGGTGGTTTGCCGGCGGGACCCTGAATTTCGCCGAGCACTTGCTGCACCGGCGCGATGATCGTCCGGCGCTGATCAGTGTGCGCGAGGATGGCCTGCGCGTGGTGCTGACCCATGCTCAACTGGCAAGCCATGTCGCCGGTCTGCAAAGGGCCTTCATCGCCGCCGGCATAGGCGTCGGCGATCGGGTAGCAGCGATCATGCCCAACACCTGGGAAACCCTGGTAGCGATGCTTGCCTGCACCAGCCTCGGGGCGGTGTGGTCCAGTTGTTCGCCGGAGTTTGGCTTGCACGGCATTATCGACCGCTTCGGGCAGATCGAGCCGAAGCTGCTGATCGCCTGTGCTGGTTATCACTACGCTGGCAAGACCCTCGACCAGGTGGACAAGATCAACCAGGTCTGCGCCCAGTTGCCAGGCCTCGAACAGTTGCTGATAGTGCCCTACACCCGCACCCAGACCCACGCCGATGCGTTCAGTGCACCGCAGGCAAGCCTGTGGGACGATTTCTACCGGGCCGGCGGTTCACCCAACTTCGTCCCGCTGCCGTTCGATCACCCGCTGTACATCCTCTACTCCAGCGGAACCACCGGAGTACCCAAGTGCATCGTTCATGGCGCCGGTGGCGTGCTGCTGCAGCACCTCAAGGAGCATGGCCTGCACAATGACCTGAAGGCCGACGATGTACTGTTCTACTACACCACCTGCGGCTGGATGATGTGGAACTGGCTGGCCAGCGGCCTGGCGGTCGGGGCCACCTTGGTGTTGTATGACGGCTCTCCCTTCCACCCCGGCCCCGAACGACTGCTCGACCTCATCGACGCCGAGGGCATCCGTGCCTTCGGCACCAGTGCCAAGTACCTGGCCGCGCTGGAGCAGGAAGGCATCGAGCCGTGCAACAGCCATCGACTCGACAAGCTGCGACTGATCATGTCCACCGGCTCACCGTTGTCGCCGCACAGCTATGACTACGTCTACGGCAAGATCAAGGCGGACCTGTGCCTGGCGTCGATGTCGGGTGGCACCGACATCGTCTCGTGCTTCGTGCTCGGCAATCCGACCTTGCCGGTACGCCGCGGCGAAATCCAGTGCAAGGGCCTGGGTATGGCGGTCGAGGTGTGGGACGAACACGGCAGGCCGGTAACAGGCGAGAAGGGCGAGCTGGTGTGCATCCATCACTTCCCCTGCATGCCGCTGGGTTTTTGGAACGACCCCGATGGCAGCCGCTATCACGACGCCTACTTCAGCCAGTTTCCGGGTGTCTGGGCGCAGGGCGATTATGCCGAGCAACTGACCAGCGGGGGCTTGGTGATCCACGGTCGTTCCGATGCGGTGCTCAACCCTGGAGGGGTGCGTATCGGCACGGCGGAGATCTACCGCCAGGTGGAAAAGGTCGAACAAGTGCTGGAAAGCGTTGCCATTGGCCAGGAGTGGCACGGCGATGTGCGTGTGGTGCTGTTCGTGCGCCTGCGCGACGGTCTGCTCCTGGATGACGATCTGCGCCAGCGTATCCGCCAGGTGATCCGCCAGTACACCACACCGCGTCATGTACCGGCGGTCATCGCGCAGGTCACCGACATTCCCCGCACCATCAGCGGCAAGCTGGTGGAATTGGCGATTCGCAACGTGGTGCATGGGCGGCCGGTGAAGAACACCGATGCCTTGGCCAACCCAGAGGCACTGGACCAGTTTCGCGACCGCACGGAGTTGCGCGATCAGGCATAATGTCGCCCTTTTTTGCCCCGAAGCACAGGTGTCCCATGAAAGCCCAAGCCCGCCATATCCTGGTCAAGACCGCTGAGGAAGCCGAGAAGCTCAAGCAGCGCATCGCCAACGGCGAGGCTTTTGACGTATTGGCCAAGAAGTTTTCCACTTGCCCATCGGGCAAGCGCGGTGGCGATCTTGGCGAAGTACGCCCCGGGCAACTGGTAGGGGCAATCGACCAGGTGATCTTCAAGAAGGCGTTACGTGTGGTGCATGGGCCGATCAAGAGCAAGTTCGGCTATCACCTGGTGCAGACCTTCTACCGCGACTGATCGAGCAGTCACCGCGCAAGCCACGGCGTCAACCTGGGCTTGAGCCAATCCTAGCGACGTGCCGCCAGCAGTCCGAGGCCAGCGCAGCCAAGCAAGGAGGCGCTGACCCGGTTGAACAACCGACGCGGCGCAGGCTGGCTGAACCAGCGTTGCAGGTATGCACCAAGCCCGGCGTAGAGGGCGATGGCGGCCCATTCCAGCAGCAGGAACAGCACGCCCAACCACAGGAACTGCTCACTCACAGGCGTGGCGCTGCCCACGGACACGAACTGTGGCAGGAAAGCGGTGAAGATCAAGATGGCCTTGGGGTTGCCCGCTGCCACCCAGAACTCCTGACGAGCCAGGCGCCAGGTGCCGCGCGGATGGTCGGCTGCCAGCACGGCATCACCCACTGGAGCACGCCACAACTGCCAGGCGATATAGAACAGATACGCTGCGCCCACCACCTTGATCGTCAGGAACAGGTATTCGCTGGTGTGCAGCACCACGGCCAGGCCCATGGCCGCCAGCGCGATCATGCCACTGAAGGCGACGATTCGCCCGCCGCCGGCGACACAGGCCGTACGCAGGCCATAGCGGCTGGCGTTGTGCAGCGAAAGCAGGTTGTTTGGCCCCGGTGCCATGTTCAGGGCAAAGCAGGCGGGTATGAATAACAGCAGGCTCGACAGGTCCATTCGCGTTCTCCCAGACGTCAAGTGCTTATTTCGACGTTCGCCCGCACCAGGGTCAAGGTACAGCCATGGGAAAAAACTGTACGGTCGCCCCCTTGGCCTTGGCGCTGGTAAGCTGCCTGAGTGATCAAGGAGCCTGCCATGCCCTCTTCCTCGTCCCCCGCGCTGTGGCGCGATGCGGCGCTGCCCTTCGTCGAAAGCCGCCGCGCCTGCGATAGCCGGGCCTGCTACAAGGCCCATAGCCACCCAACCTTCTCCATGGGTGCGGTGGATGCCGGCAGCAGCTATTTCACCGGCGCCGGTGCCGGGCAAGCGCACCTCACCCCTGGCACCCTGGTGCTGGTTCCGGCGCAGCGTGTGCATGCCTGCAACCCCGAACCCGGTCAGGCCTGGAGCTACCAGATGCTGCACGTGGACGCGCACTGGCTGGCGCAGTTGCGTCTGGAGTCCGGTCTTGCCGCAGCCGAGACCGGGGCCCCCGCACGCATCAGTCGATCCCCTGCGCTGTACCGTGAGTTCTGCGATCTGAACGCCCTGCTGTTCTCCACGGCAGCCGCGTCGGAGAAGGAAGCTGCACTGGTAGCCTTCCTCGGCGACCATGACTTTTCCGTGCATCCGCCACTGTATCCTGCACCTGCGCCGTCGCTGGATGCGCCCACCCTGAGAACACTGATCGAACGCATGGAAGCCGACGACCCGGCTGAACTGAGCCTGGCTGCGATGGCCAGCCAGGCAGGCCTGGGCCGCTATCAGCTGATCCGTGCCTTTCGCGCGGCCACCGGGATGACGCCCCATGCCTACCTGCTGAACGCTCGCGTCAATCGGGGGCGGCGTTGGCTCCTTCAAGGGCATGACCTGGCCGAAATCGCCTATCGCTTGGGCTTCGCCGACCAGAGCCATTTCCAGCGAGTGTTCAAGGCCCATGTGGGTGTGACACCAGGGCAGTACCGGGCCACGCAATAATCTTCAATACGCGCCATCGGGCCGACGCCAGACTGGGGTTTTGGTAACCCGAGTGACCTGCCTCATGGAGCAGTTTCTGATTGTCGCCTTCGCCCACTTCCTTGCCCTTGTCTCGCCCGGCCCGGACTTTTTCCTGGTCGCCCGAAGTTCGGTATCCGCTGGCTGGCGAGTTGCCAGCGGCGCATGCCTGGGTATCGCCTTGGCCAATGGTCTTTTCATCGTCAGCGCCTTTGCCGGCCTTTCCATCCTGCGCGACGGCAGCGCCTTGTTCATCGCCTTGCAAGTGGCTGGCGCGGGTTACCTGCTGTACATCGGTACGTTGTTCGTTCGCCACGCCGGGAAAACCGAATTGGCAATGGCAGGCGAAGTGCAAGCGGCCGGAGGCTGGAGCCGCTGCTTGGGCATGGGCTTTTTATCCGGAATCCTCAACCCCAAGAACGCCTTGTTCTATGCAAGCCTGGCCAGCATGGTCGCCAGCAGCAGCGGTGCCTGGAAGACCGTCTACGCTGGCTGGATGTTCAGCATCGTGCTGGTCTGGGACCTGCTGGTCGCTGTGACCATCGGCAATCGCAGGGTGCTGAAACGCTTCGCGTACGCCTTGCCGTGGCTGGAAAGGCTCAGTGGCGCATTGCTGATCATGTTGGCCATGGCGCTAATCGGTCACCTGGTAGCGGGTTGACCAAGGTCAGTGTGCGCAGGTCCATCAGGCTGAAATGACCAAGGTTCCAGCCGCCGGTATCCAAGTGCCAGACATTGCCCAGCAGCGTGGCCTCGACCAGCGGCGTATGCCCCACCAGCAGTGCCCGCAGACCTTCCACCGCGCGGCTGTCGCGCTCGTGCAGGCGCCTGCGCGACCACTGGCAGAATTCGCAGACTTTGGGTTCGAGCACGCCTTCGAGTTGGTCACGCAGCACGCTCCAGTCGGCGAACGGGCTGTCAGCGTGCAACAACCCGACAAGGCCTTCGGAGGTCTGTACTTCCATGGCGATTGGCAAGCGCTCGAACGCATCGACGAAACGCTGCTGATCCGTCCTGGGCAGATCCAGAAACCAACCTCCGCCGGCAGAGCGATACATCTGCGGATCCAGCTGACCGCCGTTGAGGTGGTTCACCGCCAGCGACTCGTGGTTACCCTGCACGGCATGAAACCAAGGCCGGGCAAGCCAATCCAGCACCGCTTCGCTTTCCGGGCCCCGATCCACCAGGTCACCGACACTGAACAGGCGATCTACCTCGGGGTCGAAACCCACGGCATTCAACAACTGCTCAAGGCGGCTGAAATGCCCGTGGATATCACCCACCGCCAAGTCACGCCCCTTGCCATTGGCGGTTACCCGCCGAAACCGGCTCATTGCACTATTCCTCTACGGCAGCTCCCATGGCAGGCGTAAAATGGTTTGACACGCAGTCCGCTCCGGAGGTGCCTCGTGCGTAACGTCCTTGCCTGTGCCGTGCTCATGGTGCTTTCACTCAATAGCATGGCACAAGGCACACAAACCCTGCAGGTTCAGGTGCATTTCGATCACCCTGAGCACTTCCGCGATGCCAGGCTGGATCGCGCAGGTTACGCACGTGGCGCTGACGACTACGTCCTGAAGACCCTCACGCACTATCTGCAAAAGCTTGGCCAGCGCTACCTGCAACCCGGCCAGCAACTGGTCATCGATATCCATGACATCGACCTGGCTGGGGGCTTCGAACCCTGGCACGTCAATGCCTACGATGTACGCTTCATGCGCGAGACCACCTGGCCGACCATCGACCTGAGCTACACCTTCAGCCAGCCGGGCAAACCCGACCAGCATGCCCAGGAACGGGTCAGCGACAAGATGTACCTCAGCCGCCCCGGACGGGTAACCAGTAGCAGCGAGCGCCTGTATGCGGAAAAAGCCATGCTCGCCGACTGGTTCCGCCAGCGTTTCGCCGCCCAGCCAGCGTCATGATGGTCTCTTCACTGGCGAGGCGTAGCGTGCCGGTAGTATCCTCGGGGTTTGGATCCGTACCAAGGAAGGGCTAGCCATGAAACTCTGTGCCATACAACTGGCGTCGCACAAGGGCGACCTGGATAGCAACCTCGACCGCCACCGCTACTGCATCGAGCAGGCCGCCGCCCTGGGCGCCAGGCTGGTGGTGTTTCCCGAACTGTCCCTGACCGGTTACGAGCCGACCCTGGCCCGCCAATTGGCCCTGCCCCTCTCATCTGCCCGACTGGACCCGCTGCAAGCACTCTGCGACCACCATGACATAACGGTTGCAGTGGGCCTGCCACTGCCGACCCCCAATGGCATACAGATCGGCATGCCCATCCTGCGCCCGGGCCAACCCAGGCTGAGCTATGCCAAGCAGCGCTTGCACGACGATGAGCTGCCGTTCTTCACGCCTGCCGGGCAGAGCCTCGTATTCGAGGTGGATGAACACACCATCGCGCCAGCCATCTGTTACGAATCCATGTTCATGGCACATGCCGAGAAGGTCCGCGCCCAAGGGGCTGGTCTGTATTTGGTCAGCGTCGCTAAAACCGTCAAGGGTATCCGCGAAGGTTACGAGCACTACCCGGAGGTGGCCCGGCGTTTGAACATACCCGTATTGATGGCCAACTGTATCGGGCCGGCAGACACCTTCATCGGGGCCGGCGGGTCCGCGGCCTGGGACCCTCGAGGGCAGTTGCTGGCGGCATTGGATGAGCGGACCCAAGGCCTGGTGATGCTCGATCTGGCGACAGGCAGTGCCACTGCCCTGGTGTTACCGGAACTGCCTGCATGAGGTATCTGCTGCTTGCCTTGGCATGTTACGGGGCCACCTACTACCTGGTCGGTTTGACGATTCAAGGCCAACTGGCAAACATCGCCGACGGGCTTAGCCATCGACCGGATGCGCCAACGCCCGCTCAATATCTGCGCGAAGTACGCCACCAGGCGCGCCGCGCCCATCGTCACTACACGTTGTTGGCTGGCTCGGTATTGGCACTTGGGTGCTGCCTGGTGGTCAGTTGGGCAAGCTGAACGCCTACCATTCCAGCGCCAGGCTCTGCCGTCCTTCCAGTGCCAGCAAGTATTGCTTGGCCTGCAAACCACCCGCGAAGCCGGTCAAGTTGCCGGAAGCGCCGATCACCCGGTGGCAGGGCGCGATGATCGAAATCGGATTGCGCCCGTTGGCCGCGCCGACGGCCCGAACTGCGCTGGGGTTGCCGATCTGCCGGGCAATCTCGCTGTAGCTGCGGGTTTCACCGAAAGGAATGGTCAGCAGCGCCGCCCACACCTGGCGCTGAAACTCGGTGCCGACAAAATCGAGCGCCAATTCGAAGCGCTGCCGGGTACCGGCAAAGTATTCACCCAGCTGACGAGCGGTTTCGCGCAACAGCGGATGGTCGTCGTCGCGCTGCAGTTCGCCAAGGCAAACGCGGTTTTCACGTTCATGCTCCCACAGGACGGCTGCCAAACGCTGGTTGCGGGCCACCAGGGTCAGCGTGCCGACAGGGGATGCCATCAGGGTGAATGAACTGGACATGGAAGACTCTGCTCAGCAAGACGTTCGCCGCACTCTAACCCTGCCTGCGGCGCCCTGCACCCGCTTTCTTGCTCAAGCAACGCCAGCCGCGGGTGTACCGACGGTAAGCGAACTGTCATTTATTCATGAGCTTCCTTGATGCTTATCCGCAGCAGGACTAATACTTAGATCTCTGCCTGGGGAGGCACAAAAAATGCAACCAAGATTCGTTATCGTTCCGGCGGTACCCATCGAAAAGGAGTCATTTCGTATCGGTGCGCGCTACTATGCGGCGACCACGGGTGGTGGCTTCGACATCTACGATAACCAAGCCAAGGAGCGGCTCAAACCTAGCTATCCGGACAGGACGGCCGCAGAGGCGCAATGCGTTCGCATGAATGCCGCGGGTGATGCGCCCCCCAAGTCGTGAGCCAATCGCCACCTTGAGAGCGGCGACGCTATACAGACAGTTCCGGCAGGAGGGTTGGTTGATGTGCGGGCGCCTCTCTCAATACCGTGGCATTCACGAGTTCGTCGACACCCTTGGCATGCCCGGAGCCTGGCGTAACGTCATCGACGGGCCCGTCACGCCTGGCTACAACGTGGCCCCGTCGACCCCGGTGGTGGTCTTGCGCGTAGACGGTGCCGGCCTCAGGGCCGACCGAGTGAGATGGGGCTGGCGGCCACACTGGGCCGAAGACCGCGCACCACCGATCAACGCGCGCGTGGAGAAAGTCGCCCATGGCGCCTTTTTTCGCGCGATCTGGCCCCACCGGGCAATTACCCCAGTCGACAACTGGTACGAATGGGTCGATGAAGGCGGCCCGAAAAAGCAGCCTTACCTGATCAGGCGTCGCGACGGCCGCCCTGCCCTCTGTGCCTCGATAGGACAGTTCACCGGCAACGACAATGACGGCTTCGTGATCATCACCGCTGACGCCCAGGGCGGCATGGTCGACGTACACGACCGACGCCCCGTCGTGTTGTCGCCCGCGCTTGCCAGGGCCTGGCTGGCCCCGTCGACAGCACTGGCACAGGCTGAGCAGATGGCGTTGCACCTGGGCGAACCCGCCGAATCCTTCGAGTGGTACCGTGTGAGCGTGGCTGTGGGCAATGCGCGTAACCAGGGGCCGGAGTTGATCCTGGCCGTATGATCACTACAGGCAGTCGCGCGCCGCTTGGCGCAACTTGTCACCCGCGAAGAAACCACCTTTGTAGAACGTGGCGAGGCCGCCGTCGTGGTGCTTGACGACTTCCAGCACCTCATCGGATGCCAAGGCACTGGGCACCGTCAGACGGTAGCCGTTGTTGATCGATTTCTGAACCGTGAGCGGGGCTATGGCTTTCCATTTAGGCAGCACGCACGCGGCGTAATCCTCGGGTGATTTTTTCGTGGTTTTACTGCCAGTGGGGGCCGCTGGCGATGCACAGGCAGTCAGGAAAGCGGCCAGCGCAAGCGGAAACAAAATGCGAAAGGTATGCATGGACAAAGTGACCAAATCAAAGTGATGGCAGTTTACTGAGCTACTGTAAGGAACTCCAATCCACCAAAGTCGCCCCCAACCCTCTTGTACGCACTTCATCGCACATCCGGGCAAGCCGCGACACGCCACTGAAGGCTGACCGGGTCTGCGACGTATTACCAATAGGCCAATGCCGGCGACTGTCTACAATGGGCCTCGCTGACGGATCAGCACCCATCGGAAAGCCCGCCTCGGCGGGCTTTCCCCTGCCACCCTGCGACCTCATGCCATTCGCCGCCCTGCGGTAGGCCCTAGCATCACCTGCCATGCCGGGTATCCACTGGTCAGATCCGCACCGCAGCGAGACAAAACGGGCGCTTACTGAGGGTCATGCCTTCTGGCTCGGCATAGCAGATGTCCATCGAGGTGAGCCGCCATGAAACGCATCCACAAGATCATCCAGTTACACCGCCGTCAGCTGCACTTCCATCTACCACCCAGCGGGCTGGACAGTGAACTGCCTGCCCTACCCCCACACCCGGTTGTCACTCTCCAGTTGGCCCAGGTTCGGGAGGTCGCCATACCCAGTAACGGGGATCAAGCGCTGGCCTGCAAGAACACGAATATCGCCACGACATCCACGGTCAACACCGCCGTTACGATGAAACTCAAGAAGTAGAGGTCATTCTGGAACATGGCTGCACACCCCATTTTTGTCAGTGTTACTGGGAGTGCAGCAAAACCTGTTCCACCCTAGCGGTACGCATGAACTTCAACGTGTGACTTGCCAGGGCCCGGTCAAACTTCGATCAGGACCGCTGAGCCCGACCGTAGGGGCCCATGCCATAAATAGGCTAAGCTGCAATCTCCGGCGCCTCGATGGCACTGGGCGTTTCGACACGCAGCTATCCATCGTCGCTCTGGCGATTCACACCAACGAGCCGGAATCTGGCTCAAAGAGGGTGTACCAATGGCGACAATCGAGACAAAGGCGTTCGCTCGCGGGCTGCAGCGGGTGGAGAACAGCTGGCAGGCCTATGTCCTGTCACAAAAGTCCGCCGCGGGTCTGGTGGGAAAGGAGCTCGAATTAGCCTTGGCGATCAGTGCTCGACACTTCACGAAATTTCAGAATCAGAGCCAACAGTTCTATGCAGAGGTTCGAAAGCGTGTTGGAGACGCCGAAAAACTGGAAAGGGACATGGCGTTGTATCCCCATTACTACCTGCCTAAACCCCAATAGCCGCCACGCTTCGGTCTGCGCCGGCTGGAGTAATGGGCGAGATCCTGCGGCGCGGATCCCTCCTTCACCTGAACACTCACCCTAAGAGCATGCTGATGCATGCCCTGGGTGATACAGCTGCATGGGTTCTTGGATCAGCACGCAACCTCAAGGTCTGGCCGTGTGGCTTTTGCTCCATTGCGTTTTCAGCGGCAAGCGGTTGAAACCGCTAACCCCTGGGTCGACGTTCTGAATAGAACCGCCATTGGAGAGAAATCGCTCGACTTGCTCCGAGATCCGTAAATGCGCTTCTCGGTTTTGGGCGGGCTGGGGCGGGAACATGATGACAACCTCACTGTTGTGCCACTGTAATCCAGTACTCGGCATCCACTATACGCCAAACCCTACAAAAAATACGCAATTCGCCGCAATATTATGCAAAATAGCCACAACATAGAGACAATCAACCAATCACGCAGCGCTTGCAGCGGGAGCACGTCATGACCCTTCGAAGCCTGGCCAGGAATCTTCCGTCAGATCCAGAAAGAGAGGGATGGGTGCTTGGCTGGGGCGTCCTGCGCGCCCTGCACCCCTGGCATTTTGTCGACGTCTATGCCGACCGGAACACCGCCGGGGCGGAAGCGCAGCGCCGCGGATCAGATTATGTCGTTGAGTTCGGCTCGCATCGCCTTGGATCGGATGAATTCATCTGCGGGATAACACCGCCTGAAGGCTAAGGCTTGGCCGGCAAACCCAGAGGGACGCCTGCTGGGCACGTTGGTAGGGACTGGCGGCACATCGATGCAGTCGCCGCGCCCTGACACGCCCTCCAAGACCATCGACCCTTGGTCGACTTTTTGTACCATCCAGTACATTCCTTGATTACACTCCCCGCGTTTCACCCCTGTCCTACAAACTGACGATCTGATACTTGGAGTGTATTAAGTCGATGCAAACGGATTCGATTCGCCTGATGAGCGATCTGGAGCAACAAATGCTGCTGGAAGAGCTCAGCAGCAACGCAACGCAGGTCGAAGAGCAACTGAAATTCGTCGTTTGTGGACAATCCACTTTAAGTGAACTGGAGAGTCTGCTCGGCCCCTTCGAACAATGTGAAGTGCTGGGCGACATGAAATTACTCCGCTGGAGGTTTGTCTACACCGAGGGGGGCCTGGCCCTGAGTGATCCTCAAGTCCTCACGGTGGCAATCGACCAGAAAGACTGCATAACCGATTTCGCCTTGGTCTAGCGCTGCGAAAGCGCTCGCCAGATTCGGTCCGCTCCATTGATCTGCCATGAACCAGGCGCCCCGTATCATTGTCAGGAGACGTATCAATGAGCGTAAACATCAACAGTCTCACGATCACCACGCCGGTTCCCACTTCAGCCACCAACCCGGTTGCGCTGGAGCTCAGTGGAGCCGAGGCGATCGCACAACTGCCCAGCGTCGTCAAGGTCTTGGCCGATGGCTCTGTACAGTTCTCGGCACCGACCAAAGGTGCATCCAGCAAGAGCACTCACCGCACGCGGTGCGAATGGAAGGAGCCGGTCTATTGGTCGCTCGCAAGCGATGCCGAGCACATCAACGTGCAGGAGATGACGCTGACCAAGGTCAACTCCGCCCAGAAGGTTGTCATTGCGCAGCTCCATGTGAAGGACGACGATAGCCCGCCAGTGAAGGTGTTCTGGAGCAAGGCAAACATCACCCTGGGATTTCGCAAGACATTCAATCAGGCGGCCCCAGTGAACATGACCCTACTCAAAAACGTGCCCCTCGGGACGACGTTCAGGGTGATCATACGCGTCCTGGCTTCGGGTGCCCTGACCGTTACCGCGCAAAGCAATGGCCGCGCGGGATCGTCCGGCAGGCTGGAGATGGACAGTTCCTGGCGCTCATCGCTGTTGAACTTCCACGGCGGTGTGTACAACCAGGTCGACTATACCGACGCCACTGCAGCTGATGACGGCTCGATCTGTATTCTGAGCGAACTCTCGCTGACTCACGTCTGACCTTCGGGCGCCGGCCAGGTGGCACTGTCCGTTCAGTTGTCGGTGCCGGCTTCACCGCTTGCCCGTCGCCCCCATAGTCATGGCGGCCCTAGTGGGTGCGTAGCACTTGCTCACCAGCATTCCCAGGCAAGCGGATGGCGTCGGCCAGGGCGACACCGGCGATCAATGCCACACCGATTAGCGCCCAGTGAAAATCACTCACCGTCAGCTCACCCTCACCTCCTCGCAGCATCAGCGAAAGGCGCAACAGCAGCGCGACAACCGCCACACCAAGCGCCATCGCCAGCTGGAAGAACATACTGAACAGTGTCGATGCCTCGCCCATCTGCTGCTTGGGCACCTCGGAAAATCCGAGCGCGTTGTAGGTGGTGAACTGCATCGAACGCGACAGTCCGCCTATGAATAGCACCAGCGCCATCCAGTACCACGCCATCCCCTGTTGCAGGCCCAGACAAGCCAGGATGCAACCGACGCCGATCAAGCCGTTCACCAACAGTACGCGTCGAAAGCCATGACGCCGCAACAACCCCGTCGTAAACGGCTTCATCGCCAGGTTACCGGCGAAGATCGCCAGCACCAGCAACCCAGTATCCAACGGTGACATGCCCAAACCGATCTGCAACAGCAACGGGACCAGGAACGGCAAGGCGCTGATCGAAAGGCGGAACAGCGTGCCACCGACGACGCTGGCCCTGAAGGTGGCGATACCCAGGGTCGTCAACGGCAGCAGCGGCGCCGGATGGCGCTGGCAATGACGGACCGACATCCAGGTCAGGAGGCCACCCACCGCCAGCAGGGCTAAGCCTCTATCGAGGCTGCCACCGGAAAGCGAACCCAACATCTCCAGCCCAAGCAGCCACGCGGCGCAGGCCAAGGCAAGAAGAACGAAGCCGAGCACATCGAAGCTGCGGACTTCGCTCGAACGAGTATTGGGCACCAGCCACCACGCCGCCGCGATAGCCAGCAGGCCCAACGGGATGTTCAGGTAGAAGATCCACGGCCAGGACAGGTGGGTCACGATCAGCCCACCAACGGGGGGGCCGAGGACCGGTGCCACCAACCCAGGCCAAGTGATTACCGCGAGCATCTTCACCAGGTCCTGCTTTTCGGTGGTACGCAACACCACCAACCGACCGACCGGGACCATCAGGGCGCCACCGATACCCTGGAGCACCCGTGCGGCGACAAAGGTTTCCAAATTGTAAGCCAGGCCGCAGAGCCAGGACGCCAGGGTAAACAGAGCAATGGCACCGGCGAATACCTGGCGGGCACCGAAGCGGTCAGCTACCCAGCCGCTGAGCGGAATGAACACTGCCACCGCCAGCAGGTAGGCGCTGATGCCGATGTTCAGACTCACCGGACTCGCGCCAAAATCATGGGCCATCTGCGGTAGCGCCGTGGCGATGACGGTCGCATCGAGGTTTTCCATGAAAAAGGTGATGGCGACCAGCAAGGCAATGCAAGTGGTCTGCCGGGCGCTGAGGGTTACGGCCGCTTCGGTCAAGGCTACACGTCCTTCTGAAAGTGAAGAATCGGTCAGACCATCTTCATCGCCGCACGCAAGGCGAGCAGATAAGTCTCGACACCGAACCCGCAGATCTGTCCGCGCACGACTTCGGCGAACACCGAATGGTGACGAAACGGCTCTCTGGCATGGATGTTCGACATATGCACTTCGACCACCGGCGCCTCGAGGATGGCCAACGCATCGCGGATACCATAGCTGTAGTGCGTCCACGCCCCGGCATTGATCAGCACAGCATCGACCCGATCTTCAAACGCCTGATGGATTCGCTCGCACATGGCGCCTTCGAAGTTGGTCTGGAAGCTCTCGACCCGCGCCCCCAGTTCCTCGCCCAGCGCCTGCAAGGACTGGTCGATATCGGCCAGCGTGGCCGTACCATACTGGCGCGGGTCGCGTTTGCCGAACATGTTGTGGTTGATACCGTGCAACATCAGCACATTGGCAACCATGGGCTTACTCCAGAGGAATGGTCAGTCGGTCGATCACGGCGCGGGTTTCGGGACGCACCCCACGCCACCAGGCAAACGCTTCCGCCGCCTGCTCGACCAGCATGCCCACACCGTCGGCCAGGCGCGTCACGCCTTGTGCTTGCGCCAGACGCAGGAATGGCGTCAGGCCTTTGCCATAAGCCAACTCGTACGCCAGCCGCGTCGCGCCCAACACATCAGCAGGCAACGGCGGCAGTTCACCGGTAAGGCTTGCAGAGGTGGCATTGACAACGATGTCGAACGCCTGCCCTTCCAGCTCCTCGTAGCGGCTGATACGTAGCAGCGGATGGTCCAGTTCATTGCGCAAGGACACCGCCTTGGCCATGTCGCGGTTGGCGATCACCAGCTCGCTCGGGCCCGCTTGCAGGAACGGCAGTAGTGCTCCACGAACCGCACCACCAGCGCCGAGTACCAGCACCCGACGGTTGCGCAGCGGCTCTGCAAGGTTCTCTTCGATATCCCGCAACAAGCCGATGCCATCGAAGTTCTCGGCGAAGATATGGCCATCCTCGAACTTCAGCGCATTGGCCGCCCGTGCCAGCTGAGCCCGCTCGCTGCGCCGGTCGGCCAGCTCGAAAGCGCGCAACTTGAATGGCGCGGTGATGTTCATGCCCAGCCCGCCATCGCTGCGAAATTGCAGCACCTGGGTCTCGAACCCCTCGAGCTCGCCCTCGATGGCACCATACGCCAGGGTCTGGCCGCTGGCCTGGGCAAACAGGCCGTGGATCAAGGGGGATTTTGTGTGATTGATCGGTCGCCCGATCACTGCATAGCGGTCGCTCATCGTGCATCTCCGTGGGTGAACAGCACACCGTCCGCTTGCATGGCGGTGATTTCTTCGGGGCTGAAGCCAAGCCCGGCAGCGACTTCGGCATTATGCTGGCCAAGGTCCGGGGCCACCTGATGGATCGTGGTGTCGCAATCGGAAAAGCGGAACGGCAGATTGGGCAGGCGCAGGGTACCGTAGCGCGGGTGCCGCTGTTCGATGACCATGTTGCGAGCCTGGATCTGCGGGTCGGCCAGCACTTCGTCGATGCGTTGCACCTTGGCGCTGGGAATGTCGATGCCATCGAGCAGTTGCAGGATGTCGGCGACCCGACGCGCGCCGACCCAATCGCGGACCACTGCGAGAATCGCTTCGCGATGTGCATTGCGGCCATTGAGGTGATGGTAGCGGCTATCGCTACCGAACCCGGACGGGCCGCCATTGGCCTCGACCATGGCGGCAAAGCGCTGCCAGGCATCGTCGACCTGGGCGGCGATGACCAGGTCGCCATCGGCTGCGCGGAAGACGCCATAGAGGGTCGAGGTCGGCATGTCATGGCCGGTCTGCTCCGGTAGCACCTTGCCGTCGGACAACGTGTAGCACTGCACCGCATACTCGTGCATCGACACCAGCGTGTCGTACAGGGCCATGTCGATATGTTGTCCGCGTCCAGAGCTTACCCTGCCCAGCAACGCCGCGTTGATCGCCGCAACAGCATGAATACCGGTGTACATGTCGCCCAGGGAAATGCGCAGCAACGGGGGCGCCTCGCCCGGCACGCCAACCATCTGCATGATGCCGCTCTTGGCTTCGGCAATCAGCCCGAAGCCGGCGCGGTGAGCATCCGGTCCGGTGTGACCGTAGGCTGAGATTGAGCAGTACACCAGGCGCGGGTTGCGCGCCGACAACTCGGCATAGCCAAGACCAAGCTTATCCAGCGCACCCGGGCGATAGTTTTCGATGAACACGTCGGCCGAATCGGTCAGGCGTTGCATGAAGGCCTTGCCACGCGGGTCCTTCATATTGACGCTGACGCCCTGCTTGCCCATGTTCAGCTGCAGGAAGTAGCCGCTCTGCTGCTCATCCAGAGTAAACGCATGCTGGCGGCCGGCATCGCCGCTGCCGGGCCGTTCGACCTTGATCACCTCGGCACCCAGCGCGGCCAGGCAGCGCCCCACATAAGGACCGGCGAGGAAGTGGCTGTAGTCGATGACGCGGATACCTGCCAATGGCAATGCCTGGCTCATGCTTGTGCCCTCCTCGGCACCATCAGGCGGTGCTCGCCGCGCTGCACGACTTCGCCATGCTGGTTGATCAGTTCCGACGGCAGTACCACGATGCCCCACCCTGGGCGACTTTTGCTGGGACGCATCGCCCCTACGCGCATGCGGACATGCAGCACATCGTTGACCTTTATCGGCAGCACGAAATCCCAGGTCCAACCCAACGACATACCCGGCACGAAGCGGTATTGGCACTGGGTCTTCAGGCCGTCGGCGATCGACAACCCGAACAAGCCGTGGGCGACCAGGCAGCCGAAGTGGCTGGCATTGGCGTACTCCTCATCGACATGGACTGGGGTGTGGTCGCCGGTGAGGTCGGCGTAGGCCAGGATGCGCTCGCGAGTTACCGTGTAGGTGGGGCTGATGCACTCATCGCCTTCGCGGGCGTCGTCCCAGAATTTTTCCACTACGCTCATGCCGATACCTCCGCACGCGGGTCGATGGCCAGTGCCTGGGCGACGCACTTGGCCGGCGAGGCCTGGATGAACTCCACCGCCAGGCCGTCGGGCAGGCGCAGCCAGTTGCGACCCTGAGACATTTCGCTGACACCGAAGCGTTGGGCTGCGGCCAGGGCGGCTTCGAGGTCCTCGCACATGATGCCCAGGTGGGCCAAGCGCCCCTCCGGCCCGGCGAAGTCCGGCTGGTGAATGAACTGCAGGCCACCCAGCGTCCAGTACTGCGTCGGCAGCTCGACGTCGCCCTGCACTTCCCGCATGGTCATGCCGCACACTTCATTGAAGAAACGGATATGCCACTGAATGTCCCGCACCCAGAAGGCAACGTGTTCGAGATAGGCTTTCGGCTGGCTCATGGATTATCCCTTTTCTGGTGATCGGCCATCGCGCGTTCGATGCCCTTGATACAGGCCACCAAGGTCGCGTTGACGGGGGTGGCAACGCCATGACGCTGGCCCCAGCGCACGACGGAGCCGTTGATGAAGTCGATTTCGGTGATCGAGCCCTTTTCCAGGCTCTGCAGCATCGAGGTGCGGAAGCTCGCCGGCAGGCCCTCGGCAGCCAGTCTCCATGCCGCTTCGGGACTGGTCAGGCTCAGGCGGATGCCGGCCCGCTCGGCGACGGCAATGGCCTCGGCCACGGCAGCCTTTGCGGTGCATTCGAGCAGCGGCTCGCTGTACAGCTGGCCATAGCTGAGCATGGTGATGCCGCTCAACGCGCCAGTCGCGACGTTGACCAGCAGCTTGTCCCACATGGTGCCAAGGATGTTGTCGCTGACCGTGGTGGCCAGTCCGGCGCCGTTGAACGCCTCTGCAATGGCTTGCACGCGTGGGGTCATCTGGCCGTCGAGCTCGCCAATGAAGGTCTGCTTGCCTGCCACCCCGGCCCGGATCGATCCGGGTGCCAGCAGCACGCCGCCGACATAGGTCTTGCCGGCCAGCACCCGCTCGCGGCCCACGGCCTCGGCCAGGATGTCCTCATGGCCGAGGCCATTCTGCAGCGACAGCACCAGCGTTTGTGGCCCGAACAGTGCAGTGCCGCCAGCGATGGCATCGGCGGTGTGGAACGACTTGACCAACACCACCACCAGGTCGACCGCGCCAATGTCTTGGGCGTCAGTCGTCGCGTTGACCCGCACTGAGCGCTCGCCGCGTTCGTCCTGCACCTGCAGCCCGTTCAGGTTCATCGCCTCGACATGCGCACGGCCACGGTTCAGCAGCCAGGTTTCATGCCCCGCCTCGCTCAAGGCCGCGCCAATGGCGCAGCCCAGGGCACCGGCACCCAGAATGCAGATTTTCACGTCGCAGACCTCCTGTGATTTGCGACCACCTTATGCAGACGGGCTTATTTAGACTATACAATGCGTTCAATACCACTATTGAGATTCGCAATAATGAGTACATTGGAGGCTCTGCCTGAGCCGAAACTGCTGCAGCTGTTCGACGTGCTGTATCACTGCCGCAGCGTTACCCGCGCGGCCGAGCAGCTCGGTCAGAGTCAGCCGACCATCAGCATCTGGCTGGCGCGGCTGCGCGAACAATTGAACGATCCGCTGTTCGTGCGCACGCCGACCGGCATGGCACCTACGCCACGCGCCGACCAGTTGATCGGCCCCTGCCGGGAAGTCCTGGAATCCCTGCGCCGCCTGACCGCCTGGGAACCACAATTCATTCCAGCCACGGCGCAGCGTCGCTTTCGCCTGTGCGTCAGTGATGCCAGCCATATCACCTTGCTGCCCAGCATTCTCAACCACCTGCGCTCACATGCGCCGGGAATTCGCCTGGAGGCGGCACGTATCGATGGCAATACTGAAAGCGCACTGGAGTCCGGCGAGGCGGACCTAGCGATCGGTTTCGTACCATGGCTGGGTGGAGGAATGTATCAACAGGTGCTGTTCGACCAGGACTGGGTGTGCCTGAGCAATCCGCAGCATCCACGCCTGGCACATGGGATGAATGTGGCGCGCTACCGCGCCGAAGGGCATGTCCAGGTCAGCGCCGGCACCGGGCAGAAATTGCTGGAGGCCGGCTTGGCGCGCGCGGGCATCGAACGCAGGATCATGCTGGAGCTGCCGGCGTTCCTGGGGTTGGGGATGATCGTCGGGTCGACGGACTTGGTGGCCACGTTACCCCGCCATATCGGGCAAACTCTCGCCGAAATGCATGGGCTGCGCCTGCATGACTGTCCGTTTGCAGTCGAGGGATTCACGGTCAAGCAGCATTGGCATGCCCGGTATCACCAGGACAGCGGGAATCGGTGGTTGAGGGAGGTCGTCCGGGGATTGTTCCAGTCAGGGAAAGGTTAGCTTCAGGAGCAACAGTCCGCTGAACCAGGGTTGCCAGCGCTGCCATATAGGAACAATTGCCGTCGCACCGCGAGCGCATCAAAATAGCGCTTCCCGCGAAGACACCCACACTCCAGGAAGGAACACTCAGATGCCGTACCGACTTGCCATCTTCGACTTTGACGGCACGCTCGCAGATTCATTTCCCTTCTTTGTCCGGGTGTTCAACCAAGTCGCTGACCGGCACGCATTCAACCGAATTCAACCCGAAGAACTAGACAGTCTGCGCAAACTGGGGGCACGGGAGATCATGTCCCATATCGCAATGCCCCGCTGGAAGCTGCCTTTCGTAGCGCGGACATTCATGAGTCTGATGAACAACAATCGAAGCTCGATCCCGCTTTTCGATGGAATCGCCGATACGCTAAGCCATCTGGATGAGCAAGGACTGATGCTCGCGGTGGTCTCTTCCAACGCCAAAGACAATGTCACGCAGATCCTGGGCGCCAGCTGTCGACATTTCCGCGCCTTCGAGTGCGGGGCATCCATTTTCGGCAAGGCATCACGCTTGCGCCGGGTCATGCGCAAGTGTGGGGTTACGCCAGAAGAAGTTATCTATATAGGCGACCAGCCTACAGATGGCGAAGCAGCATCGGCTGCAGGCATTGCGTTTGGCGCGGTTGCTTGGGGATATGGGACCCATGAAGCATTCCATGATCTTCCATCCCACGAGTGGTTTGCCGATGTAAGCCAATTAAGGCGACTGACCGGAAACCCTCTGCTGCTGCCATGCATACCCACGCGCTGACGTGTAGCCCGCAAAAAAGCTGTCGGCTGCGGTGAGGTATCAGATTCGTCTGATTAAGCTAGCGGCGGCCCTTGACATAACTTGGCGCATCCATTTACCGAGCATGCACCATGCAAATTTCAAGGCGAACTTATGAACAAGCAAGCAAGCAAGCAAGCAAGCAAGCAAGCAAGCAAGCAAGCAAGCAAGCAAGCAAGCAAGCAAGCAAGCAAGCAAGCAAGCAAGCATTATAGCGCTCGAAGCGTAATTGCCGCAAGCCTATTTTTAACTATTTCCGCGTGTACATTACCCGCTCGTGACAACTCGGACGAAATCCATAATACATCAGAAACCCTTCGTTTAAAGGAAGCCTATGATCGCTTGACATTCGAACACCCTGAATTTAATTGGAAATACGTTGAGGGACTCGCCGAATGATAAAGCCGATCAAATACCTGGTAGCTTGCATTATTGCGACACCCTCGCTTTCGTTCGCCGCCTGCGAATTTTTCGAGGGCCACTCCCAGAAACAAATCACCGTAAGCATACCCTCAACGCTTTCCATCCCCCGAGACGCAGAAAACAACACCGTTATCTACGAGTCTCCAGCCCAGACCTTTTCCGGTAACGCGTCGTACACCTGTTCCACTACCTTCACCACCGGAATAGTAAACAACGTCGGCAGCAACGCACCGACGAAAAACTACTTCCCCATCGGCAATACGGGGCTTTCGTGGCAGTGGATCTATCAGGACGCGCCCTATATCGGATTCGGTGGTGGATCAATTAGAACCCCGGGCGGGTATGGATTCAACACCACGAAGAACGCGTTGCGCATCATAAAAACCGGCGACATCCCGTCAGGTACGACGATACCTGCTGGCACCTTGGGATATATACAAGTCGAAACATCAGCCGTCAGACCGCTAGCGATGATAATAGACAAAAGTCCATCCATCGTACTTCAGTCATGTGAAACGCCGAACATAGCGGTGGAGATGGGCGAATACAATCTAAGTGTCTTTGCCAGCGAAGGCAACGCCACCCCACCCAAACACTTCGAAATAAAACTGAACAACTGCCCCAGCGGAATCAAAAAGGTCAGTTATCGCTTGACTGCCACTTCAGGTTCGCCAGCGGTAAATGGGCAACTCGGGATAATAGAACTGAACAAGGGTTCAACCGCCAAAGGCATCGCGCTTCAACTACTTGACAGCAACCAGGCACCTCTACAACTCGACAAAACTTATGTTTTCAACGAATACTCAACCCTCGGCGGAAATTTCTCCATCCCCATGAGCGCGAAGTACATACGCACGCTGCCTAACGGCAGCGCGGGTCAATACGATGACGGTATGAGCGCGGGCTCTGCTAGTAGTGAAGTGACGTTCGTCATGAGTTATCTGTGACTCACGGTGCGCGTCAAGGACATTGTCATACCCGGTTGGCCGGCTCGCCCTTATGGGCTCATCGACCGCCCCACAGGCAGGCTGGGCCACCGTAAGCAATAGACAGCAGCACACCATCGCGTATCAGCACACATCATTTTTAGCCGCCGTCGGACCAGCACATCAGCCACAAAACCTCGACCAAATCCGCCTATGGGGCCTTGCGTACACAGAGGAAAAGCGAAACTCGCTAGGTCACGGAGCCAGAGACCGATTGGCGCAGCGTGAAACCTGACGGGGCCTGTTGTACAGAACGTCACAGTCGGCCAATGAAAATACAGCCAATACGGCGCTTATACCATCTACTTTGGCCGTTTCGACATCCAAGCAATGAAAAATACCTGTACAAGGTACTTTCTTTGTACAGGTATTAAGGCAATACTCCCTGCACCGAGGATCTCTCCTACGCTCCCAGCCTGTCGGCATTAAGCCGTACCGCCATGTTATTCCTTCTGCAGGAGGTGCCAGCCTTGTCTATACAACTCATACCTGTTGAGCCTCAACGACCTCATGGCTGCCGCAGCTGCAAGGATAACGCTGGCATTGACTTCGACTTCACCATGGCGTTCCAGCCCATTGTCGACACCCGCGCCCACTGTGTTTTTGCGTATGAATCTCTGGTCCGGGGTAAAGATGGCGCTGGCGCACAGGCCATATTGCAAAAAGTAAATGACTCAAACAGATATAAATTTGATCAAGCGTGTCGTGTCAAAGCGGTGGAACTTGCTGCGAGAGCCGGCATGCCAAGCTGCTTGAGCATCAATTTTCTACCCAATGCTGTGTACCAAGCAGAGGCCTGCATTAGAACCACCCTCCTTGCCGCAGAAAAATACAATTTTCCCATTGAAAAAATAATATTTGAAGTTACTGAAAATGAGAGCATCGCAGACAAAGCACACATAAAAAAGATCATGGAATCCTATAAAAAACAAGGCTTTAGAACGGCAATCGATGACTTCGGCTCCGGGCACTCCAATCTCAATTTACTGGCCAGCTTTCAACCCGACATCCTCAAGATCGACATGGAACTGATAAGAGACATCCATACCAGCAAGGCCAAGCAAGTTATCACCAAGGGCATTGTAAGCGTCTGCCGAGACCTCAACATACAAATCATCGCCGAAGGGATCGAGTGCGTTGAGGAACTTGATACGCTTCAGGCACTCGAGATACACCTGTTCCAAGGGTTCTTTTTCGCAAAGCCAAAACTTGAATCCCTTCCTGAGATTGCATGGCCCTAGCAGCGAAACCTAATAGGAGTCATCCATGGACAGCGCGATAGACTTCAACGCTGTAATAGCGCTCACACTGGACTACTTAAAACTTCATTTCACACACGCAGAATGGAGCATTGTTCGCGTGGGTGCCGATGAAGCCCCCAAGGCGAGCGGCAGTCATTTCGAACACCCCACGCCCGACGCCGAACTGCAAGCCATCACGAATAAAATACGCGCCGACCTCTTGGTCAATGATGTTCACGCGCCGGGAGGGGTCATACAACATGCATTATCAGGCGAGCACGGCGACACTACGCAGACTACACAGTACGTTGCCATACCCCTACTCCACTATCCGCCTATGCTCTACGGATTTATTTATGGAAGATCGGTAGATCGCAACCTATTGGAAAACCGTGCCGACCTCAGACTGCTGGAACTTATTGCGTCGCTTCTAAATAGCTTACTGCATGCTGAAACACAAGCAGATTTCCAGGCGCGCCGCGCCGAGCGTTTCGAAACCCAGGCGTACACTGATGCTATGACCAACCTGTTCAACCGAGCAGCATGGGAACAACTCTTGCACCAGGAAGAACTGCGCTGCGAACGCCAAGAAACACCCTGTGCTGTCATCGTGATTGACCTGGACGACCTCAAGCAAACCAATGACGCCGAAGGGCATTATGCCGGAGATCAGCTTATCAAGCGGGCCGCTACCTCGTTACTTCAAGCTTCACGCAAAGAGGATATCGTTGCCCGACTCGGCGGCGACGAGTTCGGGATAATTGCCACCCACTGCAACGAATATGACGGCGCGTGCTTATTGCAGCGAATTAGAGACTTGTTCAAAAAAGAAAAAATCAATGCCTCAATCGGAATGGCGCCACGCCAACCGTCTGGCTCACTAAAAAAGGCGTTCATCCGGGCTGACCAAGCGATGTACAAAGAAAAGCGTGTAAAGCGTGGTTCCGCAACGGCGCGAACCTTAGAAAACCCGTTTACGCCGGGTCACCAAACGGTCTGATTTAGCCACTGCATGGGTGCCATTATGTTTAACAAACGTCTAAAGTGCGAATTGGATGATGCCTTGTCAACGCTCCGGTCCCAGGAGGCCAGAGAAACAGCCATCAGTCGCTCGACGGCGACCATTGAGTTCACACCGGAAGGCATTATAACGAACGCCAATCAAAACGTATTGCATGCAATGGGTTACACGCTGGATACGCTGATTGGCCAACACCATGACATCCTTTGCCCGAACGACGATACCCACAGTGTCGGGCATGAGGGCTTCTGGAGAACATTGCGAGACGGTGAATATATCCGCGACCGCATCCCCTTCCGCAGCCGCCAAGGTGAAACGCTCTGGCTTGAGGCAACCTACAATCCAATTTTTTCGGCGGACGGTCGCGTCAGTCGCATACTGATGCTCGCAAACGACATAACAGAGCACGTCAGGCGCGAGCAAGAGCAACGCAACGTCCTAGAGGCCATGAGTCGATCGATGGCCATGATCGCGTTTGACCCAGACGGATATGTACTTGAAGCCAACGATAATTTTCTGCATACGCTCGGATATCGTATGCCTGAAATTCAGGGTAAACACCACCGACTCTTTTGCACTCAACAAGAGGCGCAGTCGTCGGAATACCAAGATTTTTGGGCGCACCTCAACAAGGGCGCGTTCTTTTCCGGCCGTTTTCAGAGGGTGAACCGATGCGGCGCCACCGTTTGGTTGAGCGCCACTTACAACCCGATATTTGATGCCAACAAGAAACTGTACAAGATTGTAAAATTTGCTCGCGACATTACACCGCAGGTTGAACAACAGCAAATCGAGTCAACGGCCGCCACGCTTGCCTATCAGGTCTCGAAAGAAACCGACCAACGTGCGCAGCACGGCGCCATGGTCATCAGCGAAACCGTGGCGGTGGTCCGCAGCATTGCGGGCGAACTTTCAAATGCTGCCCTCAAAATATCAGCCGTTGGTCAGCAGTCTGAAATGATCACTGGCATTGTCCAAACCATACGCGGCATCGCTGATCAGACTAATTTGCTGGCGCTAAATGCAGCCATTGAAGCGGCCCGAGCAGGCCCCCAAGGAAGAGGTTTCGCTGTCGTCGCAGATGAGGTGCGTCACCTCGCTGTTCGCACCGCCCAAGCCACCTTGGAAATCAGCGACGTTGTAAAGCGAAACCATCAATTATCGCAAGACGCTGTCAAAGGTATGCAGATGACTCAACATATGGCTGACGTCGGCGTAGGGTTAGTAGGCCAAGCCGGGGATATCATTGGGGAAATTCAAAGCGGCGCCCGCCAGGTCGTGGACACGGTCAAGCAACTCAGTGAAGCGGTAGATAAACTCTGAGCCTTTTCGTCAACTCGCTTCTTCGCCTTCACGTTGTTGCCCTGTACTCAACCGTGAGATGAGTGACTTGGTGAACAGGCTCCAATGCAGCGCGTACATCATCGACCGATAGACCTACAGAACCTTGCACACTCACGATGGCTGCTCGCGCCTGCGGCCCCACTCGCCAGACATGGAGGTCTGTGATCTTGAGCGTCCCGAACTGACTGAGCAATTCACGGATCTCCTCGGCTATATACTCATCGCTCTTGTCGAGTAGCACGGCTGCAGTATCGCGAATGAGCGACCACGCCCAGCGCGCAATCACGACAGCCCCCACTATACCCATCAACGGATCAAGCCATACCCAGCCGAGGTACTTGCCAGCCACCAGTGCGACGATGGCCATGACAGATGTCACTGCATCCGCCAGCACGTGCATATATGCGGAACGCAGGTTGTTGTCGTCGCCATGCGTGTGGGTGTGGGTGTGGGTGTGGTGATCATGGGAGTGTCCATGATGATGCGCATGCTTATGACTGCCTCCCGCGAGAATGAGGGCGCTGACAAGGTTTACGACCAAACCTATTACCGCAATGAACGTGGCCGCCTCGAACTCCACGTGGGCAGGTTCGAAAAGGCGTACTAACGATTCAGCACCGATGCCCAAGGAGATCAACCCGAGAACGAGAGCGGACGCAAAACCGCCAAGGTCACCCACTTTTCCCGTTCCAAAACTATAAGCAGCATTCTGCGAATGCTTGCGGGCAAACGCATAGGCCGCCACGGCGATACCCAGCGCGCCTGCATGAGTGGCCATGTGAAAACCATCGGCCAACAGGGCCATCGAACCGGTGATGTATCCGGCAGCTATTTCTCCCACCATCATGGCAAGGGTCAGCGCTACAACCCACAAGGTGCGCTTGGCATTTTCATCGTGTCCAGCACCCAGGAAATCATGGCTGTGAATGGGATCGATCGTGCTCATGTGTTTCTCACTTTGAGTATCGGCGGATGGCTTCCAGGAGCGCTTCCACACCTTGCGCCCTCTCTTGATCAGTGAGACCCGCCCTGGCTACATGCTCACGGGCATGGTCCTCAACAATCTCATCAAGTAGCCCGTTGATTGCGCCACGGGTTGCAGCCACCAGATGCAGGGTTTTTGCGCAGTCAGCATCGCCCTCCAGTGCACGCTCTATAGCCTGTACTTGTCCAGCGATGCGCTTCACCCGCTTGAGCAACTCATCTTTTCCGGATTGCATGTGGGCCATAACATACCCCCCTACCCTATATTGCGTGAATGATGCGCTTGATTTTCGTTGGGAGCAAGGGAGGGTCGGCAAAAGCAGGCTGTGGTTCCACGAACCAAGTGTTACAATCCGCCACTTCAAAGCGGCGCTCGAAGCGCTGGACATCCGTGAACGTCGGCAGTACGACACCCGCCACACCTACGCAACCATGCGCCTGATGACTGGGATGAACCGTGCGTTCATCACGAACCAGCTTGGCCAAAGCGTTGAGATGTTGCCCTCTACCTACGCGTAATGGATCAGCTCCTCCTCGGACTGGAGGGAGCTGGAGAAGCTGCCGCCCCGAGTCGAATTGGCCCAGCATTGGCCCAACACTGACTAGAGGGCCTAAATACACCTCTGGAACCCCCGCAGGACAAGCACTTGATTTCTACCGCCAACATCACCATGCAATTCGGCTCCAAGCCGTTGTTCGAAAACGTCTCGGTCAAATTCAACAACGGCAACCGCTACGGCCTGATCGGCGCCAACGGCTGCGGCAAGTCCACCTTCATGAAAATCCTCGGCGGCGACCTCGAGCCGTCCGCGGGTCAGGTCATGCTCGAGCCGAACACCCGTCTGGGCAAGCTGCGCCAGGATCAGTTCGCCTATGAAGAGTTCACGGTCATCGACACCGTGATCATGGGTCACAACCAGTTGTGGAAAGTCAAAGCCGAGCGCGACCGCATCTACTCGCTGCCGGAAATGACCGAGGAGGACGGCATGGCCGTCGCCGAGCTGGAAACCGAATTCGCTGAAATGGATGGCTACACTGCCGAGTCCCGTGCCGGCGAGCTGCTGCTGGGCCTGGGTATTCCGCTGGAACAGCACTTTGGGCCGATGAGCGAAGTCGCGCCAGGTTGGAAGCTGCGCGTGCTGCTGGCACAGGCGCTGTTCTCGGATCCGGACTTGCTGCTGCTGGACGAACCGACCAACCACCTGGACATCAACACCATCCGCTGGCTGGAGAACATCCTCACCGCGCGTAACAGCACCATGGTGATCATTTCCCACGACCGGCACTTCCTCAACAGTGTCTGCACCCATATGGCCGACCTGGATTACGGTGAACTGCGCCTGTTCCCGGGCAACTACGACGAGTACATGACCGCCGCCACCCAGGCCCGTGAGCAGTTGCTGGCCGACAACGCCAAGAAGAAGGCCCAGATCGCTGAACTGCAGACCTTCGTCAGCCGCTTCTCGGCCAACGCCTCCAAGGCCAAGCAAGCCACCTCGCGCGCCAAGCAGATCGACAAGATCCAGTTGGCCGAGGTCAAGCCTTCAAGCCGTGTCAGCCCGTTCATCCGCTTCGAGCAGACCAAGAAGCTGCACCGCCAGGCCGTGACCGTCGAGAAAATGGCGAAAGCTTTCGACGACAAGGTGCTGTTCAAGGACTTCAGTTTCACGATCGAAGCCGGCGAGCGTGTGGCGATCATCGGTCCGAACGGTATCGGCAAGACCACCTTGCTGCGTACCCTGGTCGGTGAAATGACCCCGGACAAGGGTGAAGTGAAGTGGACCGACAGCGCCGAAGTGGGCTACTACGCCCAGGATCACGCGCACGACTTCGAAGACGACATGAGCCTGTTCGACTGGATGGGCCAGTGGACCACCGGCGAGCAGGTGATTCGTGGCACCTTGGGCCGGATGCTGTTCTCCAACGACGAGATCCTCAAGTCGGTGAAGGTCATTTCCGGTGGCGAACAGGGCCGCATGCTGTTCGGCAAACTGATCCTGCAAAAACCGAACGTACTGGTCATGGACGAACCGACCAACCACCTGGACATGGAGTCGATCGAGGCACTGAACCTGGCGCTTGAGAACTATCCAGGCACGCTGCTGTTCGTCAGCCACGACCGCGAGTTCGTGTCGTCGCTGGCCACTCGCATCATCGAACTGACCCCCACTGGCGTGGTGGACTTCAGCGGCACCTACGATGACTACCTGCGCAGCCAGGGCGTCGTAGTCTGAGCCGACCGCACAAGGGCCGCACCGCGGCCCTTTTTTGCGCCCCGGCCCAGCGGGCAAGGCTCGCAATCAAATAATCATTAGCCTGCTTTCATTTCCGTCGCGCAACGGCCATGATGAATCCACGCCCACCGCCCGCCCGCGAACGAGCCCATGACCGCGCAACAACCCTCCCCCAGCACCCGCGCCAACCGCACGCTACAGATCCTGTCGATCGTTTTCTACACCTTCATCGCCTTCCTCTGCATTGGCTTACCGATTGCGGTGCTGCCCGGCTACGTGCATGACCAATTGGGCTTTGGCGCGGTAATCGCCGGGGTGACCATCGGCCTGCAGTACCTGGCCACCCTCCTCAGCCGTCCCTTCGCTGGGCGTGTGGCCGATACCTTGGGTGGCAAGCGTGCCATTGGCTACGGACTGTTCGGGATTGCCGGCTGCGGGGTATTGACGTTGCTGTCGGCCTGGACGCTTGGACTTCCCGTGCTGAGCCTGTTGCTGCTGCTGGCTGGACGGGTGCTGCTGGGCGTGGCCCAGGGGCTGATTGGGGTGGCGACATTGAGCTGGGGCATCAGCCAGGTAGGTGCGGAGCATACGGCCAGGGTGATTTCCTGGAACGGCATCGCCTCCTACGGCGCCATTGCCATCGGTGCGCCGGTGGGCGTGCTGGCCGTGGACGGCCTTGGCTTCAGTGTGCTGGGCCCTGCGCTGTTGCTGCTTGCGCTGTCGGCCTTGCTGGCATTGCGCAAGCGCCCGGATGTGGTGGTGGTCCGTGGTGAACGCCTACCGTTCTGGTCGGCTTTCGGGCGCGTCGCGCCCTGCGGCCTGGGGCTGACACTGGCCTCGATCGGTTATGGCACCCTGACCACCTTCGTCACCCTTTATTACCTTGAGCGTGGCTGGATTGGCGCAGCGTGGTGCCTGAGCGCATTCGGCCTGTGCTTCATCGTTTCGCGGCTGCTGTTCGTCAACGCGGTCAACCGCTTTGGCGGCTACAACGTGGCCATCGCCTGCATGGCCACCGAAGTGGTCGGTTTGGGCCTGTTGTGGCTCGCCCCTTCGCCGCCCTGGGCACTGCTGGGGGCGGGCCTGACCGGCTTCGGGCTTTCACTGGTGTATCCGGCGCTGGGGGTCGAGGCCATCAAGCAGGTGCCCAGCAGCAGCCGAGGTGCCGGACTGGGCGCTTACGCGGTGTTCTTCGACCTGGCCCTGGCCATCGCCGGCCCAGTCATGGGCGCGGTCGCCGTGCACTTGGGCTACGCCTCGATCTTTTTCGTCGCGGCCCTGCTCGCCCTGTCAGGGGTGGGCCTGATCCTGCTGCTGGCCCGGCGCAACAACGGCGGTTGAGCGCCCTGCAGGCAGCGGCGCGCCCAGTGCCTGGCTGAAAAATGCAGCAGTGTCACGCGTTAGCGAGCGATGGATATGCCGGCGGTCGACACCGTCGGCATCCTTGCACAGCACTGGCATGCGAGCGTGCTGCTCTTCGTCGCAGCGGGCCATGAACACGAAATGCCCAGCGCCGGCCAACAAGCGGTAATCCGGGGTGAGCGGAAGCTTACGGGCAAGGGCCTCGGCATTCCGGTCCAGCGCCACCAATTGGTCGCTGTCACCGCTGAAGATCAATGCCGGCACCTTTACGCCAGCCAGGGCGTGACGGCCAAACATCAGGCTAAGCGGTGCCATCAGCATCACCGCGCCTATCCGTGTATCTGGCTGGGGGCTCAGTTCGCTACGGTCGGCTATCAATACACCATGGGTCTTGCAGGCATCGGCATCGTGTGGGCGCTCCAGGCAGTAGCGCCTCAGCCGGTCCAGATCTGGCTGCGCGCCCGACAGAATCAGCGCCGTTTCACCGCCGGCCGAATAGCCAATTACACCCACTTTGCCGTCATTCAGGTAGGGCCCCAGCAACCGATCGACACGGGCGGCGGTGATGGCGGCACTGACCTGCAACGGACGACCATAGAGGTTGCTCAGGGTGCCCAGGCGGCTGTGGTCGCGGGCGTTGTCGCCTGGGTGAATCACCGCCACCACGACGAACCCCTGGTGCGCCAGGGCCGTTGCCAAGTAATGCAGCGCCAGCGGGCTTCCGGTGTTGCCATGGGACAGTACCAGCAAGGGAAATTGACCCAAAGCGACCGGGGCCTCTTCGGCCACCTGGATCGGGTAGCCGTCGATACGATTGGTGCGAGGCTCGCCTGTGGACGGGTAGAACGCCAGGGCCTGCATCGGACGGGCATCGACAGGATCGTCCAGGGTCATGCGGTGCAGCCCAACGTTCCAAGGCTGCGCCTCGGCGCGGGGCAGCAGCCCCCCCAGCAGGACCAGCGCCAACAAGATTCGGGAGGTGCTCATCGGCCCGCCACCCCTGCGAAGCAAAAGGATGACGCCAGCATAGATCCAGGATCGTCCGGGGCGGATGAAACCTAAATGAAAAAACGGCTGACACCCCAGGTGGCAGCCGTTTTCTAATTGCCTCAGCGGATCACGCGGCGGCGAACAGCTCGTTGGCGATCTGCGCCTGAGCGTCGTCAATTGCCTTGCTACGCTGCTCCGGGCCGTAGGCCAGGCCGTGGGCGCGGACGATTTCCAGGTCGGTGATACCGATGAAGCCGAGGAACACTTTGAGGAAGTCCTCATGACCGGCACCGGTCGCTTGGCCGGCGTGCAGGCCGCCTGCAGTGGATACCAGGACCACTTTCTTGTCGCCGCACAGGCCTTCAGGGCCGGCTTCGGTGTAGCGGAAGGTCTTGCCGGCGACGGCAACACGGTCGATCCAGGCTTTGAGCTGGGTCGGCACGGTGAAGTTGTACATAGGGGCGCCGATCACCACAGCGTCGGCGGCCAGGAACTCTTCCAGGGTTTCGGCGCTGAGCTTGGCTTCGAACGCCTGGGCCGCATCGCGCATGTCTTCAGGGGTACCGGCTGCAACCAAGGTCGCGGCGGAGAAGTGGGCGATGGCGTCGGCGGCCAGGTCGCGGTAGACCACTTCGATGCTCGGGTCGACGGCTTTCCAAGCTTCGACCACTTCGCGGCTCAGCTGACGGGAGGCGGAATTGTCGCCCAGGATGCTCGAATCGATATGCAACAGTTTCATGGGACTCTCCTGTGAATGAAGACCGCGGCGGTGGGCGATCACGATGGAGAGAATCCTACCGGGGCAGCCAATGGCTGATAAGGCAGCAAAAATGCGTTAGTTTGTCCTATGGATAGGACAGTGAGACAGGACCATGCAAGACCTCAATGACCTCTTTTACTTCGCCCGCGTGGTTGACGCCGGGGGGTTCGCGGCGGCAGGACGCCAGCTGGGCATCCCCAAGTCACGCTTGTCGCGACGCATCGCCGAGCTGGAGGAACGTCTGGGCACACGCCTGCTGCAACGCACCACTCGCCAGCTCAAGCTCACCGCCGTGGGCGAACGGTACCTGCATCATTGCCAGGCCATGCTGCTGGAGGCCGAGGCGGCCGACGAGGTGGTGGCGAGCATGAGCAGCGAGCCGCGTGGCCGACTGCGGGTTTCCTGCCCGGTCGCCTTGGCCCATGCCTTCTTGCCGGACGTGGTCAGTCGTTTTCTGGCGCACTACCCTCAGGTACAACTGGACATGGTGCTGCTCAACCGCCGGGTCGATCTGATTTCCGAGGGTATCGACGTGGCCCTGCGGGTCCGCGATCTGGGCGATGAGGACCCTGCGCTGGTCACCCGTCGTTTGCGCCAGGCACAGATGCAGCTGGTGGCGGCTCCTGGCTTCGCCGACCACATTCGCCACCCCGCCGAACTGGCCACCCTGCCAGTCCTGGGTGCAGCAGAGCCCGACAGGCTGGTGCACTTGCGTCTGCACGGCCCAAACGGCCAACAGCAGGAGATTGCGCTGGAGCCGCGCCTGGCCATCGACGACTTCGTGGTGCGAAGCGCAGCCGTCCGCGCCGGGCTCGGCTTCTCGGCCTTGCCAAGCATGTTCTGTGAGGAACAGCTTGAACGAGGCGAACTGGTCAGGCTGCTGCCCGACTGGTCGCTGCCTGGTGGCTATCTGCAGGCGGTGTACCCTCACCGGCGGGGTCTGCTTCCAGCGGTACGGGCCTGGATCGATCATCTGGCGGCGTCGTTCGAGGCCTGTGGGGAACGTTATGTCTAGGCAGCACATGACCGAAGACCAGGTCGTGACCTTCTGCCTGGGCTTGCCGGGTGCACGGGAAGACTACAAGTGGGGCGGTGTCCGGGTGTTTTCGGTAGCCGGTAACAAGATGTTCGCGGTGCTGGATCTGGCCGGTGCAGGGCTGTCGTTCAAGGTGGCGGACGACACCTTTCTGGGCTACTGCGACCGACCCGGCGTCCGCCCGGCACCTTACCTGGCGCGGGCAAAGTGGATCAGCATGGCGCCACCCTACCCCATGGGCCGGGATGAGCTGTGCGATTTGCTGCAACGCTCGCACCAGCTAGTGGTGAAACGCCTGCCAAAACGGCTGCAGGTTGGCCTGGTGATGTGAACCGATCGCTGGCAAGCCGAGGCTCCAGGTAACGCGACGACTTCAAGAAGGACGCGCCCCTGGAGGAGCGACCTTGGGTCGCGAAAGGGCTGCAAGCAGCCCCCGGCAACGCCGCCATCAAAACAACGAGAAAAGCTGCTGATTCAGGAACAGGTAATCCACCCAGAACACCTGGTGCAGCAGCACGATGCCCCAGAACACCAGCTGGTAGGAAACCTTCCGAGTCTTGTGCCGAAACAGTTGTTGGGCCACCAGTGCTCCAGGCCAGCCCCCTAGAAGCTCGCTGACATGCAACACCTTCTCAGGCGTACGCCAGGCTTGGGCGCGCGCCTGGTGCTTGTCCTGCCAGTACAGCAGCAGGCAGATCAAGCTCGCCGCCGGATAGACGGCTAGCGGCCACCAGGCTTGCCCACCCCAAGCCATCTGGGCCACGCCAATTCCTGGCAGCAGGCACAATGCGCCCAAAACCAGCAGCTTGAAGCGGGCATGGCGTACCCCCTCCTCACGAGCGGCGCCATACTGCCCCTTGGCTTGCGTGCGTGCCATATCAGCCGTGCGCCGTCGACCAGTCGACCCAGCCGAACTGCCAGGTGGCCAGAATCAGCAGGCCAAAGGCAATGCGGTACCAGGCGAACACTGCATAGCTGTGATTGGCGATGAACTTCAACAAGCCTCGCACGGCGATCATGGCGAAAATGAACGAAGTCACGAAGCCGATGGCGAAGACTGGCAAGTCGCTGGGCTGGAACAGATCGCGGTACTTGTAGCCTGAATACACCGCCGCCCCCACCATGGTGGGCATGGCCAGGAAGAAGGAGAACTCGGTAGCGGCCTTACGCGACAGACCGAAGATCAAGCCGCCGATGATGGTCGAACCGGAGCGGGAAGTGCCGGGGATCATGGCCAGGCACTGGATGAAGCCGATTTTCAGCGCATGGCTCCAGCGCATGTCGTCGACGTGATCGACCTCGACGCGGTGGTCGCGGCGCTCGGCCCACAGCATGATGAACCCACCGACCACCAGCGCAGCAGCCACGGTGATCGGGTTGAACAGGTATTCATGAATCAGGTCGGCGAACAACACACCGAGCACCACCGCAGGCAGGAAGGCCAGCAGCAGGTTACCGGTGAAGCGTCGCGCGGTGGGCTGGCGGGTCAGCCCAAAGACCACATCGAGGATCTTGCGTCGGAATTCCCAGACCACCGCCAGGATCGCCGCCAACTGGATGATGATGTTGAACGCCATGGCCCGCTCGCCACCGAAGCCGATCAGGTCGGCGACGATAATCTGGTGGCCGGTACTGGAAATCGGCAGAAACTCCGTGAGTCCCTCGACCACACCTAAGATGATTGCCTGGAAGGCAGTCCAAAAATCCATCGTTCCCCCGGGTGGAGCACTGCTCTGTGCAGGCCCCTAGTTCTTGATTTGCTTGTGATTTGCCGCACGCGGCGCGGCTGTTTTACAGCGACTGTTGGTGGCAATGCCAGTCGAAAAGTTCACGCTGCCTAAAGGTTTCATCTTGGGCGGCCGAAATCCTAACAGAGACGCTCTGCGATCGCTTGCCTGAACAGCGGCAGAGTAGCCCGGATCTAGCACTTAGCCATTAGTCGAGTGGGGGGCGACGGCAAAGCGTGTTTGGATGCACCTGAATAACAAGAAAAACGCGGGAGTAACCTTCATGAAGACCTTGAGGTCGATGTCGATCAGCCGCCGCTTGTGGCTGATACTGCTGGTGGCCGTGGCAATGCTGGTAGTGCTGGGCTTGTTGATGCTGCGCCAGATCCACGGCGACCTTTACCAGGCCAAGGCGGAGAAGACCCGCCATGTGGTCCAGACTGCCGCAGGTGTGCTGGCCTACTACCAGGGGCTGGAGGCTGCCGGAAGCCTCAGCCGCGAGGCGGCCCAACAGCAGGCCCTGCAAGTGGTGCGTGGGCTGCGCTATGACCAGAATGACTACTTCTGGATCAACGACCTGGGGCCGAAAATGATCATGCACCCGGCCAACCCCAAACTCGATGGCCAGGACCTTTCGGCCATCCGAGACCCAGACGGTTTCGCCGTTTTCAACGAAATGGTCGCCCTCGCCCGCAGCCAGGGCGCAGGCCCGGTCAACTACCGCTGGCCCAAGCCGGGCGCCACCGATCCGGTGGCCAAGACCTCCTACATTCAATTGTTCAAGCCTTGGGGCTGGATCATCGGTTCGGGTGTGTACGTCGACGATGTGCAGGCCGAATTCGCCCGTCAGTTGCGCGACGCCACCCTGGTCGGCCTGGGCATCGCCCTGTTGATGGCGCTTGTGGTGATGCTCATTGCCCGCAGCATTGCCCGCCCACTGCAGGAAGCCGTTCAAGCCATGGGCAACATTGCCAGTGGCGAGAGCGACCTGACCCGGCGTCTGGACACCCACGGCCGTGACGAGATCACCCACCTGGGCGAGCATTTCAACCGCTTCAACGGCAAATTGCAGGGGGTCGTCGGCCAACTGCAAGGTGCCGCCCATGCCTTGGCCCAGTCCGCAGGACAAGTCGGTGACAATGCTGGAGCCGCGCAACAGCGCAGCGCCCAGCAGTCGCTGCAGATGGACCAGGTGGCGACTGCCGTGAACGAAGTCACTTACGCCGTGCAGGACGTGGCCAAGACCGCCGAGCAAGCGGCCGGCGAGATGCGCGCTGCGCAACAGCAGGTGGAGCATGGCCAGCAAGCGATTCACGGCAGCCTGCAGCAGATCGACAGCCTGTCACAGACCATCGATCAGGCCGTGCAGGTGATCCGGGAACTGGCCGGGCACAGCAGCAAGATCGGCGGTGTACTCGATGTGATCCGCTCGATCGCCGAGCAGACCAACCTGCTGGCCCTGAATGCTGCGATCGAGGCAGCCCGCGCGGGCGAACAAGGCCGTGGTTTTGCCGTGGTTGCCGACGAAGTGCGCCTGCTGGCCCAGCGCACGGCTCAGTCGACCGCGGAAATCCATACCATGATCGAGCATTTGCAGGGCCAGTCGGATGCCGCGGTCAAAGCCATCGACACCAGCAGCGAGGCCTCCCGCCAGACGGTTCAGCAGGCCCGAGAAGCCGGCACCAGCCTGGATGCGATCAGCCACGCGCTGCACAACCTCACCGCACTCAATGCCTCCATCGCCAGTGCCACCTTGCAGCAGTCGCATGTCGTCGAGGAAATCAACCGCAACGTGCTGGATACTGCCGGTTTGTCACAGCAGACCGCCGACGCTGCCCGCCAGTCGAGCGATGCTGGGGAGGCACTGGCCCGCTTGAGCGAGGAACTGGAGCAGCTGCTGCGTCAATTCAGGGTTTGAACCGCGTCTGCGAAGGGCCGCGAGGCGGCCCCGACAGGGATTGATGCGAGGGCTATGCCCTCGATCGCAGGCTACGCCCGCGCCCCCGCAGCTTCTTCGAATCGATGAGCTTTCGTTGTTCGGTCAGAGCCGGCAGCCAAGCGGTTCACAAAGCCTTGTCACTCATCGCCCCCCACGGGCTACAATCGCGCCCCCTCCCATTCCAAGGATCGCCGATGTCCGGCCTTGAGTTCATCGCCGCCGTGCTCGGCGTAATCGCCGTCTGGCTCACCGTCAAACAAAATGCCTGGTGCTGGCCTATTGGCCTGGTGATGGTGCTGATCTATGCCTGGCTGTTCCATGAGGTCAAACTGTACTCGGGCATGCTCCTGCAAGTGGCCTACGCTGCGCTGCAGCTGTATGGCTGGTGGCAATGGCTGCGCCCGGATCGCGCCGAAGATGCACGCAAGGTGTCCCGCCTGGGGGGACCTGCCGTAGGTCACAGCCTGTTGGCCGGCCTTGTGTTGAGCCTGGCGCTGGGCGCGGCGATGGCCCGGTGGACCGATGCTGCCCTGCCCTGGCTGGACGCCACCTTGACCGGTTTCAGCTTGGTGGCGCAGGTATGGATGGCGCAGAAGCGCCTGCAGTGTTGGCCGTTGTGGGTGGTGGTCGATGTGGTGTACGTCGGTCAATACCTGCATCAACAGCTGTACTTCACTGCTGGATTCTTCGCCGTGCTGACCGTCATCGCTGTGCGCGGCTGGATGGAGTGGCGTCGTGATCCGGCGTTGGTGGCGCAATGAAAGTCGTAGTGCTGTGTGGTCCGGAATCCAGTGGTAAAAGCTGGCTAAGTCGAGTGCTTCAGGCTCGCTTCGGCGGCCTTGTCGTGCCGGAATACGTGCGCCACTTCATCGACCAGGAGGGCCGCGATACCTGCTACGCCGACATCCCCACCATCGCCCGCGGGCAACTGGCGTGGGAAGATGACGCTCGCGCCCGCCAGCCTCGTTTGTTGATCCTCGATACCCACTTGCTCAGTAACCTGTTATGGAGCCGGGCACTGTTTGGCGATTGCCCGGCCTGGATCGAGCAGGCCCTGCTGGAGCGCGACTACGACCTGCATCTGTTGCTCGACCCTGAGGGTGTCGATTGGGTGGACGATGGCCAGCGCTGCCAGCCCCAACTGAGTGAGCGCCAAGGTTTTTTTGCCGACAGCCTCGGCTGGCTGCAACGCCACGAACAAGTTTGGCAGGTCGTCGGCGGCGACTGGCCAACCCGCAGCGCCGCCGCATTGGACGCTGTCGGCCAACTGCTCGCAACCCCGTGATGTGTTAAGCCCCTGAGACACCAAGGCAAGCCATGGTTCCCGTGCTTGCGCGCTTTCCGCAAATGCCGGGGTGAGTGTTACGCCGCTGATACAACCCCGCCAAAGCCGCTTGGGGCAGGGCCACAACCAGAAAAAGCTGTTCTTGGCCTGCCCCGTGTCTCGTCGCTGATACAGCTAAATGATGAAGCATTCAGCTATTGAAGCTAATTCCTTGAATTATCTATGAAAAGCAAAAACGGCACAGCTCCTGCTCTCTTCCTCGCAACGCTGATAACGGGCCAGCGAACGGAAAGAAGGAATTGCCACCGTGGAGAAACTCGATAAAGGCCTTTTCCGCCGCCTGCTGATAGGGTGCGTACTGGGTTCATGCCTCAGTCTACCGGCCCAGGCCGACAACGGAATCATCGTGATCACCCGCGATGTCCAACCCCGAATGGCGATCCGCGCGCCGCTGGCGCCAGACCCCAACCCTACCACCGCCAACGCCAACCCCTCTGCCTACATCCTCAAGCAGACCAATGAGCTCAGTGATGGCGACTTCGCCAACATCACCAGCGGCACTGGTATTTCTTCGCTGGTCAACCAGCAGACCAACAACCTGGGCGGAGCCATCGGCAACCAGAACCAGCTTCCCAACATGGCCGCTGGCCGTGGCACAGGCGCAGGCAATGGCATCTCCAACATGGTCAATTCGAGCGTCCAGCGCGGTCTTGCACCGCTGCAGATCCTGACCGGAGGCAAATGAGATGAGGCAGACGTTGTTCATCCTTGCCGCGTTTTGCAGTGCATCGGCCTTGGCCCAGTCCCCCGTGATGAATGACGCTTCCATCGACAGCTCCGGCGGGCAGTACCAAGGCAACTTCTCCCTCAACCAGGCAGCGGGCGACCTGCAGCAACAGGTCAACGCCCGCGCGTTTGCCAATGGGCCGCAGGCCAGCGCGAATACGCAGATCCAACAACGCCTTCAATCCGTGATCGATCCGAACATGGATGCCCGAGCCAGCATTCAGGGCACCGCCTTCAGTCACGGCAGCGGCGCGCTGGGCATCAACCAGAGCGCAGGTGCCAGTACCCAGCAAGCCAACGCACTGAGCATCAGCACCAGTGCGCATCCGCAAAGTATCGACGACAGCGTCCTGATGCAGCAGAACGTGGCGCTGATCAAAAGCTCCGATCCAACCGATACCTCCCCTGGTTATCGCCAGGTCACCACCGGTGACCAGGCCTTCACCGGTAGCCGTGGGGTGATTCAGTTGAATCAGAGCGCCGGGGTGGGAAACCAGACGGCAAACACCCTGAGCGTACGGGTCGCGAACTGACCCAAAAAGGTAAGAACAACACTTAACCGAAAAAAAAGACGGAGAAACACCATGAAACCCTCGATGGCACTCAAGCCTCTGGTTTTCGCAATTGCTGCGGTCATGGCTGTTGCTGCACAAGCGGATCAGAACGATCGGCGTGGACATGGCCACCACGGCCACTACAACCCTCCTCCAAAACCTATCTACACCAGCGCTACTGCCACAGCTGACGACACCCAAAGAAGCACCAACAACTTCATCCTCAATGAAGGCACCGTCAACGAAGCAGAAATGAGCAGCTCGGCCGCAGGCGCGAGCGGCAACGTCGGCGTCAACGTGGCAGCCGGTAACGGCAACCAACAAGACAACGCGGCGGCTATCGCCAACACCGCGTCCGACAACTCTGCCATCGACAACAGCTTCGTCTTCGGCGACTCCGTGGCAACCGCAAACGTCGATCAACACAGCAACAACAACACCGTCAAGAACTGGTCGACCCAAAGCTCGGCTGTCATGAGCGGCTCGGCTGACGGTAGCAGCGGTAACGTGGGTATCAACATTGCTGGCGGCGACCTGAACCAGCAGAAAAACACCATGGCCATTGCCAACAACAGTGCGCCAATTGGTAACTCCACTGCCACTGCCACTGCCAAGCAGACCGGTCCAGGCCTGACCGTCATCAACCGTGCCGACCGCACCTATCGGGTGGATACGCTTACCTTCACCACCTCCAAGAGCGGTTCGTCCTCGCGCAGCGGCTCGTTCGATGCCAACATCGACAAGAGCTCCAGTTCGAGCTTCAGCGTGGCTGGCTCGCAAAGCAGCAGCGCCAGCGGTTCGAAGAGCAGCAGCGCCAGCGGCTCCAGCAGCAGCAACGCCAGTGGCTCTAGCAGCATGAACGCCAGCGGCTCCAGCAGCAGCAGCGCCAGCGGCTCGAACAACATGGCTGCCAATGGCTCGAACAGCTGGAATGCCAGTGGTTCGCATAACTCGAGCTCCAGCTCCACCTCGAGTGCTTCGCTCAGCGCCTCGCTGGATGCTTCGGCCAGTGCCGATGCAACCTCCAGCTCGTCGTTCGGCCCGTTCACCCGGACCCGCAGCGAAAGCTTCGACGGCTCGCTCAGCGCTAACCTCGACGTAGACGTCGATACCTCGAGTGACAAAACCCACGCGTCGTCCTTCGACAAGTCCTTCGATTCGTCGTTCGACAAGTCGTATAGCTCTTCGTATGACCGGACCCGCGACTCTTCTTACGACAAATCTCGCGACACCTCCTACGAGAAGTCTCGCGATTCTTCGTACGAAAAAGCGAGAGCCTCGGAGTGGGAAAAAGCCAACGCTTCGGCCTTCGAGAAGTCCGGCGAGAAAGCCTCGCAATCTTCGGACAGCATCTCGAAGAGCTACAGCGAGTCTAGCGAGTACGCACTGAGCAACACCGTGTCGTTCCAAGTGCTGACCCCGACCGGCTGGGCCAACCCTGTGACCAACACCGCAACCCTCAGTGGCTCGGTGAACGGTGGCAGCGGCAACCTGGGCGTCAACGTGGCAGCCGGTGTGGGCAACCAGCAAAGCAACTCGCTGGCCATCTCCAACACCTCGATGTAGCAACTGCGGCGTGGAGGCCCCCTGCGGGGGGCCTCTTTCTAACAAGAAATCAAAGGGGGGCGTCGAACATGCGCATTATCGCCTTGGCGTTTTTGCTGTGCATGGCCAGTGTGATCGAAGCAGCCCAGATGCCGTTGTCCGTCCTGCCGGGAGGCGCGGTCATCTACAAACCCATCCAGAGCATCCGCGAACGCAAGTTCGCCGACCTGGTGCAACAGAAAACCGACTTCAGTTGCGGCGCCGCGGCCCTGGCGACCATCCTGCGCCAAGCCTACTGGCTGGACGTCGACGAGCAGCAGATCATCGAAGGCATGCTGGCCCATGCCGACCCCGACCAGGTGCGCGTCCAAGGTTTCTCGATGCTGGACATGAAGCGCTACGTGGAAAGCCTCGGCATGCGCGCCCGTGGTTACAAGGTGGCCCCCGATACCCTGCACAGCATCCGTATTCCAGTGGTCGTGCTGATGGACATCCGCGGCTACAAGCATTTCGTGGTCATGCAGAAGGTCGATCGTGGTTGGGTCTACATCGGCGATCCGGTGCTGGGCCACAAGCGCTTCAAGGTAGAGGACTTTCTCAAGGGCTGGAACGGCATCATCTTCGCCGTCATTGGCCAGGGATACGACAAGAACAACATCCTGCTCGACCCACCGTTGCCGCTGAGCGCCAAGAACCGCATCAGTAACTTCACGCCGGTGCAGGACGCTGAGTTGATGGACTTTGGCTTTATCCAAAGCGACTTCTTCTAGCAATCAATGGGCAAGACGCTCCGGGAGCTCCCCATGAAAACTTCTACCTGGCTGGCCTTGATGTGCCTGGCCGCTACCCTGCCGACCCAGGCAGAGACATTCAAACCCATCGAGCTGAAGGATCAGGAGCTGGCCAACCTGCGTGGCCGCTACGTGATGCCGGGACGGATCGTCAGCTTCGGCATCGTCATGACCAGCACCTGGCAGAACGCCAATGGCGAGGTGATTGGCGCAACGTCTTCGATGCAGATTCAGCAATCGACCATCAAGCCGCAGTTCTATGTGTCGATGATCGACGAAAAAGGCACCGGCACCTCCCAACCCACGAGCAATGGCACAGGGACCGTCACCGGCGGCAGCGGCCTGAACACCACCGAAGGCGTGACCCAGGTGGTACGTGCCGCGGGTGACTTCAACACAGCACACAACAATGTCGCCATCAACGTGACCAAGGGCAACCAGGCCCCAACCAGCAGCCCCCAAGGTCAAGCCCTGGCTGACGGCTCCTCGCTGACCGGCAGCAACGGTGCGGGTTCGCTGAACGTGTCAGCTTCCGGCACCGGGGTTCAGATGAGCATCGTTGCCAATAACAACCAGGGCAACACCTTCCAGCGCATCGGCCAAGGTGGACTGATGCAGAACACGACATTGCTCGGTGCCAGCAACCGGGTCAGCAACCTGACGTCGCTCAATGTCGTGATGCGAGACAGTGCTCGCACGGCCGGCACGATGAATGTCAACCTGGACCAGCTCAAAGGCCTTCGAAACCTCGGATACTGATCTACGCTCAGTCTCATCGAATGCAGTCAGTCAGAAGGGACGGCTAACCCATGCACCGTTTGTTGACGCTAAGAGCTATCGTCTGTTTGAGTACCCTGGCACCGGCCACTCTGCTCCAGGCTGCGGCCGACCCGGAGGTCGAAGCGCTGAAACAGGAGCTTATCGCGCTGAAACAGCGCTATGAAGCACAACAGAACGCATTGATGGTGCTGGAGCAACGACTGCGCCAGGTCGAAGAGGCACCTCAGGCCCCAGCCCCGAAACGCCTGACCAAATCGCCTGCCGAAGGGGTCAAGGGCAGCCAGACCGTGGCCTCTGGCGCGCCCGGTACCACAGGCAGTTCCTACGGACAATCGTTGCAGGACAATTCCGAGCCCGCGCAAAGCGTGTCCAACCTGTATGACGAAGCCAGCGGCTTTTTCGGTGGCGGCAAGTTCAGCGTCGAGACCGGCCTGACCTATACCCATTACGACACCCGCGCCCTTACCCTCAACGGATTCCTGGCGCTGGATTCGATTTTCCTGGGCAATATCAACATCGACCGTATCAAGGCGGACAACTGGACCCTGGACCTGACAGCCCGCTACAACATGGATCAGCGCTGGCAGTTCGATATAAACGTCCCGATCGTCTACCGCGAATCCACCTACTCCTCAGGCGGCGCAGGCGGTGCCGCTGGGGTGACGTCCGATGATACGGTGACCCGCGACCCGGCCATCGGCGACGTCAACTTCGGGATCGCCTACAAGTTCCTCGACGAAGACGAAACCTGGCCGGACGCCGTGGCCACACTGCGCGTCAAGGCACCCACCGGCAAGGACCCCTATGGCATCAAGCTGATCCAGAGCCCTGGCAACGACAACCTGGCGGTTCCGGAAGACCTGCCGACCGGCAATGGTGTCTGGTCGATCTCGCCCGGCATCTCGCTGGTCAAGACGTTCGACCCGGCCGTGTTGTTCGCCAGCCTGCAGTACACCTACAACATGCAGGACTCGTTCAGCGACATCAGCCCGCAGGTCAATTCCAAGGTTGGCGGGGACGTGAAACTCGGGGACTCGTGGCAGATCGGCGGCGGTATCGCCTTTGCCCTCAACGAGAAGATGAGTATGTCGTTCTCGGTAACCGACCAGTTCTCGAGCAAGAGCAAGATCAAGCCTGACGGGGGCGACTGGCAGTCGATCAGCAACAGTGACTACAACGCTGCGAACTTCAACATTGGCATGACATTCGCTGCGACCAACAACCTGACGATCGTACCGAACCTGTCCATCGGGCTGACCGATGATGCGCCGGACTTCTCCTTCAGCCTCAAATTCCCTTACTACTTCTGAGTTGTGCGGGCCTGCCCGGCCCGGCAATTGGTAACCAACCTTGTAACCGACCGCTTTCCTGAACTTGGCCTGTTATCATCGAGCACAGAAACATGACGTTTTAATGGCAATAAGGAAAGTTTTCGTGAATGACCTGTTAGGCCACCCTCGCACCCGTCTTGCCGCCCTGGCGACCTTGGTGCTGGTGATCCCACTGGGCGCGCGCGCCATGTTGGGTTGGTCCAACGCTTTTGGTTACCTGTCGGACCTCGCGATCGGCAGCCTGCTGGTGCTGGCACTGCATCGCCGCCCCTGGTGGCTGGCCCTGCCGGTGCTTCTGGCCTGGGCCGGGTTCTGGGTGACTTCGGCGGAGCTGGTGAGTGCAGTGGGCCGGCTGCCCACCGCCGCCGACCTGGGCTACCTGACCGACCCACAGTTCGTGGAAAACTCCACCGGTGGCGGCCTTGCCCATGCCTGGCTACCCTGGGCACTGGCGCTGGGCCTGCTGGGGTGGCTGGCGAGCCTATCGTTCGGGGCCCGTTCGCCTGCTACTCCCTTACCCCGCAAGGCCTGGGCCATTCCCGTGCTGCTGTTCGGCCTGCACTGGAGCGGTCAGCACCTGGCGCCGTCGGACGCCGACCAATGGCGCCAATACAACCTCTCCCACCAACTGCTGGCAGCAGGCGTCGGCAGCGTGCAGCAACGTGCCCTCGATGCGTTTGGCGAACAACAGCCCGTAACCCCGCTGCCAAGCGCGGGCCTTACCCAGTCCGACTTGCATGGCCGCAAGCTGTTGGGCGTGCCCGGCCAGGCGCGCAACCTGCTGGTGATTACCCTCGAAGGTATTCCCGGGGCTTACATCAGGCCTAATCGCCAGGCCCTGAATAGCCGCTTCGACGAAGAGCTGATGCCCAAGCTCAGCCACTGGGCAGAGCGCGGCATGAATACCCCGGATTACGTGCTGCATACCCACCAGACCATTCGCGGCCTGTACGCCATGCTCTGTGGTGACTACGACAAGCTCGCCAACGGCACTCCCAAGGGCATGGAGCTGTTGACGCAGCAACAGCGCAATCAGGCTTGCCTGCCGGCGCAGCTGCGTCAGGCAGGATTCACCACCCATTACTTGCAGGGTGCAGGCCTGCGTTTCATGGCCTAGGACCGGATCATGCCGCACATTGGCTTTGACTCGGTGAATGGCCAGGAATGGTTCCGCAACGGGAACTACCTGGAGTTCCCCTGGGGCAAGGATGACCGGGCCTTCTTCGAGGGTGCGCTGGACTACGTGGGCCAGCTACGCAAACAGGACAAGCCGTGGATGCTCACCCTGCTGACCGTGGGCACGCACCAGCCCTACTCGGCGCCCGAGCAGTACCTGGAGCGGTACGATACCGCCAAGCAGGCGGCAGTGGCCTATCTGGACGATGCCATTGGCGCGTTTCTCGACAGCCTCGAACAACAGGGTGTCCTCAAGGATACCCTGGTAGTGGTTACGTCCGATGAGTCCCACGGCATCGACGGAGTCCGCCTGGCATCATCCTGGGGTTTCAACCTCACCCTCGCCCCCGAGCAAGCCGCATTGCCCCGCGTGAACCGCGGCACCTATGGGCATATCGACCTAGCCACTTCGTTGCTCGATTACTTCGCACTGCCCATTCCCGCCGCCCTCGGCGGGCGCTCGCTGTTTCGCGACTATGACAGTGGCCGCGAGATGATCGCCTACACCAACGGCATGCTTCGCTACCATGACGGCAAGGGCGTGTTCACCGAGTGCGACTTCCAGCAGCGCTGCCGGCGATACGCCAGCGAGGGATTCATTGCCGACCAAGCCAAGTACCTGGGGCCAGGCGATGCGATTACCGGGCTGCAGATCAGCGCTCTGGCCGGAGTGCTCGACCAGTCCTTGCTGCAGACACCGCTGAACCTTCGCTACCAGTTCGGCGGTCCGTCCGCCATCCCGCTGCAAGCCCGAATACACGACGACTGGGCCGATAACCTGATCGGCGCACAGTATCTGGAACTGCCGGAGGGCTCGCACACCAGGGTACGGGTCAAGATCCGCTCCCTCGACCCGCAGCACAATGCCTACATTCAGCTCAAAGCCAAAGAGCTAGAGCGGGATGTACCATTGGGGCTACCTGAAGAAATGCTGGTAACGGCGGACCAGCCTCTGGACATGGAGTTCGGTTTCGACAACCCGACTGAGCGCAAGGCGTTTTCTTTCCATTTGCTGGGGTACGGCGGTGGCGAGGTGGAGGTCAGTGACTTCAGTGTGATCACAGCGCTGCCGGGCGAGGACGAGGCTGTCGAGGAAATTGCCGACGGGCATATTGCGCAGTCGAGTTGAGACGCAGTGCCAAAGTGTCCAGGCTGCTTCCGAACAACCCCACACGTTGAGTCAGCCCGGCTGAATGCTTACCTGATCTGATGCTTGTGCAGCAGGCGATAGAAGGTTGGCCGCGACACCCCGAGCACCCGCGCCGCAATGCTCAGGTTATCGCTGTGCCGGTTGAGCACATCGCACAATGCCTGACGTTCCGCGCGGTGCTTGTAGTCCTCCAGCGTGCCCAGCGGCTGATCCTGTTGCTCCACTACCTGCAAACCAAGGTCCTGCGCCTCAATCTGCCGCCCTTCGGCCAGGACCAAACCTCGCCTCACACGATTGGCCAGTTCCCGCACATTACCCGGCCAGTCGTGTCGGCCCATCGCAGCCAGCGCATGGTCGCTGAACGAACGCGGTCTGCGCCCAGTTTCCAGGCTGTAGAAATGCGAAAAGTGGTTGGCGAGCATCGACAGGTCACCATGGCGGTCGCGCAGGGGCGCAGTCACGACCTGCAGGACGTTCAGCCGGTAATAGAGGTCTTCGCGAAAGCGGCCCTGTTCGATGGCCTTCTCCAGGTCCACATGGGTCGCGGCCAGTACCCTGACGTCAACGGGGATAGGTTGGCTGCCTCCCACCCGTTCGATGTGCTTCTCTTGCAGAAAACGCAGCAAATTGGCTTGCAACTCCAACGGCAAGTCACCGATTTCATCGAGAAAGAGCGTACCGCCGTGCGCTGCTTCGATTCGCCCGACCTTGCGCTGGTGGGCACCCGTGAAAGCCCCCTTTTCATGACCGAACAGTTCGGACTGGATCAGGTGTTCCGGGATCGCGCCGCAGTTAATGGCGATAAACGGTTGATCGAAGCGTTGCGACTGACGGTGCAACGTGCGGGCCACCAACTCTTTGCCCGTGCCACTTTCTCCCCGGATCAGCACCGGCGATTCGGTCGGCGCCAGTTTGCCCAACAACTTGCGCAGTTCACGGATGGGTCTGCTGTCGCCAAGCAGTTCGTGCTCAAGCTCCTCCACCTGCATCGCACCTTTGCCACGCAAGCGCGCCATGCCAAACGCACGCCCCAAGGTAACTTGAACCCTGGACACATCGAACGGCAAGGTGTGGAAATCGAAGAACCACTCGCAGACGAAATCTCCGACGTTCTGCATGCGCAGCTCTTCAGCGCTCAACACGGCAATCCATTCGGTGTTGCTGCGCTTGATCATGTCCTTGACTGCGTCGGGGTGGCGCAGGTGCGACGCCTGCAGGCGCAGCAAGCCGACATCGCATGGGTACTCCAGCGCAGCGCCCAGCGTACAGCTATGCACATCCCAGCCCGCTCCACTCAGGCCTGGCAAAAGACGGTGGCAATCGTCGCAAGGATCGACAATGAGCAAGCGGCGTTGAGATGCAGGCTCGTGCATAACCTTTCCTTGGCGCCAAATTATGGTTTTTTACATGAAAACAGTAAGTTGCGACGCCCGAATTAACAGTAGCAACGAACTTGGCGCCGCCCACTACCGTTTGTCTGTAAACGGGAGTGGCTACAATTCGACAAGGGAATTTTCACCGGTTGATGACGTCACACGGGGCGTAGAATGGAGAGTCATTTCTCCGCCCCCAAAAAATTTACAACTGCCATGTGACTTGAACACCGACTTGGAGCATCAGTACGAATAACCCCGCGCTGCGTATCGCGAAATGTTTTAGCGAGCACTCGACAACGCGGACTTCACTTCGATGTTTGGGACCATAGAGAGACCGAACCATGAATGCCCCGCTCCGTGTCAACGAAGCACTGCTGATTGCCGACCATGCCTTTGAACCCTTCCAGTGCGTTGCCTGGGATGCCCCAAACGGTTCGGGCGAGCTGAGTCTGGCAGTCATCGACCGGACCAGCACCCGTATCGGCAGCAAACAGGTTTCCTCGCGTATCTATTCCGACCCAGCGCAATGGGCGAACCTGATCGAGGAAGTGCGTGCCGAACTCTCCGAAAAAGGTTATGACCTGCAACCTTGGTCGATGCCGAAGTAATAGCTGCGGGTGACACAAGTGCGTGCCAGTGCACGCACCTGTGAAACATGTGCTGTTACTGCCACGGCAACTTTCCTTATTGCGGCACAGTGTCGCAGCCTGCTGACAAGTGTCACTTTTGCATTACCTTGAAGTTTTGCAGGTGCTGGTATTCGGCTTGCAGTTCTTCGGCCAATTGTCTGGCACGCCCCAGGCGTACTGGCGCCATTTCCATATCCACCAGCAGGGTGTCGCAAGCCAGTGGTTGCACAGCGCCCCAACGCTGCAGGCGGCCATCGGTGAACACCAGGCAGCGCTGCAGCTCCTGTGGACAGGCCTTGCGCCGCGCCAGCAGCCACTGACGAGCCTGGTCCAAGGCCGCGATCAGGGGGGTACCACCACCGGCGCCCAGCGCCTGCAACCAGGGTTGCAACGCTGCAGAGGCCTTGAGGCCATGGCGCTGCCATTGTGGCGTACCTCCGCTGGCGGTCAGCAAGGCCAGACGCGCTCGCTGGCGATAGGCCTGGTCGAACAGCTCTGCCAGCAGCCCTTTGGTGTGTGCCAACGCCTGGTAACGACGGGTCGACGCTGAGGCGTCGACGATCACCAGCCATAATTCGTTCTCTTGGGCCCGCCGCTGTTGCCAGCACAGATCCTTGCGCACGCGTGGCCGCCCCTTGAGCAGGGTCGGCAACCAGGCAACCCGGCCGGTGGCAGCCGCCTGAACACGCCCCCGGCTGGCGCCCTTGAGCGGTCCGACGCGGGGCCTGGCATCCGTCGCCTTGGCGTCAGGCGGGCGGATGCTCAGGGCTTTTTTGCCCAGTTCGGCACCTCGCGGCGGGCCCCGGTGGCTACCGGCTGAGGCGCCATGGCGCCCCAATCACCCTGCCCGCCTTGCCTTTGCCCTTCTCCTTGGCCGCCCTCAGGCGCTGCCGATGGCGGCATGGCGGGGGGCGAGACCCGACGGCGGTGGCGCAGGGCGAACTCCGCTACGGCGTCGACATCTTCCTCTGCAATGACTTCGGCGCCGCGCCAGGCGCAGTGGGCGCGGGCTGCTCGCAGCCAGACCAGATCGGCACGCAGGCCATCGACGCCAGCGGCGAAGCAGCGCTCGGTGATCCAGGCCAGAGCCTGGTCACCCAGGGCAATACGCTCGAGCCGCTGACGCGCGGCCTGACAGCGTTCACGCAGTTGCGCCTGGGCTGCGGCCCATTGCGCGCAGAACGCTTGAGGGTCGCTGTCAAAAGCCAGACGGCGGCGAATGATGTGCTGACGAGCGTCTGGGGTAGGCACCCCTTCAAGAGCCACATTCAAGCCAAACCGGTCCAGCAGTTGCGGGCGCAGCTCGCCCTCTTCCGGGTTCATCGTGCCAATCAGCACGAACCGGGCGCTGTGGCGATGAGAAATGCCGTCGCGCTCGACTCGGTTGGTTCCGCTGGCCGCCACATCCAGCAGCAAGTCCACCAGGGTATCGGGCAGCAGGTTGACTTCATCGACGTACAACACGCCGCCGTCAGCCTGGGCCAACACTCCTGGGGAAAACTGCGCCTTGCCCTGGCCCAGCGCCGCGTCCAGGTCAAGCGTACCGACCAGCCGCTCTTCACTGGCGCCCAAAGGCAAGGTGACAAACGGCCCTTCACCCAGCAAATCCGCCAAACCACGCGCCAAGGTGCTCTTGGCCATGCCGCGCGGACCTTCGATCAGTACGCCGCCAATCCTCGGGTCGATGGCCGTCAGGCACAGCGCCAGCTTGAGGTCGTCGGCGCCAACCACGGCCGCCAGGGGAAATTGTACGGGTTCACTCATTTCAAGCCTGTTCCTCGCCGTCGAGCAACTGCTCCTCGAGGGCCTCTCGATAATCGCCTGGGGCCTGCCAGAGGCCTCGTTGCTGAGCCTCCAGCAAGCGCTCGGTCAGATCGCGCAGGGCCTCTGGATTGTGCTCGCGCATGAATTCGCGCGTCGCCGGGTCGAGCACATAGGCATCGGCCAGGGACTGGTAATGATGGTCATCGATCAGGTGCGTGGTGGCATCGAAGGCGAACAGGTTGTCGACCGTCGCGGCCATTTCGAAAGCCCCCTTGTAACCGTGGCGCTTCACCCCGTCGATCCACTTGGGGTTCAGCGCACGCGCACGAATGACCCGGTTCAGCTCTTCCTTCAGGGTACGGATACGGGGGCGGTCGACCTGGCTGTGATCGCCGTGATAACTGGCCACTGTCGTACCGGCCAGCGTCTCCGAGGCCGCCAGCATGCCACCCTGGAATTGGTAATAGTCGTTGGAGTCGAGCACGTCGTGCTCGTGGTTGTCCTGGTTCTGCAACACCGCCTGCACCTGACTCAGGCGACGGGCGAACTGAGTGCGTGCCGGTGTGCCCTGGTCAGCGCTGCCATAGGCATAACCACCGTGGTTGAGGTAGACCTCGGCCAGGTCCTCACGCTGCTGCCACAAGCGTCCATCGATGGCGTTCTGCACGCCGGCGCCATAGGCGCCTGGCTTGGCACCGAAAACCCGCCAACCCGCTTCACGGGCGGCCTGCTCGGCCGAGACGCCTTGTGCGATCAGCACTTCACGCTCACTGCGCACCCGAGCCGCCAGAGGGTTAAGGTCATCTGGCTCATCCAGTGCAGCCACCGCTTGCACGGCGGCATCGAACAGCCGGATCAGGTTTCCGAAGGCATCTCGGAAAAAGCCCGAAACACGCAAGGTCACGTCCACCCGAGGGCGGTCCAGCAGGCTCAGGGGCAATATCTCGAAATCATCGACCCGCTGGCTACCGGTCGCCCACACCGGCCGAACGCCCATCAATGCCATGGCCTGGGCGATGTCGTCGCCCCCCGTGCGCATGGTTGCCGTGCCCCAGACCGACAGGCCCAATTGGCGCAGATGGTCGCCATGGTCCTGCAGATGACGCTCCAAGACAAGGTTGGCCGAAGCGAAGCCCAGGCGCCAAGCCGTGGTCGTGGGCAGGTTGCGCACATCCACGGTGTAGAAATTGCGGCCGGTGGGCAGTACGTCCAGACGGCCACGGCTGGGCGCACCACTGGGGCCGGCAGGCACGAAGCGCCCCTCCAGCGCTGCCAGCAGGCTGCCGATTTCGGCCGCCCCACAAGCATCCAGATTCGGCGCGACCTCGTCCTGCAGCGCCTGCACCACCTCACGTACCGACTGCCACGGGGCTTGCTCGGGCAGTCGCAGCGTGCCGGCCAGGGCTTGCTCGATCACCTGCAAGGCCATCAGTTCGAGGCGTTCGCGGGTGTCGCCACAGGTTCGCCACGCCGAACCGCTGACGGCCTGCAACACGTCGGGGCGCGGCCCTTGCCAGGGTTGACCGAGCTCGCAGTCCAGCGGATCGAAGCCCAATTCCAGCGCCTTGGCCAGGGCTCGCGGCAAGCTGGCGTTGCCACCACGACCATCGCCACGCTCTACCCGCAGCAAGGCGAGCAAGGTATCCAGACGCAGCCGTCCTTCAGGAGATTGGCCGAACACATGCAAGCCATCGCGGATCTGCGACTCCTTGAGGTCGCACAGGTACGTATCCAGACGCGGCAACCATACCGTTGCGTCGTCCAGCTGGCCTTCGAGCTGAAGTTCGCGGTCGATATGGTTGACCTTGACCAGTTCGAGTATGTCGCGCTGAAGCTCGCGGGCACGCCGCGGGTCAAGCAGTTGCGCCTCGTAGTATTCATCGGCCAGTTGTTCCAGGTGGCGCAGCGGGCCGTAGGTTTCGGCGCGGGTCAGTGGCGGCATCAGGTGGTCGATGATCACCGCTTGGGTACGGCGCTTTGCCTGTGCGCCCTCACCCGGGTCGTTGACGATGAACGGGTAGATGTTCGGCAGCGGCCCTAGCAATGCATCGGGCCAACATTGGGCGGATAGGCCGACCCCCTTGCCAGGCAGCCATTCGAGGTTGCCGTGCTTGCCGACATGGATCACCGCATCGGCGGCGTAGGCATGACGCATCCAGAAGTAGAACGCCAGGTAGCCGTGCGGCGGAACCAGATCGGGGTCGTGGTAGACGGCGCTGGGATCGACCTGGTAGCCGCGTGCGGGCTGGATGCCAACGAAGGTCAGGCCAAAGCGCAGACCCGCTACCATCAGGCGGCCACTGCGGAACATCGGGTCCTGCTCGGGCGGCCCCCAGCGCTCCAGCACGGCTTGGCGGTTGGCATCCGGCAGACGTTCAAAGGCTGCCTGATAATCCGCCAGGCTCAGGCTCTGGGCACAGGGGCGCTGGTCCACGTGGTCGAGGTCGTTGGTGACACCGCCCAGCAGTTGATGGATCAACGCGGTGCCGCTGCCAGGCAGCTCGCTCGTCGGATACCCCTCGTCCTGCAGGGCCTTGAGGATATTCAATGCAGCGGCCGGCGTATCCAGGCCGACACCGTTGCCAATGCGCCCGTCACGGGTCGGGTAGTTGGCCAGCACCAGGGCGATGCGTTTCTGGCCATTGGGCAGGCGCGCAAGCTCCACCCAGCGGCGCGCCAACTCGGCAACGAAATCCATGCGCTCGGGATGGGCGCGGTAGCACACCACGTCCGCCTGGCTACGCTCGCTGCGCCAGGCCAGATCCTTGAAACTCACTGGCCGGGTGATGATGCGCCCGTCAAGCTCGGGCAAGGCGATATGCATGGCCAGGTCGCGGGCGCCCAGGCCCTGCTCGCTTGCATCCCAGCCGGGCTGGTTGTCCTGGGCGCAGATCGCTTGCAGAACTGGAATGTCGCGCCGGAATGGTCGCGAATTGGGTCGCTCTGGGCTGGACAGGGCAAACCCGGTCGTGTTGATCAGGACTTCGGCTTCGACCTCTTCCAGCCAGGCCTCGACCTGCTCCAGGCAGGCGCTCTCCTTGAGGCTGGCCACCGCGATGGGCAATGGATTGAGCCCGGCCTTCTGCAAGCGCTTGCAAAACACGTCGATGAATGCGGTATTGGCCGCCTGCAAGTGCGAGCGGTAAAACAGCACCGGTGCCACCGGCTGTTCCGGGCGCCAATGGCCATACCAGTCTTGGATTGACGCACTGGCCTTGGTGGGGTGATAGACGGCGGTCCGGGGCAGCGGTTGAGGCTCGTCCCAGGCGTAGTCGCAGCCCAGCCACTGGCTAGCGATGCAGTTGAACAGGTTGACGGCATTGGCCTTGCCGCCCTGGCGCAGGTAGTGCCACAGGCGGTCCGCCTGCTCGGGGGCCACCGTGCTCAAACCGGTAAGTTCGGGGTCCGGGCGATCATCGCCGGGCACCAGAATCAACTGCACCCCGCGCGCTGCCAGTTCGACCAGCTGTTCGACGCCATAGCGCCAGTAGCCGACGCCGCCGTGCAGCGAGACCAGGATCACCTTGGCATGGCGCAGCACCTGGTCGACATACAGGTCGACCGAAGCATGGTTCTGCACCTGCATAGGGTTGGCCAGACGTACGCTGGGGAAGCCAGGCGGCAGTTGCTCGGCGGTGTCGGCGAGCAACGCCAGGTGCGAATCGCCGCTGCAGAGGATCACCAGGTCGGCGGGGGTCTGGCCGAGGTCGGCGATGCTGTCGTCCGGCACGAAACCGCCGGGCTGGGTCCGCAGCAGGTGCATGGGTCAGGCGCCCAGGGCCTTGCGCAGACGCGCTTCCAGTTCACTGGCGTTCAGCTCCTGGCCGATCAGCACCAGGCGGGTGATACGCGGCTCGTCGGCGCGCCAGGCACGATCGAAATGCTTGTCGAAGCGCGTGCCCACGCCCTGCACCAGCAGGCGCATCGGCTTGCCCGGAATGGCCGCGAAGCCTTTGGCGCGCAGAATGCCGAATTCGACCACCAACTGGGTCAGGGCATCGAGCAGCAAGCTTTCATCGGCTTCGGGCAGGTCGATGGAGATGGAGTCGAAGGCATCGTGGTCATGATCGTCATGGTCGTCGTCATCGTGGTGCGAATCGTGGTGGGTGCGGCGACCGTCAATATGCGCCTCGGATTCAGCCCCCACGCCCAGTAGTACGTCCAGTGGCAGACGACCGCTGCTGGCTTCGATCACCTTGACTGCTGGCGGCAGCTCTTCGGCGACTTCCGCCCGGACCTTAGCCAGGCCTTGGGCGTCGATCAGGTCGGCCTTGTTGAGCACCACCAGGTCGGCACTGGCCAGTTGGTCGGCGAACAGTTCGTGCAGCGGCGATTCGTGGTCCAGGTTGGGGTCGAGCTTGCGCTGGGCGTCTACCTGGTCTGGATAGGCTGCGAATGTGCCGGCGGCCACCGCCGGGCTGTCGACCACGGTGATGACGGCGTCCACAGTGCAGGCATTGCGAATTTCCGGCCACTGGAAGGCCTGTACCAGGGGTTTTGGCAGGGCCAGGCCGCTGGTTTCAATGAGAATGTGGTCGAGGTCGCCACGGCGCGCCACCAATTCGCGCATTACTGGGAAGAACTCTTCCTGTACGGTGCAGCACAGGCAGCCATTGGCCAGTTCGTAGACGCGTCCGCTGGCTTCTTCCTCGGTGCAACCGATGCTGCACTGCTTGAGAATTTCGCCGTCGATGCCCAGTTCGCCGAATTCATTGACGATTACCGCGATACGGCGGCCTTGGGCATTGTCGAGCATGTGCCGGAGCAACGTGGTTTTGCCCGAGCCGAGGAAGCCGGTGACGATGGTGACGGGTAGCTTGGCCAGTGTTTTCATGTCGCAATGCCCTTGGCAGGATGGCGGGCATGCGGGACGAGAGCCACGGGCCAGTGGCCGGGCTTGTTCGCCACCGGATCACCCCGCCCGGTTGAAAGTCGAAATCGTCCGAGGCAGGTCTCCTGGCTTGCACTGCTTCGCCCTCTCTCTGCGGGGGCTTGTGGGATGACGCCTTCCCGCGCTTGGGCGCAGTGGCTGTGTCGATCCGTTGTCGGTGCTTACAGTTGCGGGGGCAGCCGCGGCTTGTACCGCGTTCCCGTCTTAGCTTCGGCGCAGCCGAAGAACCTCGAAGCGGCAAGGCTACGCGTGGGGTGGCAGGTGGTCAACTGTTCGCACAATCGCTCGACCCATTTGTAGCCGGTCTTTCGGCTGATCTCGTAGGCCTGGCATAGGGCGCTGAAGCTGGGCGCCCCTTGCAGGAATTCGCGATGAAAAGCATTTTCAGGTCCATAGGTTTCAGCTCTCGCCAAGGCATGGTCAGAACCTCGAATACCGACCCTGTCAGTCAAAGACTGTTACCTATGTGCGTGATCTGATTTGTAACCCATGTGGGTGAGTCATGCCGCCAGACCTTTTTGGCTACTTTTTGGGGCGTCTGCCAAAAAGTGACCCGCTGTAAGAGCGGAAAGGTGATTGAGCGTCGCTTTGGCAAATGGATATGCCCACGCATCCATAAACCAAAACTTTGAAGCACAGATTTAAGGGCGGCATTCAGATAGCGTGAATATCCATTCGCCATGGAGGCGCTCATTCACCTTTTCGCCTTTACGGCGACCTACTTTTGCTCTTGGGCAAAAGTAGGCAAAAACCGCTGGCTCCTATCATCCGGCCTACTGACGTCGCAATTTGCAGCGTCTGGGATATCGCGCATGAAAAGCAAAAGCGGCGCTTGAAATACCTAATCCGAACAACAACAACAACAACAACAACAACAACAACTGAACCAGCCGCACATTCAATATTAAAACCATAAATGCGAGGCAAATTTTCTTTTGCTTCGCTTTGCTCTTGCTTCTAGCGCGCGGTAGTTCAGGCGCCACCTCATGCGACTTCAGGAGGCCGAGCGCAGGGCTTGCGCAGGGAGGTGACGGGCATGGATGCCCGTCAAGCGCTGCGGCCCAGGAGGGGCCGTTCAGCGCGGTCCTCCCGGAGCAAGCCCGGAGCGAGGGAACCCCGGAGCGCAGCGCAGGGGCCGGATGATAGGAGCCAGACTTTTTTGGTTACTTTTTGGGGCGTCTGCCAAAAAGTGACCCGCTGTAAGAGCGGAAAGGTGATTGAGCGTCACCTTGGCAAATGGATAAGCTCACGCATCCAGAAACCAAAACTTCAAACTTCAAACTTCAAAGCACAGATTTAAGGGCGGCATTCAGATAGCGTGAATATCCATTCGCCATGGAGGCGCTCACTCACCTTTTCGCCTTTACGGCGACCTACTTTTGCTCTTGGGCAAAAGTAGGCAAAACCGCTGGCTCCTATCATCCGGCCCCTACGCTTCGCTTCGGGGTTCCCTCGCTACGGGCTTGCTCCCGGAGGACCGCGCTGAACGGCCCCTCCTGGGCCGCAGCGCTTGACGGGCATCCATGCCCGTCACCTCCCTCCGCAAGCCCTACGCTCGGCCTACTGACGTCGCAATTTGCCGCGTCTGGGATATCGCGCATTAAAAGCAAAAGCGGAGCATGAAATACCAAACCCGAAAAACAACAACAACAACAACAACAACAACAACAACAACAACAACAACAACAACAACAACAACAACAGCTAAACCAGCCGCACATTCAACATTAAAACCATAAATGCGAGGCAAATTTTCTTTTGCTTCGCTTTGCTCTTGCTTCTAGCGCGCGGTAGTTCAGACGCCACCTAATGCGACTTCAGGAGGCCGAGCGCAGGGCTTGCGCAGGGAGGTGACGGGCATGGATGCCCGTCAAGCGCTGCGGCCCAGGAGGGGCCGTTCAGCGCGGTCCTCCCGGAGCAAGCCCGGAGCGAGGGAACCCCGGAGCGCAGCGCAGGGGCCGGATGATAGGAGCCAGACTTTTTTGGTTACTTTTTGGGGCGTCTGCCAAAAAGTGACCCGCTGTAAGAGCGGAAAGGTGATTGAGCGTCACCTTGGCAAATGGATAAGCTCACGCATCCAGAAACCAAAACTTCAAACTTCAAACTTCAAACTTCAAAGCCCAGATTTAAGGACGGCATTCAGATAGCGTGAATATTCATTCACCATGGAGGCGCACATTAACCCTTTCGCCTTTACGGCGACCTACTCCGGCCCCTACGCTGCGCTCCGGGGTCCCCTCGCTACGGGCTTGCTCCCGGGAAAACCTACGCTCGGCCCCCTGCCCTCGCATTTGGCTGCGCCTGAACCAACCCGCATAGAGGAGCAACAACAAAGCGACAACAACGCAAAATCGCTGTTGAAATGTAACTGCATTTGACGTGCATCCCGCCCCGTGCTCTCCTTACGCCTTGCGTTCAGGTGCCCCATCAGGGGTGAAACGGGAAACCGGTGCGTCACAACCCCCGACAGGGGTGGACAAAGCCGGTGCTGCCCCCGCAACGGTAAGCGAGCGAAGCGTCTAGACCACTGTGCCAGCACCCCTGGCATGGGAAGGTGACCCTTTACAAGGAGCCCTGCTCCTCCTCGTGAGCCCGGAGACCGGCCTGGCGTTCATGAACACCCCGCGGTGGGCGGGCGCTGTCGCATTCCCCTGGGCACTTCGCGCTCGGGGTTGCCGCGCCTGCCCATTGCCCACAAAAAGCAGAGGAACGCGTCATGCCCGTCACCAGCGCCAAACACACCGTCGCCACCCCCGTTACCCTGAGCCAGCGTGTCGTCATCGCCGTTGGTGCCAGCCTGCTGGGCCTGTGCCTGGTCTACTTCGCAGGGTTTTCGCACATCGAGGCAGTGCACAATGCCGCCCACGATACTCGCCACAGCGCCGCCTTCCCCTGCCACTGAGCCTGCCCGCATGATCAAGCGCATCGCCCGTACGGCAGGCTTCAGCGGCCTGCTTGCCGCCCTCCTGCTGACTTTGCTGCAGAGTTTCTGGGTTACACCCCTGATCCTCGAAGCGGAAACCTACGAGTCCGCCACCCCCGCTGTCGAGCCGCACAGCCATGAGGGCCAAGCCGCTCACACCCACGAACACAGTGAACAAGCCTGGTCGCCGGAAGATGGCTGGCAACGCGTGCTGTCCACCACTGGCGGCAATCTCGTCGTGGCCGTTGGTTTCGCGCTGATCCTGGCTGCACTGTACAGCCTGCGCGAACCCAGCCGCGTAGCCACCGGCGCACTGTGGGGCCTGGCCGGTTTCGCGGTGTTCTGCCTGGCGCCCACCCTTGGCTTGCCACCGGAACTGCCCGGCACCGCCGCCGCTGAACTGGGGCAACGCCAAACCTGGTGGATCGGCACCGCTGCAGCGACCGCACTGGGCCTGGCACTGCTGGTTTTCGCTCGCCACGGTTTGCTCAAGGTCGTGGGCGCCGCCCTGCTGGTGCTGCCACACGTGATCGGCGCGCCGCAGCCTGAAGTGCATCAAAGCCTGGCCCCCGAAGCGCTGGAAACCCAATTCGTGTTCGCCTCCTGGCTGACCAACGCGGCCTTCTGGGTAGCGCTGGGCCTGATCAGCGCTTGGCTGTACCGTCGCTCCAGCCAGGCTTGATGGCCTGCGGGGTGTCCTCGTCCCTGCTCTATGCAGGCTTCGGTTGCCGCCAAGGCTGCCCGGCGGCCACGCTCGACACCCTGCTACGCCAGGCACTGGATGCGCATGGCCTGCCACTGACGGCACTTGGCGGCATTGCCAGCATTCCAACCAAGGCCGATGAACCAGGGTTGCGGCAACTCTGCGCGCGACTGGGCCTTCCGCTAACCGTATTCGACTCGGTACAACTACAGCCATTCGAACCGCTATTGAGCCACCGTTCACCAACGGTGTTCGCCCACAGCGGCTGTTGGGGCGTGGCGGAGAGTGCCGCATTGGCGCTTGCCACCCACCATCACGGTTCGGCCAGGCTTGTCGTGCCCCGTCTTGTGCTCGGCCCGGCTACCCTCGCCCTTGCTTGTGGCCGATAATCGCTTCATTCATTTATCTGCAAGGACTCTCCATGACGGTCTACTTCATTGGTGCCGGCCCCGGCGACCCGGATCTGATCACGGTCAAGGGCCAGCGCCTGATCCGTCAGTGCCCCGTGATCATCTACGCAGGTTCGCTGGTTCCGCCAGCCGTCCTCGAAGGCCATCAGGCACACACCGTCATCAACAGTGCCCAGCTTCACTTGGAGCAAATCATCGAGGCGATGCGCGATGCCCATGAAAAGGGGCTGGATGTAGCTCGTGTCCACAGCGGCGATCCAAGTCTCTATGGCGCCATCGGTGAACAGATCCGCCACCTGCGCGAACTTGGCATCGACTATCAGATCGTACCTGGCGTTACCGCCGCTGCCGCCAGCGCCGCCCTGCTCGGCTGCGAGCTGACACTGCCCGATGTGGCGCAAACCGTGATTCTCACACGCTACGGGGACAGCTCCCCCATGCCGGCTGGCGAGCAATTGGGCGACTTGGCCCGCCATGGCAGCACCCTGGCCATTCATCTAGGGGTGAAGCACCTGCCGCGTATCGTGGACGAGCTGATGCCCCACTATGGCCCTGATTGCCCGATTGCCGTGATCCATCGCGCCACCTGGCCCGATCAGGACTGGGTGCGTGGAAACCTTGGGAATATCGTCGAACGCGTGGCGGCCAAGGGCTTTCGCCGCACCTCGCTGATTCTCGTCGGCCATGTACTTGGGGATGCCCCCTTTGCCGAGTCCGCCCTGTATCGGGCAGGTCACGCCCACCTGTATCGCCCTGGCGATTGACCATTGCCAAGCGCCTGAAGCCCGTAGCAGACTCCGCTGTACCTCTCTCGAACCGGAGTCACGTCCATGCTGGAGCTACGCCCGAATTGCGAATGCTGCAATGCCGATCTGCCGGGTGACAGCCCGGATGCGTTCATCTGTTCCTTCGAGTGCACGTTCTGCCGTGCGTGCGCCGATACCCGTTTGAAAGGCCGCTGCCCGAACTGCTCTGGGCAATTGGTGGCTCGCCCCAGCCGCGTAGGCCAGGCTCTTCGCGACAACCCCGCCTCCATAGAACGGGTGCTAAAACCACACGCCGCTTGCGCCTGATCTGTCTTGGGCATCGCCAGGGTTCGCTTGGCGATGCCTATCTCAAGCATCTTGTAGGATTTTTCAACAGGTATCGGCTGCTTATTCAACAGTTCTATACTCGCCGTTACCAATCATCCTGAATGGAAGTATCTTGCAGCGCTGCTGAAAAAGCCGATGCAGACGTATTCCTGACAGTTTCAGGAAACGGACCACCTTCCGACAGGAGTTAGCTACATGACAACCGTGCTGATCGTCGACGATCACCCCATCGTGCGTCTTTCATTGCGCTTGCTACTTGAGCGCGAACGTTTTCACGTCGTCGGCGAAGTGGGCGATGGCAGTGAAGTCGCGCAGAAGGCACGGGAGCTGCGCCCGGACGTGGTGGTGCTGGACATCGGCTTGCCCGGCCTGGACGGCATGGAGGTGATCAAGCGCCTGCAGAACATGGAACCCGCACCGAAGATAATGGTGCTTACCGGCCAGGCCACCGACCTCTATGTACGCCGCTGCCTGGATGCCGGTATCGGCGCCTTCGTCACCAAGGATGAAGACCACGAGGCGCTGATCTTTGCCTTGAAGGCCCTCGTCAAAGGCTACTCGACCTTCCCGCAGATGTCCGTGAACAGCAATTCTCTGGAAAGCGAAACCGTGCGCCTGAGCAGCCTCTCCAACCGTGAGATGGAGGTGCTTCGGCGCCTGTCGCGGGGCGAAAACAACAAGAATATCGGTACCTGCATGAACCTCAGCGCCAAGACCATCAGCACCTATCGCGGGCGCATCATGGAAAAGCTCAAGACCGAATCGCTGGTAGAGATGGTCGATCTGGCCAAGCGCAACAACGTCAACTGAGCAATCCGCTGCCATGAAGCGCCCACTGTCGACCATGCTGCTCGCCCTGTTCCTGGCCTTGCCCCTTTGCGCACTGGCCGATGGTGAACCGCGAGACCTGCTTGCACGCGCGTTGAGCGCTGCCTCGCCGTTGACGCTGGATGCCCAGGACCGCCAATGGCTCCAGCGGCGCGAGGCACTGATCCTGGGCAGTTCCCGCCCCGACTATCCGCCGTTCGAGATCAACACCAGCCTGTCGGACTACGAAGGCCTGAGCGCAGACTACGCCGGACTGATCGCCGAACAACTGGGGGTGCCCATCAAGGTAATGCGCTTCGCCAATCGCCACGAAGCGATTGCCGCACTGCGCGACGGTCGCATCGACCTGTTGGGCAGCTCCAACGCATTCGAGGCTGACGATGCCCACCTGGTCCTCAGCCAGCCTTATACCGACGACCTGCCGGTCATCGCCACTCGCGAAGGCCGCTCCCTGAAAAGCAACCTGGAACTGGATGGGCTGCGCCTGGCCATGGTCGATCACTACCTGCCAGGCGAGGCTGTACGCGCGCTTTATCCAAAGGCCCAGTTGAGCCTCTACCGCTCTACCCAGGCCGGCCTTGCCGCCGTCGAACTGGGCGAGGTGGATGCCTACCTGGGTGATGCGATCAGCACCGACTTCCTGATCGGCAAGAGCTACCAAGGCACGGTCAAGATCGACCACTTCTGCCTGGCACCGGGAGGCACCTTCTCCTTCGCCCTGGCCAATGACAATCCACGGCTGAAGCGCCTGGTGGACCAGGCCCTGGACAGAATCAGCGAGAGTGAGCGCCTGAACATCCTGCGGCGCTGGACCAGCGGCAACACCAGCTTGCTGATGGAGCGTCACCTGGCCGCACTGACCGCCGAGGAAGAAGAATGGATCGCCCGGCACCCTACCGTCAGCGTATTGATCAACCCGGCACTGGCACCACTGACGTTCAACAACACCCAACAACGCTTGAGTGGCATCACGTTGGAACTGCTGAAACAGATCACCCTGCGCACCGGCTTGCAGTTCAAGTTGATCGAGCAGCATTCGGTGCAGGCCATGGTGGACCAACTGGCCCAAGGCCAGGCGGACATGATCGGCGCGCTAGGCTACGGCGTGGCACGTGCTCGACAACTGCGCTTTACCCGCCCCTACCTGGTCAGCCCCAGGGTACTGGTGACCCGCAGCGCCTTGGCTTCGCCAACCCAGGCCACCGCCCTGGATGGCCAGCGAATTGCTTTGTTGCGGGGCGCACCGCAGCTGGCGGACGTGAAACGCCAGTACCCGCACGCCAGTATCGTCGAAGTCGACAACCCGCTTGGGCTGATGGAGGCCGTGGCCAACGATGAAGCCGATGTCGCCTACAGCAACCATATCAATGCGACCTACTACATCAACCACGTCTTCAAGGACAAACTGCATATTGCCGCCGTCCTTGGCGACGAACCCGCCGTCGCCGCATTCGCCGTGGCACCCGGCCAGCCAGTACTGCAGGGCATCCTCGACAAGGTGCTGCTGAGCATCCCGCCGGAAGAGCTGGACCAATTGATCAATCGCTGGCGCACCAGCACCGTGGTCAGCGATAGTCCATGGCGTGACTATCGCACCCTGGCCTTGCAAGTGCTGGTGCTGTCCACGTTACTGCTGGCTGGCGTGGTGTTCTGGAACAGTTACCTGCGCAAGCTTATTCAGCAGCGTACCGAGGCCCAAAGGGCCCTGCAGGACCAACTAGCGCTGAGCCGCGGCCTACTCGAGCAACTGCGTCAGGCCAAGGAGGATGCCGAACAGGCCAGCCAGACCAAAAGCACCTTCCTGGCAACCATGAGCCATGAAATCCGCACGCCGATGAACGCCGTGATCGGCTTGCTGGAGCTGGCCCTGGAAGACAGCCGCTGCGCGCACTCCGATCGCCAGACTTTGCAGACAGCCCACGATTCGGCGGTGGGCCTGCTCGAGCTGATTGGCGACATCCTCGACATCTCGCGCATCGAGTCTGGCCACATGACGCTTCAACCGGTGCCTATCGACCTGGTCGAGTTGGTACGCGCCACCGCACGTGTATTCGAGGGCAATGCCCGGATCAAAGGCCTGCACCTGCAAAGCGCCTTGCCTCCCGAGCCGGTCTGGGTGCTGGCCGACCCTCTCAGGCTCAAGCAGATCCTCTCCAACCTGCTGAGCAACGCCATCAAGTTCACCGACCGCGGCGAAGTCATCGCGAGCCTGACTGTGAGCTCGGTGCTGGAGGAAGGCAAACGTGAAGTCGAACTGTGCGTACGCGACACCGGCATTGGTATCGGTGTGGCCGACCAGGCCCGACTGTTCACCAGCTTTGCCCAGGCCAATGGACCACGGGCTCGCCAAGGTGCAGGCCTGGGTCTGGTCATCAGCCGTACCCTGGCGGAGCTGATGGGAGGTACTCTCAGCCTGCAGAGCGTCGAAGGGGTTGGCACGAAGGTGGAAGTGCTGCTCAGGCTACCCGCCTGCCAGCAGCCCGCTGTCGCTGCGCCCGATACCCCGGCCCGGGAAAGCGACGGCAGCCCACTGCACATCCTTGTGGTCGACGACTACCCGGCCAACCTGTTGCTACTGGACAAGCAGCTAACCAGCCTGGGCCACCGCGTAACCCTCGCCGAGAATGGCGCAGTGGCGCTCGCCCTTTGGCAAGAGGCGACGTTCGATCTGCTGATTACCGACTGCAGCATGCCGGTGCTCGATGGCCACGCCCTTACCCGGCGCATTCGCGAGCTTGAGCGCCAACGGCAGCGACCCGCCTGCCGCATCATTGGCGTCACCGCCAACGCCCAGGCCGAGGAGCGTGCCCGTTGCCTGGCCAGTGGCATGGATGACTGCCTGTTCAAACCGATTGGCCTACAGACCCTCAAGGCGCACCTGCCCCGGCTGCCTGCCCAGCCGGAGCCGTCAAGCACTCCGTCAAGCGGCTTTGACCTCAAGGAACTCCGTCATCTGACTCAGGACAACGAGCAACTGACGCGCAGCTTGCTCGAACAATTGGCGCAGAGTGCCCGCGAAGACCTGGCAACTCTCCAGGCACTGGGCCCCACTCCCCCCGCCGACGCATTACGCACCGTGGCACACCGTATCAAGGGTGGCGCCAAGATGGTCAGGGTGCGTGGCGTGGTCGGCGACTGCGAGGCCATCGAGCAGGCCCTGGCCCAGGACCTGCCTACCGCCGCGTTGCAGCGCCGCCTGGAAGCGAGCCTGCAGAGCCTGCAACGCGAACTGGCCGATACCCTCAGTGCAATTGCAACGTCGAACTGATCTGGCTGATGGCGTCGACCACATGCCGCGACCCCTGCTGGATCTCCATGATCACCGTACCGGCCTCGTTGGCCAGCGCCACCCCCTGACCGGTGCGAGACAAACTCGATTGCATGCTCGCCACCGCTGTCAGTGACAGGTCGTGGTTCTGCCGCACCACATCGACGATCTCCAGGGTCGCCTTGCTGGTCCGGGCCGCCAGGCTGCGCACCTCATCGGCCACCACGGCAAAACCACGCCCCTGATCTCCTGCACGCGCAGCCTCGATGGCAGCATTCAATGCCAGCAGATTGGTCTGGTCGGCAATGCCGCGGATGGTCAGCACGATCTGTCCTATCACGTCGGATTGGCGGCTGACCGCATCGATGTTACGGGCGGCATCGTTCAAGTCCTGGGAAATCTGCTCGATTACCTCGACCGTCTGCTGGACCACCTCCGTGCCCTTGCGGGCGCACGCATCAGTCTGCACCGAGCTGGCATGGGCCGCTTCGGCGGCGCTTTGCTGGGTGCTGATCTGGGCAGTGATGTCGCTGGCGAACTTCACCACTTTGTACAGTCGCCCCTTGCTGTCGAAGATCGGGTTGTAGGAGGCTTCCAGGTAAACGGTCTGGCCTTGTTTATTGACCCGCTCGAAGCGATGGGAATGGTATTCGCCACGGTTCAGTGAGGCCCAGAACTCACGGTATTCGGCCGACTCACGCTCATGGGGCAGGCAGAACAAGCCATGATGCCGGCCCACCACTTCCTCGAGCCGATAGCCCATGGTGTTGAGAAAATTCGGGTTGGCCTTGATTACCCGCCCCTGGGGCGTGAACTCGATCACTGCCATGGAGCGGCCAAGGGCCGTGATCAGGCTTTCGCTTTCATGCTCATCCTTTACGCGCTGGCTGATATCAGCGGCGACCTTGAGCACGCTGGTGACCTGCTGCTGGTCATCGAGCACAGGCATGTAGCTCGCCTCCAGCCACACCTCTTCGCCGGCCTTGTTGATGCGTTCGAAGGTGCCGCTGATGGCTTTACCCTGGCCCAGTTCACGCCACAACTGCTGGTACTCGGCACTCTGGGCGTAACCCGGGTCGCAAAACAGCCGATGATGCTTGCCCCGCAGTTCTTCTGCGCTGTATCCCATGGCCCGACAGAACTGTTCATTGGCATCGAGAATGGTGCCATCGGGTTCGAACTCGATGATCGCCATGGACCGGCTGATCGCCGCCAGTTTCGCTTCCACGCCGGCCAAGGCCTGATGGCAGCGCTGGATCTCGATCAAGTCGGACTTGCGATGGAAATCGAACATGGTGCCGGGCTCCTTCTGGGCGGAATTTTCAGAGCATAGATCGGCATTGGAGGCGTGCAAGCACGTTGATATCACTTTGTAATTAGGCGCCAAGCCTGATTACGCACTCGCTCAGGAACTCTCGCGCACCATCAATTCAAACCCCAGGTCCTGCTGCTCGGTCGTGACCCGCTTGCCATCGAGCAACGCCAGCAATGCCTGGGCCGCGCCGCGCCCGACGGCGGCTCGTGGTGTACGGATCGAGGTTAAGCGCGGCACCATGTGCGCCGAGGCTGGCAAGTCGTTGAACCCTACCATGGCCACTCGACCTGGCACCTCGACGCCCTGACGCATGGCCTGCAGCACTGCACCCTGGGCCAAGTCGTCGTTGCAGAAGAATATGCCGTCGACGTCCGGTGCCTGCTCCAACAACTGGCTGAACAGTTCGCTACCCAAGGCGATGGACGACGGTTGCGGGGCGAGAATCTCCAGCTCCGAGGCCTGCAATCCGGACTCCACCAAGGCCTGGCGGAAGCCCTCGGCACGCTGCATCACCCGCGGGTCGAGCTGCGCGGCAATGAACGCCAACCGGCGGCGGCCGCGCTCGATCAGGTGACGGGCGGCAGCACGGCCAGCCTGCTGCTGAGAGAACCCCACCGATAACTGCCCCGCTTCCCCGCCGAGCTCCATCATGTGGACACATGGCACGCCACTGGCCGCCAGCATCTGGCGCGACGCGTCGCTACGGTCGAACCCGGTCAGCAACATGCCACACGGCTGATAAGCCAGATAATTGCGAATCAGGTTCTCTTCCTCGGCGATATCGTAGTGATAGTTGCCGATCAGCACTTCCAGACCGCGTGGACGCATCACCTCGTGGATAGCTTCGAGGGTGTCGATGAACAGTTGGTTGGACAGCGAAGGAATCAGAACCACCACCGACTGGCTACGCGCCGATGCCAAGGCGCGGGCGGCCGGGTTGGCGACGTAACCCAGGCTCGCGGCGGCAGCCATGACTTTTTCGACCAGTTCTGGCGCAACGGTGCTGACGCCGCGCAAGGCACGGGAAGCGGTAATGGGGGAAACCCCGGAAAGCCGGGCGACTTCTGCCAGCGTGGGACGACCGGTAGTGCGAGAGCCTGTGCGAGACATGAATGTTGTAATTTTACTACTTGCCAAGGAGGGGGAACGGCCATAAGGTAGCGCTGTCTCAGGACGCAGGCAATGTAATCTTTGGTAGTGCCCGGCACTGATAGCCTGCCAAGCGTCCATACTGCGTAAGGACAAGACCAATAACACCGGGGAGGTGGCGTGTCGTCGAAGACGAGACAGCGCTGTCTCACTCCGCAGGAGGTACTGATGAACTCTTCCCTGTCCGCCATTGTGGTGATGGGTGTCGCCGGCTGCGGTAAAAGCAGCGTAGGCGCCGCCATTGCCGCCAGGAGCGGAGGCCGCCTGATCGAAGGCGACGCTTTCCACCCTGCCGAAAACATCAGCAAGATGAGCGCCGGCATCCCTCTGAACGACGACGACCGTGCCGGCTGGCTGGTTCGCCTTGGCCAGGAGCTACAGTCGACGCTCCAGTCTGGCGAACGCCCGATCCTGACCTGCTCCGCCCTCAAGCTCCGCTATCGCGAAACCTTGCGCGCTGCGGTGCCGAACCTGTGTTTCGTATTCCTCGAACTGAGTCCGGCCGAAGCGGAAAAGCGGGTGTTGGCACGCCCCGGCCACTTCATGCCTGCCAGCCTGATCGACAGCCAGTTCGCCGCGCTCGAACCACCCCATGGCGAGACGCTGACCCTCGCGCTGGACGCGACTCGTCCGCTCGACACGCTCGCAGAGCAGGTCGACGTATGGCTAAAGCCTTGCGGTGAGCGGAGCCTGGCGCGGACCGCCTGATCCCGGCGGTTTTCCTGGCTCACCTGAGATAGCGCTGTCTTTACGCTAACAAACCTTAAAAAAATCAAAAAGCTACGCCAAAAACAACGATAAGACCGAGGCATAAGAACCATGTTCGGACTGGCAACTGATACCTACCTGCTGCTCGACGCCCTTGTCACCATTGTCGGGCTGATCCTGCTGATCACCCATTTCAAGGTCCACCCCTTCGTCGCCCTCACACTCGCCGCCGGCTTCCTCGGCCTGACCTCCGGCATGCCGGTCGCCAAGGTCATGAAGTCGTTCCAGGACGGATTTGGCGGCGTGCTTGGCTTCGTCGGCATCGTGCTGGCGCTGGGCACCATGCTGGGCAAGCTGATGGCCGACTCAGGTGGCGCGGACCAGATCGCACAAACGCTGATTCGCGCCTTCGGCAAGAAGAACGTGCATTGGGCGATGATGTTCGCCGCGTTCCTGGTGGGCATCCCGCTGTTCTTCGAGATCGGCTTCGTGCTGCTGATTCCGCTGGTGTTCATCGTGGCCCGCCGCTCAGGCGTGTCGCTGATCAAGATCGGCATCCCGCTGCTGGCCGGTCTTTCCGTGGTCCATGGCCTGGTGCCGCCGCACCCGGGACCACTGCTGGCCATCGGCATCTTCCACGCAGACATCGGCAAGACCATCTTCTATGGCCTGCTGATTGCCTTGCCGACCGCCGTGATCGCCGGACCACTGTTCGGTAACTTCATCGCCCGCTACATTCCGGGCAACCCCTCGCAAGAACTGATGGACCAGATCGCCAAGGAGTCCGACCAAGGCAACCTGCCAAGCTTCACCATCACCCTGGTCACCGTACTGTTGCCAGTGGTGCTGATGCTGCTCAAGACCTTCGCCGACGTGGTCCTGCCAGCCGAGCACATCGTGCGCCAATGGATGGACCTGATCGGCCACCCGATTACCGCCTTGCTCGCCGCCTTGCTGTTGGCCTTCTACACCTTCGGCTCGGCCCGGGGATTCAATCGCCAACAGATCATGAAGATGCTCGACCAGAGCCTGGCGCCAACAGCGGCCATCGTGCTGATCGTCGGCGCCGGCGGTGGTTTCAAACAGATGCTGGTCGATACTGGTGTGGGTAACGTGATCGGGCAAATGGCCGTACAGGCTGAGATTTCGCCGATCCTGCTGGCCTGGCTGGTCGCCGCAGTGATTCGTATCGCCACCGGTTCGGCGACGGTGGCCACCATTACTGGCGCAGGCATCGTGGCCCCGGTGATCGACCTGGTGCCGGGCGTGAACCGTGAACTGCTGGTATTGGCCACCGGTGCCGGCTCGCTGATCCTCTCGCATGTCAACGACGCCGGTTTCTGGCTGGTGAAGCAGTACTTCAACATGACCGTGGCCGAAACTTTCAAGACCTGGAGCATGATGGAGACCATCCTGTCGATAGTCGGCATCATCTTCATCATGTTGCTGTCGTTGGTGGTGTGACCCTCAAGGGGGCGGCCAACGCCCCCCCACTTCACCACTGTCGCTTGTCAGGCCGGGTCAACCCAAGCTTCTCGATCCGGTAGCGCAGCATGTCGCGTGACAGACCGAGCATCCGCGCCGACTTGGTGACATTCCAGTCGGTGCGATCCAGCGTACGGCATACCAGATCCCGCTCCATGTCCGGCAGACTGGTACCCGGGTCAGGCTCGAAGCGTGGTGCCTCGAACGACGCAGGCGCAGGATGAGCCAAAGGCTCGTCGATCAAGGTCATGCACAGGTTCAGCTGGTGTGCCTGCACCACTTCATTAGGTGCCAGCAAGACCGTCTGTTCCAGCATGTTACGCAGTTCACGCACATTTCCAGGCCAGCTGTAACCCAGCATCAGCGACTCGGCCTCGGCCGAGAAACGCAGGTTGGGCTTGCCATAGCGACGCCCGTGATGGGCCAGGAAGTGCCGGGCAAGCAGCAGGATGTCCTGCCCGCGGGCATACAGACGTGGCACCTTCAAGGCAATGATGCGCAAGCGGAAGAACAGGTCGCGACGGAATTTGCCCTGTTGAACCATTTGCTCCAGGTTGCAGTTGGTGGCACTGATCACCCGCAGGTCGACCTTGCGCTCCTTGACCGCGCCGATCCGCCGAATGCAGCGATCTTCCAACAGCTTGAGCAGCTTGGCTTGCAGGACCAGGTCCATTTCACCGATTTCATCCAGAAACAGCGTGCCGCCGTCCGCTGCCTCGACCAGGCCTACGCGGCGCTCCTTGGCATCGGTAAAGGCACCTTTCTCGTGACCGAACAACTCGGCTTCCAGCAGGTTGGCCGGAATCGAGGCGCAGTTGAACTCGATGAACGGCCCCTTGCTGCGTGAGCCGTCGAAATGCAGGGCACGGGCCACCAGCTCCTTACCAGTGCCGGTCTCCCCTTCGATCAGCACCGGCGGCAGATCGTCACTGGCCATGCGGCGCTCGGCATCGAGCACCTGATGCAGGGTGTGCTTGAGCGTGAGCATCGCCGGCGACTCGCCGATCAACGCCTGCAGGCCGGACTTCTGCGCTTCCCGCTCCTGATAGAACGACAGTGTGCGCTCCATGCGGTCCGCTGCCAGCGCCTTGTCCAAAGTCAACTTGAGTTCTGCCAGCACCACCGGCTTGGTCAGGTAATGGAAGGCCCCCTCCTTCATCGCCAGCACGGCGTCTTCGACATTGCCGTAGCCGGTCATCATGATCACCTTGAGGTCGGGCGCCTGTCCGACGAGGGTGCGTAACAGGTCATGACCGTTCATGCCGGGTAGCGAATTGTCGGTGAGCACCGCATCGGGCTGGACGCGCTTGATCTGCTCCAGTGCCAGTTCGGCACTGTGGCACACCGTCACCTCGAAGCCTTTGATGCCCAGGTACGTGCGAATGTTATCGGCGAGGACTTCATCATCCTCGACTACCAGGATGCTGTGCTCCATGGTCTCCTCCCGCTGCGATATTGAAAGTAAGGCTGACGCGGGTTCCTTCCTCTTCACGACTGCTCAAGCTGACCGAGCCGCCAAAACGTTCCATGATGCGTTTGACCAAGGCCAGGCCAACACCCAGCCCGCCTTGCTTGGTGGTGAAGAAAGGCTTGAACACCATCCGCTCCTGCTGCCGGGTCATGCCCTTGCCGGTGTCGCTGAGCAGCAGCTGAGCGCGCTGCCCGTCCTGCACACTTACCTCGGCGCGCAGCTCGCCGCCGTTAGGCATCGCTTCCAAGGCGTTGGCGAACAAACTGTTGAGAATCTGGGTAAGCTGCAGCGGCTGGCTGGCGACCCACTGCACCGATGGCCCCTCGAAGCTGAACTGCACACCGTTGCGCTCGATCTGCTGCGTGAATGCCAGCCGGGTATCCTCGATGGCAGCGACCAGATCCACCGCCTCGGCTTCATCGCTGGCCGGGCGTAGCGATACCAGTAGATCGCGCACCCAACGGGACATACGGTCAACCTGACCGATGATGTCGACGATGTTCTTCTGCGCCACGGGATTGGCGATTTCCTGCGCCAACTCCGCACTGGAACGGATGTTGGCCAGCGGGTTGCGCAAACTGTGGGCCACCGCCGAGGACATCTCGCCAAGCGCCACATAGGTTTCACTGGCCACCAGGCGGTCCTGCTGCTGACGAAGCATGGACGCTGCCCGACGTACGATCCAGAACAGGCCGAAGTAAATCAGCGCGCCGCCGACCAAGGTCGACGCCCAGATCAGTACGTAGCCGCGCTGTATGCGACGGATCAGGTCCTTGGGTTCCTTGTAGATCTCAACCATAGAAAGCACCTGCTCCCCCTGGCTGTCGAACAAGGGGATGTAGTTCTCGATGAACAGGTACTCGGGCTCACGCAGAAACTTCTGTTCTTCACGGTCTTCGTGGGCCTTGTGATAGCTGGCCGACACAGCCTTTCGTGAGCGGAACGCACGATCGAGGTCGCCATCGGCCTCGATGCGCACGCCGATCAATTCTCGGTTGGTGGACCACAGGATGGTCCTGTCGCGAGCATAGACGTTGGCCAGCAAGGTGTCCGGGAGGTGCTCGACATGATCGAGGAACTCGACGCGGGTAGACTCGGCTAGCGCCGGGGCGAATTGCAGATGCTGCTCATCCCGTCGTGGGTCAAGCAATTCGCCCATCGTGACACCTGGGGGCAACTGCGAATGGCGTACCTCAGCCTGGGCCATGGACTGGATGAATTGGGCGGTCAGCATGGCATCGCGCTCGACGCTGTCGCGCACCACGAACCGGGTCGACAAATACCCCAAGCCCCCCGCCACCGCGGCGATGATCAGCAGGCTGATGATCGAAAACCAGCGCAGCAGATTGAATTCGCGCAACGGCACAGCTGGGCCACTGGTAAGGCCACGCGTCGTGCCCGGAACTTCGTTTTCCAGCGTCTGCATCGCTTGGTTCCCGCTCAGCAAGTCCATTCAGGAAGGCCTCAAGGGGTTGCTACCGTACGTAGCAAATTGATAGCACTTCGCCAGAGCGGCAACAGCCGCCATTTGTCGTGATCATGACGCTGCAAAAAGTTGGCCAGGCTATTTAGATTATATTTTATATTTACAATTCAATGACTTATGGCACTTTTATTATACAGATTCGAGAATAATTCCCCGACATCGGGTGTTTTCCACCCAATTCGCAGAAAACGTTTTAAATCAGATACTTAAGGTCAACATGTAATTCAGGACATCACGTTCTCGCCAATCGGAAGCTCAACGAGACCCGGGTGCCATGGCCCGCGCGGCTGCTCAACCTTACCGAGCCTCCAAAACGCTCCATGATGCGCTTTACCAACATGAGGCCCACCCCCAAGCCACCTTGCTTGGTGGTGAAAAAGGGTCGAAACGCCAATCGCTGCTGCTGCTCGCTCATGCCCTTGCCGGTATCGGAAAGACGCAAAGTCAGGTTGGTGCGATCGTGGCGTACCACCTCGACCTTGAGTTGCCCACCCTGCTCCATCGACTCCAGGGCATTGGCGATCAGGCTGTTGAATATCTGCGCAAGCAACGCTGGCTGACCCAGCACCTGAACGGCGGGTAATGGTCGCACTTCCAGGCTGACCCCTGACCGCGCGAGCGCCGCCGCGAATGTCTGCAGGCTTTCCTGAAGCGCCTGGGACAGGTCCACCGGCACCGCGTCGTCGTTCAGCGGCCGCAACGATTGCAACAACTGGCGGATCCACTGCGACATGCGGTCGACCTGGCTGATGATGTCGTTGATGTTTTTCTGTGCGGGGCCGTCATCGAATGCCTGGGCCAGCTCTGCACTGGAGCGAATGCTGGCCAGCGGGTTGCGCAAGCTGTGGGCCACCGCCGAGGACACCTCGCCCAGGGCGACGTAGGTCTCGCTGTTGATCAGCCGCTTCTGCTGTACCGCCATCACCCGCGAGGCACGCCGCATGATGCCGTACAGGCCGATGTAGACCAGGCCTGCACCGACGGCGATCGCCAGCCAGATCAGCAACAGGCCGTGCTCGATGCGCACGATCAGGTCGTGGGGCTCCTTGTAGATCTCCACCATCGCCGTGACCTGCTCGCCCCCAGCATCGAACAGCGGAATGTAGTTCTCGATGAACAACTGCTGAGGCGGGGTCACGAACTTTTGCTCGGCCCGCGCCTGCTCGAAGTCGTGATAGCTCGCCGACACCCGCATCTTGTACTCGAAGGCGCGGTCCAGGTCTTCGTCGCCTTCGATCAGCTTGCCCACCAGCGCAGGGTTGCTGGACCAGATCACCATGCGGTCAGGTGCATAGATGTTGGCAAGCAGCATGTCCGGCAGGTGGGCGATATGGTCGAGAAACTCACCCCGAGCCCTGCGCCGCGCGTCCGGGTCCACGTCAGGCAAGGCTTCCTGGTCGGTGCGAGGGTCGATCAACTCGCCCATGGTGCGCACATTGGGGATGGACACATGGCGCACTTCGGCATCGGCAATGGCGGTGATGAACTGGGCCGTGAGCAATGCGTCGCGCTCGACGCTTTCATCGATGATGAAGCGGCTTGAAATCAGGCCCAGCCCAACGCCGATGGACAGAATGATCGCCAGGCTGACCCAGGCATACCAACTCAACAAATTGAATGGCTTGCGCTGTGGAGCGGCCTCGCCAGCTGTGGGCACGTCGAGGCTGTTCAAATGCGGGGCGCTGTCCATGCCGGACTCCAAGGCGGGTCACCTTTGAAGGTTATAGCCCAGAGTTGGGGAATCATGACGCCGATTGGTCGGAACGCTGCGGTTTATACGTTCTAGAGCCGCGTGCAGCAGTGCGGTACTACAAAGGGGAATCTTCGGCCAACCCCTGCAATTTACGGTATTCACGCAATACGTTGGGGACATATCGGCGGGTTTCGGCGAACGGCGGAACCGCCCGTCCACGTCGCAGCACCGCATCGGGTCCAGCGTTGTAGGCAGCCACGGCCAGGGTGATATCGTTATCGAACAGCTTCAGCATTCGCTTGAGGTAGCGTGCCCCGCCCTGCACGTTGTCTTCAGGATCCAGCGCGTTCTCCACGCCCATCTCCCGGGCGGTGTCCGGCATCAATTGCATCAGCCCGACTGCCCCGGCCGCCGAACGGGCCTTGGGGTTATAGCCGGACTCGGCCTTGATCAAGGCATGCAGCAACGCCTGGGGTACATCATGGGTTCGCGCCGCCGCCGCGACAACATCGGCGTATGGCCTTCCGGTCACCCTCTGCGCATCGGCAGGACCGGCCTGGGCGACCGTTTCGCTGATCACCCGCTGGTAGTGGCTGCCTGGCCGATGGACGTTGGTCAGGACATAGCCGCCTTTGGCATCAATGCTGATGTACACGTCGGCCTGGGCCGCACCTGCCACCAGCCAGATCAATCCCAGAATGATAACTCGCATCTCGGTCACCTCCCGTTCGCTGCCCCCGTTTTGGGGGATATGCCCCAGAAAACCTGAGCTTTCGAGCTACGACGCAAGCACCGTGCCGCTTGCCATCCCGCATGCCGCAAGGCCCCGAGGCAGACGTGCACGGCAGTTGCATAAGGCTTGAAAAAGCATGTCCACATGCAGCGGAGGGCTTCACCATGCAGCGCAGAATCAATACCCAACGTGGTTTCACCCTGCTTGAGCTTCTGGTGGTGTTGGTGGTGCTTGGCCTGTTGGCCGGGATCGTCGCGCCCAAATACTTCAGCCAGCTCGGCCGCTCCGAGGCCAAGGTGGCGCGGGCACAGATCGAGGGGCTGAGCAAGGCGCTGGACCTCTATCGCCTGGAAGTGGGGCATTACCCCAACAGTGAGCAAGGATTGCAGGCGCTGGTGGCAGCCCCCAACGGCGAGGCACGCTGGTCCGGGCCTTACCTGCAGAAAGCGGTGCCACAGGACCCCTGGGGCCGGCCTTATATTTACCGCCAACCGGGTGAGAACGGCGGCGAGTACGACCTGCTCTCGATGGGCAAGGACGGCCAGCCCGGCGGCGATGGGGAGAATGCCGAAATCACCAGTTGGCAGTAAGGAGAACGGCCATGCGCTACAGCCTCAAAGCCTTGGGTAGCCGGGGCCTGGTGCAGTTGCAGATCGACGCAGAGGATATCGAGCAGGCGCGGCGCAAGGCCGAAGAGCAAGGCCTGAAGGTGGTCAGTGTGCGTGGCCAAGGGCACTGGCTCGGCGGCCTGACCTGGCGCCGCGAGGCAACCTTCGACCTGGTGCTGTTCAGCCAGGAGCTTTCAACCTTGCTCAATGCCGGCCTCCCCCTGATTGACGCCCTGGAAAGCCTGGCGGAAAAGGCTCCTGCCGCCGCGACCCGCAAGGTGCTGGCGGCGTTGGTAAGCCAGCTCTACGAGGGCCGCTCGCTGTCCCAGGCCCTGGGACAACAACCGCGGGTCTTCCCAAACCTGTATGTGGCGCTGGTGCAGTCCAGCGAGCGCACCGGCGCCCTGGGAGATGCGCTGACCCGCTACATCAGCTATCGCCAGCGCCTGGACATGGTTCGGCAGAAGCTGGTGGGCGCCTCGATCTACCCCTTGCTGTTACTGCTGGTGGGTGGGGGTGTGGTGCTGTTTCTGCTGGGCTACGTGGTCCCCCGCTTTAGCCTTGTGTTCGAAGGCATGGGCACCGAACTGCCCTGGTTGTCACGGGTACTGATGCAGATCGGTCTGTTCCTGCACGCCCAGCAACTGCCGTTGGGCCTGTCGGCCTTGGTGAGCATAAGCGCACTGGTCGTACTGCGCCGGCATCCGGCGCTGCGGCGTTGGGCATCCCGCCAACTGCGACGTGCTCCGGCCCTGCATCAGCGCCTGATGATGTACGAGCTGGCTCGGTTCTATCGCTCGCTGGGCATATTGTTGCAGGGCGGTATTCCCATCCTCACCGCCATGGGTATGGCCCGCGGCCTGCTGGGCAGTGCCGCGGCCCAGGGGCTGGAGCAAGCCAGCAAACGGGTGGGTGAAGGGTTGCCACTGTCCGATGCGCTGGAAGCGGGCCAACTGGTGACGCCCGTTTCGTTGCGGCTGCTTCGGGCGGGTGAGCAGTCAGGCAACCTTGGCGAAATGCTGGAGCGCTGCGCGGACTTCCACGACCAGGAAATCGGACGTTGGGTGGAGTGGTTCGTTCGTCTGTTCGAACCGTTGTTGATGACCTTCATCGGGCTGTTGATCGGCCTGATCGTGATCCTCATGTACATGCCGATCTTCGAGCTGGCATCGAGCATCCACTGACCATCAGGCGGACGAGACGGCTCCGCCCGCCTGTGGCGCGACTCAGTGCCCTGCCGACGCCGGTCCGGCCTTGGCGGTGAAGGGTGGCTTGGCCAGCCATACCAGCAGGATCAGGCCGGCGAACACCCAGGTCATCAAGGTGAAGTAGTCCACCGTCGACATCATGTACGCCTGTCCGTTGAGCATCTGTTCCAGTTGCGCGTAATGCTGTGGGGTGGCGCCGCCCAATTGCTCCAGGGTGTGCCGCGTCGTCGGGTCGTAGGCGCTGATGTGCTCGCTGAGATAGGCGTGGTGCTGGTCGGCGCGGCGAATCCAGATCCAGGTCGTCAACGAGGCGGCAAAGCTGCCACCCAAGGTGCGTAGGAAGGTCGCCAGGCCAGAACCATCGGCGATCTGCTGCGGCGGCAGGTCCGACAGCAGGATGCTCAGGGTTGGCATGAAGAACAGCGCCACACCGATGCCCATGAACAGTTGCACCAAGGCTACGTGCTGGAAATCAACGTCGCTGGTGAAACCTGCGCGCAGGTAACAACTGGTGCCGATGGCCAGGAACGCCAGCCCGGCCAGTACCCGGAGGTCGAAGCGGTGCGCATACTTGCCCACGAACGGCGACAGCACCACCGGCAGCAGGCCGATCGGCGCCACCGCCAGGCCTGCCCACGTGGCGGTATAGCCCATCTGGGTCTGCAACCACTGCGGCAGAATCAGGTTGATGCCGAAGAATGCGGCGTAGCCCCCGACCAGCACCAGCGTGCCGATACGAAAGTTGCGGTGAGCGAACAGCCGCAGGTTGACCACAGGGTGTCGATCCGTGAGCTCCCAGATCACGAAAATCGCCAGGAACACCAGCGAAATCAGGCTGCCGACGATGATGAACGACGACTCGAACCAGTCCAGGTCGTTACCTTTGTCCAGCACTACCTGCAGGGCACCGACGCCAACGATCAGCGTCAGCAAGCCGATGTAGTCCATCGGCTGGCGACTGGTGACCACCGGACGGGTGCGCATCTGCTGACGCACCACGGCTGCGGCGAACAAACCGATGGGCACGTTGATGAAGAAGATCCACGGCCAGCTGTAGCTGTCGGTGATCCAGCCGCCCAGAATCGGCCCGGCGATCGGCGCCACCACCGTGACCATTGCCAGCAACGCCAGCGCCATGCCCCGCTTGGCCGGCGGATACACCGCGATCAGCAGTGTCTGGGTCATCGGGTACAGGGGCCCGGCCACCACACCCTGCAATACCCGAAAGCCCACCAACTCGGGCATCGACTGCGCAATACCGCAAAGAAAAGAGGCCAGCACGAACAGCAAGGTGGCCCAGATGAACAGTTTCACCTCACCGAAGCGGCGGCTCAGCCAGCCGGTCAGCGGCAACGCAATGGCGTTGCTCACCGCGAACGAGGTGATCACCCAGGTGCCCTGCTCATAGCTGACACCCAGGTTACCGGAGATGGTCGGCAAGGCCACGTTGGCGATGGTGGTGTCGAGCACCTGCATGAAGGTAGCCAGCGACAGGCCGATGGTGGTCAGCAGCAGGCTCGGCGGCGTGAACTGCGCAGGGGCTTGGTTGCTCATCGCTGGGCCGTCTTGCCAGTCGCGCTGTTTTCGTGAATCAACCGGGCGATCAGCTTGTCAGCCTCGACCAACTGGCGATCGTAAACCTGCGTGGTGTAACTGGCCTGCTGCGGTGGCTGCTGGGCCAGCGCCGGGCCACTCTGGTCGTGCAAGTCCACCTCGACCACCGTGGACAGGCCGATACGCAGCGGGTGGTCCTTGAGCTGCTCGGGGTTCAGTTGGATACGCACCGGGACACGCTGCACGATCTTGATCCAGTTGCCGGTGGCGTTCTGCGCAGGCAACAGGGCAAAGGCACTGCCGGTGCCGGCGCCAAGGCTGTCGACCGTACCGCTGAAGGTGACCTGGCTGCCGTAAAGGTCTGCAGTGATCTGCACAGGTTGGCCGATGCGCATCTCGCGCAGTTGGGTTTCTTTGAAGTTGGCGTCGATCCAGACCTCGTCCAAGGGAATGACTGCCATGGTCGCAGTGCCCGGTTGCAGGCGCTGTCCCAACTGCACGGTGCGCTTGGCGACATAACCGGTCACTGGGGCCACCAAGGTGGTACGGGCATGGTCGAGATAGGCCTGGCGCAGATCGGCGGCGGCAGCCATCACCTCAGGGTGCGAAGACACCACAGTGTCGTCGATAAGCGCCGCGCTGGTGTTGAGCTGCTGGCGGGCGCTGTTCAGGGCGCTCTGGGCCACGCTCAGGTCGTCACGAGCGTGGGAGATTTCCTCAGCCGCGATGGCCCCGCTGTCGGCAAGCACCTTGCGTCGGTTGTAGTTGTCCTGGGCCTTCTGCAGCTCGGCCTGGCGGGTCTGCAACTGGGCCTTGAGGGCATCGACATTGCTGTACAGGCCTCGGACCTGGCGCACGGTGCGGGCCAGCTTGGCTTCGGCGGACTGCAGCGCAACCTCGCTGTCGGCCGGGTCGAACTGCAACAGCACCTGGCCCGCGTGGACCAGGTCACCATCGTCAGCACCAATGCTGGTCACCGTGCCGGTCACCAGTGGGGTGATTTCCACCACGTTGCCGTTGACGTAGGCGTCGTCGGTGCTTTCGTGCCAACGCCCGACCAGGCTGTACCAAGCCCAGGCGCCGAGGCCACCGAGGACCAGCAGCAGAAGCAGGCCGAGCAGCCAGACCTTGCGCTTGCGCGAAGGTTCGGGGGTGGCGGAGGGATGAGAGGCGTCTGCGGGAGTAGCCATGACAGTACCTTGGAGAATGCTTGACAGGGATCAACGATCGCCGAAGCGGCGGATCGTCAGGGGGTCGCCAGAACCGAGCAGAACCTTGGCCAGCAGGCTTTCGAGGGTCTTGAGTTCCTCAGGCTGCAACACACCGACCAGCTCGTTCATCGCCAGGGCGCCGATCTCGGGCAGGCGATCGGCCAGGCGCTGGCCATCGGCAGTCAGCGCCAGGCGGACCTGGCGCCGGTCGTCCTCGCAGCGGTTGCGCAGGACCAAGCCCTTTTGCTCGAGGCGGTCGAGCATGCGGGTCATCGAACCACTGTCCAGGCCCAGGTAGCGGCACAATTCGGCCGGCGTATCCACCTGGTACTGGGTGACGATGATCAGCACCTTGAACTGAGCAGCGGTCACGCCCTCGGACTCAAGGTGCCAGTCCAGAATGCGGTCCTTGAGGATCGCCGCCCGGCCCAGGAGCATGCCGATGGCACAGGTATGGAAATTTTCCGGGTTGAAATGGGACATCGGGGTCTGCTCGATTAGATGTGTAAAAATATTACTGCCTAGGCAGTTAATGTCAAAGCTTTGATTAGGTGGCTATGTAAATAGAGATGAATGGTCCGCCTTGGTTCGAGCGGCCTTGCATCGCGAAAGGCCGCTCAAACAGCGGATGTAAACACGTAGGTGATTCAAGCCTTGCTTACCACTCCCAACCCCAGTGCTTCCACCACGCCGCAGGCAATCGCCATTCCCACCAGCTCTGCCAGACTTTGCGCCTGCAATCGCTTCATCACCCGTGCGCGATAAAGATCGACGGTCTTGACACTCACCCCCAGCCGCTCGGCCACCTCGCGGCTGCTCAGGCCTTGGGCCAGAGGCACGAATACATCGCGCTCACGCGGTGTCAGGGCATCGATCCGCGCCTGCACCTGCGCCAGCTCGCCACGCCGCGCTCGCCCGGCACGCTCCAGCGCGGCCTGGACACTGTCCAACAGCAACTGGTCGTTGTAAGGCTTCTCGATGAAGTCACAGGCGCCGGCCTTGAATGCCCGCACCACGATGGGCACATCGGCATGGCCGCTGACGAAGATCACCGGAATCTCCAATCCCCGCTCACGCAGTGCCTGCTGCACCGCCATACCGCCGACTCCCGGCATGCGTACATCGAGCAATACGCAGGCCGGCCCATCGTCCACGCATGCCTCCAGAAACGCTGGTCCGCTGGCGAACGGCAACGCCTGCAACCCCACCGACTCCAAGAGCCATACCGTCGAGTCGAGCATGCCCTGGTCGTCATCGACCACATACACTTTCGCTTGCACCCTTCTGCCTCCCGTTATCCCCGGCTCACGGCCAGCCGACAGCACATCACCAGCCCGCCCTGCTCACCCAATCGTGCCCACAAGTTGCCGCCAAAGCCCTCGATCAGGCTGCGGCTCATGCTCAACCCAAGCCCCAGACCGGCCGCCTTGCTGGTGGTGAACGGTATGAAGATATCCTCCAGGCGTTCAGGCGCTACGCCTGGCCCTTGGTCCTTCACTTCGACCAGCACACTGTCGCCCTCGCGCACCGCGCCCAGCAGGATACGCGACGGTCGCTCGCCGTGCTGCTCGCGGTTGGCATCGATGGCATTGCGCAACAGGTTGAGCAGCACCTGCTCCAGCAACACCCGGTCGGCATAGACCGCAGGCAACTGCGCGCTCACACGCAGTTCGATGCTGACCTGCTCGCGGGCAGCCTCCCAAGCACACAGGCGAATGGCTTCGCCCGCCACGTCGGCCACTTCAATGGCCTGCAGGCGCCTTGGCCCCTTGCGCAGGAACGCCCGCAAACGGCGGATCACTTCGGCCGCGTGGGTAGCCTGCTCGGTGATACGCAGCAATCCCTGGCCAACCCGCTCACGCGCCTGCGGGTCGTGGTCCAGGCCCTGCAAGTAGCGCTGGCTGGCGTTGGCGTAATTGACCACCGCCGCCAATGGCTGGTTGATTTCATGGGCGATACCCGAGGCCAGCTCGCCCAGGGTGGCCAGCCGCGCACCATGAGCCAGGCTCTCCTGGGCCTCGATACGCAACGTGATGTCCCGAGAGACACAAACGATCTCCACCACCGCACCGGTGTAGGTTTCACGTATCGCGCGGGCGGCGATCTCGAACCAGCGGTAGTTGCCCGACGCGTGGCGCACGCGGCAGGTCATGGTGTGATAGCCGTCCTGATCCAGGGCCTCGGCGGCCTGCTGCAATACCTGACGGCGCTCACGGGGGTGCAACAGCGCGCGAACCGCCGTGCCACGCAGGTGCTCAGGCCATACGCCCACCAGTCGATAGGCGGCGGGCGAGGCGTCGAGGAAACGGCCATCGGGGCTGTGACGTGAGATCAGGTCAGTGGTGTTTTCGATGATCAAGCGGTAAAGGCGTCGCGCCTGGGCGGCTTCCCGAGCCCCCATACGTTCGTCGCTCGCATCGCGGCAGCGGGCCAGCACCTGTTGGCGCCGATCGTCAGGGATGAAAGTCCATAACAGGATGCGCTCACCGACCTGCACCTCCACGTCAGCAATTGCCCGGTGCTGATGCAGACATGCACGCACCAGCGCCCCAGCGTTAGACGGCAGCCAGCCGGCCAGTGCAAGGCCCTCGTCAAGCAACGCCTGGAGAGCCGGGTTTACGGCGAGGGGCTGGGCATCGGCCGCCAGAATCAGGCTCGGTTGTGGATCTAGGGCGAGCAAGGGTGAGGGGTGTGTGTCCACGTTACAAAGCTCACTCGTATAGTATTTATACTATATTGCTATGGTCGATATTCCAGATACCATAGCAATTCGCGTAAAACAGCGACAGAGGAAGGCGGCCCATTGCGCGCCTTCCCGTTCCCTGATCAGAGCTAACAATCAGCCACCGGGGTCATGCGCACAACTTGCGCCTGTCTCCCCTACAGGAAAACCGCATGTCGATCTTCTCTCAGGGCCTGATGCCCGCTGCTGTCAACCACGTCGCCCTCACCCCCTTGAGCTTCATCGAACGCACCGCTGCCGTCTACGGCAGTTACCCGGCGGTGATCCATGGCGCCATCCGCCGCGACTGGCGCGAAACCTACCAACGCTGCCGCCGCCTGGCCAGCGCTTTGGCCGGGCGCGGCATCGGCCCTGGCGACACCGTGGCGGTGATGCTGCCGAACATCCCGGCCATGCTCGAAGCGCACTTCGGCATACCTATGGTTGGCGCCGTGCTCAATACCCTCAATGTGCGCCTGGATGCCGAAGCGATCGCCTTCATGTTGCAGCATGGCGAAGCCAAGGTGCTGATCACCGACCGCGAGTTCCATGGTGTGATCAGCGCCGCCCTCGCCCTGCTCGAACACCCCCCACTGGTCGTGGACGTGGACGACCCCGAATACGGCGAGGGCCAGCCAGTCAGCGAACTGGACTATGAAGCCTTTCTGGCCGAAGGTGATCCGGCGTTCGACTGGGAATGGCCCGCTGACGAATGGCAGGCCATCTCCCTCAATTACACCTCGGGCACCACCGGCAACCCCAAGGGCGTGGTTTACCATCACCGCGGAGCCTACCTCAATGCCTTGGGCAACCAGATGACCTGGGCCATGGGCCACCATCCGGTGTACCTGTGGACCCTGCCGATGTTCCATTGCAACGGCTGGTGCTACCCCTGGACCATCACTGCCCTGGCTGGTACCCATGTGTTCCTGCGCCGGGTCGATCCCCAGCGCATCCTAACCCTGATCCGCGAGCATCGGGTTAGCCACCTGTGCGGTGCGCCGATCGTGCTCAATGCCCTGGTGAACATGCCAGAGAGCGCCAAGGCGGCTATCGAACACCCCGTGAACGCCATGGTCGCAGGAGCCGCCCCGCCGGCCAAGGTGATCGGCGCGGTGGAAGAAATGGGCATTAAGGTCACGCATGTGTACGGCCTGACCGAAGTCTATGGCCCCGTCACCGTCTGTGCCTGGCACGCCGAGTGGGATGAACAGCCACTGGCCGAGCGGGCGCGGATCAAGTCGCGCCAGGGTGTGCGCTATCCGACACTGGACGGCCTGATGGTCGCCGACCCACAGACCCTGCAGCCCGTACCTCGCGACGGGACTACCCTGGGCGAGATCTTCATGCGCGGCAATACGGTGATGAAGGGCTATCTGAAAAACCCCGAAGCCACTGCCGAGGCCTTCCGAGGCGGCTGGTTCCACACCGGTGACCTGGCTGTGTGGCATGCCGACGGCTACGTCGAAATCAAAGACCGACTCAAGGACATCATCATTTCAGGTGGCGAGAACATCTCCACCATTGAAGTGGAAGACACCCTGTACAAGCACCCTGCCGTACTGGAGGCCGCCGTGGTAGCCCGCCCGGACGAGAAATGGGGAGAAACACCGTGCGCCTTCGTGGCACTCAAGCCAGGACACGAGGCCACCCGTGAAAGCGAGATCACCAGCTGGTGCCGCGAGCACCTGGCCGGGTTCAAGGTGCCCAAGACCGTGGTGTTCGGTGAACTGCCCAAGACATCGACCGGCAAGATCCAGAAATACGTTTTGCGTGACCGGGCCAAAGGACTGTGACCTGCCCTACTGCCATCCGACTTTTTCAAGAGCGCTGCCATGACTGACTACAATGCCCCCTTGCGCGACATGCGCTTCGTCCTCCATGAGCTGTTCGACGGCCCCGCCCTATGGGCGCGCCTGCCGGCCCTGGCCGAACGGGTCGACGCCGACACCGCCAATGCCATCCTCGAAGAAGCGGCCAAGGTCGCCGGCCAATTGATCGCCCCGCTCAGCCGCAACGGCGACGAGCAAGGCGTGCAATTCGATGCCGGCCTGGTCACCACTGCGCAAGGCTTCCGTCAAGCCTGGCAAACCTACCGCGAAGGCGGCTGGGTGGGCCTGGGCGGCAACCCTGAGTACGGCGGCATGGGCATGCCGAAAATGCTTGGCGTGCTGTTCGAAGAGATGCTCTACGCCGCCGATTGCAGCTTCAGCTTGTATTCGGCATTGAGCGCCGGCAGTTGCCTGGCACTCGATGCCCACGCCAGCGAAGCGCTCAAGGCGACTTACCTCCCGCCCCTGTACGAAGGCCGCTGGGCCGGCACCATGTGCTTGACCGAACCCCACGCCGGCACCGACCTGGGAATGATCCGCACCCGCGCCGAGCCCCAAGCCGATGGCAGCTATCAGATCAGCGGCAGCAAGATCTTCATCACCGGTGGCGAACAGGACCTGACCGAGAACATCATTCATCTGGTACTGGCCAAACTGCCGGATGCCCCTGCTGGCGCCAGGGGTATCTCGCTGTTCCTGGTACCCAAGTTCATGGTCGAGGCAGACGGTCGCCTGGGGGTACGCAACGCCGTGCACTGTGGTTCGATCGAGCACAAGATGGGGATCAAGGCCTCGGCCACCTGCGTGATGAACTTCGATGGTGCCACTGGTTACCTGGTCGGCGAGCCAAACAAGGGCCTGGCCGCCATGTTCACCATGATGAATTACGAACGGCTATCGATTGGCATCCAGGGTATCGGCTGCGCCGAAGCGTCCTACCAAAGCGCCGCCCGATACGCCAACGAGCGTCTGCAAAGCCGCGCCGCCAGTGGCCCGCAAGCACAGGACAAGGCTGCCGACCCGATCATCCATCATGGTGACGTTCGGCGCATGCTGTTGACCATGCGCACCCTCACCGAAGGTGGCCGGGCTTTCGCCGCCTACGTCGGCCAGCAACTGGACCTGTCGCGCTACGCGGAGGACACCAATGAACGCGAGCAAGCCCAGCGCCTCGTGGCGTTGCTCACGCCAGTGGCCAAGGCATTCTTTACCGACAACGGCCTGGAAAGCTGCGTGCTCGGGCAGCAGGTCTATGGTGGCCACGGTTACATCCGCGAGTGGGGCCAGGAGCAGCGTGTGCGTGACGTGCGCATCGCCCAGATCTATGAAGGCACCAACGGTATCCAGGCCCTGGACCTGCTGGGACGCAAGGTGCTCGCCGATGGTGGCCAGGCCCTGGCCAGTTTCATCCACGAAGTGCGCGCCTTCGCCGTGACCGCTCCCCTGCACCGCGACGCCCTGCAGGAAGCCCTGACACGCCTTGAAGCTACCAGCCAGTGGCTGCAACAACAGGCCCCTGCCCAGGCCAACCTCGTCAGTGCCGTGGCGGTGGAATACCTGCACCTTTTCGGTTTGACCGCCTATGCCTACATGTGGGCGCGCATGGCCGCCGTGGCGCAGGCCAAGGCCGATGAAGACCCGTCCTTCTACGGCGCCAAGCTGGCCTGCGCCGACTTCTACTTCCAACGCATCCTGCCACGCAGCCTGGCCCTCGAGGCCTGCATTCGGGCCGGCAGCGCCAGCCTCTATGGGATGACGCCCGCGCAATTCTGACCCACCTCGCGCCCCATGGCCCGCAATGTCCGATGGGGCGCGAAGCATTCTCAAACGCTGAATATTCAGCGCAAAACCGACAAAAGACCGCTCATCTGATAGTCATTCGCCATTACCTCGGTTCTCGGAAACCCCTCGCCAGGGGTAGAATGCGCAAAACCGGAGCCGCAATGAACCACGATCCCTTGACCCCCGCCCCTGACGATGCCATTACCGACGCCGCCGCGCATTGGTGCATGCGTCTGCATGCCGACGACTGCACGGCGGCCGAGCGCGAGGCGTTCACTCGCTGGCTGGCCGCCGATAAGCGGCACGCCGAAGAGTACCAGGCGATGCTGGAGATCTGGGATACCGCCGAGCTGCTGCCCCGTACGGCCACGGTGGTCGAATTCAATCCGGCGCCACACGTCACCCGCCGCACTCGCACGCGGCGCCCGCTCGCTTCTGCCGCGGCCATTGCCCTGGCGGTACTGCCGTTGGCGGGCTGGATCGGGTGGGAACAAGGCTGGTTACCCAACCAGTACCAGCACTTCGAAGCCGACGGCCGGATGCAGACCGTGCAACTGGGCGATGGCAGCCAGGTCGACCTCAACCTCAACACCGAGCTGACCTACCTCAATTTCAAGGATCAACGCCAGGTCAGGCTCAAGCGCGGCGAGGCGTTCTTCAACGTCACCCACGACAGTGCGCACCCGTTCATCGTCCACGCCGGTCGTGGCCAGACCCGCGTCACCGGTACCCAGTTCAACGTGTGGAAGTACCAGGACGAGGTCAAGGTCACCCTGGTGGAAGGTTCGGTTCTGGTCAGCAGCGACGGCAGCGAAGGCGGCTACCGCCTGGGCCCTGGGATGCAGGCCAGCTACCACACCGGCGACTTCGAGCCGCAACTGGTGCAGAGCAACGACTTTGGCAACGCCCTGGCCTGGCGCAGCGGCAAACTGATTCTGGACAACCTGAGCCTCGACCAGGCCCTGCCGGTGATCAACCGCTACCTCGACGCACCGCTGTTGCTCGCCGATGCCAGCACCGGCCGGATCCGTATCAGCGGTATCTACAACACCCGCGAGGTCGAGCGGCTGGTCGACAACCTGCCCAAGGTCCTGCCGGTTTACCTGACCCGCAGCAAGGACGGCAGCACCGTCCTCAACCGCATTTCTCCTCCGCCGAGCGAGGGCTGACGGCGGCCAGCCTTACAGCACCATTGCCGCCAGCCAGCCAAAGGCCAGCAGCGGCAGGTTGTAATGGATGAAGGTCGGCACCACGGTATCCCAGATGTGGTGATGCTGGCCGTCGACGTTCAGACCTGAAGTTGGACCCAGGGTCGAGTCTGACGCCGGCGAACCTGCATCCCCCAGCGCTCCAGCAGTACCGACGATGCAGACGGTGGCCACCGGGTCGAAGCCCAGTTGCACGCACAGCGGTACGAAGATCGCCGCCAGGATGGGCACCGTGGAAAACGACGAGCCAATGCCCATGGTCACCAGCAGTCCCACCAGCAACATCAGCAAGGCACCGATGCCCTTGCTGTGATCGATCCACTGCGCCGATGCCTCGACCAGGCCCTTGACCTCACCGGTCGCCTTCATCACTTCGGCGAACCCCGAAGCGGCGATCATGATGAAGCCGATCATGGCCATCATCTTCATGCCCTCGGTGAACAGGTCGTCCGTGTCCTTCCAGCGCACGATGCCCGACAGCGAGAAGATCAGGAAACCCACCATCGCGCCGATGATCATCGAATCCAGCCACAATTGAACGATGAACGCGCAGGCAATGGCCAGTCCCGCCACCAGTAGGGTCAGAGGGTTGTACTGCACACTGACCTGCTCCACCTGCTCGATGCGTTCCAGGTCATAGTCACGACGTTTGCGGTAGCTGAAGAACACCGCGATCAGCAGGCCTGCCAGCATACCGGCAGCCGGAATGGCCATCGCATGGGTCACGTTGATACCGCTGACATCGACCCCGGCGCGAGCGACATTGGCCAACAGGATTTCATTGAGGAAGATGTTGCCGAAGCCTACCGGCAGAAACATGTAGGGCGTGATCAGGCCGAAGGTGATGACGCAGGCGATCAGGCGTCGATCGATGCGCAATCGAGTCAGCACGTACAGCAGGGGCGGAACCAGCAATGGAATGAAGGCGATGTGGATAGGCAGGATGTTCTGCGACGACACCGCCACCACCAGCATCAGGCCGATCAGCAGCCACTTCATCCGACCACCCTCGGCATGTCCCTGGCGGTCGATCATGGCCAGGGCACGGTCAGCCAGCGCATGGGCCAGCCCGGACTTGGCGATGGCCACGGCGAACGCACCCAGCAACGCATAGGACAGCGCCACCGTGGCACCACCGCCCAAGCCGCCGTTGAACGCCTTTAGCGTACCTTCGATACCCAGGCCGCCGAACAGCCCTCCAGCCAGCGCACCGATAATCAGGGCGATGACCACATGCACCCGAGACAGGCTGAGTATCAGCATGATGCCGACCGCGGCGATCACTGCATTCATGGTTTGGCTTACCTCGTTTGCGACAGAAAAAAAGCGCGCACTCTGAAGCACCGAGCGAAGGATGTCAAAAGCGCCATGTGTCGACCTGTTTCGAGGCGATCAACGCGTCGCCACAGGCTGGGCCAAAAATTAAATTGATCGTTCGAATAAAGAAAAAAATTTCAGCGCCGACACAGTCTCTAGCCCAGACCTATTACAAGGGAATTCTCCCCATGCCTTTGCGACAACTTTCCATCCAGTGGAAAATCACCCTGCTCGCCGGTCTCTGCCTGGCGGGTATTGTCACGTTGCTTGTAGGACTATCGCTGTATCGCATGGACCACAGTTCGGACCTGGTCAAGCAAAGCAGCACGCAGATGCTCACCCAGGCAGCCCAGGCACGCATCGAGTCACAAGGTGAAGTCCAAGCGCTGAACATTCGCCGCCAGTTCATGGACGCCTATCAATACGGCGCAGGGTTCGCCCGTCAGGTGCTGTTCCTGCGCGAACAAGCCGAAAAGCGTTTCCTCGACGCTTTCGACCTGCGCGAGGACATGACCCGCCAGGTGCGCGCCGCGCTGCAGGCCAACCCCGACCTGCTCGGCTTGTCGCTGGTGTTCGAACCCAACGCTCTGGATAACAAAGACAGCCTGTTCGCAGACAAGGCGGAGCTGGGCAGCAACGAAACCGGGCGTTTTTCCCTGTACTGGTCGCAACCACGAGCAGGCCAGCTGACCTCCATGTCCCTCCCCGAGCGCGACTTGACCGATACCCAAATCGGGCCGAGCGGGCAGCCGGCCAACACCTGGTTCGTGTGCCCACGCACCACCGGTAAAGTCTGCGTGGTCGAGCCTTACTTCTATGACATCGACGGCCAACGGGTGCTGATGACCAGCATCGTCTTCCCGCTGTCGGTTCAGGGCAAAGTGGTCGCGACGCTTTCCGTCGACATCAATCTCAACAGCCTGCAAGCCCTGAGCGAAGACGCCAGCCGCAGCCTGTACGAAGGTCGTACCACCGTCGGCATCCTCAGCCCGGCAGGCCTGCTGGCAGGCTACAGCGCCGACGCCAGCAAGCTTGCCCATCGTTTCGACGAGGTTGACCCGGCCAAGGGCGACGAACTGGTCCGCAAGCTGGCGGAAGGCAAGCTCAACGTCCTGCACGACCAGCAACGTCTGAAGGTACTGACGGCATTCCAGCCGATCCCAGGCGCCCAGCCATGGGGTGTACTGCTCGATGTGCCGGAGAACGCCCTGACCGGGCCGGCTGAAACCCTCAAACGCGAACTCGACACCCTCAACACCAGCGGCACCTTGCTTGAACTGGGCCTGGGCCTGGCAGCGGCGATCGCCGGTCTGCTGATGGTGTGGCTGATGGCCCGTGGCGTCACCCGACCGATTCTTGGGGTAGCGGCGATGCTCAAGGACATTGCCAGTGGCGAAGGCGACCTCACCCGCCGCCTGACCTATGACAAGCGCGACGAGCTCGGTGAACTGGCTGGCTGGTTCAACCGCTTCCTGGACAAACTGCAGCCCACCATTGCCGAGGTCAAACGCTCGGTCCAGGCTGCTCGCGGCACCGCCGACCAGTCTTCGGCCATCGCCACTCAGACCAGCGCCGGCATGGAGCAGCAATACCGCCAGGTCGACCAGGTCGCCACCGCATCCCATGAAATGAGCGCCACGGCTCAGGACGTTGCCCGCAGCGCAGCCCAGGCCGCCCAGGCCGCCCGCGATGCTGATCAGGCAACCCGCGAAGGCCTTGCGGTAATCGACCGCACCACCCAGAGCATCGACACCCTGGCCGCCGACATGAGCACCGCCATGGCCGAGGTCGAAGGGCTGGCACAGAACAGCGAGAAGATCGGTTCGGTGCTGGAAGTGATCCGCTCGATCGCCGAGCAGACCAACCTGCTGGCTCTGAACGCCGCCATCGAGGCTGCACGGGCGGGTGAAGCCGGCCGTGGCTTCGCCGTGGTCGCCGATGAGGTACGCAACCTGGCGCAACGCACCCAGGAATCGGTGGAAGAAACCCGTCAGGTGATCGAAGCCCTGCAAGCCGGTACCCGCGAAGTGGTCGGTGCCATGGACAACAGCCACCGCCAGGCCCAGGGCGGTGTCGAGCAGGTCGGACAGGCCGTGACCGCGCTGCAGCGTATCGGACAGGCCGTGACGGTGATTACCGACATGAACCTGCAGATCGCCTCAGCGGCCGAGGAGCAGAGCGCGGTGGCCGAAGAGATCAACAGCAATGTGGCGACCATTCGCGATGTGACCGAGTCGCTGTCCGGGCAAGCCAACGAGTCGGCGCGGGTCAGCCAGTCGCTCAACAGCCTGGCCAACCAGCAACAGGCGTTGATGGACCAGTTCCGCGTCTGAGCCTCGAGGGCCGGCAAAAGCCGGCCCTCTTCACATGGCCACCACGCTGGCCGCCAGGTGCGCGGCGCTGGTTTCTGAGCGCGGCATTACACCCGTCAACCGTCTGTGTGCAAAACAACGTGTTCCCAAACATCGGTCCACGCTAGTCTGTGCCGGAATCCGACAACGGAACACCGACCATGCTCCACCTGCTGCTGACCACCTTGGTCCCGATCATCGTGCTGATTGCCTTGGGAACCTTCCTGCGCGCTCGTGGTTTTCTGGCCGAACCATTCTGGCCCGGCGCAGAACGCCTCAGTTACTACGTGCTGCTGCCGTCGCTGTTCCTGCATGGCCTGGCGACCGCCAACCTCGATGGCGTTCCGGTAATGGGCATGGTTGTCGTGCTGATGCTCTCGACCGTGCTGGGTGCCCTGCTGCTGATGCTTTACCAAGGCGCCGCCAACCATGACGGGGCCGACTTCACCTCGGTATTCCAAGGCGGCGTGCGCTTCAACAACTACATCGGGGCCACATTGGCAGCCGGCATCTATGGCAGCGCCGGCATCGCACTGGCGGCAGTTGCCAACGCAGCGATCGTGCCGCTGGTGAACCTGCTTTGCGTCCTGGTCTTCGCTCGTTTCAGCGCACGCCACAGCTCACCGATCACGGTACTGCGGGCAATCTTTGCCAACCCTTTGATCGTCGGCTGCGCGGGCGGGCTGCTGTTGCGGTTCAGTGGCCTGGGTCTGCCCGCGGGTATCGAACCCACGGTCAAGGCGCTGGGCCAGGCTGCCCTGCCCTTGGGCTTGCTTTGCGTGGGAGCGGCCCTGGGCGGTGCAAGACTTGGCCAGCAGGTGCGGCCGTTGGTGGCCGCTTCGACGTTCAAGTTCCTGGTCATGCCGCTCACAACCTGGGGGCTGTGCCGGCTGCTGGGGCTGGGCGGTCAGGCGGCCGTCGTGGCAGTGCTGTTCCAGGCGTTGCCCACGGCTTCATCGTCCTATGTCATGGCCCGGCAAATGGGCGGCAACGCACCGTTGATGGCCACCATCATCGCCCTGCAGACAATGGCTGGCGCAGTCACCCTGCCATTGATGCTCTCGCTGACGTTGAGTTGATGGCGATTGGCTAGACTGTGATTCAGCTCACAGTACGGACATTCGCCCATGCGCCTATCGTGGATGGTAATCGCGCTGACCACAGCCCTGCTTGCAGGCCCTCTTCACGCGGCCGACAGTACCAAGGCCGCGGTCGCCGAGGACAAGGCCGAAGCGCTCGAGGAAAAAGTCGTCGAGGATGCCCCGCCACCGAAGAAAAGCGAAACCCTGACCCCGAGCGAGGTAAAAGCGGTGGACCCGGCCGGCCAGTCGCCGATGGACGACAGCATCACCTGCCTGGCCCGGACCATTTACTGGGAAGCCAAGGGTGCCACGGACGAGGACATGAGTGCGGTGGCCAGCGTAGTGCTCAATCGCCTGGGCCATGAGGGCTTCCCGGACTCGATCTGCGCGGTGGTCAAGCAAGGGGTCGAAACCAAATCCTGCCAGTTCTCCTGGTGGTGCGATGGTCGCCCGGACCAGGTCGAAGAAGAACAGCGCTACACCATCGCCAAGGAAATCGCGCGCAGGGCCCTCAACCAGCAACTCAAGGACCCCACAGGCGGCGCACTGTACTTCCATGACCGCAACGTACACCCGGAGTGGGCCAAGGCCTACCGCAAGACCGCCGAGACCCAGCATTTTCTTTTCTACAAGCCAAACCAGGCGTTGGCCCGCTGAGCCAGGTCATTGGATCGCACTTTTCCGGCGACCAATGGTCTATCCCCTCCTTTGCCGCCCATAACCTTTCTGCCGGCTTCACCGGCAAGCTGCACGATTCCGGGCCAAAAGCCTCGAGCTTGTGTAGGATGGGCAGCGCTTACCAAGACGCTGCCAGCCATAGGGAGATCCACATGCGCGTCCTGTCATCCGTTGCCGCCTTGTCACTGGGCCTGGTCGTCTCGACGGGGGCCCTGGCCGTTACTGGCGAAGAGGCGCAACTGATCGATTCGATCAATGCCTATCGCAGTCAGACGCAACGCTGCGGCGGCGAGGTGTCGCTGGAACTGCCGCCCCTGAACAGCGATACGCGCCTGGCACTGTCGCCGGAAGGCACCCGCGACCTGCAGCAGGCCATGTCCCGCGCGGCCTACCCCATGGTCAATGTCCAGGCCATCAGCCTGTCCGGCCCGCGCGACGCCCGTGCCGCGATGAACGCCATCGAAGAGAGCTTTTGCCAGGTGGTGCTCGACCCCCAATTCGTCGACATCGGTGTGAGCCAGGAAGGCCGTGACTGGCGTATCGTTCTTGCCCGTCCGCTGCTAAGCGGCGGGCTGGGCGACTGGCAAGCCGAGGGGCAAAAGGTGCTGCAGGCGATCAATGCCGCACGCAAGGTACCACGCCAATGCGGTGGCCAACCCTATGCCGCTGCCCCCGCACTGGGCTGGAACGCGACGCTGGCAGGCGTGGCCGCCAGCCATACCCGAGCCATGGCCAATCAGAATTTCTTCGACCATGTCGACAAGGATGGCCGCACCCCGGGCGACCGCGCCGAGCTTGCCGGCTACCTCTATCAGCAAATCGGCGAGAATATCGCCGCCGGTCGCGATACGGCGCGCAAGGTGGTCGACGGCTGGCTGGACAGCCCAGGACACTGCGCCACCCTCATGAACCCAGACTTCCGCGAACTGGGCGCGGCCTATGCGGTGGACCCGAAAAGCGATGCAGGCATCTACTGGACGGCGCTGTTCGGCAGTCCACAGTAAGTCCTTCTGGTGAAGGGGTTTCAAGGACCTGTCCGGCGCAAGACCTGCGCCGTGCAACCAAAGCGCCGGCGCACGCATTTGCCCAGGTAACTCGCATCGCCCAACCCTACCTCGTCGGCAATCTGCGCCAAGCTGTGACTGGAATTGAGCAGTCGCCAACGCGCCTGCTGCAAGCGCATCTCCAGCCACCAGCCTTTGGCGCTCATGCCGTGGCTGGCCTGGAATTGTCGATCCAGCTGGCGCCGACTGATGCCAAGCTCGCTGGCCAGTTGTTCGACGGACAGCTTCGCCCCCAGATGGTGACGCATCAGCGCCAAGGCCCGCGTAACCTGACGCCCCTGCCCAGCCCCGGTTTCGAGCGAGCGCAGCGCGTGACGGCTGTGGCGTGTTTCGTCCACCAACATGTCGGCCAACCCCTTGAGTGCACGGGTTCGACCGCAGGCTGCCGACAACAGCTCCACTGCAAGGTCGATGACCGCCGTACCGCCTGCACAGGTAATGCGCCCGCCATCGATGCAGTACAGCTGCTCGGGCAGAACCTGAAGGTGCGGGAAACTGGCTCTGAACTCCACTTCGTGGCGCCAGTGCACCACCACCTTGTGCCCGTCCAGCAAGCCACAAGCCGCCAGCAGAAAGGCTGCATTGTCGACTGCGACCAGCTTCACGCCCGCCTTGACAGCCTGCCTGAGCAGGCCTTGATAACGCGGAGCGAGCTGGGCGGTTGCGCCCGCGCTGCGTCCGCCGAACACCACCAGGTAGTCGTAACCGCGCAGTTCCAGCTGCTCCGGCGTTACGTGCACATGGACCACCGCCCCACTGCTCGATGGCACCGGATCGTCAGTCAGGCCCAGCAATGTCCAACAGCAATACCGCTGACGGCTGTAATCCTCATCGTCGGCGCTGAAACGCAGCTTGTCGAGAAAGCCGCCGAAGGGCAGCAAGGCAAAATCCGGCAACGGCAGGATCAACAGGCGAAGATCAGGGGGCATTGCACAATGTCCAGAAAACACCATTGAATGGCCAGATAATACCCTTTGATTCGAACGGCGTACCCTAAACTGGACGTCTGTGAATCGACAAGGCACTTTCCATGGCACTCGACACCTGGCTGATCTACCTGCTGGCCAGCACCGGCCTGTCGCTGACCCCAGGCCCCAATAGCCTGCTGGCCCTGACCCACGGCGCCCAGTACGGCGCTCGCCGGACGCTGTTCACCATCGTCGGCGGTGTGTTTGGCTTCAGCGCCCTGATCGCCCTGGCCATGTTCGGCCTTAGCGCCCTGCTGCAAGCGTCTGCCTCGGTGTTGACCGTGCTCAAGTGGGTTGGCGGCGCCTACCTGATCTGGCTGGGGATCCAGCTATGGCGCAGCCCAGCCCTGCACCTGGAGATGAACGCGCGGCCTGCTCGACTGAACAATGCCGGACTGTTTCGCCAGGGCCTGCTGTCGGCCTTGGCCAACCCCAAGGTGCTGCTGTTCTATGGCGCCTTCCTGCCGCAATTCATCGACCCGCAGCGCGGGCTGCTCATGCAGTTCGTGGTGATGGCTGCTACTTTCGCCAGCGTCGAGTGCCTGGTCGAGTATGTGCTGGCGCGTCTGGCATTTCGCATCCGTCCCTGGTTGGCCAAAGGTGGCAAAGGATTCAATCGCTGCTGCGCCAGCCTGTTCGCGCTGATTGGCGCGGCGCTGCCCTTGGGTCGCTGAAGGCCATCCTTTGAAAGCCTCGACTCAGGGCTTGAGCAAGCCTTCGCAGAAACTGACGAATGTCTTGACCCGACGCGAGCCACGATGATTGGGCAGGTACAACGCATTGATGCTGTCACTGGCCGCGCCTGGGCTTGCCTGCCAATCACCGAAAATCCGCTGCAGCCGGCCAGCCGCCACGTCCTCGCGCACCAGCCAGTCGGCCAGCAGAGCGATGCCGCAGCCCGCAAGGGCAGCCTCGCGCAACATATCGGCGTTGGCGCTGCGCAACGGCCCGCTGACGTCCAGTTCCAACGCCTGCTCTGCCTGGCGCAAACGCCAGGGCCGCGCTTTTTGTCCGTAGCGAAAACGCAGGCAGGCGTGATCCAGCAGCTGCCGAGGGTGGAGTAACGGCTCGCGCCCAGCCAGATACGCCGGGCTGGCCACCAGCCAGCGGTCGAAAGTGCCCAGCTGGCGGCAGACCAGTTCGTCATCCGGCGCCGGGTCGCCCAAGCGGATCGACAGGTCATAACGGCCATCGAGCAGGTCATCGAGACGGTCGCTCATGTCGATGTCCAACTCCAGCGCCGGATGCTGTGCCATGAACGGCCCCAGATGCGGGGCGATCACCCGGCGACCGAACTCCACCGGCAAGCACAGGCGCAACACCCCTACCGGCTCCTCGCCTCGGTCGGCCACACTGGCGTCAGCCTCTGCCAACGCCTCGAGAATCGCCCGTGAGCGCTCATAGTAGCGGGCCCCCGCCTCGGTCAGGCTGACTTGGCGGGTGGAGCGATTGAGCAACGTGGCCCCCAGGGCGCCTTCCAGGGCATCGACCAGCCGGGTGACCGAGGACGGAGCCACACCCTGGGAGCGGGCAGCGGCTGAAAAACCCTGTGCATCGACGGTGGCCACGAACATCTTCATCGCCAAGAGCTTGTCCATATCTTTCCCGCCGTTGAAATCTCGGAACGGTCCTACAATCGGTGTGGCAGGTCAAGAAGCGCACTGATGACTCCTCCCGTTCATAGTGGAAACACCCCCCGTAGAGCGAGATCCCAAATGCCCCTTGCGAATGTATTCGACGCACTTCCGTCCCGTTGCCCGAGCGACGTCGAACTGGTCGACGCGTTGCTCAAGCGCCCCGGCCTGCGCATAGAACGTATCGTCTCCACCGGCCAGGCCAGCCCACCCGGCTTCTGGTACGACCAGGCCGAAGGCGAATGGGTCGTGCTGCTCAGCGGCGCAGCCGGGCTGCGTCTGGAGCACGAAGACCATACCCGCCTGCTCAAGCCGGGGGACTGCCTCGACATTCCTCCCCACTGCCGCCATCGGGTGGAGTGGACGTCCCAGCAAACTTCCACCATCTGGCTCGCGGTGTTCTACAGCGCCTCCCTGCCCTGGCCAAATAGCTGAGCCGACCTGCCCACGCCCACTGACTGAACGCCTGCCTGCTGCCCGCTGGTGGCGGCGCCGCGCAGCGTTACCGACTGCCCCTGGGTGGCGCATTACGACGAAAGTCTACTGCGTCACATCGACAAATGAACACGAACGGCACACCCCGTGCACATTTACCGGCCTGATCTAGACTTTTAGCCACTCCTTGGCAAGTTCAACCCTGCGACAATCAGCCTCAGAAAATTTTGTACTAACTTGTTAATTAGCTTGCTAAGGGCTTAAACTCCGCCGCATTCCACCTGCTGAGATCTCTGGCATGAAAGAAACCCCGCGCGCCTCTGGCGCCACAACCCTCATTCTGGTCGGCTTGGGCGTAATCGTCGCCCTGCTTGGCCTTCTCCTGGCTGCTGGCGGCATCAAGCTCGCTGGCCTGGGCGGTTCCTGGTACTTCCTGATCGGCGGCCTGGCCATGGCCATCGCCGGCGTCCTCATCGCACGCCGCAAGGTCGCCGGTGCCTGGCTGTACGCCCTGTTCCTGGTCGGTACCGTGATCTGGGCGCTGGTCGATGCCGGCTTGCAGTTCTGGCCGCTGTTCTCGCGCCTGTTCATGTTTGCCGCGATTGGCTTGGTGGTGGCATTGGTGTACCCAATGCTGGCCCGCGCCAACGGTGCCAGCGCCGGCCGTGGCGCTTATGGCATCGCGGGCGTATTGGCTGTGGTGCTGGCCATCGCCGTCGGCAACATGTTCGTTGCCCACCCCAGTGTCGCCCCCACCGGTAAAGGCCCTGGCCTGACCCCAGTGGCGCCGGAAAAAGCACAGAAAGACTGGGCCCACTACGGCAACACCGAAGGTGGCAGCCGCTTCGCCGCGCTGGACCAGATCAACCGCGCCAACGTCGACAAGCTGCAGGTGGCCTGGACCTACCGCACCGGTGACGTCGCCCTCAGCGACGGCAACGGGGCCGAGGACCAGCTGACCCCCCTGCAGATCGGCAGCAAGGTGTTCATCTGCACGCCGCACAACAACCTGATCGCCCTTGACGCCGACACCGGCAAAGAGCTGTGGAAGAACGAGATCAACGCCCAGTCCAAAGTCTGGCAGCGTTGCCGTGGCATGGCCTACTTCGACGCCACCGCGCCGATCGCACAGCCGACCCAGCCAAACAGCTCGCCAATCACCCAGGCCAGCGTGCCAGCCGGCGCCAACTGCCAGCGTCGCCTGCTGACCAACACCATCGACGGTCGCCTGATTGCCGTCGACGCCGACAATGGTGAGTTTTGCCAGGGCTTCGGCAACAATGGCCAGGTCGACCTCAAGGCTGGCCTGGGCAACGTCCCTGACTCCTACTACCAGCTTTCGTCCGCGCCGCTGATGGCCGGTACCACCGTCGTGGTCGGCGGCCGCGTTGCCGATAACGTCCAGACCGACATGCCAGGCGGCGTGATCCGTGGCTTCGACGTCATCACCGGGGCCATGCGCTGGGCGTTCGACCCAGGCAATCCGGAAGATCGCAACGCACCGACAGGTGACAAGACCTACGTGCGAAGCACCCCCAACAGCTGGGCACCCATGTCGTACGATCCGGCGATGAACACCGTGTTCCTGCCGATGGGTTCCTCGTCCACCGACATCTACGGTGTCGAGCGCAACAAGCTGGACCACACCTACGGCGCGTCGGTGCTGGCCCTCGACGCCACCACCGGCAACCAGAAGTGGGTGTTCCAGACCGTACACAATGACCTGTGGGACTTCGACCTGCCAATGCAGCCGAGCCTGATCGACTTCACCAAGGACGACGGCAAATCCGTTCCTGCGGTGGTGATCGGCACCAAGGCTGGGCAGATCTATGTACTCGACCGCGCCACCGGCAAGCCGCTGACCCAGGTTGACGAAGTACCGGTCAAGCCGGGCAATATCCCTAACGAGCCGTACTCCCCGACGCAACCGAAATCGGTGGGTATGCCGCAGATCGGCGCGCAGACCCTGACCGAATCGGACATGTGGGGTGCCACGCCGTTCGACCAGCTGCTGTGCCGCATCGACTTCAAGAAAATGCGCTACGACGGCCTGTACACCGCGCCGGGTACCGACCTGTCGCTGAGCTTCCCGGGTTCGCTGGGTGGCATGAACTGGGGCAGCATCTCCACCGATCCGGTACACGGTTTCATCTTCGTCAACGACATGCGCCTGGGCCTGTGGATCCAGATGATCCCATCGCAGAACAAGGGTCAGGCCGCAGGTGGTGGTGAAGCATTGAACACCGGCATGGGCGCGGTACCTCTCAAGGGCACGCCTTACGCGGTGAACAAGAACCGCTTCCTGTCGGTAGCCGGTATTCCATGCCAGGCACCGCCTTTTGGCACCCTGACCGCCATCGACATGAAAACCCGTCAGGTTGCCTGGCAGGTTCCGGTCGGCACCGTCGAAGACACTGGCCCGCTCGGCATTCGTATGCACCTGCCAATCAAGATCGGCCTGCCGACCCTTGGCGGCACCCTGTCGACCCAAGGTGGCCTGGTGTTCATCGCCGGCACCCAGGACTTCTACCTGCGCGCCTACGACAGCAGCAACGGTAACGAGATCTGGAAAGCCCGCCTGCCCGTAGGCAGCCAGGGTGGCCCGATGACCTATGTCTCGCCGAAAACCGGCAAGCAGTATGTGGTCGTCACTGCCGGCGGTGCCCGTCAGTCGACCGACCGTGGCGACTACGTCATTTCGTACGCCTTGCCGTAAACCGCTTCGTCCGTCATCACCGGCAAGCCGGCCACTACAGGACCCGCGAAGGTCCCAGTAGTGGCCGGCTTGCTGGCGATGAGGCCCTGAAAGACTATCCGAGACCCCGTAATGTCCCCCGCTCTTCGCTACACCCCCACTGCTCTACTCCTGGCCCTGGCCAGTACCACAGCCCTGGCCGATGGCGACCTCATGACCCGCAGCACCCTGACCGGTGACTGGGGCGGCCTGCGTCACCAGCTGGAAGAGGACGGCATCAAATTCACCGGTGACTACAGCGGCGAAACCGCCTACAACGCCCATGGCGGCCTGCACCGCTCCGCGCGCTATTCGCAGAACCTCAAGCTCGGTGTGCAGTTTGACCTGTCCAAGCTCTATGGCCTGGATAACGGCGGCAAAGTCCAACTGACCATCAATGACCGTCGCGGCAACAGCGCCTCGGAAGATCTGGTGGGCAACCGTCTTCCGATCCAGGAAAACTACGGCGGCCTTTACACCCGCCTGACCGAACTGAGCTATGAGCGCACCCTGTTCACCCCGGCGCTGAACGTCAAGCTCGGCTACATGGCCATGGGCAACGACCTGGGCGGGCTGGACAGCGGCATCCTGTGCAACTTCATGAACGCCGGTTTCTGCGGCCACCCATTGAACATGTCGGGCGGTAGCGGCTGGACCAACTATCCCAACGCCCACCTCGGCGTGCGTGTGAAGTACGACTTCTCGCCGTCCTGGCAGTTGCGCGTCGCGGCGTTCAATGTCGACCCCGAAAGCAATGGCAACTCCAGTCGCGCCTGGCACCTGGGGCCGAAGCACACCACCGGCACCGTGGTTCCGGTAGAGCTGGTGTACAAGCTTCAAGGCGAGCTGCCGGGCGAGTACAAGCTGGGCTATTACTACGACAGCTCCGATGTAAAACGCATTGGCAGCGACGACGAAGTGTCGGGCCGTGGTGGTCACTACCTGCTGATCGACCAAGCCGTGTGGAACGATCCGCAATCGGCTGGCCGCAGCCTGCATGCCTTCGGCCAGTATTCGGCATCGAGCAAGGCCGCCTCGCCATTCACCAAGTGGTATGGCGCCGGTGTGGTGCTGTACAAGCCGTTCGAAGGGCGCCCTCGCGATACCCTGGCCCTGGGTTACGGTCGCGCCGTGCCGAACCCGCGTAGCCGCGACGTGCTGGAAGAAACTGCGCTGAACAATGGCCAGGCCTTCCCCGATATCGACAGCGCCGAACAACTGATCGAGCTGAGCTACGGCTACCAGGCCACTCCATGGCTGAACCTGCGACCTGATGTGCAATACATCATCGAGCCAGGCGCCTTCTCCGGAAAGGACATCGACAACGCACTGGTGGTTGGCCTGCAGGTCAAAGCCACGTTCTGATAGCGGTTCAGGCTAGAACGCGCCGGTGGTTTGCGCGCCCTTTTCCATCAAGGGAGGGGGCAACCGCCGGCCCGTCCCCCCAAGGCTCAGGCCGAGTTCGGATAACGCTGGCCAAACGATGCAGAGCAGCTTTACTAGAGGATAACGAGCTTTGGAAACGGTGGACGCCCATGAAGATCGTAGTCACCAGCATCCTCGTAGACGACCAGGCCAAGGCCCTTTCCTTCTACCATTACGTGCTCGGCTTCGAACCCAAGCATGACCTGCCCATGGGCCAGCATCGCTGGCTGACCCTCACCTCACCCAATGACCCTGACGGGGTCGAACTGCTGCTCGAACCGGATGTACACCCTGCAGCAAAGACCTACAAGTCAGCGCTCAAGCAGGAGGGTATTCCCTTCACGACCTTTCGGGTGCGCGATATTCAGGCCGAGTACGCCCGCCTGTGCAAAGCTGGCGTGAGGTTCACCCAGCCGCCTACCGTCATGGGGCCGGTCACCACCGCGGTATTCGATGACACTTGCGGCAACCTGATCCAGCTCGCCCAGAAGCACTGAAGGCATTCACGACTTCGTCGGTAGACGCAGCGTTGCACGCAAGCCATGCGGTGCCCGGTTGTCCAACTGCACGCTGCCGCCCACGCGGCTCATGATGGCGGCGACGATCGATAGCCCCAACCCAGCGCCATTGGGTGCATCCTTGCTGTAGAAGCGCTCGAAGACCCGCTTCAGGTTCGCAGGCTCGATGCCAGGCCCTTCGTCATCAACATCCAGCCGCACTGTCTGGCCCTCGCGACGCAGGCGTACACTCACCCGTCCACCCGCCGGCGAATGATCTGCAGCGTTGGTCACAAGGTTCTGGATGGCGATACCCAGGGCACCGGCATCGGCACTGACGCGGTAGTCAGCTTCGGCAATGTCCAGGGAAGGCTCCAGTCCTCGTGCGAGCATCCAAGGGGTCAGGTCGGCCAGGGTATCGGTGACCACCTCAGCCAGATCGACCGGCTGCCAGTCACGCGGGCCCAGTTGTGGCTCCAGCCGCGCCAGGGTCAGCAGTTGGTTGACCACCCGGGCAAGGCGGTCGACACCACCAATCAGGTAGGTCAGCGCCTTTTGTCGCTCCGCCTCGCTGGCAGCAGCAAGCGCGTTCTGCGCATGCAGGCGCAGAATTGCCAACGGCGTGCGCATCTCATGGGCGGCATCGGCGATGAAACGGTGCTCGCGCCGGAGCATTTCGTCGATCTGCGCGAGCAACCGGTTGATCGCGGCCTGCATGGGCTCGAGCTCAGCCGGTAGCGGTACCAGCTGCAAGGGCTCGAGGGATTCGGCGTGGCGCGCGCGTATGACCGTGGCCATGTTCTGCAACGGCTTCAGCCCCCAGCCAATCGCCGCCCAGACCAACAGTGCCAGCACCAGGCTGCCGAGCAGGAACGGCATCAACGTGTGGCGCACGATGCGGTCGATCAGGTCATAGCGAACATCGTTGCGCTCGCCGACCCAGATCACCCAGCGCTTTTCGGGTACCGGCAGCATGAAACTGCGCCAGCGCTGCTCGGCCACGACGATATCGGCAAACCCCGGCGTGCGCGGAGCTGGCTCGATACGCGGTGCGCTGGGCGTGTGCACCAGCAAACTGCCATCATCGGACCAGACCTGGAATGCCAGCTTGCTTTCATAAGGGTGGCCCACCCTGTGGTGCCCCGCCTTGCTCAGCGCCTCGTTGAAGGCACGGTAGAGGGCATCGCGGCTCTGTTCCTGCACCGGCAGGCTCATGATCCCTTGCAACAGCCGCGCGTTCTGCGCCAGGTGGGCGTCATAGACCTCGTTAATTTCGTGTCGACTGTCGTGGTAGTTGTACAGCGCAAGCGCTCCGCTCCCGACCAGCAACGACAGCATGACGCGCCACAACGTGCGCTGGCGCAATGAACTCATCGATGGCCTTCCACCAGGTAGCCAATACCTCGCACGGTTCGGATCAAGCCATTGAACAGCTTCTTGCGCAGCTGGTAGATGTTCACCTCCAGGGTGTTGCTTTCAGGCTCCTCATCCCACCCATACAACAACTGGGTCAGGCGCTCACGGGTGAAGACCTTGCCCGGTTGCGCGAGCAGTTCGTGCAGCAAGCGATACTCCTTGGGTGTCAGCACCACCGGCTGGTCCAAGTAATACACCTGCTGGGTCGCAGGGTCCAGACGCACCCCGGCATGTTCGATGACCAGTTGCGCACGACCGGCACTGCGGCGCAACAGGGCCCGCAACCGGGCCTTGAGCTCGTTCAGGTCGAAGGGTTTGACCAGGTAGTCGTCGGCACCGGCATCCAGGCCATTGATGCGATCTTCGGTGGCATCCCTGGCGGTGAGTATCAGCACTGGCAGGTTCTTGCCGCTGGCGCGCAGGCGCCTGAGCAGTTCGATACCGTCCAACCGGGGCAGCCCCAGGTCCAGGATGACCAAATCGAAAGCCTCGTGCACCAGGGCGTGCAGCGCACTGGCGCCATCCTGCAGCCAGTCGAGGGTATACCCTTCCTGGCGCAGGCCGTCACAGATCCCCTCTCCTAACGCTGCATCATCTTCAACCAGCAGTAGACGCATGCTTAATCCTGCTTGTCCTTGATTGCCTTGAGTAAAGCATCGATTTCCCCTCGCCGGCCCTGGTCGGCCAATTCGCGGCCGGGCCGGGCGGGCGCTTGTAAGGCCTTCTGCAGTGCGGCGCGGGCCTCATCGTAGCGGTTCTGCCGATACAAGTGGTCAGCCCAGAAGTAGTTGCTGTCGATGCCATCAGGGTTGATCGCCAGGGCTTGACGCAACATCGCTTCGGCCTTGTCATGGTCGCCAAAACTCAATGGCCACCCCGGCACCTGATCATACAGTGCCCCCAAGCTTGTGTAAGCGGAGCCTTGCAGGGCCTTGGGGTCCATGGCCAACGCCTTTTCCAGGCTGGCCCGTGCCGCCTTGACCTTGCCCAATGCCCCTATCCCGCCGGTGGCACCCGCCCAACTGCTGTTGACGATTCCGTCCCAGATCAACGGCTCGGCTGAACCTGGGTGCTGGTGAACCAGGGCCGCCGATTGCCCGGCCAGGGCCTCGAACGCGGCAGCCTGCTGCGCCTCGGGTACACGGTAGCGAACCTCGGCCCAGCGCTGCTGGATGGCACCGAGCTGCTGCGTGCCGGCTTGATCCAAGGCCCAGGTGAAAGGCGCGATGACCAGCAGACTGGCCAGTATCAGGGGTTTCATTTGCTCGACTCCTTGTTGTGCGAGGTGCTGTAGCGGCGAATCAGCGGCAGTTGCTTGCGCAGCGCGCGGTCGACCACGCCAGGTAGCATGCCGTTCAGACGGACGAATAATTTCTCTGGCCACCCCAGGTACAGCTCGTTGCGGTCCGATTGCACCGCCGCCAGCACGGCGCGGGCGACATCTTGCGGGTCGTCCATGCCCACCTTCAAAGCCTGGTTCAAGGCCGTCGCGGCACTACTGTTCATTGCCGTACGGGTGGCCCTAGGGGCGGCATACAGCACGCTTACCGTGGTGTCGGCCAGTTCGCGCCGCAAGGCTTCGGAGAAACCACGCAGGGCAAACTTGCTGGCACAGTAGGTGGCGTAGCCTGGGTAACCGATCGAGCCATAGGTCGAGCCTACGTTCACCACCAATGCCGCAGGCTGTTCGCGCAGCAGTGGCAGGCAGATGCGGGTGAGCTTCACTGCGGCTTTGATGTTCAGGTCGAACAGTTCGTCGAGCGCGGCTTCGTCGAGCTGTTCGATCAAGGCGAAACGGTTAACGCCCGCCGCGTTGATCAACACATTGAAACCGCCCATGGCCCGCGCCGCTGCCAACACCTCGCCGCGGCCTTCGGCGCTGCACAGATCAGCCGCCTGCCAGCGCAATTGCTGCGGGTAGCGATTCATCAGGCTGCTCAGCTTGCCCAGGTGGCGGCTGACCGCCAACACCCGCGCCCCCGCCGCGCAGAGTTGATCCGCCAACTCAAGGCCAATGCCGCCGCTCGCGCCAGTCAGCACCACCACGCAGTCAGACAGCCGCATGGCGCACCTCGCCCCGGTTGGCGCGTGGCAACCCTTCGAACATCGCGGTGTACAGCCGGTACACCACTTTCGCTGCGTGGACTACAGCCTGCTGGTCCTCGGGACTGTCGAGGCGATCCATCAGCTTGCGATACGTGGCCATGTGGTCCTGATCCAGCGCGCCGTGGGAGCTGAGGTAGCTGAATGCGGTGTCCGGCAGGCCGAGGCCTTGCTTCAGGGAACCGGCAGCCTGAGTGGCCAAGGCAATGCTGGTGCCTTCCAGTACATTGACCATTCCGAACAGCGCCACGGGGTTGCCACGGGCGACCTGGTCATAGAGAAACGCCACCATCAGCTCGATGGGTAGCGCCGGCCGCGCATCGCGTACCTGTTGCGGCTCGCCACCGCAGGCAGCGATGTCATTGAGAATCCAGTGTTCGTGGCCATATTCTTCTTCGATGTACTCGCACACCGCACCGCGTAGCCACTCCAGCCGCTCAGGCAGCCTCGCCCCGCAGGCCATCATCAGTGGCACGGTATGCCGGACATGGTGATACGCCTGGCCGAGGAAGGCCCTGTAGGACTCAAGGCTGGCCTTGCCGTCAAGCGCGTCCTTGATCACAGGCACATTGAACAACGCCGTACGTTCCTCGGCGGTTTCCGCTTGCAAGGTTGCAAAGAATGACATGATGGACCTCTTTCATTGAATTTCAGTTAGCAGCGACTCGTAGCGCTGCAGAATGTGTTCACGCCGCGGGCGGCCATTGGCCGTGAGGGTCTGCTGGGCAACACTCAGTGACTCGGGCAAACGCCTCCAGGCATGCACCTGGGCATAGTCCGGCAGCCCGGCGTTGGCCTGACGCACCGCTTGCTCGATCGCTTCATCGGACGCTGACGGGTCCAGCGGCCAGAGCAACGCCAGGTTGTGGGGCAGGTGCTCGCCGTGCACGAACGCCTGCGCGATCACGCCCCCTTGCGTCAACTCGGCCTCCACCCATTCAGGGTTCACGTTGCGTCCGAAACTGGTGGTGAACTGGTGCTTCTTGCGCCCATCGAGGTACAGGAAACCGTCCGGGTCGAAGTGCCCGATGTCCCCCGTGGGCCACCAGGCGCCGTCGAACCCAGGCTCCCCCAGGTAACCCAGCAGGGCCGAGCCACAGACCAGTACCTCGCCGTCCTCGGCGATACGTACCTGCACATGGGGCAAGGGCCGCCCGACACTGCCCAGGCGCTGCTCGCCAGGACGATTGAGGCATACCACCGATGCGCATTCGGACAACCCGTAGCCCTCGAACACCGGAAGCCCGACGGCCTCGGCTCGCTGCAGCAGGCTGGAAGCCACTCGCGCACCGCCCACCGCGACAAAGCGCAAGGGCCCCACACGCATCAGGCCCCGCTCGATGGCCGTGACCAGACCCAGCAACAGCTGTGGAACCAGAATCAGGCTTTCGGCTCCGGACAACGCGATGCAGCCCAGCAGACGCTTGAAGTCGACCTGACTGGCGCCACCCATGCCCAACTGCTGCTGCGGGTACAGCATTACACTGGCACCTGCCAGTAAGGCGGCGTACAGGCCCAGGTTCTCCAGTAGAACGGCCAAAGGCAGCACTGCCAGGTACTTGCCCGGTGCCGCAGCGCGGCTGGCGGCCTCCAGCTCACTGGCGACCCGTAACAGGCTGTCGGCGCTGAGGCACACACCTTTGGGCGCCCCCGTGCTGCCGGAGGTGTAAGTGATCTTCGCGGTGCCGAGGGGCAACGGCTGGGCGACTGTGGCTTCACGCGTCCAGTATTGTTCACGCGGGCTGAAGCCGCATTGGCGTAGGTCCTCGGCGAAGCCCTCATCGGCCACCGCCAGTACCGCGCCGCTCTGTTCCAGGCAGTGCCTGCGCTGGGCATGGCTGAAGAACGTCGGCAGGATCACGCACGGGCGATCGCCGAACAGTGCCGCCAGGTCCCAGAACAAGGCCTCGGGGCCATTCTCCAGGGCCAGCGCGAAGGTACCGCGAGGTTGCCCGGCCAACCAGTCCTGCCGCCATTGCACTTCGGCCAGCAGCTGGTCATAGGTAAACGCGCCGCTGCTGCCTTGCACGGCGGGTTGCGCGCCACGGCTACGTGCATGCCGGTGCAGGATCTGCTGAAACGCTTGCAGTTCATGCGGCATGACCGGCCTCCTGTACAGATACCGGCAAGCCAAACCGCTCGAATACCCCACTCTGGGCGAGCGCCGTGTAGCCACCACCGATGCGTCCGACGAACACTTGCGGATGCTGGGCGTAGTAATGCCCCCAGCTCGCCGCCTCGCCGTGCAGGCGCTCCGGGTCCGCCGGGGCCAGTGCCGTTGGCACCAGGCCAAGTCGATGGAAGCTGTTGACCAAGGTCGTCGCCCCTGTGAAGGCCACCCACTGCAAACCACGTTCGGCCAGCAACCAGGTCACGGCAATGATCATGATCCGCGCGCTGCCCGCACTGAGTGCGGCCAGGTTCCCGACCTCCACCAGTTCCGAGCGCTGCACCGTGCCGGCGGCCAGGCGCGATACGCAAGCCTCCAGTGGCTCATCGAGATAGCGTTCGAGAAATAGCGGACCGCTGATGGCCGGGCGAATGCCCGCCGCGGCGATCAGACGATGGTGACTGTCGTACAGCCCCAGTAGCTCAGGCAGATAGTGATGGACGTCGGCGTGGTGAATGGACTGGAAGCGGGCATGGATGAACTGTTCCAGTTCGGCGCGTCCTGGGTCGGACACGCCATGCAGCAGCAGATGGGCCTGGCGCTCGGGATGCACGCCTATGGCCAATGGAAACATCGCGCCGCAATCGTTCTGGGTCATGGTATCCCCCTGGGTTCATGCGTTCGGCGCAGTATCCCGGAGAAATCTGAAGCCAGTCTGAAGTGGCTGTCCTGCGTTCACAGTCTGCAAGGCGTCCGCTACAGTTGCCCTTGCTCACCGCGTATTACAACAAGGAACAGCGATGCGCCACGAATTCAGCGAAGTGCTCACTGACTGGGTCGACTACTTTCTGGTCGGCGATATCCAGTTGCTCGAAAGCTACAAGCAGGCCCATGGCCTGCCAGACGATCTGGCCTACGAGTTCACCCATGGCGACAGCGGCGACCAGGCCGTGCGCGAGGGGGTCGTGCTGCCTTTGGCCGGCGTCGACAACCTGCCCTACCGCATCCTTTTCACCCTCGACGGCGACCCGCCCGCGCTGCGCCAACCCGGCAGCCGCCTCAAGCATCAACGCTCCGGCTATGTGTTGCGGGTTGAGAACCGCGCGCTGATGCTGTTCACCTGGCGCATCCTGCAACACTTCACCCCCAAGACCTTGGGCGACCTACTGGCACGTTACCAGGAGCCCGGGCGGCCGATCATCGAGCTCGATAACGGCTGGTATGACGTAGAGGTGCTGGCGGGTGCCGTGGTGCGCGAAGGGTTGTACGAGCCGGCATTCGAGTTCGTGTTGAACAAGCGCTGGAGCCGGGGTGAGGCCGCGCAGGTGGATATCGGCTACGCCTTCACCCTGCGCGGGTACTTCGATTGAGCAAGCACCTGCAGCGGCCCTTGGGCGGGTAAGCCCGTTCCTGGCTGCGTGGGAACGAGCCTGCCCGCGAAAGGGCCAATGAAGCCTCAACTGTGATGGATATCCCGATCCTTGGTCTCCGGCAAGAAGAAGATCCCCAGCACCGCGGTCATCACCGCAATCACGATCGGATACCACAACCCATAGTAGATATCGCCGGTCGCCGCCACCATGGCGAATGCCACCGTCGGCAGGAAGCCACCGAACCAGCCATTACCGATGTGGTATGGCAACGACATCGAGGTGTAGCGGATACGCGCTGGGAACAGCTCCACCAGCCAGGCGGCTATCGGCCCGTAGACCATGGTCACGTAGATCACCAGAATCGTCAGCAGCAGCAACACCATGGGGTAATGGATCTTCGCCGGGTCGGCCTTTTCCGGATAACCGGCATCCTTCAGAGCGCCCGCCAAGGTAGCGGTGAAGGCATCGCTCTGGGACTTGAAGTCAGCGGCCGCGAGGCCACTGCCATCGAAGCTCGGAATCACCCGCTCGCCGATACGGATCTGCGCGACGCTACCCGGCTCGGCCTTTTCGTTCCCATAGGGGATCGCACGCTTGGCCAGCAGGCTTTTGGCGATGTCGCAGGAACTGGTGAATTTGGCCTTGCCGACCGGGTCGAACTGGAAGGCGCATTGGTCAGGATCGGCCACCACCACAACAGGGTTCTGCTCCTGGGCGACGAACACGTCCGGGTTGCCGTACTCGGTAAGTGCCTTGAAGATCGGGAAGTAAGTCAACGCCGCGATGATGCACCCCGCCATGATGATCTTCTTGCGTCCGATGCGGTCGGAGAGGCTGCCGAAGACGATGAAAAACGGCGTGCCGATCAGCAACGAACCCGCAATCAACAGGTTGGCGGTCTGCGGGTCGATTTTGAGCGTCTGCAGCAGGAAGAACAGCGCATAGAACTGCCCGGTGTACCACACCACGGCCTGGCCGGCGGTCCCGCCAAGCAGCGACATGATCACCACCTTCAGGTTGTCCCAACGGGCGAAGGACTCGGTCAGTGGCGCCTTGGACGCTTTGCCTTCGGCCTTCATCTTCATGAACACCGGCGATTCGTTGAGCTGCATGCGGATGTACACCGATATCGCCAGCAGCAGGATCGACAGCAGGAACGGAATGCGCCAGCCCCAGGCTTCGAATGCCTCGGTCCCCATCGCGGTGCGGCATGCCAGTATCACCAGCAGCGACAGGAACAGCCCCAAGGTAGCGGTGGTCTGGATCCAGGCGGTGAAGAAACCTCGCCGCCCTTTGGGCGCATGTTCGGCCACGTAGGTCGCCGCGCCGCCGTACTCGCCTCCCAGAGCCAGGCCTTGCAACAGGCGCAGGCTAATCAGAATGATCGGCGCCGCAACCCCGATGGTCGCATAGCTGGGCAGGATACCCACCACCGCGGTGGACAAGCCCATGATGACAATGGTGATGAGGAAGGTGTACTTGCGCCCGATCATGTCGCCCAGGCGACCGAACACGATGGCGCCGAACGGCCGCACGGCAAAGCCTGCGGCGAAGGCCAGCAAGGCGAAGATGAACGCGGTGGTTTCATTGACGCCTGCGAAGAAGTGCTTGGCGATGATGGCCGCCAATGAGCCATAGAGGTAGAAGTCGTACCATTCGAACACCGTACCCAGGGATGACGCGAAAATGACTTTTCGCTCCTCTCGGGTGATGCCGCGTTGGGGTGCGCTATTGCCCGTGGTTGCGCTATCGAGTACCGCCATGGGTTGCCTCCGTCTTGTTGTTCTAAGGCCGGAGTACCTCACACCCATTTCAGCGTCGCACCCAGGCCCTGGGGCTTGCATTGGTTGCGCGAAGCACGACGAGGCAAGCCGCCTCGGATCGCAGCAAGGACAGTAGAAGCATAATCGGCTTTTCCAGGATATCCACTGGCCAGCATCGCCAGTGAGCGCCGAGGGCCCCGCGTTCCTCGCCCTGGGGTTCAGTCCTGCACTGGCCCCTTCAACTCGACCTGATTGCCGTCGGGGTCATAACAGTACAGCGACAACCCTTCCCCTTCGGCACCGTAGCGTCGTTCGGCAGGTTCGACACGGATTCCCTGCTCCAGCAGGTAGGCGGTCAGCGCCTGCTCATCGAAAGGCTCGATGCGCAGGCAGAAGTGATGCAGGTTGCGCCCTTGCGGCCCGGGACCCGCACCGCCCGGTTTACCCAGTGGACCATCGAGGGTGACCAGATCGATCATCGCCGAACCGGTCGCCAAGTGGACCATGCCCAGATCCTCCCGCTCGCGACTGACCCGACAGCCCAATACATCGCGGTAGAACGCAACGCTGCGCGCAAGGTCCGTGACCCTCAAGACCAGATGGTCGATATGGGCGATGGCGAAAGGTCGCATGCCGAGCCTCCCTATGGCATCCAGGCAATCATTGCCTGTCACCATAGCTCAGGACCTGACACCGTCGCCATAACCGTCACTCATTGACCCGTCGTTGCAGCAAGCTCCCCTCGTGGCGGGCCAGGATGCGCAGTATCTGGTCGACCAGCGCGCGATCAGGTGCTTCCAGGTGAAAATGGTGGCCACCCGGATGCCAGGAAACGCGGGCATGTTCAGGCAAGGCCGCCTTGCGTTGCTCGAACCCTTCACCGGTGAACGCCCCCTGGCGACCGAACATCAGATACAGCGGACAACGGATTTGCCGAAGCAGGTCGCAGGCTTCGCCCTCGGTCAGCGGCATGGGTTCGGGCAGCACCAGCCGTGGGTCGTGACGCCAGCAGTAGCCATCGCCCAGTTGCAGCAAGTCGCGCAGGGCCAACAGTCGCGTGGCCTCTTCGGACAATTCACCGTCCAGGCGCTTGCGCCGTTGCGCCAAGGCCATCTCGATGGTGTCGAAACGCTGTGTGTCAGGCTCGCCGAAGCCTTGCAACTGGCTGCGCTGGACCATGCGCTTGAGCCGATAGGCGCGCGCCAGGTGCTGCACGCGGTCATGCTCGGCAACCGTGAACGGGGCTCCCATGCCGTCGAGGAAGATCATGCTGGCGATGCCACTGGTCATAGCACCAAGCAGCGATGCGACCCCGGTGCCCATGCCATGGGCCAACACATGAAACTGCGACAGGCCCAGGCTGTCGGTCACCGCCAGCATGTCCTCGGCATGCTCCCAGAGGTAGTAGCCGCTGTCATGGCGTCGATGGTCGGAGCGCCCGTGGCCAACCATGTCCGGCGCCACCACGAAACAACCGTCGAGCAACGGCCCGAGCCGTTCGAACGAAGCCGCGTTGTCCAACCAGCCGTGCAGGGCCAATACCGGGATCCCATCTTCAGGCCCCCACGTGCGCACGGCAATTTCAATGCCTTCGAGGTCAAGCAGATGATCCTTCGGACCGCATAGCGAACGCATGCAACTACTCCCTGGCTAAACCTGGCGCCATGGCCAGACGGAATTCGCCACCGTCCTCATGCCTACCCGGTGACACCGTGTATAGCCACACCATCCTCCAGAAGCCCCGGCAACGCTGCCCTCGTACCGACCCATACATGCGCGAGACCGACCCTTGCGGGCAAGTATCTACCGCACCCTGACCGCGAAACGAAGGTCGACTATCGCCTCTGAAGACCAGAGGCTCTCGCCATGTACAGCACACCCCCGCTCCACCAGGCATCTATCAGCCGCGCCCTGCCCGAATGGGTCACGATGTTGCATCCAACGCATACCCAGCACATCGTCGAGCAATTGCGTGCCGACTACCTCGCCGATGACGGCGCCCCCTTCAGTTGGTACAGCACCGCCTCGGATGATGATCGCCAGCGACTGCGCGCACTCATCGAAGCGCGCAACACCCACCAACGAGCCCTGCAAAAGAGCCTGCGCGGGTTCCAAGGGATCACCGAATTCTGCAAACCGTTGCTGACCCGCCGACTGAACATCGCTGTGGCCGTGGACAAGGCCCACTATGTATTCCAACCCTTCGAACCCGCCAGCAGCAACTGGCCAGGCGTTCCCAACCCGGAGATACCGCTGGTACCGGAGCGGGAAGTGGACATCCTGGCCACCCGACCTGTCGGCGCACCGCAGTCGCGCAGCCTGTTCGAGGCGGCCCTGCACAACTTCGAAGGCCTGGATGAAGTCGGCGCCTACAGCACACTGATCAACGCGCCAGACGATGACAGCCCACTGCAAGGGCTATCGATGGCGAGCTTCGTCAGGCATTGCCGGGAGCTGGACCTGGGTCGACAGTACCAGGCCCATCTTCAGTCGTACTATGACGGCCCGCGCAAGGCTGAAATCGAGCGACTGACCCTCGACACCCTGCGCCATTCATTACGGGTGCGGGCGCAGGTCGCGGCCCTTCAGGGACTGCTTAGCCAACGCGGCCTCCGCGGCCTGAACCAGCTGGCCGAAAACGCAGCTCGGCCAACCTATGGACAACACAACCTGCACTGCTGGCGCCTGAGCCTGTTCGACATTCCCCTCCACGACCTCCTGCTGATCGGGCCAGACCAACCCGACCAGAACAATCCATGCATCGTCTACATGCCGAATGACAGCGAACACCCGGTCAGGGAGTTAAGCTCACGCCAGGAGGCTGGACGGCATCTCAGCCACAGGCTGCTGCAGAGCACGTTCCGCCGCCTGTTGATCAATTGCGCCTACCAGGACAGACAGGCGGAGCTGAACCGCTTGCTTGAGCAGGCACTGTTCGAACCGCGTGACGGCCTCGTCCACCCGCGCCGAGAGATCGATCTGCGGTTCACCCCTTCGCGAGTCAATGGCGGGCTCTGGTCGGCGCTCTACGCGGCCAATGTCTCGCGGATGAAAGCAGATGCCAGGGCCATCGCCGTCCCAACCGCCGATGTCGACGCCAAGGCCCGCCAGGAACGTCTGGCCCATTGGGCCGAGACGGGCGTGAGCCTTCTCAATGTCGCCGCCTTTTTCGTCCCCGGCCTGAATACGGTCATGGCGGGCGTGTTCGCCTATCAAATCATGGATTCGGTGTTCACTGGGTTCCACGCCTGGGAGGAAGGCGATACTGCCCAAGCGTTGGGGCAATTGACCGCACTGGCCATCAATGCGGCGGTAACGGCGGGTTTTGCGGTGGGTACGCGGCTGGTGCAGGCCTCTGGCTTCGTCGATGCCTTGCAACGCGTCTGGCATGACGGGCAAGCATTGCTGTGGCACCCGCAAATGGCCCGTTATGCCAGCTCCACAATCTTGCCGGAGGGTGCAGTGATGGACGCGTCAGGCTATTACCGGGTCGAGGGTAAGATCTACTGGATGCACGATGGCGCGATGTTCGAAATCTTCCAGGACGCCGAACAGCAGTGGCGTGTTCGCCATCCCCACGACCCCAATGCTTATGCCCCTCTTCTGCACCACCACGGTGACGGTCGTTGGCAACTGGCTTTCGAACGACCGGTGGAATGGGAGCCAGCCCAGTTGCTGCGCCGCCTGGGCCAGTTCAGCGCCGGGCTCGACGATGCCGAACTGGCCGCCGCCCTGCGTACTACCGGCATCGACAGCACGGTCCTGCGGCGCACCCAGGCTACCGGGCTGCAGCCTCCGGCACTGCTGCGCGAAACCTTGCTTCGCCTGCGCCTGGACAACCAGGTAGAGCACATCGTCGGCAGCGTACGCCATGGCCAACGCCTGGCCGCCTACAAGAACTACGCACTGCCAGAACTGCTGAACATGCCGCAATGGCCCCTAAATCATGTGCTGAAGGTGTACGACGGCCCGGAGCCTTGGGGCGATTCGGTGCGCTACGGCGCGCCACCGATGCTTGGCCAGGTGGAAATCGAGATCACTCGCTCGGACCTGGAAAGCGGCCATTTGAGCCAGACCGTGCTGGCCCAGATGGGTGAGCAACAGCGGCAATCCCTGCTGGGCGATACGCCTTCCGCGCAGCGTGCCAGCACCCTGGACCAACGACTGGCCGATCGCCTGGACAGCAAGCGCCAAGCCATTTTCGACAGCTTGCGGCACAGCCAGGGCAAATTGCGTAGCCCTGCCGAGCAAACACTGGCACGGCAGTTTCCTGGCCTACCGGACAGCGCGCTGGAGGAGATACTCAGACACATCGGTCACGGCGAGCGGCAACGACTTGCATCGGGGCGGGTGCCCTTGCGCATTGCCGAAGAAGCACGGTTGCTGCAAGCCCATGCACGGCTCGATCAGGCACTCCTGGGCTTGTATCGGCTCTCGCTGGCCAATGCCGACAGCCATTTGTTGAAACAGGCGTTGCTGGCCGAACACCCCGGCGCAACGGCCACCGAGCTGTTCGGCCACGCCACCGCCGACCGAGGGCATTGCGCTGCCCTGCTCGGCCAACAGCCCATCCGGCCGAGCGTGCGATCACCCTTGCGCCTGGCCAACGGCCGTCTGGGCTACCCGCTCAGTGGCCGAGGCGCCTCCACGAGCGTCGCCACCGGACGACTCCGGGCCCTCTACCCAACGCTCAATGCCGAGCAGCTCAGCGCGCTGCAAGCGCAACTGTCCCAAGCCGGTGACTTGGGCAGCGCAATCCAACGACTCGAAGAAGAACAGCGCACCTTGCTGAGCGCACTGAACCGCTGGCATCAGGCCGTCGAGCAGTCGCCCCTGCGTGACCAACGCCGGCAATGCAGCGAACGGCTCATGAGTGCATGGCGCCAAGAAGGCGAGCCCGACGCCTCGGTGCTGGTACTCGATGACCTGGAACTGACCGAACTGCCGGCAATCGGCGCACGCTTCCCACAGGTCCGCGCCCTTACCCTCGAGCGTCTGACGTTGACCCGACTGGAAGGCGCCTTTCTGGCGTGCTTCCCAAACCTCTCGCAGCTTGAAGTGATCGACAACCCGCGAATCGACGCTGAGTCACTGTTCGACGCCCTGAGGTCGACCCCTAAATTACAGGCGCTGTCGCTGGGCGAAAACCGCCTCACCACCCTGCCCCCCACGGCGCTGCGGGCCCTGGGCGCCATGCGTGACCTGCGTGTGCTCAATCTGCATGGCAACCTGCTGGAGCTCAACGATGCCAGCCTGGATTGCCTGGCAGGATTACCGCTGGAGGCCCTGGGCCTGTCGGACAACCACATCACGCTGAACCCGGCACTGGCGGCGCGCTTCCAGGACCTGGTGCATCTCAAGGTGCTTCGACTGAGTGGCAATCCACTGCAATTGGCCCCCGACCTGCGTTACATGGCGCGGCTGAGGCAACTCGACCTGGACCGCTGCGACCTCAGCCAATGGCCCAACGGGCTGTCCACCCTAATGCGCCAGCCGCAGTACCAACTGCGCATCCTGGACCTTTCCCACAATCGCATCGGTACAGTCCCCGATCTGTCCGACGTGTTACAGACACCCTTCGCCCGCGATGTTGCCGCCCGTGTCGAAGGACGCAGCTGGCTGTTCAATTTCAACCCGCTCGAAGGCCCAACGCGTACTCGCCTGGCGAACGGTGGTGTCAACGTGACCGAGCGTACGCCACGACAAGGGGATCGGGGGATATGGCGTGACCAGGCCAGCAGTCACCAGCAACGACTCTGGAGCGACCTGTTCGAACACGGCGGGAACCGCCATCTGCTCAACGCTTTGGAGCGTTTGGCGCAATCGGCAGAAGCTCGCCAGGACGCACAAGGCGTTGCGACGCGCGTGTGGGCCATGCTCGAGAAAGCCGGACAGGACACCGGGCTACGAGAGCGCCTTGAACAAGTCGCCCAGGACTACCCACCCACCTGTGGGGATGCCGGTGCCGATGCTTTCAGCGCTCTGGAGATCGAGGTGCTGGCCCACGAGACGGCGGGTCGGCTCGGTGATCGCTCGCAAACGCTGCTGCACCTTTACCACCGGTTGTTCCGGCGCAGCAAAGTCAATGAACTGGCCGACCGCATCAGTCTGCGAAGAACGCTACGCAAGCAGGCCCTGCAAGATGATGTCTTTGACGAAGACTTGCCGCCATACGATGAGCTGGACGAGCCTTTGGCCTATCCGGATCTGTACCTGCAAACCGGCCTGGTCGACGATATCGAGGTACGACTGGCCTTGCGTCAATCGCTGGCCGCGCGCCTGGACTTCCCCGAGCCGAGCCGGGGCATGCTGTACCGTGACACCGCCAGAATCACCCAAGGCATCATCGACAAAGTGGCTGCCGAGGTGGAACGGCTCGATCGTGACCACCAGGCTCGGGAGCGCTGGTTGATCGAGCAACCAGGTTGGGTCATGCACATTAAGACCCGCTATGCCGAGCAGTTCATCCTGCTCACCGATTTCTGGCGATCAGGCCATGACTACCTGTTCTACTGCCTGGATCGAAGCAATGAGCCTGTCACGCGCCTAGATACCTCGGTCACCACCGCTCTGGCGAAAGTCATGCCGGCCAGTCCCCTGGACGAACAGCACCATCTGCGCCGCGTGCAGCTCAACGACGGGCAGTTCAAGCAAGCCATGGATGCCCTGAACGCCGAGCAACAGCAGGTCGAACATGGCCTGTTGCTCAGCCTCACCCACCAGGTGGCAACCCTCGGCGGCTAGGTCGCGCTCACTGTCCGCGCAGGTCTTCGAAGAAGGCCTGCCGGCCATCCACCTGGCTGGACGCACGCGGCGCACTCGCCGCCTCGCCATTGGCAGCCTCGACATGCCAATAGCAGTGCCGGACCGCCCGCGTCACCGCTACGTAGGCCAAGCGCTGTACCTCTTCTTTCTGCGCGGTATCGAAAGGCTGGGCATCGCCTGAACGGCCCAATTCGGCCAGTCGATAGACCTGGTTCTTGTACGGCGAACTGGTCAGGTACTGGCAGTCGCCCAACATGAACACCGCATCGGCCTGCAGGCCCTTGGCGCTGTGATAGGTCAACTGACGCAGCCGACGCTGCTCGGCGGGCAGTGCCGCTTCGGCTTGCAGTACCGTTTGCAGGTGCTCACTCATCAAGGCCCGGTCACTGCCCTTGCGGTACAGCATCATCACCGACTCACCGCGCTGGTAGTGCTCGATCAAGGTTTGGCCCAGTGCCGCCTCGTCACGGTCGAACACCCGGACCGGCGAGCCCGGCAATTCCGCAGCCGGCCCCGCGGCACGCGCCTTCTTGCCCGCGATGGCCGGAGTCCCCTTGACCAGATGCTCGGCGGCGTCGATCACCTGCTGCTGGCAGCGGTAATTGTCGACCAGCATCACCCGGGTATTGGCCGGTGACGGGAAGGTCTTGGTGAACTCCATGAAGTACTTGGGCGAGCTGCCACGCCAGCCGTAGATCGACTGCCAGTCGTCCCCCACGCACAGCAACGACGAGTGCTGGGCATTCCGCCCAGTATGCATGGTTGTGCCACGCCGGCGAATTTCAGCGAGGCTGGCCCGGAGCCAACTGACGATCTGTGGTGAAACGTCCTGGAACTCGTCGATCATCAAATGGGCCAACGGGCGCAGCAATGGGTCGGGCAACAGCTGCAGGTTCTCGGGATTGTTTTCACCAAACAGGGCGAACATGCGGTTGTAGCTCATCACCGGCGGCGACTGGGCGAGCAAATGCGCCTCCAGCGCCTTCCAGTACAATGCCAGCGCTTCGAAGAACAACCCATCACTGTCGCCTGCGGGGAAGCTCATCGCTGCGACCGCTCTGCCGACCTCAAGGCCAAGGTTCTCGATGAAACTTGCCGCGCCGACGAAGGCATCGAGCAGCGGCGCCGCTGCCAGTTCGCCCTTGACCTTGTACTCGAAACCCGGTCCCGACACCGCATCCCCCGCCAACGACGCCGCCAGGCGCCGGGCCATCGCGTAGTTGTCGAGCCAGATCAGCGGCTTGTCACAGTAGGCCTGCAACAGCGTGCGCTTGACCGCCCATTCCGCACGCACCGCAAGCTTGGCGCCGGGGCGTTGGTACTGAGCACTTTCCGAGGGGTCGAAGCCCAGCACCACCCAGGTATCCAGCCCTTCTAGACGCCCGTGGACATGGAAGCGACTGCCGCGAATGTCTACCGTCTCGCGGCACGGCTCGATGCCCCTGATCGGCCAGGCGCCCGCCGCGAACCACAGGTCCTCGATCACATCGCACAGCTCTTCGTCACGCTGGGCGGCCAGCTGGGTCACCTGCACACGCTTTTGCACGTCCGGGTGGTCCGGGTCCAGGGGCTTGAGCTGCAGGGCCTCGCGACGCAAGGTCGCGATGATCTGGGCAAAGCGCGGGCTTTGATCGAGCAGCTGGCTGTAGCACAGGTTCAGCTGCTGACGCTGGGCGTCGTTCAGACGTAGATCGAACGGATTACTGTCAGCCTCAGCCTCTTGCCCGGCCGGCATCTCGCTGCCCAGTGTCTCGAATGCCCGTACCTGGCCAAAACCCGGCAGGCTGCGGACCAGCGGCAGAATGCGCGAATGGAAGGTTCGCACCATTTCCCGGGCACGGGCAGGCGACAGATCGATCTGCCAGCGTGCGAAGACCTGCACCAGGCGCTTGATGAAATCCTTGCGTGACTCGCGGGTGAAGGTGACCACGGTCATCGCGTCAAGCTCGTAGCCCAGGTAATGGCGTAGCAGCAATATCCGCAGCACCAGCGAGGTAGACTTACCCGCGCCGGCCCCCGCCACCACGCAGGTGGACGGTGTGTCGCTGAAAATCAGCTTCCACTGCGCGGCGCTGGGCTGGGCCTCGGCAGGCAGGCGCTGGGCGACATCGGCCTTGAAGCGCTTTTTCAACTCGGCGCTCAGCGGCAGACGCCAATCATCGAACAGTTTGTCGTCCTGGCCGGGAACCGCAGGCGCATCGGGGCGAATGTCGCGAATCACCAGTACCTGGCGCCCGGCTTCGTAACCTTCCAGCCGTCCACGCTCGAAACCTTCTCGCAGGCCGTCAGCGTGGCCGCTGCGTTGGCCAGTGGCGTGCCCCAGGAACCAGGAGTCGCGGTGTTGCGCTTGCAGACGGCTCAGGCCACGCCCAAGCAGGCGTGCGGCCAGGCGACGAAACCAAGGCAGCTGGGCTGGAGGGGTAAGGTCGGCGGGCGCCTGGGTTTGCTCGTGGGCCACGATCACTCCGTTGAAAATCGAATCAGCAGCCATGTTCGCTGCATCTAAGAAAAATCGCCAGCGAATCAGTGCATTAGGCGACAAAGCGGTCAAATGCCATCTGCAATTCAATCTATTTTATAGATTGTTTTAAGCCGATATTTACGCTTTTTTTCGATCTTTAACCCACGCATCATGGCGTCATTCCACCGAATCAAGGAGCACGACCATGCTGCAACTGCGACCGTTCGAAAGCCTTGGCCACGCCAATCATGGCTGGCTCGATGCCCACCACCATTTCTCCTTCGCCGAATACTACGACCCGGCGCGCATGCACTGGGGCAACCTGAGGGTCTGGAACGACGACTTGATCGCGGCCGGCAGCGGGTTTCCACCGCACCCGCACCGCGACATGGAAATCATCACCTACGTCCGTGAAGGCGCCATCACCCACCAGGACAGCCTTGGCAACAAGGGCCGTACCGAGGCGGGCGATGTCCAGGTGATGAGCGCCGGGACCGGCATCGTTCATAGCGAGTACAACCTGGAAGACGTCGACACGCGGATCTTCCAAATCTGGATAGTGCCTGAGCGGGTTGGCGATGCGCCGTCCTGGGGAACCCGTCCCTTCCCCAAAGGCGAACGCGGTGAGGGCTTCGTCACCTTGGCCAGTGGCCGTGCCGGCGACGAAGACAGCTTGCAGATTCGCACCGATGCAAGACTCGTGGCAGCCACCCTGCGTGCAGGGGAAAGTGCCGAGTACCGCCTCGATGCAGGGCGCCGCGGTTACCTGGTGCCAGCCAAAGGACTGGTGGAAATCAATGGACTGCGAGCCAAGGCCCGCGACGGGGTGGCGATCGAGCAGGAAGAACTGCTGCAGGTGACCGCGATCGAAGACAGCGAGATCGTGCTGGTCGATGTAGCTTGAGTGAAGGGAACAACCGCCAGCAAGCTGGCTCCTACATCGCAATTTCTGTAGGGGCCGGCTGGCTGGCGATTGGGCTGCACGACAGCCCCTGTTTTAACCGTTTCGATCAGGCAATCGCCGCATCCACCAACACCTGGGCTTCTTGCACCAGACGCTGCAAATGCGCTTCGTCGATGAAGCTCTCGGCGTAGATCTTGTAGATATCCTCGGTACCCGAGGGCCGCGCGGCGAACCAGCCGTTGGCGGTCATCACCTTCAGCCCGCCAATGGCCTGGCCGTTGCCCGGTGCATGGCTGAGGATCTGCACGATTGGCTCGCCGGCAAGTTCCGTCGATGTCACCTGCTCTGGCGCCAATTTGCTCAGCAAGGCTTTCTGCCGTGCATCGGCCTTCGCCTCGACACGCGTGGCATACGGTTTACCCAGTGCTTTGGTCAGGTCGGCATAGGCCTGGCTTGGGTTGCGTCCGGTACGGGCGGTCATTTCCGCCGCCAACAACGCCGGGATCAAACCATCCTTGTCAGTCGCCCAGACCGTGCCGTCCTTGCGCAGGAACGAGGCACCGGCACTTTCCTCACCGCCAAAGCCCAACGAGCCGTCGAACAGGCCCTGGGCAAAGAACTTGAAGCCGACCGGCACTTCGTACAATGCACGCCCCAGATGCTGGGTAACCCGGTCGATCAGGCCACTGGACACCACGGTCTTGCCCACGGCGGCATCGCTGCGCCATTGCGGGCGGTGGCGGTACAGATAGTCGATGGCCACTGCCAGGTAGTTGTTCGGTTGCAGCAGGCCGTCGGGCGTGACGATACCGTGACGGTCGTGGTCCGGGTCGCAGGCAAACGCCACATCGAACCGCTCGCGCAGACCAATCAGTCCCTGCATCGCGTATGGCGAAGAGGGGTCCATGCGAATCTGGCCGTCCCAGTCGACGGTCATGAAGCGGAACGTCGGGTCAACCTCGGTGTTCACTACTTCCAGGTTCAGTTGGTAACGCTCGGCGATCGCCGACCAGTAGCGCACCCCTGCTCCGCCCAGCGGATCGACGCCCAGGCGCAGGTTGGCGCCACGGATGACATCGAAGTCGATGACGTTCTCAAGGTCTGCGACATAGCTGGAGACATAATCGTGACGCTGGGTGGTCGCTGCCTGCAGCGCCTGGGCGTGGTCCACGCGCTTGACGCCGACAAGGCCCGCCGCCAGCAGTTCGTTGGCCTTGGCCTCGATCCACTTGGTCACATCACTGTCGGCAGGGCCGCCATTGGGCGGGTTGTACTTGAAACCGCCGCTCTGGGGTGGGTTGTGCGAAGGCGTGATGACGATGCCGTCGGCCAGGCCCTGGGTGCGGCCGCGGTTGTAGCAGAGGATGGCATGGGACACCGCGGGCGTCGGGGTGTACTCATCGTCCTTGGACAGCATCACCTGCACGCCGTTGGCGGCCAGTACCTCCAGAGCGCTGGCCGCTGCCGGGGCAGACAAGGCATGGGTATCGGCACCGATGAACAGGGGGCCGTCGATGCCCTGCTCCTGACGGTACAGGCAGATGGCCTGGGTAATGGCCAGGACATGATACTCGTTGAAGCTCAGTTCAAGCGAACTGCCCCGGTGCCCCGAGGTGCCGAAGGCCACGCGCTGGGCCGCCACGGCGGCGTCGGGACGGCCGGTGTAATAGGCGGTGAGCAGGCGGGGAATATCGACCAGCACGCTGGCCGGAGCCGGCTTGCCTGCCAAAGGACTGAGCGTCATGCAAAAACCTCGAGTTCAACGGATGTTGGTGTTGGAACACGCAGTGTACTGGGAGTTGCAATACTGCGCGATGGGCCCGCCGAGGATTATTCGCCAGCCATGTGCCACCATCCCGGAAACATCTGCTGGACCCGCGCCTGGGCAAAGCGCTCGTCGATCAGCACCAGCACGCCACGGTCCTGATCGCCTCGTATGACCCGACCAGCGGCCTGAATGACCTTGCGCACACCTGGGTACAGATAGGCGTAGTCGAATCCGGCGCCGAACTGGCGACCCAGTCGCAACTTGAACTGTTCGTTGACCGGGTTGACTTGCGGCAGACCGAGGGTCGCGACAAAGGCGCCGACCAGGCGCGTACCCGGCAAGTCGACCCCTTCACCGAAGGCGCCACCAAGGACCGCGAAGCCAACCCCCTGGCCGTCGGCGACAAAGCGGTCGAGAAACGCCTGACGCGCCTGTTCGTCCATGCCCGGCGACTGCAGCCACAATGGGATCGTCGGGTGGCGACGGGCGAGCACGTCGGCGACCTGTTGCAGGTATTCGAAGCTGCTGAAAAACGCCAGATAGTTGCCCGGCATCCGCTGATACTGCTCGGCGATCAGGGTGGCAATAGGCTCCAGCGAGGCGTGCCGTTGGTGGTAACGGGTGGACACTTCGCTGGCGATACGCACTTGCAGCTGTTCACCCCGAAATGGCGCCGCCACCTCAAGCCATGCGGTATCCGAGGGCATGCCCAGGAGGTCGGCATAGAAATGCCTGGGGCTGAGCGTGGCCGAGAACAGCGTCACGCTCCGGGCAGCCTGCATGCGCGGGTCCAGCAGCCGCGCCGGCGTGACATTGCGCAGGCACAGGGTGGCCAGACGCCGATTGCGCTGACCGCTGCGCAAGCTGATATCGAACAGGAAGTGCTCATCGAACAGCTCGGCCACCCGATTGAACTGCAAGGCCTGGAAGAAGAACTGCAGCACCTGCGGGTCCACTTCACCATTGGACTGGTCCAGGCGTTCCTGGATGACCCCGATGCATCCCTGCAGGGCTCGCAGAAAAGCCTCTGGTAGTTTGTCGCTGGCCTGATACGGCGCCTGTTGGGCCTTGAACACGGCATTCCACTGCCGGTTCAGACGGTCCAGCGCGCTGCCAAGGCCCACTGGTTTACTCTGGCGCAGCGCAAGCAACTGGCCCTGGTCGAGACTGGCGCTGTACATGCCGCGGCCGCGCTCGATCAGGTTGTGGGCTTCGTCCACCAGCACCGCGACCCGCCACTGGTTGGCCTGGGTCAGGCTGAACAGCAACGCATGGGCATCGAAGTAGTAGTTGTAGTCGGCCACCACCACATCCACCCAACGGGCCATTTCCTGGCCCAGGTAGTACGGACACACCTGGTGGGCCAAAGCCACCTCGCGAAGCAGTTGCCGATCGAGCATCGGCAGGCGTGCTGCTGCCTCACGCGCCGCCGGCAGGCGATCATAAAAGCCCTGGGCCAAGGGACAGGACTCGCCATGGCACGCTTTGTCGGGGTGCTCACAGGCTTTGTCGCGAGCGATCAACTCCAGGGTCCTCAACGCCGGCTGCGCCGAGGCATCGTCGATCTGTCGCAGGGCGTCGAGGGCCAGTGCCCGGCCTGGGGTCTTGGCCGTCAGGAAGAACAGTTTATCGAGCTGTTGCGGCGCCATGGCCTTGAGCAACGGGAACAGCGTACCCAGGGTCTTGCCGATCCCCGTGCTGGCCTGGGCCATCAGGCAACGGCCAGTGCTGACCGCCTTGTACAGGGTCTCGGCCAATTGGCGCTGGCCCTGGCGAAACTGCGGGTATGGAAAGCCCAATACCTGCAAACCCTGGTTGCGCTCGGCCAGGCGCTGCTCCTGATATTGGGCCCAGGCGAGAAATCGCTGGCACTGGGTTTCGTAGAAGGTTTGCAATTGTCCAGCCTGGTAGCGCTCGCTGATCAGCGTCTGGCCATCGTTGTCGACGTCCAGATACACCAGCGCGACGTCGATTGACGCCAGCTGCCGGGCCTGACACAGCAGCCAGGCATATACCTTCGCCTGCGCCCAGTGCAGTTGCCGATGGTTGGCCGGCTGGCGCGCCAGATCGCCACGGTAGGTCTTGATCTCCTCCAGCCGATTGCAACTGGGGTCGTAGCCATCGGCACGCCCGCGCACCTGCAAACCCCGATACTGGCCTTCAAGGGTGATTTCCGACTCATAGTCGGCCGCGCGCCGGGCCACCACTCGCCGATGCCCCTCGATGCCTTCCAGCGCCGTGGGCGATGGCGTGAAGCGCAGGTCCAGGTCACCGACCTTGGCACTGAACTCACAAAGCGCACGTACTGCTACCGAGTAGGTCACGGCGCCTCGCTCCAGCGAACATGACACACCGCCACCGGCAAGTCATGCTCGGCGCAAAATGCCAACCAGCGCAACTGGTTGTCCTGCAGGCGATCTCCCGGCCCTTTGACCTCGACCATCTGGTAACGGCCTTGCTCAGGCCAGAACTGAATCAAGTCGGGCATGCCCGCACGGTTGTTGCGAATGTCCTGCAACAGCCGCGTGAAGCAGTGTTTCAGGTGGGCGGCTGGCAAGCAGTCCAGTGCCTGGTCCAGCAACGCCTCGCTCAACTGCCCCCAGAACACGAACGGCGACTGCAGGCCGTGCTTGGCGATGTAGCATTCACGCATGGCCTGGCGATAGCTACCATCGTCGAGCCTTGCCAGGCAGGCGTCGAACAGGGCGGCACGACGCTGCTGAAAGTCGCTGTCGTGCAGGTCTTGAGGCCCGCTCTGGAACGGGTTGAAAAAAGCCCCCGGCACCGGAGCGAATATCGCATCCCAGCACAAGAGGCCGAACAGGCTGTTGAACAGGGTGTTTTCCACGTAGTGGACCACTGCGCCCTGCCCGGCCAGATGTTGCCGCACCGCTTGCTCGACGCCCAGCGCTGCCAGCTCGCGGGGCAGCTCCAGTTCGAGCAGGGTCAAGGGCGCCGTACGGCTGCGTTTTTGCGCTGGACCACCGAGTTTGCGCACCAGCCTGGGCAACATGCGCTCAAGGGCCTGGACCTCAAGGGCGTTGGCCGGTGCGGCGGCCAACTGCTGGGCCATTTCAAGGGCTTGCGGCCACCGTTCACTGCGCTCCAGCACCCGCACCTGGCGGATCCGTGCCTGCGCATGGTTGCTTTGGGCGTACACCGCCAGGGCCTGGTCCCAATCGCCGAGGCGCTCGCACTGCTGGCCAAGGGCAAACAGCAAACGCGAACGGCGTCGTGCCAGCCAGGGGTTGTCACAACTCAGGCCTTGCAAGGTAGTGAGGATGGCCACCGGTGACTCGCCCTGCTCCAGGCCCTCGGCGCACCGATGCAGCGTCATCGCCAGATCGACCTCGGCCCGTTCACACAAGGCGCGGGAGTCGTGGCTGAACGGCACCGTTTCGAAGCGCAGCAAGCCCAGGTCGGCGAGCACGAACTCTGACCAGTCCTGGTACAGGTTGCCGAAGAACAGCAGACGAATACGGTCGCACAGCACCTGCAGGCGCCACTGAACGATGCGCATGGGGGCATCGACGTACCATTCGGCCAACGGCCGGGGTTCGAGCGCCAATGGCTGCAGTTGCGCAAACATATCGCTTTTCGATGCTCTAGGCCGGGTCAACTGGCCCGCGAAACATGCCGCCAGCTCGTCCTTGCGCAGCAGGGCGAACAGGTGCTCCAGGCTCAGCGACGCAGGCTCAGCGACCCAACCGAGCGCTTGCAACGGCTGTAGCGCCAGCATGGGGTCACCGATTTCGGCGTAGTCCAGCCGGTCGCTGCGAAACAGCTCGCCCTTGCGCATGACCATGCGCACCATCAATGCCTGTGCTGGCACTTCCAGCTGGGCGAAGGCCTGGATGAACGCCAGCTCGTGCGTATCCAGCAAGTCGGCGTAACGTTGCTCGACCCACAGCAATACCTGACGAAAGTTATGCAGGTAGTAGAGCGGGTCGTCGACGGAATGGGCAATCACGAGTAGGGTCGGGCCACGGTCACAAAACACTGTTTATACATACAGATCATAGCGACTGGCAAGCGTGACGGATCAGCGGTCAGACCCGATCGGCCTCAGGCCAGCCAGCACAGGACTCCAGAACACGGGCCAAGCGCTGCAGTGCTTCTGCCAGCGCGTGTGGTTGATCAGCCAGCCAGGTCAGCGCGATGTGCTGGCGATACTGCCCCGAGGCGCTGTAGCGCTGCCCGGGCATGACCTGCAATACAGGCCCGGACAAGGCACCGAGCGGCTGCGACCGATGCAGGCGGACCCACAAGGTTCGCCCGCCTTCGGGCATCTTGAACGCCACCAACGCACCCAAGTGCCGCTCGACCAGTTCGCAGAGCAGTTCCATGCGCTGGCGCCATTGCCCTTGCAACAGCGCCAGATTGGCATCGACCTCGCCCTTGGCCAACAGTTGGGCGAGCGCCAACTGGCGCAGTGGCGCCAACAGGAAGCCCCGTTGCGCAATGGCCGGGCAGAGCAACGGGTTGCGGCATAGCACATAGGCATAGGGCGCCTCGGCCCCGACACTGGCCTCCAATGATCCGAGCACCATCAACCAGCACGGGTCGACCCAGTCGCGCAGGCGCGCAGCCGGCGGTGCATCGAAGCAGTGTTCGCTATCGAGATCGTTCTCCAGCAACCACACGGGATGCTGATCGAGCAACTGAGCGATGCGCCGTTGATCGTGCTGTGGCATCAGACGCCCCAGCGGCATCCCCAGGCAGGACGGCATCACCAACATGCGCACCGACTCGCGACCGAGCAAACACGACAAACGCTCCACATCCAGGCTGCCACAGTCGCGCAGAGGCACCTCCAGCACCTGCATGTCGCAACGTTGCAAAACCTGCAGCAGACGCCAGCAGCACGGTGAAGCGACCACTACCGTGGCACCTCGCAGCGACAATGCCTCCAGTACGGTCTCCAACAGCCCCTGCACATCGGAACCCAGGTGAACATCCTCACCGCACCAGTATTGCTGGGAGGACCGGGTGTAACGCTCGGCCAAGGCGTTACGCAGCCGTATGTCGCCGGTGTTCTCCCAGGTGGACGCCGCCCGCTCCCTTTGCCGGGCCAAGCGCCGCTCGTGAGCCAGCAGCACCCGCTCCAATGCCGGGTGTGCAGGCACGGCAGGCCGGCCAAGTGTCATTCCTTGTGACACCTGAACGCCCCGCTGCGGATCGGACTGTACGAAGTACCCCGACTTGGGCACGGACACCACACGCCCTTCATGTTCCAACAAGCTGTAGGCGCTTTGCACGGTAGCCAGCGACACACGTAGCCGCCTGGAGAGATCGCGTAACGAAGGCAAGCGCCGCTCTCCGCTTTGCTGGGCATCGGCGATCAGGGCTTGGAGATAGTGATACACCGTCTGGTAGGCGAACTCGCCCCGTGGCGATCGCACCATCAGGGGGATGCCTTGCACGGCGCTGGAGTCGAATGGGGCTGGCGGCGCAGCAACCGCAATTGCACGTCGCGCCGAGCCAGGGACGTCAGTATTTGCCTGGCTGAGGGCGGTATGCGCCCCTCGTAGATCGCCCTCATCTGCGCCAAGGTCAAGCCGCTGGTATTGACCAACCAGTCTTTGACCGGTTCAGGGCACGGCTTGCCCTGCAAGGCACGATGAAGGTACGGCAAGGCGACCAGCATGTCAGGCTGCCGGCATTGGAGGTAACGCTCCAGATCACGTCCGCGGTGGGCGAATGGGCTGAACAGCGCACAGGTAAGCTGCGCCTGGCTTATGCCATAGGTCTTCGCGAATCGGGCCTGCACCGCCTCATAAGGCCGTAACAGGGAAGACGCATTGGCCAGGCGCAATGACAATCTGGGGGTATCGGGATCGATGCACTGCGCACGCATTTCATGCAAATGCGTGATGGCCAGCGGATCGAGAAACGCTCCGAGCGGCTTGCCATCGAGGTTGGATTCAAAGCGGCACCCGAGCAGTTCATCCAGTGGGTCCGAACCAGGTTGTGACACGCACAGATCATCCACGGCGATGACCCTCAGCATTGCGGGCTCCGACGCCGGTAGCTCTGGATCGCGCGCCGGGTCCAAGGCTGTCCCGGCGACAGCATGCAAGGCACCCAGGCCATCAAGCACCTCAGCCAGGCACTGGGGCATGCCGCGCAGCCCTTGCTCACCTGCTTGGCGCAAGGTCCGCCGGGCCCAGGACAGGTAACGTCGCCGCTGACGCGCAGGCATGGCGGTAAGCACCACGTCCCCGCCTTGCTGCCCGGCCAGGGCCTGGCGCAAGGCATCGGCCAACTCCAGGTGCATACGACTGCCGAGCAGGGCTTCCGGGCGTGCATCGATCATGTGACCGAACAGCAAAAGGGCATTGCGGGCCAGTGTCCAACGTTCGGCCTTGGGCGTTGGGCGACGGCTGAATGGAACCACTTCACCGCCCTCGATCATCTGCAACTGCACCCGGACGTCATCATGCATGAACAGAGTGTTGAACAAGCGCTCGTGGCTTTCCAGCTTGTGGTTGCCAAGCGCCGGCAGGCATACAACCAGCACCCGCAACCGGAACGTTTCCGGCGCGCGCAGGGCGATGGTCAACTGGGCGGCACGCAACAGCGTCAGCAGGCGGGCACTACCGCGGTCATTGCCCTGCACCACCAACAAACGCAGAGCCCCCATGTATTCCACGCCCCCAGCGGCCACCAGAAGACGCTGAACCAGTAATTGCAAAGACGCACGCTGCGCCTGCGACATGTTGCCCAACACACGCTCGAGCACCTGTTTGTAGATATAGTGCATCGCTTGGTCGTGAATAGCACTCATGCTGTCACCTCATCAACTTTATCCGTTCGCCACGCATGCTGAGAAAATGCATCGACGATTAGAAATTGAAGAAATTTCCTACAACTTATGGAAACAAAGAAGTGACAGATCACTGTCGCCAAGCCATTGAAAAAAAGCCATATCCCTGATGAAGGAGCGCTACCGTGCACTGCTCACCGCCTGGCCAACCCTCGCTCATTCCACGCTCCTTGCGCCAAACTATCACTGCGCCATTATCGAGCGTTGTAAAGTGAATAAAAGATACAGAGAGGGGTAAAAAAACCATTCAGCCCGTGCGTGTACACACAATGCCCATGGCTGCCGGCCAGTTCAACGGCCAACACTTTCCAGAATATTTCCCAGACAATCGGCGCACCTAGAAAGTATGTAGGAAACTTCCTTCGACAACGCCATTAAATGCCCAAAAAAAACCCGGAACGTTGTCCGGGCTTTTCGTATCGCCATTTTTCAAGGCTGCAGCATGTCCAGCGCCACACGGCCGCCGCAAGGGCATTCATCCATCAGGCGATGGGCTTCTACCACTTCACTGAAGGGGTACACCTTGATGTTCAGCGGCTTTACCAACTGGTCCGCGGTGAACTGGTTGATGTCACGCAGCGCACGCTGCAGAGCCACCTGGTCCTGACTGATGCCCAGCTCAGGCTTGCCGGTGAAGTTGCCGATGCAGTGCACGTAGAACTGGATGTTCTTGCGGAACGCCGCGCAAGCCGGGAACGGCGTCTGGTTCCCCCCCTGCAGGCCGTACAGCACCAGGCTGCCACGTGGCGCCAGGACATCGCCCAGCAGCGACATCTGCGGCCCCCCCATGCCATCGAGCACCATGTCGACCCCGCGCCCATCGGTGTACTTGCCCACCTGCATGACCAAGTCCTGCTCCTCGGTGACGATCACCTTGTCGGCACCCAGGTCCAACAGGTATTCACGTTGATCAGGATCCTTGGTGGCGGCGAACACCTTCAGCCCCAGTGCCTTGCCCAATTGCACGAATGCAGGTCCGGCACAATGGCTGGCATCGGTGATCAAGGCGGTTTGCCCGGCCTTGGCCCGGGCCAGGTCGACATAGGCGAAGTAGGCGATCAACAACGGCGTGTAATGCACGCTGGCCTGGATAGGCGTAAGGATGTCCGGGTAACGGGTGATGGCCGTGCGCGGCAGGACAATCACATCGCCGTATACCGGATGCTCGTTGGCGCTGGTGGCAGGGAAGCTGGCAACACGATCGCCGACGGCGATGTCATCGACGCCCTCACCGACTGCAGTCACAACACCCGCCATCTCGTGGCCGATCCCGGCCGGCAAGCGCGCCTGGGACGGCGCAAGGTTCTGCCGCCAAAGCACGTCGTACCAGCTAACGCCGATTGCCTCGACGCGGATCTGCACCTCACCCACAGCAGGGGACGGTTCGGCCTGCTCTTCGCATCGGAGCACATCGGCCGCACCGAACTTGTGGAAACGGATCATGCGGGACATCGCATACCTCGCCTGTTTGAACCTCTATTACCACGGACTTTATCCGGGCTTTTGCCTTTAGACCATCAGTGGCTATTAATAGTCGACATGCCTGTCATTGATTGGGCACCCCACATTCCTGTGCATTGGCCCCCGGAAATCGGTGCAGGTTAACAGCCTTTGGCCTTAAGATTCACCCCTGCCCCACTTTAGGTGAAGCGCACCGATGAATCGAAACGACCTGCGTCGCGTAGACCTCAACCTGCTGATCGTGTTCGAAACGCTGATGCACGAGCGCAGCGTGACCCGTGCCGCCGAGAAACTGTTTCTCGGCCAGCCGGCGATCAGCGCCGCCCTTTCGCGCCTGCGCAACCTGTTCGACGACCCGCTGTTCGTCCGCACTGGCCGCAGCATGGAGCCTTCCGCACGCGCCCACGAAATCTTCGCGCTGCTGTCGCCGGCGCTGGACTCGATTTCCACCGCAGTCAGCCGCGCTGCCGAATTCGACCCGGCCACCAGCAATTCGGTTTTCCGCATCGGCCTGTCCGACGATGCCGAGTTCGCCTTGCTACCGCAATTGCTCAAGCGTATCCGCGCCGAAGCGCCGGGCATCGTCCTGGTAGTACGCCGGGTCAATTACCTGTTGATGCCGACGCTGCTGGCTTCGGGAGAGATCTCGGTGGGTGTGAGCTATACCAACGAGCTCCCCGCCAATGCCAAGCGCAAGGTCCTTCGCCGCAGCAAGCCCAAACTGCTGCGAGCCGACAGCGTGCCTGGCAGCATCACCCTGGACGATTTCTGCGCACGCCCCCACGCGCTGGTTTCCTTCGCGGGGGATCTGTCGGGCTTCATCGACGAAGCGCTGGAGGAAGTGGGCCGCAAACGCCATGTGGTCCTGGCCGTTCCGCAGTTCAACGGGCTGGGAAGCTTGTTGGCGGGGACCGATATCGTCGCCACCGTGCCGGACTACACCGCCGATGCACTGACCGCAGCCGGCGGGCTCCGGGCCGAAGACCTGCCGCTGGACGTGCGCAGCTTTGAATTGCACATGGCCTGGCGTGGGGCGCAGGACAACGATCCGGCCGAGCGCTGGCTGCGGTCGCGGATTCAGATGTTCTTCGGGGACCCCGATAGCCTCTGACCAAGTTCCACTGAGAACCAATAAGGCTTTAAAAACAAAGACTTATACTAAATCATCATCCGTTTCCGTCCATCGGAATCCACTCAATTCCAGCTTGACTGGGGGTATCTTTGGGGGACACCAAGCCCAAACTGAAAAAGATACCCCCACAAATGTCCCTCGAAAAACCGCCACCCTTCCGCCAGAAACTCAGCGATGCATTCATCCGTTCGCTGACCACATCAGGCAAGTACGCCGATGGCGACGTCCCGGGTCTCTATCTACAAGTGCGTGCCTCGCTCAAGCCTGGCAAATCACCCTCACGGCACTGGCGACTGAAGTACCGCCTTCGCGGGAAAGAAAATGTGTACGTGATCGGCAGGTATCCGGATGTGGGCTTGAAAGAAGCCCGTGAACTCGCTCGGGCAGCGCGTAATAGTGTGGCCAATCACATCGACCCACTCAAAGCCAAAAAAGCCAAGATCGAGGCGCAGTGGCTAAATGAGGCACGTACGTTCGCCTACGTCGCTGAAGAGTGGATGAAGTTCAAATCCGCCGACCTGGTCAGCAAGTCCGTTTCTGGATTTCGCGGCGCGCTGCAGAACCACGTCTTGCCCGCCATCGGCGAGCGGCCCGTCAGCGAAATCAAGCTCGAACACATCACCGCCATCATTACCGAGTTGCGATACAAGCGAATCATGGCGATGGCGAGGCGTGTGCGGACGATCATTCGCTCCATCCTCGGCTTTGCCGAAGGACGTGGCTGGGTCGAGCGAAACGTGGCCCTGAGCAACACTGAAGAACTCAAGATCCGCCACGTGGTGACCAGCAACCCCGCCATTGAGCGGCCTGCTGATCTGGGCAAGTTTCTGCTGCGCCTCGATGACCTGAACCTCGGCAGCGTGGCCTATGCGATGCGCCTACTGGTGCTATTACCGGTTCGGCCGGGTGAGCTTGTGAAGATGCGCTGGGAGGATGTCGATCTGATCGGTGCCGATTGGCGATATGTGGTCAGCAAGACCAAGCATCTGGACAAAAGTAAGCATATCGTGCCGCTGCCAGAACAAGCCCTAGTCCTGCTGCGCGAATTGCACAAAGATCGGGTGGTTGATGATGCTGGTAACGGCTGGGTGTTCGGATCGCCTGTTTATCCAGGCCGGTCAATTGATGCGACGTCCATCCTCAAGTCGCTGCAAAAAGTCTGGCCTGAGTACGCAATCACCGCTCACGGCTTTCGGGCTACCTACCGCACGATCGCTCATGAGCATTTGGGCATCGATCCAATTGTACTGGAGCTGTCGCTATCGCACCGGATGCCAGGTGCGCTGGGAGCAGTTTACGCACGCGCTCAGCTCTTGAGTCAGCGCCGGGAAGCCGCGCAACTGTGGGCGAATTACTTAGATCAGCTTCGGAACAATACAAAGCTAGCGCTTGCAGATTAATCGCCGCCCCCTGAATTGAAGCCCAACTGTAACGGCCCCAGTCGTCTTTCTACCCCTAACACGCCAAACGAATTTGGCGGAGCATCCGGGATTCGAACTCAACTGGACAGCTTTAAAAGTCGAAATTTTTATCGATAAAAATCAACATCTTATGAAAATCAGTTCGAATGCAGCGTAGTCATTATCAGCCCATTTCCACTTCCGACCACCGGCATCCACTAACGGACGCCCGGACGCTCTACCGCGGCTTTTCTGGAGTACTTTTAGGGTTCAAAGTGTCTGGCCTGTTCCGCCGTGTTCCATCCGTATCCGGGTTGTGAGTGGGGGACCAAATGGGGGACCAGATTCAAAGCTCCGGAGACTTCCGCCATGCCCAAACTCACTGCAAAACTGCTTGAAAACCTTACCGACTTTGGCAAATACGACGATGGCGACGGCCTTCGTTTAGTCATTCGCAAGTCCGGAAAAGCTTGGGTCCTGCGCTACCAACTCGCAGGCAAACGTAAGGAAATCGGCTTGGGTCCGTACCCTCGTTACGGCTTAAAAGAGGCCCGCTCACGCGCCGACACTCATAGGGCGCTGATCCGCGAAGGTATAGACCCGTTGCTACATAGAGCCGAAGCACAACAGCAGGCTGAAGCTGCGCGGATTGCCCAAGAGAAGAGCCTGGAAAATACCTTCCGCACCTGCGCCCTGGACTACATCGAAACCCATCGTCCAGGCTGGAAAAATGCCAAGCATGCACAGCAGTGGACCAACACCCTGACCACATATGCATTCCCAGTCATTGGCGACAGCCCCGTGAATAGCGTGGATGTCGAAGGTGTCCTGAATGTGCTCAAGCCAATCTGGACCAAAGTACCTGAAACCGCTCGCCGGGTGCGCAACCGACTCGAACTGGTCCTGGATTACGCCAAAGCGAAGGACATGCGCCGTGGCGAGAATCCTGCCCGTTGGCGCGGCCATCTAGAGAAACTGCTGCCCTCTGGAAAGAGCCTAAGCAAGCATCGCCATCACCCGGCGATGCCCTGGCAAGAAGTACCGACGTTCATGCAACAAGTACGCACATTACCCGGTATCGGCCCACGTGTACTGGAGTTCATCATCCTCACTGCCGTCCGCACCAGCGAAGCGTTGAATGCCCGCTGGGAGGAGTTTGACCTCGGCACTGGGGTGTGGACTATTCCAGAAGAACGCATGAAAGCCGGCCTCGTCCATCGGGTCCCACTTACCCAACAGGCCGTCGCATTACTTAAATCCATGCAACACCCAAGTCGAGCCTTTGTCTTCGAGCATCATAAGCGTGGGCAGCCGGCGTCAAACATGATTGGCCTGATGCAGATGCGACGAATGGGGCAAGGTCACTTCACCGTGCATGGTTTTCGCTCTAGCTTTCGCGACTGGTGCGCCGAGTGCACCAGCGTCCCTCGCGAAGTTGCCGAGATGGCCCTTGCTCATGCCATCGAGAATCGCGTCGAAGCCGCCTACCGCCGCGGAGACCTATTCAACAAGCGCAAGGAGTTAATGCAGAAATGGGCGGACTACCTTGATAGACCGACCGATAAGGTCGGCTCTCAGTGACCGTTGCCCAACCACTTTCGCAAGCCCCATCGAAATTGGTCTGGAAGCGCTCCAGGCTGACGCTCAGCTCTTCGCTGAGCGCCCGCAGGTTGATATCAATTTAGTCCAGGGTGATGGTGCCTACTGCTCAGGGTCACGCTTGCCAAACATTTGCGGTTGATGCCATGCAGGAGCACTCGCCTTGGTTGATTCACCGGCATGTACTTACTCCAGGGGTACGGTCAATCGATCGATGACTGGACGGGTTTGCGGTCGCACGCCGCGCCACCATTCAAAAGCCTCGGCCGCTTGCTCCACCCATGCCGACGCCGTCGGCCAGGTGTGCGGCGCCTGCTTCACGGGCCAGGCGCAAAAACGGCGTCAGGCCCTTGCCGTACGCCAGTTCATACGCCAGCAGCGCCTGGCTGAACACCGCACCAGTCAATGGCGGCAACTCGCCAGTAAGGCTGGCTGAGGTGGCGTTGATCACCACATCGAACACCTGCCCTGGCAATTGGTCATAGCCACAAACCTGCAGACAGGGGTCGCCTACTTCAGCAGCCAGGGCGCGGGCCTTGTCCAGGTCGCGGTTGGCCAGCACCAACCGCGCCGGGCCTGCGGACAAAAACGGCAGCAACGCACCCCGCACGGCACCACCGGCACCGAGCACCAATACCCGGCGCCCCCTCAGCGGCACCTGTAGGTTATGTTCGATGTCGCGCAGAAGGCCGATGCCATCGAAGTTTTCAGCAACTATTTGCCCGTCTTCGAATTTCAGCGCATTGGAGGCCTTGGCCAGGGTGGCGCGTTCACTGCGCACATCCGCCAGTTGATAGGCCTGCAGCTTGAAGGGTGCGGTGATGTTCATCCCGTGCCCACCGCTGTCGCGAAACCGTTGCACATCACCGACAAAATCCTCCAGCGCCCCTTCGATGGCGGCATAGGTCAGGTCCTGCTCCGTCACCTCGGCAAACAGTCCATGAATCAGCGGCGACTTGGTGTGGTTGATCGGCCGGCCGATCACTGCGTAGCGATCACTCATTGCACATCTCCTTGGGTAAACAGCACGCCATCGGCCTGCATTTCGGCAATTTCCGCAGCGCTGAAGCCCAGCGCCGTGGCCACCTGGGTGTTGTGCTCGCCCAAGCTCGGAGCCACCTGACCAACGGCTATATCACAATCGGAAAAACGGAACGGCAAGTTGGGCATACGGAGCGTGCCATAACGTGGATGCTCCTGTTCCAGCACCATGCCACGGGCCTTGATCTGCGGGTCAGCCAACACCTCGTCGATACGCTGCACCTTGGCGCTGGGCACGTCGATCTCATCAAGTAGCGAGAGAATCCTGGCCACAGGGTTGGCCGCCACCCAACGTTTGACCACCTCAAGGATCTCCAGGCGATGGGTGTTGCGGCCGTCCAGGCTGTGCAAGCGCGCGTCACTGCCAAAACCGACCGGTGCGCCATTGGCTTCCAGCATCAGCGCAAAGCGCCTCCAGGCATCGTCCACCTGGGCGGCGATCACCAGGTCGCCATCGGCGGCGCGAAACACCCCGTACAAAGTCGAAGTGGGCATGTCATGGCCAGTCTGCTCAGGCACCACGGTACCGCCAGACAGGGTGTAGCACTGCACCGCGTACTCGTGCATGGAGAACAAGGTGTCGTACAACGCCATGTCGATATGCTGGCCACGACCGCTGCTCACTCGGCCCAGTAGCGCGGCATTGATCGCCGCCACCGCGTGGATGCCGGTATACATGTCGCCCAAGGAGATACGCAGTAAGGGCGGCGCTTCACCCGGCGTGCCAACCATCTGCATGATCCCGCTCTTGGCCTCGGCGATCAGGCCAAAGCCGGCCCGGTGGGCGTCGGGCCCGGTGTGGCCGTAGGCGGAAATCGAGCAGTAGACCAGCTTGGGGTTGCGTGCCGACAGCTCGGCGTAACCCAGGCCGAGTTTATCCAGGGCGCCAGGGCGGTAATTTTCGATGAACACGTCGGCCGAGTCGCAGAGCTTGTGCATGAAGGCCTTGCCACGCGGGTCCTTCATGTTGACGCTGACGCCTTGCTTGCCCATGTTCAACTGCAGGAAGTAGCCACTCTGATACTCATCGAGGGTAAAGGCATGCTGACGACCAGCATCGCCGCTGCCAGGGCGCTCCACCTTGATCACTTCGGCGCCCAGGGCTGCCAGGCAGCGTCCCACATAGGGGCCCGCGAGAAAGTGGCTGTAGTCGATCACGCGCAGGCCGCTGAGCGGCAATGGCTGGCTCATGGCTGCACCCTGCGTGGGACCATCAGGCGGTGTTCGCCGCGTTGCACGACCTCGCCTTTCTGGTTGATCAGTTCCGAAGGCAGAACGACGATGCCCCAGCCCGGCTTGCTGTTGCTGGGGCGCATGCTGCCGACGCGAAACTTCACGTGCAGCACGTCATCGACCTTGATCGGCAACAGGAAATCCCAGGTCCAGCCCAGCGACATACCAGGCAGGAAGCGGTAGTCGCTCTGGGTCTTGAGGCCGTCGGCGATGCTCTGGCCAAACAACCCATGGGCCACCAGGCAGCCGAAATGGCTGGCGTTGGCGTAGGCTTCGTCCACATGCACGGGGGTGTGGTCGCCGGTCAGGTCGGCGTAGGCCAGGATGCGGGCCTTGGTGACGGTGTACTCGGGGCTGACGCATTCATCGCCCACCTGTGCATCGTCCCAGTATTTTTCAATGATGGTCATGGTCGGCAGCTCACGAACGCGGGTTGATGGCCAGGGCCTGGGCGACGCAGGCCACTGGCGAGGCTTGAATGAATTCCACGGCCAGACCGTCGGGCAGGCGCAGCCAGTTACGGCCTTGGGGCATTTCACTGACATCGAACGTCCAGGCGGCGGCCAATGCCGCCTCCATGTCCTCGCACATCACCCCCAGGTGCGCCAGGCGCCCTTCCGGCCCGTCGAACTCGGGCGTGCTGATGAACTGCATGCCGCCCAGGGTCCAGTACTGGAAGGGCGCTTCGACGCTACCTTGCACTTCGCGCAGGGTCATGCCGAACACGTCATGGAAAAAGCGAATGTGCCAGTGGATGTCCTTCACCCAGATTGCGACGTGTTCCAGGTAGGCTTTGGGAATGCTCACGCGTTGGCTTCCTCTTGTGGGTGGTCGGCCATGGCCCGCTCGATGCCCTTCATGCAGGCGACAAGCGTTGCATTGACCGGCGTGGGTACGCCGTGGCGCTGGCCCCAGCGCACGACCGCACCGTTGATGAACTCGATTTCAGTGACCGAGCCTTTTTCCAGGCTTTGCAACATGGAGGTCTTGAATGACGCCGGCAGGCCTTGGGATGCAAGGTTCCAGGTCGCGTCGGCGTGGGTCAGGCCCAAGCGCACGCCCGCCACCGTTGCCACCGCGATGGCCTCCTCCACAGCCGCCAGGGCCGTCGCCTTGAGCAGCGGTTCGCTGTAGAGCTGCCCATAGGTGAGCCGGGTGATGCCGGTGAGTGCGCCGGTGGCGACGTTGATCAGCAGCTTGTCCCACATGGTGCCCAGAATGCTGTCGCTGACCGTGGTCGCCAGCCCGGCAGCGTTGAAGGCGTTGGCGATGGCCTGCACGCGGGGGGTGAGCGTGCCGTCGAGTTCGCCGATGTACGTGTGCTTGCCGGTGACGCCGGAGCGGATACATCCCGGCGCCAGCAGCACGCCACCGACGTACGTCTTGCCGGCCAACACCTGCGAGCGCCCCACGGCATCGGCCAGGATGTCCTCGTGGCCCAGTCCATTCTGCAGCGACAGCACCAGCGTATGCGGGCCGACCAGGGCCATGGCGCCCGCCATCGCTTCGGCGGTGTGGAAGGACTTGACCAGCACCACCAGCAGATCGACCGGGCCGATTTCGGCGGGGTCGGTACTGGCCTGCACCTTCACCCTGCGCTCGCCGCGCTCGTCGTGAACGTTCAGCCCATCCCGGTTCATCGCCTCGACGTGGGCTGCCGAACGGTTCAACAACCAGGTGTCGTGGCCGGCGTCGCTGAGGGTTGCGCCAATGGTGCAGCCAAGTGCGCCAGCGCCAAGAATGCAGATTTTCAAGAAACGCCCTCCTGTTTTCCGACACCTTAAGCACCCGCCGGATGTTGCGCGATACAATGAAGCCAATAGGTCTATTGAAATTCACAATAATGCCAAACACTCCAGCCCTGCCCGAACCCAAGCTGCTGCAACTGTTCGATGTGCTCTACAACACCCGTAGCGTGACCCGCGCGGCCGAACAACTGGGCCAAAGCCAACCGACCATCAGCATCTGGCTGGGCCGCCTGCGCGAGCAGTTGCACGACCCATTGTTCGTGCGCACGCCAACCGGCATGGCCCCTACGCCCCAAGCCGATGCGCTGATCGGGCCTTGCCGGGAAGTGCTGGAGTCGCTGCGCCGCCTGACCGCCTGGGAAATCGACTTCGTGCCTGGCACCGCGCAACGGCGCTTTCGCCTGTGTGTCAGCGACGCCAGCCACATCACCCTGCTACCTCGTGTGCTTGAGCACCTGCGCAAACATGCGCCCGGCATTCGCCTGGAGGCGGCACGTATCGATGGCAATACCGAGCGCGCGCTGGAGTCGGGCGAGGCGGACCTGGCGGTGGGGTTCGTCCCTTGGTTGGGCGGCGGCATGTACCAGCAGGTGCTGTTCCCCCAGGACTGGGTCTGCTTGAGCAGCAGCACCCACCCTCGCCTTGAGCAAGGGCTGGACCTGGCCAGCTACTGCGCCGAAGGGCATGTACAGGTCAGCGCCGGCACCGGGCAAAAACTGCTGGAGGCGGGCCTGGCACGCCAGGCCATCGAACGCCGGATGGTGCTTGAGTTGCCCGGCTTCCTGGGGCTGGGCGCGATCATTGGCACCACCGACCTGATCGCCACCCTGCCCCGCCACATCGGCGAAACCCTGGCCGCCATGCACCACCTCACGGTACACGACTGCCCGGTGGCCCTCGAAGGATTTTCAGTGAAGCAGCACTGGCATTCACGCTATCACCTGGACAGCGGCAACCGCTGGTTGCGGGGGGTCATGCTGGCGTTGTTCAAGTCAGCTCATTGAGGGCGACGCCGCCAGCTCGGTGCGCATAAAGGCGAGGCTCTTGGCGATCGCCTCTTCTTCCGTGCCATGGCCGGGGTGCAGGTAGTCGATCTCCAGCGCCAGAAGGCCGTTGAAACCATGGCCACGCAGCAACTGCAAGGTTCTTGGAATATCGATCAACCCTTCGCCCAGCGGCACGCTTGGCCAGAAACCAAAGTCGCGGGGGCTGCCAAGGAAGGCACAGATGTCCTTTATATGGGTGGCCTTGGCGTGGGGCGCCAGCATCTCGATGGCGAGCATGGGGTCCTCGAACATCCGCAAGTTATTGGCGGTGTCCAGGCATACACCCAGTGCCGGGCTGTCGACCGCTTCCAGCAGCTCCAGGACCTCGGCGGCGAGCAAGTCGACATGGTTCTCCATGGCCAGGACGATGCCCTGGTCAGCCGCGTAGGCAGCGGCTTCACGCAACAAAGGCACCAACTTCGATTTGTGCTCGCTCCAGGACGCTGGCCGGGTGCGTCGTCCACCCGCGCAGATGCGCATGACCTGCGCCCCCAAGGTCTTGGCGATATCGACGTTGCGCATAAGGTCCGGCAACGCTTCTGGCCGCTCGCCCGACCCCAGCCCATGCGGATGCCCCCAGGCCCAGACCAGCTCTAGCTGCGCGGCGTCCAGCAGGCCTCGCAGGCGTTGCAGGTTAAGCGGCGAACTGTCATCGAGCATGAACGACTCGATCGACACACCCTGCACGCCGTGGGCATGGGCCCGGGCCACGAAGTCATCGAGGCTCATCCGATGGTCCGGCGCTTGCTCCAGGTTGGGGTACACCTCGCCGAAATAGCGGTGATAACAGTAGGAGTCGATGGCGATTTTCATGATGGGATTCCTCTATTGCCGGGCGACCGGGGCACACGCCGCCGGTCGCTGCTGAAAAGTGATTGCTCAGGACCGAGGCGCTTTGGCCAGGACCTGACTGGAGGGCGCCGATGATTTCTGCTCGTGCCAGCCTTTGACGTAGGCAGCGAGCATGGCGAGGCCGATTGGAAGGGTGAGGAACATGAACAGGTGGCTGAAATCCCACTTCAAGCCCAACAACACTGCGCCCACGGAAGCCCCCAGGATGGCGCCGAAGCGGCCGATGCCGGTCATCCAACTGGTGCCGGTCGCGCGCATTTCGGTCGGGTAGTACGTAGCGGCCATGGCCGTCCAGCCGGTATTGGTGGACTGGATGCAGAAACCCAGGGCGAAGACCATCGCCATCAGGCCATAGAGCCCGGGCGACAAGTTGGCCAGCGAGAGCGTCATCACCGCCGCACCAATTAGCGTGCCGATCATGACCCGGTGCGGGTTGAAGCGATCCATTTCCCAACCGATGATGATGTTCCCGAGCGTTCCGCCGACCTGCATCATCGCCCCCACCAGCGCGGCATCCGCCAGGCTGAAGCCATCGTCCTTGACGATGATGGGCAGCCAGCTACTGAGGAAGTAGACCGTCAGCAGATTCATGAAAAGGCCTACCCAGAGCGCAACGGTAACCAGCCGATGCGACGAAGAAAGAATGAGTTTGATCGCGCCCTTGCCGACGTGTTCCTTCTCGGGCGTGATAAACCGGGTTTCGCCCGTCGCGCTGCCCGGCGCGACGGCATTGACGATGTTCAGCAGTTCGCTACGGCGCTCAGGCTTCATCGCGATGTACTTGGCCGACTCGGGCAGCACGAAGTACAGCAGCAAGGCAAACAGTATCGGCACCACGCCGCCCACCACCAGGATCGACTCCCAACCGTGGCTGGCGATCAGCGCATTGGCGAGGAACCCACCGCCTGCGGCACCGAGGGTGAAGCCGCAGTAGACCACCGTCACCATCAACGAACGGTACTTCTTGGGCGCGTATTCCGCGGCCAGCGTGGCGGCATTGGGCTGCGAGGCGCCAAGCCCCAGGCCGGTGAGAAAACGCAAGAGCGAGAGCACTTCCACGTTGGGCGACCAGGCCGAGAGCAGGCTCATCAGGCCAAAGGAGAAAATCGCGACGATGATCACGTTGCGCCGCCCGAAACGGTCAGCCAGAGGTCCGCCCATCAAGGCACCGATTGCCAGGCCGAACAGCCCCATGCTCATGACGATGCCCAACGCTTCCCGGGGGATGTTCCAGTCAGCGACCAGGGATGGCGCGATAAAGCCCATCGCCACGACGTCGAAGCCATCGAGAATGAGGACGGTGAGGCAAAGCAAAAGGATCTTCCACTGGAAGGGGCCGAAGGGCCGCGAGTCCAGGAAGGCCTGGATGTCCAACTGGCTGGAGGGTTTCATGGAGTGACTCCTACTTATTGTTGTGCGGGGTGCGATGCCTTCCCCCGAGGTGCATCATCGACCTCGCGCTGGGCGAGGTGTGCCCATCTTACATATTTGGAATACTATTCCAAGTGGAATCATGAACCATTTTTTCATAAACGCGTGGACTGTGCATCCAATTGGATTGCAATTCCATACGGCCCTAGAATGACGTTTTACGCTTTGGAGCTACCCATGCCCTCTTCAGTCCGCGACCGCGCCCTGTCGATTCTTGAACTGTTGGTCAAGCACGTCGCTGGTCTGCCCATGTCGGAGGTCGCTGACAAGCTCGGTATCCCGCGCACCGCGACCCATCGCCTGCTGGGCGAGCTCAAGGAAATGGGCTACGTGAAGCAGAACCCCTCGACGACCCATTACCTGCTCACGGTGAAACTCGCCTCACTGGGACTCACCTACCTGGCCTCCAGCGGCATCATCGATGCCACCCAGCCGCTGCTGGACGAACTGGCCCAGGAAACCGGCGAGCTGATCCGGCTCGCGGTCATTGAAGAAAACCAGTTGATTTGGGTCGCCAAGTCCCAGGGAGCCCGGAGCGGGCTGCGCTACGACCCGGATGCCGGTGCCGATGTCTACCTTCCGGCAACCGCCAATGGCCTGGCCTGGCTGGCCGCCGAGCCTGAAGAGCGAGCCCTGGAGCTGATTGCCGAACAGGGCATGGAGCGGGCACAAGGTATGGGCCCCAACGCACCACGCACCCTTCGCGAACTGATGGAGCGGATAGAAGAAACCCGCACCAGAGGCTATGGCGTGGTCCGCGACGTGTATGAGCCCGGCACCAGCGCCATTGCCACGGTCATCCGCCATGTGGACGATGGACGACCGATCGGCACGGTCAGCATCGCGGGGCCGTCCGTACGCATGACGCCCGAGAAGGTCGAAGCGGTCGCCCCTCTGCTGCAGGAGTACGCCAAGCGGCTGGCGGGGCTGAGCCTGGTCTCGCCCGCATTCAACAACCGCTGACCCCAATAAGGATCGCATCGGTGACATTTCCAACCACGCAAGCCCCCAGTGTCACGACCGAGACCGGCCTCAGCATGCAAACGCGCCTGATCGCCTGGGTGGTCGCGGTGACCTTCTTCATGGAGAACCTTGACGCAACGGTGATCGCGACCGCCCTGCCCACCATGGCCGCTGCCTTTGGCGTCACGCCGGTCGACCTGAACGTGGGGATCACCGCCTACATTCTCGCCGTGGCGGTCTTCATCCCCCTTTCAAGCTGGATAGCCGACCGGTTGGGAACGTGGCGAGTGTTCGCCGGCGCGATTGTCGTCTTCACCCTCGCCTCCTTGCTATGCGGGCTGAGCCAGAGCCTAGAGATGTTTGTAGCGGCACGCGTGCTCCAGGGCATCGGCGGCGCGCTGATGGTGCCCGTGGGACGCCTGGCGGTACTGCGCAACACCGACAAGAAAGACCTCGTCAAAATGATTGCAGTGATCACCTGGCCCGGCCTGGTCGCCCCCATTCTCGGCCCCTGGGTGGGCGGCCTGATCGTGACCCACGCCGCATGGCCGTGGATCTTCTACATCAACGTACCGCTGGGAGCCCTGGCGTTGCTCGCCGCGCTCTGGCTCATACCGGAGGGCCACGGGGAAAACGTACGAAAGTTCGATGGCAAGGGGTTCGTGCTGCTGGCAGGCGCCTGCACTGGGCTGCTATGGGGGCTGGAATGGCTCGGCAGCCCGGACGGCAATGCGTTGCTCTCCGGCTCCGGCCTGGTGCTTGCGGGCGCGCTGCTCGCCGTGTGGGCGGTGCATCACTGCCGTCACCACACCAACCCACTGTTGCCGCTCGGCACCCTGTCCATCACCACGTTCAGGGCCAGCATCCTGGGCGGATCGTTCTTTCGCCTGGCGATCAGCGCGCTGCCATTTCTGCTGCCGCTGTTGTTCCAGGTCGGCTTTGGGTTGTCTCCGGTTGACGCGGGGTTGCTGGTATTGGCCGTCTTCGCCGGCAACCTGGCGATGAAACCGTTCACGACCTCCATCATGCAACGCTACGGTTTTCGTAACGTCCTGCTGGTCAATGGCGTCATCGGCGTCATTTCGATTGTGGCCTGCGCCTTCTTCACAGCGCAAACGCCCTTCGCGCTGGTGGCGGCCGTGCTGTTTGCAGGTGGCCTGTCCCGCTCCATGCAGTTCACTTGCTACAACTCCGTGGGTTTTGCCGATATCCCCAAGGAACGCATGAGCGAGGCATCGGCGCTGTTCAGCCTGTTTTTCCAACTGTCGATGGGCCTGGGGGTGACAGCGGCCGCGTTGCTGCTACGCACCTCGATGTTCGTGCAAGGCCACGAGGCACAGGCCCAGGTCGCTGATTTTCGAGTCGCCTTCCTCGGCGTCGCGCTGCTGGGCCTTGCCGGGTTGATTGACGTGCTGCGGTTGCCCACGGGTGCTGGGGAGAGTGTGTTGAAGCGTGGCTGAGGGAGATAACCATGTGCTCACAGTTAGACGAGCGTGTCCGATTCCAGCCATGCACTGATCTGCAGCCCAATTCGATCGTAGAACACCTCAACCACCTCTATGCCAAAGGCCCTCAATCCCGAGTGCACCATCCCCTGCGCCACATAGCACTCGACTGCCACTCCATCGGCAGCCAACGCATCCCGATATGCCAGGCCGTGATCTCGCAAGGGATCGATCTGCGCCACGCCAATGAAGGCTGGTGCCAACCCAGTGAAATCCGTGTCCTCCAGGGGCATCGCGCAAGGATCCCGACGGTCCTCCTCGTTCGTCAGGAAGCCCGCCAGTGATTTAGTCAGTCCGGCCACGGTCAGCAACGGCGCATGGGCATGCTCCGTCATGGACGGCAGGTGGGTTGACGTCGTCAACACCGGGTAGATCAAGATCTGGCCCAGCGGCTGCGCGTGCCTATCCCGACGCAAGGCGATGCATAGACCGGCGGCCAGGGTGCCGCCTGCACTGTCCCCCGCAACGATCAGGCGCCCCGTGCTCAGGTCAGGGTCGACCTGACCTTGGCGCAGGCCGTGCCAGGCCTTCAGGCAATCCTCCAACGGAGCGGGATAGGCATGCTCCGGCGCAAGACGATAGTCCACGGCGACGATAGCCACCTGTACTCTCCGGGCCATGGCATAAGCAAACCAATCGTGGGTATCGAGGCTACCCAAGTCCCAGCCGCCGCCATGGATATATAGCATCGTCGGCCAACCGCCCTGCGGCGCTTCGCCCTCGGGTTTGTAGCGCCGCAAACGCAAGCCGTCCAGCTCGATATCATCTATCCGCCACCCCTCAGGCGGCGTAGGTGTGCAAGCGCGGCAGGCCTGGAGGTAGGCTTCCCGTCGGGCGGCAACGCTGTCGTCAACGGCGGTGAAGCCTTGGCTGATTTCGACATAGGCCTGCATGGCCGAGTCGAGGGTGTAGGTCTGGGTCATGTTGAAGTGGGCTCCACAAAGGCAAAACCGCCGGTCTGTTTACGTACCGGCGGCATGTGTGATCCGCGGCTCAGAACAGCGGCAAGGTGTAGGCGAGGATCACCCGGTTTTCATCACGCCGCCCGGTGGCATCCCCTCGCAATTCGACATTGCGCCAACGCAGGGCAAGGTTCTTCAATGGGCCGCTCTGGACCACATAGGTGATGTCGAGGTTGCGCTCCCACTCGCTGGCATCTTCACCGGCGACCTTGAAGTTGTCGCCTTTGACGTAACGGGCAAAAGCCGTCAGCCCCGGCACACCCAGCGGGGCGAAATCGAGGTCGTAGCGGGCTTGCCAGGAACGCTCTTGGGCACGGTCGAAGCGCAGCACCTGAACGGCGTTGGCAACGCCAGGCAGGTCGGTGTCGTGGATGAAAGGCAAGGCGCTGTCACCTGCGTTGTACTGGTATCCGACACGGAAGGTCTGGGCCTTGAGGTTGGCGCTGAGCATCGTGGAGGTCATGCGGCTGTCGAGCTTGCCGGCCTTTTCGGCGCCAGACTCACCGCTGTCGAGGTAGTTGAGGGTACCGGAAAGGTTCCAGTCACCGAGCGTGCGGTTATGGGTCACGGTGTAGAGAGACTGCTGGTAGACATCTTCCAAGCGCCCACCCCAGACGCCCGCCGACCATTGCGGCGTGATCCGCCAGGTGCCGCCAAGGTAATTGAAGCGGTCGCTGAATACGCTGTAGTAGTTACCGACCTGGATGTCGCGGCTGCCGGCGAACTCGCGCTGGTTGACCTGGCGCATCTGGCCCAGGCTGATGTCGAGGTCGTCCAACTCGCGGATATCCAGCATGGCGCCTTCAAAGAATTGCGGCAGCAGACGAGCATCGCCCGAGCTGACCAAAGGGATCTTGGGGAACAAACCGCCAACCTTCAATTCGGACTTCGAGTACCTAAGCTTGATCGCGCCCGTGGCTTCGGAGAATTCGTCCACCGAGCGTGGGTTGGCATTGCGTGGGCCGCCAGCACGGTCGTATGCCCCTGGCAGCAGTGCCGAACCACTGCGCGAAGGTGACGAGTCCAATTTCAAGCCGAGGCCCGCATAGACATCCATGCCAACGCCAACAGTGGTGTCGGTATAGCCGGATTCACCCTTGAAGATGAACCCCTGGGCCCACTCCTCCACCTTGGACTGCGCGGGCTTGGTCGAGTCGCGCAAGTCTTGGTTGTAGTAGAAATTGCGCAAGGTCAGGTTAGCCTTGGCGTCGTCGAAAAACGCGGCGTTGGCGCACAGCGGACCGAAGCCCAGCAGCAGTGCCAGGGGTTTTGTAGAGCGAGCGAGGCCCGCCCCGGACGAGGATGGTTTCATTTTTTATTCTCGATGGTGGGTTGGAAATTCAGCGGTCGAGGCGGTGCATCAGGTGCCTTGCCAGGTCAAATCCAGGGTCGCGGCCAGGCAGGCGCCTGGTTTCAGTTCATGGGTACCGACCTCATCCCATTGCGTAGGGGGCCGATTGAAGGCGTCCGCCAAGTGCGAGACTGGCTCCAGGCACAGGTAGCCAGCCCCCACTGGTGCGAAGACGACGAAGTGGCTCAGCGGCGCCGAGGCGTGCAGGTCCAGAGATCCGCACGGATAGTCCACGTGCAAATGGCCATCCCAACGCGACAGGTAATGGGCCTGTGGACTCGGGTCGTCGCCGTCGAGGATGACAGTACGCGGGGCATCCCGGTAATCACCCGTCGCCAGGTACTCGTCATCGATCTGCCAGTCACGACCAATGCGATAGTGAGCGCGCATAGCGCAATGGCGCAGGAAGTACGGATGCAGGCCGATGCCAGCGGGCATCGGGGTATCGCCCTGATTGAGTAGGGTCAAGGTAATGCGCAGGCGGCTCCCGTCGAGGGCAAAGTGCTGCTCGGCACGGAAAGCCCAGGGCCAGTGTTCGCCCTGGTAGTCACAGGCAATGAGAACGTGCCCGGCATCGGCGCTGAGCACTTCCCAGGCCTGTGTGTGCGCCACGCCGTGCAAGGTATGAGGTTGTGCGGTCGGATGCGCGGGAAGCCGGTAATGGCGGCCATTGAAACCCAGTTGCGCATCACGCAGGCGGTTGGAATACGGCATCAGCGGATAGGCACCTGCCCGGGGCCAGTCCAGCGGATCGAACGACTCGCTGTCGATGGGCAGCAGCAGGTCGAGCCCGTCCGCACGCAGCGAGGCAATACGCCCCCCCCAGGCGGGCAGCAGGCTCAAGCTCCAGATCGAATTACTCAGAGCAACAGGTTGCATAGGACCTCCGGTGCCTTGAGCAGGCATGACAACCCCCTGCCGCTGCTGATGCAGCGGCTGCATTGATCAATCAGGACAGAAGCGAGCGGTTGTTCAGCTTCGTCGGAAGTGCTCGATCACCTGCAGGTCGATATCCACGCCAAGGCCTGGGCCTTGAGGGATGTGCATTTGCTTGCCGTTGCGCAACTGCTCGACAGGGTAGAGCCAGGCGGCCGGCTCAACGAACAGGTACTCCACCTGAGTCACCCAGGGTTGTACGGCCGCCAAATGCAAGGTGGCGATCAGACCGGGGCCGAAGTACGGGCAATGAGGTACCACCATGGTGTTGTGCTGGCGGGCCAACTCGGCGATGCGTAGGCATTCGGAAATGCCACCGACCTTGGTCACGCTGGGCTGGATCGAATCCACCGCACCGCTCAGCAGCGCCTGCTCGAATTGTACCGAGGTGCACCAGTTCTCCCCCGCCGACAACGGCACGCCTTGCCCACGCAGGCTGGCCAGGGCGGCGAAGTCTTCCGGCGGAAAGATCGGTTCTTCCAGCCAGGCCAGGTTCATCTCGCGCAAGGCGGGCAACCATTCACGAGTGTCCGCCAGGCTCCAGCCGCAATTGACGTCAGTGGCCAGCGGCACCTCGGCACCCACGGCGCGACGGCAGACGGCAATTTCGTCGAGGGTCACTTCGTGCAGCTTGATGTCGCTAAAGCCCATTTGCAGCGCTTTCTCACAGATAGCCGGGGCCACTTCATTATCGGCATAGCGCACCAGGCTGGCATACGCCGGGACCTGCTCGCGGGTCGCCTGGCCAAGCAATTGATGCAGAGGCACGCGCCGACGTTGCGCGGCCAGGTCCCATAGGGCGATGTCCACGCCTGAGATGGCGAACAAGGTCACGCCATAGCGGCCGAACAAGTGCAGACGAAGCTGCAGTTCGCGGTTCCAGGCAGCGATATCGCTGATCTCACGGTCCAGCAGCAGCGGTGCGATCAGGCGATCGATCAACGCCTTGGTAGCATCGGCGACGAAGTAGCCAAAGGCCTCGCCCCAGCCAACATTGCCTTGCTCGTCCTCAAGGCGGATCAACACATTTTCCAGTGTATTCCAGGTGGTGGGTGTGATGCCCAGCCCCTTGCCACCGTCGTGGAAGGGGATCTCGACGATTCGGGTATCAATACGGACGATCTTCATACACGCTCCAACACACTGGCCAATGGGGCGCCAGCATAGGCGCCGCCCAAGTAGTCACGGCCTGAACCTTCCGGCGCCATTGCCTCATAGGCCATGTAGTTATCGGCAAGATGATCGCCAGCATTATCCTGCGGTTGGTAACCGAGGGCACGGGCGCGTTGGTTGTGGAACAGTGGATCAGGGCTTTGCGAGACGCCATAGACGATGTCGTGACGCACCTCGGGATGCTCCAAGCCGATCAACAGCAGTTGCGCCAGGTCGCGGCCGCTGACCCACATGCGCAGGCGGCGGGCATCGGCGACCTCAGGGTCGGCATTGCCAATACGCACGATGTAGGTGGCCAGGTCGCCACGCTGGGAGAAAGTGGCGCAAGCGGCTTCGCCAAACACCTTGCTCATGGCGTAATAACTGTCCGGGGCGACGGGCATGTCATCGAAAAACTCGGCCGCATCGTTGCGGTACTGGCCAAGCACATGGTGGCTACTGGCGAAGATGAAGCGCTTGACATTAAAACGCTGAGCCGCCTCCAGCAGGTACAAGGTGGCATGGTAGTTGGGCTCGACCGTGTCCTGGAATTGGATGTCGGTCCCGTGGGCACAGGCCAGGTGCAGGATGCCATCAACGCCTTCGACGGCCTGCTGCACATAGAATGGGTCGGTCAGATCGCCAACCAAAGCGGTCTCGCCCTCCGCCAGGCCTTCGATGGGCTTGCGGTCGAGCAGGCGCAGATTATAGCGCTGGCGCAGGAAGGGCCGTACAGCGGTCCCGACGATACCGGCAGCGCCAGTGATGAGAAGCGTAGGCATAACAGGTTCCCAAAATCGAATCTGGTACCGGCGCAGGGCCGGCTATTCACAGGGGTAGGCGTCGGTCAACGCCACGTGCCCCTGCATCGGACTCCGGCCCGAGGCCGGGGCTCAGGTCAGGCCGCCGAGATCACCGTACCCTGCTTTGCCGGCTTGCCGCCGACAAACAGCGCCACGATCAGTGCGCCGACAATACCCAGGCCGCCAGCCAGGGCGAAGCCGCTGCCATAGGTACCCGTAGACTGGATGATGAAGCCGGTGACGGTCGGTGCGACGATACCGGACAGGTTGGCCAAGCCATGCATGAAACCACCGGCGGTACCCACCTGATGATCCGGCACGGCGTCCTGGATCAACGACCAGTAGGCCGGCGCGGTGAGCATCAGGAAACCGATGGCGACAGTCATGACCACCACGGTGCTGGTCACACTCTCCACCTGGCCGGTGAGGCCGATGCACGCAGCAGCGATAAGCAGGCAAGGCACCAGGACCAACTTGCGCGACAACAGTTGCTTGCCCGTGCACTTGAACACCCAGTCGATCAGCAGGCCACCGCAGATAAAGCCGAGCGTACCCACCAGCCAAGGCAATGAGGTGACGATGCTCATGGACTTGAGGTCGATGCCCTTGGCCTCGATCAGATAGGTAGGGAACCAGGTCATGAAGAAGAAAAGGATGTAGTTGTAGCAAAACAGCGAGATGCCAGTGACCAGGACCGAACGCTGCAAGATGATCTGCAGCACCGGAGTGCGAGGCGCGTTTTCCACCTTGGTCACCGGTGCTTCACGGCCTTCGTTGATTTCGGCCAGTTCCTCGGCCGACACCTTGGGGTGCTCGCTTGGGGTGGAGGTGGACAAGCGGTACCAGGCGATAGCCCAGAGTAGGCCGATCACCGCAATCACCACAAAGGCGACACGCCAGCCCAGCCACAGGGCCAAGAAACCGACGATAGGACCCGCCAAGGCGCCACCCAGTGGGCCACCGGCCTGGTTGATGCCGATGGCACGGGCGCGCTCCTTGATCGGGAACCAGCTATTGACCGCCTTGTTGGCGGTGGTCGACACCGGTCCCTCACCCACACCGAACAGAGCACGGACGATCAGCAGCGACCAGAAGTTGAAGGCCAGCGCGGTCGAACCACACAGCAACGACCAGAAGCTCATGGACCAGGTCAGCACACGCTTGGGGCCGAAACGGTCGGCCAGGTAACCGCCAATAAAACAAAACAACGCATAGCCGAAGAAGAAGCTGCTGAAGATCATGCCTTTCTCTGAAGGCGTGAGGTGATACTCCTGGGTGATGAACGGCATGGCGATCGACAAGGCAGCGCGATCGACATAGTTGATGATCATGGCGAGGAAGAGCATCGCCAGGATCGTCCAGCGGTAATTCTTTTTCTTGTTCATGTACGTCTCCGCCCGACACCTGCGATGCCGGATCTTGTTGTTATGGCGCCTGGAGCAGTCAGCCGGCCAAGCGCCGCTGAGGTCTAGACGCTGTAATCCACTGCCACCCACTCGAAGTACTGCTTGAGATCCGCCACCAGCGCCTGGTGGGCGGGATGTGGCAGATAACGCTCTACCGCTGCTGCATCGTCGAAGCTGGAGTCGAGGATGTAGTCCCAGCAAATTGGCCGGTCCAGCTCGTTGGCGGCGACCGTCCAGTCGCGGATGAAATCGATCTGCTCGGCAAGGTCGCGCATGCGGTCGACCAAGCGAGCTTCCAGTTCAGGTTGCGGCGCGACGCTTGCCAAGCGCCGGAACATCACAATATGTCGCATCATCGCCCTGCCCTCCGCTCAACCCAGGACCCAGGTCGGTGCGTCCTGCAGCGCCACTGGACGCAGGAAGCGTTCGAGGGCGGCATAGCCGACCGAGGTGGTCTGTGGCGCGGTGGACGACGGCCAAGGGCCGCCATGCTGCTGGGCGTGGCATACGGCAACACCTGTCGGCACGCCGGCGAACAGCACGCGCCCGGAGATCCGTTCGGCGGCACGTACCAATTGCCGGTTGGCCTCGCTGGCGTCATCCACGCCCCACAGAGTCGTGGTCAGGGTGCCACCGACAGCCTCCAGCAGCTCGACGAGTTGCTCATTCGACTGGGCAGTGACCACCAAGGCGGCCGGGCCGAACATCTCTTCACGCAGGTGTGGATTGGCGATGAACGAAGCGGCGTCGGTAGCGAACAGACGTGGGGCCGGACCGCTGGTATCGGCTGCTTTGTCGAAGACCGGCGTTGCATGATCGGCAACACCGGCAACCGCAGCCTCGAAGCCCTTGTGCATGCCGGGAGTGAGCATACGGTGTGTGGCGATCGGCGCAATGGCCTCGGCCAACTGGGTGACGAAACGCTCGCTGTAAGGCGACGCCAACAGGACGATCAGGCCCGGGCTGGTGCAGAATTGGCCGCACCCCAGGGTGATAGAGGCGGCCAGGGTCTTGGCCAGTCCTTCACTGTCCTTTTCCAGGGCAGCCGGCAACGCCACCAGCGGATTGATCGAGCCCAGCTCGCCGAAGAACGGCACCGGGCGAGGACGCTCGTTGGTCGCTTGCCACAATGCCTTGCCGCCCTGGTAAGAACCGGTGAAGGCCACTGTGGCGATGCGCGGATGTTGTACCAGATAGGTGCCGCCAGCACGCGAAACACTCTCAACCAGCGTCAGTAGCCCTTCCGGCAGACCTTGGGCACGAACCACAGCAGCGGCGAGTTCATACACCGCGCGAGACAGTTCAGGATGCCCGGAATGAGCTTTGACCACCACTGGACAGCCCGCTGCCAGCGCGGAGGCAGTATCACCACCCAGCACCGAGAAGGCGAACGGGAAGTTGCTGGCCGAGAACATGGCCACCGGGCCCAGCGGACGCTGTACCCGCATCAGGTGCGGCCGGCCTGCTGGCGGCGGACCCGCTACCGCCTCATCCTCGACGCGGCGGTACGGCACGCCAGCCTCGACTTCGCTGGCGAAGCCACGTAGCTGGAAAGCGGTACGTGCCACTTCTCCGTTCAGGCGCCCTACACCCAGACCGCTTTCACGGTCGGCGATGGCAACCAACTCGACTTGGTGCAGCTCCAGGGCATCAGCCAATCCACGCAGCAAGGTAGCGCGCACATTCGGGGTAGCGTCCGCCCAGAAGTCGGCGGCGGCAACAGCCTTGCTCACCGCCTGGTCGATAGCGCCCAGGCCCAGGTCTTGATGATCGGTCATGTGCATCCCCTTCAGCGTGTATTGGGGCCGAGGTTGTAGCCCCGACCGGCATAGTCGAAGTCGACCCATTCGTTGATGGGCACGTCCTTGTCGGCAGTTGAGGCGTAGTAGGCACGGATTTCCTTGATCAGGCCGCTTTGCTCATCGAACACATACCATTCGTCACCGCGCAGGGCGGTCCCCAGGTTGCTCTTCCAATGGGTCCACTCGATCACTGCTTCATGACTGTCGTGGCTGACCAGGATCTTCTCGATGGTCCACTGCGAGCCGAGGTTATCCACGCACCAGATCCACTTGCGCGCGATGGTGTCGGCAGTGCGCCAAGGGATATCCGGCAGCCCGGCCGGAAAGTAATGCACGGCGTCCGGAGTGAAGCAGGAGACCAACTTGTCGTAGTCGGCTTCGTTACAGCCTTCGAAGTAGCGGCGAATCAATTGGGCGTAGGTATGCTCGGCCATGCTCAATCCTCCTGGCGAGTGATGATCGATGAGATTTGTGGGCGGCCATCGGCAACCCAAGCGTGGTACTCGCTAGTCGTTTCAGGGCTAGGCGGGTAAACCCCCCACAGGGCTTCACCTGCGGCGATACGCATGGCCAGGTAGTGCTCGATGTCGTCCTGCACAGTGCAAATGTCAGCCAGTTCCGCAGCCAGATGCGCGGGCACCACGGTCAGGCCATCAGCGTCACCGACGATGATGTCACCGGGATACACGGCCACGCCGGCACAACCGATCGGCACCTGCAGGTCCGCCACGTGGTGATAGGAAATACGGGTAGTGGCCGTGACCTCACGGGCATAGGCCGGCAGGCTCATGGCTGCGATCTCGCTGCCATCGCGCAAGGCGCCGTCGGTAACGATGGCCTTGGCACCACGGACCAGCAGGCGAGTCACCAGGATGTTGCCAGCCGAGGCGGCAGACGGGTCGTTGCGGCTGTCGATAACCAGTACGTCACCCGGCTGGATGTGCTCGACGCCCTGCCATTGCAGGTTGTCGTCATTGGGCTTGGTAGTCATGGTGGCGTAGGTGTCGATGTCTTCACGGGCGGGGATGAAACGCATGGTGAAGGCCCGGCCGGCGAAGGGCTTGATGTCGCGGGTCATGGCGCGCAGGCCGACCAACGCAGGCTGGCGGAAGCCTCGCTTGAACAACTGGGTGGTCAGCGAGCCACTGCTGCAGGCGGCAAGCTTGGCCAGCACTTCGTCACTGACCTCGACCTGCTTGCCGGAGACGCTCTCATGGGCATCGGCGTAATTGTGGATGACGGACATTCTTGTAAGTTCTCCAAAACGGGGTTCATCCGATCAGTGACCCAGTGAAATTCCCACAGAATGGGACATAATTTCATTCCAAGTCCTGCCGAGGCTGATTCTATGGCGGAAAACCTCGTGGAAAACCGGCAAAATCTCGCCATGATCAACTCAGTACCAAATAGTGGGAATCAACAATGAAAACAGGAGAAGGTACTGCCGCGCTGGAGAAGGCCCTGGATGTCCTGCAGGCAATCGGCGCGACATCCATGGGGATCAGCCAGGCCCAGTTGGCTGAACAGGTGCAGCTCCCGCGAACCACGCTGTACCGCATCATCGCTACCCTGGTGGAGCGCGGCATGATCCGCCGTGATCCGACACGCAAGGTCTACCGCCTGGGCTTCAATTATTTGGAGATGGTGCGCAATGCTTATCTGGAGCCCGACCTGGTAGCGGCCAGCAGCATCGAGCTACGCGCCCTGCGCGACCTCACCGGCGAAACTGCCTACCTGGCAGTGCTCGATGGCAACCAGGTGTTGTCGCTGGAGCGCTGTGATGGCGCCCATACCCTGCGCTCATCTGCCAGCCTTGGACAAAGCAAGCCCGTGCACTGCACCGGCCAGGGCAAGGCGATTCTATCGGCCCTGTCACCGGCGGCCCGTGACGAGATCCTCAAAGGCCTGGTGCTGACGCCCCTGACACCGCTGACCATTACCGACCGTCGCCGTCTGATGACAGAACTGCAGATCACCCAGACCCGCGGCTACGCGCTGGATGACGAGGAGATCCGCCTGGGTGTGCGCTGCGTCGCTGCGCCCATCATTGACAAGCAAGGCTTCGTACGCGGCGCCTTGAGCGTAGCCGGGCCAGCCTATCGCCTGACCCTGGAGCGTCTGGCCCTGCTCGGCCCGGAGCTGGCGGACGCGGCGCGTCGGGTCGGCGAGCAGTTGCGACCCGATCCGACACCCCGTCCGACTAGCACCATGAATGTCGTACCGGGCCCCTGGGCTTTCCACGGCGCATTTCCCCGCTGGCATGCCGAGACTCGTGCACTGTATTGGGCCGACACCTTGGCTCCGGCCATCCATTGCTGGGATGGCCAACGCAGCCGGCTGCTGACCCGCCTGGACATGCCAGTGCGGGCCATGGAGCTGCACCGTGACGGCCTACTGGTGGCCCAGGCCGGGGGTTGGTCGTTGATCGACTGGCAGGGTAACGAGCGCCCGATGCAAGACCTGCTCGGTAGCCGCCTGCTCGCTTTGGCGGTGCATCCCACTGGAGCACTGTGGGCGTGCAGCAGAACCACCAGTGGCTGCCTGATTGGCGAGCTCAGTGCTGAAGGCGAGTTACGTCATGGCTGGAGCTTGAATGAACAGGTCAGCGGTTTTCGCTGGGACGCCACAGGCAACGCGGTGTATGCCATCGCTCCCGAGGCCGGCGATATCCTCCGCTTGCAGCCCGGCAGCTCGGCCATTCGCCGTCTGGCCTCGCTACCACGCGGCGGCGGCAGCCTCAGTGGTCTGGCCTTGGATGTCCAAGGCGGTGTCTGGACCACTCAGCGCGACGGCTGGAGCCTGGCCCGCTTCGATGCCGAAGGTAACCTGGACCGCATGATCGGCCTGCCCGTCCCTTGTCCCACCGACCTGTGCTTTGGTGGCGAGGATGGCCGCACCCTGTACATCACGAGTGCCAGGCAGGAACTGAAATTGGAGGTATTGGGCAGTGCGCCAGACTCAGGATGTTTGCTGCGGTTAGAGGCTGAAGTTGTGGGGCAACCTGGGATGGCGAGTGATTAGGGGACAGAAATTTCTGCGTACAATCTTTTCCCTCTATCGTACGCATCGGCTATACCTAGCCGGCAGCATCGCCTAGTACAACTCGCTAACCGCCATATTCTAACTTGCTAACAAAAAGCCCCGTGATGCATGCCGCGGGGTATCCCGCAAAAGTTACGACAGTTCGCCCCCCCGACAGGAAATGTCGGTTCGGGTATTCGATCTGCAAACGGCGTTGTACGAAGCCCCAGTCAGGCAACGGTCGCACTTATCGCACAATTGATAATACTGGTCAGCTGGTCAACCTCATCCCTAGGCGATGAAGCGGCCTCGCCGCGGTCCCAAAAGTGCAAGCCTTGCAGCATGCCAATGATTACCACAATTAAAAGATCGAAGCGGTGATTGAAAGTATGCCCCTTGGCAGGCTGACCGGCGATCACCGACTTCAGGCAGCGGGCATAATCCTCCACTAGGGATTTGATGTGTTCTTGCTGCTCGGTAGAGAGATTGATCATCTCGCGATTGATCAGGATCATGCGCTTGCCCTCACGCTTCTGGAAATCCAGCGACGCTTGGACGAACAGCCGTATACGCTCATTACGAGTCTTGCCCTGCTTGACACTGGTGCGTGTATTGGCCAACAGGTCGTCCAGCGCTTCTTCCATCAGCTCGTAGAGCAGCGACTGTTTGTTCTCTATATGATTGTACAGGGACCCCGCTTGCATCCCGAGGCAGGATGCCAGGTCGCGCAGGCTGGTTGATTGATATCCCTTCTGGGTGAATAGTTCAAGCGCGGCTTGACGCACGCGCTCGTGTGTTTCAGCGTTGACATGCGATGAAGAGACTCGAGACATTTGTTTTCTCCGCTCGCAGTTGGTTGTTGCAACTAGAGGCGTAGAGGGCCATACAAGCGACGGGCAAATCGCGCAGTAGATAGCGCCTGTCGTAGAGAATCCGACTCCCATTCAAGGGACAGCGACCGCTGGAACGTGAAGATCGACCACAAGGTTGTCGATAAGCCGCGTCTTACCTAGACGAGCCGCGCCCAGAATCACCCAGTGGTCGTCATCGTGTGCCGCCGGTTCCAAGCTCTGCGCGTTTCTGACCTCCAGGTACTCAAGCTCGAACCCTGCTGCCTCTAACCGCTGTCGGCAACCATTCAATAAGGGACCGACCTCCTGCCCTAGCTTTAGCAATGAGGCTAGGTCCACCAGGCACTTGTGCAGCAACGGCGCCATCGAACGTTGCTCCTCACTCAGATAGCCATTTCGGGAAGAGAGTGCCAAGCCGTCCTGGGCACGAACTGTCGGCGCCCCCACGATCTGTGTCCCTATGTTGAGGTCTCGCACCATTGCACGGATGACCGCTAACTGCTGGTAGTCCTTTTCACCAAAGATCGCCACGTCCGGCTGGACAACATTCAGCAGCTTGATGACCACCGTTGCCATGCCATCAAAATGGCCAGGGCGCGAGGCGCCACACAACCCTTGAGAAACTCGTGGCACCCTGACGAGAGTGACATCCTGCATTCCATCCGGGTACATCTGTTCGACGGTGGGTGCAAACAGCACATCGCATCCTACAGCCGCCAAGCGGTCCTTGTCGGCTTGCAGCGTTCTGGGGTAATTGGCCAGATCTTCGCCAAGCCCGAACTGAAGGGGGTTGACGAAGATACTGACCACCACGACGTCGGCCTTCTGCCTGGCCAGCTCAACCAACGCGATATGCCCGTCGTGCAAGTTGCCCATGGTGGCCACCAGCGCTATCGTGCTGTGCTCGGCACGCAGGTGCCCAAGGTGTGTGTGAAGCGCCTTGACCGTACCTATTGTCAGCACAGATTTATACCCCACTGGCCAACTGAGCGTCGATTGCTTCGAGCAAGCGTGGGTCGTCAGCCGCCACATCGGGAGCGAAACGGGCGACAACCTTTCCCATCCGGTTTACTAGGAATTTCTCGAAATTCCACAGCACGTCCGTGCGGTTATCAGCCACGATGCCATAGCCCTTGAGCCGCTCCCTGAATGGGCCTTCACCAATCGTCTCGGGTTGCGCAGCCGTGAGCTCGGCGTATAGCGGGTGCCGATCTTCGCCGTTGACCGACAGCTTCGAGAACAGCGGGAATTGTATGCCGTAGTTCAACGAGCAGAACTCGGCGATTTCGGTGTCGCTGCCGGGTTCCTGCTCCTTGAAATTGTTAGCTGGGAAACCCAACACCTGCAGCCCTTGGTCTTTCTTGCGCTGATAGAGTTTTTCCAAACCTTCATACTGTGGGGTTAGCCCGCACTTCGAAGCCACATTGACCAGCAATAGAACTTTGCCGCGATAACGGCCAAGGGTGCTGGCTGTGCCATCGATCTGCTGCAAGGGAATATCGTAAATGGAATTGCTCATGACTACTGCCCCTAAAGATTGAGTTCAACGGTGGAAAGAACTGGATTTCCAATACAGGTGAAGAACTAGCCCCCCAGCGCTCCCTGACAACAGTGCAGACCAAAGGAACACCCAAGCGTAGCCGTAGCCTGCAGCAACCAGGCCCAGCGCCGGCCCAGCCACCCCGACTGCGACGTCAAAAAACAATGAAAGTGCACTGAGCGCCAAGGTTCGGTTAGCCGCCGGGATCATCGCCAGAGTTTCCATGCCTAGCCCTGGATAGACCCACGACACGCCGATGCCAGTGAGGGCGCCCCCTGCGATCACCAGTGCCGGCGACGGTGCCAGCCCGACCAGCAGCAGGCCGCTCGTCTGTACCAGCAGGCAGCCAGCAACCACCGTATAGCCGCGCAACCGGTGCAGAATGCCCGGCGATGCCAGCCGCGCCACGATGAAACCCGCACCAAACCCACTCAGACAAAACGCCGCACCCTGCCAACCCAGGCTGTCGAAATACAGTGCTACGAATGCCATGAGCCCACCGTATCCAACCGAGCTGCACACGAGCACAATCCCATTGGGCAGCACCGCCAGCAGTACCCGATGAAAGGCCAGTCGTACCCCAGCCACTATCGGCGCTGGGCGCTTGACCAAGGCCATGAACACAAATACCAAGCCCAGCAGAGCACTGCACAACCCGACACTGGCAATGCCGAACGTATTGCCCAGTAACCTTCCCAACGGCGCGCCAACCGCCACACCGCCATAGGCCGCGATGCCGTTCCAAGACATCACCTTGGCGGTGCTGGGCACACCGTTCAGGCCAATCGCCCAGGTACAGCAGGGCGTGGAGATCATGGCGGTACACAGACCTAAGATGATCCTGCCCAGCACCAGAAGCACCAGGCACAGCGACACTGGAGCCAGCAGCGTAAGCGCAAGCCAGGTCAACAGGCCGCTAGCGATCAGGCCACCGAGCCCGCAGAGCACCGAGCACCTGGCCCCAAAGCGGTCTGCCACGCTGCCAGCCAGCGGCCGTGCGAGCAATGTCGCTACGTACTGCACACCGATCACAGCGCCGGCCAGCACCGCGCCCAAGCCGAGGTCATGCAGCACGAAGCCCGGCAGCACCGCCAGCGGCAAGCCGCTGCATATGTACCCGATGAAGTTGAAGCAGATGATCGAAAGGATCTGCGCATTGGGATGCGCCGGCCTACTGACCGCTGTAGTATCCCAGCGCAACCACATACCCGTTTACCCGCTGCAATAAGGTTTTCTTGAACTCGTTCTGCCCAGTGATGGGGTTGCGCCACAGGTAGTCGAGTTCACCGGTTTCATGCTGTTGCATTTGCCGCAACATAGCCTCGCCAATCGGCTGGCCATCGGTGGAACGCAGCGACTTGAAATCCGTGCCGATCAGGCGCGGCAGGAAGCCGTGGGCAACGAAGCGCTGGCTCTTGATGTCCACCACGAAGGCATACAGGTCATCCTGGGTGAGCTCTTTGTCGTGCTGATTGATGAGGGCAAAGGCCGCGTTTGGGTCCTTGTGCACCTGGTCCACGACCCGCTGCAGCAGTTCACGGGCCCGTTCAGGGCTGGAGCGCGGCATGTAATAGCCCACGGAGATCACCCGCTCGCCCACCCGTTGATAGAACACGCGCTTGCGCTCTACCTTGGCATGCTGCCAGTTCCACCAGCGATACTCGGCGCTGCGCACGGTGCCATCGGCGGGCTGCTCGATAGCTTGGCGAAACGCGGCCTTGAGGTCGTCGTCCAGCACGCTCACCACCGGTTTGCCGACCAGCGACACCGATGGCCCGCCGCTGGCCAGCATAACCCCAGAGGTATCGACCACGTAGATGTACAACTCGCCATCGACGAACTCACCCTGGCGGCTGAACGCGGCCAGGGCGTTATCGCCGCTGGCCTGGTAACGGGCCACCGCCTTCGCCAGCAGTGCACGAGCGCGCTGGCTTTCAGCATCGTAGACGTCACTCGACGGCGGCTGCGCCATGGCGAACAAGCAAGCAAGACACAAGCAAACACCTGTGAACGCTCGATAAAGGCTCATTGTTTTCATTTCTCCGGTGACCTTACGGGTAGCACTGCCACGCCCTGCCCGTCGGCGCCTAAAGCGTGCGACCGATAATCTCTTTCATGATTTCCGAGGTACCGCCGTAGATCCTCGCAACACGCGCATCGACCCAGGCCCGGCTGATCTTGTACTCGCTCATGAACCCATAGCCGCCGTGCAGTTGCAGGAACTCGTCAAGTAGCTTGCCCTGCATCTCCGAGCCCAGCAGTTTGGCCATGGCCGCCACATCCGCGGGCAACTCACCGCGCATGACCTTGGCCAGGCAATCATCGACAAATACTCTCAGCATGGTGAACTGCGCCTTTGCTTCGGCGAGCTTGAAGCGGGTGTTCTGGAAATCCAGCACCGGCTTGCCGAATACCTTCCGCTCGCGGGTGTATTCGATGGTCTCTTCCAGTAGCGTCTGGATCGACTGTGCGGCGCGAATCGCGATGATCAGGCGCTCCCACGCCAATTGATGAGTCAGGTACTTGAAGCCCTGCCCCTCCTCTCCGAGCCGATTGCTGGCAGGCACCCGCACATCGTCGAAGAACAATTCGGCGGTGTCCTGGCCCTTCAAGCCAATCTTTTCTAGCAACCGTCCCTTGGAGAACCCCTGGCGCTCCTCTTCGACGCAAATAAGGGTGAGCTCCTTGGCGCTGAGGTCGAGTTTGGTTGCGGTCACCATCAGGCCAGCATTACCCCCATTGGTGATGAAGGTCTTCTGCCCGGAAACGATATAATCATCGGCCTCCCGGCGCGCCAAGGTCCGCATCGAGCGCAGGTCGCTGCCGATACCAGGCTCGCTCATGGCGATCACGCCAATCAGCTCGCCGCTGACCATCCGGGGCAGCCAACGCTGTTTCTGCTCCTCGCTGCCGTAGGCGACAATGTAAGGGGCAACGATCTCGGAGTGGGTAGTAAACCCCACCGCGGTGGCATTGGCCCGCGCCAGTTCTTCGATCATCACCGCCGAGTGGCCGAAGTCCCCGCCAGGCCCGCCGTACTCCTCGGGCACCGTAGAACACAAAAGTCCGGTCTCCCCCGCCTTGAGCCAGACCTCCTTGGGCACGATGCCGTTCTTTTCCCACTCATGCAGGTAGGGCACAATCTCACGATCGACGAACCGGCGCGCTTGTTCGCGGAACATATTGTGGTCTTCACGGAAAACGCCACGCATCTTCAATACTCCAAAATTCCGTCGGTTGTGCCTTTATGCGGTCACCGGTCGAGGTAGTCGGGATTTCGCTTTTCGACAAACGCCGAAACGGCTTCTTGATGATCTTCAGTGTGGTGGGCCAGCGATTGGTAAGCCGCCGACAGCTCGAGCAATGAGTCCAGGCGCATGTGCTGCCCTTCGCGCAGCAAGCGCTTGCACAGTCGCAGCGAGTGCCCCGGGTTGCTAGCGATGCGCCCTGCCAACGAACGCGCTTCGGCCATCAACGTCTCGTGCGCGCACACCTGCTCCACCAGCCCCCATTCCAGGGCCTTGACCGCATTGATGGTATCGCCGGTAAAGGACATCAGACTCGCTTTGGGAACGCCGATGATTCGCGGCAGCAACCAGGCACCGCCATCGCCCGGCACGATACCCAGGCGTACGAAGCTCTCGGCGAATACCGCCGAGGTGGATGCCAAGCGGATATCGCACATGCAGGCAAGGTCCAGGCCCGCTCCAATCGCGGGCCCGTTGACGGCGGCGATAACCGGAATGTCCAGGTCGTACAGCGCCAGCGGAATGCGCTGGATGCCGTCACGGTAGGTGTTACGCAGCTCATAGGGCGAGCCTGCGAAGATACCAGCACGCTCGTGCATATCCTTGACATTGCCGCCGGCGCAAAAGGCGCTGCCATTGCCGGTCAGCACCATGACCCTGACGGACTTGTCGCGACGCAACGCGGCGCACAGATCGACAAACTCCTGGATCTGCTCCGGTGTGGTCAGGGCATTGCGGGTGTCCGGGTGGTTCATGCGCACAGTGACGATACCGCCCTCGCGCTCGATCTGAAGAAAAGGGTTCATAGTCAATTGCTCGCAAGGCCGGTCAATGGTTGCTTGCCGTGGTGGGTCAACAATGGCCAGAACCCGTCGCTGCCACCCTGGCAGACTTGTGCGCCCAGGCGTTGGCTCCAGAGGCTGGCCGAGCCAAATTCGCTGCGCCATGCCCACAGCCGTCGGCTGAGCAGGTGAAGCGGGTATTCCTCGGTGAAGCCAATGGCGCCGTGTACCGAATGGGCGATGCTGGCGCCGACACTCGCGGCGTCGGCGGTACTGATTTTCGCTACGGCGATGGTCAATGCCGCGAGCCCGTCGTCGGACTCGCAAAAGGCTGCTTCAGCGGCAATGCTGGCAGCGGCCGTCTGTTCGGCCAGTACCGCCAGCTGTTGCTGGATCGCCTGGAACGACCCGATGGCCTTGCCGAACTGCTTGCGCTCTCGTGCATAGTTGGCGGTCATGTCCAGCAACGCATGCAGCGCCCCGGCGGTCTGCGCCGAGCGGAGCATCGCGCCGCCAAGTTCCAGGACATCGACACCGAGGCCGTCTGGTAGGTGTGCGTGGGCAACTACCCGCGCACCACGGAAGACCAGGTCGTCGCGCGGCTCTCCCGCCACGTTGAGGCTGGGGGTGAGTTCGCAGGCCATGCTGCGTTGCAGCAACACCACCTGCGGTGTACCTGCATCGGTGGTGGCGACGGCCACCACGGCATCTACATTGCGCCCCCAGGGTACGGCGCGGGCGGTGCCGCTGACGTGCCCATCGATCAGGGCCAAATCGGCATGAGCGGCGATGCTCAAAGCGCCTTCGTGCCCTTCAAGGCCAGCCTTGCTCAGCAGCCAGTTGGCCAGCAAGGCCTCGCCCAGCGGGGCCGGCACCGAATAGCGCCCGGCGGCGCGGACCATCACATAGATATCCGCCCAGCTGGCGCCCGCGCCGCCCAGCGCTTCGGCGGCGCCCGCTAGGGTAAAGCCTGACTCATCGAGTGCGGACCAGAGCTCGGCTGGCCACTCGCCGCCCTCGCAACCAAGCACATAGGCCGGGGTGGACAGATCGGCAAACAGGCGTTCGATCATCGTCTCAAATAATTCGCGCATTATCGCAACTCCAGGCCACGGGCAATGATGCCGCGTAGAATCTCGCGCGTACCGCCACGCAGTGAAAAGGACGGCGCCATTTGCGTCAGGTAGGCCAGCACCCGTGCGTATTCGCTGCCACCGACCTGGCGCGGCTCGGTGTCCAGCAGCAACTGCGCGATTTCCGGCAGTTCCTGTTCGAACACGTTGCCCAGGTCTTTCACGCACGAGGCGGCCCAGGCCGGATGCTCCCCTGCAGCCAGTTGCGCGGTGACCGACAGCGACATGTTGCGCAACGTCAGTACCCTGGCCGATAGGCGCCCGATCTCCCGTGCCTGCAGGGCATCGGGCACCTTGCCCAACGCGTCGATCAGGCTGGTGAGCAGCGCCATGCAACTGAGAAAGCGCTCTGGGCCGCTGCGCTCGAACGCCAGTTCCGCAGTTACCTGCTCCCAGCCCTTGCCTTCGCTGCCGATCAGCGCGTCGGCGGGTAAGCGAACGTTGTCGAAGAATACTTCGTTGAAATGCTCACCCCCGGCCAGGTCGCGGATTGGCCGGATGGTAATCCCTGGCAGGCTCAGGTCGACGATGAACTGCGACATACCCTCGTGACGCGCGGCCTGTTTTTCGCCGGTGCGCACCAGCGCAATCATGTACTGCGAATGGTGCGCGTTGGTGGTCCAGACCTTCTGCCCATTGAGCAGCCAGCTGTCGCCCTCGCGTAGCGCATTGCTCTTGATCGAGGCCAGGTCCGAGCCGGAATTGGGCTCGCTCATGCCGATGCAGAAGTAACTTTCACCCCGGCAGATGGCAGGCAGATAGCGCTGCTTCTGCTGCTCGGTACCGAAGCGGTTGATCAGCGGCCCGCTCTGGCGGTCGGCAATCCAATGGGCCGAGACCGGCGCACCGGCAGCCAGCAGCTCCTCGATGACCACATAACGCGCAAATGGCCCCGCCGCCGCGCCACCGTAGGCTTTGGGCAATGCCATGCCGACCCAGCCACGGGCGCCCAGCTGCCTGCTGAATTCGGTATCGAAGCCCATCCAGGAATGGGCACGCAAGGTCGGTGGATAATCGGCCAGATGGGCCTGAATGAACGCCCGGACGTCGGCGCGAAGCGCCTCGGCCTCGGGAGGGATGGAGTTGTAGCTGAATTGACTGATGGCCATATGCGCTCTCTAACGCTGAACACAGGCGCAATCGCCCCGCTTGAGGCGACCACAGAACCGCCCCCTTGCTTCAGCCGCCGATGCGCGACACCTGAAGCAAGGTGGGCGACTTACAACGCGGTTTGTGCGTCAGCCTGGGCGAACATCGCATTGATGTCGCCGGAGGTGACAGGCTTGTTGTCATGGCGACCATGGTCGGCGCCGCCCAGGCCCAGGGCAGGCTCGATGCTGACGTGTGTGGCCTGGGCCCGCAGCGCACCCACCGTGCAGTTTTCACGACCGTGGATAGAGAATGGGTCGAAGGAAAACTCGCGCATCGCATTCAGATGGGTGACCTTGTCGATGACGTCCTTGGAGAGGTGTTGCAGCCCTTCCCAGGCGGTTTCCGGCGAGTTGGGCCATGTGCAGTCGGAGTGTGGGTAATCGCTCTCCCAGGTAACCATGTCAGCATTGAGGAAATCCAGGTTTTTGAGGCCGAAATTGTCCTCAATGAAACAGGTGATGAAGTGCTTGTTGAAGATATCGCTAGGCATCTTCCCGCCGAAGTTGGAGTTGGTCCAGGCGTTGTGATGGCGGTGAGTGAAGTCGGCACGCTCCAGCAGATAAGGCACCCAGCCGATGCCCCCTTCGGACAGGGCCATGCGCAGCTCGGGGAATTTCTTCCACATTGGCGCCCAGATCCAGTCGGCCGCCGAATTGGCGATGGAGATGGGCATGGACGTGATCCAGGCATCGATAGGCGACATGTCAGACGCATGGTTCGCTTTCACGCCAGTACCGATATGGCAGCAGATGACCACCTTGTTGTCGCTACATGCCTTCCACAGTGGGTCCCAATAGTCGCTGTGAATCGACGGGTAACCATGGATGGCCGGGTTATCCGACAGCGAAATGGCATGCACGCCTTGCCGTGCCAGGCGCTCGACTTCAGCGGCGGCGGCCTTCATGTCCCACCACGGTACGATCATCAGCGGGATGAAACGGCCCGGAGCGGCGTTGCACCAGTCGTGCAGGTGCCAGTCGTTATAGGCCTGGATTGCAGCCAGCGACACGGCGCGGTCGCCGTGCACCTGAAAGCGCTGCCCGGCAAAACCCGGGAAGGTGGGGAAGCACAAGGAGCCCAGTACGCCGTTAGCGTTCATGTCGTCGACACGGTCCTTGATGTTCCAGGTGCCACGACGCATCTGGTCGTAGCCCAGCGGCTCCATGCCGTATTCCTCTTTCGGCCGGCCGACTACCGAGTTCAAGCCCATGTAGCCGGTGGCCTGCTCTTCGAACACCCAGACGTCGCGCTCGCCTTTCTTGACCACATGCGGCTCGCGCCCCTTGAAGCGGGCCGGCATATGGCGGGCAAAGGCATTGGGCGGCTCAATCGCGTGGTCATCGACACTGACGAGAATCAGATCTTCAACTTTCATGGCTATCCCCTTCGCATTCGGGCTTGTTGTTGTGAATGAAGCATAGAGCAGATCCAACTAAAATTAAACACTTTTTTTATTTGTGTTCATGTTTAGTCGAATGCAAGGCTGTCAGCGACAACCAGGGGCTGCTTCAATCCCACAGCACATGCAGGTAATGCGGACCGCGCAGCTGCGCGCCTACTATCTGCGGCGCGGGTTTGCTCGGGTCTAGGCGGATGTTGGGCATCAGGTCGAGAATCGCGTTCAGCGCGCAGTTGATCTCGGTCTTGGCCACGAATTGGCCGATGCACATATGCGGACCGAAGCCGAAGCCGAACGAAGGCTTCGGTTTGCGATCGATGTCGAACACGTCGGGGTGTTCGAAGGCGTCTTCGTCGCGGTTGGCGGAGCTGACAATGCACTGCACCATCGCCCCTTGCGGGATAGGTACATCGCGGATCTGCAGGTCTTTGGCGGCCTGGCGCACCTTGAAGGTGGCCACGGGCTCGAAGCGCACCGCTTCATCGATGGCCTTGTTCACCAGGCTGCGGTCATTGCGCACCCGCTCCAACACCTCGGGGTGCTGCAGCAGTAGAGACATCAGGGTGCCGAAGGTGCGGGTGGTGGTTTCACTAGCCGCAGGCAGCAGCGACCGCACGAAGGTCGCGATCTCATGATCATCCAGTGATCGGCCCTGGTATTCAGCCTGGATCAGGCGGCTGATCAGGTCATCACCCGTACCACCCTGGGCACGGCGCTCCGCGACCACGTCCTTGACCACGTCATACAGCGCCTGGGCCGCCTGCATTGCCGCGCCGCGTGCGGAAGCGGCCTTTTCCGGGTCCACCTGGGGCCCCGCCAGGATCGCCAGCGCCCAGGCCGCATACTGCTCGATCTGCTCTGGCCGGTCTTCGGGAAAACCGATCAGCGAATAAATCACACGGATGGGGAAATACAGCGCGAAGTCCATCAGATCGGCCGACCTGGCCGGCACCATGGGCTTGAGGTATTCCTCGCGAATCACCCGGTCGATCCGGGTTTCCTTCCAGCGGTTGACGGTATCGGGCATGAACACCGGCTGCAGCAGGCTACGGATGCTCTTATGCGCCTCACCATCCATCGCGGTCAGGATCAGACCATCGAAAAAGGCTCCCAGGCCCTCGGCGATAAAGCCGCTGGTAAAGTTGCCGGCATCGCGCATCACAGCCATCACGTCGTCATATTTGAACAAGGTGAAGGTAGGCCGCGTAGCGTCAAGCCCGGCGATCGATGGCACGCCGAGGCGTGCCATGAAGTTGTCTTGCAGGACGGGGGAATTGACTCGCATGTCGCGGTAGGTGGCGTGCAGGTCAATGTCGCTGGTGCCCCGATAATTGCTTGCTACATCACTGAATACCTTGGTCAGGTCGCTGTGTTCCGGTGTGGACATGATCATCTCCGGTTTTATTGTCATTATTTTTTATCGGGGCATGCTACAGCCCCTATATGCTGAAGTAAGGATAGGACCTATTCGAATAAAAATGAACAAATATACTTTTTCTGAACATATTTATTGATGCACGACAGCTTTCAATATGCCTGTTGCACCAGAGTCATGCGCCCACCGGCCAACATCAGCGCACAGTACATACCCAGTTCGGCTATCTGGGCGGCAGAAAAACACCCTTTGAGCTGGCTGAAATGCTGGTCATCGATGGCCAGATAATCGCTGGCGAACAACTCGGCGTAGCGCAGTGCCGCCCTTTCCTGCGGGCTGAACCACGCGCTGTCGCTGGCCATGCAGGCGATGTCCTGCTCGGTAACGGTGTCGGACTTGCGCGCCAGCTGGCAGGCCTGACAGGTGGTGATGCTGGCGATCCTCAGGCGCACCAGTTCGCGCAGACGCTCAGGCAGCAGGCTTTCGCTGTGCAAGTTTTCCATCAGTTCCAGCCAAGCCAAAGCGGCCGCAGGACGATGCGCCCAGACCTGGACCGGAGTAACAGAGCTGAGCATGCGGCTGCGCTGTCCACGCTCGACCGCGTCCTGCAACGCGGCCGGCATGTCACCCAGGGCAACCAGAGGCAGGCGGGCCACCTCAATCGAGCCGTTCGATAAGGGTAGCGGTGCCCATGCCACCGGCACAGCAGATGGCCTGCAGGCCGAAGCGGCCACCCCGGCGCTCAAGCTCGTTGAGCAAGGTGGTCATCAGGCGCGCACCACTGGCCCCCAGCGGATGCCCCAGGGCAATGGCTCCCCCGTTGACGTTCAACTTCTCATGGGGTACGCCAGTCTCCAGCATCCACGCCAGCGGCACCGAGGCAAATGCTTCATTGACCTCGAACAGGTCGATGTCATTGATGCTCAACCCGGCCTTGGCCAGCACCTTGCGGGTGGCAGTAATCGGCCCGGTCAGCATTAAGGTCGGGTCGGAGCCAACCGTGGTGAAAGCGCGAATGCGCGCACGCGCCTTGAGCCCAAGTTTTTTCGCCGTGTCGGCATTCATCAGCAGCAGCGCGGCAGCACCATCGGAGATCTGCGAAGAATTGCCTGCGGTGATGCGCCCGGACTCGGGGCGGAAGCTGGTCTTGAGCGTCGCCAGCTTTTCCCGCGAGGTATCCCGGCGAATGGTTTCATCGCGACGCAACACGCCAGCCGGCTCGGTCAGTGATTGCTCCTTCAGGTCATCGACCACGACCTGCACGATCTCGTTGTCGAAATACCCCGCGTCGCAAGCGGCCGCAGCGCGCTGATGGCTGGCAAAGGCGAAGTCATCCAGGGCGTCGCGGCTGAGCGACCATTGGTCGACGATCCGCTCGGCCGCCTCGCCTTGGCTGGTCAATTCATAGCGTTGCACCGCCATCCAGCCGAACGCCTCGCCGTGAAGGTCTCGGTTGCTGCCCATCGGAACGCGGCTCATGTTTTCCGCGCCACCGGCCACTACCACATCCACCGCGCCACTGGCGATGGCGCCAGCGGCCAGGTGCACAGCGACTTCACCCGAACCGCATTTACGGTCGATGGTCAACCCGGGAATGCTGACCGGCCAGCCTGCACCCAACAATGCGGTACGGGCGATATTGGCGGACTGCTCACCGATCTGCGTCACGCAGCCGAAGATCACATCTTCGACCTGCTCAGGAGCCATATCTACGCGTTCCAGCAAGCGGCTGATCACCAGCGAGCCCAGATGATCGGCGCGCACTCCCGCAAGGCTGCCACGAAACCTGCCGATGGGCGTGCGCACCGCATCAACGATAACGACCTCGTTCATAGTGCACTCGCCTTGAGGCCGGACCCTGGAACCTGCTTGCCATCGGCATAGCGATACACGCCCTGCCCTGTCTTGCGCCCCAGGCGTCCGGCCGCAACCATCTTGATGATCAGTGGGCAGGGGCGAAATTTCTCGCCCAGAGTCTGATGCAGGTAGCGCAGCACCGACAATCGCGTATCCCAGCCGGTCAGGTCGCCCAGCTCCAGCGGCCCCATCGGGTGATTGAAGCCCAGGCGCAGTGCTGTATCGATGTCTTCGGCGGTCGCGGTACCTTCTTGGAGCATCCACATCGCCTCATTACCCAGCAGCGCAGACATGCGACTGGTGGTGAGCCCTGGCGACTCATTGACGATGATGGAGGTCTTGCCGATCTGCTCGCACAGCGCGCGCGTGCGTATCACCACCTCGTCGCTGGTGGCCAGGCCACGTACCAGCTCCACCAGCTTCATCTTGTGCACCGGGTTGAAAAAATGCATGCCGATGACCCGGTCGGCACTGTCCACCGACGCGGCAATTTCGGTCACACTCAGGGCCGAAGTGTTGGTGGCGATGATCGCGTCGGCGGCCAGCAGCGGGGCTGCCTGGCTGATGACTGCCTTCTTCACCGCCAGTTGCTCGGAGACGGTTTCAACCAGCCAGTTCGCCCCGCTAGCGGCTTCGCTCAGGTCACTGGTGGTCAGCAAATTAGCCAGTGATTGCTGCGCCTGCTCCTCGCTGACCTTGCCCAGACGTACGCCATCGCCAAGGATCTTTTCGATGCTGGCCCGCGCGTGGGTCAACGAGGCCGGCTTGGTATCGACCACGACGGTGGCGAAGCCGGAACTGGCGAAAGCATGCGCAATGCCGGTGCCCATCAAACCGGCACCCACGACCACTACTTTCTCTTTATTGTTGGTGTTCATGTCTGGCTCTCGATTGGCTGCGGTTTTTTACCGACTACATTTCGCAATGTGCCGATGCCTTCGACGCTGGCTTCAACCACGTCGCCCTCCTTGAGATACAGCCCTGTGCCCATGCCCACGCCCGCCGGCGACCCGGTGAACAGTACGTCGCCCGCGGCAAAGCTGGAGCGTTGCTGCACAAAGCTGATTAACTGCCCCACGTCCCAGGTCATCTCCGCGGTGGAACCATCCTGGCGAACCTCGCCATTGACCTTCAGGGTCAAGCGCAACCGCGGGGAGCCCTCGGCAAACTCGTCCTTGGTGACGATCCACGGGCCTAGGCCCGTGGTCTGGTCCTGGCTCTTGGCGGCGAACAGGTCCATGCCGATGCCGGGCGGCCCGCTGCGCTGCAGGTCACGCGCACTCACGTCGTTGCCGACGGTGTAGCCCAGCACGCAGGCCAGCGGGTTTTCGACGTCGATCTCGCCCGTACCGATCACCGCCACCAGTTCAACCTCGTGGTCGAGTTCTTCGGTCAAGGGCGGAAAGCGAATTGGGTCCCTGGCGCCGATTAACGCACCGTAGGCCTTGAGGAATGCGACCGGCTGCGCCGGTGCATTCAATCCGAACTCCACCAGGTGCTTGGCATAGTTGGCGCCCGCCACCACTACCCGATTGATCGGTTCGATCGGTGGCAACAAGCGCACTTTCGACAGCGCTAGCGCCGGGCCGGCGAGCCGGACGGAGCTGATGCCCCGCCCCGCCGCCACGCCCGGCGCCCAGTCCCTGAAGTCGCCGGAAATAGGGGTTACCTGGTCCTGGGCGACATCGACCACGGCCCAGAAAATACCGACCGCCGAATGCTCACAGCGTGCCAGCCTCATCAGGCACCTACCTTGCCCAGCTTGGTGGGATCCAGATGCAGCAGGCGGCAGGCGTTCTCATAGCGGATCTTGCGCAGATCGGCATCCGAAAGCTTCAGGCCATGGGTCAGGTCATGACGCACCGCATCGCTGCCGCCGAAGTTGCTGCCGTACAGCACATGGTCGGCACCGATGATATCGACCAACGCCTGGCGCATCGGCACTTCGTGCAATTCGACATCGAAGTAGAAGTTCTTCATGTAGTCGAGCAACGGCTTCTTGTTGTATTTGACGTCCAGGTTCTCGTTGGTCTTGGCCAGGCGCCCAAGCTGATACGGCACGTAGCCGCCGCCGTGGGTGATGTACACCTTGAGGTCGGGGAAGCGGTCCAGCACGCCACCGCAGATCAGGTTCCAGAAGCAGCGACTTTCGTCGTACTGCATGCCGACGATGGCGGTGGTTTCGTAACGGTCGTCGTTGGCGTTCTTGCCCCAGGTGACCGACTGATTGTAGCCGTGGATGAACATCGGCAGGTCCAGGTCGCAGAGGGTGCGCCACACCACGTCAAGCTCCGGCGAATCGAACTCCAGGCCGCCGAAGTTGGCGCCACCGGCTACCATGCCCTTGGCCCCCAGCTCGGTACAGGCATAGCGCAGTTCGGCGGCGGCCGCCTCGGGCGCGTTCAACGGCACGTGGGCCCAGAACATCAGGCGGTCCGGGGCCGCCGAGCAGTACTCAGCCAGCGTCGTGTTGACGGTACGTGCAAATGGTACGGCGAACTCGGCCTCGGTCCAGTACATGTAGCAGTGCGACGGCACCGAGATTACCTGCAGGTTCTGCCCTGCCGCATCCATGCCGGCCAGGCGGACTTTCGGATCCGCCCAGCGCGCGAAGTACTCTTCAAGCTTGGGGCCGTTGCCAGAACGCACGGCAGCCTTACGCTCAGGCGAACCGAGCCCCAGAATCCATTCCCCCACCCGCAGCTTGATATCGCCATCGGCGTGCTGTTCGAAGAACGGCCCCCAGTGCGGGTGCTGGTTGTAGTAGCCCGGATGGGGTGCGTGAGCGTGCAGATCGATAAGCATGTGCAGGTACCTCGAAGTTGGCACTTTTTTGTTGGTTTGCAGCGGGGTGCCTTTGCGCGGTCACGGTCAACCGACGCGGGAAGGGGAACAGCAAGGCTCGCTACTAGGCCAGAGCTTAAAATTAATTTGAGCAGAAATCAAAATTCTGTTCATATTATTTTAAAGCCACCCTGAAACCCCCGAGGCAGAGCCTGCCCCCAACCTAGGCAAGAGGGCTTGAACTGACCAACAAGCGCGAAAATGAGGAAGAGGAATTTCGACAAAATCGAGTAGGAGGCGGCTTCACAGCCGCCGTCCTCTCACACCACCGTGCGTACGGTTCCGTACACGGCGGTTCAGGTTATGCGGCTAAGCCGGTTAATTGTATCCAGTATCGAGACCAGTCCGAGTCTATCCCATAGCTTCTTCGGTAGCGCCTGATTCACATGAGATGCCCCGGAATTCCACCACGGGCCTCGACCATTGGAAGCCGATTTACAGGCACGCTCCGCACTCAAGCCCAGGCGCATCAGGTTACGCGCCCTCGTTGAGGGCCGTTTCCACTGCCGCCAGATGACGCAGCGAAGTTTGTGCCTGACCCAGCCGTCCAATTTCTCAAGTGGGCGTTTGCTCTGGCTGAGCTTGAAATAGCCAGCCCAGCCTCGCAGGACAGGATTGATTCGCTCGATGACGGTCGCCACTTTGCGAGCCCTTACACTGCGCAGCAGTATTCTGAGTCGGTCGCGTAAGCGCCCCAGGCTCATTGTTGCCACGCGCAGCCTTGGTTGCTGGTGCCTGCTCATCCCGTAACCCAAGTAGTCACACTTCCAGGCCCCTGCCACTTGGCTCTTCTTCCGGTTCACCGTCAGTTTCAAACGTTGGCACAGGAAGCGCTCGACGCTGGCCAGCACCCGCTCACCAGACCGAGGAGTGCGCACATAAATGTTCGCATCATCGGCGTAGCGCACGAAGCGATGGCCCCGCCGCTCCAGTTCGCAGTCGAGTTCATCGAGCAAAATATTCGACAGCAACGGCGACAGCGGGCCGCCTTGCGGCGTCCCCTCCTGCCGTTGGCTGACGATTCCGTCTGACATGATCCCGGCTTCGAGGTAACGGCGGATAAGCCTGAGCACTCGCTTGTCTTCAACCCGATGCTGCAAGCGAGCCATCAAGATGTCGTGATTGACTCGATCAAAGAACTTTTCAAGATCAAGCTCCACACACCAGCGATGACCCGCCGCCACATGGGAGCGGGCCATTTCAACGGCTTGGTGAGCGCTTCTGCCCGGACGGAAGCCGTAGCTGAAGTCCGAAAATAGAGGGTCGAAGATGAGCGTGAGCTGCTGCAGCAGTGCTTGCTGAATTAGACGATCCACGACGCTAGGGATTCCCAGTTGCCGTGTGCCGCCCTGCGGCTTGGGAATTTCAACCGCCCGCACTGCCTGGGGATGGTATTCACCGGCCAGCAACCTGGCCTTGAGAGTTGGCCAATACTGTTTCACGTAGCCCGCCAAGTCAGCGACCGTCATGCCATCGGCACCCGGCGCTCCCTTGTTGCTGACCACGCGTTGATACGCACGCCTGAGGTTGGCCGGCGCAAGCACCCGCTCCATCAGCGTGTCCGGCTCCGCGTTCGTCCACGTTACTGACGCCGTCGATACCTTTGCACTGTCATGCATCACCCTCGGCTTCTGGCCGGGACTCAGGGTGACAGTTTCCGTTGTGGGAAATTTCTGCATTACGGTTACCAACGAGACAGTGACGCCTACTGGCGGCATAACCTGTTCGGCCCTTGGTGACGCGGTTAATCGCCACTTACTACGGCCTCGGCTGACTTCTGCACGCTCATCCCGTCGCCTCTCGACGCTCGGTAGCACAATGGCAAACGGGCAGATCTCCCAGGGTAATTCGCGTGACTTTCCTGCTTATGCCTGTCGGATTTACGTCACAGCGCTCCGTGCAAGTATTGGGCTTTGGCGATATGGGCCGACTTACCCCGCTGTGTCGCCTCTATCCGCTTCCTGTTCGTCAGGCCAGCATTTTGCCTCGGGCTTCCTTCAGATTCGCAGTCACCCACGACACCCTTGCCTCTGGCTAACACTTCCCCTTGCCGGGTGTGTAGAGGACTTTCACCTCCAAGTCACCCACTCGGCCACCACAGCCAAGCGGGTTGCGCTGACGCGCAACGCGCCATGCCTGGCGCACCCACAAAAAACCCCCGACTGACGGGGGCTTAGGGTGTACAGAATGGAGAAAGAAGGTATCAGCGGCGGGTGCGCGAGGTAGACCCCATGATCAATGCGCCAAGCAGCTTTTTCACGCGTACCGGGAATAGTCGGCGCCCCGCCGCCTCCGGCACCAGGATTTCGCTCAACACATAGCGAATGATCATTTCGCAGATCAGTTCCCGATCCAGGCGTACGCCCAGGCGGTCGTCCCAGTCATCGAAGACAATGCCCAGGCCATCCTGAAAGCGAACGATCGAGTCGTGAAAAATCCGCCGAAAGAACCCCAGCGCATAGTCTGGCGCGACCACCAGCAGGCGCCGCGCACGGCTTTGCTCAAGGTAGTTGTCGAGGTAGGCGAACAGTGCGTTCAGCCGCGCTTCCGGGTCACTGATGTGGCCCAGCTCCTGCGACAACGAGGTGTGGAAGCTTTCACGCTTGTGCCGTGAGAAGGTGTCCAGCAGGTCTTCCTGGGAAGAGAAATAGCGGTAAAAGGTACCGCGCGATACACCCGCGACCTGGCACACATCGAGGATGGAAATGCGATCGGCGCCCGACATCAGCACCACTTCTTCGGTCGCCTTGAGGATGTTGGCGATGGTTTCTTCCGAACGGCGGTTGGGCTTGACTTTATTGCCTGCCACCGTCGGGCCATTGCGCCGTTCAACGGTGTTGACGGCTTTGGCGCCGCTCGCAGGGGCGTCAGGTGCGGCTTTTTTCCTGGTTTTGGCAGCGGCCTTAGGCGCTTCTGCCAGCTGAGTAGCATTTTTTGGCATGGACTTGCAGGCTCGTGGAGAGTAATGATGAGGCAACGTTAGCACAGAATCTGCGCACAAATAATCGTATATGTTCAACTTTATGCTAAAGACAATTTGATATTTTGCATTTAGAATCAGATTCTCTATTTAAAACAAAAACCAGGCAGACCAGCAGTTTCGGGGCCTAAACGGAGAAAACTCATGGGTAGCAGTGGGAATCCAGACACTTGGGCGGTAGGAGAACGAGACACGGTCATTGATGCGCTAGAACGTGCGGTGGCACGGCATCCGGACCGAATCCTGCTGGATTTCAGTGGAGAGTTATACACATACGGTGAAGTTGATTCACTTTCGACAAAAATGGCCAACGCCCTGGCGTCGCTCGGTATCAAGCCGGGTGAAACTGTACTGACCATGCTCGACAACAATATCGATGCGGTCATCACCTGGCTGGCCATCAACAAGCTGCGCGCAGTAAGCGTGCCGATCAACACGGCACTCAAGGGCGAGTTTCTGCGCCACCAGATTGCCGACACTGGCACCTCGCTGGTGATCTGCGAAGCTACCTACCTGCAGCGCATCACACCGCTGGCAGAACAGCTGCATGACGTGCACCACATTCTGCACCGCGGCAACCTCGACAGCGTGCCCGAGTGCGCGATTCGCATTACCGCGCTGGACAGCTATCGCGGCCAGGACGCCACCCCGCAGGCCACTAAACCGCAACCTTCCGACCTCGCCTGCCTGATCTACACTTCGGGCACCACCGGCCCGTCCAAAGGCTGCATGATCAGCTACAACTTCATGTGTAACCTAGCCCGCTTGCAATTGCGTGCAGGACCTGCCAGTGCCGATGACGTCACCATTACACCGCTGCCGCTGTTCCACATGAATGCCCTGTGCGTGTCGATCATCGCCAGCATTCTGGTGGGTGCACGTGCCGCCATCCTGCCGCGCTTTTCGGTGTCCGGCTTCTGGCCGGAAGTGGAACGCTCGGGCGCCACTATCGCCTCGATTCTCGGCGGCATGGGCGGGCTCCTCGCACAGGCGCCAGACAACGAGGCCATGTTGCGCTGCGTCGGGCAGATACACACCGCTCGCGGCAACCCCTATACCGAAGAAACCAAGAAGATCTGGCGCGAACGCTTCGGCACGCCGCTGGTGGGTGGCAACGGCTATGGCCTGACCGAAGCCTGCGTGATCACCTCGCTGGCAGCCGGCGAATATGCAGCGCCCGGCTCCTCGGGCAAACGCATTGCCGACTTCGATGTACGCATTGTCGACGACCTTGACCAGGAAGTCCCCCCTGATACCGCCGGTGAAATCGTGGTACGCCCACTGCGCCCGGACATCATGTTCCAGGGCTACTGGCGCCGGCCGGAAGACACCCAGAAGCTGATGCGCAACATGTGGTTCCATACTGGCGACATCGGCAAGTTCGATCATGACGGCTTCTTCTACTTTGTCGACCGCAAAAAGGACTATCTGCGACGCCGTGGAGAAAACATCTCCAGTTTCGAGATGGAGGCGGCCTTCGGCGTGCATCCTGCCCTGGCCGAAGTGGCGGTACATGCGGTGCCGTCCGACAAAGGCGAAGATGACGTGAAGGTCACTGCAGTTTTGCATGAAGGCGCCACGCTGCACCCCGAAGACCTGTTCCACTGGGCCGTGGAGACGGTGCCCTACTACGCCCTACCGCGCTACATCGAGTTTCGCCCCAGCTTGCCGAAGAACCCACAGGGCCGTGTTTTGAAATACCTGCTGCGCGACGAAGGCAAAACCTCTACTACCTGGGACCTCGAGACTACCTCGATCAGCGTTGCCAAGAAGTAGCCGCTTCACCCAGCACGCGAAAAGCGCGGCACTAGCCGCGCTTTTTTTTTGGTTTCAGTATTCGCGCACGGGGATGCCTTTGGGCCGAGAGTTGTAGCCAGGCAGGTGCAGACCGCCGTCGACGTGAATGGTTTCGCCGGTAATGAAGCGCGACATCTCGCTGGCCAGGAACACCACCACCGGACCGATATCGGCCTCAGGCTCGCCACAACGCCCCAGCGGGCGCATGGAAGCAGACATTTCAGCGAACCCCGGGTTCTCTGCCGCCAGCTTGTGGAAAGTGGCGCCCATCGCGGTGGGCGCGATGGCGTTGGTGCGAATGTTGAAGCGCCCCCATTCAGAGGCCGCGCTGCGGGTCAGCCCCACGATGGCCGATTTTGCTGTGTTGTAGTCGCCATGCAGCCAGGCACCGATCTCGATATCGATCGAGTAGAAGTTGATGATCTTGCCGCCCCCGCGCGCCTTCATGTGCGGGAGCGCCGCCTTCATCGCCCACCAGGCTGCCCACACGGTCGAACCCAGTGTCTGCGCGAGCATCGCATCGGTCTTGTCTTCCAGCAACACGTTGGGCGTGGGCGCAAACGCGTTGTTGACCAGTATGTCCAGGCCACCGAACTCGTCTACGGCCAGTTGCACCGCGGCTTCGATATCGGCCTTGCTGCAGACGTCCGTGCGAATGAAAACCGCCCTGGCGCCAAGCGCCTTGAGATCCGCTACCACCGCTTCCCCGCTGGCTTCATCCAGTTCTGCGACCACCACCGCAGCTCCCTCTCTGGCGAAGTTCAGCGCGATGCCTCGGCCGATTCCGCCCCCTGCGCCGGTAATCAGCGCGACCTGTTCGTTCAGCAGGGCCATAACCGCTCCTTTTCTTGTTTTTAGTGAACATTATAGTATTTAGTGTTCAAATATAGCCGATTTCAGCGACCCCTTACACCCTTTGCAAAAGGACACCAGGATGACTGTATTTCGACGCCGCGTAGACATCATTGCCCACGCAGACCACGTTCGTGCGGCCCTGGAAGATGATTTTCACCACTTTCGCGTATGGGCCAGCCACACAGCCGGCCATGTCACGGCCATCGGTGGCGAAGCGCTGCGCTACCCCTATTCGCTGTGCCCGCAGGCTGGCGACCAACTGCAGGCACTGGTAGGCATGCCACTGGCGCGCATTGCGCATTCGGTCACCCGGCACACTGACGCCAGCCATCAATGCACCCACCTGCTCGACCTGGCCGGCCTGGCTATTGCGCGCGCCGCCCGCGGCGCCGGCGAGCGGCGCTACGAGATCCAGGTCGGCGCACGTATCGACGGGCATACCCGCGCCAGTCTGAGCTGCAACAGCGGGCAGGTCCTGAGCTGGGAAGTGAACGGTACGATGATCGAAGGGCCGCCACCCTTTGCAGGGGTCAACCTTCGCGAAGGGATGGCGCGCTGGGCGCTGGGCACCCTCAGCGAAGACACCGCCGAAGCGTCGCTGCTTCTGCGCCGTTGCACGCTTATATCGATGGGGCGCGCCTACAACCTCGACGAACAAGCCCACGCCGTCAGCAGCGGTCGCTGCTACAGCCAGCAACCGGCCCGCGCCGAACAGGCACTGCGTATGCAGGGCTCGACCTTGGATTTCAGCAACAACCCACAGGCATTGTGCGCCCAGGACCAGGCGTGGCTGCGTGCCATGCCCGGTGACCACGCGGCGTGACACGCCGCGTGGCCTTTACACGACGCTTTAGAGGAAGATGGCCAGGTTGGGGGTGCCCAGCACCGCCTGGTCCAGAATCACCTCGCGCCGCGCCAGCTTGAACCCGGCCGCCCCCAGGCGCAGCACATCGCGCCGCTCACCGCTGATGATGTCGACGTGGTGGTCTTTGAAACGGCTGCGCGTGAGCAACAGGTAACTGGTGACCACGAACTCGTCAGGCTTCTGCGTTTCCTCCACGAACACGTTGGTCACCAGCCGGCGGGTACGCGAAGGCGGGTCTTCTGCCCAGGCGCTCTTGCCGGACAAGCGCAGGATGCGCCCCATCATCGAGCGGTAGTCGTCGTGGTAGTGCTGCACGCTGCGCACGATGGTGGTCTTAAGTTCCGAGGCCAGGCGCGTTTGGCGCAGCGGCACGGTGTAAACCAGGTCGGTGTCCAGGCGCTCGGCCCATTCCTGAAGGCGAATCTGGTCGAGCAAGGTGGCCTCCTCGAAAAGGAAGGTCACCACGTCGTTGTAGACCGCCGACCCCACCGGCACTCGCCGTGTGCCGACCGGGGAGCCAGGCTGGATCTCCTCCACGCCGCGTTGCTGAACCTGCGTCATGAGCAATTCCTCATTGTTGTTCTTCTACTTGAAGGGTGACGAGTTGACGCGACAGCGCAGGAAGGGCCGCTTCGAAAAGCGAGCCTCCCCCATGCTCATGCCTCATCCGCGGCGGTCATCAGCTCGTGCCAGTACAGCCACCAGTGCCACTGCGTGTCGTCCTTGGTAAAGCCTTCGTTGACGATGCCCGGGCCGGGCCAGCCTTCAGGCGCACCCGTCTCGTAGCAGGCCTGATACTTGAGGGTGCTCTTACGCCCCATCGCGCCCTTGGCGGCCAACGTCATGTGCGGCCAGGTATCGGAGTCATCCTGCTCGACCATGCCGGAGGTGCCGAATAGTTGAATGGTCTGCTTGAGCATCTTGTCTCGCAGCTCTGGTGGCGCGCCCTTCTCGGCGAACACCCAGTTGACGAACTCCAACTTGTCAGGGCCTTGCGGCACATAGGCGTGCAGGGTCATGGAACCGACGACGCTGCCGTCGGGCTGTGGAATGTAGACAAACCCAAAAAGAATATTCGGGAACATTCCACCCACTTGTGGAGGCATGCTGGTGAGCACCTGCAACTGCTCGTCGCTCAGGTTGCGTGCCAGCTGCTCGACCATCCCGGCGGTCATACCGGCAGGTGGCAGTGCTTCAAGCTTCTGCTGCACGCTCAGCTCGGCCGGGTCCAGGCCGGTAAGGCGCTTGATCTTGCGGGCTAGGTCGATGCAACGCAGGGCATGGCCATGCGGCGAGCTGATCTCGACACCGATCATTTCCGGGCTCAGGTCGGCGGTTTCACCCTCGCCCTTCTTCGCATAGTTGCCCACCTCGCCCAGCCAGCGGTGCAGGGTCAGGGTGTGGAAGCCGTCCGCGGCGGACTGCTCGCCAGCGGTTTTCCAGTTGGCGTTGACGATGAAGCGCTGAGGCGGACCGAGCACTTCCATGCCCTTGTCGGAACGACAGAACAGCATGTCGTAGTACCACTTAGCGTCGCCCAGAAACTCCTCGAAGGACGGCCCCTCGGTGTTCCAGGTGGCAAACACCAGGCCGCCATACAACGTGACCCGCGCCTTTTTCAGCCCCAGCTCCTCTTTAGGCATCATCTTGCCGTGCATGCACTCGCGCTCCACCGGCGAACCGATGAAATCCCCGTTCGGACGGAATGCCCAACCATGGTAGATGCATTTATGGATCTGGGTGTTGCCGCAATCGGCGGTGGTGATGCGCATGCCGCGGTGCGGGCACACGTTTAAGGTGACGAACACCTCGCCTTGTTTGCCACGGGCGACGATCACCGAGTCAGAACCCAGGTCGCGAACCATGAAGTCCCCGGCGTTAGGGATCTCCGTTTCATGGCCCAGCAGTACCCAGATCTTGCCGAAGATCTTTTCCATCTCCAGCTCGTAGATTTCACGGTCGGACAGCACGCGCATCTGCACTTCGCGAGTGTTGGGATAAATGAGGTCCGAGACCTTGGTTCCATCAGACAATACGGGGCTTGTTCTTGTTAGCATGATTGCCTCCTGCTCAGGGTGTCACGGCGGGCCCGCAACGAAATATAAGACACTTTATTAATTTTTGTATACTTAATTCACGTTCAAAAAAGTAGACCCTTGGCGGTTCAGTGTCAGGCCTCAGTAGCCGCCTTGCGGCCAACCTGGGTGCGCAGCATGCCGATACCGTCGATTTCCAGCTCGACCACATCGCCAGGCTTGAGGTAACGCAACTGCTCCAGGCCACAGCCGTTACCCACCGTGCCCGAGCCCAGGAACTCGCCGGGGTATAGAGTCTCGGAGCGCGACACATGGGCGATCACGTCTTCAAATCGCCAGCGCATGTCCCGGGTGTTGCCACGCCCCCACTCCTCGCCGTTGACCCGCGCCACCATGTTAAGGTCGTAGGGGTCTCCCAGTTCATCCACAGTCACCAGGCATGGGCCCATGATGTTGGCAGTGTCGAAGTCCTTGCTCTTGGCTGGGCCGAGCATGCCGGGCATTTCCAGAGCCTGGGCATCGCGGGCGCTCATGTCGTTGAAAATGGTGTAACCGACGATGTGCGCGCCAGCGGCCTCACGACTGATGTCCTTGCCCCGCTTGCCAATGTAACAGCCGAACTCCAGCTCAAAATCCATCGCGCAGCTGAAGCTGGGCCACTGGAACTCGTCGTCGATGCCCACCACGGCAAAGCGGTTACCCTTGTAGTAGATGGGCTGCTTGTTAAAGGTCTCAATCACTCGGTCGTCGGCACGCGTATTCATGGCCTTGAAGGTCGCTTCGGGATCGTCGGTACGCAGCGCTCGGGCACGCCGGGCGGCGGCAAAACTCTGGCGTAGGTGCAGTTCGAAACAGGAGCAATCGCGCATTTGCGGTGGTGGCTGGATCGGTGCTCGCAACTTGACCGCAGAGCGCTCCAGCACAGCCGCCGAGGGCGCCTTGGCTACCAGGGCGCGGGCCAGCTCCAGCGCCGCATCACCGCCTTCTACCAACGCAAGGATGCTACCCAGAGCGGCGCTGTCGCCCCCTTGCATCACCCGATAGGCCGTTTGCAGATCGAGCACCTGGCGGTCCTGGTCGAGCAGTGCACCGGCACGGTCAACGCCATTGGCGTCCGTATAAGTGACCAGCCTCATACCCGACCGCTCACAGGCAATAACGCGCCGGTCACGACGGCCGCTTCATCGGACAATAGGAACGCGACCACCCCCGACAATGCCTGCGGGGTCACCCAGCGGCTGCTGTCGGCGTCAGGCATGTCAGCGCGGTTGGCTGGGGTGTCGATGATGCTGGGCAATACCGCGTTCACCGTCACGCCACGGTCTTTCAGCTCCTCGGCCAGGGCTTCGGTCAGCCGGGCCACCCCCGCCTTGGAAGCAGCATAGGCGCCCATGCCGGCAGCGGCCTTGACCGATGCCAGCGCGCCGACATTGACGATTCGCCCGGCGCCGGACTGCAGCAGGTAAGCCAGCGCCGACTGGGCGCTTACCACGGCGGTGCGCACGTTCATCTGGTACAGACGGTCCCAGGTGTTCAGGCTGCCACCCTCGAGGGTTTCCCAGGCAAACCCGCCGGCGACATTGACCAGGCCATCGACGCCGCCCCAGTGCGCTGCCACCTGTTCGAAGGCGGCAGCGGCCGACTCGGTCGAGGTCAGATCGACGCCGCCCAGCCGCAGCAGGTTGTGCGTATCGAGCAGGTCGGCAGGTGCCTCGCTGCGGTCCAGCAGGGCCACTCGCGCGCCCTGCGCCAGCAAGTACTTGCCCAGCGCGCTGCCCAAGACACCGAAACCGCCCGTGACGACTACCCTTTTGTCCAGTAATGACTGGGACATAGCCAAATCCTCTTGTTGTTTTACCGCGCGAACGGTCGATTCGTGCTTTCGCCCGAGCCAATATATGACACTTTTCCAAAATATGTGCAAATGATACTGTGTGACTTCATGTCAAACATTCACCACGGACTGCTGATGCCTAGAAAACTCCCTGCACTGAACGCCGACAACCGCGCCTTCTGGCAAGGCGGTGAAACGGGCCAGTTACTGATCCACCGCTGCGCCGCGTGCAGCCGCTACTTTCACCCGCCTGCTCCGCTCTGCCCGCAGTGCGCCAGCTTTGAGGTGGGCCCCGAAGTGGTGTCTGGCCGGGGCAAGGTGCTCAGCTTCACCATCAACTATCAGGGTTGGACGCCCGACCTAGAGGTGCCCTACGTGGTGGCGGTCATCGAACTCGCCGAACAGGCCGGCTTGCAGTTCATCAGCAACGTAGTGGGCATGCCGGTCACGGATGTGCACATCGACATGCCGGTTCGGGTCAGTTTCCTCAATGTCGAGGACGTGTGGCTGCCCCTGTTCGAGAGGGCTCAATGATGTTCGATCACCGTTACGAAAAAGACGTGGCCATCACCGGCATCGGCCAGTCGGAAGTCGGCCGGCCGTCGGACAAATCAGCCATGCGTCTGACCCTCGATGCGTGCCTGCAAGCGATTGCCGACGCAGGGCTGCAACGCAGCGATATCGACGGGGTGGCCTGCTGGCCCGGCGACAACAACAATGGCGACCCGTTTTCCCCGGTGGGGCCCAGCGCACTGAAGAGTGCACTGGGGCTCAACGTCAACTGGTTTGGCGCAGGCTACGAAGGACCGGGTCCCCTGGCTGGGGTGATCAACGGGGCGATGGCGATCGCCGCCGGGTTATGCAAGCATGTGCTGGTGTTCCGCACCATCACCGAAGCCTCGGCACGCGCAGTCAACCGCCAGGCCGGCGCCTTGACCGCCAAAACCCAGGGCCGCGACAACAGCTACGCCTGGCAATGGTTCACCCCATTCAATGTGCATTCGGGAATCAACCTGATGGCCCTGTATGCCCAGCGCCATTTTCACGAGTACGGCACCCGCCCCGAGCAACTGGCACAGATCGCCCTCACCTGCCGACGCAATGCCATGCGCAACCCCAAGGCGGTGTACCGCACGCCCATGACGATGGACGACTACATGAACGCGCGGATGATCTCCTCGCCCCTGCGCCTGTTCGACTGCGATGTGCACTGCGATGCCTCTACCGCGATCATCCTGTCGCATCGCGATGTCGCCCAGGATCTGCCGAACAGGCCGATCCGCATCGAGGCGATGGGCGCCGCGCTGAACCAGCCCTGGTCGTGGGACCAGATTTCACTGACCCGGATGGCCGCCTTCGATGTCGGCCAGATGATGTGGGCGCGCACCGACTACACCCCGCAGGACGTCGGCTCAGCGCAGCTGTACGACGGCTTCTCAATCCTGACCCTGATCTGGCTGGAAGCCCTGGGTCTGTGCCCGGTGGGTGAAAGCGGGTCCTTTGTCGAAGGTGGAGGGCGTATCGCGCTGCAAGGCAGCTTGCCGATCAACACCAATGGCGGGCAGTTGTCAGGCGGGCGCACCCACGGGCTGGGCTACGTGCACGAGGCGTGCCTGCAACTGTGGGGGCGCGCCGAAGGCCGGCAAACCCGCGACCATGGCGTCAGTACGGTGGCCGCAGGCGGCGGCCCGCTGGGGGGCAGCTTACTGTTGGTACGCGAATAGCGACGGGGTTCAGTAGAGTACGCAGGCCACTTCGTTGCAGAACTCGATCAGCGCCTTGCCCATCTCGGCAAGGCCCTCTTCGTCGCGCTGGCCGCGGAACATCACCGCCGAAACGGTGAACTCGATGCTGTTGGAAGGAGAATAGATCGGCGCTGCCACGGCCAGGATACCGCCGGAAAAATGCCCATCGTCCATCGCCCAGCCGCGCTCGGCAGCCACTTTGACGTCCTCGCGGTAATTTTCCAGAGACAACGGCCGGGCCCAGCGGATCTTCTCGAAATTACTTTCCACCAGCGGGTCGTGCATGTCGAGCTGAGTGGCGAACAGTCGCCCGCTTGCGCCCATCAGGATCGGCAGTCGTTGGCCTTCGGCCATGTCGATGCGCACATCGGTGGGGCTGGCCGCGGAGCTGACGATCACGATCCGGTCCGGACTCATCTTGCGCCACAGCGTGATGGTCACCCGCAGCCGCGACGCAAGGTTCTGTAACAACGGCTTGGCCATCTGCACGCGATGACCCTGGGTCACCAGTTGCTCCACCAGGCGCGCCAGGCCGGAGCCCACTGAGTAGCGTTTGGACAGCGGGCTGAAATCGACCACATCCTCCTGCACCAGGGTACGCAGGATGTTGAAGCAGGTACTGGGGTTGATGGAAAGCTGCCGGGCGATATCCAAGGAGCGTTCAGGTTTGCCGACCTGGCTCAGATGACGCAGGATGCGTATGGCGTTGGATACCGGCTTGACGAGGGTTGCATTGGCCGATTTGGCGGTGTCGCTCATGTCTGAAGTGTCCATACTGCGTCCGGTAACTAGTTGTTACCAACATTCTAGCCTGAGAATTACTCGCCCCGTAAAGTTTTACATGGGAATTTACCGCGATCCGGAGCCTATGGGTTCAGCGGCGGCTGGTAGATCAGCCGGCGGGTTTGCAGGTCTTCGCGGCGAAACTGCTGCAAAAGCCCTTCCAGAGCCAGGTCGGCCTGGGTCACCCGCACCTGCTGGCGCAAGTAGTCGAGCCAGGACTCGACGATGAACCGTTCGCTGTAGCGTTGCGTCTCGGCCATGTCGCGGTAGAGCCGCCAGTTCTGCGCGCCATTGCGCCGCCGCGCCTTGCCTACCGCATACACCGCCAACAGAAAATCATCTCGCTGCGGCGCAGGCACCTCGTATATCACCTCCACCGAAACCGGCCCGTCGGCGTGCGCCACTGGGGCCTGCAATTGAAGGTTGTCGGTCAGCGGCGCCTGTGCAAAGTCGGCTTCTTGGCCCAGTTCCACACGGCCGTTACGCGTCAGTAGCACCCCGGCGAACAGGCACAGCGTCGACACCAGCAGGCTTGCCTGCAGCCCCGCATACTCGGCCAGCGCCCCCCAGGCGGCGCCACCGAAGGCCATCGCGCCCATCAGGGTCAATACGTACATCGACGCTACGCGGGCGCGCACCCAGTTGGCGGCATAAGTCTGCACCACCGAAGAGAGCGTGGCGTTGACCGCCATCCAGCCGAACCCGGCACACAGCATCATGACGCACACTAGGTAGCGGTTGCTCGACAACGCAGCGGCCAGCGCGGCGGCGGCAAAGGCGGCGGTACCGCAGGCAATCAGTTGACGCAGGCCGAGCCTGCGATGCAGGCGAGGTGAGTTCAGTGCAGCCAGTACCGCCCCCGCCCCCAGGAATGCCATCAGCAGGCCGTAGCCACCGGCGCCCATGCCCAGTTGCTGGCGCGCAACCAGGGGCATCAGCGCCCACAGAGCACTGGCGCTGGCAGTGAACACCAGCACCTGCTGCATTGCGCTGGACAGTACCGCCGAATGGCGAATGTAGCGCAGCCCGCTGCGCATACCGCCTATCAGGGTTTCCGGCGGAAGCCCGTGGACAGGCGGTGCCGGCGCCAGGCGCAACAGAAAGAACATCACGGCGGCCATGCACAGCGCGATCAGCACGAACACAGACGTGTTGTTCCAGTAGGCAATCAACGCCCCGGCCAAGGCCGGCCCCAGGGCACGGGTGGCGTTGACCGCAATGCCATTCAGGGCGACCGCTGCCGGTACCTGATCACGCGACAGCACGCTGATCATGGTCACCATCCACGCCGCCATACCCAGCGCGCTGCCGGTGCCCAGCACGAAGGTGAAAGCCAGCAGCCCCCAGGCTTCGAGGCGCTCGAACCCGGCCAACAGGCTGAGCATGATGGCCGCGAACACCATCAGGCACTGGGTGACGATCAGCCAGCGACGTCGGTCGACCAGGTCGGCGAGCACCCCGCCCGGCAGTGCGAATAGAAAGACCGGCAGTGTCACCGCGCTTTGCACCAGCGACACCATGATTGGTGAGGCGGTGAGCGTGGTCATGATCCACGCTGCGCCGACCGTCTGCATCCAGATCGCCAGATTCACCACCGCACCGGCCAGCCACAAGCCCCGAAAGGCCCGGTTGCGAAATGGCGCCCACGCCGAACCCTCGCTCATCATTGCTCCTTAGAACGTCTAGCCCATCAGGGTTTAGTGATCCAGCGGCAGCCCCAGGCGCCCCACCGCGCGGGCCGGGCCGAGCGGGCACGGCGCAGCAATGGTATTGCGCAGCTGGCCGATGCCGGAGATTTGCGCCACCACCTGGTCACCCGGTTGCAGGAAGCGCCCGCTTTCCAGGCCCACCCCGTGCGTGGAGCCAGTGAACACCAGGTCGCCGGGGCGCAGCTTGATCCGTGCATCCAGGTAATTGAGCAGCTCGTCCAGGGGGAAGATCATGTGCTGGGTATTGTCGTGTTGGCGTACTTCGTCATTGACGCTCAGGCGCATCTCCAGCGCAGGCTGCTGCTCGCCGCCCAGCTCGTCAGCCGTCACGATCCACGGCCCTGCGGGCGTGGTGCAGTCCATGGCCTTCTGGGTCAGTAGGTCGAGCCGCCCGATCTGCTGGCCCGCATCGCGTGCACTGATGTCGTTACCCACAGTGAAACCCAGAAGGCAGGCGCTGGCGCGGGGTTCATCCTGCAGCGCTCGCCCCACTACCGCCACCAGCTCCACCTCGTAATCCAGTTGCCTGGTCAGCGGCGAATACCTGATCGGGTCATTGGCCCCGACCAAGGCCGACTCGGGCTTGAGGTAGGCCAGTGGGTGTGCCGGGGCCTGACTGCCCAGGCGTTCGAGGTGGCTCAGGTAGTTCAGGCCCATGCCGAACACGCGGCTGCCCGGTTCCAATGGCGGCAGCAAACGTGCCCGGGCCAACGGCAGGCGTTCGCCAGCCAGGTCCAGAGCGTCCAGGTGCAGCCCCGCGCCCAGCCGCGCCCAGCACGCGAACGGCGCCCGAACCCGCCTGCAGTGCTCGCTGCTGGCGTCTACCAATGCCCAGAACGCCTGCCCGCCCAGCTCGATCCGCGCCAGGCGCATGTCACTGCCGGGCCAGGTAGGTAGGCAGATACTCGGCGTCATGGACCTCTTCGGGAGTCTTGACACTCGGTCCCAGGATGGGCCCCACCATCTCGTGGCCCCACAGGCTCAGTTTTTCGGGGTTCAGCTCGTAGGGGTCGCCTTGCCACGGCTCGATTTCAGCAATGGTTTCGAAGGCAAAACCCGAGGGGTTGTAGTGATAGAAGGACAGGTGCGGGTCTTGCGCATGCTGGCCGAGCGTCATCATCATCGGCAGTTCGCGCTGGCGCACGATATCGTAGGTCTCGCCCACATCACGCACGTTGCGAACGAACAGCCCGACGTGCTGGACGCCCATTCGCCCGGGCCCATGGCCATAGGCGATGTCGTGGCTGGTGTGATGGTTGAGCCGGGAGCGGAAGAAGCCGGTACGCCCCTTGCCCGCTCCCGCGCCATACCAGCTGAAGCCCATGACATTGAGCAGGAAGTCTTCAAGTTCCGGGGTGTACTCCGGAGTGATCAGCACTACGTGCCCTGCACCGCGCTCGTCGGCCAGAAAGCCGCTGTGGGGGCGCCCTGGCTGAAATGAACGCGGCAGCCATTTCTGTCCGTAAAACAACTCATGTTGGTAGCCGACCGGGTCACGAAAACGCACCACCTCACGCACGCCGCGGGTCTCGCACAGCTGCGCGTCACCACGGGTGTAGGCCACGTTGGCGGCCTCGAGCTTCCTGATCCCATCCTCGAACGCCATGCGCCCGATGGCTTCCCAGCCGATATACGCGATGCGGTCCACCTTACCCGGATGGAATGCGAAGCGGTGACGGCGATCATCGATTCTGAAATACAGCGACGCCGGGTCGCCGGGCGGATTTTTGCCGATACCAAAGCCCATCACCTGCGGGCCATACTCGCGCCAGGCGTCAAGATCAGGGGTTTCGAAGCCCATATAACCGATACCAATGATGTCCAATTTGTTCACCTTGTTCTTGTTCGAGATGAAACGATGCCAACTATCGCTCGCGCTGTCGCAGCAGGGCTAGACCGCCAGCAGCCCGCCGTCTATGACAAAGTCCGAACCGGTAATGAAGGAGGCCTCTTCGGAAGCCACGAACACCGCCAGCGCCACCACCTCTTCAGGTTCGCCGGGGCGATCCATCAGCACACCGTCGAGCAGCATGGCGCGGGCCTTGGGGTTTTCCAGAAACGCTTGAGTGCCAGGCGTGGCGACGAAGCCAGGACTCAGGCTGATGGCACGAATACCGACGGCTGCTCCCTCCACGGCCAATTGCCGGGTAAACGACACTACCGCGCCTTTGGCTGCCGCGTGGGCACTGATACCGGCCACCTTCGAACCGCCCCACGCCGCAGTGGAAGAAACGTTGATAATCACTCCGCGCTGCTCGGCCAGGTATGCCCAGGCGTACTTGGTGGTATAGAACAGCAGGTCGATTTCATTACGCAGGGTGTACTGCCAGTCTTCGATCGACAGCTCACTCACCAGGCCGAAGCGCGCTGCTGAAGCGTTGTTGTAGAGAACATCAATGCGCCCGTGCTCGGCGACGGCCGCCTCGATCCACGCCCTGGCCTGCTCGTGATCGCCCAGGTCCACGGGGGCAGTGCCATACAAGGTAAACCCCTCGTCGCTCATCAGGGCACGGGTCTGTTCGTGGCCCTCGGCATTGAAGTCGCACCCGACCACGATCGCCCCTTCACGGGCAAAGCGCAGCGCTGCCGCACGGCCTTGGCCGCCTCCGGTGCCGGTAATCAGGGCCACCTTGTTGTGTAAACGTCCCATCAGCACCTCCTCAACTCGTTGGTAATGACACCCTCTCAAGTGAGTGTGTACTCAAGCGGGGCAGTCTTGGGCGTCGATGGGCTCCAGCCATACTGCTTCGGCCGGGCAAGCAGCAGCGCCCTCGCGGGCATCTTCTTCAAGTTCGGGGGGCACCCGAGCGTCATCGAAGTACACCAGGCCGTCGGCATCGAGCTTGTACACACTGGGGCAAATGGTGGCGCACAGGCCGTAACCACAGCAGCGGCTACGGTCGGCAACAGCTTTGAACTGCGCTTTTTCTGAACTCATTTTTTTCTCCTTATCAGGTTCAGCCTCAGCAAATTATGAACACTTATTTATTTTATGTGCAATTTATTTTTAGCGAGGATATGCTCGGCCTCAGTTGCAGCAGTGAACCACGGTTGCGCCCTGGCAAACGCTCTGCGGTCAGCGCGATGTTGAACATGGCGTGACCGAGGGTGATTCAACTGGGTGCGCAGCGCAGCACATTCGTTTGTCTGTGAGTCATACGGCTGTGCTGGACAAACCGGAAATCACGGTTTTCACACAAAAAATGCAGTGTTTGGCTCAACAAAACCTACAAGGAAGCCAACTCATGAACCCTTCGAAAAACCAGGCGGCCATCGACCTGCACGAGTTCCGGCACAGCTGGAGAATCCTGCTTCTGTCAGTTGCCGGCGTGGCCATCAGCATCAATGCCGCGCTTCTGTACGGTTTTGGCACGCTAGTGGTACCGCTGGGCGATGCCTTTGGCTGGGGCAAAAGCGAATTGCAGGCGTGCATCACCTTCCTGTTTGGCGGCGCGGTGGTGTCGCTGCAACTAGTGGGCTGGTTCAACCTGCGCTTTGGCATGAGGCGCGTCACCGTGGTGTCCCTGTTGCTGCTGTCGGTCGGCTACCTGGCCACCACCCAGGTCAGCTCTTCGATCTGGTCGATGTACCTGGCCTTTGCGCTGCTGCCGATCGTGGGCATGGGCGCACTGGCCGTGACCTGGACCCAACTGATCAGCCTTTGGTACGACCGAAATCGCGGCCTGGCGCTGGCCATTGGCCTGTCAGGTACCGGCGTCACCGCCGCCACCGTTCCCCGGCTGATGACGTGGGGCATAGAGCAGTGGGACTGGCGTGCGGCCTTCGTGATCCTTGCGCTGCTCAACCTGCTGGTGCTGCTGCCGCTGATCCTGCTGTGGTTCAAGCTGCCCAAGGCCGCCGATACCACCCGGCAGGACGCCCTGGAGCAATTGCCGGGCATGAGCTTTCGCGAAGGCATGGGCTCGCTGAAATTCTGGACCTGCAACCTGGCGCTGGGCCTGGTAATTTCGTCGATTGTCGGCATGGTCACCAGCACGGTGCCGATGCTCCAAGCCAAGGGGCTACCGGCGGCAGATGCGGCCACCATTTTCAGCGGCTTCGGTATTTCGCTGATCCTGGGGCGTATGGTCATCGGCTATCTGCTCGACCGCCTGTGGCCGCCGGTGGTCTCAGCGTGCAGCCTGCTGCTGCCCGCTGTCGGCTGCCTGGTATACCTGAGTGGCACCACCGAGTTCATGCCCCTGATGCTGGCAGCCGTGCTGGTCGGGTTCGGCGCCGGGGCAGAGTTTGATATCGCCGCGTTCCTGATTGCGCGCTACTTCGGCCTGCGTGAATACGGCCGGTTATTCGGTGTGCACCAGGGCCTCAATACCGTGGCATCGGCCTTGGCGCCGCTGCTGTTCGCCTTCCTACTCGCACGTACCGGCTCATACACCGCCATGCTGGTGTACAGCGCCGCATGTTGCGTGGTCGGCCCGCTGTTGCTACTGACCCTTGGACGAGTGCCGCGCTTCGACGCGCAGCCCTTGCCCAGCCACTCCTGAGCCCACAAGAAACGGAGCAGAACATGCCCACACTGACCTTTATCGAACATAACGGCACCCACCATCAGGTCAACGGCGAAGTCGGCCAGTCGGTCATGCAGGCCGCCACGTTCGCTAGCGTGCCGGGCCTGCCCGCCGATTGCGGCGGCGCCTGCAGCTGCGCCACATGCCACACCTACGTAGACGAAGCGTGGCTGCACAAGGTGCAGGCACCGGAAAGCATGGAGAGTGACATGCTCGAGTACGCCTTCGAGCGTCGTGACAACAGCCGCCTGAGCTGCCAACTGATTATCAGTGAAGACATGGAAGGCATGGTACTGCACCTGCCCTCTTCGCAATTCTGAATGCGTTGCAAGGAGTACTCATGACCCTCGCCTCAGTCGTTATCGTCGGTGCCGGCCAAGCCGGATTCCAAGTGGCCGCATCGCTGCGCCAGGAAGGCTATGAAGGCCGTATCACCCTGATCGGCAATGAACCCGGCCTGCCCTACCAACGCCCACCACTGTCCAAGGCCTACCTGCTCGGCAAGATCCAGGAAAACAACCTGCTATTCCGCCCGGCCGAGTTCTACGCCACCCAGCGCATCGAGCTGCTGCACGACCCGGCCACCGCCATCGACCGGCTCAACCGCCGCGTCGTGCTGGCTTCCGGCACCGCCCTGAGCTATGACCATCTGATACTGGCGACCGGCGCGCACAACCGCCCGCTGCCAGTGCCTGGCGCGGAGCTGCCTCAGGTGTTCGGCATCAAGACCAAGGCCGATGCCGACGCCCTGGCGCCGCTGGCCAGGCAGGCGCGCAACGTGGTGGTGGTCGGCGCAGGCTTTATCGGCCTCGAGTTTGCCGCGGTAGCCGCCGCCCAGGGTGCGCAGGTGCATGTGCTGGAGCTGGGCGAGCGCCCCATGGCGCGTGCGGTGTCGCGGGAAATGTCCGAGTTGTTTCGCCAGGCGCATGAGCAGTGGGGCGTGCACTTCGATTTCCGCCAAGGCCTTGCCCGCATTCTCGACGACAACGGCAAGGTGTGCGGCGTGCAAACCGCAGATGGCCGCACCCTGCCGGCTGACCTGGTGGTATTCGGCATCGGCGTTATCCCCAATACGCAACTGGCCACCGAGGCCGGCCTGGACATCGAGAACGGCATCAAGGTGGACGCCCACCTACTCACCTCTGACCCACAGATTTCCGCACTCGGTGATGTGGCCAGCTTTCCATGTGTACAGAACGAAGAGCAGCACACCCGACTCGAGTCGGTGCAGAACGCCATCGACCAGGCGCGTACCGTGGCCGCGCGCCTGATGGGTAAGCCCTCGCCCTATACCGCCCTACCCTGGTTCTGGACCGATCAAGGCGACCTAAAGCTGCAGATCGCCGGGCTGTCCAGCGGCTACGACAGCACGGTTGTGCTCGGTTCTGCCCATGACCGGCAACTTTCGGTGCTGTGCTTTCGCAATGAGCGCTTGGTGGCTGTGGAGTCTTGCAACCGCCTGGGCGACCACATGGCCGCGCGCAAGATTCTCGCCCGCGCGCCCAGGCTGACGGCGGCTCAAGCAGCAGCCGAAGGTTTCGACCTCAAGACTTGGGAAGCGGCTAACCGCGACTGACAGCCCTCACCCACATCTCGCCGCACTGTACCCCCAAGGGCCCAGCGCGGCGTTTGCGCAACCTGATGGAGCGATGCAATGAACAAGGTCTGGTTTGTTACCGGTGCGGGCCGCGGGTTGGGCGCCGCCATTGCCAGGGCGGCATTGGCGGACGGTGACTGCGTGGTGGTCAGTGGCCGGCGCCTGGCGCACCTGCAAGGCATGTTTGCCGAGTACGGCGACCGGGTGCTGGCGGTGCCCCTCGAAGTCAGCAATCAAGCGCAGGCATTGGCCGCCGTGGAGCAGGCAGTGGCCCGCTTCGGTCGAATCGACGTGCTGGTCAACAACGCCGGGTATGGCCAACTGGCACCCTTCGAGGACAACCTGCCGAGCGATGCCGAAAAGCAGTTCGCCACCAATGTGTTCGGTGTGTTCAACGTGTGCCGCGCCGTGCTGCCGGTGATGCGCGCACAACGTAGCGGCCACCTGTTCAATGTGTCGTCCATGGCCGGCGTGTTAGGCATGGGAGGCGCCGCACTATACTGCGCCTCCAAATTCGCGGTGGAGGGGTTCTCCGAATCCCTGGCCCAGGAGGTAGCGCAGTTCGGCATCAAGGTCACGCTGGTGGAACCCGGGGTGTTTCGCACCGACTTTCTCGATGCCAGCTCCGCAATGTTCGGTGAACGCGGGCTGCAGGACTACGCCGCGTTCACGGCCAAGGTCAAGGCTGCGTCGGCTGCCGGCAATCATCAACAGGGCGGCAACCCGGCGAAGCTGGGCGAAGCCCTGGTGCGCCTGGCCAACACCGACCAGCCACCATTGCGCTACCTGGCCGGTTCCGACGCCTACGGCCAGATCAGCGTCAAGCTCACCGGAATGCTCGCTCAGATAGAAGCCTGGCGCGAGCTCTCCTGTTCTACCGATGGTTCTACTGGTTGATGAAGTAACGCACGGACAACCGCCCCCCTTCGAACCGGTACAGCTCGATCGTCTCTATGCCACCGTCCTGCTCGCGAAAAGCGTTCAAGTGGTGGCACGCCACTTCATTGCCATTGATGATGCACTGGCGTACCTCGACCCGAACTTTGGGTTGCTGTTGCGCCCACATGCCCTCCAGCACCTGCCAAGCGTCATGCTGCGGCTTGCCAACATACTCGATACTCAAGCCATTGGGTGACACGCTGCGGTAGTGGGCAAAAAAGCCTTCCTTGTCGCCGCGGTTCCAGCAGTCGACCTGGCCGTGCAGAAAGTCTTCGATCACGTGTTTGTCCATTGTCATGTAAGGGTCGTCCCTAGGCAGTTTGTTGTTTGAGCTGACGCTGCAGCGCTTGAAATGCCGGTTCCATTCTCAGCCACAGCAGAATGATCGGGCCGATGATGGCGCAGAAGAAGCAGCTCACCAGTACTGCCGAATAGCTGCCGTACACATCGAACAGGTGGCCGAAAAGCATCGGCACCATGCCGGACACGATGGTGATCAGGCACAGGTGCAGGCCAAAGATGCGCGCGTAGTCCTTCAGGCCGAAGTAGCGCGCCATCAGAAACGCCGCCAGGTCAAACTCGGCGCCGGCACTGGCACCGATGCACAGGGTCGCCAGCATCAACAGCGGTACGTGCTGCGAGCCGCCAAAAAAGAAGATTGCGCACCCCAGTGCCGGTAACGCAAGGCTCACCGCCGCCACCAGCGACGGCGAGTAGCGGTCCAGCAGGTACCCCACCAGCAGGCGCCCGCCAATGATCGAAATGCCGAACGTACTGAAGATCTGGCTGGCCTGCTGCGCGCTCAGGCCCTTGCTTTGCAGCATCGGCACAATGTTGGTGACCATGCCCACTGTCAATGACACTGATAGGATCAACGCGATATTGAAACCCCAGTACTTGCCCGAGCGCAGCGCCTGTCTGAAGCTCATGCCCGACAACGACGGTTGCGGCTGCGCCGTCAAAGGGTCGGCCGCGGCGACCTCGACCGGCATGCGCAACCACATCAACGCCAGCGGCAGCGTGAACAGCAGCGGCATCGCCCCCAGGGCAATGAAACCGGCCTGCCAGCCATAGGCACCTATCAGCCGGGACAATAACGGAGGCAGGATCATCGCCATCAGACCGGTGCCGCACAGGATCACCGCCAGGGCCAGCCCCCGGTTACGCTCGAACCACAGGTTGACCAGCTGCGTCCAGGTGATGGCGATGGTACCGGCACAGACGATCGGCATGCTGAAGAACGCCAGGTACAACCAGGCGATTGCCCCCTGGATCTGGGTGATGGCGAAGTAGCCGACGATCTGCAGCATGATCGAGACGATGGCGACCCGACGCAGGCCGTAGCGCCGATACAGCCAACCGACCATCTGGGTGGAGATGGCCACCCCGGCGAACAGAAAGGAAATCGAGGCCTGCAAGTCGCCCCGGCTCCAGCCGAAGGCCTGTTCCAGCGGAATCACCAGGGTGCCGAACGCATACAGCAAGGCGGCGGTGATGCTGGTGCAGATGCCGAACAGCCCCAACAGCACCACGCGCCAGCCGCGCCTGAATTCGGAAAAATCGTTGCCAGCGCGTTGGCGCTCACGTGTGTCTGTAGTCATGCACTTTCACTCCCGTAGCAGCGCGGCGCGTTACTGGCCCTTGAGGATTTCTTCGACCTTGGGCAACGCCACCATGGTGGCGCCCCCGTCCACCAGCAACGAGGTGCCAGTGATATACGACGCCTCGTTGGAGGTCAGGAACAGCACCGCATTGGCAATGTCGGCAGACTCGCCCAGACGCCCGACCGGAAAATGCGCCGCCAGCTTGTGGGGCAGCTCCTCGCCCAGGGTTTCGAGCATGTGATCAGTGCCAATAAGGCCGGGCTCGACCACGTTAACCAGAATGTTCATGGCGCCGAATTCCACCGCCAGCCCACGGGCGAAGGCATTCATGAAAGCTTTGCTGGAACCATAGGCGATCAGCCGCGGGGTGTATTTGCGGTTGGCTTCACCGGAGGAGATAAAGATCAGCCGGCCCTTGTCGGGGGCCTTGGACAGGTACGGCGCGCTGTCCTTGGCCAGCCAGAACAGCGACTGGATATTGCTGCGCACGATGTGATCGAACGCGTCGTCCGGCATCTCGGCGATCAACCCGTGACGGGTGTCGGCGGCACAGTGCACCACGATATCCAGGCCGCCGAACTGCGCCACGCCGCCCTCGACCATCGACCTGATGGCATCGCGGTCGGCAATGTCGCCGCCCACCAGGCATGCCTGGGCGCCCAGTGCGCGGATCTGCTCGACGGTGTCTTCACCGTAGCGCGCAGTACGTGCCGAGACCACCACCCGCGCCCCTTCGCGCGCGTAGGCCAGTGCAATCGCCCGACCCATGCCACGACCCGCACCGGTTACCAGTACTACTTTGTCGCGAAACTTCATCGCGGTTCCCCGTTGTTGTTATTGGTTGAGGGTTTTGCTTTATGCATACGCCTGCCCACCGAGGCAGGCGCACAGTGCAGCGTTACAGATCCTTGCCAGGCACATTACGCGCCGAACCGTTGCGCCGGTCAGATTCACCCCAGCCCAGCCAGTGCGACGGCTCACGGGTATCGCCTACCCGACGCCAGCGCCCTTCCTGCTGGGCAGTGATCGGGAAGCCGCCGACAAAATCCATCATCTCGCCCCGCTCGTCCGGCAGGAACTCCCATTCTTCCTTGCCTTCCAGCACGATCCGCGCCGACTTCAGGAAGTAGCTACCGTCCTTGTGCTCGGTCTGGCCTTCGATGTCGGTGGTCACCCGCACTTCGCCTTTTTCATTGTTGAAGAAGGCATAGCCGAGATGGTCGTGGCCGACCATGAACGAGCCGGTATCCCAGGTGCCGTCCTTGTACACGGTGACGAACGACCACCAGATCACGTGCTTGTTGTTGTTCACCACCAGGTCTTTCTTGAAATGGATGGCGCCGCCTTCAGCCATGTAGAACTGGTCCAGCGCCAGCGCACCTTTGACCGGCCGACCCTCGCATACGCCCGCCACATCCCACAACTGCGAAACATAGAACGTACCCCACTCCACGCCCGGCAAGTACCATTGCAAACCCGGCCCGAGCAGGCGACCCTCGATAGCGAACAGGCCCTCCTCCTTCCAGGTCAGGCGTTCGCTGCTGGCAGTGATTTCCCAGGCATTGCCCGGTTCCCCCGGTTGGCTGGCCCAGCGCGCGGTATCACCGTCGAGGCTGTGCACGGGCATGGGCGTTAGCGCCTGTTTGGCCATCTTCTCGTGGTCCATGCGCAGGTTGACCTTGTCGACATGATTGTTCAGGTAAAAGAACTTGGTCGGGTTCGGCGTGCCGTTGGGGGCCATCAGCGAGCGAACGAAGGAATAGATGTTGCCTTGCTCATCGCGCACCGATCCGAAGGGTGAGCTCTTGCTCAGGTGCAGGCCGAAAAAGCCGCGCTCGGCCGACATCGAGGCGCCGCTTACCTTGTGCGGGCCCACCAGTTGCTGGAAGCCGAAGTCGCCGCGCTCTGGAATGGTCTTGAACGTTCTCATAGTGCCCTCTGTTGTTTTTGTAAGGCCGTAAAGCTAAATGTGGTATCCGAGGTAGGCTCAGTCCCAGATCACTGGCAACCTGGATACGCCGCGCAGCTGCGCGCCGCTAATCATCGGCAGCGGTTGGCTGGGGTCCAGGCGCAGGTTGGGCAACAGGTCGAGGATGGCGTTGACCGCGCAACTGATCTCGACCTTGGCGACAAACTGGCCGATACACATGTGCGGACCGAAACCGAAGCCGAAGGAAGGCTTGGGCTTGCGGTCGATGTCGAACACGTCAGGGTTTTCGAAGGCGTCTTCGTCGCGGTTGGCCGATACCACCATGCACTGCACGAACGAACCCTTGGGGATTTTTACGCCATGGAATTCGACGTCCTTGGCCGTCTCGCGCACCTTGAAGGTGGCCACCGGCTCGAAGCGCGTGGTTTCGTCCATCAGCTTGGCAATCAGGCTGCGGTCGGCCTTGACCCGCTCCAGCAGGCCCGGCGTGGTCAGCAGCAGGGTCATGACCGAGCCGAACATGCGCGTGGTGGTTTCACCTGCCGCCGGCAGCAACGAGCGAGTAAAGGTGATGACCTCATGGTCGTTCAGCGTGCGCCCCTCGTATTCGGCGCGCAGTAGGCGGCCCACCACGTCGTCGCCCTGGCTGCCCGCCTGACGGCGTTGCACCACCACTTCGGCCAGCGCGTCGTATAGCCCTTTAACCGCGATCCCGGCCTGGCGGCGCGCCTCGACCATCTTGCTCGGGTCGATCTGATTGCCCCCCACGATGGCCAGTGCCCAGGCCGCGTACTGCTTGTATTTGGACGGGTCGTCGGAGGGAAACCCCATCAGTGCGTACATGATGCGAATCGGCAGCTCCAGGCCGAACTTCATCAGGTCGGCCTTTTTCGCCGGCAGCATCGGATGGATATATTCCTCGCGGATCACCTGGTCGATCTGCGGACGCCACTTGTTGACCGTTTCGGGCATGAACGCCGGTTGCAACAAGGCGCGCACCTTGCGGTGCTCGTCACCGTCCATAGCCAGGATGATCAGTCCATCAAAAAACGCACCAAGGCCCTCAGCGATGAAACCGTTGGTGTAGGTGGCGCCGTCGCGCAGCACGCTCATCACGTCCTGGTACTTGAACAACGCGAAGGTCGGGCGCGTGCCCTGCTGAGTGCCCGCATTGGTCGGCACGCCGAACTGGGTGATGAAATCGCCTTCGTAGATGGGTGATTTCAATCGTTGCTCGCGGCACACCGCGTGAATGTCCAGATCGGTACCGCGGTACATTTCCGACACGGCGTTGTACGCCGTTGCCAGGTCCAGGGCTGCACTTTCGTTGCTCATCAGGATCTCCTGTGTTGTTTTTATTCTTGCCTGCGCACCGATATTTCTGCGCTTTACGTAGGATGTATCGCCTGCCAACCTATGGTATGCCCTTGTCTGTAAGGGGCGGCTCCGATTCGTTTGACTCGGGGTCAAACGAAGGCAGCCGGGTAAATGCTTCAAGGTGTGAACAACAAGGGCCAACACCGGCATGAGGAGTCCAGGGTGGTAGTCAAAGCAACAGACGGTGTCGAACAGGGCAAGCGCAGCACGATGAAACGGCTGCTCGCGGCTGCACGTGTCGAGTTCGCCAAGAAAGGCCTGGCTGGGGCACGGGTGGAAGAAATAGCTCGGGAGGCCGGCGTCACCAAACAGCTGGTCTACCACTACTACGGTTCCAAGGAAGGCCTGTTCGTAGCGGTACTGGACGAGTCGTCGAGCCACATCATGTCCGAGCTGGTGAACCTGGAGGTCGAGCAACTGCCACCGCCTGTGGCGCTGCGTGCCGTCCTCAATCACTTCTTCGACCAGTACCGGCTCGACCCCTTCCTCGGCAGCCTGGCGCTGGAGGGCATTCGCTATCACGACGCCCACGAAACACCTCGTAATCATTTCCAAGAAATGGCGCCGGCACTGATTGCCAAGCTCGACGCCATCCTACGCAGGGGCGCCGCCAGCGGGGATTTTCGCGCCGACATCAACCCACGCCTGCTACTGGCCTGTGCCTCGCTGGTGACCACGGGCTGGTTCACCAACCGCTATTCGATGTCGACCCTCGCTGGCCTGGATACCGACTCTGCCGAAGGCATGATTACCTGGCGCCAATACTCGGCCGACTTCGTCATTGCGAGCCTGTCTCTGAACGCAGAAAAGAAAAACGGCAGCCTCTGACGGCTGCCGGTTTCGTCTGTCTGCGGCCCCTGTAGACGGGGCGCTTTTCAGCGCCGCGACTTGCTCAGGTAGCGGCTGACCCGCCTGGCCGCCAGCCGGCCTGCCATGCCATTGACTCCACCCCCAGGATGGATGCCCGCACTGCCCAAGTACAACCCCGCCACCGGCAGCGTATCGCCACCCAGGCCGTGCGCCGGGCGCATGGTGCTGGAGCGCATCGAAGTGGTATCGATATGCACCACGCAACCATTCACGGTATTCAGGCGCGCGGTGAAGTCCGGGGCAGCCTCGATGCGTCGGCCGATGATTTGCCCCTCGATACCGTCGACATAGGCGTACAACTGCTCGATCACCTGATCAGCCACTCGCTCACGCAGGGCATCCCACCCTTCATTCGGGTTGACCGGCATCACCGGTGGGTAGATGTACAGCACATCCTGGCCCTCAGGCGCCTGTGACGGGTCGGCGGCGCTGGGTACGGCCATGGTGATGTAGGGCAAGGTCGGCACTTCGGCCCGCGCACAGGCGGCAAAGTTCTCCAGCACGGCCTCTTCGGTGCCGATCAGCAGACAGGTGTTGCGCAAGTCGACACCATCGCCGCGCACCGCCTCGAAGCGTGGCAGCGAAATCTGCCCGCGTAGGGCCACATCCACCTTCAACGGGCCCGAGCCCTTGGCGTTGGCCGGGGCCATGGCGATGCGGGTCAGCAGATGCTTGGGAAGCTGACCGGCAGTGACCATCTCCAGCGCCGGCCGGGGGTGGCAGCCGGCAATCACGGCGCGGGCAGAGAAGGTACGGCCATCGGCCAATTTCACGCCTTTGACCACGCCGTCACTGGCCACGATTTCACTGACGCTGGCCGACACCAGCACCTGGCCGCCCAACGCCTCCAGGCGGGCCCGCATGGCATTGCTCAACTGCTGCATGCCGCCCATCACCCGCCCCACACCGAAGCGGTGCAGGAACCCTAGCAGGGCGTAGTAGATGCCACCGCCGTCGGCTGTGATGTCGCCCGCAAGCCCGGTAAGCGCGCACATCGCCGAGCGGGTGATCGGATGCTCGAATCGTTCGCGCGCCGCCTGCAGAGCCGACCCAGTCATCAGCGCCATCAGTTCGGGCTTCAGGGCCCTATGCCTGATTGCTGTGGCGACCATCCGCAGCTTGACCCCCAGGTTGGCCTTGGCCGGATCGACCCGCATCATCGGCAGCGCGATCTCCAGGAACAGGTCGATGACCTTCATGAATTCAAGAAACGCGTCGGCGTCGCGGGTGCTGAAGCGGCGGATCTCGGCAGCGGTACGCTCGCGGTCACGCCAGAAGATCAGCGATTGGCCGTCCGGGTGCAGATACACATACCCCGGCGCCAGTTCCACCGATTTGAAGCCGTGTTGCTCCAGGCCAAGCTCCGCCGGCACGTGGGCGTGCACGCGCATCGACATCATGTCCAGCGCGCAGGGGTGAACCAAGTGCTGCGGCGCCTCAGGTATCAGGTAGCCCGAGGAGGCCATGCCACCCACCTTGTCCAGGGCTTCGAGCACCAGCACTTTCTTGCCCTCCATGCCCAGGTAGCAGCCAGCAGATAGGCCATTGGTGCCCCCGCCGACCACGATCACATCAAAATCAGGGTTTACTGCGGATTGCGTCTGGTTCATCACATGCTTCCAAGTCGAAGGTCAGCTGCGGCGACGCAGGTACGCGTCGCCGCGGGGGTCACATGCCAGTTCTGCCCATCTGCGCGAATAGCGAGCGCATGGCCACCAATGAAGGGGTGTGGGTACTGAACCCGCCATCGGCCACCAGTGTGCTGCCGGTAACGAAGGACGACTCGTCGCTCGCCAGGAACGCCACGACATCGGCGATCTGGCGCGGGGTGCCTAGTTCGGCGGTACAGTGGTTGTCGCGCAGGATGTCTAGCAACGCCGGCGGCATGGCGTGCTCGGAGGGCGCCAAACCGATCTGTACGGCATTGCCGCGAATGCCCTGCTTGCCGTACTGCGAGGCCACCATGCGCGGTAACATCATCAGGCCGGCCTTGGAGGTAGCGTATCCGGTCAGGGACATGTCACCCTGCATACCGAGCCCCGAGGTGGCGAAAATGATCGAGCCCTTGCCCAGTTCCAGCATGGCCGGGATCACGTGCTTGGTGCACAACACCGCGCCGCGCAGGTTAACGGCGATGGCGCGGTCCCAGGCCGCCATGTCGAGATTGACGAAATCGCGGTCTGCCTGGCGCTGCTCAGCATTGAGGATTGCCGCATTGTTGTGCAGTACGTCGATACGACCAAACCGCTGCCTGACCTGGGCAACCATCGCCTGGACGTCGGCCTCCGACGACACGTCGGTGCGAATCGCCAACGCCTGGTGCCCTTCGTCGAGCAACGATTGGGCAACCGTCGTGGCCCCGTCCAGGTTGATGTCGACCACGGCGATGCTCGCACCATGGGAGGCGAGCACGCGGGCGCATTCTGCCCCCAACCCGCCACCGGCGCCCGTGATGATGGCCACCCGTCCTGCCAGCTTGCCTGTACTCATGTGGATTTCCTTGTTGTAAGTGAGCCCGTCACTCGCCGGTGAAACGCGGCTCACGCCGGTCGCTAAAGGCCTGGGCAGCCTCGCGCGCGTCGTGGGTAGGTGCCAGCAGCGCGAACAAGTCGAGCTCCAGGTTCAGTCCGCTCTTGAGGTCCAACTCCAGCGCGGCACGGGCCGCCTGCTTGACGAAGGCCGATGCGGTGGGCGGCTTGGCGGCGATACGCCGGGCAAAGGTCGTGACCTCCTCCAGCAGGCCGTGGTTATCGCTGGCCACCCGACTTACCAGCCCGATGCGCTGCGCTTGTGCTGCATTCATGCGATCACCAGAAAGCAGCATGTCCAGTGCCTGGCCCGGTGCGACCACACGCGACAGACGTTGCGTGCCGCCGCCACCGGGGATCAGCCCCAGGCCGGTTTCCGGCAGCGCAAACACCGCATTGGGCGCCGCGAAGCGAATGTCGCAGGCCAACGCCAGTTCCAGCCCGCCGCCCATGCAGTAGCCGTGGATGGCCGCGATCACCGGCTTGGCGATACCGTCCAGAGCTTCGATCCAGCGCACCTTTTCCATGCGCTGGCGAACCTGAAGGCTGGATTCAGGGCCACGGCGTTCCTTGATGTCGGCGCCGGCGCAGAAGCCGCGCTCGCCTTCACCACGAATCACGATCACGCGAATCTCGGGATCTTGCTGCAGCAGGGTCAGCGCCTGCGGTACCCCCTGACGAATCGCGTCATTGATGGCGTTGATCTGGTTGGGGCGAGTCAGTACCACCCAGCCGACCCGTGCGTCACACTCCACGCGCACCGCCTCGTTGATCACCTGCTCGCTCAGCGCTGTGCTCATGCAGGGCACTCCTCAAACTCGAACACCTGACCATTGAGCTCTTGCGGGTCGACCTTGATCAGCGCCCGGCCGTCCACCGCCTGCGATGACTCAACCCACTCAAAACGGGTGCCGCGGGCGCGCAGGTCCTCGGCCTTGGCGGCCAAGTCGTTGACGCCGATGCGGATGTAGTAAGGGCCCGGCCCCCAGTTGTTGAGGTAATGGCCGGCATCAGTGTTCCAATAAGTGGCCTCCAGTACATCGAGGGTGGCGCTGTTGGGCACGCTGAACCCCATGCGTGCACGGCGATATCCTTCACCGGCGATATGCTCTACCGGCCCGCTCGGTTCCCAGTCCAGGTTGGTGGAAATCTTGCGCAGAGTTTCATCCAGGTCTCGCACCAGGAACCCACGGGCGGTCACGCGCACCATGTCGCCGGGCTTGAGATCTCGCGGCTTGACCGGCGGCAGTTGGTAGGTTTCGGCCGGCATCTGCAATGGCTCGGTCGGCATGATCTCGATGCACAGGCCCCCATCCACGGACGGCTGGTAACAGGGCTTCTCGGGGGTCGCACCGAGCCATAGACGATCGAATGGCATTTCCGGGGTACGCTGCGCCATGCGAAAAGGCAGGCGACGGCGCATCAGCTTGTCCACCAGCGCATCGAACTTGTCACCATGCAGCGCCAGCACGATGGAGTGGGTCAGCATGGGCCGATGGCGGCCCTGGTAGTCCTTTAGACTCTCCAGGAACTCATGGAACAGCGGGTCGCCCGGATTGGGGCGATCCAGGTGCCACTGCGGCTCAATGCGCGTGGGAGACACTGCCAGAGACTTGTGCACCCGCAGAAAGTGCGCAATGTACGGGTGATTGTCGAACGCCTGGCGCCAGCGTTCATGCTTGTAGATACCGAGCTTGTCGACCAGTATTTCCGTCATGGCGTCCGGGTCCGGCACCATCATGTCGGCACTCATCAGTAATTCGAACATTTCTCTCTCCTCAAAGGGGTTGGCAAGGCCTATACCCGGCCTTTTCAGTCAGCGGGCACGCCGCGTACGGTGGGCGCGGGCAATGCATGGCGTTTGGCCACGCTTGCAGGCTTGTCGGGGCGCTGCTGCACGCGGGCCTCGTCAAGATCCAGGGTGGTCCCGGCCTTGGCGTTGCGTCTGGGGTTGAGCAGGTAATGTGACAGTGCCGGGATCAGGACCAGCGCCCCGAGCATGTTCCACAGGAACATGAAGGTCAGCAGGATGCCCATGTCGGCTTGGAACTTGATGGGTGACCAGGCCCAGGTAATCACCCCGGCCGCCATGGTCAGGCCGACCAGCGCGACCACGCGGCCGGTGAAGTCCAGCGAACGACGGTAGGCGACTGCCAGGCTGGCGCCGCGCTCTTGCACCGCCAGCTGTACGCTGAGTAGGTACAGCGCATAGTCCACGCCGACACCGACGCCCACCGCAATGACCGGCAACGTCGCGACCTTCAGGCCGATGCCCAACCACACCATCAGCGCCTTGCAGATGATCGTGGTCATCAGCAGAGGGATCAGCGCAACCACCGTCGCGCGCCAGCTGCGGAACGTCAGCAGGCACAGCAGCGCCGTTGCGCCGTACACCGCCAGGTACATGGTGATGATGCCCTTCTCGACCTCGATGTTGGTTGCGGCCTCGATGCCGGCATTGCCCGCTGCCAGCAGGAACTCCACTGGGTTATCGGCGTCCGCAATGGTGTTGTTTTCCTTGGCGAACGCTTCCGATACTTTCAGAACCCGGCTCAAGGTGTCTGCCTTGTGATCGGCCAGGTAGGCGATCATTGGGGTAACCGAACACTGCTGATTGGTGATTCCAGGGGCGGAAATCATTGCCGCATCCACCGCCGCGTTGGTAATGGCCTGGTCGCGACTGATACTGAGCCATTTCGGGCTGCCCTCGGCCATGCCCGAACTGATCATGCGCACGGTTTCGGCCAGAGACTGGGTGGTCTGCACCCCCGGAGTCCGGTTAAGCTGCCAGGCCAACTTGTCCATGCGTTGCAAAGCCTGGTAAAGCCTGCAACTGTCTTCGTCGGTTTTCATGATGACCACGAACTGGTCACTGGAGAGCCCGTAATTCTGGGTAATGAAGGCATTGTCGCGGTTGTAGCGCGAGTCCGGGCGCAGCTCGGGAGCCCCTGGATCCAGGTCGCCCACCTTCAGGTGCATCATCACCATGCTGCCCAGCAGTGTCACCACCAGCGACAAAGCAATGATCGCGGTGGCCATCGGGCGCTCCGTAAAACGGTCCAGGCCACGCCAAACACGCCCCAAAATACCTTGTCCGGCCTCCCCCGCCTGGTCCTTGGCGATTGCGATGCGCGCGGCTTTGGCACTCACGCCCAGGTACGACAACGCCACCGGAATCAACAGCAACTTGGTGAAGATGAGTACCGCCACACCGATGCTCGTGGTCAGGGCCAGATCGCGGATCACTGGGATGTCGATGATGACCAGCACTGCAAAACCGACGATATTGGTCAACAGCGCGGTGAGCCCGGTCAGGAACAGGCGACGGAACGTGTAACGCGCCGCCACGTACTTGTGTGTACCGCGGCCGATGTCCTGGAGAATGCCGTTCATTTTCTGGGTGCCATGGGAGATGCCAATGGCGAAGATCAGGAACGGCACCAGAATCGAGTAAGGGTCCAGATCGTAACCCAGCAGTTGCATCAGCCCCAGCAGCCAGACCACGCCAGCCACCGCTACGCCTACCAGCAGCAGCGTACTGCGCAGGCAACGGGTGTAGAAGTAAACGAACACCCCTGCAATCACTACCGAGGCACCAAAGAACAGCATGACCGAATACAGACCATCGATCAGGTCGCCCACCAGCTTGCTGAAGCCAACGATGTGGATGCCGATCTTGTCGCTCTCTAACGCGCGAATCTTCTCTTCGAGCTGTTTGGAGAACACGCCGTAGTCCAGCGGCTCGCCGGTTTGCGGGTTGGTATCGAGCAGCGGTGCCACTAGCATGCTCGACTTGCTGTCGTTGGCCACCAGATTGCCGATGATGCCGGCGCGTGTGATGTTACGACGCAAGGCCTGGATGGATTGTTCGCTGCCGTCGTAGTCCGATGGCATCACCGCCCCGCCATCGATGCCCTCCTCCGTGACCTCCTTCCAGCGTACGATGGGCATCCACAACGACTTCATCCATGAGCGGTCTACGCCAGGAATCAGGTACAACATGTCGTTGACCTTCTGCAGGGCCAGCAGATAGTCGGCGTCGTAGATATCGCCCGTCTTGTTCTCGACCACCACACGAACGCTGTTCCCCAGGCCCGGCAACTGGTTCTTGTAAGCCAGGTAGTTCTTGATGTACGGGCTGGAGCTTGGAATCATCTTTTCAAAGCTGGCGTTCACCTGCAGCTGTGCAGCGAAGAAGCCCAGCACCACGGTGGCGAGCAGGCAGGCAACGATGACCAACATGCGGTTACGGAAGATCACCCGCTCAAACCAGCCGCCGGAGCTTTTATCGAAGTCCTCCAGGTGGGTGATCACTGGCATCCCGCTGTTGAATTTTTGCTCGACCATGTTTTCTTTCTCGTTAGGGAATCGTGCCGACGGCGTCAGTTAGCCCGGGCGATATCGATGACCTTGGCACCGGCAAAGCGTGCCACCACTAGCCGCCCGGCCTGCTTCGTGTCGCTTGCTGCATACACCTCGCCCACGCGCGTTTGTACCAGCGGAGTGACCTTGAGACTGTGGAGATCCAGACTGACCAGTTGCCCGCCCTGGCTCACCATCACTAGCGCCGGTCCTTGCTCCACAATGCTGACCAGGCTGGTGTCGATCCCGGTTTCTATCTGCTGCCACTGCTGGCCATCATCAACACTTGCGAACAAATTGCCGCGCAGCCCGTAGGCCAGCAGCAGGTTTTCAAAGGCGGCGATGCCAAAATAGGTGCCGGTGTAGGGCGTCTCGATTTTTTCAAAGCGCTGTTGGCCAGGCTCAAGGCGCAGCAATACACCCTGTTCTCCGCTGATGTAGAACGTGCCATTGCGCTCCGCCAGTCCATACAAATGCATTCTGCGTGGGTTGTCTGCGCGCTCGAGCCAGGGTTGCCAGGTGCTGCCGGCATCCTCACTTCGAAGGATCATGCCAAAGGCACCTACGACGAAGCCGCGACCGCTGGCGTCGAATAACACGTCCAGCAAGGGCGCCGGTATCACAGCGGGTGTCGCGGACGTAGCCACCGCGCGGTTTACCTCCTGGACCAGATCGCCGGCTTCCTGGTCGCCCTGTTCGGCCCGCCGGCCATAGACACTGCCAAGCAGGCTGAACAACTTGCGCCCATCCATCTGCACGACCCATGTGGCGCCGCCGTCACTGCTGTGCAACACCACTGAGTCGTGGCCGACAATCCAGCCGTTTCGCGCATCGATGAAGCGCACTTGAACGAAGTCACTGGACACCGGACTGGGGACTTGCTCCCAGCTGGTGCCATTGTCGTGGGAGCGTTGAATCAGGCCGTGCAGGCCGACACCGACCAGCACGTCGCCGGCGCGGGCCACGCTGATCAACGGTGCGGCCAGCGGCTGTGCGAGTGTCGGCGCCTGCATTTCAAGCGGATCAATGGTGGGCGTGCCAGCCTGGGTTGTCCCCATCATGGCCAGCCACAAAGGAATCAGAGCCGCACTCAACAAGTGCACACTCAAAGAATTAGGTCTTGCTAGGCCTTGGCTAATCATTGTTTTTATCCTCACCATGCCAGAGTCGCCCTGCTACCCGACAACAAGCGCCACTCATTGCCGGGCTCAGGAACAACGTTTTCAACTGCGAACCACTTTGCACGCGCGCAGCTCACAACCAGCCCGGAGGGCTTAGCGCTGGGTCTCCCGCGCGACAATTGCCTCGGGGTTCATGTCCCGTTCGGTTCGTGGTGTATCGACGAACTTGTAGCCGCCCTTCAACCCGTCGTTGAGCAGCGCCCACATGCCTTTGTTGAAGTCATATACGACGTTTTTCACGTTGTACGGCAAGTTTTTGTCGTACAACTGCACACCACTGAGGAAGATCGCGCGATACAAGGCACCGCTTTGGTCCCAGGCGTCGTACAGCCCAATCCCAAAGGTGTCCTCGTCTAGGTAATAAGTACGCTTGCTGTAGACGTGTCGCTTGCCCGGCTTGAGCGTGGCCTCGACAACCCATACACGGTGCAACTCCCAACGCTCGCACGCCGGATTGGCATGGTGCTTAAGGAATTGCTCGTCCTGGTTGCACTCGAAGTAGAACTTGTAGGCGTTGTAAGGAATGAACATCTCCTTTCGGCCCACCAGCTTGTAATCGAAACGGTCCTGACTGCCCGAGAACATTTGCAGCTCATCGAACAGCGTAACCCCGCCTTGACTAGCGACTGGCGTATCGAAAGCAAACTCCGGCGCCAGCTTCACCCGCCGCTGGCCAGGCGAATAACTGAAGGCTCGACGCGCTTTGGCCGCAGGGTCCAGATAATCGTTGAGTACGGTGACTTCACCCGAACGGCGTGCCGGATAGTTGTTCAGTGAATACACACGGGCATACATCATTGGATCGCGGTCGGCCTGCGTAGGCTGATAGTAGGGCTGCTCTTCGAACGTGGCTTGCTCGGCAGCCTTGGTCCGCTGACCATTCGCATCCATCACCCAGCTATTAGAGGAGCTGGTGGTGGAGTACCCGGGGCCGATCTTGTATCGCAGTTGCTGGTTCCAGATAACCTCGTTGCCAGTCTTCGGAATCGGGAATGGCAACCCTCCACGGCAGGCCGGGTCGACTGCCAGCCCGTCTCTCTGTGTGTTACAAGTGGTGGCGTTGCGTACCGTGGCATCCAACACCTCCTTTGGATATGCCGTGGTGCGGTGGCTCGGATAGATATCGAAGTAGTACTCCGGGTATTTCTTGAGGATTTCCTTTTGTCCTTCACTGAGCTTGTCAGCGTATTGGGCCATATTCTGCGAAGTGATGCGGAACAAGGGTTTCTCATTGCGGAATGGATCGGCCCAGAACCCGCTGTCTGGTTTGAAATCTGGCGGTGCAGTACGCAACCCGCCATCGTAGGCAGGGATCGTGCCCTCTGCATTTCCCTCTTTGATCGCACCGAAAAGGGTCAGGGTTTTACCTAGCTGCGCCGCTTCCTCCGGGCTGACCGCGGCCACGCTGCAGGTAGCGATGCCGAACAGCGCCAGGGACAAGGCCAATTGTCTTTTCATTCGGGCAGTCTCCGTTTTTATTGGATTTGTTCAGAAGGAGGTTTTGAATGTGAATGCCAACCAGCCCCGGTCTGTGTTACCAACGCCGCCATTGCCGCCGACGGTGCCATTTGCCAGGTTCTTGGGTTGGGCGCGGGTATCGGCATAACGTAGGCCGAATTCATACTGTTGCTGATAGGTGAACTTCACACCAGCCGACCAGGACATCGCACCTTCACTGCCGCCCCCAGCCGAGGCAGCGTTACCATGAATGCCATAGTTGATGGTCAGAGGTACGTCCATGTCCCAAGATGGGAAGATGCTCAGGTATTGCGGCGTGTAGTTGACTGCCACCGCGTAGTAGTCGCGCGTCGAGCAACCATCGGACGCGTCGCCGGAGCCGGCGACACCGGGTGTACGGGCGTCCGTACAGGCGGCATTGCCCTTGTACTTGAACAACTCGTCATGCTCGGTCACCTTGACCAGGTGACTGTAGGCAAACTCGCCAACCAAGGTCGCGTTATTGGCAATGAAGTTGCGTGGCATGCCATACACGGCGTTAGCGATAAAGTGGATGGTGTCACCACGCGGCCCCTCGTCATCCAGCGTGCTGACACCAGTGGCGTTCAATGCGCCGTTCTTGCGGTATGACAGCTCCGTGCCCACGGCCACCGAATCGAACACACGAGCAAAACTGATACCGGCAAGCTTGACCCCGCGGGGGTACACGACGCGGTACTCACCCAGGTTCGCCTTGACCTGCGGTGCGAGCCAAGGCTGATAGTCGTCGAACTGGCGGTAGTAGAAGCCGAAGGTCGATTCGATCGCCTCAACGTTGTATTTGGCCATCACGCCCCAGTTGGCATTACTGTCGCGACCATACTTGGAGGAGGCGCGCTTGAGTGCCCCAGCACCGGCTGGCATCTGATCCGGACCTTCGAACAGGAAGTCTGCACCGCCGAAGTAGGTCCCGCCGTAGGGAATACGGGTGTAGTCCCACTCATAGAAGTACTGGCCGGCGATGGAAAGATGATCAGTGACCTGGGCCTTGGCAGATATCTGGCCGATGGGCAGAAATACTTCTTTTGTCTCGATACCCGGGCTGGTAGCGGCTTTTACACCGTCGCTCGGGGCCTGAGAGTAGGAAACTGAGTGTGCACCGAACAGCAGGCCCTCGCCCCAGTAGTTGGTATGGCGACCGATCTTGACGTTAAGCGGTGTATCGCCTACCTGAAAGTTTTTCCACACGAACGCATCGAGGATTTCACCAGAAGGTCCTCTGACATAGCGCTTGACCTCATCGCTGTAGTGACCATTTTCGTAGCTGGTCTGGCCACCCACCTGGCTGTGGACCTTGGTGTCACGGTAGGCATTGTCGTACCAGCCAGCAGCACTCAGGCGTGCCCCCCATTCGTTCAGGTAGGAGAAATCCACTTCGCTCAACACATCGAGTCGATTTGTAACGATATCGCCTTTGTCGAATTTGCTGTCGGACTCGTCGTAGGTCGGGGTCCGCATGATGCGGTGGTCTTGGTCTTCCATGCGCACGCCCAAGTTGTAGCGGACGGTATTGTCCCAACGCAGGCGGTAGTCAGGGTTGCTCAGGTCAAACGAAACAGCGTGCGCTCCACTCATCCCGCCGAGCACTGCCAGCGCTATCGCGCTGCGGCTAAACACATGCCTTCCCTGCTTGGTCATGTCTTTCATACGGCACCTTTTATTTTTATTTTCAGTCGTTTGTATAAGGCCAAGTACTGGCTACAGCCGTGCTGACGTACTGCTACCTCACCTGCCTAAGCAGCTCGGGTGAGCTTGTCGGCAGGTTTCACCGGTGAAGCGCGCCCATGGCTTGATTTCAAATTAACCGAGAAAAACAAATAATTCCATATAAAGATTTCAATTCTGTATTTAGAATCTCAGTCGATTTTTTTGTTGCCGCTGATCGCCCCCGGTGTCCGAGGGCATGGAGAAAAGCATGGTCAATACTGCACACAAAAATGCTAACTGTTCAATTATGTTTTGCTCAACCGGCTTTTTTCCGGTAAACAAGCCACTGAAGACACCCGCAACGTGCCTGCGTCAATCCAACAAGAATCACAAGGAGCTTGCCCCGCATGAACATCGATCTGAGCGGAAAACGCGTGATTGTCACTGGTGCTTCACGCGGTATAGGCCTAGCGATAGCCCGTGCCTTCGCACTGGAAGGTGCCCGTGTGGCCATCTGCGCACGTAGCTTGGCGGCCGTCCGCGAAGCGGAAGCACAACTGCAGGAACATGCGCAGGCGGTACTGGCCCGAGCCGTGGATGTCACGGACACTCAGGGTGTTCAACATTTCGTCGGTGAGGTAGTGCAGACCTGGGGAGGCGTGGACATTTTGGTAAATAACGCGGGCCAGGGGCGTGGGGGCAACCTAGAGACCCTCACGCCGGAAGTCATCCTTGAACACGCCAATGTGTTGCAGATGGGGCATTTTCGCTTCGTCCAGGCTGTGGTGCCGTTCATGCGGCAACAGCGCTGGGGGCGGATCATCGAGATCAATGCCCTGGCCGGCACCGTGCCGACACCCGACGGGATCCCTTCGGTGATCAACCGTGCATCATGTGTAGCGCTTTCGCGCTCGCTGGGCATGTCGCTGGCCAAGGACAATATTCTCGTCAATAGCCTGAACATGGGCTGGATCGACACTGGCCAGTGGGACCGCCACTACAAGGAGATGGGCCCCGGGGTCAGCCGTGAGGAGTTCGATGCGATGGTTATGAAGGTGGTGCCGATCGGCCGTTATGGCAAACCGGAAGATGTTGCAGGCATGGTGTTGTTCCTTTCCAGCGAATACGCCAGTTTCATCAGCGCGGCTTCGATAGACATTGCCGGGGGCATGGGTGGCCAGATTGCCTACTTCCCGACACTCAAGCGTGATTTTGCCGCGGCACTGGCCGCTCGAAACACCGACAGCCACTAGAGCGCCCGTAATGAAGCTGCTGTTTCCAGTGCTTGCCACACTGATCTGGGCTGCCAGTACCGTGGTCAATCGCCTGTCGGTGGGGGTGATAGATCCCGCGGCCATTTCGTTCTATCGCTGGTTGACCGCATTGCTGGTGTTGTCACCAGTCATGCTGCCCAGGGTCTGGAGAATGCGCCAGAGGATACGGCCATACCTGCCCAAACTATGGCTACTGGGATTGCTCGGCATGTCGCTGTATCAGTCTCTGGCCTACTTTGCTGCACATACGGTCAGTGCCACCTCAATGGGATTGATCCTGGCGACCATGCCCTTGCTGACGGTACTGGTAGCCTTCCCGCTGCTGAACACACGCCCCACCCTGCCGTTACTGACAGGCACGGCAGTTTCATTCGCAGGGTTGGCATGGTTGCTGACCGCGGGCCACCTGCCATCGCTCTGGCAGCGCGGGGTGGGTCTGGGTGAATGGCTGATGCTGCTGGCGTCACTGTCCTACGCCCTGTATTGCGTGCTGGTGAAGCGCTGGCAAATCCCCCTGCCCACCTGGGAAAGCCTTTATGTACAGATACTCTGCGGCACGTTAATGCTGGTACCGCCGTTTTTGCTTACATCATCGATGGCCCTAAGCGCTCAGAGCTTGCCGCTGGTTTTGTTTGCTGGCCTATTCGCTTCGGCGTTGGCACCGGGCCTGTGGATGCAAGGCCTGCAACGCCTGGGCCCGGAAAAAACCGCGGTACTGATGAATCTGGTCCCTCTCTTTACCGCAGCCTTGGCGATTGGGTTTCTCGGAGAGACATTGCACCTGTATCACGCGGTAGGCGGCGGCCTGATTCTGCTGGGGATTGCCCTGGCCCAATGGCAACCCGTACGGGTCACCGCAAGCACCCTGCCCTAAACCACCAGCAGTCGGTTGCGCAGCGCGTCCAGGCCGCAACGATCCATGCCGCTGAAGCGCGCCAGGTAGTGCTCCAACCCGCCATATTCAGCCTCGATCACCGCATAAGCCGCATTCAGATACTCAGGCCGAGCATCCAGCACCACATTGATCGCCGCTTCGCTGACCGGCTGGCCCACCATGCGGCTAACAGCAGTGTGCATGGCCTGCTGACACTGGGTATCCAGCTGGCAGAACCGCCGCGCCGAGCGCAGGTAGTCCGCCATGATCTGTCCATGTTCGACCCCAAGCGCATGCAGCAAAAGCGCTACTGCCACACCCGTGCGGTCCTTGCCGGCAACGCAGTGAATCAGTATCGAGGGCTCTGGCACCGTAAATAGGCTGAACAGCGTCGGCATATGCCGCGCCAGCAGTCCTGGCAACCTCCGGTACACCCCCAGCATCATGCGCTGCGCGCCCTCCACCGCCGGATTCTCGGCCAGCATCTCGGCGATGCCTGGGTCCGCTCGCAAGTCCCCCTCGATAGTCAGATGAACCTGTTGCAAACCCACAGCCGGCAAGCCACTGGGATAACACTCGCGCTCGCCCGCACTGCGCAGGTCACACACGACCTTCAGGCCCAAACACCGTAATACCTGCCAGCTCGCGACCGACAGCCGATGCAACTGGTCCGAGCGTAACAGGCTATGGCCTGCGATCCGGCGACCACACAGGGTGCGCATGCCTGCCAGGCTGCGAAAGTTATCTAACCCTGGCAGGTGCAGCACGTGCGTTTTGACCATGTTCAATCCTCCAACAGGTGTGCATACGCTGGCGTCAGCGGACGAGCGCCCTCGCCCAGCACCGGAGTACGCCGTGGCTTGCGTCCGTGTGTCAGCAGGCGAAGCGTGTCGAAGTCTTCGGCGGCGGTAAAAAATCGCTCCACCATCGGCAATCCTGACTGTCCCCAGTCATCCATGTTCGACATCCATGTCTGCATGCCCCACACCGGCCAACGCCGCAGTTGCTCCCAGGCGGCGTGCTGGTCGAGTACACCAACCGCTCCCAGACTGATCAACTTCTCGCGGTACACCTGCAGCAGCCGTTGCGCATCGGCGCGGCGTTCTTCTATCGTCAACGCGCCGAGCATGAAGTACGCCACATCGCGCCACGGCCGCCCGCGGCGTGCCAGTTGCCAGTCGAGCCAGATGCGTTGCCCATCACCACGCTGAAAACTGTTGCCCTGGTGCGAGTCGCCATGGATCAAGCAGATGGGCGACGTCTGCGCCCGCTCGAAAGCAGCCAACTCATCGAAGGCATGGCTGAACAGCTCTGGCGTCTCGTACATCCAACGGGGTAGCCGCTGCCGGTAGTCGTCCTTGCGCAGGTTGACCTTGATGTAGTTGTACATACGCAGCAGGCCATCGTTGTCTACCGGGTTGGCCATCGACACTGGAAGCCAGCCCTGGCGGTGCAAACGCGGTTCGGCCCAGCTCGCGGCATGCAACGTGGCTAAAGACTCCAGACCCTGGGCGACACCATCCACGCCCAGGTGGTCAGTACTGTGGCCGAATTGCCCGGCCGCCAGCCCAAGATCCTCCATGACCACCACGCCGCGACCACCGCCATCGGCGTCCCAGTCAGTGAAATACGTGGCAGGCAAAGGCGCACCGGACCACGCGCGGGCCAGATGATAGAAACGCGCCTCCAATTCACAGATATCGCCGCTCTCGAAGCCTTCCGACCAGTTCGACTTCAGGCAGACATGCGACGGTATCCCCGCACGCTGGCCGACCTCGTTCAGCTCGAGCCTGGCGCGCAGCTTGGTGGTATGCCCATTGCGGACCTCCACCACCGCCAACGCCTGCACCTCGATACCGGGGTAACACGGCTGCAGCAGTTGCGTCAGCCAGGCGGCGCTGATGTCGCCGAGTTGCCGCGTCAGCCGCCCGACACGTTGCGGATAAGGCCGCCCAGCACTCATCGCCAGCAGGCTGCGCGTCATGGCGTCACGGCACGCGCAGCGTGGGCCGGCACTTTCAGTTTGAGCAGTTCGATTGCGTTGCCGCTGCGGATCCGCTCGCGGTCCTCCACCGATAACCCCAGCCCGGCGGTCAGGTCACCGTGGTCATAGGCCCCACCAAAGTTTGTGCCGTACAGCAAGCGTTCAGCGCCCACCACTTCAGCGACACCGCGACGCAAACCAGGTGCGTGCACGTCGAGATCGAAGTAAAAGTTCTGCAGATAGTCCAGCAGCGGCCGCTGGTTGCGCGTATCAGGCGCCATCGCTTGGTTGAGCTCGCTGAGTCGGCCCAGCTGGAAGATCGCCATGCCCCCCGCATGGGTGATATAGGTCTTCAGGGTTGGAAAGACATCCAGTGCTCCACCACAGATCAGGTACCAGAAAAACAAGGTCTCATCGACGCAATCACCCACGATGGAGGTCGTTTCGAACTTGTCATCAGTGTGTTTCTCGCCCCAGTAGATCGACTGGTTGAAGCCATGCACCATGATCGGTACATCCAGCTGTGTGAGCTTCTCCCACACTGGGAACAACTGCTCGTCATGAGCTTGCAATCCGTTGAAGTTGGCACCGCCTACGCATACACCCTTGGCCCCCAATTGGGTTACCGCTCGCTCGATTTCCTTGGCGGCGTTGCGTGGGTCGGCCAGATTAGCATGGCACCAGAAGTCGAAATGGTCAGGGTCGGCGCGGCAGAACGCTGACATCTCGTCGTTGCAGATACGCGCGTACTCGTTGGCAAAATCACCAGCCCAATACATGAAGCAATGCGAAGGCGTGGAGACCACCAGCTTGTCGACACCCCGCTCGGCCATCAGCTTGCGACGACTGGCGTGGGTCATGCGCGCCAATAGGTTGACTTGCGCCTCAGCGTCGCTCGTGGCTTTGGCCGGCTGCTTGGTGCCGAGGGAAAAATGGCCAACAGTCAACCCCTGCACCTTCATGAAGGGGCCCCAGAATTCGTGGCGGTTGAGCATACCCTCTGTCAGCAGGTGGGCGTGTACATCGATCAGCATGGCATTCTCCTTGTTTTAATCGGCCAGCAGGCCGAACGGTCACCGCTCGGCACTTTCGGAACCAATGCAAATATAGACATTTATCTTGCTTTTGTTCATTTATATTTATTTTGCGCATAGCAGCCTGAGGAACAGCGCTAGGCCAGCAAGGTTTCACGACGTACACGCCATGATCAGGAACTGTCGAAATGCCTGGACCGATATCGATAAGTGCTTGTCGGGTCGCCAGATCAGCCCCAGTTCCATGGGCGGAATGACATCCGCCAATGGCCGAGCCTCGATCCTCTTACCCTCCAGAGACCAGGGTCGGTAAAGCATGTCGGAAAGAATAGTGACGCCAAAGCCATGGCCGACCAGGCCGCGCAGCGCCTCCATGGAAGAAGTACGAAAAGCCACGTTGGGAGCCAACCCACGAGACGCCCAGTAGCGAAACGTCGAGCTGTCACCTTCGTCCACGGTGGCAAGGATGTAGGCGTGCTGCGCCACGTCTTCGAGATTGATTGAGGAGGCAGTCATTAAGGGGTGCTGGTTGGCCAACCAGAGTTGCCGGCGGGATCGAATCAACACCTGGTGGGAGAAAACATGCAGGCTGGGGGTGTTGGACACGATCACCAGGCCAAGGTCGAGATCGCCATTGTTAACGGCCTGCTCGATGCTGTGGCGATCTATGTCGACGAGTTCGATCTCCACCTGCGGATAGCTGCGCTTGAATCGTGCAAGCAGCGCTGGCAGGAAGTAGCCCAGCACCGTGTAGGAAGCCCCCACACGCACGCTTCCCCGTGTCGAGTGGCTGAGGAACAGCGGCTCGCTCAGGGCGTCCTGCAGCGTATCGAGGATATGCCGCGCATGTTGGGCAAACTTATTGCCTTCGGCCGTCAGTGTCACGCCATAGGGCAAGCGGTCGAACAGGCTAACGCCCATAGTCTCTTCCAGATGCTGCACCGCGGCGGTAATGGCCGACTGTGACACGTGCACCTTGAGAGCCGCCTGGGAGAATTGACCCGTATCAGCCGCCGCCACGAAGTACCGAAGCTGGCGCATGGAAACGTCTTTGCCCTTGATCATCTGCTATGCCGAGCCCGCCGCCAGAACCAATGAAACCGCTTGCCGCTGCGGCCTTCAGCGGCGGATCGTGGCCGTGATCTTGGCGTGCGGTCCATCTATCTGAGCAGCCCAAGCCTCTGCGGCCTGGTCAAGGGTGAAATCTAGGTAGTCCACGTGTATCTGCTGTTCCCTGGCGATCTTCAACAGTCGCAGCCAGATCTGTTCGCGGTCCGTAGGGGGACGCTGGCCGGTCCCGATGCACGACAGGCTGCGAAACAGTAGGTCGGCGATATCCAGGTTGAGCTGGCGGCCAGCACCAGTGCCAATGGTCATAATGCGTGCGCCCCAATTGGTGGCCTTCAGGGACGTCAGCAAGGGTTGTCCGCACACCAGGTCGAGTACCACATCGAAGCCACCGGCCGCCGCCTCCTTAAGTGCGTCAACATCATCGCTGCCGCCCAAGGTAACGACCTCGTCGGCGATTCCGCGCGACTTCAGGCGGCCAAGTGCCTCCTGTGAACGCGCGGCACCAACGACCTTGCCAGCACCCATGCCACGCGCAAGCTGCAGGGCAATCTGTCCCAAGGTGCCGGTGGCGCCGAGGATCAAGACCTTTTCGCCCTTCTGGATCTCAGCCTTTTCCAGCGGCACGATGGCCCCGGTAGCGGCGATACCCATGCTGATCGCGGTTTTGTCGTCCACGTCGTCCGGCACATTCCACACTTCGGCTTGCGGCACCAAAGTGCGCTCGGCCCAGGCACCGTAGGGCAGCACCGAACGCTCACCGAAATATACTCGCCGCCCATCCGGCGCTCGTCCCACGCCCTCACCACGGATGACACAAGGGTATTCGACACCCAGGCGATAGGCCCCGAGTACATCCCACCCCCCGAGGCCGGCCGTGTCCACGTCGATCAGTACCGCACCGTCTTGCGCTTGCGGCTCATTGAACTCACGTACCTGTGGCAAGGCATTGCGTTCGGAAATGATGGCTGCACGCATGGCTTTCTCCCTTGTCTGTTTTGTTTTCAAGCGTCTTCATGATCGATAATTGAACATTTTTTGATTATTTGTCTATATTTAATTAGTATCCAAGCCCGACAGCCCCGGCTTGAGCTGCACAGCACCGCCAATGCCGACCCATGCAGGTATTTGAAACACCAATACCTCACCGCTGTTTTCGTGATTTTACGATCGCTCCCCTGCTTTCTAGAGTCGGCCTCGACAAGGCATCGCCCTTTACCGGTGCAGCCATACAAGAACAACGCCTGGAGGATAAACATGAGTACCCCGGTTTCTCTGGAAGACAAGTACGTACAACACAGTGGACATGTACTGCTCACGGGGATTCAGGCGCTGGTGCGCCTGCCCCTGATGCAGCGGCTACGCGATCGGGCCAACGGTCTGAATACCGCCGGGTTCATTTCCGGCTATCGCGGCTCGCCGCTAGGCGGCTTCGACCAGGCCCTATGGAAAGCACGTGACTACCTCAAAGCACACCACACAGTGTTCCACCCTGGTATGAACGAAGACCTTGCCGCCACCTCGATCTGGGGTACGCAGCAGGTCAATTTGTTCGAAGGTGCCATGTATGATGGCGTCTTCGGCATGTGGTACGGCAAGGGCCCCGGCGTGGACCGTTGCGGTGATGTTTTCCGCCACGCGAACGCATCTGGCACATCAAAATTTGGCGGTGTATTAGCCATCGCAGGCGATGACCATGGCGCCCGCTCCTCTTCCCTTCCCCACCAGACCGAGCACATTTTCAAGGCAGTGATGATGCCGGTGTTGGCGCCCTCCGGCGTACAGGAATACCTCGACTACGGCATGCATGGTTGGGCCATGTCGCGCTACTCAGGCTGCTGGGTCGCCCTCAAGGCTGTGGCCGACACGGTTGAAAGCGCGGCGGTCGTCGATATCGACATTCACCGCGTACAACCTGTAATCCCGACCATAGCGTTGCCCGAAGGCGGTCTGAACATCCGCTGGCCCGACCCACCCCTGGCCCAAGAACAGCGCCTGCTGGAGCATAAGCTGTATGCCGCCCTGGCGTATGCCCGTGCCAACCGCATCGATCGCATCGTCATGGATTCGCCGAATGCCCGAATTGGCATTGTCACTTCTGGAAAGTCCTATCTCGACGTGTGCCAGGCCCTGAACATCCTCGGGATCGACGAGCCCCAGGCGCAGAAAATCGGTCTACGCCTGTACAAGGTCGGCATGGTCTGGCCGCTGGAAGCTGAAGGTGTACGCCAGTTCGCCGAAGGCCTGGAGGAGATTGTGGTGGTGGAAGAAAAGCGCCACATGATCGAGTACCAACTCAAGGAAGAGCTCTACAACTGGCGTGAAGACGTACGTCCGCGCATCGTTGGCAAGTTCGACGACAAGGGTGAATGGAGCCTGCCGCACACCGATTGGCTGCTGCCGGCTATCAATGACCTGACGCCGGCGATGATCGCACGCGCCCTGGCCAAGCGAATCCTGCGTCTACACCCAGGCGGTTCGCTTCAAATGCGCCTAGCCCTATTGGAGGCACAACTGGCCTGCAAAGGCCAGTTCAGCAACCTGATGGAGCGCGTGCCGCACTACTGCTCTGGCTGTCCGCACAATACCTCGACCAAGGTGCCGAAAGGTAGCCGCGCGCTGGCCGGTATCGGCTGCCACTACATGGCCGCCTGGATCTACCCGCAAACCCAAACCTTCAGCCAAATGGGTGGCGAAGGAGTAGCCTGGATCGGCCAAGCGCCCTTTACCACCACCCAACATGTCTTTGCCAACCTGGGTGACGGTACCTACTTCCACTCCGGCATTCTCGCCATTCGTGCCGCCATCGCGGCAAAGGCGCAGATCACCTACAAAATTCTCTACAACGATGCCGTGGCCATGACAGGCGGGCAGCCGGTGGACGGCAACCTGAGCGTGGCACAAATCAGCCGCCAACTGGCTGCAGAAGGCGTTCAGCGCCTGGTGGTGGTCAGTGACGATGTCGAGAAGTACAAAGGCATTCCTGATCTGGCCCAAGGTGTACCGGTAGTACGCCGCGACAAGATGGACGAGGTCCAGGAGCAATTGCGCCAGTTCCAGGGAGTGTCGGCAATCATCTATGACCAGACCTGCGCAGCGGAGAAGCGCAGGCGTCGCAAGCGCGGTAAGTTCCCCGACCCAGCACGTCGAGTGGTGATCAACGAAGCGGTATGTGAAGGCTGTGGCGACTGCAGCAGCAAGTCCAACTGCATGTCGGTGGTGGCGGTGGACACAGAGTACGGCCGCAAGCGCGAGATCGACCAATCTTCGTGCAACAAGGACTTCACTTGCCTCAACGGCTTTTGCCCAAGCTTTGTCACCGTCGAAGGCGGAACGCTGCGCAAGCCACAGGCCCTGGCAGCCAAGGCCGACGATGAATGGGACCTGCCCGCTCCTTCGGTCGTCGCCCTCGAAGAGCCATACAGCATCCTGGTGACTGGTGTGGGCGGCACAGGTGTAGTAACCATCGGTGCCTTACTGGGCATGGCGGCGTTTATCGAGGGTAAGGGTACGCTCAACCTCGACATGGCTGGCATGGCACAAAAAGGCGGCGCCGTCTGGTCACACATTCGCATCGCTGCCCGCCAGGATCAGTTGTTCGCCCCGCGGATCGCCGAAGGTGAAGCAGCCTTGTTGTTGGGCTGCGATCTGGTTGTCAGTGCCAACACCGAAACGTTATCCAAGTTGCGCCAAGGTGTGACGCACGCCCTGGTCAACAGCGAGCAAAGCATTACCAGTGCGTTCGTGCGTACCTTTGCTCTGCAGGCGCAAAGCGGTGATCTGGCCAGCCACCCTGACCCGCAATTCCATACCCAAGGCATGTCAGCGCAAATAGCCGAAACCGTTGGCCCAGCGCGGGCGGACTTTGTCGACGCAAGCAGAATTGCCACGACGCTGATGGGCGATTCAATCGCTACAAATACCTTCATGCTGGGCTATGCCTACCAGAAAGGCTGGTTGCCGGTCGGCGAAGAGGCGCTGGAACAAGCCATCGAGTTGAATGGCACCGCGGTAGCCTTCAACCTGGCAGCCTTCGCCTGGGGCCGACGCAGTGCCCACGATTTGCCACGGGTACTGCGCATTGTCGAAGCCGGCAAAAAGCAAAGCGCCGACCGCATACTTTCGCAAAACCTGGAAGAAATGGTTAAGCGGCGCATGGGCGTCCTGACGCAATATCAGAATAACGCCTATGCCCAACGTTACCGGCAACGCGTGGAGCAGTTCATGGAGGCCGAAACTCGGCTGCTGGGCCAGCCGGACGAGCTGTCCAAAAGCGTTGCCCGCCACTACTTCAAGGTCCTGGCGATCAAAGATGAATATGAGGTAGCCCGACTGTTCAGCAACGGCGACTTTCTGACAAACATCCAGTCAATGTTCGAAGGCAACTACCGCCTGCGTTTCCACTTGGCACCGCCGCTGCTCAACGACAACCGCATTAGCAAAGAGCCCAAAAAACGCAGCTACGGGCCCTGGATGCTGCAAGGCTTCAAGCTGCTGGCCAAACTCAAGAGCCTACGCAACACCTGGCTCGACCCGTTCGGCCATACCCATGAGCGCAAGGTTGAGCGCGACTGGTTGCGTAACTATGAAAGTATTCTGGATGAAGTGCTGGCGGGCCTGCGCAGCGACAACCTGCAACTGGCCCGTGAGCTGCTGGAGCTGCCAAACAGCGTGCGCGGTTACGGGCCAGTAAAAGAGCGCTTTCTACATCATGCTCACCAGCGTCAAGCGCAGCTACTGGAGCAATGGCGTAATGGCTCGACTGCACAGTTTCATGACGCCAGCCAAGCCATCGACAAGATTTCCATCATTCAACTCTAAACAGGGACAATCATGAACGAGGAACTGACCCGAAACTACCGCGAAATTCTGCAGGGCATCGGCGAAAACCCGCATCGCGAGGGCTTGTTGGACACGCCAACGCGCGCGGCGAAAGCCATGCAGTACCTGTGCCATGGCTATCAGCAAAGCCTTGAGCAGATAGTCAACGGCGCACTGTTCGACTCGGACAACGACGAGATGGTCATCGTCCGTGATATCGAATTGTATTCGTTGTGCGAGCACCACCTGTTGCCGTTCATTGGCAAGGCGCACGTTGCCTATATCCCCACAGGCAAAGTGCTGGGGCTGTCGAAGGTGGCGCGTATCGTCGATATGTTTGCTCGCAGACTGCAGATTCAGGAAAACCTGACCCGCCAGGTTGCCGAAGCGATCGCCGAAGTCACCCATGCCGCCGGTGTGGCGGTGGTGATCGAGGCGAAACATATGTGCATGATGATGCGTGGTGTGGAAAAGCAGAACTCGGTAATGAGCACTTCGGTCATGCTCGGATGCATGCGCGACTCGTACAACACTCGCCAAGAGTTCCTACAACTGATTCGTAGCCGTTAGCTCTGACTGATTTTGTGGGGAGCGGCGCATGCCGCTCCTCACAAAATCAGATTTCGAAGCGGAAGCGACTCACTGCCAGGCTCAGTTCATCCGAAAGCTCACGGAGTGATACTACCGCTCCGGACACTTGATGTGTAATCGCATCGCCCTCCCCAGCCATGCGGGCGATGTGCTCGATGTGCTCCGCGATCCCCCGCCCGCCCTCGCTTTGCACACTCACCGCATCAGCGATCTGGTCTACACCTCTAGTCGAGTCCCCAACTAGGTCCGCAGCTTGCTGCAAGGTGCTCTCCAGTTCACTCAGTAGCCTGCCACTGTCATCCAGCGCCACAGTGCCTGCACGCAGAGCGTCGCCAACCGCCTCGGACTGGCCTTCAAGGTTAACTGTCAACTCATTGATTGAATTGGCCGCTTGGGCCGAGCGTTGCGCTAACTGACGCACTGCATCTGCTACCACACTGAAACCGCGCCCACTTTCACCTGCCCGCGCCGCTTCGATCGCCGCATTGAGCGCCAGCAAGTTGGTTTGCGCAGAGAGATCCTTGACCTGGGTGATACTGGCGGTAATCGCCGAGGTGCTTTCGACAAAAGCACCTACCGAGCCGCGAATGGCTAAGAATGCCAGGCGTACGCTGTCGATGTTTTCGAGTAGACGCGACAGCGCCAGATGTCCCTCCTGCGTGCCTCGCAAGCTAGCCTCGGCCGAACCTCGCAGGCTCTGGGCATGATTGGAGATGTCGGCAATACTGGCGCTCATATGCTCGATGGTCATCGATACTACCCCAACCGCACCGGTCTGTGCCGAGGAGCTCTCGGCCACCTGCGCCGAGGCGCCTACCAACGTCTCAGCCGATGCACTGACCGAGGCGGCTACCGCGGCAACCTGACGCATCGCCTGCTGGAAACTGTCAATTAGCTCATTGAACGCCTGCGCAGTGTGAGCGATCTCGTCGCCACCGATCACGCGCACTCGGTGCGTCAGATCACCGTCTCGCAACCTAATCGATGCCTGCTCGATTTCCCGGATGGGACGCAAGATCTGCCCCCGTAACAAAAGACTGACCAGCAACGCCAGAGCACTGGCGGCCAGTGATATCACTACTAGCATCTTTGATACCTGACGCTGCAAAGCTTCGGCCTCGGCAAACGCGTCAGAGGTCAGTTGCGCCTGCAGCGCTAACAGGCGGTTGAACTGCGCTTGCAAGCCGTTGCTGTCAGCGCGCACCCGTCCCAACAACGAAGCAGCCTGAATCTGATCTTTCAAGGCAGTGCGCTGAAAATCGTCCAGTCCCTCGGTCACTACAGCAGCCTGCTCCTGCACCGCCCGATAGAGTGCCTTTTCCTCGTCACCCAAGCGGGTCTCACGGGCTGCATTGCCAAGGCCAGTGCGCATGTCGTCGACACTCGCCCGTATATCCTCGAAGTAAGATTCCAGTTCCTCCAGCTCGGTCTGCCCACCGGATTCAAGAATGCGTGCCCCCGTGGCATAGGCGCCAACCATCGCCGCCTGCAGAGCAGTCGCGGTTTCCAAGACCTGCCTATATTGCTGGAAGCGCAACTGTTGAATTTCTTCGATCACTGCCTGCTGCCTGGCCAGCCCGTGGTAGGCGACACCCGAGACAACCAATAATGCAAGTACGAACAAGATGGGCAGGACCAAAAGCTTGGCGCCAATGGAGAATTTCTGTGCAAAGAGCATGAGCAATGACCGTTCTTCTTGTTATGAGGAAGCCTCTAGCTTGGCAAGCTATCACGCATAATTCTATATGCAATATTATATTCTTAATAGAGAACAGGATAAACTGGCCACCGCGGCTCTAGAATTGGCCAACCTCCACCTACTCAGTGCTCTACAAGGCCCTAAAATGGCCCCACTCGCTTCAACGCGAGGCGGGACAGACCCTGCGCCTTACCAACGCTCCACTGGTTTGTTCCGCTCACCTGGCTCTGCCCTCGGTTCAGGTGACACTTCAGGCGCCTTAGGGCGCCTTTTTTCGGCCTGGGACCGACCAGCTGAATACGTCAGGTGTAAAAAACGCAACCCGCAGGTTAATGCCAGTCAGTTAAGCAATTTGGGGCCGCTTCGCGGGCAAGCCCGCTCTCCCAGGGATAGCGCATTTTCTGAACTCAGCGCCAACCCTGTGGAAGCGGGCTTGCTCGCGAAGGGCTGCAAAGCAGCCCCAGTAATGTTGTAGAAACCTTAACTGACTGGCATTAACCCGCAGGTTGCCTTTGTCAAAGCCTGGTCTAGCCAGCTCAATGGGTCTGCTCTACCAGCCCCAGCGACTTGAGCACGTCATCGGATTGCAGGAACGTGTGTGGGCTGAGCATCTTGCCGCCTTGCTCCACCCATCCCATGAAGTTCTCGCCAGCATCCCAGCCAAGCAAGCGCTGCACTTCGCTAGGCAATCCCTTTAGCGTCTCGAAGGGTATGGACAAGTACTGGTTTTCTTCCTGGCGTACGCATCCCAGGTCGATGCCCATGGTCAGGCCCGTGCGAGGTGCATCGCTGGAGTTAGTGCCGCCGCCGTGGTAAGTCGAACCGATGAACAGAAGCGCGGAACCTGCAGCCATCTCCGCGTTCACGGCCTCTTCGGGTTGAGGGCAGCGCTCATCGTCCCACTCGTGGCTGCCGGGGATCACCTTGGTCGCGCCCGTGGCTTCGGTAAACTCGGTTATCGCCAGCATGATCTGCAGCCGTGCTTCGCGTCCGTAGTTGGGATGACGCCACAGGAAGCTGGTGTCATCGCGGTGCAGCGGTTGCTTGCCCTGGCCTGGATGATTTTGGATGGCTTGAGTCATACCAATCTGGATTTACGGAGTGACCGTGGTGCGTTGCTGGCCAAACCAGACCGATACGGGCTTTTGCAGGATTTTGCGTGCGGCCCCAAGGTACAAGGGATGCAGGACGACATCGACCATGCGCGAACAGCGCGCGAACAGCCGACTAGCGCGACGTGTGGAGGTGCCGACGAAAAAGTTTTCATGACCAAAGCTCGAAGTATCCAGCGCAGCGTCGATCTGCTGCTTGAGTTCGCTGAGCACATCGCTGGCCATAAAGTCCGCAATAATAACGCCGCCATCGCGCTCGATGATCTCGACGACGTGCTCAACGGATGCAGTACCCGGCAGAGTCACAAGGGAAGCGGTAGACATGATTGAGGCCCTCTGGAAATGTGGTGTGCAACCGCCTGGAATGTAGGGTGAGGTGCACGCAGCTGACAGGTTCGTAGCAGACAAAAAAAGGAGCGATGGGGCCATTCAAGAAAATGCCCGCACGCCCCTTTCAAGGTAATCAGAAGCTCCAGGTCACAATGGTTTCAAAGAGTTGGGAACGGTTGTTGTCACCGTAGATCTGCTTGGCGGCATCGCCGGGCAATGCCATGCCATACACGGCACTGACCGTCAGCGAGGGTGTCACTGTCCAGTTCACATACACATCTAACTCGTTGGCAAAATCGCGGCTGGTCACACCCTCGGGTGCTTTATCCAGACGGAAGCGATAGCCCATAACGCCAAAGTCGATATTCTCGCGTGGCTGCAAGGCCAGCTTGAGTAAATCGATATTGACGTTACTGTTGAACAGCATGTACTCACCGACGATCTCACCTTGGTACCAAGTGCCGTACTCACCGCCATAGCCATAGGTCATCGGGTCGTAGTCGTCGGAGTACTGAGTCCGGCGATAGGTCAGCGTCGGCGTCCATGGCACGTCGGTGAAGGCATAGCTGGCTTGTGCGTACCAACCATGAGCGGACTTGTCGGCATCACCCCCCTTCTGCCAGACATACTCACCAGCCAGGCTGACTTGCGGGAGCGCCGTAAATGGCGTGCCTTTGGCACGCACGTCGTACACATCCACGCCATCCCGTGCTGCGTTGTCAGCGTCCAGCGTGTGGTAATAAGTGGCCCCCAGCGTACCCAAGCTGTCACGCCATTCGAAATTGCCGCCGCGCAAGCGCAGGTTCTCTTTGTAGTCAGCGTATTCAAGGTCAGCGCTGGCCGTCAGGTCGAACACATCCGCATGAATCTTGCCGGTATCCAACTGGGCGATAAGGGTATTTTTGAATGCGGTGCGTGGGCCAATCCAGGCGGCTGCGTCCTTGCCTTGGTCAGCATGGCCATCACCGATCAGAAAACCGTTGTCGATCATGAAGTTCTGACGACCGCCGCTCAGCGTCAGCGCATCCTTGCCTAGCGAGGGGAACAAATCCGCACTTTTCCAGCCGACAAAGGCCGTTTCCAACCCAACGGACTCCGGGTCGTCATGGGTAAATCCACCAGCGTCACTGTCGCCTCGCGTCATTGCACCGACCGCCGAAACGCCACCAAATACCGTCCCGAACGCGGTTTGCGGCCCGGTGACTTTTACATCGGGCAAAACAAAGCCTTCAACACGGCTGGAGGTACGGTCCACCTCAAGCCCAATACCGCTGGTGCGGCCGCCAAACGCCTGATTCTTGTGATAGAGGTACGCCGCGCCCACCGTCACCGAGGGTTCGACCAACACATCCCCGATTTGAAAGCTGTCGAGAGCGAACCCCGAGCCCGCATAAAGCACTCCGACACCTGCCGCCACACTGCGAACCAACACTTTCATAACTACCCCTCTTCCCGATCACTGCGTGATGCCAATCATGGCGACTTGCTATTGATTGTCTGGTTTGAGGGGGTTGGGCTAAAGGCGTAAACGGGTCAAAAAAGGGGATCTTAGGGGACACTTGCCACCGAGAACACCCGCACCTTTTTCAGTGCCTGACCTTCGAGCGATATTGCGAAGGCGTGCACCCGCTCCAGCGCTGAAAAGCCCTCCTGAAAGCAGCAGCCTCGCTGAAGCCCAGGTGCTCGGCAATGCGTGCAATAGGCACTTGCCGTATCAACAGCTCTTGAGCGCGTTGATAGCGCACTTCACCCAGCAGCTCATTAAAACTGGTGCCTGCGGCACGTAAATGACGCTGTAGGGTTTTGCTTGAACAGGCCATGCTCACGGCAATGTTGTTCAGAGTGGGCGCCGGCTCGAACTGCGTGGCAATAGCGGATCTCACATTGGCAAGAAAATCACGAGGGCTTTCCAGGTGGGATTTGAGCTCTGAACAATGCCTCTTCATCTGGTCATGGGAAACAGAATGCGCACACGGCAATGGCTGGTCGAGCCAGCGGGCATCGAAAGACAAGCTGTTGGGACGCGAGGAATCGAACGACACCGGGCAGGCGAAGTAACGCTCATAGGTCTGCGCATCGGCCAATTCGGGAAAGCTGATATTGACGCTCAACACCGGCAACGGCTGGTAAAGTAAATCAGCCATCAGACTTTGCACTGCCGTCAGGCAAAACTCGATCGCCAACCCGCGCAACTCATCCTCCACCTCGAAGGTGTCGGTAACGCTCAGGGTTGCCACACCACACTCTTGCTTCAAGGCCAATTGGAAGCCTGTCCCCAGCGGCAACGGGAACTCGAACAGCAAACCCAATGCTGATCGCAAGTCACTACTGGAAAGCAGAGTGAAACCGAAGATGCCATAGGCCGCCAATCGACACCGACTGCCCAGCTCCAGGCCAAGATGCGCATTGCCTGACAAGGCAAGGGCATTGCGCAAGATAGTGTATTCCTGAGAGGGTGTTATCAGCCGCAGGCCCGCCTGCAACTCCTCGACCTCAAGATCCGTGCCCTGTAGCAACCTCTGGGTGGTATGACCCGCCTCAATCATCAGCGAGTCGACCATTGCAATGAAATGCAAGGTGGCGAGCCGATCGATGTCTTCAAGAGTTCCTCCCATAATGCTCACTTCCCATGCTGATTCAGCAGGGAGAATAAACGCAGGTCAGAAATCAGAAACAGGTGCGCAGCGACCAGAAAACGGGGCGCAGAGGCCTAAAGACTCAGCCAACGCGAATCATGTTGAGCCACATCGTGCGCATCGTTTCGAGTGTATCGTCCCAGTGCTGCTGGTCGGCAGCGATCTGCTTGTTGTACAGCAACAACCCTTCGATTTGCGAAGCGATCAGCGTCGCGTAGACATCAGCCTTACTGTGGGTCACCGCAGGGTTCACATCTCTGATCAGGCTGGCCAGGATGCGGCAGAACTCGCCGTATATATGCTTGAGGTGTTCATTGACGTCCTTGTCATGTTCGGCCAGCGCCCACGTCTGGAATGAAAACGACGCGATCCAGGGGTCCAGTGTCGTGACCATGTCTTCATCGATGATTTTGATAAAGCGCTGCTCTGGCGTCAGCGACGTCTGATTGGCAATGTCGTGAAAACGGGTGACAAACACCTCTATTTTTGCCCTGATCATTGAAAGCAACAGGTTTTCGGTGGTCCCGCAGTAGTGCTGCAGGTTGCTGAGGCTGATACCCAACTCATTGGCAACGCGACGCGAGGAAAACTGAGCGTAACCATCACGCACGAACAGCTTGGCGGCGGTCTCGATGATGTCCTCGATACGCTGCACGCGTTTTTTTTCACGGGGGCTGGCCGCTCTGTCGAACAAAGTCTCGCTCCGTGTGGTTTCACTCAACATCGCGTAATGCTCCAAAAGCGTGTCTTTCACTAATGCCTGCAGGCAAGACCGCGATGCAACATCACGGACCTAGATGCGCCGGGCGTCCTACCCAACATAGCCAAATTGTAAGTAGGACACCTGACTTAGGTCAAGCGACCTTATTTTAAGATCATATGACCTTCACCATAAAACAAAAGGCCCCGGCGGGGAGCCAGGGCCTTGTTCTACAAGGCTGGGCTACAAGCCCACACTGACCTTCTTCAGTGCCAACTGATCAACGTTACGATAACCGCCTTTGTCACTCAAGGCGATCACCAGGCGCATAGCCACATAATACGTCACGAGGCACAGTGCAAAAGAAGGCATGGCTGCGCCGATATAGCGGAACGAACCGCCTACTGCCAATGTCATCGGGTTGAACAGCGACAGATAGGTCCATATCCCGAGTGCGATGGTCCCCATCGCCACCCAGTTCACCCCACCCCAAAACCAGTAGGCGCTTTCACGGGTCTTGACGAACAGATGGGCCGGCAGGACTTTCTGGCGACGCAGCAACAGGTAATCGGTGAGCAGGATCGCAGCAATACCGACAAACATCGCCCCGTTGTAGGCCAGCCAATTCATCACATGAGCGATCAGCCATTCCGTTTCAAAAGCCACGACGATGCCTGGAAGCAACAGCAGCGCGATGATGATGTCCCAGCGTAACTTGGCAAAAAACCTGATCTGCTGGACTGAAACCCCAGCCAGGTAAAAGAAGCTGATCAAGGTGCCCAGGTTCGCCAGTAGCAGGATCGTCACGATCAACGTACCCAGACCATTACCGGCCGTCTTGACCACCCACTCGGCAGGCTCAGTGGAGCCTGTGGCCACGGCGGCCAACGCACCTACAGCCGTCGTGAAGCCCGCACCAATCAACCCGGCCCCCAGCAGGCAAGGCGTGACCAGGTGTTTACGCTTGTGGATCAAACGTGCCATGCCGCCAAAGAACGGCACAATCGTCAGTGCATTGGAGGCACCAAACTCTACGCCGTAGGCCAGTTGCAACAATGGATCGGTGGTGTAGGCCAGCTTCGGATCAACATTGGTATGCAGTAACGTTGAAAAACTGACATCCCGGGTCACGAGGTATAACAAGACGGCCGCAATGATCAGAATCGCAGGTGACGTGAAGCGCGTCAGCATGGCGATCATGGCAGGGCCTTTCCTAAGCAACAGCCAGATCAGCGCCAGCATGGCAATCGAGACACCGGCCACGAAGGTATTGTCGATGCCGCCGCCAGGGTTGAACAGCACCTGCTGCAAGCGCCCTGCAGCCTGCCCGGTCATGGCGATCAGTACAAACGACCAGCCCAACGTAGTTATCAGGATCATCACCAGCAACAATGACGAGCCGCGAGTGCCCAATACGCTCTTGGCCGCATCCACCGGGTCGACACCATGACGATAACTCAACATCCCCGACGCCAGGTACATGGGCGCCAGTGTCATCATCAGACCGATCACATAGCCGAGGATACCGATGGACGTGCTGCCAATGTAGGCAATCGATGCACCGAACAAGTAGTTAAAACTAGCCGCGCCGATCGCAATGGCCGCCCCCAACAAGGTGCCGAATCCGTTGTATAACCGCGCAGAACCCGGCACTGGCAAACGCCCTGCCAGGGTTTCCCGAGAGATGAGCCCACTTACGTCTTCACCTGCATTACTCATGGCAAACCTCTATCAGATGGAAAAGCCCACAAGGGCCCAAAGGACAACACCGGCAACAAACCAGCCCACGGCCGTCAGGATGATCGAGCCAGTCGGCAAACTGGTTTCGTCTTTGAGGTTTTCGTCAGAGGTCAAGGCGATCAGGCTTTTGACCAGGTCAAGGTCGAGGTCGCCGATCGTCTCATCGATCAGAAAGGCATGTTCGCCGGGAAGATGAAGGCTGGATGCATCACGCATGAACTGCTCCTGAAGCGGTAGAGGGCAGGATGTCTGGAAAATCGTTCTTATTGTGTGTGTCAGCATCCCTGCATTCGCGACCTGTCCAGTCACTTCCACGCCATCCGTGACGCTTCGATTATGAGCCTGGCAACCCTGCCAAACAGGTGCAAAGGGGACATTTTTACGGCCATCGCGCCCCTCCCTGCCGGCCAGCCGCTGGACGGTATCGTTCAACTCGGGCGGCGGAATACTTCAAAGACTGCCGGTAACTCATCGGCCTCGTGACCTTGCGCAGCCGTCTTGTCGACGTACGCTGAAAACAGCTGCAGCAAGCGGTGTTCCACGCCCGAATCCTTAGCCCGTTTGAGCAACGACTGCACACCTAGCGAATGCACATGAATAGAGGCTTCATTGCCTGAATAGTCCTGCTGTTCGATGGCTTCAATGGTGCGTTTCCAAGTGCTGTCTATCACGGGCCTGAAGGCATTCAAGGCTGTTTCGAAGTCCTTGATATCGACCTGCTCGGCCAACAGCATCGCCGCACTCTGCATCAACGCGAAAGTATTGCCGTAGTACATCGTCAATAGACTGCCATCGAGCAAGTTGGCCGACGAAGGTTTGCTACCGACATACGTCATCCGCCCTCCCAGCAGTTTCATTTGCGCCTCGCACCTGGCCCACACGGCACTGTCACCCGAGACCAACAGCAGGCATTCGGGGCCGCCGACCTTGGTCGGGTAATCCATGATCGCGCCATCCAGATAGTCGGCCCCGACTTCTGCCGCCCAGCGAGCCCCCTGCTCGGCCTCTTTGCCATCGCCAGTGGTCAACTGCACAACCGTCTTGCCCTTGAGAAGCGGCGTGATTTCATCGCGATGAAACAGTGCATCGCTGGTGGCGTAGTCCGCGAGGCAAACGATGATGAGGTCAGACGCGCGGATCGCAGCGGCAAAGTCGCAAGCCGCCTTCGCACCCATGGCAACCAACGCGTCAGCCTTGGATGCCGAGCGATTCCACACGGTGATCTGCAGCCCGGCATCGATAAAAGGCGGGACCAATGCCGCGCCCATCTGGCCAAGACCAATGAACGTTGCTGTTGAGTGCATTGAATCTTTCATGCCACTTCCTTCTCGCTGATGAACAGTCGACGGCCTCTGCCGCGTTGCCCAGGAACTCTAGGCATCGGTCGCTCAGCGAAAAAGGTGATTTATGGCCAACAAAGCATCCTGGCAGGACAGCGAGCTGGCATACCCGGCACCTGGTTCTGTCACGTTGTAGGGTGGCCGCGTAGACGTCGAAATTTGGCCCCGGCACACCTGTTTGATGGCGTCATGGCCGCCCTACCATGGGCTCACCGGCAACACAGCTGAAGGGCCCTGCGCGTTGCGCGGCTCCCATCTCAACTTGGGCCTCAACTCGCTATTAAGAGAGTGACCGATGAGCATCATCCAGGCACAACACATCATGTTGAACGACCCGGGCCATCTCCGCGTCGCCTACGAGCCGAAATATGGTCACGGCTCGGCCTTCATCAATGGCACCTATGTGGATTTGGACAACGCAGCGATCCCGATGAGAGACTTGGGCTTTACCCAGGCCGATGCCTGCTACGACGTTGTCAGCGTCAGCAAGGGCTATCTGTTTCGCCTGGAAGACCACCTTGCGCGCTTCGAGAGTGCCTGCGCCAAGTTCCAACTGACCAACCCCTACAGCAAAGCGCAAACCACCGAGATCCTCACCAACCTGATCAAACAGGCGGGCGCCAAGGAAGCGTACGTCTGGTGGGCTGTGACACGTGGGCTCATGCGCGTCGGTGGAGACCGGATCAACCCCCAGTCCTTCGAAAACCGCTTCTACGCCTTTGTCGTGCCCTACGTCTTTCTTTCCAACGATGAACAGCGCTCGCGCGGCATCGATCTGCTGGTCAGCACGCAATACATTCGCATCCCACCCGAAGCCGTCGACCCAACCGCAAAAAACTTCCACTGGATGGACCTCAAGCTGTCGTTGTTCGAAGCCAAGGCCGCCAACAAGGAATGGTCGGTGCTCTGTGATGCCAATGGCTATCTGACCGAAGCCCCAGGCTCCAATATTTTCCTGATCAAGGACGGGGTGTTGTACACGCCGGACTCCGGCTGCCTAGAAGGCATCACACGCAAGACCACACTGGAGTTGGCGAAGGATGTCGGCATGCCGATCCATGTCGAGCGTGTCCATGTCGAACAGTTGATCAATGCCGACGAAGCCTTCCTCACCTCTACTGCCGGCGGGATCATGCCGATCAACAGCGTCGATGACACCGTACTGGGCGGCCATGCGGGCCCAGGCGCGCTGACGACCCAACTGCACAATCTTTACTGGACCAAACGCTGGGATGGCTGGCTCGGGACTGCGGTGGATTACAGCGTACCCGCCAACGTCTAGTCGGTCGGCCGGGTGCGATAGCCGCTGTTCGGCATCGCCCCGTCCCATCACTTCTCATACTCAACAGGTTTCCGTCATGACCAGTGCATTCAAGAAAATCACTCTCGACACCCCGAAAGAAGAAGTCCTGAAAATCCTCAAAGAGGATGCCGGGGTCATCATCAAAGGCATGCTCACGCTCGATCAGGTCACTCGCTTCAACACGGAAATACAACCTGAACTGGACAAGATTCCCGCAGGCTCGTCCAAGACCAACGAAGGTGCCCAGGATTTTCACGGGGCCAATACCAAACGCTTGACCAACCTGGTCACCCACAGCAAGACATTCCGCGAAGAAATCATCGATCACGACAAGGTTCATCAGTTGGCACACGCCATTCTGAGCCCCTGGTGCGATACCTACTGGATGGGGACCGCGCAAGTCATCGAGATCGGCCCGGGCAGCAAAGCCCAACCGCTGCACCGTGATTTCGAAAACTACATGGCGTTCAAGGAGATGGGCATCAAAGCCCCGGACGTCATCTGCAACTTCCTGATCGCACTGAGCCCCTGCACTGAAGAAAATGGCGCGACGCGCATCATTCCTGGTAGCCAGTACTGGCCCGACTACAATGATCGCGGCACGCCGGAAATGACGGTCCCCGCGGAACTTGAACCCGGTGACGCTCTGTTTTTCACTGGCAAGATCGCCCACGGCGGTGGCGCCAACATAACCACAGACCAATACCGCCGTGCGGTGGCCTTTACCTTCAACCTCGGCTGGCTGGTCCCTGAGGAAGCCTACCCTTTCGTAGTCGATATGGAACTGGTCCGCACCCTGTCACCGCGCGTGCAGCAGATCCTCGGCTTCCGCTCCTTTACCGCCGACCTCTACGGCCTGCCGGGTCTGTGGCAAGTCAACTACGAGGAAATTGCCGACTACATCGGCCTCAACCCTCCTCGCTGATACCTACACCTCTTGCCGCCACGCACTGATCTTCTTGATGTCGGCGCGTGGCGCTCACCTTTCAATGTCTTACAGTCTTGAGGACTGCGCATGTCAACGTCTGGTAAGTCTTCCGTCAGCGTCCTGGGCCTGGGTGCCATGGGCGGTGTACTCGCCCGCACCCTGTTGCAATCCGGGCATGCTGTAACCATCTGGAATCGCAGTCCTGAGCGCGCGACGACCTTGGTCCAGGAAGGAGCCAGCCTCGTCCGCAGCGCCAACGAAGCGATCGAGGCAAGCAACCTGATCATCATTTGCATGATCGACAAAGCCGCTTCAGAGGACGTATTGAGCCGCCTGGACCCGTTGCTGGACATGCACGGCAAAACTATCGTCAACATGAGCACCGGTACAGTGGACGATGTGCAGCGCATCGCCAGCTTGGTGGAACACCGCAATGGGTTTTACATCGACGCCGGCATCATGTGCTACCCCAAGGACATCGGCGGTCAACACACCACCATCCTCTATTCGGGCAACAGCGACGCCTACCACAGCCATGAACACATCCTGAAACGGCTGGCAGGCAACTCGAAGTTTCTGGGCAGCGATCCGACCGCCTGCACCCCGGCCTACCTTGCGCTCTACGCCTTCTACTTCGGCGCCTTTGCTGCCTGGCTGGAAGGGGCTGTACTCGCTTCATGCGCTGGCATTTCAATTCAGGATTTCAAGGCCCTGTCGCCGATCATGAGCGACATGCTGGTAGACGGCATCAACACTGCCGCCGACCGTATCGCAGCCAGCAACTACAGCGGCGAGCAAGCGTCGGTCGATGTGCATGTCGCAGGCCAGGAAGTGGTGCTCGAGGCACTGCAAGGTGCAAACGCCCCCCACGCCAGCACCGACGCCTATCTGACCTACTGCAGGCTGGCCCAGGCCGCTGGCATGGGCGAATTGGATATTGCATCGCTGTTCAAAGCCATGCAGCCGTGAGTCGATAATCTCCAGGATTCCCCCATGAGCACCTCACACAAGCGTATTGCCGTCATCGGCCTCGACCACTTCGGCAGCAACATTGCCCGGACGCTTTCCAGACACGGATTCGAAGTAGCCGGGCTGGACCCGCTACGCGGCAATCAAGTAGCGCCTTGTGAAGGTTTCAAACTGCTGCGCAACCTGGAGCAGGCGATCGACAGCAGCGATGTCGTGATCACCTGTTTTCCCGATCAACTGTTGATGAATGCACGCTTGTGCAGCCCTGAAGCAACCTTTGGCCTGCACGGCAAGGCGCTCATCAGCTTCAACACCGCGCAGACACGCCCCGCCGCATCGGCCCGGTCGATGGGCGAATGGACCCGCAGCGAACAGATCGACTACCTCGAAGTCAGCCTCAACAGCCAGGCCGATGCGATAGGCCAACATGACTGCGAACTGCTCTGCTCTGGCTCTCTGAAGGCTTATCAGAAGCTTCAGACACTGTGCAGGACACTGGGCGTCAGGCTGACTTATCTGGGCAACGATTGTGGCGCAACCCTGAAGGGCTGACCCCGCCTCTTCCCTACCTGCTGACGGTGATCCATGCATATGAACCTGTCGATCAAACTGAAAATCGTTTTCTTGACAGGGCTCTGCCTGTTGCTCTGTCTGGCCGCGGTGATCGCGGCCAACCTCTATCAAATGAATCGAACCGATCAAATGGCCGAACAACGCAGCAGCGCGCTACTGGAAGAGAGTGCGCGCCTCCAACTGACCACTAGCGGCGCCGTACAACGCCAGCTGATTGAGAAAAAATTCAGTGACGCGTTGTTATTCGGGCAAGAGTTCAACAGACAGTTGCTGGCCTTGCGCTCTCAGATATCCACGGGCCGTGCGCAGGAACATGAGGTACGCAAGGAGATCATCGAGCAAAGTCATAGAGCGCTGGCCGCGCACCCCGAAATGCTCGGCCTGTTCGTCACATTTGAGCCTGGCCGGCTCGGTGGCAACGATGGCGCATTCATCGGCATGGACGAACTCGGCGGCAATGACAGCGGGCGTTTTTCAAGCTACTGGTCCCAGGTCGATCCGTCCCAACCGCAATACGCCGTCTATCCGGAAGAGCTGTTTACCCGCACCACCCCCGACGCCAGCGGTACTCCGTACAACTACTGGTATACCTGTGCGCTGAAGACGCGTGCGCAATGCCTGACCTCTCCCTACCAGGATATTCTGAACGGCCAGTCCGTGACCGTCATCTCAATGGCCATTCCTCTGCTGGACGCTGGAAACGTCATTGGCATGACCGTCGTCGATATCAACATTTCCGATCTTCAGAAGCAGAGCCAGGAACTAGCTGGCGGACTGTATGGTGCAAACGTTGTAGTCAGCATTATCAGCAATACCGGCGTAGTCGCAGCAAAAAGCGATGATGCGCACGCCAGCGGCAAAAACAGCGCTGACATATGGCCAGGCACAGGCAAGACCTACAGTGCTGCTCAGCTTCCGCCCCAACCCCAAGCGACACGGCGAGGCGAGCATTACCAGTTGCTCGTACCTTTCAATCCTATACCAGGCAATGCGGCATGGGCGGTGAATATCGATGTGCCCTGGAAAGTATTGATGTTACCTGCCCGTACGTTGACCACGATATTGACCGAGCAACGCCAGGCCGCAACGCTGAATGTCGTATTACTAGGAGGGTTGTTGGCCTTCATCGGGTTGATCTTGATCGCATGGAGTATTCGCAGCGCGTTGGCGCCGCTCCATTCGATCACCCAGCGGATCCAAGACATTGCGGTTGGCGACGGCGATCTCACTCAACGCATCAGTTACTCGCAACAGGACGAGCTGGGCTTGCTGGCCGGTTGGTTCAACCGTTTTCTTGACAAGCTGCAACCGATCATCCGAGACATTCAGCAAACTTCGCTGCAAACCCAACATGCCGCAAGACAAGCCTCCCACCTGGCGACTCATTCGCACGAACAGTTGCTGCAACAGGCAAGCGAAGTCGACCAGGTGGCCACCGCCTCCAATGAAATGGCCGCGACGGCCCATGAGGTCGCACGTAGCACTGCGTCAGCCGCGCAAGCCGCGTATGACACTGATCAGGCGGCAAGCCGGGCACGCAGCGAAGTGGGCCGCGCCACCCAGGTTATTGAAACCTTGGCCTCGGAAATGAACGACAGCATGCTTCTAGTCGAGAGCCTCGCCTTGAGCAGCGCGAAAATCAGCGATGTGCTGGATGTGATTCGAAGCATCGCTGAACAGACAAACCTGCTGGCCTTGAACGCAGCCATTGAAGCTGCCCGTGCAGGAGAGGCAGGCCGCGGTTTTGCCGTGGTGGCCGATGAGGTGCGGACACTTGCGCGACGAACTCAGGAGTCGGTGATTGAAAGCCAACACGTGATCGAACTGCTGCAAGACAATACCCGCACCGTTGTCAGTGCAATGCATAGCAGCCAGGGGCTGACTACCCAAGGTGTGGAAGAGGTACGCCGTGCGGTCGAGTCTCTGCGCGCGATCAGCACCGCCGTTGGCTCTATCAATGAAATGAATGTACAGATAGCCACCGCCACGGAGGAACAAAGTGCGGTTGCTGAAGAGATCAATACCAACGTCAATGCCATCCGCGACCTGAGCCTTACCCTCGGTAAAGGCGGTAGGGAGTCCTCTCAACTCAGTGAAAGCCTGGATGGCCTGGCCATCGATCTCACCCAGAAGACGCAACAGTTCCGCGTATAGGGCCATGTTATTCACTTAGAGCTGCTTTGCAGCCCGCACGGATGGCCCGGATTCATGGGCCTTGCAAGGGTCCTGTAGGAGCGGGCTTGCCCACGATGGGCCGCACAGCGGCCCCAGGATCGTATGGATACCACCTAAATGCACAGCACTACGCGTGACTGGGCATTCTTCTCTTCTTCCTTTTATCGAAATTATGCGCACTGACATTCATCTGTCACTTGACCTAGGTCGGTCGACCGTATTTAATCAGTCACATGACCTAGTAATTGCGAAAGCGATTTCCGGGTTTGATCCAAATTCAATTCCTACCTGATAGACCAACAAAAACAGGGGACTGCGTGATAGCCCCGAGGGCAGGAGAAAAAAATGAGGTCAAAGACCCACAGCGTCACCGTGTTGGCCCTCAGCCCGGTGACGTCCGTTTCAAACGGTTTCTTTCAGTCCAGCGTCATTGGCCTGGTGTCACAGTACGATCCCCTGCCGCTATTGGACCTTCCCAAACTGCCCACACCACCCCCGGTTATCTCGAATAAATCCATGCGAGCGATGCGTTGCGCCAGCGCGATTTAACGCCGTCATCTTTGCTTGGTTACATCAGTGAGGGCAGTACAATGGGACTGATCGAAACGACACCTATCACATTGGACGACAAGGTTTTTTCCACCGCGGAGATCCTGGCGGCAGCCAGCTTGGTGAATGCGGATGAATACTTGGTGAATGAGTGCCTGGCAGCAGGCTCCATGACGCTTTCTGACCTAAGCAACCCGCAGACCAGGATTTCGCTCAATCAGCAATCGCGGATTCATGCCGCGTTCAATCTCAAGGCCAGTAACCCACTACTGAGCCTGCAGGTCGGCAAGCGTCTGCACCTGACCTCATACGGCATTGTCGGTTTCGCCATGCTCAGCAGTGCCACCTTGCGCGAAGCTCTGGAAACCGCACGGCAGTTCGGGCTGCTGATCAATCTGAAGATGGGCCTGCAGTTGAGCGTCGAGAATGGCGTGGCCCTGCTTGAGCTCAGTGATCAGTACGGCTTGATCAGCCCTGAGAATGCCTTCTGGTATTACCTGGAAGTGTCAAAGCTGCTAACGCTGCTTCATGACATCCTGGGGCGCGACTTCAGCTGCGAGGGCATTGACCTGGGCATTGATGCCGCATCTGACCAGCAAACGACCATTCGGGAAAGTCTCGGTGTGGAGGTACGTTTCAACTGCGAGCGCACCGCCATTCGGTTTTCACCGCATTGGCTCGATAACAAGCTGCCACAGTCCAACACCATCACTCACGCCAGTTGCAAAGCCAACTGTCAGTCGCAACTGAGTGAAATCGTCCAGAAATACGACATCAGCTACCAAGTCCAGAATCTGTTGCTCAGTTCCGGCCCATGCATCGCATCACTGTCCGAAATCGCCGACCAGTTGCACCTGTCGCCTCGCACGCTGCGCCGACGCCTCGATGCCTTAGGCACCTCCTATAACTCGCTGCTGGTGGAAGTACGCAAGAAGTTGGCCATTCGCTACTTGCTCAACACGCCCATGACGACCGAGGCGATTTCAGAACAACTCAACTACAGCGATGCGGCGAACTTTCGCCATGCCTTCAAACGCTGGACCGGGCGCTCACCACGCGAATACCGCGTGCTCAACAACGCAGGCAAGCATGCCTCACGGTTTGGGCAAGGTAAGACCGGTGTGGGCTTAGGGCTTTCAAACGCCGTTGGGTTAGGCGCGAGCTTGTAACGCACCGTTATTGGTACTTCAGAAACGAGGATGGCTTTTGATGGATATGAAACTGGCTGGGAAGGTCGTTGTGATCACTGGGGCAAGCACCGGACTTGGGCGCGGTATTGCGCTGAAACTGGCTGAGGAAGGCTCATGTCTGGTGGTTGGTGACATTCAGGAGGCCAGCAATCCTGACGGCTTCGACAAACAGCCTGAATTGACTACTGCCGAGCTGATTATCGCGCGTGGCGGCCAGGCGCTTTACCAGCGTTGCGATGTGACCCGTAGCGAAGACCTGACAGCCCTCGTCGACGCCGCTACCCGTCGATTCGGGCGCATCGACATCATGATCAATAACGCCGGTGTCTATCGCGATGGCAAACTCATTCACGAGTTTGCCGAGGCGGACCTGGACCTGTGCCTGAACGTCAACGTCAAGGGCACGTTCTTCGGAGCCCAAGCAGCTGTCAGAGCCTTCCTGCAACAAGGTGGCGGCGGCAACATCATCAACTTGGTCTCCACAGCGGGCTTACAGGGCCACCCCTGGCAGTCGGTATACAACATCTCCAAGGCTGCACAGGCCAACATGACCCGATGCCTGGCCATTGAATACGGTCACGAAGGCATTCGCGTCAATGGCATCTGCCCAACGTATGCCAAGACCGCATTAACCCGTGCCCTGATGGAACAACCTGGGTATGTCGATGACTTCGCCGAAACCATTCCGCTCAAGCGCTGGGGTGAAATCAATGACGTCGCCGACCTGGCTGTGTTCCTGGCCTCGGAGCGCTCCAGCTATATCCATGGCGCCCTGGTACGCATCGATGGTGGTGAAACCCTTTCGCGCTATTCGGTCTGACCTAGCAAGGCTGCGCCTTGCATCGTCAGCTGGCGATGGGCCGCGTTGCGGCCCAAACCACTGCGAGGGGTTACAGCGAGCTGACCAGATGCCCTCCATCCACCGCCAACGTCGCCCCCGTCATGAAGCTGCCCGCAGCGCTAGCAAGCAATAGCAACGGGCCATCCAGTTGCTCCAGTTGCCCAAGCTTGCGCATCGGCACCGCCGCCTTGATATACGCCTGGCCTTTCTCTGAAGCGAAGTAGCTGTCGTTCATTTCAGTCTGGAAATACCCAGGGGCAATGGCGTTGACCCTGATGTCATACCGCGCGAATTCCAGTGCCAGTGCCTTGGTCAACTGCAACACCCCGGCCTTGGCCGCGCAGTAGTGGCTCAAGCCCGTGCCCACACGCTCGCCAAGGATAGATGCGATGTTGACGATGCTGCCGCCCCGACCTGCCTTGGCCAGGCGCTGAGCCGCACATTGGGCCACCCGCCAGACACCGTCGAGATTGGTGGAGATCATGGTGCTCCACTCCTGCTCGCTGACGTCCAACGCTTTGACCGCGCCTCCTACACCGGCATTGTTGATGACCACATCGACCACACCGAACGCTTGCTCAGCCCGATCGAAGGCAGCCTCGACACTCGCCCGCGAGGTGACATCCAGAGCCACCGCAATCACCTCGCCGCCTTGAGCGCGCAACTGCTCGGCCAACGTGTGCAAACGCTCCTCTCGCCGTGCGGCAAGCACCACTTTTGCACCGGCACAGCTGACCACTTGCGCGAAGTGCGCGCCCAAACCGCTGGAAGCCCCCGTGACCAGCACCACTTTTCCTTGCAATGAAAACAGGTTACTCATCACAACACCTCGAACAGGCCAGCGGCACCCATGCCGCCGCCCACACACATGGTAATCACGACGTACTTGACGCCTCGCCGTTGCCCTTCCAATAACGCATGGCCCACCATTCGGGCACCACTCATGCCATAAGGATGGCCAATAGCAATGGCACCACCGTTGACATTCAATCGTTCGTTGGGGATGCCCAGCTTGTCCCGGCAATAAATCACCTGGCAAGCGAACGCTTCGTTCACCTCCCACAGGCCGATATCTTCCACTCGCAGCCCATGCTGCCTGAGCAACCTGGGCACGGCCAGCACAGGCCCGATACCCATTTCTTCAGGTGCGAGCCCGGCCACGGTGATGCCTCGATACAGACCCAAGGGTTCAAGGTTGCGGCGCTCAGCCAAGCGGCCGTCCATCAGCACGCAGGCACTGGCGCCGTCAGACAACTGGCTGGCATTGCCGGCTGTGATGCTCCCGCCCTCAACCACCGCTTTGAGATTACCCAGGTCCTCGAGCCGGGTACTGGGGCGGTTACCTTCGTCCAGATTGAGCGTGACGGGCTCAAGGCTGACAACGCCCGTGATCTTGTCGACAAATGTCCTGGTAGCGCTCACCGAAATGATCTCGTCGGCGAACAGGCCGGCGCGCTGCGCTGCGGCGACCCGTTGCTGCGACTGCAGCGCATAGGCATCCTGACTGTCGCGACTGATGCCGTAACGTTGCGCAACCCTCTCAGCGGTTTGCAACATGGGCATGTAGGCATGAGCGACATGCTTCTCGACGCGAGGATCGCGTTCAGCGAACGCCCACTCCATGTTTCTGGATTGCACGGCGCTGATATTTTCCTGGCCCGCACCGATGACCACCCGCATGCCATCGTGAATGATCTGTTTGGCCGCGGTCGCGATCGCCATCAGGCCCGAAGCGCATTGGCGATCAATAGTTTGCCCGGCCACACTCAATGGCAAGCCGGCGGCCAATGCGCTCATGCGCCCCAGATTCCAGCCTGCGGTACCACTAGGCATGGCGGTGCCCATCACCAAGTCTTCGATTTCACCGGGTTCGACCCCTGCCCGCTCTACGGCAGCCGCAATGGCAAACGACGCCATGCTGGGAGACTTGAGACTATTGAAAGAGCCCTTGAACGCCTTGGCGATGGGGGTTCGGGCAGTTGAAAGAATGACAGCGTCCGACATGATCAGATCTCCTTGAGTGGGTGCCTTAAAGGCGCTGAATGCGAGCGTGCCCAGCGGCCACCAGGCGTTGCAGCAAAGGGGCCGGCTCAAACCACATCTGCCCGTACCCGCCCAGTTGCTCACGATAGTGCTCGATACCTGCCAGGACCCGGCCTAGCCCGAGTCGCTCGGCATAGTGCAGAGGGCCGCCGAGCCAGGCCGGGAAGCCGTAGCCATTGATCCACACCAGGTCGATATCACCGCTGCGCTGGGCAATACCGTCATCCAGCAGTTGGATGCCTTCGTTGATCAGCATGAACAGGCAGCGATCATGAATTTCCTCATTACTGATCGCTCGACGCGCAATGCCGAGCTCATGGGCCAGCACCTCCGCGCAGGCCACCACCTCATAGTCCTCGATACGCTCGCGACCTTCATAGCGGTAGAAACCGCGACCGGTCTTTTGCCCGTAATGGCCGTGGCTGTACAACTCATCCGCCAGCTTGAAATAGCTGGCGTCATGGGCAATCGCTTCACGCCGGGACTCACGCACCAGGTAGCCGACATCGATCCCGGCCAAGTCGTACATCGACAGCACGCCCATCGCCAGACCCAGGTCGGTCAGCACGCCGTCCACCTGGGCCGGGGTTGCGCCTTCCAGTACCAGCCGGTGCGCTTCACGGGCATAGGGTTCGAGCATTCGGTTGCCGATAAAGCCAAAACACACACCGGAAACAACGGCGATCTTGTCGATACGCCGGGCAAGGTCCAGGGTGGTCGCCAGCACTTGCGCCGATGTCTCGCGTCCGCGCACCACTTCCAGCAGGCGCATGATGTTGGCGGGGCTGAAGAAGTGCAGCCCGATCACGTCTTGCGGGCGTCGGGTGACGGCTGCAATCAAGTCCACATCCAGGGTTGACGTGTTGGTCGCCAGAATGGCACCCGCCTTGCACACCTCATCCAGGGTGCGGAAGACGTTCTGCTTGATCGACAGGCGCTCGAACACGGCCTCAATCACCAGGTCGGCCTGGGCAATGTCGGCGTATTCCAGGGTTCCTGTGATCAGGGCCATACGTGCGTCGAGTTGCTGCGGGGTCAGCTTGCCGCGTTTGACGCTGCTGTCGTACTGCTTGCGAATCTGCGCGAGCCCCCGGTCCAGCGCTTCGCCCTTGAGTTCCAGCAGGGTGACCGGGATGCCGGCATTGGCGAAGTTCATGGCGATGCCGCCGCCCATGGTCCCCGCGCCGATCACGGCAACACGCTGCACCGGGCGAAGCGCGATATCTTTGCTGACGCCCGGTATCTTCAAGGCTTCGCGCTGGGCGAAAAACTGGTGGCGCAAGGCCGTTGACTGGGCAGAGGATTCGGCCTGCGCAAACAGCGCATGCTCTTTGGCCAAGCCCGCTTGCAACGAACCACTGCAGGCCGCCTGAACAGCTTGCAGGGCAAGGACAGGCGCCAACTGCCCCTTCCAACGCCGAGCGTGGGTGGCGGCGTATTCGTCGAAGAATTGGCTCGGTAACCCTTGTGCCGGGTCCGCATGGCGCCAGGCTGGCTGGGCCGGTGCTGATTCGGCCACTCGGGCGGCGGCAAACGCTGTCGCCGCCGCCAGCAGGTCTTCCCCTTCTGCAACCACCTGGTCAACCAATCCCAGCGCCAGAGCCTTGGACGCCGACACCGGCTCACCGCTGATGATCATCTCCAGTGCCGCTTGCGCACCGATCAGGCGGGGCAGCCGTTGAGTACCGCCGGCGCCGGGCAACAGGCCGATGCGAGTTTCCGGTAGGCCCAACGTGGCATTCGCAGCGCTGATGCGGTAACCACATGCCAGCGCGGTTTCAAGGCCGCCCCCCAGCGCAGTACCGGCAATCGCTGCGACCAGCGGTTTGGGCGACTCGGCCAGCCGACACAACAGGCTGGCAAGGTCTGGCGTCGCGAACGCGGCCGGCGAACCAAACTCGCTGATATCGGCACCGGCGCTGAAAGCCCGGCCCTGCCCATGAATCACCACGGCGCACACCTGGGCATCGGCCAGGGCCCGCTCGAACGCCTCGGCCAGTGCCGCGCGCAGCGGCTGGCCCAGCGCATTGACCGGAGGTCGAGCCAGCCCGATCAGGGCCACCTGGCCTTCCAACCGGTAATCAATCAGTGTCGTCATGAGCGTATTCCTGAAAACTGAAGGCTATTGAGGGAGGTCAGAACCAGCGGTTCTGCATGTCATGGCAAGCGCTGTTACCGGCACAGAGCAATTGGGCGATGCCCTGAAGTTGGACCAACTCCCATTCCATGTAGTACTTCGCCGTGTGCAGCTTGCCGCGGTAGAAGTCGCTTTCTAGCTCAGCAGCACCGTCGAGCAGGGCGCGTTCGGCAATCAGCGCCTGGCGCAACCACACCCAACCCACCAGCACACGACCAAACAGGTCCAGGTAGGCCGTGGCATTGGAAAGGCCTAGGTCTGCATCCTCTGCGACCTGTTGCTGCAATGAGGTGGTCACCTCTTTCAATATCGCCAGGCCTTCGGCCAGTCGCTGGGCCAACGCTCCGCATTCATTCAACCCGCCTGCCTGCTGCAGGCTGTGGCTGACCTGTTCGAGGAACAAGGCATAGCCCCGACCGCCCTTCAAACCCAGCTTGCGGCCGAGTAAGTCAAGGGCCTGGATACCCTCGGTGCCTTCATGAATGGGATTGAGACGATTGTCTCGGTACAACTGCTCCAGCGGATACTCGCGGGTATAGCCCGCACCGCCGAGGATCTGGATGCCAAGGTCGGAGGCCACCAGGCCATAACGCGACGGCCAGGTCTTGACCATTGGGGTGAGTAGATCGAGCAGTTGCGCAGCGTCATCGCGAGCCTGCTCGGTGCTCTCGGTGTGGGCATCTTCAACTAGGCTGCTGGCGTAGAGGCACAGCGCCAGGGAGCCCTCGGCATAGGCCTTTTGCATCAGCAGCATGCGCCGCACGTCAGCGTGCTCGATGATCGGCACCTGGCGCGTCAAAGGGTCCTTGCAGCTGGCCAGACGCCCTTGGGGCCGCTCGCGGGCGTAATTAAGCGCATGCAGATAACTCTGGTAGCCAAGGCTGGCAGCCCCCAGGCCGACACCGATCCGGGCTTCGTTCATCATCTGGAACATATAGGCCAGGCCTTTGTTGGCTTCGCCCACCAGATAGCCGACCGCGCCATCGCGCTCGCCGAAACTCAGTACGGTCGAGGTGGTGTTGCGGTAACCCATCTTGTGCAACAGCCCGGCAAGGGCCACATCATTGCGCGGCCCGATCGAGCCATCCGCATTGACGTTGTACTTGGGCACCACGAACAACGAGATCCCCTTCACCCCGGCAGGTGCGCCTTCGATGCGGGCCAGCACCAGATGCACGATGTTTTCGGTGATCTCGTGGTCCCCCCCCGAGATAAACATCTTTTGCCCGAACACCCGGTAGCTGCCATCGTCAGCCGGCACCGCACGGGTGCGCAGGTCACCCAACGCCGAACCCTGGCCCGGCTCGGTCAACGCCATGGTGCCACTGAAACGACCAGCGAACATGGCCGGCAGGAAACGCTGCTGCAGCTCGCGGCTCGCGAAACTCTTGATCAGGTTCGCCGCGCCAATACTCAGGAACGGGTACCCCGTGGTGGCGATATTGGCGGCATTGAAGTACGCCATGCAGGCACGTAGAAGCACTTCCGGCAATTGCAGGCCACCGTCGGCAAAGTCGTGGTGCGCAGACAAGAAACCGGCATCGGCAAACGCTGCCCAGGCCTGTCCGGTTTCAGGAATCAAGCTGACGCGCTCACCATCGAAGATGGGCTCGTTATGGTCGGCCTTGTGATTGTGCGGTGCGAAAAACTCGGCCGCCACCTGACGTGCAGTTGCAAGCGTGGCGTCGAAGACCGAACGGTCATGCTCGGCGTAACGCTCACGCCCGAGCAGGGCCTGAGTATCAAGAAACTCGTACAGCAGAAACTGAAGATCGCGTTCGTTGAGCAACATAAAAGTGAATCCCGCCGTGAAGAGTCATGAGCGAAAACGTCTTTGATGTTGTATCAGCGTACGCTGGGCCGTGCTTCAAACCATGGGTGGAGTTTGGGATGGAATTGTCACGACCCTGGGTGGAGGGTCAGCTCAGCAAACCCACACTGCGGGCCTTACGCACGGCCTCATCGCGGTCATTGACCTCAAGCTTGCGAAACAGGTTATTGATATGGGTCTTGACGGTACTCAGGCTGACAAACAGGGATTCGGCGATTTGGGCATTGCTCTGCCCCTTTGCCATACGTTGCAACACTTCACGCTCACGCCGAGTCAGAGGCTCGGCCAGACGCTGGGCCGGTTCGAGCGTTTTGAATAGGCTCGGCATCAGCTGCTTCAACTGTTGCGGGCTGGGCAGAGCTCGTTGCAGCTCATACTGCTTACGAGCTTCAGGCGAGATCAACTGCTGGAACAGATCACTCAGGCTTCCCCCTTCAAAATGCAGCAATTGGCCCAACTGGTGCTCGCAGGCCAAGGCAAGCGCCTCGTCCAGCACGCGCATAGCATGTGGCTGATCGCTCTGGTCCATGGCCATACTGCCCTCAAGCAGCAACAGGTCCAGTTTGAGCCTTCGGTGGTGCTGCTCCTCGGCCAACTCGTTGAGTGCCTGCAAGCGTTGCACCACCACCGCCCGCTGCCCAAGGTGACGTTGCACCCAGGCATAAGCGAGGGTCTCGTCGGGCTGAACATCCTCAGCGTATCGCTGTTTGCACCAATGCCACTCCCCCAGCCAATCCAGGAGAAAATTCTGATCGCCATGGCGAACGGCATGCCGGAGCCTCCAGGCGCCTGCCAGCCGATACACGCGCCATTGCCCGAACGTCTTGGCCAGGCGCCGTGCCTCATCCCAACGCGCAACGGCACGGGCAGGATCTCCGAGCGCGTCGAACAGACAGGCCTGATGATGGAAAATCAGCGCCAGCGCAGCACTGTGCGGGAAATCCATCGCGATTTTCTCGGCCTTGGCCAGGCTGATGGAGGCAGCGTTCAAGGCATTGCGTTGCATCAGAATCAACCCTTGGCCCAAATGCAGGAAGGCGTCGTAGAAACTACCCGACCTCTTACGCCCATGATGTTCAAGGGCGCCTTCGAAGAAGCGCTGCCGGGCGTGCTCGGTCTTGCCTTGGGCCAGTTCGATCTGGGCAGCCTGCAAGTGTAAGCGATCGGTGTAGCCCTTAAAGCCCAGTGCCGACAACTGCCTCAGGGCCTCTTCGTTCTGGCGCTGGGCATCGTCCAAGCGGCCCAGCGCTGCCAGGCAGCCGGCACTGTTGGCATACAGGATTGCAGTCGCTGCATTGGCTGCGGGGTAGTACTCCAGGGCAGTACGCACCACATCCACCCCGTGACGCAGGTTGCCACCCAACCACGACAGGTGGCTGCGCAGAAATGCAATCGTCTGCATCACCCGATCAAGGTGATACTGACCCGGCTGCCGACTCAGGCGCTTCAACGCACCGATACAAACGCGCGTGCGCTCAATGTCGTTGGTCACGATCAGGGTCGAGGCTTCGGTCATGGCCAAGTTCAGGTGGTCGGAATCGCTGTCACGCAGCGCATGGCCGAGAAAATCGACGATTGCGTTGATTTCACCCTCACGTAGCAGGTCAAAGGTGTGTTGCTCCACCGTATGATACAACGCCTGGGTGTTTTTTGCCCGACCGTACTGATACACCGCCTGGGCATAAAAGGCATTGGCCAACAGCCAATCAGCCGCTTGCTGATGCAGTTGCAACAGTTTCTGGGCATCACGCCGGCGCAGCCGTTGTTGCGCGGTCAAGCGCAAGGCCGGATGGTACTGATAGCGCAAACGCTCACCCGCCCGTTCCTCGATGAACATGTCCAGGTGCAACAGCTTGCGCAACTGCAACTCGGGCTGTCGGTCACCACTCAGGACCGTCGCCAGTTCAAGGTCAAAAGCGCCCACCACTGAGGTGCGCTCAATGAACCCGACCAGCCCCTGAGGCAATCGTCGCAGCAGCTCCTCTTCGATGAACAGCCCGATTTGCCGATAGGAATCCTGAACGGCCCGCGCAAGCCGTTCGGACTGGCTGTCGACACCAGGTAAATCTCGATAGGCCGAGCACCAGAAAAGCACGCCGCTGATCCAGCCCTCGCTCCCTGCCTGCAAGCGATAGAGAAACGCAGGCTCCAGCGCCAGACCCTGGGCCAGTGACAATTGCTGGGTTTCTTCGCCATCGAGCGCCAGGTCACGCGGGCCCAGTACCTGCAGACGCCTGTCCCGCCTCAGATGACTCAGCCCCAGTGCCGGTAAGCCCTCGCTGCTCGCGACAATCTGCAAATACCTGGGCGGATGGTGCAGCAGCGCGTCGAGATAGCCGAGCACCCGCGATGAACGCAGCAGGTGCAGATCGTCCAGGCACAGCGTGTAGGGTGCAGTCAGGCTGTCGAGGTGGCTGCGGATGGCCGCCCAGGCCTGCTCCCTGTCCATGGCATCCGGCAGCCCCTGTTTGAACAACAGTTGATACAGGTGGCCTAGGAAGTTGACCGGTTCGTTATCCGACCGGTCGATACGGTAAAAGCCCTGAGCGGTACCCAACTGCTCCAGCAGTTGGCTCATCAGCACCGACTTGCCATAGCCCAAGGGCGCACGCAACAAGGTCAGTACGCTTTGCGCATGTAACGATTCGACGATCATCCCCAGCCCCCGAAGCCGCGGGATCAGCGTGCAGGGTAAGGGCGCCGGGCGGAATTTGCTCGTATCGATGGGTATCTTCATTAGGACCACGGGAGTGCCTGCACGCTTGCCTCCGAGCGTTTCAGAATTGTGTACGAATCAATTTCTTGTCCAGCTTGCCGACGCTGGTACGGGGAATGTCCGCCACGACACGCACCTCAGTAGGAATGGCCCACTTGGACAGCGCCCCCTGGTTCACATAGCTCATCAAGTGCGTCTTCAGCGCCTCGACATCCAGCGCTGCGGTCGACGGGGTCTGCACTATCAATGCCACAGGGCGCTCCCCCCAACGAGCATCCGGCAACCCCACCACAGCGCATTCCCTGACGTGCGGATGGCGGCTGATCAGGCTTTCGATATCCAGGGAAGAGATCCATTCTCCACCCGTCTTGATCAAGTCCTTGAGCCGATCATGGATATGAACCAGCCCATTGGGATCGATGCTGGCGACGTCCCCTGTGTGCAGCCAACCACCCTGCCACAGCTTCTCGCTGCTGTCAGGGTCCTTGAAATAACCAGTCGTAAGCCAAGGACTGCGTACCAGCAACTGCCCGACCTGATGACCATCTTGAGGCAATGCTTGATGCGCTTCATCCACCAACTTCATTTGCACCAGCGGCGCAATCACTCCCGCACTGCAGCGCCAGTGCAACTGTTGTTCTTCGTCGTCCGGGGTAAGGTCAGCCGGCAAACAGGTCAACGAAATGATCGGGCAGGTTTCCGACATACCGTACGCCCCCCGCACGTCGACGTTCATGGCCAAGGCCTTGCGCGCAAGGCCGGCAGACAACGCCGAACCACCCACCAGCACATGCCAGCCGGATAGATCGGCCTGTGATACCTCAGCCGCATCCAGCACCATGGCCAACAAGGTGGGCACGCAGTGGGAGTAGCTGACACACTCGCTTTCGATCAGCGATGCCAAGAGTTTCGCTTCGTACCGCCCAGGATACACCTGCTTGCACCCCATCATCGTCGCGATGTAAGGCACGCCCCACGCATGCACATGAAACATCGGGGTGATGGGCATGTAGACCTTGTCACGGCTAAGCAAAGGCGACCCGGCGCTGGCATGGGCAGTGGCGCCGGCCAGAGTGTGGAGCACCAGTTGTCGATGGGTGAAATAAACTCCTTTAGGGTTGCCGGTGGTGCCGGTGGTGTAGAACAGGGTTGCCACTGCATTTTCGTCAAACTCCGGGAATTCGAAGTGCGTAGGCTGACAAGTCAACAGCGCCTCGTACTCGCCCAGCACAGGCAATGACGTTTCAGGGCAATGTTCCTGACCCTCGCAGAGTACATAACCCCGAACGCTGGGAAGCTGGCTGTCGATCGACTCTAGTAGCGGAATGAAATCGCGATGGGTCAGCACGAGGGTGTCTTCGGCATGCGCCATGGTGAACTGCACCTGCTCGGCCGCCAGGCGCACGTTCACCGTGTGCAGCACCGCTCCCAGCATCGGGATAGCGAAAAAACACTCCAGATAACGATGGCTGTCCCAGTCCAGCACCGCCACCGTATCCCCTGCCTTGACGCCCAATTCGACCAGCGCATGGGCCAACTGATGAACACGGCGATTGAGCGTCGGATAGTCGTAGCGACTGATGTCTCGATAGACGATCGAATTGCTTCCCGCTGCGCGCACACCGGCCTCAAGCAGGCCTGCAATCAGCAGGGGCGAGGGTTTGAAGCTTTCAGTGCTCGCCAGAAACTTCGGTTGATGAGGCAGGTTCATCATTCCTCCAGTGGCTTTGGATCTTGTCGTTATTGGCCATGTTTATAGCGCGATGCCATGCCTGGATCTTCAACCCCAGGGTGGGATTGCAACAGGTTCGAGATGGACAAAATCACCCGCCCCGCTTCTGCCCAACCTGCTTTCTCCTCCCGTGTATCCGGCAATTTCCACCTTCAGGTTGAAGCAGGGCCAGCCACCGGTGCTCTTAAATGAGCCATCGACCGCGAACCCTCTTCCTCAGGAATCCCAGCTCATGAGCATCTTCAAACCGTTCACTTTCGACACCGTTGCCTCGATCGTTGCCGAATGGGGGGCCGCACGCCGCCTGGGCAACCTACTGGGAGACTGGACCGAGCGTCGCAACCTACTGATTGTTACCGACAAGTTCCTGCACACCGCAGGCCTGCTCGACGCTGCCAAGGCATCACTGCTTGAGGCCGGCTTTGCAGTCAGCGTATTCGACGATGTGGTCGCCGACCCGCCTGAAGCCGTGCTGCATGACTGCGTCGGCCAGGCCCGCGCTGCGAACGTGGACCTGGTGCTGGGTCTGGGCGGTGGTTCGTCCATGGACATCGCCAAGCTGGCCGCCGTGCTGATCCCCTCCAGCCAGGCATTGTCCGAGCTGTATGGCATCGGCAAGGTCAAGGGCAGCCGCTTGCCGCTGGTGCAGGTGCCGACCACTGCAGGCACCGGCTCGGAGGTGACCAACATCACCATCCTGACCACCGGCGAGACGACCAAGATGGGTGTGGTGGCCAACCAGCTCTACGCCGACAAAGTCATCCTCGACGCCGAGCTGACCATCGGCCTGCCGCCGCTGACCACTGCCGCCACCGGCATCGACGCCATGGTGCACGCCATCGAGGCCTACACCAGCCGCCACCGCAAGAACCCGGTGTCCGACGCCTTGGCCCGTGAAGCCCTGCGGCTGTTGGCCGGCAACCTGATCGCAGCCTGTGAAGATGGCAAGAACCGTCTGGCCCGCGAGGCCATGCTGCTCGGCGCAACCCTGGCCGGCCAGGCCTTCGCCAACGCCCCTGTGGCGGCGGTGCACGCCCTGGCCTACCCGCTGGGTGGCCACTATCACATCCCCCACGGTCTATCCAATGCCCTGATGCTGGGCCCGGTGCTGCGCTTCAACTTGAGCGCCGCAGCACCGCTGTATGCCGAATTGGCTGATGTGCTGCTGGGCGCCAGCAGCGCCACCATCACCAGCCGCGCCACGCGGTTTGTGGAATACATGGAAGACCTGATGAACGCCTCCGGCGCACCTCGCCGCCTGCGCGACGTGCAGGTGACCGAGGACAGCCTGGCGCTGCTGGCCAGCGATGCCATGAAGCAGGAACGCCTGCTGCAGAACAACCCGGTCGAGGTGCGTGAAGCAGACGCCCTGGCCCTGTACAAAAAAGCCTTCTAAGCCGGCCTTCTTTCAAGGAACACGCGTATGTCCACTGCACAGAACACCTACGATATCGTCATCCTGGGCGCCGGCTTTGGCGGCCTGGGCATGGGCGCCCAGCTCAAGCTCCAGGGTATCGACAACTTCATCATCCTGGAGCGCGGCCCGCGCATCGGCGGCGTGTGGCGTGACAATGCCTACCCCGGCGCGGCGTGCGATACCGAGTCGCACCTGTACTGCTACAGCTTTCACCCGCACCTGCGGGTCAGCAAGATGTACGCCGACCGCGATGAGTTGCTGCGCTACATGGACTCCATGGCCGAGCGCTATGAGCTGATGCCGCACGTTCTGCTCAATAGCGAATTGACCCAGGCACGCTGGGATGAACAGGCCAATACCTGGGCCTTCGAACTGGCCGACGGCACGCAAGTGCAGGGCCGTTTCTTCGTACCCGCCTGGGGGCAACTCAACAAGCCTGCCATTCCGGCGTTCAAAGGGCTGGACAGCTTTGCCGGCGACTACTTCCACTCAGCCCAATGGCCGGAAGGACTGGACCTCACGGGCAAGAAAGTCGCCAGCATCGGGGCAGCGGCCAGCGCCGTGCAGTACGTGCCGGAGGTGGCCAAACAAGCAAGCCATCTGACCGTGTTCCAGCGCAGCGCCAACTGGATCATGCCGCGCAACCAGATCGTCTTTACCCCAGAGCAGCTGGACGCCTACGCCGCAGACCCTTCGCTGTTCGAGGAAAGCCGCCGCAACCTGCACGCGTTCCGCGAAAACGGCTTTGCGCGGACCCGCCACGGCACCGAGGCGCAACAGGAAGGCATCGCCATGGCCACCGGTCACCTGGCCGCCCAAGTACCGGATGCAGCGCTGCGTGCCAAGCTGACTCCAGATTATGAGTTCGCGTGCAAACGCATCCTGCGGTCCGACGACTATTACCCGGCGCTGATGCGTGACAATGTCAGCCTGGAAACCTCTGCAGTCGACCACTTCGTGCCCCAAGGTATCGTCGACAAGAACGGTACCCTGCATGAACTGGACGCCGTGATCTTCGGCACCGGCTTCGAAAGCCAGGCGTTTCATGGCGACCTGCAAGTGACCGGCATCGACGGTCAGACCCTGAGCCAGCAATGGGCACAAGGTGCCGAAGCCTATTTGGGCATGAGCGTGCCGGGCTTCCCCAACCTGTTCATGATCTACGGCCCCAACACCAACCTGAACCACAACTCGATCATCACCATGCTGGAGATTCAGCAGCGCTATATCATTCAGGCCATCCAGGGCCTGGGCAAATACCCGAGCGCCGCCGTGGACGTCAAGCTCGACACCTTCAACGCTTACAATGACGCCCTGCAAACCAATATGCAGTCCTCGGCGTTTTCATCAGACTGCTCCAGCTGGTACAAGAACGCCGCCGGCAAGGTGATCAACAACTGGTCGGGCACCGTGGACGAGTACAAGGCCCTGGCCGCCGACTGGAAGGTCAACGACTACCGCCTGCTTCAGGTCGCGGAGGCGGCAGAGTGAGCGGCGACGCCAACGCGTACGCCGTGCCACTGAACGAGGTCGCCGCCGACGCGGTCGACCTGGTTCGGGCGTTTCGCGACAATGGCGAAATTTCTTTCCAGGACGTGCCGCTGGCAGCGGCGCGCGCCAACTACATCAAGGCCTGCGCCGCCAATGGCCTTCCGGCCCAGGCCGTGGCCGAGGTCTATACCCTGGACTATCCGGTGGCCGGTGGCAGCGCCGCCCTGCGCGTCTACCGCCCTGCCGGTACACCCGCCCAGGCAGTGACTGCGCTGGTGGTGTTCATCCACGGTGGCGGCTGGGTGATTGGCGACCTGGACAGCCACGACGGGCTTTGCCGCGCACTGGCCAACCAAAGCGCGGCCACGGTGGTGGCTGTGGAGTACCGACTGGCGCCGGAGCACCGTTTCCCAATACCGCTGCAGGACTGTGCCGAAGCGCTGCGCTACATCGCCAATCATGCCGAACAGCTCAAGGTGGACCCGGGCCGCACGCTGCTGGCCGGTGACAGCGCGGGCGGCAACATGGCCACGGTGCTGGCCAACGACCCAGAGAGCCAGACGCTGGGCCTGAATATCAAGGGCCAGGTGCTGTTCTACCCGGTCACCGACCTCAGTGCCAGCCAGCCCTCGTACCAGCGCATCACCCGCGGCTTTCCGTTGACGGCCAACTCCATGCGCTGGTTTCGGGCGCAGTACACCGGGCCGCTTACGGACTGGCGCGAAGCACACCTATCGCCGCTGCTGCATGCTGAAGGCCGTCGGCAGCCGCCGCTGTTCATCCTCACCGTGGGGCATGACCCGTTGGCGGATGAAGGCATTGCCTACGCAGCGACAGCTGCTCGGGCAGGGACCTACGTGGAGCATGTGCACCTGCCTGCCCATGCCCACGGATTGCTGACCAGCGCAGGGAAGATCGCCACGGGCCAGCGCGTGCTGACCCAAGCCGCACGCTTCGCTGCCCAAATACTGTCCTGACACCTTGTATGCCGCCAGGCTGCGCTGGCCCCTGCGTACGCTGCAAATCCCCAGCGAGGCAATGGGCCAGCGCAGCCTTCGGCAGCGGCTACAGGGCTTGTGCCAGCTTTTGCGGGCGTGGTGTACGTGCACCTATCAAGCCCAATACCGGCGCCAGCAGGAATACCAACGGCAGGTGGTTCACCCACCACAGGTCGCTGCCGGTCATTACGCCGTAGTTGTCAATCATCAACACAAACGCCACCAGCATGGCGATGCCACCCAGCAACGGCGCCACGGCCGTGCTCCACGTTGATTCAGGATGACTGTTGAGACGGAAATAGCGCAGCACCGCAAAGCTGGTCAGCGCCTGCAATAGCACGATGCCCAGCACGCCCATGCCGAACAACGCCACGCCCATCTGCAGGTAAGGGTGCTGGCCCGCCCCGACAAACGCACACGTCACCAGTGCCAGCAACCCCAACTGCCCCACCGTACCATTGAAGGGCGAATGGTGCTTGACCTGGGTCTTGCCCAGCCAGGCCGGCAGGATGCCGCTGCGGGCCAGGGAAAAGTGATACCGCGCGGTGCTCATGTGCAACGCCAGGAAACCGGCGAAAAGGCTGGTAATCACCAGCACCTGCATGATCTGCGTGGCCAGGGCGCCCATGTACTGGGTGTTGATCACGAACAGGTAAGACGAAGGGTCAGCCGCCGCCGCGGTCTTGGCCTGCTCCACGCCCACCGCTGAGACCATCGCCCACGTGGTGGTCAGGTAGAACACCGCGATCAACGCGATGGCAATGTAGGTGGCCCGGGATACGCTGCGGCGGGCATCTCGTGCCTCTTCACCGTAGATCACCGTGGCCTCGAAGCCGATGAACGAGCCCAGGCCCAGGATCAGACTCAACCCGGCGCCACTACCCAACACGATGTGCGGATCGAACACGCTGAGTGAAAAACCATGGAAACCTTTGCTCCACAGTACCGCGAAGTCGAAGGCAAACAAGCTGATCACTTCCAGCAACAGCGCCACGGCCAGCACCTTGGCACTGGCGCTGACGTCGAAATAGCCCAGCACCAGGGTTGCCACGAACCACAGCAGGCCAAACCACTGCCAGGCGATATCGATGCCGGTGAGGTCCTTGAGCACCAGGCTGCTGAAAAACGACAGGCTGCCAAAGGTGCCGATAGTGATTGCGTTGTAGGTCAGCACTGCCAACCAGGCCGCCATGCGCCCTGCCCGCTCGCCAAAGCCGGCAGCGATGTAGGCGTAGAACGCGCCGGCATTGGTGATGCGCTGGCTCATCTTCAGGTAACCGACGGCAAACACGGAAAAAATCAGCGCCGCAACAATGTAGGTGCCAGGCGTGCCAGCGCCAGTACCCAGGGCAATAGACAACGTGGTCAGCGACACGACGATGCCCATGGGGGCAACGGCCGCGAGCACCAGAAGCACCAGGTCCTTGGTGCCCAGCGTGTCGCGTTTCAGGGAATGGGAATCGGGTTGGGGCATGGTCCTGGCCTCGAAAATGTAGGGTCGAAGCGCAGGCTACGGGGCCGGGCAGGCACTGGAACAGGTTGCCAACGGCCAATCTGCAGGGCCCCGGCTGACCGCTGTCCCTTTCGAACCTGTTTTCGCCCGTAGCGGCTTCTTAGACTGGCTGCAACATCGAAAAACCGGGGCCCTGCCCTTCTTCACGACCGTTAACGCCGATGGAGGCGACTCAATGCGATTCCACAACAAAATAGCCATTGTCACCGGTTCGAGCTCAGGCAACGGCCGCGCCATTGCCCTGGCCCTGGCTGCCGAAGGCGCCCACCTGGTGTGTTCGGACCTGTCCAAGAGCGCCCGCCCCGAAGGCTTCGAAAAAGACCTGCACATCGATACCGACGACTTGATCTGCCAGAACGGCGGCGAAGCCATCTTCGTCAAAGCCGACGTGTCGCGCTACGCCGACATGGACAACCTGGTGCAGGAAGCCGTCAAGCGCTTCGGCCGCCTGGACATCATGATCAACAACGCCGGCGTGGCGGTGGAGCTCAAGACCATCGTCGAGGAAACCGAGGCCGACTACGACCTGACCATGAACGTCAACACCAAGGGCACCTGGCTGGGCTGCAAGTTCGCCATTACCCAGATGATGAAGCAGGAGGTCAGTGCCACCGGCACCCGCGGCAAGATCGTCAATATCTCCTCCATCGGCGGCCTGGTGGGCCTGGCGCAGGAAGCTTCATACTGTGCCTCCAAAGGCGCGGTCAACAACCTGACCCGGCAACTGGCCGTGGACTTCGCCCAGCACAAGATCAACGTCAACGCCGTGTGCCCAGGCTTCCTGGCCACTGCCATGGTGCGCCAAGAACTGGACAACCCGGAAATCAAGAACCTGCTCGAAGACCTCACCCCATGGCCACGCATTGGCAACGTTGATGACGTAGCCAAGGCCGTGACCTTCCTGGCTTCGGAAGATGCGCAGTGGATGACCGGTTCGCTGCTGACGGTGGATGGTGCCTACACCGCACAATAAACAACCGCATTAAAAAGGGGGAATGCCTGCAAGGCATTCCCCCTTTTTTATTCCTGCGTCCCACCCACCTGTAGCCGCTGCCGAAGACTGCGCAGGCCCTGTGCCTCACTCAAAATCTGAAGTGTACTCAGGGGCCCGCGCAGGCTGGCGGCAGCGGCTACAACGGTCTGTAGCCGCTGCCGAAGGCTGCGCAGGCCCCGTGCCTCGCTGAAAATCTGCAGTGCACTCAGGGGCCCGCGCAGCCTGGCGGCAGCGGCTACAGGGTTTGGTTCAGGGACCAGCGTTACGCCTCGGCTACGGCCGCTTTCGCGGCGCGTTCGGTGGCGGCGATGAAGCCATCCACGTCTGCTTCGGTCATCACCGTGGACAGGAACGCCTTGCCGGTCTTGGCAATGTGGTACCCCTCCAGCACCAAGTGGCGCTGCAGTCGAGTCACCCATTTAGCCTCTTCCTTGCTGGAATAGCCGGAGCGGTAATCATGGATCTCGCGCTGGTGCCCAAATACCATGAACATCGACGAGAAGCCGGTCACCTGCCCCGGGAAGCCAGCGTTGGCGAACGCCTGGGTCACGCCGGCACGCAGGCGGTCGCCCAGCACGTCCATACGGTCGGACTCGGCCTGGGTGTACAGGTCCAGGGCAACTTTGCCAGCGGTCATGGTGATGGGGTTGGCGGTGAACGTGCCGCTCCACGGCAAAAGCGGCTTGCCCTCGCGGTGATCGAACACCTGCATGAACTTACGTGAACCCGCCACCGCGCCTACCGGGAAGCCACCGCCGATGATCTTCGCCAGCACGGTCAGGTCCGGCTTGATATTGAAACGCGTCTGCGCGCCACCGCTGTGCACACGGAAGGTGATTACTTCGTCAAGGATGAACACGGCGCCAATTTCGGTGGCAACGCGACGGACCATGCCGATGAATTCTTCGGTGACCGGCACGAAGCCGAAGTAGCTCGGCGCTGGGTCAATCAGGATGGCCGCAATGGCATCGCGGTTGGCGAGGATGATGCGCTCGGCCGCCTCGACGTCATTGTAGGGAATCACCACCACATCGTTCTTGACGCCGTCAGGCACGCCCTTGGAATAACCCGTGGAGGTAGGGTCAACGCCCCAGTTCTCGGGCGAGGAGTCCAGGCTCACTTCGGCGTAGTCGTAGGAGCCGTGGTACACGCCTTCGCACTTGACGATCTTTGAACGCCCGGTGAGTGCACGCGCCGCCTTGATGGCGCACATCACCGCTTCGGTACCGGAGTTGGAGAAGCGAATCCATTCAAAGCTTTCGGCGCGGGAGCAGATGGTCTCGGCCAGCACCACTTCAGGTTCGGTAGGCAGGGTGAATGCCGTGCCCTTGGTGACCTGTTCCTGAATGGCGGCAACGATGGCCGGGTGCGCATGGCCGTGAATCAGCGAAGCAAAGTTGTTCAGCAGGTCCAGCCGACGAGTGCCATCGACGTCAGTCACATAGGCTCCCGAGCCGCTGCCGGCGTAGACCGGAAACGGTTCCTGCCATGGCAGGATTCGGGTGATGCCGCCGGGCATGACCTTGCTCGCGCGGTCGTACAGGGTTTTGGATTGACTGTGGTTTTCGGGCCATTTGGCAGACATGGGTAGTTCCTTGAAAAGGCAGTAGGCGGAAATCAGAGGTGGCGCTTGAACCATTCGACGGCAGCCGTGCTGGAGGCCTCGAACTCGCTCAGGTAGGGGTCGAAGTGGCCGCACTTCAGCAGCACCAGGTTTTTCGGCTGCAAGGCAGACTCGTAGGCCTTGAGGGCCGCGTCCGGCACAGTGACAGTGTCTTTCAGCGCCACGATCATCTGCAGCGGCGTAGGGCTGATGCGATCTACGGCGTAGCCAGGTTCATACTCGTTGAGCATCTCGATACTCTTGAGCGTGACTTCGTTGCGCCAGGCCGGCGCCACACTGCGCTGGCTACCGGTGAAGAAGTCAAAGCAATCCTGGCCGGGCAAGGCACAGTCGGATTTCGGGTCTTCGTTGACCACTTCCATCACCAGCGCATGGTCGCCGGCATAGCGCGCGGCGCGATCGGCCTCGAAGGCCTCGATCAGGCCAGGCATCAGGTCTGGGCGCACGGCCATGCGCACATCGGCCGAGCCACTGATGGCTGGAACCTGGGAAGACACGCACTTCACTCGACGATCGAACGCCGCCACCTGCAAGACGTGGCCGCCACTGTAGCTCGAACCCCAGATACCGATCCGCGAAGCATCAATGTTGTCGAGGCTGCTGACATAGGTGATCGCATCGCGGTAATCGCGTACCTGCAAAAGCGGGTCGGCCTCCTGACGCGGCTGGCCCTCGCTGGCGCCGAAGTTGCGGTTGTCGTACACCAGTACGGCAAAGCCCTGGGCGGCGAACACTTCGGCGTAGCGGTCCAGGTACTGTTCCTTCACCGCGGTGAAGCCGTGCGCCATGACAATGGCGGGGTGAGCGTCAGCGTCGCTCTGTGGAGTAAACAGCCACCCCTTTAGCGTCAGGCCATCGGTGGTCTTAAAGCTGATATCTGCACGCATGAAGTTCTCCTGCCAATCAATTAACTGCCGTGAATTCGGCCACTAGCGGAGATGGTGAATCGCAATGTCATGGGTGCACAGGTGCATGGCGGCCAAACTTCTGTGGATGGAAGCCAGGCGCACAGGTGGCCAAAAAGACGCACGAACTTGGCCGTCTTCCACCTGTTGACGGTCGTCGAAGCTGCCTAAGATCCGGTCATGCTCCGCAGGGTTGCAGGAGCATGTTCAGTTTTTACAGATCGGAGAACATCATGCTCGCCTCTGAAATCCAAGCTCCTGCAAAAATGAAGGAAGTACCCGCTGGAACAGCGCCTGAAATCGTCAAGAGCATCATTGATGAAGACGGTGGCGTGATTATCAAAGGGCTGTTCGCCGCCCAGGTCGACCGCTTCAATGCCGACATGGAAGCCACCGTCGCCGGTTGGGCCGCAGGCTACGACGGCCCAGAATGGATGACTGAATTTGCCGGTAAGAAAACCAAGCGCATCACCCAGTTGGTCCGACGCAGCAAGACCTTCCGTGAGGAAATGATCGATCACGAAATCATGCTCTCGTACATCGATACCCTGATGCTTGAAACCAGCGACTCCTATTGGATGAACGCTGCGCAGATCATTGAGATCCAGCCTGGAGAGAAGCAACAGTTCCTGCACCGCGACCTGGAAAACTACCCAGTCTTCCGCAGCTATGGCCCTGCCGGTCCAGAAGTGATGTGCAACTGCATCATCGCTATTTCCGACTACACCGAAGACATGGGTGCCACACGCGTCATCCCAGGAAGCCACAAGTGGCCAGATTTCAATGACCGGGAGCGAATGGACAATACGCCGAGCATTCCTGCCGTCATGGAGAAAGGGGATGCGATGATTTTCTCGGGCAAGGTGGTACATGGTGGCGGCGCCAACATATCCAACCGCCCCCGCCGTGCACTGACCCTGGCATTCTGCCCAGGCTGGTTGGTTCCAGAGGAAGCCTACCCATTTGCAATTCCGCTGGAAATGGCCCGAACCCTCAGCAAACGTGCCCAGCAACTGACCGGTTTCCGCTCGATGCACAACCAGAAAATGGGTGGCGGCACCTTGTGGAGCCTGGACTACATCGAGTTGGCCAAAGTGCTCGAACTGGACGACTGAGTACGGCAGCCACCCTTCTCCGTCATCCCCGCAAGTGGTCCGTGTGCGCCGCTCACGATAGATTCACTGGGGCTATGCGGTCGCTTTGTCTTTGCTGAGGTTATTTTGGGACATACGACGCCCTCGATATGCCTTTTAGCCAACGCCTGGACAACGGTATCAACCTGTAAGGCGACCTGCGTGCCCATCAGATCGCCGCGCGCCTGGGCGAACAGTTGCCAGCCTGGGACCAAGGCGGGCTTGTATTGCCATGGCCCCGCTGGATTGATGGAATGGGTGGAACAGGTAACCGTGGCAAGCAGCTGGCCCGCCTCGGCGCTGTACCGCCAACGCTTTCAGGCCCCAGCCTGTACTCCGACATCCGGGCACGCCTACTCGCTGGTCTCGCAGCGCAGCGGTCGAGAAGTCGATGTGTAGACCGTGGAAAGCCTTGTGCAAGCAGCGGCGCGGGTCGATGTGGAGCTACCGGTCTGGCATGGACATCTGCGGCGACTGCGCAGCCAGATCATCTAAGGCGAGCCCGAACATCGCGACGAGTATCTCAGCGATGCTCAGCGTAGCGGCGGCGAATGGATTGCACCCTGTATATCGGGATGCCGAAGTGCGCGTTTGGTGCTGGACGGTTGAGGAATCTAAACATTTTATATCTCATAGACAGCACCATCTTCACATCGCAGTAATAGCATGGCTAGACGCTGTGCGTAAAAAACTTGCGATCTCCGGCGTGTTTCGCGCTACCGGCCACCTGTCGATCTCCTCGCTTGCTGGTTACGCGAAGAACACTGCGTAGAGGACGTTGTCCGAAACCGAGACCGGAATGGTCTCGAACTACCAACATTTTGATTGGCGAGGTTCTGAAATAGCAGATAGTAATCCGCAGGCTCGAATGGGCCTAGGGCCAAAGCAGGTTAGGTAGAAGGAGGTAATTTACATGGAGTTACGTCATTTACATCGTTTCTTGACTCTTGCCGAAGAGCTGCATTTTTCACGAGCAGCCGAGCGCCTTCACATTGAACAACCTCCTCTTTCCCGTGCTATCACAGAGCTTGAGCAGAACTTAGGTGTCAAGCTTTTTGAACGAACCCGGCGCGGTACAAGGCTGACCTTCTCCGGACAAGTCTTTCTTGAGGATGTCCCGCGCATCTTTGTTGCACTTGACCAGGCAATTAGCAATGTCAGGGCAGCCGAACAGGGCTATCATCGGACTTTACGCATCGCAGTGTCCGCCCCTCTCCCGCCGACCCCACTTGCATCATTCCTTGCTCGCTGCAGAGAAGAAGAGCCGGAAACCAACATCCGAATATTTGAAACATCCTCCCCTCAACAACTTCGTGGCCTACGAGACGCCCTATATGATATTGGGCTTGCAAGGTCTTCGTCAGTAGACGACGGTTTTGTGGCCCTCCCTATTTGGGAAGAATCAATGTACTTGGCAGTCTCTGTGCGTCACCCGCTGCTCACCTACAAAGAAGTGCCTCTCCCCTTAGCAATGGGATATCGTTTGATCATAATGGATGAGAAGGTCCACGAAGGTACCTTTACTCAGGTCGAGCAAGCCCTAACGATGCTGCAATGCCCACCGGCTATCGTAGAACGAGTCACCTCAACTGATCTGATGATGACACTAGTTGCCGCCGGCTATGGCGTCGCCTTCATTGGTGAGTATCAAGCAAATTCGTGTAAATATGAGGGTGTTATCGCACGACCTATTTCAGATCCTTGCCCGCGACTAACAACCTATCTTCTTCGCCCCTCCGAGGTTCACACAGACCCTTTACAGCGCTTAATTGATCGGCTCAGCCCCGCCCCTGAAGCTACTGAAGATGATGTATGAAAATTGTTTACCCTTATAAGCACCCGCCAATTGTGTACTCTCCCGAAAGGTTTACCTCCTATACCGGCGAAGCTACAGCCATCCAACCAAACAACACAACCCCGAGAAACATCGACCCTATGAAATTATATCGCGCAGTGCCCCTAACAACGTTTAACTGACACTACAGCAACAAGAACCCCGCGCCACCGCCCCAGGCCGTAACAGTTCACGTTTCCGTTTCCATATAAGGTATTCTGCGCAGCGCAATAGCAACACCATCAAACCCTCAGAGCTGGACCGCCCAGCCATTGGAAACCAGCTTTTCCGATTGAAATAGCTATTACCAAAAAAGCATTACTGACTAAAAACTTAAGTCTTGATACCAGCAACCCTACAAATACACTCACCCCACGCACGACACCACATATAATTTCCGCCAATAAAACCTGGATCCAATAGCGACCGTTAAATTAATGGTCAAAAATAGGCAGGCACGCCAAACAGGGAGGTGGGAAATGTGCGATCCAATATGCCGTGGCTGCAAAGTTTATTATCGCCCAATTGAAGCTGCCATTCGCTGGGCTGGTCTTCTAAGGCGGGAAACCTACATCTTCAGAAAAATAGGACACAAACAAATCTTGGATCCAGAGGATTTTCCGCGTTGGCCTGTGCTGCGCTTGTATGAGGAACGCCTTTACGACGCAATGGCCAATCACGATCTGCCTTATGGAAAGGAGGGTATCACTATGGCCAACCCGCCCCTTCTTAGCGATCCCGATCTGACCCTACGCCATGTCGACCTTAAAGCATGGATGTCTCATTTTTATCCAGATCAGAAACCCGAGTTTCTCTTTGACGATGTTGAACGCAGTTTACACGCTGCCGTCAGCGTAGAGGCTATCCAAGCTCTATTAACCAACCGTACCGTATTGATACAGCAGCTTGCCGACCGTAACGAGGAGTGGGAAGCTCTAAAAACGCGATTCCAAATATTACAACACGACCAAGAAACTCAAATTAAAACAGCTGCTAAACAGAGCCTACTAGGACCTCGCAGCGAAGCGACCTATCTGTGCATAGTGGGTGGTTTGCTTGGGCTACTCCTCGGGCAATCCCCTTCGGGCAAACGATTCTCCTCCTTCGCATCAATGGAGTCGGTCATTGATGCGTTGGTGGCGCATCATCCAGGGCACCCAGGCATGTCCGAAAGAACCCTCTGGACAAAGCTTGCCCAAGCCAAGCGTCATTTAGAAAAAGCATAACCCCACTGCAATTGCAGAACCCAGTATCTGCAATTGCAGTGTGTTCGACCAGCGCAGCGTGCCAAATACACAACACGACCAACAGCTGCCACCAAGCAGCAAGGAGTGTTCTGTATGACTGCTCAGACCCAACACACCTCGACGGAACAACACCGTATTCTGCGTCGCCCAGACGTCGAGGCCAAAACAGGCTTCAAGCGTTCGCATATTTACAACCTGATGAAGGCAGGCAAGTTTCCCCAATGCCGGCGCATCGGCACCCGCGCCGTCGGCTGGGACTCACTGGAAATCGAGCAGTGGGTTCAAGATCGACTGTCGGTCAGGGAGTAGCGCCATGAAAGTCCTTTCGCTGATCTCGACCAAGGGCGGCGCCGGCAAAACTACCGTCGCCGCCAACCTGGGCGGCCTACTCGCCGACTCCGGGTTGTGGGTGTTGTTGCTGGACCTGGATAGCCAACCGACGCTGTCCAGCTACTACGCCTTGTACGAGCCTCGTGAGGCGGGCAGCTACGAACTCATCTCACAGAGACTCACAACCCCTGAGCAGGTGATCACCGCCACCGTTATCCCGCACCTTGAGTTGATCGTGTCCAACGACCGAGCTGGACATCTGAGCACCTTGCTGTTGCACGCGGCCGATGGCCGCCTGCGACTGCGTAACTTGCTGTCAGCCTTTGAGGATCGGTATGACGTGCTCATCATTGATACGCAAGGCGCACGCAGCGTATTGGTTGAGATGGCCATCCTCGCCTCCGATTGCGCCTTGTGCCCGCTGCCGCCGGAAATGCTGGCGGCACGCGAGCTACGTCGTGGCACACTCGGGATGTTTGAAGAGCTGGAGCCCTACCGCCACCTCGGCGTCACGTTACCCCCGGTAAAACTGCTGCTCAATCAGGTCAACGCCAATCGGCGCGATACCTGCCGGATCATGCAGAGCCTGCGCACCACCTTTGCAGCCGACCCACATGTCAGCATGTGCAACACAGTGATTCCAGACCGTGTGGCCTACCTCAATGCCGCTTCAATGGGGCTACCGGTGCACCGAGTCGAAACGAAGGCCGTGCCTGGCGCGCGCAGTCGTTGTGCGGCCGAAGTAATGCGGGCGCTAGCTCGGGAACTGTTTCCGGAATGGGACCACCAGTTGGCCCATGCCAGCCGACTCTCACGGTCATGTCCCAGTGGTATCAAATCGTCTGGATGCCCCGCCGGCCCACCAGCGTCGAGCCACTCATGAGACAGGTGGTATTGGCTGGACTCTGCATGCTCTGTGCGCATTGCCTCCGGCCGTTTACTCGTTCTCCCGTTGAGGATATCCGCCGCGCCCACCCGTTCATTGTAAGCAAAGGCAGCGCAATCTGGGAGAGCCATGGTTGGTTCGTCTGTACTGGTAGATCAGGGCCAGGTTATGAAAACGCCAACATCCGATGAAATCACCCGCAAGCTTCAGCAAGCGCATTTTCCTCAGCGGGCACCGCAGGAACCGACAGCCGACCCTGACTGCGACACGCCGATGGTCGTAACCCTTGAGCAACTCCGGCCCTACGAACATAACCCGCGCTTCATCCGCAACCCGTTGTACGCGGAACTGAAAGCCTCCATCCGCGACCGCGGCCTGGACCAGCCCCCGTCCATCACGCGCAGGCCCGGCGAACAACACTTCATCATCCGCAACGGCGGCAACACCCGCCTGAGTATCCTCGCGGAACTGTGGCAGGAAACCCGACAAGAGCGCTTCTTCCGTATTACTTGCCTGTTCCGTCCTTGGCAATCGGAACATGACACTTTGCTGGGCCATCTGGCCGAAAGCGATCTGCACGGCCAGCTTATGTTCGTCGAGCGAGCACTTGCCGTCGCCAAGTTCAGAGAAATGCTTCTGGAGGAACACGATAACCTCAGTCAGCGTGAGCTCGCGGCGCGATTAACGGCCGGCGGCTACCCGATCTCGCAACCTCACATCAGCCGGATGCTAGACACGCTAGACCATTTGCTGCCAGCGATTCCACAAACCTTGTATGCAGGGTTGGGCAAACCCTCCATCGAGCGGATCATCAGCCTCCGACGGCGCGCCGAATCGGTTTGGAACCGGTACGTCGGCGTCCCACTCGAGTTCAGCCCACTCTGGCTGGAGGTGCTGTCTGGGTTTGACAGCGAGACAGCGGATCTGGACCCCGCTGAACTGCAGGACGAGTTGCTCGCGCATATGGCGAAGCGCTTGAACCAGTCACCTCGTCTATTGGCGTTGGAACTGACCCAGGATACCGCTCAGCCATCACGTCCACCGCTTGCGGCAGAGGTTTCCCACCCGCATCCATATGACTTGGGCCAAGACACTCATACAGTAATCGGAGGTGTGCCTGAAGAATCACCCCAACTCAGCGCGCCAGATCCGGGCAACCCTGCGCGCCCCGTTGAAACGGAAGCAGAAACCAAAGTAGCGCAATGCCTCGACGCCCAACGCCAAGAGGAGAGCTCGCCGGTATCCCCACTCCTCTCTCAACCCAGCGAGGCCGCCAGTGATGTGCATATCTGGTTGTCGGATTCACTGGACGCCGTATGGCCGCTACCCCATACCCTGGACAATCTGCCGCAACTGCGCCATGCCTGCGCGGGTCTGGCGGGCGAGCTTGCCAACTATGCCAACGCGCGGCAGATAGTCAGCGCAACCGACGAAGGCCTGGGTTTCACGCTGGTGCCGGATACAGCAGGCTTTTCAACCCCCCGCAGTACCGGCATCCAGCTGCTGCTGGGCGCGTTGCTGCGCTTGCAGGATGAAGTCGTCTGGGAACAACGCCAGCAGCTCCCCGCTGCGCTATTCGGCCAACTGCTGCTCGGGGCGTATGACCTGCCGCTGATCGATCGCCCACCTCTCTCTGTCGGGCTTGAGCGCCTTCCCGATGTTCAATTGGCACAACTGTTGTCGCTGATCCGGCTATCCCGACGCCTGATCGAACTCACGCTGTCGTCCACTCGCTAACACCCGGAGGTGTCTCATGAGCACACCGTTCAATCTACTGAACCATGCCATGTTGAACCAGGTGCTACATGAATTGCGTCATGGCCGCCTGCAGCGCTGCAAAGCCCTGGGCCTGGCCGACGAAGACATCGAGGTGCTTCAATCGCTACCGCCAACTACTTTGTCCCACCTCGCGCACTCGTCGATTGCCTGGGTCGAAGTTAAGGTCGACACGACCGTGCTGCGACGCCTCATCGCCCAGGCCGACCGAAACGAACAGAACGAGCGGCTAATCAACCGGGCGCTCAAGCTGGGCGCGAGCTCCAACATCATGTATCGATGCTTTGGCCTGGACCATTCGGAAACCGCACTGCGTCGCCGCGTGCTGAAGATTGAGACCCACCGCGGCCGACCGGTTCAGCTCAGTGAAGCGCAGGAACATGCGGTGTGGAACCGCTGGAGCCAGCTGCGATCGGAAGATCCGGACAACGATCCGCTGGACACAATGATGATGCTCGCCGAAGAGCAACACATCAGCCTGACCCTGGTCTGGCAACAGGTCGAATTGTACGGAGGTGCGCCATGCTGAGCTTCTACCAGGTCGACTGGCAGGACGTGGTGCGTCAGTGCTATGACGCGCTCCGGCGCCGTATCGAGTGGCAGGCGGCACAAGCCAAAATGGCCAGCTCGGCGGAGGAGATACCGCTGCGCACGATCTACTACGGCGACAACAATCCATTGCCGCAGGCGCTGCTGCTCGATCGCCGGCTAACCCCATTGGAGCGAAACACCTGGCTGGTGCTGCGCTGGCTGATCACCGAACGCCAGGTCAAAACTCCCCGCTACCAGGACCTGCAGCCGTACCTGGCGACCAGTCCTTGCGGCACCCAGGCGTCGCGCGAAACCATCGCACGTGCGCTCAACGTCTTGCGTACCACTCGCTGGCTCAGCCTGGTGGCCCGCTCTCGCGATGCCCAAGGTTGCCTGCGCGGTTGCGTCTACGTGCTGCACGGAGGTCCGTTGACCCCGGCCGAGCAGTTAGAGTTGGATGCCGGCTATGCGGCTCTGCTGCAGCAGAACCTCACCCATGCCACCAAAGGCGTGCGTGATGTGGCGCAACATGTGATTGAGGAAATCCTTGCCGACCCGCAGGTCGCGCAGGTCGCCAAGGTTAGACTCAGTACACCGCTTCCTTCGGCACAGCAGCAAGCGTTGCCGCTGACAAGTGCGGAAGATTCCGAACCCGGCGACCGCCACCCCGTTCGGAATCCGAGCGCCTTGCCTACCGATTCCGATCCCTGCGGCAATGCGCCGGTTGCGGCTGTAGTTCGGAATGCCGACGGCGGCCGTACAGTACAGAAAGACCAAAGCCAAAAAAGTACAGTACTGGCGCAGGTGGAGTTTGGCCGAGTGCGTTGGCCCGAGGATTTACCCCTCAACCCGACCGAGCGGCGCATGGCCACCCAGGCGATGCGTCAGCTCGAGCCTGAACAACAACAAGCGGTCATCAACGAAGCGGCGGTGCGCTGCGCCCGCGGCGAGATCCGAAAGCCGGTCGCCTACCTGATGGGCTTGATCAAGCGCGCCTGCCAAGGGGAGTTCACCCTGTGGGCCGCCCGCGCCGAAGCGACGAAACTCGCGACCGCGCCTTCCCGCGTACAGAAACCGAAGCCCGTGTCGGAGTCAGTCAGCGAGCGGCCACGGCGCAACGGTCAACGCATGGCTTCCCCGCTTGCACTCGCTTGCCTTGAGGAATTGAAGCAACGCTGCCGGGGCGTCGGTACGGCTTCTTAGGCGCTGGACATCTGTGGAATTGATGTCACTGCCATCAAATCCACAGATGTCCAGCGCCTGTAAAATACGCGCTAACCAGCTTCGCGTTGATTCGCATCGGTCTTGCCGGATCAGCCCATCGTCAGCGTCATTCCGACGGCGAGGTACTGGCGATGGCCGATCATTATCAGCTCAACCTGGGCTCTTTGCGCAGCAGCATCACCCTCACCCTGCACACCCATCATGCGGCGCGGCTGTGGCAAGGCCGTAGCCGCCGCGACGGGGTGCACCCAATTCTGGGCATGCCCGGCTACATCGCGGTCACCAACCTGCTCAAGCAAGCGAGTAGCCAGGACGATCCGTACGCTGACTGGTTCATGCTGCAGTTGGAAGAAAAGCTGCTGCAGGCCAAGGCCCAGCTACGCACGCTGACCCAGCAAGTCAGCCACGTCGAGCGCGCCCTGCCGACCCAGGTCGATGTCGGCGACAACCTCAACATCCACCCCGTCACCCTGCCGCTGTTCATCGGCAGCCAGCTGGGCTTTCTCGCGATCTACCTGCTGACCGACTACGACGTCCTGGTCCGTCGGGTACTACTCGCCCACCACACCGCGCTGATCGGTCGCATGGACATGGAATCCTGGATCGATGGTGGTGCCCATGTCCTGCGCAGCCTGTTGGGCCTGGCGCAGCACTACCGCGTGGCAGGCGTCAGCCGGGATGACATGGCCGCCAACAACGCCCGCGCGCGCGAAGCCATCGACAAATTCGGCCTGCCGCCGCAGGACATTCTGGAAGGGTCCCGTCGTTCCCAGTTCGCCCCACCAATCGCCCGCAGCGCCACTGCAGCGGTGACCGAAGCCCTCGAAGCGCCAGAGGCCGCGCCTCCGCCGACACCGGATGCGCCAGTCGACGGGGGTGACGTATGACCCTGGCTGACGCGATTGCCCGACGTTTGTCCGCAGAGGCCTATCGCGAGTTCGCACAAGGTGCCTCCCTAAAAGGCCTTTTAAAGCCTTTTAAGGGTAAGGGGGAGCTGCAGCAGTTCGCCGAGACGATCCTGCGCCTGCGCACCCAGGTCGCCGAATTGATGGGCGTGATGCTGGCGATCATGGCGCAGCCGCCCTTCTCGCTGCTGGACCTGCGACTGGTGGTCCAGCACAGCGCGACCGGCACCGACTTTTTGCGCTGGCGCAGCCCGGACTTTCAGCGGATGGGCGTGGCGGTATGGCAGGAGGCGATGGTTCATCCGTTACTCCACCCCGAGCTGCGGCAGGCGCTGTATCAGCTGGAGACCAACCGCGTGGTGCTGAACCTGCAGATGAGTAGCCTACAGTCGCTGTATCGCCAGGCCATCGCCGGAGCCAGCAAGCTCGAGGTCGCCGAACTCGCCCTTTCCCGTTCCCCCACCGAGGAGTAGCACGCATGAGTACGTTCTTTGTTGGCGAAGGCAATATCGGCAGCGTTCCGGAATTTCAGGAGTTCAACAACAACCCGGAGGAACCACGGCGCCTGTTGCGCTTGAACGTGTATTTCGACAACCCAGTACCGCGTGAAGGCGGCTACGAAGATCGTGGCGGCTACTGGGCCCCAGTCGAGCTCTGGCACCGCGACGCCGAACACTGGAGCACCCTGTTCCAGAAAGGCATGCGCATCCTGGTCGAGGGCCGGACGGTCAAGGAGGAGTGGGAAGACAGCGAGGACAATGCGCGGGTGACCTTCAAGGTGGAGGCTCGGCGTATTGGCATACTGCCGCACCGTCTGGCTTCGGTGTCCATGCGCGAGAAAGCCCAGGAAAACGCCGGCTCCGGGCGCAAAGGGGCAGGCAAGAAGGCGTCGCGCAAGACCACTTGAGCGGATGGATTTCAGTGGAATCACGGCCCGCAGCGCGATATCGCTGGAGCTGTGCAACCTGCCTGGCGGGCAACCCCGACGCCTGCAGACGTTCAATCTCCCCGGGGTTTCCCCCGTTAGGCACCCTTCAACAACTGCGACACTTCCTCCAGGTACTGGTCCAGGGCAAGGAATGCCCGCCAGTGCGCCGGACTTTCCTGGACCCAGTCGATCAACCTGGCGCGCGCCTCGACGTTATCCGGCTCCAGGTGGGTGGCCATGAACAGCTCATAGGCCTTGAGCGCTAGCGCATCCGCCTCAGTCTGGTTTGATCCGTGCAAATCGCAGCCTCCGTGTGGACAGGCGGGTGATACAGCTATTTTTTGGGTCGTTCATATCTTGGGATGGTTGGTTAGCCATATGAGTTGAACCGGAGAGCGCCCCCGTTGCCAGTCAAAGAGCCTAGCCCACATCACATCGGTCGCCAGTTGACGGAGCACCGTCGCGCCCGTCACCTGACCCAGGCGAAGGTGGGCGAGCACCTGAAATTTCCGGTGAAGCCGTGTCGCGACTCGAACGTGGCCAGGTTGAGCTCTCCGTGTGTAAGCTGCTGCAACTGGCCGACCTTTACGGTTGCCCCGCCGATGAGCTGCTACTGGCCATCAGCCCTCGCCCCCAGAACGTGCAGATCACGTCGATCATCAAGGCGCTGGGCGAAGCAGATAAGCAGTTTGCCTTGGAGTTTCTGCAAACGCTGGCCACCCACCTGGCGCAGCGCAAGTAACCGCCTGCCGGATCTCGCTTCACATCAACAGGAGCTCGGCGGCTTCGGATTATCACTGGTGCTCCCTCCCCACCCCGCCACCCTGTCGGTACCCACCGAGAGGGCCTGCGTATGCGCCTGTTTATTTGCGAGAAACCATCTCAAGCCCGTGATATCGCCCGGGCGCTGCAAGCCAGTCGGCGTGGCGACGGCTGCCTGCACGGAACGGGCGTCACCGTCACCTGGTGCGTTGGCCATCTGTTGGAAACGGCGCCCCCTGAGGCCTATGGGGACTACAAGCGCTGGTCACTGGACGATCTGCCCATCATCCCAGCGCGTTGGCAGCTGATCGTCAAACCCAAGGTCACCCGCCAACTGAAGGTCATCCACCAGCTGCTGCGCACCTGCAGCGACGTGGTGATCGCCACCGACGCCGATCGCGAGGGCGAAATGATCGCCCGGGAGATTCTCGAGCGCTGCCAGTACCAGGGGCCGGTGCTGCGCCTGTGGCTTTCCGCCCTCGATGATGCGTCGATCCGCCGGGCCTTGGGCACCCTGCACCCGGGCGAGCAGACCTTACCGCTGTACCACTGCGCGCTGGCCCGCTCCCGCGCGGACTGGCTGGTGGGCATCAATCTGAGCCGGTTGTTCACCCTGCTCGGTCGCCGTGCCGGCTTCGACGGCCTGCTGCCGGTGGGACGGGTGCAGACGCCGACGCTGCGTTTGGTGGTCGAGCGCGACCGAGCTATCGCGAGCTTTGTACCGCAACCGTTCTGGACCGTCGATGCTCACCTGGAAGTCGATGGCACAGGCTTTCTGTCCCGCTGGCAGCCACCCGCCGCGGTTTGCGACGACGCCGGGCGTTGCATCGACGAGGTAGCCGCACAGGCGGCAGCGCGACGTCTGAGCCAGCAGGGGTCAGCCAGGGTCCACAGTGTGGAGGTCGAACACGTTCGTGAAGGCCCACCGCTGCCCTTTGATCTGGGCACCCTGCAGGAGGTCTGCTCCGCCAAGTTCGGGCTCGGTGCGCAGGAGACCCTGGGGATCGCCCAGGCGCTGTACGAGACCCACAAGGCGACCACCTACCCGCGTACCGACTGCGGCTACCTCCCTGAGAGCATGCTCGATGAGGTACCGCGTGTCCTTCACGCCCTGGCGGCGGCCGCGCCTTCACTGGGACAAACGCTGAAAGACGTCGACCCTAGCCGCCGCTCCCGCGCCTGGAACAGCAGCAAGATCACCGCGCACCACGGCATCATTCCCACCGCCGTTTCGCTGGACCTGGCGCAGCTCTCCGAGCGCGAACGGGCAGTGTACACATTGATTCGCGCCCGCTACCTGGCGCAGTTTCTGCCCGAGCATGAATACCTGAAAACCCAGGCGCTGCTGCACAGCCAGGGTGATCAGTTACTCGCCCGCGGCAAGCAGATTTTGACCCGTGGCTGGAAAGCGGTGATCAACGAAGGCGACGGCCACGAGCCGGTTGAGCAGGCCCAGCACCTGCCGAGACTGCGTGAGGCGGCAGCACTGACATTGACCGACGCGACGATCAACGCGCAACGCACCCAGCCGCCCAAGGCTTACACAGAAGGCACCTTGGTCAAGGCGATGAAAACCATCGCCAACCAGGTGGACGACCCTCGGCTCAAGCAGAAGCTCAAGGACAGTTGCGGGCTCGGCACCGAAGCTACCCGCGCCGCTATAATCCAAGGCCTGATCGATCACGGCTACCTGACCAAGAAGAAACGCAGCCTGGCCGCCTCGGCGGCGGCCCATACCTTGATCGAGGCGGTACCGCCGGAGGTGGCCGACCCGGTGCTGACGGCGCTGTGGGAACAGGCGCTGGACCGCATCGAGTCAGGGCAACTGAGCGTCGAGACCTTCCTCGCCAAGCAGGCGGAGTGGCTGACCCGGCTGGTGCGCAGTCACGCCTCGCTCAGCCTGCGACCTCCTCCTAGCAAGGGGCCGCTCTGCCCGGTGTGCCGCAGTGCCATGCGTCAGCGCAAGGGTCGCACCGGCAGCTTCTGGTCCTGCACCCGCTACCCGGACTGCAAGGGCACCAAGCCGGTGGCGAAATCCAAACGGGGGAAAAACCCGTGACTTGACGAGGCACCATCGCGCTGGTGTAGTGAAGGTGCCCTTCGCCACGAGGCGATCCAAGACCGATTCGCTCCGGGCAGCTCGGTCAGACTCGTAGAGTTCGGAGCCACACTTCACTGCATCTTCGGATGGCTTCTCAGTGTCCTAGGTCCCCCAGGTGGATGACCCGTGCGGCTTGTGCCAGGCCGCAGGGGTCATCCGCTTCGGCGACGATGCTCAGCTCCGGTGCCCGCCGGCGAAACACTGGGCACCTTTTGTGCGCGGATGCGTGCCAGTTGATGCCGACCCAGACCACGACAAGGGTCGGGTGATCCAGGTGGATCAACCGCGGAAGTTTTGCGACGAACTTCGCTGGTAGGTTGCCGGATCAAGGGTGGTCCAATTCTTCCTAGCCTGATGACCGTCGGGCTATTTTTTCGCCTTCGAAAATCCACAGAACACCACCGTATTCCGCTGGCCAAAACCGCCTGCAATCCACGGTTGACGGGTATTTGCGCGCGTTTTATAGATGGGCTGCACACCGCTGTCGTTGACAGCGTCCAGGTAGCCAGAACCTTCAAGGCTACGCCCGTTTCGGGTGGTTCTCCCCAAGTGCGATGCGCGCTCGGCAGCTCGCACGGTCACCGTCCCCTCGGTGATGAGCGCTCTCTACACCGACACGTTTTTGCACCTCCCCTTGCGGAACTCACCCGCCACCAGGGCCGGTGGAGGTCCGCGTTTCAGCTGAACAGGAGCGCCATCATGACGACTGCAAGCAATAACGCCCCCACCACCTACTTCAACCTGCACACCCAAGGCATTGGATACCTTAACCGTGTGCGCGAAGTCCCGGTACGCCGCGGCCAAGCCTTCATGGCGTGTGACATCGCCGCCTTGCACGGTGCCTCGGACGACGTCGAGTACACCCGCTTCGACTGCAAGGTCGCCAGTGGTGAAGCCGACCGGCTGATCCGTGAACACCTGGAAGACGTCCGTGCTGAACGCAAGGTCCTGATCGCGTTTCGCATTGGCGACCTCTGGGTGGATCCCTTCCTGTACGAGAAAGGCGAGCGCAAGGGGCAACCCGGCGCCAGCCTCAAAGGCCGGCTGATCTTCATCGAGTGGATCAAGGTCGACGGCCAGTTCAGCTACCGTGCGCCGGTTCGCACCGACGCGGCCACCGTCTCTGACAGTGCCGAGGAAACGGAACGGGTAGATACCAACGATGACGCCAATCAGCGTCAGCCAACGCCGACCGCCGCACATAAATCCACCACAGCACCTCAGCCTGCCTGAGGCAGCTTGACCGCCAACAACAGGTGCTCCTACGAGCGCCTGTTGTTCACTCACGTCGGAGGTTGCCATGGAAAGCTTCTGGCTATGCGAGGACTGCCTACAGGCGGTCGCCTATGACGACTTCAGCGCGCTGTCGCTGTACTACAGCGAGGCTGAGGTCGAGCAACGCATCGCACACCTACGCACCGAACTGCTGGCCCTGCTGCCACTGAGCGCCGATTTCGACCCACACACCGGCGCCGGTTTCGAGGCCTGTTCCACCCGACCGTGCGAGGGCTGCCAGAGCTCGCTCCACGGTGCCCGTCATCGCTTCACGCGTCTTTGAGTCGCGCATTTCACCAGCCTGGGGCACTCCCCCAGGGGGCGCTCCATCTCCCACGAGGAATTGCCCATGAACACTGCCCTGAACCTGGTCGACCCACTCGACCCCGTGTTGGCCCAACGCGTCCGTGAGGATACGCTGATCACCGAAGCCTTGCAGTTGCTGGACCAGCGTCACTTCCAGCGCGGCGAGCAGCTGATCACCCCCGCCGATGCCGCGGCCTACCTGAAACTGCGACTCGCCCCGTACCACCACGAGGTGTTTGCCCTGCTCTGCCTCGACTCGCGTCACCGCGTGTTGAGCTTCGACATCCTGTTCACCGGCAGCATCGACGGGGCCTCGGTGTATCCCCGCGAGGTGGTCATCAAGGCACTGGAGCACAACGCCGCCGCCGTGATCTTCAGCCACAACCACCCTTCCGGCTGCTCGGAACCGAGCGGTGCCGATCGGGTGCTCACCACACGCCTGACCGAGGCCTTGGCCCTGGTTGAGGTCCGCGTCCTGGACCACATCATCGTCGGCGAAGGCACCCCGCTTTCGTTGGCCGAATACGGCTGGCTCTAACAGCCACCTCTGTCCAAGGGGGCCACCGCCAATTCGGGGTGGCCTCTGCGCCTTCGGAGAACCATCATGCACCCTTCCCTTCGCAACCCGTTTCTTCGCGGTTTCCACGATCTTCGCTTCGAGCGTGTCGTCCAGATCAGTTATGCCGACAACTGCCCGCCCTGCTACCGTGCGCTGCACCCGGCCCAGAACCCGCTACCCAATGAGTCCATCAACTTGCAGCCATGCCTGTTCGATGACGACTATGCCGTTATCACCGACAGCGAAAGGGTGCCACCATTTGTGCACCTGCGCTGCCCGGCGGTCGGCCGGGTGAGTACGGTGCTCTACCAGGTCATTGGCAGTCACCTCGAACGCCTGCTGCACCTCGGCGACCTCCCCAGCGAGGAAGCTGCACGTGACCTGATCGAGCAGTTGTCCTTCGCCACCGGGCACTACAGCCGCAGTTGGGAAATCAGCAGCGCTCACCTGCCGGCGGAAGCGTTCGAGTACCTGCAAGTACGCGCGTGGTGCAATTCACCGGCGAGCTTCTTCGAGTGCTTTGAACTCAACAGCAGCCATGCCGTGGGCTGCAAGTTGTATTCGACACCCTGGGTAGCAGGAATGGAGACAGAAAGCCGCAGTTGCAGCATCGACGAAGTCCGTGCACGCCTGCGCGATGATCATGTACCGCCCGCGTTACTCCAACTGCTCCTGCTGGCAGGTCAGGCGGACACCCGTTTTCTGATCTTCGACCCCGACGCCGCAGCGCTTCCGGAGCTGCCCCTGTTCACTGAAAACTGATCCAAGGCGCCCCACATGGGCGCCTTTTTTGTGGCCCCTGTCGGAAATCTGGCTGACTAGATTCGGTTTTTCAGTGGGGACCCGCCCGCACTTTCGCCAAGGTCTCGACAACTTTTGTCGAGACCTGGTCATGTATACCTCCTCCCTCCCTATCCTCGGTCTGATGATCGCGCTGGTTGGCTGCAGCACCCCACCACCGGCGCCCACGCCTGCACCAGCTGAGCCACCGCTCTCCTCGCTCAAGCCGAAGCCTTCGATACCGGCTTGGGTCCGCCAGGACCGCTACACCTTGGTCAGTACCCGGCCGACGCTGGAGCAGCGCCAGCCCCTGTACCAGCTCATCAACGTGCAAATCGCTCCGGCCCTGCACGCGCATGTCGGCGAAGCCCTGCGCCACGTGCTACAGCGTTCAGGCTACTCGCTCTGTCCCGACAGTGGGGTGGTGGATCGGTTGTTCCGCCGTCCTCTGCCTGCCGTGCACCACCAGCTCGGCCCGATCGCGCTGCTGGACGCCTTGACCATCATCGGTGGCCCGGCCTGGCGGCTCGATATCGATCCGGTCAAGCGGACCGTGTGCTACGCCCTACGCTTACCAGCGCCCGAACCACCCTTCTCGACCTTGGAGATTGCGCCATGAAGGTTCAACACTTTCAGGCCCTGGTGATCGGCGCGCTGTGCCTCGGCGCCGCGGTGCTCGCCGCCGAAACGTACAACCATCACCAGCAACTGACCGAGCTCCAGGCCGCCGCCCGCGATACCCCTGCCGATCCTGCGCCGGCCCTGCGCCGCGACATCGATGTACTGAGCAATACCCTCGCGACGCTGCAGCCGCAGGTAGCAGCGCTGGGCGAGGCGCAAGGCCAGAGTGCCTCAGCGCAGGCAGGCCTCAGCCAGCAACTGGCTGAGCTGAGCGCTTCACTGAAAGTGCTTCAAGCGACACCCCGTGGCCCGAGTAACGCCGATTTGACCAGACTGGAACAACGACTGGCCGCGGTTGAGACGGCGATCGAGAAACTGTCGACGCCCGCCGCTGTACCAGCGGCCGCCACCACACGGCCGGCTGCCTCCGCCGTCCAAAAAACCAAGGCCAAAGCCCCGACGCCGCCCTTCACCCTGCTGGGGATCGAGACCCGGGGTACCGTCAGGTTTGTGGCCGCCCTGCCCGCCGGTGCGCGGTCATTGTCGGCTGTGCACCTGCTGCAGCCCGGCGACAGTTTGAACAACTGGCAGTTGCGTGCGATCCGCGAGGACCAGGCCGTGTTCCACGTCCCGGATCATGGCGACCGCACACTGCCGCTGCCGTGAAGAGGTGCTTATGGTTCGGCTCTTCGCCCTCTCGCTCAGCCTGCTCCCCGCCGGCCTGCTGGCAAGCTCGGCCTGGAGCGCGCCGACGCTGGTCGACTCTGCCCCGCAGTACAGCGAGCAGAAGCGACTGGATCAGCAACATTCCGCTGCGGCTCAAGCCAAGGCCTGGGGGCTGACCGATGACGAGTGGGCCACGTTCAAGCGTCTGCAGGCTGGCCCCCGCCACTACTGGTCGCCACAGCTCGACCCGCTCACCACCCTGGGCGTGGAGGCCGACTCGGACCAGGAACGACAGCGCTATGCCGAGCTGCAGGTCCGCCTCGAAGCCAAACGCGCCGAACGCGAGTTGGCCTACCAGAAAGCCTACACCGCCGCCTGGGCGCGCCTGTTCCCGGGAATGCTGCCCGTGCAGGGGATGAGCGACGATGCAGCGCCCATGAGCAGCAGCCGCACTGCCTTGTTCGTGGAAGAACATTGCCCAGCCTGTATGACCCGTACCCAGCAGTGGCTGCGTGCCGGCGCGCGCCTGGATGTGTACCTGGTCGGCAGCCAAGGTGACGATGCGCGCCTGCGACAGTGGGCGCGTGACGCTGGCATTACCCCCGCCCAAGTCAGCAGCGGCCAGGTGACCCTCAACCACGACCGCGGTCGCTGGTTCGGGCTGGGCGCCACCCGCCCGTTGCCGGCACGCTTCCAACAGGTAGACGGAAAATGGCAGCGTCTCGACTGATCCTCGCCCTGGCCTTGACCGCGGTCAGCGCCGTTCAGGCGGGCGCCCTGCCGCCGCCAGCCTACCAGTTGGCCGCCGCGCGGGCTGGTATCCCCGCCTCCGTGCTGTTCGCCATCGCCCTGCAGGAAAGCGGCACGCCGCTGCGCGGTCACCTCATGCCCTGGCCCTGGACCTTGAATGTTGCCGGCACGCCGCAGCGCTTTGCCAGCCGCCATGAGGCCTGTGCCGCGCTCCGCCAGGCGCTGGCCGACCACAATCCCAAACGCATCGATGTCGGACTGGGACAGACCAACCTTGGCTACCACCCGGACCGCTACCCCAGCGCCTGCGACGCCCTCGACCCACGCGCGAACCTCGCCGTCACCGCCGACCTGTTGCGCACGCACTATGCCGACACGGGCGACTGGGTGGTGGCGGCCGGCCGCTATCACCGGCCAGCCGGCGGTGCACCCGCGGCGCGCTATCGCAGACAATTCAGCCGACACTGGCAGCGCATCGAGGCGGTTGTGTCTTTGCCTGGAGGGGCACTGCCATGAGCCGCTCGTGCCTGATGGCGCTGGTCATCTGTCTGTCGATACCGCTCACCGTGGTCGCCGCCCCTAGCATGCCCCCCGATCCCAGCAAACTGAAATGGGTGCTGCCAGTGCGCAGCGAGCGCCTCACGCCGGGTACCGTGCCGCCTAGAACGCTGGACCTCCCCGCCATCACACCACTGTTCCTGGTCGGGCAAGACGCCTTCTCCCTGAACTGGTTGTCCCGCCATGCGCAGGCGTTGCGGGACCTGGGCGCCAGCGGACTGGCCGTCGAGGTCGCCGACGTCCAGGCCTTGCGCCGCATCCAGGCGGCGGCCCCTGGGGTGAACATCTGGCCGGTGAGTGGCGACGACATCGCCGAGCGGCTGGAGCTGGAGCACTACCCCGTGCTCATCACCCCCACCGGCCTGGAACAGTGAGGGTGCGCCATGGATGACCATGCGATGGAGTCCTTGCTGCGGCCGGCGGTGGAGCTGTACACCGTGGGCATCTGCGCCGGTGCCGGCGCCCTGTGCCTGCACTCACCCTGGGCGGTGGCACTGTCGCCCGAGGTGGGCACAGGGATGGCCCTGGCCTACACCGCGTTCGGCCTCAAGCGGCTCAATGAGGCTCGAATCGTCTTGCGTTATCGACGCAACATTCGTCGCTTACCGCGCTACTCGTTGACCAGCCGGCAGATTCCGGTGAGTGGCAAACGCCTGTTCATAGGCCGCGGCTTTCGCTGGACCCGACTGCATACGCAGCGCCTGCTCGAGGCGCAGGATCCGGCGCTGGCCCGCTACGTCAACCAATCAGCCGCTTTTCAATGGGCGCGCCGGATGGAACATGCACTGGAGAAGGCGCCACCCGGGTTGTCGCTCTTGCCCCACCTGACCGCATGGGACAGCCCGTTCAATCCGGTGCGTCCGCTGCCTCCGGTCGGCGGCTCACCGTTGTTGCATGGCGTAGAGCCGGATGAGCAGGAGGTCTCGTTGCCATTGATCGAACGCGTGGGCCACACGTTGGTACTGGGCACCACCCGGGTGGGTAAAACACGTGTGGCTCAGGTGTACATCACTCAGGATATCCACCGGCCCACTCGGGAAGTGGTGATCGTCTTCGACCCCAAGGGCGATGCCGAGCTCCTCACCAGCATGTATGCGGATGCAAAGCGAGCTGGTCGCGAAAACGAATTTTACGTCTTTCACCTGGGCTGGCCGGAGATCTCCGCGCGCTACAACGCCATCGGCCGCTTCGGCCGCATCTCGGAAGTCGCTACGCGGATCGCTGGTCAGTTGAGCGGTGAAGGCAACTCCGCAGCGTTCCGTGAATTTGCCTGGCGCTTTGTCAACATCATCGCCCGCGCCCTGATTGAGCTGGGCCGGCGCCCGGACTACCTGCAGATCCAGCGGCACGTGGTGAACATCGATGCATTATTCATCGAATATGCCCAGCACTTCTTCGCCCACCATGATCCGCAGGCCTGGGAAGCGATCGTGCAGATCGAGGGTCGCCTCAACGAGAAGAACGTGCCGCGGCACATGATTGGCCGGGAAAAGCGCGTAGTCGCCATCGAACAGTATCTAACCGCCAAGCGCATCTTCGATCCAGTGATGGACGGCCTGCGCTCGGCCGTGCGTTATGACCGCACCTACTTCGACAAGATCGTCGCCTCACTGTTGCCGTTGCTGGAGAAGCTCACCAGCGGCAAGACAGCTCAGCTGCTCGCCCCCAACTATACCGACCTGGACGACCCGCGGCCGATCTTCGATTGGCTGCAGGTCATCCGCAAACGCGGCATCGTCTACGTCGGCCTGGATGCGCTGTCCGATGCCGAAGTCGCGGCCGCCGTCGGTAACTCGATGTTTGCCGATCTGGTTTCCGTGGCCGGCCATATCTACAAGCATGGCATCGACCACGGCCTGCCGGGCTCCTCCAGCGCGGCGGACAAGGTCGCTATCAACCTGCACGCTGACGAGTTCAACGAGCTGATGGGCGACGAGTTCATTCCGCTGATCAACAAGGGCGGTGGTGCCGGTATCCAGGTCACCGCGTATACCCAGACCTTGAGCGATATCGAGGCGCGTATCGGCAGCCGGGCCAAGGCCGGCCAGGTCATTGGCAACTTCAACACCTTGCAGATGTTGCGGGTGCGGGAAACCGCGACTGCGGAACTGCTGACCAATCAACTGCCCAAGGTCAATGTACAAACGCGTACCCTGGTCTCCGGGGCGACGGACACCGCCGACCCCGACGCCCGTACCGATTTCACCTCCTCCTCGCAAGACCGGGTCACCACCACCGCCGTGCCGCTGATCGAGCCCGCACACATCATCGCCCTGCCGAAGGGCCAGATGTTTTCGTTCCAAGAAGGCGGGCAACTGTGGAAGGTACGGATGCCGCTGACCAAACCGGCCAGTGAAGATGACATGCCAGCGGACCTACAGACCCTCGCTGCACGCATGCGCGAGTCCTACAACGCCAATGCGGGTACCTGGTGGATCAGCGCCGGAGGTGCGCCGACGGTCGACTTTGATCCCGAGATGCCCCCGCCTGGACGTAGACGTGCCTCGTAAGCGGCCCGACAACAATCGAGTACTGTGGAGCCCGTATGCCCACTACCCCACCTAGCCAACCTCCCGCACAACGACGTCCGGGGCTCATTTTCGGTACGCTCGAGCTATGCCTAAGGCTACTGGGCCTGCTGTTCGCCGCGCTGGTGTTCTCCATCGTGCTGGAGTTCGCGGGCATGCTGTGGTTCTGGCCGGAACAAGGCTGGCATCACAGCTATGCCATGTGGCAGACCGAGCTCGGCTGGCTCAGCAGCCACTTTAAGAGTTCGTTGCTCGTGCAAGAGCCGGCGCAAGTGACCGCGAAAATCCTTGAGCACCTGAACGACTGGATCGTAGTCCGTTCCGGCTGGGCGCAATCCGACGACTACTTGAAGCTGCTCAGTCACGCCCCCTCGCTTCAGGGGCAGTTTGCTCAAGTGTACGTCGTGGTACAGGACTACCTACTGGCGGCCATATTCATAGTCTTCACGTTCGTAGTGCGCCTGACCGTCCTCACCCTGGCCATTCCCCTCTTCCTCCTCGCTGTGCTCACCGGTGCGGTCGACGGGTTGATGCGCCGCGACTTGCGCAAGTTCGGAGCGGGCCGAGAGAGCAGCTTTGTCTACCACAGAGCAAAACGGGCATTGCGACCACTGATGGTCAGTCCCTGGATGATCTACCTCTCGTTGCCGTGGTCAATCAATCCCAACTGGATACTCCTACCCTGCGCCGCACTACTCGGTCTTATGGTCGCCATTACCGCCGCGGCATTCAAAAAGTATCTCTAACTGGCCGCAGTGCCTAATCGATTTTTTCGTTGTAGTGATGCGGCTAGAATTTCTGGATATTGATCTTCTGTTGAGCCGACGCGGTCTGTGTACCTATAAAAGGCCCTGGAGCCCACTGAACAAGAAAATCCGTTTCACCTACGCATCTTGAAGCCTCCGGCATTTTTTGACAGCCTTGTGTTGTCGATACTGCACCCCTCCAGACCGGCAATCTCTCAGACCCCGGAAACGTATTTGCACCGCACAGGCAGACCACACTGTGATTGAAATAAAGAAGCCGAAAGAAGAGGCTGTCGAACTTTTCACCCTACTGAAACAACTGTTCATCCTCGCGAACAGGCACTCGATCACTCGCAAGATGCTAATGGCAGCAGTGGGGATTGCGATTTCTGGCAGTTATCTTGGCACCGCGACCTACCAACTCCAAGATTATAGAGCGCGATCGGAAGCGTATTACAAGGCATACAGTTCACTAGAGGAAGAGCGGCGCATTCAGCACGCCCTGGATTACGTTCAACTGTGCATCGACACCCCAAAAGATCCAGAGACGCTATCCGCGTATTACTGCAAGCAGGCAGTCGATGCCTATCAGAACCTTTTTGCCCACTACCCCGGCAGTTACGGTGCGGAGAACATAGAGCGAGCAGCATATGGAGCTATGAAAGTCGATTTGAACAACAAACTGCGTTACGAACAGATCGACCGAACGCTCGGCGACACTCCACAAATGCAGGAGTTGCTCAAATATCTGCTCACCACTGCGGGTTTAGTAATTGCCCTGTTGCTGACCGTCACAGCGATGATTACCACCTATTACTTTTTCTACCGCATGAATCGCTCCTCCGTATCCACTACCGACGAGCCGAGCGATGCCTGATAAATTCTTGGCTTTCAGCCCCTAGAACCCGCTTATGGCGAATCACTCGTTGCGAAACAACTTACTTACCGCCATCCTCAACTCAACGCACATAGCTGGCTCCCGCCACGTCACCGCCGCGTGCGACCGAAATCATCAAGACAGGGCAGACCAACAGGTGATCTTCGCTGGTATCCCGTCAGCGAAGCCGTGGGCATGTCCGCAATCAAGGGATGAAAATGATTGAGCTTGTCAGTGAGACTCGCCAGCAGGTCCGCCTAGCGCTTTGAGCTGGTATTCGTTGACCGCCTGGAACTGTGCCTCGGCGATCAGGCGCAAACGCTCAACTTCCTCAGCAGGTTTGCCCGCAGCTTGCGCCTCGTGGAATCGCTTCATTGCGGTCACAGCATCTGTATACATGGGATGGTCTGGGTACAGGACTGGCGGTAACTTGTTATTCATCTGTTCTCCAAGCAGGCACGGGCGGACATTACATCATAGATGGACTTCAGTGCCGGGATGAACTGACTGCTTGGATATTCCCGGCATTCCTGCCCTACGACGATCCCAATCTATTGCGTCGATGCTCTAAAGCGAAGACCGGAAAATCCCTTTAGTTCATGCCAAAAACTGCCTGATGCCTCAGGGTAAACGCCAGATACACCGCGGGATTCCGCCATGAAGACTATTCATTATTTCTTTCTACTTACCTGTTTGGTGACTCTTGGTGCTGCGGCTCAAGACGTTCGCGAGCGCTCGGACCTGGGGCTTGCGCAGCGGCAAATCATGGCGATCGAACAGATGGCTGATCGCGCACGGAGCAGCCAGGTCAATGCTGATGGGGCTCGCTATCGCTTCGACTATCAGAGGTTTGCTGCGGATCTCCAACGCGTGCGCCAGGGCATCCACAAATACCTGTCGCCCTCCCGTGCACAGCCGGCCGAACTTACCGGTGATTATCGCGCTGAGACGCCCGATGCGGGGTCGTCCGATGAGCATGACTGACGTCCAACTCAGCGCGTTCTCGGCCGTGGCCGGGTTTACCCCGCAGCTCAGCTCGGTGCTATGGCGCTCATCGGTGCTGGTGCTGTCGTTGCTCTGGTGCGCCTGGGCTTTGTGGACAGGCTACCGCGGCTGGGCTGCCGGCAACCTCAATTTCGGCGCACTTGGCGGCAGCACGCTGCGCCTGGCGTTAGCACTGATCGTGCTGATGTTTTTCATGCTGTCGTAACCAGGAGACCTTGCCATGAACCTCTCCCGTCGTTGCCATCGCCCGCTCACCCTGCCGCGGAAGAGCTGTTCGAAAATCCTGCTCGGCGCCCTAGTGCTGCTGAGCTCGACGCTCACCTGGGCTGATCTGCCGACCATGGAAGCACCCTCGCGCGGCGAAGGAGCGGGACTGATCGACACCATCAAGAACTACGCCTACGACGGTGGGATCCTGCTCGGTCTGTTGATCGCGACCCTCGCCTTCCTGGGCGTGGCCTGGCATTCGCTCACCGTCTACGCCGACGTGCAGAACCAGCGCAAGACCTGGAAGGATCTCGGCGCCGTGGTCGGCGTCGGCGCGCTGCTGGTGGTGGTGATCCTGTGGTTCCTCACCAAAGCTGCGACGATCCTGTGAGGTTTCCATGTCCGACGCCCCTGCAACCCTGCCTGACGGCACGCTGACGTTCCTGCCTGAGCGCCTCAACCGCGACCCGGCTGTTTTGCGTGGCCTCACCAACGACGAGATGTGGGTCGCGCTGATTGTCGGTACCGGGCTGGGTGTGATCCTCGGCGCGCCGCTGGCGGTGGCCACCGCTTCCATCGCCACCCTTCCCACCTGCATGTTCCTCTGCATGGCGTTGGTATTGCTCGGCGGCGGCAAGCTGCTGCGCCGGGCCAAGCGTGCTCGTCCCGAAACCTGGTTGTACCGGCGCCTGCAGTGGCACCTGGCGGCGCACTGGGGCATCGGTAGCCACCAACTGATCCTGCATTCGGGTCCTTGGACCGTTCGGCGCACGCGCCGACCTGCGAGGACCGCCCCATGAGCCGCTTCCGCAACAAGGTGGATGCGCAGCAAGCGCATATCCTCAGCCTGCGCCTGGCCGTGGCGACCCTGGCGCTGCTGTGCAGTGTGCTCTGGTACGGCTGGCAATCCGCACCTTCCGAACTGACCATCCACGTGCCTCCGGATCTGCGCTCCGGCAGCACGCGCAAATGGTGGGATGTGCCGCCGGAAAACATCTATGCCTTTGCGCTGTACATCTTCGGCCAGCTCAACCGTTGGCCCACCGACGGCGAGGTCGACTACCACCGCGCCATTTTCGCCCTGCAGCCCTACCTGACACCGGCGTGCAAGACCTTCTTCGATGGCGACTTCGAGTACCGCAAGGCGGCCGGCGAACTGCGCGGCCGCGTGCGCGGCGTGTACGAGGTGCTGGGCCGCGGCTACAGCGATGATCCCGACCTGCGGGTAAAGCAGCTGGATAAGCACAGCTGGCTGATCAAGCTCGACCTCAATGCCGACGAGTACTACGCCGCCGAACCGGTGAAACGTGTGGTGGTGCGCTACCCATTGCGCGTAGTGCGCTTCGACGTCGATCCCGAGCACAACAAGTGGGGCCTGGCCCTGGACTGCTACGAAGGCACACCGCAGAAGCTGACGCTGCCTGGAGGTGCGTGATGATGCGTGTCTTGATCCTGTTTCTGGTGTCGGTGGCCGGGTGGTGTTCTGCCGCAGCCGCCGTCGAGGTCAGGTACTGGGACCGCCTGCCGCTCGCTGTGCCGCTGACGGTAGGTCAGGAACGTATCCTGATGGTGGATGAGGATGTCCGCGTCGGGTTGCCGAGTGCGATCACCAGCAAGCTGCGCGTGCAGTCGGTCGGCGGAACGGTGTACCTGCGTGCGTCGGAAGCCATCTCCCCTACTCGACTGCAGCTGCAGTCGGTGAAGTCGGGGGACATCATCCTGATCGATATCGAAGCACTAGAGGGTAGCGAGTCACTGGAGCCGGTCAAGATCGTTGCCCAGGCGCAGGCGCCGGACGTAGAAACTGCGAAGGATGCAGCGCCTGCAGCGACGCCAGTACCGATTGTGCTGACTCGCTATGCGGCGCAGAACCTTTATGCGCCGCTGCGCACCGTGGCGCCCTTGCCTGGTGTGCGTCGAGTCCCGCTAGGCGACTCCTCTGCATTCAGCACATTGCTGCCGACCGAGCACGTGGCTATCAAGGGCATCGCCGCCTGGCGGCTGGGTGAGTATTGGGTGACGGCGGTGAAGATCGTCAACCGTGGGCCGGCCAAGGTCACACTGGACCCACGTCACCTGCAGGCCATGCTGTACGCCGCCACCTTCCAGCACGAGCACCTGGGGCGCGCCGGCACACCTGAAGACACCACGGTGGCGTACCTTGTCACCCAGGGCGGCGACCTGAAGCACGCGCTGCTGCTGCCACCTCCAGCAACGGAGGCCGCCGATCATGAAAGCTAACGGTTTGCTGAAATGGCTGGTACCCGGGGTCCTGCTGGGGATTGTGCTGATCATCGGCAAATCCTGGGTGTCTGCGCCGGATGCTCAACCTGCCCATGATCCCGAAAACGCTGCCCTCAGTCCGGAACAGGCCAAAGCACTCGGCATCGCCGGCGACACGCCGCGCGATACCGTGGCCACGCTGATCGGGCAGGTCAAGGCGATGCGTAGCGAGATGCTGTCGCTGAAGAAAGGCAATGAGGCACTGCAGAACGAGAACAACCGGCTGCGCACGCGCGAGGGCAACATCGACAGCCGTATCCAGAGCACGCTGAGCAGTGTCACCCAGCAAGTCTTCGAGCAACGCCAGCAGGCCAACGATGCTCGTCAGAAGGCTGATCAGCAACACCGCGAGACCCAAGGATTGCTGTCCCGGCTCAAGGACCAGCTCACCAGCAAGCCCACCACGAAGTCCGACGTGCCGGTGGGCTTCGGTCTCGAGCCGGGTGACGAGCAACAATTCTCCGGGGCGCAACCACCGGCGGATGCAGTGCAGTGGATCGAACCGTCGAATACGCACGCCAGCCAGAAAGGGGCCGGCAACGCCGAGGGGCCATTATCGGCGCTGACGTCGAAGTTCAAGGATCTGCATGGCCTGGACAACAATGCGATCGATCGCGGCCAGGATCATCTACGTGCCGTAGCCAAAGGCGAGCGCGACCTGGGAAACACTCAGGATTGGGCCGAGGGTGCCAAGCCGGTCTACACCATCCCGGAGAACTCGACCCTGATGGGCTCGATCGCCATGACTGCCCTGATTGGCCGGGTGCCGGTGGACGGCACGGTGAACGATCCCTATCCGTTCAAGGTGCTGGTGGGGCCGGACAACCTCACCGCCAACGGCATCGACCTACCGGACGTGGTCGGCGCCGTCATGAGCGGTACCGCCGCCGGCGACTGGACCTTGTCGTGCGTGCGCGGCCAGGTCGAGTCGATCACCTTTGTCTTCAGCGACGGCACCGTGCGCACGGTACCGCAGCCGCAGAAGGTGGTCAGCCGCAACCGTAGCAGCACCCAGACCTCGGATACCGAAAAGACCCACGGGGGCCTGGGCTACATCTCCGACCCTTACGGCATTCCCTGCATCTCCGGCGAGCGCCGCTCCAACGCCCAGCAGTACCTGGGCAGTCAGAGCCTGATCACCGCGGCCGGCGCCGGCTTCGCTGCGGCGCTCGGCAGCGAGCAGACCAACACTTCCTTCATCAACTCGGCCAGCGGCAGCCTGGGGCTGAGCCAGAACAGTGGCAACAGCGCGCTGAACTCGGTCATCAGCGGTGGTATCGGCGACATCCGTGACTGGGTCAACAAACTCTACGGCGAAGCCTTTGCCGCCATCTACGTTCCACCAGGGGCCAAAGTGGCGTTGCACCTGGATCACGAAATCAGCATCGACTACGAACCCAAAGGCCGGAGAGTGAACCATGAAAGCCCATCCGTTTCGGTACTGGACCTGGATTAGCCTGCTGCTTTGCCTGCACATGGCGGGCTGCACCACCAGCAAGGACGAAATGTTGCCCCACGGCGAGCAAACCATGCTGGATATCTGGAACAGCGGCGGCTCGGTTGGCACGCAGCAGCAGTTACAGGAAGCGCGCGGCGAACTGCGCCGGCCGGTGCTCGATCCCGAGCGCCTGATCAAAGACCAGAGCGCCTACACCCGCACGGCGGCCAATGAGATCCGCGCCCAATTCCCGCGGCTGCCCAACCCGGACCTGGTGATGTACGTCTACCCGCACCTGGCCGGCACCCAACAGGCGCCAGTACCCGGCTACTCGACCGTATTCCCGCTGTACGAGAAGGTCCAGTACGCGCTGCCCGGCGAACGCCTGGACGATCTGTGATGGACGATGACGCAGATCGCGCCCCGCCACGCTGGCAGCCCTGGCGCGCGGCGCAGCGTCGGCGCGCAACGCGTGCGGATGAGGCCGCCCAGTATGCGCACAACCCCAGCTTCACCGACCACTTGCCCTGGGTCGAATACCTCGAGGAGCAGCAGTGCTTTCTGCTCGACGACAACCGCTCGGTCGGCGCCGTGTTCGAGTTGCAGCCGATCGGGACCGAGGGCCGTGAGCCCGAATGGCTGATGGCGGCACGCGATACGCTGGAGGATGCGCTGCAGGACAGCTTCGACGAGCTCGACCAAGCGCCTTGGGTGGTGCAGTTTTTCTGCCAGGACGACAGTGATTTTTTGCCGTACCTGCAGCGCTTGGAGCAGTACGTTACACCACGAGCGACAGGGACGCCGTTCACCCAAGCCTTCCTCGCGTCGATGCAACGACACCTGGACGCCATCGCCAAGCCGGGTGGTTTGTTCGACGACCATGTCGTGTCACATCTGCCCTGGCGCGGCAGCAATCGACGGATTCGGCTAGTGGTCTATCGCTGGTTGGGCGACCAGGCCGACGACGACGGGCAGAGCCCGGCTCAACTGCTGGGGAGGACCTGTGACAGCCTGGTGGCCTCATTGCAGGCCTGCGGGGTCAATCCTCACCGGCTTAACGGACGGGACTTCTACGCCTGGTTGCTGCCCTGGTTCAACCCGGCCCCTACCCTCACTGGCGAATCACCGGCGGCGTTCTATCAACACGTGCCCTACCCCGAGGCCGATGACGGCGATGGCCTGTCGCTGCCGTTCGACCATGACTTTGCCGAGCGACTGTTCTTCCATGAGCCGCGCTCGGACAGCGAGCAGGGGTTGTGGTACTTCGATAACCAGCCGCACGCCGTGATGGTGGTCGACAAACTGCGCAGACCGCCCCATATCGGCCAACTGACCGGCGAGACCCGCAAAGGCGAGGCGCTCAACGCGTTGTTTGACCAATTGCCGGAGCAGGCCGTCATGAGCCTGACCTTGGTGATCACGCCCCAGGACGTACTCGAGGAGCAGCTCAACCGCCTGGCGCGCAAAGCCATCGGTGAAAACCTGGCCTCGACCCAGACTCGCCAGGATGTGGAAGAAGCTCGCGCGCTGATCGGCCGCCAGCACAAGCTGTACCGCGGAACCTTGGCGCTGTACCTGCGTGGCACTGACGAACAACAACTGCGCCAGCGCTCGATCCAGGCGGCCAATGTGCTGCTCGGCGCCGGTCTGCAGCCGGTCCGCGAGGGTGATGAAGTCGCCGCGTGCAACAGCTACCTGCGCTGGCTGCCGATGGTCTACAACCCCGCCCGCGATACGCGCAACTGGTACACCCGATTGTTGTTTGCCCAACATGTCGCCAACCTGCTACCCCTGTGGGGACGCAGCATCGGTACCGGCAATCCGGGAATCACCTTTTTCAATCGTGGTGGTGCGCCCGTGTCGTTCGATCCATTGTCACGCTTTGATCGCTCCATGAATGGCCACCTGCTGTTGTTCGGCCCGACGGGCGCCGGCAAGTCGGCCACCCTGGTCTCGATCCTCATGCAGGTCATGGCCGTGTACCGGCCGCGGTTGTTTATCGTCGAAGCCGGTAATTCCTTCGGCCTGCAGGGCGACTACTTCGCCACCCTCGGGCTGACCGTCAACAAGGTTCAGCTCAAACCCGGCAGCGGCTTGAGCCTGGCCCCCTTCACCGATGCTCAGCGGCTGATCGAGCGCCCCGACCAGGTCGCCAGCCTGTCGACCGAGGACCTGGATGAGGTCGCGTCGGACAGTGACGAGCAACGCGATGTGCTGGGCGAGCTGGAGATCACCGCTCGCCTGATGATCACCGGTGGTGAAACCAAGGAGGAGGCGCGATTGACTCGGGCAGACCGCAGCCTGATCCGCGAGTGCATCCTTGATGCCGCCAGGCACTGCGCGGCCAGCGACCAGCAGGTCATGACACGCCATGTTCGTGATGCGCTTCGCGCGGTGGCCGGCGACGCCCATCTGCCCGACAAGCGTCGCGAGCGGGCCCAGGAAATGGCCGAGTCCATCGACCTGTTCTGTCAGGGCTTCGAAGGCGCGTTGTTTGATCGGCCGGGCACACCCTGGCCGGAAAGCGATGTCACGATCGTCGACCTCGCCACTTATGCCCGTGAGGGCTATGAAGCGCAGATGTCGATCAGCTACATCAGCCTGATGAACACGGTGAACAACCTCGCCGAACGCGACCAGTACCTCGGCCGCCCGATCATCATGGTCACCGACGAAGGCCACATCATCACCAAGAATCCGCTGCTGGCGCCCTTTGTGGTCAAGGGCACCAAGATGTGGCGCAAGCTCGGCGCGTGGTTCTGGTTGGCAACGCAGAACCTGGCCGACTTCCCCGACGCGGCGCAGACCATGCTCAACATGATCGAGTGGTGGATCTGCCTCAACATGCCGCCAGCGGAGATCGAGGAGATCGCGCGCTTCAAGAAGCTCACGCCGGCGCAGAAGACCCTGCTGTTGTCTGCGAGCAAAGCCTCGGGCCAGTACACCGAGGGCGTGGTCCTGTCGAAGCAGCTGGAGACACTGTTTCGCGCGGTACCACCGAGCCTGTACCTCGCCCTGGCCATGACCGAGCCCGAGGAAAAAGCCCAGCGCTGGCGGCTGATGGAGGAGCATCAGCAGTCCGAGCTGGACGCCGCCCTGCAGGTCGCCGCGGAGATCGATCGCCTGCGCGGCATGTCGTGAACACCTCAGTACCAGCGTAATTCGAAGCCCTTTCCCTCTATGAAAATCGACAGGAGTACATTTGTACTCCACTGATGTTTTCGCACTATTCGCAGCCTTCAGGTGAGCGACGGACGAAACCGATCACCCCGGCCTCGGTTTGTTCGTCTCGCTCTTTTGCCTGATCCGGGATGCTGCAGCTTGGCGCATGGATGCACACCGCTGCCACCTGCCGAGCGCTGCCCATGAACGTGACCGTCACGACCCCATGCAGAGCACCACAGCCCAAGAAGACTGATCGTGGCCGTGCGTTCATGGCGATCGCTTTGCTCGTGGCCGCCGAGCAGAGTCTGGCGCTGACCACACCCGCCATCATCGCCTCTGTCACTTCGCTGCAGTGCCTGGAGTACCGCGTCGTCGGGATCTGCTACTGGCTGCTGTGCACGCCGTTCGGCTGTACGGTGAGGAGCTCGCCCAAAGTCCGACACTTCATCCCCGAGTTGGTGGTATCGAGTTATGCCGACACCGGCGGCAACCCCTGGGACGAGATGTCCGCATTGTCGGCGCCAACGCCCCTGTCACAAGGCGGCGGTAACCTGATCACGCCTTCGCCACAGCGCAACAACCTGCCCCGCTTCAAGAATGTCGACGGCATCGGGCATCCCGGTGGCGCCGCACTGACAGCCCTGGCCCACAGTTTCGGCTATGCGTGTCCGAGCGGGGCGGTGCCGCTTGCACCCTACTACCTCAGCACGCTCGATCCGCTGGCCTGGCGTCAAGCCATCCCCGAGTCCGTCTACCCACAGGCACTCATCCCGGGCATGCGCGAGATTGGCAGCCAGGCCCTCGACAACATGTGGGGCAGCGTCTACCCACGGCAGGGTTTTCTGGTACAGCCCGACGACTTCAAGGCCGCTGCGGTGATGGCACAGCGCGCCAGCGACTTCATCACCCGCGTTGGCCAGCCGCACGTGTATTTGCCGCTGCAGCCAACGCCAGCTCCGGGCTATTGGCCGCCGCAACCGGTGATGGAGAGCAACGTCAACAACCACCGCTGGCAGTTGCTCGCACCGGTGATTCAGAACACCTGCGCCATCTTCCCCAGCCCGACGATCCAGAGTGCCGATGGCGCCTATGCCTGGTCGCTGTGGCGGCCCTACCGCTGCTGCCAGCGCATGGGGCAGACCTTTCTGTTCAGCATCGACTTTGATGGCGGCCAATCATGAACACCCTCTCGTTCGGACTGGCATGCTTCCTCGTGTGCGCCGCCGGCCATGCCGCCGAGAACGGCTACCACCTTGGGGATCAGGCCCAGGTGTTGGACGACCGCGTGATGTACACCATCGGCGGCGGATCGGCGGCGGGCGCGCCCTCCTCGCTCTACCGACCCAGCGGGCTCGGCGTGGGCCTGTCCTGGCGCGCGAACATGATGTGCGGAAATATGAACCTGTCCAACACCCTGCAGAATCAGCTCAACGGTGCCACGCAGGGTTTCCAGCAGATCATGGGCAATGTCATCCAGAACGCCACCCAGGCGGTGATGTCCTTGCCGGCGATGATCATCCAACGCGCCAACCCCGGGCTGTACGAGCTGCTGAGCAACGGCGTGCTGCAGGGGCGCATCGACTTTGACCGTTCAAAGCTCACCTGCCAGGCGATGGCGGCCAGAATGGCGGACAAGGTGGACCAAGCCGGTTGGGGAGCGCTGGCACAGAACCAGGAAATGCAGCACAACCTGGAGCAGTCCGACGGGGATGCCGTGGTGGCGGTGAAAAACACCGAATCGAACAATGGCAACAATGGCATCAGTTGGGTCGGCGGGCAGAAAGCTGGCGGCCATGGCCAAGCGCCCATTCGGGTGACCTCGGACGTGGTCAAGGCGGGCTATAACCTGCTGCACAACCGCTCGGTCGAAGACACCTCGGCCATCGGCTCAGGTTGTCAGACTGGCGCGATCTGCCAAGCCTGGTCGACCCCCGAGGAGGCATCCGAATGGGCCACTCGGGTGCTCGGAGAAACCGAGGTAGAGACCTGCGACGACTGCGAGACGTTGCGCGTCAGCGCGGGTGCAGGCCTCACGCCGCTGATCCAGGAAACCTACACGCAGCACCTTGAAGGCCTTGAGCGCATGCTGTCGGGTGCTGAGCAGCCTACACCGGAAAACCTTGGCAAAGTCTCCAGTCCTTTGCTACCAGTCTCGCGCGGGGTCATCGAGGGCCTGCGCGACGACCCTGACCAGAACCTGCTGGCCCGGCGCTTGGCCAGTGAGACCGCGCTGTCAAGTGTGATCTACAAGGCGATGCTGCTGCAGCGTACGTTGCTGGCCGGCAGCCGTGAGCCCAATGTGGCATCGGCGCAGCCCGCCACCACCGCCCTCGACAGCAATGGCGAAACGCTGGAGCGCGAGATCCGCCTGCTGCAAACGGAACTGCAGGTACGCCAGTTGCTGGCCACCAACACCGCCAGCTTGGTCCTCGATCGCCACGCCGGTGGCGCAGACGCTTCCCGCAGTATCGATCAGCGCGATCCGCAGCCGGACCGCCTGCGCCGGGCTGAACAAGAGAGGGGCACGCCATGATGTCGTTTTCTTTGAGGACCACGGTCATCCAGGTCCTGCTGATCTTCGGCGCCATCGTGGCCATGTTGCTGATTGCCTGGATGGCGCTGCACCTGACCGACGCCCAGCTTGATGGGGTCGAACCGGCGCGGGTGAAATCACCCTATTTCGCCTACTGGCGCGCCCTGCTGTACACCCTGATCTTCGCCGGCTGGTCTGCGGTGCTGCGCTTGCGGCCAGCGCCCGAGGAGCAGCAACGGCTCAGGCGCCTGGGACTGATTGGCTTCGCCTCGATCATCCTGGTCGAACTGTCGCGCGAGTGAGGTGCAGCCATGAACATGAGCACCAACAGCTACCTTGAGTACTACCTGTCGCTGCTGGCCTGGATCATCAACAACGGCATCTGGAACACGCTGGCAGACACGGGGCTATTCGCCGCACCGTTTGGCGCAATCATCCTGCAGGAATGGTTATCGGCCCGCCAACAGGGTGCCGACGAGGGTAACAAGGGATTACTGTCGATCCCCCGCGTCGAGAACCGGTTGTGGATGAGCTACGTGGTCATCCTGTTTGGCTGCATGCCGTTCTTCCCGTTGAACCTGTCCTCGGTGACCTTCGATGATGCGGCGAGCCAGCGCTGTGGTGTGTCGATGGCCAAGCCCGCCGACACGGCCTGGGGCACGACGTTCAACACCATCGGCGAGAAGTCAGCGAATGTGCCGGTGTGGTGGTATCTGGTGCATGCCATGAGCAAAGGCATCACGGCCGCGGCCACCGCGTCGATTCCCTGTGCACCCGACATTCGCGCAATGCGCATGGAGATCGACAGCTCGCGGATCAACGACCAGGTGCTGCTCCAGGAAGTCGCCGACTTCACCCGCGACTGCTACGGCTTTTCACGCTCGCGGCTGTTTACCAATCGCCCCGAGCTAGACGAATCGCAGAGCTACGATACGTCCTGGATCGGCTCTTCGTACCTGCTCGACACGCCGGGTTACTACGACACGGATCGCTCGCGCACACCCAGGGTCGATTGGCCGTACGACGAGATGCGGGATACCTCGCTGCCCCGGTTGGACAACGGCGCGGGCTTCCCTACCTGCAAGCAATGGTGGAGCGATGCCACGGTCGGGTTGCGTGATCGTCTGGTTGCCAAGGTCGATCCAAACCTGCTCACCCAACTGCGCGGTTGGCTGACCGGGCGGACTACCACCGAGATCGAAGACGCCACCCTGCGTGAACTGGTGAGCCCAAGGCAGCAATCGTTGAGCATGGCACCCGGGCAAGTATTCCAGGACTATGGCAGCAGTGCCCGAGGTGGTTCATTGACGCAAGGGCTCAACAACCTCGCCACCAACACCGGCCTGGCCCTGGGTTCGTTCAGCAATTTCCCGGCGATGAATGCGCTGCGCGCGGCACTGCCGATGGTTCAGGCCTTTCTGATCATGGGCACAATCATCAGCCTGCCGCTGGTGCTGCTGATCAGCACCTACCAGCTCAAGGCGCTGATGACGATCACCTTTGCACTGTTCACCCTGCACATGCTGACATTCTGGTGGGAGCTCGCACGCTGGATCGACTCAAGCATGCTGGACACGCTGTACCACCGAGTCTCAGCCACGGATCAGGCGCTGTTGTCATTACCTACTGCAGGGCTCATGGATGGGACAGTCACCGCGCAGGTGATCGAGTACGTGATGGGTGCAATGTTTCTTTTACTGCCAATGTTTTTTATCGGTGCAATGAGTTGGGCGGGATATAACGTGGGGAGTGGTATCCAAACTCTACTGACAAGAGGTACTGAGGCTGCTCAGACCCAAGCAGGGAAAGGGTCCTCTCAAGTCATGGGGGGTATTCGCAAATTGAAGTAGTGTGCTATCTGAGCGAGCCGTGGTCGTCGTATAACTCTGGATATTTGCTTTGATGTTGAGGATGACTTACCTCGTGCACACCGGGTTCTTCATCCTCATTGGACGCCGAAATGGGCAGTGCCGCAATGGCCCACACAGCCAGCACTCCAATAGCCAGGAAAATCGCTATGGATGCCACAGCAAGCAAGAGGATCAACTTGAAAACCTGCATACTGACTCGCCGATACCTGAACGGGACGGACGTCAAAATCGGGGAGTGCATAACTCTGGCTTCAAGCTGATTCACTAGGCGACCCGCACGGCCTGCGACACGAATCAAATATTTGCCGAAAGGAGTACGGTTGGACGTTAAAGACGATGGAGTTGTCATTTATTACCCTCCGTTTCCTTCTCCAGATTCGTGGCCAAACCGCTACAGGAAATTTGGATCCAAGCTTTAGCTTACTCCTCTCCCGCAGTTTTCCATGACCGTTGATCGCGTGAGTTACGCTAATCATCGCCAGTGGCACTGCATGGATCGAAGTACGCCTTTCGAATGAAAATCACCATTGACGCGATGCCCATCCGCTTGATAAACCAACTGTGCAATCGCTGGTTTTCCAGCGCCCCAGGTAGCCTTAACCTTCAAGGCTACGTCACTCCGGTGATGGTTATCCCCAAATGCGATTCGCGTTCGGCAGCTCGCATGGTTACCGCTTCCACGGTGATGAACGCTCTCTAATCCTCTGGCTCACCGAGCCTGCGTCTTTGACGCGACCTCACTCAATCCATTCCAGTGCTGGGAATTCCCCCGCACGGGTGGCATTCCTCCGCACCCTCTGGAGAATCTCACCATGCTGCGTTTCACAGGCACTGAACTTCATGCCGTGTTGGCCGAGGCCGCTATCAATGGCTGCAGGATCATTTTGGTCAAGGACCACGGTGTCTACCTCATGTCAGAGGTCGGCGAGAACAAACCGGATGGGGGCGGCCGCAAACGCGTGGCCTACGCCACCGGCTGCAACCCTGACGTCGACGACTTCGATTCCTGGTGGAATCGCGCTCAGGACGAATTTGGTGGCGATGATTTCGCCGAGTACTTCGACATTGATGATCCTGTCCTGGCCAGTCTTCGCGGGACAGCAGGATCACTGGTGATTGAAGCCACTTCCACCCACGTGTACTTGGCCGCTGAGGTTAACCCTGAGGGAAAATCTTGAAGGCTGCTGCAGGCTTTACCCACGTCCAGAAGCCCCTCGCAACGGAGCCCCTCTGGACGTATTTCGCACCACATTGCGAAGGATTGAAGAGTGCCGTTGGTCAGGCACTTGAGGTCGATTGTCCTCCTTGGAACGCTCTGGACAGACGCGCCTATGTGGGTTGCGGATTGGAGATTGACCTCCCCTCCGAGAGCGTTTTAATACACGCACGATCCCTGCTCGCTGCGTAGCGAGCAGATCCACACAAAAGCCCTGCTGAGGGATCGCAGAATCCGCTGCCCGGAGGTTCCAATGTCCAGGAACAGCCCCTTCTCCACCGCCGTGGTACTGAGCCCAGGCGTATGGCGACAGCTCGTTGGAGCCGCCACAGACAACGACTCCGCTAGGCAATCAGCACAGCGCTTGGCGGCCCTGCTCGACAGCGTCCTGACCTCAGCACCCCGTACTGTGCAGTGCCCGGTCGAGCTGAAGTGCCATTCTCCGCAGCGCGAAAACACATCACCTGCGTCCGTCCCACCACAGTTACAGCTGGCTCGCATCACTCCACGCAGCGGCCCGGCTTTCCTATTCATCCGGCTGGCCGATGAGATCACGGTAGACATCGCCGCTCTCTGACCCCACCAGCCCATCCACTGCCCCTTTCACCCCACCCGGGAACACTTCCCGGTCGGGCGGCGTTCCCCTTCACAACGGAGAACGTCATGTCCGATATCTACCTGGACGTCACCAACAAGATCGTCAGCGCCCTGAGTCAAGGTGTGATCCCGTGGATCAAACCCTGGACCACCACAGGCTTGCATGCTGACTCGCCTTTTCCCATCAACGCCATCACCCGGCGCCCTTACGCTGGCATCAACATTCCGCTGTTGTGGGCCGAGGCCCGTCTGCGCGGTTTCCGCGAGGATCGTTGGCTCACCTTCAACCAGGCGCGCAAGGCCGGTGGCCATGTGCGCAAGGGCGAGCAATCGACCCTCGCGGTGCTGTACAAACCCATGAGCAAGGAAGCGCATGACGAGGACGGTCAGGTCGTTCGTGATGAACAGGGCAACATCAAGATGGTGCAGTTCGCGCTTCTACGGACGCATTGCCTGTTCAACATCGAGCAGACCGAGGGCTTGCCTGACGAAGAGCCAAGTCGCGACGAAAACGACGCACAAGCAGCCTTCATCGATCATGCCCCCGCCGAGCGACTGCTGGTCGCCAGTGGCGCCCGAATCGAGCATCGCTATGGCGATGACGCGTTTTATCAGCCAGTACGTGATCTCATCCAGTTGCCCACCAAGGCTCAGTTCGAGGACGTCGGAAGCTACTATGCGACGGCTCTGCATGAACTGACACACTGGTCGGGTCACCGTTCGCGTCTGAACCGCGAGGGCATCACCGGGGGGCATGCGTTCGGCTCCGCAGCGTACGCTTTCGAGGAGTTGGTTGCGGAGATGGGCGCTGCATTTCTCTGTGCGCTGACCGGCACCCAGGGTGAGCTGCGTCACGAGGAGTACCTGGCCTCCTGGCTGAAAATCCTCAAGGAAGACAAGCGGGCGATTTTCCGCGCCAGCGGCCAGGCCCGTGAGGCGTCCGAATACCTGTTGGCGCTACAGTCCGATCAGGCCATTGAAACGACTGAACAACTAACAGCGTGACACTTCAGCAAAAAGGCCCCATGAGCGGGGCCTTTATTTTGCCCATTGTCGGGCATCCGCCGCTGCGTCTGAGCACTCGATTACTGCAGCCAGCCCTCGACGGTAGCCGAGCCGTGCTCCTGCTTCCACTGCTTCAGAATCTTGTGGTTGCCGCCCTTGGTTTCCACAATTTCGCCGCTGTGTGGGTTCTTGTAGCGTTTGACCTCACGTGGCTTGCGCTGAGCGCTGGTGGAAGCGGTCGCGGCACTCACGCTCACGCCCTTGGACGGGTCCAGAATGGTGATTACCTGGCGCAGGTTCATGCCGTACTCTTCCAGCAAGGCCTTGAGCTTTTGTTCAAACTCGATTTCCTGCTTCAAGCCAGAGTCGTTTTTCATCGCGTCCAGCTGTTGAAGTTGTGCGGCCAGTTGCGCTTCCAGTGCTTTAAATTCGGCAAGTTTGGACATTTGAAATCTTTCCTACGGTTGAGACATGTGAGCAGATAGTACCTGAGTTCTCAAATACTAGCCGAGAGTTTATTCTCACTTCCCGCTAACTTTTTAAACCTCAAATCCCACACATTTATGTGACTGCTCAGTCCGCCAAGAACTGGCAGAGATGACCCACTAGTTCTCGAGGCGCAGGACTGTTGCCGATCTTGAACAGCATATCGCGCTGACTGCGTGGCAGTTTTTTTGCGCAGCGCTTGGCGGCGGATCGAATGGCAGCATCCGTACCATGAATCCGGTCGGCCAGTAGCACGATCAAAACGGCATCGCTCAACGTCATCAGGCCACCTGCCCCCATATGATGCCGGACAGTCTACTCCCCGGGAAAAGGACAGGCCATTCCGATTCAACGACTATCCCGATGCACCTAGCTTCGGATTTGCGCGTTCGCGAAAAGGACCAAGAGGGTAAAGGGTAACGGCGGCAATGGAAGGGCGCGCAAGGGTAAGAGCTCTATCCGAAAAGGCAAAAGGACCCTCTGAATGCAAGGTAGGTAGCCCGATGAAGCGCTGGTGGTTCAAACATCAAAAAGGCAATGCCGCGGAGCCCACGCTCCCTCCTGCGCCCGATGGGTTTCTCATCCCCCTCCCCGCGGACTCCCTGCTCTGTGCCGACCACCGGAAAAAACTGCTGGAGCGCATCTGGCAATACACGGCGCTCTCTCAGCCTCAGTTCGATCATCTCTACCTCGAACCGATCCGCCGTTACGCCAGCTATGTGCAGCAACTCCCCGCCAGCGAAAGCCACCACCATGCCTATCCGGGCGGCATGCTGGACCATGGCCTGGAACTGGTGGTCTACAGCCTGAAGTTGCGCCAGTCGTACCTGCTACCCAGCGGCGCCGCACCGGAAGACCAGACCGCGCAGGCCGACGCCTGGAGTGCGGCGATTGCCTACGGCGCCCTGCTCCACGACATTGGCAAGATTGCCGTCGACCTGCAGGTGGAGTATCAGAATGGCGAGGTGTGGCATCCCTGGCACGGTCCATTGAACCAGCCCTACCGCTTTCGCTACGTGGCCGGTCGCGACTACCAACTGCACGGCGCCGCTACGGGACTGCTGTACACGCAAATTTTGGCGCCCCGTCTGCTCGACTGGCTTAGCCACTACCCGGTCTTATGGGGCCACCTGCTCTTCCTACTCGCCAACCACTACGAGCATGCTGGCACCCTCGGGGAACTGGTGCTGCAAGCTGATCGGGTATCTACCGCGCAAAACATCGGTGCCAACCCGACAAAGGCCCTGCTGGCACCTAAACACTCACTGCAGCACCATCTGCTTATGGGCCTGCGCCACTTGATCAAAAATGAGTTCAAACTCAACCAGCCCGGTGCGGCCGGCTGGCTCACCAAGGATCATCTGTGGCTGGTCAGCAAGACCGCCACCGACAAATTGCGAGCCTACCTGCTGGCTCAGGCGGTCGACGGAATCCCCTCCTCAAACATCGCCTTGTTCGATGAGCTGCAGTCACATGGATTGGTGGACACGACACCAGAGGGCAAAGCGGTATGGCGCGCCACCGTCACCGATGGTGAATGGGTACAGCGTTTTACTTTCCTCCGCCTGCAGCCAAACCTTATCTGGGCCAATGAGCCCAGGCCAGACTGCTTTAGTGGCAAGGTTGAGCCGATGATAGACGGTACCCTGCCGACCGGTGAAACCAGCGAGCCATCTCAAGATCGGCCGCCAGTAACACCAGAAGCCAAGCAACCCGGAGCCGTGCTGCGAGATCAGGAATTCGATTACCTCGACGAATTGATGGACATGCTGGAAGAGTCGAACGACGAGATTGAACCGAGAAAGGGAGGACTGGAATTAGCAACTGCTCCCTCCAGCGCTACCGTGGGAGAGAAATTCATTGAGTGGTTGTACAAAGGAATCCACAGTCACCGATTATTGATCAACGACAGCAAGGCCAAGATTCACACCGTGAAAGGCACCTTATTCCTGGTCACTCCGGGCATTTTCCAACGCTACGTTACAGAGCAAACAGGAAACGTAAGAGCGGGTAACAGCATCGATATGTGGCGGCGTGTTCAACGTGAATTTGAGAAGTTGGACATACATCAGAAAACACCCAACGGCCTGAATATATGGGCCTGTAAAGTACAAGGCCCACGCAAAACCAGTTCGCTCAACGGTTACCTACTACGTGAAGTCAATAGCGCGGTCGGCATCCCTACAGCTGATAATCCATTCCTATCGCTGGACCGATCAACCGTTAACAAGATATGAAACCGACCGGTGTGAGGATTACATCTGCATAATTTAAGATTCCCTGGATGCAGTTTTACACACTCAATGGTACCCAGCCTAAAAATTACACTGACAATTTATCTCAAGCATTACTCAGCGCACGCCTGACGAAGCTCTTGTCGACGAACCCCATAAGCCCCCAGGCCTGCTCGTGCTGCCGGAGATAGTCTGCCAGCTCATCCACGCCGGCACCTTCTGGGAACTCCAGCAACTCAGACATGCGGTGCAGCGTTTGGATGGGGATCCCAATCTCTTCTAGGGCATTCACACCTGGCGGCAGATGAAGGTTCTCGAAGCCCATCCTGACGTAGCTGTAGTCAATCGTGCTGCGGATGCCCTTCTTGGTCGCGTGCAAGCGAACCACGTCCTCCAGCAGTCCCAGCACCTTGGGAATGGTGTAGCCGAAGGTGTTGCTCACCAGCTTCAGGTCGTTGTTGAGCCCGCTAGAAAGGGTCAGCTTCTCATCAGCTTTATTCCGTTTTTGCCCCGTCCTAACCCGCTTTTCATCATCCTTGATCCGCTGTTTGGTGTATTCGATTTGGCCTTTCAGGTAGTCCGAGTAACTCTCTGCTTTCTGATAGTTCGTCAGCTTGGCCAAGATGTTGTCGGGGGTTTTGGTCTGCAGCCCATTCGTGGAAAACGCCCTAGGCACGAGCTTGCTGCAAATCGTGGCCAAGGTGGTCAGAAAGCCTGGCGCTGGCGACCAATGGAACAGGAGGGACTCGAAGTCGTCGTCGATGAGCATCTCTACCATGCTGTAGAGCTGCTCGAACTGTTCCATCCTGAAGTAAGAGTGCTTCTTGACCAGGTCGATGGAAAAACGATCCTGCGCGAATGCAGCTTCAAACCTGTCCTGGGAGTATTCGAACAAATGATCAGGCTGTGCGCTGGCAAGCAGATTGAGGGGCGTGTCCGCGTCCTGAATCCCCAGAGGCACATCGACCTCCTGATTCAGGTTGTCTTCCGGAACATCTTCCAGGCAGAAGACTTTGCCTACGAAATGGATGCCCATCCGGCCCGCACGGCCCTTGATGTTACCATGGGTGAATTTGTCGATCCCCCGGGTGCCGTTACGGTTGTCGTAAATGACAACGTTCTTCGCAATCGTGTTCACCCCCTCAATGATGGTGGCGGTGCACAGTAAGAACCGAAGGTCACCGGCATTGAAGCGGTCGGCGGTGTACTGCTGCAGCGCCCTGGGGAGACCGCCAAAATGCAGGCCAATGCCGTTCCTGAGGGCGTAGGTGTAGTCCCACTCCGGGTCAAACTCCTCGGCAACCCAGTCAATATGCTCACTCTGGAACGGCTGGCCATAGCCAAGCCGGACAAGTTCGCGGGCTACCTTGCCAGCAACGCTGGACGACTTGCAGTAGATGATCGTGGCGCCTTCGCACTGGGGGGCAATAGTTGCCAACATCGCCAGCTTGCCTTCGTCATCATTGGCATCCACACCGAACGTCTGCACATCAACCGCCACGGTGTTGAAATCGGCGGAGATGAACGTGTGGTCGTACCCCAGCTCCGTCAGACCCCGGATGCTGTTGATGAAGGGCCCTGTGAGGTAGAACTGCTTGGACACCTTGAGCAACTTGCTAAGCGCGATGTTCAGCTCAATGACACGCTCGTCTTTGAAGTCGGTGGTGCCGTTTTTAAGCTGCTGGAAGGCCAGCTTGTAGAATTCGTCGATAACGAAAAGGTCGATGGCCTTGATGTCATCCCGCTCGTTGACCCGCTCCTGGGTCAGGACGTACACGACCCTCTCGCTGCGGCACTCTTGAGAGCTGTGGTGGATGATCTGATAGACCTCACCAAAGCGCTCCTGAAGACGTCTGCGCGTCTCGTCAGCCAGAGCGACCGTGGGTACCACCAGGACGACCCGATTGAAACGACCGAGCCCGAGGAGCGAGTCGACGATGGCACTCTTGCCCATGCTGGTGGGGGCACTGAGCACGACGTTGCGGCCAGCCTTGAGCAGGTCGAAGATCCGAAACTGCATCGAATGAAAGACGAAATCTTCCGAGAACGGCGTTCGGTACACGTCCAGAGCAATCCGGTCACCTTGGGACAGCTCAGAAAACTCTTTCTTGAGATAAGGGAACAGCCCAGCCTTCCTGACCATGTTGCGCACAATGCCAGCGTGGTCGGTAAATTTCTCTCGGGCATCGAGAGCCCGAATTGTTAGGTCTCTACCCAGGGAGGTGGAGACTGGGTTGGACAGGAGGGAGTTGACCGCTGCTAGGTAGCGGAACGCTGAGAACCCATCACTGCCCAAGCTCAGTTTTGCTGCATCGTAAACTTCGGTCACACGGCCTCCCTGACCTTCTTGTCGACCAACTGGGTCAACGTCTCCAAACTCGGAGCTGGGTAGATGAACACGTCGATTGTGAGCTCTGCGAACGTTGGGTCGTGTTCCAAGTCATCGACAAAAGCTTCGAAGAGAGCTGCCGTTTCTTGCTCCAGATGATCCTCATGCCCCGGTGTTTCGGGATCAGTGAGCAGCGTCGAGTCGTACCCAATGAACAGTACAAACCGGAACCGATCCAAGTGGGCGTCGAACGGGTGGCTCTCGTCCAGGATGGCATCAATGTCGTGGGACAGTAGATAGTCGTCATCCTTGATGTCGAGTATTTTGCCCCGAGCCTCGCCGAAACACTTGCCGATCTCTTCGTAGAGCTGTTCGCGGATCTCAGGCAGCCGCGTGGTGATGTTGGCTGCGGTCACAAGCTCACTGAAACCGACCCAGAGCTGATCCCCTTCTGGGTCTCGGCGAACGATATGGACGTTTTCAAGGATCTTTTCTTCATCCTTGCCTTGGAGATAAAGCAAGCATGGGATGGGCTGGCTGGCATGCATCTGTCGGATCGTGGCATGAAGAAGCACCCGCCCAAGGAAGGAGCGGACGTCTGCAATGGAGGCGAACACCATTTTCTTAAGACGCTGCCCCTGCTCGACAATCGAGAGCTTGTGGATGTCTGCCAGCTCGTTGGGACGGAGGAAAACCTCATCCAGCCATTTGCATACGTTGTCGACGATGTGCTTGTAGCGGTAACGCTTCAGGCTGTACTGCTGGTGCAGGACGCGACCATTGCGCTTGGCGCACGGAGTGGCCAGCGCGTTGCGGAACGGAACCAGGATATGAGGAAGAGGCCGTTTGACGTAAACCTTGCGACCCGCGCGCTTCTGATCTTCCTCCACATGCCCCAGGAACCAGGCGTTCAAATCGGAGCGAAGGTAGGATTTATTGTCAACTGAGTGGATTCTTCGAGACATAGCACCCTTACGAGTGACTGCGTCCAGTATGCCACGCCAAATGTCCTCCGCTGCGGCTTCAGTGCTCAAGATGACGCCGTGAAGGTCATACGAAGCCAGCCGGATGTTCCGGATGCCCAGCAGCTCAATCTCGCGCATGGTTCGGAAGACTTCCCAGCACGCAGCGTCAACCCACGCCGCCACGTCCACCCCGCTGGCAGCGACATAATTTGAGGTTCTGGTATTCAGGTAGTCGACCAGCTCATCGCGCCCGGGTTTTCCGTCACGCTCATCACGGTTGATGAGTAGGTAGTCGAGGGTGACGTTGACAGGATGCTCCGTGACGATCCTGAATTTCCTTGGAACCGCGAGCTTGGGTTCACAGTCCATGGACTTATGTAGGATCGAGCTGCGGGCGAGCTTTTTCTTGCCGGCACCTGTACCGAGGACAACGAGATCGCTTCTTGCCCAGTGGGCCTTCGCAGTGGTTTTAACCTGCACGAACTCAACGAAATCATCGCAGACAATATCGATGTCATCGGTGACTTCGCACCGAACGCGTTGTATGGTCTTGTCCCGCAACATCTGGGTGACGTAGTAGGCAGCGACACAATCCTGGAAGATGAAGCCGTGCTTGGCAGCGACTCCGCCGGCATCATTAGGTTCCATCTCGACGTCCATGGCAGCTTTGGCCATGGAATTTATGGCAATCCCGCTCTTCCGTCCAGATCATTGGTGGCATTTTGACGCATGCTGCGTGAGTCAGCAGTCTAGTGACGCGCCTTCTCCACGTCGCCGAGCTTCCCGGCGCACCAATCTAGCAGCCCTGCAACTCGACTACTCGAAAGCCCAGCCCAGCCATTATGAGGGCTAGGCTATGACTGGCAAATCTAGGCCTGCAGGTAACGGACGGCCAGGAGCCAACGATTTACGCATTTATTGATCACAAGGGAGAGTCGCACTCTGGATCCAGCAGATAAGGGATCTCCGGCACGTGCGGCGACAGGATCTCGATCAGACTAGCCCGCAGGCGGCTATCGACGTCCTTGTGCAGGCGGATCTTCGCGATCGCCAATGCCATCACGAACTCCATGGCGGCCTCACCGCGCTCTTGCCCATACCCTGCGGCGACGCGTTGGATAATGTCCGCCATCGACAGGCTGTGCGTCTCGTGAGCCCTGTAGTCCAGCTCCGCAGGCACGGCAGCGCGCAAGAATGCGGCCTGGATTACGCCATCGTCAAAGCGCGAGAACACATCCGGCGAGAGCAATACTTGCTGCAGCTCCCCGGACTCCAGTCGCTTGGCATTCTGCACCTTATCGCTGTACCGGGCGTTCTGCAGAATCCATAGGATGGTGAGGTAGATGTCCGTCGACGTCGATCCTCGTACATCTTTCTTGCCGTCGACAAACGCAAAGCCACGGCTCAGGGTCATCGGATCACCAGTGTGGCTACTTGGCCAGAATGGGTGCAGACCAAGCCCACCCTTGGCGGCGTTGTCAAATACTTCCATGCGCTGAGTGATGGCCGGCGAAAAGGTGTTCGCGAACGAGTATAGAGAACCTAGCAGTCGCTGCTCTTCGACCCAATGGCTAGTGCAGGCAAGCTCGGCTGCCGGGATTTCCATGAAGGTCTTGAAAACATACCGGCTATGATCTTTGGCCGGCTGCGTCAGGTTGCTCTGCAAATCTTTCATCAGCACATAGCTGCGACCGAAGAGAGCACCAGTGATGTACAGCCGGGTGCCCAATAGCTGTGCAGTACGCAGACGGCGACTTACGCTCTGCAGACGCGACCCGCGCTCGGCAGCAGCGGCAATGACGATGACTGAACCTTCGAAAGCTACGTTGGGGTTGAATTTATCGAAAGACACCTTGTTCGCGACTGTGACCCCACAGGTCGCAAGATAAGCGATCGCCCGATCGGCCAGCGCTTCACTGGCCGCGTCGTCATCGTGGATGATGCAGCGGGTGGACGCGACAGCCTCCTCCAGCAGTACCCTGTCAAACCACACACCAAAGTCGCTGGCAGCCACCAGATTGTCTTTATCGACGCATACCGTCCGAGGCCTCAGTCCTGGTCGGTCATGGGCGAAGCAGCTGAACAGGTTGGCGCCCATGAACGAGTAGAACTTGGACTGCAGCAGGGCTGGCGCATGATCAGTGCCGATATTCAGCAGCTTGGTCTCGCTGTGCTCGGCGACGAACCGCTCGCCATGGATCCGAATCAGACGAATCCCACCTGCTTCGCCCTCCCCTAGCATCTCGAAGTCTTCGGGCTGCTTCAGCGTATGCAAAACCGAGCAGGACTTCGATGAGCGCTCAAACGAAAGGATGGTCGCAACGCGCGAGGGCGAAGCGCTATTCACCTTAATCCATTGCTGCGCGAGGCCGCACTGGGTCGACGCGGAGATGAGGCACAGAGCCGAGACCGCCTTGGGTAGAGGCCCGTCCTTGATGAGGCCTTCGTGCGAATGGAAAGACCGGATGTTGGCAAAGCCAGACTGCCCAAACCGCAGCAAGAACATCTGCATGGCCATTGCCAAGGGCAGCAAAGCGATCGTGTCCAGATACAGGGTGTCGGGCACCCCCATCCCATCTTTCGTAGCTTTCTTAATGAAGGGCAGGCAGACAAACGCCAGGTAGTGGGCGTGCAGGCTCTCGGACAGCAAGTCTTCCGAACGGATGAAGTAGTTCGAGGCCCGAGACGACGGCTTTGAGTAGAAGAAGCCTGCCGGCGCCTTTTTCAGCACCTTCGAGCGCTCGACGAGGTGTGTCAGGCCAGTCTTCGCAATGACATCGGAGTTGCCCTTGATGAGCGCCTCGAACTGCTGCTTGGGGCCTGATATGTGAACGTACTCGGTGATGGCGCCGTTCACATCGTAAAATGCACACGCGTAGGTGCGAGGCGACCCAGGGCCTTTGCGACTGAGCTCCGCCATTAGGGGCGATGTGGCGTCCGCCTGATGAGTGCGGAATTCGTCGAGGGTGTACCCTGGCATTAGGAACACCACTAGGTCAGGCAGGACGTAGCCAGCGAGCTGATGCTGCAAGGCGTGTGCTGCTTGTGTGTCGGTAAGCAAATCAGGGCCGGTAAAGAACACCACGACATGAACTGGCTTGCCGGCTGGTCGCAACTCGACTTCAAAATCCATGAGATCGAACATGTCAGTTCACCGGAATGCAGATGGTGAAGACAGTGCCTTCAACAGCGGCCAGCACCCGGCCACCGTATCGAATCGACGGATCGAACTCCATAACCTCGTCACTTCCTTGAAATGCCTGATGCAACGAAAGCCGCCCCGTCCGGACACGAACGAACGCCTTGAGCTTGTTGAGTGCCTGGACAGCATTATGCAGCCCCATGCCTGAGGTCGGCGACTGCGGCTTGGAGGTGACGTGCTTCTTAAAACAATCGAGGGTGGCTTTCAGCTCAGCCTCAAGGCTCAGCGCCTCCAGGCTTTCCACAGGCCGCATCTCCTTGGCTGTCAGCCAACGACGTGCCAGCCCCGGGCCACTGTCAATCACCGAGATCTCCAGGAAGTCCAACACCTCAGCTTTCAAGAAGTGCCTCAGGATGAAACGCGCCAGTTCGGGCTCGTTATCTGAATACTCAAGCGCATCCTGACGACTCATTCGGTTGAGTTTGATGGAGGTGCCGCGCAGCGCCTTCTTGTACTTGACTCCTTCGACATCCGTGACCGCGTGCTGGTCCGCGTTTGAAATGAGTTCCCAGAGCACGCTGCCCAGCGCAGGTAAGCCTGATTTGAGTAGCGTCCCCCGATCCCCCCGTGCGTTCATCAACATCGACGATTGCTCGACCAGCGTTGAGAACCAGGACTTTGGCTGTACCTTGGGCTTGGCATGCTCAAAGTAAAAGGGTTTGATGAACTCACGCTTGGCGTGATTAACGCTGAACAGATTGATCACTGTGGGCCGGGCGCCACGCGTGCCCGCCGTGTATCGCAGCTCACCTTCAAACATCGCATCGACCAAAGGCCTGATGGCGATCAGCGCTGCTCGTCGATCGATGACTTGGTGATCCTGGGCATGAACTTCACTGCACATGATCAACGCGGAGAAGCCGGCAGCGGTCTGGGCCAGTTGCGTGATTTGCGTCATGGCGTCTTCGCCAGCAGATGCGTACAGGTGAAGGACGGTTTTTTCGCACGCACGTGCCCAAGTGACGATGAACTGAGCCAATGCCGCGTCAACGCCCAACCCACCACCGTGGCTCATGGTGATAGGAAGCCTGAGGTTGGGATCCGTACCGTGCGACTGGTAAAGATCCTCGATCTCATAGATGTTGAGCTTTCGGCTGATTTGCATTCACGCCCCTCACATTCCATCGTTGACCTAGCATTATCGACTCACTCGAGCAGTCAATGCCATGACCTACTTTTTGCTCCAAAGCTGCGCCAGAACGGGCAGCACTCGCGGAAGACGCGGCTGACTCTACGCGATACAGAAAAATTAGGCGACGACCTGAATCATCCAAATCTGCTATTCATCAATTCAGTGCTTGTTACAGCACAAGGCCCATGGCTAGAGCTTCAATGGTCGTGTGGGGTGATGGGTCGGCGGAAACGGGGTTCGCAGTATGTGTGAGCTACAGGCCTGCACTCGAGCTGGCCAGTGTCAGCAGGCATCGATTATGCAGATATGGAACCGAAACCGCTTCAAGCGTGAACGATATTCCAATATTGAACCGCTATTGAAATGCCCCTCGCTTGCTTGAACCAGCCGCACCTATGAACGTAGCCCGTCCATCAAAATCCGCAGAAAACCAGAGGAAGCCAAACTAAAAGTGGGGGACCAGATGGGGGACCAAAAACGTCTAGATACAAAAAAGCCCTGAAAAATCAGGGCTTTGATGAAAATTAGTGGCGGAAGCGTAGGGATTCGAACCGTAAGCGTCCGGCCAAGTCACCTTCCGAACTCCAGCTTAAGGGCAATGGTCGCCCCGTATTTTAAGTGAAGGCAATCGTTCCTATTGCCTATGACCGAGCAAGTGGCCCGGTGAAATGGCCATCCTCGGATCCTTAGGGCTGCGCGCAGTTTATTCAGTAGTCGCTTCAATGATCCGCATCGATGCGATCTGGGTGGCCACCGAGCCGATGGACATGCGCGCCGATATCGAACCGCATTAGCTCGGGTGATCACGGTGTTCGGTGAGGCGAAGCCCCACTGCGCTTATCTGTTCTCCACTCGCTGGGCTACTCCCCAGCCATCCTAGAATCACGGCGTACTGCCGAAAAGGCCATGGCCCACCTCGCTAGCCGTAGCATGGTCTCGGCTAACCCCTTTGCAAAACCCGTCCGGGTTTAGAGCCCCATTTCGATGGTGTCCGGGTCAGGCCCCAGCCGTGCGGTCTGCTTGACCCGGGCAATGGCTTCCATGTCCCGGCCGCATAGCTCGAAATCGAACACGTCCAGGTTCTCTGCCATGCGTTGCGCGTCGGACGAACGCGGGATGGCCACATGCCTACTCTGCAGGTGCCAGCGCAAAATCACCTGAGCCGCAGTTTTGCCGTGGCGCTGGCCAATTTCGGAGAACAGCGGCAATCGCAACAGCTCGCCCCCCTGCCCTAACGGGCTCCACGAGGCGGTCACGATCCCTCGCTCATGACACCAGCGGCTCATCTCGACCTGATTGAAATCCGGATGGATTTCGATCTGATTGACTGACGGAGTAATGCCAGTGTCTCCGATAATGTGCGTCAGGTGCTCGACATTGAAGTTGGACACGCCGATGGAGCGCACCCGCCCTTCTTCCTTTAGCCTTACAAAGGCTTTCCAGGTCTCGCGATACGCGGCTTTCTTCGGAATGGCCCAGTGAATCAGGTACAGGTCCAGGATTTCTAGACCCAGCCGGCGCATGCTGGCGTCGAACGCTTGCAGGGTGCTGTCAAATCCTTGGTCGGCGTTCCACAGCTTGGTGGTAATGAAGATCTTTTCCCGGGCAATGTCGCTGTCGGCGATCGCACGGCCTACCCCGGCTTCGTTACCGTAACTCATGGCCGTATCGATATGCCGGTACCCAGCGGCCGGTACTTCGCTGCTGGTGGACGGTGGTTTTACCGCACAGTAAACCTGCACAAGGGGGAGCGTCAAAACGCGATCGGCCAGGCCGCATCGCGTTTTCGGCTTTTATCGATACATCGCGTGTTTCAATTCAAGCAGCGACCAGCGCACGATGCACTTTCTTTCTGCCCCACACCCATGCCAGCAATGCTGTGCCAACGACCAGGCAGGTGCCGAAAGCGGTCATGGCAGGAAGCAAGCCTACTTTATCGGCCAGTACACCGCTCGCAACGGTTGGGATGGAAAAACCCACATAGGCGTAGGTGAACAGCCCGGCTGTGGCCCTCGCCCGGTTTTCGGGGGCAAGTGACGTCACCTCAAGCAGCGAGCCCAAGTAGGTAAAACCGTAGTTGGCTGCGCTGGTCAGGCAGGTGCCGATCAGAACCCAGCCAACAGACCCGAATTCAAGGCCGACCACTATGGTGATGAAGCCGGCGGGGATCAGCAGGAAACCCAGCGCCAATGAAGTGGTGTTGCTCATACGGCGAGCGAATGGCTGGCAGAGAAATCCCGTGAAAATCGCCAGGAACACCACCATCCCGGTCCAACTGCCCAGACCGATAGCCTGCAACTGCAGCGGCACCACCGCGATCACCACGCCGCTGGTCGACCATGCCAGCACCATCGCCAGCCCGTAGACCCACGTCCCTGGGGGAAACACGGGCAAGCGCAGCAACGACACAACGCTGGGCTTGTCGACCTTGGTCATGGCCAATGTGATGACCGCCAGAACAGGCGCGCTGATAAACAGCAGCACATAACTCAAGGGCATCAGCGATTGACCTTGCATAAACAGGCTCAAACTGGTGGCCAGCGCGCCGCCACCGAAACCCAATGTAGTGGCGGAAGTGACAATAAGTGCCGCGCCACGAGGATCTGAACCACCGAGAATTTCTGCCATATAGGCATTCCCGGCGGTGGTGACCAAACCTGTGCCGATCCCCAGCATCAAGCGGGCGACGACCAGGCTTTCCCATGATGGTTTGATAACCAGAAGCGCCGTCGCGGCGCTCCCCAGAAGAAGTGCAATCGAGACTGGAATCCGCCGCCCAATCCTGTCCGACAGCCCGCCCAGCAAAAGCAAGGTTGGCATCAGCCCCGCTACGTAAGCCGCGAAGGCGACGGTTACCGCTGTGGTGCCGACATGGCTTTCGGCGGCGTACACAGCGTAGAGAGGTGCTTGCAGATTCACCGCAAACGTTGCAAGGAACAGGGCGAGGGCGAGTCCTACTGCAGAGAATTTTCGATTTATCACGAGGCGGTCCATCGTCATTGGAGTGGGTTATGCCGACCACGAGGGCAAAAACCGGCGTCAGGCACAGGGTTGTGCACTTGAAATACTGGGTTTGGCCATGCGGTCGCAACAGGTCGGGGGGGGCCAAAAAAAAGCATTTCAAGGACAGACCCGGCTACAGGCGATTGCCTTGCGCCTGCGCGGTGAGCCTCACGCGGGCGTATTTGCCCAGGCGGGTGGAAAGGCACTGCCGTTCGGCTGTTGCTGGACGCACTATGCAATCACGCCGCGCCTTGACGGCCCGGCGGCGTCCACCCCGGCGCTGCGAATATCCACCTCGGGGTTGATGCCATCATGCCGCGCAACGCGCTATAACCGATCAGACACCCTCGAAAGGCCCCGAAGAGGTACGCCATGACGACGCTGATCACCCCGTACCAGGTACCCGACTGGGTGCACCCCACTACACTGGCCGGCAGCGACGCCCAGGGCTGGCGCGACGTGATCCAGCGTTCCTACCGCCTGGAGGCGCTGGAGGTGTCGGGGCCGGCCATCGATCACTATGCGATCATGCTGCAGCGCTCCAGCCCCACCATGCTTGCGCGGCGCTGCGGCACGCAGTGGCAGCGCCACACCTATCGTCCCGGTGATGTGTCGCTGCTGTCGATCGACCAGCCGGCGGATTGGTGCTGGGAAGACCGGCTGGAGGTGTCGCATATCTACCTGAGCCGGGCTCTGGTGCTGCGGCTGTCGCAGGAAGTGTGCGGGCAAAGCGTTTCCCACGTGCAGTTGCACGACCTGGTCGCAGTCAGCGACCCCGTGCTCTCGGCAATTGCCACCGCGATCACTGCCGAAGCCGAGTGCCCTGCCCCCGGCGGCGCGCTGTATGCCGAAGCCCTGGCGACGCAATTGACGGTGCACCTGCTTCGGCACTACTCAAGCCTGGTGCACGCCACCGCACGCGGTACCGCCAGGCTCGATGGCGCACGGTTGCGGGCTCTGCTTGGCTACATCGACGACCACCTTCACCAGTCGCTGTCCATCGCCTGCCTGGCCGACCAGGCAGGCATGGGCGTGTGGGCATTCTCCCGGGCGTTCAAGGAAGCCACTGGCAGCCCGCCTCACCTGTACTTGATCGCCGAGCGGGTCAAGCGCGCCCAGCGCCTGCTGGGCGGCACCGCAAACCCGCTGAGCGAGGTCGCCAACCTGTGCGGGTTTGCCGACCAGGCCCACATGACGCGCCTGATCAAGGCCCGTCTTGGCGTGACCCCACGGCAACTGCAGCGCCAGGACACCCCTGCGGCGGGCTGCTGACCGGCCACCCGATTATTCAATAAAACGCACCGTTTGCTTCAAGCCACCCCTCGCCCACCCTCAGTACGCTTCCAGCAAACCGGTGGCCCCTTTTCGGGCTGCACCGGTTGGCATTGACGCTTCGCCGATTATAAAAACAATAGCTGGAGGACGTATGAACAACGCATCTGCTGTGCCCTCTCACACCCTGCATACCTACGACGCCGTGATCATCGGTGCCGGCATTGGTGGGCTTTACCAACTTTATACACTGCGCGAAGCCGGCCTCAAGGTGCTGGCCATCGACGCCGGCACCAACGTGGGCGGCACCTGGTACTGGAACCGCTACCCGGGCGCCCGTGTCGATTCCCCCAGCCATGTCTACCAGTACTGGTTCTCGGAGGCGCTGAACAACGCCTGGGACTGGAGCGAACGCTTTCCCGCACAACCGGAAACCGAGCGCTACCTGAACTTCGTGGCCGACCGCTTCGACCTGCGCAAGGACATTCAATTCAGCACCCGCGTGCAGTCCTGCACCTTCGACGAAGCCAAGGGCCGCTGGCAGGTGGTCACCGACCAGGGCGCACATATCGACGCCAAGTACCTGATCTCCTGCGCCGGCACCTTGTCTACCCCGCTGAAGAATCTGTTCGAGGGGGAGCAGGACTTCCAGGGCCAGGTCTACCACACTGCCCGCTGGCCCAAGCAGCCGGTGGACTTCACCGGCAAACGCGTGGGCGTGGTGGGCACCGGCGCCACCGGCATCCAGGTGGTGCAGACCATCGCCCCCCAGGTGGGCTCGCTCACCGTGTTCCAGCGCACCGCGCCATACACCATCCCCATGCGCAACCAGCGCTACACCGATCAGGACCGCGCCAGGCTGAAGGCGCGCTTCCATGAAATCAAGGCTCAGGCGCGCAACAGCTTCGTGGGCTTCGATTTCGACTTCACCTACGGGAGCTACCACGACGCCTCGCCACAAGACCGTCGCGAAGTACTGGAGATGCTCTGGGATGACGGTTCGCTGGCGCTTTGGGCGGGCTCCTACGGCGAAATCTTCAACGACCAGGCGGTGAACAATGAAGTATCGGCCTTCGTTCGGCAGAAGATGGCCGAGCGCATCAAGGACCCGGCCCTGATCAAGCAACTGGTGCCTACCGACTATGGCTTCGGTACCCGGCGCGTGCCACTGGATACCGGCTACCTGGAAACCTTCCTGCGCCCCAACGTCAAGATCGTCGACATCAAGGCCGCGCCCATCGAGCGTATCGTTGCCAACGGCGTGCAAACCGCCGACGGCGCCATCCACGAGCTGGACGTGCTGATTCTGGCCACCGGTTTTGACGCCTCCACCGGTGCGTTGACCCAGATCGACATTCGCGGGCGCGACGGCCAATTGCTGCGCGATGAGTGGTCCCAGGACCTGCGCACCACCCTGGGGCTGATGGTGCACAAGTTTCCCAACCTGTTCCTCACCGCCGCACCGCTGTCCCCTGGAGCGGCGCTGTGCAACGCGCCGACCTGCCTGCAGCATCAGGTGGAGTGGATTACCGCGTGCATTCAGTCCCTGGAGAAGAACCAGCGTCGCTCGATCGAGCCGACCCTGGAGCAGCAGGACCAATGGGTCGCGCACCATGACGAAATGGCCGCCACCTCCCTGCTGGCCAAGACGCGGTCCTGGTACACCGGCGGCAACGTTGCCGGCAAACCCAAGCGCCTGTTGGCCTATGCCGGAGGCGTCAACGTGTACCGCGAGCACTGCGACGCCGTGGCCGCCGAAGGTTACACAGACTTCCGCATCAATTGACCCCTGCGCGCCGGCCTGCAGGCCGGCGCCTTAACCACGGGTAGGCTCATGAATCCGCATCCCTATTACAACCCTGACCTCCACGGCGCTTATCGGCTGATCAACATCGGCGATCTCGACCTGGTGTGCGGGCAGACGCTCCACGACTGCACCCTGGCGGTAGCCACCCATGGCCGTCTCAATGACCGCAAGGACAACGCGGTGCTGATCCCCACCTGGTATTCGGGCACCAGCAAGATCATCGAGGACGTATTTATCGGCCCCGGCCGGGCGATAGACCCGGACCAGTACTTCGTGATCGTGATCAACCAGATCGGCAACGGGTTGTCCAGCTCAGCACACCAACACGCGGGCTTCCCGGCCATCGACATCGCCGACGATGTCAGCGCCCAGCACCGCTACATCACCCAGCACTTGGGGCTGACCCGTCTGGCCCTGGTGATGGGCGGCTCCATGGGAGCACAGCAGACCTTTGAATGGGCGGTGCGCTTCCCGCACATGGTTCAGCGCATGGCCGCCATTGCCGGCACGGCACGGACTTCAGAGGTGAACAAAGTGCTGGCCGACGCCATCATCGACGGCCTGCGGGTGCAGCCGCCTAGCGCGGGGCTGAGCCAGCATGCGCGGCTGATGACGCTGTACGGGCTGAGCGCGGCGTTCTTTGAACACCAGCACTTCAAGCCCTTGGGCTTCGACAGTGTCGACGCCTTTGTCGACGGGTTCATGAAGCCATACTTCCTGCCCATGGACCCCGGAAACCTGACCACCATGCTGCAGAAATGGCGGGCCGCGGACGTCGCGCACCTGGCGGGCGGCAATGTGCGCGACGCCTTGCAGCGCATCACTGCCAAGGCCCTGATCATGCCCATAGACCAGGACATGATCTTCCCGCCCTCGGCCAGCCAGGCAGACGCCGAAATGATCGAGGATGCCGTTTTCCATGTGTCACACAGCCCCGCAGGCCATCTTGCACTGTTTGGCATTGACAACGATTGGGTACAGGAGGTGGATGGTCAGTTGTTCGAGTTGCTGGCCCGTGAGTAAAACGTGGTTGGCCACCGCGTCATCCCAACTTGGCCAGCGCTCACCTTTTATCAGCCCTGCACCTCGCTAAAATGGGCAGGTTCGCTTCAGTGCGACGCCGGACAGGCTTTGCGCCTTACCACCGCTCCACGGGCCTGTCCGGTCCTTGGTCAATACCCTTGATATTCAGGCGCCTCCGGGCGCCTTTTTTTGTGCGCCGCTGCCGCTGCCGCCAGGCTGCACGGGCCCTGTGCCTCACTGAAAATCTCCAGCGTACCCAATCGCCTGAGCAGCCTTCGGCAGCGGCTACAGGTTATGCGGGCCATGAAAAAGGGCAGCGCTTGGCTGCCCTTTGATGAACCGGTCGCTTCAGGAGACGGCCTTCACTAGCCCCAGCGATTGCGCCACATCGTCGGCCTGCAGGTGCACCTGCGGGCTGACCATCTTGCCACCGTGCTCTACCCAGCCCATGAAATTCTCGCCCGCGTCCCAGCCCAGCAGGCGCTGTACGTCCTCAGGCAGTTCCTTGAGCGTGTCGAAAGGCACCGACAGGTACTGGTTTTCTTCCTGGCGTACGCAACCCAGGTCAATACCCATGGTCAGCCCAGTGCGCGGCTTGTCGCTGGAGTTTGTGCCGCCGCCGTGGTATGTGGAGCCGATGAACAACAGCGCCGAACCCTGGGCCATTTCGGCGTCCACGGTCTCCTCAGGCGATGGGCAGCGCTCGTCATCCCATTTATGGCTACCAGGGATGACCTTGGTGGCGCCGTTAGCCTCAGTAAACTCGGTCATTGCCACCATGATCTGCAGGCGTGCCTCACGGCCATAGTTGGGATGGCGCCACAGGAAGCTGGTGTCGTCGCGGTGCAGTGGCTGCTTGCCCTGCCCTGGGTGAATCTGGATAGCCTGGGTCATGCCGATCTGGATCTGCGGCGTCACCGTGGTGCGTTCCTGGCCAAACCAGACCTGAATCGGTTTCTGCAGGATCTTGCGCGCAGCGCCCAGGTACAGCGGGTGCATGACCACATCCACCATCCGCCGGCAACGGGCGAACAGGCGGCTGGCACGGCGGGTGGAGGTGCCGACGAAGAAGTTCTCGTGGCCGAATATAGAAGTGTCCAGCGCCGCGTCGATTTGCTGCTTGAGCTCCTTGAACGCATCGGCGTCCAGGAAGTCGGCGATGATGACGCCACCGTCGCGCTCAATGATCTCCACCACCTGGTCGACGGAGGCGCTACGTGGCAGCGTAACGAGTGAAGGCTTGGACATGGTCGTGTTCCTTGTGAAGAAAGTCTGGGGAAAATATAGGGCTGCGCCCCGGCGGCTCACAGGTGCCTGTCAGCCAAAAAACCGGGGAACAGCGGCCATGTCAGAAGCTCCAGGTGACACTGGTTTCAAACAGGCTGGAACGGTTGTTGTCGCCGTACATCTGCTTCGCTGCATCGCCCGGCAAGGCCATGCCGTACAGCGCGCTGAGGGTGACGGTCGGGGTGACCGTCCAGTTGGCGTACAGGTCCACCTCATTGCCGAAATCACGGCTGGTGACGCCATTGGTGCTCGCGTTCTCAAGGCGGTAGTGATAGCCGATCAGACCCAGCCCCAGCTCTTTTTGCGGTTGCAGCGCCAACTTGAGCATGTCGATGTCCAGGTTGGTATTGAACAGCATGTATTCACCCACGATCTCACCCTGGTACCAGGTGCCGTACTCGCCACCGTAGCCGTAGGTCATCGGGTCGTAGTCGTCGGAGTACTGGGTGCGGCGATAGCTGACGGTCGGTGTCCACGGCAGGTCGGTGAAGGCGTAGTTACCCTGGGCATACCAGCCGTGGGCGGTCTTGTGGTCATCGCCGCCGCGCTCCCAGACGTACTCGCCCGCCAGGGTGAACTGCGGCACCGCGCTGAACGGCGTGCCCTTGGCGCGCAGGTCGTAGACGTCAACGCCATTGCGGGCGGCATTGTCGGTATCCAGGGTATGGTAGTAAGTGGCACCCAGGGTGCCCCACGTGTCGCGCCACTCAAGGTTGGCGCCGCGCAGGCGCAGGTGTTCCTTGTAATCCAGGTAATCGATGTTGGCATTGGCGCGCAGGTCGAAAAGGTCGGCGTGTACCTTGCCGGTGTTCAACTGGGCAATCAGGGTGTTGCTGAAGGCGGTGCGCGGACCAATCCAGGCGGCGCCATCCTTGCCTTGGTCGGTGTGACCGTCGCCGATCAGGAAGCCATTGTCGATCATGAAATTCTGGCGACCGGCACTCAGGGTGATTGCGTCCTTGCCCAGGGACGGGAACAGGTCGGCACTTTTCCAGCCGACGTAGGCCTGCTCCAGGCTGATGCGCTCCGGGTCGTCATGGGTCAGCCCGGCGGCGTCGCTGCCGCCGCGGGTCATTGCACCTACCGCTGATACGCCGCCAAAGAAGGTGCCGATGCTGGTTTGCGGCCCGGTCAACTTCAACCCCGGCAGCACGAAGCCCTCGAAGCGGCTGGAGGTGCGATCCACTGTCAGCCCGGCACTGCTGGTGCGGCCACCAAAAGCCTGATTCCTGTCATAGAGATACGCCGCGCCCACGGTCATGCTCGGTTCCACCAGCACATCGCCGATCTGAAAGCTGTCGAGTGCGAAGCTTGCGCCTGCGTACATCACTCCGGCACCCGCCGCCACACTGCGAACCAACACTTTCATAGCTGCCCTTCCCCATTAGTCGATGATACAAACTGGCTAGTTGCGGCAGATTGTCTGGGTTAAGGGCGGCGGGCTGAAGGCGCAATCGGGTCAAAAAAGGGGATCAAACACGACACATGGACGCGCAGTTGTAGCCGCTGCCGCCAGGCTGCGCTGGCCCTTGCGTACAATGGAGATGTTCAGTGAGGCACAGGGCGTGCGCAGCCTGGCGGCAGCGGATACTGGATGGTCAGTGACGCACTTGCGAGCGGTATTGCGAGGGGGTGCAGCCGCTCCAGCGCTGGAACGCGCGCCTGAACGCGGCCGGTTCACTGAACCCCAGGTCTTGGGCAACGCGCGCAATCGGTACCTGGCGCACCAGCAATTCCTGGGCGCGCTGGTACCGCGCCTCCCCCAGCAGTTCATGAAAACTGGTACCCGCCGCGCGCAGGTGGCGCTGCAGGGTTTTGCTGGAGCAGGCCATGGACGCGGCAATATTGGTCAGCGAGGGAGAGGTATCGAAACGCGCGCAGATGGCCGAGCGCACGATGGCGAGGAAATCGCGCGGGCTTTCCAGGCGCGATTGCAACGTGGAGCAGCGGGCCTTCATCTCCAGGTGGGAAACCGCGTGGGCGCAGGGCAATGGGAAGTCCAACCAGCGGGCATCGAACGACAGGCAGTTGGCCTTGGACGTATCGAAGCTCACCGGGCAATTGAAATACCCATGGTACGGCGCGGCGTCCGCCTGTTCGGCGCCATTGAAGTTCACGGCCAGCACAGGCAAGGGTTGGTACAGCAGATCGGCGATGACGCTTTGCAGCGCCGTCAGGCTGAACTCGATCGCCAGCCGGTGCAATTGGTCGTCCACGTCAAAATTTGCACTGACGGTCAACGATGCCACGCCCCGTTCCTGCACCAGGCCGAGACTGAAACCCGTTCCCAAAGGCAAAGGGTATTCGAAGAACAGCGCCAATGCTGCGCGCAAGTCACGGCTGGACAACAGGGTAAACCCGAACAGGCCGTAGGCCGCCAGGCGGCAGCGGCTACCCAGCTCCAACCCCAGGTGCGCGGCACCGGTCAGGCGCAGGGCATTGCGCAGAATCACCAGCTCTTGCGCCGGGGTAATCAGCTTGTCGGCGTCGTCCAGGTCTGCAGCAAGCACCTCGGTACCTGTCAGCAGGCTTTCGCTGGAATGGCCCAATCCGGTGACATAGGCGTTGACCAAGGCAATGAAATGCAAGGTCGCCAGTCGATCGATGTCATCACAAAGCGTCGGCATAGATCCCTCATCCTGGGTGGGCGTTCAGCGCAGAGCATAAAGCTGCACGGGCAAGCACCAACAGGTGAGCAGTGACCTAAAAAACGGGTAGCGGTGGCCGGTCAGCCGGCGCGAATCATCAGCAGCCACATGTGCAGGGTGGTGGCCAGGGTTTCTTTCCAATGCTGTTCCAGCGCGCCGATCTGCTTGTTGTAGAACAGCAGGCCTTCAATCTGCGAGGCAATGAGCGTGGCGAAAATTTCCGAGCGCGGCACCGTGAGTTGCGGGTTCACCTCCCGTATCAGGGTTGAAAGCACCCGGCAGAACTCACCGTAGATGGCCTTGAGGTGATCGCCGATGGCCTTGTCGTGCTCGGCCAGGGCCCAACTCTGGAACGAGAACGATGCAATCCAGGGGTCCAGCGCCGCAGTCATGTCCTGTTCGATGACTTCGATCAGGCGCTGCTCGGGGGTCATCGCCGTGTTCTGGGCAATTTCCACGAACTGGGTGACGAACACCTCGATTTTCGCGCGAATCATTGCCAGCAGCAGGTTCTCGGTGGTGCCGCAGTAATGCTGCAGGTTGCTCAGGCTGATGCCCATCTCGCTGGCCACCCGGCGCGCCGAAAACTGCGCATAGCCATCGCGGACAAACAGCATCGCGGCCGTCTCGATGATTTCTTCGATGCGTTGCACACGTTTCTTTTCGCGGGGGCTGGCGGTGCGCTCGAACAGCGACTCGGCCCGCGAGGCTTCACTAAACATCGACAATGCTCCAAAGCGTTTATTTCCGGGTTACAGCATGCCTGCGGGCGGCGCCAAGGCGCAACCTTGGCGGCAATGGCCATGACTGCAACAAAATCGTCACGACGGATCTTGACTTAGGTCGCATGACCGTATCTTATAGGTCGTGCGACCTTTTATCAAATCAAGGCGCCGAGCCACGAGAGCGACCGATCGCCACGCTTGTGCAACACCCCAGCTTTCGCCCTCCCCGGCCTGCCATAACCGAGTGAAACCATCCCCCTCCAGCCTTTTGCTGGAGTTGCGCATGGCAAGTCGACGAGGGCAGTCCGATGGTATCTGTAGAAGCATCTCCCATTACCCCGCAAGACAAAGTGTTTTCGACGGCCGAATGGCAGGCGCTGGGCAATCACTGCGCGGCGCACGACGTTACATCGGGCACGCCCCACACTCGACTGTCACTGGACCAGTGGCTCACCACGTTGACCCGCCACTGCCAGGCCGATGTCGATCCGTTGCTGGCTTTGCGCGTGGGCCAGGACATGCACCTGACCGCCTACGGCATGGTGGGCTTTGCCCTGCTCAGCAGCGCCAACCTGCGTGAAGCCCTGGAGGTCGCCAACCAGTTCGCCTTGCTGATGAACCTCAAGCATCGCCTGCTGCTGAGCGTGGACGGCGATTGCGCGCACATCCTGCTGCAGGAGTCCTTCCCGTTGCTGGGCGCGGCCAGGCACTACAGCACCTTGTTGGAGTCAGCCAAGCTACTGACCCTGCTGGGCGATATCCTCGGCCACGGTTTCACTGCCCAGCAGGTCAGCCTCAATGTGGTAGGCGATACCCGAGACGCGCAGGCCATCGCCCGCACCTTGGGGGCGCCCACCTACCTCAACAGCACCGAGAACCGCATCAGCTTTTCGCGCCAGTTTGTCGAACAGCCATTGCCGCAATCCCATGCAATGACCTATCAGTCCTGCGAGGCGGTGTGCAGGGACCAGATGCGCGAACTCAGCCAACGCTACGACCTGTGCTACCAGGTGCAGAAGATGCTGCTGGCATCCCCTGAACACATCCCCTCGCTGACGGAGGTTGCCTCGCGCTTGCACCTGTCGCCACGTACCCTGCGCCGCAAACTGGAAACCACGCAGAGCTCTTACAACCAGATCCTGGAGGATGTACGCAAGAAACTCGCCATCCGCTACCTGCTCGACACGCCGCTGACCACCGAGGCTATTTCGGAGAAGCTCAGCTACAGCGATGCGGCCAACTTTCGTCACGCCTTCAAACGCTGGACCGGTACTGCCCCTCGGGCGTTCCGGGCGCAGTACCGTGACAATGACTGGACCATGCCGGCGCCGCATACCATGCCAGGGGATATGGGCAATGTCCGCTACGCCCCAGCTTGACCGCCCTTCAACAAAAAAGGCGTCCCGCATGGGACGCCTTTTTTTGAGCCTGTAACGGTTACATCACAAGCCTACCGACACCCGTTTCGCGGCCAGCCGCGCCACATCGCGGTAGCCACCCTTCTGGCTTACCGTCGTGACCAGGCGCATCGCCAGGTAATAGGCCAGTACGCACACCGCCATTGTCGGCATGGTCGCCCCCACGTAACGGAACGACGGGCCCACGGCCAGGGTCAGCGGGTCGAACAGCGCCAGGTACACCACGGCACCGAAGACGATGGTGGCCATGGCCACCCAATTGACACCGCCCCAGTACCAATACGCCCCTTCGGCATTTTTCACGAACAAATGCGCAGGCAGCACGCGCTGGCGGCGCAACACCAGGTAATCGGTGAGCATCACGGCCGCCATACCGGCGAAGATCGCGCTGTTGTAGGCCAGCCAGTTCATCACATGGCTGATCAGCCACTGCGTGTTGAAGGCCACCACCAGCCCTGGCAACAGCAATACCAGGATGATCATGTCCCAGCGCATGCGGGCGAAGAAGCGCACCTGCTGCACCGAGACACCGGCAAAATAGAAGAAGCTGATCAGCGTGCCCAGATTGGCCAGCAGCAACAGCGAGACGATCACCGTACCCAGCCCGTTGCCGGCCGTCTTGACCACCCACTCGGCAGGCTCAGTGGAGCCTGTGGCCACGGCGGCCAACGCACCTACAGCCGTCGTGAAGCCCGCACCAATCAACCCTGCCCCCAGCAGCGACGGCGTGATCAAGTGCTTGCGCTTGCGGATCAGCCGCGCGATACCGCCGAAGAACGGCACGCTGGTCAAGGCGTTGGACGCGCCGAATTCCACCCCGTAGGCCAGTTGCTGCAACGGATCGTTGCTGTAGGCCAGCTTGGCGTCGACGTTGGTGTGCAGCAGCGCGCCCAAACCGGTGTCGCGGGTGATCAGGTACAACAGCACGCAGGCAATCACCAGCACCGCCGGCGAGGTATAGCGCGTGAGCAAGGCAACCATGGCCGGACCCTTGCGCAGTAGGATCCACACCAGCGCCAGCATCAGCACCGAGACCAGCGCGACAAAGCCATTGTCGATTTCGCCGCCGGGGTTGAAGAGAATTTGCTGCAAGCGCCCTGCCGCCTGGCCGGTCATGGCAATCAGCACGAACGACCAGCCCAGAGTGGACACCAGGATCAACGCCAGCAACAACGACGAGCCGCGGGTGCCCATAGAACTCTTGGCGGCGTCTACCGGGTCCACGCCGTGGCGGTAGCAGATCATGCCGGCCGCAAGGTAGGTAGGCACCAGCCCCACGATCAGGCCGATCAGGTAACCGGCGATACCGATGGAGGTATTGCCGATATAGGCGATCGACGCCCCGAACAGGTAGTTGAAGCTGGCCGCGCCGATAGCAACGCAGGCGGCCAGCAGCGACCCGAAATTATTGTAGAGTCGGTCAGCACCTTGCACGGGCAACCGCCCGGCCAGGGACTCACGCGACATTGCACTGCTCACATCCGCACCCGAATTGCTCATGAGATTCCTCTGCTGAAACATCGACAACACAGGCTTGAATTATGCGGGGGCTGCACGTACTCAACAGGTGCGGCGCGGCCAAATTACCGGTGATCGCCCACAAACGAAAAAGCCCGTAGCCGCCGCAGGTTGCACGGCGCACCGGGTACGCTGCAGATTTTCCGGGAGGCACAGGGCCCGCGCAGCCTGGCGGCAGCGGCTACAGGCCAGCAGCTTGTAGCCGCTGCCGCAGGCTGCGCGGGGCATCGGATACGCTGCAGATTTTCAGTGAGGCACAGGGCCCGCGCAGCCTGGCGGCAGCGGCTACAGGGCGACAGATTGTAGCCGCTGCCGCCAGGCTGCGCGGGCCATTAGAGACGCTAAAGAGCGTCAAGTGAGGTGCTTTACAGGCCGACAGTAACCTTCTTCGCTTTCCATTGCGCAAGGTTGCGGTAACCGCCCTTCTCACTCGAAGCAATCACCAGCCGCATGGCCGCGTAGTACGCCACGATGCACAGGGCAAAGGACGGCATCGCCGCGCCCAGGTAGCGGAACGAGGGCCCTACCGCCAGGGTCATGGGGTTGAACAACGACAGGTAGGAACACACCCCCAGCACAATCACGCCCATCGCCACCCAGTTCACGCCGCCCCAGTACCAGTAGGCGCTGTCGCGGGTCTTGACGAACAGGTGGGCCGGCAGCACTTGCTGACGACGCAACAGCAGGTAGTCGGTCAGCAGGATGCCGGCAATGCCGACGAACATGGCGCCGTTGTACGCCAGCCAGTTCATCACGTGGGCGATCAACCAGTCGGTCTGGAACGCCACCACCAGCCCGGGCAGCAACAGGATGCCGATGATCATGTCCCAGCGCATGCGGGCAAACACGCGGATTTGCTGCACCGACACGCCCGCCAGGTAGAAAAAGCTCACCAGGGTGCCCAGGTTGGCCAACAGCAGCACGCAGACGATCACGGCGCCCAGGCCATTGCCGGCGGTCTTGACCACCCACTCGGCAGGCTCGGTGGAGCCGGTGGCCACCGCTGCCAGCGCCCCTACGGCAGTGGTAAAGCCCGCACCCACCAGGCCTGCGCCCAACAGGCACGGCGTGACCAGATGTTTACGCTTGTGAATCAGCCGCGCCATGCCGCCGAAGAACGGCACGATGGTCAAGGCGTTGGAGGCGCCGAATTCCACCCCATAGGCCAACTGCAGCAGCGGGTCGGTGGTGTACGCAAGTTTGACGTCGACGTTGGTGTGCCACAGCGCCGAAAAACTGGTATCCCGGGTGATCAGATACAACAGCACGGCGGCAATGATCAACACGGCCGGCGACGTGTAGCGGGTCAACATCGCCACCATGGCCGGGCCTTTCCTGAGCAGCAGCCAGACCAGCACCAGCATCGCCACCGCCACCACGGTGACCACTTGCGGGTCGATGCTGCCACCAGGATGGAACAGCACCTGGTACAACCTGCCGGCGGCCTGGCCGGTCATGGCCACCAGCACGAAGCCCCAACCCAGTGTGGTGATCAGAATCATGAACAGCAGGAGCGCCGAGCCACGGGTGCCCAAGGCACTCTTGGCAGCGTCCACCGGGTCCACGCCATGCCGGAAACTGATCATGCCAGAGGCCAGGTACATCGGCCCCAGGGTCATCATCAGGCCAATCATGTAGCCAATGATGCCGATGGCCGTATTGCCGATGTACGCCAGGGAGGCGCCGAACAGATAGCTGTAACTGGCAGCGCCCAACGCAATGGCGGCGTTGAGCAACGGTCCGAAACTGGTGTAAAGGCGCCCGCTGCCCGCCACGGGCAAACGGCCCGCCAGGGTTTCCCGGGAAATCAGCCCGCCTACATCTTCACCTGAAGTGCTCATGGTCAACCCTCGATCAGATGTAGAAGCCCACCAGGGCCCACAGGACAATACCGGCGATAAACCAGGCGGCGGCGCTGAAAATGATCGAGCCCGTGGGCAGGCTGGTTTCATCGCTGAGGTTTTCGGGCGAATTCAAGGCGACCAGGCTTTTGACCAGATCAAGGTCAAGGTCACCGATCGACTCATCGATCAGGAAGGAATGGTCGCCGGCAATATGAAGGCTGGATGCGTCACGCATGAGCTGCTCCTGAAACACGGTAGAGGGCAGGAATTCTGGAAAGTCGTTGTTGTTATAAGCGCAGCGGCGTCCTGGCAGGGTGGGCCGTTTTCAGGCCCGGTCATCCGCTTCCATCGGACGCTTCGATTATGCGCCGGCCACTTTCGGCAAACAGGTGCAGAGGGGACATTTTGCGGGATGTTGCGCCTCCTCTGCCAACCTGCCGCCCAGTGGTCGATCAGTCGGGGCGACGGAACACTTCGTAGACCGCCGGCAACTCGTCGACTTCATGGCCGCGAGCGGCCGTGGTGTCGACGCAATCGGCGAACAATTGCAGCAATCGGTAATCGACACCGGCATTGCGAGCACGCTTGAGCAGCGACTGCACGCCCAGCGAGTGCACGTGAATCGAGGCTTCGTTGCCCGAATAATCCTGCGTATCAATGGCTTCGATGCTGCGCTTCCAAGTGCTCTCGATCACCGGTTTGAACGCGGCCAGGGCGGTCTTGAAGTCCTTGATGTCGACCTGCTCGGCCTGCAGCATCGCCGCGCTCTGCATCAGCGCGAAGGTGTTGCCGTAGTACATGGTCAACAGGCTGCCATCGAGCAGGTTGGCCGCCGACGGTTTGGCGCCGACGTAGGTCATGCGCCCGCCCAACAAATTCAACGCCGCTTCATGGCGCGCCCACACGGCCTGGGGGCCGGACACCAGCAACAGGCACTCCGGGCCACCGACCTTGGTGGGGTAATCCATGATTGCGCCGTCCAGGTAGTCCACGCCGATCTCGGCCGCCCATTGAGCACCCGACTCGGCCTCCTTGCCGTCACCGGTGGTCAACTGCACCACAGTCTTGCCCTTGAGCAGCGCAGTGACGCTGCCCTGATGGAACAACGCATTGCTGGTGGCGTAGTCGGCCAGGCACACGATGATCAGGTCTGCCGCACTCACCGCCGCCTCGAAGCTGGGTGCGGCGCTGGCACCCAGGGCTACCAGCGGTTCCGCCTTGGCCGCAGAGCGGTTCCACACCGTGACGTCGTGGCCTGCCTTGATAAACGGCGGCACCAGGGCTGCCCCCATTTGCCCCAGACCAATGAACGTTACCTTTGAACCCTTCATGCCCATTCCTCTTTGCTGGAAAAAGATGCGCGGCGTCCACCGCACGGCACGAAGACTGTAGGTACCCGGGGCCCGGCAAAACAGGTGACAGGCGGCCAACATAGGGCTCCCCACAGGACAGGTGTCGACACGCTGCAGCGTGGCCGCATCAACGCCGAAAATTGGCCCCTGCTCACCTGTTGGGCCTCGCCCGTGGCGCCCTACCATGAGCCCACAAGCACCAGTCAGGCGGGGCGCGCCCCGCATCTCACCCTTGGAAGAGAGAGCGAACGATGAGCATCATCCAGGCAGAACACATCATGTTGAACGACCCGGCACACGTGCGGGTACCCTTCGATCCCAAGTACGGCCATGGCTCGGCGTTCATCAACGGCACCTACGTGGACCTGGACAACGCTGCCATCCCAATGGCCGACCTGGGCTTCACCCAGGCTGACGCCTGCTACGACGTGGTCAGCGTCAGCAAAGGCTACCTGTTCCGCCTGGAAGACCACCTGGAGCGTTTTGAAAGCGCCTGCGCCAAGTTCCAGTTGACCAACCCGTACACCAAGGCTCAGACCACCGAAATCCTCATCAACCTGATCAAGCAGGCCGGGGCCAAGGAAGCCTACGTGTGGTGGGCGGTGACCCGCGGCTTCATGCCCGATGGCGGCGACCGTATCAACCCCAAAGCCTATGAAAACCGCTTCTACGCCTTCGTGGTGCCGTACGTCTTCATCGCCGATGACGAACAGCGCGCCCGCGGCATCGACCTTATGGTCAGCAAACAATTCATCCGCATCCCACCCAAAGCGGTGGACCCTACGGCCAAGAACTTCCACTGGATGGACCTCAAGCTGGCCCTGTTCGAAGCCAAGGCCGCCAACAAGGAATGGTCGGTACTGTGCGACGCCGATGGCTACCTGACCGAAGCGCCGGGTTCCAACATCTTCCTGATCAAGGATGGCGCACTGTACACACCGGATTCCGGCTGCCTGGAAGGCATCACCCGCAAGACCACTCTGGAGCTGGCCGCGCAACTGGGCCTGCCGCTGCACGTGGAACGCGTGCACGTTGAACAACTGCTCAACGCCGATGAAGCCTTCCTGACCTCCACCGCTGGCGGCGTGATGCCGATCAATACCGTCGACGACCGCGTATTGGGTGGCAAGGCCGGCCCGGGTGAGCTGACCACCCAACTGCACAATCTTTACTGGACCCAGCGCTGGGATGGCTGGCTGGGCACCGCCGTGGACTACAGCGAACCGGCTGCCGTTTAAGTCCGTCACCGGAGGGTGGCCACGCCGCCCTCTTCCTGCGTCTTCTTGCCCCCGACAGGTAGTTTATGGCCAGCGCATTCAAGAAAATCACCCTCGATACCCCCAAGGAAGAAGTACTGAAAATCCTGCGTGAAGACGCAGGTGTCATCATCAAGGGCATGCTCACCGCCGACCAGGTGGCGCGTTTCAACGCCGACGTCCAACCTGAGCTGGACAAGATCCCCGCCGGTTCGTCGAAGACCAACGAGGGTGCCCAGGACTTTCACGGTGCCAACACCAAACGCCTGACTAACCTTGTGACCCACAGCAAGACCTTCCGCGAAGAAATCATCGACCACGACAAGGTCCACCAACTGGCCCACGCCATTCTCAGCCCTTGGTGTGACACCTACTGGATGGGCACCGCCCAGGTCATCGAGATCGGTCCGGGCAACAAGGCCCAGCCGCTGCACCGCGATTTCGAAAACTACATGGCGTTCAAGGAAATGGGCATCAAGGCCCCGGACGTGATCTGCAACTTTCTGATTGCCCTGAGCCCCTGCACCGAAGAGAACGGCGCCACTCGCATCATCCCCGGCAGCCAGTACTGGCCTGACTACGATGATCGCGGCACGCCGGAAATGACGGTCCCCGCGGAACTTGAACCCGGTGATGCGCTGTTCTTTACCGGCAAGATCTCCCACGGTGGCGGCGCCAACGTGACCACCGATCAATATCGCCGCGCCGTGGCCTTCACCTTCAACCTCGGTTGGCTGGTGCCCGAAGAGGCGTACCCGTTCGTGGTGGACATGGGGCTGGTGCGCACCCTGTCCCCGCGCGTACAACAGATTCTGGGGTTCCGCTCGTTCACCGCCGACCTATATGGCCTGCCAGGCCTGTGGCAAGTGAACTATGAAGAAATCGCCGATTATATCGGGCTCAACACCCCTACCTGATGCCTCCGCGCCCTGGCTACCCGGGGCGCTCCCATTTCCTGCGCCGAGGTCCACCATGTCTGCTTTGATCAAACCATCCGTCAGCGTCCTGGGCCTGGGTGCCATGGGCGGCACGCTGGCCCGCACGCTATTGAAGGCCGGGTTCGACGTCACCGTCTGGAACCGCAACCCGGAGCGCGCCACGGCCCTGGTGCACGAAGGCGCACGCCAGGCGCCCAGCGCTGGTGAGGCGATCCAGTCCAGTCCCCTGACCATCATCTGCATGATTGACAAGGCTGCGGCACTGAGCGTGCTGCAAGCGCTGCCCTCGGCGCTGAGCCTGAGCGGCAAGACCCTGGTCAACATGAGCACCGGCACGGTCGACGACGTGACCTTGAGCGCCGAATGGGCAACGCGCAGGGACGGCCGCTACATCGACGCCGGCATCATGTGCTACCCCAAGGAAATCGGCCTGACCACTACCACCATCCTCTATTCCGGTGACATCGACGCATACCATGCCCACAGCCAAACTCTGAAACTGCTGGCAGGCAACCCGAAATTCCTCGGTGCCGACCCCACGGCCTGTACCCCGGCGTACCTGGCCTTGTACGCCTTCTACTTCGGCGCCTTTGCCGCCTGGCTCGAGGGCGCGGTACTGGCCTCAACCGCGGGCGTGTCAGCAGATGCCTTCAAGACCCTCTCGCCAATCATGACCGACATGCTGGTGGAGGGCATCAACACCGCCGCCGAGCGCATCACTGCCAGCAACTACAGTGGTGAACAGGCGTCGGTAGACGTGCACGTGGCCGGGCAGGAAGTGGTGCTTGATGCACTGGTGCGCGCCAAGGCGCCGCATGCCAGCACCGACGCCTACCTCACTTACTGCCGGCAGGCCCAGACAGCTGGTATGGGCGACCTGGACATCGCCGTGCTGTTCAAAGCCATGCACCCCTGAACCCATCTTGCCCGGGACCCGACCATGACTACCCTCACCCAACGCGTCGCCATCATCGGCCTTGATCACATCGGCAGCACCATTGCCCGCACCTTGGCCAACCAGGGGTTTGAAGTGGCTGGGCTTGACCCGCTGCGCGCCAACCAGGTGGCACCCTGCGACGGGTTCACGCTGGTGCGCAACCTGGAGCAGGCCATCGACAGCAGCGACGTGGTGATCACCTGCTTCCCCGACCAATTGCTGATGAACGCCCGGCTGTGCAGCCCCGAAACGACCTTCGGCCTGCACGGCAAAGCGCTGATCAGCTTCAACACCAGCCAGACACGGCCAGCGGCTTCAGCACGTTCCATGGGCGAGTGGGCGCGCAGCGAACACATCGACTACTTGGAAATCAGCCTCCATGGCGACGCCGATGCCATCGGCCAGCACGCCTGTGAACTGCTGTGCTCCGGTCCGTGGAAGGCCTACCAGCGGTTGCAGCCGCTGTGCCGCACCCTGAGCCCGGCCCTGACCTACCTGGGCAGCGACTGCGGCGCCACCCTGGACGCCTGATTCCCCCGCCCGCCGTAATCCTGTAGCCGCTGCCGCTAGGCTGCGCTGGCCCTCCCACTGAAAACCTTCAGCGCACGCCGGGGCCCGCGCAGCCTGCCGGCAGCGGCTACAGCCGTTCATCGAAATTAAACCGGCGATCGAACATCTGTCACTTGACCTAGGTCGGTCGACCGTATTTAATCGGTCACATGACCTAGCAAGTGCAACTGTGCTTGCCCTGGCCAGTTTTGATGCATTGCCTACCTGATAGACCAACAACAAGACAGGGCGCTGAACCGCAGCCCTGAAAAAGGTCAGGAGATAAAAATGAGGTCAAAGACCCGTCCCGGCGCCGTGGTTTTGCCACGCCCGAACCTGCTGTACGTTGCCCTTGCTTGCTACCCGTCAAGATCACCCCCGGCCTGCCCACGCCACCCCTGAATGTCCGAATGAACCGACGCGGATGATCCGTCGCCACGGCGATCGCTCGCAGTCACATTGGCTTGGCTACACCGTGAGGGCAGTACGATGGGACAGATCGAAACCACACCTATCACCTTGGATGACAAGGTCTTTTCCACTGCGGAAATCCTCGCGGCAGCCGGCCTGCTGGGCAGTGAAGCGCAGTTGAGCGAATGCCTGGCCGCAGGGGGCATGTCCCTGGCTGACCTGGCCAATCCGCAGAGCAAAATCTCGCTCAATCAGCAATCCTCGATCCACGCTGCCTTCAATCGCGCCGCCGCCAACCCGCTGCTGAGCCTGCAGGTAGGCAAGCGCCTGCACCTCACCTCCTACGGCATTGTCGGGTTTGCCATGCTCAGCAGCGCCACCTGGCGCGAAGCACTGGAAACCGCCAGCCACTTCGGCCTGCTGATCAACCTGAAGATGAGCCTGCACCTGCAGGTCGAGAACGATGTTGCGATGCTGCAGCTCAGTGACCAATACGGCCTGATCAGCCCGGAGAACGCCTTCTGGTACCACCTGGAAGTGTCCAAGTTGCTGACCCTGCTGCAAGACATCCTGGGCCGCGAGTTCGCCTGCGAAGGCATCGAACTGGCGGTGCAAGCCAATGCCCAGGAGCAAGCCGATATTCAAGCCAGCTTCGGCGTTCCGGTCAGTTTCACCCGCGAGCGCACGGCCATTCGACTGGCCGCTCACTGGCTGGACAGTAAGCTGCCACAGTCCAACAGCATCACCCACAGCAGTTGCAAGGCCAACTGCCAGGCGCAACTGCGCGAGATCGTGCAGAAGTACGACATCAGCTATCAGGTGCAGAACCTGCTGCTCAATTCCGGTGACTGCATTGCCTCGCTGTCCGACATTGCCGACCACCTGCACCTGTCGCCGCGCACCCTGCGCCGTCGTCTCGATGCCTTGGGAACCTCCTACAACGCCCTGCTGGTGGAAGTGCGCAAGAAGCTCGCAATTCGCTACTTGCTGAACACGCCCATGACCACCGAAGCCATCTCCGAACAATTGAACTACAGCGATGCCGCCAATTTTCGCCATGCCTTCAAACGCTGGACCGGCCGTTCACCACGTGAATACCGCGTACTGAACAATGGCGGCAAATACGCTTCGCGCTTTGCCCAGCCTGCCGCCTACGGCATGGCCTGAACACCCGAGCACCACCCCCGGCATCGACCCCTTCCACGAACAAGGGGTTGGATGCCGGTTTTATTCTGCAGCGCCCATTCAACCTGAAGTGGAGCCATTAGATGGACATGAATCTGGCTGGAAAAGTGGTTGTCATCACCGGTGCCAGCACCGGTCTTGGCCGTGGTATCGCCCTGCGTCTTGCCGATGAAGGCGCCAGCCTGGTAATCGGCGACATCAACGAAGCCAGCCACCCTGGCGGGTACGATGAGCAACCCGACCTCACCACGGCCGCGCTGATTGCCGAGCGTGGCGGCCGGGCTCTGTTCCAGCATTGCGATGTCACCCGCAGTGGCGACCTGACCGCCTTGGTAGAGGCTGCCACCCGCGAATTCGGTCGTATCGATGTCATGATCAATAACGCCGGGGTTTATCGCGATGGCAAGCTGATCCATGATTTCAGCGAAGCAGAACTGGACCTTTGCCTGAACGTCAACGTCAAGGGTACCTTCTTCGGCGCCCAGGCTGCGGTTCGGGCATTCCTGCAACAGGGCGGTGGCGGCAACATCATCAACCTGGTTTCAACCGCAGGGCTTGGCGGCCACCCGTGGCAGTCGGTGTACAACATTTCCAAGGCCGCGCAGGCCAACATAACCCGCTGCCTGGCCATTGAATACGGCCATGAAGGCATCCGCGTCAACGGCATCTGCCCCACTTACGCCAAGACCGCACTGACCCGCGCCCTGCTGGAACAGCCGGGCTACGTGGATGACTTCAGCGAAAGTATCCCCCTCAAGCGCTGGGGCGAAATCAGCGACGTCGCCGACCTGGCCGTGTTCCTGGCCTCCGACCGTTCCAGCTACATCCACGGCGCGTTGGTGCGCATCGATGGCGGCGAAACCCTGTCGCGCTACTCCGTATAACCGGTAACCGCTGCAACCCCTGAAAATCTTCACCGAACCACAGGCCCAGCGCAGCGGATACAGATCTAACCAGCACTCTGTAGCCGCTGCCGCCAGGCTGCGCTGGCCTGGGTGAACCCCGAAGATCTTCAGTGAGGTACAGGGCCAGCGCAGCCTGCGGCAGCGGCTACAGCCATATGGCGTCCCAGAGGGGGTAGTCACCCAAGCGTTCTACCAGGCCGGCGCGCAAAGGGTTGGCGACCACGTAACGAGCCGCATGCTTGAGGTTGTCTTCCGTACGCAGCGCCCGGTCGTGATAGCCCTTTTGCCAGAGCCGCCCTTGCCCTTGGCGGGCAAGGCTGATGGTCAAGCTGCTGCGTGATTTGACTCGGCACATCAACTCTCCCAAGGTGCACTCGCGCAATTCGATCAACCAATGCACATGATCGGGCATGACCACCCACGCCAGCGAGCTCACCAGCCCCTGCTCATGCGCGCCGCGCATTTCGTGAACCAGCAACCGGCCTAACCGCCAATCGCTAAAAACCGGGCAACGGCCGTCAGTGACAGCCGTCAGAAGATAAACCCGTCCCGCTTCACTCCAGCGCCCCTCGCGCAACCGATGCCCCAAGGTACGAGTTCGCATCCTTGCGTCTCCTTCGTCAATGGAAACGCAACCTTAGAGCGCTCAGCCCATCGCGGCACCCTCCAAATCAACAGCAGATATGACAACCATGTAGCCGCTGCCGCCAGACTGGGCAGGCCTGCGTGAAGACTGGGGATTTTCAGTGAGGCATAGGGCCTGCGCAGCCTTCGGCAGCGGCTACAGGTTGGAGCCGATACTTGTAGCCGCTGCCGCCAGGCTGCGCCTGCCTGAGTGAACCCTGGGGGATTTTCAGGGAGGCATAGGCCCTGCGCAGCCTTCGGCAGCGGCTACAGGTTGGGGCCGATACTTGTAGCCGCTGCCGCCAGGCTGCGCGGGCCTGAGTGAACCCTGGGGGATTTTCGGTGAGGCATAGGGCCTGCGCAGCCTTCGGCAGCGGCTACAGGTTGGGGCCGATGCCTGTAGCCGCTGCCGCCAGGCTGCGCGGGCCGGGGGTGAACACTGGGGATTTTCGGTGAGGCACAGGGCCTGCGCAGCCTTCGGCAGCGGCTACAGGTTGGGGCCGATGCCTGTAGCCGCTGCCGCCAGGCTGCGCGGGCCGGGGTGAACACTGGGGATTTTCGGTGAGGCACAGGGCCTGCGCAGCCTTCGGCAGCGGCTACAGGGTTGAGACCAGGTGGCCGCCGTCTACTGCCAGGGTGGCACCGGTCATGAAGTTGCCGGCCTCGCTGGCCAGTAGCAGCAAGGGGCCGTCAAGCTGCGGCAGCTGCCCCAGTCTGCGCATGGGCACCGCCGATTTGATGTAGGCCTGGCCCTTCTCCGAGTTGAAGTAGCTGTCGTTCATCTCAGTCTGGAAATACCCGGGGGCGATGGCGTTGACGCGGATGTCGTACCGCGCCAATTCCAACGCCAGGGCCTTGGTCAACTGCAACACTCCGGCCTTGGCCGCGCAGTAGTGGCTCAGGCCGTTGCCCACGCGCTCGCCCAGTATGGAAGCGATGTTGATGATGCTGCCGCCCTGCCCGGCCTTGGCCAGGCGCTGGGCCGCGCACTGGGCCACGCGCCAGACACCGTCCAGGTTGGTGGACAGCATGGTGCTCCAGTCCGCCTCGCTGACCTCCAGCGCTTTCACCGCACCGCCAACACCCGCATTGTTGACCACCACATCGACCACGCCAAACGCGCGCTCCGCTGCATCGAACGCCGCCTCCACGCTGTCGCGTGAGGTCACGTCCAGCGCCACCGCCAGCACCTCGCCGCCTAGCTCACGCAGGCGTGCGGCCAATGCCTGCAAGCGCTCCTCACGACGCGCGGCGATCACCACCCGGGCGCCGGCGGTTGCGACCACCTGGGCAAAGTGCTCGCCCAAACCGCTGGAAGCCCCCGTGACCAGCACCACCTTGCCCTGCAACGAAAACAGAGTATTCATCACAACACCTCGAACAGGCCGGCGGCACCCATGCCACCGCCCACACACATGGTAATGACGACGTACTTCACGCCGCGCCGTTGCCCTTCCAGCAAGGCGTGCCCGACCATCCGCGCGCCGCTCATGCCGTAAGGGTGGCCAATAGCGATAGCACCGCCGTTGACGTTGAGCCTTTCATTGGGGATACCGAGCTTGTCCCGGCAGTAGATCACCTGGCAGGCAAACGCCTCGTTAAGCTCCCACAAGCCGATGTCTTCCACCCGCAAGCCATGCTGCCTGAGCAACCTGGGCACGGCCAGCACGGGCCCGATGCCCATTTCCTCCGGGGCCAGGCCCACCACTGCAATCCCGCGGTACAGCCCGATAGGCTCCAGATTACGCCGCTGCGCCAGGCGCCCATCCATCAACACAGAGGCACTGGCGCCGTCGGACAACTGGCTGGCGTTGCCAGCGGTGATGCAGCCCCCCTCCACCACCGACTTGAGCTGGGCCAGGTCCGGCAACACCGTACTCGGACGGTTACCCTCATCCAGGTTGAGAGTCACCGGTTGCAGGGTGACTACACCGCTGGCCTTGTCCTGCACCGACTTCACGGTACTGACCGAAATGATCTCATCGGCAAACCGTCCCTCCCGCTGAGCGGCAGCCGTACGCTGCTGGGATTGCAGCGCATAAGCGTCCTGCTGCTCCCGACTGATGCGGTAGCGCTTGGCCACCCACTCAGCCGTCTGCAGCATCGGCATGTAGGCGTGGGCGGCATGCTGTTCCACCCGCAGGTCACGCTCGGCGAATGCCCATTCCATGTTGCGCGCCTGCACGGCACTGATGTTCTCCTGTCCGGCGCCGATGGCCACGCGCATGCCGTCATGAATGATCTGCTTGGCCGCCGTGGCAATCGCCATCAGCCCCGAAGCGCACTGACGATCAATGGTCTGCCCGGCCACGCTTAGCGGTAAACCCGCTGCCAGCGCACTCATGCGTCCCAGGTTCCAACCGGCCGTGCCGCCAGGCATGGCGGTGCCCATGACCAGGTCCTCGACTTCGCCCGGCTCGATACCAGCCCGCTCCACTGCGGCCGAAATGGCCAGCGCCGCCATGCTGGGCGACTTGAGGGTATTGAAAGCACCCCGGTACGCCTTGGCGATCGGCGTGCGGGCGGTTGAAAGAATGACAGCCTCCGACATGGATGGATCTCCTGACTGGAACGTTCAAAGACGCTGAATATGAGTGTGGTGTTCAGCCACCAGACGCTGCAGCAAGGCAGCAGGCTGGAACCACATCTGGCCGTAATCGCCCAACTGCTCGCGATAGCGTTCGATACCGGCCAATACCCGCCCAAGACCCAGTTGCTCGGCATAGTGCAGCGGCCCGCCCAGCCAGGCCGGGAAGCCGTAACCGTTGATCCACACCAGGTCGATATCACCGCTGCGCTGAGCGATGCCTTCATCCAGCAGCTGCACGCCCTCGTTGATCAACATGAACAGGCAGCGGTCATGGATTTCCTGATGGGAGATCACCCGACGGGCAATGCCCAGCTCGCTGGCCAACACCTCGGCGCACGCCACAACTTCATAGTCCTCGATGCGCTCGCGGCCGTTGTAGCGGTAAAAGCCGCGACCGGTCTTCTGCCCATAATGCCCCTGGGCAAACAGCTCGTCCGCCAGCTTGCAGTAGCTGGGATCATGGGCGATGGCCTCGCGTCGAGACTCGCGCACGCGGTAGCCGACATCAATGCCGGCCAGGTCGTACATCGACAACACGCCCATGGCCAGCCCCAGCTCGGTGAGCACACCGTCGACCTGGGCCGGGGTGGCACCTTCCAGCACCAGCCGGTGGGCTTCCCGTGCATAAGGTTCGAGCATGCGGTTGCCGATAAAACCGAAGCACACCCCCGACACCACGGCAATCTTGTCGATGCGCCGCGCCAGGTCCAGGGTAGTCGCCAGCACTTGGGCCGAGGTGTCGCGGCCGCGCACCACCTCCAGCAAGCGCATGATGTTGGCCGGGCTGAAGAAATGCAGGCCAATCACGTCCTGGGGCCTGCGCGTGACGGCCGCAATCAGGTCCACATCCAGGGTCGAGGTGTTGGTGGCCAGGATCGCCCCCGGCTTGCACACCTCGTCCAGGATGCGGAAAACGTTCTGCTTGATCGCCAGGCTTTCGAACACCGCCTCGATTACCAGGTCGGCCTGGGCAATGTCGGCATACTCCAGGGTGCCAGTGATCAGCGCCATGCGCTCATCCAGTTGCCTGGCGCAGAGCTTGCCGCGCTTGACCGCGCCATCGTACTGCTGGCGGACATGGGCCAGCCCACGGTCCAGGGCTTCGCCCTTGAGTTCCAGCAGGGTTACGGGGATGCCGGCATTGGCGAAATTCATGGCAATGCCGCCGCCCATGGTGCCGGCGCCGATCACCGCCACGCTCGCCACCGTACGGCGCGGCGTGTGCTTGTCGACGCCCGGCACCTTGAGGGCCTCGCGCTGGGCAAAAAATTGATGACGCAGCGCCGCTGACTGGGGCGACGACTCCACCTGGGCGAACAGCGCCTGTTCCTTGGCCAGGCCCTGGGCCAGGCTGCCCTCGCAGGCGCCGCGCACCGCTTCCAGCGCCAACCGGGGCGCCAATTGCCCGCGCCAGCGACGGGCGTTGTTGGCGGCGTGTACGCTGAAGAAATCCGCTGGCAGGCCCTGGGCAGGGTTGACATGGGGCCAAGGCCGCTGCGCGGGGGCAGAGGTTTTCAGCACATCGGTGGCAAAGTCCACCGCTGCGCGAAGCAGATCATCGTCATTATCGACCACAAGGTCTATAAGCCCCAGCGCCTGGGCCTTGGTCCCGCTCACCGGTTCGCCGGTAATAATCATCTCCAGCGCTGCCTGGGCGCCAATCAGGCGCGGCAGGCGCTGGGTGCCACCGGCGCCGGGCAACAGGCCGATGCGGGTCTCCGGCAAACCCAGGAGGGCGCTGGCCGTGGCCAGGCGGTAGCCGCAGGCCAAGGCCGTTTCCAGGCCACCGCCCAAGGCCGCGCCTGAGATCGCCGCGATCACCGGTTTGGGCGACTGCGCCAGGCGCTCCAGCAGGTCGGCAAGGCCCGGCGTGGCAAAGGCCGCCGGGGTGCCGAACTCGCTGATGTCGGCGCCGGCGCTGAATGCCCGTCCCTGGCCATGGATGACCAGGGCCCTGACCTGGGGGTCATTAATAGCGTGTTCGAAGGCCTCGGCCAACGCCTGGCGCAGCGCCTGGCCCAACGCGTTCACGGGTGGCCGGGCCAGTCCGATCAGTGCTACCGGGCCCTCGCGGCAGTAGTCAATCAGTGCAGTCATGGGAAGGCTCCAACAAAAAGGTCAAAGGTCAGAACCAGTGGTTCTGCATGTCATGGCAACTGCGGTTGCCCGCGCACAGCAGCTGGGCGATGCCCGGCAGTACGGCCAGTTCCCACTCCAGGTAGTAACGGGCCGTGTGCAGCTTGCCGCGGTAAAAATCTGCCTCCGCGCCTTGCGCGCCCTGGCTCAGGGCGGCTTCGGCGAGCATGGCCTGGCGCAGCCACACCCAGCCCACCAGCACCCGGCCGAACAGGTCCAGGTAGGCCGTGGCGTTGGCCAGGCCGCGGTCGACGTCCTCGGCCACCTGCTGCTGCAATGCGGCGGTCACTTCGCGCAGCACCGTCAGGCCCTTGGCCAGGTGCCGCGCCAGGGGCTGGCAGTGTTCCAGCCGGGCGGCTTGCTGCAGGCTGTCCTCCACCTGCGTCAGGAACAGCGTGTAGCCCCGGCCGCCCTTGAGCCCCAGCTTGCGGCCCAGCAGATCGAGGGCCTGAATGCCTTCGGTGCCTTCATGAATGGGGTTGAGGCGGTTGTCCCGGTACAGCTGCTCCAGAGGGTATTCCCGGGTATACCCGGCGCCGCCGAGGATCTGGATGCCCAGGTCCGAGGCCACCAGGCCGTAGCGCGACGGCCAGGTCTTGACCATGGGCGTCAGCAAATCCAGCAACTGCGCCGCGTCGTCGCGGGCCTGGGCGGTGGTGCCGGTGTGGGCATCTTCCACCAGGCTGCTGGCGTACAGGCACAGCGCCAGGGAGCCCTCGGCGTAGGCCTTTTGCATCAGCAGCATGCGCCGCACATCGGCGTGTTCAATGATCGGCACTTGGCGCGTGGCCGGGTCCTTGCAGCTGGCCAGGCGACCCTGGGGCCGTTCGCGGGCGTAGTCCAGAGCATGCAGGTAACTTTGGTAGGCCAGGCTGGCCGCGCCCAGGCCCACGCCGATACGCGCCTCGTTCATCATCTGGAACATGTAGCCCAGGCCCTTGTTGGCCTCGCCCACCAGGTAGCCCACGGCGCCCGCGCCCTCGCCGAAACTCAATACCGTGGAGGTGGTATTGCGGTAGCCCATCTTGTGCAGCAGGCCGGCCAGGGCCACGTCATTGCGGGTGCCCAGCGCGCCATCGGCGTCGACGTTGAACTTGGGCACCACGAACAGCGAAATGCCTTTCACCCCCGCCGGGGCGCCTTCGATACGGGCCAGCACCAAATGCACGATGTTCTCGGTGAGTTCATGGTCACCGCCGGAGATGAACATTTTCTGCCCGAACACCCGGTAGGTGCCGTCTTCAGCCGGCACGGCGCGGGTGCGCAGGTCGCCCAGCGCCGAGCCTTGGCCAGGTTCGGTCAACGCCATGGTGCCGCTGAAGCGCCCGGCGAACATCGCCGGCAGGAAGCGCTGCTGCACTTCAGGCGCCGCAAAGCTTTTGATCAGGTTGGCCGCGCCAATGCTCAGGAACGGGTAACCGGTGGTGGCGATGTTGGCCGCGTTGAAATATGCCATGCAGGCGCGCAGCAGCACTTCGGGCAGTTGCAGGCCGCCGTCGGCAAAGTCATGGTGTGCCGCCAGGAACCCGGCATCGGCGAAGGCATCCCAGGCGTGCCGGGTTTCCGGGATAAGTGTCACCCGCTCGCCATCGAAGGTGGGTTCGTGCTGATCGGCCTTGTGGTTGTGCGGGGCGAAAAATTCCGCCGCTACCTGGCGGGCCGTGGCCAGGGTGGCGTCGAAGACCGACCGGTCGTGCTCGGCGTACCGCTCACGCTCCAGCAAGGCCTGGGTGTCGAGGAATTCGTAGAGCAGAAAGCTCAGATCGCGTTCGTTGAGCAACATAAAGGTAAGTCCCGCCGAGAAAAGTCATGAGCGAAAACGACCATCATGTTGTAACAGCGCCCGCCCCCGGCTGCGTCGAACCGGGGGTGGAGTTTGGGATGGATTCTGCCTGCAAGGTGGGTGGAGTACCCTGCCCCGTCAGCTCAACAGGCCGACACTGCGAGCCTTGCGCAGGGCTTCGTCGCGGTCGTTGACCTCAAGCTTGCGGAACAGGTTGTTGATGTGGGTCTTGACCGTGCTCAGGCTGACGAACAGCGACTCGGCGATTTGCGCGTTGCCTTGGCCGCGTGCCATGCGCTGTAGCACTTCGCGCTCGCGACGAGTCACGGGTTCGATTAGGCGCTGGGCGCTCTGCAACGGGTTCACCAGTGAAGGCAGCCATTGCTGCAACTGCCGGGCATCGGGCAACGCGCGCTGCAGCTCATACTGTTTGCGAGCCTCCGGGGCCAGCAGTTGCTGAAACAGGTCGCTCAGGGCCGCGCCTTCGTAATGCAGCAGGTGGCCGAACTGGTGCTCGCAGGCCAGGGCCACCGCCTCGTCCAGCAGGTGCATGGCCTGTGGCTGGTCGTGCTGGTCCAGGGCCACGCTGGCCTGCAGCAGCACAATGTCCAGGCGCAGCCGGTGGTGTTGGTGCTCCCGCGCCAGCTCACCGAGCGCCTGCACGCGCTGGTTCACCACAGCCCGCTGGCCCAGGTGGCGTTGCACCCAGGCGTAGGCCAGCAACTCGTCGGGTTGCAGGTCTTCCCCATACTGCCGGTTGCACCAGTGCCACTCGTGCAGCCAGCTCAGCAAGAAGGCCTGGTCGCCATGACGCACCGCGTGGCGTACCCGCCATGCCCCGGCCAGGCGGTACACCCGCCATTGGCCAAAGTCCTGTGCAAGGCGCCGCGCCTGGTCCCACTTGGCCACGGCCCGCGGTGCGTCCCCCAGCGCATCGAACAGGCAGGCCTGGTAATGGAAAATCTGCGCCAGCGCCGCGCCGTGGGGGAAGTCCATGGCGATCTTTTCGGCCCGAGCCAGGCTCAGGGCGGCGGCGCTCAGGGCGTTGCGCTGCATCAGCACCAGGCCTTGCCCCAGGTGCAGGAAGGCATCGTAGAAGTTGCCCGCGCCAGGCGCGAGCCCGCCTTCGAAAAAGCGCTGGCGCGCCTGCTCAGTCTTGCCTTGGGCCAACTCGATCAGCCCTGCCTGCAGGTGCAGCCGGTGGGTATAGCCTTTGAAGCCCAGCGCCGACAGCTGCTGCAGGGCCTGGTCATTCTGCAGCCGGGCATCTTCCAGGCGCCCCAGCGCTGCCAGGCAAGCGGCGCTGTTGGCATGCAGGATGGCGGTGGCCGCGTTGGCCTGCGGGTACCGCTCCAAGGCTATGCGCGCCACGTCCACGCCATGGCGCAGGTTGCCGCCCAGCCAGGCCAGGTGGCTGCGCAGGAAAGCGATGGTTTGCATGACCCGCTCGACCGAGGGGCCGCCCAACCGCTTCAACACGCCGATACAGGCGCGGGTGCGTTGGATGTCATTGGTGACAATCAGCGCCGAGGCCTCGGTCATGGCCAGGTTGAGGTGGTCAGTTTCGCTGTCGCGCAGGGCGTGGCCGAGGAAGTCGACGATGGCGTTGATCTCGCCCTCGCGCAGCAGGTCGAAGGTGTGCTGCTCCACGGTACGCATCAGCGCCTCGGTGTTTTTCGCCCGGCCATACTGCGAGACCGCCTGGGCATAAAAGGCATTGGCCAGCAGCCAGTCGGCTGCACGCTGATGCAGCTGCAGCAGCCGCTCGGGGCGCCGCCGGCGCAACCGTTGCAGCACCGTCAGGCGCAAGGCCGGGTGGTATTGATAGCGCAGACGCTCGCCCATCCGCTCCTCGATGAACAGGTCCAGTTGCAGCAGCTTGCGCAGCGGCGCTTCAACCTGGGTATCCTCGGTCAGCACCGTGGCCAGCTCCAGGTCGAACGCGCTGACCACCGAGGTGTGTTCGATGAAACGCACCAGTGCCTGGGGCAAACAGCGCAGCACGTCTTCCTCGATAAATTCGCCGATGTGCTGGTAGGAGCCCTGCACGGCCAGTTCCAAGTGCTCAGCCGACGGGTCGAGCAAGGGCAATTCCCGATACGCCGAACACCAGAACAGCACGCCGCTGATCCAGCCTTCACTGCCCGCCTGCAAGCGATACACGAAGGCCGGCTGCAAGCTAACGCCCTGGGCCAATAGCACCTGTTGGGTTTCTTCACCGTCCAGGGCCAGTTCCCGCGGCCCCAGCAGCCGCAGACGGTTGTCGCGCCGCAGGTGGCTGAGGCCCAGCGCCGGTGCGCCCTCGCTGGCGGCGACGAGGTGCAGGTACGGGGGCGGCTGGTGCAGCAACGCCTCCAGGTAGCCCACCACCCGCGCCGAGCGCAGCAGGTGCAGGTCATCCAGGCACAGGGTGAAGGGCGCGACCAGGCCGTCGAGGTGGCTGCGAATGGCGGCCCAGGCCTGGTCTTTGTCCATGTCCACGGGCACCGCGCGCTTGAGCAGCAGGTGGTACAGGTGGCCGATGAAATGCACGGGGTCATTGTCTGCGCGGTCGATGCGCAGGAACCCCAGGGCGGCGCCGCGTTGCTCGGCCAGTTGGCTGAGCAGCAGCGACTTGCCATAGCCCAGGGGCGCGCGCAGCAGTACCAAGGTGGCGTCGCCCTGCAACGCCGCAGCAATCTGGGCCATGGCCCGGGGCCTTGGGATCAGCGTGCGCGGCATGGGCGCGGGGCGGAACTTGCTGGTATCGATGGGTAACTTCACAGCGACTGCCTTGTACCACGGGTGGTGTTGAAACGATCTTACCCCGAAGGGTCAGAATTGCGCGCGAATCAGTTTCTTGTCCAGTTTGCCGACGCTGGTGCGCGGGATCGCGGCCACCACCCGCACCTCCGTGGGAATGGCCCATTTGGACAAGGCACCCTGGGCGACGAAGCCGGTCAAGTGCACCTTGAGCGCTTCGGCATCCAGGGGCGGCGATGCGGCGGCCTGCACCAGCAGCGCCACCGGCCGCTCGCCCCAGCGCGCATCGGGTACGCCCACCACCGCGCATTCGCTGACATGGGGGTGACGGCTGATCAGGCTTTCGATGTCCAGGGACGAAATCCATTCGCCACCCGTTTTGATCAGGTCCTTGAGGCGATCATGGATATGCACCAGGCCACGGGCGTCGATGCTGGCCACATCGCCGGTGTGCAGCCAGCCATCTTCCCAAAGCCTTTCGCTGTTGATCGGGTCTTTAAAGTAGCCGGGGGTCAGCCAGGGGCTGCGGATCAGCAACTGGCCCACCTGCTGACCGTCCTGGGCCACTGGCTGCTGGTGTTCGTCCACCAGTTTCATCTGCACCAGGGGCGCGATCACCCCGGCACTGCAACGCCAATGCAGCTGCTGCTCGGCCTGCAACTCGGAAAACTCGGCCGGCAGGCAGGTGAGGGAAACGATGGGGCAAGTCTCGGACATGCCATACGCGCCGCGCACGTCCACGTTCATGCCCTGCGCCCTGCGGGCCAGGCCTGCGGACAGCGCCGCACCACCGATCAGCACGTGCCAGCCGGACAGGTCGGCGCCGCTGGCTTGGGCAGCATCCAGCACCATGGCCAGCAAGGTCGGTACGCAATGGGAGTAGTCGACCCGTTCATCGACAATCAAGGACGCCAGCAGCCCAGCCTCGTAACGGCCGGGGTACACCTGCTGGCAACCCATCATGGTCGCAATGTAGGGCACGCCCCAGGCGTGCACATGGAACATTGGCGTGATAGGCAAGTAGACCTTGTCGCGGTTGAGCAATGCCGCCCCGGCACTGGCATGGGCACTGGCCCCCGCCAGGGTGTGCAGCACCAGTTGCCGGTGGGTGAAATAGACGCCCTTGGGGTTGCCCGTGGTGCCGGTGGTGTAGAACAGCGTGGCCACGGCGTTCTCGTCGAACTCGGGGAATGGGTAGTGGCCGGGCTGGGCGGCCAGCAGCGCTTCATATTCACCCAGCACAGGTAACGAGGTGGGCACGGCGCCGCCATCGTCCTCGCACAGCAGGTAGCCACGAACCATGGGCAACTGACCGGCGATGGTCTCCAGCAGGGGGATGAAATCGCGGTGGGCCAGCACCAGAGTGTCTTCGGCGTGGGCCATGGTGAACTGCACCTGCTCGGGCGCCAGGCGCACGTTCACGGTATGCAGCACCGCGCCCAGCATGGGGATGGCGAAGAAGCATTCCAGGTAGCGATGGCTGTCCCAGTCCAGCACCGCCACCGTGTCGCCGGCCACAACGCCCAGCGCGCTGAGGGCATGGGCCAGCTGATGCACCCGGCGATGGAAGGTGGTGTAGTCGTGGCGCACCTGATTGCGGTACACGATCTGGTTGTCGCCGGCGGCGCGCAGGCCGGTCTCCAGCAGCCCGCCAATCAGTAGCGGTGACGGTTTGCAGCTCGCGGTGGCGGGCAGAAACTTGGGTTGATGAGGCAGAGTCATCGGTCCTCCAGTGGCATCGGGTCTTGTAGTTATTGGCGATGTGTATAGCGCGTTGCCGTGGGGGCCATCTTCAACCTGCGGGTGGATATGCAACAGGTGCCGGGTGGACATTTTGCCGCAGCGGCATTTTGCCCAACCCGCGTTCTCCACCCCGCGCCCCTGCAAATTCCACCCGCAGGTTGAAGCCCCGCCACCGCCACTCCCCTCTAATAGCTCCACACCCCTTGTAGCCGCTGCCGCGAGGCGGCCCTGCGCATTTTCAGTGAAGCAAAGGGCCCGCGCAGCCTGGCGGCAGCGGCTACACACCTCAGGAGCCGTACCCATGAGCATCTTCAAGCCCTTCACCTTTGACACCGTCGGCTCGATCGTCGCCGAATGGGGCGCCGCGCGTCGTCTGGGCGAACTGCTGGGCGCCTGGACCGAGCAACGCAACCTGCTGATCGTCACCGACAAGTTCCTGCACACCGCCGGCCTGCTCGATGCGGCCAAGGCCTCGCTGCAAGCAGCAGGCTTCAGCATCAGCGTGTTCGATGACGTGGTGGCCGATCCGCCCGAGGCGGTGCTGCACGATTGCGTGGGCCAGGCCCGCGCAGCGGGCGTGAACCTGGTGCTGGGCCTGGGCGGCGGCTCATCGATGGACATCGCCAAACTGGCCGCGGTGCTGATCCCCTCCCAACAAGCATTGGCCGACCTGTACGGTATCGGCAAGGTCAAGGGCACACGCTTGCCACTGGTGCAGATCCCCACTACCGCAGGCACTGGCTCGGAGGTGACCAACATCACCATCCTGACCACCGGCGAGACGACCAAAATGGGCGTCGTGTCCAACCAGCTGTATGCCGACAAGGTCATCCTCGATGCCGAGCTGACCACCGGCCTGCCACCTTTGATCACTGCCGCCACCGGCATCGACGCCATGGTGCACGCCATCGAGGCCTACACCAGCCGTCACCGCAAGAACCCAGTATCGGATGCGCTCGCTCGCGAGGCCTTGAGGTTGCTGGCAGGCAATCTGGTTACCGCCTGCGAAGACGGCAAGAATCGCCTGGCTCGGGAAGCCATGCTGCTCGGCGCGACCCTGGCCGGACAGGCGTTCGCCAACGCCCCTGTGGCTGCCGTGCACGCCCTGGCGTATCCGCTGGGCGGCCACTACCACATCCCCCACGGGCTCTCCAATGCATTGATGCTGGGCCCGGTGCTGCGCTTCAACTTGAGCGCCGCAGCACCGCTGTATGCCGAGTTGGGTGATGTCTTGCTCGGCCCGAGCACGACAACGATTACTAGCCGTGCCACCCGTTTCGTCGAGTTCATGGAGAACCTGATGAACCAGTCCGGCGCCCCACGTCGCCTGCGTGATGTGAAGGTCACTGAGGACAGCCTGGCGCTGTTGGCCCACGACGCCATGAAGCAAGAACGCCTGTTGATGAACAACCCCGTCGAGGTACGCGAAGCCGACGCCCTGGCCCTTTACAAGAAAGCCTTTTGAGCTGACCGCCCCCTTCTCGCCTTTCTACAAGGAATCGATTCATGTTGAACACAGCACAGAAACCCTACGACATCGTTATCCTCGGCGCAGGCTTCGGCGGCCTGGGCATGGGCGCCCAATTGAAGATGCAAGGCATAGACAACTTCATCATTCTTGAGCGGGGTGCACGCATTGGTGGTGTGTGGCGCGACAACGCCTACCCAGGCGCCGCTTGCGACACCGAATCGCACCTGTACTGCTACAGCTTTCACCCGCACCTGCGCGTCAGCAAGATGTACGCTGACCGCGACGAGCTGCTGAACTACATGGATTCCTTGGCCAACCGTTATGCGTTGATGCAGCACGTCAAGCTCAACAGTGAGCTGAGCCAGGCCAACTGGGACGAGCAGACCAACACCTGGGCCTTCGAACTAGCCGACGGCACGCAAGTGCAGGGCCGTTTCTTCGTACCCGCCTGGGGGCAACTCAACAAGCCTGCCATTCCGGCGTTCAAAGGGCTGGACAGCTTTGCCGGCGACTACTTCCACTCAGCCCAATGGCCGGAAGGACTGGACCTCACGGGCAAGAAAGTCGCCAGCATCGGGGCAGCGGCCAGCGCCGTGCAGTACGTGCCGGAGGTGGCCAAACAAGCAAGCCATCTGACCGTGTTCCAGCGCAGCGCCAACTGGATCATGCCGCGCAACCAGATCGTCTTTACCCCAGAGCAGCTGGACGCCTACGCCGCAGACCCTTCGCTGTTCGAGGAAAGCCGCCGCAACCTGCACGCGTTCCGCGAAAACGGCTTTGCGCGGACCCGCCACGGCACCGAGGCGCAACAGGAAGGCATCGCCATGGCCACCGGTCACCTGGCCGCCCAAGTACCGGATGCAGCGCTGCGTGCCAAGCTGACTCCAGATTATGAGTTCGCGTGCAAACGCATCCTGCGTTCCGATGACTATTATCCCGCGCTGATGCGTAGCAACGTCAGCCTGGAAACCGCCGCCGTCGACCATTTCGTGCCAGAAGGCATCGTCGACAAGAACGGCCTACTGCACGAGCTGGACACCGTGATCTTCGGCACCGGATTTGAAAGCCAGGCCTTCCAAGGTGATCTGCAAGTGACAGGTGCCCAAGGGCAAACCCTGCACCAACGCTGGGAACAAGGCGCCGAAGCCTACCTGGGAATGACCGTGCCGGGCTTCCCGAACATGTTCATGATCTATGGGCCTAACACCAACCTGAACCACAACTCGATCATTACCATGCTCGAGATCCAGCAGCGTTACATCATCCAGGCCGTACAAGGGCTCGCTGACAACCCGCACACCGCGTTGGACGTCAAGGTCGATAACTTCAACACCTACAATGATTCGCTGCAGACCAACATGCAGTCCTCGGCGTTCTCCTCGGATTGCTCCAGTTGGTACAAGAACGCGGCTGGCAAGGTCATCAATAACTGGTCGGGCACCGTGGATGAATACAAGGCCCTGGCCGCCGACTGGAACCTGGATGATTACCACCTGCTGTCGGCCAAGGAGACCGCGCATCCATGAGCGACCTGATAGCCCAGGCTATCCCTCTGGAGCAGGTGGCCGCCGATGCGGTCGGCCTGGTCCAGGCCTTCAGGGATGGTGGTGAAATCTCCTTCCAGGATGTGCCTTTGGCACAGGCGCGAGACAACTATCTGAAAGCCTGCGCCGTCAACGGCCTGGCAGCAGAGCGCGTCGCCGAGGTCCGCACGCTGGACTATCCGGTGACGGGCGGTACAGCAAGCCTTCGTGTATACCGCCCCCTGGGTATCCCCACTGCGGCAGTGACGCCTGTGGTGGTGTTCATTCATGGCGGCGGCTGGGTGATCGGAAACCTGGACAGCCACGACAGCATTTGCCGTTCGCTGGCCAATCGGACCCACGCCACCGTGATCGCAGTGCAGTACCGCCTGGCGCCAGAGCATCGCTTCCCTGTGCCACTGGACGACTGCTTCGCCGCCATTGAGTACATCACCGACAAGGCCTGCGAGCTTGGGGTCGACCCCAAGCGTACGCTACTTGCAGGTGACAGCGCGGGCGGGAACATGGCCACGGTGTTGGCCAATGATCCGGCCTGCCAGGCGCTGGGCATGACCTTCAAGGGGCAGGCGTTGTTCTATCCGGTCACTGACCTTACCGCCAGTCAGCCTTCGTACCAGCGCATCACCCGGGGATTTCCACTGACCGCCGCGTCCATGCACTGGTTCAGGGCGCAGTACACCGCCCCTGGTGAGGATTGGCACGATGCGCGCCTGTCTCCGCTGCTACACGCTGAAGGTCGCCGGCAACCTCCCCTGTTCATCCTCACCGTGGGCCATGACCCGCTGGCGGATGAGGGGATTGCCTACGCATCCGCTGCCGCACGGGCGGGAACCGAAGTGGAGCACCAGCACTTGCCATGGCATGCCCATGGGGTACTGACCAGCGCTGGCAAGATAGCGACCGGCCACCGGATACTCACGCAGGCTGCACGATTTATTGCCCGTAAGCTGGGTACTGACAACTGAAAAAACCGGCGTGCGCAGGCACTCGGGAGCGTGAGATTACGCACCATCAAGGGCAGCGACGAGCTGTCCTTTTTGAACCTGTTTTCGCCTGCGCGCGCTTCATACACTCACCTTGCAGTTGCAAAACCGAGGGCAGTTCCCTCGACCGACGACCGTTTTTGCCGATGGAGGCGATTCAATGCGATTCAACAAAAAAGTAGCCATTGTGACCGGTTCAAGCTCAGGCAACGGCCGCGCAATCGCCCTGGCACTCGCTGCAGAAGGTGCTCAACTGGTGTGCTCGGACCTCTCCAAGAGCGCCCGCCCTGAAGGCTTCGAAAAAGACCTGCACATCGATACCGACGACCTGATTCGCCAAAACGGTGGCGAAGCGATTTTCGTCAAGGCCAACGTGTCCAGCTACACCGACATGGACAACCTGGTTCAAGAAGCCGTCAAACGTTTTGGCCGGCTGGACATCATGATCAACAACGCTGGCGTCGCCGTCGAGCTCAAGACCATCGTTGAGGAAACCGAGGCCGATTACGACCTGACCATGAACGTCAACACCAAAGGCACCTGGCTAGGCTGCAAGTTCGCGATTACCCAAATGATGAAACAGGAAGTCAGCGACTCTGGCACCCGCGGCAAGATCGTCAATATCTCGTCCATCGGCGGACTGGTCGGCTTGGCTCAAGAGGCGTCTTACTGCGCCTCCAAAGGGGCCGTGAACAATCTGACCCGGCAGTTGGCCGTGGACTTCGCCCAGCACAAGATCAATGTCAATGCCGTTTGCCCAGGGTTCCTCGCCACGGCCATGGTCCGCCAGGAGCTGAACGACCCCGAGATCAAGACCCTGCTGGAAGACCTGACGCCCTGGCCGCGCATCGGCAACGTCGAAGACGTATCCAAGGCTGTGACATTCCTCGCCTCCGAGGACGCGCAGTGGATGACCGGTTCGTTGCTGACCGTTGACGGTGCTTATACCGCTCAATGACTCCATCGGCGGTACTCAAAACAAGGAGGCGTCCATTGGGCGCCTCCTTTTTTATTGTAGTTATTTGACCGCCCTATTTGGCCACCCAGGCATTGAACCGTTGTTCAAGTGTCTCGCCATAGTCAGCCCAGAACGGCGTACTATTCTGCACCTGTTGGCTAATGTGATCTTCAGCGGTGGGCAGGCCCTCCAGAATGGACTTGTCAAGCTGTGAAATAGCCTCAAGGTTGGCTGGACCGTAGGCGATAGCCTGGGCAAAACGCTGTTGCTGTGCTGGCTCCAACGTGAAGTTAATGAACCGCTTGGCCGCCTCCACGTTTTTAGAGCCTTTCGGGATGGCCCGGGCATCGAAATCGTAGATACCCCCCGCCCACACCACCTTCAGGCTGCTTTCCTTCTGCGCTGCACTGATACGTCCGTTATAGGCCGCACTCATTACCACATCGCCCGACATCAGGTATTGAGCAGGCTGCGCGCCCGCCTCCCACCACTCAATGAAGGGCTTGATCTGGTCAAGCTTAACGAAGGCCCTATCCTGGCCAGCCTTGGTGGCTAGAATCTGATACACCTCGGCAGGCCGCACGCCATCGGCCATCCAAGCAAACTCCAAAGTGAACTTCGCGGTTTTACGAAGACCTCGCTTGCCGGGGTATTTGCGCAAGTCCCAGAAGTCGGCCCAACCGGTGGGAGCGACGGTAAGCTTGTCGGCGTTATAGGCCAGCACTGTCGACCAGATGAAAAAGGCGACGCCACAAGGCTGTATTGCTCCCGAAACATAGTGCGAGGGCGAGCCGAACAGTTCCTCAGGCAAGCTTTCAAACAGGCCTTCATCACACCCTCTGGCCAACTCCGGCAGTTCGACCTCGACCACATCCCAGCCAACGCTGCGGCTGTCGACCATCACCTTCAAACGGGCCATTTCACCGTTGTACTCACCCGCAATCACTTTGCTTGAGGAATGCTGCTCCCAGGGTGCATAGAAAGCCTTTATCTGTGCGACCTTGTTGGCACCGCCGAATGAAACAACGGTCAGATCATCAGCCGCCACTGCCTGAGCGGCAATCAGTCCTGCCAGAGCAGCGGTGGTGGTTTTCAAGAGAATATGCCTTTAACGCTCCCGACATTCCTTCGTAAGTGCACCACTATCGATTCCTTGCACACACAGTAACAGGTGGCTGGTGGCCACCTCGATGTCCATTTCAGCCTCGTGCAGTCCGCTATGCCTGCAACAAAAAAGGGGCAATCACAGCGTGATGCCCCCTTGGTCAAGCGCGTGGTCCGTCTACCGCATCAGCGTTGTGCCACCGCCAACTTTGCTGCGCGCTCAGTGGCCTCGATAAAGCCATCGACATCCTCGACGGTCATGACCGTCGAGAGGAAAGCCTTACCCGTCTTGGCAATGTGATAGCCCTCAAGCACCAGGTTGCGCTGCAGCGCGCTCACCCACTTCATCTCTTCCTTGCTGGAGTAACCGGAGCGGTAATCTTGGACCTGACGCTGATGACCAAATACCATGAACATGGACGAGAATCCTGTCACCTGACCTGGGAAGCCCGCATTGGCAAAGGCCCGGGTGACGCCTGCTCGCAAGCGATCGCCGAGCACGTCCATGCGATCGGACTCGGCCTGGGTGTAGAGATCCAAGGCAATCTTGCCGGCGGTCATAGTGATCGGGTTGGCCGTGAAGGTCCCGCTCCAGGGCAACAGCGGCTTGCCTTCACGGTGGTCGAACACCTGCATGAACTTGCGCGAGCCGGCCACTGCCCCCACCGGGAAACCACCACCAATGATCTTCGCTAACACGGTCAGGTCAGGCTTGATGTTGAAACGGGTTTGCGCGCCACCGCTGTGAACGCGGAAGGTGATGACTTCATCCAAAATGAACACCGCGCCGATCTCGGTCGAGACGCGGCGAATCATTTCGATGAAGGCTTGACTGACTGGAACGAAACCGAAGTAGCTGGGCGCGGGGTCGATGATGATTGCCGCAATGTCGTCGCGGTTGGCGAGAATGATCCGCTCAGCGGCTTCTGCATCATTGAACGGAATCACCACGACGTCGTTCTTGACGCCGTCAGGCACGCCCTTGGAATAACCCGTGGAGGTAGGGTCAACGCCCCAGTTCTCGGGCGAGGAGTCCAGGCTCACTTCGGCGTAGTCGTAGGAGCCGTGGTACACGCCTTCGCACTTGACGATCTTTGAACGCCCGGTGAGTGCACGCGCCGCCTTGATGGCGCACATCACCGCTTCGGTACCGGAGTTGGAGAAGCGAATCCATTCAAAGCTTTCGGCGCGGGAGCAGATGGTCTCGGCCAGCACCACTTCAGGTTCGGTAGGCAGGGTGAATGCCGTGCCCTTGGTGACCTGTTCCTGAATGGCGGCAACGATGGCCGGGTGCGCATGGCCGTGAATCAGCGAAGCAAAGTTGTTCAGCAGGTCCAGCCGACGAGTGCCATCGACGTCAGTCACATAGGCTCCCGAGCCGCTGCCGGCGTAGACCGGAAACGGTTCCTGCCATGGCAGGATTCGGGTGATGCCGCCGGGCATGACCTTGCTCGCGCGGTCGTACAGGGTTTTGGATTGACTGTGGTTTTCGGGCCATTTGGCAGACATGGGTAGTTCCTTGAAAAGGCAGTAGGCGGAAATCAGAGGTGGCGCTTGAACCATTCGACGGCAGCCGTGCTGGAGGCCTCGAACTCGCTCAGGTAGGGGTCGAAGTGGCCGCACTTCAGCAGCACCAGGTTTTTCGGCTGCAAGGCAGACTCGTAGGCCTTGAGGGCCGCGTCCGGCACAGTGACAGTGTCTTTCAGCGCCACGATCATCTGCAGCGGCGTAGGGCTGATGCGATCTACGGCGTAGCCAGGTTCATACTCGTTGAGCATCTCGATACTCTTGAGCGTGACTTCGTTGCGCCAGGCCGGCGCCACACTGCGCTGGCTACCGGTGAAGAAGTCAAAGCAATCCTGGCCGGGCAAGGCACAGTCGGATTTCGGGTCTTCGTTGACCACTTCCATCACCAGCGCATGGTCGCCGGCATAGCGCGCGGCGCGATCGGCCTCGAAGGCCTCGATCAGGCCAGGCATCAGGTCTGGGCGCACGGCCATGCGCACATCGGCCGAGCCGCTGATGGCCGGTACCTGGGACGACACGCATTTGACCCGACGGTCGAAGGCCGCCACTTGCAGCACGTGGCCGCCGCTGTAACTGGAGCCCCAGATACCGATACGCGCGGCGTCCACGTCATCCAGGCTGCTGACATAGGTGATCGCGTCGCGGTAGTCACGCACCTGCAGCAGCGGGTCGGCTTCCTGACGCGGCTGGCCTTCACTGGCGCCGAAGTTGCGGTTGTCGTACACCAGTACGGCAAAGCCCTGGGCGGCGAACACTTCGGCGTAGCGGTCCAGGTACTGTTCCTTCACCGCGGTGAAGCCGTGGGCCATGACGATGGCGGGGTGTCGGCTTGCGCCGTTCTGCGGAGTAAACAACCAGCCCTTCAGGGTCAGGCCATCGGTGGTCTTGAAGCTGATATCAGTGCGCATGTCGTCCTCCTGCCAAACCAGATTCCTGCCGCACCTGCGGCTCGTTGGGCAGATAGTGAAGGCGCGCTCGCCAGGCGCACAGGTGCACAGTGGCCAAACTCCTGTGGTTGGAAGCCACGCCAAGGGTTGGCCGCGAAAGAACCGCTAGTTGGCCGCCAGCCACCTGTTTCCAGGCCTCAACGCTGCCTACCATCTGGCCATGCTCCCTCCCTTAGCAGGAGCACGTTCTGCCTTTAACGACCGTAGAAGACCATGTCAGCCACTGAAGTCCAGGCACCTGCCAAAATGCGCGAAGTTCCCAGCGGTACCTCACCCGAAATCGTCAAACGCATCATCGATGAAGACGGTGGCGTCATCATCAAGGGTCTGTTCAAGGATCAGGTCGACCGCTTCAACGCCGACATGGACCCGATCGTTGCCGGCTGGGCAGCAGGCTACGACGGCCCGGACTGGATGGCTGAATTCGCCGGCAAGAAGACCAAGCGCATCACCCAGCTGATTCGTCGCAGCAAAACTTTCCGTGAAGAAATGCTGGACCATGAAGTGATGCTGTCCTACATCGACACCCTGATGCTGGAAACCAGTGACGCCTACTGGATGAACGCTGCGCAGATCATCGAGATCCAGCCTGGCGAGAAAGCCCAGTTTCTGCACCGCGACCTGGAAAATTACCCGGTGTTTCGCAACTACGGGCCATCGGGTCCGGAAGTGATGTGCAACTGCATCATCGCCATCTCCGACTACACCGAGGAGATGGGTGCCACCCGCGTGATCCCTGGCAGCCACAAATGGCCGGACTACAACGACCGTGAGCGCATGGACAACACCCCAAGCATTGCCGCGGTGATGGAAAAAGGCGACGCCATGGTGTTCTCTGGCAAGGTGGTGCACGGTGGTGGCGCCAACGTCTCCGACCGTCCGCGCCGTGCATTGACCCTGGCTTTCTGCCCGGGCTGGCTGGTACCGGAGGAAGCCTACCCGTTCGCCGTGCCGATGGAGATGGCGCGTACCCTGAGCAAACGCGCGCAGCAAATGATCGGCTTCCGCTCCATGCACAACCAGAAACTGGGCGGCGGCACCTTGTGGAGCCTGGACTACGTCGAACTGGCCAAAGTCCTGGAACTGGACAAGTAACCTGCAGCCGCTGCCGCCAGGCTGCGCAGGGCCCTGAGCACACTGGAAATTCTCAGCGAGGCACAGGGCCTGCGCAGCCTGCGGCAGCGGCTACGGACCGTTGTAGCCGCTGCCGTCAGGCTGCGCGGGGCTCTGAGTACACTGGAAATCTTCAGCGAGGCACAGGGCCTGAGCAGCCTGCGGCAGCGGCTACGGTGTCGTACCTGACGTAGGGATGCCCTGTCATGCCGCTCAATCCGCTGGCCCAGAAAGACATCGACTACCACCTGCACTCGTACACCGACGCCCGCGCCCACCAGGAAAAAGGCCCGCTGATCATCGAACGCGGCGAGGGCGTGTTTGTCATCGACGACCAAGGCAATCGCTACCTTGAAGCCATGGCGGGATTATGGAGCACCGCCCTGGGCTTCAGCGAACAGCGCCTGGTGGACGCGGCCCACCGGCAGTTGCAAACCCTGCCCTTCTATCACACCTTCAGCCACAAATCGCACCCGGCCAGCATCGCCCTGGCCGAGAAGCTGATTGCTCTGGCGCCGGTACCGATGAGCAAGGTGTATTTCACCAACTCAGGCTCCGAGGCAAACGATGTGTTGGTCAAACTGGTGTGGTACCGCAACAACGCCATTGGCCAGCCGCTGCGCAAGACATTCATCAGCCGCCAGGGCGCTTATCACGGCGTCACAGGCCTGAGCGCCAGCCTCACAGGCTTGGCCTCGGTACACCAGGGTTTCGACCTGCCCCTGCCCGGCTTCCTGCACGTCAGCACCCCGCATTTCTACCGTCACGGCCTACCTGGGGAAACCGAGGAGCAGTTCGCCGACCGCCTGGCCGACGAGCTTGAGGCGCTGATCAGCCGCGAAGGTGCTCACACCATCGCCGCCTTCGTCGCGGAACCGCTGATGGGCGCCGGCGGCGTCATTGTGCCGCCGCGCACTTACTGGGAAAAAATCCAACAGGTGTGCCGCCGGCATGACGTGCTGGTCATCGCCGACGAGGTCATCTGTGGTTTCGGCCGCACGGGTAAGCTGTTCGGCTGTGAGACCTTTGGCATTCAACCGGACGCTATGGTGCTGTCCAAGCAACTGTCGTCGTCCTACCAGCCCATTGCGGCGGTGCTGATCAACGATGCCCTCTACCAGGGCATTGCCGACCAAAGCCACGCGCAGGGCGCGTTGGGCACAGGGTTCACCGCCAGCGGCCACCCGGTGGCGGCTGCGGTGGCATTGGAGAACGTGCGCATCATTGAGACAGACCAGTTGGTGGCGCATGCCGCCCGCATGGGCACATTACTGCATGCAGGCCTGGCAGCCCTGCGCGCACACCCGCTGGTGGGCGACGTGCGCGGTTGTGGCCTGATCGCTGGCGTGGAACTGGTGCGCGACCCCGCCAGCAAGGTCGCGGTCGAATCGGTTGGACGCCTGGGCAAGTTCTTCACTGCCCAGGCCCAGGTCAACGGCCTGATCGTACGGGGTATTGGCGATACCGTCGCGTTGTGTCCGCCGCTGATTATTAATGAGGCTGAAATCGCCCTGCTGCTGGAACGCTTCACACTCACGCTTGAGCAAACGCAGGCCTCGGCCGCGATGGCGTAATCGATCCTGAGGTCATTGGGGCCAGCGCCGTGGCCGCCTGGGGGACACGTATGCGAAGTGCGGGGATGACTTGGCGTAACCGATCGCCGTCAGCGCTATAGTTCACTTGATGGTGTGCTCAGGAAAGGTGAGGCCGCCTAGGCTTATTTCATCGAAGGAATAACAATGACTCAGGAATTTGCAGGCAAAGTGGTAGTGATTTCGGGTGGTAGCCGCGGGATCGGTTTTGGGATCGCCGCCGCGTTCGCCGAGCGCGGAGCCCAAACAGTGCTGGCAGCATCCAGCGAGGACAATCTGCGCGCCGCCGCCGATAAAATCGAGAAAAGCGGTGGCCTGCGCCCCGATACCTGCGCGGCAGACTTGCGCACGGATACCGGTTGCCAACAGGTGTATGAAGGGGTGGCGGCACGCTTCGGGCGCTGCGACATCCTTGTCAATTCGGCGGGTGCAACGCGTGCCGGCGCTTTTCTCGAATTACCCACGGACGCCTGGCAGGATGGCTTTGCGCTGAAGTTTTTCGGCTGCGTGAATCTGTGCCGCCTGTTCTGGCCGCTGCTGCGTACTGCGGGCGGTCATGTGGTCAACATCATCGGCGGTGCGGCACGTACGCCCGATCCTGGATTCCTGATCGGAGGCTCAGTCAACGCTGCGATGCACAACTTCACGAAGGGGCTGTCCGGGCAAGGCAAGCTGGAGGGGGTGAACGTGAACGCCATTCATCCTGGTTTGACCGAAACCGACCGGGTTGAACAGCTTTTCAAGCAACGGGCCGCCACCAGCGGCAAAACGGTCGATCAAGAACGCACCGCACAGGTCGAGCGCGAAGGCCTGGTGCGCCTGGGTAAGCCCGAGGACGTGGCGCAGTTGGCGGTATTCCTTTGCGGTGAACAGGCACGCCACATTCAAGGCACTGCGATCGCCGTCGACGGTGGCGGCACCCCAGGTGTTTATTAAATCCGGACGGCGCCTAACGCCTTGCGAGATAAGCCGGCTGAGACCGTACTACCTGTCATCCCCCAGGTTTTCAGGACGGCCTAACTGACTTCATTTCCCAAGCCGTACCATAGCCTCGCAATGATCCCCAGGGGAGCTTGCACGCCAGCTCCCTTGCCTAAACCGACCTCCCCTGAGTGCTACACAGAATTCAATACACCGTGAGGGAGTGTCCGCACCAGAAAATGCATTACATGATTTTCCGGGTATTTGTAGCCAACCGACACGCAGTTGATCGCCTGGCACCTCTGGAATTCTGCTTCGGGGGATAACTCAGTAGCCTGCTAATTGAATTCTATTCATAAACTGGATCCCATGCGCGTGACGCGTACAATGCGCACCAGAATGGCTCACTCGCTGTGTCCGTTCTTCAACGGGCCTCACAATTTTCAACCCGAGGTTGAGTTGCCTGGCATCGGCCACACGGATGTACAGACGGACTCGTCTTCAGACCTGATCCGCGCCGAAATTGAAAATGCCGAGCCCATCTTGAAAGCGTTGGACGCAAGACTGGAAGCGGTTGAATTCGACCCGCTTTTGGCATCATGCGTGGATGCCGCCTCTGCTGAGGTCGTTCAGGCCACGAGCCATGGGGCTCGGGGGCGATGAGATCTTTAATTACCCGCCCTTTCTCGTATTTTTTTGGAGCCACTGTAGCCCTGCGTTGGTCGAACCATCAGTGCCGGAGAGATGCCACCGGCTGTATTGTTTTGATGAGGAGGTTCATATGGATCTTGGAATAACAGGGCGTGTCGCGCTGATAACGGGCGCCAGTGGCGGGATAGGCCAGGCAACAGCGCGACTGTTGAGCGAAGAAGGTGTCCTGCTGGTACTGACCGATCGTGATGAAGGTGCCCTGCAGGCTGCGTTCGCCAACCTGCCCGGTGAACGGCTGTTGGTGGCGGCAGATGTCACAAACCAGCAAGCCGTAAACCAGGTGGTGGCTGATGGCGAATCACTCTTCGGTAAAATCGATATCGTCGTACACACTGCCGGGGTTACCGGTGCCAAAGGCGATCCTCTCGAGCTTTCTGACGCTGACTACGAAGAGGCTTGGCAAACTGACTTCTTCTCCTCGGTGCGCGTAGCACGGGCCACCATTCCGCGCATGCGCTCACGCGGATGGGGGCGGTTTGTGTGTATCACCTCGGAAAACGCCGCGCAGCCGTACTACGATGAGGCCGTGTACAACGTTGCCAAGGCTGCCCTCGCTGCGTGGGTGAAGAACCTCTCGTACAAGGAAGCTGAGCATGGCGTGCTATGCAACACCGTGGCTCCCGCGTTCATCGAAACTGGAATGACCAATGACATGATGCGCAAGCGAGCCGAGAAGCTCGGCGTCTCTTTTGAGCAAGCGGTTGAGAGTTTTCTTAAGGAAGAGCGGCCCGGCATCGTGCAGCAGCGCCGAGGTCAGCCTGAGGAAGTTGCGGCGGTGATCGCGCTGCTGGTCTCGCACCGTGGGTCTTTCATAAACGGCAGCAATGTTCGCGTGGATGGCGGGTCAGTACAAGCGGTGCAGCAATAGCCATTTATAGAAAGCTGCAAATAGGCCTGCACTTTGCTATCGCTGAATTGGGAACGTCCCGCTGCCGAAACAGTCTAATGGGTGTCCAGCTATTTGGCAGATCGCGGCCACAGCCTTAGGACTACTGAGCTCCGGCAATCAAGGCCCATGATGAACAGCAGCCTGAATTCATTTCGCCTGGAGGGCGATATCGTCGTGGTCGAGGACGATCCATTGCTCAGAAGGCTCATGGGGGACATCCTTGCCGATCTCAGCGACACTTGTCACAGCTTCCAGAACTGTGACGATGCGCTGGTTTATCTTTTGCAATCGGGGGGTTGCGCTGCTGTGGTGGCTGATCACGATGTTCCGGGGCAGCTCCACGGCGCGGAATTTCTGGGCATGGTCGCGGAAAAACGGCCGGGGACGGCGACGGTTTTGATGAGTGGCTTCGCTCTGGAGGACATTCCGGTGAAACCTGGAATCGTCTGCCTGGCCAAACCATGGTCAGCCGAGAGCCTGATCAGGGCGCTCGAATCGTTTGCAGAACCGGTCACTGATACTTGAGTGTCAGGAGGCGACTGTGGATCAGTGGCACCGAAAATACCTTGGTAGTGGTGCTCAGGTTTACGCTTCTTTACGCAAACTGCGCGAGCTTCGATACCAACTTGACCGCCAAGTGCCACCCGACCGTAGTTTCATTCAGGCGGTTCTCGCACGCCTGTCCAGCGCCTCACTCGTCCTCCGGCTCATCATCAGCATCGTCGTCGGAAGGCTCAGCGCGGCCTTTCCGATTCTTGGCGGGGTCGTTGACGAAAGGCACGCGATCAGGACCTTGTTCTTCCAAACCTTCTGTTTGTGGTTGCATAGTTGTTGCTCCTGATCAAGACGGCATGAGGAGATCAGCCGAAGCATCGTTTAGCGTTTCCGCTGCTTCACGCATGAATATCTCCACGGTTTTGGGCCCTACCCCTTCAAAGCTTAGTAGCCACTGCTCGAAGTCGGCGACCCGGTGAACCCCAGTGCCCAACGCACGGAGTTGTGGTTGCAGTTCCTCGCTAACGCGTTGGCCCAATACCCGCAAACGCCTCGCGGTGGATTCGTCGTATCGCGCATAGCCGGCCTCGCCCAACCACCTGACGAGCTGGGCATGACTGCGCTTGGCTAATTGTTCAGGCGTGCCCACCCTCTCCTGGTCGACCAGCCGATGAAAAGCCTTCACCGCCACGGAGGTGCGAATCCGCTTGCCGATCAGAAAACTGGCCAGCAGCCATTTAAACAGGCCGTTGCCCCCAGGCTCGTTGATATCGATGCCCAAGTCCGCGGCAGTGATGGCGATCATGTTTGCCCCTGCATGAGAAAGCGGGTCAGGCACTTTGCACAGGCCTCTATACCTGCCGGCAACACTACCTCGAAGCCATGGGTGTTCTCGGTGGGGATGGCGATACAACCCGCCCGGCCAAGGGCACCTACTGCCAATATCGCACTGGCGTCAGAGGTGAAATCCACCAGCAACGCCGATTGCGGCGTGTAGCAAGCCTGTTGCGTGGCGGCAATCAATGCATCGGTGACCGAACGGGTGTAATGACCTTTTTCATCACCAACGACGACGATGGGGTTTTCCGATAGCTCGGTGCCATACTCCGTTGCAATTGGGCCGACTTCCACCGCAACGGCGGTGCGACATGGCAAATGGTGTGCTGCAAACAGTGCCCCTGCGTTGGTTTCCTCTTCCATGGTGGTGAAAGCAAAGTAAGTGTCCTGGGGCAAGCGGCTTCGCGTTCGGGCAACCATGGCAGCCGCTTGCAGGACTGCTGTCACGGGTGCGCGGTCATCCATGAAGTGCGCGCCAATGGCATCCTGAAAGTAAAACGGCTTGCGCCAGTGCTGACTGAGCACCACTCGGGTGCCAGCTCGAATGCCTTGTTCCTCCAATTGCCTGCGGCTTTGACGGGTGACCACGTGCACGTCCCGCCAGTGCACATTGCCATCCTGAACGTCGGCGCCCTGAGGCGATTGCCGAGTCAAATGCATGCTGCCAAACGACAGCACGCCGGGCAGCACGGCGGCGCCGCCCAGAATATCGACCGGGCACATGCCGAAGTTGACCGGGTTGGCGCCGCCCAGTGCGGTGACCTGCAATGAACCATCGACGTTGATGGTGCGGACTGCCATGGCGATTTCGTCCAGATGCGCCATGATCAGCATGCCGGATCGCGCGGCCTGGGCCTGTTCGGTGGGAGCGTTGTCCGCGCGAATCAGCCCGATCAGGTTTCCTGCATCATCGACCCAGGTTTCATCGCAATACTCGCGCAGTTCGCGCTCGCATATCACCCGCACCTCTTCCTCTTCGCCCCCGGGGGCTCTGGCGTGCAGCAGTTCTTCAAGCAGTTGCGTAGGATGCATCATGGCTCCTTGAGTTGCCTTTACCTTCCGGAAAGCGAGCCCGCCACCGGCAATTGGGTACTCAGGGCTGCCCGGCTCCCCCTGAGGCACCGAACACCTGACCGGTCACATAGGTGGACTGATCCGACGCCAGTTGCACGTACAGCAAGGCGATTTCCGTCGGCTGGCCTGGCCGTTTGGGCGGTGTGTCACTAGCAAACTTGAAGGCGCGGCAAATCCGACTGCGGCGGTTATGGCAGCACCTTGAAGCAGGTAGCGGCGCGAGGGCTTGAAGTCTTCCATGAAAGTGCTCCTGACATTTCGGAGTTACTGGTTGGCTTTGCCTGGCTCGCCAGCCGGGGTGGCCTCACCAGTGGGCGCATTCGGCTTTTGCATTTGCACGGAAGCCTTGCCGCGGTCAGCGCCCTGGGCAGGATGATCGGTTTCATTGAAGCAGCCATGCAGCATGAACACGCAGCAGGCCAGACCGATCAGTCGAGTGGTTTTCATGATGGGGTCTCCTTGGTAAGCCGTTACCAAAAGGGAGAGCCGCACGGGCTTGAAAGTTCAGCTCAATTGCAGTGCGTGGTTGGCCCTGGCCCCTGCGCGCCCAACGGCCCGCTGGTCGAGGTAGACCAAGATCCGACTCAACTTTTGCCTCGCTTCAGGGTTCTCAAGCGCATACCCGCTGCAAGTTCCAGGAGACCCGAAGTATGCGCAACTATTCAAAACCGCCTTTCCCCAGCCAGCCTCGAGCAGTACCGGGATCGCAACGCAAAATGGACCCGGTGCCCGGCTGCGGCGTGGCGGTCGCTTTTGCGCGTAAGGGCGCGGACGTTGCTGTCGCTTATCTGGACGAACATGAAGACGCGCGAGAGACCGCGCGTTGGGTGGAAGTCGCGCCGATTGATGTCCAGCTGGTCTCGGAACAAGGTACCTGTATCTCCGGCACCGGCTACGGTATTACCGGCGGCAAGCCGATCCTATGATCGACTGGGTGCAGTGGCCGGCGATGGCGGTCACCATTTTTGCCGCCTGGTTCACCGGTTCTACTCAAGCCAGGCGGCGGATCATCGGTTTTTGGTGTTTCATACTCAGCAATGCACTCTGGGTGATTTGGGGCTGGCATGATCATGCCTACGCGCTGATCGCGCTGGAGGTGGCGCTGGGAGCAATGAACTTACGAGGGTTCAAGAAAAATCTGGGCATGCGCCAGGATGGGGATAAAGACGCAAGCCGACGCTAAGTATGCCTTTCAAACAACGGTATATCCCCGCTGGTAGAGTCGAAGTCCGGGCTGGGAGCGGGATTGCCAACACTCCCTTTTTCGGGAGGTTAGGTGGATCATCCTTGGGCCAGTTGCTGCCTGTCGCTTCTGGCCGCTATCGGCCGAAAGTGGCCTGTTTTCGAACCTGATTGCCACACTGCCCCGGCACATCGGTGAAACCCGGGCCGCCGCCCACGGCCTGCGCGTGCACAATTGCCCGGTGGCCATAGAAGGCTTTTCAGTCAAACAGAACTGGCATGCCCGCTATTACCTGGACACCGGAAACCGCTGGCTGCGCACAGTGCTGGTGAAGGTGTTCAAAACGCACGCCTGAAGCTGCTCAACGTTTATTGAATGGCCGCCAGCGCGTCCGCCACCACCTTCAAATCAAGCTCGCCATCGGGCGTGCTGACGGCCACCGAACCAATCACCACGCCGTTGTAACGAATAGGCTCGCCCCCCGGCAGAGGCGCCATGCCGGGTACTGCCACGGTCACCAGCTTGTTCTGGTTGAGCATCTTGTAGAAGGTGTTGGTGGTCTCCTGGAACCGAGCCGCGGTCCTCACCTTGGCTTCGGCGGACTCCAGGCAATCAGGGGCCGAGCCTTCTTGACGCTGCATGAACAGCAATTGGCCGTCGGCGTCGGCCACGGCAATGCAGCCCTTGGTGTGGTTCAGCGCCATGGACTTCTTCGCCGCGTCGACGATCTTCTGCACGTCGCTGTCCTGCAGCACCGGTACGGTGGTGATGGCGCTGGCCTCAGTGGCAAAGCCGGTGAGCAGGAGCGCTGCTGCCACGGCTGCGGCGGTTTTTTTACACAGAGTTTTCATTGGTCATCTCTTTCTAATCGATACAGTGGCGTGTCGCGGGTGCAACGTCGCGGGATCGTAAAGCAGCCACATCTGGGTGCATTTAAATAATTGACGGGTTCACGTCAGCGCGGCGCGGTTGGTGCAGCAGCGCACCAGCCATCCAGGCAGCACGCCTTTGGACAACAGCCAACCATCGATGGAAAACTTCCCTGCCCCCGTCATCATCACGGAGCCAAACACCACCAGCAGCATCATCACGTATTCCCAGCCACCGCCGCCTGGCGATGCCCAGGCGTAACCGCGCGTCCACTCGCCGCCAAAGCCTAGGGTGGCCACCAGGAAATAGACCACGCTGAGCAGTGCACCCAGCCGGGCGAACAGGCCCAAGCCAACGCTGATGGCTGAGGCCAGCTCGATCAGCCCGCCCAGCACCACAAACAGTCCGGCGCCGTGGGTAATGCCGAACCCTTGGAAGCCGTGCTCCAGGGTGTGGAACGAGCCCAGCCCGGCAAACAGTTTTTCCGTGGCATGGCCCAATTCGTTCAGGCCGAAGCAGAGCCGCACCAGGGTCATCTGCCACAGCAACGTGGCCAGCCAGGCGCCTTGTCGGGCTTGATTGCGACGCCAGTCGCTAGCCATGCAGTCAATGAACTGCAGCACCAGCACCACGGCGGCCAGGCTGGCCACCCCCATCAATATCAGCGCACCATTCATGGCCGCCACCCGCCAGGCGATGAGAAAGCTGAGCAGGGAAATCAGGTAGCCCAGGGTGAACACCCGTGGCGTCAGCCACAGCGCCGACACCAGTGCCAGCCCTGACCACAGGGCGGCCGACCAGGCGGCAAAATCGGGCAACGAGCCGTTGCCCCAACCGCAGTACAGCGCCGCTAGCCAGGTGGCCGCCAGGGCCAGCCGAGCCAGGGCCAACGGCACATGCGACGGCGCGAGCAGGCGGTAATCGCCAGCGCTGACGCCGTCGACGAAGCCGGCGAAGAATAGAGGTTTGTTCATGACTGCACCTGCTTGAAAAAGACAGCCGACAATGGCCGCCCGACACCGTTGTCGGGCGGCCTCTGGCTCAGTTGAAAGTGGCAGATACGTCTTCGGCGAGCTTCTGCTCGGTCAGGTCGGTGTCACCGCTGATGCCGACACTGCCCACTACCCCGCCGCCGTGCTTGAGCACCACCCCGCCCACCGCCGGCAGGATGCCGGGAATGGTGCCGATGGCCAGGTTTTCCTTGCGGGCCAGGTCATAGAAGGTAATGGTGTTGATGGCAAAACGTGCGGCCGAGGTGGCCTTGGCAATCGAGGCGTCCACACAGCCCGCGTAGGCCCCTTGCATGCGCGTGAAGGCCAGCAGGTGGCCGTCGGCGTCGGTGACTGCGATGCAGATTTTCATGTGCCGTTCAGCAGCCAGTTGGGTGGCTTTCTCCGCCAGTTGCAGGGCCGCAGCGGTGGAGACGTTGGGTTGGGAGACCACCGACTCGACCGTCGCCGCGTGGGCGAATGCTGGAAACAGCAGAGCAAGGGACATGGCAGCACAAGGTACGAAGGTTTTCATCATGAAGCATCTCTATGGGTTGAGATCAATCTGTAGCCACTGCCACTAGGCTGCGCAGGCCCTTGAGTACACTGGAACTCTCCAGCGAGGCACAGGGCCGGCGCAGCCTGGCGGCAGCGGCTACAGGGATAGCGCAGCGCCTGTAAGGGCAGGCACTTTTTCTTGCCCGCCCAAGCCGGCAGGCAACGGTACTTTGAAAATTTTGAACGGCAGTTGCAGCGCGCTTTTGCCGCCTGGCCCGCGGTTGGCGGCCATGCGCGCGCTTTGCGGCACAGGGATGTACAGCTCGCGCTGGTGGGAGATAAACAGCGCATCCGGATTCCACAGCCGCGGGTCCTCGACCACCACGCGCAGGGTGCCGTCGGGCGCCAGCACGGTCACCCGCGGTTTGTCGTATTCGGCCAGGTACAGGTTGCCGGCACTGTCGATGCCCGTGCCCGTCAACGGGCCTGTGTCGTAGACGAACTGCACCTGCGCGCCCAGGGCTTGCTCGCTTAGCCGGGCGTCACGCAGGCCAGCGGTGGGCACGCGCCACAACGGGCCGCTCAGCGCCTGGTAATACAGCCATTTGCCGTCGGGGCTGATCTCGATGGGGTCCGAGTGCACCTGGTGGTCGCTGCCATCGGGCATCAGCAGCGGCTGGCCGTCCTCGCCGAAAGGGCGGCGCTCGGGCAGCATCTTGGTGGAAGGGTGATCGGCCAGGCGGCGCAACGAAGCGCCCGTGCGCAGGTTGATGACAATGATCGCCCCCAACCCCGAATCGGTGACGTAGGCATGCTCGCTGTCCAGGCGCAGGTCATTGAGGTTGGCACCGGCCGGCAGCACATGCTCGGGCAGCGTGATGCTGCGCAACAGCTTGCCGTTGCGGGAGTCGAACTGCAGGATCTTCTGCGCCGGGTTGATGCCCTTGGGGCCGGCGTCCTCACCCTGGTCAATGGCCCACAGGGTGTCGTCGTCGAAGATATGAATGGTGTTGATCTTCACCAGCGCCTGGGCACTGGGCTTGCCCGGCGCCCAGGCGTTCCAGTCGCCACCGGGGAACGGCTTGAGGCTGCCATCCTTTAGCACCTCGGCGATGGACGGGGTGCGCTCGAAGCCGGGCCAGCGCGGCAGGCCCACGAATAGGCGCCCGTCGGAGGTCAGCGCCACGGCATTGCACAGCCAGTCCAGGCTGGCTACTTCGGTCAGCGGCTGGCCAGCCCGCAGCAACGCAGCGGCCTGGGCCAAGGGGCCATCGGCCAGGGCAAAGGCGCCGCCGGCGAGCAGCGAGGCACGGCAGAAATGTCGTCGATTCAGCATCTTTTTTATTTTCCTTGTGGGATGAAACGTGAAATCAGCGTGCCGGCGCCGCCTGCAGCCTCTCCTCGGGCACGGTGGACGCAGGCTCGTCGGGCCGCTGCAACGGGCCGACGATAAACAGGTAACTGACCAACGCCCCCGCCGCGTTCAGCGCCACGTAGATCAACGCGCCGTTGAACGAGCCCATGGCCTGCACCATGTAGCCGATCACCACCGGGGTGACGATGCCGGCCAGGCTGCCGAAGGTGTTGAAGATGGCGCCGTTCATGCCCGCGCTGCGCTTGGGCGAGACGTCGGCGATAATTGCCCAGCCCAGGGCGCCCATGCCCTTGCCGAAGAACGCCAGGGCCATGAACACCACAACCAGCAGGTCGGTCTGCACGTAGTTGCAGAGGATCATGCTCATGGACAGGGCCATGCCGATGAAGATCGGCAGCTTACGAGCCAAGGTCAGCGACAGGCCCTTGCGCAGCATCCAGTCCGAGACCAGCCCACCGCTGATGCCACCGATGAAGCCGAAGATCGCCGGCACCGCCGCCAACAGCCCGGCGTTGAGGATCGACAGGCCACGCTGCTGCACCAGGTACACCGGGAACCAGGTCAGGAAGAAGAACGTCAGGGTGCTGATACAGAACTGCGCCAGGTAAATGCCCAGGAACATGCGCTGGCCCAACAATGCCCGGGCGCTGGCCCAGGTCTGGCGCCAACCGTCCGCCTTGCCGGCCTGCGCAGGCTTTTCCCGCAGGCTGGCGCCGCCGTTGCGCAAGGTGTCCAGCTCCACCGCGCTCAAGGCCGGGTGCTCAACGGGCGCCTTGATGCGGGCAATGAACACGATGCCAATGGCCACCCCGGCCACGCCCATCACATAAAAAATCCACGGCCACCCCCAACGGGTAGAGATCCACGCCAGCAGCGGCGTGAACACCACGGCGGCGAAGTACTGCGAGGCGTTGAAGATCGACGTCGCCGTGCCGCGCTCGGCGGGCGGGAACCACATCGAGACGATCTTGCTGTTGGCCGGAAAGCACGGCGCCTCGGCCACCCCGACCAGGAAACGCAGAGCAAACACCGCGAAGAACGCCACGGCCACCGGCATCACCGCGACACTGCCGATGGCGGCGGTCAGCACGGACCAGGCGATGATCGCCACGCCCAGTACTTTGATGCTGCCGAAGCGGTCGATGGCCAGGCCACCCGGCAACTGCAGCAGCATGTAGGCCCAGGCGAAGGCCGAGAACAGCCAGCCCATCTCGCCGTGGCTCAGGCCCAGTTCCTGGGACACGCTGGCCCCGGCCACCGACAGCGTGGCGCGGTCGCCCTGGTTGACCAGCATCATGATGAACAGCAGCGCGATCACTTCGTAGCGGCGGTGCTGGGCGATGAAACGGCGAAGAGAATCTATTTTTTTCATTGTGTTCTCGATCCCGGAAAGTAGTGGTCAGGTCAGCGGCGTGTTTCCCGGATGATGGCGTCGGGACGCTGCTTGACCTCGGGGCGCAGCGCGGTGCCCAACCCCGGCCGGGTGGGCGCGGCGGCGAAACCGGCGGTGATCTGCGGCAAATGGGTGACCAACTCGCCGTACCAGGTGGACAGCGACGCCCGCACCACTTCCTGCAGCACCGCCGTGGGCGCATGCAGGCCCAGTTGCAGGCCGGCGAACAGCGCGACCGGGCCCGTGCAGTCGTGGGGTGCCAACGGCTTGTTGTAGGCCTGGGCCAGGGCGGCGATCTTGCGTGCTTCGGTGAAGCCGCCGCACCACACCAGGTCCAGCATCAGGTAATCCAGGCTGCCGGCGTTGAGCAGGTCGCGGTAGGCCACGCTGCCGCCCAGGGTTTCGCTGGCGCAGATCGGCACCTGGGTACGGTTGCGCAGGTCGGCCAAGGCTTGGGCGTCGTCCATCTTGCACAGCGGGTCTTCGACCCAGTACACGTCGAATGCCTCCAGCGCCTGGCAAATGCGCAAGGCCGCCGTGCTGTCCCACAGGCTGTGCAGCTCGCACATGATCTCGATGCGGTCACCCACTGCCTCGCGTATCTGGCGGAAGGCTTCGCAGCCCTGGCGTACCTCGGCCAGGCTGATGCTGTTGGCGCCGGCCTGGCGGGCAAAGCGGTCGAACGGCCAGATTTTCATGGCCGTGTAGCCCTCTTCCACCAGGCTCGCCGCCAGGGCACCGGCGTCGCGGCTGAAGGCCAACTGATCGTCATACGGGCCTTGGGCGCAATCCGCTGCACTGATCTCGCGGCGCGCGCCCTGCTGGGTGTTGAACTCGTAACCGGCGCAGGTGTTGTAGACACGGATGCTGTCGCGGCAGGCGCCGCCCAGGGCTTCGTGGATGGGAATGCCATGGCGCTGGCCCTTGAGGTCCCACAGGGCAATATCCACCGCGCTGGCTGCTCGGATCTCGGCGCTGGCGCTGTGATAGCCGACATAGGGGGTAGTTAGTTCCAGCGAGATGGCTTCGATCTGGCGTGAATTACGACCGATCAGTCCAGGGGCGATCAGTTCATGCATAGCCGCTTCCACGGTGGCGGCGCCACGAAAGGTTTCGCCGAGGCCGATCAGGCCTTCGTCGGTTTCGATCTCAAGCCAGATCAGCTTGGGGCGTTGGGGCAGGCGTAGCGTTCTTACACAGGTGATGGTCGACATTTGTTGTTATCCCAAGACTGCTTCAGGGGTAATGGTATCGTTACCATTTGTGCTTTAAACGCTAGGGCGCGCGGATTTCAAATACAAGCGCAGAATTCGAAAGTGACGGGAAAACGTCAAAATGATGGTGGTGGGACCCTGTAGCCGCTGCCGTCAGGCTGCGCTGGCCCGAGTGAACACCCCAGATCTGAGGCGTGGCATAGGGCCTGCGCAGCCTGGCGGCAGCGGCTACAGGCGTCGGTTGCGGTTACGCGGTGGTGGTGTCGCGCTGTATCAGGGTGAAGCCGATGTCGGTTACCTGACCACCGCTGCCCTGCCCCTGCAAGCGATCCAGCAGCATCTGCGCCGCCGTCTCGCCCATCAGCGCGCCATCGATGCGCACCGTGGAGAGCGCCGGAAAGGTGTGGGCAGCAAAGCTCATGTCGCCAAACCCCATGACCGCAAGTTGCTCCGGCACCCGGATGCCGCGCGCCGCTGCTTCGGTGAGCACGCCGTGGGCGATGGTGTCCGAGGTGCACACCACCGCCAGCGGCGCGCCGGGCTCGGTTTGCTGCTGCCACAACGCACCCAGGCCCATCCGCCCCATGGCCAGGGTCGGCGAACCGGGGTAGATCTGCCGCCGCACCGCGCCCACGCCCTGCTCCGCCAGCGTGCGGGTGAAGCTTTCGGCGCGGCGCAGCCCGCGAGGATCGTCCACCGCCAGCAGGGCGAACTGCCGGTAGCCCTGGGCGAACAACTGCAGCGCCACCGCCCGGCCCGCCTGCTCGTGGGAAAAGCCCACCAGCATGTCGATGGGCTCGGGAGTCAGGTCCCAGGTCTCCACCACCGGCACCCGCGCCGCACGCAGGCGATTGCGGCTGGCCGGTGTGTGCAGCGTGCCGGTCAGGATGATGCCGTCGGGCCGGCGACTGAGGATCACCTCCAGCAGTTCCTGTTCGTGCTCGCGCTCATACCCCGATACCCCCAGCAGCACCTGGTAACCGGCCTGGGCGAGGCGGTCGTTGATGGCCTGGAACGTGTCGGAAAAGATCGGGTTGGTGACCATCGGCATCACCACCGCCACCAGCCGGCTGCGGTTGGAGCGCAGTGCGCCGGCCAGGCGGTTCTGCACATAGCCGGTCTGTTCGATGGCGCGCTGCACCTTCAGGCGCGTGGCGCTGCGCACGGTGTCGGGTTGATTGAGGCAGCGCGACACGGTCATGGGCGCCACCCCCGCCAGCCGCGCCACGTCGCTGAGCGTCACCGCACCGCGAGGGGTGTCGTTATTGTCGGGTGGCAGGCCGGCCATGGTGTCCTCTCAGCAAGGGTCGTGGGCCGGATGCTACCAGTGTGCCTGCCCCAGGGCGAGGCTGGTGGCGCACGCAGGCCTTGAGGGGAAAGCGTCAAAGAGTTAGTGGCGTGGTGATATGCCGCACCCCTAGACTCGCCCGCCGTGGCTGTTCCAACCCGTCTAGGACGGGCCTTGCGCGCAGCCCGACCTGCAGCGGCGTACTGCACCGTGAGACCTGAGGATAGAGCACATGAAACGAAGAGAGGCCTTGATATCGCTCGTGCAGCTGACTGCCCTGGGCGTGGCCGGCAGCGCAGGCGCCAGCGTCATCAGTTCCCGCACTCCGATGCCGGTAGGCACCCAGGCCGATGCCTTGCCCAGATTGCCGCGCAAAGGCGGCCTGGCCTACCTGACGCCTGAGGAGGCCAGAGAGGTGGCGGCCATTTTCGACCGCTTGATCCCTGAGGACGAGCTTGGCATTGGCGCCAGCCACGCGGGCTGCGTGGAATTTATCGACCGCGAGCTGGCCGGCGCCTTCGGCCAGGCGGCCAGTGTCTACCGCCTGGGGCCGATCGTGCCCGGCACCCCCGAACAAGGCCCGCAGTTCAAGCAGACGCCGGCCGAGCGCTACCGCAGCGGGCTCAAGGACCTGGGCGGGTACTGCCAGGCCCGCTACGGCAAGCCCTTCAGCGGCCTGGACGGCGATAGCCAGGACAGCCTTCTGCGCGATATGGAGAGCGGCGCGCTGAAGCTGCCCAACACCGGCACAGCCGACTTCTTCGCCCTGTTGCTGCAGAACGTGCGCGAAGGCTACCTCGCCGACCCGATGTACGGCGGCAACCGCGGCATGGTGGGCTGGAAGCTGATCGGCTTCCCCGGCGCGCGCTATGACTATCGCCCCTACATCCAGAAAAAAGGCGTGGCCCTGAACCTGGAACCGGTGAGCCTGCTCGACCGCGCCTGACCAGTAGCCGCTGCCGAAGGCTGCGCTGGCCAGTGTGAACCCTGAGGATCTTCAGCGAGGCTCAGGGCCAGCGCAGCCTGGCGGCACCGGCTACAACCCCTCATTTTTGCCAGCCGGGCACGGCGCCCGGCTGCGCGCGACAAAGGATTGACCCATGGCAAACGCAAGACCCAAAGCAGACGTGGTAGTGATCGGCCTGGGCTGGTCCGGCTCGGTCATCGCCGAAGAGTTGGCCCGGGCGGGCCTCAAGGTCGTCGCCATCGAGCGCGGCGCCTGGCGCGACACCGCCACCGACTTCCCGCCGTCGGTGGACACCGACGAACTGCGCTGGTCCACCCGCAAGGAAATCCTCCAGCCGCCGAAGCTGGAAACCTACACCTTTCGCAACAACGCCTCGCAGCAGGCATTGCCGGTGCGCGAGTGGAGCAACCTGACCCTGGGCTACAACGTCGGCGGCGCCGGCACCCACTGGGCGGCAGCCTCCTGGCGCTTCAACCCGTTCGACTTCCAGCCCTACAGCAAGACCGTGGAGCGTTACGGCAAGCAGCAACTGGTGCCCGGCCTGCAGGTGCAGGACTGGGGCATCACCTATGACGAACTGGAACCCTTTTACGACCGCTTCGAGCGCATTGCCGGCACCAGCGGCCAGGCCGGCGTGATCAACGGCAAGGTCATTCCCGGCGGCAACCCCTTCGAAGGCTCGCGCAGCCGCGACTTCCCCACCCCGCCCCTGGTGCCCAGCCGCTGGAACGACATTTTCACCCAGAAGACCACCGAGATGGGCCTGCACCCCTTCCCCGTGCCGGCGGGCACCATTTCGCGTGCCTACGTCAACGCCCTGGGTGTGCACATGGGCCCGTGCACCTACTGCGGTTACTGCCAGCTGTTTGGCTGCGGCAACTGGTCCAAGAGCAGCCCCAATGCTTGCGTGGTGCCGGCGCTGATGCGTCAGCCCACCTTCGAGGTGATGACCGACACCGAAGTGCTGCACATCAATAAGGCCGCCGACGGCAAGACCGCCACCGGCGTCAGCTTCGTGGGCAAGGACGGCGTGGTCGGCGAACAGCCGGCCGATATCGTCATTGTCGCCGCTTATCAGCTGGACAACGTGCGGCTGATGCTGCTGTCGGGCATCGGCCAGCCCTACGACCCGCGCACCAAACAAGGCGTGATCGGCCGCAACTACAGTTTCCAGACCCTGTCCTACGCCTACCTGTGGTTCGAGAACGAGCACCTCAACCCGTTCATCAACACCGGCTGCCTGGCCATCCAGGTCGACGACTTCAACGCCGACAACTTTGACCACTCGGGCCTTGGTTTCATCGGCGGCGCGGGCATCCAGTCGCTGTCCAACAACGGCCTGCCCATCGGCATGGCCGGGGTACTGCCCAAGGGCGCGCCGGGCTGGGGCAAGGGTTGGAAAAAAGCCTTCCAGCACAGCTACCAGAACTGGGCCATGGTGCAGGGCCAGGGCACCAGTTATTCCCACGAAGACGCGTATTTCGACCTCGACCCGGTGTACAAGGACAACTTCGGCCGCCCGCTGATGCGCATGACGTTCGACTACAACCTCAACGACAAGCGCTCCGGCGAGTTCGTGCGGCAAAAGTGTGAAACCATCGCCAAAGCGGTGGGCGGCACCCAGATCGAGTCGTACAACTTCGCCGCCGACCACTACACACCGTTCCGCGCCAACGACTCGTCGCACACCATCGGCGGCGTGGTGATGGGCACCGATCCGAAAACCAGCGCCTTGAACCGCTACCAGCAGAGCTGGGACGTGCACAACGTGTTCGTGCTGGGCGCCTCGTCGTTCCCCAACAACGGCGGCTTCAACCCCACCGTGACCATCGGCGCCCTGGCGCTGTGGACGGCCAAGGCGATCAAGGAACAGTACCTGCAAAACCCCGGCCCCCTGGTTCAGGCATAAGGACGCTCACCGATGAAAACCAAGATCATTGCAGGGCTGGTGATAGTCGCCGTGGCCGGTGTCGGCACGGCGCTGTACCTGAACGGCAGCACCCGTGCCGACGATGTCGCCGACAACCAGTTGCAAGCGGCTGACAGCGCCAAACCCGAGCTGCCCAGGTCAAGCACGGCGCCTACATTGCCGTGCAGGGCGACTGCGCGGCCTGCCACACCGCCCCCGGCGGCCAGGCATTTGCCGGTGGCTACGGCCTGCAGACACCGTTCGGCACCATCAACTCCACCAACATCACCCCCGACCGCGAGACCGGTATCGGCAACTGGACCGAGCGCGACTTCTTCCGCGCCGTGCGCCACGGCAAACGCCAGGACGGCGCCCTGCTGTACCCGGCCATGCCCTACAACGCCTACGTGCAGATGAGCGATAGCGACGTGCACGACCTATGGGCGTACATGCGCTCGCTGGCGCCCGTGCACCAGCCGGCGCAGCCAAATACCCTGGGTTTCCCCTACAACATTCGCCTGGCCATGCTGGGCTGGAACCTGCTGTTCTTCAAGAATCAAGGCTACGTGCCGGTGGTAGCGCAATCGGCGCAATGGAACCGGGGCCGTTACCTGGTCGAGGGCGCGGGCCACTGCGCCGCCTGCCACACGCCGAAGAACGCCTTGGGCGGCGACACCGGCGCCTATCTGCAAGGGGCCGATCTGCTGGGGGGGCATGCCCCGGAAATCACCAATGATCACCATCTGGGCCTGGGTAGCTGGAGTGCAGAGCAGATCCAGAGTTACCTCAAGGTCGGCAGCAACGACAAGGCTGTGGCCGCCGGTGCCATGGGCGAAGCCGTCGAGCATTCCACCCAGCACCTGAATGACGCTGACCTGGCCGATATCGCCCTGTACCTCAAGTCCCTGCAGGGGTCTGGCACCCAGGCACCGGCGGCACTGTCGGCGAAGGCCCCGTTGATGCAGCGTGGCGCCCAGGTGTACGAAAATAACTGCATGGCCTGTCACAACGTCCACGGCGAAGGCATCAATGGCATGGTGCCGGCGTTTGCCGACAACCCGGGCATGCGTGCAACCGGCGGTGCCAACCTGATCAGCGCAGTGCTCAAGGGCGGGCGCGCGGCGGCCACCGAAGGCAACATCACGGCGGCAGGCATGCCGTCCTTTGACTGGAAGCTCAACGACGACGACATCGCCGCCGTGCTGACGTACGTGCGCAACAGCTGGGGCAACGCCGCACCGGGCATCACGGCCGCACAGGTCGCCAAGGCCCGCACAGCGCAACCACTGGCCGCCGAGTAACCCGTAGCCGCTGCCGCCAGGCTGCGCTGGCCCCTGAGTACACTGGAAATCTCCAGCGACGCACAGGGCCCGCGTAGCCTGCGGCAGCGGCTACAGGTCACGACGTGCTAGATTCCCCCCGCACATCCCTCACGGAAACGTTTTCGTTGGACAGCCTCAATCAAAAGAAACGCCTGGCCCACGTTGCCGAACTGGCCGGCGTCAGCCTCAGCACCGTCGACCGGGTGCTCAACGAGCGTGGCAGCGTCTCCGACGCCAAACGCCGCAAGGTACTCAACGCCGCCCGCGCCCTGGACCTGCGCCGTGTGCTGCCCTCGCCGGTGCATGGCCTGCTGCGCTTCGACCTGCTGATGGTGGAAAGCAGCACCGACCACTATCGCCGGGTCGCCGCCGCCTTCACTCGCCAGGCGCAACTGCTGCGCTCACGGCTGGTGCTGCAACGCCAAACCTGGGACGAACGCGACCCGCAGCAATTGCTCGACTTCATCGCCAAGCCCCGCACCGCGCGCCAGGGCCTGATCGTGGTGGCTCACGACCTGCCGGTGATCCGCGCAGCGTTGCAGGCGCAGATCGACCAGGGCGTGCCCGTGGTACTGCTCACCAGCAGCTTGTCCGGGCTGACCGGCGCCACCTTCATCGGCATCGACAATCACATGGCCGGGCGCAGTGCCGGGCGCCTGCTGGCCCAGTGGGTGCTACCCGAGCGTGGCCAGGTGCTGCTGATCACCAACTCCCTGCTCTACCACGCCCACCAGGCGCGGGTGGGCGGTTTCCTGCAAGTGCTGCGCGAGCGCGCCCCGCACCTCGCCATCAGCCACCCGGTGGAATGCCACGACAACGACTACATGACCGCCCAGGCCGTGCGCGACGCCGTTGAAGACGGGCAACCACTGGCGGCCATCTACAACACCGGCAGCGGTTCGGCCGGCATTCGCAAGGCCCTGCTGGAACTGGACCTGCGCCCGGTATGGATCACCCACGAGGCCAGCCAGCAGCACGCCGACTTTCTGCGCGAGGGCCTGCTGTCCCTGGTGTTGGACCAGGATCCCGAGTGCCAGGCCGAGGCCGCCATCCAGCACCTGCTGTACGCCAACGGTGACCTGCAAAGCCCGGCCCAGGCGGCCCCCCAGTTGCGTATCGTGATTGACGAGACCCTGCCCGACTGAATGGTTTTTGACGTAAAAACGTCAAATAGTTAGTGGCGTGGTGACATGTCGCACCCCTAGACTCGCCCGCCGTGACCGCCTGGTCGCGCGCGTTCTGGCGCGCTTGCCCAGGGGTCCGACCTTCCTCATCGCCCACAGGACACATCCATGCAGCGCAGAGATTTTCTTTCATCGGCCCTGGCCCTGGCGGCCGCGTCCACGTTGCCCGCTGCGCGCGCCGAAGTCGTCAGCGGCGGCCAGCCCTGGGAACCTGGCAAGGTCAGCCTGCCGGCGTTACCCGCCCCGCGCCAGGGTGGCCTGGCATTCTTCACCCAAGCCGAATTCGACACTGCCGGCGCCCTGGCTGACCGGCTGATCCCGGCGGACGAGCTAAGCATTGGCGGCAAGGAAGCCGGTTGCGCGGTGTTCATCGACCGGCAGTTGGCGGGTGACTACGGCAAGGGCGCCACGCTCTACCGCTTGGGCCGCTTCGTCAAAGGCACCTTCGAGCAAGGCACGCAATCCCCTCTCACTCCCGCCGAGCGCTGGCGCAAGGGCCTGGCGGCCATCGACGGGCACTGCCAGAAAGCGTTTTCCAAATCCTTCGTGCAACTGGACGGCACCCAGCAGGACAGCCTGCTGCGCAGCATGGAAGCGGGCCAGCTGGACCTGGGCCAGGACGTGGAAACCAAGGAGCTGTTCGAGCAGATCTTGGCCAACGTGCGTGAAGGCTTCTTCGCCGACCCACTCTACGGCGGCAACAAGAACATGGCCAGTTGGAAAATGATCGGTTTCCCCGGTGCCCGCTACGACTTCCGCGACCTGATCGCGAAGAAGGGCCAGAAGCTGCACATCATCCCCACCAGCCTGATCGACAACACCCTTTAAACCAGAAAAATCGAGCAGTACAGCCCGCCTGATACCTGCCTTGTTTGCGTGATTACGCTGTATTGAAGAGGACCTGATTCATGGCCAATGTACGCCCCAAAGTCGACGCAGTGATCGTCGGCCTCGGTTGGTGCGGCTCCCTGATGGCTGAAGAGCTGACGCGCGCCGGCCTCAACGTGGTAGCGATCGAACGCGGCCCGTGGGTCGAGACCGCCACCGACTTCCCGCCGTCGGTGGACACCGATGAACTGCGCTGGGACACCCGCCGCAGCCTGCTGCTGCCACCGGCCATCGAGACCACCACCTTTCGCAACAACCGCAGCCAGACCGCCCTGCCCACCCGTGACTGGAGCCTGAACGAGCTGGGCTACAACGTCGGCGGCTCGGGCACCCACTGGGCCGGCATGGCCTGGCGCTTCCTGCCGTTCGACTTCGAGCCCTACAGCTTCACGATGAAGCGCTACGGCAAGCAGCAGCTCACCGAAGGCCTGATCGTGCAGGACTGGGGCGTGAGCTACGAGGACCTGGAACCCTTCTACGAGCGCTTCGAGAAAATCGCCGGCGTATCGGGCAAGGCCGGGGTACTCAATGGCGAGAAGATCGACGGCGCCAACATCTTTGAAGGCAACCGCAAAAGCGAATTCCCCCTGCCGCCGCTGGCCACCACGCGCCTCACCGACCTGTTCACCGAGGGCAGCAAGAAGCTGGGCCTGCACCCGTTCATGGTGCCTGCAGGGCAAGCCTCCCAGGCCTACACCAACCCGCTGGGCGTGCGCATGGGCCCCTGCACCTACTGCGGCTACTGCCTGTACTACGGCTGCGGCAACTTCTCCAAGTCCAGCCCCAACGCCTGCGTGATTCCGGCGCTGATGCAGCGCAGCAACTTCACCGTGTTGACCGAGTCGGCGGTACTGCGCGCCAACCTGGCCGAAGACGGCAAGACCGCCACCGGTGTGACCTACCTGGACCGCAACAAGCAGGAGTGGGAACAGCCGGCCGACCTAGTGATTTTCTCCGCCTTCCAGATGCAGAACGTGCGCCTGCTGTTGCTGTCGAAGATCGGCACGCCGTACAACCCCGAGACCCGCCAAGGCGTGGTGGGCCGCGCCTACAGTTTCCAGACCGTGTCGGGCGCCAACATCTTCTTCAAGGACGAACAGCTCAACCAGTACATCGGCGCCGGCGCCCTTTCCGCCCAGGTCGATGATTACAACGGCGACAACTTCGACCACAAGGGCCTGGGCTTCATCGGCGGCGCCGGCATTCTGGTGGTAGCCCGTGGCGCCCGCCCGATCGGCAACGCCGATGCCGTGCCGCCGGGCACCCCGCGTTGGGGCAGCGACTGGAAGAAGGCCTACACCCACGCCTTCCAGAACGGCACCTTCATCTTCAACCAGGGCACCAGCTTCTCCCACGACGAGTGCTACCTGGACCTGGACCCCGAGTACAAGGACGCCAACGGCGACCCGCTGATCCGCGTGACCTTCGACTACAACGAAAACGACAGGCGCATGGCCAGGTTCACCGAAGACAAGGCGGTGGAAATCGGCAAGGCCATGGGCGCGGAAATAGTCAACGGTTTCGACTCGGCCGCCGTCAACTACGGCCCGTACCTGCCCGGCAGTGACCACACCATCGGTGGCGCAGTGATGGGCAAAGATCCGAAAACCAGCGTACTCAACCGCTACCAGCAAAGCTGGGACGTGCACAACGTGTTCGTACTGGGTGCCTCGTCGTTCCCCAACAACGCCGGCTACAACCCCACGTCCACCATCGGCGCCCTGAGCCTGTGGACGGCAAAGGCAATCATTGAACAGTACCTGGGTAAACGTGGCCCCCTGGTGGAGGTGCCAGCATGAAGCGCCGTCATAAACTTGCCAGCATGACGCTGGGCGGCTTGGCGCTGGGCGGCGTCGTGGGGCTGGTGTTCGCGGCCCAGACCCTGGTCGCCCCCGGCCAGCAGACCGACAGCGCCCAAGGCGTCAAGGCCCCGGTCACCACTACCGAAGATCCGGCCGTGACCCGCGGTCGCTACGTGGCCATCGCCGGCGACTGCGCCGCGTGCCACACCGACCCGCACGGCGGCAAGCCGTTCGCCGGTGGCTACGCCCTGCAAACGCCGTTCGGCAAACTGCTGGCCAGCAACATTACCTCGGACAAGACCACCGGCATCGGCGCCTGGACCGAGGCCGAGTTCACCCGTGCCGTGCGCGAAGGCAAGGGCCGCGAGGGAGAAAACCTTTACCCGGCCATGCCCTACAACGCCTATGTGAAGGTCAGCGACCAGGACATGCACGACCTCTGGGCCTACATGCAGACGGTACCGGCGGTGGACAACAAGGTGGTGTCCAACCAACTGCCCTTCCCGTTCAACATTCGCCTGATGATGATGGGCTGGAACCTGCTGTTCTTCGACAAGACGCCGTTCGTGCCGGTGGCCAGCGCCACTACGCAGATCAACCGTGGCGCCTACCTGGTGCAGGGCCTGGGCCACTGCGCGGCCTGCCACACGGCCAAGAACTTCCTGGGTGGCGACAAGGGTGGCGCCTTCCTGCAGGGCGGCGACCTGGCCGGCTGGCATGCACCGGAGATCACCAGCAACCCTTACGTGGGCATCGGTGGCTGGACCCAGGCGCAGGTCGTGCAATACCTGAAGACCGGCAGCAATGACGTGGCCGTGGCATCAGGCCCGATGGCCGAAGCGGTGACCAACTCCACCCAGCACATGAGTGATGACGACCTGGTGGCCATCGCCACCTACCTGCAAAGCATCCCCGGCTCCTCGGCCACCAAGCCACAGCCGTTGACCGCCACGCAAAGCGCCATGAAACAGGGCGCCAATGTGTACGCGGCCAACTGCTCGGCGTGCCACAACAGCGACGGCAAGGGTATCAGCGGCATCGCCGCGGGCCTGGCCAACAACCCGGCGCTGCAGTCGGCCAACGCCCAGACCTTGCTGACCACCGTGCTGCAGGGCGGCCGCGGCGCGGTCACGCAAAGCAATCCCACCAGCGGCGCCATGCCCAGCTTTGCCTGGAAGCTGTCGGACTCGCAGGTCGCCTCCCTGGCCACCTACATCCGCAACACCTGGGGCAATGCCGCGCCCGCAGTGAATGCCGATCAGGTTGCACAGGTGCGCAAGGACCTGAGCCTGCCCGCACAGCTGGGTTCAAGCAGCGCAGCCAACTAAAAAAGTCAGGCGGCGGGGCCCTCCCGCCGCCGTTCAATGACACACAAAGGACTGAACACCATGCCGCACTCCAAACAAGGCCGCGCCCGCAAGCGCCAGGCCGTCACCCTACTCGTCTCCGCCTGCGCGGCCTCTGGCTGGGGCATCAGCGCCCAGGCGGCCGACGCCTTCGCCGTCGATTCACCCTGGATGACCGGCGACTGGGGCGGCCTGCGCACCGAACTGCTGAACAAGGGCGTCGACATCCAGATGGGCTACACCGGCGAGTCAGCCTCCAACGTGCGAGGCGGCTACAGCCACGACCGCGTGACCCGCTATGCCGACCAGTTCAACCTGGGCGCCAACATCGACCTGCAGAAACTGCTGGGCTGGAATGACGCGGCGTTCAGCCTGTCCATCACCAACCGCAACGGCAGCAACATCAATGAAAAAATCGACGACCCACGCGCCACCAGCCTGGGTTCCACCCAGGAAATCCAGGGTCGCGGCAGCGTCACCCGGCTCAGCGAACTGTGGCTGAGCAAAGGCTGGTTCGACGATAAGCTCAATATCAAGGCCGGCCGCTTCGCCGTCAGCGACGACTTCGCCGTGGAAGACTGCTCGTTCCAGGGCCTGGCGTTCTGTGGCTCGCAGCCTGGCAACTACGTGGATACCATCTACAACGGCCCCATCAGCCAATGGGCGGCACGGGTGCGCTACCGCGTGACCAGCAACGTGTACGCGCAGATCGGCGCGTTCAACATCAACCCCTCGGACCTGGAAAACGACAACGGCTTCAAGCTCAACGGCGCGGGCACCACCGGTACCTTCGTCCCGGTAGAACTGGTGTGGGCGCCAACGGTGAACAAGCTGCCAGGCGAATACCGCGTGGGCTACTACCACAGCAGCGCCAACGGCACAGATGTCTACCGGGACGACAACGGCCAGCCAGCGGCCCTGACCGGCAACCCCTACCGCAGCGACAACAGCCGGCACGGCTTTTGGGTGGTGGGCAAGCAGCAACTGACCTCGGTAAACGGCGACACCTCGCGTGGCCTGACCATGACCGCCAGCGCCACCTTCCAGGACCGCGCCACCACGCCGGTGGACAGCTATCAGAAGGTCAGCTTCGTCTACAAAGGCCTGTTCGATGCCCGCCCCACCGATACACTGGGCTTCGGCGTGGCGCGCATTCACGCCAGCTCGCTGTTCCTGCGCAACGCCAAGACCGCCAACGAACAGAGCGGCTTGAGCTACGACGATGCAGGCTACGTGCCCGAGCAGCACACCGAGTATGCGTCGGAACTGAACTACGGCATCCAGGCCACCCAATGGCTGAACATCATGCCCAACATTCAGTACATCAAGCATCCGGATGGCGTACGCCAGGTGGACAACGCCCTGGTGCTGGGACTGCAGGTGCAGTCGCAGTTCTGACCGACGCCATAAAACGCAATCCCTGTAGCCGCTGCCGAAGGCTGCGCCGGCCCTGAAGTACGCTGAAGATTTACAGCGAAACCGAGGGCCAGCGCAGCCTGGCGGCAGCGGCTACAGGGAGGGTTTATTACCGGTCCTGGAAAACACCCTTTCATTATGTTAGCTAGCTAACCATTCGCCACACCTGCTACCGTTTGCCGCACCTGAGCCGCTGGTCCAGCCGGCCCGAAACGCCCGGTCTACAGGGCGCCTGACGTGATGAGGTGGATATGGAACCTGGCAGTTACCAACTGAGCATGAGCGTGCTCATGACCCCCGACAAAGCCAACTTCTCTGGCAACGTGCATGGCGGCGCCCTGCTGAAAATGCTCGATGAAGTGGCCTTTGCCTGCGCCAAACGCTACGCCGGCCGCTACGTGGTCACCCTGTCGGTGGACCAGGTGATTTTCAAGGAGCCCATCCACGTGGGCGAGCTGGTCACCTTCCTGGCCTCGGTCAACTACACCGGGCGCACCTCGCTGGAAGTGGGCGTGAAGGTCATGACCGAAAACATCCACGAACGCACCGTGCGTCACACCAACAGCTGTTACTTCACCATGGTGGCGGTCGACACCGATGGCCGACCCTGCCCAGTGCGCCCTTTGCTGCCTGACACCATCACCGAGCGCCGGCGCTATGCTCAGGGGCAGTTGCGCAAGCAACAGCGTCAGGAGTTGCAGGCCAAGTACGCGCAGATCCGCGAAGTGGGTGCCGTGTAGCGGCGCCGTTACCGTTAGCCCTCAATCACGAATCGCAGGCCCGCGTGTGCGCTCAACCGCGCCATCAAGGCCGTGTTCAGCGCAGCCGCCGGCGTCCAGCAGCCACCCGGGGTCTGGTCGCGGTCGACGTCATAAGCCAAGGCCAACGCCGCCTCCGAGAGCATTTTCGAAGTGGACAGGTAGCCAGGGTCTTCATCGCAGCTGACCGAGGTCTTCACCACCTGGCCATCGCCCAATTCGGCGATGAACACCACATCGTAGAACCCTGCCTCCATCTCCGCTTGCGTAGGCCCCTGCCCCGGCTGGGGCTGTCCGCCTTCGTTGAACGAGAAACCGGCAAGGCTGGGGGCATCATCAGCGGACGGCGCAGCTGCCAGCATCAGCATTTCGTCATACTGGAAGTGCTCACCCCAGGCATGCCCTTGCAGGTAGTTGGTGCGGTGCACGGCTTTGGTGTTGATCGGCGACATGATGAAAGGCCCCACCCAACTGCCGGCCAACGCATCCACGTAAGGCGTCTGCCCGTCTGGCTGCTCGACGCCCTTGAAGCCGGGGGTGTAAGCAAAGGGATCGTTCACCACCGCGGCCAGTGACGGGTCCTTGGCCGCCGCAGCCTCGACGGCGCCCACGCTGGCGAAGGTGCCTCCCGACAGCACGCCCTGCATTGTGCGCATGCGCGCCCGCACGCGGGGGGCGTAACGGCCATGTTCGCGCATGGCCTGTTGCTGGGTGAACCACACGCCCAGGTCAAAGGGTACCGAATCGAAGCCGCAGGAAAAGACCAGTCGGGCGCCCGAAGCGTACGCCGTGGCCTGATGCTGGTTGATCATCTGGGCGATCCAGGGGATCTCCCCGCACAGGTCGACGTAATCGGTGCCCAGTTCGGCGCACGCCGCCACCAGGTCAGAGCCGTACAGCGAGAACGGCCCCGCCGTGCTGATCATCACCCGGGTGGCCGCCGCCATATCACGCACGGTGGCCGGCTGCGCGGCATCGGCCAGGATCAGCGGCAACGCGGCAGCGTTTGCCCAGCTGTCACGAATGGCTTGCAGCTTGCCCAGGTTGCGGCCGGCCAGCGCCCACTTCACCGGCCCGTCGACCCCGTGGGTGGCGTAGAAATATTCGGCGACCAGGCGTCCGGTGTAACCGGTGGCGCCGAAAATAATCACATCAAAGGGCGGATTGCTCATGTGGCGGTGTACTCCATAGATGATTGAAAACGAGGAAGCCACTCTAGCAACGCCGAACAATGATGATTAGCGGGTATTATAGGAATGGACCTATAACCTAAAGGCATCAATCATGCGCGACACCGTCACCGACCTGGTGGCCTTCCTGCGGGTGGCACGTGAGGGCAGCTTCACCAAGGCCGCAGCGCAATTGGGGGTATCGCAACCCGCCCTGAGCCGCACCATTAGAAAGCTGGAAGAGCGGCTTGGCGTACAGTTGCTTACCCGGAGCACCCGCAGCGTCGCCCCCACCGAGACCGGGGTACGCCTGATGGACACCATCGGCCCGCACTTCGACGGTATCGAAGCGGGTCTCGGAGAGCTGAGCGAGTTTAGTGGCCGGCCCACGGGCCATCTGCGTATCACCTCCCTGGAGCACGCCAGCCCCTGGGCTCTGGCCCCGGCCGTCAGCCAACTGATGGCCGAACACCCGGGCATCACGATCGAGATAAACGACAGCTATGCGCTGGTGGACATCGTGGCCGAACGCTTTGATGCCGGTATCCGCATGGGCGAACAACTGGCCAAGGACATGATCAGCGTGCGCATCGGCCCGCCATTTCGCCTGGCGCTGGTGGGCGCCCCGGCCTACTTCGAACAGCGGGCGCAACCCGTGGCGCCTGAAGACCTTACCCACCACACCTGCCTCAGCCTACGCCTGCCCACCTCAGGGGGCCTGTGGGCCTGGCCGTTCGCCAACAAGGGGCGCGACATCAAGGTGCGCGGTGACGGGCATCTGGTGTGCAACACCCTGGGGCTGATGCTGGATTTCGCTCGAGCCGGTTGCGGGCTGGCTTACGTGCCGGAGCATGTCGTCGAGCAGGACCTGGCACAAGGCCGACTGCTGCGGGTAATGGCCGACTGGTGCGACACGCCTCTGCAATATCACCTGTACTACCCTGGCCGTCGCCAGCACAAGCCGGCCTTCCGGCTGTTACTGGACGTATTGCGACAGCCGCAAACACTCGGCAGCCCCGGGCAATCCACTTGAACTAAAGCCGTCGCGAGGCTCTCCATCAATACATTCAATGCATGCTTGCCGTCAGCATAGGATGAATCTGATGAACCTCAAACACAGTGCCGGACAGGAAATAATCGCCGTCGACAAACAGGGTCAGCAGGTCCTGTTCCTGAACCCCGGGGACCTCTCAGTCCTCGACGCCATCACCGACCTACCATCGCGCCCCCACGAGTTGCTCGTGCTTGAGCACCTACGCAAGGCCTACGTACCCATCTACGGCGATGGCATCCACGGCGACAACCCGCACCCCAACCACCAGGTCGCCGTGATCGACCTTGATACCCGCCGCCTGAGCGGGTTCATCGACACCCTGCCCTACGTGTCACCCCATACCGGGCGCCCGGGCCGTGATGGCCGGGTGTACCTGTGCTGTGAAAACAGCGCGACGATCATCGTCATAGACCCTGCTCAGGACAAAATCGTGGGCCATATCCACGTCCCCTCGAAGAATGTGCACCGCCTAACGCCACTACAGCACGCAGACCAGCTATGGGCTGAAAGCGAAGAGGATGGCCAACTCTATGCCGTCGACCTGCGCGAGCCCAGCCGGGGTCCCGCAACCCTGGCTATGCCAGGCCCATTAAATGGTATCGACGCATCGCCTTTGCATCCCTGGGTGGTAGCCACCGCGCAGGATAGGCCGGTGCTGTACGTCGTGGACACCGAGCAGCACCGCTTGCTGGACACCGTCGAACTGCCCGGGCACCAGCGCCCCGGACAGGTAGTGCGCTTCAGTCCCGATGGCCGAATACTGGCAGTGATGGGTGACTTTGAACCGGTGGTGAGTTTTTTCGATGAGAATCTGCAATGGCTGTTCAATGCTGAACTAGGTGACAAGCCGTTGGACGGGTGTTTTAGCCCGGCGCAGGATTACTTGTTCGTGGCCAATGAAAACGACGCCACTGTCAGTGTGGTGGACATTGGCAAGCGCAGAACGGTTGGGCATGTGCCGGTGGGCGATGGTTGTGAAATTCTTGCTTACTTCCAGCGCTAGGGCCAGGGACGAGGGAGCGGTTGGGCTGGATCAAGGTGGCTGGCAGGTGCAGATCGCGCTGATTTCTTTAGTCTCCGGAGGACGTTCGACTTGCCGAGTGACGTCGAGATCATGCGCGTGGCTGGCCGCCCCCCATAGAGGCGAACATTGCCTTTCACCGATTACCGTCGCCCCTCCACTTGAGTGGCAGTCGATAGGCGGGGACTTTAGATAAACAAGGTCACGAGCGCTCCCGCAATCATGCCCTCCTCTCCATCAACGCCGCGTCAGGAGTACACTGGAGACCACCCACTGCCCAACAAGCGTTCTGTCAGAAATCGCCATTCTCGATCCCGGATGCACGCGGTGGTATTGGGGGTACAAGTGGGGGTATATTTTTGATTTTTCGCGCCGAAACACGCGTGCTAGAACCCTGTCAAAATGTTCTTCGGCGACCCTGACAGTCTCTAGGGGCTTCGCGCACGCTTGTTAGCTGATCATTTCTGCCTTTTCCTAGATCATGTCCCTGGAAGTGGTGTAACTCACCCTGTGGCGCTACTAAGCGTCCTCCCCGCCTGTGCTTGATCAGCAGAAAACCAAGATTGACCACGCAAGGATTATTCCTTACCACTCAATTAACAGATCCGGGAGAACGCTCATGCCTGCCATCCACGAAATCGCCACGTTGACCTCGAAGGGGCAGCTCACACTGCCCAAATCCGTTCGCCAGCTGTTGGGCATAGACACTGGAGGCAAGATCGCATTCGACGTACGCGGGGGTGAAATCGTGGTCGGCGCGGCAATCCTCCTGATGACTGGGATGCGCTGACTGCTGCGACGCGTAGCGACGGGGTCGAGTTCAAAGCATAAGTTGCGCAAATGGGTGAGGGTTTGCAGGTTCTGCGCCCGCCCCGCCCCCGGTGCGTCCACTGTAATCCACTCGTAGCTGCTGTCAAAAGGGGTGCATCTGGGGGTACAAAACCAGTTCCCCATTCATAACCAATGGATTTCCATGAATGGCCAAATGCTCCTCCGCGACCCGGATAGTCTCCAAGACCCCGTCTGGAAAACACCCTGGAAGCCCTTGAACACGGGGTTTCATCCACCATTGAGCCCAGGATTGGGGCACGCGCGAGTTACCAATCCCTCATTGTTCATGCCCCCCTCCAGCCGCGTCGCCACTGCCATCGCCACCTCGATGAAAACCCGCACTGCGGCACTCTGATAGGCCCCCTTGCGACGCACCAGCGCAGCGGTGCGCTGTAAGCGCACTGGCTCGAGCGCGATGGCCACCAAACCCTCATGGGCCAGTGCAATGTTGGCGGGAAGCAAGGTCGACAGTGTGGTCCGACGGACGATCTCGATGACCGCGCTGATGGTGTTGGCCTCCATCCGTACCTGCGGCTGAATGACGTGTTGCTGGCAGAATCGGTCGATCTGCTCACGAGTAGCGAACTCCGGACTGAGCAGCACCAGCGACTGCGCGCTCAGTGCCTCCAGCCCGATGGAACGCGCCGTGGCCAGCGAGTGCCGCTCGTTGACCACCAGCGCCAGCGTCTCGACCAGCAGCGGACGGGCTTCGACATCGTGGGCCTGTACGTCCTCGAACGCGATCCCCACATCCAGCAGATCCGCGACCAGCAGCTCCTCCATGCGCTCCTGGGAGAGTTCACGTACGTCCAAGGTGATAGACGGGTAACGGCTGTGAAAGGCTTCGACCAAGGGGCCCACGAGGTAGGTGGTGAAGGTTGGCGTGACCGCCACCCGCAGCGAACCCCGGCTGAGGTCGCTGACATCGTGTATGGCGCGCTTGGCCTCCTGCAGCTCTTGAGCTGCCCGGCGTGCATAGCGCAGGTAGACCTCACCCGCATCGGTCAGCCGCGTCGTACGCCCCGACCGGTCGAACAGCTGTGCGCCAAGGCTTTCCTCCAACTGCCTGACCTGCTGCGACAGGGCCGGCTGGGATACATGCAAGGCCGCCGCGGCCCGCGTGAAGCTCAGATGCTCCGCCACGGCGAGGAAGTACTGGATGTGTCGGGCAAGCATGACCACTCACATAAGATTATCTGATCCATTCGATAATAAATGAGACTTTTACCTTATGCCATCTGCTCCGTAACCTTTGCCTCACACACCGCGAGACCGAGGCAACAGCCATGAAAGACATCATTGATGGGTTCCTGAAGTTCCAGCGAAACGCCTTCCCGCAGCGGGTCAAACTGTTCAAGGACCTGGCCACCCAGCAAAACCCACGAGCGCTGTTCATCTCCTGCTCCGACAGCCGTCTGGTGCCGGAACTGGTGACCCAGCGTGAGCCAGGCGACCTCTTCGTCATCCGCAATGCCGGCAATATCGTGCCGTCCTACGGACCTGAACCAGGCGGTGTATCCGCCTCGGTCGAGTATGCGGTGGCGGCGCTCAAGGTCGCGGACATCGTGATCTGTGGCCACTCTGACTGCGGCGCCATGACCGCCATCGCCACCTGCAAATGCCTGGACCACATGCCCGCCGTCGCCGGTTGGCTGCGCTATGCCGACTCCGCCCGGGTGGTCAATGAAGCCCGTCACCATGAAGACCAGCACGGCAAGGTCAGGGCCATGGTGCGTGAAAACGTCATCGCGCAACTCGCCAACATCCAAACCCATCCGTCGGTCCGCCTCGCCCTCGAAGAGGGCCGCGTCACCCTGCACGGCTGGATCTACGACATCGAGAGCGGCCTTATCGACGCATTCGATGGCAGCACCGGCAAATTCGTGCCCCTCGCGGATAACCCGCAGGTACACGCTGTTTCCCATCCACCCAAGCACGTTGCCTGAATACGGCTATCCACCCTAGGAGAAAACGCCATGATCCAGACCCAAGCCACCCAAAGTGTTCGCCAGGCCCTGACCGAAGTCATCCTTATGGCCAAGGCCCGCAAAGACCTGTCGTATGCCCAGATCACCGAGGGCACCGGCCTGTCCGAAGCGTTCGTCACCGCCGCGCTACTGGGCCAGCACCCGCTGCCCGCCAGCGCAGCGCAAGTGGTCGGCGACAAGCTCGGCCTTGACGCCGATGGCATTGCCCTGTTGCAGACCATACCGGTGCGCGGCTGCATGGAACGCGGTGTACCCACCGACCCTACCATCTACCGCTTCTACGAGATGCTCCAGGTCTACGGCACCACACTCAAGGCGTTGGTACACGAGAAGTTCGGTGACGGCATCATCAGCGCCATCAACTTCAAGCTGGACGTCAAGAAGGTCGAAGATCCGGAAGGCGGCTCCCGCGCGGTGATCACGCTCGATGGCAAGTACCTGCCGACCAAACCGTTCTAATTCCACGGTAAACGGCCCGACGCCGGGCGGCGTCTGGGCCCCTCCTCCAGGACAGGTAAACATCGATGAAAGCATTACTGACTCTGCTTCTTTGCGGCCTTTGCTCCCTGGCGATGGCAGAGGAGCCGTCGGCCGACACCGGGCATATCCCAGTCGAGCCATACAGCTATTCCCACCCCCTGGATATTGCCCGGGTCGTCTCCCTCAGCAGTGTCCCAGATGTCTGCGAAGTCGTGCCCGCGCGCATGACTTATGACGACTCCCATGGCCATCGACACATTGTTGAGTACCGCGTCTTGGGCAATGGGTGCTCCAACAACTGATGCACAACTGATCGCGGCTCTCGCTGACAACTTCCGTCAGTTGCAGCGCCAGCCCCTCTTCCCCGCGCTGACCTGCTGGAGAAAGTCAGCGATACCGGCGGAGCGAAAAAATCGTCTCATGCCAACTGGATGAATACCGCATAGGCGCCGAGGATCACCCAGAACACCAGAAATATCCATGGCGTGCGCAGAGAGAACAACAGCGACTTACGGTGCCCGACCTGTGAGGTTTCCGCCTCGCTGAACAGCGGCGATTCGTCATAGGCCAGACCCATCAATGGCTCGCTGCGCAGCAGATTGCTCTGTTTCAATTGCCAGTGTTCGATGATCTTGTAGGCCGCGCGAATACCCGGCCAGGCATTGAGCGAGCTCAATACGCCCAGCAGGGCGAGAAATGGAGGGACGAGCAAGGTGAACATCTCGCCCCAGCTTTGATTGAGGTTGCCCATCGACGATACGAAGGCGATCACCAGAAACGACTGGGCGGCAAGATAGGCGTCAGTGCGGTTGGCGAGAATGCTGGTCTCGTATTGGATTTCGCAACGATAGAAATCCAACCGTTCCTTGGGTGACCCGAACATGCGGGCGTTGTGCTCACTGATTTCGTGTTCAGGAGTGGTCGGGGTGATGATTCGCGGCACGCGCTGGCTCCTGGGCATTGACCGTTCGTGTCCGGTAGATGCGGCTGAAGCAACAAAGATTCAGTGCAATCGAGTCAGGTCATCAACGACGAACCCATACCGCAGCCAGTACACCCAATAGCCGGTGCGCTGATCATCCGCATTGAACCTTGCCGCTTGCGCCCTGCTCCACTGCTGGCAGCCGTAACTTTTCCCAGCCGTGAAGAGGTGCCCCATGAACGCAATCGAATTGTTGATCCAAGACCATCAACTGGTGAAGAAACTGCTTGAAGAGTTGTCCTCGACGACCGAGCGCGCGGTGAAGAAGCGTGCCGAACTGCTTGCGCGGATCAAGCAGGAGGTCAGCATCCATACGACCCTCGAGGAGCAGATCCTGTACCCGGCGATCAAGCAGGCAGGCGGCAAGGAAGAAGCAAAGATGTACTACGAAGCCAAGGAGGAGCACCGCACCGTCGACTCATTGGTCCTCCCCGACCTGTTGCAGACCGACACCGGCACGGTTGAATTCGCCGGTCGGGTAAAGGTGATGAAGGAATTGCTGGAGCATCATATCGAGGAAGAAGAAAGCGACCTCTTCCCGACAGCCCGAAAGCTGCTGGGCAAGACGGCGCTGGAAGAAATGGGCCAGGCCATGGAGGCGCAGAAAAAACTACTCAAGGGCGAGCTACGCGCCGCCTGATAAAGCAACCTGCGCGCCTCCCCGGCGCGCAGGTTTGACCGTCGGGGAAGCCCCAAGGAAGACGCGATGGCCCAATGGCGTCCGTCCGTCGATCGCGATGCACCCTTGCCCAAGCCAGCAGGACCAACAGAAGGTGAACATACCCAAAAAAGGACCATCACCATGAACGTCATGAAGCCCCATTCACTGATGCTCGCCCTGTACCTGGGCGCCTGCACACCCTGGGCCCTTGCTGCCCCTGACAGCCAAGATCAACCGCGCACGCACAGCCAGGACCACAGGCAAATGGACGACCGGGGACGAGCCACAGGGTCCGGCACCCCTGCGGATGGCATGGGCACCGGGTCGGGTGGAACCGACAGTAATGACACCGACCGCACTGGCGGCGACGGCACCACCCACGACTCAAGCCAGGGGTCTGGCACCGATGGTTCTAGAAGCAATGACACAGGGACTGACAAAGATAACGGCGCAGGTTCCGGCAGCGGCGGTACGGGTGGTAACGGTGGCTAAAGAATCGCCATGACGACCCAGGCATTGCAGCGGCCAAGCGGTGATTCGAGCCAAGAGCGCTTCTACGGTACTGTTCTCCATCATCTTGTGCCCGTACATTGGCGCCACGGCGCCAACTGCGTTGTCGTGCCGCCTGTGCAGCTGCTTGCGATTGCGCCTCCCCACCAGCGCCGGCATTGCCGGTGAATACACAGGCATCACTCCGCCGCTCAGGAGTTCACCCCAGCACGCTAACGGGGTTAGGTCGACCTGACCATCGATAGCTCGCTCTGGATTGGCGCAGCGCTGGGCGCGATGGGCGCAGTGGTCCTTGGCCTTGGTACTCACCGACGTTGTGGGTGTCGCAGCCGACCGGCGCTCGCTCAAGCACATCGCCCCGGCCGCTTCGCAGGTCAGCGACAATTGAGCGGTGCCGCGCCGGCGGTGGGTTTTTCCTGGGGCTGAACCAATGGCTGGGCGAGCAAGCGCATCGGTTGCGCAGGCTCGCCCCACCGCATCACCAAAGCGCAATATCGTAGGTCAGGTAAATCCGATTACTGTCGCGACCGCGCGAGAAATCAGAACGGTAGACATAGTTGCGCAGCTTCACGCCCAACCCTTTGATAGGCCCGGATTGCACCACGTAGGCAAGCTCTACGTCTCGCTCCCATTCGCTGATCCCTGCGTCAGCGGAGCGACCATTGTCGCCGCTCAGGTAGCGTGCCATGAAGGTGAGGCCCGGGATACCGGCCGCCGCAAAGTTGTAGGCATAGCTCGCCATCCAGGTTTTCTCTTCCTCCTCGATGAACTTGCCAATACCAACGTTACTGAACGAGTAGACCGTCGCACCGCTGATGTACGGCAATCCCGCGTCGCCATCGAGGACCTGGTACCCGGCACCAACGGTATGCCCGCTGTGGGCGTAGGAAACCTGACCGCTGAACATGTCGTTGTCGATCTTGCCACCGTAGGCGGCCCCGCTGTCGCGGCTCTTGAAATAGCGCAGGTCGGTGGTGAACACACCGCCGGCCAACGGCAGGTCGTGTACCAGCCCGGCATAGTCCTGGCGGTAGAAGTCCTCGAGCTGCCCATGGAAATAGCTCACGCGCAGCTGCTTGCTGATGGCGTAGTCGGCACCTGCGAAGCTGAAATCGCCAGACTCGTCGCCACCATAGCCATCGAGGTACAGGCCTGTACTGTCGGAGGAGTCGCGCTGCTTGAAGCGGTCCAGGTGGCCGGCAGTCAGGGTCAGGCCGTCGATGTCGTTGCTGGTCAGTTGCGTGCCCTGGTAGGTCTGCGGCAGCAACCGCGCGTCGTTATAGACCAGCACCGGCGTCTTGGGCAGCAAGGTGCCATGCTTGACCACGGTCTGGCCCAGGCGCGCCTTGGCGGTCACCCCGGCACTGGCGAACTCGTCGGCGGCGCGACCATCGTCATGCACCGGCAGCAAGCCCGTACCGCTGCGTCCGCGCCCCGAATCGAGCCGTACACCGACAAGCCCCAGGGCATCGAGCCCCAGGCCGAGCGGGCCTTGAGTGAACCCTGATTGGTAGTCGAGCAGGAACCCCTGCGCCCATTCCACCCGCTCGCTCTTGGCGTTCGCGGCAGCACGGGCGCTCATGCCCTGCTCGTCGCGGAAGTTTTCGTTGAAATAGACGTTGCGCAGCTGCAGTTTGAGCTTGCTGTCGTCGATGAATCCGGAAGCGCCGGCAACAGGCAGCCAGCCGCAGAGCAGGCCACAGGTGGCCCCACGGAAAACAGCTCGGGACATGATCGGTACTCTTTTGTTGTTCTTGGATAGAGTTGGGCGCCACGGGCGCCCGGTGCAGATCAGACGAAGAAGGACAAGGCTCCGGTGAGCAATGCCAGCGCGGTGATGACCAACGACGTCAGCACCGCCCATTTCACGGTGGCTTTCTGGAAGTCGCCGATATCGCGATCGACCATGCCCACCAACAGCAGGGTCGAGGCCACCAATGGGCTCATCAGGTGCACCGGCTGCCCCAGCACCGAGGCGCGGGCAATTTCAACCGGGTCGATGCCATAGGCCGCGGCCGCGTTGGCAAGGATCGGCACCACGCCGAAGTAGTAGGCGTCGTTGGACAGCACGAAGGTCAACGGCATGCTGGTCACCGCCACCACCAGCGGGAACCAGTGGCTCCAGGCCTCGGGAATCCAGTCGACCAGGGTCTGCGCCAGGGCATCGACCATCTTGGTACCGGAGAAGATGCCAGCGAAGATCCCCGCGGCGAAAACCAGCAGGACCACGGTCATGGCGTTGCCTGAGTGGGCAAGGATGCGCTCTTTCTGAAGTTCCAGCTGCGGATAGTTGATCATCAGCGCCGCAACGAAACCGATCATGAACAGCAGCGCGGAATGCATGACGCCCAACACCAGGGCGGTCATCACCGCAATCACCAGCGCCAGGTTCACATACGCCAGCCGAGGACGCTTGTGCGGGTTGTCGCCGAGGATTTCCTTGATATAGCAGTTGCCACCACCGGACTCCAGGGCAATGTTGCCGATCCGGCGACGCTCGGCACGACCGAGCAGGTAGGCGGTGAACACCACCCAGACAGCGCCACCGATCACGGTCGGCAGCATTGGAATGAAGTATTCGGTCGCATCCAGTCCGAGCGCAGCGATGGCTCGAGTAGCCGGGCCTCCCCAAGGGCTCATGCCACTCATGATGCTCAACGACAGCATCGACACCGTGGCCAGGATCATCGGATTCATGCCAATGCGCTTGTACAACGGCAGCATTGCCGCGCAGGTGATCATGTAAGTGGTGGTGCCGTCGCCATCGAGTGCTACCAGCAACGACAACAGCGCGGTACCAATGGCGATCTTGATCGGGTCGCCATTGACGCGCTTGAGAATCTTGCGGATCAGCGGGTCGAAAAGACCGGCATCGATCATCAGGCCGAAGAACAGAATCGCGAACAGCAACAGTGCTGCCGATGGCGCCACCATCTTCAAGCCATCGAGCATCATCTTGCCCAGTTCGGGGGCAAAGCCACCGATCACCGCGAAAACGATGGGTACCACGGTGAGCGCAACGATCGGCGACAGGCGTTTACTCATGATCAGGTAGGTGAAGGTCACCACCATGATCAGGCCCAGGAGTGCGAGCATGGTTTTTTCTCTTGTTTTTATTCTATTGCGGCCATCGCCAAGGCAGACGGCCCCCTACCCCACTCGACATCACTGGGATGTTGAGTGGGATTCTAAGTCAACGATGGGAAGTGGAAGCGACTTTCAGCCGTGACGCCGAGGCTCGGCAGACCATTCGACCTCTTCGGCTCCCGTTTCTGCCTGCGCTACCGGAACGCCATTCAGGCGGCGCAGCAGGGTTTCCCGTTCACAGGCGTTTTCCGACAACGAGATGACCACGGTCGCCACGGCGTTACTTGCCAGGCTGGTCAGCGCGCGCGCTTCCGACATGAAGCGGTCGATGCCGATCAGTAAGGCCAAGCCGGCCAGCGGGATGTCGTGGATGACCGTCAGGGTCGAGGCCAGCGCCACGAAACCACTGCCGGTCACACCCGCAGCGCCCTTGGACGACAACAGCATGATTGCCAGCATCGTCACCGTCTGCCCCAGGGTCAGGTCGATGTTGCAGGCCTGGGCGATGAACACCGCCGCCAGCGACAGGTAGATGGCGGTGCCGTCGAGGTTGAAGGAATAGCCGGTTGGCAACACCAGCCCCACCACACCCTTCTTACAGCCAAGTTTCTCCAGTTTCTCCAGCATGCGCGGCAGAACGGGCTCGGTGGACGATGTGCCGAGCACCACCAGGAACTCCTCCCGGAAGTATCGCAGCAGCTTCCACAGGCTGAAGCCATGCGCACGGCAGATACCACCGAGCACCACCAGCACGAAGAACGCGCAGGCGATGTACAGCGTCCCGACCAGCTTGGCCAATGCCCCCAGGGACGTCACCCCGTACTGTCCGACGGTGAACGCCAGCGCACCGAAGGCGCCGACAGGGGCAAAGCGCATCAGGTAACCGAAGATGCGAAAGACCATGGTCGAGACGGACTCCAGCACATCGAGCACCGGCTTGCCCTTCTCGCCCATCGATGACAGGGCGAAACCGCTGAGCACCGCAATGAACAGCACCGGCAGCACTTCACCCTTGTTGAATGCACCGATGAAGGTGTCAGGGATGATGTGCATGAAGAAATCGACCACGCTGAGCTTCGCCGCAGAGGCGGCGTACTGGCCAAGCCCCTCGGTGCTGAGCGTGGCGGGGTCGATGTTCATGCCGACACCTGGGCGCAACAGATGCACCGCTGCCAGGCCGATCACCAGGCTGACGACAGTCAGTACCAGGAACAGCAGCAACGTCTTGCTCATCAACCGCCCCAGGGAGCGCTTGTCGGTCATGCCGGCAATACCGGTGACGATGGTGCAGAAAACCACGGGGGCGATCATCATCTTGATCAGCTTGATGAACGCATCACCCAGTGGTTTGAGCGCAACGGCCTGTTGCGCCCAGAAGTGGCCGACCACCACGCCCAGCAGGACGGCGCAGAGGATCTGGAAATACAGTGACTTCGCGAGTTTCATGAGGCATCACCCATTGTTGAAATTGTGCGGATGTGCTGGTTGCCGATGTGATCGGCCTGTTGCCTACCCTGCCAGCCTGCGCAAGGTTGGGGCGTAGACGAAACCTGAGAACAGCCGGCGGGCGGTTCGTACCACAGAGGCCTGGAGCGTCTTGCCGTCGGCACCGCTGCGCGAGAGCGCCACGTCGATACCGCCGCTCGGATGTTCCAGACGGACTTCTTCCAAGTGCTGGGCTTGCTCGCCGAGCATGTCCATGATCACGGTGCCAGGGCTGACGCAGGCAGTCGCCAAGCCAATAGCACCGGTGATGGCCAAGGCCCGGTGGCAGTTATGAGGCATGAAGTAACGCACCTGGAGCGTGCCGTCATGACGCGGCGGAGAAACCAGGACAGGCTTCGGGATCACCATGCCGCTGACATCGCCCAGCCCCATCGCCTTGCCGGCCTTCAGGCGCAGGGCCTCCAGCCGTTGCAGCAGGCGGGTATCGGCATCCAGCTGCGCCGGGGTCTCTGAACCGGTCATGCCCAATTCGCTGGCATGGACGATCATCATCGGCATGGCCATGTCGATGCAGGTGACCGGTACACCGTCGATCACATCCTGGGCCTGGCCAGTGGGGAACAGTTTACCTGTCTTGCTACCGACCGCATCGAGGAAGGTCAGGTGCACCGGGGCGGCAGTCCCTGGTACGCCGTCGATTGCCGTGCGGCCTTCGTATCGCACGATGCCACCTGGTGTTTCCACCAGCGAGTTGACGAAGGTGTTGGTGTTGAGGTTGCGGATGCGAACCAAGGTCTTGCCATCCTGAGGCTTGACCAGGCCTTGCTCGATGGCGAACGGGCCAACGGCGCAGAGCATGTTGCCGCAGTTGGGCGCGGTATCGACCCGGCGCTGGGCAACCATGACCTGAACGAAGAGGTAGTCGACGTCTGCGTCGGCATGCAGCGAAGGGCTGATGATCGCCACCTTGCTGGTTTGCGGGCTACCACCACCGATACCGTCGATTTCCAGTTCGTGCCCGGAACCCATCAGGTTGATCAGCAATTCGTCGCGTTCGACCACATTGGCAGGAAGATCCCATGCGTGGAAAAAAGGCCCCTTGGAGGTGCCACCGCGCATGAGTACGCAAGGAATTCGTTGCATGATTTCGCACTCTTGTTGATCAATGGACATCATTGATGTTGTGGACACAAGATTGACAGGGATGGATAAATCAATCCAATGCAAATATCGTAGGCATTATTGCGAATCGTGGATTAATTCACCGCTAAGGCCGGGGAGCGAAATCAGATGGAATATGAGCTGCAAGATATACGATCGTTCGTGAAAATCGCCGAACTTGGCAGTTTCCATGAGGCTGCGGAAGCGCTGCATTTGTCGCAGCCGGCCCTGAGTCGGCGGATAAAGAAACTCGAGGAAGGCTTGGGCACCTCGCTGCTCGAACGCACCACCCGTCGCGTCAGCCTCACCAGTGTCGGGCGGGACTTCCTGCCCAAGGCCAGACGCTTGCTCGATGACTTCGAGGACTCGATCCTGAGCATTCGCGAACTGGCCGAACGACAGACCGGCCAGGTCACCCTCGCCTGCATTCCGACCGCAGCGTTCTACTTCCTGCCTTCGGTGATCCGCGACTACAACGAGCAATACCCGAAGATCCGCATTCGCTTGCTGGACCTTAGCGCCAATGATGGGCTCGAGGCCGTGCTGCGGGGTGAGGCTGACTTCGGCATCAACATGATGAGTGGCCAGCACCCGGACATCGAATTCGTCTCCCTGGTGCAGGAACACTTCGTCCTGGCCTGCCGCCGGGACCATAAGCTGGCGACCCGCGACGCCGTCACCTGGACGGAACTTGCCGACTACCGCCTGATAGGCGTTGGCCGCCTGAGCGGCAATCGGATGCTGCTGGACCATGCGCTTTCCGGGCTCAACCTGCGGCCCAAGTGGTTCTATGAGGTCCAGCACCTGTCCACCTCGCTGGGCATGGTCGAGGCCGGGCTGGGGGTGTCGGCCATGCCCAGCCTGGCGATGCCCAGCGCCGACCACCCGACGCTGGTCAGCGTGCCGCTGATCGAACCCCAGGTGACCCGCACCCTGGGCCTGGTCTATCGCCGAGGGGCGTCGCTGTCGCCCGCAGCGGAGAAATTCGTGTCGATCCTGCTGGACAAGTGGCCTAACCGTTGAGCGAGAGGACTTGCCTGTGGTTTGGCGCAACGCAGGGCGAATGCCAGATGCGATCATGGCTCATTCCCCTCCCAGGCCCAGCGTGTTGGGTCGGCGTTTCTCGATCGCGAACTTGAGCAATGCCGCGCTGCGGAACAGGCCATGGGCGAACTTGCCGTAGGGCAACGTGATGAACAGCGCCATGACCGTACCCAGGTGAATCGCCAGCACGATCGCCATCGCAGCCGTGTCACGCAGGCCCAACAACGCCAGGCCCGTGGCGCTGACCAGCAGCAGAAGCAAGATGAACGCCCGGTCCATGGGACGCTGGGCGACATCGCCCTGCTCCGGCGCCCTGCGAAGGTTGAGCGCCAGCAGCCCGGCTGGCCCGACGATCAACCCAAGACCGCCCAACGTGCCGAGCAACACCGGTGCACTCAACAGGGGGTATGGCGCCTGGTAGCCCAACAGGTAGTGATACCCGGTGGCAACCACTGTGGCGGCGAAACACAGCATGAAGCCGTAGAAGGTGAAGTGATGGAAACGTCGCCGCCACAGTGTGTAGCGATCGTCGGCGTTGTTGCAGCCCTGGCCATGCCCTCCATCGAGATACTTGAGGGTCAATGCCGCACTCGATGCCTCCACCACAGCCCCTTTGACTGGTTGCGCCTGCGCCTCGGCCGGCGAGACCGAACGCCAGAAACGGCGTACCGCGACCACCAGCGCCAGACTCGCCGCAGCGAAGACACCGCCGAACATCAGCGCCAGGGTGTTATGCGGGAAAACTGCATAGAAATTTCCCGCCAACCGACCGGGCAACAGCGTGCCGTTGGCGCACAAGGTCAACAGCAAGAACAACGACAGTGCCACTGCCAAAGCACTGGCGACGAAGATGCCGTTGTGTCGATACAAGCGTCCGAACAGGGCCGGCCAGGCGTACTCGGCGTAGGTTTGCCCACGCACCTTCGCCATAGCCTGCGGCACGTTGACGGCAAATTCGTGGGGTTGAGCGTACTGGCAAGCATGCAGGCACGCGCCGCAGTTGTGGCACAGGTTGGCCAGGTAGTGGATATCTGCCTTGCCGAACTCAAGCCTGCGGGTCATGGCCGGGAACACCGCGCAGAAGCCCTCGCAGTAACGGCAGGCGTTGCAAATGCGCATTTGCCGGTCGACTTCTTGCTCCTCGACGTTCAACACCGGGATCAAATCGAATGCGGGCTGGGCGGTATCAGGCTGGAATGGTTCAGGCAGTTGCGCGGTCATGGCGTTTCTCTTTTTCTGGATGTTCGTAGCCTGCCGCAGCAGCGGCGCTGGTCCCGGCGATGCGCCCGAAGGCGGTACCGATGGACATGCCGACACCGGCGGTGTAGCCCTTGCCCAGCACATTGCCCGCCATCATCTCGCCGGCAACAAACAGGTTCGGGCTGGGATTCCCATCGAAATGAACGGCGGCCGTTTCATCGGTGCGCAGCCCCAGGTAGGTGAAGGTCACACCCGGTCGCAGCGGGTAACCGTAGTACGGAGGTGTATCGATCGGGCGCGCCCAGTGGCTTTTCACAGGCGCCAGGCCTACGGTGTGACAGTCGTCCAGCTGCGTGTGATCGAAGGTACCCACCTGACAGGCATGGTTGTAGGCGCGCACGGTTTCGACGAAGGCTTGGACAGGCAAGCCAAGCAGGCCCGCCAACGCCTCAAGGCTGTCGGCGGTAGCGCCCGGGAATACCGGCGGCATAAATCGACCCAGGGCTTTCTGGTCGATGATCGAGAAACCCACCTGCCCAGGCTGATGGGCCACCAGACGCCCCCAGATGGCATAGCGCTTGGGCCAGAAATCCTCACCTTCATCGTAGAAGCGCTGCCCGTCGCGGTTGACCACCACGCCCAGCGACACACAATCGATGCGGGTGCAGATCCCGCCGTCGTAGAGAGGCGCACGGGCGTCGATCGCTACCATGTGTGCCTGCGTCGGGTCGCCAATCTTGTCTGCGCCCTGTTCGATCAGGCGGCGTAACAGAACCCCGTCGTTGAAACGCGTGCCGCGAATCAGGAAATTGTCCGAGGGCCACTCCCCTCGCGGGTTCTGCCCCCAGGCCTCGCGCAACCACTGACGGTTGGACTCGAACCCCCCGGCTGCAAGCACACAAGTGCGCGCCTCGATGCGCTCGGCAGGAAGGTGCCGGCCCTGGACCTCACGCGCCGGCACATGGGCTGCAACGAAGGATCCCTCTTGCAGTTCAATGTCGGCGACAGGCGTGTCGTAACGTACCTGCACCCCAAGGTTCTCGGCGCTGCGATAGTAGGCATTGATCAGCGCCTTGCCGCCGCCCATGAAAAAGGCGTTGGTTCGTGCGGTATGCAGCGCACCAGATAACGAGGGCTGAAAGTGCACGCCATGACGGCGCATCCACCCGCGGCAATTGGAGGAGGCACGGATCACCAGGCGCGCGAGCTTTTCGTCGGTCTGGCCACCGGTGACCTTCAGCAGGTCCTGCCAGAACTCTTCTTCCGGATACGCGTCGACCAGTACGTCCTGCGGGGCATCATGCATGCACCGCAAGTTACGCGTGTGTTGGGAATTGCCACCCCGCCAGGCGCGGGGGGCAGCCTCAAGCAGCAGTACGCTGGCTCCGGCTTCCCGCGCCATCAGCGCGGCACAGAGGGCGGCATTGCCCCCTCCAATGACTAGCACATCGATCATTTCGCCTCCAAGTCACGAAGCGCCGAATGTTCGGCTGCTCCTCGTGACCAGGGACTCTAATGAGTACCCAGAGGGTCCGAAACGCGATTAGCGGGGGGAGGCATTCAGTTTTTCTAAAGGCTACGGATGGCAATGCCGGGAGACTGAGTCAAAGCAACTGCGCTCCGGGCCATCGGTCCTGCTCCACCAACTCCCGAGAAACCTCCTGCAGCACGATCCGTGTCGCCAAGGCGGCCGGCGAGAGCTCGTCATCGGTCAGGCTGACGATCAGGTTCCGGCGCTGCGCCTGTGCTTCGTCAATGGCGAACACCCGCAAGCCTGCGTGATGCGCCCGTGCGACGGTCGCGCCGGGCTGGATGGTGGCGGCATGCCCTGCACAGACGCAATCCATCAACAGCGACAGGCCATCGACTTCCATGACGATCGAGGGCTCCAGCCCGGCCCGTTCGAAGATCGAGCGCAGCGTGGTGCGCAGGCCGTGCTGTGTGCTGGGCATCACCAAAGGCAGCGAGGCGATCTGTTGCAGGGTCAGGGCCTCGCCCCAGTTGGCATCGACCAGCGCGGCGGGAACCAGGACGAACAACCGCTCGTTGAGTAGCGGCCGGACCTCCAGCCTAGGCCCCGCCTCTGCCTGGAACAGCACAGCAAGGTCAAGGTGCCTGGCGTTGAGTTGGTTCATCAGGTAGCCCGACAGCATCTCCACCAGGTGCAGACGGATATCGGGATAGCGTTCGCGCATCCTGTCGATCAACGCCAGACCAAGAATGGATGCAGTAGTCGGTGCCAATCCGACACTGGCATAACCGCTCATACGGCCGCTTTGCGCGGCTAGGACAGCATGATCCGCCTGCCGTAGCGCCAGCCGTGCATGGTATTCGAAGGCCAGGCCCGCTGCCGTCGGCGAGACACCGGTACTAGACCGCGTCAACAACCGAGTACTCACTTCGCTTTCCAGCTTCGACAGTTGCTGGCTCAAGGCAGAAGCGCCAACCCCAAGCTCAAGCGCAGCACGGCCAAGGCTGCCGCACTCCAATACACTGAGGAAATAGCGAAGTTGACGTAATTCCATGTGGGTCTCTTTCAGCGATATGGGTCTGGCCCCATGGTAAAGGCAAAAGTGCAATGGCCAAGGTGCGAAAGCCTCAGCGCAACCCGGTGGCCTCAAACGACTCCACACGTCACTGCACGAAAACCCGCACCCGGGCGCTCAAAAGGCGATTGGGGGAATAGACCATAGAGATCGGATTGGACTCAAGCGACCAGCACGCCAGCAACCGAACCCGTGCGTCAGACTCGAATGCGGTTCGACCATGCCCGCTTCGCGGGTAAAGCCGCTCCTAAAGTGGCCTGGACGCACGCTGGCGTATCAGAGCAACAGCCTGTGGTTCTGCAGTGCCTTCCTGACCGCCAACGCTGCTTCAAACAGGGACCGTTCCTCATAAGGCGCGAATCCCAGCAAAAAACCTGCAGACACCGGCGCCTGGAAAAATGGCGAAAGTGGCAGTACATCAACGTTGGCTTCTTCGATTCGACGACCCGCTTCAGACTCGCTACCGACCAGCAATGAGCAAGCGATGTCCAGGCCAGCACGAATCTCCGGCACCTCGATCAAACCCTGCCAGTGTGCTTGAGCTGCGCAGTTGAGCGCCTCAGCACGCAGCGAATAGCGTTTGCGCATGCGTCTGACATGCCGTTCGAAATGCCCTTGATCGAAAAATGCCGCCAGCACCGCCTGACTCAGGCTGTTAGGGTGTCGTGAGGTCAACGCTACCGCGCGGGTAAAGACATCGACCAGATGTGTAGGGAGCGCCAGATACGCCAGGCGAGCGGACGGGAACAGCAGTTTGCTGAATGTGCCGGCGAGGATTACCGACTCATCGGCACCCGCCATGGCGCGCAAGGCTGGAATGGGCTTGGCAATGAATCGATACTCGCTGTCGTAGTCATCTTCAATGATATAGGCCCCAGAAGCGCTCGCCCAACGCAGCAATGCAAGCCTCCTGGCGGGAGACAGTTCATGGCCGGTGGGCATTTGCCGCGAGGGCGTCACATAAGCGAGCTTAGCCTTAGGGGCGGCCTGAATACCATCCTCGACCCGCATACCCTGTTGATCCACCGGGACGCCCACGACCTCACAACCTGCCACCGCCATAAGCTGACGTACCCCCGGGTAACCCGGGTCCTCCATCCAGACGCTCTCCCCTGGCGGAACCAATAAGCGCAAACATAGATCGATCCCCTGTTGCACGCTACTGAGCACCACGATCTGGTCAGCCGAAATATGCACGCCTCGAGCGCAGCCCAGATAGTCGGCGATGGCGTGACGCAAACTCGGCAACCCGGCGGCATCATAATCGAGCAGCGCTTCCAGTTTGGAACTGCGCATCTGCTGGATATGCAGCTTGCGCCAAAGGTCTATCGGGAATGACCGAACGTCACTACGCATCGGGAAGAAAGGACGAAGTCCAGGCGCGACCTTGCGCCTGGCGAATGCCGGCGTGGCAGTCTGCAGCCGCTCGACCCATTCCGTGCTTGGGGGAATCCGCCGCACCGGGATTTGCGCTCCACCGCCTCGCTGGCGGGGAAACACCCGTTGTTTGGCATCAGGCAGCTCCAAGCACACACGGGTGCCACTGCCTGTTCGGCTGACCGCGTAGCCCTCAGACAAAAGCTGCTGATACGCTGCCTGTACCGTTCCGCGTGCGACGCCGAGTCGTGCAGCCAGCGTCCGGCTTCCCGGGAGCTTGCTTCCTGCAGCCAGACGCCCGGCAAGCATTGCCTCGCGCAATTCCAGATACAGCCACTCCTGAAGATTGACGCCCGCAGTTGACCTTCCCGAGGGTAGCGCTATCGCACCGAACAGGGTCGCATCGGATGGCATGGGCACCTCAAAAGTGGATCAGTGAATTAGAGTCCAAGTGGATCACTACTATAGTCCGCTTCATGACCACAATTGAACCCTACCCAAGCTTCTCGCGCTGTGTGCGAACCGGGTCAGGGAATCCCGCAAATGACGCCCCGCATGTCGCGCGCTCACCACCGTCCCGAAGAAAGGAAACAACCCATGAGTCGCCTCAATTGGTTTCAAGCTTCGCCTGGCGCAGCCAAGTCCCTTGGAGGTCTGCATCATTTCGTGACCACGGCTACGAATCTGCCGGCCCCCCTCATCCATCTGGTGTTTCTCAGAGTGTCCCAGATCAATGGATGCGCCCACTGCATTGATCTGCATTCACGGGATCTGATCAAAGAAGGTATGTCGGTGGACAAGCTGGTGTTAGTACCGGTATGGCATGAAGCGCAGGACTTGTTCACGGATCTGGAACGCTCGGCTCTGGCCTGGGCAGAGGAAGTCACACGGGTTAGCGAGACCCATGTGTCGGACGAAGCATACGCAGCGGCCTCGGCGATGTTTGCAGAGAAGGACCTCGTTGACCTGACGGCGGCCATTGCCGCCATGAATGCTTTCAACCGTATGGGAGTCAGCTTCCGGTTACGGCCTGCTGCCGAGGCTTGATCCCGAGGTTCATGAAGAAGGCAAAAAAAGGCCCGCGCTAGAACGGGCCGAAGACCTGATTGGGAACGTCGAACGAACGTTACATCTGTTCTGATGAGCGCCCCCGGCAAAGGTTTTTCAGCGATACGGATCACACCGACGAACGGCAACCTCCGCCACGTGCCAGCCTCAGCGCCAATGGGTCATCGGCGCGCCTGTGACGGGGTCCTGCACGGGGCCTGGTACGACAGCGATGCGCGCAATTGCCTGAGCGTAGGTGTGGGCATCAGGCCGCTGGATGTCGTAGTCCTCCTGCCCGCGGGGATAGGCCCCGACCACCAGGAAGTCTTCGCTGCACTCGACGCAGCGATGGCCCGTCCCGGCCGGCAACACCAGCACATCGCCAACCCTCACGCTCAGCGTCTGACCCGCTTCGCCACCGAGGGTCACCTGGGCGCGGCCCGCGGCGACGCCCAATACCTCATGGGCATTGGGATGAAAGTGGTGATAGTCGAATATCCCGGCCCGCCAGAGCGGCGTCCAGCCATGGCCGGCGAACAATGCCTCGAACGCACTGGCATTGTCATTATCAGGGTCGAGCTGCAAGCGATAGCACAACACGGGGAAACGGTTGTTGGGCGTTGCCCCGTCGTCTTCGAAGTGCAGGGTCTGCAGCGCGCCACTGCTGGTGTCGATGTCATTCATCTGTGTCCCGTCCCGATCAGGTTGTCGATGTGCCTGGGAACCCCTCGCCCGAGATGAGGTTCCGGTTAGCCGACCGACGTGAACGCCGTTGAAACTTTACCGGCGCGTGCCAAGTCCAGCCCCCTATCGAGGACAGACCGGGAGAAGACAATGAGCGGCACGGTAGGCCACTTTCTGGTGGAGCGCTTGTATCAGTGGGGGTACGGCGCATCTTCGGCTACCCCGGCGATGGCATCAATGGCATGTTCGGCGCACTGTGCTGATCGAATTCAAGACCGACCCCAACGTGCCGCCGCTACCCCCGCATATCAAGCTGGAACAGGCGAAGCAGTTCGCCAGCACCCTGCTCAAGGGCGCCCCGAACCAGGCTGGGGTCATCGTGCAGACCGCCAAGCAGGTACTCAGCTCGGTACTGCCCGGCAAGAAATACCCCACCGTGAGGACCTGCCATGAGTGCCATTTCCCTAAAGGGAGCGAAAACGCACCGCCCGCAGCCAGATCCTCGGGGCGTGGTGTGGGGCGTGGCCATTGGTCGGCGTTGCTGTGGCGGTGGCCAATGCGGTCTACCACGCCACTGGCAAACGCGTCAGGGAGTTTCCGATCACCCTCGACAGCTCCTGTAACCCACTACCTGCGCCCGCCCAGTTCGATCCAGGCGGGCGCGTGGTCGCTGGCCTTGACCTGGTTGCGTACCCAGGCATCGACCCCCGCCCGTTTCAGGTAAGGTGCAAGTTCGGGGTTGAGCAACAAATGGTCGAGGCGTAACCCGGCATTGCGCGCCCAGTGATTGCGAAAGTAATCCCAGAAGGTGTAAACGCGTTCATCGGGATGCAGGTGGCGAATGGCATCGACCCAGCCCACCTCCAGCAGCTGCTGATAGCAGGCGCGGGACTCGGGCTGCAGCAGTGCATCCTTCTGCCATGAGCGCGGGTCGTAGATGTCCAGGTCGGTGGGCACCACGTTGAAGTCGCCCGCCAGCACCGTTGGATGGCCGTTGCCGTGCAGACCCTTGGCGTGCTCGATCAGGCACTCGAACCAGCGCAGCTTGTAGTCGAACTTGGGCCCCGGCTGCGGGTTGCCGTTTGGCAGGTACAGGCAGGCGACCAGCACCCCGTGAACGGCCGCCTCGAGGTAACGGCTCTGCGGGTCATCCTCCATACCCGGCAAGCCCCGGCGCACTTCCAGCGGCTCGCTGTCACGCGCCAGGATGGCTACGCCATTCCACGACGGCTGCCCCTGATAGAGGCAGCCATAGCCTGCCATTTCCAGGTCATGGCGCGGGAATTGCTGATCGGTTGCCTTGAGCTCCTGCAGGCAGGCAATGTCCGGCTGCTCGCGCTCCAGCCAGTTCAGCAGGGCCGGCAGGCGGCTGCGAATGCCGTTGATGTTGAAGGTTGCGATTTTCAGCGTTTTCATGCGTCAGGGGCGCTCCCTGGGGCCTGCACGAAGTTTCCAGCGCATGCACACGGGCCGGGACGGCCCGCGTCTTGAGCGCCAGGTCTGTAGCGACATGATGGCAGGCTTTGCTGGACAGCGCACCGCCGAGGGGGCGCCGAATAGACTCCAGTTACCCCAGGACAGGATGGCCAGGTTGGTCGATGCTCATCTGCCGTGAGGTGGGCGCACGCCGACCGCGTACATCACGCATGACAGGTGCGGGTCTATGCCCTACCTGGGAGAACGTGCAGGTGCTCGCGCAGAAAATCGATGAACGCCATCGCCCGTGCCGAATGACGCCGCTCACGACTGAACACCGCACTGACTGGCAGCGCGGTGGCCTTGTAACGGTCGAGCACACTTTGCACGCGGCCTCGTTCAACGTCTGCAGCGAAAAGCCATTGTGGAGAGAGGGAGATGCCCAAGCCGCAGAGGACCATTTCACGAATGGCCTCGCTGCTGTTGCTGGTGACGTTACCGGTGATGGCGATCTCGAACTCGTGCGCCCCGCGCGTGAAGCGCCAGCGGTCGTAATGCTCCAGCAAGGTGAAACCGATGCAATTGTGACCTGCCAGTTCACTCGGCTCCAGGGGCACACCGCAGCGTTCTAGATAAATAGGCGAGGCGTATACCCGTCGCGTGGTTGTGCCTAATGATACCGCCACCAGGCCCTCGGTCTTCACCACTCCAATTCGGATCGCCAGGTCTATGTTTTCCATGAGCAGGTCTTCGTTGTGATCGCTCAGCCGCAGGTCAATTCGCACATCGGGATAGCGCTGCAGAAACGTCCCGATCAGAGGCGCGATGCATAATCGCCCGTAACTGACCGGTGCGGCGACGCGCAGGGGGCCTGCGACCTGCTCCTGGCCACTGGCAAAGCTGCGCGTGGCGCTTTCGACTTGCCCGAGAATTTCCTGGCAGTGGCTGTAGAAACGTTGCCCCTGGTCGGTTAGCGCGAGGTGTCGGGTGCTGCGGGCGAACACTGGCCCGCCCAGGTACTGCTCCAGAGCGCGGATCTGCTTGCTGACGGCGGGCTGGCCCATGTTCAGTTCCCGAGCCACTGCCGAAAAAGACCCACGCTCCACGACCCTCACGAAGACGCGCATGCTGTCGAACAGGTCCATGCCACCAGCCCTCTCTTGGGAATGAGTCATATGCAAATTTAGCTTCTTATCGGAATGGCTCGAAAGGAGCAACTTGTATGCATCCACTCAAACAGAGGTTTCCGTCATGAGTCAGACCATGCTTGCCGCTATCGCCGAGTCCGCCCACGCTCCACTGGTCGTACGGCGCATTGCTCGTCCAGTTCCCGGTAAGGGGCAGATCCTCGTCAAGGTGCACGCCGCCGGGGTCAACCCGCTCGATACCAAGATCGCCAACGGTGCTGGGGCACACGCCCGTCAGCCGCTGCCGGCGGTGCTCGGCCTGGATTTGGCCGGCACGGTCGTCGAGCTCGGCGAGGCGGTAGAAGGCTTCACGCTCGGCCAGGAGGTCTTCGGCATGGCCGGTGGGATCGGCGGGACCCAGGGCACCATGGCCGAATACATCGCCGTGGATGCCCGGCTGATCGCACCCAAACCGCACGCTCTGGACATGTGCGAGGCGGCCGCCTTGCCTTTGGTGTTCATCACCGCCTGGGAAGGTTTGGTGGATCGCGCCAATGTCCGCGCAGGCCAGCAGGTGCTGATTCACGGCGGCGCCGGTGGAGTCGGCCAAATGGCCATCCAGCTGGCCAAGGCGCGTGGGGCCAAAGTCTACGCCACCGGATCGGCCGCCAGCCTCGACTTCATACGCGCCCTGGGAGCCACGGCGATCGACTACCAGGCCCAGCACGTAGCGTCCTATGTGGCGCAACATACGGCCGGGGAAGGTTTCGACATCGTCTATGACACCGTGGGCGGTAGCACGCTGGATGCATCGTTCGAGGCCGTGAAGCCCTATACCGGGCACGTGCTGAGCTGCCTCGGTTGGGGCCAGCACAGTCTTGCGCCGCTATCGTTCAGAAGCGCCACCTATTCGGGCGTGTTCACCCTGACTCCGTTGCTTACGGGCAAGGGCCGCGAACACCACGGAGCAATCCTGCACGAGGCGGCTGAGCTGGCAGATGCCGGGCAACTGAGGATCCGGGTGGATCGGCAACGGTTCGCACTGGACGAGGTCAACGACGCCTTCCGCCAGGTTGCTGAAGGCCGAGCCAAGGGCAAGACGATAATCCAGTTGCCGAGCGAATAGAGTCGAGACGATTGGAAGCCAAAGTACCCGACCAGCATTTGCCGAGCGGGACCGAAGGCAGTCTGTGGGCAAGGGCAGCTAACGGCCCAAGCAGTAAACAATTTCGGGGATGCGGCGAGCCTTGAGGGCTCGCCGTCGTCCCGTTGATTGCAGCCGTCGATTACAGCGTTGAGATGGTACCGCCGTCGATACGGTGCTCGGATCCTGAGATCGAGGCGGCACGGGGGGACGCGAGGAAGACGATCAAATCGGCAACCTCTTGAGGTTCGGCCGGCCTGCCCAGTGGGATTCCGCCAATCGACTCCATGACAATTCGTTTGCCTCCTTCGTAGTCCGTTCCTGCCTGGGCAGCCAACCGCTCTGCAAGCCTTACGGACGCCTCGGTCTCAATCCACCCAGGCGCGACGCTCAGCACACGAACCCCCTTTGGCGTCACTTCCCTTGCAAGGGATTTGCTGTAGGTGGTGAGCGCTGCCTTGGCGGCGGCGTAGGCGGTGGTGGATTCAGGCACAGGCATCATGCGCTGAATCGAGCTCACATGGATGATAACGCCTGAGCCCTGGGCAAGCATGGACGGCAATAGCGCGCGATCCAGGCGTACGGCAGGCATCAGATTGAGGTTCAGCTCTGCTAGCCACTGCTCGTCACTGATGGCGGCAAAGCCACCACCTGGAGTGCTTGAACCACCAACCACGTTAATCACGATATCGACCCCGCCCCAGCTCTGCAGCACGGTCTGCGCGACGTGAGCCACGCCTTGTGCCGTCGTCAGATCGGCACCGATATAGGTGACGCCATCCACCGGTCGTGCCGACACGTCGCGCGCCGACGTTGCGACTCTGGCACCAGCCTCCACGAGGGTCTGCACGACTGCAGCGCCAAGGCCCATCGTGCCGCCAGTGACGACTGTGCGCAAACCCTTGAGTTGAAGGTCGAAGCTCATGCCGTTATTTCCAGCGATGCGATCAGGCCGCGTTCAAGACGAAAGCGGTACGACAGAACGATCGGGCTGCCAGGGAACTTGCCAGTGACGTTGGCGCGCACCAGTTGGAGTCCGTCCTGGCGCTCAATGGCAAAGGGCACGCTCGTCGCGCTGTACTTGGCCGAGGCCTCGGCCATGAATGCCTGGATGGCGTTGATACCCGTGTAGGTGTGACCGTCGTCCTTCATGACGGCTTGCGTATCGAAGCAATGTGCCAAAGCTTCAGGGTCGTGTTCGGCAGCGAAGTACGCAGCAATCGGATCAGGTAGGGTCAAGGTATGCATGTTGTTGGCTCCATGGGGTCAGTGACAGCCTTAGGCTCTGTACGAAAAGCCTTGAAACTCGGTGATGCTGCGCTGAAAACAGCCTCGGAATGCTCATTTACAACCGTAAACTCCGCTTCCTCGGCTGTTTTCGCCTTGCCTTACCTTCGTCTCAATACTTTTTGTACAGCCCCTAGGATGCGTACCGGACAGCATTAATTGAATGCTCTAGAATCCGAATGGACTATGTAGAAGCGAATGCATAATGCGTGGATCCGAATTTGCTGAGCTAAAAGCCTTTGTGGCCATCGTGGAGCGTCAAAGCTTCGCGCGGGCCGCCGATCATCTGGGCTTATCGCCCTCTGCACTCAGCCAGACCATTCGACAGCTCGAACGTCGCATCGGCGCACGCCTGCTCAATCGCACGACCCGAAGCGTCGCGCCATCGACGAGTGGCGAGCTGCTCTACAGGCGTGTCGCCCCCTTGTTTCGAGAGATAGCTGTTGCCGTCGCCGAAGCCAGTGAGGCCACAGGCCAGATAAGCGGCACGCTGCGTATCAATACGCTGGGGATCGCCGCGAGAACCCTCATTGCGCCCCGGCTGGCACGCTTCCATCAGGCACACCCTGACGTGGTGCTCGATATCGTGGTCGATGACGCACTGGCCGATATCGTTCTTGGCCGTTTTGACGCGGGCATCCGTGTAGGTGGCCGGCTTGAGAAAGACATGGTGGCCGTCCGCCTGACGCCAGACCTGAACATGGTCGCCGTGGCGTCTCCGGACTACCTCGCACGTCGAGGCATCCCTCAGTCACCTGCTGAGTTGCAGGATCATGCATGCATCAACTGGCGGCTGCAGATGGACGGTAGGCCCTATCGCTGGGAGTTCCAGGAACGGGGACAGCCGCTGGAAGTGGCGGTCGACGGCCCCGTCGTCACCAATCACCCTGACATCGGCATCGCTGCCGCCCTGCATGGGCTCGGCATCGCCTATCATTTCGAGAAAGAAGACGTGGGCGAACTGTTGGCCCAGGGACGGCTGATCCAAGTCCTTGCTGACTGGTCGATTTCACGTCCAGGGCTGTTCCTCTATTACCCGAATAGGCAACACCGGCCAGCCGCCCTAGGAGCGTTCATAGACTGCCTATTGGATCGCAAACCGTTCGATCAGGCCCATTCCGAAACCCATCGATGATAAGCGCGAGGCAGGGGTAGCGGGAAACATGACATTGAGCCCCTCGAAACAACAGCGGACGCGACGGTAGCGTTTGAGTGCTTGTCCTGCGACATCCCATCTTCCTTCGAAGAATGCCTGCAGGTCAGTAGCTGATCTGCAGGGCATCGGTATTCATCCGATGCAGCGATGTAGATGAAGCCGTGCTTGCTCAGCTGCGCTCGGCCATTTCCAACATTGGTGACTTTATGGGCAGTGATCAGAATGTGTGTGTCATCGACTGCTGTTTGTACGTTGTGGCCAACCGTGCCTCGGCCACTCGTGGCCATTTAGCGGCGATCAAAACGTTAGACAATCGCAGGTGTCTTCACACAGCCTGGCCTCAATTGGTGCCCTTCATACCGAGTAGCCATGGGACAATGTAGTTGAAAAAGTCGGATTATCAGCCCGTCAGAACTTGGCGCCATGTGACAAGTCTTGAGGCGAAGGTCAGGCGAGGCTGTTCTCAACGCAGCCTCACCGAGTATCAAGGCTTTTCGTACAGAGCCTAAGGCATAAACTGCTTTGATGCGCTGGCAATGCGTTGGTACTTACGCTGCTGCCGCTTAATGCTGCGGATATCCAGAAAAAATATTTCTGCGCTACGCCACAGCAGCATCCACGCGGTGACTGTAACGACTCCCACAGGGATGGTGCCTTCAATCCCCAGAGCTGTGCCTGCCAGCACCAAGGCAAGCGCCAAGCCTAAGAGTGTCAGCGCTACCAGCCGTTGGACGCGAATATCCCCTCTGAGTTGCTCCCTCTTTTCCGCAAAGGTATTGCTGATGGCGTGCTGCAGGCGTTCTCGCTCGTCTTCTGGGCAACGAATGTGTAGGCACAGATCGGGATGGTACCAAGCACTATCTGATAAGTAGTCGGTCAGCTCCGGGCTTAACTTGGGGTTTTCCGGCAAGGCAAATGGATTGAGGTAATCTTGGGTGATCGTGAGATCGATTATTTTAGTCATAACGAAACTCTACCGGGTTGAGCTATGAACGGAGATTTTAGTGCTCGAGGTAAAGCTAGTCGCAAGACAACTGCTCTGCCCGATAGGCCGTTGCGCGCTCAGTTGCAGAAGCGGATTCATCCGGGATCTGTGAGGGACATCAGAAAGTGACCGGCTCAGGCGGGGATAAGGGCCTGGGGCAGCGGGTGGCCGATCTCGATCAGTAATGACTAGGGTCTGTCTGAAAAGTCTTGGGACGAAGGTCAGGCAAGGCGAAAACAGCCTAGGAAGCGGAGTTTACGGGTTGAAAATGAGCATTCCGAGGCTGTTTTCGACGCAGCATCACCGAGTTTCAAGGCTTTTCGTACAAAGCCTAGCTGCTTTTGGCTGATCTCTGCCCTTCATGAATGGCAGCTTCGGGCCGAAAGCAGCCGGTCGTGAGTGACTGCTTTCGACCCATAGCTGCCCTTCGCGGAGGGCAGCAATCGGCCAGAAGCTGCCCATCCGCTCTTCGAATGCTACGCTCTGCGGTATCCGAATGACCCTTTACTACTTCTACAACCGTTGCGTGTTTGTTGGAGATCTACATGGAAACCATCGCACGGGCATTGATCCTTGCCTGCAAACATATTGATGACCGGCATAATGTCGAAAACGATGATGACGTAGCGGCGCTTGAGGCAATTGCTGCTGAACTGAACGACGCATCTAACGCGGAAATAAATTGCTTGATTGAGACGGCGAAAAAGCTTGAAGTGGAAACCTGGCCTGAAGAAATGGGAATTATCTAACACTGCGTATTCGATAGGTCATGAACTACAGCTTTTGGACGAGAGCGGTCCATGTCGGAGGTCTGCTTTGGGTCGAATGCAGCCGGTCGTGGGTGACCGCTTTCGACCCAAAGCGGGCATCGAATCTGGACTCTTTATCCAGTATCGGCCTCATCGCTTGGTAGCCGGCTCCGGACCGAAATGCGCCACCTTCCTGGTCTATGCCCCACCGGTCGGATCTGCGCTTGCAGACCATGGGGCATGAAACGGCCCCCTCTCGATAGGTGTTCGCTTCACGCCCTGATGAGGCTAGCCACTACTGTCGATGTCGACTCAGATCCAGACGTCATTCAGCGCTGTTCGCTCCTCGACTTCATGACCAGTATTCAACACGCCTCGCGGCTCAATCATCATAAGTGCTGTTTCCGTTTCTGCCGCTGTTCTGTGCTCTACACCACGTGGTACGACATACAGTTCGCCCGGCTTCACATGAACGCAGCCCTCGGGGAGATCGATGCGCAAGAGACCTTCGAGCACTAGAAAAGCTTCATCAGTTTCTGGGTGTGAATGCCAGATAAATTCACCTTCGATGCGTATCACCTTAAATTGGTAGTCGTTCATTTCCGCGACGACCCTTGGGCTCCATTGCTGCTCGATCAGAGAAGCTTTTTGAGTCAGGTTTACAGGCGGTGATGCCGATTGCTGATGCATGCTGGACATAGCTGATCCTCTCTAATTTGGAGTGACCAGCCTATCGAGCGGAAAGCGCGCTGTTCTTGTACGATCCTGCAACTTAGCGAACAGTGCGTAAGCGTTCCAGCCAACGCAGAGGCGGCACGCCGTAGGTGCGAGTGAAATGCCGGGTCATGTGGCTCTGATCATGAAAGCCTGAGACAAGGGCGGCATCGACCAGTGAGAAGCCATCCAGAATCAGTCTGCGGAAAGAATCCAGGCGCCTAAGCGTGACAAAACGGTATGGGCTGGTGCCGTAAAGGGCCCGAAAGTCTCGCGACAAGCTCCATTGCTCACGTCCACTCGCCTGTTCGAGCATCTCCAGCGTGATGTCCACGTGAAGGTGCTCCAGGATGAACTCCCTGGCGCGCCCGGCAGAGCGGTAATCCAGACGTTTGCGACCACGCGGCTTGCCGCCGACTGCACGAAGCGCCATTGCCAAGTCATAAACGGCGTCCTGTTCCTCTAGTGTTTCCAGTGGATGATCGAGTGCCTGCACGAAAGCCTCGCTGGCGTGGTACAAGCGCGGGTCGCAGGATAGTCCGCCAGCAATGAAAGGCAACGGTTCTCCCCCGAGAACGTTCTGTATAAGCGACGGGTCGATGTAGGCCATCCGATAGCGAAAACCCACATCCGTGCCAGCCATGCCGTCATGCACTTCGTCGGGGTGCAGCACAAGTGTGTTGCCTGGCACGCCGTGGCACAGCGCTCCCTTGTAGTGAAAGCTCTGAACGCCGGCAAGAGTACGGCCTATCGAATATGTATCGTGACGATGCAGGTCGTAGCCATGGCCGCCAAACCACGCTTCGATGCGCTCCACACTGCCAGGTGTAGTGCTGCGTATGACCCAATCAGAGGTGGATGACGGGATTGCTTTTCGCTCCATGGGTATGCTCACCGCTAGTGCGCCATCTTGAATGTAAATAGCCCATCCTATTTCAGGATTACGCGAGCACCCAATCCATTTCCGTTCAATGTCCGCAATGGGTCGTTTGCTGGTCTGAAAGCGTATAGCGACAGTGAAGGTATGACCGTCGCTACACGATCCTAAGCAGACATTCTGCGTTCTTGTCGGCAGCCCAATAGTCACATATGATACTACGTCTCATTTGCATCGACTCAAACTCATGGCATCCGTCGACAATGCTCAGCTCACGGCTCTTTACGAACAGCAACACCGCTGGCTGCGTCGCTGGCTGTATCGGCAATTGAGCTGCTCACACCGCGCCGCTGATTTGATGCAGGACACCTTCATGCGCCTGTTGCTCAGCAAAGAGGCGTTGGAAGTCCGACAGCCTCGACCGTTTCTGGCGAAGGTTGCACGCAGTGTCCTGTCAAACCACTACCGCCGCACACGCCTGGAAAAAGCCTATCTGGATGCAATTCAGACGGATGACGAAAACGTGCTGCCGGATCTGGCTACCCAATTGATTATTTTCGAGACGCTGGTTCGACTCGACGAAGCACTCTGTAAGTTGGATGTCGCCGTCAAAAAGGCATTCCTCTGGTCGCAACTGGATGGGCTCAGCCATGGGGAAATTGCCGAGCGGCTGGGTATTTCAATCGCTACCGTCAAACGCCACATCATCAAGGCAGGTGCGCAGTGCATGCTGGTCACGGAAGCGCTGGGATGACGATCACCGAAAACGCCTTTACCCCAGAACCCGCGCCATCACCGAAAATGTGCGAGGCGGCGATGGCGTGGTGGCTCGATATGCAGGAAGCTCACTTCGATTCACCCGCACAGGCCGCCTTCATGGCATGGCGTAGTGAACACCCCTTGCATGAGCTGGCCTGGGAAAGGGCCTTGGCCCTGGCTGCGCAGCTAGACTCAATACGTACCCAGGGCGATCCAAACCTTGCCCGACAGGCCCTGTTGCTTTCTTCTCAGGAAGGGTTGAGCAGACGACGGGCTATCAAGGGCCTGGCCCTGCTGCTTACCACAGGCGCGGGTGCATGGTTGGCCGGAGGCAGCGAAGTGGTTTCGCGCTTGAGCGCCGATTACGTCACGGGCGTTGGAGAGCAGCGACGCGTCGCGCTGAACGCCAATCTGTCGTTTGATCTCAATACCCACAGCGCGATAAATGTTCGTCATACAGATCATCGCTGGCACCTTCGATTACTCAGCGGCGAGATCCTGGTCGACACGGTTTTGAACCAGGCACTCTCCATCGAAGCCCCTCAGATCCGCGCGCAGGCGTCCTCGGCGCGCTTCACGGTACGCCAATTTGAGAATGGCTCGACTCAGTTGGCGGTCTATCGTGGCTCGCTTCAGGTAAAACCGGCAAAAGCGAGCACGTGGACTCCCTTGCAGGCCGGGCAACTGGCTCGTTTCGGGCCGCTCGGGCTGCTCGATCAGGATGCACTGCAAGCAAACGCTCCGGCCTGGGCAGAAGGCATGATCGTCGCCAACGGCCAACCGCTCCAGGCTTTCCTGGATGAACTGGGTCGTTATCGTCATGGGCATCTCGGGTGCGACCCCGCATTGGCCAACCTGCGTGTATGGGGATCCTACCCGCTGGCAGACAGTGATCGAATCATCGATGCCATTGCCCAGACACTGAAACTGGATGTCCAGCGTTTCACTCGCCTATGGGTCAACTTGCGCGCCTTGCCAGCAACCGTTTGAACTATTTTCGTCTTCGATGAGCCGTTTTGATTTCTGGCGAGACTTATAGGCCAAACATCAAAAACATCGGGGAACTTCACATGCATCACCGCAGTATTTCGTCGTGCTACGCAAACCCGCTCGCCAGCACCCTGGGTTGCGCCGCGGCGGTTCTGATTGCCAGTTCATCGCCAGTGTGGGCAGCCGCCGATAGCAGCGTGCAACACTACGAAATCCCCGCGGCGCCACTGGGCACTGCGCTCAATCACCTGGGCCAGCAAGCCCATTTGTTGTTGTCGTTTCCCAATGAATTGATTGCCGGACAAACCAGCCCTGGCTTGAAGGGTGATTACACGGTCGACGGTGCGTTACAGGCGCTGCTTGAGGGCAGCCAGCTCATAGCGGTGCGCCAGCCGGATGGGCGATACACCCTCCAGCGAGCGCCGGCCTCTAACGTGCTGGAGCTTCAAAGCATTTCAATTTCGGGCAAAGCGCCCGGGTCGACTACAGAAGGTACCGGGCTCTATACCACCTACTCATCCAGCAGTTCGACCCGTCTGAACCTGACCCCCAAAGAGACCCCGCAGTCGCTGACCGTCATGACCCGCCAGCGCCTGGATGACCAGCGCCTTACCAATCTAAGCGATACCCTCGATGCCACACCGGGCATCATCGTGTTGCGCGACGGGCTGGGTGCCGAATCCGATGGTTACTTCTCACGCGGCTTCGAGGTTCAGAACTTTGAAATCGATGGTGTGCCCACCGTCAAGCGCATGGACAATTACACCCAGAGCATGGCCATGTATGACCGGGTGGAGGTGGTGCGCGGTGCTACCGGCCTGATCAGCGGCCTGGGCAGCCCTTCAGCGACGATCAACCTGATCCGCAAGCGTCCGACCTCCGAGGCTCAGGCCAGCGTCACCGCAGAAGCGGGTAACTGGGACCGCTACGGAACTGGCTTTGATGTATCTGGCCCGCTGACCGAAACCGGCAACGTACGCGGTCGTCTGGTCGCCGACTTCAAGACAGAGCAGTCATGGGTAGACCGCTACAAACAGGACTCGCAGCTGATCTACGGCATTACCGAGTTCGACCTGACTGAAGACACCCTGCTGACGATGGGCTTCAGTTACCAACGCACAGACGTTGACTCGCCCATGCGCTCCGGCCTGCCGACCCGCTTCACCGACGGGTCTCGCACCAACCTCAAACGCTCACTCAATTCGGCTCAAACGTGGTCTTACAACGACCATGAGCAAACCAGTTTTTTCACCTCGATCGAACAGCAGTTCGCCAATGGCTGGAGCGGAAAGATCGAGCTGACCCACTCCGAAAACAAGTTTGATGAAGTCTTCAACTACGTCAACGGCAGCCTCAATCCGGACGGAAGCGGCACCACACAGTTGCCCGTGCGCTTCTCCGGCATCCCCCGCCAGAACAACATCGATGCCTACCTGACCGGCCCGTTCAGTCTGTTGGGCCGCGAGCATGAATTGATCGCCGGCGTGACCTTGTCCAACTACTACGAGGACGTGCCAAGCTACGGCGGCTGGAAATACGACTATTCCGGCTCTCCGGCTGGCGCAATCGATAACCTGTTGAACTGGAACGGCGGCTCGGTCAAACCGGAATTCGACGTCACTGGCAAATCCACTGCCGACGAAACTCAATACGCCGCTTATCTCGCCACGCGCCTGCACGCCACCGACGATCTCAGTGTCTTGCTGGGTAGCCGCGTGATCGATTGGCATCGTGACACCGAGGATAAACCCTACAACGCCGAGCAAACCAAGACCAAGGAGTCGGAAACCGGCGTGTACATCCCGTATGCTGGCGTGGTGTATGACGTCAACGATACGTGGTCGCTGTATGCCAGTTATACGAAAATCTTCAACCCACAATCGTCCTGGGTTCGCGACATCGACAACAAACCTCTGGATCCGATGGAGGGCACCGGATATGAAGTCGGCGTCAAGGGAAGCCACTTCGACGGCAAGCTGAACTCCAGCGTCGCGCTGTTCAAGATCGAGCAGGACAACCTGGCAATCTGGATCGATACTCCAGGCGGTAACACGTACAAGTCGGAACAGGGAACCACTACCAAAGGCGCTGAATTCACCCTGGACGGAGAGCTGGCCGAAGGCTGGCAGGCATCTGCCGGTTATGCCTATGCGGTCAGCACCGACGCTGACGACCAGCGTATCGTTACCACCCTGCCTCGCCACAGTCTCAAGACTTTCACCCGCTATCGCCTGCCGGGGATTCTGGACAAGCTCACCCTTGGCGGCGGTGTGAACTGGCAGAGCAAAACCGGTGCCGACCTGCACACCTTCACCCAGGGTAGCTATGCCGTCACCAACCTCCTGGCTCGCTACGACTTCAACCAGCATCTAAGTGCGTCAGTCAATCTGAACAACGTGTTCGACCGTGAATACCTCAGCTATGCCGGCGACCACGGTATGTACGGTGCTCCAAGAAACATCATGACGGGTTTCAAGTACAACTTCTGACGTTCGCGCGCTTCGTGCTGGGCGATGGGTCGATAGCAACGACCGCCTTACAGGCCGAGCATGGCATACCTGCCAAGTTGGGTAAAAATGCCGGAGAGTGCGCAATGGACGGTGGGAGAGCAGGTTCGCCCACGAAGCAGGCCGCGCGGTGAATGGCGAGGGCTTCGCCCGTGTTTGCGGGTGAACCCGTTCCTACAAAGATTACTGCCGACCTCACAGACCTCTGCAGTATGAAAAATTCACGGAGTAGCATACCGAACTGGAAAAGCTACTATCAGTAGGTTACCTTTAGTAGCTAAAGCGCGGTCGCTTCTACATCGAGGACCACGCGTCCTCTGTCGGAGAACCGATCATGCACAGTTTAATCGTCGTCGCCCATCCCGATCCGCGTTCTTTGACCCATGCCATCGCCCAGCACATCGTCCACGGCATCACGGCCTCTAACCCACACAACAGCGCAGAGTTTGCCGATCTCGTCGCCGAGGGCTTCGACCCGCGTTTCAACCTGGCGGACCAAGCGCTATTTCACAAGCAGGCAGAGCCACCCGCCGACGTTGCTGCCGAACAAGAACGACTGGACCGTGCAGACGCTTTGGTCTTGGTCTACCCAGTCCATTGGTGGTCCTTCCCTGCCCTGCTCAAGGGTTGGATCGACCGCGTCTTCTCCCAGGGTTGGGCCTACGACGACAGCGACGGTAAGGTTGTGAAGAAGCTCAAGCGCCTTAACGTTCACCTGGTAGCCATTGGCGGCGCCGATGAAGGTACCTATACGCGGCACGGCTACACATCCGCCATGAAGACCCAGATCGAGCACGGCATTTTTGATTACTGCGGCGCACAGGTGCACTGTTCAAGCGTACTGCTTCCTTCGGAAAAGGGTTATCCGCAGGCTCATCTGGAAACAGCACAGGCCATCGGTGCCGGTATCTTCGCTTCACACACGCAGGGGCGTTGAGCATGACAACGCCAAGTGACGCACCTTCCCGTCGACGCCTGCCCAGAGCTGCACGCGCCCGCCAGTTGCTGGAAACATCCTGGATGCTGATCGCCGAAGAGGGCACGGATGCTCTGACCCTAGGTCGCCTGGCCGAAGCGGCGGGCGTAACCAAGCCGGTGGTCTACGACCACTTCGGTACCCGCGAAGGCCTGCTGGCTGCACTGTACGAAGACTATGACGCTCGCCAAACCGCCCTCTTCGACGCCGCGATCGCGGCGGCTGAGTCCACCTTGCAGGATAAAGCGACTGCCTTCGCCAGCGCCTATGTCGATTGCGTGATGACCCAGGGGCGGGAGATTCAGGGTGTGCTGGCAGCCCTGAGCGGTTCACCGGAGTTGGCCATGTTGAAACGTCAGTATCAAAAGGCCCTGATCACGAAGTGCCTCGGGATTTTTGCACCTTTCGCCCAGCCTGCTGGTATTTCCAACGCCTACCTCTGGGGCATGTTGGGGGCGGCCGATGCATTATCGGATGCAGCCGTGGCAGGAGACATCACTCAGGCCCAGGCGAAGGAAGAACTACGACAAACGCTACTGGGCGGCATTGAGCGCAACACGCCGCAGAGTAGGCGACCGACCGAGTAGGTGTCATGACGATGCGGGCCGGTAATCGTCTCCTGCCAATCACGCTTACTGCCCGAGGTGCCACTGCGTATGACCCAGTGGGCGGTGCTTGAGAGGGTGCTCTGCTCCCAGGAGTGATCTTTCTGCTACTGCGCCACCTTGCCGGGCAATCCCGTTCCCCAGACTCCATCGCTTTGCGCGTTCAGGCGATCAATCCCAGTGGCAGGCCTTTCAAGGTGGCGGTCGCCCGGGTCGAGCATTCCAGGAAGGGCCCGAGCGCACCTAGCGGCAGATCACATCATCTGCAGCAAACCGTCGAACCGCACTAATCGCGCACGCTACATGAAACCAGGCATCGCCCCTGGTTTCAGCCGGCGTTGTGAATCAATGGCTTCAGGCCGCTGTCCTCGATCGCCGCGTCCGCTTGTGGCGAGGCCAGGTAGTCCAGTAGTGCCTGGGCCGCGGCATGGTGCGGGCTCTTGCTGACGATGGCGCCCGAATACATTGTCATTTTCTGCGCCTGGGCCGGGATCAGGCCAACGATGTCGATGCCCTTCACGGGCTTGAGTTCGCTCAGTTGTTGGAAACCGATCTGCGCTTGGCCACGGGCAACCACGGCCCCGACCGGCTCGGCAGGGATCATGTGGGCTTTGGCATCGAACGCTGTGCCCAATTGCATGCGCGGGAAAAGAGTCTTGGAAAGGTACACGCCGCTTGCACTGTCGGAATAGGCAACCGACTTGCTGTCGAGCAGAGCCGTACGCAAGCCCTGCAGGGTGCTGATGTCCGGCTTCGGTTCGCCTTTGCGCACAGCCATGGCAATGAAAGACTTGCCCAGGTCGACTCGGCTGGCCTTGTCCGCCTGGCCGTGGTCGACCAACTTATCGAGCGCCGATCCGACCATGAGCACGACGTCTGCCGGCTCGCCGCGAGCCAGTCGGTTCGGCACGGCTTGCGGGGTCTCGCCCATCGACGGAGCAGCCACGACGTTGAGCTTGACGCCGAATTTCTTTTCATACGCGGGGGCCACTTCGCGGATAGCGCCCATGATTCCGCCAGAACTGAGCACCGTCAGAGCCTCCCCCGAGGGCGCCGCGTCAGCCGCCGAGCAGGCGAACGTGGCCATCAACAGGACAGTGCAAGACAGCATCCGAAACATTGTGGGTTCTCCGCAAATTCATGAAAAACAGAACCTTACCGAAGTGCGGAGACAGCCATGGTTAATCAGTCGTTAAGAATGTTTCATATCCCAAGCCGTACGGGCGATGCGAACGTGAGTCGGCGCGCCGTCATCCTCGGCCACAGCGTTACCGATGCGCCGCCCGGACGGCGCTCGGTGCTCAGGGACATGCACAGGACGGCACTGGACCGACCCTGCTCTTCAGAAATGAACCTTGAGCAATGCGCTCAGCGCATTCTGGTCGGTTGCAAAGCCGTGACTGTCCTCGATCCCATACTTGTCCGACCAGTAATCCCACTCTACCCCCACGTAGAACTGCTTCGGGTTGTGCCCTAACGCCTTGCCAAGGTCGTACTTGATCTGCGGATTGAAGTGGAAACTCTTGGCTACATAGTCCGACGTGCCCTTGCGGCCAACGTCATTCACATACCATTCCAGGTAACCATCGAACAGGATGTCCGACCGCCCCAACGGAAGGGTCATCGCCCAGGTCGGGTTGATCTGCCACTGCCCCGATGCCTTGCCGGTGATGCCGTCGGGCTTGCGATAGTAGGTGTTGAGCGAAAAGCGGTCGAATCCAGGCAGCAACAGGTCCACCGCTGGCCCCAACAGGTACCGGCGAATACGCCCCTCCCCGCGCTCGTAGGTGGCGGCAATCAGCACATCCTTGATCACGCCGTAACGCAGGTTCTGCCCGCTGACCTTGCCCAGCGACAAGCGCGGAGAAAACTCGCCATAGTAGGTATACCCATCACTGCCGGATAAACCGTTCGACCACTTGTTGTCGACGAACAGAAACACATCCCCCCAGCTCCAGCCGCTGGCATGTTCGAAGGTGACGGTCTGCTGGATGTCATTGCCGGTGCCATCGACCTTGTAGTTATGGCCGTAGAGATAACTGAGGCTGTTGTCGCTCCACATCAACGGGCCAGCCTGGGCGCTGGCGCTCGCCAGGGCGCAGACGGGCAGGAAGCTGTGGAAGAACCAGGCAAATGGGCTGAGTTTCATGGGCATCCCTTGGGCTGAGGTCGGTGAAATTCACCCGCAAGGGACAGGCGGACAGACCTCGTCTCTGGCCACGGAGCAAACCGTGGCGCCACCCCTGCCGGGTGTGCGGCGTGATGCCGCCAGAGCAATGTCCCATGCCATTTCCAGGCACTGACCGCTTCTACTCCCATGATCCCTAGCAGGGTACGTGCCAGCTGATCGAATACAGTAATACGCATGGATTGTGAGCAATAAATCCGACAAATGAATACTCACCAGTAACGATATTGCGCACTCAAATAGCGCTGGCGCAGGCCTCGCTGCACCGTATCGATCCACTGCCCTGACCTCGCAACGCCCCGGCCAGGCTCCGCCAGCCCTGTTTCAGCGGCTCTCAGGAACTGGCACGCTTCTGGCTTCGTGTACGGTCGAGTAGAAGCGGTCAGTGCCGGTGGACGGCATGGGGCATTGCTCTTGCGCCTTTGATCAGGCGTACATCCGAGTGGATGTTTGCACGCGGCCAATCGGCCATGGGCAAGAGAACAATGTCAGCCGAGAACACTCACCCTGCTCCTGCCGCGTTGTTTCTCCACTCGGTCTTCTCGTTGAGGTGCCCACAGGCACCCTGCGGATTTCGAATCGAGGTGGAGAACAATCATGAAAAACCGCTTTGGCTTGACTCAACCGCTGCGCTCGCTGGCGGCAGCGCTCAGCGTGATGCTGGCGGGCACGTCCCTGGCCGTGGCCAACGACAAGGTCGTGCTGCTCACCTCCTGGTACGCCCAGGCCGAACAGGGTGGCTTCTACCAGGCCCTGGCCGAGGGTCTGTACGAGAAGGAAGGCCTGGATGTGACCATCCGCATGGGTGGCCCGCAGGTCAATGGCATGCAGTTGCTGGTCAGCAAACAGGCCGACTTCATCGTCAACTACGACCTGCAGATCCTCAAAAGCGTGGAACAAGGCCTCCCAGTGGTTGCGGTAGCCGCCCCCTTTCAGGGCGACCCACAGGGCCTGATGACCCACGCTGACATCCAAGGCCTCGACGCGCTGAAGAACAAGCAGGTGCTGGTGTCTACCTCCGGTCAGCAAACCTGGTGGCCGTGGCTCAAGGGCAAGTACCAGCTCCAGGACAACCAGGCGCGCCCCTATACCTTCAACCTGCAGCCGTTCCTCGCCGGCCCGGATACCACCCAGCAGGCCTACGCCAGCTCGGAGTTGTTCCAGGCAATCAAAGCCGGCCAGCAGCCGAATTTCTTCCTGTTCGCCGACGCAGGCTACCCACCCTACGGTTCCACCTTGGCCACCCGCCAGGACATCATCGATGAACATCCGCAGCGCGTCGCGGGGTTCGTCCGAGCCTCGCTCGAGGGCTGGAAGCGCTACCTGGAAAACCCCGCCGCCGGCAATGCGCTGATCAAGCGCGATAACCCCAACATGACTGACGAACTGCTGGCCTGGGGCCTCTCGACCCTCAAGCAACACCAATTGCTGACCCGCGGCGATGCCGCGACCCAAGGCATCGGCACCATGAGCGACGCCCGCTGGCAGGCCACCCGCGATTTCATGGTCGAGGCCGGCCTGCTCGGCGCCGCCGCACCGTGGCAGCAAGCCTACACCACTCGCTTCGTGGACGACCTGAGGGTGCTGCCCGACGCGCCCCAGGCCGCTAGCCGCTGAACGAATAACGACAACTTCAAGCCGTGTGAGGAAACTGGATCATGTTGGTCACCAAACAACCTGTATTGCGTCGCTTCTGGTATGCCCTGCTGCCCCTGACCGCCCTGGACGACGGGCCAAAGCCGTTCACCCTGCTCGGTGAAGCCCTGGTCCTGTGGAAACGCCACGACGGCACGCCGGTGGCGATGCGCGACCGTTGCTGCCACCGCACCGCCAAACTGTCCAAAGGCTTTGTCAGCGAGGCCGGCAACATCGCCTGCGGCTACCACGGCTGGGAATATGACTGCACCGGCGCCTGCGTGAAGATCCCGCAGAACCCGACCGGCGCGATTCCACCCGGTGCGGCAGTCGAGACCTTCCACTGCCAGGCGCGATACGGTTATGCCTGGGTGGCACTGGACGATCCGCTGCAGCCGATCCCCGACTTCCCCGAGGACGGTGCCCCTGGCTATCGCCGAATCTTCCAATTCTACGAAGAGTGGAAAACCAGCCCGCTGCGGGTCATGGAAAACTCTTTCGACAATTCGCACTTCTCCTTCGTGCACAAGGCCAACTTCGGCCTATTCGACCAACCGCAACCGGCCAGCTACGAATTTCGCGAGACCGACTACGGCTTCGAGGCCGAAACACGCGTCGCGATTCGCAACCCAGAAGAGAGCTTCGCCATCACCGGAACCCGTGCGCCGATCACCGAGCGCCATCTGATCAACCGTTACTACCTGCCGTTCTCGCGCCGCTTCGGCTGCATGTACCCCGATAGCGGCATTCACCACATCATCTACAACTGCGCCACACCCATCGACGATGGCCGCCTGATGCTCGTGCAATGGCTGTACCGCAACGACAGCGAAGAACAGTGCTCGACCCAGGCGCTCATCGACTGGGATGCGGCGATCACCGCCGAGGACCGCGACATCCTCGAAGCCACCGACCCCGACGCCTGTGTCGATACCCGTCGGCGCGTCGAGCTGCACATGCCCTCGGACAAGCCTGGCCTGGTGATCCGCCGGCAACTGCTGGGGCTGCTCGAAGCCCATGGCGAAAGCGAAGTGTTCGCCAGCCACTGACTACCTGTTCGACGCCCCGGTGCGCCGGGGCATACGCAACCGCTCAATGTCCAACGGGAGAGCGCCATGTTGATGCAGACCTTATCCGAAGCCAACGCCCGGCTGCAGGCCCCCATCGGTGCCGACGCCGTGAGCGCCGACACCCCGCTGTTCGCCAATCAGGTCGAGAAGACCTACAGCAATGGCACCCATGCCCTGAGCCGAGTCAAGCTGGCGATCCAGCGCGGCGAGTTCGTGTCGTTGCTGGGCCCCTCAGGCTGCGGCAAAAGCACCTTGTTGAAGATGTTCGCCGGACTGGAACAGCCCTCCGCCGGCCACGTGCGCTGGTGGGGCAAAGAGGCCCCCGACAGCGACAGCCGCGGCACTGGCCGCCGCCTGGCAATGGTGTTCCAGGAAGCGACCTTGATGCCCTGGGCCAAGGTGCAGGACAACGTGCGCCTGCCCCTGGACCTGGCCGGCGTGCCGCGGGCCGACAGCCAGGCCAAGGTGCAGGCCGCACTTGAACGGGTAGGCCTGGGCGCGTTCGGCGAGGTTTATCCGCGGGAACTCTCAGGCGGCATGCAGATGCGCGCATCGATCGCCCGGGCGCTGGCCACCGAACCCAACCTGCTGCTGATGGACGAGCCGTTCGGCGCCCTGGACGAGTTCACCCGCAACAAGCTCGACAGCGACCTGCGCCAACTCTGGGCCGAGCGCGACCTGACGGTGGTGTTCGTCACCCACAGCATCTTCGAGGCGGTGTACCTGTCGTCGCGTGTCGTGGTGATGGGCGCCCGCCCCGGTCGGGTGATCGCCGATGTCGCCATCGACGGGCCACGGGAGCGCGACGAAGCCTACCGCACTTCCCCCGCCTTCATCGCCCAGTGTGCCCACCTGTCCCAGCTGCTGGCCAAGGCCAACGGCGAGCCTTCCTGAGAGCCCCGACATGAGCCGAACCTCTACGCCCTGGCTACACAACCCAGCCCTGTTGCGCATCGCCTCACCATTGGTGGTCGGCGCCGCGTTGCTCGCACTCTGGCAACTGGCGTGCATCGCCTGGCAGGTACCGGTGTACCTGGTGCCCTCACCCGCCGATATTGGCCGCACGCTGATTGCCGACGGCCCGATGCTGCTGGGTGCACTGTGGATGACCTTGAAGATCACCTTCCTGTCGTTTGCCCTCGCGGTGGTCATCGGCACCCTGGCAGCCTTCCTGTTCGTGCAGAGCCGCGTCGTGGAAGCCAGCCTGTTCCCCTACGCCATCCTGCTGCAGGTCACGCCAGTGGTTGCCATCGCACCACTGATCATCATCTGGTGCAGCGACACCACCCTGGCCCTGGTGATCTGCGCCACGTTGGTCGCGGTGTTTCCGATCATCGCTAACACGGTCCTGGGACTGCGCAGCGTCAACCCGGGGCTGCTGAACCTGTTTCGGCTCAATCGCGCCAGCCGCTGGCAGGTGCTGCTGCGTCTGCGTATTCCCAGCGCGTTGCCATGCTTCTTCGCCGGCTTGCGGATTGCCAGCGGGCTGGCGTTGATCGGTGCAGTGGTGGCCGAATTCGTTGCCGGCACAGGGGGACGGGCGCCGGGCTGGCGTACCAGATCCTGCAAGCGGGCTTTCAGCTGAACATCCCGCGGCTGTTCGCCGCCTTGGTGTTGATCGCGCTGACCGGCGTCGCGCTGTTCAGCCTGATGGCCGTGCTGGCTCGCCTGAGCCTTCGCCATTGGCACGAAAGTGAATTGGGCTAAGCCTATGGAGACCCACATGAAGCATTCAGACAGCTGGCTGATCCGCAACGCCAGCGCCATTCTCACCGGCCTGCGTGGCGTGCCAGCGCGTCATGCCGGGCCGGACATCCGCATCAGCCAAGGGCGTATCGCAGCCATCGGCACACTGCGGCCGGAGACAGGCGAACCCGTGCTCGACGCTACCGATTGCGTCGTCTATCCCGGCTGGGTGAATACCCACCACCACCTGTTCCAGTCGCTGCTCAAGGGTATTCCGGCAGGGATCGACCAAAGCCTTGGGGCGTGGTTGGGCGCGGTCCCGTATCGCTACCGCGGGCTGTTCGATGAGCACAGCTTCCGCCTGGCCGCACGTATCGGCCTGGTTGAACTGGCTCGCTCCGGCTGCAGTACGGTTGCCGACCACCATTACCTTTACCTGCCAGGCATGGGCTTCGATAGCGCACAGATCCTGTTCGAGGAAGCACAGCAGCTTGGCCTGCGCTTCGTGCTGTGCCGCGGCGGCGCGACCCAGGTGCGCCAGGCCGAAGGCCCGGCAAGTGCGGGGCCGGAGACCCTGGAGCAGTACCTGGATGACGTCGAGCGGTTGGTACGCACCTACCACGACCACGCCGCCGACGCCTGGCGCCGGGTCGTAATGGCGCCCACCAGCCCACCTTATTCGATGCCACCCGAGCACCTGCGTGAAACCGCCCGCGCCGCCCGCAAGCTGGGCATCCGCCTGCACAGTCACTTGAGCGAAACGGTGGAGTACCAGAACGAAGTCCAGCGTCGCCATCAGCTCTCACCGGTTGCCTTCTGCGCAGAACACGAATGGCTGGGGCCGGATGTGTGGTTCGCCCACCTGGTCAAGCTCAGCGCCGAGGAAATCCGGCTGTTGGGCGCGACCGGAACCGGCGTTGCCCATTGCCCCCAGAGCAACGGCCGGCTGGGCAGCGGCATTGCCGACATCGTCGCCATGGAAGCTGCTGGCATGGCGATCTCGATCGGTGTGGACGGGGCGGCCTCCAACGAAGCCTGCGACATGATCAGCGAAACCCACGCCGCCTGGCTTATGCAGCGGGCCAAGGGCGGCGAGCGGGCCTTGCCTGGTTACGCGGGCGGCACGCTGGAGGGGGGTGCCCATGTCGCCTGTGTGGAAGACGTGGTGCGCTGGGGCACGGCCGGCGGCGCCCAGGTGTTGGGGCTGGATGCGCTGGGCACGCTGGAAGTCGGCATGGCGGCGGACCTCGCCTTGTACCGGCTCGACCAGCCACGCTACTTTGGCTTGCATGACCTCGGAATCGCGCCAGTGGTCGGCGGCGGGCGACCGACGTTGCGGGCGTTGCTGGTCGGCGGCCAGCTGCGGGTGGAGAACGACGCCATCCCTGGCCTGGACCTTGCCGAACTGGGCTGCCAGGCCCGCGAGGCCGTGGTGCGCCTGCAACGGGCGGCGGGAGTACGCGCATGAACTGGACGTCCCTGCAAGTACGTGCCTTGCGCCTGGAAGCCGACGATGTGCTGGGTGTCGAACTGGGCACACCGGGCGGCGGCGCCCTGCCCTTCAGTTGGGCAGCCGGCGCCCACGTCGACCTGCGCCTGGGCAACGGCGTGGTGCGCCAATACTCCGTGGCCAGCCTGCCCGATGAGGGGCATCTGTACCTGGGCATCAAGCGTGAACCCACTTCACGGGGCGGTTCGAAATGGCTGCATGAGCACCTGCGCCTGGGTGCAAGAATAGAGGTAAGCGCGCCGCGCAACCTGTTTTCCCTGCAACCTGGCAACGGCCCGGTGACGCTGCTGGCGGCGGGCATCGGCATCACGCCGCTGCTGCCCATGTACCGGCAATGCCAGGCACAGGGGCGTGCGGTGCGGCTGCTGTATTTCACCCGGCACTTGCACCAGGCGCCCCTTGTCCAGCACCTGGGTCCGCACGTCGAGGTGTTCAGAGGCTTGCGCGCGGCGCAGATCCGTGACTGCCTGCATGAGCAACTGCCCGACTGGCAACATCAAGCCAGCGTGTACTGCTGCGGGCCTGCGGGGTTCATGGAAAGCGTCGAGCAGATCGCCCTGGCTCGCGGCTGGCCGGCTTCGGCGCTGCACCGCGAGCACTTCAGGCCGGCTGAGCCACTCGATCAAGCCGGCGCCAGCAGTGTGCTGGTTCTGCAGCGCAGTGGGCGTGAAGTCCAAGTGCACGCGGGCGAAAGCCTGGTCCAGGCTGCCGCGAGAGTTGGGGTGGCGCTGCCCATCTCATGCGGCATGGGTATTTGCGGTGCTTGCGTGTGCCGGGTCATCGAGGGCGAACCGCAACACCGTGACGAATGCCTCAGCGAGGCACAGCGCAACAGCGGTGAATGGATCGCGCCATGTGTCTCGGTCGCGCGGGGTCCGCACCTGGTGCTGGACGCCTGAGGCCGGGCAACCAGTGCCCGATAACCTGACATCCAACGGGTTGGCGAGGTTACAGGGGCGGGCGCACCCGCAATGCTCGATCGCCAACCCTGCCAGGCTTAAGCTTGGCAGCGATGCAGCTCAAGCGCCTCCACGAAAACAGCTGACACCCCAGGCGGTGATCTTGAAAGGCAGGTGATAGTGCGCCTGCGCCTCGCCGATGCCGAAGCGATACACCAACTCGTCCAGGAAGGGTATGGCGGGCAATTCGGTGCCGAGCTGGCGATAGAACTGCGCCACCTGCAGGCGCAGTTCGTAGACGCCGACGCCAAATCGCTCGTTCAGCGCAGCCAGAGCCGGCCACTGGCCGCGGGCGTCGATAATGCCTTCGGCAAACGCCGCCTCGCCAACTGCCCCGATGCTCACCCGCAGCCCATGCGCGGCGCGCCCGCTGGCGATGTCGACGACATGCACGGAAACGCCGCCGTTCATGACCAGAACCCTTGGTGAGCTCGCGCCGCCTCATCCTCCAGCACTGGCCCATGCACCTTCACGATGCGCTGACCACGGGCGAACACTTCGCGGCATGGCAACGAGAACGTAGGGTTTTCCGGGTGGGCGCCGGTCAAACCCAGCAGGGCATGCTCCGACAACGCATAGACTACCCTGCCGATACCGGTCCAATACACCGCCCCGGCGCACATGCAGCAGGGCTCGGCGCTGGTGTATAGCGTGCAGGACGCGAGTTGCTCAGGTGTCAGCAGCTTGGCTGCCTGCGCGGCCGCCACGAGCTCGGCATGCTGGGTCGGATCGCCCTCGGGGGGCATGGAATTGTTGCCAGCGCTGGCGATGATGCGGCCCTGGGCATCGGCGACGAGTGCGGCGAATGGATGTCGGCCATCCCTGCGCGATTGCTCGGACAGGCTGATCGACTGGCGCAGCAGGTCAAGGTCCAGCTCGGACAGGTCGGTGGCATGGGGGGTGGACAGCGTCATGGCGGTTGCTCCCTGAGAGGCAGTTGAAAGCGCGCCGACGGGCGCGCGTGAAGAAAGGCTCACTTGGCCAGTTTGGAGTCGATGGCGTCCTGAGTGCTTGTCTCGGCTTCACGATTGAGCAGCAGGTTGAGCACAATGGCACTGACTGCGGCGAGGAAGATGCCGCTCTCCAGCACCAGTTTCAGCGGACCGCTGACATGCTCGAACAGCGCCGGCATTGACATCGGCAATACGCCAATGCTGACCGATACCGCCACCACCAGGCCGTTGCGAGTCCCCTCGAAGCGCACCCGCGACAGTTCCTGGATCCCCGCCACGGTGGTCATGCCAAACATCACGATGGCGCAGCCACCGAGCACGGGTGTCGGCACGCTGGCGATCAGAGCACCCAGCTTGGGAAACAGCCCCATCAACACCATGATGGCGCCTGCGGCAGCGACCACGTAACGGCTCTTGACGCCAGAAAGCGCAATCAGGCCAGTGTTCTGGGTAAACGCGTTGTAGGGGAAGCTGTTGAACAACCCGCCCAGCATGGTCGACAAACCATCGGCACGAAACGCGTTGCCCAGGGTTCGCGGGTCGGCAGGCTTGCCGGTCAGCTTGCCGATGGCCAGGCAGTTACCGGTGGTCTCGGCCATGATCACCAGCATGGCCAGGAACATGATCAGCACCGGCGTCAACGAGAACTGCGGAACACCGAACGCCATTGGCGCACTGAGCTCGAACCACGCCGCCGCCCCCACCCGGCTGAAGTCGGTCATGCCGCATGCCGCCGCCGCCAAGCTGCCGACGATCAGCCCCAGCAGCACGCTGAGATTGCCGATGAAACCGCGAAAGCGGGCATGGATCACCAGGGTTATCGCCACCGTCGCCAGGCCCAGCAATAAGTTGGCCGGTGCGCCGAAATCCGGGGCACCTGGCTGACCTCCCCCGAGCCAGATCGCTGCCGCAGGCATCAGCGAGATGCCAATGACCGTGATGAGGCTGCCGATCACCACCGGCGGGAAGAAACGCAGCAGGCGGCTGAACAGCGGTGCTATGGCCATCGTGAGTGCACCGGCGGCGATCACCGCACCGAACACATGGGGTAGACCGAATTCCTTACCGATCATGATCATCGGTGCCAAGGCGATGAACGAGCAGCCCTGGATCAGCGGCAAGCGGGCACCGAAGCACCTCAGGCCGAGGGTCTGGAGCAAGGTCGCGATTCCCGAGGTGAGTAGGTTGGCATTGATCAACGTGACCACCTGGGCATGGCTCAGTCCCAGGGCGCTACCGAGAATCAATGGTACGGCGACGGCACCGGCGTACATCACCAGCACATGCTGCAGGCCGAAGGTGAACAGCTCCCGTGGAGGCAGTACTTCGTCCACGGGGTGGATCAGAGATTGGCTCATGTTGTGACGCTCCTGAAGTGCGGCTCTTTTTATTGTTGAAGGCGCCCGGAGTGACATGCAGCACAGGAAAGCATGGGCAGCTGTCGCCGATGTCGACGGGGAGCATCCTGTTAATTCAACGATGGAGCAAATGATTAACCATCGCTAATATCGATGGTTGGACCGTTTGGGAAGGATCAGGCGATGCGCTTTTCACTGGAACAACTTCAGGTGTTCGTCAGCGCCGTGCAGGCAGGCTCATTTTCTGCCGCGGCGCGGCGACTGGGGCGCACGCAATCGACGGTCAGTGCGGCGATCAGCAACCTGGAAACCGACCTTGGCGTGCAGCTGTTCGACCGCTCCAGCCGCATTCCTGGTCTGACACCCGCCGGCCACAAGCTGCTGCTGCGGGCCGAAGGCATCCTCGAACGCTGCTATGCCCTGGAGGGCAGCGCCGACAGCCTGGCCGGCCAGGTCGAAGCGGCACTGACATTAGCCATCGAAGTCCCGTATGGCCCACTGATACCGCCGTTCAAGGGCTTCGACGCAGCGTTCCCCTTCGTCGATCTGCTGATCCGCCACCCGCTGCACGGCGATGTCAGCGAGATGATCCTCACCGGCGAAGCTGACCTTGGGGTGACATTCGCCCAGCCCGACTACCCGCCTGAGCTTGCCTTCCAGCAGTTGGGCAAGCTAATCATGACCCACGTCTGCCATCACCAGTTCGCCCTGGCGCGACAATCACCGGTCAGTTTCGCCGACCTCAACGCCCATCGCCGGCTGGCCTTCTTTGCCCATGCCGACAAACTGCCCAGCAGCGAGTATCTGCGTGCGGGCCAGCTATGGCGTGCGGAGAGCTACCTGGCACTGGTCGAGATGGTCTGCGCAGGGCTGGGCTGGGCGACCCTGCCGCGCCTGCTGGTGCAGCGCGAATTGGAGAGCGGCCAATTGGTGGAGTTGCAACTGGAAGCCTACCCACACACCGACTGGCTGGTGGGGGTGGACCTGCTGTGGCATCGCAGCCGCCAAGCGGGGCCGGCGGCGAGCTACCTGCGCGACCGCCTGCAGCACAGCAAGGTGTTCGAGCTGGATCGACTTGGGCGGGCAACGACTTTATAGAAGCGTGTCCGTGGGGTGGCGGCGGAAATCGCCTGCCGCTGAAGGCCAGGCGCTCAGTGCCCGCAACAGCGTCTGCACGAGCTGAGGTGAAGCCCCGATACGTCCCGCAACCGGGTATGCCACCTGGAGAACGCTGTCGCGTGGAGAACCTGGAACGGGGGCAACGGTTCATCTACGGGCACGACGCTGCTGGCGAACGGTCTATCCACTGCGCCGCTCGCCCGCGCAGGCGTGAGGCTTGATCATCAAGGTGAAACTGCCGGTCAACTTGGCACGCAGTTCCTTGGGCATGAAATAGGCGAAGTGGACGAGCCAGGTGCCATCACCCAGCAGATATGATTCTCCCCGGTAGTGTTGGACTTGTGATTCGCTGATGTCGATCAAGGTCGCAACTTCCTGGTTGGTGGGCTCGTTGAGCATGGTTGAAGCTCCTCCTCTGACTCACGCTGATGGCCCTGCATGAACAGCTGAGTGTCATACCTTCGTATTCGTTCAAAGGTTTTAGGCTCTGTGCGAAAAGCCCTGATACCGGGTGATGCTGCGTTGAACCAGCCTCGGAATGCTCATTTACAACCCGTAAAGGGGTTGCAACAAAAAAGCCAGGGCAAATCGCCCTGGCTCATCGTGCCCGTCTGCAAGGCTTCACGTGTCGGCACTGCCGCTATTAGAGAACTTCTTCATATCGATAAGCGGCGCGACGAACTCCGGACCTTGCCCCGATACCCACCACCGTACGTTGGCGATACCGTACCGCTCGGCCATGGGCCGGCTGACCTTCTTGATCCTGTGCTGGCCAAACCTGGGGATGATGCCAACCCCCGCATCGCAGCTCGCCCAGTGCCAGGCCTGAGCATTGTCCATACGCTCCTGGCGGATGATGAACGTGCGAAACTCCCCGTGAAGCTCATATTCGATCACATACAACTGCTGTCCTGCCATTGGACTCTCCTCCTTCGATTCAAGCCAATGGAGCGAGTCGAGGCAGAAAAGATTCAGTTAATTTGACCGATTGGTCACTGTTGTTGGCCAAGCGAACCGCCAGCGGCCTCGGCCCTGACTGCATCACCTGCGACCGCGACTCGCCTGGCATATCCCACGCCCCATACCAATGCCCGGCTCATGGTTTCTCCGGGGCGTCGGCTGTAGACCCGCTCGCGCACCACCGAGCCATCGCGTCGATAGACACCAATGAACAACTGCGTTTCTCCCGTGCGTGACAGACGCGTCTGCACTTCCAGACAGGTGCCATCGTCGAGGGTCTCCTCATGGGCCTGATGATGCAGGATCGGGTCACACCACTGTCGATAGGTCTCGCCTCTGTGCTTCATCTGCTGGCCCTCGCCGCTGTTGTCGTCGGTAGATCCTCTGATCGGCGCTGCCGATCGAAAAAAATCGACGCCGTCGGACAACCGGCCAGGCCTCTACAAAACGACTGACGCTGTACAACCACCGGTCATCGGCCGTGCGCGAATGAGCCACCCCTCTGCGTCCCGCCCGTCCTTCCCACTGAACGCGCCGAAACATTCGGCGCTATCGCTCGGTTGATGAAATCCAATCGACCTGTGGCGTCTGCCGGACGTCCAAGACAAGGAATTGCACACCTATCGATGGCAACCAGGAGGCGAGCCGCTGATGAACGATCGCATCATTGCACTGTTCACCGACACCACCGTATTCGGTATTTCCATTCTCAACGTGTTGTTGGCGCTGACCACCACCCTCGTGACCTTCCTGGTCGCCCGTGCGGCGATCAGCTTCCTGCTGCACCGGGTCCGGCGCTGGTCAATGCACGATGGCGCCTTGAGCCAAGTGCTGGCCAAGGTGCTGGCTGGCACCAGCAATTTCCTGCTGTTCCTTGCCTCCTTGCTTGTAGGCTTGAGCCTGCTCGACCTGCCCGAGCGCTGGCTCAGCCGGGTCAGCAGCCTGTGGTTCGTGGTCGCCGCCCTGCAGATTGGCCTGTGGGCCAACCGCGCCATAAGCCTAGGCCTTAGCCGCTACTTCGCACGCCACAGGGCCGATGGCCTGAACCAGGGCAGCGCCTTGGCCACGCTCTCGGCCTGGGGCGCGCGGGTGTTACTGTGGTCGGTGGTGTTGCTGGCGATGCTGTCGAACCTGGGCGTGAACATCACTGCCTTCGTTGCCAGCCTGGGTGTGGGCGGGATCGCGGTGGCGCTGGCCGTGCAGAACATCCTCGGCGACCTGTTCGCCTCGCTGTCGATCGCCGTGGACAAGCCGTTCGAAGTCGGCGACTTCATCGTCATCGGCCCGCTGGCGGGCACCGTGGAGCATGTCGGCCTTAAAACCACGCGTATCCGCAGCCTTGGCGGCGAGCAGATCGTCATGGCCAACGCCAGCATGATCAGCAGCACCATCCAGAACTACAAGCGGTTGCAGGAACGCCGCATCGTGTTCGAATTCGGCCTTTCCTACGACACACCCACCGAGGCGGTGAAGAAGGCGCCGGGCATCGTCGAAGAAGCGATCAAGGCGCAGGATCAGGTGCGTTTCGACCGTGCTCACCTGCGCGGTTTCGGCAAGGAGGCGTTGGAGTTCGAGTGCGTGTATATCGTCAAGGACCCAGGCTACAACCTGTACATGGATATCCAGCAAGCGATCAATTTCCGTCTACTGGAACGCTTCTCCCGGATCGGCGCCACATTCGCCGTTCCGGTACGGGCAATCAAGGTCACCGCCTTGCCAGAGGCCAACGTTGAGTCTGCAGGGCGCGAAGGCCGTGGCTTCAGAGGAGCCTGAATGCACAAGCCCCAGGGAAGGCGTCGACAGCCAAGGCGTCTTCCCTCTCCGTCACAGGTCCAGCGCACCGCTGAGCAGCGCTTCCAGGACACCCGCCACATTGCTCTGACGCTCGTTCAGCAGGCACAGCGGAATACCCTGCAAAACCCCCAGGGAATCGTCCAGGCCCTCGCCCACCACCGCCAACGGGCAAGCGACGTCCATCTGCAACGACCGCAGGCGCCTGGCCAGCACAGGGGTAACAGGCTCCCGTACGGCAATCACCACCGCCGCGGGCTGGATCGCCGCGCACAGCAGGGCCAGTTCTTCGAGGGGTTGGCCACGACCGAGCACCTCGATGCGCTGGCGCTCGCCACTGAGCAGCAAACCGGTACTAAGCAACTCAAGCTCGGCATGGTCCTCCAAACCAGCCAGCAGGACCCGAGGGGCATCGGGCTGATTCATCTGCAGGCGCAGGAGTAACCTGGCGCGCAGGAAGGTATCGAGGAAAAGCCACTGGCTGCGCTCCCCGAAACCACTACCGGATGCCAGACCACGCCAGACCGGCATCAGCACGTCATGCATCACGCTGGCCTTGGGAAAGAGCGTGAACAACTGGCCATGGATACCTTCCAGCGCCTGGCTATCGAATGTTCTGGTTGCGCGCACAACGGCCGTACGCCATTCATCGAAGGCATCGTCGCGCACAAGGCTGGTCTTGCTTTGCCCCGCGAGCATTTCGCCGACCTTGCTGATCGGCAGGCCATTGGCGGTCCAGCGCAGGATGTCGCGGATTCGCTGCACGTCCGTGGCAGTGTACAACCGGTGGCCGCCATCGGTACGTTGTGGGCGGATCAGGCCATGGCGCCGCTCCCAGGCACGCAAGGTAACGGGGTTGATGCCGGTCATGGTGACCACATCGCGCATGGGAAAAAGATCAGGTGGGGTGGCTTCAGTCATCGTGGGGCATCCGTGAGATAACACATTCTAAACCCCTGCACATCTTCTTGGGCGAGCATCATTGAGTCATCATTCGACGAACCGCACCGAAGCTCTCGACAGTAGAGCTACGCTGCGCATACTGAACATGAATCCGTGGGTGGCTAAATGATCAACGCAAAACTCCTGCAACTGATGGTCGAGCATTCCAACGATGGCATCGTCGTCGCCGAACAGGAAGGCGACGACAGCATCCTTATCTACGTCAACCCCGCTTTCGAACGCCTCACAGGCTATTGCGCCGCCGATATCCTTTATCAGGACTGTCGCTTCCTCCAAGGCCAGGACCACGACCAGGCAGGGCTCGTTGCCATCCGCCAGGCCATCGCCCAAGGGCAGCCCTGCCGTCAGGTGCTGCGCAACTACCGCAAGGATGGCAGCTTGTTCTGGAACGAACTGTCCATCACGCCGGTGCATAACGAGGCGGACCAGTTGACCTACTACATCGGGATCCAGCACGACGTCACGGCACGAATGGAAGCCCAGCAAAGGATCCGGGAACTGGAAGCGCAAGTCGCTGAATTGCAGGGCAAATTGGGCGAGCTCGAAGCTTGATACAAAAAAAGCTGTACAAGGCCGTTGACTTGTACAATTTTAGACGTAGTCTTCAGCTATACCTGTACAAGATTCATTATCTGTACAGGCCTGCCTGGAGACTCGCATGTCCGCCTACCTGCAGCAATTCGCGCAACGCTTCGCGCGGCTCGACGCGCACAATATCGATGCGCTGGTAAACCTGTACAACGAAGAGGTCACTTTTCGCGACCCCCTGCATCAGATTCAGGGTCTTGAGGCACTGAAGGCCTACTTCTCCCAGCTTTACGCCAACGCGCAGGACATCCGCTACACCTTCACAGGCGCCGATGAGGTAGGGCCTGGTCAAGGCTATTTGCGTTGGACCTTGCAGTTCCGCCACCCTCGCCTGTCCGGCGGACGGCCGATCGCCTTGCAAGGTTGCAGCTACCTGCAATGGCAGGACCGGGTGCATCTGCATCAGGACTTCTTCGACGCAGGAGCCCTGCTCTACGAGCATGTTCCGGTCATGGGCGGCGCTATCCGCTGGCTCAAAGGCAGGTTGGCATGAGCCGTTGCTGGCTGACCGGCGCGAGCAGCGGGATCGGCGCCGAACTTGCGCGATGCCTGCTCGAACAGGGGCACCAAGTGGCACTCGGCAGCCGTCATGCCGAGCGGCTGTCACCCCTTGCCGAACAGTTTCCTGGCCAAGTGCTGCTGGCCATCGGCGATCTCGACGACCCACGCCAGGTAGCCCAGGTCGCCGCCTGCATCGAGCAGGCCTGGGGTGGCCTGGACATGGTCATCCTCAACGCAGGTACCTGCGAATACCTGGAGCCCGGCCGATACGACCCGCAGCTGGTCGAACGCGTGATCCGCACCAACTTCCTCGCGCTGAACCATTGCCTGGCAGCCGCCCTGCCCTTGCTGCGCGCTGGGGAGCGCCCGCACCTGGTGGTGATGGGCAGTTCGGTTACCTGGCTGGCCTTGCCTCGGGCGGGAGCTTATGGCGCATCCAAGGCGGCTGTACGCTACCTGGTGGAATCGCAACGCATCGACCTGGCGCGCGAGGGTATCGACGTGACCTTGGTGAGTCCGGGGTTCGTCGACACGCCGCTGACCCGCCGCAACGACTTCCCCATGCCCCAGATCTGGCCAGCCCAGCGCGCCGCCAGCCATATCGCCAAGCGCCTGCCCCGGCGCCCGCTGGAGATCAATTTCCCCGGCCTATTCACCTTTGTCCTGCGCCTGCTCGGTGCTTTGCCTGCGCGTCTGCGCCTGGCGATTGGCCGACGCCTGGCACGCCATGAACAGGAATGATGCCCCATGCGCATAGCGATCATCGGCAGCGGTATCGCAGGTTTGACCTGCGCCTACCTGTTGTCGCGCAAACACGAAGTGACAGTGTTCGAGGCCGAGCAATGGATCGGCGGGCACACCCATACCCTGGATGTGGACTGGCAGGGCCAACGCTATGCCATCGACACTGGCTTCATCGTCTTCAACGACTGGACCTACCCCCATTTCATACGCCTGCTCGGTCAGCTCGGGGTCGCGTCGCAACCAACGCAGATGAGCTTTTCGGTCCATGACCCGCTCACTGGCCTGGAATACAACGGTCACGACCTCGATACCCTGTTCGCCCAACGCAGAAACCTGTGGTCGCCGGGCTTCTGGGGGATGCTGCGCGACATCCTGCGCTTCAACCGGCAGGCACTGGCCGACCTGGACAACCAGCGCATCGATGCCTCCACCACCCTGGGCAGCTACCTCACGACCCATGGCTATGGGCAACGCTTCATCGAACACTACATCGTACCGATGGGGTCGGCCATCTGGTCGATGTCCCGCGCCGACATGCTCGACTTCCCGCTGCGGTTCTTCGTGCGGTTCTGTCGCAACCATGGCCTGCTGTCGGTCAACGATCGCCCGCAATGGCGGGTCATCCAGGGCGGCTCGCGTAGCTACATCGAGCCGCTGTGCCGACCGTTCGCCGATCGTATTCGCCTTGGCACCAAGGTCCACCGGGTCAGCCGCGACGAGGGGGGGGTGAGCGTTTTCACCAGCGCCGGCACCGAACGCTTCGAAAGCGTGGTGTTTGCCTGCCACAGCGACCAGGCCCTCGGGCTGCTGGAAGCACCCAGCGCCCAAGAGCGCGCCGTGCTAGGCGCCATAGGGTACGCCGAGAACGACGTGGTGCTGCACACCGACATCCGCCTGTTGCCGCGCCGCAGGAAAGCCTGGGCCAGTTGGAACTACCGCTTGGGCGGCGCCGAGCATGCCCCGGCCGCGGTCACCTACAACATGAACATTCTCCAGGGTATCCAGGCGCCGGCGACCTTCTGCGTCAGTCTCAACCAAACCGCACTCATAGACCCGGCACACATCATCGCCCGCCTGCGTTACGCCCACCCACAATACAGCCTGGCCGCCTCCACCGCGCAGGCAAGGCAGGAACAGATACAAGGCCATCTGCACAGCTACTTCTGCGGTGCCTATTGGGGCAATGGTTTTCATGAAGACGGCGTGGTGAGCGCGCTGCAGGTGGCGCGCCACTTTGGAGAGCAGCTGTGAACAGCAGCCTTTGCCTGGGCTGGCTCAGCCACCGCCGCCTGGCGCCACGCCCCCACGCGTTCCGTTACCGGGTAGGCATGTTCTTGCTGGACCTGGACGAACAAGCCGCATGGCTGGGGCTGTCGCGCTGGATCGGACGCTGGCGCCTGGCCCCTCTGAGCTGGCGCGACACCGACTACCTGCCCGCCCTGACCCGCCAAGGTACACCGCTAGCCGAAGCTGCCCGCACATTGGTCGGTCAGGCCACCGGCCGCACACCCACTGGACACGTCCAACTGCTGACGCAATTGCGTTGCTGGGGGCTGTCGTTCAATCCGGTGAGTTTCTACTTCTGCCATGACCACGACGGGCAGCTGGCGGCGATCCTGCTGGAAGTCCGCAACACTCCCTGGCGCGAGCGCTACCACTATGTGCTGCCGGTAGAGGGCAACCTGGCGACGTCCTTCACCCTGGCCAAGGCCTTCCATGTGTCGCCGTTCATGCCGTTGAACATGGACTACCGCCTGCACTTTCGCCTGGCGGCGACGCAAGTACGCATTCACATGCAGAACTGGCAGGACGGCCAGAAAGTCTTCGATGCCGATCTCGCCCTGCAGCTTCAGCCCCTGGATAGGCGCGCACTGCGGGGGTACATCCTGACCTTCCCCTGGATGAGCTTGCGCACCGTCTCGGCCATCTACTGGCAGGCGCTGCGCCTTCTACTCAAACGCACGCCCATCCATGACCACACCGAACGCCAGGGCGACCTGGTACTCGGCCAACCCTGCGAGGACCCCAACCATGCCCAACCCCACTCTGAGCGTTAGCAAGTCCGCAGGCCTGGCGCCCTTGCTCGGCACATTGGCACGTAACGCCCTGCTCGCCCAATTGGGCAAGTTACGCCACGGCCACCTGCGGCTGCTCAGCCATGGGCGGCAGTGGAACTTTGGCGATGCCGCCAGCCCGTTGCAGGCCGAGGTGGAGATTCTCGATGACGCAGCCTGGGGCATGATCGCCGGGAATGGCTCGATTGGCGCCGGCGAGGCGTATATCCATGGCTACTGGCGCAGCCCGGACCTTGCGCGGGTGACCCGCCTGTTCGTGGCCAACCTCGACGTACTGGACGCCCTGGAAGGTGGCCTGGCACGTCTTGGCCGACCAGCCCTGCGCCTGCTGCACCGGTTGAACCGCAACAGCCGGCGCGGTGCCCGGCGCAACATCCTGGCCCACTACGATCTGGGCAACGCACTGTTCGAGCAGTTGCTGGACCCGACCATGATGTATTCCGCGGCCAAGTTCGAGCATCCAGGGCAAACCCTGGAACAGGCGCAACTGAACAAGCTGGAGCGCATCTGCCAGAAGCTCGAACTCAGCCCGAACGACCACCTGCTGGAAATCGGCTGCGGTTGGGGCAGCCTGGCCATCCATGCCGCAACCCGCTACGGCTGCCGAGTCACCACCACCACGCTGTCGCAAGCGCAGTACAGCTATACCTTGCAGCGGGTCCGGGACCTTGGCCTGGAGCAGCGCGTGACCGTACTGCAAGACGACTACCGCGACCTGGTCGGCAGCTACGACAAGCTGGTGTCCATCGAAATGATCGAGGCCGTGGGCCACCGCTACCTACCGACCTACTTCCGCCAGTGCGCCGCCCTGCTCAAGCCCGACGGGCTGATGCTGCTGCAGGCCATCACCATCCGTGACCAGCGCTATGCCCAGGCGCGGCGCTCTGTGGACTTCATCCAACGCTACATCTTCCCCGGTGGCGCCCTGCCGTCGCTGAGCGTGATGCTCGACACCGCCAGCCGGCAGACCCCGCTCAACCTCGTGCATCTGGAAGATTTCGGTGTGGACTATGCACGCACGCTGGAGCATTGGCGCGACAACCTGCGCCAGTCACGCACCACGCTGGCCGCGCTGGGATACGACGACACGTTCCAGCGCTTGTGGGAGTTCTACCTGTGCTATTGCCAGGGCGGCTTCGAAGAGCGTGCAATCGGTGTAGCACAATTGCTGTGGGCAGCCCCCTTGGCCCGGCGTGCGCCGTTGCCAGCACAGCCATGATGCCCAGCGCCTGGCTGGTGGCCAACGCCCTATGGTTGCAGGCCGGCTGGTGGCTTTGCGTGCTCGGCGCAAAATACCCGTGGCTGTTGCTACTGGTGCCGATCGGGCTGGCCGTGCACCTGTACCTGTGCGCGGACCTTGCCGCCGAGACCAAGGCGTTGTGGCGGGTCACACTGGCCGGCTGCGTCATGGACAGTCTGCTGGGATCGTTGGGCGTTTTCGATTTCGGCACCTGGCCACTGCCCCTGTGGCTGGGGCTTTTGTGGCTGGTGCTGGCCAGCGGCTTGCGCCACAGCTTGGCCTGGGCTGGCAGCCCATTCTGGCGTGGCGCACTGCTGGGTGCTCTGGGCGGCCCGGCGGCTTACCTGGGCGGTGCCGGGCTGGCTGATGTGGCGCTACCCTTGGGGTCACTGCCCACCGCGCTGTTGCTGGCCCCGATCTGGGCGCTGGCCTTCCCCCTGCTGGTGCGCATCGCCGCGTGGCGCTGACCTTCGGCAGCGCTGCGAGCAGTACCGCACCTGGTCCCAACACCGCGCCCAGCGCTTGCGCCAATCGAATGGGCGACCACACACCACGCAAACCTTGCTCGGCAATAAACCCTTCTTCATAGCGCCTCCCCGGCATCCAGCCGTGCCAACAACTCCTGGCCACGCTCCCACACCGCTTGGCGACGCGCCGGTGACATGTTGTCGAGGCTTCCATAGACCAGGCGCAGGCGCGGATTGGCAGATAGCTGGGCACGATGCCGAATCAGAAAATGCCAGTACAGCGCATTGAACGGGCAGGCATTCTCCTCCGTGACCTGCCCGACCTTGTAGCTGCAGGCCTGGCAATGGTTGGACATCCGCTGGATGTATCGACCACTCGCGCAATAGGGTTTGGAGCCCAGATAGCCGCCATCGGCGTGCATCACCATGCCCAAGGTATTGGGCAGCTCGACCCAATCGAACGCATCGATATACACCGCCAGGTACCACTGGCAAATGGCGTCTGGTGCGATGCCGGCCAACAGAGCGAAATTGCCAGTGACCATCAGCCGCTGGATATGGTGCGCGTAGCCAAGCCGCAGGGTCTGCCCAATGGCCTGCGCCATGCAGCGCATGCGCGTATCCCCGGTCCAGTAGAACGTCGGCAGCGCGCGATCGTTGCCCAGGTGGTTCAGCCCAGCATACTCGGGCATGCGCAACCAGTAGATGCCCCGCACGTATTCGCGCCAGCCGATCAACTGACGAATGAAGCCCTCAGCGGCATTGAGCGGTACCTGGCCGCTGCGCCAGGCGTGGTCGACATCCGCGCACAACTGCCGGACATCCAGCAGCCCGACATTCAGGGCCGCACTGATGCGTGCATGGAACAGGTACGGTTCGCCTTCGGCCATGGCGTCCTGGTAATCGCCGAATGCCGCCAGGCCAAAGTCGAGAAAATGCTGCCAGAGCTGCTGGGCCTGACCATGGGTCACGGGGTAATCGAAACCGTCCATGGCACCGTAATGATCATTGAAACGCTGCCGGACCAAGTCCACCACCGTTTGGGTGATCGCATCCTGGTCGAACTGCGCCGGAATCGGCCCGCGCAGGCCTCGCGGCAAGGATTTGCGATTGTCGGCATCGAAGTTCCACGAGCCGCCTGCCGGACTGCCGTCGGGCTCCAACAGCAGGCCACAACGCTTGCGCATGCCTCGGTAGAAATGCTCCATGCGCAGTTGCGTGCGCCCTTGCGCCCAGCGCGCAAATGCCTCGCGCGAGCATAAGAAGCGGGTATCGCGATGCCACACCAGCGGCAGCCCGGCATCGCGCAGCGCCTGTTCCAGACGCCACTCGCCGCATTCGGTCAGGTGAATTTCGCTCGCACCGAGCACCTTGCACCAGCGCCGCAGCTCGCCGGCGATGCTGCCGCTGTTGCCTTCGGCATCCAGCTCGACGTAATGCACCTGCCACCCACGCTCGCGCAGGGCCTGGGCGAAATGACGCATGGCGCTGAAGATGAACATGATCTTGTGCGGATGATGCGGCACATAGCGGGCCTCCCCCTTGACTTCGGCCATGAGGACGGCGTCCTGGGTCGGGTCCAGCGCCGCCAGGCTCGCCAGGTCGAATGACAGCTGGTCACCGAGCACCAGGCCGAGACGCATTGCGTTGGTCACCATTGGCTGGCCATGGTCAGAGGCCCTTATTCAGTTGCAGGGAGCGCCTTCCGGCAGACGGCGGAAGAACAAGGTGATCTGCCCGAGTTCCACGCCCAGTTTGCTCATGCGCGAGCGATTGATCAGGGTGTCGTCGTCCATCAGGTACATCCAGTCGTCCAGGTCGACCTCCCAGTGCCGCCCGTCCACGGGCAGATCCAGCTGGTAGCGCCAGCGCAGCGCATTGCCCGCCACCTCGCCGCGGGCCTCGCCAATCACGTCCGCCGCGGTTCCGCGCCAGCGGCCAGGGCCGTCTGGCACGAGGGTCCAGACGCGCCGTTGACGCGTGCCATCGCTGTAAAGAAAACGCTCGTCGAGGATCAGCCGCTCACCGTCCCGCCGGCTGGCGATGCACACGTGAAAACGCTTGACCACTTCCCCGGAGCGCTTCTGGAACATGCCCCAGGCCTGCACCGGCTGCGAGAAGAAACCCGCCAGGTCTAATTTCGGCTGCTCCGAGGCGTAGCGCTCGACGCCAACATTGCCACAGCTACCCAATAAAACGCAGGCCGCCAACACCAGTGCCCTGTACATGCTCATGCTCCTTCGTCGTCGCTAACCTGCCCCAGCAAGCGCAGGCGCAGTCGAGGGTCTCTGGCCCGAGGGTCGAGCCATATCGCAAAGAACGCCCGCGCAAAGGCCGGGTCGGCGATTTCCCGGTGTAGCGTGCCGTCGACATAGAAGCGGCATCCCTCACCCGGCAAGTACAAACCGGTGATGCGCATTCCAGGGCGCACATCCACGAATGCCGTTTGAATCAGCTCGGCCCATGCAGCGATTTGCTCCGGCGTCACGGCCCCCGTGTTCAGTCGGCGAATCTCATCCATGCTGGCCTGGACCAGAGTTTCGCGGGAAATCGGTCGGTGGTAGAGCAGCTCCAGCGCAAAGGGCTGTCGCCAATCCTGTACAGGTCCGTTGGTCCAAAGCCTGGCGCTGTAGACACGCAACCCGAACCAGGTGAACTCACCGCTGCCCAGTCGCTGTGCCGTGGGCAGCGCTGTCCGCCAGTCGGCTGCTGCCGCTTGCAGGCAGATCAACAGGAACCACAGGCAGGTCCAACGCGCAGCGTGCGTCATGCTGACCTCCAGCTCACTCAATCCTGTACAAGAAGATACATTTGTACAACTTTATGAAGGGGATGTACAGCTTCTGACGAAACCTGCCCTCACGTCCGACTTGCAATACATCCGGAAAATCGTATATTCGGAAAATCATATACGCTCAGTGCACCCCTGCGGGCTGGCAGTGAAACCCAGCCACCGAGACACGCCATGACTGACCCGCTGTCACCCCTCCAGGTTTTCAAATGCCTCGCCGATGAGAATCGCATCCGGATGATGCTGCTGATCGCCCGCGAGCAAGAGCTCTGCGTCTGTGAGCTGACCTGCGCACTGGAACAAAGCCAACCCAAGGTTTCCCGCCATCTGGCGCAACTGCGCACCTGTGACCTGCTGGAGGACCGCCGGCAAGGCCAATGGGTCTATTACCGCCTGCATCCAGCGCTGCCCGCCTGGGTGCGAGAGGTACTGGCAATCACCCTCGAGGCCAATCGCGAATGGCTGAGTCGCACTGCCGATCGGCTGGACGCCATGGGGGATCGCCCACGGCGCGTCGCCACCTGCTGCTGATGCCATCGGATGGAAGAACCTCCTTCGCCTTCACCCTGAACAAGACCGACGTCCGCTGCATCGGTCATCGAGCGGCCATTGCCGCCCTACCCCTATGAGCGCTCTCTGAGCACAACCTGAGTACAACGACATGGCAATCAAAGTAGGCATCAACGGATTCGGACGTATCGGCCGCCTGGCGCTGCGCGCATCCTGGGAATGGCCAGAGTTCGAATTCGTCCGGATCAACGACCCAGCCGGCGACGCCAAGACACACGCCCATCTGGTCAACTTCGACTCGGTCCACGGCCGCTGGCACCGCGAAGCCAGCGCAGACGGCGACTCGGTGGTAATCGATGGCAAGCGCATCAAGGTCAGCGCGAACAAAACCCTTGCAGAAACCGACTGGTCCGACTGCGACCTGGTGATCGAGGCCAGCGGCAAGATGAAGTCGGTGGCCGTGCTCCAGGCCTATCTGGATCAGGGCGTCAAACGCGTGGTGGTGTGTGCGCCAGTCAAGGAAAAGGGCGCGCTTAACGTGGTGATGGGTGTCAACCAGCACGTGTTCGACCCGGCCCTGCACCGCATCGTCACCGCTGCTTCCTGCACCACCAATTGCCTGGCTCCGGTGGTCCAGGTAATTCATCAGCACCTGGGCATTCGCCACGGTTCGATCACCACCATCCACGACCTGACCAATACCCAAAGCATCCTCGATACGCCACACAAGGACTTGCGTCGCGCCCGGGCCTCAGGCATGAGCCTGATCCCCACCACCACCGGCTCGGCCACTGCGATCGCGGAAATCTTCCCTGAGCTGCGCGGCAAGCTCAATGGTCACGCCGTGCGTGTCCCGCTGGCCAATGCCTCGCTGACCGACTGTGTGTTCGAGGTTCAACGCGCGACCACCGCCGAAGAGGTCAATGCCCTGCTCAAAGCGGCTGCCGAAGGTGCGTTGAAGGGCATCCTGGGCTATGAAGAACGGCCATTGGTGTCCATCGACTACCGCACCGATCCACGCTCCTCGATCATCGACGCGCTGTCCACGCTGGTGGTCAACGGTACCCAGGTGAAGATCTACGCCTGGTACGACAACGAATGGGGCTATGCCAACCGTGCAGCAGAACTGGCCCGACTCGTCGGCATGGCGGAGTAGACAACGATCATGAAGGCGTTGTCAGCCCTGTCCGGGGACGTGCGTCAATACCTGCTGGTGACCGGCAATTACTGGGCCTTCACGCTCACCGACGGCGCGTTACGCATGCTGGTGGTCCTGCACTTCCATGCACTGGGCTATACGCCGCTGCAGATCGCGGCGTTGTTCCTGTTCTATGAAGTGTTCGGCGTGATCACCAACCTGACGGGGGGCTATCTTGGCGCACGCCTGGGGCTCAATCGCACCATGAACATCGGCCTGGGCATGCAAGTCGTGGCCTTGATGATGCTGACGGTCCCGGCGGCCGGGCTGACGGTGCCCTGGGTGATGGCTGCCCAGGCGCTGTCCGGCATCGCCAAGGACCTCAACAAGATGAGCGCCAAAAGTTCGATCAAGCTGTTGGTGCCGGACAGCCAGCAAGGCACCCTCTACCAGTGGGTGGCCATCCTCACCGGCTCGAAGAACGCGCTCAAAGGCGTGGGCTTCTTCCTCGGTGGAGCGCTGCTCGCGCTGCTTGGTTTCACCCACGCGGTGCTGTCCATGGCGGCCGTGTTGGCAGCGGTTTGGATCGGCAGTTTGCTCCTGCTGAAAAAAGACCTTGGCAAGGCCAAGGCCAAACCGAAGTTCCGCGACATGCTGTCCAAGAGCCGGGCGATCAACATCCTCTCGGCTGCACGGCTGTTCCTGTTCGGGGCCCGCGACGTGTGGTTCGTTGTGGCGTTGCCGGTCTATCTGAGCGCCACTTTCGGCTGGGACTTCTGGATGGTCGGCGGTTTTCTGGCCGCCTGGGTCATCGGCTACGGCATCGTCCAGTCGTTCGCCCCTTACCTCACCGGCAAGAAGCAAGGCCATGTGCCCGACGGCCGAGCCGCCTTCACCTGGGCCATCGCCCTGGCCGGGCTGCCCCTGCTCATGGCACTGGGCCTCACAGCCGGTGGCTCGGCCCAGATCGTGCTACTGGGCGGGCTGATGTTGTTCGGCGTGCTGTTCGCGGTGAACTCATCGCTGCACAGCTATTTGATCGTGAGCTATGCCAAGGAGGATGGCGTTTCCCTGGACGTGGGCTTCTACTACATGTCCAACGCCCTGGGACGGCTGATGGGCACGCTGCTTTCGGGTTGGGTATTCCAGGCCTATGGCCTGGAGGCCTGCTTGTGGGTTTCCAGCGTTTTCGTCCTGGCTGCGGCACTCATCTCGGTCGGATTGCCAAGGCACGGCAACCGGGTACGACAGCACGACTGAGCGGCGCCGAACAGCGCAGGCTGTGGGGCCTGCGCTGACACCGAGCGGCGATCCTGGGTTTCGCAAGACGCCCGCGAATCATCACTCAATGCGGAAGCTGGCCACCAACCGGCGCAATTCCCCAGAACGGCCATCCAACGCCTCACACACCTGGAGTGCCTGCTGCTGACTGGCTTGAACCTGCTGGTTGAGCAGGGAGATTTCGCCCACCTCACGGTTGATCGACTCGACCACCGCACGCTGCTGCTCGGTCGCGGCGGCTACCGACTGGTTCATTTCGTCAATGTCGGCCAAACGTCCAATCACGCTATCAATACCTCGGCAGGCCTGGGCTATGACCTCGACACTGCGCTCGGCATGACGGTGGCTGGCAACCATCGAATCCACCGATAGCCGTGCACCAGCCTGCAGCGACTCGATCATGTCCTGGATCTCTTGCGCCGACGCCTGGCTGCGATGGGCCAATTGACGCACTTCGTCTGCCACTACGGCAAACCCTCTGCCCGCCTCGCCCGCACGCGCCGCTTCGATCGCGGCGTTGAGTGCCAGCAGGTTGGTCTGCTTGGCGATACCATGGATCACCTCGAGAATGCGGCCAATGGCTTCGGTCTGCCCGCCCAACTGCTCGATGCTGGCACGCGCGCTATCGACCTGGGCTGCAAGGGCATCCAGCGCGGCAGAGCCTTCCCCGAGGATGCTGTGGCCCTGCTCGGCCTGGGTACGTGCCTCGGCGCTCTGCAGCGAAACCCTGGCGGCGCTGCCAGCAATTTCCTGGGCTGCCGCACCCAACTGCTCGATCGCAGCAGCGACGCTGTCGCTGCGTTGCACCAGCTCGCTGGATTGGCTCAGGGTGGTCTGGCTCGCATGTACCACGCGGCGCGCACCTTCATCGACACCGACGCTACCGGTCGCGACCTGACCGATAGTACTTTGCATGCGCTCGACGAAGCGGTTGAACGCCAACGCCAGCAGGGACAGTTCATCGCGCCCGCCCGCGGGCAGGCGCTGGGTAAGGTCGCCCTCCCCGGCGGCGATGTCGCCCATGGCGTCGCCCATGCGCACCAGCGGCTTGAGTAGCAAACGCAGCAGCCCCCCCAGGGCAAGCATGACCAGAACCACCGACACCACCATGGCGATCAGTGCCGAACGGCTGAAGTCACTGAGTTGTTCATAGGCCAGATCGCGGTCCACCGAGAGCCCGACGTACCAGTCCGTACCTGGCAGGCCGGCGACCGGAATGAACGTGTCGATGCGTACGTGGCCATCGACCTCGTGCTCTTGCAGTTCGCGGCTGATGCTCAGCGGCTTGGCCGGGTCGAGTTCGGCAAGACGCCGATTGACCAGATCGGTCTGCGGATGGACCAATATCTTGCCCTCGCCGTTGACCAGATAGGCATAGCCCTTGCCTTGCAAGTCGACGCTGTTGATGATCTGCACCAAGGTGTCGATGGGCATTCCTGCACCGACGGCGCCCAACAGTTCACCAGCACGACTCACCGGGGCAGCAACGGCCATGATCATTTCCTGGGTGGCAGCATTGATGTAGGGCTCGGTCAGTACACTGGCATCGCGTGACTGCACGCGCTGATACCAGTCACGCTGGCGTGCGTCGTAGCCTGCAGGCATATCCTGCTGCGGACGGATACTGAAGCTACCGTCGGCGCGAGCCAGGTACACCATGTTGAATGTGTTCCGCAGCACATCCTGATCGAAGGCTTGTTCCACTGCCGCTTCACGGGTGTCGGCAGCTAGGCGCTGGGCCAGGCTTTCCACCAGCAGCACGCGGCCGCTGAGCCAGTTGTGGATGCTATCGGCGGACAAGGCCCCCACTTCACGCAGCTGGCCCTGCAGCTCACGGGCCAGCAGCCGCTGTTGCCAGCTGTAGTTGTAGCGGGTGAACAAGGCAAATGCGCATACCACCACAAGGGCGGCTGCCAGCAAAATCTTGTGACTGAATTTCATCATGGAGATCATCGAAAAAGGACCGCGCAACCGAACTGCGCGGCCAAAAAACCTCTGGTGGCACTCGCGCCCCCAGGAGCGCGAAGACGCGAACGCCAGCAGAGCCTCAGGCGACCCGCCCTCCCAGATACAGCTCACTGACGTCTGGATCGTGCATCAGCTCGTGAGCGTCGCCGGTTAGCGCCACCCTCCCCATCGACAGCACATAGGCCCGGTCTGAGATACGCAGCGCTTCCATGGCGTTCTGCTCCACCATCAGGATCGTCACTCCCTCCTGAGCGCGGATCTGCTCGATGGCTTCGAAGACCTCCAGCAACACCTTGGGGGACAAACCCGCCGACGGCTCGTCGAGCAACAGCAGGCTGGGCCGGGGCATCAATGCCCGGGCCAGGGCGAGAATCTGCCGTTCACCACCGGACATCGACGCCGCCGGGGCGTTGAACTTCCTCGCGAGGATCGGGTAGACCGCACACAATTCGTCGATGCGTTGCAGGTTGTCCTGGCGACGCTGGTAGTGCCCGCCGACCTGAAGGTTTTCACGGATGCTAAGGCTCGCGAAGACATTGTCGGTTTGCGGCACGAAACCCACTCGGCAGCGGCGGATCTTTTCATGGACCGGCACCCGCGACACGTCTTTCCCCTCCAGCAGGACTTGCCCCTTGCGCGGCAACAGGTAGCCGGCGATGGTCTTGAGCAGCGTGCTTTTGCCGCAACCATTCGGTCCCAGCAACGTGACGATTTCTTTTTCCGCGGCATGCAGGGACATACCGCGCAAGATGTCGACCTCCGCCGAATAGCCGGCAACGACGTCCTTGACTTCGATCATGGCGTGCTCTCCTGCAAGGTCTGCGGGTTATGGCGACCGCCCAGGTAGGCCTGTATCACCCGCTCGTTGGAAGCCAGCTTGTCGGGCGTGCAACTGGCGACGATTTCACCGCGATCGAGGACCACGCAACGACTGCAGACATCGCGAATGAAGTGCATGTCATGCTCGACGATGACCAAGGTCATGCCCAGCCCGTTGAGGCGCTTGAGCGCGGCGACCAGATCACGGCGCAGGTTGGGGTGAACGCCGGCAGTGGGCTCGTCCAGCAACACCAGTTCAGGCTCGCCCATTAGCGCGCAGACGATACCCAGCAGTTTCTTCTGCCCGCCGGACAGCGACGAAGCAGGCAAGTCACGAACGCGGCCCAGCAGCAATTCGTCGATCAAGCGCTCGGCCTTGGCACGGGCCTGTTGTTCTGCCCGGCGCAACAGGGGGGTGCCGAACAGCGTGGCGAAAACACCATGTTGCTGGGAGCTGGCGGCCATGGCCACTTCGAAGACGGACATCCGGGAGGGCATCGACGGCAACTGAAACGTCCGAGCGATACCCTGGCGAACGATACGGTGCGCAGGCAAGTCGTCGATGCGTCGAGGGCCAAGCGCAATGGCACCATCATCTACCGTTTCAAAACCAGTGATGCAGTTGAGCAAGGTACTTTTGCCCGAGCCATTGGGGCCGAGCAGGCCGACGATTTCGCCGCGCTGTACGTTGAAGCTGACATCGCGCAGCACCTGGTTGCCACCAAAGGCCTTGGCTACCGAGCGTACGCAAAGCAGGCTTTCGCGAGTGGCACTCATGTGATCTTCCTTACTTTTTCGGGGATGAGACCCTCGCTGCGCCACATCAGGCAGGCCAGCAGGATCGCGCCAATCAGACCCAGGCGCAGGGCGCCAGCCAGATCCGAGTCGAAGCCGAGGTGATCCTTGGCGAACGGCACCAGGCTGTAGGCACACTGCACCAGAAACACCCCAAGCAGCACACCCCGCAAGTTGCCCAGGCCACCAATCATCAACATGGTCCAGAGCAGGAAGGTTTCCGAGGCCAGCACATAGTCCGGCCCGACGTAACTCATGAAATGCGCATACAACGAACCGCCAACAGCCGTGAGTGCAGCCCCGCTCATGATCGCCCGTGACTTCAGCGAGGTCAGGTCGTAGCCCATGCAGGCTGCCAACTGTGGCTCTTCACGCATCAAGCGCAGCGCGCGTCCGAAGCGACCATCGGCCAATCGCTGGCAGAGCAGCGCGGCAACGGCCAGCAACACCAGCATCATGACCAGAAAGCCGACGCCATCGGCTAACGTCGGGATGGCGCCGATACCCTGTGCCCCTCCGGTCAGCCAACCTTCATTGGTGGCAATCACGCGCAGGATCTCGGCGATTGCCAGGGTGGCGATGCCCCAGTAATCGGAAGCCAGCTTGCGCCCCAGGCGGGCCATGCACCAACCGAGGGTCATGGCCAGCAGAATGCCTAGGGCCATGCCGGACCACCACGCATGCCCCGCCTGGATGGCAATGCCCGTGGCATAAGCGCCCACGCCAGCGAACGCGATGTGGCCGAAGTTGAGCAAGCCGGCATAACCGGCCTGAAGATTGAGCCCCAGCGCCATCAGGCCGTACAGGCTGGCGAATGTCAGGGCGGAAACCAGAAAGTCAAACACGCCGCACCTCCCGGTCGAACAGGCCGTATGGCTTGAACAACAAAGCCAGCAGCAGGATCAGGAACGCCGCGCCGCTGATATAGGACACCGGCAGGAACGCCACTTGCTCGCCGACCAGCCAGCCGAGATTGAGGTTGGTCACCAGAGTTTCGGTGAAGGCGATCAGCAAGGCGCCAGCCACCGCCCCCATCGGGTTGCCGAGACCACCGAGGATAGCGGCGGCGAACACCGGCAGCAGCAGGTCATGACCAAGGTTGATGTGAGCGCCCGTGGACAGCGCCAGCAGCCCGCCACCCAGGCCTGCGATGGCACCGCTGGCGAAGGTCACTACCTGAGAGATTCGGGTGGCGTGCAGGCCACTGGCGTTTGCCAGTCCCGGGTTACCGGCCAGCGCGCGCATGGCGCGTCCGAGACGGGTGTGGAACAGCGCCACGGTAAAGGTCGCAAGCAGTGCAACGGTCGTGAGGAAGAAATACGACTGCGTAGGGGTGACCCGCGCGTTACCGATGACCAGCGGCGCCCTCAACGGCAGCTCGAACATCCGCGGGAAAGTCCCGGCGGCGCCTTGCACGGCGGCGACCAGCAGCATGGCAATGGCAAGCGAACCGATCATGGCAATTGCCGGGCCACTCTTCAACAGACGCTGGAACACCACGCGCTGCAGCAACAGGGTCAAGGCACCGACCAGCAGTGCGGCGCACGACAACGCCAGCGGCAATGGCAAGCCGCCGGCCGCCAGGGCGTAGGTCAGGTAGGCACCGAGCATGGCGTATTGCACATGGGCGATATTGGGGAACTTGACCAGGCCATACACCAGGCTGAGGCCGAAGGCGATCAGCGCAAGGTCAGTGGCCCTGAGCAAGGTATCGATCAGGAACTGCAACATGAAAAACACTCCGCAAGGGCAGGCAGATACCCGCCCGGAATGCCGGGCGGGTGTGTCGCGTACTTATCGGGGAACGACCTTGCCGCCGTCGTACTTGAGCTTCGCGTACGGCGGGTCGAGGCGTTGACGGCCAGCGTCGAACGCAACATTGCCGGTAACGCCGTCGTAGCCTTTGCCCACATCCTTGAGTGCAGCCTGAACCGCTGCAGGCTCGGTGGAACCCGCTTTCTCGATGGCCTTTGCGGTCATCAGCACGGCATCGTAGGCATAGCCGGTGTAGGAGGTTTTCATGCCTTCCTTGTACTTGGCGGCAAAGGCATCGGCATAAGCCTTGCCGGTTGGGCCGACGTAAGAGCCAACCTCCATGCCCAACTGGCCCTGGGCGATGTTGGCGGGGGTGTCGGACAGGCTCATGGACAGCAGAATCGCGTACCACGGTTGCTCACGCAGCCCCAGCTCCAGGGCCTCGCGATTGATCACCGCCGACTCCTGGCCGTAGGCGGTATAGATGTAAGCATCCGGCTCGGCGCGGGCGATCTGTTGCAACTCGCGGCGGTAGGTGGACTGCCCTGCGGTGTAGAGGGTCTCGCTGACGATCTTGCCGCCCAGCTTTTCGAACTCGGCGCGGAAACCATGGGCGACACCCTGGCCATAGGCGTTGTTCGGCGCCAGGATGGCGACCTTGCGAAAGCCCAGGTCCCAGGCGTCCTGGGACGAGAACTTGTTGCCCTTGTCTTCGAGGCCGATCAGGTTGAACGAGCTAGCGCCCAAGTCCCGAATCTTCACACTGGTGCTGGCGATGTTGATGTGTACTACCCCCTCTTTCACCAAGTATTGCCCCATCGGAATACTGATGCCCGATGAATACTCGCCGATCACCACCGGCACCTTGTCGACACTGACCAGTTTGCGTGCGGCGTTGATGGCGGTGGTAGGGTTGCCGCCGGAGTCTTCGACGATGACTTGGAACGGCTTGCCCAGCACCCCCCCGTCGGCGTTGACTTTGTCTTCGGCCAATTTCACGGCCCGACGGACATCTTCGCCGACAGTCGCGTTGGCCCCCGTCAGGGACAGTACCGCGCCCATCTGAATGGCGTCAGCGGCATGGCTGAACGGCGCAGCCATGGCCAGGGTGAAGAACAGGGAGCTGGAGGTAAGAATGGAGCGGAACTTGAATGGCATAACTGTCTCCTTGGAATGATCGTGACGGCTTCGGCCGTCGCGCATTGCGTCATGCAATCCCCTGTATCAGCGGGACAAACAGCTCAAGTACCGGTGCTTCCACGTCGCTCGTGGCAATTCTCGGACGCACCGCTCCGGCCTCCCCGGTGTGCCGGGTGAGGAAGGAATTCACGTAAACGCTTCGCAGTCGTTACCAGATCGGCACGGTGTAGCTGACGGTCAGACGGTTGTGGTCGATATCGCCGAGCACATCACTGCGCAAGACGCCATTGCGCCAGGCAACGCCAACCCCTTTCAGCGGCCCGCCCTGCACCACGTAGCTCAGCACGATGTCGCGCTCCCACTCTTCGCGGTCCGAACCCACGGCGGTCTTGATCTGGTCGCCTTTGAGCCAGGTCACGCTGGCATTCAGGCCTGGCACCCCGACGGTGGCGAAGTCGAAGGCGTAACCCCCCAGGATGGTGCGTTCACCCGCATAGGTGAAGTTCTGCACCAGGCTGTCGGTTATCACGTAGGTGCTGGTGCCGCCGGCACCTTCATTGGCCAGTCCGCCCTGGTTCAACTGGGCGAAGATACTGTCGTCCGATACCTGCTGATAACCCAGGGTCAGGGCATGGCCACTCAGGGCGTAGGTGAACTTGGCACTCCAGGTGGAGTTGTCCAGTTCGCCATCGTTGCCACTGCCGTTGGTCGAGGCAAGGTAGCCCGCGGCACGGTCGGCGTTCTTGCCATCGGAGGTGGTGCGGAAGTAGCGCAGGTCGGTCTTCAGTACGCCGGGCCCCAGCGGCAGGCTATGCAGGGCGCCAAGGAAGTGCTGGTCATAATAGTCTTCGAGGTTGGCGAAGTAGTACTGCAGGGTCAGGTCCTTGACGCCCTTGTAGTCTCCGCCAACAAAACGAAAATGGTTGCTTTGCTGGGTGCCGCCCGAGATCGCCATCCCAGTGAAGTTGCTCGACATCCGCCCCACCACATGCTCGATCTGGCCACCGGTGAGGGTCAGGTCATCGATCTCGTTGCTGGTGATCTGCCCCCCTTCGAACAGTTGCGGCAACATACGGCCATCGTTCGACCAGAGGATTGGCAGCTTGGGTGTGAGAATGCCGTATCGCGCCTCGGTCTTGGAAAGACGCATCTTGCCCGTCAAACCACCACGGCTGAAATTGTCCACGGCCTCGCCATCACTGTCGGCCGGGAATATCGATCGAGCGCCCGGTGCATCGAGCTTGATACCCAGGGTATAGGTCGCATCGGCACCGAAGCCGACCACACCCTGGGTGAATCCGGACTGAACGTTGAGTATGAAACCCTGGCCCCACTCTTCCTGGGTCGGGGAATCGGTATCGCGGATATCATGGTTGAAGTAGAAGTTGCGAAGCTCCAGTTTGGCTGTGCTGTCTTCGATGAACCCTGCGGCAAGCGTCTGCCCGCCCAAGCCCCCCAAGGCCGAGATAATGGCCAGGTTCAACAGTTTTTTCTTCATGTGAAGCGGCTCTCCATTGCTTATTGCTTTTTTTAGGACGCACTTCCCCGCAAGCGGCCCTGACAAGGGCGCCTGGAGGAAGAAGACGAGTGGCGACAGATGATCAACCGGCGCACGAGTGCGCCGGCTTACAGCATTCAGGACGCGTGAGCGCGGCCCTGAACATCGTCGTCTTCGCGACGTTTACCAACGGACAGGATGGCGATCAGCGAGATCGCCACGGTTGCCAGCATATAGAGAGCAACTGGGCGCCAGTCACCCTGGTACTCGGAGAGCAGCCAGGTCGCGATCAGCGGTGCGGTGCCCCCTGCCAGCGCGGCCCCCAGTTGATAGCCCAGGGTGATACCGGTGTAGCGCACCCTGGTTGAGAAGATTTCCGAAGACAAGGTACCCAGCACAGCCGTGACAGGAGCCCAGAGCACACCGAAGCCCATCACGGTGGCCAGGGTGATCCCCCACTGAGTACGGGTATCGAGCAGCGTGAAGTACGGCACGATATACAAGGCAATGGCGATGATGCCGCCGATGTACACGCGCTTGCGACCGAGGCGGTCCGACAGCCAACCCATCACCGGAATCAGCAGCGAGGCCACCAGCGCACCGATCATCACGGCGTTCAGTGCCGAGACTTTCTGGTAGCCGAGGTTGTTCACCGCGTAGCTCACCACGAAAGTCGAGAAAATATAGAACGGCGCGGTTTCGACGACTTTGAGCCCTGCAGCGATCAGCACTTCGCGCCAGTGATTGCGGAGGGTTTCCACAACCGGCATTTTCGAGACATTGCCGGTGGCCTTGGCCTTCTTGAACTCCGGGGTTTCGTCCAGACCATGACGAATCCACAGGCCGAGAAACACCAGACCGGCGCTCAGTACGAAAGGCACACGCCAGCCCCAGGACAAGAAGGCGTCTTCAGGCAACATTGCCATCAAGCTCACTGCCATCGTGGCCAGCAGCATGCCGAGCGTGACCCCCACTTGCGGCACGCTACCGAACAGCCCCTTGCGGTTGGCAGGCGCATATTCATAAGCCAGCAGCAGAGCTCCGCCCCACTCACCACCAATGCCAAGCCCCTGAATGACCCTCAGCAGGATCAGCAGTATCGGCGCCCAGATACCGATCTGTTCGTAGGTCGGCAAGCAGCCGATCAACACGGTTGCACCGCCCATCAGCGACAGCGTGATGACCAACGTCTTCTTGCGACCTATACGATCGCCGATATGGGCGAACAGCACACCGCCAATGGGGCGAATGAAGAACGTCAACGAGAACGACAAGTAAGCCAGCAGTAGTCCAACCACCGGGTCGAAATTAGGGAAGAACAGTTTGTTGAACACCAGTGCGGCGGCGGTCCCATATAGAAAGTAATCGAACCACTCGATTGAACTACCGGTAAGGCTGGCGACCAGCGCACGCCGACGCGTCTTTGAAGAGTGCGCCTCGGAGGAGGGATTGCTCATGTAAATGCCCTATTTGTTATTGGATGGGCCACAACGACCCAGGCATCACTGGGTAGCACCAGCGATGAGGGGATCCTAGGTTTCTCTGCGTAAAAGGTGCAACCGCACACTTTGTCATGGGTATAACAAAATCTACCAGTGATATCATTTTGCACCATTAAAGTGCACCTTTATTGCCTGGCAAACGTTTGCCGCACTATTACAAGACCTGCCAACCTGCCTAGTTTCGAGCGAAATATTCGCTGAACCGGAAAGCCAGGTTGCACTCGGTTGCACCCTTGTTCGATCCGGGTTTAATCTGCTTCGCGTTCCGATTGGCCAAGCCACTTACCAGGTAATAAAAACATGGCAAGCACCACCCTCGGCGTGAAGCTCGATGACGCCACCCGCGAGCGTCTCAAGCAGGTTGCCCAGCAAATCGACAAGACCCCTCATTGGATGATCAAACAGGCCATCTTCAACTACCTCGAACAGCTAGAAGGCGGCTTGACTTCGGCCCGACAGGCCGCAATGGCTGTCGTTGCGGGTGAAGAGTCCCTGGAAAGCCTCGATGATGACGGCCTGCAGGTGTTTCTCGATTTCGCCGAAAGCATCCTGCCGCAGTCGGTCTTGCGCGCCAGCATCACCGCCGCTTACCGACGCCCCGAGTCCGAGGCCGTACCGATGCTGCTGGAGCAGGCGCGCCAGCCCGCCGACACGGCCAAGGCCACGCACGCACTGGCCTACGGCATCGCCGAGAAGTTACGCAACCAGAAGAGCGCAGGCGGCCGTCAAGGGCTGGTGCAGGGGCTGCTGCAGGAATTCTCGTTGTCGTCGCAGGAAGGCGTGGCGCTGATGTGCCTGGCAGAAGCCCTGTTGCGCATCCCCGACAAAGGTACCCGCGACGCGTTGATTCGCGACAAGATTGCCAATGGCAACTGGAAGCAACATTTGGGTCAGAGCCCGTCGATGTTCGTCAACGCCGCTTCGTGGGGCCTGCTGATCACCGGCAAGCTGGTCTCGACCCATAACGAATCTGGACTGTCGTCGTCGCTCAACCGCATCATCACCCGAAGCGGCGAGCCCCTGATTCGCAAGGGCGTGGACATGTCCATGCGCCTGATGGGCGAGCAGTTCGTCACCGGTGAAACCATCGGTGAGGCGCTGGCCAACGCCTCCCGCCGAGAAGAGCGCGGCTTCCGCTACTCCTACGACATGCTCGGCGAAGCTGCCCTGACCGAGCACGACGCGCAAAAGTACCTGGCTGCCTATGAACAGGCGATTCATGCCATCGGCAAGGCTTCCCACGGCCGGGGAATCTATGAAGGCCCGGGCATCTCCATCAAGCTTTCGGCCCTGCACCCGCGTTACAGCCGTGCCCAGTACGAGCGCGTCATGGATGAGCTCTACCCTCGCCTGCTGGCGCTTACCCTGCTGGCCCGGCAGTACGACATCGGCCTGAACATCGATGCCGAGGAAGCCGACCGACTGGAACTGTCGCTGGACTTGCTCGAACGTCTTTGCTTCGAGCCGCAATTGGGTGGCTGGAACGGTATCGGCTTCGTGATCCAGGCCTACCAGAAACGTTGTCCGTATGTGATCGACTACGTCATCGACCTCGCTCGCCGCAGCCGTCACCGCCTGATGATCCGCCTGGTAAAAGGTGCCTACTGGGACAGCGAGATCAAGCGCGCCCAGGTCGATGGCCTGGAGGGCTATCCGGTATACACCCGCAAGGTCTACACCGACCTGTCCTACATTGCTTGCGCTCGAAAACTACTGTCGGTGCCTGAGGCCATCTACCCGCAATTCGCCACCCATAATGCCCACTCGCTGGCGGCCATCTACCACATCGCTGGGCAGAACTACTACCCCGGCCAGTACGAGTTCCAGTGCCTTCATGGTATGGGCGAGCCGCTTTACGAACAGGTGGTGGGCAAGGTCGCCGATGGCAAATTGAATCGCCCCTGCCGAATCTATGCCCCCGTGGGCAGCCACGAAACGCTGCTGGCCTACCTGGTGCGGCGCCTCTTGGAAAACGGCGCCAATACCTCATTCGTCAATCGTATTGCCGATCACTCCATCTCCTTGGACGAGCTGGTACAAGACCCCGTGATTCAGGTCGAAGCCATGGCAAGCAGCGAAGGTGCGCTCGGCCTGCCGCACCCGCGCATCCCCCTGCCCCGTGCGCTGTATGGCAACGCGCGCCTCAACTCCAGCGGCATCGACCTGTCCAACGAGCATCGACTCGGCTCGCTGTCGTCGGCACTGCTGACCAGCGCCAACCAGGTGTATAGCGCTGCGCCAACACTGAGCGACGAAAGCAACCACCCGCGCACCGTCACTGCAGTACGCAACCCGGCAGACCATCGTGACCTGGTAGGCCAAGTCTACGAAGCCACTGACGCCGATGTTCAGCATGCCGTGCACTATGCCCAGGCAAGCGGGCCGATCTGGCAAGCGACCCTGCCTGCCGAGCGCGCAGCGATTCTGGAGCGCGCCGCCGACCAGATGGAAAGCGAGATGCAGCAATTGATGGGGCTGTTGGTCCGCGAGTCCGGCAAAACGTTCGCCAACGCGATCGCCGAAGTGCGTGAGGCGGTGGACTTTCTGCGTTACTACGGCGCCCAGGCCCGGCACTTCGGCAACGACAGCCACCGTCCGCTGGGCCCGGTGGTATGCATCAGCCCATGGAACTTCCCACTGGCGATCTTCAGCGGTCAGGTAGCAGCCGCCCTGGCTGCGGGGAACACCGTTCTGGCCAAACCTGCGGAACAGACCCCTCTGATCGCCGCACAGGCCGTGCGGATCCTCCATGAGGCTGGCGTGCCTGTTGGCGCCGTTCAACTGCTGCCAGGCCGGGGTGAGACGGTGGGCGCCAGCCTGGTGGGCAACGAGCGAGTGCGCGGGGTGATGTTCACCGGTTCCACTGAGGTCGCAGGCATTCTCAGCCGCAACCTCGCAGGACGCCTCAACGCCCAGGGCCAGACACTGCCGCTGATCGCCGAGACCGGTGGCATGAACGCCATGATCGTCGACTCCTCGGCACTGGCCGAGCAAGTGGTCGTGGATGTCATCAGTTCCGCGTTCGACAGCGCCGGCCAGCGCTGCTCGGCACTGCGTGTGCTGTGCGTGCAAGCCGATGTGGCTGACCACGTCAGCCAGATGCTGCGCGGCGCAATGGCCGAATATCGGGTCGGCTCGCCGGAGCGACTGAACACCGATATCGGGCCGGTGATCGACAGCCAGGCGCGTGACAACATCCTCGAACACATCGAAAGCATGCGACGCAAAGGCCGCAACGTCTTCCAGGCCGCACGCGCGGTGGGTGAAGAACTGCAACGCGGCACGTTCGTTCTGCCTACCCTGATCGAACTGGACAACCTTGCCGAGCTGGAGCGGGAAATCTTCGGTCCGGTACTGCACCTGGTGCGCTACGAGCGCCAGCAGCTCGGCGAACTGCTGGAGCAGATCAATGCCAGCGGCTACGGCCTCACCTTGGGCGTGCACACCCGGATCGACGAAACCATCAACCAGGTCGTCGATACCGCTTGCGTCGGCAACCTGTACGTCAATCGCAATATCGTCGGGGCCGTGGTCGGCGTGCAGCCCTTCGGCGGCGAAGGGCTATCCGGCACCGGCCCGAAAGCCGGTGGCCCACTGTATCTGTATCGCCTGCTCTCCACCCGTCCCCACGACGCCGTGGCCGATGCGCTGGCCGAGGGAGCGGGTCAGACCATCAAGCTTCCCGATGACTTGCTGCAGGCGCGCAAAGCTTTCGCCGCCTGGGCCGAGCAGAAGGCGCCGACCATCGCTGCGCTATTTACCCAGTACCTGGCTCAATCGCAGAGCTATACCCGCTATTCGCTCAGCGGACCGACTGGCGAGAGCAACAGCTACACCCTGCTGCCAAGGGCATGTGTCCTCAACCTCGCCGAAGACCGCCACGACCTGCTTGCCCAACTCGCGGCCAGCCTGGCCGTCGGCAGCAGCGTACTGTGGCTCGATAGCCACCAGGGGCTGCACGCCCAACTGCCCGCCGAGGTGCGGAGCCGGATCGCCATTCTCACCGACTGGACCTGCGCGGATGCCCACTTCGACGCCATCCTGCATCACGGCGACTCCGACCAATTGCGCCATGTCAGCCAGCAGGCTGCGCGTCGCAGCGGCGCGATCGTTGGCGTGCATGGCCTGAGTCGCGGCGAAACCGACATTCCGCTGGAGCGCCTGTTGCTTGAGCACGCACTGAGCGTGAACACCGCCGCGGCAGGGGGCAACGCGAACCTCATGACCATCAGCTAAATACCCGCCTGCCGTGGTCCTGGCCACGGCAGGTCTCGCTGCGGCGTTATCGACGCTGCGCTTCTGCACACAACAACAAGGTACAACGATGAACGCACTTTTCCTGGGTTACGGTCGTATGGGCAGCGCCATTGCTCAAGCCTGGCTCGAAGCAGGCCTGGTCAGCCATATCAGCGCCGTGGACCCCTATCTGCAAACCGCCAGCCACGCCACGCTCTACAACGATGTGGCAGCGCTGCCCACCATCGCTTACGACATCATCGTGGTAGCGGTCAAGCCCAACTACGCCTGTGAAGTACTCAGCGCGCTACCCCCTGGCCTGTGCCAACAGGCCGTCGTGATCTCGGTGGCGGCGGGCGTCACCAGCCAAAAGCTGAGCCAGGCGTTGGGCCATGGATGCCCCGTGGTTCGCGCCATGCCCAACACACCGGTATTGGTAGGCGCTGGCTGCACTGGGCTGTTCGCGCCAAGCGGCCTGAGCGAGCGCCAACGCGCGCAGGTCACCCGTTTGTTTTCGGCCGTGGGCACCGCCAGCTGGGTCGAACAGGAAGGCTTGCTGGATGCCGTCACGGCCCTGTCCGGGAGCGGCCCCGCCTATTACCATCTGTTCAGCGAGGCACTCGCCGCTGCCGGTATCGAACTCGGTTTGAGCCCGGAGCTTGCGAAAACCTTGGCGGCGCAAACTGCCCTGGGGGCAGCGACCCTGCAAACCCAGGCGGATGCGGATTTCGTCGCGCTGCGCACGGCTGTCACCTCGCCCAATGGAACGACCGCGGCTGCGATCGGTGTGTTCGAACACGAAAGCGCCCTGCGTCGCCTGGTTGAAACGGCCGTGCGTTCGGCCTCGCGCCGCTCCGAAGAGCTGTCCCGCGAATCCTGACTCCAGTCGCAACCGTGCCCCAGGCCACGGTTGCCTTCCGCGCAGGTAGGTAACACCGATGAAGCTACATCAACTCAAAGTGCTGGTCACAATATGCGAGAGCGGCAGTATCCAGGAAACGGCACGCCTACTGCACCTCTCCCAGCCCGCACTGTCGAAAACCATCAAAGAACTCGAGTCTTCACTTGGCGTACCCTTGTTGGTGCGTTCCAACAGAGGCATCACCACCACCGAGTATGGCGAACGCCTGGTTCGTCGCGCTCGCTTGATGCTAGAGGAAGCCAATCGCGCCCGAGAGGAAATAGCGGCACTCAAAGGCGAGGCCACCGGTCGAGTCTCGATTGGTGTTTCACCGGCAACGCCCAGAGCGCAGGTCATCGCGGCAATCAACCAGTTCAGCGCACGCAACCCAGAAGTGCGCTTGCGCATTCACGAAATGCGCCCTTCCAAGCTGATGGAAGGGCTGCGTGAAGGGCATCTGGACCTGGCCTTGTCATGCCAGCCGGCCTGCCGCTATGGCGATGGGTTCCAATGGACCGAACTGTACCAGCAGCCCACTGTACTGGCGGTACGACGGGGTCATCCGTATGCGCAGGTGCGTAATCTTGTGCAGTTGCGCGAACAGCAATGGCTGCTGCAGGAGCCATTGGACAGCTCGCGGATTCGCTCGATGTTCGACCAGTACAAGCTCGCGCCCCCTGAGAACATCCTCGAGTGTTCCGCCGGCGGTATTTTCTGCGAGCTTGCATTTACCACGGATGTAATCAGCTTCTGGCCGTTGCGGATGCTCCGCTCCATCAACCGCAACAGCCAGAAGTTCGAAGCCCTCGACCTTGAGGAAGAAGTCCCGGCGCTGGACATATCCATGGTTTACCGTACTCAGGAGCTGCTGACACGGGAAGCCAAGCTCATGGCAGATGAGCTCGAATACATGTTCACCAATCCCGGGGCGCCCAAGTTCAACGACGAATACTGAGGCGCCACCTCTGCCTGTCAGGACTCAAGCTCGTCCGCACACGAGATGTCGCATTGGCCCGGAACCTGGATCATCGATACGGGGTTCGGGCAGCCCACCGCGGTCTACCGACGGGCGCGAATCGCTTCGATGCCATTGAACACCAGCATGCCCAGCAACATGGCTGCCACGAACAGCCAGGCCTGCCAATAACCACCCGGCAACAGCACCAGCGCAGGGCCCGGGCATACGCCAGCCAGCCCCCAACCAATGCCGAACAGCAGGCTTCCGCCTACCAGGCGACGGTCGATGTCACGCCGGGTGGGCAACTGCATCGTGCCCCCCAACAGCGCCACCGACTGTCGGCGCGCCCAGGCCATCGGCACCAACGCTGCGCCAATGGCACCGACCATGACCAATGCAAGCGAAGGATCCCACTGCCCGGCCAGGTCGAGAAATCCAAGCACCTTGGCGGGATTCGCCATGCCGGACAGCAACAAGCCCAACCCGAACAGCAACCCTGCGATGAAACCAGTGATCCGCGTCATGTCACACGCCCGCCAGAAGATGCCGAGCGACGAACACGGTGGCGAACCCGGCCGCCATGAAGCACAGCGTCGCCACTGCCGAACGGGGTGACAGCCGCGACAGGCCACACACCCCGTGACCGCTGGTGCAGCCGCCGCCGTAGCGAGTGCCCAGGCCGACCAGCAGCCCTGCGACCATGAGAACCCAGGGTGCACGGGTGAACTCCACGGCGGGAAGCGACACGAACACCTGCCACAGCAGCGGTGCAGCAATGATGCCCAGCAGGAACGCAGCTTTGTCGCCACGCCCCTCCCCTGACCGCTGCAACATCGAAGCCAGCAACCCACTGATACCGGCTATCCGCCCGTTGGCTGCAGCGAACAGCCCTGCGGCCAGACCAATCAGCACGCCTCCTCCGAGCGCCGACCATGGCGTGAAGGCATTCATGTTAACAAGCATCGCAACGCTCCAACTCAAGAGAAAGGGGTGAGCATGCCCTTATTCTAGCCCTGGGCCAGCAGGGTTGAAATCCGAGTCTGCGGCAGCCCGCCGTGGCTTGGGGATAGGTGAATTACTGCTACGCTTTTCAGAGGCTGACCGGTAATCCTCGTTGCTGCATTGCCAGTTCAGCACCGATGAGTTCCATTGTCGTTCGGGCCCACCCTTTGCGCATGACCTTTGCTCAACAAAGGTGCCGACATGGCTGACTTCAAGAAGCATTCGACCAAGCGGTTGTCCAAGGTGAAAGACGACATCCGTGAAGAAAAGAATTTCCATTCGCGCAAGGAGAGACTGGAGGCCGGTAAACGTCTGCGAGACGTCGTTCCGCGGGCGGCTCATGCAACGTGGAAATCCAAGCCCAGGCAGCGTGATCCCGTCGGTTTGCTCGAACTGTCCAACCGTGACCGCCATCCGGCACTGGTGCCTGTCCGTTATGGGCGAATGCTGCGCAGCCCATTCACCTTCTTGCGTGGCTCGGCCGGCCTGATGGCACGCGACCTCGCCACGCTGCCTTGTACCGGCGTACACGTCCAAGCCTGCGGCGATTGCCACCTGCTCAACTTTGGCTTGTTCGCCACCCCCGAACGTAACCTGATCTTCGATATCAACGACTTCGACGAGACACTTCCCGCGCCGTGGGAATGGGACATCAAACGGTTGGCAGTCAGCTTTGCCGTCGCCGCCCAAGACAATCGGCTGAACGACAAAGAGGCCGGACAATTGGCCATGGCCTGCGTGGAGGCCTACCGCAAGCGCATGCGTGAATTGTCGGATATGAGCCCGCTTGACGTCTGGTACGACCGCCTGGACGCTCAGGCCATCATCGACATGGCCCCCAACGAGAAATACCGCAAGGCGCGCGAAGCATTGATGGCCAGGGCCAGAACGCGGATCGGGGACTACCTGTATCCCCAGATCAGCGATGAAGTGGGCGGTAGGCGACGCCTGGTCGACCAGCCTCCGATCCTGTTCCATATCCAAGAAGCCGGTTTCGCCAAGCGCGTGAAGCTTGCACTTGAGGATTACCGCCGTTCATTGCTACCCGAGCGCAGAGTGCTCTACGACCGCTATCGCCTGGAGGACTTCGCAGTGAAAGCCGTGGGCATTGGCAGCGTGGGCACGTTCTGCTTCGTCGGCTTGTTCTTTTCGGCCGAAAACCATCCGCTGCTGCTGCAATTCAAGGAAGCCTGCCCGTCCGTGCTGGCGCCCTATGCCGGCAAAAGCGAGTTTGCCAATCAAGGTCAGCGAGTGGTTACCGGCCAGCGCCTTTCGCAATCCGCCAGCGACATTTTTCTGGGCTGGACCGAAAGCACCAAGGGCCGGCAGTTTTTCGTCCGACAGCTACGCGATATGAAGATGTCATTGCCAGTGGAAGGTGCGACCTTCGAGCAGATGAACATGTATGCGCAGGTGTGTGGCATGACGTTGGCGCGGGCGCATGCCAAGTCAGGGGACGCAGCGCTGATCAGTGGATATCTCGGCAAGTCGGACGCCTTCGATCAAGCCCTTGGCAAGTTCGCACTGGCTTATGCCAAGCAAAATGCCATGGACTACGCGGCGCTGGTCAATGCCGAGAAAAAGGGCAGGATCAAGGCACTTCGCGAGGAAGACGATTGAGCACTGCCATGGCCTATGCCATGGGGGGTGACCTAACTGCATTCATCTGGATTCAAGAAGATGCATGACCCTCGTTTTCCCCCAGCGCGTTCAAGATCGTCTCGTTTCCACTGGGCCGTTCTCGTCGCGACCATACTGATGCTGACCGCCTGTTCAACCCTCGGTCCCTCCACCATCGAGCGCGACAGAAGCGATTACGCGACCGTCATAGCCACGACCTGGAAAGAACAGACCCTGTTGAACATCGTCAAGTTGCGTTACGCCGATGCCCCCGTCTATTTGGAGGTGTCATCGGTGATCAGTTCCACGGCCATCCAAAGTCAGGTGAACCTCAGCGCCAGTTGGTTCAGCGGTTCGCCCGCTGAGGGTAACAACCAGACCTTGGGCGCTTCAGGCCTCTACACAGATCGCCCTACCATCAGCTACACACCGTTGTCCGGCGAACGCTTCTCCCGTTACCTGCTCACGCCCCTTTCGCCAGCGGCTATATTCTCGCTCGTCCAGGCGGGCTATCCGGTCGATCGTGTGCTGCACCTGACCACGCGTGCCGCAAACGGCTTGTACAACAGGTCAACCTCCCCGTCTCGGCTGCGTGCAGCAGACCCAGAGTTCTATGCGGTGCTGGATGCGCTTCGGCGGATTCAGCGTTCAGAAAAGCTGGGCATGCGAATCAGCCAACGTGCCGGGACTGACAGTGAACTGCTGCTGATCGCCGACACCCGGTCGGAAATCGTCGAAACCGATCGCCGACTGGTGCGCCAGTCGCTGCACCTTCGACCCGACGCGGAGATACTGAAACTCACCTTCGGCTCGGTGCAGAGGGACGATACCGAGGTGGCCTTGCTGACACGTTCGATGTCGGAGATCTTCTCGGAGATCGCCGCCACCATCGAAGCCCCGCCCATCCATGTGCAAGAGGGTCGGGCAAACCCCGAACCCGCCCTTCCCAAGGTTTCCAACGAATGGGACACGCCACTGGTGCGTATCCATTCAAGCGAGCGAAAGCCAGACAATGCCTATGCCGCCGTGCACTACCGCGATCACTGGTTCTGGATAGACGATCGCGACCTGAAGTCCAAGTCCGAGTTCCTCTTCATTCTCGTGCTCTTGTCCCTCGCCGAAACTGGCGTAGCCCCGGAAACACCGGTCATCACGATCCCCGCCAACTAGTCAGGCAGCGGATACAGGCTTTGCAGCAAACGATCCTGCGCGGACAGGGGACCTAGATGGCGAACGAACAGGGCCTCGCCTTGTGGGCCCGAAAGTGCCTGGCTCAAGGCGGTATCCACCAACAAACGAAAATCGTCGTCTCCTCTTGGCATCGACAACGCCACCCGGCTCATGACGAACAAGTGATCCGGAACCCACAGCTGGTCGCGCTCAGCTTGCCGGGCCTGATAGGCCAGCAGGACCACCCTGTCTCCCAGGAGCGCGTCGACCTTGCGGTCGACCACCCGCTGCACCCCTTCCGCGTACGTCGACACTTCCTGGAGCGTGGATTGCAAACCAAGCTGGCGGATCCGCTCATGGGCCCAGCGACTGCTCAAGGTGCCACGCAGGACGGCAAAGCTGTGCTTGCTCAACCCCGCGTTGATCGTCGCGCGCCAGCGCGGGCTGGTGTCCTGCGCGCCACCGCTGAGGGGGCCGAGCAAGGTATTCGGTGCATCACGCCTGACCAGAGCCGCAAGGCCGGAAGTAAAGACCGCGATGGAAAAGTCCAAGGTGCCCCTTCTGGATAGGGTTTCCACCATCGGTGTACAGAGCAGGTCGACCTGCCCGTCACCCACGGTGCGAACAGCCTGCGGCTCTGCCAGGGAGCGCCAGCGTACCTGCAAGCCCGCGAGCCCGGGCGACTTCCGAAGGCGTGCGACGACTGCCTGGCAAAGGTCGATGGAGTACCCCTCCGGTGCCTGTTCGCTGCCAGATGAGAAGGGAGCGAACCCCTCCACGAATCCGAGATTGAGCACCTGCCCTTGCCTTAACCTGCTCAATACGTCCGCAGCGGCGACAGTGCTGTCTGCTACCGCGCACAACAGCAAACTGGCAAGACACCAACCGGTCGCTTTCAATGAACGCTTCATGGCGCACCTCCGATCATGTCCAACGCCTTGACGAAACGCTTGGCAATGAAACCGAACAGCAGGTAGCCCAGCGCCATGATCAGAGCGGCACCGAATACGGCTTCCAGGCCCGAGGCGTACAGTGCGTAGAAGCAATAGCACACCGCGACCACCATGACCGCGCTGTTACGGCGAAAAATGGCTGCCTGAACCTGGGCCTTGTACATGATCACCAACAGCCCGGTCAGCGAGGTGATGTAGGGAATGATGTTGGTCACGGCAGCCAGGTTGACCAGTTTGCTGAACTGGGCGCTGGCATTGGGCGAGAGCGTCGACAGGGCAATGAGGCTCTGCAGCACGGCGCAGGTCAGCATGCCTATCAATGGCACACCACGTGCCGTGGTGCGCGTGAACAGCGTTGGGAAAAGCCCCTGCCCGGCAGTCACTCTGGCGGTTTCAGCCAAGGTGAATTGCCAGCCGAGCAACGAACCCACACAGGCGATTACCGCCAAGGCCATGATGACATTGCCGACAGCGTCATTGAACATCTGCGCATAGACCAGGGCGAAGGGCGCGCTGGCGTTTGCAAGTTCCGGGTTCGGCACGATGCCCTGGATGACACTGGTCGAAAGAATGTAGATCACCGCTGCGCCAAGGGTGCCGAGCAAGCACGCCAGAGGCACATTGCGCTTGGGGTTTTCCACCGCGTCGGAGTTCTGCGCAGCCGATTCCATGCCCAGGAACGCCCACAAGGTCAGCGGAATACTGTTGGTAATGGCCTGGGCGACCGGCATTTGACCCGGGTTCCAGGCATCCTGGAAGGTCGCGGGGCTGAACCAGTGCCACCCGATCAGGCTTAAACCGGCAACCGGGACGATGACGCCCCACACGCTGACAGCGCCAATACGACCGGTAACTTCGGCTCCCCCCAGGTTGGACAAGGTGGTAAACCAGATCAACGTCACCGCTCCAACCAATAGCGGCCCACCACCAGTTCCAAGCCAGGGAATGAAAGGCGTGAGGTAGCCAACGGCAGAAATGGCGATGGCTACATTGCCAATCATCAGCGACAGGAAGTAAAGGTAGGAGCACAGAAAGAAAGCAGACTTGCCATGGGCTTGTTCACTGTAGGCAGACATGCCGCCCGATTGCGTGCAGTAGATGCCGCATTGGGCGAAACAGTAGGCGATAGCCATCGAGCCGATGGCCGTAATCACCCAGGACAGCAGCGAGACGGCGCCGATCTGCGCCATGCTTGCCGGCAGCATGATGATGCCCGAACCCATCATATTCACAGTGACCAGCGTCGTCAGTCCGACCAGGCCCATTTTCTTTGCTTTATCACGCATGGCTGCCACCTCCGCGAAAGCCTGTCGAAGAACCGATCGCTCATGTGCCACGCCTTCACTTTCGAGCCCTGCGCCCCAACCGCCGGGCACCGGGTGCAGCGCTTATGCCATGCAATATCACGCTGAGCACGACGCAGGCGATGGTCGTGGCGATGATCGTGCTGCCCTCTTGCAGCGGCGCATCGAGTACCAGCACGGCGAAGACGATAGACGCTAGACCACGCGGTCCGAACCAGCCAATGAACAGACGGCTCTCGGCAGCCAGCTCGCTGCCGGCCAGGCTCACCCAGACAGGCACCATACGCACCAGCGACAGGCTCAGCAGTGCATAGAACCATACCGAGGGCGACAGGATTTGCGAGGCCTTGGGCGCTACGTAGGCACCGAACACCACCCAGGTCAGCAGCGAAAGTGCTTCACCGCAGGATTCGCCGGTCTTAAGCAGCGGCTGCGTTTCCCGATTGAACAGGTAACCGGTCAACACACCTGCACAGAACGCTGCGATAAAGCCGCTACCGCCCATTGCCTGGGCGCTGGCGAAGCTCAGCAACGCCAGGGCGGGCATCACCAGTTGTTGCCAAGAGTCCATTTGCAGGCAGCGGCGTTGGGAAAGACGCAGCAGCCCTCCCACCACCAGCGCCAGCACTGCCCCCGTCAGTACGCCAATGCCCAACTCCTCCAGCAAGAAGTATCCCGCCAGGGCAAAGGGCATCGTCGAGCGACTTTCCATCAGCAATGCCAGCAGCAAGAGCAGAACCGGCACGCAGATGCCGTCATTCAGTCCGCTTTCGACGTTCAGGCTTTCACGCACATTGGCCGGCACCAGGGGGTTACTCACCACTGCCTTGCCAAGGGCGGCATCGGTGGGCGCCAGGATCGTCGACAACAGGGCCATTTCCAGCCAGGGCATGCGTGGAAACATCAGCCACGCAGCAAGCCAACCGGCGACCAGGGTCAGCGGCAAGCCAATCGTCAGCAGACGCAGCGGCAGGCTACGGTGAAGGCGCAATTGAGCCAGATCAGCTTGGGCAGCATCGCTGAACAGTACGATCGCCAGGGTAAGCTCGGCCAGCAGCCGAAGATCATGACGATCCAGGGAAAGGTTCAGCACCCCAAGCCCAGCGGGGCCTGCCACCAGCCCCGCCAGCAAGAACAACAGGGGGCCATTGATAGGTTTGGATTCGAGCGCGCCGGCCAGGTTGGCGTACAGCACCAGCAAGGCAGCCAGGACAGCCAGATTCTGATACATGACAACCCACCGTGATCGCCACGACTGTATGAATACGCTACCACTGCGTTCGTGGCGCGACGATCCAAAAGGCGGCGCAAGTTATCCTAGGTCAACAGTTGAGGTAATAAACCTGCAAGACTCCTGTGCATCAGGTGGTACCTGCCCCAAGGCCCTCGCCAGCGACCGCGGGGATCATCGTGGAAATGACCTGTGCTTGGCTTTTATCAAGTCGAGCAGGTGGCAGCGGTATAGGTTGCCAATGACCCTTGGACGACCACGGAAAACAATCATGAACCGCCCCGCCCCCTCACGCGCTCGCCTGTATGACGAACAAGACCTCGACAGCGTGCTGCGTAGCATGGCGCAGCAGGCCCTGGCGTTCATGACTGCCCAACCCACGGTGCTGGTGGGGATTCAACGCCGAGGGGAGCCTTTGGCGCGCCGCCTGCAACTGCACTTGCACCGACTGACCGGGGCGGCGCCATTGCCACTCTACCCGATCAAGGTCAAGCGCTACGCCGACGACCTCAGCATCCTGCATGCCTATACGCAGCTTACCGAGAACCCTGAGTTGGCCAAACTGGATCTGGCCGATACCACCTTGCTGGTGGTCGATGACGTGCTGTACGAAGGGCACTCCCTGCTGCGTACCTGCGCCTACCTGGCTGAGCTTGGCGCGCGACGGGTATTCAGCGCGGTGCTCGTTGACCGTCACGTCTGTCACCAACCCGTGCATGCGCAGATCGTGGGTATACACCTGCAGGTCGCCGAGCAGGACATCGTCGAATGTCATGTGCCACCTTTCGAGGCGGATTTCAGCGTGGAAGTGGTTCGCCACGGCCGAGCTGGCGACACCGCCTGAATCAATCCGCGGACGCGGACCGGACCGTCAGAAGGCTGCACGGCGCATGGTTGAGGAGCCGTTCGGTGGTGTCGCCGATCAGCTTGGCCCAGCGCCTGGGCTGCACCACGCCGACCACCACCACGTCGATCTTCAGCGTGGCGACCAGAGACTGGATCACGCGCAGCGGCGCACCTTCGATGAAGTAGCGCTGCGCATGGACAATGCCATGGATATCGGCCAGCTCATCGAACGGTGCCTGGAGCGACTCGCGCACTTGCTCCGCCCAGGGCGCTGCAAGGTCGGGATTGGCCAGCATAGCCATGGGCAGGTCGTACGCCGACAGCAAGTGGACCTGGCCGTTGCATGCGCTACCCAGTTGTCGACCTGCCTCCACCAGCGCATGGTTCAGCGCTTGCTGCGCAAGGTCCGCCTTGGCCACATCCACGGCGACCAATATGCTCGCGGGCATGGCCGGGGCCTCGGCAGGCACCAGTTGCAAAGGCACCTGACACGTATGCAGCAACGCACGGTCAACCGAGTACTTGTCGATCAGGCCACGTACCGGACTGGCGGAAAGCCCCTTGATCACCAAGTCAGGCGCACAACGCTCGATGCATGCCGGTAGGAGGTCACCCGCCGTGGCGGTTTCCAGCGCTTCGAAGGTGATGTGCAACCCTGTGGGCGCCTGCTCATCGAGCAATGCCTTGAGCCCGGAAGCGAAATGCGCGAATGCGGCTGACGGTTGGGCAGCTTGCCGCTCTTGATCGGGCACGCCACGTTCGGCAGGCGTATGGATGCCCAGTACATGCAGCGAGGCACCTGACGCTTGAGCCAATCCCAGGGCCCGACGCAACGCTGCATCGACCTGGACCTGGGTCATGACCAGAAGCATCCGACGGTACAGGCTCATCAGCCACCTCCTGGCGCGAATGGGGGTGCCGCACCGCTGTCATTATCGAAGCTGGCGGTCAGCCAATCTTGATAAATATCAAGGCCATCAAGCCCCACTGCGTCACCCTTGGCCTGAACCGGTGGGCCTTCATCGAGGCTGCCATCGCCGTGGAGGCCATCATGAATGCTTACTCGCGACTGCTACTGATCTGCCATCCAGACCTGCACCCCTCGCCTGCCCTGACGCGTGCCCAGGCGCTGGCCAGCACGACTGGCGCCACCTTGCACCTGGTGGTGCTCAGCCAACTCCCCTCACGTCTGGCCACCCTGGACCAAGTGCTGCGCGCCAATGCTCGCAAGCAGGACGCCGAGCACCGCAAGGCTTGGCTGGCCGACCAGGTGAAGGCGCTGGGCGAACTGGGCATCAGCGCCTACGCCGAGACACTGGACGATGAAGACCCGCTCAAGGACTTGATCCGGCTGGCCCAGTTGCACCGGGTAGAGATGGTGATCAAGGACATCAAGCACGAAACCGCCTTGAGCCGTGCACTGCTCACGCCTTTGGACTGGCAACTGCTGCGCCGTTGCCCGATCCCGCTGCACTTGGTGGCCCAGGCGCAGACCAACTTGCCAGCGCGCATACTTGTCGCCGTCGATCTGGTCGAGCACGACCCTGTGATCGACAAGCTCAACGACCACATCCTGCAATCGGCACAGGCCCTGGCACAGCGATGCAAGGCGCAACTGCATCTGCTGCAGGCCTATGAACCCAGTGCAAGCTTCGTTGCCTATGCCGCCGCCCCCGTCGCCTGGACTGACAAACTGGTCGAGGAAATGTCCGGTCGTGCGCGCGAGCGCATGGCAGCGTTCGGCGGCCGCTACGGCATCAAGCCAGATCATCTGCACCTGGTGAGAGGCGCTGCCCGTAACGTGGTCAGCGAATACGCCAACCAGCATGGCTTCGATGTGGTGGTGATGGGCACGCTGTACCATGAGGGGGTGAGCAAGGTGGTCGGAAGTACCACCGAGCAAACCCTGTACAAGGTTCACTCCAGCATTCTGGCGATCCACGGTTGAACGATCGCTCGCCTGGTTTCACCTCCTCCCTGGAGTGAAACCAGGCCAGGCGACCTCAGTCTCGATGCCAATCGACACTCAAGTACACATCGCTGTCGCTATAGCGGTAGCTGCACGCGCCATCGTAGGCGGCCTCCAGTTCATGACCGATGCGGTTGGCCAGGTGCGTGCCAGTGGTGGTTGCCACCAGTTGGCCCTGCTGGTAGTCGATCGCGATCAAGCGCTCAAGAACATGCGTCTGCCTTTCCTGTTGCTCCACGTTGTGCATGAGTTTGCGAATCTCCTCTTCATGCGCTGCCAGAAAACGGCCCGACACCCGCACTTGTCCGGCAGCGGCACGGTCTTCGATGCGCCGGCATGCCGGGCAGACGATCGACTCAACCGGCCCAGGCCCCGTCGCCCCATGGGCGTGCCACTCGCCTCCATGGTAGGCAGCGCCACATTGCGGACAACGCGCACTGCCAGCAGGACGATGCGCCGTGGCATAGGGGTCGAACGGATGCGGCTTGAACAGTTTGTCCTTGTGGCTTTTCTGGTATTTGTCCATTGGCGTACTCTCCGTGCAGGGTGTAGGGGGCGCAGGCCATTGCATGCTCTGACATGCCCAGTGTCCGCCCGCTGGCTATGCTCGACTTGATAATCGTCAAACCGCGCAGTGGCATGCCGCTTATGTTGCTGTGAACGACCTCTGGAGCGCAGGGCATGAATGACACACCACCGTTACTGTTCGCCTTGCAACGCAGCCAGGCCTATGGTCATGCCGTGGCGCAACGATTGGGCTGGAAGCTGTCTGCGCATGAAGAGCGCGACTACGAGGATGGAGAACACAAATGCTGGCCTGCCGAGTCGGTCGACGGTCGATCGGTCATCGTCTTCCATTCGCTCTTTGGTGACGCGCACCACAGCGCGCACGACAAGCTGTGCCGCTTGCTGTTCTTCTGTGGTGCGCTCAAGGACGCCGGTGCCCGCCAGGTGACAGCCGTCACGCCTTACCTGTGTTATGGCCGCAAGGACCGCAAGGTGGAGTTTCAGGACGCGACCATTACCCGCCATGTAGCCCGGCTGATGGAAAGCTGCGGCATCGACCGCGTGGTCGCGCTGGACGTACACAACCCCAGCGCCTTCGACAACGCCTACCGAATCCCGAGCTGGAACCTGCAATGCACCCAGCTATTCGCCCAACACCTGGCCCCGCTGCTCGGAGAAGAGGCTGTCACGGTCGTCTCGCCGGATATCGGTGGTATCAAACGCGCCGAGCAGTTTCGCCAGGTCCTGGCGGACCTGCTGGCGCGCCCGGTTTCGGTGGCCATGATGGAAAAGCATCGCCAGCCGACGGGCCTGAGCGGCGAACATCTGGTTGGCAATGTGGCAGGCAGCACCGTCATCGTGTTCGACGACCTGATCAGCACGGGGCAGACGCTGCTCCGCGCTGCCCACGCCTGCCGGCAGGCCGGCGCCACCCGCATACTGGCCGCAGCCACCCATGGCCTGTTCACCACAGGTGGCGAGCTGTTCGACAGCTGTGCGTTCGAACGAGTACTGGTGACCGACAGCATCTCGCCCTTTCGCCTACCCGTGCGATGTCTGGAACAGCTGGATATCGTCGATACCAGCGCCCTGGTTGCCGAGTTGCTTGCCTGCCGCCGGGGCTTGGACGCATGACTCCGGCGCCGGGCCTTACACCGCCAGGATATTGCAGGGAATCTGGTACAACACATGCTCCGTGGTGCTGCCGAACAGTCGGTCCAGTCCCCGGGCGAGCGGCCTGCCCATGACGATCACGTCCACCGGATGGGTTTCGACGTATTCGCTCAGCACCGTGACCGGGCGGCCCAGTATGAAGTGCCTGCGCTCGGCCGGAGCGCCATAGCGGTCAGCCACCGCCTTGAAATCCTCCTCCAGTGCCTGGCGCAGGGACTCGCCGACGTCGCCAATGGCCCAGGCGCCATATCCCATGTCGCCCATGTAGGCCATGGTCAGGTCGCACGCGAACAGCAGGTCCAGTTGCGCGCCGGTCTGCAACGCGAGCGCATTGGCCTGCTGGACGATGCTGTCATTGCGCGCCTGGCCCTCGGGCGATGGATCGGCCACGTCTACCGCCGCGACGATCTGGCGAGGCAAGGCCGGTCTGGCTGCGCCCAATAGGTAGACCGGGATCGGGCAATGCCGCAGCAACTGCCAGTCCAATGGGGTAAAGAAGGCCCGCTTGAGCACCGGTTCGCGCTCGACCTGCTTGAGCAGTACATCCGGCTGCATCTCCAGGGCATGTTCGAGAATATCCGCCTGCAGATCGCTGCTCCAGGCGACTTCCGTCGTCACTTGCACACCCGATGCCCGCAGCACCTGGGCCTGCGCTTCGAGCTGCGCCTGCTGGGATTGCAGGTAAGCCTGCCGCTCGCTCTGATGGTCACCTGTCTCCAGGAACCTGAGCTTGTCCAGCGATTCCAGCAAACCCACGATGTGCAGGCTGGCCGAACTTGACCTGGCCAGGGCGGCCGCCTGTTCCAAGGCACAGGACTGGCGCAATGCAGGGCGCAGGATCAGCAACAGGCGTTGATAGTGGCTCATGGTAGCCTCCGACGATCGGTTCGCCTGATCACTCAGGCAATGGGGGTTGCATCAAAGGTGCTGTCTTTTCCGGGATATCGGTCATGGTTGCCTCGGTCAGCAGCAGGATGCTGGCGACTGAGACTGCGTTCTCGAGGGCGATGCGTACCACTTTGGTGGGGTCGATGATGCCGGCCTCGTACAGGTCGACGTAAGTGTTGGCCGCCGCGTCGAACCCGATGCTGCCCGTTTCGGCGAGCATGCGTGCCACCACCACGCCCGCGTCCACCGCGGAATTTTCGGCAATCATCCGCGCTGGGGCCTCCAGCGCACGGCGCAGTATCTGCAAGCCGGTGCGTATATCACCTTCGCTGCCCGCCTCTTCAGCGAGCAACGCAGGCACCGCCTTGAGCAAAGCCAGGCCACCGCCAGGCACCATGCCTTCGGCGATGGCCGCGCGGGTGGCGGCCAGGGCATCATCCAACGCGTCCTTGCGCGCTTTCATCTCCGCTTCGGACGGTGCCCCGACGCGGATCACTGCCACACCACCCGCAAGCCTGGCCAGGCGTTCATGCAGTTTTTCCCGGTCGTAATCGCTGGTGCTGGCCTCGATCTGGGCGCGGATCTGCGCAACGCGGGTAGCCACCGCTTGCTGGGTGCCCTTGCCACCGATCAACGCCGTACTGTCTTTCAACACCACCGCACGGTGCACCTGGCCGAGCTGGGACAACTGCAACTGATCGAGATTGATGCCAAGCTCCGCCGACACCAGGGTCGCCCCCGTGAGCACCGCGATGTCCTGGAGCATTTCCTTGCGCCGGTCGCCATACCCAGGAGCCTTCACGGCCACCGCTCGCAGCACGCCGCGGATCTGGTTGATCACCAGCGTGGTCAAGGCCTCGCCGTCGATGTCTTCGGCGATCACCACCAGCGGCTGACCGCTTTTCGCCACTTGTTCCAGCAGGGGCAGCAGATCGTTGAGTGCGCCGATCTTGTGATCGCACAGCAAGACACAAGCATCGGTCAGCTCGACCTGCATCTTCTCGGTGTCGGTGACGAAGTAAGGCGACACATAGCCCCGGTCGAAGCGCATGCCATCCATGATTTCGACCACGGTTTCGGTGGTCTTGGATTCCTCCACGCTGACCACGCCTTCCACGCCGACCTTCTCCAGGGCATCCGCGACCAACTGGCCAATCAACGGGTCGTTGTGCGCCGATAACGTCGCCACCTGGGCTTTTTCCTTGGCAGTGCTGACCTGGCGTGACTGCGCCAGCAGCGATGTCATGACCAACGCCAGCCCTCTGTCCAGGCCTCGCTTGAGGTCGATGGCGCTGGCCCCGGCCACCACGTTGCGCACGCCGTCGGCCAGGATCGCGTGGGCGAGCACTGTCGCGGTACTGGTGCCATCCCCCACCGCTTCACCGGTGCGTTCGGCCGCCTGGCGCAGCATCTGGGCGCCAAGATTTTCCTCCGGGTCCTGCAGATCGACCCGTTTGGCGATGGTGACTCCATCGTTGCAGACGGTCGGCTTACCCCAACTGCTCTGCATCAGCACCGATTTCGATTTGGGCCCTAGCGTAACGCGCACGGCATCGGCGAGCTGGGTGGCGCCACTGAGAATTTTCTCCCGCGCTGCAGAGCGGAACAGCATTTTGCTGTGGGGCATGGTATTGCCTCCCGTGTAGGCCAGGGCATGAAACAGCTGCTGCCAGCATCCCGCTCCACCACATTGGGTGCTTGATTTTTATCAACCCTACAAGGCGCTGAACGCTGCGCTCAGCGTTGATCCAGGTACCGGTAAAGGGCCTCTTCCTGGTCGAAGTGCAACTTTGCCAAGGTGTCCAGGCGTATCAGCTGGTGCTGGATGTCATCTGCGCTCGGGCTCGCTGCCGCCTGACTGAAATCGTGGTTCATGCAGGACAGAAGATGGATGAGGCGGAAAATTTCCCGGTGGGTATGGCTCATCGCCGACAACGGGTCTTCGCCGGGCATGAAGCGGCTCAGCAGCGGGTACAGACGACGCTCGTCATCGCGCTCGTGGCGCTCCAGAAGGTCATGCAGCCCGGTGACCAGCCTGCCGAGGTCAGCCCGCGCCTGCTCGATGGGACGCTTGGCGAAGTCGCAGGCCATCTGGCTCAGTTCCGTCAGCAACCCGTCGAGTTGCCGATGCTCGTCCTGCAACCGATCCAGGTCCTCGACGGCAAGCCCGCTGCGTTGCCTGGCCGTCAAGGGGCCTAGCGCACGCAAGGCGTTGACGATGATCAACAGGTCGATACCTTCCTGCAACACCGCCCCCAGCAATGCCGGCAGGTAGCCGGCGGCTGCAACCACCATCGCCAGCAACGACAGGCTCATCCCCAGCCATACTCCCTGCCGGGCGATGTACACGGCATGCCGGGCGATATCCAGGGCCTCGACCAAGCGATCGAGCCGATCGACCAGCAACACCACACCGGCCGCCTGGGCGGAGGCCGTCACGCCAGAAGCCCCCATGGCAACCCCGACATCGGCCGCCGCCAATGCCGGTGCGTCGTTGATGCCGTCGCCGACCATCAGCGAGGGGGCCGTACGGCAGCCCTCCTGCACCAGGCGAATTTTGTCTTCTGGCGAGAGCCCTGAGCGAAGCTCGTCGATACCCGCCGCCAGCGCGACCATTTCCGCGGTTTCCGGGCGGTCACCGGTGAGCATGACCACCTTGTCGATCCCTCGCGCCCGCAGGCGTCGCAGTGTCTGGGGGGTTTCCCGGCGCAGGTCATCGGCCAGCCGCAGTACCGCTTTCAACTCACCGTCAACCGCCACGAAACTGCCGCTGTTGGCCAGGTAGTCCAGTTGCTGCAAACGCTCCTGTGCCCAGTGCCCATCGTCCTTCTCCTGCTGCACATAGGCCAGGGCACCCAAGCGTACAGCCTTGCCGTGCACAACCCCGGCGAGCCCCTGGCCGGGGCTTTCCTCCACCTGCTGGGCGGCGGTCAGCGTCACGTTGCGCAATCGGGCAGCATGAACAATGGCCTGGGCAATCGGATGGGTCGATGACTGGGCCAACGAAGCGGCCAGCTGCAGCATCTGCAAGGGCGCGCCCTGCCCCCTCACCTCGATCGACTGCAACTGGGCATGGCCACTGGTCAAGGTCCCGGTCTTGTCGAGGAACACCTGGCGCACGCCGGCGAGGGCTTCGAGCACCTCGCCGTCACGCACCAGTATGTTGCGCCGTGCAGCCCTCGAAATGCCTGAAATGATGGCAATCGGCACAGCCAGTATCAGCGGGCAAGGCGTGGCGACCACCAGCACGGCGAGCACCCGCTGCACATCGCCACTGGCCCACCACGCCAGCGCAGCCATCAGCAATGTCAACGGGATCAGCGCCAGTGCGTAGCGGTCGGCCAGGCGCACGAACGGTGCCCGTGACTGACGTGCCGCTTCGGCCAGTCGCACGATGCCCGCGTAAGTGCTTTGCGCTGCGGTACGGGTGGCCAGCAAGAGCAGCGGCGCGCCTGTGTTGGTCACGCCGCTGGCCACCGGCTCACCGGCATGGCGGGTGACGGGCAACGATTCGCCGGTCAGCGCAGCTTCGTCCAGAGTCGCCTGCTCAGACTGCAAGTACCCGTCCACTGGCACGATTTCGCCCAGGCGCACCAGGACGCGGTGGCCAGCGCGGACTGCGTCGACCGGCACCTCACGCAAGCCCTCCTGCTCCTGAATCCAGGCCCGCTGTGGCGCCCGGTCGATCAGTGCGCGCAATTCGCGCTCGGCGTGACGCAGGCTGAGCGTCTCCAAGGCACGCCCCGTGGCCAGCATCAGCGCAACCACGGCGCCCACCAGCATTTGCTCCAGGGCCAGGGCCGCGCCAATCGACATCAGCGCGATCAGGTCGATGCCCGCCTCACGCCTGGCCAGGCGCTGGACCATTTCCACCGCCAGCACCACTGCCATGAGCGCGCTGCCGCCGGCCCAGATCAACGCCGCCCAAACCGGCTGTTGCGCGGCATAGACCAGCCCGCCCAACAGCAGGGACAGGACGCAGACCAGCAACAGGCTTGGGTCCAGCCATCGACGTGACATGGCCGTTACTTGCGTTTGGCCTGCTGGAGCAACTGCTGGACCTGTTCCTGGGCCTGTGTCGCTCTGCGCAACGCCTCGTTGGCGGTCTGCTCGACCATATCGATGCGGTAGCACACCTGGTCGGCCCGCAAGCGCGCGGTCGCCGCGTTGTTCTCGGCCGACTCCAGCCGTGCGTCGTATTGCTCAGCGTGCCATGGCGTGCATCCCCAAACCAATACCAGCAGCAGGCTGGACAAGCCGGCAAGCAGATAGCGTTGCATGGTGGTGCCCTCGCGCATGCTCAAGACACCCCTAGTATCGGCACCGGCACTCACCGCAGCCTGACATTTATCAATCTCGCCAGGCGTACGGTAGCGCGCCGGTTTTGACCTTTGTCAATCGCGTGGTACCGCTGGAGGGTAGAAACATGGGCTGAGGGCATCTCGGCCCACCTTTCCAATGGATAGCGGAGACCATCATGAACGACCTTGATTTGCGCGACCTGGTGCTTGAAGAGTTGGCGTTTCAACCTGACATCAATGCCGCCAGCATCGGTGTGACGGTGCAGGATGGCGTGGTCACACTGTCCGGCCACGTCAGCAGTTATGCCCAGAAGATCAGTGCCGAGCGCACCGTCAAAGCCATGAAAGGCGTGCGTGGGCTGGCCGAGGAAATCGAAGTCCGACTGAACAAGCTCGAAGGTACTGCCGACGATACCATTGCCAGCCGCGCCCTGAAGATCATCGCCTGGAGCTCGGATGCCAATGTCGAGGGCATCAAGGTCACCGTTCACAAAGGCACGGTGACCTTGGAAGGCGAACTGGACTGGCAATACCAGAAGGAAGTGATCGAGCAAGCGGTTTGGCGTCTGTCGGGCGTGGTCGGCGTGCACAATCGCATCACCTTGAAGGCGCGGGCCAATGCCAGCGATATCCGCCATCGCATCGAACAGGCCCTCAAGCGCAGCGCAGAGATCCAGGCCGAGGGCATCCGCATTACCGTCAACGGCGGTGTGGTCCGGCTGGAAGGCAAGGTGCACTTGCTTCGTGAACGGGAAGTGGTCGAGCGCGCTGCCTGGGCAGTGCCTGGCGTAAGCAAGGTTGAAGACTACCTGTTGATCGCCTAGCCCGGCGGCCCACCAGGAGAGACGGTCATGAACAAAGATCAGCCCTGGACGCTGTACCTGCTGGCAATCGGCCTGGCCGTGCTCGCCGCCATCCAGTTCGGCCTGTTCAACCGAGCGGCCGTTCAGACCATCTCCTATAGCCAGTTCCTGCAATTGCTCGAACAGCAAAAGGTCAGTGAGCTGCGGATCGAACATGACCGCATCCTGGGCACATTGCAGGAACCGATCGCCGGGCGTTCGGTGTTCTCCACGGTGCGGGTCGACCCGCAGTTGAGCGAGCAATTGGGCCGTACGGGCGTTACCTTCACTGGGGTAGCCGAGGACAGCAACCTGGCGAGCCTGGTGGGTTGGCTGATGCCGCTGATGATGATGCTGGCGCTGTGGTTCTTCCTGTTTCGTGGCGTGACCGACAAACAGGGGTTGGGCGGGTTGATGAGCGTGGGCAAGTCACGTGCGCGCGTCTATGTCGAGCGCGATACCAAGGTCACCTTCGCCGATGTGGCGGGCATAGACGACGTCAAGGGCGAGCTCACCGAAGTGGTGTCCTTTCTCAAGAACCAGGCGTTCTATGCCCGCCTGGGGGCGCATGTGCCCAAGGGCACGTTGCTGGTCGGCCCCCCTGGCACCGGCAAGACCCTGGTCGCCAAGGCCATCGCCGGAGAGGCGGCGGTACCGTTTTTCTCGATCTCCGGGTCGGAGTTCGTCGAGATGTTCGTCGGCGTGGGCGCGGCGCGGGTGCGCGACCTGTTCGACCAGGCCCGGCGCGCAGCGCCCTGCATCATCTTCATCGACGAACTGGACGCCCTGGGCAAGATGCGTGGTATCGGCAGCCTGGGCGGCAACGACGAGAAGGAACAGACCCTCAATCAACTGCTGGCTGAGCTCGATGGCTTCGATCCACGCGAAGGTGTCGTGCTGCTGGCAGCGACCAATCGCCCTGAGATACTGGACCCGGCGCTGCTGCGCGCCGGACGCTTCGACCGGCAGATCCTGATCGACCGCCCCGACCGCAAGGGCCGCCTGGCGATCCTTAAGGTGCACCTGCACAAGATCGTCTACAAGAACGACCTGGACTTGGAACGCATTGCCGAGATCACCCCTGGCCTGACCGGCGCCGACCTGGCCAACCTGGTGAACGAAGCCGCCATCGTCGCCACCCGGCGCGCCAGCCAATGGGTTGAGCTGCAGGACTTCACCGCTGCCGTCGAACGCCTGGTGGCAGGCGTGGAGCGCAAGGGCAACGTGCTGCGCGACGATGAACGCCAGGTTGTGGCGTACCATGAAATGGGCCACGCACTCGCGGCAAGCAGCCTGCCGGCGATGGACCCGGTGCACAAAGTGTCGATCATCCCCAGAGCCGCTGGCTCGCTGGGGTTCACGCTGCAACGGCCGACCGATGACCGCTACCTGATCAGCGCGCAGATGCTGCGCGACCGGATCGTCGTACTGATGGCCGGGCGGGCCGCCGAAAGCCTGGTATTCGGCCAGGTGTCCACCGGAGCCGCTGACGACTTGGGACGCGCCACCGACATCGCCCGCCAGCTGATCACCCGCTTCGGCATGAGCACGGAGCTGGGCCAGGCAGTGCTGGAGCGGCAGCAGGCCAGCTACCTGGGCGAATCGTTGTTGCGCCAGGAGCGCAAGGACTACTCGGAGCAGACCGCAAGGGAAATCGACCTGGGTATTCGCGGCTTGCTGGAGGAAGCCTACGCCCGTGCCCGGACGTTGCTCGAACAGCGACGTTCCGACCTGGACGCTGGGGCACGCCTGTTATTGGCCAAGGAAACCATCACCCCGGAAGAATTCCCCGCGCTGCTGCCCCTGGCCAAGGAGCCTGCCACCTATAATCTGGTCGATGCGGCCAAATGACAGACCGATCCAATCCGAGTACCGACCATGCTCACCGTCACATTGATCAACATGCTGGTGGTGATCCTGGTGGTGATCATCCACTACGAATGCCTGCTTCGCCTGAACGACTGGCTACCGCGGCTGAAGCTGTGGAGCCGGTTCCGGATCGTCGCTGGCGTGTTTGGCGCGCTGCTGGCCCATGCCTTGGAGGTCTGGTGTTTCGCCCTGGTGTATTACCTGATGGCCCACGCCGAGGGCTGGGGCACGCTCAGTGGCAACTTCGACGGCAGCTTGCTCGATTGCGTGTACTTTTCCTTTACCACCTACACCACGATAGGCTTTGGCGACATCGCCCCTACCGGTCATCTCAAGTACCTCACCGGCCTGCAAGCGTTGACAGGCCTGGTGCTGATCACCTGGACCGCGTCGTTCCTGTTCCTCGAAATGCAGAAATACTGGAAAGCCAAATAGCGCCGGTTCAGGCGTCTGGGTGCGGTGTCCAGTGCCATTGCGCAACCTCAGGCATGTCTTCGCCATGCTCGATCAGGTACAGCTTGTGCTTTTCCATGGTCGACCAGTAGCGGGTTCGCGCCCGCTCCACCTGCGCTTGCAGGCGAGGCACGCGTTCGAACACATCCAGCACCAGCTGGTAGCGGTCGAGGTTGTTGATGACCGTCATGTCGAACGGCGTGGTGGTCGCCCCTTCCTCACGAAAGCCATGCACATGGAAACGCTGCGGGTTGGCACGCTTGTAGATGAGGCGGTGAACCAGGGCCGGGTAACCATGGAAGGCGAAGATCACCGGCTGCTCTTCGGTGAACAGCGCATTGAAGTCACTGTCGGGCAAGCCGTGCGGATGCTGTAGCGGTGATTGCAGTGCCATCAGGTCGACCACGTTCACCACCCTGACCCGCAGGTCGGCGACGTCGTCACGAAGCAGGGTTACCGCCGCCAGCACTTCCAGCGTCGGCACATCGCCTGCGCAGGCGAGGACCACCTCCGGCAGGTCATCGTCATGGCTGGCCCATGCCCAACGCCCGATGCCAGCCTGGCAGTGCAGGTTCGCCGCCTGCCCATCCAGCCACTGCCACTCCAGTTGCTTGCCGGCAACGATCACATTGATGTAGCCACGGCTGCGCAGGCAATGGTCAGCCACGGACAGCAGGCAGTTGGCGTCCGGGGGCAGGTAGATACGCGCAAGATCGGCCTTCTTGTTCGCCAGAAGGTCCAGCAGACCTGGGTCCTGGTGCGAAAAGCCGTTGTGGTCCTGACGCCAGACATGCGAGGTCAGCAGGATGTTCAACGAAGCGATCGGCTTGCGCCACGGCACTTCGGCGGCTGTCTTGAGCCATTTTGCATGCTGGTTGATCATCGAATCGACGATGTGGATGAACGCTTCATAACACGAAAACAAGCCGTGGCGGCCGGTCAGCAGGTAACCCTCCAGCCAACCTTCGCATATCTGCTCGCTGAGAATCTCCATCACCCTGCCATCTGGACCGAGGTGGTCATCCTCGGCACCGTGGGGGTCCAGCCAGACCTTGCAGGTCGCCTCGAATACCGCATCCAGCCGGTTGGAAGCCGTCTCGTCAGGGCCGAACAGGCGGAAATCGCGGGACACCAGGCTGTTCTTGATCACGTCGCGCAAGTAGCTGCCCAGAACCCGGGTCGCCTCTGCGCGTACGCGTCCAGGCCCGTCCATCTTCACGCTGTAGTCGCTGAAGCGCGGAAGGTCCAGCGCTCGCAACAGCAGCCCGCCATTAGCATGTGGGTTCGCGCTCATGCGCCGCCGCCCGGTCGGGACCAGCGCGGCCAGTTCCGGCAACAACGCGCCCTGGGCATCGAACAATTCATGCGGCCGGTAGCTTTCCAGCCATTGCTGCAACTGCTGCAAGTGCAGTGGCTTGCGAAGGTCTCCCAGGGGCAGTTGATGGGAGCGCCAGGTTCCCTCTACCCGCTGCCCATCGACGAACGTCGGCCCCGTCCAGCCTTTTGGGGTGCGCAAGACCAGCACCGGCCACAATGGCCGGTCGATGGCTTGGCCCGCCTCGGTGTGCCGGGCAAGCCGCTGGATCTGGCAGATTTTCTCGTAGATCACATCCAGCGTCCTGGCCAACGCCCGATGCACCTCCATCGGTTCGTCGCCCTCGACGAAATAAGGATCATAACCGTAGCCATACATGAGGCTGGTCAACTCGTCCTCGCTGATCCGCGACAGCACCGTCGGGTTGGCGATCTTGTAGCCATTGAGGTGCAGGATCGGCAGTACCGCACCGTCGCGCGCGGGATTGAGGAATTTGTTGCAATGCCAGCTCGCCGCCAGCGCTCCGGTTTCCGCCTCGCCGTCGCCGATGACGCAGGCCACGATCAGCTGCGGATTGTCCAGGGCTGCGCCATAGGCATGGACCAAGGCATAGCCCAGCTCGCCACCTTCGTGCAGAGAACCCGGAACATGCGGGCCGACATGGCTGCCAATGCCGTACGGCCAGGAAAACTGACGAAACAACCGCGCCATTCCCTGCGCGTTACGTTCTATCGCAGGGTTCAGCTCGGTGTAGGTGCCATCCAGGTACGCCTGGGCAACCATGGCCGGGCCGCCATGGCCAGGGCCGGCGACGAACAACATGTTCAGGTCGTAATGGCGGATCAGCCGGTTCAGATGGGTGTAGATCAGGTTGAGCCCTGGCGACGTGCCCCAGTGCCCCAGCAACCGAGGCTTGATGTCGGTCAGCTTCAGCGGCGTGGCCAGCAAGGGATTGCCCTGCAGGTAGATCTGGCCAACGGTAAGGTAGTTCGCGGCCCGCCAGTAGGCATCCAGCCATTCCAGTTCCTCGGTGCCTGGAAAATCGTTCATGATCGCCCCCTCTGTCGATGGCGCGCACGCGCATGGGGTTCAGATGTCCCCGGCGCGGATATCTTCTTCCCGCCGGCTCTGCTGACGGATCAGCAACGTCAGCTCGTGCAGGTGGTCGGCCAACAGCCCCACCAAGTCGTCCGCGGTGACGATTCCGACCAATAGGCCAAAGTCATCGACCACCGGGATCCGCCTGATGTTGGCTCGCCGCATGTTCAGAATCACATCGAACAGGTCTTCGTTCTGGTTCGCGGTGATCAATGGACGTGGCAGCACGTCGATGGCCTGCAGGTCTTCCTGGTCAGGAGGGTTGCGGGCGATGATCCTCAGCGCAAGGTCACGGTCGGTGATCAGGCCGATGGGCCGGCAACGGTCGCGGTCGACAGGCTCGGCCAGCACCAGGTCCCCGACGTGGTACCGGCTCATCATCCGCGCCGCGGCGTAGATGGAAATGCTGGGGGGCGCTGTGACCACATCCCGGTTGCAGTATTTGCCAATGGACATGATGTTCTACCTTTTGGAATGCGAAGGCGGAGCGTCCCTGCTCCTGAAATCGGTCGGGTCAATCACTTGCTGCTTTTGATAGGAATCACTTTTTCAGGGTGAATCGCTTCGGCGCGCTTGGGCAGGTGCACCAACAGTACGCCCTTGGCAAACTGGGCATTGATCTTTTCAGCGTCGACTTCACGGGGCAGTTGGAAGACCCGCTCGAAGCTGCCGTAATGCCGCTCCGACAGGTGGTACTCCTTACGCTTTTCGTCGACCTCTTCCTGCTTCTCGCCGCGAATCACCACATTGCCATTGACCAGCTTGATCTCGATGTCCTTGTCGTCCACACCTGGCAGTTCGGCACTGATGCGAAACTCATCGGCCAGTTCGCTGATATCCATTGCCGGCATGCCATGGGCGAACAGCTCACGGCGCCAGAACGGCTCGACATCGAATGGGGTGTGGCTGAACGGCAAGCGCAATGGCCGGCGCCCGAAATCGTCGAACAGGCTGTCGATCTGGCGCCGCAGCTGCTGGAACGGCCGCCACAGGTCCGACGGCTCGGTGCCGGGTGGAGAAGCCTTGGCAGGTTGGGTGGCTGCGGGAGTGACAGGTACTTTCTTGGCTGCTTCGGACATGGCGACCTCCTCGAATGAGTAATGCCTCCCAGGGAGACACCTCGATCGTGCGCGGGCAGGCAACCCCGCGCTTGACCTTTATCAATCAGCGCGCTGCTGCCATCGCTTGTCGGTTTGATCCTGATCAAAGTCCCGTTCTGGCAGACGCCTAGCCTGAAAACAGTGCGGTCCATCCAGACACTATCGAGGCGACTATGGAGCGGGACGACGGCAAGCGTGTCCGCTTGCTGGAAACCTTCCCTGGCCCGGGTATTCAACAATGCCTGCGCCTGGCACAGTGCAGCCCGCTATTCACCGAGGCGATGCCAGGCCAGTATTGCCTGCTGGCCAATCGCACCGAGCGCTGGCCATGCAGCTACGTCAGCCTGCCCGGAGTGGATGGACGGTTCGTGGTGACTACCCACGGTGCGCACCCGCTGGGGCAGCCAGGCGAGCTGCTGGGGTATTCAGGCCCGTTGGGCAGCGGCTGGCCAGTGCCCTTGCAGAGTGCGCGCCTGCTGGCGATCACACGGGGCGAAGGGATATTGGCGCTATTGTGCATGCTCGATGAGGTCCGCTGCTGGCTGCCTTGGGTACAGGTGCGCTTGCTACACGAGGGCTTGGCGCTGGAGCACCTGCCCGCTGAATGCCGGCCATGGCTTCGCGCGCAAACGACGGCGCCGCGCGACCCCTCAAGCGGATGGATGCAACTGACACAGCAACTGCAAGCATTCAGGCCAGACACGGTCTACTGCTGCGCGCCGCCCCAGGTGGCTCGACAAGCAGCACGCCTGTGTTGGCAAAAGGGGATATCGCCACAGCGCATCTGGCTGCGGACCGACCATATGCCTCGGCCAACCTGGGGGGATCACTGTCCACTGGGAGGGCCGGTCCAGCGCTATGACAGGGTCCTGGCTGCGCTCAAGTGGGTTCCTCCAGCCGGCTGAGGTTCAGCAGGCTTTGCAAGTCGACCAGCCGAACTTCCCGCCCGACGCATTTCACGAACCCTGCCTGGGTGAAACGGCTGAACAGCCTACTGACGGTTTCCAGGGTAAGGTCCAGGTAGTTGGCGATATCGCCACGGGACATCGGCAGGTTGAAGACGTCTGCGCGCAGGCCGCGTTCGTGATAACGCGCCGACATGCCGAGCAGGAATATCGAAAGCCGCTGTTCGGCTCGGCCGTGGCAGCAGCGCAAGTGCTCATCCTTGCCCTGAATCCCCATGCTCAGCATATGCAACAGCTGGTAACGCAAGCCTGGGATCTGCCCCGACAGGTCGACCAGCTGATCCAGCCTGATGGAACACACCAGCGAAACCTCCAGCGCCAGGGCATAGCTTCGATAATGCCTTGCACCAATGGCGTCCAGCCCCAGCATCTCCCCCGGCAGGACGAAACCGGTAATCCGCTCGTTGCCCTCGGTATCGATCAGGAAACTCTTGATCGCCCCTGAGCGTAGGGCGAACACGTGCTCCATCGGCTCATCGGCCTTGAACAGATACTCGCCCTTCTTCAACGGGCGGTTACGGCGCACGATTCGCTCCAGCTTGTCCACTTCGTCGGCACTGAGGCTGGCGGGCAGGCAAAGCCGGCTCAACGAACACGCAAGGCACTTCACATGGGGCCTTGCCCCCATATCCAGTGAGCCTGACATGACCATGCCTCCGCTAATGTGCATGGGGGGTATTAATACAAATTAGCTGGTTCCCCCGGCCTTTTCGCGCCCTCCGACCAAGGGTCACGCCGTCCTGCTCAAGGCTTGATGAAGATCAAGTCAGGTCTGCGCGCTGCTCTCATGCTCGACTGTCGGCAGGTTGCAAGCAGCCAGTGCGGCTCGATCGATGCTCAGTCCAGACAGAAGGCCCCATTTATGAAAATCAATCACTTGCTTTTGATCGCCCCTTGCGATGATCGATACAGCCCGGCGGTTGAGCAAAGCGCCGAATTGGCAATGGCCTTGGACGCCAGTGTTTCGCTTGCCGCGCTGCGTGCCCCATCCCTTGGCGGGCAGAAACCGTCCGTCGAGTCGTACCTGAAACAGCGGGCCTCCCATCTTGCGTCCAGGGGCCTTCGTGTCAGTCCTGATGTCACGGTACTCAAACCCACGGCAAACGGCGTCGCGGCGCAAGTCACGCGCTGTGGCGCGGACCTGGTGGTCATGGACCATGCCGCCGACGAGGCGGCGCATCAGGCCAACCTGGACCTGCAACTGCTGGAAAAAGCTCCCTGCCCGGTGCTGTTCGCTCGCGAACAGGTGGCGCCCAACCTGGAGAAGCTGTTCGTCGCCGCGCCAGCAAGCTGCGAAGACCTCGACGAACGGGCATTGAATGCCCACGTCATCGAGGTAGCCAAGGCCGTATGCCAGGCCCGCAAAGGCAAGATGCACCTGTTTTCGGTCTACGACCAGGCGGCGCTGCTGCGCCATAGCGAGCACTACAGCCTGGCAGAAATCCCAAGGTACGAAACCTTGGCCGCCACGTTCAAGGCATTTGCTGGGCAGCTTGGGATACCGACGCTTCACCATCACCTGATCGTCGGCTCTTGCGCCCATACCCTCTGCGCCTATGCCAATCGGTGCGAATACGACCTGGTGGTGATCGCCAATGCCTATAACCTGCGCCAGCACGAGACACTGCGCTATTTGCTGAGCCACCTCACCTGCAGCCTTTTGGTGGTCAACGCACCGAACAGGGCAATGCAGCCAGCGACCCAAGCCTGGGCGAGCCTTGACGATCCGCTGTTGTTCCCTGCCTGACAGGTGACACCCGCTGGAGGGCAGGCAATTGACAACTATCAAGTCCGCGCAGGGCCAAGCGTCGAAACTGAAGCTCCATTGTCCATTCCCGACACACGAGGATTATTGCCATGGCTCCTACAGAACCCTCCCGCCAATACACCGCGCCCTCGTTTCCCAAGCCTGCGGGCGAGCATTGGATCGAAGCCCTCGACAATGGCACCCATGTGCTGATCAGACCGCTGCAAGCCAAGGACCGGGAGCGCGAGAGGGCCTTCATCGAACGGCTGTCACCGCAGTCGCGGCATTTTCGCTTCCTGTGCCAGATCAAGGAGCCCGGTGAGGCAATGCTCGACCAGTTGATGGCGGTCGACCAGGACCGCCAAGCGGCCTACGTCGCCCTCGCCCATGTGGACGGCGAGCTGCAAGAGGTGGGCATTTCCCGTTACGCCGCCATTGCCGGCAAGGATGAATGCGAATGCGCCGTGACCGTGCTCGACAGCTGGCAGCACCATGGTCTGGGTCGACTCTTGCTCAAGCACCTGACCGATCATGCCCGGGCCAAGGGCCTACGACAGATGTATTCGATCGACTCGGCCGCCAACCAGGCGATGCGTGACCTGGCCAAGGCGGCAGGATTCACCACCAGCACCGACCCGGATGACCCGACCCAGGTCATCCATCGCCTGAACCTGACCTGAAGCGTCGTTGCGCCAGCGCCTGGGGTGGCCACAGCGCTGCCCCACCCGCTCTTCGCCCCACGACCTGCGGCCACATCCGCACGAGGAGGGTATCCATGAACGGTAACTCGCGCAAACTGATGGAGATGCTCTACGGCAAGCAATACCAGGTCGACAGCGCGGAGATCGCCCCCCTGCTGCATCAATTCGCCGAACCCTTGCCCGACCTCGAGTCCCCCGCCTTCGCCGCGCTGTTCGATCGCTACGCCGACGCCCGTGTGGTGATGCTGGGCGAGGCAAGCCATGGCACCAGCGAGTTCTATCGCGCCCGTGCAGCCATTACCCGGCGGCTGATCGAACAGCACGGCTTCGATATCGTGGCCGTCGAAGCCGACTGGCCGGATGCAGGGCACGTTGACCAGTACGTGCGGGGCTTGGCTCATTCGGCATGGAAGCGCCATATATTCAGCCGTTTCCCAACCTGGATGTGGCGCAACAGCGAGGTCAAGGCATTCGCCCACTGGCTGCATGGGCATAATCGCCTGCTCGCCGTCGACCGCCGCGTGGAGTTTCGCGGCCTGGACGTCTACAGCCTGCGCAACTCCATTCACGAAGTGCTGGCCTTTTTGGACCGGACAGATCCGCACCTGGCCCGCGAAGCGCGCCGACGGTATGGTTGCCTGACGCCCTGGCAGGATGACCCGACACTGTATGGCCACTTCGTCGAACGGGGTGGCGTCATGCCCTGCGAGCAGCCTGTGGTCGAACAACTGAATGTGATGCTGGCCGATCAGCTGTCGGGCCTGATCCGCAATGATGAAGCGTTTTTCAATGCCACCCAGAACGCACGCGTGATCATCGCCGCAGAACAATACTATCGGGCGATCTACCGAGGCTCGACTGCCTCGTGGAACCTGCGCGACCGGCACATGTTCGATACCCTGCGCGCACTGCTGGAACATCGCGGGCCACACGCCAAAGCCGTGGTCTGGGCACACAACTCTCACATCGGCAACGCCGATGCCACGGAAATGGGCTGGAAAGGCCAATTCAACATCGGCCAACTGTGCCGCCACGCGTTTGGCCGGGACGCCGTGCTGATCGGCATGGCCACCGACCGCGGACAAGTGGCCGCCGCCAGTGACTGGGATGGCGACATGCTGATCAAGGACATCCGTCCTTCGCGGTCGGACAGTTGGGAGCACCAGTTCCGCCTGGCAGGCGTACCGGCTTCCTTGACCGACTGGCGAGACCCACAGCGCAAGGAGCTTCGTCGCATCTTGTCAATGCCACTGCTCGAACGCGCGATCGGCGTCATCTACCGACCGGAGAGCGAACGGCTGAGCCATTACTTCGAAGCAGTGCTGGCCGAGCAATTCGACGCCCTGCTTTGGATCGAACAGACCCAACCGGTTGACGCCCTGCCTCTGCCGAAACAACAACACCTTGAACCGGAGGACGAAACCTATCCGTTCGGCGTCTGAACATCCGGCCTGCAAGGCTCAAGGGGATGGGTCTTGCAGGTGGGTGACGAACCAGTCACCCGCCAGAACGGCGACTTCGGTCAGGGTGCCAGGCTCTTCGAACAGGTGCGAAGCACCTGCTACTACCTCCAAGCGATGCTCGCAAAGCAGCATCCGACTGGCCTGACGATTGAGTTCCAGGACCTGAACGTCCCTGCCACCAACGATCTGCAGGGTCGGGGCTTGTACCCGCTTGAGCGCTTCGCCTGCCAGATCGGTGCGCCCTCCCCGACTGACCACCGCCGCCACCACCTCCGGGCGCTCGGCCGCCGCACACAAAGCCGCCGCTGCACCCGTACTGGCGCCGAACACGCCAATGCGCAAGCTACCAAGGTCGGGGTCCTGGCCAACCCAATCGATGACATCCGTAAGCCGCTTCGCCAGCAGCGGAATATCAAAGCGCAGCGCGGCGGTCTGGTTGTCCAGTCGCTGCTCCTGCTCGGTCAAAAGGTCAAACAGCAACGAGCCGAGGCCGCGACTGGCGAGCACGTCCGCCACATACTGGTTTCTGGCGCTCAGCCGACCGCTACCGCTGCCATGGGCGAAAATGACCAAGGCCTGGGTGTTGGTGGGTAACCGTAGGTCCGCGAGCAGTTCGACGCCGGGCCATTTCATCGAGCGCAGCACTACCTCAGTCATCTTCAGCCTCCCCGCCACGGCCCCCGGACGACGCTGCGATCCCGGCCTTGTCCATCAGCGCCATGACCTCCTCGTCCGAGGTCTGCGGAAAGTCCTGGTACCAATAGCCGACCGAAACCATCCGATCGGGCACCAGCGGGCAGATCACCTCGTCCACTTCGCTCCACAGGGCCTCTAGCGTTTCCGGTGGCGCGACCGGCACCGCGACCACGATCCGCGCTGGCGATTGGGCACGCACCGCCTGGATGGCCGCCATCATCGAGGCCCCGGTTGCCAGGCCATCATCGACCAGGATCACGGTCTGGTCTTTGAGCCGAAGCGGAGGTCGGCCACCCCGATAGGCGCGCTCACGACGTCTCAGTTCCTGTGTTTCCCTGGCTATCACGCTCTCAAGCAGGGCCCGATCGACCGGATAGGCCCGCAATGCATCGTCATTGAGAATCTTCACCCCTCCCCCAGCGATCGCGCCCATGGCATATTCCGGGTGCGATGGCATGCCAAGCTTGCGCACCACCAGCAGGTCCAGGCGAACCTTGAGGGCGATGGCGACCTCGTAAGCCACCGGCACCCCGCCCCGTGGCAAGGCGAGCACGATTACATCAGCCCGTTCGGCGTATTGGCTCAACGGCGCCACCAGGCAGCGACCGGCTTCAGCGCGGTCGGGGTACAGGGTGCGACGCGCAAGATCATGTGACATGGAAACCTCCCGCGCCGAGACGGCGCCTGTCGTTTCACCTACTGGCAAGCACTACCACCCTTCAAGGCGCCGTCGCCCGGGCTTCTTCAGGTAGCAGGTCGAACTGCTCGAGACAGCGCTGTTCATCGTCCGCCGTCAACGCCTTGTATGCGCTCACTTCCCGCATCGGCGTTTCGAACAAGGCCAGGCGGATCACGCCATTGCGATCGAGGAACGTTTGCGCCAGGCAGGTACACACCGGCTTGCCGACCAGTGCCGTGAGCTTCTCATCCCCTGGGGTGTTCACCTGGGCCTGCAAGTTGTCTGCGCAATTCTCCACGATACGGTCCACCGAGCGCCCCGCCAGCCAAAGCGTGCCGCCAGCGAGCAACGCCAGCAGCAGCAACAGGCCTAAAAGAACATTCGACTCCTGGGTGACCGAGCGCAGGAAGGCAAGCCGAGCCTGCCAGCCCGTGGCCTGACCATTGAAAATGGTCTTGCCGACCGTGCGCTTGACGCCACGCTGCACCACCCAGCCCAACGCCACGCACAAGGCCAGCAAAGCCAGCAGCACGAACGGGTGTTGCATGGGCAGACGCCAGCTTGGGCTCAACGACCGGTAGGTAGCGGCCACCATGAGCAATGCCAAGATCGCCACGATCCACCCCAGGCTACCCCGTGGCCGATGCATCCAGGCCCGGAGTTTCGCCCTCGCTTGTGTTTCCATGACAGCCTCCCGGCCCACGCTAGCGCACTGGGTCAATGGCAACGGTTTCCTGGTACTCGGGCACGCAGACCTGCCAACCGAGCTCGATGCTGATCCGCCGTCGCAGCGTGTCGGCGGCATGGGGCTCGCCATGGATGACGTAGGTCTGGCGTGGCGGGCGGGCGAATCCGCGCAGCCACTCCATGATCTCGTCGGCATCGGCATGCGCTGAAAGGTTCTCCATGGCATGCACCTGGGCCCGGATGGGCACGTCTTCGCCATGCAGGCGGACGTTGTGTGCACCGGCGACGATATCAGCCCCGCGCGTACCACCGGCCTGGAAACCCGAGAACAGGATGCTGTTGCGTGGGTTGGGGGCCAACGCCTTGAGATGGTGCAGCACCCGTCCACCAGTCGCCATGCCACTGGCGGCGATGATCACCGAAGGTTCCCGCAGCTGATCCAGATGCCGGGACTCATCGACCGTACGGATGATATGCGTGCCCCTGCACATTGCCGCGCATTCCGTGGACGTCAAGCGATGCTCGCTTCTGAACTGCTGGTACAGGGCGGTTGCATCGGTGGCCATCGGGCTGTTGAGGTAGACCGGGATGTCGGGTATCAGGCCATCGCGCTTGAGCTTGTACAGGTAGTACATCAGCAACTGGGCACGACCGACGGCGAATGACGGTACCAACGTGATGCCATGGCGCAGGAGGGTCTGGTTGATGACCTGGGCAAGGTATTGCTCGGTTGATTCGGTTGGGTGCTGGCGATCGCCATAGGTGGATTCCACCAGCAGCACGTCTGCCGTCCTGATCAGTTCCGGCGCGCGCATGATCGGGTCCTGTGGCCGGCCAAGGTCCCCGGAGAAGACCAGCGTCTGGCCATCGACCTTGATCTGCACCGTTGCCGCGCCAAGTATGTGCCCGGCCGTGCGCAACAGCAGCTCCATGCCTTGCACGACCATGATCGGGTGATGCAACTCCACAGGGCGCAGCAGTGCCAAGGCGCGCTTCGCATCCTGCTCGGTGTACAGCGGGCGTGCCGGTGAATGCTTGGAGTAGCCGTGGCGGTTGGCATGCTCGGCCTGCTCTTCCTGCAATCGGGCACTGTCGAGCAGCAGGATCTCGGCCAAGGCGCAGGTGGCCGGGGTTGCGTAGATCGGACCGGCATAGCCTTCCCGTGCGAGCACTGGAAGATAACCACTGTGGTCGAGATGGGCATGGGTCAGCACCACCGCATCGAGTGCATGAAGCGCCGCCGGAAGCGGTTCCCAGTTGCGCAGGCGCAGTTGCTTGTAACCTTGGAACAGTCCGCAGTCGATCAGCACACGGCTGCTGTCGCGGGTCAACAGGAACTTGCTGCCGGTCACGGTCCCGGTACCACCGAGAAATGTCAGTTGCATGGCTAGGGCTCCAAGGTTTCGACCGCTTGAGGGTGAACCGCCAGGACACTGCACGGTGGACGGCTGACGATGCGCTCGGTGGTATCGCCCAGCAGCTTGTCCAGCCCTTTGGGCTGCACCACACCCATGACCACCGCGTCGATATCCAGCGCAGCGACCTGCTCGCGAATCACTTGCACCGGGCCACCTTCCATGAAATGGCGGCGATTCGCCGCGACCCCCTCAGTGTCCGCCAAGGTGTCGAACGGCTCCTTCAAGGCGTTGCGCATCTCATCGATCCACGCCTGGGTGACGTTCATGTCCGAGGCGAATACGCCGGCCAGGTTGTAGGCCGAGAGCAGGTGCAACTGTGCATCGCATTGCAGTGCCAGCGCCTGCGCGGCACGGATCAGCCCACGATTGAAGGATGCCTGGACCTCGGGGGTTTCGCTGAAGGAAGTGTCAACGGCGACCAGCACGCGCTGGGGCAGCGACACCGCTGCCGCCGGCACGAAGTGCGTGATGCCCTTCAGGCCCCGCATCAAGGCGCAATCCAGGGGCGTGCTGAACAGTCGCACCATGGTTGGCGTCGCTTCGCTGTCCTTGATGACCATGTCGGGCTGCAGTTCGCTGATGTAGTCGAGGGCCTGGCTGCGGATGTCGTCCGCCTGCAGGCTGTCGACCGTCAAGGCGACACCGCTGCCACGGTGACGCTCGACCAAACCTGCCAGCCGTACACGGTAGTGGTCGAACTGGCGCTGGATATCGGCCTCGTTCAATCGCTCTTCACGCAACAGGTGCTCCTGCGTCGGTTCGAACAAGCCCAGTACATGCACGCTGGCACCACTGACATGCGCCAGGGCCAGGGCCCTGCGCAGCGCGGCCGAATGCGGATCGACCTCGGTGAGCAGCACCAGCAGTTGTCGATATTGACCCATGGCGAACCTCCGGGCTTGCGCGGCTGGCGTGATGATGTAGGCGATTGTCCGGAGGCAGGCTGATGCGCGCTTGATGCAGATCAGAAAAACCACCTGCCGCGCCTGAACTTGACGATTGTCAGAACCGGCGCCGCCCAGCACGGTACAACGGCTGCAGCAAGCATCGACCAGGTAATCGGGAGGCGACATGAACAAGCAGCAGGCTGACCAGCCAGATACGGGCGAGCATTGGATCGAGAAGCTTTCGGACGGCGCTGCCGTACTGATCCGTCCGCTGCGAGAAGAGGACCGCGAAAGGGACCGCCGCTTTCTCAGCACGATCGCCTACGAAGCCCGACGTTTCCGCTTGATCGCTGGGCTCAGTGGCGGCGTGCCAAGCCTGGATGCGCAGCAAATGCCAGTGGATCACCACCAGCGCGAAGCCTACGTTGCCCTGGTCCATGCAGATGGCCAGTTGCACCAGATCGGGGTAAGCCGGTATGCCAGCGTGCCCGGCAGCCGCCTCTGCGAATGCGCCGTCGCCGTGGACGAACAATGGCAGCGCAAGGGGCTGGGCCGGTTGCTGATGCAGCACCTGATCGCAGCCGCCAAGCGCAACGGCTTTCACTGCATGATTTCCAGGGACCTGGCGAACAACTATGCCATGCACCGGCTGACCAAGGGCCTGGGCTTCAGCTCACGCTACTTGGGTGGCGATGTCAGCGAGATCATTCACGAACTTGACCTTCGCACCTGAAGACAAGGCCCTTTGGGGCCTTGTCTCTCAGCCTTGGGAATGCTCCGGTGAAATCACCAGCACGCTGCTGGACAAGCGATTCAGCACCCGCTCGGCAGTGCTGCCGATGAACCAGCCGATGCCGTGATGGTGGTAGCTGCCCATGACCAGTACGTCGATATCGTTGTTCTCCATGAACAGCGCCAGCACCTTGGCCGGGTCTCCCAAGCGCAGGTGGCGGTGTTCGGCGGCGATTCCATTGCGCTCGGCAAGTGCCTGGAAGGCATCGCTTTGCGCCTCGTGCAGTGTCTGGGCCAGGTTGGAGTCGAACAGGAATGAATGCTCGCGGCTGCCGCCGGCGTCCAGGTACATCGACCCCATGTCGTAGGCATATAGCAACTCGATCTGGGCATTGCACTGTAATGCCAGCTTCAGCGCCTCGCTGATGATCTGGTCGTTGAAGCCCTCGAACTGGTCTTCCGGGCGCGACAGGTCCACGGCCGCCAGAATCTTGCGCGGCAGCGCATGGCTGGCCTGGTGAACCAGGTGCAGGGGAATGCGGGTTTCCCGCAGCAACTGAATGTCGAGCGAGGTGAACATTGCCCGTGCCCACCAGGGTTCATGCTCGAAGGCCTTGATCAGCATGGCGAAAGGCTGCTCGCGCAGGTGCACGAGTATCTCGTCCAGCGGATGCTGGACCCATACCACTTCGGTGGTGACCGTCACCCCATTGCGGCGCATCGACAGCGCTTGGGTTTCCAACCATTCACGGTGTTGCTGTACATAGCCTTCGCGCATCACCGCCAGGGCCTGGTCGTTGACCAAGCCCGCGGTGACAAGGCCTTCGAGGTAGTCAAACGCCACGATATGCAGGGCCATGCCCTTGGCCTTGGCCAGCGCCGCCGCACGGTCGTAGACCGGGGTGCGCCGCATCAGAGGCGAAGCGATCAGCAGAAGTCTTTGCGGGTTGTCCATGGCGCACCTCAGCGTTTGGGAAGTGTCCCTGGATCATCCCTGAACCGCCCTATGCGGACTTGACGTTTATCAACTGAACCACTGGACGGACAAACGGCGATGCCAGCTGCGCGAGAATTTGATGCGGATCAAAGCTTCCTGGCGTTTACGGCGCAACCTGACTCTATACCAACAACAATCATCGAACTCCCTGGAGGCGTGCCATGACGCTCATGACAACCTGCGAAGTCGGCCATGAATCATTCGCCAACCCGCCCAATGGCGTGACGAAAATGGCCAATACGCCCTGAACCACCCCTGTTGCTGGCAGGGATGCCTTCGTTTCGCATGGATTTGCAGTTGGTTTGCTCATGCATGCTTCTGGAGGCTTCCATGAACATCTACGTCGAAACAAGCCCTGAACAGAACCGCTGGTGGGTCCGCATGGACGACTGCCGGGTGAGCTTCACGACGCCCGACGAAGCGCAAGCCTTCGTCGATCGGCTTAACGCCCGTCTCAATGCACCCCATTCACGCGACATGCTTGCCGACTGGTCACCACGCCCCGGCATGGGCAGCACGGGTAAAGCCAATGCTCGGATGGCCACTCAGGCAGATCTCCGATGCGCGAAGGAGGCCTGAAAATGACTGGCCTACTGAACGTGACCTTGCTCGACCAACCGCCAGCGTCGAGTCCCGCGACGCCGATCCACCTGAAACCGCTCACGACCCTGTGCACCGAGTGCCGTGTCAGCGGGTTGTGCCTGCCCACCGGTCTTCCGGTGCAAGACAACAGTTGCCTGGGCGCCCTGATCGGCCCACGCCTGCGTGTTCGCAAAGGCGCCGCGCTGTTCAACGCCAATGACCCGCTGACAACGCTCTATGCCGTGCGCTGCGGCAGCTTCAAGACCAGCCTGAACAGTGCCGAAGGCCAGGGCGTGGTGATCAATTTCTGGATGCCGGGCGATGTGCTTGGCCTCGACGCCATCGCCACCGAACACCACGTATGCGATGCCATTGCCCTGGAAGACAGCGAGGTGTGCCCTGTCCCCTACCGCCGGCTGCAGGCCCTGGCACACGACTTTCCCGTCCTGCAGCAAAGCCTGAACCGTTTGATGAGTCGGGAAATCGTGCGCGAGCATGAACGGGTGTTGATGCTGTGCAACCTCACCGCCGAGCAGCGCCTGGCCAGCTTCCTGGTGGGGTTGTCACGGCGCTTCGTCAGCCGGGGCTATTCTGCCCACGGTTTCATGCTGCGCATGTCCCGGGAAGACATGGCCTCGTACCTGGGACTGCGGCTTGAGACCGTCTGTCGTTCGGTCGCCCGCTTGCGTGCGCTGGGTATCGTCAGCATGCGTGGCAGGCTTGTCGAGATACTCAATCTGCCAGCCTTGATAGCCCTTGAGCAAGGCGGCGCGGACGTCGCGCCCAAGGACAACCCGAAGGCGCCATGCTCGACGCGGTGAATATCAGCCACGGCGCCGTGGCATTGGGCATCGGCATGCTGGTGGGGCTTGAGCGCGAGCGCAAGAAAGGCCGCAATGAAGACCATGCCGCCGCCGGCCTCCGGACCTTCGCCATCACCGCCCTGTTGGGCTACGTCAGCATGTTGCTGGCCGGGCCCATGCTGGTCGGGTTCGCCAGCCTTGGCCTGGTACTGATGTTGTGCATGCATTACCACAAACATGCCGACAGAGACCCCGAAGTCACCAGCGAAATCGCCCTGCTGCTGGTGCTGACCCTCGGAGCACTGAGCCTCGAGGAACCAGAACTGGCCACCGCTGTCGGCGTGGTACTGACCCTGCTCCTGGCACTGCGCCGCGAGCTGCATCATTTCGTGCTCCAGCAACTGAACGAGCAAGAGCTGCGCGATGGCTTGATGCTGTTGACGATGGCGCTGGTGGTGCTGCCGTCGACACCGGACAGGTTCATGGGGCCGTATGGCGCACTCAACCCTCGCACCCTCTGTACGCTGGTCGTGCTGCTGATGACCGTCGGTGCGCTGGGGCACATTGCCTTGCGTCTGGTCGGCCCACGCTACGGCTTGCCCCTGAGCGCCATCGCATCCGGCTTCGCCTCGGGCACGGCGACGATTGCGCTGCTTGCCCATCAAGCCCGTCAACGCGTCGCTGCCGTGAAATCCCTGGCCGCCGCGGCCGTGTTGTCCAACCTCGCCAGCATCGCGCAATTCGCCTTGGTACTGGGCATCGTCGACCGCCGCCTGTTGAAACCTTTCATGGCCTCGATCGGGCTCGGTGTAGGGGTTACGGTGGTTTACGGAACCTTGTTACTGGCACCTTGGCGCAACGACCAAGGCGCGTGCCCGGCACCTCAGGGCGATGGCGCCTTCAACCTCTGGACAGCCTTGATCATCACCCTGGCGCTGGCCGGAATCGCCTTGTTCTCGGCATTCCTGCTTCACCACCTGGGCCACAGCGGCGTCAGTATCGCGGCCTTCCTCGGCGGGATGGGCGATGCCCACGCAGCCACCGCATCGGTAGCCTCGCTGGTTGTGGCAGGACAGCTGGGGACAGCCGATGTCGTGGTACCAGGGATGATGGCAGTGACGGGCAATAGCCTGACCAAATGCGTACTGGCGTTCAGCAATGGCGGCTTCGCATTCGCACGTTACCTCGCCCCGGCACAGTTGATCATTCTTGGCGCGATGTGGCTGGGGCTTTTAGTGACCTGACTTGTCGAACGCCACTCGGGCATTGCGCAGGAACTTTGCACCCGTCGGACAGGCCTCCTGTTCCAGGTCTATCGAAAAACGGAGATTACGACGATGAGTGCACCACTCAATGGCAAGCGCGTGGCCTTTCTGGTCACCGATGGATTCGAACAAGTCGAGCTGACCGGCCCCCGCGAAGCATTGCAAAACAATGGCGCCGTGGTCGATATCCTGAGCGACAAGGAAGGCACTGTGCGGGGCTGGAACCACGACAAGCCCGCTGACGAATTCGCCGTCGATGCCACCTTCGAGAATGCGCATCTGGATCTGTACGATGCGCTGGTGCTGCCCGGCGGCGTGCAGAACTCCGATACCATTCGGCTGATTCCCGGCGCGCAGAAACTGGTCAAAAGCCATCAATCGGCCAACAAGCCGTTGGCAGTGATCTGTCATGGCGCCTGGCTGTTGGTGTCGAGCGGTTTGGCCAAGGGCAAGCGGATGACCAGCTACAAGACACTGCAGGATGACATTCGCAACGCAGGCGGCACCTGGGTGGACGAAGAGGTGGTGGTGGATGGCAACCTGATCAGTAGCCGTCAGCCCGATGACATTCCCGCGTTCAACGACCAGTTGGTCCGCGCCCTGGCCGTTTGAGCTGCGCGTTGACACCGCCGCTGCAAGTGAATTGAACGTCGCGCGCGGCCCCATGACCTAAAGAGGTACCCATCCGCTACTGGAGGTACCTCGTCATGCACGATCCCAATGCCCCAGACCCATATGTCGATGACGTCCCCCACAACCCAGGTGAACCGATGCCTGCACCAGACTCCGAAACCGAGGCGCCGGACTGGCCAGAGGACCAAGTCCCGCCAGAAGAGCAATCCGATGGTTGAGTGACGGGTTCGCCGGCGTCAACCTGTGGCCGGCGTCATCTCGCCCACCACTTGGTCGACCACCGCCCGGAAGGCCTGGCGCCGGTCTCTCCCCTGGGCGAGGGCGCGCTCGAAGGCGGCCAGTTGGCGTTGGGCGCTACTGCCGTCCTGGAGGATACGCGCAGCGTGGCCGAATGCGTGCTCGGCATCCTGGGTGTCGGCGGGTACCAGGCCCTGCAGCTGTGCCAGCCAGCCATGGGCGGTCACCGGTTGCCTGTCGTGCGCGCCTATGAACATGCCATTGCCGCCATGGCGGAGCGCCCTCCAGTAGTTCTCCTGGATGATCCAACGTTGCTCGGGGCCGAGCGGCTGCCAATGCTGACGAACCCGCAGCGTCTGCTCTACCAGGTGACGGAACAGCCCGGCGATGGCCAGGCCGTCTTCCAAGCGTGGGCACGCATCACAGATGCGCAACTCGATTGTCGGAAATCGCCGCGACGGGCGGATCGCCCACCAGAAGTCGCCGTCTTCGGCAAGCCCGCCTATACCTTGGAGCAGTGTTCTGTAGCGCAGGTAGGCATTCCAGTCAGCCAGCGGCTCTGGCATGTCCATGTGCGGCCACTCCCCGCAGACCACGCGTCGGTAACTTTGGTAACCGGTCACTTGGCTGCACCAGAACGGCGAAGAGGTGGTCAGGACGAGCAACAGCGGCAACCAGCAGAGCATCTGGTTGATCAGCTGCATGCGGTCGATCTCCGGCGCCACCCCCACGTGCACATGCAGCCCCGAGAGCAGGCTACGGCGGGCGACCATTTGATAGTCGTCGAATACCTGGCGGTAGTGATTCTGGTCCCGGGCATGCTGGCGTTGCCACCGCGCGGTGGGATGGCTGGCAGCGCCATAAAGGGCCACCCCCTCCTGCGCCAGCGCGCTGCACAGATTGTGTCGACATTCGGTGAAATAGCTGCGCGCTTCATGCAGGTTGGCCAACACCGGTGAAGCGACCTCGATCTGGCTGTAGAACATTTCCTCGGCGAAATGCTCGCCCACCACTTCACGGCAACGGCGCGCCACTGCGTGCGACGGCCTGGCTAGGACGTCGCCACGGGTAACGTCGACCAGCAAGTATTCCTCTTCGATGCCGAACCCTTGCGCCCTGACCATCGTGCACTCAGGCGATGCGAGTCAGGGTCAGTGCTACTGCGGCGATGCGTTCGACATGCGCGTAGCCTGGTTCGAGCAGTTGCTCACCGAATACATCCGGGTCCAGCTCACGGTAATGCCAACTGAAGGCAGGCCCGGCCAGGCGTAGGCGCACAGCGTCCAGCAAGGCATCGCGACCGTCGACGATCGCGACCCCGGTGTACAGCAACAACGTGCCACCCATGACCAGGCGTTCGCGCGCCTGTTCGATGATGCGCAGGGAAAGCTCGGCTCCGAGCGCACCGCCACCATGGCGATAGGCGCGCTGCTGGGCGTCGAGCATGTAAGGCGGATTGGCAACGATCAGGTCGAAGTTCGCGCCGATGCCATCGAGCAGGTCACTGGGCTCGACCGACACGTTGGCCACCCCCGCCAGTGCAGCATTGATGGCGGTATAACGCAACGCCAAAGGGTTGATGTCCACCGCGCAAACCTGCGCATGGGGGGCTGCACGGGCGATGATCAGCGCGCCGATGCCGGTGCCACAGCCAAGGTCGACCGCATGTTCCACGCGCCGGGGACTGTGCTGCAGAAAGTCCTGTATCACCTGGGCGAATCGGTAGCTATCGGGACCGAAGAACACCGCGTCGTGGCTGTCGGTCGGCCACGCGGAATGGACCAGCAACAGGTTGTCGAGGCTCGACCAACGCACCGCGCTGCGCAATAGCTCACCCTGCGCCTGCACCACACCAGCGGTTTTCAACTGGGCCAACTCGTCACTACTGATCAGCGAGGCCGGGAACGGCCGGCTCCAGCCGAACACATCCCGCAGGTCGTGGGCCTGCTGGGCGGCGGTCCGGTCGTTGACGCGAGCATGGGTAGCTGGGGTCACGCAGGTGAAACGATAACCGTCGGCGCTGAGGCGCCGACCCAGGTGCAACAGTGCCTGGTCGGCATAAGCTTGGTTCTGGTCAAGCAACATCAGCACTCTCCTGCGTGGGTCAAGCCGGTGGCAAGGATGAAATCGCGGGTGGCGCGCAGTCCATCGGGCTCGGCGTGATGGTTACCGGACATCCGTTCGATCATGCACTCGACACGAGGCAGCCCTTGCGTGGCCGGCCCGCCCTCTTCCAAGGCCAAACCCTGCTCCCAGTGCCCCGGTGCGACGCGCCGATACGGCACGCCGGCCCTGTCACCGGCAATCCAGTCATGCCAGAGCTGCTTTTCGTAAGCGGTGAAAACCCCAAACATCGCGGCATGCGGTCCGTCGATCAAGGCCCAGAACCGGCTATTCGAAGGCGCCTCGCCTCGTTGCACCCACTGTTGCGTTTCAAGGGCGCGCAGGAAGCCGGGTAACGCGCTGGCATCGGCCAGCCATTGGTTGATGGTCCGACCTTGCAGGCGGCAACGGTCACTGTGCATGAACTGGCCGTATACCCGCTTGCGTTGCAAGGCGGCCAACAACTCCGTTTCCAGGTCGAAGGACGCAATCAGCGAGGCCGTGTCGAGCCCAAGATCGTTGAGACGATAGCCCCTGCGCACTCGCTCGTAGCAGGCTTTTTCCGACGGCCCCGGCATCAGCAGGAACAGGCTTTGCAATGCGCGACGAGCATGACCGCTGGCGGCATTGTCGATCGTGACGTGCAGCTGAAAGTAATGAGCATCGATGCCCAGTTCGGCCAACTCGTGGGTGGTGATCAGCAAGTGCAAAGGCGGCTGTTCATACCCCAGGTTGTAGCCAATGACCTCCGGCAAATACTGCTCGACGTTGCGCCCCAAGGCCAACTGCACCGCGCCTTGCAGGTACCGCGACGGGTCCAAAGGCAGCCCTTGGTCACAACCCAGGCGGCTCAGCAATCGCTGGTAGATCAACACATGGTTGCAGCGGGGGTCACCATCGCCCAGTTCTTCTAGGAAGGTACGGATCAGCCCATGGAACCGTGGATCTTGCCAGTGCTTGAGCGTTCCGTGCAGCCAAGCGCCATCCACCTCTTTGGTCGGGGCGACCTGTTGCAGGAACCACAGGGCCTGTGCCCGGTTGGCGAAGAACCGCCGTGGTGCGCCCTCACGCCGCTGCGCCAGGTAACGCGCATGCTCTGCGGCGACCCGGGCGGCATGATCGACCGACCACTGCGCCAAATCCGCGGGATCGTCCGGCAAATCATCGGTCATCGATATCGTCCGCTGAAGTTGACCGGCCAACCACTCCCGCGCGTCGTAGCCACCCGACTGCAGCATTGCCGAGTACTGCCGCTGCGGATCGTCCGGCACAACCCGGACTGACTGCTGCATGATTTCTAACGGTATCAACCTCATGGGCCGCACCTCGCTCAGGGATTCTGGGGCTTGGTCTCGGGGCTCGGATGAGTGGTGGGTGTATCGGGTTGCTCCATCTGCAAGGACGGCTTGCTGGGGTCCGCATCCTTGGCGGGATGATCTGAATCACGGTCGAAACAGCCGCCGAGCAGCGTCAGGCTGGCGCCGAGCAGCACCGTGGGGAGCAGGGTGTATTTCATGTCGGGCTCCGGTTGTAGTTGCGAGGGTTCATAACGAACGAGTGCGCTCGACGCGGCTGGATTCGTTTTTTTTACCCTGCAGTGGATGAACGGCGCTAAATACCGGGGCGGGGTGCATCGGGAGGCGCGGGTAGCCATCACGATGATTGAAGAAAAACTAAACCTTCCCGCCCTCGCCTGGCTCAACCGAATGCGACATCGAGGTCGCGCCAACTGAACGAAGGAGTCAGACATGAGCCAACCCTTCTTGAAACTCGCAGGCGTCACGTTGTTGATGAGCCTTGCTTCGCTGCAGGTCCAGGCGGCCTCTTCGGACGATTTCGTCGACGCGGCGATCGAGGCAGGCATCGCCGAGGTGGTCACCAGTAACCTTGCCCAGGAAAAAAGCCAGAACGCCGACATCAAGAAATATGCCCAGCAGATGGTCACCGACCATACCAAGGCCAACCAGCAGCTGGGCGAAATCGCCCGCAAGCTTGACATCAGCGTGCCCGACGAAGCGGCGCTGACCGACAAGGTCAAAAAAATGATCCTCGAATGGCGCGAAGCGTCCTTCGACCGTTCCTATGTCAACAACCAGGTCGATGCGCACGAAAAAGCCGTGGAGCTGTTCAAGAAGGAGTCGACATCCTCCGACAAACCAGAGCTGAAGGCCTTCGCCAGCGAAAAACTGCCGACGCTGGAACATCACCTCGAGCAGGCCAAAGCTTTGCAGACGACTCACGGCAAATAACCCAGCCGACAGGCCAGGCGACGGTAGGCCCGACGCCAATGGGGCAGCCATACTGCCCCATTGATCAACGGTTCTGCGACCTTGTATCACTCGAACGCGGAGAGAACAGCATGCCACGTGGAGACAAAGACAAATACACCGACACCCAAAAGCGCAAGGCTGAACACATTGAAGAGCGCTACGAGCATAAAGGCCTGTCCAAGGACGAAGCCGAGGCGCGCGCCTGGGCAACGGTCAACAAGCAATCGGGCGGCGGCGAAAAGCCAGGCGGCTCGGGCAAAGCCGCCTCGTCGAAGGCCCAGTCCACCGCCCGTTCGGATTCGGCCAAGCGGGCGGCGCAAACACGTCAGGGGCACTCACGTACATCGAGTACGTCGCTGAACACGCAAACCAAGCAGAGCCTTCTCAAGGAAGCGCGGAGCAAGAACATCAAAGGCCGCTCGACCATGAGCAAGGCAGAACTGGTCGAGGCGTTAGGCAAGCATGGTTGAGATGCTCGACGCACGTCGGCGGCCTGCTTGGGTTTGACGGATGCTGGCCACCTCCTTGAGCGGTCATGCATCCGGATCGCTCACATGGGCCTGCACGGCATCTTCAAGCGCCCGCACGTGGGCTTCATCGGCCAGCGCCTTGAGTGCCAGCCAATCGTCCCAGTCGATGGCGCCATCGTCACGCAAGGCCTCGGCGGTGCGGACCAAAGCGTGGTGGTAGGCATCCGGCGACTCGGTGCGGTAGCTGGTGTCGTCGTACTGGGCGTACCAGGCTTCAAGCTCTGGGATGCTGCGTTCGATGCTCATGGCAAGACTCCTCGGTGCTCATTGCAGTGAGAGTCCATCCGCCGGGCGACGTTCACCCGGATCGGGCGAGGATCGTCATCGCGACGTCGCCAAACCCTCGTCGCTCAGATGATGTGAAGCCTATAATCGCTGCCAATGCCCATGATTCATACAGGGACCCTACCCGGTCCGCACAAGGTTCGTGCCCATGAAGTCGTCCAGCAAGACTACACTCGCAGCACCGCACAACCCGGCGCTCAGCCCCAGCCATCTGGATTTCCCGGTCGTAGGCATCGGCGCATCGGCTGGCGGGTTGGAGGCGATCCAGACGTTCTTCCAGCACATGCCGGCCGACTGCGGCGTCGCGTTCGTCGTCGTATTGCACCTGTCGCCGGACCATCAGAGCCAGGCCGACCGCTTGATCCAGCGGGTCACCCGCATGCCCGTCTGTCAGGTGAGCGAGCCGGTGCCGATCGAGCGCAACCATGTCTACGTGATTTCTCCGGCCAACCGGTTGTCCACCAACGACGGCTACCTGCGCGTCAGCCCAGCCAGGCGCAGTCGCGGCGATCATGTCGCCATCGACCTGTTCTTCAGGGACCTGGCCGATGTGCACAAGGATCATGCTTTTTGCGTGATTCTTTCCGGTAGCGGCAGCGATGGCGCAGTGGGTTTGTCGCGAATCAAGGAGCAAGGCGGTGTGACCCTGGTGCAGGCACCCGACGATGCGCTGTACGCCGACATGCCCAAGGCGGCGATCGACACCGGCATGGTCGACCTGGTGCTTCCAGTGGCCCAGATCCCTGGGAAGCTGGTGGAACTGTGGCGCACGGCACGCGAGGTCAAACTGCCTGAAATAGACGACGACAGCCTGCCCCCTGCCCTGGGCGAGCGCTCAGGCGACCCACAGCAAAGCGATCCGCTCCTGGACGACATCCTGGCCCGTCTGCACGCCACCACCGGGCATGACTTCCAGCACTACAAGCGCGCAACGGTTTTGCGTCGGCTTGAACGGCGCCTGCATGTCACCGCGCAGACCGACCTGGCCGGCTATCGCGACTACCTGGAGCAACACCCCGAGGAGAGCCGTGCCTTGCTCGCCGACATGCTGATCGGGGTGACCAATTTCTTCCGCGACCGTGACGCCTTCGAGGCGCTGCAACAGCATGTGATGCCCGGCCTTAGCCATGACCAGAGCGGCGAAGATCCGCAGCGCGAAGTGCGCATCTGGTCGGCAGGCTGCTCTTCCGGCGAGGAAGCCTACAGTCTGGCGATGCTGGCCACCGAACAACTGGCGCGGGAGCAACGTAGCGCCAGGATTCAGGTGTTCGCCACCGACCTTGACGAACGCGCTATCAATGTCGGCCGCCTGGGTGTTTATCCTGATGCCATCGCCACCGATGTGCCTACCGCGCGGTTACGCCAGTTCTTCATCAAGGAAGACCAGCACTACCGGGTGCGCAAGGACATCCGCGAAAAGGTCTTGTTCGCCCGCCATAACCTGCTGTCCGACCCACCCTTCTCCCAACTCGACCTGGTCGTGTGCCGTAACCTGCTCATCTACCTTGACCGAGAAGTGCAACACGAAATCCTGCGAATCTTTCACTTCGCCTTGCGCAAAGGGGGCTACCTGTTTCTGGGTTCATCGGAGTCGGCGGATGCGGCTGCCGATCTGTTCATTCCGGTGGACAAACGCCATCGTATCTTCAAGGCCAGGGAGGTGGAGCCTGCGCGTCGCACCGCCCGCCTGCAGGCGCCCGAGTCGCAGGTGGCGCGGGTCAAGACCAGGCCCGTTCGCAAGCTGTCCTATGCCGAGATCCATCACCGCGCACTGGCCAGGCGCACGCCACCAAGCCTGATCATCGACGCCGACGGCAACATCTTGCACATGAGCGAAGGGGTCGGCCGCTTTCTGCGCCACCCAGGGGGAGAACTCAGTCACAACCTGCTGAACCTGGTGCTGGTGCCGCTTCGACCGACCTTGCGCAGTACCGTGCTACAAGCCCAGAACACCGGCCAACTGGTCACCTCAGGCCCGGTCATCGTCGCTGTCGATGAGCAGCGTATCGAAGTAAAGATGCAGGTCCAGCCACACCAGGACGAGCCCAGCGGCAGCGAATGCCTGCTGGTCGTCTTCCAGGTGAGCGAAGCCGACGCGCACGGCCCGGCCATTGCCGAGCAGACCGACGGCATGGTGTTGAACACCCTGGAGCGCGAACTTCAGCGAACCCGCCAACAGTTGCAGGAAACCATCGAGCAGTCAGAGATCTCCAGCCAGGAGCTGACCGCTTCGAACGAGGAAATGCAGGCGATCAACGAAGAACTGCGCCTTGCCAGCGAAGAGCTGGAAACCAGCAAGGAAGAACTGCAGTCGATCAACGAAGAGTTACTGACGGTCAACTACGAGCTCAAGTCCAAGGTCGATGAAACCGACAAGATCAACGATTACCTGAGCAACCTGATCGCCTCCACCCAGATCGCGACAGTGTTCGTCGACCGCAGCCTGCGCATCCGCTGGTTCACCCCCCGGGCCACCGATATCTTCAGCATGCTGCCGGTCGATACCGGCCGCTCGCTGCTCGACATCACCCACCGCCTGGACTACCCAGGGCTGGCGGACGACGCGCGCGCGGTGATCGAGCGCGAGACCACGCTAGAGCGCGAGGTGATCGGCAATGACCAGCATTGGTACCTGGCCCGCCTGTTGCCCTATCGGGCCAATGAACAGAACGTCGATGGCACCGTGCTGACGTTCATCGACATCACCAAGAGTCGCGCTGCCGAAGAGCGTTTGCGACGAGGGGAAGAGCGCATGCGCCTGGTCGCGGAGAGCACCCACGACTTCGCCATCATCCTGCTCGACGAACAAGGCTTGATCATCGACTGGAACACCGGCGCTGCGCTGATATTCGGTTACGCCAAGGACGAAGTGCTGGGCCAGCACTTTTCGCTGCTCTTCACCGAGAAAGACCGCGAGAACGGGGTGCCGGAGCGTGAACTTCGCACCGCTCGCCTGCAGGGTCGCGGCCAGGACGAGCGCTGGCATGTGCGCAAGGGCGGCAGTCGCTTCTATTGCAGCGGCGAAGTGTCGCGCCTGAAGGGCAACAGCCTGCGCGGCTACGTCAAGATCGCCCGCGACCTGACAGGGCACAAGCGGCTTCACGACGAGCAAAGCAAGCGACTGGCCGAGTCGCAGGTCACCAGCCACATGAAGGATGAGTTCTTCGCGGTCATGTCCCATGAGCTCAAGCATCCGTTGAACCTCATCCAGCTCAATGCCGATATCCTGCGACGTCTGCCTCCGGTCAAGAGTACCAGCGCGGCGAACAAGGCCGTCAGCGTGATCTGCGAAGCGGTCGCCAGCCAGGCGCGTATCATCGACGACCTGCTCGATGTCGCACGCATACGTACGGGCAAGCTCAAGCTCCAGACCCGGCCGGTCGACCTGTGCGCTGTGCTGCAGGGTATCCACTCGGTGGCCTGCAGCGAACAACGCGGTTGTAGCGTGCGCCTGACGCTGCCAGCCAATGGCGCGCCGGTGTATGTCATGGCAGACAGTACGCGCCTGGAACAGATTATCTGGAACCTGCTGAACAACGCGCTGAAATTCAGCCCCGCCGATGGCGAGATCCTGCTGGTGCTCACGCAGTTGGACGAGCATGCGCAACTGCAGGTGATCGACCACGGCATTGGGCTTGCCGAAGAATCGCTGGAAAACATCTTCGAACTGTTCAGCCAGGCCGCCCCCACCAGCCATGGCCGCGAAGGCCTCGGCATCGGCCTTTCCCTGGTACGCCAACTGGTCGAGGCCCATGGCGGTAACGTGCGCGTACAGTCACCAGGGCTTGGCCAGGGCTGCACCTTCACCATCACCCTGCCGTTATGCGAATACACTCAGCAAACCCAGGAACAGGCTAGCGATGCAGTGCCTGAGGGGCGGCTCGCCGGTATCCGCATATTACTGGTGGATGACTCGGTCGATGTGTTGGATGTGATGGAGCAGTTACTGCTCATGGAAAATGCCGAAGTCGATGCCTACAGCGATCCACACCTGGCCTTGGCCTCAGCGGCGGATGCGCGATATGACGTGATCATTTCCGATATCGGCATGCCCGGCATGGATGGACACGCGCTGATCAAAGCACTGCGTGGCCTTGAGCATCTTCGCTACGTTCCGGCCATTGCCCTGACCGGCTACGGCGCCAGCGCCGATCAACACAAATCGCGACAGTCCGGCTTCGACCGACACTTGAACAAGCCTGTCGGTTACGAGGACCTGATCGAAACCCTTGAACGCCTGAACGGCGCGCAAACCCGCTGATCGCGCGGCTGGCGCCTGGCGCTGTGCCGCACGAGTCTACCTGCTGTCCCGGCGGCCCGCTCGTCAATCGTGGTGAACCCTTGCACCCCACCACGGGTCGCTAGAGGTGAGTCCACGAATGCAGGGGAGCTGGCGTGAGCGAGATTCGCATTGGTATTTCCGGATGGCGCTATGGTCCATGGCGCAAGGACTTCTACCCCAAGGGGCTGCGCCAGGACGATGAACTGGCGTTCGCCTCGCGGGCGGTCAACAGCATCGAGATCAATGGCTCGTTCTATGCGTTGCAGACACCGGAACGCTATTGCCATTGGCGTGACCAGACACCGGACGGGTTCGTGTTCTCGGTCAAGGCGCCGCGCTACATCACCCATGTGCGCAGGCTGCGCGACATCGACGAGGCGCTTGCCAACTTCTTCGCGTCCGGCCCGTTGTTGCTGGGCGACAAACTGGGCCCATTCCTGTGGCAGTTTCCCGCCACGCTGAAATTCGACGCCCAGCGTTTCAGCGACTTCCTCGGCAAGTTGCCCCGTGATCGCAAGGCTGCCCGCGAATGCGCAGGGCAAGCTGCCGCGCGCCTCAAGGACAATGGCGGTACCGCCATTGGCGGCAATGCCCGGCTCCGTCATGCCGTGGAAATCCGTCACCCAAGCTTCCTGTGCGACACCTTCATCAACCTGCTGCGTCGACACAAGGTGGCCCTGGTAGTGGCCGACAGCGCCGGCAAATGGCCGTACGTCGAGGATGTCACCGCCGACTTCGTCTACCTGCGCCTGCACGGCGATGTCGAACTCTACAGCAGTGGCTACACCGCCAAAGCCCTGCGCCGTTGGCGCTTGCGTATCGAGGCCTGGGCTGCCGGTAGCCAGCCAGATGATGCCGAGCTGGTGATGCAGGGCGCACCGGCCAGACGCGCCTCTCGCGATGTGTACTGCTATTTCGACAACGACCAGAAGGTGCATGCCCCGTACGATGCGCGCCGCCTGCTGGGTAAACTCGGCCTGGACGGTGAGCTTGTGACCGAGCCTGGCGTCGAACCGCAGGTGCAGTCATGAACCGGACCCTACCTACCGCAAGCTGCGTGATCGACGAGGCGAGCGCGGTGCATCGCCTGACAGTGCTCACCCTGAACGTGCATAAAGGCTTCACCCTGTTCAACCGCCGCTTCATCCTCCCTGAGCTTCGCGAAGCCGTGCGCGCTACCGGTGCCGACCTCGTGTTCCTGCAAGAAGTGCATGGCAGCCATCAGTGGCATGCCGAGCGCCATCCAACCTGGCCGCAGGAACCCCAGTACGAATTTCTCGCCGACAGCATGTGGCCTGAGTTCGCCTACGGTCGAAATGCGGTCTATCCCCATGGCGACCATGGCAATGCCCTGCTGTCGAAGTTTCCGATCCGCGCCTACGACAATCTCGACGTGTCGATCCACGGCAACGAGCAGCGCGGCCTGCTGCATTGCCAACTGGAAGTGCCCGGCCATGAGCGAATGCACGCCATCTGCGTGCACCTGGGTTTGCGCGAGGAGCACCGTCAGCGCCAGGTCGGCCTGCTCCTGGGGTTGCTCGACAGCCTGCCAGCGGACGAGCCGGTCATCGTCGCCGGTGACTTCAATGACTGGCGACTGAGGGCCGATGCACTGCTGTCCGGGCACCTGGCCGAAGCTTTTGGCAAACCGGCGCGCAGCTTCCCTGCCCGCCTGCCGCTGCTGCGCCTGGATCGCATCTACCTGCGCAATGCCAAGGCCAGCGAAGCGCGGGTGCTGTCCCGATACCCTTGGTCGCATCTTTCCGACCATGCCCCCCTGGTAGCGGAGGTGACCCTGTGAAACACACTTGGAGCGACGGCAACCACGTCGAACTGCTGATCAACGGCGAGCAATATTACCCTCGGGTGTTCGAGGCCATGGCCCAGGCACGGCACGAGATCCTGCTGGAAACCTTCATCATCTTCGACGACAAGGTCGGCCAGTCCCTGCGTCAGGCGCTGATCGACGCGGCCCGACGAGGCGTGCGGGTCGAGGTGGCGGTGGACGGCTATGGCACCGCCGACCTGCCCGATGACTTCATTTCCTCCATGACCGAGGCCGGGGTGCGCTTCCATGCGTTCGATCCCCAGCCCAAGCTGGCCGGCATGCGCACCAACCTGTTCCGCCGCCTGCACCGCAAGGTGGTGGTCATCGACGGTCAGCGCGCCTTCCTCGGCGGCATCAACTACAGCGCCGACCACCTGGGCGACTTCGGGCCGCAAGCCAAGCAGGACTATGCCGTGGAGGTCGCAGGCCCGGTGGTGGCGCAGGTGCATGCATCCAGTTGCCGGTTGCTTGCGCCCGTGCTCGAAAGCATCAGCCAGTTGCCCTCGGCCAGCCCCCCTGCCGGCACCGCCAGTGCCTTGCTGGTGGAACGCGACAACCGTCACCACCGCAACGATATCGAGGTGTGCTACCTGCAGGCCTTTCGCGAGGCCAAGCACCGCATCATCGTTGCCAATGCCTACTTCTTCCCCGGCTATCGCCTGCTGCGCGAACTGCGCAACGCCGCACGGCGCGGCGTTGACGTCACCCTGATTCTTCAGGGCCAACCGGACATGCGCTGGGTTCGTAGCCTATCGCGCCTGCTCTACAACTACTTGTTGCGCGACAATGTGCGCATCCGCGAGTACTGCCAGCGGCCTCTGCATGGCAAGGTGGCCTTGGTGGATGACGACTGGTCCACCGTCGGTTCCAGCAACCTTGACCCGCTGAGCCTGTCGTTCAATCTCGAAGCCAACCTGCTGATCCGCGATCGTGCGTTCAACCATGGCTTGCACGAGCACCTGAGCGAACTGGCCAGCAAGCATTGCAAGACCGTGACCCTCGAACGGATGGTACGCGGCTACTGGTGGCGTGCGCCGCTGATTTTCCTCGGCTTCCATATCACTCGCTACTTCCCGCGCATCGCCGGTTGGTTCCCGGCACACCGCCAGCGCCTGCAGTCCGTGCAAGTGGACCTCACGGCGCCGGTGGATTACCGCGGAGGCAAAACCGGATGAGCGGGCAACGTTGGAAGACCTGGGGCAAGCGTCTGTTGACGCTGCTGTTCGTGGTGCTGATCCCGGTACTGCTGTTCACCCTGGCGCGCAACCTGGACTGGTCCGAAGTTCGCCAGTCACTGCTGGCCTACCGGCCCTCGACCCTGGCCCTTGGCCTGCTACTGGCACTGTGCAGCTACCTGGTGTTCGCCAGCTACGACCTGCTGGCCCGTGCCTACACCGGCCACCACTTGCCAGCCCGACAGGTACTGCCAGTGGCGTTCGTCTGCTATGCGTTCAACCTCAACTTCACCACCTGGGTTGGCGGTGTGGCCCTGCGCTACCGCCTGTACAGTCGATTGGGACTGGATACGGCGACCATCACGCGCATACTGACCCTGGGCCTGCTCACCAATTGGATGGGCTATATGCTGCTGGCCGGCACGGTGTTCGCCTTGAGCCTGGTCAAACTGCCTGAAAGCTGGGCACTGGGTACCCTCGGCCTGCGCCTGGTGGGCGTGCTCATGGTAGCGATCGCGGTGGTCTATCTGCTTGCCTGCGCCTTCGCCGAGCGCCGGACGTGGCACCTGCGAGGGCATGAGATCGCCTTGCCGAGCCTGCGCCTGGCGGTGTGCCAACTGGTGCTCGGCGCCAGCAACTGGGCCCTGATGGCGGCGCTGATTCATCTGTTGCTGCCACCTGAGCTGTTCTACCCCTCGGTACTGGGTGTATTGCTGATCAGTTGCCTGGCCGGCGTGGTGGCGCATATTCCGGCCGGGCTAGGGGTATTGGAGGCGGTGTTCCTTGCCCTGCTGCACGGTCAACTCGGCCAAGGCACGCTGGTAGCCGCCCTGCTGGGCTATCGGACGTTGTACTACCTGATACCGCTGGTGCTGGCGGTGATCACCTACCTGATCCTGGAAAAGCGCGCCAGGACCCTGCGCCAGCAGGCCGGGCAGGCCTGAGGCAAGCGTCGATGGGCCGTCTGGCCCGGGAGGTACATCATGCGATGCTTATTGTGTGTGGCACTGCTGGGCGCCCTGGCCAGCGGAGATGCGCTGGCCGAAGGCTGCGAGGTGGTCACCCGGTCTTCCAGCGAAGCGGTCAAACCGGTGCAACAACGTACCTGCTACACCTTCGGCAACATGCCTTCCGAAGCGATTGCCTGGTCTTGCAGCAATGAAAGCAAGGAAATGCTCAACAGCCAGAAGCGCAAGGTCGAGCGCTGCAGCGACGGCAGCGTTGGCAGTTGCATCGCGCCGCTGACTCAGGAGACCTTGGCCAACCCGGACGCCGCGGGGCGCGATGAACCCTCGACCCGCCCGCAGGTGCCGAAGGATGCGCGGATCATCACCTACTACTACGACACCCCAAGCCTTGGCCAGGCGCGCAGTGACTGCGAGCGCAACAATGGTATCTGGCAGACTCACTGAGGTGATCAGGGCGGGGCGAACCGGTACACGGCTTGCCCCGCGCAGCGCCTCAAGGTGAGATCGGGTCGCTCGCCGGGAAGGTTTCATCCAGGGCGTTATCGACGCTGCTTTCCTTGGGCTGGGTGGCTTCGCCACATTTGCATTCGGCCACGCGGCAAGGCTCACCGTTACGGTGACCCGTCGCGCACGCTTCACAGCAGTAGGCCTTGCCATCCTGGACCACGGCATTGGCGTCGACGGTGCAGGAACAAGGGTTGCAGGAACAGCGTTGCTCGTTCATCAGGGCGCTCTCCGGTCGTCTTCAGGTGTGACTTCATCGGTCCACGGCTCGCCGTCCAAGGGTGCCGAGCGCGCCAGTTCAGCCTCGTCCAAACCAATGCCACCGCCAATTTCATGGGCCTGGACCTGACGCAAGGTCTTGTCCGCCGGGCCGTCCCCCGTCCCCGGCTCATGGGGATCGCGGGCGCCAGTTTCGTCCAGCAGCGTATCGGGGCTCAGGTCATCGAGGGTGACATTGTCCTCGTGCAGGCTGTCACTGAGGGCTTCGCCACCGGTCATGCCGCTTTCGGCGACGCGCCGGGGCGGAAAGTCCTCGTGCACCTCCCGCGCCGGACGCTCGTCGCCGATGCGACCCCTGCGCTCATCGCGGCGCTCGCTGAAATCCAGTTCATGGACACTGCCCATACGGTCTTCGGTGTCGTCTATTTCGACCTGAGGTCTTGGGTCATCGGGTGTAGCCATGAGGGTTCTCCGTCTGTGGGCTTCATTCGGTCGACTACCCTCATGGGTAAATGATTCAGAGTTTCTGGCTGTGCGCGCCTCGCTTTTTTTGGAACTCCCCGTTCCTGCGCCCTCTCCCACTCTAGAGACCCGCGAATCGTTTCGGAGCCCGCCATGGCCAAGCCCCTGCAGGAGTACCAGCGCAAGCGCGACTTCAACGCCACCCCCGAGCCGGCTGGCAAGCGCGCACGCGCACGCCCCGCCCATGGGCTGCAGTACTGCATTCAGAAGCATGACGCCAGCCACCTGCATTATGACTTTCGCCTGGAACTCGATGGCACCTTGAAAAGCTGGGCGATCCCCAAGGGCCCCTCACTCGACCCCAAGGTCCGGCGCCTGGCTGTGCATGTGGAGGATCACCCGCTGGACTACGCCAATTTCGAAGGCCACATCCCCGAGGGACACTACGGTGCCGGGGACGTGATCGTCTGGGATCGGGGCATCTGGGAGCCCGAGGGCGACCCGCGCGAAGCCTATGCCAAAGGCAAGCTGCGCTTTGCCCTGCAAGGCGAGAAGCTGTCGGGTGTCTGGAACCTGTTCCGCACCCATCTGGCCGGCAAGAAAGAGCAGTGGATGCTGGTCAAGTCCCATGACGACCAGGCCCGCAGCGAAGCCGATTACAGCATCGTCGAGGCCCTGCCGGACAGCGTGCTCAGCGACCGTACCCTGCTGCCGCGGCGCCCGACCAACGCCAGACCCGCCAAGCCCAGGCGCAAGGCCAAACCCAGCGCCCTGCCGGACAAGCTTCAACCCCAGTTGGCCACCCTGGTCGATTCGCCTCCCAGCGGCGACTGGCACTATGAAGTGAAGTTCGATGGCTACCGCATCCTGGCCCGCATCGACGCAGACGATGTGCGCCTGTTCACCCGCAATGGTCACGACTGGAGCGCCAAGCTATCGCACCAGGTCGAGGCACTCAAGGCGCTCGGGCTCGATTCGGCTTGGCTGGATGGCGAGATGGTAGTGGTCGACGAGAACGGCGGCACCGACTTCCAGGCCCTGCAGAACGCCTTCGACACCGAACACGACGACAACATCACCTATTACCTGTTCGACTTGCTGTACCTGAGCGGCAAGGACCTGCGTGAACTGCCCGTGCAAGACCGCCGGGCAACCCTGGCCAAACTGCTTGAGCACAACACATCGGACACGCTTAAGTTTTCCGAGGACTTCAACCAACCGGTCGACTCACTGCTCGCCAGCGCCTGCCGGCTCGGACTGGAAGGCCTGATCGGCAAACGTGCCGACAGCGTCTACATGAACCGGCGCAGCAGCGACTGGATCAAGCTCAAGTGCAAGCAGCGCCAGGAATTCGTGATCGTTGGCTACACCGATCCCAAAGGCAGCCGTCACGGCTTCGGCGCCCTGCTGCTGGCCCTGCACGACAAAGACAGCGGCCAGTTGCGCTACGCCGGCAAGGTAGGCACCGGTTTCAGCGCCGCCACCCTGGCGAGCATCCGCGACCGTCTGAAACCACTTCAGACCGCCACGCCACCCTTGCCCAAGCCGCCGACCGGGGCCGATGCCCGCGGCGTGCACTGGCTAAAACCGCGCCTGCTGGCCGAGGTCGCCTACGCCCAGATGACCCGCAGCGGCATCGTGCGCCACTCGGTATTCCACGGCCTGCGCGACGACAAGCCTGCAACCGCCATCGACCTGGAGCGCGCCGTGCCCGCCAAGACCGCAACGACGGCTCAGCCGAACGGGCTGGGCAAATTACGCCTCACCCACCCCGAACGTGTCATCGACCCGACCAGCGGCACCACCAAACGCCAGATCGCGCAGTACTACGCACAGGTCGCCGACTGGCTGCTGCCACAACTCAAGGACCGTCCCGTGGCGCTGGTTCGCGCACCGGACGGTCTTGACGGTGAATTGTTCTTTCAGAAGAACGCCGGTCAGTTGCACATTCCCCATGTCGTCAGCTACAGCAAGGCCGAAGCCGGCCAGGCGGCGATGGTGCTCAACCGCGCCGACAGCCTGCTGGGAGCGGTGCAGATGAACATGCTGGAACTTCACACCTGGAACGCCACCGACAAGGACTTCGACCGCCCCGACCGCTTCGTCCTGGATCTGGACCCTGACCCGGCACTGCCGTGGAAAGCCATGCTCGAGGCCACCCAGCTGACCCTCACCCTGCTCGATGAGTTGGGCCTGAAGACGTTCCTCAAGACCAGTGGCGGCAAGGGCATGCACCTGGTCGTGCCGCTGACCCGCAGAGCCGGATGGGAGCACGTGAAGGAGTTCAGTCACGCTATCGTCGAACACATGGCGAACCTCTTCCCGGATCGGCTCAGCGCCGTGTCCGGGCCCAAAAACAGGGTGGGTAAGATCTTCATCGACTACCTGCGCAACGGCAAAGGCGCCACCACCGTGGCCGCCTATTCGCTGCGCGCGCGCGAAGGCCTGCCGGTGTCGGTACCGATCTGGCGCGAGGAATTGACGCAGCTCAAGGGGGCCAACCAATGGAACATCGGCAACCTGCACGAACGGCTGGCGCAGGTGGACGACCCGTGGGCCGAGATGAGCAAGACCCGGCAGTCGATCACCGCACGCATGCGCAAGCAACTGGGGCTCGCTTGATGGGGGGGCTGATCGACCTGCTGCAATGGCCGGCGATGCTGCTCACGCTCGCAGCGGCCTGGTGCATCGGCTCGCGCCAACCCCGTCGGCGACGCATGGGATTCTGCTGCTTCATTGGCAGCAACGTGCTCTGGGTGGCATGGGGCTGGCAGGTGCAAGCCTGGGCATTGATCGTCCTGCAGTTCTGTCTGTGCGCCATGAACCTGCGGGGGTGGAAGAAGAATGTGCAAGGAGGGAGCAGCCCATGAGTCTCGACCCGGATTTCGACCCAGGCCATCTCGACCGGCTGCTGCAGCGCTTCGGCGCACGACCGCGCCCTATCGACCTGGCAGGCTCGCTGCCAGCGCTGTTGCATGCCTTGCAGGCCGACCACCTGGACTTGCTGCCGCTCCCAGGCCAAGGCAAGACCCTGCAACGCTGGCAAGCCCTGGCGCGGGTGGCGGCTTGCGATCTAGGTCTGGCGAAACTCTACGAAGGCCATACCGATGCCCTGGCGATCCTTGCCGAATGTGGCGCGGCGCAGCTTACGCAAATGGGCATCTGGGGCGTTTGGGCGGCCGAACCGCCGAATGCCCGGACCCACATCGTCCAGCGCACTGGCGATCAGGTACGCCTGCAAGGCCGCAAGGCCTGGTGTTCGGGCGCGCTGCAAATCGACCGTGCGCTGATCACCGCCTGGGCACACGACCAGCCACAGCTGGTCGTCATCGAGATGGCGCACCCCAGCCAGCAGGTTCAGGCCGATCACTGGCAAGCCGTGGGCATGGCCCATACCGCCAGTGTCACCGTCACATTCGACGACTCGCCGGGGCTGGCCGTCGGCTTGCCGGGTCAATACCTGTCGCGACCGGGCTTCTGGCACGGCGGCGCAGGCATCGCGGCCTGTTGGTACGGTGCGGCCGAGGCGCTGGCCGAGTACCTGCGCGAACAGTGCCGCAAGCCTCGGCCCGATCCGCACGCCGACGCTCACCTGGGAGCGGTCGATGCCGCCTTGCAGGGGGCCCGCGCCGCGCTTCGCGAATGCGCGGCCTGGATAGACAGGCACCCCCAGGCCGACGCCAGCGTCGAGGTGCGCCGTACCCGCGCCCAGGTCGAGCAGGCGGTCGAACAGGTCATTCACCACGTTGGCCGGGCACTGGGCGCTACGCCGTTCTGTCATAGCAGCCACTTCGCCCGGCTCAGCGCGGACCTCCCGGTCTACCTGCGTCAAAGCCACGCCGAACGAGACTTGGCCGAATTGGGCCGGCAAGTGACCCACCTTCCGCCAGGAGCATGGCACTTATGAGCGAAAACTTGATTCAGGCAGCCTCCGGCACGCCGTGGAGTGAATGGCAGCATTCCGCGCACCTGGCACGCGCGAGCTGGCTGACGCCCGAGCAGCTGTGCCCTCCTGGCCGGCGCCTGGTGCTGCTGGCGCCGCATCCAGACGACGAAATCCTCATGGCGGGCGGACTGCTGGCGAGCTTTCGCGGGCGCGAAAACGAGCTGGTGCTGATATCCGCCACCAATGGTGAGGGCAGCCACCGCGATTCCGCGTACTGGACCGAGCACCGCTTGCGTCACCAGCGCCCGCTGGAGAGTCGACATGCCTTGCAGCACCTGGACCTGGACCTCACCCGCCTTGACTGGCGACGGCTCAACCTCAAGGACGGAGCCCTGCCGCGCGATGAAGCCTTCCTGGTCAACCACCTGGAGCAGCTACTGGAACCCGACGACCTGTTGCTGACCACCTGGCGCGGCGACGGCCACTGCGACCATGAGGCCGCTGGCCGCGCCGGTGCGCGGGCGGCCCTGTCGCGCCGGGCACAACTGGCCGAAGCGCCGGTGTGGGCCTGGCACTGGGCCGAGCCTGACGACCCTCGCCTGCCCTGGCCTCGGGCGCATCGCCTGCAGGTGGACGAAGCACGCCTGGCACGCAAGCGGGAGGCCTTGGCCGCGCACGCCAGCCAACTGCAGCCCGATGGCGATCGTCCTCCAGTGCTGCCAGCGCCTTTGCAGACATGCCTACTGCAACCCTTCGAACTGCTTTTCCTATAAGGAGTCGCCATGAGCCTCGACGCGCAGTACTTCGCCGAGTTGTATGCCGCCAGCGATGACCCATGGGCCTTCCGCACCCGCTGGTACGAGCGCCGCAAGCGTGACCTGGTGATGGCCTGCCTGCCTCGCCAGTGCTACGCGCGCATCTTCGAACCGGCCTGCGCCAACGGCGAGCTCAGCGTGCTGTTGGCCGAACGCTGCGCCAGCCTGCTGTGCCAGGACATCGACAGCACCGCCGTATCCCTGGCTCGCCATCGCCTGACGGGCGCACTCCACGCCCTGGTCGAACAGGGGCACTTGCCGGGCGACTGGCCAGGCGGGACATTCGACCTGGTGGTACTGAGCGAGATCGGCTACTACCTAGACCCGACCGACTGGCTGCAAGTGATCGAACAATCGGTGGCGAGCCTTGCCAACGAGGGGGGGTTGCTCGCCTGCCACTGGCGCCATCCTATCGCCGGTTGTCCGCAAGATGGTCGCGAGGTACACGCCCTGCTGGCCCGTCACCTACCGCTCTACCCCCTGGTGCGCCACGAAGAGGCGGACTTTCTGCTCGAATACTGGTCATGCCAGCCCAGCGTGGTGGACCTGCAAGAGCGCTGCCAATGATCGCCGTCATTGTACCCGCCCACAACGAGGCCCGGCGCCTGGGACGCTGCCTAAGGGCGATCAAGGCTGCGGCTGCACGCGCTGAAGCGGCTGGACTTGCCGTCGAGGTGCTGGTGGTGCTGGACCGCTGCAGCGACACCAGTGCGCTTATCGCCCACCGCCATGGCGTGCAAACCCTTGCACTGCAAGCCGGTAATGTCGGCATTGCCCGGCGAGCGGGCGCGGCGCGGATGATCGCCCGGGGCGCCCGCTGGCTGGCATTCACCGATGCCGACAGCCGCGTTCCGGAGCACTGGCTGGTGTCGCAACTGCAATGGCATGCCGATGTGGTCTGCGGCACGGTGCACATCGAGCGCTGGCACCCCTGGCACAGTCACGCGCTGCGCGAGCTGTACCGTAGCGGCTACCAGGCCCTGGAGGGTCATCGGCATATTCACGGAGCCAACCTCGGCGTGTGTACCGAGGCCTATCAGCACGTCGGCGGTTTCCAACCGCTACCGGCCCATGAGGATGTGCAGTTGGTGCTGGCGCTGGAAGCCAGTGGCGCGCAGATCGTCTGGACCGCAGAACACAGCGTGGCGACCAGCAGCCGGCGGGATGGCCGGGCGAAGGGCGGCTTCGCCGACTACCTTACTCGCTTGGAACGTCAGCTGTGATGACGGCGCGCCAGGGTCTGCGCAAGACCCCGGCTTTTACGACGCAACCCATTGAGCGCTGGGTATTTCGTGCACCCTGTCTGCTCGTTCGAAAGTGAGTGGAGCAATCGCCTGCTGCCTGATCTCACACGTAAACACAGTCTTTTCTGTGTGAACAAACGAGGTTCAAGACCATGGCTAACGAACAAGATAAAAGTGGACAGCAAGGTGGTACTTCCCAGAACGCCCAGGGCAGCCGCGCCAACGACCCTGGCCGCACGTCCGAGGCAGGACAAAAAGGTGGCCAAACGACCGGAGGCAGGCCTGAGGAGCGGCAGCAGGGCGGCCAGGGATCGTGGGAGGACAAACAGCGTGGCGACCTTGAGCGTGCGAGCGGTGCGAATCAGCAAGGCGCAAAAGGTGGGCATGGGGCCGACACCCAATCCGACAATCGCCGTCCCCAGGACATGGACGACAACTCACAAACCGTCCAGGACGAAGACAGCGGCATGACCGACGACAACCGCTAAACCACGTAGGCCGAGGCGAAGGATCGCCTTGGCACTGGGCCTACGCATGACATGCCATCGCCGCACAGTCCGAAAAATAAGACTCAGCGCTCCCACGGAGGTCAGATTCTGTAGATCCTCGTGGAGTCAACACCATGAAATTCGCGCAGTTCTGCCAATGGCTTTCCCACCATGCCGGTAAACCGAGCACCTTCTTCACCGCTCTATTGCTGATCGCCCTGTGGGCTGCAACCGGACCATGGTTTCACTACAACGATACCTGGCAACTGATCGTCAATACGTCGACGACGATCATTACCTTCCTGATGGTCTTTCTTATCCAGAACACCCAAAACCGCGACAACGACATCATTCATGTGAAGCTCGACGAGCTCATCCGCGCCACGAAATCGGCTCAACGCTCGGTGCTGGACCTCGAGGACCTGGACAACCGGCAGATCCACAAGCTGCGCGAAGCTTACCAGGCCATGGGCTGCCAGGGTGAAAACGAAACAGACAGCCCTGAGGCGCCACCCCGGGATGCAGCTGGCGACGACGCGCAGCGCTGATCCCAGGCGCCGTCGCGCTGTAGCCGGCGGCCGGGGGAGTACCACTCGTCGAGTCGACTGCACATCGGAGCCAACGCGCCGCGGGCCGGTGTTTCGAACAGGTATGAGCCTTCTCAACCGCAGGAGTTTTTACCATGCACCCCTACCCTACTCCCCCCTTTCCCTCCCAACCGCAAAACGTGCCAGGTTCGCAACGAAAAATGGACCCGTATCCCGACTGTGGCGAGCAGTCCTATACCGGTCACGATAGACTGAGCGGGAAGGTGGCGTTGATCACCGGAGCCGATAGCGGTATTGGCCGGGCTGTGGCCATCGCCTATGCCCGCGAAGGCGCCGACGTTGCCCTCGCGTATCTCGACGAACACGAAGACGCCAAGGAAACCGCGCGCTGGGTGGAGAACGCCGGTCGACAATGTCTCCTGCTGCCGGGAGACCTGTCCCAAAAGCAAACTTGCCGTGACATCGTCGAGAAGACCGTCAAGCAGTTCGGTCGAATCGATATCTTGGTCAATAACGCGGCGTTCCAGATGTCCCACGAGACCTTCGAAGAAATCGACGATGACGAGTGGGTGAAGACCTTCGACACCAACATCACCGCCATCTTCCGAATTTGCCAGGCGGCCTTGCCTTCCATGCCCGAGGGCAGCTCGATCATCAATACCAGCTCGGTCAACTCCGACGACCCCTCGCCAAAACTACTGCCCTATGCCACCACCAAGGGTGCCATTGCCAACTTCACGGCTGGGTTGGCGCAGCTGCTCGCCAAGCGTGGGATTCGCGTCAACAGCGTAGCCCCAGGCCCGATATGGACGCCCCTGATCCCGGCCACAATGCCGGACGAAGCTGTCAGGAACTTCGGTTCTGGCTATCCCATGGGGCGGCCAGGTCAGCCTGTCGAGGTCGCACCAATCTACGTGCTGCTTGGCTCGGATGAAGCCAGCTACATCAGCGGGTCGCGCTATGCTGTCACCGGGGGTAAACCGATCCTGTGAGAAACGCAGGCTCGCCTTTGCGGCGAGCCTTGCCACCCAACCACAGGGCCCATTTCAGCGTTTGGGTCGACCCTGTCCACGCGCGGCTTTCTGAGCGGTGGAGTCGTGGGAGGTGCCCGTCGAGCCGTCTGGACGTAGTGCGTCGTTATCCCTCTCCTGCTCGCCTTTGGGGTTTTGCTGGGTGTCAGTGTTTTGCGACGGGTCTGCCTTGCTCATGCTGCACTCCTATCCCTTGCTGTGTTCGGGGGACGTTGGTCCGGTGCCGCGCTTGATTCCGCGCGGCCCGGCCACGCCCCAGAGGGCGAGCCCGACTATCGGCAGCGCCACGAGAATCAAGGACCACACCACCTTGGTCGTATCTGACTTGTCGCTACGAAAAACACTCACGATTGCCCAGAGGTCGACCAGCAGGATGATCACGGCGACGGCAATCCAGAAATAAGTCACAGGGGCATTCATGGCGCGCTCTCCTTCTTTGTGCGCAACTGGCCGCATCGCTGCGCAGCGATTGCTGCCTATTACACAGAGGAAGCCGCCAGTGGCAACAAGTTCAGGCCGATCCGTATGCAAGGGATGATCGGGGCCAACGAACGCTGAACCAAATAGCCCTGGATGGCGTCCACCGCACAACAACAGACGAGTCGATCCCCTGATGGAAACCGAACCTGTATTGGCCACGCTCGGCTATCTCAAGGATCATCGGTTGATCCTGACCACAGCTGAGTCCTGCACGGCGGGTTGCATGGTGGCCTTGTTAGCGGCAGTGCCCGGCACCGGAGAAGTACTCGAAAGCGGGTATGTGGTCTATTCCCCGACTGCCAAGAAACGCTTGCTCGGCGTCGCCCCCAGGACCATCGAACGATACGGCCTCACCAGTGAGGCAGTGGCATGGGAAATGGCCCTGGGCGCCCTGCGCGACAGCGACGCCAATGTGGTCATCGCCACCACTGGCGTGGCCGGGCCCGAGCCACAGGACGGTGTTGCGCCAGGCACCCTGTGCTTTGCCTGGGCATTCGCCGGGGAACCCGTGGCTGTTTTCACACGAACCCAGCGGTTCTTCGGAGATCGCTCCGAGGTCATGCAGCAAGGCGCGCTATTCGGGCTGACCCGGCTCGCGCACTACCACCAGCGCTGGCTTCGCGGCGAGCGCGCCTGAGGCTTACTTCTCGCTCGGCGTCACCAACACTGTCTCGCTGCTGTCGAGCACAAACACGGCCATCAGCTTGGCGGGCTTGCTGTCGCTGGCGTTGGCGCTGACACCATGAAACGCCCCTGGCGCCTCGTACCAGTTTTCACCGGGTTTGTAGACCTTGGCTGGTTCACCATTCACACTGCTGCGTACTTCACCTTCGAGCACCGTTGCATAGATGAACGCGGATTTCGGGTGTCGGTGGGCAGGGGACGCGGCGCCCGGGGCATAATCGACGATCACCCCGCGCATGCTCTTGCCCGGCACGTTCGGCAGTGGGTGGTCAAAGACCACGGTGACTTTACTGACCGGCCGTTCGGCGGCCAGTACCGGGGTGAGGGTCAGCGCGGTGAACGCGGCGACCAGGAGAGTGCGACTGAACATGGCGAAGCTCCTTCTGTTCGGTAGGGGTTGCATGGGTTCACTGGCGCGCCAGCCAGTCTTCAAAGCGTGTCTTGCCAAGCCGCGCCCCCTTGCCAGGGGTCAGCGACTTGTCATCGAGTTCGGCGCCGAAGTAGCGTGCGTGGACGTCCGCCACCACCTTGCGCGCATCGCCTTTGAGCCGCAGGAAACGGCGTACCAACTCATCCAGCGGAGTGGCTTGGGGACCGGCGATCTCCAGCGTGCCATTGGCTGGCGCCGCCAGCGCGACGTCGGTGAGCGCCTCAACCACATCGTCCGCCGCCATGGGTTGGAACAGTGCCGGTGACAGGCGAATCTCCTCACCCACCGCTCCCGACTGGGCAATGCCTTCGACGAACTCGAAAAACTGGGTGGCGCGCACCACGGTGTAGGGCACCCCAGACTGCTCGATCAGCGCCTCTTGAGCGACCTTGGCACGGAAATAGCCGTTTTCCGGCAACCGCTCGCTGCCCACGATCGACAGCGCGACATGGTGTCCGACCCCTGCCGCCTTCTCGGCGGCCAACAGGTTACGGGTGGACGTCTCGAAGAACGCGAGTACGGCCTGGTCCTCCCAGGACGGCGCGTTGGCGACATCCACCACCACATCCGCCCCGTTCATCGCTTCGGCCAGCCCCTCGCGGGTGATGCTGTTCACCCCTGTGCTCGGTGCTGCGGCGACGGCCTGATGGCCTCGCTCGCGTAGGCCGTTGACAAGCTTGGAACCAATGAGACCGGTGCCTCCGATGACCACGATTTTCATGGCGCTCTCTCCGCGTGCTCGACTGCAACCTTTGCCGTCGTCAGGCATGCAGTGTGTGCCGTCGCCGCGGCAAAAGCCTTGCTGGCAGGCTGGATTTTCCTCCAGGCACGCTTGAATTTGCGTCCAAACCGTTCAAACCGCGCCCAAGCATGTGCAGCCGGCGATGCGCTGCCGTATCATCGAACAACCCCCATGAACAGTCGCCTCGGACACCGAGCCTAGGGCGCGCGCGAGGACATCACGTGCCATTCGAGTTTGACGACTATGTGCTCGACGAGCAGCGTCGGGAGCTGACCCAGCGCGGACAGGCCGTGACCATCGGCCCGCAGGTGTTCGACCTGCTGCTGCAACTGGTCAGCCACCGCGACCGGGTGCTGGGCCGCGATGAATTGCTGGCCCGCGTGTGGAACGGCAAGATCGTCTCCGAGTCGACCATCACCAGCCATATCAATGCCGTGCGCAAAGCCATCGGCGATACCGGTGAGGAACAACGTCTGCTGCGCACCGTGCCGCGCAAGGGCTACCGCTTCGTGGCCCGGGTCCGCGAAGCCTGCAGCACCGAAGCGCCTGTTCCCACCGGGCCTGTGAGCGCCCCTGTCGGGCCCAGCCTCCCCGAGAAACCCTCGATCACGGTGCTGCCGTTCCAGAACCTCAGCGGCGACCCCGAACAGGACTACTTCGCCGATGGCATGGTCGAGGACATCATCGCCGCCCTGTCGCGCATCCGCTGGCTGTTCGTCATCGCCCGCAACTCAAGCTTCACCTTCAAGGGCCAGCGTGTCGACGTGCAACAGGTCGGCCAGGCCCTGGGCGTGCGCTACGTCCTCGAAGGCAGCGTGCGCAAGGCTGACAAACGGCTGCGCATCACGGGCCAGCTGATCGACGCCACCACCGGCGAGCACCTGTGGGCCGAGCGTTTCGAGGGACGGCTAGACGACCTGTTCGAGCTGCAGGACCAGATGGCTGAAAGCGTGGTGGGCGCTATCGCCCCACAGCTGGAACGGGCCGAGATCGAGCGTGCCAAACGCAAGCCGACCGACAGCCTGTGCGCCTACGATTACTACCTTCGCGGCACGGCGAAGCTGCACAACGGCACCCGCGAGGCCGTCGACCAGGCGCTGCCCTTGTTCTACCAGGCCATCGAACGGGACCCTGATTTCGCCTCGGCCTATGGCATGGCAGCCTGGTGCTACTTCTGGCGCAAGCTCAACGGCTGGATGGGTGATCGTACCCAGGAAATCGCCGAGGGTGCGCGCCTGGCACGCCTGGCCGTGGAGCTTGGCCGCGACGATGCCGTGGCGCTCACCCGCGGTGGGCATGCCCTCGGGCACCTGGCAGGTGACCTGGACGGTGGCATCGCCCTGCTCGATCGGGCGCGCCTGCTCAATCCCAACCTGGCGCCTGCCTGGTTCCTGGGCGGGATGCTGCGGGTACTGCGGGGTGAGACGCAGACCGCCATCGACAACCTCAACCACGCGGCACGGCTGAGCCCGCTGGACCCCGAAATGTTCCGCATGGAGGTGGGCATGTCGTTGGCGCATTTCTTTGCTGGGCGCTTTGACGAGGCGGTGGAGTGGGCGGAGAAGGCACTGGGGAATCTGCCCAGCCTGCTTGCGGCGGTGGCCCTGCTGGCCGCCAGCCATGCGCTCAGCGGGCGCATGGACAGCGCGTACAAAGCCATGCTGCGCTTACGCGAACAGGACCCTGGGTTGCGGGTTTCGGCGTTGCGCCAGTGGATGCCAATTCATCGCGACGAGGACTTGGCACTGTTTGCCGAGGGCCTGAGGCTCGCCGGGCTGCCAGAATGATCGCCCGATCAGGGCATCGCGCGTTTGGGGTTCGATAATCGCACACTTTTCCACGCGGGGCAGCGCTTCGAATTGACGTAATTAACCACCTGGTACAAACATAAGCACATCCAAAAACAACAAAGTGATGCTGCTATGAAGCCCCTCATCCTGGTACTCAACGGCCCCAACCTGAACATGCTGGGCACCCGTGAACCTGCCCAATACGGTCGTGAAACCCTCGCCGACCTCGCCCAGGGTTGTGCTGACAGCGCCCAGGAACTGGGCCTGGACCTGGAGTTTCGCCAAACCAACCATGAAGGTGAGCTGATCGACTGGATTCATGCCGCCCGTGGCCGCTGCAACGGCATTCTGATCAATCCAGGCGCCTGGACCCACACCTCGGTGGCTATCCGCGACGCCTTGGTCGCCAGCGAATTGCCGGTAATCGAGGTGCACCTGTCGAATGTCCACAAGCGCGAACCGTTCCGCCATATTTCATTCGTCTCGTCCATCGCCGTCGGTGTGATCTGTGGCCTTGGCAGCCAGGGCTATCGCCTGGCCCTGAGTCACTTCGCGGAACTGTTGCAGGAGCAGGCAGCATGAATCAGCAAGCCATCCTTGCCGGACTGATCGGCCGTGGTATTCAACTGTCGCGCACCCCTGCCCTGCACGAGCACGAAGGTGATGCCCAAGCCCTGCGTTACCTGTATCGCCTGATCGACGCCGACCAGCTGGACGTCCAGGACAGTGCGCTGGCGCAATTGCTTGAGGCGGCGCAACTCACAGGCTTCACCGGCCTCAATATCACCTACCCGTTCAAGCAGGCGATTCTGCCACTGCTCGATGAGCTGTCGGATGAAGCGCGCGGCATCGGCGCGGTCAATACCGTGGTGCTCAAGGACGGCAAGCGGGTGGGACACAACACCGACTGCCTGGGCTTCGCCGAAGGTCTGCGCCGTGGGTTGCCCGACGTCTCACGACGCCAGGTGGTGCAGATGGGTGCCGGTGGTGCAGGATCGGCGGTGGCCCATGCCCTGCTGGGTGAAGGGGTCGAGCGACTGGTGCTGTTCGAGGTCGATGCTGCCCGCGCACAAGCGCTGGTGGACAACCTCAACGCGCACTTCGGCGCGGGCCGTGCGGTGGTAGGTACTGACTTGGCTAGCGCGCTGGCCGAGGCCGATGGCCTGGTGAATACCACGCCCGTGGGCATGGCCAAGTTGCCAGGCACCCCACTGCCTGTAGAGCTACTGCATGAGCGGCTGTGGGTGGCGGAAATCATTTACTTCCCGCTGGAGACCGAACTGCTGCGCGCAGCACGGGCGCTGGGCTGCCGTACGCTCGATGGCAGCAACATGGCCGTGTTCCAGGCGGTGAAGGCCTTTGAGCTGTTCACCGGGCGACAGGCCGATGCGGGACGGATGCAAGCGCATTTCGCCAGCTTCAGCTGAATCGGCCGCCCCCTTCATCGTCGGCAAGCCGGCACCCGCACCAACCCGGTAGGTGCCGGCTGCCGGCGATGAAAGCCGACACATTGCCATCAGCCCTTCTCATCCAGCAACGCCCTGATCACCCGCGCCTGACCGTCATAATCACCCTCGCCAAAGTGCACATGCCGCACCTGCCCCTTGCGATCGACGAAATAATGGGCGGGCCAGAACTGATTGCCCCAGGCATTCCAGACCTTGTAGTCGTTATCCACCGCAACCGGATACTCGATACCAAGGCTGGCAACCTTCGACTTGAGCGTCCCCACATCATGCTCGTAGTCGTATTCCGGGGTATGTACGCCCACCACGACCAGCCCCTGGTCGGCGTACTGGCGCGCCCATTCGTTCACATGCGGCAAGCTGCGCTGGCAGTTGATGCAGTCCCAGGTCCAGAAATCCACTAGCACCACCTTGCCCTTGAGCGCCGAGGCGTCCAGCGGTGGCGAGTTGAGCCACTGGTTGGCACCGGCCAGCGACGGCATGGCCCCAAGATCGTCATGGGTCCAGGGCTTCGCGGCTAGGCCCAGGCCTACCAAGGCCAGGGCCACACCGCCTATCTTCAGCCAGTGGCGCCGATCAATTCTCATGGCAACCGCCGGTAGCGTACGTACGGTACTGCACGCTCTGGTGCTGACCTTTCGAATCGAGGTAGTCCATGCGGGTGTTCACCAGGCCGCAGGCATTGCCCTGGTCGTCCTGTACCGACAGCACTTTCTTGATATCGAGCGTGTCGCCGTAGCGGTACTGCATGACACCGGCATCGCTCATCGGTGCCGTGGCGGCCTGGGCGGCGATAGTGCCGAGGCTCAGCACGGCGAACAGGCTGGCGCTGGCGAAGGTCTTGAAGTTCATGGCATCTCTCCTGTGCAACGTTCAGGTGTGGGGAGTGTTGCTCCCCGGTCGAGAGCCATTTCACCGCTGCCAGGTATCCTGGATGTGTCGTTGCACGTTGCTATATGCCTCTTCCTGTATCTGAGTCCGGTACAGTGACGCATTGAAAAATCAGATAAAACCCTTTAAATACATGATGTTAAGGAATAATCCAGCACCCGAGATGGGCGCCAATCTTGTACAAACGGATACAATGGCATCAGGACGTCACGTATGCATTTTGAGAAAGACCCTCGTCTGCTCTGCCATCTCCAATGCGTCATCGACTTCGATGCCTAGGCTCTGTGTGAAACGTCTTGAGACGAAGGTCAGGCAAGGCGAAAACAGCCGAGGAAGCGGAGTTTACGGGTTGTAAATGAGCATTCCGAGGCTGTTTTCAACGCAGCATCACCGAGTATCAAGGCTTTTCGTACAGAGCCTACGGGCTTGCTCCCGGGAGGACCGCGCTGAACGGCCCCTCCTGGGCCGCAGCGCTTGACGGGCATCCATGCCCGTCACCTCCCTACGCAAGCCCTACGCTCGGCCTACTGACGTCGCAATTTGCAGCGTCTGGGATATCGCGCATTAAAAGCAAAAGCGGAGCATGAAATACCAAATCCGAACAACAACAACAACAACAACAACAACAACAACGACAACAACAACAACAACAGCTAAACCAGCCGCACATTCAACATTAAAACCATAAATGCGAGGCAAATTTTCTTTTGCTTCGCTTTGCTCTTGCTTCTAGCGCGCGGTAGTTCAGGCGCCACCTAATGCGACTTCAGGAGGCCGAGCGCAGGGCTTGCGCAGGGAGGTGACGGGCATGGATGCCCGTCAAGCGCTGCGGCCCAGGAGGGGCCGTTCAGCGCGGTCCTCCCGGAGCAAGTCCGGAGCGAGGGAACCCCGGAGCGCAGCGCAGGGGCCGGATGATAGGAGCCAGACTTTTTTGGTTACTTTTTGGGGCGCCTGCCAAAAAGTGACCCGCTGTAAGAGCGGAAAGGTGATTGAGCGTCACCTTGGCAAATGGATAAGCTCACGCATCCAGAAACCAAAACTTCGAAGCACAGATTTAAGGGCGGCATTCAGATAGCGTGAATATCCATTCGCCATGGAGGCGCTCACTCACCTTTTCGCCTTTACGGCGACCTACTTTTGCTCTTGGGCAAAAGTAGGCAAAAACCGCTGGCTCCTATCATCCGGCCCCTACGCTTCGCTTCGGGGTTCCCTCGCTACGGGCTTGCTCCCGGGAGGACCGCGCTGAACGGCCCCTCCTGGGCCGCAGCGCTTGACGGGCATCCATGCCCGTCACCTCCCTGCGCAAGCCCTACGCTCGGCCTACTGACGTCGCAATTTGTAGCGTCTGGGATATCGCGCATTAGGCTCTGTCTGAAATCCCAAGAAACTGAAATGTGGCCCCGGAACAGCCGGGGTTCTGTACAGTCGCCGGCCATCTGCGGAAAGGAATTCTGTGATGGCAAAGCGTTATGAACTCTCGAATGAAGCGTGGGCAGTGGTCGCCGATCTCTTTACGGCAGCCCACGTCAGGGGCAGGCCCCGCAGCAGTGATCGCTTGATGCTCGATGGTGTGCTCTGGGTGCTGTGCTCAGGAGCAGCCTGGCGAGATATGCCCGAGCGCTTCGGGTCTTGGGCGACGGTCTATCACCGCTTCCGGGTCTGGCGAAACCGCGGAACATTCGATCAGATGCTCAGACGATTGCACCTCAGACTCAATGACAAAGGCTTGATCGATCCCCACACCTGGATGATCGATTCGACCGCTGTTCGAGCAACCCGTGCTTCATCTGGAGCGCGGAAAAAAGGGGGCCTGACGAGCCTACCGATCACGCTCTAGGCCGCAGTCGCGGCGGACTGACAACCCAAATTCATATGCTCTGCGATGCCAACGGGATACCGTTGCGCTTCCTTCTCTCTGGCGGCCAAGCCAGCGACATCAGCTATGCCCAGCCGTTACTTGATGATGTCAGCATCCCGACAAACCAGCGTGGTCGTCCACGCAAACGATGCAAATGGTTGCTGGCTGACAAAGGCTACGACGCCGAGGCCTTGCGCCGTTACTGCGATCGATATCGGATGCAGCCGGTCATTCCGCTGCGCTCAATGAAACGCAAGCCCAAACCCGGCTTGCCAAGACTGTTTGACCGCCCAAAATATCGACAGCGCAACATCATCGAACGCATGTTCGGCTGGCTAAAAGAGAACCGCCGAATCGTCACGCGCTTCGACAAGCTCGCAAAAAGTTATGCCGCAATGGTCTCGCTGGCTTGTGTCATGCGGTGTATGCGACGGCTTTTTTCAGACAGAGCCTAGGGCCATAGGCATCACTGATGTCCGCTTGGGGTCGAAAGCGGTCACCCACGACCGGCTGCATTCGACCCATAGCGGCCATTCGCGGAAGGAAACTACCGGCCAAGAGTAGACTTTCGAACTAGCCTGCTAACAACCTACAGCGGTCGTTTGAAAGTGATTACTAGAGAGTGTGACTTTATATGAGTACGCCCCAAAACCAGAAATGGTGCCTATTGCGCATGCTCGGTTTTGCTTCGCTGCTTTTCTCCGCCTTCCTTTACTAAGTTACTCATAATATTGGGTACCAACATCTCTGCAAAACCAGCCACCATGGCGATCATATAAAACCCTGAGTCATCTGGAGCTTTGGATACAAATGAAAAGGCAACATCTGCCCGTATTGCAAAGTAAGAGAAAACGGAAGCTGCGATTGCAATTAAAATCCTAGAGCAGCCAATTAGGCAGTTGACCATTTTACTTGCGTCGAGATCTATCTCAAGAGAAGAAAACCCTAGAGCGATTGAAAGAACGCCACCAAGACTCCCGAGCAAAATTATATTAAATAATATCGGGGCGCTCGATAGGCCATTACATAAAGATATAAGAAAAACGAAAAATACAAGAGTTAGCGCACTCAGCGTGTATTGAAGGCGCCCTTGAATGGTTTTTAACTTTACAAGCCGGTCTTCCGCTTGATCTAGGATTTTTTTAGCGTCTTCAGGGAAGCCGGCGGCGTTTGCAGTTATCGCGCGTGCAACAAGCCTATTGATAGATTCTGATTCAGACAAATTCTCTGGGAGCCATGAATATATTCGAGCTAGGTTTACACTTAGCTCATAGTGTCTTTGTCCAATGACTTTGGCGTCTTTGTGCTCATCATCGATATCAATTCTTATCGCGCGATCCGTTCTGTACACAACGCAGCTCAACGCTTTTGAATAGATTTTAATTACTTCTTGGTCGTCATTATCCATAGCTCCAATTATATAAGAGTAAGGTTTTTTTGTTTTTGCGACTGCTCTCTCTCTTTGTCGCTTAACTCATTTTCGGAAATTGAAGATTCGCCCCTGTTATCTCTTTCAGAATCTGTGGGAGCTACGTTTTCAATGTTGTTCTGTTCTGTACGTTTTTCTTCTACAATATCCATTTACACACCTTCAACAAACTCATAAATTTTATTCGAATGCAACGTAAGCTCCACGCGGCATACTGAACACGCGTCATACCAAAATGATATCATTTAGATTTTAAAGGCAACAACCCTTGGAGAATTTCATCGCTTGGGAGGGCGTATTTTTCACTATTCATGTCGACGCTGGGTCTATCTCAGCCAACATCTACCGATACTAACTGGCAGTTTTGGGTCGATAGCGGCCATTCCTGCTCGGCCCTAGCGTATCTAGGCGGAGACCTTCGAAAGACGGTCATATTCACGGTCACACTGTTCGCCAGCTATTCGGGCACGGTCATCAGCTGTCGACAGTTCTCCCGATCACTCAGCCCGTGCGAGCAGGTCGCAGAACACCCTGGCGGCGCGGGTGGCTATCGCACACTAGTTACAGTGCTGATCCGGCAATCGCTAACCTAGTGCCGTGGGGGCAAATCCTTCCCGGGAGCCTTCGCTATGGACACGGAGCAGGTGGCCAGAAACCGACTCAACCAGTGGGCTCCGCCAGCAGCCAATGGCGCTCCACCTCTTCTGGATGAGCGCCATGGTCTTGGGCGTGGTGGTACTTGCGCATGGCATCAAAGGACTTTTGAATCAGCTGCTCGCCAACCTCGACCATCCCTATAAAGCTGTGCTTATCCACGGTACCGCTCCGATCATCTGACCAGCGCATTATAGGACTTTCCTCGGCACTGTCGGCACTGTCCGGCGAATCCAGCATGGTCATTGCGCAAACTCTCTCGCTCAATGTCCACCCAAGCAAAGGGGCCGGAGGGTACTCTTGCACACTTTCAATGGAAACTTAATCAGCCTCTTTAGGCAATTTAGTTTTCCAAAGCGAAACCACAACCCCACCCAGCAGAAGACCTATTGTCACGCTTAAAGATAGCTCTGCCGGAACTTTACCAACTATATCATGAAGGAAAATTTTTGCGCCAATGAATACGAGCACCAGTGCCAACGCATACTTCAGATAAACAAAACGACTTATCATGGCTGCCAGCGCAAAATAAAGGGCTCGCAAACCGAGAATGGCAAAAATATTAGATGTATAGACTATGAAAGGATCTTGGGTAATGGCAAATATAGCAGGCACACTATCAACAGCAAACACCAAGTCGGCGCACTCGATAAGAACAAGCGCAAGAAAAAGCGGCGTCACCCATAAAACATTTTTACCTCTTGCGTCTGGCAAGCTCACCAGAAAACTTTGCCCGTGCAGCTCCTTGGTAACGCGGAGATGACTGCGCAAATACTTGACAAAACGGTTATTTTCTAGATCCGGGGCATGATCGACACGCGCAAACAGCATTTTTATACCCGTAAATACTAGGAAAGCACCAAACAAGTAGAGCACCCAACTGAATTTCGCGATGAGCGCCGCACCAAGGCCGATCATGATAGCTCTCAGTACGATCACCCCCATGATCCCCCAGAATAGGACCCTGTGTTGGTACTGCCGTGGTATCGCTAGAAAGCTAAATATTAGCGCGATCACAAAAACGTTATCCATGGACAAGGATTTCTCAATCAAGAAACCTGTCACATAGTCCATACTGGCATCGCTTCCCTTCTGGAAATAAACCCAAATTGCGAACAGCAGCCCCATGCCAATATAGCCTGCAGAGAGCATTAGGCTTTCTTTGACCCCAATCTCACGATTGCCGCGATGAAGAACTCCTAGATCAAGAGCCAACAGGGTCAAGACAACGGCAAAGAAAGACAGCCAGAGCCATAGATCAGTACCAAAAACATCTTGAGAGAGATAAGCACTGAGGGCAGACATAGGCCCCTCCTCGACAGTCGTAGTTTAACAACTATGACTCCGACATGGCGGCTGTTAACCGTCAGAGGGGCCCGGCGTCACGAGCCAATATTTTATCGAGGCTTTTAAGCTCGCAAGTAGAATTGATTTACAAAACATGTCATAACCAAATTAGATAATCTAAAGAAAATTGATAAAAACATTATCGAGATGGATTTTAATAGGGCGTTCCTATTAGCTATCCCCCCCAATCGCACAGGCAGGGCTACCAGCTGAACTCTATGTATTTGAAGTGGAAGCCATCAACAGCCGCATCCGTTGTCCGGGTGGTTAATCACCGCTCTCAGCAAAAGGACATTTTCATGGAGGCCATGGCTAGGTTCTTTATGAAAAGTCTTGAGACGAAGGTCAGGCAAGGCTGTTTTCAACGCAGCATCACCGAGTTTCAAGGCTTTTCGTCCAGAGCCTAGCCCTTCTCACTGGCCAGCACCGGCAAGACATTCTCTCTTTCAGGTTCAAAGACGAGGTGGAGGGTTTCCTGCAGGTAGTTAAGTCGAAGACAGGAGCCAGGCTCAGGATCAGCATCACGCTGGGGTGCATAGGCCTGAGCCTAGTTGAGGTGATACGACGTTGTCGTGACAGGGTGGTTGCAAAGCAACTGGCGCACCATCACCGAACAGTCGCTCGCGTCAAAGCGGGCGCAACGATCATGCCAGACACCATCAGCAAAGAGTTCGCGGCAGCTCGAGACCGGGCGGTAGCGAAGCTGGGTTTGGTACTGGGGAACAGCCCACCGCCATTCCATGAACAGGGGTCGTTGGCTGCACGGCTCCCTGAACAAGAAGGCCGGGATGCCCAGCGGCGACTCGGACACCATATTGCCAAAATGACCGATATGTACCTCGATAGCCGGGGCTCTGCAGGGATCGATTTCGCCTGGTTTTGTATTTTAGTTTTGGGGATATATTGGGGGAAGATTTCTGGAGACCAGTTAATCTCCTTTAAATTCAGTACCTTAAGCCAGTTGCTGTATCTGGTACAGATACACTGCAATACAAAGCGCCGCAGGCAAGTACGCAAAGGCTCGGTACACTGCGCCCAACCCTTCTGAACAGGAACGCTTTAGATGGAACACGTCGATCACATCCTGGTCGTCGACGATGACCGCGAAATCCGCGAGCTGGTCGGCAACTACCTGAAAAAGAGCGGCCTGCGCACCAGCATCGTTGCCGATGGCCGGCAGATGCGCGCCTTCCTCGAAGCCAACAGCGTCGACCTGATCGTGCTCGACATCATGATGCCCGGTGACGACGGCCTGCTGTTGTGCCGCGAACTGCGTGCCGGCAAGCACCGCAATACCCCGGTGCTGATGCTGACCGCCCGCAACGACGAGACCGACCGCATCATCGGCCTGGAGATGGGCGCAGACGACTACCTGACCAAGCCCTTCTCCGCCCGCGAACTGCTCGCTCGCATCAACGCGGTGCTGCGTCGGACCCGCATGCTGCCGCCCAACCTGACCATCAGCGAAAGCAGCCGCCTGCTCGGCTTCGGCCAGTGGCGCCTTGACACCACCGCACGTCACTTGCTCGACAGCGAAGGCACCCTGGTGGCGCTCAGCGGCGCCGAGTACCGCTTGCTACGGGTGTTCCTCGACCATCCGCAACGGGTGCTGAGCCGCGAGCAGTTGCTCAACCTTACCCAGGGCCGCGAGGCGGACATCTTCGACCGCTCCATCGACCTGCTGGTCAGTCGCTTGCGCCAGCGCCTGGGCGACGACGCTCGGGAGCCCAGCTGCATCAAGACCGTACGCAGCGAAGGCTACGTCTTTTCACTGCCCGTGCAGCTGCTCGAGTCACCCTCATGAAATGGCCCCGCACCCTGGCCTCGCGCCTGGCCCTGATCTTCTTCACCGGATTGGTACTGGCCTATGGGCTGTCGTTCAGCCTGCAGGCCTATGAGCGGTTCGTCAGCAGCCGCTCGATGATGCTCAGCAATCTGGAACAAGACGTCGCCACCTCGGTAGCCATCCTCGACCGCCTGCCTGCGGCCGAGCGCGCCAGCTGGCTGCCTCGCCTGGAGCGGCGCACCTACCGCTACCGGCTCGACCCGGGGGAGTCGGGCGAAGCGATGCCAACCGAGAACCCGCCGATGGCCGCCGATTCGATCGTAAAAGCCATCGGCCATGACTACCGCCTGACCTTCCAGGATATCCCTGGCCCGAATGCGCACTTCCAGGTCCATTTACGCCTGGCGGATGGCGCGCCCTTGACCATCGATGTCACGCCGGCACCGGTGCCCATGGCTACCTGGCTGCCAACGGTGCTGCTGATCCAGTTGCTTGTCCTGTTGCTGTGCACCTGGATGGCCGTGCGCCTGGCCATCGGCCCACTGACCCGCCTGGCCCAGGCCGTGGACAACCTCGACCCGGACAAACCTGGCGTGCAACTGGACGAAAGCGGCCCGCGAGAAGTTCGCTACGCCGCGGCTGCGTTCAACGCGCTGCAGGCGCGAATCGCCGCTTACTTGAAGGAGCGCATGCAACTGCTGGCCGCGATCTCCCATGACCTGCAAACCCCCATTACCCGCATGAAGCTGCGGGTCGAGGTCATGGACGATGGCGCCGATAAGGACAAGCTGTGGAGCGACCTCAACGCCATGGAGCATCTGGTGCGTGAGGGCGTCGCCTACGCCCGCAGCATGGACAGCAGCACCGAAGCGCCTTGCCGGATCAACCTCGACGCCTTCCTCGACAGCGTGGTGTTCGACTATCAGGACAGCGGCGCCCAGGTCGCCCGGCATGGCACCACCGATAGCCTGCTGGAGACCCGTCCCCATGCCCTGCGCCGGGTGCTGGTGAACCTGATCGACAACGCCCTCAAGTTCGCTGGCGCTGCAGAGCTGGAAGTGTCCCGCGAGGGCGGCAGTACGCTGATCCGCGTGCTCGATGACGGCCCCGGCATTCCTGCTGATGAGCTGGATGACGTGCTCAAGCCCTTCTACCGGGTGGAAGGCTCGCGCAACCGCAGCACGGGCGGCACCGGGCTGGGCCTGGCGATCGCCCAGCAGCTGACCCAGGCCATGGGTGGCCAGCTGACCCTGAGCAATCGCGCCTCTGGCGGGCTGTGTGCCCAAATCGAACTGAAGTGAGTCTGGCCAGCGCCCGCGCTGGCCCATGACTTTGCCCACGATCCAGATCGCTACAGTCCGATACACAAACGCCCCTTCACCGACACACTGCAGATACCCCCCGCCTTCACACTCTCGGCATACCACCACAACCGGGAGCGCCCTCGATGAAATCCCTCACCCTGCCCAGCGGCTGGAAGCTGTTCGCCGCCCTTGCCGGCCTGACTTTGGCCATGACCGCCGTGGTACTTGCCAGCCACCCCATTGGCTCGGATGGGCTGCGCAGCGCGATACGCGCCACTGCGCGCAGTTCGTTCGCGTTGTTCCTGCTGGCCTTCCTGGCGTCGACGCTGGTGACCTTCCTCCCCGGTAGTGGCAGCCGCTGGCTGATACGCGAACGACGGTTCCTGGGCCTGGCGTTCGCTTTCTCGCACACCGTGCATGGCCTGTTGATCTACCGCTATGCCCAGCAGTTCCCCGAGTTGTTCTGGGCCGGTCGCACGGTAACCTCCAGCCTTCCTGGCAGCGTGGGCTACCTGTTCCTGCTGCTGCTCACCCTGACCTCGTTCAAAGCGCCGATGCGCCTGTTGGGCGGGCGTGCCTGGAAAACCTTGCACAGCACCGGAATGTGGGTACTGGCGGGTGTGTTCTGCTTCTCGTTCTACAAGCGCGTCCCCCTGGGCGGCTGGTACCCGGTGGCATTCGCCATCATGTTCGCCGCCCTTGCCTTCAAGCTCACCGCCAAGCTGGCCCAGCGCCAACGCCGCACCACCACCGCCCTTTCCTGAGATGAGCCCTGACCATGACGACCCTGACCCGCGCCCTGACCCTTTTCGACCGTTTCGGTACCTGGAGCGCCGACCTGCCGCTGCGGCTGTTCCTGGCCTGGGAGTTCTTCGAGTCCGGCCTGGAAAAATTCAACGGCAGCAACTGGTTCGGCGACCTGCAGGCAAGCTTCCCCTTCCCCTTCAATCATCTGCCGGCGCAGTTGAACTGGCAGCTGTCGATGTGGGCCGAGCTGATCCTGCCACTATTGCTGCTGTTGGGCCTGGGTACGCGGCTGGCCTCGGCAGGCTTGATGGTGGTGACGGTGGTCGCCATCGCCGCCGTGCACTGGCCGGCGCACTGGTCGAGCCTGGCTGAACTGGCCCAGGGCTATGCCATTACCGACCAGGGCTTTGGCAACTACAAGTTACCGCTGATCTACCTGGTCGCACTGCTACCGCTGCTGCTCAAGGGCGCCGGACGGTTGAGCCTGGATCAGTGGCTGAGCCAGCGCTTTCTTCGCCACGCTTGAGTGCCACGCCCGGTCCCGATAAATTTCCCGGCGCGTCGCTCGTTTTCTGTTCAGATCAATGACCAAGAGAACGCGCCGTGGACCTGCAGATCCTTCTGGGCAAGCTGTTCGCCAACGCTGGGAGTGTCGGCCTGACCGGCACCTTCCAGTTCATCTTCGATGCCACTCACGCGTGCTGGTTCGAGGCCGGCGGCCGAGGCGGCAGTGGCCGTCATGCTGCCCCGGATGTCACCATCGAAGTGGCCACGCCCGACTTCATGGGCATCATGGGCGGCCAGGCCAATGTCGAGGAACTGTTCGCCACTGGCCGCCTCAAGATCGACGGCAATCTTGGCCTTGCCACTTTGCTGCCTCAGGCCATCGACATGGCGCTCAATGGCGCCAGCGCCCCCAGGGTCGAGGCCAACCGCCGTTACCCTCCACGTCCCCGCCTGAGCGATGCCCTTTCAGCCAGCCAGCCGCCCTTGCTCAGCGTGGAGCGTCGTGCGCACAGCAGCCTGTCGGTCGAGGCGTTCCGTGAACGTTACATGCTGCATGGCATTCCTGTGGTGATCAGCGATGCTTTGCAGGACTGGCCTTTGTTCACCACCGGTCGCCAGGCTTCGCTGGAGCTGTTCGCCAATCTGCAAGGCATCACCCGCCATGGCGACTACGTGAAGAAAACCTTCTCCACCGAACGCGACTTCCGCTCGACCTCGATGGCCGAATTCATCGCCAGCCTGGATGCACCCGCCCCGCCAAGCAGACACGGTCAGCCGCCGGCATACATGGGCAACAACATTCTGCCTGCGCAGTTGCTCGAACACATTCGCTATCCGCGCTACTTCAACGCGGCGCAGTTCATACCACCAAGGATCTGGATCGGCCCGAAGGGCACGCTGACACCCTTGCATCGCGATGACAGCGACAACTTGTTCGCTCAGGTGTGGGGGGAGAAGTCGTTCATCCTGGCCGCTCCCCATCATCGCGATGCGCTCGGCTGCTGGGCAACATCGCCCGACGGGGGACTGGAGGGTTGCGATGTGGACCCAAAGGCGCCGGATCCGCAGCGTTTCCCGGGCTGCCAGGCGGTTCATTTCATGGAGGTGGTGCTGCAGGCGGGGGACTTGCTGTTCTTGCCGGAGGGTTGGTTCCACCAGGTGGAGTCTCGCTCCACCTCACTGTCGGTGAACTTCTGGGTCGACTCGGGGCGCGGCTGGAGAAACTCGCCCTTGCCCGGAATGACCGGCCAGCACGCCCCCGTCTGAAGATCAACGAGTGCCTACGATCACACCTTGCTCGCGCAGTGAAGTGAGCAACGCCAGGCCTTGCAGGTCTACATCACCCAAGGCCTGAAGGCGCGCGCGGCCAGTGCCTGAAACCACGGCCAGCAGTTGATAGGCCATGGCTGTCAGCCGGGCGAAGCGCACCTGCAGGTCAGCATCGCGGTAGACCAGCAGCAAGGTTGGCGCGGCGGGCGCTTGCTGGGGCTGAAACGGCGGGCCGATCTGCTCTACCGGCCATTGATAGGCCAACACCCTGGCCGTGCAGGACAACAGCGGCTCACCTTCGAGCAGATCACCCCTGGCGTCATGCGGCGGGTCCTGTGCATCGCTGAGGTACAACTGCGCTTCGACCCACTCGTAATGGGCCAGCTCCAGCTGCCAGGGTGCGTCGAGTTCGATGCCTTGCAGGTAGTCGATGAAGGCTTCGGCAATTTCGGTGAACAAGGGCGTCTGGCAGCGGTAGTTGGCATAGAAGTGATGCACCCGCGCATGCCAGGCGGCATCGCCCAATGTCTCCCTCATTACCGGGAAACTCCCCGCCAGCAAGCCCTCGATGGAACCGTAGAACAGATCGCGGTACACCTTGAGCCGCCTCGCCTCGATGCCCGGTGGTGGCGCATGCACCTTCGGGTCACGAAGATGCCGGGCCAGGCGCCATTGCTGGTCACGCAGCGTCTCGTTCATCACGGTCCTCCTGTGCTGCCTGTTGCACGGCGCGTACCCGCGCGGTTTCCGCCAGCAGCTCGGCCAGCGGCGGGTAGTTGAAATCCCGTTCCAGCAGCGTCGGTTGCGTACCGAAGCGCCGACAGGCAGCGTGAAACAGCGACCAGACAGCCTCTTTCACGGGCGCCCCATGGGTATCGACCTTGAGGTCATCCGCCTCGTCATAGTGCCCGGCCACATGCATGCCGGTTACTCGTGCCACCGGCAAGCCATTGAGGAAGCCCGCTGCGTCGTAACCGTGGTTACAGGCATTGACGAACACGTTGTTGACGTCGAGCAACAGGTCGCAATCGGCTTCATCGAGCACCGCATTGATGAACTCCAGCTCGCTCATGGCTTGGTAGGGCGCGGCGTAATAGCTGATGTTCTCCACGGCGATACGCCGTTGCAGGTGGTCCTGAACCTGACCAATTCGCGCGGCCACGTGGTGCACGGCCTCGTCGGTGAACGGTATCGGCATCAGGTCGTACAGATGGCCATCGTCGCTGCAGTAGCTCAAGTGCTCGCTGTACAACCCGACGTGGTAGCGGTCGAGAAACTGGCGGGTCTGGTCGAGAAAAGCACGGTCAAGCGGCAGGCTTCCGCCCAGGGACAGGGACAGACCATGGCAGGTGATCGGAAAGCGCTCGGCCAACCGTGCCAGCCCCTGGCCATAGGCCCCCCCGACACCGATCCAGTTTTCCGGCGCGCATTCCAGGAAGTCGACCGCGCCGTCTTCCATTACCAGCAGTTCGCGCAGCAATCCGCGACGCAGGCCCAGGCCGGCACGCATTGGGTTGTGATTCATGGCGGTCACTCCATAAGGCACGACGCCCGCCTGCCCGGCAGGGAGCGTCGTGGGTAACGCAAGGGTGAGGGTCAGGACTTGCCGGCCAGGTGGCTGAATAGCCCGTCAGGCATGGCCTTGCCGTTGGCCTGGTAGATCGACTTCAGATGATCGTAGGCTTCCTGCTCGGAGATGAAACCATCGTGGTTGCGGTCGATCTTGTCGAAGTCGGCGGCACGGTCCTTTGCCACCACCAGAAACTCCTGGCGCGAGACCTTGCCGTCGTGGTCGGTATCGGTTCGAGCGAAGGAGGCATCGCCACATTTACCCTCCCCGCATTTGCCCTCTGCCCCGGCCTTGGTGCTGGCGCCACACTTGCCTTCGCCGCATTTACCTTCACCGTGAGTAGCCTTGGCACTGCCACCACACTTGCCTTCGCCGCACTTGCCTTCGCCTGGGACCTTGGCTGAAGCCAGTTGATAACCCTGGGCCAGCGGTTCGGCCGCGAACGCAGTGCTGCCAAAGGCCATGCTACCGATCAGTGCAGCGCCGAGCAGTCCGAGAGTATTGCGTGCATGAGTCATGGTGTTGCTCCACTTGTGGTTGGGAAGTGGAGCCATTAAGCCGCTTGGATGTGTCGCAGGTGTATCACCACAATCTGCGTTTGGTATGAGAATGCGTCTGTTGCCGTGACAGATACACAGCGATACATTCAGACCCCGTCAGCTGGCGGCAGTCGAGGTCCGTGCAGGGTGGTCAGTCTTCCAGCGGCTTGGGGGGCGCCGCCGGCTTGGCCGGTTTCGCCGGCTTGCTGTCCTTGGCCTTGGGCTCGGGTGCAGCTGCAGCCGCTACCGGTTCCGGCGCAGTGATGGTTTTCTCGCTGGCCGGCAGGTCGTCGACGGCCTTGAGGATCACCTGTGGGTCGATCTTCTCGCCGGTGTCGTCGTCCCTGAGCATATGACGCTCGCCATCCTTGCCCACCAGAATGACCTTGGTCCCCTTGCTTGCCCCAAGCTTGAGCTCGCGGATCAGGGCCATGGTGGTCTGTTGCTCGAGGTTCTTGTCCTCGCGCTTGCCCATCATGTTGGCGACGCTGTATAGCACCAGGCCGCGTTCCTTGAAGGCAGCCTGGGTCGCGGGGTCCTTCAGTGCCTCGTTCAGCCCCCGCAAGGTCGGGTCGGCTGAACTCGGGGCAATGATCACCAAGGGCCGTGCCTTGCCCAGTTCCTTGGCCAGTGGCGCGTCGCTGTCGGCGGCGAACACAGGGCCTGTGACGGCGAGCAAGGTGGCGAGGGTCAGTGACCGGACGAGCATGCGCATCTCCTTAATGTTTCGATAAACCAATGACTACAGATCACGGAGAAAAATCCGATCCGGAGCCTAAACCAGTTCCAACGCCCAGTGGCCAAGGAAAAGTAACTGACAGTTTCCAGCCCTGCGTCAGACTCGGACGTCGAGCCCTTCAGAAAGTGCCGATACCCTGACTGAGCATAGTCCAAAGCCACGGGCGCGCAGGGGCTCAATGGTTTGCGCCGGGCCGCGGTCAGACGTCGATCCCGGGGTCTTCCGGGCCGATTTCCATGGCTCTGAGTGTGATGTCGAGCATCAAGGCGCGCCGGGCGGCACGCTGCTCCTCAAGGGTCGCATCCGACTGATCACGCCGCTGTTCATCAGTCAGCGTGTCATCGTCGAGCACCGTTTCAAGCCGTTGCCTGAATGGCTCGTCGACCGACGCGAAGCGATCAGGATAGGTGCGCTCCAAATGCTCTCGCCAGAAGGCACGATCCACCAGCGAGCGTGCGACGTCGTCTACGTTCTGCTCCCAGGCGAGAATCCTGGTTTCAGCCTCTGCCAAGGCTGCTTCATCGACGCCTGACAACAGGCGAAAGCTCATGCTACCCACCGTAATCGGCAAACCCAGCCGGTCGCGAAGACCAACCCGATAAGCCAGCCCGACCTCGCTCTCATCTGGATTGCCACCCCGTTGTTGCCGTAAGCGGATCTCCTGCGCGGCATACCGATCAACGGCATCCTGACGCCATAAACGCCTGCCCAGCGCGAGCAGACTGCGCTCTGGGTTTCCCCCGACCCGGGTCCGAGCACGCCAGGTCAGCACATTCAGCTCCAGGTTGCTCAGGCACCAAGTGGCGCCGTCCTGGCAACCCCACTCGTCATTGGCCACGACGAACAGTTCGTCACGCAGCGAGGCATCCATCGCCATCGCCTGCAGAAGGGCCAGCACCCGGTTTGCGAGGGACGGGGCATCGATGTGGAAATCGGCTGAATGCACCAACTGCTGCAGCACCCGGAACAACCGCTCCGACACGGCGCCCTGATCGACGGTTTCCCAGGCCGCCATCAGCAGGCCGCGTAACCGTGGGCCGATGGCATCCCCCCACACTTGACGTGCGTGAGCGAGCTGTTCATTGCGCAAGGCTTCGTCCACGGGTTCGGAAATATCCATGAGCGAAGCATGCAGACGCATCATTTCTGCCTCGCCCAGCGGGTTACCGGCCAACCTGATACTGCGCCGGGTACGGAGCGAGGCCTGGTAGAAGCGCTCGGGTATATGCCTGATGCGATTCTCACGCAGATCCACGTAGACCAGCTCATGGTTGAGCAGGCCGCTGGGAAACTGCCTGATGGCCGTGCTGCGCAAATTCAACCAGCGAAGTCGGGTCAACCCAGCCAAGGTGAACGCGCGCCCCAGCGGGTTGTAGGACAGATCGACGTACTCCAGGTTGCCACAGCTGGCCAGCATGGCGGATTGCGCCATATCGAGGACGATCTCGTTGTTGGTAAACGTGAGATGACGCAGGTGTTGCATCTGCAACAACGACTGCGGCAGGCGGGTCAGGTAGTTGCCGCCCAGGTCCAGGACCTGCAAGCGAGGGAAAGCCAATAGAAAGCTCGAAGGCAGGTCCTCCAGATCCATGCGCAGCAATGACATTTCGGAAACATGGGCAAAGCTGACCTGCGCCGGTATAGGCGGCAGCTCACCGAGCCTGGAGTTGTAGGTCATGATGCGGTAGTCCTGGTCGGTATTGAGTTGCGACTCGCCAACCGAAACCGTTCGACGCCAGCAGTCGATCATCGTCGTACGAAAACTGTCCCGATCCTCCCAGACATCACCCTCGACCTCTCCCACCCAGGCGCTCAGGGTGTTGCGCAAGACGGTCAGCTGTTGCTGCAGCGTGCTCAATACCGTCTCGACCCGGCGTCCGGACCGCTGCACATGAGTGATCCAGGCCTCCACCTGCTCATCGGTGAACGTGGGGTACAGCTCACGCAACATTGCACTGAGCGAACGATCGGCACCTCGCAATTCGCCCGAACTGCACCCGCCCAGGGGGTAGCCGAGGCGACCGTCGGCCAAGCGCAAGGGCAAGCGGGTCGCACCCGGGCGCAACGGACTGAGCAAGCGCTTGACCTCGGCTCTTCGCTGCGCCGCTTCAAGTCCCAGGATCACCCGAAGGTTGTGCGCGAAAGGTTCGGCGATTGCCATGGCTTCACGCTGACTCGCGCCATAGGCCCTGGCCATGACGTCGAACAACTCCCCTGGCTCACCCAACAGCACGCCGTGGGTGTCGCGCAGTTGGAAGGCGCCGTTGGTGTGCACCAGGTCGAACGCTTGCTGCCCTAGCTCGGTCGAGGCTAGCAATGGCCCCTGAAAATAACCCTCGAACAAGCGCCAGCGGATACCCTGCTCGCCACCTGGCAGGTGCTTGAGCATTCCCAGCGCGACGCGCGCCAGGTCTGCGTTTTGCGGTGTATCGATGTTGAATGCCTCGAACACCCGCGCGGTACGAATGCCCAGCACACAGCGCCGCGCCGCCTCAGCCAGACGCAATGGCACCCGGCCGTGCTCCAGCAGGGTTCGGCGGTCCTGTACGTTGGCTGCCTCGACAAGCGCTTGCGCGGCTCGCGGGTACAGCCCCGTGAAGACCCGGCGCAGCGTGGCGCTGCCCGGGCTTTCTACGGGCTGCTGGGCCTCGTACAAACGTCCCAGCAACAGCCGTCGCTGAGTCCAGGCAAGCTCAGCCAACGCTTGGTCGGACAGGCTTTGGGCGCCTGTCAGCCCGCGAGCCTGGTCCAGCACCATCGGATCGTCGACCACCTCACCACCACGCAAACGGTTGATCGCTCGTCGAATGCGCTGGTCAAGGCCGATGCGCTGTGCACTGTCGAGCATTCCGGGCTCAGGCGCCAGGCCATAGACATGCAGGGCCCGTACATGGTCACCATCCATACCTTGGAACAGCAGTACCTGATCGATTTGTTCGTCGTTCAGTTGATTGAGCGGCTCACCCAGCCGGCGGAACATCCGATGGGTGTCGCGCCAGTCTGCCGGCTGCTCGCTCCAAAGTCGCCAGGCGCCGGCACCATTGCTTCGCAGGGCCGGGCCATGCCCGTTATGCGGACGCAACTGCCACTGCCCTTCGCCACCTTGCTCGACCACCGGATAATGATGCCCGTCCATCTCGATCCAGGCGTGATCGCCCAAGCGCCAGATGCCCTGCGCATCCCGGGTTGCCGCCGCGCCAGGCAATGTGCTGCGGTAGGGCATCAGGTCCTGCTGCCAGAGCTTGGTACTGCCGTTTTCCAATTGCGCGGGCACCATGGCATCGACCAGCGAAGAGCGCGTCCACAACCGCCGTACGACCACTCCCCCGACAGCCACGGCACCAATGGCCGCAAGGTCGATGGCCACGTTGGTCAAGTGGTCGAGCGCCTCCTGGTGGTCGCCATCACGCCACGCTTCGATACCGTGATAAACCTCGTCCAGCAGTTCCCACACGGCCACTGCCAGCAAGGCGGCACCGATGACAGGAACGAACAGACCTGCCACGTTGAGCAGTGTCCAGCCCTGTGCTGCCAGGCGTTCGTCATGGGCCCTTTGGACTTCACGATCGAGTTCGGCGACCGGCATGGCGATGACGGCGGCATCGTCCTTGATCTGGCGGACGCGGGCATGGGCGAGGCTATTGAACAAGGGTGCCGGGTAGGCGCGTAAGCGCGGCTTGAGGTCCAGCGTCGCCCATGCGGGCAAATCGGCGTAATCGGGAATGATCGTGGAGAAGAATGCCTGGCTGTCACGGCGGCGCACGAAGCGGGTGAAGAATCGCTGGTAGGACGGCTCACGCAGCCGATTGCCAAGCGCGCGCGCAAGCTCATCCATGCTTGCGAAGGCACTCCAGGCTGCCACCGGATCACCCGGGACATGCATCAGCAGACGCCGGGTCGTGTCCAGCAGCGGCCCCTGGTCGATGACTTGCAGCACGACGATCTGCTCCAGCTCGCACCCCAGCAGGCTCAAACGCCTGGCAACCACCAGATCGCCCGCCAGGCGCAGCAACTTGCCGTCGATGCACATGGCCACCAGCAACCTGAGCTCGCTGTCGTCCAGCTGTTGCTCCTGTCTGGCCTTGTAGGCGTCGACCAGCATGCTGAAGCGGCTGGCGTCACGCAGCAAGGCCTCCACGCGCTCGTCGCGGTCGCCGGGCGAAAGGATCGAGTCCAGGTGGCGTTGGTAGGCCTCACCCAGATCGAGCTCACGGCACAGGGCCGCGAACTCGATGGCCGTGGGCGGCTTCACCGAACCCTGGCGCGGCATCAGCAGACGGTTGCCCACCGGCTGGCCGCCTGCCAGCGCCTGTTCGGCGGTGAAGTTGCGCAGTGCGACCTCGAGCAACGGTTTTTCTTCGTACACCACTTTCGTCAGGTGCGCGCCTACCGGTTGCTCGTTGATGACAGGTTCGCGGCGCCCCTCCAGAAACCGCATGCGGCGCAGGTTAGCGGTGATGCCGTAACGGTCCTGCAATGCGGTTGCCAAGGCCGACTCGACGAAACCGTCGATATCCTGCAGGCGCGTCAGCAGTCTGTTCAGTTGCTGCCGGCAGGCAAGGCTCTGGGCCAATGCCTTGCCGATCTCGGGTAACTGTGCGACCGGCGCATCGCGCAGCCATCCAGGCAACCGCCTGCCAATGATTCCGTCCTGGTAGGCCCTGCTCGCCTTTCGATAGGTTTCGAAACGCTGGGCTTCGACCGTCACATTGTCTTGCGTGGCGGTTGGTGTGTGTGGCGATGGTTTCGTGCCCATGCTCGCGGCCTCGTGGTCGACAAAGACCGCCAGCCTAGGCAGCAAGGGTGTTTCAGGGCGCTAGATAGGTAATACCCGCCTCAGAACAGTAGTAGCTGGCGATCGGTCAACGCCGAGAAGTCATCGCCGACAAAGGGCAGGATGGCGTCTGCCACGGGTTGAAGCTGGCGACTGAGGTAATGGTCGTAGTCGATGGGCGACTGCAGGTTTTCCAGCGGTTCCGGGCCTGCGGTGGTGATCACATAGCTGATCCATCCGCCATTCTGGTATTGCCGCGCGCGCCCCAGGCGGCTGTTGTAGTCGTCGGCCATGCGTGCGGCGCGCACATGGGGTGGCACGTTGCGCTGATAATCGGTCAGTGGCCGACGCAGGCGTTTGCGGTAAACCAGCAATGCGTCCTGCTCGCCTGCCAGGGTGCTTCGCACGAACTCCCGGACATACTCGCGATAAGGCTCGCCGCGGAAGATGCGCCCATACAGGGCCTGCTGGAATTGCTGGGCCAAGGGCGACCAGTCCGTGCGTACCGACTCCAGTCCCTTGTACACCACATCGTCACTGCCATCGGTGCGCTGGACCAGGCCGGCGTAGCGCTTCTTGCTGCCCTCGTCGGCACCACGAATGGTGGGCATGAGGAAGCGCCGGTAATGCGTTTCGAACTGCAGCTCAAGGGCACTCTCAAGGCCCATGGTCTCACTCAGGTGATGGCGCCACCACTGATTGACCTCAGCCACCAGCGCGCGACCGATTCGGGCCGCAGCCTCCTCGCCATGGGCCCCTTTGAGCCAGACGAAGGTGGAGTCGGTGTCGCCGTAGATCACGTCATAACCTCGCGCCTCGATCAACGCGCGGGTCTGGCGCATGATCTGATGGCCGCGCAGGGTGATGGACGATGCCAGGCGTGGGTCGAAGAAGCGGCAACCATTGGAGCCGAGCACGCCGTAGAACGCATTCATGATGATTTTCAGCGCCTGGGACAGCGGTGCATTGCCTTCACGCTTGGCCGCCTCCCTGCCCTGCCACACCCGCGCCACGATAGCCGGCAAACAATGCTGGCTGCGCGAAAAGCGCGCGCCCCGAAAGCCTTCCACCGAGTGTTCCTCGTCCGGCTGGCGCAAGCCCTGGACCAGTCCCACCGGGTCGATGAGGAAGGTACGGATGATCGAGGGGTACAGGCTTTTGTAGTCCAGTACCAGCACCGAGTCGTACAGGCCAGGGCGCGAGTCCATGACGAAGCCACCGGGGCTGGCTTCGTCCGGGCGACTGCCCAAGTTGGGGGCGACGAAGCCCAGGCGATGCATGTGCGGAATGTACAGATGACAGAACGCGGCCACCGACCCGCCACTGCGATCCACCGCCAAACCGGTGACGGACGAGCGCTCCAGCAGGAATTCCAGCAGCCGCGTATGGGCGAAGATGCGGGTGACCAGTTCGCAATCCTTGAGGTTGTAGCGCGCCAGCGATGGCTTGTCCTGGGCGAACATGCGGTTGATTTCGTCCATGCGCTGGTAAGGGGTCTCGATGGCCTTGCCCTCCCCTAGCAGAGTCTGGGCGACGTTCTCCAGGCTGAACGAAGGGAAACTCCAGGTTGCCGAACGCAGCGCCTCGATTCCGTCGATCAGCAGGCGACCGGGGGCATCGGCAAACACATGGCCCCGGCTGGCCTGGGCGCGCAAGCTCAGGACAGCGCCATTGCGGCCCAACGCCAGTGGCACGTCCAGTTGCTTGGCATGTTCGTGCAACAGCCGCAGGTCGAACTGCACCAGATTCCAGCCGATGATGGCGTCGGGGTCGTGGGTGGACAACCACTGGTTGAGGCAGGTCAGCAGTTCGGTGCGGCTGTCGCAGTAGTGCAGGTCGAAGTCCAGGTCTTGAACATCGCCATTGGCTGGGCCGAGCATGTAGACCTGTCGCTGGCCACAGCCTTCCAGTGCGATGCTGTAGAGCTCGCCGCGCTCGCTGGTTTCGATGTCCAGCGAGACCAAGCGCAGGTTTGGGCGGTAGTCCGGCGAGGGTTTGAGCTGGGCGTCGCACAGGACCCCTTGAGCGTCGGGTTTGCCGGTGAACTGCACGGGAGCGGTGATGAAGCGCTCCATCAGGTAGCGCTCGGGGGGGCGTATGTCGGCCTCATGGACCTCGATCCCGGCGCTGCGCAGGCGTTGTTCCAGTTGCATCAGCTGGCGGTGCTGGCGGGTGTACAGGCCCATCACCGGTTGCTGCTCGAAGGTTCGCAGGTCCAGCGGTTTGAGTTCGACAGCCGTTTCATTGGCCAGCAGTGCGCGGGTGCGGTCGGCGTCTTTGCTGGCGATGAAGGCGATTGACGCCTGAGGGGCCAGGCGTACCTGGCGGGGGCCTTGGTCGGTAGCCAGCCAGAATTCCACGCAGGTGCCTTGGGGGGTGTCATGCCAGTGTCGGGTCAGGACGAAGCCCTGCTGCACATTCACTGCGTTGTCCTCAGAATGGCTGTTCGATTCAAGAGGTGATTCTACCTCCAGTCGCCGATGGGAGGTTCGACAACGGCAGAATTCGCGAGTGCGCACCCGTTCAAACACACCCGGTTGCGACTTCAGGAAGTTTAAAAGTGATGACGCGTCGCCTTGGCAAATGGATGCTCACGCATCCAGAAACCAACACGCCAGACGTCAGGTCACCAACGTAGGCGCGGCATTCAAACCGCGCGAGGCTCCAACCGCTGCCTCCGGTCTCCCGGCCTCCTGTCGTGGCAATCGGCTGAACCTGAACTTGCGCACACGAGAAGCAAAGAAGAGCAAGAGCGACACCGAGAAATCACCCGTATAGGTAATTGATATCCTTGTAGGCCAACGCTGGCACCTGCCCCAGCAGGAACTCACGCAGCTTGCCCATCTGCCGGGCCTTGGGACTCGCCTTGAGCCAGGTCATGTAATAACCATCCCCCGTCGCCACCGCATGCTTGAACGGCGTCACCAACCGCCCCGCCGCCAAGTCAGCACTGGCCAACACCAGGTCCACCACCGAAATCCCCAACCCTTGCTGCGCCGCGGAAATCCCCTGGTCGAGCGTATCGAACACCTGACCATGGTCGATGCTGATATCCAACGCATCCATACGCGCCAACCAGCGCCGCCAGTCTCGCCTATCCGGTGACGGATGAAGGAATTCACAGTGACGCAGATCCCCCAGGTCCGGCTGCGGGTTATCCAGGTAATCTGGGTGACACACCGGGATCAGCCACTCATCGAACAACTTGAAACTCTCGACATCGGCCGGAAAACGCCCATTGGCCAGCAAAATCGCGCAATCGTAGGGCTCGGAATAGAAATCCACCGTGTCGATGTCCATCCACACGCTCGACAATTGCACGCTGCAACTGTCATCGACCTTCTTGAACGCATCCAGCGCCCTCAGCAGCCAACGCACCGTCAAAGTCGATGGCGCTTTCAAACGCAGGCCATAGCGGTCCTGACGCAATAACGCACATGCATTCTCGATGATCTTGAAGCCAACCTTGAGCTCCTGGGCCAACAACCGCCCGTGCTCGGTCAGGCGCAACTTGGGACCTCGGCGCTCGAACAGGTCGCAGCCGAACATCGCTTCCAGGGTCTTGATGTGGTGACTGACCGCCCCTTGGGTCAAGGCCAGTTCCTCCGCCGCCCGGGTGAACGACCCGTATCGAGAAGCCACCTCGAACGCACGCAGCGCGTGCAAAGCCTGAATCCGTTCCGACATGGGGTCTTCCGAAGCATGAGTGAGACTAATAGTAGGTCATAGTTCCACGCGTTTTACAACCTGAGGGCCGTCTCAGAAAATGCAGGTAAATAACAAAGATAAACAAACAAACTGCCTGCATATGACTGGAACGTCCACTTATCTTAAACGCCTGGGGAAATCATGTTTACAGGTTATGGAAACTGCTATCGCCTGGATGCGCTAGACGCGGCCTCTGAACATGTCCGGAATTCGCAACACTGGACCTACACGACCATACAACACTTCAAAGGCGTCCTTGCCAACCCCGAATTTCCTTGCCTGTTCGGGCGCAAGGCAGTGGCTGCCGAAACCTGCCACATCCTCTTCGCACGCGCCGAATACCTGGCTGACGACATGGCCAAGGGGCTTGCCGACTATGTCGTGAACATCAAGCACGTGCCGGTCAAGCAACGCATCGGCAGCCCCCTGGTGGTGTTTCTCGAAACGGCCAGCGAAATGACCCTTGCCGAACAACAGGCCTTGGCCTGGAAAGTCTTGCGTGGCGTTCACGCGCGCGACCCTCACCCCTGGCCCCAGGCCATCCCGACCGACCCTGACGACAGCGGTTGGTCGTTTTGCTACGCCGGCATGCCGCTGTTCATCAACATGAACTTTCCCGGCCACCAGCAGATGAAAAGCCGCAACCTCGGCGCGCACATCACCTTCGTCATCAACCCGCGGGAAAACTTCGACGAAGTCGCCAACGCCAGTACTGAGAGCGGCAAGCGCATCCGCGCCCGCATCCGCGAACGCGTGCACCATTACAACGATGGCGTCGTACCAGACACCCTCGGCTTCTTCGGCCAGGACGACAACTACGAGTGGAAGCAATACCAGCTTCAGGAGCAAGGCTCGCTGAACCCACCACGCTGCCCCTTCCACGCCCTGGCAACCTCTGAATCATTGATCGAGAACTGACCGTGAATACCGCACTGACGCTGACCTACGCCCTGACCGTCCTGCTGCTGATCGCCACCCCAGGCCCGGTGGTGGCACTGATCGTCAACACTGCCGCGGCCTCAGGCTCGCGCAAGGCCATCTTTACCGCTGTCGGCACCAACTGGGCATCGCTGGTACTGATCGGCGCGGCAGCTTGGGTCATTCTGACCAGCGCCGCCATCGACAAGACCTGGCTCAGCGCCATGAGCCTGCTGGGGTGCCTGTTCATCGGTCATATCGCCGTGGGCACCCTGAAAGACGCGCTGCAAGCACCGGCTGCCGAGGCATCCGGCGAGGCATCCAAGGCTGGACGCGGAGGCTTGTGGCAAGGGTTCATGGTCGGCATTTCCAATCCCAAGGACATCATCTTCTTCATCGCCTTCTTTCCCCAGTTCATCCAGATCACCGAATCGTTCGGCAAGAGCATGGTGGTACTGTCGCTGCTCTGGGTGTTCATCGACTTCGCGGTGCTCAGTCTCTACATCTTCGCCATTGGCAAGATCGCCTCGCAGCGTAGCAACCGCCTCATCAGCTTGGCCTCGGGCGTCGCCCTGCTTCTGATTGCCACCGGTGGCCTGCTGTACAACCTCAAGGAGCTGGCCTCCTGACACAGGCGAGCCAACCCCGTCGCCCCAGAAAGAGGAATGCCCATGACGACGACCGACACAGCCAACGACGCGCCGGACATGCCCTCTTCCCTGCAGCAGGACTATCAGCATTTCCTGTTGATGGGTAACCAGCGAGCGCCGCACACCTTGCAGGTGCACGAGCGCGGCTATCGCTCGGGCACCATCAACACCGATGCACTGGGCTTTCGCTACAGCCATTTCGCTGGCAAGCGCTTCTCGGCGGCCGAACGTGGCCCGGCAGGACGTGTCAACCTGCTGGTCGGTGGCTCCGCCGTATTGGGCATTGGAGCCAGCTCCGACGAGCACACCGTGGCCTCGCACCTGTCGATGCTCACCGGAGAGGTATGGCTGAATCTGGCCAGTTGCGGACTCAACGCCAGCCAGGAACTGCTGCTGTTCCTCACCCATCAGCACCGCTTCGGGCAGATCGGCCACGTGGTGGTTCTAAGTGGCCTGAACACCTTGGCCCACGAAGGCTTGAGCGAAGTCCTCGACGGCCTGCTCGACCCACAGCATGCCAAGGCCCAGCAGGCATTTCTCGACAGTTTCAAGGAAGGGGTTCAGCCCCCGGCCTCGCCAACCAACCAGTCCTTGTGGCGCCGCCTGGGGCAAGCCCTGGCGCCGCGCAGACCATCTACCCCGATCAACTGGACACTCTCCTCGCCAGAAAAACGCATGGCCCGCGCCGCCGACACCATCGGCCGCACCCTGCGCCAATGGGAGCGCATGCTAGCCGACAGCCACGCCACGCTCACCTTCATTCTCCAGCCACTGCTGCCCTGGTGCCGGGACACGGTACCCGCTGGCGAGCAAGCAATGCTGGCAGCCCTGGAGCGTCGACCGGCGAACTTCGACAAGTTGTTGGAGGATGCATTCGACAGCCAACTGCACATGGCCTACTTCCGCCGTATCAAGCGCCAGGCCGACCCGGTTCCCTGCTATGACATGAACAGCATGCTCAGCAGCTCACCTGTATTCGCCGCCGAGCTGTTCGTCGATCGCCTGCACCTCAACGACCTGGGCAACAATGCAGTAGCCAAGGTGATCACCGCCAAACTTGGCCTGGCCCAGGAAAAACACGCTCCGCGCAAGGTCACACCGATCAAGCTCGTCTGACAGTTGCCCTTGGGCCTTCCGGCAAGCGCCTGGGCATGGCTAGAATACGTCGTCGTTCCGTTATGCCTGAGGCACCCTGTACCGGCCATGAACCTCGTAGTCCTGCATCAGACCCTGCCCGCTGGCCATGACCGCTGTTCGTCGTGCGAGGGCAGCCTGTGAGTCGCGTCCGACCCCTGCCTGCGCTGTTGTTCGCCCTGTTACCGCTGGCCGCGCAAGCGCTCGATGTGCGCATCGATCCCCATGCCGACCTGCTCTATCGCCAGGCCCTGCCACTGCTCGAACAGGCCGATACCCAGGAAGACAACCCTAGCCCCCTGCGCACCGCCCTGGGCAGCGACCCTGAGTTGACCCGCCAGGGCGAGGCCATGGCCCGCACGTTGCCGACGGCCGTGGCATTGCTGAAGAAGTCCGTGGAATTGGGCCACCCGGTGGCGCAGTACCGACTGGCCCTGTACTACATGACCTACTTGCCGGCAGCACAGATTCCGGATGCCGCCTGCCCATTGCTGGAGGACAGTCTCAAACAAGGGTTCGCCCCTCCTGCCTCGGCCATTGCCAGCTTGTGCGCGCCGTACAACACCAGCCCGACCTACCGCCAGGAGCTGGAAGCCATTCCCAGCATGGCCACGCTTTACGCCCCCTACTACCCGCAACCGGCCTTGCGCCTGGCCTGCAATCGCAGCCAACCACAGGGCCTGCAGATGCAATGGGGGCGTCAGCGCGACTACCAGGCCGAGGTCTACCGGCTGTTGAGCGACCTGGATCCGCAGCAGCGTCAAGCCCTGTTGCAAAAGGCTATCGAGATCAATGGCTGCGCCACCGCCCAGCAGCGTTTGGCCAGCCACCGCTGACAGAGCAAGATCGTTCAAGCCATCGGCTCCCTCGCTCTGGCATGCTGGCCTGCCTAATCGACGTGTCGTCATCGCCATGCCCAGCAGCCTTCCCATTGCCCGTCAAGCCTTTCTCCACGGCGCCATCGCCATTCTCCCGCTGTCCCTGGCCGTGGCCCCGTGGGGGTTGCTGGCAGGCTCCATGGCCATCGAAGCCAACCTCAGCGCCTGGGAAGGCCAGGGGCTTTCGGCCATCGTCTTCGCGGGCGCGGCACAACTGGTGGCCATTGGCATGCTCAAGGGCGGCGCCAACCTGGCGTCGATCCTGCTCACCACCCTGCTGCTGACTTCTCAGCACTTGCTCTATGGCCTGTCCATGCGCCCGGTGCTGTCGAGTCAGCCGCTGCGCTGGCGGCTGGGTCTGGGCTTTCTGCTCACCGACGAGTTCTTCGCGCTGACCAGCCATTACGACCAGCAGCAGTTCAACCGCTGGTACGCACTGGGTGTGGGCCTGACCTTCTATATAGCGTGGAACCTGTTCACCCTGGCCGGGATCATCCTCGGCCAGAACATCCCGCACCTGGATCAACTGGGTCTGGACTTCTCCATCGTCGCCACCTTCGTCGCCCTGATTGCGCCGCTTGTACGCAGCCTGGCGACAGTCGTCTGTGTGGCGGTATCGCTGTTCTGCTCGGTGCTGTTCAGCTACTGGCAGTGGGAAACTGCGCTGGTGGCTGCAGGCCTGCTAGGCATGGCGGCGGGCTTTATTTGTCAGAAGTTTTCCGGAGGCCGCGCATGATCTGGTTGCTGATATTCACCATGGGCGCGGTGGTATTCCTCAACCGCTATGCCTTCCTGGAACCTCGCCTGCCCCTGCGCCTGAGCTCCAATGCCCGGCAGTTCCTGGGCTTCGCCGTGCCCGGCATGCTCACGGCCATCTGCGGGCCGATCATCTTCCTGCCCGACCACCAACTGGACCTGAGCCCGCTCAATCCTTACCTGCTTGGCTCGCTGGTGGCCATCGCACTCGTGCTCTGGACGCGCAGCGTATTGTTGAGCATGCTGGTGAGCATGTTGATCTTCTTTCTTCTGCGTAGCTGGCTGGCATGAGCAGACCCCTGCGCGAACAGACCCACCTCTGGCAAGCGCCTGCCCTGGGCGATGTGGAGATGCTGCATGCGCGGTATTTCCAGCAACGCTTTGCCCCGCACGTGCATGAGGGCTACGTATTTACCGTGATCGAGTCCGGGGCCCAGCGCTTCTGGCACCGAGGCAGCGAGCATCTGGCACCGGTCGGCAGCATGGTACTGATCAATCCCGATGAGCTGCACACCGGGGCCACCGCCCATGAAGCCGGTTGGCGCTATCGCGGTTTCTATCCGGAGCACGAGCGGGTCACCGGCGTGCTGGACGAGCTAGAGCTTGGCCGCCATGGCATGCCGCATTTCAAGGAAAGTGTGATTCAGGACCCGGCCCTGGCCTTGGCGTTCAGCCAACTGCACCAGCTGTCCGAATCCGGCGCCAGTGCCCTCGAACAGCAAACCGCCTGGCGCCAGGCGGTACTGGCCCTGGTGCAGCGCCACGGGCAATGCGCCGAACCTGCGGCGCCCGGCCAGGAACCGCTGGCAGTGGCCCGCGCCCGCGAACTGCTGGAAAGCCAGCTGGCCGACCCGCCCTCGCTTGAAGCGCTGGCGGCGGCGGTCAACCTGTCGCCGTTCCATTTTGCCCGGGTGTTCCGCCAGGCCACCGGCCTGCCGCCACATGCCTGGCTGAAGCAGCGCCGCCTGGCCCGGGCACGGGAAATGCTCAAGCGTGGCTGGGCAGCCTCGGAGGTAGCGTTCGACCTGGGTTATGCCGACCAGAGTCATCTGAGCCGGCAGTTCAAGCAGGCCTATGGAGTGCCCCCTGGGGCCTACCGGCAGGCGTGCATCAGCTCAAACATGCCTGCCGGATCGCTCACAATGCCAACTCAAGTTGCAATGGATCCAGCAGGTCCCGTCGAATCCTGACGGCAACACCAACCAGGCGCACTGCTCGCCCCTGCCGCTTGCTTTCCCAAAGCATTCGACACAGCCCCCGCATGACCTGCGGTTGTAACGCCAGGGCGGGCGCTTCGGCAGTGGCAACAGAAAAATCGGAAAACTTGAGTTTGACTTGATTCTTGATAATAGGCGGTGCGTTGCCTAGCGCTTGCAAGCGGGTCGCTAAACTCGCCAGTAGTTCATCCAGCTCTCGGATACAGCAAGCAAAATCATCACAATCGCTGGGCAACGTATGCTCAACACCGAACGACTGCATACCACTGGGCTTGCCTTCGTAACCTTCCCGGCCCCGGCAACGCTCCCACACATAGAAACCGTGAGCGCCAAGGTGACGCAGCAGGGCCGGTATCATCTCGTCTGTGACATCAGCACATTTTGTACACCCCAATGCTTGCAATACCGCCCAGGTCTTGGGACCCACCCCTGGAATCTTGCGAATGTCCAGGCTCGCAAGAAAGGCCTGCACCTGATCCGGCGCGATAACGAACTGGCCGTCAGGCTTGTTCACCTCCGAAGCCATTTTCGCCAGGTACTTCAAAGGAGCGATACCCGCAGAAGCTGTCAACTGCAGCTCTTGTTCAATGGTCGCCCGGATCCGGCTTGCCATGTAAGTCGCCGATCCGCTGCAGTGCGTCTGCCCTGTCACATCCAGCGTTGCCTCATCCAGCGAGAGAAACTCGACGCTCGAGGTATAACGCCGGAAAATGATGTCCAGCCTGCGAGTCACTGCCTCGTAACGCTCGAAGCGCACAGGCAACAGGACCAACCCCGGACATAAGCGTTGCGCTGTTGCGGTTGCCATGCCGCTCCTGACGCCAAATCGCCTGGCGATGTAGTTGGATGTACTGATCACACCCCGGTCAGTCGCCTTTCCGCCGACAGCGACAGGTCGTTCACACAACCATGGGGCATCCAGCAGCTCGACGGCAACGAAGTAGGAGTCCATGTCGATGTGAATGAATTTGCGCCCGTGACCGTTCGGTTGCTGCCCCGCGCTGTCATGCGATTGAGCGTTTTCAGTCAAGCACGAATACCCCCAGCGAGACCGATCCATCGGTATTACGAACCTTGTGCACACCCTGAATATGCGGGGCAAATTCGGGGTATTGCACAGACAACGCCTCGACTGCCTGCAGGTAGCCAACCAAAGCCGCAGTCCAGCGCTCGCCGGGGGCGATGCACATGATCCCTGGCGGGTATGGAATAACCCCCTCGGCCGCAACCCTGCCCGTAACCTCTCCAATGCTCTGAAGGCGGGCTTCGCCACGCACAAACCGCTGGTTGGCCTGATACGGGGGGCAATCCACCTGTGCCGCCCCAATGGCACTGAAGATCTCACTTTGCCTCTGTTCTACCTGATGTGCGCGATAGAGCGTATTGATGCGCTCACCGAGCATAGCAAGGGATAGCCCCTGATAAGGCGCTGGAGCTAAACGCAGCGAAGGCAGCAATTGCAGCACCGCAGCCCCCTCGAGCAAGTGCGCTTCGAAAAACTCCAGAACATGCACCAACCCATTCAAGGCGGCATTGTTGCTGGATGGCGTCATTAGCAGGGTGAAGGTGTAGAAATCCGTTTTTTCCGGGGTAAAGCCGCAATCTCGCAGGTACTGGGTGACCAGGCATGCCGGGATGTCGAGCTGTCCTCGAGTAGTGAAAATGGCTTTGCATGGGTCGATGTAGTGCAGACCAGGCTCGATAGGTAACGCGCCCTGCGCCTGGTATTCGAGCGGGGTTTCGGAAACAGGCGGCATCAGTGGCCGGATGAACCGGCAGCGGCGTGCCACTTGGTCCCGCAATGTCTGCGCAGCGGCCAACGCCTGCCGCCAATGCCGCTCGCCTTCGCCGTCGGCAAGCATGGCGGCATTTACCTCCAGCGACATGAACAAAGGGTAGGAAGGGCTGGTCGAGGCGTGTTGCATGAAGGCGGCATTGAACACTGGCCGCGGGCAGTAACTTGGCAGATGGCCGATATGCCGGTCTTTCTTGTGAATCTGCGACGCCTGGGAGAGCCCGGACATCTGCTTGTGCACCGACTGGGTCACGACAATACCGGGGGAGGTATCGATCAACTGCACGTTCAGCGGCGACAGTGTGGCCAATGCCGGAATGAAAGGCTCATACCCAGCCCAGGCGCCGTCGAACAGTACGTATTCACAAAGATGGCCAATGCGCGCCAACATTGCCGCTGCGTCGACCACAACTCCATCGCAGGTCGCCTGCTGGATTATCGCCAGACGAAAAGGCCTGGGTTCGTGCGACCGCCGCTCACAGATCTGACCCACCCGGCTGCGCAAGTGCCCCTCATCCAGGGCACCCAATCGGTAGCCGCCCAGCACCCCCCGCTCATCTCGTACATTGTCCAAGTACACCGGCAATGCACCGCACTGGATCAAGGCACCGAGAAACACCGACTTGTGGTTGTTTCGATCCATCAACACCAAGTCGCCTGCCGCCAGCAGAGCGCTGGCAACCACCTTGTTCGCAGTAGACGTGCCATTGAGCACGAACCAAGTATCGTCGGCACCAAAAACCCTTGCTGCCAGTTGTTCGGCCTCTTGTACCGGGCCTTCATGACCGAGCACGTCACCCAGCTCCGGTGCTGCATGGGGGACATCCACATGAAACACTTCCGGCCCCAGCAATTGCCGGAAACGGGCACCGGCCGGGTGCTGCTGTAAACAGGCTCCCCCTTGGTGACCAGGGCAGGCAAACGTGGGTCGGCGTTTGTCGACAAATGATGCAAGCGCACGGGTGAAGGGTGGTAAAACCTGCTGTTCAAAGGCGAGTGCAGCAGCTATCAGCCTGGCCTTGTCATGCTCAGATAATGGCAATTTCAGCTGCCGCTCGTCCCCCCCCTCTGCCGGACCACTCGCAGCGTTCGAACTAATGAACAGTGGTAAACGCCAACGCTCCACCGCTTCACGCACGGTCGCTTGCAGCGCGTCCTCAGGTGTCATATACAAAGCCGAAGCGAGTGCAAGATTTACCGACGAATCCAAAGGTATGGTTTGCACGCCCTCCCACATGTCTACATCGAGCGCCACGCTATAGACGATTGTCGGTGTCATGGTTTTTTCCTTTCAGGTTCCAGCGCACTGGAGCAATAAACAACATCAGCGTCATCCAGATGAAGGTCGCCGGCCCTGCAAGTACAAACACCAAACTGGCAACCAGCCCTGAAACGGCATCACCCATGACGGCCGTGAAATAGTAGAGAGAGAAATTCCTGCCAACTTCCTGCTCACCCGACAAGCACTGGATATTGGTCACGATAGCGATATCGACAAATGCTCCAATGAAGCCGACCAGAAATAGGGCCAGCAGGAATATCCAGCTGTTGACTTGCAGTGCGATTGCGGCAGCCAAAAACAATGCGCCATACAGCAGCCAATACCGCAATACCGTCCGAGTGGTAGTGCGCGGGTTCAAACGTGTGTAAAGCACACCCCCCAGCACAGTACCTGCAGCAAGCAACGAAATTACGTAACCAACCGCCGCTTCGGAGGCAAAATGTTCCAGCACCGCAGCCGGAAGGATGAAGCGAATGACCGACGTTGCAAAAAGTGCACAGAGCGTGGTGCAGCCAATAACGGCAAATAATGGGGCGTTGTTGCTCCTGAGCTTGCTCACATTGCGTGCGGCATCGCGAATTATGGCACGCCCATCAAACACCTGATGCTTGCCTCGCCTGCCAGGTCTGAGGGCGGTGATGGAAATGGCCGACAACACTAGGCACAGCACAAAAAACAGGAAAGTCGCTTCGCGCGTCAGCAGCAGCACACATGCCGAAAAAACCAGCGGACCGACAATCGAGGCGACATCTTCGATCACCTGAACCCCACTGTTCACCGAGGCCAACAGATGCTTTTCGACAAGATCGGGAAAGTATGCTCGAAAGGTCGGCGCATAAAGGCATTCCAGTGCCGTCATGACCATCGCCAACCCAACCAGCACCGGCAATACAGACGTGTGCAGACTGAACAAGGAAAAGAAGGCAAGAGCCAAAACACCTTTGCTCACCTCGACCGCCAACAGCGTTCGTTTCTTGTCGCCGTTATCTGCCAGCCAGCCGCCCAGGGGCGAAAACACCACACTCGGCAAGTAGCGGAAGAAATAGGCAATGCCGATCAAAAGCAGGTCGGCATCGGCCATGGACACGATTGCCACGGCAAATGCAGCTTCGAAGGCAAACTCACCGCATTTGGAAAAGCAGTACCCCAACGCCAGCGAACGCGTTCCGTAATTAACAGTCAACGCCTGCATATCCGGTGCTCCTTAGCCAGCTGCATAAATCAATTCACGCTCGGTGATGTCGCGCCCTGGTACATCAAGCCGCTCGAATACCAGCTTCTTTAGAATGTCCTGCTCACCTGCCGGCATCAGGTAAAACATGATGTTGCTGTACCAAAGCCAGCCAAGCCGCGTCAGCCGATAATGGTTTGTGTCCTCCAGGACCAGGCCTGCCTGGATCAAAGCATCAAGCCGATGTATCAGCGCCTCCGGCACACGGCACATTTCAACCTGGCGTTTGTCGACCACGCCGTGATACGCCAGGCGAACGACCAGCGGCTTGACCACATCCAGCAGCGAATCATGCCCACTCACCTGGCACACGTGCTCCCCTACCGCCATGCGTTGGGTATATTTTTCGCGCAATGAAATGTTGGTAATGACGTGCCCCGCCACCGACGAGATGGCGCCCACGCCAAAGCCCAGCAGGTCATGGTCGGCATAGCCGTAGACATGTTCGTGGTAGACAAATGAGTAATCGTTAGCGAATAGCAAGCTATCGGCGCCGGGCCTGTGCACATAGCCATGGCCATTATAGGGAACATAACCATACTGGCGCAGATGCTCATCGAGCATAAATTTCATGTTGAGCTTGCGCATCGCAGGCATTACGTCCGCGAAGCGAGCCTTGATCTGCTTATGTAGTTTGACGGATGTGGCAGCGTTATTAATAGGGTAGATATCCACATTACTGACGCCCATCTCAACCGCTTTATCAATGTCGGCAAGTGTCTGCTGCTCATGGCTTCCGTTCATGCCATACAGGATGTCGCAGAGCACATGCCCAAAATGGCCGCGCAGCAGTTCGGCAGCACGCTCGATCTTGCCAATGTCCGGGTCGAGATTGAACAGGTGCCGCCATTCACGATCAGTCGTTTGCAGGCCAAATCGTGCATGAGTGATACCAATGGCAGCGAGTGCGCGAATACGCTCTTCGGTGACACTGGTGACATTGAACTCGAATGAGAACTCCTGTACATCGCGCATATCGAAATGACGATGCAGCGCCTCGCCAATGTCGTAAATGTTTCGCGGCGATAGCAGTGATGGTGTTCCACCACCAAAAAATATGGCTCTGACCGGGACCGCCTTCAAGTCCATTACTTGTGCCTTGTACTCTATTTCGCCGATCAGAGCCTGCGTATATCGGTCGATGTCCTCGGCTCGCTTGTACAGCCCTCGGGTAAACGGGCAAAACGAACAAATGGACTCACAGAAGGGGATGTGGAAGTACAACGCCCGTGAACGCGCACTCTTATTCGCAGTGACCATCATCTCAGCAAACTGATTTCGTCCCGGCTGGTAAACATTGAGTGCTTGCGTTGGAAAGAAAAAATTGTAGAGCGGGAACTGATAGTCAAACTTTAACATTCCTCTATCGAGCAACTGCATGCCTAACCCCCCCTGGATCGTTCACTGCACTTCCACGCAACAACGTTCTTCGATTGATTTGTACATCCGCACCAAAAAATTCTGAAATCCCTTCATTGATCGATTGATTACTCTTCCCACACGTATACACGTCAATACTAATGTAGCCGCGCTCAGGATAAGTATGGTAAGAAAGGTGAGACTCGGACAAAAGAAAAAGCCCGGTAACTCCCTCCCCGCCTGAGGAAAACTTGTGAATCATATCGCTTATCACGGTAAACCCGGATGCCTGCAGAGCAGATAAAAAGAAGCAATGCAATGCTTTATCATTGCTCAGCAACTGCGCATTGGCACCGGTTATATCCCAGATGGTGTGGTATCCACGATCGTTCATAAAGCGTGCTCCTTCAGGAAAATGAAGGGGCGGCACGAAGCCGCCCCCTTACTTACCACATGCAAACACCTTTCGCGTCAACGCCAGCCACATCGGTCTTGAACAGTTCGATTGCAGATTTCATATGTGAACTCCTTTCAGATTATTGAGGTCGCCCGTGTATCTGCAGGGCAACTCCAACCTAAGACTTCTTTGGGGCCACACTCAACAACCAAGTTGTAACAAGAACACGACCAACGACATGCACTGACCAAGCAAGCAGAATATTCCTACACTGCTTACATGCTTGATAAGCGCACTACCCAATATTCACCCACGGTGGGATAGAGCACTTCAATGGCGCTTACTAAAATGCGCACACTCCTCGTCCCCACAAGGAGCAATGGCATCAAATTTAAACATGTTGTTTATACGTAACGAGTTGTTACCGGCCGCCACCGCCGCCGTTTTCTGCCGGTTCGGCGCCTCACGCACAGGCAGCAGAGCCCCGTCAAGCCTCTGCTACACTGACAGAGCTGAACGGAGGATCCTGCCATGTCCGAAAGAGAGCTCACCACCCTGCTGTCGCTGATGAACCAGCGCCAAGCCTGCCTGAGCAGCGCCTGCAAGGAGATTGCCGACTGGATCGACCGGCAGGGCGATGTGCCCGCCGCCGGCAAGATCCGCGCGAGCCTCAAGGCCCTGGAGGCTGACGAGGCCCAGGTACGCAAGACCCTGACCTCGCTGACGCTCGACAGGCCGCTGCCCAAGTTTCGCAGCTGAAAAGATCAGGGCCGCTGTGCGGCCCTGTTTCAAGTGTGTCAGTGGTTCATGTGCATGTGGTCATGCCCTGCGCCCACCTCGGCTGTGAGCGCCCGCACTTCAGCCTGCACGTCCAAGGTTTCCCTGGCGCCTTTGGCATCTTCGATGGTCAGGGTCAGCGGCACTTTCTCACCCTCCTTCACCTGATTGCTCAGCCCCATCAGCATCACGTGCAGGCCATTCGGATCCAGCGTCACGGCTTTGCCGGCTGGCAACTCGACGGTTTTCACCTCACGCATGCCCATCACGTCGCCGTTCATGGTCATCTCGTGCACCTGAACGGTCTTGGCCAACTTGGATGCCACGCCCACCAACTTGCTGTCGCTGCTGGCGGTCAGGGTCATGAAGGCACCGGTGGACTGCTGGTGCGGCACACTGGCGCGTACCCACGCATCACTCACCGTGGTCTGAGCCAGAGCCGGCAAGGCGAGGCCCATCAATGCCAGCGTGGCCAGGCCGCGCTTGAACGGTTGCAGTGAAATAGCCATTAGCAAATCTCCATCAGGGTAACCAGGTCTTCGGCGCATTCCTGGGCGGTCAGGGAATGGCCCAGGCTCAGGCGCAGCGTGCCGCGCGTATCGTAGACATAGCTGGTGGACGAGTGGGAGACGGTATAGGTATCCCCGGTCGGGACCTTCTCGTAGAACACCTTGAATTCCTTCGCTACCGCGGCGATTTCCTCGGGGGTGCCGGTGAGCGCGGTGAACGACGGGTCGAACGCCTTGACATAGGCATCGAGCACTTCCGGCGTGTCGCGCTCCGGATCCAGGGTAATCAGCACCACCTGGAACAGGTCGCGATCGCGGCCTTTGAGCAGCTTGCGGATTTGTGCGGCGCGCGCCAGCGTAGTCGGACAGACCGCCGGGCACTGGGTAAAGCCGAAGAAGATCATCGGCATGCTGCCGTAGAAGCTCGACAAGGTGACGTCGTTGCCACGGGTATCCTTGAGGCGGAACTTGCGCCCGAGGATTTCGTTGCTCATGTTCTTGCCGTACTTGAACTCGAGCCCCCGGGCCGGGCTGCAGCCTGCCAGCAGGCCGAGCCCGAGAACGCCCATCCCGGCGACGACCGCGCGCCGGGTAAACAGATCATTCATGGAACCATCCTTTACAGGGAAGGTGCCGGCCCTAGGGACAGGCCGGCCGAAAAACCGGGGCATTCTGGCATGACACCCCCAGGGCATCTACCCGACGTTGGAGGTGCAGGCCTGCAGCCCTTTAAATACGGGCTGCGGCCTGTTGTCGCAGGGGTTGAATCCGTAACAGTTTGTTGCTAGGGATCAAGGTTCTGGCAGCGCCAACCTGAATCGCCCGAGACGTCTCAGTAGTACGCGTTTTCTTTCTGGCTGTGGTCGGTCACGTCACGTACACCCTTGAGCTCAGGAATGCGCTCGAGCAGGGTACGCTCGATGCCGTCCTTGAGGGTGACGTCCGCCTGGCCGCAACCCTGGCAACCGCCGCCGAACTGCAGCACGGCGATACCGTCGTCGACCACGTCCACCAGGCTGACCTGACCACCGTGGCTGGCCAGCCCCGGGTTGATCTCGGTCTGCAGGTAGTAGTTGATGCGTTCGTTGATCGGGCTGTCTTCGTTGACCATCGGCACCTTGGCATTCGGTGCCTTGATGGTCAGTTGGCCACCCATGCGATCGGTGGCGTAGTCGACCAGCGCGTCCTCGAGGAACGGTTCGCTGACCGAATCGATGTACGCGGTGAAGCTCTTGAGCCCCAGCGCGGTGTCGTCAGGCTTCTCTTCGCCCGGCTTGCAGTAGGCGATGCAGGTCTCGGCGTACTGGGTGCCCGGCTGGGTGATGAAAATGCGGATGCCGATGCCAGGCGTGTTCTGCTTGGACAGCAGATCGGCCAGGTAATCATGGGCGGCGTCGGTAATGGTTATAGCGCTCATGGAAGTTCCTCACAGACTTGCGGCCAAGTGTACGCCAACCTGGCCTTCGAACAAAGTCCTAGTAATTGACTCGGGAAAGCGCATATGCCTGGCTTTGCTCCCGTGGCGCCGCCAGCCAGGCGTGCATCCGTCGGTACAGGCCTCGCTCAAGCCACTGGTAGCTGAACCAAGACATTAGTCCAATGGACGGCACGCAGAAGGCGAAGACCAGGTAAGGGTTCAGCTTCAGCCGCTGGCTGACGAACCAGCCGCCGTAAAGCACCAGCACATGGATCAGGTACACCGAATAGGAGCAGTCGCCCAGCATCTTGAGCAGTCGATTGCCTTTGAACCAGGGCTCTAACGCAACGAATGCCAGCACCACCAGCGCGCTCGGCAGCCCCCAGTGCAGCAGGCGCTGGGAAGCGTCCAGGTGAAACAGCGCATACCCCGCCACCGCCAGTACTGCCAGCGGCAGCCATCGCCCCTCGCGAATGAGTCCGCGGCGGTACAGCACACCCAGGCCAATACCGAGCAGGAACTCGTAGATGATGTCGTTGTTGTAGAAACGGCTGACGACACCCAATCGGCCCAGCAACTCACTCACCACCAGCAGCGCGGCGGCCACCAGCAACAGGTGGTGACGCTGGCGGGCCAGAAACGCGAGGCCGAACAACGCGTAGAAGAACATTTCGTAATTCAGCGTCCAGCCAACGTTCAGGGTCGGATACAGCCCATAACCTCCCGGGTTTTCGGCCGGAATGAACAACAGCGACAACAGCAAGTGTTGCCATTGGAACACCTGGTGGGGCATCCATTGGCTGGCGACGAGTAGCAGCGTGGCCATCAGCGCCGTGTAGAACCAGTACGCCGGGACGATGCGCAGCAGTCGGTTGAGCAGGAACTGCCCAGGGGCGATGGCTTTGTCTCGGGTTGAGAGGTAGATCACCAGGCCGCTGATCACGAAGAAGATGTCGACCCCCACGGCGCCTCGCTCGCTGAGCAGGCGGCCGACAGGGCCGGTGGCATGGAAGTCGAAGAAAATTTGCATGAAGTGGTGGCAGACCACCACCCAGGCGGCGAGCGCCCGCAGTGCCTGAAGCGAATACAGCATGAAATACCTGCGATCAGCCGGTGCATTGAGGCCTCGCCCGCCCGGCTCCCACAGCACCTGCAGGAGCCGGCTTGTCGGCGATGGGGCTGCAAACCAGCCCCTGGCCACCCGACCTTTGGGACCGCAGTGAGTCCGCAAAGGTCAGTCCGGCCGATCAGAGGTTCTCGTAGCGGTTCATGTCCAGTACGCCCGCCTCGACCGGATCGGTCTGTTCGATGAAGGTGTTCAGGTCATGGAAGTAGAACCAGAACCGCGGATGGCTACGCCGCACGCCCCAGCGCATGACGATGCGTTCGAACTTGGCCGGGTCGTCGCGTGCCGCCTCCATGTCCTCGACGAACTCCGGCACGTTCGACGCCGGGATGTTGAAGATGAAGTTCGGGTAGCTACTGAGCACCCCCGGGTACAGGGTCAGGGTATCCAGACCTGGCTGGTAGCGGTACGCCTCGCCCAGCAAGAAGGCCACATTGCTGTGGGCCCTGTTGCGCAACAGGCTGTAGACCTGACGGCGGCCGCCCTCGCCTTCGATGCGCAGCATGGTCGCCTCGGGCAGTTGGTTGATCACCTTCAGCCCCGCCGCCGGACGCGACACCAGTCGGCTGAGCGACTGCTCTACATCGCGGAACTCGGCATCCATCTCCGACCGTGAACAATAAGCGCCCTTGCAGCGGTTGATCGGGTCTGGCGCTGCGTTGAGGCTGCCGGTGCGCTGCAGCAGTTTCAGGCCAAAGTCGCGCGTCGGGTCGCGAGGGTCGAGTTTCAGCCCGCTTGGGGTGTCGGTGTCGATGTCCTCGTAGTCCATCCACATCTTCACCTTGCCGCTGTTCTGGTACCAGTTGCTGAGCACCTTGCCACGCTGATCGGCCGGCATCAGGCGCAGGAAGTTGACCTCGGCGCCGTTGCGGATCAAGTCGAAGTACAAGCGCGTCTGCAACTGGTGCGAGACGTTGCCAAACACATCGAAGTTGACCGCCAACTGATAATAAGTGCGCTCGAACAACGGGTAGTCGAACAGCCAGGTGGTCAGCGGCACATCGCCGATCAACCCCTTGGTCACCGAAGCACTGTCAAAGTGGCGGAAGATGGTCAGCAAGGCATTGTCGTTGCCCGCCCACAGGGTCGACCAACTCGGCGGCGCCATCTCGGCGTAGGCCTCGCGGCGCAGCTTTTCATATTCATTGCGCTTGTCCCGGTAGGCGTGCCACAGGGTGAGCACGCTGCCCACGTCATCGATCTGCCCAGGCATCGCCAACAGCGGCGTGGCTTCGCTGCGGTATTTGGCATCGGTGATGTAGCGGTCATGCGCTGGCTCCTGGAACAGCGCCCAGAAGTTGTCGCGGATCACGTCGGTGGCGATTTGCCCACGGCAAACTGGGCCGCGGATGAAGGTCCGCACGAAGTACTCGGCGTTATCCAGCATGAACTGATAGCGCGCCACCGCCGGAATCGCCTCGAAGGTCTCGAACGGGTTGGCCCGGTGACGTGGGCCGTAACCCGGCAGCGCGGTGGCATGCCAGTCGCCCGCGTAGAACAACTGCTTGACCCGCTTGAGCTTCTGCGGACCCATGGGGTACGTGATGTGGGTCTTGTGCACGATCACGCCCTGCACCGGCACCAGGCGGTAGTAGAAGTCGGTGCCCGGCGGGTCGTTGGGGCGGCGAGTGGCGATCAGGTCGACCGGCTGGCCGCTCGGCGTGCGCGAACGTACCCATTGGAAGAAGTGGCCTTGTTCGCCGCCGACGAAATAAATATGCGCGAGGAACAGGTGCTCGTACAGCCAACGACCCACCAATGATTCGGTGGAACCGGGACGGTTGAGCAGTTCTTCCCACTCGGCGATCTGCCTGGCTTCGACCGGGCTGGGCTGGATCGGCTGGTATTCGACTGGCGCACCGGCGGCCAGCCAGGCGCGCATGGTCTGGTACTCCTGGTCGGTCAGACCGGTGACGGCCAGCGGCATGCCTTCCTTGGGATGCGCGCCGGCATAAGCGTCGAACTCATGGGGCAACGGGCACATGTTGGTGCGGTTGAGCCCAAGCACGATCTCGTCGGGCAATTTGGCATTGGGCGTGAGCGGGGTCTTGTGACCGAGTTCGAGCATTCGAGCCATCAGTGCGGCCTGGCTGCCCTGGTTGTCGAGCACCGAATAAAAGCCCTTCTTACGCCATTCGGCCTCGCTATGGGCGTCGTAGAACAGCCGTGTGGTGGGCACCGCCTTGCTCCGGTCGCCTTGGTACACCGGCACCTTGGAGGCACCGCGCACTGCACCTTCGGGGCTTTCCAGCTTGAGCTGGCACGCGGCGTCGTTGCACGCATGGCAGGCCACGCATTTCTCGGTGAAGATCGGTTGAATATCCCGGGTGTAGGAGATGCCCGGACTCGACTGGGGGCCCTGCCCAAAGGCCACGCCACTGACGAGCAGCGCGAAGCCACAAGCCAGGGCAATAAAACAGCGATGCACCATGTGCGCGAAATCCTGGTTACAGAAAGCCATCACGTTAGCCTGGTCGTCCTTGGATGCTCATCGACCCAACATGAACAGAATTCATGCAAATGGGCAGCGCGCCTAAAAACCGCGCAGCTTTGTTATGATTCGGCACCTTCTGATTTTTGCCCGACCAGGTAGTTCCTATGTCCGACCGCAGCGCTCGTCTCCAAGCACTCCAGAACGCACTCAAAGAGCGCATCCTGATCCTCGACGGTGGCATGGGTACTATGATCCAAAGTTACCGCCTCGAGGAACACGACTATCGTGGCACGCGCTTTGCCGATTGGCCAAGTGACGTCAAGGGAAACAACGATCTGCTGCTGCTCAGCCGCCCCGATGTGATCGCCGCCATCGAGAAGGCCTACCTGGACGCTGGCGCCGACATCCTTGAAACCAACACGTTCAACGCCACGCAAATCTCCCAGGCCGACTACGGCATGGAGTCGCTGGTGTACGAGCTGAACGTCGAAGGCGCCCGCATCGCCCGCCAGGTGGCCGACGCCAAGACCCTGGAAACCCCGGACAAACCGCGTTTCGTCGCCGGCGTGCTCGGCCCTACCAGCCGTACCTGCTCGATCTCCCCGGACGTCAACGACCCCGGCTACCGCAACGTCACCTTCGACGAGCTGGTGGAAAACTACATCGAGGCCACCCGTGGCTTGATCGAAGGCGGCGCCGACCTGCTGCTGATCGAAACCATCTTCGACACCCTCAACGCCAAGGCCGCGATCTTTGCCGTGCAGCAAGTGTTCGAAGAAGACGGCGTCGAACTGCCGATCATGATCTCCGGCACCATCACCGATGCCTCCGGCCGAACCTTGTCCGGCCAGACCACCGAAGCCTTCTGGAACTCGGTGCGACACGCCAAGCCGATTTCCGTCGGCCTGAACTGCGCCCTGGGCGCCAAGGACTTGCGTCCGTACCTGGAAGAACTGGCGACCAAGGCCGACACCCATGTTTCGGCGCACCCCAATGCCGGCCTGCCCAACGCGTTCGGCGAATACGACGAAACCCCGGCGGAAATGGCTGCCGTGGTCGAGGAGTTCGCTGCCAGCGGTTTCCTCAACATCATTGGCGGTTGCTGCGGCACCACCCCGCCGCATATCCAGGCCATCGCCGAAGCTGTGGCCAAGTACAAGCCGCGGGCCATTCCCGATATTCCCAAGGCTTGCCGCCTGTCGGGCCTGGAACCGTTCACCATCGATCGTCAGTCGCTGTTCGTCAACGTCGGCGAGCGGACCAACATCACCGGTTCCGCCAAATTCGCCCGGCTGATCCGCGAAGAGAACTACACCGAAGCGCTGGAAGTCGCCCTGCAGCAGGTAGAAGCCGGCGCCCAGGTGATCGACATCAACATGGACGAAGGGATGCTCGACTCCCAGGCTGCCATGGTCCGCTTCCTCAACCTGATCGCTGGCGAGCCGGATATCTCCCGCGTGCCGATCATGATCGACTCCTCCAAATGGGAAGTGATCGAAGCGGGCCTCAAGTGCATCCAGGGCAAGGGCATCGTCAACTCGATCTCCATGAAGGAAGGCGTCGAGCAGTTCAAGCACCACGCACGCCTGTGCAAGCGCTATGGCGCCGCCGTGGTGGTGATGGCCTTCGACGAAGTCGGCCAGGCCGACACTGCCGCACGCAAGAAGGAGATCTGCCAGCGCAGCTACGACATCCTGGTCAACGAGGTAGGCTTCCCACCGGAAGACATCATCTTCGACCCCAACATCTTCGCCGTGGCCACTGGCATCGAAGAGCACAACAACTACGCCGTCGACTTCATCGAGGCCTGTGCCTACATCCGTGACCACCTGCCTTTCGCGCTGTCGAGCGGTGGTGTGTCCAACGTATCGTTCTCGTTCCGCGGCAACAACCCGGTGCGCGAGGCGATCCACTCGGTGTTCCTCTACCACGCCATTCAGAACGGCCTGACCATGGGTATCGTCAACGCTGGCCAGCTGGAGATCTACGACGAGATCCCGCCTGTCCTGCGCGAGAAGGTCGAGGACGTGGTACTCAACCGCACCCCGCACGGCACCGATGCATTGCTGGCCATTGCCGATGACTACAAGGGCGGTGGCGCGGCCAAGGAAGTGGAAAACGAAGAGTGGCGCTCGCTGCCGGTGGAAAAACGCCTGGAGCACGCGCTGGTCAAAGGCATCACAGCCTTCATCGTCGAAGACACCGAAGAGTGCCGTCAACAGTGCGCGCGTCCTATCGAGGTCATCGAAGGCCCGCTGATGAGCGGCATGAACGTGGTCGGCGACCTGTTCGGTGCTGGCAAGATGTTCCTGCCCCAGGTGGTGAAGTCAGCCCGCGTGATGAAACAAGCGGTAGCCCACCTGATCCCCTTCATCGAGGCGGAAAAAGGCGACAAGCCAGAGGCCAAGGGCAAGATCCTGATGGCCACGGTCAAAGGCGACGTGCACGACATCGGCAAGAATATCGTCGGCGTGGTGCTGGGCTGCAACGGCTACGACATCGTCGACCTGGGCGTGATGGTGCCGGCGGAGAAGATCCTGCAGACCGCCCGTGAACAGAACTGCGACATCATCGGTCTATCCGGCCTGATCACCCCGTCGCTGGACGAGATGGTCCACGTCGCCCGTGAAATGCAGCGCCAGGATTTCCACCTGCCGCTGATGATCGGTGGCGCCACCACCTCCAAGGCCCACACAGCGGTGAAGATCGAACCCAAGTACAGCAACGATGCGGTGGTCTATGTCACCGACGCCTCCCGCGCCGTGGGTGTCGCCACCCAGCTGCTGTCCAAGGAGCTCAAGCCAGGCTTCGTCGAGAAAACTCGCCAGGACTATGAAGAAGTGCGCGAGCGCACCGCCAACCGCAGCGCCCGCACCGAGCGCCTGAGCTACGCCCAGGCAGTGGCCGCCAAACCGAAGTACGACTGGGCCGGCTACCAACCGGTCGTCCCGTCCTTCACCGGCGTCAAGGTGCTGGAAGACATCGACCTGCGCACCTTGGCCGAGTACATCGACTGGACCCCGTTCTTCATCTCCTGGGACCTGGCCGGCAAGTTCCCGCGCATCCTCACCGACGAGGTGGTCGGGGAAGCCGCCACCGCGCTGTACAAGGATGCCCGCGAGATGCTCGACAAGCTGATCGACGAAAAGCTGATCAGCGCCCGTGCCGTCTTCGGTTTCTGGCCAGCCAACCAGGTGGCCGACGACGACATCGAAGTGTACGGCGAGAACGGCCAGACGCTGGCCACCCTGCACCACCTGCGCCAGCAGACCATCAAGCCGGACGGTAAGCCGAACTTCTCCCTGGCCGACTTCGTCGCACCAAAGGACAGCGGCGTCACTGACTACATGGGCGGCTTCATCACCACCGCTGGCATCGGTGCCGAGGAAGTGGCCAAGGCCTACCAGGACAAGGGCGACGACTACAGCTCGATCATGGTCAAAGCCCTGGCCGACCGCCTGGCCGAGGCCTGCGCCGAATGGCTGCACGAGCAGGTGCGTAAAGAGCACTGGGGTTATGCCAAGGACGAGCACCTGGACAACGAAGCGCTGATCAAGGAGCAGTACAGCGGCATCCGCCCTGCCCCAGGCTACCCCGCGTGCCCGGATCACACCGAGAAGGCCACGCTGTTCCGCCTGCTCGACGGCAGCGCCATCGGCGAAACCGGCCCAAGTGGCGTATTCCTCACCGAGCACTTCGCGATGTTCCCGGCGGCAGCGGTCAGCGGCTGGTATTTCGCCCACCCGCAGGCGCAGTACTTTGCCGTGGGCAAGGTCGACAAGGACCAGATCGACAGCTACAGCGCGCGCAAGGGCCAGGAAGTAACCGTAAGTGAGCGTTGGCTGGCACCTAACCTCGGTTACGACAGCTGACAGTTCATCGCCGGCACGCCGGCGCCTGCAACGATGGCGCAGAGCCTGCAGGAGCCGACTTGCCAGCGATGAGGCCAGTACCTATCACCTACACTGTCCTTGTATGCCTCTGCATTGATCAGGAGCCCCCATGGACGATTCCAGCCAAGGCAAGCCGCCCACCTTCTGGCAGATGCTGCACAGCATCCTGGCCGCAGCGTTCGGCGTGCAGAGCGGCAAGAACCGGGCACGCGACTTCACTCACGGCAAAGCCAGCCACTTCATCGTGCTGGGCACGTTGTTCACGCTGGTGTTCATCCTGGTGCTAATCGGCCTCGTGCAACTGGCCGTGCACCTCACCGCCCGCTAAAACGCAATCCGCCCGCGGAAATCCCTTCCACGGGCGGCTCAGGTTGAGTCACGGTCTGAAGACTAAGGCTACTGGTGGCTGACCCAATATACGGCAGTGACCACCACCAGGACGATCAGGCAGAGGATCGCCCAGGCATCGACGCTGCTGTCAGCTTTGCGGACCTTGGTTGAGTTTCCCATTGCATTGCCTCTTGTAGTGGTTATGGGAATGCACTTCACAACCAGCAGTTAAGACGAGCGATGCCCTTCTCTCAAGCAGGGTTTTTCAATAGTCGACGGGTGACGCAAGAAACGGATACTGGAAACCGGCCGGGCGCCCTTCGGCGCTGTAACGCTGGAAATCGATCCCGTAGTCGTCCCGATCCAGCAGCTTCAGCCAACGCCGGGCCTTGTTCTCGTCGATCGATTGCAGCGCCGGCGCCCGGTACTCATGCAGGCCATCACGATCCATCGACACCCCTTGGGCATCATCATGCAGCATCACCATGGCCCAGCCGCCCAAGGTGAAGTGCCCGCCCATCAATACCCCCAGGCGTCCATCGATTCGTGCCCGCAGTGCCTCGGGGGAGCTGTTGATCGCGCTGAACACCACGTCCCGGCCCGGCTTGCGCCCAGCCGCTTCGAACGCCTGCATGGCGCCAAAAGCCATTTCGTCATTGGCTGACCAGACCAGCTTGATGTCCGGATATCGCTCAAGCAGCACCTGGGCCTGTTCGAAGGCACGCTGACGGTTCCAGCCACCGTACACGACCTGACGCAAGCGCACCTGGGGAAAGTCCGCCAACGCCCGGCGCATGCCCTGCTCGCGCAATTGCGAGGCTGGCGTGCTCTTGACCCCGGCGAATGCCACCAGGTCCACGGGCTCGTTGCTACGGGGCAGCAAAGCGACCATCTGGTGCAGCATCTGGTAACCGGCCTGTTCGTCATTGGCGGTTAGGGTACCCAACAGCTGTGCGTATTTCTCCGGCTGCGCCTTGATACTCTGGGCCTGGCTGGCGGTCAGGCCATTGTTGACCAGGAACAACTTGACCCCGGTGCCCTGGGACAGCCGGATGATTTCCGGCGCCACGTACTGCTCGTTGACCAGCACCAGGTAGTCGGGTCGTTGCGGCCCCTGGAGAATCGTCCGGGCCTGAACCAGCGCACGCTCGGCACTGCGCTCGCTGTACTCCACCCGAAGGGTCATGCCCAGGTCGTCGGCCGCCGCCTGCATGAAACGCGAATAGCTGGTCCAGAACGCTTCGCTGGACAGGCCTGGGTTGAGAAATACCACCGAAGCAGCCTGCGCACTGGCTACCAGCGGCAGGCTCAGGCACAGGCTTTGGCACAACGCCTTGAGCATGCGGTTACACCCGTCGAAACAAAGTCGCGAGTATAAACATGTCGGCGCACGGGCGAACAAATGCCAGTCAGTCTCACATAGTCCGTTTAGTTCTTTTCATATGCAAAAACATCACTTTAGCGCATAACTACAACCTGATATCGTTCCCCGGCTCCGAAACCGGAGTGCGCGGCCGTGCGCGCGAATAGCTGCATGCAGCCTGAGACAGGACTTTTATGTACGTATACGACGAGTACGATCAGCGGATCATCGAGGACCGCGTCAAGCAGTTCCGTGATCAGACCCGCCGCTACCTGGCCGGTGAGCTGAGCGAAGAAGAATTCCGCCCTCTGCGCCTGCAGAACGGCCTTTATATCCAACGTTTTGCCCCGATGCTGCGCGTCGCCGTGCCGTACGGCCAGCTGAACTCGACCCAGGTCCGCTTGCTGGCCAAGATCGCCCGCGACTACGACAAGGGCTATGCGCACATCAGCACCCGGCAGAACGTGCAGTTCAACTGGCCTGCGCTGGAAGATGTTCCAGACATCCTGGCCGAGCTGGCCACCGTGCAGATGCACGCGATCCAGACCAGCGGCAACTGCCTGCGCAACACCACCACCGACCAATTCGCCGGTGTGGCTGCCGACGAAGTCGTCGACCCTCGCCCCTGGTGCGAAATCATCCGCCAGTGGACCACCTTCCACCCGGAATTCGCCTACCTGCCGCGCAAGTTCAAGATTGCGGTCAACGGCTCGCAGGAAGACCGCGCGGCCATCGAAGTCCACGATATCGGCCTGGAGCCGGTGCGCAACGAAGCCGGCGAGCTGGGCTTCCGCGTGCTGGTCGGCGGTGGCCTGGGCCGTACCCCGGTGGTCGGTTCGTTCATCAACGAATTCCTGCCATGGCAGGACTTGATCAGCTACCTGGACGCGATCCTGCGCGTGTACAACCGTTACGGTCGCCGTGACAACAAGTACAAGGCGCGCATCAAGATCCTGGTCAAGGCACTGACCCCTGAGGTGTTCGCCGAGAAGGTCGAGGCCGAAATGGTCCACCTGCGTGGCGGCAGCACCACCCTGACCCAAGCGGAAGTCGACCGTGTGTCGCGCCACTTCGTCGACCCTGACTACAAGGCGCTGGAAAACGTCGACTACAGCGCACTGGACCAGGAGCACCCAGGCTTCGCCCGCTGGCGCTCGCGCAACACCCGCGCCCACAAGAAGCCCGGCTACGTGGCCGTGACCCTGTCGCTCAAGCCGACCGGTGTAGCACCAGGCGACCTGACCGACAAACAGCTGGACGCCGTGGCGGACCTTGCCGAGCGCTACAGCTTCGGTTTCCTGCGTACTTCCCACGAGCAGAACATCATCCTTGCCGACGTCGAGCAGCGTCAGCTGCACACGCTGTGGATGGAGCTGCGCGAGAACGGCTTCGCCACGCCGAACATCGGCCTGCTGACCGACATCATCTGCTGCCCGGGTGGTGACTTCTGCTCGCTGGCCAACGCCAAGTCGATCCCGATCGCCGAGTCCATCCAGCGCCGCTTCGACGACCTGGACTACCTGTTCGACATCGGGGAAATCGACCTGAACATTTCCGGCTGCATGAACGCCTGCGGCCACCACCACGTGGGCCATATCGGCATCCTCGGCGTGGACAAGAAGGGTGAGGAGTTCTACCAGGTTTCCCTGGGCGGCAACGCCGCGCGCGGCGCGAGCCTGGGCAAGATCCTCGGCCCGTCCTTCGCCCAGGAAGACATGGCCGATGTGATCGAGAAGCTGATTGCCGTGTACGTGGAACAGCGTACCGAAGAAGAGCGCTTCATCGACACTTACCAGCGTATCGGCATCGACCCCTTCAAGGAACGCGTCTATGCAGCGAATCATTAAGAACAACCAACTCGTCGACGAAACCTGGCACCTGCTGCCCAAGGAAACCACCCTCGACGAGCTGACCAACTGCGACGACTACATCGTCCCCCTGCAGCTGTGGAGAGACCATGCCCACGTGCTCAAGGCCCGCGACGGTGGCCTGGGTGTGTGGCTGGACAGCGACGAAGAAGCCGAGGAGATTGGCGACGACGTCGACCAGTTCCAGGTCATCGCCCTGAATTTCCCGGCCTTCACCGACGGGCGCAGCTACTCCAATGCGCGCCTGCTGCGAGACCGCTACAAGTTCAAGGGCGAACTGCGCGCCATAGGCGACGTGCTGCGCGACCAGCTGTTCTTCATGGCCCGCTGCGGCTTCGATGCCTTCGCCATCCGCGCCGACAAAGACCCGGAGGATGCGTTGCAAAGCCTGAAGGACTTCTCGGTCACCTACCAGGCCGCCACCGACGAACCGCTGCCGCTGTTCCGCCGCCGCTGATTCGACCGTGTTTGCCACAACGGCCCGCCTCCTTGGCGGGCCGTTGCATTTCCGCAGGCCGCTTCTTCAAGCGTGGCTGCGGCCTTGTCGACTGAGCGTATCGAGTTGCAACTGGACGGCTTGCAACCGGGCCATGGCTTCAACATCCAGCGGATTACGAAAAAGATTCAGTCGGGTCGGGTGATTTCGAATCCACTGCAGCGCCTGCTGACTCAGATCGACGATCAGGTTCTCGGCAAGGTCGACATACAGGTCAGGATGACGTTCGAGGAAAGCGAGCGGCAGCTCGGTCAGGCCAGTGGCGCGCAACGACAGGTGGCTAAGGTGATCCAGGTTGCGCAGCGCGGGAACAGTGCCGATCGGGTTGCCCCCCAGGTGCAGGGTTCGCAGTGCACTGAACGCTTCCAGGCGCTGGGCACCCGGCCCATCTATGACGATCTGGTTGCCTGTCAGGTACAACTCCTGCAGTTTCCTCAAGCGCTCCAAACCCTCGGGAATGGCGGTCAGCTGGTTGTCACGCAGGTCCAGAACGCTCAGCTGGCTTAGCTTGGCGAGGTCCCCAGGCACACGGATCAAGCGGTTGTCGCCTACATTCAACTGCCTGAGTCGGCTCAGCTCTCCCAGCCCTTTTGGCAGCTCGGCAAGCTGGTTATAAGAAAGGTCCAGCTCGAGCAGCCCTGTCATCTGCTCGATCCCGGCAGGCAGACTTTCGAATCGGTTTCCACTGAGGCTCAGGTACTGCACGCGCACGAGTCTGTGAATCGAATCAGGCAACCGGATCAGTCGGTTGTCGCTGAGGTCCAGACGAGTCAACAGGGTCATCTGTTGCAAACCCTCGACATCAGCCAAGCGGTTGCGCTGTAGATCCAGCCGCGTCAACCGCTGCAGGCCCCCCAACCCAGGTAATGCAACCAGCTCGTTGTCGTTGGCGATCAACTCGGCCAGGCCGGTAAGTTGCCCCACACCGTCGATGGCCTTCAGTTTGTTGAACTGCAAATCGAGCGTGTTCAGATGCCTCATGCCATCAAGCCGGGGCACGCCGACCAGTTTGTTGCCGCCCAGTTGCAACTGGCGCAGGTTGGGGAAGCGACTCAGAAATGCGTCATCCAGCGACTTCAGGGCCACATTGACCAAGCTCAACCGGTGTATGTGCTTGAACGCGAGGTCCGCTGGCAGCTCTGGCCAGGTGCCCATGGGCAGGTTGCGCACCACCAGTTCGCTGACACCATGCGGCCCGAAAAACTCCGGCTCCCAAGCCTCGCGAATCAACTGCCCCGCTTGTTGCCGACTGCGGTACGCAGGGTCCAGGTACACGCCTCGCCAGGCCCTGAGGCTTGACTCCAGCCTATCCACCTGCCTGGCCAGTTCGCTGAAGGCAACCCAGATCGACTGCCCGGGCCTTCGCGCCAACTGGAAAATCAGCCAGTGGATGTCCGCGGCAGAGCGGTGCGGAAACAGGTGCCATACGCCGGCACGAATCGACTGGCGCGCCTGGGCAGCGCCGGCATTGACTGCCTCGCCCCTTGGCAGCCAGCCAATCTCCCCGCCACTGAGCGGATAGCCCAGCCGGCCATCACCCAGGCGTACCGGCGGACGCACTCCCAGAGCACTCGGCGCCATGCCCAGCAGGTGAGCGGCCCGCTCGCGTTGGTCAGAGGCCCTCAGGGCAAGGGCCTGGCTCAAGGACTCGGGCGAGCGGCCCGCCTCCCCCAAGTCATGTTTCTGGGCATCGACCAACTGCAGCCACAACGCTTTGAATAAGCTGTCGTCCACCTGCGCCGAAGGCAACCCGGTGCCATGGCCATCCACTGCCTGGTAGCCCTGTCCACGTTTGATGATGTAGCCCACCTGCGTGGCATCCTGGGCAGCGCTGCGCGCTCGAAGCTCTCCAGCGACGCCGCCCAGGCGAATTTCGATGCGCAGCGTGTCCGGCCAGGCTGACCAATGGTCAATCAAACCCAGTGCCAAGCGTTCGCTGTCAGGGTTGATCGCGTCCGCCTGGTAGAAACCGACACAAGCCCGATCCAGGCGGCTGTCGCGCAGCGCCCAACGCGCCTGGGTGGCCAGCGGCAACGGAACACGGCCGCTGTTGACCAGGGTTTCGATCTGCTGCGTGCCGGCGTGCTCGAGGATTTCCTGCGCGGCGCGCGCCGACAAGCCCGGAAAATCCCTACGCAACAATTGGGCAGCTGGCGTCGGTGCGGCCTGCATCGCGGCGAGGTGCTGCTCGAACACCTCGCCGATCAGGCCAGGCTGGCGCTCGTGCAACTGGTAGCGCTGCAAGGCATCCCACAAACGCGCAGGTGCAGGCGCATGCTCCAGGTGCAACTCGCGCAGCCGGTCCTCGTCGAAACCGGCAATATGCATGACCCGTTCGGCTGTCTGCCGGTCGAGTGTGGCCCATTCACTGCCCAACCGCTGCATCAGGTAGTGCGGATCCTGCCAGTCCCGTGGCGTTTCCAACTGATGGCGCCAGCCGCCCTCACCGTTATCATCGAGCCAGGGCGAGTACGCAGACGACCTGCGAGGGTGCTGGATGCGAAAACCGCCGTGCTCCTCACGTACCTGATAAGTCGCCTGCAGGGTACGCACCCTCGTCGTGCCCGCCACCTGGGTGCGTTCACCGACCGCCACGTCCTGATCAGGCACTGCGTAGCCCGGCAGGCTGGGGTCGATCAGCCGGACCTGCTCGCCAGCCGTCAGCACCGGAACCAGCCTGTCCACCTGGGCAGAACGCTCGATCAGCCTGGCCGCAACCTGTCCAGCGCCAGCCAGGGTAATGCCTGCGGCTACGTTTTCGGCCACACCCCACACATGCTTCAAGGCCCCTTCCCGGTCACCCAATTGCCAATCCTCATAGCCTTCGAAGACCGCATCGGCGATCTGCAGGGCCGCGATGCCCAACAGGGGCAGGCCCAGGGCTGGCACGAACAGGCTAGCCAGCCCCAGTACGTTCAGGCCTGCGTTTGCGTATTCGGACATTCGTTGCTCGCGTTCGGCGTTGGCCGCCTGCGCACTAGGGACAGCCAGAAGCGCTGCATCGTCCAGCATCGTGTCCACGCGAACCTCGCGCAGATGTCGAAACAACGGCGCATGGATCCGGTGGCTGCGGCCATCGAGTTGGATCGCCCCATGGCCTGCGGCACTTCGGATCAAGCCATCAAGTGCCTGGACGAACCCTGGACGGTCGCGCTCACTGATGAACCGCGCGAAGAAGGCCGCATAGTCCGACGCCTTGAAACGCCGCCCAAGCCCCTGCCAGAGGGCCGCCCAGGTGTCGAAGCGTTGCAACGCGCCATGCGGATCGTCCGGAACCCACAGCACTACCCCCTGCAGCGGCGCATCCGACTGGAGGCCATGGCGAATCTCGAATGCCACGCCACCACGCACTCGCTTGCCGAGCACGCGAAAGTCGAACGGCACGGCGCGCCCGGAATTCGGGCCGACGATGGGCGCCACCGAGATGATAGGCAACAGCGAGTAGTAGGTTGCCCGGTCGATTCCGCCGCTGAGCAGGGCCAGGCGCACGGAGGCCTCCAGCGCCGCACGGGCGCCCTCTTCCAGCAAATGGCGCATGTCGGCCGGCCTCGCAATAACCTCATCGAGGTGGCGTTGATAGGCATCGCCAACATCCACCTCGCGGCAAAGCTGCATGAAGGCGGCAGGTTGCAGCGCCAACGGCTCATCCTGCGCATCGACGATCACCGAGGTGTGCAGCGCGCCGGACGGCGCTGTTTCGTGTTCGGCGAAATTCTGCAGCGCAGCCGCCAGTAAAGTCACCTCACTGACCTCTTCCACGCGCCGGCCCAATGCGCCCGGAGCGCCCTGTGCGGGAACCACGATCCGGGTGTGGCGCAGTTTGGCCCTGCGGACATCCGTTCGCGGCCACGCGCGCGCTGCCAATGCCTGCCCAAGCAGCGCTTCGCCGAAGGTATCCAAAGGCGCCACCCTGGCGAAGCGAGCCGCCAGTTGGTGCTGGATGCGTTGCTGCTGCAACAAACTCGTACGCAACCTGCTCAGATCATCCAGCGAGGCAGCGGTGAGCCATTCCGGCAACCTGCTGGCGATCAGGGAGTCGACATCGTGTGGTGGGGAGGGTTCGAAGGTCATGGAGGCGGTCCTTTGGGTGAAAACCCAAGCTAAACAGGCTACCGCTCCACCCAAGCACTACTTATGTGATGCACCGGCGATTCGTGACTGCAAGTCAAATATCCTTGGCCGCGCATGCCCTTAATCATTTCCCGGGAAACCCGCACACTGCTCGCCACTGGCAACAACGACGAACTTCATTGATCAGGAGCCTACATGAGCATTCCATCCTTCGGCCTCGGCACATTCCGTCTTACCGGCCAGGCCGTCATCGACTCGGTCACCTCCGCCCTGGAGCTGGGCTATCGGGTGATCGATACCGCGCAGATCTACAAGAACGAAGCCGAGGTCGGCGAGGCCATCGCCAAGAGCGGCGTACCTCGTGACGAGCTGTTCATCACCACGAAGATCTGGGTCGAGAACTATAGCGCCGAAAAGCTGGTTCCCAGCCTGCGCGAAAGCCTGAGCAAACTGCGCACCGCGTACGTCGATCTGCTGCTGATTCACTGGCCGGCCCCCGGCAACGGTGTCGAACCGAGCGAATACATGACGGCCTTGGCCGAGGCCAAGAAACTGGGCCTGACCCGCCAGATCGGCATCTCCAACTTCAACATCGAGCTGACCCGACAGGCAATCGAGGTGGTCGGCAAAGGCGAGATCGCCACCAACCAGATCGAACTGAGTCCTTACCTGCAAAACCGCAAGCTCGCGGCGTTCCTCAAGGAACAGGGTATTACCGTCACTTCCTACATGACACTGGCCTACGGCAAGGTCTTGAAAGACCCGGTACTGTCCGAGATCGCCAACAAGCACAAGGCCACCGTGGCACAGGTGGCATTGGCCTGGGCCATGCAACTGGGATATGCGGTGATACCGTCGTCCACCAAGCGCGAGAACCTGGCAAGCAACCTGCTGGCCCGCAGCCTGCGCCTGGACGATGGCGACATGGCGCGCATCGCTACCCTCGAGCGCAACGGCCGAGAAGTCAGCCCGGACAACCTGGCGCCCGCCTGGGACTGAAACCAGCAGCGGGCTGGGCCGCGAAGCACGCTGCGCAGTGGGTGGCGCGGGCAGTGCCCGTGTTCGCGGGCAAGCCCGTTCCTGCAGTGATCACGCTCGCTTTCAGACGACACCGTTTCACCTGCGATCTTCCCTATTTTCAAACCGGAGCTGCCGATGAGCACGCTTTCCTCCAAACGGGTTCTGTTCGCCCTCGCCATCGGCGCATTCGGCATCGGAACCACCGAGTTCACCCCCATGGGCCTGCTGCCGGTGATCGCTGACGGCGTTGGGGTCAGCATTCCCAGCGCGGGCATGCTGATTACCGCCTACGCCGTGGGCGTCATGGTCGGTGCACCGATCATGACCCTGCTGTTCAGCCGCTTCGGCAAGCGTGCCGCATTGATGGGGCTGATGAGCATCTTCACCCTGGGCAACCTGTTGTCGGCGCTGTCGCCGGACTACTACACGCTGCTGGCCTCGCGCCTGGTCACCAGCCTCAACCATGGTGCCTTCTTCGGCCTGGGCGCAGTGGTGGCCGCCAGTGTCGTACCCAAGGACAAGCAAGCGAGTGCCGTGGCCACCATGTTCATGGGCCTGACCATCGCCAACATCGGTGGCGTGCCCGCCGCCACCTGGGTGGGCCAGCAGGTCGGTTGGCGCATGGCCTTCGCTGGCACCGCCGTGCTCGGCCTGCTGGCGATGGCGACGCTGTGGTATGCACTGCCCAAAGGTGAACGCGGCAGTGTGCCTCACGTGCGCAAGGAGTTGGCAGTGATTGCCCGCCCCAGCGTGTTGCTGGCCATGGCCACCACCGTATTGGGCGCAGGCGCCATGTTCACCTTATACACCTACGTAGCGCCGGTACTTTCCGAGTTGACCGGGGCCTCGCACGCCTTCGTCACCCTCGCCCTGGTGCTGATCGGCGTGGGTTTCACCTTTGGCAACAGCCTCGGCGGACGCCTGGCCGATTGGTCGCTGGACGGGGCGGCGAAAATCTTCCTGGGCGTGCTGGCCGTGATCATGCTGCTGATGCCCCTGGTGCTGGCCAGCCATGTCGGCGCCGCTGCCGCCCTGCTGATCTGGGGGGTGTTCACCTTCGCCGTGGTCCCACCGCTGCAAATGCGGGTGATGATCGCCGCCAGCGAGGCGCCAGGACTGGCATCGTCCATCAACGTGGGCGCCTTCAACCTGGGTAATGCGTTGGGTGCGGCATTGGGTGGGGCGGTGATCAGCGTGGATCTGGGCTACGCTGCAGTGCCCATGGCGGGTGGTTTGTTGGCAGGCGCCGGGCTGCTGCTGGTCTGGCTTGGCCAGCGTGGCAAGGCCGGCCAGGCCTCCCTGAGCGACGCCGCGTAAACGGCTGGCGGGGGCTGCGTTACCCGCGCAGCCCCGGCTGGTCATCCTCGCAAGCAACCGCGCATTATTCCACCGGCCGCAACTATGAAGTGCCGGTCGCGCGGATTCTCCGCCAGCGTGCGCAATAGTAGCCTTCATCGTGCCGATCGACGAAATGGCCACACATCGTCGCCAACAGATCCGTTCCTTCCCTTCATTAGAGGAATACCACGATGTCCCGTCCTCCACTGCCACCGTTCACCCAGGCCTCGGCCATCGAAAAAGTCCGTCTCGCCGAAGACGGCTGGAACAGCCGCGATGCGGCGAAGGTCGCGCTTGCCTATACCCCGGACACCCGCTGGCGCAACCGCGTCGAGTTCGCCACCAACCGTGAACAGGCCCAGGCCTTCCTGACCCGCAAATGGAACCGCGAACTGGAATACCGCCTGATCAAGGAGCTGTGGGCGTTCACCGGCAATCGCATTGCAGTGCGTTACGCCTATGAGTACCGCGACGACAGCGGCCAATGGTTCCGTGCCTACGGCAACGAGAACTGGGAGTTCGCCGAGGACGGGCTGATGCAGAACCGCCACGCCAGCATCAACGAAATGCCCATTGCCGAAGCGGAGCGCAAATTCCGCTGGCCACTGGGCCGTCGTCCGGACGATCACCCAGGCCTCAGCGACCTGGGGCTCTGATCAATCGATCGGCAACGTGACCCTGACCTGCAGCCCACCCTCTGGGCGGTTGGTCAGGGTTACGCTCCCCCCTTGCTCAAGCACGATCGCACGCACCGTCGCCAACCCAAGCCCCACCCCTCCGGTAGTCTTGTTACGCGAGCCTTCGATACGGAAGAACGGCGCGAAGACCTGCTCATGCAATTGCGGGGCGATGCCTGGCCCACGGTCGAGCACTTGGATTTGCAACTCATCAGCGCTCACGCGCAATTCAAGCCTCGGCTCCCGGCCATACTTGGCGGCGTTGTCGATGAGGTTGACCAGCACTCGCTTGAGCGCAATCGGCCGCCCGACGTAAACCCAGTGACGCGGGCCGTCGAAAGCCACCTCCACACCGGCATCCTTGTAATCGTCCACCACCGTCTGCAGCAACTCGCCCAGGTCGAATGCCGTGGTCTGCTCGAACCGCGCATCGTCCCTGAAGAACTCGAGTGCGGCGTTGACCATGGACTCCATTTCGTCCACATCCTTGAACAGCTTCGCCTGCAATTGGCTGTCTTCGACGAACTCGCCACGTAGTCGCATCCGTGTCAACGGCGCCCGCAGATCATGGGAAATGGCGGCCAGCAGCTGCGTGCGGTCATTGAGAAAATGCTTGAGTTGCGCCTGCGTGGCGTTGAACGCGAGTATCGCCTGGCGCAGGTCATGGGGGCCGACCACCGGAATGGGCGGTGCGTTGAAGTCCTTGCCGAATCGCCGCGCACCTTCGGCAAAGCGCTCCAGTGGACTTGCCAGGTAGCGGCCAGCCAGCACGGCCACGGCAACGCTGGACGCCAGCATCAGTACGAGGATTATCAGGTAGCGGGGCAACTCATCCAGCCCCCAATTGCGCGAGGGAGCGCGAAACACCACCCATGAACGATCCGACAACTCGATCATCAGCGCATAACCCTGCCCCGCCAGCTCGGGCGGCAGGTTCGGTGGCCCGTAGGCTTCGATCCTGGCATCGGGCCGACCCAGCAACGCACGCAAGATCGGCTCGCCCTCGGGAAAGCCTGCATCCCTCACCCTGGGGATACCCGCGTCGGCATGCCGCTGCAGCCATTGCACGCGGTAGGTAGTGTCACCGGCCGCTTGGGCAATCGTCGCGCGCTGCTCCACAGGCGCGACGTCGAGGATGCGAGTGACGGAAGCGATTCGCTCGATGATTCCGCTTTGCAGCAAGGGCGGTTGCGCCCAGGTTTCCAGCACGAGACTGAGCAGGCCACGCACGGCCAGCAAAGCCAGCATCGCGACCAGCGTCGTCATCGCGATCCAGCGGGTGATGGTGATGCGGGGACGCCACCCTTTCTGACGGCCTAGCGCCCTTGCCTTCACCGCCTTACCACCGTTGGCGTGAACAGGTAACCGACGTTGCGCAGCGTGCGGATGAGCGGTTCGACCTGGCTATCGGTCTCCAGCTTGCGACGCAAGCGACTGACCTGCACATCGACGCTGCGGTCATACGCTTCATGCGTCTCACCGCGCGCAAGGTCGAGCAGTTGCTGACGGCTCAGCACTCGCCGTGGGTGCTCGGCGAACACCAACAGCAATTCGAACTCGCCATTGGACAGCGGTATCATCACCTGCTGGGGAGAGCGCAGTTCGCGCCTCACCACGTCCAGCTGCCAGCCCGAGAATTCAAGAATCGTGCGCGAATTGCCCGCCGGCACCGGGGCTTCACCGGCACGTCGCAAGACCGCCCTGACCCGGGCCAGGAGCTCACGAGCGGCAAACGGCTTGGTCAGGTAGTCATCCGCGCCCAGCTCCAGCCCTACCACGCGATCACTCAGCTCGCCCATGGCGGTGAGCATGATCACTGCCAACTGGTGCTCGGCGAGCAGTCGCTGGCACAACACCAGGCCGCTTTCGCCGGGCAGCATGACATCGAGGATGACCAGATCCGGTACCCGTCGCGCCAATGCCCGCCACAGGCCTGCACCATCGCTGGCCACCTCCACGTCATAGCCGTGCTGGCGGAGGAATTTCTGCAGCAGGTCCAGCACTTCGACATCGTCGTCGACAATCAGCAAATGACTCACACAATGGCACCACGGGAATAGGCAAGATGGCGTATTTAAGACCATCCGACCGGTGCCGTCATATATTTCAACCCGGAAACAATGCATCAGGACGGAGACAAAGCGGACATGCCCAGGCAAAAAAGCACCCGCAGCATCTGCACCCGTTCTCGTCAGGAATGCATCCATGTCTGCTTCTGTTTTGCTATCGGCATCTGCCCGCAGTGCGCTGCTGGCCCTCCTGTTGCTCAGCGCCGGGGGCTGTAGCCAACGGGCCGCTTCAACGACCCTCGCGTGCAGCGACCCCCGCTACCAGATCAGTGACCCCGCCGAGCCGGCCAACCGCGCGGTGTTTGCCTTCAACCGAGGCGTCGATGACTACATCGCGGCGCCGGTCGCCCGTGGCTATACCCAACTGCCCGAAGCCGCCCAGCAGGGCGTGCACAACTTCGTCGCCAACTTCGGTGAACCCAAGGTATGGGTAAACGACTTGCTGCAAGGCAATGTCGAACGCTCGATGACTACCCTGTCGCGGTTCATCTTCAACACCACCTTCGGCCTGGCCGGCCTGATCGACGTTTCCGGGAAGATGGGCCTGGAGCGCCACAGCGCGGACTTTGGCCAGACCTTCGGCGTCTGGAGCATCGGTGCCGGGCCTATCGTGGAACTGCCGCTGCTGGGCTCGCATAACCTGCGCGACGCCACGGGACGCGTACTGAGCCTGGCCATCGACCCGTTCGGCGACAACAGCGACACGGTCCAGACCCTGAACACCGTTGCCATGACCGGTGGCGCAGTGGCAGGACGCGCCCAGGCGCTTGCGCTGACCGACGTGCTGCAAGAGGCGCCGAACTATTACCGCGCCGTGCGCGACTACACCGCGATGGTGCGCGCCCACTATGTGGCCGAGGGCAAGGCCGGCAAGCACATTGCGTGGGTTCCTAGCTGCCGGGAGCAAGGCGATGAGTGACCCAGCCAATGCGTCGATGTTGCTGTTCAGACGCCTGGAACGTGCCGCATCGGAGTCCGTTCTGCTGCATGAATTGCAAGCCAGGGTGTCCGACGATGGCCAACACCTGATCGTGAGCCGCTACCGGGAGCATCGCACCGCACAAGGCCGTCCGCACTGCCGCGAGGTTCATCGCAGCGTGCCGATCACTGCACTGCTCAAGTGGATGGCCAAGCAAGGCGCGGTTTTGAACAGCCTCTAGAACCCGCCACAGGGCCCAGCCCGCCCCAACAGGTGCGGGCTGTTTTGCATTATCATGGCGTCATTCCTTTACACGAGTTGCCCATGAAATTCGCAATTGCGGTGTTTTCCCCGGCCCACGCGCCCTCCTCGCGTCGCGCCCTGCGCTTTGCCGAGTCGGTGTTGGCGGGCGGGCATGAAATTGTCCGACTGTTTTTCTACCAAGATGGCGTGCACAGCGCCTCGGCCAATATCGTCGCACCCCAGGATGAACTGGACTTGGCCGGCCAATGGCGCACCTTCGTCGAGCGACACCAGCTCGACGCCGTGGTGTGCATCGCCGCCGCCCTGCGTCGCGGCGTGCTCGACGATGCCGAAGCCAACCGGTACCAGCGTCCGGCGGTCAACCTGCCCAAACCCTGGGCATTGTCGGGCCTGGGCCAGTTGCACGAGGCCGCTCAGCTCGCCGATCGCCTGATCTGCTTCGGAGGCGACTAAGATGAGCAAGTCCCTGTTGATCATCAGCCGCCAGGCACCTTGGAGCGGGCCCTCGGCCCGAGAGGCGCTGGACATTGCACTGGCCGGCGGCGCGTTCGACCTGCCATTGGCCATGCTGTTTCTCGACGATGGCGTGTTCCAGCTCACCCCAGGCCAGCAACCGTCCACCGTGCAGCAGAAAAATCTTGCCGCCAACCTGCAGGCCTTGCCGATGTTCGGTGTCGAAGCGCTTTTCGCCTGCGGCCACAGCCTGAACCGGCGCGGCCTGAGCGACCAAGCCTTGGCGCTGCCAGTGCAAGTATTGGAAGACGAGGCCCTTGCTGAACTGATCGCCCGTTTCGACCTGGTGGTGACCCTCTGATGACGACCCTGCATGTTATTGCCCACTCCCCCTTTGGCGATGACCGCCTGAACAGTTGCCTGCGCCTGCTGGGTGCCGGGGATGGCTTGCTGCTGTGCGGCGACGCGGTGTACGCCCTGCGCCCGGGCAGCGAACCCTATGCTGCGCTGCAGGCCAGCGGCCTCGGACAACGCCTGTTCGCCCTCGAAGAAGACCTGCAGGCGCGCGCCCTCGATAGCGACCTGGCCAAGCCTGTCGATTACCCGGCTTTCGTCGCGCTTTCGCTGGAATATGACAAGGTCAACAGCTGGCTATGAGTACCCTGACTGTCGGTGATCGCGACATCGCCCTGGACAAAGACGGCTTCCTGGTCGACCTGCAAGACTGGTCGCAGCCGGTTGCCGAAGCCCTCGCTAGCCGCGAAGGCATTTCCCTGACCGCGGATCACTGGGAAATCCTCGCTTTGCTGCGTCAGTTCTATGAGGAATACCAGCTGTCCCCGGCCACCCGCCCGCTCATCAAGTACACCGCGCTCAAGCTGGGCCCGGAGAAGGGCAACAGCCCGCACCTGAACCGCCTGTTCAATGGCACGCCCGCCAAACTCGCCGCCAAGCTGGCGGGCCTGCCCAAGCCGACCAACTGTATATGACCGAGCCGATGACCAACAGCCCGCGCCCACTCACTCTGCAAACCCCGGCCGAGCACCCTTTCGCCGAATTCGTACGCATTCTGGGCAAGGGTAAGCGCGGCGCCCGTAGCCTGACCCGTGAGGAAGCCCGCGCCGCGATGGCCCTGCTGCTCGAAGGCCAGGTCGAGGACACTCAGCTGGGTGCATTCCTGATGCTGTTGCGGCATAAGGAAGAAAGTGCCGAGGAGCTGGCCGGTTTCACCGAAGCCCTGCGGGCACACCTGCAAGCACCCTCGATGGCCGTCGATCTGGATTGGCCCAGCTATGCCGGCAAGAAGCGCCACCTGCCCTGGTTCCTGCTGTCGGCCAAATGCCTGGCCCAAAACGGTGTGCGCATCCTGCTGCACGGCGGCGGCGCGCACACTGCCGGACGTCTGTACACCGAGCAACTGCTCGACCTGCTGCACATTCCGCTGTGCCGCGACTGGGCAGCGGTGTCCAGTGCCCTGGACCAGCAGCAACTGGCGTTCATCCCACTGCAAGACTGGGCCCCCCAGTTGCAACGCATGATCGACCTGCGCAACACCCTTGGCTTACGCTCACCGATTCACTCCCTGGCCCGGGTGCTCAATCCTTTGGGTGCCCGCTGTGGCCTGCAGAGCATCTTCCACCCCGGCTACCAGGCCGTGCATCGCGAGGCCAGCCGCCTGCTTGGCGACCATGCCGTGGTCATCAAGGGCGATGGAGGCGAAATCGAGGTCAACCCCGATGTCATCAGCCACTTGTACGGCACCTCCGCCGGCGAGGCATGGGACGAGGAATGGCCGGCACTCAGTGAGCGCCGTCATGTCAAGCCAGCCAGCCTGCAACCGGAACATCTAATGACGGTATGGCGGGGCGAGGCACAGGACAGCTATGGCGAAATGGCCGTGGTCGCGACGATGGCCTTGGCGTTGCGAGGGCTTGGACAATCGCGGGAGGAGGCCTTCGAAACCGCTCGCCACTACTGGACCGCGCGCAAACAATCGAATTAGCCGATCAAAGACCCCCAGTCTTTGCGCTATTTATTCGAACGTTTTCACCTAGACTGGGCTCCAACGACAAACACTTTGTTCCGAGGAGCTCAGCATGGGCCTTTTGATCGACGGCCGCTGGCACGACCAGTGGTATGAAAATGGCAAGGACGGCGCCTTCAAACGTGAAAACGCCCAACGCCGCAACGCGCTACCCGCTCCTGACGCCGGCCGCTACCATCTGTATGTCTCGCTGGCCTGTCCATGGGCCCATCGCACCCTGATCGTACGCGCCCTCAAAGGGCTCGAACCCCTGATCGACGTGTCGGTGGTGAGCTGGCTGATGGGCGAAAACGGCTGGACTTTCGACGTCCAGAACGGCTCCACCGGCGATCACCTGGACGCACTGAGCTACCTGCACCAGCGCTATACCCAAGACGATCCGCATTACACCGGGCGCGTCACCGTGCCTGTGCTGTGGGACAAACAGCAAAAGCGCATCGTCAACAACGAGTCGTCCGAGATCATTCGGATCTTCAACACGGCGTTCAACGAACTGACCGGCAACCTGCTGGACCTGTATCCCGAGCCGCTGCGCCCGACCATCGACGCGCTCAATGCCCGTATCTACCCTACGGTGAACAATGGTGTTTACCGCGCAGGCTTCGCCACCACACAAGAAGCCTATGAGGCTGCGTTCGACGATGTGTTCAATGAACTGGACGCCCTGGAAGACCTGCTAAGCCGCCAGCGCTACCTGGCCGGTGAGTACCTGACCGAAGCCGATGTGCGCTTGTTCACCACGCTCATACGTTTCGATGCGGTGTACCACGGCCACTTCAAGTGCAACCTGCGTCGTCTGGCCGACTATCCGAACCTGTCCAACTGGCTGCGTGAACTGTACCAATGGCCCGGCGTTGCGCAGACGGTGAACATGGAGCACATCCAGAAGCACTATTACATGAGTCACAAGACCATCAACCCGACAGGCATCGTGCCAAAGGGGCCGCTGCAGGACTTCAACCTGCCACACGATCGGCAACGCTTGGTGGGTAAAGGCATCTGGAAAGACTGAAATAACGGGGGCCGCTAAGCGGCCCCGGTTACTCAATCTTGCTGCGACCCTTCGAACCAGGCCAGCTTCTCACGCAATTTCACCACCTCCCCCACGATCACCAGGGTCGGCGCATGCACTTCGTGCCGGGCCACAAGCTCTGGCAGATCTGCCAGGGTGCCGGTGAACACCCGCTGATTTCGCGTAGTCCCCTGCTGCACCAGCGCCGCAGGCGTGCTGGCCGCACGGCCATGGCGAATCAGTTCGGCGCAAATGGTCGGCAACCCCACCAACCCCATGTAGAACACCAGCGTCTGGGCAGGCGCGACCAAGTCATTCCAAGGCAGGTTGCTGGTGCCGTCCTTGAGATGGCCAGTGACGAAGCGCACCGATTGCGCATAGTCACGATGGGTCAACGGAATACCGCCGTAGGCAGAGCAACCACTGGCCGCGGTAATGCCCGGTACTACCTGGAACGGGATACCCTGTTCGGCCAGCTCCTCGATCTCCTCGCCACCGCGGCCAAAGATGAACGGATCACCGCCCTTGAGCCGCAGTACACGCTTGCCCTGGCGGGCCAGATCGACCAGCAGGCGGTTGATCTGGTCCTGCGGCACGGCATGGTCGGAGCGGCGCTTGCCCACGTAGATACGCTCGGCATCACGCCGGCACATCTCGATGATCGCCGGGGCCACCAGACGGTCGTACAACACCACATCGGCTTGCTGCATCAGGCGCAAGGCACGGAAGGTCAGCAAGTCTGGATCGCCAGGACCGGCCCCCACCAGATACACCTCACCACCCTGCTGCACCGGCGCGCCCTCGACCATGGCCTGCAGCAGGCGCTCGGCCTCGGCGCCCTGCCCGGCCAACTGGCGCTCGGCGATGGGGCCTTGGAACACCGTCTCCCAGAAGCCCCGACGCTGATTGACATCCGGATACAAGCCCTTGACCTTGTCACGGAACCGCGCAGCCAGGCCAGCGAGTTCGCCATAGGCCGACGGAATCCAGGCCTCGAGCTTGGCGCGGATCAACCGCGCCAGCACCGGGGCATCGCCGCCACTGGAAACCGCCACCACCAGGGGTGAGCGGTCGACGATCGCCGGGAAGATCACCGTGCACAGCGCCGGGGCATCCACCACGTTGACCGGCAGGCTGCGTGCCTGGGCATCGGCCGAGACCTGGGCGTTGAGCGCAGTGTCATCGGTCGCGGCAATAACCAGACGGCAGCCGTCCAGATCGCTCATGCGATAGCCACGCACCTGCACCTCGCCGCCACCTTCATGGGCCAGCGCGGCCAACTGGCTGTCGACCTCGGGCGCGACCACCCGCAGCACGGCGCCGGCATCGGCCAGCAGGCGCGCTTTGCGCAAAGCGATTTCGCCACCGCCGACGACCAGTACGCGGCCGCCTTGCAGCTTGTGGAACAGGGGCAGGAAATCCATTTAGCGGATGACCTCGACACCACCCATGTATGGCTTGAGCACCTCGGGCACGCGGATCGAGCCATCGGCCTGCTGGTAGTTCTCCAGAACAGCCACCAGGGTGCGGCCGACCGCCAGGCCAGAGCCGTTGAGGGTGTGCACCAGCTCAGGCTTGCCGGTTTCCGGGTTACGCCAGCGCGCCTGCATGCGTCGGGCCTGGAAGTCACCGCAGTTGGAGCACGAGCTGATTTCGCGGTACTTGTCCTGGCTAGGCACCCACACTTCCAGGTCGTAGGTCTTCACCGCACCGAAGCCCATGTCGCCGGTGCACAGCGCCAGCACGCGATAGGGCAGTTCCAGCAGCTGGAGCACGCGCTCGGCATTGGCGGTCAGGCCTTCCAGCGCTTCCATGGACTTGGACGGCTCGACGATCTGCACCATCTCGACCTTGTCGAACTGGTGCTGACGGATCATGCCGCGGGTGTCGCGGCCGGAGGCGCCCGCTTCGCTGCGGAAGCAAGGCGTGTGGGCAACCAACTTGAGCGGCAATTGCTTGGCATCAAGAATCTGGTCGGCCACCAGGTTGGTCAGCGACACTTCGGCGGTAGGAATCAGGTAGAAGTCGGCTTCGCCATCGCGGCTGATCTTGAACAGATCTTCCTCGAACTTCGGCAACTGACCGGTACCCTGCAGGGCCGGGGCTTGCACCATGTACGGGGTGTAGTGTTCCTCGTAGCCGTGTTCACCGGTGTGCAGGTTGATCATGAACTGCGCCAGGGCGCGGTGCAGACGGGCGATCGGGCCACGCAGCACGGCGAAGCGGGCACCGGACAGCTTGGCTGCGGCTTCGAAGTCCAGGCCTTTGCTGATTTCGCCCAAGGCCACGTGGTCCTTGATTTCGAAATCGAAGGCACGCGGCGTGCCCCAGCGGCGCACTTCGACGTTGTCTTCTTCGCTCGCGCCGACCGGTACGCTGGCATCCGGCAGGTTGGGGATGGTCAGAAGAATGCCGTCCAGCTCAGCCTGGATACCATCGAGTTCAGCCTTGCCAGCGGCCAGCTCGTTGGCCATGCGCTCGACATCGGCCATCAGCGGCGCAATGTCCTCGCCCTTGGCCTTGGCCTGGCCAATGGACTTGGAGCGGGCATTGCGCTCAGCCTGCAGTTGCTCGGTACGGGTCTGCACCGCCTTGCGGCGCTCTTCCAGTGATTCGATGCGCGCGACATCCAGGCTGAAGCCACGGGAGGCCAGGCGATCCGCCACTTCCTGAAGTTGGCCGCGTAACAGTTTGGCATCGAGCATATCGTTCTCTCGTTATGTTTAGGTTGGTTCAGAATCGAGTCAGGGACAGGCCGGCCCAGGTTGCGAGCAAGCCCCCCATCACGCTAATACCGGTATAGCCCAAGGCGAGCGGTACCTGCCCGCTTTCCATCAGGCGCACGGTATCGAGCGAGAAAGAGGAAAAAGTTGTAAGGCCGCCGAGGAAGCCGACAATCAGCCCGGCGCGCAGCTCGACCGGCGCCAGCGGCTTGTGCAGGAACAGGCCGTAAAGCAGGCCGATCAGCAGGCAACCCACCAGGTTGACCGCCAGCGTACCGAGATAGAAGTGCCGTGGCCAGTGGGCCGATACCCAGTTCGAGGTGGCGAAGCGCAGCAGTGTGCCAGCGATGCCACCCGCACTGACGGCGGCGATGAGTGCGATCATGGTTTTCTCCGCTGCCGTGGGCTGTTGCGATCCAGGTCAGCCAGATGGCGAAGCTTTTCGCCGATTTTCAGTTCCAGGCCGCGGGGCACCGGCTGGTAATACTGGCGGGGTTCAAGCTGCTCGGGGAAGTAATCTTCACCAGCGGCGTAAGCATCCGGCTCGTCATGGGCATAGCGGTACTCTTCGCCATACCCCAGTTGTTTCATCAGCTTGGTCGGCGCGTTGCGCAGGTGCAGCGGCACCTCCAGCGAGCCATGCTCGGCGGCCTCACGCAACGCCGTCTTGAAGCCCATGTAGACGGCGTTGCTCTTTGGCGCGCAGGCAATGTAGGTGATGGCCTGCGCCACCGCCAGCTCACCCTCGGGACTACCCAGGCGTTCCTGGACATCCCAGGCCGCCAGGCACAGGCTCAGCGCACGAGGGTCGGCGTTGCCGATGTCCTCACTGGCCATGCGCACCACCCGGCGTGCGATGTACAGCGGGTCGCAGCCGCCGTCGAGCATGCGCGCGAACCAGTACAGGGCCGCGTCGGGATTGGAACCACGCACCGATTTGTGCAGCGCCGAAATCTGGTCGTAGAACGCCTCGCCGCCCTTGTCGAAACGGCGACGGCTGTCGCCGAGCAGGCTTTGCAGCAGGTCGACACCGATCTCTCCACCGTCCTCTGCCAGGTCCGAGGCGTTTTCGAGGAAATTGAGCATGCGTCGGCCATCGCCATCGGCGGCCGCCATCAGCATCTTGAAGGCATCGTCGCCTACCCGCAGGTTGCGCTTGCCCAGGCCGCGCTCTTCACTCAACGCGCGGTCAACCAGCTTGCGCAACGCCGGCTCGTCAAGGCTCTTGAGCACATACACCCGCGCCCGCGACAGCAAGGCGTTGTTCAATTCGAAGGACGGGTTCTCAGTGGTAGCGCCGATGAAAATCAGCGTGCCATCTTCCACATATGGCAGGAAGGCGTCCTGTTGGGACTTGTTGAAGCGATGCACCTCGTCGACGAACAGGATGGTGCGCCGACCGTACTGCCCCGCCTGCTGCTTGGCCACCTCAACCGCCTGACGGATCTCCTTGACCCCGGCCAGCACCGCGGAAACCGTTTCGAAGTGAGCATCGCAGAACTGCGCCAGTAACCGCGCCAGGGTGGTCTTGCCCACCCCGGGCGGTCCCCAGAAAATCATCGAGTGCAACGCACCCTGCTCCAGCGCCTCGCGCAGCGGCTTGCCGCGCGCCAGCAGGTGCTCCTGGCCGACGTACTCGTCCAGGTTCGCCGGACGCAGGCGGGCCGCCAGGGGCTGGGCGACGGGTTCGCTTCGAAACAGGTCCATGGCGGGCTCTGGTTACTCCTTGATGACGTCCGCGCCTTTCGGGACGTCGAACTTGAACTTGCTGTCCGGCACCGCCTGGTTGGCCTTCACCCCGTTGAACAGGATATTGGTGCGCTGGCCGACACTGTCGATCAGTTGCATGTCGTTGACCAAACCCTTGCGGAAGGAAATACGCAGGGAATCGAACAGGGTGTCCTTGGTCTTGGGCTTCAAGGTGAAGTCCATGACTTCGCCCTGCTCCTTGGAGGTGATGTCGAAACTCTGGCTGATCTTCGACACATCACCGGACAGCAGCAACGCCGGGGTCTGGTTCAGGCGCACGTCGAGCTTCTTGATGGTCGCCTGCTCAAGGTCAGGGTCCCACAGGGTGACGTTCTTGCCGTCGGAAACCACCACCTGCTCCTGGGGTGCGTCGGTGTGCCAGTAGAACAGGCCGGGACGTTTTACCGTCATCTTGCCGCTGGTTTCCTGCAGGCTCGTGCCACTGGCATCCAGGGTCAGCTGAGAGAAGTTGGCCTCGATGGTCTGGGACTTCTCCAGCAATTGGGTCAGACGCTGTACATCCTGCTCACCAGCGTAAGCCGACAGGGAGCCCAGGGTAAGGGCAGAAACCAACAGCATGCGAATCGCGCGCATGGGAATCCTCATTGAGCATTGAATAGGCCGGATGCCACCGTTGGCACCCGGCAAGGTGTGATCAATCGCGTGGGCCGCCCGGGGCAATCACTTCGCGGGAACCGTTGCTGTTCATCGGGGTGACGACACCGGCCATTTCCATCGCTTCGATCATACGCGCGGCACGGTTGTAACCGATCTTCAGCTTGCGCTGCACCGCCGAAATGGAGGCGCGCCGGCTCTCGAGCACGAACTGCACGGCCTCATCATACAAGGCATCGCTTTCCGAATCGTCACCGTCGCCGCCACCGCCGCCGCCTTCGAAGCCGCTGCCGGCTTCTTCGACGCCGTTGAGGATGTCGTCGTTGTAGTCCGGCGCCCCTCGGAGCTTCCAGGCCTCTACCACCCGATGCACTTCATCGTCGGAGACGAACGCACCGTGCACGCGGATCGGCAGGCTAGTGCCCGGAGGCATGTAGAGCATGTCGCCGTGGCCCAGCAATTGTTCGGCGCCACCCTGGTCGATGATCGTCCGCGAGTCGATCTTGCTCGATACCTGGAACGCCATGCGGGTCGGAATGTTGGCCTTGATCAAGCCGGTGATCACATCCACCGACGGGCGCTGGGTCGCGAGGATCAGGTGAATTCCCGCGGCACGTGCCTTCTGGGCGATACGGGCGATCAGCTCTTCGACCTTCTTGCCGACGATCATCATCATGTCGGCAAATTCGTCGACGATCACCACGATGGTTGGCAGGGTCTTCAGCGCTGGTGGCTCGTCGTCCATGCTCTCGCGACGGTACAGCGGGTCATGGATGATTTCGCCGGCTTCCTGGGCGTCCTTGATCTTGCGGTTGAAGCCCGCCAGGTTACGCACGCCCATGGCCGCCATCAGCTTGTAGCGCCGCTCCATCTCGGCCACGCTCCAGCGCAGGGCGTTGGCGGCGTCCTTCATGTCGGTGACCACCGGGCACAGCAGGTGCGGGATGCCTTCGTAGATCGACAGCTCAAGCATCTTCGGGTCGATCATGATCAACCGCGCGTCTTCGGGGCTGGACTTGAACAGAATCGACAGGATCATCGCGTTCACACCGACCGACTTACCGGAGCCGGTGGTACCGGCCACCAGCAGGTGTGGCATCTTGGCCAGGTCGGTGATCACTGGCTTGCCGCCGATGTCGTGACCCAGGGCCAGGGTGACCGGCGACTTCTGCTCATCGTACTGCGGCGTGGCGAGAACCTCGGAGAACCGCACCATCTGCCGGTTTTCGTTGGGGATCTCGATACCCACGGTAGTCTTGCCAGGAATGACTTCGACCACCCGCACGCTGGTTACCGCCAGGGAACGCGCCAGGTCCTTTGCCAGGTTGGCGATACGGCTGACCTTGACCCCGGCCGCAGGTTGAATTTCGTAACGGGTAATGACCGGGCCCGGGTGGATCGAGTCCACCGAGACTTCCACGCCGAATTCCTTGAGCTTGATTTCCAGCAGTTGGCCGACACCGGCCAGGGACTCTGGCGAATACTCGATCTTCTTCTGCTCGGCCGGGTCGAGAATGGAAATCGACGGCAAGGTGCCTTCCACGGCGCTGTCGACGAACAACGGCGCTTGTTTTTCCTTCATCACCCGCTTGCTCGGCTCTGCTGGCTTGGCCGGCGTTGGCGCAATGATCACCGGTGCCGTTGGCTGCTCGCGCGACACTGCGGGCTCACGCGCCAGCACGGGCCGAATCGGGGTCTCGTCGCGTTCGACGCTGCGCTCGCGCGGTTGCGGTTGTGGTTGCTGCGGTTTGGCCGGCTCGCGCTTCTCGGCGGCCATCGGCGCCACATCGAAGACTGGCTCGTCGACCTCACGCAGTTGCGCCACCAGGCGCTTGCGCTCGTTGCGGGCTTCCCACCAGCGATTGGCTGCGCCCTGCACCAGCTCGAACAGGTCAAGGGTGATCTTGCCGGTCATGTCCATCACCTTGAACCACGACAGGTCGGTGAACACGGTCAGGCCGAACAGGAACAAGGCAATGAACATCAGCGTGCTGCCCTGCACATTCAACAGATTGCGCGCCAGGTCGCCGAGGCTTTCGCCCAAGGCCCCACCCGCGGAAAACGGCAGGCTCTCGGGCGGATGGAAATGGATATGCGCCAGCGCCGCACCGGACAGCACCAGGAACACCAAACCGATCAGGCGCCAGGAGAACAGCCAGCCGCTCCACTGCCAGGGCTGGTGGCGCTCACGGAAGATCTGCCAGGTCTTGATCGCCAGCAGCAGCGGGAAGATATAGGCGAAATAACCCAGCACCATGAACAGGATGTCGGCGAAGTAGGCACCGGCGCGCCCAGCGGCATTCTGCACCTGCTCGACGTTGCTGGTGTGGCTGAAGCCCGGGTCCGAGGTGTCGTAGGTCAGCAGGGCCATCCACAGGTACAGGCACAGGGCGCCGACAGCGATCAACGCACCTTCCTTGAGGCGGTAGTGCAGCTGCTGCCGCCACTGGGGCACTGGCAAAGGGGCTGGAGTTGCGGTGGATTTCTTCAAAACGCGTCTATTCCTGCGCGTGGTGCGCGTCCAATAGTGATCGGCCGGTCACTGGCCAATGAACCACTACTTTTAACATTACTGCCCGCCTGCCGCCATGGCGGCACGCCGTATGGCCGGCTTAGCGGGCGACTTTCGTATAGGTGCAATTTGAGCACGCATTTTCTTTCGTGACAAAGGCTTATGCTGTGTTTTTGCACAGGTGTGACAGCAAATGTGGTGGATGGTGCCGATGGGAACATGAATGTGTAGGAAATTACCGGCAGCCCAGCCAGACAGCGCTGGCATTGACCCCATACGCCTGGCGCGCCATGCTGCCCTCTCCCCTCCCCCACCGCACGATAGACCATGCTGACCTGGCTGACCCGCGACTCGCTCACCTTCCCTCCCCTGGAAAAGGCCCTGCATGACCCCAATGGCCTGCTGGCCGCCGGTGGCGACCTGAGCCCCGAGCGCCTGGTCCAGGCTTACCGACATGGCTGCTTCCCGTGGTACCAGGATGGCCAGCCGATCCTGTGGTGGTCGCCCGACCCCCGCACGGTGCTGTTTCCAGACGAGCTGCACATCTCCAGGTCCCTGGCCAAGCTGATGCGCCAAGGCCGCTACCAGGTGAGTTTCGACACCGACTTTCCTGCCGTCATCGCCGCCTGCGCGGCACCTCGGGATTATGCCGACGGCACCTGGATCACCGACACCATGCGCGCCGCCTACTGCGAACTGCACCGGCGCGGCATCGCGCACTCGGTGGAAGTGCGCCAGAACGGCGAGCTGGTGGGTGGCTTGTACGGCCTGGCCATGGGTCGACTGTTTTTCGGGGAGTCGATGTTCAGCCGTGCCGACAACGCCTCCAAGGTCGGTTTCGTGACGCTGGTCAACCACCTGCGCCAGGCCGGATTCGTGCTGATCGACTGCCAGATGCCCACCGACCACCTGCATAGCCTTGGCGCCCGCGCCATCAGCCGCGCCGAGTTCGCAAGCTACCTCAACCGCCACCTCGACCAGCCCAACAGCGCCACCTGGGTTCCCTAGGCGAGTTCTGCCAGCTGGCTTACACTTAAAGCAAAGTCTCACCGAGGGGGTTGATCATGACAGAGCTGGCGCGGTTGAAGTTTTATGCCACTCAACCCCACTCCTGCAGCTACTTGCCGGACGAGCAGGCGACAACGCTGTTCCTCGATCCCAGCCAGCCGATGGACGTGCATGTCTATGCCGACCTGTCGGAAATGGGGTTTCGTCGCAGCGGCGACCACCTCTATCGCCCCCATTGCCAGAACTGCAATGCCTGCGTGCCAGCGCGCATCCCTGCCGCCCGCTTCCTCCCCAATCGCCAGCAGCGGCGCATCCTGAAGCGCAACGCAGACTTGACCGTGACCGCGGCGCGCCCGGCGTTCAAGGAAGAGTATTTCGACCTGTACCGACGCTACATCGAAACCCGACACGCCGATGGCGACATGTACCCACCGAGCCGTGACCAGTTCTCCACCTTCCTGGTACGCGACCTGCCTTTTTGCTGGTTCTACGAATTCCGCCTGGGCGAACGCTTGCTGGCTGTGGCGGTATGCGACCTGCTACCCAACGGTCTGTCAGCCGTTTACACCTTTTACGAACCTGAGGAAGAGCGCCGCAGCCTTGGCCGATACGCCATCCTCTGGCAGATCACCGAAGCGCTTCGCCAGAACCTTGAAGCGGTTTACCTGGGGTATTGGATAAAGAACTGCAAGAAGATGAACTACAAGACCCAATATCGCCCTATCGAGCTGCTGATCAATCAGCGCTGGGTCACCCTCAACTGAAAGCATTGGCTTGACACACAGTTATCGGGCATAATCCACGCCACTTTTTTGCCCGGTGCAGTCATTGCGTCGGGCCAACACTGGATACCGAGGGCTTTACTGCATGTCGAAAGAAGACAGCTTCGAAATGGAAGGTACTGTCGTCGACACCCTGCCCAACACCATGTTCCGCGTGGAGTTGGAAAACGGGCACGTCGTAACCGCGCACATCTCCGGAAAGATGCGCAAGAACTACATTCGCATTCTGACTGGTGACAAGGTCCGCGTCGAACTGACGCCATACGACCTGAGCAAGGGCCGCATCACTTACCGTGCGCGCTAAGCTCAAGCCATGAAAAAGCCCGGCCATGTGCCGGGCTTTTTTGTACCTGCCAGTTTGGCAAGGGCCGCTGCGCGACCCCGCTTTCACGCCACCTCTGCCGTGGTCTCGAAGTCGAACACCAGTTCGCCATCGCGCAGGTCGATGTGCACGACACCGCCATGCTCGGCCAGCTCGCCAAACAAGATCTCCTCGGCCAGCGGCCGCTTGATCTTGTCCTGGATAAGCCGCGCCATCGGCCGCGCACCCATCTGCACATCGTAGCCGGTGGTAGCCAGCCAGCCGCGAGCGGCATCGCTGACTTCCAGCAGCACACGCTTGTCCTCCAGTTGCGCCTGCAGTTCGATGAGGAACTTGTCGACGATGCTCTTGATCGTCTCGTGGCTCAGGCGGCCGAACTGGATGATGGTGTCCAGGCGGTTGCGGAACTCCGGTGTGAAGCTCTTGCGAATGACTTCCATCGCGTCGGACGAGTGATCCTGGTGCGTGAAACCGATCGAGGCCCGCGCAGCGGTTTCTGCACCGGCGTTGGTGGTCATGATCAGAATCACGTTGCGGAAATCGGCCTTGCGCCCGTTGTTGTCGGTCAGCGTGCCGTGGTCCATCACCTGCAGCAGCAGGTTGAAGACTTCCGGGTGGGCCTTCTCGATTTCATCGAGCAGCAACACGCAATGCGGCTGCTTGGTAATCGCCTCGGTCAGCAACCCCCCCTGGTCGAACCCGACATAGCCAGGTGGCGCACCGATCAGGCGCGACACGGTGTGGCGCTCCATGTACTCGGACATATCGAAGCGTACCAGCTCGACACCCAGCGCCTTGGCCAATTGCCGCGCCACTTCGGTCTTGCCGACACCGGTCGGACCTGCGAACAGGAACGAGCCGACTGGCTTGTCCGGCGCCTTGAGGCCCGCCCGCGACAGCTTGATGGCCGTGGAGAGCGAGTCGATCGCCGCATCCTGGCCGAAAACGGTCAGCTTCAGGTCACGCTCGAGGTTGCGTAGCAGTTCCTTGTCGGAGCTGGTGACGTGTTTGGGCGGAATACGCGCGATTTTGGCGACGATGTCCTCGACCTGCGGCACATCGATGCGCTTGACCCGGTTGGCTTCCGGCTGCAGACGCTGATAGGCGCCGGCCTCGTCGATCACGTCGATGGCCTTGTCCGGCATGTGCCGGTCATTGATGTAGCGCGAGGCCAATTCGGCGGCGGCGCGCAGCGCTTCGTCGCTGTACTCGATGTTGTGGTGGCTTTCGAAGCGCCCTTTCAGGCCACGCAGAATGCCCACGGTATCTTCGACCGATGGCTCGGAGACATCGACTTTCTGGAAGCGCCGCGCCAAGGCACGGTCTTTCTCGAAGATGCCACGGAATTCCTGGAAGGTGGTCGAGCCTATGCAGCGGATGTCACCCGAAGATAACAGCGGCTTGAGCAGGTTGGATGCATCCATCACCCCACCCGAAGCCGCACCGGCACCGATGATGGTGTGAATTTCGTCGATGAACAGAATGGCCTGGGGACGCTTGCGCAGTTCGCCGAGCAACGCCTTGAAGCGTTTTTCGAAGTCGCCGCGGTATTTGGTCCCGGCCAGCAGCGCACCGAGGTCTAGCGAATACACCACGCTTTGCGCCAGCAGGTCGGGCACCTGGCCGTCGACGATGCGCTTGGCCAGGCCTTCGGCGATGGCGGTCTTGCCGACACCCGCCTCCCCCACCAGCAACGGGTTGTTCTTGCGACGGCGAGCGAGGATCTGCGCAACGCGCTCGACTTCCTGCTCACGCCCTACCAGCGGATCGATGCGTCCGGCCCGGGCGAGTTCGTTCAGATTGCTGGCATAGGCATCCAGCGGGTTGCCCGAGGCCGACGTTTCGCCGCCCTCTTCGTCCTGCATTTCCTGGTCGTTCTCGGTGTGCGAACCATGGCCTGGCACCTTGGAGATGCCGTGGGCGATGTAATTGACCACATCGATCCGGGCCACGCTCTGCTGTTTGAGCAGAAAGACTGCCTGGCTTTCCTGTTCGCTGAAAATCGCCACCAACACGTTGGCACCGGTCACTTCGCGCTTGCCCGAGCTTTGCACATGGAACACGGCGCGCTGCAAAACGCGCTGGAAGCCCAAGGTCGGCTGAGTTTCGCGATCTTCGTCATTGACCGGAATCAGGGGTGTCGTGGAGTCGATGAACTCTTGCAGGTCGTGCTTGAGTTTGTCGAGATTCGCGCCACAGGCGCGCAGAACGGTCGCGGCAGCCTCATTGTCAAGGAGTGCTAGCAGCAGGTGTTCGACGGTCATGAACTCATGACGCTTCGAACGAGCCTCCTTGAAGGCCAGATTGAGGGTGACTTCGAGCTCGCGGTTTAACATAGCTTCACCTCATACCCAAGTGGTCGGCGATTAACCGTCCTTCTCGATTTCACAGAGTAGCGGATGCTGGCTTTCCCTGGCGTATTGGTTGACCTGCATGGCCTTTGTCTCGGCGATGTCACGGGTAAACAATCCGCACACTGCCCGCCCTTCGGTATGGACGGTCAGCATGATCTTGGTCGCCAGCTCGCGGTTCAGATTGAAGAACGTTTCGAGCACTTCGACGACGAAATCCATCGGTGTGTAGTCATCGTTGAACAAAACCACCTTGTACATCGGTGGCGCCTGCAGGATCGGCTTGGCTTCCTGAACCGCAAGACCTGAGCCGTCGTCCTCATTCGATTGCGGGCGATCCTGATTGAATGTTAGTCGAATCTCACTAGGTGCATGCATGGAAAGAATTTCATCATGATCGACAAGTTAAGGTTGTGGGTTGACCGCACAGGCCACCAACAGCGCACGCGCCGGCTGACCTTGACTATCGGCAAAACGGTGTTACAACCAATAAGAACCCACCGTGGTCGATAAAGATCCGCGCAGTCAACCAGATTTTTCGCACGGTTCGTATGCGGATGAAGTGGATGATACTCCAGTGATGGAGTCCTTTGCAGAGGGACATAGGGATGGCAAGCGGTAAAGTCAAGTGGTTCAACAATGCCAAGGGCTATGGATTCATCAATGAGGAGGGCAAAGACGAAGATCTGTTCGCCCACTATTCGGCGATCCAGATGGACGGCTACAAGACGCTCAAGGCCGGACAGGCCGTGACGTTCGAGATCATCCAGGGCCCCAAAGGCTTGCACGCGACCAACATCAGCAGCGCTGGCGCCACCCCCTCACCCGGCATACAGACCACGACCGACGATACCGTGAATGCCTGACGCACCCTACTCTGCCGGTAGACGAACAAGCCGGCCGCTTCTTTGAACGGAAGCGGCCGGTTTTCATTTAACCATCCCCCTGCAGGAGCCGGCCCGGTGATGGTGCCGGCAGCCCAGCCCCCCAGGGCACAGCATTACATGTGCTTGATCATTTCATCACCGAAACCTGAGCTGCTCACCAGCGTCGCCCCCTCCATCAGGCGCTCGAAGTCATAGGTCACGGTCTTGGCCGCAATGGCGCCATTGGTGCCCTTGATGATCAGGTCGGCCGCCTCGGTCCAGCCCATATGGCGCAGCATCATTTCGGCCGAAAGGATCACGGACCCTGGGTTGACTTTGTCCTGCCCGGCATATTTCGGCGCAGTGCCATGGGTAGCTTCGAACATGGCCACGGTATCCGACAGATTGGCCCCCGGCGCGATACCGATGCCGCCCACCTCGGCCGCCAGGGCGTCGGAGAGGTAATCGCCATTGAGGTTAAGCGTGGCGATCACGTCGTACTCGGCCGGGCGCAACAGGATCTGTTGCAGCATGGCATCGGCGATGGCGTCCTTGACGATCACTTCGCGGCCGGTCTTGGGGTTCTTGAACTTCATCCATGGGCCGCCGTCCAGCAGCTCGGCGCCGAACTCGTCCCGTGCCACTTCGTAGCCCCAGTCCTTGAAGGCCCCTTCGGTGAACTTCATGATGTTGCCCTTGTGTACCAGAGTCAGCGACTCACGGTCGTTATCCACCACATACTGCAAGGCCTTGCGCACCAGACGCTTGGTACCTTCCCTGGAGACCGGCTTCACGCCGATGCCGCAATCCTGGTCGAAGCGGATCTTGGTGACGCCCATTTCCTCCTTGAGGAACTTGATCACCTTGTTGGCTTCCGGCGAGCCAGCCTTCCATTCGATACCGGCATAAATGTCCTCGGAGTTCTCACGGAAGATCACCATGTCGACATCGCCAGGCTTCTTGACCGGACTGGGCACGCCCTGGAACCACAACACCGGGCGCAGGCATACATAGAGGTCAAGCTGCTGGCGCAAGGCCACGTTAAGCGAGCGGATGCCGCCACCGACCGGGGTGGTCAGCGGCCCCTTGATCGACACCACGTAATCGCGCACCGCATCCAGGGTTTCCTGGGGGAGCCAAGTGTCCTGATCGTAGACCTGGGTCGCCTTTTCGCCGGCGTAGACTTCCATCCAGGCAATCTTGCGCTTGCCGCCATAGGCCTTCTGCACGGCGGCATCGACCACCTTGATCATCACCGGCGAGACATCCACGCCGATACCGTCGCCCTCGATGTAAGGAATGATGGGGTTGTCGGGAACGTTAAGCGAATGGTCGGCATTGACGGTGATCTTGGCGCCGTCGGTCGGAACCTTGATTTTCTGGTATCCCATGCTTGCACTACTCCGCTGTCGGGTGTGATTGGACATCATGCGATCCACTGAGCCTAAACCACATCCGCTGACCTGCAAGGCGTTGCGCGTGCGTCGACGAGACAGGACACGTCGCCGGGCAGGCCGTTTCCCGCAAGAAATCCGCCGCACCGCACGGCCTTGCAGGCCCCGTACGAGCCTGCGGCAACACGCCACATTGCCCCTACGTCTTTGGTCTTATAAATGCGCAGATATCACTTCGCCTTGCTGAATAGCCCGCATGGTTTGGTATACTGCGGCGCGACCGTAGGGTCATCGGGGCGAACCCTTGGAAAAATGCGGCTCGCCCTTGGCCATCGACGGCCACTAAGCCTGGGTTGTTACCGCAGCTCAGCACTTGACGCTCGACTGATGCATCCACCATCACCGCTCGCAGCCTCTCGACTATCCGCTCATGGCGTTGCCAGGGCGATGCGCCTACCCTGCGCACCTCGAGACTCGAGTACGCTCAGCACATAGAGAGTTAACCCGCATGCCCACCCGTTCCAAGATCATCTACACCTTCACCGACGAAGCTCCCGCCCTCGCCACCTATTCCCTGCTGCCGATCATCGAAGCGTTCACCGCATCGGCCGATATCGCCGTCGAAACCCGCGACATCTCCCTGGCCGGCCGTATCCTCGCAGCCTTCCCGGAGCAATTGGGCGCCGAGAAGCAGGTAGGCGATCACCTGGCGGAACTGGGCCAGCTGGCCACCACCCCCGAAGCCAACATCATCAAGCTGCCGAACATCAGCGCCTCGGTACCGCAGCTCAAGGCCGCGATCAAGGAGCTGCAAGGCAAGGGCTTCAACATCCCTGACTACGCCGACGAGCCGGCCACCGAAGCCGAGAAAGAATCCCGCGCCCGCTACGACCGCATCAAGGGTAGCGCCGTGAACCCGGTTCTGCGCGAAGGCAACTCCGACCGCCGCGCCCCGCTGTCGGTCAAGAACTACGCACGCAAGCATCCGCACAAGATGGGCGCCTGGGCCGCTGACTCCAAGTCGCATGTTGCCCATATGACCCAGGGCGACTTCTACGGCAGCGAGAAAGCCGCACTGATCGAAGCTGACGACAGCCTGCGCATCGAGCTGGTCGGCAAAGACGGCACCACCACCGTCCTGAAAGAAAAGACCGCGGTCAAGGCCGCCGAGGTCATCGACTGCGCCACCATGAGCCGCAAGGCCCTGAAAGCCTTCATCGCCGAACAGATCGCCGATGCCAAGGCCTCCGGCGTACTGCTGTCGGTGCACCTGAAAGCCACCATGATGAAGGTCTCCGACCCGATCATGTTCGGCGTGATCGTCGAAGAGTTCTACAACGACGTGCTGACCAAGCACGCCACCGCATTGGCCGAAGTCGGCTTCAACGCCAACAACGGCATCGGTGACCTGTACGCCCGCATCAAGGACCTGCCCGCCGAGAAGCAAGCCGAGATCGAAGCCGACATCCAGGCCCTGTACGCCGTGCGCCCAGCCCTGGCGATGGTCAACTCCGACAAAGGCATCACCAACCTGCACGTTCCGAGCGACGTCATCGTCGACGCTTCGATGCCGGCCATGATCCGCGACTCGGGCAAGATGTGGAACACCGCTGGCGAACTGCAAGACGCCAAGGCCGTGATCCCGGACCGTTGCTACGCTGGCATCTACCAGGCCGTGATCGAGGACTGCAAGGCCAACGGTGCCTTCGACCCGACCACCATGGGCAGCGTACCGAACGTCGGCCTGATGGCCCAGAAAGCCGAAGAATACGGTTCCCACGACAAGACCTTCCAGATCAAGGCCGACGGCGTCGTGCGCGTGGTCGATGGCAAGGGCAACGTCGTTCTGGAACAGAACGTCGAAGCTGGCGACATCTTCCGCATGTGCCAGACCAAGGACGCGCCGATCCAGGACTGGGTCAAGCTGGCCGTCAACCGCGCCCGCCTGAGCAACACCCCGGCGGTGTTCTGGCTGGACCCGGCTCGCGCCCATGACGGCGTGATGATCGAGAAGGTGCAACAGTACCTGAAGGACCACGACACCTCCGGCCTGGACATCCGCGTCCTGGCTCCGGTCGACGCCATCAAGTTCTCCCTGGCCCGCATCCGCGAAGGCAAGGACACCATCTCGGTAACCGGTAACGTACTGCGCGACTACCTGACCGACCTGTTCCCGATCATGGAACTGGGCACCAGTGCCAAGATGCTGTCGATCGTGCCGCTGATGAACGGCGGTGGCCTGTTCGAAACCGGCGCCGGTGGTTCGGCTCCGAAACACGTGCAGCAACTGGTCGAAGAGAACTTCCTGCGCTGGGACTCGCTGGGTGAGTTCCTGGCCCTGGCCGCTTCCCTGGAGCACCTGGGCAACACCTACGACAACCCGCGCGCCAAAGTCCTGGCCAACACCCTGGACCAAGCTACCGGCAAGTTCCTGGACACCAACAAGTCGCCATCGCGCAAAGTCGGCGGTATCGACAACCGCGGCAGCCACTTCTACCTGACCCTGTACTGGGCCCAGGCCCTGGCCGCTCAGACCGACGACGCTGCGCTGCAGGCGCGCTTCGCCCCGCTGGCCAAGACCCTGACCGAGAACGAAGCGACCATCGTCGCCGAGCTCAACGCCGTTCAGGGCAAGCCGGCCGACATCGGTGGCTACTACGCCCCGGATGCCGAGCTGACCGCCAAGGTGATGCGCCCAAGCCAGACCCTGAACAGTGCCATTGCCGCCCTGTAAGGCTCGCTTGAAGTAACCACACAAACCCCGGCCACGCACCGGGGTTTGTGCTTTTCAGGTACACACCCAGAATCCGCAGGCGCCAGCTTGCCGGCGAGGGCAGCGCAGCGGCCCCAACGATCGAAGGACTCCACCATGACCTGGCAACCCCACATCACCGTCGCCACCATCGTCGAGCACGAAGGCAAGTTCCTCCTCGTCGAAGAATTCAAAGCCGGCCAGCACGTCTTCAACCAGCCTGCTGGCCACCTCGAACCCAATGAGACCCTACCCCAGGCCGCCCTGCGCGAAACCCTCGAGGAAACCGCCTGGGAAGTCGAGCTGACCGGCGTGGTCGGCATCTACCTCTACACCGCCCCGAGCAACGGCGTAACCTACCAGCGCATCTGCTTCGCCGCCCGCCCCGTGCGCCACCACGCCGACCTGGCGCTGGACAGCGATATCGTCCGCGCCGTCTGGCTCACCCGCGAAGAATTGCTGGCCGACTCCACGCGCTGGCGCAGCGAGTTGGTACCACGCTGCATCGACGACTACCTGGCCGGACCATTGCACAGCCTCGACCTGCTGCGTGACTGACGTACGTGCGCGGGTTTGATAGAATCGGCGCTTTTCCCCCTGAAACACATCGGTAGCCATGACCAGCCCAGCACTCAAAGACCCCGCCAAGACCCGCGTCATCGTCGGCATGTCCGGCGGCGTGGACTCTTCCGTCTCCGCCCTTCTGCTCATGGAGCAGGGGTACCAGGTGGAAGGTCTGTTCATGAAGAACTGGGAAGAAGACGACGGCACCGAATACTGCACTGCCCGCGAAGACCTGGCCGACGCCCAGGCGGTGTGCGACCGTATCGGCATCAAGCTGCATACCGCCAACTTCGCCGCCGAATACTGGGACAACGTGTTCGAGCATTTCCTCGAGGAGTACAAGGCCGGCCGTACGCCGAACCCGGACATCCTCTGCAACCGCGAAATCAAGTTCAAGGCGTTCCTCGACTACGCCCTTTCCCTGGGGGCCGACCTGATCGCCACCGGCCACTACGTGCGCCGCCGCGATACCGGCGACCTCACCGAGTTGCTCAAGGGCCTGGACCCGAACAAGGATCAGAGCTACTTCCTGCACGCGGTCGGCGGCAAGGAAATTGCCCGCACCCTGTTCCCGGTCGGCGAACTGGAGAAGCCCGAAGTCCGTGCCATCGCCGAGAAACACGGCTTGGCCACCGCCAAGAAAAAGGACTCCACCGGGATCTGCTTCATTGGCGAACGCCGCTTCAGCGACTTCCTCAAGCAGTACCTGCCCGCTCAGCCTGGCGATATCGAGACCACCGAAGGCGAGGTGATCGGCCGCCATCACGGCTTGATGTACCACACCATCGGCCAGCGCCAGGGCTTGGGAATCGGCGGCTTGAAAGATGCCGGCGACGAGCCGTGGTACGTGCTGCACAAGGACCTGGCTCGCAACGTGCTGGTGGTGGGCCAGGGCAACGAACATCCGTGGCTGTTCTCCCGCGCCCTGCTCGCCTCGGAAATCTTCTGGGTCAACCCGATCGACCTGAGCAGCCCGCGTAAACTCACCGCCAAGGTCCGTTACCGCCAGAGCGACCAGCAATGCACCCTGGAGCGCACCGAGACCGGCTACCGCGCAGTGTTCGACGAGCCGCAACGGGCTGTCACTCCAGGCCAGTCGGTGGTGTTCTATGACGGCGAGGTCTGCCTCGGCGGCGGTGTGATCGAAACCGCCGAGCCGTGGAGCCCGCGCGCATGAGCAACCTGCAGGAGCAACTGGTCGCCCTGGGCGGCGTGTTCCAGGCCGCGGTGCTGGTCGACCGCATCGCCCGCACCGGGCAGGCCAGCGAGGCCAACATTGGCTGCATGATCGGTAGCTTGCTGGTCCGCGACCCGAAGGACACCCTGGAAGTGTTCGGCGGCGACGACCTCAACCTGCGCGATGGCTATCGCGCCCTGGTCGGCGCCCTGGAGCGCGACCCCAGCAGCCTGCAGCGCGAGCCCCTGCGCTATGCCCTGTCGATGCTGGGCCTGGAGCGCCAGCTGAACAAGCGCGGCGACCTGCTCGACACCATCGGCAACCGCTTGCCCCAGATCCAGTCGCAGGCCGAGCATTTTGGCCTGGTCCACGAAAACGTCATCGCTTCCAGCGGCGCGTTGTACCAGGACACTCTGAGCACCCTGCGCCAGCGCATCCAGGTGCATGGCGACATGCGCTTCCTGCAGCAGGCCAGCAATGCCTCGAAAATCCGCGCCCTGCTGCTGGCTGGCATCCGCGCCGCGCGCCTGTGGCGCCAGCTGGGCGGGCACCGCTGGCAATTGGTGTTCAGCCGGCGCAAGTTGCTGAACGAACTGTACGACATGATGCGCAACCCTTCCTGAGGGGGGGGGTTGACCGTTCCGGCCCTCATCCCGGCAAGCCAGCTCCCACAGGAACCGCACTCGCCTCGAGCGCGGTGCAAGTCCTGTGGGAGCTGACTTGCCAGCGAGAGGGCCGGAACAGGCAATACGCAATGCCGCACCTGATAAATGGCCTGACCTTTGGTCAGCCACCCGACCTGAGCGCATTTTTCATGTATGATATGCGCCCTTCCAAAAGCCTGACTGTCCGAGAACACCCCATGCAGCTCTCTTCGCTCACTGCGGTTTCCCCTGTAGACGGCCGTTACGCCGGCAAAACCCAGGCCCTGCGCCCTATTTTCAGCGAATACGGTCTCATCCGTTTCCGCGCCCTGGTCGAAGTCCGCTGGCTCCAGCGTCTGGCCGCCCACCCGCAGATCGGCGAAGTGCCGGCGTTCTCCGCCGAAGCCAACGCCCTGCTGGACAGCCTGGCCACCGACTTCAAGCTCGAGCACGCCGAGCGCGTCAAGGAAATCGAGCGCACCACCAACCACGACGTCAAGGCGATCGAATACCTCCTCAAGGAGCAGGCCGCCAAGCTGCCTGAGCTGGCCAAGGTCAGCGAGTTCATCCACTTCGCCTGCACCAGCGAGGACATCAACAACCTGTCCCACGCCCTGATGCTGCGCGCCGGTCGTGACGAAGTCCTGCTGCCGCTGATGCGTCAGATCGCCGACGCCATCCGCGCCCTGGCTCATCAGTACGCCGACGTGCCTATGCTGTCGCGTACCCACGGCCAACCGGCATCGCCGACCACCCTGGGCAAAGAGCTGGCCAACGTCGTGTACCGTCTGGAGCGCCAGATCGCCCAGGTTGCCGCCGTACCGCTACTGGGCAAGATCAACGGTGCCGTGGGCAACTACAACGCCCACCTGTCGGCCTACTCGCAGATCGACTGGGAAGCCAACGCCCGCGCCTTCATCGAAGACGAGCTGGGCCTGGTGTTCAACCCCTATACCACCCAGATCGAGCCGCACGACTACATCGCCGAGCTGTTCGACGCCATCGCTCGCTTCAACACCATCCTCATCGACTTCGACCGTGACGTCTGGGGCTACATATCCCTGGGCTACTTCAAGCAGAAGACCGTCGCTGGCGAAATCGGCTCCTCGACCATGCCGCACAAGGTCAACCCAATCGACTTCGAGAACTCCGAAGGCAACCTGGGTATTGCCAACGCACTGTTCCAGCACCTGGCCAGCAAACTGCCAATCTCCCGCTGGCAGCGCGACCTGACCGACTCCACCGTGCTGCGCAACCTGGGCGTGGGCTTCGCCCACAGCGTCATCGCCTACGAGGCCAGCCTCAAAGGTATCGGCAAGCTGGAAATCAACACCCAGCGCATCGCCGCCGACCTGGACGCCTGCTGGGAAGTCCTGGCCGAGCCGATCCAGACCGTCATGCGTCGTTTCAACATCGAGAACCCCTACGAGAAGCTCAAGGAGCTGACCCGTGGCAAGGGCATCACGCCTGAAGCGCTGCTGACCTTCATCGATGGTCTGGACATGCCAGCCGAAGCCAAGGCCGAGCTCAAGCAGCTGACCCCGGCGACCTACATCGGCAACGCGGCAGCCCAGGCCAAACGCATCTAAGCTGAGCGTCGCGTACAACGCCCGGCTTGGCCGGGCGTTTTTATTCCCGCACGAAAATTACGTTTTTTCAATAGGTTGAACATGAATCCTGATACTCCACTGCAGCTGCTCGGCGGCCTCACGGCCCGCGAATTCATGCGCGACTACTGGCAGAAGAAGCCCCTGCTGGTGCGCCAGGCGTTCCCGGACTTCGAAAGCCCTATCGACCCCGATGAGCTGGCCGGCCTGGCCCTGGAAGACGAAGTCGAGTCGCGCATCGTCCTCGAGCACGGCGCGCACCCATGGGAGCTGCGCCGGGGCCCGTTCGAGGAGGAAACCTTCGCCGAGCTGCCGGAGAAGGATTGGACCCTGCTGGTGCAAGCCGTCGACCAGTTCGTTCCGGAAGTCGCCGAGCTGCTGGAGCACTTCCGCTTCCTGCCAAGTTGGCGTATCGACGATGTGATGATCAGCTTCGCCGCCCCCGGAGGCAGTGTCGGCCCACACTTCGACAACTACGACGTGTTCCTGCTGCAAGGCCACGGCCAGCGCAACTGGAAGATCGGCCAGATGTGCAACAGCGACAGCCCGCTGCTGCCGCATGCCGACCTGCGCATCCTCGCCGAGTTCGAGCAAAGCGGCGAGTGGACCCTGGAACCGGGTGACATGCTGTACCTGCCACCGCGCCTGGCCCACTACGGCGTGGCCGTGGACGACTGCCTGACCTACTCGGTAGGCTTCCGCGCCCCGAGCGCCGCTGAGGTCCTGACCCACTTCACCGACTTCCTCGGCCAGTTCCTGCCCGACGAAGAGCGCTACAGCGACGCCGACGCGGAGCCTGCCAGCGACCCACACCAGATTCAGCACGATGCCCTCGACCGCCTCAAGGCGCTGCTCGACAAGCACATGGGCGACAAAGACCTGCTGCTGACCTGGTTCGGCCAGTTCATGACCGAGCCACGCTATCCGGAACAGGTCGTCGGCGAAGAGTTGTCCGAAGACGAGCTGATCGAGGCCCTTGAAGACGGCGCGATCCTGATCCGCAACCCGAGTGCACGCATGGCCTGGTCCGAGCTCAACGACGACCTGATGCTGTTCGCCAGCGGCCGCAGCTGCCCGCTGCCGGACAAACTGCGCGAACTGCTGAAACTGGTGTGTTCCGCCGACGCGTTGCATATCGACAACCTTGACCAGTGGCTGCAGGACGAAGATGGCCTTATGCTGGTACAGCAGTTGGTCAAACAAGGAAGCCTGGGGTTTGCCAATGAATAAGATCAGCGTTCGCCTGGCCGACTGGCACAAAGACAACGCCGATATCCGCCGCATTCGTGAGGCGGTATTCGTCGCCGAACAGCACATCCCGCCGGAGCTGGAGTTCGACTCCGAAGACCAGGACGCCCTGCACTTTCTCGCCCTGGAAGGCGACTACCCGATCGGTACCGCCCGCCTGCTGCCCGACGGCACCATCGGACGCATTTCAGTGCTCAAGGACTGGCGCGGACTGAAGGTTGGCGATGCGCTGATGAAGGCCGTGATCGCCGAAGCGCAGAACCGCGACCTCAAGCAACAAATGCTCAGCGCCCAGGTCCATGCCACCCCCTTCTATGAGCGGCTGGGTTTCCGCGTGGTCAGCGAAGAGTTCCTCGAAGCGGGTATCCCGCACGTGGACATGGTCCGCGATTCGCGCGCCTGATGCACAACCGGCAGCGGCCCTATCACGGGTTTACCCGCGAAAGGGCCGCTGCCGGCCAAAGACATGCCTGCCCGACACAAAAACCTGTACATCCATCCAGATAAAGCTTGCCTGCGCGCCCTCGCTTGCGCATCCTAGTGCCCATCTTTCCCGATGAAGCGTTCCCGGCCATGCGCCTGTTCCTCTGTGAAAAACCCTCTCAGGCAAAAGACATCGCCAAGGTGCTAGGTGCCAATCGCAAGGGCGACGGCTGCTGGCAAGGCACCGATGTCTGCGTGACCTGGTGCATCGGCCACCTGCTTGAAACCGCACCGCCCGACAGCTACGACGCTCGCTACAAACGTTGGAACCTGGCCGACCTGCCGATCATTCCGGAAAAATGGAAAATGCTGGTCAAGCCCAAGACCGCCAGCCAGTTCAAGGCGGTCAAGCGCCTGCTGGGAGAAGCCCGGGAGCTGGTGATCGCCACTGACGCCGACCGTGAAGGCGAGATGATCGCCCGCGAGCTGGTCGAGCACTGTCGTTATCGGGGTCCGATTCAACGCCTATGGCTGTCGGCCCTGGACGATGCGTCGATTCGCAAGGCCCTGGCCCGGCTGCTGCCGGGCCAGGACACGTTCAGCCTTTATCACTCGGCACTGGGCCGCTCGCGGGCCGACTGGCTGATCGGCATGAACATGAGCCGGCTGTTCACCCTGCTCGGTCGCCAGTCCGGCTACCAGGGCGTACTGCCGGTAGGCCGTGTACAGACGCCGACTTTGCGTCTGGTGGTCGACCGCGACCGCAGCATCGCCAACTTCGTACCCGTGCCGTTCTGGTCCATCGACGTGCAGCTGGAACACGCCGGCCAGCACTTCAACGCCCAGTGGCGCGCTCCAGAGGATGCCTGCGACGATCAGGGCCGCTGCCTGAACCCGGCATTGGCACAACAAGCCGCCGCCGATATGGGCAACTCAGGCACCGCGCAGGTGCTGAAGGTAGCCACTGAGCGCGTGCGAGAAGCAGCGCCCCTGCCCTTCGACCTTGGCACTCTGCAGGAGCTGTGCTCGAAGAAGTTCGGACTCGGCGCCCAGGAAACCCTCGACATCGCCCAGGCGCTGTATGAAACCCACAAGCTGATCACTTACCCGCGCAGCGACTGCGGCTACCTGCCCATGAGCCAGCACAGCGAGGCTCCGGCAATCCTCGCCGCGCTACAACGCGCCGACGCCAGTTTGGCCCCCTTGCAGCCATACCTGACGCCCCAGCGCCGTTCACGGGCCTGGAACGATGCCAAGGTCAGCGCTCACCACGGCATCATCCCCACCGCGGCCGCCAGCGACCCGTCCCGCCTGCCGGCCAAGTACAAGGCGGTCTACACGCTCATTCGTGCCCGCTATCTGGCGCAGTTCCTGCCCAATCATGAATTCGACCGCACCCAAGCCGAATTCGATTGCGCCGGCCACGCGCTGCGTGCCGTGGGCAAGCAGATCGTCGAGCCAGGTTGGCGCCGCGCCCTCCCCGAGGCACTGACCCCGAACAAAGGCCGCGAGGCGCCACCGGCCCAGGTGCTGCCAGTCCTGTCTGAAGGCCAGGTGTGCAACGTGCACGATGTGCAACTGAAGGATCAATGGACCCAGCCCCCCAAACCCTTCACCGAAGGCGACCTGATCAAGGCCATGAAGAACGTCGCCAAACTGGTCGACGACCCTCGCCTGAAACAAAAGCTCAAGGAAACCACCGGCATCGGCACCGAGGCGACCCGTGCCAGCATCATCCAAGGCCTGCTCGACCGCGGGTACCTGGTGAAGAACGGCAAGGCGCTGAGCGCCACCCCGGCAGCCTTCAGCCTGATCGACGCCGTCCCCCGCGCCATTGCCGACCCCGGTACCACGGCGATCTGGGAGCAGGCCCTGGACATGGTGCAAAGCGGCGAAATGAGCCTGGAGGAATTCGTCGCGCGGCAATCGGCCTGGATGGGCAAGCTGGTGCAGCGCTGCAGCGGCATGCAACTGACCATCAGCGGACCGGCGGCAGGCAAGGCAGCAACACCGTGGAAGAAGAAGCGCCGGACCAGCGGGAAAGGCAAAGCGAGCGCTGGCAAACCGAAGCAGCCTCGGCGCATGGCATCGACATAGCCGGAGGATTGATCGTTGCCTCCTCCTCATCGCCACCCTGCGTAAGAGCGGTAGCCGCGAATCTCCCATAAAAGAAAGCTGGCGCCGTGAAAAAATAATGCTACATTTTCATGAAAATAAGCACTATAAATTTCACGAGGCATCTGCATGTTCAAGCAATCCGCCCAGCATATTGCCAGCTACTACGCCCAGACCTTCCCCACCCCCATCCCCTTGCGCCCTACCCTGCAAGGCCAGCATGACACCGATGTAGTGATCGTTGGTGCTGGCTTCAGCGGCCTGCACACTGCCCTGCGCCTGGCCTTGGCCGGTAAGCGCGTGACCTTGCTCGAATCCAGTCGTGTGGCATGGGCTGCCTCCGGGCGCAACGGTGGCCAGGCATTGCTGGGTTGGTCGTGCGACATGCCGCCGCTGGAAAAATCCCTTGGCACAGAACGCGCACGTCGGCTGTGGGACAGCATGTGCTGGGCGGCAGAAGAGATGCGTGAACTGCCCCTGCGCCACGGTTTCGACATCGACTACCGGCCCGGCAGCCTGTGGGCGGCGGTACTGCCTCGCCGTGTGAAGATGCTGGAAGAAGCCCTGCACGAGGCCGAAGACAAATGGGGCTACGACGGCTTGCGCCTGATTGGCCGCGACGAGCTGGCGCAGTGGATCGGCAGCCCGCGCTACCAGGCTGCGCTGTACGACGGCAAGGGCGCGCACCTCAACCCGCTCAAGCTCGCCCAGGGACTGGCCATTGCCCTCGAAGCCGCGGGCGGGGGCATCTTCGAACAAAGCCAAGTGGTCGACTACCAGCAGACCAACAACGGTTATCGCGTCCGCACCGAGCGCGGCGAAGTGCGGTGTGACGTGCTGGTGCTGGCCTGCAATGCCTACATCGACCGCCTCGACCGCACGCTCTCACGCAGGCTGTTGCCAGTGGGCTCGTACCAGGTCGCCACCGCGCCGCTTGACCCTGCACTTGCCGCATCGCTGCTGCCGCGCAACAGTTGCGTGATCGACAACCAGTTCGTCCCCGACTATTTCCGCCTCACCCCGGACCACCGCTTGCTGTTCGGCGGTGGCTGCACCTACCTGGGCGGCATACCCAAGGACGTGGCCAGCGCCACCCGCCCCTACCTGGAACGGGTCTTTCCTCAACTGACGGGCGTGACCATCGACTACGCCTGGGGTGGCCATATCGACTGCAGCATGCGGCGCACCCCGGACGTTGGCCGGGACGGCCAGCGCTACTGGCTGCAAGGTTTTTCCGGCCATGGTGTGCTGCCGACCCTGGCGGCGGCGAAAGCAGTCAGCGATGCGATCCTGGGTGACGATGACCTGTTGGCACTTTACCAGGGCATCGACAATGGCCGCTTTCCCGGCGGCGACACCCTGGCCGCGCCCCTGGAGGCAGCCGCCAAGGCGTGGTACCGGCTGCGGGACCATTTCTGAAGCGAGGCTGGCACATGAACATGCAGGATGAGATCGAGGGGCTTGCGATTCTGGTACGTGACCTGCGCAAGCACCGTGGCCTGACCCTTGACGACCTGGCGGCGAGGATCAACCGCTCGGTGGGCTTCCTCTCCCAAGTCGAGCGCGGGCTGTCGCGCCCCACCGTCGCCGACCTGACCGCAATCAGTGAAGCACTGAAGGTACCTACCACCTACTTCTACCACGTCAGCAAGCCCAGGGCGCTGGACTGGGTCACCCGCCCGGACGAGAGACGTACGCTGTATTACGCCGCCGGCATCACCGACGTACTGGTATCACCCAAGCTCAACGGTGGGTTCTCGATGCTGGACAGCCACCTGGCGCCAGGCGCCAGCAGCGGCGATGGGCATTTGAACGACAGCGCCGAACAAGGCGGCTTCGTGCTCGAAGGGGAGCTCACCTTGTGGCTCGATGGCCACGACCAAGCCGTCACCCTGCGCCCCAACGACAGCTTCCAGCTCCCCCCGCACAGCCAGTTCCGCTACGCCAACCTGTCCGACCGGGCGACCCGCGTGCTCTGGGTATTCCGATAAGTCACCGCCCCAAAATCTTCTATGCCTGGCGAAATCTCTCCTATTCTCAATGGTTCATTCGACTCTGCCTGATACACCCCTACGGAGGAGAAACAACCATGAGCTACGTAACAACCAAAGACGGCGTTCATATCTTCTATAAGGACTGGGGGCCGCGCGATGCACCCGTCATCCACTTCCACCACGGCTGGCCACTGAGTGCCGACGACTGGGACGCGCAAATGCTGTTCTTCCTCGCCAAAGGCTTCCGAGTGGTCGCCCATGACCGCCGTGGCCACGGACGTTCCAGCCAGGTTTGGGAGGGCCATGACATGGATCACTACGCCGCTGACGTGGCTGCGGTGGTCCAGCACCTGGGTATCCAAGGGGCTGTCCATGTCGGTCACTCGACAGGCGGCGGCGAAGTGGTGCACTACATGGCCAAGTACCCCCAGGACCCGGTGGCCAAGGCCGTCCTGATTGCCGCGGTACCCCCGCTGATGGTGAAGACGCCGGCTAACCCGGGCGGCCTGGACAAGTCGGTGTTCGACGGTTTCCAGGAACAGGTGGCCAGCAACCGTGCACAGTTCTATCGCGATGTCCCGGCCGGACCGTTCTATGGCTACAACCGGCCTGGCGTACAGGCCAGCGAGGGCGTCATCGCCAATTGGTGGCGCCAGGGCATGATCGGCAGCGCCAAGGCCCATTACGACGGCATCGTCGCCTTCTCGCAAACCGACTTCACGCAGGACCTCAAAGGCATCAAGCAACCGGTACTGGTCATGCATGGCGATGATGATCAGATCGTACCCTATGAAAACTCAGGGCCGAAGTCGGCAGAGCTGCTGCCCAACGGCACGCTGAAAACCTACAAAGGCTTCCCCCATGGCATGCCTACCACCCATGCCGACGTGATCAATGCCGACTTGCTGGCGTTCATCCAAAGCTGACGTGGCGGCCCTGCACGGGGTCGGGCTAGGCCCTGGCACCTGAACGCCGGCACCTCTGATGGGGCCGGCTTTCAGCGCTCAGGCTGCCGCTCAGAGGAAGGTAAAGACGGTCGAGGCTGGCAGACGCGACTTGTTCAACCCCGCATTGAAGTCTGCGTCGCTGCGATAGCCCAGGCTCAGCACCACCACGCTGGTGAAACCGCGCTCACGCAGGCCCAGCTCGGCGTCCATGACCTTGCTGTCGAAACCCTCGATCGGCGTGGCGTCCAGGCCATGTGCGGCGGCACCGAGCAGCGCGGTACCCAGGGCCAGGTAGGTCTGCTTTTCCATCCAGTGCTGCAGGTCTTTCTGATCGTATCGGTGCAGATTCACATAGTGGCGGCGGCTCTGGTTCTGCGCGGCGCGGGCCTGCTCGTCACGGAATCGACCATTGGCCGCTTCCTGATCGAGCACGGCATCGAGGTGCGCTTCGGTCATCTCGGTGCGGGTGCAGAAAACGATGACATGGGACGCATCGAGGATCTTTGGTGTGTTGTACGCAAACCCTCCCACCGTGCTCTTGGCCAAACGCGCCTTGCCTTCGGCGCTGTCGGCAACGATGAAATGCCAGGGTTGCGAGTTCACCGACGACGGGCTGTGACGCAATTGCTCAAGCAGCGCGTCGATGGTGGCCTGTGGGATCTTGCGCGAGGCATCGTAGGCTTTGGTGGTGTAACGGCGTTTGGCGAGCGCAACGGTATCCATGAATCGACTCCTGGTGGTGGCACGGGTTTGCCACGCATCTTATCTGTCCGTAGAAAAAGAAAAACAGGCACAATGCAGCAACACTTTCATCTTTGGAGTGAAAATGCTGCGTATCGCTGATCTGGAATTGTTCGTTCGCAGTAGCGCCTTGGGCAGCTTCACCGCTGCCGCCCAGGAGGCCGAAGTGCTGCCCGGGCAGGTGGCCGCCGCCATCAAGCGCCTGGAGCGCGAACTGGACGTACGTCTGTTCGCCCGCACCACCCGCAGCCTGCGGCTGACCGCCGAGGGTGAGCTGTACCTGCCCACCGCGCATACCGTCCTGGAAAGCCTGCGCCAAGGGCGGGACAACCTGCACGGCGCCCACAGTAGCCTGCGCGGTGTGCTACAGGTATCGGCGCCGTCGGACCTGGGCCGCAACATGTTGTTGCCATGGCTCACGGAGTTTCGCCGCGAACACCCCGACCTTAACTTGCGCATCCTCCTTTCCGATCAGCTCGCCGACTTCTACCGCGACCCGGTCGACGTGGCCATCCGCTATGGGACCAACGACGATGCCAACTACATCGCCTTGCCTCTGGCGCCTGCCAATCGCCGTGTCGTGGTCGCCTCGCCGGCCTATCTGGCCCACCATGGACGGCCGACCACACCCGAGGCGCTGCATCACCATGCGTGCCTCCTGTACCCACAACAAGGCCGGGTCTATGACAAGTGGCGCCTGGGAGATCGCACAGTACAGGTCAAGGGTTCGCTGTTCAGCGACGACGCCGACCTGGTCAGGCGCTGGGCGCTGATGGGCGAAGGCATTGCCTATAAATCGTGGCTGGATGTGCGTGCCAATGTGGCCGCCGGCGAGCTGGAGGTCCTGTTGCCCGACCACCCTGGTGAACCGACGCCGGTGACCCTGGTATGCCCGCACCGCAAACAGCTGTCGCCTGCGGTTTCTCGCCTGCATGTGTGGTTGCGTGACCGGTTCGCGGCGCTGGACCCGCGATGACCTGACTTTCTGCACAAATGTTCTAAGCCGGGGCAGGACCTGCGAGTTACAGTGGCAAGCCTATTTCCACAGCAGCACCCGGCCATGAGCAATTGGATCGACCTCAAGCAGGACGCCGACACCGGCATCGAGTCGGTGCGTGCGCACTTCACCGGTCACGCCTACGACCCACACTGGCACGACACGTACCTGGTCGGGGTGACCGAGCAGGGTGTGCAACAGTTCAACTGCCGCCGCGAGCAACACAACAGCACGCCTGGGCAGGTGTTCTTGCTCGAACCCGGTGAATTGCACGACGGCCACGCGCCCACCGATGACGGCTTTACCTACTCGACCTTGTACCTGGACCCGAACTGGCTGGAAGCCGAAATGCGCGCGCTGTTCGGACAGGCCCCGGCCGGCTGCCTGCCCAGCTTCAAAGGCACGCTTTGGCGCGACGAGCACCTGTCCCTAGCCACGTTCCGCGCCTTCCAGGCATTGCACGGCGAAGAATTGCGCATGGTCCGCCAGACCGCTACGGATGACCTGCTCAGTTGCCTTACCCGGCACCTGCACTGGCGCAAACGGATCAACCCCGACCCGCGCCTGCCCCTGGTCGCCCAGGTGGCCCGCGACTATCTGCATGCCCATCTTGACCAGGACATCGGCCTGGACGACCTGGCCCATGTCTGTGCTGTCGACCGCTTCCGCCTGACCCGCGCCTTCAAGGCTGCATTCGGCCTGGCGCCGCACGCCTACCTGATCCAGCTGAGGGTGGCCCGTGCCCGGCGCCTGCTTGCCAAAGGCCAGACGCCAGCCGAAGTGGCCTCGACCTTGGGTTTCGCCGACCAGAGCCATCTCGGCCGCTGGTTCCGCCGCGCATATCGACTGACCCCGGCCGACTACCGTCGACGTTGCTCAAAGCTTCCAGACTGAAGCACCGCTGACAGCGAGGATGGTGCTCCGATTCATTGGAGTACTCGTCATGTCGTCGTCCCTGTTGCCTTTCATCCTCTTTGCCCTGGTCGCCAGCATCAGCCCAGGACCGACCAACCTGCTGATCCTTGCCCACAGTGCCCGCCTGGGCCTGCGAGCCAGCGTGGCGCCGATCGTAGCGGGGTGTGGCGCGGCCGCAGGGGTGGTGCTGATGGTCGGCCTGGGTTTGGGTGATTGGCTGACTCGCCACCCCCTCGCCCAGCAGTTGATGAGCTGGGCTGGAGTGATCTGGTTGAGCTGGCTGGCGTGGCAGATGCTGCGCAGCGCTGACGAACCGCTGCACAGTCTCACTGGCAAGCCCTTCAGCGCCTTCAGCGCTGCGTCGTTGCAACTGGTCAACCCAAAGGTGTGGATGATGGCGGTGGCGGTGATCGGCGTGTTCGCCGCGCCGTCACTGCCAGTGTGGCAGTTGGCGCTGGTGTTCCTGCTGGTTGCCCTGCCGTGCATGACCGTCTGGGCGATGCTGGGCGTGGGGAGCGCCCGCTGGTTGCATTCGCCGCAGCGGCTGCGTGGGTTCAACCGGGGACTTGCCGGGTTGTTGCTGGTGTCGGCAGGGTTGGCTGTCCTGGGTTGAGACTTACGCCCTCATAGCCGGCAAGCCGGCTTCAACCGATGCGGTGATGCCTTTACAGGAGTGCTCAGGCCCCCAGCGCTTCCCGGAAGCGCCGGGTGCTGGCCAGCGCCAGCAGCAACCCCGCCACGGCTATGCTACCGCCCACCAGGCCGATGTCCGCCACGCCCATCTGGCTGCTGACGATGCTGCCCAGCAGCGCCCCACCACCAATGCCGATGTTGTAGATGCCAGAGAACAACGCCATGGCCACGTCGGTGGCGTCGGAGGCCAACTTCAGGGTCTTCGATTGCAGCGCCAGACTGAAACTCAGGATCGCCACGCCCCAGAACATGCTCAACGCCGCGAACCCATAGAAGTTGCCCGACAGTGGCAGCAACAACAGCAGGCAAGCAGCCAGCAGGCTGATCGAGCCAATCAGGAAGCCATGGGGGAAGCGGTCGCTGTAACGGCTGAACAGCAGCGAACCGAACACGCCAGCGCCACCGAACAGCAGCAGTACCAAGGTGGTACGTTCGCCGCCGATCTGCGCCACATGCAGGGCGAACGGCTCGATGTAGCTGTAGGCGGTGAACTGCGCGGTAATCACCAAGGTCACCAACAGGTAGGTGATGACCAGCGCTGGACGCTTGAACAGAATCGGTAGGCTGCGCAGCGAGCCGGAGTTCTGGCTGGGCAACAGCGGCAACGACTTCATCAGGCATAGCATGGTCGCCAGCGCCACCCCGGCGATGCTGAGAAAAGTGGTGCGCCAGCCCAGCGCCTCACCCACCACGCGGCCCAGCGGAATGCCCAGCACCATCGCCAGTGTGGTACCGGTGGCCAAAAGCCCCAAGGCCTTGGCCTGCTGCCCCGGTGGCGCCACACGCACCGCCAGCGATGCGGTGATGGCCCAGAACACGGCATGGGCCAAGGCGATACCGATCCGGCTGACCAGCAACATGGCGAAACTCTGCGCCAGCCACGACAACAGGTGGCTGACGATGAACACCGCGAACACCATCAGCAGCAGACGCCTGCGCTCGATGTTGCGGGTCATCAGCATCATCGGCAACGACGCCAGCGCCACCACCCAGGCGTAGATGGTCAACATCAGCCCGACTTGCGCGGTGGTCATCTCGAAGCTGCGACCGATGTCGCTGAGCAATGCCACCGGGACGAATTCGGTGGTGTTGAAGATGAAGGCCGCCAATGCCAGGGCAATGACGCTCAACCAGCTGCCATTACCCGTAGTGGTGGGTAGGTGGGTAGGAATGGGTCCGTTCATGGGTGGATATCGTTACTCCGGAAACGAGGCAACAGTCGGCGCGCCTGGCACACGCGGGCCCGGTGCTGACGTACGGTCTGTTATTGGAAGGAATGCCGGGCATGGTACGCGTCAGCCCAGCCCCTCACAACCACAGGCGTCCCAGATTCATCGCGCCGACCTGGGGTTCGATCAACCCTGCAGCGTCGCCATGTCGATGACGAACCGGTATTTCACATCACCGGCGATCATCCGCTCGTAAGCCTGGTTGATGTGACGAATATCCAGCAGCTCGATGTCGCAGCGAATATCGTGCTCGGCGCAGAAGTCCAGCACTTCCTGGGTCTGGGCTATACCGCCGATCAACGAGCCAGCCAGCACCCGACGCTTCAATACCAGGTTGGCCGCATGCAGCGCCGGGTCTACCGGTTCGATCAGACCGACCAGGATGTGCACGCCGTCGAACCTGAGGGTTTCCAGGTACGGGTTCAGGTCGTGCGGCACCGGGATGGTGTCGAGCAGGAAATCGAAGCGCCCGGCGGCAGCACGCATCTGCTCGGCATCGGTGGACACGATCACATGGTCGGCGCCTTGGCGGCGCGCCTCCTCGGCCTTGGCCTGGGAGCGGGTGAACAGCGTCACTTCGGCACCCAGCGCCTTGGCCAGCTTGATGCCCATGTGGCCCAGGCCGCCCATGCCGAGAATGCCGATCTTGTGGCCTGGGCCGACGCCGTGGTGCTTGAGTGGCGAGTAAGTGGTGATACCCGCGCACAGAATCGGCGCGGCACTGGCCAGGTCCATGCCCTCGGGAATACGCACGACGAAATGCTCGTCGACCACGATGCTGTTGGAGTAGCCGCCCATGGTATTGCTGCCGTCCACCCGGTCGGGGGTGGCGTAGGTCATGGTCGGGCCTTCCAGGCAGTACTGCTCCAGGTCCTTGGCACAGGCTTCGCAGTGACGGCAGGAATCGACCATACAGCCGACGCCGACCAGATCGCCCGCCTTGTACCGGGTAACATTCGCCCCCACGGCGGTCACCCGGCCGATGATTTCGTGGCCCGGCATCAGTGGATAGACTGCGATGCCCCATTCGTTGCGGGCCTGGTGGATGTCCGAGTGGCACACGCCACAGTAGAGAATCTCGATAGCGACATCGTCCGGGCGTGGGCTGCGACGTTGGAAGGTCATCGGCGCGAGGGGGCTGGTGGACGTCTGGGCGGCGTAACCGATAGCGGTGTACATACGGTACCTCATGGGAAGTGAAACGATTCAGGCGACGCATTCTGCGCGCCTCGAATCGCTGAGCCCACAACCGATTCTCCGGCATCCATGCCTGATTCTACGGAACTAACAGCCAAGCTCTGGCGCTAGACCGTCAATCTGCGATGATGCGACTGTCTGATTCTCTGCCCTGGTTCCTCATGCAACTGACCCGCCACGTCGACGCCAATGCCACCCTCTGCGCCCTGATCCGCAGACTGACCACACGCCCCGGTTTCGTACCCACCGCCCTGCCCCAGGTGAACGTCCTGAGCTGGGACCACTACGTGGCCAGCAGCCCGCAGATCTACGAGCCGAGCCTGATGATCCTGGCCCAGGGCAGCAAGCTTGCTCGCCTTGGGCCACGCACGCTGGAGTATGGCGCCGGCCATTACCTGGTGCAGGCGCTATCGGTGCCCTTTATGTGCGAAACCTTTGCCACTCCCGATGCGCCTCTGCTTGGCGTAGCCGTGGACATCGACCGCGCGGTGCTCGGTGAGCTGGTGCAAAGCATGGACCTGCCCCCCGACGCCACAGTGCAGGCGCAAACTCCGCAGTCGATGACGTCGGCGGCTTTGGATGCGCCGATGCGCGACAGCGTCGAACGCCTGCTGCAGTGCCTGCAAAACCCGCTGGACGCCAAGGTTCTTGGCCCGGCACGGGTACGCGAAGTGCTCTACACCGCCCTGCGCGGCCCCCAGGCCAATGTCCTGAGGGCACTGGTCGAACAGCAAGGTCACTTCGCCCGCATCGGCGCGGCCCTGGCCCACTTGCGCGAGCACTACACCGAGCCACTAAGCGTCGAAGACCTGGCGGCGTGCGCCAACATGAGCGTTTCGACTTTTCATGAGCATTTCAAGCGTTGCACCGACATGGCACCGATGCAGTACCTCAAGCGTCTGCGGCTGCTCAAAGCCCAGCAAATGCTGATCGGCGAAGGCCTTGGAGTGGCGCAGACAGCGCACCGGGTGGGGTACCAGAGCACCTCGCAGTTCAGCCGCGAGTACAAACGCCAGTTTGCCCGCAGTCCAGGGGACGAAAGTGGCCGCCTCCTGTCATACCCCGTTTAGTGCGTCATTTCTGAGGCAGCCATTTCGCGACGCCAGGCCGCGCCCACCGTGCTCTACAACAACGGCCACTCGGCCAGCGGCCAGTAGCGCCCCTTGCGTGACTCGTACAAGGTGAAATGCCGGGCCGCGATAAAGAACTCCGGGGCCACCGTCGCTTCAGGCAGCTGCCCGCGAAAATCCCGGGACAAGGTAAGGTGCGGCCGGTACTCGCGTGCCTGCTCCTGGAACCCCAGGGGCAGCAGTGCCTGCTGCAGGCCATATACCAGCTGACGCATCCCCGCAGGCGTTTCCTGAGGCTCCAACACCAGTGCATTGGCGCGGTTCCAGACCTGCAACCGGTCAAGCAGCAACCGCAGCGGCGCCTCGGGCCGCGCCAGATTGTCTACCACGGCGCAAATGGCAGGCACCTGTGCGGCGTCCACATCGCCAAGAAACAACAAGGTCAGGTGGAAGTTCTCGCTGGGCACCGGCTTGCCACTGCGCAGGTTCAGACCGCGCCGCCATTGGGCAATGTCACTGCGCTGGCTGCCTTTTACCGGTAGTGCGAAGAACAGTCGCTTGAACGGGGCGCCACTTGGGCGAACATCCTGGGGCATGGGATCTCCATAGGGCTGAATCCACTTGAAACGTTTGCGCAAAGCATGGGCCATTACACCTAAGTCGTCCTGATTTCACGTAACAATAAGTACAAAGTCCCTACATGATTGTTTATGCTGGCGTGCTAATGCCATGTCGCATGGCCATTTCTTCGACAAGTAAACGTCCATGAAAATTGCACTCGTACTCCTTTTCGTCTTCTCGATCGCCTATGTTCACCTGCGCGGTCGGGTACGCCACAAGCTGACCCGTCAGCTGGGCGACCACTCCAGTTTCCTCGCCCCGATCAATAGCTTCCTCTACCTGTTCTCCAAGCATCCAGCCAAGCCCTACCTGCCGGTCGAGGCGTTCCCGGAACTGCAACCGCTCAAGGACCACTGGCAGGAAATCCGTGAAGAGGCCCAGCAACTGCTGCATGCCGGTGCCATCAAGAAATCCGAGAATTACGACGACGTTGGCTTCAACTCGTTCTTCAAGACCGGCTGGAAGCGCTTCTACCTGAAGTGGTACGGCGAAAGCCACCCCTCGGCCATGAGCCTGTGCCCACGCACCACCGAGTTGCTCCAAGGCATCGGCACGGTCAAGGCGGCGATGTTCGCCACCCTACCGCCGGGTGCGAAACTGGTGCGCCACCGCGACCCCTACGCCGGCTCCTACCGCTACCATCTGGGCCTGGATACACCGAACGACGACGGCTGCTACATCGATGTGGATGGCGAAAAGTATTCCTGGCGCGATGGCGAAGCGGTGGTGTTCGACGAAACGTACATCCACTACGCCGCCAATACCACCGATCACAACCGCATCATCCTGTTCTGCGACGTCGAGCGTCCGCTCAAGTACCGCTGGGCGACCGCCTTCAACCGCTGGTTCAGCCGCAATGTCATGGCCGCCGCCGCCGCGCCGAACACCGCCAACGACAAGACCGGCGGCATCAACCGTCTGTTCACCCGCATCTACCGGATCCGTGAGCGCGGCAAGGCGCTGAAGAAGCGTAACCGTACCCGCTACTACCTGGAAAAGTGGGCCGTGGTCGCGGCACTGCTGCTGGTGTTCATCTATATCTGAAGGCTTGGACTACCCTGAAAGCTCCTGCCCAAACCCCAACAAGGTGAAGACGATGAGCATGATGGACTGGGACGCCTACCGTAAGCAGTTGATGGCCGGCATCGGCGATCTCAAGCAACTCTCCCCCGACACCGTGGCCGGCTACATGACGGCCAGCGGTGCGGGTGCCAAGACCAACCACCTGGACGCCAAGACTCGCGAGTTGATCTCCCTGGCCGTGGCGGTCACCACCCGCTGCGACGGCTGCATCGCCGTGCACTCGCAGCAAGCCGTCAAGCACGGCGCCACCCGCGAAGAAATCGCCGAAGCCCTGGGCGTGGCCGTCGCCATGAATGCGGGTGCCGCGCTGGTCTACTCGGCCCGGGCACTGGATGCCGTTGGCAAGGCCGACAGCTGAGGCCTGGCGGCGCCGCCCTTGCGCGACGGCGCCGCGTTACTCAGACTGGGCACCTCAGCCCTTGCAGGAACCCGCATGATCCACATCCGCCCCATGACGCCCGAAGACTTCGAGCGCTTCTGGCCAACCTTCCAGGCCGTCATCCAGGCCCGCGAAACCTACGCCTACGACCCTGCCCTCACTTTCGAACACGCCCGGCAACTGTGGCTGGAACTGCCCCTGCATACCCTGGTTGCCGAAGCGAACGGCGAGGTGCTCGGTTCGTATTACCTCAAGGCCAACGCGGCAGGTCCCGGCGCCCATGTGGGCAACTGCGGCTATATGGTTTGCGAAGCCGCCCGCGGGCGCGGCGTGGCGCGGATGATGTGCGAGCACTCGCAAAAGCTGGCACGCCAGGAGGGCTTCCTGGCCCTGCAGTTCAACTCGGTGGTGGCCAGCAACGAAGTGGCCGTGGCGCTGTGGCGGAAACTGGGTTTCGAAACGGTCGGTCGCCTGCCCAAGGCCTACCGCCATGCCCGTCTTGGGCTGGTGGATTGCCTGGTGATGTACAAATGGCTGGCCGACGAACCGGTGGTGGAGAAACCGCCGCTGCTGATCGGGCGCAAGAACATCGAAGCCCGCGTATCACGCCGCCGGGGTCGATAGCGCCATCGGCAATACCGCGCAATCCATTGACGCAGAGCCGTTTCGATGGTCAGATGCGCGCCAGTTTCAGGTGCCCTGCGCCGCCGCGCGCAGGGTGAAACGGGAAGCCGGTGAGTCGAGCTACACGACAAGTCCGGCGCTGCCCCCGCAACGGTAAGCGAGCGAACCCTTCGAAATACCACTGTGCAAACGCATGGGAAGGTGAAGGCTTCACGACCCTCGCAAGCCCGGAGACCGGCCTGGAGCTTCACTTGGCAACCCGCGGTGGGCGGGCGCAGGCCGGTTTGCGCGTGCGCGCCTGCGTGCGTGGCTCACCTTTGCGTGTTTTCCACCGGGATCCATTCATTCCTACAGCCGTGGAACGACATGTCCCGTATTTACAAGCTTCACACACTGGCGGCCTGCCTGGCCGTGACTTTTCCTGCCCTGGCCGACGAACGAAGTGCCCTGGCCCTGCCCTCCACGGCCATCACCGGCACCCACGATGACGCCGCCGTGGACCTCGCCACCCCGACCCAGGCTGGCTCGCGCCTTAACCTCAGCGCCCTGGAAACCCCGGCCAGCACCAGCAGCATCAGCGCACAACAGATCCAGCAGCGCAACAACCTCACCGTTCAGGATGCAGTCAGCCGCTCGCCCGGCATCTCCTTCATCGGTACCCCAGGCGACGGCGGCACCGGTCTCTCGGCCAGGGGCTTTACCGGGCATGGATCGGTGATGACCCTGTTCGATGGCACACGCCTGTACACGGGCGCGGGCACCCAGACTTTTCCGGTAGACCCGTGGCTGGTCGAGCGTATCGACGTGATCCGTGGCCCGGCCTCGGTGCTGTATGGCGAGGGCGCAACCGGCGCGGTGGTCAACGTGATCCCCAAAAAGCCATTCAGCGGCCAGGTGCAGAACCATCTGCGCCTGGGCTATGGCGCCTGGGACCGTCAGCAACTGGGCCTGGACAGCGGCGGCAGCATCAGCGAGCGCCTCAGCTACCGGGTGACCCTCAACCGCCAGGCAAGCAACGGCTGGGTCGACCGCACCGACTCGCGCAGCCTGGCCCTGGGCGCCGCGTTGCGCTTCGACGCCAACGACGACCTCAGCTTCACCCTGGCCCACGAGCGCGGCGATGCCGAGCCGGCCAACGACTTCGGCACACCCTTGATCGACGGCCACTACCGCTCCAGCCTGCGCAAGAAGAACTACAACATCGACGATGACGTGCAGCGCTACCGTGATGCGTGGACTCGTTTCACCACCGACTGGACCCTCAGCGACCACCTCAGTGCCAGCAACCAGCTCTACTACATCAAGAGCCGCCGCCATTGGCGCAATGCCGAGGCCTACAGCTGGGATGCCGACCGTGACCAACTGCTGCGCCAGAGCTACCTGCAGATCAAGCATAATCAGGAGCAGATCGGCGACCGCCAGACCTTCACGCTCGACCACCGCCTGTTCGGCTTGGCCAGCACCACCCTGGTCGGCGCCGAGTACAACAAGATTCGCTTCAACGTCGACAGCAACTCACCCTACGACGATGTCGGTGGCGACTACGTCGACCCATGGCACCCAACTGCGGCGACGTTCCACAGCAACTCGCCGCTGCGCCCGCAGACGCTGTCCACCACCCACACCTTCGCCCTGTTCGCGGAAAACCGCCTTCGGGTCACCGAGCGCCTCTCGCTGGTGACCGGCGTGCGCCGCGACCAGAACCATATCGACCGCGACAACCTGGTCGACGGCACCCGCAGCGACCACAGCCTGCAAGGCGGCAACTGGCGCGCCGGGCTGGTGTTCGCAGTGAACGATGACCTGTCCCTGTACGGTCAGTACGCCACCAGCGAGGACGGGGTGAACGATTTGATCAGCCTCAGCCCCGGCCAGATGCACTATGACCTGACCGAGTCGAAACAGACCGAACTGGGCCTCAAGCAACGTTTCTGGGAGGGGCGCGGCGAGTGGACCCTGGCGGCTTACCACATCGTCAAGAAAAAGCTGCTGGTGGACGACCCTGTCAGCCACGACAAACAACAAGCCGGCCAGCAGACCTCTGACGGGCTGGAGGCCAGCCTCGAACTGGCCTTGCCCCACCAGTGGCAGGTCTCGGCCAACGCCGCCGTGGTTCGCGCCACGTACGACGACTTCGATGAAGTGGTCGGTGGCGTAACCCAGGACCGCGCCGGCAACCGCCCGGCCAACGTGCCGCGACGCACCGCCAACCTATGGGTGAGCAAAGGCTTCGGGCAGGCCGTGGAAGCTGGGCTGGGCTTGCGCTACGTCGACCAGCGCTACGCCGACAGTGCCAATAGCCTTCAAGTACCTGGCTACACCGTGGTCGACGCCAACCTGGGCTGGCAGGTGGTGCCGGACGTACGCCTGGGCTTGCAACTGAACAACCTGTTCGACCGTGACTACGTGTCCTCGGCCTACAGTGGCGAACAATGGCTGATGGGCACACCCAGGTCGTACTTCGCCACGCTGGACTACCGTTTCTGACCGCAGTCCCTCGACGTGACGCCAATGTCCGCCTCGCGGGTCGCCCACGTCGGCGATGATAACCCTACTGCATCCAGGGTGGCGTCGGTTCCACCGCGTTGAGCGGCCCGTGCTCCGCCTCGGCACGAGCCGCTCGGCGACGGGCATCGTCGAGCCGTGCGGCATCGATCTCGCGCAGCACGCCCTGGACGTCGGCGTCGTACTCATCGTCCTCGAACTGCCCGGTCAACGGGCTGTCGGGGCGCAATTCCCCGGCCTCGTACAGGGCCCACATTTCCTCTGCGTAACGGGTGCGCTTGAGCTCTGGTGCGAAGTGCCCGAAATAGCTGGCCATGTTCGCCACATCACGCTGCAGCATGCTGAAGGCGTGGTTGTTGGCGGCGGCGTCCACCGCTTGCGGCAGGTCGATGATCACCGGGCCTTGCGGCCCGAGCAGCACGTTGAATTCCGACAAGTCGCCATGCACCATGCCGGCACAGAGCATCAGGACGATCTGGCGGATGACGAAGGCATGGTGCTCGCGGGCTTCTTCCGGCTCCAGGTGAACATCGTTCAGACGTGGTGCAGCGTCACCGTCGGCGTCGGTCACCAGCTCCATCAGCAACACACCATCCTGAAAGTCGTAGGGCTTAGGCACCCGCACACCGGCATTGGCCAGACGGAACAACGCGGTCACCTCGGCATTCTGCCACGCGTCCTCGGCTTCCTTGCGGCCATACTTCGAGCCCTTGGCCATGGCCCGGGCCTGGCGACTGTTGCGGACCTTGCGGCCCTCCTGATACTCGGCGGCCTGGCGGAAACTGCGCTTGTTGGCCTCTTTGTAGACCTTGGCGCAGCGGATCTGCCCTGCGCAGCGCACCACATAGACGGCTGCTTCCTTGCCGCTCATCAATGGCCGCAGTACTTCGTCGACCAGTCCGTCTTCGATCAGTGGTTCGATTCGTTTTGGCGTCTTCATCAGGCTGGGTTCTTGGGTCCTGGCTGGCCGATCGGCCGGAATGGACATCCTCTCACAGGCTGATGCGTATTGCTTGGTTGTCTGCTACTGGCCAATCGCTGGCGTGCTGGCGCCTGCCGGGGGGGCCCCTACGTCGTCGGGGACCACCTGCCAACTGTCATCCGGATCGAAGCGCTTCATGGCCTTGGCCTCTGCCTCCCCATTCGGCCCAAGGTCCTTCTCGAACACCTGGCCGTCATGGCTGATCATGAAGCTCATCACGCCGGTATCGTTGTACTTCGCAGGCCAGGCGATCAAGGCAAAACCACGGCTCATCTGGTTGCCGATCAGATAGCTGTAGGCCCCACCCGGTGCCGAGGGTCCCTGGCCGTCGAGGATGCGGAAGTGATAGCCATACCAGTCGTCGCCCATCACGTCATTGCCGAACAGCGGCCCCAGCGGACTGACCTGGCCGTCGTTCTCGTCTTCCCAGAACAGCCCGTCATGCTTGCCTGGGGAACTGAAGATCTTTTGCGCGTATTCCAGCGCGCCGTTGCCGTTGCGGTCCTGGGAGGCGTACTCCATCTGTGCGTCGTGGTACGCCAGCACGGACTGCAGCGCGGCCAGTTCATTGCGACCAATGCGCCGTGCTCGAATTTCGGCGCTGCCGGCCTTCAGGTCGAACGTCCAACCCTGCGCGCCTTTTACCAGCGGGATGGGCAACGTCCAGTGCTGGCTGCCCACCGCCAGAATCGCGTTACGGTCTCCTTGCGCCTGGACACGGTGCTGCTCGCGGTACTGCTGCAAGAACGCGTCGACATCGCTGCGCTGCACACCCCCGCGGGGAATATAGGTACGCCAGTCATCCCCAAGAAGCTGCGCCAGACGCGCCTCATCGGCGTGCGTTTCGCCCAATGCCGCAACGAACGCCTCCACTGCCTTTTCCGGTGTGGGGAATGCCTGCTGCGCCATGGCCAGACCCGACCAGGTCAGGCCCAATGCCAGTACCGCTGCCTTTGCATTCATCGACGGCCTCCTGCGCTACGGCGCACGCCTGCACTGGAGGGCCGGGAAATCTGGTGCCCGGCCGCCCGCGAGGCATTGGGCCGCTGGGCGAAGCTCTGGCTGGTCCGCCCGCGGGTGGCTTGCAGGGTGCTGCGCGACGGCGAGCGAACCCCTTCGAAGGCATTGTTGCGCGCTCGTCCGGCGCTACGCTGCTGCAGGGCCCGCCCTTCACCAGGCCGGGCTTGGCCGGCGTCCCGGGTGTTGCGCAGTTCCTGCCTGCGATCATGGGCACGTGGCGCGTCCTGCCGTGCCTGCACCCGGTTACCCGGGCTGTTGCCCGCCTGCACCTCGCGTACCCGGTCGCGGGCTTCGCGATTGCTGGTGGCCGGGCGCTCGATGCCATGGCGATCCATCGACGCCCGGGCCTTTTCCCGCGCCTGCGCCCGCTGGGCATCGTCACCACGAAAAGCCGTGCGCTGGGCGGCACCGTCGAGCTGGCGGCCAAACTGCTCACGGCTACGGCTGTCTCGGTAAGGCACCCCGTCACGGTGCACGGCGTTGTGCTGCCATTTGTTCTGGTTGTTGGTGATGCGGTTGTTGGCGTTGATGTTGTTGTAGCGATTGACGTCGATGTCGATGTCGTTGTCGCCCCAGTCGCAATCACCCCACAGCGAATCGATGATCGCCACCCCCGCCCCGAACGCCAGCCCGGCGATCAGGGCGGAGCCAGCGTAATACAACGGCGATGGCGGGTAATAGACCGGTGGCGAGGCCGGGTAGGCCCAGGTGCCATAAGTCGTGCTCGGGTTGTAGCTGGGCACGTACACCACCTGCGGGTCGGCTGGCTCGATGATGATCGTGGTCGACGATGAACTGGCCGCTGGGGATGCACTGCCAGTGGCGGGCGCCGCCTGGACCGTCACGTTCTGGTACTGGTTGCTTTGCAGGTTGCCGGCGGCCTGGGCCTGGTGGCGCAAGCGCTGGACGCTGTTCATCACATCGTCGGGCTGGGCGAGGAACGCATCCCCCAGACGCTGCACCCACACCGGGTCCTGGCCAAGCGTGACGAGCACCTGAGGGAAGGCCACCACTGCCTGAACACTGGGGTCCCAGGATTGCTTGGCCACTTGCCTCACAGCCTCGTCGCCCTGGGCCTTCGGATTGGCCTTGGACCAGGCCACCGCCTCGGCGACTTCGCCGGGGTAAGTGGCGGCCATCAGTACCTGGGCCAGCAGCGCGTCGGGGTAAAGCGCGAGGGGAGCGAGCATCTGGTCCAGTTGCGCCTGGGTGAACACCGCGTCCTTAGTCGCAGCTGCCGGCGTCGCAGGTTCAGGCGCTGGGGGATCTGCAGCCTGCAGGCGGTTGGGCAGGACGTTCAGGCACAGCACCATCGACACAACACAGCACATTGGAATGCGCATGGCATTTCCCCATGTGTTCGGCTTGCGTGAAAGGAGTGAACCGCCACTGGGCAGTTGGAGCGTGAATAAGGTTAGCAAAGCGCTCGTCGTCAGCAACAAGCGCGCGTTCTCTTGGTCCTGGGGTTGGCTCGATAGTCACTATCGACAATGCCAATTTCTATCGCGCGGCGCCGCTCAATAAGCTGGGGCCATCGACAAGACACCTGCCCCGCCGCCCCTGGAGCCGCCCAATGAAAGCCACGACCCGAATATTGATCACTGCCCTGAGCGCCCTCGGCGTGGCACTGCTTGGCGGCTGCGCCAGCCACCCGGAACTGCGCCCTTACACGGCGCAGGAAACCCTGCAACTGCAACTGGAGGCCCTACAGCGTCAAGGCCTTTCCATGGATGAGTACGAACAACGCCGTCGAGTGATTCTGCGCGCCGCCACCCCGCAAGCGGTGACTGAAGTGACCGGCGCGCAGCCTGCGATCAGCGGCTGACCGGCAGCGCCTTGGGCATCAACTCGTAGGGGTGCTTCCACCCTGGCAATGCCTTGATGCGCGCCTTCCAGGCTTGGATGTGGGGATAATTTTCCAGCTCGATGCCGGTGTCCTCAGGCATGTACACGTAACCCGCCAACGACAGGTCGGCAATGGTAACGCGCCCGCCCACCATGAAAGGGGTCTTTTCCAGGTGCGCATCGACCACGCTGTAGGCCGCCTTGGCCCGCTCGCGCAGGAAGTGGGTCACGTCCGTTTCACCGGTATTCTTCAGACAGAACAGAAAACGCAGCGCCGCGTAGTAGCTGGTGAACTTGTGGTTGTCGAATAGCATCCAGCGCCAGATTTCGCGTTTTTCGTCCTCGTTACGGGCAGCGAACTGGCCCGTGCGTTGCGCAAGGTAATCAAGAATCAGCGCCGACTGGGTCAACGTCTGCCCAGCGTGCTCGAGCACTGGTACTTCGCCCTGCTCGTTGACCTCGTCTCGCCAGGCCTGCTCACGGGTCTGGCCATTGAAGAAGTCGACGAATACCGGTTGCCAGTCCTGGCCGGTCAGTTCAAGCATCAGCGCAGCTTTGTAAGCGTTGCCGGATTCAGCGAAGCAGTGCAGCGTGTATTCGGACATGGCGGACCTTCATTTTCCCTTGAATGATCTGTGATCGGGTTCGCACCCGAGCCAGGGAGCAAATCATGCCCTGGTCGCCAGCGTCAATGCATCACTGATGCAATCGAGCCCACAGGTGAACCGTTGCGCCCGTTATGCTTAGATACAGCCCAGCACACTCCGCCAGGATGGCTCCGATGCCCTGCCCTTCATTGCCCCGCGCCGTCACCACTCAACGCACCCGGCTCAGTCGTCCGACCCCGGCCATAGCCTCCCAATTGCACAGGGCACTGCTGCGCAGCTACGCACTGCACCAAACCTTCCTGGCATGGGCCAAGGACGACTGGACGCTGGATGAAGTCCGCGACAGCCTGGAAGTGAGCGCCGAACAGTTTATCGACCCTGATGCTGAGAAACGCTACTTCGTGCTGACCCCGGACAACGCCGAAGTGGTCGGCTGCATCGGCCTGCGCCCCGGTCAGGATGGGTACGAGGTGGGTTACTGGGTCAGCCAGGACCACTGCGGACAAGGTTTGATGCGCGAGGCACTGGCAGGCCTGCTGGATGCCGTGGAGGTGCCGCTCTGGCTGACGACCGATCTGGCCAACAGCGCCAGCCAGCGCCTGGCCGAGCGTGTGGGATTCAGACGCGAGGGTTGCGTGCAAGTCGGACAGGCCCCTGGCACACCGCACGCGCTTTACCGCCGTCCGCCCACGGGTTGCCGCTGAGTCACTTGGCAGGATCGCCAACGGAACTACTGCCGGGCCCGCACCCTCTTAAGGATTGAGCGCCAACCCCTTTTGGCTGCACGCTTTTGGAGAACACGCTATGCGCAAACTACTCCTTGCCCCTGCACTGCTGCTCCTTCTGCCTGCCGGGGCTGCCCTGGCCAGAGTCGATGCCGGAGACGTCGCCACCTCGGCCGGTATCTCCGCGTCGCTGTATTCGACCTTCAAGGATGACAAACGCATCATCCCTGCCCGCGACGAGCTTTCGGCTTTTGTCGCCAGCGGTGGCGCGATTCGCGGCGCCTACGTGGAGTCGGCGCTGGAGCAGGCCCGCAAGGACCATCCAGGCCTGCAGGCCAGTGATGAAGAGCTGGCGCGCGCAATTCTGTCCCAGGATGACCCGATCGCCGAGCATTGATCGGCGCGGTGCGAACCCTGTAAGCGTCGGCTCGCCGGCGCTTGCGGGGCAGCCGGGGTCATCGCGGCCCACATAGCGCTCGAATCTCTAGAGGGCGATTCCACGCCTACCCCCACCCATCCATGCGCATGGTCGCCCGCACCAGGCGTTGTTCCTCTTGCTCGATCTCGCGCAGGCTGTCGCGTATGCCGTTGATGTGCTCGCGCGCCGCTCGCTGCGCCTGCTCGGGCAGTTGCTCCATCACGGCGTGGTATAGCCGCGCGTGTTGGCGGTCGATCTGACGCTTCTGCGCTGGCCGGCAGTACAGGTTGTTGACCGAGGCGAATACCGTGCTCAAGGTCAGGTCGCTGAGCGTCTGCAGGGTGTGCACCAACACCGGGTTGTGCGATGCCTCGCTGATGGCTCGGTGGAAGGCGTGGTCGCGGCGGGCGTGCTCGCGTGGGTCGTGGGCGTCAGCCGCCTCATGGGCCGCCAGCATCTCTTCGTAACGACGACGAATCAGCAGACGGTCGATCTCGGTGGCGCGCAGGGCCGCCAGGCGGGCCGACTCACCTTCCAGCAGCGCACGCACCTCCAGCAGGTCGAACAACGTACGCGGTTGCGAACTGAACAGATGCATCAATGGTGTACTGTTGGCCGAGCCGGTGAGGTCGGCCACGAACGAGCCACGCCCCTGTTCGGTGTCGATGATGCCACGCCCGCTCAAAAGACGCAGGCCCTCGCGCAGCGCCGAACGGGAACAGCCGAGCTTCTCCACCAGGCGTCGCTCCGACGGCAGCGCCTGACCGACCTTCAATACTCCCTCCACGATCAACCGCTCGACCCGCTCGGCCACCTGTTCGGCGACCTTGGCCTTGCCTTCAGTAATCATACGTATCCTCTGACTGGTAGGACCACATGTACTGCATGCCGCAATCTAGCCATGGAGCGCCACGAATCACCAGCTTTCGTGCGAAAAACTGGTAGGACCAGCTGCCCGAAGGCTCGACCGAACGCCTCCGTCGGCGCAGGCTGAAAGGGTGATGGGTTAACCGTGAGCGCGCGCCTGCCACAGGTGCGCGATAACAACAAGAATTGCCTCTGAGTGAGCCTGATGAGCATCCTTTACGACGAACGTGTCGATGGGGAACTGCCCGCCATCGACCTGCCTGCCCTGCTGTCGGCCTTGCGCGAGGCGCTACCCGACCTCGATATCCTGCACCGCGCCGAAGACCTCAAGCCGTACGAGTGCGATGGTCTCTCGGCCTACCGCACGCTCCCGCTGCTGGTGGTGTTGCCTGAACGCCTGGAACAGGTGCAAACCCTGCTCAAGCTCTGCCATGCATGGGGAGTGCCTGTGGTTGCACGGGGCGCCGGCACCGGGTTGTCGGGCGGCGCCCTGCCCCTGAGCAAAGGCATCCTGCTGGTGATGGCACGCTTCAACCGCATTCTCGAAGTGAACCCACAGGGCCGCTTCGCCCGTGTGCAGCCTGGGGTGCGTAACCTGGCGATTTCCCAGGCGGCGGCGCCGCATGGTCTTTACTACGCGCCGGACCCGTCCTCGCAGATCGCCTGCTCGATTGGCGGCAATGTCGCCGAGAATGCCGGTGGCGTGCACTGCCTGAAATACGGCCTGACCGTGCACAACCTGCTCAAGGTCGAAATCCTCACCGTCGAGGGCGAACGCCTGACCCTGGGCGGCGATGCCCTGGACAGCCCGGGCTTCGATCTGCTGGCCCTGTTCACCGGTTCGGAAGGCATGCTGGGTATCGTCACCGAAGTGACCGTCAAACTGCTGCCCAGCCCCCAGGTGGCGCGGGTGCTGCTGGCCAGTTTCAACCGCGTCGAGGATGCCGGTCGGGCGGTCGCCCAGATCATCGCCGCCGGGATCATCCCAGCCGGCCTGGAAATGATGGACAACCTGGCGATCCGCGCCGCCGAGGACTTCATCCACGCTGGCTACCCGGTGGATGCCGCCGCGATACTGCTGTGCGAACTCGACGGGGTCGAGGCAGACGTGCACGACGACTGCGAACGCGTCGCAGCCGTGCTACAACAGGCCTGTGCCCGCGAGGTACGCCTGGCCTGCGACGAGGCCGAGCGTGCGCGTTTCTGGGCCGGGCGCAAGAACGCCTTCCCGGCGGTGGGCAGGCTCTCGCCGGACTACTACTGCATGGACGGCACGATTCCGCGTCGCGAGCTACCACGGGTACTCAGGGGCATCGGCGAGTTGTCGCAGGAATACGGCCTGCGCGTGGCCAACGTGTTCCACGCCGGCGACGGCAACATGCACCCACTGATCCTGTTCGACGCCAACCTGCCAGGCGAACTGGAACGCGCCGAGGCCATGGGTGGACGGATTCTGGAGCTGTGCGTCGCGGTGGGTGGCTCCATCACCGGTGAGCATGGCGTGGGGCGCGAGAAGATCAATCAGATGTGCGCGCAATTCAACAGCGACGAAATCACCCTGTTCCACGCAGTGAAGGCCGCGTTCGATCCGAAGGGTTTGCTCAACCCCGGCAAGAACATCCCGACCCTGCATCGCTGCGCCGAGTTTGGGGCGATGCATGTGCATCATGGCCAACTGCCCTTCCCCGAACTGGAGCGCTTCTGATGAGCATGGATCGCGACCTCAGCCAGGACCTGCTGGAACAGGTCAACCAAGCGCTGAACCTAGGCAGCGCGCTGCGCATCCAGGGCAGCAACAGCAAGGCCATGCTTGGCCGAGCGGTGGCCGGCGAAGTCGTCGACACCCGTGGCCACCGTGGCATCGTACGCTACGACCCGACCGAACTGGTGCTCACCGCCCGCGCCGGTACACCGCTGCGCGAGATCGAGGCAGCGCTGTACGAAGCCGGGCAGATGCTGCCCTGCGAACCGCCGCACCTGGGTACCGAGGCGACCCTTGGTGGCATGGTCGCGGCGGGGTTGTCCGGGCCACGACGGCCCTGGGCCGGTTCAGTGCGCGACTACGTCCTGGGCATACGGATGATCACCGGCCACGGCAAGCTGCTGCGCTTTGGTGGTGAAGTGATGAAGAACGTGGCCGGTTACGATGTCTCGCGGCTGATGGCTGGCAGCTTCGGCTGCCTGGGCTTGCTGACCGAGGTGTCGCTAAAAGTGCTGCCACGTCCACGGCAATGCCTGAGCCTGCGGTTGCCCATGACCCGCCACCAGGCGCTGGCAGAGCTGGCCGAATGGGGCCAGCAACCCTTGCCGATCAGCGCCGCCTGCCACCACGGCGACGCACTGTACCTGCGCCTGGAAGGCGGCGAAGGTTCGGTGCAGTCGGCCCGTCAACGGCTGGGGGGCGAGGAACTCGATAGCCGCTTCTGGAGCGACCTGCGTGAACAGCGCCTGGGCTTCTTCGCTGCCCCAGCGCCGTTGTGGCGCGTGTCGCTGCCGATTGCCACCGGCGAACTGGAGCTGCCGGGCGAACAGCTGATCGACTGGGGCGGTGCGCAGCGCTGGCTCACCTCCACGGCCCCAGCGGCGCTGATTCGTGAGCAGGTCGCCCAGCGCGGCGGCCATGTCACAGGCTATGCAGCGGGCGATGACAGCAGCGCACCACTGCCCGCCGCGCTGATGCGCTACCACCGCACCCTGAAGCAACAGCTCGACCCCCAGGGGGTTTTCAACCCCGGTCGTTTGTACCCGGATCTGTGAGGCCACGCCATGCAAACCAACCTGAGCGAAACATCCAAGCGCCTGGCCCGCGCCGAAGAGGCCGAAAGCATCCTGCGCGCCTGCGTGCACTGTGGTTTCTGCACCGCCACCTGCCCCACCTACCAACTGCTTGGCGACGAACTGGACGGCCCGCGCGGACGTATCTACCTGATCAAGCAGGTGCTCGAAGGCGCGCCAGTCACCGCCAGCACCCAAGAGCACCTGGACCGCTGCCTGACGTGCCGCAACTGCGAAACCACCTGCCCCTCGGGGGTGAAGTACCACGATCTGCTGGACATTGGCCGCGCCGTGGTCGAGCAGCAAGTGCCGCGCCCCCTCGGCCAGCGCCTGCTGCGCCAGGGTTTGCGGGCGGTGGTGCCTCGGCCGGCCCTGTTCAAGGCCCTGAGCTGCACCGGCCAGGTGTTGCGGCCGCTGTTGCCGGCCACACTCAGGCATAAGCTGCCGGTGCATGTCGCCGATCCAGGCAAGCGCCCGGCACCACGCCATGCCCGCCGGGTGTTGCTGCTCGAAGGCTGCGTACAACCCGCGCTGTCGCCCAACACCAACGCGGCCGCGGCAAGGCTGCTGGACCGCTTGGGTATCAGCGTCGAGCCGGCGTTCGAAGCCGGCTGTTGCGGCGCCGTGGATTATCACCTCAACGCCCAGGAACGCGGCCTGGAACGCGCACGACGCAACATCGATGCCTGGTGGCCGGCCATCGAAGCAGGCGCCGAAGCCATCGTACAAACCGCCAGCGGCTGCGGCGCGTTCGTGCGCGACTACGGTCACCTGCTGGAAAAAGACCCACGCTACGCCGCCAAGGCCAGACGGGTCAGCGACCTGTCACGCGATCTGGTGGAGATCCTGCGCGACGAGCCGGTCGAGCAACTGGGCCTGTGCGCCGAACAGCGTCTGGCCTTCCATTGCCCGTGCACCCTGCAGCATGCCCTCAAGCTCGGCGGCGCGGTGGAGCGCCTGCTGACACGCCTGGGTTTCTCCCTCACTGCAGTGCCGGACGGCCATTTGTGCTGTGGCTCGGCTGGCACCTACTCGCTGACCCAGCCGGCATTGTCGCAACAGCTGCGCGACAACCGCCTGGACGCCCTGGAAAGCGGCAAGCCGCAGATCATCGCCACCGCCAACATCGGTTGCCAGACCCACCTCGACGGCGCCGGGCGCACAGCCGTGCGCCATTGGATCGAAATCGTCGAAGCTGCCCTGAACCCGGAGACCAACCATGCATAGCAAGCCCGTGATCGGCCAGGCCGAAGTCCATCGCCTGCTCAGCGCCGCCCGGCAACACGCACAGGCCAACCAGTGGAACGTGACGATCGCCGTGGTCGATGATGGCGGCCACCCATTGGCCCTGGAACGCATGGACGGCTGCGCCCCGGCCAGCGCCTACATCGCCGTTGAAAAGGCCCGCACCTCGGCGCTGGGACGCAAGGAAAGCCGCGATTACGAGCAAATGGTCAACGGTGGGCGCACCGCATTCGTCACCGCGCCCTTGCTCACCAGCCTGGAAGGCGGCATACCGCTGAGGATCGACGGCCAAGTGGTGGGCGCCATCGGTGTGTCCGGGGTCAAGTCCGAGCAAGATGCCGAAGTGGCCAAGGCCGGGGCCGCTGCATTGTGACGGCGTCGTTGCCAGAAGCCAGACGTCAGTCCGGCACCACCACCGGCTCACCGATTGCGTAGAAATGCCCACCCGCCACGTAATGCAGGCTGCGCCACTGCGGGTCGGCATGCTCATAGGCCCAGTGCCCATCACGGAACACCCGATCGTCCGCCCAGGCTGCCACCACTTCACCGATGAACAGGTCATAGGTGTTCTGGTTGTGCGGCTCGTCGATCACCCGGCAAATCAACCAGGCCGAGCAGCCCTGCACCAAGGGTGGCGCGTAGCCCTGGACATGGGCCAACTCGACGCCAATGCTGGCCAGCTTGTCGGGGTGGTCGAACAGGCTGCGCGTGCCGACTTCGTGGGTCAGCTCAGCCTGAGCAGCCGTCGGCACCTGGATCACGAACCAGCCACTGCCTTCTACCAATTGCCGGGTGCGGGCCGTCTTGTCGAGCACCACCGTGACCTTGGGTGGGTCGAAGTCCAACGCACAGGCCCAGGCAGCAGCCATGACGTTTTCCACGCCCGCATGGTGCGCGGACACCAGCACGGTCGGCCCGTGATTGAGCAGGCGATAAGCCTTGTTCAGGTCGACGGCTTGGAAATGGCTGTTCATCGGGACGCCTCGGCAATGCGATTTAGCGAGACATTGTGCCGCAGTGCCTTAGGGCGGTACCAGCCTGACCGATGGCGCCAATAGCGATAAATTCGGAAATTTCCCACGGACAGAACGGATGTGCCTTACTTGTCGCAGCCACCCGGCGAAAACATGATCGGCACTGGATGACAAAGGGCCGCAAGGAACTGGTGGCCCGACCCCGCTCGCGATCCGAGGAGGTTCCCCATGCTGAAACACCTGCGCACCACCGCCGAACTGCGCAGCGCCCTGCGCGAACTGCTGGACCACGACATCAGCAACCCTGATGACGACCCGCACCTGTCCGGCGTGCTGTTCTTCTGCTCGACCGATGAACGCACCCGGCAACTGGTCGAACAGATCGAGCTACTGGCCAGTGAAGTGTTCTTCGATGCCAGTGGCCGCGCCATCAGCCACCGCATGAGCGCCGTCGCCGTGGAAGGGGTGCGCATCAAACAGAAGCGCAAGGCACCGGCTGACGAGACGGTGATCCGCATCGCCCTGCCGGACAAAAGGTACATCACCGTGAGCACGGCTCGATTCTAGTGTGGTGTTTCAGAAATACCACACTAGGTAACCCGCACGGTGGCGCTGCCATGCCCTGTAACAGCGATCTCGGGGTGCACGTTGACCAGCGGTATCCGCTATCCTGAGCAATTCTGCGCTGCGGACCCCCACCATGGAATTGCACATCCGCCTGGACGGCCGCAAAGGCTTGGCCGACCAGCTCTATCGACAACTGCGTGCCGGTATCGACAGTGGCCACCTGGCCGCGGGCACCCAGCTCCCCCCCTCCCGGCTGCTGGCCGAACAACTGGGGGTTTCGCGCAAGACCGTGGCCGAGGCCTATTCCCGTCTGACCTACGACAACTTGCTCAGCGGTGTAGTAGGTCGCGGCACCTTCATCACCCCACGGCAACCGGTGAGCGTGAGCGATACGCAGGCCATTCCCCTGGCCGCCGCCGACTCGCTGCAACGCTGGCAGCAGCGGGCCACGGTGCTAGCCAGGCGCACGCTGCAAGCGCCCTCGCGCTATGACTTCGTTGGCGGCGCCTCGACCAAGGCGCAGTTTCCCTTCGACCAGTGGCGCAGTTGCCTGAACTACGCGTTGCGTCGCAGCCAGCGCCATCCCGAGCGGCAATTCCCGGCCCAGGGGCTGCCAGAGCTGCGCGAAGCCATTGCCCACCACATCGCCTACGCCCGCGGCGTGCACTGCAGCGCGGCGGATGTGCTGGTCTGCAACGGCGCCCAGCAAGCACTGGACCTGATTGCCCGCGTGCTGATCGAACCCGGCTGCCAGGTGGCCATGGAAGACCCCGGCTACCCACCCGCACGGCAACTGTTCCTGGCCCTGGGTGCCCGCCTGCAATCGGTACCGGTGGACGACCAAGGCATGTGCGTCGAGCAGATCGCCCAAGGCACGCGGCTGATCTACGTCACCCCTTCGCATCAGTTTCCGTTGGGCATGCCGATGAGCGAAGGCCGCCGTCAGGCTTTGCTGGCCCGCGCCGCAGAGCTGGGTGCACTGATCATCGAGGACGACTATGACTGCGAATTCCGTTACCACGGACCGGCGTCGGACGCCCTGCAGCGCCTCGACCGACACGGTCTGGTGGCCTATGTCGGGACCTTCTCGAAAACCTTGCTGCCCGAGCTGCGCCTGGGCTACGCGGTGCTACCGGCCGCAGTACTGCAGGCGGCCTGCGTGGCCAAGCACCTGACCGACTGGCACAGCCCCACGCTGCTGCAGTGGGCATTGGCACGCTTCATCAGCGAAGGACACCTGAACAAGCACATACGCCGCTGCCACGACATCTACAGCGCCCGCCGCGAACGGATCCTGTCACGCCTGGAAGGCGACCTGGCCCCATGGTTCCGGGCCGTGCCCGCCAGTGCTGGTTTTCACCTGAGTGCGCTGGCGCAGCCGCAGGTCGATGTGGAGCTTCTGGCCAACCTGGCCCGCAAGGTCGAAGTAGGCCTTTACTCACTGGCCCCCTTCTACCACGAAGTCCCGGTGCGCCCTGGCTTGTTGATGGGCTTCGGTGCGATCGAGCTGCTGGACATCGACCCGGCCCTGGACCGGGTGGTCGATACCCTGCAACGACTCAGTTGACCGCAGGCGCCCGGTCGACCCGCTGCGCTCGGGCGATTGCGACCGAATAGCCGCGCGGGGCAAAACACAGGGTGACCAGCAGCATCGCCAGCACAGTGAGCGCCAGCAACGACCAGGACGCCTGGAAGTCACCGCTCACATCACGCAACCAACCGGTGATGTAGGGCACGATGCCGGTGATGATGAAACCGATCCCCTGCACGAAGGCTGCCAGGCTGCCCGCCTCGGCCGGAGTCTTCAGGTGCTCCAGGGTCAAGGTCAGGCTCAGGCTGAAGCATGCACCCAGGCCGAAGCCGATCATCGCCACCCAGGCCCCCATGGCCTGCGTCGGCGCCAGCAACAACCCCAGAAAACCGACCAATTGGATCGACAAGGCCATCCACAGCCCTGGGCGACGATCGAGCCAACGCCGCAATAGCAATGGCAGTCCCAAGGCACCGGCAACCTGGAAGAGGGTCATCAACCCGACCAGGTCACCACCGCCCTGAGCCGTGCCACCGTGCTCCAGGTGGTAGGCCGGCAGCCAAGCGACCATGCTGGTATAGCCACCATTGATCAGTCCGAAGTACAGCGCCAGCAACCAGGCCCGACGGTTGCTGAACCAGTGCCCGTCGGCGGTACTGGACCGTTTCGGTACAGCCTGGCGGGGGCGCAGCGAACCCCAGGCGAGTGCCGCCAGCACCGCGGGAATCGCCCACAACCCAAGGCCTGCCTGCCAGCGCCCGAAGTACTCACTCAGATGCGGCCCGAACACCGCCGCCAGCCCTCCTCCACTCATCAGCGCCGCCGAGTACAACCCCATGGTTGCCGCCAGGCGGCTGGGGAACCAGCGGTTCACCAGCCCCGGCATCATGCCCTGGACCACGGCCACGCCTAGCCCGGCAAGCACCGCACTGGCGACCAACGCGGCGGCGCTGTCCAGTTGCAGACGCCACAGGCAGGCCAAGGCAATGGCCGACAGCCCGACCAGCATGCCACCGTGCTCACTGAGCCAACGCCGCAGCCAAGGTTGCAGCAATGGCACCAGTCCCATGCACAGCACCGGCAACGCGGTCAGCAACGCAGCCTGTTGGTAGCCCAGGCCCGTGCTTTCGCGCATCGGTTCGAGCAACGGGCCGATACTGGTAAGGATGGGCCGCAGGTTCAACGCCAGCAGCACCACCAGCAACACGTTCAGTGCACCTCTCATTGTGTGCTGGCCTGCTTCCATTGTTGATAGAGGCCGGCCTCACCCGAGGGCTTGAAGGGGCGAAGCGGCAGACATTGCTGCTGCGGGGGCCGGGCCATCTGGGCATAGACAGCCGCCGTGGACAGTCCATAGGGCTCGCCTTCGTCATTGTCATAGGCGAACCAGGCTCGCTCGATGCCACACAGGTGCATGGCGGCCAGGCACATTGGGCACGGATGGCCGCTGGCATAGATCTGCGCACCGTCCAGGCGCGCTTGCCCCAAGGCCTTGGCCGCCTGGCGAATGGCCTGCATTTCGGCATGGGCGGTGGGGTCCTGGGTGCAGTGGATCTCGTTGACCGCACGGGCCACGACCTTGCCCTGGTACACCAGCACGGCGCCGAAGGGCCGGCCGCCGGCCTGGATATTGGCACGAGCCAGCTCAAGGGCTTCGCGCATGTAACGTTCTTCGGGCATGGACACGTACTCCTGATGCAAGACCCGGTCATTATCCCGGCAGACGCTTGCCGGCTGAAATGAAGAGATTGGATGCCTGCCAGTGGCTACCCGAATGGGGCCATTGGCCTCCCTTGAAAGCGCGGGATTGGCTATCGGGTGAGCGCACGGGCACGGCTAAGGTAGCTGCATGTCCACACCCCTTCACACTTGAATACGGAGACTGTCATGCAAGCGCGCATCGAATGGGCCAAGCACGCCCCGCAAGCCTACAAAGCCATGGTCGGCCTGGAGCAGGCCCTGGCCAACAGTGGCCTGGAAAACTCACTGCTGGAGCTGGTGCGCCTGCGCGCATCGCAGATCAACGGCTGCGCCTACTGCGTGAACATGCACGCCAATGACGCGCGCATGGCCGGCGAAACCGAAGCACGCCTGCAAACCTTGAGCGTATGGCGCGAAACCCGTTACTTCACGCCACGCGAACGTGCAGCACTGGCCTGGGTAGAAAGCCTGACCCGCCTCGCCGAACACGGCGCACCGCAGGCGGAATACGACGCGCTGTTCGAACACTTCGAAGCCGAGGAAGTGGCCAACCTGACGCTGGCGATCGCCACCATCAATGCCTGGAACCGCTTCGGTGTTGGCTTTGCGATGGTGCCGGCCTGATCACTCGGTTCTGGCTACCGCCAAGCGCGCCCGGTAGGTACCCGGGCTCTGCCCCGTCCACTTCTTGAACGCCCGGTGGAACGCACTGGGCTCTTGAAAACCGGCCTGCTCGGCAATTTCGGCAATGCTCAAGGTGCCGTCGCGTAGGCGCTCGAAAGCCATGGCGCGACGTACCTCGTCCTTGATCTGCTGGTACGAGCGCCCTTCGCGTTCCAGTTGTCGACGGAAGGTGCTGGCACTAATGCCTTGCTGATCGGCCAGCGCTGCCAATGTCGGCCATTGCCCGTATCCCCGCGCGCGCAGGTGACGGTACACCTCGGCCACCAGGCCATTCTGGTTGCGAAAGCGAATCACCAGCCCCTGGGGCGCACTGCGCAGAAAGGTCTTGAGACCGGCCAGGTCCTGTACCACCGGCAGACGCAACCAGGCGCTGTCGAACTCCACTTCGGTACGGCCGCTGCCCAGGCGCAGGTCCGGCCCCCACAGCAACAGGTCATCTTCCTGGGCCGGGCGCGCCACCGAGAGCTCGGTTCGGTCGATGGCAATGCGCTGACCGGCCAGCCAGCACGACAGACCGATCATCAGCACCAGGTAGGTTTCCTCGGCGTACACCCGGGTCAAAGGGTCAACGATGCTCGACTGTACGCTGATCACCGCCCGGCCGCCGCGTACCGTCAGGCTGCCGTGCAGGTCACGCAGGAACAGACTGAAATTGGCCATGCACTGGCGCAAGGCCTTTTCCAGGTTCGGTTCCTGGATCAGCCCACGGCAGATCAGGGCAAAACTGCCCAGCGGCATGCCGTGGCTGTCGAGACGGAAAAACTCATCGTCGAGCAGTTGAATCAGCTCTAGCCACAGCTGCGCGAAAGCCTTGGCCGGCACCCGCGCCTGGGGTTGCCCGAGCAGCGCCGGGTCGATGCCCACGGCACGCAGACGCGCATCGCGTTCATCGGGGCGATCACGCAAGGCATGAAGCATGGCATTGAGAAAGTACACCGCGACCGAATCGCTCTCGCGCATGGCGTTTTTCGCTGTCTATGCTGAGTGGCAAAAAATGCCAGGTTGACTGAACAGTTCCGGCATAGGCTCAAGCCCGGCCTTTGCCTAGACTCGGACCTAACCGACGGATCACCGGCCATTCTCGCAGAGCCTGGCCCGGTCCCGCCATGCCTTCGCAATCGGAGCCCCTATGAGCAGCGCAGAAATCTACGTCGTCAGTGCCGTCCGTTCAGCCATCGGTGGCTTTGGCGGATCCCTCAAGGACCTGCCGCTGGCCGACCTGGCCACCGCCGTGACCCGCGCCGCGATCGAGCGCTCGGGCGTGGCCGCCGACCAGATCGGCCATTTGGTGATGGCCAACGTCATTCCGACCGAGGCACGTGATGCCTACCTCAGCCGAGTGGCTGCGCTGAACGCGGGCCTTCCCAAGGAGACCCCCGCGTTCAACGTCAACCGCCTGTGCGGCTCCGGCCTGCAGGCCATCGTCTCGGCGGCCCAGTGCCTGCTGCTGGGCGATGCCGACGTCGCCGTGGCCGCGGGCGCCGAGTCGATGAGCCGTGGACCGTACCTGCTGCCTCAGGCCCGCTGGGGCGCACGCATGGGCGACCTGCAAGGCATCGACTACACCGTTGGTGTGCTGCACGATCCCTTCGAGCACTTCCACATGGGCATCACCGCCGAAAACGTCTCGGCCAAGCACGGCATCACCCGCGAAATGCAGGATGAACTGGCCCTGACCAGCCAGCGCCGCGCAGCGCGTGCCATCGCCGAAGGCCGTTTCGCCAGCCAGATCGTCCCGCTGGAGCTGAAAACGCGCAAAGGCAGCGTGCAGTTCAGCGTTGACGAGCATGTGCGCGGCGATGTGACTGCCGAGCAACTGGCCGGTATGAAGCCGGTGTTCAAGAAAGACGGTACCGTCACCGCTGGCAACGCCAGTGGCATCAACGACGGTGCTGCCGGCCTGGTCCTGGCTTCCGGCGAGGCGGTACGGCGCCTGGGCCTCAAGCCGCTGGCGCGCCTGGTGGCGTATGCCCATGCAGGCGTCGAGCCAGAGCTGATGGGCCTGGGCCCAATCCCAGCCACCCGCAAGGTCCTGGAAAAAGCCGGCCTGAACGTCAGCGACCTGGACGTGATCGAGTCCAACGAAGCCTTCGCCGCCCAGGCCTGTGCCGTGGCGCGTGCGCTGGACTTCGACCCGGAAAAGGTCAACCCGAACGGCTCAGGTATCTCGCTTGGCCACCCCGTCGGCGCCACCGGGGCAATCATTGCCACCAAGGCCATCCATGAGTTGCATCGCATCCAGGGCCGCTATGCCCTGACGACCATGTGCATCGGCGGCGGCCAGGGTATCGCCATCGTCTTCGAACGCGTCTGAGGGAGCCAGGAACATGAGCATTGAACGAATCGCCGTGATCGGCGCTGGCACCATGGGCAATGGCATTGCCCAGGTTTGCGCAGTGGCGGGCTACCAGGTGCTACTGGTGGACGTTTCCGACGCAGCGCTGGAACGCGGTGTGGCGACCCTGAGCAAGAACCTCGAACGCCAGGTCAACAAAGGTACCTTGACCGCCGACCAGGCCCAGGGGGCGAAAACGCGTATCCGCACCAGCACCGACTACGCTCAATTGAGCGGTGTACAACTGGTGGTCGAGGCCGCCACCGAGAACTTGCAGCTCAAGCAACGCATCCTGCAGCAGGTGGCTGCCAATGTGGCTACCGATTGCCTGATCGCCACCAACACCTCATCGCTCTCGGTCACCCAGCTGGCCGCGTGCATCGAGCACCCGGAACGCTTCATCGGCGTGCACTTCTTCAACCCGGTGCCGATGATGGCGCTGGTAGAGATCATTCGTGGCCTGCAGACCAGCGACAGCACCTATGCGCAGGCCCTGGTAGTCACCGAGAAGCTTGGCAAGACGCCGATCACCGCAGGTAACCGCCCAGGTTTCGTGGTCAACCGCATTCTGGTGCCGATGATCAATGAGGCGATTTTCGTGCGCCAGGAAGGCCTGGCCAGTGCCGAGGACATCGACACCGGTATGCGCCTGGGCTGCAACCAGCCGATCGGTCCGCTGGCGCTGGCCGACTTGATTGGCCTGGATACCCTGCTGGCGATCATGGAGGCCTTCCACGAGGGCTTCAACGACAGCAAGTACCGCCCTGCTCCGCTGCTCAAGGAAATGGTCGCGGCCGGTTGGCTGGGCCGCAAGAGCGGTCGTGGTTTCTTCACTTACTGAGGAGCGAATGCCATGCCACCTGTCACTGCCGAAATGCGCTGTAGCAACTTTGAAGAGCGGCGTGACAGGGCCATGGCACTGTTTGCCGAGAAAGGCTTCGGGCAGGTCAGCATGCGCGAACTGGCGGCGCACGTGGGGCTGACCGCAGGCTCGCTGTACCATCACTTTCCCAGCAAGCAGGACCTGCTGTACGACTTGATCGAGGAGTTGTACGAGGAACTGCAGGCGACGCTGGACCTGGGCCGTCGGGCCATGGCCCGGGGAGCATCGGCGCTGTCGTGCCTGATTGCCGCGCACTGGGAGCTGCATGTGCAGCGGCCCATGCAGTTTCGCCTGGCCGAACGCGATTTCTGTTGCCTGAGCGAGGCGCAACAGGCGCGCTTGAACGTGCTGCGCAAGCGCTACGAGTCGGGTTTGCTGCGCTTGATTGCGCCTCGGGCAACGCTGTCGGGGGACGCCCTGGCGGCGACGGCCCACGTGCTGGCGACCTTGCTCAACCAGTTGCCAGCACTTTTGCAGGCATTGCCACAGGAGCAAGGGCTGGGGTTGATGGAGGACCTGCTGGTGGGGGGGATAGAGCGCACATTGCGCTAAGCGCTGTACGAAAAGCCTTGAAACTCGGTGATGCTGCGTTGAAAACAGCCTCGGAATGCTCATTTACAACCCGTAAACTCCGCTTCCTCGGCTGTTTTCACCTTGCCTGACCTTCGTCTCAAGACTCTTCATACAGACCCTAGGCTGCTGTTTTTGAGTTACGTGCGGGTCTCTTCGCGGGTGAACGCGCGCCCACAGAGCTGCCACAGCCCTGGTGAGAGCGGGTTTCTCTGCGCAGAGGCCCGTCGCATCAGCGCAAAAGCGCTTGGATCTGCTCGCGCAGCGTATCCAGGTCGAACGGTTTGGCCAGGATCGGCGCCTTGCGCGCGATCGGGCTTCCTGATTCGAGAATCTCCGCCGGGTAGCCGCTGATGAAGATCACCTTCAAGTCCGGTCGCAACTTCACCGCAGGCTCGGCGATCTCAACGCCGGAGATGCCGCCCGGCAGGCGAAAATCGGTCACCATCAGGTCCAGGTGCGGTTTGCTCGCCAGAATGGCGAACGCTTGCTCACCATCCTCGGCCACCAGCACGTGGTAACCCTCGCCTGCCAGGTAGTCGCGCAGGATCATGCGAATCGCCGGTTCGTCCTCGACGATCAGTACCACATCTTGTGCATCTTCACTCATGACAACGCCTTGAAATTCTTTGAGTTGGCCTTCTGACCCCTGGCTCAGGCAGAGGTTGCCCGCAGCGGGTCGTTTTGTTCGGTCGTACGCGCCAGCGGCAATTGCACACTGAAGGTGGCACCCTGGCCTTCCTCGCTTTCGACCAGGATCCGCCCGCCATGGGCCTGGACGATCTGCTCGGAAATGTACAGTCCCAAGCCCAACCCACCACTGGCCTGATGCGCGGCAACCCGCTCGAACTGGTGGAAAATCCGCTGCTGGTTGTCCGCACTGACGCCGATACCCTGGTCCTGTACCTGCACCCAGGCCATGCCGTCCTGAGCGTAGACGCGCACCTGCACGGGGCGCCGCTCACCATAACGCAATGCGTTGGACAACAGGTTGGCCACCACTTGCTCAATCCGAAATTCGTCCCACTCGCCCTGCAGGGGCTCGCAGCGCAGCAGTTCGATGTGAGTGTCCAGGGCAGCGGCCTGGGCCGCGAAGTTTTCGACCAACCCACGCACCAACTGGCTCAGGTCGAACGGTTTGGGCCGCAGCGACAGTTTGCCGGTGCGAATGCGCGACACATCGAGCATGTCTTCGATCAGCCGGATCAGACTGTTGATCTGCCGCTCATCGCGCTCGACCATGGCCTGCAGCTTGTCGGCGGTAAACGCTTCGAGCTTGCCTCGCGCCAGGTGCATCTTGCGCAACTGGGTTTCGAGGATCAGGCCATTGAGCGGGGTGCGCACTTCATGGGAAACGATCGACATGAAGTCGTCGCGCATGCGCACCGCCCGCTCCAGCTCTACCCGGGCCGTTTGCAGCTGGGCCAGCAGCACCTCCTGCTCCTGGCGGCTGCGCTCGAGGGCCTGCAACTGGCGGTCGAGGACCTTGCGTTGGCGGAACAGGTCGACGAAGACCGAGACCTTGCTCTTGACCGCCAGGGTATCGAGCGGTTTGTGCAGGAAATCCACGGCACCGCTTTCATAACCCTTGAACGCGTAGTTCAGTTCACGACCCGCGGCGCTGACGAACACGATGGGGATGTTGCGGGTCTTGTCGGTGCCGCGCATCAGCTCGGCCAGTTCGAAGCCATTCATGCCCGGCATCTGCACATCGAGAATCGCCAGGGCGAATTCGTGCTCCAGCAGAAGCGACAGCGCCGCTTCAGCCGAACGGGCCTGGTGCACTTCACGATCGTCGCCCTGGATCAGGGCTTCGAGGGCCAGCAGGTTTTCCGGCAGGTCGTCGACGATCAGCAGTTTGGCGATGATGTTGCTTGACATGCGCTGGGTTCCAGGTTGGCGAGCAACTGCTCGATACCGCTCAAAGGAAGAATCAGGTCCGGGCGATGCAAAGCCAGTGCGGCTTCCGGCATCAACGCCACCTGTGCGTCATCGGGGTCCTGGACCACGGTCCGGCCTCCGGATTGTTTGATGTAGGCAAGCCCTTCGGCGCCATCTTCGTTGGCGCCGGTGAGCAACACGCCGAGCAGCCCGGCACCAAAGGCATCAGCTGCCGACATGAACAAAAAATCTATCGCCGGCCGCGAGAAATGCACCGGGGCTTCCTGGCTCAGCGACAGGCTCAGGTCACGTTCGATCGACAGATGGTAACCGGGCCCGGCGACATAGATCTGGCCGGGGCGGATGGTCTGCTTGTCGCAAGCCTCATGCACCGGCCGCTGCAATCGTCGTTGCAACACTTCAGCCAAGTGACTGTGGCGGTCACCCGGCAGGTGCAGCACGCACAAAATGGGTATGGCGAAGTTTTTCGGCAGTGCGCCAAGCACCTGCAACAGCGCCGTGACACCTCCCGCCGAGGCCCCCATGACCACCGCTTGTACGCCCTTCATGATTTACGGTAGATCCGTTCGGGCTTGACCAGCGGCTCGAACCGGTCGCTGTAAGCCGAAAAGTCCACCGATTCCTTGCTGCCGAGCAACAGGAACCCCCGGTGACACAAGGACTCATGAAACAGGCCCAGGGCCCGGTCCTGCAATTGCTTGTTGAAGTAGATCAGGACGTTGCGACATGACACCAGCTGGGTTTCCGAGAACACGCTGTCGGTGGCCAGGCTGTGGTCGGCGAACGTCACGTTCTCGCGCAGGCTACTGTCCATGATGGCGTTGCCATAGGCTGCGGTGTAGTACTCGGAAAAATCCCGGCGCCCACCGGCCAGGCGGTAGTTCGCTTCGTACTCGCGCATGCTCTTGATCGAGTAGATGCCCTGCTTGGCCTTCTCTAGCGAGTGCGGGTTGATATCGGTGGCATACAGGATGGTGCGGTCGAGCAGGCCCTCCTCGCGCAGCAGGATGGCCATGGAGTAAACCTCCTCGCCTGTGCTGCAACCGGCGATCCACACCTTGATCGAAGGCCAGGTGCGCAGCAGCGGCACTACTTCGTTGCGCAAGGCCAGGAAGTGCTCGGGGTCGCGAAACATTTCGCTGACAGGGATCGTCAGGTACTGCAGCAACTGCATGAACATGCCGGGGTCGTGCAGCACCCGCTCCTGCAGCGCCGATACGGTCATGCACTCGAACTGGCGCAGCGCATGGAGGACCCGGCGCTTGATGGAAGCGCCGGAGTAATTGCGAAAGTCATAGCTGTACTTGAGGTAGATCGCCTCGATCAGCAGCCGGATCTCGATATCGGTGTTGCGTTCGCTAGTCAAATTCGCTCCAGTTGCGGCAGCCAGACACGAATCAGCGAGAACAGTCGGTCCAGGTCGATCGGTTTGGCCAGGTAGTCGTTTGCACCCGCCTGCAGGCAACGCTGCTGGTCATCCTTCATGGCCTTGGCGGTCACGGCGATGATCGGCAGCTTACGCCAACGCGGCTGCTGGCGAATCAGCCGGGTGGCTTCAAAGCCGTCCATTTCCGGCATCATCACGTCCATCAGCACCAGGTCGATGTCGTCGTGCTGCTCCAGGCGCTCGATGGCCTCACGCCCGTTGCGGCCGATCTCGACGATCGCGCCCTTGTGCTCCAGGGCACTGGTCAACGCGAAAATGTTGCGCACATCGTCGTCCACCAGCAACAGCTTGCGCCCCTCGAAGACTCTGTCGCGGCTGCGGGCAGTCTTGAGCATGCGCTGGCGTTCATGTGACAACTGCGACTCGACTTTGTGCAGGAACAGCGTCACTTCGTCCAGCAGACGTTCCGGAGAACGCGCGCCCTTGATAATGATCGAGCGCGAGTACTTGAGCAGGTCGGCTTCTTCCTCGCGCGTGAGGTTGCGTCCGGTATAGACGATCACTGGCGGGAAACTGCGGATGTCCTCGGCGGTCATGCGTTTGAGCAACTCGTTACCTTGCATGTCCGGCAGCTTCAGGTCGATGATCATGCAGTCGTAGATGTTCTCGCGCAACAGCTCCAGCGCTTCCTGCGCCATGGCCACGGCGGTGATCTCAACATCGTCGTCGCCGATCAACCGGGCAATGCTCTCGCGCTGCAGGTCATCGTCCTCGACCAGCAGGATGTGCTTGAGCTTCTGGGTCAGCTTGGCTTCCAGGCGGGCGAACACCTCCTTGAGTTCATCACGGCTGGTGGGCTTGACCGCATACCCCACCGCGCCCATGTGCATGGCCGCCTCGACCCGGTCTTCCACCGAGATGATATGCACCGGAATGTGCCGGGTCATGGCCTGTTCCTTGAGACGCTGCAGCACGGTAAGGCCGGAGTGGTCAGGCAGCCGCATGTCCAGCAGGATGGCATCGGGGATGTACTGCACCGCGAGCTCGAAGCCTTCATCGGCCCCCTGGGCCACCAGGCAGCTGTATCCGAGCTCGTGCGCCAGGTCGAAGAGGATGCGGGCGAAGTTCGGCTCATCCTCGATCACCAGGATGCAACGATTGTCGAACGGCGCTTGTCCACGGTCATCGTCGAACGCCGGTTTCGGGCGCTTCGGCGCGCTGGGTTGACTGACCTGGGGCGCAGGTGGCAGCGCATCCACCGCCGGGCGCAGGCTTTGCGGCTCGATCACCTGATCCTGGGCCTCATAGCGCTCAGGCAGGATCAGACTGAACACACTGCCCTGGCCTGGGCTGCTGTCGACGCTGATCTGCCCACCCAGCAGATGCGCCAGGTCGCGGGAAATCGACAGACCGAGGCCAGTACCACCGTAGCGCCGGTTGCTGCTGCCATCGACCTGGTGGAAGGCGCCGAAGATCGCCTCTTGCTGATCGGCGGCAATGCCGATGCCGCTGTCGCGCACCGCGAAGACGATGCCGGTGCCCGCCTGGTGGCTGATGTCCAGGCTGACCTGACCGTGATCGGTGAACTTGATGGCGTTGGACAGCAGGTTCTTGAGGATCTGCTCCAGACGCTGGCGGTCGGTGAACACGGTGACCGGAACCGACGGCTCGACCCGCACGGCAAAGGCGAGGCCTTTGTTCTCGGCCAGCGGCAGGAACATACCTTTCAGGCCGTCTACCAGGCGCTCGACCTGGGTAGTTTCGGGACGGACTTCCAACTTGCCGGCCTCGACCTTGGCGATGTCGAGAATGTCGTTGATCAGGTTCAACAGATCGTTGCCGGCCGAATAGATCGATTCGGCGAACTTGACCTGCTCTTCGCTGAGGTTGCCCTCGCCGTTCTCGGCCAGCAGCTTGGCCAGGATCAGCGAGCTGTTGAGGGGCGTACGCAGCTCGTGGGACATGTTGGCGAGGAACTCGGACTTGTACTTGCTCGAGCGCTGCAGATCATCGGCGCGGGCTTGAAGCTCCTGCTGGGCCTGGTTCAGTTCATCATTCTTGCGGTTCAGCGCGTCGGTTCGCTCGGACAGCTGTTCGTTGGTCTGTTCCAGTTCCGCCTGCTGGGTCTCCAGATACGCCTGGGACTCCTTGAGCACGCGGGATTGCTCTTCAAGCTCTTCGTTGGCGGTCTTGAGCTCTTCCTGCTGGACTTGCAACTCTTCATTGAGCTGCTGGGTCTCGGCCAGCACCTCCTGCAAACGTTGACGATAGCGGGCGCTTTCGATGGAGATGCCCAGGTTGCCGCAGACGCGATCGAGCAACTCGTCATCCCGCGTTTGCAGCGGACGCAAAAAGCCCAGCTCGATCACGCCGTTGACCCGGCCATCATCGCTGGTCGGCATCAGCAGCGCACTGCGCGGCAGGCCGCTGCCCAAGCCGGAACTGAGACGGTAGTAATCGGCAGGCAAGTCGTCCAGGCGCAACAAGCGCCCTTGACGCACTGCCTGGGCCATCAGCCCTTCACTGTCGCCCAGCACCTGCTCGCGGGCCTGCTCCTCGGCATCCAGGCCGTAGCTGGCCACGCGCATCAGCCGCCCATGCTCGTCTCGCACGTACACCGCACCGACCACACTGCCCAGGTACCTGGCGAAAAAGCGCAGGATATTGTCGCCTAGCATCGGCAGGGTCAACTGCCCCAGCACCTGCTCGGCCAACTGGGTCTGGCCGTTGCGCAGCCAGGCCTGATGTTCGAGGCGTTCAGCCGAGCGCTGCTGTGCCAGCAGGTTATCGTTGTAACTGGTGGACAGCGAAAGCAGGTCACGCCTGCCCAGGTAGGCCAACAAGGCAGTGAGCCCGACGATCAGCAGCACGAACGCGGATATGGCCGTCACCGTGACGGTACTGACCTTTTCGTTGCGTGCCGAGCGCAACTGCTGTTCGGTGAGAATCAGGTCATCGAACTCCCTACGGATCTCGTCAGTGATGCGCTTGCCGCGACCACTGCCTATCAAGGCCTGGTAATTGCCCTGATCGCGACGCAACGCGATCATTCCACTGCCGAATTCGTTCCAGGCCTGCTGCAGGGCGATCAAGCGGTCGATGCGATCGACCTGCTGCGCGTTGTCCCCGACCAGTTCGCGCAAACTTTTCAGGCTACCCAGAATGCGTGGCTTGGCCACCTCGTAGGGATCGAGGAAACGTTCTTCACCGGTCAGCAGAAAACCCCGCATTCCAGTTTCCATGTCGATCGAGAGCTTGAGCGTTTCATTGGCATTGCCAATCACTCGGTCGGTATGCTCCACCCATTGCATGGCCGACAGCAGGTAGTTGATCACCGTGACGAAGGCCACGGCGCCCAGCAGGCCTACGCCCAAGGGCAGGCTGATGTTACGAGCCAACAGTTTGCGGAAACTTTTCTGGTCCATGGAGGCGGCCTGAGTCATGAGATAACGCCCGAGCAAAAATTAAAGTCCATTGAAACGGTGTAGCGGCCAGTTTCCATTATCTCCAGCCACTTTGCTCACCAGTTACAGCGAGTCTAACCAGCTTTGCCCAGTCTGGCAGGGCATTTAGCCAGTATTTGAAGGTGACGAACACGAATCGTTCCCTCCCATCGCGTCGGTCGGTATCCTCGGGGGAACTTCTATCATCGCCCGATGAACAGATATACAGACACTCCCCTCTCAACAGGACCTGAACCATGCCCCTATTGGTAGTCGAAGACGACGACATCGTACGTTTGCTGATCGTCGAAGTGCTCGACGAAATGGGCTACACCATCGTTCAAGCGGCAGATGCCACCGAAGCCCTGCGCGTGCTTGAAGATGACGGTCAGCCGCTGGATCTACTGATGACCGATGTCGGGTTGCCGGACATGCGTGGCGAAGATCTGGCGAAACAAGCCCGCAAGATCCGGCCCTCCCTGCCGGTGTTGTTCGCCAGCGGTTATGCCGAAAGTGTCGACGTGCCCGAGGGCATGCACTTGATTGGCAAGCCCTTCAGCATCGATCAGTTGCGTGACAAGGTGATGGCGATTCTGGGCGCGCCCTGACCTCGAATTCAAGGTGGCCGTCCAAGCGGCACCTGTTCAACATTCCCGACGCAGCAGATAGGTGTCCATGATCCACCCCTTGCGCATGCGCGCTTGTTCTCGCACTCGCACAATCTGCCCTTTGACCTGCTGCAGCGGGCCCGCGATCAGCAGCTGATCCTCGGTGCCCAAGTAGGCCCCCCAATAAATCGTCAGTTCGGGGTCATCGAGCGTGGCGAACGCGCACTGTCCATCGAGCATGACCACCACGTTGTCGATCCTTGCCTGTTCGGCCAGGCGTCTGCCTGGCAGCACTGTCAACGGCTCGCCGATACGATTGAGCGGAATCTGGTGGCTGGCCGCCAAAGCCTGAACACTGCTGATGCCGGGGATGACTTCCAGCGACAATGCCACACCGAGCTGGCGAACCCGGTCAAGGATGCGCAAGGTGCTGTCGTACAGGGTCGGGTCCCCCCACAGCAGGAACGCGCCGATATCACCTGGGCGCAATTGGTCGCGCAGTGTACGGGCATACAACTGCGCACGCTGTTCATGCCAGTCCTGTACAGCCGCGGCATAGTCGGTGGCTTGGTCATCGCGCTGCGGGTCATCCATCGACACCAGACGATAACTACCGGCCGCAGCGTGCTGCTCAAGGACACGCCTGCGCAACTGCACCAATTCATCTTTGTCCGCGCCCTTTTCAAGCACGAAGAAAACACTGGCGCGTTTGAGCGCATCGATGGCCTGCAGCGTCACCTGGCGCGAATCACCCGCCCCAATGCCAATCAGCAGGAGTGTATGCATCGTCTTTTCCGCCGAGTTTTCCTCATGGTAGTGGAAAAACAAGGCCTGGAGGCAGTGCAAACTTTTCGGGCTATCTACTATGTCGACCTATTGGTCAGCCCACAAACGCCTTAGGCTCTGTACGAAAAGCCTTGATACTCGGTGATGCTGCGTTGAAAACAGCCCCGGAATGCTCATGTCCGGAAACTCAGCTTCCTCGGCTGTTTTCGCCTTGCCTGACCTTCGTCTTAAGACTTTTCACACAGCGCTAGAGCATCAGGCCCGTCGTACATCACCAGAGCGAGAAGTTGTAGCTCACAATCACCCGTGTCTCATCCATATCGCGCGCCCACTTCTCGTAGTTGCTGCGATAGGTGGAGTTTCGCAGGCGCACGCTGACATCCTTGAAAGTGCCGCGCTGTACCTGGTATTTGAGCTCGGTGTCGCGCTCCCATTCCTTACCCTCGGCATTGCTGCCTGGGACCTTGATGCTGTCACCGTTGATATAGCGGGTGAAGAACGTCAGCCCGGGCACACCCAGGGCTTTGAAGTCATAGTCATAACGCACTTGCCAGGACCGCTCCTGGGCGGCGGCGAAGTCATTGACCTGGGCGTAGTTGACCAGGTAGGGGTTGCTGCCGTCGAGGTACGGCATGGCGCTTTCGCCATACATCCGCTGCCAGCCGGCGCTGACCTTGTGTCCACCCAGGCTGTAGCCGAGCATGCCGCTGAAGGCGCGGTGGTCGATTTCGCCGGCGCGGGCATTGCCGATATCGTCGCTCTTGATCACCCGCAGGTCGGCCGACAGGCTGCCCACCGACAGGGGCTGGTTGGCCACTACGCCGAGGAAGTGCTGGCGATAGATGTTTTCCAGCTTGGACACCTGGTAGGTAGCGGTGACCCGGTCATTGAAACGGTAGTCCAGACCGGCCAGATCGAAGTGGTCGGCCTCGATATCGCAGGCATAACGCTTGTTCTTGCAATGCACGCGGATATCCTGCCGGTCGGTAGAGTCCCGTGCGGTGTAAGTGTTTAGGCGGGCCAGGGTGAACTTCAGGTCGCGCACTTCTTCGGAAGTCAGCATGAAGCCGTGGAACAGGGTCGGAAGCAGACGGCCATCGTTGTACTTGAGCAACGGCATATCGGGCATCATGGAGCCGTACTTGAGCACGGTATTGGATACCTTGACCTTGGCCGCGAGCCCCATCTTTGCATACTGATCGGCAGAGTGGCGTGGGTCGTGGCCAGAGGACGGCATCAATCCGCTGTTGCTGTCCGCCGGACTGGAATCGAGCTTGAAGCCGACCATGCCCAGCGCATCCACGCCAACACCAACCGGCCCTTGGGTGTAACCGGACTGCACATTCAGGATGAAGCCTTGCGCCCACTCTTCACGCTTGGAAGCGCCCTGGCTGGAACTGCTGTGACCATCGCGAAAATCCCGGTTGAAGTAGACATTGCGTGCTTCGACCTTGGCACTGCTGTCTTCAAGAAAACCGGCGGCCTGGGCATCGACGCCGGCACACAGAAGAAACAGGCCGGCAACACGGCGCCCGGGGGCGAGAGGAAAAGGGGCAAACATGCGGGGGAACATCCAGAAATAAGGCGAAAACAATCCGCGAGCAACAAGCGACGCGGCAATGCGCAATGGCCAAACATTGGGCGGCCATCATCTGAAATGGTCACGTAACCGCTCTGGTACGCACCATTGGACCATGGTCTAAAAGGCCCCGCAGAGCACGCCAAAAGCGTTAAAGATCGCGGTTCAAAAAACGTGTAAAGTTCCCACCTTACTTATAAAAAGTTTGCGGTTTACCCACTAGCAACGGGTGCTACACTCGTTATCAGCGAACAGCTGATACCCACCCACGTGGCCGGCGTTTATCTTTCTCCCATGTTCGTCACGCCCCGCCACGAATGACGTACAGGAGTGAAAACAGTGTCCAGACTTGCAGAGTTTCGTGCTGCCGAAAAAGCGCTCCAGGAACAGATGGCTCAACTGGAGGCGCTGAAAAAGGATGCCGGCCTAAAACGCGAAATCGAATTCGAGCAGAAACTAGTCGGCCTGATGAAAAGCTATGACAAAAGTCTGCGCGATATCATCGCCATCCTTGACCCCAAAGCCGTTACCCGGGTTTCGAGCGCAGCGCCGAAACAGCAGCGCCGCCCCCGCGTGGTGAAAGTCTACGAAAACCCGCATACCGGCGAGCTGATCGAAACCAAAGGCGGCAATCACCGAGGCTTGAAGGCTTGGAAGGAGCAATACGGCGCCAGCACGGTGGAAAGTTGGGTGCGCTGATGAAACGTCCACGCACCCTTCACGCTTTTTTCACATCGACTCCCCCAGTATCGAGACAGCTAAAGGACTAGCGACCCCATCACGCGCCCGCACATGCGGGCCTCTAATTCCAGCGCCCTGCCTCGTGCAGGGCGCTTTCATTTGCGCAATCGGTTCACTGCCGTATCATGACACCCTGTCTGTTTTTCGCTGGTGCCTAGCCGCCAGCCCGTCTCAGGAGTACCTATGAGCCTGCACGAACTGCACTCGCTGCCTGGCGTTACCGCCCGGCCAGACGCCGCTACCGCCAACTTCGTCTTCAACCACACCATGCTGCGGGTCAAGGACATCGAGAAGTCCCTAGACTTCTACACCCGCGTCCTGGGCTTTAGCCTGGTGGACAAGCGTGACTTCCCGGAAGCCGAATTCAGCCTGTACTTCCTGGCCCTGGTCGACCCGGCGCACATCCCAGCCGACGATGCCGAACGCCACCAGTGGATGAAGTCGATTCCAGGCGTTCTGGAGCTGACCCACAACCACGGCACCGAGAGCGACCCGGCGTTCGCCTACCACAACGGCAACACCGACCCACGCGGCTTTGGCCACATCTGCATCTCGGTGCCGGACGTGCGCGCAGCCTGCGAACGCTTCGAAGCGCTGGACGTTCCGTTCCAGAAGCGCCTGAGCGACGGGCGCATGAAGCACCTGGCCTTCGTCAAGGACCCCGATGGCTACTGGGTCGAAGTCATCCAGCCGACCGAACTCAAGGACTGATCTTTCGTCGGTTCGCGCTCGTCGGGCCGGGAACTCCCGGCACCTTGCTGTGGTATATGAAGGTAACGGCTTCACATGCCACAGCGAGGTAAGGACGATGCAAACCCTTCACTGTGAATACCGCGACCACACCATCACCGCCAGCGTGATGCCCCACCCGGACTCTCCCCTGCCCTATGCGGCCGGATGCCTGATCACAGATCCCGAAGGCCATACCAGCCGACGCATTTCGATGCCGATGAAGTTCTTTGCCGACCTGGACAACGCCCAGCATGTGTCACTGGCCCATGGCAAGGCATTGGTGGACCAGCGGCTGGATGAAGGCCACAAAGCATTTTGATCGAATGCCGGCTCCTGCAGGCGCGCGGGACGCCTGCGGGAGCTTGCCGGCGACTTAAAGGTCCCGCGCGTAAGCCACTGCTGCCTCGACCTGAGCCTTCGACGGTCTTACGCCCGTGTACAACACGAATTGCTCCAGCGCCTGCAGGGCGATGACCTCCAACCCAGTGATCACCGGCTTGCCCAATGCTTCAGCGCGGCGGATCAGCGGTGTGCGCGCTGGCATCGCCACCACGTCGAACACTCGCTCGGCCGCGGCGATGGCCTCTTCGGAAAATGCCAGTTGCTCAGCCTCGGGACCACCTGCCATGCCGATCGGCGTCACATTCACCAACATCGGAGGGCAGCGATCGCCCAGTTCGGCCAGCCAACGATAACCGCAGGCATCGGCCAACTGCCGACCGGCCTGCTCGTTACGGGCAACGAGGGTGCCCTGACGGAAACCGGCATCACGCAGCGCATGGGCCACCGCCTTGGCCATGCCGCCACTGCCCCGCAGCGCAAACGCCGTGCCGGGGTCGACCTGGTGCTGTTCCAGCAATTGCCGAACGGCGAGGTAATCTGTGTTGTAGGCCTTCAGGTAGCCCTTGGTATTGACCAGCGTATTGACCGACTCGATGACGGCGGCGGAAGGGTCGACTTCATCCACCAATGCCATGCAGGCCTCCTTGTATGGCATGGACACCCCACATCCACGGATGCCCAGCGCACGAATACCCGCCACCGCCGCCGGCAGGTCATCGGTGGTCATGGCCTTGTAGTAAAAGTCCAGGCCCAGTTGCTGGTAGAGGTGGTTGTGAAACCGCACGCCAAAGGTACCCGGTCGCCCGGCCAGGGAAATGCACAACTGGGTGTCTTTGCTGGGAGATGTCGCCATTACCGGCTCCTTCCTCGTCACTGAATCGATTATGCAGCGTAACAGAGACCTGTGGTGGTCGTCCCTTACACAACCTTTACCGTTTCCCTGCGCTCAGCTGACAGTCGCCTGGGTCATAGTGGAGGTACACGCCCCCTGAACCGTCAGGTCGCCGGTGATCGTTGATAAAGCTAATGACCACTATCGAGGAAGTTGATTTCAAACCTCTCTGGCTGCTGCGTAAGGTAGGGCCATGTTTTACAGGAGGTCCACATGGCCACTATCCAGATCATGTCCGTCGTCGGCAGCGCCGTCCCAAGCGCATTGCGTGAGCAAGGCCTGCTGGCCTGCTGGTACCTGGTACGCAATGGCGAAGCCGTCAGCGGCCCACTGATGACTCGCGCCTCGGCCCAGGCCCTGGCCCAGCGACTGCAAGCAGACACGCTGCTCGCCTGACCCTATTTGTTGTGCGTTGCTCCCTACGCCCTTCTGGCCCGCCTATGGCGGGCTTTTTTTGCCTTCATGGCCCGGCGGATGGGGTCACCTGCTTTCTGACACCTACAATGCCGATCGCTCGGGCCATTTCATCATGAATGTGTGATCTGTGCCGATGAGCCTGCGTCTGAAACGCACCCCTCGCTTGTCGTCTGGGGAAGTGATTACAGGGCTTTCCATGCAAACGCTGTTGAACGAGATTCTCGACGAAGTGCGTCCCTTGATCGGCAAGGGCAAAGTGGCTGACTACATTCCCGCGCTGGCCGATGTGCCTGCGCAGCAGTTGGGCATCGCCGTCTATGGCAACGATGGCAGCTATTACTGCGCAGGTGACGCCCTGGTGCCGTTTTCGGTGCAGAGTATTTCCAAGGTGTTCAGTCTGGTCCAGGCGATTGGCCATTCAGGTGAAGCCATCTGGGAGCGTCTTGGCCATGAGCCCTCAGGTCAACCGTTCAACTCGCTGGTACAGCTGGAGTTCGAACGCGGGCGCCCACGCAACCCCTTCATCAATGCGGGCGCGTTGGTGATCTGCGATATCAATCAGTCGCGCTTCGCCGCACCCACCTTGTCGATGCGCGACTTCGTACGGCGGCTATCGGGCAACCCCCGTATCGCCATCGATGCCCGCGTCGCGGATTCGGAGTACCAGTTCCGCGCGCGCAACGCCGCCATGGCGTACCTGATGCAGTCATTTGGCAACTTCCATAACGAAGTCGAGACGGTGCTGCGCAGTTACTTCAGTTACTGCGCACTGCAGATGAGCTGCCTCGACCTGGCCCGTGCCTTCTGCTTCCTGGCCAACGATGGGTTCTGCAAGCACAGTGGCGAGCAAATCCTGACCCGACGCCAGACCCAGCAGGTGAACTCGATCATGGCCACCAGCGGGCTGTACGACGAAGCGGGGAATTTCGCCTACCGCGTGGGCTTGCCAGGCAAGAGTGGCGTAGGTGGCGGAATAGTGGCGATCGTGCCGGGTCAATTCACCGTTTGCGTGTGGTCGCCGGAGTTGAATACGGCGGGCAACTCGTATGCCGGGATGGCGGCGCTCGAGTTGCTCAGTTCACGGATCGGATGGTCGGTGTTCTGACCCGCGGGTGGTGTCGCCTGGCCGTCAGGCTGGCCTGCGCCCCAAAGCTGCCTTGGCGTCAGCAGTGAGCGCTGCGGGAGCGCCGCCGACCTCGCAGGCCCCTTCGGGTCGAATAAGGCCGGTCGTGGATGTTCCATCGCAAACCGCACCGCCTACGCGCTTGGGGAAATCAAAAATGGCGTACCGGATTAAATTTCCTTCACGTTGCGCCCTTTAGATATAAGGCATTCGACAGCCGTTCAGCCATACTCCAAAGATGTTTTCCGCGTTTTGAGCAGTTTACGAAAGTGAGGAAAGCCCGTATTTACGGGCCTTCCAGTCCGCCTCATCACTCTGCGATACCCACCAAAACACAGCTATTGGTACAAAAAGTGGTACGAGCTTTACTGTGTATCCATCCAGCACTTTTGGCAAGCAAGCACCCGCCTCTTCCGGCGTTCTGCCAACTCTAACTCCCCTCTCAAGTTGACACCCCGACAGGCCCCTCATGCTCGAGCGCCCACAGCCGGGCAGCCTCGGCAAATTCCAGCATGTCGGATAACTCACCGTCGTCCACCTCGCGGCGGCGATGAGCAGCAAAGGCCATTTCACAGAGCACGGCGGCACGCCCATCCGGATCGGTGACCAGGGCACCCTGGTCGTTCAGTTCGGCCAGCCAGGCCGGCGGCAGACTAGTTGCCATACGATCCCTCCGCCCGGCACCACCAGGACTGCGCGTAGAGCACGCCGTCGACCTCTTCCACGCCATTGATGTTCATTCCGAGCTGGGCCATGCCGTTGACCTTGGCATCGAGCAGGCGCGGGATGATGTCGCCGCTCGGCGTTGGATTGAAAACCCATGCCTGGGTAGCCACCCGGCCAAGCACCTCGGAGTGATGCTCACCGATATGGATGTCAGCTTTCAGGGGTTTTACCTTGCGAAGCTGGTCCGCAGGGATTGCCACGCCGCGTACTCGGCGACGAACAACGAGGAAGTACATAGCTCACCGACACCAATACTGTATATAGATACAGCATCGTATCCACCAAGTCAGCACCCGGGCAACTGCCGGTCAGCGGATCAGTGCAGCGGGGGCAGTTCCTTGCCGCGCATCTTGGCAATCACGCGAAGTTGGTAATCGGAGACGACTTGGAACAGCGACTCAGCCAGCAAGCGTAGGCGCTCGACCTCTTCAGGCGGCGCGCCACGGTCCTGGGCTTGGTGGTATTCCCGCATGGCGTCGATGGCCTGCTGAATCAGCGGCTCGCCAGCCTCGACCATCCCAATGAAGGTTCGCTTGTCCATTGCTCTTCTCCGTCCCCCTAGACCGCCCATTATAGGCAGTCGCTACGGAGCCTTCATATGATCAACCACCGCCTCGCACGCCAGTCCAGCTATTCGGCTTCGCTCAAGCGCTGTCGCGAGGTCTCCCGCCATTCGGTCAGCGTCTTCAAGCAATCCCCCAAGCACCATGACGGCAGAGGTTCCTGCCTGGCGCTGCTGGGTAGCGATGGTGTCGCAGGTTGCTCGATGGCCGGCGCGCAGTCTGGCGATTTCCCCACGCAGCCCAGCAGCAGAAGACTCAGCATCAGCGGCGCGGCCTTGGGCCAGTTCCAGTTGTTGTCGTGCACTCTCGCCCTCCTTGTCCGCCATAGCTTGGCGGCGCTGTTCTTCGGTTCTGGCCTGGGCAGCGGCACGCCGGTCGCGCTCGGCTACCTCCAGGCGGTAGTCGGCCAAGGCCTTGTCGGACTTGGCAGTTTCTGCCCGGGCATCAGCCGCAGCCCCATCAGCAATCACGACCCGGCACTGCTGGCCGCCGGTGACCAGCACCAGAGCGATCAACCACCAGCACCAGGCCGGTACCGCGCCGAGCCAGCTCATGCCAGCGCCCGCCGCACACCCTCATCGACGATCGCCGGCGCGTAAGGGTTGCTGCCGTTCTCGTGAATGATGATGCTGACCACCATGCCGCGCAGCGTGGCCGGGTCCTTTATGTTGATCGGGTCAGTGGTGCGCACGCCCAGGCGCTTGGCCACGGCGCCAGCATAGGCCTGGGTGTCGTTCTCGTTGCTCGGCGCCCAGCGGTTGATGGTTTCCAGCACCGTGTCGATGCCCTTCCCGCCCACGCCGGGCATTCCATCCTTGCCGCGGTAGTTGATCAGCAGCTTGCCTAGGGCACGAATGCCGTTCTCTGGCGTGTCGAAGATGGCGAAGCGGCCACCAGGTTCCTTGCCGATCTGGCCCTGCCAGTCGTTGCGTGGGTTGAAATCTATGTTGCCGGGGTTGCGGTTGCGCACTCCCCGGGGCTGGGATTGGGTCATGGGGTTTCTCCAGGCAAAAAAATACCGCCAGTCGGCGGTTTGTGGGATTTCGGCAGCTCAGGCCGGAATGGTGCGTTTCACGATGATTGGCACCGGGTCGTCACCGGGGCGGAAAACCACCTCGTCATGCTCAATCAACGGCTCTGGGTACTCGATCATTGAGCCGTCACCTTGAACCGATCGGGTGATGCTCGCCACCTCGCGATCAACAAGCCGACCGTCGATCCTGACTTTCATATCCATAGCCTCTCCAGTTCGAATGATTGATTGAGCAGCGGAGGTTCAGCTGAGCTCTGCGGTTCACACAGGTGCAAAATTCCGCCCGTCTGGTACCGAAAGCTGTCGAGAATGTAAATTTGGGTTAAGAAATCGGTTAATCTGGGCGGCTGATGCGGCGAGGGGCGGCGCGACTATCCGCGGTAGACGAGTCATATCTCTCTTGCCGGACACATCTGTGTGACCCACCCATGCATGGGCAGGGCTTGGGTTTTCAGTTTTTTGTATATCGTCAGAAGGACCGACTGGCAAAATGTCTCATACGAAACACCACACTGCGTCGCTACCAACCCCACTGGGGTTCAGGCCCGACATCGAAGGCCTACGGGCATTAGCCGTTACTTTGGTCCTTCTATACCATGCCGGCGTAACGCAACTCAGCGGCGGCTTCATTGGCGTAGATATTTTCTTCGTGATCTCAGGCTTTTTGATCACGCGCATTATTTACATTGAGATACTGAACAACTCGTTCACGTTTGCAAATTTCTATACTCGACGACTAAAAAGAATCTTCCCACTGCTTGTACTGGTAGTATCCGCAACCTCCGCAGCGTCATACGCCATTCTCGCCCCTGCCGACCTCAAATCGTATGCAAGTAGTGTTTTGGCATCTCTATTTTCAGTAAGCAACATATTATTCTGGAACAACGAAGGAGGCTACTTCGCCCAGAGTGCCGCTCAGATTCCACTTACCCATACTTGGTCATTATCAGTAGAAGAACAGTTTTACTTAATAATGCCTGGACTGCTTCTTCTCTCTCTAAAGTTAACTACAAGCGGCAAGCGCACAGCCATCTTTCTGGCAGCTTTCGCCCTATCCTTCGCGTATTCAGTATATTCTTCGCATCATGCGCCCGCATCGTCATATTACCTCATTACCTCAAGGGCTTTTGAGCTATTAATTGGCGCGGGCCTTGCCTTCATTTGGGACAAATTACCAGTTTTTGGAACTATCACTGCAGGCTTAATGCGGACAACCGCCCTTGCGTTGATCGTCGCTACAGCGCTGTATATAAATGCTGAAACCCCATTCCCGGGGCTTGCTGCCATAATTCCATGCCTTTCGGCGTCTGTACTCATTGCATCTGGGAAGGCTGCTGCGCAACCAAAAGGCTTGACCTACTACCTGCTTAGCAACCCGCTCGTCACATACATAGGCAAGCTTTCCTACTCGTTGTATCTATGGCATTGGCCAATCGTAGCTCTGATCAACTACCAGGGAATACAGATCACCGGCTCCATCACTATTCAGATCATCGCCGCGTCCTTGGCCTTGTCCGTTGCATCCTATCATTTGGTCGAGTCCCCCATACGGCACAGAAGAAATATTAGTTTCAAATTTGCTTTTTCAACAGCATTTGCTATCCCAGCAGTAATTGCCACTGCCGGCTTATTGCTGACGAACGCGACCGAAGGCTTCAAATCGCGGTTCTCAACGGAGCTTCAAAGCGAATTTTCATCAAGCAACTCCCCAGGCGCTCTCTACAAGGAGTGCTTCAATAGCTACAAGCTTGACAATTTCGACACCTGCTTCGTGGGAGTAGCTTCAAAGCCTGCTGTCGGTATGTTTATCGGCGATTCAATGGCCGGGCACTATATGCCATTCATGGATATCCTGGCAAAAGACGCTGGAATCAAGCTCGTGGCCTCAAGTGCTTCTGGCCTGCCGCCGTTCCACGTCAAAAATTACGACTATTTCAAACAGCAGCGGACTGAACAGGCCCTAGCCTACAATGACAGCCGCATAGAGATGTCGATGAATTATCCTTACGTATTCATTGCCGCCAGCTGGGCTCAAGGTTACCCATATCTATCTGAAAACGAAAAAGACCTTCTCGACAGCATTTCCAGATATATCAAAAACGGTACACAGGTCTATCTGATCACAAGACCTAATACCATCACAGACAAAATAGTTAGCGATATACGAACCAAACGAATGAACGGCGAGAACATATTTAATGACCGTGCCCCACTCAAGGACTCCAACAAATTCTTGCGGACTATTGCTGAAAAATACCCTTCCGTCAAAGTTATCGACCCTAACAAAATCATCTGCCCCGACGCTTCCTGCATCGTGTCCATTGACAACCAAACTATGTACCTTGACTCGGCGCACATCAACGTTCACGCCTCGGAAAAACTAGGCGAAAAATATATCCAGCAGCTTGGAAACCCACTGAAATCAGTTTACTGATTTCAGTGCAGTTCTGTACAGTCGAGCGACCGCGCCCCGGACAATAAATTTGCCGGGGCGCAATTTTCATACATAGTTTGGCGTTACATTCACACGGTCCAAAGCGAATCCGGCGGTGATTGAATTCACTGTAACCGTAAGGCCGTCAGCACTTAGCGCAATGATTGCCGAGGCGTTAGAGCCGAAGGAAACGTTGAAAGTCGTACCTCTCACCGCGCTCAATGCGGCCTGTTGCATCCCGGCATACGATGAGTTTACGCCGAACATGAGCAACTCCCCCGGCTGCACCGCTCGACTGAGGGTTGCCGATCCGGTCGACAGGCTTCCGGTCCAGAGCGAAACCGGTGCCTTCTTCGGGCCGGCATAGTGAGCAATGCGACCTGTGATTACTTCGCCAGACGTATTGTTGAGGAATGTGGTTGTTGCGCCATTCGGCAGGATACCGTTGAGGCACCAGGTGCCGAGGAATCCGCTTGGAATTGTGATCATCGTGCCAACGGCGTTGGCTGAGCCAGTCATTCCGTTAACCAGCAGGTTACCTGCCACACCAGCCAGAAGGCCAAACTGTACGTATTCGACGTGCAGGTTTTCGACATGCAGCGAATCGTTAATCATGTAGACAGAGCGGGTTAGCTGATTGGTGTCCGTACCGGTTATGGTCGAGTTCCGAATAATCATGAGGAACCCGCCAACCGTTGAGACTTGATTAACTCGGATTCCGTTCTTCGTGGCTGCCGTCGAATCTATGAAAATCTCACAGTTGATGACTTCCCAGATAGCCGCGCCACCCGCACCGAGTTCATAAAGGACACCAAGGCCGGTTGTGCCATTCGCACTGATGACCACGTTCTCCATCGCGCATGTTTCTTGCCAGCCGGTCGTGTAAACCACTGCCGTTAGGTTTACACCTCTGGCATCGAGGTACATGTCTCTAACCCAGCTGGCGAACATCGAGGTGGTGCCATTTGTTGCGGATATCAAGTACTGCCCAACGAAGCCTGCCAGAGGCTTGAGCACTGTCCCCCTGCCATTTGTGCCGCGCAAACCTACACGGTTTGGCACGTTGATAGTCTTGCTAGCACCGACCGCGCCGCGCGGCAGACGCACAACCATGCCCTGGCCACCGCTCACCGCTCCTGCTGCGAAGTTGATAGCGGCCTGCACTTGGTCAGCGTAATCCGCTCCGTCGTTGCCGCAGCCGAACCATTCAGCAAGAATTTCGTTGTCAGTGCCTGGGCGAATCCAGCGACCACCTGCCAGGGCCCCGAAGATGGTTCCGCCGTTATCAGTCAGCGACGATCCAGCAACCCACACAAGATTGCCTTGACCCATACGGTTGACGATGTCGCGCCCGCGCAAGTAAACGACTTCACCATCATATTGACCTGCCAAGGCGCGTAGCTCGGTCAGGCTGTTTATATGCCGGATAGCGCGAGCCACCAATGCCGCGCCAAGCGCAGGATCGGTGCTGTTGGCCAAAGCCTGTCGAATCGCTGCATCACCTACCGACTGGAGCTTTGGCGCATCAGTGGCCCAGTTGCCTGTGAGGGTGAGCGGAACATCCACTGCATTCATCACCCGGTACAGGTCACCATTTCGCTGTACCAGTTGCGTTTGACGCTCTACGACTACGCCCGCGCCATAGGTTAAATAGACCGACTCGTACCCCATATCGATGAGGAAATCGGTGACCTGCTGCATGATCCCGAGCCAGGATTTCAGCGGAACACCAAGCCGGCTCAGGTATTCGCCGAGCGGACCGTTCACGAGGAGGTCGATGATGCCGGCGTTGTCATAGAGGTCTCTCGGATCGCTCGATCCTTGAGTGCCAACCGGGTTGCCAGTGTTGTAGCGCATATTTTCTCCGGGCATAAAAAAGCCCGCTCAATGGCGGGCATGCTCGTTCAGGGTCCGGTCAGGACGGCGGGAAGTTGTCATCGTCCAGATAGACGCGGGGGTCGTAATTCACTGCCGTGACGTTGCAGCTGACGGTACCGCTTGGGTTCACTTCTTTGATCAGCGCCGGGTAGCAGAACTTAGCCTTTGGCCCGAACTGGAGCACCGGGGCATCCATGGCACTGTTCAGCACTGGAACAAAGTCCAGGTCCGGAATGGTCAGGCGGTAGTCGTCGATGCGGGTGGCCACATACGGGCCAGAGGCGCTGCCGTCCGGCCGGCGAAGCGCAACCCAGTGCTCGCCCCCGGCCGACCAGTCGAAACGCTCCGACGAAACCAGCATGTGCAGACTGCCCAGCGGGGCATAGCCCTTGAGCATTGCGCTCTGGCCATAGCCTGGCGTGGTGTCGCCCAGCAGGGCGTAGTCGAGATAGCCGCTGTTGAGCGCATCCAGCTCCGTAGAGAAGCTGTAGCGCTTTCGCTGGTAGACCTGCTGCCGGCGGCGGCGCATTCCGTAGCGCCAAGCCCTGATTTCGTCGCTGATTCCCTCGACCTTGACCTTTTCGACTCTCAGCCCAAGGTCGCCAGGAAGGCGGCATTCAATGGTCTCCACCTGCCAGGTGGTGCCATCCATGTATTCAACGTCGACGCCGTCGAAGTCGTCTGCCGTGACGTGCTCTGCCTCTCGCTTGAGTGGCTTCGTCATTACCTGTGGGTTGTACATGTGGTCGAAGTCAGGGCCGCGAGGCTCATCGCGAACCGGGCGGATAAGTCCGCGGTCGATTGTCAGCTCAGAGAACCCGGCCTGCAGAGCCTCGATCATGCAGGCCTTGACGGTACTCGCTGAATCGATGGTGCGGTCGTAGTAGTCGCCACGGGCCGTCCAGATCTCCTGAAGTCGATCCAGTTCGTCGAGGTCGATGTCGGAATCTCCATCCTCAACCGAGTACCCCACGCTCTGCGCCACATAGCCGATCCATGCCGCGATATCCCTGGTCGGCTCTGGATCAGTCCACGCTCCGTCACGCCTTGTGCGCAGCTTTCGGGTTGCGATCACCGACACCTGGCTCTCGGACTGGGATGCGATGCGGTTCCCGCCTTTGACCCGCAGGGCCAGCAGCGTAACGCCTTCGTAGCTGGTCGGCGCTGGAAGGTTCGCGCGCAAGCCATACCACTGAATTGTATTCGCCACCTGGGTGCTTTGGTTTTTCGCGCCAATTCGGCGCACCCGTACCTCAGGGCGCATAGCAGATGGCAGGTCCGTATATTCCGTGAACCCGAGTTGATCGAGCGTGGACTGCTGGTACACCTTCTTTACCGACGTCCACGAGCCAGCAGTAGCTAGATCCCTGTACTGCAATTCCACAGTGACGGAATAACTGCCGATCGATCCAGAGGAGGATATGAGCGCCAGCCCTTGTGGAAAGAAGATATCCCAGGCAATCCGCGTTGTTGTAGTTCCAGCCGGACAAGCTGGGAATGCCCCTGACCAATCACCTTCCTGCGTCGAACCGTCGAGAGTAAGAGCGGCTGATGAGGTTGTCAGTGCGTCGAACCCAGGCCAGGTGGCGTCATTGTCGCCAGCGGCATTCATCCTCTCGACCGAGATAGATGCAGTGCCCGCTGCTGTTATGCGATAGCGCAGGCCGCGAAAACCTATGCCCATCACCAACCCAGTGCCGACGGTCAAGCCAGTTGCTGCGCCGCCAGCCGACCAGTCCAAGGTCATCTCGTCAGGCGCCGTTCCTACGCCGGGCGTGTATGTGGCCACGGTGTAATTGCCAGCGTTCGCCCCGATGATCTCGATAGGCATGCCGACATAAGGCGCGATCTGGTCCAGGTTGCCGCGAATGATGTCACGTCCAGCCCCGCCATCGATTACGTCGTAGGGATAGCCCACTTCAATGCGAACGATCATGCCGGCTGCCCACCCATCCGGGAACTGGCCTGCTCCCGCGGGAACTGTGATGGTCTTTGCTGCGAACTGGTAGGACTGGGCGGTCGGCACTGGAGCGACTGCATAGGTAGCCTTGAGCTCAATACCTGCCGTTCCGGTAGAGGTGGCCCCAACTTCTGGAGCGGAGTGCCACCACTTCGCCGCAGTTTCTGACGATAGGTTTGCTCCGGGCTCATATAGCGTGTACTGGGCATCACTACCCAGGGAAATAACTGGAGTGTCACCAATCAGGATGCTGCCCGCCGGTATTTCGTAGCTCCCCTTTCCAACCACCAGCAGCATCTCAATCCACTGCGAGCGCGGGTCATCGAAGTAACGGTTTGGCGGCAATGCATAGTCCGGATACGGGCGCTGTCGACCGGCGATCTCACGGATCAGTGCGTTCAGCTTCACTTGGTTGCCCTTGACCGTGGCCAGCCCAAGGTCGTTGCCACGCTTGGTGGTGCTTCGGCTGTTCAGGGATGGCATTTTCGGCATCAGCGCGCTGAGCACAGCCTTTGCGCCGAACACCAGGGCAAAGGTGATCGAGAACGGATCGGTACCCTTAGGCTCGCGGTAGATCTGCACCTGGTCTTCAGGACCGAACTCGATGCTTGCCCACTGAGTCGGCAATGCGCGATCGCCGTTGACGAACACGCTCAACGGCAGCGCCTCCGGCTCAACCTCTTTCGGCAGGCCGTCAGCATGGAACCATGCCAGAAGGCTCTGCCGGATTTCTACCGGGCGCACCTCGGCAGGCTCGGAAGCGAGCTTATTGGGGTAGATTTCGATCATTCCCGGTCTCGGTAATAGATAACGGTGTTGTGGTCGCGTTGCCACTGGGAAAGCGGCAGGCACCGGGCGCCGCGCTCTGGATTGATTTCCAGAACCTTCAGGCGACCGCCTGACTCGACGACAAGGGCGACGTGCACGCAGATGTGGCCGCGCATCACGGCGGCAATTGCGCCAGGCTCTGGCCGGCACACTTCCATGTGCTCGGCTTCGGCCCGGTACGCCCGGGTGAACTCCTTCGGCTCGGTGTTGCGCACATGGCCCCAACTGGGCAGCAAGCGCTTACCCATGTGCAGGTGTCGCGCCTCCCTGACCAGCCCCCAGCAGTCGTACCTTTCTGGACCGCGAGCGCCGTCCTCGTATCTGCACGATAGGTAGGTGTTGATCCATTCCATGGGGGAACCTCAGAGGTATTTCAGGCCCGGGAAGCGCTTGGTGCTAGCAATGTCGCGCGGGAATCCTGTCCCGATCAGATCGAAGAACCCGCATTGCAGGTTTGCCTGGTTCTGCTCGAATGAGTCGCTGTCTACTGACATTCGATAGGGCTTCTCGCACGGCGCTGAAAGGTCGCTGGCCAGATAGACGCGGTAGGTGGCGGTGACTCGGGCGGCGGCATCAAGGGCCTGGTCGGCCTTCTGCTGCACTTCGCCCGTGGTGTTGTCCACGGCGAAGGCCAGGGCCTGGTTGCCCTTGTTGTTCTTGGACGCGAGAGCGATCCCGATATTCGCAGCAACGAAGGTGAGCAATCGCCCGTCCTCGGTACCGCAAATGCGATCCTTGAAGCCGTTGCAGATAAGAACCGGCGCGGCCCAGGCGGAACAGGTGATTTCCAGCGTCCTGACAAACGCCTCTTTGCCACCTGATGCCACCGCCTCCCGGTAAATCTGCTCGAGAATGGCGGTGTCGGTCATGCTTCTGGCCACTCCCTGTTAACGGCCATGTCGATGATGCCCATCATGAACCAGAACTGCGGGAAGTCTTCCCAGCCAGGCTGGATCAGCGGTGGTTCGCGCAATTCAAGGGTTGCCGAAAACTCCCAGCGACTAACCTGAACCAGCGAAGGCCCGGTGTAATGACCGGTGAACCGGCATTCGTAGTCCTTGAATCCGATTGGCGTCAGCAGCGTGGCCTTGAACCACTCCACACCCTGCACCAGTGTGCGCGCGTACCATCCCTGGAAGAACGCCATCTGGTTGCGATCACAGTTCCATTTGGCGTTGATCAGGTAGGGAACCTCGTCAAAGTTCAGCCGCTGACGCGCCCTGCCCGACTCCATCTGCGTGCGTAGCATCGGATCAACAGGGGTGTCCAGCGCATAGCCGTCCTGCAGTGGTAGCGGCAGTTCTGCTGGGTACTCGATCATGATCCAACCCCTGAAAGTCCGTATTTTGCCCGCATGGCCTGATCCGCCTCGCCATCACCCATGATGCTGGCGACCCATACCTTGATGAAGTCCTGATTACCTTCTCGGGTTACCTGCGATGTGCCTGCGCGAGATGGATCCTGGTAGATCTGGACGATCGGCTGCGGCATGGGTGAACCTCCGGCGCCGGCAACCGTGCCGCTCGAAGTGGATACGCGCTCTCCCGAGTTGATCGCTTCCAGCAGGGCTCGGTTCTTCCTGGTCGCCGCAGCGTTGACGATGAACTCGCCATTGCTGATCTTGGCCAGGTTACTGTCAGAAGTTCCGGTGCCGGAGCCTGTGAAGTAGCCACCGGTGGCGAACCCTGGAACAGCTGCCAGCGTGGTTGCCAGGGCCGTGGTCGAGGTAAGTGCCGCGGCAGCTGGAATCGAGTTACCGCCGAGAGTTGCGAGGGATGCCAGGGCGGCAGGCGCCGCCCATGCCGCTGCAGTTGTCCCAGCCAGAGCAATAGACGTACCGGCCGTGGCCGTGCCAAGGGTTGCGGCCAGGGCCGCGTTCAGCCCCATTTGCACACCCATCTTCACGAACCCAGCGACGATCTCCCTCAGCACGTTCTTGCCCAGGTCGCCCAAGCTCTGGAACGACAGGTTAAGGTTCATGATGTCGTCAGTCAGCCCCTGCGTAACCGAGCCGAACGCCGTCGAGAAGATCGATTGCGTCTGACCCGCCACGTTCATGGATTGGACGCCGAAGTTCTGCACCGCTGCCGTCCAGCCATTGATGGGGTTCAGCATGGCCTGATCCATCTGGGCCCAGCCGTTCTGCAGCGCCTCCAGCTGACGCGGCAGAAACTCATTGGTCAGGTCGATCTGCGCCTGCAGATCCTGGCGCTGCTTCTCCGTCGTGGCATTGGCCAGTTCGGTGCGCAGCTGCAGGATGCGGTCGTTGGTCTGCTGCTCCAACTGCACGCGCTGCTGCATGCGTTGCGTCTGCTGGTCGCCCATGCCGACGCCGGCTGCTGCAATGCTGTACTCGCTCTGCTGGCCGGCTAGTTGCCGCTCAAGCTGCGCCCGGTATTGCTCAGCCTCGGTGAGGCCTTGGGCGCCCTTGATGGCGGCGGCGTAGTTGATCGAGGCCTGGGCCAGCGCCTTGCCGTACTCGTCCTGGCTGATCTTTCCCTTGTCTAGGGCCAGCCGGAGCTGGGTTTGTTCCTTGGTCAGGGTTCGCGCAGCCTGGGCGGCCGGGTCGTACTGGTTGTACAGGCGAGAGAAGGTGTTTTCCGCCTCGGATACGCCTTTGTTGGCTCCCTTGGGCGTATTCTTCTTCGCTTCGCGGGCTTTGATGTCCGCGATTGACTGCTCGATGTTCTTCCGAGACTTGGCGTACTTTTCTTCCTCAGCAGCGCTAAAGCCTCCCGCTGCAATGGCGTCAGAGCGCGCCTTGTCCAGGTCAGTCAACTCCTTCTGCAGCTTTTGGGTCTGCGTCAGGGATGACTTGTAGGTCGAGTTGATGAGGTCGACCCCCTTCTTGCCGGCATCCTGAGTCGCCTTGTTGGCGGCATCAGCTGCTGCCTGAGTGGCATTGTTGGCCAGGGCTGTCTGTAGCTGTTTCAGACGGGTTTCGAGGCCACGGAGGGTCTGGTCGTCATCGCCCGCGAAGAACCCGATGATACCCCCTTTGCGCTGGGCAATCAGTTTCTCTGTGTTGGCGATTTGCTCCTCGATCGTCTGATCACGACCAACGTCGAGCATCGCATCCCAGGCCTTCTTGGCCGCCCCGGTGATGGATTGCCAGGCTGACTCCAAGGTGCCCAGGTTGCGCTCAATCTCCGCTGCCCGGCTGTTGATGGCCTCGGCATATAGTCCAGCCGCCATGGCAGCGGCGTCCATCGTCTTGCCCTGTTCCTGCAGGGATTGGATGTTGGCGTACTGCGATGCGGTAAGGATGTTAAGCTCGCCATCGAGCTTCTTGATGGCCTCGACTGGGTTCTTGCCGATCTCGTTGAAGGTCTGGACGACATCGTTGATATCGCGACCAGTTTGCTTTGACCACGCCAGGGAGGCCTGGGCGATCTCCACGTACATGGTTCGCAGCGGGTTTCCTGCGGCGGCAAACTGGGTCAGAACACCAGCGGCCGCACCAACGGTTCCGCTACTTGCGGCGACCTGATTGGCCATGTCGGCCAGCTGGTTGGCGGACAGCCCAGCCGCGTTACCGTTCTCGATCAGCGCATTGGCGAACCGCTCGGTTTCCTCGGATCCCTGGTAGTAGGCCAAAGCCAATACGCCGGCCGCTGCCGCCGCTGCTGTGAACGGGTTGACCAGTCCGAGTATGTAGCCGCCCATGGCGCGGGCAGCCGGCCCTATGCCGCCGAACATGTCCTTGAGTTGGCCGCCCTGCTGAAGCAGAACAGTGAGCGGTGCCTGGCCTGCCTGGAGGCTGACCGCGATGTCGGTGAATTGGGCAGGCAAGCCGCGCAGCGCTGCGTTGTAGGCCTTGGCTGACATGCCAGCTTTGCTCATGCCATCGGACGTCTCACCAAGGGCATCGCGCATGGTGTTAATGCGCTGAGTGTACTCAACAAAGGTGTCGCTCTCGACGATTCCGGCCTTCTTGAACTTGGCCAGTTTCTCCTGCATGTCATCCAGGCGACCCAGCGCGGCTGTCGTCGGATTGATCTGACCGAGCAGCTGTGAAAGTGCCCGGCGTTGATCTTCCAGGCTCTCCGAGACGCCTTCTGCCGATGCCGCGGCAGCGTCACCAGCCCGCTCCATTTGCTGAAGCGAACCTGTCAGATCATCCGCGTTGCGCTTTGCTCCGCGCGAGTCGATAGTCACCGCAAGGCGTGATTCTTGCGCCATGTCGTCCTCCGGCGTCAGCGCCTCTTGGGCTTGGATTTGGATTCAGCGTCCGCTCTGGCCTTCTCGTTCTGTTCGTCCCAATGCTTGCGGAACTGGTCGTCGAGGGCAAAAACAGCTGCGTCAAACTCTTCGCGGCATAGCGCCGAGGGGTAGCGGTCGAGGTATTCGGTGATGGCTGATGGCGCGATAGGCGCCGGAGCGCCCACCATGCCGACGTACTGCCGGGACCGGCTGATGTAGGCGTAGGCCTCAAGGATCTCTGCGGTTACACCGTCAATCTCGGGCGCCTCGGGCACGCCAGAGCCAAGACGCTCATGCTTCCAGCGCTTCTTTTCGTTGGCATCGCCAGCCCAATCGCGTCCCCACAGGTATGCCGCTACTGCTTTTCCGCAGTGGCTGCAGCCTTCTCCTCAACGCGGCGTGCGATATCGGTCGCGGTACGCAGGGCCAGGAAGTAGACGCTTGGCATCTGGTTGATCAGAGCGATGCACAGCTCAGCGCTGTAAGGAGCTGGTTCGCCGGGCTTCTCTTCTACGTCGACGCCCTTCCAGTCCTTGATCAGGTGCTTGGCCGCCAGTTCGACGAACAGATCATCGTCGGTCTCCAGCTCAACATCAGGGATTTCCGATAGGCTGAACTCAGCGGTGCCGACCCTTGCCTGTTGGTTGATCGCGGCAAGGTGTCGATTGATCAGCGCCTGATGGGACTTGTAGAGCGGGTTGGCAATCGACCCAACGAGGATTTGGGCGCCAGGGGCGAACTCGACCCAGCGCTCGCCGCTGATATCCAGTTCTGGCTTCTTTGCGATGGTGAAGGCCATGGTATTCCTCTGCGGTAAAAGGCCCGGCGCACACCGCAGGGCGCGCCGGGCAAAGGATTAAACAGTAACGGTGACAGCGCAGGTGTCGGTCTTGGTGCCGTCTGCGGCGCTGGTCGCGGTGATGGTGGCGGTGCCCGCAGCCAGGCCGGTGACCAGGCCGGTGGCACTTACACTGGCGATTGCCGGGGCCGAAGAGGTCCAGGTGACCAGTTGGCTTGCGCCTACCGGGGTCACGACAGCCTCGAGGTCGCCGGTTTCATCGACTGCTAGGCTCAGGGTGGCCGGGGTCACGGTGACCGCTGCGATCGCAATCGGCGCTGGCAGACGGGTAATGGTCGGCGGCACGCGGCGGGCGGTGTATTCCAGTTCGACCTGGATGATGTCGGTGGCGCCACCGTCCGGCCAATCACCGCTCACTTCCATCTCAGGGATGAAGAAGGTGTAGCCGCCGTCGGCGTTGTTCAGGGTGAACTCGAAGCTGAGCGAGTCGCCGGTCTGCTGGGCCTTCCAGTACTGATAGGCGGTCTTGGACCAGCTCATGGTGATCGAGCCCGACGGGGTGAAGGTGGTCGGGATAATGTTGCCCGGGAACGGGTTGCCGTTACCGATGCAGCGCTGGGTTTGAGCGTTGTTGGCGAACTGCAGGTTGAAGCTGTCAACGCAGGCGTTGTCTTCGCCCAGCTGCACGCCGTTGATCTTCAGGCCGGTGACGTCCTTGAAGCCGTAGCGCCGCTGATTCGCCTCGGGCGCAGGGCTGACGATGAACGACGTATTGTCGGCCTTGTCATCCCACGACGTGGCCATGAACGTGGTGGTGACGCTGATTTCGTTGTCGTTCGGGACCTCGATGTTGATCGTGTCCACCTGGGCGCCGCGGGCGATGCCAGCGATACCCACGTCGGCATCGTAGGCGCCGATGGAGAACGAAATGCGGTCGTTGCCCATGGTCAGGACGTTGCCGACCCAGTCCTTGCCGAAACAGGAGGCCAGGAACTCGTCCAACGCACCGTAGCGGAACTTGGTTTCGATATCGCCACCGACATCGACGGTCGTCTGGGCAGTACCCTGCGACATGCGGCTTTCGCCGATCTCGTTGTTCTCTTCGGTGTTGTAGGTGGGCACCAGGCCGAAGCTGACGCGGGTCAGCACGTTCCAAGGGCCAGGCGGGGTAATGCCCGGGGTGACCTCGCGAATCCACGCGGTCGAGCGCTTTGCACCGCTACTCATGGGGTGTTTCTCCTATCAATAGGCGTAAAAAAACCGCCATTTGGCGGTGCGGGATGGTTCGGCGCTCAGGCCGGGATTGTGCGGGTGACGATGATGGGCATAGGGTCGTCGTCAGGGCGGAATACGACTTCGTCGGGCTCAAGCTTGGGTTCGTGATACTCGACGGTGGACCCGTCGGCCTGGATGGCCAGGGTGGTGCTCCCTATGGCCCGGTCCACAACCTCGCCGTCGATGCGCACCTTCATGGTTTCGCTCATCAGTAGGCCCTGTAGGGGATGGAGACGTTGACCTGATACCAGCCGTTACCTTCGTCACCAACCACGCTTGGCGATGCAGCGAAGAAGTCCAGCGGCCCTTCTGGCGCGCTGTAGTACTCGAAGTGCTGGACCAAAGTGTCGGCGGCCTTGGTAATAGCCAGGTTGCCTTTGTTGCTCGGCACGAACAGCTGAACGATGACAATACCGGTGCGCCGAACGCTTGGGCCGTTGCCGACCTCTGGCGTACTGGATAGACCAGGAACATCCGCAAGCCTGGCCCAGATTGGCTTGCCTGCTGGACTGAATGGCCCCTGTGGGTTGTTCGGGTAGTCGATGGCATCGGCTGGAATCCCCGCCCACTGCTGCATGCGGCCGATGATGACGGCGCGGATCTGTTCGAAGGTCATGAATAGGCCTGCGTGACGCCATGGAAGCTGGCTTCGTAGATACCCTTCGGCGGCGCTTGGTTGGAATGGCCATCTTCAAGGGCCTGGGCATATGGAAGGTTGTTCTGGATAAACACCTGCGTGTACGGCTCAAGCCCGCTCATGGCAGACAGGCCGCGCTGGATCGTCTCGCCGCCGCTCTTGTCCAGGTTCTCAGTGCTCGTGTAGACCGGCGCGCCCACGCTGACGATGTTATTGCCACGGAACCTCCCAGTGTCGACCGGCGACCGCAGCACGATTTCGTTGAGCATGGCCAGCGCAATGACGCGCACACGCTGCGCCAGGGCCTCTTCGACCAGGCCGGTGAACAGGCTTGGCGGTGTGCTCCATCCCCTGCTCTTGGCCATGTCTACTTCCTCAGCTGCATTCGGTAGGTGGCTGAAGCCGGGTCGGAGCGCACCGATTTGACCAAGTAGACAACCTGCTTGGACCGGTCCATCAGATCAGGAGCGGTGATCTTGTGCCCAACATGCGGGGTATCGCTGACCTCGTTGGCAAGCGCGGTGAGGCGCAGGTCGCCGACCAGGATGTTCACGTTGTCGATACGGCTATCTTCGTAGCGGGACAGCACGCCTCGGCCCGTGTATGTCACGGGCTGGGCCGTGGTTTCCTCGGTGGCGGGATCAACCACGCCGGGGCCCATGTACTCGCCAGTGAAGGCCAGCACAGCGTCGGCCAGGTCCGTATTGAACGCCTGGGCCAGGTCGGCCTGCAGTTCATCGCGAAGCCCCATATCAGCCCCTCACGATCTTGGTTTGGCCGCTGCTGTTCAGGTGATGCGCCAGCAGCGCCAGGGCGAACGACTCGCCAGCGCTGATGGTGCGGGAGGATTCCGAGTAGGTTTTGCTGCTGGAAACCCCGTCAGCGTTGACCGACTTGCTCAGCACGCCGGTCTCCTTGCTGCCGTAGATGTTCCCTGCCGCTGCCTCTCGGGCAATCTCGGCGCCGGCCTGGATGACGTCGTCCGGTACCGGATCGAACTCAGGCAGGCCGAGATTGGTAAGCCAGGTGTTGGCCATCAGCACCGCCCGGGCCTTCTGGTCGTCGGGCGCCCAGGTCGGCCCAAGCAGGGCGTCTACCTGCTCGACGGTGATGTAGATGATCATTACGCGGCCTCGTCCAGCAGCTTCTTGAGGTCTTCCAGGCTGGCGTCAGGGCTGAATTGCACGCCCTTTTCGTTCAGGGCGGCCTGCAGCTTTGCCTTCAGCTCGGCTTCTTCGGCAGCCTTCTTGTCGGCAGCGGACTTGCCAGCCTTCGAGCCTTTGGTTTCCTTCAGGGGCTCCGGGTGTTCGTAGCCATCGGGCGCGAAACGCGCATCGATGATCTTGTAGCCCTTCTGACGCAGTTCGGCCTTTCGCTCAGGGCTGACCGGGTGTTTCTCGTAAATCACTTTCTCGCTCATGGCGATCTCCTGGGAAAGCGCCCCGGAGGGCGCGGTACCGATTACTTGGTGGCGTCACCGATGGTCAGCACGCCGGCCGAGGCCTTGATGCTGTTCGCCACCAGGTCCCAGTTGGTGCCGGTGGACAGTTCGGCGTTGGTCGGCGACTTGCCGCCGTTGGCGGTGTCCCAGGTGTAGCCCTTGAGGCCCAGGCCGAAGGTGTAGTCGGCCTGCATGGTGGTCTCGATACGCTCCTTGCCGTTGGAGGTCTCGATGTTGGTGATCAGGTCAGAGCCATCCATCACCACCGCGGCGCCGTCGGCCAGGCTGAGCACCTTCTGCTTGTTCGGGGTGCCGGCCTCGTACAGCGCAGGGGCATCGGTGATGATCACGGCTTTGCCGAGGATGTCGACCACCTGCACGCCGGAGAACTGGAACAGACGCTCGGCGTTGGCGAGGTTCTGGCCAACCAGCTTGTGGTACATGGCACCGGTCATGACCTGGGCCACCAGGCGCTGGGAAGCGTCACCGAACAGCGCGTGGGCGTTGTTGATCGCGACGTAGGTCACGCCAGCAGTGGCCGAAACGTCGTTGGTGGCGCTCGGCTGGTTGCCGATGGCGCCGGCCAGGGCCGAGATGGCGGTGTTCAGCTGGTCCGCCATGATGGCTTCGGACAGGTTGCGGCTGATCACTTCCAGCGCTTCTTCCGGGTTCTTCTGGATCCAGGAGAGCTGGGAAGGCTCCCACAGGATCGGGCCGAAGCCGCCGGCGATCTTCACCGAGTCGTACTGCTTCTGGGCCAGCGGGGTGGACGCCTGGGCGCCGTTGGCGGCGTAGCGGTCGACGCGACGCTGGGCGCCGTGCAGACCTGCCCAGAACGATTCCTGCAGGAAGTCGCCGTCGATGCCCTGGGTGGTCAGGCGGATGGCACCGGCCGAGGATGCGTTGAACTTCTCGACATCCTGAGCCAGGGTCTCGATGGTGGTGCGCTTGAGGTATTCGTTGAACACCTTCATGTTCGAAAGGGCCATTGGGCCTCCTTATTCGCTTGCGGTCAGGCCCTTGATGGCTTCCAGGCGTTCAGCCTTGGTGCCACCGAAGTTGCCCTTCGTGGTTTTGTGCTGGCCACCGCCGTTCGGCGCGCCGCCGCCATTGGCGCCGGAGCTCTTCAGGATGTGGTCGCGATGGGGGTACTGCGAGACGAGGGTTTCGAGCGCTTCGTTGAAGTCGGCCAGTTCGCCCGGGCGAGCGCGACTGAAGATCTTCTGGCCCTGGGCGTCGTACGCGACGACCTTGCCTTCCTCGATCTTGAAGTTGCTGCCGAAGGCGGCCTGGACCATGTCAGCGGGAACAGCCATCTTCTCGGCGATGAACTGGGAGCGCGCGAAGCTGCCGCCGATCTTCTCGGCATACAGCTGCTGCTCGAAGGTCTGCGCCTTGCCGTTGGCTTCATCCAGCTGGGTTTGGAAGGCCTTGCTGATTTCGCCCTTCACCTTCTCGATCTCGCCGGCATCCACCAGCTTCTTGGCGTCGAGGTTGGCGACGATCTCCAGGGCTTTCTTGGCGGCCGCAGCATCTTCGATGCCTTCGAACGCCTTCGCAGTTTTCTCGAAGCTGTCCGCGCGCTCGCGGTGCGACTTCGCCTCGGCATTCAGCCGGGTGATGGTGTTGCGAGTGCCGACCGCATCGAAGGCGACGTCCTTGCCGTCGTCATCGGTGTATACGGGCTTTCCATCTTCGATCACTGCGTACTGCTTGCCATCCACTTCAACGGTTTTGAGTTTCATCTCGTCTCTCTGGGCCATCCGGCCTGTTGGTGAGCCATCCGGCCCCAGGTCGCCCCGTCCATCCGAACCGCAGGCATGAAAAAGCCCCGCACTAGGCGAGGCTTTGCAATTGCGCGCCACGAAATGGCGCTTTGGTGTTTTGTGGCGCGGGCTACAACAGGCGCTCCCGGAGCTCATCGAGCGTCAGGAACTTGCCCTTGTCGTTGTAGAAGTCCTGCAGCTTCAGCTTGTCCTGGCGCAGCAGCTTCCCCCGCTCCGGGCCGAGGATCTCGTCCTGGCGGGCGGCAGGCTGGCGTGCAAGCCATTGTGCGTACGTGGTCTGCTGCGGCACCTGGCCATCCATACTCGCCCTGGTCGCTGCATCGCTGATGCCGAGCGAAAGAGCGCTCTTGAGGATTGGCAGCTTGGTCGAGCGGCAGCAGAAGTGAATACGGCCCGGGCCGGCTAGCCACGGCACCTTGTGCCCGATGGGCCGGTAGGTGCCCAATGTGTACGGCAGGCGGTCACGTATTCGGCAGGTCGTCGATGTCCGGTTGTCCAGAGTGCTCAGCCACTCAACATGGCTGATGATGTCGCTGTTGGCCTCGAACGCCTTGTCGCTGGCCGTCTCAGCCGTGCTGGACACAGCAGACCGGACAACCGCCTCCACCTCCCGGCGAGACCTCTGCAGGATGCCGTCAGCGTACTTCTCCGCCTTGGTACCCATGATCTGCCGGACGATCTCCGGCGTCGTGCGCCCTTCAAGCACGCCAGACCGCACGGCATCGCGGATCGACGCAGCACGGTCAGCCTCGATGCCCGCCATCCACTCGCTGAGCAGCCGTCCTTGGAAGGGTCTTGCCAGCGCAATGGCGCGTACCTGACTGAACTGTGCCACGGCAACCGGGAATCGCGCCTGCACAAGCTCAGGAACAGCCGCTGTAAGCGCAGCGGCCTGAAAGGCAATCTCGTAACTGGCCACGCCGTCGATTACGCCTGTGAGCGCCTGCTGCAGGCTAAAGAACGTCGATTGATTGATCCGCAGCACGGGCGCCAGAGCGGCATCGATCGCTGCAACGGACGCGCCGGCATCCAGGCTGTCGATGGCAGCGATGAGCGCTGCCCTCAGCTCAGGGTCAGAACTGTTCAGGATCCTGATGATCGCCACGACCTGGCTGTTGCTCAACCTGGAGAGATCAACTTCATGGCCGATCAGCTCGTCCAGCAGCTTCTCGTTGGCGGTCTTCATCACAGCGTACCGAGAGCCGGGCCCTGGGCCTCAATCTTCGCCAGCTCCTCTTCCCAGTCGTATTCGTCGCTGATCACGCCGCGCCGCTGCATCTCGGTGAATAGCGTCTCCTTACTGATCATCCCGGCATTTGCCATGGACACCAGCGTCGGCAGCGACACCTCCGGCATGTAGTCGACATCGAAATTGCCGCGCATCTCGACGGTTCCGCCATCGCCCAGTCCGCGATAATCGGCCATGAACTGGAGCAGTTGCGCCAGGCAGTCGGCGAAGTGGTGAGCCATGCGTGCCAGCGGGGACAGTTCCTGCGCCGCCTCCTCCTCCGCCTGGGTGGCGGTCTTGGTGGCTGTTTTGTCCGGCGTCAGCAGCTTGGCCCCGGCCATGCGCATCTCGTTGATCAGGTCCTGCAGCGCGGTGCGACCCGCATCGACGGCTTGGCCGGTGTGCTCGACATACTTGAGGTCACCATCCTTGGGCAGATCGGTCAGCTGGCCGGTACCCACCTTGAACTCTGGCGGAATCACCTTCCCCTGGTTGTCGTACTGGGCCTGGATGCCGATGCGCACCAGGATCGGCACGCGGATAACGTGGAGGATGTTGTCCTGGTCGCTCTGGCTTTGCCAGTGCTTCACGTTCAGGTGTGCCAGTTCGATCAGCGGCGGCTTGGCCGTCATGAAACCGGTGCGCCCCGTGTAGAAGGTGACCCAGGGGATCGCGGTCAGGCTGTTGGTGCCTTCCTCGTGCAACTCCCAGGTACCGCCAGATGCTGCCTGCTTACCGCGCACGGCCTTGGCTGACCTGCGATAGGTTCGCCAGGCGCCCGGCTCCAGCACGCGAATCTGCTCGACGCACTTGGCGCCGAACTCGCCATCTTCCTCCTCGACCACCTCGATGTAGCGGACCATGGTCAGCACGCCGCCCTTGGAGCGCCAGCCCAGCACCTGCTCAGGCCTCACCATCACCACATAGGGGCGCACGCCAGCGGCCTGCTCGTCTGCCTGGGTCTTCAGCTCACCCGCTGGCGGGTGATCGACGAAGGCGTGGCACAGCCCATGGCTCAAGCCTTCGGTGAAGAACCCCACCGCCCAGGAGTTGAGATCGTTGCCGGCGTGGTCGATGTCCTTAGTCATCTCGACAATGGCCTCTGGCACATCGTCGCCCACCTGCAGCGGCTCAGCGAACACGCGGGAGGTCATGTTGCCCACGGTCTCGGAGTACGCCGGCAGCAGGGTTGAAAGACGCAGGCGCTCTTTGTAGGCCTCGTCGTCTTCGGCTGGATACTGCGGCAGCAGGGTCTTTCCTGCGGCCCGCATAGCCATCGTCCCGTTCATGAGCGGCGAGATCACGGCCCAGTAGGCGCGCATCGCGTCGACAGCGGGCAGCGTGATGCTCGGGTTATCGCTCATGGTCACATTCTCAGGGATTGGCTTGTGGTCGTCGCCACGTTGATCGGGTATCGCTTGGCGATGAAGTAGCCGGCGGCGTCGTTCATATGGTCATGACCCTTCTTAGGGTCTTTGTCCGGGTCGCCGTGCTTGTCGTAGGTCTGCCGCTCCAGGCACAGCGCCAGCTGTGGGCACTGGTCCATGTTGACCTTAAGCCGGCGTTCGCCGTAGCTGTTCAGCAGCATGGCGTTGACCGAGTTAACCCGGTCTTTGACGCTCGGGTTCTGCGTGTCCACGATCACCGTGAATCCAGCTTTGCGCAGCAGGGATAGGTCCGACTCGCTGGCGTTCTTGCTACTGGTGTTCTGGCCACTGGCGTCGGGATAGACCGCTATGCCGTGCCCTGGGAAACGCGCCTTGATCTTCTCGATCATCTCCGGCGTGTCACGAACCGAGTGGAACTCATCAAGGGCCAAAGGCAGGCCATCGCGGACGACATAGACCACCGCGGCCATCTTCATGACGTTGAAGTCCATGCCGATGTGCAGGGCCTCGCCAGGCTTGATGCGCTCGCTTGTGCAGCTCTCGCTGCGGCTGAAGGTGTAGTAGACGACCCCGGCATAGTTCTCGAAGCTGGCCTCGTACTCCTGCCGGAATGTGCGCGGGTCCATCTTGCGGCGGGCCGCGTCCAGCTCCTCAGCCGGAACATTACCGCCCTGCAGTGACGTATAGAGCCAGCTCTTGTGGTCTGGCTCGCCGCCTACCTGGCCGTCGCGGTAGGTGTCGAAGCAATGGTTGAAGCCTTTCGGGGTGCCAATGCGCAGCGCATGTCCGCCCTTGCACTTGCCAACACCGGGCACGACGTACTCGCAGGTGGACAGCATAGGTCGCAGGACTTCCTCCCACGCAGCCCACTTGCAGTCCGCCCATTCGTCCACCAGCACGAAGAACAGGCCTGAGCCGCGCAGGTCGTCGTAATTCTCCAAGCCAACGCACCGGATCAGGTGGCCGCTCTTGAGCGTGATCAGCATGTCCGACTCGTTCGGCTTGCACTCTCGCCACTCTCGCGGGATGGCCTGCTTCAGTCGGCGCCAGAACACTCGGCGGGCCTGCTTCTGCGTCGGGGCTGCGTACCAGATCTCATCCTCAACGCTGACACCCCACTCGGCAGCCAGCCGGGCCGCGCGGCGCATCTCAGCCTTGCCGAGGAAGGTCTTGCCGAATCGCCGGCCACACACCGCATCGCGGAAGCGGGCATTACGCTGGAAGCCCCACACGTAGATGTTCGCCTGCTTCGGCGTCAGCTTTACCGGAGCCTCATAGGTACGGGGTAGCGGGGACATTCTCGTCTGGCTCCAGCTTGTACTCAGCAACGGCGTGCTGCTGGTCCGCCTGGGAGCCCAGGGGCTTGTCGGGTTCGATCTTGCGGTTGACGTACATGTCGCCGCATTCCTTGGCCGCCTGCTCATACAGCTGAGCGGTCAGCGCCAGGTTTCGCATGTTCTCGGCCTTCTCGGCCAATCGCCCAAGCCCGCGCAGCCGAAACGCTCGGTTAGCGATTGGAATGTCTGCCGTCTCTTCACGAAAGCGCTTTCGGCATTCGTGGAAAAGGTCAGCCCACTTTTGGGCCAGACCTCTTCCTGCATACTTGGTGGGGTCATGCGACTCGCACTGCTGGCGACTCACTTCAATCCCGAATTCCTTCTTGACGGCCTCAGCAACCTGCGACGGTGTGTCGAAGCAGGCCAGAGCCTGAACAATGAAGGCTTTGACCTCGCTTCGTAGTGCTGCCATAGGGTTGTCATCCGTCAGGACCCGTCAAAATCAGGCCGACTTGAGTAGGCAGGTTCCGCAGGCCCTCGAAATGTTGATCTTGGCCACCTCAGGCGGCCGGCTTGCAGCGTCGATCAGCTGCTGTACGTCATGCCCGGCGCCGTAGCGGCGAACCACTCCGACGAACTCCTCCACATCGTGGCCACGCAGCGTCAGGCAGGGCAGCCCGTCCTGGGTGAACTTGGGCGCGCCGTACTGATCGAGCTTCTGGGCTATGTGGTAAAGCTCGTGCTCGACCAGAGCGCAGAACTCGGTGTCGGAGCACTGGGAGCAGTAATCGGCAGCCAGGGTGATAACGAAGCCCGGCACCTCGCCGAACCAGTCGATCATTTGCTGCTCTTGCCGAGCCTTCTGCCATCCGCCAGCGCGGAACATCAGCTGTTCGGCCTGACCTACCACGGTTCGACCTTGCCTCTCGAAGCAGGCGGACGCCCACAGAAAGCGCAGCGGTGCGTCGATCAAGTGGGCATGGTCGGGATTGTGCAGATCGCCTGTGTCACTGAGGATCGCAGCCTGTACCCACTCGCCGACCTCAGGCGCTGGCTTAAGCCTGGTACCGAGCATCGATAGATCGGTCAGCTCAAGCAATGCAGGTGGCGGCATGGGCCTGGCCGTTTCTCCACTCACTTGCACACCATCTTGTGCGTCTCGGCGTGGGCATGGCCATGCAGCAGGCCGACGATCAATCCTTGCGGAAGCCCGGCAGTCTTAGCGACGTCAATTGCAGCCGCCAGCGCAGCATCTAGGCCGGATACAGCAGCCTTGATCTCGTTACTGACCGGTAGCTCGTGGCGGATCCGAGTGACACGACCCGTCATCGAATCGTCTCGATGAGTCATGTTGATGATTTCCCTCTGTGGGACTAATACTTAGTTATCTGCCTGGGGAGGCACAAAAAATGCAACCAAGATTCGTTATCGTTCCGGCTGTGCCAATAGAAGGCGAGTCCTTCCGAATCGGTAACCGGTTCTACTCCGCCACAACTTCGGGCGGATTTGATATCTATGACAACCAGGAAAAGGCCAGGCTGAAATTTGGCTTCACAAACAGATCTGACGCCGCAGCTGCGTGCGACAAGATGAACGCCGACTCACGCAATCCGGACGAGCTATTCCCCCTGCTGCGCTCAGAGTGAAACGCTACGAAACGGCGCATCCCGAATTTGTGGCGCCCTACCCCGGCTGAAACACATGGCCACGTCGAGCGACCGCGTACAGGACGATCCCGAGCTTGAGGATCACGCCGTACACGGTGGGCACATGACCGTTCATGGCCAGGACGAACGAGCCGAAGGCGCCGATGGCCACCAGGTAGAACGCGACGGCCAGTAGCGGGTGATCCATTGGGCGGATGCGGCGCAGGTAGTCGCACGCAGCGATCACCACCAGCACGCTCAGGAAGGCATTGGCGCCGATCAGGACTGAAATCAGGGTCGAGCTCATCAGGTAGCTCCTTTGGCTCCGAACGACCCCACGAGCGACTTCAGCGCCGGGATGATGTTCATTGCCAGAAGGCCTATCAGAAAGGCCACGCCGTATTGGGTTTCTCCGCTTGTGCCAAGGCCGAAGTAGCTTATGGCGAGCGGGGTGCAGAAGACTGCCGATGCGAATCCGGTGAAGAAGGCGGCGACCGCTTGGCCCCGGGTGAGGCCCCGCAGGAAGGTAAGCGAGAGGATCGCTCCTGCGAAGCCGCCAATGATCACGCCGTACTTCACCAGCAGGACGCCGGCAGTCGTGCTTGCTGGTTCGGCCATGAATGGTTCCTAGAAGAAAAGGCCCGGAGGGGAGGCCCTATTGAGGGACCGGGCAAAGGTGCGGAGCAGCACATAACGAATCGAATTGGGGCGGGCACAGGGAAACGAACCCTGATTGTCAGCATGTGACTGAGCGTCCTACGCTACCCGCGTTGTGTGGGTCTCTCCCCACCTGTCCGCCGAAGACCATTGCAGCGCTGGCACCCCAATGCACCAGTCTCGCCGATCCGGTCACGCGCCACCCTGAAAGCATGTGAGGTCAGGGTGCGCGGGCTGCCGGTGTTTTTCCGTACACCACACTACCGGCTAGCAGTGTCCAGGCTGTCCCGTTAGGGCCTGCCCTGGCTGCAGTTGCGTTTCTTGCGGGAACAAAAATCCCGGCGCTTGGCCGGGACTCTTGAGGCCCTCTTCGGGCAATAAAAAACCCGGCTCATTGGCCGGGTTTCTTTTCGTCACTCCTCAACACGCGCAGGAATGACAGGATGGAGCAAATTTACGACATGGCGACATGATATTGCAAGCCCTTTTGAGGCCATTTTCACGCGGCCTCGTCGAACAGCACGCCAATCGCTTCAAGCATGTGCTGGGCCTCGGTCAGCGCCTCGTTCACCAGCGACTCCAGCGCGCCCTTGATTGCCCGGTTCCAACGCTGGTAGGTGCGCTCGGTCAGGCCTTGGGAATCCCAGTTGGTCATGTCGTAGTTCGACTCGGCCAGGACGATCATCTCCCCCGGCTTCACCTCGGCCACGGCACGGGCGTGCTTGTTGGCGCGCTCAGCAGCGGCAGCAGCAGCCTTGTTGCGCCAATCCCACTGCCCTTCCCGTTCGTTTTCGCGAGGGTCAGGCGCCTTGAACTGGGGCACCTTGCGCTGAATGCCCTTCGTTTGCTGCGGAACCGCCCAGACCAGAACTGCCTGCTGAGTGAAGCGCTTCGGCGCCGGGGTTGGCACGATGGCGACCAGGCGGCCGATGGAATCGATCTTGCGCCCCTTGTGCGTGCTGTACTTCGCCACCAGGGCATTCCAGTGTCGTGGGCTGAGCTGGGCGTGCAGCAGTTTGTGCACGATCGAGTCAGCCAGCAGCGCGGCATCCTTCCCCGATATCTCGCCCTTGAGCTTGCTGGTCTGCACCCGAGGCTCGACATTGCAGCCGCCGGCGCTGTTGATCGTCTCAGCCGCCAGGGCGCGAACCACCGCTGATACCACGTTCTGATAGCTCATTCGCCCTTCTCCTTTTTCATCCGATCCGATACGCGCATGGCGCGCCAAACGCACAAGTTGCTTGCCACGATCAACGCCAGCACGAGGATGTGCGCTGCGTCATTCCAATCCCAAGTCATGCCGCACTTCTCCCCTCGATCTGCTGCTCACAGCGCTTGCAGCGAACCCAGTTTCCAGCATCGAACATCGGCATTTTCCCGGCGCTGACGGCATCGATGCCGCAGAGGGAGTGCCATGACACCGCCACCCCTTGGCCGTCCAGCGCCGGCAGTTCGAACTCTTTCTCGAAGTAGTGCGCCCGCCCGGTGATCGGGAACATCGGCTTCAACCAGCCCTCGGAGGCCTGCGTGGGCGGGCCACCGATCATTGCTGCCTTGGTCATGCTGCCGCACTCCGCAGGTCTTTGAGTTTTTGCCTGTACAGGGCTTTGATGGCCTGCAGGTCCTCGATGGTCAGGCGCTGGGGCTTATGAGGCCCTTCGATCCAGTCGACTTGGTCGGCGCCGATGCGCTTCACCAGACGGATGCGGTACTCGACCGCGTTCCCCGACAGGTTGCGGTTGCACTTCACGCACTGGCGGTGGACGTTCAGCGGCTCGAAGCGCAGTTCCGGGCAGGCGCCCACAGACCGGTAATGTCCGGCGTCCCAGCGACTGCCGGTGATGAGGTCGTGGTCGCTCGGGTTCGAGTCGCAGCTGATGCACGGCAGGCCGGCGTCGCGCTCACGGATGTAGGCGTTAAACGCGGCCTGGGCCTCGGCCATGTGCTCGCGGCGGGTCTTCAGCTTCTCTCGGCGCTCCTGCAGTTCTTGGCGGGCCTGCTTGGTGATCGCCTTGGCCGCAATCTTCTGCACCTTTGAATCCTTCGACATGGCCAGGGCGCAGGCGATGCTGCACACCTTCTGCGTGGTCATGGTCGGCTTGAAGGGCTTGCCGCAACCTGGTGCCTTGCACTTCTTCGACTTGATCTCGGTTACGCGCATGGCTCGGCCTCCTTGGCTTTCTGCTGCTCGGGCTCGAAGTCGCCGCGCAGGGGAATCAGGAAGCGCTCTTGAATCAAGAAAATGCCGCCGACATCGACGCGCCCACTATCCCCTACCGCTGTAGCTCCTTCAGCATGTACGGCCCACGCCACGTACCCGCTGGCATTCGTGGCCTTCCTGCCATTTGACGTATCGAACACCTGGCCAGGGGCAAGCTTGATAATCAGCTCTACGGCCCTGCCGATATTCGGTGACGTCCCAGTGCGAGATCCGGCAACCAGCGCCAGGTCTCCCGGCTTGAACTGATGGCTCATGCCGCCTCCTCGCTGAGCAAATCGCTGAACACCACGCCCTGCGGCGAGAACTCGGCCACGATGCGGTCGGTGTACTGGCAGCCCTGGGCCCGGTCGAACAGCCGGGTCACCGGGAAGCCATCCGGCCCGAACATGGCGCACGGCCCCATCAGGCGCAGCTTCACCTCATACGGCAGATGGATGAACGACTCCGCCCAACCGGTGCGGAACTCGTCGCAGCCGGCGCGCATGATCGGCACGCCGAAGTGCAGCTTGCAGTACCGGCGCACATCCTCGATGTCGCCCATCTCAGTGCTTTTGGCGATGCGGTCGTACATGGCAAACCACAGGGCGTTCTGGTCCAGGGTGCGGTCCTTGCCTGGGCGCATGGTGACCACGACGAACTTCTTGTCGCGGAACAGACGGGTGAGCATGGTTACGGCCTCGGACAGCTTGGCCTGGCAATTGACGCTGATTTTCTCGGTCATGGCCTTGCCCTCCCGATGGCGCAGTTGTAGGTGGTGTTGCCGATGTAGAAGCCACCGATGCGGTCGCAGTCGTTCTTGATGCTCTCGTGAGCTCCAACCCAGCCGCCGAGCGCGCAAAGCGCAAAGACGAAGGCAAGCCAGAGGGAATTCATCACACCCCCTCCCCGGCCGGCTGCCCGGCGCGCTTGATGTTCAACTTAGCCAGCAGGTGTGCACGGCATGCGGCGGCGCTCGATGGGATCTGCTGAATCTCCAGCAGGCGGACCTGGCGCTGATTCGCGTACTCGTCAGCCAGCTCGACCAGGCTCTTCTGACTGTCGTGGCCGATACCGGTGGCGATGTCGCCCAGTGGCTCGCCGGCCACCAGCATGCGAATGGTGATGTCGTAGGCCCGAGCAAAGACCTTCTCGGCCCGCTCCACCTCCATCGACCCCAGGTTCTGCGCCTCGCACTGCAGGGCCGCGTGGCGCACCGCTGCATGCGACCAGGTGCGGGAATCTGCCCTGCTGGGGTGGAAGTTCTCCAGCGCCTCTGCCAGGGCCCGCGCAAGCGGCGGAATGCCCATCTCCTCCGGCGTCGGCTGGCACAGCTTGATGAACTTGCCGCTGCTCGGGGCGAAGTCGGTACCCAGCACCCGGCACTTCTGGATGCCGAAGCGGATCTGCTCGAGCGTGTTGATGCCCGCGGTTACGAAGGACTTGATCCAGCTGCGCTTGGCAGCCTTCAGGGCCTCGTCATCCGGCCAGGCCTGCTTCCACGCCGGGAAGATGGCCTGCAGTTCCTTGAACAGGGCGTTGACCACTTCGGTGGTGCCTGGGTCCAGCTGCTTGGCCGGAGCCTGCACCTCGGCTGGCAGGTTGCGGGCCGTGGCCATGATCTGCGTCACGCTGCGCAGTTTCGGTTGTTCGGTCATAAGCCCCCCAGGTCATCAGCCCAGCTGGTGTCGTTGAAGTCGGGACCGTTGCGGCGCTGGCCCTGCTGTGCACCCGGCAGCACCTTCTCCGGGAACAGGCCGGTCCAGCCGTTGCTGATCGATTGGTTGATCACGGCGTCGGGTGCGTGGTGCTTGGCCAGCTGGGCGGCCTGGCGCCCGCACGACGTCTTGGTCAGGCGCTTGCCGATTTCCTTGCGGTGCTGGCACCAATCAGCCCATACGGCGTCGCTGACGTTTGCCGGCTTTGCAGTCATCGGATCGAACTTAGGAGCCTTCTTCGGAGCCGCAGGAGCGTCAGCGACTGGCCCCTTCGGTTCTTTGGTGGTTCCTTGATGGTTAATTGATGGATTGGGTGCAGCTCCTGCACCCCGTTCTGTCGTGGTTTGCACCCCGTTCTGTCGTGAGCTGCACCCCGTTGCGTCGTCATTTGCACCCCGTTCGGAACCGGGTGCAGCTGGTGCACCCCGTTCTACGCACAGGTCGTAAACGGTTGGGCGGCGGTCGTGACGGTCGATGTAGGCGCCGGCAATAGCCTGATTCCCAAGGCGAATTGCCCCGATCTCCAGCAGGTGGTCGAGCTTGTACTTCACCGTGCGGATGGACAGGCCGGTGTCATCGCTGATGCTGGCGGAGGACGGAAAAGCCCCTCGGCCGTTCTTGTCGGCATAGTTGGCCAGGACCAGCAGCACGTAGCGCGCAGTGGCGTCTACGATGTCGCGCTGCTCCAATGCCCAGGACATGGATTGGACGCTCATTGGCCGCGCTCCTTGTCCTTCTCAGCACGGCGCTTTTCGCGGTAGGCGTACACCTCTTCCAGGCCTTCCTCGATCTTCACCACCTCGCGGTCGAAGTAGGCCTGGGCCTGGGTCTCTACTTCCGGCGGCAGCTCGCCAGGGCCACGCAAGCCGTTCCAGATCCACTGCATCGCGGCATCAGCACCCTTCCCTTGTTGCCATTCCACAACGGCGGCACGCATGCCAAGCAGATAGCGCCCAAACAGCAGGTCGATCTCCTTGACTTGCATGCGCAGCGCCTCGTTCTCGTCGAGCAGCTCCAGGATCGAAGCGGGACTGGCGGCAGCGATGAACGCGGCATCAGCCAGAGATCGGGCCTTGGCAACGAGATAGTCTTCAATATCGTCGTTATGAACTTCGAAGCCGTCCTGGGCCCACTGGCCCTGGCTCGCAGCCTGAGCCGTTGTCTTGAGTTGATCCTTGCCGACAGTCATGACGGCTCGCTCCCCTCACGCATAGCGCGCAGCTTGTCGCGCTGGATGATTTCGGTGCACTTGGCGTTTCCATAGAAGCAGGCGTCTGGCATGCCTTTCGGATCGGAAAGGCAGCAGTCGGAGCAGATCCAGCCGCATTCGCCCCGGGCGGCCTGGTCGGTCCAGTCACGCATCTGCTTGTTCATTCCATCCAGGTAGGCGGGGAACTCACTGGCCGGCATTTCGGTGATCTTCACGAAGTCGCTCATGCTGCACCCCGCACGGCCTTGTCGTGGGTGTGCAGACCGTCCCAGTTCTTCTTCATGGGCAGCTCGCCGGCTAGGTACAGCTCGTACAGGCGCACGGCGCCTTTGCGCAGCAGGATCGGCGTGTAGCTGATGAATGCCTCTTTCCCGTGCGGGGTGATCTCCTGCTGGTGCTCGGTCATGTACTTGTCGCGGGCGTAGGCAGCGACGCGGTACCGGGTACCGGACTTGCTCTCGTTGTAGAGCCAGTTGCGGCCTTCGAGGAAATGGCCAACCTGCATCACGTTGACCCCATTGAGGCCCTTGCAGAACTGAACGTGGCTCATGCCTTCCTTGAACAGGTTTTCCAGGCTGTCGATCTTCTTGGCCTGGGCCTCGACTTGGACAGTGAGCAGGACGCGGGCTTTCTCCGACTCAAGGGCCATCTGGAGGATTTCCAGCTTGCTGAGGTCGGCGGGCTGGGCCGGGGCGGCTTTCGCCAAGCGCCAGAACTCCTTGACCAGGCGCTTCTTGAAGTCGCGGACTATCGAGGTGTTACGCATGTAGGTGAGCAACAGGGTCGCTTGCTGTTCATTAAGCAACGCGATCTCGCGGGCTTGGGCGCCGCCAGGAGTTTCAAAGGGTTCGATTTGAAATCTGACCCCTCCGAATTCGCTGAAATCGGCCTGATACTTGCGAACCAGCGCGATCACGCTGGCGTGCTCGTTGTCAGTTTCTCGGGCGATGGTGACGGTGCTGGTGACAGCTTCGCGATCGAACACCGTGACTATTTCCGTGCGCGCCACGAAATCGTGGTTCGCATTTTGTGGCGCGGGCCTGGACAGGGCCTGTACACTTTGGGTCTGCATATGCATAATTCCCTTCACAAGTTGTGTATTGCAGAGAGCCGGGCCGCGAACCCGGCTTTTTTGTCTCTGCGATTTTGTGTTGCGGTGCTGCATTGGGTGTCCGGCGCATCCGTGGTAGCTTTTTGCTTCCACACAACAAGGTCCAAGGAGACCGGACATGGCTGAAAAATCTGTCGAGCAAATGGCTCGTGACACGCTTAACGCCCTCATCGCTGGCGGCTACTTCAAAGGCTCGATCATTAACCTCACATCTGATGGCCTGACCCTGGACAAGGAATCCCTGGCCGTTATTGAGGGCCAGCTTCGGAACTACTACTCGACTGGGATTTATGCCCCTGTTCCGCCAATGACCGGATCGTTCCGCCTGTGAAATAGCGCGACATGAATACGAAGGCTGAGGCGAACGCTTCGCCGTGAGCTCTGGCCTTCTCCTCATTAATGTCGTCGCGCATGATGTAGCCGACCGACTCCTTCAGCGACTCAGCGCAGGCCCGCGCAAAGATCAGTTGGATTTCCTGTTTCAATTCTTCTTGGGTCATGCCCTTCTCCTGCTCTATTGGTTCGACCCCAATGAGGGACTAGCGCCCGGGTCCCTAATTAGGGATCGGACGGTTACCTCGGCGCCGCGAACGGCACCACGTTGTTGCTCTTGGGCTTGCCTCGCATTGCAATGAATCGGGTGGCCATGCCGACGATCTGCGACGCCAGCTCATCCGGGGTCAGGCCTACCTCTTCCGCCCAGGCTTCAAGCGCCTGGAAATCCGTCTTGCGGAAGTTCTCGACCTTTACGTCGTGCTGCACTGCTTCATTCGCAGGTGACATGCGTCCTCCCATGACCTATTCAGGCCCTGGCCTTCTTCTCGTTGATCAGCGGCAGGTGGCCGTGCTCTTTCTTGAACGCCAGCGCAGCCAGGATGATTTCCCGGGCCAGCACGCTGTGCTGAGCCTTGAGCTCCAGGGCGTACCCCTTCAGCTCGTTGAAGTCCTCGTCATCCAAGCGGACCTTGACCTGGTGGTCGTGTCGGTGTGCTTTGTCGTCGTAGGCCATCAGGTGATCCCCTGGATGCTTTTGTCGTTTGAGGTTGAGTGTTATGAGGGCCTCCGCCCTACCCTGAAGAGTCCCTCGCAGAGGCCCTTATTGGGGGCACCAACTGCAAGACTTTGGCCTTTCGGCGGCCAACCACTGACAAGGCTCCACTGGCTACAGCTGCTTCGAACACTTCGTTCATCGCTCTACTGAAATCCCAGTTGTTAGCCCTCATCAGCCCCTCTACTCGCTGCCGCGCAACCGGCGGCAGCTGATCAAGCTGTACGGTCATTTGGGCCTCCAAAGGGCCTTCAGCCCGCGATATCTTCTTGCTTGTCCTGCATCAGCTCCTCGATAACGCCGTTGGCTACTGCCCACTCGATGATTTCGTAGAGATAGGTCGCGTGTTGCATACGGGTTTTGCTCGCTGCTTTGCGGAGAATCCGGTCGAGCACGGGCTCGAAACGGACCTTCACCGGGATGGCGCGCTTCTGATTCGGGTCTTGGTACATGCTTGGTTGGCTCCTTGCGGCTATGAAATTGGTTAAGCGGCGGATTTAGCTGTTGGCCGAACGCACAGTTCGCGAGCAGTGATCACGCCGGATGTGAGTTCTTCTGCCTTGAAGGCCTTCTCGGCGCTCATGAAGTGGATCCCGGACACCCAGTACGAAACCGCAGCCTGGGATACGCCGAGAGCCAATGCTGTTTTGGTCTGGCCGCCGAAGAATTCGACGAGCCTTTCTATGGGGGTCATACGCGATCCCTCCTGATAAGCCTGCTTATATCGTATGAATAAGGAGCCTTATTTGCAACCCTATAAGGCAACTTATAAATTGCTGTGCATGACGACACTCGCCCAACGCATGAAAATCGCCCGCTCGCACGCCAAGCTCACCCAGAAGCAACTGGCTGAAAAAGCAGGCGTAGAGCAACCAGCCATATCGCAGCTGGAAACAGGAAAGAGCCTGAAAAGCGCTCACATAGCGGCTATCGCAAAGGCCTGTGGGGTCAGCGCAATTTGGCTCGATAAAGGCATTGGCGAGATGACTGACGGCGCGCCTGGATTCGACGCTAACGTCGAGCCTGCATCGGGGCCTTTCAGGTATTACGAGTACCCAGAAATAAGCTGGGTCCAGGCGGGGATGCCCGTGGAAGCTGTAGAGATTTCGAACGTCGCATTGTGCGAGGTTCACCCATCGGATGCCTGGGCTGGCCCGAACGGGTTCTGGCTCAAGGTGAAAGGCCCCTCGATGACCTCGCCAAATGGCATGTCGTTCCCTGAGGGTATGGTGATCCTGGTGGCCCCAGGTTTCGACGTTGAGAGCAGCCAGTTCGTGGTGGCCAAGATGGTCGACACCAATGAAGCGACCTTCAAGCAGTTCATCTGGGATTCTGGCCGTGCCTTCCTCAAGCCGCTGAACCCTTCGTTCCCGACTGTCGAGATGGATGGCGAGTGGGTTCTGGTTGGACGGGTGGTTGATGCTAAATGGCCTAGATCGGCTCTGTGAGGAGTTGCCATGCCCCTAACCAAGCCCAACCAAGAACTCCGCCGCGACCTCAAGGAGGCCGCCTCTACTCTCAAGTGGTCGGGCGTGGACCTCTTCACCTTCGCCAAGAAGCTTCTGGCCGCAGGGGATGAGGACGGGGCAAACCAGCTGATGGAGATCTCCCTTCGCTTCCAGGATGTCGAGGACAAGCTGCAGGGGTATGCAGAAGAGGTGAAGATAGGGCTTATCTCCAGGGAAAAGAGTAGCGCCATACCATCGAGCGCTTCTGAGCTGGAACACAAACTTATTGCAGAAAACATAGAAGCCATCACGCAAAAGGATTAATCGAGTCAGCAGAATCATTTAATTTAAAGCAAATAAAGCCATACGCACTTAAACTGTACCGAGCTGACTCATGATCAACAGCGGAATTTTGAGACGTCAAATATATAGATTTTCCGAAATCACTTGGATGGGAATATCTGCAGCATTAGCTGTAATGGGGTGGATCCTGTCCATCGATGGCGATGAGGATTGGACAAAAGAACGACCAATTGTATGGCGCGCATTTGAAGTCATCCAAAACAACTCACTATACATTTATTTGTTAATTGGCATCTTGGCAATAGCTACCTTTTGGGCTAAAAGAAAATGCGATCCTTGGCTAATTGAAAAGCTCAAGTTCATCCTGAATGGCTATCAGCAGGGCGCTTTCGCTGGAGATGATCCAGTGCTACGGGATCGGGATCGCGTCACAATATTCAAGCACACCGGAAGCACTTGCTTTGTGCGCCACTGGAGTTCCACCTCGCGTCTTGCTCCCTGGGGGAAAAACCCTATTTTCTCGCGTTATCTGGTACCCATTCTTCGCTCCGGACATACATCTCAGAATTCAAAAGCAGCTTTTTTCGCTCCCGATGTAGCTGATAAGGCAGAGGGCATCGCGGGCCGCGCCTGGGCGACAAATCGCCCAATCGTCTTATGCGACCTTCCAGACATCACAGAAAACTCTAAGGTCCGGGATAAGAAAAGCTATGCAGCCTCGACGTTTAGTGACGTTGGCATGCTTGAAAAGTACATAAGTGATGGTCGCAAGCTACCACGATCTATCGCAGCAATCCCGATCGAAAGCTGTGGGCGGGTCTGGGGCGTTGTTGTACTTGACAGCGCAAACCCAAATGGTGTATCGCCGGATTCTGTGTCACACTATAGCCTGACGGTCGCCTTGATTGGCGAGCTTTTGGAGAGAGTTTAATGAAATCTAATCACATATCCGAATGGATTACTGTCTCCCAAGAAGAGATCAATAAGCCGACCTCGGAAAATAAGAATGGGATTAAGATTCACTTCATGATCTCACCCTTTGATGTCCCAGTAGCCACTCGCGCTGGAGTTGAGGAATCAGACAAAGGGCCTGGCACATATTTTTTAGAGTTTAAATATATTTCCGAAGAGAAAAATAGCCGAATAATAAATGGCGATACTGGAATCCAGTTTGAAGTCGGAAAAAACAGTAGGAAAATTCATAAAATAATGATTGACCTATCGAAATTCACCGATGGAATTAGTGATTCGGAGCTTAACGTGGCGGTGAGCTTTAATATCGATGAATCATTAAAAGATTTAGAGAGCGGTAGCTCCAATCTAGTTAACTCAAACAATGCTGATGCAATACGCAAGATCATTAGAGGATCAAAGGGCTCCGAAGGCGTACCTGTCAGCCCTGTAAATCACCATCAAACATAGAACCAGCTTCGGACTAGCCCGCCTCGGCGGGCTTTTTCATGCCTGCTACGATTTCCTCATGACTTGGAGGAATCGCCATGGCCGACCTTCCCGACGATCCGACAGCCGCCCTGCTCTTTCGGCTGAACCAGAACATCAACGCACTCGGCGCCGCAGTCGAAGAGGTGGGGATCTGGCTCGACCAGCGAGGCGCCTCAGAGGCGTACGACCGTATCAACGAGCACCTGGAAGTACTGATGGAAAACAGCGATTCCATTGCTGAATTGCTGGCCTACCTGATTTCCAAGTCGAATCCTGATAGCCCTGACGGCTGAGTGATGGCTGGTTGCCAGAGTGGTAGGATGGCGTCTCAATTCACAGGGAGGTCGCCATGCTTCGCCACATACACCGATTCTTTCTCGCCGCAGTAGTCGCCGTTCTTGCGGGCTGCGCCGGCACCCCATTCACCTTCGGCCAGGCCAGCCAGGTCAAGGTCGGCATGACCGAAGATCAGCTTTACGAGATCATGGGCAACCCCTACATGGTCACATCCAGGGAAGACGGCCAGATGTGGGTCTACAGCCATGCCACAGCATTCGGCGGCGCGAAGTCCGTGTCGTTCGAAACAAAGGATGGAAAGGTGACCAAGGTGCCGTATATCCCGAAGGATTTCATCGCCAAGCCCAGCCCTGACGAGTGATCCAGCCCTTCCAATGAAGCCCGCCTAGCGCGGGCTTTTTTGTGGGCGCTATAAAAATTATAAGCACGCTTATTGACAGCAAAAATAAGCATCCTTATATTTCATCTCAAGCAGTCACTCACGAGGGACTGCAGAGGCCCTCAAGCCTCACCGCTCTTTCACATCGATGGGAACCTCGCGGATCGATCCCGGCAACGGCACAGCGCGAGCAATAAATTCGATCCCCATGCCAGCTCTGGAACTGGCCAGCTCGAAGTCAGGCGGAACGTCAGCGCGGCAGGAACACAGGCCGGGCAACGGAAAGCGGATGGAGGGTTGCGCTGCAAACGCTCCCTGCCGGGATGCCCTCAGAACGGGCGTCGGTGCCTGGCACAGCGCGAGCAGCGATTAACCAAGAGGAGGAACCTGCCCATGAAGTAGATAGACCAGCCGGAACGCGGACCGGCACTCCACGACGGACTGCCCACACAACGGGCCGCAGAGCTGCAGTCGGCAGTCGTGTAGCGAACACCTTACCCAGCGACCACCCCGCCGAGGCCGATCGACGCGAGGTGATAGGGAAGCTCCAGGCCAACCGAACTGAGAGCAGGGCCGTCGGCGGCTGAGCTCGAGCGATCACCGCTGACGCAATGCCCCGGCCTGTCGCCAGTAGCGAGGCCGGGATTTCACCAGGTGCCATTCAGAGAGTGGCATCTGGGAAATCAACCAGAGGAACACAGCATGAGCATCACATTCGACGCGGATAGCGTCAGCGTTGAAAGCGTGGGCCGGAACAGCCAGGTGCGCGTGGCGGTTGAAGGCAAAGGCAGCGACATCGCTGAGTCGCTGCACATCGACGATCGATTGCACGACCTGGAGCCCCACGAGATCGTCAACCACATCGGCGCCGGCAAGCTTCTGGAAACCATGGACGAGGCCGAGATATCCGAATGGCTGGCCAGCAGCGATGTCGACCCGACCGAATTCCTCAACGCTATCGGCGAGGAAGAGGTTCTGCGCTGGCTCAACAACGAGTAAGCGCCACGACAGCCTGTCGTTAACTGCCCGATGCCCTGCTCCCCATCGCAGGCTGCATCGGGGTGTGAACTGAATCCTGCCGCCAAGCAGCACAGCTTCTATCCAGCGAGATCGGGAGGAACGAACACCGGTCGATGCAGAGATTGGCTCCTGCCAGTTCACACCCCGATGCAGATAAGCGCCCAGCTCAGGGCGCGGTTACCGAAGCACCTGTGGACGTCCCTTCCCTCGCTCTGAGGGTAAACGAATTGCACCGCTGGATGGGTCCACGCCAAGCCAGCTGCCGGGGTAGCGCCCGGCATCTGCATCCCCTTCCCTTCACATACGACCGCATTGGCAGGCGCCAGGCCACCTTTCACGGTGGGTTTGGTCACCCGCGCCTGACGTCTGGCCAATGCGGCCGCACAACCACCCCTGGAGGCGACCATGGCTCGTGAGTATGAGCTGTACGCAGACAGCGCCCAAGCCCGGGAGGTCGACCGCCAGTACCAGCTATTCGGCGACACGGCCTGGGCTGACCACCTGACCTCGAAGCAGGCCAGGGCAAACAACGAAGCTTGGAACACGATGATCCGCGAACGTGATGAGCGCCAGCGGGCAGAAAGCCGCCGAGTGATCGGCTCGGCTCTCGACAAGATGGAAACCATGTGCGGCTCAGGTGCCGCCCGGAGGACTGCATGAACAGAGGAACACGCGACGAGGTGGTCGCCATCATCAACTCGCGTTTCGTGGCCATCGAAGCCTCGTTCAGCGAAGGGTTGCGCGGCGAACTGTCGATGGCCATCGACCTTGCCGGACTGACCGGCGCGATCGACATTCCCAAGCAGCGCGGTTATGCCGAGCGCCTGAACCAAATTGTCACTCGAAAGCATCAGCAGTGGATGGAAGAAAACGGGAGGGTGGCATGACTACGCCTATTGTGATGTCGCTTATTGACGAGCAGGTAGCTGAGGCTGAGCACACAGTCCCTGACGACCGAATCCTCATGGTGTTCAAAGGCCTGACCCTGGAAGACGCCATGAACCAGGCGCGCATGGCGCACATCGAGAACCCGGCTGCATGGTCTGGCCGCGCCTATTTGTGCGGCATTTGCACCCTCGCCTACGAGGTCCGCACGTGAGCCGCCAGCAGGCCAGACGCATGGCGTTCTGGCGCGGCAGTTTCATCACCTTATCCCTCTGCACCGCTTGGATGCTCGCCAGCGCGTACGCGGACCGCATCACTTCCTGAGGCAACCATGAACACGACACCTCGCCAGGCCGCCCAGCTCGACTGGAGCACAGTCGGATCATTCTCGCCTGAGTGGTACCAGGGCGAAGAGCGCAAAGAGTACGAAGAAGAGGCCGCTCGCATCGAGCGGCAGTGGGACAACCAACCGAACTGAAGGCATCCCAATGTTCAAGAAAGCCGAACGTAAGCAGGCAAGGCTACGGCTAGCACTTACCGGCCCATCTGGATCAGGCAAGACCTATTCCGCGCTGCAACTGGCCATCGGCCTGGGCGGCACGATCGCGGTAATCGATACCGAGCACGAAAGCGCCTCGCTGTACGCCGACCTGACCGACTTCGATGTCATGGGGCTGAGCGCGCCGTACTCGCCGGAGCGGTACATCGAGGCCATCAAGGCTGCAGAGGCAGGCGGCTACTCGACGCTGATCATCGACAGCTACTCCCACGAGTGGGTCGGTTCCGGTGGCTGCCTTGAGATCAACGACACGATCGCCAAGCAGCGCTACAAGGGCAACACCTGGTCGGCCTGGAACGAGACGACGCCGCGCCACCGCAAGCTCGTCGACACAATCCTAACCAGCCCGCTGCACATCATCTGCACGATGCGCAGCAAGACCGAGACGGTCCAGGGCGAAGGCAAGAAGATCCTCAAGCTTGGCATGAAGTCCGAGCAGCGTGACGGTTCTGACTACGAGTTCACCGTGGTGCTCGACCTCCTCCACGACGGCAACGTTGCCGTGGCCACCAAGGACCGGACCCGGCTCTTCGATCAGCCTGAAGTGATCAGCCCGGATACCGGCCGGCGCCTCCTGGCCTGGCTAAACGATGGCAAGTCTCAGGCTGACCTGCAGGCCGCAGCACTCGACGATGCCCTGTCGAAGATTCCACTCACGGAGACGATGCAGGAGCTGCAGAGCGTGTTCTCGGCAGCTTATCGCGTCCTCGAGCAGTCCCCTCACCTCCTTGCGCAGTTGAACGCCGCGAAGGATCAGCGCAAGTACCAACTCACCCCTCAGGAGCAATCGGCATGAATGCCTTCATCTTCGACAGCGAAACCACTGGCTTCAACGAGCCACAATTGGTCGAGGCCGCTTGGCTGCAACTGGCGGCCACCCCAGGCCTGCCAGTGGCTGGCGAATTCCTACAGCGCTACAAACCGGGCAAGCCGATCGAGCTCGGCGCACTGGCCACCAGCCACATCCTTGATGAGGAGCTGGCGGATTGCCCGGACCATACCGAGTTCGCGCTGCCTGCCGAGGTTGAGTATCTGATCGGTCACAACGTCGACTACGACTGGGGTGTCATTGGCCGTCCGGATCTCAAGCGTATCTGCACCGCGGCGCTGAGCCGTCGCCTATGGCCAAACGCCGATAGCCACTCACAATCGGCGATGATCTACCTGCACTACCGCGAGCAAGCCCAGGGCCTGCTCCGCAATGCTCACGCAGCCCTGGATGATGTGAAGAACTGCCGACTGCTGCTGGTCAAGATTCTCGATGCCCTAGCTGCCGAGCTGGGCCGCCCGGTGGCCGACTGGGAAGAACTCTGGAGCATCTCTGAAGACGCCCGCATCCCGACCGTAATCGGGTTCGGCAAACACCGCGGCACCAAGTTCAGCGATCTGCCGGCCGACTACCGTCGCTGGCTGCTCAACCAACCTGACCTCGACCCGTTCGTTCGCAAAGCACTGCAGCGCTAGGAGAAAACATGGCCCGCGGCGTAAACAAAGTCATCCTGGTCGGCACCTGTGGCCAGGACCCAGAGGTCCGCTACCTGCCCAATGGCAACGCGGTCACCAACCTAAGCCTGGCCACCAGCGAGGCCTGGACCGATAAGCAGACAGACCAGAAGGTCGAGAAGACCGAATGGCACCGGGTGGTGCTGTTTGGCAAGGTCGCAGAGATCGCTGGCGAGTATCTGTGCAAAGGGTCGCAGTGCTACATCGAAGGCAAGCTCAAGACCCGTGAATGGGAAAAGGACGGCATCAAGCGGTACAGCACCGAGGTTCACGTTGACATCAACGGCACCCTCCAGCTGCTGGGCGGCCGGCCGGATAACCAGGGCGGTGGCCAGCAGCAACAACAGCGGCAGCCTCAACAGCAGCGGCAACAGCGCCAGCAGCCTCGGCAGCAGAACAACTACAACCAAAATGACAACTACGGGCATCAGAACCAGCAGTCGGCGCCGCCGGACAACTTCGACGACGACATACCGTTCGCGCCCCTCCACCACCTGGTAGGTGCATAACCATGAGCGATTGCGGCGAGCATCCCAGCGTCTACTACCTTGGCCGGGAATGCCGCCGAAACGGTGGCGGCAAGATGGCCAACCCATTCGCCTATCACACGTTCCATGGGGCCTGGTTCTTGGCCGGCTGGAACGACATGGATCTTGAGATTGAGCAGAAAAATCCGAAGCGCGCTGCAAAGAACAAGGCGGCGTGAGCATTTCCACCTTCCACCAAGCGGCCTGCAGGAGGTCGAGCATGGCATCCCTTTTCGACGCATCGATTCGCAAGCCGGTCCGAAAGCTGTACATCACCCGCAGCGGCGGCCAGTACCGGCCTGATGATGTGGCCCTGGCATTCGCGCTGAGCCTGCGCATGCACGACAGCGCGGATCATCTGCGCAGGCTGGCCCGGCGCTTGGTCGATAAGGTCTGCCTGGAGCACCAGCCGAACATGAAGCGCCTGGCCCGCGAGCCGGACGACGCCAAGATGTTCGACGCCGCGCTCAAGATCATCAACCGGGTGTGCGACCTGCTCGACATCGGGCCGGGCGCCACCTTTGTGCGCAATGGAGGCGATGATGGCTCTGACGCAGCAGCAGCGTGACGAGAAGCGCAGGGCCAAGGCCGAGCGCCTACAGGAAGAAGACCTGCGCTTGAAGGTTCGACCAGGGACTAAGCAGGCCCTGCTGGAGCTGATGGAGTGGGCCGGGATCGAGGAACAGGGCGAGGCGATGACGCTAATGATTCATCACCTGCATGGGCTGGGCCCGGGCGGAGCGCTGCCGCTGTTGACGCCTCCGCGCCACGAAATCACGGTATCACCGGATGTGGCGCGAAGGCTTGAGATGTTCAGGGCAAGTGAATCGCTTCGCGTCCTCAGCGACGTGTAGTGCCAATAACCTGAGTTACTCCGTGTCCAAGTCAGCCTGTATGCGAGCGGCTACCGATGGAGCCCAGTTCTGCCCCGTCAGTTGATACGTAGAGCGAGTCTTACTCACGATGTGGATCTTGTAGCTTTCGGAGGCTTTGGTCGTTGGAGTGATGAAAAGCCCAACCACTTCTCCCCATGTTGCAATTCCCGCAGGAACTTCAGACTTAATCACCCCTGCCGACTTGTTCATTTCGACGATAGCCATGTTGGTGCTCATAGCATTAACCGAGGACTTCCAGACCTCCGCGTATGGCTTGTGGGCGACCTCTAGGGTAATTCCACTGTCAGTAGGTTCAAGGCTATCGATGGTTGAGCATGCGGTTGCGCCAGCAGCCAATACACAAACCCCCATAGCCCGCAGCCAGCGTTTCATCACGTTTCGATTCCTTATTTGATCGACCTATAGAGGCGGCAAGCGCGCACAAAAAAGGCACCTGCGAAGCAGATGCCTTGATACCGGATTAAGCAGGGATAAAGCCCCGCTCCGGCTCGATGAGTAAACACCATTCGAACCAAAATTGCCACCATGCCGCCACCAGCACGGAGGGGCGGCGCATGCATGGAGAAAGCCATGAGTAACTTCAACTGCGACTACGTTCGCCGCCACTACGACGTGCCGGCAGAGATCGGGCGACGCGTCATCGCGAACGGTGAGCCAGGCGTGATCATGGCCGACCGGGGCCACTACATCGGCGTCATCCTGGACAGCGACCCGAAGAAGCGCATCCGCAACTACCACCCTACCTGGAAAATGCAGTACGGCGAGATGTCCGAGAAGCTGCCGCTCAAGCAGTGGGAGGTGCTCACTAACGACCTGTACGACTGGGATGATGTGCGGTACATGCTGGGCGATGCGCGCCATTACGTGCAGCGCGTGTGGGCAGCCACTCGCAGCCAGGCCAAGTACCGGGCCTATCAGGAGCTTGTTGAGTGCTTCAACGACGACGCTACCGCCATGCTGTCGTTCAAGGTACGCGCCGCCTGACTCTCCGCCGCTGCCGGACAATTAGCGGCCCGATAACGATCTACTTACACTGCAACGCAACTTCACCCAAAGGACCACCGGTTCCATTTGCTGAAAATGCGACGACGCACTGCATCGCCCCACAATTGCAATTGTATACGGCGTGCTTATTCCCAATCAGGTTTGCCTGGTCAGAGCATCCGCAAGCACTTGGAGCAACGTTGGCCTGCGGCTGCGCCTCCACCTTTTCACCGCAGCCAACCAACTGGGCGGCTACCAGAGCAATTCCGAAAACGATGAGAAATCTCATTAGAGTTCTCCTTGTTCGACCATATCGGAATAGCACACACCAACTACCTGAACAAACTGGCGCTGCCCGCCAGCGCCTCAGGAGCCTTCGCTTTTCACCTGGCAAATCCCGTTAGCCCGGTCCTTCCCGGTATACGAGACATCAGGCGAGCCGTCCGGGTTGATCGACAGCGAGATTGTCACCCCACTGCCTTTGGCTTCGAAGTAGTTCTCGTTGAACTTCTTCAGCTTGCCTTCTTTGCCGTTGATATAAATCGGTCCGCCCTTGTCGGCGTGCACCTCGATGTTTCCTGGGCACGTCGCGTTCACCAGTGGAATGCCAGCCTGAGCCGCGCCCGACGCAGCCAGCAACGCACAAATCATTAACCGCTTCATCTCACGCTCCCTGAATGGATTGACCGAGAGCCAAGCAATAGCCCAATTCGGCACTGCCCGCCAGCGCCTTCCCCTATTCAACGACAGGGTCGGCGCCCAGCCCTTCCCGGTAGCGCGCAATCGCAATGATCTGGCGCAGGCCGATGACAATTTCCTTCTTCAGGTGGTCATCCGGCAGACCGATCTTTTTCAGCATTGCCTGGGCTTCTTCCTCGATAGAGGCAAGGGCCTCGGTATCGCTTTTCAGTGTCATGGCGACCTCCACCAGGTCGAGTCACCCATGAACTGATAGCCCAGCAGAAGAATGCGCGCCAACTACAGCGCCTTCCCTATTCAACGATAACGCCTCCCCGGCAAGGGCGGCGCCTGGACGCAAGGATCACAAAACATGACCAAGCAGCACTGCAGCCCCACTCTCGAGCCGAGCAGCTAACCGACGTGAGCGAGGCCACCAACATAGACCTGCGGGCCACGGCCAACCCCAACCACCTGGTGGCGGCCGGCTGGATCGCCATCCCTACCGACACAACGCTCGACGAGGCGGATGCGGCCAAGATCTCTGCCGATGTCGGCGATTGAAATCAGCAGAAAGCAGCGTGAAACGCACCACCACGCGCGATCGGCACAGCAGGTTTCAGGAGCATAACTAAAACTCGTCCTCATTGGTTTGAGAGACGTCATACTTCTCAGAAACCACCTTACGCAACTGCTCTTTGGTAATATCTTCACTATCTGCGTACGCCATGTCATCGTACACACTTTTCACGTAACCGAAGTCAAAAGGCTCAGGCAATTCGACTCCCTTCAAAATCGAATATTTTTCAACATAATGTCTCAGCCCAGCACCCTTATTAGTTAGGCAATTTATGAAGATACAACACAACTCGTCATTACTAAGCTGCGCCCGAAGTATATTGGCATAAACTCGCTGCTCACTATAGTACCGAATTGCTTTGCGAACCCTCATAGTCGACGGCATGCCTTCACTAAGCGTACTTCTACTTCCGTATCCATCGATGAACTTCAAGATTTGATGCAGATTCTTAAAATATCTCGACAAACCCATGGAATAGTCATAGGCATACACACTGACATTTTGCCGAAGGAGTTCAACGGGGTCTACGCCATATGTAGCTGCGGGCAAAAACTTATATGTAACCCAAGCAAAGCAATCTTCACCAACCTTGTCTTTCACTGAATTAGGCACTGAGACGCGCGCCAATTTAAATTGCTGACTGTGAGCTTCCAGAAGGCGAAAGAACGTCGACTCAAAATTTTGACGCTCTACTGCTTCATTTTGTTTTTGAAATATCCTGCTCTGCATTCGCTGGGTTCTATTAGATTCCCGAGCCTCCTCTCTAGCCAGAGCAAGATCACGGCGCTGTAGAACCAAGTTAATCAATACTGCTATGAAGGCCACGAAACTCAAGAGTGGGTTGAGAACCCCTCCAATGAAATCCCCAATCTGCCCCCAGTGCGCGGCAGTGGTGTAACTTTTCACACTTAACCACGGTACGTCACCCCCCAACTGGAAATGAAAGTATACAGCCCCAATCACGGCCAAAATTGGCAGCACTGCCACAAAAGCAAGTAGTGAAATGTAGCTACGCGCAACAAAGCTCCAAGCTTTCTTGGCTGTCACTTTCAGTTTATCAAGATCATCCCGAGACAGAACCTCCCACACGTCCTCAAGATTTCTTACATCCCTGTTTTCATTTTTGGGCAGCACTGGAACTCGCTCTCTCACTAACCGACCTCCTCAAAAAACTCCAGATGATATCAAAATACAATCAACTCTTCGATGACAGTTTGAGAGCTTGCGTTGTGGATAAGTGAGGCAGAGTGTCAAAAGAGGTTTCTCAATGACAATCACTTACGGAAGCGTCTGCAGCGGCATTGAAGCTGCGACCGTAGCCTGGCACCCGCTGGGCTGGCGTGCCGAGTGGTACGCCGAGATCGAGCCATTCCCTTGCGCGGTTTTGGCCCACCACTACCCCGCTACGCCGAACCACGGCGACATGACCCGCCTGGCTGCCATGGTGCTGTCCGGCAAGATCCAGGCGCCCGAGGTGCTGGTTGGAGGCACGCCCTGCCAGGCATTCAGCGTGGCCGGCATGCGCGAAGGCCTTGCTGATCCCCGCGGCGCCCTCACCATCAAATACGTGGAGCTCCTCGATGCAATTGACCATGTTCGAACAAAGCGCGGCCAGCCCGAGGCCACCTGTCTCTGGGAAAACGTCCCCGGCGTCCTCTCCGACAAAGGCAACGCGTTTGGCTGCTTCCTCGGCGCCCTGGTGGGCGAATCCGAAGAACTCCAACCGCCAGGGGGCAAATGGAAGGACGCTGGTTGTGTGTATGGACCCACGCGAACAGCCGCATGGCGGATTCTGGATGCCCAATATTTCGGCCTGGCCCAACGACGCCGCCGTGTGTTCGTTGTCGCAAGTGCTCGAACAGGGTTCGATCCCCTCGAAGTACTTTTTGAGCGCGAAGGCGTGCGCCGGGATACTGCGCCGCGCCGAGGCGAGGGGCAAGGCGTTGCCTGCACCCTTGATGCACGCGCTGAAGGCGGTGGCTTCCCAGGAACAGATGGGGCCGCAGGTGGCCATGTAGTTGCACCGCCAGCCTGGCCTAGGGTGTACGGCGGGAACAATACCGCCGGGCCGATTGATGTAGCGCCAGCTCGCAACGCATGCGCCAGCGCCAGCGCCAGCGGGCGGATGGACTTCGAATCCGAAGCTTTTATTGTGAGCGGCACACTCCAGGCCAACGGCAAGGCGGCCGGCAGCGCCACCCAACAGGATGCAGAAAGCGGAATGCTGGTCGTGCACGGCACGCAAGACCCATGCGTCATTGATGATCAAGCTTTCGCCCTGGGCCGAAACAGCGGTCAGGAGAATGCGCTACTCGCCTTCAATTGCAAGCATCAGGGCGCTGATGCAGGCGAGATCACCCACACATTGAAGGCCGGGGGCTTCGACGCGAGCGAAGACGGCACAGGTCGCGGCCAGCCCATCGTCGCCCACGCGATTCAGGCCGGCGCGTTGCGCGAGAACCCATCCAGTGGACCGGATGGCGTGGGAGTTCAGGCCGACCATGCCTACACCCTCGAAGCTCGGGCAGAGGTTCAAGCGGTGCAGGCAAATGCCCAAGTACGCCGACTCACCCCTTGGGAGTGCGAATGGCTCCAAGGCTTCCCCGGCGACCACACCCGAATCCCCTATCGCGGCAAGGCCGCAGAAGAATGCCCCGATGGTCCGCGCTACAAGGCGATTGGCAACAGCAAGGCCGTATTCGTCGTCCGCTGGATCGGCCAGCGCATCCAACAACAACTTGAACGTCTCGGTTGAGATTACCCATGCCCACAGAAAACCGATCCAGCAACACCGAGGTGGTCAGACAGGTGCAGCCGTGCCCTTTTTCGCGGGGATAGCTGACTCGCGCTGCTAATTCCAGTAGGCGGTCTGGCTTTCAATAAGCGGAGGGTTGATGTTCATCTTCCGCTGTTCCTCCAACCAGAGCCTATTCAACTCCACGTCTAGACCATTCGGGTGTTGAGCCATGGCCGCCAGCGCGTCCCTGGATATGTCGTACCGCCCGCATAGAACGCATTCCAACGACTTACCGCCCTCGCCTCGGTCCCATATCAGTACGAGATAGCAGCCGCAGAGATAGCAGTACATTGCTTGGCCCTCCACACATCCAAAAATTTTAGACAACTGCAGAGGTATCCCCATGCCCACAGAAAACAAAGTTGATTGCCCCGCGCTACACAAGCGCAGCAGCAGCTATCCGTTCGGCGATCGAGTGCCGCGCACAGTCCGGATGCTGAAGACCGTCACCGCCGACCCTATGCCCGGTATCGGGCTCGCCTACATCAAGGGCGATGCGCCAGTTGCGAAAGCAGGTCAAATCTATCCCGTGTGGACGAATAGCCACGGCGCCGTCACAGCGGCGATGGAAGACGGGACCCGACTTGGCCTGCGCCCGGCAGAGTTCGAGGTTGAGAGCTGGCACCACCTTGCAGCTGAACCAGCCCCGCAGCCCCACCCCGAGCCAATATCCTGGCTGGTTGGTACTGCCATCTGGTGGACCAAAGCAGAGGCAGAGAGGGATGCGGCTCAAACTGGGCTGCCGATTGTCCCTGTTGGGCCTTTGATATCCATCCCTGACGGATATTGCCTGATGCCCAAGCGGCTCACGGCCGAGAACGGCGCCAAGGCCCTGCTGCTCGGTGAGTTCAAGCTGGAGGTCACCCAGGCATGCCCGGAATGCCGCAAACTGGATGAGCCGGTAGAAGGCTGCGAGATATGCGATGGCGAGGGTGAGTACGGCCAGCGTCACACGATCCCATGGGAACTCATCAAGTACATCTACAGCGAGGCCGTAAGGGGTCTCGCTCTCCAGCCACGCCGGTCGGTAGCAAAACCCTGATATGAGCACATTTGTACTCCTGGCGGCGCCTCAATCCGTTTTCGCCACACCATTGGGGGAACAGGCAGCAAGACTGCTCACCGATACGTTGAGCTCACGAATCGAAGCTTCCACTTGTGATGTATCCACCCACCATTCAGGCGCTTCCTTCGTAAGAATGCCAATCGCAGTAAGTCTCAGCAGTTCTGGATGGATTCCCAGCTGCTCGGCTGCAGCCATAAGAGACAGAAGAGCCTGACGAAGCTGGATGTCGGATTCTTTCGGTAGATCCATGGTTTGGGCCTCTATCACTCCTATCACCCGCTGGCGGTAATGAAGTTTGCTTCATGTGCTCTAGTGGCCAATTTCCGTGCATAACCGACCCCCCAGGCAAGGGCTCTAGTCATTGTTTCGTTCGGTCTTGAATCAAAGGACTCCTCGTGAATCGCCATGCCGGCGGGAGCGTAGACGCCGATGAACATCTGCGTACTGCCTGTTCGCGACAGTCGCACCTGGACATCGATGTAGGTCCCATCACTGAGCGTCTCCTCGTGAGACCGGTGATGAAGCGTTGGGTCAGCCCAATCCCAAAAAACGTCACCGCGGATCCTCATGCCAAACTCCTACGACTTTCGTCTTATTAATCTCCATCCCCCACCATAGCCCCCTCTGCCACTAGCACGAACAAATACTTCAGAAATGCGCAGTGAATCGGACCATCGGGCCCGATAGCTATACCCAATCATTCTTCTGTACAACTTCTGCCGCGAAAGGGCGGCCAAGGAATTGTCATGCCCGAAAAAACTGAGTTGGACCTCGACGCGATCGAGGCGGCGGCAAAGGCTGCAACCCCGCAAGACTTTGTCAGTGCCCAGGTCGCCGGGGCCGAAGAAGGCTGGATGGAATGCCCTGGGTGTGGCGGTGAAGGCTCCGTCGAGCTGACAGCGGACTATCTGAACTACGACGGCGAGGCTCTGGGCGTCCAGTTCTACGGGATCGGTGAACCGCACGTTCACGCTGAGGCCTACTACCGCGCCGCGCGGCCTGCAGTCATGTTGGCCCTCATTGCAGAAGTTCGCGCCCTCCGGGCTGACGCAGAGCGGTACCGCTGGCTGCGCGATCCTGACGGCCAGGAGGATCTTGGTAGCGAATACAACATGCCTCCCATCATCTGCGGTTACGCAGAGCATGAGGACATTCTTGCCAACAATGCGTTAGACCGCGCAATCGACCAAGGCATGGAGGCGCTTAAGCCATGACCCGCCTCACCCTCTGCCTCCTGCTGCTGGCCACCGGCGCCAGCGCAACCGAACTGCCGCCAGGCGTCTCGTCCTTCGAGGATAAGCCCCGCGGCGTCGTCTGCTACGTCATGAACTCGCTGGGCAACAACGCCATCAGCTGCGTGAAGGTATGGCTGCCGCAAGTGGCAGGCAACGAGCGCCAGCTCTCCCCGCACGAAACCCAACCCGAACCTACACCCGCTCTGGCGCCTGGGCGCTGGATTGATGAGAGGTATCAGCTGTGAGCAAGTATCGCAAAGGTCAGCTTTACACCCGCCGCATGCACCCTTCTGACGACAGCGTCAGTTGGCGCTTGGCGATGCGACTGGCGTTCTACACAACCATGCTGCGCAGCGGCGAATACAAGACCGCCTACGTGCTCTGCCGCCACGGCGTGAAAGGAATAATGGAGGTTGGTCGGAGCCGTAAAGACCTGACTTCCAGCCTGCTCATGTCCGGTTGCCGCAACTTCAAGGATATCCAACGCAAGAGCAAGTTCAACAACATCGAGCGCGCCAGAGCGGCGAAGAGCAAGCAGGTGGCCCCATGACCGACCTGATTGAAGTGAAGACGGCCAGGTTGATCGGCGCGCCGCTGGACTGGGCGGTGGCCCAGGCCACCGGTGCAGGCGACATCACCACCACGGAGAACGGGGTGAGCTGCATCTACGACACGCCCGAAGGGGGCTGCTGGACGAATCTCTATCAGCCGTCGAAGGACTGGAGCCAGGGCGGCCTGCTGATCGACAAACACTCTGGAACATCGCAGCACGTCCACGGGCTACCGGACGATGTCTGCTACGCAGGCGGCCCTGCCGGCGCCGGAGTCTGGTGCTACGGCCCAACCGCACTGATCGCATTCTGCCGCGGCCTCGTTAACCACAAGCTCGGCGATACCGTCTAGGTGCCGAAGGAGCTGATGCCATGATCCTGCCCCTGATGTACATGGCCTACCTGATCTACAAAGGACCGCGACCATGAAAGCGCGAATGACCTACTGGAACGGCTCCTGGTGGTGCCGGCGAATGGGGTGCACCGGCCAGGGCTCGACAATGAAAGAAGCCTGGGACGACATGTGGAAGCTGTACTTCGAAGCCGTCCGTCCTGTACTGCCTCAGACTTTCCATTCCCCGCGCGTCCGCTGCGGCTGATTTCCGCCTAACCCCTACCGCTACTACTCAAGCCCGCCGATATGCTCGGGCGAGGATTTCCTATGTCCGCAACTCAGCAATTTCATCAAACCGCCAATGACTGCCTGGAGCGCATCGCGGCCGACCTCTGGCCCGAAGCTAAGCTCGCCCTGGTCATCTACACCACCAACAAACTAGAGCTCGACATTGTGCTCAAGGATAGCGGCCTGAACGTCGACGAGGTCGTCAGCACTCTGCGTCAGCGCGGTGGCCTGGGCCTGGATGGCGAGAACATCTACAAGCGGCTGCTCTGTGACGCCATCATCGGCGCCATGGCCTTCGGCAAGCAAAACAGCAACCCGCCGCCGGAAGGCCATTGGGGCAAAGAGTTCTGGGATATCGGCCGCGCCGAGGGGGCGCTGCAGGAAGAACTGACCCAGGCGCTGCGCCTAGTACGCAAGGAACTAGACGCCTGCCAGCGCGTCATCCACTACGCCGGGGGCTTCGACCCGGCCTACGTCAACGACGCCCAGGCTGCACTCAAAGTCGCCGACACAGTGCTCGAAAAGACTCCCGCCTGACCACCAACCTGCCGCCACCGGCGGCGTGGAGACCATCATGCAAGACGAAGAACGCCAGCCGGCGGCCTATGTATCCGACAAGGTCCCGGAGGAGAAAATGGCCGAGCTGGTCGGCACGACCAAGCGGGCCTTGGAAGGCAAGCGAAGCCGCGGAGTGATCCCCGAGGGGGTCTGGAAGAAGATCGACGGCCGGATTTTTTACAGCATCAGGAGATACGAAGCGTGGCTGGAAGGAAGCTGGGGCTACCCACTGGAGTCGAATTCATCGGTAAATCAATCCGGATCCGTTTTACTTGGAACGGTGAGCGTCGGTCCGAAACTCTCGCGTATCCCCAAACCGCCAAGGGGATCAAAGCGGCAGCCGATCTACGCGCTCAAGTAGTCAGCCTGGCCAAGCACGGTGTTCTGGACGAAAAGCGGTATGCCGAGTTGTTTCCTGGTTCGAGCTATACGGCGCCGGCCAATGAACTGATGTTTGACGAGTATGCCCAAAGCTGGCTGAACAGTCTGGAGGTGGTGCACGACACCCGAGTTAACTACAAAGGTTTGATGAACAACTACTGGATGCCCCATCTGGCGACACTGCCTATCAGGGCGGTCACGCCGATGGTGCTAAGGGAGGTGGTTGCGAAAACCGAGTGGAAAAGCTCGACAGTCAAGCGTGCAGCAATCGCCCGGGTCAAGGCGATGTTTCGAGCAGCTGTGTATGACGAGGTGGTAGACAGGAACCCGGCAGCATCGATCCAGCTGCCGCTGAAGAACAAGAAACAGGTGGACCCTTTCACGGTTGAAGAAGCGGAATCGCTGATTGAATGGATGTACGAGAATTTCTCCCGGTGCAATCAGGTATTCGCGGCGTTCTATGAGTTCGCCTTTTACACCGGGATGCGAACGGGGGAAATCATGGCACTGCGCTGGGATGAGATCGACTTTGAGAAGAAGACGGCTCACGTCTGCCGGATCGTGGTCGAGAAGAAGGTGGTCGAGCGGACCAAAACCAAATACACCCGCACTGTGATGTTGAATAGCCGGGCCTTGGGCGCGCTAGCCAGGGCCAGGGATATCGCGCACTACCGTTCCAAACAAAAACGCCGGGTGTCGACCGAGTCGCCGTTCATCTTCCAGCCAGCTGGCTCGTCGCCACACATCACCGTACCCGAGACCGCCGGTAAGCACTTCAACCAGGCGGTTGAAGCGAAGGGCTTCAAGCACCGCCCCCAGTACAACTGCCGGCATACTTATGCCACGATGTGCCTCATGTCAGGGATGAATCCGGCATTCATTGCAGGGCAGCTTGGACACTCGGTGCAGGTCCTTCTCTCGACCTATGCCAAATGGCTGAATTCCGCCAACGACTGGGCCGAACTGGCGAAGCTGGAAGCGAACGTAATTGGTACAGAATTGGTACAGGATTAAATTTCGTTCACTTTGCGCCCTTTAGATATAAGGCATTCGACAGCCGTTCAGCCATACTCCAAAATGCAGCGGTTTTTTGGGGGAAAACCCTTGCACAGCCAACGACATACCAACATTTAGTGAGCCTCAACGTGAAAACATCCCTGTCCATCCTCAGCCTGATGCTGTTGCTCACAGGAACCGCGACCCTCCCGTCGACCGCTGCTGCACAACCCCCGGCCCAGGTTCAACGCGACCCTTCCAAGCTGCACCTGGCCTCTGGCAGCGCCCTGCTGATCGACCTGAACACCAACCAGGAACTGTATTCAAGCCACGCCGACCGCGTGGTACCCATTGCCTCGGTGACCAAACTGATGACGGCGATGGTGGTGCTGGATGCCAAGCTGCCCATGGATGAAATGCTCACCATGACCATCGCCAACAACCCGGAAATGAAAGGCGTCTATTCGCGTGTGCGCCTGGGCAGCCAGCTCAACCGCCGCGAAACCTTGCTGATTACCCTGATGTCGTCGGAGAACCGTGCCGCGACCACGTTGGCCAACTACTACCCAGGAGGCTACCCGGCCTTCATCAAGGCCATGAACGCCAAGGCCCGTAGCCTGGGCATGGCGCACACCCGCTACGTCGAGCCAACGGGCCTGTCGACCCAGAACGTCTCGACCGCCCGTGACCTGGCCAAGCTGCTGATGGCTTCACGCAAGTACCCGATGCTGAGCGAGCTGTCGACCACCCGGGAAAAGACCGTGGCGTTCCGCAAGCCCAACTACACGTTGGGCTTTCGCAACACCGACCATCTGGTGAACAAAAGCAACTGGGACATCAAGCTGACCAAGACGGGCTTCACCAACGAGGCCGGCCATTGCCTGGTGCTGTTGACCCGGATGGACAATCGCCCAGTGGCCATGGTGATTCTCGACGCCTTCGGCAAGTACACTCACTTCGCCGATGCCAGCCGCATGCGCCAATGGCTGGAAACTGGCGCGGCCAAGCCGGCACCGGCGGTGGCCATGCAGTACAAGTCCGAGCGCCAGAACAAAGGGCGCGTGGCGGCAGACTGAGTATCGATTGGGCTGACAGCAGCAAGTCAGCCCTTTTCACTGCCAGCAACGCCCCTCAAGCCTGGGTGCTGACGATACCGCCCGCGCTGCTGCCACCGGTTTCCTGAAGCGCTTCGAGCAACTGTGCGGTGGCCCGCAGGATCTCACCATTGATCGTGGTGATGCTGGCCTGCTTGGCACTGGCCTGCGCAAGCTTGGCGCTCTCGTCCATATCCTTGGCCATGATCGCGGCCAGTTGCTTCTGCTGCTCGGCCAATTGCTTCTGCAAGTCCTTGATCATTTGACGCAGTTGCTTGATGGCAGCCGACTCGCCGCTGCCCTCGCCGCCCTGGGCCCCTTGCGCACCCTGCGCCTGGCCATTGCCGGTGATTTTCGACGTGTCGACCTGAGTGGTCGAGCGGTCCTCGGTTGCGGCTGTTTCGCTGCTTTGATTGGCAGCCTGGGCCTGAGCCGAAACGTTGTTGACGGTGACGGCGCTGATTCCGACCATGAGATTTCCCTGCCTTTGAAGTGGGTCCTTGGGTTGGCCTACCTATCGGCGCAGCGGCTCAGAACTTTAGGCCGGCGCGCAAACACCCTACGCCGCCTTAAGTAAATTCCTCCACACGTGGCTCGTTCCAACCCATGTACTCGCGCAGGAGCCGGAGCCCCGGCGGGCGTCCACATTCGACCATTATGGAATCGCAGCCATGAGCCAGTCTTCAAACCCGGAAACAATCAAAGACCTGATAGGCGTGGGCTTCGGCCCGTCCAACCTGGCCCTGGCCATCGCCCTGGAGGAGCTCGCCCAGACCCAGGGTCACGCCCTGGATGCCCTGTTCATCGACAAGCAGAAAGACTATCGCTGGCACGGTGAGACCCTGGCTACCCAGAGCGAGTTGCAGATCTCTTTCCTCAAGGACCTGGTGTCCCTGCGCAACCCCACCAGCCCTTACAGCTTCGTCAACTACCTGCACCAGAAGCAGCGACTGGCCGACTTCATCAACCTCGGCACCTTCTACCCCTGCCGACTGGAGTACAACGACTACTTGCGCTGGGCTGCCGAGCATTTCGCCACTCAGGCGGCCTATGGCGAGGAAGTGCTGCGCATCGAGCCTGAAGTGAATGCCGGTCGAGTCGAACACCTGCGTCTGGTGTCTCGCGATGCACAGGGCCGCGAATACAGTCGCCGCACGCGCGCGGTGGTGGTCGGCAGTGGCGGCACGCCAAAAATCCCGGAGAAATTCGGCGCGTTCAAGGAGGATCCCCGGGTCTTCCACCACTCCCAGTACCTGAGCAGTCTGAACCAGCTGCCTTGCACCGAAGGCAAGCCGATGCGCATTGCGGTGATCGGCTCGGGCCAGAGCGCCGCCGAAGCCTTCATCGACCTCAACGACAGCTATCCGTCGGTCAAGGTCGACATGGTGCTGCGCGGTTCGGCACTCAAACCGGCCGATGACAGCCCGTTCGTCAACGAGATCTTCTCGCCGGACTACACCGACCTGGTCTACAACGAACCGGCCGACCAGCGCAGCAAACTCTTGGGCGAATACCACAACACCAACTATTCGGTGGTCGACCTCGATCTGATCGAGCGCATCTACGGCATTCTCTATCGCCAGAAGGTGTCCCACCAGTTCCGCCACAATGTGCTGTGCCGCCGCAATGTGGAAGCCGTGGTGGCCACCCGCGAGGGCATCGAACTGACCCTGCGTGACCTGGCCACCGGCCAGCAGCAGACCCACCGCTACGATGCGGTGATCCTCGCCACTGGCTACGAGCGCCGCTCGCACCGCGACCTGCTGGCACCCTTGGCTGGCTACCTGAACGACTTCAGCGTCGACCGCAACTACCGCGTACTGGCCAGCCCAGACCTGCAAGCCTCCGTCTACCTGCAAGGCTTCTGCGAAAACAGCCACGGCCTGAGCGACACGTTGCTGTCGGTGCTGCCGGCCCGCGCGGCGGAAATCGGCCAGTCGCTGTACCAGGACCTGGCCCGCCAGTACGGCAGGACACACGCGGCTGCCGCCAGCGCCTGAACCTCGCCATAGGCCTTCGCAGCCGGCATGTCGCCTCCGCGCGCATGCCGGCTCGTGTTTTCTGAAACATTTGCTTGCATTTAAATCTTCAGGATTTCGATTCTCATTCGTCCTTATTAATGCAGCCCTTTGGTTGGGCCTGTGCTCGACCCTCCTTTTCAGAAGACCGACCGATGGCCAAATCTCCCAAAAAATCCAAGTCCAGGCTGTGGTTCCTGGTACATAGCTGGCTCGCCCTGCCGATCTGGTTCTTCGTGCTGATCGTCTGCTTTACCGGCATGCTCGCCGTGGTCAGCCAGGAAATCGTCTGGCTGGCCAACCCGGACGTGCGCGCCAGCAAGCCCGATGACGTGACTGAACGCTTGAGCTACCAGCAAGTACTCGACGCCTTGCACAAAGCCGAGCCGGACATGGTGGTGCGCACGTTGCGCCAGCCGGACGGTGCGCACTTCGCACTCAATGCCTCGGTGGTCTTCCCGGACGGCACCAGCCCGACGCTTTACGTGAACCCCTATACCGGCGTGATCCAGGGCAAGAGCCCTGACTTCAATTTCGAGGCGTTCACCCGCGCCTTGCATGGCTGGTGGCTGGTGCCCTTCACCAATGGTTACAGCTGGGGCTGGTACCTGGTGTCGCTGCTGGGCCTGCCGATGCTGGCCTCGTTGGTGACTGGCCTTGTGGTCTACAAGAAGTTCTGGAAAGGCTTCTTCAAACCCATCCGCACCGGTCACGGCTCACGTATTTTCTGGGGTGATCTGCACCGCCTGGCCGGCGTGTGGTCGATCTGGTTCATCGCAGTCATCTCCATCACCGGCACCTGGTTCCTGATCCAGGCCATACTTGCCGACAACCACGTCACCGTATCCACCGAACCGGTGGTGCCGGTCATTTCGCGCGAGGATGTGCCACCCACTCGCGATGGCAGCCCGGCACCGCGCATCGACCTGGACGAAGCGGCGCGCATCGCCGGCCAGGCGATCCCGGGGCTGGATATCGATTTCATTTCACTGCCTGCCACCCACTACAGCCATATCAACCTGGGCGGGCGTGGCTGGTATCCATTGATGTACCAGACCGCGGCCATCAACCCGTACACCCGAAACGTCGACAGCCAGTTCCTGCTGGCCGACCGTTCGGCCCTGGAGTTCGTCACCGAATCCATGCGCCCCTTGCACACCGGCGACTTCGGCGGCCTGCCGATCAAGCTGATCTGGTTCTTCTTCGGCCTGGTTCTCACCCTGATGGTATTCAGCGGCCTGCTGATCTGGACCAAACGCACCGCCCAGGCCACCGCAGCCGCCCTCAAACGCAGCGAGCGCACGCCCCGCCTACACGCTGGCCACAACGACACCACTGCCGAGGTCCATCCATGAGCCAGGTCCATAGGGTGCCCGTCAGCCCGCTGAAGCAGTGGTGGCTGAAGTGGCGCTTTCACCTGAACATCCTTTTGATCCTCATACCGCTGGGCTTCATGCCCAAGTACTTCGCCGACGCCAAGCTGTTGCGTGGCGATGCCGGCCTCGGCGTCAACCCGATCAGCGCCATCCAGGTCGGCCCCTACACCGTCGACCTGGCCGAGTTGCGCAACGAGGCGCCGCGCGCCGACGGCCCCGCAGGCCACTTCAAGGCGTTCAATGCGGCCTTGTGCAAGGCGTGCATTGGGGACGTCAAGGCCATCTACCTGCGCATTGGCAAACCACGCAACCTGCGCGCCGCCGGCAGCATCTTCTTCGGCGCACCCTACCGCATGAGTACCAATCTGCCAGTCCCTGCCCGCACCCGCCCCGACGCACGGATCTGGATCACCCTCGAAGGCTGGGACGGCAGCATGCACCAAGGCTCCGTCGCGCTGGCCGACGCATCCCCCGCCACCGTGGCCTGGCTGAAGAAACAAGGAGGCAAACCATGAAACATACGATCCGCAGGCTCGTCCTGCCACTGATGGCCCTTGCCGCCGGGCCAGCCTTGGCGCACAACCCGATGTGCGAATGCGAAGAGGTCGCCGGCGGCCAGATCAAATGCACTGGAGGGTTCTCCGACGGCAGCGGCGCGCCTGGCGTGACGCTGGACGTGATCGGCTACGACGAACAGGTGCTGGTCGGCGGCAAGCTCGCGCAGGACTCGACCTTGACCTTCCAACGCCCCGATGTCGAGTTCTACGTGTTGTTCGACGCCGGTCCCGGCCACGTGGTGGAAATCGACCACGCCGACATCGCCCAGCCATGAGCAAGCCCTGCATGAGTCACGCCCAGGTAGTACGCCCGGCCGGTGCCGGGTACGAAACGCTCTACGTTCTGCTCGCCAGCCTGCTGATCGTGCTGCTGGCCTCCACGGTGGTGCTGATGCGCGGTGAGCGCGAGGACGAACAGGCCATCGCCCGCCATCAGATAGATGCCCGGCGTGACCTCACTGCCGCCGAACAGGGCATCTACACCGACCTGCGGGTGGCCTTCGACGAGATCCAACTGCTGCGCGAAGAAAACGCCGTTGCCCCGAGCGTCGACGACCTGGTCGAAGAGGGCCTACCGCCCTTCGTCGTCGATGCCGGCAGCCAAAGCCGTGGCCGCCATCACTGGCAATGGCTGCAAAGCGGCGCCTACCTGGGGCGCAGCCAAGCCCCGGAAATCGCCGGCAGCTTCCTGTTGATCCTGCCTGGCGACGCCGCCGGGCCGTCCGATGTCTGGCTACGCCGCGACAGCACTGCCCTGCTCCCGGACGACCTGGGCCAGGCGGCCTTGATCGCTGCCGGCTGGCAGCAGGTGGTTAGCCACTACGACGCCGGGGTCACCCGCGAACACCGTCACTGAACCCAAGGAATCTCCCCCATGCTCCGCTCCGTCCTTGCGCTGCTCCTGGCCTGCGCCCTGCCAGCCCTGGCCCTGGCCGACAACGCCAAGCCGCTGCGCATTGGCATCACCCTGCACCCCTACTACAGCTACGTCAGCAACATCGTGGGCGACAAAGCCGAGGTGGTACCGCTGATTCCGGCGGGCTTCAACCCGCACGCCTACGAGCCACGAGCCGAGGACATCAAGCGCATCGGCACGCTGGACGTGGTGGTGCTCAACGGCGTGGGCCACGACGACTTCGCCGACCGCATGATCGCCGCCAGTGAAAAACCGGGCATCGCCACCATCGAAGCCAACCAGAACGTTCCGCTGCTGGCTGCCACCGGCATCGCTGCTCGCGGCGCGGGCAAGGTGGTCAATCCGCACACCTTCCTGTCCATCAGCACCACCATCGCCCAGGTCAACAACATTGCCCGCGAACTGGGCAAGCTCGACCCAGACAATGCCAAGCTCTATACCCAGAACGCCCGCGCCTACGCCAAGCGTTTGCGCGCCCTGCGTGCCGAGGCTCTGGCGCAGGTCACCGAGGCGCCCTCGGCGACCTTGCGCGTCGCCACCATCCACGCGGCCTACGACTACCTGGTGCGCGACTTCGGCCTGGAAGTGACCGCCGTGGTCGAGCCGGCCCACGGCATCGAGCCGAGCCCCGCACAACTGAAGAAGACCATCGACCAGCTCAAGGCCCTGGACGTGAAGGTGATTTTCTCGGAGATGGATTTCCCTTCTGCCTACGTCGAAACCATCCAGCGTGAATCGGGCGTTCGACTGTACCCGCTGACGCACATCTCCTACGGCGAGTACACCAAGGACAAATACGAGGTGGAAATGAAGCGCAACCTCGACACAGTGGTGCGGGCCATCCAGGAGAACCGCGCATGACCGCCGCCGCCACGCGCATGCCCGCCCGCGGGCCGCGCATCGAGTTCGTCGGCATCGACCTGACCCTGGGCCGTACGCGCATCCTCGAACAGGTCGCCTTCAGCGTCGCCGCTGGCAGCGTGCATGCCATCGTCGGCCCCAATGGCGGCGGCAAGAGCTCGCTGATCAAGACCTTGCTGGGGCAGATGCCGCACCAGGGCCAGTTGACCCTTCACTGGCCGACACAAGCCAACGTGATCGGCTACGTGCCCCAGGCGCTGGAGTTCGACCGAGGCCTGCCAATGACCGTGGACGACTTCATGGCCGCCATGTGCCAAAGGCGCCCCGCGTTCCTGGGCCTTTCGCGGCGTATCCAGCCGGCCATCGACGCAGCGCTGGCTCAAGTCGGCATGCTCGACAAACGCAAGCGTCGCATGGGCGCATTGTCCGGTGGCGAGCGCCAGCGGGTGCTGCTGGCCCAGGGCCTGATCCCCGAACCCCAGTTGCTGGTCCTGGACGAGCCGATGTCGGCCCTCGACGAAGCGGGCATCCAGGTGTTCGAAGCGCTGCTACAGGGCTGGCGCCAATCCGGTACCACCGTGCTGTGGATCGAGCACGATCTGCAGGCCGTGCTGCGCCTGGCCGACCGGGTCACCGGCCTGAGCCGCCAGGTGCTGTTCGACGCCGCGCCCGCCCAGGCCCTGACCCCCGAGCGTCTTCTCAACCTGTTCTCCGTTCACCCGCGCAGCGAGAGCCTCGCCTGATGAGTTATGAAGCCTTCCGTCAACTGGTCCAGGACTGGGCCAGCGCCGGCTACCTGCCCGAGGCCCTGGCCTATGGGTTCGTGATCAATGCGTTACTGGCCGGTCTGATGATAGGCCCGGTGCTCGGCGGCCTGGGCACGCTGGTCGTGGTCAAGCGCTTCGCGTTCTTCTCCGAGGCTGTGGGCCACGCCGCGCTCACGGGCGTAGCCATTGGCATCCTGCTCGGCGAACCCTATACCGGCCCCTATGGCAGTCTGTTCGGCTACTGCCTGCTGTTCGGCATCCTGCTGAACTACCTGCGCAACCGCACCGGACTGTCGCCGGACACACTGATCGGGGTGTTCCTCTCGGTGTCCCTGGCCCTAGGCGCGAGCCTGCTGCTGATGCTGGCCGGCAAGATCAACGTGCACATCCTCGAGAACGTGCTGTTCGGCTCGGTGCTGACGGTCAGCGCCCACGACCTGCTGGTGTTGGGCATCGTCGCGGTGCTAGTGCTGAGCCTGGCCCTACCGCTTTACAACCGCATCATGCTGGCCAGCTTCAATCCGCAACTGGCCGCGGTGCGCGGGGTGGCGGTGAAGACCCTGGACTACCTGTTCGTGGTCCTGGTGACCTTGGTCACCGTGGCCTCGGTGAAAGTGATCGGGGCGATTCTGGTCGGTGCCCTGCTGGTGATTCCGGCCGCCGCCGCACGCCTGGTCAGCCAGTCGCTGAAAGGCTTTTTCTTCCTCTCGGTGCTGATCGCCACACTGAGCACCCTGCTCGGCATCCTGTTGCCGATCGTACTCGACCTGCCGGTGCCGTCGGGTGCCGCGATCATTCTGGTCGCCGGCCTGTGCTTCGCCCTCGCCGCGCTGGCCCGCGCCCTCGTCCCACGCCTGCAAGGAAACCCGGCATGAATCTGAATATCAAGCAGCTGACCCTGGCCATCGCCCTGGTGGGCCTGCCTTCGCTGAGCTTTGCCACCCAGGTGCTCACCACCTTGCCCGTGACCCACAGCCTAGCCGCTGCTCTGCTTGACGGCACCTCGGTGCAGCTCAAGCGCGCGGCTCCAGCCAACCTGCCGGCAAGCCGCCAGCCGTCGTACTTCAGTGGTCGTGGCGGTGCCGGCCTGCAGAAGGCCGCGCAACAGGCCGATGCGGTGATTGGCGTGCGCTCGATCTGGCGGGACGACCCGCTCTACCCAATGGCGCGGCGCAGCAATATCCGCATCGTCGAGATCGATGCCGCACGGCCAGTGGATGGCGCATTGCCGGGCATTGCCGTAACCGGCGATGAGGCCTATGCCGCTTATCCCTGGCTCAGCCCGACGAATCTTGGGCGCATGGCCGATGTGGTGGCCAATGACCTTGAGCGGCTCTCACCGGCTGACAAGGCGAAGATCCAAGGCAACCTCACCGCTCTCAAGCGCCAGTTGCTGGAGCTGACCGCCAGCAGCCAGACACGCCTGGCCGAAGTCGACAACTTGACCGTGGTCAGCTTGTCGGATCGCCTGGGTTATCTGGCCAGCGGGCTGAACCTGGACGTGGCGCAGCAGGCGCTGCCGCCCGAGGACAAGTGGGATGAGGCCACGCTCAAGGCGCTGGGTGAGAACCTCAAGACCCAGGATGTGGCTTTGGTGCTGCACCACCGCCAGCCGGAGGCTGCGGTAGCCGAGGTGATCAAGGCATCCGGGGCCAGGTTGCTGGTGGTCGACAGCGACCCGGAGGATGCCCTGGCGGGGTTGAAGGCCAGTGTCGAGCAAGTGGTGGATGCCTTGGGTCAGGGTTGAGGTTCGCTTCACCGGCCTGTTCGCCGGTACACCCGCCCCCGGGGTCGGCGCCACGGCCAGACTTTGGGGAGCGGGTTTGCCCTACCGCTTCATGCAGCGCTGGTAACGCTCATCCACACGACCTGCGAACCACGCCGTGGTCAACTTGCGGGTAATCTTCGGGCTCTTGAGCTCGATTCCCGGCAATACTGCACGCGGCACCGGCTTGCCGGCCGCCGCATCGGCCAGGGCGAACACGCCGCGGTACAACCGGGTGTCCTCGAAGGCCAGGCTGTCACCCTGCTCCAGTTGGCTGCGAATCTGCGGGTTGCGCAAGCCAAGCTTCGCCCCCAGTTTGCGCGCCGCCTGCTCGGTGGTTCCGGGCATGATCGCCCCTGGCGCCACCAGGTCGCCATCCAGCGCCAACTTCACCCCGGTTGCCCGGCTCAACGCTGCCTGGAAAGCGGCATTGCGGCTGGCGTACCAACCCGCATTGAAATCGGCGAAGCGGTACAACGGCCGCTCGTAGTTCGCTGGGTAGCCCAGCAGGTGGGTGATGCCGAAGTACAAACCGCCACGGCGGGTGAATACCTCCTGCCGGATCGTGCCTTCATAGCGGTAGGGGTAACCCTTGGCGTGCTGCTCGGCAAAGTCGATGCTCACTTGCATCGGCCCACCGGTATGCACCGGGTTCAGCCCGCCCAGCAGAGTCTTGCCCAAGGGCAGGCCGGCAATGAAATCATCGTACAGCGTGCTCAACTGTTTCTCGCTGCGTACCGCCAGCAGCCTCTGCTGATAGGTCTTGCCACTGCCGGAACTGGTATTCAGGGCACCGTCGACCAGCAGCTTGGGGATATGCAGACGCGCCGCGCGCCGGTCGATTTCTGCTCGGGCGATGCGCCCGAGGTTCGGCACCTGTGGGTCGGCATTGAAGGTCGACTCCTGCTCGGTGACGGCCAATACCGCGCACAGGTTGCTTTTGCTTGGGGCAATGCCCTGGGCTTCGAAGGCCACTTGGATATCCTGGGCCCACCCTTGCCGGTCCTTGGCTTGCGCCGGCAGCAGTCGCATCAACTGTGCTCGCACTTTGGTGGGGTCGGTTTCCACTGCTTCTTCGCGGCGCCCGGCGCAACCTTGCAGCAGGGCCAGCGCCACCAGCCCTGCCGCCATCAGCCGCGCGTTCAGGGCTGCTCACCGACCAGGTAGGTCTTGCTGATATGGCGAAACAAGGGATGGCTGGCGCTGCCCATCAGTTCGAACAGCACCATCTCACGGGTCACCACCTGCGCCCCGGCATCACGCATGCGCGCCAGGCCCGCGGCCTTGCTGGCCGGGGTACGGCTGTCGCAGGCATCCTCGACCACGAACACGTGCTTGCCCAGCGACAACAGGCCCAGCACGGTCTGTAGCACGCAGACATGGGTTTCCATACCACAGACGATCACTTGCTCGCGGCGCAGCAGGCTTTCCGGCAGGCACTCGGCAGCCACACAGGAAAAATGCGTTTTCTCCACCACCTGGGCTGCCGGTGCGGCAGTGGTGAGCGCTGCCAGGGTGTGCCCCAGGCCTTTGGGGTACTGCTCGGACATCACGATTGGCAATTGCAGCTCGGCGCTGGCCGCCACCAGCCAGCGCGCACGCGCTCGGGTGCCCTCGGGGTCGCTCATGGCGCCTATGAGCTTTTCCTGGATATCGACGACCAGCAGCGTGGCCTGGCGAGGGTTGATCAGCATTGTCGGCCTCTTGCCTGGGGAAAACCCTAGCCTCCCCCAGGCAAGCGATGACGTCAATCAGGCAGAACGCCGGTACGGCTCCAGCGACGCGGCCACCACACCGAGCACGCGGTGCTCGTGCTCATGGATGAAGAAGTGGCCGCCGGGGAACATTTGCAGCGAAAATTCCCCCGAGGTTTCACGGCGCCAGGCCATGAGTTGCTCTTGCGTGGCCCGGTCGGCCTCACCGCCGAGGACGTGCAGCGGACATTGCAGCAGCGACCGCTGACGATAGGCATAACGGCCGCACAGCAGGAAATCATGGCGCAGGATGGGCAAGGTCAGGCTCATTAGCTCGGCGTTGGCCAGCACCTCCTGTGGAGTACCGTCGAGCGCACGCAGCTCGTTGATCAGCTCGGCGTCGGTCTTGGGTTCGGACCAGTGCTTGCCATCGTAGTCTTCGCGACGGGTCGGTGCCGCGGTACCGCAGGCGAACAACGCGCGTGGCGCCGGGCAGCCCAGCGCTTGCAGTTCATGGGCCAGCTCGAACGCCAGCAGCGCGCCCAGGCTGTGCCCCAGCAATGCATAGGGCGCGCTGGCGGCCGTGCGCTGCTCGGCCGCCAGTTGCCGGGCCAGCGCCTGCATGTCGGTCTGCAGTGGTTCACTCAGGCGCGCGCCACGGCCCGGCAGCTCCACCGGGCGCAGCTCAAGCCAAGCCGGCAACGTGCGCCGCCAGCGGCTGTAGACCATGGCACTGGCGCCGGAGTAAGGCAGGCACAGCAGCTTCATCCCGCTCACTGCGCCGCGGCTTCAGCCATCTTCTGACGTAGGCTCAGAGGGCGCATGTCGGTCCAGACCTCGTCGATGTAGGCCAGGCAGTCCTTCTTCAGGCCGCTCTTGCCCACGGCGCGCCAGCCGTTGGGGATGGCCTTGTAGTCGGGCCAGATGGAGTATTGCTCTTCGTGGTTGACCACTACCTGGAACTGAATATCGTCGCGGTCGAAAACGGAAGTCATTGCCTGTCTCCTTGAGTGATGAATGCCGATACGCACTTGGCGTGGGGCGGCTCTCAGGTAGACGTTGGAGCCGTTGGGAAAATTAGTCTGGGTGAGGCTGGAGCAGGCTGGCGGGAGTCCCCTGTTGGGCGGCACTCGATCTCGACAGCGCCGTGCGGCTCAAGACGAACCCTCAAGCGTCCCGCAACAGATCATGCGCATCCAGCAACCGGAACGCGACCTGCGGGTTACGCTCCAACCCCCGCCGAATCGCAGCCGGAATCGACTGTCGGGTCTTGCGGCACAACCCCACCTGCTCGTCCAGTTCGATGACGATACCGCGCATGGTGCGCACTTCGTTGAACCCAGGGGCGATGTGCACGCGAATGCCGAGGTTTTCGTACATGCGCTGCTGCAGGCGTTGCAGATCCTCCAGGTCCTTGAGGTTTTCCAGGCGCTCGAGCAGGCGTTTTTCTTCCTGGCGAGTGAGCAGCAGGATTCGCTGGGCGGCCTGGGGGTGATCGGCCAGTTGTTCGCGGCCACACACACAGGCGCCGGGGGGGCACGGTTGGCGTAATGGAGGGGTGTTGGTCATGGGGCAAGCATAGCCAGTTTTTGGTGTCGGCTGCACTGGCGATGTCGCCGGCCAGCCGGCGCCTGCCAGGGGCCACCTCGATCACCAGAGTTTCCCCTCAGGATAAAAAATTTCACAAACCTCTGGACCACCACCCACCTCTTCGCCTATAAATCGCCAAAAGGAAATTTATATTCCTGATAAGAAACAACGCTTCGCCAGCCGCGAGGCCATTTCGCCCTTGTGCCCGACCTGCCCCACCCCACCACGAGGACCTCGACATGCACCCCGCTCCCGACCATTTCATCCTGCGCGTCAGCTGTCCGGCCGTGTCCGGCATCGTCGCGGCGGTGACCACCTACCTGGCCGAGCACGGTTGCTACATCAGCGAGATGGCGCAGTTCGACGACGAAGACAATGGCCGCTTCTTCATGCGCGCCGTGTTCCGTTACAACACCGGTATCACTGGTGACACGCCGCAGCTGGAAGCGGGCTTCGCCGACGTGGCCCAGCGCTTCGCCATGGACTGGAGCCTGCACAGCAGCGCCCGCCCGATGCGCGTGCTGCTGATGGTGAGCAAGTTCGACCATTGCCTGAGCGACCTGCTCTACCGCCACGCCAAAGGTGAACTGGAGATGCAGATCACCGCCGTGGTTTCCAACCACCTGGACCTGCGGCCCATGGCCGAGCGCCAGGGCATCCGCTTCGTCTACCTGCCGGTAACCAAGGAAACCAAGGCCGAGCAGGAAGCGGCGCTGATGCGCATCGTCGAGGACACCGATACTGAACTGGTGGTGCTGGCGCGCTACATGCAAATCCTCTCCGACGACCTGTGCCGTCAACTCTCGGGCCGGGCCATCAACATCCACCACTCGTTCCTGCCGGGTTTCAAGGGCGCCAAGCCCTATCACCAGGCCTACCAACGCGGGGTCAAGCTGATCGGCGCCACTGCCCATTACGTCACCAGCGACCTGGACGAAGGCCCGATCATCGAGCAGGAAGTGCAACGTGTGGACCACGCCTACGCGCCTGACGATCTGGTCGCCATCGGCCGCGATACCGAAACCATCGCCCTGTCCCGCGCGGTGAAGTACCACCTCGAACACCGCGTGTTCCTCAACCACGACCGCACGGTGATCTTCAAATGAATGCCATCCCCAGCGTCAAGCTGATCGACGGCAAGGCCACGGCGGCGCGGGTGCTGGCCGAGGTGCGCGAGCAGGTCGACACCCTGCGCCAGGGCGGCGTGCAACCGGGCCTGGCAGTGGTGCTGGTGGGCATGGACGCGGCTAGCCAGGTGTATGTGCGCAACAAGGTGCTGCGCGCCGAGGAGGTGGGTATTCGCTCGCTGGAGCACCGTCTGCCAGGCGACACCACCGAGCACGAGCTACTGACCCTGATCGACCGGCTCAATCGCGATACGGCGATAAATGGCATTCTCGTGCAGTTGCCCTTGCCCGCGCATATCGACGAACACCGCGTCTTGCAGGCCATCAGTCCGCTTAAGGACGTGGACGGTTTTCACAGTGAAAACGTCGGCGGCCTGGCCCAGGGTCGCGATGTACTCACCCCTTGCACGCCCAGTGGCTGCATGCGCCTACTGCGTGATGCCTGTGGCCCATTGCGGGGCAAGCACGCGGTGGTGGTCGGCCGCTCCAACATTGTCGGCAAGCCCATGGCCGCCCTGTTGTTGCAGGCCGACTGCACGGTGACCGTGGTGCATTCGCGCAGCCGTGACTTACCGGCACTGTGCCGCGAAGCGGACATCCTGGTCGCCGCGGTCGGCAAGCCTCGGCTGATCGGCGCCGACTGGCTCAAGCCGGGGGCAGTGGTCATCGATGTGGGTATCAACCGCATCGAAGAGAACGGCCGCAGCCGCTTGGTGGGCGATGTCGACTTCGACGCGGCCCTGCCCCAGGCCGCCGCCATCACCCCGGTTCCCGGAGGCGTCGGGCCCATGACCATCGCCTACCTGATGAAAAATACCCTGCTCGCCCTCGACCTGCAGCAACAGGCCGCCCAACAGGAGCGCACCCCATGCCCTTCGCCCTGCTGAAATACGGCCTGAGCGCCGACTACCCGGTGGAGGTCGACCTGCCGCCACCTTGCGAACTCAAGCCACGTTACGACGTGGTGATCATCGGCGGCGGCGGTCACGGCCTGGCCATTGCCTACTACCTGGCCAGATACCATGGCGTGACCAATGTCGCAGTGCTGGAGAAAGCCTATCTGGGCGGTGGCAATACCGCGCGCAACACCGCGGTGATCCGCTCCAATTACCTCACCAGCGAAGGCGTGCGCTTCTACGCCGAATCGGTGCGGATGTTCCAGCACCTGTCGAACGAATTCGACTTCAACATCATGTATTCCGAGCGTGGCCAGCTCACCCTGGCGCACACCGATGCCACCGTGCGCGCCTTCCGCCAACGGGCCGAAGTCAACAAGCACTTCGGCGGGCGTACCGAAATGATCGACCGCCAGCAGATCCGCGAACTGGTACCGACCCTGAATCTCGACCCCGGCCACTTGCCGGTGCTGGCCGGGCTCTGGCACATCGACGGCGCCACCGCGCGCCATGACGCGGTGGCCTGGGGTTACGCCAAGCAAGCGGCCAAACGCGGCGTGGAAATCCATCAGTTGACCGAAGTGCAGGACCTGGTGATTCGCAATGGCCGGATCGAAGCGGTCAAGACCAACCGTGGCACCGTCCAGTGCGGCTGCGTGGTGCAGGCGGTGGCTGGCGCCAGCTCGCTGTTGATGGCAAAGGCGGGCATTCGCGCGCCGATCCACACCTACCCGCTGCAGGCGATGGTTACCCAGCCGTTCAAACCGTTCCTCGATCCGCTGGTCAGCTCGTCCGCCCTGCACTGCTATGTGCAACAGACCAGCCGTGGCGAGATCGTCTTCGGTGGCGGCTCCGATCCCTACCCGCTGTACAACACCCGCTCGACCCTGGACCTCAAGGAAAGCCTGCTGGCCCACGCCATCGAAATGTTCCCGTTCATGGCCAACGCCAAGCTGATGCGCCAATGGGCCGGTATGACCGACATGACCCCGGATTACAGTCCGATCATGGGCCTGTCGCCGGTCGAGAACTACTACCTGGATGCTGGCTGGGGCACCTGGGGCTTCAAGTCCACGCCCATCTGCGGCAAGACCATGGCCGAACTGGTCGCCAGCGGCGGCAAGGTGCCCGAACTGATCGCCCCTTTCGCCCTGGAGCGCTTCAGCCGCTTCCAGCAAGTCAATGAAATGGGCGCCACGGCGGCCAGCCACTAGAGGAACGCACGATGAAGATCCTGACCTGCCCCTTGAACGGCCCGCGCAACATCAGCGAATTCACCTACGGCGGCGAGTTCAAGCAGATGCCCGACCCAAGTCGCTGCAGCGACGCGGAGTGGGCCGACTACGTGTTCAACAGCGACAACCTTGCCGGGGTGGTCGTCGAATGGTGGCTGCACAACGCCTCCAGCTACTGGTTCCTGGCCGAACGTCACACCGTGAGCGACCAGGTACTGCGCACCTTCGATCCAAAGGACGTATTCGTCCGCCGCATCGACTTTGCCCCCACCGCCACGCCGGAGACCGCAGGATGAACAGCCTCACTCGCCTCCCCGCGCCCATGGGCCTGCTGATCGACCGCGACCGGCCCCTGCGCTTTACCTTCGACGGCCAGAGCTACCCTGGCTTTGCCGGCGACAGCATCGCCAGCGCCTTGCTCGGCAACGGTCGCTGGCTGCTGTCGCGCTCGTTCAAGTACCACCGCCCACGCGGCCCCTTGAGCCTGGCCGGGCAGGACGCCAATACCCTGGTGCAATTGCCCGACGAACCCAATGTGCTGGCCGACATGCAGGCCGCACAGGATGGCCAGGTGGTCGAAGGCCAGAACTTCAACGGCAGCCTGGACAACGACCGCGATGCCTACCTGGGCACATTCTCGCGCTTCATGCCGGTGGGCTTCTACTACCGTGCGTTCTACAAACCCAAGGGTATGTGGAAGGTCTGGGAGCCTCTGATCCGCAAGAAGGCCGGACTCGGCGTGCTCGACCTGAGCTTCAGGCCGCAGTACTACGACAAAGCGTATCTGTTCGTTGACATCGCCATCATCGGGGGCGGTCCAGCCGGCTTGCGCGCGGCCCTGGATGCCGCCAACGGCGGGGCCAAGGTGCTGTTGATCGAGCAGCAGCCGGTGCTGGGTGGTTCGCTCACCTATGCCCGTTTCGACATCGCCGGCACCCGTGCCACCAGGCTGCGCAAGGAACTGCTGGCGGCGGTCGAAGGCCACCCGAACATCCAGGTATTGCTGGAGGCCACCTGCAACGGTTGGTTCACCGACAACTACCTGCCGGTGATCCAACACAAACGCATGTACAAGGTACGCGCTACTCGCTGCCTGGTGGCGGCCGGCTCGTTCGACCAGCCGGTTGTGTTTCGCAACAATGACCTGCCCGGTGTGATGCTGACCAGCGCGGCCCAGCGACTGATGAAGCTGTATGCGGTCAAGCCGGGCCAGCGTGCGGTGATCCTCACCGGGCATGACGATGGCTACCTGGCCGCGCTCGACCTGCAAGAGCAAGGCGTGGCCGTGGCGGCGGTGGTAGACATGCGCGCCGCTCCCGCCGATGCCACGCTGGCGGCCGAGCTCAAGCGCCGCGACATTGCCCTGCACCTTGGCAGTACCGTCTACGAGGCCCTGCACGAAGCCGGCATGCGCCATGTCAGCGGCGTGGACATTCGCCCCATCACCGGTCAAGGGAAGGTGAGCGAGCATGGCCTGCGCCTGGCGTGCGACCTGCTGTGCATGTCGGCAGGCTACATGCCGGTGTACCCGTTGCTATGCCAGGCCGGCGGCAAGCTGGCCTACGACGTAGGTCGCGACGAGTTCGCCATCAGCGGCCTGCCCGCTGGGCTTGATCTCGCAGGCTCGGTGAACGGCCGCCACCAACTGGACAACGTGCTAACCGACGCCTCGCGCGGCGCCGCCGAAGCACTGACCGCACTGGACCTGCCGCCCCCGGTGCTGCCGGCCTTCGTCGCCGAAGCCAAGGTCAACTTCCCCTGGCCGATCTTCCCGCACCCCAAAGGCAAGGATTTCGTCGATTTCGACGAAGACCTGCAAGTGCGTGACATCGTCAACGCTACCCGCAGCGGCTACCGTGATGTACAGCTGGTCAAGCGCTTCTCAACGGTGGGCATGGGCCCGTCCCAAGGCCGCCACTCGGCACTGCCCACCGCTCGCCTGGTGGCCCAGGCTACTGGGCGCAGCATCAGCGAAACCGGTGTGACCACCGCTCGCCCACCATTCCAGGCCGAGAAACTGGCGCACGTCGCGGGCCGTGCGTTCGACCCCTATCGCCAGACACCCATGCACCGCCGTCACCTGGAAGCCGGGGCGAAGATGATGCCTGCTGGCATCTGGCAGCGCCCCGCTTACTACGGCACGCCGGACCAGCGGGAGCGCTGCATGCAAGAAGAAGCCCGCCACGTGCGCGAGCAGGTCGGCCTGATCGACGTTTCCACCCTTGGCGGCCTGGATGTGCGCGGCCCGGATGCCGCCGAACTGCTCGAACGGCTCTACACCTTCGGCTTCGCCAAGCTTCCGGTCGGGCGCACCCGATATGCTCTGATGACCAACGAGCACGGCGTGGTGATCGACGATGGCGTCTGCGCACGCCTGGCCGACCAGCACTTCTACGTCACCGCCACCACCAGCGGCGTGGACCGCATCTACCAACAGATGCTCAAGTGGAACGCGCAATGGCGCCTGGACGTGGACATCACCAACGTCACCGCCGCGCTGGCTGCGGTGAACCTGGCCGGGCCACTGTCGCGACAGGTGCTGGCCAAGGTGTGCAACGATGTCGAACTGTCGGCCGAGGCCTTTGCTTACCTGGGCGTACGCGTGGGCACGGTGGCCGGCATCCCGGCGCGTATCCTGCGGGTCGGCTTCGTCGGCGAGCTGGGCTATGAAGTGCACGTGCCTGCGCGCCATGCTGAACGCCTGTGGGATGCGCTGATGCAGGCCGGTGCGGGGCTTGGCATCCGCCCGTTCGGTGTCGAGACCCAACGCCTGCTGCGCCTTGAGAAGGGCCATGTGATCATCAGCCAGGACACCGACGGCATGACCCACCCGGCCGAGATCGACATGCAGTGGGCGATCGGCCGCAAGAAGCCGTTCTTCGTTGGCAAACGCTCGATCGAGATCCTCGAAGGGCAGCCGCTCAAGCGCAAACTGGTCGGTTTCACCCTACCCAAAGGCAGCCCACAACCGCTGGAGGGGCATCTGGTGCTGGACGGCCAGGACATCAGCGGCAACGTCACCTCCTGCGAGTACTCCCAGACCCTGGGACAGATCATCGGCCTGGCCTACGCCGGGGCGCACCAGGCCACCCCCGGTATGCACATCCCGATCCGCGTGGAGGGCGGCGTGATGGTCAACGCCCTGGTGGTGCAACTGCCCTTCTTCGACCCCGACAACCAGCGCCAGGAGCTCTGATTCATGTCCAGCCTCAATGCCGAAGCTTTGATCGAACGCAGTCCGCAGGCCGGGCTGCTCAATACCTGTGCGCTGACCAACCTGACTGACCTGCCGCGCGTGGGCTTTCGCGGCAGCGACAGCGCAGCCTACCTGCAGGCGCGGGGCTATCGCCTCCCCGAGCGGCCCAACCAGGCGCTGCGCCAGGATGACGGAGGGTGGGTAGCTCGGTTGTCACAAAGCGAATACCTGCTGCTCGGCAGCCTTGCCGACGAAGGCGAGCGGGTCGCCGCCGAGGAGGCCAACTGGGCACAGGACGCACGACGCAATTACCTGCTGCCGCGTCAAGACAGCCATGCCTGGCTGCAACTGTCAGGGCACCGAGGGAGCGCGGTGATGGCCAAGCTGTGTGGCGTCGACCTGAGACCGGAGGCGTTTCCCGTCGGGGCGGTGGCCCAGACATCGGCGGCGCGGATCAATGTGATCGTGATCAATGTTGGGAGCGCGACGTTGCCGGCTATGCACATCCTGTTCGACCGGGCATCGCTGGTTTACTTTAGCGGTGCCATGCTCGATGCCATGGATGAATTCGACGGCGCGATGGTGGCGCTGGGCGCGTTGCTGGATTGACCTCCCGGCAGCCCTCCCTGTGGGAGCGGATTTACCCGCGAATTCGGCAGTGAAACCACTGCCCTTTTCACGGGTAAACCGCTCCTATCGGAATGGGCCGTGCCAGGTGATTTGGATGCAGCGCCAGATCCTGAGGCACTCCAACTGCGTCCCCGATTACAGTGATGCAGGTCGTGCGCCGTCCAGCCCCATCTGCCAGAATTCGGCTTCCAGCCTCGAAGCTTGGGCGAAGATCGCCGCCAGCTCCGTGAAGCGTTGTTCAGTCATGCTGCGGGCAGCCAGTTCGTCCAGGTGCCTGCGCGCGCCCTGGGCAACCCCTTGGTAAGCCTCGCCGGCATACTCACCAATCCATTCGCGGTATGGGTGGCTGGCCATGTCGCCGATAGCGCCTGCCAACCGACTACCAATTTCAGCGTAACCGATCACGCAAGGCGCCAGCGCGACGTGCAGGTCGAGCAAATCGCCGGCCGCGCCGCAGTCCAGGACGAAACGGGTGTAGGCCACGGTCGCCTGGAGCTCCGGCGCCGCTTCGATATCAGCCTGACTAAGGCCCCAGCGCGCGCACAAGCGCACATGCAGGTCGGTTTCGTCGAGAATCGCCGCCAGCCCGGCCTGGGCGGCGCGGATGTCGGAAGGGCGACGGCTTTTATAAGCAGCCAGCGCCCAGGCGCGGGCGAACTGGATAAGGAACAGATAGTCCTGTACCAGATAGGTGCGGAAGGCCCCCTCCGACAACGTGCCGTCACCCATCTGGCGCACGAAGCTGTGATCAACGTAGCTGTTCCATTCCGGCAGTGCAGCGGCCTTGAGGCGGTCGAAGATATCCAGGCTCATTGTTGCTCCTCGTACACGGCCTCGAAGAAGGCCAGTTCCAACGCGACGGTGCGCAGGTAGAAATCGGCAGCCCGCTCAGCGTCCTGCGGGCCGACCCGGTCCAATTCGGTTTGCAGGAAGGCGACAAATTCACTGAACGCCGGGTTGTCGTGCAGGGTAATCCACTCGGCATGGACGAAATTCGCTGGAAGCGGCTTGGGTGCCTTGGTCGCCCAGTCCAGGTACAGGCCTTCGGCGACATTGAGCACTGCCAGCGCTGCGGCGTAAGAACGGGTGGCGGCGGCTTCGCGCATGATCGCCTTGAAGCCCGCGGTGGGCACGGTGTCGGCCGGTGCCTGGCGCTGCTCGGCGCTAACGTCCAGGGCCTCGAAAGCGCGCAGGAAATAGGTATTTTCGTCGCTGCTGATCATGCCGGCGAAACGCCCGAAACGCAGGCGGGCTTCGAAGGTGTCCGCCGTGGCGATGGCCGCGCCGAGCAAGGTCAGGAAGCTGTCGAGGAAGCGGTGGTCCTGTACCAGGTAGCGGACCATCACCACGTCCGGCAGGCTGCCGTCGCACAGTTGGGTGACGAAGCGGTGTCCAACGGCGGCGGACCAGGTCGGCTCGCTCTGACGGCGCAGGGTGGCGGTGAAGCGTTCGGTCATGGTGCTGTCCTTTCTAGGCTGACAGCGAGACCGGTGCAGTGATACATGGAACGACCTCGCAGTGAGGCCGGCAAAAAGGCAGGTCGGCAGTCCCATCCCTTCGCCGGCATGATCCGGATCAGGTTCGAAGGGTCACCGCGCCAGCGGTTTCTCAGCCCGTTGCCGGGCTCCCCTTGGTGGCGTCATGTATACAGCAGTGGTTGCGCCCGCATCAACTGAAATAGCGTGTGTCCAGATGTTCGACCAGAAAGTCGATGAACACCCTCACCCGCTGCGGCAACTGCCGGCCCGGCCCAATGAACACGGCGTGCAGCACGTCCTGCTGGTCGTCGCTTTCAAAACCGTCCAGCAATGGCACCAACCGTCCCGCGTCGATATCGGCGCCCACATGGAAATTGGCCAGACGAGCTACCCCCGCCCCGCCCAGGCACAGCTGGCGCATGCTCTCGCCGTCATGCACCAGCAGGTTGCCCTCGGGCTCGACCTCCACCCGCTCACCGTGCTCGTCACGGTAGACCCACGCCTGGGCGTGGCGATGAAAGCCAAAACCGAGCCGGTTGTGGCGGGCCAGCTCTGCTGGCGTGCGCGGCCAGCCATGGCGCGCCAGGTAGCCCGGCGAGGCGACGGTGCGCAAGCGGCTGCGGCCCAGGTGGCGCTGCACCAGGCGCGATGCCTTCAACGGGCCCGAGCGGATGGCGATATCGGCGCGGCGCTCCAACAGATCGACCACCATGTCGGTCAGCTCAAGATTCAGGGTGATCTGTGGGTAGGTCTCAAGAAATCGGGGAATCAACGGCGTCAGGCAATGCAAGCCGAATGGCAGGTTGCTGTTGATATGGATGACGCCGCTTGGGCAGGCCGCATTGGCCACGTCACGTTCGGCGTTGTCGATCTGCTCGAGGATGCGCAGGCTTTCGACGTGAAAACGCTCACCTTCGGCCGTCAGTTCCAGGCGTCGAGTGGTCCTATGTAGCAGGCGTGCACCGAGACGTTGTTCGAGGCGGGCAATCAATTTGCTGACCGCCGAGGGCGTCATGTCCAGGCGACGTGCCGCTTCCGAGAACGTGCTGGCGGCCACCACCTCGGCGAACACCTCCATTTCGCCGGAGCGGTTGATGTCCTTGATTCGGCTTTGCATGACTTCGATTCACAGCTGGCTTGAATTGTACGAGTCTACATCACAGGCCTGTGAGCTCGTATCGTCTGCCTCATCGTTGTCGTGCCGCCTTTTCCTTGGCCTTTCGCCGCGCAAGCTAGGCGAAGCAAGCTTTCTGTGACGTGGATTCACCACAGTTTGGCCTGGCGGCGGCTGTTTCAGCCTGCGCCGATCCGCTAGCCTCCAGGCAGATTTGTGCTCAAGGAGACCTTCATGTCCAACGATTACAACGCCTGGGCCTGGACCCCAGGCGCCGGTCTTGACGGCTTGCAACTGGTTCGCAAGCCCCTGCCTAACCCTGGCCCCGGCCAAGTGTTGGTCGCCAACCGCGCCATTGCCCTTAACCCGGTGGATTGGAAGATCTGCCAATGGGGCCATCCGGACTGGCACCAAGGGACCGTGCCTGGGGTGGATGGTGTCGGTGTGGTGGAGGCGCTGGGCGATGGTGTGGATTTGCCACTGGGTACGCGCGTCGCTTACCACCAGACGCTGTCTCGCGATGGCAGTTTCGCCGAGTACTGCCTGGTGGATGCCAATCTGCTGATGCACCTGCCGACCAACCTTGACGACAGCGCTGCCGCCGCTGTGCCCTGCCCCGCGCTCACTGCCTGGCAGGCCTTGGCCAAGGTGCCCGCTGGCGCCAACTGCGATGTGCTGGTGATCGGAGCTGGTGGAGCGGTGGGCTGGTATGTCGCGCAATTGGCGGTGCAGCGTGGGTTGAGGGTCTGGGCCACTGCCGGCCAGCATCATCACGCGGCGCTCAAGGCCCTGGGCGTGATCGAAGCCTACGACTACCAAGCGAGCGATTGGCAGGCCCGCTTGCAGGCCGCCCTTGGCGAGCGCCCGCTGCATGCGCTGTTCGATACGGTAAGTGGCGCCCATGCCGCCAGCCTTGCCCACCTGCTTGGCTACAACGGCCATCTGGTATGCATTCAGGACCGCCAGGAAAACGCGCCCCTGCCCGCATTCAGCACCGCGATCTCGTTGCACGAAGTGGCACTGAACAGTATTCATGCCCATGGCCGCTTGCTCGACCGCCAAGCGCTGCGGGTGGCGGGAGAACAACTCTTGCAGGCCGTCGCCGAGGGTCGGTTGCTGTCACCACAACGGCGCAGTTTCGACTTCCAGACACTGCCTCAGGCGTTACGCCAGTTGAAGGATGGCCGTCTGGGTGGCAAGTGGGTCGCTCGGCTGGTCCAGTGACCTCAAGGGAGGTGCATTTCACCCTGTGGGCCGATACTGCGCCAGAACCTGGCACTGCAGGATCAGTGAGCCTTGCCCGTCAGCTCAGGATGGTAGGACCGGCGCACGACGCCGCCACAGGCAGATACAGCCAAGCCCCAGCACGCTCAGCCCCAACACCCCAAGCAGTGTGACCAACTCGCGGCTGTACCGGGCCACTTGCGCGGGAAACCCCACATACTCGCGGTAAACCTGCACATCGGCCAGGCCATCGGCATGGCTTATGCTGATACCGCCCTGGCGGATCTGGGCGTAGTCGGCATCGAAATACACCCAGACCTTGCACAGGCCACCCGGCTCGAGGGTGGGAATCTCGACCGTCGACGTCGAAACCTCGACGATGTTGTCGTTGCCCTGGGCATCGCGAACCTGTACCAGGCCCTTGGCCGGCAAGTTGACCTTCACGTTGCGCACCAGCGCATCGCCCGTGTTGCGTAGGTCGATCAGCAAACCGGTGCGGTGATCCACCAGGCCTGCCTCGAAGGGCTTGGCGAACAGTTGCGCATAAGGGGCCTGGGCCAGGTCGACCAGCTTGTCGACTTGCTCGTCGCTGAGCCCACCTTGGCCGATGCTGCGAATGCGCCGATGCAATTGCTCGTACTTGAGCAGCTCGCTGGCCTTGCTGATGCGCTCGCTGAACTGGCTTGGGTAAGTGAGATAGGCGTAGGTCAGCGTGGCCTCCAAACGCGGACGGCTCTTGAGGAACCCATAGGCCACCAGCACGACCAGCAGGCCAATCAGCACAGCGACCAGAAGCTTCCCGACTTTGTCCCAACTCAACGGTGTGTTTCCTTCAGCCAAGGCACGGACCATTCAAGCGGTCCAAGGGTGCCAAGTTCGACGCCCCCAGGCAAGCGTTCAACGTGCCAGCAACACAGGCAGCGCTGCCAACCCGGACCAGGTCAGCACCACCGGCGAAACGCCGCCTCGCGGACGTCCAGCTACACCCGGGTACTCACGGCAAGCCAGCCCCTACAATGACCGGGCCACTGCTGCACCGTAGGGGCCAGCTTGCCGGTAAAGGCGTCAGGCAAACCGCTCGACCTGCGCAGGCGTACGACGCATGAGCACCTTGCCATTGCGCACCGACACCAAGGCATGCCCCTGGCTGCGAACCATTTCGTAGTCATCAGGCGCAGACAGCAGCAACAGGTTGGCCGGCCGCCCGACGTCGATGCCGTAGCGCTCGCCCAGGTTGAGGGTACGGGCGCTGTTGTCGGTGATCAGGTCCAGCCCGCGTTGCAGGTCTTCGTAGCCAAGCATATGGCAGATGTGCAGCCCGGCTTCGAGAATGCGCAGGATGTTGCCGTTGCCCAGCGGATACCACGGGTCGACGATCGAGTCCTGGCCGAAGCACACGTTCATGCCCGCACGGTCGATTTCGGCCACGCGGGTCAGGCCGCGGCGCTTGGGGTAGGTGTCGAAGCGACCTTGCAGGTGGATGCTCTCGGTTGGGCACGACACGAAGTTGATGCCCGACAGCTTGAGCAGACGAAACAGCTTGGAGCAGTAGGCGTTGTCGTAGGACCCCATGGCCGTGGTATGGCTGGCGGTGACCCGTGCCCCCATGTGCCGCACACGGGCCTCCTCGGCCAGTACCTCGAGAAAGCGCGACTGTGGGTCGTCGGTTTCGTCGCAGTGCACGTCCACCAGGCAGCCGGTACGCTCTGCCAGGTCCATCAGGAATTTCACCGATGACACCCCTTGATCACGGGTGTTTTCAAAATGCGGTATGCCGCCGACCACATCGGCACCGATGGCCACCGCCTCCGTCATCAAGGCCCGGCCATTGGCATACGACTCGATGCCCTCCTGGGGGAAGGCAACGATTTGCAGGTCGATCAGGTGACGCACCTCTTCGCGCACTTCGACCATGGCCTTGAGCGCAGTGAGCTTGGGGTCGGTCACATCCACATGGGTACGCACGTGCTGGATGCCATGGTTCACCAGCATGTCGATGGTCTTTTTCGAGCGGTGCTTGATGTCGTCGTGGGTGGTGATTTCCTTGCGCTCGGCCCAGCGCTCGATACCCTCGAACAAGGTACCGCTCATGTTCCACTTCGGCTCACCGGCGGTAAGGGTGGCATCCAGGTGAATGTGCGGCTCGACGAAGGGGGCTACCACCAGGTTCTGCTTGGCGTCCAGGTCATCGGGGCTGCCGAGCGCCGCCACATCGGCCTGTGGCGCGATGGCTGCGATGCGGTCGCCGTTCAGTTCGATGCGAAACAGGCCCGACTTGCCACGCAGACGTGCATTGATGATGTTCATGACATTACTCCTTGCCTTGGGCTTCGCTCATGCGCCATACCAGCATGGCGACCGAAGCGTTCATACGAAACAGCGGGTCGTCCAGAGACTGCCCGCTCAGTTGTTCGATGCGTTGAATTCGTTGGTTGATGGTATTGCGGTGCAGGCCCAGACGCTGGGCAGCCTTGAGGCCATTGCCATTTTCCTTGAGCAGCGCATCGAGGGTATGCACCAGCATATGGGGCTGCTTGCGACCAGATGCGATCAGCGGGCCCAAGGTTTGCGCGACGAAGTCGTCGATCAGTGAACGGTCGGCGATGCCCTGCAGCAAGCGCAGCACGCCCAACTCGCTGAAGTCGCAGAAGCCCGTGACCGGGCGCAGGTTCTGCGCCACCTCCATGGCCTGACGTGCTTCGTTGAGCGCCTGGCGATAGTGGGCGCAATCTTCGGCCAGGCTCGACAAGCCCATGGCAAGACTCAGCTCCCCTGCCGCAGCGGCCAACTGCCGGTGCAGCGCGGCCAGGGTGACCTGCAAGTCCGGCGCATCCGCCAGCAACAACACGAACAGGTCGCCCGGCAACTGCGCCGTCACCGTCCCCGGGCGGCCATGGCACCAGGCCTCCAGCCGATCTTCCAGCGCCTGGCGGATGCCCTGCCACACCCGCTCGCCCTGGGCCAGCCCGTGGCGTTCGAACAGGCTATCGACGCCAGACAAGCGCAGCGCAACCAGGCGGCGTGGCGCGTCCAACGCCAGGGCCAGGTGCGTGGCCCGCTGTCGGGCGATGGCCAGGCTCGGGTAATCGCCGGTCAGCAACTGGCCGAGGATGTCGTTGCGCGAGCGCCGCACCTGGGTCATCTGAACCAGAGCCGTGCCGATCAAGTGGGTAACGACCACCATCTTCAGCGCGTAAGGCTGTTCGATCAGTGGCAGCCCCAGCTGCTCGGCCCGCTCGATCACCGCCGGCGGAATACGTTGGATGAAGCTGCCGCCAGTCAGGATCACCATACCGGCAATACCCACGGCGTCGCCGTCTTCCACCAGGCTCAGCAAGTTGGCCTCACCGCGAGGGTGATTGATCCCGGTAACGAACACCAACTCGCCGCCCATCACCCACTCGGCGATACCTTCGTTTTCCGCCACATACGGCCAACGCACGCGCCGTTGCAGATTGCGCGCGCCCGCACGAACGGTCATTTCCTGCAGGCCTGGCAGGTGAAGGATTTCGTCAAGCGCCAGGCTCACGGTTCGACACCTGCCTGCCCCAGTGCCCGGCGCTGGCCGCTCAGTTCAAGCATGACGATGTAGCACAGCGCCGAGGCGCCGATGCCTACCAGTGGCGCGACCCACGGCGACGCATAGGCCAATACCGCGCCGACCGCATAGGCGAACAGCCCCATCAGGTTGTAGCGGGGCAGGTTCACACTGGCCAACGCAGGGTACTTGCCGCGGTGGCGGTACCAGAAGTCGGCCATGATCACCCCACCCACCGGCGGGATGATCGAACCGAGCAATACCAGGAACGGAATCAGCATTTCGTACATGCCGCCAATGGCCAGCACGATCCCGACGCCTGCCGCCACCAGTGTCGCCGTGCGGCGGCGTTCGCTGCGCAGCAGGTGGCACGCGGCTGCCGACACGTTGTAGATGGTGGGCCCCTGAATGGTCCATAGGTTCAGGCACAGCATCACCACTGCGGCGAACGACAGGCCCTGCAGCATCATCACCTCGACGATGTCGGCTTGCTGGTAGACCATGGCGCACCAGGCCCCCGCCACCACCATCAACCCGTTGCCGAGCAAAAACGCGACGACGCTGGCGACTACCGCCACCCGTCCGCTGCGCGCCAGGCGGGTCCAGTTGGTGGCCTGGGTGGCACCACTGGCGAACGTGCCAAAGACCATGGTCACTGCCGCTGAAAAGGTCAGGCTTTCATGGGGTACCACTGCAGCCAGCCCGGCAAAGCCACCGGCATCGCGAGTGGCGATGTACATCGAGATCACGAGCAGCGCGAACATCAGCGGCACCGACACCCGCGACAACAGGTCCAGCCCTTTGAAGCCGATGATGGCGGTGATGCTGAAGCCCAGACCGAACAGCACCATCAACGGCATCGTGTAACCTTCCGCCAGCCCCAGCAATTTGACCAGCACGATCGCCACGGTGGCAGTGCCCCATGCATACCAACCCAGCTCGGCAAAGCCCAGCAGAAAGTCGGACAACCGGCTGCCCGCCTCACCGAAGCAGAAGCGCCCCATCAGCACGGTATTCAGCCCGCTGCGCGAGGCGATGAATGCCAGGGCTGCGGCATACAGGGCCAGTAAGGTGTTGCCGATGGCGGCGACCCACAGCATGTCGACAAAGTTGAAGGCCATGCCAAGCTTGCCGCCGGCGAACATCGTGCCGGTAAAGAAGGTAAAGCTGAACAGGACCATGGCAATGGGCAACAGGCCCTTGCGGGAGGTCTGAGGGGCTTCGGACAGCGGGAATTCGGTGGGTGAGCTCATTGCACGGTGCTCCGGGTTGTAGGTGGGAGCAGGCAGAGCAATATGCGGGCCGCTTTTGCACCGGCTGAAAAGGCAAAAATAGCGGGCGAACGGCACAAGCGCCAATGTGCATCATGCACACTCAAAAGCCAACGTTGTCGATTCAATGTGTGCGCCGTGACTTAATTTGAGGCGGTTGTGCACCAAGACGGAACAGGGCTGGGTAGTTTCCACCCAGCCCATGCATCAGCGTGTTCTGCGCAGTTTTTCTGCCTTGAGCCTGCGATAGACAGCCATCAATGGCCGGAACACCGCCAGGCGGTCAAAGATCGAGAGCGCATGCAGGTCGGTGCGCGAAGGACGCTGGTAGCCAAGGTTCCAGGTGTAATAGTACGCCTGGATGTCCTTGCGGGTTCGAATCAGGGTATTGAGGGCCGCGTCGTAGTGCATCGGCCCGCCATCCGGGTGACCGGGGGGGCGTTCGAGAATCTGGGTGAGGAAGTCCCGCAGCTTGGCAACGCTCTTGCCGTTCACGGCATAGAAATGGGACAGGTGAATCGGTCGGTCGACCACCTCCCAACCGGGTGTATCCGAGTTACCTTCATAGGGGTGACCGAGGTAGGCGATGTCCCAATCCATGCCCTGCAACGACTCGATGGCCTGTTTGCCGAACGCGGCGATGCGCCGGGAAAACTGGATATCATCCTCCATGATCAGGATGTTCTTCACATTCAGGCGCATCGCTTCTTCGAGGATGTGCAGATGGCTGAGAAAGCAGCCCCTGGCGCCGATGCTGGGAAACCCCTCCTGCGCCGTGGGCGTAACCGCGGCGAAGAAGCCTATCTTGTCGTCGTCGATATGGAAGCCATTGCGGGCGAACTCGGCTTCGGTTTCCACCCGACGGTCCGTCCGGTACGGGATATTGATGATTCTGGTTCGATCAAAGTAGTCGATCACATTCATCGGTCAGGTCCTTGGGCAACGACTCAGGCGAACAACTGGGTGACGAACTCTCCACACAAGGCACCAATCACCATCACCGGCAAGACCACCAGCTCACGCTTGATGCTCAACATGCCCAGTTGGTGGCTGACCTTGAAGATCAGGATGAGGGTGAAGAAGCTATGCAGGGCCACGCCCCATAGCGCATAGGTCACGCTGCCAATGGCCAACAGCAGCGGCATCAAGGTGAACAACGCCACGACCCGGATGATGTTGTCCATGGCCATGTACTTGGTGAGCCCCAGGGCCATCCAGATTTGCTGGGTCAGGCCATAACGGAGCGTGAACAGCGACAACGACAGGATCGCCATCATCTGCCCCGCGTCGGCATAACGATCATCGTACAGCCAGTGGATGATCAGCGGGCTGGCGGTGAACAGGAAGCCACAGGTGAACAAGGTCAGCACATCGAACATCAGCCTGAAGCGCCAATACAGTCGACGCAGACGCTCTTTGTCGCCACTTCTGGCCGCCTCGCTGAAGGCCGGCAGCGCGACGGCGCCGGCCAGGCGCTGCAGGCTAAGGGTGAATGCCTGCAGGATACCCACGGCAATCGAGTAGACCCCCAGTTGAGCCACTGTCATGCTGCCACCGAACCAGATGCGATCGCCTTGCATGGCCAGCACGCCAACGGCAGACGACAGCAGCACCCAACGGCCGTAACTGACGATCTCGCGCAGCGCTTCCGGGTCCCATTGCGGACGGTCCTTGTGCCCTGGGAACATCACGTGGCTGAGCACGGTGGTGACCAGGGTACTGACCAGGCCCGCGGCCACCAACGCCCAGATGGAACGGGTGAGGTAACCGATAACCAGCATCACCAGCAGACCGGCGATTTGCGAAACCAGCTCGACCACGACCACTTTCTTTTGCTGGAACGCACGAACGGCCACGTCCATCTTGGTCGATTGGAAGGCGAAGATGATCGCGAAGAAGCCTGTTATGGCCAGCACACCGGGCAGTTCCGGGGCGGCATAGGTGGAGTGCGCCGGCCACAGTTCCAGGTGTTGGCTGAACCAGGAGCACAGCGCGATCAATTCCATCACGACGAACAGCACCATGCCGCGAATGATCTGCACCGACCAGACCGTGTTGAGGAACAGCGGCTCCTCGCCGCGCGCGCTCTGGACGATGTTCTGCCGCAAGCCGACATCGGACAGTAACAGCAACAGCACCGACACCGTGGTGGCGATGGCCATCAGGCCGAACATCTCCGGCACCAGCAACCGGGTGATGATCAGGTTGCCGCCTAATCGAATGACTTGTGAAGCCACGATGGACCCGATGTTCAGGGCCCCTGCCACCAGCACGCGTTTGCGAAGGCTTTGCGGGGACGACAACTCGATCGTAGGCATGGCACCATCCCTGATCTGGTTTTTTAGACGTTACTATAGTCTCAATCTGCCATGCCGCTAGGGCGCCCGTCGCGCCCCACCAACGACGCCAGCCAGGCCGACCCGTGTGAACCCTGCACGGATCTCTGCCCTTGACCTGACCTGCACCTACTACGAAACGCGACGAGCGGGCCGAGACTAGAACGGCAGCGCCATCACCACAATGGCTAGGGGGCTGGAAACACCACCTTTGGGAAATGGACTACAAGATTTCCGCCCAGTCGTGACTTAACGATTCGCCTGGAACCCCGGCGACCGATCGAGGGCATACCCTGGGACCTGTGTTCGCAGACCACGGCAAACGCAGGTCTGCGCAGTGTCGATGGCAGATATGCCACTTCGCCATCAGCGCTGTACGGAGGGCCCAAGAAGCGGTGATAGCAAATGGCCTGCTGAAAAGCCTTATAGCGCCTGTCCTAGGAAAGTGAGTACCATGGCCATTTTGCCACATACCCCAGCGTAGAATCGCGCTAGCCATGGCCATCATCCAAGGAGGGAGCTCATGAGATCCGTACTCGTCCTCGCCGCATTCGCGAGCCTGTTCAACACTGCTGCCTGGGCACAATCCGGCACGTCCGAACCTGCCCCAGCCTGGCCGAAAGAGCCAAGCGCGTTCCTGGGCATCGACATCGAAGGCAACTTCATGGAGCAGGTACCGACCTGTCCAGCCTTGCCCGCCAGCCCGGCCAGCCTCTGCCGTGTGGCCACCGCCACTGCCGATCGCTTCGAAGTTCGCGGGCTGCCGTATCTGCCGATTTCTCCAGGCTATGAGCTGGTGGTGGTCGCACCCAACGGCAAGATCAAAGAGCTGGTGTTCAGCGGCAATGCCAACAGCCTGTACCTGGTCAGTGAAATGCTCACCGAAGATTTCGGCGAACCCGGCGAGCGCACCAACCATTGGGTCAAACTGTCCTCCGGTGCTTCCTACCAGACCGAAGTGTACAAATGGCAAGGCCAGAAAGTGGGCATGCGCTTCCAGCGCCAGGAAAACGACCTGGGTCGCTATGCGGTCACCGTGTCTACCCTGGCGGGGGAAGATGTGATCGCCGACGACGATGTCGACACCCGCAGCGTGCCTTCTGAGATCACTACCAATAGCCAGGACGAGAGCACTTCGACGCTCTGACGGCAGTGGCGCGGCCCAGGCGCCAAAACCGTTACCCGCTCACTTTGCGCAGACGAACTGCTCCACGGCAGGTACGGCATCCGTCGCGATGCGCCGGGCGCGCCCGACACCCCAGGCCAAGGCCCGGGTCATGGACTCTCCCGGCCGTGACTGCACCGATTCTTCGTGAATGGGCATACCCGAGGGGGCATAGACGCCGATGAACATTTGGGTACCACCGGCTGACGACAGCCTGACCTGCACGTCGATGAGCGTGCCGTCATTGAGGGTTTCGTCATGAGTGCGATGGTGAAGCGTCGGGTCAGCCCAGGCCCAGAAAACATCACCGCGCATTTTCATGCCACTCTCCTACGACTTTAGTCTTATATGGGTGGTGTAATGCCACCATAGACAAAGCACGTCGGTAATCAACCGCGAAGACCCTTTTTTTGATTCAATCGGACAGCCGGACAAGAAGCTCGGGCCTGCTACTTGCCCTGTAGAAATGCCCCCACAGTCCGTCTTCAGGAGAGGCCCCAATGCCCTACCCCATCGAACAGAAACTGGTCGTTGGCGTCGCCTCCAGCGCCCTGTTTGACCTGACCGTGTCGGATACCATCTACCAGGACGATGGCATGGAGGCGTACCGCCTGCATCAGGAGCAGAATCTGGACGTTCCCTTCCCCAAGGGTGTGGCGTTCCCTTTCATCCGCCGCTTCCTGAGCATCAACAAAGCCTTCCCCGAGCAATTGCCGGTTGAAGTGGTGTTGCTGTCGCGCAACTCGCCAGAAACCGGCCTGCGGGTATTTCGCTCGATCGACCATTACGGCCTGGACATCACCCGCGCAGCGTTCATGTCCGGCCGCTCGCCCTACGAATACATTCCTGCCTTCAACGCATCATTGTTCCTGAGCGCCCATGAAGGCGATGTGCAACGGGCCATCGACGCCAACTATCCCGCCGGTCTGGTACTGCCCACACGCATCTACGATGACGAGATCGACACCGAACTGCGGGTAGCCTTCGACTTCGATGGCGTGATTGCCGATGACGAGGCTGAAAGCGTGTACAAGCAGCGGCTGGACCTCTCCGAGTTCCAGGCCCATGAGCATGCGCGCAAGGCCGTCCCTCACCAGCCGGGGCCGTTGGCCGACCTTTTCCGCAAGCTGTCGCACATTCGCACGCTGGAAGACCGTAAACTGGCACAGGACCCGGGCTACCAGCGCATTCTGCGCATCGCCATCGTCACCGCGCGCAATGCGCCTTCCCATGAACGGGTAGTGACGACCCTGAAGACCTGGGGCGTTTCTCCGGACGAGTCATTCTTTCTGGGCGGCATGGAGAAGGGCCGGGTATTGTCCATCCTACGGCCGCACATGTTCTTCGATGACCAGCGCAGCCATCTGACCTCGGCGGCGGGGAACCTGCCAATGGTGCATGTACCGTTCGGGGTGGCTAACCAAGTGCCAACCCTCAGGTTCACTCCACCCGACGCGCATCCCGACGCACCGCCTGCGGGGGAACGCCAAAAACCCGCATGAATACCTCACGCAGGTGACGCCGGCCCCTGCCCTCCCGTTACCCTGGCCACCACATCCAGGCAATGACGGCTCCTGTTCGATCATTGGCCGTGCGGCCTCCAGCCTCAGGCTCTCCACCGGCTCGCCCCCGCTACGCTGACATTAAAGCCAATCGAATGCCGAAGCACCCGTCGCAGCCGGCAGGTGCTGCAGCGGATGCACGCAGCCCTCGCCCAAACCGACACGCAAGACTTTCGCCAAAACGACGAAAGTCTTGCGGTGATTACCCTGTTTCTGCATCAGACCAACATGGATAGCCTGACATCACGTCTGAACCTCTGTGAAGGAAAAACCCCATGAAAGCCATCGTCTTCAGCCAGCCCGGCTTGCCGATCCAAGACCCGCAATCGCTGTACGAAACCACACTGCCCCAACCCACGCCTGGCCCACGCGACCTGCTGGTGGAGGTCAAGGCCATCGCCGTCAACCCGGTCGATACCAAGGTCCGCGCGCGCAGCAGCGGCCACGGCCCGCAAGTGCTGGGTTGGGACACTGTCGGCATCGTCCGCGAGGTGGGTGCCGACGTTTCGCTGTTCCGACCTGGCGACGAGGTGTTCTACGCTGGCGCAATCGACCGCCCTGGCAGCTACAGCGAATATCACCTGGTGGATGAGCGCATTGTCGGGCACAAACCCCGCACCCTTGACAACGCCAGCGCCGCCGCCCTGCCACTGACTTCCATCACCGCCTGGGAACTGCTGTTCGATCGGCTGGGTGTCAAGGAGAGCGGCGGCAAAGGGCAAAGCCTGCTGGTGATCGGTGCCGCGGGCGGGGTCGGATCGATTCTGGTCCAGCTGGCTCGTCGGCTCACGCAACTGACCGTCATCGGCACCGCGTCGCGCCCGGAAACACAGCAGTGGGTGCAGGTAGCCGGGGCTCACCACGTGATCGATCACTCAGCACCGATCCCGCACCAGTTGGAAACGCAGCAACTGAGCCCGGTCGACTATGTGATCAGCCTGACCCACACCGACAGCTACCTTGAGCAGATCGTCGAAGCCCTGCGTCCCCAGGGCAAACTCGCACTGATCGATGACCCTGAACAACTCGACATCATGCCACTCAAGCGCAAATCGCTGTCTGTCCATTGGGAGCTCATGTTCACCCGATCGCTGTACCACACCGACGACATGATCAAGCAGCATCAGCTGCTCGAACGGGTCGCCCGGTTGGTCGACGAGGGTGTGCTGAAAACGACCCTGGGCGAACATTTCGGCAGAATCAGCGCAGAAAACCTCAAACGCGCCCATGCGCTGATCGAAAGCGGCAAGGCCAAGGGCAAGATCGTCCTGGAGGGATTCTGATAGCGGGTCAGTGCCCTGCGATGGACGTGTTGATGTAATGCTCACAACGCTCGGCCAGGAAGGTCCGCAACACCTGCAATGCGGGCGTGAGCGACGTGCGATGTGCGCATACCAATTGAAGCGGCGCTGGCTGGCCATGCTCGGGCGGGAAGATTTCCACCAACTTCCCCCTGCGTATGTCGTCCATGACGTCGAGCTTCGACTTGTACACCACGCCCAACCCGGCGACCGCCCAGCGTCTGACGATGTCAGCATCGTCACTGATGCGGTCGCCGGTTACCTGAAGGGTTTTCACTCCGTCAGGCGTGTGGAAATGCCAACGTTCGTAGGTTTGCTCACCCATGACATAGCGCAGACAGTTATGCCTGCTCAAGTCCTCCAGCGTCTGGGGCCGCCCGTGGCGGGCGATGTAGTCGGGAGACGCGCAGACGGTGCGGCGGTTGGAGGGTGACAGCATCAGCGACACCAGGCTCGAATCAGCGAGCTGCCCATAACGGATGCTGGCGTCCAACTGTTCGCCGAACAGATCGGCAACCTGATCACTGACACGCAGCTGCAAAAGAACCTGCGGGTGCAGTTGCTGAAACGCATCGAGCCATGGCAGCAGGACGTTGCGGCCCAGGTCCGATGGCATGGACAGGCGCAGCAGGCCGGCGATTTCATCGCGACCCTCGGTCAGTGCCAACTCGCCCAAATCCAGAGACTCCAGGGCCTGGCGGGCGTGAGGCAAATAGCGTACACCATCTTCCGAGAGGCGTAGCCGGCGAGTTGAGCGGATGAACAGCCTCACCCCCAGGCAGGTCTCCAGGCGCTGGATCGCGCCACTGGCCAGGGCCGGCGAAATGTCCAGCAACCTCGCGGCTGCGGAGAAGCTGCCGACCTCAGTGGTGGTGAGAAAGATCTGCAGGTCGTCGACGCGGGGGATTTTCTTCAAGGGTGCAAAGTCTGTGACGGAGGAAGAGAGGTTTCAGCGTAAAGGGAATGCTGAGCATTGGACAGCCACTGAGGATGATTCAGCGCGCCGGCCCTGGGCAAGCATCGAAATCGCTAGGCAAAAGATTTGGCCGCAGGTGCCTACACTGCTTGTACGAGGTAAACGGCAGACCGGCACCGCCGCCAAATGGTGCTTGAACCGCTCACGTCGAGGATAACTGCGCGAGGTGCTGCATGAGCCTGATTCCCCATCTGTCTGGCAAGGCCAATGTGCTGGTATGCGGCGCAAGCCGGGGTATAGGGTTGGCGCTTTGCGAGGCGTTGTTGGCTCGCGAAGATGTTTCCCGGGTCTGGGCCGTGTCGCGCAACGCCACGCACGATGACAGGCTTGCGAAGCTCGGGCAGCTCAACAATCAACGCTTGGTGCCGATAGATTGCGACGCACGCGACGAGCAAGCGCTTGCGGCGCTTGCCGGACAGGTGGCGCGCGGTTGCGATCACCTTCACTTGGTCATCAGCACGCTGGGCATCCTTCATCAGGGCGGCGCAAAGGCAGAAAAATCGCTGGCGCAACTGGACCTGGCTGGCCTGCAGGCGAGCTTCGCCACCAATGCATTCGCGCCGATATTGTTGCTCAAACACCTGTTGGCGCTTTTACGAAAAGGGCCGACTACCTTCGCAGCGCTGTCGGCCAGGGTTGGCTCGATTGGCGACAATCGGCTGGGCGGTTGGTACAGCTACCGGGCGAGCAAGGCGGCGCTGAACCAGTTGCTGCACACGGCAAGTATCGAGCTCAAACGCCTGAACCCCGCAGCCACGATTCTGGCACTGCATCCGGGTACGACCGACACCGAGCTGTCGCGGCCGTTTCAAGGAGGGGTACCCGCTGGCAAACTCTTCGAGCCTGCGTTTTGCGCGCAGTGCCTGATCGAGCTAGTGGGACGGTTTGGGCCGCTGGACAGCGGAGGCTTCTGGGCATGGGATGGGCAAGCGATCGAGTGGTGAAGCCTTCGGGCAGGTTACCGGCGAGATCGCGGAAACGAAAAAAGGGCCCTAAGGCCCTTTTTTCACGACTTACAGATCCCATTGCGAAACCTGTAGATCTTTAATTTGGAGCGGGAAACGAGACTCGAACTCGCGACCCCGACCTTGGCAAGGTCGTGCTCTACCAACTGAGCTATTCCCGCGTCGTGATGGGTGCCATTCTAGCGATATCTAAAACGGCGTCAACCCCTTGATTCGAAAAACTTTTATTTCTGCTCCGAGCCTTCGCGCAGATGCGGCCAGGCTGCCAGCAGGTAGTGTGCCATGGACCATAGGGTCAAGGCGGCCGCCACCAGCAGCAGTGCGTAGCCCAGGATCACCCAGAAAGTGACCAGCGGCGGGTTGGCCAGCAGAATCACAAGCGCCAGCATCTGCGCCGCAGTCTTCCACTTGCCGAGGTTGGACACCGCCACATGCGCCCTCGCCCCCAGTTCGGCCATCCACTCTCGCAGGGCCGACACCACGATTTCGCGACCGATGATCACCGCCGCTGGCAGAGTCAGCCAGAAGTTGGCGTGCACTTGCACCAGCAGCACCAGGGCCACGGCCACCATCAGCTTGTCGGCCACGGGGTCGAGGAAGGCGCCGAACGGCGTGCTCTGCTGCAGACGACGGGCCAGGTAGCCATCCAGCCAGTCGGTGGCGGCGGCGATGGCGAACACACTGCTGGCGGCTGCATAGCTCCAGTGATAGGGCATGTAGAACAGCAGAATGAAGATCGGAATGAGCAGGACGCGTAGAACGGTGAGCAGGTTTGGAATATTCATCGGTACGACTGGCTGCGGGTTGAGTCGGGCATTCTACTCGCTATGCAGGCTGGCATAAATCGACTCGGCAAGCTTTTTACTGATACCGGGCGCTTTGGCGATTTCATCGACACTGGCGCGGTTGAGCTCCTGCAGGCCGCCGAAGTGCTTGAGCAGGTCTCGACGCCGCTTGGGCCCTACCCCGGCCACATCCTCCAGGCTCGAAACGCGGCGAGCCTTGCCACGGCGGGCGCGATGCCCCGTGATCGCGAAACGGTGAGCCTCGTCGCGGATCTGCTGAATCAAATGCAGCGCCGGGTTGTCGCCCTTGAGGGTGAATTCATGGGCTACGTCGTTCAAATACAGGGTCTCGAAACCCGCCTTGCGGGTCACGCCCTTGGCCACACCGAGCAGGGTCAGGTCGGTGATGGCAAGTTCCTGCATCACCTCCCGGGCCATGTTCAGCTGGCCTTTGCCGCCGTCCACCAGCAACACATCGGGCAGCTTGCCTTCGCCGTCCTTGATACGGCCATAGCGCCGAGTCAGCGCCTGGTGCATGGCGGCATAGTCATCGCCAGCGGTCACGCCTTCGATGTTGAAGCGACGATAGTCGGACTTGAGCGGACCTTCCGGGCCAAACACCACGCAACTGGCCACGGTGGCCTCGCCGCTGGAGTGACTGATGTCGTAGCACTCCAAGCGCTGTGGCACTTCATCGAGCCCCAGCACCTGGGCCAACGCCTCGAAACGCGCAGCCATGTGCTGGCGGTTGGCCAGGCGGGCGTTGAGCGCCTGCTCGGCGTTGGTGACCGCCAACTGCTGCCAGCGGGCACGGGTGCCACGCACGCGATGACTGATCGCGAGCTCACGACCACGCAAGCTGTGCAAGGCCTCGCGGATCGCGTCGAAGTCCTCGTGCAGCACGTTGACGATCAGTTCGCCCGGCAACTCGCGCTCGGCATTGCCCAGGTAATACTGGGACAGGAACGCAGCCATCACATCAGCAACCTCTTCCTCGATGCCCACCTGAGGGAAGAAGTTCTTGCTACCCAACACCCGACCGCCGCGCACGCTGATCAGGTGCACACAGGCCCCACCGGGGTTGACGAAGGCGGCGACCACATCGACGTCGCCCGAGCCACCCTCCATGTATTGCTGGTCCTGCACCCGGCGCAACAGGGCTATCTGGTCCCTCAGCTCCGCGGCCCGCTCGAAATCGAGGGCCATGGCGGCCTTCTCCATCTCGGCATTGAGCTCGTTGCCCAACTGCTGACTGCGCCCCTCGAGGAACATCACCGAGTGGCGTACATCCTCGGCATACTCCTGTGCATCGACCAAGCCAACGCACGGCCCCTTGCAGCGCTTGATCTGATACTGCAGGCACGGCCGGGTACGGTTGGCGTAATAGCTGTCTTCGCATTGGCGTACCGAGAAGGCCTTCTGCAACAGGCTCAGGCTTTCACGGATAGCCCCTGCGCTGGGGTACGGACCGAAATAACGCCCCTTGGCCTTCTTCGCCCCACGGTGGATCCCCAAGCGGGGGAATTCGCCATCGGAGAGAAACACATAGGGGTAGGATTTATCGTCGCGAAGCAGAATGTTGTAGGGTGGTCGCCACTCCTTGATCAGGGTCTGCTCCAGCAACAATGCCTCGGTCTCGTTGGCGGTGATGGTGGTTTCGACCTGGGCGATGCGGCCTACCAAGGCAGCGGTCTTCGGCGCCAGCCCAGTCTTGCGGAAGTAGCTGGCCAGGCGTTTCTTGAGGTTCTTGGCCTTGCCCACGTAAAGCAGACGTGCCTCGGCATCGAACATCCGGTACACGCCCGGGCGGCCGCTGCAGGTTGCCAGGAATGCACTGGCATCAAAAATCTGGGACATGGGTCTTTACAGGCTTGCGTCGACCATACCGTGGCGAACGGCCAGCAACGTCAGCTCGACGTCGCTGGTGACGGAGAGTTTTTCGAAGATCCGATAGCGGTAAGTATTGACGGTCTTGGGCGACAGGCACAACTTGTCGGAGATGATCTGCACCTTCTGGCAACCGACGATCATCAGGGCGATCTGGATTTCCCGCTCGGACAGGGCATCGAAAGGCGACCCCTGGGGCTGGAAGGACTTGAGCGCCAGTTGCTGGGCAATCTGCGGGCTGATGTAGCGCTGCCCGGCGAAAGCCAGGCGAATGGCCTGGACCATTTCGTCCAGCCCTGCGCCTTTGGTCAGGTAACCGGCGGCGCCGGCTTGCATCAGGCGCGTGGGGAATGGGTCTTCTTCGCACACGGTCACTGCCACCACCTTGATGTCAGGGTGGCTACGCAACAGCTTGCGGGTGGCCTCCAGGCCACCGATCCCAGGCATTTTCACGTCCATCAGGACAACGTCCGGCTTGAGTTCGCGGACCTGCTTGAGCGCCGACTCGCCTGAATCCGCCTCGCCCACCACCTGCAAGCCGTCGATGTCGGCCAGCATGCGGGTAATACCGGTTCGTACCAGATCGTGATCGTCGACCACTAGGACCCTAATCAAGCACACACCTCGTCAACAGGGCGATTGGATCCCGCCACCTTAACAAAATTTTTCGTGGCGGACCTAGCGTAAAACTTCTGTCAGAAACGTCTGGCGCTGCTGCGCGGACGACCTTGCCGTTCCACGGGCGCAGTCTTGACCTGGTCACTGCCCCAGCATCCACCCGGATGCCCTGTGGCCGGAAGCCGGCAGTCAACGAAACCCAATAGCATCATGCGCAATTAGATATCTAAATGCCACTATGACCCTCCCCTTCGATTGTCGCAACCCAGGGTTTCATCTGTATGCCACCACCGCCTGCCCCGACAATTAAATCAACGGGGAGGCAAATCCTTGAAAAGCAATCACACCAGCAGGGGAAGATCAATTAACCGGACATTCTCCGGCCCTTTTAGGCGTGGCGAAAACACCGCAAAAAGCCGAAAAGACGCAGATTTGACGTCATTTTACCGCCCCTTCAACAGCAAACAATTTTTTGACGCCTAACTATCATCAAACTTTAACTATTTGATTTTTAACGGTTTTATAAACTTAACGAGAAACCTTTTAGTTATTTTCAACTTTAAGAACACCAACACTTGCAGCAAAAATAAAAACCCCCTTAGGATGTAAATAGACAACTAAGAAACAGCCTGTTACGCCACTTCCGAGCGCGGCTAACTTCTGCGCGTCTGCCGATCGAAAACTAACCAAACTGAGTATCTCGGCCGGCGTTGCCGCGCCCGAGGAAGAGGGATCTATGAACATCAGTATCTTTGGACTTGGCTATGTAGGCGCAGTCTGCGCGGCGTGCCTGTCGGCACGTGGCCACACCGTGCTGGGGGTAGACATTTCTCCAGCGAAAATCGACCTCATCAACCAGGGCAAGTCGCCCATCGTCGAGCCTGGCCTCGAAGCGTTGCTGCTCGATGGCGTCAGCAAAGGCCGACTGCGTGGTACCACCGATGTCCAGGCCGCGATCTTCGCCACCGACCTTTCCCTGCTATGCGTCGGCACACCAAGCAAGAAGAACGGTGACCTGGACCTGGTATACATGGAAGCGGTCTGCCGCGAGATCGGCACGGCCCTGCGCGACAAGGCTGGCCGCCACACCGTGGTGGTACGCAGCACCGTGCTGCCGGGCACGGTGAAAAACGTGGTGATCCCGATCCTGGAAGCGGCTTCAGGCAAGAAGGCCGGTGAAGATTTCGGCGTCGCGGTGAACCCCGAATTCCTGCGTGAAAGCACCGCCATCAAGGACTACGACTTCCCGGCCATGACCGTGATCGGCGAGCTGGACAGCCAATCAGGCGACCTGCTGGCTTCACTGTACGAGGGCTTGGACGCACCGGTGATCCGCAAGTCGGTGGAAGTCGCCGAGATGATCAAGTACACCTGCAACGTCTGGCACGCCACCAAGGTCAGCTTCGCCAACGAGATCGGCAATATCGCCAAAGCCTCGGGCGTCGATGGCCGCGAGGTGATGGACGTGGTCTGCCAGGACTACAAGCTCAACCTGTCGCGCTATTACCTGCGCCCCGGCTTCGCCTTCGGCGGCTCGTGCCTGCCCAAGGACGTACGCGCCCTCACTTACCGCGCCAGCCAGTTGGACGTCGAGCACCCGCTGCTGGCGTCGATCATGGCCAGCAACCGCAACCAGGTGCAGAACGCCCTGGACCTGATCGAGCGCCAGGACAAACGCAAGATCGCCCTGCTCGGCCTGGCCTTCAAGGCCGGCAGCGACGACTTGCGCGAAAGCCCGTTGGTGGAACTGGCCGAGCGCCTGATCGGCAAAGGCTATGACCTGCGTATCTTCGATGCCAACGTCGAGTACGCACGGGTCTTCGGGGCTAACCGCGATTACATCGAATCGAAGATCCCTCACGTCTCCTCCCTGCTGCACAGCGACCTCGACCAGGTGATCGACGACGCCGAGGTCATCGTCCTGGGCAACAACGACGCACGCTTCGCCCAGGCCCTGGAGGCCAGTGATGGCAAACGGGTGATCGACCTGGTCGGTTTCATGCCCCAGACCAGCGACGCGCAACGTCAGGGCATCTGCTGGTAACCGGCAGCGTGCCTAACCCGCCGTCCCGTGGGAGTCGGCGGAGCCAGCGATGCAATTAGTTGCGTCCGGGGGCTGCTATGCAGCCCTTCGCAGGCTCCGCCAGCACCCACAAGCCCCGAGTTCCGTCGACGAAATCACCTTCGTTGATCGACATCGGGCACCCGACAACAGGAGTTGAAGCTACATGGATCGACAGCAACAGCATCCCTTCGAGGCACCCGGCTACCTGCGTGCAGGCGCCAGCTTCTTCGCCTGGGCATGCCTGGCCGGGCTGATCGCGCTGGCGTCGGAGATGGTCGCGCCGCAGTACCTGGACCCGAACCATCACCTGTTCATCTTCATCATCGGCACGCTGGGCATGTGGCGCTACGGTAACGCGGTCGTCCACTACGTGCGCGGCATGTACTTCCTGCACCTGAAGTTCCCACGCCTGCGCCGCCAGGTCGAACGCATGGGCGATGCGGCCCTGCCCTCGCACCTGTTCATGGTGGTGACCAGCTTCCGCATCCCGACCCTGACCACCTTCAAGGTCTACCAGTCGGTGTTCCAGGAAGTGCAACGGCTCAAGGTGCCCTGCACGGTGATCGCCTCGATTGTCGAGAAAGGCGACGAGACGTTCATCAAGGACATCCTGCGCAACGAGGTCAAGGACCGCGACGATATCAGGCTGGTGATCGTCCGTGCACGCGGCACCGGCAAGCGCGATGGCCTGGCCCACGCCTTCCGTGCCCTGTCCCGGCAGATGCCGCTGGACGATGCGGTGGTCGGCGTGGTCGACGGCGACACCATGATGCTGCCCGGCTGTGTGGAGCGCGCGGTCAAGCTGTTCGCCCTGCTGCCGAATGTCGGCGGGCTGACCACCAACGAGTTCTGCGAAGTCGAAGGCAGCCGCTGGATGCGTCAGTGGCACTCAATGCGCTTCGTGCAGCGGCATATCAACATGTGCTCCATGGCACTTTCGCACCGGGTCCTGACCCTCACCGGGCGGCTGTCGTTCTTCCGTGCCAGCGTGATGACCGACCCCGAATTCATCCGCGACGTCGAGGCCGACTTCCTCGAACACTGGCGTCTGGGCCGGTTCCAATTCCTCACCGGTGACGACAAGTCGAGCTGGCTGAGCCTGATGCGCGCCGGCTGGGACACCTTCTACGTGCCCGACAGCCACACCCTGACCGTCGAGCACCCGCCAAGCGACAGTTTCTGGGTCGCCACCCGCCAGCTGATGTTTCGCTGGTACGGCAACTCACTGCGCCAGAACTTCCGCGCCACCGCCCTGCTCGGGCGTGCTCGCCTCGGGCTGTTCACCCTGTACGTCCTATTGGACCAGCGCATCTCGATGTGGACCTGCCTGATGGGCCTGACGGCTTCGGTGATGGCGGGGTTGATCTTCGGCATCCAGTACCTGCTGGTGTACCTGTTCTGGGTACTGCTCTCACGCAGCCTGGTGACCGTGCTGTTCGTCTTCGCCGGCCACCCGGTCAGCCCGATGTACCCCTTCGTTCTCTATTACAACCAGATCGTCGGTTCGCTGATGAAGGTCTACGCGATGTTCCACATGGACCAGCAAAGCTGGACGCGGCAGAAGACCACCCTGAGCACCGGCAACGTCGACTTCGATGCGACCCTCAACCGCTGGTCCTCGAAGGCGATGCTGTGCTCCTCGATCGCCATCTTCTTCGGGGTCATCACCGTTCTCCTCGAAGTTTCCCGATAACTCAACGCAACGTTAAGGAAAGGCGCCTGCACATGAGTAGCTCGAACATTCCCGTGGCCCCGGGCAAGACAGCGGCCAACATCGTTCATGAGGCGATCGACGAACGCCAGCATGTACGCACCCGCATGAACGCACGCGTGCGTTTATCCGCCGCAGGTCAGGCAGCGTTCGAAACGGCCCTGCAGGACATTTCCCTGGGAGGCATGGGCCTGCGTCACGAAACGCCGCTGAAGATCGGCGCGCTGTACGACGCCTCGATCCGCCTGCGCCTGAACCAGGTCGACCTGAGCATCGACAGCAAGATCCGCATCGTCTCGCAGCGCGGCAGCGAAGTGGGCGCGCAGTTCGTCGAGCTCGACGCACAGAAGCGCGACATCCTGCGCTACCTGATCAGCGCCTACCTGTCGGGTGAAATCGCCGACATCAATGGCCTGTTCAACGTCATGCAACGGGAAAACTACATCAAGGAGCGCAAGCAGAAGTACGCCACGGCACGTACCCCCGGTGCCCGCCTCAAGGCCTTTACCGGCACCCTGCTGTACACCGCCGCAGGCTTGGCGGCGCTGGCCTTCGTCGGCTACAAGGGTTACCTGTTGTTCTTCCGCATTCCGGCGGTCCAGGCGCAGGTGTCCACCCACGCCCAGGTCATCAGCATGCCCGACAACGGCTACGTGAAGTACCTGCTGCCTGCCGGCGCCACCGAAGTGCAAGCCGGCCAGCCGCTGGCCAACGTGTCCACCCAGCTGGCAACCAGCTTCACCAGCCCGGCCGACATGAAGGCAGTGGCCGACCTCGCCCCGGGCGATCTGCAAGCCTTGCTAGGCCGCGCCACCCTCGAAACGGTGATCAACAGCCCCTGCGACTGCCAGGTGTACTACCCGACCCAACGCCTGGATGGGTACGGCTACAAGGATGCGCCGCTGATGCACCTGCTGCCCAAGGACCAAGGGCTCTTCGTGCGCGCCAATGTGCCGTTCGACAAGCTGGCCGATGTCGACCGCGTGCGCTCGGTGGACATGCAGGTGTTCGGCCTGGACCAGCACTACAGCGGCAAGGTGGTCGATGCCCGGGTCGATGAAGTCAATCGCAACCTGGCCCTGACGATTCAGCCAGACAGCCCGCTGCCAGCCTCGGCCTATCAGAAGGCAGTCGCGGTCGACCTGTACCTTGGCCTGCCCTTTGGCCGTGCCAATTGAGCCTGTCGAGGACAATGCCATGACCCTGATGACGCCCACGCGCTTGCTGCTGGCCAGTCTCACCCTGGCTTGTGCGGGCAGCGCGACTGCCGGCCAGAGCCTGGAGCAGGTGCGCTATGCCCTGTTCAAGGATCCCAGCGCCGATGTGAGCGCCGATTTGCGTGAACTGGCACGGCGCGGTGATCTGGCCAGTACGCTGCTGCTGGGCGATGTCCTGGCCAGCCGCGAGGATGTCAGCCGTCAGGAGGTGGTTGCGCTCTATCACACCGCGTTCGGCGATGGCCAAGGCATGGTTCCGGCACTGGCCTCGTTGGCCCGGCTGATCGACCGCACCCCCAGTCTTCGCGAAGCACAACGGCCATGGTTCGAGCGCGCCCTGACCCGCTACCAGAGCACACTCGACCCACGCAACGCCAGTACCACACTGGAAGTGTTCCTCACCTATCCGCAACTGGTGAGCGTCGACCAGGCGGCGGAACTGCTGGAACTTTACGAGCGCTCGTGCTTGCTCAACTGCCGCCCGCAGCTGTACCGGGCGGTGCTTGCCGAGCGCCAGGGCGACCAGGGCGCGGCCGAACGCTGGTACCGCGAGGCCGTGCGCTTCGATGCGCGCGCGATCGACCGCTACTACGCCTTCCTCGGTGATCGACAAGACCAACTGTTCCCGGCTTTCGCCACTTCACTGGAGGCGCAGCGCAGTCAATTACCAGTCGATATCGTGCACCGTATCGCCTCGCTGCTCGACAACATCGCCAGTGTTCAGCGCGCCGAGCAGGAAGCCGACCGTATCGAACGTCAGAGCCGCGAGCCTGACACGCCGCCCGTCGCACCGACGCCCGAACAGCAGGCCCGTGACAAAGCCCAGGCCGATGCCTTGGCGATCGCCACCGCACAGGTGCAACGCTGGCGTGACGAGGCCGTCGCCAGGGGCTTCGTCCCGGCCATGGTGTCCAAGGCCAACTTCATGATCTCCAACCCCACCGAGCACAACGCCGAGGAAACCCAGGCGCTGATCGATCAAGTCCGCCTGCGCGAGCCGATGCGGGCCAAGGCGTTGCAGGCCTCGTTCTACATGGTCAACAACTGGCTGACCCTGGACCCGGAGAAGGCCCGGGCCGTGATCGACGAACTGCGCGCCAGCCAGTATCCCGGTGCCGGCCTGCTGCTGGCCGACTACTACAGCAAGGGCGTGCAGGACCAACCCGACCAGGACAAAGCCCTGGCGCTGTTCCAGGAAGAGGCTGCCAAGGGCTCGACCGCCGCCTGGTACCGCATGGCCACGTTGCACGCCTATGGCCGCGCCCTTTGCCATGACCCGGTCAAGGCCTACACCTATGCGCGGATCGCGCTAGACCTCGGCGAGCGCAGCGCCCGTAGCTTGGTCCGACGCCTGGAAAAGACGTTACCCAAGGATGACATCGAGCGTGCCCTGGCCGCGCGCAACGATCTGCTGAAGGAGGCCACGCTGTGAAAACCCACCATCCCCTGTTCGCTGCCCTGCTCACCCTGACGCCGCTGTCCGTGGTCCTGGCCGCCGAAGAAATCACCGGCCCCGAAGCCGACAGCAACGCGCCGGTGCGTGTTGCCACAGCCGATGGCAGCGAGCCGCTGATCACCTCGGAATTCTTCAACAAACTCACCGTGCAGACCGGCTACGGCCCGGAAGACTCGCAAGTCGGCAGCGATCGCGAAATGTTTTACAGCTTGCGCTACGAGCCATCATTTGCCTGGTATTCGCCCGAAAAGCGCTGGGCCAAATGGATGGTCTACGGCCGCCTGTGGCTCAACTACGACTCCAGCGAGTCGAGCAACCTGACCAACGAAGCCACCAACAGCAGCGAACGCGAACAGCCCGAGGGCTGGTACGCCGAGCTGCGCGAGCTGTACGTCAAGCGCAACCTGATCGGCGACGACCCGCGGTATTCCGCGTCACTTGGCCGGCAGCGCTTCTACGACGACTACGGCATCTGGTGGGACGACAGCCTGGAATCGCTGCGCTTCAACTACCAGGACACGTTCTCCGAGGCGTTCATCGCCGTTGGCCAGAAGTTTCACAACTACAACACCGATGTGAACAGCCTTGCCGATAGCGAAGCGCGCACCACCTACGTGATGGGTCAGTATGCCTACCGCTGGAGCCCGAACAACCAGGCCGGCGTGCGCCTGATGCACGAGAACGACCACAGCGGCCACGACGCCGAAGACCGCTACGACTTCAAGGGCCTGCGCTACGGGTTGTTCTTCATGGGCGACAACCTGGGCCTGCCGGCGCTCAGTGACTACCACCTGGAGCTGGCCGCCCTGGATGGCAAGATGGACAACACCGACGGCAATGGCACGACCACAACTGGCCACGGCAGCAAGGGCTGGGCCGCCTTGGGTGAGGTCGGCAAACGCTTCGACACGCTGCCCTGGACGCCACGTATCGCATTGCGCGGCGGCCTCACCGACAAGCCAAGCGACGAGAACGATGGCTTTCGCCTCAATGCCATCCAGTCGGACCGCATCACCCGCAGCGGGTCCTACAGCACGCGCCTGACCAGCTCGTTCGTTGCCCTGGACCTGCGCAACCTCAGCTACTACGGCATCGCCGTCGAGACCAAGCCCACTTCCCGCAGCGCCCTGGACCTGCGCGTGACCCAGCTCGACCTGCGCGATGAAGACGGCACTTTGCCCATCCGCATGAACGGCGACCAACGGGCCGAGCGCAACCGTGCAATCGCCCAGGGCAGCAATGGCAATGGCCGCAATGTCGGGCAGATGGTCGACCTCAATTACTACTGGAAGATGTTTCCGCTGGCACTCGACGGCAAGCACCTGGATGTCAACGCACTGGTCAGCGCCAGTTACCTCAATGCCGGCAGTGCATTGGCAACCGGCGACGACTACCAGCTGAGCGTCGGCGTGGTCATCAGTTACTAAGGACGGGCAGCGCCATGATCTTCGCCTCCAACGTGTTCCTGTTTCTCTACCTGCCGCTGTTCCTGGCCGCGTATTTCCTGGCCAGGGCGCAGTGGCGCTCGACGGTGATCGTCGTCGCCAGCTACCTCTTCTATGCCTGGTGGCGACCGGACTTCCTGTTGCTGTTCGTCGGCATCACCTACTGGAACTACTGGTTCGGCCTGCGCATCAAGGCGCGCCTCGACGCGGCGGACAAACGTTGGGCGCTTCGTCTGCTGTGGATCGGTGTAGCCGGCAACCTCTCGACCCTGGGCTACTTCAAGTACGCCAACTTCGGCGCCGAAGTGCTGGCCCTGCTGCTGGCGCCACTGGGCATCGACACCTGGACCCTGGAAAACATCTTCCTGCCCCTGGGCATCTCGTTCTATGTGTTCCACGCCCTGAGCTACATCGTCGACATCTACCGCAAGGACGCCACGCCGACGCGCAATTTCATCGACTTCGCCGCCTTCGTCGCATTGTTCCCGCACCTGGTGGCCGGACCGATCCTGCGCTACAGCCAACTGGCGCCGCAGCTGCGCGAACGCACCCATTCGCTGGAGCTGTTCTCGCTGGGCGTGTGCCGCTTCATGCTCGGCTTCATCATGAAAGTACTGATCGCCGACCGCCTGGCGCCGATCAACGCGCTGTTCGTCAGCGAAGGCACCCTGCAGTTCAGCGACGCCTGGTTCGGCCTGGTGGTCTCCACCCTGCAGTTGTACTTCGACTTTGCTGGCTACAGCCACATGGCCTTGGGCCTGGCCTTGATGATGGGCTTTCGCTTCCCGGAAAACTTCAACCAGCCCTATGTGTCGCAGAGCATCACCGAGTTCTGGTCGCGCTGGCACATGACCCTGGCGCACTTCCTGCGCGACTATGTGTACATGCCCCTGGTACGCAAGCGCGTGGCCGGCGCATTGCCGGCGCTCATCTGGACCATGCTGCTGTCCGGGTTGTGGCACGGGGCGAGCTTCGCCTTCATCTGCTGGGGACTGTTCTTCGGCGTTGGCATGGTACTGGAACGCAAGTTCAACCTGGCGACCAAAGTCAGCACCCCATACCACCTGGGCCGCAACCTGCGCACCGGCCTGTTGATCGTGCTGAGCATGCCACTGTTCTTCACCATGGACCTGCGCCACAGCATCGACATCTACAAAGCGCTGTTCGGCTTCAACGGCTTCGGCTCGCTGGAGCTGTACGTGCTCGGCGCCTCGAAAATGGCCATGGCCTTCGCCCTGGTGGCCTTGGCCTGGCTGGTCCTGGCGGGCATCAACAATGTGCGCTTCTACGCTGGCAACAAGACGGGGTACTTCATGCGCCATGTCGGCGCGCTGCACAGCGTGTTGCTGTGGGGCGGTTTCCTGTTGGCGCTGAGCAGCCTGGCGGCCAATTCGTTCTCGCCCTTCCTGTATTTCCAGTTCTAGGAGACGGCCATGTATCCGGTGATGAATTCGGCCAGCAAGGCCAATGGCATTCTGTTCGCGCTGGCACTCGGGGCGATGTTCGTCTACTCGCTGCCACCGGTGTTCAGCTTCGCCCGCACCCAAAGCGATGCCTGGAACCTATTCGTCGACGGCAAGCTGCTACGCAAGTTCGAGCAGGTGTACGACAAGCGCTTCTTCCTGCGAGCCCCCTCCGTGACGCTGTGGGCCGACGCGCAGTTCCAGCTGTTCGGCGAAGGTACCAAAGGCGTGGTGCTGGGCAAGGATGGCTGGCTCTACACCAACCAGGAATACCGCGTGCCCAATGACCTGGACGCCAACCTGACGGGCCAGCTGGAGCAGATCGTCAAGGTCCGCGCGCAATTGGCCGAACACGGCAAACAACTGGTGGTACTGCCGCTGCCAATGAAGCTGGATGTGTATGCAGCGCACGCCGAGCATGCGTTCGACCCCAGGGTGACCGGCCTGTACGACCGTTTCGTAAGCGAGCTGCAACGACACCAGCTGGACGTGGTGCCGCTGCGCAGCGCGTTCCTGGCCAACCTTGGCGGCCCGAAGCTGTTCCTGAAATCCGACACCCACTGGAGCCCAGAAGGTGCGCGCCTGGCCGCCTACGAACTGGCACGTCAACGTCCGCAATTGCTGGGTGATCAGGTCTACCTCTCGCACCCGTCCGGGGAGAAAAGCATCAAGGGCGACCTGATGAACTACATCCAGTTCGACCATGCTCGCCTGGCGCCGCAGTTCGGAGCCAACCCGATCAAGCTGTACGAAACCCTCAAAGCCGAACAGAGCAGCGATGACCTATTCGCCGAGCAGGAGCAGAGCCTGCTGCTGGTAGGCACCAGCTACAGCAAGATCGACGACTGGAACTTCGTCGGCTTTCTCAAGGAGGCACTCAACCGCGACCTGCTGAGCATCGCCGTCGAGGCCCGCGGCCCGTTCGAAGCCATGAACCAGTTCCTGGCAAGCGATCAACTGGCCAACCCACAGATCGAAACGGTGGTATGGGAATTCCCCCTTCGCACCTTGCTCGCCCACCGTCCCGGCGCGCTCAGCCGCAGCGCCGTGCCCCAGCATTTCTGACGAATCAAGGAGAACCTGATGAAACCTGCTCACCTGTTTACCGCCGTTGTCCTGGCCACCGCCAGCCAGGCGGGCTACACCGCCGAAGGCAATGCCGACCTGTACGATGCAGTAGCCCCTGCCGATTCGGCCTTCGTCCGCGTGCTGAACCTCTCGGACCGCAGCATCGACGTCACGTTGAGCGGCAAGGTCAACCCGCAGAAGGTTGCGCCCGGCCAGCTCAGTGGCTACCGCTTCACCTCAGCCGGCAGCCACAAGATCGCGGTCGGCGGGCAATCCATCGAGCCGCAGCTGAAGGCCAACGCCGCCAGCACCGTGATCTACGACGGCAAGCAACTGAAGCTGATCGCCGACAAATACGTCAACGAGCCGAAGAAGGCACAGATCGCCTTCTACAACCTCACACCGGCACAAGCGGCGCTCAAGACCGAGGACGGCAAGCACGTGGTCGTCGACCCATTGGCCAACGGCCAGACCGGCAGCCGCATGGTCAACGAGCTCAAGATCGGTTTCGCCGCCTATGTCGCCGATCAGAAGGTGGCGGAATTCGACGATCAGTTCCTCAAGAAGGGTCGCTCGTACAGCTATGTGCTGCTGCCCCAGGGCAACGGCTACCGCAGCATGACCCAGGCCAACAGCATCGACCCCACCGAGTGACGCCCACGCTGCAAGGATGGATAGGTACATGAAGACCCTAGTAAGTGTGTCTCTAAGCGCAGCCCTGGCCCTGCTGAGCCTGCCTGGCCAGGCCGCACAGGCGCCAAAAGCCGGCTGTGAGAACCTGCGGTGCATGGTCTGCCCGGCGCTCAGCGACCCACAGCGTTACACCGAGGGGCGCATGAAGCTGATGCGCGAAATCGTACCCGGCAAGGACCGCTGGCTATTCCGCTCGGCGGTGGACCTGACCAACGACTTCGGCATTCCCGCCCCTATGCGCCCGGAGTTCGCCCGCTTGATGCAGGCCTTCCAGCGCCAGGGCATCCACGTGGCCATGGCGGTCCAGCCCACCCGCGGGCTGATGCACCGCGACAAACTGCTCGAAGGCCAACTGCACGGTTTCGACTATGCCCAGGCCAGCGCCCACCTCAGTGCCTACCTTGGCCAGTTGCGCCAGGGCGGTGCGGTGGTGGCGCCGATGATGCAACTGGTGCAGCAGCCGCCCCAGGGCGAGTACTTCTTCCGCCGCGACCACCACTGGACCCCGGCCGGCGCCGAAGCCACTGCCAGACTGATGGCCGAAGAGATCCGCCGCCAGCCGTTCTACGGCGAGTTGACCAAGAAGCAGTATCGCACCGAGCCTGGGGTAATGGTGCCCAAGGATGGCACGCTGAACCTGGCGCTGAGCAACATCTGTGGCAACAACTATGGCTTCCAGTACGTGCGCGGCTTCCAGACCGTCCCGGTGGCCGACAGCGCCGATGCGCTGTTCGACGAAGCGCCAGACCCGCAAGTGATCCTGGTGGGAGACAGCAACGCCGCTGCACGTGAAGACGAGAGCAAGCAGTTCAATTTCGACGGCTACCTCAAGCAATACCTGAGTGTGGATGTACTCAACTATGCCCTGCCGGGTGTCGGTGAGGACGGCTCGCTGCTGGCGTACCTGCTGTCGGAAGACTACGACCCCAAGGCCCCGCCCAAGTTGATCGTCTGGGAACTGCCGGCCAACTACCGGCTTGATTCGCCGTTGATGTATCGCCAGTTGGTGCCGGCGGTTCAGGGCGGCTGCTCGGCCAGCAGGCAAGTGTTGGGGTCGAAGTTGCAACACCCGGCGCTGAAGGTTGGCGAGCGCATCGAGCTGCTGAGCAACGCGGGCAGTTCGCGCCAGTCGTTGAGTGGTTCGAAGGGGTTTCTCGACATCCGCCTGAGCGACAAGAACATCAAGGACTTCTACATCATCGTCTATTACGACAATGGCGCGCGCGACAAGGTGTGGTTCCGTCGCGAGGCAGCCGTCAGCGGCGGGCAGTACTACCTGGAACTGAGTAAGGACCCAGCGTTTGCCGGGGCCAACTTGCTGTCGGTGTTCATGGAAACGACCAAGGCGGGCACTGCGGCCACCGAGGTGGAGACTCGTCTGTGTCTTTGAAGATGCTCATCGGGGCTGCCTCGCTGCTTCCCCTGGCCCTGCTCCCCCCCCAGGCTCAGGCAGCCCAGTCGATCTGGCCTGCGCATCCCACGCCACAAGCGGCCATGATCGCCGACTACCACACCCTGGCCTGCAGCAAGGAGCCTCCGCCGCCCTATACCGGCAGCCTGCGCCTGCAGAGCAAGTACGACCAGCGCGACGTCAGCAAGTCGACCCTGCGCAGCAGCCCCGATGCAGGCAGCGAACGCATCGGCAAGCAGGTCAAACAGTTCGTCGGCGGGCTGATCTACGCCAGCAAGCGTTTCCAGCGGGCGAAAAAGCCGCAGGACGCCAACATGGCCCTGGCCTGCCAGGACCAATGGCTGCAAGACTGGGCCGAAGCCGGCGCACTGCTCAACCCGGATGCCAGCGGCACAGGTATGGCCGCGCGCAAATGGGCTTTGGCGGCAATGGCCGGAACCGTGCTGCTGACCCAGTCAGCCAGTGACGGCAAGGTGCGACTGAGCGAGGCTCAGCAGTCGTGGTTCACTCGCCTGGCCGAATTGGTGATCCACGAGTACGGCCCACGCCGCGATGCCCCAGGCGTGTACTTCAACAACCACGACTACTGGGCTGCCTGGGCCGTAGCCGCCACCGGCATGCTGGTCGGGCGCGACGACTTCATCCAGTGGGCCGACGGCAACCTACGTCGTGGCCTGGCCCAGGCGGTGCGTTCCCGCGATGGCAGCTACGCCTACCTGCCGCTGGAAGTGGCGCGGGCCAAGCTTGCCGCCACCTACAGCCAGTACGCCTTGGTACCCCTGGTATTGCTGGCTGAATCGGCGCGCGTCAACGGCCTGCCGTGGAGCGCCGACGACCAACAGACCTTGGACCTTCTGGCCAACTTCGCCGCTCGCACGGTGCTTGACCCACGCGACCTGCCCGAACTCGAAGGCCAGTCCCAGGCGGATGTAGCGCCGTACAAACTGGCCTGGTTGATCCCGTTCCTGCAGCGCAATCCCGGCCACGCCCTGGCGCGCCAGCTGTACGACAGCGAAGACGGCGATGTGGACAACTACAGCCAGCTCGGCGGCCCTATCAAACCGTTTTACCCCTCATTGCCCGGATCAAGGAACTGACCCATGACTGCCCTCGCCCGCTTCCCCCTCGCCTGCCTGGTCACCTTGGGCCTGGCCGGTACTGCCCAGGCCGCCAGCCAGACGCTGACGGTCAACTACACCTTGACCACACTGACCCAGGAGCAACGCACGCACAAGGTCGACCAACTGCGCCAGCAGGTGCGCGAGGCAGTGACGTTCCATCAGGCAGAACGCCCGCACCCGGCGGGCCGCGCCAGTGTCAGTCTGCAACCGATGTTCTCGTCGCAGGCCGGCAGCTGGCCCTTCGAGCCATTCGTCAACAACGGCCTGTTCCGCGCCATAGCCAGCTACCAGGCGCATCATCCTCAGGTAGTGCTGGTGCGCGCGGGCAGCATCACCCTGGCGCAGTTGCACGATGCGCTGAACGATACGCGCATCCTGAGGCGCTACAAGGACGGTTACCTGCTCAGCTACCCGCTGATGATCGGTGCCGACGCCGGGTTGGTGTTGGAGGGCACCCGCCTTTACTTGTCGAGCCATTCGGGCACAGCGCTGATCAACCAGGGATGGCTGGGGTTGAACCAGTCCAGCCTGCAAAGCCTGGCCGGTGACCGACCAGGCAACACCGACCGCGCCTGGCGGCCGTTCGTGGTGGCCTGGGCCGGCAGCCATACCCAGGTGATTGCTTCGACCCTCAAGCGCCTGGGCTACAACGCCAACCTGTCCCGCGGACTGACCACTGCCCTAAGTGCCCAGCAAGCCGCGAACACACCTGCCGCCACGGTGATCATCCGCGACAGCCACTTCAGCGAGATGTCCAGCGCGGTGGAGTTGCAGCACAGCCAGGCGACCATCACCGCCAGCCAGTTCGAAAAGTCGCAGCAATACGCCATCGACGTGCGTGACAGCCAGGTCAAACTGCAGGACAACCAGCTACGCGGCATCGACAACAACAGCGGCGTGCGCCTGCGTGGCCAGACCCGCGCCCAGGTCGATGGCAACCTCATTCTGGGTGCGGCAAAGGCGGCCATCGAAGTCAGCGAACAACAGGGCGCGGTGCTGCTGGCCGGCAATCGCATGGGTGACAGCCGAGGCAATGGCATCCAGTTACGCAACCTGACACCCACCACCGCTGCCCCGCTGGTCGTCGAAGATAACCTGCTGGCCAGTAGCCAAGGCAGCGCGGTGGATGCCAGCGAAGTCAGCGCCTTGGCACTGCTCGACAACCGCATCGGCAATACCCAGGAGTATGCCGTCAGCCTGCGCAATGCCACACCGCTGGCAGGGCCGCTGGTACTCAGTGGCAATCGCCTGGGCCAGGTCGGCAAGGCACTGGTACGGGTCGAGGGGATGCGGGATGTCGTGATGGGCGCTAACCGTTTCGAAGGTAAGCCCTTGTTGCAGAATTTATTGATCGGGGATCTGCTGCCGGTGCAGGGGCAGTTGCTCGACGCTACGGTTCGTCAGGGGGCGACGGTGCAGGTGCAGCAACAGTGAGTCCAGGCATGTGCGGGACTTCGCCTTTTCTATGCCACCTTCAAACTCGCCCACATGAAAAGGTCACACGGCATATAAGAGCGCGCCCTATCATTTTTACCAGTACCCCTTGGATACTTCTTTCGCTACATTTAAGCCTCACTCAAAAATCGAGGACTTAACAATGAGCAATACTGATACACAATGGATCGAAGAGACAAAATGGATCGAAAACCGATTTGTTATCGAATTCAAAAGCACGGGCTTAAAATATGAAACAGACAAATTCGATTCCCACAGCACCTTGATCAAAGGCACCTTCTCTTTAGCCTCAGGCAATTATGTGGTCGCTATCGAGACGAGGACCGCAAGCTTTACCAACGGCAACTGGGTAGTCCCAGATCAACTAGATGTAACCCTTTACCCACCAAAAGGCCGAATCATAGCCACTCAAGGCGAGGTACACATTATTCAACGAGTGGGTCAAAAGGTATGGGGGAGGATCGACGTGAGCTATCCACTAGAAGACGATAAGAAAGAAACGGTCACCGGTCGATTTAAGACAACACTCCGAGTAACTGACTGATACACCAAGACGCCTTCCAATCAACCTTGGAGGCCTTCGTCTCATAACCTATCAGCGCTCTCGCTTTCACTGACGTAGCCGGCGCTTCTGCGAACCCGCTACGTTAGTCTATTTCTCGCTGCAGTTGCCAAAAACAATCCGCCTCCCCGACTTTTAGAAAGCCATGGCGCAAGTATAAGTATCGCGCCGGGTTACTCCTGAATACCATCAACCTCAACAATGGCAAATGCCGCAGCGACGCCCAGTCGGCCAGTTGCTCCAGCACACAACTCCCCACGCCCCGGCCGCGATGTTCTGGCGACAGGTGCAGTTCGCGAATGAACAGCGCCTGCCGGTCCTGGCTCAGGCTACAGAACCCCAGTACGGTATCCCCCTCCACCACTAGCCATTGCTCGCGCCAGGCCCACGCCTGGTCGAACGCTTCCTCGATCCACAGCAAGTCGAACTCGCGGTAGTACGGCAACATCGCCCGCCGCGTCAGATCGCGCGCGAACGTACGATCGGCGTCGGTCGCGGCTTTCAGTTCAATGGCCATAGCACACCGGCGAGCTTGCCGGCCCATGTCGGTCCAGTTCATCCTCCAGCCATTGCGCCAACACCCGTGCGTTGTTGTGGCGCGTGTCCTTGCCGGCATAGAGCAGAGTCAGGTCCCCCTTGGCCGCCAGGTCCAGCAAGGGGTACCAATGCTCGGGATGCGCCGCCAGCTCTTGCCGGTAGCGCTGGCTAAAAACGGCAAAATCCAGCTCACCCCGATGGAATGCCTGGCGCAGCTCGACGGAAGGCGCGACCTCGCGCAACCAGGTTCCCTGCAGGTCATCTTTGCGTTTGTTGCGCGGCCACAGGCGGTCGACCAGCACACGTTGGCCATCGCTTGCCTGCGCCGCATCGTAGACACGCTTGCAGTGAATCATGGGTTTCTCCTGCGCTGACCGTTCGTCCCTGGCCTAGCGAGTTCTTTGACAAAGATCAGTCTAGCGTCCCGAATTGTTTCTATGCTCAGGGGCCTCGGCAACTTCGCCCAACGCCAACCGGAGCCCCCATGGCAACCCCGTCACTGGCCACCCAGACGCACCTGGCCCAGCGCGACGCCCGCCCGCAATTATCCCACAAGCCTGGGCGCGCCACCCTGACCTTGTTCTTTGGCCTGCTATTGGCGGGCATCGCCTATACCGCCTGGAGCCTGAGACAGGACGTCACCGCCAGCGGTACGGTCATCACCACTGTCACCCCCTTTCTGCTGCTGGGCCTGGCTTTGCTGATCGCTCTAGGCTTCGAGTTCGTCAACGGTTTCCATGACACCGCCAATGCTGTAGCCACCGTGATCTACACCCACTCTTTACCTGCGCCAGTGGCAGTGGTGTGGTCTGGGCTGTGCAACTTCCTGGGGGTGCTGCTTTCCAGTGGCGCGGTGGCCTTCGGCATCATTGCCTTGCTACCGGTGGAGCTGATACTACAGGTCGGATCTTCGGCTGGCTTCGCCATGGTGTTCGCCCTTTTGCTGGCGGCGATCATCTGGAACCTTGGCACCTGGTGGCTGGGCCTGCCGGCCTCATCGTCACATACGCTGATCGGCTCGATCATCGGCGTGGGCGTAGCCAACGCCCTGATGCATGGCCGCGATGGCACCAGTGGTATCGACTGGAGCCAAGCCAGCAAGGTCGGTTATGCCCTGCTCTTTTCCCCGCTGGTCGGTTTCGCCTGCGCGGCATTGCTCCTGCTGGCCTTGCGCGCACTGGTCAAGCGCCGGGCGCTGTACCAGGCACCGGAAGGCCAGACCCCACCGCCCTGGTGGATCCGTAGCGTGTTGATCCTGACCTGCACCGGCGTGTCCTTCGCCCATGGTTCCAATGATGGTCAGAAAGGCATGGGGCTGATCATGCTGATTCTGGTCGGCACATTGCCCATGGCGTACGCCCTGAACAAGACCATGCCGAACGAACAGGCCTTGCAGTTCTCCGCTGTCGCTGAAGTGACGCGCCAGGCGCTGGTACGCAGCGACCCGCAGCCAGCGCCGGCCGATCCGCGCCGGGTGCTGACTGCGTTCATTGCCGAGCCCAGGACCAACCCGCAACTGGTGCCCGCCCTGGCAGCACTCACCGGTATGATCGGCGAGCAAGTCAAAGGCTATGGATCGCTCAAGCGCGTGCCAGCCGAGGCCATGGCCAACGTGCGCAACGACATGTACCTGACCAGCGAAGCCATTCGCCTGCTCGACAAGCACCGCCTGGCCACCTTCGATGCTGCCACCCGCAGCCAGGTACAGATGTTCAAAGGCCAATTGGACGATGCCACGCGTTACATCCCGCTGTGGGTCAAGGTGGCCGTGGCCATCGCGCTGGGATTGGGCACCATGGTGGGCTGGCGGCGGATCGTGGTGACGGTGGGCGAGAAGATCGGCAAGACCCACCTCAGCTACGCCCAGGGCGCTTCGGCCGAGGTGGTGGCAATGTGCACCATCGGTGCTGCGGACATGTTCGGGCTACCGGTATCCACCACCCATGTGCTCAGTTCAGGGGTAGCCGGGACCATGGTGGCCAACGGCTCAGGCATTCAGAAACGCACCCTGATCAACCTGCTGATGGCCTGGGTGCTGACACTGCCGGCGGCCATGTTGCTGGCGGGGTGCCTGTACTGGATTCTGAGCCACGTGTTCTGAATCCGGGGCACTGGCCCCTCCCACACGGACAGCGCAGATCCTGTAGGCGGCGGCTTGCCGGCGATGACGCCGGTACAGTCAAGACGACGCCGTTACCCGTCCATTCAAATACTTCAACCCGGAATTTTCAGCCCACGCTGCACCGCTGGGCGTTCGAGGAACCGAGCCAGCGCACGCTGCACTTCCTTGAACTCATCGAACCCCACAAGCTCCCGGGCGTTGTAGCGCTCCACCAGGTTGCGCACCCAGGGGAAGATGGCGATATCGGCAATGCTGTACTCGTCCACCATCCACTGCCGCCCTTCCAGGTGTCGGTCGAGCACGCCGAGCAGGCGCTTCGATTCGTTGACGTAGCGGTCGCGAGGGCGCTTGTCTTCGTATTCCTTGCCCGCGAAGAAGTGGAAGAAGCCCACCTGGCCGAACATCGGACCAATGCCGCCCATCTGGAACATCAGCCATTGCAAGGTCTGGTAGCGGCGGGCCGGGTCGTCGCTGAGCAACTGGCCGGACTTTTCCGCCAGGTACTGCAGGATCGCCCCCGATTCGAACAGCGGCAGCGGCTGGCCGCCCGGACCGTTCGGGTCGAGAATCGCCGGGATCTTGTTGTTGGCGCTCAGGGAAACGAACTCGGGAGTGAGCTGGTCGTTGCTGTCGAAGTTGACCTTGTGCACCTCGTACGGCAGCCCGATCTCTTCCAGCATGATCGACACCTTGACGCCGTTGGGGGTGGGCAACGAATACAGTTGCAGCCGCTCAGGGTGTTTCGCGGGCCACTTTTGAGTGATCGGGAATGCGCTCAGATCGGTCATGGTCAACCTTGCCTGGGGAATGGTCCTGCCACTCTAGAGGCATCGCGGTCGGCTGACCATCATCCCGTGGCCTTCAAGCCTGTCCGTGGGCCTTGAGCTTGAGCTTGTCGGTATCGACTCGTACGAACACCGAATCAGCGGTCACTGTCAGCACATCGCCAGCCCAGACTTCACAGATCACGCGGCTCTTGCGTCCCACCTCGCCCTCTACACGCGCCTTGAGCAATAACTCCACGCCCATCGGGGTCGGCTTGAGGTAGGTGAGGTTGAGCGTGCCGGTGACGCAGTCGATGCGCGGCAAGCTGCCCGGCTCGCGACCTTCGGCACGGTAGTGATAGGCCATGGCGGTCCAGTTGGAATGGCAGTCGACCAGCATGGCCAACAGGCCACCGTAGACCAGGCCGGGCCAGCCGCTGAACGTGCTGTCAGGTGTGTGCCGGCACGACAGATGAATGCCATCGGCGTCCCAATGGCTTTGCACGTGCAGACCGCTGGGGTGGGCGCAACCGCAGCCATAGCAGGTGCCGTCCGGCGCGGCCAGGGCTTGAAGGGAAAGGGTCTGGTCGTTCATGCGCTTCCTGTGCTTGTTGGAATGGGAAGAAATGCCTGCCTCGATGGTAACGCTCGAATCTGTCAGCGCCAATCGCAAAACGGGGGCGCACCGCGCCCCCTGGAGGATCACGCCGTCTGAGCGACTACCTTGCCCCGACGCTGGGTCAGCGACACCAGCAGGATGAACAGCGCCACCCCGGCAGTCATCAGCGTCTCGTAACGGTAGGCATCACTGAGCAGCATGTAGCCCAGGACCATGACGATGGTGCCGATCACCAGCCAGGTCAGCCATGGGAACAGCCACATCTTCAGTTCCAGCGGACGGCCTTCGCGCTCGGCACGGGCACGCATGCGCAACTGCGAGACGGCGATCACCAGGTACACCAGCAAGGCGATGGCGCCCGTGGTGGACAACAGGAAGCCGAACACCTTGCCGGGGAATACATAGTTGACGAAGCAACCCGCAAAGCCAGCCAGGGTCGAGAGAATGACCGCAACGGTTGGAACACCCGAGCCCGAGACACGCTTGGTGATGCCAAGCGCCTGGCCACGGGCCCCCAGGGAATACAGCATCCGTGACGCGGTGTAGAGGCCAGAGTTCATGCAGCTGGTCACGGCCACCAGTACCACTACGTCGACCAGTAGCTTGGCGCCCGGCACGTTGAGTACCTCCAGCACCCGCTGGAACGAACCCACTGCCTTCAGGCCCGGATCGTTCCAGGCGACCAGCGATACCACCAGGAAGATCGACGCCAGGTAGAAGATTGCGATGCGGTAAACCACCAAGTTGGTGGCGCGTCGGATCTTGTCTTTCGGATTGGCCGTCTCGTCAGCTGCAATGGTGACGATCTCGGCACCGAAGAACGAGAAGATGGTGATCAGCACGCCACCGAGCACAGTGCCGAAACCGTTGGGCATGAAGCCACCGTTGTCCCACAAGCGGCTGACACCAGACACCTCGGCCAGCGGCCAGACGCCGAATACGGCGAGGCTGCACACCACGATGAAGGCGATGATGGCAAGCACCTTGACCAGCGCGAACCAGTACTCGAAGGCGCCGAAGTTCTTCACGCTGATCAGGTTGGTGCCCGACAGCACGACCATGATCAGGAACGCGAACAGCCATGACGGCACGCCCGGGAAATAGGCATGGAGAATATCCGCGCCGGCAATCGCCTCGACCGGGATGATCAGCACCCAGAACCACCAGTACAACCAGCCGATGGTGAAGCCCGCCCAAGGGCCGATGGCCTCGCCAGCATAGGTGGAAAACGAGCCGCTGTTAGGATTGGCGATGGCCATTTCACCCAGCATGCGCATCACCAGCAGCACCAGCAGGCCAGTCATGGCATAAGAAATGAGAATCGCCGGGCCAGCGGTGGCGATGGCATTGGAGGAACCGATGAACAGGCCTGCGCCGATGATGCCGGCAATGGAGATCATGGACACCTGACGTGAGGTCAGGCCGTGCTGCAAGGAACGCTGTTTCTTGTTGTGTAGCGAAGCCATGGAGAACCCTCGAATGGGTTGGCCGCCGCAAGGGCGGCTGAAAGTTGGAGCAGAATTCTGGTAAGTCCGTAGTGCTCGTTCTTGTTGTTGTGAAGGCGCCGGTAGCGGATATTTCCCTCCCCTTCGCACGACCGGTTGTCAACGTTGTTCCAGGCCAGTATCAATCCATCGGCATGGGTCAACAAACGACCTTTTCGAAACACATGATTCCATTTGAGAATGAACTTCTGACGTTTCTGCTCGGTACCAGTCCACAGCGCCCAAACGGCAGAAAGCACGATCCATTTCACCGTTGCCCTAAAGAGGCTAGCGAATCCGCCAGTTCACGAATCCATGGAATGATCGCAATCCAATAATTCGTTTGCGGTCTCACACCTTTGCACGCTTGGATAGGGGGAAAATTGAACAAAGGTTTGCGTGCCCATGCCTCAGGAAAGTATCAGCCAGTCCATTGCCATCGTTCATCCGATCACACTTTCCCATGGCCGCAATGCGGAAGTTTGGGACACGGACGGCAAACGTTATATCGACTTCGTCGGCGGTATCGGCGTACTCAACCTGGGCCACTGCAACCCGGCCGTGGTCGAGGCGATTCAAGCGCAGGCCGCGCGCCTGACCCACTATGCCTTCAACGCCGCCCCCCATGGGCCGTACCTGGCGCTGATGGAGCGCCTGAGCCAGTTCGTACCCGTCAGCTACCCATTGGCCGGCATGCTCACCAACAGTGGCGCGGAAGCGGCGGAGAACGCCCTCAAGGTCGCCCGCGGTGCCACAGGCAAGCGCGCCATCATCGCCTTCGACGGCGGCTTCCACGGTCGCACCCTGGCAACCCTTAACCTCAACGGCAAGGTCGCCCCTTACAAGCAACGGGTCGGTGAGCTGCCCGGCCCGGTTTATCACCTGCCCTACCCCAGCGTCGACACCGGCGTGACCTGCGAGCAGGCACTCAAGGCCATGGACCGCCTGTTCAGTGTCGAACTGGCGGTCGAAGACGTGGCTGCATTCATTTTCGAGCCGGTTCAGGGTGAAGGCGGCTTCCTCGCCCTCGACCCCGGATTCGCCCAGGCCTTGCGGCGCTTCTGCGACGAACGGGGGATCTTGATCATCATCGACGAAATTCAGTCAGGCTTCGGTCGCACCGGCCAGCGCTTTGCCTTCCCGCGACTAGGGATGGAGCCAGACCTGCTGCTGCTGGCCAAGAGCATCGCCGGCGGCATGCCGCTGGGCGCGGTGGTCGGACGGCAGGACCTGATGGCGGCCTTACCCAAAGGTGGCCTGGGCGGCACCTACTCGGGCAACCCGATTGCCTGTGCGGCGGCCCTGGCCAGCCTGGCGCAGATGACCGACGAGAACATCGCCACCTGGGGCGAGCGTCAGGAACAGGCCATCGTTCGTCGATTCGAGAAGTGGAAGGCGGCAGGTCTGGGTGGGTGCATCGGCCGTCTGACCGGCGTGGGCGCCATGCGCGGGATCGAATGCGTCGATTCCGACGGCAACCCTGCGCCAACCCGGCTGGCCACAGTGATCGAAGCAGCCCGGGCCAAAGGCCTGCTGCTGATGCCCAGCGGCAAGGCGCGGCACATCATTCGCTTGCTGGCACCATTGACCATCGAGGCCGAAGTGCTCGAGGAAGGACTGGATATCCTCGAGCAGTGCCTGGCCGAGTTGGCCTGAGGCTTACAAGCCCAGTTCAGCGGGGGTCAGCATGTCCGACTCGAAGGCGATCCAGCCGCCTTCGAGCTCGGCATGGCCGTTGACGATAGGGCCATAGTAGGTCAGGCCATTCTCCAGGGTCACGCAAATATGCGTGGCCGATTTTTCCGGGGCCGCGAGCGTACCGACGAAATGCACCTTCTTCAGCACTTCGGTCACGGCTTCGAGACCGACACGCATGTTGGGGTTTTCCGACGCCTCGACGTCACCGCCACGATCTTCGGCGCTGACAGTGATGGTGGCGATGTACGGGTACTTGTTGCTCAAACGGGGTTACCTCGATTGATGGATGTAGGCAGGCGCGTAGAGTACGGTAGCCGTTACCGGTTGTCTCTACTGCCCGACTTCAGCACGATCTGCGGTCCAGGCGGGAACCGCTTGCCAGCGACTAGGCCAGACCTGCAACAGGTGATCTGAAGGCCCCGATCTGTTAGGGTGCCCGCCGATACATGCCCCACCACCCGAGGATTTAGCGTGAGCGCCGAACACCCCCTGATCGCCGACCTGTTCGAGGTCGACAAACGCCTGACCCTCAAGCCCGTCGTGGACTTCAACAGCTACCTGCGCAATGCTTTCGGCGAGGGCTCGTGCCGCTGCCATCGCTGCTCCGAGGGCAACGACCCAAGCACCTATAGCCACCAGCACACGTTCACCCTCGAAGGCCGCCAACTGCATCGCCGCTTCGCCAGTACCGCTGGCAGTGACGTGCTTCAAGTGCTGAAGAAAGCCTGGCTGTCCTACACCAAGGCCGACCTGCCCCCCATCGGCGTGCTGGATCTGACCACGCTCAAGACCTTCACCGAGCCCAGCCTGCACGCCCGCCTGCTGGCCCTGCTGCCTGCCAGCGGCCTGGCCCGGGAAGTCGACGGCCAGTGGATGCTGCAAGCCCAGGCCGATTGATGGCCCGGCGGTAAAGCAGGATTCTTCCGGTCTGCTACCTTGGGAGAATCCGCCCATCCGCAGGTAGTCCGTCATGGCCCGTACAACGCCCATCGAGCTGTACCGCAACATCGGCATCGTCGCCCACGTGGATGCCGGCAAGACCACCACCACCGAACGCATCCTGTTCTACACCGGGGTCAACCACAAGATGGGCGAGGTGCATGACGGCGCCGCCACCATGGACTGGATGGCCCAGGAACAAGAGCGCGGCATCACCATTACCTCGGCTGCCACCACCGCCTTCTGGCAGGGGTCGACCAAGCAGTTCGCCCACAAGTACCGCTTCAATATCATCGACACCCCCGGCCACGTCGACTTCACCATCGAAGTCGAGCGCTCGCTGCGCGTGCTCGATGGCGCGGTCGTGGTATTCAGCGGCGCCGACGGCGTCGAGCCACAGTCCGAGACGGTGTGGCGCCAGGCCAACAAGTACCATGTCCCACGCCTGGCCTACATCAACAAGATGGACCGACAGGGCGCCGACTTCCTGCGCGTGGTCAAGCAGATCGACCAGCGCCTGGGCCACCACCCGGTACCCATTCAGCTGGCCATCGGTGCTGAGGAAAACTTCATCGGCCAGGTCGACCTGGTGAAAATGAAGGCCATCTACTGGAACGAAGCCGACCAAGGCACCAGCTATCGCGAAGAGGAGATTCCGTCAGAACTCCTGCCCTTGGCCAACGAGTGGCGGGCACGCATGGTCGAAGCGGCGGCCGAGGCGGATGACGAGCTGACCATGAAGTTTCTCGAAGGCGAAGAGCTGACCACCGAAGAAATCAAGGCCGGCCTGCGCAAGCGCACGCTGAACAACGAGATCGTCCCGACCATCCTGGGTTCATCGTTCAAGAACAAGGGGGTACCGCTGATGCTCGATGCGGTCATCGACTACCTGCCCGCCCCCTCGGAAATCCCGGCGATCAAGGGCACCGATCCGAACGATGAGGAGAAGCACCTGGAACGCCATGCCGATGACAACGAACCGTTCTCGGCCCTGGCCTTCAAGATTGCCACCGACCCCTTCGTCGGCACCCTGACCTTCGCCCGGGTATATTCCGGCGTGCTCAGTTCAGGCAATGCAGTGCTCAACTCGGTCAAAGGCAAGAAAGAAAGGATCGGCCGCATGGTGCAGATGCACGCCAACCAACGCGCCGAGATCAAGGACGTCTGCGCCGGTGATATCGCGGCACTGATCGGTATGAAGGACGTCACCACCGGCGACACCCTGTGCGACATGGACAAGCCGATCATCCTTGAACGCATGGACTTCCCAGACCCGGTGATTTCCGTGGCCGTCGAGCCCAAGACCAAGGCCGACCAGGAAAAGATGGGCATCGCCCTCGGCAAACTGGCCCAGGAAGACCCTTCGTTCCGGGTCAAAACCGACGAAGAAACCGGCCAGACCATCATTTCCGGCATGGGCGAGCTGCACCTGGACATCATCGTGGACCGCATGCGCCGCGAGTTCAACGTCGAAGCCAACATCGGCAAGCCGCAGGTGGCTTACCGCGAGAAAATCCGCAATACCTGCGAGATCGAAGGCCGCTTCGTGCGCCAGTCCGGTGGGCGTGGCCAGTACGGCCATTGCTGGATCCGCTTTGCCCCAGGCGAAGAGGGCAAGGAAGGCCTCGAGTTCGTCAATGAAATCGTTGGCGGCGTGGTACCCCGTGAATACATCCCTGCCATCCAGAAAGGCATCGAGGAGCAGATGAAGAACGGTGTACTGGCCGGATACCCGCTGATCAACCTCAAGGCTGCGGTATTCGACGGCTCATACCACGACGTCGACTCCAACGAGATGGCCTACAAGATCGCCGCGTCCATGGCTACCAAGCAGTTGTCGCACAAAGGCGGCGCGGTACTGCTGGAGCCGGTGATGAAGGTCGAGGTGGTTACGCCCGAGGAGTACCAGGGCGACATTCTGGGTGACTTGAGCCGGCGCCGTGGAATGATCCAGGACGGCGACGAGACCCCTGCGGGCAAGGTCATACGGGCGGAAGTGCCTTTGGGCGAGATGTTCGGCTATGCCACCTCGATGCGCTCGATGACCCAGGGGCGGGCCAGTTTTTCGATGGAGTTCACCCGATATGCCGAGGCACCGGCGAGTATTGCCGATGGCATAGTGAAGAAGAGCCGCGGGGACTCCTGAGCCGCCGTCTCATTGCCGGGGCAGCCCAGGCAATTCGTGTGTCGTTGCTCCAACCCAGGGGCCGCGTTGCGGCCCTTTGGCGGCGCCAGGCCGCTCTCACGGGTTGGGCCGTCAGTCCTGCTCCCCAGCCCGTTTCAGCAGCTTCTTGCAACGCTCGGAAAGATGCACCACCCGCAGTTGCTTGCCCGCCTTGGCATAGCGCTCGCGCAAGGTCTTCAACGCTGCGACCGCCGAGTAGTCGACGAAGCTCAGGTGCTGGCAGTCCAGGGTCACCTTGGCCGGGTCATTGGCCGGGTCGAACTGGTTGAGGAACGGCGTGGTGGAGGCGAAGAACAACGTGCCGTGCACCTGATAGCGCTTGCCGCCCTCTCCGTCGTCATGGCTGTCGGCATACAGCTCCCGCGCATGTTGCCAGGCGAAATTGACTGCCGCGATCACGATGCCGAACAACACTGCCATGGCCAGGTCCGTGAGCACAGTGACCACCGTCACCGCAATGATCGCCAGGACATCGCTCACCGGCACCTTGTTCAGCACCCGCAACGATGCCCAGGCGAAGGTCTGCTGGGCCACCACGAACATCACCCCGACCAGCGCCGCCAGCGGAATCCGTTCGATCAGAGGCGACAGGAACAGCACGAACAACAGGATCATGCCACCCGCCACGACGCCGGACAGTCGGCCACGGCCGTTGGAACTCAAATTGATCACCGTCTGCCCGATCATCGCGCAACCGCCCATGCCACCGCACAACCCGGAAACCATGTTGGCCGCGCCCAGGGCCACGCACTCCCGATCCGGGAAACCACGGCTCTCGGTGATTTCGTCGGTGAGGTTCAGCGTCAGCAGGGTTTCCAGCAGGCCAACCATGGCCATCAGCACGGCATAGGGGGCGACGATCTCCAGGGTGTCCAGGTTCCACGGTACATCTGGCAGGGCCAACTGCGGCAGGCCACCTGCAATGTGCGCCATGTCGCCGAGGGTGCGGGTGGGAAGATCGAGCAGGTACACCAGCAAGCCGACACCAAGAATCGCAACCAGCGCCGGCGGCACGGCGCGGGTCAACCTGGGCAAGACGTAAACCACCAGCATGGTCAGCGCCACCAGGCCGATCATCAGGTACAGCGGTGCGCCAGCGAGCCAATGTTCGCCCTGCTTGAAGTGCTCGAGCTGCGCCAGGGCGATGACGATCGCCAGACCGTTCACGAAGCCCAGCATTACCGGATAGGGCACCAGGCGTACCAGCTTGCCCAGACGCAGCGCGCCGAACAGGATCATCACCACCCCACCGAGCAGCACGGTGGCCAGCAGGTATTGCACACCATGCTGTACCACCAGGGCGACGATCACCACGGCCATCGAACCCGCTGCGCCGGAAATCATGCCAGGACGGCCACCGAACAGCGCCGTCAGGGTGCAGATGATGAAAGCACCGTACAGCCCCATCAGCGGATTGAGGTGGGCCACCAGGGCAAAGGCGATGCACTCGGGCACCAGGGCAAAAGAGGTGGTCAGGCCGGCGAGTATGTCGGCGCGGAGTCGAGCGGGCTTCATGGCAATCCTACGGCGGTGCCCTTGAGGGCGATGCAAAACACAAGGAGCGCGATGTTACGGAATTTGTCCTACAGCAGCCACCACCACGCAGAACCTGTGACCCAGACCCGGCACAACGCGAACAAATTTGCCATCATGAACATTCCACCCGCGGAGATCATGGACATGCCGCTACGCCCCCTCATTACCTCCTTGCTGATGGCCGCAAGCTTCACCACCCAGGCCGCCACCGAAGTGCTGCCGCTGCAGCATCGCAGCAGTGCCGAACTCCTGCCCACTGCCCAGTCCTTTCTCGGCAGGGACGGCACGGTCAGCGCCTTCGAGAACAAGCTGATCGTCAACGCCAGCCCCGAGCGCATCGACGACCTGCGCTCGCTGCTGCAGCAGCTGGACACAGCGCCCAAGCGCCTGCTGATCAGCGTCGACAACACCGACCACAACTTCCAGGACAACCATGGCAACGCCCGAATCATCCAGTACGGCACCGCCAACCGTGAGGGTGGCATGCAGCAGATCCAGGCCAGCGAAGGCAAGGCCGCGCTGATCCAGATCGGCCAGAGCATACCGGTGACCAGCACCAGCACCGATGGTTACGGCGGCTTCCAGAGCAACACTGAATACCGCAACGTCACCCAAGGTTTCTACGTGACGCCAAGCGTGAGCGGCGACACGGTTCGTCTGCAAATCAGCACCAATAATGACCGCATCAGCCAGGAACGCGCCGATGTAGTGAAAGTTCAAAGCACCGACACGACAGTCACTGGCAAGCTCGGAGAGTGGATCACACTGGCGGGCTTCAACCAGGACAGCCAGTCCGAACGCAACCCGTCAACCCTCACTTACAGCACCCAGCGCGGCGAAAACATGACTTTGCGTGTCAAAGTCGACCTTCTGGACTGATCCCAGGCAAATCAAGGCCTCGACCAAAGGCCTTGAAACTGACCAGCAAGTCGCATTAGACCAAAGATGTAGTAAGTGGAAAAAAGCACTACAAAACATTTGACAGGCACTTTTTCCCAAGGGCATGATGGCCTCGCTCCCGCTAATCAGAGGCCCTGGCAAGGGTCTTCGAAGCGCGCTCCTCCCACCCCTGGAGGCGCTTCGTGTCCATACGGCCCACAAGGCGGTTCGACGGGATTGCGACTGCAACGAAGAAGTTGTCCCGAGGGACGGAAGCGCATCACCGCAGTCACCCGGCAAGCCATGTCGCACCGCAGCAAGGCATCCACGAGCCAACCTGCCCGCCGCACCTTGCCCACGCTGCAGCCCCCTTCCTCTTCGAGCCTTCCTCGTCAGCCGCGCAATCCCCGCCGAGCAGGACCGCCGCCAGGCTTCTGATCGCTGCCCGAGCATCAGCACAATTACCCCAAGATCGATGCGACGAGGTTTATTTCCATGGCACTGACACGCGAACAGCAAATTGCAGCCCTCGAGAAAGACTGGGCCGAGAACCCGCGCTGGAAAGGCGTGACCCGTACCTACACCGCCGCTGATGTCGTTCGCCTGCGTGGCTCCCTGCAACCGGAGCACACCCTGGCCCGCCTGGGTGCAGAAAAACTTTGGAAGCTGGTCACCGAAGGTGCCCACCCCTCTTTCCGCCCAGAAAAAGATTTCGTCAACTGCATGGGCGCCCTGACCGGCGGCCAGGCAGTGCAACAGGTAAAAGCAGGCATCCAGGCCATTTACCTGTCCGGCTGGCAAGTAGCCGCCGACAACAACTCGGCCGAGTCGATGTACCCTGACCAATCGCTGTACCCGGTCGACTCGGTACCGACCGTGGTCAAGCGCATCAACAACGCCTTCCGTCGCGCCGACCAGATCCAGTGGAAAGCCGGCAAGAACCCAGGCGACGACGGCTACATCGACTACTTCGCACCCATCGTAGCTGACGCCGAAGCCGGTTTCGGCGGCGTACTGAACGCCTACGAACTGATGAAGAACATGATCGAGGCAGGCGCTGCCGGCGTTCACTTCGAAGACCAGCTGGCCTCGGTGAAGAAGTGCGGTCACATGGGTGGCAAGGTACTGGTACCAACCCAGGAAGCCGTACAGAAGCTGGTTGCCGCACGTCTGGCCGCCGACGTTTCGGGCGTACCGACCATCATCCTGGCCCGTACCGACGCCAACGCCGCTGACCTGTTGACCAGCGACTGCGACCCGTACGACCAGCCGTTCGTGATCGGCGAGCGCACCCGTGAAGGCTTCTACAAGGTCCGTGCCGGCCTCGACCAAGCCATCGCTCGCGGCCTGGCCTATGCGCCTTACGCCGACCTGATCTGGTGCGAAACCGCCAAGCCAGACCTGGAAGAAGCGCGCCGCTTCGCCGAAGCGATCAAGAAGGAGTACCCGGACCAGATCCTGTCGTACAACTGCTCGCCTTCCTTCAACTGGAAGAAGAACCTGGACGACGCGACCATCGCCAAGTTCCAGCGCGAACTGTCGGCCATGGGCTACAAGCACCAGTTCATCACCCTGGCCGGTATCCACAACATGTGGCATGGCATGTTCAACCTGGCGCACGACTACGCCCGCAACGACATGACGGCCTACGTGAAGCTGCAGGAGCAGGAATTCGCCGACGCCAGCAAAGGCTACACCTTCGTCGCGCACCAGCAGGAAGTGGGCACTGGCTACTTCGACGACATGACCACCGTGATTCAGGGTGGCGCTTCGTCGGTGACTGCACTGACCGGTTCGACCGAGGAAGAGCAGTTCCACTGATAGTGGGTTGCCGCTGAATAAAGCCCGGGGCTTGTGAAAGCCCCGGGCTTTTGTTTTTGCCTGCACCGGCCTTGGTTTTTGCGGTGTTGCGTAGATCGGTCGCGCGCCTGTCACAGGCGTTATTGGCCGTAAACAAACGTAGGAGCGAGCCTTGCTCGCGATGCGCCGCGCGGGCGGCGCTCGATCTCACAGGCGCTGCCTCCCGTTCGCCACACCCATGTCCCACACCCCAAACACCCCACAAGCATCACCCACAAACCCCAAAAACAGGTCTATGCTTGAGGCAGCCCAGCCGCAAGGACCGCTCATGCCTCGTCCAAGCCACCTGATGATGCTCGCCCTGATCGCCGCCGCCCTCTATATATATGCACTGGCCAGCGACAACACCCTGCTCGCCCTGCTGGCCAAACCGATACCCGTGCTGACCCTGATCGCCTGGCTACGTAGCGCTCCTGCCACACCTTATCGCCGCCGAATCACCTTGGGCCTGGCATTCTCGATACTCGGAGACATCCTGCTGGCCATTCCCGCCGACCTGTTCGTGTTCGGCCTGGTCGCATTTCTTTGTGCCCACCTGGCCTACCTACGCGCCTATTGCGGCCAAACCTTGCGCCCCGCCCTAGCCACTCTCCTGTTCAGCGCCCTCACCGGCATCACCCTGTTCGGCGTGCTCGCCAACCACGGCCTGGGCTCGCTGCTGATCCCGGTTGCGTTCTACGCCCTGGCCATCAGCACCATGCTCTGGCGCGCCCTGGCCTGCGGTGGCCTGGCCGCGCTCGGTGCTGGCCTGTTCGTGTTCTCCGACAGCCTGATCGGCATCGACCGCTTCGTTAGCCCGTCTGCCGCCGCACCGTACCTGATCATCCTCACCTACTGGCTCGGCCAATGGGCGATCGCCTCATCTGTCGGCCATCGCCCAACCGACAAAGTATTGACCCAGAGCGGTGCAAGCGGCGCTTGAAGCTGCTAGAACAAACGTTTTTCGCATTTGCAAGTAGGGGGAATCGCCCAATGAACTTTACCAGGCGCAGAACAGCCAAATTACAGGGTAACAGTTCAAATGATATCAATTATCATTTCGAAGTTTGTGATTCGTTACCAGCCGCAAGAAACATAATTAACAAAACCGCATGCAATGCCCGAATTTCAAGGCTTTCAGCCAGTTACGAACGCTTGTTGTTCTTAATCCTACGAATAAATTTGCCACAGAAATTTTACTTGCATCGGGTTTACCCATAAAATCAGCCCGATTGATTCAGCTGCGACATTTGGTCACTGCACCTGCGACGCCAAGTCGCCGCTCTACTTAATTTCAGACTGCAGAGCTGGGTCTCTGTGTATAAGGATTTCTAGCATGTCCGATTCGGCAGGACTCATCGCCCACAACTGGGGCTTTGCCATCTTCCTTCTGGGTGTCGTCGGCCTGTGTGCCTTCATGCTCGGCCTGTCCAGCCTGCTCGGTAGCAAGGCCTGGGGTCGCGCCAAGAACGAACCCTTCGAATCCGGTATGCTGCCCGTCGGCAGCGCCCGTCTGCGCCTGTCCGCCAAATTCTATCTGGTCGCGATGCTGTTCGTGATCTTCGATATCGAAGCCCTATTCCTGTATGCATGGTCTGTGTCCGTCCGCGAAAGCGGCTGGACCGGATTCGTCGAAGCACTCGTTTTCATAGCAATTCTGTTGGCTGGTCTTGTCTACCTATGGCGCGTCGGGGCACTTGATTGGGCTCCTGAAGGTCGCCGCAAGCGGCAAGCGAAGCTGAAACAATGAGGCTTTGGCAATGCAATACAATCTCACCAGAATCGATCCGGATGCGCCCAACGAGCAGTACCCGGTCGGTGAACGGGAAACCGTCACCGATCAACTGCTAGAGGACCAGGTCCACAAGAACATCTTCATGGGCAAGCTTGAAGATGTGCTGCGTGGCGCGGTCAACTGGGGTCGCAAGAACTCCCTCTGGCCGTACAACTTCGGCCTGTCCTGCTGCTACGTGGAAATGACCACGGCCTTCACGGCACCCCATGACATCGCCCGCTTCGGCGCCGAAGTCATCCGGGCCTCGCCGCGTCAGGCCGACTTCATGGTCGTCGCCGGTACCTGCTTCATCAAGATGGCGCCGATCATCCAACGCCTGTACGAGCAGATGCTCGAGCCCAAGTGGGTCATCTCCATGGGTTCGTGCGCCAACTCCGGTGGCATGTACGACATCTACTCGGTCGTTCAGGGGGTCGACAAGTTCCTCCCCGTTGACGTGTACGTGCCTGGCTGCCCGCCGCGCCCCGAAGCATTCCTGCAAGGCTTGATGCTGCTGCAGGAGTCGATCGGCCAGGAGCGACGCCCACTTTCCTGGGTCGTTGGTGATCAAGGCATTTACCGTGCCGAGATGCCCGCCCAGAAAGACCTGCGTCGCGAACAGCGTATCGCGGTAACCAACCTGCGCAGCCCCGACGAAGTCTGATCCAGCGACCTGCCGCCCGCTCCCGAAGGAGCCGGCGGCCTGGCTTCATTCTCTACGTTGACTCAAAGCGACCGAGACCATGACAGCGGACACCGCTATTTACATTCCGCCTTACAAGGCTGACGACCAGGATGTGGTCGTCGAACTGCACAACCGTTTTGGCGCCGACGCATTCGTCGCCCAGGAAACCCGCACCGGCATGCCGGTCCTGTGGGTGAACCGTGCCCAACTCAAAGAAGTCCTGACCTTCCTGCGCAACGTCGCCAAGCCGTACAGCATGCTGTACGACCTGCACGGCGTCGACGAGCGCCTGCGCACCCAGCGCCGAGGCCTGCCGGCCGCCGACTTCAGCGTGTTCTACCACCTGCTGTCGGTGGAACGTAACAGCGACGTGATGATCAAGGTCTCGCTCAGCGAAGGCGACCTCAACCTGCCGTCGGTCACCAGCATCTGGCCCAACGCCAACTGGTACGAGCGCGAAGTCTGGGACATGTTCGGCATCGACTTTGCCGGCCACCCGCACCTGTCGCGTATCCTCATGCCGCCGACCTGGGAAGGTCACCCGCTGCGCAAGGACTTCCCGGCCCGTGCCACCGAATTTGACCCGTACAGCCTGAACCTGGCCAAGCAACAGCTTGAAGAGGAATCGGCGCGCTTCAACCCGGAAGCGTGGGGCATGAAGCGTCACGGCGCCAATGAGGACTACATGTTCCTCAACCTCGGCCCGAACCACCCTTCGGCACACGGTGCCTTCCGTATCGTCCTGCAACTGGACGGCGAAGAAATCGTCGACTGCGTACCGGACATCGGCTACCACCACCGTGGCGCCGAGAAGATGGCCGAGCGCCAGTCCTGGCACAGCTTCATCCCCTATACCGACCGTATCGACTACCTCGGCGGGGTGATGAACAACCTGCCGTACGTACTGGCGGTAGAGAAGCTGGCTGGCATCAAGGTGCCACAGAAGGTCGACACCATCCGCGTGATGCTGGCCGAATTCTTCCGTATCACCAGCCACCTGCTGTTCCTGGGTACCTACATCCAGGACGTCGGCGCCATGACCCCGGTGTTCTTCACCTTCACCGACCGTCAACGCGCCTACACCGTGATCGAGGCAATCACCGGCTTCCGTCTGCACCCGGCCTGGTACCGTATCGGTGGCGTCGCCCACGACCTGCCACGCGGCTGGGACAAACTGGTCAAGGACTTCGTCGAATGGCTGCCCAAGCGCCTGGACGAATACGAGAAGGCCGCCCTCCAGAACAGCATCCTGCGTGGTCGTACCATCGGCGTTGCCGCCTATAACACCAAGGAAGCTTTGGAGTGGGGCACGACCGGTGCCGGCCTGCGTGCCACCGGTTGCAACTTCGACCTGCGCAAAGCCCGCCCCTACTCCGGCTACGAGAACTTCGAGTTCGAAGTACCGCTGGCCCACAACGGCGATGCCTACGATCGCTGCATGGTCCGTGTCGAGGAGATGCGCCAGAGTATCCGCATCATCGACCAGTGCCTGCGCAACATGCCGGAAGGCCCGTACAAGGCGGATCATCCGCTGACCACGCCGCCACCGAAAGAGCGCACCCTGCAGCACATCGAGACCCTGATCACTCACTTCCTGCAAGTCTCGTGGGGCCCGGTCATGCCGGCCAACGAGTCGTTCCAGATGATCGAGGCGACCAAGGGCATCAACAGTTACTACCTGACGAGCGATGGCGGCACCATGAGCTACCGCACCCGGATCCGTACCCCGAGCTATCCGCACCTGCAGCAGATCCCTTCGGTGATCAAAGGCAGCATGGTCGCCGACCTCATTGCGTACCTGGGCAGTATCGACTTCGTTATGGCTGACGTGGACCGCTAAGCATGAACAGCACGCTTATCCAGACTGACCGTTTCGCCCTGAGCGAAACCGAGCGCTCGGCCATCGAGCACGAGATGCATCACTACGAGGACCCGCGCGCGGCGTCCATCGAAGCCCTGAAGATCGTCCAGAAGGAACGTGGCTGGGTGCCGGACGGTGCCATCCACGCGATCGGCGAAGTGCTGGGCATCCCGGCCAGCGACGTGGAAGGTGTAGCCACCTTCTACAGCCAGATCTTCCGCCAACCGGTCGGCCGCCACATCATCCGCGTCTGCGACAGCATGGTCTGCTACATCGGCGGTCATGAGTCAGTGGTCAGCCAGATCCAGAGCGAGCTGGGCATCGGCCTGGGCCAGACCACCGCCGACGGCCGCTTCACCCTGCTGCCCGTGTGCTGCCTGGGCAATTGCGACAAGGCCCCGGCGCTGATGATCGACGACGACACCTTCGGCGACGTTCAGCCGGCTGGCGTTTCCAAACTGCTGGAGGGTTACGTATGACCATTACTTCCTTCGGCCCGGCCAACCGTATCGCACGTTCGGCCGAAACCCACCCGCTGACCTGGCGTCTGCGTGACGACGGCGAGCCGATCTGGCTGGACGAGTACCAGGCCAAGAACGGCTATGCCGCTGCCCGCAAAGCGCTGGCAGAAATGTCCGCCGACGACATCGTGCAAAGTGTCAAGGACTCCGGCCTCAAGGGCCGGGGCGGCGCAGGCTTCCCCACTGGCGTGAAGTGGGGCCTGATGCCCAAAGACGAATCCATGAACATCCGCTACCTGCTGTGCAACGCGGACGAAATGGAGCCCAACACCTGGAAGGACCGCATGCTGATGGAGCAACAGCCCCATCTGCTGGTCGAGGGCATGCTGATCAGCGCCCGCGCCCTGAAGGCCTACCGCGGCTACATCTTCCTGCGTGGCGAGTACACCACCGCGGCGAAGAACCTCAACCGCGCCATCGAGGAAGCCAAGGCCGCCGGCCTGCTGGGCAAGAACATCCTCGGTTCGGGCTTCGACTTCGAGCTGTTCGTGCACACCGGTGCCGGTCGCTACATCTGCGGTGAAGAAACCGCACTGATCAACTCGCTGGAAGGCCGCCGCGCCAACCCGCGCTCCAAGCCGCCCTTCCCTGCCGCCGTTGGCGTGTGGGGCAAGCCGACTTGCGTGAACAACGTCGAGACCCTGTGCAACGTTCCGGCGATCGTCGCCAACGGCAACGACTGGTACAAGTCGCTGGCCCGTGAAGGCAGCGAAGACCACGGCACCAAGCTGATGGGCTTCTCTGGCAAGGTGAAGAACCCTGGCCTGTGGGAGCTGCCGTTCGGCGTCACCGCCCGTGAGCTGTTCGAGGACTACGCCGGGGGCATGCGCGACGGTTACAAGCTCAAGTGCTGGCAACCAGGCGGTGCCGGTACCGGTTTCCTGCTGCCTGAGCACCTCGATGCGCAGATGTACGCCGGCGGCATCGCCAAGGTAGGCACCCGTATGGGTACCGGTCTGGCCATGGCGGTCGACGACAGCATCAACATGGTCTCGCTGCTGCGCAACATGGAAGAGTTCTTCGCCCGCGAGTCCTGCGGCTGGTGCACCCCCTGCCGTGACGGCCTGCCGTGGAGCGTGAAGATGCTGCGCGCGCTGGAAAAAGGCCAGGGCCGCGCCGAAGACATCGAGACCCTGCTGGGGCTGGTCAACTTCCTCGGCCCGGGCCGCACCTTCTGTGCCCACGCACCGGGTGCCGTCGAGCCATTGGGTAGTGCCATCAAATACTTCCGCTCGGAATTCGAGGCCGGTGTCGCTCCAGCAAGCGCTGCCGACGCCCTGCGCCCGAACCTGGCGAAGCCGATTGTGGTCGGCGCATAACAAGATGAAACGCGGGTGGTCCGTGCCACCCGCTGGCCTTGCAGGCACGCGCAGTCCTGACGCGAGCCGCGGGCCCACCGATTTCCATTAGCCACGCCTGCTCACGCGGGCCAACGAAGAACTTTGAACCATGGCCACTATCCACGTAGACGGCAAAGCGCTCGAAGTCAACGGTGCAGACAACCTGTTACAGGCCTGTCTGTCGCTCGGCCTCGACATCCCTTATTTCTGCTGGCACCCGGCGCTCGGTAGCGTCGGCGCCTGCCGGCAATGTGCGGTCAAGCAGTACACCGACGAAAACGACACCCGTGGTCGTATCGTCATGTCCTGCATGACCCCTGCCTCCGACGGCACCTGGATCTCCATCGACGATGAAGAGTCCAAGGCGTTTCGCGCCAGCGTCGTCGAGTGGCTGATGACCAACCACCCGCACGACTGCCCGGTGTGCGAGGAAGGCGGTCACTGCCACCTGCAGGACATGACGGTAATGACCGGCCACAACGAGCGCCGCTACCGTTTCACCAAGCGTACCCACCAGAACCAGGACCTCGGCCCGTTCATCGCCCACGAGATGAACCGCTGCATCGCCTGCTACCGCTGCGTGCGCTACTACAAGGACTACGCAGGCGGCACCGACCTGGGCGTGTACGGCGCCCACGACAACGTGTACTTCGGTCGCGTTGAAGACGGCGTGCTGGAAAGCGAGTTCTCCGGCAACCTGACCGAGGTCTGCCCGACCGGTGTGTTCACCGACAAGACCCACTCCGAGCGCTACAACCGCAAGTGGGACATGCAGTTCGCCCCGAGCATCTGCCACGGTTGCTCCAGCGGCTGCAACATCAGCCCGGGCGAGCGCTATGGCGAACTGCGTCGGGTCGAGAACCGCTTCAACGGCTCCGTCAACCAGTACTTCCTGTGCGACCGTGGCCGCTTCGGCTACGGCTATGTCAACCGCAAGGACCGTCCCCGCCAGCCGTTGCTGGCCGATGGCACCAAGCTGAGCCTGGACGCTGCCCTGGACAAGGCCGCCGACCTGCTGCGCGGCCGTACCATCGTCGGCATCGGCTCGCCACGCGCCAGCCTGGAAAGCAACTACGGGCTGCGTGAGCTGGTCGGCGCCGACTACTTCTACTCGGGTATGGAAGCGGGTGAACTGGCTCGCGTACGCCTGGCCCTGAACGTGCTGAACAACAGCCCGCTGCCAGTGCCGACCCTGCGCGACATCGAAGACCACGACGCAGTGTTCGTGCTCGGTGAAGACCTGACCCAGACCGCCGCCCGTGTCGCCCTGGCCGTTCGCCAGGCCACCAAGGGCAAGGCCGAAGCCATGGCCGAGGCCATGAAAGTGCAGCCTTGGCTGGATGCTGCGGTGAAGAACATAGGCCAGCACGCGCTGTACCCGCTGTTCATCGCTTCGCTGGCTGAAACCAAGCTGGACGACGTCGCCGAAGAGTGCGTGCATGCCGCCCCGGCCGACCTGGCCCGCATCGGCTTCGCCGTTGCCCACGCCATCGACCCGAGCGCACCAGCCGTCGCCGGTCTGGACCAGGAAGCACAAGCCCTGGCCCAGCGCATCGCCGACGCCCTGGTCGCGGCCAAGCGTCCACTGGTGGTCGCGGGTACCTCGCTGGCCGACCCGGCGCTGATCGAAGCCGCCGCCAACATCGCCAAGGCCCTGAAGCTGCGCGAGAAGAACGGCTCGCTGAGCCTGGTGGTGCCCGAGGCCAATAGCCTGGGCATGGCGATGATGGGCGGTGAGTCCGTCGACGCTGCCCTGGATGCCGTCATCAGCGGCAAGGCCGATGCCATCGTGGTCCTGGAAAACGACCTGTACACCCGCGTACCGGCCGCGAAGGTCGATGCCGCCCTGGCCGCCGCCAAGGTGGTCATCGTTGCCGACCACTCCAAGACCGCCACCGTCGACCGCGCCCACCTGGTACTGCCAGCGGCCTCGTTCGCCGAAGGCGACGGCACCCTGGTCAGCCAGGAAGGCCGTGCCCAGCGTTTCTTCCAGGTGTTCGACCCGCAGTACCTGGACAGCAGCATCCAGATCCACGAAGGCTGGCGCTGGATGCACGCCCTGCGTGCCACCCTGCTGAACAAGCCGGTCGACTGGACCCAACTGGACCACGTCACCAGCGCCTGCGCCGAAGCCGCGCCGCAATTGGCCGGCATCGTCAACGCCGCACCTTCGGCCGCATTCCGCATCAAGGGCATGAAGCTGGCGCGTGAGCCGCTGCGCTACTCGGGCCGTACCGCCATGCGCGCCAACATCAGCGTGCATGAGCCACGTACCCCGCAGGACAAGGACACCGCGTTCGCCTTCTCCATGGAAGGCTATTCGGGGTCGGCCGAACCGCGCCAACAGGTGCCGTTCGCCTGGTCGCCGGGCTGGAACTCGCCGCAAGCCTGGAACAAGTTCCAGGACGAGGTCGGTGGCCACCTGCGCGCGGGTGACCCTGGCGTACGCCTGATCGAGCCGCAAGGTGACAAGCTCAACTGGTTCACCACCATTCCGGGCGCCTTCAATCCGGCCCGTGGCACCTGGACCGCAGTACCGTTCTTCCACCTGTTCGGCAGCGAGGAAAGCTCGTCGCGCGCCGCCCCGGTGCAGGAGCGTATCCCAGCTGCCTACGTGGCCCTGGCCAAGTCCGAAGCCGATCGCCTGGGCGTCAACGAAGGCGCGCTGCTGAGCCTGACCGTTGCCGGTGTTTCGCTGCGCCTGCCGCTGCGTATCAATGAAGAACTGGGCGCTGGCCTGGTTGCCCTGCCCAAAGGCCTGGCCGGCATCCCGCCTGCCATCTTCGGTGCATCCGTCGAAGGTCTGCAGGAGGCAGCACAATGAGCTGGTTCACCCCCGAAGTGATCGATGTGATCCTCACCGTGGTCCGGGCCATCGTGGTCCTGCTCGCGGTGGTGGTCTGCGGCGCGCTGCTCAGCTTCGTCGAGCGTCGCCTGCTGGGCTGGTGGCAGGACCGTTACGGTCCTAACCGTGTCGGCCCGTTCGGCATGTTCCAGATCGCCGCCGACATGCTGAAGATGTTCTTCAAGGAAGACTGGAACCCGCCCTTCGTCGATCGCATGATCTTCACCCTGGCGCCGGTCGTGGCCATGAGTGCCCTGCTGATCGCCTTCGTGGTCATCCCGATCACCCCGCTGTGGGGCGTGGCGGACCTGAACATCGGCCTGCTGTTCTTCTTCGCCATGGCCGGGCTTTCGGTGTATGCCGTACTGTTCGCCGGCTGGTCGTCGAACAACAAGTACGCCCTGCTGGGCAGCTTGCGTGCGTCGGCACAGACCGTGTCGTACGAAGTGTTCCTGGGTCTGGCGCTGATGGGCGTGGTGGTTCAGGTAGGTTCGTTCAACATGCGCGACATCGTTGAATACCAGGCCCAGAACCTGTGGTTCATCATTCCGCAGTTCTTCGGCTTCTGCACCTTCTTCATCGCTGGCGTCGCCGTGACCCACCGTCACCCGTTCGACCAGCCGGAAGCGGAACAGGAACTGGCCGACGGCTACCACATCGAATATGCCGGCATGAAATGGGGCATGTTCTTCGTCGGTGAGTACATCGGCATCATCCTGATCTCGGCACTGCTGGTGACCCTGTTCTTCGGTGGCTGGCACGGCCCATTCGGCCTGCTGCCACAGGTTCCATTCCTGTGGTTCGCCCTGAAGACCGCGTTCTTCATCATGCTGTTCATCCTGCTGCGCGCTTCGATTCCGCGCCCGCGCTATGACCAGGTGATGGACTTCAGCTGGAAGTTCTGCCTGCCGCTGACCCTGATCAATTTGCTGGTGACCGCTGCGATCGTGCTCTACAACACGCCAGCCGTCGCGGCCCAGTGAGGATTTGACCCATGTTCAAATATATCGGCGACATCGTTAAGGGCACCGGCACCCAGCTGCGCAGCCTGGCAATGGTGTTCTCCCACGGGTTCCGCAAACGCGACACCCTGCAATACCCAGAAGAGCCTGTGTACCTGCCGCCGCGCTACCGCGGCCGCATCGTCCTGACCCGCGACCCCGATGGCGAGGAGCGCTGCGTAGCGTGCAACCTCTGCGCGGTGGCCTGTCCGGTTGGCTGCATCTCGCTGCAGAAAGCCGAGACTGAGGACGGGCGTTGGTACCCTGAGTTCTTCCGCATCAACTTCTCGCGCTGCATTTTCTGCGGCCTGTGCGAAGAGGCGTGCCCGACCACCGCGATCCAGCTGACTCCGGATTTCGAAATGGCCGAGTTCAAGCGTCAGGACCTGGTGTACGAGAAGGAAGATCTGCTGATCTCCGGCCCCGGCAAGAACCCTGACTACAACTTCTACCGTGTTGCGGGTATGGCCATCGCTGGCAAGCCGAAAGGCTCTGCACAGAACGAAGCCGAGCCGATCAACGTGAAGAGCTTGCTCCCATAAGGACAGAAAGATGGAATTCGCTTTCTACTTCGCATCCGGGATCGCCGTGGTCTCCACCCTTCGGGTGGTGACCGGCACCAACCCCGTGCACGCCCTGCTCTACCTGATCATTTCGCTGATTTCCGTGGCAATGATCTTCTTCGCCCTGGGTGCGCCGTTCGCCGGCGCACTGGAAGTGATCGCTTACGCCGGCGCCATCATGGTGCTGTTCGTGTTCGTGGTGATGATGCTCAACCTTGGGCCGGCGTCGGTCGCCCAGGAAAGGGGCTGGCTCAAGCCCGGTATCTGGGCCGGGCCGGTAATCCTGGCTGCCCTGCTGCTGCTGGAGCTGCTTTACGTGCTGTTCGTCGCCCCGAGCGGCGCCGGTATCAGCGGCACCACCGTGGACGCCAAGACCGTGGGCATCAGCCTGTTCGGGCCGTACCTGCTGGTTGTCGAACTGGCCTCGATGCTGCTGCTCGCCGCAGCCGTCACCGCCTTCCACCTGGGCCGCAACGAGGCGAAGGAGTAAATCATGGGTGCTATCCCTCTTGAGCATGGCCTGGCGGTAGCCGGGATCCTGTTCTGCTTAGGTCTGGTTGGCCTGATGGTCCGCCGCAACATCCTTTTCGTACTCATGAGCCTGGAAGTCATGATGAACGCCTCTGCCCTGGCGTTCATCGTCGCCGGTGCCCGTTGGGTCCAGCCCGACGGCCAGGTGATGTTCATTCTGGTGATCAGCCTGGCAGCCGCCGAGGCCAGCATTGGCCTGGCCATTCTGCTGCAGCTGTATCGCCGCTTCCACACTCTCGACATCGATGCTGCCAGTGAGATGCGCGGATGAACCTTATCTTCCTGACTTTCGTCTTCCCCCTGATCGGCTTCCTGCTGCTGTCGTTCTCGCGCGGGCGGTTCTCGGAGAACCTGTCCGCGCTGATCGGCGTTGGCTCGGTGGGCCTGTCGGCCGCCGTGGCCGCCTATGTCATCTGGCAATTCAACGTTGCCCCGCCTGAAGGCGGCGCATACAGCCAGCTGCTGTGGCAGTGGATGTCGGTGGACGGCTTCGCGCCGAACTTCACCCTGTACGTGGACGGCCTGTCGGTCACCATGCTCGGCGTGGTCACCGGTGTCGGCTTCCTGATCCACCTGTTCGCCTCTTGGTACATGCGCGGTGAAGCCGGTTACTCGCGCTTCTTCTCCTACACCAACCTGTTCATCGCCAGCATGCTGTTCCTGGTGCTGGGCGACAACCTGCTGTTCATCTACTTCGGCTGGGAAGGCGTGGGCCTGTGCTCGTACCTGTTGATCGGTTTCTACTACAGCAACCGCAACAACGGTAACGCGGCACTGAAGGCCTTCATCGTCACCCGTATCGGCGACGTGTTCATGGCCATCGGCCTGTTCATCCTGTTCGCCCAGCTGGGTACCCTGAACGTGCAGGAACTGCTGGTGCTGGCTCCGCAGAAATTCCAGGCGGGCGACACCTGGATGGTCCTGGCCACCCTGATGCTGCTGGGCGGTGCGGTCGGTAAGTCGGCCCAGCTGCCGCTGCAGACCTGGCTGGCGGACGCGATGGCTGGCCCTACCCCGGTATCGGCACTGATCCACGCGGCAACCATGGTGACCGCGGGCGTCTACCTGATCGCCCGTACCAACGGCCTGTTCCTGCTGGCACCGGACATCCTGCACCTGGTGGGCGTAGTGGGTGGCGTCACCCTGGTCCTGGCGGGCTTTGCAGCCCTGGTCCAGACCGACATCAAGCGTATCCTCGCCTACTCGACCATGAGCCAGATCGGCTACATGTTCCTGGCCCTGGGCGTCGGCGCCTGGGACGCGGCAATCTTCCACCTGATGACACACGCCTTCTTCAAGGCCCTGCTGTTCCTTGCCTCGGGTGCGGTGATCGTTGCCTGCCACCACGAGCAGGACATCTTCAAGATGGGCGGCCTGTGGAAGAAGCTGCCGCTGGCCTACGCCAGCTTCGTGGTGGGTGGTGCTGCCCTGGCGGCCCTGCCGATCCTGACCGTGGGCTTCTACTCCAAGGACGAGATCCTCTGGGAAGCCTTCGCCAGTGGCAATACCGGCCTGCTGTATGCCGGGCTGGTCGGTGCGTTCATGACCTCGTTGTACACCTTCCGCCTGATTTTCATCGCCTTCCACGGCGAAGCCAAGACCGAAGCCCACGCTGGCCACGGCATCAGCCACTGGCTGCCACTGGGCGTGCTGATCGTGCTGTCGACCTTCATCGGCGCGTGGATCCACCCGCCGCTGGCTGGCGTTCTGCCTGAAAGTGCCGGCCACGCCGGTGGTGAAGCCAAGCACGCGTTGGAAATCACCTCGGGCGCCATCGCCATTGCCGGCATCCTGCTGGCCGCGGTGCTGTTCCTCGGCAAGCGTCGCCTGGTCTCGGCCATCGCCAACAGCGGCATCGGCCGCGTCCTGTCGGCCTGGTGGTTCGCCGCCTGGGGCTTCGACTGGATCTACGACAAGCTCTTCGTCAAACCTTACCTGCTGATCAGCCACATCCTGCGCAAGGACCCGGTTGACCGCAGCATCGGCCTGATTCCTCGGATGGCCCGTGGCGGCAACGTCGCCATGAGCAAGACCGAGACCGGCCAGCTGCGCTGGTACACCGCCTCGATCGCCGTCGGTGCCGTGCTGGTCATCGGCGCCGTGGTAGTGGCCGCGGTATGACTATGAATCTTGCGACTTTGCCAAAGGAAACCAACCCGTCATGATTTTGCCTTGGCTGATCCTGATCCCCTTCATCGGCGGCTTCCTGTGCTGGCTGGGTGAGCGCTTCGGCGCCACCCTGCCGCGCTGGATCGCACTGCTGACCATGTCCCTGCTGCTCGGCATCGGCCTGTGGCTGTGGGGCACCGGCGACTACACCCTGGCCCCCGCTCCGGGCGCCGAGCCTGCCTGGGCACTGGAATACAAGGTCCAGTGGATCCAGCGCTTCGGCATCAGCATCCACCTGGCCCTGGATGGCCTGTCGCTGCTGATGATCCTGCTCACCGGCCTGCTCGGTGTGCTGTCGGTACTGTGCTCCTGGAAAGAGATCCAGCGTCACGTCGGCTTCTTCCACCTCAACCTGATGTGGATCCTGGGCGGCGTGGTCGGTGTGTTCCTGGCCCTGGACCTGTTCCTGTTCTTCTTCTTCTGGGAAATGATGCTGGTGCCGATGTACTTCCTCATCGCGCTCTGGGGTCACAGCTCCGCGGACGGCAAGAAGACCCGGATCTACGCCGCGACCAAGTTCTTCATCTTCACCCAGGCCAGCGGCCTGATCATGCTGGTGGCGATCCTGGGCCTGGTGCTGGTCAACTACACCAACACCGGTGTGATCACCTTCAACTACAGCGACCTGCTCAAGGCCGAACTGCCAGCCGGTACCGAGTACCTGCTGATGCTGGGCTTCTTCATCGCCTTCGCGGTGAAACTGCCGGTGGTACCGTTCCACTCCTGGTTGCCTGACGCACACGCCCAGGCACCGACCGCAGGTTCCGTGGACCTGGCCGGTATCTTGCTGAAGACCGCGGCCTACGGCCTGCTGCGCTTCGCCCTGCCGCTGTTCCCGAACGCCTCGGCCGAGTTCGCGCCCATCGCCATGACCCTGGGTCTGATCGGTATCTTCTACGGTGCCTTCCTGGCCTTTGCCCAGACCGACATCAAGCGTCTGGTCGCGTTCTCCAGCGTTTCGCACATGGGCTTCGTGCTGATCGGTATCTACTCCGGCAGCCAGCAAGCCCTGCAGGGCGCGGTGATCCAGATGCTGGCCCACGGTCTGTCGGCCGCCGCACTCTTCATCCTGGCCGGCCAGTTGTACGAGCGCCTGCATACCCGTGACATGCGTGAGATGGGCGGCCTGTGGCACCGCATCGCCTACCTGCCCGCGATCAGCCTGTTCTTCGCCGCCGCCTCCCTGGGCCTGCCAGGTACTGGCAACTTCGTCGGCGAGTTCCTGATCTTGATCGGCAGTTTCGTGCATGTGCCTTGGATCACCGTGATCGCCACCACCGGCCTGGTGTTCGGCTCGGTCTACTCGCTGATCATGATCCACCGCGCCTACTTCGGCCCGGCCAAGTCCGACGCCGTCCTGGCTGGCATGGACGGTCGTGAGCTGGTCATGGTCGTGGGTCTGGCGGTGCTGCTGATCCTGCTGGGCGTGTATCCACAGCCGTTCCTCGACACCTCTGCCGCCACCATGAGCGGTGTGCAGCAGTGGCTCGGTTCCGCTTTCACTCAACTCGCTTCGGCCCGGTAAGAGCGCTATGGAATTCACCACTCAACACTTCATCGCATTGGCGCCGATGCTGATCACCACCATCACCACGGTGGTGGTGATGCTGGCGATCGCCTGGAAGCGCAATCACTCGCAGACCTTCCTGTTGTCCACCGTGGGGCTGAACCTGGCCCTGCTATCGATCCTGCCAGCATTGAAAGTCGCGCCGCTGGCGGTCACCTCGCTGGTCACCATCGACAAGTTCGCCTGCCTGTACATGGCGATCATCCTGGTGGCGACACTGGCCTGCGTAACCCTCGCCCATGCCTATCTGGGCGAGGGTTCCAAGGGCTTCCCGGGCAACCGTGAAGAGCTGTACCTGCTGCTGCTGATGTCGGCCCTCGGTGGCCTCGTGCTGGTCAGCGCCAACCACCTGGCTGGCCTGTTCATCGGCCTGGAGCTGCTGTCGGTGCCGGTCTACGGCCTGGTAGCGTATGCCTTCTTCAACAAGCGTTCGCTGGAAGCCGGTATCAAGTACATGGTGCTGTCGGCCGCAGGTTCGGCCTTCCTGCTGTTCGGCATGGCCCTGCTGTACGCCGACGCTGGCAGCCTGAGCTTCGACCTGATCGGCAAGGCCCTGGCTGCTACCGGCAAGCCAAGCCTGGTGGCCCAACTGGGCCTGGGCATGATGCTGGTTGGCCTGGCCTTCAAGCTGTCGCTGGTTCCGTTCCACCTGTGGACCCCGGACGTATACGAAGGCGCCCCGGCGCCGGTAGCCGCCTTCCTGGCCACCGCCAGCAAGGTCGCGGTATTCGCCGTGGTCGTGCGCCTGTTCATGCTCTCCCCTGCTGCCAGCAGCGGCGTCCTGAGCACCGTCCTGGCAGTGATCGCGGTCGCCTCGATCCTCATCGGTAACCTGCTGGCGCTGACCCAGAGCAACCTCAAGCGTCTGCTGGGTTACTCGTCCATCGCCCACTTCGGTTACCTGGTGATCGCGCTGGTGGCCAGCAAGGGCCTGGCCCTGGAAGCCATGGGCGTGTACCTGGTCACTTACGTCATCACCAGCCTGGGCGCCTTCGGTGTGATCACCCTGATGTCCTCGCCTTACGGCGGTCGTGACGCCGATGCCCTTTACGAGTACCGCGGCCTGTTCTGGCGCCGTCCGTACCTGACTGCGGTGCTGACCGTGATGATGCTGTCGCTGGCGGGTATCCCGCTGACTGCCGGCTTCATCGGCAAGTTCTACATCATTGCCACCGGCGTCGAGTCGCAACTGTGGTGGCTGGTCGGTGCCTTGGTTCTGGGCAGCGCCATCGGCGTGTACTACTACCTGCGCGTCATGGTCACCCTGTACCTGGTGGAGCCTAACCTGCGTCGCCACGATGCCCCGCTGAAGTGGGAACAACGCACCGGCGGCGTCATGCTGCTGGCAATCGCCCTGCTTGCCTTCGTGCTCGGCGTGTACCCGCAGCCGCTGCTGGAACTGGTTCAGCAAGCCGGCCTGCAACTGCTCGGCTGACCGAACCGGTAAAACAAACACCCCGCACATGCGGGGTGTTTTTTTATCTGCGTTTTGTAGTTATCTGAACGGGCTTGGCCGATCGAAGGTTTTCGGGCGAGGCCGCACTGCCATCCTTGAGTGCCGACTTGCGCAGTTCAGTGCCGGCCGATGGCAGGTGGACCTCAGGGTTCGGCATGCCGCTGGGTGACAGCTCATGGGTCATTTCGAACTCGGCTCTCACTGACCAGCCACACGCCTCGGTGGTGCACTGCAGGTACGCGATACGCAGGAAAATGTGCCGTCCTTCGCTGGTACGGATGCGCATTCGACTGTTGCAGTGAGGACAGACCAGCTTGTATGTACTCACGCCAAATACCTGCATGCGCTAATTGCACAGATATGCTGTAAGAATGCTCCCCCAAGTGCATCAGTATTGACTACGGAAAAGGAAGGGTTTTTCATCATGCTGCTCCTCATGTCAGGATATCTCCTCAAAATGCAGGGCTACTATTCGTAACAAGTAGTTTAAGCCCAAGTAACGTCGTTAAACCAGTCGTGGATATTTGTTATGAGTAGCCCTTTATTTGCATCAGTGCTGGCACGTCTCAAGCTGCTGACCGGCTCGGAGACCGATGTGCAGCTGGCCAGGGCCCTTGCGGTAAGCCCGCAGACCCTGAGCAGTTGGAAGGTGCGTGGCAGCATACCCTACGCACTATGCATAGACATCGCCCGCCAGCGCGGCTGCTCGCTCGACTGGCTATTGCTGGGTGAGTACCAGGACGGCCAGTCGGGCTTGGCAAACGAGACTTGGGAGAGCGACATGCTCGCGCGTCTTCGCGCGCTTTCAGTTGCCGATCGCCAGGCGATTCAATTGCAGATCGAAGACAAGCAACGAATCCACCAACTGGAGCGCCAGGTGCGCGAGCTGACGCTGCGCATGCCCACTCCAATCGAAGGCTAGCCACGACGGCGCCAGCGCTGAAGCAGCTCGCGCAGGTCCACAGAATCCAGCCAGACCATGACCTTGAGGCTGATCGGAATCACCACCACCGCCGCCACGAAGGCGGCCATGCCGCGTGACAACATGGGCACCAAGGAATGCAACAACGGCTCGAACAGATAGCCTACGCCCAGCGTCAGAAACACCAGCAGCATCTGCTTGCGGGTCGACAGGCGCTTGCGCGAGACGATGATCAAGCGATCTCGCGCGGCACTGACCAGCAAAGCTCCCAGCAACGCACCGAACAGCGCCCTGCCCTCTGTATTGAGCACCTCACGAAAAGCCGCGCTGGCCGCCTCCAGCAGGTAGCGTTCGCTCATGATGGCGTTCTCCACACCACCTGCCCGCCGGGCTTGGTATAAAGAGTACGCATCACGGCGGCCTCGACGAAACGCCGATAGCAGACCGACAACGCCCTTCCATGGTCATGCCCTGCTACGTCCTCCAGACGCTTGTAGCCACGCCCTCGCAGTACGGCGCGCCAGTGCGCGAACTCCGAAGCAGCGTTGATCGCCGCACAGCGAGCCGCCAGTGCCAGGCGCGCCTCGCTCACCTGACCGCCAAGGCGCAAGCGCTCTCGTAGCGAACACAGTTCAATGCGTGGCCAAAAAGGATCATCGCCATCGGGAAAACGTGCCCCCTTGACAGGCAACGCGGGTGGCGGCGGTAAATCTTCCATACGCTCTGATGACATGATCCGCCCTCACTGCTCGGACAACATGCCGTAGCGTATGGCCTTGATCACAGCCGCTACACGCGTGGGGACATCGAATTTGCGCAGGATATTGGACACGTGGAAATTCACCGTCGACTCCTTGCACTGCAGAATTCGACCGATCTCCCACGAGCTCTTGCCGTATGCACACCACAGCAGGACCTGATGCTCGCGGGGCGTCAGGCGAATCGGTGTGTCCGCAGCATGTTCTGGTTCCTGCCGTACGTTGGTTTTCATCATTGAACTCCACAAGTAATCGCCAGTTGCGACAGCCGGATGTGCTGTCGCCATGGGCCCACCTTACGAAGGGCGATGTGCTGGCTCCACTCGCGGGGTTTGTAAACGCGCTTCCTACACAACCGTCTTCCATTGGCGCGGTGCAATTAACTGAAATTCCCCGTGCTCTGGACGGTATTTCTTTCGTCACAACGCGGTTGCCTGTTCGCTTTTCGCCTGGAGTTGTAGGATGCGCCCCGTTTTGCCCCTTTCGTCTTGCCTTGGCCTGCTGGCCGCTTTCACCCTGAGCCAGCAAGTCACTGCTGCTCCAGCCGTTGAACTGGGCGAGGTGCTGATCAATGACGAGCAGCAAAGCGAGCTGGACGACGCCCGCGAACGCCTGCAGGCGGTGCCGGGGGCCAGCAACCTGGTGGACATGCAGCGTGTTGGTCAGGGCCGGGTGGCCAGTAATCAGGATGTGCTGGCTTACCAGCCTGGGGTATTCGCCCAGTCGGCGGGCAACGATGGCATCAAGCTGTCGATTCGCGGTTCAGGCATCAACCGTGCACCGGGGGCACATGGCTCCGGGGTGTACACGATGTTCGACGGACTGCCCCTGACCGGTCCCGGCGGCACACCCTACGAACTGTTCGAACCCCTGTGGCTGAGCCGGGCCGAAGTGCTGCGCGGCGCCAATGGTTTCGACCAGGGTGCCCTGGCGCTGGGCGGCGCGATCAACTATGTGACCCACACAGGGTACGATGCAGCGCCGCTGCAGGTGCGCTACGAGGTTGGCAGCCGTGGTTACCAGCACCGGCATATCAGCTCGGGCCAGGTGCTGGGTAACCTGGACTACTACGTGGCGCTGACCGATTCGGAATACGACGGTTATCAGAAGCACAGCAGCGGCAGTGCCAAGGGGATTGCCGCCAATGTCGGCTACCGTTTCAATCCCAACCTGGAAACGCGCTTCTACCTGCGCTACCGAGAAACCGAAAACGCGTTGGCCGGCCGCTTGACCAAAGCGCAGATCAAGCATGATCCGCGGGCTGCCAATCCAGGTTACTTGTCACGTAATGACAGCCGTCCGCAGCCGGGCAGCACCTGGGTGGGCAACAAAACCACCTTCTTCCTGGACGACGACTCACGCCTGGAAGCAGGGCTGGTCTATCACGACTACCCGATGGACTTGCGTGAAGGCGCAATGCGCCTGAAGGTTGCCTACACCGATGTCAGTGGCACGCTCAACTACTTCCGTCGGGACACCTTGTTCGGCCATGAGAGCAAGACGACCATCGGGTGGCGCACCACCAAACACCTGCCCAACAGCGGCGCATCACAATTCACGCGGGTGAACGATATAGTTGGCGAGCGCACGCGCGACTTCAGCTATCAGGGCTCGGACACCGTGCTGCATGTCGGCAACGACCTGGAGCTGGTCCCGGACCTCTGGCTGACCACTGGCCTGGCGATGATCTATACCCGACGCGAGAGCGATGTGACCTATCCTGCCGAAGGCGGGAAAGTCAGCCAACACGACTGGGACTATGCACCACGTGTAGGCCTGCGCTACGACATTCGTCCTGACTTACAGGTCTATGGCAACCTCAGCCGCTCGGTTGAGCCGCCACATCCGTGGTCGCTGATCTGGAGCGCACCGACCAAGACGCAACCGATCGAGATGCAAAACCAGACAGCCACAACACTGGAACTGGGTGCTAGTGGCGACTCGAGAGTCGGTCGTTGGGAGCTGGCCTGGTACTACGCCCAGGTGCGTCACGAACTGCTGGCAGTGGAACTGGCCCCCGGCATTACCGCCGAATACAACGCCAGCCCCACGGTCCACCAAGGTGTCGAAGCCGCATTGGACAGTATCCTCTGGGAACAATCCGGCACCGGCAAGTTGAGCCTGCGCCAGGCCTACACCTTCAGCGACTTCCACTACCGCGATGACGACACGTTCGGCGACAACCGCCTGCCCGGCATCCCGATGCATTATTACCAGGCCGAACTGCGTTATGACTGGCCAGGCGGCTTCTACGCCGGCGTGAACACCCAGATGGCCTCGAAGGTGCAGGTCGACTACGCCAACAGCTACCCCGCCGATGCCTATGCCCTGCTCGGTGCGCGCCTGGGCTGGGATTCGCCCAAGCAGGACTGGCAAACCTGGCTTGACCTGCGCAACCTGACCAACAAACGTTATGCCGCCACGGTTACACCAGGCTACGACGACGCAGGACTGGACAAGGCCCGCTCCACACCCGGCGAAAGTTTCAGCGTGTATGCAGGCGTTTCGTACAGTTTCCGATAATTCGGCCTGCCCTACTGCGGCAACTGCACCTTCGGCTTGGTCGATGCGAAAATCGCCCAACTGGAGACGAACAAGGCCGCGATCAACGGCCCGATCACGAACCCATTGAGCCCGAACACCGCCAGCCCGCCCAAGGTGGACACCAGGATCAGGTAATCGGGCATTCGGGTGTCCTTGCCCACCAGAATCGGTCGTAGCAGGTTGTCCACCAGGCCAATCACCAGCACCCCGAATGCCGTCAGGATCGCGCCCTGCAGAATCGCTCCGGTCAGCAGGAAATACGCCGCCACCGGTGCCCAGACAATGCCCGCGCCCACCGCCGGCAACAACGACAGGAACGCCATCAACACCGCCCATACCAGCGCACTGGGAATGTCCAGCACCCAGAAGATGAATCCGCCCAGCGCCCCCTGGGTGATCGCGACCAGCACGTTGCCCTTGACCGTCGCCCGCACCACGCGGTTGAACTTCAGTTGCAGACGGCGCTTCTGGTGCTCGGGCAACGGCACCGCAAGCCGTACCTGACGAGCCACCTCCGGCCCCTCGCGCAAGAAGAAGAACAGCAGGTACATCATGATGCCGAAGCTGATCAGGAATTCGAAGGTGCCTTGGCCGAAGTTGAACGCCTGGCTGGCCAGTACCTGACTGCCCTGGGTGGCCCATTTGGTGATTTTCTCGCGCAGGCCGTCGAAGTTACCCATGCCCATCCTGTCCAGCCCTTGCTGGGCGAAGGCGGGCAGCATGTCCCGGCCGCGCTCGACATAGCCGGCGATGTCCAGTTGACCGCTCTCGATGCGCTGGTACAACGCCGCCCCCTCCTGCACCAGCAATGCGCTGGTGATGATCACCGGCAAGATGGCCACCATCAGGCATACCAGCAAAGTGGCCGCGGCGGCCAGGTTACGACGCCGACCGAAGCGGATCAGCAGATGGCGCTGCAAAGGCGCGAAGAGGATGCCGAGAATCACCGCCCAGAAGATGGCGCCGTAGTAGGGCAGTAGTATCCACGCGAAAGCGACCGACACCAACGTCAGGAGTACGGCCAGGGCTCTGTTCTGGAGGGCGGTTTCGTTCATGGTGATTCCTTGAGTGTCCTGGTTGTTAGTGCAGGCCATCACAGGAAAAGTGCCACCCTGGCGTTGATTCAAATCAATACGCAGCCGCGAGCCGAGCCTTAGCATCCGCCGCTTTTGCCCCGGTGCGCACATGACCTCCTTCGCCAAGCCCGAATTGCTGGCCCCAGCCGGCACCCTCAAGACCATGCGCTATGCCTTCGCCTATGGCGCCGATGCGGTCTACGCCGGCCAGCCGCGCTACAGCCTGCGCGTGCGCAACAATGAATTCGACCACGCCAACCTGGCCTTGGGCATCCAGGAGGCGCACGCCCGGGGCAAGCGCTTTTACGTGGTGGTCAACATCGCCCCGCACAACGCCAAGCTCAAGACCTTCCTCAAAGACCTTGCGCCCGTGATCGACATGGCGCCCGATGCGCTGATCATGTCCGACCCGGGCCTGATCATGCTGGTGCGCCAGCACTTCCCGCACATGCCGGTGCACCTGTCGGTACAGGCCAACACGGTCAACTGGGCCAGTGTGCAGTTCTGGCAGCAATTGGGCTTGAGTCGGGTCATCCTGTCCCGTGAACTGTCGCTAGAGGAAATCGCGGAAATCCGTCAGCAGGTGCCGGAGATGGAACTGGAAGTGTTCGTCCACGGTGCCCTGTGCATGGCGTACTCTGGCCGCTGCCTGTTGTCGGGCTACCTGAACAAGCGCGATGCCAACCAAGGCACCTGCACCAATGCCTGCCGCTGGAAGTACGACGCCCAGCCGGCCACTGAAAACGCCACCGGCGACATCGTGCAACTGGTCGAACCGACACTCGGCCTGGGCACCCCTACCGACCAGCTGTTCCTGCTGCAGGAGAGCAACCGCCCGGGCGAGGCGATGCCCGCCTTCGAGGACGAGCACGGTACCTACATCATGAACGCCAAGGACCTGCGCGCTATCCAGCATGTCGAGCGGCTGACCGCCATGGGGGTGCATTCGCTGAAAATCGAAGGCCGGACCAAGTCGCACTTCTACTGTGCCCGCGCGGTGCAATCCTATCGCCAGGCCATCGACGACGCGGTGGCCGGCCGACCCTTCGACCGAAGCCTGATGGGCAACCTCGAATCCCTTGCACAGCGTGGCTACACCGAGGGTTTCCTGCGCCGCCATGTTCACGACGAGTACCAGAACTACCAACGAGGCAACTCGGTGTCCGAGCGCCAGCAGTTCGTTGGCGAGCTGACGGGCGAGCGCGTTGATGGGCTGGCCGAGGTCAAGGTGAAGAACCGCTTCGCCGTGGGCGATCACCTGGAGCTGATGACCCCGCGTGGCAATTATCATTTCGACCTCCATCGCCTGAACAACCGGCAGCAACGGGCCATCGACGTGGCGCCGGGGGATGGCCACATCGTGTACCTGCCCATTCCTGAGCAGGTCCCATTGTCGTTCGGCCTGCTGATGCGTGACCTTGGCCAGGACGAGCAGGCGAGCTGACGACGTGCGCGCTGCGCCGGGAGGCGGCTTACGCTATGCTGCTGACCTACCGCCGGGCCTGGAACCGACACCTGTGATGACAGGCATGCGGCTGCGTCTTAGAAGGAGTTGAACCCTCATGCTGCGTAAACACTTGATCACCCTGGGACTGCTGGCCTTCACAGGCCTGGCCCAGGCAGCCGAAACCATCGACGTCTACCGCGACCCCAACTGCGGCTGCTGCAAAGCCTGGATCAGCCACCTTCGCGACAACGGCTTCACCGTCAATGACCATGTCGAGCCGAACATGAGCGCGGTCAAGCAGCGCCTGGGCGTCGCACCGCGCCTGGCGTCGTGTCACACTGGGGTGATCGACGGCAAGTTCGTCGAAGGCCATGTGCCGGCCGAGCAGGTGCGCCTGCTGGCCAAGCGCACTGACCTAAAAGGCCTGGCAGTACCCGGCATGCCCATGGGCTCGCCAGGTATGGAAATGGGCGATCACAAGGACCCTTACCAGGTCATCGGGGTGACCCAGGACGGCAAGGACACCGTGGTCGCCAACTACTGATGCTCAGCCTCTGGGCGCTGTTTCTCAGCGCCTTTGGCGCAGCGACCCTGCTGCCTCTACAGTCGGAGGCCGTGCTGGTGGGGTTGCTGCTGCGCCAGCCCGACACCTGGGCGACCCTCCTTGCGGTGGCAACCTTGGGCAATGTGCTCGGTTCGGTGGTCAACTGGCTGCTAGGCCGCGCCATCGAGCACCTGCGCGAGAAGCGCTGGTTCCCTTTCAGCGCCGCGCAACTGGAGCGTGCCCAGCAGCGCTACCAACGCTGGGGACAATGGTCGCTGCTGCTCAGTTGGATGCCCGTGATTGGCGACCCGCTGACATTGATCGCCGGCATCATGCGCGAACCCTTCTGGCGTTTCCTGTTGCTGGTGACCCTGGCCAAGGCCGGTCGCTACACCGTGTTGGCGATGATCACGCTGGGCTGGTTTCACGCCTGGTAACACCTTTAACGTTTCATCAGGGCAAGCGACTGCTACAGTCGCCCATTCCTACATGGCCCTACACGGAGTGCCCCCATGCTGCGCGCAACCGCCCTGGCCCTGGCCTGCCTGATGACGGGCCCGGCCCTCGCCGCTGAAATGCCCACCTACGGTCAACAGCTCGAAGGCTTCCAGTACCCCTACCCGCTCAGGCATTTCGACTTCACCTCCCAGGGGCAGCGCCTGCAGATGGGGTACATGGACGTGCCTGCCAAGGGGCAAGCCAATGGCCGCAGCGTCGTGCTGATGCACGGCAAGAACTTCTGCGCCGCCACCTGGGAAACCACCATCGACGCCCTGAGCCAGGCTGGCTACCGGGTCATCGCGCCCGACCAGGTCGGTTTCTGTAGCTCCAGCAAGCCTGCCCACTACCAGTACAGCTTCCAGCAACTGGCCGACAACACCCAGGCGCTGCTCGCCCAGTTAGGCATCAAGCAGGCGGTCATCCTCGGTCATTCCACAGGCGGCATGCTCGCCACCCGCTACGCCTTGATGCACCCACAGCAAGTCGAACGCCTGGCCATGGTCAATCCCATTGGCCTGGAGGACTGGAAAGCCCTAGGCGTGCCTTACCGGACGGTCGATCAGTGGTACCAACGAGAGCTGAAGCTCGATGCCGACGGTGTGCGCAAGTATGAGCGCAATACCTATTACGCCGGGCGCTGGAAGCCCGAGTACGAACGCTGGGTGCAGATGCTGGTGGGGTTGAACACAGGGCCTGGGCATGAACGTGTGGCATGGAACTCGGCGCTGATCTACGACATGATCTTCACCCAACCGGTGTATCACGAGTTCAAGGACCTGAAGATGCCGACGTTGCTGTTGATCGGCGATCAGGACACCACGGCCATCGGCAGCGATATCGCGCCAACGGATGTAAAAGCCAAGCTTGGCCAGTACAAAGTGCTGGGGCCGCAGGTGGCCAAGATGATCCCCCAAGGCGAACTGGTGACCTTCGCCGGGCTGGGACACGCGCCACAGATCGAGGAGCCGGCGCAGTTTCACAAGGCGTTGATCGAATGGCTGGGGCGTTGACCCGGTAAACGCAGACGCCTGTGGGAGTGGCTAACTGTCACGATCGATCGGCAAGGATTCTCACTCCGCCCGCTACGCCGTGGGGCTGCCGGGCGGGCCTTTCGCGATGCAAGGCCCCTCCCACGGGCGGCTCAGTTCTTCCAGATCTGTGCTTCGGTCCAGCCAAGTTCGGCAAAATCCTCCGCCCGCAACCCGGCTTCCTCCTCGCAGAAGAACTCGTCCAGCTGGGGCGGTCTCACCGAGGTGTTGCTGAGCATCCCGTGCACTTGGCCACGGTGATGGATCTGGTGCTCGAACAAATGCGCCAGCAGGCGCAACCGAGGCTCGCGTTGCATGCGCTGAGGACGGGCAATGTTCACATACCGGGCCAACTGGTCATCACGCAATCCCTGGCAATAGCTGATCAACCGATGGTCTGCCTGGGCTTGCTCGGCATGCAGGTCAGCGCAGGTGGCGAACGGCTGTTCCGGCTCGAAAAAGCGCTCTGCATCCGGGGTAGGTGTTTCCCCGCGCTGCTCGCATTCGAGCATGTGCAAATAGAACCAGTCCACCGTCAACAGATGGTTGAGGGTGGACTTGATCGATGGGAAAAAACTGCAACGCGGGGCGACGAATTCGTCCTGGGTCAGTTGCAGGCAAGCCTTGTACAGGCGGTGATTGGCCCAGGCATTGTTGTAGGCCTGGGTCAGCAGATGATGCGACAGCGGCTCCATGATTCGGCTCCTTCAGGCGAAGCGTTGCAGTTGCATCTCCCGTAGCCGGCTGAGGGTCCGTTGATACGGGAACGCCAGATACCCTTGAGTGTAGAGTGCTTCGAGCGGTACCTGCGCTTCCAGGTACAAAGCCACCTTGCGGTCATAGCACTCATCGACCAGGGCGATGAAGCGGCGCACCGCATCGTCCTTGGGCGACAGCATCGGCAATTGGCGATCGCCAGCCTCGACCCGGGCCGCTGCATCTTCGGTACCGCGAGCGATACGCCCTGCCCGTTGCTCTCCACCCAGGGCCGGGATGCCCTCCACCAAAATGGCCGAAAAGCGATCGCACAATGCCATGAACTCCATGGCTGCCAGGGGCTGCTCGCACAAGTCGGCGAAGCGGCACCAAATGGCCTGCTCGCTACGGCGTACCACGTGAATCTGGCGGCTGCCCAGCGTCAGCGGTTGATCCGTGCCTGGCTCGTGCGCACTGAGCTGTTCGAAAACCCGCGCAAGGGCAGTGCTGCCGCCCGCCTCGGCCACCCAGTAGCGTTGCCGCGCAGCCCCTGGGTGCAAGCGGTGATCCTGCTCGCCGGCCACCGAGAGCACCTTCATGTGCCGCTCGATGGCGGCTATCGCCGGCAGGAAACGCTCGCGGTTGAAGCCGTCGCGGTACAGCTGGTCCGGCGGCTGGTTTGAGGTGGCCACGATGACCACACCCTCATCGAACAGCACCTGGAACAAGCGCCCCAGGATGATCGCATCGCCTATGTCGCTGACGAACAGTTCATCGAAGCACAGCACGCGGATCTGCCCGGCCAGCTCACGTGCCAGTGCATGCAACGGGTCGGCAGTGCCGTTGAGCTGGAACAGCCGCTGGTGCACCCAGGCCATGAAGTGATGGAAGTGCTGCCGTCGGGCAGGCACTTGCAGGCAACGGTGGAACAGGTCCATGAGCCAGGTCTTGCCACGCCCGACTGGCCCCCAGAGGTAGATACCCTGGGCGTGTCTGCCTTGTCGCAGGCTGTCGAAGCACGCCTGCAGGGCGATGGCAGCCTGGGCCTGGGCAGCGTCGGGAACGTAACCTTGGTCGCTAAGGGCCTGTTGGTAGAGCGTTTGCGGATCTGGGTGCATGGTTCATCGCACTGGACGGTCAGCGAGCATTGTCCGCAACGGCCTCATCGCCGGCAAGCCGGCTCGTACAGCTAGAAGGTGACGCCGGCTATCAGGGCGATGTTGCTGTAAGGCTTGCACTCCCCCGTGCGCACCACGGCCTTGGCCTGACGGCTGAGGCGTTTGAACTGTTCGTGGGGCATCAACTCACGCCGTTCCAGCGGCAAGCGTGCCACTTCCGCCAGCGCAGGTGGCGACACGTCCAGCATTTCTTCTGCTACCACATAACGCTCAACTTGCATCTCGCTCAGCACGGTACGTAGCACACTGGCGAAATCCGGAATGCCTGGCGTCACCGCCAGGTCGATCAGCTCGACGCCCGGCGGTACCGGCAACCCCGCATCGCCGATCACCAGGATGTCGCCATGCCCCAGGCCTGCAATGGTGCGTGACAAGGCGATGTTGAGCAGTGCGGTCTTCTTCATGGCAGCTCCTTGAGGTACGGGATGGACGGCTGCGCACCCGCGCGGGTAACGGACAGCGCTGCGGCGCGTTGGCCGAAAGCGATGGCGGCATCCTCCGTCAGGCCACGCACCAGCGCGGCGGCGAACCCGCCAATGAAGGTATCGCCGGCGGCGGTGGTATCCAACGCCTTGACCTTGGGCGCGGGGAAGTGCCGGCTGCCTTGCGCGCAAACCAGCAGGGCCCCGTGCGCGCCCAGCGTGATGATCACCTTGCGCACCCCCAGTTGCACCAGGCGCTCACCCGCACGCCGGGCGCTGTCGAGGTCGCTGACTGGCACGCCGGTCAGCGCTTGGGCCTCGCTTTCGTTCGGGGCGAGGTAATCGATGTGGGCCAGCCATTGTGTCGGCAACGGGCCGGTGGCCGGCGCGGGGTTGAGAATCACGGTCTTGCCAAGCTCACGCCCCCGGGCCAGGGTCCAGGCCACGGTGTCGGCCGGCACCTCGAGCTGGCAGATGATCACTTCGGCCGCCTGCAACAACCCATCGAACTGCTGCACGGCCTGTGGCGTCAGCAGGCCGTTGCCACCGGGAATGATGACGATGCAGTTCTGGCTGGCGGCATCCACGGTAATCAGCGCCACGCCGCTGGAAACGCCCTCGCATACCTTGACTGCCTGGCAGTCGATACCTTCGACCTCCAGCGCTTGGCGCAGCTGCTGGCCATAGGCGTCATCGCCAACGTTGCCGACCATCGCCACAGTGCCGCCCAGTCGGGCGACGGCCACCGCCTGATTGGCACCTTTGCCCCCAGGCACGGTGAAAAAAGTTTCGCCGGCCAGCGTTTCGCCCGGACGCGGCAGGCGTTCGGCGCGGGCCACCAGGTCCATGTTGAGGCTACCGACCACCACTACCTTGGCCTTCATGGCTGCTCCTTAGCGGTAATCATTGAACAGGTCCGGGCGTGGCCCGGTGGACTCGCGGGCAACGATACGCGGTGCAACGATACGCTGCTCCGAAGCCCCCTGGCGCGGTGTGGCGATGCGCAACAGCAGCAGCGCCGCAGCGCTTTCGCCCAGCTCGCGGATCGACTGGCCCACAGTGGTCAGCGGTGGGTACACATAACGGCTCAGTTCGATATCGTCGAAACCGATCACCGACAACTCGCCTGGCACGTTGATGTTGCGTTCGGCGGCGGCACGCAGCACGCCGAAGCCAATCATGTCATTGCCGGCGAAGATCGCCGTGGGTCGGTTGCCATCGAGCAGCGTCGCCGCCGCCGCATGGCCACCGGGGCTGGTGAAGTCGCAGTGCAGGACACGGCCGGGCTCCACCGGCGCCTGCGCCTGGGCCATGGCCCGGCGAAAACCGGCCAGGCGCAGTTGGCTGACACCGGTCTGCGCGGGGCCGCCGATGTAGGCAATATCACGATGGCCCAGTTCGAGCAGGTGCACGGTCGCCAGGTAGGCACCCTGTTCATGATCGATGCGCACCAGGTCGGCATCGACCCCCTCCAGTTCGCGGTCGACGATGACCATTGGCGTCCGCACACCGGCAAGGCTCTGCAGCAGGTCGCTGTCCTCGCCCACCGACGCCACCACCAGGCCATCGATGCGCTTTTCCAGCAGCACGCGCAGATAGCTGCGCTGCTTCTGTGGGTTGTCATCCGAGTTGCACAGGATCACGCAGTAACCATTGCGCTCGCAGGCATCCTCGATACCCCGCGCCAGCTCGGCGAAGTACGGGTTGACACTGTTGGGCACCAGCAGGCCGATGGTCGCCGTACTACGTGCCTTGAGCGAGCGGGCCACCGCACTGGGTACATAGTCGAGCTCGGCGATGGCCGCCTCGACCTTCAGCCGCACCTGTTCACTGACCGGGCGGGTCTTGTTCAGTACATGAGACACCGTGGTATAGGAAATACCTGCGAGTGCCGCGACGTCTTTGATGGTTGCCATAAATTCAGTTCCGCCGACTTGCGCGCCGGCTGCGGTAGGTGTCGAGCACCACGGCGATGACGATGACCGCCCCGGTGATGATTCGTTTGGTGGGCTCGGAGGCGCCGATCTGCGCCAGCCCCGCGGCCAGTACCGAGATGATCAGCACGCCGAAGAAGGTGCTGATGACCGAACCACGCCCGCCCATCAGGCTGGTGCCACCGATGACCACAGCGGCAATCACCTGCAATTCAAGGCCCGAGCCGGCGTTGGGGTCTGCCGCCTCGAGGCGCGAGATCTGGAATAGCGCGGCCAGACCAGCCAAGAGCCCCATCAAGGCGAACACCACGACTTTGTAAGGGCGTGGGTCGATGCCGGCCAGGCGAACAGCCTCTTCATTGGTGCCGATGCCGATCAGGTAGCGCCCGAACACCGTGCGGGTCAGCACCAGCTGGGCCGCCAGAATCACCAGCAAGGCCAGGATGAACGCCGGCGAAATGCCAAAGGCAATCGGGTTGGAGAACCAGGCGTAGGCATCGCCGATGTAGGCGGTGCGCGAGTCGGTGAACTGGTAGGCCAACCCACGGGCCATCTCCAGCACGCCAAGGGAAACGATGAACGAGGGGATCCGCCAGGCCACGGTAACGGCCCCGGTGATGCTGCCCGCCAGCGCGGCCACGGCCATGCCGAGCAAGGCGGCGGGCAGCACCGACCACCCCCAGCCGAGGATCGCCACGCTGACCGTCGACGCCGCCAGCGCCAGCACCGAGCCCACAGACAGGTCGATGCCGCCGATGATCAGCACGAAGGTCATGCCCACCGCCAGCACCATCAGGTCGGGAATCTGGTTGGCCAGGGTGCTGAAGGTGGCATAGGACCAGAAATGGCTGCTCAGCAACGAGAACAGCACGATCATCGCCAGCAAGGCGCCGGCCAGGCCCAGGTAACTGCCCAGGCCGAAGTAGCTGCCGCCGCGGCGCACTGGTGTGCTGCCCGGGGTATCGAGGGGGGTGGTTTTCATGCATCAGTCCTGGGAGCTGCGTCGTGCAGCAGTGCGTCACGTTTCTGATAGCCAGCGAAGGCAGCGGCAAGAAGCTGGTCCTGGCGCCAATGTTCGCGTTCGAAGGTGTCGATCAGTCGCCCAGCGGAAAGGACCGCGATACGGTCGCAGATCAGCATCAACTCGCGCAGGTCGCTGGACACCACCACCAAGGCCTTGCCTTGACGCGCAAGGTCGGCCAGCAGGCCATAGATGTCGAACTTGGCGCCGACATCGATCCCCCGAGTCGGCTCGTCGAACAGCAGCACCTGGCAGTCCCGTTCCAGCCAACGGCCGATCACCACTTTCTGCTGGTTGCCCCCGGAAAGTTCACCGACCGCCTGGTCCTGGCCCGCACTGCGGATGCGCATGGCATTGATCTGCCGCTCGGCCAGAGCTTTTTCGGCGTCGCCGTCGAGTAAGCCGGCCTGGGAAACCGCGCTGTAGTTGCCCAAGGCGATGTTGGCAGCGATCGACTGCGACAACAGCAGGCCTTCGCCCTTGCGATCCTCGGTGATCAACGCGATGCCCGCTTGCACGGCAGCCTTGGGCGAGTCGATGGTCACGGCCTTGAGCGGCTGGCCGATCTCGATGCTGCCACTGTCGGCGACATCGGCGCCGAAGATCAGGCGCAGCAACTCGGTGCGGCCTGCGCCAATCAACCCGGAAATACCGAAGATCTCCCCTGCCCTGACCTGGAACGACACATCGCGCACCTTGTCACCCCGAGACAAACCGTCGACCTTGAGCAAGGGCGCACCCAGCGTGCGACCACCAAGGTCGATGTGTTCGCCCAATTCCCGGCCTACCATCAGGTTGACCAGCTCGGCACTGCTGTAGCGTTGGATGGGCTCATCGCACACCAGCTTGCCATCGCGCAGCACGACGATGCGCTGGGCCACGCGCTGCAGCTCTTCTAGGCGGTGGGAGATATAGACGATCGCCACGCCGCGCTGGCGCAAGCGTTCGATCTGCACGAACAGCAATTCGACCTCGCGGGCGGTGAGCATGGCGGTAGGTTCATCGAAGATCAGCACGCGGCAGTCGCCGATCAGGTTGCGGGCGATTTCGACCATCTGCTGGTGGCCGATGCCCAGTTGCCCAACCGGGGTGTCCGGGTCGATGGCGTCCAGCCCCACCTGGGCCATGGCCGCAGTGGCCAGCTGGCGCAGGCGCTTCTGGCTGATCCAGCCGAACCGGCTGGGCAGGTTGTCGAGGAAAAGATTCTCGGCCACGGTCAGGGTCGGCAGCAGGTTGAGCTCCTGCATGACCATGCGCACGCCCAGGCGCTCGGCCTCATTGCGGCTGCCAGGCGCATAGGCCTGGCCGCGATAGGTCATCTGCCCGGTGGTGGGTACCTCCAGGCCACTGATGAGCTTGGACAAGGTGCTCTTGCCAGCGCCGTTTTCACCGGTAAGGGCCAGCACCTCACCACCACGCAGGCTCAGGCTGACGTCGCCGAGCACTGGCTGGGCGTAGGTCTTGCCCAGCCCCGTTGCAACGAGCACCACTTCATTGGCCGATGCCGACATGGCCACGTCTCCTGCTGGGGGTCAAGGCTGGGTGATGAGTTGGACCGGGGTCTGGATGACATTGTCAGCATCCACATCCGGTTTCTCGCCCTTGAGCATTTTCAACGCTGCCTGGATGCCATACACCGCTTGCTGGCTGGCGGCCTGGTCGAGGGTGGCGAGAACCCGGCCATCCTTGAGCATCGGCTTGATTGCATTGATGTTGTCATAGCCGACCACCTGCACCTGACCGGTCTTGCCGGCGGCTCGCACAGCCGACACAGCGCCCAGGGCCATGCTGTCGTTGCCCGCAAGCAGCGCCTTGATATCGGGGTATTCGTTGAGCATCGAAGCGGCAACCGCGTTGCCTTTGTCGATCTCCCAGTTGCCGGACTGCACCGAGACGATCTTCACCTGCGCCGCTTCCATGGCGTCCTTGAAACCGGCGGTACGTTGCTGGGCATTGGTGGTGGTAGGCACGCCTTCGATGATACCGACCTGGTCGCCAGCCTTGAGTTTTTCCTTGGCCAGGTAGTCGCCGACCAGGCGAGCGCCCTTGCGGTTATCAGGGCCTACGAAGGGAACGCTGATGCCCTTGCTCTTGAGTACGTCCGGGTCCAGGCGGTTGTCGATGTTCACCACGGTGATGCCAGCATCCATGGCCTTCTTCAACACCGGTACCAATGCCTTGGAATCGGCCGGAGCGATGACCAGGGCCTTGGCGCCAGTGGCGATCATCTGCTCGACGATTCGGATCTGGTTGCCGGTATCGGTTTCATCCTTGATGCCGTTGGCCACCAGTTCGAACTCGCCCGGGTGGTCTTTCTGGTACGCCTTGGCGCCGTCCTCCATGGTGCGGAAGAACTCGTTGGCCAGGGACTTCATCACCAACGCAACCTTGGGCGCATCTTCGGCGTGGGCGGCAGACAGCGGCAGAGCGAGGGAAAGCGTGGAGGCGACAGCGAGGGCCAGCAGACGGCCAGTGAACGGCAGCTTCATGGGGAATGACTCCGAATCTTGTGATTTTTATCGGGTCGCAAACGTTTGCGGTTCCTAACTATGGAAACAAGACCTGCGTTTGTCAAATCCGTTTCGATGCCGGGGTCAAGGCGTGTGCGCGACGGATTATCAGGAATTTTTCCGATAAACCGAACACCTTTTGCTGATTTTGTTCGGAATCCCGAATAAGCGCAGCTACCCAAGCGCCCACACCCCCCGCAGGCGCTGGCTTGCCGGCGATGGGGCAGCTGGTACGAAAACTGCCTCACGTGCAAGGCGACACAGCAAAAATCTCATTAGGAAGAGAGCACAATAATCATGAATGCTGCATTGAAGACCTTCGCCCCCACCGCGCTCGCGCTGCTGCTGGCGCTGCCCGCCACCGTCTCGGCGAAGGAAGCCGAAACTCAACAGAAACTCGCCAACGTAGTGATCCTCGCCACGGGCGGCACCATTGCCGGCGCCGGCGCCAGTGCTGCCAACAGCGCTACCTACCAGGCCGCCAAGCTGGGCGTGGACAAACTCATCGCCGGCGTGCCGGAACTGGCCGGACTGGCCAACGTTCGCGGTGAACAAGTGATGCAGATCGCCTCGGAAAGCATCAGCAACGATGACTTGCTGAAGCTGGGCAAACGCGTCGCCGAACTGGCAGACAGCAAAGATGTCGACGGCATCGTCATCACCCACGGCACCGACACCCTGGAAGAGACCGCGTACTTCCTCAACCTGGTGGAGAAGACCGACAAGCCGATCGTGGTGGTGGGCTCGATGCGCCCAGGCACCGCCATGTCCGCCGATGGCATGCTCAACCTGTACAACGCTGTGGCCGTGGCCAGCGACAAGCAGTCGCGCGGCAAAGGCGTGCTGGTAACCCTGAATGACGAGATTCAATCCGGCCGAGACGTGAGCAAAGCGGTGAACATCAAGACCGAGGCCTTCAAGAGCGCCTGGGGCCCCATGGGCATGGTGGTGGAAGGCAAGTCCTACTGGTTCCGTTTGCCAGCCAAGCGCCACACCGTCAACTCGGAATTCGACATCAAGCAGATCAGCAGCCTGCCCCAGGTGGACATCGCCTACGGCTATGGCAACGTAACCGACACGGCCTACAAGGCACTGGCACAAAACGGCGCCAAGGCATTGATCCATGCCGGCACTGGCAATGGCTCGGTATCGTCGCGAGTGGTACCGGCCCTGCAGCAACTGCGCAAGGACGGCGTACAGATCATTCGCTCTTCCCACGTGAACCAGGGCGGCTTCGTACTGCGCAATGCCGAGCAGCCGGATGACAAGAACGACTGGGTCGTGGCGCATGACCTGAATCCACAGAAGGCGCGGATCCTGGCGATGGTGGCGATGACCAAGACCCAGGACAGCAAGGAACTGCAGCGCATCTTCTGGGAGTATTGATCGCATGATCCCCGCGGGAGCGGCCTACCGGCGCAACGCCGCTCCCGCGGGAATCGCGCCAGCCCGCTGCAAGTCAGCCGCAAACCCTTTGGAAGGCGGCTTGGCGGCGATGAAGCCAGTTGCGAAAATTCTTGTGGTGAAATACTGTACGTACATACAGCAACAACAAGGAAAGCGCTCCATGGCCAGCACCGCCACCGCAACCCCTAGCAGCTACGAACAACTGGGCCTTCGCGTCCAGAAGATCATCAACAATCCTCTCGCCCAGCGCAGCCGTGCCGCCCTGATCTTCCGGCTGGAACATGAGTCGGTGGAGGATTGGGAAACCCTGCTTGAGGAAATCGCCGAGAACGACAATGTCACCCTCGCCCACCGCGATGACGGCGGCGTGCAGATTTTCTGGACTGTGCCCAAGGAAGATTGACCCAGCAGGCACGTCTCGCGTCGGCCTGTGACTGCCATTCACGCCAGTGCCTGCAAGTAGGCACTGGCCTCCCGATAACGCGCCAGGCGCGCCAGGTCGGCAGGGCCCGGGGTGGCAATGCGGGTAAGATCACTGTTATCGGCAAGATCGGCCAGCTTGACCGTGCGGGCCAACGGGTCATCACCCAGGCGCACGACGAAATCCTGGTAGCTTTCGCCTTCACGCCTGCTCAATGCCAGCAAGGCCGCCAGGATCTTCAATGCGAAACCCTCACGGGCGAGGTCCGACAGCGTCAACGGGGTGTCTTCGAGCACATCGTGCAGCACCGCGACAATGCGCTGCTCAGGGGTCGCAACGCGCATCATCACCCGCAACGGGTGGAGAATGTACGCCGCCCCACCCTTATCGAATTGCCCTTCATGCGCCCTGGCGGCCACGACGATGGCCCGTTCCAGCGTAGACATGAGGCCCTCTCCGTTCAGCATCTCCTGTGTCCAAGCATAGCCGGGACCGGCGCGCCATGGCCACCCGCAGACTCGCCTAGCTCGCCGCCTAGCGCTCGACGCCGTGCTGGATGACGATCGAGTCAGTGCCGAGCTTGGCCATGACTTCAGCCTTGCGGGCCTCGGCTTCGGCCTTGGTGGGGAATGGCCCCATCAACACCACCGGCTTGCCATTGCGGTATTCCACCGAAGACGGAATACCCTTCTCGATCAGGCGTGCGGTCATATCGCTCAGTGCGCCCATGTTGGCGCCTTGAATCACTTCGACATCCCAGCCTTCAGGGGCCGGCTGATCGGCCAGGGCTTCGGCGCGGCGCTGCAGCTCCGCGCCACCGCACATTTCGCGGATACGCAAGTTGTTGCCGGTGTCATCGACGATGATTTCGTATTGGCCAGCGTCGCGCTTGATAGCGACGTAGCTGCGGTAGGCTTCGTACTGCCCGGCATCGTCCTTGCCACGCACCTGGCCGCAGATGGTGCCCTGGGTGTCGATCCGCACGTTGCCGAACTTGGCGGTCTTGGGGTTGTGCAGATGTTCGGCCACCTGCTTGTGTACGCCTTCGACCTCGTTCTCACAGCCCGCCAGGGCCAGCACTGCCATTACCACTGCCAGTTTGCGCACGCGTCCACCTCCAGATTCGAAGGGGCGGATTCTAGCATGATGGCCTTGCGCACGGGCCGCGACCATAGGTTACGGGCTGCAACAGCGTGGAAACGCGCAAACGAAAAAGGGCGACCCTATCGGATCGCCCCTCTTCAGATTTGGTAGGCACAATTGGACTCGAACCAACGACCCCCACCATGTCAAGGTGGTGCTCTAACCAACTGAGCTATGTGCCTGTCGTGTGGCGCGCATATTAAGGGGGATGCGCATGGCTGTAAAGCGTTTTTTTCAAAAAAATCAAAAACTTTCGGTTCTGGGGAGTGTTGAGTGGCAGGCCAAGGGGTTGGCGCTCATGCGATCGAGCGCCGCCGGCGCGGCGCATCGCGAGCAAGGCTCGCTCCTACGGTGGTGGCGGGCCAATGTTGTCTGCGGTTGGCGCGCGCGAACGCCTGGCCTGGATGACTCGAGATCGAGCCGTGCAATAACGCGCAACTGTAGGAGCGAGCCTTGCTCGCGATGCGCCGCACAGGCGGCGCCCTTCTGAAGCCCCGCGAGATCTATGGCAGCTGCCCTGCCTCCACCACAGACGAGCACGCATGAACTTTTCTTGCACAAGCAAAAAGGGCGACCCCTTCGGATCGCCCTTCATGTGCCCGGAAGCCGGGACTTTTGTTTGGTAGGCACAATTGGACTCGAACCAACGACCCCCACCATGTCAAGGTGGTGCTCTAACCAACTGAGCTATGTGCCTGTCGATGTGGGCGCATTCTACGCGTTCCGAAACCGGTGTCAACTGTTTTTTTCCCGCTAACCCACTGAATCTTAAAAATATTTAGAGTCCAGGCGCTGGCAATGCGAGTAAAGGATTTTCAACGGACGACTAGCGGGTGTTTATTATTATTGATAGCATCGGTACATTCGTTAAAAATATAAAACACGAGGTTCCTCGAGCATGGCCAATACCCCCTACCCCCAGTCCTACTACGCCGCCTCGGCTAACCCGGTGCCGCCACGTCCGGCGCTGCAGGGTGAGGTGGAAACCGATGTGTGTATCATCGGTGCCGGCTACACCGGCCTGTCCAGCGCGCTGTTCCTGCTGGAAAACGGCTTCAAGGTGAGCATCGTCGAAGCCGCCAAGGTCGGCTTCGGCGCTTCGGGCCGCAACGGCGGCCAGATCGTCAACAGCTACAGCCGCGACATCGATGTCATCGAACGTACCGTCGGCCCCAAGCAAGCACAGTTGCTGGGCCAGATGGCCTTCGAAGGCGGCCGCATCATTCGTGAGCGCGTAGCCAAGTACAACATCCAGTGCGACCTGAAGGACGGTGGTGTTTTCGCCGCCCTCACCGCCAAGCAGATGGGTCACCTGGAATCGCAAAAGCGCCTGTGGGAACGCTTCGGTCACACCCAGCTGGAACTGATGGACCAGAAGCGCATTCGCGAAGTCGTGGCGTGCGACAACTACGTCGGCGGCATGCTGGACATGAGCGGCGGCCACATCCACCCGCTGAACCTGGCCCTGGGCGAAGCCGCCGCGGTCGAGTCGCTGGGCGGCATCATTTATGAGCAAACCCCGGCCGTACGTATCGAACGTGGCGCCAATCCGGTCGTACACACCCCGCAGGGCAAAGTGCGCGCCAAGTTCATCATCGTCGCCGGTAACGCCTACCTGGGTAACCTGGTCCCGGAACTGGCCGCCAAGTCGATGCCATGCGGCACCCAGGTGATCACCACCGAACCGCTGGGCGACGAGCTGGCGCGCACCCTGCTGCCGCAGGACTACTGCGTCGAGGACTGCAACTACCTGCTCGACTACTACCGCTTGACCAGCGACAAGCGCCTGATCTTCGGCGGCGGCGTTGTCTACGGTGCACGTGACCCGGCCAACATCGAAGCGATCATCCGTCCGAAGATGCTCAAGGCGTTCCCGCAACTGAAGAACGTCAAGATCGATTACGCCTGGACCGGCAACTTCCTGCTGACCCTGTCGCGTCTGCCGCAGGTCGGCCGTATCGGCGACAACATCTACTACTCGCAGGGGTGCTCGGGCCATGGCGTGACTTACACCCACCTGGCAGGCAAGGTGCTGGCAGAGGCCCTGCGAGGCCAGGCTGAGCGCTTCGATGCCTTCGCCGGCCTGCCCCACTACCCGTTCCCGGGTGGCCAGATGCTGCGCGTGCCATTCAGCGCCATCGGCGCCTGGTACTACAGCCTGCGCGATCGTCTGGGCTTCTAACGGTTCATCGCCGGCGCACCGGTTCCTACAGGTTTCGCGTAACCCTGTAGGCGCCGGCTTGCCAGCGATCAGGCCACGTTACCTGCCCAGGCTGCTCACCGCCTGCTTGGCTGCAAGCTCCTGGCCTGCCCGAGCCAGTTCATCTGCCGCCTGCAACCAGCGTTGGCGGTCCACTTGGGCCGGCAACTGCCGCGGTGGCTGCACCAGCACCGCCCAGCTCCCCTCCTTGACCCAGGCCGCCTCGAAATCATCGAACGCCATCAACTCCCGGCGATGCATGCCTGAGCGCAGCAGCACCCGTTGTTTGTAACGGTCATAGCCGATCAGCACCGCGTAACGCGGCTCGCCCCACCAGGCCGCACCCTCCTCGTAGCGCAGCAACACCGGATTACCCGCAGCCACCTGCACCAGCAAGGCGTCCAGGCGCTTGTCCAGTGGATAGACGACCATGCCGTAATCCCTGGCAACGCGAGGAATGCCGGTATCCAGCGACTCGGCGGCCTGGGGCAGGTTCAAGGGCTTGTCCAAAAGGCCTGGCGTGATCGGTGCGCCTTGCTGCGAGAGCACCGCCGCCAGGGCCATGGCGCCGCTGTGGTTGGCATTGCCACGGTAGAACGGCACGCTGCTGATTTCGACACGCTGCGGCAAGCCCTTGAGAGCGGCCGGTGGCGCACTGGCACAGCCCGTCAGGCTGACGGCCAGCAGACACGCGGCCAGCCATTTGAAGGATTTTTGCTCCATGGACACTCACTTGTTCCAGCGCCGGACAGGCACGCCCGGCTGTGGTCGTCGATCATAGGTCGGACAGCCTCGCGGGTATAGTCCGACCCACCGTAGGAACGAATCGGACCAAGCAATAGACTTAAGGTCAATGGAACGTCACAGGGCGCGAGCTAGACTAAAGCAGTGTCTGGAAGGCAAAGCCTTGCGCTGGCCCGAGAGAAGGAGGCACCTATGAGCCTGACCATGGCAATTCTCATGCTGGTGGGCATGTGGCTGAGCGTCGCAGCCGCCATGCTGTGGGGTGTACTACGAATCGTGCGGCGTCGTGCCCATCATCACCCTCTGCCGCCGCACACCTTGCCCACGCCACAGCCGGCCCGGCGCGCGCGCCGCCATGCTGGAGCGCACTGACCTGCAGATACGTCGAGGCCCGCTCACCGGCGGGCCTCGGTCCATGCATCAGCCTTCAGCCATCTCACGCTTGACCCGCGCACGGCGAGCCATGATGTTGAGGATCTCGATCAGCGTCGAGAAGGCCATCGCCGCATACACATAACCTTTCGGTACGTGGGCGCCCATGCCCTCGGCGATCAGCGTCATACCGATCATGATCAAGAAGCCCAGCGCAAGCATCACCACGGTCGGGTTGTCGTTGATGAACTTGGCCAACGGGTCGGCTGCCACCAGCATCACGATCACAGCACTGATCACGGCGATGATCATGATTGGCAAGTGTTCGGTCATGCCCACGGCGGTGATGATGCTGTCGACCGAAAACACGATGTCCAGCAGCAGGATCTGCCCGATCGCCGCAGCGAAGCCCAGCGTCACGGTGGAGCCCGCCTTGGCTTCTTCCTTGGCGCCGCGCGGGTCGACGTTCTCGTGAATTTCCTTGGTCGCCTTCCACAACAGGAACAGGCCACCGGCGATGAGGATCATGTCTTTCCACGAGAAGCTATGGCCGAACACATCGATCACCGGCTCGGTGAGCTGGACGATCCAGGCCACGGTGCTCAGCAACGCCAGGCGCATGACCAGGGCCATGCTGATACCGATGCGCCGCGCCTTGGAGCGATACTCCACCGGGAGCTTGTTGGTGAGGATGGAGATGAAGATCAGGTTATCGATACCCAGGACGATCTCCATCGCCACCAGCGTGGCCAGGGCGACCCAGGCGGTTGGGCTTGCGACGAGTTCCAGCAAATATTCCATTTTTCAATCCTGCTCGGGTCTGGGTCAGATGTCCTGGGTCTTTGCGTCGGGCTCGGTGCTCTTGGGCTTGTGCCCTTCGGAGCCGATGGCTTCATGCAGCGCCTGCTGGGCCGCTTCGTTGGTCTTGTCGATGGCTTGCTTGGCCGACTCTGCAGCCTGGTCGAGCATTTGCTGGGCGGATTTCTCGGCCTGATCGCACCCGCTCATGGCAAACAGTGCCAACACCAGCACCAGGGGCGTACCGATGGATTTGAGTTGCAGCATGGGTTCCTCGCTTGTCGAAAACCGGGCGGCGCGCACTGCGCCTGATGGGGTCGCATTCTAAAGAGTGCGATACATCAGAAAAATTCGTATTTTCAGCAGTTATACTTCGGTTTTTACGAATATTGGAAATACCCCGTGCTCAACTATCGCCAGTTGCATTACTTCTGGGCCGTGGCCAAGACCGGCAGCATCGCACGTGCCAGCGAACAGCTGAATCTCACACCCCAGACCATCAGCGGCCAGATCAGCCTGTTCGAGCAGACCTACGGCCTAGAGCTGTTTCAGCGCGTCGGACGCCAGCTGGAACTGACCGAAACCGGCCGCCAGACCCTGGCATACGCCGAGCAGATGTTTCAGATCGGTGGCGAGCTTGAGGCGCTGCTGCGGGCAGGCCCGCAAGAGCAGATCCTGTTCCGTGTCGGCGTGGCGGACGTGGTGCCCAAATCCATCGTCTATCGCCTGCTGGCACCGACCATGGAATTGGACAACGCACTGCGTATCAACTGCCGCGAAGACAAGCTGGAACGGCTATTGGCGGACCTGGCGATCCAGCGTCTGGACCTGGTCATTTCCGACAGCCCGATGCCCAATCACCTGGATATCAAGGGTTACAGCCAGAAGCTGGGGGAATGCGGGCTCAGCTTCTTCGCCACACCGGCATTGGCCCAGCGCCACAAGGGGCCCTTTCCTGCATGCCTGCAGGACGCGCCGCTGCTGATTCCGGGCCAGGAAACGGTGGTGCGCAGTCGCCTGATGCGCTGGTTGAGCGAGCAGCAGGTGCAGCCGCGGGTCATCGGCGAGTTCGATGACAGTGCACTGATGCAGGCCTTCGGGCAGTCGGGTAGCGGTATTTTCGTGGCCCCGAGCGTGATCGCCGATGAAGTATGCCGCCAGTATGGGGTCGAGCTGGTTGGCCAGACCGACGCGGTGCACGAGTCGTTCTACGCGATTTCAGTCGAGCGCAAGGTCAAACACCCTGGGATCGTGGCGATCACCGAAGGCGCGCGGCGAGAGCTTTTTCACTGGTAGAAGGCGCTGCACCCCAGTGCGGCAAACCGACGCGCGGCCGTTATCGCCGGAGCCGGACTGCCGGCGATAACGGCCAAACGGTCTGTGGTAAAGTCGCGCCCTTTCACAATAACGAGATACTGCTTCACATGACCCCTGTTCTTCGCCTACTCAACCGCACCAGCCTGGTGACGCAGATCGTCATCGGCCTGGTTGCCGGTATCGCTCTGGCGCTGCTTGCACCAGCCATCGCCCGCGACCTGGCTTTCCTCGGCAAAGTGTTCGTCAGCGCGCTCAAGGCAGTGGCGCCGGTGCTGGTGTTCATCCTGGTCATGGCTTCGATCGCCAACCACCGGCACGGCCAGGAAACCCACATCCGCCCCATTCTCTGGCTGTACTTGCTGGGCACCTTCGCAGCCGCAGTTGTGGCCGTGGTTGCCAGCATGCTGTTCCCCTCGCAACTGGCATTGAGCACCGGCGAGGCAGCGCTCAGCGCCCCGGGCGGCATCGGCGAAGTGTTGCAGAACCTGCTGCTGAGCGCTGTCGACAACCCGATCAATGCGCTGCTCAACGCCAACTTCATCGGCATTCTGACCTGGGCCATCGGCCTGGGCGTGGCCCTGCGCCATGCCGGCGACACCACCCGTACGGTGGTCGAGGACCTGTCCAATGGCGTGACCCTGATCGTACGCGTGGTGATCCGCTTCGCACCACTGGGCATCTTCGGCCTGGTCAGCTCCACCCTCGCCCAATCGGGGCTGAGCGCCCTGCTCGGCTACCTGCACCTGCTGGCGGTGCTGATCGGCTGCATGCTGTTCGTGGCGTTGGTGATGAACCCGCTGATCGTGTTCTGGAAGATACGCCGCAACCCATACCCGCTGACCTTGCTGTGCCTGCGCGAAAGTGGCATCACGGCGTTCTTCACCCGCAGTTCGGCGGCGAACATTCCGGTGAACCTGGCATTATCCGAGCGTCTTGGCCTGCATGAAGACACCTACTCGGTATCGATTCCGCTGGGTGCGACCATCAACATGGCCGGCGCGGCGATCACCATCACCGTGCTGACCCTGGCAGCGGTACACACCCTGGGAATTCCTGTCGACCTGCCGACCGCCGTGCTGCTGAGCGTGGTCGCGGCCATCTGTGCCTGCGGCGCCTCCGGGGTAGCGGGCGGTTCGCTGCTGCTGATCCCGCTGGCATGCAGCCTGTTCGGCATTCCCAGCGAGATCGCCATGCAGGTGGTGGCGGTCGGCTTCATCATTGGCGTGCTGCAGGATTCAGCCGAGACCGCGCTGAATTCGTCGACCGATGTACTGTTCACGGCTGCCGCGTGCCAAGCAGAAACGCAACGCAGTGCATGAATGACGCTGGGCCGCCATGCGGCCCAGCGCCTACAGGTTCGGTTGATGCTTGGCCGACGATGAAGCCAGTGATTGCCTAAGCCTGGCGCTTTACCTACGCTAGTGGCCCTCCCCCAGTAATGAGACAGGGTCATGTCAGAACACGAAACCGCAGGCGCAGGCCGCTTCAACAGCGTCGAGATCCGAATCCTCGGCTCGTTGATCGAAAAGCAGGCCACCAGCCCGGAAAGCTACCCGCTGACCCTCAACGCCCTGGTTCTGGCGTGCAACCAGAAGACCAGCCGCGAGCCGGTCATGAATCTGACCCAAGGCCAGGTTGGCCAGGCCCTGCGCGCCCTCGAAGGCCAGGACATGACCCGCCTACAGATGGGCAGCCGTGCCGACCGCTGGGAACAGCGCGTGGACAAGGCGCTGGAACTGGTACCGGCACAGCTGATACTGATGGGACTGATGTTCCTGCGCGGCCCGCAGACCCTCAACGAGCTGCTCACGCGCAGCAACCGCCTTCACGACTTCGACGATACCGAGCAGATCCAGCACCAACTCGAGCGTTTGATCTCACGAGGCCTTGCCCTGCACCTGCCGCGCCAGGCTGGCCAGCGCGAAGACCGATACACCCATGCGCTGGGCGACCCGGCGGAAATCGAGGCGATACTCGCCGCACGCCAGCAGGAAGGTGGCGGGCGTGGCAGCGCCAGCAACGTATCGGAAGAGCGGATCGAAGCCCTGGAAGCCCGGATTGCCGCTCTGGAAGCGCGCCTGTCCGAACTTGGCGGGTGATCCGTTCAATTATCCGGTTCGGGGAAGTTGCGACAACTCTTGCGCTCAGCAAGCTCGCGGTCGCTCGGGCGCTGGTCGACGAACACCGTGCGTCCGTCGGCGTAGATTTCCAGATAGCCCCAGTGCAGGTCCTGCTCTTTCTGGCCGGGCTTGGGTGGCACGAGCCACCAGGGTTCGCGGCTGATCAGGGTCATGGCTGAGATTCCTGAGGGTGTCTGCGTTAAATGATAGACACCCTCGTTCACCACGAGCCACATCGCCGACAAGCCGGTTCCTACTGGTCCCTGTAGGAGTCGGCTTGTCGGCGATGTGTCGTTACAGGCTTACGCCGGCGCAGACGTACGGATCAAGTGATCGAAAGCCGCCAGTGAGGCCTTGGCGCCCTCACCTACTGCGATGACGATCTGCTTGTACGCCACTGTGGTCACGTCACCGGCAGCGAAGACGCCGGGGATGTTGGTCGCGCCCTTGGCATCGACGATGATCTCGCCACGCGGCGACAGTTCGACGGTACCCTTGAGCCAGTCAGTGTTCGGCAGCAGGCCGATCTGCACGAAGATGCCTTCCAGCGCCAGCTCGTGCGACTCGTCGGTGCTGCGGTCCTTGTAACGCAGGCCAGTGACTTTCTCGCCGTTGCCCAGCACTTCGGTCGTCAGGGCGCTGGTGATAACCTTGACGTTCGGCAGGCTGTGTAGCTTGCGCTGCAGAACGGCGTCGGCACGCAGCTGGCTGTCGAATTCGATCAGCGTTACCTGGGCAACGATCCCCGCAAGGTCGATGGCCGCTTCAACACCCGAGTTGCCGCCACCGATCACCGCCACACGCTTACCCTTGAACAGCGGGCCGTCGCAGTGCGGGCAGTAGGCCACGCCACGGGCGCGGTACTCCTGCTCGCCCGGCACATTCATTTCGCGCCAGCGGGCGCCGGTGGCCAGGATCACGGTCTTGGCCTTGAGCGAGGCACCGCCTGCCAGGCGTACTTCGTGCAAACCGCCGTCGGTGGCCGGAATCAACGCTTCACCGCGCTGCAGGTTCATGATGTCGACGTCGTACTGCTTGACGTGCTCTTCCAGCGCCGTGGCCAGTTTCGGCCCCTCGGTTTCCTGTACCGAGATGAAGTTCTCGATGGCCAGGGTATCGAGCACCTGACCGCCGAAACGCTCGGCGGCGACACCGGTACGGATGCCTTTGCGGGCGGCATAGATCGCTGCCGAGGCGCCAGCTGGGCCACCGCCGACCACCAGCACGTCGAACGCGTCCTTGGCGTTGATCTTCTCGGCCTGGCGGGCACCTGCATTGGTGTCGATCTTGCCGAGAATCTCTTCCAGGCCCATACGGCCCTGGCCAAACACTTCGCCGTTCAGGTAAATGCTAGGCACCGCCATGATCTTGCGGGCTTCGACTTCATCCTGGAACAGCGCACCGTCGATGGCCACGTGGCGCACGTTCGGGTTGAGTACCGCCATCAAGTTCAGCGCCTGGACCACGTCCGGGCAGTTCTGGCACGACAGCGAGAAGTAGGTTTCGAAAGTGAACTCGCCTTCAAGCGCCTGGATCTGCTCGATCACTTCGGCGCTGGCCTTGGATGGGTGGCCACCGACTTGCAGCAGCGCCAACACCAGCGAGGTGAATTCATGGCCCATTGGGATGCCGGCGAAGCGCAGGCTGATATCGGCACCCGGGCGGTTGAGCGAGAACGAGGGACGACGGGCGTCATCACCATCCGCGCGCAGGGTAATGAGGTTCGACAGGCCGGCAATTTCCACCAGCAGGTCGTGCAATTCGCGGGACTTCGCGCCGTCGTCGAGGGAAGCAACGATCTCGATCGGCTGGGTGACCCGCTCCAGGTAGGTTTTCAGTTGCGATTTAAGCGTGGCGTCCAACATACGGGCGATTCCTTTTTCAAACTTCGGATACAAAAACGCCCAGGCGATGGCGCCCGGGCGTTTGACGGGGCAGTGAGAACTTCAGCTATGGCGGCTGCTCACCGCCCGCGACGGGTGCATGAACCTTTATCCGTTCGAGAAGTGCCAAGCCTGTTTTCGACGCAGCATGGTCGTCGCGCTGGCACTCATCGGGCGAACATTAGATCTTGCCGACCAGGTCCAGGGATGGCGCCAGGGTCGCTTCGCCTTCTTTCCACTTGGCCGGGCAGACTTCGCCTGGGTGGGCAGCCACGTATTGAGCAGCCTTGACCTTGCGCAGCAGTTCGCTGGCGTCGCGACCTACACCACCGTCGTTGATTTCGACGATCTTGATCTGGCCTTCCGGGTTGATCACGAAGGTACCGCGATCAGCCAGGCCAGCTTCTTCGATCAGCACATCGAAGTTGCGGGAGATGACGTGGGTCGGGTCACCGATCAGCGGGTACTTGATCTTGCCGATGGTTTCCGAAGTGTCGTGCCAGGCTTTGTGGGTGAAGTGGGTGTCGGTGGACACGCCGTAGATTTCCACGCCGAGTTTCTTGAACTCTTCGTAGTTGTCAGCAAGGTCACCCAGTTCGGTCGGGCAAACGAAGGTGAAGTCGGCCGGGTAGAAGAACACGACAGACCACTTGCCTTTCAGGTCGGCTTCGCTGACCTGAACGAATTCGCCGTTGTGGAAAGCGGTGGCATTGAACGGTTTGACCTGGCTGTTGATGATAGGCATGAGAGACGCTCCTTCATGGGTTGAAATCAGTTGACGGAGAGAATCCTAACCGCTCATCCCCATAAAGGCTCATTGGCAAAGCTCATGCTTGCGATTGGTTTTGGCTATAACCGAGGTTTATTAATAGAAGGGATTGCGCTGAGCAAAGGATTGCGCGATACGCCGCGTGGGCCGTGGGAGCAGGTTCACCGCGAGCACCGGCAAAGCCGGTGCCCAACACTGCGTCGAAGGCTGCGTGGGGAACCCGCTCTAACACGTCAGCGCGTGGCGGTACGCAAGGTCACGAACTCTTCGGCCGCCGTCGGGTGCACGCCGATAGTCTCGTCGAATTGCTGCTTGGTAGCCCCGGCCTTGAGCGCAATACCCAGGCCCTGGATGATCTCGCCTGCATCCGGCCCGACCATGTGGCACCCCAGCACTTTGTCGGTCTCGGCGTCCACCACCAGCTTCATCAGGGTTTTTTCCTGGATGTCGGTCAGGGTCAGCTTCATCGCCCGGAAGCGGCTCTCGAAGATTTGCACCTTGTGCCCGGCCGCCAGGGCCTGTTCCTCGGTAAGGCCCACCGTACCAATCGGCGGCTGGCTGAACACTGCGGTAGGAATGTTCTGGTAATCCACTGGGCGATACTGCTCAGGCTTGAACAACCGCCGGGCCACGGCCATGCCTTCGGCCAATGCTACCGGGGTCAGCTGGACGCGGCCGATCACATCGCCAATCGCCAACACCGAGGGTTCGGTGGTCTGGTACTGCTCGTCAACCCGGATGTAGCCACGTGGATCCAGCTCCACACCGGTATTCTCCAAGCCCAGGTTGTCCAGCATCGGGCGACGTCCGGTGGCATAGAACACGCAGTCGGTGAGCAGCTCGCGACCATCCTTGAGCGTGGCCTTGAGGCTGCCATCCTCCAGCTTGTCGATGCGCTGGATGTCGGCATTGAACTGCAGGTTCAAGCCGCGCTTTTCCAGCTCCTCCTTGAGGTGGGTCCGCACCGATCCATCGAAGCCCCGCAGGAACAGATCGCCCCGGTACAGCAGCGTGGTATCGGCGCCAAGGCCCTGGAAGATCCCGGCAAATTCGACCGCGATGTAGCCGCCGCCAACCACCAGAACGCGGCGCGGCAGGTCCTTGAGGTAGAAGGCCTCGTTGGAAGTGATGGCCAGCTCCTTGCCCGGAATGTCCGGCACCTGCGGCCAGCCGCCCGTGGCAATGAGGATGTGCTCGGCGCTGTAGCGCTGGCCTTCCACTTCCACCTCGTGGGCACCGGTCATGCGCGCATGCCCTTGCAACAGGTTCACGCCACTGTTGACCAGCAGATTGCGGTAGATGCCGTTGAGCCGCTCGATTTCACGGTTCTTGTTGGCGATCAGCGTGCCCCAGTCGAAATGGCCTTCTTCCAGCGTCCAGCCGAAGCCGGCAGCCTGTTCCAACTCATCGGCCACGTGGGCGCCATACACCAGCAGTTTTTTCGGCACACAGCCGACGTTGACACACGTACCGCCCAGATAGCGGCTCTCGGCCACCGCCACTTTCGCGCCGAAGCCTGCAGCGAAACGCGCGGCACGCACACCGCCGGAACCGGCGCCAATCACGAACAGATCAAAATCGTAGGCCATGTATTCAGTCTCCTTGGCTGGCGTCCAGCATACCCCCGTTGGCCGCCGCAAACAAAAAAGCCACCCCGGAGGGTGGCTTCTGGACCTGCCAGGCTTATCAGTAAGCCTTGCCAGTCTTGTAGTAGTTCTCGAAGCAGAAGTTGGTCGCGTCGATGTAGCCTTCGGCGCCACCGCAGTCGAAACGCTTGCCCTTGAACTTGTACGCAATCACGCAGCCATTCTGCGCCTGCTGCATCAGGGCGTCGGTGATCTGAATCTCGCCACCTTTGCCAGGCTCGGTGTTGGCGATGATGTCGAAGATGTCCGGCGTCAGGATGTAGCGACCGATGATCGCCAGGTTCGACGGCGCGTCTTCGGGCTTGGGCTTCTCGACCATGTTGGTGACACGGAAGATGTCGTCGCGAATCATGTCACCAGCGATGACACCGTACTTGTTGGTTTCCTGCGGATCGACTTCCTGGATGGCGACGATCGAGCAACGGAACTGGTTGTACAGCTTGACCATCTGGGTCAGAACGCCGTCACCTTCCGGGTTGACGCACAGGTCGTCGGCCAGCACCACGGCGAACGGCTCGTCGCCGATCAGCGGACGGCCGGTGAGAATCGCATGGCCCAGGCCCTTCATCTCGGTCTGACGGGTGTAGGAGAACGAGCACTCATCCAGCAGGCGACGGATACCGACCAGGTACTTTTCCTTGTCGGTGCCCTTGATCTGGTTTTCCAGCTCGTAGCTGATGTCGAAGTGGTCTTCCAGGGCGCGCTTGCCACGGCCAGTGACGATGGAGATCTCGGTCAGGCCGGCGTCCAGGGCCTCCTCGACGCCATACTGGATCAGTGGCTTGTTGACCACCGGCAGCATTTCCTTGGGCATGGCTTTTGTAGCAGGCAGGAAGCGGGTGCCGTAGCCGGCGGCCGGGAACAAGCATTTTTTGATCATATACGTCCTTAAACAAAGGCAAGGCCTGTTGGAATTCGGCGCAGTCTAATCAGGCGGCAGTCACCTTACAATGCCCCGCCTGTGGCCGACCGATGCCATGATAGAGATAACCCAGTGTAGATAGTTCCAGCGGATCGTAAATATTACGCCCATCGAACACTACCGGCATGCGCATCAAGCCCCGTACGCGGGGGAAGTCCGGCTGTCGGAACTGCTTCCATTCGGTCACCAGAACCAGCGCATCCGCCCCTTCGACACAGGCGTACGGGTCATCGTGCAGACGTAACTGGCCGCAGGCTACGGCCCACGGGTAGCGCTCGGCAACCGCCGACAGCGCTACCGGATCGCAGGCCTGGATCCGCGTGCCCGAGGCCAGCAGGGCATCCAGCAACACCAGGCTTGGGGCTTCGCGCAAATCGTCGGTGCCTGGTTTGAATGCCATCCCCCAAAGCGCTACCACCCGCCCTCGCAGGAAGCCACCGAAGTGCTGGTGCAACGCACTGTACAGCAGGGTTTTCTGCTGTTCGTTGCGGGCCTGCACCGCCTGAAGGATTGCGCACGGGTAACCTTGCTGCTCGGCGGTATGAATCAGCGCACGCACATCCTTGGGGAAGCATGAGCCGCCGTAGCCGCAACCCGCGTAGATGAAATGGCTGCCGATGCGCCGGTCGCTGCCGATGCCACGGCGTACCTGTTCGATGTCCACGCCCAGGCAGGCGCACAGGCCGGCCAGTTCGTTAACGAACGAGATCTTGGTCGCCAGGAACGCATTGGCTGCGTACTTGGTGAGCTCGGCGGCGCGCGGCGTCATTATCAATATGCGCTCATGGTTGCGCACGAACGGCGCGTACAGGCGCTGCAACAACTGGCGGGCGGACTCACTGTCACTGCCGATGACGATACGGTCCGGGCGCATGAAGTCGTCCAGGGCGCTGCCCTCCTTGAGAAACTCCGGATTGCTGGCCACCTCGACGGCAAAGCCCGCACGACGCTCACGCAAACCCAGCGCAATCTGCGCGGCCACACGCTCGGCAGTGCCCACCGGCACCGTCGACTTGTTCACCACCAGGCAAGGGCGTCGCAGGTGCCGACCCAGGCTGTCCGCCACTGCCAGGACATGCTGCAGGTCAGCCGAGCCGTCCTCCTGGCTAGGCGTGCCGACCGCGATGAACACCACGTCGGCCCGGGCCAAGGCCTGCTGCCAGTCGTCGCTGAATCTCAACTGGCCGCGGCTCAGGCCGCTCTTGAGCAGCACCTCCAGACCGGGCTCGTGAATGGGGCAATGTCCCTGGCGCAACTGCGCCAAGCGCTGCTGGTCGCGTTCCAGGCACACCACCCGGTTACCCATCTCGGCAAAACAGGCCGCCGTCACCAGGCCCACATACCCCGCTCCGATCACACAAAGCTCCATGGCCGCGCTCCTTCGACATGAACGCAGCCATTGCTACCTGTCGGTGGTTACAGTGCCGTGATACAGGTGTGACAGGACGGGGATGCGCCTCAGCTACCGGTGCCTTGCCCAATCAGCACACCGTCCACCTTCTGCCCATACAGGTTGACCCCATCATTGGCGTGGAACTTGACCCGCGTCTTCTCCACCGAGCCCTCGATCAAACGTGGATCCTGTGGCCGTTCGTGCCGGTTGACCCAGGCCGCTACGTCCCAGGCCTGCTGATCGCTCAGGCTGCCGGGTTTGCCCAAGGGCATGTTGTATTTGATGAAGGAGGCCGCCGTGTTGATCCGATGCATGCCGGCACCCCAGTTGTAGGAATCCTTGCCCCAGAGCGGCGGCATGACATACTCGCCCGCCACTTTCTGGCCCTCTCCGTTATTGCCGTGGCAGATCGCGCACTGTTCGCGGTAGACCTGCTGGCCTCGGGTGAAGTCATAGCCGCCCTTGGGTTGCGGCACCTCGGGGTAACCACGCCCGGCGATCTCGACGCCGGTTGGCGCCTTGCTCGACAGCCAGTAGGAATACACCGAAAGCGCCGTCATCTGTGGGCTGTCGGCCGCTGGCGGTGTACCGTTCATGCTGAACTGGAAACACCCCTGGATGCGTTCGGCATAGGTGTTGACCTTGTCGTTTTTCTTGCGATAAGCCGGATACATCGGGTAGGCGCCCCACATTGGCGCAGAGTGGGCCAGACGGCCCTGATCGAGGTGGCAGTTGCTGCAGTTCATGCCATTGCCCACGGCTTCGGGCATCAGCCTGCGGGTATCGACGAACAGTGCATGTCCCTCGCGTACCATCTTGCCGAAGGCGTTGTCCGGCAGTGTGCTTTCCGAAGGCGGGACGAACTGTGGCGAGGACTGGGCGTCGGGCACCTTCAGTTGCGACTGGTCTTCCATGGCAACAGGGGCGGCGTGGGCGTTGCACATGACCAGCAGCAACGCGATTGGCATCAATGGTCTCATGGCTTGACCTCCTGGCGAGCTGGACGGGCGAAGAACTCAGCGATAGCCGTGACCTCGTCATCGGTCATGGCCTTGGCCACACCGACCATCAGCTGGTTGGGGTCATTGCTGCGACTGCCGTCGCGCCAGGCGTTGAGTTGCGCGGCCAGATAACCGGCCGGTTGCCCAGCCAAGGGCGGGAAATGTTCGCCAACCCCACTGCCCCCTGGGCCATGGCACTGCACGCAACCGGGGATCTGCCGACGCCAGTCACCGTAAAGCGCCAGGCGGGTAACGCTGTCGTTGGCGATCTGCTGGCGACGCAGTTCTGGGGAAGGGTCGCCGGGCAGGCCAGCCAGGTAGGTGCTGACCGCCTCGATCTCGGCCTCGGTCAACGCTTTGGCCAGGGGTTCCATGACTGGCTGCTTGCGGCTGCCGGCGCGCCAGTCATGCAGTTGCTTGCTCAGATAACCGGCGGGCAGCCCGGCCAGACGCGGGAACCCAGCAGCGGCAATGCCCTTGCCGTCTGCACCATGGCAGCCCAGGCAGGCCATGGCGGCGGGATTGGCCCCACCCTGGGTGAAGACTTTCTGGCCATCGGCGGCATGCGCCGCGGGCCAGGCCAGGATCAGCAGGCTGCCGATCACGACGCGACTCAACGGGGTCATCACGAATCTCCATTTCTTTTGTTATAAGCTTAGGCTTAAAAAACATAAGCAAATGGATACTAGCCCTGCAGGGAAAGTCGCAACAACGCCCAGGCCGACCAGAGGATGGCAATTAGCCTGCTAACCGCGTTTTACTTGAGCCAGGTCAACTGCCGGAGATGCATTGCGTCGCTGCCGTGCGCACGTCACCCAGGCGCAACGGGAAGTTGTTGAGGCGCTCGCGCAACTTGATGCTGCTGCCGCTGCCACGCTTGTCGATATCGACCAACGCCGCCGGGCCGACACCGGCCGAGAGCTTCTGCGGCACGATCAGGCGCAGGCCGTCGCCATGCGCTTCCTCGGCCAGGGGGTCTCGGCTGTCTGCCAGCTTGTGCTTGACGCAATCAGCATACTCACGGGGTGTCTTGCCAGAAATGACATCCAACGTCTCGTGCGATTGCTCCAGTTCCGTCACACTGACACAACCACCGAGTGCCAAGGTCAACGCCGCCACCAACCACTTCATCTACTGCACCTCTGCCATCAGGAACCGCGTTGGACAACGGCCAGGCGGTTTTGCTCCCTGCTTTGGCAGATTTATCTGCAGCCCGACCATCGAGCACGGCAGCGCCGCCCGCCATCGTGGTATTGTTCGCGTTTGCAGAATTACACCTTGCGGGGCCCCCCATGAAATTCATTCACCAGCGCGAGCACCTCAACGAAGACGACATCGTGGTCATCGAGTGTTCCCAGCGCTGCAATATTCGCCTGATGAACGACGCCAATTTCCGCAGTTTCAAGAACGGCGGCCGCCACACCTACCATGGTGGCCACTTCGAGCGTTTCCCGGCCAAGATCACCGTACCCAGCACCGGTTTCTGGAATATCACCCTCGATACCGTGACCTCACGCCCGATCTCGGTGACGCGCAAGCCGACCTTCACTCACAAGATCAAGATCATTCGCCGCTCGTCGTCGAAACTCGGATAAGGCTGCCATGACCCAGACCATCAAATACGTCATCAAGTACAAGCTCGACGGCCAGCGCCGCTGGGACTTCGCCCTGATGCCCGACAACTCCCAGGAGCAAGCCCTGGAAGCCCTGCGCAAGATCCATGGTGACGACGCAGACAAGATCAGCGACATTCAAGTCAGCAAGGCACTCTGAGGCCTGAACCCAGCCCCCATCGCACACTCGCAAGGAGAGCCCCATGAGCCACTGGCCCGACCGTCGTATCCTCGATCTGCTGGGCATCCGGTTGCCCATTCTCCAGGCACCGATGGCCGGGGCTTCAGGCTCGGCCATGGCGATCGCGGTGGGCAAGGCCGGTGGTTTGGGTGCCCTGCCCTGTGCCATGCTCACCGAGGAGCAGCTACGGCGTGAGATCGAGACGTTTCGCGCAGCCTGCCAGGGCCCGTTGAACCTCAATTTCTTCTGCCACCAACCACCGGTGCCAGATGCGCAGCAGGCCGCTCGCTGGAAGCAGGCGCTCAAGCCCTATTACGACGAACTGGGCGTCGACTTCGAGGCACCGACCCCCGTGTCAAACCGTGCCCCGTTCGATGAACAGAGCTGCAAGCTGATCGAGCAGTTGCACCCCGAGGTGGTCAGCTTCCACTTCGGCTTGCCAGCGCCCGAGCTGCTGCAACGGGTCAAGGCCAGCGGTGCCAAGGTACTGTCCAGCGCCACCACTGTCGAAGAAGCGGTATGGCTGCAGGCCCATGGTTGCGATGCGATCATTGCCATGGGCTATGAAGCAGGCGGCCATCGCGGCATGTTCCTGACCGACGACATCAACAGTCAGATCGGCACCTTCGCCCTGGTACCGCAGATCGCCGATGCGGTGCAGGTACCCGTGATCGCCGCCGGCGGCATCGGTGATCACCGTGGCCTGGTCGCTGCACTGGCCCTGGGTGCGTCCGCCGTACAGATCGGCACCGCCTACCTGTTCAGCCCTGAAGCCAAGGTGTCCCCGGCCCATCGCCATGCCCTGGACAACGCGCCGGCCAGCGACACCGCGCTGACCAACCTGTTCACCGGGCGCCCTGCCCGAGGCATCAACAACCGCATCATGCGCGAGCTGGGCGCCATGAGCGAACTGGCCCCACGCTTCCCCCTGGCAGGCGGTGCGCTGATGCCGTTGCGGGCAGTCAGCGACCCACGAGGCGCCAGCGACTTCAGCAACCTGTGGTCAGGGCAGGCCTTGCGGCTGGGCAGGCCGATGCCGGCCGAGCAGTTGACCCGCGAGATCGCCGAGAAGGCACTGGCGCTGATTACCCGCTGAATCCCCCAACACGCCGGCCTCTTCCACGCGAACAGTTTATCGCTATATAGTTCAGGCTATAACGATAACCCTCTGGAGCCGTCTTCATGCGTATCCGCCTGTCCCACCTGGCTGTCACCGCCCTGGCCAGCCTGGTCTCACTCAACAGTGCCTGGGCCGATGAGGTCCAGGTGGCGGTGGCAGCCAACTTCACCGCGCCTATCCAGGCCATCGCCAAAGACTTCGAGAAGGACACCGGGCACAAGCTGGTCGCCGCCTACGGGGCGACTGGCCAGTTCTACGCCCAGATCAAGAACGGCGCACCTTTCGACGTGTTTCTGTCGGCCGACGACAGCACACCGGCCAAACTCGAACACGAACAGGAAATCGTCCCAGGCTCGCGTTTCACCTACGCCGTGGGCACCCTGGCACTGTGGTCGGCCAAGGAAGGCTACGTGGACGCCGAGGGTGAAGTGCTGAAGAAGAACGACTTCAAGCACCTGTCCATCGCCAACCCCAAGACCGCGCCTTATGGCCTGGCCGCCACACAGGTGCTGGACAGGCTGGGGCTCAAAGAAGCCACCCAGAGCAAGATCGTCGAGGGCCAGAACATCACCCAGGCCTTCCAGTTCGTCTCCACCGGCAACGCCGAACTGGGTTTCGTCGCGCTGTCGCAAATCTACAAGGACGGCAAGGTGAGCAACGGTTCGGCGTGGATCGTACCGTCCAACCTGCACGCTCCGATCCGTCAGGACGCGGTGATTCTCAAAAAAGGCAAGGACAACGCAGCCGCCAAGGCGCTGGTCGCGTACCTGAAGGGCCCGAAGGCAGCAGCGGTGATCAAGTCCTACGGATATGAAATCTGATGCCACTGGACGCCAGTGACCTGGGTGCCCTCTGGCTGACCGTCAAACTGGCCAGCCTGACCACCTTGATTCTGCTGATCCTAGGCACCCCCATCGCCTGGTGGCTGGCGCGCACGAGCTCGTGGCTGCGCGGGCCGGTAGGCGCCGTGGTGGCACTGCCCCTGGTATTGCCACCCACGGTCATTGGCTTCTACCTGCTGATTGCCCTCGGTCCGCACGGCTGGGTCGGCCAGGCTACTCAGGCGCTTGGCCTGGGCAGCGTGGTGTTCAGCTTCAGCGGGCTGGTCATCGGCTCGGTGGTGTACTCCATGCCGTTCGTGGTGCAGCCGTTGCAGAACGCCTTCAGCGCCATAGGCCAGCGCCCGCTGGAAGTGGCCGCCACTCTGCGTGCCAGCCCTTGGGACACCTTCGTGCACGTTGTGCTGCCGCTGGCACGCCCTGGCTTCGTCACCGCCACTATCCTCGGCTTCGCCCATACCGTCGGCGAGTTTGGCGTGGTGCTGATGATCGGCGGCAATATTCCGGACAAGACCCGCGTGGTCTCCGTTCAGATCTTCGATCACGTCGAAGCCATGGCCTATTCGCAAGCGCACTGGCTGGCCGGGACCATGCTGGTATTCTCTTTCCTCGTGCTGCTCTTGCTGTACGCCGGGCGCCGCAGCAAAGCGGGCTGGAGCTGACATGAGCACGACGATCGTGGCGCGCCTCGAGCTGGCCCGCGGGGACTTCACCCTGGATGTCGACCTGCACCTGCCGGGGCGCGGGATCAGTGCACTGTTTGGCCACTCCGGGTCTGGCAAGACGTCGTGTCTACGCTGCCTGGCGGGCCTGGAGCGCGCCGCCAGCGCCTACATCGAGGTCAATGGCGAGATCTGGGAAGACAGCGCTCGCGGCTTTTTCCAGCCTCCCCACCTGCGCCCGGTGGGCTACGTGTTCCAAGAAGCGAGCCTGTTCCCGCACTTGTCGGTGCGCGGCAACCTGGAATTCGGCTGGCGCCGGGTGCCCGCGGGCGAACGCAAGGTCGGCCTGGAGCAAGCGTGCCAGTTGCTGGGCATCGGCCCTTTGCTTGCGCGCAAGCCAGCCACCTTGTCGGGTGGCGAGGCGCAACGAGTCGGCATTGCACGCGCCTTGCTCAGCAGCCCGCGCCTGTTACTGATGGACGAGCCGCTGGCGGCCTTGGACGGGCCTCGCAAGCGTGAGATCCTGCCGTATCTTGAGCGCCTGCACGATGAACTGGACATTCCCCTTGTGTATGTCAGCCATGCTCAGGACGAAGTGGCACGGCTGGCGGACCACCTGGTACTCCTGGAGCAAGGCAAGGCAGTCGCCAGTGGCCCGATTGGCGAAACCCTCGCCCGCTTGGACTTACCGTTGGCGCAGGGCGAAGAGGCCGGGGTGGTCTTCGAAGGCCGGGTGGTCGGTCACGACGCGCATTACGATCTGCTCGACCTGCGCCTGCCCGGCAGCGATGGCCCTGTGCTGCGCATCGCGCATCCGCCCCACGCACTGGGCAGCACGCTGCGGGTCAAAGTTCAGGCCCGTGATGTGAGCCTCGCGCTTGGCGCAGACAGCACGTCCAGCATCCTTAACCGGCTGGCGGTGCGCGTGCGCGAATGTCGCCCTGCAGACAACCCTGCGCACGTGCTGGTGAGCCTCGATGCTGGCGACAACGCCTTGCTGGCGCGCATCACCCGGTTTTCTGCCGACCAACTCGACCTGCATCCAGGTCAGGCGTTGATTGCCCAGATCAAATCGGTAGCACTGTTGGGCTGAGCATCCGTCGCACGCCTGCTGTCCATTGGTCATAGCACTGATCGAGGCCTGCCAGCGATGCTCGACCACCCCCTGCCCGCGACCTTGCACTACGTCGACGACACCCAACCAGGACTGACCAGGCGCAAATGGCGTGGTCGGTTCATCTACCTGGACCCAGAGGGCCAGCGGGTGCGCGATGGCGAGACGCTCGCGCGGATCGCCGCCCTGGCCATCCCCCCCGCCTATACCGATGTGTGGATATGCCTGGACCCACAGGGCCATCTGCAGGCCACTGGCCGCGACGCCCGTGGCCGCAAGCAGTACCGCTACCACACTCAATGGCGCGAGCTGCGCGACCAGCACAAGTTCGGGCGCATGCTGGCCTTCGCCAGGGCCCTGCCCAAGCTGCGCAAGCATATCGACAGCCACTTGGCGCGCCCGGGGCTGGATCGAGAGAAAATCATCGCCTTGGTGGTGAGCCTGCTCGACAGCACCCTGATTCGCATCGGCAACCCACAGTACCTGCGCGATAACAAGTCGTATGGCCTGACCACCCTGCGCAATCGCCACGTCACCGTCGAAGGGAGCACCATACGCTTCCAGTTCCGCGGCAAGCGCGGCGTCGAGCATGATGTGACCCTGCGCGACCGACGCCTGGCGAACCTGCTCAAGCGCTGTATCGAGCTGCCTGGGCAGACACTGTTCCAGTACCTGGATGAGCAAGGCCAGCGCCGCAGCATCGGCTCAAGCGATATCAACCAGTTCCTCCAGCAATTGACCGGCGCCGACTTCACCGCCAAGGACTATCGCACCTGGGCCGGTAGCAGCCTTGCCCTGAGCCTGCTCAGGCCTCTGGCCTGGGAGCCGGAAAGCGAAGCCAAACGCCAGGTGGCAGCCATCGTCAGGCAGGTTGCCAGCCGGCTGGGTAACACTCCCGCGGTGTGCCGGCGCTGCTACATCCACCCGGCGGTACTGGAGCATTTCCATCTCGGGCAACTGGCTGCATTGCCCCGCAGCCGCAACCGGCAGGGACTGGAGCCTGAGGAGGTAGCCTTGCTGCTGTTCCTGCAGGCGCTGGAAAATTCGCAGGCCCATTGAGCCTTGCTATCTGGCCCATCATGCAAGGAAATTTCCCATCTGCCTCGAAGCCCCCTATTCTTGCCAGCGAGCACCTTCGCCGACGCTGCCAAAGCAGATTTCGTCGGCACCTGCGACTAAAGACACGCTACAGAATTTGTATTCCGGGGAATTACTATCCGCCGAAAGCGTCTTTAATGAGAAGGAAGAGGGACCAGCTCCCACCGCCTCGCCAAATGGCCACGCGGATATCGACACCACCAAGGAGAACTACATGCTGATACTCACCCGTAAGGTTGGCGAAAGCATCGTCATCAACGATGACATCAAAGTCACCATTCTGGGCGTTAAAGGGATGCAGGTGAGGATTGGCATCGATGCACCGAAGGATGTACAGGTTCATCGTGAAGAAATCTTCAAACGCATCCAGGCTGGCAACCCAGCACCGGAAAAACACGACGACTCGCACTGAGTCGCGTTGCCTCAAGTCGCACGGACGCGCTTGATCTGACGGCACGCGCTCGCCTCAGGTGCCCAGGAGTTCGCGCACCTTGGCGATCATTTTGTCCATGTCGAACGGTTTGTCGAACACCGCGGCGAACAGTTCCGGGCGTCCTTGGCTGGCCTGAGCGCCGCTCATGAGGATCACTGGCAGGTCGTGCAGCTGCAGTTCGTCGCGAATCGCCCGCACCAACTCCTCGCCATTGAGCACCGGCATCATGTAGTCGGTGATCACCAATTCCACGCGTTTGTCCTGAAGCGCCTCCAGGGCCTTACGGCCATTGCTTGCCTTTTCCACCAGGAAACCCTCGTCCTCCAGGGCGAAACCGAGGATATCGGCAATCAGGTACTCGTCATCGACGATCAGGATGGTGTTCATGGCCTACCCACTCGCCGGCGGCACCGGCGTGCCCGAGAGCACCCCGCACGCGCCCTCGAAGGCCTTGCGCAGAGAGACCCCCTGCGGCCCCATGCGCATCTCGTGCAGCGCGGGGTCATGATGGCTGTCGCGCACCTTGAGAATCGACAGCATACGCCGCAATTGCGAATCCAGTTCGACGAAGCGCATGAGCATGAGGTTGTCGACGATGCTCGATAGGTCCGGAGCCGGGGCGGTGATTTCCGAGCCGAATATATCGCGCATTTCCCAGGTCAGCAGGACGCTGATGTCGCGAGCACGCAGCTCTCCGGTCAAGGCCCGGAAAAAGGCGTTGAGCCGGGCCGGGTCGATGGCCAGGCGACTGAATGCCCCCAGGCTGTCGATCAGCACCCGCTTGGCCCCCAGCGCCTCCACCTGCGCGAGCAGGCGTGCGCCCACCTGGTCCAGCAACCCTTCGGTGGTGGGCTGCCAGCACAACTGCAGGGCACCGTCGCGCTCCAGCGCTGCAAAATCGTAGCCCAGCGATGCCGCCTTCAGGCGCAGCCGCTCTGGCGTCTCGTAGAAGCCGAAGTGCAGGCCCGGCGCCTGCGCACTGCTGGCGGCGAGAAACGCCAGGCCCAACGATGTCTTGCCGATCCCCGAGGGCCCCATCACCAGGCTGACCGAGCCTGAGGCCAGGCCACCATCGAGCATTTCATCCAGCGTTGGCACCCCGCTGGTCACGCGACTGAGGCTGGCAGCGCCGGTATGGCTGGGACGACTGAACAGTGACTCCAGGCGCGGATAGACATGCATCCCGGCCTCGTCGATCAGGCACTCGTGGCGCCCCGACAAGGCGCCGCTCCCTCGGGTCTTGCGCAGTTGTATATGCCGCACCGCACGGCTGCCTACCAGTTGCTCACCCAACTCGATGACACCATCGACCATGGTGTGCTCGGGGCTACCCTCATCGAGTCGGGCACTGGTCAGCAGCAGCACCGTGCAACCAGCGAACGCTGCATGCCCCTGCAATTCAGACACGAACTTCTTGGTTTCAAGCGCCGAGTCCGCCCGCGCCCGGGCATTGAGCACGCCATCGACGATCAACAAACTGGCCTGATGCCGGCCGATCTCCTGGCGCAGCAGCCTGACCACGGCTTCGAGCCCTTCCTGCTCCAGGGTATCGAAGGCACTGACGAACTGGATCTGATCACCCACCAGAACCGGGTCGAAGAACTCGAGGGTTCCCATGTACTGGAACAGCCGTTCGTGGGACTCGCTGAGCAATGTCACTACCAGCACACGACCGCCGTTGAGTACATGCCCGCAAGCCAGCTGATTTGCCAGGATGGTCTTGCCGGCACCAGGCGGCCCCTGAATGATGTAGGAGGCCCCGGTGACCAGGCCGCCCTTGAGCAGGGCATCGAGCCCCGCGATACCCGTCACCAACCTGCTCAGAGACTGGACCATGGCGCTTACCTGTCAGTTGTAGGTTCCGCTTCGTGTTGATACACCGGCAAGTAAAGGCTCATGCATGTGCCCTGACCGGTCGCGCTTTCCACGCAGATTGCGCCGTTGCTTTGCTTGGCAAAGCCATACACCTGGCTAAGGCCAAGCCCGGTGCCCTTGCCAAACGCCTTGGTGGTGAAAAAAGGCTCGAAGATGCGCGGCAACGTCTGTGGGTCAATGCCCGCGCCAGTATCCCGGACTTCGAATCGCACGTAGCGCCCGCGCAGCCCCTCCACTTCACCGGCAAGCTCCACGGCATCCACCTCGATACTGATCTGACCCGGTCCTTCGATGGCATCGCGCGCGTTGAACAGCAAGTTGAGCAGCACCATCTGCAATTGCCCGGCGTCGACCTCGATCAACGGCAAGTCAGGTTGCAGGCGCTCGTTGAGCTCGATGTCGCTGGGCAAGGCATGCTCCAGAAGACCTCGGGTGGAGGCGATCAGTTCAGCAGGGGCAATGCGCGTGACATCCAGCTGACGGTGACGAGCGAAACTGAGCAGTTGCTGAGTCAGCTCCGTGCCGCGCTTGCCCGCGTCGAGAATATGCTCCAGCATCCGCTGGACCCGTTTCGGGTCCTGACTGACCAGCGCCATCCGGGCCGAGTTGAGAATGATGGTCAGCAGGTTGTTGAAATCATGGGCCAGGCCACCCGTCAACTGGCCCAGGGCTTCGAGCTTCTGCGCCTGGAACAGCTGGGCGCGCATGGCATCGAGCTGCAAGGCCGAGTCGCGCCGGTCGGTGATGTCCCGCGTGACCTTGGCCAGGCCGACCACTTGCCCTTGGGAGTCGCGGATCACGTCCAGCGCGGCCAGCGCCCAGAACTGGGTACCGTCCTTGCGCACACGCCAGCCTTCATCCTGCGCAACGCCCTGCTCCAGCGCCTGGCGAAGCAACACATCGGGACGCCCTTGCGCACAATCCTGCTCAGTGAAGAACAACGAGAAATGCTGGCCGATCACCTCTTCGGCACGGTAACCCTTGATCCGCTCGGCACCGGCATTCCAGGACACCACGTGCCCGGTGGGGTCAAGCATATAGATGGCATAGTCGACCACCGACTGCACCAACTGCTCGTAGCGGTTGGCCGGCATGACGGGATGGTTGAAGGGGGCAGCTGAAACCATGCGGACTCCCAGGCAGCCACAGCGGGATGTTTATAGTGAATCTAGCCAAGCATGCCTGTTTCCCCTGCTGCTGTAACTACCTATTGACGATCACGCTCGACCAGTACGGGAACCAGCCGCCGAGGCATTGCGACTTTCAGCAGCCACAGGCTTACCAGCAGAATCAGGCCACCACCTGCCAGCGCCATCAGACGCTGCGCTTGGGAGTGCTGGTCGTCAAATCCCACCATCAACAGGAAACCGCCAAGGCACAACAGGCTCACATACAAAAAGCCTCCCATGAGCAGCACCTGGATGAACACTAGACGCCAGACCAGCCGAGGGCGGACGAGGCGAGCCTCATCAACAGCGGTGGGTGCGGCCCGAACCATGGCATTTCCCTCTTTGGATCCAATAATCAGGCGACAGTGGCCTAATGACATCCCTGTGTCAACGACCTGTGCGACCGACCTGTATCTTTTTGAGAGTAGGCTCTGCAGTTGACTCAACTATAACAATGGGTTATAAAGCGCGCTTGATTGTCAGGCCCTTCTGCCTAGAAGCGCGCCGGTCGCCACGACCCTTTCAAGCGTGCGAGTGTGGTGGAATTGGTATACACAGCAGACTTAAAATCTGTCGGCGTGAGCCTTGCGGGTTCGAGTCCCGCCACTCGCACCAAATTCCAGAAAAGGCGCCCTTGCGGCGCCTTTTTGCTGCCCGCCGGAAAACCCCAGCGCAACTGCTAGAGTGGAGTGTGTCACCGTCCACTGGAATGCCACCATGCGCTACACCCTGTTCGATGGTCAACGCGACCTCATCATCCTGATTGCCCGCGTGTTGCTGATGATCCTGTTCGTGCTCTCTGGCTGGAGCAAACTGACCGGCTTCGAGGGTACCGTCGGTTACATGACATCACTGGGCGCCCCTGCCCCGATGCTGGCAGCGGCCATAGCAGTCATCATGGAGTTCTTTGTCGGGATCGTGCTGATCCTGGGATTCTACACCCGCCCGCTGGCCTTCCTGTTCGCCCTGTTCGTACTGGGCACGGCGCTTCTGGGGCACCCGTTCTGGAACATGGTCGACCCCGAGCGTAGTGCCAACATGACTCAGTTTCTGAAAAACCTCAGCATTGTCGGTGGAATGTTGCTGCTGGCCGTGAGCGGCCCGGGGCGCTTCTCTTTGGACGGTCGCTGATTCAATCGTCTTCGCAGTCGTCGTGCCAGGCTGGATGATCGCGCTCTTCATCGTCGAGATCATCCAGCATGTCTTGCTCGGTCTCGTCCTCGGCGCCTTGGGCATCGGCCTCAAACGCGTCGCCTTCGTCATAGAGGAATTCGTGGTCGAGCAAATGGTCGTGCTCGGGTTCGTGCAGATCGTCTTCGTCGCGCATGGGAGTTCTCGGTGCAATGGAGAGAGGACTTAACGCTGGGTTAACCGGCAGGCACCATCCTACAGGCTCTCCCTTCAATACGTTGATTGCCCGCCGCCTGGCGGGCTTTTTTTTTGATCGATGACCTTGCAACCTGCGCTTCACGAAATTCTGACAACGCGCGGGACAGACTGCAGGCTCTCCGTACGTTCTTTCAGCCCGCCTATTCGGCGGGTTTTCTTTTTTGGACGCACACAAGAAAAAACCCCGCAGATTTTCATCTGCGGGGCTTTCGAATAGTGGAGGCCGAGGTCGGAATCGAACCGGCGTAGACGGATTTGCAATCCGGAGCATAACCACTTTGCTACTCGGCCTCAAAGTTCGGATCTAGCTGCTTTCGCTTTGCTATCTCCTTGAAACACTGAACCTTTTTCAAAGTTCGCTGCGTTTCGATGGGCGCCATTATGTCTGCATTCTTTGCGCCTTGCAACCCCCTGAACAGAAAAAATATTCAAGGGGTTCAACGTGTTAGCGCAGACGGCCAAGTTTGCTCCACAACCCGACCACGGCATTCTCAACCGTGCCGCTGGCCGCCATGCCGATGCGCTCCTGCAAGCTCTTGCGCTCGGCGTAATGCACATGGAACAGGTTGGCCTCGCGAGCACACTCACTGAGGTATTCGTCGCTGGTCTGCAGCGTATCCACCAACTTGCGGTTCAACGCCGCTACGCCCAGCCACACTTCGCCGGTCGCCACTTCATCGATGTGCAACTGCGGGCGATAACGAGAGACGAAGTCCTTGAACAGCTGGTGGGTGATATCCAGGTCTTCCTGGAATTTCTCCCGGCCCTTTTCGGTGTTCTCGCCGAAGACGGTCAGGGTGCGCTTGTACTCGCCGGCGGTCAGCACCTCGAAGTCGATGTCGTGCTTCTTCAGCAGGCGATTGACGTTAGGCAGTTGCGCCACCACGCCGATCGATCCAAGTACGGCGAACGGTGCACTGACGATCTTCTCGCCAATGCAGGCCATCATGTAACCACCACTGGCCGCCACCTTGTCGATACACACGGTCAGCGGTATGCCGGCCTGACGGATACGCGCCAGTTGCGATGCCGCCAGCCCATAGCTGTGCACCAGGCCGCCGCCGCTTTCCAGACGCAGCACCACTTCATCTCTTGGCGTGGCGAGGGTCAGCAGCGCGGTGATCTCATTGCGCAAACTTTCGGTGGCCGAAGCTTTGATATCGCCATCGAAGTCGAGCACGAATACCCGACGCTTCTCTTCGGCCTTGCCCTTCTTCTGCTGTTTTTCCGCCTTGGCCTGCTGCTTGCGCAACGCCTTGAGCTGGGCCTTGTCGAGCAGACCAGCCTCCAGGCGCTCGCGCAACTCTTTGTAGAACTCGTTGAGGCGAGTGACCTGCAACTGCCCACCCGACTTGCGCCGCCCTTTGCCGCGCATGCCGGCAATGGCGGACAACACCACCAGGATGGCAATCACCAGGGTGGCGGTTTTAGCGAGAAAGCTTGCGTATTCGGCAAGAAACTCCACGTTGACTCCTTGATAGAACAGCGCCTGAACGACGCGACACTGATGCAAGCATACCGACGAGCCTAAGGCGCTGCCAGCCGGGGTAAAGGCTGGCAACATCTTTCAAACAACCTTTTCAAACGCTTGTATGTTTTTTCGTTGACAGCCTGTGTGCCGCATCCTAACCTCCCAGCAACCTCCAACCGGCCGGATACCTCTGTGGGCAACCTCTATCTGATCCGACATGGCCAAGCCTCCTTCGGTGCCGACGACTACGACGTCCTCTCGCCCGTCGGTGTGCGCCAGAGCCAGGCATTGGGCGAGCATCTGGCTCAGCTCGGTGTGCGGCTGGACCGCTGCATAGCCGGTAGCCTGCGGCGCCAGCAAGATACCGCGCGCCTGGCGCTCGAAGCCTTGCAGGGTCATGGCAGCCAGGTCCCGGCGGTAGAAACCGATGATGCGTTCAATGAATTCAACGCCGATGGCGTCATCCGCGCCCTGCTCCCTAGCCTGATGGCGGTGGAACCAGAAGCGCTGCATGTGCTGCGCAACCCTACGCAGAATCGCAGCGAGTTCCAGCGTTTGTTCGCGCTCATGGTGCAGCGCTGGCACGATGGCGACCATGAATACGACGGCCTGGAAACCTGGCAAGCCTTCACCGCTCGCGTCAACGGTGGGCTGCAGCGCGTACTGGAGGGCGCTGGCAGCGGCGACAACATTGCCGTGTTCACTTCCGGCGGTACCATTGCCGCCCTGCTCCACCTGGTCACCCGGATAACCCCCAGCCAAGCCTTCGCGCTGAACTGGCAGATCATCAACACATCGCTCAGCCTGCTGAAGTTTCGCGGCAACGATGTGTCACTGGCTTCCTTCAACAGCCAAGCCCATGTGCAGCTGTTGAGGGCGCCGGAGCTTGTCACCTATCGATGAGCCCGGTTTGTTGTCCCTTGGGACGCGAATATTACTTAACAAGGAATACACCATGAGCGATGTAGCTAAAGCCGTCGAAGCGATGAAAGCAAAGTTCAATCCGGCAGCCGCCGCCGGTCTTGACCTGGTGTTCGGCTTCAACATCACCGACGAAGACAAGCACTACGCACTGCTCGTCAAGGACGGCACCTGCGAAATCCAGGAAGGCGAGAACGCAGACGCCAACTGCACCCTGGTGCTGGACAGCGAAACCCTCAAGGGTATCGTCAGCGGTGACACCGATGGCATGCAGGCCTTCATGAGCGGCAAGCTGCGCGTCGAAGGCGACATGATGCTGTCGATGAAGCTCAGCGAGCTGTTCCCGGCCTGAGTGGCGGGTACATCAATCGCGACGAAAACCGAAGCCTGCCCGGCTTCGGTTTTTTTTTGCCTGTGTCTCACAGGGAAGCATCAGATGCCTATCAGGGGGATTGATCGGCCGGCAACACCCGTACCTATATGACACTTGGCACGCTTGTTCCACGGCCGACAGGCCATTAGATTAGCCAATAGTCCTCGCGACCGAAAATAAGGAAAACGCATGACGCTCACTGACCAGTCCACTCAGGTACGCCCCGGCGAAGAACTCGACGCGGCCGTCATCGACCCTTACCTCAAGGCCAACATCGGTGGGCTGGATGGCGTACCGACGATCAGCCAGTTCCCCGGAGGCGCCTCCAACCTCACCTACCTGGTCACCTACCCTGGCCGCGAATTCGTGTTGCGCCGTCCACCGTTCGGCCAGAAGGCCAAGTCGGCCCACGACATGGGTCGTGAATTCCGCATTCTCAACCAGCTCAACAGTGGCTTCCCCTACTGCCCGAAAGCGTACGCGCATTGCACCGATACCTCGCTGATCGGCGGTGAGTTCTATGTGATGGAGCGGGTGAACGGCATCATCCTGCGCTCGGACATTCCCGCCGAATTGAACCTCGATGCGGCGCGTACCGAAGCCCTGTGCAAGAGTTTCATCGATCGCCTGGTGGAACTGCACCAAGTCGATTATCACGCCTGTGGCCTGACCGACCTGGGCAAACCGGAAGGTTACGTGCAACGCCAGATCGAAGGCTGGACCAGCCGTTACGAAAAGGCCCTGACCCCCGATGCACCGCGCTGGGAACAGGTCATCGCCTGGCTTCGGGAAAAGATGCCGGCCGATCACCCACGCCCTGGCATCGTGCATAACGACTACCGCTTCGACAACGTCATTCTCGATGCCGAAAACCCCATGCGCATCATCGGCGTGCTGGATTGGGAAATGGCCACCATCGGCGACCCGTTGATGGACCTGGGCAACAGCCTGGCCTACTGGATCGAGGCCAGCGATCCGGCGCCGGTTCAACTGATGCGGCGCCAGCCAAGCAACGCCCCCGGCATGCTCACCCGTCGCCAGTTCGTCGATTACTACGCCGAGCGCGCTGGCATCAGCCTGGACAACTTCGACTTCTACTATTGCTACGGCCTGTTCCGCCTGGCCGGCATCGTCCAGCAGATCTACTACCGCTTCTTCCATGGCCAGACCCAGGACAAGCGCTTCGCCCAGTTCATTCACATGAACCGGCTGCTGGAGCAGATGAGCCTGCAGGTCATCGCCAAGTCCACGCTCTGACGACAGACAACAAGGAAAACAGCATGTCCAAGACCCACCTGTTCGACCTCGACGGCAAGATCGCCTTCGTTTCCGGCGCCAGCCGCGGCATCGGCGAGGCCATCGCGCATCTGCTGGCCCAGCAAGGTGCCCATGTGATCGTCTCCAGCCGAAAGCTGGACGGCTGCCAGCACGTGGCCGATGCCATCATCGCGCAGGGCGGCAAGGCCACTGCGGTGGCCTGCCACATTGGCGAGATGGAGCAGATCCAGCAGGTATTCGCCGGCATCCGCGAGCAGTTCGGTCGCCTGGACATCCTGGTCAACAACGCCGCCACCAACCCGCAGTTCTGCAACGTGCTGGACACCGACCTCAGCGCATTCCAGAAGACCGTGGACGTGAACATTCGTGGCTACTTCTTCATGTCGGTGGAGGCCGGCAAGCTGATGCGCGAGCATGGCGGTGGCAGCATCATCAATGTGGCATCGATCAATGGCGTATCACCCGGCCACTTCCAAGGCATCTACTCGGTGACCAAGGCTGCCGTGATCAACATGACCAAGGTCTTCGCCAAGGAGTGTGCGCAGTTCGGTATCCGCTGCAATGCCCTGCTGCCCGGCCTGACCGACACCAAGTTCGCTTCGGCACTGGTCAAGAACGACACTATCCTCAATGCCGCCCTGCAGCAGATCCCGCTCAAGCGCGTAGCCGACCCCAAGGAGATGGCTGGCGCCGTCCTGTACCTGGCCAGCGATGCGTCCAGCTATACCACCGGCACCGCGCTCAATGTGGACGGTGGCTACCTGTCCTGATCAGGCCTTGATCGCCTGCAAGGTGTAGCTCAGGGGTAGCCGTTCGGGAGACTGACGCAAGCGCCACTCTCCATCGGCCCCCTTGTCCATCTGCCCTGGCAGGGCCTCCCAGGGAATGCTCTGGTGCTCTACCAGCGAGGAAAGTTGCAACCCATTGGCCAGCAAAGCGCTGATCACCTCGCCGAGGCCATGGTTCCATTCATGGGTCTCGGTTTGAAGCAGACGCTGGTCGCTCTCGACATAGGTCTGGTCGGTATGCCATACCGTCGGAGACTCCTGCTCAAAGTAGGTGTACTCCAACTGCAGGCGGTCCCGATGGTCTTCATTCACCGCCATCAGCATTGGATGCCCATCACGCAGAAACAGCCGCCCGCCGGGTTTGAGCAAGGCCGCTACGGTGCGCGCCCAAGGCTCGATACGAGGAAGCCAGCACAATGCGCCGATGCCCGTATAGACCAGGTCGAAGGTGCTGACAGGCAGTACCCGCTCCGCCTGATAGACATCGGCCTCGAAATACTCGATGGCCGCGCCGCAACGCTCGGCCAGGCGCCGCGCCTCAAGCAGGGAAGCCGCCGAGTAATCCAGCCCACAAACCTGCGCGCCAAGCCGTGCCAAAGACACGGTGTCGGTGCCGATATGGCATTGCAGGTGCACCGTGCGCAGGCCACGCACATCACCCAGCCGTGGCACGTCGAAGCGCACGGTTTCGCTCAGGTGCTCGGGCTGACTGACCAGCACCTCGACTTCATAGTCCCTGGATGCGGCATGCAACGGTGCACGCTCATCCCAGCTCGCGCGATTGAGCAGTAGCGATCGATCCATAACGTGCTTCCTTGCCACGACGTGAGCGATACAGCTTAGAGGCAGGTCGCCGCGGCTGCACGGCGTTGCAGGGCCAGGCTGTCATTCTTTTGCGCATAGTAATCGACGCGCGTGCCTCCGGCCTGTGGGTAGACGTCCACGAACGACTCGGCCTCACGGGTGTAGACGGTGAAGCCGCCTTGCTTGCGCGGCTCAAGATATCCGCTGGCATCGACCCCGAACACCGACTCTTCCTGCCAACTGAACTGGATGCACTGGGACACCAACTCAGGTGCCTTGTGCGAGTCAAGTTGCGCGGTGGGCTTGGCGCTGCGCGCCGCATCCATGGTTGCTGACGCACAGCCGGCCAGCATCAGCACAACGGCCATCGGCACAATTGCTCGCATGTTCCATCCTCAGGGCAAAAAAGAACGCGACTCTAGCACTGGCGAGCGGCAGGCGTGAATGGCCTGCTTCAACCCGTATCCACCAGCACCGCCATATGCACGGCATTGCGTCCACCGGCCTTGGCCTGGTACAGCGCCGCGTCGGCCTGGGCCAGCAGACTGGCGGTATTGTCATGCGGTCCGGGAATGCCGCACCACAAGCCCACGCTGAAGCGCAGCGCAATTTCGTCACCGGCAAAACACGCCGGGCTGCGGGCGATGGTTTCACGCAGGCTTTGCAAGGTGGCCATCGCGCCTTCGCGGTCGGTACACGGCAACAGCAACAGAAACTCCTCACCGCCATAACGCCCAAGGCTGTCACTCAGCCGCAAGCGCATTTGCAGCTCACGCACGCAATGGCACAACACTTCATCGCCGGCCAGGTGCCCATGCAGGTCATTGATGCGCTTGAAGTGGTCGATGTCGATCATGGCGACCGCCAGGCTGCTGCGCTCGTTTCGGGCACGGTCCAGCTCAACGGCGAAGCGTTCGAGGATCGCCCTGCGGTTGAAGGTGCCCGTCAACACATCACGCAGGGCCAAGTGCTGCAAGCGCGACTCACTGCGCTCCTTGGCCATCAGCACCAGGCCGATGGAATACATCATCACCGTGACCGTGCCGATGGCCACGGAAATGCTCTGCTTGAGGTTGCTGACGTCATAGCGCATTTCGACAGCATGACCGTTGACGACCGCCAGCGCCCGCATGCCCAGGCCGATCAGGCTGATCATGGCGCCGATCTCCAGCAGCAAATGCGCCCTGCCGGGCCGCTCGACGTAGCGTCTGGACCAATAAAGGATCATCGAACACTGCACCACCAACACCAGGGTCGCCAGCAACATGCGTGGCTCAAGGGTGTCGAGCAGCAGCATCAACCCGGTCAGCATGATGACTGGAATGATGAACAAAAGCCGCCAGGGTACGACCTGCTCGCGAATGCGGAACAGGCTGGCCGAATAGAACGCCAGCGCCAGGGACAACAAGCTGTTGCCCAGCCCGTAGGAAAGCCACAGCGGCGCATGGCCGTAAACGGTGTAGCAAACGTACGCCAAGGCGTGGGCGAGCAGCCCACAGCCGGTCAGCAACAAGTTGTCGCGCCGATTGGACTGGCCAACCAACAGCAAACAGAACGCCAGGATGATCGCGACCAGGGCAACGGCGGCGAACAGCGTGGGAGTGTGGGCGATCATCGTGATTCACCATGTTGGCAACTGGCCGTCTTCGCTGCGGCCTGTGTTGAAGTCTAAGGGTCGGCCGGCCGACAAGCCATGACCGAGCGGGACATAACAGCAACCGCAAAGCACGCCGCTCATCGACTGCACCACAAAAATATTGCGCGGCAAGGAAACCAAATGAACCGACTCCAGTCTCAGGGAGTGCACCGTAAACCTTTGCGGATCAAGGACCTATACCGTGATGACTCGCCTTGCAAGCCTCTCGCTGATCGCCGCCGTCCTGCTCGTCGCCGGCTGCCATAGCCACCATTACCGTGACGACGATGGCTGGCGCGACGACGACCGTGGCCACCGTCACCACCATCGCCATGATCGGGACGACGACGATGATCGTCGCTACCGTGACCGCTACTACCGCTGAAACGTCTTCCAACCCTGACCCGCCACCCGTTGCGTGGCACCTAACCCCGATGATTCCTTTGAGGTTCAAATCATGCGTCTAACTCTGCCTTCCCTTGCCCTTGGCCTGCTGCTGTGCCAGGGCGCTTTCGCCGGTGACGGTACTGCCGCCATTGGCGGTGGTCTGGGTGGTGCCTTGGGCAACGTTGTCGGCCAGTCGATCGGCGGCAGGACCGGCGCAGCCATTGGTGCTGGCCTGGGTGGCGCAGCGGGTAGCGCCGTAGGCGCACGCAAAGGCAACCGTACCGAAGCCGCTATCGGTGGTGGCCTGGGCTCGGCGGGCGGTTCGCTGCTGGGCGGTGCGGTCGGCGGCAGGACCGGTTCGACCGTCGGTGCCGGCCTGGGCGGCGCGGCCGGTGGTGCCATCGGCAACCACCTGGGTGACAACAACCGCAAGCACCACCGTCACCGTCACTGATCCGGTTCGTCTGGGGGCCTACCCGGCCCCCTGTCCGCGCAAAACCCTGCAGCACATCAACACCCCTTCCTCTGCGGCTGGCACACTGACTGCTACTGTCTTACGTGCCCCCTTTGTGTGAAGGAACGCCCTCTCCCCATGAACCAAGAGCTGCTCTGGGTCCTCGGCCTGCTGGCCCTCGTCATCATTCTTTTCGTCGTCAACCGCCCACGCATGGACGTGGTGGCCCTGATGGTGATTCTTGCCTTGCCGCTTTCGGGCATCCTCACGGTGGAACAGGCCTTGGCCGGTTTCAGTGACCCCAACGTGGTGCTGATCGCCGCCCTGTTCGTCATTGGCGAGGGCTTGGTACGCACTGGCATCGCCCTGCGCATCGGTGAATGGATGAGCGAACGGGCCGGAAACAGCGAAACCCGCCTGCTGGTGCTACTGATGGTGGCAGTGGCCGGTTTGGGTTCGGTGATGAGCTCGACCGGGGTGGTGGCGATCTTCATCCCGGTGGTGCTGAGCATCGCCGCGCGCCAGAAGCTGTCGCCCAGCCGCCTGATGATGCCTCTGAGCTTCGCGGGCCTGATCAGCGGCATGCTCAGCCTGGTCGCCACACCGCCCAACGTGGTGGTACACAGCGAACTGGTGCGCGCTGGCGAGCAGGGGTTCAGCTTCTTCAGTTTCACCCCATTCGGCTTGGTCGTGCTGGTGCTCGGCATCGGCTACATGCTGCTTACACGTCACTGGCTCAACGGCGAAGTTCGCAAGGATGGCCGGGTGGAAAGCCGTCGTACCCTGCTTGACCTCGTGCTGGACTACAAACTCAACGGTCGCGAACGGCGCCTGCGCATCCGCCCCCACTCCCCGCTGATTGGCCACACCCTGGGCGAGCTGGAACTGCGGACCCGGCACGGCGCCAACGTGATCGGCATCGAACGCCAGCACAAGTTCACCACCCGGGTGTTCTCTGCCGATTCCGGCACCGTCCTGCACCAAGGCGATGTGCTGCTGCTCGATCTGTTCGCCAACCGCGACGACTTGCGCAGCCTGTGCCAGACCATGCAACTGGAACCCTTGCATTTCAAGGCGGCCTATTTCATCGACCAGTCCCAGGAAATCGGCATGGCCGAAGTTTCCTTGCCACCGGGTTCGCAACTGATCGGCCAGAGCATCCTGGAACTGGCCTTCCGTTCGCGCTATGACCTGAACGTGGTGGGTCTGCGGCGTGAGCAAGCGGCCATCGAAGAACAGTTGGTGGAGGAAAAACTGCGCCTTGGCGACACCTTGCTGGTGGTTGGGCCCTGGAAGGCCGTGCGCCAGTTGCAAAGCCAGCCACGCGACTTCCTGGTGCTCAGCCTGCCCGCGGAAATCGACCAAGTGGCCCCAGCCCGCTCCCGTGCGCCTTATGCCCTGATCAGCTTGGCCGTGATGGTCGGGTTGATGGTCAGCGGCGTCGTGCCCAACGTCATTGCCGCCCTGATCGGTTGCCTTTTGATGGGCGCGGGCCGCTGCATCGACATGAACAGCGCCTACCGGGCCATCCATTGGCAAAGCCTGGTGCTGATCGTCGGCATGCTGCCATTCGCCCAGGCTCTGCAGAAAACCGGTGGCATAGACCTGGCCGTTGGGGGGTTGGTCAACGTGCTGGGAGGCGCCGGCCCCATGGCCATTCTCGCCTGCCTGTTCGCCGTCACCGCGCTGATCGGCCTATTCATTTCCAACACCGCTACGGCAGTCCTGATGGCGCCAGTGGCCATCAGCACCGCCAGCCAACTGGGCATGTCACCCTACCCGTTCGCCATGACCGTGGCCTTGGCCGCATCGGCGGCGTTCATGACGCCAGTGTCGTCCCCGGTCAATACCCTGGTACTGGGCCCGGGTCAGTACCGGTTCAGCGACTTCGTGAAAGTAGGTGTGCCATTCACCGTGCTGGTGATGCTGGTAACCGTGGTGATGGTGCCGTGGTTCTTCGGACTGTGACGCGATCAGGAGGAGAATGAAGTCAATCTGGCATCATTCCCCAGGATCGCGGCAGATTGACATCAACGACCCTCCCGAAACACACTGATACGTTATTGCCCCAGGTGCTTGCAGCCGTTGTCCTGGATTCCGTTCCTGCTTGCCGGTCGAGCTCATGGTTTATCCAGCCCATTCGCGCTTGTTGCCCTATGCCGCTCTGTTCTGCCTGACCTTTGCCCTTACGTTGGGTGGAATCCTGGCCCGGCCCATCGAATCGCTGTCGCTGTTCTGGCCGGTCAATGCGGTTCTGGCGGGCGTGCTGCTGCGTAACCCACGCCAGGCCAACCTGGTCGGCTTTGCCCTGATCTGGGTGGCCATGGTCACGGCAGACATTGCCAGTGGCAGTGCCTGGACGCCGGCGCTATGGTTCAACTTGTGCAACCTTGGCGTGGTGGTGACAGTCTGGCGATTGCTTTCCCGCCTGCCTCGCGTGCACTGGCGCATGCGCACACCGCACGGCGTGCTGTGCCTGTTCGGCGCCTGCGCGGCCGGTGCCGTGGTGGCAGCCAGCATGGCATCGGCCATGGCCACGCCGTGGTTCGAGCAATCGTTGCGCTCGACGTGGCTGGCCTGGTTTAGCGAGCAGTTCTCTACCAGCATCCTGGTGCTGCCGGTGCTGCTTACCGCGCCTTCCGCGCGGGCGTTGCCCCGAAGCCGCACCCACGCCATTCGCCTGGCACCCTTGCTGGTGCTGCTCGCCTCCCTGGCCCTGAGCATTGGCTTCGGTGGGCCGGGGGCCATCGCGTTTCCAATCGCGGCGCTGCTGTGGTGTGCCTGGACCTACTCGCCCTTTTTGGTGTCCCTGCTAGCGCTCACCGCTGGCAGCACACTGATCGTCGCCGTGGCACAAAACCTCATGCATTTCAGCCTGCCGCAGAGCGAACTGGGGGTGACCACCCTGATGTCGGCGCGCCTGGGTATCGCCATGCTGGTACTCGGACCGCTAGTGGTGGCCTGCGTCAGCCAGGCCAATCGCAGCCTGCTCGCTCGCCTTGCGCATCAGGCTACCATCGACCACCTCACCGGCGTACTCACCCGCAGCGCCTTCACCCGCCGCGCCAACGCCTTGCTCGAAGGACGCCAACAACATGCCCAGGCGTTGCCACTGACGCTGATGATGCTCGACATCGACCATTTCAAGTCGATCAACGACAGGCATGGTCACGGGGTGGGAGACGAAGTGCTACGCCAGTTCGCTCGCACCCTGCAGGACCAACTGCACGAAGGCGAACTGCTGGCGCGCATGGGCGGTGAAGAGTTCGTGGTCATTGTCCCAGGTCTAGCCCCGGATCGCGCACGCTTCACCGCCGAGCGTCTGCGTCGCGCCGTGCAGGACCTGCATGTGGTGAAGGCCGATGTACGCTTGCAGATCACTGTCAGCATCGGCCTGGACGGCTGCGCCGCAGACGCACCCGCCCCTAGCCTCGACGAACTGCTGGCCCGCGCCGATCTGGCGCTGTACCGGGCCAAGGCCCATGGTCGCAACCGCGTCGAACAGGCCGAGCCGCTGCGCGATCAGGGCTGAATCAGGCCGCCAACAAGTCCCAGGACAACTTAGCGATCAGCACGCACAGCAAGATCAGGAATAGCCCGCGCACGAAGGACACCCCTTTGCGCACCGCCAGCCAGGTGCCGGTCAGCGCCCCCAGGATATTGCACGCCGCCATGGGCAGGGCAATGGCGTATAGCACATTGCCCGAGGGCACGAAGAACACCAGCGCAGCGAGGTTGGTGGCGATGTTAACCACCTTGGCCGACGCCGAGGCATGCAAAAAATCCAATGCGAAGAAACGGATGAACAGGAAGATCAGGAAGCTGCCTGTACCCGGCCCGAACAGCCCATCGTAGAAACCGATCGCTCCCCCGATCAGCACCGCCAGGCATTGCTCCTTGCGACCGATGCGTGCGGGCTTGTGCAGGGTGCCGAAGTCCTTCTTGAGGAACGTGTAGATCGCCATCAGCACGATCAGCACCAGCACCGCCGGACGCATGACGCTGGGCGGTACCAGCGACACCGTGGCGGCACCGGCGAACGACATGACGAAAGCACTCAACGCCGCCGGCACGATGAGCCCCCAGTCCAGGGTCACCTTGCGAATGAACGAGCGCGCGGCGAAGGCTGTGCCGCACACCGACGCCAGTTTGTTGCTGCCCAACAGCGCAGCCGGTTGTGCCGTGGGCAGCACATTGAACAAGGCCGGAATCTGGATCAGCCCACCCCCCCCCACTGCGGCATCGATCAGTCCGGCGGCAAAAGCGAACACAGAAAGCACAGCAATATCCATCATCACGCGGTTCCAGGCAGTGGGGGCACGCTGCAAGGCTAATCAAAGCGCGGCAATTGTGGTGAAATGCCATATTGCGAAAACTGCAATGAGGTCACTGCCATGGCACTGAACATGCTCAGGGAAATCCAGGCATTCGTCAGCGTTGCGCACAAGCGCAGCTTCGTCGCCGCCGCACGCGCCCTGGGCCGCTCGCCCAGCGCGGTAACGCGGGCGGTACAGACGCTGGAGGACAACGCAGGGAGCAAACTGCTGAACCGCAATGCCAATGTCGTGACCCTCACCGAGGCCGGTGAGCGACTGTTGCCCCATGCCGAGCGCTTGCTGGATGTGCAACGTGATGCCGCCGACGAGTTGGCGGCGCTTAGCGGTACCGCCCAGGGATGGATACGCCTCGCCGTGCCAAAACTACTGGCCGAACACGTGCTGCCAGACGTACTGGCGACGTTCTCGGCCAAGCACCCACAAGTCACCCTGGATGTGCAATACAGCGATGAAGCGCTAGACCCGGTGGTGGGCAAGTTCGATTTCGTGGTGCGCGGTGCGTTTCCCCAATCCAGCGAACTGATCGGTTATCCCTTATGGTCCTACCGCCGCCACCTCTACGCCAGCCCGGCGTATTTGGCGCGCGCCGGCACGCCACAGAGCCTCGAAGACCTGTCCAGCCACTCGCTCGTCCTGCACACCGCCCCGCGCATCCTCAAAGCCTGGCACTTCTGTCGCGACGGCCAGATCACCAGCCTACGGACGCATCCACGCCTGCGCCTGGACTCAGGTGATGCAGTGCTTCACAGCACCCTGGCGGGTGCCGGCATAGCCCGGCTGGCGGACTGGGTCGGGGAACCTCAGGTCAAGACCGGGCGGCTGGTGCGGGTGTGCCCGCATTATCGGCTGACTTCCAGCACCGGGCAGGACCCGCAAATGCACGCCCTGTACGCTGCAGGCGAATTACCCGCTCGGGTTCGTGACCTGCTGAAGGCCTTGCGCCATGCAGGTAAATCGGTTGCAGGGGCGCCCCGGTAAGGGCTGTTCAAAATCTGCTCAATTTAACAGAGGCCGCCGCCAGCTTGGCTTACAGCACTTTATCCACAGACCTACCCACGTTTTTTGTGGACAGATTTCCCCGTGCTGGGAAGGTGGCGATACCACCGCAAGCCAGGGTGGCCCATCTGCGCAAGGCGATGGGCCGTGGGTGAAAGCAGGTCAGCTTGGCGGAATGGTCCCCAAGATGCCTACCAGAATGGTCAGAAGCAGAAAACCACCCAGAAACAGCGCAAGCTTACCCATCGGAACCTCTACAGTGTGTTGTCGGGACGAAGAGCATTGTCGGACTTTGACTGATACGGTTACAGATTCAGGTTCGTCGAAAAAAACCAGATCAGATGGCGCGCCGCCGTTGATTTGACCGCGCCGTACACCTGCTCCCAGCCACTGCACCCGCTTCACCTCGGGACGAATTGCTACATAACATTTCGTCTTTCGCGGGCAAGGCTCCTTCTCCCCGCCAAAAGCGCCGCCCGGCCCAAACGCCCGAAAATCCAGCAGAGACCGGCGCCGGTCGGCCTTCTTGCGCACATAAATAGAAAAAGACTCGCGCCAGGTTTGTAGGATGCATTACCGGTGAGCAGTAGGAATTTTCTAGCTCTCGTCGCAAGCCTGTATGAAACCTCAGTTTCATCCGAAAGATTGAGCTGTTACGGTCCAGTTTTCCTACAACGGCACGGATGCCTTCAGCACGAGAGAAACATGGAACCGTTCAACTCATCTGCCCTGGCACTGCAAAAGAACCTACTGAATCTGCGCCGGGAGCGTGATCGCCTGCGGGCGCAGGGCGACGACCAGAAAGCAGCGGAGTTGGCGGAGCAAATAGCCAGGATCGAAGCAGTGATCGGCAATCTACCCAAGGCCATGAAGCCGCCGACCTTGCAGTGAGGGCTGGTCCATCCCTGAAAGCGAGTCGGCGGGGACGCTACTTCTCCCGCCAGCTCGACAGCCTAACTTGAACAAGCACCTGGCTGCGCTTCAAGCAGCCGCCCGCCCGTGCTTACCGGTCACCTCGAACTGCCCCACCAGCTTCTGCAGCTTGTTGGCATTGACCTTCACGGTTTCCGCACTGCTCTGCAGCACCACCACCGTCTGACGCATTTCTGCCGAGCACTGGTCGACTTTCTCGATGGTCTTGCCACACGCCAGGCTGCGTGCATTGAGCTGCTGGATAATGGTGAACATGCCTTCCACCGCCTGGTGCAACTGGACGTTCTCCGACGAGGCATCTTCAGCCAGACGCAAGCTGTCATCCACGTCCTTGACGCCCTCCTCCATCAAACTGACCGCCTTTTGAGTCTCAGACTGCAAGCCTTCGATCTGCTGGCGAATATCCTCCGCTGCTCGCGAGGTGCGCGCCGCCAGGCCACGCACTTCATCGGCCACCACGGCGAAACCGCGCCCATGCTCACCGGCACGCGCCGCCTCAATGGCTGCATTGAGCGCCAGCAGGTTGGTCTGGCTGGTGATTTCGCTGATCAACCCGGTGATGTTGCCGATCTGAGTCATGCGATTGTCGAGCAACTGCACGCTCGACGACGAGCGCTGCACCACGTCGCGAATCGACTGGGTGCCCTGCTGTACGGAGGCGAACTGCTCACGGGCGCGGCTGACCACTTCATCCATGGCCTGTTTCATCTGCTCGGCACTGGCAGAGGCTTGCTGGATTTCGCCTAATTGGTCTTTGACGATGAGCATCATCTGGTGCACGGCTTCGGCCACCTCGCCGGAAGTCAGCCCGGCTTGCTGGCTACGCCCAAGCATCATCTGGTTGGTCGAACCGACATTGCGACTGGCCTTCACCACCTGGCCCACCACCGAGTCGAGCCGGTCGATGAAACTGTTGATCCAGCGCCCCATGTCACCGGTTTCATCATTGGCCATGGCGGTAATATCCAGCCGCTGGCGCAAGTTGCCTTCACCCTCGGCGATGGCTCTCAACACCTCGGTCATGCCGCTCAACCGTGCGGCCAGACGCTTTGGCCCCAGGGTGCGGAAAAGCGCAGCGGCGCACAAAAGGCTGGCCAGCATGACCACGTCCTGCATGCCCTGCGACAGCCCGGCGTAGTGCTGGACCAACACATTGCAGCCAAACAACCCGGCCATGGTGGCGATGTAGGGTTTCATCAACCCATGGGTGAGAGAGCGTCGGCGGTAGACCTCCTCCAGGTCGGCTTCGCACATCATGCCCCAACGATCCGGTGAGCCTGGCAACTGGAAGGTGATGCCTTTGCCCACCACCGGAATATGGCGGTAATCCGAGTACCCTGGGTACGTCACGAAGAGGTTGGAGCCGCAGCGGATGGTTTCGCGCACACCGGGGTGCAGTTGCTGGGTCGCAGGGTCGGTAAAGCGCAGTTCCAGCTCGGTGTGGCGCTCGATGCGCACCGTGGACCAGGGCGTGTGCACGCCGCTCTTGAGGTTCTCGCCATGGGTGAAGGTGCCGTCCTCGAAACGCGAACGGGACAGCGCCGTACCTGGCTCTATGCTCGGGTCGAAACACGACTGCGCCATGAACAGGTAGTTGTCGCCCGACTCGGTGAAAATGTGCCCGGCTTCACGCTGGATAAGATCACCCAGCACATCGTTGGGCACACGACCGCAGAGGCAGCCAAGGGTTTTGCCGGCCACTATCAGCGGCTGGTAGAACATCAATGTCACGGCATCATGGAAGCGGGACGACGAGGGGCCGATCTGCAACGTCAGCGGATCGCTGTAGGGCCCATGCAGGAAAGCGCCCTTCAAACCCTGCGCCAGGGCGTCCGTGCGCTCCAGCTGCGAGCTACCGCGCTGCGCCCAGGTCGATGCGATGACGGAACCGTGGCGATCGACAACGAACAGTTCGGAAAAGTCTTCGGCCTGACCGAGCTTGTCGACCAACGCTGCCCGGTCGAGCTGGGCAAGATCGCCGTCCACCCGCTCGGCCAGTTCCGCCAGGTGATCCCACTGCTCGCGCGCCCAACTCTGCAACAAACGCACGCGGGTTTGGGCGATGGCTTCGAAGGTCTGCTCGATCACTGGGTAGCTCGTCCTGTTGAGCCGGCAGGCCCAACCCATGGAGAGCTTTCCGGTCTTGCCGAACCAGGGTAACCAGCGTTTTTCGCTAGCGGACAACGCCATGGAATTGCTTGCAAGCGACATTTATATCCCCATCCGCGACATGATAGTGGCGAAGCGACAGCAATTAGCGCGCCAACTCGTGAGCTTGCTAACTGATTTGCTCCAACGAACCACCGAGGGGCCATTGCAGCGACAACGCCACGGGCTGAAGGGTTTGCTGCGCACACCGGCGCGCATCGAATCGGTGCAGTGACGTTCGCGCGCACCAAGGCGGAGCGCATGGCGTGGCCTGATGAGATCATCGTCCTTCAGGTAAGATCGCGGGCGGCCGTCCAAACTCGACAAGGGGAATCCTCGACGTGACGCAATCCGATGCGCATAACGCTCAACACCCCGCCCCGCAAGTGAGCCTCTGGCAAGCCCTGGCCTTCTGGCTGAAGTTGGGCTTAATCAGTTTTGGTGGCCCAGCGGGACAGATTTCGATCATGCACCAGGAACTGGTGGAGCGCCGTCGCTGGATTTCCGAACGCCGTTTCCTGCACGCCCTGAACTACTGCATGCTGCTGCCCGGCCCGGAGGCGCAACAATTGGCCACCTACCTGGGTTGGCTGATGCACCGTAGTTGGGGCGGCGTAATTGCCGGGGTGCTGTTCGTCCTTCCCTCGCTGTTCATCCTGATTGGACTGTCCTGGGTCTATATCGCCTTCGGTGAAGTGCCCATCGTGGCCGGGGTGTTCTACGGGATAAAACCCGCCGTCACCGCCATCGTCGTCCAGGCCGCTCACCGCATTGGCTCGCGCACGTTGAAAAACAGCTGGCTTTGGGCGATCGCGGCGGCCTCGTTCGTCGCCATTTTCGCCTTCAACCTCCCCTTCCCGCTGATCGTGCTCGGTGCGGCAATCGTCGGTTACTTCGGCGGGCGACTGGCACCACAGCGATTCAGCCACGCTGGCGGCCACGGCAAAGCCAGCGCATCAGCCGGCCCCGCGCTGATCGACGACGACACCCCGCCCCCTGAGCATGCTCGGTTTCGCTGGTCACGCCTGGCCATGCTGATCGCCCTCGGCGCAGCCCTGTGGGGGCTACCCATGGCTGTGCTCAGCGCGCTGTTCGGGTGGCAAGGTTCCCTGACGCAGATGGGCTGGTTCTTCACCAAGGCTGCCCTGCTGACTTTTGGTGGGGCCTATGCGGTTTTACCCTATGTGTACCAAGGTGCGGTGAGCCACTACGGTTGGCTGACCCCAACGCAGATGATCGATGGCCTTGCCCTGGGTGAGACCACGCCAGGACCACTGATCATGGTGGTCGCCTTCGTCGGCTTCGTGGGAGGCTACGTGCAGCCGATGTTTGGCGCCGATCAGGCCTTTCTGGCCGGTGCGGTGGCGGCTTGCCTGGTGACCTGGTTCACTTTCCTGCCGTCGTTCCTGTTCATACTTGCCGGCGGCCCGCTGGTGGAATCGACCCATAACGAACTGAAATTCACGGCACCGCTGACGGCAATCACCGCGGCCGTCGTCGGCGTGATCCTCAATCTGGCGCTGTTCTTCGGCTACCACGTGCTCTGGCCGCAAGGGTTGGCAGGGGCCTTGGACTGGCCATCGGCTTTGATTGCCGTGGCCGCGGCGGTGGCCCTGTTCCGCTTCAAGCGGGGCGTGATTCAGGTGCTGATGGCCTGTGCGCTTGCCGGGTTGGCGGTGCACTTGGTGCGAGGTTGAAAGGACTGTGCAGATTCTGCGCGCCACTTGCCCTGTTGCATCCTGACAGGGCAAATGGCAATTGCGGTACTGACTGGCCTTAGCGAGGACCGCCGCCAGGCCCGCCACCCATGCCGAATCCGCCAGGGCCACCATGCCCACCGCCATGCCCACCGCCGCCGCCCGGGGGCATGAACATCCAGCAGCCCGAAAGCGTGGAAACGAGGGCGGCTACGAGAGCTGCGCGGACAACTTGATTGAACTTCATCAAAACGCTCCAAAAGGCAAAGACGCTGCCACCAGGGGTACAGGGGGCAGCCCCGCGATTCTAGAGGGCGCAAAGATGGGCCGGTAGCTGGCCACTACGACCTTTTCAATACCTTTACAGTGCCGTCACGCCAGACGTGGCGTGAGCCGCCATGCCACGCTCGGCACGCAGCTCAATATCTCCAGAAAACTGGAGCTACAAGTACCAATACAGTCAGGATTTCCAACCTGCCCAGAAGCATTCCAACGGTCAGTAACCATTTGGCGGCATCCGGTAGCGACGAGAAGTTGCCTGCCGGTCCAATGATGGTGCCCAGTCCTGGCCCGACGTTACATACCGCCGTAGCGGCACCGCTCAACGCCGTTGTCCAATCAAGGCCAATGAGCGACAAGCCCAGCGCGATGACGGCAATCGTGATGGTGAAGAAAAACGAAAAGGTCAAAAGTGAGCGCACGATCTCTTCGTCGATAGGATGGCCATTGTACTTTTTCTGAATCACGGCTCGAGGATGAATCAACTGCTTCAAGTTGCTGAGCAGCAGAGCCGCTGCAACCTGAAACCGGAAGATCTTGAGACCGCCTGCCGTTGAACCGGAGCAGCCACCGACGAACGTCAAATAAAAAAACAGCAAGACTGCGAAGCTTCCCCATAAGGTGTAGTCGCCAACCGCAACGCCGGTGGTCGTCACGACCGAGGTCACATTCACTGCCACGATACGAAATGCATCCCACCATCTGTAGTCGCTGTGAAAATACAGCCAGGTACCCACAGCCAGCGACGTAACCAACAAGAAACCAAGGAATCCGCGCACCTGGTGATCCTTGAGCAGCGCGCGCCGATTGCCCCGCAATGTCGTGACGTACAAAGTGAATGGCAGGCTGCCCAGAATCATGATGACGACCGCCACCCAATGGATCGCTGGTTGCACCCAGTGGCCAAGGGAGGCGTCCGAAGTTGAAAATCCTCCAGTGGAGATTAGCGACATCGCATGGTTGACCGCCTCAAATGGCGTCATTCCAGCGAGCCAGAGCGCCAACGCGCCGATGCTCGTCAGCCCGAGATAGAGCAACAGAATATATTTGGCGGCCACATGGGAGCGTGGCGTCACTTTCTCCGACCAGTCCGAGGACTCTGTCTGGAACAGACGCATGCCACCCACTCGCAACATGGGAAGGACCGCCACCGCCATGCCGATGAATCCGATGCCACCCAACCAATGCAGCATGGAGCGCCAGATCAGCAAGCCGGGCGACGAACTATCCAGGCCCGTGAGGACCGTCGAACCAGTGGTCGTGATGCCGGACATCGTCTCAAAGAATGCGTCGGTGTAGCTAATATCGCTGATGAACACCATTGGTAGCGCTGCGAAAGTACATACCACTACCCAGCTTCCGGTAGTCAGCAGGTACATGTCCCTGGGGCGAAGATGAGCAGTGTCTGGGCGCCCCCGTATGATCAAAAGAAGACCACAAATGAGGGTAACCAAACTCGACCTGAGGAAAGCCGAGAGATCGTCGCTACGCTCATAGACCACCAGTGTGATCATCGGAATGGCCATGCTTACGGCCAGTGTGACCAGAAAAATACCCAAGATGAAGCCGATAAGCCGAATTGCTGCCAGGGACATCACAGGAGAGCTCCGAATTAGCACTGCGCAGTATCGGATGCGCCCATTCAAATTCGAGTAAATTCTGCGTAAAACTTTTATGGGCAATTCGTCAGGCGGCGTAACGGGTTAAGATCATACGGGCCAAGCGACTCGCCGCTCATAAAGCGAACAGTCATCGCCTTCGCTGACTGGATGGGCCCTTTAGCTACACGCAGCCACCGCATCGATCTCCACAAGCATTCCATCCAATGCCAGCCGAGGCACCGGAATCAGAGTGCAGACCGGATGCCCTTCCCGCCAGACCCGGTTCGCTTCCGTCACCCAATCGTGTAGGCGATGCTCATCATGATCGACAATCAACAAGGTCAACTTGAACACCTGTTTCAAGCTCGATCCTTGTGATCGAAGCGCAGTGTCCAGGTTAGCCAGCGCCTGCCTGGCCTGGTCGGAAAACGCCGCAGGCAGACGCCCTTCGACGTCCTCACCACCTTGCCCGGCGATGAACAACAGCCTGGCGCCAGGGGCCACTGATGCGACGTGGGAATAGCCATTGTTGCTCGGATCATACAGGCCAGGCGGATTGGACAGCTCGAACGCGGGGCGCGATTTTACGGACATGAGACGACTCCAGGTGAGAGAGAACGGGAGTCTGCAACCTCAAGTGAACTCGAGGTCAAGGGTGCTCTGGCGATTTATAAGCCGGCCACTTGATGGCATATGGCCACCTGTCGATAATCCTGCTTTCCACATCTCACGCAAGGACCCGCCGTGAAGAAGTTTTACCTGACCCTCCCGCTGTGCGCTGTGTTTTTGCAGGGCTGCGGTGTGACCATGGCCCGTTATGAGCCAAATTATCAAAACGTCCAACAGCTCAAGCAAAATGCCCCACTGCAGCCTGTGCAACAGGCCCAGGTGAAAGCCGACGCCGGACAAGGGTCGTTGATGGTACGCCTGAACCCGATATCCTCCCCCGAAGGGAGCGTCCCCCTGCATGTCCAAGCCGCGATCAATGACGAACTCCGCCATGCCGGACTGCTTGATCCTCGCGCGGATCGGCAACTGCAGATTCAATTGATCAAGAGTCAACTCAACTCCGGTGTAGCCAACGGCCATGGTGAGCTCGCTGCTCGATTCACCGTGCGCAAAGGTAATGACGTACTGTACGAAACCACCAAACAGGTGGAGCATGACTGGAATAGCAGCTTCTTCGGACCGATCGCCATCCCCGCCGCGGCGAACAATTACAATCCTATGCTCAAAGACTTGCTCAAGCACCTGTATAGCGACCCGCAGTTCATCCAGGCATTGAAGTGATCAACGAAAGAGAGCCGCCATCGCGGCTCTTTTTCCATGGGCTCAGCTGCGCGGGGTATATGCCTGGACAGCGGAGTATTTAGTGCGGTTGCTGTCGAGCCAATTCTTCAGCAGTCCATTGACCTGCCGGTTGAAGGTGTCGGTGACCGCGGCTTTCGGCGTGTTACCCACCAGCGGAAGGAACCAGATTCCCATCCAGGTATTGACCGCATCATGGTTGGTACTCTTGCCCAGAGACTGGCCTCGGTCATCCAGGGTTTCCAGGCTCATGGTGTACTGATCCGTTGCCAGTGCCGGGATGAGGGTGAACGTGAAACCACTGATGAAAGCGAGCACCATCTGCCCACCGCCGGGCGCGTGGTTATAGACCTTCAATCGAAGGTTGTAGTCGCCAGGCTGCTTCTCGAATTCATCGAAGGTCACCCGGCCAAAGAGGCCTGACTCGTTGAAAACACGCTTGAGCTCGGGTTTGAGCATATCGCGAGCTTGTGGCACCTCATTGGCGTTGGCGGTGTCCGGGTCTCCCTGGAAAAAGTCGAAGTCCACGTAGACGTTCGGCTTGTTCGAGTAGCTCGCCATCGAAGGCAAATCCACCGGAGCCACTTCGTCCTTGGTGAAGCTGGCGCATCCCCCCAGGGCTACTGCCAAGGCGAGGCCAAGGGATTTCACAAATCGCATATCAACTTCCTTGCGTGATCATTACGTGTGCTTCACATGAAGGCGATGCGGATTCTAGAGAAATCCGGGCGATTTCAAAAGGCCATCACTTATTTGCTCTCCTCCATGCTCCAGCACAAGCGGCTGAACATCCCAACGTGATGGTCCCGGGGATCGGGTTGCTCGGTGGTTGACATTAGAGACAATCAGTCTAAATTAAAACGCATGAACAGCGCCCAACCTATCCCTCGAAGGGGCCGCCCCCCCAAAGTCGCACGTGAGCATGGCGAAACGCTGGAGCTTCTGCTGCGTTGTGGCATGGAAATCCTCACCGAACAGGGTTTTGCGGCTACCGGCATCGACACCGTGCTCAAACGCGTGCAGGTGCCCAAAGGCTCGTTCTATCACTACTTCGACAGCAAAGAAGCATTCGGCCAGGCGGTGCTGCAGCGCTATGCCGACTACTTCGCTCGAAAACTCGATCGCTGTTTCAGCGACCTGAGCGTGTCACCGCTGCGAAGACTTTCCAACTTCGTCGAAGAAGCGAAGGTCGGGATGGCCAAGTACCAGTTCAGAAGGGGCTGCCTGGTAGGCAACCTTGGCCAGGAGGTATTGGTGCTGCCCGACAGCTTCCGTGAACAACTGGAACGGACCCTGCAGGACTGGGAGCAACGCTTGTCTGCCTGCCTGGAGGAAGCGGTCAAGCTGGGCGAAGTGTCTTGCGAGCATGACTGCAAAGCCCTCGCGGCCTATTTCTGGGTTGGCTGGGAGGGTGCCGTGCTTCGGGCACGACTGACGCAGCATGTCCGCCCCCTGGAGATTTTTTTCCAAGGTTTTCTGACGGGAATCACTCGGTGATTTCGATCGAACCATTTAAAGACAACCGGTCTAAACGAGGATAAGCAATGTTCAAAGCCATTGTCATCGAGAAGCGGGAAGACACGTATTCGGCCCGACTCGCCGAGCTGCAGGATGATCAGCTACCCACCGGGAACGTGACGGTGAACGTGGCCTACAGCACCTTGAACTACAAGGACGCACTCGCAATCACCGGCAAGGGGCCAGTCGTTCGGCAGTTTCCGATGGTGCCGGGCATCGACCTCGCGGGCACTGTCGAAGCGAGTGACGATCCGCGGTACCAGCCGGGCGATCGCGTATTGCTCAATGGTTGGGGGGTGGGTGAAAGCCATTGGGGCGGACTTGCACAAAAGGCGAGAATGAACGGTGACTGGCTGATTCCTCTCCCTGATCGCCTGAACGAACGCCAAGCGATGGCCGTCGGTACCGCTGGATACACCGCCATGCTGTGCCTGATGGCCCTTGAGCGCCATGGGTTGACACCCGCACATGGGCCGGTGCTGGTCACAGGCGCCACAGGCGGCGTCGGTAGCTTCGCCATCAGCCTTCTGGCGGGTGCCGGGTATAACGTCACTGCCGCAACCGGCAAAGCTAGCGAGGACGCCTATCTGAAAAGCCTGGGGGCAACCACCATCATTGACCGGACCGAGCTTTCAGCTCCGGGGCGTCCATTGGCAAAAGAAAAATGGGCAGCCGTGATCGATTCGGTCGGCAGCCATACGCTGGCCAATGCGTGCGCAAGCACGATGTCTGAAGGATTGGTGGCTGCATGCGGATTGGCTCAGGGGATGGATTTCCCGGCAACCGTCGCACCGTTCATTCTCCGAGGGGTAAGCCTGCTTGGTATCAACAGCGTCACTCAGCCATTTGAGCGACGCGTGGAGGCTTGGGAAAAGCTCTCCGATCAGTTGAACCTCGACGCACTGTCATTGATGATCAAAGAAATCAGCCTGGAGAGCGCGATTGCCGCCGCCTCGGACCTGATGGACGGGAAGATTCGTGGCCGGTTGGTTGTGGACGTGAACGCCTAGGAGGGTCGCCTGATGCTTGGGCGAACGCCGCAACAATCGACCAAGGGCAACGAGTGAGACTGAGGCCTTGGCGAACGCTAGCAAGCTACACGGCCACACAGAGAAGCGGATCACGCCGGCTGTTTACTGGCGCGCCTGAGAGATCGTGATAACCACCCGATGAAATCCTTTTCACTGCAGTGGTGCGGTACACCATCGAAACGCTGCGGGGAAATTGGCCGTTCCAGCGTCAGGTTTTCCGCCCTCCATAAACGCAAAAAGCCCTGAATAATCAGGGCTTTGAATATGGCGGAAGCGTAGAGATTCGAACTCTAGGATAGTTGCCCATCGACGGTTTTCAAGACCGTTGCCTTAAACCACTCGGCCACGCTTCCAGCTCGTTTTGCGGCGGCCATAATACCGTAATGAAACACGCTGTCAAACTCTCTGTGTCGCGGGTTGCAGGAGCTCTGTTAGACTCGTTGCATCTGAATGTCTCATCACCACAGGTTCACCAAGGAGTGTCGCCATGCGCGAACAGGATTACGCCGTACACCACGGCCAGCAGGTCGAGCAGCAGGAGATCAGCAAGGTCCTGCGCAACACGTACAGCCTGCTGGCACTCACCCTCGCCTTCAGTGGCATCATGGCCTTCGTTGCCCAGCAGATGCGTGTCGGCTACCCGAACGTGTTCGTCGTGCTGATCGGCTTCTACGGCCTGTTCTTCCTCACCGCCAAGCTGCGTGACTCCGTCTGGGGCCTGGTTTCCACGTTCGCCCTCACCGGCTTCATGGGCTTCATCCTCGGCCCTATCCTCAACCGCTACCTGGGCATGAGCGGCGGCGCCGAAGTGGTCAGCTCGGCCTTCGCGATGACCGCACTGGTATTCGGCGGCCTGTCGGCCTACGTGCTGATCACCCGCAAGGACATGAGCTTCCTCAGCGGCTTCATCACCGCTGGTTTCTTCGTCCTGCTGGGTGCCGTTGTGGCCAGCTTCTTCTTCCAGATCAGCGGCCTGCAACTGGCGATCAGCGCCGGCTTCGTCCTGTTCTCGTCGGTCTGCATCCTGTTCCAGACCAGCGCCATCATCCATGGCGGCGAGCGCAACTACATCATGGCGACCATCAGCCTGTACGTGTCGATCTACAACCTGTTCGTCAGCCTGCTTCAGCTGTTCGGCATCATGGGCCGCGACGACTGATCAGTCACGCCCGCACTTGAAAAGCCCGCTTCGGCGGGCTTTTTCATGCCTGTTCGCCCCAGACGGGCGATCACTGTAGAATGCGCTCCTTTTTTCTTCCGGGACAGCTTTAGCAATGAGCTCACACGAACACAGCCCAGGCGCACCGGCGCCTGCCAATGAACTGGTGCTTGGTCTTGAGGACAAGCCACGGCTGTTGATCGGCCTGCTGGCAGCACTGCAGCACTTGCTGGCGATCATCGTTCCCATCGTCACCCCCGGCCTGCTGATCTGTCAGGCCCTGGGCGTCTCACCACGGGACACAAACTTGATCGTGTCCATGTCGCTGGTGATTTCCGGCATCGCCACCTTCGTCCAGTGCAAGCGCTTCGGGCCGTTCGGCGCGGGCTTGCTGATCGTGCAGGGCACCAGCTTCAACTTCGTCGGCCCGCTGATTGCCGGGGGTGCACTGATGGTCAAGCAAGGCACGCCGGTCGAAAGCGTGATGGCGGCAATCTTCGGCGTGGTGATCGCGGGCTCATTCGTCGAGATGGGCGTGTCGCGTATCCTGCCGTTCATCAAGCGCCTGATCACCCCGCTGGTGACCGGTATCGTGGTGCTGATGATCGGCCTCACCTTGATCAAGGTCGGCCTGATCAGCATGGGGGGTGGCTTCACCGCCATGGCCAACGGCACCTTTGCCAACGGCGAGAACCTGCTGCTGTCGGGCGTGGTGCTGGCGATCATTGTGATCCTCAACCGTATTCCACTGGTGTGGATGCGCAGCTGCGCCATCGTTATCGCCTTGGCCGTGGGCTATGCATTGGCCGGCTACCTTGGTCGCCTGGACTTCACCGGCATGCATGAAGCCGCGCTGTTCCAGGTGCCGACGCCACTGCACTTCGGCCTGAGCTTCTCCTGGGCGCTGTTCATCCCGATGCTGGTGATCTACCTGGTGACTTCACTGGAAGCCATCGGTGACGTCACCGCCACCAGCAAGGTCTCACGCCAGCCGGTCGAGGGCCCGCTGTGGATGCAACGGATCAAGGGCGGGGTGCTGGTCAACGGTGCCAACTCGCTGCTGGCGGGGCTGTTCAACACCTTCCCGAGCTCGATCTTCGCCCAGAACAACGGCGTGATTCAGCTGACCGGCATCGCCAGCCGCCACATCGGCATCTGGATCGCCCTGATGCTGGTCGTGCTGGGGTTGTTCCCAAGTGTCGCCGGGGTGATTCAAGCGGTACCGGAGCCAGTACTGGGCGGCGCCGCGATGGTCATGTTCGGTGCCGTGGCAGCCTCGGGTATCAATATCCTGGCCAGCACCCGACTGGATCGTCGCGCCCTGCTGATCATTGCCGTGTCGCTGGCGCTGGGCCTGGGCGTCGCCCAGGTGCCGGAATTCCTCGCGCACATGCCGGCAGCCTTGCGCAACGTGCTGGAGTCGGGCGTGGCCACTGGCGGCATCTGCGCACTGGTGCTGAACTGGTTCCTGCCCGAGAGCAAGGAACACGCCTGATCGCAACAAACACCGGCAGGCGCGTCGCGGCGACGATGCACCTGCTGGCGGGCGAGCTCGCTGCAAGCATGCCCGAATCGCGACAGTGAGTGTCTGTACGACGTGAGACAGGCAAAGGCCGCCCTGGATACCCTCCTTTGGCACTGCCTTGTTGCGGTCTGCCCCCAGGCCGCAGTGTCCTCACTCGACAAAAGAAACTTCGCCCATGACGACTTCTGCCGCCACCTTGGCCCGCCCCACGGCCCACGTCGATCAACCTCAGGGTTTCCTGGTTCGTATCGTCGGCGCCGCCGCCTTCGCCCACTTGCTCAACGACCTTATCCAGGCCGTCCTGCCCTCGATCTACCCGATGCTCAAACAAGACTTTTCCCTGAGCTTCGCCCAGATCGGCTGGATCGCGCTGGTGTTCCAGGTCACCGCCTCGCTGCTGCAACCCTGGGTTGGCCTGTACACCGACAAGCACCCGCAACCTTACCTGTTGCCAGGCGGCATGTTGATTACTCTGATCGGCATCGCCGTGTTGGCAACGGCAGGCAGCTATGAAATGTTGCTGGTGGCATCTGCCGTGGTCGGCGTAGGCTCCGCCACTTTCCACCCCGAGGCCTCGCGAGTGGCGAGGATGGCCTCTGGCGGGCGCTTCGGCACGGCACAGTCCACCTTCCAGGTGGGCGGCAACACCGGTTCGGCCATCGGCCCGTTGCTCACCGCGCTGATCGTGATCCCTAACGGCCAATCGGCCATTGCCTGGTTCATGGTGGCTGCTGCACTTGCTGTATGGGTGCTGTGGCGGGTCACCGGCTGGACGATTCGCCACGGCCAGCATCGGCTCAAGAGCATTGCCGGGCAACAGGCACCCGCACTCTCCAACGGTGCGATTTGTCGCGCAGTGGGGGTGATCGCGCTGTTGATGTTCGCCAAGTTCGTCTATATCGCTTCGTTCACCAACTACTTCACCTTCTATCTCATCCAACATTTCGGTTTGAGCGTGCAGCAAAGCCAGCTGTACCTGTTCGCTTTCCTCGCGGCCGTGGCATTAGGCACCTTCGCAGGGGGGCCGGTGGGCGATCGCATTGGCCGCAAGGCGGTGATCTGGGTTTCCTTCCTTGGTGTGGCGCCGTTCGCCATGGCCCTGCCCTACGCCAACCTGGCCTGGACCGCAGTCCTGGCTGTGGCCATCGGGCTGGTGATGTCTTCGGCGTTCGCCGCCCTGGTGGTTTACGCCCAGGAAGCGGTACCGGGCCGAGTCGGCATGGTGTCCGGGGTGATGTTCGGCCTGATGTTCGGCATCAGCGGCATCGGTGCGGCTGGCTTGGGCGAATTGGCTGACCGACATGGCATCGAGTGGGTGTATCAGGTGATCTCGTTCCTGCCCCTGTTGGGCCTGGCAACGGCCCTGCTGCCGGCGACCCGCGCCAAAGCCCACCCGGCCACCTGCTGCTAAGATGGCCACGCGGAACACCTAGGAGGCGCACGATGGCACTGATCAAGCCGATGGAGCAAATGCTGGTGGAGGTCGACGAATGGACCTGGGAGGTGGGCAGCCGTGCCACGGACTACCCACCGGACTGGTTCATCGCCCCCCACTCCCATGCCAAGCATCAGCTGATCTATGCCATCAAGGGCCTGATGATCGTGCAGTCGCGGTCCGAGCGCTGGACCGTGCCGCCGAGTCGCGGCGTATGGATGCCCTGTGGCCAGGAACACGCGATCCGCTGCGTGGGCGATGTGAAGATGCGCAGCGTGTTCGTGCGCCCGGACGCAGCAGCGAACCTGCCATCACAGAGCAAGGCCATCAGTATCTCGCCGCTGCTGAGCGAACTGATCAAGGCCTCGGTGGACTTCACCGGCCCCTACGCCGAGGACTCACGCGAATCACGGATCGTGCACCTGATCCTCGACGAGATCAGCGTGCTGCCAACCCTGCCGTTGAAGCTGCAGCAGCCCGGCGACAAGCGTCTTCAGGTCATCTGCTCGGCACTGCACGAGCGCCCCGAGGACAACTCGACGGTGGCAGACTGGGGTCTTCACCTTGGGGTGGATGAAAAAACCATCCAGCGTCTGTTCCGCAAGGAAACCGGCATGACCTTCGGCCAATGGCGCCAACAAGCGCGGCTGATGCAAGCCCTGGAGCGGATCGCTCTCGGTGAGCGGATCATCGACGTCGCGGGGACGCTCGGCTATGACAGCCCAAGCGCCTTCGCCAGCATGTTCAAGCGCCAGTTCGGCACGACGCCGAGTCAATTCTTCAGATGAGCGGCCCCTGGCTCGAACACGGTTACCGCTCGCGCATCCACGGCCTTCGGCAGCAGGCCTTCGCGGTAGAATGCATCGGCTATTCGCTGTTGCTCGGCCAGGTTGTCCAGTTTCACCGGCTGCACGTCATAGCTGCGCCGAGCATTGGCCTGCTGCACCGTGACGCTGTCCAGATTACCCCACAGTGGCCCCAGCACCCGGGCTGCGGCGGCCGGGTTGGCCTTGGTCCAACCGCCAATTTCACGCAGCGCCTGGTATACCTGTTCCAGCACCTGCGGGTGCGCCTTGGCGTATTCACTGCCAGCCAGGTAGTAACGCTGGTAACTAGCCAGTTCGGTGCCATCGGCGAGAATTCGCGCGTGCTGCTGACGCTGGGCACTGGCCACGTAGGGATCCCAGGTTACCCAAGCGTCGACCTTGCCGTTTTCGAAAGCTGCGCGTCCGTCGGCGGGAATCAGGTAGGCCGGGCTGATGTCCTTGAAGCTCAGTCCCGCCTTGGCCAGCGCCTGGATCAGCAGGTAGTGGCTGCCAGCGGCCTTGGTCACCGCCACGCGCTTGCCCTTGAGGTCGGCAAGGGTCTTGAGCGGCGAGTTGGCCGGCACCAGGATGGCCTGGGCCGCCGGCGACGGCGCCTCCCGGGCAAAGTACGTCAGTTGCGCACCAGCGGCCTGGGTGAACACGGGAACGGTGTCGGCCACATCTGCAGAAAGGTCGACGTTACCCAGGTTCAACGCTTCGAGCAGCGGCAAGCCGCTGGGGAACTCGTGCCAGCTGACTCGTATACCCTCAGCCTGCAGGCGTTGTTCGAGGGTGCCGCGTGCCTTGAGCAGGGTCAGCAGGGTCGAGGACTTCTGGTAACCGATACGCAGGGTCTGCTCGGCGCTGGCCAGGGACGGTAGCACGCCGCCGATCAACAGGCCCAGCGCAAGATGGCGCAGGCGTTTGGGATATGCCATGAAGATTCTCCGGAATCAGTGTTGGGCAGTCAGAGGGTCGGTGGCGGGTACGCTGAAACCCGAAGCGAAGGTCGGCGCTACCTCCAGGCGCTCGCTCATCAGGCCATGGGCTTGGTAGAAGTCCGCGGTTTCCTGTTGCTCAGCGATGGTCTCGCCGTCGATCGCCTGCCAGCGAAGTTGGCGACGTTCGAACTGCAGTCGCGCCGCTTCCACGGGGAAGCCGATGATGGCGGAAAGCGTCCTGGAATAGGTGTCCAGATGCTGGTTGGCCCAGACCTGGGCACCAGCCAGACGGGCAAGATAGTCCTGCAACGCCGTGCGGCGTGCAGGGTCTTCGAGAGCCTTGTCGGTGGCCGCGAGGAAACTGTTGCCGGTGGACAGCCCTCTGCCGTTGACCAGCACCCTGCCTTGCCCGTTAAGTTCGGACAGGGCCGTATAGGGCTCCCACGTCGACCAGGCGTCCACCGAACCATTGGCAAGGGCAATCTTGGCATCGACCGGTCCCAGGAAACGGAACTCCACGTCCTTCTCCGTCAGCCCGACCTGGTCCAGCGCCTTGAGTGCCAGGTGATGGCCGATGGAGCCACGGCCGGTGGCGATGCGCTTGCCCTTGAGGTCCTCCGCGCTGTGCAGCGGCGCGTCAGGGCGCACCAGCAGCGCCGTGCCGTAAGGGTCGGACTTGTCCACGGCGATCGCTTTGACTGGCGCACCTGATGCCAGCACGAACAACAACGGCGCATCGCCGATGATGCCGGCATCGATAGCGCCAGCATTCAGTGCTTCAGCGAGCGGCGCAGCTGCGGGAAACTCGGCCCACTGAATGTCGTAAGGCACATCGCGCAAGGCGTCTGCCGCTTCCAACTGGGCACGCATGTTGCCTTTCTGGTCGCCGACACGCAGGGTCAGGCGCTCGGCGGCGATGGCCTGGGTGGCCAGCAATGAGGCTACAAGCAACAACGATAGACGGCGACGGCTGGACATCCTGTGCTCCTTCAAAGCATTCCTGGAAAGGCCAGGTGGCATGCCACCTGATGCCGGGACACTTTATCGAGCACCTATAAATTAATGAAATTGATTTTAGTGCTAACCTAATATGCAAAAAGCAGGACTATATCACCGCATCGAGTCCTGCCAGGGCGAACCGCACCAAGTGTTCTGCCAACGCCTCTTCCGACTGTTCGAACAATCCCGATAGCGGTGTCGTGATGTCGCGGCTGATCACCTGCAACATCATCACCGGTGCGATGACGCTGAACAGACAGCGCAGCAATGCCGGGTCGTCCACGGGCTTACCCGTGAGCTCACCCAGCAGGCTCAATACCAGTCGCGACTTGGGCATCGCCTCTTCTGCGATCAACTCGCTCACATACGGCGACGGGGTCAGCAACTCGCGGCTCCACAACCGCGCTTGCCACCGTTTGCCGTTGATGACGTTGAGGGTCAGTGCCCTGATCAGGTCGACCAAGCGTTCACGGGCTGGGCGGTCGCTGCAGGCCAGTTGCTGCAACTGCTCCAAGCTGATCAGGTGTTGGTGCATCTCCTTGAGTACTGCGCGGTAGAGGCCCTCGCGACTGCCGAAGTGGTAGTTCACCGCGGCCAGGTTGCACTGCGCCAGGGCGCAAATGGCCTTGCTGGTCGCCTCGGCATAGCCACGTTCGGCAATCAGCTGGCCGGCGGCATCGAGGATGCGCTGCCGGGTGATGTCGCCATCCGGGCGGCGCCCACGCGGCTTACTGGAAGGGGCTGGTTCGCGGCTCATGCCAGGCACTCGTGGTGTTGTCTCAAATCAAATTCTAATTTGAATTCTGTGACTATGCTTGCTCCATGTCAGTGATCGATCACAGGTCGTCATCATGCAGAAAAAGCTCGTCATCGCCCTGTTGGCGGCAACGCTGGTGGGCTTTGGGGCGTGGTACTACGTGCACACCCGGGGCGACCAGGGGGGCGACCTGGTGCTCTATGGCAACGTCGATATCCGCCAGGTCTCGCTGGCATTCACCGGCAGCGAGCGCATCGGCGAAATGCGCGTGGAGGAAGGCGACACCGTCAAGGCCGGGCAGGTGCTGGCTACCCTCGATAGCCGTGCGTTGAAGCTGCAGATCGACCAGGCCAACGCCCAGGTCGCCGTCCAGCAGGCCAACGTCCTGCGCCTGCGCAATGGCAGCCGACCCGAGGACATCGACCGCGCCAGTGCCCAGGCAGCAGCCAGCAAGGCCCAGGTCGACCTCGCCGCCACCCAGTTGCGCCGCTTGCAAACCATCCGCGCCAACAGCAGCGGCGGACGGGCCGTGAGCCAACAGGACCTGGACAATGCCGCCGCGCAACTGAGGGTGCGCCAGGCCCAGTGGGAGGACAGCCAGAAGGCCCTGCGTCTGGCCAGGATTGGCCCCCGGGCCGAAGACATCGCCCAGGCCGAGGCCCAGCTGCAAAGCGCCCGCGCGCAACTGGCACTGCTGCAGCACAACCTCGACGAAACCGAACTGCGTGCACCGCAGGATGCCACCGTCCGCTCGCGCATGCTCGAACCAGGCGACATGGCCTCGCCGCAACGGGCGGTGTATGCCCTGGCCATTACCACGCCAAAGTGGGTACGGGCCTATATCAATGAGTCGCAACTGGGCCACATCCGACCGGGCCTGCCCGCCAGGGTCACGACCGACAGCCACCCGGACGCTCCCGTGCAGGGGCAGGTCGGGTTCATTTCCGACGTTGCCGAATTCACGCCCAAGGCCGTGCAAACCGCCGAGCTACGCACCGCGCTGGTGTACGAGGTGCGCATCATCGTCGACGATAAGGACAACCGCCTGCGCCTGGGAATGCCGGCAACCGTTCGATTTGCCCAGGCGGACCTGGTGAACGACGGGAAGGCCCGGTAATGGAGTTGGTCATCGAGGCCAAGGCTGTTGCCAGGCGGTTCCTGGTCAAGGCATCGGGGCAGGCCGTCCAGGCATTGCACGGCTTGGACCTGACACTGCGCAAAGGCACCCTCACCGCCCTGGTCGGGCCCGATGGCGCCGGTAAAACCACATTCCTGCGCCTGGTCGCGGGGCTGTTGCAAGCCGATAGCGGGGAGTTGAACGTGCTCGGCGTCGACGTCAAGGCGCACCCGCAGAAGGTCCAGGACCTGATCAGCTATATGCCGCAGCGCTTTGGCTTGTATGAAGACCTGAGCGTACAGGAGAACCTCGACCTCTACGCCGACCTCCATGGCGTAGGCGCCAACCTGCGTCGGCAGCGCTTCGAGCGGCTACTGGCGATGACCGACCTGACGCACTTCACTCGCCGGCCAGCAGGCAAGCTGTCTGGTGGCATGAAGCAGAAGCTCGGCCTGGCCTGCACCCTGGTGCGGTCGCCGCAACTGCTGTTGCTGGATGAGCCGACCGTGGGGGTCGACCCGCTGTCACGTCGTGAACTGTGGGAGATCGTCCAGCAACTGGTGCGGGAAGAGAACCTCAGCGTACTGCTCAGCACCTCCTACCTGGACGAAGCCGAGCGCTGCTCGGAAGTGTACATGCTGCACCAGGGTGAACTGCTGGCCCAAGGCATGCCACAGGACATCCGCCGCCACGCCGATGGCCTTTGCTACCTCGCCACAGCGCCCGCCGGGCAGCCGGCGCGCACCCTGCAGGCCCGTCTGCTGGGCAACACGCACACCATCATCGATGCGGTGCCGCAATCGGGTGAGGTGCGTTTCATGCGCCAGCCTGATGCCGACCAGCAGACACTCGACACGCTGCTGGGCGGCGCTCCGGTACGCCCGGTGGAGGCCAGGCTGGAAGATGGCTTCATGTTCCTGCTGCGTGCACGCAGCGATGCCGAGCACGTCGACATGGAAACACTCAAGACCAGTGCCCCGAGCGACCCACACAGCAGCGAACCGGCCATCGAAGTGAAGGACCTGGTGCGCACGTTCGGCGACTTCACCGCCGTGGCCAGCACCAGTTTCAGTGTGCGCCGGGGTGAGATCTTCGGCCTGCTGGGGCCCAATGGCGCTGGCAAGACCACCACCTTCCGCATGCTCTGCGGCCTGCTGCCCGCCTCGTCGGGCAGCCTGCAGGTGGCCGGCGTCAATCTGCGCCATGCACGGGCGAAGGCTCGCCGCCGGGTGGGCTATGTGTCGCAGAAATTCTCCCTGTACGGCAACCTCTCGGTCCGCGAGAACCTTGAGTTCTTCGGCGGCGCCTATGGGTTGCCCGGCAAGCAGTTGCAGCGGCGCATGGACGAAGTCGCCCAGCAATTCGACTTGTCCGGACACGAGAGCGACCCCAGCGGCCAACTGCCCGGCGGCTTCAAGCAACGCCTGGCCATGGCCGTGGGCCTGCTCCACGAGCCGGAAATCCTCTTTCTCGACGAGCCCACCAGCGGCGCCGACCCCCTCGCCCGCCGAGGTTTCTGGCAACGCATCACAGCACTGGCGGCTGCCGGCACCACGATCATCATCACCACCCACTTCATGGAAGAGGCGGAGTACTGCGACCGCATCGTCATCCAGGACGCTGGCAAGCTGATCGCCATGGGCACGCCGCAGGAAGTCCGCGAGCAGGCCGCAGGTAAGGGCAGCACGCTGAACATGGAACAGGCCTTCATCGCCATCGTCGAGCAGGAGCGCCAGCAACAGCAGGTGACGCCGGCATGAGCACCGCGACGCTCGGTGCCTTCTGCCGCCGACTGGTGTCACTGACCCGCAAGGAAGTGCGGCAGATGCTGCGTGACAAAAGCAATCTGTTGATCGGCATTGGCTTGCCCATCGTGCTGATTCTCATCTTCGGCTACGGACTGTCGCTGGACGTGCGTCACAGCGTGGTCGCGGTGGTGCAGGATGACCCTGCGCCGCAAGCCCACGACCTGCTGGCCAGCATCAGCCATTCGGCCTACCTGGAACCGCGGCCTGTGAAGTCCTTCGAGCAAGGCAGGCAATGGCTGGCTTCGCGTGAAGTCGATGCCCTGGTGTACCTGCCGGGCGATTTCAGCCGTCGCCTGCAGGCGGGCGACGCCCAGGTACTGGTGCTGGTACAAGGCTCAGACGCGACGCGTGCTTCGGGGGTCAGCAACTACCTGAACCAGGCCCTGGCCTTGTGGGGCCAGAAGCAGAGTTCGCGCAACGGCGGCTTGCAGGCTGGTGGAGTGCAGATCGAGCAACGCATGTGGTTCAATGCCGCCAACACCAGTACCTGGTACCTCGTGCCGGGGTTGATCGTATTGATCATGACGCTGGTGGGGGCTTTTCTCACCGCGCTGGTGATGGCCCGCGAATGGGAGCGCGGCACCCTGGAAGCGTTGTTCGTGACGCCCGTGCGGGCTGCGGAGATTCTCCTGGCCAAGGTCATTCCCTGCTTCGTCGTCGGCCTGATCGGCCTGGGGTTGTGCCTGCTGGCAGCGCGTTTTCTATTCGATGTGCCGATGTATGGTTCGCTGTGGGCGCTGGTGATCTGCTCGATGCTGTACCTGCTCGTGGCACTGGGGATCGGCCTGCTGATTTCGGCGGTCACCAAGAACCAGTTCCTGGCCAGCCAGATTTCCCTGCTCGTCAGCTTCCTGCCGGCGATGATGCTATCAGGCTTCATCTTCGACCTGCGCAACGTACCCACCGCCGTGCAGGTAGTCGGAAACCTGCTGCCCGCCACCTACTTCATGCAAGTGGTGAAGTCGCTGTTCCTGGCCGGCGACTTCTGGCCATTGATCCTGCGCAACAGCTTGATTCTCACCGGTTACGCCGTGGCCTTGCTGGGGCTGGCGCGCCTGGCCACGCGCAAGAGGCTCGATTGACATGGCCACGTTCCTGGAACTGCTGCGTCGCCTGGTCAACCTGTGGCGCAAGGAACTGCTGGTGATTTTCAAAGACCCGGCAAACCGCATCGTACTGATCGCACCGGTGCTCATGCAGAGCCTGCTGTTCGGCTATGCCGTGACCTTCGATCTCAACGACGTGCCCTACGCACTGCTCGACCATAGCCACAGCGAGTCGTCCCAGCGCCTGGCCAGCCGCCTGGACGGCAGCGGCATCTTCCACCGCGTGCAGACCCTCAACTCCAGCCGCGACATCGCCGAGGTGATCGATGCGCAAGAGGCATTGCTGGTGGTGCACATCCCACCTGATTTCGAGGCCCGCCTTACCCGAGGAGAAACCGCACCGCTGCAGGTGATACTCGACGGCCGTAACTCGACCACCGCAGGCTCCGCCGCAGCGGGCCTTGCCAGCATCGTGAACGACTTCAACCGAGAACGCGGTCTGGCGCAAGCACCGATCAACGTGGTTACCCGCGCCTGGTACAACCCCAACCTGGAAACCCGTTGGCCGCTCATTCCGGCGTTGATTGCTTCGCTGAGCATGCTGCAGACACTGGTGCTCACCGCCTTGTCGGTGGCGCGCGAACGTGAGCAGGGCACGTTCGACCAATTGCTGGTCACCCCCTACTCGCCGATGGAGATCATGATCGGCAAAGCCATACCGCCCATTCTCATCGGCCTGGTGCAAGCCTCGTTGGTGCTATTGATGGCGCTGTTCTGGTTCCGCATTCCCATGGCCGGCTCCCTGCTCGACCTGTACGGAGGCCTGCTGGTGTTCATGATCTCCAGCGTCGGCCTGGGCATGTCGATTTCGGCCATATCGCTGAACATGCAGCAGGCCATGCTCTATACCTTCGTGCTGATCATGCCGATCATGCTGCTGTCGGGCCTGGCCACGCCGGTGCGCAACATGCCCGACGCCATGCAACTGGCCACCTGGATCAATCCCCTGCGCTTTGCCATCGACCTGATTCAACGCATTTATCTCGAAGGCGTCAGCCTGTTCGACGTGGCACACGACCTGGTCCCCATGCTCGCCGTAGCCGCCGTCACTCTGCCGCTGTCTGCCTGGCTGTTCCGCAATCGACTCGCTTAACCGGAGGCTGCAATGTCGTCGCCGCTCAACGCCTTTTGCCTCACGCCGTTGCTACTGGCCCTGATGGCCTGCAGCGCGGTCGGGCCTGACTACCAAGCGCCGCAGCCGGTTACCCCAAGCGACTGGCACGCGGCCCATAGCGGTGACCCCACGCTCCTGAACACGGGCTCGGCCAACCAGGCCATTGCGACGCAATGGTGGACCCAGTTTGCCGACCCGACGCTGAACTACCTGCAGCGGCGCGCCATTGCCGCCAGTCCGGACCTGACCAACGCCGCCCTGCGCTTTGCACAAGCGCGCATGCAACGGCAGATGGTCGCGGCGCAGCGTGGCGTGAACGTCGACGGCAGGGCCGACATCCAGCGCCAGCGTCAGAGTGAGCGCGGTGCCAGCGCGAAGATGATCGACAGCTTCGCACCGGGCAACAGCGACGAGTTGACCAAGGCCCTGGCGCAACCATTCACTCTTTATGAAGCAGGCTTCGACGCATCCTGGGAGGTCGATTTCTGGGGCCGGGTACGCCGCTCCGTCGAGGCCGCGGACGCCCGTGTCGAGCAGCAGCGCGCTTTGCTTGAGCAGGCACGGCTGGTGGTGGCCAGCGAAGTGGCGCGCGGGTATTTCGAATTGCGTAGGGTGCAGCAGTTGATCGGCGTCACCGAGCAAGACCTGCGAGCCACCGAGGAGTCGCTCGAACTGGTGAAAGCCCGCGCCGACGGCGGCCTGGTCGACGATTTCGACCTGGTCCGTCAACGCGCTCAACTCGAACAACTGAGTGCCACCCTGCCCTCACTGCAGGCGGCGCAGACCCAGGCCATCAACCAACTGGGCGTGCTGGTCGGCGCGCAACCGGGCGAACTGCAGGCTCAGTTGCTGCTACCTACAGCCACGCCTCCCACCCTACCCGACCTGAGCCCTGGGCTGCCCTCGGACGTGGCGCGCAAACGCCCGGATATCCGCGCCGCCGAAGCCCAGCTTCACGCGGCAACGGCCAACATAGGGGTGGCGGTCGCCGAGTTGTATCCAAGCATCCGCCTGGGTGCCAGCTTTGGGTATTCCTCGTTCGAAAGCGGCAAGTTTTCTGACTGGGGCAGCCGCCAGTGGGCGGTAGGGCCGAGCTTGAGCGTGCCGATTTTCGACAATGGTCGGCGCCGCGCTCAAGTCACTTTGCGCACGCTCGAACAACAGGAGGCAGCGGTCAACTACCAGCAGACGGTACTCAAGGCCTGGCAGGAGGTGGATGATGCGCTGAGCAGTTATGGCGCCGAACGCCAGCGCAACGACCAGCTCAAGGCACGCCTGGGCAGCGCCGGGCAAGCCTATGACATGGCCAAGGCACGCTATGCCGGTGGACTGACTGACTTTCTGGTAGCGCTCGACGCCCAACGCAACTATCTGCAGGCGCGCCGAGATGTGGTGGACAGTGACAACCAGTTACGCCTGGGCCTTGTAGCGTTGTACAAGGCTCTGGGGGGCGGTGCTCCAGTGGGTGCGCGCGAGGTGCAGCAATGATGGACAAGCGCCGCCTGCGCGGCGCATCGAGAGCAAGGCTCGCTCCTACGTCTGATCTGGGTCCGTAAGGTGTGCAGCCGCCGCGAACCGCTGTAGGAGCGAGCTTTGCTCGCGATGCGCCAGTACCCTGGGCTTATCCAGCCGGCGCCACCAACCGATACCCCACCCCCGCCTCGGTAATGATGAACCTCGGCGCCGTCGGGTCATCGCCCAGTTTCTGCCGCAGGTGCCCCACCACGATCCGCAGGTAGTGGGTATCGTCCACATGGGTCGGCCCCCAGATATCCTTGAGCAACTGCTGCTGGGTGATCACCCGCCCAGGATGCCCGGCCAGTTGCGCCAGCAGCGCATATTCCTTGCGGGTCAGCGCCACCTCGACACCGTCCAGGGTCACCTTGCGAAAGGCAAAGTCGACCGTCAACGGCCCGAAGCTCGCCAATGCCTCCCCGCCACTGGCCTGTGGCGCCTGACGCAGCAGGGCGCGGATGCGTGCCAGGAACTCCTGGATACCGAAGGGCTTGGTCACATAGTCGTTGGCACCACCATCGAGCGCATCCACTTTCTGAACTTCACTGGCGCGCACCGACAACACCATTACCGGCACCGAGCTCCACTCGCGCAGCTCACGCAGCACGTGCTGGCCGTCCATGTCTGGCAAACCAAGGTCGAGCACCACCAAGTCCGGCTTGGCCAGGGCGGCCTGCGTCAGGCCCTCGGCACCTGTGGCGGCCTCGATCACCTTGTACCCCTGGGATGCCAGGCTGATGCGCAGAAACTTGCGGATCTGCGGTTCGTCGTCGATGACCAGGAGGGTCGCGTGCTGGCTCATGGGGCTTCGCTTTCGGCTTCAGGTTGATCGGGCAGCGGCAAGCATAATGTGATGCAGGTGCCCTGGCCATCGATGCCTTCGCTGACCAGGATTTGCCCGCCGTGGGCGCCGACCATGCCTTGGCAGATGGCCAACCCAAGCCCCGTGCCCTGCCCGCCCCGATCCCCCCGGGCAGCGGTGTAGAACATGTCGAAGATCTTGTCCCGCTCCGCCACCGGAATGCCAGGCCCCTGGTCGCTTACCGCGAAGTACAGTTGCTGGTCGTGCACGGACACCTCCAGTTCCAGCCGTCCCTGCGCCGGCGAAAAGCGGGCGGCGTTCTCCAGCACATTGACCAGGGCCTGTTCGATCAATGCCGCATGCACGAACAACAAGGGCAACGCGGCCGGCACCTCGGTGTGCACGCGCAACGGCGCCAGCACGGCGCGCAGGCGGTTCAGCGCACTGCCGACGATGTCCGCCGGTTCCACCCAGTCGCGAGCAAGCTTCAGCCCACCATGGCCCAGGCGGGTCATGTCGAGCAGGTTCTGGATGTAACGGTCCAGGCGTTCGGCCTCGTTGCGCGTGCCTTCGAGCAACTCACGCCGATCAGCGGGCGCAATGGCCTCGCCCAATGCCAGCAGGCTGTCGATGCTGCCGCGCATGGCGGTCAGCGGTGTACGCAGGTCATGGGATACCGATGCCAGCAAGGCACTGCGCAACTGCTCGGTTTCGCCATGCAGGCGCGCCGCTTCCAGTTGCTCGGCCAGCCGCGCCCGGGCCAGGGCCTGGGCCAAAGGTTGCCCCAAGGCCATCAGCAGGCGACGGCGCTGGGCGCTGAGCGGCTCGCCGGAGTGCGGCCGCACGCCAAGCAGCGCCAGCGGCTGCTCATCAACCGCCAACGGCCACCACCACCAGCGCCCATGGGGCAAGGTATCGCTGCCATGGCCGGCAGCCTGGCCGTGTTGCCAGGCCCACTCGGCAGCGGCCCGTTCGTTGTCGGTGAGGGCTTGCGCCTCGCCACTGACCCGATGCAACAGGCCCTCTGCATTGCGCTCGAGCAGGCATACCTGCATGTCCTGCAAACCGTTCAAATGCTGGCCCGCTGCATTGAATACCGCCTGACGGTCGGTAGCCACGGTCAACCGTCGAGAAAGGTCGAGCAACTGGCTGGTCTGCGCCTGAGTCTCGCGCAGGGCCTGCAACTGCTGGCGTTGCCGCGCTGCGAGATTGCCGGTCAGGGCGGCCATCAGCAGGAAGAACACCAGCGTCAGCACGTCTTCCTCGCGCTGGATGGTGAAGGAGAAGTTCGGCGGTATGAACAGAAAGTCGTAGGTCAGGAACGACAACGCCGCACAGGCCAGGGCTGGCCCAAGGCTGCTGCGTACGGCCACCAGCAACACCGCGGCCAGGAACACCAAGGAAATATTGGGCAATGCCAACACGCCGGCCACCGCCCAGGACAGACTTGCCGCCAACGCAGTCGCCAGCACGGCCAGCAGATAATGGCGCCACACCCAAACGCGCTTGACCGACATGCTGGGTGTGGCGGGTTGGGCATCGCGGTCGAGCACGTTGACTTCCAACCCATGGCTTTCACGCAGCAACCGAGCCGCCACCCCGGCGCCGAACAAGCGCCGCCGCAGGCGATCACGCGACTGCCCGACCAGCACCAGACTGGCCCTGCGTTCGGCAGCATGCTGGATCAGCGTGCGCGCCACCTCCCCGGCCCGCAACACCACCACTTCGCCTCCCAGCCGCTCGGCAAGCTGCTGCGCAGCCTGCAGGCGATGACGGGCGGTTTCGTCGAGCAACCGGCCATTGTCCACATGCACCAGGCTCCAGGGCAGGTGTCGGCGCTGGGCCACCCGACAGGCATGGCGCACCAGACGCTCGGCCTGATCGTCACCGTCGACCCCGACCAGCAAACGCCCACGCAAGGCCGGTGCCTCCTGGCCACGCTGGCGGTAGCCGTGGGCCAGGTCGGCATCCACCTGCGCAGCCGCCGTTTGCATGGCCAGTTCGCGCAGGGCCGTGAGGTTGGTCTGGGAGAAGTAGGCATCGATGGCCGCCCGCGCCTGCTCGGGCACATACACCTTGCCCTCACGCAGACGGGCGAGCAGGTCGCGGGGCGGCAGGTCGATCAGCACCAGCTCGAAGGCCTCCTGCAGTACCCAGTCGGGCAAGGTCTCGCGCACCTGCACGCCGGTGATGTCACGCACTTTGTCATTCAGGCTTTCCAGGTGCTGGACGTTGACCGTGGTGTAGACGTCGATCCCCGCGGCCAACAGTTCCTGGACATCCTGCCAGCGCTTGGCGTGGCGGCTGCCAGGCGCATTGGTGTGGGCCAACTCATCGACCAGGGCCAAGGACGGGGATGCCTTGAGCAGTCCGTCGAGGTCCATTTCCTCCAACGTGACGCCACGGTACTCGCTGCGCAGCAAGGGTTGCTGGAGCATGCCGCCGAGCAAGGCTTCGGTCTCGGCCCGGCCATGGGTCTCGACCACCCCGGCCAGCACCTGCACGCCTTGGCGTTGCTGGGCGTGAGCGGCTTGCAGCATGGCGTAGGTCTTGCCCACCCCAGGCGCGGCACCGAGAAACACCTTGAGCCTGCCGCGCCCTTCACGCGGCAGGTTGGCCAACAGCGCGTCTGCGCGGGCGGAATCACTCATGAGTCATCCTTCATCTGCTGTGCAGAAAACACGGGCCGCAAGATCGGCATGGCACGTGCAGGAACGGGTTCACCCGCGAATACGTCGGTGAGCTCACCGCACCCTTCGCGGGCAAACCCGCCCCCACAGGCCTTTGCTGGTAACCGGCCTTGAGTCAGTGACCAATACTGCCAAGCGCCCGGTTCAGGTCCAGCACATTGACCACAGGGGGGCCGATCAGTGGCTGCAGGGTGGCCTCTTCCACCAAGGCTTGCAAGCGCTCGACTGACATCTGCCGGGCTGCCGCCACGCGCGCGATCTGGTAGGCCACGGCCTCAGGCGGCAGGTGCGGGTCCAGGCCGCTGCCCGAGGTGGTCAGCAACGCCTGGGGTACGCCCCCCTGCCCAGGTTGGTAGAGCGCTGCCGCCTCCCCTTTCACCCGTTCGGCCAATGCCGGATTGCTGGGGGAAAGATTGCTCGCACTGCTGGCCACGGTGGCATAGGCACCGGCCGACGGACGCGAGTGAAACCAGCCATCACCCTGGAAGTCCTGGGCGATCAATGCCGAGCCACGCACCTGGCCATGGTCGTCACGCACCAGGCTGCCGTTGGCCTGCTCGGGAAACGCGACCTGGGCTATGCCGGTTACCGCCAAGGGGTACAACGCGCCGGTGACCAGGGTCATCAACAAGGCCAGGCTCAATGCCGGGCGCAGATAGGTGTTCATGTCGGCCTCCTCAGACCAGGTGCAATGCATTGAGCAACATGTCGATCAGCTTGATCCCGGCAAACGGCACGATGATCCCGCCCAGGCCGTAGATCAGCAGGTTGCGTCGCAGCAACTGGGCCGCGTTCGCTGCCTGCACACGCACACCGCGCAAGGCCAAGGGAATCAGCGCGATGATGATCAGCGCGTTGAAGACGATCGCCGACAGAATCGCGCTCTGCGGGCTGGCCAGGTGCATCAGGTTGAGCACGCCCAGCTGCGGGTAGATGGCGGCGAACAGCGCCGGCAGAATGGCGAAGTACTTGGCCACGTCGTTGGCGATGGAGAAGGTGGTGAGCGCCCCGCGCGTGACCAGCAACTCCTTGCCCACCTGGACCACGTCCAGCAGCTTGGTCGGGTCGCTGTCCAGATCGACCATGTTGGCTGCCTCACGCGCCGCCTGGGTACCATCGTTCATGGCCATGCCCACATCTGCCTGGGCCAGCGCCGGTGCATCATTGGCGCCGTCACCGCACATGGCGACCAGACGCCCGTCGTTCTGTTCCTGGCGAATGCGCGCCAGCTTCTTCTCGGGCGTGGCTTCAGCCAGCACATCGTCCACCCCGGCTTCGGCGGCGATGGCAGCAGCGGTCAGCGGGTTGTCGCCGGTGACCATCACCGTGCGGATACCCAGCTTGCGCAGCTCGGCGAAGCGCTCGCGAATGCCGGGCTTGACCACATCCTTGAGGTGGATCACGCCCAGCAAGCGCTTGTCGACACACACCAGCAGGGGCGTACCGCCGCTCTGAGCGATGCGTTCGACTTCACGGGCCAGTGCCGGCGGCATCTCCAGTCGCTGCATGCCGACGAAGGCCAGCACCGCATCGACCGCGCCCTTGCGGTAGTGACGCTGCTGAAAATCGACACCGGAAAGCCGCGTCTCGGCGCTGAAGGCAATGGGTACCAGCTGCTGGGCGCTTGGTTCAATGAACGCGTGCAATTGACGCAGGTACTCGACGATCGACTTGCCCTCGGCAGTATCATCGGCCAACGATGCCAGCAACGCGCCCTCCCCCAACTCCTTGGCCGTGACCCCCGGCGCACTGTGCAGCGCACTGCAACGACGATTGCCGAAGGTGATGGTGCCGGTCTTGTCGAGCATCAGGGTGTGCACATCACCGGCCGCCTCCACGGCGCGGCCCGAGCGAGCGATGACATTGAGCCGCACCAGGCGGTCCATGCCAGCGATGCCGATGGCCGATAGCAGTCCGCCGATAGTGGTGGGGATCAGTGTCACCAACAACGCTGCGAGGAAGATCAGCGGCAGGCTACCGCCTGCGAAGTGGGCGAACGGCTGCAAGGTCACGACCACGATCAGGAAGATCAGGGTCAGGCCGATCAACAGAATATCCAACGCGATCTCGTTGGGCGTCTTCTGCCGCTTGGCACCTTCAACCAGGGCAATCATGCGGTCCAGGGTCGACTCGCCAGGGTTGCTGGTGATGCGGATCAGCAGCCAGTCGGATACCAGGCGGGTGTTGCCGGTGACGGCCGATCGGTCGCCACCGGACTCTCTGATCACCGGGGCCGACTCGCCAGTAATGGCCGCCTCGTTGACCGCTGCAATGCCCTCGAGCACTTCGCCGTCGCCGGGGATCAATTCACCGGCCACCACCTTGACCACATCGTCCTTGCGCAACTGCGAGGCAGGCACGGTCTCGAAGCCGCCTTGGCGGGTGCGGCGCTGCGCGGTAAGGCCCTGGCTGCCGGCCTTGAGGCTGTCGGCGCGGGCCTTGCCGCGCCCTTCGGCCAGGGCTTCGGCAAAATTGGCGAACAACACGGTGAACCACAGCCACAGGGCAATCTGCACCGCCACGCTGGTGCTCACGCCACTGCCCGGTGCAAAGCACAGCACAGTGGTGAGCACAGCCGTGAGGGCCACGACCAGCATCACCGGTGAACGCTTGAGTTGACGCGGGTCGAGTTTGACGAAGGCCTGCACCATGGCCGGGCGCCAGAGTGCGGCGAAACGGGTCTGGTCCTTGGCGCTGGAGTGGGCTTTCACTTCGGGAATGGGCATGTTCATGGTTCGCTCCTCAGAAGCCCAGGCTCAGGTGTTCGGCGATCGGCCCAAGGGCCAGGGTTGGCAGGAAGGTCAGGCCGCCCACCAGCAGGATGGTCACCACCAGCAAGGTGGCGAACAGTGGCCCGTGGGTCGGGAAGCTGTTCAGCCCTTGCGGCGCGGTTTTCTTCGCAGCCAAGCTGCCTGCCAGGGCCAGCACCGGCAGGATGTAGCCGAAGCGGCCGATCAGCATGGCCAAGCCGATCATCAGGTTGTGGAACACGGTGTTGGCACCGAAACCGGCGAAGGCCGAGCCGTTGTTGGCGGTGCCGGAGGTGTAGGCATACAGCAGCTGGCTGAAGCCATGGGCGCCTGGGTTGCTCACCGCCCCCGCAGGGCCTGGCAGGCTGGCGGCGATGGCGCCGAGCACCAGCACGCCCACCGGCATCACCAACAAGGTCGCCACCAACAACTGCACCTCACGGGCTTGCAGCTTCTTGCCCAAGTATTCCGGCGTGCGCCCAATCATCAGGCCTGCCAGGAACACAGCGATCAGCACAAACAGCAACATGCCGTAGAGCCCGGCACCGACGCCGCCGAAGATCACCTCACCGACCATCATGTTGGCCATGGCCACCATACCCGTCAGCGGGTTGAGGCTGTCGTGCATGGCGTTGACCGAACCGTTGGACGCAGCGGTGGTGGTCACGCTCCAGAGCACCGAACCGGTGGTGCCGAAGCGGCTTTCCTTGCCCTCCATCGGCGCGCTCGACTGTACCTGAACGCTTTCCAATGCCGGATTGGGTTGGTATTCCGCCCACAAGGCGGTACTGCCACCGATCAGGAACAGGGCAAGCATGCAGGCGATGATGGCGCGGCTCTGGCGCAAGTCCTTCACGTAGTGGCCAAAGGTGAACACCAGGGCAGCCGGGATCAGAATGATCGACGCCACCTCGAACAGGTTGCTCCAGGCCGTGGGGTTCTCGAACGGGTGCGCCGAGTTCACGCCGAAGAAACCACCCCCGTTGGTACCCAGTTGCTTGATGGCGATCTGGCTGGCAGCCGGTCCCAGCGGGATGACCTGGTCAACGCCTTGCAGGGTCACAGCATGGGCATAATCGGCGAAGGTCTGGGGCACGCCCTGCCACACCAGCAGCAGCGCCAGCACCAGACACAACGGCAAGAGCCCGTAGAGGGTGCCCCGGGTCATGTCGACCCAGAAGTTGCCCAGCGTTGCCGTAGAGCGCCTGGCAATGCCACGGCAGAGTGCAACCAATACGGCCAGGCCGGTGGCAGCGCTGACGAAGTTCTGCACGGTCAGGCCAAGCATCTGGCTCAGGTAGCTGACCGAGGCTTCGCCGCTGTAGGCCTGCCAGTTGGTGTTGGTGACGAAGCTTACCGCTGTGTTGAATGCCAGCGACCACTCCTGGCCTGGCAAGTGCTGCGGATTGAGCGGCAGATAGCCCTGCAGCAACAGCACGCAGAACAGCAGCACGAACCCGGCCAGGTTGAAGGCCAACAAAGCCAGGGCGTACTGCTTCCAATTCTGCTCCTGCTCGGTGCGCACGCCCGCCAGCCGGTAACAGCCCTGCTCCAATGGGCCGAGTACTGGGCTGAGCCAGGTACGCTGGCCTTCCATCACCTTGTAGTAGAAACGCCCCAGCCAGGGTGCAGGCAGCAGCACGATGGCAAAGAAGGCCAACAGCAACGCGTAGTCGTAACTGTGCATGACCGCTCCCTAGCTGCGATCGGCGCGCAGCAGCGCCGTAAGCAGGTAAATCGCCAACGCCACTGCCAGCAGCAGTGACAACCCTTCGAGCACATTCATCGGTGGTTCTCCCCATCCATGCGGCGTTGGCCGCTTTGGGGAAATTGTCCGAGGGTGCGACGTAAAGGGGCGAGATCGAGGGACAGGTCAGCGCATAAAGAATGCGTAAAGATGCAGCCCGTTGCCGGGCCGCGGGTGATGTCAGCGTTGCGGCGTCTGCTGCCCTGCGTTGCGGCTCCAGTCCAGCAACAGGCTGTAGCCCACCGCCAGCAGTGTCGGCCCGATGAACAGGCCGATGAAGCCAAACGCGATCAGGCCACCGAACACGCCAAGCAGGACGATCACCAGTGGCAGGTTGCCGCCGCGGCTGATCAGGTAGGGCTTGAGCACGTTGTCAACGCCACTGATGACGAAGGTACCCCAGATACCCAGGAACACGGCCATGCCGTACTCACCTTTCCATACCAGCCAACCGGTGGCCGGTATCCAAGCCAGCGGCGGCCCCATGGGAATGAGGCTGAGCATGAAGGTCACCAGGCCGAGGATGATGGCGCCCGGCACACCGGCGATGAGAAAGCCAATCAATGCCAGCAGGCCTTGGGCCGCGGCGGTGCCGATCACGCCGTTGACCACACGTTGCACGGTGCCGGCCACCAGTTCCAGGTAATACTCGGCACGGTCGCCCATCAAACGCTGCAGCAGGCGCAGGACGAACGCCGCCAATCGCGGGCCGTCGCGGTAGAAGAAGAACACGAACACCAGGCTCAGGGTCAGTTCGAGCACACCACTGCCCAATTGCGCACTGCGTGCCAGTAGCCAGTTACCAACCTGACCCAGGTGGGGTCTGACCGAGGCCAGCAGCATCGCGCCCTGTTGGTCCAGCGACTCCCACCAGCTGACCAGGCGCCCGCCGACCAGCGGGACACCGGCCAGCCAGTCCGGGGCGTCAGGTAAACCATCGACCTGTACATCGCGAATGAACGCCGTGGCGTCGCGAATGTGGTCCGCCAGGTTGAACCCAAGCCAGACCAGCGGCAAGGCCACGACCAGAATCCAGACACCGGTCAGCAAACCTGCCGCGAGGGTCTCGCGATCCCCCAGCACGCGGGTCAGCAGGCGCATCAACGGCCAGCTGGCAAAGGCCAGGATGGCCCCCCACAGCAGTGCCGAAATGAACGGCGCCATTACCCACAGACCCGCGCCCAACAGCGCCAGCAGAAGAATCTGGATCAACAGACGATCATTGTTGGCCATGGTGGCGCTCGATCAACGAATCAGTTCAAGGTGCAGGCCATCGGTAGGGGCGTCCCCGACTTCCAGCCGGCTGCTGCGCACGCCTGCCTTGATCAGCTCTTGGCGCCAGGCTTCGGCCTCGGCTCCACTGAGGCTGGCACGCAGGGTGCTGTCAAGGTTCAGGCTGCGTCCGAGCAGGGTCACCCAGGTGGCTTGCGGTGCGCCCAGGTCAGGGTAGTCCAGCTTTCCGGTGTCGCGCATTTCGCGCAGCACAGTCGCTGGCGTGGGTAGCAGTTCGCCCAGCGGGCTGCCCGCGACGAACTCTTCGACGTGCAAGTACGCGCGGCGGTTGCCACGGGTGACGCTGTACAACGCCACCAAGGTGTCGGCCTCTTCGGCCGAACGGCGCAACAGGATGAATGCCTGCTGCTCGTCGCCGCCATTGAGCCGGGCATTGCCGAACACATCGTTGGCCCACAGACTGGCTTCGCCGCAGTCACGGCCCTGGCACCAGAACAAGGGGTAACCGCCGTCACGCTGCAATTGTTCGCGGGCGCTGGTGAACGCCTCACGAGCGGTGCGTTCGACGGGCAGTTCGTAAGTGACCGAGCTGACCTGGCCACGGCTCTCGACCTTGTCATCGACCCGCAGGCGACCGCTGATCTTGCGCAGCGGGCCCAGGGGGTAGACGCGTTCCTGTTCTACGGCGGGGCGTTGGTCGACCACCTTGCCATCTTGCGGCACCGGCAGGCTGCCCGCCCAGGAAGCGGCGCTGACCAGCGCGATGCAGGTGACGAAGGTGACGCGGATGAAAACGGATGCGCTCATCGGCCACCCTTGGGGCAGCGGGTGGCGGAGCGAAGGTCCAGGATGTCTGGCATTTGCATGGTTGTCTCCCTGTTCAACCCGCCAAGCCTCGGCACTTGTCCGGTACAAGTCAAGAAAAGCCAAAGAAGCGATTGAAACAGTCTGCGACAAGGATCGCACCCTGCTCATCGTTCAGGTGCAGATGATGCCCACCTGGCAGCACCACTCGCTCAAAGGGTAGCTGCTCCAGCAACTCGGTGTGGCGCACCAGCATGCCATCGGCGGCCACCACCAGACAGCCCGGGCAACCGACCCGGTGCACGTACGCCATGGCCTGGGCCGGGTTCAGGCGCGCCGGCGATGGCAAGGTCAGTCGGCTGTCGCTGCGCCAGCTGAACCCGCCCGGGACCGGCATCAGTCCGCGCTGGGCCAGCAACTGCGCAGCTTCGTGGCTTACCGCGACCATCCCCTTCATGCGAGCCTGCACGCCGTCTTCGACCGAGGCGTAAACCGACTTGCGCTTGCCATCCAGGCGCAACTGCGCCTGCAACGACATGCCCAACCGCTCAGCCGCATCCTGCTCGGCACCGGTAGGCGGGATCACGCCGTCGATCAACGCCAGGTGGCTGACCCTGTCCGGCAAGGCCCCAGCCAACTGCACCGAGATGATGGCGCCCAGCGAGTGACCAAGCAGGGCGAATCGTTGCCAGCCAAGCTGCTCGGCGACCCGCAACACGTCATGGGCGTAATCGGCCAGGGCATAGCCGGCCCCTGGCGGGCGGTGTTCGGAATAGCCATGGCCGGCCAAGTCGAGCGCGACGATACGCAAGCCCTGTAGACGGGGTGCCAGGCGCGCGAAACTGTTGGCGTTGTCCAGCCAGCCATGCAGTGCGATCACCGGCAACCCGTCCGCTGGCCCGAACAGGTGCGCGGCGAGTTCGATATGGCCCAGGCTCAGGCGCACTTCTTCGACGGGCAGGCTCATGCCTGGCTCCAGCGATCGAACAGGCCCTTGATCAGGCTGGCGGTATCAGTGGGGCGCTCCAGCGGGAACATATGGCCACCCGGTACGCTGTGGTACTCACCCGTGGGCATGCCACGCACGGCAAACGCGTGGTGACGACGAATCACCCGGCTACGGTCGCCACGCACCATCGCCAACGGCACCTGCAAATGCCGGGCAGGTGCCGGGCTGGCATGGGGGATGCTGCGATAGATACTGATCTCGGTGGCCGGGTCGAAGCGCAAGCGCAGCCCCTCCTCTGCGGTTTGCAGACCATGTTCCAGATACGCCTCGAGGCACTCGGGGTCGAAATTGCGGAACAAGGTCTTGCTGGCGAAATATGTCCGCGCGCTGTCACGATCGGCGAAGGCCTCGCGCCGCCCTAAGGTGCGGCCTGCAGGCGTGATGCGATCGATGAAACCGAAACGCTTGGCGGTGCGGATCAACCACTGGTCGGCACGGGTCAACACCGGCGAGTCAAGCATTACCACGCCCCGGTACAACTCTGGGCGGCGCAGCGCGGCATGCAGGTGCAGCACACCGCCCAGGGAGTGACCGACGCCCCACACGGGCTGATCCTGCTGAGCCAGATGGTGCAACAGTTCATCGACCAGGTTCCGCCAATTGTCATCGACCGGAAACCTTGGGTCGTGGGCGTGTTGGGCCAAGTGCGTCACCTGGTAGTCCGGCGCGAGCGCGGCGAACAGCTTGCCGTAGGTGGCCGAGGGAAATCCGTTGGCGTGGGCGAAGAAGATCCGTTGCGACATGGCGCCAGGTCCGAACCGGGGATGGTTGCCCATTGTCGGCATCGTGGCGGCGCTCGGCAATGTCCGGAAAGGTCATCGCGCAGGGCAATCAGGACAGGTCGAAACCGAGCAATGAACGGCGCAGGCAGGCTTGCAGGTAGGCCAGCTGGCTTTCGAGCGCCTCGCGAGCCAGGCGCTGATCCTTGTGGTCGAGCTGTAGCCGGCGTAACGCCAGGCAGCTGGTCTGCACCAGGTGGGATACGCGCTGGCAAGCGTCCTGCAGCCTGCGCAGGTCTTCCTCTCCTTGTATCCGGGTGGCGAGGTCCGGGCAGCCACGGCCTTGGAGCCTGCCCATCAGGTGATACAGCTTGGCATCAGCGGCCTCACGCAGCAGGCTGTACTCGGCAAAATCCAGCGCCCCGCTGGCCTGCACTTTATCCAACGTTGGCTGCAAATCGGCACAGCGAACCAGATCCAACCTTCGACCACCCATCCCGCACTCCTGATTCTTCCCTGCCTGTACCGCCTCGATGCAACGCTAGCAACGCCCTGCCAGAGGCGGCAACTGACAAAAATGCCAGTTGCCCGGTTTCAGTCGGGTGAATTAATCGCGCGCACGGTCATCAGGCCTGCCAATGGCCAATCCCCTTCCAACTCTGCAAGGCTGGCGGTACTCATGGGGGCTGGTCGCTGGCCATGCCCGTGCTCGAGCCTTCCAACCAATGTGCCCACCAGCGGCTGGTGGCTGACCAGCAGCACATGCTCAAGGCCCAGTCGCTCGATTTCGCCGATGACCTGTTGCACGTCACTGTCGGGGGTCAACCACGGCACTGTGTGCACCGGCTCGGTGAAACCGAGGGTGTCATGCACCAGTGCCGCGGTCTGCTGGGCGCGCACATAGGGGCTGGCCAGGATGGCTTGCAGTGGCTGGCCCAGCAAGCGCGCCGCGCTGTGCAGCACTTGCTCGCGGCCATGGGGCGTCAGGCGCCGCTCGGCGTCGGTATTGGCCCGCGGTTCGGCCTCGCCGTGGCGCAGAACCCAGAGCTTCACAGTTTGGGCTCCTCGTCGCGCACCGGGTGCGCTGCCGGTGCCACGGCGTGAGGCGCCTCGCCTTCCGGCGCCCGCGGGGCCGGCCAGTCGGCGAATGGCCAGGGCTTCTGGTCGCTGTGGAAACTGCCGAAACGACCGATCTGCGCCAGGTACTGACTGAGGCTGTCGCCGAAGTTCATCAGGCTGGCGCTCGGGGCGCCATACACCAGTCGGTAGATGAGCTGCACCAGCACCAAGCCACCCAGCAGCAGCTCGGCCAGTTGCCAGACCACCAGGAACACCAGCATCCACAGCACCCGCAGGATGATCGACTCGCGCTGCGCGCGCTCGGGGGTATCGTTCATGTATTGCTCCTTGCTCTGTTCAGAACCCACGAAGGCTCAGTTGAAACCGCTTGTGGAAATGAAATCGACGTCGGTCTTGGGCTCGGCGCGCATCAGGTGTTCGATGACCTGGTTCAGCGTGCGGCCTTCGAACAGGATCGCGTGCAGGCCCGCCACCAGCGGCATGTACACCTGCACTTCCTGGGCCTTGGCCTTCAGTACCTTGAGGGTATTGACCCCCTCGGCCACTTCGCCCAGGCGGTTGACCGCCTGTTCCAGGCTCAGGCCCTGCCCCAGCGCATGACCCACCTGATAGTTGCGGCTCTTGGGTGAAGAGCAGGTGACGATCAGGTCGCCGACACCGGCCAGCCCCAGGAAGGTCATCGGATTGGCGCCTTGGCTGACGGCGAAACGAGTCATCTCGGCCAGGGCACGGGTAATCAGCATGCTCTTGGTGTTTTCACCCATGCCCAGGGCAACGGCCATGCCAGCCATGATGGCATAGACGTTCTTGAGGGCACCGCCCAGTTCGACACCGAAGCGGTCGGTGCTGGCGTACACCCGGAAGGTGCGCCCGTGTAACACCGCCTGCACGCGTTGGCACAGGTCTTCATCTTCGCTGGCGACCACAGTGGCGGTCAGCGCATGTTCGGCGATCTCGCGGGCCAGGTTCGGGCCCGACAGCACGCCAATACGTGCCTGGGGGGCGATTTCCTCAAGGATCTGGCTCATCAGCTTGAAGCTCTGCGCCTCGATGCCCTTGGTCAAGCTCACCAGTCCCTTGCCGCGCAGCAACTCGGCATGCGGGGCCAGCACGCTGCGCAGGGCGCTAGACGGCAGGGCCACGAAAATCAGCTCGCAAGCCTGCAGCGTCGCCAGCAGGTCGTTGACCGGCTCGACACCGTCGTGCAGGCGGATACCTTTGAGGTAACGCGGATTCTCGCGATTGATGCGCATGGCCTCGGCCTGCTCGGGGTCGCGCATCCATTGGCGCACTGGCACGTTGTTTTCAGCCAGCAGGTTCGCCACGGCGGTGCCAAAGCTTCCGCCTCCCAGAACTGCAACAGGTTGCTGTTCAGTCATATTCAATCCGTTAATGCCAAAATGTGAGTGGCGACCGGACCATTATACGGTGCGGATGCGACAGGGCCAGTGCATGGCTTGCGTGGCGGGTTGGGTTGGCGATCGCGTGGCGCATCGCGAGCAAGGCTCGCGATGCGCCGCACGATCTCGACACCACCCGAAAACCACCGGCAAGCCTTTCCCTCACCCCCACACCTCGCAAACTCGCGCCCCACCACTGGCAAAAGGTCCTAGGTCAGTTAACATGCCTGTTTCATCTTTGATACAAGGCCGTATCGTGTTCCCAGGCACGCCCCCTTACCCGCGTCTGTTATTGCTGACCGCCCTGCTCGGTGGCCCGGTCATGGCCGATGACCTGTTCATCGACAACACTGACTTGCCGCAGGTTCTGACCGCCACGCGCCTGAAACAATCCCCGGCGGCGGTGCCGGGCAGCATGACCGTGCTCGACAGCGAACTGATCCGTGCCAGCGGTGCCCGTGATATTCCCGAACTGCTGCGCCTGGTGCCAGGCATGATGATCGGCTACGGCGCCGGCAACCAGCCAACCGTCAACTACCACGGCAGCAACGTCAACGAAGCCCGGCGCATGCAAGTGCTGATCGACGGCCGCTCGGTGTATCGGGCCGGCCTTGCCACGGTGGACTGGAGCGATATCCCGGTGGCCCTGGAGGATATCGAGCGCATCGAGGTGTTCCGCGGCCCGAACACCGTCAGCTATGGCGCCAACGCCTTGATGGCGGTGGTCAACATCCTCACCCGCAACCCCGCCGACAGCCATGGCACACGGGTCAAGCTCACCCGTGGCCAGGATGGCATCAACGATTACTACGCCAGTCATGGATTCGGCTGGGACGGCGGTGATCTGCGCCTGTCGGTGTCGGGACAGCAGGACGACGGTTTCGACAGCGACCAGTTCGGCAACGACTACCGCGACAGCCGCCGCCTGAACCGCGTCAACCTCAGCGCCAGCCACAACCTCGCGCCCGACCAGACCCTGGAGTGGCAACTGGCGGCCAAGGAGGGCAGCAACCAGCGGCCGTACACCTACCAACCGGTGTTCGGCAAGTATGCCGCAGGCACCGACGCAGATGTCAACGCCAAGGATTACGCGGGCTCGGTACGCTGGAACATCGATATCAGCCCAGAGCACAGCTTCTACATCCAAGGGTCGGCTCAACACTTCGATCGCCAGCAAGTCTGGCTGGCGTGCGACGCGCTGATGGCGTTCAGTCCGGCGTTGACCCAGTTGTGGCAACTGAACCCAGACTTCGCCGAGAAGGTGGCACGCAACCTGTCGACCGGAAACCTGCCGACAACCACGGACCCGACGCTCAGCGCCCTGCTGACCCAGGCCCAGACACAATGGAACAACGGCGGCAAAAGCACGGTCTGCGGCGATGTCGATCAAAGTACCCGCGAAACCCGCTACGACCTGGAGATCCAGGACACCCTGAGCCTGACCGACAACCTGCGCCTGCTCAGCGGTATGAACTACCGCTATGATCGCGCCGACTCGCAGACCTACTTCAACGGCAGCATCGACGACCAGACCTGGCGCGCATTCGGCCAGCTGGAATGGCGTGCGGACGAACACTGGATCATCCAGGGCGGTGCGATGTTCGAGGACTCGCGTCTTTCGGGCAGTTCGCTTACCCCGCGCATGGCGGTGAACTACCTGATCACCCCGCGCCACGGTTTGCGAGCGGTGTACTCCGAAGCGGTCCGCTCGCCCGACATGTTCGAGAACAACGTCAACTGGAGCTATACGGTCAAGAACCTGACGCCCAACGACTTCGGGCTGCAGAACGGCGAATATTTCGTCAAGACCCGAGGCCCTGGCAACCTCGATCAAGAACGCATGCGCTCGCGGGAACTGGGCTACAACGGTTACTTCAGCGACATCGACTTGAGCATGGATGTGAAGTTGTTCTATGACGAGATCACCGGAATGATCAGCGAGCCCCTGAGGAACAACCAGTACATCGCCAGCAACGCCAACAAAGCGCGGTTCAGTGGCAGCGAGGCGCAAGCCGACTGGCGCGTGACCCAACGCGACCGCCTGCGCCTGACCTACGCCTATGTCGACGCCTGGGCCAGCAACCCGTTGGACAGCGCCAACACCGCCCGCAACAGTGGCTCGGCCGGCTGGATGCGCGATTGGGGCGACGGCTGGTCCAGCGCTCTTTTCTACTACGGCGACGACGCACTCAACCAGTACCGCTACGAGCGTCTGGACCTGCGTGTGGCCAAGCGCTTGCGTATCCAGGGCAGCAACCTGGAGCTGGCCGCGCTGTGGCAGCAGCGCCTGGACGATGAACCGACCACGACGATCCAGAACCGCTACGACAGCCGTCACCGCCTGAGCGTCAGCGCGGAGCTGGAGTTCTGATGGCCCGCCTGCTGCGCCTGCTGCTGATCTTTCTCTGGCCCATGGGATCGCTGTCCGCTAGCGAAATCCTGTTGGTCGGTGGTGAAGATCAACCCGGCATTCGCAGCTTCGTGGCGGCCCTGGAGAGCCGTCGCAGCCACGACGTGGTGCGTTTCCAGACCACCTCGACCCTACCCCGCCCCGGCCAGCTGAATGCCGACCTGCGCCTGATCCTGCTCGATAGCGCTGCCCTGGACTGGCGGCTCGCCGAGCCCGCCGGCCCCCCGGCACTGGCGATGCGTATCAGCCGGGTGCAGGCGCAGCAGCGCCTGGGCAAATCCCGTCCGGCCTACCTGTGCCTGCTGTGGAGCGACCCGCCCCTGGCACGGCAGCTACGCCTGGCACGCTACCTGCTGCCGCAGGCGCAGCGCATCGGCGTGCTGTATGGCGAGCACAGCCACTTCCTGCTCGAAGAGTTGCGCCATGCCGCCCGCCCGTTGGGCCTGGAGATCGTTGCCCAGGACTGGCCCGATCAACGGGACAGCCGACCACTGCAGAACCTGCTGCTCAACAGCGACGTGCTGCTGGGCCTGGACGACCCCGACCTGTACAACTCGAAGACCGCCAAGAACCTGTTGCTCAGCAGCTACGGCCGACAGATGGCGCTGATCGGGCCGAACGCCAGTTTCGTGCGCGCTGGCGCCCTGGCCAGCAGCTACAGCGACCAGGATGATTGGCTGGCGGTTCTCGACCAGTTGCTCGACCAACCGCCCTCGCGCTGGCCGCGCAGTCTTTACCCGGCGCGTTTCGGCGTCAGTGGCAACCAGCAAGTCGCCCGTGCACTGGGCCTGGAACCCATCGATCCGAAGGCCGCTGCCCAGGCCCTGGCCGCAGGAGAACCCAACCCATGAGCAAACGCCTGAGCTGGGATATCCACACCCGCACCCAGATGATCAGCCTGGGTCCTGCACTGCTGCTGACCCTGCTGCTGATCAGTTTCTTCACCTTCGTGCGGATCCAGGACTTGCGCCAGGAGCTCAACCACACCGGGCAGTTGATCGCCAACCAACTGGCCCCGGCGTCCGAGTACGGGGTGATCTCCGGCAACAATGAGGTGCTCGAAGGCCTCATGAGGGCCACCCTGAGCATTCCACACGTGCGTTTTTTGGAGGTGCAGGACAGCCGCAACCATATTCTGGTGTACGTCGAGCAGTCCGATGAAAGTAGCAACCGCGCCCAGCGCGTGGAAGTGTTCCAGGCCCCCATACGGCTGCAGCAGATCCGCCTGGACAGCGACTTCCTGCAACAGGGCAAGGCCCCCACCCCCGCCATCGGCGACGATTACCTGGGACGGGTGATCGTCGGTATGTCCGATGATGCGTTCAGCCAACGCCAGCAGGAAATCGTTATCAAGGCTGGCATTCTTGCCTTGTTCGCCCTGTTGTTCACCTTCCTGCTCGCCCGCCGCCTGGCCACCAGCCTGGCCAAGCCGATCAGCGACATGGGCCATGCGGTGAAGGCGATCCAGCAGGGCGAGTACAATGCCCCGTTACCGGTGGTGGACGACAGCGAGCTCGGCCACCTGGCGCGCCATATCAACAACCTGGCCAGCGCCCTGGAGCAGGCCAGCGCCGAACAGAAGCAGGCCATTGCCCAGTTGATCCAGGCCCGTGAGGAGGCCGAGCAAGCCAACCGCGCCAAGTCCGACTTCCTGGCGATGATGAGCCATGAGTTACGCACGCCGATGAACGGTGTGCTGGGCATGCTGCAGTTGCTCGAAACCACCCAGCTGACGCCTGAGCAGGCCGACTATGCGGCGGTCGCCAGCGAATCCACGGGCCACTTGCTCAAGGTCATCAACGATATCCTCGACTTCTCGCGCATCGAACGCACCACGCTGGAACTTGAGCAGATCGACTTCAACCTCGGCGAATTGATCGCCCACAGCGTGCAGTCGTTCCAGCACAGCGCCCAGCAGCGTGGACTCGACCTGCAACTGCAGATGCCGGCCGGCATGGAGCAGCTGGAAGTCAGCGGTGATCCGACTCGAATCCGCCAGATCCTGCTGAACTTGATCGGCAACGCGTTGAAGTTCACCGAACGCGGCCAGGTCCAGGTGCATGCGCGCTGGCAGCCCCTGGACCGGCAGCTGATCTGGTTGACCTGCAGTGTGCGCGATACTGGCATCGGCATCGACAGCGAGCGCCTGGAGACTATGTTCGTGGCCTTCCAGCAAGCGGACAGCTCGATTTCCCGGCGCTATGGCGGCACCGGCCTGGGCCTGTCGATCGCCCGCACCCTGGCCGAACGCATGGGTGGCAAGCTGCGCGGGGAAAGCCGCGAAGGGCTGGGCTCGACCTTCACCCTGGAAATTCCCCTGACCCTGGCCAGCATGGCGCCCCCGGCCCTGCCCGGCAGCGTCGCGCAGGGCAGCCTGGGTACCGAGGGCGGGCGAATCCTGCTGGTAGAGGACAATCCGGTCAATCAAAGCGTCATCGAAGCCATGTTGCGCAGCCTTGGGCTGGAGGTGAGCGTGGCGCTGGATGGCCTCCAGGCCGTGGAACAGGTCAGCCAGCAGCGCTTCGCCGCGGTACTGATGGACTGCCGGCTGCCGCGGCTGGACGGTTACGAAGCCACCCGGCGCATCCGCCAACTGCCCGATCGCGACAGCCTGCCGATCATCGCCTTGACGGCCAATGCGTTGCAGGGCGACCGCGAGCGCTGCATGGCCGCCGGCATGAACGATTACCTGAGCAAACCCTTCCGCCGCACCGAATTGCAACGGGTATTGCAGCGTTGGTTACCCGGCCGGACAGCCGCGACTGGCGATAAATGCTAAAGTGCGGCAGTCTTAAGGACTGGACAGGACCTTCGTCGGACCTGAAAATAGCCGTTTCAGTGCACACCTGTACTTCTTTTTGCCAGGTGCGCTGTGACTTTCACCACAACGCAATAGTCTACCTGTAGGCTGCCGCCCCGGACTCAACACACTCCGGGCCGGCCGGGAAGATTCATCCCCTGCCGCAGGGGGTTATTGAGGAGCTCGCATGACCAAACAACACGCCTTTACTCGGGAAGACCTGCTGCGCTGCAGTCGCGGTGAGCTGTTCGGCCCAGGTAATGCGCAACTGCCCGCGCCGAACATGCTGATGGTCGATCGCATCACCCACATCAGCGAAGAAGGCGGCAAGTATGGCAAAGGTGAATTGGTCGCCGAGCTGGATATCAATCCGGACCTGTGGTTCTTCGCCTGTCACTTCGAAGGCGACCCGGTAATGCCAGGCTGCCTGGGCCTCGACGCCATGTGGCAGCTGGTCGGTTTCTTCCTCGGCTGGCAGGGCCTGCCAGGCCGTGGTCGCGCCCTGGGTTCGGGCGAAGTGAAGTTCTTTGGCCAGGTATTGCCCGAAGCCAAGAAAGTCACCTACAACATTCACATCAAGCGCGTCCTGAAGGGCAAGCTGAACATGGCCATCGCCGATGGCTCGGTCAGCGTCGACGGTCGCGAGATCTACACCGCCGAAGGCCTGCGGGTCGGCGTGTTCACCTCCACTGACAATTTCTAAGGGTTATTCGCATGCGCCGCGTCGTTATCACTGGTCTGGGCATCGTTTCGTGCCTGGGCAATGACAAAGCTACTGTCACCGAAAACCTGCGCAACAGCCGTCCGGGCATTCGTTACAACCCGGAATACAAGGAAATGGGGCTGCGTAGCCAGGTTTCCGGTTCCATCGACCTCAACCTCGAAGAACTGATCGACCGCAAGGTCTACCGCTTCGTCGGCCACGCCGCTGCCTATGCCTACCTGGCGATGCAGGACGCGATCAAGGACTCCGGCCTGACCGAAGAGCAGATTTCCAACCCGCGTACCGGCCTGGTTGCTGGTTCCGGCGGCGCCTCGACCCTGAACCAGATGGAAGCGCTGGACACCCTGCGCGAGAAAGGCGTCAAGCGTGTCGGCCCTTACCGTGTCACCCGCACCATGGGCAGCACCGTATCGGCGTGCCTGGCCACTCCGTTCAAGATCAAGGGTATCAACTACTCGATCTCCTCGGCCTGCGCCACCTCGGCACACTGCATCGGCACCGCCATGGAGCAGATTCAGTGGGGCAAGCAAGACATCGTCTTCGCCGGTGGCGGTGAAGAAGAGCACTGGAGCCAGTCGTTCCTGTTCGATGCCATGGGCGCCCTGTCGACCAAGCGCAACGAAACCCCGGAACTGGCCTCGCGCGCCTACGACGCCGACCGTGACGGCTTCGTCATCGCTGGCGGCGGCGGCATGGTCGTGGTCGAAGAACTGGAACACGCACTGGCTCGCGGCGCGAAAATCTACGCCGAAATCGTCGGCTACGGTGCCACGTCCGATGGCTACGACATGGTCGCACCGAGCGGCGAAGGTGCCATCCGCTGCATGCAGCAGGCGCTGTCCACCGTCGACACCCCGATCGACTACCTGAACACCCACGGCACCTCGACGCCGGTCGGTGACGTTGCAGAAATCAAGGGCGTGCGTGAAGTGTTCGGTGACAAAGCGCCGAAGATCAGCTCGACCAAGAGCCTGTCGGGCCACTCGCTGGGCGCCGCTGGCGTGCACGAGGCAATCTACTGCCTGCTGATGATGGAAAACAACTTCATCGCCGGCTCCGCCAACATCGACGAGCTGGATCCGGAAGTCGCTGACATGCCGATCCTGCGCAAAACCGAAGAGAACGCCAAGATCGACACGGTCATGAGCAACAGCTTCGGCTTCGGCGGCACCAACGCCACCCTGGTGCTCAAGCGCTGGACTGGCAAGTAAGACGCTGATGCGGTAATTGAAAACGCCCCGACTGGTTCGGGGCGTTTTCATGTGTGGCGTGCAACCCTGTGGGATTGGGCGCACTCGGGATGAGGCCAACCCTTCCGAGGCACTACCGCCTGGGCAACACCGCCAGGAAGTTATCCCGCGCTACCTTGTTCGCCACCTCCTCAGGCAAGGCATCGAGAAATGGCCTGAAACCGTGCAACTGTTCTCCCAGGCCGCCAAATTTGCCCACCACATCCGAGCCCAGCATGAAGCGCTGTGGATGCTTGACGACCACATCGATCCACGCCTTGCGCGGCACGCCTCGCTCATCCAGCAGGTAGGGCGTAAGCACACTCCAGGAAAGATCCACATACAAATTCGGGTAATCCTCCAGCAGCCGCGTCAACACCGGCAACAGGAAGTCCATCTGCGTCTGATGCCGGTGAATTTCCATGCTGGTGCCGGCGTGGGCCCAAATGAAACGGGTATGTGGATGATTGCGCAATGGCTCTTCGATCTCCGCAAGATACAGCGGGTTGCGTTCGCGCTTCGAGGTGATGTTCGAGTGCAACAGCACCGGCAGGTCGCGCTCGGCCGCCAAGTGGTAGATACGCGTCATGGCCTCGTTGTTGGCGCGAGGCGTATCGCCACTGGTGAGCGCGGTCAGGTCGTCATGACGGGTGAACACTTCACCGATCCCCTGCCAAAGCCCTGGGTACAGCTCAAGCATGCGCTCGATGTGGCTGACGGCATTCTTGTCCACTGGGTTGAAGCCAGTGAGAAAGGGATGGAACCTGCGTCGCTGCTCGGCAGGCAGCTTTTCGAGAGCTGCCGCCACATACAGGTCGGTGGCGCTGTACCAATAGGCATCAGCATCGTCGCCTGCATAGTAGCGCGGCCGCTTGGGCTCGTCCTCATGCCACTTCTTGGCCACCGGAATGCCGGAAATCATCGAGTGCTCGATGCCTGCCCTGTCCATGGCCTCGATCAATGCAGGCATGCCCTCGGTCTCCTGGAAGAAATCGACGTAGTGCAGGTGGGCGTCGCTGTAAGCGTAATCACGTGCTTGCGCCGCATGGCCTATCCAGGCAGACAATAGTAAGCAACCCAGCACTCTGACCATCATCGCTGTATTCCTTGTCCCGTTACGAACACGGTAGACCGGCAAGCTTGCCCGGCGGTTCAGCAACGCCTGGCGAACCGCTATGCTTGGGGCATTTCCATCCAGCCTGGAGCCCAACATGAGCAGCCCCCTGGTCATCCGCCCGCGCGCCGAATCGGTCGAGGGCCAGCCGATACTGCGCCCCTTGCCATCGGCACAATGCCGAAGCGTCGGCCCCTTCGTCTTCTTCGACCACATGCTGGAGACCGAGTATGCACCCGGCAGCGGCATGGACATCCGCCAACACCCGCACATCGGCCTGTCTACCCTGACCTACCTGTTCGAGGGTGAAATCCTGCACAAGGACAGCCTCGGCTCCGAACAGCGCGTACAGCCCGGCGATGTGAGCTGGATGACCGCTGGCAGCGGCGTTGCGCATGTCGAACGCACCCCAGCCGAGGCCTTCACCGACGGCTCCCGACTGCATGGCCTGCAGGTTTGGCTCGCATCGCCCCGCGAGCTTGAGGAAGGTCCGGCGAGCTATAGCCATCATCCAGCGGCCAGCCTACCAGTGAGCGATAGCATGGGGGTTCGGATCTGCATGATTGCCGGCCAGGGCTTCTGCCTGGAGTCGCCGGTACCAGTGCTCTCCCCTACCCTCTATGCCCATGTGCACATGCAGCCGGCCACAACCTTGCAGGTACCGAACGAGCATGCGCAGCGGGCGCTTTACCTGCTGGAAGGCGAATTGCTGATGGAGGATACAGAAGTCGAGCCGCGCAGCCTGGTGGTGCTACCGGAAGGTGAAGAGGTCACCCTTTACGCCGAGGGTGATTGCCAGCTCGTTTTGATCGGCGGCGCTGCGCTGGATGGGCCGCGGCGGATGAACTGGAATTTCGTGGCAAGCGATCCGCAGTTGATCGAACAGGCAAGGGCCAAATGGGCTGCAGGTGATTGGCCCACGGTGCCGGGGGAGAGTTCGCGAATTGAACTGCCTCGCTGACAGAGGGCCGCCTGACGGCCGATCCCCCTGCTGGAGCGGGTATACCCGCGAGCACGGGCAAAGCCCGTGCCCTCTACCGCATCGAGTTCTTCGCGAGTAAGCCCGCTCCTACAGGCGATCAGCGCGGGAACACTTCGGTCAGCAGATTGTGCATCGCACGGAAAGCCCGCTCGGAGGTCCGCCGATCGTATTGCATCTTGCCCGGCACATTGGCATTGGGGTCAGTGAACGAATGCACCGCCGCGCCATAGCTGACCAATTGCCAGTCGACCTTCGCTGCGTTCATTTCGTCCTCGAAGGCCGGCAGTTGCTCCTTCGGCACCAGCGGGTCGGAAGCACCATGCAGCACCAGCACCGAACCCTTGATGCGCTTGGCATCTTCCGGATTCGGCGTATCGAGCGTGCCATGGAACGACACCGCCGCCTTCAGGTCAGCCCCTGAGCGGGCCAGCTCAAGGGCACAGCAACCGCCGAAGCAGAAGCCGAAGGTGGCCACCTGGCCAGGCTCCAGCAACGCCTTCGACTGGCCCAGCAGTTGGGCCAGCGCCTCCTGCATACGCTTGCGCAGCTCGGCCCGGTCATTCTTCAGGGGCATCATCGCCGCCCCAGCCTCATCGGCATTGGAAGGACGCACCGACTGCCCATACAGGTCGGCAATCAGCACCACGTAGCCCTTCTCGGCCACCTCCTTGGCGATCCGCTCGGCCCCCTCGCCAATACCCATCCAGTTCGGCGCCATGACCAGGCCAGGCTTGGGCAACGAGCCCGGTTCATACACCAGGCGGCTCTCGTACGCCTTGCCGGACAGGTGATAAACCAACGACTCGACGATTACCTTGCTCATCAAATTCCTCCTTGCACCATTAAAAAAGCCCGCCGAAGCGGGCTTTCCTTTGCATCAACTCAAGCAGACAGTTCGACCAACAGCTTGTTCAGGCGACGAACGTAAGCCGCCGGATCCTTCAAGCTGTCACCGGCTGCAAGCGCGGCCTGGTCGAACAGGATATGCGACAGCTCGGCGAAGCGGTCCTCGCTCTGTTCGTTGTCCAGCTTCTCGATTAGCGGGTGGGTCGGGTTGAACTCGAAGATCGGCTTGGACTCAGGCACCTTCTGCCCGCTTGCCTCAAGGATCTGGCGCATCTGCAGACCCAGGTCCTGCTCACCAATGGCCAGGATGGCCGGCGAGTCGGTCAGGCGGTGGGAAACACGCACCTCGGCCACACTGTCACCCAGCGCACCCTTCAGGCGCTCGACCAGACCTTCTTTTTCCTTGGCGACTTCTTCCTGGGCTTTCTTGTCTTCTTCCGAATCCAGCTTGCCAAGGTCCAGGTCGCCACGGGCGATGTCGATGAAGGCTTTGCCATCGAACTCGCTGAGGTAGCTCATCAGCCATTCATCGATGCGATCGGTCAACAGCAGCACTTCGATGCCTTTCTTGCGGAAGACTTCCAGGTGCGGGCTGTTCTTGACCTGCGCGTAGGACTCGCCGGTGAGGTAGTAGATCTTGTCCTGACCTTCCTTGGCGCGCGCCAGGTAGTCGGCCAGGGCAACGGTCTGTTCGCCGCTGTCGTCCTGGGTGGAGGCAAAGCGCAGCAAGCCGGCGATCTTCTCCTTGTTGGCGAAGTCCTCGGCCGGGCCTTCCTTGAGCACCTGGCCGAAGTTTTTCCAGAAGCTCTTGTACTGCTCGGGCTCGTTCTTGGCCAGCTTCTCCAGCATGTCCAGCGCACGCTTGGTCAGCGCCGACTTCATCGAGTCGATGATCGGGTCCTTCTGCAGGATTTCCCGCGAAACGTTAAGCGACAGGTCGTTGGAGTCGACCACGCCCTTGATGAAGCGCAGGTACAACGGCAGGAACGACTCAGCCTGGTCCATGATGAACACGCGCTGCACGTACAGTTTCAGGCCGCGTGGCGCTTCACGCTGGTACAGGTCGAACGGTGCGCGGGCCGGCACGTACAACAGCGAGTTGTACTCCAGCTTGCCTTCGACCTTATTGTGGCTCCAGGCCAGCGGATTCTCGAAATCGTGGCCGATGTGCTTGTAGAACTCCTGGTATTCCTCGTCCTTGATCTCGGTACGCGGACGGGTCCACAGGGCGCTGGCGCGGTTGACGGTTTCCCACTCGACAGCTGGCTTCTCCTCGCCTTCGGCGCCAGCCTGCTCCTTAGGCAGTTCGATCGGCAAGGCAATGTGGTCGGAGTACTTCTTGACCAGGTTGCGCAGGCGCCAGCCATCGGCGAACTCTTCCTCACCTTTTTTCAGGTGCAGGACAATGCGCGTGCCGCGCTCGGCCTTGTCCACGGTAGCGACTTCGAACGAGCCTTCGCCCTTGGAGGACCAATGCACGCCCTCGGAAGCCGGTTGGCCAGCGCGACGGCTGAACACATCGACCTTGTCGGCGACGATGAATGCGGAGTAGAAGCCCACGCCGAACTGACCGATCAGGTGCGAGTCCTTCTTCTGGTCACCACTAAGGTTCTTCATGAAGTCGGCGGTGCCCGACTTGGCAATGGTCCCCAGATGCGCGATGACATCTTCACGGCTCATGCCGATACCGTTGTCTTCCAGGGTAATGGTGTGAGCGTCCTTGTCGAAGCTCAGGCGAATCTTCAGATCGGCGTCACCTTCGAGCAAATCAGGCGTGGCCAGCGCTTCGAAACGCAGCTTGTCGGCGGCATCGGAGGCGTTGGAGATCAGTTCACGGAGGAAGATCTCCTTGTTCGAGTACAGCGAGTGAATCATGAGGTGCAGCAGCTGCTTTACCTCGGTCTGGAAGCCCAGGGTTTCCTTTTGTGTTTCCACAGTCATGGTCTTCAAAACTCCGATCTGATGGCAGTTGGCGCCTGGCAGCCGAATCGGCCTGCATTAACGGCGGATGTCATGCAGATGGGGGCTGCCCGGATGATTTCAAGGGCTTTTCCGGTTCGATCTTGAAATGCGCACGAGCCGTGGCAATCGGCGACTGGCGATCGCCCTGCCAGGCGGTGATGGCGACATTGGTCACGCGACGGCCCTGGCGCCACAACTGACACTGCGCATAGGTATCGCGAAAATGCCCGGCACGCAGGTAGTCGATGGAGAAATCGATGATCTTGGGAATGCTCGCGCTCTCGCTGTAGATCAGCAGGTAAAGTGCCGCGGACAGCTCCATGAAACCTGCGATCACCCCACCATGAATGGCTGGCAGCAAGGGGTTCCCGATGTTGTCCGGATTGGCTGGCAGGCGAAACAGCAGGTCCTCGCCGTCGCGCTGGCATTCGATGCCGATCAGGCCAGCGTAGGGGATCAGGGCCAGCAATGGCCGGTAGTCACCCACGGCATGGGCCTCGTTCAACCGCTGGCGGACATCCCGTGGAATCATGCGTCTTTCTCCCTGAGGCTGTTACCGAAATGAAGCCCGCCTTTTATGTCCTGCCCAAGGCGCATGAAGGTACCCACCACCTGGCAGATAGGTCGGTCGGGATCATCCTGGTAGGCAGTGCCCCGGGTGAAGATCACGTCACGGGTCACGCGGTAGCACTGGGCATGACCATGGATGTCCTTGCCCGCCGCGGCTGGGTGCATGTAGTCGATTCGCAGGTCCAGGGTCGGACAGACTTCGAAGCGTGGAAGGACGCACAGCGTGGCCATGCCGCACGTGGTATCCATCAGGGTGGTCAGCGCGCCACCGTGTACGGCGCCGGTCTGCGGATTGCCGACGATGGCCTTCGACCAGGGTAATACCAAGGTGATGCCGTCGCTGTCGGCATGCGCAACCCGCATCTGTAAAACCTGGCAATGTTTCAACGCCGAAAGAAATCGCTCGGCCATGGCCATCAAGGTTGTATCGCTCATAGGCGCAGTCCATGATCAATGCCGCAGCGGCATAAAATCGGTAAAAAGTCTATATGGAACAAACTTTTATATATCTGTAACCTTTGCGGAACTTATTCCGCACCGTTGAACTCGAAGGAACAAGTCACTTATTCCACCAAGGAGAAACACCCCCATGCGTAAACCTTTTGCTTTTGCTCTGATGCTGGCTGCTGCCATGGGCCTGGCTGCTTGCGATAAAGCGAGCGAAGACAAAGCCCAGGACGCACAGCAACACGCCGAGCAAGCCCAGGAAAAAATGGGCGAAGCTCAGGATAAGATGAACGAGGCTGCCAAGGAAAACGCCGAAGCCGCCAAAGATCAGGCCGAAGCTGAGCAGAAAGCTGCTGAAGAAGCCGCTCCTGCCACCCCGGCTCCAGAAGCTGCGCCTGCTACCCCGGCCGAACCTGCCAAGCAGTAATCGGTCCCAACAAAAAAACCCGACACTGTCGGGTTTTTTTGTATGTATCTTTTATGGATTAAACGTTTCAGGCACTGGTAGTGGAACTTTCTTTACCCACTTCTACCGGGGCGCTTTCCGTCGGCGTGAATACCATCACTTCCAATACATCGGAATGAAACTCTCGACGGTACAGAATCAACACAACCCCCACACTCATGACCATGAATAACCACGGGCTGATGAACCAGCTGAGCATGGCCATGCCGAAGTAGTAAGAGCGCAGACCAAAGTTGAACTGGTTGGCCGCCAGCGACAGCACGCGTGCGGCACGCGAAGCAAACGCCTTTCGCTCCAACTCGTTGACCAGGCGCTCACCGATCATCGGTGCCGAGCCGACGAGTACGGCGGCAAAGTTGTACTGGCGCATGCACCAACTGAACGTGAAGAATGCATAGACGAACACCATCGCCAGGCATAACAGTTTGATTTCCGACATGCCTTGCGATGTCTGCTGGACCAACGGCAGGTCGGCCAGCAACGACAGCGCCCGATCCGACGCCCCGAGCACCGTAAGGATGCCGGCCAGGATGATCAGCGTACTGGAGGCGAAGAACGAGGCATTGCGCTCAAGATTGCCGATCACACTGGCGTCCGCGATACGGTTGTCACGCAGCAGCATGCGGCGCATCCAGTCCTCGCGATACAAATGCAGGACACTGGCCAGGCACGCCGTATCACGGCCCTTCCAGATGGCGTAACGGGTATAGCCTCCCCAACACAGGGCAAACCAGCCGATGGCCAGCAGGTTGTAGATGTTGCTTTGAATGAAGTTCATGCAGAGTTCCCGAACGCCAGGTGCACAAAGAATAGAGACGGCATTTCGACGCCTGCAAGCCCGGAAAGGCACACCGTCGGGTCAAAATGTTTTTCTGCCGATGCCACTCGATGTAAACAAAAGCCCCGCATCCTCTCGGACACGGGGCTTCAGGTCTGGGCCTCTGGCAACACCCTATGGCTTGTGGCCGGTGCCGCGATCAGGCTTCAACACATCAGGCCAGCGCCTCGCGCGGCTTGCCCAGCATACGGTCGCAGACCACGGCGCCTGCCAGGGTCAGGACCGAAGGCACCAGCCAGGCCATGCCCTCGTCGCTGAACGGCAGGTGAGCCATGAAGTCCGGCAGTACGTGGGCGATGCTGCTGCCTTTGATTGCATCGACGATACCGAACACCAGCGATACCAGCATGACCGGCGCCAGGATGCGAGTCGGCGAATTCCACAGATCCTTCACGAAGCTCAGGCCTACCACCACGATGCACGGTGGGTAGATCGCGGTCAGCACCGGGATCGAGAACATGATCAGCTTGGTCAGGCCAAGGTTGGAGATCAGCAGCGAGAAGCCCGCCAGGATCACCACCAATGCACGGTACGACAACGGCAGAATCTGGCTGAAGTACTCGGCACACGCACAGGTCAGGCCGACCGCGGTCACCAGGCACGCCAAGGCGATCAACACGGCCAGGAAACCGCTGCCCAGCGAGCCGAAGGTGTGCTGCACATAGGCGTGCAGTACCGCCGCACCGTTGGTGGCGCCCGCCGCGATCTCATGACTGCCCGCACCCAGGCGGAACAGGCTGACGTAGACCAACGCCAGGCCGACACCGGCGATAAGGCCCGCAATGATGGCATAGCGAGTGATCAACTTAGGCGACTCGACACCACGCGAGCGAATGGCGTTGACGATCACGATACCGAACACCAACGCACCGAGGGTATCCATGGTCAGGTAGCCATCGGAGAAGCCTTTGGAGAACGCGGCAGCGGCATAGGCGGGCTGCGCCTCACCGATGGTGCCGGCCGGCAGCGCGAACGCGGCGATGCCCAGCACCGCCAGGGCAATGATCTTCAGCGGGGCGAGGAAGCGGCCGACCGTGTCGAGCAACTTGCCAGGGTACATGGACACGGCCAGTACCACCACGAAGTACACCAGGCTGTAGATGAACAGCGCCATGGGGCTTTCACCGGTCAGCGGCGCCACGCCTACTTCGAACGACACGGTCGCGGTGCGCGGGGTGGCGAACAGCGGGCCGACCGACAGGTAGCACACGGCTGCCAGTAAGCCACCGAAGAACTTGCCGATCGGGCTGCTCAGCGCGTCCATGCCACCACCGACCTTGGCCAGGGCAACCACGGTGATCACCGGCAGGCCAACCGCTGTAACCAGGAAGCCCAGGGCCGCCATCCATACATGCGGACCCGACTGCAGGCCGACGATGGGCGGGAAGATGATATTGCCGGCGCCTACGAAAAGCGCAAACGTCATAAAGCCAAGCGCCAGGATATCCTGGCCTTTTAACACTTTCATTTTAAGGAAGTACCACACTGCTGAAATCGGGATTCGAGAGGGGATTTCCCAATGGGTGAGGGAAATGCTGCCCGGCTTGGTAGGCCAGACCCGTTTAGCGTGTCGTTCCCTTTTGGGGTACGGGCACAGAGTGAGCGCGTAGATTAACCGTTTTACCGGGCAAACGCACTGATACAGTGCTGCTTGTCCGATGTGCGTATGTGTTTGTCGTCTGGATATCTGTCTCAGGCGATAATTTATTGCTGAATCGGGCAAATGTCTGGTGGAAAAACCTGATCGAGGCGATCGAATTTTCCGCACCGAGAAAAGACCTCCCCCTCATAACGACAAAGGCCACCCGAAGGTGGCCTCTGTGCGCGTGGGGGGTAAAGCGTATTACTTCTTCATTTCCCAGCCAGTCAGCTCGGCCAGGGCCTTGCCGATGTCAGCCAGGGAACGCACGGTTTTCACACCTGCGTCCTGCAGGGCGGCGAACTTCTCGTCCGCAGTGCCCTTGCCGCCGGAAATGATGGCGCCAGCGTGACCCATGCGCTTGCCCGCAGGAGCGGTAACACCAGCGATGTAGGAAACGACAGGCTTGGTGACGTTGGCCTTGATGTAGGCAGCAGCCTCTTCTTCAGCCGAACCGCCGATCTCACCGATCATGACGATCGCTTCGGTCTGCGGGTCTTCCTGGAACAGCTTCAGGATGTCGATGAAGTTCGAGCCTGGGATCGGGTCGCCGCCGATACCGACGCAGGTCGACTGGCCGAAGCCGGCGTCGGTGGTCTGCTTGACCGCTTCATAGGTCAGGGTGCCGGAACGGGAAACGATACCAACCTTGCCTGGCAGGTGGATGTGGCCTGGCATGATGCCGATCTTGCACTCGCCCGGGGTGATGACACCTGGGCAGTTAGGGCCGATCAGACGTACGCCCAGCTCGTCGCACTTGACCTTGGCGTCCAGCATGTCGAGGGTAGGGATACCCTCGGTGATGCAGACGATCAGCTTGATGCCGGCGAAGGCAGCTTCCAGGATCGAGTCTTTGCAGAACGGAGCCGGAACGTAGATCACCGAGGCTTCGGCGCCAGTGGCTTCGACAGCGTCCTTGACGGTGTTGAACACCGGCAGGCCCAGGTGGGTAGTGCCACCCTTGCCCGGAGTAACGCCGCCAACCATCTTGGTGCCGTAGGCGATGGCTTGTTCGGAGTGGAAAGTACCCTGCGAGCCAGTGAAGCCCTGGCAGATGACTTTGGTGTCTTTATTGATCAGGACGCTCATTACTTGCCCTCCGCAGCTTTGACAACTTGTTGAGCAGCGTCGGTCAGGCTGGTGGCCGCAATGATGTTCAAACCGCTTTCTGCCAGTACTTTAGCGCCCAGTTCGGCGTTGTTGCCTTCGAGGCGAACGACGACCGGAACCTTAACGCCTACTTCTTTCACTGCACCGATGATGCCTTCGGCAATCATGTCGCAGCGAACGATGCCGCCGAAGATGTTGACCAGAACGGCCGCGACATTGCTGTCCGACAGAATGATCTTGAACGCTTCGGTCACGCGCTCTTTGGTGGCGCCGCCGCCAACGTCCAGGAAGTTGGCTGGCTTGCCACCGTGCAGGTTGACGATGTCCATGGTACCCATGGCCAGACCGGCACCGTTGACCATGCAGCCAATGTTGCCTTCCAGGGCTACGTAGTTCAGTTCGAACTTGGCAGCGTGGGCTTCACGGGCGTCGTCTTGCGACGGGTCGTGGAAGGTCTTCAGCTTAGGCTGACGGTACATGGCGTTGGCATCGATGTTGATCTTGGCATCGAGGCAGTGCAGGTCGCCGTCGGCCTTGATGACCAGCGGGTTCACTTCCAGCAGGGCGAGGTCGTGATCCTTGAACAGCTTGGCCAGACCGACGAAGATCTTGGCGAACTGTTGAACTTGCTTGCCTTCCAGACCCAGCTGGAACGCCAGCTCACGACCCTGGAACGGCTGAGCGCCGACCAGCGGATCGATGGTAGCCTTGAGGATCTTCTCAGGAGTTTCGTGAGCGACTTTCTCGATGTCCACGCCACCTTCGGTGGAGGCCATGAACACGATACGACGGCTCGAGCGATCGACGACAGCGCCCAGGTACAGCTCTTTGGCGATGTCAGTGCAGGATTCGACCAGGATCTTGGAAACTGGTTGACCGTTGGCGTCAGTCTGGTAGGTCACCAGATTCTTGCCCAACCACTGCGCAGCGAACGCCTTGGCGTCTTCCTTGCTGCGAACCAGCTTTACGCCGCCCGCTTTACCGCGACCGCCAGCGTGGACCTGGGCTTTGACGACCCACTCCGAACCGCCGATCTTGTCGCAGGCTTCTGCAGCTTCTTCAGGGGTGTCGACAGCGAAACCCTTGGAAACTGGCAGGCCGTATTCAGCGAACAGCTGCTTACCCTGATACTCGTGAAGATTCATGCTTTTTACCGTCTTCGTTAGGTACTGCGCTTCGGCGCTGCGCCATTGCTGGCGCCGCACCACCTGTGACCGTTAACCCCGGGTTATCCCATGTAGTTCGGTCCGGCGGACGTTCCGCGGTGAGTCATGCACGCAAGACTCACGACGGGCAGCCCGCCGTGGTTTCTTATAATTAACGCTTCTTACGGTTGGCCACGTGAATGGCGCCGCCATTCACTGCCAGCGCTGCTTCATGCAGCGCTTCGGACAGGGTCGGATGGCTGAAGACCATCATGCCCAGATCCTCGGCACTGGTGCCGAATTCCATCGCGATTGCGCCCTGCTGTACCAGTTCGGCAGCCGATGGGCCAATCACGTGCACGCCCAGGACGCGGTCGGTCTTGGCATCGGCGATGACCTTGACGAAACCACCGGTGTCGTTGGCTGCCATTGCACGGCCGCTGGCCGCGAACGGGAAGGTGCCTACGTTAACCTCAACACCCTCGGCCTTCAAGGCTTGTTCGGTCTTGCCGACCCAAGCGATTTCCGGGTGGGTGTAGATGACCGATGGAATCAGGTCGTAATTCATCTGGGCTTTGTGGCCCTTGATGCGCTCGACGACCATGATGCCCTCTTCCGAGGCCTTGTGTGCCAGCATCATGCCGCGCACCACGTCACCGATGGCATAGACGCCAGGAACGCTGGTGGCGCAGTAGTCGTCGACGAAGATGTAGCCACGCTCGTCGATGTTCACACCGCAGTCAGCCGACAGCAGGTCGGTGGTCACAGGACGACGGCCGACCGCGACGATCAGCTTGTCGAAGGTGATCTTCTGCTCGCCGTTGGCGTCGGTGTAGGTCACTTCGACTTCGTTGCCGTTGACTTTCGAGCCGGTGACGCGAGCGCCCAGCTTGATGTCCAGGCCTTGCTTGGTCAGGGTCTTCTGGGCTTCTTTCGAGACGGCGGTGTCGGCAGCCATCAGGAAGGTGTCCAGGGCTTCCAGGACGGTGACTTCAGCGCCCAGGCGAGCCCAGACCGAACCCAGTTCCAGACCGATGACACCGGCGCCGATCACGCCCAGGCGCTTAGGCACAGCTTGGAATTCCAGGGCGCCGGTGGAGTCGACGATGACGTTCTGGTCGACCGGAGCCGGCGGAATGTCGATCGGACGCGAGCCAGAGGCCAGGATCACGTTTTCGGCTTCGATGACTTCGGTGGTGCCGTCAGCCTTGGTGACTTCGACTTTCTTGCCAGCCAGCAGCTTGCCGTGGCCCTGGATCGAAGTGACGCCATTGGCCTTGAACAGCGTGGCAACGCCACCGGTCAGGTTCTTGACGATGCCAGCCTTGCGGCCAACCATCGCGGCGACGTCCATCTTCACTTCACCCGTGGAGATACCGTGGACGTTGAAGCTCTCTTTGGCTTCCTTGTATTTCCAGGAGCTGTCCAGCAGCGCCTTGGAAGGAATGCAACCTACGTTCAGGCAGGTGCCGCCCAGGGCCAGCTTGCCCTCGGCGTCGGTGTACTTCTCGATACAGGCAGTCTTCAGACCAAGTTGTGCGGCCTTGATGGCAGCCACATAGCCGCCAGGACCTGCACCAATTACCACTACGTCAAATTTCTGGGTCATAAAAGATTCCTTATCAGCTACAAGCTACAAGCCGCGAACCGCGCGGCCCTGCTTCTCTCGAAGCCGGGGCCGAACGGTAAGCAGCCAGAGGGTTAGATGTCCAGCAGCAGGCGAGACGGATCTTCCAGCAGGTTCTTGATGGTCACCAGGAAGGTGACCGCTTCCTTGCCGTCGATCAGGCGGTGATCGTAGGACAGTGCCAGGTACATCATCGGGCGAATGACCACTTGGCCGTTGATGGCCATCGGACGCTGGATGATGTTGTGCATGCCGAGAATCGCGGCCTGCGGCGGGTTGACGATCGGGGTCGACATCATCGAGCCGAAAGTACCACCGTTGGTGATGGTGAAGGTGCCGCCGGTCATCTCTTCGATGGCCAGCTTGCCGTCACGGGCTTTCTTGCCGAAGGTGGCGATGCCGTTCTCGATTTCAGCCAGGCTCATCGACTCGGCGTTACGCAGGACCGGAACCACCAGACCACGGTCGCTGGAGACGGCAACGCCGACGTCAGCATAGCCGTGGTAGACGATGTCGTTGCCGTCGATCGAGGCGTTGACGGCCGGGAAGCGCTTCAGGGCCTCGGTGGCAGCCTTGACGAAGAAGGACATGAAGCCCAGGCGCACGCCGTTGTGGGTCTTCTCGAACAGGTCCTTGTACTTCGAACGCAGGGCCATGACTTCGGTCATGTCGACTTCGTTGAAGGTGGTCAGCATGGCCATGCTCGACTGGGCTTCGACCAGACGCTCGGCGATCTTGGCACGCAGGCGGGTCATCGGTACACGCTTCTCGGTGCGGTCGCCAGCAGCGACGACGACCGGAGCAGCGGCAGCGGCAGCCGGCTTGGCAGCCGGAGCAGCGGCAGGAGCCGACTTCTTGTTGGCAACTGCGGCAACTACGTCTTCCTTGGTGATGCGACCGCCTTTGCCGGTGCCGGCAACGGTAGCCAGGTCGATGCCGTTCTCTTCAGCCAGCTTGCGTGCGGCAGGTGCGGCGACCGGGTCGTCTTCACCCGCATCGGCTGCAACGGCGGCAGGGGCAGCGGCGGCGGCCGGAGCAGCAGCCGGAGCGGCGGCGGCAGCGCCACCTTCAACGATCGAACCCAGCACTTCGTCGGACAGGACGGTGTCGCCCTCGCCCTTGACGATGGCACCCAGCACGCCGTCGGCGGTGGCCAGGACTTCCAGGACCACCTTGTCGGTTTCGATGTCGACGATCAGCTCGTCACGCTTGACGGCGTCGCCCGGCTGCTTGTGCCAGGTAGCAACGGTGCCGTCGGCGACCGATTCCGGGAAGGTTGGGGCTTTGATCTCGATAGCCATTATCAGTGTTTCCTTAAATTCGGTTTCGTGTGCGCGATGGCGTTAGACAGTGAAGGCGTCTTGCAGCAGTTTTTCCTGCTGTTCGGCGTGCTTCGATGCGTAACCACAAGCGGGTGCGGCGGAAGCGTCGCGACCTGCGTATTCCAGAACCAGTGCCTTGTTGTGGCGGCCCAGGATACGGCGCATGTGGTGCTGGCTGCTGTACCAGGCGCCCTGGTTCATCGGTTCTTCCTGGCACCAGACCGCATGCTTGAGGTTGGTGTACGGCGCCAGGATTTCCACCAGGTCATCCTCAGGGAACGGATACAGCTGCTCGATACGCACGATGGCGATGTCTTCGCGGCCTTCGGCACGGCGTTTTTCCAGCAGGTCGTAGTAAACCTTGCCACCGCACAGAATCAGGCGCTCGACCTTGGCCGGATCGAGGTTGTCGATTTCCGGGATCACGGTCTGGAACGAGCCTTCGGCCAGGTCTTCCAAGGTCGACACGGCCAGCTTGTGGCGCAGCAGCGACTTCGGTGTCAGCACGATCAGCGGCTTGCGCAGCGGACGAATGACCTGACGACGCAGCAGGTGGTAGATCTGGGCTGGAGTGGTCGGTACGCAAACCTGGATGTTGTGCTCGGCGCACAGCTGCAGGTAACGCTCCAGACGCGCGGAGGAGTGCTCCGGGCCCTGCCCTTCATAGCCGTGTGGCAGCAGCATGGTCAGACCGCACAGACGGCCCCACTTGTGCTCGCCACTGGTGATGAACTGGTCGATCACCACTTGCGCACCGTTGGCGAAGTCACCGAACTGGGCTTCCCAGATCACCAACGCGTTCGGCGTGGTGGTCGAGTAGCCGTATTCGAAGGCCAGAACGGCTTCTTCCGAAAGGAAGGAGTCGTACAGCTCGAACTTCGGCTGGCCTGGGAACAGGTTCTTCAGCGGTACGTAGGTGCTGGCGTCCTTCTGGTTGTGCAGCACTGCATGGCGGTGCGAGAAGGTGCCACGGCCGATGTCCTGGCCGGTCATACGGATTGGGTGACCTTCGAACTGCAGGGTGGCGTACGCCATGGTCTCTGCGTAACCCCAGTTGATCGGCAAGCCTCCGGCCTGCATCTTCTGGCGGTCTTCGTAGATCTTCGCTACCTGACGCTGAACCACGAAGCCTTCCGGCAGCTCCAGCAACTTGGCCGACAGCTCCTGCAGGGTCTTGAGGTCGAAGCGGGTGTCGTGACGCGCGGTCCAGGCGTGGCCCAGGTACGGACGCCAGTCGACGAACAGCTCGCGGTTCGGCTCCTTGACCAGGCTCTTGACCACGTGCAGACCGTTGTCCAGGGCGTTGCGGTACTCGTCGACCTTGGCCTGAGCGCGCTCGGCGTCGATGCGACCAGCCTGGATCAGGGCATCCGCATACAGCTCACGGGTGGTGCGCTGCTTGCTGATCTGCTGATACATCAGCGGCTGGGTACCGTTCGGCTCGTCGGCCTCGTTGTGGCCGCGACGACGGTAGCAGACCAGGTCGATGACCACGTCACGCTTGAACTGCATGCGGTAGTCGATGGCCAGCTGGGTCACGAACAGCACGGCTTCCGGATCGTCACCGTTCACGTGCAGGATCGGCGCCTGGATCATCTTGGCGACGTCGGTGGCGTACTCGGTGGAACGCGAGTCCAGCGGGTTGCTGATGGTGAAACCGACCTGGTTGTTGATCACGATGTGCACGGTACCGCCGGTCTTGAAACCGCGGGTCTGCGACATCTGGAAGGTTTCCATGACCACGCCCTGACCGGCGAACGCAGCGTCACCGTGGATCGAGATCGGCAGAACCTTGTCGCCCACGGTGTCGTTACGACGGTCCTGACGGGCGCGCACCGAACCTTCCACCACTGGCGAGACGATTTCCAGGTGGGACGGGTTGAACGCCATGGCCAGGTGAACTTCGCCACCGGGGGTCATCACGTTGGAGGAGAAGCCCTGGTGATACTTCACGTCACCGGAGCCCAGCTCGTTCATCTTCTTGCCTTCGAACTCGTCGAACAACTCGCGCGGGTTCTTGCCGAAGGTGTTCACCAGGACGTTCAGACGGCCACGGTGGGCCATGCCGATCACAACTTCCTTGGTGCCGTAGGAGCCGGAACGCTGGATCATTTCGTCCAGCATCGGGATCAGGCTTTCACCACCTTCGAGGCCGAAACGCTTGGTGCCCGGGTACTTGGTGCCCAGGTACTTCTCAAGGCCTTCACCGGCGGTCACGCGCTCGAGCAGGTGAGCCTGCACGTCGGCGGAGAATTCCGGACGACCGCGGACGCTTTCCAGGCGCTGCTGGAACCAGCTGCGCTGCTCGGAATCGACGATGTGGGTGAACTCGGCGCCAATGGTGCGACAATATGTCTTCTGGAGCGCCTCGAAAATTTCACGTAGGCTCGCTTCCTCTTTGCCGATGAACAGGTCGCCGGCACGGAAGGTCGTATCAAGATCGGCATTGGTCAAGCCGTAGTGATTGATCGACAGGTCTACGGGCGCAGGGCGCTGCCACAACCCCAAGGGGTCGAGCTTGGCAGCCTGATGGCCGCGCATACGATAGGCCTGGATCAGTCGCAGAACTTCAACCTGCTTCTTCTCGTGTTCACTGCTCACGCTCCCGGCGGACACCGGTTGGGCGCGGCGCTGGTTCTTTGCCAGCAGTACGAAATGGTCGCGGATTGTCGAGTGCGATACATCAGTAGCGGTGCTGCCGTCGGCGGGCAACTTCTGGAAGTAAGTGCGCCACTCTTCTGGCACAGCGTTAGGGTCGTGCAGGTAGAGCTCATAAAGCTCTTCCACATATGCAGCGTTACCACCTGAAAGGTGGGCGCTTTCCCACATGCGCTGCATCACGCTTTCTTGCATGCTTGGTCACCCTCGGTTAGGGGACTGATCGGCGAGAGCCACAGCAAACCTGGAAAAGTCCGAACACAGCGACTGAACCACGCCACCTGGATCCTGCTGATTTTCCGGGTACCAGCCCGGAAGCCCCTGCTGGTCTCATATCTTCATAGGTAATGAGCGCGGGCTTTTTGAGCCCTTGCTCGGGTTTTACCTCAGTGCGGGCTCACCACCCGCACCTCGGCTTACTGCAGGTACAACGTTTGGATCAGGTGCCGCTTTGCAGCAGCATGTTACGTACGTGACCGATCGCCTTGGTTGGGTTCAGACCCTTCGGGCAAACGTTTACGCAGTTCATGATCCCGCGGCAGCGGAATACGCTGAACGGGTCATCCAGGGACGCCAGGCGCTCCTGAGTCTTGGTGTCACGGCTGTCAGCCAGGAAGCGATAGGCCTGCAGCAAAGCGGCGGGACCCAGGAACTTGTCCGGGTTCCACCAGAACGAAGGACAGGAGGTCGAGCAGCACGCGCACAGGATGCACTCGTACAGACCGTCCAGCTTGTCACGCTCTTCCGGCGACTGCAGACGCTCGATGGCCGGAGCCGGAGTATCGTTCTGCAGGAACGGCTTCACCTTCTCGTACTGCTTGTAGAAGATGCTCATATCGACGACCAGGTCACGGATAACCGGCAGACCTGGCAGCGGACGCAGAACCAGCTTGTTACCTTTTACGACAGAGGACAGCGGCGTGATGCACGCCAGGCCGTTCTTGCCGTTGATGTTCATGCCGTCGGAACCGCAAACGCCTTCACGGCAGGAGCGACGATAGGAGAAACCTTCGTCCTGCTCCTTGATCAGTGCCAGTACGTCCAGGACCATCAGATCCTTGCCACCGGTGTCGACCTGGAAGGTCTGCATCTTCGGTGCCGAATCGGTGTCCGGGTTGTAACGATAAACTTCAACTTGCAACATGGCGGCCACCCTTAGTAAGTCCGGACTTTTGGTTCGAAGGCCGGTACGGTCTTCGGCGCGAAGTTGACTGCACGCTTGGCAACGCGCTTCTCACCCGGGTAGTACAGGGTGTGGCACAGCCAGTTCTCGTCGTCACGGTCTTCGAAGTCTTCACGGGCGTGAGCGCCGCGGGACTCTTTACGGGCTTCGGCCGCGATGGCGGTAGCTTCAGCAACTTCCAGCAGGTTCTGCAGCTCCAGCGCTTCGATACGCGCGGTGTTGAAGGCCTGGGACTTGTCGTTGATCTTGACGTTGGCGATGCGGTCACGCAGACCAGCCAGCTGCTCGATACCCTTCTGCATGTATTCGCCAGTACGGAACACACCGAAGTAGTTCTGCATGCAGCTCTGCAGCTCGCGCTTGAGGCTGGCGACGTCTTCACCGGTGGTGCGCTCGTTCAGCTTGCTCAGGCGGTTCAGTGCAACATCGACGTCGGTGTCGCTGGCATCGCGGTACTCGACGCCTTCGGTCAGCGCCTTCTCCAGGTGCAGACCGGCAGCGCGGCCGAATACCACCAGGTCGAGCAGCGAGTTGCCGCCCAGACGGTTGGCACCGTGAACCGATACGCACGCCACTTCACCTACGGCGAACAGACCTGGGATGATCTGGTCGTTGCCTTCGGCATCCATGGTGATGGCCTGGCCGTGGATGTTGGTGGCGATGCCGCCCATCATGTAGTGGCAGGTCGGGATGACCGGTACCGGCGCGACCACAGGGTCGACGTGGGCGAAGGTCTTGGACAGTTCGCAGATACCTGGCAGGCGGCTGTGCAGCACCTCCTCGCCCAGGTGGTCCAGCTTCAGCAGTACGTGGTCCTTGTTCGGGCCCACGCCATTGCCGGCGATGATTTCCTTGACCATGGAACGGGCGACCACGTCGCGGCCAGCCAGGTCTTTGGCGTTCGGCGCATAACGCTCCATGAAGCGTTCGCCGTGGGCGTTGATCAGGTAACCACCCTCACCGCGGCAACCCTCGGTGACCAGTACACCGGCACCGGCGATGCCGGTCGGGTGGAACTGCCACATTTCGATGTCCTGCACCGGCACGCCAGCACGCAGAGCCATGCCCACGCCGTCACCGGTGTTGATCAGGGCATTGGTGGTGGAGGCATAGATACGGCCCGCACCGCCAGTGGCCAGTACGGTGGCCTTGGACTTGATGTACAGGGTTTCGCCGGTTTCGATGCAGATCGCGATCACACCCACGAACGCGCCGTCTTGGTTCTTCACCAGGTCAACGGCGTAGTATTCGTTGAGGAAGGTGGTACCGGCTTTCAGGTTGCCCTGGTACAGGGTGTGCAGCAGCGCGTGACCGGTACGGTCGGAAGCGGCGCAGGTACGGGCAGCCTGGCCACCCTTGCCGAAGTCCTTGGACTGGCCACCGAACGGACGCTGGTAGATACGGCCGGTTTCGGTACGCGAGAACGGCAGACCCATGTGGTCCAGCTCGAAGACCGCAGCCGGGCCTTCCTGACACATGTATTCGATAGCGTCCTGGTCACCGATGTAGTCGGAGCCCTTGACGGTATCGTACATGTGCCAGCGCCAGTCGTCGTTCGGGTCGGCCGAAGCGATCGCGCAGGTGATGCCACCCTGGGCGGAAACGGTGTGCGAACGGGTCGGGAACACCTTGGTGACCACGGCAGTCTTGTGACCGCCTTGCGCCAGCTGCAGCGCTGCGCGCATGCCGGCACCGCCGCCACCGATGATGATGGCGTCGAAGGAAATAGTAGGAATGCTAGCCATGGATCAGATACCCCAGAGAATCTGCACACCCCAGACGAAGTAAGCGAACATCGCAACGCCGCATACCGCCTGGAACAGGAAACGAATCGCAGTCGCCGACTTGCCGAACGACATCGGCGTCAGGTAGTCGGTGGCGATGGTCCACATGCCGACCCAGGCGTGAGCGCCCAGGGCAACGAGGGCCAGCAGACTGAAGATCCGCATCGCGTTGTTGGAGAACAGACCGTGCCACTGGGCATAGTACATGCCTGGGTGAACAACGATGTACCCGATCAGGAACAGGAAGTAAGCCGCGAGAACGACCGCCGAGACGCGCTGCGCCATCCAGTCATAGAGGCCCGAACGCGACAGGTTCGTGACATTGGTTACCATACCCAAACTCCCACCAGAACGATCACCACCACGGAGATGACAATCACGATTTTCGAGCCCAGCTTGCCGCCTTCCAGCGTCTCACCGATGCCCATGTCCATGATCAGGTGGCGTACGCCTGCCACCAGGTGATACAGCAGGGCGGACAGCAGGGCCCAGGTCACCAGTTTGGCCAGCGGGCTGGTCAGACACGCCTTCACCTCGCCGAAGCCTTCCTCCGAACCCAGCGACTTGCCCAATGCATAAAGCATGATGGCAAGGCCCAGGAACAGGATGACGCCGGAGATACGGTGCAGAATGGACGTGTACGCGGTGATTGGGAGCTTGATGGTCCTTAGGTCTAGGTTTACAGGTCGTTGGCTTTTCACGGCTTTTTTCACACTGAAGAGCCCCTAGCGAATCAGGGCAAAGTTGTTGGTAAGTGTACTGGTCAGGTACCCACCACCCAGGGAACGGCGACCCCCAGCAAATCAGGCTTGCAAGCCCTTGGCGGTCGGGTGCCGAGTATAGACAGTTAGGCTGCTTATGACAACGTGACGGGGTAGCCCAAATAGCGCATTGCCTTTAGCGAGCAAAAGGCGTAAATGGGCGAGAATTTCGAGAAAAATCAGGCCTCAGAGCCGCTTTCAACCAGCCTTTAGGCAAATTGACATTCGAATTTATCCCTCTATAGTGGTGCGGGCCCTGCGTGGGGGGTCTGTCTGATGATTTCAAGCATTAATAGGAGGCCACATGGCTGACAAAAAAGCGCAGTTGGTCATCGAGGGCGCTGCCCCCGTCGAGCTGCCCATTTTAACCGGCACCGTTGGTCCTGATGTAATCGACGTCCGCGGGTTGGGGGCCACTGGTCACTTCACCTTCGACCCTGGTTTCATGGCGACTGCCTCGTGCGAGTCGAAGATCACCTACATCGATGGCGACAAGGGCGTGCTGCTGCACCGCGGCTACCCGATCGAACAGCTCGCCGAGAAATCCGACTACCTGGAAACCTGCTACCTGCTGCTCAACGGCGAATTGCCCAACGCCGAGCAGAAGGCCCAGTTCGTCAGCACCGTCAAGAACCACACCATGGTTCACGAGCAGCTGAAGTCCTTCTTCAACGGCTTCCGTCGCGACGCTCACCCGATGGCAGTGATGTGCGGCGTGGTTGGCGCCCTGTCGGCGTTCTATCACGACTCGCTGGACATCAATAACCCGCAACACCGCGAAATTTCCGCGGTGCGCCTGGTCGCCAAGATGCCGACCCTGGCCGCGATGGTTTACAAGTACTCCATGGGCCAGCCCATGATGTACCCACGCAACGACCTGTCGTACGCAGAAAACTTCCTGCACATGATGTTCAACACCCCGTGCGAGATCAAACCGATCAGCCCGGTGCTGGCCAAGGCAATGGACCGGATCTTCATCCTCCACGCCGACCATGAGCAGAACGCTTCCACTTCCACCGTCCGCCTGGCCGGCTCTTCCGGCGCCAACCCGTTCGCCTGTATCGCCGCCGGCATTGCCGCGCTGTGGGGCCCGGCGCACGGCGGTGCCAACGAAGCCGTACTGACCATGCTCGATGAAATTGGCGATGTTTCGAACATCGACAAGTACATCGCCAAGGCCAAGGACAAGAACGATCCGTTCAAGCTGATGGGCTTCGGTCATCGCGTCTACAAGAACCGCGACCCGCGCGCCACCGTGATGAAGCAGACCTGCGACGAAGTGCTGAGCGAACTCGGCATCAAGAACGACCCGCAGCTGGAACTGGCCATGCGCCTGGAAGAGATCGCCCTGACCGATCCGTACTTCATCGAGCGCTCGCTGTACCCGAACGTCGACTTCTACTCGGGTATCATCCTGAAGGCGATCGGCATTCCGACCAGCATGTTCACCGTGATCTTCGCCCTGGCACGTACCGTTGGCTGGATCTCGCACTGGAAGGAAATGCTCTCCAGCCCGTACAAGATCGGCCGTCCACGCCAGCTGTACACCGGCCACGAGAAGCGCGACATCGTCGACCTGAAAGACCGCAAGTAAGCCCCCTGGCCGAACGCAAAAAGGCTGCCCTCGGGCAGCCTTTTTCATTGCAGATCCTGCGACCACCTCACAGAGGCGGCACCAAAGCCTCAGTGCTCCTCAGCCCGCTCGCGCAAGTTCTTCAGCGTATTGAACGGCGCCTCCACCACGAACTTGTTGGCCACCATTGCAGGCACACTACCACCGGGCTCAGTGTGCACCTGGTAGGTCACTTCTGTGCTGTCTCCCTTGGGCACCAGCTTCCAGAAGCCCTCGACCTTCGCCACCCGCACGAAGCCCTTCTCCTCGGGCACGTAGGTCGGCTCTCCCTCCAGTTTGCGCACCACACTGCCATCAGCCTCCTTGGCGGTGGTCACATGCAGCACCGAATCGCGCGGCGTCACCGGCCAGGGAGTATTGAACTGGGTGTAGGTCCAGATCTCGCCACCTTCCTGCTTGAGCAGCTTCTGCAACTTGCACTCATGCACCCAGGCACAGGCGCCTACCACATCTTCCTGCAGCGCCTGCACCTTGGCCAACGGCGCCTTGATCAGGGTCACGCCACGATAGGCCTTGTACTTGGAGCCTGCCACTTCGCTCAGGGACACCTTGATCCCCTCCTCGTCCTTGGCCACCTGCCAGTCTTCAGCCCAGGCAACCGGCGCCAACAGAACACTCACGCCACACAGCAGTGCAATACGCTTCAATGATCTCATCATGCTTATCCTTGTTGTCGAAGATCCCGCTTGTCACGCCGCCGTCATCTGCTCCAGCCAGCCCAGAATCCTGATCGCTTCGTCACGACTCTGCCCACACACCTCGGGTTCTGCCCGGAAGCCACCGCAAACTGCCGGACGCTCGGGCTTGCCGAACAGGTCGCAGAGATTTTCCGTGGTCAGGTGCAGGCAGCGCTCGCCTGCCGGCTTGCCTTCAGGCATGCGCGGCATCGGCGAACTGATGGATGGCGCGATGCAGCAGGCACCGCAACCCTCACGGCAATTCATGGCTATTCACCGACATCAGGACTCCCTGGAACAAAACGGGACGAACGTCCCTGGATAGTAACCGCTCAAACAGACGTTTGAAATTGCTGGCCGGATGAAATCTGCGATGACCCGGCAGTCAGTTACACGAAGCTACTGACGAAACTCGAAGTCGATCGCCGCCCCTTCTACATCGCGGCGGCTGTCGTTGCGCAACTGAAGCTGCATTTCGTTGTTGATCAGCCGACCATTGAGCTGGAAAGGGCTGTCATCGTCCTGGGGCTTCTCGCTGAACATTGCTGGCAGCAAAGGTTTGCGCCTGACCGGCGCCTTGCCGACATCCGGCTCGAGGTTCTTGACCATGTCGGCAGGCAAACTCAAGTCCAGCTTGGTCTCCGGCAGCGGCTGGCGAACCGCTTTGCTGATCGGTTTGTGAGCCGACCTGGCCTTGGACTTGGCCTGCGGTTCGCGCTTGACGGCAGGCTTGGCCGACTTGTTCGCCACCGGCTTGTGACTGACCTTGCCCTTCACCGCCGGCGCCTGACTTGCCGGCTGTGCAGCCTCGACCCCACCGACAGGCAGAAAAAGCGGCAGAACGCACAACGACAGGGCAAAGCAGCGCAACAGTTTCATGGATTCGACAGGCAGGCCGGAAAGGTGCGTATGCTCTCTGTTCCGCGAGCGCCTGACAAGCCTACAAAAGCGCGCTCGTCGTCTCCCTGCACAATTGCTGGGCCAACAACCCGAGCGTGATCACCGCCCGCTCGGCCTCCTTGTTCCACGGAATGCCGCAATTGAGCCGGATACAGTGGTTGAACTGCTCGGTATTACTGAAGATAAGGCCTGGCGCGATACTGATGCCCTGCTCCAGCGCTCGCACATGCAACTCCTGGGTATTGACCCGCCCCGGCAAGCTCACCCACAGAATGAAGCCGCCTGTCGGACGGGTCATCTGGGTGCCTTCGGGGAAGTGCTGCTGCACCGCCAGTTGGTAGGCACTGAGGTTCTTGCGATACTCCTGGCGGATATAGCGCAGGTGCCTGTCGTACCCGCCGTTTTCGAGGTAGGCCGCCACACCCATCTGGGTCACGCTGCAGGCCGAGTGCGTGGTGAAGGTTTGCAGGCGCTGGATCTCGTCCTGATAACGCCCCGCCACCATCCAGCCAACCCGCACACCCGGCGACAGCGTCTTGGAGAAACTCGAACAGTAGATGACCCGATCAAGCCTATCGAATGCCTTGAGCGCCTTGGTTCGCCCCTGCTCGAACATGAGTTCGCCATAGATGTCGTCTTCGACGATCTGGATATCGAAATCGGATGCCAGGCGCAGGAGCTGTTTCTGCCGCTCCTCGGGCACCGTTCCGCCCAAGGGATTGCTCAAGCGTGCGGTGAGCACCAAGGCCTTGATCGACCATTGGTTGGCCGCCAGTTGCAGCGCCTCGAGGCTGATGCCAGTCGAGGGGTCGCTGGGAATTTCGATGACCTTCAACCCCAGCAGGTCCGCCAGCTGCAACAGACCATAGTAGGTCGGCGACTCGGCCGCGATCAGGTCGCCAGGCCGCGTCAGTACCCGCAGCGACATCTGCAGCGCATCCACGCAACCATGGGTGACGATGATCTCGCGCGGGTCGACCAGCACACCGGCATCACGCATGCGAATGGCGATCTGCCGACGCAGCGGCTCGAACCCTGGGCTGAACATGTAGCTGAACGCCCGGGGACTGTGGAAGCGGGTGACCTTGGCGATCTGCTGATGCAGGGCCCGAACCGGCAGGTAGTCGACATGGGGCACCGCTGCCCCGAAGGGGAACACGCCATCACGACGCGCCTCGGTCAGCACCTGCTGGATGATACTGGCACGGGTAACCAGCCCCGGACGCTCGACCCGTGCAATGTCTGGGGTCTGCGCCGTCAGTGCGGGGGTCTGGTGGACATAGTAGCCCGACTGCGGCCGGGCACGAATCAGGCCCTGGTCTTCGAGATTGGCATAAGCCTGCAGCACCGTGGCGTGACTGACGTTGAGCTGGGCGCTCATCTTGCGCACGGACGGCACGCGCTCACCCGGTTGATAGACACCGCGACGGATGTCATCGGCCAGTTGCTGGGCGATACGCTGATACAGCAGCAGGTTGGTCATGGCGATATCTCGACGCTCGGACGGGCTCGTTGTTCTTATGCTGCAATCTGGCAGCAGAGCATACCGTAACAGTTGCCAAGTGTACTGGGACAGATTGCAGAATAGCCAACATTACTGCGGCGTGACAGTGCCCCTGATCGCCGGCAAGCCGCCCCCACATGAGGGTCGACGTGCCAGCGATCAGATCAAAGGGTCAACGGGCGGGTGCCAACTTGCCTTTGTCATCGGAGAACACGATCTCGACGCGGCGGTTCTGCGCCCTACCCCGCTCCGACGCGTTAGCCTCGATCGGATACTGGTCGCCGTAGCCCAGCACTTCGAGGCGCTTCTCGTCGATGCCCAGATCGACCAGCATGTCGGCCACCGCCTGGGCACGATCGCGTGACAGCTTGAGATTGTCTTCAGGCGCTCCGGTGCTGTCGGTGTAACCTTCGATGCGCACCACGCGCCGCGGGTTCAGCTGCAGGAACTGGACCAGCTTGAGCACCGTGCGGCTGGCGGAGTTCTTCAGGTCGGCACGGCCGGTATCGAACAGCACGTCGCCCAACGTCATCACCAGGCCACGGTCGGCCTGCTCGGACGCCATTGCGGCAATCTGCGCCTCGACCCACTTGCCCTGCTGCTGAACGCTGGCGAGCTTGGCTTCGCGCAGGGCCAACTGAAGGCGCTGACGCTCCAGGTCGAGCTTGGCGATGCGCTCCTGGTTCAGTGCAAGCTTGGTGTGCTCGCGGGCGATTTCGCTATAGCGCTGGCTCAGGTAAGCGTAGTGACGCACATCGGCACCGGTGCCGATGTAGCTGGACAGCCGTTCGGCGCGGGCCAACGATTCACCGGCTCGGATCACGTCACGCGGTGCACTGCGCAGTACGTCGGAGTCATCCTTGACCTTCTGGAATGCCGAACTGGCTTCATCCAGCGCAACCTCGCTGCGATGGCTGGCACAACCTTGCAAGCCAGCAGACAACGCCAGCACCATCAGGACGGACACGGGCTTGAGGCGCATCATGGCTGCACCTCCAACTGCTTGCGCAGGCGCTTGACGCGCGACTGCAAGCGTTCGAGTTGCTCATCGCTTTTCTGGTTCAGCACCCGCGCCTCGGCCAAACGCGCATCCAGCTCGGATTGTTCGGCGCGCATGCGTGCATCGCGATAATCCTCGGTCAGCATGTTGGTCTTGGCGCGAGCCAACTTGTCTTCGGCCATCTTGAACTCTGGCACCTGCTCGGTAGCGCCAACGGCCTTGGCCTGCTCCAGCGCTTGCTCGGACAGACGCATCTGCTCATTGGGCGCCGGATCGTTGGCGCAGCCGGCCAAGCCAAGCATGGCCAGGGCAAGGATCAGTGGTTGGGTTCTCACGCAATCTTCCTACTGTTTGGGGGCATCCAGCGGCGCCTGCATCTGTACCTTCCAGCGCTCGACATTACGCTGTAGCACGGCCTCGGACGCACCGGAGATCGGCAATTCTGTCAGTTTTTTCGCTAATTGCCCACGCAGCCACGCGTCATTGCAGGCCGAGTTGTGAGACACGGCCAGATACAGTCCCGGGCGGTCCACCGGCAGCCCGCGTGCGATCAGGTCATTGCTCATGCCCAGGCTCTGGGCCATGGCCATTCCCGCGTAGCGACCCGCCAGCACATAGTCCACCTGCCCCAGCACCAACTTCTGGAATGCCTGGGTCAGGTTCTGCGCGGGCAGCAGCTTCAGTTGCGCCTTGGCGAAGGCTTCGAAGGCCGGCGTAAGCCGCGCCCGCTCCGACAGACCACCCTGGTACTGGGCAAGGTCGGCCGGGCCGTCAAACACCAGGCTGGCATCATGGCGGGTCCAGACCAGGTACTCATTGAGCTGCAAAGGGGGGTGGATGTAGTCGAGCGCTGTCAGCTGGCCGACCTGCATCGGCGTGTCGAGCAACAGGTCCATCCGGCCACTGCGCACCTCCTCCAGAGCCTGGTCGCGCTTGCCGGCATACAGCACCTCGAGTTTCACGCCGAGTTCGCTGGCCACCTGGCGCAACAGGTCGACGTTGGCACCGATCAGGTGTTCAGGGTCCTTTGGGTCCTGCCAGGAATACGGCGGCGCATCAGGGCTGCCGGTCGCCACCAGGCGCTCGCACTTGCCTGCCGCCATCGCCATCGGCGACAGCATCGCAACCATGCATGCCAGTATCGCGCGCGCTCCGCGAAGCCTCATCCTCTCTCCTTGCCTTGTTCTTGAGGGCCCACTTGCCCGCACCACCGGCACGCGCCTCCTGCAGGCGCCGGCCGGCGATAAGCCCGCAACGGGCATGAAAAAGCCCGACCCCCTCAACGAGGGCCGGGCTTCTTTATAAGTGAAGCAGCCGGATCAGACCAGCTTTTCCAGCTCTGGTACCGCTTCGAACAGGTCAGCGACCAGGCCGTAGTCGGCCACCTGGAAGATCGGCGCTTCTTCGTCCTTGTTGATCGCAACGATCACCTTGGAGTCTTTCATACCGGCCAGGTGCTGGATGGCACCGGAGATACCGACGGCGATGTACAGCTGCGGCGCGACGATCTTGCCGGTCTGGCCGACCTGCATATCGTTCGGCACGAAGCCTGCGTCGACCGCGGCGCGCGAAGCACCGACAGCGGCGCCAAGCTTGTCGGCCAGGGCGTACAGGTGCTTGAAGTTGTCACCGTTGCCCATGCCACGGCCGCCGGATACGACGATCTTGGCAGCGGTCAGCTCTGGACGATCGGACTTGGCCAGCTCTTCGCCGACGAAGGCCGAGATACCGGCATTGTGAGCAGCCCCCACCGCCTCAACGGCAGCCGAGCCGCCTTCGGCGGCGACGGCGTCGAAGCCGGTGGTACGCACGGTGATGACTTTTACAGCAGCACTCGATTGCACGGTGGCAATGGCGTTACCGGCGTAGATCGGACGCTTGAAGGTGTCGGCGGACTCGACCGAGATGATCTCGGAGATCTGGTCGACGTCCAGCAGCGCGGCAACGCGCGGCAGGATGTTCTTGCCGTTGGTGGTGGCAGGGGCCAGCACGTGGCTATAGCCTTTGGCCAGCTCGACGATCAGCGGCGCGACGTTCTCCGGCAGGACGTGGGCGTAGGCTGCGTTGTCAGCAACCAGCACCTTGGCCACGCCAGCGATCTTGGCGGCGGACTCGGCAACGCCACCGACATTCTGGCCAGCGACCAGTACGTGGATATCGCCACCGATCTTGGCGGCTGCGGCGACAGTGTTCAGGGTGGCCGGGGCTACGGCACCGTTTTCGTATTCAGCGACAACCAGGATAGTCATTTAGATTACCTTCGCTTCGTTCTTCAGCTTCTCGACCAGTTCGGCCACCGATTTGACCTTGATACCCGCGCTGCGGGCAGCAGGCGCTTCGACCTTCAGGGTCTTGTTGGTGGAGGCGATGGAGACGCCCAGCGCGTCTGGAGTAACGGTCTCCAGCGGCTTCTTCTTAGCCTTCATGATGTTCGGCAGCGACGCGTAACGTGGCTCGTTCAGGCGCAGGTCGGTGGTGACGATCGCCGGCAGGTTCAACGCGACGGTCTGCAGGCCGCCGTCGATTTCGCGGGTGACGTTCAGCTTGTCGCCAGCCACTTCCACCTTGGAGGCGAAGGTGCCCTGCGCGAAACCGGTCAGCGCGGCCAGCATCTGGCCGGTCTGATTGTTGTCACTGTCGATGGCCTGTTTGCCGAGAATGACCAGCTGTGGCTGCTCTTTGTCGACAACGGCTTTCAGTGCCTTGGCCACGGCCAAGGAGTTCAGTTCGTCAGCTGCTTCGACCAGGATGGCACGGTCGGCACCCAGGGCCAGGGCGGTACGCAGTTGCTCCTGAGCAGTGCTCGGGCCGACGGAGACGACGACGATCTCGCTCGCAACGCCCTTTTCTTTCAGGCGCACGGCTTCTTCCACGGCGATTTCGCAGAAGGGGTTCATGGACATCTTGACGTTTGCAAGGTCGACGCCGGAGTTGTCCGCTTTGACGCGAACCTTGACGTTGTAGTCGACCACTCGTTTGACAGCTACAAGAACCTTCATGGATTCCTCGTTACTCTCCGGTGAATAGAATGTCGCCTGGGGCTTGCCCGGCGATTGCGCGTGGGTACAAGGGCACCTCTAAAAACGTTCCGGCTCGAGCGAACTTCACAGTGACCAATCAGTCCTGTTCAGACTGTTTCGGCAAAACCCGCGGGTCATTTTCTGTCGTGGCGTGTAGACTCCACTACAAAACGGGTTTCGGCCCGAAAACCTTGCTCTACGCCTGGCCTTTAGGGGTGCACCTGCGCCCGACGGTCAGCCTACGGCGAGCGTAAAACCGCTCGTATCTTGACCGTAACACCCAATCCGGTCAATACGGCAAATCGGCCACCCTCAAGCCGCGTTCCTGTGATTTTACTGGCCTGCGGCAAATTCAAACAAACGTTTGTATTGGACCCGCCAAGTGGTGTAGATATAATGCGCGGCCAAGACAAAACGGTGTAGTTCGTCATTCACGCGGCTACAGGGCTACAGACACCTGAACAGCCTCCCGTGACCACCCCCGCACCCAATAAGACAAAGCAACAGCACGAGCCTTGATGAGTAGGAGAGTACCAGTGGAACGCGAATACATGGAATTCGACGTGGTCATCGTCGGCGCCGGCCCGGCGGGCCTGTCCGCCGCCTGCCGCCTGAAGCAGAAGGCCGCCGAAGCCGGTAGCGAGATCAGCGTCTGCGTGGTCGAGAAAGGCTCCGAAGTCGGCGCCCACATCCTCTCCGGCGCGGTCTTCGAACCCCGCGCCCTGAACGAGCTGTTCCCCGACTGGAAAGCACTCGGCGCGCCACTGAACACCGAAGTGAAGCGTGACGATATCTATGTGCTCAAGGATGCCGGCAGCTCGACCAAGGTCCCTGACCTGTTCGTGCCTAAAACCATGCACAACCAGGGCAACTACATCATCTCCCTGGGCAACCTGTGCCGCTGGCTGGCCCAGCAGGCAGAGAACCTGGGCGTGGAAATCTACCCAGGCTTCGCCGCACAGGAAGCGCTGTTCGACGAAAACGGTGTGGTACGCGGCATCATCACTGGCGACCTGGGCGTCGACCGCGAAGGCAACCCCAAGGACGGCCTGTACACCCCAGGCATGGAACTGCGCGCCAAGTACACCCTGTTCGCCGAAGGTTGCCGCGGCCATATCGGCAAGCAGCTGATCAAGCGCTTCGACCTGGACAGCGAGTCCGACGTGCAGCATTACGGCATCGGCTTGAAGGAAATCTGGGAAATCGACCCCGCCAAGCACGAGCAGGGCCTGGTGGTGCACACCGCCGGCTGGCCGCTGGACGTGATGAGCAAGGACAACACCGGCGGCTCGTTCCTCTATCACCTGGAAAACAACCAGGTGGTGGTCGGCCTGATCGTCGACCTGTCCTACGCCAACCCGTACCTCTCGCCGTTCGATGAGTTCCAGCGCCTGAAGCATCACCCGGTGATGAGCCAATACCTCGAAGGCGGCAAACGCATCAGCTACGGCGCCCGCGCCATCTGCAAAGGCGGCTTCAACTCGCTGCCCAAGATGGTGTTCAACGGTGGCGCGCTGATCGGCTGCGACCTGGGCACCCTGAACTTCGCCAAGATCAAGGGCAGCCACACCGCCATGAAGTCGGGCATGCTCGCTGCCGAGGCAGTTGCCGACGCACTGATCGCCGGCAGTGAAGGCGGTGACCAGCTCAACGGTTATGTCAGCGCCTTCAAAGCCAGCTGGCTCTACGAAGAGCTGTTCGCCAGCCGCAACTTCGGCCCGGCCATGCACAAGTTCGGGCCGATCCTGGGCGCGGCGTTCAACTATGTCGATCAGAACTGGTTCGGCGGCAAGCTGCCGTTCACCCTGCACGACACCAAGCCGGACTACGCCTGCCTCAAGCTCGCCGCCGATTCGCAGAAGATCGACTATCCGAAACCCGACGGCAAGCTCAGCTTCGACAAGCTCAGCTCGGTATTCCTCTCCAGCACCAACCATGAAGAGGAGCAACCTTGCCACCTGAAGCTGACCGATCCGAACGTACCGATCGCCAACAACCTGCCACTGTACGACGAACCGGCGCAGCGCTACTGCCCGGCCGGCGTATACGAAGTGGTCACCCAGGAAGACGGCAACAAGCGCTTCCAGATCAACGCGCAGAACTGCGTGCACTGCAAGACCTGCGACATCAAGGACCCGGCCCAGAACATCACTTGGGTCACGCCTGAAGGCGCTGGCGGGCCGAACTACCCGAACATGTAAGCCCTGCCCCCGAGGCAGGAAAAAGCCCCCTGGCCGCGTGGCCCGGGGGCTTTTTCGTTGTGCCCGGAGGCAATCATTCCGCCTGCTTGCCGCTGTGGAACGCGACCGTCGTCCGCGTGGTATCCAGCCCCAATTGGGCAAGTCGCTCGCGCACATGGGCGAGGCATGCACCGCCATCCGGCACATAGTGCCCCGACGCATCGTTGATCATTCCCAGGATATCGTGGACCGCCACGCCCGCCCCCATGCGGACGATCGTCATTTCACCCGCGCATACCACGGGGGCGCCCATACCCAGCTGGCTGTGAGTGATGTAATGAGCCCGCGGTGCCGCCTTGTCCCAGCGCTTTACGATAATGCTCCCCTGTGGCGTGTACACCCAGGTGTAGGAGTCGTTTGCCGTGTTGGGCTCAAGATAAACAGGACGCTGGCCGACCAGCTCGAACCCCAGCACCCTACCGTCCTGCTCACCGATCAACTGGCAAACTCCTTCGATGTTCGAGACGTCGTAGCTGCGCCAGTACAGCCAGTCGCTCAGCAGGGGTCGCCAAGTGACCGGGTACGTACGCCCGGTAAAATCCAGCGGTGTCTCCTTGCCCTTCAAGCGCCAGTCCAACCAGTTCACGACGCCCTTCCAACTCGCCCCTCTCGCCGGCAGCAGCCAAGGGCTTTCGGCAACCAGTAGCCGGTTGGACAGTTCATCGTTGACCACCAGATCCAGAGATTGCATGCGCCACGCAGGCCCGTACCCTTCGCCGCTCACTTGGTACAGCTCGACACTGTGGAGCTCATCGGCAACCAGCTGACGCCCCGCGAACATGCTCGACAGATCGACATCGACCTGAAGCAATGAGCCACGATCGAAGTTGCGTGCCAGCAATTGCCGGTGCGCGCTGCCGTTGACGGAAAAATACACAGCATCACTGGTCCCGGACCTCAAGTCATTGGAGACCTGCACATGAATGGCCAGCGTGCTGATACGCAACGCGCTGCCCCTGTTACGCCTCGTCTGCCCCGGCATTTGCACCTGCCATAGCCCCTCTGGTGACTCTGCCACGTGTGCCTGAAGCCATACATCGCCATTGCCGGGGTCGGCGCACAAAGCGCGTTTCTCTTCGCCATAGAACAACACGCCTCGGGCGGACAAGTGCCAGCGGTCTCCGTCCTGCGCGGCAGGTTTGCAGCGCACGCCCAGGCCCAGTACCTGTTGGGTGGCAACATGGGTCAGCTCGCCATCCTGATACATCCACTGCATCGCCAGCGGATCGGGCAAGGCGGCAACGCGAACCCCTGACTCGTCCGCCATCAGAAAATCGCGCCCATTGCGCAGACAGAAAGGAATGCCAACCGGCATTCCTTCCAGTGAGGTCTCACGGCCTACTCTGCCATCGAGTCCGTCGAGCAGAAGATGCGAGATCTCGACCTTGCGCGCTTTCTCATCGACCAGCACCCAGGCAACACCGCTTGGCGCCGCTTGAATGTCCATGACATGCCGAAAATGAGGCAACGGATGCGCGCCGGTCAGTTGCTCCCCGTCACCGTAGACAACCAGCCAGGCAGCGTCGTGATGCTCGTTGTCGTCGAACACGCAGCCAAGGCTGTTGTTGCCCCAGGTGATTACGGGCGTAACGGCTTGCTCGAAGTCGCCATCAGGCCCCGGGGCATCATGGTGCGTTCCTGAAAAGAGCATGGTCGCCGGAATGGGCGGCAGCTGACGGCGCGTCAGCCATTTCACATGAAATCCGTACATGGCGCCTGTTTCCTGAAATGTGGATGCGGGAGCAATCTACATTCATGAACAGTTGCCTTCTGTGCGCCTTGTAGCCTTGATTTGCGTGAACCGTTGGCACCGGCTGTAGGCTGTTGCAGGCCGACTCAGGGTGTCCTTATCTCTTCGAACAATTCTGGGTGACGATCGAGCAGTTTGAATAGCTCGATGAGTGCAACCGGTGGCCGCATCTTGCCATTTTCCCAACGGGAAAATGCGTTCACCCGCCACCCGAGACCTCGTGTGCAGTCATCGCTGAACACATCAGGAATGACCGTGGATTCTGCCTCGATGCCCCTGCTCCTCTAGGCTCATTTGTCAGCGCACATGACCGGCATAGGCTCGACGGCGAACGCCAAGGGCTCGCGACGCCCGAAATACAACGCGGTGAGCAATCCGACGGTGCCCATGATCAGACAAAAGCCGACACACACCCACGGGCTCCACGGCATCAGCGCGATCAATGCCAGCGGCGTGGTACTGGCCCACAGGGCATAGGCGACGTTATAGGTGAAGGAAATACCCGACACGCGGATCTGCGCCGGGAATAATCCGACCATGATCGACGGCACCACCCCCACCACGCCACAGCAAAGCCCTGCCAGCGCATAGGCGGCCCACACCGCGCCCCACTGCCCCACCAGGCTTGCGTACAGCACGCCGACACCCAATGGCAGCAACAGGCTGTAGACCATCAGCGCACGCCAGCCACCCAACCGGTCGACCAACAGCCCCGCCATCACGCAGCCTATATTGAGAAAGACGATGCCCACGCTGCTCAAGGCGAAGGTATGCCCGGCACTCATGCCGAAACGCTGCTGCATCACGGTCGGGGTGATCACCACCAGCACCACCACCGCCGAGGTCAGCACGCAGGTCAGCAATGCCGCCGGGATCAGCGCACGGCTATGCTCTGCCAGCACCCGTCGCAGCGGGAAGGCCACTGGCTGCTCCTGGCGCTCGCGCAGGGCCAGAAACACCGGGGTTTCACTCAGCCAGCGACGCAGCCACACGCCGATCACACCGAACACGCCACCCAGCAGGAACGGATAACGCCAGGCGTAATCGAGGATTTCCTGCGCGGTGAAGACCTGCGCCAGCAAGGTTGCGGTCAAGGCACCCAGCAGGTAGCCAAAGGTCAGCCCGGCCTGCAGGAAGCCCAGTGCATATCCCCGTCGCCCTGGCGGGGCGTGCTCGGCGACGAAAGTCCAGGCACTGGGCACCTCGCCTCCCACCGCGGCCCCCTGCAGGATGCGCAGCGCCAGCAGAATGAGTGGGGCGGCGTAGCCGATGTCGGCGTAGGTCGGCATCACACCGATCAACAGGCACGGCAGGGCCATCATCAGGATGCTCAGGCTGAACACCCGCTTGCGGCCCAGATGGTCGGCAAAATGCGCCATGAGAATCCCACCCAGCGGGCGGGCCAGGTAACCGGTCACGAAGATCCCGAAGCTTTGCAGCAAGCGCAGCCATTGCGGCATTTCCGGTGGGAAGAACAGCTGGCTCAGGGTCAGCGCGAAGAACACGAAGATGATGAAATCGTAGATCTCCAGGGCGCCGCCCAGTGCCGCCAGACCCAGGGTCCGGTGGTCGCTGCGGCTGAACCGGGGCGCAGGAGCGGTGTGGTTGGCAGTCATGGCAGGGGTCCGCAAATCGGCAAAGGGCAAGAGGATAGCAAATGCTTACCCTTGGGTACCCCTTCAGGTTCAATGGGTCCGGCTGAATACGGTCGACGGGAAATGCTGGCGAGCGCGCGGAAACGCCAGATGGCTGGCGACGCTCGAAGGCAGGCCAAGCTTGCCGACCAACACTGGCGCATCGATGATCGCCATGAAAGAACCCAGCGCTTCGTCGTCCGGCACCTGGGGCAGGCTGATGCTGACCGCCTGGCGCTCGGCCGGCGGCACGTCTGGAACCGTCACAGACTGTGAGTGATAGAGCAAGGCGTGCTGAATCTGTGCGTTGACCCGGCAAAAGCGCTCAAGGTCGACCCCGCAGTGACTACCCAACTCGATATTGCCGACCAACAGGTTGAAAGGTTGCAGCGCGCACTGCACCAGGCGCTGCAGCTCTTCGAAGCTTTGCACCGGCGCGATCCGGAAATAGCCCAGGCCATTGAGCAGTCGCTCAAGGTGCAAGCGCTGGCTGGGGTGCTCGTCGGCGATAAGGATGCGCATCGTTTTGTTGGGCATCATCGGACCTGGGCAGTTAGCTAGTTAAGGGAAACTCCCTGACCAAACTGCGCCGACGAGGCAACTGCCGAAACCATGAATTCGGCAGGGTCTTCATTGATAGTTGTCGGGAACTTTCCAGAAATCAAGTTGCCGCGTACAGAATTTTCATTCGTGTTTCACCGGCTTTTCACTATTCCCATTGCCGCATGCGCAAGCGGCAATGCTTCATGGCGTTGACGATATGTTTTTCCACCATGCTTCGGGAAACGCCCAGCCGCTCGGCGATCTGCTGGTGTGAAAGGCCCTCGAGCTTGCGCAACAGGAAGCTGTCGCGGCAAGGCTTGCTCAATTCGTCCAGGGCCCTTTGCATCAGTGCCAGGCGCTGATCGAGCTGCATTTCCTGGGACGGTGCCTGAATGTGCCAGCGCTCGTCGCTGTCCAGCACGTCCAAGGGTTCGGCCTGGCGCACACGCTGACGCCGATGACGGTCTACCACCAGGTTGAGCGCGGTCCGGTACAGGAAGGCGCGCGGATGCTCGATCTGCTGCGCGTCGGTGCGCTCCAGTACCCGCAGGTAGGCATCGTGGGCAACGTCCTCCGCCGCCTGGCGACTGCCAAGGCGTGCGGAAAGGAAACTCACCAGTTCACGATAGTAATGTTCCACAGCGGCACCTGGCGTCGCCCTGCCCTGCCACAGGTGTGCGGGGACGCGGGAATATGTGATATCAGCGTGCAATCTTACAAATTATAATTATTCTCAGCAACACACAGCGGTACCCCCAACCTGGGTAAATCCCGCATGCTGATCTTCGTCTAACTGGGACCTCCCTGCGCGCCTCGACTGGCTGCGTGTGGCCATCACCCCTGGCTGGAAGTCCGCATGAGACGCTTACCCAACACTCGCCGCCGCATCCTCCTCGGTGGCCTGGGCCTGCTTGGCCTGGGCAGCCTGCTGGCCTGGAAGACCTTGCCATTCGACAACCAGCCGGCCAGCACGGTAACCGTCACCCGCGCCGATATCGAAAGCAGCGTCACCGCCCTGGGCACCCTGCAACCTCGTCGCTACGTCGATGTCGGCGCCCAGGCCTCGGGGCAGATCCGTCGCCTGCATGTCGAAGCGGGCGACCAGGTTCACCAGGGCCAGTTGCTGGTCGAGATCGACCCGTCAACCCAGCAGGCCAGGCTCGACGCCGGCCGCTACTCGATCGAGAACCTCAAGGCCCAGTTGGCCGAGCAGCGCGCCCAGTACCGCTTGGCCCAGCAACAGCTCAAACGCCAGCGCGACCTGGCCGCCGCTGGTGCCACCCGCGAGGAAGACGTGCAGGCTGCCGATGCCCAGCTCAAGGTCACCCAGGCCCGCATCGACATGTACCAGGCGCAGATCCTTCAGGCCCAGGCCAGCCTGCGCAGCGACCAGGCCGAACTTGGCTACACGCGCATCTACGCGCCCATGGACGGCACCGTGGTCGCCGTGGACGCCCGCGAGGGCCAGACCCTGAATGCCCAGCAACAGACGCCCCTGATCCTGCGCATCGCCAAGCTGTCGCCGATGACCGTCTGGGCCCAGGTCTCCGAGGCCGATATCGGCAAGGTCAAGCCCGGCATGAGCGCTTACTTCACCACCTTGGCCGGTGGCAAGCGCCGCTGGACCAGCACCGTGCGCCAGATACTGCCGATTCCGCCCAAGCCGCTGGAGCAGTCCAGCCAGGGCGGCGGCAGCCCGACCAGCGCCACCTCCGGCACGACCGGCAGCCAAGTCGTGCAGTACACCGTGCTGCTGGACGTGGACAACCCTGACGGGGCACTGATGGCCGAGATGACCACCCAGGTGTTCTTCGTCGCCGGCCAGGCCAGCCAGGTACTGACCGCACCGCTGGCGGCGCTGGACGACAGCGATGGTGACGGCCTGCGCATGGCCCAGGTACTCACCCGCGACGGCAAGGTCGAGCAGCGCCAAGTGCGCACCGGCCTGAGCGACCGGCTGCGGGTACAGATCCTCGACGGTGTCCGCGAAGGCGAACGCCTGCTCATCGGCGCCCCTGCCGCCAGCGGAGGTTGAATGTCCGCCCCCCTGATCGAGCTTCGCGACATCCGCAAAGTCTACGGCGGCCTCGACACACCCAAGGTCGAAGTCCTGCGCGGTATCAGCCTGCGCGTGCACCCCGGCGAATTTGTCGCCATCGTCGGCGCGTCAGGGTCTGGCAAATCGACCCTGATGAACATCCTCGGCTGCCTCGACCGCCCCAGTTCCGGCTGCTATCGCTTCGCCGGCAAGGACGTGGCCGAGCTGGACACCGACGAGCTGGCCTGGCTGCGACGCGAGGCCTTCGGTTTCGTGTTCCAGGGCTACCACCTGATTCCTTCGGGCTCGGCCCAGGAAAACGTCGAAATGCCAGCCATCTATGCCGGCTTACCGGCCAGCGAGCGCCACGCCCGCGCCGCCGCCCTGCTCGAACGCCTGGGCCTGGCCAGCCGCACGGGCAACCGCCCGCACCAGTTGTCCGGCGGTCAGCAACAGCGCGTTTCCATCGCCCGCGCGCTGATGAACGGCGGCCACATCATCCTCGCCGACGAACCCACTGGAGCCCTCGACAGCCACAGCGGCGCCGAAGTCATGGCCCTGCTCGACGAACTGGCCAGCCAGGGGCATGTGATCATCCTTATCACCCACGACCGCGAGGTGGCGGCACGCGCACACCGGGTGATCGAGATTCGCGACGGCTTGGTGATCAGCGATTCGGCCGACGACCAGCCACCGGTCAATCCGCACCGAGGCCTGCAGGCCGAAGACCTGCGCGAACGCCTGGATCGCGGCGCCACTGAGCGTGGCGCCTGGAAGGGCGAGCTGGTCGAAGCCTTGCAGGCAGCCTGGCGGGTCATGTGGATCAATCGCTTTCGCACTGCCCTGACCCTGCTCGGCATCGTCATCGGCGTCGCCTCGGTGGTGGTCATGCTGGCTGTGGGCGAAGGCAGCAAACGCCAGGTCATGGCACAGATGGCCGCCTTCGGCTCGAACATCCTCTACCTCAACGGTCGCCACGCCACCCTGCGTGAGCCCGCCGGCGTGGTGACCCTGGACGATGTTGCGGCGATTGCCGAACTGCCCCAGGTGACGCGGATCATGCCGGTGATCGGGGACGACGTGATGGTGCGCCACGGCAACAACAACCAGAAATTCTACGTCGGCGGCAACAATATCGAGTTCCCCTACATCCTCAATTGGCCGGTGGTCCAGGGCAGCTTCTTCAGCGACAGCGACGAACGCACTGGCGCCGCCGTCGCGGTGATCGGCCAGAAGGTACGCGACACGCTGCTCGAACCTGGCAGCGACCCGATCGGCCAGTACCTGCTGCTCGGCAACGTACCGTTCCAGATCGTCGGCGTGCTGGCCGGAAAAGGCGCCAGCTCCGGCGACCAGAACAGCGACGAACGCATCGTCGTGCCCTACTCGGCAGCGTCCATTCGCCTGTTCGGTACCCAGGACCCGGAATACGTGATCATCGCCGCCCGAGATTCGGCACGAGTGGCCGAGACCGAAGCAGCCATCGATCACCTGATGCGCCAGCGTCACCAAGGCAAGCAAGACTTCGAGCTGACCAACGACGCCGCACTGATCCAGGCCGAAGCCCGCACCCAGAACAGCCTGTCGCTGATGCTGGGGGCGATCGCCGCGATCTCCCTGCTGGTCGGCGGCATCGGGGTGATGAACATCATGCTGATGACCGTGCGCGAACGCACCCGCGAGATCGGTATTCGCATGGCCACCGGCGCCCGCCAGCGCGACATCCTGCGCCAGTTCCTCAGTGAGGCGGTGATGCTGTCGATGGTCGGCGGCCTGACCGGCATCGCACTGGCCTTGGGCATCGGCGCAGGCCTGATGCTTGCCGGGGTCGCCGTGGCCTTCGCCCTACCCGCCATCCTCGGCGCCTTCGCCTGCGCCGTAGTCACCGGCATCGTGTTCGGCTTCATGCCGGCCCGCAAGGCGGCGCGTCTCGATCCGGTCAAAGCCCTTACCAGCGAATAACCCATGACATTGCCAAGCCGCATCAGCCTGATGACCCTGAGCCTTTGCCTCGCCGCCTGCAGCACACCGCCACCGCCCGAAAGCGGCATCGCACCACCGGATAACTGGCAAGGAGAGACCGGTGCTGCCGGGCTCACCCTGCCACAGACGAAGTGGTGGAAAGCCTTCGCCAGCCCCGAACTGGACCGTCTGGTTGAACGTGCGCGGCGCAACAGCTACGACCTGGCGGCTGCCACCGCACGTGTACGCCAGGCCCAGGCCCGCGCCGTGATCGCCGGCGCGCCACTGCTGCCGGCGTTGAACTTCGGGTTTGAAGGCAGCCGACAGCACCTGCTGCGGGGCGACGGCAGCGACCAGCTCGATGTCAGCAGCAGCGAACGCACCAGCACCTCGTTTGGCACCACGCTCAGCGCGACCTACGAGATCGACTTCTGGGGCGGCCTGCGCGCCGCACGCGACAGCGGCCTGCATGGCCTGGACGCCAGCCGCTTCGACCGCCAGACTGTGGAACTGACCCTGGTCAGTGCCGTTGCCGATAGCTACCTGCAAGGGCTGGCACTGGATGAGCAACTGCGCATCGCCCGCCTGAACCTGCGCAATGCGCGGGATGTGCTGGGCCTGGTCGAGGTGCGGCAGCGCTCTGGCTCGGCCACGCGCCTTGAGTTGGCGCAACAACGTAGCCTGGTGGCCGCCCAGGAGCGCCAACTGCCGCTGCTTGAGCAACGCCAGCAGGACAACCGCGTCACGCTGGCCACCCTGCTCGGCGACCCCGTGCAACATTTGCCCGGCAGCGACGAGCGCATCGACACGGTGCAGTGGCCGGCAATTGGCAGCGGTATGCCCAGCGACCTGCTGACCCGCCGGCCAGACATCGCAGCCGCCGAAGCGCGCCTGGCGGCCGCCAGCGCCAATGTGCAGGTCGCACGGGCCGCCCTGCTACCAAAGCTGACCCTCGGCGCCGAGTTCGGTTCGGGGGCCCGCACCCTGCCCCAGGTCTTCGACAGCCCGTACTACACGCTGACCTCCGGCCTGGTCGCGCCGATCTTCAACAACGGCCGACTGCGGGCCTCGCGTGAATTGGCCGAGGCAGAGCAAGAGGAGTTGCTCGAGGCCTATCGCAGCAGCATCCTGGCCGGCTTCGCCGACGTCGAGAAAGCGCTCAACGCCATCCATGGCGTCGACCGGCAACGGCAATGGCAGGATGAGCAAGTGCAACAGGCCCGCCTGGCCTTCGACCTCGCCCAGCAACGTTACGGTGCCGGAGCCGAAACGCTGCTGACGGTGTTGGAAACCCAGCGCACGCTGTACGAGGCACAGGATCAGCAGGCGCAGTTGCGCTTGGCGCGATTGCAAGCGAGCGTGGCCCTGTACAAGGCACTGGGTGGCGGCTGGCACGTGAAAACAGCCCAGTGAGTACACACGGGGCTGCTGTGCAGCCCTTTCGCGACGCCTGGCCGCTCCCACGAATAGTTCGATGCCACGAAGGTTGGAGATCAATCCAACCCATGGCGCACTCAGGCCAGCAATCCCTTCAATGAAAGATGCCGCGCATACCACGGCCGTTTCGGCACCTGGCGCATGAACCCGGCCAACTTGCCTTCGTCCTCGCCAAAGATGATGCGCAATGCCAGCTTCATGGTCTCGACATCCATCTCCACCGACCTGCCCGGCCTTACCCCAGGCACTGTACTGCAGCCATGGGTATCCGGCCCCAGCCAGGGGTCAGCCACCTCCACCCAGCGCCCCGGCGCAAACCACGGCACGCCGTTGACCTGCATCCGGCTGACTTCGCCCGGGTGAAAACGCTCATGGGCGGCGAACCAGTCCTCCACGCGATCGTCGATCCAACCATGAAACCGCCAGAACACCGGGTGCACATGGGACGAGAACGGGTCGCCCAAAAAGTCGTTTTCCGCTGCATACCAACGCGGCGCAAAGTCATCCAGCTCGCGGGCCAGCGGCACCGGCGCGCCGTTGGAGGGGTCGCGCGGCACCGACGCCCAGCGCATGTGCAGCCAGTCGTGCAGGCCCAGCTCCATCTCCGAGCCCAATTGCCCCAAGGTCATCCGCGACAAGTAACGCGGGTCGCGATACCGAGACTCCCATACCGCGAAGTTGCCATGGAACGTCTCGGCACGCTTGATGCCGTTGACCCACTCGCTGAACGCATCGTCCCCCGGCGCCAGCCAGGTCGGCGGCACCGAGCAGCCGTCGAGGTTATCGAAGTAACGGGCAAAACCCAGGCGGTCGCGTTCAAGCTCCGGCTGCGGCAACGGAAAGCTCGACCACGACGGCAGCGGCTGCAGCGCACGGGCCGCAGCGAGCATGTGCCGGTGCATGAAGAAAAAGTCCTCGCCCGAGCCGTTGCGGTCCTTGAGTTTGCCGCGCGCATCACGCTCGCGCTCACGAGGGCCAGGTTGCCACCCCAGGCCGCGCAGGGCATTGCGCTTTTCCTCCGAGAGGTTGTGCCACTTGTCACGCGAGGCATGCCACAACTGGTGGAACAGTCGGTGCTCGGGGGAAATCAGCCAGTCCAGCAAGGCCGGCTCAAGGCCAATGGTCTGGCGCGCTTCGGGGAAGCGCTGGCCAATGGCGACGAAGCGGTTGTCCTGCAACGGCAGCGCCAGGGACCGGTCCAGCGCGGCAATCTGCCCACTCAGGGTCTCGCTGCCGGCATTGCCGAACTCGCCCCACACCTGATCCAGGGTGATCGCCATTTCATAACCTCGATGGCTCGCATCCGTTGGCATCAGGCGCCAGTAAAGGCAATTGGAATCGGACTCGGCCAGGTCACCGATCAACTGGTAACGCGGCGCCTTTTCGCTGCGCAGCCGTTGTGCCGTGTCAAGGCAACCGCGCACGCCACGTCCTCGCGCGGCAACGTCGATGAACAGTTCAAGCTGCTGAGCCGGCAGACCCGCAAGCCCGGCATCGGCCCCTTCGAAGCGGATAGCCCAGATACCGCGCAGGCGGTTGCCCAGGCGTTGGCCGGCGGTGTCGGCAAGCTCCACGCTGGCCTCCCCCGGGGTGACCGGAAACTCATCCCTGGTCAGCTCGCGGTGCGCATAGTGGACCGCCGGCAGGGCCGCGCCCGCCAGGGCCACACCGGTCATGAAACCTCGTCGAGAAATCGTCATTACCCTACCTGTGTCCGCCATGAAGCAGGCGCTGTCCCAGCAAGGACGTATGCTCCCCGGCGAAATTTAGCCAGGTCGTCGCTGCCCCTCGCTAAATTTCCTCCCGCCACGCTCGTCCCTCCCAGACAGCCCAAGCCCCGGCATTCGCGGACCTGAAACGAGATGGCAATGACACAACCTCGCTGGAAGAAAACCTTGTACATCGGTGTGCCCCTGGCCCTGCTGCTCGGTGCCGGTGGCTACCTGGCCTGGAACCAATGGCTGAACCCCGCCCCGCACTACCCGCGCGAGGTGATCAAGCAGGCCGACGAGCTGCAGGATCGGCTGATCTCCTTCGACAGCCACATCACCCTGCCGCTGGACTTCGGTACCCATGGCCAGGAGGCGGACAAGGATGGCGACGGCCAGTTCGACCTGGCCAAGGCCGCCAAAGGACGATTGTCCGGCGCCGCCTTGACCCTCTTCGGCTGGCCGGAAATCTGGAACGGCCCCGATGCACCGCACCGGCCGACCGCAGGGTTTGTCGAGGAGGCCCGTAATCAGCAGGAGGTGCGCTACAAGATCATCTCCGGCCTGGTGCGCGACTTCCCCAACCAGGTCGGTATCGCCTATACCCCCGACGATTTCCGCCGCCTGCACGGCGAAGGCAAGTTCGCCATCTTCATCAGCATGCTCAACGCCTACCCGTTGGGCAACGACTTGAACCTGCTGGACAATTGGGCCGCACGGGGTATGCGCATGTTCGGCTTCAGCTACATCGGCAACAACGACTGGGCCGACTCCTCGCGCCCGCTGCCGTTCTTCAACGACTCACCCGACGCCCTGGGTGGTCTCTCACCCATCGGCAAGCAGGCCGTGCAACGGCTCAATGACCTGGGGGTGATCATCGATGTCTCGCAGATGTCCACCCAGGCCTTGGAACAAGTCAGCGCCCTGAGCCGCGCGCCCATCGTCGCCTCGCACTCTGCGCCACGGGCGATGGTCGATATCCCACGCAACCTCAGCGACCGCGAGATGCAACTGATCAAGAACAGCGGCGGCGTGGTGCAGATCGTCGGCTTCTCCGGCTACCTGCGCCCGCTCACGCAAAAGACCCAGGACAAGCTCAACGCCCTGCGCGCCAAGTTCGACCTGCCACCGCTGCCCAACCTGGCCATGGCCCTGATGCCCGGCGACCCGATCATCGCCGCCTGGCCCGAGCAGCGTTTCGGCAGCTACGCCAGCCAGCTGTACGCCATTCTCGACGAAGAACCCAAGGCCAGCCTCAAGGACCTGGGCGATGCCATCGACTACGCCGTGCGCAAGATCGGTATCGACCACGTCGGCATCGCCTCGGACTTCAACGAAGGGGGTGGCGTGCGAGGTTGGGAGGATGTGAGCCAGGTGCGCAACGTCACCGCCGAACTGATCCAGCGTGGCTATAGCGAAGCCGATATCGCCAAGCTGTGGGGCGGCAATTTCCTGCGTGTCTGGGCCCAGGTTGAAAAGGCCGCCAGCCCTTCTCTTTCCTCTACCCGGTAAGCGCAACCATGAGCGACCGCCGTACTTTTCTCAAACAGGCCAGCCTGCTCGCCGTTGCCCTGCCCTTTGGCGGCGGCCTCGGCCAAGCCCTGGCCAATCCAGCAAAACCATCGACCCAGGGTAACCAATGGACGCAGTTGCGTCAGCTGTTCAACCAGGACCCGGACTACCTGCATCTTTCGAACTTCCTGATCACCTCGCACCCTAAACCGGTGCAGGACGCCATCGATCGCTACCGCGCCAGCGTCGATCGCAACCCAGGCCTGGTCATGGACTGGGACCGCCAGGAACCCTGGCAGCACGAGGCCCGGGTTCGCGCGTGGGCGGGCAAGTACCTGCAGGCACGCCCCGGCCAGATCGCCCTGACCGGCAGCACCACCGAAGGCCTGGCGATTATCTACGGTGGCCTGCACGTGCGCCCGGACCAGGAGATCCTGACCACCGTCCACGAGCATTCCGCCGCCGAGGCGGTGCTTGACTTTCGCACCCAGCGTCAAGGTACCCAAGTGCGCCGAATCCGCCTGTTCAAGGACCCGGCCAAGGTCAGCACCGACGAGATCGTCGGCAACATCGACCGCGCCATTCGCTCCAACACACGGGTGCTGGGCATGACCTGGGTACAGTCGGGTAGCGGCGTGAAGCTACCCCTGGCGGAAATCGGCGCGGTGGTCGACCGGCACAACCGCGACCGCGCCGAGGTCGATCGCATCCTCTATGTGGTCGACGGCGTGCATGGTTTTGGCGTGGAAGACCTGAGCTTCCCGCAGATGAACTGCGACTACTTCATCGCCGGCACCCACAAGTGGATGTTCGGCCCGCGTGGTACCGGCATCGTCTGTGCGCGCAGCGAACAACTCAAGGACATCACGCCGCTGATCCCGACCTTTTCCCAGGACACCGATTTCGCCACCAGCCTCACCCCTGGGGGTTACCACGCCTTCGAGCACCGCTGGGCATTGGACGAGGCGTTCAAGCTGCACTTGCAACTGGGCAAGGCCGAGGTCCAGGGCCGTATTCACCAGCTCAACAGCTACCTCAAGCAGCGCCTTGGCGAACACCGCCAGGTCGAACTGGTCACCCCGATGGCTGCGCAACATAGCGCAGGCTTCACCTTTTTCCGAGTCAAGGACCGCGACAGCGACAAGGTTGCCGCCGCCTTGCTGCGGCAGAAGGCGATCGTCGATGCGGTGTACCGCGACGTCGGCCCGGTCATCCGCACCGCACCCGGCCTGCTCAACGACGAAGCGCAGATCGACCGTTTCATGACACTGCTCAGCGCCCAGCTGTGACGCCCGAATTCCCTTCGCACGAGACGACTCATGAACCCTGAACCCCACGTACGCCACCGCCGCACCCTACCGGTCCTCGCGCCGCTGGCACTGCTCGCCCTGCTCACCGCCAGCGCCTGGGCTCAGGCGGGCACGCCCAAGCCCGGTACTGTCTTCAAGGACTGCGAGAAAGACTGCCCGGAGATGGTGGTCCTGCCCACCGGCTCGTTCATGATGGGCACCCCCGATGACGAAGTCGGACGCCAGGCCGATGAAGGCCCGCTGCACAAGGTCACCTTCACCAAGCCCTTCGCTATCAGCCGCTTCCCCATTACCTTCGCCGAGTGGGACGCCTTCATCCAGGCCACCGGCTACATGATGCCCAGCGGTGACGAACGCCCTGGCCGCCTGTGTCAGGCCGGCACCGCCACCCAGGGTGGCCGCCCCACCTATGGCGGCAACTACCCGGTGACCAGCCGCCACCCTGCCGTGTGCATGAACCTCAAGGAAGCCCAGGACTACGTCGCCTGGCTGTCGAACAAGACCGGTAAGCCCTACCGCCTGCCCAGCGAGTCGGTCCGCGAGTACGCCGCCCGTGCTGGCAGCACCGGCCCGTTCCCCTTCCCCTTCGACGAAGGCAAGGAGTACAGCATCGCCAAGCACGCCAATACCTACGGGCCGGCCGACGGCTACAGCTACACCGCGCCGGTCGGTAGCTTCCCGGCCAACGCCTTTGGCGTGTACGACATGCACGGCAACATCTATGAGTGGACCGCCGACTGCAAGCACGACAACTATGTTGGCGCGCCGAGCGATGGCAGCCCATGGCAAGAGAAAGACTGCAGGTTCCAGAGCATTCGCGGCAACGACTATGGCGAGGCCCCGGTGTTCTCTCGCTCCGGTAATCGCAACGACCTCTACCCCAACGAACGCGGCGATTGGATCGGCTTTCGTGTAGTACGCGATCTCTGAACGACAAAGGGGCGCAAGGCGCCCCCCCCAGAGGCGCGCTAAATTCCCCTGCCCACCAGTCGTCCTACAGGGAGCCCACAGCCATTTTCCAAAGCGGAACCCTGCCCCATGACTCAGCCTCCCCGCGGCGCCCTCAGCGAACTGTTCGCCCTGCTCAGACCCTTCTGGCCCATCGTTGCCCTCTCCATCGTCCTGGGGATGGTCGGTGGCCTTAGCGTCACCGCGCTGCTCGCCAGCATCAACAACGCCCTGCATAGCGGCGGCAACATCACCAGCACCGCCATCGCAGCCTTCGCCGGCCTGTGCCTGCTGGCCCTGACCTGTTCGATCAGCGCCGACATCGGCACCAACTACGTCGGCCAGAACATCATCGCCAAGCTGCGCAAGACGCTGGGCGAGAAAACCCTCGCCGCCCCCATCGAGCAGATCGAGCGCTACCGCAGCCATCGCCTGATCCCTGTGCTGACCCACGATGTCGACACCATCAGCGACTTCGCCTTCGCCTTCGCCCCGCTGGCCATCTCGATGACCGTGACGCTCGGTTGCCTGGGCTACCTGGCCATGCTGTCCTGGCCAATGTTCCTGTTGATGGTGGTGGCCATCGCCATCGGCAGCGCCGCCCAGTTCGTCGCCCAGGCCAGCGGCGGTCGTGGCTTCGCCACCGCCCGTGAAGCCGAGGACACCCTGCAGAAGAACTACAGCGCCATCGCCGAAGGCGCCAAGGAACTACGCATCCACCGTCCTCGCCGCAACCGCATGTTCAGCCAGGGCGTGCAGGCCACCGCCGACTTCATCTGCAAGACCCAGATCAAAGCCATCAACACCTTCGTGGTGGCCAAGACCTTCGGCTCGATGCTGTTCTTCGTGGTCATCGGCATGGCTTTGGTGCTGCAGTCGCTGTGGCCCAGCGACGACAAGACCGTGATGAGCGGCTTCGTGCTGGTGCTGCTGTACATGAAAGGCCCGCTGGAACACCTGATCGGCACCCTGCCCATCGTCAGCCGCGCCAAGGTCGCCTTCGCCCGCGTCGCCCAGCTGTCCGAGCAGTTCTCCTCGCCCGAGCCGCACCTGCTGCTCGACGCCAAGGTCAGCAAGCCCGAGCCGGTGCAAAGCCTGGAACTGTTCAACGTAGGCTACGCCTTCCCGCCGGTCGAAGGCAGCGAGCCGTTCCGCCTGGGTCCGGTCAACCTGCGCATCGAGCAAGGCGACATCGTTTTCATCGTCGGCGAGAACGGCTGCGGCAAGACGACCCTGATCAAACTGCTACTGGGCCTATACGCCCCGCACCAGGGCGAGATCCGCCTCAACGGCAAGGCCATAGACCCGAGCAACCGCGACGAATACCGCCAGCTGTTCACCACCATCTTCGCCGACTACTACCTGTTCGACGACGTGGTCGAAGGCGACCTGCACATCCCCGACGACGCCAACCGCTACCTGCAACGCCTGGAGATCGGCCACAAGGTCAGCGTGCGCGACGGCAGCTTCACCACCACCGACCTGTCGACCGGCCAGCGCAAGCGCCTGGCCCTGATCAATGCCTGGCTAGAAGAGCGCCCGGTACTGGTGTTCGACGAGTGGGCGGCAGACCAGGACCCGACCTTCCGCCGCATTTTTTACACCGAGTTGCTGCCCGACCTGAAACGGCTGGGCAAGACCATCATCGTCATCTCTCACGACGACCGCTACTTCGATGTAGCGGACCAGTTGGTGAGGATGCACAGCGGCAAAGTGAGCTCATCCCCCGTACCGGCCTGAGACGACAAGAAAAAACAGCGACAGGTTCTTTCCGGAATTTGTCGCTGAATGCGTCTTCTTATCAACAACCAAAAAATCTGCCGTTCACTTACATGAGCATTTGAAATGTCGCCCGTCCACAAACCCTTCAGCCTCGCCAGCCTCGTCATGCGCTGCACCCTGCGCTTCAAGCCTCTGCCTCGCTTCGGCCTGCTCCTTGCACTGCCCATTGCCGCCCAGGTCCAGGCCCAGGAAGCCAGCTTCGACATCCCGGCCCAGTCACTGGCCAGCGCCTTGCAAACATTCGGTCGCCAGGCCGACATGCAGATCCTGTTCAACCCCGATGACGTCAGCGGACTCACCAGCCAGGCGGTGAAACAACGCGCAGAACCGGCCCGCGCCCTGGCCCTGTTGCTGGGCGGCACCGGCATGACCTTCACCCTGCAGGGCAACCCGCAGGTGATCCTGCTGCGCAAGGGCAACAGCGCCGATCTGGAACTGGCACCGACCAACATCAGTGGCGCGTCCCTGGGCGAGACCACCGAGGGCACCCACGCCTACGCTACCGGCCGCTCCAGCACCGCCACCAAGCTGCCGATGTCCCTGCGTGAAACGCCGCAGTCCGTGACCGTCGTCACCCGCCAGCGCATGGACGACCAGAACATGCAGAACCTCGACGACGTGATGAAGAACGCCACTGGCATCACCATCGTCAAGAACGGCGGTGAGCGTTCGATCTACCAGGCTCGCGGGCAGTCGGTGGACAACCTGCAGATCGACGGCGTACCGACCAACATCGGCAACGCCTACTCGATGGATGCCCAATCCAAGCCAAACACCGACATCTACGACCGCGTGGAGATCGTGCGCGGCGCCACTGGCCTGATGGAAGGCGCGGGCAATCCCTCGGCCTCCATCAACCTGATCCGCAAGCGCCCGACTGCCGAGCGTCAGGCCCTGATCGAAACCTCGGTCGGTTCCTGGGACAACTACAAGACCATGGTCGATGTGTCCTCGCCACTGAACGAAGCCGGTACCCTGCGTGGCCGCTCGGTGATCTCGTACAACAATGCCAACAGCTACTTGGACACCGCCCAGAAGGAAAACCAGCTGTTCTACGGCATCCTGGAGGCTGACCTGGACGAGTCGACCGTGGCCACCTTCGGCTTCACCTACCAGAAAGAACGCAACTCCGGTTACGACTGGTCGGGCCTACCGACCAAGGAGAACGGCGAGTTCTACCCAATCTCCCGTTCCACCTCGCTGACCGGCGACTGGAACCACCTGGACAAGCGCAACACCACCCTGTTCGCCGATGTCCAGCACACCTTCGACAACGGCTGGAAAGGCGTGATCGCCGTCAACCAGATGTGGGCCAAGTCGGACTTCCTGGGCAACTATACCTTCCCTGGCGGTGGCACCGACCTGTATACCCTCAACCCTCGCCTGTTTCGTTACGACGACACCCAGACCAGCATCGACGGCTACTTCACCGGTCCGTTCCAGCTGCTTGGTCGCCAGCATGACCTGATCGTCGGCGGTAACTGGAACAAGGACGACTTCGACTACCATGGTGGACGCGATGCCACCTACCGCTACATCGTCGACATGAACAACCTCGGTGCGTTCGACCCGCCAAAGCCGGAAAACCTCAACGTCAACCAGTGGAAGTACAACCGTACCCAGGAACAGAAAGGTATTTATGTCGCCAGCCGCTTCAGCCTGACCGACACCACGAAGTTCATTCTCGGCAGCCGCCTGAGCTGGTACAGCTTCGACACCTTGACCGACACCAATGGCATCCGCGAAGACAGTGACCATGGCCACTTCTCCAAAAGTGGCGAAGTCACGCCATACGCAGGCCTGATTCAGGAGCTGAACGAAAACTGGTCGGCTTACGCCAGCTATACCGAAATCTTCAAGCCGCAAGACAATCAGGCTGCCGACGGCAGCATGCTCAAGCCGATGACTGGCAGCAACTACGAGATCGGCCTGAAGGGCGAATTCTTCGACAAGCGCCTGCAGACTTCCATCGCAATCTTCCAGGCTGACCAGACCGGCCGTGCCGAACTGGTCGCTGAAACCATTTGCCCCGACGGCTGCTACCGCGCCTCCGACAAGGTCCGCAACAAGGGTATCGAGCTTGAGCTCAACGGCGAGATCCTGCCGGACTGGAACCTGTCCGCGGGCTACACCTACACCCAGTCCAAGTACATCGGCGGCGAGCAGAAGGGCGAAGACTTCAACACCGCCTCGCCACGTCACCTGTTCAAGCTGGCCACCGACTACCGCCTGCCAGGCGCGCTCAACCACCTGCGTGTGGGCGGCAGCTTCTATGCGCAGAGCAAGATGACCCAGACCGAGGTCGGCGAGACCTACAAGATCCAGCAGGACGCCTACCACCTGACCAACTTGCACGCGATCTACGAGATCAACAAGAACCTCGAAGTCCAGTACAACCTGGATAACGTATTCGACAAGAAGTACTACCAGACCCTCGGTAACCCGAACTACTGGAACTTCTACGGCGAACCGCGCAACTTCAACCTGGCACTGCGCGCCAAGTTCTGATCAACGCTTGAACCCTTCGGGGCCGCCCTGCGGCCCATCGCAGGCTTGGCCAGCGATGGGCTGCAAAGCAGCCCTCTTGAACCTTAACCGACATGCATCAACCGCCGCTGCAACGCCTCGGCGATCACCTCCAGCGCCTCCTGCGCTTCGTCCACCAATGCATCCATGCGCATGAAGTCATGGGTCATGCCTTCGTACACCCGCTCCTGCACCTCGACTCCCGCTGCGCGCAGGTGCGCGGCATAGGCGCGGCCTTCATCGAACAGCGGGTCGCATTCGGCGAGCAACAGCAACGCCGGCACGCGCAGCCGCTCAGGTGCTTCCAGTAGCGGCGAGAAGCGTGGGTCGAAGCGGTCGTCGGCGCTGCGCTGGTACTGCTGGTAGAACCACTCCAACGTGTCGGCCTCCAGCAAGTGGCCAGTGGCGTAGCGTTGAACCGAAGCGTGCCAGCGGCTGGCATCGGTGACCGGGTAGATCATCACCTGCAGGCATGGCGCCACCGGCGCGTGATTGGCCACCACCGCCGCCAGGCTGCCTCCGACACTGTCACCGGCGATGGCCAGGCGCTCCCCGTCGATGCCGATACTGGCGCCCTGGTCCAGCAACCAGTGCCAGGCATCCAGTGCGTCGTGCACCGCGGTTGGAAAACGCCACTGCGGCGCCAGCCGGTAGGCCACCGACAGCACCACGCACCCGGACAGCGCTGCCAGGGTGCGGCACAGGGCATCGTGGGAGTCCAGGCTGCCGACCACGTAGCCACCACCATGGAAATACAACACTCCAGGCTGCAGGCGCTCACGGTCGATGCCGTGGGCACTGTACAACCGCGCGTGCAGCGGTGTGCCGTCGCGGGCGGGAATCTGCAACGCCTCGATGTGCTCAAGGTCGTCGCCGCCCGTACTCATCAACAATGACGATTGGTCGAACGCTTCGCGGGCTTGTTCAGGGCTGGCAGCGTGCATCGCCAACGTCTTGCCTTCGGCGCGGCCGGCTTCGACCAGCTGCAGGTAGGCAGCGATATCAGGGTTCAGGGACATGGGAATGCTCCAGGCCGGTCGGCGCAAGGCACGACCGGCGGTTGAGAGGAAAAAGGAAAGGGTCAGCAGAGCGTAACGGGCAAGGTCAGGGTATCCAGGGCATCTTCGAGCGCCGTGAGCAAGGCTGCCTCACGGGGGATCTCGAAATGCCCGCACGGCAGCACGTCACCGGCCAACGGCTGACCGATCTGCTGCGCCAGGGCCTGACGCTCGGCATCGCGACCCGGCACCCACCAGCTGACGGGTTCTACCCCCACTTCGCGGCAGCGCGGCAACTGCACCGACAACTGCTTGAGCTTGCGGGCCACCACGAACACATTGGCCAGCTCGTCACTGCCCAACGCCGCATAGGCCGACCGGGCCGCCTCACTGCCGTCGCGCTGGACGACCATCTGCGCCATCAGCCGGCGAATGGTCTCCGGGCTTTCTGGCCCGTCCGTGGCCGGTACCGTGACACCTGGCAGCATCACCCCGGCGAAGGACTGCAAGTCCTCCAGCCAGTCGTCGTGCTCGCCGTGGCGGGCAGACGGCACGAAGCTGTCGAGCAAGCCGACGAAGGCCACCTGCTGGCCCTGCGCTTGAAGCTCGGCCGCCATCAACAACGCCAGGGTCCCACCCAGCGACCAACCGGCCAAGTGATAAGGCCCCTGGGGCTGGGCCTGACGCAGGTAAGTGACGTAGTCCCGCGCCATGCTCTCCAGCGAGTCGTCCTGCCACTGCGCATCGAGCAGCATGCGGTTGCTGATGGCGACCAGCGTGCGTTTGCCATTCAGGCGCCGGGCCAGCGGCTCGTAGTCGAACACAGTGCCGAATCCTGCGTGCACGCAGAACAACGGCGGCACCTGCTCGACAGCACTGTTGAGGGTCAGCAGCGGCGACGCCGAGGCACTGTCGCCTGCCCCCGTCAGCTGGCCGATGGTCGGCTTCTGCACCAGGTCGCGCAGCTTCAGGTTCAACCCCAGCGCTTTCAGGCGCCGCGCCTTGGCGATCACCTGCAAACTCAGGATCGAATCACCGCCCAGGTCATAGAAGTTGTCCGTCAGGCCGACTCGCTCGACTTTCAGCACGGCTTGCCAGATCTCGGCCAGGGCCGTTTGCAGTTCAGTCCGTGGCGCGACGAAGTCATCACCCTGGCGCACGGATTCAGGTGCTGGCAGCGCCTTGCGGTCGACCTTGCCGTTGGGGGTCAGTGGCAAGCGCTCGAGCACCACCCATTGGGCAGGCACCATGTAGTCCGGCAGGCTGCGCTGCAGTTGCGCCCGCAGTGTCTCGCCCAGGCCCGTTGCCTGACCGCTGCCCGCCACCACGTAGGCGACCAGTTGCTTGCCGCTTCCCCCCTCGCGGGCCACCACCACGGCATCGGCCACGGTCGGCACCTGGCGCAGGCACGCCTCGATCTCGCCCAGCTCGATGCGGAAACCGCGAATCTTCACCTGGTTGTCGATACGGCCCAGGTAGTCGTAGACGCCGTCGGCGCGCTGGCGCACCAGGTCGCCGGTGCGATACAGACGGTCGCCGGGGCCACCGAACGGGTCGGCGACGAAACGCTCGGCGCTTTGTCCGGCACGGTCCAGGTAACCACGGGCCAGGCCCTCGCCGCCCAGGTAAAGTTCACCGGCAGCGCCGACCGGCAATGGGTTAAGGTCCTGGTCGAGCACATACCCGACCCGCGCCCCGACGCAGCGCCCGATCGGCGCATAGGCCGCGTCGCACGCCTGGCCTTCGGCCGCCTTCCACAGCAGTGGCGTCACCACCGTTTCGGTCGGGCCATAGCCGTTGATGATGTAGCGCGGCTGCAAAGCGCGGCGCGCCTGGTCGTAACTGGACTGCGGCACGGCGTCGCCACCGAAGCAGTAGACCCGCACCGCCGGCGGGTGACCGGCCTGCTCAGCATGATCTGCCAGCTGTTGCAGGTAGGCCGGTGGGAACGCAGCCACGGTGACCCCGTGGCGTTGCATCGCCTGGTAGGTCTGCTCCGGCGTCCACAGCGCGTCGTCGCGCAACAACAGGCTGCCGCCATGGGTCAGGGTAGTCAGCCATCGCTCATGGGCACCGTCGAAGGCAAACGACATGAAGTGCAGCTCGCAGTCCTGCGGGCTCATCTCGTACAGCTCGCCGATGGCCCGGCAATGCATGGCCAGCGGGCCATGGCTGACCGCCACGCCTTTGGGCTTGCCGGTAGAGCCGGAGGTATAGATCACATAGGCCAGGCTATGGGCGTGCAGTTCGACCTGCGGCGCCGTGTGCGGCTGTGCGTCCAGTGCCAGGGTATCGAGGCTCAGCACCTGCAGCGTCGCGGGCACCGGCAAACGCGGCAGCAAAGACGACTCGCTCAGCAGCAAGGCGATGCCCGAGTCGTGGATCAGGTACTCCAGGCGCTCACGCGGATAGCTGGCATCCAGCGGCACATACGCCGCGCCAGCCTTGAGCACCGCCAGCAAGGCGATCACCTGCCCGGCGTTGCGCGGCATCGCCACGCCTACGCGGATCTCGGAGCCAACGCCACGGGCAATCAGCGCATGGGCCAGGGCATTGGCACGGCGGTCGAGCTCGGTGAAGTTCAGTACCTGCTCGCCAACTCGCAACGCCGGCTGCTGTCCCTGGCTCAGGGCCAACTGGGCGATACGCTGGTGCACAGGCACGAAGGCCGGCTCGTCCGACGGCGCTGGCATGCGGGTCGCAGCGAGCTGGTCCGTGCCTTCGGGCAGGCCGATCTCGCCAAGCAAGCGATCGGCGTCGCTGGCCAGCCGTGTCAGCAAGCCCTGCATGTTGGCCCGGATCGACGCCACTGCCGCCTCGCTGAAGTGCTCGCGCATGTACATGTATTCGATCACCAGGCCTTCTTCGAGGGTGACCATCAGGTCCATCGGGAAGTTGGTGACACCCGCGCTTTGCAGGTCGCCGAAACGCAGCGATTCGCCGCTCCCTTCGCGCAGGGTGCGATCCACCGGCTGGTTCTCGAACACGATGATGCTGTCGAACAACGACTGGCCCCCACGGCCCGACCAGCGCTGGATGTCGCTCAGCGGTGTGTATTCGAACTCGCGCATCTCCAGGTTGTAGTCCTGCAACGCGCGCAGCCACTGGCCGACCGACTGGCCTGGCGCAATTTCCTGGATCACCGGCAAGGTGTTGATGAACAGGCCAAGGATACGCTCGCTGTGTGCCAGGCTCGCCGGACGACCGGCCATGGTGGCACCGAAGGCCACGGTGCGCTGCCCGCTGTAGCGGCTGAGCAGCAACAGCCAGGCGCCCTGCACCAGGGTGTTGAGGGTGACCTGCTGGGCCTTGGCGAACGCCTTGAGCCGCTCGGTGGCGGGGGCATCCAGGCGGGTGTACAGCGCATGATGGCCCTGCCCTGCTGGTTGCACCGGGAAGCCGTTGACCAGGTAGGTCGGCTCGTCCAGTCGCGCCAACTGATGGCGCCAGAAGCCTTCGGCAGCGTCGGCGTCCTGGGCGCGCAGCCAGGCGATGTAGTTGCCATAGGCGACCACCGGCTCGAGCGACTTCCCAGCGTAGTGGGCCAGCACCTCGCCCATCAGCTGCGAAGTGCTCCAGCCGTCGATGAGGATGTGGTGATAGGTCCAGATCAACTGATGGCTGTCCTCGCCAGTGCGCACCAGTACCAGGCGCTGCAACGGCGGTGACTCGAGGGCGAAGCCACGCTTGCGCTCGGCCTCGGCCAGCGCCTGGACCCGCGTCTCGATGTCGTATTCGCTGCGCCAGTCGTAGCGGGTCAACGGTACCGGCAGCTCGGCCATGACGAACTGTAGCGGCGCTTCCAGGTCCTGCCACAGGAAGCCCGTGCGCAGCACCGCGTGACGCTGGCTGACGGCGGCCCAGGCGGCGGCGAATCGCTCGGCATCCAGACCCTGCACAGGGATGCTCAATTGATTGACGTACAGGTCAGCTTCTGGGGTGTTCAGGCCTAGGAACAGCATGCCCTTCTGCATCGGCGACAGGCTGTAGAGTGCCTCGACTCGCCCATGCTCGATCGGCAACGCCGCCACTTGCGCCTCGCTCAGGTCATGCAGCACCAACGCCGGGGCTTGCGTGTCCGCCAGCGGGTCACGGCAGTCGCAGCACAGCGCCAGTTTCTCGATGGTCTGCTGCTGGAACAGGTCCTTGGCGCTGAAGGCAAGACCCGCCTGACGCGCGCGGCTGACCAACTGGATGGAGATGATCGAGTCGCCGCCCAGGGCAAAGAAATTGTCGGTGACACCGACGTGCTCCAGCCCCAATACGTCCTGCCAGATCTGCACCAGGCTGGCTTCCAGAGCGTTGCGCGGCGCCACCTGGGCAGCAGCGCCTGCGCTGGAATCCGGGCGCGGCAAAGCCTTGCGGTCGAGCTTGCCATTGGGGCTGAGCGGCATGCGCGCCAGCACCAAGGTCTGGGTCGGCACCATGTAGTCCGGCAGGTCACGCGCCAACGCCTGGCTAAGCGTCTCGTGCAACTCCAGCTGTGCCTGCACATCGTTCAGCAGGTTGGCGTCGCTGGGCACCAAGTAGGTGACCAGACGCTTGCTGCCATTGAGGTCGACGGCGAGTACCACGGCCTCGCGAACCTGCGGTTGCTCCAGCAGTCGCGATTCGATCTCGCCCAGTTCGATGCGCAAACCGCGCATTTTCACCTGGTGATCGCTGCGGCCCAGGTACTCGATGACCCCATCAGCGCGCTGACGGCACAGGTCGCCCGTGCGATAAAGGCGTGCACCGGACACGAACGGGCTGGCCACGAAACGCTCGGCGGTCAGGGACGGGCGGCGGTGGTAGCCACGGGCAAGCCCAGTACCGGCCAGGTACAGCTCGCCAGTCACACCAACCGGCACCGGTGCCAGTTCACCGTCGAGCACATAGGTGGCCAGGTTGGCGATGGGCTGGCCGATGGGCACGGTGTCGGCACCTTCGTCGCGGCAGCTCCAGTGAGTGACGTCGATGGCCGCCTCGGTCGGACCATAGAGGTTGTACAACCCCACCTGAGGCAGGCGCTCGAATACCCGCTGCTGGGCATCGACCTGCAACGCTTCGCCACTGCACATGATCTGTCGCAGGCTGGCGCAGCCGGACAACTCAGGATGCTGCATGAAGGCCTGGAGCATGGAGGGGACGAAGTGCAAGGTGGTGACCTGCTGCGCCTCGATCAGTGCTACCAGGCGCGCGGGATCACGATGATCGCCAGGCGCCGCCATTACCAGGCGCGCGCCGGTCATCAGCGGCCAGAAGAATTCCCACACCGACACGTCGAAGCTGAACGGGGTCTTTTGCAACACGCAGTCCTGGGACGTCAGTGGGTAGGCTTGCTGCATCCAGTACAGCCGGTTGCCCAGGCCACGGTGGGGGTTACCGGCGCCTTTTGGCTTGCCGGTGGAGCCGGAGGTGTAGATCACATAGGCAAGGTTCTCAGGGCTTAGCACGACTTGGGGGTCGCCGAGCTCGACGCCTTCGTGCAGCTCGGCACACCCTTCCAGCGTCAGCACGCGCAACGCATCGCCAACCGGCAGGGTGGCGAGCAGATGAGCCTGGGTCAGCAGCAGCTCGATGCCGCTGTCCTCGATCATGTAGGCCAGGCGGTGCTGCGGGTACTCGGGGTCGAGCGGCACGTAGGCGCCGCCGGCCTTGAGGATGGCCAGCAGGGCGATGACCATTTCCAGGCTGCGTTCGGCAGCCACGCCGACCAGCACGTCAGGGCCAACGCCGCTGGCGGTAAGGTCCAAGGCCAGCCGGTTGGCACATTGGTTGAGTGCGTGGTAGCTCAGGCTGTGCGCTCCACTGACCACGGCGATCGCCTCGGGCTGCACCTGGGCTTGACGCTCGAACAGCCGGTGCACGGCGAATTCCTCGGGGTAACGCACCTCAGTGGCGTTCCACTGACGGATGACACGCTCGTGCTCATCGGCGTCCAGCACCTGGAATTCGCCCACGGCCCGCCCGGGGTTGCCAGTCATCTGCGAGAGCAGGCGCGCCATTTGACCAAGCAAGCGCTCGACGCTGGCTTCACCGACACAGGCGCGGTCGTAGTTGATGTTGAGCGACAGGGTGTGGCCCAGGTTCACTGCCAGGGTCAGTGGGTAGTTGGTCTGTTCATGAACGTCCACCTCGCCGAAGACCAGGCTTTGCGGCGCCCCTTCCTGCAAGGCTTGCGCCACCGGGTAGTTCTCGAACACCAACAGGTTGTCGAACAGCGACTGTCCTTCCAGGCCGGCCCAGCGCTGCACGTCGAACAGCGCGGTGTGCTCATGCTCACGCAGGGCCAGGTTGTCGTCCTGCAGCGCCTGCAGCCAGGCGCTCAGGGGCATGTCCGGGCGAATCGGGGCAATCACCGGCAGGGTGTTGATGAACAGGCCGATCTGGTGTTCGACGCCCTTGAGCTCTGCCGGGCGGCCCGCCACGGTGGCCCCGAAGACCACGGTGTCGAGGCCAGTGTAGCGCTGCAACAGCAGCAACCAGGCAGCCTGCACCAGGGTGTTGAGGGTCACCCGCTGCTGGCGGGCAAAGTCGGCCAGTTGCTGGGTGCTCGCCAAGTCCAGCAGGCGGGCGCAGTGACCCTGGCCACTCAGCCCAGGCAACTTGCCCCCGGCCATGGCCGGCACCAGCCGGGTTGGCTCGCCTAGGTGGCGCAGTCGCCCCTCCCAGAACGCCTTGCCACGCTCCGCGTCACGCTGCTGCAGCCAGGCGATGTAATCGCGGAAACGCCCCGGCTGATGCTGCGCGGGCTGGCCGGAATAGTCCTGCAGCACCTCGCCCAGCAATTGCGAGTTGCTCCAGCCGTCCATCAGCACGTGGTGGTTGGTGTAGATCACCTGGTAGCTGTCCTCGCCGGTGCGTACAAGCACCAGGCGCAGCAAAGGTGCCTGGGCGACGTCAAAACCGCGTTCACGCTCGCTGGCCAGCAATGCGGCCAGGCGCGCTGGCTGGTCGGCCTCCTGGCGCCAGTCGTGCTCGGCGAATGGCAGTTGCAGGTGCTTGCGCACCACCTGTACCGGCTGCTCGAACAGCCCACCCCAGACAAAGCCCGTGCGCAGAATGTCGTGACGATCGAGCATCGCCTGCCAGGCCTGGACGAAACGCTGCGGATCGAGCCCGCGCACTTCCAGGCACAGTTGATTGATGTAGTGCCCGTCGCCTTGTTCATAAAGGCTGTGGAACAGCATGCCCTGTTGCATCGGCGACAGCGGGTAGATGTCCTCGATCTGCCCGGCCTCCAGGCCCAGGCTGTCCAGCTGCGCCTGGCTCAGGCGGGCCAACGGGAAGTCCGATGGCGTCACGCCCTGGCTACCGGCCTGGCAGCAGTGCTCGACCACCCGCCGCAAGGCCGCGCCATAGGCATCGGCCAGCGCCTGCATGTCCTGCCGTTCGAAGCGCTCACCGCTGAAACACCAGTTAAGGCTCAACTCACCGTCATAGACACGACCATTGACGGTCAGCCAATTGCCCAGCGGCGCCGATGGACTTTGCTCTTCGCCCGCCGACTCAGGCGCTGGAGTGAACAGTGCGCCCTGCTCGGCATCGAAACTGCCGTCGAACTGGCCGAGGTAGTTGAACGTCACCCGCGGCACCGGCAGCGCCTCGATGGCCTGACGCACCTCAGCGTCGGCAAGGTAACGCAGGACGCCAAAGCCCAGCCCCTTGTCGGGCGCGGCGCGCAGTTGCTCCTTGATGCGTTTGATCGAGCTGCCCATGTCGGCGGCCGGGGTCAAGTGCACCGGGAACACACTGGTGAACCAGCCCACGGTGCGGGTCAGGTCGATATCGTCGGCCAGTCCCTCACGACCATGGCCCTCGAGCTGGATCAACGCCGAGGCGTCCCCGCTCCAGTCGCACAGCACCTGAGCCAGGGCGGTCAGCAGCAAGTCGTTGACCTGGGTCCGGTAGGCCGCCGGGGCACGTTGCAGCAGTTGGCGGGTGAGCGGCTTGTCGAGCACGGTATGCACGCTCACCGCGTGGCGTTTTTCCTGACTGGCCGCCGGGTTGCGGCACGGCAGGCCTTCAGGGGCGCCCTGCAGGCGCTGTTGCCAGCCTTCGAGCTCCTGCAGCAACCGTGGGCTGCGGGCATGCGCTTGAAGCTGGGCGGCCCAGGCCTGGTATGCACTGGTCTTGGCCGGCAGGCGCACCGCCTGGCCTTGGACGAGCTGCTGATAGGCGCTTTGCAAATCCTCGAACAGGATACGCCAGGACACCCCATCGACCACCAGGTGATGCACGGCCAACAGCAGTCGCTGACTGCCATCGGGCAACGTCGCCAGCACTGCTCGCACCAGCTCGCTGCTGGCCAGGTCGAGGCTGGCCTGGGCCTGGTTGGCCACGGCGTCGAGCGCTTCCAGCGACTCCGGGCTGACCTGCCACAGCAGTTGCGGGCGCGGGCCCGTCTCGCCATGGCTGGCACTCCACACCCCGTCCCGCTCGACAAAACGCAGGCGCAGGGCATCATGGTGGTCGAGCAGCGCGTCCAACGCCCGGCCCAACGCTACAGCGTCAAGCGGCTGGCGAGGTTGCAGCAGCACGGCCTGGTTCCAGTGGTGACGTTCGGCCATCGGCTCGGCGAAGAACGCCTGCTGTACCGGCAGTAGCGTGAGCGGGCCGGTCACTGGCCCTTGGTCGACCCGGGCACTGCCATCATCGACCAGAGCCACCGTCGCCAGGCCTTCCACGGTCTGGTGCAGGAACAGGTCCTTGGGCGTGAAGCGAATGCCGATTTGCCGCGCCCGGCTCACCACCTGGATGGAGATGATCGAGTCGCCGCCCAGCTCGAAGAAGTTGTCGCTCAAGCCGACCCGTTCAAGCTTGAGCACCGACTGCCAGATCTCGGCGATGCGCCGCTCAAGCTCGGAGCGCGGCGCCACATAGCTGTGTTGCAACATGCTGGCGTCCGGCTTGGGCAAGGCCTTGCGGTCGAGCTTGCCGTTGGGCGTGACCGGGAAGTGATCAAGGAACAGTATGTGGGCCGGCACCATGTAGTCGGGCAGCAGCGCCTTGAGCTGGCTGCGCAGGCGCTCGGCCAATCCTTCGCGAGCGGTGCCAGGCTGGACGATCGCATAGCCGACCAACTGCTTGCCGGTATTGCCGTCCTGGGCCGCGACCACGGCGTCGGCAACTTCGGCCAAGCCTTGCAGACGCGCCTCGACTTCACCCAACTCGATGCGGAAACCACGGATCTTGACCTGGTTGTCGATCCGGCCGAGGTAGTCGAACACGCCATCCTGGCGCTGGCAGACCAGGTCGCCAGTACGATACAGGCGCCCGCCCTGCCCATCGAACGGGTCGGGTACGAAGCGCTCGGCGGTCAGCGAAGGCCGGTCCAGGTAACCACGGGCCAGCCCTTCCCCGCCCAGGTACAGTTCGCCCTTGGCACCGGGCGGCAGCAGGTTCAGTTCAAGGTTGAGAATGCAGGTGCGCCGGTGGCCAATGCGCGTACCGATCGGCGCATACGCCGCCGCACACACATCGTCGGCGGCAGCCTTCCAGATCAGCGGCGTGACCACGGTTTCGGTGGGGCCGTAACCATTGATGATGTACCGCGGGCGCAGCACCCGCTTGACCAGTTCGAAACTCGCCTGCGGTACTGCATCGCCACCAAAGCAGTAGACCCGCACCGCCGGCGGGTTGCCTTCGCGCTCGGCATGTTCGGCCAACTGCTGCAGGTACACCGGAGGGAACGCTGCCACGGTCACGCCATGTTGGTGCATCTGCCGGTAGGTCTGTTCAGGGGTCCACAGGCTGTCGTCACGCACCAGCAGGCGCGCGCCGTGGGTCAGGGCGGTCAGCCAGCGCTCCTGGGCACCGTCGAAGGCGAACGACATGAACAGCAGCTCGCAATCGTCGGCACCCATCTCGTAGCGCTCACCGATGGCGCGACAGTGCATGGCCAGTGGGCCGTGGCTGACCGCCACGCCTTTGGGCTGGCCGGTGGAACCGGAGGTGTAGATCACATAGGCGAGGTTGCACGGGTCGACGTCGACCTCGGGTGCCAGGGATGGCATGGCGCTCAGGTCGAGGCAGTCGAGCAGCAGCACGGCGGCCTGCTCGGGCACCGGCAGTCGCGCTTGCAGGCGGCTATCGGTGAGCAGCAGGCCAATGCCGGCGTCGCCCATCAGATAGGCCAGGCGCTCGCGGGGGTACTGGGTATCCAGTGGCACGTAGGCGGCACCGGCCTTGAACACCGCCAGCAGCGCCACGATCATCTGTTCACTGCGCGGCAAGGCTACCGCCACCCGGGTTTCAGGACCGACGCCCCGGGCGATCAGCGCATGTGCCAGGCGGTTGGCCTGTTGATCGAGCTGGGCGAACGAAAGGGTCCGCCCGCCAAACACCACGGCAGGCGCATCCGGGCTCAGCCGCGCGTGTTCGGCGATGCGCTGGTGCACCAGCGGCGCCTGGACGTCGCTGGGTGGCTGGCCATCCAGCAGGAGGGTGCGCTGTTCGTCGTCGCTGAGCAGCGGCAAGGCTCCCAAGGTTTGACCAGGGTTGGCAGCGATGCCATGCAGCAGGTTGAGCCAATGATCCACCAGGCGCTGGGCGGTCGCCGGGCTGAACAGGTCGGTGGCGTAGATCAGCTTGGCCGACAGCCCCTCGGGACCTTCCACGGTGTCCAGCGTAAGGTCCAGGTGGGCACTGCGAATCTCCCACTCCAGGCCCTCCACGCTCAGGCCCGGTAGCCGGCCCAGTGACTGGCCGGCGCCGTTGCCTGCGCTCTGGTGGTTGTACATCACCTGGAACAGCGGGTTGTAGCTGAGGCTGCGCTCAGGCTGCAGGGCTTCGACCAACTGCTCGAATGGCAACTCCTGGTGCTGCTGGGCCTGCAGGGTGGTGGCGCGTACCTGTGCGAGCAGGTCGAGGAAGCTCATCTCGCCCTGCAGTTCGGCCTTGATGACCTGGGTGTTGACGAAAAAGCCGATCAGGTGCTCGGTTTCCACCCGGTTACGGTTGGCCAACGGCACGCCGATACGGATGTCCTGCTGGCCGCTGTAGCGGTACAACAGGGTATGGAACGAAGCCAGCAGCACCATGAACAGGCTGGCGCCCTGCGCCTGCGCCAGGGCCTTGAGCTGGTCGCTGAGTACACGGCTGAAGGGTACCTGCAAGCGTGCGCCCTGCAGGCTCTGCACTGCCGGGCGCGGGTAGTCGGTCGGCAGCTCCAACACCGGTTGGGTCGTACCAAGCTGGTCGCGCCAGTAGCTCAACTGGCGTTCCTGCTCACCGGCTTCCATCCAGTGACGCTGCCAGATGGCGTAGTCGGCATACTGGATCGGCAGCGCCGGCAAGTCGATGCTGCCACCACTGCTGAGCGCGGCGTACACCCGGACCAGCTCGTCTACCATGATCTGCATCGACCAACCATCGGAGACGATGTGGTGCTGGGTCAGTACCAGCACATGATCGTCAGCGGCCAGGCGCAGCAGCTTGACCCGCAGCAAGGGGCCGGTGCCGAGGTCGAACGGCCGTAGGGTTTCCGCTTGCACCGCGGCGCGAATCTGTTGGTCGCGCTGCGCGGGGTCGGCCGAGCACGCCAGCGGCTCGGCGACGATGTTCGGCGCGCTCGGCTCGGCGATCACCTGTATCGCCTGGCCATCGTGTTCGTGGAACGTGCTGCGCAGCGGCTCGTGACGGGCGATCAGGTGGGCGAAGGCACCTTCGAGCGCTGCAAGGTCCAGGGTGCCATGCAGGCGTAGCGCGCGCGCAATGGCGTAGGCGCTGCTGTGCGGTTCCAGCTGCCAGATGAACCACTGGCGCTGCTGGGCGAACGACAGCGGTACATGCTCGAAGTGGCCACGGGTGCGGGGGATGGGCAGGTTGGCCGGGGAAATGCCCTCCTGAGCCATTTTCTGCAAGTAGATCCGGCGTTTTTCCAGCGGTAGCAGGATGAAGCGCTCGGCGATCTTCAGTGCAGCTGCGTTATTGTCCATCATGCTTCATCCACCTCATCCAGCAAACTTTCCAGTCGATTCAAACGGTCCGCATCCAGCACGCCAGCGGGCGGCTCCAGGTGATCGACGAATTCATTGAGTACCGGGAACTGGAACATCAACTGCGGTGCGGCGCTGATGCCCAGCTCCAGTTGCAGGCGCGACAGCACGCCCATGACCAAAAGCGAATGGCCGCCCAGTTCGAAGAAGTTGTCGCCCAGCCCTACCCGCTCGACCTTGAGCACGTCTTGCCAGATCTGCGCGACCTGTTCCTGCAGCGGGGTCTGTGGCGCCAGGTACGCCACGTGGGCGGCGTCCAGATCCGGGGCTGGCAGGGCCTGGCGGTCGAGCTTGCCGTTGGCGGTCAGCGGCAAGGCCGCAATGTTGACCACATGGGCCGGGATCATGTGTTCGGGCAGGTACCGACGCAGGTAAGCCTGCACATGCTCGCGCAGCCCGCCGGCCTCTGCCGACGCCACCACGTAGGCCACCAGTTGCTGGCCCTGCTGGGTGTCGCGGGCGACCACGGCGGCATCGAGCAACTGCGCCATCCCGCGCAGGCAGGCGGCGACTTCAGCGGGTTCGACCCGGTAACCGCGGATCTTCAGCTGATCGTCGGTACGGCCAAGGGTATGGATAGCGCCGTGGTGGACACGCATCCGGTCGCCGGTGCGGTAAAGCCGCTCGCCCTGGCGAGCCTGCGGGTCGGGGACGAAGCGTTCGGCGGTCAGCCCAGGTCGCCCCAGGTAACCGCGGGCCAGGCTTGGCCCGCCTACGTACAACTCGCCATGCACCCCTTCGGCCACTGCATTGAGCTCAGCATCCAGCAGTTGCAGGCGCACGTTGAACAGCGGGCGCCCCAACGGCACGGGCTGCTGGTGCGCAGCGGCCGGCAGTTCCATGGCAAGCACACCGATGGTGGTTTCGCTAGGGCCGTAGTGGTTGACCACCCGGCACGCTGGCGCCAGTTGCCGAACCTGGGCAATCAACTCGACACTGCTGGCTTCGCCTCCCAGCACCAGGCAGCGACGCGGCAGCACCGTGCCCGGCTCTGCCACCTTGAGCAACGATTGCAGGTGCGAAGGCACCAGCTTGATCAAGTCGATCGCTTCGCGACTCATGTAGTGCGCCATGCCCTGCGGGTCCATGGCCAGTTGCTCGTCGAGCAGGTGCAGGCTGCGGCCGCTGCACAGGGCCGCGAACAAGGTGGTGTAGCCCAGGTCGGCGGCCAGGGTGGAGGCCAGCGCCATGTGCTCCACCTCTTCCAGTGGCAGCACCGCCAGCGCCGAAACCAGGTAGTCGGCCAGCGCCCCCTGACTGACCAGCACACCTTTGGGGCGACCGGTGGAGCCTGAAGTGAAGATCACGTAGGCAGCCATGTCGGCATCACGCGGCACGGCTCTCGGTGAACTGCCCTGGGGCAACTGGGCTATCTGTTCGAAGGCAAGGCTGCGCAGGGCGGGCAAGGTGGCGTGTTCAGCCAACCATGCGGCAGGGCCCAGCAACAGACACGCCTGGCTGTCCTCAAGCATTTGCCCGGTACGCGCAGGTTGTGCCCGCATGTCCAGCGGCAGGAATGCGGCACCGGCCTTGAATGCCGCCAGCAGGCCGACCACGAAGTGCGCCGAGCGCTCGGCGGCAATCGCCACCACGGTTTCCGGGCCGACACCGTTGGCTTGCAGGTACACGGCCAGGTCGCCGGCGCGCTGGTCGAGTTCGCCGTAGCTCAGGCGCTGCGCGCCCCACACCAGCGCGACCCTGGACGGATTGGCCCGTGCCTGCGCTTCGAACCGCTGCACGACCTGAAGCGCCTGGCTGTCTGCGCGCACCTCGCCCTGGCACAGGGTGGCCAGCGAGCGACGCGACGCCTCGCTGCCCAGCTGCACCGCGCCGACCGGCTGGGCAGCGTCGGCCACCATCGCCTGCAACAGGCGGTGCCAATCGTCCAACAGGCGCTCGGCGGTGTCACTGTCGAACTGGTCGGCAGCATATACCAGGGTGGCGATCACGCCTTCAGGGGTTTCGACAGTTTCAAGGTTGAGGTCGAACTTGGCCTCCTGAACGTCGGCGGCCAAGGGTTCGATGTTCAAGCCATCGACCACCGGGACCTGCGCCTGGGTGGCCTGGGCGCGATGGTTGAACAGCACCTGGAACAACGGGGTATGGCTCAGGCTGCGCTCAGGCTGCAGGGCTTCGACCAGTTGCTCGAACGGCAGGTCCTGGTGGTCCTGGGCCTGCAAGGTGGTCTGGCGTACCTGCTCGATCAGTTGCCCGAGAGGCAGGCGGCCTTCGACATGGGCACGCATGACCAAGGTGTTGATGAACACGCCGAGCAGGCCTTCGGTTTCCTGGCGGTTACGGTTGGCCACCGGCACACCGACGCGGATATCGTCCTGGCCGCTGTAGCGGTGCAGCAGCGCCTGGAACCCGGCGAGCAAGACCATGAACACCGTCGCCTGATGGCGCTGGGCAAGCTGGCGCAGGCCTTCGCACAACGGTGCCTCCAGTCGCAGTTCACGCTGGCCGCCACGCAGGCTCGGCTGCGCCGGGCGAGCACGGTCGCCCGGCAGTTGCAGCACGGGTTGGCGCTCACCCAGTTGTGAACGCCAGTACTGCAACTGCCGCTCGCGCTCGCCACCCTCCATGCGGTGGCGCTGCCATAGGGCGTAGTCGACGTACTGGATCGGCAAGGCGGCAAAGCCTGGATCACGGCCTTGGACCTCGGCGGCGTAGCTGCGCACCAATTCATCGACCATCACCTGCATCGACCAGCCATCGGACACGATGTGGTGCTGGGTCAGCACCAGCAGGTGGTCCTGCGCGCCCAGCGGCAACAGCGCCACGCGCAGCAACGGCCCACTGACCAGGTCGAACGGCTGGCGCACCTGCTCGTCGATGAAGCGGCTGATTTGCACACTATCATCGACCTGGGCGCGGGCATGGACCTGAAGCTGCACGGGCAGCGTGGCATGCACCACCTGATGCACGCCGTCGGCGTCATGGGCGAAGGTGGTCCGCAGCGGCTCGTGGCGGGCGACCAGCGTGTCGAAACTGGCACGCAAGGCCGGGATGTTCAATGTACCGCGCAGACGCAGGGCACGCGGTAAGTGGTAGGCGGCACTGTAAGGCTGCATCTGCCAGAGGAACCACAGACGCTCCTGGGCATACGACAACGGCAACGCGCCTTCGCGCGGTGCACGGGTGATTGCGGGGCCGCCCCTGATCTGCAAGGCGTCGAGCATGGCGGCCTGGGCTTGCAAGGTGCTGGTTTCGAAGACCTGCCGCAGGCTTGCCTCGCGGCCCAGTTCGTCACGGATGCGCGACACCAGCTGCGTGACCAGCAGCGAGTGCCCGCCAAGATCGAAAAAGTTGTCGTGCAGGCCGACCCGCTCGAGCTTGAGCAAGGTTTGCCAGATCACAGCCAACTGCTGCTCCAGCGCGGTACGCGGCGCCACATAGTCCTGTTGCGATTGGCTGGCGTCCGGTTCAGGCAGCGCCTTGCGGTCCAGTTTACCGTTTGGGGTCAGCGGCATGGCCGCCACGAACATCACTTGCGCCGGCACCATGTACGCCGGCAACTGCGCCTTGAGCTGGCCTTTGAGCTGCTCGCGAACGGTGTTTTGGGTGATGCTGTCGGCGTCGACCAATGCGGTATCGTGCACCACGACATAACCCACCAACTGATCGCCGCCGATACCAGGCTGGGCGAGCACCGCTGCCTCGCGCACCGCCTCGCAGGCCAGCAAGGCCGATTCGATCTCGCCCAGTTCGATGCGAAAACCGCGAATTTTCACTTGGTGGTCGGCACGACCGATGTACTCGTACTCACCGGCAGCACTCACCCGCGCCACGTCCCCAGTACGGTACAACCGCTCGCCCTGGTTGGAGAACGGGTTGGGCAGGAAGCGCTCGGCCGTGAGCGAGGCGCGATGCAGATAACCACGGGCCAGGCCCTGGCCACCGATCATCAACTCACCCGCCACACCCGCGGGTACCGGGCTGAAGTCGGCACCGACCACGTACAGCTGGGTGTTACCGATCGGCTGACCGAGCAGCGGCCGTGGGTGCTCGGCGTCCAGCCGGTAGCGGGCCGACCAGATGGTGGTCTCGGTCGGTCCATAGAGGTTCCATACCGGGCCGATGGCTTCGAGCATGCGCGCAGCCAACGCTGGCGACAGGGCTTCCCCCCCACACAGGCACTTGCAGCCCTGAAGCGCCTGAGTGTCGCCATGGTCGAGCAACATGCGCCAGGTCGAGGGCGTGGCCTGCAGGGCCGTCACCGACCAGCGCCGGGCAAGCGCCAATGCAGCGGCCGGGTCTTGGGCGATGTCCTGGCCGGCCAGCACCACCTGGGCGCCACGGGTCAACGGCAGGTACAGCTCCAGGCCAAAGATATCGAACGAGAAGGTCGTCAGTGACAGCATCCGGTCACCCGCCTCCAGGCCAGGTTGCTGCGCCATGCTGGCGACGAAGTTGGCCAAGGCCTGGTGACTGACCACCACGCCCTTGGGGTTGCCGGTAGAGCCGGAGGTATAGATCACGTAGGCCGCCGATTCGGCAGGCGGGAGCAGTGGCGGGTCATCCTGTGCCAGCGTTGCCTCGGGCAGTCGGTCCAGGCACAGCAACTGCGGGCCACGGCCCTCGAAGCGGGGGGCCAGGGCCTGGTGGGTCAGTAATAGGCCCATGCCGCTGGCGTCGATCATGTAGTCCAGGCGCGCCTGCGGGTAGGTCGGGTCCAGTGGAATGTAAGCCCCCCCTGCCTTGAGAATCGCCAGCAGGCCCACCACCAGGTCCAAACCGCGCTCAACCGACAGGCCTACCCTCACCTCGGGCCCCACACCCAGCGCGATCAGGCGGTGGGCCAACTGGTTGGCGCGCCGGTTGAGTGCTGCATAGCTCAGCAGGTTATCGTCGAACGCCAGCGCCGGTGCATCCGGGGTACGCACCGCCTGCGCCGCGAACAGTTGGTGTACCGTCAGTGGCGGCACGGCCAGGGCGGTAGCGTTGTTGCCATCGATCAACCGTTGCAGGTCGTGGGCATCGAACAGCGGCAAGGCATCGACCCGCGCCGAGACGTCGGCCAGCAGTCCGTGCAGCAGGTTCTGCCAATGGCGGCCCAGGCGCTCTACCGTGGTGCGGGTGAACAGGTCGCTGGCAAACACCAGCGAGGCACCTAGGCCCTCAGGCGTTTCGACGGTTTCCAGGGTCAGGTCGAACTGGGCGGTCTGCTGGCGGGCCTCGAAGTTGTTCACCTCAAGGCCAGGCAAGCGGGTGACCGATGCCGGGTCGACTTCCTCGCCGCGGTGGTTGTGCATGACCTGGAACAGCGGGCTGTGGCTCATGCTGCGTTGCGGCTGCAGCAGTTCGACCAGTTGTTCGAACGGCAGGTCCTGGTATTGCTGGGCCTGCTGGGTCGCTTGGCGCACCTGGGCCAGCAGCTCGGTGAACGGCCGGCTGCCATCGACCTGCGCACGCAGCACCTGGGTATTGACGAAAAAGCCGATCAGGCGCTCGACCTCGGGCCGGTTGCGCCCGGCCACCGGCACCCCGACCCGCACGTCCTGCTGGCCACTATAGCGGTACAGCAGGGCCTGGAAGGCAGCCAGCAGCAAGGTATAAAGGGTGACACCTTCGCGCCGGGCCAGCGCCTTGAGGCCCTGGGTCAGCGCCATGGACAGCCGGAAATCCACGCGGTCGCCGCGATAGCTTAGGGCCTGGGGCCGTGGGAAGTCGGTGGGCAGCTCCAGCACCGGCTGCTGACCGCCGAGTTGTCGCTGCCAATAGGCCTGCTGGCGGTCGCGTTCGCCGGCATCCATCCAGCTACGCTGCCACAGGGCGTAGTCGGCGTACTGCACCGGCAGAGGCGCTAGTACCGCCGGAGTACCCGTCACCCGGGCGCGGTACAGCGTGATCAGCTCGTCGATCATGATACGCATCGACCAGCCATCGGAAACGATATGGTGTTGGACCAGCGACAACACATGCTGCTGGTCATCCACGCGCAGCAATTTCACCCGCAGCAGTGGCCCCTGGCGCAGGTCGAAGGGCTGCTGGCCGTAAGCCTCGACCAGTTCGGCCACACCTGCCGGGTCAACCACCGTCTGCTGCTCGACCAGGATGCGGGCGTGGGCATCGACCAACTGCACGGCCTGCCCGTCGACCTCGGTGAACCGGGTGCGCAGCGATTCGTGACGAGCGACCAGTTCGTCGAAGGCAGCCTGCAAGGCATCACCATCCAGCGCACCTTGCAGACGCAGCACCGACGACATGGTGTAGGCGCTGCCCTGCGGGTCCAACTGCCAGAGAAACCACAGACGTTCCTGCGCATAGGACAAAAGCAGTGGCTGGGAGGCATCACGCTTGAAGATCGGCGCTATGCCGAACAGATTGATCCCTTTCTTCCCAAGCATCACGGCGAGGGCTTTCCTCTCGGTCAAGGACAGCCCTTCCACCGACTCGATCAACTTTTGCACGCGCAACCCCCAAACTAGGAAATCAGACTTTCAAGCTCTTGTGCTGATAGACGTTTGAGGGCCTCCAAGGATTTAGCCAACTCGTCTTCGACGGGCTGGACGTCTGTTTGCAACTGCTTCACCTGCTCGGCGAACTGCTCGAGGCTGTCACTCTGGAACAGGACCTTGAGTGGCACGTCGAGCCCCAGCTGCTGGCGGATCTGCATCAACATCTGGGTCGCCAGCAGCGAATGGCCGCCGAGGTCGAAGAAGTTGTCGTGCAGGCCGATCCGTTCGAGCTTGAGCAGGGTCTGCCAGACCTGCGCCAACTGTTCCTGCAAGGGGGTCTGCGGCGCCACATAGGCCTGTTGGCGCAGGCTGCTGTCGGGTGTCGGCAAGGCCTTGCGGTCGAGCTTGCCGTTGGGGCTCAGCGGCAGGCTGGTCAGCAGCACCAGGTACGTGGGCACCATGTAGTCAGGCAGCAGACTGCGCAGACGCGCCTTGAGCTGCTCGCCCAACTGCGGCGAATCTGGCTGGTGCGCCACCACATAGGCGGCCAGCTGCGTGTCGGCACCGCTGCCGACCGCCAGCACCGCCGCTTCGCGGACTTCGTCCTGCTCCAGCAGGCGTGCTTCGATCTCGCCCAGCTCGATCCGCAAACCGCGAATCTTCACCTGGTGGTCGATGCGCCCCCTGTACTCGATCACCCCGTCGGCGCGCTGGCGGGCCAGGTCGCCGGTGCGGTACAGGCGCTGGCCGGTGCCGAACGGGCTGGCGACGAAGCGCTCGGCGGTCAGCCCCGGACGGCGGTGGTAGCCTCGCGCCAGGCCTTCGCCACCCAGGTACAGCTCGCCCACCAGCCCCGCTGGCAGCGGCGACAGATCGTCGGCCAGCACGTAGGCGCTGAGGTTGGCGATCGGCTGGCCGATGGGCACGCTGTCCAGGCCTTCGTCGCGGCAGGTCCAGTGGGTCACGTCGATGGCGGCCTCGGTCGGGCCATACAGGTTGTACAGTGCAGCGTTGGGCAGCTTGGCGAACACCTGCTGCTGGGCATCGACCTGCAATGCCTCGCCACTGCACACGATGCGCGACAGGCTGGTGCAGCGCGACACCCCTTCATCCTGCAGGAACACCTGCAGCATCGACGGCACGAAGTGCAGCGTGGTGATGCCCTGCTGCTCGATCAACCGCACCAGGCGCGCCGGCTCGCGGTGATCGCCCGGCGCGGCAACGACCAGGCGGGCGCCGACCATCAGTGGCCAGAAGAACTCCCACACCGACACATCGAAACTGAACGGGGTTTTCTGCAGCACGGCATCCGTGGCATCCAGGCCATAGGCCTGCTGCATCCAGCACAGGCGGTTGCTCAGGGCCTTGTGACGGTTGCCGGCGCCCTTGGGTTTGCCGGTGGAGCCGGAGGTGTAGATCACGTAGGCCAGGTTTTCTGGCTGCGGCTGTACGCCGGTAGCCTCGGTGGAGCACGCAAGGTAGTCCTGCTCATCCACATTCAGGACACGCATCGAGGTCGGCACCGGCAGTTGAGCGCGCAGGTGCGATTGAGTCAGCAGCAATGCGATACCGCTGTCCTCGACCATATAGGCCAGGCGCTCGCGCGGGTATTCAGGGTCCAGCGGCACATAGGCGCCACCGGCCTTGAGCACCGCCAGCAGGCTCACCACCATCTCGACACTGCGCTCCATGCAAATACCGACGAGCACATCGGGGCCGACGCCATGCTCGATCAGTCGGTGCGCCAACTGGTTGGCCTGCTGGTCCAGCTCGCGGTAGCTCAACTGGCGGTCGCCGAACACCAACGCAACCGCATCCGGGGTGTTCTGCGCCTGAGCTTCGATCAAGTTGTGGACGCAGGTGTCCGACGGGTAATCGACGACGGGGGCGTTGATGCCCTGCACCCACTGCTGCAACTCGCTGGCATCGCACAATGGCAAGGCTTGCACCCGTTCGCAGGGGTTGGCCACGATGCCCTGCAGCAAGTTGTGCCAATGACCTAGCAGGCGCTCGGCGCTGCAGCGGTCGAACAGGTCGGTGGCATAGGTCAGGCTGGCCACCAGCCCGGTGGGGCTTTCGACGGTATCCAGGCTCAGGTCGAACTGTGCCGAGCGCTCATCGCGAGTCACCTGCCGCACTTTCAGTCCCGGCACTGCCAGGCGCTGGCCAGCGCCCTCCAGTTGATGGTTGAACATCACCTGGAACAGCGGGCTGTGGCTCATGCTGCGCTGCGGCTGCAGCGCCTGGACCAGTTGCTCGAAGGGCAGGTCCTGATGAGCCTGGGCCTGCTGGGCCGCTTCGCGCACCTGCGCCAGCAAGGCTGTAAAAGGCTGCAGACCGTCGATGCGCGCCTTCATCACCTGGGTGTTGACGAAGAAGCCGATGAGTCGCTCGGTCTCCATTCGGTTACGGTTGGCCACCGGCACGCCCACAAGGATTTCAGCCTGCCCGCTGTAGCGGTGCAACAGTAGCTGGAACGACGCCAGCAACAGCATGAACAGACTCACATCCTGGCGCTGCGCCAACGCTTTGAGCCCATCCAGCAATGCCGGCGCAACGTTCAGGTCGAGCACCGCGCCCTGATGGCTGGCCTGGGTCGGACGTGGCCGGTCGCTGGGCAGGGTCAACACTTCAGGCGCCTCGCCCAGGTGGCCCTTCCAATAAGCCAGCTGGCGATCCCCCTCCCCCGACTCCAGCCATTGGCGTTGCCAGGCGGCATAGTCGGGATACTGGATCGGCACATCGTCCAGTGGCGCGGGCTGGCCCTGCAAGCGGCTGGCGTAGCAGGCAAGCCACTGTTCGACCAGCACGTTGACCGACCAGCCATCGGCGATGCTGTGGTGCAAGGCCAGCACCAGCACATGGTCGTCCGACCCGACGCGCAGCAGATTGATCCGGGCCAGCGGCCCCTGCATCAGGTCGAATGGCTGGCCGGTGCAATGTTCGGCATAGGCCTTGATCGCTGACTCGGTGTCTTCGTTCGCGCCCAGTTCATCGACCACCAGCGTCAGGCGCAGTGCCTCGTCGATCACTTGGCAAACCTGTCCCTGGTGCTCGATGAAGCGTGTGCGCAAGCTGCCCTGATGACGCACCAGGTCGTCAAGGCCGGCCTGCAGCGCAGCCCTGTCGAGGGCACCGTGCAAACGCAGCACTGCCGGGATGTTGTAAGCGCTGCTGGTCGGCTCCAGCTGCCACAGGAAGTGCTGGCGCTGCTGGGCGTAGGACAGCGGCTGCGGCCCCTGCTCCAGAGCCGGCACGATCGGCAGGCGGGCTACGTTGACACCGGCCTGGGCCAGCTTGGCAAACAGCTGCCGACGGCGCTCGCCATCGAGGTTGCGCAGGCGCGCCACCAGTTCCTCTGTACGGTCCTGCTTGTGCTCAGGCATTGCTTTCCTCCAGTTCATCGAGCGCGCCGAAGATCAGGTCGAGCTCATCGGCCGCCTGCCCGGCATCACCTTGCAGATGCGTCGCCAGCTGCCCGAGCTGGCGCAGTTCGTAGAATTCCTTGACCGGCAGCTCGACGCCGAATGCACTGCGAATGCGCGACAGCAGCATCACCGCCTGCAGCGAGTGGCCACCAAGGGCGAAGAAGTCGTCATCCAGGCCAACCCGCTCATGGCCCAGCACCTCCTGCCAGATCAACGCCAGTTGCCGTTCGAGTTCAGTCTGCGGAGCACGGAACCGTGCACACGTCGGTGCAGCGTCGACCGCAGGCAGGGCCTTGCGGTCGAGCTTGCCGTTGGGGCTCAGCGGCAGGCTGGTCAGCAGCACCAGGTACGTGGGCACCATGTAGTCAGGCAGCAGACTGCGCAGACGCGCCTTGAGCTGCTCGCCCAACTGCGGCGAATCTGGCTGGTGCGCCACCACATAGGCGGCCAGCTGCGTGTCGGCACCGCTGCCGACCGCCAGCACCGCCGCTTCGCGGACTTCGTCCTGCTCCAGCAGGCGTGCTTCGATCTCGCCCAGCTCGATCCGCAAACCGCGAATCTTCACCTGGTGGTCGATGCGCCCCCTGTACTCGATCACCCCGTCGGCGCGCTGGCGGGCCAGGTCGCCGGTGCGGTACAGGCGCTGGCCGGTGCCGAACGGGCTGGCGACGAAGCGCTCGGCGGTCAGCCCCGGACGGCGGTGGTAGCCTCGCGCCAGGCCTTCGCCACCCAGGTACAGCTCGCCCACCAGCCCCGCTGGCAGCGGCGACAGATCGTCGGCCAGCACGTAGGCGCTGAGGTTGGCGATCGGCTGGCCGATGGGCACGCTGTCCAGGCCTTCGTCGCGGCAGGTCCAGTGGGTCACGTCGATGGCGGCCTCGGTCGGGCCATACAGGTTGTACAGTGCAGCGTTGGGCAGCTTGGCGAACACCTGCTGCTGGGCATCGACCTGCAATGCCTCGCCACTGCACACGATGCGCGACAGGCTGGTGCAGCGCGACACCCCTTCATCCTGCAGGAACACCTGCAGCATCGACGGCACGAAGTGCAGCGTGGTGATGCCCTGCTGCTCGATCAACCGCACCAGGCGCGCCGGCTCGCGGTGATCGCCCGGCGCGGCAACGACCAGGCGGGCGCCGACCATCAGTGGCCAGAAGAACTCCCACACCGACACATCGAAACTGAACGGGGTTTTCTGCAGCACGGCATCCGTGGCATCCAGGCCATAGGCCTGCTGCATCCAGCACAGGCGGTTGCTCAGGGCCTTGTGACGGTTGCCGGCGCCCTTGGGTTTGCCGGTGGAGCCGGAGGTGTAGATCACGTAGGCCAGGTTTTCTGGCTGCGGCTGCACCTGTGGCGCCATCAGCGGGTAGCCCAGGTGCCCCTGCTGGTCGAGGCACAAGGTGGGCAAGCCTGCTGGCAGCGGCAGTTGTGGCAGTAGCTCGGTTTGAGTCAGCAGCAATGCGATACCGCTGTCCTCGAACATATAGGCCAGCCGCTCGCGCGGGTACTCAGGGTCCAGCGGCACATAGGCAGCGCCGGCCTTGAGCACCGCCAGGAGGCTCACCACCATCTCGACACTGCGCCCCATGCAAATACCGACGAGCACATCGGGGCCGACGCCATGCTCGATCAGTCGGTGCGCCAACTGGTTGGCCTGCTGGTCCAGCTCGCGGTAGCTCAACTGGCGGTCGCCGAACACCAACGCAACCGCATCCGGGGTGTTCTGCGCCTGAGCTTCGATCAGGTTGTGGACGCAGGTATCCGACGGGTAATCGACGAAGGTGGCGTTCCACTGTTCGACCACCTGCGCTTGTTCGAGCGGCGCAAGCATGTCCAGCTCGCCCAGTGTGCGCTGCGCATCCTGCGCCAGGGCGACCAGCAACTGGGCCATATGGTCGTTGATACGGCGAATGCGCTGCGCAGTGAAGTGCGCCAGGTCGAAGCTGTAGTGCAGCGCCAGTCGCTCGCCCAAGGTGACCCCCAGGGTCAGCGGATAGCTGGTCAGGTCGCTGTGCCTGGCCGGGCCAAAGCGCAGGCCCTGCGGCGCCCCATGCTCCAGCGCCTCGGAGACCGGGAAGTTCTCGAACACCAGAATGTTGTCGAACAGCGCCTCGCCGCTGTGACCGACCCAACCTTGCACTTCGAACAGCGCGCTGTGCTCATGCTCGCGCATGGCCAGGCTGAGGTCCTGCAGGCCGCGCAACCATTGCGCCACGGTCTGTTGCGCACGCGGGCTGGCGGCCAGCGGCAGGGTGTTGATGAACAGGCCCAACTGGCGCTCCACGCCAGGCAAGTCGGCCGGGCGACCGGCTACGGTCGTGCCGACGGTCACGCAGTCCTGGCCGGTGTACCGCTGCAACAGCAACAGCCAGGCCGCTTGAACCAGGGTGTTGAGGGTGACTTTCTGCTGCCGGGCGAAGGCGTTCAGGCGCTGCGTCGCGACCGTGTCGAAATCATGATGGAACAGTGCGTGGCCGCTGCCGCTAGCCGGCTCGTCGCCTGCCTTGGCCAACAGCGTCGGTGCCTCGAATGCCGCCAGACGTTCTTTCCAGAAGCGTTCGCTGCTCCGCGCATCGCGCTGTTGCAGCCACTGGATGTAGTCGCGGTAACGCCCAACCGGGCGCTCAGACGCCTGGCCGTGGTAACGCTGCATCACCTCGCCCAGCAACTGCGAACTGCTCCAGCCGTCCATAAGGATGTGGTGGTGGGTGAACATCAGGTGATGACTGTGCTCGCCGGTACGCACTAGGGTCAGGCGCAGCAGGCCGGGACACGACAGATCGAAACCTCGGGCGCGGTCCTGCTCGGCCAGCACTTGCAGGGCGGCTGCCAGGTCGTCACGACCCCGCCAGTCGAGGCGGTTGAAATCCAGCGGCAGCTGGCGGTGGATGATCTGCAACTGCTGCCCAGCGCCTTGCCAGGCAAAGGCACTGCGCAGGATGTCATGGCTGTCCATCGCCGCCTGCCAGGCAGCACGAAAACGCTCGACCTCAAGGCCGTCGACATCCACGCACAACTGGTTGATGTACTCACCACTGCCCTGCTGCAGCAGGCTATGGAACAGCATGCCCTGCTGCATCGGCGAAAGCGGGTAGATGTCCTCGATCTGGCTGGCGGGCACGGGTAGCGCATCCAGCTGGGCCTGGTCGATGTTCGCCAGCGGGAAGTCGGACGGCGTGAGGCCCATGACCTCGGGCTGACAGCAATGCTCGACCACCGCACGCAACTGCCTATCGAAATCCGCGGCCACGCGGTCGATGGTGGCCGTGTCGAACTGCTCGCCGCTGAAAGTCCAGCGCATTTCCAACTCACCGTCGTAGACCTGGCCCTCCACTTCCAGCCAGTTGCCCAGCGGCGCGTCTTCGCTCAATTCGGCACCCGCGCTTTCACGGGCCGGCAGCAACAGCGCATCAGCGTCGAAGCTGGCGTCGAACTGCCCCAGGTAGTTGAAGGTCACGCGCGGCTGCGGCAAGGTTGCCAGCACATCGCACCCAGGCTGCGCCCCCAGGTAGCGCAGTACGCCGAAGCCCAGCCCCTTGGCCGGTACGCCGCGCAGCTGTTCCTTGATGCCCTTGAGGCAGGTGCCCAGGTCCTCGTGGGCGGTCAAACGCAGCGGGAACAGGCTGGTGAACCAGCCAACGGTGCGGCTCAGGTCGACATCGTTGAACAGGTCTTCACGACCATGGCCTTCGAGCTGGATCAGCACGTCGCTCTGGCCAGTCCAACCACGCAGGGTACGGGCCAGGGCAGTCAGCAGCAGGTCGTTGACCTGAGTGCGGTAGGCGGCAGGCGCCTGTTGCAGCAACTGGCGGGTGCCCTCGCGGTCGAGGCGGCTGCGCACGACCTGGCGATGACGGCTTTGCACGCTACCCTGTGGGCGATCGCAGGGCAGGTCGAGCGGGACATCACTCAGTAGGTCGGTCCAATAGCCCAGTGTTCCCTGCATGGCCGGTGCCTGGGCGAGAGCGTGCAGGCGCTCGGCCCAGGTCTGGAGCGAACTGGTCTTGGCCGGCAGTTGCGGCGAGCGGCCCTGGATCAGCTGGGTATAGGCCTGCTGCAAGTCCTCCAGCAGGATGCGCCAGGACACCCCGTCCACCACCAGGTGATGAATCGCCAGCAACAGGCGCTGGCTGCCATCGTTCAAGGTCGCCAACACGGCACGCAGCATTGGCCCCTGGGCAAGGTTCAGACTGGCCTGCGCCTGACTGTTCACTTCACCAAGCTGCTCGACGCTGAGGCCTTCACGGCACCACAACAGGTCATCAGCGCACGCGCTCGGCTCGGCGATCTGCGCCTGCCAGCGCCCGTCCTGCGCCACGAAACGCGAACGCAGGGCATCGTGATGGTTGACGATCGCGCCCAGTGCCTGGCGCAAGGCCCCTGCCTGCAATGCCTGTTTCGGCTGCAGCAGCAACGCCTGGTTCCAGTGATGGCGCGCCGGAATCGCCTGGGCAAAGAAATCGCTCTGGATCGGCAACAAGCCAAGCGGCCCGTGAACTGGCCCCTGGTCGACCACCGCACACGCCTCACCGCGACGAGCGACACTGGCCAGCCCCTGCACGGTCTGGTGCTGGAACAGGTCCTTTGGGGTGAACAGCAACCCGCCCTGGCGCGCTCGGCTGACCACCTGGATCGACATGATCGAATCGCCGCCCAGCTCGAAGAAGTTGTCGGTGATGCCCACCTGCTCACGCTTGAGCACATCCTGCCAGATGCCCGCAATTTGCTGTTCCAGCGCGGTGCGCGGTGCAACATGGTCATGCTGCAGCTGGCGGGTGTCAGGGCGTGGCAGGGCCTTGCGGTCGAGCTTGCCATTGGGGCTAAGGGGCAACTGGGCGAGCAACAGCACCTGTGTCGGCACCATGTAGTCGGGCAGCTGCTCTTGCAAACCAATGCGGATGGTTTCACGCAGCGCAGCTTGGGGGGCTGGGCCTGCATCGACCAACCCGCGGTCGGTCGGCACCACGTAGCCGACCAGTTGCAGGCCGTTGGCCCCCGGCAGCGCCAGCACCAAGGCATCGGCGACTTCTGCGCGCTCCAGCAGCCGGGCTTCGATCTCGCCCAGCTCGATGCGGAAACCTCGGATCTTCACTTGGTGATCGATCCGGCCGGCGTACTCGATCACCCCTTCGGCGTTGAACCGAGCCAAATCGCCGGTGCGGTACAGGCGCGCACCGCACCCACCGTAGGGGTCGGGAATGAAACGCTCGGCGCTCAGGCCTGGGCGCTGGAAGTAACCCCGCGCCAGCAGTTCGCCACCGATCACCAGTTCGCCGACTACACCCACCGGTGCCGGCAGACCGTTGTCGTCGAGCACCAGGATGTTGCGCCCGGGCAGCACGGTGCCGATCGGCAAGGTCAGCGGAATCGGCCGCTGGCCGCTTACATAGTCGTCGCAATCCAGGGTGGTGGCGGTAACCGTCGCTTCGGTCGGGCCATAGGTATTGAGCAGACGCACATGGCCCAGTCCGGCCTGACGCCAGGCCAACAACCCTTCCGGCGGCATTGCCTCACCGCCGCCATGTACCTGGCGCAGCACGCCGTAATCACGCGGGCCGACCGCGGCGAACTCCTTGGCCAGCATGTGCCAGTAGGCTGTGGTCAGGTCCATCACGCTGATGCGCTGCTCGATCAGCTGGCGGTAGAGGGTTTCGCTGTCCCAGATTTCGCTGCCGCGGATCACGACCGAGGCGCCGCAGATCAGGGCCGGGTAAAGCTGCTCGACGAAGCCGTCGAAGTTGAAGGTCGCGAACTGCAGCACCCGGTCAGCGGCGCTGAGGTTGAAAAAACCCAGCGACACGTGGGCGTGGCGCACCAAGGCACGGTGGCTGATACCGACGCCCTTGGGCCGGCCGGTGGAGCCAGAGGTGAACATGACGTAGGCGAGGTTGTCGGCCAGGGCCAGGTTGGGCAGGTCGCTGTCGTCGTCGTGAGCCCAGGCTTGGTCGTGGTCCAGGCACAGAGTCTGCACGCCCTGTGGCAGCGGCAAGCGCTGCAACAGGCTGTCCTGGGTCAGTATCAGGCGGCTGCCGCTGTCCTCGATCATGCATTGCAGGCGGTCGGCCGGGTATTGCGGGTCGAGCGGCACATAGCCGCCTCCAGCCTTGAGTACCGCCAGCAAGCCGACCACCATGTCCAGGCCTCGCTCGAGGGCGATGCCCACCAGTACCTCGCGACCCACACCGCGCTCGACCAGGGTTCGGGCCAGTCGATTGACCTGGGCGTTGAGCTCGCCGTAGGTCAGTCGCCGGCCCTCGAAGATCAAAGCGACCGCGTCTGGCGCGCGCGCCGCCTGGGCCTGGAACAGCTCATGCACTGTCAGCTCGTTCGGGTATCGGGCCTCGTTGCGCCCCCAACCTTCGACCACCTGGCGGTGTTCCTGCTCGTCCAGCAGGGCGATCTCCCCGATACGTTGGCCCGGGTTGCCGACCATCGCCTGCAACACCCGCAGCCAGTGCCGTGCAAAGCGCTCGATGGTGGCTGCCTGGAACAGGTCGCAGGCATAGGTGAAGGCCGCATTGAGCCGCCCCCCCTGCTCGTAGGTGTCCAGGCTCAGGTCGAACTGGGTGGTGCGGCTTTCCCATTCGATGACGCTCAGTTCCAGGCCCTGACCGACGTTCAGGCGAGTGACGTCGGCCACTTCCGGCTGGTGGTTGTACATCACCTGGAACAGGGGGTTGTAGCTCAGGCTGCGTTCGAGCTTGAGGGCATCGACCAGGCATTCGAACGGCAGGTCCTGGTGGTCCTGGGCGCCCATCGAGGCGGCTTTGATTTGGGCCAGCAGCTCGGCCACCGTGGTCATGCCATCCAGCCGGGTGCGCAGCACCTGGGTGTTGACGAAGAAACCGATCAGACCCTCGACTTCGTTGCGATTGCGGTTGGCAATGGGTACGCCGATGCGCAAGTCGCCCTGGCCGCTGTAGCGGTGCAGGACAATGTTGAAAGCCCCCAACAGCAGCATGAACAGGGTCACCCCCTGCTGCCGCGCCAGCGCGCGCGCCTGCTCGACCCACTGCGCATCGAGGGTCAGTTCATGGCGACGGCCCTGGTAGGTCGGCTGCACTGGGCGCGGGTGGTCGGTGGGCAGTTCCAGCACCGGGTGTTCGTCGCCCAACTGCGCCTTCCAGTAATCCAACTGGCGTTGCTGTTCGCCTGCCTCCAGCCAGCGACGTTGCCACAGGGCGTAGTCACTGTACTGGACCTGCAGCGCCGCCAGTTGCGGCTGGATGCCTTGGTCGTGTGCGTCGTAGAAACGGCAGAATTCATCGATCAGCACGCTCATCGACCAGCCATCGGAGACGATATGGTGCAGGGTCAGCAGCAGCACGTGCTCCTGCTCGTCAAGACGCAACAGGCGCACCCGCAGCAGCGGGCCCTGGGCCAGGTCGAACGGCTGCAGCGCCTGGGCTTCGGCCTCGGCCGCGACTTCGGCTTCGCGCTGCTCGGGCGACCATTGGCCGAGGTCGCGCCAGGCAATGCTCAACGCCTGCTCGCACGGGACCTGGCACAGGCTGTCGTCCGGCATCTGGCGGAACACCGTACGCAGGGTTTCGTGACGCTCGACCAGGCTGGCGAAGGCCTGCTCGAGGGCCTGACGGTTGAGCACGCCCTTCAGGCGTACCGCAGCCGGCAAGTTATAGGCGCCGCTGTGTGGGTCCAGGTGCCAGAGAAACCACATCCGCTGCTGGGCAAAGGACAGGGCTTGGCGGTCTTCGGCAGGCACATCACAGGGAATCGGGAACTGGGAGAAGTCCACCCCTTCCTTGCGCAACGCCGCCAGAAATACCTGGCGTTTTTCCACGGGCAGACCGATGAACCGGCGAGCGAGTTTCAGGGCGTCTTCAGCATTCATTTCTTGGCATCCGGAGCGTGGGTCGAATGACCCGATGACAGGTCGTCCCTATAGAACGAACCCAGACCGGAAAAATTAGCGCCGGCCTCTCGGTGGGCCGCGTAACGGTTAAATTGCCGGGCGCACGACTCGTCCACTCGGTGAACCCGATGCCAAAGGACCGACCATGGCCACCCCCTCCTCCCTCGCCAGCGCCATGCAGCGCGGCCTGCGCAAACTGGCTGGCGGGCTGGGGCAGAAACCCAGCCCCTACCGGCTGTTCGACCTGCAACTGGTGCACAGGATCGAGCTGAGCCCTTCACTGTGCCGCCTGGTGTTCACCGGGCCCGATGTGGCCAGCATGAACTGCGCCGGGCCCGACCAGCGGGTCAAGCTGTTCTTCCCCGCGGCGGACGGCAGCCTGCCGGCCCTGCCCCATGACAGTCACTGGAACGAGGCGCGCAAACAGCTCCCGGAGGCCTCCCGCCCGCCGATGCGCACCTACACCATTCGAGCCCTGCGCCGGGCCCAGGCGCAGGTGGACATCGACTTCGTCATGCACGGCGTCAACGGCCCCGCCTCAGCCTGGGCGACCCGCGCCCGCAGCGGTGACTGCTTGCAGATGCTGGCGCCCAACCTGGCCTACCCCAAGGACCCCGGCGGTTACGAGTGGAACCCACCTGCCGGCGTCGGCCGCGTGCTGCTGGCGGGCGACGAGACCGCCCTGCCGGCCATCGCGTGCATCCTCGAAGACCTGGCCGCAACCCAGCAGCCAGCGAAGGTGCAGGCATTCATAGAAGTACCTTTGCAAGCGGACTGCCTGGACCTCCAATGCCCCCGCGATACCCATCTTCACTGGCTGCCGCGCGACGCACTGGGCAGCGAGCCCGGGGCCGCCCTGCGTCATGCCGTCGAGCACCTGGCCGACCTCCCGCAGGTAAAGACACTGGGCACGGCCTGTCATCTGGAAGCGATCGACATCGAGCAACGCCGGCCCTGGGAGCTGGCCCAGGCACGACACGGTGATTTCTATGCGTGGGTAGCCGGGGAGTCCGCCACGGTGATGCAGGTCCGTCGGCACCTGATCAACGACCGACACATGGATCGCGCCTGCCTGACGCTGATGGGCTACTGGCGTCGGGGGCGTTCGTTCGAGTGATGGTTTCGGGTGCCGTACACCCTGTATCGCGCCTGTAGTCGCCGGCTTACCGGCGAAGGGGCTGCCATGCAGCCCCAAGGCACTATCAGAGCGCCGCAGCCAAAGCCTCGGCGAATCGCTGGGCGACCTCGTCGATCTGTTCGGCGCTGATGATCAGCGGCGGCAGGAAGCGCACTACCGCTCCATGACGCCCACCCAACTCCAGAATCAGCCCACGCTTGAGGCATTCGCGCTGCACCTTCGGCGCCAGTTCGCGGTGGGCCGGCGGGTGGCCCAGCGCATCGGCCCGGCCATGCGGGTCGACCAGTTCTACCCCCAGCATCAGACCGCGGCCACGAATATCGCCCAATTGCGGGCAGTCCCGCTGCAGACGCAGCAGATGGCCTCGCAGGCGCTGCCCCATGGCGTCAGCATGTTCGGCCAGACGGTGCTCGCTCAGGTAGTTGATCACCGCCGAGCCCGCTGCCATGGCCATCTGGTTGCCACGGAAAGTACCGGCATGGGCGCCTGGCTTCCAGGTGTCCAGCCAGTTGCGGTACACCACCACCGCCAGCGGCAGGCTGCCGCCGATGGCTTTGGACAGGGTCACCACATCCGGAACGATGCCGGCGTGTTCGAAGGCGAACATTCGCCCGGTACGGGCGAAACCACTCTGGATTTCATCGACGATCAGCGCCACGCCGGCCTGCTCGGTGATGCGGCGTACACCCTTGAGCCATTCGATATCGGCCGGAATCACCCCGCCCTCGCCTTGCACCACTTCCAGAATGACTGCGGCAGGCAACGGCACACCGCTTTCCGGGTCGAGCAGCAGGTTTTCCAGGTAATGCAGGTTGGCTTTCACCCCTGCCTCGCCGCCCAGGCCGAAGGGGCAGCGGTAATCGTAGGGGTACGGCATGAACTGCACGCCATTCCCCAGCAGCGCGCCCAAGGGCTGTTTCGGGCCGTGGCTGCCCATCAGGCTCAGCGCACCCTGGCTCATGCCATGGTAGGCACCGTGAAACGCCAGCACCGTACTGCGTCCGGTGGCCGTACGTACCAGTTTCAGGGCCGCTTCCACCGCATCGGTGCCGGTCGGGCCGCAGAACTGCACTTTCGCTTCACGGCGCAGCGCCTCTGGCAGCACGCCGAACAGGTCCTGGACGAAGCGGTCCTTGACCGGGGTGGTGAGGTCCAGGGTGTGCAGCGGCAGTTCGTCAGCCAGCACGCGCTGGATCGCTTCGATCACCACCGGGTGATTGTGACCCAGGGCCAAGGTGCCGGCTCCGGCCAGGCAGTCGATGAACTGGCGGCCTTCAATGTCCTCGACGTGAATGCCACGGGCGCGCTTGAGCGCCAGCGGCAGGCGTCGTGGATAGCTGCGGGCATTGGATTCCTGCTGTTGCTGGCGCTGCAGCAAAGGGGAATCGGCGAACTCATACAGGGGTTGCGGCGCGCTGGTCGGTAGGACCTGGGCAAGGCTGGAAGCGGTCGACATCGGTAAATCCTCGCAAGCAAGCGAATGTACCCCGTCACGCCCCTGTAACCGGATGTGTGTCGGGTAGTAGTCGCTTGGGAAACGCTTTGGCGCGAGGAGGATTTAGCGTTTGATGTGCGAAATTGTGCAGGGTTCGACGGTCTCATCGCCGGCAAGCCGGCGATGAGACCAAGGAAGATCAGCTACCCGAGCGTGCTGGCACCTGCAGCAGCACCCGCAGCCCATCGCTGCGACTGTCGAACCTGAGGCTGCCGGCACAACGCTGAACGATCGCCTGCACGATGGCCAGCCCCAACCCGCAGCCGCCGCTCTTGCCAGTGCGCCAGAAACGCTCGGTCAGGTGCTCCAGGTCCTGCTCGGCAATGCCCGGCCCGTGGTCGCGGACCATGAAACCCACCTGTCCATCGGCCATGTGGACATCCAGCTCCACCGCCGCCTCACCGCCATGGCGCAGGGCGTTGTCCAGCAGGTTGCGCAGCGCCGCCACGGCCAGCGGCGCGGGCATGCCCAGGTAGATCTGCGCGGCTTCATCGGGCAGGCGCAAGACGATGCGCCGATTGTCCCCTCCCCCAGCATCCTGCACCGCTTGGCGGGCCACTTGCTCGGCGCTGCACTGCACGCCATCCTCGAACGACAGGCTGCCTTCCACCCGGGCCAGCATCAGCAGTTGCTCCAGCGTGCGGTGCATGCGGTCGGTGCCCTGCTCGGCGTGCCCCAGCGCTTGCTCGCGAACCGCGCCATCGGTCATCCGCGCCACCTGCAGGTGGGTCTTGATGGCGGTCAGCGGGCTGCGCAGTTCATGGGCGGCATCATCGGTCAGGCGCCGCTCGCGCTCGATGGTCTGGGCGATGCGCAGGAACAGCTGGTTCTGCGTCTCCAGCAAAGGTTGCAATTCGCTGGGCAAGCCCGCCACCTGAAGCGGCTCGACACTGTCGGCGCGACGCCTGCGCAAGGCATCGCGCATGCGGTTGAGCGGCTCCAGGCCTTTGCCCAAACCGATCCACAGCAAGCCCAGGCTGCCGAGCAATGCCATCAATACCGGCGCTGATGCCGCCAGCAGAATCGACTGGTTCAGCGCCTCACGCTCCTGATGGCGATCGGCGGTGGTGATACGTATGTCGCCGTGGTTATAGGTGAAGGTACGCCACGAAGCTCCGTCGATGGTCTGATCGCGAAAACCACTGCGCTGGTCATCCATGGCGCCGTCGTGCTTGTGGTTGCTGGCGAGAATCTCCCCTCGCAGCGAACTGACCTGGCAGGCCATGCCGTCCGGCACGCTGAACTGATCGGCCGAAAAATGTGCATCTTCGCCCTTGGCGGTCAGAGGCTGCGGCAACTGGTCGACCAGGCCGGCGACCATCCGCGCAGACGCCACCAGGCGCTGGTCGAGGGAGAACATCATCTGCTGGCGCAGGTCTCGCAGCATCCAGGCGGCAGCCAAGGCCCAGATGATAATGAAAGCGCTGCCCAGGATCAGGCTCAGGCGCACGCGCAGGCTCATGGCGCAACCTCTTCAGGCGCCTGGGCCGGCCCCAGACGGTAACCCAAGCCACGCACGGTTTCGACGATGCCATTGCCGAGCTTGCGACGCAGGTGATGGATATGCACGTTCAATGCGTTGCTTTCGACCTCGTCGCTAAAACCGTACACGCAATCCTTGAGCTGCTCGCTGGACAACACCCGACCGGGGTTCTGCAGCAGCGCCTGGAGCAAGGCCTGCTCGCGCCGCGACAGATCCACCGATTTGCCGGCCAGGGTCGCTTCGCAGCTGCTGGGGTCATACTGCAGCGGACCATGCTCGATGACATTCACTGCGCGCCCGGCCACCCGTCGCAGCAGGGTATGCAAACGCGCAGCCAGCTCACGCAGGTCGAAGGGTTTGAGCAGGTAGTCGTCGGCACCGGCCTGCAGGCCGTCGACCCGGTCGGTGACCGCATCGCGCGCGGTGAGCACCAGCACGGGCAGGTTCTCGCCCTGCTGGCGCAGGCGACGCAGCAACTTCAGGCCGTCTTCGTCAGGCAGGCCCAGGTCCAGAATCATGACGTCGAACTGCGCGGCCTGGAGCATGGCACGGGCGCCAGCTGCGTTGGCCACTCGGTCCACGGTCAGGCCCTGGGCGGTGAGGCCGGCGCAGATGCCGCTGGCGATCAGATCGTCGTCCTCGCAGAGCAGAACGTGCATGGTGGGGCTCCCAGGATGGTCTAACAGGCATTGCACTATGGTGCGATTAAGAGGGGATTATGGACCTTGGGTTTTCCGGCGGCGATAACGGGTTGTCGCGCCGGCTGGGGCTACGTTAACCCTTAGTTAATAAACCCAGGCCAGCATGGCTGCATCCCAAGCATTGCCAAGGCGAAGACATGCGCGTTCTCCTGCTCTTCCTGACATTTCTCCTGGCTGGCCCGCTGCAGGCCAACCCGTTTGACGTCAAACCCGACTTTCTGCCGGTCGACCAGGCCTTCGTCCTGACCCAGGACCGCCAGGCCGATGGCCAGATGCGCCTGTTCTTCCAGATCAAGCAGGGCTACTACCTTTACCAGAAGCGCCTGAAGTTCGACGGCCTGGCGGCCGACCAACACCCACAATTGCCCCCTGCCCTGAACCACCACGACGCGTTTTTCGGTGACAGCGCGGTGTATCGCGACCAACTGGAGCTGCTGATCCCGGCCAGCGCCAAGGGTGAGCTGCGCCTGGGTTGGCAAGGCTGCGCCGATGCCGGCTTGTGCTACCCGCCACAAACCACGGCCATAGACCTTGGCGGCAGCGCCACGGCCGTGGCCGATCAGGCCAGCGACCAGGCATTGGCCAGCAACCTGCAGCAAGCTGGCCTGGCCTGGAGCCTGCTGGCCTTCTTCGGCCTTGGCCTGTTGCTGGCCTTCACCCCGTGCTCGTTGCCGATGCTGCCGATTCTGGCTGGGTTGGTACTCGGCAACGGTGCAAGCGTCCGCCGTGGCTGGGTACTGGCGGGGGTATATGTGCTGAGCATGGCGCTGGTGTACGCGGCGCTTGGCGTTGTCGCCGCGCTGCTGGGTGCCAGCCTGCAAGCCTGGCTGCAACAACCCTGGTTGCTGGGTAGCCTGGCGGGGCTGTTCGTGATCCTTGCCCTGCCCATGTTCGGCGCATTCGAACTGCAACTGCCTGCCGCGCTGCGCGACCGCCTGGACCGTGCCGGGCAAGGCACCCGTGGCGGCAACCTGTACGGCGCCGCGCTGCTGGGCGCGCTTTCCGGGTTGCTGCTGGGCCCCTGCATGACAGCTCCACTGGCCGGCGCGCTGCTGTACATCGCCCAGAGCGGCGATGTCATCGAAGGCGGTCTGGTGCTGTTCACCCTGGGTTTGGGCATGGGTGTGCCACTGTTGCTGCTGGTGACGCTGGGCAACCGTTACCTGCCGCGCCCCGGCGCCTGGATGAACCGCGTCAAAGGCGTGTTCGGCTTCGTGTTCCTGGCCATGGCGCTGTACACCGTGCGCAGCTTGCTGGCTGAAACGCTGGTGCTGGCGCTGAGCGGTGCCTGGCTGATCGCGCTGGCCTGGGCCGCCTGGCCAGCCTTGCAGCGCCTGCCTGCACTGCGCGCGGTACCCTTGCTTGGCGCGCTATGGGGCGGCCTGCTACTGGTCGGTGCCGCCGCCGGTGGTGACGACCCATGGCAACCGCTGCGACCCTTTACCGTAGGCACCGCCGTGAGCGCGACACCGCACAACGCGGATACCTTCACCACCGTAAGCCGCCCCGAGGACCTGCAACGCGAACTGGATGCCGCCAAGGCGCGCGGCCAGTGGGTAATGCTCGACTACTATGCCGACTGGTGCGTGTCGTGCAAGGTCATGGAGAAACAGGTATTTGCCCGTGGCGATGTGCGGGCCAGCCTGGCCGGAGTGCACCTGTTGCGCCTGGACGTGACCGCCGACTCACCGGCCAGCCGCGAACTGCTGCAACGCTACCAGGTACCCGGCCCGCCCAGCATCATCTGGATCGGTCCAGAAGGCCAGGAACGTCGCGCCCGGCGTATTACCGGTGAAGTGGACGCGCCGGCATTCGTGCAACACTGGACCCAGACCAGGAGCCAAGGTTGATGCTGACCATCACCCTCGGGCCGTTGACCATGGCCCTCAACCATCTGCTGATGCTTGCCGCCCTGGCCGTTGCCTGTCTGATCGGCTGGTGGGTCGCCCGGCGTGGTGGCCAAAGCCCCGAGTCGGCGCTGTTCAACCTGTTCCTGATCGGCCTGCTGTGCGCACGCCTGGGCTTCGTCCTGGCCTATTGGCCGATGTACCGCGATGACTGGGTGCAGATCATCGACATCCGCGACGGCGGCTTCCTGTTCTGGTCCGGTTTGGTCGGTATCGTCCTGGCCGCCCTGTGGCAGGGCTGGCGCCAGCCTGGTCTACGTCGCCCGCTGGGTTGGGCATTGTTCAGCGGCGCGCTGTTCTGGGGCATGGCCAGCTTGGGCAGCCACCTGTACAGCAAGGGCACGGAGTTGCCGGATCTGAGCCTGACCAATGCCGGCGGGCAAGCCGTGGCGTTGCACAGCTACCGAGGCAAGCCGCTGGTGATCAACATCTGGGCCACTTGGTGCCCGCCATGCCGCCGGGAAATGCCGGTGCTGCAGCAGGCCCAGGGCGACTATCCGCATGTGACCTTCCTGTTCGTCAACCAGGGCGAGACGCCGGAAAACGTCAGCACCTTCCTCGCCACCACCGGCCTGAGCCTGACCCACGTGCTCTTTGACGGCACCGGCCTGCTGGCCCAGCGGGTCGGCTCCATGGCCCTGCCCACCACGTTGTTCTATGACGCCGATGGCCGGTTGATCGGCAGCCACCTGGGCGAGTTGTCGCGCGCCAGCCTGCGCCATGCCCTGGAACCTTTCGAACGGGCCAGCGCGCCCGCCCCTGCCGCACAAGGAAAATGACATGCGATCGACTGCACTGCTGCCCCTGAGCCTGGCCCTCCTGGCCGCCCCGATCCTGCAGGCAGAAGAGCTGCCCAAGGCGATCCAACAGATCCAGGCCAAGGGCGCCGAGATCAAGGGCAGCTTCGACGCCCCCAACGGCCTGCGCGGCTACGCCGCCGAATACCAGAACAACGGCTTGGCCCTGTACCTCACCCCTGATGGCAAGCACGTGCTGGTCGGCAGCCTGTTCGACGAACAGGGCAAGGACCTCAGCGCCGAGCCTTTGCAGAAGCTGGTCTATGCGCCGATGAGCAAGGAAATTTGGGTGAAGATGGAGAAAACCGCCTGGATCGCCGATGGCAAGGACAATGCGCCGCGCAAGGTGTACCTGTTCAGCGACCCCAACTGCCCGTACTGCAACATGTTCTGGGAACAGGCGCGGCCCTGGGTCGAGTCGGGCAAGGTGCAGTTGCGCCATATCATGGTCGGCATCATCCGCGAGGACAGCCCGGGCAAGTCAGCTGCATTGTTGGCCGCCAAGGACCCGGCCAAGGCGCTGGCCGAGCACGAGAGGGCCGGCAAGGGCAGTACGCTCAAGCCGTTGGAGAACGTGCCTGAGAAGGTACAGAAGCAGTTGGAGGCGCATCTCGCCTTGATGGAGGAAATGGGGTTGCAGGCTACGCCGGCGATTTTCTATCAAGACGAGCAAGGGAATCTGCAGAGCCAGCAAGGGGCGCCGCGGCCGGAGATGTTAGGGAAGATTCTGGGTAAGCGGTAAATGCGTAGAGGGGGGGCTGTGCGGCGCTTGCCCTGGGTTTGGTGGTGTTGCGCAAATCGAGCGCCGCCCGCGCGGCGCATCGCGAGCAAAGCTCGCTCCTACGCTAGTTTCGGGCCAATAACGCCTGCCACAGGCGCGCGCGACCGCCGTGATATCGAAGGATGCATGCATGAACATACGCCAATGAAAAGGGGCGCCAAGCGCCCCCCACCTTAAAGCCCCTCCAGCTCCGCCATCAGATCACTCAGCCGGTCGACCTTGTCGTCATCAAGCGCACTGTCGCGCAGCCCTTGCACATACTCAGCCAACGCCTCCACCGTGCTGCACTCGAACATCGCCCGCAGTGGCACGTTCAATTGCAGCTGCTTCTGCACCCGCGAAGCGATCTGCGTGGCCAGCAGCGAATGCCCGCCCAGCTCGAAGAAGTTGTCGCACACCCCTACCCGTTCGGCCTTGAGCACATCGGCCCAGATGCCGGCCAGTGTCTCTTCCAGCGGATTGCGCGGTGCAACATAGGCCTGGCTGTGCTGGCCGCCGATATCGATAGCCGGTAGGGCCTTGCGGTCAAGCTTGCCGTTGGCGTTGTGCGGCAAGCTGTCGAACCAGCCCCAGTGCAGCGGCACCATGTATTCCGGCAGTTCGCTGCGCAGGCACTGCTTGACCTGCTCAAGCAACGCAGCGTCGGCGACGACGCCTTGATGGGCGACCAGGTAGCCGACCAGGTGCTTGCCGTTGACGCCGTCCTGGACACCGACAGCGGCATCGCGAAGCTCGGCCTGCTCGTGCAGACGCGCCTCGATCTCGCCTAGCTCGATGCGGAAACCGCGGATCTTCACTTGGTGGTCGATACGCCCGACATACTCGAACACGCCATCCGGCCGCTGGCGCGCCAGGTCGCCGGTGCGGTACAGGCGCTCACCCGGCGCGCCATAGGGATGCGGGACGAAGACCTGCGCCGTGCGCACCGGGTCGCTCACATAACCACGACCGACGCCGGTACCGGCAACACACAGCTCACCCACCGCGCCCAGTGGCGCCAGTGTCAGGTCTTCTCCAAACAGGTACAGACGGTTGTTGTCAGTCGGCGTTCCGATGGGCAGGTAGCTACCGCGGGCGGAGTCAGCATCGACGCGGAAGAACGCCACATCGTCCGAACACTCCGCCGGGCCGTAGGCGTTAACCAGGCCAATGGCCGGGTAACGCTGCAGCCACTGCGCCGCCAGCTCCGGTGGCATGGCTTCGCCAGTGGGCAGCATCCAATGCAACCCATCCAGGGTCTGGTGGTCGTTGGCCAACATGCCCTGAATCAACGAAGGCACGCTTTCCAGCACAGTGATACCGGTGGTTTGAACGTGGGCCAGCAAGCCTTGCGGGTCATGGGCAATGGCATTCGGCACGATCTCGACCCTGGCCCCGAACAGCGGCGCGGCCAGGAACTGCCAGACCGAAATGTCGAAGCTCTGCGAGGCAGTCTGGGCGATCACGTCCTGCTCGCTCAGTGCCAGGTACGGCACCTTGCTCAGCTGGTTGTTGAGCATGCCGCGCTGCTCGACCATCACGCCTTTGGGCAAACCGGTGGAACCGGAGGTGTAGATCACATAGGCCAGGTTGTCCGGCCCGCTGTGAATGCCGGGGTTATGACTGGCGACGCGGCTGGCTTGCACCTCTTCCCAGACCAACAGCTTCGGCCGCATCACGCCGCCCAGCTCATCGAGCAACTGACGCGCCTGCTCGGCACAGGCCGCGCTGCACACCAGCACCGGGGTGCGGCTGAGTTCAACGATGCGCTGCAGCCGCGTCGTCGGCAGGCCCGGATCCAGCGGCAGGTAGCCTGCCCCGGCCTTGAAACTGCCGACGATCATGCCCAGCAGCGGCAAGCCGCGCTCGGCCAACAGGGCCACTGGCTGGTCGATGGCCACGCCGACGGCGACCAATGCATGGCCCAGCCGGTTGGCCGCCAGGTTCAGGCCGGCGTAGTCGTACGACGCCTCCAGGCAGCGGGCGACGGTTCGCTCAGGGCTGGCGGCGACCTGAGCCTCGAACAGCTCGACATAGCTCTGATCAAGGGCGTAGGCACGCTCGGTGCGGTTGCAGTCTTCAAGCAGGAAGCGCTGTTCTTCGACCCCCAGCAACGGCAGCTCGCTGACATCGCCTTCGAAGCCCTCGACCAAGGCCAGCAGCAGACGCTTGAACTCAGCCAGCAGGCGCTCGACGGTCGGATAGTCGAAGTAGCGCTGGTCGAACGACAGGTGCAGGCCCAGGTCATCGCCTGGATAGCACACGGCGGTCAGCGGGAAGTTGGTGTGGGTGCGGCCCGAGTCGGAGCTGGCATTCAGGTGCTGGGCGTGGTCAAGCACGGCGGTTTCCACCGGGGCGTTCTCGAACACGAACAGGCTGTCGAACAGCGGCTGACCCTTGGGCAGTTCGCTGCATTCCTGAATCGCAACCAACGGCAGGTACTCGTACTCGCGCAGCTCCATGTTGCGCTCAAGCAGCCCTTGCAGCCACTGGCGCACGCTGCGGCGCTGGCCCGCGTCGGGCAGCTGTACGCGCAGGGCGATACTGTTGATGAACAGGCCAACGGTGCGCTGCATTTGCGGCATGCTCACCGGGCGTCCGGCCACGGTCACGCCAAAGGCGACGTCGCGGTCGCCGCTGTAGCGCGCCAGCACCAGGGCCCAGGCCGCCTGGGCGAAGGTGTTGACGGTAAGCTGATGGGCTTGGGCCAGCTCACGCAGGCGCACACCTTCGCCGACCTCAAGGCGGGTGTAGCAATCGCCGACCACCATGCCGTCGCCGGCACGATCATGGCGCAGCGGGCGATCGCTCGGGATGGCGGTGGCGCGCTCGAAGCCGGCCAGGTTGGCCCGCCACCAGGCACGGGCTTCGTCCAGGTCCTGGCGCTGCAGCCAGCCGATGTAGTCGCGGTAGCGCGGCGGTACCGGTAATTGGGCCTGGCGACCTTCGCCGAGGGCCTGGTAGAGCTCGAAGAAGTCGTTCATCAGCAGCGAACGGCACCAGGCGTCGATGAGGATGTGGTGGTTGCTCATCATGAACCAGTAGCGCTCGTCGGCAACCCGCACCAGACGCAGGTGGAACGGCGCCTCGCGCAGCAGCGCGAAACCGGCCTCGCGCTCCTGCTTGTGCAGGGCGTGCAAACGCGCCTCCTGGGTGGCGTCGTCCAGGCCGCGCCAGTCTTGGTAATCCACCGGCGTTCTGGCGGGTTTGTGGATGATCTGCAGCATCGCCTCGCCAGCGTTCCAGCTGAACGATGCGCGCAAGGCTTCGTGGCGCGCCACCACGGCCTGCCAGGCCTGGGTGAAGCGTTCAGGGTCCAGCGCGCTGTTGATGCGGTAGCGGTCTTGCATGTAGTAGATGCCGGTGCCGGGTTCCAGCAGCGTGTGCAACAGCAGGCCTTCCTGCATCGGCGTCAGCGGGTAGACGTCTTCGATCTCGTCGGCGGGTACCGGCAAGGCGTCGATCTGCTCCTGGGTCAGGCGAGCCAGGGGGAAATCTGATGGGGTGAAGCTGCCGTTGCCATCGGCCAGGCAATGCTCGACCAGTGCGAGCAACTCTTGGCGATAGGCCTCGGCCAGACGGGCGATGGTCGAGTCGTCGTAGCGCTCGGCGCTGTAGGTCCAGCGCAGTTGCAAGGCGCCGCCATAGACCTGGCCGTCGACGCTGAGCCAGTTCGGCAGCGGCGCATCGAGGTCATGGGCCAGGCCCGCTGGCGCATCCAGCGGCTGGAATAGCGCGGCGGCATCGAACTGCTGGTCGAACTGCCCGAGGTAGTTGAAGGTGATGCGTGCCTGCGCCAGGGCCGCCATGCGCTCGCGCCCGACGTCATCGGCAAGGTAGCGCAGCACGCCGTAACCCAGACCTTTGTGCGGTACCTGGCGCAGTTGTTCCTTGATGTGCTTGATGGACGTGGCGCGGGCGCTTTCGTCGTCGCCTACCGCTGGCTTCAGGCACAGCGGATAGGCGTTGGTGAACCAGCCGACGCTGCGAGTCAGGTCCATGTCCTCGAACAGCCCGTCACGGCCATGGCCTTCGAGCTGCACCAGTACGGTTTCGTCCTCGCTCCAGCGGCACAGGACACGGGCCAGCGCGGTCAACAGCAGGTCATTGACCTGGGTGTGGTAAGCCGCCGGGGCCTGCTGAAGCAACCGACGGGTCTGCTCCACGTCCAGGCCGATGGCCAGCGTGCGCGCATGCCGGTTCAGGTTACCGCCCTGAGGGTGATCGCATGGCAACTCGTGGCGCACATTGCCGAGTTGCCCCTGCCACCAATCCAGCTCGTCTCTTAGCGAGTCACTGCCGGCGTAGCTGGCCAAGCGTGCTGCCCAGTCGCCCATGGCATGGGTCTTGGCAGCGAGCGTCTGGCCACGGTAGAGCGCTTGCAGGTCTTCGAGCAAGACACGCCAGGACACACCGTCGACCACCAGGTGGTGGATCGCCAGCAACAGGCGCTGTGCGCCCTGCCCATCGCTCACCAGCAAGGCGCGCAGCAGTGGGCCTTGGTGCAGGTCGAGGCTGCGCTGCACGTCGGTGTACAGCGCCTGGCAGTCGTCGAAGTCGCTGACCGTGGCGGTCCACAGCAACTGCTGGCTGGCCGACGCCGCATACTCGGCTTGCCAACGGCCATTGGCCTGGACGAAGCGCAGGCGCAGGCTGTCGTGGTGTTCCACCAGGCCGGCCAGGGCGCGCTCCAGCACCGTGCTGTCCAGTGCTTGGCGAGCTTGCAGCAGCACAGCCTGGTTCCAGTGTTGTGGCTGGGTGACCTGGCTGTCGAAGAACCAGTGCTGGATCGGCGTCAGGCCACTACGCCCCTGCCGCAAGCCCTGCTCGATGTCGCTTGGCGCAGCGCTGCGGCTGACCACGGCGGCGAGGGTCTGGATGGTCTGGTGCTGGAACAGGTCGCGCGGGGTGAACTGCAGGCCCAGCTGACGGGCACGGCTGACCACCTGGATCGACAGGATCGAGTCGCCGCCCAGTTCGAAGAAGTTGTCCTGCACGCCCACGCGGGCAGCATTGAGCACCTCACACCAGAGCTGCACCAACTGTGCCTCGACTTCGTTGCTCGGGGCCAGGTAATGCTGTTGGGCTTGCTGGAGATCCGGCAGCGGCAGTGCGCGGCGATCGAGCTTGCCGTTGCCCGTCAGTGGCAGGCTGTCGAGCAGCACCAGGTGCGCCGGTACCATGTAGTCCGGCAGGTGCTGGCGGGCATCGGCCTTGATCGCTTCGCGCAGCGAGGCCTGGGCCTCGGCGCTCGCCGTGGCCTGCCTGCACACCAGGTAGCCCACCAGTTGCTTGCCACCGGGCAGGTCGATTGCCAGGACCACCGCGTCGTCGACATCGGCATGCTCCTGCAGGCGGCTCTCGATCTCGCCAAGCTCGATCCGGAAACCGCGGATCTTCACTTGCTGGTCGGCACGCCCGATGTACTCCACACACCCGTCGGCACGCAGGCGCACCAGGTCGCCGGTGCGGTACAGGCGACCGCCATCATGGCTGAATGGGTCGGCGACGAAGCGTTCGGCAGTGAGCCCGGGGCGGTCGTGGTAACCCTGGGCCAAACCCGCACCACCGATGTACAGCTCGCCGATGCCGCCCTGGGGCAGGAGCGCCAGGTCCTCGTCGAGAATGTAAGCGCTACGTGCGCCGATCACCCGGCCGATCGGCACGCTGCCGGCATCGGCGGGCAGGGTCTGCGGCGCCAGGCAGGCCAGCGGCATCACCACCGTTTCGGTCGGCCCGTAGGCGTTGAAGAACTGTTGCGGCGCGAAGGCCTGGCGAATGCGTTGCAGGTGCTCGCCGGTCAGCGCCTCGCCGCCGGTGATGACCAGGCGCACCGGCAGTTGCTCGCCCCGCCCCGCCAGGTACTGGGCCAGCTGGCTACCATAGCTCGGGGTGAAGCCCAGCACGCTCACCTGTTGTTCGCGCACCAGTTGGCAAATGTCCTCGGCGCCCCACTGCCCCTGTGCGCGCAGCACCACGCGGGCACCGCACAGCAGCGGCACCAGCAGGCGCTCGCTGGCTGCGTCGAAGTTGATCGAATAGAAGTGCAGCTCGCAGTCGTCGCTACGCATGCCGAAGGCGGCGATCACCGCCTGGCAGTGCATGGCGATTTCACCGTGGCTGACCACCACGCCCTTGGGCTTGCCGGTAGAGCCGGAGGTGTAGATCAGGTACGCCTGGTGCTGTGGCAGGTTGAGGTTGTCCAGCGGCGCATCGCTGTAGGCGGACAGGCTGACGGCATCATCTTCGAGGCTCCAGCGGGCCACGCCATCGGGCAGCTCGCCGAGCGCCTCCAGCAGCGTGCGCTGGCTCAGCAACAGGCCGATGCGGCTGTCCTCGATCATGTAGTGCAAACGGTCGAGCGGGTATTCGGGGTCCAGCGGCACATAGGCACCGCCGGCCTTGAGAATGGCCAACAGGCCGACGACCATCTCCAACGAGCGCTCGAGGGCCAGGCCCACCCGTACCTGCGGGCCGACACCGCGCTCGCGCAGGGCCCGGGCCAGGCGGTTGGCCCGTTGGTCCAGCTCGGCGTAGCTCAGGTGCTGGCCGGCGAAGGTCAGTGCCAGGGCTTGCGGGGTACTGGCGGCCTGGATGGCGAACAGGCCGTGAAGGGTCTGGTTGAGTCCGTGGTCCGGCTCGCCCTGCAAATGGCCCACCAGCACCTGCTGCTCGGTGTGGCTCAGCATCGGCAACTCGCACAGACGTCGTTGAGGATCGTCGAGCAGGCCGACCAGCAACTGCTGCCAGTGCTCGGCCATGCGCGCGATGCGCGGTTCGTCGAACAGGTCGCGGCTGTAGGTCAGGCAGCAGCCGAGGCGGCCGTCCAGGTCGGTGACCTCCAGATAAAGGTCGAACTTGGTGGCACTGGCATCGTTGACCAGGTAGTCCACCTGCATGCCCGCCAGTTCGCGGCGCTGCTGGAAGGCCCAGCGCTGGACGTTGCACATGACTTGGAACAGCGGGTTGTAGGCACTGCTGCGCGGCGGCTGCAGGGCTTCGACCAGTTGGTCGAACGGCAGGTCCTGGTGCGACTGGGCCTCGATGGCGACCTGGCGCACCTGATCGAGCAGCGCGGTGCCGGTCATCTGTCCGTCCAACTCGCAGCGCAGCACCTGGGTGTTCAAGAAGGCGCCGATTAGCCCCTCGCTCTCGGGACGAATACGGTTGGCCACCGGCGCGCCGATGCGCAGGTCGCGCTGGCCACTGTAGCGGTGCAGCAATGCGGCCAGCGTGGCGGTGATGGTCATGAACAACGTCAGGCCACGTTGGCTGTTGAAGGCATGCACGCGCGCCACCAGCGCCGGGTCGAGGTCGAAGCGATACAGCTCCCCCCGGTGGCTCTGCACGGCCGGGCGCGGGCGGTCGGACGGCAGGGCCAGCACCGGGTGTTCATCGCCCAGGCGGGCTTTCCAGAGGGCCAGCTGACGGGTGCCCTCACCGCTCTCCAGCCACTGGCGTTGCCACACGCTGTAGTCGAGGTACTGCACCGGCAGCGGCGCCAATGGCGATTCGCGCGCGTCGACAAAGGCCTCGTACAGCTCGCCCAGCTCGCGGGCGAAGATGTCCATGGCCCAGCCTTCGGTGACGATGTGGTGCAAGGTCAGGACGAAGAAGTGCTCGTGCGCCTCGGTCTTGGTCAGGCACGCACGCAGCAGCGGGCCGCGCTCCAGGTCGAACGGCTGGTGCGCCTGGGCATCGGCCAGTTGCTGCAAACGATGCTGGCGGGAATCGGCAGGCAAGGTGCTGAAGTCTTGCCAATCGAGCTGCAGGCCGCTGTGCTCGGCAACGCACTGGTACGGCACGCCGTCGATGCTCGGGAAGGTGGTACGCAGGGTTTCATGGCGCACGATCAGCGCCTGCAAGGCACGCTCGAAGGCCTCCACATCCAGAGTGCCACGCAGCCGGGCCATACCACCGACGTTATAGGCCGGGCTGTCCGGCTCCATGTGCCAGAGGAACCACATGCGCTGCTGAGAGTAAGACAGCGGCACGGCCTGACGGCGGTCGACACGTGCGATCTCGCCTTGCAGGTTGCGCTCGCCAGCCTCGCGGATGCGAGCGATCTCGGCGCAGAAAGCGCCCAGCTCGCTGGCTTCGAACAAGGCTTTGAGCGGCAGCTCGACATCGCAGGCCTGGCGGGTGCGGGAGACGATCTGGGTAGCCAGCAGCGAGTGGCCGCCAAGGTCGAAGAAGTCGTCCTGCAGGCCGATACGTGGCAGGTTGAGCACCGCGCACCAGATCGCCGCCACCTCCTGCTGCAACGCAGTTCGTGGCTCGATATGTTCGCGCTGCTGCCAGACCGGCGCTGGCAAGGCCTTGCGATCGACCTTGCCGCTGGGGCCCAGCGGCAGGTGCGCCAGCGCAATCAACTGCGCAGGGACCATGTAGGCCGGCAACCGCTCTGCCAGGGCCGCCACCAGCGCTTCAGGCTGGGCGGTGCCACTGTAGTAGCCGACCAGTCGTGCACTGATCCCATCCTTGTGGATGAGCACCAGGGCCTGGTCGACACCGGACTGGCTCAGCAGGCAGGCCTGGACCTCTTCGGGCTCGACGCGGAACCCGCGCACTTTCACCTGCTGATCGAGGCGACCCAGGTACTCCAGCGCCTGGACCTGCATCTGCCAGCGGGCACGGTCGCCACTGCGGTACAAGCGTTCGCCGTTACCATCGACCTGGGGCACGAAGCGTTCGGCGGTCAGGCCCGGACGGCCCAGATAGCCCCGCGCCAGACCCGCACCGCCCAGGTACAGTTCGCCCGGCACACCCGGGGCGGTCAGTTCCATCTCGTCATCCAGCACCCGGCAGATCACATTCCCCAGCGGGCGGCCGATGGGTGAACGCTCACCATCCTCTGCCTGGCAATGCCAGTGGGTAACGTTGATCGCAGTTTCGGTCGGGCCATAACGGTTGTGCAACTGCACCTGCGGTAGCACTTGCAGCACACGGTCACGCAGGTTCGCCGACAGCGCCTCGCCACCGGAGAACACTCGCCGCAGGCTGGTGCAGCCGGCAGTCAGCGGCTCTTGCACGAACACTTGCAGCAACGGCGGGACGAAGTGCAGCGTGGTCACGCCATGCTGCTGCACCAGCGCCGCGATGCGGTGCGGGTCGCGATGCTCGCCGGGGCCGGCCAGCACCAGGCGGCAGCCGGTGACCAGCGGCCAGAAGCACTCCCACACCGACACATCGAAACTGATCGGCGCCTTTTGCATCAGCACGTCGCTGTCGTTCAGGCCGTAGGTGGCCTGCATCCATTGCAGGCGTTCGGCAAGGGCCGCGTGGGTATTGCCGACGCCCTTGGGTTGTCCGGTTGAGCCGGAGGTGTAGATCACGTAGGCCAGGTTATCCCCATCCAGATGCAGGCCAGGCGCCTGGCTTGGCCAACTGTCCAGGTGCAGTTGGTCGAGTGCGATGGCGCTGACGCCGTCCACCTGCGGCAGCCTGTCGAGCAGGCCACTGTGACTGAGCAGCAGGCCGGCCTTGCAGTCTTCGAGCATGTAGGCCAGACGCTCGGCCGGGTAATCGACATCCAGCGGCACATAGGCGCCACCGGCCTTGAGAATGGCCAACAGGCCGATCAGCAGTTGCGGTGAACGCTCGATGGCAATGGCAACGCAGGTGTCCGGGCCAACGCCTTTGTCGCGCAGGTAGTGGGCCAGCCGGTTGGCCTGCTGGTGCAGTTCGGCGTAATCGAGGCTACCGCCCTCCCACACCAGCGCCGTGCGCTGCGGGGTCAGCCGGGCCTGCTCGTTCAGTTGCCCTAACAGCAGGCTCTTAGGGGCTGGCATCGGGGCCTGGCCCCAACCCAGCAGTTGCTCGCGGCCCTGCTCATCCAGCAAACGGACCTCGCCCAAGGCCATCCGCGGTTGGGCGCAGACTTGCTCCAACAACGCCAGCAGGTGCTGGGCCAGGCGCTCGATGGTGCTGGCTTCGAACCGTTCGGCAGCGTAGTCGAACGCCAGGCTCAGGCGGCCCTGGTGGTCTTCCTCGCTGTGCAGTTGCAGGTCGAACTTGGCTTCGCGGCTATGCCACGGCAGCTCTTCGGCCAGAAGGCCGGGCAGGCGGCGCAGGGCAGACAGGTCGCGTTGCTGGTGGTTGAACATGACTTGGAACAGGCCTTGCTCGCGCGCTTCGGGCAAGGCTTCGAGCAGTTGTTCGAACGGCAGGTCCTGGTTGGCCTGGGCTTCAAGGGTCGCTTGGCGCACCTGCGCCAGCAACTGCTGGAACGGCAGACGGCCATGGAGCTTAGCGCGCAGCACCTGGGTGTTGATGAAGAAGCCGACCATGCCCTGGGTTTCCAGGCGCGGACGGTTGGCATTGGGCACGCCGACGCAGAGGTCGTTCTGGCCGCTGTAGCGGTGCAACAGGCCTTGCCATGCCGCCAGCAGGACCATGAACAGACTCGCCTGCTGCTCTCGGGCCAGGCCTTTGATGGCGTCGCCCAACTTGGCCGACACCTTGAGGTTGAGGCGCGCGGCGCGCCGGTCGCGCAGGGCGGAGCGCGGATGGTCGGTGCACAGGTCGAGCACCGGCAGTTCATCGCCCAGACGGGCCTTCCAGTACGCCAACTGGCGCTGCGCCTGGCCATCGGCCAGCCACTGCCGCTGCCAGTTGCCGTAGTCGGCATAGCCTAGCGACAGGGGAGCGAGGTTGGCTTGCAGGCCCTGGCAATGTGCGGCATACAACTTGGCGAACTCATCGAGCAGGATGTTCAGCGACCAGCCATCGGCAATGATGTGGTGCAGGGTCACCCACAGCTGATGGTCCTCGTCATCCAGGCGCACCAGGGTCACCCGCAACAGCGGGTCGCCGGTCAGGTCGAACGGATGCTGGGCCTCCTCCTCACGCAGCCTCGCCACGTCATCGGCGCTCAGCCCTTGGAGGTCCACGCGCTTTAGAGTGAACGGTCGCTCGGGCAGGATCCGCTGCAACGCCTGGCCGCCTTCTTCGCTGAACAGCGTACGCAGCGATTCATGGCGGGCCACTAGGGCCTGGAACGCAGCTTCCAGTGCAGCGACGTCCAGCTCGCCGCGCAAGTGCAGGCCGGCGGGAATGTTGTAGGCCGCCGACTGCGGCGCCAGCTGCCACAGCAACCACAGGCGGTTCTGCGCCAGCGACTGTGGCAGCGCCTGGCCACGGCTCAGGCTGCTGATAACCGTCGCCTTGGCACTGCCCTGGGCAAGGATGGCCGCCACGGCAGCACGGTAGTCCGCCAGGATGGGCGCTTCGAACAGCGTGCGCAGCCCCAGGTCGATGCCTAACTCGTCGGCCAGGCGTGCAGTCACCTGGGTAGCAGCGATGGAGTTGCCGCCCAGCAGCAGGAAGTGATCGTCCGCGGCCACCGCTTCGACCTTGAGCACCTCGCGCCAGGCTGTCGCGATGCGCGCCTGCAGAGCGTCGCCAACGGCCGTGGCGATGGCCGGCTCGGCAGGTGCCGGGTAACGCGCATAGCAGTCCAGGCTACCGTCGCTCATGCGCAGACGGCAGGCCGAGCGTTGCAGCTTGCCGCTTGAGGTCTTGGGCAGCGCGCCGGGATTGAGCAGCAACACTACGGCGGGGGCCTGACGGCAGGCATCAGCGATCACCTGGCGCAGGGCCTTGATCAGTTCGTGAGGCTCGACGGCCTTCTGCACGCTGCGGCTGACCTCTACCGCAACGCCAATGCCCTCCTCGCCCTGATCGTCGACGGCGAACACCGCTACGCGACCTTTGCGTAGCACCGCCACTTCACGCTCGAGGGTTCTTTCCAGATCTTGCGGGTACAGATTCTGCCCACGGACGATGAGCATGTCCTTCAGGCGACCGGTGACGAACACCTCGCCATCGCGCATGAACCCCAGGTCGCCGGTGCGCAGCCAGGTCTGGCCGTCCGCCTCGACGAAGGTCCGGGCAGTGGCCTCACGGTTGCGCCAGTAGCCCAGGGCGATGCTCGGGCCACCCGCCCAGATCTCGCCCACCTGGTTGTCACTCAGCACCTCGAGCCGTTGTGGCTCGACGATACGCACAGCGTGTCCAGGCTGCGGATAACCACAGCTCATCAGCACACTGCCCTCGCCCGGCTCGGCGCGGTTGGCGGCAAACGCTTCGGCGTCCAGTTCCAACGCAGCGATACCCTGGCCACGACGGCTGCCGCTGACGAACAGCGTGGCCTCGGCCAGGCCGTAACTGGCAAAGAAGCTGCTCGGTTGGAAACCGCAGGACTGGAACTTGTCGGCGAAGGTGGCGAGGCTGTCCTGGCGGATGGGCTCGGAGCCGGAATACGCCACGCGCCACCGGCTGAGGTCGAGCCCGGCCAGGGCCGCCTCGCTGATCCGCTCGCTGCACAGTCGGTAGGCGAAGTCAGGGCCGCCACTGATGGTGCCGCCGTACGCGCTGATCGCCTGCAACCAACGCAGCGGCCTGGCGAGGAAGTAGCCTGGCGACATCAATACACACGGCACACCGCTGAAGATCGGCTGCAATAGGCCGCCGATCAGGCCCATGTCGTGGTAAAGCGGCAGCCAGCTGACGATCACATCGTCCGGGTTCAGGTCGATGCCGAAACCATGGCGAATGAGTTGCTCATTGGCCACCAGGTTGCCGTGACTGACCTGGACCCCTTTGGGCAAGGCGGTGGAGCCGGAGGTGTACTGCAGGAAGGCGATGTCATCGCACGCCAGCGCAGGTTCGCGCCAGGACGCCGCCAGCGCAGGGTCCAGGCTGTCCACCGCCAACAGTGCCGGAGCATTGTCCGCGCTCAAGGCTTCCAGGCCCTGCAGGCTGTCGTGCAGCGCAGTGACGGTCAGCAGCAGGCGCGGCTCGGCGTCGTCGATGATCGACAGCAGGCGCTCTTGATGATGGCGGCGCGATGACTCCGGCGGGTAGGCCGGAACGGCGATGACGCCGGCATACAGGCAACCGAAGAACGCCGCAACGTAATCCGGGCCGCTTGGGAACAGCAGCACGGCGCGGTCCCCTCGTGCGGTTCGCACCTGCAGGGCGGCGGCTATGGTGCGAGCGCGCGCGTCCAGGTCCCGGTAGCTAAGCACGGCCTGCTCGCTGGGGTCATCGGCCAGAAAGCGCAAGGCGATGCGGTCCGGTGTCTGCGCGGCGCGTTGCGCCAGGGCCTGGACCAGCGTGAGCGGGAGTTCGAAGGCGTCCGTCATGGGGGGTTCCTGCCAGTGTCTGGGTAAGTCGGGCCAGCTGCCCACGCGGTGGTCGGCGGGCAGCGCTCGGCGGCCGGATGTACACAGGTGAACGGATTGGTGGGGGAAGAAATTAGCGTCGGGAGGGATGGAAATGGGGCGCGGGCAGAGCACCGCCCACGGCGCATCGTGAGCACGCTCGCGCCCACGGCGGCTTCGTAGCGGATATTCCCGAAGGTTATATTTACTAATTACGTTTCGTATTTGACATTAATTATCATTACGAATAGCTTGTCGCACGTCGTAGGAAGCTACCCCACATGGGGTGCGACCTCTCCCATCTGAGACAAGGTGATTTCCATGGCGGAACAACTATCCACAAGTAAGTGCGATTCACCATTACTCCAGGCATTCGTCGACAATCGCCGCATTCTGGTGAAGATCGCCGCCCGCATCACGGGTTGTCGCTCACGCGCTGAAGATGTCGTACAGGACGCTTTCTTCCGTCTGAGCGCTGCTCCGCAGATCACCTCGTCATTCAAGGCCCAGCTCAGCTACCTGTTTCAGATCGTGCGTAACCTGGCCATCGACCACTACCGCAAGCAGGCGATGGAACTGAAGTACTCCGGGAGTGAAGAGGAAGGCCTGAATGTGGTCCTCCAGAACGCCTCGCCGGAAGCTACGCACATCAACCTCGCCACCCTGGAGCACATTGCCGATGCGCTCAACGAACTGCCGCAGCGCACTCGCTACGCCTTTGAGATGTACCGCCTGCACGGCGTGCCACAGAAGGACATCGCCAAGGAACTGGGCGTGTCGCCAACGCTGGTGAATTTCATGATTCGCGACGCCCTGGTACATTGCCGCAAGACGGCCAGCCGACAGGCCTGAGTTTTTCAGGCCGTTTTCCGCCCCCCGGGGAGCGGCCTCTTCGCGATAAAAGGCCGCTCCCACCCGGCGCTCTCACCCGGGCTGCGCAGTTCTTGTTGAGATACCGTCAAACCAGCTTGCAATGATCGAAGAAGCGCTCGCGCCCCAGGATCATCAGCGCCGCACGCTTGTGCGGGAAGTCGAACTCTTTCTCGCAGTGGAAGCACTGGTCGTGCATGTAGCCGATCATCTTGCCATTGTCGGCGCGTGGTTCGGCCACCACCCGCTGGGTACGCGGGTCGTCCAGGAACAGGTAATGCACCAGGGCCGATAACCAGCTCGCGACCTTGTGCGGCCCTCGGTGCGTCTCCTCGCCCACCAGCATATGCACGCCTCGATCGTAATCGTCCGCAGGGTAGAACGGAGCGATGCGGTCCTCTTTCGCCCAGTAGGCTTCGAAGTAGGCAAAAGGCTGGTCATCGAAACAGCCGATCAGCGTCAGGGTATGAGGGTCGGCGTCGAGCTTGGTCAGGTATTCGCGATGCTGCTCCAGGGAGCCGCCCTCCTGCCAGAACTGCTCGACGCGCGGATTGTTCTGCCAGCGGTTGAAGCGCTCCAGGTCCTGGTCGATTTCCAGGGTGCGCAACGATACCCAGCTGCCCAGGCGGGCATCGAAACGGCGATACACCTCACCACGGGGTTTCGGTGCACGGCGGGGGTGACGCTTGCCATGGCTGATCTGCATCTGCTGCGGATAGGGCTCGCTGGCGACCTGGCCAAGCCAGGGCTGGGGCAATTGCCAGAACAGGGTGCGTTCGCACAGGTAGTGCCCCGGCTGGTCGGCACTCAGCAATAGGCCGCTGGTCAATGCCTGCGGCACAGGCTCGGGCAGACGCCAGGCCAGGCGCTGGCGCGCGGGGTCGCGCGACAGCAACCAATAGCACGCGGCCCACAAGGCTTGGTACGGACGCTCCGGGCAAAGGCGTTCAAGGTGAACGTGCAGGGTTTCAGCCGGCTCCAGGCGCACCCGGATCAACGGGCGACCTTCAAGGGTCAGGCTCAGCCAGCAGTCTCCCTCATCGGCGCTCAGGCTGCGCCAGCGTGGCAGGGACAAGGGCTGCGAAGCGGCATCGAACGGCATGGTCATGGCTCACAGGTAGAGAATAGAAAGGCTCACACCTGAAAACGTGACCACGCTGCAGGAATTTAGTCGCCGGGGGTTTCCACGGTAATGCGGTATGGCTGGAAGATCCGCGACAGTTCGCCGGTCTCTCGCAGGTCACGCAGCAACCCGGCGAACGCCTTGTCGCTGATGGGGGCATCGGGGCGGAGCAACGCGTAGTGGTGGTAGACCTGGTCGACCCGCTCCGAGGCCATCAACTGCGCCAGGCTTTCCGGGTTGCGCACCATGAAATCGCTCAGGTAGGAACGGGTCACCAGGGCGATGTCGGAGCGGCCGGCCTGAACCATCAACAGGTTGCTGTCATGGGAATAGGTCAGCGTCGCGTTGTAGGTCTTGCGTAGGTAGTTCGGGTCGGGGTTGAAAGCGGCGAATGCGTAGTGGTAGCCATTGAACAGCGCCAGCCGCTTCCCCCTCAGGTCATCGAAGTAGCGCTGATCACGGTTGTCGAGCTTCTTGGCGACGAATACCTCGGCATCCTCGAGGCCCATGTCCACGGTCTGATGCGGAATGCTTTGCCAGCCCCATTGCGGGTTCTCGAAAATCGCCATGTCGGTGCGACCTTGCTGGAAGTCGCCGAAGCGCCGCTGAATGGAGGTCGGCACCAGCACGAAGCGGTAGTCCTGCTGCAGCCGGTTGAGCGCTTCCACCAGTTGTGGCAGCAAGCCGGTGTCCGCGCCCTGCTCGGGGCGGACCGTATAAGGAGGGAAATGCGCGGCGCCGATCTTCACTTCGATGGCCCCGGCAACGCAGGCAGGCGTGACCAGCCACAGCGCGGCGAGTACCAACAGGGAAGACAACACTTTTAGGCCGGGCGCTGGAGTCAAGACGGACACTCATCACGGTTCGTACCTGGATGCGCCTAAACTAGGCGTTTTCCCTGCGGCGCACAACCGCTGGTTATGCCAAAGTGACGGCATTTTGCCAGGGGATGCCGTGGGGGCAGACATTGGCTACGCTGCTTTGGCATGAATGGCAAGGGAGCCTGGTATGGGCCACTGGTTGGTGATCGACCTGGAAGCCACCACCGATGACGGTGGCTGGCCGGTCACAGAGATGGAAGTCATTGAAATCGGCGCCAGCCTGGTGACCCGCGAAGGCCGCGAGGTCGACCATTTCCAGCGCTTCGTGAAGCCCAGACGGCGCCCGCAGCTGACGCCGTTCTGCCGAGAGCTTACGCACATCAGCCAGGCCAGCGTGGACAGCGCCGCCGGTTTCGCCGAAGTGTGGGTCGCTTTCGAACGCTGGCTGGGGCACCATCGGGGCCAGCTGCAGGCCTGGGTCAGCTGGGGCGACTACGATCGCCAGCAATTATTGCAGGAATGGCAACAGCACAAGGTCGACAGCCTGCTGCGAGACCTGCCGCACATCAACCTCAAGCAACGCTTCGCCAAGGCTCGCCACCTGCAGCGGCCGACCGGGCTCAACGGTGCCTTGCAACTGGCCGGGCTACAATTTTGCGGTCAACAGCACCGGGCCCTGGAAGATGCGCGCAATACGGCGCGCCTGCTGCCCCTGACACTGCCGGCCCACGGCACCTGAAAGCAGATGACGGCGCCAGTGGCCTTGGGCATACTGGCCAGCCCTTTTTCATCCCCCCTCATTTCAGGAGTCGCCCTATGTTCAAGGTCAATGAGTACTTCGATGGCACCGTCAAGTCGATCGCCTTCGAAGGCACTGAAGGTCCGGCCACGGTTGGCGTCATGGCACCGGGCGAATACGAGTTCGGCACCGCCAAGCGCGAGATCATGCATGTCGTTTCCGGCGCCCTGACCGTCAAGCTGCCAGGCAGCGACAACTGGGAAACCTTCAACGCTGGCGACAAGTTCAACGTGCAGGCCGACAGCAAGTTCCAGTTGAAAGTGGCGGTGGACACTGCCTACCTGTGTGAGTACCGCGACTAAGCGTTAGTCCGCACTGGCCTCATCGCCGGCAAGCCGACTCCTACAGGGATCGCGCCGACTTCGGAAATAACTGTAGGAGCCGGCTTGCCGGCGATGAAACCAAGACTATCCCTTCAGAAACCCCGCCACTCGCTCAGCCGCCGCCTGCAAATGCTGCTCATGGCTGAACCCGGAAGCCTTAAGCGGCTTCAAGTCATGATCCGCCGCCACCAGCCAGCTCACTTCGATCGAAGGCGACAGCGCATACCCCTGCACCGCTTCCCGATTACCCAGCGCATCCCGCTCGCCCTGCACGATCAGCGTTGGCGTACGCAACCCAGCCAAGTGCTCGACCCTGGGCTTTTCCGGCTTGCCCACGGCATAGAACGGATACCCCAGGCATACCAGCGCATCGACCCCCAGTTCGTCGGCCAACAGACTGGCCATGCGCCCGCCCATCGACTTGCCGCCAATGGCTAACCTGCCCGCGACCAAAGGTCGCACCTGCTGGTACACCTCGCGCCAGCATTGCAGTAATACCTTCTGAGGATTGGGCGGTCGTTTGCCGCCACTCACCCTGCGCTCGGCCATGTAGGGAAACTCGAAGCGGATCACGCCTACCCCAAGCGCCGCCAGCCTTTGCGCGATGTCCTCCATGAACGTGCTGTCCATTGGCGCGCCCGCGCCATGGGCCAGGATCAGGCCGCCCGCGGGGCCTTCACCCAGCCCTGGGCGCGGAGGATTGCAGCGCAAGCCTGGGACATTTCCGATATTCGCCCATTGATCCCCGTCAATACCGGCACTTTGCCCATTACTCATGCTTGCCTCGCTGTATAGCCTGCCAATAACCGTGGATGGGAACCCATACATGAACACAACCAGCAGTACCGCCTATAACTACAAGGTGGTCCGCCAATTCGCCATCATGACGGTGGTGTGGGGAATCGTCGGGATGGGGCTCGGCGTCTTCATCGCCGCCCAGCTCGCCTGGCCTTCCCTCAACTTCGACCTCCCCTGGACCAGCTTCGGCCGCCTGCGACCCCTGCATACCAATGCGGTGATCTTCGCCTTCGGCGGCTGCGCGCTGTTCGCCACCTCCTATTATTCGGTGCAACGCACCTGCCAGACCACCCTCTTCGCTCCGGGCCTGGCTGCGTTCACCTTCTGGGGCTGGCAACTGGTGATCCTGCTCGCGGCCATCACCCTGCCGCTGGGCTACACCAGTTCCAAGGAGTACGCCGAACTGGAATGGCCGATCGACATCTTGATCACCATCGTCTGGGTCTGCTACGCCATCGTGTTCTTCGGCACGCTGATCAAGCGCACCACCAAGCACATCTACGTGGGCAACTGGTTCTTCGGGGCGTTCATCCTCACCGTGGCGATGCTGCACATCGTCAACAACCTGGAACTGCCGGTGAGCCTGACCAAGTCGTACTCGGTGTACGCCGGTGCCACCGATGCGATGGTGCAGTGGTGGTACGGCCACAACGCGGTGGGCTTCTTCCTGACTGCAGGCTTCCTGGGGATGATGTACTACTACGTGCCCAAGCAGGCCGAACGCCCGGTGTATTCCTATCGCCTGTCGATCGTGCACTTCTGGGCGCTGATCACCCTGTACATTTGGGCCGGTCCGCACCACCTGCACTACACCGCTCTGCCCGACTGGGCACAGTCGCTGGGCATGGTGATGTCGCTGATCCTGCTGGCACCAAGCTGGGGCGGCATGATCAACGGCATGATGACCCTGTCCGGTGCCTGGCACAAATTGCGCAGCGACCCGATCCTGCGTTTCCTGGTGGTATCCCTGGCGTTCTACGGCATGTCCACCTTCGAAGGCCCGATGATGGCCATCAAGACGGTCAATGCCCTGTCCCACTACACCGACTGGACCATCGGCCACGTCCATGCCGGCGCCCTCGGCTGGGTCGCGATGATCTCCATCGGCGCGCTCTACCACACCATTCCCAAAGTGTTCGGCAAGCAGCAGATGCACAGCATCGGCCTGATCAACGCGCACTTCTGGCTGGCGACCATCGGCACCGTGCTGTACATCGCCTCGATGTGGGTCAACGGCATCGCTCAGGGCCTGATGTGGCGCGCGGTGAACAGCGACGGCACGCTCACCTACTCGTTCGTCGAGACCCTGGTTGCCAGCCACCCAGGCTTCATCGTTCGCTTCGTCGGTGGCGCGATCTTCCTCAGTGGCATGTTCCTGATGGCCTGGAACACCTGGCGCACCGTGCGCGCGCCGGCTGCTGAAGCCACCCCTGCCAACGCCCAGCTGGCCTGAGGAGACCTGCCTGATGAAACATGAAGTCATCGAGAAAAACGTTGGCCTGCTGGCCTTGTTGATGGTGTTCGCCGTCAGCATCGGCGGCCTGACCCAGATCGTCCCGCTGTTCTTCCAGGACGTTACCAACAAACCGGTCGAAGGCATGAAGCCCTATACCGCGCTGCAGCTGGAAGGCCGCGACATCTACATCCGCGAAGGTTGCGTCGGTTGCCACTCGCAGATGATCCGCCCGTTCCGCGCCGAGACCGAGCGCTATGGCCACTACTCGGTCGCGGGTGAGAGCGTCTGGGACCATCCGTTCCTGTGGGGCTCCAAGCGCACCGGCCCGGACCTGGCCCGCGTCGGCGGTCGCTACTCGGACGACTGGCACCGTGCGCACCTCTACAACCCACGCAACGTGGTACCTGAATCGAAAATGCCGTCGTACCCATGGCTGGTCGCCCAGCAGGTCGACAACAGCCATACCGACACCAAGATGCGCACCCTGCGCACCCTCGGCGTGCCGTACACCGACGAAGACATCGCCGGTGCCCGTGACGCAGTGAAGGGCAAGACTGAGATGGATGCCCTGGTCGCCTACCTGCAGGTGCTGGGCACCGCCATCAAGAACAAGAGGTAAGTGCGATGGAACTGGACATCGGCATGATCCGCGGCTTGGGCACCCTGGTGGTGATGATCGCCTTCATCGGCCTCTCGCTCTGGGTATTCAACCGCCGCCGCGACCGTGATTTCGCCGAAGCGCGCCTTCTGCCCTTCGTCGACGACCGCCTGCCCCCGGCCGGGCAGGAACCTGCCATGAGGAATGAACGGCAATGACCACCTTCTGGAGTACCTACATCAGCGTACTGACCCTTGGCAGCCTGGTCGGTCTGGCCTGGCTGCTGCTGGCCACCCGCAAGGGTCAGAGCAACAACACTACCGACCAGACCATGGGCCACAGCTTCGATGGCATCGAGGAGTACGACAACCCACTGCCCAAGTGGTGGTTCTATCTGTTCGTCGGCACCCTGGCCTTTGGCGTGGGGTACCTGATCCTGTATCCGGGCCTGGGTAACTGGAAAGGCATCCTGCCCGGTTACGAGAACGGCTGGACCGGCGCCAACGAATGGCAGAAGGAAATGGAAAAGGCGGACGCCAAGTTCGGTCCGATCTTCGCCAAGTTCGCCGCGATGCCGTTGGAAGAAGTGGCCAAGGACCCGCAGGCCCTGAAGATGGGCGGTCGTCTGTTCGCCTCCAACTGCTCGGTTTGCCATGGCTCGGATGCCAAGGGCGCGTATGGCTTCCCCAACCTGACCGACAAGGACTGGCGTTGGGGCGGCGAGCCGGAGACCATCAAGGCCTCGATCATGAACGGCCGTCACGGCGTGATGCCGGCCTGGGCCGAGGTGATCGGCGAGCAAGGCGTGGCCGATGTGGCGGCCTACGTGCTGACCAACCTCGACGGCCGCAGCCTGCCCGAGGGTATCAAGGCCGACGCAGCCAAGGGCAAGGAGATCTTCGCCGCCAACTGCGTGGCCTGCCACGGGCCTGAGGGCAACGGTACTCCCGCCATGGGCGCGCCGAACCTGAATCATCCGCAGGCATTCATCTACGGGTCGAGTTTTGCCCAGTTGCAGCAGACCATTCGCTATGGTCGCCAGGGCCAGATGCCGGCGCAGGCCGAGATCCAGGGCAACGACAAGGTGCATCTGCTGGCGGCTTATGTGTACAGCCTGTCGCAGGGCAACGGTACCGAAACGGTGAGTGCCAAGTAATTACCTTGCGGGAAATCTCGCGCCAGTGAGATCGAGTGCCGCCCGCGCGGCGCATCGCGAGCAAGCCTAGCACCCACGTCTGCGACATCGAGCCAAGCGCCATAGCGTCCCCGCGCAACCCTCGCGGGAATAACTGGCCTGAAACAAACGTAGGAGCGAGCCTTGCTCGCGATGCGCCGCGCGGGCGGCGCTCGATCTACGCCTCTCTGCAAAAACCAAGCCCCCTCTCCCCTTCCCCTTCCCCTTCCCCTTCCCCTTCCCCTTCCCACGCCCCAAGCCGCAGCCCCTCCCTTGCACCCCCTCCGATCAGAACTAAGCTTGTTGCCTCAGTAGCCCTCGCTGCCAATCCAGCGAGACAGACGCGACGCACAGCCTGACGCCGCCAGCAGAAAAAGCTTGACCGTTCGATCAGAAAAAAGCGAAAAACGGTACACATTACAAATATTTATTTGTGTACAATCGACCAAGCCCCAACACCGCGGGACATCGGTGGACGGGTGTGGACACGGGTCGGCGCAAGGATCCTTGCGTTGCCATAACCCAGGTGGTTATCGATACTGGCGCCGATTTTTTCAACCAACAAGAACACCAAAACCGTGGAACCTTAGCAATGAGCACAGCAATCAGTCCGACTGCTTATAACTATAAGGTCGTCCGCCAGTTCGCCATCATGACGGTGGTCTGGGGGATCCTTGGCATGGGGCTTGGGGTGTACATCGCCTCGCAGCTGGTATGGCCACAGCTGAACCTCGACCTGCCCTGGACGAGCTTCGGCCGCCTGCGCCCCCTGCACACCAACCTGGTGATTTTCGCCTTCGGCGGCTGTGCACTGTTCGCCACCAGCTACTACGTGGTGCAGCGAACCTGCCAGACGCGGTTGATCTCCGACAGCATGGCCGCCTTCACCTTCTGGGGCTGGCAGGCAGTGATCATCGGGGCACTGGTGACCTTGCCGATGGGCTACACCACCACCAAGGAATACGCCGAGCTGGAATGGCCGATCGCGATTCTGCTGGCCATCGTCTGGGTCACCTACGCCTTGGTGTTCTTCGGCACCATCGTCAAGCGCAAGACCAAGCACATCTACGTCGGTAACTGGTTCTACGGTGCCTTCATCGTGGTCACCGCGATGTTGCACATCGTCAACCACATGTCCCTGCCGGTAAGCCTGTTCAAGTCGTACTCGGCCTACTCCGGCGCCACCGATGCGATGATCCAGTGGTGGTACGGCCACAACGCGGTGGGCTTCTTCCTCACCACCGGCTTCCTGGGGATGATGTACTACTTCGTGCCCAAGCAGGCCGAGCGGCCGATCTACTCGTATCGCCTGTCGATCGTCCACTTCTGGGCGCTGATCACCCTGTACATCTGGGCCGGCCCGCACCACCTGCACTATACCGCCCTGCCGGACTGGGCCCAGTCGCTGGGCATGGTGATGTCGATCATCCTGCTGGCACCGAGCTGGGGCGGCATGATCAACGGCATGATGACCCTCTCCGGCGCCTGGCACAAATTGCGCACCGACCCGATCCTGCGTTTCCTGGTGGTATCGCTGGCGTTCTATGGCATGTCCACCTTCGAAGGCCCGATGATGGCCATCAAGACCGTGAACTCGCTGTCGCACTACACCGACTGGACCATCGGCCACGTCCATGCCGGCGCCCTTGGCTGGGTAGCGATGATCTCTATCGGCGCGGTCTACCACATGATCCCCAAACTGTATGGCCGCGAGCAGATGCACAGCGTCGGCCTGATCAACGCGCACTTCTGGCTGGCCACCATCGGCACCGTACTGTACATCGCCTCGATGTGGGTCAACGGCATCACCCAGGGCCTGATGTGGCGGGCGATCAACGACGACGGCACGCTCACCTACTCGTTCGTCGAAGCCCTGCAAGCCAGTCACCCGGGCTACATCGTCCGTGCCCTGGGCGGTGCGTTCTTCGCCTCCGGCATGCTGCTGATGGCCTACAACGTGTTCCGCACCGTACGCGCCGCCAACCCGGCGCAGGCTGAAGAAGCCGCCAAGATCGTCGTCGTGGGAGCGCACTGATGAAGCATGAAGCAGTCGAGAAGAACATAGGCCTGCTGGCCTTCTTCATGGTCATCGCCGTGAGTGTCGGTGGCCTGACCCAGATCGTCCCGCTGTTCTTCCAGGACGTCACCAACAAACCCGTTGAGGGCATGAAGCCGCGCACCGCGCTGGAACTCGAAGGCCGTGACATCTACATCCGCGAAGGTTGCGTCGGTTGCCACTCGCAGATGATCCGCCCGTTCCGCGCCGAAACCGAACGCTATGGCCACTACTCGGTCGCAGGCGAGAGCGTCTGGGACCACCCGTTCCTGTGGGGCTCCAAGCGCACCGGGCCGGACCTGGCCCGTGTCGGCGGTCGCTACTCGGATGATTGGCACCGCGCGCACCTCTACAACCCACGCAACGTGGTGCCTGAGTCGAAGATGCCCTCTTACCCGTGGCTGGTGGAGAACAAACTCGACGGCAAAGACACCGCGAAGAAGATGGAAGTACTGCGCACCCTCGGCGTGCCGTACACCGATGCCGACATCGCCGGCGCCCGCGACGCGGTCAAGGGCAAGACCGAGATGGACGCGATCGTCGCGTACCTGCAAGGCCTTGGCACCATCATCAAGAGCAAACGGTGACGCTGATGGATATCGGGATGATTCGCGGCCTGGGCACCGTCGTGGTGATGGTGGCCTTCGTGGGCCTGGCGCTGTGGGTATTCAGCCCACGGCGCAAGCGGGAGTTCGACGAGGCGACCCTGTTGCCCTTCGCGGATGATCCAGAGGCCACCCGGCACGTCGAACAAGCGCAAGAGAAAGCTTCTGGGAGCAAACAACAATGACAACCTTCTGGAGTCTGTACGTCACCGTCCTGACCCTGGGCACCATCTTCTCGCTGACCTGGCTGTTGCTGTCGACCCGCAAGGGCCAGCGCGAAGAGGTCACCGACGAGATCGTCGGACACGCCTTCGATGGCATCGAGGAATACGACAACCCACTGCCCAAGTGGTGGTTCTGGCTGTTCGTCGGCACCATCATCTTCGCCCTCGGTTACCTGGTGCTCTACCCGGGGCTGGGCAATTGGAAGGGCGTGTTGCCAGGCTATTCATACCTGGATAACGACAAGAAGACCGAGTTCGCCAATGGCCAGGCAGGCTGGACCGGCGTGCACGAATGGGAAAAGGAAATGGCGAAGGCCGATGCCCGCTTCGGGCCGATCTTCGCCAAGTTCGCCGCGATGCCCATCGAGGAAGTGGCCAAGGACCCGCAAGCGTTGAAAATGGGCGCGCGACTGTTCGCCTCCAACTGCTCGGTGTGTCACGGCTCCGACGCCAAGGGCGCCTACGGCTTCCCCAACCTCACCGACAGCGACTGGCGCTGGGGCGGCGAGCCCGAGACCATCAAGACCACCATCATGGGCGGCCGCCACGGCGTAATGCCGGCCTGGGCCGAGGTGATCGGTGAGCAGGGCGTGGCCGACGTGGCCGCATTCGTGGTCAGCAAACTCGATGGCCGTGCGTTGCCTGAAGGTGTCAAAGCCGATGCAGAGAACGGCCAGAAGATCTTCGCCGCCAACTGCGTGGCCTGCCACGGGCCTGAAGGCAAGGGTACACCGGCCATGGGCGCGCCTAACCTGACCCACCCTCAGGCGTTCATCTACGGTTCGAGCTTCGCCCAGCTGCAACAAACCATTCGCTATGGTCGCCAGGGACAGATGCCGGCCCAGGAGCAGTTGCAGGGCAATGACAAGGTGCACTTGCTGGCGGCTTATGTGTACAGCCTGTCGCACCAAGCGGAACCGGCCAAGGCTGAATAAGCAATAAGCAGGGCTGGCCTCTTCGCGGGTGAAACCGCTCCCACAGGGATCGTGCACACCCGCGAAGAGGCCGCCGCAGGTACCGCATTTCTAGCAAGCTGATGATCTGGATCAATTGACACCCGCCATAACACGATTCATACCACGAACCCAACGCGACTAAGTGTCGCAGCGCGACCCCGGCGCGCCATCAGCGGCGTATCATGGGGCGCAGAGCGCTAGCAGAATGCGCGAGACCGCGGCCGGCAAGCACTGGCCGAGGCATTTCTCCACTGCCGTGGGACTTGATGATGAGCAAGCAAATTCCGGTACATGACGTCACCCCGCCTGCCAGCAAAGGGAAGGATTCCGTCGACCTCTACGCCTCCCGAGAGAAAATCTACACCCGCGCCTTCACCGGTGTGTTCCGCAGGCTGCGCATGGTTGGCGGCGCGGTACTGTTCCTGCTGTACTTTGGCACCGTGTGGTTGAACTGGGGCGGGCACCAGGCCGTGTGGTGGAACCTGCCGGAGCGCAAGTTCTACATCTTCGGCGCTACCATCTGGCCGCAGGATTTCATCCTGCTGTCGGGGATCCTCATCGTCGCTGCCTTCGGCCTGTTCTTCATCACTGTGTTCGCCGGCCGGGTGTGGTGCGGCTACACCTGCCCGCAAAGCGTGTGGACCTGGATCTTCATGTGGTGCGAAAAAGTCACGGAGGGTGACCGCAACCAGCGCATGAAGCTCGACAGGGCGCCGATGAGCGGCAACAAATTCCTGCGCAAGTTCGCCAAACACAGCCTGTGGCTGCTGATCGGTTTCGTCACCGGCATGACCTTCGTCGGCTATTTCTCGCCGATCCGCGAACTGGCCGTTGAATTCTTCACAGGCCAAGCCGATGGCTGGGCCTACTTCTGGGTCGGCTTCTTCACCCTGGCCACCTACGGCAACGCCGGCTGGCTGCGTGAGCAAGTCTGTGTGTACATGTGCCCCTATGCGCGCTTCCAGAGCGTGATGTTCGACAAGGACACCCTGATCGTTTCCTACGACCCGCGACGCGGCGAAACCCGCGGCCCGCGCAAGAAGGATATCGACTACAAGGCCCAGGGTCTGGGCGACTGCATCGACTGCACCATGTGCGTCCAGGTCTGCCCTACCGGTATCGACATCCGTGACGGCCTGCAGATCGAGTGCATCGGCTGCGCCGCCTGCATCGACGCCTGCGACAGCATCATGGACAAGATGAACTACCCCAGGGGCCTGATCAGCTACACCACCGAGCACAACCTCTCGGGTCAGAAGACCCACATGCTGCGCCCACGGTTGATCGGCTACGCCGTGGTGCTGCTGATCATGATCGGCGCCCTGGCCACGGCGTTCGCCACCCGTTCGCTGGTCGGATTCGACGTCAGCAAGGACCGGGTGCTGTACCGCGAGAACGCCCAGGGCCGGATCGAGAACGTGTACAGCCTCAAGGTGATGAACAAGGACCAGCGCGACCATGTGTATGTGCTCGATGCCGCTGGCCTGCCGGACCTGAGGCTCGAAGGCCAGCGCGAAATACGTGTGGCCGCAGGCGATATCGTCAGCCTGCCGGTGCAGTTGTCGGTCGCACCCGAGAAACTGCCATCGACCACCAACGAAATCACTTTCATCCTCAAGAGCGCCGACGACAGCGCCAGCGAGGTTGAAGCCAAGAGCCGCTTCATCGGCCCCCAGATCCGCTGAGAGAGAACCACAAAAATGCCTGCCGCCACCGCCGCCAGCCCTTGGTACAAGCACCTCTGGCCCTGGATCATCATCGGCATCCTCACCACCTCGGTGTGCCTGAGCCTGACCATGGTCAGTATCGCCGTGCGCAACCCGGACAACCTGGTCAACGACAACTACTACGAGGCAGGTAAAGGCATCAATCGCTCCTTGGACCGCGAACTGCTGGCCCAGACCCTCAACCTCAAGGCCAGTGTGCACCTGGATGAGTTGACCGGCGAAGTCGAGGTGCGCCTGACCGGCAACAGTGACCCGCAGCAGTTGGAACTGAACCTGATTTCACCCACCCAACCGGACAAGGACCGCAAGGTGCTGCTGAGCCGTGCCGAGGTCGGGCGCTATATCGGCCAGTTGGATGACAAGGTCGATGGACGGCGTTTCGTCGAATTGCTGGGCAGCCAGGACGAGCATGTATGGCGCTTGTTCGAAGAAGAGAAGGTGGAGCATGGCCTGACCTTGCAGCTGGGCGACGAGGCCCTGCAAGGGGCCGAGCACCAGTAATGACCCGGCACACGACCGGGGGCGCTCTGAGCGTTGCGCGCGATCATTCGTGGGAGCGGCCCTGTGTCGCGAAAGGGCCGCGAAGCAGCCCCAACCCTGTCAAGACATAAGACTGCCCCAAGATGACCCACCCCACCCCTTGCTACCACTGCGCCATGCCCGTCCCCGCCGGCAGTCGATTCACTGCCGTGGTCCTTGGGCAATCGCGGCAGTTCTGCTGCCCCGGTTGCCAGGCGGTAGCCGAGTCCATCGTTGCGGGGGGCCTGGAGCATTACTACCAACACCGCAGCGACAGCAGTTCCAACCCCGAAGCGCTGCCAAAGCAGTTGCAGGATGAGCTGGCGCTATACGATCGTAACGACGTACAACAGACCTTCGTTCGCCATGCCGGGGAACTGGCCGAGGCCACCTTGCTGGTCGAGGGCATCAGCTGCGCCGCCTGTGGCTGGCTGATCGAAAAACACCTGGGCAGTCTGCCTGGAGTCACCGAGGCGCGGCTGAACCTGTCCAACCACCGCCTGCTGCTGAGCTGGGATGACCACCAGCTACCGTTGTCGCGCCTGCTGGCCGAGTTGCGCCTGATCGGCTACGCCGCCCACCCCTATCAGCCCGACCAGGCCGCCGAACGCCTGGCCCAGGAAAACCGCAGCGCCCTGCGCCGCCTGGGTGTGGCCGGGCTGCTATGGTTCCAGGCGATGATGGCGACCATGGCCACCTGGCCGGAATTCAACATCGACCTGTCACCCGAACTGCACACCATCCTGCGCTGGGTGGCGCTGTTTCTGACCATTCCCATCGTGTTCTACAGCTGCGCGCCGTTCTTCAAAGGGGCCGCGCGAGACCTGCGCACCCGTCACCTGACCATGGATGTTTCGGTCTCGCTGGCAATCGCCCTGGCCTTCGGCGCTGGGATCTGGACCGCCATCACCGGCAGCGGCGAGCTGTACTTCGATACCGTCGGCATGTTCGCCCTGTTCCTGCTCACTGGCCGCTACCTCGAACGGCGCGCCCGCGAGCGTACCGCCGCGGCGACTGCCCAGCTGGTGAACCTGCTGCCGGCGTCATGCCTGCGACTGGATGCCAGTGGCAAGACCGAGCGCATTCTGCTCGCAGAGCTGCAATGCGGCGACACCGTGCAGGTCCTTCCCGGCGCGGTGATTCCCGCCGACGGGCGCATCGTCGAAGGCCGCTCCAGTGTCGATGAATCGCTGCTCACTGGCGAATACCTGCCTCAACCCCGTAAGCCGGGCGAGCGGGTGACCGGCGGCACCCTGAACGTCGAGAGCACCCTGAACGTGCAGGTCGAGGCCCTGGGGCATGACTCCCGGCTGTCGGCCATCGTCCGCCTGCTGGAGCGGGCGCAGACGGAAAAACCGCGCCTGGCGGAAATCGCCGACCGCGCCTCGCAAGGCTTCCTGTTGTTCAGCCTGGTAGCGGCGGTGGCCATCGGACTGTGGTGGTGGCACCTGGACCCAAGCCGGGCGTTCTGGATTGTCCTGGCCATGCTGGTGGCGACCTGCCCTTGCGCACTGTCCCTGGCCACCCCCACCGCCCTGACCGCCGCTACCGGTACCCTGCACAAACTTGGCCTGCTGGTGACCCGTGGCCATGTGCTGGAGGGCCTGAACCAGATCGACACGGTGATCTTCGACAAGACCGGCACCCTCACCGAAGGCCGCCTGGCGCTGCGCAGCATCCGCCCGCTGGGCTCACTGCCCGCCGACCGCTGCCTGGCCCTGGCGGCCGCCCTCGAAAACCGCTCCGAACACCCCATCGCCCGCGCTTTCGGCCGCACCGCCCGGTCGGCCGACGACGTGCAGACCGTGCCTGGGCTTGGCCTGGAAGGACGGGTGGACGGTCAGCGACTGCGGATCGGCCAGGCCACCTTCGTCTGCGCCCTGAGCGGCACCGAGATCCCCGGCGTCCCAGAGCCCCGCGGCCAATGGCTGCTGCTGGGGGATCGCCAAGGCCCGCTGGCCTGGTTTGGCCTGGACGACCGCCTGCGCGAGGACGCCGCTGACCTGCTGGCCGCCTGCAAGGCTCGCGGCTGGCGCACCCTGCTGCTGTCCGGCGACAGCTCACCGATGGTCGCCGAAGTGGCCGCGCAACTGGGCATCGACCAGGCCATCGGTGGTCTGCGTCCGGACGACAAGCTGGACCGCCTCAAGGCACTGCAGTCAGCAGGCTGCAAGGTGCTGATGCTGGGTGACGGGGTCAACGACGTGCCGGTGCTGGCTGCCGCCGACATCAGCATCGCCATGGGCAGCGCCACAGACCTTGCGAAAACCAGCGCTGATGCCGTGCTGTTGTCCAACCGCCTGCAGGCCTTGGTGCAGGCCTTCGACCTGGCTCGCCGCACTCGCCGCAACATCATCGAGAACCTGCTCTGGGCAACGCTGTATAATGGCCTCATGTTGCCGTTCGCCGCGCTCGGCTGGATCACTCCGGTATGGGCCGCCATCGGCATGTCGGTCAGCTCGCTGATCGTGGTCCTCAATGCCCTGCGCCTGACCCGGCTGCCAGGCAGGCCGGCCGCCAGCAGCCATCCGCAACCCGCCACGGCCTGACCAGGAGCCCACCATGCCAGCCCTCTATGTCATGATCCCGGCCGCCCTGCTGCTCGTTGGCGTGGCGGTGTACATCTTTTTCTGGGCGGTGGACAGCGGCCAGTACGACGACCTCGAAAGCCCGGCCCACAGCATTCTTTTCGACGACCAGGACCCCCGTCACCAGGCTGCCGTGAAGGGCGACGAGGCGCATATCGACGACAAGGAACCACCTTCCCGTGCCTGAACTGCTTCCCCTGCTGGGCTCGGCACTGGTGCTGGGACTGCTCGGCGGCGGCCACTGCCTGGGCATGTGTGGCGGCCTGATGGGCGCCCTGACTCTGGCGATTCCGCCAGAACAGCGCGGTCGTCGCCTGCGTTTGCTAATGGCCTACAACATGGGCCGGATTCTCAGTTATGGCTGTGCCGGCCTGCTGCTGGGCCTGGCCGGCTGGGCCGTGGCCAGCAGCCCTGCCGCCCTGGCGTTGCGGGTGATGGCAGCGCTGCTGCTCATAACGATGGGGTTGTATCTGGCCGGCTGGTGGAGTGGACTGACCCGTATCGAAGCGCTGGGGCGTGGCCTGTGGCGGCATATCCAGCCAGTCGCCTCACGCCTGATGCCCGTCTCCAGCGTACCCCGCGCCCTGCTGCTGGGGGCACTGTGGGGCTGGTTGCCGTGCGGTCTGGTGTACAGCACCTTGCTGTGGTCGGCCAGCCAAGGCAATGCCGGTTACAGCGCAGCCTTGATGCTGGCATTCGGAGTCGGCACCTGGCCGGTGCTGCTGGCCACGGGTTTGGCGGCAGAACGTGTGAACGGGCTGTTGCGACGACGCAGTGTGCGTGTGGCCGGCGGTGTACTGGTGATCGTGTTTGGCCTGTGGACCTTGCCCGGGCCACATCAGCATTGGCTCATGGGGCATTGATCGTCAGCAGCCCCAGCGGGAACGCGCTGACACTGTAGGAACGAGCTCGCGGGCAAGTAGGCCGCACGACGCGCCCCCATGGCCCTTGATACAAATCAACACAGTTTCCTACAGACGCCCCTAGACTCCGGACACTGCTGCTCTTTCCGGGGACTGCCCACATGCTCGACGACCTACGTTGGGATTCCGACCTGATCCGCCGCTACGACCTGGCCGGACCACGCTACACCTCCTACCCGACCGCCGTGCAACTGCACAGCGAAGTGGGTTCGTTCGACTTGCTGCACGCCCTGCGCGAAAGCCGCCGAGCCGTGCGCCCGCTGTCGCTCTATGTGCATGTGCCGTTCTGCGCCAACATCTGCTACTACTGCGCCTGCAACAAAGTCATCACCAAGGACCGCGGCCGTGCCGCGCCTTACCTGCAGCGCCTGGAGCAGGAGATCCAACTGATCGCCTGCCACCTGGACCCTAAACAACGTGTTGAACAGCTGCACTTCGGCGGCGGCACGCCGACCTTCCTCAGCCATGTGGAATTGCGCCAGCTTATGGCCACCTTGCGCCAGCACTTCCACCTGCTGGACGACGACTCGGGCGACTACGGCATCGAGATCGACCCACGCGAGGCCGACTGGTCCACCATGGGCTTGCTCCGCGAGCTGGGCTTCAACCGTGTCAGCCTGGGCGTCCAGGACCTCGACCCGGCCGTGCAACGGGCCGTCAACCGTCTGCAGAGCCTGGAGCAGACCCGCACCTTGATCGAAGCGGCGCGCACCCTGCAGTTCCGCTCAGTGAACCTGGACCTGATCTATGGCCTGCCCAAGCAGACCCCCGAAGGCTTCGCCCGCACGGTCGAGGAAGTGATCCGCCTGCAGCCCGATCGCCTGTCGGTGTTCAACTACGCCCACCTGCCCGAGCGCTTCATGCCGCAACGGCGCATCGACAGCAACGACCTGCCCAGCCCCGCCGCCAAGCTCGAAATGCTCCACGCCACCATCGACCAGCTCACCGCCGCCGGGTACCGCTACATCGGCATGGACCACTTCGCCCTGCCCGACGACGAACTGGCCATCGCCCAGGAAGAAGGCACCCTGCAGCGCAACTTCCAGGGTTACACCACCCATGGACACTGCGACCTGATCGGCCTGGGAGTTTCGGCCATCAGTCAGATCGGCGACCTGTACTGCCAGAACAGCAGCGACCTCAACACCTATCAGGACGCCCTTTCCAATGCACAGCTGGCCACCCAGCGCGGCCTGCTGTGCAACCAGGACGACCGCGTGCGCCGCGCAGTGATCCAGCAGCTGATCTGCCACTTCGAACTTGACTTCGCGCCCATCGAACAGGCCTACACCATCGATTTTCGTGGGTACTTCAATGACCTTTGGCCACAGCTGCTGACCTTGCAGCGGGACGGCCTGATCCACCTGGACGACAAAGGGATCCGTATCCTGCCGGCAGGCCGCCTGCTGGCGCGCTCGGTGTGCATGGTGTTCGACGCCTATCTGACCCTGCACAACCACCAACGCTTTTCACGGGTCATCTGAACAGACGAGTCGCATTACCACATGGACAACCTACCTTGCCAGGGACACTATGGGCAGATCGCGAGCCAAGGCATACCCGCTTAGGCTGCACCAGTTCGCACCACAACTGCGCACACTGGCCTACAACCTATGCCGTGAGTTACCCTTACGGCTTATGTGTGTTTCCCACAAGGATCGATTCAAATGTCCGAGCCAGTCAAACTGCGCCCCCACAACCAGGCCCATTGCAAGGATTGCAGCCTGGCCCCTCTGTGCCTGCCTCTTTCGCTCAATCTGGAAGACATGGATGCACTGGATGAAATCGTCAAGCGTGGGCGGCCGCTGAAGAAAGGCGAATTCCTGTTCCGACAGGGGGACAATTTCGGTTCGGTCTATGCAGTACGCTCCGGCGCCCTCAAGACGTTCAGCCTGAGCGACAGTGGCGAAGAGCAGATCACCGGCTTCCACCTGCCCAGCGAGCTGGTCGGCTTGTCGGGCATGGACACCGAGGCGTACCCGGTGTCGGCCCAGGCCCAGGAAACCACCTCGGTCTGCGAAATCCCGTTCGAGCGCCTCGACGAGCTTTCGGTGCAGCTTCCACAGCTCCGCCGCCAGCTGATGCGGGTGATGAGCCGCGAAATCCGCGACGATCAGCAGATGATGCTGCTGCTCTCGAAGAAAACCGCCGATGAGCGCATCGCCACCTTCCTGGTCAACCTGTCCGCCCGCTTCCGCGCCCGTGGCTACTCGGCCAACCAGTTCCGCCTGAGCATGTCGCGCAATGAAATCGGCAACTACCTGGGCCTTGCCGTGGAAACCGTGTCGCGGGTGTTCACCCGCTTCCAGCAGAACGGCCTGATTCGCGCCGAGGGCAAGGAAGTGCACATCCTCGACCCGATCCAGCTTTGCGCGCTGGCCGGTGGTGCAATGGAGGCCTGAGGTCGCAGCTAACGAGGTATACTTGCGCATTCGTTTTCCCAGGATACCTGCAACAATGCACAGCGATGCCTTCGACCTCAAAGCCCTGATCCGCCCGGTAGTGGACTTCCCCAAGCCGGGCGTGATCTTCCGCGACATTACCCCCTTGTTCCAGTCGCCGCGCGGGCTGCGCTATGTCGCCGACCAGTTCATCGAGCGTTATGTCGAGGCCGAGTTCAGCCATATCGGCGCGATGGATGCACGCGGCTTTTTGATCGGCTCGATCATCGCCCACCAGTTGAACAAACCCCTGATCCTGTTCCGCAAGCAGGGCAAGCTGCCGGCCGACGTACTGTCAGAGGGTTACCAGACCGAGTACGGCGAAGCCTTCCTTGAAGTGCACGCCGACAGCCTATGCGAGGGTGATTCGGTGTTGATCTTCGATGACCTGATCGCGACCGGCGGCACGCTGCTGGCAGCGGCGAACCTGGTACGTCGCACTGGCGCGCAGGTGTTCGAGGCGGCGGCGATCATCGACCTGCCGGAGCTTGAAGGCTCGCGCAAGCTGCAGGCGGCTGGGGTGCCGACCTTCTGCCTGACCGAGTTCTCGCTGAGCGAATACTGAGTCGGGGCACCACGACAAGCCGGCTCCCACACTGTCCGGATCACCGCCGTACCTGTAGGAGCCTGCTTACCCGCGAACACGGGCAAGCCCGTGTCAGATCACAACGAAATCGGCTTGCGCCCGGCGAAGGCATGGGCCAGCGTCCCGCCATCCACCAGCTCCAGTTCGCCACCCAGCGGCACGCCATGGGCAATGCGCGAGGCCACCAGGCCCTTCTCGGCTAGCAACTGCGCGATGTAATGGGCCGTCGCCTCCCCTTCCACCGTAGGGTTGGTCGCCAGGATCACCTCGGTAAACGTCCCCTGCTCTTCGATGCGCGCCATCAACTGCGGCACGCCGATCGCCTCTGGCCCCAGGCCATCCAGTGGAGACAAATGCCCCTTGAGCACGAAGTACCGGCCGCGGTAGCCGGTCTGCTCGACCGCATACACATCCATCGGCCCTTCCACCACGCACAGCTGGGTATCGTCGCGACGTGGGTCGGCACATTGCGGACACAGTGCCTGCTCGGTGAGCGTACGGCACTGCTGGCAATGACCCACACCTTCCATGGCCTGGCTCAGAGCTTGCGCCAGGCGGGTACCACCGCTGCGGTCGCGCTCAAGCAGTTGCAGGGCCATGCGCTGGGCAGTTTTCTGGCCGACACCCGGCAGAATGCGCAAGGCGTCGATCAGTTGGCGGATCAGGGGGCTAAAGCTCATGTGTGCAGGCCTGTGAATTCAAGAAACAGAACGAACAAGGGAGCAACGACCCAGCGGCCGTTGCTCCCCAATTTGACGCAAGAGCCCGATCAGAACGGCATCTTGAAGCCCGGCGGCAACTGCATGCCGGCCGTCATGCTGCCCATTTTTTCCTGGCTGTTCTGCTCGACCTTGCGCACGGCGTCATTGAGCGCGGCCGCGATCAGGTCTTCGAGCACTTCCTTGTCGTCTGCGTCGGTCGACATCAGGCTCTGGTCGATGCTGACGCGCTTGACGTCGTGACGACCGGTCATCACCACGCTCACCAAGCCGCCACCGGACTGGCCGGTGACTTCGGCGTTGGCCAGCTCTTCCTGCATCTTCTGCATTTTTTCCTGCATCTGCTGGGCCTGCTTCATCAGGCCGGCCATGCCACCTTTCATCATGGGGGTATACCTCGATTGGGTCGTGTGATGCAGCCCGACGGGTGGCCGGGCGCATGGTTATCCGTTACTGGCCCTGGCTGACCAGGGCGTCTACAGGCTCAATAGTATCGTGCCGGACCGTGGCACCGAACAGTTTGATCATCTGCTGGATCAAGGGGTCCTGCTCGATCGACACCACCGCCTCATGCTGGCGCTCGGCGCGCTTGCGCGATGCGGCTTGGGCGGGCGTCTCCTGCTCGGGGCGCACCAACTCGATCCTAAGGTTCAGGGTACGTCCCAGGTGCTGGTTGAGCGCTTCGTTCAAGCGGCGCTGCTGAGTGCTGTTGAACAGCGCGCCCTGCCCGGGATCCAGGTGCAACAGCCAGTCATCACCGTCTGCCGCGATCAGCGTACAGTTTGCCGCGATGTTGCCTGTCATACCGGAGACAGGCAACTGTGGGAATAATTCCAGCCATTGCAAGGCCAGACCGGTGGCTGGCTGGGCAGCAGGCAACGGCTCTGGGGCTGCGACAGGCTGGTCTTCCTGAACGTGTTCGGCCAATTCGTCGAGGTAGCTGAAGCCCATCGGCTCGCTGTCGCCAGCATAGTAGTCGTCGTCCATCGGCGGCTCATCGTCACGGTCCATGCCTGCTGGAGCATAGGCATTCGGATCGAACGGTGGCGCCTCGAAGGCTGGCGGTGCGCTTGGTGGCTCGGGCTTCACAGGCACAGGCGCCGGAACGGGCTCGATGGCCTTCGGAGCTGGCTGGGCCGCGGGCTCCTCCCACGGCAGGTCGACAACCTCTTCTACAGGTGCAGGCTCCGAATGAGCCACTTCTGGCTCAGCTTCCGGCGCCGGCTCCGCGACCACCTGCTCGACCGCAGGCGCTGGCGGCGCCTCGACAACGGGCGACGCAACAGCAACCGCCGCCGCTGCCACCGGTTTCGCAGAATCAGCTGTGGCCTGGCTGATCCCCACCGGCTTTAGTACCGGTTTCGGCGCATCTTCGGTATCGGCCGGACGGAACGCCAGCATGCGCAACAGCACCATCTCGAAGCCGCCCCGAGGGTCCGGCGCCAACGGCAGGTCACGACGGCCGATCAGGCCCATCTGGTAATAGAACTGCACGTCCTCGGCGGGCAACGCCGCCGCCAGGGCCAGCACTCGCTCACGATCGCCCTGGCCATTGTCCACTGCCTCTGGCAAAGCCTGGGCGATGGCCACCCGGTGCAACACATTGAGCATTTCAGCCAGTACGCCACTCCAGTCCGGCCCTTGCTCGGCCAGGTTGCGCACCGCTTCGAGCAGGGCACGGGCATCGCCTTCCAGCAACGCCTGGAGCACGCCATAGACCTGGCCATGGTCAAGGCTGCCGAGCATGGCACGCACGTCAGCGGCCAGCACCTTACCCTCACCGAAGGCGATGGCTTGGTCGGTAAGGCTCATGGCGTCGCGCATCGAGCCATCGGCGGCACGTCCGAGCAACCACAGCGCATCCGGCTCGAACGGCACGTTCTCGGCCGTGAGCACGTGACTCAGGTGCTCGACCACCCGCTCGGGGCTCATGTTCTTCAGCGAGAACTGCAAGCAACGCGACAAGATGGTGGCCGGCAGCTTCTGCGGGTCGGTGGTGGCCAGGATGAACTTGACGTAGGGCGGCGGCTCTTCCAGCGTCTTGAGCAAGGCGTTGAACGAGTGAGTGGACAGCATGTGCACTTCGTCGATCAGGTAGACCTTGAAGCGTCCGCGGCTTGGCGCGTACTGCACGTTATCGAGCAGTTCGCGGGTGTCTTCCACCTTGGTTCGGCTGGCGGCGTCGATCTCGATCAGGTCGACGAAACGGCCCTCGTCGATCTCACGGCACACCGAACAGGTGCCACAAGGCGTGGACGTGATGCCGGTTTCGCAGTTCAGGCATTTGGCTATGATGCGCGCAATGGTAGTCTTGCCGACCCCGCGGGTGCCGGTGAACAGGTAGGCGTGATGCAGGCGCTGATTGTCCAGCGCGTTGATCAAGGCCTTGAGCACATGGGTCTGGCCGACCATTTCGCGGAACGAGCGCGGACGCCATTTACGTGCAAGAACCTGATAACTCATCGAAAAACCATCGTAGCCTGATCGAGCGAAGGATCGCTAATCCTAGCGGAGCGGGGGCAAAATTGCACCCTGCGCGGTTCGTCTAAGCTAAGGAACTGGCGCAGGAAGTTCCGGGAGGAAAGCCCTTGCGAAGACTGCTGGCCCTGTTGTTGTTCTGGACCACCCACAGCCTGGCCGAGCAGCCAGTGCTGCGCTTCTCCGTCGTCGAGAGCTGGAGCATGCCGCTGATTCGTACCGAAAAGGGTCGGCCGGTGGAGGGCATGCTGTACGACCTGATGCAGGCCCTGGCCCGCGAAGCCGGTGTCCGCCCTGAATACCACCTGATGGCCCGCCTACGCTTGCAGCAGGCGATGAACGACGGCGATATCGACGTGCGCTGTTACGTCAGCACCCTGTGGTTCAATGACCGCCCTGGAGATTTCGTCTGGAGCATTCCTCTGTTCACCCAGCGCGATGTGCTGGTCGGCCGCCCCGGCGAGCGCAGCCCTGCCAGTGTGGAGCAGTTGCCACCGCAAGCCATCGGCACGGTGTTGGGGTACACCTATGCCTCGCTCGAGCCCCTGTTCAAGCAGCAGCGCCTGCACCGTGAAGACAGCCGTAACCAGGTGCTGGTGCTGCAGAAGCTCGAGGCGGGTCGCTATCGGCATGCGGTGAGCAACCTGATGTCACTGCAGTGGTTCAACCAACGCTTGCCGGCCGAGCAGCACCTGAAGGCAGTGGCCGTGCTGGAAGAGCAGTCCCTAGGCTGCATGGTGCGCAATGATCCGGCGATACCGACCCAGGGGTTGCTCCGGGCGCTGGTGAGGATGAAGCAATCGGGAGAGATCGAACGGATCACCCGGCGGTATGGGGCCGTGGAATATCCGGGAGACGCCTCGGCGGCTCTACCTTGATGCGGTGGGCACTGGGCTCGCCTTGATTGGGGCACGGCTGCGCCATACCCCCTCTACCAAGAAGAGATCAGCCACCGGGATGCCAGAGGGGTTGCCCTGGGCTCAGCGAGACGGCGCAGCCATGTGTTGCTGATGCTGCATCATCTGCTCCATCATCATCTGCTGCATGCCCATGTACCTGTCCATCATGTATTGATGCTGCTTCATCTGCTCGGGCGTCATCTGCGAGTAATGGCTGCCCATTTGCCCCCAGCCCATCTTGTGGCCGCCGCCCATCATAGGCCCGCCCATCTTGCCGCCTGCACAGCATCCCATCATGCCCGCACCCCACATCCCGGACATCATCTGCATGCTCTGCTGCATCATTGCCTGGTGCTCCTGCATCAGCTTCTGCCGCTGAGCAGGGTCGGTGGTTTTCTGGATAAGGCTCATCTGCTCCTGCATCTTCTTCAGATTTTCCTGGGCCTTGGCCATCTGTTGATCGAACTTCTCGACACTCATGGACTGCTCGGCCGGCTTGGCGACGCCAGCGTCCTGCTGGGCATAGATCAGCGCCGGGAAAAGCACTGCTGCCAAAGCGATAACGGCGAATTTGGAGGCTTTCATGGTTCAGCTCCTTGCGCGCAAGGTCAGGGTAGGGAGTGGAGCGCCACTGTCCAATCTAATCCTGGCCGCACACCCGAAACTGATCTAAATCAACCACGCAACCTATCGCGACGCACAGGCGATAGCAGCCGCTCAGCGACCACCACTGGGGCGTACCAATACGTTGTTCGACTCTGGGGATGCTGGAGCGAGAAATCCTTGAGAATTCAAGGACTTGCGTAATGGAGGCGGCCCCACCAGCCACACCCCGGCACTCGATGTCACCGCTACGGCTGCTCCCTTCCGGGCCTGACCGGGTTAACGGTTAATCAATGCGGGGGGACCGATGGGGCCACCACTACGCGGCTCGCCATGTGACGAGCCGCGCCATTGTACCGGTCTGGGGCGAACTTACAACCTCTGCGGCGAGAAAAAGTCATCATTTCTCAATGACTTGTCCTGACGCGCCTGACTCGTCGCCGCTAAGCCGGCCGCTACACGGGCCGCGGCGCCCCAGGATCACGGCAGGCCCCTAGATAGCAATACCCTGATCGGCCAAGAACGCAACAAATGCATCCTCATCCAGCACCCTCACCCCCAGCTCACTGGCCTTGGCCAGCTTGGAACCGGCACCGGGACCGGCAACCACGCAATGGGTCTTGCCGGACACCGAGCCGGCTACCTTGGCGCCCAGGCTTTCGAGTTTTTCCTTGGCGATGTCGCGACTCATGCGCTCCAGGGTCCCGGTCAGCACCCAGGTCTGACCGGCCAGCGGCAGCCCTTCGGCAACTTTTTTCTCATTGCTCCAGTGCATGCCGAACTCCAGCAACTGAGCCTCGAGAGCCCGTGCAAGCTTCTGGTTGGCCTCGTCGCGGAAGAATTCGCGCACCGCATCGGCCTGCTTGGTGTTCAAGACCTGGCGCAAGTCGATGCCGTCGGCTTCGATGATCTTGTCCAGGCTGTCGAGCTTGGCCACCAGCTTTTCCGCCCCCGTCGGGCCGACCGAGGCGATGTCGAGCTTGGCGATCATGCCGGCCAAGGTGGTGCTGGCCGCGAACTCCGCTGCCACCTCGCCCTCGTCCTGCAACTGCATGCCGCTGGCGAACAGTTGCTCGATGACCTTGCGGTTGTGGTCGTCTTCAAAGAAGTTATGAATCTCATAGGCCACTTCGAGCCCGATGTCCGGCAGGTAGGTCAGCACCTGCGGCAGCGCCTTCTGAACCCGCGCCAGGCTACCCAGCGAGCGAGCCAGGACCTTGGCGGTCTCCTCGCCCACATCCGGAATGCCCAAGGCATAGATGAAGCGTGCAAGGCTCGGGCGCTTGCTGGCCTCGATGGCGTCCAGCAGCTTCTTGCTGGAGACCTCAGCGAAACCTTCCAGACCAACGATCTGCTCGAACGCCAGCTTGTACAGGTCCGCCGGCGAGCCGATCAGCCCCTCATCCACCAACTGCTCGACGCTCTTTTCACCCAGGCCGTCGATGTCCATGGCGCGACGGGACACGTAGTGAATGATCGCTTGCTTGAGCTGGGCACCGCAGGCCAGGCGACCGACACAGCGATACACCGCGCCCTCGCTGGTGGTTTCCTTGCCCTTGCTGCGCTTGACCAACTGGGTGCGCTCGACCTGCGAGCCGCACACCGGGCATTCGCTAGGCACCTCCACCGGACGGGCATCTTCGGGACGACGCTCGAGCACCACCTGCATCACCTGCGGGATAACGTCACCGGCGCGGCGAATGATCACCGTGTCACCGATACGCAGCCCCAAGCGCGCAATTTCATCCATGTTGTGCAGGGTGGCGTTTGACACGGTCACGCCGGCGACCTTGACCGGCTTCAGGCGTGCCACGGGAGTGACCGCTCCGGTACGACCGACCTGGAACTCGACATCCAGCACTTCGGTCAGCTCTTCCATGGCGGGGAACTTGTGGGCCACGGCCCAGCGCGGCTCTCGGGCGCGGAAGCCCAGCTCGCGCTGCGCGGCCAGACTGTTGACCTTGAACACCACGCCGTCGATTTCGTAGGCCAGGCTGCTACGCCGCTCACCGATGTCGTGGTAATAGGCCAGGCACTCTTCGATGCCCGCCGCGTGCTTGAGTTCGCGGCTGATCGGCAGGCCCCATTGCTTGAGTTGTTCGAGGATACCAATGTGGCTTTCGCCGATGCTCTCGGAGACCTGCCCCACGCCATAGCTGCAGAATTCCAGCGGGCGACTGGCAGTGATCTTCGGGTCCAACTGACGCAGGCTGCCGGCCGCCGCGTTGCGTGGGTTGGCGAAGGTCTTGCCGCCAGCAGCGGCCTGGACAGCGTTGAGTCGGTCGAACCCGGCCTTGCTCATGTACACCTCACCGCGCACTTCAAGCACGGCAGGCCACCCCTGGCCCTGGAGCTTGAGCGGGATATTCCGCACGGTGCGCACGTTGGCGCTGATGTCTTCGCCGGTGGTGCCATCACCTCGGGTCGCGCCTTGCACCAACTGGCCATCACGGTACAACAGGCTGACCGCAAGGCCATCGAGCTTGGGCTCGCAACTGAAATCGACCGCACCGGACTGATCGAGCCCTTCGGCCACGCGCCGGCCGAACTCGCGCAGGTCGGCCTCGTCGAAGGCGTTGCCGAGGCTGAGCATCGGCACTTCGTGACGGACCTGGCTGAATGCCGCCAAGGCATGACCACCGACGCGCTGAGTCGGCGAGTCGGGCATCACCAGGTGCGGGTATTCGGCCTCCAGCGCCTTGAGTTCGTTGAACAGGCGGTCGTACTCGGCATCTGGGATGCTTGGCTCGTCGAGCACGTAATAGCGGTAGTTGTGCTGATCGAGCTCGGCTCGCAGTTCGAGAATTCGGGTTTCGGCAGTCATTTTTGGCTCTCTTGCAAAGCAAAAAAGCAGCCAACAGGCTGCTCTTTCGTTTGGATCCCTCTGTCAGCGCTTCTGAGTCAACGCACGGCGCTCGAACTCGACGATACGCTGGCGGTAGTGCTCGATGGTCTGGGCGGTCAGCACGCTGCGCTGGTCGTCCTTGAGCTCGCCATTGAGCTCATGGGCCAGCTTGCGTGCCGCGGCCACCATCACATCGAAGGCCTGCTTTGGATGGCGCGGGCCTGGCAGACCGAGGAAGAAACTCACGGCCCGGGTGCTGAAGTGGTCGATGTCGTCCAGGTCGAAGACGCCTGGCTTGACCGCGTTGGCCATCGAGAACAGCACTTCGCCGTGACCGGCCATGCTTTCGTGACGGTGGAAAATATCCATTTCACCGAAGCGCAGGCCGCTCTCGAGAATGTTCTGCAGCAGCGCCGGCCCCTTGAAACCACCTTCGTCACGGGAGATGACACTGATCACCAGCACCTCTTCGACAGGTGGCAGCTCTTTGGCCGCGTTGCCGCTGGCAGCAAAACCGCTGTTGCGATTGTTGTCGGCGGCCAGACCTTCATCGGCATCGTCGAACAGGTCGGGCTCGCGCTGCTCGGCAACCAGGTTCAGGTCACCCTGTTGGGCTTGCGCGGTACGCTTGCCGCGCTTGTTGGCCTTGGCAGGCTTGGGTTCGCGCTCACGCTCACGCTCGGGCGCACTGACCGAAGGCAGGTCACTCTCGTCCAGCTCCGGCTCCTTGTGGGTGTCCAGTACCCGCGATGGGCCAAGCACCTCGGCACTGCCTTCGTCGTCCGGCAGGTTGGAGTAGCTGCGATCCAGACGGAACTTCAACTTGCCTTTACCGCCGCGCATGCGGCGCCAGCCGTCGAAAAGAATACCGGCGATGACAATGATGCCGATGACGATCAGCCACTCGCGCAGACCGATTTCCATGTAATCCCGTGCCTCTATAAAAATATGCTTGAAAACAAAGGGTTCAAAGCCCTTTAACACGTGGCGCCAACTCTATGTTCTGACAGGCGTTTTACCCACGCAAAAAACGAGTGACATTAAGCTAGCACGACCAAAGACAACTTTACACCGTCTGTCGCACATGACGGGGGCATTTGCCCACACATTCTGCCCTATCTTCGCTCATCAGGCGTCGACCATGGCCAGAGCCTCCTCCACATCAACTGCAACAAGACGTGAGCACCCAGGCTCATGCATGGTCACCCCCATCAATTGATCGGCCATCTCCATGGCAATCTTGTTGTGGGTGATGTAGATAAATTGCACGCTTTCACTCATGTCCTTGACCAAACGGGCGTAGCGCCCGACGTTGGCATCGTCCAGCGGTGCATCGACTTCGTCGAGCATGCAGAACGGTGCGGGGTTCAACTTGAAGATGGCAAACACCAGCGCCAATGCGGTCAGTGCCTTTTCGCCGCCGGACAGCAAATGGATGGTGCTGTTCTTCTTGCCCGGCGGACGCGCCATGATCGTCACCCCTGTATCGAGTAAATCTTCGCCCGTCAGTTCCAGATACGCGCTGCCGCCACCGAAAACTTTTGGGAAAAGCGCCTGTAATCCGGCATTTATCTGATCAAAGGTATCCTTGAAGCGGTTGCGGGTTTCCTTGTCGATCTTGCGAATGACGTTCTCCAGGGTCTCCAGAGCTTCGACCAGGTCGGCGTCCTGAGCATCCAGATAGCGCTTGCGCTCGGACTGCTGCTCGTATTCTTCGATCGCCGCCAGGTTGATCGCGCCCAGGCGCTGGATGCGCGCCTCCAACTGCTCAAGCTCCTGCTCGGTGCCCTGCTCGCTGGCCTCAGGTTCCAACGTGGCGAGCACGCCCTGCAAATCATAGCCATCGGCCAGAAGTTGCTCCTGCAGCGTCTTGCGGCGCACGTCCAGGCCCTGGCACTCCAGGCGCAACTGCTCCAACTGGCCACGCAGCAACTGTGCCTGCTGTTCGGCCTGGGTACGGCGCTTCTCGGCCTCTCGCAGTTCGCGGTCGGCCTCATCCATGTGCAGACGCGCCTGGCGCATTTCCTCGTCGACGCTCATGCGCCGCTCCAGCAACTCCTCCAGCTTCAGACGCAGTTCTTCGAGCGGCGCTTCGCCCTCCTCCAGATTGAGGCTCAATTGCTCCTGGCGCTCGCCAAGGCGCGCAGCCTGCTGCTCCAGACGCTCCAGAGCCTGGCGAGTGGAGTCGTGCTGGGCGCGCAACGAACCCAGGCGCACGGCGAGTTGGTGGGCATGGTCCTTGTGCTGACGGGCCTCCTGTCGCACACGGTCGAGACCCTCGCGCAAGGTATCGCGCCGGGCCATCAGCGCTTCGCGCTGCTCGGCGTCCTGTGCCATGAGGTCCAGCGCCTCTTGCAGCAACAGGCGCGCTTCACCCAATTGCTCATGCTCCACGGCGCGTTGCTCCTGCAACTCGACCAGCTCTTCGTGCAAGCGGCCGCGGCGCAGTTCCAACTGCTCGGCACGCGCACGGGCGGCCGACAGGCGCGAGTTGAGCTCGCCGTGCTGTAGGGTTTGCTCCTGGGTGCGGCGGCGCAGTTGCTCTCGCTGCTCTTCGTGGTCCAGTTGCTGCTCGCGCAGGGCCTGCAACCGTTGTTCGAGCACCTCGAGCGCCGCCTCCTGCTCAGCCTGGTCGAAGCCCAGGCGCTCGATTTCCTGGCCACGGGCCAGCACACCACCCTGGGCGTCTCCACCACGGCTGATGCGCAGGAAGTGCCGGCCCACCCAGTAGCCGTCGCGGCTCACCAAGCTCTGACCTTCGCCCAGGGAGGCGCGCAGGGCCAAGGCTTGCGCGAGGTCCTCCACCGGCTTGACCTGGGCCAGCCACGGGGCCAGGTCGGTACGACCTTCGACCTTGTCCAGCAGGCTGCCGGCCGGGCGCGCACCCTCCTCGTCGGCCAGCAGCAAACGCAGCTCGCCCTGCTCGAGGTGCGTGAAATCAAGCCCGGCGAAGTCATTGACCAACACCGCTTGCAAGTCAGCTCCGAGCACCGTCTCCACGGCCAGCTCCCAACCCGGCTCGACACGCAAGCCCTCGGCCAGCCGGGGCTGGTGCGCCAGGCCTTGTTCGCTCAACCACTGCGCAATGCCTGCGCCTGGCTCGAGGGCGGCCTGCTGCAATGCCTCGAGCGAGGCCAGGCGTCCGCCCAGCCGCTGCAGATCGCCCTGCGCCTGCTGCTGCGCTTGGGTCGCCTGCTGCAACTGCTCACGCACGCCCTCAAGGCTGTCGACCAGTTGCTCTTCCGCCAACTGCAGCGCTTCAAGCTGTACTTCACTGCCTGCCAACTGCTCGCTCAAGGCCCGCATGTCGGCATCCTGCGGGTCGGCGCCCAGCTGCTCGCCTTCCTCGGTCAGTTTGCGCTGGCGTTCGCTCAGGCGCTCCAGGCTGGCTTCAAGCTGCTGCAGACGCGACTGCTGGACCTCGGCCTGGCGCCGAGGTTCGGCAGAGCGGGTATTGAAGCTGTCCCACTGCTCTTGCCAGCCGTGCATGCCTTGCTCGGCTTCTTCCAGGATGGCGGCAGCCTCCTCGGCCGCGGCCAGGGTCAGCTCCTGCTCGGGCAGCAGCCTGTCCAGCTCTTCGCCCAGCGTGGCCAGCAGGGTGCGATCGTGGCCCAGGTGCGACTCGGTCTCCAGTCGCGTGCGCTCGGCCTCCTTGAGGTCGTCCTGCAACTGACGAAGGCGTTGCTGGCCGTGCTGAATGCTCTGCTCGACCCGGGCGATATCGCCGGCCACCGAGTAGAAACGCCCTTGGACCTGGTTGAAGCGTTCGGACAGCTCGTGATGACCGTCGCGCAGGCGCTCGATGGCGGCGTCGGCATTGCGTTGCTCGGCCACCAACGCCTCATGGGCGACGTCCTGATCGCCAATCACCCCTTCACGCTGGCGCACGCGGGCATCTAGGTCGCGCCAGCGCAAAGCCGACAAACGCGCCTTGAACTGGCGCTCCTGGGCTTTGTACTCGCGGTATTTCTCGGCGGCCTGGGCCTGGCGATGCAGGCGCTCCAACTGGCGCTCCAGTTCTTCGCGCAGGTCGGTCAGGCGCGCCAGGTTTTCCTGGGTGCGGCGAATGCGGTTCTCGGTCTCGCGGCGGCGCTCCTTGTATTTGGATATGCCAGCGGCTTCCTCGATGAAATTGCGCAGCTCCTCGGGCTTGGCCTCGATCAGCTTGGAGATCATGCCCTGTTCGATGATCGAATAGCTGCGCGGGCCCAGGCCGGTGCCGAGAAAAATATCGGTGATATCACGCCGACGGCACTTGGCACCGTTCAGGTAATAGGTGTTCTGCCCGTCGCGGGTCACCTTGCGACGGATGGAAATCTCCGCATAGGCGGCGTATTCGCCCACCAGGGTATTGTCACTGTTGTCGAACACCAGTTCGATGCTGGCCTGGCTGACAGGCTTGCGGCTGGTGGAGCCGTTGAAGATGACATCGGTCATCGACTCGCCACGCAGGTTCTTCGCCGAACTTTCGCCCATCACCCAACGCACCGCGTCGATGATGTTGGACTTGCCACAGCCGTTGGGGCCGACCACGGCCGCCATGTTGCTGGGGAAGTTGACCGTGGTCGGGTCGACGAACGACTTGAACCCGGCCAGGCGAATGCACTTTAGGCGCATCGGTCAGACTCGGGCCAACGCAGCCAGCACCAGTTCGCAACTACGCTGGCCGTAGGCGGTAAGCACTTCGCGAATGCGCGGCAGGTCTCGGGCGACCACGGCGTCGAGCAAGCGGGCGAACAGCTCCAGGTAGTCGTTCATGTTGGCCTGGCGCTGATCCAGTGACAGGTAGTAGGCACGGCTCATGGCCGGCTGCAGGTTCTCGACGGTTTCCTGGAGGAACGGGTTGTCGGCAAACGGGTAGGCCGCGCGCATCACGGCAAAACTTTCGGCGACGAAGGTCTTGATGTCCTTGTTGGCGCACGCTTGCTGCAGGCGCTGCTGAATGCCCAAGAATGGCAACAGGTCGCTCTCGACGCGCCATTTCTGCGCAACCGCGTTGCCCAGCAGGATGTAGAACTCGCTCATCAAGGTGCACAGGCTGCGCACGCTGCGTTCGTCCAGTTCGGTCACATGGGCACCACGACGCGGCAAGATCGCGACCAGATGCCGACGTTCGAGGATCAACAGGGCCTCACGCACCGAGCCACGGCTGACATTGAGCGCCTGGGTGACCTTCTGCTCCTGGATACGTTCTCCCGGCGCGAGTTCGCCACGGATGATCCGCTCGGCCAGGTAGTCGGCAATCTGCTCTGAGAGGCTGTCCGGCGCCTTGAACGTCATGGTTTTCCTTCAGAATCATTGAACTGGAGACAAGGGCGGGATTGTAGCGCACTTGCAGCCCAATCGAGCAGGGGGACTACAGCCTTTGTTGGCATCGCCCAATGCCCTCGATGACGGCCCGATCTATGCTTAGGAAAAGGACGGGTTCGGTGGAATCGGCGTAGGCATGAATAATTTCCTGACCTTTGAGTCAGAAAAATATTGACCTTCAGGTCAGCCCTGCTTAGAGTCCGCCCGAACAACAATAAAACCATTGCGAGGCCTTCCCCGTGATCCAGTTTCTCGTCAATCAGGAGCTGCGTAGTGAGCACGCCCTGGACCCGAACATGACGGTGCTGCAATACCTGCGCGAGCACCTGGGCAAACCCGGCACCAAGGAGGGCTGCGCCAGTGGCGACTGCGGCGCCTGCACCGTGGTGGTCGGCGAACTGACCCAGGACGCTGCCGGCAACGACACCTTGCGCTACCGCAGCCTCAACTCGTGCCTGACGTTCGTTTCGTCGCTGCACGGCAAACAGCTCATCAGCGTCGAAGGCCTCAAGCACCAGGGCAAGCTGCACAGCGTGCAACAGGCCATGGCCGACTGCCACGGTTCGCAGTGCGGCTTCTGCACCCCTGGTTTTGTCATGTCGCTGTTCGCTCTGCAAAAGAACAGCGAAGGCCACGACCTGCACCAGGCGCAGGAAGCACTGGCTGGCAACCTGTGCCGTTGCACCGGTTACCGCCCGATTCTCGACGCGGCCCAGCAGAGCTGCGCCCAGCCCTGCCGGGACCAGTTCGATGCCCAGCAGGCCCAGACCATCAGCCGCCTCAAAGCCATTGCCCCGACCCAGACCGGCGAGCTCAACAGTGGCGACAAGCGCTGCCTGGTGCCGCTGACCGTGGCCGACCTGGCCGACTTGTACAGTTCCCACCCCGAGGCACGCCTGCTGGCCGGTGGTACCGACCTGGCGCTGGAAGTCACCCAGTTCCACAAGACCTTGCCGGTGATGATCTACGTCGGCCACGTCGCCGAACTCAAGCGCATCGAGAAAACCGCCAGCCACTTGGAAATCGGCGCCGCCACCCCGCTCACCGACTGCTACGGCGCGCTCAACGAGGAATACCCTGACTTCGGCGCCCTGCTCCACCGCTTCGCCTCGCTGCAGATCCGCAACCAGGGCACCCTGGGCGGGAACATTGGCAACGCCTCGCCGATTGGCGACTCGCCACCCTTGCTGATCGCCCTGGACGCGCAGATCGTGTTGCGTCAAGGCCAGCGCCAGCGCACTCTGGCACTGGAAGACTATTTCATCGACTACCGCATCACCGCACGCCAGGACAGCGAGTTCATCGAGAAGATCATCGTGCCCCGCGCCAGCGCTGACTGGGCGTTCCGCGCCTACAAAGTGTCCAAGCGCCTGGACGACGACATCTCCGCCGTGTGCGGGGCGTTCAACCTGAGCATCGAAAATGGCGTGGTCAGCGGTGTGCGCATTGCCTTCGGCGGGATGGCCGCCATTCCCAAGCGTGCCCGGGCCTGCGAAGCCGCACTGCGCGGCAAGCCTTGGAACCAGGCCAGCATCGAACGCGCCTGCCAGGCGCTGGCCGAGGACTTCACCCCGCTCAGCGACTTCCGTGCCAGCAAGGAGTACCGCCTGCTGACCGCGCAGAACCTGCTGCGCAAGTACTTCATCGAACAGCAATCGCCATACATCGAGACCCGGGTGACCGCTTATGTCTAACCATCACGCAGCCAAGAGCCAGGCCGAGATGGCCGAACTGTTCCGCCAGGACCTGACCACCGGTGTTGGCCGCAGCATCAAGCACGACAGTGCCGACAAGCATGTGTCCGGCGAGGCGGTGTACATCGACGATCGCCTGGAGTTCCCCAACCAGCTGCACGTGTATGCCCGCACGTCCGACCGCGCCCACGCACGCATCCTGCGCATCGACACCACGCCCTGCTATGCCTTCGAAGGTGTGCGCATCGCCATTACCCACGAAGACATTCCCGGCCTGAAGGATATCGGCCCGGTGGTGGCCGGTGACCCGCTGCTGGCCATCGACAAGGTCGAGTTCTTCGGCCAACCGGTACTCGCCGTGGCCGCCCGCGACCTCGACACCGCGCGCCGTGCGGCCATGGCCGCCATCATCGAGTACGAAGACCTGGAACCAGTGCTGGATGTGGTCGAAGCGTTTCGCAAGAAGCACTTCGTGCTCGACAGCCACACCCACCAGCGTGGCGATTCGGCCGCAGCCCTGGCCAGCGCTGCGCACCGCCTGCAAGGCACCCTGCACATCGGCGGCCAGGAGCACTTTTACCTGGAAACCCAGATCTCTTCGGTAATGCCTACCGAAGATGGCGGCATGATCGTCTACTGCTCGACCCAGAACCCCACCGAGGTGCAGAAGCTGGTCGCCGAAGTGCTGGACGTGCCGATGAACAAGATCGTGCTCGACATGCGCCGCATGGGCGGCGGTTTCGGAGGCAAGGAAACCCAGGCGGCCAGCCCGGCGTGCCTGTGCGCGGTGATCGCCCGCCTGACCGGCCAGCCGACCAAGATGCGCCTGCCGCGCGTCGAAGACATGACCATGACCGGCAAACGTCACCCGTTCTACGTCGAGTACGACGTGGGCTTCGACGATGACGGCCGCCTGCATGGCATCACCTTCGACCTGGCTGGCAACTGCGGCTACTCCCCGGACCTGTCCGGTTCGATCGTCGACCGCGCCATGTTCCACTCCGACAACGCCTATTACCTGGGCGATGCCACCGTGCACGGCCACCGTTGCAAGACCAACACCGCCTCCAACACCGCCTACCGTGGCTTTGGCGGTCCGCAGGGCATGGTCGCCATCGAGCAGGTGATGGACCACATCGCCCGCCACCTGGGTCGCGACCCGCTGGAGGTACGCAAAGCCAACTACTACGGCAAGACCGAGCGCAACGTCACCCATTACTACCAGACGGTCGAGCACAACATGCTCGAAGAGATGACCGCCGAACTGGAAGCCAGCAGCGACTATGCCGAGCGTCGCGAGTCGATCCGCCGCTTCAACGCCAACAGCCCGATCCTGAAGAAGGGCCTGGCGCTGACCCCGGTCAAGTTCGGTATTTCGTTCACCGCCACCTTCCTCAACCAGGCCGGTGCGCTGATCCACATCTATACCGACGGCAGCATCCACCTGAACCACGGCGGCACCGAAATGGGCCAGGGTCTGAACACCAAGGTCGCCCAGGTGGTCGCGCAGGTGTTCCAGGTCGACTTCAGCCGTATCCAGATCACCGCCACCAATACCGACAAGGTGCCCAACACCTCGCCGACCGCCGCCTCCAGCGGCGCCGACCTCAATGGCAAAGCGGCGCAGAATGCCGCAGAAATCCTCAAGAAGCGCCTCACCGAATTCGCCGCACGCCACTATCAGGTGACCGAGGAAGACGTCGAGTTCCGCAACGGCCATGTACGGGTGCGCGACCAGATCGTCAGTTTCGAGCAACTGGTTCAGCTGGCGTACTTCGCCCAGGTTTCGCTGTCGAGCACCGGTTTCTACCGTACGCCGAAGATCTACTACGACCGCAGCCAGGCGCGTGGCCGGCCGTTCTACTACTTCGCCTTCGGCGCGGCATGCGTGGAGGTGATCGTCGATACCCTGACCGGCGAATACAAGATGCTGCGCGCCGACATCCTGCATGACGTCGGTGACTCGCTGAACCCGGCCATCGACATCGGCCAGGTGGAGGGCGGCTTCATCCAGGGCATGGGCTGGCTCACCACCGAGGAACTGGTGTGGAACGCCAAGGGCAAGCTGATGACCAACGGCCCGGCCAGCTACAAGATACCGGCAGTGGCCGACATGCCGCTGGACCTGCGCGTGAAGCTGGTGGAGAACCGCAAGAACCCGGAAGACACCGTGTTCCACTCCAAGGCCGTGGGCGAGCCACCGTTCATGCTCGGCATCGCTGCCTGGTGCGCGATCAAGGATGCCGTAGCCAGCATCGCCGACTACCGCGAGCAGCCGAACATCGACGCGCCAGCGACGCCGGAGCGGGTGTTGTGGGGCTGTGAGCAGATGCGCAGGGCGGTGGCCACGCAACCGGCCGAACCGCAACTGGAAACAGAGACTCAGTAACACCGCCCCCAAAGCGGGCCGAGCTACCTGAAGAGGAATTGGATCATGCACCAATGGATCAACGCCCTCGCCGACCATCAATCCCGTGGCGAAGCCTGCGTGCTGGTGACCATCATCGAAGAGCGCGGCTCCACGCCACGCAACGCAGGCTCGAAGATGGTGGTCAGCGCCGACGGCCTGTTCGACACCATCGGTGGCGGCCACCTGGAATACAAGGCCCTGCACATCGCCCGGCAGATGCTCGAAGCGCAACGCACGACCCCGCATCTGGAGCGCTTCAGCCTGGGCGCCAGCCTCGGCCAGTGCTGCGGCGGCGTCACTGTACTGCTGTTCGAACCCATGGCCGCGGTGCAGGCGCAGATCGCTGTGTTCGGCGCGGGCCATGTCGGCCGCGCTCTGGTACCCTTGCTCGCCGCGTTGCCCTGCCGAGTACGCTGGATCGACTCACGCGAGCAGGAGTTTCCCGAGGTCATCCCTAACGGTGTGACCAAGGTCGTCAGCGAGGAACCGGTCGACGAGGTGGCAGAGCTGCCAGCAGGCTGCTACTGCATCGTCATGACCCACAACCACCAGCTCGACCTGGAACTGACCGCCGCCATTCTGAAGCGCAACGATTTCACCTGGTTTGGTCTGATCGGCTCGAAGACCAAGCGCGCCAAGTTCGAGCACCGTCTGCGCGAGCGCGGCTATGACGACGCCGTCATGGCACGCATGCGCTGCCCGATGGGCCTGGCCGAGGTCAAAGGCAAGCTGCCGATCGAGATCGCCGTGTCCATAGCCGGGGAAATCATTGCCACTTACAACGCCTGCTTCGGCCAGCACGACGCTGCCGCCAATGCCGGCCCCATTGCCCAGTTGCTGCCGCCTTCACGGCGCAGCCAAGCCCTTTGACGAGCGTTTTATGACTGCTACCCGTAAAGCCTACCGCGCCGCCATCCTGCACAGCATCGCCGACCCGGCCGAAGTTGGCCTGGACGCCTCCCACGAATACTACGAGGATGGCCTGCTGGTAATCGATGATGGCCGCATCAGCGCCGTTGGCCATGCCAGCGAGCTGCTGCCGACCCTGGACGCCGACATCGAGGTGGTGCACTACCAGGATGCCCTGATTACCCCAGGCTTCATCGACACCCATATCCACTTCCCGCAGACTGGCATGATCGGTTCCTACGGCGAACAGCTGCTGGACTGGCTAAATACCTACACCTTCCCCTGCGAGAAGCAGTTTGCCGACAAGGCCCATGCCGACCAGGTGGCGAAGATTTTCCTCAAGGAGCTGCTGCGCAATGGCACCACCACCGCCCTGGTGTTCGGCAGCGTGCACCCGGAATCGGTCAACGCGCTGTTCGAAGAAGCTGAGCGTCTGGACCTGCGCCTGATCGCCGGCAAGGTGATGATGGACCGCAATGCGCCTGACTACCTGACCGACACCGCCGAGTCGAGCTACAGCGAAAGCAAGGCATTGATCGAACGCTGGCATGGCAAGGGCCGCCTGCACTACGCGGTCACCCCGCGTTTCGCCCCTACCAGCACCCCGGAACAACTGACCATGGCGGGGCAACTGCTCAAGGAACACCCCGGCGTGTACATGCACACGCACCTGTCGGAGAACCTCAAGGAAATCGACTGGGTCAAGTCGCTGTTCCCTGAGCAGAAGGGTTACCTGGACGTCTACGACCACTTCGAACTGCTGGGCGAGCGCTCGGTGTTCGCCCACGGCGTGCACCTGTGTGACGACGAGTGCCAGCGTCTGGCAGAAACCGGCTCGGCGATCGCCTTCTGCCCAACCTCCAACCTGTTCCTGGGCAGCGGCCTGTTCAACCTGCCCCAGGCCGAGCGTTTCAAGGTCAACGTTGGCCTGGGCACCGATGTCGGCGCCGGCACCAGCTTCTCGCTGCTCACTACCCTGAACGAGGCCTACAAGGTGATGCAACTGCAGGGCGCTCGCTTGCACCCCTACAAGTCGCTGTACCTGGCGACCCTCGGCGGTGCCCGTGCCTTGCGCCTGGACGACCGCATCGGCAGCCTGCGCCCAGGCAACGATGCCGACTTCGTGGTGCTCGACTACAAGGCCACGCCGCTGCTGGACTACCGTATCCAACAGTCCAACAGCATCGAAGAGACCCTGTTCGTCCTCACCACCCTGGGCGACGACCGCACCGTGCGGGAAACCTACGCGGCCGGTCGTTGCGTGCACCAGCGCTGAGGCGCGATCAGAAATCGGCCAGGCGCGTCACCGCGACCTGGCCACTGTACGGCCCTGCCCCTACGCGCAAGGTCACCAGCAAGCGAACCAGACGTCCTTGCTCGACCGCCTGCTGCAGAGCCTGGCGCGCTTGCGCGCCGATCTGCGTGTGCCACTGCGCCAGCCAAGCCTGGGACAGCACTGATCCTCCCAGGTCCGGGGCCACATCGATAACCGCCTCTTCGCTGACGGCCACCAGCACGAGGTAGACCCTGCCTGTCGACGACTGCCCATACTGGACGACATTGCCGATACGCTGCTGGTGGCTCAATCCATAACGCCTGAGCATATCGTCGACCACGTTGATGGCGTGCTGGCGCATGCGTCTGCCACTGACAGTGCCGAGCAATTGCTGGCTGTGGGCATCCACGGCTCGCAGGTAGTACACCGGAGGCCTGGCTGCCGGAGCATCCAGCGCCAGCGTCAACCGCCACCCCCTCTGCCCCTCCAGCTGCAAGGGCCGCTGCGGCGCGAGCAACAACAGCGGGTCGGCGAGATCACCCAGGGCGCGGGTATCTCCCAACCAGCCATTGAGCACCTGCTCAAGGTGCAACAACCGCGCATGCTCGCTGCCCTGGAACCCTTCGAATACCGTACGGGCGACGTTCTGCGCACTCTGTTGGGCCAAACCTGGACGCGCACGGCTAACCTGGTAATCCAACGGCAGGGTGAACAGCGCCCGCCGCACCGACCACCCCTGCTGGTTACGCACCACCAACCAGGGCTGTTCGCCGTAGCGCTGACGCACACAGCGTTGCAGGTCATCGAAACGCAACGGTGCAGGTAGCTGCTGCGTCCGGGTAAGCACAATGGCGCTGTTGCTTTCCACCGGAAAGATCGGCACCCAGCGCCCTTCGATAGCGACCCCTTGGACCAACGCTTCGCCTTCGGCTCCATAAAGCCCTGAGCCTGGTACTCGCTCGATGTCCGCCATCGTGAGCTCACGCGAGCTGTGTCGCCAGCTCCGTCCTTGCGGGACCGTGGGATTCTCGCGCAGCTGGAAATGGATACGCTGCCAGACCAATTCGGTGGTGTGCGGCCCCTCGAAGTGCACGCCGCCCAGCACTGGCCGCAGCAATCGTTGCTGGCGGGCCGTGCGCAGCGCGGCAGCGACCGGCAGTGTCAAGCGGGAGATCAGTTCGTCCAGCCAGACTTCACCGAACAGCACCATGCCATTGCGCCCCATCAGCGATACCCGCCCCAGCGCCAGATGCTGCAGCAGCACATACACCTCCCGATGCCCGGGCCTCACGAAGATGAACAGGCAACGCCCTTGGTGGCCACCCTCCTGGAGAATCCGGTAACCTCGGTCGACGATGGCCCGCCTGATGCCTGCCTGGAATGGCTGCAAGGTCGGCTGCCCCACAGCGCTGCGCAGCGCATCGGCTTCGGGACGCGCGAGCATCCAGCGCCACTCGTACGTCTGGGTGCCGAGGACGTCTCGGTTGACCGCCACTTGCAGATTGTCGACGATGCGCTCGTCGATTATCCGCAGCGGCTCGGAGGTCGCATCATCCAGCCAGTGATCCAGATCCTCCAGCGTGATCGAACTCCATCCATGGCGGCGCCGGGCATTCCTGAACAGCGTCTCGCCCATTACCTGCCGGGCGTTGGCATTCATCAAGGGATAACGCCGGGCAAGCCGTGCACCGAAGGTTTCGGCAAAACCACCCAACACTTCAGGCGCCTCGGCGGCGTGCTGCCCCAGTCGGACCCGCACCGGTCCGAACCCTTGTGCGATCCCGTCATCGAGATCGACCAGCCGTTCAGGCTGCCAGCCCGGCTGGACGATGAAACGCACCCGACTGGAGGCCGACCCTTCAAGTATTGGGTAATAGTTACCCTCGACACGCACACCGAGCGCCGAGGTATCCGACTGCCCCCCGAAATGTACACTGACTTCGCCCCCGGACCTTGCGATCACACGGTCTTCGCCATGAAGCGCCCAACGCCACTGCTGCCAGGGCTGGGAAGGCCTGGTGACCGGCACACCCGCCGAGCTGCCTGGGCCAATGAGGTGGGTACGCGACCAGGCTGGCGCTACACCATCGGCCAGGTAGGACAATACGAACTCCACCCGCTGCTCTTCACTTCGAAAGGCGTAGTTGGCGAGGATGCGCCGTCCCCGCACCAAGGCGGTCTGCGGGCTTGCCCCGGCGAACGGCTGGTGCCGGCTGCGCGGCCCCGCATATTTCAGCAGCCCTTCCGATTCGGTCAGTTTGCCGCCGCCACCGCGCAGGCCGACCTCGGCATGCACGACCCAACGCCCACCCTCCCTGCGCACTGGCGCCTCGTAGCGCCGCATGGTGGTGGCACGCAAGCGTAGCGTGTGCTCCCCGGCTCGCCGGTAGACGGCATAGAGGCGACCGTCCTGCTGGATGTACTGCTGGCCGGCATGCAGCCAAAGCCCCTCGTCGCCCCCCTGCAAGCGAGTCGCGCCGCGCAGCCGTGGTTGTACCTCATAGCCGGCCAGCGGGCGGCTGGCGCTGAGTTGCCGCAGGCGCAGGCGCACGGCCCGGCGCAGGCTCCACAGCCCACCGGCGACAGGAACGGCGGTTAGCAGGATGTCGGCCACGGCACCCGCCACGCTCAGCGCAGCCCAACCCAATGAGTCGGCATCCCGTGCCCGCCAGGCGCTACCGATGGCCTGGACACTGTGCTGGATATCCTGCAATGCGACGACCACGTTCACACCCGGCACTATCGCCAGGCCAGCCCTGAGATAACCGATGTGGCGCTCATGCGCCTGCTGGTCACGGCTGATCCTGATACCCAGCTGATTGCGCCCTTGCTGGCGCGCCAGACTCATCAGGCGGTTACGCCGGTCCGTCAGCTGCAGGCCGATCAGCGTCTGGTCGATTGCCGCTGGGGCATTCAAGAAGCCTTCATAGCCCTTGCTGGCCGCCTGGCGGAAATAGCTCAGGAGCCGGTCGGGGTCGTCGGTGCAGCGCTGCGCAACATAGTCGGCTACATCCGTGCGGGTGCGGATGGCCAGCCGCAGATGAGCCAACGCCTGTTCAAGGCTATCGCGCTCGATCAAATTGATGTCTTCTGGCGCACCGGGCAAAACCAGCACGGTTAGGCCTGAATCGGTCCTGACCAGCGCACCGGCGCCGCGGATTTCGCTACCCAGGGCCTGGTTGCTGTTGATGGTCAACCAGTGAACTCGCATCCTTGCTTGCGCCAGTGCCGCAGTTGAAGTCACCTGCGCCGCGGTGTCCAGCATGTCCACGGCAGGTTGGCTGAGCGCCTGACGCCAGTGTTGTACGCGGGCCAACAGTTGCAGTTCGAGTCTGTAAGGTCGACGCAAGCGCTGGATATCCGCCTCCTGCGACGGGTCGAATGTCACAGCCAGAGTAGTCTCGAATTGCCTCAGCGGGTCGAGCGAGACCAAGGTGTCGGACAGATACTTCGCCGAGATGCCCGCTACCCGCCACTGGGCCATCTGCAGGCGTCTAGTCTCGGCGTCGTCCTGGCCATCGAAGCCTTCGCAAGCCAGTTGCGCGACCGTCACATCCTCCCATTCGTCGCTTGCCACCCATGTCATCGACGCCTGCGCCGCGTGTAATGGAGCGCCGGAAAAGCCGAACTCGCCGCCAGGGAAGGGCTCGATGACTGTACCTTCGCCCAACCAGTGAAAGCCGACCGACACCGGCCGATGCAGCAGCACGGTGTCAGGGGTCAGCGTGATGCCCAGGTCCTGCTGGATTCGATCGCAGAGCAACTGACCGGCGAATGTGACAAATGGCGGTAATTGTTCTTCAAGCCAATCTTCCAGCGCCCAGGCTGCCTGTTGGTACTCCCTCAGCCAGGCGGCAAAGAGCTCGCGCTCATCTTCGCTTCGCGCCAGCAGCCACTGTGGCAGGTGTTGGGCCAACGTATCGGCTGCCCACAGTTGCTCGAGCACCGCCACCGCCGCCTGCCGACAACTGTCGACCGGCATCGACAGCGCCGTGCGGGCAAGCTCCCGACGCCGCTCGGCCTCCTGATCGGGCGTCAGTTGTGCCAGCGGGCCATTGGCTGGCGGAGCGTCCCCCAACTGCCCCGACCAGTGATCCAGCAGGTCCTGTACAAGACCGGTGAGGCCTTGCGGAGCGGGCACGAACTGCAATTGAGCCTCATCCTCGGGAACCAGCGAGGATACTGGCAGGCGTGCGTTGGCCAGGGTGAAGGCCAGGCGCTCGCGCAGTTGTACCTGGGCCTCCAGGCAAATCAGCCCTCCGCCTTCGCCATGAACCCAGACCAGCAGGGGGGCATCGAGCAAGCCAGAGGCCCATGCACTGGCTTGGACCATCGCCCACACCCCAGGCAGTGGCTGTTCACCCACCTGCACCGAAAGCCACTGCACGGGGTGCTGATCATCGGGCGAGAACAATTGGTCGCGAGCCTGATGTGTGATTTGCCCCTCAAGCACCTGCAGGCTTGCCTCGGCATCCATGGCCGCGAGGATTGCTGCTTGCAATGGCCCCGACTCGCGCCACGGCCCTTCCCCCGTCAGCGCCTGACGCGCCTGCTCGGTCGCTTTATGCCGGGTGCTTTGCAGGCTTATCCAAGGCGCCAGTGCCTGTCGCGCTGGCGCCGTCGCGCCGAAACAGTCCAACAGCCGCTGAAGGTGCTGTGCCCGGTAACGGTCACGCAGACGCTCGGGGTAGCTGTCCGGCAAACTGCCTAATGGCAACAGGTCGGCATAAACCTGCGCTTGGGCCTCCAGGGCTTCCTCCAGCACGCTGAACCACTGCGGTTCGGCGGACTCGATGTGCCCTGCCTGCAAATCGAGCCCAGCGGGCAAACGTTGCCGCCATTGCGTATCGCCAGCCGACCTGGCCCGCCGTGCAACCGATGCCTGGTTGAGCCAGTCCACGGGATCGGGCGCATCGGCAAGCAGTGCATGCAGTTGCACCCTGGCCTGCTCCAGGACCGGGTCGGGGGCGCTTGTCGATTCAACGCTGTCGAGGGGTACGGCATCGAACAATTCGGCCGGTAAAGTCATGTAGGTAGCTCCTTATGAAGAGCCACCAGTCTGCGCAGGGGGACCGTCGAAAAGCGGTACATTCATATTCACAGCCCATCGGCGCCCCTGCGCCCCCAGCCTGCAAACCGGCTTTATGGCTCGCGGGCCAAGCCACGGTACAGCGCACCACCGATCGCAGCGCCAATCAACGGTGCCAGCCAGAATAGCCACAACTGCTGCAAGGCCCAGCCGCCGACGAACAATGCCGGGCCGGTACTGCGTGCGGGATTGACCGAGGTGTTGGTCACCGGGATCGAGATCAGGTGAATGAGGGTCAGGGCCAGGCCGATGGCGATAGGGGCGAAGCCTGCCGGTGCGCGTGCGTCGGTGGCGCCCATGATGACCACCAGGAACATCGCCGTCATCACCACTTCGCTGACAAAGCCGGCCGCCAGCGAATAGCCGCCGGGCGAGTGATCGGCATAACCGTTCGAAGCCAGACCAGATGCCAGTTCGAAACCGGCCTTGCCGCTGGCGATGAAGTAAATCACCGCCGCCGCCAGGATCGCGCCGATCACCTGGGCGATCACATAAGGCAGCAGTTCCTTGGCCGGAAAGCGCCCCCCCACCACAAGCCCGAACGACACGGCAGGGTTGAGGTGGCAGCCGGAGATATGGCCGATGGCGAACGCCATGGTGAGCACGGTGAGGCCGAAGGCGAAAGCGACACCAAGCACGCCAATGCCGATGGGGGAACTGGCTGCGAGTACTGCACTGCCACAGCCGCCAAGCACTAACCAGAAGGTGCCGACCAGTTCGGCGCCCATACGTGTACCCAGGGAGATGCTCATGATTCCTTTCCTCAAGTAGTTGAACGCAATGAATGCGCAAGCCCAACTGCTTGATGAAGGTTTGCCCACAAGAATTTAGCAGTCCTTGGGTTAATGGCCAGTCAAGGCCACGGGACCGCTGCGCGACACGAGGCCGCGCCCTCTCGGACGGCGCGGCGCTGGAGAAAACTCAGGAGACCGGCGCGGGAAGGATCAGCCCTTGACTGAGGCCTTGGGCTTTTTCAGGAGGTGCGAAAACACGGCATGCAAGTCGTCCGAGGCACTCTCCTCGTCCAGGTTGAGCTTGCTGTCGATGTGGTCCATGTGGTGCATCATCAGGCTCACTGCCTGCTCGGCATCGCGCGCCTCGATGGCGTCGATCAACTGCATGTGCTCGTCGTACGAGCAATGCGAACGGTTGCCGCTTTCGTACTGGGCGATGATCAGCGAGGTCTGGGACACCAGGCTGCGCTGGAAGCTCACCAGCGGGGCATTGCCAGCCGCTTCGGCCAGCTTGAGGTGGAACTCGCCGGAAAGACGGATACCCGCACCCCGGTCGCCGCGCGAGAAGCTGTCCCGCTCTTCACGCACCATCTGGCGCAGCTCATTGAGTTGCTCGGCGGTAGCGTGCTGCACGGCCAGTTCGGTGATAGCGCGCTCGACCATACGCCGCGAGAAGAACACCTGACGCGCCTCTTCCACCGTCGGACTGGCCACCACCGCGCCGCGATTGGGTCGCAGCAGCACCACACTTTCATGGGCCAGGCGCGACAACGCGCGGCGAATGATGGTACGGCTGACACCGAAGATCTCGCCCAGCGCTTCCTCGCTCAACTTGGTGCCCGGTGCCAGACGCTGCTCGAGGATCGCCTCGAAGATGTGCGCATAGACGATGTCGTCCTGGGTACCACTGCGGCCAGCCTTGCCAGCGCGTGCAGGTTTCTTCAGAGGTTGCAGCTGTTCGTTCATGGGCTCTCGAGGCACGAAGGAAAGTATGGCGCCATTGTACACAGGCTGAGCCGTTTCTGCAGGTGGCCTTTTCGCTATATAGCCATCGAGCGACAGTTTGTGCACACAAAAGATAAAACATTATTTGCATTCTTTGTACACAAAAGGATAATCCAGCGAGCAACTTCTTGACCCATAAGTCAACAAACGGTCGGACGTCTGCCTTCCCTCTTGGAGCCGCCAAGCGCTTTTGCGCAGGACGAAGGCTCCACAACAACAAGAAAGACTTGAGGAGTACTCGCTGTGGAAAGCCGCAAATCCGAAGCCCCTACGCTGGATCTCGCGCCGCCGCTCGAAACGAGCTGGCTGGAGCGGATTTTCAAACTCAAGCAACACGGCAGCACTGTCCGAACCGAGCTGATCGCCGGGGTGACCACCTTCATCACCATGGCGTACATCATTTTCGTCAACCCCAACATCATGGCCGACGCAGGTATCGACCATGGCGCGGCCTTCGTCGCCACCTGCATCGCCGCCGCCCTCGGCTGCCTGCTGATGGGCCTTTACGCCAACTGGCCGGTGGGCCTGGCACCGGGCATGGGGCTTAACGCCTTCTTTACCTACACCGTGGTCGGGACCATGGGCTACAACTGGGAAACAGCGCTCGGGGCCGTGTTCGTCTCGGGCGTGCTGTTCATGTTCCTGACCTTGTCGAAGGTTCGCGAATGGTTGCTCAACAGCATCCCAGTGAGCCTGCGACATGCCATGGGTGCCGGGGTCGGACTGTTTCTCGGACTGATCGGCCTCAAGACCGCAGGGATCATCGTCGACAGCCCGGCCACACTGATCAAGCTCGGCTCGCTGCATGAGCCTGGTCCGCTGCTGGCAGCGGTGTGCTTCCTGATGATCGCCATCCTCAGCTACAAGCGGGTGTTCGGCGCCATCCTGATCAGCATCATCGGCGTCACCGTCGCTGGCTGGGGCTTGGGTCTGGTGAAGTTCGGTGGCGTGATGTCGATGCCACCGAGCCTGGCACCCACCTGGATGGCCATGGATGTGGCGGGCGTGTTCAACGTCAGCATGATCAGCGTGGTACTGGCGTTCCCCTTCGTGCACATGTTCGACACCGCCGGCACCCTGATGGGCGTAGCCCAGCGGGCCAACCTGGTGGCAGCGGATGGGCGTATCGAAAACCTGTCGAAGGCCCTGAAGGCCGACAGTGCCTCCAGTGTGTTCGGAGCGGTGGTCGGCGTGCCACCTGTGACCAGCTACGTGGAGAGTGCCGCGGGTGTCGCGGCGGGTGGCCGTACTGGCTTGACTGCAGTGGTCGTCGGCGTCCTGTTCATCGCCGCGATGTTCTTCGCGCCACTGGCCGGGATGATCCCTGCCTATGCCACTGCTGGTGCACTGATCTATGTAGCGATGCTGATGATGGGCAGCATGGCGCACATTCACTGGGATGAAGCCACCGACAGCATTCCAGCGATCGTTACCGTGATCATGATGCCGCTGACCTTCTCGGTCGCCGATGGTATTGCCCTGGGCTTCATCAGCTATGTGGCATTGAAGGCAGGCACTGGCAAGTACAAGGAAATCTCTGCCAGCCTTTGGGTACTGTGCGCGATTTTCATTGCCAAGTTCGTGTTTCTTTAATTCGTGAATGGCTTGGCTTTAGCTTTTTAGCGATTGCAAGATCGAGCGCCGCCCGCGCGGCGCATCGCGAGCAAAGCTCGCTCCTACGTCTGTTTCAGGTCGGTCTTCCTGTTTGAGGCGCACGACCGCTGTGTTGCATGGCTCGCGATGCGCCGCGCAGGCGGCGCTCGATTTCAAGCCCACCCACATCCGCGCCCTACACCACACGCCACCCTCCTCTTTTTTCACCGTGGCCGAAGGGTATGACCCAGGTTCCGGTAGCTTGGCTTGAGCTTTCTAGCAATTGCAAGATCGAGCGCCGCCCGCGCGGCGCATCGCGAGCAAAGCTCGCTCCTACGCCTGTTTCAGGTCGGTTTTCCTGCTTGAGGCGCACGCCCGCTTTGCTGCATGGCTCGCGATGCGCCGCGCAGGCGGCGCTCGATTTCAAGCCCACCCACATCCGCACCCGACACCACACGCCACCCTCTTTTTCTGCAGACGAAAAAAAGCCCGCCAGTGTGAGAGCGGGCCAAGGACCTACGAAGATTCTTCTAGCGACCCACTAGCTTCCACGATAGGTCGAATAGCTATACGGCGAGATCAACAGCGGCACGTGGTAATGCTCCTGCTTCTCGTCGATGCCAAAGCGCAGCACAACAACATCCAGAAACGCCGGCTCCGGCAACTGCACGCCGCGAGCACGGTAATAAGCGCCCGCACTGAACTGCAACTGATAGACACCGGTACGGTAATCGTCGCCTTGCAGCAACGGTGCGTCGACCCGCCCATCGCTGTTGGTCAGCGCAGTGTTCACCAGCTCCAGCTGCTGGCCTTCTACGCGATAGAGCTCGACCTTGATCGAGCTGCCTGGGCAGCCGTGCGCGGCATCCAGTACGTGTGTGGTCAAACGTCCCATTGCTTGTCGCCTCTTGTGCAGATCGTGGGCAGAAAATACTCGGCATGGCACCAAAATGGACCTCGCCGTATGCGGGAATGCAGTCATTAAGACATTTTCACGAAAGATTGTACACAATTTTCTAAACCCTTCCTTCGCCCTCCTCCCTGCGCCCCGACAAACCGGCCACCAGTCGCAAATACAGGCCCAGCGCAGACGTCAACGTCATTAACTGACCAAGTGGGCAGGTTTCTTGCAAAGACTTAACCGGCAAGGCTCATGCGACAAATGGGAAGAAATGCGGAAAAACAGGCTTACAAAAGATTTCAGAAGTTGTATACAATCAGCCCATCCGGTGGTGCGACATCCCGACGCGGCCCGCCCACCCCCGCACAAACGCACAAGAAGGAAGACTGCAGTGAGCGCTGACTACCCTCGCGACCTGATCGGTTACGGCAACAACCCACCTCACCCGCAATGGCCGGGCAACGCCCGTATCGCGCTGTCTTTCGTGCTCAACTACGAAGAAGGCGGCGAGCGCAACATCCTGCACGGTGACAAAGAGTCCGAAGCCTTCCTCTCCGAAATGGTTGCCGCCCAGCCACTGCAGGGTGTGCGCAACATGAGCATGGAGTCGCTGTACGAGTATGGTAGCCGCGCCGGTGTCTGGCGCCTGCTCAAGCTGTTCAAGGACAGCGGCGTACCCCTGACCATCTTCGCCGTGGCCATGGCCGCCCAGCGCCACCCGGACGTCATCCGCGCCATGGTCGAGGCCGGCCACGAGATCTGCAGCCACGGTTACCGCTGGATCGACTACCAGTACATGGACGAGGCCCAGGAGCGCGAGCACATGCTCGAAGCCATCCGCATCCTCACCGAGCTGACCGGCGAGCGCCCGCTGGGCTGGTACACCGGCCGCACCGGCCCAAACACCCGTCGCCTGGTGATGGAGGAAGGTGGCTTCCTCTACGACAGCGACACCTATGACGACGACCTGCCCTACTGGGAGCCAAACAACCCCACCGGCAAACCGCACTTGGTGATCCCCTACACCCTGGACACCAACGACATGCGCTTCACCCAGGTGCAGGGCTTCAACTGCGGCGAGCAGTTCTTCCAGTACCTCAAGGATGCCTTCGACGTGCTGTATGCCGAAGGCGCCGAAGCGCCGAAGATGCTCTCCATCGGCCTGCACTGCCGCCTGGTCGGTCGCCCGGCGCGCCTGGCTGCGCTCAAGCGCTTCGTCGACTACGCCAAGAGCCATGAGCAGGTCTGGTTCGCCCGTCGCGTGGATATCGCCCGCCACTGGCACGCCACCCACCCGTACAAGAAAGAGAACGCCTGATGACTGCCTTCAAGACCCTCAAGCCCTCCACCCTGGACCGTGACGCCTTCGTCGAGGCCTTCGCCGACATCTACGAGCACTCGCCGTGGGTTGCCGAAAAGGCCTACGACCTCGGCCAGCTGGGTGAGCTGGACGAGATCGAAGCCCTGCACCAGCGCATGAGCGATATCCTGCTCAGCGCAAGCCACGCAGAGCAACTGGCCCTGATCAACGCTCACCCGGACCTGGCCGGCAAGGCCGCCATCCAGGGCGAGCTGACCGAATCGAGCACCAACGAGCAAGCCGGTGCCGGCATTCACCAGTGCACCGCCGAGGAGTTCGCCCGGTTCACCGAACTGAACGATGCCTACAAAGCCAAGTTCCAGTTCCCGTTCATCATGGCGGTTAAAGGCAGCAACCGGCACCAGATCCTGGCCTCGTTCGAAAAACGCATTCACAACGATGCCGAAGCAGAGTTCAAGGAAGCCCTGGCACAGATCAACCTGATTGCCCTGTTCCGCCTGCTGCAGCTTTAAGGACCGAGCGCAGCCGTGGCCCGAGTGCGTGACGCGTCCGTACCCAGGGCCTGGCCTGCAAGCCGGTCCACCTATTCAAGAACAACGAACATAGAAGAGATAACCGCATGCGCACCCTGATGATCGAGCCCCTGACCAAAGAAGCCTTCGCCCCCTTCGGTGACGTGATCGAAACCGACGGCAGCGACCACTTCATGATCAACAACGGCTCGACCATGCGCTTTCACAAGCTCGCCACGGTCGAGACCGCAGAGCCTGAAGACAAAGCGATCATCAGCATCTTCCGCGCCGACGCGCTGGACATGCCGCTGACCGTGCGCATGCTGGAACGCCATCCGCTGGGCAGCCAGGCTTTCATCCCGCTGCTCGGCAACCCCTTTCTGATCGTGGTCGCGCCCGTTGGCGATGCACCTGTATCAGGCTTGGTCCGAGCCTTCCGCAGTAATGGCAGGCAGGGCGTTAATTACCATCGCGGCGTCTGGCACCACCCGGTGCTGACGATCGAAAAGCGGGATGACTTCCTGGTGGTTGATCGCAGTGGTTCCGGCAACAACTGCGACGAGCATTACTTCACCGAGGAACAGATGCTGATCCTCAATCCCCACCAATAAGAAAAGGTCGGTCATCGTTCGGTGACCGGCAGAGGTACATACTGTGGAAGCACACCTTCACGAATGGCTGAACCTGAGCATTCGCTGGGTTCACATGATCACCGGTATCGCCTGGATCGGTGCATCGTTCTACTTCGTCTGGCTTGAAAACAACCTGAACCGGAGCAATCCGCGCGAGGGGCTGTCGGGTGACCTATGGGCCATCCACGGCGGTGGTATCTACCACCTTGAGAAGTACAAGCTGGCACCGCCGAAAATGCCCGAGAACCTGCACTGGTTCAAATGGGAAGCCTACTTCACCTGGATGTCCGGTATCGCCTTGCTGTGCGTGGTGTTCTACTGGAACCCAGCCCTGTACCTGCTGGCCCCTGGCAGCACCCTGAGCGGTGCCGAGGGCGTGGCCATCGGTATCGGTTCGCTGATCGCCAGCTGGTTCATCTACGACTTCCTGTGCGACTCGCCCCTGGGTAAAAAGCCTGCGCTGCTCGGTGCCGTGCTGTTCGTGCTGATCATCGCCGCCTGCTTCGGCTTCAGCCAGGTATTCAGCGGCCGTGGGGCATACCTGCATACCGGCGCGATCATCGGCACCATCATGGTCGGCAACGTGTTCCGGATCATCATGCCGGCCCAGCGTCAGCTGGTGGCCGCGATCGAAAACAACACCACCCCTGACCCGGTTCTGCCGGCCAAGGGCCTGCTGCGTTCGCGCCACAACAACTACTTCACCCTGCCGGTGCTGTTCATCATGATCAGCAACCACTTCCCGAGCACCTATGGCAGCCAATACAACTGGCTGATCCTGGCTGGGATCGCAGTGGCCGCGGTACTGATCCGTCACTATTTCAACACCCGCCATGACAGCAATAAGTACGCCTGGACCCTGCCTGTCGGTGCCCTGGCAATGATCTGCCTGGCCTACGTCACCGGTCCCAAGCCGATGGCTGTAGCGCCTGAGCAAGCCGCGGCGAAGATCGAGTACCAGCCTCTGCCGGAAACCGCTGTCGGCGGGAAAACCGCAGCCGAGAAGCGTGCCGAGGAGGCCGCCAAGGCCGCCGAAGCGCCTGCGGCGGCTGCGCAAGCCCCGGCCCAGGCCACCGCCCAGGCCGTGACCGATGGATTCGAAAAGATCCATACCGTCATCCAGGAACGCTGCACCGTGTGCCACTCGTCCAAGCCGACCAGCCCACTGTTCAGCGCCGCCCCTGCCGGCGTGATGTTCGACACCCCACAGCAGATCCAGGCCCAAGCCGCGCGCATCCAGGCGCAAGCGGTCGCCAGCCAGATCATGCCACTGGGCAACATCACCCAGATGACCGTGGAAGAGCGCAAGCTCGTCGGTGACTGGATCGCCAAGGGCGCGCCGGTCAACTGATCCAACGGGCACACCCCACGCCTCCTGGGGAGCGGGCTCGCCCGCGAAGAGGCCGGTGAACCCGGCCTCGGTTTCAAGGCAATACGCAAGCATCGAGCGCTCGGGCCTCATGCGGGAACCCCAGGTCTTCTTCTGAAGACCTGCCGCCTGCAGCCCGGCGCTTGGATCCGAGAATAAAAACAAAACTCGAGGTGCTGCATGTCCGAGTCACGCAAGGCGTACATTCCCGTTGCGCCGCCGCGACAGCCTCTGCCCCTGTTCCAATTGATTCTGGTAGGCCTGCAACACGTTCTGCTGATGTATGGAGGCGCGATTGCCGTGCCTTTGATCATCGGCCAGGCTGCCGGGCTGTCTCGCGAAGAAGTCGCCTTCCTGATCAACGCCGACCTGCTGGTTGCCGGCGTCGCCACGATCATCCAGTCGTTCGGGATCGGCCCAGTGGGCATCCGCATGCCGGTGATGATGGGCGCAAGCTTCGCAGCCGTCGGCAGCATGGTGGCCATGGCCGGCATGCCCGGCGTCGGCCTGCAAGGGATCTTCGGGGCGACCATCGCCGCCGGGTTCTTCGGCATGCTGATCGCGCCGTTCATGTCCAAGGTCGTGCGCTTCTTCCCGCCCTTGGTCACCGGTACGGTGATCACTTCCATCGGCCTCTCGCTGTTCCCGGTCGCGGTCAACTGGGCCGGCGGTGGGCACGAAGCGCAAACCTTCGGCTCGCCGATCTACCTGCTGGTGGCCGGCCTGGTGCTGGCAGTGATCTTGCTGATCAACCGCTTCATGCGCGGGTTCTGGGTGAACGTTTCCGTGCTGGTGGGCATGGGCCTGGGCTACATCCTGGCCGGCTCGATCGGTATGGTCGACCTGTCCGGCCTGTCCGAAGCTCCGTGGTTGCAAGTCGTTACCCCGCTGCACTTCGGCATGCCGACCTTCAGCCTGGCGCCGATCCTGTCCATGTGCCTGGTGGTGGTGATCATCTTCGTCGAGTCCACCGGCATGTTCCTGGCCCTGGGCAAGGTCACCGACCGCGAAGTCACCCCCGGCATGCTGCGTCGCGGCCTGTTGTGCGATGCCGGCGCGTCGTTCGTGGCAGGCTTCTTCAACACCTTCACCCATTCATCCTTCGCCCAGAACATCGGCCTGGTGCAGATGACTGGCGTACGCTGCCGCTACGTCACCGTGGTGGCAGGCGCGCTGCTGATTCTGCTGAGCCTGCTGCCCAAGGCGGCCTTCCTGATCGCTTCGATCCCGCCCGCGGTGCTGGGCGGCGCGTCCATTGCCATGTTCGGCATGGTCACCGCCACCGGGATCAAGATTCTCCAGGAAGCGGACATCGGCGACCGTCGCAACCAGTTGCTGGTTGCGGTCAGCGTCGGCTTCGGTCTGATCCCCGTGGTCCGCCCGGAGTTCTTCGCGCAGATGCCCCATTGGATGGAACCGATCACCCACAGCGGGATTGCCATGGCAACGGTCAGTGCGCTCGTGCTGAACCTACTGTTCAACATCCTCGGGGGTGCTGATCGGGCGGTGCACAACGACGCCTGTCACCAGCATTGAACCAGGGGGCGGCATGCTGCCGCCCCTTTTTCAAGCAAGCAACGACCTCCACCGTCGGCCCGCCGGAATGGGCCGCCCGGGGCGCTTGTGCGCCGAAAAAACGCTAACAAAAACAATAAGTCCGGGAATCACAACATGAAACGCATCACCTCGTCCCTGCTGCTGGGCAGCAGCCTGTTGGCTACCCTTCCGACGCACGCAGGCGAATGGCTGCAGTGGCATGGCGAAAGCCTGACCTACTTGTACGGCAAGGACTTCAAGGTCAACCCAGACATCCAGCAGACGATCACGTTCGAGCACGCCAACAAATGGAAGTACGGCGATACGTTTCTTTTCGTCGACAAGATTTTCTACAACGGCAAGGCCGACCCCAGCAAAGGCGTGACCACCTACTACGGTGAGTTCAGCCCGCGCCTGTCGTTAGGCAAGATCACTGGCCAGAGCTTCGCGTTCGGCCCGATCAAGGACGTGTTGCTGGCCATGACCTACGAGCGTGGCGAAGGCGACAACGAAGCCTACCTGATCGGTCCGGGCTTCGACCTGAACGTTCCCGGCTTCAACTACTTCACCCTCAATTTCTACCTGCGCAACACCGAAGGCAGCCGCCCAGGTGACAATGTCTGGCAGATCACACCGACGTTCTCCTACACCATCCCCGCCGGCAAATCCGACATTCTGATCGACGGCTACATGGACTGGGTGGTGGACAACGACCAGACCCGACGCGGCACCTACCATTCCAACCTGCAGTTCAACCCGCAGGTCAAGTATGACCTGGGCAAGGCCATGAACCTCGGCGCCAAGCAGCTCTATGTAGGCTTCGAGTACAGCTATTGGAAGGACAAGTACGGCATTGACAGCCAAGGCAATGTGCAGAGCAACCAGAGCGTGTTCAGCGCACTGGTGAAAGTGCATTTCTAAGAAGCTGACCAAACGCCCAAGTTTGTATCACTGTGCTCCAGGACGGAGCACTTGAGACAAGGCGCGCAAGTGAGTAATCTGCGCGCCCCCTCGATCAAGGCAGGATGGATTCTGCCTGCGTTTACTGACCGCTCAGTCAATGAATTCGGGCGGTTGGCCAACGTGTTGCCAGCCTGAAATACCCTTTTCATCCGTTCAGAAAGACGTCGAGCAGGATGGTTGCGTCCAACCCGGAAAAGTTGGCGCAGCTCTTGCCAAACAACTGTGGCTAATCGAAAAAAACTGACTCAAAAGACAAAAAAAAGCGCCAACACCACGCGCTGACAACAATCCAATCAAGGGAGCGACACTCGCAATGCGTACCATCAACAGCCTGATTCTCGCGGGCGGCCTAATGGCCTGCGGCACCTCCTTCGCCGGTGACCTGCTGCAGTGGCAGAACAACAGCCTCACCTATCTGTGGGGCAAGAACTTCAAGGTCAACCCAGAGATCCAGCAAACCGTCACCTTCGAGCACGCGGACGCGTGGAAGTACGGCGACAACTTCATCTTCGTCGACAAGATCTTCTACCAGGGCAAGACGGACGCCAACAATGGCCCGAACACCTACTACGGCGAGATCAGCCCTCGCCTGTCGTTCGGCAAGATCTTCGACCAGAAGCTGGAGTTCGGCCCGGTCAAGGACGTGCTGCTGGCCATGACCTATGAGTTCGGCGAAGGGGACAGCGAGTCGTACCTGATCGGCCCAGGCTTCGACCTGGATATTCCAGGCTTCGACTACTTCCAGTTGAACTTCTACCAGCGCACCACCGACGGCAGCCGCGCCGGTGACAATGTCTGGCAGATCACCCCGGTTTGGTCGTACACCATTCCCGTGGGCTCGTCCGACATCCTGATCGACGGCTTCATGGACTGGGTAGTCGACAATGATGAGAATCGCCGCGGCGAGTATCACGCCAACCTGCACTTCAACCCGCAGGTGAAATACGATCTGGGCAAGGCCCTGCACCTGGGCGAGAAGCAGTTGTACGTCGGCTTCGAGTACGACTACTGGAAGAACAAGTACGGGATCAAGGATTCCGATGCGTTCACCACCGACCAGAACACTGCAAGCTTCCTGGTCAAGGTTCACTTCTGATCATCGGGGCCGCATTGCGGCCCATCGCCGGCAAGCGAGCTCCCACTGTCATTGGACATAACCCTTAGGAGCCAGCTTGCCGGCGATCCATGCCACTCAGCGCGAAGGCCGGACAGCGCGCCACAGCTTCCCAGCCACCGCGACCGCTGCCAATACCACGCCCCCCGCCACCACGCCGGCCACACCATTGAGCAACGCGCCGGTCAGCGCCCCACCGCGCCCTTCACTGAACGCTTCGATGGCGTGATGCAACGGCGCGATGCCGTGTACCAGGATCCCGCCGCCGACCAGGAACATTGCCGCGGTGCCGATCACCGACAGGCTTTTCATCATGTAAGGCGCCGCGCGCAGGATGCCATTGCCGATAGCCTGGGCCATGCGCGACGTTTTCTGAGTCATCCACAGCCCCAGGTCATCGAGCTTGACGATACCGCCCACCAGCCCGTACACGCCGATGGTCATGACGATGGCAATGCCCGACAGCACGATGATCTGCTGGGTCAGCGGCGCATCGGCGACGGTACCCAAGGTGATGGCGATGATTTCGGCCGACAGAATGAAATCGGTGCGCACCGCGCCCTTGATCTTCTCCTTCTCGTACGCCACCAAGTCGACGTTGGTATCGGCCACCGCCTCCTTGAGCGCATCGTGCCCGGCGGCGTCCTCCTCCTTGCTGTGCAGGAACTTGTGCGCCAGCTTCTCGAAACCCTCGAAGCACAAGTAGGCGCCGCCGACCATCAACAGCGGCGTAACCGCCCATGGAATGAACGCACTGATCAGCAGCGCCGCAGGGACCAGGATCAGCTTGTTGACCAACGACCCCTTGGCCACCGCCCACACCACAGGGATCTCTCGCTCGGCACGTACGCCAGTGACCTGTTGGGCATTGAGCGCCAGGTCGTCACCCAGCACGCCCGCAGTCTTCTTCGCCGCGACCTTGGTCATGACCGAGACGTCATCGAGCACCGTGGCGATGTCGTCGATCAGCACCAGTAGACTGCTTCCTGCCATGATTGCCGGTTCCGAATAAGTTGAATGGGCCAGATTCTAGCCGAAAGTCGCTGCCTTGAGCGCCCATTGGGGCCGGTGCTACCATGCCCGATCCCTCTTAGAGGTGGCCAGACACGAGGAAGAGCCCCGACAATGAGCACCATTCGCGAGCGCAACAAGGAACTGATCCTGCGCGCGGCCAGCGAGGAATTCGCCGACAAGGGCTTCGCCGCCACCAAGACCAGCGATATCGCGGCCAAGGCCGGCCTGCCCAAGCCGAACGTGTATTACTACTTCAAGTCCAAGGACAACCTCTACCGCGAGGTCCTGGAAAGCATCATCGCCCCGATCATGCAGGCGTCGACGCCGTTCAATGCCGATGGCGACCCCAGAGAAGTGCTGAGTTCCTACATTCGCTCGAAGATCCGCATCTCCCGCGACCTGCCGCACGCTTCGAAAGTGTTCGCCAGCGAGATCATGCATGGCGCACCGCACCTGTCGCCGAGTCAGGTAGAGCAATTGAACGAGCAGGCACGCCACAACATCGAGTGCATCCAGCGCTGGATCGACCGTGGGCAGATCGCCCATGTGGATGCGCACCACCTGATGTTCAGCATCTGGGCCGCGACCCAGACCTATGCCGACTTCGACTGGCAGATCTCGGCGGTGACCGGCAAGGCCAAGCTGGCCGACAGCGATTATGACGCGGCGGCGGAGACTATCATCCGGATGGTACTCAAAGGCTGTGAGCCTGAGGTGGCCTGAACCACCTGGCGCCATTCGCGGACAAGCCCGCTCCTACAGTCTCTGTGGGAGCAGGCTTGTCCGCGAATAGGTCAGAGCCGGCAATCGAGATTCAGGCAGCTACCCCGGCATCCGCCTTCAACCCGATCTCTTCGATCGCACTGATCGCGCACTGCTCGTCGATATCCGACGTATCTCCACTGATCCCTACCGCCCCCAGCACTTTCCCGTCCTGATCACGAATCAGCACGCCACCTGGAGCCGGCACCACCGGCCGCTCACCCAACCCATTCAATGCCGCGAAAAACGCTGGGCGCTGCTGCGCATCCAACGCCAGCAAACGCGAGCCCTTGCCCAGCGCAATCGCGCCCCATGCCTTGCCCATGGCTACCTCCGGGCGAATCAGGCTCGCCCCATCTTCGCGCTGCAACGCCAGCAGGTGCCCGCCGGCGTCCAGCACCGCCACCGTCAGCGGCGCGGAATTGATCTTGCGGCCCGCAGCCAGCGCGGCGTTCACCAGGCTGACAGCGGCTTTGAGGTTCAAAGCGTTCATGGAAAGGTCCTCTTCTTGTTGTGAGAAGCCCTGAGGGCAGTTGAAAACCGATGGGACAAATAGAACACAACCGCTAATATTTTTGTATACAATAATTTGATACGATCGTATGCGATCACGCAAACAGCCGTTTTCACGGGCGCTCGAACGAAAGCGAACTGCCCCGATGAAAATCCATTGACCTGAGCCGCCAGGCGTGAATACACTCTGGCACAAAGCAAGTTGTATACAATTACAAAATCAATGAGGCACAAACCATGAGCAAAATGAGAGCAATCGATGCAGCCGTTCTGGTCATGCGCCGTGAAGGTGTAGATACCGCGTTCGGCATCCCGGGGGCAGCCATCAACCCGCTGTACTCGGCCCTGAAGAAAGTCGGTGGCATCGATCACGTCCTCGCTCGTCACGTCGAAGGCGCCTCCCACATGGCCGAGGGCTACACCCGCGCCAATCCGGGCAACATCGGCGTGTGCATCGGTACGTCCGGCCCTGCCGGCACCGACATGGTCACCGGCCTGTACAGCGCCTCGGCCGACTCCATCCCGATCCTCTGCATCACCGGCCAGGCGCCGCGTGCCCGCTTGCATAAGGAAGACTTCCAGGCCGTCGACATCACCAACATCGTCAAGCCGGTCACCAAGTGGGCCACCACCGTTCTGGAACCCGGCCAGGTGCCTTACGCCTTCCAGAAGGCCTTCTATGAAATGCGCACCGGCCGCCCAGGCCCAGTGCTGATCGACCTGCCGTTCGACGTGCAGATGGCCGAAATCGAATTCGACATCGACGCCTACGAGCCGCTGCCAGTCCACAAGCCGTCCGCTACCCGCGTACAGGCTGAAAAGGCCCTGGCCCTGCTCAACGACGCCGAGCGCCCGCTGCTGGTGGCCGGTGGCGGCATCATCAACGCCGATGCCAGCGACAAGCTGGTCGAGTTCGCCGAGCTGACCGGCGTGCCGGTGATCCCGACCCTGATGGGCTGGGGCACCATCCCGGACGACCACGCACAGATGGTCGGCATGGTCGGCCTGCAGACCTCGCACCGCTACGGCAACGCCACCCTGCTCAAATCCGATCTGGTGTTCGGTATCGGTAACCGTTGGGCCAACCGCCACACCGGTTCCGTCGACGTCTACACCGAAGGCCGCAAGTTCATCCACGTCGACATCGAGCCAACCCAGATCGGCCGCGTGTTCACCCCGGACCTGGGGATCGTTTCCGATGCCGGCAAGGCGCTGGACGTGTTCCTGGAAGTTGCCCGCGAGTGGAAAGCCGCTGGCAAGCTCAAATGCCGCAAAGCCTGGCTGGAAGACTGCCAGGAGCGCAAGGCCACCCTGCAGCGCAAGACCCACTTCGACAACGTGCCGGTCAAGCCGCAGCGCGTCTACGAAGAAATGAACCAGGTCTTCGGCAAAGACACCTGCTACGTCAGCACCATCGGCCTGTCGCAGATCGCTGGCGCGCAGTTCCTGCACGTCTACAAGCCACGCCACTGGATCAACTGCGGCCAGGCCGGCCCGCTGGGCTGGACCATCCCTGCCGCCCTCGGTGTGGTCAAGGCCGATCCAAAGCGCAAAGTGGTTGCGCTGTCGGGTGACTACGACTTCCAGTTCATGATCGAAGAACTGGCCGTGGGCGCGCAGTTCAACCTGCCATACGTCCACGTGCTGGTGAACAACGCCTACCTGGGTCTGATCCGCCAGGCTCAGCGTGGCTTCGACATGGATTACTGTGTACAACTGGCGTTCGAGAACATCAACGCCACCGACGCCGCCACCTACGGTGTCGATCACGTCGCCGTGGTCGAAGGCCTGGGCTGCAAGGCCATTCGCGTGTTCGAGCCGGGCGAGATCGCCCCTGCCCTACTCAAGGCGCAGAAGATGGCCGAAGAGTTCCGCGTGCCGGTGGTGGTCGAAGTGATTCTCGAGCGTGTGACCAACATTTCCATGGGCACCGAGATCAACGCGGTCAACGAGTTCGAAGACCTCGCCCTGGTCGGCAACGACGCACCGACCGCCATCTCGCTGCTGGACTGATCGCCTGACGCCCCCAGGCTTGAACTGGGGGCCTTCATCGCAAGGAGACCACTCATGCCTCGCTTCGCTGCCAACCTGTCCATGCTGTTCACCGAACAGGACTTCCTGGCCCGCTTCAAGGCTGCCGCCGACGCTGGCTTCAGCGGCGTCGAATACCTCTTCCCGTACGACTTCAGCGCTGCCGAAATCAAGCAGCAGCTCGATGCCCACGGCCTGACCCAGGTGCTGTTCAACCTCCCAGCGGGCGACTGGTCGAAGGGCGAGCGCGGTATCACCTGCCACCCTGATCGGGTCGAAGAATTCCGTGCAGGTGTCGACAAGGCCATCGAGTACGCCAAGGTGCTGGGCAACACCCAGGTCAACGCCTTGGCCGGCATTCGCCCGCAAGGTCCGGACTGCGCCACTGTGCGCAAGACCTTCGTCGAGAACCTGCGCTACGCCGCCGACAAGCTCAAGGCCGCCGGTATTCGCCTGGTCATGGAAATGATCAACACCCGCGACATTCCAGGCTTCTACCTGAACAACACCCAGCAAGCCCTGGAAATCCAGGCCGAGGTGGGTAGCGACAACCTGTTCCTGCAATACGACATCTACCACATGCAGATCATGGAAGGTGACCTGGCTCGCACCCTGGAAGCCAACCTGAAATTGATCAACCACATCCAGCTGGCCGACAACCCGGGCCGCAACGAACCCGGTACCGGCGAGATCAACTACCGCTTCCTGTTCGAGCACCTGGACCGCATCGGCTACCAGGGCTGGGTGGGCGCGGAGTACAAGCCGCTGACCACCACCGAAGCTGGCCTGGGCTGGCTGAAAACGCACAACGCGATCTGAATCCTTTGCTCCCACCGGGAATGCGAACAAATATAAAAGAGGTAATTTCTCATGGCTAAAATCGGTTTCCTCGGCACCGGCATCATGGGCAAACCCATGGCCCAGAACCTGCAAAAAGCAGGTCACAGCATCTTCGTTTCCACCCACCACGACGCCGCCCCTGCCGACCTGATCGCCGCTGGCGCAGTGGCCCTGGCCAACCCGAAGGAAGTGGCCCAGGAAGCCGAGTTCATCATCGTCATGGTGCCGGACACCCCACAGGTCGAAAGCGTGCTGTTCGATGAGAACGGCGTTGTCGAGGGCGTAGGTCCAAACAAGGTAGTGATCGACATGAGCTCGATCTCGCCCACCGCGACCAAAGTCTTCGCCGAGAAGATCAAGGCCACCGGCGCTGCCTACCTGGACGCGCCGGTATCCGGCGGTGAAGTCGGCGCCAAGGCCGCGACCCTGAGCATCATGGTCGGTGGCTGCCCGAAAGCCTTCGAGCGCGCCCTGCCGCTGTTCGAAGCCATGGGCAAGAACATCACCCGCGTCGGCGGTAACGGCGACGGCCAGACCGCCAAGGTCGCCAACCAGATCATCGTCGCCCTGAACATCCAGGCCGTTGCCGAAGCCCTGCTGTTCGCTGCCAAGAACGGCGCGGACCCTGCCAAGGTCCGTGAAGCTCTGATGGGCGGCTTCGCTTCGTCGAAGATCCTTGAAGTGCACGCCGAGCGCATGATCAAAGGCACCTTCGACCCAGGCTTCCGCATCAACCTGCACCAGAAGGACCTGAACCTGGCCCTGCAAGGCGCCAAGGAACTGGGCATCAACCTGCCCAACACCTCCAATGCCCAGCAAGTATTCAGCACCTGCGTGGCGCTGGGCGGCGGCAACTGGGACCACTCCGCGCTGATCAAGGGCCTGGAGCACATGGCCAACTTCTCGATCCGCGACCTCTAGGAGCGAGCGTAGCTCGCGATGAAGCACACGCTGCCTGACCTGCGACCACAGGCCAGGCAGTGACCCGAGCAACACCCGCCCCTGGTTCGGCCTGCACGGAGGCAGTTCCAGGGGCGTTTTCGATTCTGCAGAACAAAAACAATTGGGAGCCTGCCATGTCGGTCGATCCGCAAAAACTTCTCCGCGAGCTGTTCGACACAGCCATCGCCGCCGCCCACCCGCGCCAAGTCCTCGAACCCTACTTGCCCACCGACCGTAGCGGTCGGGTCATCGTCATCGGCGCCGGCAAGGCCGCAGCCGCCATGGCCGAAGTGGTCGAAAAGAGCTGGCAGGGCGAAGTCTCCGGGCTGGTCGTGACTCGCTACGGCCACGGCGCCAACTGCCAGAAGATCGAGGTGGTCGAAGCCGCCCACCCGGTCCCCGATGCCGCCGGCCTCGCCGTGGCCAAGCGCGTGCTCGATCTGGTCAGCGACCTGACCGAAGACGACCGCGTCATCTTCCTGCTATCCGGCGGCGGCTCCGCCCTGTTGGCCTTGCCGGCCGAGGGACTGACCCTGGCCGACAAGCAACAGATCAACAAGGCACTGCTCAAGTCCGGCGCTACCATCGGTGAGATGAATTGCGTGCGCAAGCATCTGTCGGCGATCAAGGGCGGTCGCTTGGCCAAGGCCTGCTGGCCGGCCACCGTGTACACCTATGCCATCTCGGACGTGCCGGGCGACCTGGCCACGGTCATCGCTTCCGGCCCCACCGTGGCGGACCCGAGCACTTCGGCCGATGCCTTGGCCATCCTCAAGCGCTACAACATCGAAGCCCCCAAGGCCGTCATCGACTGGCTCAACAACCCGGCCTCGGAAACGGTCAAGGCCGATGACCCGGCCCTGGCACGCAGCCACTTCCAACTGATCGCCAGACCCCAGCAGTCACTGGAGGCCGCAGCGGTCAAAGCTCGCCAGGCAGGCTTCAGCCCGCTGATCCTCGGCGACCTGGAAGGCGAATCGCGCGAAGTGGCCAAGGTGCATGCCGGTATCGCCCGACAGATCGTCCAGCATGGCCAACCGCTCAAGGCGCCCTGCGTGATTCTCTCCGGCGGCGAGACCACCGTGACCGTACGCGGTAACGGCCGTGGCGGGCGCAATGCCGAATTCCTGCTGAGCCTCACCGAAAGCCTCAAAGGCCTGCCGGGCGTGTACGCCCTGGCCGGCGACACCGACGGCATCGATGGCTCGGAAGAAAACGCCGGCGCCATCATGACCCCGAGCAGCTACGCCCGCGCCGAGGCGCTGGGCCTGTCGGCCAGTGACGAGCTGGACAACAACAACGGCTATGGCTACTTCGCCGCGCTGGATGCGCTGATCGTCACCGAGCCGACCCGCACCAACGTCAACGACTTCCGCGCCATCCTGATTCTCGAGACTGCCCAATCATGACGCCTGATAAAAAAGTTAAGATCCTCGCCACCCTCGGCCCTGCGATCAAAGGCATCGACGACATCCGCCAGCTGGTCGAAGCCGGGGTGAACATCTTTCGACTCAACTTCAGCCACGGCGAGCATGCCGACCACGCCCTGCGCTATCAGTGGATTCGTGAGGTCGAGCAGCAGCTGAACTATCCGCTGGGCATCCTTATGGACCTGCAAGGGCCTAAGCTTCGTGTCGGCCGCTTTGCCGAAGGCAAGGTCCAACTGCAACGCGGCCAGGCGCTGCGCCTGGACCTGGACAAGGCCCCGGGCGACAGCCGTCGGGTCAACCTGCCGCACCCAGAGATCATCGCAGCCCTTGAACCGGGCATGGACCTGCTGCTGGACGATGGCAAGCTGCGCCTACGCGTGACCGCCAAGCACAGCGATGCCATCGACACCGAAGTCCTGGCCGGTGGCGAGCTGTCCGACCGCAAGGGTGTCAACGTGCCGCAAGCGGTGCTCGACCTCTCGCCACTCACCGAAAAGGATCGCCGCGACCTGGCCTTCGGCCTGGAGCTGGGTGTGGACTGGGTGGCCCTGTCGTTCGTGCAGCGCCCTGAGGACATCGTCGAAGCGCGCCAGCTGATCGGCGATCGCGCCTACCTGATGGCCAAGATCGAAAAGCCATCGGCAGTCGAACAGCTGCAAGCCATCGCAGAGCTTGCGGATGCGATCATGGTGGCCCGTGGCGACCTGGGTGTGGAAGTGCCGGCCGAAAGCGTGCCGCAGATCCAGAAGCGCATCATCGGCACCTGCCGCCAGCTGGGCAAACCGGTGGTGGTGGCCACGCAGATGCTCGAATCCATGCGCTTCTCGCCCGCGCCGACCCGTGCCGAAGTCACCGACGTGGCCAACGCCGTGGCGGAAGGTGCCGATGCGGTGATGCTGTCGGCCGAGACCGCCTCGGGGGACTACCCGCTGGAAGCCGTGCAGATGATGAGCAAAATCATCCGCCAGGTGGAGAACGGCCCGGACTACCAGGCCCAGCTCGACGTTGGCCGGCCGAAGGCCGAGGCCACCGTGTCGGACGCCATCAGCTGCGCCATCCGCCGTATCAGCGGCATCCTGCCGGTAGCGGTGCTGGTCAACTACAGCGAGTCGGGCGCCTCGACCCTGCGCGCGGCACGCGAGCGGCCACGGGCACCGATCCTCAACCTGACACCGAACCTGAACACCGCGCGGCGCCTGAGCGTAGCCTGGGGCGTACACTCGGTGGTCAACGACCGCCTGCGCCAAGTGGATGAGATCTGCTCGACCGCACTGGAGATTGCCCAGGCGCAAGGCATGGCCAGCCGTGGCGACACGTTGCTGATCACTGCCGGCGTGCCTTTCGGCAAGCCTGGGTCGACTAACACGCTGCGGATCGAGACCTTGATCTGACAGCCCATCGCCGGCACGCCGGCTCCTACAGGATTTTCGCGATACCCCTGTAGGAGCTGGCGAAGCCTGCGATGGAGGGCAAAGCCCTCCCCATACACAAATACAAAAGACATGCGGAAAACCGAGGCCCAAAAGAGGCCCACCGCCCTCCCATCAACCTCACTGACTGCCCCGATGTACACCAAAAATTTCGTCAACCCGTGCCCTGACTGGGCCACGGCGCTGCTCAACGGCTTCAGCCAGGTGCTGCTGCTGCGCAACCCCCTGTGCGGCCTGTGCTGCCTGCTGGCCATACTGCTGACCGCCCCGAACCTGGTCGGTGGTGCCCTGCTCGGCGCCCTGGCCGGGCTGCTCGCCGCGCAAGCCCGCGGCTACGACCGTGCCGACCGCCAGGCCGGGCTGTACTGCTACAACGGCGTGTTGATCGGCATCCTGATCACCGCCGTGCTGCCCTGGTCAGCCATCCTGCCGCCACTGATCATCGCCGCCGGCGGCCTGTCCAGCATCATCACCCACCAGTGGCGCAAGCGCGGCGGCAAGCTGCTGGTCGCCTACACTGCACCCTTCGTGCTGCTGGGCTGGGCCACACTGCTGATCGCCAGCCCCTCACCCAGCGGCTTCGTCGAGGCCGACCCGCTGTACGCGTTGGCGCGCGGTGTGGGCCAGATCTTCCTGCTCGACCAGCCGCTGGCTGGCTTGCTGATCATCGTCGGCATGTTCATCGCCAACCCTTATGCCGCAATGTGGGCGGTGCTCGGCTCGGCCATCGGCGGCGGCGTTGCACTGCTCGCCGACCAAGCGCAAGCCGCGTGGCTGGGCCTGTACGGTTTCAACGCCGCGCTGGCGGCACTGGCCTTCAGCAGGCAAGGTGAAAAGCCGTGGGTAACGCTGCTGGCCATCGCCCTGGCCCTGTTGCTGCAAGCGCTGTTCAAGCTGCTACCGGTGCCCGGCCTGACCGCGCCGTTTGTGGTGGCCTGCTGGCTAATGCATGTGGCTGAATACCGAGATCACAGAAAGCAGAAAAACACCGCACATCAACTGCCGAACTGACTGTCTTCTGGCAGTCCAGACACTCGTTCTGACGGCTGCCGGATATGAGCTGGATTGAGCGCCAGATCAACTTTTCTTGGCGGAAGCGGTGGAGGCCTTCGCGACGGAGGCGGCGGAAGTCTTGGAGGCGGTGGAGGCTCAGGCTTGTTACGACGCAGGTACTGTTCCAACGCGTTGACCTTGAGCACAAGGGCCTTATTACTCTCAATCAGCCCACTGTTTTCACTTTGTAGGGCTCGATTAAGAGTTTGAGATTGCATCCATCGCTCATGGGTGGCACCCAAGCCAAGAATTCGAGCTGCTGTTAATTGCCCAGTTGGCGACTTCTTAATCAAGTAACCTGCCTCACCAAGACCAAGGTGATAGGAGGTCTTAGATGGGTTGCTTTTAAAATATGTCTTAACCAGAGATCTGAACGCCTGCGGTATGTTCAGGCGAATAAACTCACCCTTGAGCCCAGTGCCAGCCCGACCTGACGGGTCAGAGCGATTAATCGGATCGCCCTCGCAGTAGCAATAGGCATTTAGCCCGCCCTCTCCAAACGGGCTCAACGCATCCTCGCTGCAAAAGCGCATAAGCGTAGGGATATAAAAGCGATACCCATTGCCCAATGCATAGCCGTGCAATACCCGGTCTCTCAGCTCGCCATTGAACCCCAGCGAAGCACCAGACATTGCCCACAAATGCCCATAAGCGGTATACGAAGCTGTCTGTATCGCCATTGCTGTCATAGCCGTTCGCTCAGCTTTATTTTCGAGATTCCCAATCTTGCTCTGACCTGAACTCTCCAGGTAACTAGCAGTTTTACCAGTTCACTCGTTGCACCCTTCACCAAAGACCCTCTAGGCTTACTGCTTCGCCCTCGGAATTTAAGCCATGTTCACCCCGCAATCCCTGCGCGAACGCCTCTACATCATGGTCTTCCAGACCGACACCGTAGCCGGCCGGCGCTTCGACAAGATCCTCCTGCTGATCATCCTGGCCAGCCTGGTCACCGTCATCCTTGACAGCATCGACGAGGTGCATCAGGGCTACGCCGGCCTGCTGGCCGGCATCGAGTGGGGCTTTACCGCGATCTTCCTGGCCGAGTACCTCACCCGCCTGTACTGCTCGCCCAAACCCTTGCGCTATGCCTTCAGCTTCTATGGCCTGGTCGACCTACTGGCGATCGTGCCGGGGATCATCGCGCTGTACTACAGCGATGCCCAATACCTGCTGATCATTCGGGTGATCCGGATGCTGCGGATCTTCCGGGTGCTCAAGCTTAGCCCCTACCTCAAGCAGGCCCATTACCTGATCGAGGCGTTGCGGGGCAGCAAGCAGAAGATCATCGTGTTCCTGGTCAGCGTGTCGACCCTGGTCACGGTGTTCGGCACCTTGATGTACGTGATCGAAGGACCCGAGCATGGCTTTACCAGCATTCCCAAAGGCATTTACTGGGCCATCGTTACCCTGACCACGGTGGGCTTTGGCGACATCGTGCCGAAGACGCCGCTGGGGCAAGTGGTGTCGTCCCTGGTGATGATCATTGGTTACTCGATCATCGCCGTGCCAACCGGGATCTTTACCGCCGAACTGGCCAATGCCATGCGCGGGGAGCAACTGCAGCACGATTGCCCGACCTGCAGCAAGAAGAGCCATGAGCATGGCGCGGCGTTCTGTTCCCGGTGTGGGAATGTGCTGTTTCCCAAACAATGAGGTTGCCTGGACCGACACTTTCGCGGGTAAACCCGCTCCCACAGGATCACCACAGGCCCAAACTGCGCGCGGCCCCTGTAGGAGCGGGTTTACCCACGAAGAGGCCGGCACTGGCAAAAGCATAACCAAAGTCGTTTTTGTTCTTTAACCCCTACAAACCCACCCGTTATAGTCGCTGGCAATCTGCCCCGATAATCTTCAAGAACAAGGAAGCAACGTGAAAAGACTCTTCACCGCCTCGCTGCTCGCCGCAGGCCTGGCCTTGGGCAACCTCGCCCAGGCCGCCCCCACCCTGCTCAACGTGTCCTACGACGTGATGCGCGACTTCTACAAGGACTACAACCCGGCCTTCCAGAAGCACTGGGAAGCCGAGCACAAAGAGAAGGTCAACGTGCAGATGTCCTTCGGCGGTTCCAGCAAGCAGGCACGTGCGGTGATCGATGGCCTGCCGGCCGATGTCATCACCATGAACATGGCCACCGACATCAACGCCCTGGCCGACAACGGCAAGCTGGTGCCGGACAACTGGGTGACCCGCCTGCCGAACAACAGCGCGCCGTTCACTTCGGCTACCGTGTTCATCGTGCGCAAGGGCAACCCCAAGGCACTGAAAGACTGGCCCGACCTGCTCAAGGACGGCGTGCAGGTGATCGTGCCCAACCCCAAGACCTCGGGTAACGGCCGCTACACCTACCTCTCGGCCTGGGGCTACGTGCTCAAGCAGGGGGGTGACGAAACCAAGGCCCGCGATTTCGTCGGCAAGCTGTTCAAGCAGGCACCGGTGCTCGACACCGGTGGCCGCGCCGCGACTACCACCTTCATGACCAACCAGATCGGCGATGTGCTGGTGACTTTCGAGAATGAGGCGGAGATGATCGCCCGCGAATTTGGCCGCGACCAGTTCGAAGTGGTTTACCCAAGTGTGTCGGCCGAAGCCGAACCACCAGTCAGCGTGGTGGACAAGGTAGTGGCCAAGAAAGGCACCCAAGCCGTGGCCGAGGAGTACCTGAAGTACCTGTGGTCGCCAGCGGCCCAGGAAATCGCCGCGCAGAACTACCTGCGCCCGCGTGACGCCACGGTACTGGCCAAGTACACCGACCGCTTCCCGAAAGTCGACTTCCTCTCGGTGGAGAAGACCTTCGGTGACTGGCGCACAGTCCAGAAGACCCACTTCAACGATGGTGGCGTGTTCGACCAGATCTACACTGGCCAATAACCGATTGCAGGCCCTGACACCGTCATCCCTGACGGAACACCAGTGCCTTCAGCCCACCCGCCGGGTCCGCATCCGGAAACTCCGGCGGGTTGTCCAGCCGCTCCACGAACTGCAGCCTCGGCGCCTGTTCGGCCATCCCTTGAATGAGAAACTCCGGCCCAATGCCCGGGTCGTTGACACAGGCGAGCACAGTGCCGCCCTCGCTCAACATCTCAGGCAAACGCCGCAGGATCTTCGCGTAATCCTGGGTCAGTACGAAACTCCCACGCTGGAAGGTAGGCGGATCGATGATGATCAGGTCATACGGCCCGTACTTGCGCACCTTGCCCCACGACTTGAACAACTCATGCCCCAGGTATGCCACCCGTGAAGCATCGTGGCCATTGAGCCGGTGGTTGTCGCGGCCGCGGGACAAAGCGGACTTGGCCATGTCCAGATTCACCACCTGCTGGGCCCCGCCGGCAATGGCCGCCACGGAGAAACCACAGGTATAGGCAAACAGGTTCAGCACCCGCTTGCCGGCGGCCTGTTCGCGCACCCAGCGCCGGCCGTAGCGCATGTCCAGAAACAGTCCGTTGTTCTGCCGCACACCGAGGTCGAGCAGGTAGGTCAAACCGTCCTCGATCACTTCGCGCTGTTGGCAAGGTTCGCCCACCAGCCACTGGCCAGGGCTGTCCGGCAGATAACGGTGCTGAATGAGAATGGCCTGGCCTGTCCACTGTGGGCGTTCGGCAAGCGCTTGCAGCATGGCTTGCAGTTCCGCGAGCTGACCTTCAGGCGGCTCGCGGAACAGTGCAACCGAGAGCACGCCTTGCAACCAGTCGACCGTGATCTGCTCCAGGCCCGGCCAGCACCGACCACGGCCATGGAACAGGCGACGGGTTTCCTGGGGGGCTGGGTCAAGGGCGCTGAGCAGATGCTGTTCGAGGGTGTGGATCGGCGAAGTCATGGCGGGTCGCAAGCGAATAAAAGGAGCCATTCTACCGCTGCCGACCGCTTCGCGGGTAAACCCGCTGCCACAGGACCGCTACGTACCCGCGAAACGGTCGGCAACGCACCTCATTCTTTTACCGCGACCTGCGCCGAACGGAACCACCACCCCTGCTGCATCCCCGCCGCCGCCAGCAGAATCAACGCCACACCCAACCATTGCAACGGCGCCAGCCGGTGCCCGAAGGCCACCCAGTCAACCAGGATCGCTGCAATCGGGTAGATGAACGACAACGCCCCAGTCAATGCCGTGGGCAGACGCTGGATCGCGCTGTACAGCAGCACGTACATCAGCCCGGTGTGAACGATGCCCAAGGTCACCAGGCTACCCAACGCCGAAGGCTCGCCAGGCAACCCACCCATCCCCACCCAGGGCGCCAGCAGCAGTACCCCAGTGGCCACCTGGATCAACGCAATCAGGTGGGGCGGCGTGCCGCTCAGGCGTTTGATGATCAACGCAGCAATGGCATAGAGCAACGCTGCGCCCAAAGCCAGGGCAATCCCGAGCAGGTACTGATCACCGCTGGCCTGCCCCGCACCGTGGGCACTGACGATAGCCAACATGCCCAGGAACGCCACACTGAGCCAAGTCACCTTGGGCAAGGTGATTTTCTCACCTAGGAACAGTGCCGCCAGCCCCACCAGCATGAAGGGCTGCACGTTGTACACCGCTGTGCCGATGGCGATGGAAGCTCGCGAATAGGACGCGAACAGCAACACCCAGTTGCCAACGATGGACACCCCACTGGCAATCGCCAACACAACGGCAGTACGGCTGATGACTCCCGGCCTGAGAAAACCGAACGCCGCGCAAATCACCAGTAACGTGCCGGTGCCGAACACACAGCGCCAGAACACCACCTCCAGCACCGGTTGCCCGGACACCAGCACGAACCAGCCAATGGTTCCCGAAATCAGCATGGCGGCGACCATTTCCAATGAGCCGCGGCGTAGTGAACTGTCCATCTCACACCTCCGGTTGACGATGGCGACAGTATGCAGAGGGCGAACGATGACCTTCCAGCGGTTATCCAAGGCAAATCTATGAGAACGCCTTTACTATCAAGGCAAGATCTCAAGAAAACCTTACGAGGCAAAAATGACCGACGCCATCGACCAATGCTTGATCAACGCCTTGATGGAGGACTCCCGCCGCTCGCTCAAGGCGCTGGCGCAGCTCAGCGGCCTATCGGCCCCCAGCGTCAGCGAACGCCTGCGCCGCCTCGAAGAGCGCGGTGTGTTGCGTGGCTACACCGTGGACGTCGACCCGCGCTGCTTCGGTTACCAGTTACAGGCCATCGTACGCATCCGCCCGTTGCCGGGGCAGCTGCAAGAGGTGGAGCGCCAGATCATCGCCATTCCCGAGTTCACCGAGTGCGACAAGGTCACCGGTGAAGACTGCTTCATCGCCCGGCTGCATGTGCGCTCGATGGAGCAGCTCGACACTGTGCTCGACCGTATCAATGTGCTGGCTGAGACCAACACCGCGATCATCAAGAAAAGTCCGGTGAAACGGCGGCTGCCACCCATGGAATGAGCATCCTCATCGCCCGCCAGCCGGCCCTCGGCGGACGACGGCGAACCTGCAGGAGCCGGCTGCCGGCGAAAAGGCCACCGCAAAACCTGACTATTTTTTGTACACAATAATGTAACCATAGGTGCCATTTTTGTGTGCAATTTATTAAGTAACGCCCCAATACGTTACACAACACCAACCCCTGAATTTGACCACTCGATCAACTAACTAGTGCTGAAAAAAATTAAAACTGTTCAACTGGTCAACTTATAAATCTTTATTTTCATCAAGTTACGGCTCAGTTTCGTTACTTCTATTAAGCATCATTCCTGGCGTTGACTTTTGCCTGGCACGGAACTCGCTTTTGTGTGCCTGTGCTTTGTATACAAACGATGCAAAACATAAATACACAATAACCCGCGACGCCGGTCCAAACCCGTCTGTCGCGCCCAGAACCCAGTGATGCCAACGCTGCACCGACGAGATGGCGAGCCCGTGCGCATGCCCGCTCATCGCAGTCCACGCGCATCAGGAGCCTGCCGGAATGAGTACCAGCCTCGACCTTGCCCCTGAACTATCCGTTGCCAGCGCCAACCCTCCCTCCCCTGTTGCCGGTGGTGCGCCGGCAATCGAACTCAGCCCACGCCTGCACAATCGCGACTTGGCTCCGACGCGAGCCGAGGGTCGGCGCTGGGGCGGGTACAGTATCTTCGCGTTGTGGACAAATGATGTGCACAACATCGCCAATTATTCCTTTGCCATGGGTTTGTTCGCCCTGGGCCTGGGTGGCTGGCAAATCCTCCTGTCGCTGGCGATCGGTGCGGCGCTGGTGTACTTCTTCATGAACCTGTCCGGCTACATGGGACAGAAAACCGGCGTGCCTTTCCCGGTCATCAGCCGTATCGCCTTCGGCATCCATGGCGCGCAGATTCCGGCACTGATCCGCGCGGTCATTGCCATCGCCTGGTTCGGCATCCAGACCTATCTCGCATCGGTGGTCCTGCGTGTGCTGCTGACGGCCGTCTGGCCGCACTTGGCGGCCTACGACCACGACAGCATCCTGGGGCTGTCGAGCCTGGGCTGGGTATGCTTCGTGGCGATCTGGCTGGTGCAACTGGTGATCCTCGCCTACGGCATGGAGATGGTTCGCCGCTATGAGGCTTTCGCCGGCCCGGTGATCCTGCTGACGGTCGCGGCCCTGGCCGTGTTCATGTACTTCAAGGCCGACGCTCGCATCGCCTGGTCGGTGGCCGAACCGCTGTCCGGCTACGAGATGTGGCGCAACATTTTCGCAGGCGGTGCGCTGTGGCTGGCGATCTATGGCACCCTGGTGCTGAACTTCTGCGACTTCGCTCGCTCTTCGCCGTGCCGCAAGACCATCCGCGTGGGCAACTTCTGGGGCCTGCCGGTGAACATCCTGGTGTTCGCCGCCATCACCGTGGTGCTGTGTGGCGCGCAGTTCCAGATCAATGGCCAGATCATCGACAGCCCGACCCAGATCGTCGCCAGTATCCCCAACACTCCGTTCCTGGTACTGGGCTGCCTGGCCTTCCTGATCGTCACCGTGGCGGTGAACATCATGGCCAACTTCGTCGCCCCGGCGTTCGTGCTCAGCAACCTGGCCCCACGCCACCTGAACTTCCGCCGCGCCGGGCTGATCAGCGCCACGCTGGCGGTGCTGATCCTGCCGTGGAACCTGTACAACAGCCCGCTGGTGATCGTGTACTTCCTGTCTGGCCTCGGCGCCCTGCTCGGCCCACTGTACGGCGTGATCATGGCCGACTACTGGCTGCTGCGCAAAGGCCGCATCAACGTGCCGGAGCTCTACAGCGAGAACCCGACCGGCGCCTACCACTACAGCAAGGGCATCAATCTACGCGCCGTTGCCGCCTTCACCCCGTCCGCACTGCTGGCCATCGTCTTGGCCCTGGTGCCCAACTTCCATGGCATCGCGCCCTTCTCCTGGCTGATCGGCGCCGGCATCGCGGCCGCGCTCTATCTGCTGATCGCGCCGCGCAACGGCCAATACCACGATGTCAGCGGTGAGTGCATCGCCGTCGACCACAGCAGCCATTGATCAAGGAGGATCGTCCATGCGTATTCTGATCGCCAACGTCAACACCACCGAAGCCATCACCGAGGCCATCGCCGAACAGGCTCGCAGCGTGGCCGCGCCCGGCACCGAGATCGTCGGCCTGACCCCCTGGTTCGGCGCCGAATCGGTGGAAGGCAACTTCGAGAGCTACCTGGCCGCCATTGCGGTCATGGACCGCGTGCTGGCCTATGAAGGCCCCTACGATGCGGTGATCCAGGCTGGCTACGGCGAGCATGGCCGCGAAGGCCTGCAAGAGCTGCTGAACGTGCCGGTGGTGGACATCACCGATGCCGCCGCCAGCACCGCGATGTACCTGGGCCATGCGTATTCGGTGGTCACCACCCTGGACCGCACCGTGCCGCTGATCGAGGACCGCTTGAAGCTTTCCGGGCTGTACGACCGCTGTGCGTCGGTGCGCGCCAGTGGCCTGGCAGTGCTTGAGCTGGAGGCCGACCCGCAGCGTGCAGTGGAGGCTATCGTCGAGCAGGCCGAACGCGCCGTGCGCGAGGACAAGGCCGAGGTGATCTGCCTGGGTTGCGGCGGCATGGCCGGGCTCGACGAGCAGATCCGCCAGCGCACCGGCGTGCCGGTGGTCGATGGTGTGAGCGCGGCGTTGACCATCGCCGAATCGCTGGTGCGGATGGGGTTGAGCACGTCCAAGGTGCGGACCTACGCGACGCCGCGGGTGAAGAAGGTGGTGGGTTGGCCGATGCGGCTCGGGCGCTGACAGATCGGCTGTCGGTACTGGCCCTATCGCCGGCAAGCCGGCGCCTACTGGCATCTCATTGGCGCCGGCTTGCCGGCGATAGGGCCGGTAACTTCAAACCAACATCCGCGCCAGCCGCTCCCCGCTACCGCAGGCCAAGGTAAAGCCCAAGGCCCCATGCCCGAGGTTCAACCAGAGGTTGCGATAAACCGTTGCACCGATGATCGGCACCCCGGTCGGTGTCGCAGGACGCATCCCCGCCCACTCCACCGCTTGGCCATAATCGGCCGCCCCAGGCAACGTGCTGCGGGCCATCCGAAGCATGCTCTGAAACCTGCGCGCATCCACGGACTCGTCGAACCCAACGATATCCACCATCGCCGCGACGCGCAGTTGCTCATCCAACCGTGCATACACGATCTTGCGCTCATAGTCGGTGATGCTCACCTGTGGCGCTCGATGGCTCGGCGCAATCGGCGCGGTCAGGCTGTAGCCCTTCAGTGGATAGATCGGCAGTTTCAACCCTGGCAAAGCCAGCCCTGGGCTGCGATACCCCGCGCATAAAACCAGGTGCTCCACGTCCAACTGCTCATGACCGAGTTGCAACCCGATCACCTTATCATTGCGCCTGATCAAGCGGCTAACCGGCTTGCCCAGTAGAAAACGGCACAACCCCGAGGCACGTAGACGCTCGGCCAGTCGTTGGCAAAAACGATGACAATCGGCGACCTCCTCATCTGGCGTATACACCCCCCCGATGAAAGGTGTTTCGAGCAGTGACGGCTCGAGCGCCCGCAGTTCTGTGGCCCCCAGCACCTGCTGGCGTGTTGGGTCCAGCAGATGATCACGCCCAAGGGTAAAAGCGCGCTCGCTACGAAAAGCGACCAGCTTGCCATTGCGCCGCCAGGCAAAATTCGCCAGTCCGTCTTCCTCACGCCAGCGCTGCAGCGCGGCCTGGCTGTGCAGGGCCAAATCCAGCAGCACGTGGGCATTGCGCCGGTTCACCGAACGCCGACAGGCCAGCATGAACGCGGCCAGCCAGCGCCATTGCGCCGAGTCCAGTCGCAAGCGCAGGCGCAAGGGCGAGTCTCCTTGAAGCAACCAACCCAGTGCCTGCCAGGGCACCCCCGCATCGGCCAGCGGCGCGACATAGCGATAGGACAGCTGCCCGCCATTGGCAAAACTCGTGGCAATGGCCAGGCTGTCACGTGCTTCGATCAGGTCGACCGACAAGCCCTCGCGCACCAACGCATAGGCCGTCGCCAGGCCAATCACCCCACCGCCGATTATCGTTACTCGTTGGCTCATGCCGCTTCCTTGCCAGACATCCGAATCCAATTGCGCGATTGCCTAGGTATCAATCATCCCGCGTCAGCACTTCCAGCAACTCGATCTCGAACGTCAGGTCCGAGTTCGGCGGAATCGCGCCAACGCTACGCTCGCCGTAGCCCAGATGGGCCGGCACTTGCAACTTGCGTTTGCCGCCAACGCGCATGCCCATCAGGCCTTGATCCCAGCCCTTGATCACGCGGCCGGTGCCGATGACGCACTGAAACGGCTTGCCACGCGACCACGATGAGTCGAACTCGCTGCCGTCGGCCAGCCAGCCGGTATATTGGGTGGTGATCAATGCGCCCTTGACCACGGCTTTGCCGTCGCCTTGTTCAAGGTCGATGATCTGCAGTTCGCTGCTCATGGCATGCTCCAACGGTAAAAATCAAAGCCGCCCTTTTCTCAGGAATGCAGTGGTTTGGCAAGCTCGCGAGTATTGCACGGTACGGGTCAGCCGAGCTGTTCGAAGGCCTGCTCGCCGGTCAGCTCCTTGGTCTGATTGGCGAAACAGTACCAGGCTGGTTTCTGTTCGACGAAAATCTGCAGGTCGAAATCCCAGGTCTCATCGCCATCGAGCAAACCGACCGGCACCGCATAAAAGTCGTTTGCCTTGAGTCGGTAGTACAGGTGCGTGCCGCACTGGCCACAGAAACCGCGCTGTGCCCACTCAGAAGAGTCGTAGACGCTAGGAGAGCGTCCTTCGAATGTCGGTGGCTGGCTGCAGTGAACCACCAGCAGCGGACCTCCGGTCCACTTGCGGCACATGCTGCAGTGGCAGGCGCTGATATGGGTGTTATCGACCGTGACGCTGAGGCGGGTGGCACCACAGAGGCACGTGCCTTGTTTTTCGAGGGCCATGGGTGCAGTCCTTTGGACGGAGGCTGGGCAGGTGAGTATAGATGCCTGTACCGGCTTCATTGCCGGCGAGCCGGATCAAATGAGGTTGCCCGCTTCGTCATGGAACCATTGCAGCTTGCTGTCGGCATTGATGGCCTGGATCAGCTTGCCGTTGCCGTCGTAGGCAAAGGTTTCTTCCTGGCGCTGGTCGCCCTGGCGGGCCGTGCGCGAGGCCAGACGCCCGACGGCATCGAAGGTGATGTCGATCCGGCGTTGACCGACCTGGGTGCTGGCCAGTCGACCGCTGTCCGGGTCGTACTGGTAGCGGGTGACCAAACCATCGAAGCCCTTTTCTTCCAGCAGGCGACCGACCGGGTCGTACAGGAACGTGGCCTTGCTGTCGTTCTCGTTCTCCAGCCCGATCAGGCGGCCCAGCTTGTCCCAGCGGTAGCGCAAGTTGTGCTCGTTGGCGTCGACCCGTTCGACCAGTTTGCCGGCCGCGTCGTAGGACCAGGTGGTGCAGCGGTCCTGCGCGTCGGCGTGGGCCAACAGGCGGCCTTCGGCATCGCGTTCGAAACGCTCTTCGGTGTCGTAGTGGACTGGAAAAGAATACGGCGCAGTTGTTCAGTCTGTTTGGGTTGGCCAATCTGGTACTGGCCAGTAGCATCTCTCAAATAGCACTCACTGTGAATTGAGGCGTTTGGATGTTTCGCGCTAGAAACCCCGACTCCATCAGGACTTAATCCTTCGACCTGTACAAATAGCCGGCCAGACACCATATTGAGACATCTAAGCGATTCCGAGCTTATGCTTAGCCTGGTCGACGACACCCCTAAGAAGATCAGCGTCGGAATCGGGCATTTTTAGACTTTTTATACCAACCATCAGATCAACTGAACGACTTAATCCCTCAAGCATAAATCCAACCTTTCCAACATCATCTGCATCTTTGAAATCATAAAACGGGAGCTGCACACGCACTTCAATAACGCTTCGCTGCTTATGATATTTTCTGACTTCAGGATAGCTATCTACAATGTCGTCCGGCATCATTATTGAGATATAGCTCCATGTACCCGCCCCACACTCAAGAGTAACGTCTTCGAGTAGATCAGACATGACAGCCGCCACCTTCCTCCGGGCGACCTGCGCACCCGGACCAACCAAAATATCCTGCTCACTTGAAGAATGAAAAATCATAAAAACCCTCTAATAATCACTATTATTGAGTGGCGGTCTCTTCCCACCGTGCGCCGCCTTATATTCAATAATCTTCTGATTTTGCCAAGCGTGCATTTCTCTTTTTGTTCCACCCGCCTCTCGCTGCATGTAAACGTTGTTTTCAGATAGATATTTCTGAGTATGCCGCCGCTCTCCGTGTATCGTTTCACCATACTTCATTACTTCATCAGTATCCGCATCTCTCAATGTGTAACCGATAGCAGGCTTAGGGTCTGCATGAAAAGTCTTGAGACGAAGGTCAGGCAAGGCGAAAACAGCCGAGGAAGCGGAGTTTACGGGTTGCAAATGAGCATTCGGAGGCGGTTTTCAACGCAGCATCACCGAGTATCAAGGCTTTTCGTACAGAGCCTAGTCAATGGTCATGCCGAGCACATAACAGCTACGTTAGGCGGAGAGATTTAAGCCACCCGGGCAACTAATCGGATCTTGAGAAACCAACTACCATCCCTCGGTTCGCGGCAGCGATAACGTTTGTAATGCAGCCAAGGAGCTAAGCTCCTCGACCGCAAATTGAAATCAGCACCCTACAAATGATGAGCTATTTTTTTGCCCATTTCTTAAACAACCCATCAACCTCTTTGGCCAAACCTAAAACTTTTTGCTCCGCAACCTCGTTCCCAATTCTCATATCCTCTGGAATCTCACTCATTCGACAACTGTCATTCGGACCAAAATACCCAGCCAGATGAGCGTTAACTCTGAACACAATATGATGCATTCGCCAGCATGTGGCGGCCTCGTAAGGGCTACAACTTGCGTACCCATGCTCACTTACTGGCTTAGGGTGTCGCACCCCACCAACCCTAAAGTCAGAATGATACTCCAGCGTTATATCTCTATAATTCGAAACCAATCTATCATAGGCTTCACCCCTAAACAAAATTCGCCATCTAGGTATCTCAGAAAATCGCATGGAGCATAAAATTGGCCTAAAAAGACGCCCTGTCATATCCACTTGCCCCAAAGTTTTCGGCGGCTCACGATAAAATTTTTTAAAAACCTCTATTAAAGCCCCTGCATTATGCTCAACATGTTCGATAAACCTAGCTAATACAAACCCAACCTCACCTGCTGGGGTGATCGCTGGAATGTAGAAAATATCGCCGGCTTGGGCATCATTCCTTAAAAGCTTCATCATCTTACACCTTAAAGCTCACAAGTATTTTTTGATTTGATTCTTTCATATTCGGCGACATGCGATCTACCACGCTCGTCTTGCCTAGACTTATCAATCGGTTCAATGATATTCCCTGGGAACCCGGTTTTTGTATCATAAACCTCTCGATAGTACTGCTCCTGCCCCTTCGACTGTGTATAAGTAAGGCCTTCCGAGACTGGTTTCAACGCTCCATTACCTAACCGGCCTGACTGAGCATGCTGAGCCTCTCGCTTAAGCGGATCTTGTTTAGTATGTCCAATATATTAAGGCATCTCGTCATCTGGTTTATAAAGCCCATAAACGATATAGCCAGGTTCATTAAGCGGCGTTGGAGTGAGGCCTCGTGTGTCGACCCAAAATATTGGGTTCGGCGTGTACGCGAAGAGGTTTAGCCCTCCGGTATAACGAATAGGATCCTGACTAACAAACCGCCCAATCCTCGGATCATAGTACCGATACCGGTTGTAATGCAGCCCGGTCTTATGATCGTGGTACTGCCCCTGGAAGCGAATCGGGTTGCTCATCCCAACCTGCTTGGCCCACTCCGAACGCACCTCGCGCACTTCCCCCCACGCCTTATACTGCCCCGCCCACGCCACCTCTCCGTGGTGGTCGGTCAGCTCCATCGGCGTACCGAGGTGATCGCACTGGTACCAGGCAATCGCATCGATCGGCTGCGGTTTCACTTCGTGCTGCCACAGCGGGTTCTGGTCGATGTCGTATTCCCGTCCACGCCAGTCCGGCTGCCGTAACAGGCGAATCGGTGCCTTGCGCAGCGCCTGCGCGACGGGCACGAAGCTGTCCGGTTCGTACAGGTAATGCACGGTCCGCCCGGTCTCCCCTTCGCCCTGCGGCGGCGAGCTTTCCCAGGCGAGGTTGTCGCCATCCCAGCCGTACAGGGTGTAACCGCAACCCAGTTCGCGCTGGCGCTTGGCGCGTTGCATCTGGTTCCAGCCGCTGCCCGCACGGGGATCGTCGTAGTGATGCGCGGTCGAGTGTTTGTGCAGGCGACGGCCCAGGGCGTCGTAGCTGTACGCGACGCTGAGCTTGCCATCGTCGAAGCACCTGGCACCAACTCTGACTGTAAGCCCCCGAAATAGTTAAATAATGAGTCTGAGCAGCGCAGCTTTTCCTCTTGGTGGCTTAACTAGCGCTGTGTTCCAATTACCAAACGCCGTCTCATTTTAAAAGTCATTAAAAACGAACGAGAGGCGTATCCCCATGGAAGATTTTGCTCAAAGCGCTATATATGTCATTCACATCCTCTGAAACCCCAGAAGTATTCACCTCAATTGCCTTTATAGGCTTAACCCAATCACAAGAGCCGACAAAGTTAAAAATTATTCTATCTGAAAAAATCTCTACTCTGTCCACCCCCCCATAACCTGCAACGCCAGGGTTTCCAATTTCAACATAGTAAGTATCCAGCCCTAACTCCTGATCCTGCTCATCCACCTCATCAGATCTTTGGAGGATAATAAAGTCCACTGGATCCTCAGAATCATCTGCAAGGCCGACCGTTAACACATCATACTCATGATCCGCATGAAAGGTATTTGCTGAAAACTTTTTGTCCATAGTCACCCTCGTTACCTCCCTTCACTGGCGATCCATGTTTTAGTTTCACCGTTTTCTGACCAGGTATACTTGACTATTGCTCCTGACGTTGCTGAAGCCTTGTTCATTTTACCTCTGCACGAAGGACATGGAGGGTACTGCCCATCAATCACCATAACATCCCCCTGCTGCAGTGGTATCTGTTTTACTGCTCTAGCCTCCGTATGTGTGGCCAGCGAACTTCTTGGAAATCCTAAGGCTCTTTCTTCCTCAGTCATGTTTCCACTGTAAAGAACACATGAGACAATGTTGTGTTGACCTTCAGCATCATGCACATTTACCACTGCAGTGTGAACGCCTTTGCCACTGCCGAATTTGTTGAGCCCCAGTGGATCAATCCACTCCACAGGGTTCGGCGCATAGGTATACAGGTTTAAACCGCCGCCGTAGCTGATCGGATCCTGGTTCACGAACCGCCCAGCCCTCGGATCATAGTACCGATACCGGTTGTAATGCAGCCCGGTCTCATGATCGTGGTACTGCCCCTGGAAGCGAATCGGGTTGCTCATCCCAACCTGCTTGGCCCACTCCGAGCGCACCTCGCGCACGTCACCCCACGCCTTGTACTGCCCCGCCCACGCCACCTCTGCGTGGTGGTCGGTCAGTTCCATCGGCGTACCGAGGTGATCGCACTGGTACCAGGCAATCGCATCGATCGGCTGCGGCTTCACTTCGTGCTGCCACAGCGGGTCCTGGTCGATGTCGTATTCGCGTCCACGCCAGTCCGGCTGCCGCAACAGGCGAATCGGTGCCTTGCGCAGCGCCTGCGCAACGGGCACGAAGCTGTCCGGTTCGTACAGGTAATGCACGGTCCGCCCGGTTTCGCCTTCGTCCTGCGGTGGCGAGCTTTCCCAGGCGAGGTTGTCGCCATCCCAGCCGTACAGGGTGTAACCGCAACCCAGTTCGCGCTGGCGCTTGGCGCGTTGCATCTGGTTCCAGCCGCTGCCCGCACGGGGATCGTCGTAGTGATGCGCGGTCGAGTGTTTGTGCAGGCGACGGCCCAGGGCGTCGTAGCTGTACGCCACGCTGAGCTTGCCATCGTCGAAGCGGACCAGACGGTCGAACAGGTCCCAGGTCAGGCGGGCCTTGTCGCCGTTGTGCAGGCGGTGGATGAGGTTGCCGCGTTCGTCGTACTGGTAATGCGTGCCGGCGTACTCGCGCAGCAGGTTGTCCATCAGCTTGTTGCGACGCGGGTCGCTTTCCAGCGGGCGGTTGAGTTCCTGGGTCTTCTGGTCCAGCAGGTTGCCGGCCGGGTCGAAGGCGAAGGTCTCGACACCCAGGCGACTGGTGGCTTGCAGCAGGCGGCCTTCGGCATCGCGTTCGAAACGCTCTTCGGTGTCGTAATGGACTGGAAAAGAATACGGCGCAGTTGTTCAGTCTGTTTGGGTTGGCCAATCTGGTACTGGCCAAGCGGTATTTGCAACGGACGGCGGGATAAGTCCGTCTAAAAGGCGGGGCTGGCCCGCTAACTCAGCAAAATCAGGGTAGAAATCGGCCCAAGAAACACAGAGTAAGGCCAGTAGGTTGGAAAAACCGGCTTGAAAAATGGGGACGGTAAGAAATGGCTAATTGTTCAGCGTCTCCGTATCGAAATGATGACGGCAATGATAGCCAAGCACCATGAAAGCCCATCCTTAACTCAATAGTCGGGTGTTGCACTCAGCCTCTGAAACCGCCTACCCAAAAGCACAGAAAGGCGAGCTAAAAACCTATTATTCAAAGTTCAAGCCCGCCCTCTTAACCCTCTATGACTTTCTAATTTCGGCCAAGGCTTTCTCCAGCGCACTGATATTCCCAGGATCATTAAATCTACCTTTTGATTTAGCCCATCGACTTACAGCGCTTTTAGGCCCTTCAACAAGTTTATTGCCTTCCTCAGTAATCTCGCTTTTCATGATCACACGCTTCACAACCCGCCCTTCCTCATCAGTAACTCGGCATTTCAGAAGACCATTACGCTCCATAAAAATGAAGAGATTCTCCGTCGATAGCTCAATATTTTTCTGCCAGTCCGGAGCACTCCTATAGGCCGAAATCAACACATCGATATCCCAAACTGGATAGTCACTTGTCATTACAACCTCCTTTCTACTTGAGACAACCCTGCAACCGGCACCAGCTTCCCAGTAGTTCTATCTCAAATAAATGTCCCACCACTCGTGAGAATTCGACTTTCTTTCATTTGCTGATCATATTTATCAGCAGTCAAACTTGTTACCTCATAAGTCGTTGCCTGCCTATTCTCAATAACAGCCGTGTCCACCCTACGCCGCTCACCGCTTTCAGGATCCCTGACAGATTTCCCGCTTGCATCCCGCAGATAACACTCACTCTGAATAGTCGCATTTGGATGCTGAGTTTTAATTTCCGCATTGAATTCCTGATGGCGGCGATCCCCATCAATCGCATTCTTGATCCGCTTCAGTCCCCACGGATCGATCCAATCAATAGGGTTCGAAACATACTCATAGAGGTTGAAACCACCAACGTAGCTAATCGGATCCTGGCTCACAAACCGCCCGACCCTCGGATCATAGTACCGATACCGGTTGTAATGCAGCCCGGTCTCATGATCGTGGTACGACTCCCTGGAAGCGAATCGGGTTGCTCATCCCAACCTGCTTGGCCCACTCCGAGCGCACCTCGCGCACGTCACCCCACGCCTTGTACTGCCCCGCCCACGCCACCTCTGCGTGGTGGTCGGTCAGTTCCATCGGCGTACCGAGGTGATCGCACTGGTACCAGGCAATCGCATCGATCGGCTGCGGCTTCACTTCGTGCTGCCACAGCGGGTCCTGGTCGATGTCGTATTCGCGTCCACGCCAGTCCGGCTGCCGCAACAGGCGAATCGGTGCCTTGCGCAGCGCCTGCGCAACGGGCACGAAGCTGTCCGGTTCGTACAGGTAATGCACGGTCCGCCCGGTTTCGCCTTCGTCCTGCGGTGGCGAGCTTTCCCAGGCGAGGTTGTCGCCATCCCAGCCGTACAGGGTGTAACCGCAACCCAGTTCGCGCTGGCGCTTGGCGCGTTGCATCTGGTTCCAGCCGCTGCCCGCACGGGGATCGTCGTAGTGATGCGCGGTCGAGTGTTTGTGCAGGCGACGGCCCAGGGCGTCGTAGCTGTACGCGACGCTGAGCTTGCCATCGTCGAAGCGGACCAGACGGTCGAACAGGTCCCAGGTCAGGCGGGCCTTGTCGCCGTTATGCAGGCGGTGGATGAGGTTGCCGCGTTCGTCGTACTCGTGCTTCCACACCGCGACCATCGGCACAGCGGTCTTGAGGTAGTACTGATGCTCGCGAGTGAGGTTGCCCGCTTCGTCATGGAACCATTGCAGCTTGCTGTCGGCATTGATGGCCTGGATCAGCTTGCGTTTTGGGCCAGCACGATATTTCCACTGCAAACGACGCCGACGACAGCGCGACGGCCAGCGCCGGAATTCGACAATTGTCGGCGGCGGCGCTAGCCGGCACGAATGACGAACATCGCGCAATTGCCGATACCTGGCTGCGCCGTGCGATCGCCGGAATTCAGCAAATTCACCTCAACGACGACGCGTGTCGGGTGGTCGCAGAACGACTTTTCTAGCCACCCTCAAACTCACGGGCGCCGCAGCGTTTCTTCTCGGGGTAGCTATGAACGACAAGAAAACCAAATACTTGCTTAAACCTTTCTCTTAATTTTTGGAGTCTCGATATAGCTACCAGTTCGTATATCTAAACCTTGCACGGTAAAATCACCAATTTAGCGGATCAGATTCCGCGCGACCAAAGAAGAACACGCACTGGAGGCGCTAAGGTAGTTCTGCGCAAATGGCTTCGAGCGGGGTATGTAGATCAGGGAGCCTTGTTCGCCACGGAGCCAGGAACTCCACAGGGGGGAATCATCTCTCCGGTACTCGCGAATTGGGCGCTGGATGGCCTGGAAGATGTCGTCCATGCGAGCGTGACTTCGACAGTACGCAAGCGTGAGCCATTCAAGACTCGCTTTCGTGGCTTGGCCCAGAACACAGCACAACTGACGACGTTGTTTGCGCTGTCGAACCTGAGGATGGTGCGCCGGCAGTGATTGAGCGCTGCGGGAGAGGTGCCCCTGTAGCGGGTCAGAACCAGAGCAAAGCTCTGGTTTTGACCCGACTGACGGCTGAAAAATGGGTTTGACGCGGTCGAGATGTTGCTCATTGTGAGCTCGGCCAAACTTGATTGGAGTTTCCTTAACCGGCTGTAGGTGGGGCCATTCGACCTACAGATTCAAAAGTGATTTTGATGCATCGCTGGCCAGGGTCTGCTTATCTTTTTACAAAACCTTAAAAAAATCATCAATTTTTCTTGCCAATAAAACTACGACGTCACCCGCTTCCTTATTTCCAATCTGCATAGACTCAGGCAGCTTAACATCATCATATGCTTCTTCTGGCTCAAAATAACCTGCCAAACAAGCATTCACTCTAAACACAATGTGATGCATGCGCCAGCAGGTGGCCCACTCCAAAGCATTAGCTCCTTGGGAAAATCCTTGATCAGTCAGTTTTTTCTTGATCATATTTCCGCCAATCCAGAGATCAGAATGATACTCAAGCACTATATCAGCATACCCCGATGAAGACGGTTCATACTGTAAATCCTCAAACAACACCTTCCAGCGAGGTATTTCTGAAAAACGCAATGAGCACAGTATTGGCCTAAAAAGTCTCTCACTCATTTCGACTTCCGAAAGAGATTTCGGTGGCAATGAGTAAAACTTTGAAAACACCTCAATCAAAAAACCTGCATTTGACTCCACATGCTCAATAAATCGAGCAAGCACAAATCCAGACTGCTTATCACGATCCAATGCAGGTATATAAAAAATACTTCCAGGTTTCACGTCCAACTTTAGCTGCTTCATACAATCCCACCTAGAACTCACAAACAGAACCAGCCTTGAGCTTATTGTATTCAGCCACATGAGAGAGGCCGCGCTCGTCTGTCCTTGATTTATTTATCGGCTCAATCACATCACCAGGGAAACCAGTCTTAGTATCATACACTTCTCGATAATATTGCTCCGCCCCTTAGCCTGCGTATAAGTCAAATCTTTGGCTATTGGCACTAACTTTGCCTCCCCGAGTCTTCCTGTATTCGCGTGCTGTGCCTCTCGCACACTTTCTGCCTGCATCGTGTGCCCTACATAATACGGCTTAGTCGCCTTAGGCTCGTAAAGTCCGTAGACAGTATAACCAGGTTGATTTAATGGTGTCGGTGCAAGCCCTAATGCGTCAACCCAATGCAACGGATTCAGTGTATAGGCATAGAGGCTCAACCCGCCAAAGTAGCTGATCGGATCCTGGCTCACAAACCGCCCAACCCTCGGATCATAGTACCGATACCGGTTGTAATGCAGCCCGGTCTCATGATCGTGGTACTGCCCCTGGAAGCGAATCGGGTTGGTCATCCCAACCTGCTTGGCCCAGTCCGAACGCACCTCGCTCACGTCACCCCACGCCTTGTACTGCCCCGCCCAGGCCACCTCTCCGTGGTGGTCGGTCAGCTCCATCGGCGTACCTAGGTGATCGCACTGATACCAGGCAATCGCATCAATCGGCTGCGGTTTCACTTCGTGCTGCCACAGCGGGGCCGCGACCAAGCACCCAAATCCGCTAAAGCAAAAAACCTTACCTACTTCAATACCGCATTAAACTTCCCGAAAACGTCAATAAACCCCTGCAGATCCTTTATTTCGTAACGCTCGTTAATTATGTAGCTACCTGTATCGACATTGACAGCCTCAATGACACAACTATCATCATCCCACAATGTCAATCTCGCCAAATTAAACTCATCATCAATATTGATAACAGCACTTGAGCTTAATTCATTTTCATTCAGCTCCAGCTTTCTTTTTGAGTTAACATCAAGCCAAGCCAATATCTCTATGAACATTTAATTATTCCATCTTCTGTTTATGTGCTTTGACTCTAAAGCCTTCTGCAAATGTCATTTCCGGTATAGGATTACCCTTCCTCTTAGCAAGCCTTACCTCTAGTGAGTCGGGACCCACATTTTTTGCCCAGCCCTCATTAGTTTTAATGAGAGACGCCTCAGGCACATTGAACTCAAAATACTTAGTTCCGGGCTTTGCCTGCTTTCCAAAAGCTTCAATACTGACTGGAGATACAACATGTGTTGTACCTGTATAACTTTGCACAACCCTCCCAGCACTAGTCATTTGATCGTACTCGGAAGGCCCCATCCAACGACCAACTGTTACGCTTGATAGTCCCAGCGGATCGATCCAGATCAGTGGATTCGGCGCATACTGGTAAAGGTTTGTTCCTCCCAATAGCCCTATCGGATCTCGGGAGATGAATTTCGCGATGTTCGGATCATAGTACCGATACCGGTTGTAATGCAGCCCGGTCTCATGATCGTGGTACTGCCCCTGGAAGCGAATCGGGTTGGTCATCCCAACTTGCTTGGCCCAGTCCGAGCGCACCTCGCGCACGTCACCCCACGCCTTGTACTGCCCCGCCCACGCCACCTCTCCGTGGTGGTCGGTCAGCTCCATCGGCGTACCCGGGTGATCGCACTGGTCCCAGGCAATGGTATCGATCGGCTGCGACTTCACTTCGTGCTGCCACAGCGAGTCCTGATCAATGTCGTATTCGCGTCCACGCCAGTCCGGCTGGCATAACAGGCGAATCGGTACCTTGCCCAAGGCTTTCGCTACGAGCATGAGGCTGCTCGACTCGTACAGGTAAGTGCGGCTTGGTGAAGCTCGGCTTCAAGTGGAACTTAATTGCACTCTTGCTTTTCCAACCGCCTCCTTTAGCACATGAGAATCAGCGGCCGTTAGCTTTAAGCTTCTTATCTCACCAATCATAACCAGCGCACGATCTAGTGTCCTGTCTCGGAAATACGTTCTCTTTTGGCGAGTGGCCTGGGTGTTCGGCAAAGGCGCCGCGACGAGTCATAGCAGGGCTATGGCGAGGAGTGGCAACGCAGGCCGAAAGCCCAGGACGCCGCCAAAAGTGAACAGCTTATTTCCGAGACAGGACACTAGCGCATCGAGCAACATACCCATCTGCCGAGTGCTGTTTGCATCCTTAAACTCATAATAAGGAATCTACACGCGCGCCTCTACAGTTTTTCTAGCCTTATGACAGCGTTTAACCTCAGGATAGTAAGCTACTAATTCATCAGACATCACAACTGCAATAAAAGTCAGTTTTTCAGCACCGCACTCAAGAACAACACCTTCCAGCAACTTCACCATACCCGGCTTTATTTTATTGCGCGCAACATGCTCCGCATCACCTACGAGCGCATGCAACTCACTGATCATCCCTAGCAACATACCCCCCTCAATAGTCGCCCTTATTTAAAGGCGGCCTATTCCCGCCATTCGCGGCTTTGCACTGTAGAATTTTCTCATGCTGCCAAGCATGCATTTCTCTCTGACTGCCGGTGACCTCCACGCTCATTCTGACATTATTAACTTCGTAAAACTTTTCCGTATACCTACCTATCCTCAAGTATTCAGATACCCTGCATAACTAAACTCCCGCCTTATTCAATATTGCCTTAACCTCTGGGTACCCCGCCAAAAAATCATCACTTCGTAAGAAATCTCGTAGAACTGGATTTGATCGCGCAGCATCAGTTATTGGCACGATCCAATTGGAATCCCCAGTATTAAACACTCGCCCAAGCAAAATCAACGGCCATTCTTTCTCACTCGATCTAGCCAGAAGCCTTTCAAACCCTTTCGAAAGTTCGCTAGCAAACTCTATAGGATCCGACCCGCCCAAGACAATTAACACCCTCTCCTGCACCCCATAATCATCAGCATTAGTGAATGTATCTAGTAGCACACTAATAACCTCTTCATTGGTGCGCCCTTGCACCTCATCGAGAAGTTTGAAAAACATGCTACAGTCTGCCTCGGACTCATAAGGATCAAGTGACTGTAGTTTCTGCTTCCACCTAGAAAGCTCTTGCTCATTCATAATCATTTTTTCACCCAATATCCTTGACACTTGGAGTAAGCCAGCACTTCTTGCATAGCCACATTGTATTTTCTAGGTTGCCCCGATTCGGAAGCCACTCGGCGAACATCCCGGATCTCCATTGCCATAGTTCCTCGCATGTTTTCAGAATTAATCATCTGCTGTATCTCTGCCCTATACGCTTTACCCGCATTACCTTGCCTGCCATGACTACTTGTACGAGCGTGATCACTTGGATCCATTTGGATAGCTGGGCCTTGACTGCGTTTGATAGGACTAACGCTGTCAGCTGGCATATGATGGGACTCAACACCTCTTGTAGTCGTACCGCCATAAGATCCTCCCCGGAAGTTACCTTTACCATCTGGATCTCCCTTCTTCATACGATCGCAAAGGGAGCGTCCAAGGCCTAATGCGTCTGTCCATTGCACAGGGTTCGGAGCATAAGCGAATAGATTTAAACCTCCGGTGTAACTAATGGGGTCCTGACTCACGAACCGCCCAACCCTCGGATCATAGTACCGATAGCGGTTGTAATGCAGCCCGGTCTCATGATCGTGGTACTGCCCCTGGAAGCGAATCGGGTTGCTCATCCCAACCTGCTTGGCCCACTCCGAGCGCACCTCGCGCACGTCACCCCACGCCTTGTACTGCCCCGCCCACGCCACCTCTGCGTGGTGGTCGGTCAGCTCCATCGGCGTGCCGAGATGATCGCACTGGTACCAGGCAATCGCATCGATCGGCTGCGGATTCACTTCGTGTTGCCACAGCGGGTCCTGGTCGATGTCGTATTCGCGTCCACGCCAGTCCGGCTGCCGCAACAGGCGAATCGGTGCCTTGCGCAGGGCCTGCGCAACGGGCACGAAGCTGTCCGGTCCGTACAGGTAATGCACGGTCCGCCCGGTTTCGCCTTCGTCCTGCGGCGGCGAGCTTTCCCAGGCGAGGTTGTCGCCATCCCAGCCGTACAGGGTGTAACCGCAACCCAGTTCGCGCTGGCGCTTGGCGCGTTGCATCTGGTTCCAGCCGCTGCCCGCACGGGGATCGTCGTAGTGATGCGCGGTCGAGTGTTTGTGCAGGCGACGGCCCAGGGCGTCGTAGCTGTACGCGACGCTGAGCTTGCCATCGTCGAAGCGGACCAGACGGTCGAACAGGTCCCAGGTCAGGCGGGCTTTGTCGCCGTTGTGCAGGCGGTGGATGAGGTTGCCGCGTTCGTCGTACTGGTAATGCGTGCCGGCGTACTCGCGCAGCAGGTTGTCCATCAGCTTGTTGCGACGCGGGTCGCTTTCCAGCGGGCGGTTGAGTTCCTGGGTCTTCTGGTCCAGCAGGTTGCCAGCCGGGTCGAAGGCGAAGGTCTCGACACCCAGGCGACTGGTGGCTTGCAGCAGACGGCCCACCGGGTCGTACTGATAGGCCAGGTGACCACGGCGGGTGTCGTGGATGTCGGTCAGCTGGCCGACAGCATCGTATTGATACTGGCGCTTGAGCAACGTGGACTTGCCGTCGTGGCTACCCAGCCATTGCGCCTGCAGGCGACCTGCCGGGTCCCACGCCTGGGTCTGCATCAGCTGGTTGCCCTGATGCCGGACCACCTCACGGTGCAGAGCATCGCGCTCGTAGGCCAGCAGCTCATGCTGGTCAAGGGTCATGCCCAGCACGTGACCGCTGCCATAGGTGAGCGTGCTGACCTTATGGCCATCGGGACGAATCGTCGCCGTGCGCAGGTTCAGCGCGTCGTACTCGTGCTTCCACACCGCGACCATCGGCACAGCGGTCTTGAGGTAGTACTGATGCTCGCGAGTGAGGTTGCCCGCTTCGTCATGGAACCATTGCAGCTTGCTGTCGGCATTGATGGCCTGGATCAGCTTGCCGTTGCCGTCGTAGGCAAAGGTTTCTTCCTGGCGCTGGTCGCCCTGGCGGGCCGAGCCCATTCACTTATAGCCTTGGCGTGGGCGCTGCTGCCATCCCCTTCCAGATTCATGCCGCGATATAGACATGGTACAGCCCACTTGCGGCCAAAAAAACTTGATCGCTAAGTAGTTGGCTACGCCCATCTTACTCTAACCCGCTAAAATATTACCGCAGAGGAATAGGCAACCGCCTTGTCAACGGTCGCAACTGTTCCCTGTCATCCCATAAACCCGGAAATATCTCAAATTTCAAATCATCTCGATTGATTCCAGCATCATAATAGCGCGACAACCTATCAGAGAGATCTTGATCACCCCACATATTTGTCAACTCATGTGCCTCGATAATATCCCGATCATCCCGAACAGAAAGGTCATGCTTTATAACCGGAGCCCCATATGTCTCCGGATTATCTCCCACCCCTACATCTATAAGCTTTCCACCATAGAATGAAAACTTATCACCTCCTCCTTTGAAGTGATCACCATCCGCCACACTGTATGGCTTAATCCAGTATCGTTGCGGGACAACAATATCAGTACCCCATCCTTCGACAGAGAACTTCCTGACACCTAATTTTTTTTGGACCACACTACCTACAAAAACTTGAAATAGCGGCCTAACTTTTCTCCAATCCACATCACTCCATTCATCCTCAGTGCGAAACACATCGAACACACATAAAACTGTCTTACCAACCATATTGGCGACTGTATAAAGCCCACCTCTAACCTGCAGAACTAAAAAATCCCCTACGTTCCACACAATCCGTTTATTCATCTTCACCCCCTCAAATTGCACATACTACTCCACTAATGGCCACCTGCGAATCGAGATGATTCTTGGCAGCGACCGTGTACTCTGTACGACGACCGTTCTTTTCTCCAACTGGATTTTGTCGGTTCGCAGCTCCCTCAAGACCGCCGTTTGCTAGGAAATAATGCTGTTCCAAACCACGAACTGTATCTTTACCATCTTGACCATAACCGCGATATAAAACTTCAGGCGCAGAACCACCAAAACGCTCATAGTTCCCACCATATCTGTATTTGACAACTTCCGGGGCCGACTTATCACCAGGCATACTGGCGTAGCCTACATACGGCTTACCCGTTGCTTGATCAATGGCCTGATAAGTGACATGGGTCGAGTTAGCGGGGTTTCCCGCCAACCCCAGAGGATCAGTCCAGACCGTTGGGTTTACAGTGTATGCATAGAGGTTCAGGCCGCCAGCATAACTAATAGGGTCCTGAGCAATGAACCGCCCAGGCGACTGGTGGCTTGCAGCAGGCGGCCCACCGGGTCGTACTGATAGGCCAGGTGACCACGGCGGGTGTCGTGGATGTCGGTCAGCTGGCCGACGGCATCGTATTGATACTGGCGCTTGGCCATTTCCCCGCCCAGCGCTCGCAGCTGCCCGGTATTGGCCAGCACGCTGTTCTTGATGTCATCGGGCAACAGCTTGCTGGTAGCGCTGTTGGCCATGCCTTTACCAGCCGCCTTGCAGGCGCTGTGCACCGCCCCGAAGAAGTTGCTGATCGCCGCCTTGGGGTCGTTGAGCAACTGGTCGCTGGCGGCTGCCATCTGCTTGCTCGCCGCCGCCTTGTCGCCCTGGGCGTCGAGTTGGCCGAGCACGACTTTCTCCAGGCCCGTGGCAATTTCGCCAGTCACCTTGGTACCCAGATCGCCCGCGTCCTTGAGAATGCCGGCGATCTTTGGCTGTGCCTGGGTCACAAAGTCGTCGAGGGTCCCGGCGATGGTGGCGTTGAGGTGGCCCATCAGCACCGTGATCAGCGAGTCGCCCAGCAGCATCTTGGCGCTGTTGCGCAGCTCCTGGCGGACCAGGAACAAGGTCGGGCGCAAGCTCATGCGGGCGGCGGCCATGGTCGGCGGCGCCGGCAATACGCCGATCAGGTTGATGCCCAGGCTGACCCAGTCGAGCACCTGGCGGTGCTTGCTCTTGACCAGGGTGACCACATCGCCCAGGGCGTCGACCAGGGCCATGATGTTGCCCACCACCGGCAAGGCACCGGCCACGGTCTTGATCCGTTCGAGGGTGACGTAGCCGCTGCTGACCGACTGCAACCAGGCGTCGAAGGCGGCGGCGCCGCGGCCCACGTCCTTGGCGTCGATGGTGTTGAGCGGGGCGACCGCGACTTGCGCTTCGCGTTGCTTGGATTCGCCACTCATGCCAGCACCTCACTGCCCAGCGGGCGCTTGGCCGGGTTGGCGGGAGGGCTCAGGCCGTGCAGGCCACGGCCGGCATCGCCGAGCTGGAGGAAAGCGGGTTTGTGCAGCAGGCGTTCCAGGTCCAGCGAAGGGCGTTCGCTGACCAGCTCGAGGTCAATGGCATAGGCGTGGCTGATGGCTTCCGTGCCGTTGAAGGCGAGGACCTGGAAATCGTGCTCCAGGCCGTCGATGTGCAAGCTGAAATGGGTCTGGTTCGCGGCGGCAAACATCCCTGTCCTCCTTTAGGAAAACGTAGTGAAAACGACCGCAGCCCGCCGCGCGAACGCGGCAGGCAGCGGTGTGATCCAGGTTTAGCCTGCGACCGGAACGCGCCAGTCGTCGGAACCGGAAGTCCCGGAGACCTCGTGGGTCCAGGTGATCTTGCGGTAGGTGAAGTACACGTCTTCCAGGTGGGTGAAGTGGGCGTTGGCCGGGTCCTGGCAGTTGTGCATGTAGTCCTTCATGTCGACGATGATCGCGTCTTCCAGGACGGTGGTGTAGTAGTGCTCCTGGGTGCCGGCGGCCGAGGTGCGGTACCACTTGATCTCGACCTTGGTCATGCGCTCACCGGAGGTCAGGGCCGCCAGCAGCAGTGGCGAGGCCTTGTCGAAGACCTTGGTGATCTTCACCGGTTTGTGCACGCGCTGGCCGGTCGGTTGGCCGGACTGCGGATCACGGGGGATGATCACCTGGTGGTCGAAGCCCTGGACCATCACCTGGTCTTCGTGGCCTTCCTGGTAGGTGTTGCCCACCGAATCGGCGGTGAACGCGCCAGCGGTGATCAGGCCTTGTTTTTCGCCGGTGACGGACATGTACGCGGGTGTTGCCATGGTGCTGCTCTCCTTGCTGTGGATAAGTGCCTTTTTCGGCAGCTAATTGCCGGTCAATCGGGTCTCGATGTGACAAAAGTCGTGCCAACTTGAGGAAAAGCCTTGTAGATCAAGGCCTGCAGCGATCCACGCTGAAAATCGGAGAGCTTTTTCGGAAAAAACCACGGGAAAAGTGCGCAACTTCTTGCGCAGTGGTGTGCAAAAAGTTGCGCAGTTGCCTGTACGCCATATTTCTCAAGGCCTACAGGAATGTATGCACAGGTTTATCCACATTTGAGTGCGCAACTTCTTGCGCAGTTGACTGGAAAGTCAGGTGACAGGAAGCAAGCCAATACGGGTGATCTCGGGAGGGGCGGAGAATGGGACTCTACGAGAGCCCGCACTCCCGACGAACGGCCATCCGAAGGCTGCCGGGTGCCTGCCGGGAAAAAAGCGCCGCCCGCGCGGCGCATCGCGGATAAATCCGCTCAGGGATGGCTTGCACTTTCAGGAACGATGCGGTCTGCCAGTCAGATGAACACGCGACCCTTGAGGTAGAGCGCCGCCCGGCCGCTGATGATCACCCGGCCATTGCCAGGCACTTCACAATGCAGCTGACCCTTGCGTGCCCCGCCCTGCTCGCAGCTCAGACTGGTCTTGCCCAGGCGTTCGGCCCACAACGGCGCCAGCGAGGTGTGGGCCGAACCCGTGACCGGGTCCTCGTTGACTCCGACCCGCGGGCCGAACCATCGAGTGACGAAATCATAGCCACGACCCGGAGCAGTGACAGCGATACCGCGTACATCGAAGGCTGACAATGCGACGAAATCTGGCTTGAGCGGTTCAAGCAGCGAAGCGTCATCGATCATCAGCACGAAATCATCACTGCGGTAAAGCTGCCCCGCTACGTTCAGACCCAGGGCTTGCAGCAAACCTGCGGGGGTGTCCACCGCGACCGGCTGCCTGGCCGGAAAGTCCATCGCCAGCAGTCCGTCGGCGCCACGGCTGACCCGCAGTTCGCCGCTGCGGGTATTGAAGCGCAGCACTTGTGCCTGTTCGCCCAATTGCTCGAACAGCACATAGGCCGACGCTAGCGTGGCATGCCCGCACAGATCGACCTCGACCGCCGGGGTGAACCAACGCAGGTCGTACGTCTCGCCATTGCGGACGAAGTAAGCGGTTTCGGATAGGTTGTTCTCTTCGGCAATGCGTTGGAGCCTGTCGTCCGGCAGCCAGCTATCCAGCGGAATCACCGCCGCTGGGTTGCCCCCGAAAGGCTCAGCACTGAAGGCATCGACCTGGAATATCTCGAGTTGCATCAAACACTCCTTGAGGCCCGGTCACCGCCGGGCGGAATCGAAAGCGAAGGTTACTGGCGCACCGGCGTCAGCACGGGCTCGCCGGCAAAGAAGGCCTGCAGGTTGCGCAATACCAGGGACACAGTATCCCGCGCGGCCTCCGGCGACTGGCCAGCTACATGGGGCGTCAGCACGGTGTTGCCGAGGGCCTTGAGCGCATCGGGCACGGCAGGCTCGTCATCGAACACGTCCAGCGCGGCACCGGCGATCTGCCCGCGCTCGAGTGCTGCGACCAAGGCCTGGGTATCCACCACACTGGCACGGGCGATGTTAACCAGGTAGCCCTCGGCCCCCAGCGCCTCCAGCACCTGGGCATCGACCAGGTGTCGGGTAGTGGCGCCCCCCGGCGTGGCGACCACCAAAATGTCCACGTCCCGGGCCAGGCTCAGTGGGCTGTCGAACCAGGCGTAGGGCACGTCCTGGCGAGCCGTGCGGCTGTGGTAGCTGATGCTCATGTCAAAGCCCAGGTGGGCACGCTTGGCAATCGCTTGCCCGACTGCACCGAGACCGAGGATGCCCAGGCGTTTGCCACTGACCGAGGGGCTGATTACCCGGTTCCATTCGCCTCGGCGGGTACCGGCGTCGGCGCGAGGGATATCGCGCAGCAGCGCCAGCAGCATGGCCAAGGTATGGTCGGCGACTGCCGTGGCGTTGGCTCCGGCGCCATTGGTGACGGTAATACCACGCGCGGCGGCGGCGGCCAGGTCGACCTGCTCATAGCCGGCACCGATCACGCAGATGATCCGCAGCTGGTGTAGCGTGTCGATCTCGGCGGCGGTCAAGCCAAGCGGGCCACGGGTGAGTACCGCGTCGATCTCATGGGCATGGTTGGCGATGGCATCGGCACGTAGCGAGGGCGACGGGGCTCGGATCAGCCGATAGCCTGCCTCTTCCAGCAAAGGCAGGTAATCGTCGACGGTCTCCACCAGTACCAGAACTGTTTTGCTCATGCCGCCTCCGAGTTCGTTCGAAGGGGCATTATGCGGAGTTACCGTACAGTACAGTCAATCGATAAATCGAGGTTCAACTGTACTGTAATGGTGGTTTGCCCCAAGGGCCTATTGGGCGAATGCCCTGCCAAGACCGCCGGGCACACCACTGCTGTCGGTTTCCTGCCACGGCCCATCAGGGCTCAGCGACCAGCTCCAGCCCCCATCCCAGCGGTAATAGGTGCGCTGTCTGTAGAAGGTATTAGGTTTTTTCTCTAGCACGTATACACCCAGTTTCGGGTCCCAGTGGCTGGCACCGCCCGGTGGCGGCGCGAAGCTCGCGGAGGTGCGCGGCATCGGTTTGGGTATCGACGCCGGCTTGCTCGGCTGGGTAGACGGTCGACTACCCGGCAATGGCTTTACCGCCGGCCCCTGGTGCGGCGGCGTCTCGATGCGAGGTTCGGGCTGCTCGTACGGCTCGTGCACCGTACACGCAGACAAACCCAGGGCCAGGGTGATCAGGGTCAGGCGGACGGTGCTGTGCATGGCGTGGTTCTCTTACAAATCGGGGCTGTCGATGATCAGGTGCTGGGTAGCCTGGGTGCCTTTGGCCAATGGCGCGCCTTGGCCGATCCACTCGCCGCGGGTCGGTTGGCCGGCACGTGAGACACGGGCAACCAGTTTGACTTCGGCAAAGTCGGACAGTTTCATCTGCGGCATCATCGCATCGGCGTCGGACAACTCCACTTCGATCGGTAACTGCGCGACCGTCACCCGCTTGGCCGCCAGAGGCATCGGTGGGCCGTTCAGGGCACGGGCGAAGATGAACACCGTGTCGTCAGGCTTGACCTTGTCCTTGAGCGCAGCCGCCAGCTCCACACGCACTTTCACCCGTGCTGCCACGGGTGCGGCGGGCTTGCCACCGAGCCGCTCGGCGGCGCGGTCGATGCCGCCCTGCAGAGCCGCGCGCGAGGCATCACCCTCCGGCAACAGGGCAAGCAGTCGCTGCCAGTAGTCGATGGCTTCCTGGTAGCGCTCGCCCTCGAACGCCGCGATGCCTCGCAGGCCCAGGCTGGTCACTTCCTTCGGATCGGCTTGCAGTGCTTCGTCGGTAAGCGCCTGCAATGGCGCGCTCCATTGCTTGTCGGCGGCAAAGTACAGCGCCTGGGCCCACTGGCCGAGCAACTCGGGCTGGCGCCCGGCCAAGGCTACGGCACGCTCGAAGGTACGCGCTGCATCGGCTGGGCGCTGCTCGGCCATATAGGAACGGCCCAGAAAGTACAGGCCCTCGGCAGAGTCTGGCTGGGCCTGGACAGCGCGCTCCAGGCGCGAGGTCATCTCTTGCAAGGTCTTGGGCGCCTCGGCGAACTCCTCGGTCAACTCGACCTTGTCCGCTGCACCAAAGTGCAGGTACAGCCCCAATGCCATTACGGGAACAAGTACCGCCGCCAGCAACGGCAAGGCTTTGCCCAGATAGCCCTGACGCTGCGCCTCGCCACCTTCGGTGTCAGCCAGCAGTTCACGGGCCGCTTCGTCACGCCCACTGGCCAACTGCGCTTCATCGAGCACACCGGCCGCCTGCTGGGCAGCCAGTTCGGCGACCCGTTCCTGATACAGGGCCACGTTCAGTGCGGTACGGTCTTCTTCCTGCTGGCGACGGCGGCCACGCAGGATCGGAATCAGCAAGAAGCCGAGGGCGGCGAGCAGCAGCAGGCCCGCACTAAGCCAGAATTCAGTCATGGGTCTGTTCTTTATCCAGCAGTTTGGCGAGACGCTCGCGTTCTTCGACGGACAGCTCCTTGGCACCCTGCGCGGCAGGGTCACGGCGTCGACGGACCATCACCGCCAATACCACGAAGCCACCGGCCAGCAGAATCCCAGGGCCAAACCACAGCAGCCAGGTCCGCCCACTGAGCGCCGGCTTATAGCGCACGAAATCGCCATAGCGGTCGACCATGAAGTCAATGATCTGCTGGTTGCTCTTGCCCTCGCCCAGCATGCGGAAGATTTCGCGGCGCAGGTCAGCGGCAATCGGTGCGTTGGAGTCGGCGATGTCCTGGTTCTGGCATTTGGGGCAGCGCAATTCCTTGGTCAGTTGCTGGTAACGCTCGCGCTCTGCCTCATCGCGGAACTGGTAGGTGTCGATGGCCGCCTTGGCCACGCCGGCCAGGCTCATGCCCAGCACGGCGGCTGCAAGCCAGCGCCTCATGGCTTGGCCTCATCGACCAGCCCTTGATACAGCGGCGCCAGTTGCTCACGCCAGACCGTGGCGTCGACGACACCGACGTGCTTGTAGCGGATGATGCCCTGGGCATCGATCAGGAAGGTTTCCGGTGCGCCATACACACCAAGGTCCAGCCCCAGCGTGCCCTGCTGGTCACGGATATCGAGCTGGTAAGGGTTGTGGAACTCCGCCAGCCACTTCTGCGCGGCGGCATTGTCGTCCTTGTAGTTGACCCCATGGATCACCACACCCTGCTGGGCCAGTTGGTTCAGGTACGGGTGCTCGACCTTGCACGATGGGCACCAGGTCGCCCAGACGTTGACCAGCGCCGGGCGGCCAAGCAGATCGGCCTGGGTGAGATTGCGATCGCCTTGCACCGAGGCGAGGGAGAACGCCGGGAACGGCTTGCCGATCATCGCCGAAGGCAGCTCGTCGGGCTTGAGGAACAGCCCCTTGTAGAGAAACACCGCCACCAGCAGGAACACCGCCAGGGGTACTACCATGATCCAACGCTTCATACAGCTGCTCCAGACACGCCCAGGACATCACGCACCCGGGTCTTGACCTTGACGCGGTAACGTCGGTCCAGGGCCGCCAGCAATCCGCCCAGACCGGTCAGCAGACCGCCCAGCCAGATCCAGCGGACGTAAGGCTTGATGTGCACACGCACGGCCCAGGCGCCGTTCTCCAGCGGCTCGCCCAAGGCAACGTACAGGTCACGGGTGAAACCGGCATCGATACCGGCTTCGGTCATCATCGACTGCTGCACGGTATACAGGCGCTTTTCAGGGTGCAGCGTGGTGATCTCGCGGCCCTCGCGGGACACCACCACCGTACCCTTGTCGGAGATGAAGTTAGGGCCCTCGAAGTGCTTGGCGCCCTGGAAAAGGAAGTGATAACCGCCCAGCTCGATGCTCTCGCCCGGAGCCATGCGCAGGTCGCGCTCGGCGCTGTTGTTGCTCGACAGCACCACGCCCAGGGCGCAGACCGCCAGGCCCAGGTGCGCCAGCTGCATGCCCCAATAGCTGCGGCTCAGGCCGCGCATGCCCTTGACCAGGCCTTTGTGACGGGTCTTGTCGACGATATCGCGCAGGCCAGCCAGCACAACCCAGGACGCCAGGGCGAAGGCGCTCAAGGTCGGCCAGTCGAAGTCGTCGACGATCAGGCCCGCAACCGGTGCAAGCACTGCGCTGCCGATCAACACCGGGGTCATCATGCTGACCAGCCACGTGCCAGGGGTGTCCTTCCAACGCACCACCACGCCGACGCCGAGCACCACCATCAGCAACGCCATCAAGGGCAGGAACAAGGCATCGAAGTAAGGGGGGCCGACCGATAGCTTGGCCCCGGTCAGCGCGTCGAGCACCAGGGGGTACAAGGTACCCAGCAGGATCATCGAGGCTGCCACCACCAGAATCAGGTTATTGGCCAACAGCAATGTCTCGCGCGACCATAGGGCAAAGCCGACCTGGCTTTTCACCACCGGTGCGCGCAGGGCGAACAGGGTCAGCGAACCGCCGACCACGCACAGCAGGAAGATCAGGATGAACACGCCTCGGGACGGGTCGGCGGCGAAGGCATGCACCGAGGTCAGCACCCCGGAACGGACCAGGAAGGTTCCCAACAGGCTCAGGGAGAACGCGGCGATGGCCAGCAGTACCGTCCAGCTTTTGAAGACACCACGTTTTTCGGTCACCGCCAGCGAATGGATCAGCGCCGTACCCACCAGCCACGGCATGAACGAGGCATTCTCCACCGGGTCCCAGAACCACCAGCCGCCCCAGCCCAACTCGTAGTAGGCCCACCACGATCCCAGGGTGATACCCACCCCGAGAAACGCCCAGGCAACGATGGTCCAGGGCCGCGACCAGCGTGCCCAGGCCGCATCGAGACGGCCACCCAGCAGAGCGGCAATGGCGAAGGCGAATGCCACCGAGAAGCCGACATAGCCCATGTACAGCATCGGCGGATGGACGATCAGGCCGAAGTCCTGCAGCAACGGGTTGAGGTCGCGTCCGTCGGTCGGCACCTGCGGCAGCAGACGCTGGAAAGGGTTGGAGGTGATGATCAGGAATGACAGGAAACCGACGCTGATCATGCCCATCACCGCCAGTACCCGGGCCAGCATCACGTGCGGCAGTTGCCGCGAGAACACCGATACGGCAAAGGTCCAGCCACCGAGAATCAGCGCCCACAACAGCAACGAGCCCTCATGGGCACCCCACACCGCGCTGAACTTGTAGTACCAGGGCAAGGCACTGTTGGAGTTGCTGGCCACATAGGCGACCGAGAAATTGTCGGTCATGAAGGCGTGGGTCAGGCAGGCGAAAGCGAACGCCAGAAACGCGAACTGCCCCCAGGCCGCCGGGCGCGCCAGGCTCATCCACAGGCTGTCGCCACGCCAGGCCCCCAACAACGGCACACTGGCCTGCACGACGGCGAAGCAGATCGCCAGGATCATCGACAATTGTCCCAGCTCAGGGATCACCAACGCCGCATTCATGGCTTGGACTCCGCACCAGTGGCGGCCTGGCCGCTTTCCTTCAGTGCCTTGGTGACTTCCGGCGGCATGTATTTCTCATCGTGCTTGGCCAACACCTCGTCGGCCACCACCACACCGTCGGCATTGAGCTTGCCCAGGGCAACGATGCCCTGCCCTTCGCGGAACAGGTCAGGCAGGATGCCGCGGTAGGTGATCGGCACCGACTTGTTGAAATCGGTGACCACGAAACGTACGTCCAGCGAGTCGGACGAACGCTGCACCGAGCCTTTTTCCACCATGCCACCGGCACGGATGCGTGTGTCCAGCGGTGCTTCGCCGTTGGCGATCTGGGTCGGTGTATAGAACAGGTTGATGTTCTGCTGCAGGGCGCTCAAGGCAAAGCCGACGGCAACGCCGACACCGACCAGCAGGCCGAGGATAAGCAACAGGCGTTTCTTGCGCTGCGGATTCACTGGTTGTTCTCCCGGCGCAGACGGCGCGCCTCTTCTTGCAGGTAGCGGCGACGGGCCAGCAAGGGCATGGCGACATTGACCGCCAGCACCGCCATGCAGATGCCGTATGCCGACCAGACGTACAGGGCATGATGACCCATGGCGAGGAAGTCGCCGAATGAAGCAAAGCTCATCACGCCACCCTCCGACCCAGGCTGTTCAGGACTTCTTCACGTACCCAACTGGCCCGCGCCTCGCGCTTGAGCACTTCCAGGCGCATGCGCAGCAGCAGCACGGCACCGAAGAAGCAGTAGAAGCCCAGCGCCGTGAGCAACAGGGGCAACCACATCTCGGCGGGCATCGCCGGTTTTTCCGTCAGGGTGAAGGTGGCGCCCTGGTGCAGGGTGTTCCACCACTCCACCGAGTACTTGATGATCGGGATGTTCACCACTCCGACAATGGCCAGCACCGCGCACGCCTTGGCCGCGCTGTCACGGTTACTGATCGCCTGGCCGAGGGCGATGATGCCGAAGTACAGGAACAGCAGGATGAGCATCGACGTCAGCCGCGCATCCCACACCCACCAGCTACCCCAGGTCGGCTTGCCCCAGATGGCCCCAGTAACCAGCGCCACGGCGGTCATCCAGGCGCCAATGGGGGCTGCGCACTGCAGCGCGACATCGGCCAGCTTCATCTTCCACACCAGCCCCACTACCCCGGCCACTGCCAACAGCACGTAGCAGGACTGCGCCAGCATGGCCGCCGGTACATGGATATAGATGATGCGGAAGCTGTTGCCTTGCTGGTAATCCTGCGGGGCGAAGGCCAATCCCCAGATCACGCCGGTGACCAGCAGCAAGATGGCGGAGACGGTCAGCCACGGCAGCATTCGACCGCTGATGGCATAGAACCATTTTGGGGAGCCCAGCTTGTGGAACCACGTCCAGCTTATTTTCATCAGGGTACATCCAGGGTGTTTGCCGGGCTTGAAAGCCCGGGACTCGTTATTCGCCGACGCTGATCTTGAGGCCGGCGGCGATCGCAAAGGGTGCCAATGTCACTGCCAGGGCAGTCAGGCTGGCAAGCCAGAGCAGATGGCCGGTTGCCGGCATATTCTGCAACGCCGCTTGCAACGCACCACTGCCCAGGATCAATACTGGGATATACAACGGAAGAATCAGCAACGCCAGCAGCAAACCACCTCGCTTGAGCCCGACGGTCAAGGCAGCCCCCACCGCGCCCAGCAGGCTCAGCACGGGAGTACCCAGCAGCAGAGAACCCAGCAGCACAGGCAGGCAGTGGCTCGGCAGGCCCAGCATCAACGCCAGCAGTGGCGCCAACAATACCAGCGCCAACCCAGAAAAGATCCAGTGCGCCAGTACCTTGGCCAGCACCAGCATGGCCAGGGGATGCGGCGACAACACCCATTGCTCCAGCGAGCCATCCTCGAAATCGCTGCGGAACAGGCCATCGAGCGACAGCAACACCGCCAGCAGCGCCGCGACCCAGACCAGACCTGGCGACAAGGTTTGCAACAATTGGCTTTCAGGGCCTACCGCCAGCGGAAACAGCGCCACGACGATGGCGAAGAACACCAGCGGGTTGGCCAACTCGGCCGGGCGGCGAAACAGCAGACGCGCTTCTCGGCGCAACAACAGGATGAATACACTCATGCCGCCCATTGCCCCAGGTTCAGTTCTCGGTAGCCGGAGGGTTTGCGCTCCAGGGTGTGGTGAGTGGTGAGCACCACTGTACCGCCCTGCTCGCAATGGGCCGCAAGGTGCGCCTCCAGTTGCGCCACGCCCTGCTTGTCCAAAGCCGTGAAGGGTTCGTCGAGAATCCACAGCGCTGGGCTGTCGAGGTACAACCGTGCCAGGGCCACACGCCGCTGCTGCCCTGCGGACAGGGTATGGCAGGGCACGTCTTCGAAACCGCGCAGGCCGACGGCCTCCAGCGCATTCCAGATGGCCTCCTCGCTGGCCGGTCGGTGCAAGGCGCACAACCAGGTGAGGTTTTCCTCGGCGGTCAGCAGGTCCTTGATACCAGCGGCGTGACCAATCCACAACAGAATGCTGGCCAAGGCATGGCGCTGCTCGGCCAATGGCTTGCCACCCAGCAGAATCTGCCCGGCAGTAGGCTGCATCAGCCCGGCCAGCAGGCGCAGCAGGCTGGTCTTACCGCTGCCGTTGGGGCCGCTGATCTGCAGCATGTCGCCAGGCCGCAGTTCGAAATGCAGGTGCTCGAACAGCAGGCGCAGGTCGCGCTCGCAGGCAAGGCCCACGGCTTGGAGGTGAAGGGTCACAGGTTCGCCTTATCCAGTTTCGGGATCCTGTTCGGTGTCGTCTTCTTCACGGGTGAACCCGCGATGGAGACGACACCGAACCTGACCCCGGAGTCTCAAGTCGCCCGCCTCGCTGCCGTTATACTGGCAGTGGCGGACGAGCGGCATTATTACATGCGGCGCCTCGCTGCCAAGAGGGCGGGTTCGACAGGTTGTATACAATCATGACTGAAATCAATAGTCTCGGCACACAAACCGCGATCAACCCGCAAGCGATCAAAGCGGCCATGACCGGCGAACTGCTGAGCCTGCTGCAAGCCCAGCCGGGGTTGCTCAAGCCAGGCGAGACCGCGCAGGCCGAGGTGGTTTCGTTGCGCCAGGTGGGCCAGGACTTCCAACTGGTGCTGCGCATTCTTCAGGCCAACGGCAACCAGACCCAGGTGCAGGCCAGCGCCAGCCAGCCACTGCCCCAGGGCAGCCAGATCACCGTGAGCCAGCCAGAGAGCAATCGCCTGGCGGTGATGGTGCAGCAGGCCGGTGCCAGCAATATCGCCACCCTCACCCGCCTGGACACCAGCAAGGTCCCGGTCGGTACTCTGCTGCAAGGCAAGGTGCTGACCAATCAGCCCTTGCCACAGGCTCCGGGTCAGACGGCCAACTTCCGCTCGCTGGTGAGCCTGCTCAACAGTGCCCAGGCCGGGGCCACCCTGACCATCGACAGCCCTCGCCCGCTACCGGTGGGCAGCCTGCTGAGCGCGCTGGTGCAGGGTGACCAGTCGCTGAAGTTCGTACCCCTGAGCGGTCGTCAGGATCAACTGAGCATTGCCCAGCAACTCGTCACCCAGCAAAGCCGCCAGGCCTCGTTGCCAGGCCTGCTCAACGCCTTGCAGCAGATCACCCGCGACCCTGGCAGCAATGGCGAGGTACGCGCCATCGCCGAGCGCGTGCTGGCCAACTTGCCTGAAGTGCGTCAGCTCGGGGATGTGAAAGCCATCGCCCAGGCGCTGGGCAACAGCGGCGCCTTTCTTGAAGCGAAACTGCTAAGCGGGCAGCCCGCCGGCGTGGCCACGGACCTCAAGGCGCAACTGGTCAGGCTGGTGGCGCAAGCCTCCGCGCAAGCGCCCATCGCGCCTTCGACCAGCGCCTCGACACTGGCCCAGGTCATGCCCGCCGTCGCCCGTGGTGCCCTGGGCATGCTTGAGCGTGTCACGCCAAAACCGCCACCTGGGGCCTTTCCGCTGCCTTCTCGGCTGATGCAGGCGATGGAGGACGAAAGCGACCTGCAACAGCTGCTACGCCTGGCCGCAGCCGCCATCTCGCGAGTGCAGAGCCATGCACTGAGCAGCCTGCAACAAACCGGCAACCTGGAAAATGGCAACCTGCAGACCACCTGGCAGACTGAAATCCCGGTTCGTCACGGCCAGGAGTTCATTCCTTTGCAGGTGAAGCTGCAACGCGAGGAAACCCCGCAGCAGCAAGCCGACCGCCAGCGCGAGCCGCAGCCCCTGGGTGAAGCCTTGTGGCGTATCGAGCTGGCCTTCGACCTTGCCCCATTGGGACCCTTGCAGGTTCAGGCCCAACTGAGCCGGGGCCGGCTTTGCGGGCAATTGTGGGCAGAACGTGAGCGGACCGCCCAGCTGATCGACAGTCAACTGGGTGAGCTGCGCGCGCGCCTTCTGGCGCGTGGCGTGGATGTCGGCGACCTGGAGTGCCACCCGGGCATTCCACCGCACGGGCCACGTACCCGCGTCGAACAACGTTGGGTGGACGAAACCGCATGAGCTACCCGCAACCACGCCAGGCTATCGCCCTGAGCTATGACGGCCAAAACGCCCCTACCCTCAGCGCCAAGGGCGAAGACGAACTGGCCGAGGCCATTCTCGCCCTGGCCCGCGAACACGAAGTACCGATCTACGAGAACGCCGAACTGGTGCGCCTGCTGGCACGCCTGGAGTTGGGCGAGCAGATTCCCGAGGCACTGTACCTGACGATCGCTGAGATCATCGCCTTTGCCTGGCAGCTGCGCGGCAAGGTGCCCTATGGTTTCGACGATTCTCCTCCGGGCGAGCGTGACGTGACCGAAGTGCTGCCGGGCCTGCCTGCTCCAGGCCACTGAGTTGTCGGGCAAGCATTATCTACCGTTGCGCTGGCGCTGAGTCGGTCGATGCTATGGCTTTTCACAGCCACGGAGATCGACATGCCCAGCTCTCGGATCAACACTGCCGGCGTCCAGTTCGTACGCGACCATCTAGCCACTGTTCCTCGACCCGATCGCGAGGCCAGCCGCGCGATTGGCGACTGGCTATCGGCACAAGGTGTGGACCTCGACCCTGATCAGGTCGATGTGGTAACGCTGCATGTCCATCCAGATGGCGTCGCCAGTTACCAGGCCGTTGTCGTGCAATGCATAAGCCTCACTCAGGCCGTGCTGATGAACTGGCAAGGCGAGACCAACAACGATTTTTTCGGTGGGCTGTTCAACCAGCCGTGGGCCGGCAAGCTTCCTGGCGATGGCCCGATTACTATCGTCGATCGGTTACCAGCGCAACCCTTGACCGATAACGGCGCGTGGTACCAGGTGTTCAACGGCCTGTTCAGGCGCACCACACCCGCCCGTTACGACCACTCGACACTGCTCGACGTGCGTGCCGAAGCACTGCAACGTCACATCGAGGCGCTGGATTTCCACAGTCGCTACACGGCGTTGCTGGATGCGTACTGGCGGGACCATCTGCCAGGCTACCGCCTGTGCTGCAAACTCAATTTCATCGCCGCCTGCAACAAGCAGATTGCTGAAGGCAGCCTCAGCGATGCAGCACGCAAGCTCGCCTGGCGCGCCGCAGGCCTGATTCCCCGTGGCAAGGGCTTGCGCCTGAGCACCTTGAACATCTATGGCTATGCCGCCACCGACCTGCTGTACCTCAACGACGCCAGCTCCGACCTGACCCTGCTCTATGCACCCGGCAACAGCTCGCCTCTGCTGGAGTTCGCCAGTGAAGAGCTGCTCAAGGACTGGGTGGGCCAGCAGTGCAGGAATGCCGCCAGCCGCCAGGCCCTGAAACGACACTTTCGCTTGGCCGATGGCCCTCAAGGTATCGACTTCAGCGGCCTGGACACCGCCCTGGAAGGGCTGGGGGTCTACCCGCTCAACCACAGGCTTCCCCCGGAACATGGTTACTTCAACGATGACGGTCGCTGGCCGCCGCGCACCTACGTCAACTACCGACCAGGCAAGTACAACCCGAGGATCACCGGCGACCTGTTCCAGGCGCTGGCCGAGCGCCAGCGTCAACGCACTTATGACGATGCCGATTTCATGATCACCAGCAACGCTGAGGTGACCAAGTCCAAATGGGCCAGTTACCTGAACGCCACCCTCAACTTCGTGGCCCCCCTCACTTTCGTGGTGCCAGGGCTGGCACCCTTGCTGGCCGTAGGGGGCATCGCACAGATTGCCCTGGGTCTGGATCGGGCTATCAACGGCAGATCCCTTCGGGCCAAGCAAGCCGGTGTCGGCAGTGTGGCCTGGGGGCTATTGAACGCCGCGCCCGCAGTAGCGCATGCAGCATCCCAGGGCGGTAAGCTGTTCAGTTTCAAATCGGGCGATTTCGTCAGACCGGTGCGAGTCAACGAGCAGTGGGGATACCCACTCAGCCCCATGGATCCGCCGCACCTGCCGGAACTGGACGTGGCGCCGTTCTTCGAGGCTGGACCAGCGCGTGCAGAGCAATTGCCTGCAGCAGAGGTCTTTCCGGTCGGTCGTTCGGTGGACTGGGCGACCAAGACACAAGTCATCACTGGCAGCTATGCCGTCGATGGCTACCTGGTAGAGCTCGACCTTGTCTACGATATCGAGTTCGATGTGTTCGTCGAAAAAAGCGAACTGAACAGTGTCGAGCCGACTGTGTATGAAGCCCGCCCAGGTGATCCGTTGGTGCGTCGGGTCATGCCTGGCCCACGCCATGTGACCGACGACATGCGCATGGCCACGCTGCGCAGACTTGGCGTAGACTTGCAGTTGCCGCTGCACATCCCCGACACACCAATTGGCGCACGCCCGATTCCAAAGAAGATTTCGTCGCTGTGGGTCGGCGACAAGGTGATCGCCCCGAACCTGGTGGAAAACCTCGCCAGAAACGCCAGGCGCTTGAACAGCACTCAGTACCAGTACCGCTTGTTCCTTTCCAACGCCCATCCCCAGGTCTATGAACAAAACTTCCGCCAGCTGACCGAGAACGCCCCTGGCTTGCGGGTGGAACCGCTCGAGGAGCAGCCGTTCTTTCAGACGTTCAGCACCAGCAAGCATTACCCGCAGTATCGAGCTGCACTGGAGGGCAATGGCGGCGTCGCCACCAACTACAGCTCAGCCTCGGACGTGCTGCGCTATCCCATGCTGTATCAGGAGGGTGGTCTTTACATGGATGTCGACGATGAGCTGCTCGAGGCGGGTGGGCAGCATTCCGGATGCATAGGCACCGACGCATGCACCGCGCAAACCCTGGACGATGTCGTGCTAGCCACTACCGATGATGGGCTGTTGCTGCACCCTCCCCTGAGCAACAACCTGCTCGACATGGAAATTCAATACAACACCAGCATGATCGGAAGCCACCCTGGCAATCCGACGCTGCTGGCCATTTCCGAGGAGATGCATGCCCGCTACCAACGCCATCCTGACTTCTACCGCGTCAGGCCCGACCGCGCCCAGGACCCGGAGGCATTCCACGCCTACACGCGACGCCTGAGCCAACTGACCGGGCCGGCAATGATGAACGATGTGATCGACCGCTTGCTGCCAGACCTCTACCGACTGCGGCAGATCGAAAGGCTGATGAAACTGCCGGTCATCAACGGCCGTGCCTATGTCGACGTTCAACGCTGGAGCACCGCCGAGCGCGCGCTGACGCCCCTTGGGCGGTTCGCGCGGGTTGGCAGCGCGCAATCCTGGATCAGCCACTGAACGAAGAAGGCGACCTCTCGGTCGCCTCCCTGTATCACTCGGTGCGGTGCAGCTTGCTCATCAGCTCCGCCTCGGCCTGGGTCAGCCCACAGGTCTCGGTCAACTCGGCAACGCTCGCCCCCATGCCCACCAGCTTGGCGGCCTGGGTGAAGGTGACGTTGCTGGGATCACGCTGCTCCAGCCGCTCCAGCCGGTCAGGCAGGGTCGCCACGGCCGCACGGATTTCGTGGATCGCTTCGCCCATGCGCACGGTGACGTTCTGGTAATCGTCCAGGCGCTTGGCCAGGTCCTTGATGCGCTGGTCGCGCAGTGCATCGCCCTGGGCCTGCTGGGCAGCCAGTTCACGCTGACGCTTGCTGTAGTTGAGGAAGAACCACAGGCTCAACGCCCAGAGCAGCGCCAGGAAGATGACAGCAACCTCGAAAATCAACTCAGATGTTCTCCAGCTCGGACCACTCTTCCTCGGTCATCATCTTGTCCAGCTCGACCAGAATCAGCAGTTCGCCGTTCTTGTTGCATACGCCCTGGATGAACTTGGCCGACTCTTCGTTACCGACGTTTGGCGCGGTTTCGATTTCAGACTGGCGCAGGTAGACCACTTCGGCAACGCTATCGACAAGAATGCCGACCACCTGCTTGTCGGCCTCGATGATCACGATACGGGTGTTGTCGGTGACCTCGGTAGGCATCAGGCCGAAGCGCTGACGGGTGTCGATCACCGTCACCACGTTGCCGCGCAGGTTGATGATACCCAGTACGTAGCTCGGGGCACCTGGCACCGGGGCGATCTCGGTGTAGCGCAGGACTTCCTGCACCTGCATGACGTTGATGCCGTAGGACTCGTTATCCAGACGGAAGGTTACCCACTGCAGAATCGGATCTTCAGAACCCTGTGCGGACGACTTTTTCATTCCCCTACCCCTCGAAATCCGCCAACGGCGGTGTGTTCTGTCATTTATGTTTAGCGTGCATCTGCTTCACGGCGCCGCTGGCGATCAACTCAGCCAGTTCGGCGACGTCGAGCAAAGCACACATGTGTTCGATCACCGTGCCAGCCAGCCAGGGGCGCTGGCCACGTTGGCTGCGCCACTTGATTTCGGCCGGGTCCAGACGCAGGGAACGGCTGACCTGGTGCACGGCCAACCCCCATTCGTAGCCCTGGACGGAAATCACGTACTGCAGGCCCTGACGGAAATCATCGCGGTAGCGATCAGGCATCACCCAGCGTGCGGTATCCAGCACCTTGAGGTTGCCCGCCTGGCAGCTGAGGATCCCGAGGAACCAGTCCGGCTGGCCGAACAACGGCGTCAACTCCTGACCGGCCAGGCTGTAGATCGAGCCTAGGCAGACAAGGGGTACCGCCAAGGTCAAGCCGGCCACGTCGAACAGCAAGCACTCGAACGGCTCGGCCGCCCAGGCGGGTCTTCCGTCGAGGGTGGCAGGTGGTACGGGCAGGTTCGGCGCTGGCAGATGCACATCGACCAACGGTGCCACCGGCTCGACGGCCGACTCGGTCAGGACCGGAACGCTGGCTTCGGCCACCACTTCGGTCTCGACCACGGTGACAACCGGCGCCTCGACCGGCAAAACCGTTGGCAAGACCTTGGCCTTCGGCTCGGCGAATGGCCTGGGGGCGACGCTGGCTAGCGCTGCTGGTGCCGGCTGCTGCCGCGCATCCCGGGCCTGCTCCTCGCGTACGGCAGCGGCGAATTCGTCGCTGGGCTGCGCGTCGGCCACCTTGGCGGCCGGCGCTTCGTGAATGTCTTCTACCTCGGTGGCTTCCTGCAGCAGGCCATCAAGATAGGATTGCAGGGCCAGTTGTGGCCGGGTGCTGACTGGCTGGGCATGTTGCGTCATCAGGCCACCTGCAATGCGGATTTGTAGGTCAGCAAGTGCTTGAGCAGTGCCCGGTAGGCGATAACGCCGCGGCTCTTGCCATCGAACTGCGAAGGCGTGACGCCATTGCGGCTGGCATCGCGCAGGCGCGTATCGACCGGGATATAGCCTTGCCAGACATGCTCCCCGTAGGTATCGCGCAGCAGTTTGAGGGTACCCAGCGAAGCTTGGGTACGACGGTCGAACAGGGTCGGCACGATCTGATAGGGCAAGGCTTGCTTACGTGAGCGGTTGACCATCGCCAAGGTACCGATCATCCGCTCCAGGCCCTTGACGGCCAAAAATTCGGTCTGCACTGGAACGACCAGTTGCTGGCTCGCGGCCAGGGCGTTGACCATCAGCACGCCGAGCAAGGGCGGGCTGTCGATCAAGGCAAAGTCGAAATCCTGCCACAGCTGCGCCAGACTCTTGGCGATGACCAGGCCCAGGCCGCTCTGCCCCGGCGACTGGCGCTCCAGCACCGCCAGCGCGGTGCTCGATGGCAGCAGCGAAATACGCTCGTCGCTGGTCGGCAGCAGCAATTGCCCCGGCAGCCCCTCAGGCACCGTGCCCTTGTGCAAGAACAGGTCGTAGCAGCTGTGCTCCAGCGCATCGGGGTTGTGCCCGAAGTAACTGGTCATCGAGCCGTGCGGGTCGAGGTCGACCACGACCACGCGCTTGCCCGCCTCGGCCAGAAGGCCGGCCAGGGCAATGGTGCTGGTGGTCTTGCCGACGCCACCTTTTTGATTGGCTACTGCCCAGACTCTCATAGGACAACTCTAGACTCATTGATGCCGCAGAAACCCCGTGGAAGCCGGCTCGCCGGCTCCTACAGGGCTAGCGGTGACAGAGAATTGACGATTCACTGCCCCGCCGCCGTTACTGGTGTTGCCGGTGCACTTTGTGTGCCAGCGCGGCGCAATGCAGCGTCCGGCGTGGCGTTGGCGCTGCCTGAACCGGTCAGGCTGCGACGCACTTCAAGGTTGCGGGAAATCACCAATACCACCCGACGATTACGCGCACGCCCCTCGGCGGTGTCGTTGGTGGCCACAGGCTGATACTCGCCATAGCCTACCGAGGCCATGCGTGCGGGATTGACGCCTTCCATGGCCAACAGCCGGACGATGCTGGCCGCCCGGGCCGACGACAGTTCCCAGTTGGTCGGGTATTGCGCGGTACGGATCGGCTGGTTGTCGGTGAAGCCCTCGACATGCACCGGGTTGGCGAACGGTTTGAGGATGCGCCCCACCTTCTCGATGATGTCGAAGGCCTTGTCGCTGGGCATGGCATCGCCACTGCCGAACAGCAGCGAGGAGTTCAGCTCGATCTCCACCCACAGTTCGTTGCCGCGCACCGTCATCTGGTCGGACTTGATCAAGTCGCCAAAGGCATCACGCACATCGTCGCTGATGGTCTTGAGCGGGTCGCTGTTGGTCTGCGCGAGGCCCGCATCGGTCTGCTCGCTGTCTTTGATCAGCGGTTCGGCAGGCTTGACGCTCAGCGGTTGCTCGTCGCCGATGGGGATCGGCTTCATGCTCCGCTCAGGGTCGTTGAACACCCCCAGCAACGCTTGCGAGATGACCTTGTACTTGCCCTCGTTGATCGAGGAAATCGAATACATGACCACGAAGAAAGCGAACAGCAAGGTGATGAAGTCGGCGTATGACACCAACCAGCGTTCGTGATTCTCGTGTTCCTCGGTATGACGACGGCGACGCATGGGTTACTCCATGAAGCCTTGCAGCTTCAGCTCGATGGAGCGTGGGTTTTCACCTTCGGCAATCGACAGCAAGCCTTCGAGCAGCATCTCGCGATAGCGCGACTGACGCATGACGATGGACTTGAGCTTGTTGGCGATCGGCAACAGGATCAGGTTGGCGCTGGCCACACCGTAGATCGTCGCGACGAACGCGACCGCGATGCCATTGCCCAGCTGCGACGGGTCGGCCAAGTTGCCCATTACATGGATCAGGCCCATCACCGCACCGATGATACCGATGGTCGGCGCATAGCCACCCATGCTTTCGTAGACCTTGGCGGCCTGGATATCGCGGCTTTCCTGGGTCAGGAAGTCCACCTCCAGGATGCTGCGGATCGACTCGGGCTCGGCGCCATCCACCAACAGCTGCAACCCTTTGCGGGCATAAGGGTCCGGCTCGGCATCAGCCACGCCTTCCAGGCCCAGCAGGCCCTCCTTGCGCGCGGTCAGGCTCCAGTTCACCACACGGTCGATACCGCCAGGCAGGTCGACCCGAGGCGGGAAGAAAATCCAGCGCAGGATCTGCAGCGCCCGCTTGAATGCCGACAATGGCGACTGCAGCAACGCCGCCGCCAGGGTGCCGCCCAACACGATCAGCGCCGCCGGGCCGTTGAGCAGGGCACCAACATGGCCACCTTCGAGGAAGTTACCGCCGACAATGGCGACGAAGGCCAGGATCAGGCCGATCAGGCTTAGAACATCCATCAGACGCAGGCCTCGACCAAGTGCTTGCCGATCTCATCCAGGCTGTACACCGCATCAGCCAGATTGGCCTTGACGATGGCCATTGGCATGCCATAGATCACGCAGCTGGCTTCATCCTGGGCCCACACCGTGCTGCCGCCCTGCTTGAGCAGGCGCGCCCCTTCGCGACCGTCGGCACCCATGCCGGTGAGCACCACGGAGAGCACCTTGTCGCCATAGGACTTGGCCGCCGAACCGAAGGTGATGTCCACGCAGGGCTTGTAGTTCAGACGCTCGTCGCCCGGCAGGATCTTCACCGTGCCACGTCCGTCGATCATCATCTGCTTGCCGCCTGGGGCCAGCAGAGCCAGGCCTGGGCGCAGCATGTCGCCGTCCTCGGCCTCTTTGACGCTGATCTTGCACAGCTTGTCCAGACGTTCGGCGAACGCCTTGGTGAAGGCGGCCGGCATGTGCTGGATCAGCACGATCGGTGCCGGGAAGCTGGCCGGCAGCTGGGTCAACACCCGCTGCAGCGCGACCGGTCCACCGGTGGAGGTGCCGATGGCGACCAGCTTGTAGGGCTTGCGCTTGGGCGCTGGCGAATGGGCAGCTGCGGGTGCCGTCGCGGCTGGACGGACTGGCGCAGCGGGACGTGCCGGCGTGGGGCTGGCAAGACTGCTGGTTGGCGCGTGGCCAATGGCTGCTGGGGCTGGCGCGGTGACTGGCACCTGGCTTGCGTAGCTGCCAAGGCGGCGGTTGCTGCGCGAGATGGTATGGACCTTCTCGCAGAGCAGTTGCTTGACCTTTTCCGGATTGCGGGAAATGTCTTCGAAATTCTTCGGCAGGTAATCCACCGCGCCAGCATCCAGCGCGTCGAGGGTAACCCGGGCGCCTTCGTGGGTCAGCGAGGAGAACATCAACACCGGCGTCGGGCAACGCTGCATGATGTGCCGTACCGCGGTGATGCCATCCATCATGGGCATTTCATAGTCCATGGTGATGACATCGGGTTTGAGCGCCAGTGCCTGGTCGATCGCTTCCCTGCCGTTGGTCGCGGTACCGACGACCTGGATCGTCGGGTCCGCCGAAAGGATTTCCGAAACGCGGCGGCGGAAGAAACCGGAATCATCCACCACCAGGACCTTGACTGCCATAAACACTCCATTAGGTGGCGCAACCGCCAGGCGGCGCCACCGAAATCAATAACGCCGGGCGGCGTAACGCTTGAGCATGCTCGGAACGTCGAGAATCAGCGCAATGCGCCCGTCACCGGTGATGGTGGCACCGGACATGCCCGGTGTGCCCTGCAGCATCTTGCCCAGCGGCTTGATCACCACCTCTTCCTGGCCCACCAACTGGTCGACCACGAAGCCGATACGTTGAGTACCGACCGAAAGAATCACCACATGGCCTTCGCGCTGCTCCTCGTGCACCTGGTCCTGGACCAGCCAGCGCTTGAGGTAGAACAGCGGCAATGCCTTGTCGCGCACGATCACCACTTCCTGGCCGTCGACCACGTTGGTACGCGACAGGTCGAGGTGGAAGATCTCGTTGACGTTGACCAACGGGAAGGCGAACGCCTGGTTGCCCAGCATCACCATCAGAGTCGGCATGATCGCCAGGGTCAGCGGCACCTTGATGACGATCTTCGAGCCCTGGCCCTTGGCCGAGAAGATGTTGATCGAGCCGTTGAGCTGGGAAATCTTGGTCTTCACCACGTCCATGCCCACGCCACGGCCGGACACGTCGGAGATCTCGGTCTTGGTCGAGAAGCCTGGGGCGAAGATCAGGTTGTAGCAGTCCGACTCGCTCAGGCGATCGGCCGCGTCTTTGTCCATCAGGCCCTTTTCCACGGCCTTGGCACGCAGGATGCTCGGGTCCATGCCCTTGCCGTCATCGGAAATCGACAGCAGGATGTGGTCGCCTTCCTGCTCGGCGGACAACACCACCCGGCCGGTCCGGGCCTTGCCTGCGGCCTCGCGTTCGTCGGGCATTTCCACGCCGTGGTCGACGGCGTTGCGCACCAGGTGCACCAACGGATCGGCCAGGGCCTCGACCAGGTTCTTGTCCAGGTCGGTCTCTTCGCCGACCAGCTCCAGGTTGATCTCTTTCTTGAGCTGGCGAGCCAGGTCACGGACCAGGCGCGGGAAGCGGCCGAAGACTTTCTTGATCGGCTGCATGCGGGTTTTCATGACCGCGGTCTGCAAGTCGGCGGTGACCACGTCGAGGTTCGACACGGCCTTGGACATGGCTTCGTCGCCGCTATTGAGGCCCAGGCGCACCAAGCGGTTACGCACCAGTACCAGTTCGCCGACCATGTTCATGATCTCGTCCAGACGCGCCGTGTCGACCCGCACGGTGGTCTCCGCTTCGCTGGCCGCATGCTTGTCGGCGGCAGGCGCTGGGCTGCGGGCAGGGGCTGCAGGCTTGGCGGCCGCCGCAGGTGCAGCGACGGGCGCAGCAGCCGGGGCCGGCTTGGCTGCCGGCTGGCTCTCGGCCTTGGCCGCTACCGGCGCTGCGACAGCGGCAGGTGCCTCTGCGGCGACGCTTTCACCCGAGAACTTGCCTTTGCCGTGCAACTGATCGAGCAGCGCTTCGAACTCGTGTTCGCTGATCTCGTCACCGCTGGCAGTTGCCGATGCCGCTGGGGGCTGGGCTGCGGGCGCGGCTGCCGAAGGCAAAGCGTCGGCCTGGAACGAGCCTTTGCCGTGCAACTGATCGAGCAGCGACTCGAATTCTTCGTCGGTGATTTCATCGCTCGCCGGTGCGCTGGCCGCCGCTTGCGGCTCGGCGGCGGCGAGCTCGGGCGAGAACTGGCCCTTGCCGTGCAACTGATCGAGCAACGATTCGAATTCGGCATCGGTGATTTCATCGCCACTGCCGGTCAGCGTTTCGCCCTGCAGCTGCTCGGAAGCGGCCTCGGCCTGGGCTTTCACGGCATCGAGCGAGTCGAGCAGTTGTTCGAATTCGGTGTCGGTGATATCGGCTTCGGCGACGGCCTGTTCGGCCACCGGCGCGGCTTCGACCACCGGCGCGGCGACCTCGGCCCCGGCCGGCTCGGCCAAGCGCGAGAGCGCCGCCAGCAGTTCAGGCGTGGCTGGCGTGATCTCGCTGCGCTCGCGCACCTGGCCGAACATGCTGTTGACCGTGTCCAGGGCTTCCAGGACCACGTCCATCAGTTCCGCATCGACCCGGCGCTCACCTTTGCGCAGGATGTCGAACACGTTCTCCGCGATATGGCAGCACTCCACCAGCTCATTGAGCTGAAGGAAGCCGGCGCCCCCTTTTACAGTGTGAAAACCGCGAAAGATCGCATTGAGCAGGTCAGCATCGTCAGGCCGGCTTTCCAGCTCGACCAGTTGCTCGGACAGTTGCTCAAGAATTTCGCCGGCTTCTACCAGGAAATCCTGAAGGATTTCTTCATCGGCGCCGAAGCTCATTAAACGTGCTCCCTAAAAACCCAGACTGGACAGCAGATCATCGACATCGTCCTGACCGGACACGACGTCTTCACGCTTATCGGCATGAATCTGCGGACCTTCACCCCGGGTTGGATGTTTTTCTTGATCTTTTTCAGCGCGCAGCTGCTGGTGGTCATGTTCGATACCGGCAAAACGGTCGACCTGACTGGCCATCAGCACGAGCTTGAGCAGATTGCTTTCTACTTCGGTGACCAGCGCGGTTACCCGCTTGATCACCTGGCCGGTCAGGTCCTGATAGTCCTGAGCCAGCAAGATATCGTTGAGGTGGCCGGCGACCTTGCGGTTCCCGTCGGCGCTATGCGTCAGGAAACTGTCGACGCGCTTGACCAGCTCACGAAACTCCGGTGCTGCCACCTCGCGGCGCATGAACCGTTGCCAGTCAACGCTCAGGGCCTGGGCCTCGGCGGACAGCTCGTTGAGTACCGGCGTGCTCTGCTCCACCAGGTCCATGGTGCGGTTGGCCGCACCCTCGGTGAGTTTGACCACGTAGGACAGGCGCTCGGTGGCGTCGGTGATCTGCGAGACCTCCTCGGCCTGCGGCATGCGCGGGTCGATCTGGAAGCTGACGATCGCGCTGTGCAGCTCGCGGGTGAGCTTGCCGACTTCCTGATACAAGCCACGGTCGCGGGTCTGGTTCAGCTGATGGATCAGCTGCACCGCATCGCCGAAACGTCCCCGTTCCAGGCTCTCGACCAACTCCTCGGCATGTTTCTTCAGGGTCGATTCGAACTCGCCCAAAGACGTATGTGATGGTTCCATGGCGCCCCCCTTACGTGCCTCAGCCGTTAACGCGCTCGAAGATTTTCTCGATCTTTTCCTTGAGCACTTGGGCAGTGAAAGGCTTGACCACGTAGCCATTGACGCCGGCCTGGGCCGCTTCGATGATCTGGTCGCGCTTGGCTTCGGCGGTCACCATCAGCACCGGCATCCCCTTGAGGCGATCATGGGCGCGCACTTTGCGCAACAGGTCGATCCCGGACATGCCCGGCATGTTCCAGTCGGTCACCAGGAAATCGTAATGGCCACTTTCGAGCATCGGCAGCGCCGTGGTGCCGTCGTCGGCTTCATCGGTATTGGTGAAACCCAGATCACGCAACAGGTTCTTGATGATCCGCCGCATCGTCGAAAAGTCGTCAACGATGAGGATTTTCATGTCTTTGTTCAATTAGACCTCCAAGCAGTCTCAAACGCGCTCGGCCCCGAGCACGCATTCAATCAATTCGGTACAACGTGAAACGACTGCAACGACCCCAGGCTCAACGTGCCCGCCATTCCCCAAGACGACTGCGCAGGCGCGCCGCGCATTGGCTGTGCAGCTGGCTGACACGCGATTCGCTGACCCCAAGCACCTCACCGATTTCCTTGAGGTTCAGCTCTTCGTCGTAGTACAGCGCCAGCACCAGCCGCTCACGCTCCGGCAAGTTGGCGATCGCATCGGTCAGGGCAGCCTGGAAGCGTTCGTCCTCCAGATCGCGCGACGGCTCGATCTGGCCGCTGGCGCCATCCTCGTGCAACCCTTCGTGCTCGCCGTCCTGCAACAGGTCGTCGAAGCTGAACAGGCGACTGCCCAGGGTATCGTTCAAAATCCCGTAGTAATCATCGAGACTCAATTGAAGTTCGGCAGCAACTTCGTGATCTTTAGCGTCGCGACCTGTTCTGGCTTCAACAGACCGCATCGCGTCACTGACCATGCGCGTGTTTCGGTGCACGGAACGCGGCGCCCAATCGCCCTTGCGCACCTCGTCGAGCATCGCGCCACGGATTCGAATACCCGCATAGGTTTCGAAGCTTGCGCCCTTGCTGGCGTCGTATTTGTTGGCCACTTCCAGGAGGCCGATCATGCCGGCCTGGATCAGGTCCTCCACCTGGACATTGGCTGGCAGACGGGCCAGCAGGTGGTAGGCGATGCGTTTGACCAGTGGCGCATACCGCTCCACCAGTTCGTACTGGGCATCCTTGGACGCCCTGCTGTACATCTTGAAACCGCTCGCGTTCATAGGACCGGCCCTGCGCTGGTGGGCTGCACCAGACGCTCGACGAAGAATTCCAGGTGCCCGCGGGGGTTGGCCGGCAGCGGCCAGCTGTCGACCTTCTGCGCAATGGCCTTGAACGCCAGGGCGCACTTGGACCGCGGGAAGGCTTCATACACGGCGCGCTGTTTCTGAACTGCCTTGCGCACGCATTCGTCATACGGCACGGCGCCGACGTATTGTAGGGCGACGTCAAGGAAGCGATCGGTGACCTTGGTCAACTTGGCGAACAGATTGCGCCCTTCCTGCGGGCTCTGCGCCATGTTGGCCAGCACACGGAAACGGTTCATGCCGTAGTCACGGTTGAGCAGCTTGATCAGCGCGTAGGCGTCGGTGATCGAGGTCGGCTCGTCACACACCACCAGCAGCACTTCCTGGGCGGCGCGCACGAAGCTGACTACCGAGTCACCAATACCCGCAGCAGTGTCGATCACCAGCACGTCTAGGTTGTCGCCGATCTCGCTGAATGCCTGGATAAGCCCTGCATGCTGGGCAGGCGCCAGGTGCACCATGCTCTGCGTGCCTGAGGCCGCTGGCACGATCCGCACACCGCCTGGGCCTTGCAGCAGGACATCGCGCAGCTCGCAACGCCCCTCGATCACATCGGCCAGGGTGCGCTTGGGCGTCAGGCCCAGCAGTACGTCGACATTGGCAAGGCCCAGGTCGGCGTCCAGCAGCATGACCCGCCGACCAAGCTCAGCCAGCGCCAGGGACAGGTTCACTGAAACGTTAGTCTTGCCGACGCCACCTTTGCCACCGGTTACGGCGATCACCTGTACGGGATGCATGCTACCCATGTCTGTTGTTTACCTTGTCTCGCTTGGACCCAAACCCCACGGGAGGCAATTCTGCGGGCCCCTTGGTGTAGGTACTGTGCACACGCTGCATCATCAACCCGCTCGCCGAGGGTTGTGATAGAGATCAGCGAACATGTCGGCCATGGCCTCTTCGCTGGGCTCGTCCTGCAACTGCACACTGACCGCGCGGCTGACCAACTGGTGCGCGCGTGGCAGGTGCAGGTCGTCAGGAATGCGCGGGCCATCGGTAAGGTAGGCCACGGGCAGTTCATGACTGATGGCAAGGCTCAGCACATCACCGAGGCTGGCCGTTTCATCGAGTTTGGTCAGGATACAACCGGCCAGCCCGCAGCGCTTGTAGCTGTGGTAGGCGGCGGTCAGCACCTGCTTCTGGCTGGTGGTTGCCAATACCAGGTAGTTCTTGGCGGCAATGCCACGACCGGCCAGGGTTTCCAGTTGCATGCGCAGGGCCGGGTCGCTGGCTTGCAGGCCGGCGGTGTCGATCAACACCACGCGCTTGCGCAACAGCGGCTCCAGCGCCTGGGCCAGCGACTGGCCTGGATCGACGTAGGTCACCGGTACATTGAGGATACGACCCAAGGTCTTGAGCTGCTCCTGCGCGCCGATACGGAAGCTGTCCATGCTCACCAGCGCCAGGTTCTGCGGGCCGTACTTGAGCACGTAGCGGGCGGCCAGCTTGGCCAGGGTGGTGGTCTTGCCCATGCCGGCCGGGCCGACCATGGCGATGACACCGCCCTCCTCGATCGGCTCGACCTCGGGCACTTCGATCATCCGTGCCAAGTGCGCCAGCAGCATGCGCCAAGCCTGGCGCGGCTCTTCGATTTCGCCCGTCAGATCCAGCAGCTCGCGAGCGATCGGACCGGACAGGCCAATACGCTGCAGTCGACGCCAGAGGTTGGCCTGCTGCGGCTTGCTGCCCTGCAACTGGCTCCAGGCCAGCGAGCCAAGCTGCACTTCCAGCAGCTCGCGCAGCCCCGACAGCTCCGAGCGCATGGCATCGAACAAACGCGGGTCGACCGGCGCCGGCGCAGGTGCCGCGGCAGGGGCCGGCATGTCGACGTGAGGCTCGATCAAAGGCTCCGAGGCAGTCAACGACTGCCCGGCGAACAATTGGCGATTGCCTTCGGCTGTGTCATCACGGTTGTCCAGCTCAGCCTGGACGTTGGCAATGCGCGACTGCGTCTTGCGCAGCTCTTGCTCAAGCTCGGCATTGGGCACACGCGGAGCCAGGGCCGACAGTTTGTAGTCCAGCGCAGCCGTCAGTTCGACACCACCGGCAATACGGCGGTTACCGATGATGGCGGCATCGGAGCCAAGCTCATCCCGGACCAGCTTCATGGCCTGACGCATATCGGCGGCGAAAAAACGCTTAACTTGCATAACCCACTACCTCAGCCGTTAGGGCCCACAGTGGCAACGATGGTGACTTGCTTGTTATCCGGTATTTCCTGATACGCCAGAACATGCAAATTCGGTACAGCCAGACGACCGAAGCGCGACAGCATGGCTCGGATCGGGCCCGCTACCAGGAGGATGGCCGGCAGGCCTTGCATCTCTTGGCGCTGGGCAGCTTCGATCAACGAACGCTGCAGCTTTTCGGCCATGCTCGGTTCCAGAAGAACACCGTCTTCCTGACCTTGTCCGGCCCTTTGCAGACTATTGAGCAAAATCTGTTCCAACCTTGGCTCAAGGGTGATGACAGGCAGCTCGGACTCAACGCCGACAATGCTTTGCACGATGGCGCGACACAATCCGACGCGCACTGCAGCCACCAATGCGGCGGTATCTTGACTCTTGCTGGCATTGTTGGCGATGGCCTCGGCAATACTGCGAATGTCACGCACCGGCACCTGCTCGGAAAGTAATGCCTGCAGGACCTTGAGCAACCCCGACAAGGAAATGACACCCGGGACCAACTCCTCGGCAAGTTTAGGCGATGCCTTGGCCAACACCTGCAAGAGCTGCTGGACTTCCTCGTGGCCGATCAGCTCGTGGCAATGTTTCTGCAGGATCTGGTTGAGATGGGTGGCGACCACGGTACTGGCATCCACCACGGTGTAGCCCAGCGACTGCGCCTGGGCACGCTGGCCGATGTCGATCCACACCGCTTCCAGGCCGAATGCCGGGTCACGTGCGGCGATACCATTGAGCGCCCCGAACACCTGACCGGGGTTGATGGCCAGTTCGCGGTCCGGGTAGATCTCGGCTTCGGCCAGGATCACCCCCATCAGCGTCAGGCGGTAGGCGCTGGGCTGCAGGTCCAGGTTGTCGCGAATATGCACGGTAGGCATGAGAAAGCCCAGGTCCTGGGAGAGCTTCTTGCGCACGCCCTTGATCCGCGCCAACAACTGGCCACCCTGGTTGCGGTCGACCAGCGGAATCAACCGATAGCCGACTTCCAGGCCGATCATGTCGATGGGCGTGACATCGTCCCAGCCCAGTTCCTTGGTCTCCAGTGCACGCTGCGGCGACGGCAGCAGGTCCTGTTGACGCTGCACCTCTTCCTGGGCCTTGATCTTGGCCTTCTGCTGCTTCTTCCACACCAGATAGGCACCCCCGCCTGCCAGCAGCCCGAGGCTGAGGAAGGCGATGTGCGGCATGCCCGGGACCAGGCCCATGACGATCATCAACGCACCGGAAACCGCCAGGGCCTTGGGCGAATCGAACATCTGCCGGTTGATCAACTTGCCCATGTCCTCGGAGCCCGAGGCACGGGTAACCATGATCGCCGCCGCCGTGGACAGCAGCAGTGATGGCAGCTGCGCCACCAAACCGTCACCGATGGTCAGCAGGGCGTACACCTTGCCGGCGTCGCCGAACGACATGCCATGCTGCAGCATACCGATCAGCATGCCGCCGATCAGGTTGATGAACAGGATCAGCAGACCGGCGATGGCGTCGCCGCGCACGAACTTGCTGGCACCGTCCATCGAGCCATAGAACTCGGCCTCCTGCGCCACCTCGGCGCGGCGCGCCTTGGCCTGGGCCTGGTCGATCAGGCCGGCGTTGAGGTCGGCGTCGATGGCCATCTGTTTGCCGGGCATCGCGTCCAGGGTAAAACGCGCGCTGACTTCGGAGATACGCCCGGCACCCTTGGTCACCACCACGAAGTTGATGATCATGAGGATGGCGAACACCACCGCACCGACCACATAGTTACCACCGATCACCACTTCGCCGAAGGCCTGGATCACCTTACCGGCAGCGCCATGTCCCTCCTGGCCGTGGAGCATGACCACCCGGGTGGAAGCGACGTTGAGCGCCAGGCGCAGCAGCGTGGCGACCAGCAGAATGGTGGGGAACGCGGCAAAGTCGAGCGGGCGCAGGGCGTAGACGCAGACCAGCAGCACGACGATCGACAATGCGATGTTGAAGGTGAAGAACACGTCGAGCAGGAACGGCGGGATCGGCAACATCATCATTGCCAACATCACCAGCAACAGCAGCGGCACGCCCAGGTTGCCCCGACCGAGACCGGCCAGGTTGTTGCGGGCGTTGCTGATTAACTGAGTGCGATCCACCGCGATTCCTCTTCAAGCAAAACTTTGACGCCCAAGGGGGCGCTTGGGCGTGGCTTTGCAAGAAGCTTTCCAACTTTGCGGGTTTTGCCTATGGCTCGGGGAATTCAGCGTTTTTAGGACCCAGCGCCGCCCGCGCGGTGCATCGCGGAGCACGGCGCCTAGAAACGCAGGGGCGGGACAGCGCTCGACCTCACTCCCAGTCCCATCACCAATCCCAGCTCAGCTATCGCGCCGCAGGTCCGGCGGAATCGGCAGGTCGTCCTTGAGCGGATCCGGCCGCTTGCCCTTGCCCGCACGGTACTGGCGGATCTGGAATACATAGGCCAACACCTGCGCGACCGCCAGGTACAACCCTGCAGGGATCTCCTGCTCAAGCTCGGTAGAGTAGTAAATGGCTCGGGCCAGAGCGGGCGACTCAAGGATCTGCACCTTGTGCTCGATACCGATCTCACGAATCTTCAAGGCAACGAAATCAGTGCCCTTGGCCACCAGCAAGGGCGCTACTCCACCCTTCTCGGGGTCGTACTGCAAGGCCACCGCATAGTGCGTCGGGTTGGTGATGATCACGTCAGCCTCTGGCACCGCCGCCATCATGCGCCGCTGCGATATCTCCCGCTGCAGCTGACGGATACGCTGCTTCACCTCCGGCTTGCCTTCGGTGTCCTTGTACTCGTCCCGCACTTCCTGCTTGGTCATCTTCAATTTCTTGTGCGTCTGGTACAGCTGGAACGGCACGTCGACCGCGGCGATCAGCAATAACCCCGCCGCCATCCACAAGGCACTCCACCCCACCACCTGAACGCTATGGATGATCGCCTGGTCCAGCGGCTCGTTGGCAATCGACAGCAAGGCCTGGCGGTCAGACGCCAATACCAGCAGCGCCACGACCAGAATCACGAAAAACTTGGCAATCGCCTTGAGCAATTCGGTAAGCGCATGCATCGAGAACATCCGCTTGATCCCCGCCAATGGGTTCATTCGGCTGAACTTGGGTTGCAGCAGGCTGCCGGAGAACAGGAACCCGCCCAGGGCAATGGGCGCGACGAACGAGATGACGAACAACAGAATCAACACCGGCTGGCTCGCCCAGATCGCCATCTTGCCCGAGGTCAGCAGAAACGCGCCCATCGAACGCTCATCGACGATCACCTCGCGGGTCAGGCTGAAGTTCAGGCGCATCATTTCGAGCAAGGTCTCGGCCATGTAGCCGCCGAACGCCAACAATCCGCCGGCCCCGGCCAGGGTCACGGCCACGGTGTTCAGTTCCTTGGAACGGGCAATCTCACCTTTTTCGCGCGCGTCGCGCTTGCGCTTGTCGGTGGGTTCTTCTGTCTTGTCCTGACCGCTCTCGCTCTCAGCCATGCTCAGCGCGCCCTTGCCAGCTCACGCAGCCATTGCAGCGCTTCGCTGGCCAATGCCTGGTAGTGGGAAAGAATATCGGCTAGACCCACCCAGAAAATACCCATACCCAGCACCAAGGTGAGTGGGAAGCCGATGGAAAAGATGTTCAACTGCGGCGCGGCACGGGTCATCACGCCGAAGGCGATGTTCACCACCAACAAGGCGGCGATTGCCGGCAGGATCAGCAACAAACCCGCACCGAACACCCAGCCCAGCCGGCCAGCCATTTCCCAGAAATGAGTGACGACCAGCGCGTTGCCCACCGGCAAGGTGGTGAAGCTCTCGGTCAAGACCTCGAACACCACCAGGTGGCCGTTCATCACCAGGAACAACACACTCACCAGCATGGTCATGAACTGGCTGACCACCGCTACGTTGACGCCGTTGGCCGGGTCCACCATCGACGCGAAGGCCATACCCATCTGGATCGCAATGATCTGACCGGCGATCACGAACGCCTGGAACAACAGCTGCAATGAGAAACCGAACAACGCACCGACAATGATCTGCTCGCCACACAGCAGCAGGCCACGAAGGCTCAAAGGGTCGAATTCAGGCAGCGGCGGCAGACCCGGGACGATCACCACGGTGATGGCCAAGGCAGCGTAAAGACGCACCCGCGCCGGCAGCATCCGCGTGCCGAAGATCGGCATGGTCATCAGCACGGCCGTCACGCGAAACAGTGGCAGGACGAAGGTGGCGACCCAAGTGCCGATCTGCGCGTCGGTCAGCTCCAGCATGCCTGCCTCACCCGATCAGTTGCGGAATGCTGGAGTACAGGCCGGTGATGTACTCCATGAACTTCTGCACCAGCCATGGCCCGGCGACGATCAGCGTCACCAGCATCACCAGCAGGCGCGGCAGGAAGCTCAGGGTCTGTTCGTTGATCTGGGTGGCAGCCTGGAACATCGCCACCACCAGGCCGACCAACAGGCTCGGCACCACCAACACGGCAACCATCAGCGTGGTTAGCCAGAGGGCATCGCGAAACAGGTCGACGGCTACTTCTGGGGTCATGCAAGACTCTCCTTGACAGCGTCAGACGCCGCCGAAACTGCCGGCCAGTGTGCCCATGATCAGCGCCCAGCCGTCGACCAGCACGAACAGCATGATCTTGAACGGCAACGAAATGATCAGCGGCGACAGCATCATCATACCCATGGCCATCAGCACGCTGGCGACCACCATGTCGATGATCAGGAACGGGATGAAGATCATGAAGCCGATCTGGAACGCGGTCTTGAGCTCGGAGGTGACGAAGGCTGGCACCAAAATGGTCAGCGGCACCTGGTCGGGGCCTGCGATGTCGGTCCGCTTGGACAGGCGCATGAACAGGTCCAGGTCGCTCTGCCGGGTCTGTGCCAGCATGAAGTCCTTGAGCGGCCCCTGGGCCTTGTCGATGGCCTGCTGAGCAGTCATCTGCTCGGCCAGGTAAGGCTGCAGGGCATCCTTGTTCACCCGGTCGAACACGGGCGCCATGATGAACAGGGTCAAGAACAGCGCCATGCCCGTCAGCACCTGGTTGGACGGCGTCTGCTGCAGGCCCAGGGCCTGGCGCAAGATGGAGAAGACGATGATGATCCGGGTGAAGCTGGTCATCAGGATGACGAACGCTGGAATGAAGCTCAGCGCCGTCATGATCAGCAGGATCTGCAGGCTGACCGAATACTCCTGCTGCCCGTCAGGGGTGTTGGACAGGGTGATGGCCGGAATCGACAGCGGGTCGGCTGCCACGGCCAATGGCGCAGCCAGCAGCAGCGCCACTGGCAACAGAATGCTCAACAGTAAGCGCAGTGCGCCGGTCATCACTTCTTGTCCTTCTGATCCTTGCCCATCAGCTCCAGAAGGCGCTGGGCAAACTCGGGTGCCGCCGCACGTGCGTCAGCGGGCACATCCACAGGTTCGGCCATGACATGCAAGGTTTCGATGCTGCCGGGGCTGTGGCCGATCAGCACCTGTTCCTTGCCAATCTGCACCAACAACAGCCGGTCACGCGGACCGATGGAACGACTGCCGACGATCTCGATCACCTGCCCGCCCTTGGGCGCAGCGCCCTGCAGGCGTCGCAGCAGCCAGGCCAGAAAGAAGATCAGGCCAACCACCAGCAACAGGCCGAATACCATCTGTGCCAGTTGACCACCCAGGCTACCGGGCGCGGCAGCCGCTGGCGATACAGGGGTCGGCGTTGCCGCGGCAATCGCCACCTCGCTGGCGAGCAAGGTGGCCAGGGCCATGACAGCCCGCATCATGCCCTTCACTCAGCGCAGCTTCTTGATACGTTCGCTGGGGCTGATCACGTCGGTCAGGCGAATGCCGAACTTCTCGTTGACCACGACCACCTCGCCATGGGCGATCAGCGTGCCATTGACCAGCACGTCGAGCGGCTCACCGGCCAGGCGGTCGAGTTCGATCACAGACCCCTGGTTGAGCTGCAGCAGGTTGCGGATGTTGATTTCGGTGCTGCCCACTTCCATCGAAATGCTCACCGGAATATCCAGGATCACATCCAGGTTCGGGCCGTCCAGGCTGACGTTCTCCTTGGGTTTGGGCGAGCTGGCGAACTCCTCCATCGGCAGGCGACCGGCGCCACCGTTGCCGCTGTCGCCGCCGAGCAAGGCGTCGATGTCGGCCTGACCGGCGTCGCCGGACTGCTCCAGGGCAGCAGCCCACTCATCGGCCAGGGCCTGATCTTCTGGGGAGGTGATCTCGTTTTCGTTAGCCATGATGTCCTCGACAGGCATTCAATTCGTGGAGAGCGACCGACGCGCCTTCAGCGGCGCTCGATCGGGTCGATGATCTGCAGTGCCAGGTTGCCTTTGTGCGAGCCCAAGCGGGCCTTGAACGACGGCACGCCGTTGGCACGCAGCACCAGGTGTTCAGGCAGTTCCACCGGAATGACGTCACCGGGCTGCATGTGCAGCACATCGCGCAACTTCAACTGGCGACGGGCAACCGTGGCGCTCAATGGCACGGACACATCAAGCACGTCTTCGCGCAAGGCCTTGACCCAGCGCTCGTCCTGGTCGTCCAGATCGGATTGGAAACCGGCGTCGAGCATCTCGCGCACCGGCTCGATCATCGAATAAGGCATGGTCACGTGCAAATCGCCGCCGCCACCGTCCAGTTCGATATGGAAGGTCGACACCACCACCGCCTCGCTCGGGCCGACGATGTTGGCCATGGCCGGGTTGACCTCCGAGTTGATGTACTCGAAGTTGACCGGCATGATCGCCTGCCAGGCTTCCTTGAGGTCGACGAAGCACTGGTCCAGCACCATGCGGACCACGCGCAGCTCGGTCGGCGTGAATTCACGGCCCTCGATCTTGGCGTGACGACCGTCACCACCGAAGAAGTTGTCCACCAGCTTGAATACCAGCTTGGCGTCGAGAATGAACAACGAAGTGCCACGCAACGGCTTGATCTTCACCAGGTTCAGGCTGGTAGGCACGTACAGCGAATGCACGTACTCGCCGAACTTCATCACCTGCACGCCACCGACGGCCACGTCAGCCGAGCGGCGCAGCAGGTTGAACATGCTGATGCGGGTGTAGCGGGCAAAGCGCTCGTTGATCATTTCCAGGGTCGGCATGCGACCACGGACGATCCGATCCTGGCTGGTCAGATCGTAGCTCTTGATGCTGCCGGGCTCGGCAGCGCTCTCGGTCTGTACCAGCCCATCGTCGACGCCATGCAACAGGGCGTCGATTTCATCCTGGGACAGCAGGTCCTGTACGGCCATTGCGGACTCCTACTGCAATACGAAATTGGTGAACAGCAACTGGTCGACGACCGGTTTGCCGACTTCCTTCTGGGCAACTTCCTGCACCACCGCGGTGGCTTTCTGGCGCAGCATCTCCTGCCCCACGGGGCTGCCGGCCAACGTGTCGAAGCCCTGTCCGGAGAACATCATCACCAGGTTGTTGCGGATCACCGGCATGTGCACCTTCAGTGCATCCAGGTCTGCCTGGTTGCGACCTTGCATGGTGATGCTCACCTGCATGTAGCGCTGGCGGCCGTTCTGGTTGAAGTTGACGACAAAGGCAGGGGCCAGTGGCTCGTAGATCGCGGCAGGCTTGATGTTGCTCGCGGTCGGCTCGGCGGCCGGTGCGGGTTCGCTCTTGTGCATGATGAACCAGGTGGCACCTACAGACAGGCCAACCGCCAGCAGCAAGGCCAGCACCAGCAGCAAGATCAACTTGAGTTTGCCTTTAGAGGCGGGGTCTTTCACTGCGTCGCTCTTCGCCATGCCAATAATCCGTCGTCCATCAGGGTTTCAAATGAGGATGACGTGGCTTGAGCAAGTGTTATGCCAGATTTGACATAGCGGGCATGACGGATGCCAGACGGGGGATAGAGATCGAGCGCCGCCCGCGCGGCGCATCGCCAGCAAGGCTCGCCCCTACGTTTGTTTCGGACCCATGATTCCTGTGGGATGTGCGCGCGACCGCTTTGGTACTCGGCGCGATAACGCGTGCGTCTGCAGGAGCGAGCCTTGCTCACGATGCGCCGCGCGGGCGGCGCTCGACCTCACCCCACCACAACCCTCAGGCGTAGTAGTCGACCGCACTGTCGCCGATGACAACCTGCTGCTCAACCGGGCGTGAAGCCTCGGCAATCTCACCTTGCTCAGCGCCACCCTGGCCACGCCGCGCCGCGACCCCGGACAACTGCGACCCCTGCTGCTGAGCCTGCTGTTGCTGCTGCCCACGCGACTGGTCGGCCACGTTCACATCCGGTTGCGCCAGCCCCTGCTGGGCGAACAGCTCGCGCAAACGGTGCACCTGACTGTCCAATGCATCACGCACGCCGGCATGGCCACTGATGAAGGTCACCTGGGTCGACTGGTCCGCCGCCACATTGACGCGAATGTCCAAGCGCCCCAGCTCAGCAGGTTCCAGCTGGATATCCGCCGACTTGAGATTCTGGCTGGACAGGTACATGACCCGGTTCACCAAACCTTCGGTCCAGGCGCTCTGGTGCATGGCCAGCGGCTGGTGCAGCGGGCTGCTGGTCACCGGCACCGCATTGGCGGTCTTGGCCGTGGCGGCCTGGGTCAGGTTGGCCAGGCGGTTGGCAAAATCGTCCACACGGGTATCACTGCTGGCGCCCTTGGTGTCTTTCAACCCGTCTTCGAGCAGTGCACTGAATGCCTTCTCACCGGTTTCCGACTGCCCGCTGTCAGCCTCCGGCTTCTCGACCATGTTCGCCAAGGTATTGACGGCCACCTGACCATCATCACTCTGCGCCTGAGACGCATCGGCAGCCGGGGCGGCATGTGCCGACACCGTGCCTTTGGCCTGCGCGCTCTGCTCAAGGGCCAGGCGCAGGGTCGGCAAGTTGGCCAGCGGGTCGACCTCTGGATCGAACGCTTGCATCTCTGGTTCTTCCGGCAATGGGCTGACCAGCTGCGGTTTGACAGGCTGCGCCGCAGCCTGCAGCACCGGTGCCACCGCTTCTGCCTGGGCCTGGATCAGTTGCGCGCCTGGCTGTGCGTCGGTGACCTGGCCAGCGACCAGGCTCGCGTCCAGCACGCTCAAATCATTGACTGGCGCAGCATTCGCCTCGGCATCGACATTAGCACCGGCCTGGCTTTGATCGTCCGCTGGCAATTTATTGCCGCCATCGGCAACACCTGGCTTGTCGGCAGTTTCTTTCTTGCCGTCCTGGGTCGCCTCAGGCTTGTCCTTCGGCTTGGCTGCCGCAGCCTTGTCATCTCGGGCAGGCACGGTGTCACGGCCCTGCTTGGCCATCACCTGGTCAAAGCCGCCGCCCTGCCCGCCCGCCGCCTGCGGCGACTTGTCGACCACCGAGCCGACCCCGCGCGACGGCTTGCCCACGGCGTTGGCTTGCAACAAAGGATTGGATGCGACAGGCATCGAGAGGTCTCCGCGCCGAATACAAAAAAAACGTCTGGGCAAAGACAGGCAAAACTCGCGCCAAGTCGCAATTCAACCGGCGGAAACGCGCGCGCGCTCACCACGATAGAAGCGTTGAACCTCCAGGTATTCCTGGTCGATTCGATTGATCAGGTCTTCGATGCCATACAACGGCTGCTGCCTGACCCGCTCTTCCAGCTCATGGCACAAGCTCGCCAGGCCGACCGCGCCCATGTTGCTGCTACTGCCCTTGAAGCTGTGAGCTGCAATACCGAGCTCATGGGCATTCTTGGCCTCGTGCAGCTGGCTCAACCGTCGTTCGGAGTCTTCCAGGAAAGTCTCCAGCAATTGCAGGTAGCCATCTTCCATGACCTCCTGCAAATCGCTGAGCACCTTGAAGTCAATATGCATGTCAGTCACTTGTTCACTCCTTGATCAAGCTGGATTATGCCTGAGCCGTCCCACGACCCACCATTGGGCTTACCAGTCGAAGCAGACCCGCGCGCAACGCCCACCCTCGATCCATTGGGCACTGTCACCCAGCCGCTGCACCAGCCCCAGGCCGCGACCGCTGAGCCCCTGCTCCTGGGGCGTGCGGGACAACACCTGGCAAACATCGAAGCCCGCGCCAGTGTCACGCACTTCAATGGTCAGACGCCCGCCACGCTCCAGCGGTTCAACCCGCAGGTCGATCCGCACATGGCCTTCGACCAACGAAGCCAATCGCCGGGCGCGTTCCTGATAATAGTTGGCAAAACCCTGAACATCACGTTTGAGCCGCGAATCCAGGCCCAGCACACCATGTTCCAGGGCATTCGAATACAGCTCACTGAGCACGCTGTGCAAACGACCGGTACTGGGCCGAAGGCCATGGATCTCTTGCAGCAATTGGACCAGGTATGGCACCGGATTGAACCGCTTGAGGCTTTCACCCCGCAGCTCGAACCCCAACGACCAGTCCAAAGGACTGGAACGCCCGCTGTCAGAGTACAACGTCGGCGCAGGCACCTTCTCGCCTGGGGCGAACATGCGGATGTCGCACAGACTGATGTCATCCCTGGGCCGTCCGCCAAAGCGTTTGAGCGCCTGCATGACCTCTTCGAACAGCAGGCTGGGGTCACGGTTGTCGGCCAGCACCTGACGCAGGCGCTGCACACCGAACAGACGCTCTTGGTCATCGGCCGTATCGACCACGCCATCGGAGAGCAGCAACAAGCGCTCGCCCGGCGCTAGCGGAAGCACTTCGGTACTGTCGTCGAAACGCTCTGGAGCCAGAATGCCGAGCGGCAGGTGACGCGAGCTGAGCACCGATAGCACCTCGCCACTGGCCGACAACCGGTAACCGTCAGGCATACCGCCGTTCCAGACTTCCACCAAACCGCGCTGCACGCTGAGACTGAGCAACAGCACGCACGCGAACATGTCCACTGGCAGGATACGCTTGAGCTTGGCGTTCATTTCGCGCAGGGTCTGCGCCAGCCCATAGCCCTTGGCGGTCATGCCATAGAACACCTCCGCCAGTGGCATGGCGCCGACGGCAGCGGGCAGGCCATGGCCGGTGAAGTCCCCCAGCAATACATGCATGTCACCGGAAGGCGTGAAGGCCGCCAGCAACAAATCGCCATTGAACAAAGCGTAGGGCGATTGCAGGTAGCGAATGTTGGAAGCGGACAGGCAGCCGGAGTGCGCCACCTTGTCGAACACCGCCTTGGCGACCCGCTGTTCGTTCAGCAGGTGATGGTGATGGCGGGCGATCTGGTCGCGCTGTTCAAGCACCGTGGCCTGCAGGCGACGCAGGCGGTCCATCGCTCGGATCTTGGCGCCGAGAATCACCGCGCTGTACGGTTTGGCCATGAAGTCGTCGCCCCCGGCCTCCAGGCAGCGCACCAAGGCATCCTCCTCACTCAACGAGGTGAGAAAGATGATCGGCACCAACGCCTCTCCCGCCAGGGCCTTGATCTGCCGCGCGGCCTCGAAGCCATCCATCACCGGCATGAGTGCATCGAGCAACACCAGTTGCGGTCGCCGCTCGATGAACAGCGCCACCGCCTGCTCTCCGTTTTCAGCGGTAAACACCTGGTGCCCCTGGCGCCGGACGATTTGCGCGAGCAGCAGACGATCGGCCGCGCCGTCCTCCGCCACCAGCACGGTCAACGCCTGATCAGTCGCCATCGCGACACTCAACTGATGTTGAACAGTTTTTCGAAATTGGAGATCGCCAGAATCTTGCGCACATCATCGCTGGCGTGCACTACTCTCACGTCCGATTCGTCGCCGCCGGCGTGGTCACGCAGCAACAGCAGCATGCCGAGCGCGGAACTGTCCAGGTAGGTAGCGTCCTTGAGATCGACGACCACCGAGTCGGGTCGACGATCCTGGCGCTCGTAAGCATCCCTGAATTCCTGATGCTTGCCGAAATCGAAGCGCCCCTTGATCTTGATCGTCAGTTTTTTTCCGTCCTGCGAAAAATCACTCTCGACTGCCATGCTAGCGATTCCTTCGATGATGGCGAATGCAACTCTTCAATGTTTAGCAGCCACTGGCAAGGGGTGCAAGGCGCCCGGTCTTTTCAGCGCCCCACGCCGGCACCGACCTGCTGGCGACAAGACCGGTACCACCTACGAATGCCCCTGCCTTGGCAGCCGCTGCGACAACTCATCCAACAGCCTCTGCTCACGCTTGTCCTCGGCCCGCCGCGCCTCGTCCATGTACCGCTGGACCAGCTTGCGCAGCCCTTCCACTCGGGCATAGGCCTGCTGCCAGGTACCACGGGCATTGTTGAGGTTGGTCTGATGCCAGTTGAGACTCTGGCGCTGCTGGGTCATGGCCGTTTCAAGCTGCCCCAGGAAGCGTTGATAGTTCACCAGCCAACTGCCGTTGACACCCTGGCCACCGCGATTGATCCACTGCGCCTGGTAGCCCTCACGGAAACTTTCGAGCTCGGCCAGCTTGGCCTGGGCCTGGGCCACTTGTTGCTGGAAGTGCCCAAGGCGCTGGGCAGCCTTGCGCTCGGCCTCTTCGGCCATTTCCACCACCGGCGCCAGGCGCGCGGCTCGGCTAGGGGAGGCCATGGTCTATCAACCGGCCGCCGGGGGCGTGAAAATCATCCCCAGCTGTTCGCGGCTCTGGGTCATGCCGACGTTTTCGTCCAGCCCCTGGCGCAGGAAATCCACCAGCTTGGGCTGCAAGGCAATGGCCAGGTCCGTCTCAGGATCACCGCCAGCCACGTAGGCGCCCACGCTTATCAGGTCGCGACTTTGCGACAGGCGCGACCACAACTGCTTGAACTTCTGCGCCTGGCGCAAATGGTTAGCATCGACCACCTGGGGCATGACCCGGCTGATGGACGCTTCGATATCGATGGCCGGGTAATGCCCCTCCTCCGCCAGGCGCCGCGATAGCACGAAGTGACCGTCCAGCACGCCGCGCGCCGAGTCGGCGATCGGATCCTGCTGGTCATCGCCTTCGGAAAGCACTGTATAGAACGCGGTGATGGAGCCACCACCCGGCTCACCGTTACCCGCCCGTTCCACTAACTTGGGCAGCTTGGCGAATACCGATGGCGGGTAGCCGCGAGTCGCCGGCGGCTCACCGATGGCCAAGGCGATTTCCCGCTGGGCCTGGGCAAAGCGAGTCAGCGAATCCATGAGCAACAGGACGTTCTTGCCCTTGTCACGGAAGTATTCGGCGATCCGGGTGCAATACATGGCGGCGCGCAACCGCATCAGGGGGGCATCGTCGGCGGGTGACGCCACCACTACCGAGCGCTTGAGGCCTTCTTCGCCCAGGATGTGCTCGATGAACTCCTTCACCTCGCGGCCCCGCTCGCCGATCAGCCCGACCACGATGATTTCGGCCTCGGTAAAGCGGGTCATCATGCCCAACAGCACCGACTTACCGACACCGGTACCGGCAAACAAGCCAAGACGCTGGCCACGGCCAACCGTGAGCAGACCGTTGATGCTGCGGATACCGACATCCAGCGGCTGGCTGATGGGGTCGCGGTTCAGCGGGTTAATCACCGGGCCATCCATCGGCACCCAGTCTTCGGCCTTCATGCCGCCCTTGCCATCGAGCGCACGACCGGCGCCGTCAAGCACCCGGCCGAGCATGCTCATGCCCATGGGCAGCCGTCCGCTGTCATCCAGCGGCACCACCCGCGCCCCCGGGGCGATACCCGCGATGCTGCCCACTGGCATCAGGAAAACCTTGTTACCGGCAAAGCCCATGACCTCGGCTTCGACCTGCACCGGGTGGTAGCTGTCGTCATTGATCACCAGGCAACGACTGCCCACGGCAGTGCGCAGGCCTTCGGCCTCCAGGGTCAGCCCCACCATTCGCAGCAGGCGGCCCTCGACCACCGGCTGGGCAGGCAGCTTGATCGCCTCGGCATAGCTGCCCATGCGCTTGCCGAAACTGGTGCGATCAAGGCGCATCGTTGTCGCCCAGCTCGATGCTGAGGTCCGGCGTCGCCGGATGCAGCGACTGGTCATGCAACTGGTCGAACAGCTGCGCTACCGCTTTCTCGATGCGAGTCTCCATGGTCGCGTCGATGCGACTGTGGGCCGTCTCGATACGACAGCCGCCCGGCAGCAGGCCCTCATCCTCCAGCAGCTTCCAGCTTTCCTCGTGACGCTCGCGCAGGGCCTTGGCCAGCTCGAAGTCCTGGGGATTGAGGTGAATACGGATGTTGTCGGCGCCCATGGGCAGCAGTTTGAGCGCCTCGCGCAGCACGTGGGTGATCTGGCTGGAGTCGGTGTGCAGCTCGCGCCCGATCACCTGCCGGGTCATGTGCGCGACCAGGTGCACCAGGCTTTTTTCGATCTGCGTGTCCTGCTCGGCAATCGGCTCGAGCAGGTTGCTCATCAACTGCTCCAGGGTCGCCAGCTTGGCCGACAAGGCTTCTTCGGCCTCCTGGCGCACCTTCAGCTGGGTGCTGTGAAAACCTTCGCGCTCGCCGGTGGCGAAACCTTCGTTGTAGGCTTCCTGGCGGATCGCTTCGAGTTCTTCGAGCGTCAGTGGCTGGACTTCTTCCAGCGGCACCTCTTCGACCTCTTCCTCGATGATTTCTGGCTCGGGTTCAGGCTCTGGCTCGGGCTGCGGATCGAAGCTGGGCAACGCCCAGACATCGACGCCCTCGAGGTCGCGGGCGCGGATCAGGTCGCTGGGGTGTTCAGTGGTGGACATGCCGTCAGATTCTCAAAAACATGTTCGGCCGATGCATTCGCTGCAGGCGCGGGTTCACCCGCGAATGCGTCGGCAAGGGCAACCTCATCGGCTGGCCTGGTGCATTCGCGGATAAACCCGCGCCACAGGGGCAGCACCAGCCAGCATGAACCGGCAACCTTTTAAATCATTTCCTCGGCGCCCTTGCCGCCAAGCACGATCTCGCCGGCTTCGGCCATACGACGGGCAATGGTGAGGATTTCCTTCTGCGCCGTTTCCACGTCGCTGACGCGCACCGGGCCCTTGGCCTCCAGGTCGTCGCGCAGCAGCTCCGACGCACGCTTGGACATGTTCTTGAAGATCTTGTCCTTGACCCGCTCGTCGGCGCCTTTGAGCGACACCACCAGCACGTCGGAGGATACCTCGCGCAACAGTGCCTGGATGCCCCGGTCGTCGACATCGGCCAGGTTGTTGAAGACGAACATCAAGTCTTCGATCTGCTCCGACAGGTCGTTGTCGATTTCGCGGATCGAGTCCATCAGTGCACCTTCCACGGAGCTGTCGAGGAAGTTCATGATGTCGGCTGCACGCTTGATACCGCCCAAGGTGGTCCGCGCGGCGTTGGAGTTGCCCGAGAACTGCTTCTCGAGGATCTGGTTCAGCTCTTTAAGCGCCGCCGGCTGCACGGTGTTGAGCGACGACACACGCAGGATGATGTCCAGACGCACCTTGTGGTCGAAGTTGCTCAGCACTTCGCCAGCCTGGTCGGGGTCGAGGTAGGCCACCACGATCGCCTGGATCTGCGGGTGCTCGTAGCGGATGACGTCGGCCACGGCTCGCGGCTCCATCCACTTGAGGCTGTCCAGGCCGCTGGTGTTGCCACCGAGCAGGATGCGGTCGATCAGGCCGTTGGCCTTGTCTTCGCCCAGCGCCTGGTTGAGCATCTTGCGGATGTAGCCATCAGAGCCAACCCCCAGGCTGGTCTGGTCGCCGACGATGTCGACGAACTCGCTCATCACCTGCTCGACCTGCTCGCGATGCACATTGCCCATCTGCGCCATGGCCACACCGACCCGCTGCACTTCCTTGGGCCCCATGTGTCGCAGGACCTGGGCGGCATCGGTTTCGCCCAGGGACAGCAGGAGAATGGCCGCTTTGTCGACGCGGCTCAGCTTGGCGGCAACGGCTCGGTTATCACTCATCGGCGTTAATCCACTCTTTCACGACCTGAGCCACACGGCCCGGATCTTCGGCCACCAGGCCCTTGATTGCGTTGAGCTGTGCCTCATACCCTTCGGAAGGGCTTGGCAACAGAATGCTGCTCGGGCCACCCAAGCTGACGCGGTCGTTGGCCAACTCGCCATCCAGACCGATCATGCCGCCCAGCTCCATGTCGCTGTCCGTGGCAGCCTGCTTGCCGCCGCCGGTAATATTGTTGAGCACCGGACGCAGCACGCCGAACACCAGCACCAGGATGAACAGTACACCCAGGACCTGCTTGACGATGTCCCAGAACCACGGCTGCTGGTAGAACGCGATGTCGGCGATCTCTTCGCCACGGTCGGCAGCGAACGGTACGTTGATCACGGTCACGCTGTCGCCACGGCTGGCGTCGAAGCCTACCGCGTCCTGCACCAGGCGGGTGAACCGCGCCAGGTCCTCGGCCCCCCAAGGGGTGCGGGTGCTCTCGCCGCTGGCGGCGTCGACCTTGACCTGGTCGTCGACCACCACGGCCACCGACAGGCGGGTCAGGCGACCTTGTTGTTGACGGGTGTGGCTGATGGAGCGGTCAAGTTCGAAGTTCTTGGTGGTCTGCTGCCGCTTGTCGGCCGGGTACGGCGCAAGCATCGGCTGGCCGGTGGCCGGGTCCATGATCTGCTGACCATTGGCATCCACCAGGGGCTGGCCCGGCTGGATGGCGCCGGCAGCGGGTGCGGCAGCGGTGGCATTCTCGGGCGCCGAGGCGCCTGCCGGCGGCTGATTGCTCAGCGCACCCGGCACACCCTGCGGGCCCTGGCTGCTGCTGCGCTGCTCGTTGACCGACTGCTCGCTGCGCAGCGCCGGTTGGTCCGGGTTGAACTGCTCGGAGGTGGACTCCACCGCGCTGAAGTCAAGGTCAGCGGACACTTCGGCCTTGTAGCGGTCGTTGCCCAGGACCGGCTGCAGGATATTGTGCACGCGCTGGGTCAGCATGCTTTCCATGCGGCGGCTGTAGTCGAACTGCTTGCCGGCCATGGTCAGGGCGGTGTCCTGCAACTGGTCGGACAGCAGGTTACCCTTCTGGTCGACCACGGTGACCTGCGACTTTTCCAGTTCCGGTACGCTAGTGGCGACCAGGTTGACGATGGCCATCACCTGACCCGCCTCCAGGGCACGGCCTGGATACAACTCGACCAGTACCGACGCACTTGGCTTGCGCTCGTCACGGACGAACACCGAGCTTTTAGGGATCGCCAGGTGCACACGCGCCGCTTTGACATTGTTCAGGCTGGAGATGGTCCGCGCCAGCTCACCTTCCAGGCCACGGCGGTAGCGAGTGGCCTCCATGAACTGGCTGGTGCCCAGGCCTTGCTCTTTGTCGAGAATCTCGAAGCCTACATTACCGTCGCTTGGCGCCACGCCGGCAGCAGCCAGTTTCAGGCGCGCACGGGAGAGGTCGTCGGCCTTGACCAGTAGCGCACCGGAGTTAGGCTCGACGTTGTAGGGAATGTCGGCAGCCGCCAGCACGTCCATGACCTGCTTGGTGTCCATGCCGGCCAGGCTGCCGTACAACGGACGATAGTCAGGCTGTTGCGACCAGAGCACCACGGCGAAGCCGATCGCCACGCTGGCTGCCAGCCCGACCAACAGGCCGACCTGACGCAGCATGGGCATCTGCGAGATGTTTTCCAGGAACGCCATGCCGAACAGCGGCGGCTTGGCCACTGGCGGGCCACTTTTGGCGGGGGCGTTATCGACGACTGCTTCGGCCATGACTTAACTTCCGTCCTTAAACTGGCATCTGCATGATGTCCTGGTACGACTGAACCAGCTTGTTACGTACCTGCGTCAGGGCCTGGAAGGACACCGAGGCTTTCTGCGAAGCAATCATCACGTCGGTCAGGTCGACGCCGCTCTTGCCGATCTCGAAGGCATTGGCCAGCTGGGTGGACGCCTGCTGGGTCTCATGCACCTTGTTGATGGCCTGGCCGAGCATGTCGGCGAAGCTGCTTTGGCCTGGCGCCAGCTCTGCGGCGACCGACGCCTTGGGCGCGGACATGGCTTCGGCCTGCATGGCACGCATGTCCAACATCAGACGATTGAATTCAACACCTTGGCTCATGGACTTCTCTCTCCGGCGGCCGCATTTTTTTGACACTGATGCAGCGGATAGCCTGGAGCTAGCAACAAGAGTGCCAGCCCGCACACCATCCTGCTAATTCGTGGTTTTCAACCGTACAGACTGGCTTCTACATCGAGCCCGGCATCCCGCATCTGCGCCAGCTTGTAGCGCAAGGTGCGTGGGCTGATCCCCAGCCGCTCGGCAGCTTCCTTGCGGCGCCCACGTTCGGCGCGCAGGGTGTCGATGATCATCTGGAATTCGTGACGACGCATGTCATCACCCAACCCAGAGCCCTCGACCGTCAAATCTTCAGATAATGGCGCAGTAATGGCACCGCCCGAAGTCGCCAAGGGTATGGCGCCAGCCAGGCAGAAATCCGCCGCCTCGATGACCCCGCCTTGCTGCAGGATCAAAGCCCGCTGCAGCGCATTGTCCAACTCTCGGACGTTGCCGGGCCAGGCATAACCCTGCAGGCAAGCCCGCGCATCGGCGGACAGCCGCACCGGCGCATGCTTCATCTTCGCCACATGGCGCGCCAGCAGACGCTCGGCCAGCGGCAGGATATCGCCACTGCGTTCGCGCAGCGGCTGCCACGCCAAGGGGAATACCGAAAGACGGTAGTAAAGGTCCTCGCGGAATCGCCCCGCCGACACTTCACCCGCCAGATCACGGTTGGTAGTGGCCAGTACCCGAATATCCAGCGTGACCGGCTTGCGCCCACCTACCCGCTCCACCTCGCGCTCTTGCAGCACGCGCAGCAACTTGGCTTGCAACCCCAGCGGCATCTCGGAAATCTCATCGAGCAGCAAGGTGCCGCCGTTGGCCTGCTCGAACTTGCCCTCCTGGGCGGCGATCGCACCGGTGAAAGCGCCTTTCTCGTGACCGAACAAGGTCGCTTCGAGCATGTTGTCCGGAATGGCCGCGCAATTGATTGCCACGAATGGCTGCGCCGCACGCAACGACTGCTGGTGAATGTAACGCGCCAGCACTTCCTTGCCGGTGCCCGACTCACCCGAGATCAACACCGTGGAGTCGCTGCGCGCAACCCGCGCCGCCAACTCCAGCAATTGCCGGCTGGCCGGCTCGCAAGCCACTGGCCCGTCTTCGTCAGCCGGCCCCACCCGCCCTGCGGCATGGCGCTCCACCAGGCTTAGCAACGCCTTGGGCTCGAACGGCTTGACCAGGTAATCGACAGCGCCCTGGCGCATCGCATCGACGGCGCGCTCCACCGCAGCATGAGCGGTCATCAGCAGCACCGGCAAATGGGGGTGATGACGGCGCAACTGCGCCAAGAGTTGGTGACCGTCCATGCCCGGCATGTTCACATCACTGACCACCAGGCTGAACGCCTCGCCGCTTGCCGCTTCGAGCGCCTCTTCGGCACTACCGACCGCGCGGTAGCCATAGCCGCCGATTTCCAGGGTGTCGCCCAGCGCCTGGCGCAACACGCGGTCATCCTCGACCAGCAGCACCTTGATCTGCATTACATGACCTCCACTGGCTGCCCATCGATCAATGGCAGCTCTACCCTGACACAGGTGCCTCGCCCCACTTTCGAACGCAGGCACACGCGCCCTTGGTGCGCACGCACGACCGCCTTTACCACCGCCAGGCCCAGCCCGGTGCCAGTGGCCTTGGTGGTCACGAACGGCTCACCCAGACGTTCGAGCACATCAGCCGCGATACCGCAGCCGGCATCACTGACACACAGGTGCAGCACCTGCTCTCGCCGATACAGGTGCACCTTGATCCGAGCCTGGCCACCACTGGCCTGCAAGGCATTTTCAAGAAGGTTGAGCAACGCGCCGACCAAGGTGTCGCGATTGCACAGCAACTCCCCCAGATGACTGTCACACTGCCAACGCACGGCATGCCCCTGGACATGCGACTGCGCCGCCTGCTGCAGCGCCTGGAACAACCCCTTGGGCGTGATGCGATCCCCCAACGGCAACTCGCCACGGGCAAACACCAGCATGTCGCGCACCTGGTGCTCCAGTTCGTGCAAGCGCTCCTTGAGATTGCTGGCGAAGCGATGCCGCGTCTGCGGCGCAAGGGTTTGGCTTTCGTCCGCCAAATGACTGGCGTAGAGCATGGCCGCCGACAACGGCGTACGAATCTGATGAGCCAGGGAAGCGACCATGCGCCCGAGGGACGACAGGCGCTCGTGACGGGCCAACTGGTCCTGCAGGCGCCGAGTTTCGGTCAGGTCATTGAGCAGTACCAACTGACCGGGCTCAGCGTCCAGCGAGCGCGTGGCGATGGACAAGCGCCGCCCATCGCGCAGGGACACCTCGTGGCCGTCATCCTTGCGCGGGGCGAAACTGCGAGCGATCACTTCGCGCCACAATTGTCCCACCAGCGGCTCACCCAACAGGTCGCACGCGGCCGGATTGGCCTCGCTCACCAGCCCCTGCCCATCGATCACGATGATCCCGCCCGGCAGCAAGTCCAGCAGATTCTGCAAACGATTGGCCAAGCGTTCCTTCTCTCCCAACTCGTCCATGCGCTGCGCACTGACGACCGCCAACTCGCCACGCAGCTCGCTGACGCGCGCCTCGAGCATGTTGTAGGACTCGTTGAGCTGAGTGGATACCTGATTGAACAGAGCGAAGGCCTGCTCAAGCCCCTGTCGACTCTCCTGTTCGACCGAGGCACCCCCTTGCGGATTCGGGGTTCGGGAAAAGTGGGCGGCCTGGGGCATCGTGCTCTCTCGCGTGGCTGACCGTCATAAAAACGGTATGGTGCCAGCGGTGTAGCAATAGCCGTGCCGGAGATGGGGGTTTGTGCAGTGTACGCCCTTGGGATTTGCGGTGCGGCGCATCACGAGCAAGACACGCACGTTGTTTCAGGCCAACTATGTCTGCGCGATAGCGAGCCCCACGAACAAGGCGGTCGCGCGCGCCTGTCACTGACGTTACTGGCCCGAAACAGACGTAGGAGCGAGCCTTGCTCGCGATGCGCCGCGCGGGCGGCGCTCGATGTTCGCCACACCGCACAGCACAAGGCTTACGCAAGGCTTACGCAAGGCTTACGCAAGGCTTACGCAAGGCTTACGCAAGGCTTACGCCAGCCTTACGCAAGCCTTACCCCAATCAATCCTCAGCCTGATCCTCGCCCCCCTGGCGACTCATGCCGTACTTGCGCATCTTCTCCACCAAGGTGGTCCGACGAATACGCAAACGTTCAGCCGCTCGCGCAACGATACCGTTGGCATCGTCCAATGCCTGCTGGATAAGCCCTTGTTCGAGGCTACCCAGGTAGTCCTTCAGATCCAGCCCTTCAGGCGGCAACATGGCATGGTTGGCGAAGTTCGGCGTATGGCCATTGATGGCGACGCGCTCTTCGAGGTCGCTGCGCAAGCTGTCGACCAACTGCTCGTCTTCATCGTCCACGTAACGGAACTTCTTCGGCAACTCCGAGACGCCAATCACCCCGTACGGATGCATGATCGCCATGCGCTCGACCAAGTTGGCCAGTTCGCGGACGTTACCCGGCCAGCCGTGACGGCACAGCGACATGATCGAGGCCGAGTTGAAGCGGATCGAGCCACGCTTTTCGTGCTCCATGCGCGAAATCAGCTCGTTCATCAGCAGCGGGATGTCTTCAACACGCTCACGCAGCGGCGCCATTTCGATGGGGAATACATTGAGTCGGTAGTACAGGTCCTCGCGGAAGGTCCCGTCCTCGATCATGGTCTCGAGGTTCTTGTGGGTTGCCGCGATGATGCGTACATCGATGCTCTGGGTCTTGTTGCTGCCAACGCGTTCGAAGGTACGTTCCTGCAGCACGCGCAGCAGCTTGACCTGCATCGGCAACGGCATGTCACCGATTTCGTCGAGGAACAACGTACCACCATTGGCGAGCTCGAAGCGCCCGGCGCGGCTGGTGATGGCCCCAGTGAAGGCGCCCTTCTCGTGGCCGAACAGCTCGCTTTCGAGCAGCTCGGCTGGGATCGCGCCGCAGTTGACCGGCACGAAAGGCGCTTCGCGACGCTTGGAGTGGTAGTGCAGGTTGCGCGCCACCACTTCCTTGCCGGTGCCGGACTCACCCAGGATCAGCACGCTGGCATCGGTGTCAGCCACCTGCTGCATCATCTGCCGCACATGCTGGATCGCCCGGCTGGTACCCACCAGGCTGCGGAACAGGTTCGGCTCACGCTGCCGACCACGCTCGCGCGCCTGGTCGTACATCTCGCGATAGACCTGGGCACGGTGCAGGGAATCGAGCAACTGACTGTAGCTTGGCGGCATTTCCAGGTTGGACAGGACTCGACGGCGCAGGTCTTCCGGGAACTCCGCGGAAGAAATTTCACCTAAAAGCAAAACAGGAAGGAACTCATCCCAACCTGCCACGGTCTTAAGGAGCCCGAGCACTCCACCAGGAGCTTTTACAGTACCGATCAGCACGCACAGTACTTCGCGACTCGACGACAATGGCTCGACCACCCGCTGCCAGTCCTGGCTGGAACATGGGAGGTTCTCTTCGCCGAGGAAGTTCAGAACCACCGCCAGATCGCGGCGGCGCTCGCTGTCGTCATCGATCAGGAGAATTTTGGTTTCACGCCACATGCAATAGCAACTTCCCTAGTCATATCGGCGCCCTTAGGCGTGCTCGAGATCATTCCGACTGAATGGTCAGTGTTCGGACGTCTGAAATTCGAAAACAGCCACTAGTAAAGTCAAAAAACAGCACGTAGTCAAATTAATGGCGCACGGCTTTTTTGCACATCTGTGGTCAACTGAACAGATGGTATACCTTGGCGGCACTTTTCGCCTGACGGATTTGCGTCATCTCGTCGACTATTGATTGACGCTCGCCACTTGCAACCTCGATTAGCTGCTGATAAACGCCCAGCAGACTTTCCAGGCTCGAACGTACCGCCGCCTCATTGCTGAGCGCCTCGGCCAGCACATCCTCGACACAAATACGGCACTCAAGGTCGAGCTCGCTGACCACATTCCAGTCACGACTGGCCAAAGCTGCCTGCAATGCATCGCGGGTTCGCTCGATACGTTCGATCACCTCGCTCATACAACCTCCCGGCTCAGGGTGCCGTCGACTGATCGCCGATCGCGTCCCAGCCTTCCTTGACCGTGGTCAGCAAGTCCCTGACCTCGTCGAGGATTGCCGGATCATTATGGATATTGGCCTCGCTCAGACGGCGAGTCATGTACAGGTACAGGTTGTCGAGGCGATTGAGGTCGTCGGTCATGTTGTCCCGATCCAGGCCTTCACGCAGCCCGCCAATGATGCCGATAGCCTTGCCGATCGCGATGCCTTTGCCGGCGATGTCCTTGCGCTGCATCGCACCACTGGCCTGAGCGATACGGTCCAGGCCGCCTTCCATCAGCATCTGCACCAGACGATGCGGGCTCGCCTCGGAGGTCTGCGCCTGGGCGCCGATCTTTTGATATTGCCGAAGGGCTAACATTGGATTCATGGGGTACCTCGTCACCACGGGGTTGCTGTATGACCGGGCTATCGGCGCGGCGTCAAAAAACTTTAGGGAGAATACAAAAAGCCCAACGAAGCGTCACGCTTCGTCGGGCTTTTGGCGTCGGCTCTACCACACCCCATCGCCTCATCAACCGGACAACTCGAAGGAAGATGCCAGGTCCTTGCCATGAAGTGCCGGGTGCGTCAGGAGTTCTTCTGCTGGGCCGACATCGCTTCGAAAATCGAAAGCACGCTGTCGCGCTGGGCGTTGAGCTGACCCACCAAGGTGTCCATGGTGTTGTACTTCTTGGTCAGCGAGGCCTCGAGATCCTTGATGCGAGCGTCGAGGGAACTCTGCTCCAGGCTCAAGCTCTTCTTGGCCGCCTCGAGCGACTTGTTGCGCTCGTCCAGCACGCCACCGGAGGCCGAGAACGGCTCCATCGCCTTGGTCATGCGGTCGAGCAGACCACCATCACCATTGAACAGGTTCTGTACCTCGCCACCGAGCTTCTGATCATTGATCGCCTTGGTGAACTTGGTGCTATCGAACTCGAGTAGGCCGGTACCCTGAACGGTGTTGATCCCCAACTGCGAGAGAACGGTCAGCTGGCCCGAGCCACCCGTACCCGGCACCACCAGCTCGTTGCGCAGGGCCGACTGCATACTGCGAATCGCCGAATCGCCCGCCAGCGCCGGAGAGGTCCAGGTACCGTCCGACCCTTTGACCGACACACTCACGGTATTGATGGTGGTGACCAAGGCGTTATAGGCGTCGACGAACGACTGTACAGACTTCTTCAGGCCATCGGTGTTCGCGGCCACGGTGATGGTCACCGGAGAAAGCGCGTCAGTCTTGGACACCAGTTCGAACGTCATGCCACTGATCGCATTGTCGACCTTGTTCGACTTGCTGGTGAGGCTCATGCCATCGATAGTGAACTGGGCATCCACTGCCAGGTTACCGATGCGGCCAGCACCACCCGCGTCGGTCATCTGCGTAGCGGGGTCGATGGTCAGCTCGGCAATGCCCGAGGTGGAAATATCCGAGCCTGCACCCATGGTGTCGGAGCTCAATACCAGACGCGAACCGGTTCCGTCATTGACGATGTTGGCAGTGAAGCCTTTCGACGTCGCCTGGGCATTGATCGCGTCACGCGCCTGCTGCAGCGTGGCGTTGGCAGGAATGGTGACATCGACATTAGTGCCGTTCTGGGTGATGGTCAGCGTACCGCCGCTGGCAGACACCACCGAGCTGCTATCGGTAAAGCGCTGACTGGCCACGCGCGATGCCGTTGCCAACTGATTGACCTGGATCGAATAGCTACCATTGACCGCCGAACTGCCAGCGGTGGCCTTGACGTTCTTGTCATTGGAGGTCGATGCCACGGAACCAAGGAACGCCGGGTTGGCACTGTCGTTGAGCTTTTCCAGCGCCGTCTTGTAGGCAGTCAGCGCGCTCTTGAGGCTGCCGACCGCCGAAATGGATGCCGTGTTCGCCGTGGTTCGACGATCGAGCTGACTCTGCTTGGGGGTTTTCTCAGCATCAACCAGGGCCTTCACAATGGACGCGGTATCGAGACCGGAACCCAGTCCCAAACTCGGTAGAATTGGACTTGCCATTACATCCTCCTTCTCTGGTTAACGCCGAAAAGCTGAGCTGCCTCGTCAGTATCGGTGCAAAAATTCAAATGACCTGCCAGCCTTCAGGCTTTCTCATCGAAGAGCAGACTGTTGACGTCGTGCAAGCTCCGAGCCAGTTCCAGTGCAGTTTCCGATGGGATCTGACGAATCACCTCGCCACTGTCGCGGGCGACAACCTTGACGACCCACGTACCGGTGGAATCATCCACCGAAAATTCCAGGTTGCGCTGCAACGACTGGACAAAATCCTGTATTTCCTTCACAGCCGAATGCAACTCGGCCTCGCTCTTGGGAGCGTCTTCTTGCGATGTCTTGCGAACCTGCCCGTAGGCTTTCTCGGCCGCATCATCCTTGTGGGTATTGCCGGCCAGCGGCGACACCGGATACGACGGGCTCGACTTGACGCTTATGTCCATCGCACTTCACCTCTAAAAGTAAAAAGCGAGAGAGTGCCCAGGCACTCCCTCGCCAAACTTCATCGCGCTATTACTGAAGCAGTTTCAGTACGGCGGACGGCAGCTGGTTGGCCTGAGCCAGAACTGCGGTCGAAGCTTGCTGCAGGGTTTGCTGCTTGGTCAGCTGAGCGGTTTCTGCGGCGAAGTCGGTGTCCTGAACACGGCCCATGGCGGCAGCCGAGTTCTCGTTCATGCTTTGCAGGTTGTTGATGGTGGACTGGAAGCGGTTCTGGATAGCACCCAGGTCCGACTTCTTGTTGTCAACGGTTTGCAGAGCGGCGTCGATCGCGGTGATGGCGGCGTCAACCGAGGTGTGAACAGCGGAGTCGGAAGTACCCGAGATCGCCAGGGTGCCGGTGCCGACAGCCAGGGTCGATGCAGCGAACGAGGAGGTCATCGAAACGCTCAGGATCTGGCTGGTACCAGTCATTGCGCCGACCTGGAACTCCATGGTGCCAGCGGTGCCGTTCAGCAGTTGCTTGCTGGTACCGAAGGTGGTGGAGGTGGCGATACGAGTGATCTCGTCGGACTTGGCAGCGAACTCTTTGTTCAGAGCAGCGCGTTCAGTGGTGCCGTTGGAGTCGTTACGTGCCTGCAGAGCCAGCTCACGCATACGCTGCAGGATGTTGGTGATTTCCGACAGCGCGCCTTCAGCGGTCTGAGTGATCGAGTTACCGTCGTTGGCGTTCTTGATGGCAACGGTGGTACCGGTAACCATGGTCTGCAGCTTGTTGGCGATCTGCTGACCAGCGGCGTCGTCCTTGGCGCTGTTGATACGCAGGCCGGAAGACAGACGGGTCATCGAGGTGCTCAGAGCGTCGGAAGCTTTGTTCAGGTTCTTCTGCACGCCCAGCGAAGTGGTGTTGGTGTTTACGGTTAATGCCATGACGAATTCCTCGTTGGATGGATACTACGGCTTCCGGCCCTGGCATCCGCCGGGTGTGGCCTAGAGAACCTTCGTAATGGTTATCGTCGGGTTTGCAAGTTGCTTTAGCGGTTTTCCAAAAAAAAATGCCATCACCGCGCCACCCCTTGCAAATCGGGCCTTTCAGCCCCGCACTCCGGCATCCCGCTCACCAGCCCCCTGTGAACCACGTCACATTTCAGCGCGAGGCGCCCTGCTCGATCAGGTGCACCAGCTCGTATTCGAGGTAATCAGCCAGCGCCAACCAGTCCTGGCGCTGCTGCGCATCGAGCATGGCCTGCAGAACCACCGCCCCCGCCTCAGCGTCGACCTGCGCCAGCACTGCATCGAACAACTCGACCATGCGCACCGCCCCCTCCACATCCCGCCCGAGACGCAACAACGCGGCACACTCACGGGCCGCCCCCACCTGATTGGCAGCAGTCATGGACAGAACTCCGGGTCGAAGGTGGTGCCGGCGATGTGCGCGCCGGCCCGGCTGGTATTGTGGAACCGCACCTGAGGATGGCGCGCGATGAATCGCTCCAGCTCGATCAGGTAGCCACGGAAGTTCAGCTGGGTGCGTACCCGCTGACCATGGCCATCGAGCACCCAATGCTGCGCAGCCGCAAGAGACGGACCGAGCACGCCGTCGTCCCAGCCGGTATGGGTGCGGTTACCCGGGAAGGCGAAATCGGCGCCGAACAAAGTAATGCACGCCGCCCCCATTTTCACCGCCAGGTCCGTTGCCGGGTGAATCACGCTGCCGCCGACGAACAACTCGGCGCGCGGTATCTCTTGTCGCACCTGGGCATACAGCGCGCTGGCGGAATAGCCGGCGTAGCGCGGCCCGCGCCAGTTGCCCAGCAACTCGACGTCCAGCATCGGCATGTACACCAGTGCGGTTGTCGCCGAGTCGTCCGGCGGCAAGTGGTGCAAGCGGATCTTGTGATCGACACTGACCACGATGTCAGGCTGGATGCCGGCCCGCAGCAGCGGCAGGTAGGCAGTGTCGACACAGATGAACAGTGGCCGCTCAGCCTGGGCACGCACCCGCGCCAGGGCTGGCAGGTGCCCAGCCAGGGACGGCCCAGTGGCGATCACATAGCAGTCTCGTCCGGCCTGGGTGCCGAACAGGCCGGCCACATCAGGGTCCTGACGCAGCAACGGCAAACTGTCTTCGAGCAGCTTCTGCAAGCGCGGGTCAGCCGCATCGAAGGCGCGATTGTTGTCCGCCAGGTGCGCCTCACTGATCAGCCGGTCGCGAATCTTCGCGTTGAAGTCATCGGCCAGCACACGCTCGGATGGCAAAGCGAAGAATGGCAGGGCAATTTCCGCACTGTCACCGGCGTAAGCCAGTTCGACCCGAGGGTCTGCCAGCCAGTCGGACTGATCGAGCAGTTGCAGCACCAGCTTGAACAAGGCGCCATTGAGCAGGTACACCTGCAGCCGGACCAGCTCCGGCCGCTCCAGCAGCACGCGCTGCAGGTCACCCAGACCGGTACCGTAGAGATGGAGGATGGCACTGTCGACCGGCAAGCTCGCCGCCTGCAGACGTGCTTCGGCGAGCCGGTCGTGCCGACTGGTGAGCTGAACGCCGGACACGCTCAAGGTCGAGCCCAGGCCCTCCACCAGTTCGACTTCGAGCGCGCCGTCCGCCTCCCCTTGCAAGCGCTCGAACAGCGCTGGCCAGCGGGCCTGCAGCACTTCAGCATTACGCTGGAAAAACTCGCTCATGGGTTGAGCTTCCCTTACCTGCGAAACGCCGAAGAGTAACCTACTGGCAGCGCTTATTCAGCCTTGTAGAGAATCGCCGAACCCCACGACAGGCCGACGCCGAAGCCGCTGATGGCAACGCGCTTCCAGGTGCTGTCGAACATGTGCTTCTGCAACAGCAGCGGAACGCTCGAGGACACGGTGTTGCCGGTCTCGAGCATGTCCTTGATGAACTTGTCGGCCTGGGACTTCTCGGGATCTTCCTCGAAGCGTCGCGCCACGGCATCGACGATCGCAGCGCTGCCCTGGTGAATGCAGAAAGCGTCGATGTCGCTGTTCTCCAGACCTGACTCGCCCAGCAGTTCATGCAGGTGCGCCGGCACCTTGATCAAAGCGAAGTTGAAGACCTGACGACCATTCATGTAGAACTCGCCATCGGTGACCTTCAGGTGCGGCGCGCCGCCACCGTCGGTGCCGAACTTCGCCTTGCCCAGCTGCCAGGTGGCGCTCTCGCCCATCCAGGTAGCGGTGGCGGCATCGCCGAACAGCATGGTGGTGTTGCGATCTTCCGGGTTGACGATCTTCGAGTACGGGTCGGCGGTCACCAACAGGCCGTTCTTCAGGCCTGCGGCCTCCATGAAGCCTTTGAGCGCATAGATGCCATAGACGTAGCCCGAGCAGCCCAGGGAGATGTCGAAGGCCGCGACATGGGTCGGCAAGCCGAGCTTGTGCTGGACGATGGCCGCCGTGTGGGGCAGGCCTTCCTCGTCACCGTTCTGGGTGACGACGATCAGCGCGTCGATCGACTCGCGCTTGAGTTGCGGATTGGCGGCGAACAGGTTGTTGACCGCTTCGACGCACAGATCGGAGGTTTCCTGTTCATCGTCCTTGCGGGGCAGGAAGCTCGCGCCGATCTTGCCGAACATGAACGCTTCGTCCTTGCCGAATTTAGCGCCTTGTACATAGTTGTCCAGGCCGGCAGCGGGCACATAGCTCGCGATGCTTTTAATGCCGATCATCATGGCTTCCCAATAAATAACAGCTCAATACCACCGTCCGCATGACTCGAACGGCGCCTGAAAACGGGATCCACCACCCGGTGGACTGGGCGGCAGGCGGGGCAGGCGTGCAACAAATGCAGGCCTGGCCCATTAACGGTTACAGAGAGAGATGCCCGCTCTGACCGATAGGTCACGAATATTTCAAGACAATCGCATATTTTGCCAGGACTCGTCACCTCGACGATGAGGTGAGGCGCGTCCGGTGCAAGGCAAACCAGTCGCAGTGAGGGCGGACCTCAGTCGAGCAGCGACCAGTCCAGCGCGGTGCCCCGCTTGAGGGGTTGCCGGGCCTTGCGCCCGAGCACCGCATCGAGATGGCCAGGCGCCAGCCCGAGACCCGGACGGATGGCCCGGACATTGCTGCGATCGAACACCTCGCCAGCGGCCATGTCGCGCACCACGTACAGCGAACGCCGGAATCGCCGCGAAGCTTCCTCGGCCGCTGTCGCGCCATAGTGCACCCGCCCAAGCGACTGCCAGGCACGTTCGGTTTCCAGCACCAGCGCCGCCATTTCCCGAGGCTCCAGGGAAAACGCCGCGTCCACACCGCCGTCGGCACGGTCGAGGGTAAAGTGCTTCTCCACCACCGTAGCCCCCAGCGCCACCGCCGCCACCGCCACGCCGACGCCCATGGAGTGGTCCGACAAACCAACCTGGCAGCCGAACAGCTCGCGCATGTGTGGGATGGTCAGCACGTTGCTGTTCTGCGGGCTAGCCGGATAGGTACTGGTGCATTTGAGCAATACCAGGTCACGGCAGCCCGCCTCTCGCGCCACCTGCACGGTGCGCTCGAGCTCCGCCAGGCTGGCCATGCCTGTGGAGATGATCATCGGTTTGCCGGTGGCCGCCACCTTGCGGATCAGCGGCAGGTCAGTGTTCTCGAAGCTGGCGATCTTGTAGGCCGGTACCTCGAGGCCTTCCAGAAAATCCACCGAGGTTTCGTCGAACGGCGTGGAGAAGACCAGCAATCCCAGTTCACGAGCGCGCTCGAAGATCGGCCGGTGCCACTCCCAGGGGGTATGGGCCTTTTCGTACAGCGCATAGAGCGAAGAGCCATCCCACAGGCTGTTCGGGTCGGCGATGAAGAACTCGCCATGGGCCAGGTCCAGGGTCATGGTGTCGGCAGTGTAGGTCTGCAGTTTCAGCGCATGGGCACCCGCCGCCGCCGCCGCCTCGACGATCTCCAGCGCGCGCGCCAGCGACTGATTGTGATTGCCGCTCATTTCCGCGATCACCAGCGGCGGCTGGTCCAGACCGACACAACGGTGCCCGATAGTGAAACTGTTCATGGGTTACTCCTGGAAAACCCGCTCGAACGCGCAGGGAGACTGCACGTAGCCAGCATCGATGAATAATTGCAATGATGCCTGATTGTCGGGCAACACCTGAGCGTCTATCGCCTTCAAGTCTGGCCACCGTTCACGCACGAAAGCCTCGCCACGGGCGAGCAGCGCCCTGCCCCAGCCCAGGCCGAAACGCCCTGCGAACAGGTACAGCGATACCCGCGCGCGTCGCCCCGGCAAGCGGTCGTAGCGCACACTTCCCACTGGCCCGTCGGCAGCCTCTGCGATCAACAGCAGGCGTTGCGGATCGGCCAGCGTCGCGGCCAGCCAGGCCTGATGCCCTGGCCAATCCAATGCCTGTCCCTGCTGCGAACGGCGCCGCACCTCGGGGGCGTTGCGCCCGTCGAACAACACCCGAGCATCTTCGATCCGGCCCTGACGCAACACCAGCCCCTCACCCAGCAAGGCCACAGCCATTCGCTGCGCCCCCCGCCCATCGACCAATGCGCGACTGCGTTCAGCGAAGCTCTGGCGCAGGGCCTGATTATCCAGCAGTAAGCCAATCGCTTGACGCAGCGCCGGCACATCGACGTGCGCGGCGTCGCCCAGATACAAGTGCATGCCCGCCCGAGCCATCGCCTGTGCATTGGCTCGCTGATTGTCCGCCACGCTCACGCACAGGCTCGGCAAGCCCAACGCGGCGCGCTCCCAGGTCGTACCACCACCGGCGCCGATGAATACGTCCGACGCGGCCATCCGCGCCGGCAGATCGTCGACGTAGGCGTGCAGCTCCCAACCGGGGCGCATGCTGCACAGCTGGGCAAGCATCCCGCGCTGCGGGTGCCCGAGCCCGGCGATACACGTCACTTGCACGTCTTCGATGCAGGACAGCGCCTGCAAGGTCTTGGGCAGCATACCCGCCACATCGAATCCGCCGAAGCTGACCAACACTCGCCGGGCCTGGGGCGCGATCGTAATCGCCGGCTGCTGCAAGGCTGGCCGTACCAGTGCGTACCGTGGCCCCAGCAAACGTCGGCAGGTCGGTGTCAACAAGGGAGCGTAAAGCGCCTCGCTAGCGTTGAAATTCTGATCCAGCAGCAGGTCGGCCACGTGGGCGCGGTCGGCCAGGTCGTCGATCACCGCGACGCGCTGGGCCACTACCCGGGCAGCCTGCTCCCAGCGCGCATCCAGGGCATAGTGGTCGACAACCACCCAATCGAATCCAGCGCGCTCCGGCAACACCTCGCGCAGCGCGGCGATATCCGCCGCCCAAGGCTCGACGCCAGGCTGTTGCGGAGGCTGCTCCCAGGCAAAGACCTCGAAGCCTTCCTGTTCAATGGCCTCCCGCCGATGACCGTCGAGCAGGCAGCAGGCAAAACTGACCTGCGCTCCCCGCTCACGCAGGGCGTTGGCCAAGGTCAGGCAACGTGCTATGTGACCGACACCCATCGTCGAGGAGGCGTCCGCCCTCACCAGCACCCTCATGGGGCCAGCTCCCCGCCGGCCTTCAGCGCCGCATAGAGGTATTGCGCGCGCAGCCAGTCATCCTCGGTATCGATGTCTTGAACCAGATGCCGCGGAATGATCACCGGCAAGCTGCGCTCGGAATACAGCACCTCGTGCCGCAACCAGGCATCCACACGCCCCCAGTAGAACTGTCCGGCATCCTGGTAAGCCGGCGTCAGGTCCTGCGATCGGGTTTCACGGAACTGCGGGTACAACGGCACCAGCGCCCCCTGATCGTCCAGGGTCAGCGCCCGTTGGACGGGAAAGCCGAAATTGCATACTGAAAAGGCGAAGGAGCGCTCGGGGTGCTGCCGCAGCAATGCCAGCCCCTCTTGCAGGTAGCGCTGCTGCACGAAAGGTGCGGTGGCGTAGATGCAACACGCATGGGTCAGGACGTGCCCCTGGCTTGCCAGGGTCTGTAGGGCATGGCTGACCACGGCATGGGTAGTCGCATGGTCGTCGGCCAGGGAAGCCGGCCGCCGAAACGGCACCTGTGCGCCAAATTCCCGTGCCACCGCTTCGATTTCCGGATCGTCGGTACTGACCACTACTTGTTCGAACAGGCCACTGGACAGTGCTGCCCGGATCGAGTGGGCAATGATCGGCAACCCGGCGAAGGTCTTGAGGTTCTTGCGCGGGATCCGCTTGCTGCCACCGCGAGCGGGAATGATCGCGACATTACCTTGCGGACGCTCAGTCATACGCATTGGCCCTGGACGCGTCAAGCAGCCTGTACAGGCTGTCGACCACATGGTCCTGCTGAGCGTCGGTCAGGTCCGGGTACATCGGCAGGCTAAGGGCCTCCGCGTAATAGCGTTCGGCCTGCGGGAAGTCCCCCAGGCTGAAACCCAAATCGCGGTAATACGGCTGCAAGTGAATGGGGATGTAATGCAGGTTGACCCCAACCCCCGCGGCCCGCATGCCCTCGAACACCGCTCGATGCGAACACTGCAGACGATCACTCTTCAGACGAATCACGAACAGGTGCCAGGCGGACTCGGCTTCCGCCTGGGGCGCCTGGACAGTCACCGGCAAGTGCGCCAGCAGACGCTGATAGCGAGACGCCAGCTCGCGGCGACGGGCAAGGAACGCATCGAGTCGCGTCAGCTGGGAAAGCCCCAGAGCGGCTTGTAGGTCGGTAATGCGGTAATTGAACCCCAGCTCCAGTTGCTGGTAGTACCAACTGCCGTGGCTCTCCTCGGTCATCTGGCTGGCGTCACGGGTGATCCCATGGCTGCGCAGCAAGCGCAAGCGCTGGCCCAGGTCGGCTCGATTGGTAAGGACCATGCCGCCTTCGGCCGTGGTGATGATCTTCACCGGGTGAAAACTGAACACCGTCATGTCGGCAAATTCGCCGCAGCCAACCGGCGCCCCCGCATAGCGCGCACCGACTGCATGGGCCGCATCCTCGATCAGGGTGAAACCATACTGCCGGGCCAGCGCCGCGATCGCACGCATGTCGGCGCTTTGCCCGGCGAACGCCACCGCGACCACGACCTTGGGCAAGCGCCGTTCCCGGGCAGCCTGCTCGAGCTTGACCGCCAGTGCTCCGGCATCGATCGTCCAGGTGTACGGATCGATGTCGACGAAGTCGACGCTGGCCCCGCAATAGCGACCACAGTTCGCCGACGCGACGAAACTGATGGGGCTGGTCCACAAATAGTCACCGTCTCCCAGACCTGCGGCGAGACAGGCCAGGTGCAAGCCGGCGGTGGCGTTGCACACCGCCACCGCGTAGCCCGCAGCACAGCGCTGCGCGATAGCCTGCTCGAAGCGCTCGATCAGCGGGCCTTGGGTCAGCCAGTCGGACTGCAGCACCTCGACGACCGCGGCAACGTCCGCCTGGTCGATGTTCTGCCGGCCATAGGGAATCATGCTGGCAACCCGGCATGCAGGTCGGTCAGTTGCTCCACGGTCAGGAAAGCGGGGTTGGTGTCGGAGCGATACTCGAAGTCTTCGGCAACCCAGCGACCGGTTTCACCGACGCGGTCGACAGCGAAATCGACATCCATATGGTTGAAGCGAATCGACGGCACGATGGTGAAATGATCGCCAAATTCGAGGGTCATCCGCGCATCGTCCAAGGGGATCATCAATTCGTGCAGCTTCTCGCCCGGACGGATGCCAACCACATTCTGCGGCAGGTGCCCGGCCATGCCGCTGGCCAGGTCGACGATGCGAATGGAGGGAATCTTGGGCACGAACACTTCGCCGCCGTGCATGCGGGCAAAGCTGTCGAGCACGAATTGCACGCCATGGTCCAGGGTGATCCAGAAACGCGTCATGCGAGGGTCGGTGATCGGCAGCTCGCGGGCGCCCTCCTCGATCAAACGCTTGAAGAACGGCACCACCGAGCCCCGCGAGCCGGCGACGTTGCCGTAGCGAACCACCGCGAAACGGGTGTCCTGCTGCCCAGCGAAATTGTTGGCGGCCACGAACAGTTTGTCCGACAGCAGCTTGGTCGCGCCATACAGGTTGATAGGGCTAGCGGCCTTGTCGGTGGACAGCGCGACGACTTTCTGAACACCGTTCTCAATCGCGGCGGCGATGATGTTCTCGGCACCATTGACGTTGGTACGGATGCACTCGGTGGGGTTGTACTCGGCAGCAGGTACATGCTTGAGCGCCGCGGCATGAACGACATAGTCGATGCCGCGCATGGCCTGACGCACACGCTCGGCATCGCGCACATCGCCCAGGAAGTAACGCATGCACGGCGCATTGAAGCGCTGCTGCATCTCGTACTGCTTCAGTTCGTCCCGGGAGAACACCACGACGCGTCGCGGCCGGTAACGCTCAAGCAGCCGTTCGATGAAGCGACGCCCGAACGAACCGGTTCCCCCGGAAATGAAAATGGACTTGTCGTCGAACATACCTGGATCCTAGGTTGGGCGCCCTCGTCTGACGAGGTCACCCGGTTGCAGTGTCAGGCCAGGCGCACAGCATACATATTTCTGACTCGCGCCCCCTATGATCCAGCCCGAAGCAAGATGCAGGCCAGCCCCATGGGGGCGCGAGATCAGCCGACCAAGCCAGCCCAGTCCAGCGCCGCCTTATCCAGGGCAAGGTCCGTGCCTTGGATACCACCCTGCCATTGCGCCGACCATTTGGCGCGCAAGGCCGCCAGTGCCACCTCATCCTCTACGAGCGTGCCTGGGTGGATCACCTGGACCTGCGGTGTCCACACCGTCAGCAGGCCGGCTGCGGCGGCTTTCAGACACAGGTCGACATCACCGTGAGCGTGGGCGAAGACCGCCTCGTCCAGGCCTTCCAGGGCGCGGAAGACTTCGCTACGAATCATCAGGCAGCTCGCCGAGACTGCCGGACAGTTCTGCTCGACCGACAGCCGGTTCAGGTAGCCACCGGCCTCTGCGGACTCGCCGGCGAAGGCTGGCACAACCCTACCTTCAGCCTCCAGCCGCAGGCCGGCCTGGCTGAGCTTGCCAGAAGCATCGAGCAATTTGCCGCCGACCACGCCCACTTCCGGACGCTGCGCCTGGTTCAGCAGGGCCTCGATCCAGTTGGCGTTTACCACCTCGGCATCGGCCGCCAGCAGCACCAGGTACTCGCCCTTGGCCTCGGCACAGGCCGCATTGCACAGGGCGGCGGGGCTCAGGCGCTCGGCACTTTGCAGCACGCGCACCTTGCCACCGCCTTGCTGAAGCTGCGCCAGCCAATCCAGCAACCCTGGCGATTGGCTGGCGTTGTCGGCGATCAGCACTTCGTAACGCAGGTACCGGGTACGCTGCAGGATGCTTTCCAGGCAACGCTGGAGCTCGGCAAAGTTGTCCTGGCTCTGCAGCACGATGCTCACCAGCGGTCGCTCGATGTGACGGTAATCGATACGCAGGGTACCCACGCTCGGAGTGCTGACCTGGGCCTTGTAGCCACGGGTCGCCAGATGCCGGACCAGAGTCTGGCGCGCATGTTCGTTGTCGCTGGCATTCGGCACCGGGGTGATCAGCAGTGGCTCGTCGAGGTGGGCCAGGCCATTGAGGCCGCCCTGCTCGATCAAGCGCAACAGCAGGTCGAACTCCAGGGCGTCTCGGTACTGGTTGTCAAAGCCACCGGCTTCCACCAACGCTTCGCGGCGCAGCAACCAGTGACGCGCCATCAGCGCAGGATTTGTCTGCAGCAGGTCAAGGTTGACCCCAGGGCGCCGCAGTTCACGCCAGGCTCCATTGGCCTGTTGCTGGATCTCGTCCACCGCGACAGCACGGCAATCCGGCGCGTTCAATAGTTCGAGGCTCGCGCGCAAGAGGCCAGTGGCGGTGAAACGATCACCAGCCTCGGCCAGCAGCAGCCATTCGCAGGCGGTCTGTCGGGCGATCTGGTTGATCCGCTCGACATAGTCTTCACGGCTGACCTTGATGAAATGCAGGGTGTTGTGCAGCGAGGTGACCATCGGTGGTTCGCCGGTGGTGAACACCATGATCCGGAATGCGTTGCTCAAGCCCCCCAGCAAGCTGTCGAAGGTTTCCTGCAGCCTGGACATATCGTTTTCCAGGTCCAGCAGCAGAATGCCGAACTGCGGCCCGCCCTGGTGCAGCGCCAAATGCTCGTTGATTGCGCTCAGCGCCGCTGCGTCGGGCTTGCGCGCCTCCAGCCAATCGAGCAGGCGCCCCGAGCGCATGTTGCCAAGCAACTCTCGCCCTGACTGCTCCGACACCTGCAAAAGACGCATCAGCCAGGCCGCGAACAGCTCCGCCTCTTCGACCTCACCGGACGCTCGCAGCTGCTCGACCAGTCTCTGAATGACCTTGCGGTTAAATCCGTTGCACTCCAGCGCCTGCCACAAGCGCCCCTTGAGGGTGGCCTGGGTATCGCCGTCCTGCACTTGGAGCAGATATTCCTGACGCAACAACAAGCCCTCGAGCTGCTCCAATTGCAGACGCCCGGCAGGCATGGCGTGAACCAGGAATTCCAGCTCGGTCAGGCGATCGAAGAACGCCTGGTTGTAAAAAGGCATCTCCACATATTGCGATGGCAGGAAGCTACGCACTGGCGGCTTCAGCGGATCGGCCCAGCTGGAGGTCCACACCTTTTCCAAAGTCAGCGCCCGGCGCTGGAACAGGCTCTGGGCCATGGCCGCGAAGCTGTCCAGGGCATGCTGGCGCAACGCCTCGCGGCTCAGTCCTTCAATGGCCGTCGGCAGACCGGCGAGGAAGTCGGCGAATGCTTCACGCCCAGCCACCGACTTGGCGTCGGTGAAACTGAGCACGTGGATCACTTCGGTCTTGTGCTCGGAGCTGCCGTAGTTGGCCTCGCGCACGGCATAGGGAACCGGCAGGATCCGCGCCTTGGCGTTGGCCAGCAAGAAGTACACATGACCGATCTCCTGCCATTCGAAGCTGGTGCCCTCGGGCAGCAGTTCGAACCAGCGGCGCAGCAGCTCGGTGCGGGTAACGGCAAAGAACGGCGGAATGAACTCGTCCATGTAGTCCATCACCCGCTGTTCCGCACGCGGGTGGCCGTAGTCCTCGCTGACCTTCTTGTCCCGGCGGAAGTAATTGATGCGGGTGGCCTCTGCCAGGTACATCATGCTGTAGCCATGGCACATCCCGTAGTCCGGGTTGGCGTCGAGAAAATCCAGCGATTGGTTCAGGCCGTCCTGTAGCAGGAAGTCGTCGTCGGCGGCGAAGGCCATGTAAGGCGTGCGTACCAGGCTCACGCCATGGGTCAGCTTGGCCTGGAAGCCCAGGTACGAGTACTGCGGCAGGTGCAGGTACTCGACACCCGGGAACTGTGCAGCGATAGCCGCGGCAGACTCGGTAGAGGAATCGAGCACGAGGATCGAGCACGGATAGCTGCTGTAGTACTGCAACGTGCGGTGCAGGAATACCGGACGGTTGTGGGTCATCAGCACCAGTGTGAATCGCTCGCGCAGCGTGGCTGCCTGGTCTGCTGCGAAATTGCCTTGCATAGTCTTCACCACCATTGGCGTTGCCGCCGAAGAAATCGAACCCTGTTGAATGTCTCAGCGAACCCGGCGCAGGTAGCCGTCCGGCGCCACGGTCACCAACAGCTTGTTCTGCAGCTGATAGTCGATCTCGAAGCTGTCGTTGCCCTTGAGGTATTCCCAGACCGCGGTCTTGGGGTTATCACCGTGGCCCCATGGGCGATCGGGGAAGAAATCGGCCGGCATGTCCTCGACCACGGTGTCCATCACCACGCAGTAGCTGCCCACGGCCACCAGTGGCGCGTACAGCTCAAGCTCCTTGAGCACGTGTTCGTGGGTGTGGTTGGAGTCGAGCACCAGGATCACCTTCTTGCCTTCGGCAATGGCCTTGACCTGCTCGGCGATGGCAGCATCGATGCTGGACCCTTCGATCATGCGCACGCGCTTGCTCATCGGGTGCGCCTCGATAGCCTCGCGGTTGTGCGGGCGGATGTCGATGTCGATGCCCAGCACCTCACCGTGGCCCTGCAGTTCCAGCAGCGAGGCGTAGTAGAGAATCGAACCACCGTGGGCGATACCGCATTCGATGATCAGGTCAGGCTTCACCTGCCAGACAATCTCCTGCATCGCCATCATGTCCTGGGGCAACTGGATGATGGGCCGGCCCATCCACGAAAAGTGGTAGCTGTACTTGTGCGCGGCAGACTTGTTAAAGAAGTCGCGGGACAGCTGCTGCAGCTCCTTGTCTTCACCCTGGGCGGCAATTTGCGCGTTGCATTCGGCTTCGAAGGCTTGGATAGGCGTGTCGGTCATTGTGCTTCACTCGGTTGGCAGGTCAGTGAAATCGGCGCTGTCGACGGCGTGATAGACGAAACGATCGTCGGTCATGCGGCGGATTTCTTCGAGGTAGTTGGAATTCATCACGAACAGCTGCGCGCCCTGCGGCAGGGCCGCGAGCGCCTCCTGCGGCGAGGACACCCGCGCCCCGCTCAGGGGCAGATAGCGGCCTTGCTTGGCCGGGTTGATGTCGATCACCCAGTCCACCGGCGCGCCGGCGCGCTGCAGGAACAGCGAATAGATCACGCCCTTGGACGAGGCGCCCCAGATCGCCGAGCCACGCTGGCCATCGCGCTGCACGATGTGCACGGCGCGCTCCAGGCTGGCGCTGAAGTCGGCAGGCAGCGTCAGCCTGGGCACCGGTTCTAGATCGGTACGCAGGCTGGCAAGGTCGGCCACGATGTACAGGTACTGGCCGTCGAACAGGTGGCCGGCTTCGGCGACGGTACCGAACAGACGGCGCAGATCGCTTAGGCGGAAATAGTTGACGTGCTCGTAGAACAGGTCGAACCAGGCCTTGTGCTCGATGATCCAGTCCAGGCACGGCACTTCGATGTAGATCTGTCCCGCCCCGCCATTGGCCTCGGCAATCGCCACGAGGAAGGACACTGGGTCTTCGATGTGTTCGAGCACATGGCGCAGCACGATGGCGTCGGCCGAGCGGTTCAGCTCACGGGTGAACGGGGCCTTGACCACGTCCGGGTTGTCACCTTCGTAGGCTGGGTCAATGCCGGTGACGGCATAGCCGCGTTCGCGCAGCAACTCCAGGAACCAGCCCTTGCCGCAACCGACTTCGATCAGGCTCTGGCCCTTGAAGTAGCGGGCGATGACGCCTTCCACGTCGTCCAGGTGGCGCTGGAAACGCGCCGAGTGAGCCTGCTCGTTCTGGTAGTCACTGTCGTAGCTGAGCCGGTCTGCCTCGAAGGCGTCGTTATAGACCAAACCCGTACGGCTGTCCTGCACGAGGCGCATGTCGGCACTGGCCGAGGCGCGTGCCGACTCGGCATCGGCGAAGGTGCGGTTCTGCAGCACCGGCAGGCCAGTGGCGCGGTACAACTCATGCTTCATCACAAGCTCCCAGCTGGGCCCGCAACCGACGGGCATCGCCCCAGAACGCCATCGGTTCGTGGGCCGGATAAGGGTAGTGCCCCAGGTTCAGCGCCATGTGTGCACCACGGCGGGCGATATGGGTCTCGACCAGCGTGCGAACCGATATCGGCTGACCACTACAGCAATTGACCACACCGCTGAAATCACCCTGGCCAAGCAACTCGGCCATGTAGCCGACGGCGGTCTCGATGGGCAGGAAATCACGCAACTGCTCACCGCCCGACATATCGAAGCGCGCCAGCCCGTCATCGATGGCCCGGTCCAGCGCCGCCAGCAGGCTGCTGGGGTTCTGCCCTTCGCCGAACAGGTAGAACAGCCGAACCCACTGCAAAGCGAAGGGCTGCTGCCGGGCCAGGCTTTCCAGGAACAGGCGCAGGCTGTGCTTGGCCAGCCCGTAGGGGTTGGCCGGCTGGCACGGCAGCGACTCATGCAGCGCACCGTTTTGCAGGCCGTATTCAAAACAGGTACCCGTGACCTGGACCCGGGCAACCCCGCGCTGAACCACGCGCTGGATAAAGCCATAGTCAGCCATCAGGTTGTGCTCGAAGTGAAACAACCCCTGGTAATTAGGCAACCCAGGCCAAGCCAGGTGCACCAATGCGTCGACACCGTCGCACAGCGCGTCGATCGGCAGTTGCGGGTCATGGATATCGGCGCTGACGAACTCGACTTGGTCGAACCACGCCATCGTCCGGGCGATTTCCGGTCTGCGCGCGACGGCGCGCACCTGATGCCCGCGAGCCAGAAGTGCACTGACCAGATGCCGGCCAACGAAACCGGTGGCCCCTGTGACAAGCACGTTCAAGGCACTCACAGGATGGTCAGCTCCGGCACGGCGATGACAAACCGCCCACCCCATTCATGGACTTGCGCCTGCTGCTCGCTGATCTCCTTGAGCAGGTTCCAGGGCAGTACCAGCACGTAATCGGGCTGTTCGATGGCCAGGCGCTCAGGGGCAACCACTGGAATCCGACTACCTGGCAGGAACTTGCCCTGCTTGTGCGGGTTGGCGTCGGCGACCCAGGCCAGCAGATCAGGCTTGACCCCGGCGTAGTTGAACAAGGTATTGCCCTTGGCAGCTGCGCCATAGCCGACCACGCGCTTGCCTTCGGCCTTGGCCTGCAGCAGGAAGCGCAACAGCTGGTGCTTGATGCGTTCGGCCGCAGGCGCCAGGGTGCTGTAGAACGCCGCCGTACTCACACCCACACCCGCCTCGATGCCGAGCAGGTCATCGACGCTGGGCTGGCGCACCTGCGGGCCACCAGCGCGCTGCGCGAACACGCGCAGCGAACCGCCATGGGTGGGCAGTTCGCTGACATCGAAGATCTCCAGGCCGTTGCGCGCGCACAAGGTATTCACCGCGGTCAGCGACAGGTACGAATAGTGCTCGTGGTACAGGGTGTCGAACTGATGCTCGGCCATCAGGCAGAGCAGGTGTGGAAACTCGAAAGTGGCCACGCCGCCTGGCTTGAGCAGGGTGGCGAAACCGCTCAGGAAATCGTTGATGTCCGGCACATGGGCCAACACGTTGTTGGCTGCCATGAGGTCGGCCGACCAGCCTTCCTTGACCAGCTCGCGGGCGGCTTGCTGACCGAAGAACACTTCACGGATCTCCAGCCCCTTGTCGCGTGCTGCCTGGGCAGTGCTGCGGGTGGGTTCCACACCCAGGCAAGGAATGCCGCGCTCGGCCACATATTGCAGCAGATAACCATCGTTGGCGGCGATTTCCACTACACGGCTGTGCGTGGTCAGCCCAAAGCGCTCGACCATCTGCCCCACGTAGTCGCGGGCATGAGCCAGCCAGGAGCTCGAATAGGAGCTGAAATAGGCGTAGTCGGCATCGAACAATGCATCGGCGCGTGTGTAATCCTCGGTCTGCACCAGCCAGCACTGCTCGCACACCGCCACTTTCAACGGCACCCAGGCCTCGGCCGCGGCCAACTGCTCGGCGCGCAGGTAGGCATTGGACGGCGGCGCGGTGCCAAGGTCGATCAGGGGCAGGCTCAGGCAGGTACCACAGCCACGGCAGTTCATGGACATACTCCGGTGAACGATGGGGTCAGCCAGGGGTGCTCGGCATCCCTGGCTGACAGATTCTTGACAGGCAGCGGCCAGGCGATGGCCAGTTTCGGATCGTGCACCGACAACCCGCCTTCGCGGCCCGGCGCATAGTCGGCGCTGTGCAGGTAAAGCAGTTCGGCTTCCTCGCTCAGCACCTGGAAGCCATGGGCAAAGCCCGCTGGGATCAACAGGCTGCGGCCATCGCCGGCACGCAGGTGCTCGGCGTGCCACTGCAGGAAGGTGGGCGAACCCTGGCGCAGGTCCACGGCCACGTCCCAGACTTCACCGCGCAGGCAGGTGATCAGTTTGGCTTCCGGGGTATCGCCAAGCTGGTAGTGGAGGCCACGTACGCTGCCCTGACCGAGGGTGTGCGAGTGGTTGATCTGACGCACCTGGAACGGTGTGCCCAGCTCGCCCAGGCTGGTTTCGCAGAACAGCCTGGCGAACTGGCCACGCGCGTCGCCATGACGCTTGTGCTGGACGCTGAACAGGCCGTCGAGGGGCAAGGCTTGCAGTCGCAGATCAGTCACGACAGCTCCGCATACAGGTTCAGCTGGTCGAGGGTGAAGGCACGCATGTTTTCGCCGCGCTGCCAGGCAAGGTGCCAGTCGAGGGTGTGACCGAGGCACTCGCGCAACGTCCAGCGCGTGCGCCACCCCAGCACCTGGCGGGCGCGGGAGCTGTCCAGGCGCAGCAGGCCGGCCTCGTGCAGCTCGCTCGGCTCCACCTGCAGCCCAGGCGCTTCGGGCCATTGGCGGGCAAGGTAATTGACCACTTCGCCAACGCTGCACATGTCCTGCTCGCCTGGCCCGAAGTTCCAGGCGCCAGCATAGGCCGGGCCTTCCTGGTACAGGCGCTCGGCCAGAAGCAGGTAGCCGGCCAGTGGCTCCAGCGCGTGCTGCCAGGGGCGCACGGCGTGGGGATAGCGCAGGGTTACCGGCTCACCTGCTGACCAAGCCTTCAGCACATCGGGGACCAAGCGGTCGGCGGCGAAATCGCCACCGCCCAACACGTTACCGGCGCGGGCGGTCGCCAGGGCCAGGCCGTGTTCGGCGTGCTTGGCCGCCGGGAAGAACGAGGCGGCATAGGATTGTGCCAGCAGCTCGCAGCAGGCTTTGCTGCTGCTGTAGGGGTCGTGCCCGCCGAGGGCTTCGTTCTCGCGGTACGGCCACGGCCATTCCTGGTTGGCGTAGACCTTGTCGGTGGTCACCAGCACGCAGGCGCGCACTCCACCAACCTGGCGCACGGCTTCCAGCAGGTTGAGGGTGCCCATGACATTGCTGGAATAGGTGCCCAGCGGGTCCCGGTAGGCTTCGCGCACCAGCGGCTGCGCCGCCAGATGCAGGACGATTTCAGGCTGCACTTCGGCCACGACTTCAAGCAACGCCGCCAAGTCACGCAGGTCGCCGCGCACATCAGTGATATCGCTGCCGACCCGGGCCAACTCGAACAGACTGGGTTCGCTGCCAGGGTCCAGGGCGAAACCCGTGACCTGCGCGCCCAGCTCACGCAGCCAGAGCGCAAGCCAACTGCCCTTGAAGCCGGTGTGACCGGTCAGCAGGACACGCTTGCCCTGCCAGAACGCTGGGTTCAGGCCCACTGTTTCCATGGTGCCTCCCCGTTCTGCCAGAGGTGTTCCAAGTGGTTCTTGTCGCGCAACGTATCCATCGGATGCCAAAAGCCATCGTGCTGGAAGGCGTGCAACTGCGACTCGGCAGCCAGCCGCGCGAGCGGTTCGGATTCCCAGGAGGTCTGGTCATCGGCGATGTAGCCAAGCACCTTGGGCGAGAGCACGAAGAAGCCACCGTTGATCCAGCCGCCGTCGCCACGGGGCTTCTCGACGAAACCGCTGACCCGGTCGCCATCGCGCGCCAGTGCACCATAGCGTCCTGGGGGCTGTACGGCGGTGACGGTGGCCAGCTTGCCGTGGGCCAGGTGGAAATCGACCAGGGCGCCGATATTCAGGTCCGAGACGCCGTCACCATAGGTGAAGCAGAACGCTTCTTCGCCCTCCAGGTAGCGCGCTGCGCGGCGCAGGCGACCACCGGTCATGGTCTCCTCACCGGTGTCGACCAGGGTGACCCGCCATGGCTCGCTGTAGTTCTGGTGTACGTCCATGCGGTTGGCGCGCATGTCGAAGGTGACGTCCGAGGTGTGCAGGAAGTAGTTGGCGAAGAAATCCTTGATCGCGTACCCCTTGTAGCCCAGGCAGATCACGAAATCGTGGATGCCGTGGGCCGAGTACTGCTTCATGATGTGCCAGAGAATTGGCTTTCCACCGATCTCGATCATGGGCTTTGGCTTGAGGTGGGACTCTTCGCTGATACGCGTGCCCAGTCCACCCGCCAGAATTACCGCCTTCATGTAGTCCCCTCTTGTTCGTCACCGGCCATGGGTCGTGTGGCTGCACGATTTATGGCGATATGACGGGGGACTTGCAGGAAACGCGCCAAATGGCGTCTTTCACCCTAGGCTCTGTGTGGAAAGTCTTGAGACGAAGCCCAGGCAAGGCGAAAACAGCCGAGGAAGCGGAGTTTACGGGTTGTAAATGAGCATTCCGAGGCTGTCTTCAACGCAGCATCACCGAGTATCTAGGCTTTTCGTACAGAGCCTAACCTGCGCAGATGGCGAGCTGTTCGCAGACGCCACGCCATCCGCGAACAGCCCTGGAAAGCCTCGATCAGCCTGGCATCCACCCGCTGTACCAATGCTGCACATGCTCTTCACGCAGCACATAGTCACGCAGCACTTCCTGCTTCAGTCGGTCACCCATGCGGAAACTCTCGTCCGGGTCGGCCAGGTGCATGCGAATCGCCTCCAGCCACTCCGCCGTGCTGTTGGTCTTGATTCGCGTGCACGGCAGGTAGCCTTCGTAGGCGCGGGTGTCGGTGACGATCACCGGGTACCCACAGGCGCCGTACTCAAGCAGGCGCAGGTTGCTCTTGCAGTCGTTGAAAATGTGGTACTCCAACGGCGCCAGGGCCAGGTCCAGGTTCAGGCTGGCGAGCTTGGCCGGGTACAGCTCCAGCGGTACCGGCGGATGGAACTCGCTGATGTACGGCCGCAACGCGGGCGGACACATGCCGAAGAACACCCAGTCGACCTCGTTCGCCAAGGTCTTGACCACATCGGCAATCACCTCCAGGTCACCTGTGTGGCTGGTGCCACCACCCCAACCTACCCGCGGCTTGCGCGAGGTGCGACGGTGGCTGCGCAAGCCGGTCCAGAGCTGCTCGGCAAGCATGTTCGGCATCACCCGGATATCACTGTGGGTGTCATGCAGCGCATCCGCCAGGGCCTGGGTCGACACCACGAGGCGGTCACAACGCTCGATACCTCGACGCAGCGATCTTTCCAGATCCTTGGGCGTGTGCTTGAGGTGACCATTCTTCTTCGGCACGTTGATCACGTAGTCGTCCAGTTCATAGATGCAGAAGCCCTTGGAGAAGGTCTTGAGCCGTTCGATTTCCTTGACGAAACCTTCCGTGTAACGCCCTTGCAGAATCGCGACATCTGGCGAGCAGCGCTCCAACTCGACGTTGGTCGGGATCTCGAAATACTGCTGCTGGGTGACCCAGCCGGCCTTCTCCAGCTCTACCACCGGCTGGATTACCCGATAATGCCCAACCGCCGTCTTGTTCATCGGCAAGGCCAGCACATGGGGCAATGGGCGACCGACGAAGGGCGTCCAGGCCGCCTTGAGGCCCGGGTCCAGGCAGAAGCTCGAACCATTGAGTGACAGGTTGATGTTGTAGGCCGGGTCGCGCGCCACGACCGGCATCCAGGCGCGGAAGAAGGCATCATGCTGTTCCGCCAGCCGAGCCTGGCGCTCAGCTTCGCGCTGCGGGTCGACCGCCGCCGCTGGCGGAGGGTCGAGCACCAGCCGGGCATCCGGCGCCCAGACCACCAGGTACCCAGCCTTGCCCAACCGCAGCCCCAGGTCGACATCGCTGAACGCCAGGTCGAAGACGCTGTCGTCGAGCCCTCCCAGTTCGATAAAGAGCTGCTTGCGCACCAGCAGGCAATCGGCGCCGACAACTGAATAATTCTGCGCCACCTGCAAGCGCTGCATGTAACCGCCCGCCTCCATCGGCTCACCGACGAATGGCGAACCCACCGCTCCACGCAGGCCAAGCACGCCACCGGCATGGACGACAAGGCCGTGGCCATTGCACAACTTGGCACCCACCGCGCCGACTTCATGGCGCTGCCCGTGACTGAGCAACGCATCGAGCCAGTCTGGCTCGGTGGCAACGACGAACGGACTCAACATCAGCAGGTAGTCGCCACGGGCATGTTGCGCGGCCAGGTTCTGCACAGTCGCGAAGCTGGTTTCCTCTTCCAGCTTCAGCACCCGTAACTTGTCGCCGCCCATCTGCTGCAGGGCTGCCAGCCAGGCATGGGTGTCGGCGCCCTGGCTGGCATTATCGACGATCAGCACTTCGTAGTGGCTGTAGGCGGTCTTCTCCAGCATGCTTTCCAGGCAACGCTCGAGCGCTGGCAATTGATCCCGGGCACTGATCACCAGGCTCACCAATGGCTGCGTGGCATGCAGGTAACGCACATGGTTGATTGCCCCGCCGTCATTCTGCAACCGATAGGCCACGCCCAAACGCTTGAGGTGCGCATCGAGCAGGCGAGGATTTTCCTCGATCACGTCCGTCGAGGACAACCAGGCGGCATAGCTCAACGTGGTTTCAGCCAGGACTTCGGGAATGTGCTCGATGGTCTGCGGGCCACGGCTTTCCACCAGGCGCCAGAGCAAATCGTGGGGCGCCAGCTCGCGGTAACCCGCGGCAAAACCACCCAGCGTTCGAATGGCCTCACGGGAGTACGCCAGCATGCGACCGGTGTAGGGGTAGCCGCGCATCAGGTCGAGGTTGAAGTCGGGCTTGAATACAGGTTCCGCTGAGACCCCCTCCCGAAGACTACCCTCATCGCCGTAGCAGCAGGCCATTTGTGGACGAGCGACGATCCGTTCGGCCAGCAGCATCAGACTGAACGCATTGAGCCGATCACCGGCGCGCAGCAGGTAGATCCAGTCCACGCCCTCCAGCTGGTCGACCAGGCCGTTCAACTGCTCGGCCCAATCAGCCTGCAACAGCTGGCCGATCACCCGGCCATCCTGCAGTACCGCCGTAGGCGCGCTGGACAGAACCAGGGTGGTATCGGCGCCATAGGACTGATGCGCGATACTGTCCAGGGTCACTTGCAGGGCCTGGGCATCGCCCTCGCGGTCGATCACCACCGGCACGATGCGCGGGCGCGTCGGCCAGTGCTCGCTCAGGCGCATCAGCCGCGCCAGCACCAGAGGGTCCTGGCGGCAGGCCAACCATTTGCCATAAAGCTCGGCAAAACTGTCGCTGTCACTGCCGACATGGGACTCGTGAATTGCCTGAAGACAGCGCAAGGTGTGGACCAGGAACAGGTTTTCCCAGGTACGCTGACCAGCACGTTCGTCCGGGTGCAGGATCTGCACCCGGACCCAACCGGAGAACGGCTCGCGCTCGGCGGTGCGTGCCGCGAACATGTCACGCAGGTGCTGCGCTTCCTGAACAGCCGCGGCCTTCACATGATCCTGGCGACGCAGCTGGTCGGGATGAACCCGCTCCACACAATGTACCCCGGCGGTGACGCCCAGGTGCCCTCGGCGCAGCAGGCACACGAACAGGACGAAGTCGAGCAGGGCCACGAAGCCCGGTGCCAGCGCCGGCAGCAGTTCGCGCAGATCACTGGCGCGCAGCAGCACGCTGCTCAGTCCGCCGATGAAATTGAGTTGACGGGTCTCGAAGAAATCCAGCAGGTCGTCGCCATTGAACAGGGTATCGCCAAAGGTAACCGGGCTGGTCTCCAGACGCTGCGGCAAGATGTGATCTTCGGCATCCACCAGATAACGTCTGGCCGCGACCAGACTGACATCGTCATGAGCTTCGAACAGGCGTACCTGGTTGGACACGCAATCGGCCATCAGGCGGTCATCGTCACAGAGGAACTTGATGTACTGCCCCTGACTTTGCTCTAGCCCAAGCTGCAGGTTCCCGGCAAAACCCAGTGGCTGCCGGTTGCGTACATAGACCAGCGGGTGACGCGCCAGGCTGCGCAACTCCTCGACCACCGCCTCGATCTGCGCCCCACGGCTGTCGTCGCAGACAATGACCTCGAGGTTGTCGTAGTCCTGAGCCAAGGCACTGACCAAGGCCGCTCGGAAGTAAACAGGATTGCAGGCAGGGATGACGAGGCTGACTAGAGGGACTGGGTTCACGGGGGAATCTCTCGACCGATGACTGCCCGCAGGGAATTCAGAACAGTCGACAACACGGGAAAAACAGCGCGCCTGCTGCGCTCACCCCTGGCGGGTGGCGCAGCAGGCAGCGGGCTTGATCAACCGATGGCGTTGAACAGGCTCAGTTGGCTGATACGCGCGAAGGCTGCCTGGGACGCTTCGAGCATGGTCTTCTGTTGGGTCAGGCGAACCAGCACGGTGGCAGGGTCGGAATCGCGGATCGACGATTGCGTGGTGGTATTGGCGATACCCAGGCTCTCGTTGGTGTTCTGCTGGATTTCCAGCGCCTTGCCCCGCGCACCGATATCGGTGACCGAGCGGTTCAGCTGATCCTGACCACTCTGGATGTTGGCAATGGCCGAGTCCAGGTCGGCACGCAGTTGCTGGTAGGCCGCGTTGTCGCCGTCGATCGGCTTGCTCAAGGCCGTGCGCAGCTGGGCAACGGTGTCCAGCACGTTCTGGGTCTGGTGGTTGTCGACATTCACCATGTACTGGTCGCCGGACTGCTGCGGCGGCGTCGTGGTGAAGGTGAAATCGACCCCCGCGGCCGAGGCGACGTTACCCGCCATGGTGCCACTGGCCACCGGGCGGCTGTCGGCGGTCAGCGGCTGGGCATACAGCTCGAAATCCGTGGCGCTGGTGAACTTGATCACCGCACCGCCGCTGGGGAACATGGCCTGGTACTTGGCCGGGTCGGTGACGCTGACGGAAGACACCTGGGCGCTGGAAGAGTTGCCCGGGCTGCGAGTGGCCGTGATGGTGTCAGGCTTGCTCTGCAAGGTGAAGGTATGACCCGCCACCGCCGTGTCCGGAACGTCGCCGTCCTGAAGATTGATGTTCAGGCGCAAGTCGACCCCACGGAAGCTGATCATCGAACCACCTGCGGTGTTCGGATCGAAGGTGCCGCCCTGCGTGGCTTCGGCGGTCACGTCGTTGCCCAGACTGTCAGTGATGCTGTACTGCGTACTGCTGAGCATGGTGATGGTATACGGCTGGCCGCTACGGAAACGGTCATTGTAGGTCACGCTGCCGGACACCTGGCCGTTGGACAGCTTCACACGCCCATCATCCACCACCGGGTTGGTCATGGTGGTCTGGGTACGACTGGTATTGAGCGCCTGTTCGAACACGCTGTAGCCGGTGCTGTTGCCAGCCATCTTGAGCATGTCGCCGACCTGCAGTTCAAGCTGGGTCTGGTCGCCCTGGTAGCTGTAGGTGCCATCGGCATTGCGTACGAATGGCGCGGTGTCGGTCTTGGAGCCAGCGAACAGGTACTGACCGTTCTCGTCACGGCTGTTCATCAAACTCAACAGCTGGTCTTCCAGCTGACTCAGCTCTGCTGCCTTGGCCTTGCGCTCGGTATCGGTGTAGCCGGCGTTCCCCGACTCGAGCGCCAGCTCGTTGACCCGCGTCAGGATCGTGTTGATCGAGTTGAGCGTGGTTTCGGCCTGGTTCAACGAGTTGGTGATGTTGGTCGCGTTGGTCTTGTACTGCGCCAGCATGTCCGCCTGGTTGCCCAGTTGCAGCAGACGTGCGGCACCCACCGGGTCATCGGCGGCGGTGTTGACTCGAACGAAGGAGCTGGCCTCCTCGTTGGTCTTGATCAGGTTGGCATAGTTGCGCTGGTAGTTCGCCGCGCTGGACTGGTAGAACTGGGCCGTGGAAATACGCATGGATCAATACTCCTTAAAGCGCGGCGATCAAGGTGTTGAAGATTTCCTGAGCAGCTTTGATGATCTGCGAAGAGGCCGTGTAGTACTGCTGGTACTTGACCAGGTTGCCGGCCTCTTCGTCGAGCTGCACACCAGACAAGGAATCACGGGCACCGGTCGCCTGGGTCAGGATGACACCGGTTGCCTCGCTGTCCATCTGGCCTTGCTTGGCCTGGGCACCGACGCTTTCCACCAGTTTGCCGTAGGCGTCGGTGATGCTGATGCCCTTGGTCGAACCGATGTCCATGGTCTGCTTGGTCTGCAGCTCCTGCAGGGACAGCGCATTGCGGTTGTCCGAAGAACCTGCGCCGGTCAGCGAGACGGTGTAGCTGTCGCCTTGCTTGGGCGAACCGGCGACATCCATCTCGAAGCTGAAGGTTTTCTGCACACCACTGCCGTCGGTGATCGGGTTGCCCGCGGAGTCGATCATCGGCACATCGAACTTCAGGGTGTTGTTCTGCCCCGGAACGAAGGTGCCGGTGCCGATGCTGTTGCCCTTGGCATCGAACGCTTCATAGGTTTGCGGCGAGGTGGTTTCATCACCGAACACCAGGCGCACCGGCGTGGAATACTTGATGCCGGTCTGCAACTCAAGGCGCTGGGTCGGGTCGGCGATATCCAGCACCGAGGTCAGGACAGGTTGGGCGATCACACCGGTACCGGTATTGCCGCTACCGGACGTCGCGGTCAGCGGCGCGGCCAGGGCCAGGCGCTTGGCGTCGGTAAGCACCACGTCGATTTCCGCCGCAGCATTGCGGGTCGGGGTGATCTTGAAGCTATCGCCCACCGCCGCGGTACCGCTCTTGAGGTCGATGCTGAAGCCATCGATCACAGGGGCCGGGTCGTCGTTGGTGCTGTAGGTGCCCATGTCGGTGCCATCGGGCAGCTTCTTGACCTGGTACTTGTCGGCGGTCGGCCCGACGAAGGTCACCTGGTAATCGCTGGTGCTCAGCTTGCCAGTATCGCGGATGACCACGTTCAGGTCGGCGGAGCCCGAGTTGCCCACCTTGGGCGTGCTGCGTGCGGACATCGCCTTGTCGCTGTTCAGGTCGTTGAACAGCGCGGCACCGAACTCTCCGTTCTTGTCGATACCCTGGCCGAGCTGCGAGTTGATTTGCTGCGACACCACCAGCGCGATGCGGCCCAGTTCGTTCATGGCCGGCGCCAGGGTCTCGCTGCGATAACGCAGCAGACCGCCCATTTCGCCGCCCGTGATGCTACTGGTGACGTCCATGGTGGTGCTACCACGGTCGAGCTTGATCGAATACTGGGTCGGGTCGGTGGCGCTTGGCTCGGCGCTCATCTTGTTGGTGGTCTTGCCCAACACCAGCGACTGGCCGTTCTTCAGGTAAACGTCGATGCTGCCGTCACGCTCGACAGCTTGCACACCCACCAATTCGTTGAGCTGGCGGACGGCTTCGTTACGCTGGTCGAGCAGGTCGTTCGGCTGGCCGGTGACCGCCGAGACCTTGGAAATCTGCTCGTTGTACTGGGCAATGCTGGAGGTCAGCTCGTTGATCCGCGCCGTCATCGAGCTGAGGCTGCCGTTGATGTTGGTATTCTGCTCCTTGAACTGCGCGGCCAGGCTGTTGAAGCGGTTGGCGAGCGCGTCGGCATTGCTCAGCAACAGCTGGCGGGAAGCGTCTTCGGTCGGCTTGTTGGCAGCGCTCTGCAGGGCGGAGAAGAAGTTGGTCAGCGCTCCGGTAATACCGGTGTTGCTGTCGGACAACAGGTTGTTGAGCGGCGTGACCTGATTCAGGTAGGCAGTGCTGTCGCTGTTGAGCGACGTGGCGGTCTGCAGTTGCGCATCGAGGAAGGCGTTGTACACCCGGCGCACGTCCGCCAGTGTTGTCCCGGTGCCCATGAACACCTGGCCTTCCTGGAGCGAACCCTTGGACCGCTGAACATTCTGCTGGCGAGAGTAGCCGGCGACATCGGCGTTGGCGATGTTGTTACCGGTGGTATGCAGGCCCGCCTGGGAGGCCGACAGCCCCGACATGCCAATATTGATCAAACTCGCCATGGTTTCCTGCCCTTAAAGTTTCGTTGTGTTACCGAGCGATGCATAGCTCTCGTACGACTTCATCTGTCTTGCGATCTGCGAGATCTTGCTGGCGTATTCCGGGTCGGTGGCGTAACCGGCCTTCTGCAGCTCTCGCACGAACTGTTCTGGCTTATCGGCAGACTTCACCGCTTCTTGATAGCGGGAATTGTTCTGCAACAAGCTGACCAGATCATGGAAACTGTCCTGGTAAGAGTCGTAGGAACGGAACGCTGCCGTCTCCTTGACGAACTTGCCGTCACGGAACTCGCTGGTGATCGCCCTCGCCTCGCCACCTTCCCAGTTGCCGGTCGCCTTGATGCCGAACAGGTTATGGCTGCTGGTGCCGTCACTGTTGCGCATGACCGATTTGCCCCAACCGGTTTCCAAGGCTGCCTGGGCGACCAGGTAACGGGGGTCGACGCCAATGCGCTTGGCAGCCTGCTCGGCCATCGGCAGCATGGTGGCGACGAAGGCGTCGCTGTCGGCGAAGGCTTTTTTCGGCGCAAGCGGCGGCTGCGCCACAGCGCGGCCCAGGATGCGCATGCCACGCTCGGGCGCGGCGAAGGTCTGCGCAGCACCTGCTACCACCTGCCCTTCACGGGGTGGCACCGCAGCGGTATTGGTGGTTGCCGCGGCGTTGCCTGCCGATGGCACGATACCGGCCAGCAGGCGATCGGTGAGCTTGCTCGGTAGCGCCAGGCGCCGCGAATTGAGCGCGGCCACATCATTGCGCGTGGCGGTCGACTGGGTCGCGTGCACAGGCTCGGCCACTTTGTTGCCCCACAAGGCCGGGGCGTGGCCGTCGATGCGCGGGAATGGGCTGGTGTTGGCCGGCGCGGCCTTGTTCTTCGACAACTGGCGAACCAGCACGTCCTGCAGGCCGATACCTCCACCCTCGCGGGACATGCTCACGGCCAACTGCTGGTCGTACATGTCACGGTACTGCTTGACCGTCTCGGAATTCATCGGGTTGTCGTCGGCCAGCACATCGCTGGCCTTGCGCGAGGCTTTGAGCATCTCACTGATGAACAGCGACTCGAACTCCTGGGCCACCTTGCGCACGTTGGCGTCGCTGTCACGATCGCCATGCTTGAGCGAATTGAGACGATTGAGGTCGGTGTACGCACCGCTGTCGGCACCGCTGGAAACTTTGGTATTCATCAGTCGGCGTCCTCAGATGACGATCAGGTCGGCTTGCAAGGCGCCGGCCTGCTTCAGTGCTTCGAGGATGGCCATCAGGTCGCTGGGCGCAGCGCCCACCTGATTCACTGCACGCACGATTTCATCCAGCGTGGTACCCGGGCCGAACTTGAACATCGGCTTGGCTTCCTGCTGCGCATTGACTTTCGAGCGCGGCACAACGGCAGTCTGGCCATTGGAGAACGGCCCCGGCTGACTGACGATCGGGTCTTCGGTAATGGTCACGGTGAGGCTGCCGTGGGTCACGGCGGCAGGTGAAACCTTCACGTTCTGGCCGATGACGATGGTACCGGTACGCGAATTGATGATGACCTTGGCCACGGCCTGGCCTGGGTCGATCTCAAGGTTCTCTAGAATCGACAGGTAATCGACACGCTGGCTCGGGTCCATCGGCGCGGTGACCCGCACCGAGCCGCCATCGATTGCCTGGGCCACGCCTGGGCCGAGCAGGTCGTTGACCTTGTCGACGATGTGCTTGGCCGTGGTGAAGTCCGGGCGATTGAGGTTCAAGGTAAGGCTGTTGCCCTGGTTGAAACCACTGGGTACCGCCCGCTCGACGGTAGCACCACCAGGAATACGGCCGGCCGACGGAACGTTGACGGTAATCTTCGAACCATCACGCCCTTCGGCATCGAAACCGCCCACCACCAGATTGCCCTGGGCGACGGCATAGACGTTGCCGTCGATACCCTTGAGCGGCGTCATCAACAGGCTTCCGCCACGCAGGCTCTTGGAGTTACCAATGGACGAGACGGTGATATCCACTACCTGGCCGGGCTTGGCGAAGGCCGGCAGGTCGGCATGCACCGACACCGCGGCAACGTTCTTGAGCTGTACGTTGCCGGAACCGGCCGGCACCTTGATGCCGAACTGCGACAGCATGTTGTTGAAGGTCTGCAGGGTGAACGGGGTCTGGGTGGTCTGGTCACCCGTACCGTTGAGCCCCACCACCAGGCCGTAGCCGATCAACTGGTTGGAGCGCACGCCAGAAATGCTGGCGATATCCTTCAGGCGTTCGGCATGGGCACCGAAGGTGCAGGACAGAAGCAGGGTCGCGGCAAGCAGCTGCCTTACGTTGAACATGGTCATCCGCACTCAGAAGGGCCAGAGCGGGCTGACGAAGAAGCGATCCAGCCAGCCCGGCTGACTGGCATCGGCGAAGGAGCCGGTGCCCGAATAGGTGATGCGCGCATCGGCCACACGGGTCGACGGCACGGTGTTGTCGGTGGCGATATCGTCAGCACGGACCAAGCCCGCAATGCGCACCAGTTCCTCGCCGGTGTTCAGGGTCATCCACTTCTCGCCGCGCACGGCGATGATGCCATTGGGCAGCACGTCGGCGACCGTGACAGTGATCGAACCGGTCAGGGTGTTGCCCTGGGTGGCCTTGCTATCGCCCTTGGTGGCACGCTCACCGCTGTAGCCCGCCTCGAGGGAAAGGTCGCCACCACCGAACGGGTTGTTGGTATTGGGCGTGGTCCCGAACAGCGAGGTCAGGCCAATGTTGGCATTGCTGTTCTTCTGAATCTGGGAACCTGCGTTCTTGCTGGCCGAGGTGCGTTCGTTGAGGGTGATGGTGATGATGTCACCGACCCGGAACGCCTTGCGGTCGCTGTACAGGTTCTGATCGAAGCCCGCCTGGTAGATCGAACCGTTGTTGGCCGCTGCCGGCAACGGGGTGCGCGGCAGGACCGGCGCGTAGTACGGGTCGTTGGGCTTGGGTGTCGGAGCGACACAACCTGCCATCAACACCGCCCCCCCCAGGGCGAAAACGGACAACAAACGATTCATGACACTTACCTCATGCTGCAACTGAACTAGGAGCTAGGAACCAGAAGCCGGCGTTACAGCTGCTGAGTGACGAACGACAGCATCTGGTCGGCAGTGGAGATGACCTTGGAGTTCATCTCGTAGGCGCGCTGGGTGGTGATCATGTTCACCAGCTCTTCCACGGTGCTGACGTTGGAGTTCTCCAAGGTCTGCTGCAAGGTGGTACCGAAACCGTTCAGGCCTGGGGTACCCACCTGTGGGGCGCCACTGGCGGCGGTCTCCAGGAACAGGTTGTTGCCCATCGCCTGCAGGCCGGCCGGGTTGATGAAGTCAGCGGTCTGAATGTTGCCGATGACCTGGGCGGCCGGGTTGCCGGCGGTGGTGATCGACACGGTGCCGTCCTGGCCGACGGTGAAGGTCTGGGCGTCGTTTGGCACGACGATGGCCGGCTCCAGCGCCAGGCCATCGGCGTTGACGACCTGACCATCGGAGTTCAGGTGGAAGGTACCGTCACGGGTATAGGAAACGGTGCCATCGGGTTGCAGGATCTGGAAGAAACCACGCCCGTTGACGGCGATGTCCAACGGGTTCTCGGTGGTCTGCAGACTACCGGTCTGGAAGTTCTTCTGGGTGCCGACGATGCGCACACCGGTACCGACCTGCAGACCCGACGGCAGTTCGCTGTCCTGGGTGGACTGCGCGCCCGGCTGACGCTTGATCTGGTAGAGCAAGTCCTGGAACTCGGCGCGATCACGCTTGAAGCCGGTGGTCGAGACGTTGGCCAGGTTGTTGGAAATGACGGTCAGGTTGGTGTCCTGGGCGGACAGGCCGGTTTTAGCGACCCAAAGAGCCGGAAGCATCAGTGTTCTCCTCGTGCGCCTGTTTTACGGCACCCTTTCAAATGTGATTAGCCGATTTGCAAAACACGCGCCATGGCTTCATCGCCTTCCTTGGCCGCGTTCATCATCTTGACGTGCAGTTCGAATTGACGGGACAGCGCGAGCACCGAAGTCATTTCTTCGACGGCATTGACATTGCTGCCCTCCAGGAAACCGGACACCACGCGCACATTGACGTCGGCGTCGGCCGGCTGGCCATTCTGGGTGTGGATCAAGCCATCCAGGCCTTTGGTCAGGCCCTTGGTGTCGGGGTTGACCAGTTTGATGCGATCGACCTCGGCCATCACCCGGGGGTCTTCACCCATGGCACGGATACTGATGGTGCCGTCGGCGCCCACTTCCACCTTCTGCTCTGGCGGAATGGCGATTGGACCACCGTTGCCGATCACCGGCATACCGTTGCCGGCGCGCAGCACGCCCAGCGCATCGATGTTCAGGCTGCCGGTGCGCACGTAAGCCTCGCTGCCATCTGGCGCCTGCACGGCGATGAAGCCCTGCCCCGCGACTGCCACGTCCAGTTCACGCCCAGTCTCGACCATCGGTCCTTCGCTGAAGTCGGTCGCGGGACGCTCGGTCATCGCGAACGCACGCGCCGGAAAGCTGTCACCGAACACCGGCATCGAGCGCGCCTGCTCCAGGTCACGCTGGAAACCGTTGGTGGAAACGTTCGCCAGGTTGTTGGCATGGGCCTTCTGCGCCAGCGCGTTCTGGCTGGCGCCGGTCATGGCCACGTAAAGCATCTTGTCCACAGTCATCCTCCGCTGCACTGGCGATCATTTGCCGCTCGCCGTTGCTGTGCAGGCTTTAAAGCAAGTTCCGAACCAACTTTCTTAAATCGTGAAAAAGCCCGTGAATACGGGCTTTCGAGGGGCTGGCGACCGGCACTGACGTCGGTTATCCGGCGCCGGGTTGCCGCTGGCGGCAAAGACGATGGCTTGTTAAGACCTCGTCGCCGGCAAGATCCCAAGTGGCGCTATGGCTCCCTGCAGCCACCATTGGTGTATGGCCCGGCGAACTTCTTCCAGCCATCACCCGGCGACCATTGCGAACAGACCAGCCGGCCATCCGCCTGGCTCTCCCAGCGCCACCAATAAGCGGTGCCAGCCTGGACCTGGGCAAGGCAAAAAACGGCGACCAGCGCAATGAGCCACTTGTTCATGCTAACTCCATGAAGCGGGGCCGCCCTGCAGCCCCTACCCTCAATCCAGCATCAGGTCATCTGGATGATGGTCTGCATGATGGTGCTTTCGGTGGAGATGGTCTTGGCGTTCGCCTGGTAGTTGCTCTGCGCCTTGATCAGCTCGACCAGCTCTTGCGTCAGGTTGACGTTCGAGGCTTCCAGCGAGTTGGACTCGACGCTACCCAGAGTACCGGTCTTCGGCGAGTCAATGCCCGGAATACCCGAGGAGTAGGTCTCGGTCCAGCGAGTGCCGCCAATCTGCTGCAGACCCTGTTCGTTGGCGAAGCTGGCCAGGGCCACCTGGCCGATGGCGCGCGACTGCTGGTTGCTGAAGCTTGCGAACATCACGCCGGTGGAGTCGATCGACAGGCTCGACAGGATACCGGTGGCGTAGCCGTCCTGGGACTGCGACATGCGCGCGGTTTCCGTGTTGTAGGACGTGGTGCTGTTCATCGACAGGCGCATGCCCGCAGCGTTTTCCGCAGAACCGTTGGAGGCCCAGTTACCCGAAGCATCCTTGGCGGCTGGAATCCAACCCTTGAGGGTGAAGGTATTGTTGGTCACGTCCCACTGGGCACCGGCCGGAGCACCCACAGGAATGCTGGCAGGGTCGGTCGCCATCGACGCCACGCTACCGTCGGAGTTGAAGGTCATGGACGCCTCCAGCGGGGCAGCCGACGTCGGGTCCATCGGATTGCGACCATCGATCAGGGTGTACATGGTCCACTGGTTCGTCCCGGTCTTGCGGTAGAACTGCTCCATGGTGTGCTCGTTACCCTGACTGTCATACACCTTGGTCGGGAACGACTTGGTATAGGTAGTATCGTCGGCCGGGTCGAACGCCGGACCGGCAGGCGTGGCGCTCGGCAGCGGAATGATGTCCGCCTCGGAGTTCAGGTTGATGCCCTGGTCGATCAGGGTGGTGGCCTTCGGCGCCAGCGAGGAGGTATCGATCTTGAGATCGGTCAGTACGCCACGCTTGATGTTGCCGTTCTCGTCGGCGGCATAGCCTTGCAGGCGCAGGCCGTCCGAGGTGATCACGTAGTTATCCTTGCTGTTCTGGAAGGCACCGGCACGGGTGTACACACGCGCGCCGTTGTCAGACAGGATGAAGAAGCCCTGGCCTTGGATACCCATGTCCAGTACGTTGCCGGTGTTGTTGACGTCGCCCTGGCTGAACTGCTGGGAGATCGCTGCCAAGCGCACACCGTTACCCACCTGGTTCTTGCCCACGCCCAGGCGGTTGGCCCCCGCGTATACGTCTGCGAATTCGGCACGGGAGGATTTAAAGCCGGTGGTGTTGACGTTGGCGATGTTGTTGCCAGTGACGTCCAGTTGCTTGTTGGCCGCGTACAGACCGCTAAGGCCGATATTGAAAGACATGTAGTTGCTCCTTTTCTTGCCGTTCTATCGGCCTTAGATACCGATGGTTTGTACGTCGGACAGCGAAACCTTGCCGACACCCGCCAGGTTCAGCACCATCTCGCCGGTGGTGTTGAAGCTGACGCTGGTGACCTTGGCTGGCAGCAAGGTATTCATCTGCACCGCCTTGCCGTCCACCGTGGTAGTGGCGGTAAAGGTGTAAGTGCCCGGATCGACCTTCTCGCCCTTGCTGTTGGTGCCATCCCAGATGAAGTCGGCATAACCGGCCTTCTGCTCGCCCAACTCGATGGTCTTGACGGTGTTGCCATCTTTGTCGGTGATAGTGATCTTCGCTTCGCTGATGGCCTGGGGCACCACGAACTGCGCATTGAAGCTCTCAGTGGTGTCGACGATGGCCTTGTCGTTCTGCACGATCACCGAACGACCGACCAGCGAGGACGCCTGCAGCGCTTGCGACGAAGCCATGGCGCTGGTGATGGCGCTGACCGACTCGTTCAACGAGGTGATGCCTTCGAGGCTACTGAATTGCGCCAACTGTGCGACGAACTCGCTGTTGTCCTGCGGATCCAGCGGGTTCTGGTTCTGCATCTGGGTGACCAGCAACTGCAGGAAGGCATCTTTGCCCAACGTCTGGTTGCCGGTCGCAGCGCTGGTAGTCGTGGTCTTCTTGGCGCTGCTGGTGGTGACACCTGACGCCGCGATGACGTCATTGAGGTTCACACCACTGGTGCTATCGACTGCCATGGTCTGGATTCCTTATCACTGACCCAGGGTCAGTACTTTCTGCATCATGTTCTTGGCGGTGTTCATCAGTTCGGCGTTGGTCTGGAACGCACGGCTGGCGGAGATCATGTCAGCCATCTCCTCGACCACGTTGACGTTGGGGTAGTAGACGTAACCGTCCTTGTTCGCCGCCGGATGGTTGGGCTCGTAGCGCGCTTCCAGGTTGCTCTGGTCTTCGATGATGCCCTTGACCTGAACGCCTTGACCGGCTTCACCCTGGTCTTCGAACAGCGACTGGCTGACGCCACTCTGCGCGTTCTGGAACGTGGTGGCGAACACCGGGTGGCGAGCGCGGTAGGTCTGGTCGATGCTCGACGAAACGGTCTCGGCGTTGGCGATGTTGGAGGCCACGGTATTGAGACGCGTGTTCTGCGCGCTCATGCCGGAGCCTGCGATGTTGAAGACACTGGACAGGGACATGGTTACTCTCCGCGCAGGGCCGAAACCAGCCCTTTGAATTTACTGTTGAGCAAGGTGAAGCTGGCCTGGAAGCCCATGGCGTTTTCCGTGTAGTTGGCCTGCTCTACCTGGGCGTCGACGGTATTCTGGTCGATCGACGGCATCGCAGGCGTACGGTACTGGAGGGTATCGTCCGCCATGGCCAGACCTTCGGCCTCGATGTGCCGGCTGTTGGTACGCTCCATGGCGAAGCGCCCGCTCTGCTGCTTCTGACTCTCGGCGGCGAGCACCGACGAGAAATCCATGTCACGCGCCTTGTAGTTGGGCGTGTCGGCGTTGGCGATGTTGTTGGCCAGCACTTCGGCACGCTGGGCGCGGAAGCCCAGGGCCTTTTCGTGAATGCCAAGCGCCTTGTCGAAACTGATGCTCATGTCAGGGAACCTTCAAAGGTTGACCAGCGTGTGGTTGCCAAAGCTTTAGCAAGTGCTGTGCCAAACCTGTAGAAGCCCATGTTTGCGGGGTTTTTGCGGTTACCGGCAGCGCCGGCATGCCAGAAAAGCGGCAAAGTGCTTCCGCCTGGAGATGCCTGAGCGGCAATTGCCGGACGGCAAAAGCGGCAAAACAAAAAATTGACGTCAGAGGGCAGATGGCGGGGCGATGGGAGTTGGTCGGGAGCGCTGCGGCGGTCGCGCGCGCCTGCCACAGACGTTATTGGCCGTGAACAAACGTAGGAGCGAACCTTGCTGGGGATGCGCCGCGCGGGCGGCGCTCGATCTCACAGGCGCCACACCCCACAGACAAGCACCCGCCCCCTCCTGATCACTTGGCCTGGTAGATGATCCCCGGGCTGCACTGCACCATCTGGTAATGATCCGGCAGCCCGTTCAGCGCCTCGGAAGCGCCAAGGAACAGATAACCACCCGGTTTCAAGGTGCTGTGAATGCGCATCAAAATGTCTTTCTTCACCTGCGCCGAGAAGTAGATCAGCACGTTGCGGCAAAACACGATGTCGAACTTGCCCAGCGCCGCATAGCTGTCGAGCAAATTGAACGAACGGAACTCGACACGGCTACGAATGGCCGGCTTCACCGCCCAACGCCCTGGCCCCTTGGTGTCGAAGTAACGCTGCAACCGCTCCTGGGACAAACCACGGGCAATCGCCAGGCTGTCGTACTCACCCGTCTTGCAGTTGTTCAGCATCGAACCGGACAGGTCGGTGGCGACGATCTGCGCTCCCATCTTCAACTGTCCGAGGTTGCTGCGCTCGAACTCGTCCAGCGCCATGGAGATGGAGTAAGGCTCCTGCCCCGACGAACAGGCCGCCGACCAGATGCGCAGACGCTGACCCGGATTGTTCTTGATGAACTCCGGAACCACCTTGTTCTTCAACACTTCGAACGGATAGGTGTCGCGAAACCACAGGGTCTCGTTGGTGGTCATGGCATCGACCACCTGCTCGCGCAGCCCACCACGCGGCTGCGTCTGAATACGCTGGACCAGCTCGCCCAAGCTCTTGATGCCCTGCTGCTCCATCAGCTTGTTGAGACGGCTGGAGACCAGATACTGCTTATTCTCGCCCAGCAGGATGCCACAGGCTTTCTCCAGGAATACCCGGAACTGTTCGAAATCCAAATTACCCGTAGACACTAACGCCGCCTCTTTTCAATCACTGGTGTCGGGAGCTGTCCCCCCAACTGCTTCAATGCGTTGCCTTGATCCGGTCGACCACGCGCTGGGCAAGGTCGTCCGGCTTGAATTTGGCCAGGAAGTCATCGGCGCCGACCTTCTTGACCATGGCCTGGTTGAACACCCCCGACAATGAAGTATGCAGGACGATGTGCAACTTTTGCATACGCGGGTCACTGCGAATCTCCGCAGTCAGCGTATAGCCATCCATTTCCGGCATTTCAATGTCCGAGATCATCATCAGGAACTCCTCCTCGGGTCGCTTGCCCTCGTCCACCAGCTTGCGCAGGTAATCCAGGGCCTGACGACCATCGTTGAGCGCCACCACCTCGACACCGACCGTCTGCAGGCAACGACTGACCTGCTTGCGCGCCACCGACGAGTCGTCGACAGTAAGCACCCGAAGCAGCACGGCCTTGTCCTGCACCTCGGCATCGACCACGCCGGCGGACACCGACTCGGACGACGGCGCCACTTCGGCCAGCACCTTCTCCACATCGATGATCTCGACCATGCGGTTGTCCACCCGGGTGACCGCCGTCAGGTAGTGATCGCGCCCAGTCCCCTTGGGTGGCGGATGGATCTCTTCCCAGTTCATGTTGACGATGCGCTCCACCGAGTGCACCAAAAAGCCCTGAGTCTTGGTGTTGTACTCGGTGATGATCACGAAGCTGTTGCGCGTGTCTTCCGTAAGGCCGGGCAAACCGGTCGCCATCGACAAGTCGAGGATCGGGATGGTCGCCCCGCGAATATTGGCCACACCACGCACCACCGGATGGGACTTGGGCAGCAAGGTCAGCTCCGGGCACTGCAGCACTTCCCTGACCTTGAATACGTTGATGCCGTAGAGTTGCTCGCCGTTGAGGCGGAACAACAGCAACTCCAGGCGATTCTGCCCCACCAGTTGCGTGCGCTGGTTGACCGAATCCATAACACCAGCCATGCCAGACTCCTTTACTTGTCAGCCTATGTACCGAGTCGGCACGGGCTTTGCTTTTTTGAGTGCCATGTACACGAAAACGACATTTTTCCGACGATTGACCCGCCTGCTGAGCAGCACGCTCGCCGCGCTGTGCCTGCTGGCACCCGGTGCTCGTACGCTGGCGGACGCGTTCACCTTGCCTGAACAGCTTATCGGTGTCACCCAAGGGTTTCTTGAATTTACCGTTGAGGATTACCTGGCCACGACCCAGACCGCGGGCCGCTACGACATCCAGGTCAATTCGCTCGACCCGCGCCTACGCATGCCACTGTGCAGCCAGGCCTTGGACGCTTCGCTGGAAAGCCCGGCCCAGCCGCTGGGCCGGGTAACGGTGCGCGTACGCTGCGATGGCAGCGCCCCCTGGACGGTATTCGTGCCGGCCACCGTGCGGCTGTATCGCGACGTGGTGGTGGCCACCCGCCCACTCAAGCGCGGCAGCACGGTCGGCGAGGGTGACGTCGCCCTGCGCGAACGGGATGTCGGAACGCTGAACCAAGGCTTTCTCACCGAACTCGACCAGGCGCTTGAGATGAAAGTGCTGCGCCCCACGGTGCTCGACCAGGTCTTGACTCCCCAACACCTGGAACAGGCCGACGTCGTGCGCAAGGGCGACCACGTGGTGATCGTTGCGCGCAGCGGCACCCTGAGCGTGCGCATGCCAGGCGAAGCGCTCAGCAAAGGCGGCATCGGCGAACAGATCCGCATCCGCAACCTGAACTCCAAACGCGTGGTAAAAGCCCGGGTCACAGGCCCAGGGCAGGTGGAGGTCGCCATGTAGAATGGACTGGCAGTGAGGAACTGCTTTTCCTAAACTGTGTCAGAAATCGGGTTCGCGAGCGCGCTGCCAGGCGGCTATGCATTTGTGCCTAAAGTTTCTTTCGGGTTGGCCGAAAACAAGGCAAGCGTCCAAATACCCAGAGGTTTCTGATCATGGTCATCGACTTCAGTCGTTTGAATAACTCTCCGTCCATCACGGGCGGCGTACGCGGCAACACCGCGTCCGGTAGCGCCGACAAAACCGGCGAAACCCAAGAGGCGCCGAAAAGCGCCAGCGCCAGCGGAGAAGCGGTACACCTCAGCCAAGAGGCTCAGCAGTTGCAGAAGATCAGCGACAAGCTGCGCGATCAACCCGAGGTCAACAGCGCCCGTGTGGCCCAGTTGAAACAGGCGATCGCAGACGGCAGCTACCAGGTCGATGCCGGCCGGGTCGCCAGCAAACTGCTTGATTTCGAAGCCCAGCGCTAACCTTACGGCGCGCTGACTTCACGGACGCTAATAAAGGCCTAAGAGTTAGCCATGCACGATATCACTCTGCTGCAACTGATCGAAGACGACATCGCCCCCACTCAGGAGCTGCTCGAGCTTCTTGAAAAGGAAGCGCTGGCCCTGCATGGCCGCGACATGATGGTGCTGGAGCACATTCTGGCCCGTAAGCAGTCTTTGATCGTCTTGCTGGAGCAGCAGGGGCAGCGACGCAACCAGTTGCTCACCCAGCTGGGCCTGAGCCCCGACCGTGCTGGCGTGCAAGCCCTGGCCGCACAATCGTCCAACGGCGAAATCATCATGCAGCAGCTTGATGTACTCGGCCAATTGCTGGATGCCTGCAAGAAGGTCAACGAGACCAATGGCCGTATCATCCAGATGCAACAACACACCACGGCCAACCAGATCCGAATTCTCAACGGTGGCGACTCTCCGTCCCTGTATGACAGCCGTGGCACTACCTCGCCAATGAACAAGCCCCGGGCGCTCAGCCAAGTGTGATTAGTTCTATCAAGGCACGGAACATAATGGCAAAATGCCGTAACTTGCGTGTGCCGTTTTTGCCTGGAGATTGATAACCCGTGTTCAATGAAACCGACGCTCCGCAGCCACCAAAGGTGCTGACCACGCCTTTGGAGATCGCGGCCAACCTACGCCAGTTGCAGGAAAGCCACGATCCTCTGATCATCACCTTCCATGAGCGTAGCCAGCGGTTCCAGAGTTACGTGGTGCAAGTGGACCGCGATAGCGATGTCCTGGCCCTGGATGAAATGATCCCGCGCGATGGCGAAAAATTCATCGAGAACGGCGAACCCTTCCGCGTCGAAGGCTTCCACGATGGCGTGCGCATCGCCTGGGAATGCAACGATCAGCTGCGAATCAGCGAAGTCGATGGTCACCGCTGCTACCGTGGCGGCCTGCCGAGGGAGATGACCTACCACCAGCGTCGCAATGCCTTTCGCGCTGCGCTGAAGCTCTCGCAACTGGTCGACGTCATCCTTGACGGCACCCACCTCAAGGGTAACGGTGCCCTGCGTGGCAAACTGCTGGATATTTCGGCCACCGGCTGCAAACTGCGTTTTGAAGGCGACGTTTCCGAGCGCCTGCAGCTGGGCCAAGTGTACGAACGGTTCAAGTCCGGCAACCCCCTGGGCCTGGTGGATACCATGGTCGAGCTGCGCCACCTGCACTTCGAAGAGCGGATCAACACCACTTTCGCGGGCGTGCGCTTCCATAACCTGAACGGCCAGGCGCAACGCAAGATCGAAAGTTTCGTTTACCAGCTGCAGCGTGAAGCGCGCCGGTTCGACAAAGACGATTATTGATCGCTCGCCTCCTCCGCGAACGCCACCCAATGGGTGGCGTTTTCGTTTTTCCGCCCGGATGACTTGCAGCCTAACAAGCAGCTCCCCTTTGCTGCAGCGTTTCCAGGTTACCGGCCAAAGCCCGACCGTTTAGTGTGTCCCGCACCGCGCCAAGAACGCTTCGAGCCGAGGACACACGATGCTGCATCGCACATTTACCGCCGAATTACATTGCCAGCACGGCCGGGTAGGCGTTGTCGAAACACCGCTGGCAGCGCACCCGCTTTACGCCGCCGACCAGGACGGCTGGCTGTGCACCGAAGATTATCGAGGCGCAACGCTGAGCTTCAGGCCGATCACGTTCGAATTCGTGTTCATCGAGGAAAAACATGACCGCACCCTTTACCGCATCCAGTGCGCGGACACCTGGGAGTATCGAGGTGCGAGGCTCCAACAGAACAAGAACGGCTGGCTTGGCCTGTACGGGACGCACGTGGCAGGAAGGATCATCGACGCGCTGAATCCTGTGAACCTGCTGCCCACCCGCCAGACGATCTGGAAAATCGAAACGCTACAGCCATGGGATGGCGACATCCAGAGCGCCGAGAACATCGAGTTCTACCTACGCGACAAGGACGGCTACAGGGTGGCACACATCAAAAGCGTCTACACGAGGAACAAACCGCATTTGCATCACTGGTTTCTCAACGCCGGGAACATGGACGGCGAGATATTGAGATTCCAACTGCGTAACATCACGGTTGCCTGAGGCGATCCGCGATGGCCCCACCGGCCACTGCGGATTGCTCACCGCGTCAAACCGAACGGTCCACCTCTGCCTCAGGCTTGACGCCATTGGCCCTTGGCGCCTGATCTTCCTCGGTATCCTCCGCCGCTACCGGCGCCTGCATCATGTCCTGCACGGTCTGTTCGTCAACCCGCGGGTCAAGTGCCGCCGACAGCGGCGAGCCCGCCGCCGGCATCGCCACGTGACCCAGCGGCGCGTCCTGCACCTGATGCAGACCGGTAACCGCTTTCGGTCGGATCCGCCATACCAGTACCAACGCGAAGAACACGAAGAAGGCGTACAGCATTTGCGCGCCCAGCACCTTCATGAGCACCCCCGCTGCCAAGGGCCCTATGCACGCACCCACGCCGTAGGTGACCAGCAGCATGGCGGTCAATGAAACCCGTCGCTCGCTTTCGACGTGGTCATTGGAGAATGCCACTGCCAACGGATACAGGCAGAACTGCAACAGAGAAATCACGAAGCCAATGCCGAACAGCAACTCCAGCGGCACACTGGGCAGGAAGGCCAAAGGTGCCGAAGCCAGCGCAAGCCCCACGGCGACGCTGCGGATCAGCACCGCGCGATCGTAGCGATCTGATAGCCAGCCCAACGGCCACTGCACCAGCAGGCCGGCAAAGATGCAGCTACCCATGAACAGACCGATCTGTTCGGTGGACAGCCCTTGGCTGGAGGCATACAGCGGCGCCAGGCCGTAGAACGAACCGACGATCAGGCCCGAACCCAACACAGTGCTCAGCGACTGCGGTACCCGCTTGATGAAGAACTTCGGCTCCATCGGTGCCGGGCGCAGCGGCGCCGGGTGAATCCGCCGGGTCATGGCAACCGGAACCAGGCACAGGGCAAAGCACATGGCGACCAGCATCAGCAGCTCAGGCCCCAACTGCGGGTGCACCACCAGGATCAACTGACCGAGTACCAACCCCAGGTACGAGGCGATCATGTAGCCACTGAACACCGCACCACGGTGCTTGGCATCCGCCTGCTCGTTGAGCCAGCTTTCGATCACCATGTACTGGCACATCATGCCCAGGCCGACGATCATCCTCAGCCCGACCCAGACCGGCAGCCAATTGGTCAGGCCGTGGCCCAATACCGCCGCACCTACGATTCCGGCACAGGTCGCGTAGGCACGAATGTGCCCCACCCTGCCGATCAGTCGGTGACCGACCTTGCCGCCCACCGCCAGGCCAAAATAGTTGGCCGCCATCAGCGCACCCACCCACAGGCTGTCGACATGATCGGCCGCCAGGCGCAGGGCCAGGTAGGTACTGAGCAGGCCTGAGCCGATCAGCATCATCAAGGCCGCGAAATACAGCGACTGAAACGGCTTCCAGATGTTACGCATACGTCCCGTCTAGCTCCCTGGTCAGGTGGCGTTGGTTGCAGGCAAGCATAAAAGTAAATCGGCCACGGCGCAGGCCCTTGAAGGTGAAATACCTGGTCAAAGGCGCATCCAGTCGTGCTTGTGTCGCGTTCAGGCCTGTGTCGCCAGCACTCGCCGCTCCCAAGGCGTGATCTCATCAAAGAAATCCGTCAGCTCCATCGTCTTGGTGGCCAGGTAACCCTCGATGAACTCATCCCCGAACAGCTCCCGCGCCAGCCCACTGCGCTGGAGGCGCTCCAACGCAGCGTGCAGCGTGCAGGGCAGACTCAGGTGTTCCGGCACCTCGAACTCGCCCTGGATGGCCGGCGTCGGCTGCAGGCGCTGCTCGATACCGTGCAGGCCCGCCGCAAGACTGGCGGCAATAGCCAGGTAAGGGTTGGCATCCGCACCTGGTAAACGGTTCTCGACCCGCCGCGCCGCCGGCGCGCTGGCGGGAATGCGCAAGCCCGCGGCGCGGTTGTCCTGCGACCAGCAGGCGTTGTTCGGCGAGGCATACGGGTGGCACAGGCGCTGATAGGAATTGACGTTGGGCGCGAACAACGCGGTGAAGTCGGCCAGGCAGGCCTGCAAGCCACCGATGAAGTGGTAGAAGGTTTCGGTCGCCTGGCCCTGGTCATCGCTGAACACAGTGCGCCCTGTGTCGATCTGCACCAGGCTCTGGTGGATGTGCATCGAGCTACCAGGCGTCCTGGCCAGTGGCTTGGCCATGCAGACCACGGTCAGGCCATGCTTGAGCGCCACTTCCTTGAGCAAGTGCTTGAACAGGAAGGTCTGGTCAGCCAGCAACAGCGGATCACCGTGCAACAGGTTGATCTCGAACTGGCTGACGCCCATCTCGTGCATGAAGGTGTCACGCGGCAGGCCCATGGCCGCCATGCACTGGTACACCTCGGCGAAGAAAGGCCGAAGACCGTGGTTGGAGCTGACGCTGAACGCCGAGTGACCAAGTTCGCGGCAGCCATCCTTGCCAAGCGGCGGCAAGAAGGGCTGAACCGGGTCACTGTTGGCGGCGAAGACGAAGAACTCAAGCTCGGTCGCCACTACCGGCGCCAGGCCCAGGCTAGCGTATCGGGCGATGACTGCTTTTAGCAGACCGCGCGTGGACAAGCCTGACGGATTGCCACTCAGCTCGTTGGCGTCGCAAATCGCCAAGGCCAGCCCCCCGTCGCTCCAAGGCAGACGATAGATGTGAGCCGGGTCTGCAGCAAGGGCCAGGTCACCGTCGTCGCTTCCGTAGAACTTCGCCGGAGGATACCCCCCCATGATGCATTGCAGCAGGACTCCGCGCGCCATCTGCAGGCGCCGGCCTTCGAGAAAACCTTCGGCGGTCATCACCTTGCCGCGCGGAACGCCGTTGAGGTCGGGGGTGACGCATTCGATCTGGTCGATGCCCTTGAGGCGCTCGGCGAGCGAGCGCGGGCTGGCGGTGGTCATGACGCGGTCCTTGTTGTTATCAGCTGAAACAACATTAGGCTGGGGGTGTTTAAAATATCAAGCACCTACGGCAAGGTGCTTGCCTGCCACAGTCATCGCCGGCAAGCCGGCGTCTATCCCATTACAGGCGCCCTATTCCCGCAACGTCATCCCGTTGGCCGGCAACGGCAATGCGGTCTTGTATCGCACCTGCTTCAACGCGAAGCTGGAACGAATATTCGCCACCCCCGGTAAACGGGTCAGGTAATCGAGAAACCGCTCCAGCGCCTGGATGCTCGGCAACAAGACCCGCAGTAGATAGTCGGGATCTCCCGTCATCAGGTAGCACTCCATCACTTCCGGCCGCTCGGCAATCTCCTCTTCGAAGCGATGCAGCGATTGCTCCACCTGCTTCTCCAGGCTGACATGGATGAACACGTTCACATCCAGACCAAGCACTTCAGGCGCCAGTAACGTCACCTGCTGACGAATCACGCCCAGCTCTTCCATGGCCTTGACCCGGTTGAAACAGGGCGTGGGCGAGAGGTTCACCGAGCGCGCAAGCTCGGCGTTGGTGATGCGAGCGTTTTCCTGAAGGCTGTTGAGAATGCCGATATCCGTACGATCGAGTTTGCGCATGAGACAAATTCACCGGTTTTTTGTGTTTATGCGGAATGTTTATCTTCCCCGCACTGCAAAGGCAATCAACTTGAGAGAAAAATTCTTCCGCCGTGCCTCTAAGATGTAAATGACGCTGACTTACCAGTCACAAGCCGGTATTCAGCGGCGGCCGCTTCAGAGCTCACAAAAACAACATCCGAGCGAGCGTAAAAAGCATGAACGAGTACGCCCCCCTGCGTTTGCATGTGCCCGAGCCTACCGGCCGGCCAGGCTGCCAGACCGATTTCTCCTACCTGCGTCTGAACGATGCGGGTCAAGTCCGTAAACCACCGATCGACGTCGAACCTGCCGACACCTCAGACCTGTCCTACAGCCTGATTCGTGTGCTGGACGAACAGGGCAATGCCCTGGGTCCATGGGCCGAGGACATCGATCCGAAGGTATTGCGTCAAGGCATGCGCGCCATGCTCAAGACGCGCATCTTCGACAACCGCATGGTGGTCGCCCAGCGCCAGAAGAAGATGTCCTTCTACATGCAGAGCCTGGGCGAGGAAGCCATCGGCAGCGCCCAGGCCCTGGCCCTGAACCGCACCGACATGTGCTTCCCCACCTATCGTCAGCAGAGCATTCTGATGGCCCGCGACGTGTCGCTGGTGGAGATGATCTGCCAACTGCTGTCCAACGAGCGCGACCCGCTCAAGGGGCGCCAGCTGCCAATCATGTATTCGGTGCGCGAAGCGGGCTTCTTCACCATCAGCGGCAACCTGGCCACCCAGTTCGTCCAGGCCGTTGGCTGGGCCATGGCCTCGGCGATCAAGGGCGACACCAAGATCGCCTCTGCCTGGATCGGCGATGGCGCCACCGCCGAGTCGGACTTCCACACCGCCTTGACCTTCGCTCACGTCTACCGTGCGCCGGTCATCCTCAATGTGGTCAACAACCAGTGGGCGATCTCCACCTTCCAGGCCATTGCCGGTGGCGAGTCGACCACTTTTGCCGGACGTGGCGTAGGCTGCGGTATCGCGTCGCTGCGCGTCGATGGCAACGACTTCCTGGCCGTTTACGCCGCCTCGCGGTGGGCCGCCGAACGTGCTCGCCGTGGTTTGGGGCCGACCCTGATCGAGTGGGTTACCTACCGCGCCGGCCCGCACTCGACTTCGGATGACCCGTCCAAGTACCGCCCTGCCGATGACTGGAGCCACTTCCCACTGGGCGACCCGATCCTGCGCCTGAAACAGCACTTGATCGCCATCGGCCAATGGTCCGAGGAAGAACACCAGGCTGTGACCGCCGAGCTGGAGGCCGCCGTCCTGGCCGCGCAGAAGGAAGCCGAACAATACGGCACCCTGGCCAACGGCCATATTCCAAGCGCCGCCTCGATGTTCGAGGACGTGTACAAGGAGATGCCCGATCACCTGCGCCGCCAACGCCAGGAACTGGGGGTTTGAGATGAACGATCACAACAACAGCATCAAACCGGAAACCGCCATGGCCACCACTACCATGACCATGATCCAGGCCCTGCGCTCGGCCATGGATGTCATGCTCGAGCGCGATGACAACGTGGTGATCTACGGCCAGGACGTCGGTTACTTCGGCGGCGTGTTCCGTTGCACCGAGGGCCTGCAGAACAAGTACGGCAAGTCGCGGGTGTTCGACGCACCGATTTCCGAAAGCGGTATCGTCGGCACCGCCGTGGGCATGGGCGCCTATGGTTTGCGGCCAGTGGTGGAAATCCAGTTCGCCGACTACTTCTATCCTGCCTCCGACCAGATCGTCTCGGAAATGGCACGCCTGCGCTATCGTTCCGCCGGTGAGTTCATCGCCCCGCTGACCCTGCGCATGCCCTGCGGCGGCGGCATCTACGGCGGCCAGACCCACAGCCAGAGCCCTGAGGCGATGTTCACCCAGGTGTGCGGCCTGCGTACCGTGATGCCGTCCAACCCCTACGACGCCAAAGGCTTGTTGATCGCTTCGATCGAATGCGACGACCCGGTGATCTTCCTCGAGCCCAAGCGCCTGTACAACGGCCCCTTCGATGGCCACCACGAACGCCCGGTAACGCCCTGGTCGAAACACCCGCAGAGCGCCGTGCCGGACGGTTACTACACCGTGCCGCTGGACAAGGCCGCCATCACCCGCCCGGGCAACGATGTCACCGTGCTGACCTACGGCACCACCGTCTACGTCGCCCAGGTAGCCGCCGAGGAAACCGGCGTGGACGCCGAGGTAATCGACCTGCGCAGCCTCTGGCCGCTGGACCTTGAGACCATCGTCGAGTCGGTGAAGAAGACCGGCCGTTGCGTGGTGGTGCACGAAGCCACCCGCACCTGCGGCTTCGGCGCCGAACTGGTTTCGCTGGTCCAGGAGCATTGCTTCCACCACCTCGAAGCCCCCATCGAGCGTGTGACCGGCTGGGACACTCCCTACCCTCATGCACAGGAATGGGCTTACTTCCCAGGCCCTTCTCGGGTGGGCGCGGCATTGAAACGGGTCATGGAGGTCTGAATGGGCACGCACGTCATCAAGATGCCGGACATCGGCGAAGGCATCGCACAGGTCGAGTTGGTCGAGTGGTTCGTCAAGGTCGGTGATGTCATCACCGAAGACCAGGTGGTGGCCGATGTCATGACCGACAAAGCCACCGTGGAAATTCCCTCACCAGTGAGCGGCAAGGTACTGGCCCTTGGCGGTCAGCCTGGGGAAGTGATGGCGGTCGGCAGCGAGCTGATCCGCATCGAAGTGGAAGGCAGCGGCAACCATGTGGATGTACCGCAGCCCAAAGCGCTTGAAACACCGACAGTGGCGGCGCCGGCTGCCATTGAGCCGCAACCGCACGCAAAGCCGGTGGCCAGCCAGCCCACTGCCGCTTGTTCGGCGGCCCCCATCGTGCCGCGCCAGGCCAATGAGAAACCACTGGCCTCCCCCGCCGTACGCAAGCGGGCGCTGGATGCGGGCATCGAATTGCGTTACGTGCACGGCAGCGGCCCGGCTGGGCGTATCCTGCACGAAGACCTCGATGCGTTCATGAGCAAACCGCAGACCAGCGCCGGACAAGCACCGATGGGCTACGCCAAGCGCACTGACAGTGAACAGGTGCAGGTGATCGGCCTGCGCCGCAAGATTGCCCAGCGCATGCAGGATGCCAAGCGCCGAGTGGCGCACTTCAGCTATGTCGAGGAAATCGACGTCACCGCGCTGGAAGCCCTGCGCCAGCAACTGAACCAGAAGCACGGTGAAAGCCGAGGCAAGCTCACCCTGTTGCCATTCCTGGTTCGTGCGCTGGTCGTAGCCCTGCGCGACTTCCCACAGATCAACGCCACCTACGATGACGAGGCCCAGGTCATCACCCGTCACGGCGCGGTGCACGTCGGCATCGCCACCCAGGGCGACAACGGCCTGATGGTGCCGGTGCTGCGTCACGCCGAGGCCGGCAGCCTGTGGGGCAATGCCAGCGAAATCGCGCGCTTGGCCCTCGCTGCCCGCAACAACAAGGCCAGCCGCGAGGAGCTGTCCGGCTCGACCATCACCCTGACCAGCCTTGGCGCCTTGGGCGGCATCGTCAGCACGCCGGTGGTCAACACCCCGGAAGTCGCCATCGTCGGGGTCAACCGCATCGTCGAGCGGCCCGTGGTGATCGACGGCCAGATCGTGGTGCGCAAGATGATGAACCTGTCCAGCTCGTTCGACCACCGCGTGGTCGATGGCATGGATGCCGCTTTGTTCATCCAGGCCGTGCGCGGCCTGCTTGAGCAACCCGCCTGCCTGTTCGTGGAGTGAGCATGCAACAGACTATCGATACCACACTGCTGATCATTGGCGGCGGCCCTGGCGGTTACGTGGCCGCCATCCGTGCCGGGCAACTGGGCATCCCCACCGTGCTGGTGGAAGGCCAGGCCCTGGGCGGTACCTGTCTGAACGTCGGCTGCATACCCTCCAAGGCACTGATCCACGTGGCCGAGCAGTTCCATCAGATGACACGGCACACCGAACAGTCGCCGCTTGGCATCAGCGTAAGCTCGCCAACCCTGGACATCGGCCGCAGCGTGGCGTGGAAAGATGGCATCGTCGACCGTCTTACCACCGGCGTGGCGACCTTGCTGAAGAAGCATGGCGTGAAGGTGATCCATGGCTGGGCGAAGATCCTCGACGGCAAGCATGTCGAGGTCGACGGCCAGCGCATCCAGTGTGAACACCTGTTGCTGGCCACTGGCTCGAACAGCGTCGAGTTGCCGATGCTGCCACTGGGTGGTGCCGTCATCTCGTCCACCGAAGCCCTGGCGCCCACGACCCTGCCCCGGCATCTTGTGGTGGTCGGCGGCGGCTACATCGGCCTTGAGCTGGGCATCGCCTACCGCAAGCTGGGCGCCGAGGTCAGCGTGGTCGAGGCACGCGAGCGCATCCTGCCGACCTACGACAGCGAACTGACCGCACCCGTGGCCGAAACCTTGAAGAAACTGGGTGTCCGGCTGCACCTTGGCCACAGCGTCGAGGGCTATGCCGATGGCTGCCTGCTGGCCCGCGACAGCCAGGGCGCGCAGTTGAGCCTGGACGCCGACCGGGTGCTGGTGGCGGTCGGACGCCGTCCCCGTACCCAGGGCTACAACCTGGAATGCCTGGACCTGAAGATGAACGGCGCGGCCATTGCCGTCGACGACCGCTGCCAGACCAGCATGCGCAATGTCTGGGCCATCGGTGACGTGGCGGGCGAACCCATGCTTGCCCATCGCGCCATGGCGCAAGGTGAGATGGTGGCCGAAATCATCGCCGGCAGGGCACGGCGTTTCGAGCCTGCGGCCATTGCGGCGGTGTGTTTCACCGACCCGGAAGTGGTGGTGGTCGGCAAAACCCCCGAGCAGGCAACCGCGCAAGGCCTTGACTGTATCGTCGCGCAGTTCCCGTTCGCCGCCAATGGCCGGGCCATGAGCCTGGAGTCGAAAAGCGGATTCGTGCGGGTGGTGGCGCGTCGCGACAACCATCTGATCCTTGGCTGGCAAGCGGTTGGCGTGGCGGTCTCCGAGCTGTCCACCGCCTTTGCCCAGTCACTGGAAATGGGTGCGCGACTGGAGGATATCGCCGGCACCATCCACGCCCATCCGACCTTGGGCGAGGCGGTGCAGGAAGCAGCACTGCGCGCCTTGGGCCACGCACTGCATATCTGACACTGAAGCGGCTACGGCCGATGTTGGCCCGCTGCGCCCCAGGCGCCGCGGGTCTTTTTTCATCCCGTGCTTGCCGCCTGCGGCAAGGTCATTCCGCACAAGGGCAAGCATGTTCCGAGCAAATGCCCGCCGGAAATGGCCAAAGCGCTCTACGTTCGCGCTTTTCGCGCCTGGCACAGCTTTTGCGACCCCCCCTCCTGTCCTATACCTTTCCAAGGAGGAAACATGCTCATTACATCCAACGGCCTGGGCTGGCAGGCGAACATCCAACAGCAGCGAGTCAGCAATGAACAGGCACTGGCCGAAGTCGTGCAGACACGTCCCCCGGTAACCACCAGCAATACCTCGGCTCAACAGAACAGTCAGGGCAACACTGCACAGCAAAACGCCGAAGATGCCCGCGAAGAGGCCTTCGCCAAACTCAAGGTGCTGCTGCAAAACCCCGACATCGCGGCGCGCCAGCAGGCCAGCATCAACTCGCAGGACACCAGCAATGCCCTGCAGGAATTCCGTGAGTACATGGCCAAGACACCGGAAGAGAAGGTGCAGGAGAAGGTTCTGGCAGAACTGGGCCTGACGGTCGAGGAGTTCGAAGCCCTGCCGCCGGAGCAGAAGCAGAAGATCGGTGAGCAGATCGCCCAGCGGATCAAGGAAGATATCGAGATGAACACCCAGGCCAAGGTGCAACAACAGGCGCTGAGTGAAGCGCGGGCCCAGGTAGGCGCTGACGTGGCGACATCGCAGAGCGCACAGGACCGCGAGAAGGCCCTGGAAGCGATGGAGGTCTGATCCTCCTCGCCTTTATCCCGGTCAAGGAGAACCGCACATGAAAGGGCCGACGCCCAGGTCGTGCCCTCTCATGCCGATGGTTCACATCAGACGCGGAAGTACCCCACCGACGAGTCGAACGGCAGGCGCTTGAGCTCGATTTTGTTCAGGTCCAGCACGTCACGCAGAGCGGCAGTCTCGCCTGGGAAGTTGCGATAGGCGACTTCATCCAGCACCACGATCGCACCCTTTGGCATGTATGGCAGGAACGTCTCCAAGGCGACCTTGGTCGACGAGTACAGGTCGGTGTCGAGGATCAGCATCGCCACCACCAGGTCAGGACGGGTTTTCACGAAAGCCGGTACGGTCTCCAGGATGTCGCCCTTGACGATCTCGCAACGGGGGATACGGTTGACCGGACGGATCAGGTCGTTGGCCTCGATCATGTCCTGGATCAGGGTCTCGTCCGTATCGGAGAACATGCTCTCGTTGATGTCGGCTGGATCCTGCTCGGCGTCGATGCTGGCAAAGCCGCCGAAAGTATCGAAACCGATGATCGAACGGTTGATCGCGTAAGGTTCCAGGATCATCGAAAGCTGCATGTACAGCATCAGCGAGTTGCCTTTGTACACACCGCACTCGACGATGGCGCCAGGGATGTCCTGGACCATCTTGAACAGCTCGATGCGCGACAGCGCGGCGGTCACGGCGATACGGTTGGCAAACACGAACGGCGCATCCGCCACGTATTGGGCATCGACACGGCTCAGCACGCTAGCGCGCTTTTCGTTGTACTCGACCTCGGCAGCAGTCAGGCGACGCTTGGTCATGGGTTAACTCCCTGGAATTGCGAAAAGTCGCTGGCATTGAAAAAATCTTTGAAGCCGGCCTCTGCATCCGAACAGCCATTGTCGACGTTCGGCGCGCCGCGCTTGTGCAGCAGGTCTTGCAGGTGGATCAGGCGAAAGTCCACGCTGAAGCGCACCTTGTCGGTGAAGTTGGCCACGGTGCCGTGCAAATGGGAACCGGAGAATATCAGCATCTCGCCGCTGTTGGCGGCCACGCGCAACTCGGCGCTGGTGTCGATGTCCTCCAACGGCACCGGGTGCACGCGGGTCTCTTCGGTGATGTTCTGAGAAGCCTTGTGCCGTTGCACATTGATCCAGTCGTTCAGGCTCCATTGGGCGGAGCTGTTCTGCACAGGACGGTCGAAGTAGGCCGGGTTGATCATCATGGTCTGGTCGGGCTCGATGCTGTACACCGGCATCCAGGTGTTGACCTGGCTTTCCACACTGCCGTACCAGGTATCGCGGTGCGGCTTGTAGGCGTAGCTCACGCCCGCGTGCAGATAGTCATAGTTGGGTACCACACGTACCCGAGGCACGTCGAAGATGTAGTCCTTCGGGTCGGCCCCGATCTCCCGAATGAAATCGCGGATCAGCGCCTTGGCCTCAGGGCCATTGGTGAACTGGCGCTTGAGTGCGGTGACACGCTCGACGAAGGTTTCCACCGGCATCATCTTGTGCAGCGACTGGTGATCGGTTTCGCCATCGAACGCAGCGGTGATGCTCTGCCGGGCCAGGGCGCACAACTGGTGCGCATTGCCAAGGCCGGTCTCCAGGAAAATGTCGCCCTTGAACAGCGAGCCCCGGTAGTCCGGCTTGTTTTTCACCTGGTTGACATAAAAATTCATACTTGCCCCTTCAGAACTCATTGTGACCAATGCCCACCGCGGGCTGCGTCGACCAGCAGCGGGGCATGAATTGAAGTGGACGCAAGGCGACGCACACTGCCGCTGAAGGCAGCAACTTCAACCATTGGCGATACGGATGCATTGCCCGTATCCAGTGACCAAGTGATCGGCATGCTGACAGGAAACTTTAAGCGTGGATGTACCGGCGATCCGGTTGCCACGCTTGGTGCAAAGGTAATTTGTTTGGGCTTTGAGTGGCGTCCCAGGCAGGAATTGAACCTGCAACCTTCCCCTTAGGAGGGGGATGCTCTATCCAATTGAGCTACTGAGACACAAGAGCCGGCAGCGAGCGCTACACGGCAGGACGGCAAACATGTTAACCAGCGCAATGCCGTTTGTCATGTCTCTGTCGGGCTTTTTGCACGTAGGCGATTTCCGATGTTGGCAAAACGCTTAGTCCAGCAGGCGCTCTTGTCTCAAAAGCGCCAGCAGCCCTTCGACGGCCATTTCCAGCGAAGTGGAGTTATCCAGCACATGCACACCCGGCTCCTGCCCGGTCTGCAACTGGGCATTGCGCGCCAAGCGCTGCTCGACCTCTTCCGACGTTTCACGCCCCCTGGCTAGCAAACGCTGGCGCAACACCTCTGGCCGCACGGCAATGCATACCGCCACCATGTCGGGGTAACGCTGCCGCGCCAAAGGCAGGTAGGCGCGCGAACCATTGACCAGCACATGCCGGCCCTCACTGAGCCATTGGTCCACTTGCGACGGAATACCGTAATCCAGACCATTGGCTCGCCAATGCATGGCGAACGCTCCAGCCTTGCGCATCTCCTCGAAGCGCTCGGACGTGACACCGTGCGCCGCCTCGCCCTTGGACTCAGCAGATCGCGTGATGACCCGACGGGCAATTTCCACCCCAGCGGCGGTCAATTGCGCACGCGATGCATCGATCAGGGAATCTTTTCCTGAACCTGATGGTCCTACCAGGTAGATCAGGCGGCCTGAGGGAGTATTGCGGGCGCTTGCGTCATGTTGCATAGCCACTATGCTCAATGTAGGAAACCCGCGCATTCTAGGTGTTTTCCCGACCCTTTGCTGCGATTTACCAGTTTTTGACGGCAAAGGTCTGACGGTGTGGCGTGCCGGTACATGCAAAACTTTTCAAACCAGTGCTCATTTCTGATAATTGGTACTGGCAAAAAGCCTTTATCCGGCTCACTATTTGTCACAGAATTGACGCCAAGGAAACGGCGACCTTGAGGCAAGATGAGCACCCAATTTTTCACGACGGTTGAACATTTTGTCGTCGCCACGGTCGTACTTCCACCCCGTGCGGCCAATTTGAGAACCGCTTCCCCTGAACCAAAAAATCCGGTCAATTTATATGCGCCCAATGAAACAGGCTATCTATTCGAGCCGCACCGCTGACAAGTTTGTCGTCCGCCTGCCAGACGGAATGCGTGAGCGCATTGCCGAGGTAGCGCGCAACCACCACCGCAGCATGAACTCTGAAATCATCGCTCGCCTGGAACAAAGCCTTATCCAGGAAGGTGCGCTGGGCGACGAGCTAAGCATGCGCCTGGACAGCCCTGAACTGTCCCTGCATGAGCGCGAGTTGCTGCAACGCTTCCGCCAGCTCTCCCACCGCCAGCAGAATGCGCTGGTCGCCCTCATCGCTCACGATGTGGAAATGGCTGCCGACGCCTCCTGAGGCTTCGAGCAAGCATTAAAAAGCCAGCGTAAGCTGGCTTTTTTTTGCGTCGCCATGGGCTGCCTAAGTCAGCCCATCGGCAACCCCTTCCTACATCAGGAACAGCGTTGCCAATCCCAGGAAAATGAAGAAGCCACCACTGTCGGTTACCGCAGTGATCATCACGCTAGAGCCCATGGCAGGGTCGCGCCCCAGACGGGTCAGGGTCATCGGGATCAACACCCCCATCAGCGCTGCCAGTAACAGGTTCAGGGTCATTGCCGCGGTCATCACCAACCCCAGCGACCAACTGCCATATAGCCAGAAGGCAACCGCCCCGATCACGCCGCCCCAGATCAGGCCATTGAGCAGAGAGACCGCCAATTCCTTGCGCATCAAGCGCGCGGTGTTGCCCGGAGACACCTGATCGAGCGCCATGGCCCGCACGATCATGGTGATGGTCTGGTTACCGGAGTTACCGCCAATGCCTGCCACGATCGGCATCAGCGCCGCCAGCGCAACCAGCTTTTCAATCGAGCCTTCGAACAGACCGATCACGCGGGACGCCAGAAACGCCGTGATCAGGTTGATCGCCAACCAAGCCCAGCGGTTGCGCAGCGAGCGCCAGACCGAGGCGAAGATATCTTCCTCTTCGCGCAGACCGGCCATGTTCAGCACTTCGCTTTCGCTCTCCTCACGGATCAGGTCGACCATCTCGTCAATGGTCAGACGACCGATCAAACGGTCGCTCTTGTCCACCACCGGAGCGGAAACCAAATCGTAACGTTCGAAAGCCTGGGCCGCGTCGTAGGCGTCTTCCTCAGGGTTGAAGGACACGGGGTCAGTCGCCATGACCTCCGCCACCTTTTTCTCCGGGTCGTTGACCAAAAGACGCTTGATGGGCAATACGCCTTTGAGTTTGCCGTCATAGTCGACCACGAACAGCTTGTCCGTGTGGTTCGGCAGCTCCTTGAGCCGGCGCAGGTAACGCAGCACCACTTCCAGGCTGACGTCTTCGCGGATGGTGACCATCTCGAAGTCCATCAGCGCGCCGACCTGCTCTTCGTCGTAGCTCAGTGCCGAGCGTACGCGCTCACGCTGCTGGGCATCGAGGCTTTCCATGAGCTCGTGAATGACGTCTCGCGGCAACTCTGGGGCCAGGTCGGCCAGCTCGTCGGCATCCATCTCCTTGGCGGCAGCCAACAGCTCGTGATCGTCCATATCGGCGATCAGGGTTTGCCGCACGGCGTCGGAGACTTCAAGAAGAATGTCGCCATCGCGATCCGAGCGCACCAGCTGCCAAACCGTCAGACGGTCTTCCAGTGGCAATGCTTCGAGGATGTATGCAATGTCGGCAGGGTGCAGGTCGTCGAGCTTGCGTTGCAGCTCAACCAGGTTCTGACGGTGGACGAGGTTTTCCACCAGGTCATGGTGGTGACCTTCCTGGCGGTGCGTCAGGTCTTCGACCACTCGTTGGCGCTGCAGCAGCTCGACCACCTGGGCCAGGCGATCCTGCAGGCTCTCTTGGCCTTTTTTTACTTCTACTTCAGTCATAGGCGAACTCCACTCCCAGCAGCGGAGCACGCCGGGAGAATCAATCGGTCAGATCTTTCTGTATGAATCTTCTTAAGGAGTAACTACTGGGTAAGTCCATGGTGGTATTCCACAAGCCCCGGCGGGGCTGACGGGCGCAATCATACACTGCCTAAGCTGTCAGATCGCTTAAATTTTTGGCCAGAACAATCGTTTGCGCGATAAAGCTAGGACAACGCTCGAAGCTATCAGTGCGACGGCTGCTCTGACGTTAAAAGCACATTTATCATGCGCCTGTAGGCTTTCAGTTCGTGAAGGGACTGGGCTGCTGCGCAACCCATCGCCGGCAAGCCGACCCTTACCCGAAAGCTTAGTTGCACATTGCTGACAATTCAGCGACAACGAAAAACAAAAAGCCCGCTCGATTTGAGCGGGCTTCTTGATGTATGGCGGACTCAGGAGGATTCGAACCTCCGACCGCTCGGTTCGTAGCCGAGTACTCTATCCAGCTGAGCTATGAGTCCGTGATGGTAGTTTTAGACCAGATTACCACTGGTTGACTGAAGCCGCTTTGGTAAACAAAGCCACTTCAAAAGTGGCGGACTCAGGAGGATTCGAACCTCCGACCGCTCGGTTCGTAGCCGAGTACTCTATCCAGCTGAGCTATGAGTCCGTAGATGGTAGTTTTAGACCAGATTACCACTGGTTGACTGAAGCCGCCTTGGCAAGCAAAGCCACTTCAAAAGTGGCGGACTCAGGAGGATTCGAACCTCCGACCGCTCGGTTCGTAGCCGAGTACTCTATCCAGCTGAGCTATGAGTCCGTAGATGGTAGTTTTAGACCAGGTTACCACTGGTTGATTGAAGTCACCCTGACACACAAAGCCACTTCAAAAATGGCGGACTCAGGAGGATTCGAACCTCCGACCGCTCGGTTCGTAGCCGAGTACTCTATCCAGCTGAGCTATGAGTCCGTGTCTTGCTGCGCATGCTAGGTCGCTGAACGATCTGGCTGAAGCCTGATCAGCTACAGCGCCCTAAGCGAATAATGGCGGTGAAGGGGGGATTCGAACCCCCGATACCCTTATGAGGTATACTCCCTTAGCAGGGGAGCGCCTTCGGCCACTCGGCCACCTCACCGCAACACGAGGCGAATATTAAACAGGCTCTTCCTCGTTTGCAACCCTTTTTTTTGAAAAAACTTCAAAAAAATTAAAGGCTTGGCTCCTCGTCCTTCTCTTTCTTGATCCGCAGGTAGATTTCTTCGCGGTGAACGGCCACTTCTTTAGGGGCGCTGACGCCGATACGCACCTGGTTTCCTTTGACGCCGAGCACCGTCACGGTGATCTCGCCGTCTCCAATAATCAGGCTCTCGGCGCACCGACGAGTCAGAATCAACATAGCTTTCTCCTTACGCAAAACATTCAGGGATAACAGTCATTGGTATCAAGGCCGGTTCGAGGACATGCGACACGGCCTTTGGTTGAGCGCTGCGCAGGCAGAACAGGGGCTGCTCAACGCTCAGAAACGCGAAGGGCGCGGCAAGCCGCGCCCCTCCAGGCAGCGCCTTACTCGCCCTGTCGGGCAGGAGCGTCGAGCTCGAACGCGGTGTGCAGCGCGCGAACGGCCAGCTCTAGGTACTTCTCTTCGATCACCACCGAAACCTTGATTTCGGAAGTGGAGATCATCTGGATGTTGATGCTCTCTTTTGCCAGGGCTTCGAACATGCGGCTGGCGACGCCTGCGTGCGAGCGCATGCCAACGCCGACGATCGAGACCTTGGCGATCTTGGTGTCGCCGATCACTTCACGGGCACCGATTTCGCGAGCGGTGTTTTCCAGCACGCTATGGGCCTTCTCGTACTCATTGCGGTGTACGGTGAAGGTGAAGTCGGTGGTGTTATCGTGCGAGACGTTCTGCACGATCATGTCGACTTCGATGTTCGAAGCGCTGATCGGGCCGAGGATCTTGAAGGCAACGCCCGGGGTATCCGGCACGCCGCGGATGGTCAGCTTGGCCTCATCACGGTTGAAGGCGATACCGGAAATGATCGGCTGTTCCATGGATTCCTCTTCATCAATGGTAATGAGGGTACCTGGACCCTCCTTGAAGCTGTGCAGCACGCGCAGCGGAACGTTGTACTTGCCGGCGAACTCCACCGAACGAATCTGCAGCACCTTGGAACCGAGGCTGGCCATTTCCAGCATCTCTTCGAAGGTGATCTTCTCCAGGCGCTGGGCCTGCGGCACGACGCGCGGGTCGGTGGTGTAGACACCATCGACATCGGTGTAGATCTGGCACTCGTCAGCCTTCAGGGCAGCCGCCAGGGCTACGCCGGTGGTGTCGGAGCCACCACGGCCGAGGGTGGTGATGTTGCCGTGCTCGTCGACGCCCTGGAAGCCCGCGACCACCACTACACGCCCTTCCTTGAGGTCGGCGCGAATCTTCTGGTCGTCGATCTGCAGGATGCGCGCCTTGTTGTGCGCACTGTCGGTGAGGATACGCACCTGGTTGCCGGTGTAGGACACCGCTGGCACACCACGCTTGATCAAGGCCATGGTCAGCAAGGCAATGGTGACCTGCTCGCCGGTCGACACGATCACGTCCAGCTCACGCGGAACCGGCTGATCGGTGATCTGCTTGGCCAGGTCGATCAGGCGATTGGTTTCACCACTCATGGCCGAGAGCACAACCACCAGGTCATCGCCCGCCTCACGGTGTTTCTTGACCTTTTCGGCTACCTGCTCGATCCGCTCGATGGAACCGACAGAGGTGCCGCCAAATTTCTGTACGATCAACGCCATTTCAATGGTGCCTCAGCCCATACAGGGCCCCAAAAAAACCATCCAACATGCAGGGGCGGCCGACTAGACCAGCCGCCCCCGCATCTCAAAGTCCCTGCTCTGCGAATGGCACGGCCAGCGCCAGGGCCTGGTCCAGTGCCGCGACGTCGACGCCGCCACCCTGTGCCATGTCCGGACGGCCACCGCCCTTGCCACCCACTGCCGCAGCGGCTTGTTTCATCAGGTCGCCAGCCTTGAGTTGGCTGGAGAGGTCCTTGGTCACGCCGGCCACCAGCACGACCTTGCCCTCATGCTCGCTGCCCAGCAGGATCACTGCGTGGCCGAGCTTGTTCTTCAACTGATCGACCAGGGTCAGCAAGGCCTTGCCATCCTGCCCGTCCAGGCGGGCGGCGAGCACCTTGGCGCCCTTGACCTCAACAGCCGCGTTGGAGAGATCGTCCCCGGCGGCGCTGGCGGCCTTGGCCTGCAGCTGCTCCAGCTGCTTTTCCAGCTGACGGTTGCGCTCGAGCACAGCCGACAGCTTGTCGATCAGGTTGTCGCGGTTACCTTTGACCAGTTGCGCGGCTTCCTTTACCTGCTCTTCGGCAGCGTTCAGGTAAGCCAGCGCTGCTTCGCCGGTGACCGCTTCGATGCGGCGCACGCCCGAGGCCACGCCGCCTTCGCTGATGATCTTGAACAGACTGATATCGCCGGTGCGCTTGGCGTGGATACCGCCGCACAGCTCGACCGAGAAATCGCCACCCATGCTCAGCACGCGCACGGTATCGCCGTACTTCTCGCCGAACAGGGCCATGGCGCCCTTGCGCTTGGCGGTTTCGATATCGGTCAGCTCGGTTTCCACCGCGGTGTTCTTGCGCACTTCGCGGTTGACGATGTCTTCCAGGGCCTTGATCTGCTCCGGCTTCACCGCTTCGAAGTGGCTGAAGTCAAAACGCAGGCGCTGGCTGTCGACCAGCGAGCCTTTCTGCTGCACATGATCGCCCAACACCTGGCGCAGCGCTTCGTGCAGCAGGTGGGTAGCCGAGTGGTTCAGCGAGGTTGCGTGCTGCACATCGGCATCGACCTTGGCCGACACTGCAGCGCCGACGCTCAGATTACCGCTGGCAACCACGCCATGGTGCAGGAACGCACCACCGGTCTTGGTAGTATCACGCACGTCGAAGCGCACGCCACCGGCCTGCAGGTAGCCGGTGTCACCGACCTGGCCACCGGATTCGGCGTAGAACGGGGTACGGTCCAGAATCACCACGCCCTGCTCACCTTCGGCCAACTGCTCGACGGCCTGGCCGTCCTTGTACAGTGCGATGACCTTGCCCTGCCCTTCGGTGGCCTCGTAGCCAAGGAACTCGGTGGCGGTGTCGACCTTGACCAGGCTGTTGTAGTCCATGCCGAAGGCGCTGGCGGAGCGGGCACGCTCACGCTGGGCCTCCATTTCGCGCTCGAAGCCAGCTTCGTCGATGGTCAGCTCGCGCTCACGTGCGATGTCGCCGGTCAGGTCCATGGGGAAGCCATAGGTGTCGTACAGCTTGAACACCACGTCGCCCGGAACCACGTTACCCTTGAGTTGGGCCAGATCCTGCTCGAGGATGCGCAACCCTTGCTCCAGGGTCTTGGCGAACTGTTCTTCTTCAGCCTTGAGCACGCGCTCGATGTGCGCCTGCTGGTTCTTGAGCTCGGGGAACGCCTCGCCCATCTCGGCCACCAGTGCGGCGACGATCTGATAGAAGAAGCTGCCCTTGGCGCCCAGCTTGTTACCGTGGCGACAGGCGCGACGAATGATGCGGCGTAGCACGTAGCCACGGCCTTCGTTGGATGGCAGCACGCCGTCGGCAATCAGGAAGCCGCAGGAACGGATGTGGTCGGCGACCACCTTAAGCGACGCCTGCGCATCGTTGCTGCAACCGATGGCCTTGGCCGCGGCCGCCAGCAGGTTCTGGAACAGGTCGATCTCGTAGTTCGAGTGCACGTGCTGCATGACCGCACTGATACGCTCCAGGCCCATGCCGGTGTCGACCGACGGTGCTGGCAGCGGGTGCAGTACGCCATCGGCGGTGCGGTTGAACTGCATGAAGACGTTGTTCCAGATCTCGATGTAACGGTCGCCGTCTTCCTCCGGGGAACCGGGTGGGCCACCCCAGATGTCCGGGCCGTGGTCGTAGAAGATTTCGGTGCACGGGCCGCACGGGCCAGTGTCGCCCATGGTCCAGAAGTTGTCGGAAGCGTAGGGGGCGCCTTTGTTGTCACCGATGCGAACCATGCGCTCGGCCGGCACGCCGACTTCCTTGGTCCAGATGTCGTAGGCTTCGTCGTCGCTGGCGTAGACAGTGACCCAGAGCTTTTCCTTCGGCAGGTTCAGCCACTTGTCGGAGGTCAGGAAGGTCCAGGCGAAGGTGATGGCATCGCGCTTGAAGTAGTCGCCGAAGCTGAAGTTGCCCAGCATCTCGAAGAAGGTGTGGTGACGCGCGGTGTAACCGACGTTTTCCAGGTCGTTGTGCTTGCCGCCGGCGCGCACGCACTTCTGGCTGCTGACCGCACGGGTGTAGGCGCGCTTTTCCTGGCCGAGGAAGCAGTCCTTGAACTGGTTCATACCGGCGTTGGTAAACAGCAGGGTCGGGTCATTGCCCGGAATCAGGGAGCTGGAGGCAACTCGGGTGTGTCCCTGCTCTTCGAAGAAGCGAAGGAAGGCTTCACGGATTTCTGCGCTTTTCATAGGTTCTTCCACGGAAACGGCGGCCCTTGGGGCAAACGCGTCGACGAAACGACGGCAAAGGGCCGCATTATATCGGTCCTGCAGTCTCGATGCAGTGTGTTTATACGATAGAAACCGTCGTTTGGACGGTTTTTCGGGCTAATGCATTGGAAACGACATGGCCGGATGCTAAATCCTGCGTTTCGCTACTGGCAAGCCAATTACCGCTTACAGGGAGGGAAAATGGAACAGGCGGTGAATTAAAAGTGTTTCATGACCGTGGGATCGGCTAGCCGTGCCGCCTGCCCCACGGGCAAACCTGCTCGCACAGGGAATGAGAGCAGGTGGCGCCGGCCTCAAACCAGATGTTGGCCCGAGTCCGGCACGATCAGGATTCCCGCCCGCAGGCCATTCTTGACCTTCGGATTAGGGAAGATGATCCGCGCCCCCTCCTCCTCGACCACCCAGCGCGTCTCGGCCAGGTCTTCGGCCAGCAGGTAGCCCTTGCTTAGCTCGGAGAAGTTCTCGATGTCCGCCGGCAGGTGCAGGTGGAAGCTATCACTGTGCTTGATGATCTCGCGGGACACGCTGAACAGTTTCAAGCCATCGAGGGCGTCCTGGGTCTCGGGCTCGGTGCCTTCGATGATCTGGACCAGGCGAGCTTCCAGGCGACTCAGATTGACCTGCTCGTTCTGGCCAAACGGACGGGCCTTGCCCAGTTCCAGCGTGAAGGCTTCCGCCTCCAGCTGCTCGTAGGTAAAGGCACTGAAGGTGATCGACGACTTGCTTTGCAGCAGCACCGCCTCCATGCCTGCGGCCGCCAGCCGGGCCAGCTCACGGCGTGAATGCTTGCGCCCCTCCTTGAACGGATAAAGCGCGAACTGCTCGATCTTCGAACCGCGGATCGCAGTATGCAGGTCGTAGTGCAGGCGGGCACGCCCCGGCAGGCTGAAGAACACCCGGGCAAACTGCTCGAGCTCTGCCGCACGCAGCGCTTCATCGCCGCTGGAAAGCTCGTGACGGCCGTTGAACAGGCGATTGATATCCTGCTCGACGAAGCGCTCGCCCCGGCGGATCGCTTCCGGGTTGCCGAACAGGAAGAGAATGCGCACCTGCGGCTTGATCTTGCCACTGGCAATGCCGTGCAGCAGTTTTTCCAGCAACTCGATCGGCGCGGTCTCGTTGCCATGAATCCCGGCCGACAGCAGCAAGTCAAGTTGCTTGTCCTGCGCCTCGGGCGGACGCACCTCGAGCGCGCCCTCCCCCAGCCAACGCAAACGCACGCCCCCGACCGTTACTTGCGTCTTCTCGGCCGGTTCGTGATCGGCCAGGGTCAGGTCAAGCAATTTACCGAGGGCGAGCATAGGCGCTTCCTTAGTGGTGGTGGCCGCAATCCGGACCGTGCACGTGGTCGTCGTCACCGATTTCGGCCGGCTCCATTTCAAGCTGCAGGCTGACGAGGTTGGTGGCCATCGGGCGCAGCAAGAGGTTGGCGTACTCGGTGTCGTCTTCCTCGACGTCCACACCGATCAGCAACTGGCCGCGGCCGTCCTGCTGGATCCACACTTCCTTGCCTTGCCAGACCACGGCAAAACGGGTGCAGGAGGTTTCCAGCTGGGTGCCGTCGTCGTCTTCCAGGATCAGGCGCAGGGCGTCGGTCATTGCAAATTCTCTCTTCAAGGTTGGCGTTGGAACGGATAGACCGAGCCCAACTTAAGGATCTGGGTCAACTCATCCAGCGCGGTACGGCATTCGACCAGCAGTTGCGGGTCGGCAAGGTCCGCTTCGCCGAGGCGGTCGCGGTAGTGCTTGTCGACCCACTGTACCAGCGTGTCGTACAGCGGGGCGGTCATGATAACGCCTGGATTGACCGCCGCCAGCTCCGATTCCTTCAATGCCACGCGCAGACGCAGGCAAGCTGGCCCACCGCCGTTCTGCATGCTCTGCTTGAGGTCGAACACCTTGACCTCCTTCACCGGGCCGCCCTGGCTGGTCAACTGGTTCAGGTACGCCCAGACGCGCTCGTTGTTACGGCACTCTTCGGGCACCACCAGCAGCATCGAACCATCGTCACGGCTGAGCAACTGGCTGTTGAACAGGTAGGAGCGCACTGCGTCCTCGACCGTCACCTGTGCCCGAGGTACGCAGATGCCCTGGAAGTTACCGCCCTTGTTGGCCAGTTTAGCCTGCAGTTGGCCAAGCACCGCGCCCGTCTCCAGGAACGCATCCTCGTGATAGAACAGCACCTCGCCATTGCCCACCGAAATCACATCGTTGTGGAACACGCCCTGGTCGATCACCGCTGGGTTCTGTTGAGCGTAGACCACACCATCGTCACTCAGGCCATGCAGGCGGGCCACGGCCTGCGAGGCTTCCAGAGTCTGGCGCGCGGGGTACTTCTGCGGCGCCGGGTAGCGGCTGTCGAACGCGCTGCGACCATAGACGAAGAACTCGACACCGGCCTCACCATAGTTGCGGCAGAAGCGCGTGTGGTTGGCCGCGCCTTCGTCACCGAACTGCGCGACCGCAGGCAGCGCCGCGTGGTGGGCGAAGTGCTTGTCATCAGCGAACATCGCCGCGAGTACGCGACTGGTGGTCGGGTGCTCGATGCTGCGATGGTATTTGCAGTTGAGGTTGGCAGCCGTGAAGTGCACGCGGCCATCGGCCGTGTCGGCACTGGGACTCACGGTGGCAGCGTTGGCCACCCACATGCTCGACGCCGAGCAACTGGCCACCAACAGCGGCATGGCTTCTTTGGCTGCACGCTGGATGACCTCGGCATCACTGCCAGAGAAGCCCAGACGGCGCAGCGCGGCCACATCCGGACGCTCCTGCGGCGCCAGCACGCCTTGCTTGAAGCCCATGTCGGCCAGGGCCTTCATCTTGGCCAGGCCCTGACGCGCCGCCTCACGCGGGTTGGACGTCTGCTGGCTGTTGCTCTGCGAAGCCACGTTGCCGTAAGACAGGCCGCCATAGTTGTGGGTTGGCCCCACCAGGCCATCAAAATTCACTTCATAGGATTTCATCGGCTAGGCTCCGTGACCTGTTGTTATAGAGTGACGCCCGGCGTCAATGTCGCCGGCAAGGCAAGGCTGGCGGTCTCCAGCGAAGCCACGGGGTAAGCGCAGTAGTCGGCTGCGTAATAGGCACTGGCGCGGTGGTTGCCACTGGCACCCACCCCTCCGAACGGCGCGCTGCTGGCGGCCCCGGTCAGCTGTTTGTTCCAGTTGACGATACCGGCCCGGCTACGCAGCCAGAAATACTGGTAACGGGCATGGGAGTCGGACAACAATCCGGCGGCAAGGCCGTACTGGGTGTTGTTGGCCTCATCGATGGCAGCATCGAAATCGGCGTAGCGGATTACCTGCAGCAGCGGGCCGAAGAATTCTTCGTCCGGACGCTCAGCCACGGTCGTGACATCGACGATGCCCGGCGTCAGCAGCGCGGCCTCGGCGCGTGGCTGGGTCATTTCCAGCAGGCTTGTGGCACCTTTGCCAAGCAATTCGGCCTGAGCCGCAAGCAGCGCGCGAGCGGCCTGCAGAGAAATCACCGACCCCATGAACGGCGCCGGCTGCTGGTCGAAGGCGCCGACACTGATGCCCTTGCACACCTCGACCAACCGGGCAAGCAGCCTATCGCCCCAGGCCCCTTGCGGCACCAGTAGACGCCGGGCGCACGTGCAGCGCTGGCCAGCCGAGATGAACGCCGACTGGATGATGGTGTACACCGCGGCGTCGAGGTCCTTGACCTCGTCCACCACCAACGGGTTGTTGCCCCCCATTTCCAGGGCCAGGATCTTGTCCGGACGCCCGGCGAATTGCTGGTGCAAGAGGTTGCCGGTGCGACTGGAACCGGTGAAGAACAGACCATCGATACCTGGGTTGGCCGCCAGCGCCACGCCCGTCTCCCGCGCCCCTTGCACCAGGTTCAACACACCGGCTGGCAGACCAGCGGCAATCCAGCAGTTGACGGTCAGTTCAGCGACCTTGGGCGTCAGCTCGCTGGGCTTGAACACCACGCAGTTACCTGCCAGCAGTGCCGGGACGATATGCCCGTTAGGCAGGTGGCCCGGGAAGTTGTAAGGGCCGAACACAGCGACCACGCCATGGGGCTTGTGTCGCAGCACGGCAGTGGCGTCCGCCAAAGGGCCGCTTTTCTCGCCCGTACGCTCGCGGTAGCTCTGCACCGAGATCGCGACTTTGTTGATCATGCTGGTGACTTCGGTGGCCGACTCCCACAGCGGTTTGCCGGTTTCCTCACCGATGCAGTGGGCCAGCGCCTCGGCGTGCTGCTTGAGCTGCTCGGCGAACTTCTCTAGCACATCGATACGCGCTTCGAGGCTCAGTTGGGCCCAGGCTGGGAATGCCTGGCGAGCGGCCTGCACGGCGGCGCCCACCTGACTGGCGTCTGCGCCCCGCCCTTGCCAGATCACGGCCTGGGTGACCGGGTTCAGCGATTGCAGGGCTTCACCCTGGCCAGCCTGCCACTGGCCGGCGATGTAATGCGTGGTCATTTACTTGGCCTCCCGGCTTGCCGATAGCGGCACGGCACGAACGTTGTCACCGGCGCCCATGCGCAGGCGCTTGGCGGTCAGCGGGTCGACCACCAGGGTGCCCGCCGCCAAGCGCGCTGGCGCTGCCGTGATACGGCAGTCTTCGCGCTTGCGGTTGTGAATGATGTAGGGGGTGGCATCGTCACCCGGCGTACCGACGGCCAGCACCAGCGTCTGACTTTCGCGCACGGCGCGAATCTTCGAGGTTTCGCATTCGATGGCGGGACCTGCGTCGAAGATGTCGACATAACCCTGGTAGTTGAAACCTTCCTGCTTGAGCATGGCCAGCGCCGGCTCGGTGTCGGTGTGCACGCGGCCGATCACGGCGCGCGCCGCCTCGGACAGGAAGCAGGTATACAGCGGGAACTTGGGCATCAGCTCAGCGATGAACGACTTGTTGCCGACACCCGTCAGGTAGTCCGCCTGGCTGAACTCCATCTTGAAGAAGTGGCGTCCGAGGCTTTCCCAGAACGGCGAACGACCGTGTTCGTCGGACATACCGCGCATTTCGGCGATGATCTTGTTGCCGAACAGTTCCGGGAACTCCGCGATGAACAGCATGCGTGCCCGCGACAGCAGGCGACCATTGAGGCCGGAACGGTAGTCCCCCCGCAGGAACAACGAACACAACTCGGAGTTGCCGGTCAGGTCGTTGGCCAGGAACAGCGTGGGAATCTCCCGGTAGATGTTCAGTTCCTGGGAGGCGCTGACCGTCAGGCCGACCCGGTAGTTGTACCAGGGTTCACGCAACCCCACGGCTCCGGCGATGGCACTGATGCCTACCACCAGGCCTTCGTCGTTCTCCAGTACGAACAGGTAATCGGTATCACCGCGCTCGGCTTCGCCGCGGAAGCTTTTTTCGGCCCAGCCGACACGATGCCCAAGGCGCTCTTCATTGGCCGGCAGGGTGGTCAGGCCAGTGGTGCCGGTACTGCGAGCCAACTCGATCAGCGCGGGTAAATCGCTGCTGCGTACAGGACGAACGATCATGCTATCTCCTTGTGCAGCAGCCTGCGCCACCGCGAAACTCTTTAATGCGAAGGCCTCAAACGGCAACCAGACGCACGCTGGCGCCCTCACCAACACCCAAGGCGTCGGCCGCTTCGGCAGTCAGGCTGACCGGCTTGCCCGGCACCCAGTCCAGCTCCAGCAACACCGCACGGTAGTCCTGCAACAGGCCGTTGCACACCAGGTACGGACGCCCGCCCTTGATCGGCGCATCGTCGAGCTTGACCGGCACTACACGGCTCTGGGCGATGGAACGGATGCCGGAGGTGCGTGCATGCAAGGTCGGCCCGCCATCGAAGATGTCGATGTAGTGCTCGGTCTCGAAGCCTTCACGCATGAGGATGTCGAAGGTGATCTGCGCACGCGGGTGTACCTGCCCCATGGCCTCCTGGGCCTCATCGGGCAGCAGGGGCACGTAGATCGGGTAGTGCGGCATCAGTTCGGCGAGGAAGGTCCGGCTCTTCAGGCCGCAAAGGCGCTCGGCCTCGGCGTAGTTGAGGTCGAAGAAGTTGCGGCCGATGGCGTCCCAGAACGGCGACTCGCCCTGTTCGTCGCTGTAGCCGACGATCTCGGTGACCACCGAATCGGCGAAACGCTCGGGGTGCGACGCCATGAACAACAACCGTCCTCGCGAGTTAAGTTCTGCCCAGGCACTGTTAACCAGCTCTGGCAAGACATAGAAGCTAGTCAGCAGGCTGTTGCCAGTCAGGTCATGGCACAACGACAGTACATGGATCTTGTTGTGGATCTTCAGTTCGCGAGAGGCATGCACGAAGGTTTCGTTGCGGAAGCTGTAGAACGGCTCGGAGTACCCGGCCGACGCGACGATCGCGGAGCAACCGGCCAACTTGCCGGTGGCGCTGTCCTCAAGCACGAAGAAGTAGCTCTCTTCGCCATTGAAGCTGACTTCAGCGGCAAACGAAGTCTCGGACGCAGCGATCTTGTCGCCCAGGCGGGCGGTATCATCCGGCAGCGAAGTGACACCAATGGGGCTGTCGGCAGCCATGCGCTGCACTTCGTTGAGATCAGCCATTTGCGCGGGGCGCATCACCAGCATGGTGTCACTCCTTTGGGAAAACGGGCCGTTCACGACGGCGCGAAAAAACGGCAGGTGCGCAATCGCGCTTGCAAGCGCACACCCGCTCTGGAATTCAGGTATCGCTGGCCGAACAGCGGGGCCAGCGAAGCGACCGTCGGCCGATCAGCCCTTGGTCAGTTGCGCCACGGCGCGCTCGAAGCGGTTCAGGCCTTCATCGATGTCGGCATCTTCAACCACCAGGCTCGGGGCGAAGCGCACCACATCCGGGCCAGCTTGCAGCACCATCACGCCTTCTTTCTCGGCGGCGTTGAGCACGTCCTTGGCCTTGCCTTTCCAGGCCTCGGTCAGTACGCAGCCAATCAACAGGCCGACACCACGCACCTTGGAGAACAGGCCGTATTGCTGGCCGATCTGCTCCAGGCGGGACTTGAAGCGTTCGTGCTTGGCCTTGACGCCATTCAGGGTTTGCGGCGTGTTGACCACATCGAGCACGGCGCAGGCCACTGCACAAGCCAGCGGGTTGCCGCCATACGTGGTGCCATGGGTGCCGACGGCCAGGTGCTTGGCGAGTTCGCTGGTGGTCAGCATGGCGCCGATCGGGAAACCGCCGCCCAGGCTCTTGGCGCTGGTCAGGATATCCGGCGTCACGCCGTAGTGCTGATAGGCGTACAGCGAGCCGGTGCGGCCAACGCCCGTCTGCACTTCGTCGAAGATCAGCAAGGCGTTGTGCTCATCGCACAGTTTGCGCGCGCCTTCGAGGTAGGCCTTGTCGGCCGGAACCACGCCGCTCTCGCCCTGGATCGGCTCGATCACCACCGCACAGGTCTTGTCGGAGATCTGCGCCTTGAGCGCTTCCAGATCGTTGTACGGCACATGGCTGATGCCGGTGATCTTCGGGCCGAAACCGTCGGAGTACTTGGGCTGGCCACCGACGCTGACAGTGAACAGGGTGCGACCGTGGAAGCTGTTCACGGTGGCGATGATTTCGTGCTTCTCCGGGCCGAAGCGGTCATGGGCGACACGACGGGCCAGCTTGAAGGCAGCCTCGTTGGACTCGGCGCCGGAGTTGCAGAAGAAAGCACGCTCGGCGAAGGTCGCGTCCACCAGCTTGTGGGCCAGGCGCAGCGCCGGCTCATTGGTGAAGACGTTGGAAACGTGCCAGAGGGTGTTGGCTTGCTCGGTCAGCGCCTTGACCAGCGCCGGGTGGCAATGCCCCAGGGCGTTGACGGCGATACCGCCGGCGAAGTCGATCAACTCGCGGCCCGATTGATCCCAGACTCGGGAACCCTCGCCTCGCACAGGAATGAAGGCCGCCGGAGAATAGTTGGGAACCATGACCTGGTCGAAATCGGCACGTTGCACCGGGGCTTGCTCAACGGACATCTGAGTCTCCTGAAGAGGAACGCTGGCCTGGAAGTGGCGAGCGATGGGGGGGATTGTAAGGACTGATCCGCGCCTGTCCTTGCGGCCAAGCGACAACTTGTTACAGCGCTAAACCTTGTTTCAGCAAGGTTTTCGGCAATGCGACAAACACTGTCGCAATCGCGCAGTGTAACGGTAGAGATGGGCTGGGTGAACGGGGTTGGTTTTTGCAGTGCGGCCGAAATCGAGCGCCGCCCGCGCGGCGCATCGCGAGCAAGGCTCGCTCCTACACTTGTTTCCGGCCAATTATGTCTGTGCCAGACGCGCGCGACCGCCTTGTTTGTACAATCCAATATCGCGCCGTGCACCCAAGCGGTTGCGCGCAAATCCCACAGGCATGATGGGCCCGAAACAAGCGTAGGAGCGAGCCTTGCTCGCGATGCGCCGCGCGGGCGACGCTCGATTCACGCCCCCTCAAACCCAAGGCATGCGCCCCACCCCAGAAAAATTCAGCCTTTTTCGGCAGGCGCCGAACTCAGCTCGAACGGGCTGCTGCTACGCCGCTGATTGCGGTCTTCGCGCGGAGTGGCACCAAAGAAATTTCGATAGGCGCTGGAGAAATGCGGGCCCGACGAGAACCCGCAGGACAGGCCGATCTGGATGATCGACTTGCTGGTCTGCATCAGCATCTGCCGCGCCTTGTTCAGGCGCAGCTCCAGGTAATACTGGCTAGGTACCCGGTTGAGATACTGCTTGAAGATCCGCTCCAACTGCCGGCGCGAAACGCACACATGCTGGGCGATCTCATCGGTGGTCAGCGGCTCCTCGATATTGGCCTCCATCAACACCACCGCCTGAGTCAGCTTGGGATGACTGGAGCCCAGGCGATTCTGCAACGGAATACGCTGGCGCTCACCACCCTCGCGGATGCGCTCGACGACCAGCTCTTCGGACACAGCCCCGGCGAGCTCCGCACCATGGTCACGCGCCAGCACCGCCAGCAGCAGGTCGGTCACCGCCATGCCACCGCAGGCTGTAAGGCGATCGCGATCCCAATCGAACAGATGGCTGGTGGCGATCACCTTGGGAAAACGCTCGGCGAAATCATCCTGCCAACGCCAGTGCACCGCCGCACGGTAACCATCGAGCAGCCCAAGCTGGGCCATCGGATACACCCCGGCGGACAATCCGCCCATCATGCAACCGCTGCGCGCCAGCTGCTTGAGCGCGGACGACAAGGCAGAGCCCACGGCCTGCGGCGGCTCGTCCGCCAGCAGGAACAGCTTGTGGCAACCTTCGAGTCGACCGCTCCAAGGCTCGCCAGGAAGGCGCCAGGCGCCCTCCGGGGCCGGCTCCGCCTGCAGGAAGACCGTCTCATACACCACATCCGGATGCACCCGCTGCGCCACCTGCAACACGTCCTCGGCCAGCGCCAAAGTCAGGGGCTTGGTGCTGGGCCAGATGAGAAAACCGATTCGCTGGGTGGTCATAGGGTACGGTCCGAAACCTGAGGTTCTTCGAGTCTGTGGCGCCGGGTCAGGCTGCGCTTGCCGCGCAGCATGCCCTATTCTGGTGCAAAGGTGCAGCCTTTACTTCAGGCTGCCGGAGAGAAACTGCTGCAGGCGCTCCGATTTCGGGTTGGCCAGCACTTCACGCGGGCAACCTGTCTCCTCCACCAGCCCCTTGTGCAGGAACACCAGCTGGTTGGACACCTCGCGGGCGAAGCCCATTTCGTGAGTCACCACCACCATGGTGCGGCCTTCCTGGGCCAAGGCCTGCATCACCTTGAGCACGTCGCCCACCAGCTCTGGGTCCAACGCCGATGTCGGCTCGTCGAACAGCATCACCTCGGGCTCCATTGCCAAGGCACGGGCAATCGCCACGCGCTGCTGCTCACCACCGGACATATGGCCTGGGAAGGCATCCTTGCGATGGGCAACACCCACCTTGGCCAGGTAGTGCTCGGCTTTTTCAAGGGCTTCTTTCTTGCTCACCCCAAGCACATGCACCGGCGCCTCGATGACGTTCTCCAGCGCAGTCATGTGCGACCACAGGTTGAAATGCTGGAACACCATCGACAACCGCGAACGCATGCGCTGCAGTTGGCGCGGATCGGCAGCCTTCAGCGCGCCATCCTTGCCAGCGACCATCTTCAGCTCTTCGTTGTTGAGCAGGATCTTGCCGGCATGGGGCTGCTCGAGCAGGTTGATGCAGCGCAGGAAGGTCGACTTACCCGAGCCACTGGAGCCGATGATGCTGATCACATCGCCTGCCTTGGCCGCCAGGGACACACCCTTGAGCACTTCATGGCTGCCGTAGCGCTTGTGCAGGTCTTGGACTTCTAATTTGTACATGCTTTCGGTTCTCACAGAGCGATCAGTGCTTGCGCGGCGCCAGGTAGCCGAGCCAGCGGCGTTCGGCCATCTTGAACAGGCGCACCAGGATGAAGGTCAGGCACAGGTAGAACACGCCCGCCGTGATGTAGGCCTCGAAAGGCAGGTAGTACTGGGCATTGACCGTGCGCGCGGCACCGGTGATGTCGATCAGGGTCACGATGGAGGCAAGACTGGTGGTCTGCAGCATCATGATCACCTCGTTGCTGTACTGCGGCAGCGCACGGCGCAGGGCCGAGGGCAGCAGGATGCGTCGATACATCTTCATGCGCGACATGCCCACCGCCTTGGCAGCCTCGATCTCGCCATGGGGCGTGGCCTTGAGGCTACCGGCGATGATCTCGGCGGTATAGGCGCTGGTGTTGATGGCAAAGGCCAGGCACGCACAGAACGTCGCGCTCGACAGCCATGGCCAGAAGATACTCTCCCGCACCGCCTCGAACTGCGCCAGGCCGTAGTAGATCAGGAACAGCTGCACCAGCATCGGCGTGCCGCGGATCACATAGGTGTACAGCCAAGCCACGACATTCACCAACGGCTGCTTGGAGACCCGCATCAAGCCCAGCGGGATGGCCGCCAGCAGGCCGAACAACAGCGACAGCGCCAGCAGTTTCAGGGTGGTCAGCAATCCACCGAAGTACAGCGGCATCGCCTCCCAGACCACGTTGTAGTCGAAGATCATAGTTCAGCCACCTTGACGCCTACCGAGTAGCGTTTCTCGAGATACCGCAGGGCCAGCAGCGAGACACTGGTGATCACCAGGTACAACGCCGCCACCGCCAGGAAGAAGGTGAAAGGTTCACGGGTGGCATCGGCAGCCTGCTTGGCCTTGAACATCATGTCTTGTAGGCCGACCACCGAAATCAGCGCCGTCGCCTTGGTCAACACCAGCCAGTTGTTGGTGAAACCGGGAATCGCCAGCCGGATCATCTGCGGCACCAGGATGCGGAAGAAGACCTGGCGATTGCTCATGCCATAGGCCACGCCGGCTTCGGCCTGGCCCTTGGGAATACCGAGGAAGGCGCCACGGAAAGTTTCCGAGAGGTACGCCCCGAAAATGAAGCCCAGCGTGCCGATACCGGCGACCAGCGGGTTCAGATCGATGTAATCGTCGTAGCCAAGCAGCGGTGCCACGCGGTTGATGATGTCCTGACCGCCATAGAAGATCAGCAGGATCAGCACCAGATCCGGAATACCACGGATCACCGTGGCGTACATGTCACCCAGCCAGGCCAACCAGCGCACCGGCGACAAGCGCAGCGCCACACCGATCAGACCGAGCACGATGGCCAGGGCCATCGACGACAGGGCGAGCTGCAGCGTCAGCCACGCCCCGTCGAGGATGACTGCCCCGTAGCCTTTCAACATGATGAGGTCCTCGACCTAGAGAAATAAAAATGGTGCAAACCTCAGAGCCTCTGCTGTTTGCACCATTGCACAGGTGAAACCCGACGTCTTACTTCGAGTCTGGACCGTAGATGTCGAAGTTGAAGTACTTGGCTTCAATTTGTTTGTATTTGCCATTGGCCCGGATAGCGTCGATGGCGGCGTTGATCCGATCGGCGTTGGCCTTGTCGCCCTTGCGCACGGCGATGCCGACGCCATCACCAAAGTACTTCACATCGGTAAACGATGGGCCGACGAAGGCGAAGCCCTTGCCAGCATCGGTCTTCAGGAAGCCGTCTTCCAGCAAGGTGGCGTCGGCGACGGTGCCATCCAGGCGGCCAGCGGCGACATCCAGGTAGATTTCGTTCTGGGTACCGTAAGGCACGACGGTGGCGCCCTTCGGAGCCAGGACTTCCTTGGCGAAGCGGTCGTGGATCGAGCCACGCTGCACACCGATTTTCTTGCCTTTGAGCTCATCCAGGCTGTCGCTGACGGTGGTGCCTTCCTTCATCACCAGGCGAGCTGGGGTCAGGTAGTAGCGCTTGGTGAAGTCCACCGACTTCTTGCGGTCTTCGGTGATCGACATGGACGACAGGATGGCGTCGATCTTGCGCACTTTCAGCGCTGGGATCAGGCCGTCGAACTCCTGCTCGACCCAGGTGCACTTGGCTTTCATTTCTTCGCACAGGGCGTTACCGATGTCGTAGTCGAAACCGGCGATGCTACCGTCGGGTTGCTTGAAGGCGAAGGGTGGGTAGGCGGCCTCGATACCGATTTTCAGCGGTTTTTCATCGGCCTGCGACACCAGGGAAAACACGGACAGCGCCAGGGCGCCAAGCAGTGCAAGCTTCTTCATCAGGTAACTCCATCGGTACGGGGCAATACGAGGCAGGAGGTAACAGCTGCCCGATATGCGAATGGGTACAACGCGAGCCGCGCAGGTTTCGACCAAGGTCGCAGACCACGAGCGAGTGAGTGGCATTTTAACGACAGCCCGAAAGCCGATATTTCTTCAAAGCGACAACTACTTACAGAAGCGCTTGAAACGGCATCGAGCGATGTTGACAGCCATTGCAAAATATGCAAAAGCGCAAGGAATAGAACCTATTGACCTAGCAATTACCGGGCCTATTATTGGCAAAGCCTTGTAGTACGGCAAGTGCAGCGTGCCGACTTGCAAAAAATGCCTACGCAAATGCACCAAAACCGCACGAACCTGTTTCTTCTTGCCCCGGCCTTGTGCGAAATCGGTGACAAAGAGGGTTACCGATGAAAGTCGGGTAACAGGATGTAAGTAAAGCAAAAACCCCGCCGGTTGCCCGGACGGGGTTTTTATTGTTCACAAGGACCGCAGAGCGGCCCCATCGCCGGCGAGCCGGCCTTTGCACGATTTACGCTGAAGCCAGGCTCATCGACTTGTGGGTGTCGATCAGGTGCTGCACCACCCCTGGATCGGCCAGTGTCGAGATATCACCCAGCGCGTCGTACTCGCCGGTAGCGATCTTGCGCAGGATACGGCGCATGATCTTGCCCGAACGGGTCTTCGGCAGCCCTGGCGCCCACTGGATGACATCCGGCGAAGCGATTGGACCGATCTCCTTGCGCACCCAGTTCTTGAGCTCCAGACGCAGTTGCTCGCTGGGCTCGATGCCCGCATTGAGGGTGACATAGACATAGATGCCCTGCCCCTTGATGTCATGCGGCACCCCCACCACCGCCGCCTCGGCGACCTTGGAGTGGGCAACCATCGCACTTTCGATCTCGGCGGTACCCATGCGGTGCCCGGACACGTTGAGCACATCATCCACGCGCCCCGTGATCCAGTAGTAGCCATCTTCATCGCGACGCGCACCGTCGCCGGTGAAGTACATGCCTCGGAAAGTCTTGAAGTAGGTGTCGACGAAGCGATCGTGATCGCCAAACAGCGAGCGCGACTGGCCCGGCCAGGAGTCGAGGATCACCAGATTGCCCTCGGCGGCGCCCTCGATCAGGTTGCCCAGGTTATCCACCAACGCGGGCACCACCCCGAAGAACGGACGGGTCGCCGAACCGGGCTTGAGGCCGGTAGCCCCTGGCAGCGGACTGATAAGGATGCCGCCGGTTTCGGTCTGCCACCAGGTATCGACGATCGGGCAGCGCTCTTTGCCAACGGTCTTGTAGTACCAGTTCCAGGCTTCCGGGTTGATCGGCTCGCCCACCGAACCGAGCAGGCGCAGGCTGGAACCATCGGCGCCCTCCACCGCGGCCTGCCCTTCGGCCATCATCGCGCGGATGGCGGTAGGCGCAGTGTAGAGAATGTTGACCTTGTGCTTGTCGACGATCTTCGACACGCGGGTGATATCGGGGTAGTTCGGCACGCCTTCGAACAACAGGGTGGTGGCACCGTTCGCCAGAGGGCCATAGACGATATAGCTGTGACCAGTGACCCAACCGACGTCCGCGGTGCACCAGTAGACTTCGCCCGGGCGGTAGTCGAACACGCGCTCATGGGTCAGTGCGGCATACACCAGGTAGCCGCCGGTGGTGTGCAGCACACCCTTGGGCTTGCCGGTGGAACCCGAGGTATAGAGGATGAACAGCGGCTCCTCGGCCCCCATCTCCTTCGGCGCGCAGTGGCTGGAGGCCACTTTCATCAGGTCTTCGTACCAGATATCGCGGTGCTGGTGCCAGGCGATGTCGCCACCGGTGCGCTTGCATACGATGATCTTTTGCACGCTATTGGTTTCGGGGTTGGTCAGGGCCAGGTCGACGTTGGCCTTGAGCGGCGTGCGACGGCCACCGCGCACACCTTCGTCGGCGGTGATCACCACCTTCGAGCGGCAGTCGATGATGCGCCCGGCCAGCGCTTCCGGCGAGAAGCCGCCGAACACCACCGAGTGAATGGCGCCGATACGGGCGCACGCCAGCATGGCCACCACCGCCTCTGGAATCATCGGCATGTAGATGGTCACCACGTCACCACGGTGCACGTCCTGGCCGCGCAGAGCGTTGGCGAACTTGCACACCTGCTCGTGAAGTTCGCGATAAGTGATGTTGCGGTGTTCGGAAGGGTCGTCGCCCTCCCAGATGATCGCCACCTGGTCGCCGCGCGTTTCGAGGTGGCGATCCAGGCAGTTGGAGGAAACGTTCAGAGTGCCGTCGGCGAACCATTTGATATCGACGTGGTGGTCGTCGAAAGAGGTCTGCTTGACCTTGGTGAAAGGCTTGATCCAGTCGATTCGCTGGGCCTGCTCACGCCAGAAGCCGTCCGGGTTGATCACCGATTGCTGGTACATGGCCTTGTAGGTGGCCTCGTCGGTCAGGGTAGTGGCCGCAACCTCGGGACGAACGGGATACAGTGGAGCCGCACTCATCTGTGTTACCTCGGTGTAATAGTTGTTGTTGTATGGATTCGTTTGTAACTGTACCAGAGCGGCAAAAGCCATTCGACGTTGGTAGTAGCGGGGCCCGATTTCCCCTGAAGGTTTTTTCACAAACGCTCTAGCCCGCGCCCGGCGGCCCTGCCAGAGGAAAAAACCAAGGAGGTTGCCCAGGGATTGTTACAGATTCTGTCAAAAGGCAAAAAAACTTTATCAAAACATGCTCTGTTTCACCCCACTACCTGGGCATAAACTTCACCTCGCCAACAACGGCAAGGCGATTAACTACTGGTAACAGCCCCCACGAAGGCAACTGTTAATCTCCCTCTAACTGATAGTTGAAACTTAGCTGTACTCGCGGCGCCAAAAGCGCCGCGCACCCCCTCACGACCTTAGAAAGGTAAAATGAAAATGAAAGCGTTACTGGCATTGGTACTTGGCAGTGTTGTTTGCAGCGCAGCGATGGCGGGCGAAGTTGCAAAAGAGGCCGAGCAGATTCCGGTTGAACAATACAGTTACTCGCAGCACCTGGACATCGCCCGCGTGATCTCCATGAGCGAAGTGCCTAATGTCTGCGAAGTAGTACCTGCCCGCATGACCTACGAGGACTCCAAGGGCCAGAAGCACGTTCTCGAATACCGTGTGATGGGTAACGGTTGCTCTAACGGCTAAGTTTCTCTGGCGTTGCGAGCTGGAATGGGGCCCCACTGGGGCCCTTTCGCGTTCTTGACTATTCACCCGACTTGTTGAGCGAATAATCACGCAACTTATTGGCAATCGTCGTGTGCGAAACCCCCAGTCGTTTTCCCAATGCCCGACTGCTTGGGTATTCGGCCATCAAACTTTCCAGTACGGCTTTTTCAAAGCGCCCGACAATCTGCGAAAGGTCCCCGTCCAGGGAAAACTCACCCAACGGTTGGCGCACGCCATAGTCCGGCAAACGAATATGTTCGCTTTTCACCACCCCGCCCTCGCATAACGACACGGCCTGGAACAGCACGTTCTCCAATTGCCGCACGTTGCCTGGCCAATGATACTGGCCGAGCTTATCCATCGCCGCTGGCGCCAGACGCGGCATCGCACAGCCAATCTGCCGGCTGGCCTGGTCGAGAAAATGCTGCACCAAGCCCTCCAGCCCGTCCATGCACTCACGCAGCGGCGGAATATGCAACGACAGCACGTTGAGGCGGTGGTAGAGGTCCTGGCGGAACTCGCCGCGCGCGCACAATTCAGACAAATCCACCTGGGTTGCACAGATGACCCGGACATCCAGGTACACCTCTTCATCGCTGCCAACACGACGGAAACACCCGTCCTGCAGAAAACGCAGCAGTTTCACTTGAAGACGCGGGCTCATTTCCCCTACCCCGTCGAGGAACAGCGTGCCGCCCGCCGTCAGCTCCAGCAGCCCAAGCTTGCCCTCGGCCCGCGCGCCCTCGAAAGCGCCGGGCCCGTAGCCGAACAATTCGGTCTCCGCCATGGACTCCGGCAAGCCGGCACAATTGAGTGCCATCAACGGCGCTTGGCCACGCGGGCTGGCCAGATGGCAGGCACGGGCCAGCAACTCCTTGCCGGTTCCGGTCTCTCCCTCGATCAACAGGGGCGCATCGAGCGGCGCCATGCGCCGCGCCTCACGCACCACCGCAGCCATCAAGCGTGAACTCTGGAAGATGCTGTCGAAGCCACGCAACTCCTGCTTGCGCACGTTGTAGATGCGCTCGCCGATACGGTCGGCGCGATGCAGGGTCAGCACCGCACCGGCAAGCGCCTCGCTGTCATCGTGCTCGGACTGCAAGGGCGCGATGTCAGCCAGGAATACATCACCCTTGACCTTGACGCGCATGCCGTTGATACGCGATTTGTTGGCTCGCACCAGCTCCGGCAGGTCGAAATCCTCGACGTAGCGTGCCAATGGCATGCCAGGCACCTCATCGACCCGCACCCCCAGCAGCTGTGCAGCGGTGCGGTTCGCGGCGACGATGCTGCCACCCATGTCGATCGACAGCACCGGAAAATCCAATGCGCCGAGCAACGCGTTGAGCTCCATGTGCCGGCGCTCGCTGGGCATCAGCCCCACGCGCTTGACCCCGAACACCCCGGCGATGGACTCGAACTTTGGCCTCAGCGCCTGGAACTGCAGGTTGATCAGGTTGGGACAGTGCAGGTAAATGGCGTTGCCATGGTCACCCCCCACCTCCCCGCGCAGCACGTTGATGCCGTATTCCACCAGCAGGTTGAGAATGTCCCGAAGGATGCCGATGCGGTTTTGGCAATGGACTTTGATACGCATGAAAGCTCTCGAAGCGCCGAAGTTTTTCACCTGCGCGCGGAAAAGTCGTAAAGATAAGCTGACAAATTCATCGAATTCTCCAGCCTGACGCTGCGGATTTTCAGGCAAAGCGCTGATTTTGTAAAATTATCGTTACAACAACGAGACGAAAAGCGCTAGTCGCAGCCAGGACACACCGTGCAATCGAGCGGATGAAGGGATATTCCTAGGGTATGTCGTGGACATAACAAGAAAAGCCCTACTAGGAGAGCCACATGAAACAGACGCAGTACGTGGCACGCGAGCCCGATGCGCACGGTTTTATCGACTACCCGCAGCAAGAGCATGCGGTGTGGAACACACTGATCACTCGCCAGATGAAGGTCATCGAGGGCCGTGCGTGCCAGGAATACCTGGACGGCATCGATCAGTTGCAATTGCCGCATGACCGCATTCCACAACTGGGCGAGATCAACAAAGTGCTGGGAGCCACCACCGGCTGGCAAGTCGCCCGCGTGCCCGCACTGATCCCCTTCCAGACCTTCTTCGAACTGCTCGCCAGCAAGCGCTTCCCGGTAGCGACGTTCATCCGCACCCCGGAAGAGCTCGACTACCTGCAGGAACCGGACATCTTCCACGAAATCTTCGGCCACTGCCCACTGCTGACCAACCCCTGGTTCGCCGAATTCACCCATACCTATGGCAAGCTCGGCCTGGCCGCGACCAAGGAACAGCGCGTCTACCTGGCCCGTCTGTACTGGATGACCATCGAGTTCGGCCTCATGGAAACCCCGCAAGGTCGCAAGATCTATGGTGGCGGCATCCTCTCCTCGCCGAAAGAAACCGTCTACAGTCTCTCGGACGAGCCAGAACACCAGGCCTTCGACCCGATCGAAGCGATGCGCACCCCTTATCGTATCGACATTCTGCAACCGATCTACTTCGTGCTGCCCAACCTCAAGCGCCTGTTCGACCTGGCCCATGAAGACATCATGGGCATGGTTCACCAGGCCATGCAGCTGGGCCTGCATGCGCCGAAGTTTCCACCCAAGGTCGCTGCCTGAGCGACCTTGCCGATAACAACTCAAACCGGAAAACAACCCATGAATGCCTTGAACCAAGCCCATTGCGAAGCCTGCCGAGCCGACGCGCCGAAAGTGACCGACGAAGAACTGGCGGAGCTGATTCGCGAGATCCCGGACTGGAACATCGAAGTGCGTGACGGCCACATGGAGCTGGAGCGTGTGTTCCTGTTCAAGAACTTCAAGCACGCGCTGGCCTTCACCAACGCTGTCGGCGAAATCGCCGAAGCCGAAGGCCACCACCCAGGCCTGCTGACCGAGTGGGGCAAAGTCACCGTGACCTGGTGGAGCCACTCGATCAAAGGCCTGCATCGCAACGACTTCATCATGTGCGCACGCACCGACAAAGTTGCCGAGACGGCTGAAGGCCGCAAGTAACCGCACGCCGTCCAAAAGCGGGGGGCGCTTGCCCCCTTTCGCGACGCAAGGCCACACCCACGCAGTGCACGCCCACCCTGTCGGCGGGGCGCAGCGCCTCTGCCTGCGCCCTGGATTCAACGCCCGATATCCGCCCGCAAAACCGACAGTTGACCGGCAAAAAGTTCAAACTGTCATCCAGAGTGCTGTATCCTGCCCCAGCTTTTCGAAGCCACTCACGCGCCTGGCGCAGTCTTTTCACTCACTCTTGCGAGGAACGACGAGATGCATGAAATCCCGAATCTTCCCTTCCCAAGCCTGAACCCCGAAGAGCAATCCGTTGCCGCCCACACCGAACCGACGCCTGGCGTCGAGCAGGATCGCGACGATAAATCCAGCGCCGACCAGGAATAACCGCGCACGCCCTCCGACAGTGTGAAAACGGCTGACCCGCGGTCTACCCTTGTCATCGCGTTTTCACACCGTCCAGAACCTCTGCCACGAAGGCCCCCATGCCAGATTCACCGCGACCTCTTGCGGTCACCCAGCAAGTCGTCTCCATCGTTCTCTTCACTTTCATCGGCTACCTGAACATCGGCATCCCCCTGGCCGTGCTGCCCGGCTATGTGCATAACGACCTGGGCTTCAGCGCCGTGGTCGCCGGCCTGGTGATCAGCGTCCAGTACCTGGCCACCCTGCTCAGCCGCCCCACCGCCGGGCGCATCATCGATAACCTCGGCAGCAAGAAGGCCGTCATGTACGGCCTGTTCGGCTGCGGCCTGAGCGGCGTGTTCATGCTGGCTTGCGCCTTCCTCAATGACCTGCCGTGGTTGAGCCTTGCCTGCCTGTTCGTCGGCCGCCTGGTACTAGGCAGCGCTGAAAGCCTGGTGGGCTCCGGCTCCATCGGCTGGGGCATTGGCCGGGTCGGCGCCGAACATACCGCCAAGGTCATCTCCTGGAATGGCATCGCCAGCTATGGTGCTCTGGCCGTCGGCGCACCGCTGGGCGTGCTGATGGTCAAGAGCCTGGGCCTGTGGAGCATGGGAGCGAGCATCCTATTGCTGGGCATCATCGGCTTGCTGCTGGCCTGGCCGAAGCGCGCCGCACCTGTCGTCAGTGGCGTTCGCCTGCCGTTCATGCGGGTATTGGGCAAGGTCTTCCCCCATGGTTCCGGACTGGCGCTGGGCTCGATCGGCTTCGGCACCATCGCCACCTTCATTACCCTGTACTACGCCAGCCGCCAATGGCCCAACGCAGCACTGACCCTGAGCCTGTTCGGCGCGAGCTTCATCTGCGCACGACTATTGTTCGGCAACATGATCAACCGGCTTGGTGGTTTTCGGGTGGCCATTGCCTGTCTTTCGGTGGAGACCGTGGGCCTGCTCATGCTGTGGCTGGCGCCAAACGCGGAAATGGCCCTGGCGGGCGCCGCCCTCAGTGGCTTCGGGTTCTCGCTGGTGTTTCCAGCGCTGGGCGTGGAAGCGGTCAATCAGGTCTCGGCGGCCAACCGTGGCGCAGCGGTGGGGGCCTACTCGCTGTTCATCGACCTGTCGCTGGGGATCACCGGCCCCTTGGTCGGTGCTGTGGCGTCGGGGTTCGGATTCGCTTCGATGTTTCTGTTCGCGGCGGCGGCGTCCTGCTGCGGACTTGCGTTGAGCCTGTACCTTTACCAACAGGCGCTGCGAGCCCGCAAAATGCCGCGATCATCCTGAATCGCCAACGCCCTCTTCGCGCCAAAGCCGACCCCACAGATAAGGGCCGCATCAGCCCATGGTTGTGAGTTCATCCACGAAGAGGGCGCCCCGTCTGCGCCCGCGGATCAGCGCTGCGCGTACTGCAACACCACCTCCAGCGGGTGGCGCATCTGCCGCTCGGTCATGCGCTTGACCTGGCTGCGGCACGAATAACCGGTCGCCAGCGCCTCACCTTCCTTGTCCAGCTTGGTCGCCCAGGACTGCTCGAAGATGGTCCGCGAGGTCTGCTGATTGCGCGCCTCATGCCCATAGGTGCCGGACATGCCGCAGCACCCGGTGGCCTCGGTCACCAACTTCAGGCCCAGACGGGCGAACACCTGCTCCCACTGCTTGGTGCTAGCCGGCACATTGGTCTTCTCGGTGCAGTGGGCCATCAGCCGGAAGGTGCCTGGCGCGACCACAGCCTGCTCCGGCAACACCTCCATCAACCACTCCTGGGGTAACAGCACTTTCGGGCACGCGTCCAGGCCCGGCACCTTCTGGTATTCCTGGCGGTAGACCAGGGTCATCGCCGGGTCCAAGCCCACCAGCGGCACGCCACAGTCGGCCAGCGCCTTGAGCTGGGTAGCGTTGCGGATCGCAGCCTTGGCGAAGGCGCCCAGGAAGCCTTGCACATGCAGCGGCTTGCCATTGGCACTGTAAGGCGCCAGAAATACCCGATGGCCCAGGCGGTGGGCCAGCTCGATGAACGATGCCAGCAGCGGTGTCTCGAAGTACCGGGTGAAGGCGTCCTGCACCAGCACGATGCTGCGCTCGCGTTGGGCCGGGGTGAGCTCACGCAGGGCCGGTACGCTGGCCACACCCACCCGGCAGCGAGTCAGGGTCGACTGGAAGTTGAAGCGGCTGATCAGCGGGCTGTCGACCATCCCAACCTTATCGGCCAGCAGCTTGCTGACCCATTTCGAGCCCATCACCGCGTTGTAAATCCCTGGCGCATGAGCCAGGTACGGGATGGTGAATTCCAGCGAGCCGATCAGGTAGTCACGCAGCGGACGCTGGTAGCGACCGTGGTACAGCTCAAGGAAGCGCGAGCGGAAGTCTGGAACATTGACCTTGATCGGGCACTGACCCGCGCACGACTTGCACGCCAGGCAACCGGCCATGGCGTCGTACACCTCGTGGGAAAAGTCCGCCTGCCCCTGCTGACGGGCGCGATTGTTGCGCAGGCGTGCCGGCAGGCCCTTGAGCCAGGACACCTTGTTGCGCGCCACCGCCAGCACGTCGACATCGGCTTCGCCTTGCAGGCGCAGCCACTCACGCATCAGCGAGGCACGGCCCTTGGGCGAGTGCTGGCGCTCGCGGGTGGCCTTCCACGAGGGGCACATGGCGTCGTTGGGGTCGTAGTTGTAGCAGGCGCCGTTGCCGTTGCAGTGCACGGCGCTGGGGAAGTCCTGCCACACGCGCTCGCTGATGGTACGGTCGAGATCACCGCGCAAGGTCACACCATCGACCGGTGTCAGGCCTTCGGCGCTGTCCGGCGGGGTGCAGATCTTGCCTGGGTTGAGCTGGTTATGCGGGTCGAAGGCGCCTTTGAGGCGCTGCAGCGCCGGGTAGAGTTCACCAAAGTACTCCGGCACGTATTCCGAGCGCAGGCCTTTGCCGTGTTCGCCCCACAGCAGGCCACCATAGCGTTTGGTCAGCGCCGCCACGGCGTCGGAAATCGGCTTGACCAGCGCCGCCTGGGCTGGATCTTTCATGTCCAGCGCCGGACGCACGTGCAGCACCCCGGCGTCGACATGGCCGAACATGCCGTAGGACAGGCCATAGCCATCGAGCAGGGCACGGAAGTCAGCGATGTAGTCGGCAAGCTGCTCTGGCGGTACCGCGGTGTCTTCCACGAAGGGCTGCGGGCGCACTTCGCCCTCGACGTTGCCCAGCAGGCCCACCGAGCGCTTGCGCATGGTGTAGACCCGCGTGACCGCGTCGCCCCCCTCAGCCAAGGTGTGGCCCAGGCGTTCGACGCTGGTGTCATTCTGAAGGTGCTCGATGAACGCCTGCACCCGGGCGTTGACCTCGGTTGGCTCGTCGCCGCAGAACTCCACCAGGTTGATGCCCAGGGTCGGGCGCTCGGGGTCGGCGGGGAAATATTCAGCCACGCTGTGCCAGACGATGTCTTTCATCGCCAGCATCAGCACCTTGGAATCCACCGTCTCGATCGACAATGGCTTGAGCGCCATCAGCGCATTGGCATCGCGCAGGGCATCCATGAAGCTGGTGTAGCGAACGTTCACCAGCACCGCATACTTGGGAATCGGCAACACGTTGAGCTTGGCCTCGACCACGTAGCCCAGCGAGCCTTCGGCACCGCACAGCACGCTGTTGAGGTTGAAGCGGCCCTGTTCGTCGCGAAGGTGCGCCAGGTCGTAGCCGGTCAGGCAGCGGTTGAGCTTGGGGAAGGTACTTTCGATCAGCTCGGCCTGGGTTTCCTGGATTTCGCGAGCCATGCGGTACACCTCGCCGACCCGGCCAGGTGCGGCGCAGGCTTGCTCCAGCGCCGCATCATCGATCGGCAGGCTGTGCAGGCGCTCACCGCCAAGCAGCACGCTGTGCAACTCCAGGACGTGGTCGCGGGTCTTGCCGTAGGTGCAACTGCCCTGGCCGCTGGCGTCGGTATTGATCATGCCGCCGACAGTGGCACGATTGGAGGTGGACAGTTCAGGGGCGAAGAACAGACCGTGGGGCTTGAGCGCAGCATTGAGCTGGTCCTTGACCACCCCCGCCTGAACCCGCACCCAACGCTCCTGGACGTTGATTTCCAGAATCTTGTTCATGTGACGCGACAGGTCGACGACGATGCCGTCGGTCAGCGACTGACCGTTGGTGCCGGTACCACCGCCCCGCGGGGTCAGCTTGACCTGCTGGAAGCGTGGCTCGCCCATCAGTGTAGCGACCCGCGCCACGTCGTCGGCGTCCATCGGGAACACCGCCGCCTGGGGCAGGCGCTGGTAGATCGAGTTGTCGGTGGCCAGCACGGTGCGCGTGCCGTAGTCGGCACTGATCTGGCCACGGAAGCCGCTGCTGCGCAGGGCTTCGAGAAATTCGGGGTAGTTGGCGGCCGGCGCGCGGGTGGGCAGCTGGGCGATCATCGAAGGATGGCCTCTTGATATGGGCTAATTCACGGAAATCCTGTCTTTCCGGCATGGTTCGCTGTATGCACGGATGACGAATAGGCCCATGTTCCTGTACTTTCGCCCCAGGGGCAAACGGATAATCCTGCCGCTATCGATGACTTTTATGAATGAATTACCGCCACCTGACCCCTTCGATGTCGCTACTCCTGGCCTTCGAAGCTGCCGCCCGGCATGAAAGCTACACCCGTGCCGCCGCCGAGCTGTCCCTGACGCAGAGCGCGGTCAGCCGGCAAGTGCAGGCCTTGGAGCAGCAGCTTGGCCTGACGCTGTTCCGGCGCGAGGGCAGACAGGTGCAGCTGACCGACGTTGGCCGCCTGTACCAGCGCGAACTGAGCGAGGCGTTGGGGCGCATCCGCAACGCGACCTTGCAGGCCCTGGCATACCAGTCCGGCGTCGGCACCCTGCGCCTGGCAACCCTTCCCACCTTCGGCTCGAAATGGCTGCTACCTCGCCTGCATGCGTTCTACAGCGCGCACCCAGGCATGCTGGTGCATATACATTCACGCATCGAAGCGATCAACTTCGACACCAGCGAGATCGACGCGGCCATTGGCGTGGCCAGCCACGACTTGCCGGGCCTGATCTGCCATCGCTTGCATGCCGAAGAGCTGGTGGTGATCCTGCCGTCCGAAGCCGGCAACGACGCCCAAGGCTGGGAGCCGGCGCGGATCAGTGAAGAAGTGCTGCTTAACGTGGCCAACAACCCGCACGCCTGGGGCGAATGGTTCTCGCACCATGGCCTACCCCACCGGGCCATGCGCCTGGGGCCCAGCTTCGAGCTGACCTCACACTTGATCCAAGCGGTACGGGCCGGAATCGGCATCGGCCTGGTGCCGAGAATCCTGGTGGAGGAGGAACTGGCCAAGGGTGAGCTCTTCAGCCCAGGGACCGCCTTTGCCAGTCAACGCAGCTACTACCTGATCTACCCGCCGAGAAATGAGGCGCTGCCGTCGTTGCGGGCGTTTCGCGGGTGGTTGCTGGAGCAGATCTGATGGGCGGGTTGCCTGCAGCGACCCTCAACGTCGGCAAACCGCCCTTGACAAGCAGTGACGGACAACAAAAAACCCGACACCTGTGACCGGATGTCGGGTTTTCATTCATGCCATCAGGCGGTTACTTGGAAATGGTCCCAGCCTCGCCGACGGCCTGCGCCCCACGCTTGCCCTTAGCTACGTAGAACACATACATCACCACCAGCCACACCGGAATCGCGTACACCGACACCTGGATCCCAGGAATCTGCAGCATGACGCCCAGGATCAGCACCACGAAAGCCAGGCAGATGTAGTTGCCATAGGGGTACCACAACGCCTTGAACAGCGGCCTTTGGCCAGTGCGATCCAGATGCTGGCGGAACTTCAAGTGCGAGTAGCTGATCATCGCCCAGTTGATCACCAGGGTCGCGACCACCAGCGACATCAACAGCTCCAGCGCATTCTGCGGAATGAGGTAGTTCAGCAGCACGGCGATCAAGGTCACTGCCGCCGAAACCAGAATCGAACGAACCGGCACACCGCGCTTGTCGACCTTTGCCAGCGCCGCAGGTGCATCGCCCTGCTCAGCCATACCCAGCAGCATGCGGGCGTTGCAGTAGGTACCGCTGTTGTAGACCGACAGCGCTGCAGTCAGTACCACGAAGTTCAGCAGGTGCGCAGCCACATCGCTGCCCAGCAACGAGAACACCTGGACGAACGGGCTGCTGCCGTAGCTGCCGCCAGAGGCGTCGATGCTGGCGACCAGATTGTCCCAAGGGGTCAGCGACAGCAGGACCACCAGCGCACCGATGTAGAAGATCAGGATGCGGTAGATGACCTGGTTGATCGCCTTGGGGATGACGGTTTTCGGCTTGTCGGCCTCGGCCGCGGTGAAACCGAGCATTTCCAGGCCACCGAAGGAGAACATGATGAATGCCAAGGCCATCACCAGGCCGCTGACGCCATGCGGGAAGAAGCCGCCATGCGCCCACAGGTTGGTCACCGAGGCCTCGGGGCCGCCGCTGCCGCTGGTCAACAGATAGGCACCCAGGCCGATCATGCCGACGATCGCCGCGACCTTGATGATTGCGAACCAGAACTCGGCCTCACCGAATACCTTGACGTTCATCAGGTTGATGAAGTTGATCAGCAGGAAGAAGCCCGCTGCCGTGACCCAAGTCGGGATCTCCGGCCACCAGTAGTGAATGTACTTGCCAACCGCGGTGAGCTCCGACATGCCGACCAGGATGTACAGCACCCAGCAGTTCCATCCCGACAGAAAACCGGCGAAGCCCCCCCAATATTTATGGGCAAAGTGGCTGAACGAACCGGCCACCGGCTCTTCGACGATCATTTCGCCGAGCTGGCGCATGATCATGAAGGCGATGAAGCCGCAGATGGCGTAGCCAAGGATCATCGACGGACCGGCGGATTTCATCACGCCTGCCGAGCCGAGGAACAGACCGGTACCAATCGCGCCGCCGAGGGCGATCAATTGGATATGGCGGTTCTTCAGGCCCCGCTTGAGCTCGCCTGAATGCATGTTTTGTCCACTCATGAACGAAGTCACCTGCATTGTTTTTATCTGTGACGGAATCGGACCCACCGCGCTCGTGGCGCAGCGGAATGGGGCAAGGTGGTTACCTTGGGTTTCTTGGACACAGGCTCCGCCGGGGCGGATCAGCCGGGCGTGGCCAAGAGTGCGCGGTACGCATAAGGGTCACAGGTAAAACGCGGCGCACTGTATACCCCCGCGAACGCGCAGGCGTCAACGCGTTGCGTCGTTTCCTGGGGAAAAAACGCACCGGTCCTGTGGTGTAGGCCTTCAAAGGCGAGGTGATCGGCGTACATGGCGCCTCCATTTGTTGTTCTGTATGCCCAGCTCTGCGGAGGGGCTTCTTGCACGCGGCAATGCTCGCTATATCAGCGTGGGGCGGGGGTTTGGGCAATAGGCCGGCGGGGACAGGGCAGGTTCGAGGAGGTGCTTGTCGGCAAGTTCTGTTTACAGAAAAAGGTGGCGGTCAGGGAAATCGGATGATTTCGTACAATTTTCTTTACAAGGCGGTTTGAAAACTTGCCAGTCGTCGGAAAATTTCTTTTCGTTCAAGATCTTGGCTGAGCGTTGCATGGCGCGACCGCATCGTGCAGACATGAAAAAGCCAGCCCGAAGGCTGGCTCTTTGATCAGCAGTGCAGATCAACCACGCGGCTTGCCACGACCGCGCCCGGTTGGCTTGTCGCCTTCCGGCCTTGCAGGACGCTTGCGCATCTCGCTCGGGCGCTCGGCGACAGTGCTGCCGCGGCTGCCTTTGCGCGGGGCTTCTTCACGTGGCTGACGCGCAGGACGCTCGGCAGCGCTGCCCTCGTGCGCCGGGCGAAGGTTGCGTACGCGCTCGTTGCGGCCCAGTGGACGGGTCGACTTGCGCTGCATGCGCTCCATCTTGTCCTTGGCCTTGAGGTTCATGGCTGGCAGCGCTACCGGCTGCAGGCCCACTTCAGCGGCCAGGATGTCGATTTCGCCCTGGGTCATTTCGCGCCAGCGGCCCATCGGCAGGTCGGAATTGAGGAACACCGGGCCGAAACGTACGCGCTTCAGTCGGCTGACCACCATGCCCTGGGATTCCCACAGGCGACGTACCTCACGGTTACGCCCTTCCATTACCACGCAGTGATACCAGTGGTTGAAGCCTTCACCACCGGGGGCTTTCTGGATGTCGGTGAACTTGGCCGGGCCATCCTCGAGCATCACGCCGGCCTTGAGGCGTTCGATCATCTCGTCGTCCACCTCACCACGCACACGCACTGCGTACTCGCGGTCCATCTCGTAGGAGGGGTGCATCAGGCGATTGGCCAGCTCACCGTCGGTGGTGAACAGCAACAGGCCAGTGGTGTTGATGTCCAGACGGCCGATGTTGATCCAGCGGCCTTCTTTCGGGCGCGGGAGGCGATCGAACACGGTCGGACGACCTTCGGGGTCGTCACGGGTGCAGATCTCGCCATCGGGCTTGTTGTACATGATCACCCGGCGAGTGGCCTCGGCGGCCTCTTCGCGCTTGATCAGCTTGCCATCGACCGTGATCGCATCGTGCAGGTCGACGCGCAGGCCGAGGGTGGCTTCGACGCCGTTGACTTTGATACGGCCCTGGCTGATCCAGGCCTCGACGTCACGGCGCGAGCCGACGCCAATGCGCGCCAGCACTTTCTGCAGCTTTTCGCCGGATGGAGGGGTGGGTTGGCTGTCTTGCAGGTCTTGCTCACTCATCTGGGCACCTCCCGGTGTAGGAATGAATCAGGGTTTGGCGACGAACGTGCCAAAAGGGCGCGTATCATACGCGGTTCCGGACGCGAGCGCACTGTAGCGCAGTGGGTTTTCTGCCCAATGGCTTATGCGCTGACCGAAGCTGCCTGATTGCCGGCAAGTCGGCAACGACACGGGACCCGAGGCTTGCCAGCGGTGGCGTCAGCGCAGACGACTTCAGGGTTCGAGCTTGCCCTCTTCCTCACGCAAATCCTCGAAGTCAGTCTTCAACCCCTCCTCCATGGCATCGAGTTCCACCAACAAGCTGCGGAAACTGGTCTCTTCCTTCGGCTCGACAACCGCTTCCTCACCCAGGCTGGCATCGGCCAACGCCTGCAAATGCGCTGGCACTGGCGCATCGTCGGGGTCCAGAAAGGGTGCAGGCTCCATCTCGCGCAACTCCGCCAACGCCGGCAGCTCTTCGAGGCTCTTGAGATTGAAGTGATCGAGAAATCCCTTGGTGGTGGCGAACATCGCTGGTCGACCGGGCACCTCACGGTAGCCGACCACGCGTATCCACTCCCGCTCCATCAAGGTCTTGATGATATTGCTGTTCACCGCCACACCCCGCACATCCTCGATCTCGCCACGGGTGATGGGCTGGCGGTAAGCGATCAATGCCAGGGTTTCCAGCAACGCACGGGAATAACGTTGCGGGCGCTCTTCCCACAGCCGCCCTACCCAGGGCGCGAAGTCCTCGCGAATCTGCAGGCGGTAGCCGCTGGCCACCTCCATGAGTTCGAATGCACGGCCAGCGCAGGACTTGCCCAGCACCTCCAGGGCCTTCTTGAACACCTTGGGTTCGGGGCGCTCGGCCTCTTCGAACAGTTCATACAAGCGTTCCAGGGATTGTGGCTTGCCCGAGGCCAGCAAAAACGCCTCGATCAGCGACGCCAAGTCGCGTGGGTCATTCAGATTCATCGGATTCTTCGACAGTTTCGGCCCGCATTCGGACATGGATCGGGGCGAAAGGCTCATTCTGCACCAGTTCGATCAGCGATTCCTTGACCAGCTCCAGAATCGCCATGAACGTCACCACCACACCCAGCTTGCCCTCCTCGGCGCCGAACAATTCGACAAATGGCACGAAGCCACCGTCCTTGAGGCGCTCCAGCACCTCGCTCATGCGTTCGCGGGTAGACAGGGCCTCGCGGGTGATCTGGTGACTTTCGAACAGGTCGTTGCGGCGCATGACCTCGGCCATGGACACCAGAAGCTCCTCCAGGCTGACCTGGGGCAACAGCTTGCGCACCTTGGCCTGGGGGGCGTCCAGGCGCGGCACGACGATATCGCGGCCAACCCGCGGCAGCTCGTCGATGCCTTCGGCAGCGGCCTTGAAGCGCTCGTACTCCTGAAGACGGCGAATCAGTTCGGCGCGCGGGTCGCCCTCTTCTTCCTCGACCTCCGACGAGCGCGGCAACAGCATGCGCGACTTGATCTCGGCCAGCACTGCGGCCATCACCAGGTACTCGGCGGCCAGCTCGAGGCGCACGCTCTTCATCAGTTCGACATAACCCATGTACTGACGGGTGATCTCGGCTACCGGGATGTCGAGGATGTCGATGTTCTGCTTGCGGATCAGGTACAGGAGCAAGTCCAGCGGGCCTTCAAAGGCTTCGAGGATGACTTCCAGCGCATCCGGCGGGATATAGAGGTCCACCGGCATCTCTGTAAGTGCTTCACCATAGACCAGCGCCAGCTGCAATTGCTGGGGCAACGCGACTTCGCTGACCTGTGCCTGCGGTGCGTCTACTTGGCTCACGCGTGGACCATGAACGGCGCTGGGTCGCCACAGCCTTCGCGTATCAGCTCAGGCGACTCGCCGGACAGATCGATGATGGTGGAAGCCTTGAGGTCGCCAAAACCGCCATCGATGACCAGGTCGACATGGTGCTCCAGTCGCTGGCGAATCTCGTACGGGTCGGTCATCGGCTCGGTGTCACCTGGCAGGATCAGGCTCACGCTCATCAGTGGCTCGCCCAGCTCGGCAAGCAGGGCCAGGGTGATCGCGTGATCCGGTACCCGCAGGCCGATGGTGCGACGCTTTTCGTGCAGCAGCAGACGTGGCACCTCGCGGGTGCCATTGAGTATGAACGTGTAGGGGCCGGGCACATGGGCCTTGAGCAGGCGGAAAGTACCGGTGTCGACCTTGGCGTAAAGACCGAGCTGGGACATATCGCAGCACATCAGGGTGAAGTTATGGCTCTTGTCCAGGCCACGCAGGCGTCGCACCCGCTCCACCGCGCTCTTGTCGCCAATCTGGCAACCCAGGGCATAGGCCGAGTCGGTCGGATAGACCACCACGCCACCCTTGCGGATGATCTCAACCGCCTGGCGGATCAGCCGCGGCTGCGGATTCTCCGGATGAATCTGGAAAAATTGGCTCACGTAGTCGTCCTGTTCATACCGCCAAAGGCTGTTCATGGCTGAATCGGCGCCACAGAGGTGGCAGGTCCTCGGGCAATGGCCGGTAGGCACCGATCTCGCCCCAGGTGCCAGGGCCGTGGAAATCACTGCCGGCGCTCGCCAGCAAGCCGAACTCTCGGGTAAGGATGGACATCGTGCCCACTTGCTCGGCCGGCATCATCCCATTGACCACCTCAAGTGCCTGCCCGCCTGCCTGAATATAGTCTGCTATCAGCCTTCTGCGCTTGCTGCGGGTCAGATCGTAATGCATGGGATGAGCCAGGCTCACCCAGGCATTGGACTGGCGCAGGGTCGCGACGGTTTCCTCAAGCGTCGGCCAATGCAGCTTGACGTCGCCCAGCTTGCCGGCGCCAAGCCACTTGCGAAACGCTTCGCCGCGGTCCTTGACGTGGCCCGCACGCACCAGGAACTCGGCAAAGTGCGGGCGCGCGGGAGCGTTGCCGCTGTCACCCAGTTCTTGCTGCACCGCCCGCGCACCGTCGAGTGCGCCGGGCATGCCCTTGGCCGCCAACCGCTTGTCGATTTCCTCGGCGCGCAGCCAGCGCCCCCGGTGCAAAGCTTCGATGGCCGCCAGCAGCGGCGGCGCATCGAGCGGGAAGTCATAGCCCAGTACATGGATGGTCGCACCACCCCAGGTGCAGGAAAGCTCCACCCCGCTGATCCAGCGCATCCCTCGTGCATGGCAGGCCTGCCGGGCCTCCGGCAGGCCTTCGATGGTGTCGTGGTCGGTCAGCGCCAGTGCTTGCACCCCGTGATCGAAGGCCCGGGCGACCAGGGTCGACGGCGACAGGGCGCCATCGGAGGCCGTGCTGTGACAGTGCAGATCAACATTCATGGAGGAGCGCTTTCGCTGGAATCGATGTTTGTTATTATGCCGTCACATCCCGATTCTGGCTGCCATTGTGAAACAATTCATCGATTTCATCCCGCTGCTGCTGTTCTTCATCGTCTACAAGCTCGACCCGCGCCCCATGGAAGTGGCCGGTCACAACTTCGAATTCGGCGGTATCTACAGCGCCACGGCGATGCTGATCCTCAGTTCGCTGGTGGTGTACGGCGCCCTGTTCCTGCGCCAGCGCAAGCTCGAAAAAGGTCAGTGGCTGACCTTGATCGCCTGCCTGGTGTTCGGCGGCCTGACCCTCACCTTCCACAGCGAGACATTCCTCAAGTGGAAGGCACCCGTGGTCAACTGGCTGTTCGCCCTGGGCTTCGCCGGCAGCCATTTCATCGGTGACCGGGTTCTGATCAAGCGCATCATGGGCCATGCCCTGAGCCTGCCCGATGCCATCTGGAACCGCCTGAACATCGCTTGGATCGGTTTTTTCCTGTTCTGTGGTGCCGCCAACCTGTTCGTCGCCTTCACCTTCCAGGACTTCTGGGTCGACTTCAAGGTGTTCGGCAGCCTCGGCATGACCGTGATTTTCCTGGTGGCACAGGGTGTCTACCTGTCCCGCCACCTGCACGACGAACCTTCCACCTCCAAGACCAAGGAATGACATGCTCTACGCCATCATCGCCAGCGACGTCGCGAACTCCCTGGAAAAACGCCTGGCCGCACGCCCGGCGCACATCGATCGCCTGCAGCAACTGAAGGCCGAAGGCCGCGTGGTACTGGCCGGCCCGCACCCGGCCATCGACAGCAATGATCCAGGTGAGGCTGGCTTCAGCGGCAGCCTGATCGTCGCCGAGTTCAACTCCCTGGCCGATGCCCAGGCCTGGGCCGACGCTGACCCGTACATCGCCGCCGGCGTGTACGAAAAGGTCATCGTCAAGCCGTTCAAGCAAGTGTTGCCCTGATCTAAACAGCGTCGCCTTTTTCGCAGGTGAACCCGCTCTTACAGGCACTGCACAGGCCCTGAAGCGTGCAAGTGGCCCATGAGAGCGAGTTCACCCGCGAACGGGCTGGCGCGAACGCTAAGCAATTCCGACCAACGGCCGACAACCTCCAGAATCGATAGGAATCAGGAGTTCCCATGCGCCAAGGTCAGATCGCCCTGCTGTTTTGCCTGTTGTTAGTCCCCTGCTTCGCCTACGCCGAGCAACCGTTGTCACTGGAGGCCGGTGCGCGCATTACCGAGCTTCAGCAGCGCCTGGACGACAGCGAAAAGCAACGTGCCATCCTTGCCCAGCAACTGCAGGACGCCGACAGCGAACGGGAAAGCGCCCAGCTGGCGCGCCTGCGCCAGGACAACCAGCGGCTGAAGATGGCGATCCGGGAATTGCAGGCCAGTCCCCAGCCCCGCCTGCTTACCGACCAGCAACAATGGTTTCTGATTGGTTCAGCCGTTGCACTCTTGTCGGCAGTCTGCGGTATCTTTGCCAGTGGCGGACATAGAAGACGCCGTCAATGGTTGAATTGAGTGAGTCATGAGCGAGCTGTTACTGATTGATGATGACCAGGAACTCTGCGAGCTGCTCGGCAGCTGGCTGACCCAGGAAGGGTTCTCTGTCCGCGCCTGCCACGATGGCCAGAGCGCGCGTCAGGCGCTGGCAGAGCATTCGCCGGCAGCGGTGGTGCTCGACGTGATGCTGCCCGATGGCAGTGGCCTGGAACTGCTCAAGCAATTGCGCAGCGACCACGCTGAACTGCCGGTGTTGATGCTTTCGGCCCGTGGCGAGCCGCTGGACCGCATCCTCGGCCTCGAACTGGGTGCCGACGACTACCTGGCCAAACCCTGCGACCCGCGTGAACTCACGGCGCGCCTGCGGGCAGTGCTGCGCCGCAGCCACCCGACGGCCACCACCACCCAGGTGGAAATTGGCGACCTGACCTTCAGCCCGGCGCGTGGCGTGGTCAGCATCGACGAACGCGAAATGACCCTGACCCTCTCCGAAAGCCGCATCCTCGAAGCACTGCTGCGCCAACCCGGCGAACCGCTGGACAAGCAGGACCTCGCGCAGATCGGTTTGGGTCGCAAGCTGACCCTGTATGACCGCAGCCTGGACATGCATGTCAGCAACCTACGCAAGAAGATCGGCCCGCACCCCGACGGCCGTCCGCGGATCGTGGCGCTGCGCAGCCGGGGCTACTACTACAGTCTGTAAGCACGCCGGGGCCGCTTTGCGGCCCCAATTGCAACGCCCCGCTCGCACAAAGCACGGCCGCCCCTCTTTACCGAGTCTTTACCCTCCACTGACTGCGCTTGACCTTGATCTCCCTAGACTGGGCTCATCCGGTAACCACCGGCCCCTGAAAGGAGAAACACCATGCGCAAGACCCTTATCGCCCTGATGTTCGCCGCCGCCCTGCCGACCGTAGCCATGGCCATGCCTGAAGGCGGCCCGCGCCACGACGGCCCGCATCATCGCGGTGACGCGCCTTTCGCCCAACTGGACCTGAGCCGCGACCAACGCCAGCAGATCGGCAAGCTGATGGGCGAGCAGATGAAGCAACGTCGCGACATCACCGAGCGCTACCTGAACAAGCTGCCAGCCGCCGATCAAAAAGCCATGAAGGATGAAATCAAGGCCAGCCACGACAAGACCGATAGCCAGATCCGCGCCCTGCTCAAGCCAGAACAGCAGAAGCAGTTCGACGAGTTGAAGAAAGAGCGCGCCGCGAAGCAGGCTGAGTGGCAGGAGTTCCAGGCCTGGAAAGCTGAAAAAGACGCCAAGGCCCAGTAAGCTGTCCCACCGATGCCCGGCCCGCTCTCATGCGGGCCGGGCTTTTCCCGCTTGTAGGAGGTGCACTTGCGTTCACTGTTCTGGCGCATCCTGGCCAGTTTCTGGCTGGCCATCACACTGGTCGCCGGGCTGTCGATCCTGCTGGGCCATATGCTCAACCAAGACGCCTGGATTCTCAGCCGCCACCCAGGCCTGAACACCTTGGCCAGCCACTGGGCCCAGCACTACGAGCAAGAAGGCATGGAATCGGCGCAGCGCTTTCTGGAGCGGCGCAAGCAGCGCTTCAAGATCGACGTACAAGTGCTCAATGACAGCGGCGAGGCGGTAGTGCCCGGCACTTTCCCCCGCCGTGCGGCGGCCTTCGAGGCTCGCCAGCACAACGACGACCGCCGCCTGCCCTGGCGACGGCTCACCGAGGAGTACACCAGCCCCCAGAGCGGCGAAACCTATCTGCTGATCTACCGGATTCCACACCCGGAGCTGGACGCTTGGCACCGCGAGAGCCTGCTCTGGCCGCTCAGCGCACTGGGCATCGCCCTCGTGGTCCTGACCTTGTTCAGCCTGCTGGTGACCCTGTCCATCACCCGCCCATTGAGCCGATTGCGCGGTGCGGTGCATGACCTGGGGCAGACCAGCTATCAGCAGAACAGCCTGGCGCGGCTGGCGGCCCGCCGCGACGAATTCGGTGTGCTGGCCAACGACTTCAACAAGATGGGCGCCCGCCTGCAAAGCCTGATCGGCAGCCAGCGCCAGTTGCTGCGCGATGTGTCCCACGAACTGCGCTCGCCTCTGGCACGCCTGCGCATTGCCCTGGCCCTGGCCGAACGTGCCGAACCCGAGCAACGCGAAACGTTGTGGCCACGTCTGACCCGCGAATGCGACCGTCTGGAAGACCTGATCAGCGAGATCCTTGCCCTGGCCCGCGTCGATGCCGAGCAGGCGCATGCCGAGCCGGTCGACCTGAATGCATTGCTTGGCAGCGTGCGCAAGGATGCCCAGCTCAGCGCACCGGAGCAGGAGGTCAAGCTCGAAGCCCAGCCAGGCCTGACACTGCAAGGCTGGCCGACGCTGATCGAACGAGCGCTGGACAACCTGCTGCGCAATGCCTTGCGTTTCAATCCAGTGGGGCAACCGATCGAGATTCATGCCGAGCGTGAGCAGGACCGTATCGTGCTGACTGTGCGCGACCACGGGCCTGGGGTGGCACAGGAGCATCTGGCACAGCTGGGTGAGCCATTCTTCAGGGCGCCAGGACAGAGTGCAGCGGGGCATGGCCTGGGGCTGGCCATTGCGCGCAAGGCAGCGGAGCGCCACGGGGGGACGCTGGTGTTGGCCAATCATCCACTGGGGGGCTTCGTGGCCCGGTTGGAGCTGCCGGTGGCCGAGGTGAACGGCAACTGAGTCGGGGCTGGTTGTCCCGGCCTCGTCGTGGGTAACCCCGCGAAGAGGCCGGAAGTCTCACTGCACAGGGCCAGCCAGGCCGACTTCACTCACCCCAGGCACTGACGAAGTCGGCCGTTTCCAGCACCGGCGCGGTACGCGGCTCGGTCATCGGGGTACCGACATACAGGTAGCCGACCAACTCTTCGTTCTCGGCCAACCCCAGCCCTTTGTGCACGTGGGCATCGAAGGCCATGTCACCGGTGCGCCACACCGCACCGATTCCCTGGGCATGAGCGGCAATCAGGATGCCATGGGCCGCGCATCCGGCCGCCAGCCGCTGCTCGGACTTGGGCACCTTGAAATGGTCCTGCAGCTTGGCGATGACCACGATCAGCAGCGGCGCGCGCAGCGGCATGGCGCGAGCCTTGTCCAAGGCCGCCTGGCTGGCGTCACCTTTGATTTGCAAGGCTTCGGCGAACAGTTCGCCCAGCTTGTCCCGGCCTTGACCTTCGATGGTCAGGAAGCGCCATGGGCGCAGCTGGCCGTGGTCCGGGGCGCGCAGCGCGGCCTGGAACAGTGCCTCGCGCTGGGCGGCGTTGGGCGCCGGATCAGTCAGGCGTGGCACGGAAACACGGTTGAGCAATGCGTCGAGAGCCTCCATCGGCTACCCTCCTGGCAGTTAAATGTGCGGCCATTCTAGCGTTTACATCACCAGACCCATAGGTAGAATGGCGCCCTTCCGTTCAGAGTCAGAGCAGATCACATGGCGTTGCCGACCTTAAGGATCATTGGTTTCATCATCGGCATCTTCCTCATCACCCTGGCGGTCAGCATGGTCGTCCCCATGGCGACCCTGGTGATTTTCGATCGCACAGGCGACCTGCCGTCATTCCTGTGGTCGAGCCTGATTACCTTCATCGCCGGCCTGGCCATGGTCATCCAAGGCCGCCCTGAGCATGTGCACCTGCGCCCGCGCGACATGTACCTGCTGACGGTCAGCAGTTGGCTGGTGGTGTGCGTATTTGCAGCCCTGCCCTTCCTGCTGACCCAGCACATCAGCTACACGGACGCCTTCTTCGAAAGCATGTCCGGCATCACCGCCACTGGCGCCACGGTCCTCAGCGGCCTGGACACGATGTCGCCGGGCATCCTGATGTGGCGCTCAATGCTGCACTGGCTCGGCGGCATCGGCTTCATCGCCATGGCAGTGGCGATCCTGCCGCTGCTGCGCATCGGGGGCATGCGCCTGTTCCAGACCGAGTCTTCGGACCGCTCCGAAAAGGTAATGCCGCGTTCGCACATGGTGGCCAAGTCGATCGTCATGGTGTACGTCGGCTTCTCGGTGCTGGGCGGCCTGGCATTCTGGTGGGCCGGCATGAGCCCGTTCGACGCGATCAACCATGCCATGTCGGCCATCTCCACCGGCGGGTTCTCGACCTCTGACCAGTCCCTGGCCAAGTGGGATATTCCGGCCGTGCACTGGGTGGCGGTGGTGGTGATGATCCTCGGCAGTCTGCCCTTCACCCTCTACGTCGCTACCCTGCGCGGCAACCGCAAAGCGTTGATCCGCGACCAGCAAGTCCAAGGACTGCTGGGAATGCTGCTGGTCACCTGGCTGGTGCTGGGCACCTGGTACTGGGCCACCACCAACCTGCACTGGCTGGATGCCCTGCGCCATGTGGCGCTGAACGTGACCTCGGTGGTTACCACCACCGGCTTTGCCTTGGGCGACTACAGCCTGTGGGGTAATTTCTCGCTGATGCTGTTCTTCTACCTGGGCTTCGTCGGCGGCTGCTCCGGTTCGACGGCCGGCGGCATCAAGATCTTCCGCTTCCAGGTTGCCTACATCCTGCTCAAGGCCAACCTCAATCAGTTGATCCACCCGCGTGCGGTGATCAAGCAGAAGTACAACGGCCACCGCCTTGACGAAGAAATCGTGCGCTCGATCCTGACGTTCTCGTTCTTCTTCGCCATCACCATCTGCGTCATGGCCCTGTTGCTGTCGCTGCTGGGAGTGGACTGGATGACCGCACTGACCGGTGCAGCGGGCACCGTATCCGGCGTGGGGCCTGGCCTGGGCGAGGTGATCGGCCCGTCCGGCAACTATGCCTCGCTGCCGGATGCAGCCAAGTGGATCCTGGCCGGCGGCATGCTGCTGGGGCGCCTGGAAATCATTACGGTGCTGGTGTTGTGTATGCCGGCGTTCTGGCGTCACTGAAAGGTTCGCCTTCCGCTCCTAGCCGGGCGCGATACTCGCTCGGCGTGGTGTCGAACCAACGGCGAAATGCCCGGTAAAAGTTGCTGGGGTCGGCAAAGCCCAGCAGATAGGCAGTTTCCAACAACGTCATGCCCGGCTGTGCCAAGTACTGTTCGGCCAGCTCGCGGCGAGTGTCGTCAAGCAAGGTCTGGAAACTGGTGCCCTCCTCCTGCAGCCGCCGCTGCAAGGTGCGCTGCGACAGGTGCAGGGCCTGGGCAAGGGTTTCACGCTTGGGTTCCCCCTGCGGCAGGATGCGGCATAGCACCTGGCGCACACGGTGCGTCACCCGGCTCTCCGAGAAGCGCGCGAGGTATTCGCCGGCGAAGCGATCATGCAGCACCGCCATCGCTTCATTGGCTGTCGGCAGGGGCGCTTCCATGTCGGCGCGTTCGAACACCAGCGCATCATGGGGCGCGCCGAACACCAGCGGTGAATGGAACGCCACCTTGTACGGCTCGACATCTTTTGGCTGCGGCCCCTGGATCAATACCCGTCGCGGCTGGATTGGCCGCCCGCTGAGCCACTTGCACAGCGCCAGGGCGCACGCCAGCGACGCTTCGGCGCTGTGCCGGGTCGGAGGCAGGTGGTCACCGTGTACGGTAAGAATCAGTGAATAGCCCTCGGGCCCGAGGACGAAGCTCAAGTCGGAACTCTCGGCGATGATTCGCTGGTAACGCACCAGTCGCTGGAAGCCCTCGGCCAGGGTGCGACTGGACATCAGCGCATAGCCCACCACGTGAAATGAAGCCGGGCGCACGACCCGCGCCATGTTCAGGCCAATGGCTTCATTGCCGGACAGCTCCACGGCCAGCTGCCAGAGTCGGGTCATGGAATCTTGAGGAAAGCGTGCGTCAGGGTCGTCCAGGGCGGCAAAATCCAGTCCGAGCTGCTTGAACATGGCCTGACAATCGAGCCCTTCCAGCTCAAGTGCCTTCACAATCCCTGATGCCCAGCTGGCTGACGTGGTTCGTTCACTCATGACAGGCTTCTTATGCTGACCGCTTCGTGCGGTGAACTCCAAGGATACTCAAATGGCGCCTATTGTCACTGGCCGGCCCCGCCAATCACTCTAGACTCGATTCAGGCTCCACGCCGTGTATCCTGTCAAGAAGTGTTAATCCTGGAAGCATAGCCATGACCAGCACAGCGCAGTTTCGCAGTTTTGCCGAGTTCTACCCCTACTACCTGGGCGAGCACAGCAACCCCACCTGCCGGCGCCTGCACTTTGTCGGCACCAGCCTGGTGATCGCCTTGCTGGCGTATACCATCGGCAGCGGCAAATGGTTGCTGTTGTTTGCGGTACCCGTGGCGGGCTACGGCTTTGCCTGGATCGGGCATTTCTTCTTCGAGCACAATCGGCCGGCGACCTTCAGCCACCCCTTCTACAGCCTGATCGGCGACTTCGTGATGTTCCGCGACATCCTTCTAGGCCGGATCACCTTCTAGAACTCCAGGCCATACCCCGACGCACCTGCTGGAGCCGGCTCGTCGGCGATCGGCTGCCACTCACGCTGGCTCGCGCGACACCGCCATGCGGGCGTTCTGCTGCGCCTCGGCCAGCCGATACAGCGTAATGCTGCCGTCCCAGTGCTCGATCAGCGCTGTACACGACTCGACCCAGTCCCCACAGTTGAGGTACTCCACCTCTCCCACCTTGCGGATCTCGGCATGGTGGATATGCCCGCACACTACCCCGTGAAAACCGCGCCGCGTGCATTCGTGGGCGATCGCATCCTCGAAATCGCTGATGAAGTTCACCGCCCCCTTGACCTTGTGCTTGAGGTACGCCGACAGCGACCAGTAACCATAGCCGTATCGCGCCCGCCAGTGATTGAGCCAGCGGTTGAGCACCAGGGTGGTTTCGTACGCGCGGTCACCCAGGAAAGCCAGCCAACGGTGGTAACGCGTGATGACATCGAACTGATCGCCATGAATCACCAGCAGTCGCCGACCATCCGCCGTCAGGTGCTCAGCCTCGTCCACCAGCTGGATATTGCCCAGCAACAGTTTGGAGTAGCGGCGCAGAAATTCGTCGTGGTTGCCGGTCACGTAGACCACTTCGGTACCGCGCTTGCTCATGGTCAGCAGCCGGCGAATGACGTTGGTGTGCGCTTGCGGCCAATAGATGCCTGCACGCAGCTTCCAGCCATCGATGATGTCGCCGACCAGATAGACCTTGTCAGCCTGGTAGCCCTTGAGAAACTGCGACAAGTGCTCGGCCTGGCAGTCCCGGGTGCCCAGGTGGACATCGGAGATCCACAACGTGCGAACGCGCTGTTTACGCGACGGGCGAGAGAGTTCGACAGGGGTCATGGGGCTGGCTCCGGCGCTGTTTGCTGGAGACTGGCAGGCGCAGATGACAGGTTGGTGGCAACGGCATGACGAGTGATGGTGCGACGTGAATCAGGCACAATGAAACCCTGCCCCGCGAGGACCGCCCATGACCGTCGGCCGCATTCTTTCCCTGCGCCATTACCGGCACGACCTGATCGCCCATAGCCACGAGCACCCACAATTGGTGTTCGGCCTGCGCGGCCGTCTTGATTTCGAGGTCCAGGGGCATGGCGCGCGAATCGACCGCCAAGGCCTGATGGTGGTACCTGCCGGTGCCCACCATGCCTGCGGCAGCGATGCCGGCAGCCATTGCCTGGTGCTGGATGTACCCGGGGATCATTGGTTGCACGAGCAGCTCGGTGAACACGCCGATGCCAGCCGGCGCCTGCTGGACAATCCCGGCGCGCGGAACCTCGATGCCCGCCAGCAGCAACTGGTGGACTGGCTGGCCAACAGCCCGGTAGACGATCCGCTCATTGCCCGGCAGGGCGCGGTGCTGCTGTTGGCCAGCCTCAACCCCACGGCGGCAGCGGCCATCGCACCCAGCCACCGACTACCTTATGCGGCCTTCGACGCGCACATCGAGCAGCACGCGGCCTATCCGCTGCAGGTCGCCGACTTGGCGCGCCTGGCCGGGCTGTCCAGCGCCCGGCTGCACGCACGCTTCATCGCCGAATGCGGCATGACACCGATGGACTACATTCGCCAGCGCCGGTTGCTCATGGCGCGGCAATTACTCAAGCAGAGTTCGCTCGCGGTGGGCGAAATCGCGGCGCGGGTTGGCTACGGCTCGCAAAGCGCGTTTTCGGCAGCCGTGCTGCGGATGTTCGGGTGCACGCCCCTGGCCTTGCGGCGAGAGCCTGGCGACAAATGACGCGAGGGTCGCGACAGACTAGCGAGAGTCTGGCGTCTTACACTGAACCTGTTCCAATGCCTACAAGGACTGCACGTCACCAGTAGGACCCCGCTCGCCAGCGATAGGGCCGGGGCTGACTTTTCAATTGCTCAAGGACCATCATGAACCACCGCACCGCCCTCGGCGCCCTACACATTGGCGCGCTGTTCTTCGGTCTGACTGGCGTATTCGGCAAGCTCGCTGCCAGCGCCAGCCCGGCGATCATCGTGTTCGGTCGCGCCGCCTTTGCCGTGCTCGCCCTCGCCCTGTTCGCCAGCCTTGCCCGCCAGGGCTGGTACTCGCTCAAAGGCCAGGACATCCGCCGCCTGCTGCTCGGCGGCGTTTTGCTGGCTGGCCACTGGGTAAGCTTCTTCATCGCGGTCAAGGTCGGGGGCGTGGCCATCGCGACACTGGGCTTCGCCAGCTTCCCGGCGTTCACCGTGATACTCGAAGGCCTGCTGTTTCACGAACGTATCCGCCGCAACGAAACGCTACTGGTGCTTTTAGTGAGTATCGGACTGGTGCTGGTCACCCCATCGTTCGACCTTGCCAGCGAGGCCACCGGGGGCCTGCTTTGGGCTTTGCTGTCGGGCTTGCTGTTCTCGCTGCTGTCACTGACCAATCGGGCCGGCTCGGGGCGCTTGCCAGCGGTCCAGGCGGCCTTGTGGCAAAACCTGGTGGTCACCCTGTGCCTGCTACCGGTGGCACTGCCAGGCCTGGCTGCCGTGGCACCGATGGACTGGCTATGGATCGCCCTGCTCGGCATCTTCTGCACAGGCGTCGCCCACAGCCTGTTCGTCGCAAGCCTGGCAGTGATCAAGGCGCGCACCGCTGCCGTGGTGTTCGGCATGGAGCCGGTCTATGGCATCGCCGTGGCCTGGGCGATCTTCGCCGAAACACCCACACCCCGCATGTTGCTAGGCGGCGCACTGATCATCTTCGCCATCGTGCTGTCCAGCCGCCTCGCTGCGCAACAGCCGGCAAGGCAGCGGCCACTGGCCGAAAGCACTTGATCAACGATCGTTGTGGCCCAGGTCACGCTGCGGGTCGATCTGATCCCTGACCCGCTGCTTGAGCACCTTGGCCTCGGGGAAGCCACCATCGGCCTTGCGCTCCCAGATCTGCACGCCATCGCAGGTGATCCGGAACACCCCACCGGTACCCGGCTCCAACGCCACCCGCCCCAGGTCGTCGGAAAACGTAGTGAGCAGCTCCTGGGCCAACCAGGCGGCGCGCAGCAGCCACTGGCACTGTGTGCAATAGTTGATAACGATTTCCGGTTTGCTGTTGGCCATGGCGAGGCATCTCCAGGTAAGGGGCCGCTTATACTAGCGGTCTTTACGCCAGTATTTGAGACTCACGATGCGCCGCCTGCTGTTCTGCCTTTTGCTGATGCTCACCTCCGTTACCGCCCTCGCCACCGAGCAAGCCAGGCCCAAGGTTGGCCTGGTGCTCTCCGGTGGCGCCGCCCGTGGCCTGGCTCACATTGGCGTACTCAAGGCCCTGGAGGAACAGGGCGTACGCATCGATGCCATTGCCGGCACCAGCATGGGCGCGGTGATCGGCGGTTTGTATGCCTCGGGCTACAGCGTTCAGGAGCTGGAGAAACTGGCCACCACACTCGACTGGCAACAGGCGTTGTCCGACGCCCCACCGCGCAAGGACGTGCCGTTTCGCCGCAAACAGGACGACCGCGACTTTCTGGTCAAACAGAAACTGAGCTTTCGCGACGACGGTAGCATCGGCCTGCCCTTGGGCGTGATCCAGGGCCAGAACCTGTCCCTGCTGCTGGAAAGCAAACTGGCCCACACTGCCGACACCCGCGACTTCGACAAACTGCCGATCCCTTTCCGCGCCGTGGCCACCGACATCGCCAGCGGCGAGAAAGTGGTGTTCCGCCGTGGCCATCTGCCCCAGGTGATCCGTGCCAGCATGTCGATACCCGCGGTGTTCGCGCCTGTCGAGCTGGACGGACGCCTACTGGTGGACGGCGGCATGGTCGACAACATCCCCGTGGATGTGGCCCGCGACATGGGCGTGGACCTGGCCATCGTCGTGGACATCGGTACTCCACTACGCGACCGCAAACAGCTGGCCACGGTGGTCGATGTGCTCAACCAGTCGATCACCCTGATGACCCGGCGCAATTCCGAGGAGCAACTGGCCAGCCTGCACCGCGACGACATCCTGATCCAGCCGCCGCTGGCTGCCTATGGCGTCACCGACTTCGGCCGCGCCCATGACATGATCGACGCGGGCTACCGCGCCACCCGCCTGCTCGATTCGCGCCTGGCCAGCCTACGCCAGCCCGACGGCGATGCAGGCCTGGCCGCGGCCCGCTCGCCCCGCCAGCGCACGCCGGTCATTACCCGGATTCGGATAGAGAACGACGCCAAGGTCAGCGACGAGGTCATTCGTTCCTACATCCGCCAGCCGATCGGCGCGCCTCTGGAGCTGGACCGTCTGCAAACCGACATGGGCACCTTGTATGGCCTGGACTACTTCGACCGGGTGCAGTACCGCGTGGTGCACAAGGGCGACGATAATACCCTGGTGATCAACGCCCGCGGGAAACGTAGCGGCACCGACTACCTGCGCCTGGGCCTTAACCTGTCGGATGACCTGCGTGGCGACAGTGCCTTCAACCTGGGCGCCAGCTATCGGGTCAACGGTATCAACAGCCTGGGTGCCGAATGGCTGACCCGCGCACAGATCGGCGACCTGCAGGAGCTTTACAGTGAGTTCTACCAACCGCTGGACGTGGGTTCACGTTACTTCGTGGCGCCGTACCTGGACTTCGGCTCGCAGAACATCGAGGCGACGCTGGATAACGACCCCATCGCTGAATACCGCCTCGAACGTTATGGTTTCGGCCTGAATGTCGGCCGTCAGATCAGCACCAATGGCGAAGTGCGCCTGGGCGTGGGCAAGGCCTGGGGCGAAGCTGACGTGCGCGTCGGCGACCAGGACCTGCCCAAGGTCAGCTTCAACGAGGGCTTCTATGAACTGAAGTACTCGTTCGACACACTCGACAATGTGTACTTCCCTCACCACGGCGAAGATATTGGCCTGACCTTGCGCAAGTATGATGCCTCGCTGGATTCGGACCAGGACTACAGGCAATGGCAGTTCAACTTGGACAAAGCCATGAGCAGCGGGCCGAATACCTGGGTGCTGGGCGGCCGCTACGGGCGCACGCTGGATGACGCCGAAGTGGTCACCTCGAGTTTCGTCATCGGTGGTGCGCGACAGCTCTCGGGCTTTCGGCAGGACTCGGTGTCAGGGCAGAACATCAGCCTCCTGCGCATGGTCTACTACCGTCGCCTGACGCCCAGGGCCTATGTGCCGTTGGATTTCCCGCTGTACATCGGCGGCTCGCTGGAGCGTGGCCGAGCCTGGAACAACGACAATGAATTCGACAGTGGCTACATCAATGCGGCGAGCATCTTCCTGGGGCTGGAGACGCCGCTGGGGCCGCTGAATTTGAGTTACGGGGCGAACGATGCGCATCAGAAGGCGGTGTATCTGAACCTGGGGCATACCTTCTGACGCGCCAGGGCCGCGCTGCAGCCCAATCGCCAGCAAGCCGGCGCCTGCATTTACCTAGGGGTCAGGACTTTTCGAGGTTTGCCAGAATCTTCGCATGCACGCGCATGCACACTTCCAGGTCCGCTTCCTCCACCCCGGTGAACAGCTCCTGGCGCAAGGCATTGGCGATGGTTTCGATCTGGTCGATCAGCGGTTTGGCCGGTGGGCACAGCAGAATCTTCTTCGCACGCCGGTCCTCCATCACCGCCTGACGGCGCACCAGCCCCTGGCTTTCCAGACTATCGAGCAGACGCGCCAAGGTCGGCCCTTCGACCCCGACACTCTGGGCCAGCTCACGCTGGGTGGGAGCTTCGTCGAAACGCGCCAGATGCAGCAACACCAGCCACCGAGCCTGGGACAAGTTGAGCCCGGCCAGGCGGCGGTCCAGTTCAGCACGCCAACCCCGGGACATCTGGGCCAGCTGCATGCCAAAACGGTGTTGGTTGTCGGTCAGGGGCATAAGCAACTCATTGACTAGAACTAATTATTAGTCAGCTAACCATGCTCGCTGCCATCAAGCAAGGCTGCGCCGCGCGGAAACGTCCGATTATCGTCAAAAAGCATGACAAAGGTCAGCCGTTGGGCGAAATGCCTGCGATCAGAGTTCGAACTCCGCCGCCAGCGCCGCCCGGACGCAATAGAGCACCCCCTCCGGCACCCGCGCCCCGAACATTGGCGCAATCGCAGACACCGGAGGCAACTCGCCCTCACCGTCGAGAAAGGCGTCCTGAACTTCCATGAGCAGGTCTTCGGGAAGATCCAGGGCCTGCTCCAGGCTCAGTTCCTGACGACCCAGCGCTTCGGCCAGGAGGCTATAGACGTTCTTCTCGCTGCAGTTGAGCTGGCCGGCGATTTGCGCAGGTGTCATGCCGGCACGGGCCAGGCTGACCAGTTCGTGGCGCAAGTCGAGCACCACCTTCGGCGCCTCAGCCGTGCCGCCCGCGCCATTGAGCACCTCGAGGAAGGCCTGGCCGTAGCGCTCCAGTTTACGCGCACCGACGCCGCTGACCTGGGCCATGTCGCTGAGGCTGGCAGGCTGGCTGCGCAGCATCTCCAGCAGCGTCGAGTCGGGAAAGATGACATAAGGTGGCACGCTGTGCTCCTCGGCCAGCTTGCGCCGCAACGTGCGCAGCGCTTCCCACAGCTCGCGCTCCTCGGCGCGCACCAGTTGGCTGGCAGGGCTGCCAGCGCTGGAGGACGTCTTGGCCACCGTCTGGGGCTTGAGGTCGCGGCGCAACTGCAAGGTCACTTCGCCGCGCAGCAGGGGCCTGCAGCTGTCGGACAGACGCAAACCGCCATAACCCTCCAGGTCGATGTCCACCAACCCGCGTGCGACCAGTTGACGGAACAGCGAACGCCACTCGGCCTCGGCCAGCGCCTTGCCTACCCCGAACACCGAAAGTTTCTCGTGGCCGAAGTTGCGCACCTTTTCGGTGTCCTTGCCCAGCAAGACATCCACCAGATGACCGACACCGTAGCGCTGACCTGTGCGAAATACCGTCGACAGCGCCTGGCGCGCCGGTTCCGTGGCATCCCAGGTCTGAACCTGGTCGACGCAGTTGTCGCAATGGCCACATGGCTGCTCGAGGATTTCATCGAAATAAGCCAGCAGGGCCTGACGCCGGCAGCGGGTTTCTTCACACAGGGCCAGCATCGCGTCGAGCTTGTGCTGCTCGATGCGCTTGTGGCGTTCGTCGCCCTCGGAGTTCTGCAGCATCTGCTTGAGCATCACCATGTCCTGCAGGCCGTACGCCATCCAGGCGTCGGACGGCAACCCGTCACGGCCGGCGCGGCCGGTTTCCTGGTAGTAGGCTTCAAGCGACTTTGGCAGGTCCAGGTGAGCCACGAAACGCACGTTGGGCTTGTCGATGCCCATGCCGAAAGCAATGGTGGCGACCATGATCAACCCTTCCTCGTTGAGGAAGCGGTGCTGGTTGGCTGCCCGTGTCTCGGCAGCCAGGCCGGCGTGATACGGCAGCGCCGGGAAGCCCTGCTCACACAGGAAGGCAGCGGTTTCGTCGACCTTCTTGCGCGACAGGCAGTAGACAATGCCAGCGTTGCCACGACGCTCGCCCAGGAATGCCATCAGTTGCTTGCGCGGCGCCTCCTTGGGGACGATACGGTAGAAGATGTTCGGCCGGTCGAAACTCGACAGGAAACGTTCAGCCCCCTGCAGGTGCAGGCGCTGGACGATTTCCTCCCGGGTGCGCATGTCGGCGGTGGCCGTCAGCGCAATGCGCGGTACATGCGGGAACAATTCGGCCAACTGGCCCAGTTGCAGGTATTCAGGGCGGAAGTCATGGCCCCACTGCGAAACGCAATGGGCCTCGTCGATGGCGAACAGGGCGATGTCCAGGCCTCGCAGGAACTCCAGCATGCGCGGCTGCACCAGACGTTCAGGCGCCAGGTAGAGCATCTTCACTTCGCCGCGGCGCAAACGCCCGGCCAGGTCGCGCTGCTGCTCGGGGCTCAAGGTCGAATTCAGCGCGGCGGCCGCAACGCCCAGCTCATCGAGAGTAGCGACCTGATCGTCCATCAGCGCGATCAGGGGCGACACCACCACAGTCAAGCCCGGGCGCAGCAATCCGGGCACCTGGAAACACAGCGACTTGCCGCCACCGGTGGGCATCAGCACCAAGGCATCGCCACCTTTGGCCACGCATTCGATGATCGCGGCCTGACGCCCGCGGAAACTGTCGTAGCCGAAGATATCCTTGAGAACGCGCTGAGCCTGTTCGAGCATGTGCAACTCCACCAATCGCCGTACCATCCTGGACACAGGCTGGACGAAAAACCCGCTGCGCACACAGCAAATGCGTAAGCGGCTTTTGCCAGATGACCGGGAAAACCCGCCCCTGGATGAAAAATCGCGGAGTATACCGCAGTGCATCGTGGCACAGGGTGCCCTGGTGACAGACGTTCCCTTTGCACCGTCGCCGCTGCAAGGTGCTAGAATTCACTATCGTTTATTCCCCAAGGTAGCCCTGTAATGTCCTTCGCCGAGCAACTGACCCGCCTGCAAGCCTTCCTCGACGCCGATGAGCTGCACGAAGAAGCGCTGGACTACGTCGCCGCCCATGGCTACCTGACCGCGCTGTCGATCTGCTCGGAAGAAGTGCCCGAGCGCGAATGGATCGACGCGCTGTTCGCCGAAGAGCCCCATTACGCCAGCGATGCCCAGCGCACCGAGATCGAGGCGACCCTGGTGGCACTCAAGGCCCACATCGCCCGCCAGTTGGCCAGCGACGAAGAGTTCGACCTGCCGTGCGACCTGGACCTGACCGATGAGCCGGATGACTCCGACCTGCGTGGCTGGTGCATCGGGTTCATGGAAGGCGTCTTCCTGCGCGAGGAAGCCTGGTTCGAAAACGCCGAAGAAGAAGTCAGCGAGATGCTGCTGCCGATCATGGTCGGCTCTGGCCTGTTCGACGAGCAGCCCGAGTTCAGCGACATTGCCAGTAACGCCAACCTGCAGGACGACATGATCGTGCAGATTCCCGAGGCGCTGAGTGCATTGTTCCTGCTGCTGCACGCACCTGACGAGAAGCCGGCACTGCTCAAGCCACGCCACCACTGAGTCGGTCATGCGCTACCTGCTGCTGGCCATTGGCTGGCTCAGCGTTGCGCTCGGGGTGTTGGGGATCTTCCTCCCGGTGCTGCCCACCACCCCGTTCCTCCTGCTGGCAGCAGCCTGCTTCGCCCGTAGTTCGCCGCGCTTTCACGACTGGCTGATCAACCATCCTACGCTGGGGCCGTGGATTCGAGATTACCTGAGCGGCGAAGGCATTCCCCTCAAGGGCAAGGTCTATGCGATCGGCTTGATGTGGGCGAGCATCAGCCTGTCCTGTTACCTGGTACCGCTGTTCTGGGCACGCGCTTTCATGCTGACCAGCGCGGTGTTGGTCAGCGTGTACATCCTCAAACAGAAGACCCTGCGCCGGCCTGGTTGAGGACTGCGTGGCTGGCTCCCGAGGACCGCTGCGCGCTCCCTTTCGCGACGCAAGGCCGCTCCCACGAGAAACAGCCAAGCCCACCATCCCGTCATTAACGCCGCGCACGTACCGACAGCGAATGCGCCCGCCAAGCACCGCACTGTTGTCTGTGGGACCCAAACGGCCCCAGCAATCCGACCACGCCAGTCATTTCACACGGTATCCACCTTCAGCGAATGATCATTGAGCATGCCATTGATGATCGTCGCTGTGTCCGGCCCCGCCGAAATCACGCCGCCCGCCCCCGCTGTCACGCCATAATGCTGGGCCAGATCCACCCCCGCCAAATCGATGGTCTGGGTGGGTGGCGCCCCCGCCACACTGCTGACTTCGATGGTTGAAACCACATTCGTGCCCGTACCACTGACCTTGAAGTGCAAGTAGTCATCCAGTGACGCCGCAGTAGCATGCTCGCCCTGCAACAACTGCGACAGGTCGAGATGGTCACTGCCCGGCGTGAAGTCGGTGACCGTATCGTGGCCTGCGTCGCCCTTGTGCCAGACGAAGGTGTCGTTGCCAATGCCGCCCGTCAGCGTGTCGTTGCCTGGGCCGCCGATGAGGGTGTCTTGGCCACTGCCCCCGTTGAGCATATCGTTGCCCAAACCTCCATCCAGCACATTGTCACCGCTGCTGCCGATCAGCGTATCGCCATAGTCCGAGCCAATCAGGTTCTCGATACGCGCCAGGGTATCGACCCCAGCCCCACCTGTGTTCTGGGCACCATCCATGCTCAGGTTCACAGTGATCGGTCCGGTAGCGCTGGCATAGCTGGCGGTGTCGATACCATTGCCGCCATCGAGCACGTCATTGCCCGCGCCGCCGATCAACAGGTCATCGCCATTACCTCCGTACAGACTGTCATTGCCTGCCCCGCCCACCAGCACATCGTGCCCGTTGTTGCCGTTCAGGGTGTCGTTGCCCTCCCCGGCCAACAACACATCGTTGGCTGACGACCCATTGTGCGTCGCGTTGCCCTGGTAGGTGAGGTCGAGCGTACCGCTGGCACCACTGCCGTGGTGCTCGCTCATCGTGTATCCGCTGTGCTGGGCCCCGTTTTCAGCATTGGCATAGTCGACCACCAGGCTCAGCTTGTAATTTTCGGCCGCCTTGCTGTTGCCAGACGCGTTGGATGGGTTGACCAGGTGGATGCTGTAAACCCCGTCATGGCTGGCAGTAAAGCTGCCGCCGTCGGCAACAGGCTGGTAGCTGCCGCCGGCATCCTTCCATTCCATGGTCAAGTTGCCGTCCGGGCGGTCATGGTCCAGCTTCAAGGTTTCGCCCTTGCGCAAGCTGACGGTAAACACATCTTCGGCGTTAGCATTGCCAACCGGGCCCAGGTAGCCAAGCACCACCAGTGCAGCGGTCATGACGCCAGGCGTAGTGATGAACGCACTGCGATCCAAAGCCTTGACCTGGCTTTCGAACACCAGGCTGTTGTTGCCATTCTTGTCTTGACCCGAGCCATTGCCAAGCGTTTGGACGCCTTCATCCCCGCACACCTGCCCGTTCTTGTCCTGTACGTTGATGGTGATGGTCGTGGTGCTTTCATCACCGTCGGCGTCGCGGATGGTGTAGACAAAGGTGTCAGTAGCGCCGGCTTTTGAGACGCTGTTGGAATAGGCGTGGTAGACGCCATTGCCATCGGCATCGAGGGTCAAGTAGCCATATTGGCCATTGACGTTGGTCCCCACTCCACCACTGGCCGAGGTGGAGGTATCGTGGCCTGCACGCACGCCAACCACATACTTGCCGTCGCCCAAGGTATCGGCACCGACTACATCATTCCACAGCACGTTCCCCGTCACCGAGCTACCTTCGTACACCGAGACAGTGTCGCAGTGGGCTTTCGGTACATCGTCGACGACAGTGATGACGATGGTGCTCGTCACGCTATTGCCCAGCGCATCGGTGGCCTTGTAGGTGAAATGCTCGACCGTTTGCTCGGCACCGGGCGTATTGGCAGGGGACGTCAGGTTGTAGGTGTAGGTGCCATCCGGGTTGACCTGGATATGGCCGTACTGGCCGGTGGCGTTGCCAACGAGGCTGTAGGTCAATGGGCCGACACCACCACTGACCGACCCGACCAGGCTGCCGGACGCCGTTTCGGCGGTCGACGCCGGATTGCTGCCGGTGTTCAAGGCATTTTCGTACACCGTAATGTCGCCATCCTTGCACGCCACCAGGCAAACGCCCTGCACGTTGATGGTGATGGTCGCAGTGCTTTCATCGCCATCGGCATCGCGGATGGTGTAGACGAAGGTATCCGTCGCTCCAGAGCCTGCCACGCTGTCGGGGTAAGCGTGGTAGACGCCATTGCCGTTGGCATCCAGGGTCAGGTAACCGTACTGGCCGTTGATGTTGGAACCGAGTCCACCACTGGCCGAGGTGGAGGTATCGCTGCCGGCGCGTACACCGACCACGTATTTGCCATCGCCCAGGGTGTCGGCGCCGAAAGTGTCGTTGTACAGCACGTTGCCGGTCACCGTGCCGCCTTCGTGAACGGCGGCAGAGTCGGCAACTGCCTTCGGTACATCGTCGACGACAGTGATGACGATGGTGCTCGTCACGCTATTGCCCAGCGCATCGGTGGCCTTGTAGGTGAAATGCTCGACCGTTTGCTCGGCACCGGGCGTATTGGCAGGGGACGTCAGGTTGTAGGTATAGGTGCCATCCGGGTTGACCTGGATATGGCCGTACTGGCCGGTGGCGTTGCCAACGAGGCTGTAGGTCAATGGGCCGACACCACCACTGACCGACCCGACCAGGCTGCCGGACGCCGTTTCGGCGGTCGACGCCGGATTGCTGCCGGTGTTCAAGGCATTTTCGTACACCGTAATGTCGCCATCCTTGCACGCCACCAGGCAAACGCCCTGCACGTTGATGGTGATGGTCGCAGTGCTTTCATCGCCATCGGCATCGCGGATGGTGTAGACGAAGGTATCCGTCGCTCCAGAGCCTGCCACGCTGTCGGGGTAAGCGTGGTAGACGCCATTGCCGTTGGCATCCAGGGTCAGGTAACCGTACTGGCCGTTGATGTTGGAACCGAGTCCACCACTGGCCGAGGTGGAGGTATCGCTGCCGGCGCGTACACCGACCACGTATTTGCCATCGCCCAGGGTGTCGGCGCCGAAAGTGTCGTTGTACAGCACGTTGCCGGTCACCGTGCCGCCTTCGTGAACGGCGGCAGAGTCGGCAACTGCCTTCGGTACATCGTCGACGACAGTGATGACGATGGTGCTCGTCACGCTATTGCCCAGCGCATCGGTGGCCTTGTAGGTGAAATGCTCGACCGTTTGCTCGGCACCGGGCGTATTGGCAGGGGACGTCAGGTTGTAGGTATAGGTGCCATCCGGGTTGACCTGGATATGGCCGTACTGGCCGGTGGCGTTGCCAACGAGGCTATAGGTCAATGGGCCGACACCACCACTGACCGACCCGACCAGGCTGCCGGACGCCGTTTCGGCGGTCGACGCCGGATTGCTGCCGGTGTCCAAGGCATTTTCGTACACCGTAATGTCGCCATCCTTGCACGCCACCAGGCAGACGCCCTGCACGTTGATGGTGATGGTCGCAGTGCTTTCATCGCCATCGGCATCGCGGATGGTGTAGACGAAGGTATCCGTCGCTCCAGAGCCTGCCACGCTGTCGGGGTAAGCGTGGTAGACGCCATTGCCGTTGGCATCCAGGGTCAGGTAACCGTACTGGCCGTTGATGTTGGAACCGAGTCCACCACTGGCCGAGGTGGAGGTATCGCTGCCGGCGCGCACACCGACCACGTACTTGCCATCGCCCAGGGTGTCGGCGCCGAAAGTGTCGTTGTACAGCACGTTGCCGGTCACCGTGCCGCCTTCGTGAACGGCGGCAGAGTCGGCAACTGCCTTCGGTACATCGTCGACGACAGTGATGACGATGGTGCTCGTCACGCTATTGCCCAGCGCATCGGTGGCATTGTAGGTGAAATGCTCGACCGTTTGCTCGGCACCGGGCGTATTGGCAGGGGACGTCAGGTTGTAGGTATAGGTGCCATCCGGGTTGACCTGGATATGGCCGTACTGGCCGGTGGCGTTGCCAACGAGGCTATAGGTCAATGGGCCGACACCACCACTGACCGACCCGACCAGGCTGCCGGACGCCGTTTCGGCGGTCGACGCCGGATTGCTGCCGGTGTCCAAGGCATTTTCGTACACCGTAATGTCGCCATCCTTGCACGCCACCAGGCAAACGCCCTGCACGTTGATGGTGATGGTCGCAGTGCTTTCATCGCCATCGGCATCGCGGATGGTGTAGACGAAGGTATCCGTCGCTCCAGAGCCTGCCACGCTGTCGGGGTAAGCGTGGTAAACGCCATTGCCGTTGGCATCCAGGGTCAGGTAACCGTACTGGCCGTTGATGTTGGAACCGAGTCCACCACTGGCCGAGGTGGAGGTATCGCTGCCGGCGCGCACACCGACCACGTACTTGCCATCGCCCAGGGTGTCGGCGCCAAAAGTGTCGTTGTACAGCACGTTGCCGGTCACCGTGCCGCCTTCGTGAACGGCGGCAGAGTCGGCGACTGCCTTGGGCACGTCGTCGACGATGTTCACATCCAGGCTGCCAGTGGCGGTGCTGCCATCGACGTCCTTGGCGATGACCTGGAAGTGCTCGCTGAAGCTGTTGGTGCCATCGCCATTGGCGTGGCTTTCATTGTCCGTCAGGGTGTAGCTGTAGCTGACCACACCGGTGGCAGGATCATAGCCGGTGATGGTCAGGGTATGCCCCTCCGGGGTCACCACCGATTGCGGGAAGCCGGCAGGCACGCCACCGGTGACCACGGCGATACCGCCCACGCTCAGGCTCTGAAGGCCATCCGGCGCCGTGACCTTGAACGTGCCCTGCTGGGTCAGTTCTGACGCATTGGGCGCCGAGCCATCGCCCAGGTGTTTCTCGTAGACGTTCAGCTCACCACCCTGTACCTCCAATCCATTGAGTGTCACCGGGTCGTTGAGGTTGCTGATGTTCAGGGTCAAAGTCGCGGAACTGGTGTCGCCGTCGGCGTCCTTGATCGTGTAGGTGAAGTGCTCGAGATCATTGCCGCCACCCCCCAGGTTCTTGAAGTCCGGGTCATTGGTGTTGAGCGTATAGGTGTAGGAGCCGTCTGCGGCCAGTACCAACGTGCCGTAGGTACCGGTGAAGGTACCGGCGATGACCGGGCCGCCGACCACACGGTCGGCACCTTGCACGTCGTTGCCCAGCACGTTGCCGGTCAGCGCGGTGTGCTGCTCGGTGGCAGTGACGGCGTTGCTGTCGTCATAAGCCTTGGGCACGTCGTCGACGATGTTCACATCCAGGCTGCCAGTGGCGGTGCTGCCATCGACGTCCTTGGCGATGACCTGGAAGTGCTCGCTGAAGCTGTTGGTGCCATCGCCATTGGCGTGGCTTTCATTGTCCGTCAGGGTGTAGCTGTAGCTGACTACACCGGTAGCGGGATCATAGCCGGTGATGGTCAGGGTATGCCCCTCCGGGGTCACCACCGATTGCGGGAAGCCGGCAGGCACGCCACCGGTGACCACGGCGATACCGCCCACGCTCAGGCTCTGCAGGCCATCCGGCGCCGTGACCTTGAACGTGCCCTGCTGGGTCAGCTCCGACGCATTGGGCGCCGAGCCATCGCCCAGATGTTTCTCGTAGACGTTCAGCTCACCACCCTGCACCTCCAATCCATCGAGTGTCACCGGGTCGTTGAGGTTGCTGATGTTCAGGGTCAAAGTCGCGGAACTGGTGTCGCCGTCGGCGTCCTTGATCGTGTAGGTGAAGTGCTCGAGACCATTACCGCCACCCCCCAGGTTCTTGAAGTCCGGGTCGTTGGTGTTGAGCGTATAGGTGTAGGAGCCGTCTGCGGCCAGTACCAACGTGCCGTAGGTACCGGTGAAGGTACCGGCGATAACCGGGCCGCCGACCACACGGTCGGCACCTTGCACGTCGTTGCCCAGCACGTTGCCGGTCAGCGCGGTGTGCTGCTCGGTGGCAGTGACGGCGTTGCTGTCGTCATAAGCCTTGGGCACGTCGTCGACGATGTTCACATCCAGGCTGCCAGTGGCGGTGCTGCCATCGACGTCCTTGGCGATGACCTGGAAGTGCTCGCTGAAGCTGTTGGTGCCATCGCCATTAGCGTGGCTTTCATTGTCCGTCAGGGTGTAGCTGTAGCTGACTACACCGGTAGCGGGATCATAGCCGGTGATGGTCAGGGTATGCCCCTCCGGGGTCACCACCGATTGCGGGAAGCCGGCAGGCACGCCACCGGTGACCACGGCGATACCGCCCACGCTCAGGCTCTGCAGGCCATCCGGCGCCGTGACCTTGAACGTGCCCTGCTGGGTCAGCTCCGACGCATTGGGCGCCGAGCCATCGCCCAGATGTTTCTCGTAGACGTTCAGCTCACCACCCTGCACCTCCAATCCATCGAGTGTCACCGGGTCGTTGAGGTTGCTGATGTTCAGGGTCAAAGTCGCGGAACTGGTGTCGCCGTCGGCGTCCTTGATCGTGTAGGTGAAGTGCTCGAGACCATTACCGCCACCCCCCAGGTTCTTGAAGTCCGGGTCATTGGTGTTGAGCGTATAGGTGTAGGAACCGTCTGCGGCCAGTACCAACGTGCCGTAGGTACCGGTGAAGGTACCGGCGATAACCGGGCCGCCGACCACACGGTCGGCACCTTGCACGTCGTTGCCCAGGACGTTGCCGGTCAGCTCGGTGTGCTGCTCGGTGCCAGTGACGGCGTTGCTGTCGTCATAAGCCTTGGGCGCATCGTCACGGATGTTCACATCCAACGAACCTTGCGCAATGTCGCCGTCGCGGTCACTCACCAGAACCGGGAAATGTTCGTGCACCGTGCGAACCCCTTCGCCAGTGCCATGCTGCTCGGCCCCGGTAAGGGTGTAGCTGTAGGTCACCACACCGGTGGTAGGATTGTAACCGGTAATGGTCAGGAGGTTCCCCTGAGCGGTGATGATGGATTGGCCAACGCCTGTGACAACGCCAGCGGTCACGACATTGATGCCACCCACACTGAGATTGAACACGCCATCCTGCGCCACCACGGTGAAACTGCCGGATTGGGTCAACGCGGAAGGGTCACTGGCCGATCCGTCGGCGAGGTTGGCTTCGCTGAAAGTCAGTTCGCTCGGTGCAAGATCCAACCCCTGCAGTTCGACAGGATTGTTCTCATCCTGCGGCGGCGTGGGCCGCAGCACATCACCATTGTCATCACTGCTGGGATCCGTCCCGGCAATCTCGCGCGTGGCCAGCTCGGGAATTAAATTGAAACCTGCCGTTGGGAAGCCGACCGTTGGGTCGACCCGCGCGGCCACCTCGGTCAACATCACGAAGCTGTGGCCGCCGCCCAGGGCGCCGGGTGCGCCACTACTGGATGGGCCAGCAGCCGTGGCTTCGGCGGACTGGGTAGGGTCATCGCCTGCGGCAATGGCCTGCTGAATGCGTTCTACATCACTGAGCTGCGCATCACTCGGCGCCGTGCCGTGGTCCTGGGCGTGAGGCGCCTGGTTGGCCAGCAGGTCGGAGGTCATGGTCAGGCTGCTGTCACGCCCCAGGGTCAGCTCGGCGCCATTGTGCAAACGCACGGCCACGGCCCCGGCTGCGCCAGTTTCCAATTGCTCGCCGGCAAACAGGCGGTCGCCCTCCACCAAGGGCCGTCGCCCACCGTCGCTGCCGACCGCGAACACCTGCCCGACCACCTTGCTGACCACACCGACTAACTTAGCCATGAGCGCACGCCTCCCCTAACCGATAGGCTTTTACAGCCAATGACAGGGCGCAGCGCAGATCAAGGAGTCGAGCTCAAGCGTGGTCGCGGTGAGCATCGATCCTTCAGGTGACTACTTTGGCGATAGTATTAATGTAAGTTGGCCATCATTTTGTGCCAAAAAATTGTCGCCAAATACCACCTTTGCCTAACCGTCCTGCGTCTTTAGCTGTAAAAAATCTGGAACTCACCGCGATGCCTGAAAACCGTGGCCTACCACGAGTTTCAAATTCACCTGAAAGAAACAATGTCTTGGTTTGCATAGACCGCATAAGTTTTTTTTCGCATAGGTATTATGAAAAAATCTTCTTAGCTCGCGCCCTAAATGTTCTTAGCTCTGTTGTTACAAACTTGAAACGGTTTGAAGCATAAATATCGTCATTTTTTTGGCGAAAAGCAGGACTTTTTTTGGACCAGGGAGATGTACCCCATGCGCGTGTTAACCCCCATCACCAGTGCAGTGCTGTTGGCCATGGCGTGTGCCAACGTTCAGGCGATGTCAATCAACGAGGCCGTCCAGAACGCCGTGGACCAACATCCCGAGATCAGCGCCAGCCGCAATAGTCGACTGTCGGCAGACGAGGATGTGAAGTTCGCTCGCGGGGGGTACTACCCAACTGTCGACCTGGTGGCCGGTTATGGCCGCCAACGTTCCGACAACCTCAATACTCGTGGACTCAACGCTGACGGCACCAGCAACCACCGCAAGGAAACGCTCAACTACACCCAGTCGGAACTGCGTCTTCGGCAGATGCTGTTCGATGGCTTCAACACCCCCAACGAGGTAGGCCGCACCGAGGCGGTGGCCAACTCGCGGGCCTACTACACCCAGGCCACCGCCGAGACGGTTGCCCTACGCGCCATCGAGGTGTACCTGGAGGTGCTCAAGCGCCGTGAGCTGGTGACCTTGGCGAAAAACAACCTGCAGGCCCATCTGCGGGTCAACGACCAGATCGGCCTGCGCAGCGAGCGTGGCGTCGGCAGCACCGCCGACCTCGACCAGTCCCGGGCCCGTCGCGCGTTGGCGGAGAACAACCTGGACACCGCCGAAGTCGACCTGGCGGACGCCGAGGCCAACTTCTACAGCGTCATCGGTCGCATGCCCGACGAACTGGAAACCCCGTCCACGATCAAGGGCCAGGTACCTGCCAATCTGGATGAGGCACGCAAGGGCTTGCTGGAGAACAACCCCTACCTGAAATCGGCCCAGGCCGATGTGAATGCCGCCGAGCAGCAGTACGAAGTGGCCAAGTCGCCTTTCTATCCGCGCCTGGACGCTGTGCTGGCCACCGGCGCCAATAACAACCTGGGCGGAGAAAAAGGCCACAGCAACAACGACTGGCAGGCCGGCGTAGAGCTCAGCTACAACCTGTTCCGCGGCGGCAGCGACAAGGCCCGGCTGCAATCGGATGCGCACAAGATCAACCAGGCCATGGACATCCGCAACAATGCCCTACGCGAGCTGAACGAGAACCTGGCCCTGGCCTGGAACGCCATGAACAACGCCCGCAAGCAAGCCCCGACCGCTCGTGAATACGCCGAAACCACCCAGCGAGTACGAGCCGCCTACCAGGACCAGTTCGGCCTGGGTCAGCGAACCTTGCTGGACGTGCTGGACAGCGAAAACGAGCTGTACAACGCCAACCGCCGCTACACCGAAGTACGGTACACCGAGGAGTTCTCGATGTATCGGGTCCTGGCGACCATGGGCGAACTGCTGAGCAAGCAACGCATCTCGCTGCCGCCAGAGGCCATTGCCAAGAGCGATGTGCGCAACGAGGCAAGACTGCCCGACATGCGCTAGGTACAGCCGCAGGCAGATCCGGTTCGCAAGGCGTTGCACCCCATCCAACGTCGCGGGAGTAGTCCATCGTGACCAGTATGCAAAGCGCGCAGCCGCGCCCGGATGTCGATGACCCACTGCTCGATGGCCTGCTGATCCTGTGTCGCCTGCATGGTCGCCCGGCCAGCCGTGCCAGTCTGTGCAGCGGCTTGCCCCTGGCCCAGCAGCGCCTGGGCCCGGCACTGCTGCCACGAGCAGCCGCCAGGGCTGGCCTACAGGCGCGCGTCCTGCCCCGTGGCCTGGCTGACATTTCGCCCCTCAACCTACCGGTGTTGCTGTTGCTCAACGACGGCCGCAGCGCCGTGCTGCAGCGCTGGGGCGATGACGGCCGTGCGCTGATCCTGCCCTGCGAAGCCGAAGGCGGTGAGCAATGGGTCGAGCGTGAAACGCTGGACCAGGCCTACAGTGGCAACGCCCTTTTCGCTCGCCCCCGACACACCCTGGAAGACCTGCGCTCGCCCTTGCTACCCAGGGTCAACGCCTGGTTCCGCGACACACTGCGTCACTCACGCTGGCTGTATGGCGATGCCTTGTTGGCCAGCCTGCTGATCAACTTGCTCGGCTTGATGGTACCGCTGTTCGTCATGCAGACCTACGACCGCGTGGTGCCCAACCAGGCTGTATCGACTCTGTGGGTACTGGTCGCTGGCCTGTTCATTGGCACTGCGTTCGAGTTGGTGCTGCGCATGGTCCGCGCCCACTTGCTCGATCAAGCCGGCAAGAAAACCGACCTGATTCTGTCTGCGACTTTGTTCGAGCGCATCACCGGCATGGCGATGAAGGCCAAGCCCGCCACCATTGGCGGCTTCGCCCAAAGCATCCACGACTTTCAGGGGCTACGCGAATTTCTCACCGCCGTGACCCTGACCAGCATCATCGACCTGCCCTTCGTTGCCCTGATGCTTCTGGTGATAGGCCTGCTCGGCGGCTGGCTGGTGCTGATTCCCTTGATCGCCTTCCCCGTTGCGGTGGGCTTCGCCCTGCTGATCCAGGCTCGTCTGCGTGACACCGTACAAAAGAGCCTGAGCCTGGGCGCGGTGCGCCAAGCGCTGCTAATCGAAACCCTGGGTGGCCTGGAAACTCTCAAAGCCTGCGGCGCCGAAAGCGAACGCCAGTACCAGTGGGAACACACCAACGGCGCCATCGCCCGCCTCGATGCCCACGCCCGCAACCTCTCCTCCCTGGCCAGCAACGGCACCCTGTTCATCCAGCAGTTCTGCGGCATGGCCACCATCGTGGCCGGGGTCTACAGCATCATCGCCGGCAACCTCAGTGTCGGCGCCCTGGTGGCCAGCTACATGCTCGGCAGCCGAGTGCTGGCACCGCTGGGGCAGATCGCCGGGCTGATCACCCGCTACCAGCAGGCTCAGCTCACCATGCGCAGCACCGACGCGCTGATGGCCCTGCCTCAGGAGCGCCAGGCCGAACAGCAAGCGCTGGAGCACACCACGCTCAAGGGTGGCCTGGCACTGAGCCACGTCAGCTTCCGCTACCCAGGGCAAACCCATGCCGCGCTGCATGACGTCAACCTCAGCCTCAGCCCTGGCGAGCGCATTGGCATCATCGGCCGCAGCGGCTCGGGCAAGAGCACCTTGGCACGCCTGTTGATGGGCTTTCATCACCCTGACGAAGGCCAGGTGCTGCTGGATAACCTCGACCTGCGCCAACTGGATATTGCCGACCTGCGTGGCCAGATCGGCTACGTGGCCCATGACCTGCCGCTGCTGGCCGGTTCCTTGCGCGATAACCTCACCCTCGGCGCACGTCACGTCAGCGATGCACGCATGCTCGAAGTGGCCGAACTGACCGGCGTCAGCGAGCTGGCCAGGCAACATCCCAGTGGCTTCGACCGCCCGGTGGGCGAACGAGGCCAGCTGCTGTCCGGTGGCCAGCGCCAGGCCGTGTTGCTGGCCAGGGCCCTGCTGCTGGAGCCCCCGATCCTGATTCTCGATGAACCCACCAGCCACATGGACAACAGCAGCGAGGAACAACTGCGCCAGCGCCTGATGGCCTGGGTGCCAGGCAAGACGGTACTGCTGGTGACCCACCGCACCTCGATGCTCAGCCTGGTGGACCGTCTACTGGTGCTGGACAACGGCAAGATCGTCGCCGACGGGCCAAAGGACGCGGTCATCGACGCCCTGCGCAAAGGCCGCATTGGCGCGGCAATGTAGGAGTTCACCATGCCTCTCATGCAAAGCGTGCGCAGCAACCAGGGCAACGACAAACGAGCCGAGCGCGACTATATGCCGGAGCTGGCCGGCGCCACTTTGCAGGACTCACCCCGCCTGTCGCGCCTGACCGTGTGGCTGGCCGCCGCACTGCTGCTGGTGGCGTTGGCCTGGGCCAGCCTGGCGGTGCTCGATGAAGTGACGGTAGGCGAAGGCAAGGCTATCCCGTCGAGCAAGGTACAGGTCGTGCAGAACCTGGAAGGCGGTATCGTCACCGAGATCTTCGTACGTGAAGGTCAAATGGTCGAGAAAGGCGCCACCCTGCTGCGCCTGGATGACACCCGTTTCAAGTCGAACAAAGGCGAGAGCGAAGCGGATCGGTATGCGTTGACCGCCCAGGTCGAGCGCCTCGCCGCCGAGTCCGAGGGGCGCCCCTTCGAGCTGTCGGATGAAGTGCGGGCCAAGGCTCCGCAAGTTGCCGAAGACGAAATCGCGCTGTATGAATCCCGCCAACGGCGCCTGGCCAGCGAAAAACAGACGCTCAACGAACAGCTGCGGCAAAAGACCCAGGAGCTCGCCGAATTCCGCTCGAAGGTCGAACAGTACCGCTCGGCCCTGGGCCTATTGCAGCAGGAGCTGAACATGTCGACACCGCTGGTGGGCACTGGGGCGATCTCGCCGGTGGAAATCCTGCGTCTGAAACAACGTACCGTCGAGGCGCGCGGCCAGCTCAATGCCACCAGCCTGGCCATTCCCCGGGCGGAGGCGGCGGTGGCGGAAATCAAGAGCAAGATCCAGGAGTCCGACGCCACCTTCCGCTCCGAAGCAGCCAAGGAGCTCAACGACAAACGCACTGAACTGTCGAAGATCACCGCCACCAGCATCGCCATCGACGACCGGGTCAACCGCACCACCGTGGTGTCGCCGGTGCGTGGTATCGTCAAGCTGCTCAAGGTCAACACCATTGGCGGCGTGGTGCAGCCGGGCAGTGACCTGGTGGAGATCGTGCCGATCGAGGACAACCTGCTGATCGAGGCCAGGGTGCGGCCGCAGGATGTGGCGTTCCTGCATCCGGGGCAGCCGGCGATGGTCAAGTTCAGTGCCTATGACTACACGATTTACGGTGGGTTGAAGGCCAAGCTCGAGCTGATCAGTGCCGACACGGTGACCGATGACAAGGGCAATGCGTTCTACCTGATCCAGGTGCGCACCGACAAAAATCACTTGGGTGGGGACAACAAACCGTTGCTGATCATCCCGGGGATGGTGGCCACGGTGGACATCATCACCGGCCGGAAAAGCGTGCTGGACTATCTCTTGAAGCCAGTGCTCAAGGCGCGGACAGAGGCGATGCGCGAGCGTTGAGTCGCCCGCAGGCCGGCTCCTACAGCGCTGCATGCAGGAACCGGCCCAGGCTCTACTGGACGTATGCCGCAGGCGGGTCCGGCAACGCTGCGAGCAAATCCCGCAAGCCATCGGACCATTGCGACCGGATACGCTGAAAGTAAGGGTCATGGGCCGTGATACGGTGGCATTTCACCTCATCCAGGCAGTCTTTGCGGTACACCAGCAGATCCAGCGGCATACCCACCGACAGGTTGCTGCGCATGGTCGAGTCGAACGAGATCAGGCCGCAGCGCAGTGCCTCGCCCAGCGGCGTGTGGTAGAGCAGGTTGCGATCGAGTATCGGCCTGCCGTACTTGCTCTCGCCCAGCTGCATGAACGGCGTGTCCTCCGTTGCCTGGATGAAGTTGCCTTGCGGATAGATGTTGTACACGCCCATGGGCTGGCCCAGGATCTGCCCTCCCACCAGGAACGAACAGCTCAGGTCCACCTTGCCAGACAGCTTGGTGCAGTCCCGGTTGATCACCTCTCGAATGGTGTCGGCCACCAGCGCCGTGGCGTCGTACAGCGTCGGTACGTTCAACAGATGCGCGCCCTCACTGTCACAACGCTGCCTGAGCAAACTCACCACCGACTGCGAGGTCGCAAGGTTGCCGGCCGTTTGCAGCACGATCAGGCGCTCACCCGGCACATTGAACACGAACAACTTCCGGAACGTGGAGATCTGGTCGATTCCGGCATTGGTCCGTGAGTCCGATATGAAGACCAACCCGTCCGCCAGGTGCATCGCAACGCAATAGGTCATTGCTGTTGTGCCTGTGGTAGCGAGCTGACCTGCACCCGCGCCAGCATCGACTCCGCCCCGCCGCCACGGCGCATGCCACGCACCGGGCAGGCATCGAGATAATCATGCCCCACCGCCAGCTTCAGGTGCCGTTCCGGCCTGGCCAGGCGGTTGGTGACATCGAAGCTGTACCAGCCATCGCCCAGCCAGGCTTCGGCCCAGGCGTGGCTTGCCAGGTGGCTTTCGTCCTCGGTGCACAGGTAGCCCGACACGTAGCGCGCAGGGATGCCCAGGCTACGCGCGCAGGCCAGGAACGCATGGGTATGGTCCTGACAGACGCCGGCGCGGTTGGCGAAGGCTTCCGCCGCCACCGTGTCCACCGCGGTTGCGCCAGGGGTGTAGGCAATGTGATCGGCCAACCCGTTCATCAGATCGATCAGCGCCGTCCGGTCGCGTCTGGCGCCACAGTGTCGAATGGCGAAGCCCCGCAGTGCATCGTCGATGGCGGTCAGTTTGCTCGAACGCAGAAATGGCAGCGCGGACTGCGTGTCGTGCTCCACTTCCAGCGTCTGGTCGATGTCCACGTCCCCATGGGCACTGAGCATCAGGGCGTCATGGGGTTCGTCGATGGTCAGCAAATGCAGGACATTGCCATAGGGATCCAGCTGGCTACCTACCGGACGTGGCAGATCCAGATGCCATTCCAGTATCTGCTGGCGTTCACTGCTCTTGGGTGTGAGGCGCAGCAACTGGATGCTCATGCACACGTCGTTGGAGTAGTGGTAGGTGGTGTCGTGGCGGATAGACAGTCTCATACTACCTCCAGGTAGGATTCGTGAACGTTCTGTCCCAAGTGATTGATCTGGCCGATGTAGTGGGTCAACCAGTGATGCAGCCCAGACTCAAGGATCTCTTCGATACCAGTGAAGCGCAGACGGGCACTGAGTTCGGCTGCCAGACGTTGCGCCGGACGCCCGTTTTCACCCGGCAAACCGGCCAGCAACTGCGCCAGCTCCTCGACGCAGGCATGCAGCGAGCGTGGTACATCCGCGCGCAGCAATAGCATTTCGGAGACCTGCTCGGCCGCCGGTGCGCAGCGGTAGATTTCGTTGAACGCTTCAAAGGAGGACAGCGCGCGCAGCAAGGCGCTCCATTGGTAGTAGCCGCGTGCGGAGTTGTCGCTGACTTCTTCCGATTCCTCGCCGAACATTTCGTAGCGCGCGTCGAGCAAACGCAGGGTGTTGTCCGCCCGCTCCAGGAAGGTGCCCAGGCGGATGAACCCATAGGCCTCATTGCGCATGATGGTGCCAGCGGTGGCACCCCGGAACAGGTGCGACCGCTCCTTGACCCATTCGCAGAAGTGGTTGATACCGTAGCGTGCCAGGCCTTTGTTGGCGATGTTGCGCATCTCCAGCCAAGTGGCGTTGATGTTCTCCCACATGTCGGCGGTAATTCGCCCACGCACCGCGTGTGCATTGCTGCGCGCGGCCCGCAGACAGCAATAGATGCTGCCGGGGTTGGTCTCGTCCAGGGCGAAGAAATGCAGCATGTGCTCGACATTGAGCTCGCCGTAACGGCGGTTGTAGTCATCCAGCGTGCCCGCCGCCAGCAATGACATCGCTAGCTCAGGCCGCCCATCGCTGCGCCCAGCCTGGGGCATCAGCGAAAGCGAATAGCTGACCTCGAGCATGCGCGCCAGGTTCTCCGCGCGCTCAAGGTAACGGGACATCCAATACAGGTCCGAGGCAGTCCTTGAAAGCATGATTCAGTCCTCCACAACCCAGGTGTCCTTGGTGCCGCCGCCCTGGGACGAGTTCACCACCAGCGAGCCTTCGCGCAAGGCCACCCGCGTCAATCCGCCTGGCACCAGGCGGGTTTCCTTGCCTGACAGCACGAACGGGCGCAAGTCGATGTGCCTTGGCGAGATGCCGTTTTCCACGAAGGTTGGGCAGGTCGACAGACACAGCGTCGGTTGGGCGATGTAAGCCTCCGGCCGGGCCTTGATCCTGGCACGGAACTCTTCGATCTCCGCTCTGCTCGCGGCCGGCCCGACCAACATGCCGTAACCGCCCGAGCCCTGGGTCTCCTTGACCACCAGTTCCGGCAGGTTGGCCAGCACATGGGACAGTTCGGCAGGCTTGCGGCACTGCCAGGTCGGCACATTCTTGAGAATCGGCTCCTCTGAAAGGTAAAAGCGGATCATGTCGTCGACGTAGGGGTAGATCGACTTGTCATCAGCCACCCCGGTACCCACCGCGTTGGCCAGCACCACATTGCCGGCACGGTAGGCCGTAACGAGCCCTGGCACCCCAAGCAGAGAGTCGGGATTGAAGGACAGCGGGTCGAGGTAGGCATCGTCGAGGCGTCGGTAGATGACATCGACCGCACGTGGACCAGAAGTCGTGCGCATGAAGACATGGTTGTCGCGCACGAACAGGTCAGCGCCTTCGACCAATTCCACACCCATTTCACGGGCCAGGAAAGCGTGTTCGAAATAGGCGCTATTGAATCGACCGGGGGTCAGTACAACGGTTGTCGGGTTATCCAGCGGGCTCGAACTCTTCAGGGTATCGAGCAACAAGTTGGGATAATGGTCGATGGCTGCGACGCGTTGAGCAGCGAACAACTCGGGGAACAGACGCATCATCATCTTGCGGTCTTCGAGCATGTAGCTCACGCCGCTTGGGGTTCGCAAGTTATCTTCCAGTACGTAGTAACTGCCATCGCCATCACGCACCAGATCGACGCCGGCGATGTGGGCATAAATACCGCGATGCAAATCCAGGCCTTGCATGGCCACCTGGTAACCATCGTTCGCCAGGACCTGCTCGGGTGGAATGATGCCCTCCTTGAGAATCCGTTGCCCGTGGTAGATATCGTCAAGGAACAGGTTCAGTGCCTGGACACGCTGGATACAACCGCGCTCCACGGTTCGCCATTCACTGGCCTTGATACTGCGAGGAATGATATCGAACGGAATCAACCGCTCGGTGCCTTGTTCATCCCCATACAACGTGAACGTAATGCCTGCGCGATGAAACAATAAGTCCGCTTCACGACGACGCTGATCGAGCAACTCCAAGGGGGTATTCGCCAGCCAACGCGCAAACTCTTGATAATGCGGACGACACTCACCGGCCGCATCATACATTTCATTGAAAAAGGCCCGAGGCATACGCAACTCCCCACACACTAAGTACAACTGTTATCCCTGCAGTCGTTACCTAGCAATAGCGATGCCGAAACAGGCGCCACCCCGCAAACCGTGGCCTCTCGCGGTGCAGGTTCACCTAGGTTGTCAAGGTAAACGCACTCAATAAGGGCTCGTTGTAGCGTATTGAATAAGGCGTGAACCAAAACAGGGAATACAGGCCTTGGAATGCAAGTAGTAAGTGGGCCGCTTATCGCCGGCAAGCCGGCGCCTTCAGGCGCGCTCCTGGCCTATTGGTCTTGACCATGGTTGCGCTGGAATGTCTCCCGGCCCATTGCAGCTATCTGCCCTTCGATCAGTGCCTCGAACGGTTGCAGCAACGGGTCGAAACACTCTGGTGCTTCCAGTGCATTCAACGCCTGCACCACCGCCTCGATGGTCGACAGCGCCCCAGGCTCCGGCGCCTTGCGCAACCGGTAGCGTGAAGGCGTCACCTGCCCCAGCGTCACACGCGGCAAGGCCTGCAGCAATGGGTTGAGGTAGAGCAGCTTGCGCGCCTTGCGCCAGGTACCGTCCGGAACGATCAGCAGCAGCGGCGTGTCCTGTGCATCGCCATAGGCGCTCAGCGCTTCGGCGCCATCCCCTGGAAACAGTATTACCGGCCGGTAACCGGGAGTGGCGAGCAAATCGGCCAGATCCTCGAACACCTCGCCGACCCGCAATTGGGCGTTCGCCAGCCCCAATGCGACAAATCGGGCTGTATTGAGGGCGTGGGTGGTTTCGCTCGCGTGCTGCAACACCAGGACGCGGGTGCGGCTGTCGAGATGAGGGATCAGTGAGCAAAGGCAATGGTCTTGCGGACGCAGGCAGCGTTCGCAGCGGGGTCTGGACATCGGGTTCTCCTGGCTGGCGCCAGTGTGCCATAGCCACCCGATAAAAGGCCCACATCCCTGTGGGAGAGTCGTGGGTTCAGCGGTTGAAACGCTCCGCCAGACTGTGCAGGTATTCGGCCATGCGTTCGAGGTCCTGGCTGATCTCGGCACCTTGCTTGGCCTGCCCGGCGCTCTGGTCACACAACTGGGCGATACGCACGATCTGCTGGTTGATGTCTTCGGCGACGTGGCTTTGCTGCTCCGACGCGGTTGCCATCTGCTGACTCATACCGGTGATGCGGCTGACCGCCTGGACAATCCCGGCCAACGCCGACTGCACCGCTTCGACGCTCTGCATGCTGTCACGGGAAATTTGCTCGCCACGACTGGCGGTGCTCACCGCGCGTTCGGCGCCAGCACGTAGCGACGCGATGATGTGGTGGATTTCATCCGTGGACGACCGCGTGCGTTGGGCCAGGGAGCGCACCTCATCGGCCACCACGGCGAACCCCCGGCCTTGCTCGCCAGCGCGGGCCGCCTCGATGGCCGCATTGAGCGCCAGCAGGTTGGTCTGCTCGGCGATCGAGGTGATGGTGTCCACCACGCTGCCGATGCTCTGGGTCTGCTCGGCGAGGGCATTGACGGCCTGGCCGATGTCGCTTACCGCAACGCTCATGCTGCCCATGGCCTTGAGGCTCTGCTGCGCCAGCTCGCTGCCCTGTTGGGCCAGCTGGTCGGCATCGCCGGCGGCATGGGCGGTGCTTTGCACGTTATGGGTGACCTCCTGGATGGTCGCGGCCATCTGCGCGATGGCCGTGGCCGACTGGTCGGTTTCGCTACGCTGGCGGTCGAGCATCTGCGCCTGGGCATCGGACAGGTCGGCGGACTGGGCCGCCCGTGACTTGACCCCGACCCCGGCATCCACCAGCCGGGTCAAGGCGGTCTGCAGGCGCGCCTCCTCGCTGATGATTGCCAGGTCCAGTTGCCCCTGCAGCCCTGGATTGTCACTGTAGGTCAACGCCACCAACGGGCTGGTAAAGGCCTTGGGATGCTCGTCCAGGGTGCGGCGTATGGCCAGGTTTTGTCGATGCTCGACCCAGTACCAGGCAACCAGCAGGCTGGCCATCAGAACACCTAATGCGGCGTAGGTGGGCAACCAGAGGTAACCGGCAGCCGAGAGCACGCCGGCTCCGATCAATGGCCAGCCATGCCCCAACCCATGCCCCAAACGCGCCGCCCACGACACGGGCGAACGGCCTGCGCGCAGTCGCGAATACAGCGCTTCGGCGCGGCGGATCTGCTCACGGGTAGGCACCGAGCGCACCGACTCATAACCACTGACCCGGCCATTTTCGTAAATCGCCGTGACATAGGCGCTGACCCAGTAGAAATCGCCGTTCTTGGCGCGGTTCTTGACCACGCCCATCCAGGGCTTGCCTTGCTTGATGGTGTCCCACATATGCCCGAAGACCGCAGGCGGCATGTCCGGGTGCCGCACCAGGTTGTGCGGTTGCCCGACCAGTTCATCGTAGGTGAACCCGCTGATGGCTACGAAGGCGTCGTTACAGTAGGTGATTCGGCTGTTTAGGTCCGTGGTGGAGATCAGGCGCTGTTCGCTGGGGAAGGTTCTTTCATGCTCAGTGACGGGCAAATTCATGCGCATCTTGGGCGATCCTTGCTTGTGTAGATGAAGGGGAAAATCATCAAAGCAAGTAGAGGTTTAGCAGAGCGCCACCATGGTAGTGGCCAGGTTGTGCAGGAAAATGGCTCGTCCCGACGGAATGTCCGAAATGTCGTCTGACTCAGCCGACGATGAGCTGGCTCTTGAGCAGGTCACGGAACGTCTGGATCAAGGGTTCGCGGCTGCGACCGCGACGAATGATCAAGGAAAATGGCGCCTGATAGCCAAAGGTCGCCGGCGACAATACCCGCAGGTCGCCTTTGTCCACCCAGGCCTGGGCGTAATGTTCGGGCAGGTAACCGATGTAGGCGCCTGAGAGAATAAGAATCAGCTGCGCCTCCATGCTCTCTACCGTTGCCGCACTGTGCTTGAAACCATGGCGGGCCAGCTCCGCCTGGCTCCAGTAGCCACGCCCGACCATGCGCTGCTGGGTCACCACCTGCTCGGGGATGCGCCGTTCGGCGAACAACGGATGTCGGCTGCTGCAGTACAGCCAGTGCTGCTCGCGGTACAGCGGCTGGTAGACCAAGCCGCTCATGCGCGACGAAAAGGCGCCAATGGCAAGGTCCAGGCGGTTGTCCTGCACCCCCAGTTGCAGCTCGTAAGGGCTGGAAACCGACAGGTGCAGGTGGACCGCCGGGTGCTCCTGGCTGTAGGCGCCGATCGCCTCGGCCAACGGCAGCGCCCGATCGCCGACGGTCGAGTCGATCACCCCCAGGTTGAGCGTGCCACGCAGTTCGCCCTTGAGGGCGGCGGCGTATTGCTCGAATCCATCCAGTTCGGCCAGCAGGCGCAATGTCTCCTGATGGAACAGCTCGCCCTTGCTGGTCAGGCTGAAACCGCCTCGCCCGCGGTGACACAGCACGATCCCCAACGCCCCTTCCAGTTGGCTCATGTAGGTGCTGATGGCTGATGTCGACAGGTTCAGCTCACGCTGGGCATTGGCGAAGCCCTGGTGGCGCACGACGCTCACGAAGATGCGCAGCAGTTTCAGGTCAGGCAGTGTCGAGGCCATGGTGCAACGGTTCCGCAGGAGAATTTTCGCGCAGTCTAACCGGTCTTGCGGCCATTAGTTCAGAAATTCCTGAAGTAAGTATTTGCCGGTAGCGATTCTTCCCGCGCACAGCCTTGAGCAGACTTGGCCGAAATGTCCCTGCCCGCCAGCAGAACCACACTATCGAGGCGCGCGGCGGCACAGGTTCGAACAAACAGAACAATCGACCGACTGATGAGGCCCACCGTGGACAAGATTCTCCACCAACCACTGGGCGGCAACGAAATGCCGCGTTTCGGCGGCATCGCCACCATGCTCCGTCTTCCCCACCTGCAAAGCGCCGAAGGCCTGGATGCCGCGTTCATCGGCGTACCGCTGGACATCGGCACCTCGCTGCGCTCAGGTACCCGTTTCGGCCCACGGCAGATCCGCGCCGAGTCGGTGATGATCCGCCCGTACAACATGGCCACCGGTGCCGCCCCGTTCGACTCGCTGTCGGTGGCCGACATCGGTGACGTAGCGATCAACACCTTCAACCTGCTTGACGCCGTGCGCATCATCGAAGAGGCCTACGACGAACTCCTCGAGCACAACATCATCCCGCTGACCCTGGGCGGCGACCACACCATCACCCTGCCGATCCTGCGCGCACTGCACAAGAAGCACGGCAAGATCGGCCTGGTGCACATCGATGCCCATGCTGACGTCAACGACCACATGTTCGGCGAGAAGATCGCCCACGGCACCACGTTCCGCCGTGCCGTGGAAGAAGGCCTGCTCGATTGCGACCGCGTGGTGCAGATCGGCCTGCGCGCCCAAGGCTACACCGCCGACGACTTCAACTGGAGCCGTCGCCAGGGCTTTCGCGTGGTGCAGGCCGAAGAGTGCTGGCACAAATCGCTGGAACCGCTCATGGCCGAGGTGCGTGAAAAGGTCGGCGGTGGCCCGGTGTACCTGTCGTTCGACATCGACGGTATCGACCCGGCCTGGGCGCCAGGTACCGGCACGCCGGAAATCGGCGGCTTGACCACCATCCAGGCGATGGAGATCATTCGCGGCTGCCACGGCCTCGACCTGATCGGCTGTGACCTCGTCGAAGTCTCCCCGCCTTACGACACCACCGGCAACACCTCGTTGCTCGGTGCCAACCTGCTGTTCGAAATGCTCTGCGTGCTGCCGGGCGTCGTGCGTCGCTGATCAACGCTGCACTGCTGGATCGTGGGAGCGGACAGCACGCGGCGATGGACTGATAGAACTGGCAGGAGCCATCTGGGAGGGCCATAGAGGCCCGCCAACACAAGACAAGACCGCCGGGCGCCGTGAACCCGCCCGCGTGGTCGATCTCGCCATAATAAAGATAATCGGGAGACCCCCAATGGCCTTGGACATCATCGTTGTACTGATCTATGCCGCCGGCATGCTCGGGTTGGGCTGGTACGGCATGCGCCGTGCAAAAACCCACGAAGACTACCTGGTGGCCGGGCGCAACCTCGGCCCGACCCTGTACATGGGCACCATGGCAACCACCGTTCTCGGCGGCGCCTCTACCGTAGGCACCGTACGCCTGGGTTATGTCCACGGTATCTCCGGTTTCTGGCTGTGTGCAGCCTTGGGCCTGGGCATCATCGCCCTGAACCTGTTCCTCGCCAAACCGCTGCTGCGCCTGAAGATCTTCACCGTGACCCAGGTTCTGGAGCGCCGCTACAACCCGATGGCGCGCCAGGCCAGCGCGGCGATCATGCTGGCCTACGCGCTGATGATCGGCGTCACCTCGACCCTGGCCATGGGCACCGTGTTGCAGGTGCTGCTCGACGTGCCGTTCTGGATGGCCCTGCTGTTCGGTGGTGGCGTGGTGGTGGTGTATTCGACCATCGGCGGCATGTGGTCGCTGACCCTGACCGACATCGTCCAGTTCGTGATCAAGACCGTAGGCCTGATGTTCATCCTGCTGCCAGTGTGCCTGTACAAGGCCGGTGGTTGGGACACTCTGGTAGCCAAGCTGCCGGCAGCCAGCTTCAGCTGGACCACCATCGGCTGGGACACCATCATCACCTACTTCCTGATTTACTTCTTCGGCATCCTGATCGGCCAGGACATCTGGCAGCGGGTGTTCACCGCCCGGGACGAGAAAGTCTGCCAGCGCGCCGGTACCACTGCTGGTGTCTACTGCGTGCTGTACGGCCTGGCCTGCGCGCTGATCGGCATGGCCGCCCATGTGCTGATGCCGGACCTGGCGAACCCGAACAACGCCTTCGCCGAAATGATCAAGAGCCAGTTGCCCGATGGCATTCGTGGCCTGCTGATGGCGGCTGCCCTGGCCGCGATGATGTCTACCGCCAGTGCCGGCCTGCTGGCTGCCTCGACCACCCTGACCGAGGACCTGCTGCCTAAACTGCGTGGTGGCAAGCAGTCGAGCCTGGGCGTCAACCGCCTGTTCACCCTGCTCACTGGCCTGGTGGTACTGGCTATCGCGCTGGCGGTGAACGATGTGATCAGCGCCCTGACCCTGGCCTACAACCTGCTGGTCGGCGGCATGCTGATCCCGCTGATCGGTGCCATCTTCTGGAAGCGTGCGACCACCGCAGGGGCCATCGCCAGCATGTCGCTGGGCTTTGCCACCGCACTGTTCTTCATGTTCAAGGATGGTCTGGATGCCAACACGCCGATCTACTACAGCCTGGCCGTCGGTCTGGTGAGCTTCGTGGTGGTGAGCCTGATGTCGCGCAAGTCGGTGGCGGCGGCAAAGCTGGCGTGAGCCTGTAACGCGGGTTGGCCGCGATCGCCGGAAAGCCGGTTCCTGCAGGGTTGGTGCTTGCAGGGACCGGCGACACGGCCACTACGAACACCACGCCCCCCCAGAATCAAAAAGGCCGCGGCATCGGCAAGTGATGCAGCGGCCTTTTTTTCATTCAGCGACGACGCGGTTGGCGCTTGCGTTGTTCTTCGTCGGTCGGGATCGGCACTGGCTGCAGCGGCGGAGGGAGCAAGCCCAATGCGACAGCGAGGTCGTGGAGCCAGTTGTAAAGTCGGTCGTTCATAAATGCCCCCTTTTACGGGTCAGCCTCACGGCAATTTCAAATCTTGCGATGTTTCATACAGATCATAGTCCGATGTCCTGTATTACGCATGCCTCTGCCCTTACAGATAAGGGCCAGTTTGACCCGGATCAAGCCGAAATGCCGTATTCCGACGACTGGTTAATCGTTTCGCTTTGTTGCAAATCGATCCACGCCTGTAAATTCGCGCCGCGCATGCCCTGACGCCACATCAACCAGGTGACCGCCTCATCGAATGGCGCCTGCAAGCGGTGCACCCGCACACGGTCGCGCCCTGGCAGACTGTCGAGCATCGAGCGGGCCATCATGGCCACCCCTGCCCCGGCAATCACGCAGGCCAGCATGCTCTGGTACGACTCGATCTCCATCACGCGCCCCATCGGCGTGTGGGCATGGGCATACCACGCCTCCAGCCGCATGCGGTAGGAGCAGCCCTGGCGGAAGGTGAACACCGCCTTGCCAGCAACGTCCTTGGCGGTGTGCACCACGGGGTGCTCCGGGCTGGTGATCAGCACCAACTCTTCTTCGCACAGCGGTATACCGTCCAATCCGGCCAGGTTCAGTGGGCCGTCTACCAGCGCGGCGTCCAGGCGATGGCTAAGCAGTCCTTCGAACAACTCGCCACTGGGTGCAGCTCGTACCTGCAGGTTCACCGCCGGGTAGGCCTGGTGATAGCGGGCCAGCAGCGCCGGTAGATGGGTGGCCGCCGTGCTGTACATGGTCCCCAGCACGAAGTCGCCGGCCGGCTGCCCGCCCTGCACCGCCGACAGCGCTTCGTCATGCAACGCAGCCAGGCGGTTGGCGTAGTCCAGCAGCACCTTACCGGCGGGCGACAGTTGCAGGCGCTGGCGCTCGCGCAGGAACAGCTCCACACCCAGTTGCTCCTCGAGTTGCCGCAGGCGCGTGGACAGGTTCGAAGGCACTCGATGCAGGCGCTCGGCGGCACGGGTCACCGATCCTTCCTCGGCCACAGCCTGGAAGATGCGCAATTGGCTGAACTCCATTGCATTCTCCAAAACAGAATAACTTCATCATCATTATTCAATTTTATTGAAAGTCAATCAGCCCTACCCTGCCATCCATCGCTTACATTCGCGCAGGAGTATCCTCATGTCGCCGCTCGTACAACTGCTGGCCAGTGCCGTGGCCCTGATGATGGCCATGGGCATTGGCCGCTTCGCCCTCACCCCGCAACTGCCGCAACTGATCGCCGAAGGCCAGTTCGACCTCACCGCCGCCGGGCTGGTTGCCGCCGCCAACTACCTGGGCTATTTCCTCGGCGCGGTGGATGCGATGTTCGCCCGCAAGCCTGCACAGGTTCGCCTGCGCCTGCACGGCGGGCTGTGGCTGTGCGTGCTGCTGACCTTGGCCTCATGGGCCGCCGATGGGTTCTGGAGCCATTTGGCATTGCGCTTCGGTACCGGCGTGGCCAGCGCCTGGGTGCTGGTGATGATCACCAGCCTCAGCCAACAGGTCGCCAATGCGCACGGGCAGCAACGGTACGGGGCTCTGGTGTTCGCAGGGCCAGGCCTGGGGATCGCCCTGACCGGTCTGCTGGCACTGGCTGCGCACCTGTCGGGACTCGGTTCGGCAGCGTTGTGGATGATCTATGCCGTGGCTGCGCTGATCATGTTGCTGGCCGCCCGGCCCTGGCTACCCCAGGAGCTGCAACCGGCGCTAGCGCCCGCGGTGTCTCAACCAGGAGCCAACCGCAGCGCTGGCATTGGCCGACTCGGCCTGGTCTATGCCTTGTATGGCATCGGATACATCCTCCCGGCCACCTTCTTGTCGCAAATGGCCAGCCAGCAGTTTCGCGGACACTGGATGGCCGACCTGTTCTGGCCAGCGTTCGGCCTGGCCGCGGCACTGGGGGTGCTGCTGGTGAGCTTGCGTCGCCCTGGGCGGACCTCGGCCTGGCTAACGGCCACGCTTTGGTTGCAGGGGTTCGGTGTGCTTGCATGCCTGCTGGGCGATGGAATCGGCCTGGCACTGGGCGTGGTGCTGTGCGGCACCCCGTTCCTGGCCTGCATGCAACTGGTGATGCAACGTTCCCGCGAGCTGGCGCCGCAAGCGACGCAGCGTAATGCCGGTCTGCTCACGGCGTGCTTCGCCTTGGGCCAGTTGAGCGGACCTCTGCTGGCAGCGGTCAGCAGCCACTACAGCGCCAGCCTGGCGCCAGCACTGGTGCTGGCAGCGACGGGGCTGGGCCTGGCGGGGGTACTGGTGCTGATGGAGGGCCGGCGTCTGCCATCCTGCCCGCCGAAGGCCCAGACAGCCTCCTAAGACCCGAGTCGGAATACCTCTAGGAGCCGGTTTGCCGGCGATGGAGCCCGTACCGCCAACCGCTACCCGACCCACTTGCGCAGTTGCAGCTTCACCCACGGCTCGGCACTCACCAGGATCACGCCCAGCAAGACCATGACAGCCCCCAGTACAAAATTGGCACTCAATGGCTCACCCAGTAGCACCACCCCGAATGTCACCCCGAACAACGGGGTGATGAACGAGAACACCGCCAGGTTCGAGGCCAGGTACTTGCGCAGCAACCAGAACCAGGTGAGGTAACTGATGAACGACACGACGATCCCTTGGAACAGCACACTACCAAGTGCCAACGGGGTCCACGTCACTGCCGCGATTTGCCCACTGAGCAAGGCGATCAGCACCAACCCGACACAGCCGACTGCCAATTGATAGAACAACGTCAGGGTCGCGGGCGCCTCCGACAACCGAGAGCAGCGCACCACCACCGTGGTCGCGCCCCAAGCCAGTCCGGCCAGTACCCCCATGGCGTCGCCCAACAAGGTGCGTCCATCCATCTGCTCGAACGACATGCCACCGGCAAAGGCGGTGGCTATTCCGCCGAACGCCAACAGGATGCCCAGCCACTGCAACAACCGCAGCCGCTCGCTGGCCAACCTGAAATGCAGCCCCAACGCGGTAAATACCGGTGCGGTGTAGAGGAATACCGACATATGCGCCGCCGAAGTCAGCTTGAGCCCCTCGGCGATGAACAGGAACTCCAGGCCAAACAACCCACCCGCCACCGCGCCGGCTTTCCAGGTGCTTCCCAACTGCTCCCAGCCACCACGCCAGCAGACCAGCAAGCCAACCAGCACCGCGGCAATGAAGTTGCGCATGGCGGCCTGCATCACCGGGGCGATGTCGACCGCCGCCGTCTTGATCAGCACTTGCTGGCAGCCCCAGATGAGGCACAACCCCAGCATGACCTGGAAGGCGAAGGCGTCGGGATTCTTGCGGGTCGCGCTCATGGGCGCGACCCTGTTGCTGTGAAAGTCATGGATTCGAACTCGGCAGTGGACACGGAAGACCGATTATCGGATTTCAATGGTCGCTCATGCCACCCTTAAAACGACCTTGGGCTATCTGCATCAGTGGCGGTGCTCCACAGCCGAGGCAACCGTCTGCACACCCACCGGTCGTTGACGCTGAACTAAACGCCGCGCAGATACCTCCACCGGGCACCACCATCGCCGGAGGGAGAAAGGATGAAACCGCTGCTGCGCATCGTTTGTGCGACTGCCCTGTTCTGCAGCCTGCCCGCCTGGGCCTGCACACCGGAAGAAGCGACTCAGAAACGGGAGGAACTGGCCGGGCTGGTCAGCCGATTGACCGAACAGAACCCGCAAAAGGCCAAAGAGATCAATGACGAGCTACAGGGAATGGACCTGGGCACGGCGAGCAAGGACTTGCCCGATAAATGTCAGCTGATCGACAAGCGGATCAAGGAGCTCAAGGAGGCGCAGAACAAGGCTGAATCGTAACGGTCGGGGCCGGCAGAGCCGGCCTCATCGCGGGTAAACACGCTCCTACCGTAAACGCGCACTGATCAGGATCGTGGCAGTTCAGCATTGCGGCTGCCAACCACCCGCGAAGAGGTCAGTGCAGCCGCGTTACTCAGCCACAGGCTTGCGCTTTTTCAGCGGCGCCATGCCATCGCTGCTGGCCAGCGGTGCCTTGGCCTTCGGCTTGGCGGCCGGCTTGCGTTTGGCAGCGGCCTTCTTGTCGCCAGTCTTCTTCTCGACCTTTTTCTTCTTGGTACCAGCCGCCTTGCCCGATGCCTTGACCTTCTTCGGCCCGTTGTAGGTGCCTTTCACTTCCTTGATCACACGGCGCTCGAACTGCTGCTTGAGGTAGCGTTCGATGCTCGACATCAGGTTCCAGTCGTTGTGGGTGATCAGCGAGATCGCCAGGCCTTCACCACCGGCACGGCCAGTGCGGCCCACGCGGTGAACGTACTCGTCACCACTGCGCGGCATGTCGAAGTTGATCACCAGGTCCAGGCCTTCGATGTCCAGGCCGCGGGCCGCCACATCGGTGGCAACCAAGACCTTGGAACTGCCCTGCTTGAAGCGCTCGATGGCCAGCTTGCGGTCTTTCTGGTCCTTCTCGCCGTGCAGGACGAAAGCCTTCACATCCTTGGCCACCAGGTGGCCGTAAATGCGGTCGGCCAGCGCACGGGTATTGGTGAAGATGATCGCCTTGTCGAAGGTCTCGTTGGCCAGCAACCACTGAACGATCTGCTCTTTGTGCTGGTCGTGGTCGGCGGTGATGATCTGTTGGCGAGTGCCCTCGGCCAGTTGCGAGACGCTGTTGAGCATCAGGTGCTCCGGGTCCTTGAGCACCTTGCCAATGACATCGCGCAGGGCCGCACCGCCAGTGGTGGCGGAGAACAGCAAGGTCTGCTCGCGGTTCTCGCACTCCTTGCACAGGCGCTCCATGTCCTCGGCAAAGCCCATGTCGAGCATGCGGTCGGCCTCGTCCAGCACCAATACCTGCACATGAGACAGGTCGAGGTTGCCGGCGTTGAGGTGTTCGAGCAGACGGCCCGGGGTGCCGACCAGCACGTCTGGCACCTTGCGCAGCAGCGCGGCCTGTTCCTTGAAGTCTTCGCCGCCTGTCACCAGACCCGACTTGATGTAGGTGAACTGGGAGAACAGCTGCACTTGCTTGAGGGTCTGCTGGGCCAGTTCACGGGTCGGTAGCAGGATCAGCGAGCGGATCTCCACCCGAGGCGCACGCAGGTCGACCAGGCGGTTAAGCAGCGGCAGGACGAACGCGGCGGTCTTGCCGCTGCCGGTCTGTGCGGTAACACGCAGGTCGCGCCCTTGCAGGGCCAGGGGGATGGCCGCAGCCTGCACCGGAGTTGGCTCGACAAATTTAAGCTCGGCCACGGCTTTAAGCAGGCGTTCGTGCAGGGCGAATTGGGAGAACACGGAGGTAACCTCAGGCAAGTGCGGGGAAATTCAGTTGCATAGGGTAACGTTTTCTGCCGTTTTAGCCGAATTTCTTTTGGCATCAGGGCGGTCATGCGCGTTCTAATGGCCCTTCGTTTTGCAATAAAGACCTGCTTGTACGCTTATGGATATTCAACAAATCTGGCGCGATACCCTCGATCTGTGGGGCACCCTCGATCAACACCCCATGCTCCACGCCGCCCTCGGCCTGGTGGTGTTGCTGATCGCTTCCCTGGTGGTTGGTCGCCTGGCCCGCTTCTTCGTGCTGCACGCCACACGCCTGCTGGCGCGCCAGAGTGCCCTCAGATGGTTCGATGACCTGCGCCACAACAAGGTGTTCCAGCGCCTGGCCCAGACCACCCCCTCGCTGGTGATCCAGTTCGGCCTGAAACTGGTACCGGAACTGTCCGACACCGCCCAGCACTTCCTCGGCAACGTCGCCCTGGCCTTCACCCTGCTGTTCATGACCTTGGCGCTGTCGTGCCTGCTCGATGCGCTGCTGGACATCTATGCCCGCACCGAACACGCTCGCACCCGCTCGATCAAAGGCTACGTGCAACTGGCCAAGATGATGCTATGGATCTTCTCCGTGATCATCATCGTCGCCACCCTGATCGACCGCTCGCCACTGTTGTTGCTTTCCGGCCTGGGCGCCATGTCGGCGGTTCTGCTGCTGGTGTACAAGGACACCCTGCTGTCGTTCGTCGCCAGCGTGCAACTGACCAGCAACGACATGCTGCACGTGGGCGACTGGATCGAAATGCCCCAGGTCGGCGCCGATGGTGACGTGGTGGACATTACCTTGCATACGGTCAAGGTGCAGAACTTCGACAAGACGATCGTCTCGATTCCCACCTGGCGCCTGATGAGCGAATCGTTTCGCAACTACCGGGGTATGCAGCAATCCGGTGGACGGCGCATCAAGCGCAGCCTGTTCATCGACGCCGCCGGCGTGCGCTTTCTGACACGCGAGGAAGAACAGCGCCTGACCCAGGTACGCCTGCTCGGTGACTACCTGGCTGGAAAACGCCAGGAACTGCAAACCTGGAACGAGGCTTTGGGGCCGGTGGCTGAGCTGTCGGCCAATCGACGCAAGCTGACCAATATCGGTACCTTCCGCGCCTTTGCCCTGGCCTACCTGAAGAATCACCCCAACGTGCACCAGGGCATGACCTGCATGGTCCGTCAGATGCAGACCACTGCCGAAGGCGTGCCGCTGGAGATCTACTGCTTCACCACCACTACGGTGTGGGCCGAGTACGAGCGGATCCAGGGGGACATCTTCGACTACCTCCTGGCCGTGCTGCCGGAGTTCGGCCTGAGCCTTTATCAGCAGCCCAGTGGCACTGACATGCGGGTGGGGCTGGCGGCTCGGAGCCACCTGGCGCCGGCAGTGCACGGCCTGAGGGAAATGAGCGACGCCTGAAACCGTGGGGGCGGCTTTGGGCAAACCCAAGCCGCCCCCACCCGTTCACCGCCTCTTCAGGGATGAACCGCCTTGCGGAGCCCGCCCAGGCGAGTCATCCATACCGAGGCCAGGATGATCGCGCCGCCGATGAACAGCCTTCCCAGCGGCTCGTGCTGGTTCCAGATCAGCAAGTTGAGCAGCAGCCCCACCGGCACATGCAGGTTGTTCATCACCGCCAGCGTCGCCCCGGAAACCAGGCACGCGCCCTTGTTCCACCAGTACAGGCCCAAGGCGGTCGGACACAGGCCGAGGAACAGCAACACCAACCACTGCACGTCGGTGCTAGGCAGGTGCTGGGCATTTCCGAACAAGAGGAACGCGGGCAGCACCACGATCAGCGCGCCCAGGTAGAAATAGCCGAAACGCTTGTAATGCGGCAGGTCGCTAGGGTGTCGAGCAACCAGGTGACGGTACAGCACCTGGCCGGTGGCATAGGTGAAGTTGGCCAATTGCAGCAGCAGGAAGCCGATGAAGAACTCGCCGCTGATGGTGTCGAAGCGGATCACTGCGGCACCGGCCACCGCGACCAGGGCAGCAAACAGCGCCCAGGGGTTGAAGCGGCGGTTCAGGGCATCTTCGATCAATGTCACATGCAGGGGTGTGAGGATGGTGAACAGCAGCACTTCTGGGACGGTGAGCACGCGAAAGCTCAGGTACAGGCAGACGTAGGTGATGCCGTACTGCAGCGCGCCGATCAGCAGCATCGAGCGGATGAAGCGCGGCTCGACCTGGCGCCAGCGGGTCAGCGGCAGGAACACCAGCCCCGCCAGCACGACCCTTGCCAGCACGGCAAAGTAGCTGTCGACGTGTCCGGCCAGGTACTCGCCGATCAAGCTGAAGGAAAACGCCTGGATCAGCGCGACGATTATCAGGTAGCCCATGGTTGCCTCTCGTGGATCAAGGCGGCGACCTTAGCGGGTTGCAGCCGGTGAGTTCAACCATGAGGAATGTGAGGAAGGTGCCTGGCCCAGGTCTTGAGGGGGGCGCGTCAATCGGCCTATCGCGAGTAAGGCTCACGCCTACGATCCGAAACTGAGGGGGCTCGATCTGACGAACGACGATAATGTCATGACGGGCGCAAAAAAAACCCGGCCATCGAGGCCGGGCAGGTACACCTAAAGGAGCAACAAAGGTGTCAGGGTTGGGAATGCGCTACGACTCAGGCCACCGAGGCCAGCTTGGCCTTGGCCTGGTTGATGCCCTTCTCGTGGAAGTCACCGCTCATGTTCAGGCCTTCGGCATGGATGAAGGTCACGTCATGGATGCCGATGAAGGCCATCACCTGGCGCAGGTAGGGTTCCTGATGGTCGCTGAGGGCACCGGCATGGATGCCGCCACGGGCAGTCAGGACGATGGCGCGCTTGCCAGCCAGCAGGCCTTGCGGGCCGGTCGGGGTGTATTTGAAGGTGATACCGGCGCGCAGCACATGGTCCAACCAGGCCTTGAGGGTGCTGGGGATGGTGAAGTTGTACATCGGCGCGGCCATCACCAGCACGTCAGCGGCCAGCAACTCATCGGTCAGTTCGTTGGAACGGGCCAGAGCTTCCAGTTCGGCGGCGCTGCGTTGCTCCTCGGGCTTCATCCAGCCACCCAACAGGTTGGCATCCAGGTGCGGCACCGGGGTCACGGCCAGGTCGCGTACGGTGATCTCATCGGCGGGGTGCGCAGCCTGCCATTGCTGAATGAAGTCGCGGGTCAGTTGACGGGAAACGGAATCCTGCTGGCGGGCGCTGCTTTCGATGATCAGTACGCGGGACATGGGGTGCCTCCATCGGCAAAAAGGGTTGCGATTCGATGGAGGGAAGATTAAGGCTTGACCTATCGATAAAAAAGCGTAAAAAGTGGGTGCAATCTATCGAACAATCAGTTTTATTGAGCGTTGCAGTCCAAGGTGATGCGCAGTTTGATGATCTCCCGGTTGAACTTGGCGGTGACATCCACGCTTTTACCTGCCGGAACGTTCACCCGGCGCACCCGTGGCGCTTCCGGGCCATTGCGAAACATCACCTTGCACGCCGCCGGTACCTGCCCATAGTTGTTCAGGGTAATGGCACCGATGTCATAGGCCGTGTCGTAGGCGGTGTAGTCGAGTTTGACCCCCGTCAGTTCCTTCTCCACGTCGATGGGATAAGCCATGGCCCCGAGGGGCAGGCACATCAGTAAAGCCGCACAACATTTCTTCATGGGGCGCTCTCCTTGAAAGAGCGCAGCTTAGGACAACAGGAGCCAAAGATGAAAGCGCCGCGCGTGACCCTGGATCAGTGGCGAACCCTGCAGGCAGTGGTCGATCACGGCGGGTTCGCCCAGGCTGCCGAGGCCCTGCACCGCTCGCAGTCGTCGGTGAGCTATACCGTGGCACGCATGCAGGAACAATTGGGCGTGCCCCTGCTGCGCATTGATGGACGCAAGGCGGTGTTGACCGAAGCGGGCAATGTGCTGCTGCGCCGTTCCCGCCACCTGGTGAAGCAGGCCAGCCAGCTCGAAGACCTGGCGCACCACATGGAACAAGGCTGGGAGGCCGAGGTGCGCGTGGTGGTCGATGCCGCCTACCCCAGCGCTCGTCTGGTGCGTGCCCTGGCCGCCTTCATGCCGCAGAGCCGCGGTTGCCGGGTGCGCCTGCGCGAGGAAGTGCTGTCCGGTGTCGAGGAAGTCATGCATGAAGGCATTGCCGACCTCGCCATCAGCAGCTACAGCATCGGTGGTTACCTGGGCAGCGAGCTCAGCGCGGTGGAGTTCATCGCAGTCGCCCACCCCGAGCACAGCCTGCATCGTCTGGGACGGGAAATCACCTTCCAGGACCTGGAAAGCCAGTTGCAGGTGGTGATCCGCGACTCCGGGCGCGCCCAGCCGCGCGATGTCGGCTGGCTGGGCGCCGAGCAGCGCTGGACCGTCGGCAGCCTGGGCACCGCCGCGACCTTCGTCAGCAGCGGCCTGGGCTTCGCCTGGCTACCACGGCACATGATCGAACGGGAGCTGCGTGAGGGCGTGCTCAAGCCGTTGCCACTGGATCAGGGTGGCAGCCGCCATCCACTGTTCTACCTTTATTCGAGCAAAGAGAAGACCCTGGGCCCGGCTACGCAGATCCTCATCGAATTGCTGCGCAACTTCGATACCGCGCCACTGGACGTGCCCTTCGCAGCCCCCCCACAAGCCTGAGAGGACCGCGCCCATGGCCTATTTCGAACACCAGGGATGCTCACTGCATTACGAGGAATATGGCCAGGGCGCCCCCCTGGTATTGCTGCACGGACTGGGGTCTAGCAGCCAGGACTGGGAACTGCAGGTACCCGTGCTGAGCCTTCATTATCGCGTGATTGTCATGGACATCCGGGGCCACGGGCGCTCCGACAAACCCCGCGACGGCTACCAGATCGCCACCTTCAGCGCCGACCTGCTGGCCCTGCTCGAACACCTTCAGACCGGGCCGGTGCATTTCGTCGGCCTGTCCATGGGCGGCATGGTCGGCTTCCAGTTCGCCGTCGATCATCCGCAATGGCTGCGCAGCCTTTGCATCGTCAACAGTGCCCCCGAAGTCAAGCGCCGTACCCGCAGCGACTGGATCTGGTGGCTCAAGCGCTGGGGCCTGGCGCGCATCCTGAGTGTCGAAACGGTCGGCAAGGGCCTGGCCGAGCGGCTGTTCCCCAAACCCCAGCAAGCCGAGCTGCGTCAAACCATGGCCCAACGCTGGGCTCGCAACGACAAACGCGCCTACCTCAAGAGCTTCGACGCCATCGTCGACTGGGGTGTACAGGAACGCATCGGGCAGATCCGCTGTCCTACCCTGGTGATCGCCGCCGACCAGGATTACACCCCGATACAACTCAAAGAGCGCTACGTCGCCCTGATGCCCCAGGCAAAGCTGGTAGTCATCGACGATTCCCGGCACGCTACACCCCTCGATCAACCCGAGGTCTTCAACCAGACCCTGCTGCACTTCCTTGCAGCCGCCTCAACCTCTCAAGGATCTTTGAGCCCATGCTGAAAAAACTCCTGCTCACCGCCTGCTCGGTCGCGTTCGCCACAAGCGTCATGGCTTCCGACAAGACCCCTCACGTGTTGCTCGACACCAGCTTCGGCCCGGTCGAAATCGAGCTCAATGCCGAGAAGGCGCCGATCAGTACCAAGAACTTCCTCGAATACGTCGACAGCGGCTTCTACAACAACACCATCTTCCACCGTGTGATCCCAGGCTTCATGGCCCAAGGCGGCGGCTTCACTGACCAGATGGTGCAAAAGAGCACCCGCGCGCCGATCACCAACGAAGCCGGCAATGGCCTGCAGAACACCCGTGGCACCCTGGCCATGGCCCGCACCTCGGACCCGAACTCGGCCACCAGCCAGTTCTTCATCAACGTGGCCGACAACGATTTCCTCAACCCTGGCCGTGACCGCGGCTACGCCGTGTTCGGCAAGGTCACCAAGGGCATGGAGGTGGTCGACCAGATCGTCAACTCGCCGACCACCATCAAGAAGGGCATGCGCGATGTCCCGGCCGACCCGGTGTACATCAAGTCCGCCAAACGCATCGACTGACCCCAGGCTTCACAGGGACGTGAAACCGCCTGAGGGTCGGATGGAACAGGAGTGCCGTCACCCATGCTGTATCGCCGTTTCGAGCAACTGATCGATATCTTCCGCGAGGCGCCGAGCGAGGCGCCTCCCAGCCAGGTCTGGCCGTTCTACCTGTACTACCTGCGCCAGGTATGGCCGAGTTTCCTCGCCCTACTGGTGGTCGGCCTGGTCGCCTCGGTCATCGAAGTGGCGATGTTCAGCTACCTGAGCCGCATCATCGACCTGGCCCAGGGCACTGCCAATGCTAACTTCTTCAGCGAGCACAGTGGCGAACTGATCTGGATGCTGGTGGTGATCCTGGTGCTGCGGCCGCTGTTCTTCGGCCTGCACGATCTGCTGGTGCACCAGACCATCAACCCCGGCATGACCAGCCTGATCCGTTGGCAAAACCATACCTATGTGCTCAAGCAGAGTCTGAACTTCTTCCAGAGCGACTTCGCCGGGCGCATCGCCCAGCGCATCATGCAGACCGGCAACTCCCTTCGCGATTCAGCCGTGCAGGCGGTGGATGCCCTATGGCATGTGCTGATCTACGCCATCAGCTCGCTGGTGCTGTTCGCCGAGGCCGACTGGCGCCTCATGCTGCCACTGCTGGCCTGGATCGCCTGCTACATCGCCGCGCTCTGTTACTTCGTGCCACGGGTCAAGGAACGCTCGGTAATTTCCTCCGACGCCCGCTCCAAGCTGATGGGCAGAATCGTCGATGGCTACACCAACATCGCCACCCTGAAGCTGTTCGCCCACACCGACTTCGAGCAGCAGTACGCCCGCGACGCCATCCGCGAACAGACCGAGAAAACCCAGCTGGCCTCCCGCGTCATCACCAGCATGGACGTCGTCATCACCAGCCTCAATGGCCTGCTGGTGGTCACCACCACCGGCCTGGCACTGTGGCTGTGGAGCCAGTCGCTGATCACTGTCGGCGCCATCGCCCTGGCCACGGGCCTGGTGATTCGCATCGTCAACATGTCAGGCTGGATCATGTGGGTGGTCAACGGCATTTTCGAGAACATCGGCATGGTCCAGGACGGCCTGCAGACCATCGCCCAGCCCGTGACCGTCACCGACAAGCCCAATGCGCCCGCGCTGAAGGTCAGCCGCGGCGCCGTACGCTTCGATGACGTCGACTTCCATTATGGCAAGGGCCGCAACGTGATCGATGGGCTGAACCTGGACATTCGCCCAGGAGAAAAGATCGGCCTGATCGGCCCCTCCGGCGCTGGCAAATCCACCTTGGTCAACCTGTTGCTGCGCCTTTACGACGTGCAGGGCGGGCGCATTCTCATCGATGGCCAGGATATCGCCGAAGTGAGCCAGGCCAGCCTGCGGGCGCAGATCGGCATGATTACCCAGGACACCTCGCTGTTGCACCGATCGATCCGCGACAACCTGCTGTATGGCCGCCCCGATGCCAGCGAGCTGGCGTTGCACGAAGCCGTGCGCCGCGCCCGCGCCGACGAGTTCATACCGCAGCTCTCGGACGCCCAGGGTCGCACCGGCTTCGACGCCCATGTCGGCGAGCGCGGGGTCAAGCTCTCAGGCGGTCAGCGTCAGCGGATCGCCATCGCCCGCGTGCTACTGAAGAACGCTCCTATTCTGATCATGGACGAAGCCACCTCGGCGCTGGACTCGGAGGTCGAGGCGGCGATCCAGGAAAGCCTGGAAACCTTGATGCAAGGCAAGACCGTGATCGCCATTGCCCACCGGTTATCGACCATCGCGCGAATGGACCGGCTGGTCGTGCTGGACAAGGGGCGTATCGTCGAAAGTGGCAGCCACAGCGAGCTGCTGGAACAGCAGGGCCTGTACGCGCGCTTGTGGCATCACCAGACCGGAGGATTCGTCGGCGTCGACTGACCGCGCCCACAGAGCTGATGCGATCAATCCCGCCGATACGGCAACATTCCCCGTGCTTCCTCGGCATAGGCCCTCACCCCTAGCCGTTCCTGCCCGAGGAAGTCCTCTACCGCGCGGCGCAGGCCCGGATGCAGCAGGTAGTGCCACGACCGCGTCAACACAGGCTCAAAGCCTCGGATCAACTTGTGCTCCCCCTGCGCGCCAGCATCGAATCGCTGGAGTCCCTGGGCCATGGCAAAGTCCATGCCCTGGTAGAAACAGGTCTCGAAATGCAGCCGGTCGAATTCATCCAGGCAACCCCAGTAGCGACCGAACAGGCTGTCACCACCGACCAGGCTCAGCGCCATGGCCACGTCACGCCCGCCCTGACGAGCCATGACGACCTGCACCGACGCCGGCATACGTTCCGCCAACAGGCTGAAGAATTCCCTCGTCAGGTAGGGCGCACGCCGACGCACTGCGTAAGTATTGGCGTAGCAGCGATAGACGAAGTCCCATCGCGCCTCGTCCAGTTCATCGCCCCGATACCACTGAAAATCAATGCCCTGCCCGGCCACCTGCTCACGCTCCTTGCGCATCTGCTTGCGCTTGCGTGAACTCAAGGTATCGAGAAAGTCCTGAAAGTCCCGATAACCCCGGTTGCGCCAGTGGAACTGGCAACCCAACCGCTCCATCCAGCCCGGCAAGCCGGCGATCTGCTCATCCAGCGCGGGCTCGGTAAAGTTGATATGCGCCCCGGACAAGCCGCCCTTGCCCAGGTACTCCGGCAACGCCTGAAGCAACACCAGGCCATCGTCGGGCGCGCTGGCGAGCAGGCGCGGGCCACTGACCGGGCTGAACGGCACGGCACCGAGCAGTTTGGGGTAATAGGCGATCCCGGCTCGCTCACAGGCATCCGCCCAACCATGGTCGAACACGTACTCACCGAACGAATGCCATTTGCGGTAGGCCGGCAGCAGCGCCCGCACCTTTCCATCACGCTCCAGCACCAGGTGCTCGGCAGCCCAGCCGGTGCTGGGTGCGACGCTGCCGCTGTCTTCCATCGAACTCAAGAATGCATGGCGTAGAAAGGGCTGGCCTGCAGGCACCAACGCATCCCAGGTGGCCGCTGGCAAGTCACGCAAATGGGCAAGGCTGTAGAGGCTGGTCACGGTATCGACTCTCGGTTTGAGGGGGCCAGTATCTCGGAAAGACGCACTGTCGCTCAAATGGTGCAGGCCCCCGCTTATCCTTTCATTCTCAATTACTTAACCACAGTGCCACTAATTAGACATTAATCTGTCATTCGCCCCCGCAATACTTGCGCCTGTTTTCCGGAACCTCAGAACCTGTCTATTCAGGCCCTTTCCGAAGACATGCCAACATAGGGGCGGGCGCAGAGCCTCCCCCATTTTTTTCAGTAGGGAGAACCTTATGCGTCTTGTTTCTACACTTACCGGAGTGAGCCTCACCGGCATGATGCTGGCTCTGAGTACTCCGGCCAGTGCTGCTGTCGACGCCAAGCTGCTCGAGATGCTCCGCGCCAATGGCTCGATCAATCAGGCGCAGTACAACGAACTGCAGGGCGACCTGGCAAAGGAAACCAAGGAAAAGGCCGACCAGAAAGCTCAGTCCGACCGCCTGAGTTCTTTCGAACAGAAAGTGGCATGGGCCGCCAAGACCCAGATCAAAGGTGATGTACGCCTGCGCTACGAAGACGTCAACGTCGACGATCCGAACAGCAGCAGCGGCAACCAGGATCGTCAGCGCGTCCGTGCCCGCGTTGGCTTCTACAGCGAGATCAACCCGCAAGTCGACGCAGGCGTGCGTATCGCCACTGGCAGCAGCGCCGACCGTCGCTCGACCAATCAGAGCTTCGACAACTACTTCGACAAGAAGTCGCTGTGGGTCGACCAGGCTTACCTGGACTGGCACCCTACCGGCGTGCCGAACCTGCACCTGATCGGCGGCAAGATGCAGCAGCCTTGGGTGAGCATGGGCGACATCATCTGGGACAGCGACATCAACCCGGAAGGCTTCGCCGCCACCTACAAAACCGATCTGGGCGGCGCCGAAGTGTTCGCCAGCGCCGGTCAGTACACCCTCAAGGACAACGTCGATGGTGACGGCGTGCAATACAAGCACGACGCCCAGGTCTACCACGGCCAGTTGGGGACCAAGTTCGCGCCGGTCAATGCCCTAAAAGTCACCGTGGGTGCGAGCATCTACGGCTATGACAACGACAAGGAAGCCGCCATCCTCCAGTCGTTCGGCAACACCACCAACGAGTTCAACCTGGTCGAAGGCTTCGGCCAGATCGACTTTACCGGCTTCGCCATCCCGCTGTCGGCTTACGGCCAGTACGTGAAGAACACCGAGAGCACCGACGGCGAAGACCAGGCCTGGCTGGCCGGTCTGAAGACCAAGCTCGGAGCCTGGAGCCTGGACTACAACTACCGCGATGTGCAGCGCAACGCCGTGGTCAGCCTGTTCACTGATTCCGACTTCGGCAACGGCTACACCGGCTCGCGTGGCCACAAGTTCAAGGTCGGTTACGAGATCGACAAGAACTTCTCGCTGGGCGCTACCTACCTGATGGCCAAGACCGACCTGTCGCAGTTGCCGAACAGCAATGCTGACGTCGACACCCTGCAGGTCGACCTGGAAGCCAAGTTCTAAGGGTTCGCTCTACGTCCAGGCGAGAAATGCTGACCCCATCCAGCATTTCTCGCCTTTTTCATGCCGGGTAGAAATGCACCGGTCTCTTCGCGGGTTGACCTGCGAAGAGACCGGTTCCGTCAGCCCAAGACTCAACGCTTGCGCAGAATCACGCTACCAATCGAATACCCCGCGCCGAACGAGCTCAGCACGCCCAGCGAACCTGGGGCCAGATCATCCTGATACAGGTGGAAGGCAATCACCGAGCCTGCCGAACTGGTGTTGGCATAGCGGTCCAGAATCACCGGTGCCTCTTCTTCAGCGACCTCACGTCCCAACAGCTTCTTGACGATCAAGTGGTTCATGCTCAGGTTGGCCTGGTGCAGCCAGAAGCGATTCACATCGCTCGGCTGAAGGCCATTTTCTTGAAGGTGAGCACCAACCAGTTCGGCCACTTTCGGGCACACCTCGCGGAACACCTTGCGGCCTTCCTGGATGAACAATTTGTCCGCAGCGCCCTCGCCTTCTTCCGCCGCGCGGTTGAGGAAGCCGAAGTTGTTGCGGATGTTGTTGGAGAACTCGGTCCACAGCTTGCTGCTGACAATCTCGAACTGGTGGCTGGAGGTAGCCTGGTCGGCACGTTCGATCAGCACCGCAGTGGCGGCATCACCGAAGATGAAATGGCTATCGCGGTCACGGAAGTTCAGGTGACCGGTGCAGACTTCCGGGTTGACCATCAGCACCGCCCGGGCCTGGCCCAGTTGCACACTGTTGGCGGCGGTCTGGATGCCGAAGGTGGCCGAGGAGCACGCCACGTTCATGTCGAAGGCAAAACCCTGAATCTCCAATGCCTTCTGCACCTCGATGGCGATTGCCGGGTACGGGCGTTGCAGGTTGGAGCAGGCGACGATCACCCCGTCGACATCCGCCGCCGTACGACCGGCGCGCTTCAGGGCCTGTCGGGCTGCGGCCACGGCCATTTCGCAGAGGATCGACGGCTCGTCATTGCTACGCTCCGGCAGCCGCGGCTTCATGCGCAAAGGGTCGAGAATGCCGGCCTTGTCCATGACGAAGCGGCTCTTGATGCCCGAAGCCTTTTCGATGAAAGCTGCATCGGAAAGCGGTGCTGCCTCGACCTCGCCACGCTCGATGGCCGCTGCGTTATCGTGGTTGAACTGCTGCGCCCAGGTGTTGAACGACGCCACCAGTTCTTCGTTGGAAATGCTCTGGGCCGGGGTATACAGGCCGGTGCCGCTGATCACGACGTTATGCACGGTCGTTCCTCTGGTCAAAGGCCATCGCCACGGGGCGCTGGCTGGAAACATGACAGATAATGGCACTTTAGTGCCAACTTAAAGACAAAGGGTTACACACTCGTCGCGGCCAAACCCCGCTCCTTCAGGAGCGGGTTGCCCGCGATAGGCCGCTAAACGGCCCAAAAATTCACCCAAGTGTGCCACAAACAGGGAAGTTTAGCCCTCTACCTGACTCCACTGTTTGCTTAATCGCTTGTCGGAAATTGGCACCTTGGTGCCCAACTGCTGGGCGAACAACGATACGCGATACTCTTCCAGCCACCAGCGGTACAGCGTCAGTTGCTCGTCACGCTTGCCCTCCTGGGCATGCTTGTCGGCACGCGCCTTATACTGTGCCCACAGGTTGCCCAGCTCGCCGCTCCAGACCCTGTCCTTCTGCACCTGGGCGCCCAGCTTCTCGAGACGCAGCTCGACGGCCTTGAGATAGCGCGGCAACTCCTTGAACCAGACTCCCGGTGTTTCGCGCACGAAGCCTGGATACACCAGGTTGCTCAGTTGCTGCTTGATGTCGTTGAGCGACACCGCCTGGCTGAGGTCGATCTTGCCCTTGAAGCGCTTTTGCAGGCCGTGCCACAACTTAAGCACCTCCAGGGCCTGGCGGGCCAGACGCTCGGCATGCTCGGCCCAGCTACCGCGCTTGCGTTCGGCCAGGCCGGCCAATGCGGCGCCATCGCGCGGCAGCGGGTCTTCCCCTTCAAGGATGCAACTGTCGAGACTGGCCAACAGAATGTCCTCGACCAGCGCCTCGATACGGCCCAGTTCGCGGTACAGCAAGCCCAACTCGGTCAGCCCTGGCAACTTGCCACGTAGGTACTTGGCGGGTTCGGCCAACTGCTGCAGCAACAGACGCTGGAGGGCGCGACGATGCTGGAACTCAGCCTCGGCCAAGGTCGAGAAGCGCGCCTCGCGCACGGTGCCGTTCGCTTCGACCAGCGCCGGGTAGACCGTCATCGACAACCCCGCGATCTTCTGCTGGGCGGTTTGCGCCACTTCGCTGAAAGCCTTGGCCTGCACCGGCTGCTCGGTTTTGTCGTTGCGCGGTACGGCCAGCGCTGCCTGGCTGGCGGCAGCGAAACGTGCCGTCAGCTCGGCCAGGTCACGCCCTTCGCCGAGGAACTTGCCTTGGCCATCGACCACTTCGATGTTCATCCGCAGGTGCCCTTCGACCAGGCGCACCGACTCGTCCCAGGCCTCATCGGACACCCGAGCGCCCGTCATGCGCAGCAACTCCTGGCCCAACGCCTGGGGCAATGCGCCTTGGCCGAAAGTCATGCGGGCAAGCGATGCCTTGACGAAGTCGGGTACCGGCACGAAATTCTTGCGCAGGGCCTTGGGCAGGTTACGCACCAAGGCCACGCACTTGGCTTCCAGCAAGCCCGGCACCAGCCACTCCAGGCGCTCGCCCGGCAGGCTCGGCAGCAACGGCGCGGGCACCCGCACGGTCACGCCATCGCGCGGGTGGCCTGGCTCGAAGTGGTAACTCAACGGCAAGCGCAGGTCACCCACCTGCAAGCTGTCGGGGTATTGCGCTGCGGTGACCTCGCTGGCTTCACGGGCCAGCACGTCTTCCTCGCGCATGATCAACAGGTTGGGGTCCTTCTGGCTGCCCATGCGGTACCAGCTGTCGAAGGTTGCGGTCTGGTGGATCTCTGCCGGTAGCCGCGCTTCATAAAAGGCGTAGAGGGTCTCTTCGTCGGCCAGGATGTCACGGCGGCGGGCCTTGGCTTCCAGCTCGTCGAGTTCTTCGAGCAGGCGCTTGTTGGCCGACAGGCACTTGGCCCGCGACTGGATCTCGCCACCAACCAGCGCTTCACGAATGAACAACTCACGCGAAGCCACCGGGTCGATGGGCCCGAAGTGCACCGGACGGCGGCCCACCAGGATCAGCCCGTACAGGGTGATCTGTTCGTAGGCCACCACCTGCCCGCGCTTCTTCTCCCAATGCGGTTCGAAATGGTTCTTCTTGACCAGGTGCGTGGCCAGCGGTTCGATCCAGTCGGGCTCGATCTTGGCCACCATCCGCGCATACAGCTTGGTGGTTTCCACCAGTTCGGCGGCCATCACCCACTGCGGGCGCTTGCGGCCCAGCCCCGAGGACGGATGCACCCAGAAACACCGCTGGCGGGCGCCCTGGTAGTCGCCATCTTCGGTCTTGTGGCCGATCTGACTCAGCAATCCGCTGAGAATGGCCTTGTGCATCCGCTGATAGTCCGACGGATCCTTGTTCACCGCCAATTGCAGGTCGCGGCAGATCAGCGCCAACTGGCGATGAGCATCGCGCCATTCACGCAGACGCAGGTAATTCAGGAAGTTTTTCCGGCACCAGTTGCGCAGCGGGTTGGCGGTAAGCGCCTGGCGCTGCTCCTCGAAACCGCGCCACAGATTGACCAGGGCAGCGAAGTCGGAGTCGACATCCTTCCACTGGGCATGGGCCTGGTCGGCGGCTTGCTGTCGCTCGGGTGGGCGTTCGCGGGGGTCCTGCACCGACAATGCACTGGCGACGATCAGTATTTCCTGCAGGCTGCCCTGGCGCGCGCCTTCGAGCAGCATACGGCCCAGTCGCGGGTCGATCGGCAAGCGCGCCAGCTGGCGGCCCAGCGGCGTCAGCTGGTTCTCGCGGTTGACCGCCGACAGCTCCTGCAGCAGGTTGAAGCCGTCACTGATGGCCTTGCCATCCGGCGGTTCGATGAACGGGAAGGCATCGATGGCGCCCAGGCGCAGGTGCAGCATCTGCAGGATGACGGCCGCCAAGTTGGTGCGCAGGATTTCCGGGTCGGTGAACGCTGGCCGGCCGTTGAAATCCTCTTCGCTGTAAAGACGCACGCAAATACCCGGCTCGACGCGGCCGCAGCGGCCTTTGCGCTGGTTGGCACTGGCCTGGGACACGGCCTCGATCGGCAAGCGCTGCACCTTGGCGCGGTAGCTGTAGCGGCTGATGCGTGCAGTACCGGTATCGATCACGTAACGAATACCCGGCACCGTCAGCGAGGTTTCGGCCACGTTGGTCGCCAGCACCACCCGGCGCCCGGTATGGGGCTGGAAAATGCGCTGCTGCTCGGCCGGGGAAAGCCGGGCATACAGCGGCAGGATCTCGGTGTGGCGAAGCTGGGCCTTGCGCAGGATGTCGGCGGCATCGCGAATCTCGCGCTCACCAGGCAGGAACACCAGCACATCGCCCGGCCCCTTGCCTTCGCTGCGCTCATGCTGGGCCAGCTCGTCCAGGGTAGCGAGAATCGCCTGGTCGACCGTGAGATCGTCCTCGACCTGGTTGCCTTCCTCGTCCTGCTCGCTGGTCAACGGGCGGTACCAGGTTTCTACCGGGTAGGTACGGCCGGACACCTCGATGATCGGCGCGCCGTCGAAGTGCTTGGAGAAGCGCTCCAGGTCGATGGTCGCCGAAGTGATGATCAGTTTCAGGTCGGGACGACGGTGCAGCAGCGTCTTGAGGTAGCCCAGGAGAAAGTCGATGTTCAGGCTGCGCTCGTGAGCCTCGTCGACGATGATCGTGTCGTAGCGTTCGAGGAAGCGGTCGTGCTGGGTTTCAGCGAGCAGGATACCGTCGGTCATCAGCTTGACCAAGGTGTTGCTGTCGCTCTGGTCTTCGAAGCGCACCTGATAACCCACCAACCCGCCCAACGGCGTGCCCAGCTCTTCTGCCACCCGCGCGGCAACGCTGCGCGCAGCGATTCGCCGAGGCTGGGTATGGGCGATCAGGCCATGGCTGCCACGGCCAAGCTCCAGGCAAATCTTCGGCAGCTGGGTGGTTTTGCCCGAGCCGGTCTCACCTGCGATCACCAGCACCTGGTTTTCGGACAGGGCTTTCTTGATTTCGTCGCGCTTGGCGGCAATCGGCAAGCTGTCGTCGTAGCGGATGTGCGGCACGCTCTGCTGGCGTGCGGTGACCTGGGCGCAGGATGCCTGGACCTTTTCCACCCATTGCGCCAGCTTGGCTTCGTCAGGGCGCTTGCGCAGCTCATGGATCTGCCGCCGCAGTCGATGGCGGTCGGCGATCATGGCGTGGTCGAGGTTTTTCAGCAATTGGTCGATGGCGTGGTCTGTCATGGGGCTTTTTAATCGTGCAGGTGAGCCTGCTTTTTCATGATCGGCATGCGAGAGATGCGCGATTGTCGCAGATTTGACGGTTGTTTGCTGTCTGCACCGGTCCCAGCGCCGGTAAGCAGGCTCCGATGGCTATCGCGGCGTCCGCGCGCCTGCGAATGTTTAGCGAAGCCAGATGTGAAGGTTGCCATTCACTGCTTTAATCAACCTTACGCCGCATGTGAGTATCGAAGGCATGACTTGCGTCCAGCTCCTCGCCCCACCGTCCTCCCGCCCTTCGCTGCCGAAGGCCCGAAGCTGTGCCGGTGAAAATCCGCTGGTCCACATCATCCTTGCCTTCTGGGCCCTGTGGCACTGCCGTCACGCACGCCCACCGGATACTTCGCTCACGCTTGACTGATCCGAACCGGCCCCTATCGGCCGATTGACTCAGCTCGACCGCCCGCATGCGCGGCGGTCCTGTGCGCCCATGAGCGAACCAATATGCACTTTGCACACCCAGAGCAGGCCAGCCGCTTCCTGGCTGAAAACCCCGATATCGAGCTGTTCGAACTGTTCATCCTCGACGCCAATGGCGTGCCCCGCGGCAAGCTGCTGCACCGCGATGAGCTGATGGCCGTCTATGCCAACGGTCGCCCACTGCCCAGCACCATCCTTGGCCTGACCCTCAACGGCGACGACGTGGAAAACTCCGGGCTGGTGTGGGATGTCGGCGACATCGATTGCCGCGCCTACCCCTTGGACGGCTCGCTGGTGCGCCTGCCCTGGCGCCGCGTACCGACCGCCGCGGTGCAGGTCAGCATGCACCCTACCGAGGGCTTGCCTGCCAGCGTTGCCGACCCCCGTCATGTACTGCTGCGCACCCTCGATGCGCTGAAGGCCGACGGCTATTACCCGGTGATGGCCTGCGAGCTGGAGTTCTACCTGCTTGACCAAAAGCGCGATGCCCAAGGACGCCCGCAACCGGCGCTGGATGCCGATGGCGGCAGACCGCGTACCACCCAGGTCTACGGCCTGCGTGAACTGGAGCAGATCGAGCCGTTCCTGGCCGACCTGTACGCCGCCTGCAAAGCCCAGGGCATTCCGGCACGTACCGCGATTTCCGAGTACGCGCCCGGCCAGGTGGAAATCACCCTGGAACACGGTGACGCCCTGACCGCCATGGACCAGGCTGTGCGCTACAAACGCCTGGTCAAGGGTGTGGCCCACGCCCATGGTATGCAGGCCTGTTTCATGGCCAAGCCATTCGCCGAACTGGCCGGCACGGGCATGCACATGCACCTGAGCCTGGCCGATAGCGCTGGCAACAACCTGTTTGCCAGCGACGACAAGGCCGGCACCCCCCTCTTGCGCCAGGCCGTGGCCGGCATGCTGCGCCACTTGCGCGAGTCGTTGCTGCTGTTCTGCCCCAATGCCAACTCGTTCCGACGCTTCCAGGCCAACAGCTATGCGCCGCTGGCCCCCACCTGGGGGGTGGACAACCGCACCGTGAGCCTGCGCGTGCCAGGCGGCCCGGCCAACAGCCGGCATGTCGAGCACCGCATATGCGGCGCAGATGCCAACCCTTACCTGGCCGCGGCGGCCATTCTGGCTGCCACCCACCGTGGTATTCGCGAGCAGCTGGACCCCGGTGCGCCGATCGAAGGTAACGGTTATGCCCAGGCCACCGAATTCCTGCCCACCGACTGGCTGACCGCACTGGACAGTCTGGAACGCTCTGACTGGGCTCGCGAAGCGCTGGGCGAGGCTTTCCTGGGGGTCTATTTGAAGGTCAAACGCGCCGAGTATCGCCAGTTCATGGCCGAAGTCAGCGAACAGGACTGGCGCTGGTACCTGCACCAGGCCTGAGCCCTACCCTATTGAAGAACAAGGAACACCCAATGAACGCAGCAGTGAAGAACGGGCCAGCCCAGCGCGCGCCGTCCTATTACAGCGCCACGTTGAACGACCACACGCAGTACCCGACCCTCAAGGGCACGGTGGAGGTCGACGTGGCCATCATCGGCGGCGGGTTCACCGGCGTGGCCACCGCCGTGGAGCTGGCCGAGCGTGGCCTGAAAGTTGCCATTGTCGAAACCAATCGCATCGGCTGGGGTGCCAGTGGGCGCAACGGCGGCCAGGTCACCGGCAGCCTGTCCGGTGATGAGGCCATGCGCGCGCAGATGCGCAAACGCCTCGGCAGCGAGGTCGACGACTTCATCTGGCACCTGCGCTGGCGAGGGCACCAGATCATCGAACAGCGCGTCGAGCGCTATCGAATAGATTGCGACCTCAAGCGTGGCCACCTGCATGCCGCCATGAAGCCCTCGCACATGGCAGAACTGCGCGGGTTCGAAGCCGAAGCCCAACGTCGTGGCATGGGGGACCAGGTGCAACTGCTCGACCGCCAGGCCGTCTCCCGACACCTGCAAAGCCCGCTGTACCTGGGTGCGCTGAAGAACCGACGCAACCTGCACCTGCATCCGCTCAACCTGTGCCTGGGCGAAGCCCGTGCCGCCCACAGCCTGGGTGCTCTGGTCTTCGAAAACTCCGAGGTACTGGAGATCGTCCATGGCCCGCGTCCGGCGGTGGTCACCGCCGAAGGGAGGATCGAGGCCCGCCAGGTGATGCTGGCCGGCGATGTCTACCACAAGCTGGAAAAGCGCCAGCTCAAGGGCAAGATCTTCCCAGCCATGGGCGGCATCGTCACCACCGCGCCGTTGGGCGAGCTGGCCGAGCAGATCAACCCGCAAGACCTGGCGGTGTACGACTGCCGATTCGTGCTCGACTACTACCGTCTGACGGCTGACAAGCGCCTGCTGTTCGGCGGCGGCGCCAACTATTCGGGCAAGGATTCGCGTGATATCGAGGGCGAGCTGCGCCCTTGCATCGAGCGGACCTTCCCGGCACTCAAGGGCATCCCGATCGAGTTCCAGTGGAGTTGCGCCATGGGCATCGTGGTCAACCGCATTCCACAGCTGGGCAAGCTTTCGGACAACGTGTGGTACTGCCAGGGTTATTCCGGGCATGGCATCGCCACCAGCCACATCATGGGCGAGATCATGGCCGAGGCATTGACAGGAACGCTCGAAAAGTTCGACACCTTCGCAGCGTGCAAGCACATCAGGGTGCCAATGGGCGATCTGCTGGGGAATCCGCTGTTGGCGGCGGGGATGTGGTACTACCAGATGCTGGAAAAAATGCGCTGAAGCATGCACGGATAAACCCGCTTCAACAGGGCTCTTGCGATACCTGTGGAAGCGGGGTTACCCGCGAAGTGGCCAGAGAAGTCGTTCAGGCGATCTTCTTCAGCCCTTGCTTTTTCAACTCTTCATCGCGCAGCTCACGCCGCAGGATCTTGCCCACGTTGGTGGTCGGCAGCGCATCCCGGAACTCGATGTAGCGCGGCACCTTATAGCCGGTGACATTGGCACGCATGTGCTCCATCACCTGCTCCTTGGTCAGGGTCATGCCTGGCTTGACCACGATGAACACCTTGATCACCTCGCCCGACTTCTCGTCCGGCACGCCGATGGCCGCGCACTGCAGCACGCCCGGCAAACTGGCGAGCACATCTTCCAGTTCGTTGGGGTACACGTTGAAGCCCGAGACCAGGATCATATCCTTCTTGCGGTCGACGATGCGCATGTAGCCATCTTGCTGGATCAACGCGATGTCACCGGTCTTCAGCCAGCCCTCGCTGTCGAGGATCTCGGCGGTGGCATCTTCCCGCTGCCAGTAGCCCTTCATCACTTGCGGGCCCTTGACGCACAGCTCGCCCACTTCGCCCAGCGGCAGTTCCTGGCCATTGTCGTCGATGACCTTGCACAGGGTCGACGGCACCGGGATGCCAATGGTGCCGACCTGGTTGGCGTCCGCCGGATTGACCGCCGCCACCGGGCTGGTTTCGGTCATGCCGTAGCCTTCGCAAATGGCGCAGCCGGTAACGGTCTTCCAGCGTTCGGCCACGCTCAATTGCAAGGCCATGCCACCGGACAGGGTGATCTTCAGCGCCGAGAAGTCCAGAGCACGGAACGCCTCGTTGTTGCACAGGGCCACGAACAGCGTGTTCAGGCCCACGAAGCCACTGAACTTCCACTTGCCCAGTTCCTTGACCATGGCGGGCAGGTCACGCGGGTTGCTGATCAGCACGTTGTGGTTGCCGATCAGCATCATGGCCATGCAATGGAAGGTGAAGGCATAGATGTGGTACAGCGGCAGCGGGGTGATCAGGATCTCGCAACCTTCGTGCAGATTCGAGCCCATCAGCGCGCGGCACTGCAGCATATTGGCCACCAGGTTGCGGTGAGTCAGCATCGCCCCTTTGGCCACGCCGGTGGTTCCGCCAGTGTATTGCAGCACGGCCACATCGTTAGGTTGTGGATTGGCTTCGGTTACCGGCTGGCCCTTGCCCAGCGCCAAGGTGTCGTTGAAGCGCACCGCGCCCGGCAGGTTGTATGCCGGCACCATCTTCTTCACGTACTTGATCACGCTGTTGATCAACAGGCGCTTGAGCGGCGGCAGCAGGTCGGCCACTTCGGTGACGATGACGTGCTTGACCTGGGTCTTGGGCACGACCTTCTCGGCCAGGTGGGCCATGTTGGCCAGGCACACCAGCGCCTTGGCGCCAGAGTCGTTGAACTGGTGTTCCATTTCCCGCGCGGTGTACAACGGGTTGGTGTTGACCACGATCAGGCCGGCACGCATGGCGCCAAATACCGCGACCGGATACTGCAAGACGTTGGGCAACTGCACGGCAATGCGATCACCCGGTTTCAAGTCGGTATGCTGCTGCAGCCAGGCGGCAAAGGCGCCAGACAGCGCATACAACTCGCCATAGGTGATGGTCTTGCCCAGGTTGCTAAAGGCCGGTTTATCTGCAAAGCGTTGGCAGGATTGCTTCAGTACCGCCTGGATGTTGGGGAATTCGTCAGGATTGATTTCCGCCGTAATCCCGGCTGGGTACTTATCCTTCCAAAAATTTTCGATCATGGAAGCCCACTCCTTCAGCAACAGCGAAGTTCATTTACGCGTAGATGCGTTTATTATTGATATGCGATGACGGTTCATTGCAAACCGAATCACCTGGAAGCGCGCCGAGAGTAACAGCTTTGAATAGGGTCGCCTAGAGCCCAAAACGGCCTCAATGGTCACAAAAATGACTCAATGAACGATACAGGTCATTTTTAGAGTATTTATCCAAAATGTCGCAAAGTGCGCATGAAGATGCATTCTAGAGCGGCTCCACGGCATACGCGGGTAAACCCGCCCCACCATTACCCAGGGGAGCGGGTTCTGCCGCGAAGAGGCCACCCTGGAATCAGGCGATGTCACGCAGCTCCCGCCGCAGAATCTTACCCACAGGGGTCATCGGTAGTGAATCTCGCAGTACGATGTGCTTGGGCACTTTGTAGCCCGTGAAGTTGGCCTTGCAGTAGGCCTTGAGTTCGTCGACGCTCAACCCCTTTTCCCGAGGGACTACGAACAGTTTCACCGCCTCCCCCGAGCGCTCGTCCGGCACGCCGATAGCGGCACAGTTGGCTACCTGCGGGTGCCCCATGATCACGTCTTCGATCTCGTTGGGGTAAACATTGAAACCCGAGACGATGATCATGTCCTTCTTGCGGTCAACGATGCGGGTGAAGCCATCCGGGTCGATCACCGCAATGTCACCGGTCTTGAACCAGCCCTCCGCATCCAGGGCCTGGGCGGTGGCTTCAGGTTGCTGCCAATAACCCTTCATCACCTGCGGCCCCTTGATGCATAGCTCGCCCCGCTCGCCCAGCGCCAACTCGTTGCCGTCATCGTCGATGACCTTGAATGCCGTGCCGGCCACCGGAATTCCCACGGTGCCAAGGCGCGCCATCTGGCCATAAGGATTGGTACTGGCAACCGGCGAAGTCTCGGTCAGGCCATAGCCCTCGACGATGCGGCAGCCGGTGAGACTCTCCCAGCGCTCGGCGGTGGCCTTGACCAGGGCCGTACCGCCAGAGTTGGTGACCTTCAGTGCGGAGAAGTCGAGGTTCTTGAACCCTGGGTGGTCCATCAATGCCACGAACAGCGTGTTCAGCCCCAGCAGCGCCGAGAAACGCCACTTGCCCAACTCCTTGATGAAGCCAGGGATATCACGCGGATTGGTGATGAGTACGTTATGGTTGCCGGTGACCATCATGCACATGCAATTCGCGGTAAAGGCATAGATGTGGTACAGCGGCAGCGGCGCGATCATCACTTCCTGCCCGTCCTTGATCAAGCGCTGGCCATCCGGGCCATGCTGGGAGAAGCAGGCCAGCACCTGAAGCATGTTGGCCACCAGGTTACCGTGGGTCAGCATCGCGCCCTTGGCCAGCCCGGTCGTGCCACCGGTGTACTGCAGCACGGCGATATCGTCCAGCCCCTGCTCCACCGGCTTGTGGGTCAGGTCGCGCCCCTGGCGCAGTACCTGGCGGAACGGCACGGCCTGAGGTAACCGATAGGCCGGCACCATCTTCTTGACCTTGTCGACCACGGTGTTGATCAACCAGCCCTTGGCTGCAGGCAGCAGGTCGCCCATCCTGGCTTCGATCAGGTACTCGATAGCGGTATCGGGCAACACTTCCTGCACACGCTTGCCGAACATGTTCAGGTACACCAGCGCACGGGCGCCGGAGTCCTTGAACTGATGGCGCATCTCGCGTTCGGTGTAGAGCGGGTTGGTGTTCACCACGATCAGGCCGGCCCGCAGCGCGCCGAACACGGCGATGGGGTACTGCAAGACGTTGGGCATCTGCACGGCGATGCGATCGCCCGGCTTCAGGTCGGTGTGGTGCTCGAGCCAGGCGGCGAAGGCTGCCGAGTGCCGCTCCAGCTCTGCGTAAGTCAGGGTCACTCCCAGGTTGCTGAACGCCGGACGGTCGGCAAAGCGCTTGCATGAGCGCTCGAAGACTTCGACGACAGACTTGTAAGCATTGAGGTCGATGGTGGATGGCACGCCCGCCGGGCGTTTGTCATTCCAGAATTCGGCTTGCATTTATTATTGTTCCTCTGCCTTGACCCGCGATGTGGCGCGTTGTCCTTTAGTCCCTTGCCCCTTCCGCCCGGAGGCGAAACGGCATTGATCTGACGTTAACAGGTAAGTTCAAGGTGGCATACACGCCAAGTGTCGCCATTAACATTGTGAATCTTATTTGTGCCCTTCCTGCAATCTGGCCGGTTGTGCATAAACTGTGCTCTGACCCCCGCGCAAAGGACCCGCCATGCCTTACGACGCCTTGTGGCTCCCCGCCAGCGAGCATTGCAGCCTGTATGTGCACCAATGGTTGCCGGCCACGCCGGTCAAGGCCGCCGTGCTGCTGGTGCATGGCATGGCCGAGCACGCCGGCCGCTACCAGCGCCTGGGCCAAGCGCTGTGCAACGCAGGTTTTGCCTTGTTCGCACCGGATTTGCGGGGCCACGGCCGTACTGCCGAAGGGGGTAACTTTGGCCTGTTCGCCAAGCAACATGGCTGGAATGCCGTACTCAACGACCTGGGCGTGCTTACCCAGCACATCGGCCAGCAATACCCCGGTACCCCCCTGTTCATGCTGGGACACAGCATGGGCAGCTACATCGCCCAGGCTTACCTGTTGCACCACAGCGCCAGCCTTCAGGGGGCGATCCTGAGCGGCTCCAATTTCCAGCCAGCGGCGCTGTATCGCGCGGCGCGCCTGATCGCCCGCCTGGAAGCCTGGCGCCAAGGCCCATTGGGCAAGAGCGCGCTGATCGACTGGCTGTCGTTCGGCTCGTTCAACAAAGCGTTCAAGCCCAATCGCACCGCCTTCGACTGGCTCAGCCGCGACCCTTCGGAAGTCGACCTGTATGTGAATGACCCGCTGTGCGGCTTCCGTTGCACCAACCAATTGTGGCTCGATCTGCTGCAGGGACTGGCACAGATCAGCCAGGCCAAGCACCTGGCGCAGATCGACCCGAACCTGCCGATACTGGTCATGGGCGGCGAATGTGATCCGGTGAGTGCTGGCAAGCGTCTCACCCATCTGGCTGACGCGCTGCGCGCGACCGGCAATCGACATGTGCAACTGCGCGTGTATGCTCAGGCGCGGCACGAAGTACTCAATGAAACCAATCGTGACGAGGTTACCGCCGATCTGCTCGGCTGGCTGGAACAAGCGCTGGTCCTGGACCGCCCTGCCCGCAGTGAATGAAAGCCGCCTCGTCCGTCCATTAAGGAAGCCCCGATGACCCAGGTCACCAACACGCCTTACGAAGCCCTTGAAGTCGGCCAGAAGGCCAGCTACGAAAAGTCCGTGGAAGAACGCGACATCCAGCTGTTCGCCGCGATGTCAGGTGACCACAACCCGGTCCACCTGGATGCCGAGTTCGCCGCCAAGAGCATGTTCCGCGAGCGCATTGCCCACGGCATGTTCAGCGGCGCCCTGATCAGCGCCGCGGTGGCCTGCACCCTGCCTGGCCCTGGCACCATTTACCTGGGCCAGAAAATGAGCTTCCAGAAGCCGGTGAAAATTGGCGATACCCTGACCGTGCGCCTGGAAATCCTCGAAAAGCTGCCTAAGTTCAAGGTGCGCATCGCCACCAACGTGTACAACCAGAACGATGAACTGGTGGTCGAGGGTGAGGCCGAGATCCTGGCGCCGCGCAAGCAGCAGACCGTCGATCTGGTGTCGCCGCCGAACTTCGTGGCCTGCTGATCGGGTAAGTCTGCGATAGCCTCATCGCCGTTAAGCCCGCGCCTACACCCTCATCGTTTCGACCTGTAGGCGCCGGCTTGCCGGCGATAAGTCCAGCAACGCCATCACCCAAGCGAGCGCAGGCGACTTTCTATATGCCGCCGCTCTGGCTCCTGCCGCGTTAGCGCCAGTGCTTGCTTCCAGGCCGCGCGAGCCTGCTCCACGTGCCCCAACTGCTGATGCAGTTCAGCCCGCGCCGCATGCGCCAGGTGATAGTCCTGCAACGCCCCGTCGGCCAGCACCGATTCAAGCGCCCGCAGTCCGGCCTGCGGCCCATCGCGCTTGGCCAGCGCCACCGCGCGATTGAGCCCAACCACAGCCGACGGCCATCGCCGCAGCAGTTCATCGTAAAGCCCGACAATCTCGGCCCAGTCGGTCTGCTCTGCCGAGGTAGCTTCGGCATGCACCGCGGCAATCGCAGCCTGCAAGGTATAAGCGCCAAAAGCCCGGCTGCGCAGCGCTTGACGCACCAGGGCACAGCCTTCGGCGATCTGCTGGTGGTTCCACAAGCGGCGGTCCTGTTGTTCCAGCAACACCAGGTTGCCTTGGGCATCGCTGCGCGCCTGCTGCCTTGATGCCTGCAACAGCATCAAGGCCAACAGGCCGATCACCTCAGGGTCGGGTAACAGATCGACCAGCAGCCGCCCCAAGCGGATCGCCTCATCGGTCAGTTCCTGTTGCAGCAGCCATGCACCGGATGACGCCGAATAGCCTTCGTTGAACACCAGGTAGATCACTCGCAGCACGCTTTCCAGACGCTCGGGCAGTTCGTTCAACGCCGGGACCTGGTAAGGGATGCCAGCATCGCGGATCTTCGCCTTGGCGCGCACGATGCGCTGGGCAATCGTCGCTGGGCTTAGCAGAAAGGCCCGGGCAATCTGCTCGGTGGTCAGGTCGCAGACTTCACGTAGGGTCAAGGGTACCTGAGCGTCGGCAGCCAACGCCGGGTGGCAACAGGTGAAGATCAGCCGCAAGCGGTCGTCGGCGAGCAACGCGTCCTCACTGGGGTCCTGAACCTGGCCTTCGATGAGCATGATGAGGTCTGCCTGGGAGCGGTCGAAACGGGCACGCCGGCGCAGGGCATCGATGGCCTTGAAACGACCGGTCGACACCAGCCATGCCCGCGGGTTGTCGGGAATGCCCGCCTGCCGCCAACGGTCGACGGCGATGAAGAAGGCCTCGTGCATGGCCTCCTCGGCCAAGTCGAAGTCACCGAGCAAGCGGATCAGGGTGGCCAGGATGCGCCGTGAATCGCGCCGGTACACCGCTTCGACTTCGGCACGGACCTGCGCAAGCTCGACCATCAGTCCGGCATCCGCTGAGTCACAACCTCCACCAGCCGGTCCAGGCTTTCTCCCCAGCCCTGATGAAAGCCCATCTCTTCATGGGCCAGGCTATCGGCTGCACTCCAGTGCCAGGCGCGTGCGGTGTAGCGGGTCTTGCCCTGTTCCTCGTCGAAGGTCACCACCGCTGTCATGAATGCCTTGTCCGACGGTACCCAACCCGGTCCGAAGGCATCGGTGAACACCAGGCGTCGGGGTGCTGCGATTTCGAGGAACACCCCCTGGGTCGGGAACTCGCTGCCATCGGGTGCGCGCATCAGGGTCCGGAACAAGCCGCCCACCCATAGCTGCATCTCGCACTGCGGGGTGGTCATGCCGTGCGGCCCCCACCACTGCATCAACCATTGAGGTTCGGTCCAGGCACGAAACACTTTGGCCGGCGGGGCATCGATCAGGCGGCTGATGGAAAGTTCGTGTTTCGCTTCTGCAAGGGGTGCCAGCGTCATTATTGTTGTACTCCGCTCAGGTCAGGGTTGCAGATCACGCACCGGTCGCACTTCCACGCTGCCGACCCGCGCCGCCGGGATACCCTTGGCGATATTCAAGGCTTCGTTCAAGTCCCGGGCATCCACCAGGTAAAAACCCGCCAGTTGCTCCTTGGTTTCGGCGAACGGCCCATCGGTCAGGCTCATGCGGCCGCCTCGCATGCGTACCGTGGTGGCGGTCTGCACAGGCTTGAGTGCCTCGGCCGCCAGCATGCGCCCGGAGTGCTGCAATGACTGTGCGTAAGCCATGCATTCGGCGTCTTCGGGGCTGTCGGGCAGGCTGTGCAACAGCCCTTCGTCACAATAGACCAGGCACAGGTATTTCATGGTCGCCTCCTGGGGATGGGCGCAGTGCGTTTGGCGATATCGACTCAGGGCTTGAGATCGAACAGTGCTTTTTGCGTTTCCATGTCGAACGGCGCCGACCAGTGCTCGTGAATAACCTGCCATTGCCCGGCGCGCCGACGATAGGCGACCGTGGCACGCATGAAGCCACATCGGTTTTCATCGTCCGATGGCCCGCAACGGTTGAGCCAGTGGGCCACGCCCAGGTCACCGTCTGCGTGTACGGTGAGTTCGGCACACTCGAAGATCATCGGCCCGGTGCAAAAGCCCATGCACATTTCCCAGTGCGCCCGGTAGGCAGCCTTGCCCTTGAACTGCAGTTCCTTGATGGCATCGAAGGCGACGATATCCTCGGCATAGGGCGCGGCAATGCCATCCAGGTCGCGGTCGCGAACGGCCTGCATCCAGGTGTCGATGAGTTGACGGATTTCGGTTTCAGCTGCGCTGTTCATCGGCGAACTCCTGCGCTCGGTCATGAGCATTTTGGCGCAGGTATCTCCTGCGCCTTCACCTCTTGGTCGAACGGTAGCGGGGGAAATCGACAGGGCGATGAATTTATTTGCGTTGCAACGGCACCCAGATTTCCATCGCAGCGTTTGGGTCCGTCGGGTCGAAACCTGCCGGGTAGCGCTCGAACAGCGCCGCATCGGCCTGCTGCAGGCCGGACTGGGCCAACCAGGCAAACAGGCCCTGGAAGGTCCCCTTCAGCGCTTGCAGGCTGCCATGATGTTCGAACACAGCGTAATGCTGCGGTGCCAGTGCCAGCGTCGTGAATCCTGGCGCAAGGGTCCTGTCGGTACTCAGTTCGACCGCCGCCAGGTAGTCGAAACCGCCACGTTCGTCGGGGTGATAGCACACGCCGTAACTGTCTTTGCCGAGCAGCCACGGCGTATCGCCACCGTGTTCGACGAAACGCTGCCACAGCAAGGGCAGCCCAGCAAGATTGCTCAGGTTGAAACGCTCGCACAAACCCACAAGCGTCAGCGCCCGGCCATCCTCGTAGCGTACGGGGGGAATCGGTAGTGTGCTCATGTCCATCACCTCATTGATCGAGCCCAGGCAAGCATGCCTGGCCCGTGCTGGTTCGATAGCGTAGCGCAGATCCGTCACCTGGCACTTGACCCATGCCCCTGCCCTGCCACCGGCTGTCCGTTCGCACCCAGGCTCGACGGTTTACAAGGGGGGGCTTGCCAGGATGAATTCGCGGTAGCCGGAAACGACCACATACACCGCGAAATAACAAAAGATCGCCGCTGACAGCAGGTAGGACCAGGTCAACAAGCGGTCGCCCAGCAGGCGTCCGCCATGACTGGCGATACCACAGAGGGTCAGGCACCAGACCAGGCCTGCAGCGAGGAAGCCACCAAGGAACAACCCCGCCTCCAGCGCAGTACCGCCCCCGGAACGGGAAATCAGCACCCCGCCCACTGCCGCGAACCACAGGATGGCGCTGGGCGACGACATGGCCAGGAAGATCCCCCGCAGGAACTCCCGCCAGCCCGATTCCACCACCACTTGCCCTCGCGCCTCCATGTGCCCGCCACGCCAGGCTGCCAGCAACATCTTCAGCGCGAACCACACCAGCAAGGCCGAGCCCCCTAGCCACAAGGCCCAGCGCACGGCTTCGAACTGCAACAGAACGGTCATCCCGGCCAACGCCGCCACGGCATAGATCAAGTCGCCCACGCAAGTGCCAAGGCCCAGCCAGAAGCCCTGGAGAAAACCACGCTGCATGGCGAGTGTGATCATGGCGATGTTGGCCACCCCGATATCCAGGCACAGGGACAGGCTCAGAAGAAAACCGTTGGAGAAAGGCATCGGAAACTCGACTACAGGTTGAAGACAGGCGCGTTCACGGCGCGCACACTGGCGCACTGTATGGGAAGCCATGGCGCTTGCTCAAGCCAGATTGGCTTGCCCTTGAATACCCTGGACCTGCCATGGGCTCAGAGTTGCTCGATGCCAGCCAGAGCCCGCGCATACAGATCGCGGTCCACATTCGCCCCACTGAGCACTACCGCCACACGCTTGCCAGCCTGCCTGCCCCGCTCCTGCATCAACGCTGCCAGCGGCGCGGCTCCAGCACCTTCGGAGGTATTGTGGGTCGCTTCGTGGTACAGGCGCATCGCCTGGGCGATTTCACTGTCGTCCACGCGCACGATACGTGCCGCATGCTCGCGCACCAGGGCGAGGGCATCGGCATTGGGAACCCGGCAGGCCATGCCATCGGCGAAAGTATTGGCAGTGGCGGTGGTAACGATGCGTCCTTGCTCGAAGCTTTGTGCATAGGCATCGGCCGCACTGGAAACCACACCTACGATCTCGGTCTTCAAGCCAAGCAGGTTGCGCGCCTGGATCAGCCCGCAAATGCCCGAGCCCATGCCGATCGGCACATACACGCAGTCCAGCTCAGCCACCGCTTCGAACAGCTCCAGGGCGTAGGTCGCCACCCCGCGCACCAGCTCCGGGTGGAACGCGGGCACCATGGTATAGCCACGCGCCGCGGCTATTCGGCTGGCCTCTTCGCGGGCCACGTCGAAGTCCGCGCCGTGCTCGACCAGCTCGGCGCCAAGTGCTCGCATGGCAGCGTTCTTCTCCCTGGAATTCCCCTCCGGTACCACGATCACCAACGGCAAGCCTGCCCGTCGCGCCGCCATCGCCATGCTCTGGCCATGGTTGCCACGGGTCGCAGTGACCAGGCCTTGGGGCGGGTTGCCGCAGGCCAGCAACGAGCGCACGTACACCAGCCCGCCGCGCACCTTGAATGCCCCGGTAGGTGCATGGTTCTCATGCTTGACCCATACCTCGCACCCCAGCCGGGCAGCCAGCAAAGGCCAGGCATGCTGCGCGGTGGCGGGGATATGCTGGTGGACGAATTCAGCGGCTTCACGCAGGGCGGCTAGGTCGAACATGACGGTCATCCTTTAGGGTCAAGAGGTTGATCCGATCCTATGCGCCGGGCATTGTATGGGTAAATCCTTATATTGCATGGGCAGCAATTTCATGTGGGTTCCTGAACTCGTCGAGGATGGCCGCCCCCGTTACCTGGCGCTGGTCGACGCCATCGCCAGCGCCATCGAATGTGGAACGCTCAAGGTCGGCGATCGCCTGCCTCCCCAGCGTCGTCTGGCCTGGAAACTGGGCTTGAATCCCAGCACCACGCAGCAGGCCTACCGTGAAGCCGCCGCTCGCCACCTGGTGGCGGGCGAGGTCGGCCGTGGCACTTACGTGCTGGCCGGTAGCCAGGAAGCGACGTTGTTTCGCCTCAAGCAGCATGACCCGCACGGCACGCTGATCGACCTGTCGACCAATGTGCCGGTGGCCGACCCGACCAACCAGGACCTGCACCTCAGCCTGCAAGCCTTGCTGGCACAGCGCCAGAGCCAATTGCTCGACCATTACCTCGGGCCGCAGCAGTTGCTGCTGGGCAGGCTCCAAGGCGCCCGCTGGCTGGCCAATCGCGGCCTGACACTGGCGGCTGACGAGTTGCTCCTGTGCGCAGGCGCCCAGCACGGGCTCACCTTGCTGCTGCAGTCGCTCTGCCAGGCCGGCGAGCCGGTCATGCTCGAGGCTTTGACCGCGCCGGGCATCAAGGCGGCGTGCCGCCAGTTGCGCTTGCCGGTGCACGGTGTGGCGCTGGACACGCAGGGCCTACGGCCAGATGAACTGGACCGGGTTGCCCGTGCCAGCGGCGCACGGGTACTGGTGACCACACCGACCCTGCACAACCCCACCGGCGCCTGCATGGACGACGCGCGCCGCCAGGCAATTGCCGAGGTGGTCAAACGCCTGGGACTGCTGGTGATCGAGGATGATGTCTATGGCGCCCTCAGCGACCGCCCACCGCTCTACCCGCTGTTGGGCGAGCACGGCGTCCTGATCAGCAGCCTGTCCAAGACGGTGGCCGCGGGACTGAGGCTGGGCTGGATCGTGGCCGACCCTCGCCTGCTGGATCAGGTCGACCCCCACGCCAAGGCCAGTCACTGGTCGATTTCGCCCCTGAACCTGCAGGTTGCCTGCCAGTGGATCGAAGACGGTACGGCAGCCCGACGCCTGGCCTGGCAGCGCACGGAAGTCTGCGAGCGCTGGCGCCTGGCGCGCAAGGTGCTGGGCAGTGCCTTGTGCAACGCCAGCGAACCTGCCCCCCATGCCTGGGTGGCCGCTTCACGAGGGGCTGACAGGGTGATAGCGCAGTGTCGCGCACAGCACGTGGAGATCGTGCCGGCGAGCGTATTCGCCGTGGGCGCGGGCCAGGAGCAGGCGGTGCGTATCAGCCTGTCGGCGGCGGGTAGCCGTGCTGAACTGAAGGAGGGGTTGGAACGGGTGTGTCGCGTGTTGGCAGGCTGAGGGCTTGCGCTCCCGCAGACCCAGTTCGGTCCGCGGGAGCAGGCTTGGCCGCGAAGGGTCGGGGCAATCAGCCTTGCTGGCAGCCCTCGCCCATGGCGCGGTACTGAATGGTATGCACCTGGCCCTGATGGTCTTCATAGGTCATGGTCGCCGGCACCACTTCGCAGACATTCGGAAGGGTCGACAGACTGATCACCCGTTTGATGTCCAGGTTCATGGAATAGTCGTACTGCTGGGCGACAGGCTCGGTGGAGACAGGTTTGGCCTCATCGGCAAGGGCGAACGAGGACATACCGACCAATGCAAGAATCAGTAATGGTTTCATGTGAGTTGGCCTTTAAAGCAATCAAGCTGATCGATTGACTTCAATATGCCGTCAATGGCGCGGAGAAGTTGTCATCTCCAACGAAGATGACACGAAGTACCGATCCCGCTTCGTCATACTGCTGGGGGATGTCTGAAAGTCTACTCCCGCCTTTGAATAGTTGAACCCCGAAGTCAGACATTCACCCTTGCAGGATTTGCAACAATCTGCGACAAAATCGCCTCAAGAGGCTGGCGTAGAGCCATCCCGGACGTTTTTCGACTCGACTTTGGAATGCGCATGCCCCTGCTGCACTGCACCCAACTGACCGCCCTCGAGCGCCGCCTGCTCGACCACTTCTACCGCCAGCACGGCTCACGCATGCGGGCTGCCAGCGATGGGGAACTGTGGGTAGCCCGGCGTACCGAAATCATCGCAGGGCTGAGCTTGGCGCCCATCGAGAATGGCCATTGGCTCACAGGGCTTTTCGTCGCCCCGCAGCAGCGCAAACAGGGCGTGGCGGGGCAATTGATCGATGCCGCACTGGCAGGCGGACGCGGCCCGATCTGGCTATTCTGCCACCCCGACCTGGCGCCCTTCTATCAACACCTAGCCTTCGAAACCGCCGCCCAGTTGCCAGAAGCCCTCGCCGCTCGGCTGGCGCGCTACCAACGCAGTAAACGCCTGGTGGCCATGGTGCGCGGTCAGTCGTCGCTGGCATCCAGCCCAGGGAACAGCACCTCGGTGAACCCGAACTTGGCAAAGTCCTGAATGCGCGAGGGGTACAACCGCCCGATCAGGTGATCGCACTCATGCTGCACCACGCGGGCATGAAAACCGTCCGCAAAGCGGTTGATCGGATTGCCCTGAGGGTCGATGCCTTCGTAACGAATATGCTTGTAGCGCGGCACCACCCCGCGCAGGCCGGGCACCGACAGACAGCCTTCCCAGCCGTCCTCGATCTCGGTCGACATGGGCGTGATCACCGGGTTGAGCAGGATGGTCTGCGGAACTGGCTCGGCATCCGGATAACGCTCGCTGCGCTCGAATCCGAAGATGACCAGTTGCAGGTCGATGCCTATCTGTGGCGCGGCCAGACCCACGCCGCCTACATGGGCCATGGTCTCGAACATGTCGTCGATCAGTTGCTGCAGTTCGGCACTGCCGATCAGTTCGTCAGGCACCGGTGGGGCGATGCGTAGCAGGCGCTCATCGCCCATCTTGAGAATGTCGCGGATCATCGGGGTGTCGGCTCGGAAGGTCGAGGCTCGCTCGATATCGGGTGTTCATGGCCCAGCACTGTCAGGGTCTCCCTGGACTTGTCACCGCCGAAATCCTTTTCGCCAGGGTTCTTGCCCTCTGTCGACATGTGCTCGATCACGGCGTTCATTTCCGCCCCCAGCAACAGCACGGCTGCGGAGATATAGAAATACAGCAACAGCACGATGATTGCACCGATACTGCCGTACATCGCGTTGTAGTCGGCGAAGGTCTTTACGTAGTAACCAAAGCCCAGGGAAGCGATGATCCACACCACCACCGCCAGCACCGAACCTGGCGTGATGAAGCGAAACTTCTGCTTCACGTCCGGCATCACGTAATAGATCAGCGCCACCGCCACCATCATCAGGATGATGATCGCCGGCCAGCGCAGGATGGTCCACACCGTGACAATCACCTCTTGCATGCCGATCTGGGCGGCAATCCACTCCATGACCTGCGGCCCCAATACCATCAACGCCGCCGCTGCCAGCAGCATCCCAGCGATGCCCACCGTGTAGATGATCGACAGCGGAATGCGCTTCCAGACCGGGCGTCCCTCGGGCACGTCGTAGGCGGCGTTCATTGCACTCATCATCAGGCGCACGCCAGCCGAGGCAGTCCACAGCGCGATCACGATACCCACTGAAAGCAAGCCGCCCTTGGACTGCTGCAGTTGGTCGATCACCGGGTTGACCTGTTCCAGCGCCTGCGGCGGCAACACCAGTTCCGATTGCAGGCGGAGCCAGGAGAAAAAGTCCGGCAGGTGCAGAAAACCGATCAAGGCGATCAAGAACAGCAGGAAAGGGAACAGCGAAAACAGCATCTGGTAGGCCAGCGCCGAGGCATAGGTAGACATCTCGTCATCGAGAAATTCGCTGACGGTACGCACCAGCACGCGGTGCAGGGGCAGGCCGCGCAGGTCGGGGAAAATCATAGCGTCTCCTTTCGCCGCTTGATCAGTACAGGGGAAAGTCTAATAGACCACGCAACTGATGTACCGCTCCCTGCCGACTTTCAGAAATAATCGCCTGCAGGGCCCCATGCAGGGCCCTGCAGGTGCAGCTTGCCGGCGATGAGGCCAGCCAAGGCACGATCATTCAGGGCTCATTCAGGGCTTCTTGATCGCGTCCTTGACGTCCCCCTTCACCTGCTGCGCCTCGCCCTTGAGCTCCTGGGCCTTGCCTTCAGCGCGCAGCTTCTCGTTGTCGGTCGCCTTGCCGACGCCTTGCTTGACGTTGCCCATGGCTTCGTTGGCCATACCTTTGACTTTGTCTTTAGTGCCGCTCATGGCAAATCTCCTGCAAGTGGAGACACGTGAATCGTGTCGACAGTGGGTTGACCGGTCGTCTTCTGCAAGAGTTTCACCGGATTCACACACGGCGTGCCGGGCGGTGATTCGGGGCGAATACCGCACCGAATTGGCCACCAGGCTCTGCGCAGCGCCGCCCCTGTCCCCTTAGAATCACCGGCGAATGGCAACCCCAAGCAGGCTGCCTTCGATAAGAACAATCGTTTTCGGAAGGTCCGCCCCATGCGTTTGATACCCCTCCTGGCCGCCTTGCTGCCGCTGCTCCCCCTGCCCGCTCTTGCCGCCGCACCGGCCAGCAGCGAAACCCTTCGCGTCGACCGCTACAACGACGATGGCCAGCCCGGCAGCCTGCGCTGGGCGATCGAGACCAGCAACCAGAACCCTGGCCGCTACCGCATCGACATTGCCCCGGTGGGTAAACCACCCTATGTCATCCGTCCGACTCGCCCGCTGCCGGAAATCAAGGGCCCGGTGCGCATCACTGGACTGTCGTGGGCCCAAGACGGCCAATACATCGCCATCGACGGCTCCGGCTATATCAAGGACCAGGGCGTTCATACCTGCCCCGGCGCCCTACCCGGCCAATACGGCACCAATGTGCGTACCACCACCCACCCCGGCCTGGTGCTGCGAGACACCCAAGGCGTGCACCTGAGCGGTCTTGAAGTGCGTAACTTCTGCATCGGCATCCTGGTCAATCGCGCCAGTGGCAACGTCATCGAAGACAACCGCATCGTGGCCAACAAAGGCGGGGCCGGGATCATGCTCACCGGCGACGACGGTGCCGGCAATCCGACAGCGACCACTACGGTCAACAACAAGGTGCTGCGCAACCAGTTGGTCGACAACGGCGACGGTCTGGAGCTCACCCGGGGCGCGGCCTTCAACCTGGTGGCCGACAACCTGTTCCGCTCCACACCCGCCAACCCGGAGCCGTCCCAGGGCATCGAGATTCTGCTGGGCAACGACAACAGCGTGGTACGCAACCGCTTCGAGAACTACTCCGACGGGCTGCAGATCAACTGGGGCAACCGCAACTACCTCGGTGCCAACACCTTCACAGGCAACTCCAACGGTGTCAGCGTCACGGGCGACGGCAACATCCTCGATGGCAACCTGATTCACGGCAACCGCATTGGTGTGGCGCTGCGTCCGGAGCCGAACGTCACCGCCACCCGCCTGACCGCCAATCGGATCTGGGGCAACAGCCAGGACATTCGCCGCTGCGAGGCCGGCGGCTCGTGCGTGCCTGACCAGCGCACCGGTGCAATCGTCTTTGGCGTACCGGCCCAGGCCCATGCGCTGTACGTAGGTTCACGAGGGATAGGTGCAGACCTGGCGAAGAAAGACCAGGCCATCATTTGCGATGGCAATGGCCAACCCAAGCCATGCCAGCCGTTGCCCAACCACAACCAGCCAGCCCCCCGCCTGACTGCCCTGCAAGGCGAACAGTTGCAAGGCGAAGTTAGCGGGCCGGCATCCAGCCTGTTGCGGGTCGAGGTGTTCGGGAATGCCGAGGCCAACGGAACCGAGGCGCAGCAGTATCTTGGCCAGGTACTGGTGAGCAGTGACAAGGACGGCAAGGCGACATTTGCCCAGACGCTGGAGAACGCCGCGGAGCTCCGCAGCTTCACCGCGACGGTAACCACCGCCGAGGGTGCGACGTCGGAGTTGAGCCGGCCACTGAGTCGCTGAACCCATTGGCCCTGTCGCCAGCAGGCCGACTGCTGAAAGCGATAGGGCCATCAAACCTTGCCCCGCTACCGGCCACCCCTCACAATGCAGGCCTTATCACGCGTCAACCCGCAGGAACCTGCATGAAACTCGACAAACCCGCCGCCATCGCCCGACGTAACCAGGCGCTGGACAAGCCGGTGCTCAACAGCACCAATACCCTGTTCGCCATCCTCGATCGCAAACGTAACCTGTGGTGGTTCGAAGTACCGGTAGCCTTGCTGCGCAAGGGCCAGCCCGACTGGGTCAACCTGCTGCTGCACACCCCGGAAAACGACGACTTGCAGCACCTGAAGGTGCCGACCAACTTCCTGCGTGCCCATCAGGAGCAGATGGAAGTGCGCAACCCCGGTAAGCGCCGCTCGACCATCAGCCTGGCCCTGAGCGCCGACCGCGATTCGCTACTGCGCGACACCCGCCCGGGCGGCGAGCAGCTGGATTTCAAGGCATTCGTCCAGGCCTGATCAGGCCCGTTCGATGCGATCGTCATGGATGACGATCCGGCCTTGCTTGAACAACGCGCCGATGGCCTTTTTGAAGTTGCCCTTGCTGACGTTGAACAGCTGGCTGATCACCTCCGGTGCGCTCTTGTCGCACACGGCCAGTACCCCGCCCTCTGCCTCCAGACGCGCCATGATCTGCTCTTGCAAGTCATCGCCCAGCGCCTTGCCGACCGGTTGCAGGCTCAAGGCGATCTTGCCGTCGTGGCGCACCTCCTTGATGAAGCCTTCCACATGCATGCCCGAACGCAGGAACTTGAATACCTCGTTCTTGTGAATCAGGCCCCAGTGGCGGTTATTGATGATGGCCTTGTAGCCCATGGGCGTCTGCCCGGCCACCAGCAGCTCGACCGGCTGACCGACCGAATAGTCCGCCGGAGTGCGGTCCAGGTAGCGATCCAGCCGGGCGGTAGCGGTGATACGGCGGGTGCGTTTGTCCAGGTAAGCATGCACCACGCAGTAGTCGCCTATTTTCAATGGCCGCGACTCTTCCGAATAAGGCATGAGCAGGTCCTTGGACAGGCCCCAGTCGAAGAAGATGCCAGCATTGTTGATGTCCTTGACCTTGAGGCTGGCGAAGCCACCCACCTGAACCTTGGGCTGCTCGGTGGTGGCGATCAGCTGGTCTTCACTGTCCAGGTAGATGAACACATTGAGCCAGTCATCGACCTCGGTCGGCGTGTCCTTGGGAATGTAACGCCTGGGCAGCAGGATTTCGCCGTCGGCACCGCCGTCCAGGTACAGGCCGAAGTCCACGTGTTTCACGATTTGCAAACTGTTGTAACGCCCAAGCAGAGCCATTTCCGATGTTCCTCAAGACAAGGCGGCTATTCTACACCTGAAGCCACCGTGCTGCCCGACCGCTGATTCATTCGTCGCAGTCGCCGTGGCCTGTTCATATTCATCGACTGGCCAACCCCTGCAAGGACTCGCCCATGCACGTTCGCCTGCTCAAAGTCTTGCTCATTGCCATCGGCTCGCTCCTGGCGCTGGTGGCGTGCAACCGTATCGACCTGGCCTACCGCAACCTGGACCGACTGGTACCCTGGTCACTGGCCGACTACCTGGACATGAACAGCGACCAGAAGGCCTTGCTCGATGAGCGCCTCAAGCAGCACCTGGCCTGGCACTGCAAGACCCAGCTGCCCGGCTACCTTGACTGGCTCGACCGGGTGCGCACGATGGTCGCCGAAGACCAGGTGACCGACCAAGCGCTGCAGCAACGCACCCAGGAAGCCCGCCAGGCCATCGGCCGCGTCACCGAGGCCATTACCCCTTCGGCGGCCGAACTGTTGCGGGGGATGAGCGATGCCCAGGTGGAAGAGATGCGCGAGGCGTTGCGCGAGGACATCAGCGAACGCCAGAAAAAGTACGTGGATACGCCGCTGGAACAACAGATCACGCGGCGCACCGAGCGCATGGAAAAGCGTCTGAGGCCCTGGTTCGGCGACCTCAACACCGCGCAACGCCAGCGTATCCAGGCCTGGTCCCAGTCGTTGGGCGACCAGAACCGCGAATGGATCACCAACCGCGCCCACTGGCAGCAGCAACTGATGCTGGCGATGAACCAGCGCAACGACGCCAGCTTCGAACCCCGCCTGGCGCAGTTGCTGCAACGCAAGGAGAGCCTGTGGACGGAAAATTACCGCATCGCCTATCAGAACACCGAACGGCAGGCGCGCAGCCTGCTGGTCGACCTGATGCACCTGAGCACGCCTGCCCAGCGCACGTTCCTGCAGCAACGCCTGGCTGAAGTGCGGACCGACTTCAGCGAGCTCAAGTGCCTGCGCAGCCCCTGACAGCGCACATCATTCACCGTACCTTGCGCCGATACGGAAACACATCGATCACCTTCCCATCGCGGATCTTCGCCTGCAATCCCTTCCAGTAATCGGCGTCGTACAATTCCCCATGCAAGCGGCTGAACAGCCGTCGCTGACCGATATCGGCAAACAGGAACGGCGGAAACTCCTCGGGAAACACATCGTGCGGCCCGATCGAGTACCACGGCTCGCCCGACATCTCGTCTTCCGGGTAACGCGGCGGCGGAATGTGGCGGAAGTTCACCTCGGTGAGAAAGCTGATTTCGTCATAGTCATAGAACACCACGCGGCCATGGCGAGTTACCCCGAAGTTCTTCAGCAGCATGTCGCCGGGGAAAATGTTCGCCGCCGCCAGCTGCTTGATGGCCAGGCCGTAGTCCTCCAGCGCCTCGAGCACCTGGGCGTCGCTGGCATGCTCCAGGTACAGGTTGAGCGGCGTCATGCGGCGTTCGGTCCAGCAGTGACGAATCAGCACGGTGTCGCCCTCCAGGGCGACCGTGGACGGAGCCACCTCCAGCAGCTCCGCCAGGCAATCGGGTTCGAACTTGGCCTTGGGAAAGCGAAAATCGGCGAACTCCTGGGTGTCGGCCATGCGCCCCACGCGGTCGACACTCTTCACCAGACGGTACTTGTCGATGACCGTGGCGCGGTCGACGGTCTTGGACGGCGAGAAGCGGTCCTTGATGATCTTGAACACCGTATTGAACCCCGGCAGGGTGAACACGCTCATGACCATGCCGCGAACGCCCGGGGCCATGATGAAGCGGTCTTCGCTGCCGGCCAGGTGGTTGATCAGCGCCCGGTAGAACTCCGACTTGCCGTGCTTGTAGAACCCAATGGAGGTGTACAGCTCGGCGATGTGCTTGCCGGGAAGAATGCGCTTGAGAAAGTTGACGAACTCCGCTGGCACCGGCACATCGACCATAAAGTACGAACGGGTGAAGGAAAAGATGATCGACACCTCGGCCTCGTCGGTGATCACGGCATCCGCTTCGATGCCGTGGCCTTCGCGGTGCAGCAAGGGAATCACCAGCGGCCATTGTTCGTCCAGTGTATGCAGGCGGCCCACCAGGTAGGCGCCTTTATTGCGGTACAACACCGGCCAGAACAGCTCCACCGCCAGGGCCGGGTCCTTGCATACCCAGTCCGGCAGGCTTTCGCGCAGCTGCTCCTCCAGTCGTGCCAGGTCACCCTCCAGGTCTGCGTAGGGCACATCGAACGGGTAATCGGCCAGGATCGAACGCAGCAGGCCCTTGAGGCCGCCGTGCGCCGTGTAGGTGTGGGTTTGTGCCGCGCGCTCGCGGTTGCGCAACGAGGGCCGGGTGGTGTGGATGAACATGCAGCCATCACTGATCTGGTCATGACTGAACAGGCTGCAGAACAGCGAGTTGTACCAGGTTTCCGACAGCTCATCGTCAAGGCGCGGGTCGATCAGGCTGATGTAGGCGCTCTTGACCAAGGGCCACTGGCCTACCTCCAGCAGCACCTCTTCATCGAAACCGTCGCGCAGCCAACCGTTGACCTCGCCGACTTTCTGCTCGTACAGGTTGATCCGCGCGGCCGCGGCCAGTTGGATATCCTGCCAGCGGGCCTGCTCGAAACGTTCGCGGGCCCCGAGGGTGATGCGGCGAAAATGCTCGCGGTAGTCGTCGAAGCCATCGAGGATCATGCGGGCGATCTCGTGGGCCGGCCAGTGCTGGGTCATGCGCGGACACCTAGGTGCGGGGTGAGATAGACAGCTTAGTCGCCCCTTGCAATTTGCGATGCCCGCCTTGGCGCATGGCCGGCGAGTCGGCGGTCCCTGAATCGCGCCGATCCACTGCGGCCCCTGCGATAGCGGATTTACACCGCAAGAAAGCACAAGAAACGCCCCGCCCCGTGACGTACACTCGCGCCCTGCCTTGTATCCGGAGATCGTTGTGAGCCCCATCGCCCTAGCCCGCCTGCTGACCCTTGCCGCCGTCTGGGGGGCGAGCTTTCTGTTCATGCGCATCATCGCGCCGGAGTTGGGGACCGTGCCCACCGCGTTCTTCCGGGTTTCGATCGCCTGCCTGGGGTTGATCGCCATCCTCGCCGTGGCCCGAGTACGCTGGAACTTCCAGGGCAAACTGGGGGCCTGCCTCGTGCTGGGGATGATCAATTCAGGGATCCCGGCCACCTTCTATTCGGTCGCTGCCCAGGTGCTGCCCGCCGGCTATTCGGCCATTTTCAACGCCACCACGCCGCTGATGGGCGTGCTGATCGGCGCGCTGTGCTTCCGTGAGCCGATGACCTTGCCCAAGCTGTGCGGCATTTTCCTCGGTCTGCTCGGCGTAGGCATTCTCAGCGGCGCCGGCCCCGTTGCCTTGGATCTGGCCTTGCTGCAGGGCGCCCTGGCGTGTCTCGCCGCCACCACCTGCTATGGCTTTGCCGGCTTTCTCGCTCGGCGCTGGATCAGTGGGTTGGACAGCCGCCTCTCGGCCTTGGGCAGCATGCTCGGCGCCACCCTGATGATGACGCCGCTGTTCGCCTGGAGCGCACTGACTCAGCCGCCAGCCAGTTGGGGCGGCTGGCAGGTCTGGTGGTCGCTGTTGGGGTTGGGGCTGGTGTGCACGGCATTCGCCTACATTCTTTACTTCCGCCTGCTGGCCGAAATCGGACCGGTCAAGGCCAGTACCGTGACCTTCCTGATTCCAGTGTTCGGTGTACTGTGGGGCGCCTGGCTGCTGGACGAGTCGTTGTCCATGGGGCACCTGTACGGCGGGCTGCTGATCGGTGTGGCTTTGTGGCTGGTGCTCAGGCCTGCGCGGCGATCCTGAGCGCTGCGGCGCGGCCCAATCGCCGGCAAGCGGGCGCTCACCTGCGACAAAGGGGCTGTTTCACCCGCGAAACCTCGCACACGCCCGTTACCCAAAATGCCCAACTCCCTCGCATTCGACACCTCTCGTGCGCGGTTGCTGGGCATTTTCGTGCCATATAGAAAACTCTGTTTCATATATAAAACATGCTGGAAAACACTGCATATCTGTAACTTAATAATAAATAAGGGATTTCTTATTATTTAAGAGAAATGACACACCTGGCATTGTTCATGCACTAAACGGCGTATCACCTATAAAACAGACCAGAGACTAATCCCATGGCTGTGAAAGAGATGTACGCAATCGCCTCGCAGTGGAATGCACCACGCCCCGACCCGGCACCGACTGAAATCGAATTTCGCAATGTCGGCAAGGCGTTTCCCACCAAAGGCCAGACCGAAGCGCCGTTCGCCATTCGCGGCGTGAACTTCCAGATTCGCCGCGGTGAAGTGGTTTCGATCATCGGCCCTTCCGGCTGCGGCAAGAGCACCATCCTCAACATGGGTTCGGGCCTGTACAGACCAACCGAAGGTGAAGTGCTGGTCAGCGGCGAACGGGTCGACGGGCCGGTGAGCAAGGTCGCCTTCATGTTGCAGAAGGACCTGCTGATGCCTTGGCGCAGTATTCGCCGCAATGTCGAATTGGGTCTGGAAATCCAGGGCATGGCGGCTTCACAGCGCAAGGTGATCGCCGAGAACCTGCTCAAACGCTGCCACCTGCAAGGCTTCGCCGATCACTACCCGTTCCAGCTCTCGGGGGGCATGCGCCAGCGTGCCGCGCTGGCCCGCACGCTGGCCATCGACCCGCAGGTGCTGTTCCTGGACGAGCCGTTTTCGGCCCTCGACGCCCAGACCAAGATGATTCTCCAGCAGGACCTGGCGCGAATGCTGTTCGAAGAGAAGAAGACCGCGCTGTTCATCACCCATGACCTGGTCGAGGCCATCGCCCTGTCCGATCGCCTGCTGGTGATGAGCGCCCGCCCCGGCACCATCATCGAAGAAATCGAGATCGACCTGCCGCACCGCGACAACCCGCTGGAGCGGCGCAAGCTTCCGGAGATCGGCCCTCTGGCAGGCCGCCTGATGGAACTGCTGAAGGTCGGCGAAGACCACGACCTGCACTGACCGACGCCTCACTCACCTCTTGGGAGTTAGCATGTTCACCACTACCTTCAAGCGCGTGGCGCACGCAGCTTTGGCCGCGCTCGCCCTGAACCTGGCCGCACAGGCCCAGGCCGAACCGACCAAGGTCACCTACCTGCTGCCGGCGCCGCCCAGCCTGCCTGCGTTCGCGCCATGGATCATCGCCAAGGAAAAAGGCTACTACCAGGCCCAGGACCTGGACCTGACCTTCATCGCCGCCAAGGGCGGGGTCGACGTCGCCAAGCAGATTGGTGCCGGCAATGCACTGGTCGGTGGAGCCATCGGCGATACCCCGATCATCGTGCGCCCCAACGGCATTCCGGTGCGCGCGGTGGCGGTGCTCGGTGGCGGCGGCGTGACCATGATCGCCACCAATGCGGGTGAGAACATCCGCTCGGTCAGCCAGCTCAAGGGCAAGACCCTGACCGTGATGTCCTACTCCGACACCACCTATTACGCCCTGCTCGCGTCGCTGCGCAAGGCTGGGCTGAGCAAGGACGATGTCGACATCCAGGCCGCCGGCCCTTCGGGCGTGTGGCAACTGTTTTCGGCCAACAAGGCCCAGGCCATGGCCGGCGTGCCGGACTGGGTGGTCAACGCCGAGGACGCGGGCCTGAAATATGCGCTGATCCCTCGCGAACAGGTATTCGAGAGCATGGCCCAGGCGATTCTCGCCTCCGACGACGCCATCGCGCATCACCCGCAGATCGTCCGTGGCGTGGTCCAGGCCACCCTGCGTGGCCTCAAGGACATCATCGACGACCCCAAGGCCGCGCCGCCGCCAGCTTCGCCCGTGCGGTACCGGCCTACGCCGGCAAGGAAGCCTCGCTGGAGAAGACCCTGCGTCTGTACGTGGAGTACGTCTATGCCGGCCAGCCGGTGCCCGGACGCGTGGACCCGGCCCGCCTGGAGGCAGTGCGCAAGTTCTATGTCAGCGAAGGCATCGTCCCCCGCGAACCCAAGCTCGACGACCTGTACAGCAACCAGTTCATCGAAACCACGACCGCGGCCCAGTGACGGCCCAGCAATCACAAGGTAACGCCCGATGAGAAACCTCAATCCATCCGTAGCCGGCAGCGTTGGCCTGCTGGTCCTGTTCCTGGTGCTGTGGCAATGGGGCCCTGGGTTGGTCGGCATGCCCGAATTCGTCATGCCGCAACTGAGCCGCGTGGCCCAGGAGAGCCTGCTGATGTGGCAGTCCGGCAACCTGTTCGAGCACACCCTGATCACCGCCTTCGAGATCATCGTCGGCTTCGCCCTCGGCGCCCTGCTTGGCGTGGCGATCGGTGTGTCCCTAGGCCTGTCGCCATCGGCCGAGGCCATGCTGTCGCCCTACATCCTGGCCCTGCAGATCGCGCCGAAGGTGGCTTTCGCGCCGCTGTTCGTGATGTGGCTGGGCTACACCATCTACCCGAAGATCCTGATCGCCATCCTGATCGTGTTCTTCCCGGTGATGATCAACGTGCTCTCGGCCATTCGTACCGTCGACCCGGACATGATCAACCTGGTGCGCACCATGAATGCCAGCCGCTGGCAGATCTTCCGCCTGGTGGAGTTCCCCTCGGCCATGGCCGCGCTGTTCTCGGGCCTGCGCATCGCCTCGACCCTGGCGGTGATCGGCGTGACCGTCGGTGAACTGGTCGGCGGCAACCAGGGCCTGGGCTTCCTGTTGGTGGACGCTGAAGGCCAGGGCAATACCGCTGGGGTGTTCGTGGCCATCGTCATGCTCACGCTGATCGGCGTACTCGCCTACGGCGCTGTGGTCTGGGCCGAGAAGCGCGTTCTTCACTACCTCCCCAAAGCCATGCTGAGCAGCCAATGATGAGCACCTTCCCCAACCTTCTCCAAGGCCGTCGTGTGCTGGTCACCGGTGGCGCCCGTGGACTGGGCTATGCCTTCGCCCAAGCCATCGCCCAGGCCGGTGCCCGCGTGGTGATCGCCGATGTGCTGGCCGGCCGCGTGCAACAGGCCGCCTGCGAACTGAGCGGCATGGGCCTGGACGTCAGCGGCGTGAGCCTGGACCTGGCCAGCCCCGAGTCGATCGACGCCTGCATCGAACGCACGGTCAAGCGCCTGGGTGGCCTCGACGGCCTGGTCAACAACGCCTCGATCACCAACTCCGGCGGCAAGAGCTGCGAGGAGCTGGACATCGAGACCTGGGACCAAGTCATGCAGGTCAACGTGCGCGGCACCTGGCTGATGACCCGTGCCGCCCTGCCCGCCCTGCGCGAGAGCGGCCGAGGCGCGATCATCAACCTTGCCTCCGACACACCACTGTGGGGCGCGCCCAACCTGCTGGCGTATGTCGCCAGCAAGGGCGCGGTGATCGCCATGACCCGCAGCCTGGCCCGTGAACTGGGTAACGCCAACATCACCGTCAATGCCATCGCCCCAGGCTTGGTGCTGGTCGAGGCCACTGCCTACGTGCCCGAGGCCCGCCACCGCCTGTACACCGAACAACGGGCCATCCAGCGCCCGCAACTGCCCGACGACGTCAGTGGCGCGGTGCTGTTCGCCCTGTCCGACCTGTCGCGCTTCATCACTGGACAAACCCTGCCGGTCAACGGCGGGTTCGTCATGCCCTGAGCAAGGAGACCTCCATGACCGACCTTTCCATGCAGAACGACGCCCCGAAATCCTGGGACCGTCCCGCCGGCGCCGACCTCGCCAGCTGGATGCAGACCCGCATCGCCCGCTACGAGACCCGTCGCTACGACTGGGACGCGCTGAAGTTCCAGGCCGACTACGACCCCAAGTTCCGCCGCGCGCAGATGCGCTACGTGGGCACCGGCGGCACCGGCGTGGGCAGTGACATGAACACCATCGCGTCCGAGCACTTCACCTTCTCGACCATGGTCATCCCGGCCGGCCACGAAGGCCCACCCCACTTGCACACCGACGTCGAAGAAGTGTTCTTCGTGCTGCGCGGCAAGCTCAAGGTGGTCATCGAGAAAGACGGCGAGCGCTTCGAAACCGTGCTGACCGACCGTGACCTGATTTCGGTACCGCCTGGGGTGTACCGCGAAGAGATCAACATCGGCGACGAAGATGCGTTGATGTGCGTGATGCTCGGTGCCAAGAAGCCGGTGACCCCGACCTACCCGCCAGCGCACCCGCTGGCCTCGATCAAGCGCGGGTAAGCCGATGATACCGCTCATGCCCACCCCCTCCCTGCTCGATCAGCGCTTCGCCGAACGTCTGCTGCGCCTGGATGGCGGCCAGTTGGCCGTGCGCCAAGCCGGCGACGGTGACGCCGTGGTGCTGCTGCACGGCATCGGCTCGGGCGCGGCCAGCTGGCTGCACGTGGCCATGGGTTTGAGCGAGCGGGCTCGGGTACTGGCCTGGGACGCACCGGGCTATGGCCAGTCCTCGCCTTTGCCGATGGCTGCGCCCAGCGCACGGGACTATGCCGGACGCCTGCTGCAGGCACTGGATACCTTGGGTATCGAGCGTTGCGTGCTGGTCGGCCACTCCCTCGGGGCACTGACCGCCAGCGCCTTCGCCCAGGCCTGCCCTGAGCGCGTCAACCGCCTGGTACTGATCAGCCCGGCGCGCGGATACGGCGCTGTGCCGGATCAAGGCCGGGCGGTGCGCGCCGAGCGCCTGCACAACCTTGGGCAACTGGGCATCGAACGCATGGCCCGCGAGCGCAGCGCACGGTTGCTGTCGGCAAACGCCAGCGCCGAGGCGCAGGCCTGGGTGCACTGGAACATGGCGCGGCTCAAGCCCCATGGCTACCGCCAAGCCATCGAATTGCTGTGCGGCGACGACCTGCTGCGCTACGCGCCCCTGGCGGTTGCGTGCCAGGTGCACTGCGGCAGCGCAGACGGCATCACCCTGCCCGAGGACTGCGCGGCACTCGCCGCTGCACTGGCCGCGCCCTTCGACCTGATTGCCGGCGCCGGCCATGCCTGCGCCATCGAACAACCTGACACGGTGACGGGCCTGCTGGCCCGCGCCCTCGACGCCTCTCTGACAGGTAGCGTGCTATGAACGAAATGGATCCGTTGAAGGAAAACCAGGACAAGTACATCGTCCCGGGCCTGGAGCGCGGCCTGCTGTTGCTGTGCGAATTCAGCCGGCAGAACCGCACCCTGACCGCCCCCGAACTGGCCCGGCGTCTGTCGCTGCCACGCTCGACCATCTTCCGCCTGCTGACCACCCTGGAAACCATGGGGTTCGTCACCCGCAGCGGCAACGAATACCGCCTCGGCATGTCGGTGCTGCGCCTGGGCTTCGAGTACCTGGCCTCGCTGGAGCTGACCGAGCTTGGCCAGCCGTTGCTGGCGCGGCTGTGCGATCACCTCAACTACCCCAGCAATCTGGTGGTACGCGATGGCCGCTCGATTGTCTACGTGGCCAAGGTCTCGCCGCCTTCGGTGTTCTCCAGCGCGGTCACCGTGGGTACCCGCCTGCCAGCCCATGCCACCGTGCTCGGACGTATCCTGCTGGCCGACCTGAGCCTGGCCGAACTGCGTGAGCTGTACCCCGAAGAGCATCTGGAGCAGTACTCGCCGTGCACGCCCAAAACCGTGCTGGAGCTGTTCGACCTGGTGCAGGCCGACCGCCTGCGTGGCTATGTCAGCGGCGAGGGCTTCTTCGAGTCGACCATCTCCACGGTGGCGGCGCCGGTGCGCGATGCCAGCGGCCAGGTAGTCGCAGCCCTCGGCCTGACCATCCCCACGGTGCAGATCGGCCACGTCAACTTCGACAACCTGCTCGGCCAGGTGCGTGGCAGCGCCGACGAACTGTCGCGCCTGCTCAACTACCGACCCGGCAGCGGCCATGTCACCGCGTTGATGAGGGACTGAGATGAACCCCTATCGACTTCACGACAGCACGGTGATCGTCACCGGCGGCTCGTCCGGCATCGGCTACGCCTGTGTCGAACTGCTGCTCGAAGCCGGCGCCCGCGTAGCCTTCTGCGGCCGCAACGAAGAGCGCCTGCGCAGTGCCGAAGCACGCCTGCGCGAACGCTTCCCCGAGGCCCACTTGCTGGCTCAGGTGTGCGACGTGCTGGATGCCGGCTCGGTGCAGGCATTCGCCGCCGCCAGCCTGGACGCGCTGGGCCCGGCCCAGGCACTGGTCAACAACGCCGGACAAGGCCGTGTGTCGACCTTCGCCGACACCACCGACGAGGCCTGGAACGAAGAACTGCAGCTCAAGTTCTTTTCCGTCATCAACCCGGTGCGCGCCTTCATGGCGCAGCTGCAGGGCCAGCAGGATGCCTCGATCGTCTGCGTCAATTCGCTGCTGGCAAGCCAGCCCGAGCCGCACATGGTCGCCACCTCCGCGGCCCGCGCCGGGCTGAAGAACCTGGTGCGTTCGATGGCCTTCGAGTTCGCCGAACACGGCATCCGGGTCAACGGCATCCTCATCGGCCTGGTCGAGTCCGGGCAATGGCGCCGCCGCTTCGAGGCCCGCGAAGAACGGGACCTGAACTGGTCGCAATGGACCGCGCAGCTGGCGCAACGCAAGCACATACCCCTGGGCCGCCTTGGCCTGCCGAAGGAAGCGGCGCAGGCCATCCTGTTCCTGGCTTCGCCGCTGTCGGCCTACACCACTGGCAGTCATATCGATGTATCCGGAGGCCTGTCCCGCCATGCGTAACGAAAACACCGTCACCGTCGGTGCCGTCATCACCGCGTTCCTCGAACAATGCGACGTCAAGGCTGCGTTCGGGGTGATTTCGATCCACAACATGCCGATCCTCGATGCCTTCGCCGTACGCGGCAACATCCGCTTCGTCATGGCCCGTGGCGAAGCCGGCGCCACCAACATGGCCGATGCCTATGCCCGCAGCAGCGGCGGCCTGGGCGTCTGCCTGACCTCCACCGGCACCGCCGCTGGCAACGCCGCTGGGGCCATGGTCGAGGCACTGACCGCCGGCACGCCATTGCTGCATATCACCGGGCAGATCGAGACCCCCTACCTGGACCAGGAACTGGCCTACATCCACGAAGCCCGCGACCAGCTGACCATGCTCAAGGCCGTGTCCAAGGCCGCGTTCCGTGTGCGCAGCGTGGAGACTGCACTGAGTACCCTGAAGCTGGCCGTGCAGACCGCCCTCACCGCCCCGACCGGCCCGGTGAGCGTGGAAATCCCGATCGACATCCAGTCGGCTTTCATCCCCATGCCGACCGACCTTTCACCGCTGCCGATTCCAGTCGCCGCGCCTGCCGCCGAAGCCCTCGACCTGGTCGCCGAGCGACTGGCCAGCGCCCGCCGTCCGCTGTTGTGGCTCGGCGGCGGCGCCCGCCATGCCGGGGCGCAGGTCAAGCGTTTGCTGGCGATGGGCGTCGGCGTGATCACCTCGACCCAGGGCCGTGGCGTGGTCAACGAAGACGACGAGCGTTGCCTGGGTGCGTTCTCGCAGAACAAGCTGGTCGAAGGCTTCATGCAAACCTGCGATGCACTGGTGGTGGCCGGCTCGCGCCTGCGCAGCAACGAAACCTTCAAGTACGCCCTGAAGCTGCCACGCACCACGCTGCGCATCGACGTCAACCCGGCCATCGAAGGCCGCAGCTACCCCAGCGACCTGTTCGTTTGCGGCGATGCCGCCCTGGCCCTGGAAGGCCTGGCCGATCGTCTGCAGGGCCGGTTGAACATCGACCCGAACTTCATCGACGAGCTCAAGGCGGTGCGTGCCCAGGCTCGCCAACAATTGGTGGCCGACCTCGGCCCGTACTCGGCCATGGTCGAACAACTGCAGGCCCAGACCGGCCGCAACTTCACCTGGGTACGCGACGTCACGCTGTCCAACAGTATCTGGGGCAACCGCCTACTCAACCTGTACCACCCGCTGTCAGGCGTGCACGCCCTGGGCGGTGGCATTGGCCAGGGCCTGGCAATGGGCATTGGTGCGGCGGTAGCCGCCGCTGAAACCGCGCCGGGGCGCAAGGTCTTCGCCCTGGCCGGTGACGGTGGTTTCATCCTCAACCTGGGCGAACTGGCGACCTTGGTCCAAGAAAAGGCCAACGTGGTCATCCTGCTGATGAACGACCAGCGCTACGGCGTGATCCGCAACATCCAGGACGCCATTTACGGCGCCCGCCACGCCTATGTCGATCTGCATACCCCCGACTACAGCAAGCTCGCCGAATCCCTTGGCCTGCGCCACGGCCTGGTCAAGGACCTCAAGGATTTCAGCAGCGTCCTCGGTGGCGCCCTGCAGACCAACGGCCCATTCCTGCTGGAAGTGGACATGCTCAGCGTCGGCGGCTTCGCCACCCGCTTCGCCGGCCCGCCCAACAGCGAAACCAAGGCGCAGAAGGCCACGGCCTGAGGACCCCGTCATGCTCAACATCACCATGATCGGTTGCGGTGCCATTGGCATCAGCGTGCTCGAACTGCTGGAGAAAGACCCGCAGTTGCACGTTGACGCGGTGATCGCCTCGGCCGGTTCCGAAGACCTGGTGCGTCAACGCCTGGCCAGCTTCCGTCAGCCGCCGACAGTGCTCACGGCGCTACCGGCCGACGCCCGTCCTGACCTGCTCGTCGAGTGCGCCGGCCACAAGGCCATCGAAGAGCATGTGCTGCCGGCACTGGAGCGTGGTATCGCCTGCCTGGTGGTCTCGGTCGGGGCGCTCTCCGAACCTGGCCTGGTCGAGCGCCTGGAAGCGGCAGCGGCACGAGGTAACACCCGCATCGAGCTGCTGCCTGGCGCCATCGGTGGCATCGATGCGCTCTCGGCCGCCAAGGTCGGCGGCCTGGACACGGTCGACTACATCGGCCGCAAGCCGGCTCGGGCGTGGAAGAACACGCCTGCCGAACAGGTCTGCGCACTGGACGAGCTGCGCGAGCCAACGGTGATCTTCCACGGCAGCGCCCGAGAAGCCGCACAGCTGTACCCGAAGAACGCCAATGTCGCCGCGACCCTGTCGCTGGCTGGCATCGGCCTGGACCGCACCCGGGTGACGCTGATCGCCGACCCGCTGAGCGAGGACAACGTCCACCACTTCGAAGCCCGTGGCGCCTTCGGCGGTTTCGAGATGAGCCTGCGCGGCAAGCCGCTGGAAGCCAACCCGAAAACCTCGGCGCTGACCGTGTACAGCGTGGTCCGCGCCTTAGGCAACCACGCCCACGCCATATCCATCTAGGGGACTGTCAATGACACTGGAACAGACCTTACCCATTTGCATCGCCGGCACCTGGCGTCTGGGCGGCGGCGAGCGCTACGCCACCTGCTACCCAGCCACGGGCGAGCCGGTGGCCTGGCTCAACGCCGCCAGCCTGGACGACGTCGAGGCCGCCGTGCAGGGCGCGCATCAGGCCTTCCTGCACAGCGGCTGGGCACAGCGCAAACCCCACGAGCGCGCAACGGTGCTGTATCGCATCGCGGGGCTGATCCGCGAACGCGCCGAGGAGCTGGCACAGTTGCAGCGCCAGGACAACGGCAAGCCAATCGGCGAGACCCGCGCCCTGGTCGCCAGCGCCGCTGGCACCTTCCAGTTCTTCGCTGCGGCCTGCGAAACGCTGGAAGAAACCATCACCCCATCACGCGGCGACTTCGTCAGCATGAGCGTCTACGAGCCGATGGGCGTAGTCGCGGCGATCACGCCATGGAACTCGCCGATCGCCAGCGAAGCGCAGAAGGTGGCCCCGGCCCTGGCCGGTGGCAACGCCGTGGTGATCAAGCCGGCGGAAATCACCCCGCTGCTGGCCCTGCAACTGGCGCGTATCTGCGAGGAGGCCGGGCTGCCTAAAGGGCTACTCAGCGTGTTGCCGGGCAAGGGCTCGGTGCTGGGCGACGCCCTCACCCGCCACCCGCTGGTCAAGCGTGTGTCGTTCACCGGTGGCACCCGCACCGGCAAGCACATCGCCCATATCGCCGCCGACAAGATGATGCCAGTGTCCCTGGAACTGGGCGGCAAATCACCGACCATCGTCCTCGACGACGCCGACCTCGACCACGCGGTGGCCGGGGTGCTGTATGGCATTTTCAGCTCCTCGGGCGAAGCCTGCATCGCCGGTTCCCGGCTGTTCGTCGCCCGCCCCTTGTACGAGCCGTTCATGGCACGCCTGACTGCCGCTGCCGCACAACTGCGCGTGGGCGACCCGGCCGACGAACGTACGCAGATGGGTCCGCTGATCAGCGCCGCCCACCGCGAATCGGTGGAGCGCTACGTCGCCCTGGGCCTGGCCGAAGGTGGCCGCCTGCGACTGGGTGGCGAACGCCCCGCAGGTGGCGTGTTCGACCAAGGCTACTTCTACCCACCGACCATCCTCGAGGGCCTGGGCAATCACCAGCAGGTCTGCCAGGAAGAAATCTTCGGTCCGGTGCTGGTGGCCATGCCTTTCGACAATGAAGAAGCGCTGATCACTCAGGCCAACGACAGCCTGTACGCCCTCGCCGCCGGTATCTGGAGCCGTGACTACAAGCGCGCCTGGGCACTGGGCCGCAAGCTGCAGGCCGGCACCGTGTGGATCAACACCTACAAGCAATTTTCCATTTCGACCCCCTTCGGCGGCTGGCGCGACAGCGGCCTGGGCCGCGAAAAAGGCCGCCTCGGCATCCTGCAATACATGGAACAGAAGAGCCTTTACTGGGGCATGAACGATCAACCGCTGGCCTGGGCCGGACTGGAGACAGGACAATGAGCGTACTGGGCATCGACGAAGTCACCTACGGCGTGGAGGACCTCGCCACCTGCGCACGCTTCTTCACCGATTGGGGCCTGACCCAGGTCAGCGAGCACGACGATGAAGTGATCTTCGAAACCCTCAACGGCTGCCGCGTGGTACTCGCCGCCCACGACAAGCCGGGCTTGCCACCGGCCATCGAGCCTGGCTCGACCGTGCGTGAGGTGGTCTGGGGTGTTGAGAGCCAAGCCGACCTTGCGCTGTACAGCCAGCGTATCGCCAACGACCCAGGCTTCGTCGAGGGCAACGGCCGCATCGGCTGCACCGACCCCAACGGCCTGGCCATCCGCTTGCAGGTCACTCGCAAGCGTGCGCTGGACATCGAGTGCAGCGGCCACAACACCTGGCAGACCAAGGGCCGCATCAACAAGCCATCGCCCATCTACGACCGCGCCACGCCGATCGAGGTCGGCCATGTGGTGTTCTTCGTCAAGGACGTCAACGCCTGCGAAGCCTTCTACCACGAGCGCTTCGGCTTCCAGGCCTCGGACCGCTACCCCAACCGTGGTGCCTTTCTGCGTACTGCCGAGGAAGGCGGTCATCACGACCTGTTCATGCTGCAACTACCCGCACCGCGCGCCGGACTCAACCATGTAGCGTTCACCGTGCGCGACCTGCACGAGGTATTCGGTGGTGGCATGCACATCTCCCGCTGCGGCTGGGCCACCGAAATCGGCCCCGGCCGCCACCCGGTGTCGTCGGCCTTCTTCTGGTACTTCAAGAACCCGGCCGGCGCCTTGGTCGAGTACTACGCCGACGAAGACCAGCTGACCGGCGAGTGGCAACCACGCGAATTCGAACCGGGCCCAACGGTCTTTGCCGAATGGGCCATTGCCGGCGGTATCGACGGCAACACCCGGCGCCAGCAGCACGTCGAAGCGCCACAAGGCAAATTCCTCACCGACAAGCCAAAGAACAATTGAGGTGCATTCCATGAGCACGACCGAGGTTTACCTGCAGCCGCACCAGGCGCGCAAACGCCCCAACACGCCGTTCGAGGACCTGCTCGGCGACTCCATCGAACGCGCCTACGGCAATGGTGTGAGCGAACTGGGCGAGCTGCTCGCCCACCTCAACCTGGCCGGCCCGCCCTGCCCGCTGACCAGTGGCGAGTGGACCGAAGACGCTTTCAAAACCCTGATGGCTCGGCTGGGCGAGTGATCCGCTGGAGGTAGAACAAGATGAACATGCACGTAACCGTCGATCCTGTTGAGCAACACCTGGCCAACGGCCTGAAAGACCTCTGGTTCCCGGTTTTGCCGTCGGAACTGCTGGGCGAGAAACCCGTCTCGATTCGCCGCCTGGGCTACAAGATCGCCCTGTGGCGCGACAACGATGGCAGCGTCCATGCCCTCGAAGACCACTGCCCGCACCGTGGCGCGCCGCTGTCCCAGGGGCCGGTGCTGGGCGATCGCCTGCAATGCCCTTACCACGGTGTGGAAGTGCGCTGCGACGGCACCGTGACCAAAGTGCCCGGCAGCCCCGGCTGCAAGCTCGAAGGCAGCCGCCCGACGCGAATGTTCCACACCCGCGAGGCGGCGGGCGCGATCTTCCTGTTCAACGCCGCCGACCCGCATCTGGAAACGCCTCCGGCGCTGGTACTGCCCGAGCAGTTGACCTCGCCCGAGTGGAGCAGCTTCCTCTGCTACACCGAGTGGAAAGGCGATTATCGCTATGTGCTCGACAACGTCATGGACCCAATGCACGGCACCTACCTGCACAAGATGTCCCACTCCATGAGCGAAGGCGAAGCCACCGCCAAGTTCGTCACCCGCGACACCGAGCAAGGCTTCTTCTTCGAGAAGGAGGGCCAGCGCGGGGTGAATTTCGACTGGACCGAATTCCTCGACAACGGCTGCCACTGGCTGCGCCTGGAAATCCCTTACCCGAAGACCGGCGGACCTGGCGGCAACTTCACCATCATCGGCAGCTACACCCCCAGCAGCCGTGCCCTGTCCGCCGTGTTCCACTGGCGCGCCCGTCCACTGACCGGCTGGCAGCGCGACACCTGGCGCTTCCTCTACAAGAACCGCCTGGAGGCCCGCCACTGGGCGGTGCTGGAGCAGGACCGAGTGCTGCTGGAATTCATGGAGCCGGACGCCAACCAGCGCGAGAACCTCTACCAGCACGACCTGGGTGTGGTGCGCCTGCGCCGTTACCTGAAGAGCAAGGCCAAGGAACAACTGGCCCTGATCGAAACCAAGCAACTGGGCTGAGGTGACCGATGTCCAACTCCTCCACCATCAGTGCCCTGGTGCACACCCTGCGCCATGAAGCCGAAGGCATCATCAGCGTCGAGCTGCGCCCTTGGGGCGACACGGTGTTCGCGCCGTTCGAGGCTGGCTCGCACATCGACCTGCACCTGCCCAACGGCCTGGTGCGCAGCTACTCACTGCTGAACGCGCCGAGCGATCAGGGCCGTTACGTGGTCGGTATCCTGCGCGACCGCGCCAGCCGCGGGGGCTCACGCTACATCCACGAGCAACTGCGGGTGGGCATGCAATTGCAGATCTCGCAGCCGCGTAACAACTTCGCCCTGGACACCCGCGCCAGCCACAGCGTGCTGGTGGCCGGTGGCATCGGCATCACGCCGATCTATTGCATGTTCCGTCAACTCTTGGCGCTCGGCAGGTCGGCCGAGCTGATCTACTGCGCCCGTTCGCGCAAGGAGGCGGCGCTGCTGGAGGACATCGCCGGGCTTGGGGCGAAGGTGGTCTACCACTTCAATGACGAAAAGGGCTGTCTGCCGGACTTGGCGGGCTACCTGGCCGGGCGCCCGAGCGACACGCACTTCTACTGCTGCGGACCGACGCCGATGCTCGATGCCTTCGAGCAGGCCTGCGAAAACCTGGGCTACCCCCATGCCCACATCGAACGCTTTACGGCTGTGGAAGTGGCGCCGTCCGAGGATGCCCAGGTCAGCTACAGTGTCGAGCTGAGCCGGTCGGGCAAGACAGTCACCGTCGAGCCTGGGTTGAACCTGCTGGATGCACTGCTCGAAGCAGGCTGCGACATCGACTACAGCTGCCGCGAAGGCGTGTGTGGTTCATGCGAGACACGGGTCATCGAAGGCGATATCGACCATCGTGACGGTGTGCTGACCAAGGCCGAGCGCGCCGCCAACGGTTCGATGATGGTGTGTGTGTCCGGGTGCAAGAGCCGGCGTTTGGTGCTAGATCTTTAAAGTAAATCTCGTGCTTGCTCACGCGTCGTTTGAACCGGCCCTCGCGGCCGGTTTTTTTTGCGCCTGGTTAGGGGGGCGTGCATTTAGCGGGTTCACCCGTGAACAGGCCTGAACGGGCAACAGAACCACGCTGGTGCACATTTGCCCATTCGCTGGGCAGATCGGTAACCCAACTTCCGGGCTGTTCCAGATACGGCACAAAATAATGCGTTTCAAATATAAATAACTGTTTTATATGGATATTTTACAACTTTAAAACACTGGCACAAAACCTGCTCCATTCCCTGTGCAAAACAACATATCACCCCTGAAACAAAAAACCCGCAATCCAGGGCGACGCTCCCTTATTGCCTGGGGAAAACTACTTAATCTTGCAGGGCATGGCATGAACAAATATGTGATAAGCCTCGGTTTCATTCTCGGCAGTTGCGCAAGTCTCGCCTCCGAACCCGGCCCCGCCGCCCCCGACCAGCCGCCAGCGGTCAAGAAGCCGTTCCCACACATCGCCTGGCGCAGTGACGATGGGCAAAGCAGCCTGGATATCGGCGGAGCCCTGCGCATCAACTACCGCGACGAGCACTGGGACACCACCGAGAACAATGGCCGCTTCCTGTTCGACACCTTCCGCCTGGATGTCCAGGCCAGCCACCGCCAGTTATTCAGCGATGTCGGCTACTGGTTCCAGGATGACGGCAAACGCTCCATCGACCGCGGCTTCGTCGGCTACCGCCTCAGCCCGCAAGCCAACCTGCAACTGGGCGCGCCGTTTAAACCCTTCGGCCTGGAACCCTACCCGCAATTTGGCTGGAGCTATCACATTCCATTTTTCATGGGCTACGGCGTGAGTGCCGGTACGGGCCTCAAATACAGCTACAAGGATGATCGATGGGACCTGCAGTTGGGGTACTTCCCGCGCATGTTGCCCTCCAGCCTGCGTTACTCGCCAGAAGTCGGGCGCTATGCCGACTTGAACGACAACGCCGTTCCCTTCACCCAGTCTCGCCAGGACAACGAAAAGCGCCACCAGGTCAACGCGCGCGTGGCCCGCACGTTCAGTGGCGAAGGTTGGAAATCCGAACTCGGCGCGTCGCTGGCAGCGGCTGAACTGTACAACGCCACCACTGACGATGACGGCGACTACTGGGCTGGCGGCGTGCATGCCCTGTTCAATCACGGGCCATGGACAATCACTGGCCAGGCGATCCGCTATGCGTACGACCCGAAGAACCCGGCAGGGGTCAGTGACGACGCCGTATTGATGGGAGGCAACGGCCTGACGCCGGCCTACCTGATTGCCTCGAAGGCGACCATCGGTGCGGTGAACGTCGGCTACGACGTGTTCACGCCCAACCTGGGGCAATTGAAGAAGATCAAGTTCTACACCGACTACAGCCGGATGATGAAAGATAAAAGCGGTTGGGACGACTCGCAGATGTTCACGGTCGGCGCCCAGTTCCTGGCCATGCCGATCATGGCCTGGGTCGATTTGACCTGGGCACGCAATGCCAACCCTTTCGGCGGCGCGGAGAACGGGACCGGTTGGACCAGCACCCGCTCGGTGGGTAGCAATGACTGGTATTACCGGACCAATATCAATATTGGGTATTATTTTTGATGGGCTTGTCGGTGGCATTGTGCCGCGTTTGAGATCGAGCGCCGCCCGCGCGGCGCATCGCGAGCGCCTACGTTTGTTTCGGGCCAATTATGCCTGCGCGAATTGCGCGCGACGTACACACAAGGCGGTCGCGCGCACCTGTCACAGGCGTTTTGGCCGAATACAAACGTAGGAGCGAGCGTAGCTCGCGATGCGCCGCGCGGGCGGCGCTCGGTTTCGAATACGCAACAAAACGCTCGGCATGCCCCAGGTGGCCCCTACCCAATCTCAATCGGTACAGACACCCAAGCCAAACCGCATTACGATAGGCAGCCCTCCCGACACGTAACGCCCCATGCCCCCCGAGCAAACCCCAGCCTACAAGATCGTGCTCTGGCGCCTGGAGCAGGATGCCCAAGGTTACCCACCCGCGTCGGTCGAAGGCCTCTGGGCAAAGCCCACCGTAGCTGGCTACAAGGTCGACAGCATTCCCTTCTATGCCTACGGCATCGCTCCCGGCGACACCATCAGCATCCGTGAAGACGGCGAACAATGCTGGTTCGAAACCCTGCTGCACGGCGGCGGTGCTTCGGTGTTCCGCATCCTGGTAAAAGCCGCAGGCGACCTGGAACAAGTGCGCGCAGCGCTCGAGGATTTTGGCTGCCCCTACGAAGTCGAAAAGGCGGTAAGGATGCTGGCCGTCGAAGTCCCGCCTGCACGTTCACTCGACACCGTGCTCTACTATCTGCTGACCCAGCGCGAAGCCGGCACACTGGACTTCGAGGAAGGCGTGCTGCGCCACACCATCCCCGAAGAGTTCCGCTAAGCGCTTACGCCTCGGCCAACCGTGCCGCCGGCTTGCGGAACACGAACAGCAGACCGACCACGATCAGCCCCATGCCCAACAAGCTGAGCGGCGCCAGGCGGTTACCGAAGATCAGCAAGTCCATCACCGCCGTCACCGCAGGCACCAGGTAGAACAGGCTGGTGACGTTGACCAGGTTACCCCGCGCAATCAGCCGGTACAGCAGTAAGGTGGCCAGCAACGACACCACCAGCCCCATCCACAGCAGCGCGCCGATGAAGCCACCGCTCCATTGCACATGCAGCGGTTGCAGCGGTGCGAATAGCCCGCACAGGGCAAAACCGGCCAGGTACTGCAGCGGCAAGGTGCCCATGGGGTTGTCGGTGATGCGCTTTTGCAGGATCGAACCCAACGTCATGCTGGCCAGCGCCAGCAATGCGAACAGCATGCCGGCCAGCGATACCCCGCCCAGGTTGATGCCCTGAAACACCACCATCACCAACCCGCCAAGCCCCAGGCCCAGACCGAACAGCCGGCTCCAGGAACGCTGGCGTTCCATGATCACCACGGTGAGGATCGGTTGCACGCCCATCACCGTGGCCATCACCCCAGGGGTGACGTGGGTGTCGAGCGCCAGCAGGTAGAAGATCTGGTAGGCGCCCAGCAGCACGCAACCGGTGCCCAAGGCCCGCAGCACCGCCGCACGGCCTCGCGGCCAACGCAGTCCGAGCAACGGGCTGATCAGCAGCAGACCGGCCAAGGCCAGCGCCGAGCGCAGCAGGAGAAAGGCAAACGGGCTGGCATGGGCCAGACCGAGCTTGGAAACGATCGCACCGCTGCTCCACAGCAGGACGAACAGACTGGTCGTGGCCGCCGAGGCCACGGACGCTTTGGAAAAGACAGACATGTATGCCACCTGTAATCGGGCAAAAAAGCCGAACGGAGGGCGTGTGCTTCAGTGAGGGAAGTCGCCGACCGTGTTCAGTAGGTTGCGGGTGCGAAGGGAGACGGCCAGAAGCCGATCAGCCCAGCACGACCCCGCAGCGAGGCGGAGCTACGCCGCCTACGACGCCACTGACAGGTGGTGGGTAATGACTGATCATGACCGGCTGCTGACTGCCACGCACGCCCCTGCCCGCGACTGGCGCGATGGCAAAGCATGTGGTGGTAGGGATGGCAGGCATGAACAGGGTCTTCGAGGAAATGACTGCGAAGGACTATAGCGGTGGATTGTTCCTGCGACAAGCACTCGATGAGCGGTGGCAGCGGCCTTGTGTCGCGAAAGGGCCGCCACGCGGCCCCAGGGCGACCTTTCGCAACAATCAGAACAACCAGCGATACAGCAGGTACGCCACCACCACTGCCAGCACTGGCCGCAGGATGCGGTAGGCCTTGGGGTTGGCGCGTTTGAACTGCTTCATGCGGGTGCTGATCTTGTTGCTGAAGCGCTTGCTCCAGGCGTACGCCTGGTTGATGCCGCCAACACGCTCGTCATCAGTGTTCTGCGGCGCGGTGGCACGCCCGAGGAAGGCGCTGACCTTACGGTTGATGCGGGTCATCAGCGAGCTGCTGAGCGGGCGCTCGATGTCGCAGAACAGGATCACGCGGGTGACGTCGGTTTCATTCTTGACCCAGTGCACGTAGGTCTCGTCGAACATCACGTCCTCACCGTCACGCCAGGCATACACCTGCCCGTCGACATAGATACGGCAGGCATCGGAGTTCGGCGTGGACAGCCCAAGGTGATAACGCAGGGAGCCGGCGAACGGGTCGCGGTGCGGGTTCAGGTGGCTGCCTCCGGGCAACAGCGCAAACATCGCGCCCTTGACGTTTGGAATGCTGCTGACCAGCTCGACGGTCCTGGGGCACAGTGCCTCGGCCGATGGCAGCGGCTTGTCGTACCACTTCAGGTAGAAGCGCTTCCAGCCTTTCTTGAAGAACGACCCGAAGCCAGCGTCGTTGTCCTTCTCGGCAGCGCGAATGTAGCCCTCGTCGAACAGGCGCATGGCCTCTTCGCGGATTTCCTGCCAGTTATCCTTGAGCACATCCAGCTCAGGAAAGCGTGTGCGGTCCAGGTAAGGCTTGGACGGCACTCCGGAGAACAGGTACATCAGCGCGTTGTAGGGGGCGAACAGTGCCGAATGGTTGACGAACTGGCGCAACACCGGGAGCCGCGCCTTGCCACGCAGGTGCACGAACAGCACGCTGCCGAAGAACACCAGCAGCACACCTGCCTTGGCGACGAAGGAAAAGGTCATGCAACACTCCTTGCTGAGCAGCAGGCCAGCGCTGCCTGATGCTGACGAAAATCATCCGGCCATCATAAACCGATCCCGCTCCGGTAAAAACAACCGGAACGGGATGGCTGTATTAAAGATTTTGTAATAAACCGGTTCGCCGAGTATTGCCCGGTGTCAGCTTACTGCTGGTTTTCCTGCTCGCTGAACATGTCGCTGAACAGCATGCTCGACAGGTAGCGTTCGCCGGAGTCGGGCAAAATCACCACGATGGTCTTGCCCTGCATCTCCGGCTTTTCGGCCAGGCGCACCGCCGCCGCCATGGCCGCGCCGCAGGAGATGCCGCAAAGAATGCCCTCTTCGCGCATCAGGCGGATGGCCATGGCCTTGGACTCTTCGTCGGTGACCGTCTCCACCTGGTCGACGATCGACAGGTCGAGGTTCTTCGGTACGAAGCCTGCGCCGATGCCCTGGATCTTGTGCGGGCTGGGCTTGAGCTCTTCGCCGGCCAGGGTCTGGCTGATCAGCGGCGAAGCCACCGGCTCCACGGCCACCGAGAGGATCGACTTGCCCTGGGTGTGCTTGATATAGCGCGATACACCGGTAATGGTGCCGCCGGTGCCAACGCCTGCGACCAGCACGTCGATGGCGCCGTCGGTGTCGTTCCAGATTTCCGGGCCGGTGGTCTTTTCGTGGATCGCCGGGTTGGCCGGGTTGTCGAACTGGCCGGGCAGGAAGTACTGAGCAGGGTCGCCAGCGACGATTTCATTGGCCTTCTCGATCGCCCCCTTCATGCCCTTGGCAGGCTCGGTGAGCACCAGTTCGGCACCAAGGGCCTTGAGCACCTTGCGTCGCTCCAGGCTCATGGACGCCGGCATGGTCAGGATCAGCTTGTAGCCTCGGGCCGCTGCAACGAAAGCCAGGCCGATACCGGTGTTACCCGAGGTGGGTTCGACGATGGTCATGCCCGGCTTGAGCTTGCCGCTGCTCTCGGCGTCCCAGACCATGTTCGCGCCAATCCGGCATTTCACCGAATAACCAGGGTTGCGCCCTTCGATCTTGGCCAGGATGGTCACCCCACGCGGGGCGATGCGGTTGATCTGCACCAGCGGCGTATTGCCGATGGAATGGGCGTTGTCTGCGTAGATACGGCTCATGGCAGTGTCCTTGAACATGAGATGCAGGGAAAGACTTCAAGGTTAAGCCTGCCCCGGTGGCCAGTAAAGCCTGTTCGAACTCCCCCGCCAGCCCCGTGGTCCACCCTTCAACCTGCCCAGGAGAGCCCCAATGACCGCTCGCTACCGTTGGCCGCTGGTCGGCCTGGCCAGCCTGCTCGTGCTGCTGGCGGCCCTGCACCTGGCACTGCCTTACCTGGTGCGCGACTACCTCAACGAAAAACTTGCCGATATGGGCGACTACCGCGGCCAGGTCAGCGATGTGGACCTTGCCTGGTGGCGAGGGGCTTACCAGATCAACGGCCTGAAGATCGTCAAGACCACCGGCAAGGTGCCAGTGCCCCTGCTCGACGCCCCCCTGATCGACCTCTCGGTGAGCTGGCGTTCGCTGTGGTATGACCGGGCAGTCGTCGCTGAGGTCACCTTCGTGCGCCCCGAGCTTAACTTCGTCGATGGTGGCAACAAGCAGTCCTCGCAGACCGGCCAGGGTACCGACTGGCGTCAACAGCTGGAAAAGCTGCTGCCCATCACCCTCAATGAGGTACGTATCGAAGACGCCACCCTGAACTTTCATAACTTCAACTCCAGACCGCCGGTCGACCTCAAGGCCACCCAGCTCAACGCCAAGGTGCTCAACCTGACCAACGTACGCAACGAAAAAGGCCGTCGTGACGCCCGTTTCGACGGCAGCGCTCGCTTGCTGGGCGATGCGCGGGTAGAAAGCCGCGCGACCTTCGACCCGTTCAGCGACTTCGACAACTTCGAATTCCGCCTGCGTGCCACCGGCATCGAACTGCGCCGACTGAACGACTTTGCCAGTGCCTACGGCAAGTTCGACTTCAATGCCGGCCATGGCGACCTGGTGATCGAAGCCCAGGCCAGCGACGGCAGGCTAAGCGGCTACATCAAGCCGCTGCTGCGCGATGTCGATGTGTTCGACTGGCAGCAGGATGTCGAGAACAAGAACAAAGGCTGGTTCCGCTCGATCTGGGAGGTGCTGGTCGGTGCCAGTGAAACCGTGCTGAAAAACCAGCCCAAGAACCAGTTCGCCACCCGCGTGGAACTCAGTGGCAGCGTACACAAGCAGGATGTCAGCGCCTTCGAGGCCTTCCTGCAGATACTGCGCAATGGCTTCATCGAAGCATTCAATGCACGTTATGAGCAGCCTTCTCCTGATTCCGACTGAATATTAGCGCGACGCACCATTCAGAGACTGAATGCCCGGTCTGCGTTTCCAGCTGCCTGGGCGCGGGTTATAGTCGCTGGCAAATGACAAACCTGTGTTGTCCGTTTCGGCCCTGTCGCCGACAACCCGGCTCCCTCCGGTACGCCGCGAGGGCCAATACGGACACCCACCGAGGAGCGGTTCATGAAGTTCGAAGGTACCCGTGAATACGTCGCCACAGACGATCTGAAACTGGCAGTCAACGCAGCGATCACCCTGGAGCGCCCGTTGCTGGTCAAGGGTGAGCCGGGTACCGGCAAGACCATGCTCGCCGAACAACTCGCCGCCTCCTTCGGCGCCCGTTTGATCACCTGGCACATCAAATCCACCACCAAGGCCCACCAGGGCTTGTACGAGTACGATGCGGTCAGTCGCCTGCGCGATTCGCAGCTGGGCGTGGACAAGGTCCACGACGTGCGCAACTACCTGAAAAAGGGCAAGCTGTGGGAGGCGTTCGAGGCTGACGAGCGGGTGATCCTGCTGATCGACGAAATCGACAAGGCCGACATCGAGTTCCCCAACGACCTGCTGCAAGAGCTCGACAAGATGGAGTTCTACGTCTACGAAATCGACGAGACCATCAAGGCCAAGCAGCGCCCGATCATCATCATTACCTCCAACAACGAAAAAGAGCTGCCCGACGCCTTCCTGCGCCGCTGCTTCTTCCACTACATCGCCTTCCCCGATCGCGACACGCTGCAGCAGATCGTCGACGTGCACTTCCCGAACATCAAGCAATCGCTGGTCAGTGAAGCGCTGGACGTGTTCTTCGATGTGCGCAAGGTACCGGGCCTGAAGAAGAAGCCGTCTACCTCCGAGCTGGTCGACTGGCTGAAACTGCTGATGGCCGACAACATCGGCGAAGCGGTGCTGCGCGAGCGCGACCCGACCAAGGCCATCCCGCCGCTGGCCGGGGCATTGGTGAAGAATGAACAGGACGTGCAACTGCTGGAGCGCCTGGCCTTCATGAGCCGACGCGGCAACCGCTGACAGGAGCCGGCCATGCTGCTCAACCTGTTCAATGAAATGCGCGCGGCCAAGGTACCGGTGTCGGTGCGCGAGTTGCTCGACCTGCTCAATGCCCTGCAAAAGCGTGTGGTGTTCGCCGACATGGACGAATTCTACTACTTGGCACGGGCCATCCTGGTCAAGGACGAGCGTCATTTCGACAAGTTCGACCGGGCGTTCTCGGCCTACTTCAAGGGCCTGGAAAACCTCGACCGACACCTTGAGGCGCTGATCCCCGAGGACTGGCTGCGCAAGGAGTTCGAACGCTCGCTCAGCGATGAGGAAAGGGCGCAGATTCAGTCCCTGGGCGGCCTGGACAAGCTGATCGAGGAATTCAAGAAGCGCCTCGAAGAACAGAAGGAACGCCACGCCGGCGGCAACAAGTGGATCGGCACCGGCGGCACAAGCCCGTTCGGCTCGGGCGGGTTCAACCCCGAAGGCATTCGCGTGGGCGAGGCCGGCAAGCGCCAGGGCAAGGCGGTCAAGGTCTGGGACCAGCGCGAGTACAAGAATCTAGACGACCAGGTCGAACTCGGCACCCGCAATATCAAGCTGGCCCTGCGCCGCCTGCGCAAGTTCGCTCGCGAAGGCGCCGCCGAAGAGCTTGATATCGACGGCACCATCGACCACACCGCCCGCGATGCCGGGCTGCTGAACATCCAGATGCGCCCCGAGCGGCGCAATACGGTCAAGCTGTTGTTGCTGTTCGACATCGGCGGTTCGATGGACGCCCACGTCAAGGTGTGCGAAGAACTGTTCTCGGCCTGCAAGACCGAGTTCAAGCACCTGGAGTATTACTACTTCCACAACTTCGTGTACGAGTCGGTGTGGAAGAACAACCTGCGCCGCACCTCGGAGCGCTTCTCCACTTTCGACCTGCTGCACAAGTACGGCGATGACTACAAGGTCGTGTTCGTCGGGGATGCGGCGATGGCACCTTACGAAATCACCCAGCCCGGTGGCAGCGTCGAGCACTGGAACGAAGAAGCCGGGTATGTGTGGATGCAGCGCTTCATGGAGAAATTCAAGAAGATCATCTGGATCAACCCCTATCCTAAGCAAGCCTGGGACTACACGGCTTCGACGCATCTGGTACGGGATCTGATCGAGGACAAGATGTACCCGCTGACCTTGCAGGGGTTGGAGGATGGCATGCGGTATCTGTCGAAGTAGGCTCGGTCGATAGCGGCCCTGTCGCCACGGGTCGTCGGGGCGACAGGGCCTTTGGCGTTACCCCCAACGGCGCAGGTAAGCCTGCTGCTCCCGCCAGGCATCCTCCTGAAGCACTGCCCTGAACCGCACCGTCGCCCCCGGCATGCACTGGGCCAATCGCGCCAGTGCCAGCGGCGTCAATGCCCCCAGTCGTGGATACCCACCAATGGTCTGACGGTCATTGAGCAGCACGATCGGCTGCCCATCCGGTGGCACCTGCACGGCTCCCAGGGGGATACCCTCGGAAATCATCGGCGCGCCCTGGTAGACCAATTGCGGTCCCAACAGGCGAATCCCCATGCGATCGGCGCGGCTGTCCAGCGTCCAGTCCGAATTGAACGCCTCGAACAGACTGGTGCCGCTGAAATCCCCGATCTGCGCGCCCATCACCAGGTCCAGAACAGGCTTTGCGCCATAGCCTGGACGCAGCGTTTCGGGCACCTCACTCAAGGCCGATGCGCTGCCTTCGAACGTCAGCACCTGCCCCTTGCTCAAAGGCGCCCCGCAACCATCGACGCCGCCCAATGCTTCACGCACGACCGTGGCGCAGCTACCCAGGACAGCTTCGGCATCGACCCCACCGGGCACCGCCAGGTAGGCTCGAACGCCCTGTTTAGGCTGCCTGAGTGTCAGCCGCTGCCCTTTGGCCAGCGTGAACGCGCGCCAAGGCGATAAAGGTTGATCGTCAAGCCGCGCATCCAGGTCAGCGCCGGCCAGGGCCAGCACGCAATCCTGCTCGGCCAGGACGGTAAAACCGCCCAGCGCCACTTCGATTACCGGCGCGCCCAATGGATTACCCAGCAGCCAGTTGGCCCAGTACATCGCCACCCAATCCAACGCCCCGCCCTGGGTCACCCCCAGATGCCGGACGCCAAAGCGCCCTGCGTCCTGCACCTGGCACAGCGCGGTGCTGGTTTCGATCCTCAACTGCTTCATGCCTGTGCCTCCAGCGGGCTGTCATCGCCACCCAACGCCAGGAACCGGGCATGGGTGACCGCCACGAAGCGCACCCGGTCACCCGGTTGCAGCAAGCTGTAGCCCTCGCGTTGTCGGTCGAACAAACGAACCGGGGTGCGCCCGATCAAGTTCCAGCCCCCTGGCGATACTGCCGGGTAGGCCGCGGTCTGGCGCTCGGCAATACCGACGCTGCCCGCCGCCACGCGTTTGCGCGGAGTGCTCAGGCGTGGCGAGGCCAAGCGCTCGTCCACCAGCCCCATGAAGCCGAAACCGGGGGCGAAGCCCAAGGCGAAAACCGGGTATTCGCGCTCACTGTGCAAACGGACCACCTCGTCCTCGGACAAGCCGCTGCGGGCGGCCAGCACCGGCAGTTCAGGGCCGACACTGGCGTGGTACCACACCGGAATCTCATGCCGATACCCGCTGTTGCCTGTATCTGGCTGCACACCTTCCAGCGCGTGTACGATCAACCTCCTCGCCTCTGCCGGCGCCAGGTCGCACTGCACCATCAACGTGGTATAGGACGGCACCAGATCCACCAGGCGCTCTCCGAAGGCCGCCCGAAGCCGCTGGCTGGCCGCCAGGATCCACGGCATGTTGGCTTCGTCGATGGCGTCGAACAGGCGCACCATCAGGCTGTCGATGGCCACGACCTCGATACGCACCTTCATGCGCGCTCCAGCGCATCGAGGGCTTGGCGAATCTGGCGCACGGCGGCCACGGAGCTGTCGTTGTCGCCGTGCACGCAGAGGGTGCTGGCGTTCAGGCGCAGCGCGCTGCCATCGCTGGCGACCAGGGCCTCGCCATGGGCCAGGTGCAGGGCCTGTTCGACCACCAGCGCCGGGTCGTGGTGAACAGCGCCCGGCAAGCGGCGGGAGACCAGATGCCCACTGGCGGTGTAGGCGCGGTCAGCGAACGCCTCGAACCACAGCGGCACGCCAATTTCATCACCCAGCGCCTGGGCCGCGCTGTCGTCGGCGGTGGCCATCAGCATCACTGGCAAACCGGCGTCATAGGCCGCCACGGCTTCGAGTACGGTGCGCAGCTTGATTGGGTCGGCCATCATGTCGTTGTACAGCGCACCATGGGGCTTCACGTAAGCCACCCGGCCGCCAAGCACCCTGCAGATGCCGTCCAGCGCACCGATCTGGTAGTGCAACAGATCGCGGATTTCCTCGTTGCTGCAGGCCATCGACCGGCGACCGAAGCCAACCAGGTCTGGATAGGCCGGATGGGCACCGATGGTCACTCCGTGATCCAGCGCCATGGCCACGGTACGGCGCATGATGCTCGGGTCACCGGCATGGTAACCACAGGCAATGTTGGCGCAGTCGATGTAAGGCATGACGTCAGCGTCCAGGCCCATGCGCCAGTTGCCGAAACTCTCACCCATGTCGCAATTGAGTAGCAGGCGTTTCACCTTGCGTGCTCCCGTGTCGATGTTCATATGCCTACCTTAACGTGCCTGAAGCTGTTTGCCGCGGGTTTCCGGCAGGCTCAGCGCCGCCAGGATCACCACGCCGTACGAAACTGCGGAAAACACGCCAATGCCCAGCCCCAAGGGCACCTTCTGGCCGAGCAGCCCGATCATCAACGGGAACAGCGCGGCGATCACCTTGCCGATGTTGTAGCAAAAACCCTGCCCCGATCCCCGGATACGCGTGGGGAACAGTTCGGTCAGGAACGCCCCCATGCCGCTGAAGATGCCCGAGGCGAAGAAGCCCAGTGGGAAGCCCAACCACAACATCACGCCATCGCTGACCGGCATCTGCGTGTACAGCAGCACGATGACGAACGAACCCACGGCGAACAGGATGAAGTTCTTCTTGCGCCCCAGCAGATCGGACAGGTATGCACTGACCACATAGCCCACGTACGAGCCAACGATCACCATGGCCAGGTAACCGCCCGTGCCCAGCACGCTCAGGCCGCGCTCGTTCTTGAGGAACGTCGGCAGCCAGGAGGTAATGGCGTAGTAGCCGCCCAGGGCGCCAGTGGTCAGCAGGGAGGCTCGCACGGTGGTCCAGAGCATGCCGGGGGCGAAGATCTCGTAGAAATGCGCAGGCGCCTCGGCCTTTTCCACCGCCTTGGCCGCACGATAGACCTCCGGGTCCTTGACCAGACGACGGACGAAGATCACGAACACCGCCGGCACCAGCCCCAGCAGGAACAACGCCCGCCAGGCTTGCTCCGCCGGCAGCCAGGAGAACAGCAGCGCGTACAAAATCGCCGTGAGCCCCCAGCCGATGGCCCAGCCGGATTGCACCATGCCCACCGCCTTGCCACGGTCCTGGGCGCGGATCACTTCGCCGATCAGCACCGCGCCAGCGGTCCACTCGCCACCGAAACCGAAGCCCATCAAGGTACGGGCAATCAGCAACTGCTCGTAGTTCTGGGCGAAGCCGCACAGGAAGGTGAAGAAGGCGAACCACAGCACCGTCAGTTGCAAGGTGCGCACGCGACCGATGCGGTCGGAGAGAATACCGGCGATCCACCCGCCAATGGCTGAGGCGATCAGGGTGCTGGTATGAATCAGCCCGGCCTCGGTGGTGCTGATGCCCCACATCAGGATCAGCGTGGGAATGACGAAGCTGAGCATCTGCGTGTCCATGCCATCCAGGCCATAGCCGATCTTGCAGCTCCAGAAGGTGCGTCGTTGCTGTTTGTCGATGTCGCGATACCAGGCCAATGGCCCGGTCGAGCTGGGGGAAGACATCTGTTGCACGCCGGATGGGTTCATGCTTGCCTCGGCTTGTTGGTATTGTTTTATGGACGACGTCTGGCGTCGCGGCCTGTCACCATTGTTCAGAGGCCGTGCGGCTTGAGTCCAACGAGAAAAACCGCCGGTCTGGAACAAGAAAAACTGATCATGAACCTCCGTTTCCTCGAAACCTTCGTCTGGGTCGCGCGGCTCAAGAGCTTCCGCCTCACCGCGGACAAGCTGTTCACCACCCAGGCCTCGGTCTCCAGCCGTATCGCCGCGCTGGAGGCGGACCTTGGGGTTAAGCTGCTGCTGCGCGACTCGCGGGGCGTCAGCCTCACACCGGAAGGCAGCAAGGTGCTGGAGTACGCCGAGCACATGCTCGATACCGCCAAAGCGATGAAACAGTCGCTGGACAGCGACCGGACCAAGGTCGGGCGCATTCGCATCGGGGTGATGGACACGGTGATCCACACCTGGATGAGCGCGCTGGTGGCCGAGCTGACCGAGCGCTATCCGCACGTGGAAATCGAACTGGTGGCCGACACCGCGCTGAACCTGCGCGAACAGCTGCAAAAGGGCTTTCTCGACGTGATTCTGCAGACCGACCTGCTGCGCGAGCAGTCGATTCGCAGCCTGGACCTGGCCCGTTACCCGATGGGCTGGGTGGTGGCCACAGGCTCCAGCCACCACCGCGAATACGCCTCGCTCGCCGAACTGGGACGCGAACGGATCGTCACGTTTTCCAGAAATTCGCGGCCACATCAGGAAGTGCTCAGCCTCCTCCAGGGCGCGGGGTGCGAGATGCCCCGGTTGAACTGCGTGAACTCGGTGGCGGCGATTACCCGGCTATTGCGTGACGGCTTTGGTATTGGTGCGCTGCCGCCTGCGCTGGTGGATGCGGAACTGAGTCGCGGCGAGCTGGTGTTGATCGAAGGCCTGCAACCGCCGCCGAGCCTGGAACTGGTGGTGGCGTGGCAGACCGGGGTGGCCTTGGTCGACGAAGTGGTCAGGGTGTGCAGGCAAGTGCTGGAGGGCTATGCGCGGGATGTCGGCGGCCAGCGGATCGTGCTGGTCTGACGGTCTTGTCGCCCAAGACGCCCCTGTAGCGGGTGCGTTGCAGGCGCTGGCGACAATCGACTAGCGCCAGCTCTCTTTGACTGCCTTGCGCCGTCCACCCAGAATCACCCAGCCAAGCAGCACCAGCAGGCTCTCGACGGCAAACGCCAGCACGAATCCAGTGCCGATCCCCCAGCCAATCGCTTCAGGCACCAGCAGAAGCTGGTAGCTGTAGCCCTTGAGCGTCTCCTCGCGCAGTTGTGGCTCTGGCTGCACCAGCACATGCCAGGTGCGGCTCACCCACGAGCCTTGCAACGCCTGCCATTCATCCTCGAGCAACTGGTTGCGAATCAACAGGCTCTCGATGCTGTTGGCATCGCTGTTGAACACCGGGTCGTCGCTGCCGCGATAGTGCTTGAGCAATGCCTGCAGGTCACCGTTGAAGAACCGCTCGGCCGTCTGCTTGAAACCGTCGAGTGCCTGGCGCGACTCGAACAGGTGCGCCTCGACCCGCTGGGTGTAGTCCTTGACCAGCCCCGGAACCTGGATACCGGCCAGCAGGCCGAACGTGAACAGCAGCAACCGCAGATAACTTCTGAACATGCAGCGTCCTTAGCTCTGGCCGTGGGAAACGCACTCTCCGTGCCGCCACAACGCCCACTGGCCCGGCTCGTAGCGGTTCCAGGTTTCGTTTTCGGTGAGCGCTTCGGTGGCGATCACCGTGACCACGTCGTTGGGGGTGGTTTCGGTGTGAAAATCGACGATCAGGTCGACATCCTTCAAACGCGCGGCACCGAATGGCGCGCGTCGGGTAATGTGTACCAGCTTGGTCGAACAGAAGCAGAACAGCCAGTCGCCGTCGCTGAGCAGGCAATTGAACACGCCCTTGCCACGGTAACCGGCACAGGCCTCCACCAGCACCGGCAGCAACTGCTCCACCTCCACAGGCTCGGGGAAAGCCGCACGGATGCGGTTGAGCAGGTCGCAGAAGGCCGCTTCGCTGTCGGTGTCGCCCACGGGCCGGTAGAACGTCGCCTCGCCCTTGAAGTCGCCCAGCTGGCCGTTGTGTGCGAAGCACCAGTTGCGCCCCCACATTTCACGGACGAACGGATGGGTGTTGGACAGGCAGACCCGGCCGACGTTGGCCTGGCGGATGTGGCCGATGACCACTTCGCTCTTGATCGGGTAGCGCTGCACCAGGTTGGCGACTTCCGATTCGCTACTCGCCGCCGGGTCCTGGAACAGCCGCAGGCCACGGCCTTCGTAAAACCCGATGCCCCAGCCATCACGGTGCGGGCCGGTACGCCCGCCCCGCTGCATCAGGCCGGTAAAGCTGAAGACGATGTCGGTAGGGACGTTGGCACTCATGCCCAGCAGTTCACACATGCTCGTCGCTCCGTTTACAAGCGCGGTTCTACCCGGCCACGGCCGGTCATCGGCGTTGGCGCCGGGTCGTCGCGGTAGCGGTCGCGGCGGTCGGCACCGAAGGCGGACTCGGACGCGACCTGCTCATCCTCGGCTGCCTGACGCTTGGCGGTAGCCTCGGCATTCGCACGGCGCTCGCGGGCGCGTTTTTCCAGCGGCCAGCGGACCAGCACGAACAGTGCATACAGCGCGAAGGCGATCATGCCGTACAGAGCGAAATCGGAGACCGCGCGCCAGGCGTTGTTGCCCACCTTGAAGGCAACGTCCAGGGTGGTGATGGCGATGGCCGGGGCGAAGCTTTCCTTGACCGGGTCTACGATGGTTGGGGTCAGCAGCAGCACCGCCAGGATCACCCGCAGCGGTTCACGCAGCCAGCGCCACATCCAGCCGGTGAGTTTGAAGCCCACCAGCAGGCAGCCCAGGGCGGCAAGGGCGTAGAGGCCCCAGGCGAGGGTATAGTCGTTCTCGGTCATGGTGATCGTGCAAGCCAGGCAAAGAGATGCCTATGATAAACACTTTTCAGGGCGCAGGCGCCCCCCGGCGACAGCGCTAGCCTGTTAGGGCCTCTTCGCGGGTTTCCCCGCGAGGGGGCAGGTACGCGCACCGACAGCCCCCAGCCAAGAGATCCCCGATGCCCAGCAAACCTCAGCCCCCCATCGCCCGCCAAGGCTCGGCAACCGACCCCTACGCCTGGCTGCAACAACGCGACACCCCTGAAGTACTGGCCTACCTGCAAGCGGAAAACACCTACCAGCAAGCCTGCCTGGCCGACCAGGCGCCCTTGCGCGAGCAGCTGTTCGAGGAGATCAGGGGCCGTATCCAGGAAACCGACCTGTCGCTGCCCTCGCCCTGGGGCCCGTACCTGTACTACACCCGCACCACGGCGGGCGACGAATACCCCAGGCACTATCGCTGCCCGCGCCCGGCGGACGACGCCAACACCGTCGATGAAAGCCGCGAGCAGCTGCTGCTGGACCCCAACGCCCTGGCCAATGGCGGCTTCCTGTCGCTGGGCGCGTTCAACGTCAGCCCCGACCACCGCTTGCTGGCCTACAGCCTGGATACCAGCGGCGACGAAATCTACACGCTGTACGTCAAGGACCTGGCCGACGAGAGCGTCACCACCCTGCCCTTCGACGACTGTGACGGCAGCATGACCTGGGCCAACGACAGCCAAACGCTGTTCTTCGCCGAGCTGGACGACACCCACCGCCCGTGGCGCCTGCGCCGCCACACCCTCGGCGAGGCCTCGGCAGCGACGGTGTTCGAAGAGACCGATGGCCGCTTCTTCCTGCACTGCTACCGCTCCAGCTCCGAGCAGCAGCTGGTGCTGCTGCTCAACAGCAAGACCACCAGCGAGGCTTGGGTGCTCGACGCTAGCACCCCGCAAGCCGAATTCACCTGCCTGGCACCGCGCCAGGAAGACCACGAGTACTTCCCGGACCACGGCCAGCTTGACGGTGAGTGGCGCTGGTTCATCCGCACCAACCAGGATGGCATCAACTTTGCCCTGTACCACGCACCGGCCAGCCAGGTACCAACCCGCCAGCAATGGCAGGTGCTGGTACCGCATCGCGATGAAATCATGCTCGAAGGCCTGAGCCTGAACGCCAGCGCCCTGAGCCTGAGCCTGCGCGAAGGCGGCTTGCCGATCATCGAGGTTCGTCCACAGGGCCTGCAGCCGTACCGTGTCGAATTGCCCGATGCGGCCTACAGCCTGTATGTGCAGGACAGCCTGGAGTTTTCCAGCCCCCGCATTCGCCTGCGCTACGAGGCCCTCAACCGCCCGGCCCAGGTACGCCAGCTGGAACTGGCCAGCGGTGCCCAGCAAGTGCTCAAGCAAACCCCGGTGCTAGGGCCATTCGACGCCGACGACTACGTGAGCGAACGCTTGTGGGCTATCGCCCAGGACGGCACCCGTGTGCCGATCAGCCTGGTGCGCCGGCGTACGGATGCCGGCAAGGTCGTGCCACTGTACCTGTACGGCTACGGCGCCTATGGCGAGAGCCTCGACCCATGGTTCTCCCATGCCCGCCTGAGCCTGCTGGAGCGCGGCGTAGCCTTCGCCATCGCCCACGTCAGGGGCGGCGGCGAGCTGGGTGAGGCTTGGTACCGCGCGGGCAAGCAGGAGCACAAGCAGAATACCTTCAACGACTTCATCGCCTGCGCCGAGCACTTGATCGCCGAAGGCGTGACCTGTGCCGATCGCCTGGCCATCAGCGGCGGCAGCGCTGGTGGGTTACTGATCGGCGCCGTGCTCAACCTGCGCCCGGAGCTGTTCCGCTGCGCCATAGCCGAAGTGCCGTTCGTCGACGTTCTCAATACCATGCTCGACCCCGACCTGCCGCTGACCGTCACCGAGTACGACGAATGGGGTAACCCGCAAGCGCCAGAGGTGTATGAGCGGATCAAGGCCTACGCCCCCTACGAAAACGTGAAGGCCCAGGCCTATCCGGCCATGCTGGTGGTCGCCGGCTACAATGACAGCCGCGTTCAGTACTGGGAGGCCGCCAAGTGGGTGGCACGCCTGCGCACGCGCAAGACCGACGACAACCTGCTGCTGCTCAAGACCGAAATGGGCGCCGGCCACGGCGGCATGAGCGGTCGGTACCAAGGGCTCAAGGACGTGGCCTTGGAGTACGCGTTCGTGTTGAATGAGCTGGGCGTGGCGTAAATCGCGTTTTTTGTTGTCATACCCAGCGCAGCGCACCTGAAGGTCCTAACGCCGGCAATCCGGCTCCAGAAGGTGTGCCCCACGCTCTCGGACAACAGCCGCGAAGAAGAACGACACATGCCCGACCAAACCCTTCTGAACACCGAAATCCGCGACATGCTCATGGACTGCGGCCAGTTCGACAACCTGCAGCTCAGCGACTTCCAGGCCGCCGCTGGTTATTTCAGCCTGACCGAAATCCGTGAGGGCCATACCATCTTCAACGAAGGCGACGCCGGTACCTTCATGTGCATCCTGCACCAGGGCGTGGTCTCGGTGCGCAAGACAGACAGCACGGGTGCCCAGGTCGAAATCGCCACCCTGCGCAAGGGCCGCGCCTTCGGTGAAATGGCCGTACTCGACGGCGAACGGCGCTCGGCCAGCTGCATCGCCGCCAGCGACTGCCTGCTGTTGACCCTGGGCAAGGACTCGCTGGAAAAGATGCTCAATGAGGCACCCCGTATCGCCGCACGGATCATCCGCGCGCTGGCCGTGACCCTTTCGAAACGCCTGCGCATGCAGGATGGCCAACGCCTGGCACTTTAATCGTCGTCAGGCGGTGGTTTCACCGGTTCAGGGCGCAACCCAGGCAAAGGCTGGTCCTTGGGCGGTCCAGGCACCGGCATCGGTGGCAACAGCGGGCCACCTGGCTGGCTGTCATTCGCCTTGGGCGGCGTGCTCGGGGTGATTTGCGGGTAAGGCGTTGGCGTCGGCGTGCCAGGCGCTCCAGGCACGGGTGTGTTGATCCGCGGTGGCGTACCCGCGGCTTCGACTGTTGGCACCACGGCGAGCAGCAGCGCGGTGAGGATCGCACGGACCATCTGCAACCTCCTGTCGGGACCAATCTACAGGCTACGCCTTCCTGGCACTTTTTGCCTGTCCGAGGGCCCCGCAAGCGCGCTAGACTCAAGAGTAGAACCGTCATTTGCCTGATCAAGACAAAGGAAACACCATGAGTTCGGCCTCCACTTCCGCCGCCACCGCCCGCCTCGACCGCATCCTGGCCGACGCCAAGCGCGACAAAGAAATGGGCTACCGCGACAAAGCCCTGAAAATGTACCCGCATGTGTGTGGCCGCTGCGCCCGTGAGTTCTCCGGCAAGCGCCTGAGCGAACTGACCGTGCACCACCGCGACCACAACCACGACAACAACCCCCAGGATGGTTCGAACTGGGAGCTGCTGTGCCTGTACTGCCACGACAACGAGCACTCGCGCTACACCGACCAGCAGTATTTCAGCGAAGGGTCGACCAGCACGCCAAGCATCGCCAAGGCCACCCACAACCCATTCGCTGGGTTGGCGGGCATGCTCAAGAAAGACTGAACGTCGTTTCGCCCCCCCACTGCCGCCGGGTAGCCCGTATAATCGCGCTTTTTTGCGAAGGACCCCGGCACGTGGCAAACAAACGGTACAGCTGCATCGGCCTGTTCAATCCCAAATCAGCGGAGAACGTAGGTTCGGTGATGCGCGCAGCGGGTTGCTACGGCGTCAACTCGGTGTTCTACACGGGCAAGCGGTATGAACGCGCGCGTGACTTCGTCACCGACACCAAGCGAGTGCACTACGACATCCCATTGATCGGCATCGATGACCTGCAGCGCATCATTCCGCTGGGGTGCACACCCGTGGCGGTGGAGCTGGTCGAAGGCGCCCGCCCCCTGCCCGAGTACACCCACCCCGACCGCGCCATCTACATCTTCGGCCCGGAAGACGGCAGCCTGAGCGCCGATGTTCGGGCGTGGTGCGAAGAGACCATCTACATTCCGACCGAGGGTTGCATGAACCTGGCGGCGACGGTGAACGTGGTGCTGTATGACCGCTTGGCCAAGGGGTTGAATACCCGCTCCGGGCCCAAGTTCAAATAAGCGAACCGCGCTGGCGGCGGCCTATCAGTCGCCCGAAGCCAGGACCTTGCTTTGCAACGCCTCGGATCGGCGCCCCAGCACGTTTTCGCTGATCTGTACGAACGCCTCGGTGCTGACGCTCGGCAGGCGCATCAAGGCCCGGGCCACATCATCCAGCGAGCGCTTGGCCTGGGTGTGAAGACGGATCTCCTTGTCCAGCGCCTGCAACAACAGCACACCACGCGCCACCTGCGCCGGGGTCGCGTGCTCGCCGCCCAAGTGAGAGACCTTGGCCGCCTGCTTGTGCAGGCGCGCCTGCCAGGCCTGGTAACGGTCATCGCTGACACCGCCGGCCCGGCGTAACAATTCGCTGGCGTAGTAGTCGGTGAGGCTTTCGCCGATCCAGTCACTGTCCTCGTGGCCGTGGATCTGTGCGAACAACTGCACCAACTCGCGCAACAACGGACTGCTGCCATTTTCGCCCACCATGGGTCTGGCGCTGTGCAGGTACAACGATCCCTGCGCCGCCATCGCCCCGCGCCACATGCCATCGCGGGCCCCCACCACCAGCAGCTTTGGCGGGTTACGCGGGAACACCGCCTGCAACTGCGGCCAGACGAAGGTCAGCAGCGTCAGGTTGTCCATTCGGCGCATGCCCTGTCCCACCGGAGCGGCGACAGTGACCTCGGTCTCGCCCAGACGAGCACGGCGGCTGCCCAGATTGCCCGCGAGCATCCAACCGGTCGGGCGGTCGAACAAGCGCGACACGTTGTCGATGCGAAATTTGTCCTTGCCGATACGCGGCCACGCCGTCTCGACGCTTTTCCAGCCGGCAGGCAGGTCGAATGCCAGGCGCGCCACCAGCTCGGTACCGTCCTGCTGGTCGAGGCGCGCCGACGGCACCAGTTGCTCGCCCTGGAACAATGCCCAGTGCGGGGTCATGCGCGATGAATACGCGCCACTACGCAGTTTCTGGTCCAGTTGCACCCGGTAGCTGAGGCTGGTCTTGCCCGCCGCCGGATGCCACACGCCACGCTCACCCTGCTGTTGCCATTGCCCATCGGCCTGAAAACCGCTGTACGCACCCGCCTTGCCCAAGTCGAAATCCAGCGAGCGTACGGCGCTGCCATCGCCCAAGGTCAGTCGCACTTCGGCCTGGCCTTGTTCGGGCAACAGGCGCACCTGGTAATCGAGATCGACCTTCTTGGCCCAGGCTGGGGCACAGGCCACGAGGCCCAACAGCAACAACAGCTGACAACGCATACAGAAACTCCTTGTTTCCCAGAGGCGACTGGGCGCGCCGTTTCAGCTGGCGCGGAAAATCAGGTGGTCTTCCCAGTCGTCTTCATCCACATCATGCTCGCTGAGCATACGCCCGGACTGGGAAATGCGCTGTTCGTGGACTTGTTTGCGGTCACCGCACACCAGAGGGTGCCAGGCTGGCAGGTCCTTGCCCTCGCTGACCAGGCGATAGCCGCAGGTGCTGGGCAACCATTTGAACTGGTCGGCCTTGCCCGGCGTGAGCTGGATGCAGTCGGGCACATGGGCGAAGCGGTTGGGGTAGTCGCTGCACTGGCAGGTGTTCAGGTCCAGCAACTTGCAGGCGATGCGGGTGTAATAGACGCTGTTGTCGTCCTCGTCCTCGAGCTTTTGCAGGCAGCACAAACCACAGCCGTCGCAAAGCGATTCCCACTCCTGCGGGTCGAGTTGTTCGAGGGTCTTGCGCCGCCAGAACGGCGCGTCGTCAGCAATCATCACACGGGTTTCCTGCAGTCATCTTGAGTCCGCGGCGCGCGGCGGCGCCAGTCTAGAGCCTGGCCTTCGGCAAAGCCAGACCGCTTGTCAGTCCCGCGCGCAGGCAGTAGCGTGCGGTATTTCCCACCCATTGCAGGAGCAGCCATGAGCGCCAACCCTCGCATCGCCGATTACGCCATCAACGAGCAGTTCATCAACCGCTGGTCGCCCCGCGCCTTCACCGCCGAGCCGATCAGCGAAGCAACCTTGCTCAGCTTCCTGGAAGCCGCACGCTGGGCGCCATCGGCCTACAACTCGCAGCCGTGGCGTTTCCTTTATGCACGCCGGGACACCGCGCATTGGGAGCGCTACCTGGACCTGCTGGTGCCGTTCAACCGCAGCTGGGCGCAACAGGCCTCCGCGCTGGTGCTGATCATCTCCAAGACCACATTCGCCGCACCCGGCACCCACGAAGAGAAGCCGGCCCTGTGGCACACCTTCGACACCGGGTCCGCCTGGGGCCACCTGGCACTGCAAGCCAGCATCAGCGGTTGGCACACCCACGGCATGGCCGGGTTCGATCAGGCGTTGGCCCGCGAAACACTGAAAATTCCCGAGGGCTACGAGTTGCACGCCATGGTGGCGATCGGCAAGCTGGGCGACAAGGCCAGCCTGGACGAAGCGCTGCAAGCCCGTGAAGTGCCGAGCCCACGCCGACCGCTGAGCGAGTTGGCGGCCGAGGGTGATTTCAGCCTCTGAGCCTTTGGCTGGCTTTCCGGCTTGATCGCCGGCAAGCCGGCTCCTGCGTGGGGTTGGCCGCAACGCTGCAGATAGTTCAGTAACCCCGGGCGAAAGCCACTTCGCCACGCAACCCCTCGCCCGCCTGATACCCGCGCACATTCTCGACGAACAAGCGCACCATCGCCACCGGCGACGTCGGTGCCGAGCTATGCCCGGTCAGCAGCAAACCCCAGGCGGTCCAGAACGGATGCCGCTGGGGCAAAGGTTCTTGCCGGCAGACGTCGATCACCGCACCCGCCAGGTGCCCTTGCTTCAACGCCTCGACCAGGTCGGCATCGACCACGGCCACACCTCGACCGGCATTGATGAACAACGCACTGGGCTGGAACCGCTGGAACAGCGCTGCGTCGTACACATCATGGGTCGCTGTGGTATCCGGTAGCAGGTTGAGCACGTAGTCGACCTGCCCCACCAGCCGCGGCAAGTCCTCCAGGCCAGCCACCTCGACGAACGGCGCCTGCTCGCGGGCACGGCTGGCAACGCCGTACAGCGTCACCCCGAACGGCTGGAGAAACTCGGCCACGCACTGGCCGATATCACCGGTACCGACGATCAGCACCTTGCGCCCTTGCAGCGAACGCCCAGGACGATCATCCCAGCGCCGCTCGACCTGGCTGACCAGGCGTGACAGCACTTCGCGCTCATGGACCAGCATATAGGTCAGCATGTACTCGGCCATTACCTGGCCAAAGATGCCCACCGCCCGGGTCAAACGGTAATCACGCGGCAGGCCCTGGGCCAGCAACGGGGTGATGCCGGCCCAGGTCGATTGCATCCAGTCGGGTTTGTGGCCCTGGCGCAGCAGGCTTGCCAGCAAGTCCGGCTGGCCCAGCCATACCGGGCATTCTGGCGCCTGGCGCGCCAGTTCGGCGGAATCGCCGCTGGTCAGGATTTCCAGATCCGGGGCCAACTCACTCAGCAGGCGGGCATAAGTGGCATGATCCTGTTCAGCGATCAGAACGCGCATCGACGTGACAACCTTGACAGATAACGACAGCGGCCCGATCTGCGGGCCGCCTGGCAAAAGTGGGTAACCGCGCCTGGGTCAGGCGGGATCGTTACGGCGCAGCAACTCTTCGGGCAGGTGCTCGATGTAGTCGTCTTCAGGTGGCGGCATCTGCAGGTGATAGCCCTGGTTCTCCAGGTTCTCCAGCACCTTCGCGATGTCTTCGCGGGCCAGTTTGCGCTCAGGGGTCAACACCAGGTCGAAGGCGTGCACGGGGGTGCCGAAGAACGGCAGCAGGCCTTCGGGTACGCGCTCCAGGCCGTCGGCCTTGAGCACATAGAGGTACATTTCGTGCTTGCGGGGGCTCTTGTAGATCGAGCAGATACGTTTCATTGGGTCTCTCCGGCGCCCGCCAGGTTGTCCAGCAGGGCCTGGCCCATGCGCTGGCGACGCCAGCCGCGCAGCGAATCGGGCAGTTGATAAGGGCCATTGGGATAGCCGCTCTTGAGCAAGGCTTCCAGGGTCTTCTTGCGCAGCATCAGTTCCGGGGCGATGCCCAAACGTTCGCCTTCGGCCTGGCCAACGGCGCGCAGGCGCTTGAGGATGCCTGCGGCTTCGATCGGCAGTGGTTCGGGCAGCGCCTGCGGCCATTGCTCCTTGGGCAGGCCGGCGGCACGCTTGATCAGCTGGATCAGGAACTCGCCGTCCTGCCGAATGGTGCGCGGGTGCATCTCGTCGATCTTGGCCAGGCCCGACAGACTGTCGGGTTGGGTCCTGGCCATCGGCCACAGCGAGTGCTCCTTGAGGATGCGATTGCGCGGCACATCGCGGCTGCGGGCCTCTCGCTCGCGCCAGGCACAGAGTTCGCGCAACACCGCCAGTTGCTGGGGCGACAGCTTCCAGGCCAGCTTGACCTCACGGTAGAGGGTTTCAGGCTCGACCTCACGGCGCAGCTGAGCCACCAGCTCGGCACCGTCTTCCAGCACCCAGGCGTACTTGTCATCGGACAACCGCGGACGCAGGGCGGCGAACAGCTCGGCCAAATGCACGGCATCCTCGGCGGCGTAGCTCACCTGGGTTTCCGACAGCGGCCGCTGCAGCCAATCCGAGCGGGTTTCGCCCTTGGGCAGCTCGATGCCCAGCACTTCCTGAACCAGGCGCGAATAGCCCATGGAGAAGCCCAGGTTCAGGTAACCAGCCGCCAACTGGGTGTCGAACAGCGGCTGCGGCAGCTTGCCGGTAAGGCGCAGCAGCACTTCGAGGTCTTCGCTGCAGGCGTGCAGCACCTTGACCACGGCGCTGTCATCGAGCAGCTCGGCCAAGGGTTGCCAATTGCCGATCAGCAGCGGGTCGATCAAGAACGCCCGCTGGCCATCGCCGATCTGGACCAAACCGGCCTTGGGGTAAAAGGTGTCGACGCGCATGAATTCGGTATCGAGCGCGACGAACGGCAGTTCGCGCCAGCGCAGGCAGTGTTCGGCCAGGCTCTGGTCGTCACGAATCCAGTGTATTTCGATGGCCACGAGGCTCTCCCACTAACATTGGCGCGCAGTATATACGGCGCGGGCACTGCTGGTGAAACCTGCGCCATCCTTGAGGTCGATCAGTGGTGTCCTGGAAGCCTTGATGAGGGGGCTGGACATTCTCTCAGCGCTTGGCCGCCAGCCAAGGCCGGCAGCTGGCGAACATGTCCAGCGACTGCTGGTAGACCTCGGTGTGCACCTGCAGCAGGCCGAGCATCGAGTGGAACAGGTTGTCCTGGGACAACGGCGCGTCGCTGAGCTTGGCCAGGCAGTCGTTGTCGATGCCGAAGTCTTCACGGTAGCTGTCGGAGAACCAGGTCAGCAGCGGCACATGCTTTTGCTGCTCCGGTGCCATCATGTAGGGCGTGCCATGCAGGTACAGGTTGTATTCGCCCAGCGACTCGCCATGGTCGGACAGGTAGATCATCGCGGTATCGACCTTGTCCTGCTTGCTGCGCAGGATGTCGATCAACGAGGCCAGCACCTTGTCGGTGTAGGCAAGGGTGTTGTCATAACCGTTGATGATCTCCTGCTGGCTGCACTGGTCCAGCGCATTGCTCTGGCACACCGGGCCAAAGCGACCACTGTCCGCCGGATAACGCTTGTAGTACTCCGGCCCATGACTGCCCATCTGGTGCAGCACCAGCACGGTGTCCTTGTCGAGGTTGTCGATCAGATCGCCCAGGCCCTGCAGCAGGATTTCGTCATGGCATTCGCCGTTGGCGCAGAGCGTCGGGTCCTTGAGGTTGCTGACATCGACGAACTGCACACGGTCACAGGTGCCCTTGCAGCCGGACTGGTTGTCGCGCCACTGCACGGCAAGACCCGCGCGCTGGAGGATGTCCAGCAGCCCTTCGCGATTCTTGGCCACCCGTGCGTCGTAATCCTTGCGCCCCATGCCGGAAAACATGCAAGGCACCGACACGGCAGTCTCGGTCCCACAGGAGTGCACATCGGAAAATGCTACCAGGCCCTGCTCCTTGGCAAGGCTTGGCGTGGTGTCGCGGTCGTAGCCGAGCACCCCGAAGTTCTCTGCCCGTGCGCTTTCGCCCACGACCAGGACGGTCAGCGATTTGCGCTCATGGTGCTGCCAGGCGGCATCGCGACGGGCATCTTCGCCGTAGTTCTCGAACGGCCGCGCAGCCGTACCGACCCGCTCGCTGACATAGCCAATGGAAGCACCGACGATGTTGCTGGGGGTCAGCATCAGGCGCAGTTCGTGATGGTTTCGAAACAGCGACGACAGCCCTTGGTAGTTGACCAGCGCCACCGAGCCCAAGGCCACGACACAGGCACCGCTGACCACCAGTTTGCCGAGCAGTTCTCGGTGCCAGGCGCGGTAGGCGATGGGGGCCTTCCACAACAGGACCGAAGGCAATACACCGAGCAAAAGTATATAAAGCGCAAACTTCAAGGAGAGCAAGTCACGCACTTCGGCAACATTGGTCTCGGCGATATTACGAAACATCCCCGAGTCAATTAGCACACCATATTGGTTCATGAAGTAAGCGACCCCCGCGCCACTCATGAACAAGAGGATCAATAGCGGTTTTAATACGTAGCGGAAGGCAAACAGCGTCAAGATCAGATTGAAGGCGAACACCATCAGCAGGGCGAACGCCAACCCCAACCAAAGCCCGGTCATGCCCGGCGGCAGGATGTGCTCCAGGTGCTGCCAGAGGAAGGCATTGAAGCCGATCAACAGGTAAAGGCTGGCAAGCAGCGTAACCCATTCGGTCCGCAGGTATTTGAAGTTGAGCATCAGCGTTCGCAATCAAGAGTGATTATCAGCCAAGGCCTGAAAGGCACCTTGGTAAAGTTGGCGAAACTCTAGAAAGCGAACCATCAATTTTTCGTGAAAAAGACGCCAACAAATTCGTGAGCCAGCATCTTTTTCAAATTAGAAGCCGTTCATTCAGCTGTCATTCAGCCTGGCAGGTGGAGTTTGGCGTACGGCACTCGCTCGATGTCCAGTACCTCGACACACAGCTGAAGGTCCAGGCCGGGGTGCTGCGGGATGGCGTCGCGTAACACCTCGAGCAGACTGGCAGACAGTTGTGCCTTCACCTGGGGCGAACGTCCATCGAGGATGGCCAGCCGCACATGGGCGAAGGCCCGCTCACCCGGCGCGGTGCCGACCCGGTAGCGGGCAAACGCCTGGGCCCGGCTCTTGATGTCCCGTTCATCGGCGAACTGGCCACTCCCGACCAGCGCATGGTTCAGGCGCAGCAGCAGCGTATCGACATTCAGTTCACGCAGGTTGTCGCTGTATTCCAGGTTCAGATGGGGCATGGCGCAGGTTCCGGTTCGCCGAAGGGAGGCGACAGCCTACCCCAGTCCCCTACCTGCGCAAAGGCGGCTATCCTCAAAGGTCAGGACCTTACCGACAACCCGACAGAGGTGAAGAAATGCCAGTTCCGCACGATTTGCTCGCTGACCTGCACGTATCCGCCGACCAGTTCCAGGCACTCATCGACAAGGACCAGGAACTTCACAAGCTGCACAAGGAATACAACGCCAAGGACAAAGAAGTAGTGACTGCCGAAACCAACGGCACCAATGACGATGTGATCAATCGCCTGCGCAAGGAACGGTTACTGCTCAAGGACAAGATCGAACGGATCATTCATCCGCCCAAATCCTGATTCCACGCCCTATCGCCGGCAGGCCGGCTCCTGAACGGAGCCGGCCCAGCCTTCACACCGCAGCGGACGCCTTGAGCGCCCCGTCCAGATCCTCGATCAAATCGCGGTAATCCTCGATCCCCACCGACAGGCGCAACAGGTTTTCGCTGATCCCCATTTCGCCTTTCTGCGCCGGGCTCAGCGAATTGTGGGACATGCTCCAGGAATGGTTGATCATGCTCTCCACCCCGCCCAGGGAGTCGGCCAGGACAAAGATCCGCAACGCCTCCACCAGACGATTGAGCGCCGCCCGGTCACCCCCTTTGACCTTCATCGCCACCACCGCTCCGCCAGCGCGCATCTGACGCTTGCACAGCTCATGCTGCGGGTGGCTTTCCAGCCCCGGGTAATAGACCTTCTCGATCTGCGGGTGGCTTTCCAGAAAACGCGCCACCTGCAACGCATTGGCGCATTGACGCTCCATGCGCACGTCGAGCGTCTTTAGCCCCCGCAGGGCCAGATAGCAGTCGAACGGTCCCTGGATCGCGCCCACCGCCATGCTGATCTTGCGCAGGCGGGCCAGCAATTGCTCGTTGGCGGCCACCACCACGCCGCCGGTGAGGTCGGAATGGCCGCCGATGTATTTGCTCGCCGAGTGCATCACCAAGTCCACGCCCAGGGTGATCGGGCGCTGATTCCAGGGCGAACAGAAGGTGTTGTCGATGCAGGTGAGGATGCCGCGCGAACGGGCCAGGTCGCACACCGCCTTGATGTCGACCAGGTGCAACAGGGGGTTGGTCGGCGACTCGATCCAGATCAATTGGGTCTCGGGGCGAATCGCTTGCTCCACCGCGTGAATGTCGTTGAGGTCGACGTAGGTAGTGGTCAGCCCTGAGGTACGCCCGCGGTAGTCCTCCAGAATTCGGAATGTACCGCCATAGACGCCGTTCATAACCACCACATGGGCATCCTTGGGCAGCAGCTCGAGCACCGTGGCGGTAGCGTTCACGCCAGAGGCGCACGCCACTGCGCCAACGCCCTCTTCCAAGGCGGCGACACAGGTTTCGTAGGCATGCCGCGTCGGGTTGCCCACACGGCTGTAGGCGTACTCGGGGTTATCGTCCAGACTGCGCTTGATATACGAACTGGCGGTGTAGATCGGCGGGAAGATCGCATTGTCGGCGACGCTGGACTGTTCACCGGCGTGGATGGTACGGGTGGCGAAATTACGCGGCTTGTCGGACATGGTCGGGTCCATTGGTCGAAGGGAGACAGGTTGAAGAGCGCCACTATCTCACACCCGCGCAAGAGGCTCCTATAGCAGTATTTTTTGCTATTTCACGCTACCCTCGGAGAATAATTTTTCTCACTTGATCGCCAAAGGCCCATGGACAGTTTCGACCAACACATCCTGACCCTGCTCCAGCGCGACGCTTCGATTTCCCTCAAGGACCTGGCCGAGGCCGTCAACCTGTCCACCACCCCGTGCTGGAAGCGGGTCAAACGGCTTGAAGAAGACGGCTACATCATTGGCCGCGTTGCGTTGCTCGACCCGCAGCGGCTAGGGCTGGGCTTGACCGTGTTCGTCCAGCTCAAGACCCAACGCCACGACAGCGCATGGCTGGAGCAGTTCGCCACGACGGTGAACGGCTTCGAGGAGGTGATGGAGTTCTACAGAATGTCCGGAGACTGGGACTACATGCTGCGTGTGGTGGTGGGGGATATCGCGGCATATGACCGTTTCTACAAGAAACTGATCAACAGCACCGACGGACTTTCCAACATCACTTCCAGTTTTGCCATGGAGCAGATGAAGTACACCACGGCGTACCCGGTGCATCGTTCGTGACAGGTGCCAGCCTCATCACCGGCACGCCGGCCCCTGCAGCATCAGCGTGACGGCGATGATGGGCTGTGTTCAGTCCGCTGCCAGCACGGTGCCGATCCGGTTAACGGCCTTGGCTTTCTCCAGTCGAATGGCCACGAATTTGGAGGTTGGCGTGTAGGTCCCTTCGCCGTAACTTTCCAACGGTACCAGCGGGTTGGTCTCGGGGTAGTAAGCCGCCGCCTGCCCCTCGGGCACGTCATAGGGCACCAGACGGAACCCCGCTACACGACGCTCGCGGCCATCCTCCCACAGCGACACCATGTCCACCTGCTCACCCGGCTCGAAGCCCAGGCGGCGAATGTCAGCCTCATTGACGAACACGACCTCGCGCAGGCCGAACACCCCTCGGTAGCGGTCATCCAGGCCGTATAGCGTGGTGTTGTACTGGTCGTGCGAACGCAGCGTCTGCAGGATCAGGTCCGGCTTGTCACCACGGGCCAGCACCTGGGCATTGACCAGGTGTTCAGGCAATTGGCTGGCGCTGAAACGCGCCTTGCCAGTGGCGGTGCGCCAACTGCGCTCGGCGGCACTGTTGCCCAGGTGGAAGCCCCCCGGATGCTGCAGGCGCTTGTTGAAGTCGGCAAAACCCGGAATCACATCGGCGATCAGACTGCGTATGCGGCCATAGTCGGCGATGGCGTATTCCCAGTCGATGGGCTTGTTGCCCAAGGTGGCCTTGGCCATGCCGGCGATGATGGCCGGTTCTGAACGCAGATGGGGCGACCGTGGACGCAGTTGACCGTGGGAGAGATGCACCATGCTGAAGGTGTCTTCAACGGTAACACCTTGCGGACCGGTGGCCTGCAGGTCGATCTCGGTACGGCCCAGGCAGGGCAGGATCAGCGCATCGCGCCCGGTAACCAGGTGCGAGCGATTGAGCTTGGTGGAAATCTGCACCGTCAGCGCACAGTTGCGCAAGGCTGCGTGGGTACGGGGCGTATCTGGCGTGGCTTGGGCGAAGTTGCCCCCCAACGCGACGAAGACCTTGGCCCGCCCCTCTTCCATCGCCTTGATCGCCAGCACGGCGTTGTGCCCAGGGTTACGCGGAGCGCGAAACTGGAAGCGCTTCTCCAGCGCATCGAGCAGCCCAGCCCTTGGTTTCTCGTCGATGCCCATGGTGCGGTCGCCCTGCACGTTGCTGTGGCCACGCACCGGCGACAGGCCTGCGCCCGGCTTGCCGACGTTACCGCGCAGCAACTGCAAGTTGACGATTTCCTGCACCGTAGCCACCGAGTGACGGTGTTGGGTGATCCCCATGGCCCAGCACATGATCACTCGCTCGGCCTTGCGGTACATACGTGCTGCCAACTCGATCTCGGCCAGGGTCAAACCCGACTGCTCGACGATATGCTCCCAGGAGGTGGCATCCACCGCGGCCAGGTAGGCCTCGACGCCACTGGTGTGCTCCGCGATGAAAACATGGTCGAACACGGGGGGTTCCCCCTTGGCCAGGGCTTCGCGCTCCCACTGCAGAAGGAACTTGGCGATGCCGCGCATGGCAGCCATGTCGCCGCCGAGGGCCGGGCGGAAATACGCGGTGTTGGTCGGCTCGGAGCCATTGCTGAGCATCTCGAAGGGATGCTGCGGATGCTGGAAGCGCTCCAGTCCACGCTCCTTGAGCGGATTGAAGCACACCACCTGTGCGCCACGCTTGACCGCCTCGCGCAGGGGTTCGAGCATCCGCGGGTGGTTGGTGCCAGGGTTCTGGCCGATGACGAAGATCGCATCCGCCAGCTCCAGGTCGTGGAACACCACCGTGCCCTTGCCCACGCCAAGGGTTTCGGACATGCCGGTACCGCTGGCCTCATGGCACATGTTCGAGCAGTCGGGGAAGTTGTTGGTGCCGTAGGCGCGCACGAACAGCTGGTAGAGAAATGCCGCCTCGTTGCTGGCCCGACCCGAGGTGTAGAACTCGGCCTCATCCGGCGAGTCGAGCGCTTGCAGGTGCTGGGCGATCAGGGCGAATGCGTCGTCCCAAGTCGTTTCCACGTAGTGGTCGGAGGCCGCGTCATAGCGCATCGGGTGGGTCAGGCGACCCTGGTACTCCAGCCAGTAATCGGTCTGTTCGGCCAGGGCACTGACGCTGTACTTGGCGAAGAATGCCGGGTCGACCGACCGGCCGGTTGCCTCCCAGTTCACCGCCTTGGCGCCGTTCTCGCAGAACTTGACCATGTCGCTTTCCGGCGACTCGCCCCACGCGCAACCTGGGCAGTCGAAGCCGCCGTTCTGATTGGTCTTGAGCATGGCACGCAGGTTCTTGAAGGCGTTGTCACTGCCCAGCCAGCTCTTGGTCACGCTCTTGAGCGCGCCCCAGCCGGCGGCGGGGCCTTTGTAGTCCCTGATGTGTTCGTCTTGGCTCATGGGATGGATCCTCACGCGGGGCATTCGAAAAAGGCCGCCAGGTCGGTTGCCCGGCTTTTTTCCAGCGTATGGAGCCCGAACCGAGGCCGTCCAATCGAAATACCTTACGGCTCGATAAGCAGGCTCGATGATGCCCTACAGCCCATGCCACACGGGACGTGCAGCCACGATAGAGGGTATTTATCAATTAGTCGGAGAAAGCAATTTGACGGGGGTGGCGCCAGGTTATAGCTTGAACCTGACACGCGGCGTCCGCCGCCCCTACCTCATTCGAGCGCGAACGTGGAACAGAACAGCCGGCCCCTGATCGACGGCTTCAACCGGAAAATCGACTACTTACGGATGTCGGTTACTGACCGCTGCGACTTCCGCTGTGTCTATTGCATGGCCGAGGACATGCAGTTCCTGCCGCGCCAACAGATCCTTAGCCTCGAAGAGCTGTTCCAGGTCGCCGAACGCTTCGTCGCCCTGGGTACCCGAAAGATCCGCCTAACCGGCGGCGAGCCTCTGGTACGCCAGGGTATCGTCGAGCTGTGCCAGCGCATCGCCGCCCTGCCCGGCCTGCGTGAACTATGCCTGACCAGCAATGGCTCGCAACTGGGGCGAATGGCCCAACCGTTGTTCGACGCCGGCGTCTCACGCCTGAACATCAGCCTCGACAGTCTGAATGCCGAGCGCTTCAAGCAGCTGACCCGCACAGGCGACCTCAGCCAGGTGATCGCGGGTATCGACGCCGCCCGCCGCGCCGGTTTTCACCGGACCAAACTCAATTGCGTGGTGCTCAAAGGGCGCAACGACGATGAACTGGTCGACCTGGTGCGCTTTGCCATCGACCGTGACCTGGACATCACCTTCATTGAAGAAATGCCCTTGGGCGTTATCAGCGAACATGAGCGGGGCGAGTCGTTCTGCTCCAGCGACGAGGTGCGTGAGCGCCTGGCCGAGCATTTCACCCTGGTAGAGTCCACCGAATCGTCCCAAGGCCCGGCACGTTACTGGCGCCTGGCCGAGGCGCCGGACAGTCGGGTCGGCTTCATCTCGCCGCACAGCCACAACTTCTGCGCCACCTGCAACCGCGTGCGCCTGACCGTCGAAGGTCGCCTGCTGCTGTGCCTGGGCAATGAGCACTCGGTGGACCTCAAGCACGTGCTTCGTGCCCATCCGGGCAATCCCGAACGCCTGGAAAAAGCCATCCGCGACTCACTGCACCTCAAGCCATACCGCCATCATTTCGAAGTCGGCGGCGATGTGCAGATCCTGCGTTTCATGAACATGACCGGCGGCTGAGTGCCCGCCTCTGGACTTCCATGATCGTCCACTCCCGCCCTGATGTGCTGCGCGTGTTGTTCACCCTCAAAGGGTCGATCATCAAACGCATTGCCTTGCGTTGCCTCACGGTTACCTTGCTGGCGGCACTGATCGTGTTGGTCGAGCGGCACTTCCCGGCGTTCTTCTACCCGGTCAGCGCGACCCCGTTCACCCTGCTGGGCCTGTCGTTGTCGATCTTCATGAGCTTTCGCAACAACGCCTGCTACGACCGTTGGTGGGAGGGCCGCAAGGCCTGGGGCATGCTGATCATCGAGACCCGTTCGTTCGTGCGCGAGAGCGTGGCGATCACCGACGAGCAGTTGCGCAGCCAGTTGCTGCGCAGCCTGTGTGGCTTCGCCCATGCACTCAATGCCAGGCTGCGCAACGAAGACGACCTTGCCGCGGCACGTCCCTGGCTGGCCGACACGCACGGTATCAGCCCGCACAACGTTTGCGACGGCATCCTGCGCCAGGTCGGCGCGCAGTGCTCACGGCTGGCCGAACAGAACCACATCAGCGAGTGGCGCTACACCTTGCTGGAGCAGCGATTGACGGGACTTTCGCAGGTGCAGGCTACCTGTGAGCGGATCAAGGGCACGCCGTTGCCGTTCCCCTACACCCTGTTGCTGCACCGCACCATCTACATTTTCTGCCTGTTGCTACCGTTTGCCCTGGCCGAGCCGCTGGGCTGGCTGGCGCCGCTGTTCACCACCATCGTGGGTTACACCTTCTTTGGCCTGGATGCGATCGGCAATGAGTTGGAAGACCCGTTCGGGCGCGATGAGAACGACTTGCCCACCGATGCCATGGTGCGCACCATCGAACGGGATGTGCTGGCGGGGCTTGGGGTCGAGCCATTGCCCGAGGCGTTGCAACCGGTCGATCATGTGTTGAGCTGATGCCCCAATCGCCGCGGTTTACCGACGACTGGGGGCCGACATCAACCGCGGCTCTCGCACACCGCAATCGGCTTGAGGTGCGGTACGAAATTGCACGGCCGGTGGCGGGCGTCGAGCTGCTCGGCCAGGATCCCCTCCCAGGCCGTGCGGCAGGCACCGGTCGAACCTGGCAGGCAACAGACCAAGGTACCGTTGGCCAGCCCGGCCATTGCCCGGCTCTGCACCGTCGAGGTGCCGATATCGAGGATCGACAGGGCACGGAACAACTCACCGAAGCCATCGATGCGCTTGTCCAGCAGGCACTGCACCGCTTCAGGCGTGCTGTCGCGCCCGGTGAAACCAGTGCCGCCAGTGACCAGCACCACCTGCACGTTGTCGTCGGCTATCCAGGTGGCGACCTGGGCGCGGATCTTATACAGGTCGTCCTTGAGCAGCGACCTCGCCACCAGGCGATGGCCCATCTGCACCGCGCGGCTGGCCAACAGCTCGCCGGAGGTGTCGTTGTCGTAGGTTCGGGTATCGCTGACGGTGAGTACAGCGATGTTCAGCGGTACGAACACTGCATCGGGTTTGACGCTCACAGGGTGTGCTCCTCGAATGGCATTGCCGCCACGCTAGAGGCCTGGCCGCCAGGCGTCCAATCGATATGGCGAACGGGTTCATCGATCGGCTCTATCGGCCCATGCTACAGGCACCGGCTTGCCAGCAACACGGCCGGACACCATCAAACAATGGCCAGCCAGCCAAGACTTGGTTAAGGTCCACTTACCCAGCACACCAGGCCGCACCATGGACATCAAGCAACTGAAATTCCTCATCGCCCTCGACCAGACCCGCCATTTCGGCCAAGCCGCGGCGCTGTGCCATATCACCCAGCCCACGTTGTCGATGCGCTTGCGCAACCTGGAGGACGAACTGGACCTGGTGCTGGTCAAGCGTGGCCAGCGCTTCGAGGGATTCACCGAAGCCGGCGAGCGCATCCTGGCCTGGGCGCGCACCTTGCTCGCCGCCCACGACGGTCTGCAGGCCGAGGCCGCCAGTTGCCGTGGCCAGGTGGTCGGCAGCCTGCGCCTGGGCACCGTACCGCTGGCCAGCTTCAACCCCATGCACCTGCTGATGCCGCTGCGCGCCAAGTACCCTGAGCTGCACTTTCAGCTGAGCTCGCTCAGCTCCGAGCAGATCATCGACGGGCTGAGCCGCAACCAGCTCGACCTGGGCATCTGCTACCTGGACCAGGTCAACACCAGCTTCTTCGACGTGATCGAACTGGGCATCACCACCATGGGCCTGTTGCATGACACGCGCTTTTTCCAGTTCGACGCCCCACGACTGCACTGGGACGAACTGGCCGACATTCCGCTGGGCCTGCTGAGCAAGGGCATGCACTACCGCCAGTCGCTAGACCTGAGTTTCCGCAGCCGCGGCCTGGAGCCGCTGGCGGTGCTGGAAAGCGACTCCAGCTTCCAGCTGGTCCAGGCGATCACCGCCGGCGTGTGCTGCGCAGTCATGCCGCTGGACTGCGGGCTGGAAGCGCTGAGCGCACACATGCGCATCATCCCGGTAGTTGACGCCAGCATCCACAGCCCGGTGGGCCTGCTGCTACGTCGTAGCGAGCCACGCTCGGCGATTGCCGAGCAATGTTTCGACGAAGCTCGCGCCCTGTTTCAACCTTCCTGAGTTGCCGTCGCCTGGCGGTATTGCCTGGGTGTGAAGCCGGTCAGTTGCTTGAACTGCCGGCTGAACGCGCTGTGGTCGGTGTAACCGCATTGCAAAGCCACCTCGGTGATCGGCAAGTCGCTGTGCAGCAGGCGATGGGCGTGCTCCAGGCGCGCCTTGTGGATCATCTGCCGCGGCGTGAGGTGGAACACCCGCTTGCAGTAGCGCTCCAGCTGCGCCACGGAGATTCCAGCAATTCGGGTCAACTGGCCCATGCTGATGGGCTGGTGAAAGTGCAGACGAATGTGCTCGTCCACGGCGGCCAGACGCTGGTAGGCAGGGTGGGTATCGGCGGCTGACTGCAAGTCTACCGAGATGCCGACCAGGCCGATGATGCGCCCCTGCGGGTCGTACAACGGGCGCTTGTGGGTCAGGCACCATCCAGGCTCGCGGCTACCGTACAGATGCAGTTCCAGTTGGTCTTCCAGCACCAGGCCATGCTCCAGCACGCGACGGTCCTGTTCGGTGTAGCCCGGGCCCAGCTGTGCAGGGAACACTTCGGCGCTGGTCTTGCCCAGTAATGGCTGCAATTGCTTGAGGCCACAGCGCTGGACCAGGGTGCGGTTGGCCAGGACATAGCGGGCCTGGGTGTCCTTGATGAAGATGGCGGCGTTTGGGATGACGTCGAGCATCGGGAGCAACAGGGTGACGCTTGCCAGCAACACCTCGAGGGTGGCGGGGTTCTGTGCTTCCAGGGCTTGGTACAGGGCGTGGTGGGGCATCGGGATTCTCGGTTGATTGTGACGGCGCTTTCGCGGCACTCAGAATCGGCACCGCTTGTGCGGTGCATCGCGAGCGAGGCTCGCTCCTACGCTCGTTACGGGCCTGTTGGGCCTGTGACAGGCGCAGCAGATTGCCCTGTGCCACGCATGGAATCGGTACTGCTTGTGCGCTGCATCGCGAGTGAGGCTCGCTCCTACGCTCGTTGCGGGCCTGTTGGGCCTGTGACAGGCGCAGCAGATTGCCCTGTGCCACGCATGGAATCGATACCGCCTGTGCGCTGCATCGCGAGCAAGGCTCGCTCCTACGCTCGTTACGGGCCTGTTGGGCCTGTGACAGGCGCAGCAGATTGCCTTGTGCCACGCATGGAATCGGCACCGCCTGTGCGGTGCATCGCGAGCAAGGCTCGCTCCTACCCTCGTTGCGGGCCTGTTGGGCCTGTGACAGGCGCAGCAGATTGCCCTGTGCCACGCATGGAATCGGTACCGCCTGTGCGGTGCATCGCGAGCAAGGCTCGCTCCTACGCTCGTTACGGGCCTGTTGGGCCTGTGACAGGCGCAGCAGATTGCCCTGTGCCACGCATGGAATCGGTACCGCTTGTGCGGTGCATCGCGAGCAAGGCTCGCTCCTACGCTCGTTGCGGGCCTGTTGGGCCTGTGACAGGCGCAGCAGATTGCCCTGTGCCACGCATGGAATCGGTACCGCTTGTGCGGTGCATCGCGAGCAAGGCTCGCTCCTACGCTCGTTGCGGGCCTGTTGGGCCTGTGACAGGCGCAGCAGATTGCCTTGTGCCACGCATGGAATCGGCACCGCCTGTGCGGTGCATCGCGAGCAAGGCTCGCTCCTACCCTCGTTGCGGGCCTGTTGGGCCTGTGACAGGCGCAGCAGATTGCCTTGTGCCACGCATGGAATCGGCACCGCCTGTGCGGTGCATCGCGAGCAAGGCTCGCTCCTACCCTCGTTGCGGGCCTGTTGGGCCTGTGACAGGCGCAGCAGATTGCCTTGTGCCACGCATGGAATCGGCACCGCCTGTGCGGTGCATCGCGAGCAAGGCTCGCTCCTACCCTCGTTGCGGGCCTGTTGTGACTGTGACAGGCGCACATTGCCTTGTAGGAGCGAGCCTTGCTCGCGATGCGGTTGCGCTACAGCCAACACGCCACGATGCCTACAGCCTATCCAAGCGCACGAACGAATCGCCAGCGCTTTTCGCAATTGTGCCGATTTCGTCACCCACCCTGCAGAAAACCATCAAGAACCCATCCCCTCCCCCAGTCCACTCTATGCCCCACGCAAGCCGCACCACACCTACAAGAGCACGGCCAGAAAAGCCGCACATCGTGACATCAGACCTGCCTATCCAATAACCAACAAAAAGGCGAACCCATGTCAGGCAAATTCAAGAAACAGCTGTCATTGCTCGACCTCACCTTCATCGGCCTTGGCGCCATCTTCGGTTCAGGCTGGCTGTTCGCCGCCAGCCACGTATCGGCCATCGCCGGTCCTGCCGGTATTTTCTCCTGGTTCCTCGGCGGGTTCGCCGTCTTGCTGCTGGGCATCGTCTACTGCGAACTGGGTGCCGCCCTGCCCCGCGCCGGAGGCGTTGTGCGCTACCCGGTTTACTCCCACGGCCCGTTGCTCGGCTACCTCATGGGGTTCATCACCCTGATCGCATTTTCCAGTCTCGTCGCCATCGAGGTGGTCGCCTCGCGTCAATACGCGGCAGCATGGTTTCCCGAACTGACCAAGACCGGCTCGAGCGACCCGACGCTCCTCGGTTGGTTGGTGCAGTTCGGCCTGCTCTGCGTGTTCTTCCTGCTCAACTACCGCAGCGTTAAGACCTTCGCCAAGGCCAACAATCTGGTCAGCGTGTTCAAGTTCATCGTGCCGTTGCTGGTGATCGGCGTGCTGTTCACCTTCTTCAAGCCAGCCAACTTCGAGGTCCAGGGCTTCGCCCCGTTCGGACTGTCGGGCGTGGAAATGGCAGTGTCCGCCGGTGGCATCATCTTCGCCTACCTGGGCCTGACGCCGATCATCTCGGTCGCGAGCGAAGTGAAGAACCCCCAGCGCACCATTCCCATCGCATTGATCCTGTCGGTGCTGCTGTCCACTGCGATCTACGTGCTGCTGCAACTGGCGTTCCTCGGCAGCATTCCGACCGAGATGCTGGCCAATGGCTGGGCCGGCGTGACCAAGGAACTGGCCCTGCCCTACCGTGATATCGCCCTGGCGCTGGGTGTGGGCTGGCTGGCCTACCTGGTGGTGGCCGACGCGGTGATCTCGCCCAGCGGCTGCGGCAACATCTACATGAACGCCACTCCACGCGTGGTCTATGGCTGGGCGCAGACTGGCACCTTCTTCAAGGTCTTCACCCGCATCGACGAACAGTCCGGCATCCCACGTCCTGCGCTGTGGCTTACCTTCGGCCTGTCGGTATTCTGGACCCTGCCGTTCCCATCCTGGGAAGCGCTGATCAACGTCGTCTCGGCCGCTCTGGTTCTGAGCTATGCCGTAGCTCCGGTCTCGGTCGCCGCCCTGCGCCGCAACGCCCCGGACATGCACCGTCCTTTCCGGGTCAAGGGCATGGGTGTGCTCGGCCCTCTGTCGTTCATCATCGCCGCGCTGATCGTCTACTGGTCGGGTTGGAAAACCGTGTCGTGGTTGCTGGCCCTGCAGATCGTGATGTTCGTGTTGTACCTGCTGTGCGGCCGCTTCGTGCCCACCCAGCATCTCTCGCTTGGCCAACAGGTGCGCTCGTCCGCCTGGCTGATCGGCTTCTACGCCGTGACCATCCTGCTGTCCTGGCTCGGCAGCTTCGGCGGACTGGGTGTCATCGGGCACCCGATGGACACCCTGGTCGTCGCCGCCTGCGCGCTGGGCATCTACCACTGGGGCGCCACGACCGGCGTGCCGGCCCACCTGGTGCGCCTGGACGGTGACGACGAAAGCGAAGCCAGCGCCGAACCGCACCCTGGCCACCGCCCTGTCGCGGTCGCCTCTTGAACCCTGGCCCTTCTTCAATGGACACGACCATGAAACGCATCCATGTCATCGACTCCCATACCGGCGGCGAACCGACTCGCCTGGTGATCAATGGCTTCCCCTCGCTGAGTGGCCGCAGCATGGCCGAGCAACGCGACGAACTGCGCGAGCTGCATGACCATTGGCGCCGCGCCTGCCTGCTGGAACCACGCGGCAACGATGTGCTGGTCGGCGCGCTGTACTGCGAACCGGTATCGGCTGACGCCACCTGCGGGGTGATCTTCTTCAACAACGCCGGCTACCTGAACATGTGCGGCCACGGCACCATCGGCCTGGTCGCCTCGCTGCAGCACCTGGGGCTGATCGAACCCGGCGTGCACAAGATCGACACCCCGGTCGGCCAGGTCAGCGCCACGTTGCACGAGGACGGCGCCGTGACCGTCGGCAACGTACCCGCTTACCGCTATCGCCGGCAGGTCGCAGTCGAAGTGCCCGGTTACGGCGTAGTGCACGGCGACATCGCCTGGGGCGGCAACTGGTTCTTCCTGGTGTCCGAGCACGGCCAACACATCGAGCTGGATAACGTCGAGGCCCTGACCAACTACACCTGGACCCTGCTCAAGGCCCTGGAAGCGCGCGGTATCACCGGTGAAGACGGTGCGCCCATCGACCATGTGGAGTTGTTCGCCGACGACGCCAATGCCGACAGCCGCAACTTCGTGATGTGCCCCGGCAAAGCCTACGACCGCTCCCCTTGCGGCACCGGCACCAGCGCCAAACTGGCCTGCCTGGCCGCCGACGGCAAGCTCGCCGAAGGCCAGACCTGGACCCAGGCGAGCATCACCGGCAGCCAGTTCCAGGGCCGCTTCGAGCGTGAGGGCGAGCGCATCCGTCCGTTCATCACCGGTCGCGCCCACATGACCGCCGACGCCACCCTGCTGATCGACGAACAAGACCCTTTCGCCTGGGGCATCTGAACCGCCCCGGCTTCAACCCTCGACACCTGATTACCGCTAGGAGTGACTACCATGACCGACAACATCTTCACCGGCTGCATGCCTGCCCTGATGACCCCCTGCACCGCCGCCCGCAAACCGGATTTCGATGCGCTGGTGCGCAAGGGCCGCGAGCTGATCGAAGCCGGTATGAGCGCTGTGGTGTACTGCGGCTCGATGGGTGACTGGCCGCTGCTGACCGAGGCCGAGCGCCAGGAAGGCGTTGCGCGCCTGGTGGCGGCCGGCATCCCGACCATCGTCGGCACGGGTGCGGTGAATACCCGTGAAGCGGTGTCGCACGCCGCCCATGCCGCCAAGGTCGGTGCCGCCGGCCTGATGGTGATTCCACGGGTGCTGTCCCGTGGCGCCTCGCTGATCGCCCAGAAGCACCATTTCGCCGCCATTTTGCAGGCTGCGCCGAAACTGCCAGCGGTCATCTACAACAGCCCCTACTACGGCTTCGCCACCCGTGCCGACCTGTTCTTCGAACTGCGCCGCGAGTACCCGAACCTGATCGGCTTCAAGGAGTTCGGCGGCGGCGCCGACCTGCGCTACGCTGCCGAACACATCACCTCCAAGGACGACGACGTGACCCTGATGGTCGGTGTCGACACCCAAGTGGTACATGGCTTCGTCAACTGCAACGCCACGGGCGCCATCACCGGCATTGGCAATGCCTTGCCCCGCGAAGTGCTGCACTTGGTGAGCCTGAGCAAGCAGGCCGCCAAGGGCGACGCCAAGGCCCGTCGCTTGGCCCGTGAGCTGGAGTCGGCGCTGGCGGTACTGTCGTCGTTCGATGAAGGGTGCGACCTGGTGCTGTACTACAAGCACCTGATGGTGCTCAACGGCGACAGCGAATACACCCTGCACTTCAACGAAACCGACGTACTCACCGAGGCCCAGCGCAACTATGCCGAACAACAATACGCGCTGTTCCGCCAGTGGTACGCCAACTGGTCGGCCGAACAGAACATTGCGTGACTCTAGGGGGGCTGCTGCGCAGCCCTTTCGCGGCGCATCGCGCCCCAAGCTCTGATTCAGATTTCGAAGGAAGCCCCATGCACCTGACAGGTAACCTGCTGATCGGTCAAAACGCCGTGACCGGCAGCCGCGAAGCGCTTCGCGCCATCGACCCTGCCACCAACCAGGCTCTGGAACCGGCGTATGCCGGCGGCACAGGCGAGCACGTGGCTCAAGCCTGTGCACTGGCCTGGGCAGCGTTCGACGATTATCGCGAAACCTCGCTGGAACAACGCGCCCGCTTTCTCGAAACCATCGCCGAGCAGATCGAAGCATTGGGCGATGCCCTGATCGACCGCGCCGTCGCCGAGACGGGCTTGCCCAAGGCGCGCATCCAGGGCGAACGCAGTCGAACCTGCACCCAACTGCGCACCTTTGCCCGGGTCATACGATCAGGTGAATGGCTGGACGTGCGTGTCGACAACGCCCTGCCCGAGCGCCAGCCATTGCCACGCCCCGACCTGCGCCAGCGCCAGGTCGCCCTGGGCCCGGTGGCGGTGTTCGGCGCCAGCAACTTCCCGCTGGCCTTCTCGGTTGCCGGTGGCGACACCGCCTCGGCACTGGCCGCTGGTTGCCCAGTCGTGGTCAAGGCCCACAGCGCCCATCCTGGTACCAGCGAGCTGGTCGGCCATGCCGTGGCCCGCGCCGTGAAACACTGCGGCTTGCCCGAGGGCGTGTTTTCGCTGTTGTACGGGGCAGGCCGTGAAGTCGGCATCGCCCTGGTCAGCGACCCGCGTATCAAGGCTGTCGGCTTCACCGGCTCGCGCAGCGGTGGCATCGCTTTGTGCCAGGCTGCCCAGGCGCGCTCGGAACCTATCCCCGTCTATGCGGAAATGAGCTCGATCAACCCGGTGTTCCTGTTCGAAGCCGCGCTGCAAGCCCGTGGCGAGGCACTGGCCCAAGGCTTCGTCGCCTCGTTGATCCAAGGCGCGGGCCAGTTCTGCACTAACCCCGGCCTAGTGATCGCTCGCCAGGGGCAGGCCCTGCAACGCTTCATCCAGGCAGCCAGCGAGCAGCTCCGGCAGGCGGACGCACAGACCATGCTCGCCCCTGGCATCTTCGCCGCCTATGAAGCCGGCGTCGGCGCCCTGGCCGCGAACGCCAATGCCCAGCATGCGGCCAGCGGCAAGCCGCACACTGGCCCGAACCAGTGCCAGGCGCAGCTGTTCATCACCCAGGCCAGTGCATTGCTTGCCGACCCGGCGTTGCAGGCAGAAGTGTTCGGCGCGGCTTCGTTGGTGGTGGCCTGCGACAACGACGAGCAGATGCGCCAGGTTGCCGAACACCTGGAGGGCCAACTCACCGCCACGCTGCACCTGGACGATGCCGATATCGGCCGCGCACGTGCCCTGCTGCCGACACTTGAACGCAAGGCCGGGCGCATTCTGGTCAACGGCTGGCCGACCGGCGTCGACGTGTGCGATGCCATGGTCCATGGCGGGCCGTTCCCGGCCACATCCGATGCACGCAGCACCTCGGTCGGTACTGCGGCGATCCTGCGCTTCCTGCGCCCGGTGTGCTACCAGGGCATGCCTGATGTACTGCTGCCGCCGGCACTCAAGCACGACAATCCGTTGCAGTTGCGCCGCCTGCTCGACGGTAGACGGGAAAGCTAGCCATGGTCGAAACCCTTGAAACCGATATCGCCGTGGTTGGCGCCGGCATCGTCGGAGTCGCCTGTGCCCTGCAACTGGCCCGACAAGGCCGCCGCGTGCTGCTGATCGACCGTCAGCAACCAGGCCTTGGCGCCTCCTACGGCAATGCCGGACACCTGGCGACCGAGCAGGTGTTCCCTATCGCCGACCTGTCGATACTCAAGCGCCTGCCCCGCATGCTGTTGGACCCGATGGGCCCGTTGCGGCTGGACTGGAAGTACCTGCCAAAGGCCTTGCCCTGGTTCACCCGCCTGCTGCTCAACCTGCGGCCGGCACCGTTCCAACGCAGTGTGGCCGGCATCCGGGCGCTGAACGAAGCCAGCCTGGGGGCATGGCAGCGGTTGCTGGGGTCGATCGGGCGCAACGACCTTTTCAAGGAAGATGGCTCGTTGCTGGTGTTCGAGCGACCGGAAACGCGGCAGGCGCTCGATGCCCTGCAGGCGCGCATGCGTGAGCAGGCCGTGCCGGTGGAATACTGGTCCGGTTCTGCTGTTCAGACGGCGGCGCCGCAGCTCAATGCGCAGATCCAGGGCGGCTTGTTCTTCCCCCGTACCGGGCATTTCCTGGACCCTCACCGCGTGGTCGCCGAGCTGTTCGACGCTGCACGATCCTGTGGCATGCAGTTCGCTCGCCATGAAGTCGTGGGAGCCACACTGGAAGCGCATGGCGTGACCTTGGCCACCGCCCAACGTCAGCTCAAGGCGCGCCAGGTGCTGATCGCCTGTGGTGCCCATTCGGCGAAACTCACCAGCGCGCTGACCGGCAAACCGGTGCCGTTGGACACCGAGCGCGGCTACCACCTGATGTTGCCTGACGAGCAGCAGCGGTTGCCGTTCGCCGTCACCTCGTTCGAACGCAAGTTCATCATGACGCCCATGGCCGAGGGCCTGCGCCTGGCCGGCACGGTGGAATTCGCCGGGCTCGACGCGCCGCCGAGCATGCAGCGTGCCTGGCAGTTGCACCGTTTGAGCAAAGGGTTGTTCCGGCGAGACCTGAGCATCGAGGGGGCCACGCCATGGATGGGCTTCAGGCCATCATTGCCGGACTCGTTGCCGGTGATCGACCAGGTGTGCGAAGGACGGGTGATATTGGCGTTCGGGCATCAGCATCTGGGGCTGACCCAAGCGGCGGTGACGGCGCAATGGATTGCGCAAATGGTGGCGGGTAAGAGGGGATCGCAGATGGAGGCTTACCGGCTGGACCGGTTCTGATCCCCATTGCAAAGGCCGCGTCCACCTGTGGAAGCGGCCTTGCGTCGCGAAAGGGCCGCTCAGCGATAGCGCTCGAGCCAGTGTGCATATGGCGCTGGCAAGGTCCACGAGGCTTTATCGACCCCCAGTTCCTTGGCCGCGAAATACGCCCAATGCGGGTCCGCCAAATGGGCGCGGCCCACCGACACCAGGTCGAGCTGATCGGCCTTCAGTGCCCCTTCCGCCAACTGTGGCGTACCGAAGCCCCACGCCGAAGTCACCGGCAGACCCGCCTCACGGCGCACACGCTGGGCAATCGGCCCCATGAAGGCGGGCCCCCACGGAATGTGGGTGTCGGGAATGGTGAAACCGACGCTGACACTCAGCAGGTCCAGGCCACCCGCCTTGAAACGGCGCGCCAGCTCGATCGACTCTTCAAGGGTCTGCTCGTCGCGACCGTCATATTCCAGCACACCAAAACGCGCGGTCAGCGGCAGGTGCTCTGGCCACACTTCGCGCACGGCGGCGAGGGTTTCCAGCAGAAAGCGGCTGCGGTTCTCGAAGCTTCCACCATAGGCATCGGTCCGCCGGTTGGAATGCTCGGAGAAGAAGCTCTGGCCCAGGTAGCCATGGGCGAAGTGCAGTTCGATCCACTCAAACCCGGCATCGCGGGCACGGCGGGCGGCGTCGACGAAGTCCTGCTTGACCCGTGCGATATCCTCCAGGGTCATCGCACGGGGTACTTTCGGCAAGTGGGCACCGAAGGCGATGGCCGAAGGGGCGATGGTGTCCCAGCCTCGGGCGTCGTCGGCAGCGATATGGTCATCGCCCTCCCAGGGGCGGTTGGCACTGGCCTTGCGGCCGGCGTGGGCGATCTGGATGCCCGGCACCGAGCCTGCGGCCTTGATCGCCTTCACCACCGGGACGAAAGCTTCGGCATGCGCATCGCTCCAGATGCCCGCGCAACCGGGGGTAATGCGCCCTTCTGGCGATACTGCCGTGGCCTCGACCACCAGCAGGCCAGCACCACCCCGGGCAAGACCTGCCAAGTGCACATGGTGCCAGTCATTGATCATGCCGTCCTCGGCCATGTATTGGCACATCGGCGGGATCGCGATGCGGTTACGCAGGGTGACATCCTTGAGGGTATAGGGTTCGAACAGCGCGGACATGGACAGACTCCAAGGGTTAACGACATTTACGATAGTTCGATCATATTCGAACTATGGCAATTTGTGAAACCCCCGTTATCATGGCGACCATGCGAGCCTACAAACATCCCAACCCCGAAGACCTCATCCTGGAGCGCGTGCTCTACGCCCTGAGCGACCCTGTGCGCATGGAGATCGTGCGCCATCTGGCAGGCGTGGCCGAGGCCAGTTGTGGCGAGCTGGACGGCGGTCGGCCAAAATCCAGCATGTCCCATCACTTCCGGGTATTGAGGGATGCGGGGCTGGTGCATACGCGCAACGTCGGCACCACCCACATGAATTCACTGCGTAGCGAAATGCTCGATGAGCGCTTCCCTGGCTTGCTGGGGTGCATCCTGCGGCAGGTGTAGAGAACGAACGAGCTTCTCGGTGCCCGCACCGGCCCTTTCGCGGGTGAACTCGCGTCTGCAGGCTCCATCACTGCCTACCCAAGCCAAAAAAAAAGCCACGAGGTCACCCCCCGTGGCTTTCGTTCACGACGCTGCCGCTTACAGCGCCATGTCGTTCTCGGGCTTACTTTCCAGCGGCTGGCTCACACCGGTGCTGGTACCGACGCTCTGGTCGATCACCGGCGGTTTCTCCAGTTGCAGCACTTCAGCGGTGTAGTTCCACTCTTTCTGAGTAGCCGCCGCCGAATCGTTCAACTTGGTGCCGTAGCTCGGGATGATCTGCTTGATCTTGGCCTGCCACTCAGGGGTCGCGACCTTCTCCTTGAACACGGTTTCAAGCACATGCAGCATGATCGGCGCTGCAGTCGAGGCGCCTGGCGAGGCACCCAGCAGGCCAGCGATGGTGCGGTCTTGCGAGGCAACCACTTCGGTACCCAGCTTCAGCACGCCGCCTTGGGCTTCGTCACGCTTGATGATCTGCACGCGCTGACCAGCCTGCCACAGTTTCCAGTCTTCTTTCTTGGCGTTCGGGAAGTAGGTGCGCAGGGCTTCGAAGCGGTCGTCGTCAGACTGCATCAACTGACCGGCGAGGTATTCCACCAGCGGGTACTGGTCGATACCCACCTTGGCCATCGGCCATACGTTGTGGGTGGTGGTGCTGCTCAGCAGGTCCAGGTACGAGCCGTTCTTCAGGAACTTGGTCGAGAAGGTAGCGAATGGCCCGAACAGGATCACGCGCTTGCCGTCCAGTACGCGGGTGTCCAGGTGCGGAACCGACATGGGCGGCGCGCCGGTCGAGGCGATGCCATAGGCCTTGGCCATGTGCTGCATGGCCACGGTCGGGTTCTCGGTGACCAGGAACGAGCCACCCACTGGGAAGCCTGCGTACTCCTTGGCTTCAGGAATGCCCGACTTCTGCAGCAGCTTCAGCGCGCCGCCACCGGCGCCGATGAACAGGAACTTGGCATCGGTAGCCGACTCGGTACCGTCCTTCAGGTTCTTGTACTCGACGTGCCACGAGCCGTCTTCGTTGCGGGTGATGTCCTGCACTTCGGTGGACAGTTTCAGGTCGAACTTGTCCTGGGTCTTGAGGTGACCGACGAACTGGCGGGTGATCTCGCCGAAGTTGACGTCGGTACCGATGGGGGTCCAGGTCACGGCCAGCTTCTGGTTCGGGTCGCGGCCTTCCATCATCAGCGGGACCCACTTGGCGATCTGCGCGTGGTCCTCGGAATACTGCATCGGGCGGAACAGCGGGCTCGCCTGCAGCGCGTCATAGCGCTTCTTCAGGAACTTGATGTTGTCGTCGCCCCACACGAAGCTCATGTGCGGGGTGGTGTTGATGAACGAGTGCGGGTTCTTCAACACGCCCTGGCGTACCTGCCAGGCCCAGAACTGACGCGAGATCTGGAAGGCTTCGTTGATTTCGATGGCCTTGGAGATGTTGACGTTGCCGTCTTTGTCTTCCGGCGTGTAGTTCAGTTCGGCCAGCGCGGAGTGGCCGGTACCGGCGTTGTTCCAGCCGTTGGAGCTTTCTTCGGCGACGCCGTCCAGGCGCTCGACCATTTCCATCGACCAGCTTGGCTCCAGCTCGTGCAGCCACACGGCCAGGGTGGAGCTCATGATGCCGCCGCCGACCAGCAGCACATCGACTTTCTTGGTTTCTTCGGCGTGCGCTTGCATGAAGCTTGCAGCGACAGCCAGACCCAGCAAGGTCTTGCCAGCTTTCTTGAACATTGATCAATTCCAGTCAGTAGAACGAAGGGGGTCTGTGGCTAACCCGGGTATTGCTTGTTCTTCAGCGCAGGCTTGTTGTTGATCATTGTTCAGCAGCCAGAGAACCAGAAAACGACCCAGCCTTTTGTCGTATTGACCGACATGGCTGAATCGTTTCGCCGATTGTATCTGAAATGCCAGCACAAACAAATTGCAGGGCCCAGCGTCAAGGCGACAGGATGTCTCAGTGGACATCCACCGCTTGTGCCTGATTCCCCCCCAGGATATCCGGTCCCCCTGGTAAGGCGCAGTGGGTTTCCCCCCGACTTCTGGGCGCTTTGCCAGCGTACCTCCTAGTGTGCCGACGGCGGGAAGTCGATCTCGGTAGTGGCGATGTTGTTCAGGTAGTTGGTCAGGGTCAACAACGTGACCTGTGCCACCACCTCCACGATCTTGCCATCGTCAAGACCGGCCTCGCGTGCCGCAGCGATCTGCTCGTCGCTCAATTGGCCTCGGCTCTCGGTGATCTGGTGAGCCAGCGCTGCAACTGCGCTGAGTGTGCCGCTGCGGGCTTGGCCAATGGCCTCATCGCTCAGACCAGCCTTGGCACCAAAGAAGGCGTGTGCAGCCAGGCAGTAGTCGCAACCATTGATTTGCGAGGTGGCAAGGGCAACGACTTCACGCTCGGCGGCGCTCAGTGAGCTCTTGCCCAAGGCTTGGGCGAGGCCCAGGTAGCCCGTGAGCGCAGCCGGGGAGTGAGCCAGGGTCTTGAAGGCGTTGGGAATGAAGCCGAGACCTTTTTGAATGCCTTCGAGGGCTGTGCGCGAGCCAGCAGGAGCGTGGTCCAGCGAGAGAGCAGCGATACGCGTCATGGTAGTTCTCCAGTAGGTTGATTAGCCAGCTTGTCGATCAAGCCTGGAGCCAATCTTAGGGAGGTGGACTATCCTTTCGGCTTCAGATCGTCGAATATTTGCAACAGATCGTCTAAATTCGAGTGCGCCATGGACCGATTATCGACACTGCTCAAGCACTTCAACCTGCACGCGTCCACCTTCCACCAGGGTGGTTTCTGTGGAACGACCGGCTTTGATGGGCAACACAGTCTCGGCCACGCACATCTGCTGCGTTCAGGGCGTCTGGCCTTCAGCTGCGCGCGCGGCCAGCTCACCGAGCTGACCGAACCCAGCCTGATTCTGGCGGTGCGGCCGCAGGCGCATCAGCTGCTGGCCAGCGAGGCAGATGAAGCAGAGTTGGTGTGCGCTACCTTGCAGTTCGATGGCGGTGCCAATAATCCGCTGACCCTGGCTTTGCCGGACTTCATCATCAAGCCACTGCGCGAATTGCAGGGCCTCGATGGCACCCTCGACTGGTTGTTCGAAGAGGCCTTCGGCGACGAATGTGGACGGGATGTCATCCTCAATCGGCTGTTCGAGCTGATGGTGATCCAGCTACTTCGCCATCTGATCGCCAGCCGCAGCATTGCCTCGGGGATGATGGCCGGGTTGGCCAATGCTCAGCTGTCCCGCGCGCTGGTGAGTATCCACAACGAGCCACAGCGCAATTGGTCCGTGGCGCAGCTGGCGGATCGCTCAGGCATGTCACGCGCAAGCTTTGCTGCGCACTTTCGCGAGACCGTCGGTGTCACCCCCGCGGATTACTTGGCGAACTGGCGAATCAGCCTGACGCAAAAGCGCCTGCGCGAAGGCCGCCCCATCGCCCTGATTGCCGATGAGGTCGGCTACGAAAGTCCGTCAGCGCTGGCCCGCACCTTTCGCCGAAAGGTAGGCACGAGCCCAAGGGAATGGCTGCAGCAGATCACGCAAGACGCCTAGCCGAACGCTTTCCCCATTGCGTAAGCATCAACAGCACCGGCCTCGGCGTCCTGGTATGCAAGGTGCTCATGCCATCTCCGGCTCCATTTGCGTACGTCGCTCGACGCCGGACCGCTTCAGCATTGCAGCAGGTATCGCCAGGATGAGCATGCCACTGATGAATAGGCACAAGCCCAGCACGTAGGTGCCGTTGTTGATATTGCCAGTGAGGTTCTCCGCCACTGCCGTGATCATCGAGCCGGTGAAGCCGGACAAGTTGCCAATCGCGTTGATCATGCCAATGCCCGCCGCCGCCGCGACTCCCGACAACACGGTGCCTGGCAGCGTCCAGAAGATCGGCATCAGGCTCAGCACACCAGAAGCGGCAACCGTGAGGAAAACAATCGACAGCATGACGTTATCTGCGAACGCGGCGCTGAGCATCAAACCACAGCCGCCGATGAACGCAGGTATCGCTGCATGCCAGCGGCGCTCGCCCGTACGGTTGGAATGGCGCGCATTCAGGAACATCGCAATGACCGCCACGCTGTAAGGAATGGCGGTCAACAAGCCGATCTCCAGGCTGCTGGTCACGCCCGCGCTCTTGATGATCGACGGCATCCAGAAGGCCAAGCCATAGAAACCGGTATTGAACGTCAGGAGGATCAAGACCAGCAACCAGACTCGCGGGTTGAAGAACACATCGCCCAACCGCGAGACCTTACCGTGTTCCTCCTGTTGCAGGTTGGCCTTGAGCAATTGCTTTTGCGCATCCGACAGCCAACCAGCCTTGTCGATGTTGTCGCACAGGCAGGTGAACACCACCACAGCCATGATCACCGAGGGCAAGCCTTCGATCAGCAGCATCCATTGCCACCCCGCCAGGTCATGCCAACCATCCATTCGGGTCATCAGCCAACCCGACAGCATGCCGCCGAGGGTGAGGCTGACAGGCATCGCCATCAAAAAGCCCGACATGACTCGGCTTTGCCGATGAGTCGGGAACCAGTAGTTGAGGTACAGGATTACTCCAGGGAAAAAACCAGCCTCGCAAATACCCAGCAGAAAGCGCAGCACATAGAACATGGTGCTGGACTCGACGTGGAAAAACCCTGCCAACGGCTGGGTGAACGCGACGGCCATCGAAATGATCGCCCAACTCAGCATGATCCGCGCGATCCAGAAGCGCGCGCCGTAGCGATGCAACAGCAGGTTGCTCGGTACCTCGAACAGGAAATAGCCCCAGAAGAACACGCTCGCGCCCAGGGCGTACACGGTGTTGCTGAACTGCAGGTCATCGAGCATGCTCAGTTTGGCAAAGCCGATGTTGACCCGGTCCAGGTAGGCTGCGATGTAGCACAGCAACAGGACTGGCAGGATACGCAAGATGACCTTGCGGTAGGTGCGATCTTCGAACGCCTGATCGGGGGCGGGGGCGACATTGTGTTGAGCCATGGCCAAGCCTCTTGGCATGTCGTGCATGCCTGTTGTTGTTATCGAATGAGCACCGGGTACGACCGCACCCGGTGGTATTGCGCCTATCGGTAGCAGTGTTCAGCGAATCGGTTCACGGGTGGGCTGGCCGTCGACCAATCTCAGCAGCCCCAGGGGGTTGGCGTCGCGCAGTGCCTCGGGAAGCAGTGCATCAGGGAAGTTCTGGTAGCACACCGGACGCAGGAAGCGGTCGATCGCCAGCGTGCCGACAGAGGTGCCACGGCTGTCCGAGGTGGCCGGATACGGGCCACCATGAACCATCGCGTCACTGACTTCGACGCCAGTCGGGTAACCGTTGACCAGCACCCGGCCAACCTTCTGTTCGAGCACCGCCACCCAAGGCGCGGCCTGCGCCAGGTCGCCGGGTTCGCCAATCAGCGTGGCGGTCAGTTGGCCGCCAAGCGCGTGCAACGCGGCAACAAGCTGGTCCTGGTCAGCCAGTTCAACCACCACCGTGGCCGGGCCGAAGATCTCTTCTTGCAGCAGCGGCTCCCCCTCCAGCAACAAGTGCGCATCGGCCTGGAACAGCTGAGGCCAGGCCTGGTTACCCTGCTGCTCGGCCCCTGCAAGAAGGCGGATGCCGGCCCGCGCCTTGAGGGTGGCTACCCCCCGGGCGTAGCTGGCCAGGGTGTCGGCGTTGAGCATGGTTTGCGGCGCCTGCTCGGCCATCTGTGCGCACAGGTGCTCGACGAAGGCGCTGAATTGCGCTGAGCGTACCCCCAGCACCAAGCCTGGGTTGGTGCAGAACTGTCCACATCCCAATACCACCGAAGCGGTCAGTTCACGTGCCACGGCCTCGCCGCGAACGGCCAGCGCCTGGGGCAGCACCAGCACCGGGTTGATGCTGCTCATTTCGGCGAATACCGGAATCGGTCGAGGTCGCGCCGCCGCCATATCGCACAAGGCACGCCCCCCCTTGAGCGAACCGGTGAAGCCGACGGCCTGAATGTCAGGGTGCTTGACCAACGCCTCGCCGACCCTGCCGCCAAACACCATGTTGAATACACCCGCCGGCATGGCGCAGCGTTCAGCAGCGCCGACGATCGCCTCGGCGACCCACTGCGCCGTGGCCATGTGGCCGCTGTGTGCCTTGAACACCACGGGGCAGCCGGCGGCCAACGCTGCGGCGGTATCGCCACCGGCCGTCGAGAATGCCAGGGGGAAGTTGCTGGCGCCAAAGACGGCGACCGGCCCCAGGCCTATGCGGCATTGGCGGATGTCCAGGCGAGGCACTGGCTGACGCTCGGGCTGTGCACGATCGATGCGAGCGCCGGTGAAATCACCTCGTCGCAGTACGGTGGCGAACAGCCTCAGCTGGCCGCTGGTCCGCACCCTCTCGCCCTGGATACGCGCGGGGGGCAAGGCCGTTTCACGGCATACGGTTTCGATGAAGTCATCACCCAAGCCATCCAGGGCGTCGGCGATCGCATCGAGGAACTCGGCCCGGCGCGCGGCGGACAGTGCCCGGTAGACCGGATAGGCTGCAGCTGCCGCACGGGCAGCGGCGTCCACCTCCTGTTCCGTGGCTTGATGAAAGGCGTCGGGCAGTGCCTGTCCGGTGCGCGCATCGATGCTGTAAAGGGTCGCCTGGCCAGTAGCGCGGCGGCCCCCACCGATGAATTGTTGGCCTGCGTGTGACGTCATGGGTGATTCCTCGGCGTTACGAAAGACATGGGGCGCTAATCTAGGCGGCTCTGCGATTCTTGCCCAATGGCTTTTAGGGATCATCCGATAACGGAACGTTATCAATCCTCCGAAACACGACGCGCATGCGTCAGGAGGATCTCGGCAAATTCCAAGGCCGCGCCGCTCAAGGGCTCACCCTTGCGGGTGAGAATGCCGTAGTCCTGGGGTGTGAGGTGCAGTGGCGTGTCCAGATTGACCAGCACGCCACTGGCCAGGTGCGGCTCGACCATCGCCTGGGGCAACATGCCGATCATGGGCCCGCCCAGTAGCACCTTGAGGAAGGTCTGCATGGAAATGGTATCGATGGTGTTGCGCGGCACGGCAACGCCCGCCTCGGCGAAGGCCCGCTCCATGCGTCCGCGGATGGGCGTGCCCTTGGGGTAGAGAATCCACGGCCACTCCAGCAATTGTGGCAAGGTCACCGGCCCAACATTGCTCAAAGGGTGCTGGTCGTTGACCACGAAGCAGAAGGGCTCCGGCGCCAGCGGCTGGAAGTCGAAGCGCTGGCGCTGGGACACGTCGGTAAAGCGGGCCACAGCCAGGTGCAGGATCTTGTCTTCGAGCATGGCCATCAGGTGATCGCTGGTTTGCTCCACCACCTCGATCGACAGCAATGGCTTGCGCTGCTTGATCTCGACGATGGCATCCGGCAACGCCACGGCGGTGGCCGCGAAAATGCCACCCACCTTCAAGTGGCCGTGCCCACCCTGGCGCAGGCTGTCGATCTGATCGACGAAGTTGCGCGCATCGTTCAATGCGACCTGGGCATAGCGCAATACCTGCTCGCCCAATGCGGTGGGCGGCATGCTGCGCGGCAGGCGGTCGAACAGGGCGAAACCGAGCAGGTTTTCGATTTCCTTGAGCATCTTGCTGATCGCCGGCTGGGTAAGGTTCATCTGCTGCGCCGCCAAGTGCATGTTGTGGGTGCGCCCAAGGGTGTCGATGAGCAACAGGTGGCGGAACTTGAGCCAGTTGCAGACGTGGGAGAAAGACAGGTCCGACATGTGATCCACCTTTGTTGCAATAACCATATGTTATCGAATAGTGAAAAGATGCCATTGGAGTTTATCGCGCGGCTTGCCTAGCGTGCAGCTTTCCTGTTCCAAGAGATTTGATGCCATGCCGATAACCCTCACGCCCGCCAACACCCTGCCCGAGGATGGCCTGACCGGCACCCTGATCGGTCGCGCCTGGACCCCCGGCGAACCTGGGGGCCCTTCGCTGATCACCCTGCGAGCCGATGGCGTGTTCGATCTCTCCGAGCGCTTCGCCACCCTCAGCCAGCTACTCGAAAGCCAAGACCCCGTGCAGGCAGTGCGCAGCACCCCAGGCCGCTTCCTGGGCAGCGTAGAGGACTTGCTGGGCAACAGCGGCGAAGCGTTCGACGCCGACCTGCCCTATCTGCTCGCGCCGGTCGACCTGCAGGTGATCAAAGCAGCGGGCGTGACCTTCGCCGCCAGCATGATCGAGCGGGTGATCGAGGAGCAGGCTGGTGGCGATGCCAGCAAGGCGGAGTCCGTGCGCGCCACGGTGCGCTCGGTGATCGGCGACAACCTGCGCGCAGTGCGCCCTGGTTCTCAACAGGCCATGGCGCTCAAGGCACTGCTGATCGAACAGGGCATGTGGTCGCAGTATCTGGAGGTCGGCATCGGCCCGGATGCCGAGGTGTTCACCAAGGCCCCGGTGTTGGCGGCGGTCGGCAGTGGCAGCGCCATCGGCGTGCATCCGCATTCGGCCTGGAACAACCCCGAGCCTGAGGTGGTGCTTGCAGTGGACAGCCGCGGTCGCATCCACGGCGCGACCCTGGGCAATGACGTCAACCTGCGCGACTTCGAGGGGCGCAGCGCGCTGCTGCTGAGCAAGGCCAAGGACAACAACGCCTCCTGCGCGGTCGGCCCGTTCATTCGACTGTTTGACGAGACCTTCGACCTGGACGCGGTGCGCCGCTGCGTGATCGACCTGGAAGTCGTAGGCACCGACGGTTACCGCCTGATCGGCAGCAGCTCGATGGATCAGATCAGTCGCGACCCAGAGGATCTGGTCCGGCAGACGCTCAATGAAAACCACCAGTACCCCGACGGTTTCCTACTGTTCCTCGGCACCCTGTTCGCCCCGACCGAGGATCGCGACCTGCCTGGTGCGGGGTTCACCCACAAGCCTGGCGACCAGGTGCGCATCGCCAGCCCCTTGCTGGGCCAGTTGCACAACCAGGTGACCACGAGTGACAAGGCCCACCCCTGGACCTTCGGCCTCGGCGCGATGATGCGCAACCTGGCCGCTCGAGGGCTGCTGCAACACTGACGCAACGGGCACCCCTGGCACATGAAATCGGCGCCATGCGCTCCGGCGGCCTGGCGCCGGTCCTGGGTATCTTCTGGTCGGCCTGACCGGTGGGGCCTACTGGGTGCTGACGCTCTATACACTGGCGCTGTCTGAGCTAGCCCTGATCGGCACCTGGCTGTCGACCGAGACCCGTGGCCGCGACCTCGCCGCCCTTGATAACGCGATTGGCAGCACCGTCTCAGGGGTGCCCAGCCTTGCCCAGGCCAGCGTGTTGCAACGCCGACCGGTGCCCATAAATACAAGAGAGAATGACATGACCGATACCCTGAAACGCCCGTTGCGCAGCCAGCAATGGTTCGACGACCCGAGCCACGCCGACATGACCGCGCTGTACGTCGAGCGCTACATGAACTACGGCCTGACCCGCGACGAACTGCAATCCGGGCGGCCGATCATCGGCATCGCCCAGACCGGCAGCGACCTGACGCCTTGCAACCGCCACCACCTGGAACTGGCCCAACGGGTCAAGGCGGGGATTCGCGATGCTGGAGGGATCCCCATGGAGTTTCCGGTGCACCCGATCGCCGAGCAGAGCCGCCGACCAACCGCCGCGCTGGACCGTAATCTCGCCTACCTGGGCCTGGTGGAAATCCTCCACGGCTACCCGCTGGATGGCGTCGTGCTGACCACCGGCTGCGACAAGACCACACCGGCCTGCCTGATGGCCGCTGCCACCACGGACATGCCAGCCATCGTGCTCTCCGGTGGGCCTATGCTCGATGGCCACCACAAGGGCCAGCTGATCGGGTCGGGCACGGTGTTGTGGCATGCGCGCAACCTGATGGCCGCGGGCGAAATCGACTACGAAGGTTTCATGGAGATGACGACCGCCGCCTCGCCGTCGGTTGGCCACTGCAACACCATGGGCACGGCACTGTCGATGAACGCCCTGGCCGAGGCACTGGGCATGTCGCTGCCAGGCTGTGCAAGCATCCCCGCGCCCTACCGCGAACGCGGGCAGATGGCCTATGCCACCGGCCGACGCATCTGCGAGCTGGTGATGCAGGACGTACGCCCGTCGTCGATCATGACCCGCGAGGCGTTCGAGAATGCCATTGCCGTGGCTTCGGCCCTGGGCGCTTCGAGCAACTGTCCGCCGCACCTGATCGCTATCGCCCGGCACATGGGGATCGAGCTGTCGCTGGACGACTGGCAGCGCATCGGAGAGGACGTGCCGCTGCTGGTCAACTGCATGCCGGCGGGCAAATACCTGGGTGAAGGCTTCCACCGCGCGGGCGGCGTACCGGCGGTGATGCACGAACTGCGCAAGGCCGGCCGTCTGCACGAGGCATGCGCGACAGTCAGCGGCAAGACCATCGGCGAGGTGGTTCGCGATGCAGTCACCAGCAATCGCGAAGTCATTCTCCCGTTCGATGCCCCGCTCAAGCACAACGCCGGATTCATCGTGCTCAGCGGCAACTTCTTCGACAGTGCGATCATGAAGATGTCGGTCGTCGGTGAAGCCTTCCGCAAGACCTATCTGGCCGAACCCGGCAAGGAGAACAGCTTCGAGGCCAGGGCCATCGTGTTCGAGGGGCCAGAGGACTACCACGCCCGCATCGACGACCCTGAACTGGACATCGACGAGCGTTGCATTCTGGTGATTCGTGGCGCCGGCACCGTGGGTTACCCAGGCAGCGCCGAGGTGGTCAACATGGCGCCACCTGCCGCGCTGATCAAGAAAGGCATCGACTCGCTGCCGTGTCTGGGGGACGGACGCCAGAGCGGTACGTCGGCCAGCCCTTCGATCCTCAACATGTCACCGGAGGCAGCCGTCGGCGGTGGCCTGGCGCTGCTGCAGACCAACGACTGGCTACGGGTGGACCTCAACCAGCGGCGCGTCGACCTTCTGGTGGACGACGAAGAGGTGGCACGCCGGCGTGCAGCCTGGACGCCGAACATCCCTGCCTCGCAGACACCATGGCAGGAGCTCTATCGCCAACTCGTTGGGCAGTTGTCCACCGGCGGCTGCCTGGAGCCGGCGACGCTGCACATGCGTGTGATCGCCAGGACGGGCGGAGTGCCACGGCATTCTCATTGAAGATCCTGAAAAGGGCTCCCACGGTGAACCTGTGGGAGCTGGCGCAGCTTGCGATCGGACGCCATCACCCCCGCACCAGAGGCTGTTGGGCTACGTAAGGGACATGCCCCTCGCGTGCACGATGGACAGCGATGAACGCTCATCCGGGCCTCGCATGACCTGGACCCAATGGCCAAGGCGCTGCTGGAGGAAGCTGCGCTGGGGAGGATAAAACATTCAGACCGCAGCACGGAAAAGCCCCAGAAAACCTACCGTTTTCCAAGGCGTGATGTGCTCCCGGCAAGGGCTGATTCATGGTACCAATAGAACGCCGGTGACATCTCAGTCTTTTAGGTTGGGGGCAAGCGGTAACCAGATGCAGACTTCAAACCCGTCTTCTCGACCTGTTGCCGGGGAGCGCAATTTCATTCTGGCATTCACCCCCTGCACGATGGTTTTGGCAATCGCCAAGCCCAGTCCAGAACCACTGATCTCACTGTGACCGCGCACAAAACGCTCGGTCAGGTGCTCCAAGGTAGACTTCGGCACCGTTGGGCCGCTATTGATAACCCGTAGCTGTGCTTGTTCGGTCAGGCTGACTTCGACCGGTTGGTCCGTTGCTCCATACTTCAGCGCATTTTCAATCAGGTTGCGCAGCAGAATGCCAAAGGCGTCCGGGTCGATGATCGAGTAGACACCCGTCTGGCTTGGCAGTTGCAACTCAATGCGCTGCCCGCTGCGTTGGTTCCACTCGTCCACTCCGTGGGCAAGCAATGGAATCAGGTCCTGTGGCGTTTCGGACAACAGCCCGCCGCCCTCGGCTTTGGCCAGCTGCATGAGTTTTTCTGAAAGCCGTGAAAGCTCGCGCAACGCGTTCTCGATCTTCTGCGCACGCCTTCGCAATGGACCGTCGGGCGCTTCACGGTGTAACCGCTGGATCTGCGCCAGGGTCGAGGCCAACGGTGTGCGTAGTTCGTGGGCACTGTTGGCGGTAAAGCTGCGCTCGGCCTCCAGGGCATTGCGCAAGCGCTCCAGCAGGTGATTGACCGCCTCAGCCAGCGGATCGATTTCAGCCGGCAGGTGCTCCACCTTGATCGGCGACAGATCACCCACACCACGCGCTTCGATAGCACGGCGGTAAGCCAGCACGCTGCCAAGGCTGAAACGCACAAATAACCAGGTGCCCAGCAGGCTGATAGGAATCAACACCAACAAAGGCAACAACAACGCAAACAAGGCCTCCCGCGCGGCTTCGCGACGGTGACCAAGCGGTTCGGCAATCTCGATGAACAACGTCTGGCGCAGTGCACTGGCGCCATACAGTCGGTACTTTTCAGAAGTGGAAAAACCTTCGGTGGGTTGTCGATTGAAGATCTCCGGATTGGCGTCGTGAGACTGCATCAGAATCTTGCCCTTGGCATCGCGCACCAGGTACGTCAGGTATTCCTTGTGCATTTTCAGGGTCGCAACGTGCTGCGCAGTCCGAGGCGCTTGCCGATTGCTGATTTCCAGCTCGACCAAAGGCAGGATGCGTTGCGCTGTCTCTTCCAACGCGCCGTCGAACGCTTCGTTCAACTCGTGTCGCACCACCAGCCAGGCACCAACTGTCGCCAGCAGCCAGAGTAAAGTCATTCCCAGGGTTAGCCCCAGGCCGAGACGTATTTGCAGGCTCGAAGACGGCTTCATGCGGACATCAACCGGTAGCCCATGCCCCGCACGGTTTCAATCAGGTCGCGCCCAAGTTTTTTACGTAGGCGGCTGATGTAGACCTCGATGGTATTGCTTTCGATTTCGGCGCCGAAGGCATACAGCCGCTCTTCAAGCTGCGATTTGGACAGCAGCGCACCGGGGCGTTGTACAAACGCCTCGAACAGCGCCCACTCCCGCGCCGTGAGGTCCACCGTCGCACCGCTGCGCTGCACCGTACGGGCACTCATGTCGACCTGCAAGTCGCCGAGCTTGATCTGTGGATTGGGGTTGCCGCTATAACGTCGGGCCACCGCCGCTACACGGGCCGAGAGCTCAAACAGGTCGAACGGTTTAACCAGGTAGTCATCGGCACCGGCATTGAGACCCGCGATACGATCGGATATCTGGTCCTGTGCGGTCAGGATGATCACCGGCGTCACCTCCCCTGCCGAGCGTTGTTGACGCAGAAAATCCAGGCCAAGCCCATCCGGGAGCATCAGGTCCAGCAGAATCAAGTCGTAAGGCGTAGTACGGACGCTAGTGCGTGCGTGATCCAGGCGCTGCACCCAATCGACGGCGTGGCCGTCATCGGCAATCTGCTCGCGCACCGCTTCCCCCAAGCCTGGAGCGTCCTCGACCAATAGAACTCGCATCTGACACCTCCTGTGATGGTTGTCGGGCGGCACCTTAATCGTCCTAGCTGACGTGAATCTGAAGATTCAGCTGGTTGTCAGGAATGCACCTTAGGGTATGCCACAGACACCGACCCCGGCAGGAGATAGATCATGAAATCAGATTGTATCGCCAATGCCAGGCAGTTGAGCCTGCTGGTCAGCGGTTACGCCCTGGCCGCAGCCCTCGCGCCGAACGACGCCTCACCTGTCGATGAGTTTCAGGTTGCTGTCAGCAAGCAGGTCCAGACTCTCGATCCAACGATCAACAGGACGCTTTCATGAAAAAGATCATTGCAGCAACCTGCCTCGTCGGCGCCATTGCGCTGCCGGCGCTGGCCCAGGCCCGCGAAGTGACCTTGACCACACAACTCAAGGACTACAGCGGTAACGATGCCTACCTGGCGATCTACGTCACCGATGCCAATGGCCAATATCAGAAAACCCTCTGGGTAGCCGGCAAGAAGGCCAAATATTACAAACACTTGGGCGACTGGGCCCGTGGCAGCGGCATGAACCCGAGTGAGTTCGATGGGGTCAGCGGCGCCAGTGTCGGCAGTGGAAGCACGCTCAACGTCAGCGTGGAACTGGCAGACACCCTGATCGATGCCGGGTATCAGATTCGCATCGACAGCGCGGTGGAGGACAAACGTGACGCCCGCGGCGATGTGAGCGTACCCCTGACGTCCAAGGGCTCAGGCAAGCCCGCGGCCGGCAGTGTCTACGTCGACACCTTTACTTACGATCTGTAACACCCGCCACCGCTGGAGGCTGAACATGCTTCGCCAGTTCCATTCTCTTCCTGGCCTGATCGCCGCGCTGTTGGTCATGGTATTGGCCATGAGCGGCGCGATCCTGTCTGTCGAGCCAGCGCTGGAACGCCTACACGCCACGTCCACCTCCGCCGGAGAACGCACCGTCGCCCAACTGGCAGATCGCGTTGCCAACCACTTTACAGGCGTGGAGCAGATCCAACGCTCAGCGTCCGGCACGGTGATCGTCTACTACAACCAGAATGGCCAGGCCCGAGCGGAAAAGGTCGACCCTCTGACCGGCCAAGGCCTCGCCCCTTACGAACCATCCGCGTTCTCCCGCTGGATGAAAAACCTGCACCGCTCGTTATTGCTCGGCACACCGGGACATGGAGTGTCGGCTATCGGTGCCCTGTTCATACTGACGTTGTCAGTGTCCGGCGCGCTATTGCTGGCCCGGCGCCTGGGTGGCTGGCACAACCTGCTGCGGCCGCTGCGGGGTACTTTCAGCCAGCGCTGGCACGCTGAAGTCGGGCGACTGGCCTTGCTTGGGATGCTGCTGTCGGCATTGACCGGGCTCTATATGTCCGCCACCACCTTTGGTTTGATCGCTGAGGGCAATCAACATGAACCCGCCTTCCCCACTCACCTCAATGCCGGCCCGGCTTTGCCGGTGGCGAAGCTGCAAGCCTTGCAGGCCACCGACCTGAACGACCTGCGCGAGTTGGTCTACCCGAGTCCCGGCAACCCCCACGATGTGTTTTCCCTGCGCACGGGCCAGGGCGACGGCTATGTGGACCAGGCCAGCGGCGCCTTACTGTCCTATCAAACGCATGATTCGATGCACAACCTCTACGAACTGGTCTACCAGTTGCACACAGGCGAAGGCCTCTGGTGGCTGGGCCTGCCGCTGGGGCTATGCGCCCTCTGCGTGCCGTTGATGAGCGTGACCGGCATAGTGTTATGGTGGCGCCGCCGCAAAGCCGGCCCGAGCATCCGCCACAACAGCCCGGCTCACTCCGCCGACAGCGTGATTCTGGTTGGCAGTGAAAACAACAGCACCTGGGGTTTTGCCAAGACCTTGCATGACGCCTTGCACCAGAGTGGCCATCAAGTGCACAGCACGGCGATGAATGAATGGTCGGCCGATTACCGTAATGCCCAACGGGTGTTCATCCTCACAGCGACCCACGGAGACGGCGATGCGCCGGCTTCGGCTTCGCAGTTCCTCGCGCGGCTCGCCAAAACCGGCCTCAAGCCCGGCCTGCCCTTCGCAGTGCTGGGCCTGGGCGATCGCCAGTTTGCGCAGTTCTGTCAGTACGCGTACCAAGTGCAGGATGCAATGGTGCAGGCCGGTGGCTCGCCATTGCTGGGACTGGAAACCATCAACCGCCAGTCTTCTCAGGAGTTCGCTCGCTGGGGCCACGCGTTGAGCGACGTGTTGGGACAGGAGTTGGCACTGGTTCACACCCCGAAACAGCCGCGTACCCATTCATTGCAGTTGACAGAGCGGATCACCTATGGCGAAGAAGTGAACGCACCTACCCATATCCTGCGCTTCAAGGCTTGCGGCGAACTGCCAGGCTTCCTGGCCGGCGACCTGGTAGGGATTTTCCCCCCGGGCAGCCCAATCCCCCGCCTCTACTCGCTGGCCAGCGGTTCCCAAGACGGCACGTTGGAGATCTGTGTGCGTAAACACACCGCTGGCCAGTGCTCGGAGTATCTTCATGGCCTGGACATCGGCGCGCAGATCAAAGCCTTCATCCAGCCCAACCCGCAATTTCGTCCCGCGTCGGGCGTGCACCCGGTGATCCTGATCGGCGCCGGTACCGGTATCGGTCCTCTGGCCGGCTTTATCCGCAACAACAAGGCCCGACACCCGATGCACTTGTATTGGGGCGGCCGCAACCCAGCCTCGGACTTTCTCTACGAACCGCAGCTCAACCAATATTTGTCCGACCGCCGCCTAACGGCACTGCGAGCCGCCTTTTCTCAGGTCCAGGACCGCAGCTACGTGCAGGACAGGCTGATCAGCGATGCCCTGGCCTTGCGCAGGCTGTTTGAAAAAGGTGCCCAAGTACTGGTGTGTGGCAGCCGCGAAATGGCCAAGGGCGTCAAGCAGGCCCTTGATGAAGTATTGGCGCCGCTTAACCTCAGTGTACTGACCCTCAGGGCACAAGGACGCTACCGTGAAGATGTCTACTGAACTGAAGCGCTACAGCCTGAACGGCGAAACCATGGGTACCCGCTATACCGCCCTTTTTTATGCCGCCGCCGGGCTCGATATCGACGAAGTTAGGTTGCGCCTGACCCGCGCCGTGGCCCGGGTGGATCAGCAGATGTCTACCTGGAAACCCGACTCGGACCTCAACCGCCTCAATGCAGCCCCCGAGCAGCAATGGGTGCCGGTGCCCAAGGAACTGACAACGGTCCTGACTGCTGCATTGCACGTCAGCCAGCAATCCGGCGGTGCCTTCGACATCGCTGTCGGTGACCTGGTGAACGCCTGGGGCTTCGGCCCAGGGAAGCAGACGGTCACCGCGCAGGCGATCGGCACCCTGATGCCGGGCGCCCGGCTGTTAGCCAGCGCCGCATTGGTGGTTGATCCACAACGCAATCAGGTGCTCAAGCGCGAGCCGTTGAACCTTGACTTGAGTGGCATCGCCAAAGGTTTTGGCGTGGATGAACTGGCCCGTTGCCTGGAGACTCTGGGTATCACTCGCTACCTGGTCGGTATCGATGGCGAGATGCGCGCCCGCGGTCTCAAACCTGACGGCCAAAGCTGGGCCGTGGCCCTGGAAAAGCCCAAACGAGGCGTGCGTGAAGTCATGGGCGTGATGGAACTCAGTGATGCCTCAATCGCGACTTCCGGCGACTATCGACACTGGGTCGACGTGGCCGGTCAGTCCTATGCTCACACCATGAACCCGGCCACCGGCGCGCCGCTGTGCAGTCCGCTCGCCGCCGTCACCGTGGTGGCGGCCTCGTGCATGCTCGCCGATGCCTGGGCCACGGCGCTCATGGTCCTGGGCGAGACCGAAGGCCCGCGTCTGGCTCAGGAACGCGGGATGGACGCGCTATTCGTACTGCGCGAGGGGGAACAGCTCAAAGAACTATCCATTGTCGGCGGACAGTTGCAGACGCAAATCGACACCCGCTGACACGGATGCGGACGTGTTCCTGTCCGCGGTGTACCGCCTGATAACAGTGAATCACGTTGCACAGGCGCAGCGTTCAGGCTACCACTGGCTGGTCAGTGTTATCGGGACACGCAGCGGCGCAGCGGGGCCGTTACGCTGCCCGCACATCTCGTCGTGCACCACCTGTTGGACCAACATGCAGGGAATCGGTGGCATGTCGGCCAGCAAGTGCCGCAGCTCGGTCGTCGAGCGCACGCGAACCGGTTGCCCATGGGCATCGCTCAATGTCACGGGACCGGCGTCGGTCAAGGCACGGAGGACGTAGAAGCCACCCTCCAGCGACAACAGTTCCAATTCCTTTGCTTCGCCGGTCGATACCAGTTGGGTAAGCGCGATCAAGTTCATGATGTACCCTCGGACAGGTGGCGGAAAATAGGTTGGATCGACCGCTCTCCACGCCTGGTCGGCTTGCGTTCGAGCGTCATCCATGAGGTGCATCCAGTCGTCCAGTGCCGCCCGCCGACCGCAGCCCAACGAGCAGCACCCCATAATTCTGTACAAATATAGCACCATGTACAGATATTATACTTACTTGCATAGATTTCCATGCGCAGTGCCCCCGGTCAGGCAACGGCCTGGGCACCGCACGAGGCCAAGCCGGAAAGAAGGATTCGCTCATGCTGTACATAGTCATGCTCGGTGGTCGCCATCCACGGGCACGTATCGAGGTACACGACGTGCTGTTTGCACAGGCCGACTCACTCGAGCAAACGTACCCACAACTGTGCCAAGGCTGGTTCGGGAGCCGCCAGGGCCTGCACATCGACTCGTGGATCGAAGTCAGCGGTGTCGACCACTACCGCGTCGAGTTCAGTCAGGCGGCGCCTGGGTCGGATGACCCTCGACTGTTCTTCATCAACCTTGGAGGCTACGAGGACGGGGTGTTTGGCGAGGCCCACCGTTACCTGCTGGTGGTGGCCAGGGACAAGGCAGAGGCCAAGCGTCTGGGCAAACGACGCCTGCAGGCAAACTGGCTCAAGCAGCATATCGATACGGTACTGGAAGTCGACGACTGTTTGCCGATTGAGTGGGTGAACGGCCGTTACGTGCACCTGATCGAAGGGCCCCATGACGGCTTACGGCAATACAGCGACTATATCGTGCTCTGACCTTGTACAGGTTTAGCCTCGATCAACACTGCAACAGCCCACCGGAGGACCGCCTGATGAATCGCATTGCACCCGCGAAATTAAAGCTCTCCAAATGGACCGCGCGGCACCCTGAGAATAAAGAAAAGCACTTCCTGGTGACGGACCTTGAGCTCGACGACGATGGCATCTTGCTGCGTGTCGAACTGGAAGCGGTGCACAGTGGCCGTAGCCAATGGCTAGATTGGCGAACACTGCGCGACTCAGAGACCTGGATGATGGGCTGGCGCTGAAAACATCCGCCCGCACGCCGTGCACTGCGTCTTCGTGCAAGCCGATCGGGCTCCGCCATGTAGATCGGCTAGAACTCAAACAACACGGCAAATGCGCTGAGCAGCAAGCAGAGGCTCACCACAAGGGTTAAGTACCCTCGCATCGGCAAGTACCATCGAGGCAACGCTTGCGCCAATTTCTGGTCCTGCCAAAGATGAACGATAAAACCGGCAGTCAACATCAAACAGCCCAATGGCACGGCGACAAGTGTACTAACCCAACCAACAAGGGCAGGTATGACGCTCCACACGAGCCGCGCTCGACGATGCTCAGCGAGCATACCCTGCAAGGCCATGGCGAATCCCCAGTGCAAGGCGCCGATGAAGCTCAATATCACAGCGCCATAGCTCACCAGCATAGCCGACCACAACGACCGGTATTGAGCATAAAAAAGGACAAGCAACGTTAATCCAATAAACGGCAGCAAACCGCCGTAACCAAGGACAGCAAAGCGGCTGGGCGATAACGGGGTAGATACTGAATTCATTTGAATGACCCTCTTCGACCGGCACCCAATGGACCAGTCAACCAGACGCTTCTTTTCATACCGGTGTCAGTTATTTCTGCCCGATGAGCTGAAGAAACTCTTGTCGGGTCGTCGGTGAGTCGCGAAATTCGCCCAACATCACAGATGACAGCATGACGGAGTTCTGCTTCTCGACACCGCGCATCATCATGCACATATGCTTTGCTTCAATAACCACTGCCACCCCGGCAGCATCGGTAATATCCTGGATGGCACAGGCGATTTGCCGCGTTAAGTTTTCCTGTATCTGCAAACGACGCGCGAACATGTCGACCACACGAGCAACCTTCGATAGGCCGAGCACCCGTCCTGTCGGCAGGTAGGCGACATGAGCCTTGCCGATAAATGGCAATAAGTGGTGTTCGCACAGTGAATAAAGCTCAATGTCACGGACCACGATCATTTCATCGTTCTGAGACTCGAACAAAGCACCGTTTATGACCTCGTCAAGCTTCAAGGTATAACCGTTGCATAGGTGCTGCATTGCTTTTGCCGCACGCTGAGGCGTATCCAAAAGCCCTTCGCGCTGCGGGTTTTCTCCAATGCCGATAAGAATGTCGCGGTAATACGCAGCTAACGATGGGTACATTTGGACGCCTCACGGGTGCAACGAAGAGCACCGTCGGGATGGGGTAGCCACGCCAAGTGTGGCCTCAAGCGACAGAAAAGCCTGTAACAACCGGCAAGCAGTGGGCGTAAAGGGCGCCAGGCCAGTGGCGCAACATACATGCCCACCCCTGCGGCCCGCCAGCTCCATAGGGTCGCGTCCAAGCCGGTGACCCATAGCCCATTGGCGAACCTCCCATGCAAAGAAGCCTTCAGTTGCTCGACAGTGACGCCCAACGATCCGGGGTCGAAATCCGCATCTCCGATGTCTACCAGAAGCAGCCTGCCCCCCGTCGACCGCCGCCGCAGGAAAGCGATTTCCCTGGCGCACAGTGGGCAAGCACCGTCGAAGTACAACGTCAAAGGCCATTCGCAATACATGTACAACACCTAATTTTTGTATAGGTTTTTGTACAATTTAGCCGACTTCGGGAAATGCGCAATACCCAAGTGGTGCAACCACCACGTTCGAGACGGGGCCGTCTTTCAGGGATGGGGTACAAGACGTAATGGCAGGGCCTGCAGTGGCCGGGGAAAACGCGGACCCTGAACGCGCCCCAAAAACACAAAACCCCTGACTCCTTATCAGGAATCAGGGGTTTCGCGCTTCACATGTATGGCGGAGAGATAGGGATTTGAACCCTAGGTACTGTTGCCAGTACAACGGATTTCGAATCCGTCCCGTTCGACCACTCCGGCATCTCTCCAATGCCGCGCATCATACCAGCGAATTCTGAAAACGCAAACCTTTATTTGCAAAAAAATCGCGTGGTATCAGGCGCTTGCGTGAACATGCGCCTTACAGCGGCACGCCCAGGCGCTTGGCAACTTCTTCGTAGGCTTCGATCACGTCGCCCAGACCCTGGCGGAAGCGGTCCTTGTCCATCTTCTTACGGGTTTCTTTGTCCCACAGGCGGCAGCCGTCGGGGCTGAACTCGTCGCCCAGGACGATCTGGCCGTGGAACACGCCGAACTCCAGCTTGAAGTCGACCAGCAGCAGGCCTGCGTCGTCAAACAGCTTGGTCAGTACCTCGTTGACCTTTAGCGACAGCTTTTTCATCTCTGACAGCTGCTCGGCGGTGCCCCAACCGAAGGCAACGACGTGGGATTCGTTGATGAACGGGTCGCCCTTCTCGTCGTTCTTCAGGAACAGCTCGAAGGTGGACGGCTCGAGCTTGATGCCTTCTTCCACGCCCAGGCGCTTGACCAGGCTGCCCGCTGCGTAGTTACGCACCACGCACTCGACCGGAATCATGTCCAGCTTCTTGACCAGGCACTCGTTGTCGCCCAGCAGCTTGTCGAACTGGGTCGGCACGCCGGCTTCTTCCAGTTTCTGCATGATGAAGGCGTTGAACTTGTTGTTCACCATGCCTTTGCGGTCGAGCTGTTCGATACGCTTGCCGTCGAACGCCGAGGTGTCGTTACGGAACAGCAGGATCAAGCGGTCGGCGTCGTCGGTCTTGTAAACCGATTTGGCTTTGCCGCGGTAGAGTTCGTCGCGTTTTTCCATGATGGAGGGCTCCGCTTGCTTGAGTTGTTGGGCTAGGCGATTTCACGCCAGTCGAGCCCGTGTTCCTGATTCGCCACCTGGAGCCAGTCCGGGTCGCACCCAAGGGTGTCGACAAAGCACTGGCGGGCCAGTTGTGGCAGGTTGTTCTTGCTGCTGAGGTGGGCCAGCACCAGGTGTTGCAGGTGCTGCCAGCCCAGCTCGGCCACCAGGTTTGCTGCCTGGTGGTTGTTCAAATGTCCTTGGCTGCCGCCGACCCTCAACTTCAAGAAGTGCGGGTAATGGCCGCGGGCAAGCAGGTCGCGGCAATGGTTGGCCTCGATGAGCAATGCATCCAGGCCTTGGTAACGCTCGACCAGGTGCCTGTCGTACGAGCCCAGGTCGGTCAGCATGCCAAACCGTCGGCGCCCATCGCTGAACACATACTGCAACGGTTCGAATGCATCGTGCTCGACCCGCAGCGCGCTGACTTCCAGGCTGCCGATACGCAAGCAGTCGCCACAGGCGAGAAAACCGGCCACCTCCACCGGCTTGCGCAAACCGCGCAAGGTGCCCTGGCTGAGGTAGACCGGTACATTGTAGCGCCGTGACAGCAAGCCCACCCCATGCACGTGGTCGGCATGTTCGTGGGTCACCAGCACCGCGCTCAGCTGGGCCGGCGACACACCGAGCAGCGCCAGGCGTCGCTCGGTTTCACGCAGGGAAAAGCCACAATCGACCAGGATGAAGGTGTCACCACTGGCGATCAGCGTGCCATTTCCCTGGCTGCCGCTTCCGAGTACCGCGAAGCGCACTTAGCCCAGGTGGTCCTGAATGGCGCTCAGCACGCGGCGGGCAACATCGGCCGGGGCCACGGTGTTGATGTTCTTCTCGACCGTTACCTGCACGCTCTCGCCCACCTTGCTCAGGCGGACCTGATAACGCTCGGCACGGGCTTCACGCTCTTCCTTGGTTGGCTCGCTGCCGAACATGCGGCCGAAGAAACCAGGCTCGTTCTGCTTGTCTTCAGGCTTTTCCGACAGGTTGATGTAGTACAGGCCCAGACTGCGGTTGATGTCCTCGACACGCCACTCGCCACCCTGCTCCAGGGCACGGCCTACGCTGGACCAAGCGCGGTCCAGGTCGGCGCCCAGGTACAGCACCGGGTTGCCACTGCCGTCTTCGCTCAGACTGACGCGGCTCGGAGCATCGAAGTCGCGGGCCGCGAGCAGCGAAACCGAACCGCCCTTCTCGGCGCTGCGGTTCATGCTGGCAAGCATTTCATCGACCAGCAGGGCATCGGCGCCGGTATTGCTGGAGCTGGACGGGAAGTCAGGCTCGGCGGTGCTACCGGCCGGGCGCTCGACGCTGACGACGTACACCTCGGAGGTGTTGCGCTGCACGCCGGGTTCCATGCGAACACGTACGCGCACTTCGCTGTCGCCGCTGCTGGCGGTGCTCGCCAGGCGCTGGCCGAGCGAAGCGGACAGTTCGTCGAAGCGCTGCCAGGTGGTGTTGAATTCACCGGTCTGCGGGCGCTCTTCGGCAATGCGGAAACCATTGTCCTCGAAGAACTGACGGGCCACCGGCCACACCTCGGCAGGCGAGTGCTGGGCCAGCACCCAACGGCTGTTGCCGCTGCGTTGCAGGCTGTAGTCGCTGGCTTCGGCCGCAGCGGTCAGTGGTTGCGGACGTGGCACTTCGAACTCGCCAGTGGCGCGGTCGTCGGCGACGTTGCGGGGGATCGGCAACAGCGGGTCAAGGCGCTTGACGTTGCTGGCGTCCGGCGGCAGCTGCATCGGCGCGGTCGGGTGCGCTTGCAGGTAGTCGCTGCCGCGGTCGCGGAAATAGCCATCCTCGCCCCACAACCAGCCACAACCACTGGTGCTGGAGATGATCAGGGCGAGCGTGGAAAGACCAGCCAGTCGCTTCATGCGGTGTACTTCCTCGATTAAACCAGTACGCCGGACTGGCGCAAGGCAGTACGGACTTTTTCGTGACAGCCTTCGCTCAGCCAGGTCAGCGGCAGGCGGATGCCCTTCTGCATCAGGCCCATTTCCACCAGCGCCCATTTCACCGGGATCGGGTTGGACTCGCAGAACAGGTCTTTGTGCAGCGGCATGAGTTTTTCGTTGATTGCACGGGCCTTCTCGGCATTGCCCTCAAGGGCGGCCTCGCACAGGTCGGCCATTTCGCGCGGGGCGACGTTGGCGGTAACGGAGATGTTGCCCTTGCCGCCCATCAGGATCAGCTCGACAGCGGTCGGGTCGTCGCCAGACATGACGATGAAGTCCTTGTCGACGCCATCGAGGATGGCCTTGGCACGCTGCAGGTCGCCAGTGGCTTCCTTGATACCGATGATGTTCTTGACCTTCGACAGGCGGATCACGGTCTCGGCCTGCATGTCGCAGGAGGTGCGGCCGGGTACGTTATAGAGGATCTGCGGGATGTCGACGGCTTCGGCGATGTGCTTGAAGTGCTGGTACAGGCCTTCCTGGGTCGGCTTGTTGTAGTACGGGACCACCAGCAGGCAGGCGTCGGCGCCAGCGTTCTTGGCGTTCTGGGTCAGGTGCACGGCTTCAGCGGTGGAGTTGGCACCGGTACCGGCGATGACCGGAATCGGCTTCTTGCTGTGCTTGACGCGCTCGACCACGTGCTTGATGACCAGGATGTGTTCTTCGACATCCAGCGTGGCCGACTCACCGGTAGTGCCGACTGCGACGATCGCATGGGTGCCGTTTTCCAGGTGGAAGTCTACAAGTTTGTCGAGGCTGTCCCAATCAAGACGCCCTTGTGCATCCATGGGTGTGACCAATGCCACCATACTGCCCGCAATCATGTAACTGCTCCTGCCGGAAAAAGAGAGCGGTAATGGTACTGGGGGCATCGGCCTTGCACAAGCGAAGCAGGCGGGCGGAGCATTCCCCTTCGCGTCGGTTTTCGCTACCCTTGATCCTTTGATCGGTGCAGCACGGCCCGCCGGGCCGTCGACCCTGCTCCCCGCCAGCGTCCGCGACCTCGCATGCGAGCCCGGGGCCCTGTCGACCGGAGGCTTTCGCCCGTCCTGTGCCGACCGCTCATCGCTTTAGGAATGCTGCATGTCCACCCCCACCGTCCGCGAACAATTCCTCGTCATCAGCGCCCTGGGGCCCAACCCCATGGAGCTGGCCAATGTCCTCAGCCGCGCCGCCTTCGAAAACCGCTGCGCGGTGGTCACCTCGCGCCTGAGCCGCCATGGCGAGACCAGCGCCCTGGTCCTGCAGGTCGGTGGCAGCTGGGATGCCCTGGCGCGCCTGGAAGCCATGCTGCCGGGCCTGGGCAAGAAACACGGCCTGACCCTCGATGTAGTGCGCAGCGCCGACCAGGAGGTACGCCCCCAGGCCCTGCCATACGTCGCCTACATCAGCGCCGCCTACCGCCCGGATATCATCAGCGAGCTGTGCCAGTTCTTCCTTGACCACCGCGTCGAACTGGAAGCCTTGACCTGCGACACCTACCTGGCGCCGCAGACCGGTAGCAGCATGCTCAATGCCCAGTTCACCGTGATCCTGCCGGCCGGCACCCAGATCAGCTGGCTGCGCGACCAGTTCCTCGACTTCGCCGATGCCCTGAACCTGGATGCCTTGATCGAGCCTTGGCGCCCACAGAACCCCATGTAAGGAAGCTTCCCATGGCCGTAGAACTCGACAAACCCGTCGCCGATTTCCAGGCCCAGGCCACCAGTGGCCAGGCCGTGAGCCTCGCTGCGCTCAAGGGCCGCCAAGTGGTGCTGTACTTCTACCCGAAGGACAGCACGCCGGGCTGCACCACCGAAGGCCAGGGTTTCCGTGACCAGCACGCAGCCTTCGAGGCCGCCAACACCGTGGTGTTCGGTGTTTCCCGCGATGGCATCAAGTCCCATGAGAATTTCAAGGCCAAGCAGGGCTTCCCGTTCGAGCTGATCAGCGACAAGGACGAGGCGCTTTGCCAATTGTTCGACGTGATCAAGCTGAAGAAGCTGTATGGCAAGGAGTACCTGGGCGTCGACCGGAGCACCTTCCTGATCGACAAGGACGGTGTGCTGCGCCAGGAATGGCGTGGGGTGAAGGTGCCGGGGCATGTGGACGCCGTGTTGGCGGCGGCCCAGGCATTGAACAAGGCTTGAGCCTGATGGGGCTGCCCTGCAGCCCCCCCCCAGATTACAACATCGGCGAAACGCTAGGCTCCTGCCGCGGCCAGGCATCCAGTACCGCCTTGATCAACGTCGCCAGCGGGATCGCGAAGAAGATCCCCCAGAAACCCCACAACCCGCCGAACAGCAACACCGCACAGATGATCGCCACCGGATGCAGGCTCACCGCTTCGGAGAACAACAACGGCACCAGCACGTTGCCATCGAGTGCCTGAATGATCGCGTACACCGTCATCAGGTAGATGAACTGATCACCCCAGCCCCATTGGAACAGTGCAATCAGCGTCACCGGCACGGTCACCACCACCGCTCCGACATAGGGCACCACCACCGACAGCCCCACCAACAGTGCCAGCAGCGCGGCATAGTTGAGTCCCAGGCTGATGAAGGCAATGTAAGTGGCAATGCCGCAGATCAGGATCTCGATGCCCTTGCCGCGAATATAATTGGCAATCTGCCGGTTCATTTCGCTGCCAACCCGGTTGAGCAGGCTGCGCTGACGCGGCAGGTAACCGCTGACCCAGCGGGCGATCAACTCGCGGTCCTTGAGGAAGAAGAACACCAGAATCGGCACCAGCACCAGGTAGATCATGGCGTTGACCAGCAAGGGCAGGCTGGACAGCGAGAAGGTCAGCGCCCACTGGCCGAACTTGCCGATTTCACCGCGCACCGACTCGATGGCGTGCAACACCTGCTCATCCGAGACCAAGTGCGGGTAGCGCTCTGGCAACAGCAGCAACAGCGACTGCCACTTGCCCAACATCCCCGGCAACTCGTTGAACAGCGTGATCAACTGGTGCCAGAGCAACGGTACCAGCACCAGCAGGACCACCGCCAAAGCCCCCATGAACAGCGCGAACACCACGCTTACCGCCACCCGCGTAGGTACCCGCAGGCGCTCCAGGGCGTTGACCAGCCCCTGCATCAGGAAGGCCAGCACCAGGCCCGCGAGCACCGGCGCCAACATGCCGCCAAGGGTCAGCACCGCCGTGAAGGCCAGGAACAGCAGGACCGCCAGCACCACCGCCTCCTCATCGGAGAAGTAGCGCTGTATCCAGTCGCGAAGCACTTTGAACATTGACGATCCTTGATTGAGACTCAGGCCTTGCGCAGCCAGTAGGTGAAGACGCCGGCCTCGGCCGTTTCGTGCAGCAGGGTATGACCGGCCAGCTGGGCAAAAGTGCGGAAGTCGCGCTGCGAGCCGGCATCGGTGGCGACCACCTTGAGCACCGCGCCACTGGCCAGGCGGTTAAGCTCCATCTTCGCCTTGAGCAGGGGCAGCGGGCAGTTCAGCCCGCTGGCGTCGAGTTCGGCGTCGCAGGTCAGGGTGTCACTCATTGCAGGCGTCTCCAGAGGCTTGGTCAGGCAGGTTCGCTAGGATACCGCCACTGGTCGCCAACGTGTGAGCGGGCTACAGTAGGGGCTTTGATCCGACGCGAGCTTCGTGCATGAATCTACTGCGCCCTACCCTGCTGACGCTGGCCTGCCTGATGGCCCTTCCCGGCCACGCCGACGACCTGCCGTCACTGGGCGACGCCAGTTCAGCAATCGTCTCGCCGCAGCAGGAGCACCAGCTTGGCCGCGCCTGGCTGAGCCTGTTGCGCGGCAACGTCAACCAGCTGAACGACCCACAACTCAAAGACTACGTCGAAACCAGCGTGTACCGGCTGGCCGAAACCAGCCAACTGCAAGACCGACGCCTTGAGTTCATTCTGATCGACAGCCGCGAACTCAACGCCTTTGCAGCGCCTGGCGGCATCGTCGGGGTCAACGGTGGCCTGTTCCTCAATGCCCAGACCGAAGGCGAATACGCCTCGGTCCTGGCCCACGAACTGGCGCACTTGTCCCAGCGCCACTTCGCCCGCGGCGTCGAGGCCCAGCAACGCATGCAGTTGCCGATGATGGCAGCGCTGCTGGCTGGTATCGTGCTGGCCGCAGGTGGTGGCGGCGATGCCGGCATCGGCGTGATCGCCGGCACCCAGGCAGCGGCCATTCAGGAGCAACGGCGTTTCTCGCGGCAGAACGAGCAGGAAGCCGACCGCATCGGCATCCAGAACCTCGAGAAAGCTGGCTACGACCCGCGCAACATGCCATCGATGTTCGAACGCCTGGCGCGCCAGTACCGCTACGATGCCAAGCCACCCGAATTTCTGCTGACGCACCCGGTGACCGAGTCGCGTATCGCCGACACCCGCAACCGCGCCGAACAGGCGCCCAAGGGGGGGGTGGAAGACAGCCTGCGCTACCAACTGATCCGCGCCCGCGTGGCATTGACCTACGAAGGCACCCCAGGCCTTGCAGCCAAGCGCTTCCGCGCCCAGCTCGACGAAAATCCGAACATGGACGCCGCCCGCTATGGCCTGGCCCTGGCGCAGATCAAGGGCGGCCAACTCAATGAAGCGCGGGAGAACCTCAAGCCGCTGCTGGCCAAGGCACCCAACGACATCACCTACAACCTGGCGCAGATCGACCTGGACATTACCAACAACCGCCTGGCCGATGCCATGCAGCGGGTGGAGCGGATGCGCGGTTTGTACCCGGGCAATTATCCGTTGAAACAAGTGCGTGCCGACCTGCTGGTCAAGCAGGGCAAGCCAGCCGAGGCGGAAAAAGTTCTGGATGACCTGCTCAAGAGCCGCCCGGACGACCCGGACGTGTGGTACGACGTGGCTGAAGTTCGCGGACTGTCAGGCAATACCATTGGCTTGCATCGCGCCCGCGCGGAGTACTTCACCCTGGTGGGCGATTTCGACCAGGCGATCCAGCAGCTCGACTACGCCAAGCGCCGTGCGGGCAGCAACTTCCCGTTGGCGGCGCAGATCGACCAGCGCCAGCGCGAGGTGATGGAGCAGCAGCGGATGGTCAAGGACATGATGGGACGCTGACGAGCGCCCGATCACTGCCAAGCCAGCACCTACAGGCATAGCACTTGTAGGCGCCGGCTTGCCGACGATCAGGTTTCAAGCATTTCCGGAAAGCTTCAGGCGCGCCGCCTGGGTGAAGTCCAGCATGCGATTCAAAGGCTTGATCGCCTTCGGCACCAGCGCTGGGTCCACGAAGATTTCATTGCTGCCCTTGCGCATGCAATCCAGCACCCGCTCCAGGGTGTTCATGGCCATCCATGGGCAATGTGCGCAGCTGCGGCAAGCGGCGCCGTTACCCGCGGTGGGCGCTTCGACGAACTCTTTGTCTGGGCACAGCTGCTGCATCTTGTAGAAGATGCCGCGGTCGGTGGCGACGATGAAGGTCTTGTTCGGTAGGGTCTGGGCAGCCTTGATCAACTGGCTGGTGGAACCTACCGCATCGGCCAGCTCGATGACCGACTCCGGCGACTCCGGGTGAACCAGAATGGCAGCGTCCGGATAAAGCGCTTTCATATCGGCCAGCTGACGCGACTTGAATTCTTCATGGACGATGCACGCGCCGTCCCACAGCAGCATGTCGGCCCCGGTCTGCTTCTGGATGTACCGCCCCAAGTGCTGGTCCGGGCCCCAGATGATGGTTTCGCCGTTGTCCATCAGGCTTTCGACGATTTCAAGGGCGCAGCTGGAGGTCACCACCCAGTCGGCACGCGCCTTCACTGCGGCGGAGGTGTTGGCGTAAACCACCACGGTGCGTTCGGGGTGCTGGTCGCAGAAAGCGGAGAACTCTTCGACCGGGCAACCCAGGTCGAGCGAGCAGGTCGCTTCCAGGGTCGGCATCAGCACGCGTTTTTGCGGCGTGAGGATCTTGGCCGTTTCGCCCATGAAGCGCACGCCGGCGACAACCACGGTTTCGGCCGGGTGATTCTTGCCGAAACGCGCCATTTCCAGCGAGTCGGACACACAGCCACCGGTCTCTTCGGCCAGCGCCTGGATGACCGGGTCGCAGTAATAGTGAGCCACCAGAACGGCGTTCTGGGCCTTGAGCTCGGCGGCGATGGCCGCACGGTATTCGGCCTCCTGCTCGGCTGTCAGCGGGTTGGGCTGCTTGGCGTCAAGATGGGCCTGAACCAAAAGGCGTTCGGAAATCTGGGTCATGATCGCTGGACCTGCGGGCGCGCATGCGCGTCATATCGAGTGTATCACCCGGCCCTGGCAGATCGGCTAGCGGTGCCGGACGGCAGGCATGCCGCCACGGCCCTCTGCGGGCGCGGATTATTATCGGACGCCGAAGGCTACAGACAATCAAGGGAATTCAAAAGCGGTTTTTTGTGTTGCCGGTGCAGGCCTATTGCGGCCTGCGCCTGCTCCAACAGGTGCCACCCCCTGAAGGCTGTGGTTACCCGTATGAGCCGGCGCAGCCAGCAACAAGGCCAGCAGCAGCGCCCCAAAGAGTGGGTTTAGCCCTGAGGCTGCATCGACGCGAAGTGCGCCGCGAGAATCATGGCGAACTCTTCGACGGTCATCTTCTTGCCATTGAAGTCGACCATGCCGTTGGCGTAGTGCAGGCTCGACACCACATCAGTGCCTTGCACGGTCGCCATACCGCTTTGCAGCGCCATCATGCCGACCATTTCGCCGGCCTGGCTCGACTGCTGGGCGATCGCCTGGGCATCCGTCTGGCCCTCGAGCAGCGCCCGCAGGGTAGCCAGGTCTCCGATCATGGGCTTGGACAGCGACAGCTTGCCCTTCACCTCGGTAACCAACTGCTTGCCCAACTGGTCGGGCGGCAGGTCGAACGAGTCGGGCTTGGCGAAGTCCATCGACAGGCTGAAACGGCTCTCGCCATTGGCAGTCTTGAACGACAGGTTCTCCAGGGCCACCTGTGGCTTGGATGCCAGCAACTGCTGCAGGTCACCTTGGAATTTGGCCTTTTCCGCCTCGTCCATCTGGATTACCGGCACCGCCTGGCCAGCCTCCGCTGCCTCCTGGAATTCCGGCAGGTGCGCCTGGTACCACTTCGACAGTGCCTCCATGGCCGGGGCATTCAACGACTTGAGGCTTATCGCCATCTGCGCGCTGCCCACTGCGCGGCCATCCCAGGTGATGTCCTGCACCTTGTAGTCCACGCGACCACCAATGGTGTCCGGGCCATCCAGCGCTTGCACGGCTTTCTGTTCGAAGCCCTTGAGCATCAGCACTTCCTGCTTAAGCCCCAAGGTCGCCTTGGCCTCGGCCAGTAACAGATCGAAGTTGCCGACATAGAGTGCTTCGTGTTCGGTGGCGGCGAGGTTGCCGTCGACAGCCAACCCCTTCAGTTCGAACGTGGCAGGCGGATGATCGTCGCCCACCAGCTTCATCTCGAAACGCTCGGCAGTGCCATGGAACTTCGATGCCTTGCCTTCCCGGTCACTACTGACCGCCAACTGCATACCTGAGAAGTCCAGGGTCGAGCCATTGTCCTCAGTCACCTTCACGGGGGCCAGGAATAGGGTGCCTTCGACGCTGCCGTCATAACCGAGGCTGGTGTGCGACGTCAGGGGCGCCTTGTCCCCTGCCGCGGCATACCAGGCTGCGGTCGAGTCGTCCTTGTCCAGCGCACTGTTGCTGGCCGCCATCACTGGCACAAGCTTGAACGCTTTCACCCGAGACCATGGGAACGGGCCATGCTCGATCTGGTCGGTGACACCCAGATCGAAGCTCAGGGTTTCGCCATCGGACAGGTGAATATCCTTGGCCTTGACGCGATAGTGCGCGGTGCTGCTGAAAAAGTGCTGCTCGAGGGAGGCCACTTCGACGGTCATGCTGCCGCCAATGCCGACCAGGGCTTTTTCAAGCTGTACGTTGGCCTGCTTGACGGAGCGCTCCAGCTCCGCCGGAAGTTGCTTGCCGGTGTACCAGGCGCCCGCGGTGGTTGCGACGGCAATGGCGATGGCCAGGCCGGAAAGAATGCCTACTGATTTCTTCATGAATAGAACCGATTGATGTCCATATGGGCGTGCACGCAGCCGAGGGCTACGTGGCAGCGGAAGAATATCACCGACACCCTTCCGGGGTGATGGCCAAGGGGTAGAAATAGCGTTTTTAGGAAACGCCTGACGCGTGAATTGGCAACGTCCTATTCGTCAATTTTTTCGAACATATGCAATGATCAAAACCGCAAAAAATCGCGCACAAAGCGAACAAATAGGGCTTTACGCTGATAAATATGACGTTTTCGTAACATCTTGTCATGTTTAACTTGACACCCACCCCACCCATCGTTTTTTATTTTTCTCACCTTGCTAGCGCCCGATCCACAAAGAAGAAAAGTCGCGTCGTGATCATGCCTTTTTGCACCCATCCTCACGCACCACCGTCCTAGCCCCAGGACCCGCCATACCCGACACCGGCGCCCGTCCGCGCCTCTTCCTGCTCCACACAATAAAGGTGAACAACATGGAGCCCACCCGCTCGCCCTTGCCGCACGCGCAGCTCGCCGCGCACGCCGTCCACGCCCAGCCGCAGGAGCCATGCCAGCATGCAGACTGACCACAGCGCCTCCGGCAGCCACCAGTTCCGCAAGTCCCTGCGTCTCTGGCATGTGGTGATCATCGGCCTCGCCTACCTGACACCGATGACCGTTTTCGACACGTTCGGCATCGTTTCAGGGATTACCTCCGGGCATGTACCCAGCGCCTACATCCTCGCACTGTTGGGCGTGCTGTTCACCGCCGTGAGCTATGGCACCCTGGTGCGACGCTTCCCTCAGTCGGGCTCGGCCTACACCTACACCCAACGCGCGATCAACCCGCATGTTGGCTTCCTGGTGGGTTGGTCGTCGCTGCTGGACTACTTGCTGCTGCCAATGGTCAACGCGCTGCTGGCCAAGCTGTACCTGTCGGCGATGTTCCCGGAAGTGCCGGAGTGGATGTGGGTGGCTGGCTTCGTCAGCCTGATCAGCCTGATCAACATGCGCAGCATCAACCTGGTGGCACACTTCAACCTGCTGTTCGTGGTGGTACAACTGGCAATCATGTCGGTGTTCGTCTACCTCTGCGTACGCGGCCTGAGCCAGGGCGAAGGCGTGGGCACCACCTGGAGCCTGACACCGTTCACCGACGCCCAGACCCAGTTCAGCGCCCTGGCAGCCGGTGCGACCATCCTATGCTTCTCGTTCCTGGGCTTCGACGCGGTCACCTGCCTGTCCGAGGAAACCAAAGAGCCGGGCAAGATCATCCCTCGGGCGATCTTCCTTACCGCACTGATTGGCGGCGTGGTGTTCATCACCGTTTCATACTTCATGCAGGCTTACTTCCCGAACAACGCACGCTTCCATGACCCGGAAGCAGCCTTGCCGGAAATCGCCCTGTACGTCGGCGGCAAGCTGTTCCAGTCAATCTTCATCGCTTGCACCGTGATCAACACCATCGCCTCGGGCCTGGCCTCGCAGACCAGCGTCTCGCGCCTGCTGTACGTGATGGGCCGCGACAACGTGATTCCAAGCGGTGTGTTCGCCCGCCTGCACTCCCGCTACAAGACCCCGGTGGTCAACATCGCCGTGGTTGGCCTGATCTCGTTGTCGGCGATCTTCTTCGACCTGGTCACCGCGACGTCGATCATCAACTTCGGCGCACTGGTCGCGTTCAGCTTCGTCAACTTGTCGGTGATCAGCCACTGCTACCTGCGCGAAGGCAACCGTCAGGGGCTGGCCAACCAGATGAAGTACCTGGTCCTGCCGACCATTGGCTTCTGCATCATCGCCAAGCTGTGGCTCGACCTGAACGAGCACTCGCTGATGTTCGGCGGTATCTGGGCGCTGCTTGGCCTGCTGCACCTGGCCTGGCTGACCAAGGCGTTCCGGGTTGCGCCACCGAACTACATCGCTGAATGACGCTTGCCCCCGACAACGCCCGCGCCTGATCGCGGGCGTTGCCATTGATCGAAAAGGAAAGCCCCATGCCGCTGCGCCGCCTCTCTATCCAGTGGAAGATCACCCTGCTCGCCGGCCTGTGCCTGCTGGTTATCGTTGCATTGCTGGTATCGACCTCGCTGACCCAGGCCCGCCGCAGCGCGGCGCTGGTAAACCAGGCCAACACCGAAATGCTCGACCACAGCGCGCGCCTGCGCCTGCAAGCCCACGCCGAGACCCAGGCATTGCGCATCCAGCGCTACTTCATGGACGCCTATCAGTACGGCAATGGTTTCGCCCGCCTGGTGCAGGCGCTCAAGGCGCGCGGCGACGCCGACCTGCGCCCGGCCCTCACCCAACAGGCCAAGGCTGCCCTGGCGGCCAACCCGGATCTGTTCGGCCTGTACCTGGTGTTCCAGCCCAATGCACTGGACAATCAGGACACCCAGCACATCGCCCGCAGCAACGAGGGCAGTAACGACGCTGGCCGATTCTCGATGTACTGGTCGCAGCCGCGCCCCGGCACGCTGGAACTGGAAGCCATGCCCGAGTCGATGCTGGCGGACACCACCCTGGGCGTCGCCGGCTTCCCCAGCAACCGCTGGCTGACCTGCCCGCTAGAAACCGCCAAGCCCTGTGTGCTGGACCCTTACTTCGACGAAGTCAACGGCCGACAGGTGCTGATGACCAGCATCGCCCTGCCCCTACTGGAGAACGGCAAGGTGGTGGGCGTGATCGGCCTGGACATCGGCTTGGACAACCTCCAGCAACTGGCCCTCGCGGGCCGCAAGGAGCTGTTCGATGGCCAGGGCCAGGTCAGCATCGTCAGCCCGGCCGGCCTGCAGGCCGGCAACAGTCGCGACAGCAGCCAGCTGTCCAAACCTCTGAGCCAAACCCCTGCCGACGGCTTGCTGCGCATTGCCCGCAGCTTCGCCCCCATTCCCAATGCCGCGCCCTGGCAGGTGCTGCTAGAGTTGCCCGAGGCGGTGCTGCAAGCCCCGGCAGTAGCCCTGAACAAGCGCCTGGACGGGCACAATCAAAGTGCCAATCTCACCAGCCTGCTGATCGGCCTGGGCGCCGCGGTGATCGGCCTGTTGCTGGTATGGCTGACCGCCCGCGGCGTTACCCGACCGATTCTCGCCGTGGCAGCACGCCTGCAAGACATCGCCAGCGGTGAAGGCGACCTGACCCGGCGCCTGGACTATGCCCGCCAGGATGAACTGGGCCAGCTCACTGGCTGGTTCAATCGTTTCCTCGACAAGCTTCAGCCGGTGATCGCCCAGGTCAAAGGGTCGCTGCAGGAAGCTCGCGGGACCGCCGACCAGTCTGCCGCCATTGCCAGCCAGACCAGCGATGGCATGCAGCAACAGCAAAGGGAAATCGAACAGGTGGCCACCGCCGCCAACGAAATGAGTGCCACCGCGCAGGATGTCGCCCATAACGCGGCCCAGGCTGCCCAAGCCGCCCGGGGCGCAGACCAGGCCAGCCGCGAAGGGCTGCAACTCGTTGCCAGCACACGCCAGACCATCGACCAGCTGGCCGCCGACATGGACGCGGCCATGATCGAAGCCCGCAACCTGGAGAGCCGCAGCGAGCAGATCGGCTCGGTGCTGGAGGTGATCCGCGCCATTGCCGAGCAAACCAACCTGCTGGCCCTCAACGCCGCCATCGAAGCGGCCCGCGCGGGCGAAGCCGGCCGTGGCTTTGCGGTGGTGGCCGACGAAGTGCGCAGCCTGGCGCAACGCACCCAGGTGTCGGTGGAAGAGATCCGCCAGGTGATCGAAGGCCTGCAGCAAGGCACCCAGGATGTGGTGGGCGCCATGCATGAAGGCCAGCGCCAGGCCCAGACCAGCGCCACGCACATGGAACAGGCATTACCGGCACTGCAGCGTATCGGCGAGGCGGTGGCCGTGATCAGCGACATGAACCTGCAGATCGCCTCGGCTGCCGAGGAGCAGAGCGCCGTGGCCGAGGAGGTGAACCGTAACGTGGCGGGCATTCGCGACGTTACCGAGTCGCTGTCGGGCCAGGCCGACGAGTCGGCGCGGATCAGCCAGGCGCTGAACCGGCTGGCTAACCAGCAACAGGCACTGATGGAACAATTCCGCGTCTAGCCTGTAAAGGCCCCATCGCCGGCAAGCCGGCGACAAGGCCAACGCAAGACCCGCCCTTTCTGATCGAGCCATGACCATGGATGCACCCAACAAAACCCCATTCTTCGACCTGACCAGCGAACAGGGCCTGCTGCGGGCCTCTATTGCTGTCACCCTGTTCATCGCCACCATTGGTATCGCGTTCGGCGTAGCCTCCGGCTCGTTCTCGATCGTCTTCGATGGCGTCTATTCGCTGGTCGACGCCAGCATGAGCGGGCTGTCACTGGTGGTGGTCAAGCTGATCACCTCCCATACCACCACCCTGCATATGTCGCGCAAGCTGCGCGAGCGCTTCACCATGGGCTTCTGGCACCTGGAACCGATGGTGCTGGCGCTCAACGGAATCCTGCTGTGCAGCGTGGCCATCTATGCTTTGATCAACGCAGTGCTCAGCCTGCTGGAAGGCGGACGCCATCTGGAGTTCGACATCGCGATCATCTACGCGGTGCTTACCGTGATCGCCTGCGTCACCATTGCCATGATCGAAGCCCGCGCCAATCGCAAGCTCGGCTCGGACTTCGTGCGCATGGACGTCAAAGGCTGGATCATGTCGGCGAGCATCACCGCGGCCCTGTTGATCGCCTTCTGCTTCGGCTACGCCGTTCAGGGCACTGCCTGGGAATGGATGTCGCCATACATCGACCCGGCGGTGCTGGGCCTGGTCTGCCTGGTGATCATTCCGCTGCCACTGTCGGTGATCCGCCAGGCGCTGTCGGAGATCTTCCTGGTCACCCCCAGCGACCTGAAACTGCATGTCGATGAAGTGGCCAAGCACTTCGTCGCCCTTCACGGCCTGCAGTCGTACCGCGCCTACGTGGCCAAGGTCGGACGCTCGCGAGAGATCGAACTGTTCTTCATCGTGCCACCGGACATGGGGGCCAAGACCATTGCCGAATGGGACGCACTGCGCGATGAGGTGGGCAATGCGATTGGCGGCGAAGGGCCGGATCGCTGGCTGACGGTGGTGTTTACCGGGGACAAGGAGTGGGCGGAGTAAGGCGCGCTATGGGGCGACCACCGGCAAGCCGATCTGCCCACGTGATTTTTTCGACACCGTCTTTCCACTGACGGGATTGAGCACGCTGCAAAAGCTGCGGACAATGGGGCGCGATACCTCATCGCCCAATACCTTCCCGATGCGAACAGCGCCATGCTCAAAATCTTCAGAGAAAAAAAATTCAAGAAAGCATTCCGAAAAATGGGAGGCAAGGCAGCCGGGGGGCCAGATTCCTTCGCCTCCCGCGCCAGCGCATCCATCGAGGAGGGTGTCAAGCTAGGACACATCCGAGTGGAGCCCCCTTCGTTGTCGATTGGTGCGCATACCTACATCAGAAGCGGGACCAAATTATCCTTGATCGCCGAAATTGGCCGCTTTTGCTCCATTGGGTCTGACTGCACGCTTGGCCAGGAGAAACACACGCACCCAATGGACTGGGTGAGCACACACCCGTTTCAATACGAGACCGGAGCATTGTCCTACTCCCCCCAACTATCCTGGACCACCGTAGGACACGACGTTTGGATCGGGCACGGCGCCACCGTGTTGGAGGGCGTGAATGTCGGTACAGGGGCAATCATTGCGACAAGAGCCTTGGTGACCCGCGACGTGCCACCCTACGCAATCGTGGGGGGAAACCCAGCGAAGATCATCAGATACCGCCACAGCGCCGAAACCATTGAGCGACTTCTCCAAAGCGAATGGTGGAACCTTGACCTCGAATTCCTGAGAAGCCTTCCTCTTGACGATACGGAGGCGTTTCTCAAGATTATCGAAAACAGCGCCGGTCTACCGCAGGCAACGTATTCAAGATTGAAAGTCGCCAAACGCACCGCGCAGTGAACGTCCGCAATGGAGTGAAGGAGCCTTGAAAGGTTCGTGTTCAGGCCACCGGCCATACCATGGCACAGCGACTTTCCGGCGCGAATCCGTGCTTGTACTCCTCGCTCAGTATCGCCGCCAGCCGCTGATCAAGGTCTTTGGGGGCCTTGGCCTCAAAGCCCAGGCGGGCGTAAAAGGGGGCGTTCCACGGCACGCTCGTGAATGTCGTAAGCGTGACGAAACCAAGTCTGTGTGACCGCGCGTGATCCTTCGCCGCTTCGATCAGATGCCGCCCTATACCCTGACCTTGCATCGATTGGTCCACCGATACTTCATGGATGTGAAGTTCATTGCCGTGGCGCTCAGCGCTGAGAAATCCTTGCGGTCGATGTTCGGCATCGATTGCAACCCAGCAGGTCGACTGTGCAATGAGTTGGCGATGACGCTCTACGGACATCGGAGGCGACTCAGCCAGCCAACTCAGCTGATCGATCAGGCGAAAGGATTGAGCGGCGGAAGTTTCTATGGCGGGCAGAAGTGGCGCATCTTCCGGCACAGCGGGGCGGATGATAAGCATGCGTCGTCCAAAAAGGGTCACGGATCGTTCATGAATGCTAGAACGAAAAAGCCCACCATAGAAGGTGGGCTTTTCAACACATCTAAGTGAGGCTTGGGTGCCTCATACAGCAGCATGACCAGGTATGGCTTAGTGAAGCCGTGTTTCCTGTACTCGCGGACTGCTGTGAATATGGTGGGTCGTGTAGGATTCGAACCTACGACCAATTGGTTAAAAGCCAACTGCTCTACCAACTGAGCTAACGACCCGTTGGATGGCGCGTATAATACTGATTTCTAACGGGAAATCAACACCCCATCGCAAAATTTTTTAAAAATATCGCGTCGGGTCCTGTACACCGGCGGCCTTGAAGCCCTCGGCACGCAGGCGGCAGCTGTCGCATTTGCCACAGGCACGGCCGTCATCGTCGGCCTGGTAGCAGGACACGGTGAGGCTGTAGTCCACGCCGCGAGCAAGACCCGCCTGGACGATCTGTGCCTTGCTCATGTTCTGCAGTGGCGCCTGGATACGGAAGCCCTGCCCCTCTACACCAGCCTTGGTGGCAAGGTTGGCCATGCGCTCGAACGCTTCGACGAACTCAGGGCGGCAATCGGGATAGCCGGAATAGTCCACCGCGTTCACACCAATAAAGATATCGCGCGCTTCGAGCACTTCAGCCCAACCCAGCGCCAGCGACAGGAACACCGTATTGCGAGCCGGCACGTAGGTCACCGGAATGCCCTCGCCCGGGGTTTCCGGCACATCGATGCTGCTGTCGGTCAGGGCCGAACCGCCAATACCATCAAGGTTCAGGCCGATGACCTTATGTTCGACGACACCCAGGTCCCGCGCTACGCGAGCGGCTGCGTTAAGCTCGGCACGGTGGCGCTGGCCGTAATCGAAGCTCATGGTATAGCAGCTGTAGCCCTCGGCCTTGGCCATGGCCACCACCGTGGCCGAATCCAGGCCGCCGGACAGCAGAATTACCGCGCGTTTCTCACTCATGTACTGCTACTCCTTCAATCAACGTCCAGGTTCGTCGTTCCACAGCAGCTTGTGCAGCTGCAGCTGGAAGCGCACGGGCAGGTTGTCGGCTACGATCCAGTCCGCAAGGTCGGTGGCGCTCACCTGGTGATGACTTGGTGAGAACAACACTTCCCCGGCACGTTCAGCGAGGTTGTACTGAATGAGCTTGGAAACCGCCCAGTCATAGTCCTCGCGAGAGCAGATGACGAACTTGACCTGGTCATTGTGGGTCAGGTGCTCGATGTTCTCGTAACGGTTTCGGTGAGACTCCTCCGAGCCGGGCGTCTTGAGGTCGACTACACGGCTGACGCGGGTATCGGTGCCGGCGATATCCAGGGCACCGCTGGTCTCGAGGGAGACTTCGTAGCCGGCATCGCACAGCCGCTGCAGCAGCGGCAAGGCGTTGGGCTGGGCCAACGGCTCGCCACCGGTTACACAGACGTAACGCGGCTTGTAACCGGCCACCTGCTCGAGAATGTCGTCGAGGGTGCGGACGGTGCCGCCACTGAAGGCGTAGGCACTGTCGCAGTACTGGCAACGCAGGGGACAACCGGTAAGGCGCACGAATACTGTGGGCAGCCCAGCCGTTCGCGTTTCACCCTGCAAAGAGTAAAAGACTTCGGTGATGCGTAATGTGTCTTGCATGATCGCCACGGGCGTGACAGCTAAACAGGCTGTCCGCCTCCGTCAGGCACTGTTGCGGACTCGACATGGCGTTATCCGCAGCAGCGTGTTTACGAAAAAAGGGCATTGATTCTAACGAAAAAACCCGCGACAAGCGCGGGTTTCTTTCAAGCATTGCAGCTTAGAGCTTCTGCAGGTCACGCTGGGCCAGTTGCGCGGCGGATGTGCCTGGGTACTGGCTGATGACTTGCTGGAGGATGCCCTTGACCTTGTCGGTATGCCCCATACGGCGCTCGACATCAGCCAGTTTGTACAGCGAATCCGGCACCTTGCTGTGCTTGGGGTACTTCTGGCCAACCTGGGCGAAGGCCTGGCTGGCAGCCTGCAGATCGCCCTTGGCCAAGTTCACCTCACCCAGCCAATACTGGGCATTGCCGGCGTACTGACTGTTGGGGTACTTGCGCAGGAAGGCGCCGAAGGCTTGTGCAGCCTTGTCGAAGTCCTTCTGCTTGATCAGGTCGAAAGCGGCATCGTAATACAGCTTCTCTTTCGCCGGATCACCCGGTTCGCTACTGGCGGCCGGTTGTTGCGCAGCAGCGCCAGCGGCGCCTGCTGCAGCACCGGCGGCGGCACCAGGTGCACCGCCGGTAGAAGAATTGTCAGGGGTCGCGGCTGGCGCGGCGCCACTGTTGATGCGACGGTCCAGATCCTGGTAACGCTCCAGGTTTTCCTGCTTCATGCGGGCCACATCGTTCTGCAACTCTTCGATGATGCCCTGCTGGCGGGAAATCTGATCCTGCATCTGTTGCAGCTGCATGAACAGCTGGCCCTGTGCAGAGGCAGGGGTCGAAGCCCCTGCCCCGGCATAGGCGCCGCTCGTGCCATAACCCGAAGGTGGGTAAGCACCTGCGTTGTCATCTACTACAGGAACCTCAGCCCAAGCCGCAAGCGGCAGGCTGAGTGCGAGGACGGTTACTACACGGCGGCACATACGCATGAGAACTTACTTACGCAGTTCTACGCGACGGTTCTGAGCCCAGGACTGCTCGTCGTTGCCAGTGGCAACCGGACGCTCTTCGCCGTAGGAGACCAGTTCCAGTTGAGCAGGGGAAACGCCCTGCAGAACCAGGTAGCGCTGAACGGCCTTGGCACGACGCTCACCCAGAGCCATGTTGTACTCGCGGGTGCCGCGCTCGTCGGTGTTGCCTTCCAGAACAACGCGGTTGCCGTTGGCTTTCAGGTCCTTGGCGTGAACGTCCAGGGCGCGCATGGCTTCTGGCTTCAGATCCGAGCTGTCGTATTCGAAGTAGAAGGTGGTGATTGCGCGCAGGGCGGCTTCTTCGCTCAGGGAGCCGTCGACAGCGCCAGTGTTGGCACCGTAGCCAGCGTTCGGGTCAACAGCGCCTTCACCAGCGTTGTCGCCGCCTTTCGAGGAGCAACCTACAGCTACGGCCATGGCCAGAGCCAGCGCAGCAAATTTACCAAACTTCAGCATTTCCATCGTGAAACTCCTAATGAAACCCCAGTGTGTTAAGCAAAAGTATTACGCCGCAATCAGTTCAGGTAAGGGGACCAGGACGGTTCTCTGACTTCGCCTTGAGCGGTAGGAAGTGGGAGCCTCACGCGTCCATTAAGCGACACGAGCATCAAGACTCCCCGGCCCTGCTGGCGGGTGGCGTAGATTAGCATGGTGCCGTTTGGCGCAACAGTGGGAGACTCATCAAGACTGGTCTCGGAGAGAATCTTTACACTTCCACGTTGCAGATCCTGGGCAGCCACTTTGAAGTTGGTGAAACCCTGCTGACGGTGAATCATCACCAAGGTCTTTTCATCGGCCGAAAGTTTCGGGTTGGCGTTGTAGTTACCCACGAAAGTTACGCGCTCGGCACCACCACCGCTGACCGACTGCTTGTAGATCTGCGGTTTGCCGCCACGGTCGGAGGTGAAGTACAGGGTGTTGCCATCTTTACCCCAGAACGGTTCGGTATTGATACCCGGGCCGGCGGTGACGCGGCTGATCTGGCGCGAGGCAACGTTCATCACATAAATGTCCGGATTGCCATCCTTCGAAAGTACGAAGGCCAGGCGGGTGCCATCCGGGGACCAGGCTGGTGCACCGTTCAGGCCCTCGAAGTTGGTGACCTGTTCGCGGCGACCGGTATCGATGTGCTGGATGAAGATACGCGGACGCTTCTGCTCGAACGAGACATAGGCGATGCGTTTGCCATCCGGTGCGAAGCGCGGCGACAGGATCGGCTCGCGCGACTGCAACAGGGTCACAGCGCGGGCACCATCGTAGTCCGAACGCTGCAGGGTGTAGCGGGTGTTGTTGGCCGAGAAGCGCTCAGCGGTCACGTACAGCATGCGGGTGGAGAATGCACCCTTGATGCCGGTGAGCTTCTCGAACGACTGGTCGGCGATGTAGTGGGACATGTCGCGCAACTGGTCGACACCGCCCGCGACGCTGCCGGTCAGCACTTGCTGCTCGGTGGCGACGTTGAACAGTGCGTATTGAACCTGCAGGCGCCCGCCCGACGGCACGATGCTGCCAACCATGACGTACTGGGCACCAAGGGCTTTCCAGTCACGGAAGATCACTTCGCTGGCCTGGGTCGGCTGGCTGATCATGTTCTGCCGTGGAATTGGCGCGTAGTAGCCAGAGTTGCGCAGGTCGTTACCAATGATATCGGCCATGTCTTCCGGCAGCACGCTACCACCCTGCAGACCGAACGGCACAACCGCGATGGGCGTAGCCCTGTCGCTGCCGCTGGTGACCAGGATGTTCTTTTCCTCTGCCATGGCCATGCCAGCCACGCAGCAGAGCATGACCAGCATTCCTCGAAGGAGTTTAATCACAACGCAAGATCCTCAGGTGTAAATGTCATCTTGAACGAACGGTACGGATTGAACTCGTTCGGCTTCAAGCCCTGCATTTCGGTCAAGCGACCGATGTTCTTCACTGCTGCCACCGCCGAACTGTCGAATGGACCGTCTCCACTGGAGCGAGCCACACTGACGCCGGTAATGGTGCCATCCGGCAGCATGCTGATCTGCAGGACTACCGTCATGCCTTTGCGCGCAGAAGGTGGACGCGCCCAGCCTTCGGCCGCGCGCATACGAATCAGGTCGTCGAAATCACCGGCCACCTGGTCCCCCTGCTCGTCGGCCAGGGCCTGCTGCCGCTCGGTGGTGTCGGACAACAGCTCGGCCAATGCCTGGGCTTTCTTGTCTTCCGCCGCCTTGCGAGCCGCTTCCTGTGCCTTCTTCTTCTGGGCATCTGCCGCGGCCTTTTTCTTGGCCTCTTCAGCTGCCTTCTTCTTCGCTTCCTCGGCCGCCGCTTTCTTCTTGGCGTCCTCGGCTGCTTTCTTCTTCGCCTCCTCGGCGGCCTTTTTCTTGGCCTCCTCAGCGGCTTGTTTCTTGGCTTCTTCCTCGGCCTGCTTCTTGGCCTCTTCCTCTGCCTTTTTCTTGGCGATGTCAGCCTGCTGTTTCTCAGCGGCTTTCTTCGCTTCTTCAGCCTTCTTGGCTTCGGCGGCTTTCTTGGCCTCGGCAGCCTTGGCAGCCTCTTCGGCCTTCTTGGCCTCGGCGGCTTCGCGGGCCTCTTCGGCCTTTTGAGCGGCGTCGGCTTTCTTTTGTTCCGCGGCCTTTATGGCCTCCTGCTCGACCTTCTTCTGCTCCAGCTGCTCGACCTCGGTCTGGCGCGAAGCGGTTTTCTTCGCTTCCCCGGCAATCTTCTGATTGGTCTGGGTGGTCGCCTGGCTCTTGGATTTGAGCTGGTACAGGGTCGCCTGGACGATCGGCTTGGAAGGCGGCAGCTCAGGCGTCATCGCAAAGCTGACGAACAGCATGGCGAACACCAGCACATGCAGGCCGATGGCCCAGATGCTGGGCCAGAAGTAGCTTTCCGAGGCGGATGGCTCTCGCTGCTGCATCAGGGCGCCTCGGTAATCAGGCCAACGTTACCGACACCGGCCTTCTGCAACCCGCCCATGGCGCCCATGACGGCGCCGTAGTCGACAGCCTTGTCGCCACGAATGAAGACCTGGGTCTGTTTGCCCTGGTCGCGACCGGCGGCGATGATCTTGGTCACCGCACTGGTCATTTCCGGCAGGGTCATGGCCTTGTCCATCTGCTTGTCGGTGTCGACTTCGCTGCCGAGGTTCCAGTAGTAGGTTTTGTCGGCCTTGATGGAGATGGTCAGGATCTGGACGTTGTTGTCCTGCGGCAAGGCTTCACTGGAAACCTTGGGCAGGTCGACCTTCACGCCCTGGTTGAGCATGGGGGCCGTCACCATGAAGATAACCAGCAGCACCAGCATCACGTCGATGTAGGGCACCACGTTCATCTCGGCGACCGGCTTGCGTTTGTGGCGAACTCGGGCCATGGGCTTCTACCTGCTTACTCTTCGCTGGTGTGCACTTTACGGTGCAGGATCGCCTGGAACTCGTCGGCGAAGGTGTAGTAACGGCCGATCAGCACTTCACTGCGGGCAGCAAAACGGTTGTAGGCGATGACCGCGGGAATTGCGGCGAACAGGCCGATTGCGGTGGCGATCAGGGCTTCGGCGATACCAGGAGCGACAGTGGCCAAGGTGGCCTGCTGGGCGCTGGCCAGGCCACGGAAGGAGTTCATGATGCCCCATACGGTACCGAACAGGCCGATGTACGGGCTGGTGGAACCGACGGTGGCCAGGAACGGCAGGCTCTGCTCGAGCTTTTCTTCCTCACGGGAGATGGCAACGCGCATGGCACGGCCAACGCCTTCCATCACTGCATCCGGGTCGACGCCAGGTTGCTGGCGCAGACGCGAGAACTCTTTGAAACCGGCACGAAAGACCTGTTCAACACCGGAGTCAGGATCGGGGTTGCTGCCAGCCTGGCGATAGAGCTTGGACAGATCGATACCCGACCAGAAACGCTCCTCGAAAGCATCCAGCGCACGACGACCGGCACGCAGCATGGTGCTGCGCTGGAAGATCATGATCCATGAAGTGACCGAGGCAGCCACCAAGGCCAGCATGACCAACTGCACCACGATGCTGGCATTGCTGACCAGACTCCACATGGAGGTATGGTCGACGACGTTAGCTTCCACGCTTATTCTCCTGCATTCGATTGAGTACCCGTGCCGTCCGCCAGGAAGGCGTCACGCAGCTCTGGGGGAATGGCCCGGGGTTTGAAAGTGTCGGCGCGCACGGCGGCCACCAGGAACTGCCCCTCGCAGAGCAGCGTTTCATCCTTTTCCCGCCAGACCTGCTGTACGAAACGCAGACTGGCGCGATTGAGTTCAAGTACTTGCGCGGTGACCCGGAGCTCGTCGTCCAGGCGCGCCGGCGCGTGATAGCGTGCTTCGCTGGAGTGGACCACGAACAGGAGGTTTTCTCCGGCCAGCTGCGCCTGGGAAAAGCCCAGGTGGCGCAACCGCTCCGTGCGCGCACGCTCCATGAATTTCAGATAATTGACGTAATACACCACGCCACCGGCATCGGTGTCCTCGTAATAGACGCGACAACGGTGTGCGAACGGTTCCAGGCCATTTTGCGCGCGCATACTCTAGTGCTTACTCCTCAGCTTGCCAATCCGCTGTAGCAACTGTTTTTTCTTAAATAATGTCTGATTGCCAGCAACCCTGCGGCATGCCAGCGGTAGGACCACGAAAAGCGGGATTCGATCTGTCATTCATCGCCTGGCTCGCAATAATCGCCCCCCTCCCCCAGCCTTCCGGGCACGTTCAGACCGAAATGCAGGTAGGCATGCCGCGTGACTACGCGCCCGCGCGGGGTGCGCATGATATAGCCTTGCTGGATCAGGTAAGGCTCGAGCACATCCTCGATGGTGTGGCGCTCTTCGCTGATGGCCGCCGCCAGGTTGTCCACGCCCACAGGGCCGCCGTCGAACTTCTCGATCATGGTCAGCAGCAGGCGGCGGTCGGAGTGGTCGAAACCACGCTCGTCGACATCCAGCAGGTTCAACGCCAAGTCGGCCACGGCCTTGGTGATCTGCCCCTTGCCACGCACTTCGGCGTAGTCGCGCACCCGGCGCAGCAGTCGGTTGGCGATACGCGGCGTGCCACGGGCACGCCGGGCAATTTCGAAGGCACCCTGGTCCTCGATCGAAAGCCCGAGGATGCTGGCCGACCGACTGACGATGGTGGCCAGGTCCTGGTTGCTGTAGAACTCCAGACGCTGAACGATACCGAAGCGATCGCGCAGCGGGTTGGTGAGCATGCCGGCACGGGTGGTGGCACCGACCAGGGTGAACGGCGGCAGGTCGAGCTTGATCGAGCGGGCGGCAGGCCCTTCGCCGATCATGATGTCGAGCTGGAAGTCTTCCATGGCCGGATACAGCACTTCTTCGACCACTGGCGACAGCCGGTGGATTTCGTCGATGAACAGTACGTCATGAGGTTCAAGGTTGGTCAGCATGGCTGCCAGGTCACCCGGCCGTTCGAGAATAGGGCCCGAGGTACTTTTGACCGATACGCCCATCTCATGGGCGATGATATTGGCCAGGGTGGTCTTGCCCAGCCCGGGCGGACCAAAAATCAGGGTGTGATCCAGCGACTCGTGGCGACCACGAGCAGCCTGGATGAACAGGGACATCTGCTCGCGCACGACGGGCTGGCCGATGTATTCATCCAGCCGCAGCGGGCGAATCGCCCGGTCCTGGACTTCTTCACGGTCGCGGCCAGTGGCGGCGATCAAGCGGTCGGCTTCGATCACTTGGTAATCATCCCCTTCAGGCTACGGCGAATCAGCTCTTCGCTACTCAGGCCAGCCTTGTCCTTGATGGCGGATACCGCCTTGCTCGCCTCCTGAGGCTTGTAGCCCAGAGACACCAGCGCACTGACCGCATCGGCCTCGGCGTTGTTGGCGCTGCTGACCGACACCGGCCCATCGGAGACGAGCGTGAACATCGCAGGCGAGGTTTCCCAGGCCTTGAACCGGTCCTTGAGCTCGACCAGCAAGCGCTCGGCGGTCTTCTTGCCAACGCCGGGCACCCGCACCAGCGTCGAAGCGTCCTGGGCCTGGACACAGCGCACCAGTTCGTCAACCTCAAGGCCAGACATCAAGGCCAACGCCAGCTTCGGTCCTACGCCATTGAGACGAATCAGCTCGCGAAACAGCTCACGCTCGCGCTTTTCATGAAACCCATACAGCAGGTGCGCATCCTCGCGCACCACCAGGTGGGTATGCACGGTGACCGACTCGCCCACCTTGGGCAGACGGTACAGGGTGGTCATCGGCACTTCGAGCTCATAGCCCACGCCATTGACATCGATAATCAGGTGCGGCGGCTGTTTTTCCGCCAGGGTGCCGCGCAAACGTCCAATCACGTTCCGATCCTTCCTCTCGGGGAGCCGATCAAAGACCGCACAACCCTATCAGCAAAAGCAGCGGGTGAACGTTTCACCCGAGCAAAATGTGTATCAGCGCATGAAGTGCTTACAGACGCAAGCGTCCACCACGCCGCCGAGCCGTCGCCAAGCCGTGAGGCACCAGGCTGGAGCGGGTATGGGCATGACACAAGGCGATGGCCAGTGCGTCGGATGCATCGATCTGCGGTTTCTGGGTCAATTTGAGCAAATGCATGACCATCATCATCACCTGCTCCTTGTTTGCCCCCCCGGTACCGGCAACGGCCTGCTTGACCTGGGTGGCACTGTACTCGGCGATTTCCAGACCCGCCTCGGCGGCGGCAACGATCGCCGCGCCACGGGCCTGGCCAAGCTTGAGCGCCGAGTCGGCATTGCGAGCCATGAACACCCGCTCGATCCCCATGGTCACCGGGCCGTGCTGGGCGATGATTTCTCCGACACCACGAAAGACGATCTGCAATCGCTCATGCAGCTCGCCACTGCCGGTGCGGATGCAGCCCGACGCCACGTACTCGCAACCACGCGCGGTTTGGCGTACCACGCCGTAACCGGTGATCCGCGAGCCGGGGTCGATACCAAGAATCAGAGTCATAGTGCCTGTCGTACAAAGCCCATGTTTAAACACCATTGGGGCCGCTGCGCGCCCCATCACTGCAAGCCAGCGATGGGCTGCACAGCGGCCCCAATAAAGCTACCTGCCTGGCCCGGATGCCCAGGACACCTTAGCCAAGTTTTTCCAGGATCTCTTCGGAAATCTCGGCATTGGAGTAGACGTTCTGTACGTCATCCAGGTCTTCGAGCATGTCGATCAGCTTGAGCACCTTCTCGGCCCCGTCCTGGTCCAGTTCGGCGCTGGTGGTCGGCTGCATCACGATCTCGGCATCGGCGGCCTTGAAGCCAGCTTCCTCCAAGGCGTTACGCACGGCATAGAAGCTGTTGAACGAGGTAAACACATCGAACGAACCGTCTTCGTTGGCCACAACGTCATCGGCATCGGCCTCCATGGCCGCTTCCATCAGGGCATCCTCGTCAAGGCCAGGGGCAAAGCTGATCTGCCCCTTGCGCTCGAACAGGTACGCGACCGAACCATCGGTACCGAGGTTGCCGCCACATTTGGTGAAGGCATGGCGAACGGCCGCTGCGGTGCGGTTGCGATTGTCGGTCATGGCTTCGACCATGATGGCCACGCCACCTGGGCCATAACCTTCGTAGCTGAGCTCTTCGACGTTGTCGCTTTCGTTGGTGCCAGCACCACGGGCCACGGCCCGGTCGATGATGTCGCGGCTCATGTTGGCGCCCAGCGCCTTGTCCAACGCCAGACGCAGGCGCGGGTTGGAGGCCGGATCAGGCCCGCCCTGCTTGGCGGCGACCGTCAGCTCGCGGATCCACTTGGTGAAGATCTTGCCTCTCTTGGCATCCTGGCGCTCTTTGCGGTGCTTGATGTTCGCCCACTTGGAATGACCAGCCATATCGACTCCAAAATCCTTGATACAGAAACAAGTTCCGCCCCGTAGGGCGGAACGCGTGTGATCTTGCGCAAAAGCGCATGGGCGCAACCCTGCGGGTGCGCCCGCGGTCCGCTTACTCGACCTTGGTCTGCTCGCGCAGACGGATGTGCAGCTCGCGCAGTGCCTTGGCATCGACCATGCCAGGGGCCTGGGTCATGACGCACGCGGCGCTCTGGGTTTTCGGGAAGGCGATCACTTCACGGATCGACTGGGCGCCGGTCATCAGCATGACCAGACGGTCCAGACCGAAGGCCAGACCACCGTGTGGCGGTGCGCCGAACTTCAGAGCGTCGAGCAGGAAGCCGAACTTCTCTTCCTGCTCTGCCGCCTCGATACCCAGCAGGCGGAATACCGCCTGTTGCATTTCCTTGCGGTGAATACGGATCGAACCGCCACCCAGTTCGGTACCGTTGAGCACCATGTCGTAGGCACGGGACAGCGCGCCGGCCGGGTTGGCCTCGAGCTCTTCAGGGGTGCACTTCGGCGCGGTGAACGGGTGATGCAACGCGGTGAAGCTGCCGTCTTCGTTCTCTTCGAACATCGGGAAGTCGACCACCCACATCGGCGCCCACTCGCAGGTCAGCAGCTCGAAGTCGTGGCCCAGGCGGATACGCAGCGCGCCCAGGGCTTCGCTGACGATCTTGAACTTGTCGGCACCGAAGAACACGATGTCGCCGTCGACCGCACCCACGCGATCGAGGATCACGTTGAGGTTGGCCTCAGGGATGTTCTTGACGATTGGCGACTGCAGGCCTTCGACGCCCTTGGCACGCTCGTTGACCTTGATGTACGCCAGGCCCTTGGCACCATAGATGCCCACGAACTTGGTGTACTCGTCGATCTTGCTGCGCGGCATGCTGGCACCGCCAGGCAGGCGCAGGGCGGTCACGCGGCACTTCGGATCGTTGGCCGGGCCGGCGAAGACTTTGAAGTCGACGTCCTTGAGCTGATCGGCAACGTCGACCAGCTCCAGCGGAATACGCAGGTCTGGCTTGTCGGAACCGTAACGACGCATGGCCTCCTCGAAGGTCATGTGCGGGAACTCGCCGAACTCCAGGTCCAGCACTTCCTTGAACAGCTTGCGGATCATGCTCTCGGTGAGGCCCATGATCTCGGATTCGTCCAGGAAGCTGGTTTCGATGTCGATCTGGGTGAATTCCGGCTGACGGTCGGCACGCAGGTCCTCGTCACGGAAGCACTTGGCAATTTGGTAGTAACGGTCGAAACCGGCCACCATCAGCAGCTGCTTGAACAGCTGCGGCGACTGCGGCAGGGCAAAGAAGCTGCCAGCGTGGGTACGGCTCGGCACCAGGTAGTCGCGCGCACCTTCCGGCGTGGCTCGGGTGAGGATCGGGGTTTCGACGTCGAGGAAGCCGTTCTCGTCGAGGAAGCGACGAATGCTGCTGGTGATGCGCGAACGCAGGCGCAGCTTGTCGGCCATTTCCGGACGACGCAGGTCGATGAAGCGGTAGCGCAGACGGGTTTCCTCGCCCACGTCGGAGTATTCGTTCAACGGGAAGGGAGGGGTTTCCGCTTCGTTGAGCACATTCAGCTGGTAGCCGAGGATTTCGATGGCGCCGGAGGCCATGTTGGCGTTCACCGCACCTTCCGGACGCTTGCGTACCTTGCCAGTGATCTGCACGACATACTCGCTGCGCACGCGGTCGGCAGCGGCGAAGGTTTCGGCGCGATCCGGGTCGAACACGACCTGAGCCATGCCTTCGCGGTCACGGATATCGAGGAAGATCACCCCGCCGTGGTCGCGGCGACGATGGACCCAGCCGCAAAGGGTGACTTCCTGGCCGTCCAGGCTCTCGTTCAGTTGGCCGCAATAATGGCTGCGCATCATGATGGTGGTTTCGCTTCTCGTGATTCGTGTATTCGGTGGAGGTCTTGACCGCCCAGAGGGCTAATACTGCAAGACCCGACTACTGCAATTCAACTCAGTCGGCCTTGTCGCCGCCTGCCAGATTCTTTTTTGCCCCGGTCTTGAAGTCGGTTTCGTACCAACCGTTACCGCTCAGGCGGAAACCGGGCACCGACAGCAGCTTCTTCAACGCAGGCGCCTGACACGCCGGGCAATCGGTCAGCGGCGCGGCGCTGATCTTCTGCAACACCTCCATCCGGTGATCGCAGGATTCACATTGATAGTCATACAGGGGCATGGATGTCTCTCGTCAACCACAACGCAGGCTGCCGGGGCAGCAAAAAGCGGGATTATATATGGTTAACAGGCGCTGCGCAGCCCGCCCGGCGATCAGCGTCCGCTCGGCGGCTCAAGCAGCCAGGCGACGCAGATCACCCGAATCAGGCCACTGAAGTTCCTCACCCCGCCCTGACGCAGGTGCACCTCGCGGTCCACGTACGACAGCACAGCACTGACCGAACAGCCATTGGCTGCGGCAATCCGCTCCAGGATGCGCCAGTAGACCGCCTCCAGGCGCAAGCAGGTGGAAAATCCGTTGAGCCTTACCGAACGGGACACCGGCTGGATCTGCAACATGTCGAAATCGGCCTTGAACGGGTCGACGCACTGCCGACCTGGCCAGCGCCCTTGATTACCCCCTCGCTTCATCGCTTGCATCGTGTCTTGCATCGGGTCACTCCACTGCCACGGGAACTCAGCCCCAATGAAGCCCGCGACACCCACCGCTAAGCAGCGGCAAGGGTTTCCCGCCAAAACGCCAAAGCCCGATTGCGCTGGGCACAACCGGGCTTTATCAGGATTCCGACGCAATAAGACGACTATTTACCGTCCAACAGCACCCGCAACATCCAGGCCGTCTTCTCGTGCACCTGCATCCGTTGAGTCAGCAGGTCGGCGGTCGGCTCGTCACTGACCTTGTCCACCACCGGGAAAATGCTGCGCGCCGTACGCACCACCGCCTCCTGACCCTGCACCAGCTGCCGGATCATTTCGTCCGCTGCTGGCACGCCCTCTTCTTCCTTGATCGACGAATGTCGCGCGTAAAAGGCATAGGAACCGGGCGCAGGGAAGCCCAAGGCACGAATGCGCTCGGCGATCGAATCGACGGCCAGCGCCAACTCGTTGTATTGCTCCTCGAACATCAGGTGCAACGTGCGGAAGGACGGGCCGGTGACGTTCCAGTGAAAGTTGTGGGTTTTCAGATACAGCACATAGGTATCCGACAACAGGCGAGAAAGCCCTTCGACGATGGATTTGCGATCTTCTTCAGAGATACCGATATCGATTGCCATGAAGTTCCCCTTTTCCATGATGGCTTGTTGAACAAGCGGGCCCGAAACACTGTACCAACACTTTCCCCAACCCGCATGTGACACAAGGCAATGGATCGACGGCAACCGCCCTCGGTTTGAGAAGCCCCCGCCTTTGCTGTTAAATAGGCACGGTGCCACCCGTGCGGATTGTCATTGCCGGGTGCATAGGCTGGCCTGCCACGTGTTCGCGCTCTACACCTCATGCGCACCGTGCCGCCAGCTCTTCCTGTGATCGGCCTTATCAACTGTGAGCCAACCCATGTTCAAGATCGTCCATCTGGTGACGGGCGTAGCGGCTTTGCTGCTGTCGCTCATACCTGGCCTGAAAACCGATGCAACACCTTTCCTGCAACAACCCGACGCGGTCTACCTCGCCCTGCTCGGCCTGCTCAACCTGCTGCTCGCCCCGGTCGTACCGCTGTACTACCGAGGCGCTCGCCAGCAATTGCAACACCTGGCCTGCGCCCTGCTGGTGGTGGCCGTGGTGCTGCAGACCCTGACGCTGCTGGCACGCCCGGAAATGGGCAACCTGGCCGCCCTGGTCTGTGCGGCATTGGCCGTCGCGCTGCACCTGGCCGCTGGCTTCGCGCGCAGCGGCCGCAAAGCCCGCAGCACCCAGCAGGCGCCCCTGGAAGGCGGCAAGCGCGATACCGGCACCGTCAAGTGGTTCAATACCTCGAAGGGCTTTGGCTTCATCTCCCGCGATTCGGGCGATGACATCTTCGTCCACTTTCGCGCCATTCGTGGCGAGGGCCACCGCATTCTGGTCGAAGGCCAGCGCGTGGAGTTTTCGGTGATGCATCGCGACAAGGGCCTGCAAGCCGAAGACGTGGTCGCGGTTACCCGCCGCTGACCGTGCACGGCCCTGGCCACCCCAGGGCCGCCCTTCAATAATGTGGCGGAGGCGCCTCTTCGCCTTCACCACCATATTGCCCGACCATTTCTTCGTATCGCTTGATCAGCTCGGCCATCTGCAACTGCAGGCGCTCGATCACCCGCCCCTGCTCGACCACCACATCATTCAATGCCTGAATGGTGTCATCCTGGAACGCCTGACGGGTCTCCAGCTCGATGATGCGCGATTCGGCAGACATTTCAGGCCTCCTGGTATTGATCATCGAGCCGCGCACGCAGGCGCTGGCGTATGGCGTCGACCTGCCCTGGGCCGTGCTCGATCGCAGGCACCTTGCCCCACACCGGCGCCGGCCAGGCTGCATCGCCATGGCGGCGTACGATGACGTGCATGTGCATCTGGCTGACCACGTTACCCAACGTGGCCACATTCATCTTGTCGCCAGCGAACTCATCCTTGAGGACTTCAGCCAGGTAGGTGGTTTCCTTCCACAACTGGGCCTGCTCATCGGTGCTGAGGTCGAACAGCTCGCTCACACCTTCGCGCCGTGGCACCAGGATGAACCAAGGGTAATTGGCATCCTTGCTCAGCAACACACGGGACAATGGGAAATCCCCCAGCACGAGGGAATCCTGCTGCAAACGCGAATCCAGGACGAACACGGCAAACCTCCTAAGAAAACAGCCCCGTCGAATGCGGGAAAACCTGCGCAGAGGATACCCTGCTTCGCCCCTTTGGACATGCAACGGCTCGAATTGCGCTCACTTTCGGTTCACGGACGAGCCACCTTTGCACGCTTGCGGTAACACTGCGCTACTTTTCGCACCAAAATGATGCCGAAAATGTGGATTCCACCACACATCCCCCCACGCAAACGACTCAACTTGAACAGTCCGCGGTAACACATTGACTTTTAAGGCAGCTTTTGGGCATTTGCCGACGTGCTTCGGCGGTAGACCACCCACCCCGATACCGCCCCGTATTTGCGGGACTTCGCGCCCCTTGCCCGGGGATTTTGTGAAAATTTCATGAAGCGTTGCGAATTTTGAGCACGGTTGTTGCATTCCCTTCACGCCAAGTCGGCACGACACCTGCATTGACCGGGTGGACGCGACAAATAACAACAGCGGCATTGGAGGCACCAGGGAGTTTCTCGAACCGGACTTTCTTATTACAGATCGATTACGGTGACAGAAACAGCGCTGGCGTTGTACGCCTCACTTGGGGAGGCGTGATTTGCGACATGGAACTACCTAGAAGCGACATGGGCGTAACGTTACCGAAAGGATGTTTATTCCCATATCGCCAACAACAGTCAGCGTGCTATACATTTTCGCCGACATAACAAGAAAGAGCTGTCCCATATAACTAAAAAACTTGGGCACAGCGGTACTCTTCCTAAAAACCAAAGGAGCAAATCACGATGCGCGTGATGAAGTGGAGCATGATCGCCCTGGCCGTTGCGGCAGGGACCTCGCAGTTCGCCGTAGCCTCTTCGCAAGACGAAGCAAAAGGTTTCATCGAAGACAGTTCGCTGAACCTTAAGACTCGCGCCATGTACATGAACCGCGACTTCAAGCACGGTGCAGGCAACATTGCCGACCCAACCCGCTCCAGCGGCTTCAAGAGCGGCCACCGCGAAGACAGCGGCGCATCGCTGCTGGGCACCTTCGAATCCGGCTTCACCCAGGGCACCATCGGCGTGGGCGTTGACCTCATGGCCATGGGTAGCGTCAAGTTCGATGGCGGCAAAGGCACTGCCGGTAACGGCCTGTTCCGCACCGACAGCGACGGCCACCCGGAAGATTCGCAAGGCAAAGGCGGCGCAGCCGTCAAGTTCCGCCTCTCCGACACCACCCTGAAGTATGGCCGCCAGTTCGTCGCAAGTCCTGTGTTCGCGACCGATGACAGCCGTCTGCTGCCAGAAGTGGCGGAAGGCACCTTGATCACCAGCAAGGAGATCAAGGGCCTGGAATTGAGCGCCGGTCGCTTCACCGCGCTGAGCTCGCAAACCGGCATGGGCAAGGACAGCATCAACGGCAAGCACACGCCTGGCCTGACGTCGGCCAACATTGCCGGTGCCACCTACTCCTTCACCGACAACTTCGTCGGTACCCTGGCAGCCTCTGATGTCGATGACTACTTCAAGAAGCAGTACATCAACCTCAACTACACCCTGCCGATCGATGATACCCAAGCGCTGAACTTCGACTTCAACGGCTATCGCTCCAAGGACCAGGGCCAGAAACTCTACGGCGAACTGGACAACAAACTGTGGAGCCTTGCAGCTGCCTATAGCCTGGGCGGCCACAAGTTCACCCTGGCCTACCAGCGCTCCAGCGGCGACACCGGCTACCTGTATGGCGTCGATGGTAACGGCACTGTCTTCGTGTCCAACTCCATCCAGATCTCCGACTTCGTCGGTGCCGAAGAGAAATCCTGGCAGGCTCGCTACGACCTGAACATGGCTTCCTACGGCGTACCTGGCCTGAGCTTCATGACCCGTTACGTCTACGGTGACAACATCGAGACTACTTCCAACACCGAAGGTAAGGAACACGAGCTCAACGTCGAGTCCAAGTACGTCATTCAGGAAGGCCCGGCCAAAGACCTGTCCTTCCGCGTACGCTACGCCGTTTACCGTGCAAACAACGCGTACAACGCCGACTACGCTTCGGACAACAACGACCTGCGCCTGATCCTCGAGTACCCGCTGAGCATCCTGTAAGCTTCGGCCAACAGCGCTTCGCAATTGAAAAAGCCCGGCACATGCCGGGTTTTTTCTTGGCTGACAACTGCCAGCCAGTGCTGCATTCTGTACGCTTTCGTTTCGCCCCCGTACAATGCGGGGTCATTTCACATTCAGGCAATCGACACGGCTCACCATGCGCACCAGTCAATATTTGCTCGCCACCCAAAAAGAAACCCCTGCCGACGCCGTGGTCATCAGCCACCAGCTCATGCTGCGCGCTGGCATGATCCGCAAGCTGGCCTCCGGCCTGTATACCTGGCTGCCGATGGGCCTGCGGGTAATGCGCAAGGTCGAGGCCGTGGTCCGCGAGGAAATGAACGCTGCTGGGGCCCTGGAAGTGTTGATGCCAAGCATCCAACCTGCCGAGCTGTGGCAGGAGTCCGGCCGCTGGGAGCAATACGGCCCTGAACTGCTGCGCCTGAAAGACCGCCACAATCGTGACTTCTGCGTCGGCCCGACCCACGAAGAGGTCATCACCGACCTGGCCCGTAACGAGCTGTCCAGCTATAAACAGCTGCCGCTCAACATGTACCAGATCCAGACCAAGTTCCGTGACGAGATCCGCCCGCGCTTCGGCCTAATGCGCGGCCGCGAGTTCATCATGAAGGACGCCTACTCGTTCCATGCCGACCAGGCTTCCTTGCAAGAAACCTACGACCGCATGCACCAGGCGTACAGCAATATCTTCACTCGCCTGGGCCTGGACTTCCGCCCAGTGCAGGCCGACACCGGCTCTATCGGTGGTAGCTACTCTCACGAGTTCCACGTACTGGCCGAGTCCGGCGAAGACGACGTGATCTTCAGCGACACTTCCGATTACGCAGCCAATATCGAGAAGGCCGAGGCCATCCCGCGCGAAACCGTGCGCCCTGCGCCAACTGAAGAACTGCGCCTGGTCGACACCCCGAATGCCAAGACCATCAAGGATCTGGTGGACAACTTCGGCCTGCCGATCGAGAAAACCGTCAAGACCCTGATCGTCCGCGGTGCCGAGGAAGGCAAACTGGTCGCCCTGGTGGTCCGTGGCGACCACGAGCTCAATGAAATCAAGGCCGCCAAGCTGGAACAGGTTGCCGACCCGCTGGTCATGGCCACCGATGCCGAACTGCGCGAGGCCATTGGCGCCGGTGCTGGCTCGCTCGGCCCAATGAACCTGCCGATGGAGTGCATCATCGACCGCTCGGTCGCCCTGATGAGTGATTTCGGCATCGGTGCCAACATCGACGACAAACACTACTTCGGCGTGAACTGGGAGCGCGACCTCCCCGTCCCGCAGGTCGCTGACCTGCGTAATGTGGTCGAAGGTGACCCGAGCCCGGACGGCCAGGGCACCCTGGTGATCAAGCGCGGTATCGAAGTGGGTCACATCTTCCAGCTCGGCACCAAGTACAGCGAGGCGCTCAAGTGCCAGGTACTGGGCGAGAACGGCAAGCCGGTCACCCTGTCCATGGGCTGCTACGGCATCGGCGTGTCCCGCGTGGTCGCCGCGGCCATCGAGCAGAGCTATGACGACAAGGGCATCATCTGGAACGACGCCCTGGCCCCGTTCCAGATCGCCCTGGTACCGCTGCGCTACGAAACCGATGTGGTTCGCGAGGCAACCGACAAGCTGTACGCCGAGTTGACGGCTGCCGGCTTCGAAGTGTTGCTGGACGACCGTGACAAGAAGACCAGCCCAGGCATCAAGTTTGCCGACATGGAGCTGATCGGCATCCCGCACCGCATCGTCGTCAGCGATCGCGGCCTGGCCGAAGGCAACCTGGAGTACAAGCACCGCACCGAGCAAGAGGCTCAGGCACTGCCGCTCAATGAAGTGCTGACCTTCCTGCAGGCCCGCGTTCGCCGCTGATAACCAATGCACGAGTGATCATGTCCAAGCGAAGTACCTTTACCCTGGGGGGCGCCGCTTTGTGCGGCGCCCTGCTGGTCAGCGGCTGCGCCAACCAGATGTCCCAGCGCAGCGAGCACGAGGAACGCGTCGAGCGCAAATTGCTCGAGCACAGTCTGCAGATCGATGTCGGCGAGCCGAAGGTGATGGAACTGCCTCAACGGCGCGTTCGGGTCAATGAGCAGAAGCGCTTCGAAGTCACCGAGTTCGAAGTCACCCGTCGCTATGACCGCTACACGCCCTACCAGCCCTGGCGGGAGATCTACGAGATTCCGCTGGGTGCGGTGGCAGTGGTTGCCGGGATCGGCGCCAATGTGGTCAACGTCTTCGCCTTGGGCAACCTGCCGGACAGCGTCACGCACGATTGGCTCAACTACGGCGTGGCCGGGGTAAACCCGTTCATGAACGTGCAGTCCAATGGTCGTGCTCAGCAAAACCTTGCAGGCATCAGCGAAGTGCAGAAGGGCAAACGTGAAGAGTTCACCAGCATGCCCTGGAGTGAACGCCTGGTCGAGGTGAAGGCTGGCAAGCAAACCCACGAGCTGACCACCGACAGAAACGGCGTCTTGCGCCTGAACCTGCTGGACAGCCCGTTCTCCGAGCAGCACCTCAACCACGTCGGCACCCTGCACCTGCATGTGGCTGATGAAGAGAACGCCGTGCGTGGCGATGCCAGCTTGTTGGTCAGCGCCACGCTGCGCAACAAGTTGCTCGAAGCCCATGAGCTGATTTTCGATGACCTGGAAGACGATGACGTCGGCCAGTGGGTACACCGGGTCAAGCGCCTGTCGGAGCTGGGCCTGGAAGAAGAGGCCAGTGAAATGGAGCAGAGCCTGATCGAGCTGACCCGCAACGATCCGGAGCTGCAACAGGAGTTCCTGCAAGCGCTGACCAAGGCTACCGGCCGGTTGGTGGCAGATCCGGGCGTGCAGTAATAAAGCATCGCTGATAAACCGGCCTCTCCAGATACCGCTAAAAAAGCCAGACGCTCGACTCCGTGAAAGCGGCCTTGCGTCGCGTTAGGGCTACACAGGAGCTCTATCGTGACGCAAGGCCGCTTTCACGAGGTTGGCCGACACTGCATTGCTCACGGCCCTGGGAACAGCTCCAACTGCTCATGGGCCCCTCGCAAGTCCCGCAGCCTCACCCCTACCCCCAGCAAACGCACCGGCTTTCCGCCACGGGCAAAAGCCTGGCTCAGCAACTGCCGATAACTTTCCAGATCCCTGCCCGCCCCCGCCTGCTCCAGGGTGGTCTGGCTAAAGTCATGGAACTTGACCTTCACGAAAGGTTTGTCCGGTCGATAGCTGCTGTCCATTCGGGCGATTCGCTCATTCAGACTGGCCAACAGTTCAGGTAACCGTTCAAGACAGCTGGCGAGGTCAGGCAGGTCGGTGTCGTAGGTGTTCTCCACACTGACCGACTGCCTGCGACTGTCGTTGTGCACTGCCCGCTCGTCGATACCGCGCGCCAGCCCCCATAACCGCTCGCCGAAACTGCCGAACTCGCGCACCAGCGCAAGTCGCGACCAATCCCGCAGGTCATCGCATGTGTCGATCCCCAGGCGCGCCAGCTTATCTGCTGTGACCTTGCCGACGCCATGCAGCCTGGCCACCGGCAAAGCGGCGACGAAAGCCTCCACCTCATCTGGAGTGATGACGAACAGTCCATTGGGCTTTCGCCAGTCACTGGCAATCTTGGCCAGGAACTTGTTCGGCGCCACACCCGCCGAAACCGTTATGTGCAAGGTGCGCGCGACCCGCCGACGAATATCTTCGGCAATCCGTGTAGCGCTGCCGGAAAACCACTGGCTGTCGCTGACATCCAGATAGGCCTCGTCCAGCGACAACGGCTCGATCAGCTCGGTATAGTCTCGAAAAATGGCGTGGATCTCGCGCGAGGCCTCGCGGTAGGCATCAAAGCGCGGCTTGACGATCAGCAGGTCAGGGCACAGCTTGAGTGCATGCCGCGAGGACATGGCCGAACGCACGCCATAGGCGCGGGCCTCGTAGTTGCAGGTGGCGATCACCCCCCGCTGTTCGGGCTGCCCCCCTACCGCCATGGGGCGCCCCGCCAGACTCGGGTCGTCACGCATCTCGATTGCGGCATAGAAACAATCGCAGTCGATGTGAATGATCTTGCGCTGGGACATGGCCTACCATCGGCACTGTAAATTCATACAGATAGTAGCGTAAGCGCCCCTTATGGAAACAGCCCGCATGCGACAAGACCGGCCAATCGGGCTGAAAGCCACGTCAATCCTGAGCTGCGGACTCATTGCATACGCTAAGAGATTGAACAAAAAAGGTTTTTTTCACGAAACAGCTTGACATAGGGAAGCAAATCCGTAGAATTCGATCTCACAGGCGCGGGATGGAGCAGCCTGGTAGCTCGTCGGGCTCATAACCCGAAGGTCGTCGGTTCAAATCCGGCTCCCGCAACCAGATTCGAGAAAAGGCCACTGTTCACACAGTGGCCTTTTTCTTTGGCCCTTGAAAAAGGCGCGGAAGAAAAATGACGAAAAATCAATGCTTAATGCTTGACAGCCGTCCGCGAAACTGTAGAATGCGCACCACTGACGCGGGATGGAGCAGCCTGGTAGCTCGTCGGGCTCATAACCCGAAGGTCGTCGGTTCAAATCCGGCTCCCGCAACCATATTCGTCAGAACAAACCCCGCCTGTTTAACAGCAGCGCGGGGTTTGTTGCTTTTCCCCTCCAGGAAATTCCCCGCCTTACCCCCCCCTACGGCCAGGCCCCGTGTATTGGATGAACTATCTTTAACCCGCTCGGACGGCTAAAAGCGACGTCGCCCGGAGTAATATCTGGATACGTTTTCCAAAGGGACTTTCTCTTGGCCGCACCTTTCCCCCACCTCGCGCTGTGTGCACGGGGTACCCCATGACCTCCCGCAACCCTGAGCCTCAGGCTACCATCGCCTCGGCCCTACCCAGCGCCGCGCACCAGCTGACCTGGCTGGAGCGCATAAGCCGTTATCGCCAACCCATCGGGCTGGCGGTGACCTTGTTGCTGTTCGCCATGGGCCTGATCGCCTGCCGGCACCTGTTGAGCGAACTCGACATCTATGCCTTGCACGATGCCATGCTCAGCGTGCCGACCCGTGCGCTGCTCGGCGCCTTCGTGGCCACCGTGGTGGGCTTCGTGATCCTGCTCGGGTACGAATGGTCGGCCAGCCGCTACGCAGCCGTGAAACTGCCGCTACGCACTTTGGTGCTGGGTGGTTTCAGTGCGTTTGCGATTGGCAATGCCATCGGCCTGTCGATGCTGTCTGGCGGCTCGGTGCGCTACCGCCTGTATGCGCGCCAGGGGCTGGGTGCCGGGGAAGTTGCGCGGATGACGGTGTTCGCCAGTCTCTCCCTTGGCTGCGCGCTGCCTCCCCTGGCAGCCTTGGCCACCTTGAGCGACCTCTCTGCCGCAGCCACCGCCTTGCATATGGCGCCAACACTGTTGGCAGGTATCGCGATTGCCGTGCTGGCCGCGTCCGTCGTGCTGGTCATCGGGCTATACCGCCGACGCCAGGCCGAACAACCCTTGGCCGACAACCTGCTGGTACAAGTCGGACGCCGTACACTGCGCCTGCCCGGGGCTCGCCTGACGCTGCTGCAGTTGCTGATCACCGCCCTGGACGTCGCTGCGGCAGCCACCGTGCTCTATCTACTGCTTCCAGAGGCTCCGCCATTTGGCGCGTTCGTGCTGGTGTACCTGTTGGCCCTGGCCGCAGGCGTGCTCAGTCACGTACCGGGTGGCGTCGGCGTCTTCGAAGCGATTCTGCTGGCAGCCTTCGCTGATCAATTGGGCGCAGCGCCCCTGGCGGCGGCGCTGCTTCTATACCGCCTGATCTATGTCGTGCTGCCGCTGCTGATGGCATGCGTGCTGCTGCTGGCCAACGAAGCCCGTCGCTTACTGTTCGCCCAGCAGGCTATCAAGGCAGCCTCCGGGCTGGCGGCGCCGATCCTGGCGATCCTGGTGTTCCTCTCCGGCGTGGTCCTGCTGTTCTCCGGTGCGACACCGGAAATCGACACCCGCCTCGAACATATGGGGTTCCTCGTACCTCACCGACTGATCGATGCCTCGCACTTTGGCGCCAGCCTGATCGGTGTCCTGTGCCTGCTGCTGGCCCAAGGCTTGCGGCGCCGACTGTCGGCCGCCTGGCTACTGACCACTGTGTTGCTGCTGGTCGGTGCCTTGTTATCGTTGCTCAAGGGCTTCGACTGGGAAGAAGCGAGCCTGCTGACCGTGACCGCAGCCTTGCTGGCGTTGTTCCGTCGCTCGTTCTACCGCCCAAGCCGCTTGCTGGAACTGCCATTCTCGCCAATCTACCTGGTAGCCAGTGCCTGCGTGGTCGGAGCGTCGGTCTGGTTGCTGCTGTTCGCCTATCAGGATGTGCCCTACAGCCACCAGTTGTGGTGGCAGTTCACCCTGGACGCCGATGCCCCGCGTGGTCTTCGCGCCGCGATGGGCAGTGCGGTACTGCTGGTGATCGTCGCCCTGACCTGGCTGTTGCGCACTGCCCGCCCAGTGATCCACCTGCCAGATGATGATGAACTGCAGCGCGCCCACCAGATTCTGCTGGCCTCCGACCAACCCGACGGAGGCCTGGCCCTGACTGGCGACAAGGCGCTGCTGTTCCACCCAAGCGACAAGGCCTTCCTGATGTATGCGCGCCGTGGTCGCAGCCTGGTGGCCCTTTACGACCCCATTGGCCCTGCGCAAGAGCGCGCCGAAATGATCTGGCAGTTCCGCGACCTGTGCGACCTCCATCATGCCCGCCCAGTGTTCTACCAAGTGCGAGCGGAGAACCTGCCCTTCTATATGGATATCGGCCTGACCGCGCTCAAGCTCGGCGAAGAGGCCAGGGTCGACCTGCGCCGCTTTGACCTCGAAGCCAAAGGCAAGGAAATGAAAGACCTGCGCTACACGTGGAACCGCGGCGGCCGCGATGGCCTGAGCCTGGAAATCCACGAACCCGGCCAAGCGCCCCTGGCTGAACTGAAGGAGATTTCCGACGCCTGGCTCGGCGGCAAGAACGTGCGCGAGAAAGGCTTCTCGCTCGGGCGCTTCAGCGCCGAGTACCTGCAGCACTTCCGTATCGCCCTGATTCGCTTCCAGGGCCGGCCGGTGGCCTTCGCCAACCTGCTGGAAACCCACAGTAACGAACTGGCCAGCCTGGACTTGATGCGCGCTCACCCCGAAGCGCCGAAGCTGACCATGGAATTCATGATGATCGGTCTGATCCTGCATTACAAAAGCCGAGACTATGCACGCTTCAGCCTGGGAATGGTTCCGCTTTCCGGCCTGCAACCGCGCCGTGGCGCCCCGCTGACACAGCGGTTGGGTTCGATGGTGTTCCGCCGCGGCGAGCAGCTTTACAACTTCCAGGGTCTGCGGCGCTTCAAGGACAAGTTCCAACCGGACTGGGAACCCCGTTACATGGCCGTGCCGGCCGGGCTCGACCCGCTGGTGGCACTGGCTGACACTGCCGCCCTGATTGCCGGCGGCCTGACTGGATTGGTGAAACGTTGATGATCCGACGCTATTGGTTGTACGTACTGGTTCCCTTGCTGCTGGCCGCGCTGTGCGGCGCCCTGGCCTTCTGGCTATGGGCTCGCCCGGCGCCCGAGGCGCGCCTTGAACAGCTGACCCTGGACGGCACCAGCATGACCCGGGTAACTCCGGGGGTTCACGCCAAGGCCAGGGTCGCCATCGGCGTACCCCAGGACCAAGCCCTGACCGGCAAGCAACTGCTGGACCTCAGCCAGGCTGGCGAAGCGCAACTGGTGCAAGTGATTCTGCCGCCGAGCGACTGCGCGAAACAGCAACAGGCGATGGACCAGGCCCTGAGCCAACTGTCCGACAAGCCGACCCTGGTTGCCGGTATTGGCCCGGGTGCGGCTCAAGCCTGGCGCTGGCTGGCCAGTCAGAGCGATGACAAGGCCCGCGCCATCTCCGTCGACTTCAGCCTCGAACAGCCGGGCTGTGCCACTGCCCTGCCGAAGTCTGCGGCCCACGGTCACTGGAACGTAGCCTGGAACGACAACCCCGATGACGCCAGCGCTGCGTTCGTGCGCGACCAGGCCAATGCCGAGACCAGCATCAGCGATTACGACATCCATCTGCCGCAGGTACTCAAGACGCAGTTGACCCAGGCATTGGTCGGTCGCGACGGTAACGCGCTTGCCATTCCGGTGGTGGAAGTCCCGGCTGGCCAAACCACCGATACCGTGACCCTGTTCCTCTCGGGCGATGGCGGCTGGCGTGACCTCGACCGCGACGTGGCGGGTGAGATGGCCAAGCTCGGCTACCCTGTGGTCGGTATCGACACGCTGCGTTACTACTGGCAGCACAAGACCCCGGAGCAAAGTGCCGCCGACCTGTCCGAACTGATGCAGCATTACCGTCAGAAATGGGGCACCAAGCGCTTCGTGCTGACCGGTTACTCGTTCGGCGCAGATGTGCTGCCAGCCATTTACAACCGCCTGCCTGTCGAGGATCAGCAGCGAGTCGATGCCGTGGTTCTGCTGGCGTTCGCCCGCAGTGGCAGCTTCGAAATCGAAGTCGAAGGCTGGCTGGGCAAGGAAGGTCAGGAAGCGCCGACCGGGCCGGAAATGGCCAAGCTGCCAGCGTCGAAGGTAGTGTGCGTCTATGGTGTTGAAGAGACCGACGAAAGTGGTTGCACCGACAAGACTGCCGTGGGCGAGCGCCTGAAACTGCCAGGCGGGCACCACTTCGACGAAAATTACCCGGCCTTGGCCAAGCGCCTGATCGGCGAGATCGAGACCCGTCAGGGCAAGTCCAGCGTCGCTGAACAGAACTGAGGCGTAGCCACGCTCCCACAGGATTACCGTGGGAGCGGCTTTGTGTCGCGAATGGGCCGCAAAGCGGCCCCTGATCACAGCCTCCCTGCATCCAGAAGGGCTGCTACGCAAGGCCGCGATGCGCGTCAGATCTCGACTTGAGTCCCCAACTCGATCACCCGGTTCAACGGCAGGTTGAAGAATCGCAGGTTGCCGTTGGCATTCTTCAGCAAGAACGCGAACAGGTTGCCCCGCCAGCGCGACATCCCTTCCAGGCGCGAAGCGATGACCGTTTCACGGCTGAGGAAGTACGTCGTGCGCATCGGGCTGAAATCCAGCTCATCCAGATGGCACAGCTTCAGCGCTTCAGGCACGTCGGGCTCGTCCATGAAGCCAAAGTGCAGCAACACGCGGAAGAACCCATCGCCGTAGGCCTCCACCTCGAAACGCTCCTGCTCCGGCACCCTTGGCCGGTCTTCGCTGACCACGGTCAGCAGCACCACCTGGCTGTGCAGCACCTGGTTGTGCAGCATGTTGTGCAACAAGGCATGAGGCACTGCATCAGGCCGCGCCGTCAGGAACACCGCGGTGCCCTCGACGCGGTGCGGCGGCTGCACGCGGATGCTGCTGATGAACACCGGCAGCGGCAAGCCGCCTTCGTCGATACGGTCCACCAGAATCTGCTTGCCACGCTTCCAGGTGCTCATGAGCAGGTACAACACCCCGCCCGCCAGCACCGGGAACGCACCGCCCTGGACGATCTTCGGCACGTTGGCGGCGAAGAACAGCCCATCCACCAATAGGAAGCCCAGCAGAATCGGCACGGCCAGCACCGGCGGCCACTTCCAAAGCAGCAGCATCACGGCCGACACCAAAATCGTGGTCATCAGCATGGTGCCCGTCACCGCCACACCGTAGGCTGCAGCCAGGGCGCCAGAGGATTCGAAACCGATCACCAGCATTACCACGCCGGCCATCAGCGTCCAGTTGACCGCACCGATGTAGATCTGCCCCTGCTCGTGACTGGACGTATGCTGGATCTGCATGCGCGGGATATAGCCCAGCTGGATCGCCTGGCGCGTCAGGGAGAAGGCTCCGGAAATCACCGCTTGCGAGGCGATCACAGTCGCCAAGGTCGCAAGCCCGACCAAAGGCAGCAGCGCCCAGCCTGGCGCCAACAGATAGAACGGGTTGCGCGCGGCCTCGGGGTTCTGCAGCAAAATGGCGCCCTGGCCAAAGTAGTTGAGCACCAAGCCTGGCAAGACCAAAGCGAACCAGGCGCGGGCGATCGGCTTGCGGCCGAAATGCCCCATGTCGGCATACAGTGCCTCGGCCCCGGTCAGTGCCAGCACGACCGCGCCGAGAATGGCGACCCCCATGCCCGGGTGCACGATGAAGAAGTTCACCGCCCAGCCCGGATTGACCGCCTTGAGCACCTCAGGGCTTTGCGAGATGCCATAAATCCCCAGCGTTCCCAGCACCACGAACCAGGTCACCATGATCGGACCGAACAGCTTGCCGATCTTGTCGGTGCCATGCTTCTGCACCAGGAACAGCGCCACCAGTACCACCAGCGAAATCGGCACTACCCAGTGGTCGATGCCTTCGAACGCCAGGCCCATGCCTTCGACCGCCGACAGGACCGACACTGCCGGAGTGATCATGCTGTCGCCATAGAACAGCGAAGCCCCGATCAGGCCACTGACCACCATCAGCGTGCGCAACCGCGGATAGGCCGCCGTGGCCCGCCGCGCCAGCGCCGTCAGGGCCATGGTGCCGCCCTCCCCCTGGTTATCGGCACGCAGGATGAACATCACATATTTGAACGACACCACCCATAGCAGCGACCACAGAATCAGCGACAGGATGCCCAGCACCCCATCGTGATTGACCGGCACTCCATACCCCCCGGAGAAGACTTCCTTGAGTGTGTACAAAGGGCTGGTGCCGATATCGCCATAGACCACCCCAACAGCTGCCACGAGCAGGCCCAGCGACCGAGCCGCGCCCTGTTTCTCGCCGTGCCCGCCCTCGGCGTGACTGCTTGCCTGAACCATCGACCACTCCCGCAGACGGCCCCGAAGGCCAATAGAATTCACTCCCACGCCTGGGCCCTGCACAGACCCGGACGCAACGGCGCGAAGCATAGCGCAGCGTTCGTCGTATTTCTGCTGGTCAAGCGACCTCGCGCTCGCTAGAATTGCGCACTTTTTGATCAGAGGCGCCAAAAACGCCCGCCTGGATCGCCCCGCCAGAGGCCGGGGTGGCCTGTTTCAATACCGAGGTTAGCCATGTCCACCACTCCCGCCACGCCGAAGGTCGGCTTTGTTTCCCTGGGTTGCCCCAAGGCCCTGGTCGATTCCGAGCGCATCCTGACCCAGCTGCGCATGGAAGGTTATGAAGTCGTGCCCACCTACGAGGACGCCGACGTCGTGGTGGTCAACACCTGCGGCTTCATCGACAGCGCCAAGGCCGAGTCGCTTGAAGTGATCGGCGAAGCGATCAAGGAAAACGGCAAGGTCATCGTCACCGGCTGCATGGGCGTCGAAGAAGGCAACATCCGCGATGTGCACCCGAGCGTGCTGTCGGTCACCGGTCCGCAGCAGTACGAGCAGGTGGTCAATGCCGTGCATGAAGTGGTACCACCACGCCAGGACCACAACCCGCTGATCGACCTGGTACCGCCGCAAGGGGTCAAGCTGACCCCACGTCACTATGCCTACCTGAAGATTTCCGAAGGCTGCAACCACAGCTGCAGTTTCTGCATCATTCCATCGATGCGCGGCAAGCTGGTCAGCCGCCCGGTGGGTGAGGTGCTGAGCGAGGCCGAGCGCCTGGTCAAGGCGGGCGTCAAGGAAATCCTGGTCATCTCCCAGGACACCAGCGCCTACGGCGTCGACGTCAAGTACAAGACCGATTTCTGGAACGGTCGCCCGGTCAAGACCCGCATGCTCGAGCTGTGCGAGGCCCTGAGCAGCCTGGGCGCCTGGGTGCGCCTGCACTACGTGTACCCCTACCCGAACGTCGACGATGTCATCCCACTGATGGCCGCTGGCAAGATCCTGCCGTACCTGGACATCCCGTTCCAGCACGCCAGCCCCAAGGTGCTCAAGTCGATGAAGCGCCCGGCCTTCGAAGACCGCACCCTGGCGCGCATTAAGAGCTGGCGCGAGCAATGCCCCGAACTGGTGATCCGCTCGACCTTCATCGTCGGCTTCCCAGGCGAGACCGAAGAGGACTTCCAATACCTGCTGGACTGGCTGACCGAAGCTCAACTCGACCGCGTCGGCTGCTTCCAGTACTCGCCTGTCGAAGGCGCTCCGGCCAACGATTTGGGCCTCGAAGAAGTGCCTGACGACGTCAAGCAAGAGCGCTGGGACCGCTTCATGGCTCACCAGCAGGCGATCAGTGCGGCTCGTCTGCAACTGCGCATCGGCAAGGAAATCGACGTGCTGATCGATGAAGTCGAAGAACAAGGCTCGGTCGGCCGCAGCTTCTTCGATGCTCCGGAAATCGACGGCAGCGTGTTCATCGATGGCGACCACGGCTTCAAGCCGGGCGACAAGGTTCGTTGCCGTGTGGTAGACGCCGACGAATACGACATGTGGGCAGAGCCCCTCTAAGGCAATGCACCGAAAAATACCCCGCCGACTGGCGGGGTATTTTTTTGCATCTATGGTGATCTCAATGGACCTTGAGGATCCCCGCGATGCCACCGGCAATGACGCTACACACACCGCACTTGAGCGACTACCCCGAGCTTGTCCGGGTCTGGGAAGCATCTGTGCGCGCCACCCACGATTTTTTGCCCGAATCCTACATCCTGCTGTTGCGTGAGCACGTCCTGCGTCGCTACCTCGATGCCGTGATGCTGATCTGCTGCAAAGACCGCCGGCAGCGTATCCTGGGCTTTGCCGGCGTGTCCAATGGCCAGGTCGATATGCTCTTCGTCGCCCCGGAAAGTCGCGGCATCGGCGTAGGCAAGCGGCTGCTGCACTACGCCATCGAAGAACTGAATGCCGAACGCCTGGATGTCAACGAGCAGAACCCTCAGGCACTGGGCTTCTACCTGCATGAGGGGTTCGAAGTAGTCGGTCGCTCGGAAACCGACGGACTGGGGCAGCCCTACCCGCTGCTGCACATGAAGCTGATTCGCACCGCATCCTAGGACACAAGACAACCAGAGCGTGCGACGCTTCCGAAATGGCGGAATTGACATAGATTCCCATCATCTGGAGTGCGCAGGCAGGTACAATGGTCGCCTTTCCCCGTTTTTGCGAATTACAGCCATGTCTGAACCCGTCCGCCTGTCCAAACGCCTGATCGAGCAACTCGGCTGCTCACGCCGCGAAGCCGAGCTGTACATCGAAGGTGGCTGGGTCACGGTCGATGGCGTGGTGGTCGAGCAGCCTCAGTTCAAGGTCGACAGCCAGCGCATCGAACTGCTGCCAGGCGCGCGGGCCGAGACGCTGGAGCCGGTGACACTGCTGATGAACCAGCCGGCCACCCTGGACAGCGAGACCGCTCGTGCGAGCATCAACATGGGCAACCTCAGCGAAGCCCACCGCGAAGGCGTGCGCCCTTTGCACGGGCACTTTGCCCGGCTGTCCTGTATCGCGCCGCTCGAGCGCGGCGCCAGTGGCTTGCAGGTATTCACCCAGGACTGGCGGGTGACCCGCAAGATCGACGCCGACCTGCGCCGCATGGAGCAAGAGTACATCATCGAAGTGCGCGGCCAGACCACGCCCCAGGCACTGGAACGCCTGGCCCGTGGCGCCACCCGCAATGACCGGGAACTGCCCAGGGCCAAGGCCAGCTGGCAGAACGAGACCCACCTACGCATGGCCCTGAAGAACCCGCAACCTGGCCAGATCGCCGAACTGTGCGCCTACCTGCGCCTGGAGTTGCTCGGCATGCGCCGCATTCGCGTGGGCGGTGTATCCATGGGCAAGCTGGCGCTGGGCCAATGGCGCTACCTGGCCAGCACCGAACGTTTCTAAGCAAAGCGCCACGCCCTTGGCGTGGCTTTGAACAGGATTTAGCGACAATGAACCACAACGACGTCTTGCGCAGCCTGCGCTACATGCTCAAGGTGAACGACGCCAAGATGGCCGAGATCATCGGGCTGTCCGGCCTCGAAGTGCACCCGGTGGTGCTCGCCACTTACCTGAAGAAAGAAGACGAGGCAGGCTTCGTACGTTGCCCCGAGCGCGTCATGGCGCATTTCCTCGACGGACTGGTGATCTACCGCCGTGGCAAGGACGACAGCCGCCCGCCGCTGCCCGTCGAGCTGCCGGTGACCAACAACACCATTCTAAAGAAGCTACGGGTGGCCTTCGAGCTCAAGGAAGATGACCTGCACGCGATACTCAAATCGGTCAACTTCCCTGTTTCCAAACCCGAGCTCAGTGCCCTGTTCCGCAAGGTCGGCCATGACAACTACCGCCCTTGCGGCGACCAGTTGCTGCGCAACTTCCTCAAGGGCCTGACCTTGCGCGTGCGCGGCTGATTGGCCATGCAGCATACGGTCTCACCTATCGGCATCGTCCACTCCTGCTTCAAGGAAAAGTTCGCCATCCCCCGTCAGCCTCGCTTGGCACCCGCCGCGCGGGGCGTGCTGGAGTTGTTGCCGCCGTTCGACCAGGGCGAGGCGGTAGCTGGCCTGGAACAGGTCAGCCATGTGTGGCTGCTGTTTCTGTTTCACCAAGCGCTGGAGGACAAGCCCCGCCTAAAGGTGCGCCCACCGCGTCTGGGCGGTAACAAAAGCGTGGGGGTATTTGCCACCCGCGCCACCCACCGGCCCAATGGCATCGGCCAGTCGGTGGTTCGCCTGGAAGCCGTGGAGCCTGGGCGTCTGCTGTTGTCGGGGATCGACCTGCTCGACGGCACACCGGTGCTGGATATCAAGCCCTATGTACCGTATGCCGACAGCATTGCCGAAGCCCACAACCGCATGGCTGGCGACGCGCCAGAAGCCATTGCCGTGCAATGGTCCGACAACGCCTTGCTGCAGGCCCGGAATCACGCCTTGCGCTTGGGTGAGCCGCTGATCGAGCTGATCGAACAGTGCCTGGGCCAAGACCCACGGCCGGCCTATCAGGTACCGCCGCCGGAGCGGATTTACGGGGTGAAGTTCTGGGATGTGCAGGTCAGGTGGCAGTATCCGCAGCCGGATAGGATTCGGGTGCTGGAGGTCGTACCTGATCAGGCCCAGTGACCTGCTTGCCGTGCACCTGTAGCAGGCTTGCCGACGATAGGGCCGATAATGTCAGCACAAAAACCTCAGGTATAAAAAAACGCAGGCCAAGGCCTGCGTTTTTGAGTTCCAGCGTCCGCCTTACTTCTCGACGAATGCACGCTCGATCAGGTAGTCACCCGGCTCACGCATACGCGGGGAGATCTTCAGGCCGAAGCTGTCCAGGACCTCGCTGGTCTCGTCGAGCATGCTTGGGCTGCCGCAGATCATGGCGCGGTCGTCCTGCGGGTTGATCGGTGGCAGACCGATGTCGCTGAACAGCTTGCCGCTGCGCATAAGGTCGGTCAGGCGGCCCTGGTTCTCGAACGGCTCACGGGTAACGGTCGGGTAGTAGATCAGCTTGTCACGGACCGCTTCACCGAAGAACTCGTTCTGCGGCAGGTGCTCGGTGATGAACTCGCGGTAGGCCACTTCGTTCACGTAACGCACGCCATGGACCAGGATGACCTTCTCGAAGCGCTCGTAGGTTTCCGGGTCCTGGATGACGCTCATGAACGGCGCCAGACCAGTGCCGGTGCTCAGCAGGTACAGGTGCTTGCCTGGGTTCAGGTCGTCGAGTACCAGGGTGCCGGTGGGCTTCTTGCTGATGATGATCTCGTCGCCTTCCTTCAGGTGCTGCAGCTGGGAGGTCAACGGACCATCCGGCACCTTGATGCTGAAGAACTCCAAGTGCTCTTCCCAGTTCGGCGAAGCGATGGAATAGGCGCGCATGAGCGGACGGCCATTGTCCTGTTGCAGGCCGATCATCACGAACTGACCGTTCTCGAAGCGCAGGCCCGGGTCACGGGTGCACTTGAAGCTGAACAGGGTGTCGTTCCAGTGGTGCACACTGAGGACACGTTCGTGGTTCATGTTGCTCATTTATGGGGCTCCTGAAGAAAGACGCAGCGCGTAAAACGCGCAGTTGCGCGATAGTTTAGGGGCAGCGACAATATCTGTTAACTGAATTATCAAGATATGTGTTATCGGTTATATAGATATGCGATTCACACTCCGTCAGCTGCAGGTCTTCGTCGCCGTCGCTCAGCACCAAAGCGTGTCGCGCGCTGCCAGCGTGCTTGCGCTGTCGCAATCGGCGGCCAGCACCTCGATCACTGAACTGGAGCGTCAATCCAGCTGCCAGCTGTTCGACCGGGCCGGCAAGCGCCTGAGCCTCAATGCCCTGGGGCACCAGCTCTTGCCCCAGGCCGTCGCCCTGCTCGACCAGGCCAAGGAAATCGAAGACCTGCTCAACGGCAAGTCCGGTTTCGGCTCACTGGCTGTTGGCGCTACGCTCACCATCGGCAACTACCTGGCGACCCTGCTGATCGGCAGCTTCATGCAGGTGCACCCCGAGAGCCAGGTGAAGCTGCATGTGCAGAACACTGCGCATATCGTGCAACAGGTTGCCCACTACGAGATTGACCTGGGTCTAATCGAAGGCGACTGCAATCACCCAGACCTGGAGGTTCAACCTTGGGTCGAGGATGAACTGGTGGTGTTCTGTGCCCCGCAGCATCCGCTGGCCAAACTCGGCCGGGCGGACGTCCAGACGCTCTCCCAGGAAGCCTGGATCCTGCGCGAACAAGGCTCAGGCACTCGCCTGACGTTCGACCAGGCCATGCGCCACCACCGCGCCAACTTGAACATTCGCCTTGAGCTGGAGCACACCGAAGCGATCAAGCGCGCCGTGGAATCGGGGCTGGGTATCGGCTGTATCTCACGCCTGGCGTTGCGCGATGCTTTCCGGCGCGGCAGCCTGGTACCGGTGGAAACCCCCGAGCTCGACCTGATGCGCCAGTTCTACTTCATCTGGCACAAACAGAAATACCAGACCTCGGCCATGCGCGAGTTTCTCGAACTGTGCCGCAACTTCACCGCAGGCTTCACTCGCAGCGACGAAATCGTGCTGCCGCCGATCGCTTAAAGCAGAATCACACCCCAGACCAGCGCCACCATGGTCAGCGCTACCAACTGCGCGGCACTGCCCATGTCCTTGGCGTTCTTCGACAAGGGATGACGCTCCAGCGAGATGCGGTCGATCGCCGCCTCCACCGCCGAGTTGAACAACTCGACGATCAGGCCCAGCAGGCAGACCGCGATCATGATCGCCCGCTCCGCTCGGCTGACAGGCAGCCAGAAGGCGGTCGGAATCAGCAACACGTTGAGCAGCACCAGTTGGCGGAACGCAGCCTCGCCCTTGAAAGCCGTGCGCAGGCCATCGAGGGAGTAGCCGGCGGCATTGACGATACGTTTGAGGCCTGTCTGGCCTTTGAATGGCGACATAGGTGTGACTTCACCGTTAAAAGGCCGGCAGACTAGACCAGCGCAAGTCAAAAAAGCGTGAAGCAGCAAACCGTCAACTGGCCGCAACTGATTCCAGTTGTTGCAGCAGCAAGGCAGCCTGGGTGCGAGTACGCACGCCCAGTTTACGGAAGATCGCCGTGACATGGGCCTTGATGGTCGCTTCGGACACATTCAGTTCGTAGGCAATCTGCTTGTTCAGCAACCCTTCACAGACCATGGTCAACACCCGGAACTGCTGCGGCGTCAGGCTGGCCAAACCTTCACTGGCCGCCTTGGCCTCGGCGGAAACGTCGACCTTCTCGAAGGCCTGGGGCGGCCACCAGACATCGCCGTCGAGCACTTTCCTCACGGCATCCTGGATCACTTCCAGCCCGCTGGACTTGGGAATGAAACCGCTGGCGCCAAATTCGCGGGACTTGACCACAACAGCCGCCTCTTCCTGGGCCGAGACCATCACCACTGGAATTTGCGGATACTGGCCGCGCAGCAGCACCAGACCGGAGAAACCGTAAGCACCTGGCATGTTCAGGTCGAGCAGGACCAGGTCCCAGTCGGCCTTTTCGCCGAGGCGGGTTTCCAGTTCCGCGATGCTCGCCACTTCGACCAGGCGTACGTCCGGGCCCAGGCCCAGGGTTACCGCCTGGCGCAATGCGCTGCGAAACAGCGGGTGGTCATCGGCAATCAGGATTTCGTATGTGGCCATCGATCTATGGATCCTGTTCTGTGCCAGGCGCATGCGGGGGAAGGGAGCGCCCGGCGGGGAATCGGCGCCAAGGATGCCGAGCACGGTTGGGGGCGGTCAAGCCGATCACCCTGCCGCCTCGCCCACCCTGGCTGCCAGCTCCGTCATTATGAACCATCGGGGTGTTGTTGCCCCTTGGACTATAGGAAGGTATGCAAACGTTGATGAATGTCATCCTGCTCATCCAGCGGCAGGCGACGCTTGCCACTCAAGTAGTGCAGGCTGAACACATCCAGGTAGGCATCCAGCGCCTGCGAGGCCCGGCTGTCACCGGCCAGGTCCAGGCACATGGCCGCGACTTCCGCAGTGCAGAAATGATCATCGCGCTTGGAACAGCGCAGGCGGTAACGCGACATCTGCTCGGCTTGCAAGCTCAGCACCGGGAAACGATCAAGATAGGGACTCTTGCGAAACATCTTGCGTGCTTCGGTCCAGGTCGCATCGAGCAGAATGAACAGTGGGCGCTTGCCCGGTTCCCGTACGACCTGGCTGACCACGCGCTCCTGGGCAACGAATTCGCCAGGAAACACGATGTAGGGCTGCCATTGCGGATCCTCGAGCAATGCCAACAAGCGCTCATCCACCGAGGTGCGCAACCAGCCGAAGGCAGCGGTGTCCTCGATCAGGTCAGCGATCAACCAACCGGTATTGGTCGGCTTCAGTGGCTCGGTATCGTGCATCAGCAGGCAGACACCGGAATCCGCCTGGACTCGGGGCTTCCAGGCGCACAGGCAATGAGTGGCGATCACCCGGCAGTCGGGGCAACGTTCGGCACGCGACCCACGGGCAATGAAGGGTTTGTTGCTGCGCGCCAGGCGCTCGGCACGCAGGCGCGCGACCGCATGGTTCATGCGGGCAGGCCTTGGGAGAGGTTGGAAAGGGTCACTGCGATGACTCGGCGAATACAAAACGCCAGTCTACCAGAGCGGTTGCCATTTGCCGTGCAGGCGTGCCGGTCGCTCCCTTATAATCGGCCTTTGGGTGCCCCACTGTTATCCGCCATGACGCGGATGGGCAGGGAACGCCAACTGCCGGCGCAGGTCAAAGCGCCAGTCATCGAACCAGGAGAGATTCATGCTGCGTCTTATCGTCCCGACCTTGAGCCTGTTGCTCACCCTGCCCCTGGCTGCCCAGGCGGCGTCCAAGCAGGAGTTCGAGCTGAACAAGCTGCTGCAGAAGGTCGCCAAGGAAAGCAGCGTCGGCACCCCACGCGCCATCAACGAAGACATCCTCGACCAGGGTTACACCGTCGAAGGCAAAGCCCTGATCAACCACTTGAGCGTGCGTGCCAGCCACGCTGCACGCATGCAGGAAAACCCGGCACAGGTGCGCAGCCAGCTGGGCGACAGCGTGTGCCGCAACAGCGGTTACCGCAATTTGATGTCCAAAGGCGCGGTGATGGTCTATCGCTTCACGGTCTACAAGACCAATCAGCCGGTGATGGACCAAGCGTTCGACGCCGCCAGCTGCACTGCCGGCAACAAGAAGAAGTAATCAGAGCACCTGCTCGTTCCGCGCGCGCTGCGGCTCATCCTCGGCGCGCATCTCGGCCAGCAGCGCCTGCAGGTAGCGTGACTGGCACTCCAATGTCGCCAGCCTGCGACGGCACTCGGTCTCCAGGCTTACGTGGTGATCATGCGCCGCACTTTCCAGTTGTTGGTAGAGCTGGGAGTCCACCTCGATGACCAAGCGATGCATACCGCCACCTCCTGCATCGACACGATTCGCTTTCCCAGTTAACCAAACCCGCACCGCCATGGGCCATGTGCCGACGAGCGGCGACTTCGCTCCCTGCGGCACGATCATGCGCAAGGGTCTAGATTGATAGCGAGGATCCTGAAATCAAAGAAGATGGATTGATTGCCACTGCATCAGGGCCTTGAAGGCCTACTGCAATGCTCGGTATGCACACTCGAGCCACAGCAGCCAGCGACACACGCAGTGTCGCGGCCGAGCCACTCCATCGGCCCGGTCAGGGGTTTTGCTGCAGAAGGAGACGTTGAATGCCTTACCAACCGAATGAGCTTTTGTTCAACCACTTCAGGGACAGCGGCATCGACCTGAACAAGATCGACGAACAACTGCAACTGGTCGCTCCCGACAGCCCCAACCTGCCCTTGTATCGCGACATGATGTTGACCGTTTTGCGTATGGCCCACGATGACACCGATCGCTGGAGCGCCAAGATCACCCTGCAAGCACTGCGCGAACTGGATCACTCGTTCCGTACGCTCCAACGCTACAAGGGCCGCAGAAAGGTAACAGTGTTCGGCTCGGCCCGTACGCCGCTGGAGCACCCGATGTACGCCTTGGCTCGCGAGCTGGGCGCAACGGTGGCGCGCTCCGACATGATGGTCATCACCGGTGCCGGGGGTGGCATCATGGCCGCCGCGCACGAGGGTGCAGGCAGCGAGCACAGCCTGGGCTTCAACATCACCCTGCCGTTCGAGCAACACGCCAATGCCACGGTGGGCGGCACCGACAAGCTACTGCCGTTCCACTTCTTCTTCATTCGAAAACTGTTTTTCGTCAAGGAGGCCGACGCCCTGGTTCTGTGCCCTGGTGGCTTCGGCACGCTGGATGAGGCACTGGAAGTGCTGACCTTGATCCAGACCGGCAAGAGCCCGTTGGTTCCAGTAGTGTTGCTCGACTCACCCGGTGGAAGTTTCTGGCAAGATGCCCTGGACTTCTTCACCCGCCAGTTGGAAGAGAACCGCTACATCTTGCCCAGTGACCTGAAACTGCTTCGCCTCGTGCACTCTGCTGATGAAGCCGTGGAGGAAATCAACCAGTTCTACAGCAACTACCACTCCAGCCGCTGGCTTAAGAACCAGTTCGTGATTCGTATGCATCATCCGCTGAGCGATGCAGCGCTGTATGACATCCAGGAGGGATTCGCCGACCTGCGCCTGAGCGGCAAGTATCACCAGCAACCCGACAGTGGTGCCGAGCACGAGCTGGGCAAATTCAGCCATTTGACGCGACTGAGCTTTGCCTTCAATGGCCGTGACCAAGGGCGCCTGCGCGAACTGGTTGACTTCATCAATCTGCCGGAAAACTGGGCCAAACCTGAGCCGATGCATACGACTCAGCGGGCCAGGGAGGCCTTGAAGGTGAGCTGAACGCTTTTTTGAGGGGGCATGCCAGCAAGCCGCCGCCTACGATTGCCAGGCCTTTACTCAGTAATCATCGAGGTCACGGCCGCTAAGCAGGCGGCCGATCATCTCCATGGAGAAACCTCGGTAGGCAAGGAATCGGGTCTGCTGGGCACGGCTGCGGGGGTCATGCGGACGCTGCCCGGCGAACTTGCGTTGCCAGACATCCTGTAGTCGCTCTGCCCAGTTCACCTCGCTGTCACGTAGTGCCTGGTCGACGTCATTGCGGTCCAGCCCACGCTGGCCCAATTCCTCACGAATACGTGCGGGGCCATAACCGGAGTTGGAACGGTAGCGGATGAAGCTTTCAAGGTAGCGGGCTTCGCTGAGCAGCCCCTCTTCTGCAAGCCGGTCGAGCTCAGGTTGAATCAGCTCCTCCGGCGCGCCGCGCTGACGCAGCTTGCGCGTCAGCTCGACTCGACCATGCTCGCGGCGTGCAAGCAGGTCCATGGCTGTCCGCCGAACGGCGACGGGGGTGTCGAGTACGGCGGACATAGGGCCAATCAGTAACCGGCGTCGGCGTCGGCCATATCGTCGGCGTCAGCCTCGGCAGCAGCGGCCTTGCCTGCTGCAGCAACAGCACCTGCGTTCAGCAGTTTCTCGCGAATTTGCTTCTCGATCTCAGCGCCAACGGCCGGGTTCTCTTGCAGGAACTTGGCGGCGTTAGCCTTGCCCTGGCCAATCTTGTTGCCCTGGTAGCTGTACCACGCACCAGATTTTTCCACCAGGCCTTGGGAAACACCCAGGTCAATGATTTCACCGTTGCGGTAGATACCCTTGCCGTAAAGAATCTGGAACTCGGCCTGGCGGAACGGAGGAGAGACCTTGTTCTTGACGATCTTGACGCGGGTTTCGCTGCCGACCACTTCGTCGCCTTCCTTGACAGCGCCGGTACGGCGGATGTCCAGACGCACAGAAGCATAGAACTTCAGCGCGTTACCACCGGTGGTGGTTTCAGGGCTACCGAACATCACACCGATCTTCATACGGATCTGGTTGATGAAGATAACCAGGCAGTTGGCGTTCTTGATGTTACCGGTGATCTTACGCAGGGCCTGGGACATCAGGCGGGCTTGCAGGCCCACGTGCATGTCACCCATTTCGCCTTCGATTTCAGCCTTGGGTACCAGGGCTGCAACGGAGTCGACGATGATCACGTCAACGGCATTGGAGCGCACCAGCATGTCGGTGATTTCCAGCGCTTGTTCACCGGTGTCTGGCTGCGAGACCAGGAGGTCGTCGACGTTGACGCCCAGCTTGCCGGCGTACTCAGGGTCGAGGGCGTGTTCGGCGTCGACGAAGGCGCAGGTGGCGCCGTTCTTCTGGGCTTCGGCGATAACCGACAGAGTCAGGGTCGTCTTACCCGACGATTCCGGACCGTAGATTTCGACGATACGACCTTTCGGCAGACCGCCGATGCCAAGGGCGATGTCCAGGCCCAGGGAGCCGGTGGAGATAGCGGGGATGGCCTGACGCTCATGGTCGCCCATGCGCATGACGGCACCTTTGCCGAATTGGCGTTCGATTTGACCCAGGGCCGCAGCCAAGGCGCGCTTCTTGTTGTCGTCCATTGAAATCCTCACGTGATCGACCGGCCCTGATGGCCCGAATAACTGTATAAGTAGCCAGTATTATTCCACAGGGATTCGTTTGAGCAAACCCCTGTCGTCGATTTAAACGCTGCCAAGCTGTAACAAGCCGTCTAACGCGGCGATCACCGTCTGTCGGCGCACCGCTTCGCGGTCACCATCAAAGTGCCTGCGCTCACTGTGCACATGGACGCCATCGGCCCACGCCAGCCATACGGTACCCACCGGTTTGGCCGCCGAACCCCCATCGGGCCCGGCCACGCCGCTGACCGCGACGGCGAAGCGCGCCCCGCTGGCCGCCTGCGCACCCCGAACCATAGCCTCGACCACTTCCTGGCTGACGGCGCCAACCGTGGTGAACAGGGCGGCGGGCACCCCCAGTTGACGCGTCTTCTGGGCATTGGAGTAGGTCACATAGCCCGCCTCGAACCAGCTCGAACTGCCCGGCACCCGGGTAATGGCTTCGGCAATACCGCCGCCGGTACAGGACTCGGCCGTCGTGACCTGCGCGCCTATACGTCGCAGGTGCTCGCCCAGGCGTGTGGAAAGCGTGGTGATGGGATCCATGAAGGGTTCCTCGACAAGACAGACCACAACCCTAGCACCCGCGCGCGCCAAACGGGACCCCACCACTTCGGCTGACATCAGGGCCCGCCTGCATCTCGATGAAAAAGCCTGTACCATTGCCCGTTTCACAATCGCCAACCAGATCACCCGCTGTAAGGCCCTGAATGTCTGATCTTTCCGCACACACACCGATGATGCAGCAGTACTGGAAGCTGAAGAACCAGCACCCGGACCAGCTGATGTTCTACCGCATGGGCGACTTTTACGAGATCTTCTATGAAGATGCGAAAAAAGCCGCGAAACTGCTGGATATCACCCTGACCGCCCGCGGCCAGTCCGCCGGCCAGTCGATCCCCATGTGCGGAATTCCCTTCCATTCGGTAGAGGGCTATCTAGCCAAGCTGGTCAAGCTCGGCGAATCGGTAGTGATCTGCGAGCAGATCGGCGACCCGGCCACCAGCAAGGGCCCGGTCGAGCGCCAGGTGGTGCGCATCATCACCCCCGGCACGGTCAGTGACGAGGCATTGCTCGATGAGCGCCGCGACAACCTGATCGCCGCCCTGCTGGGTGACGAGCGCCTGTTCGGCCTGGCGGTGCTGGACATCACCAGTGGCAACTTCACCGTGCAGGAGATCAAAGGCTGGGAGAACCTGCTTGCCGAGCTCGAACGCATCAACCCAGTGGAGCTGTTGATTCCAGACGACTGGCCCCAGGGCCTGCCGGCAGAGAAGCGACCAGGTGCCCGACGTCGTGCGCCGTGGGACTTCGACCGGGAATCGGCACGCAAGAGCCTGTGCCAGCAGTTCGCGACCAAGGACCTCAAGGGTTTCGGTTGCGACAAACTGACCCTGGCCATCGGTGCCGCCGGCTGCCTGTTGACTTACGCCAAGGAAACCCAGCGCACCACCCTGCCCCACCTGCGTAGCCTGCGCCACGAACGCATGGACGACACGGTGATCCTCGACGGCGCCAGCCGCCGTAACCTGGAGCTGGACATCAACCTGGCGGGTGGCCGTGACAATACCCTGCAATCGGTAATCGATCGCTGCCAGACCGCCATGGCCAGCCGCCTGCTGACCCGCTGGCTGAACCGGCCGCTGCGCGACCTCAAGGTGCTGCAGGCGCGCCAGGATTCGATCCGTTGCCTGCTCGACGGCTATCGTTTCGAAAAACTCCAGCCGCAGTTGAAGGAAATTGGCGATATCGAGCGGATCCTCGCCCGTATTGGTCTGCGTAATGCCCGCCCCCGCGACCTGGCACGTCTTCGCGATGCCCTCGGCGCCCTGCCGGAACTGCAGAACGCCATGGCCGAGCTGGAGGCGCCGCATCTGGCGCGCCTGGCGGCCATTACCGGTACCTATCCGGAGCTGGCCAGCCTGCTGGAACGTGCGATCATCGACAACCCGCCGGCGGTGATCCGCGACGGCGGCGTGCTCAAAGCCGGCTATGACAACGAGCTGGACGAGCTGCTGGCGATGAGCGAGAACGCCGGCCAGTTCCTCATCGACCTGGAAGCCCGCGAGAAAGCACGCACCGGCCTTGCCAACCTGAAGGTCGGCTACAACCGCGTGCATGGCTATTACATCGAGTTGCCGACCAAGCAGGCCGAACAAGCGCCGGGCGATTACATCCGGCGCCAGACCCTAAAGGGTGCCGAGCGCTTCATCACCCCGGAACTCAAGGCCTTCGAGGACAAGGCGCTGTCGGCCAAGAGCCGCGCCCTGGCCCGCGAGAAGATGCTCTACGACGCCCTGCTGGAAACGCTGATCGGCCATCTTGCTCCACTGCAGGACAGCGCCGCGGCGCTGGCCGAACTGGATGTGCTGAGCAACCTCGCCGAACGTGCGCTGAACCTAGATCTCAACTGCCCAAGCTTCGTCGACGAGCCTTGCCTGCGCATCGAACAGGGCCGTCACCCAGTGGTCGAGCAGGTACTGACCACGCCGTTCGTGGCCAATGACCTGAGCCTGGACAACAGCACTCGCATGCTGATCATCACCGGCCCGAACATGGGTGGTAAATCCACCTACATGCGCCAGACCGCGCTAATCGTGCTGATGGCACACATCGGCAGTTTCGTGCCAGCGGCGCGTTGCGAGTTGTCGCTTGTCGATCGTATTTTCACCCGTATCGGCTCCAGCGATGACCTGGCGGGTGGCCGGTCGACCTTCATGGTCGAGATGAGCGAAACGGCCAACATCCTGCACAACGCCACCGACCGCAGCCTGGTGCTGATGGACGAGGTCGGCCGTGGCACCAGCACCTTCGACGGACTGTCGCTGGCCTGGGCTGCTGCCGAGCGCCTGGCTCAACTGCGCGCCTACACCCTGTTCGCCACGCACTACTTCGAATTGACCGTACTGCCGGAAAGCGAACCGCTGGTGGCCAACGTGCACCTGAACGCGACCGAGCACAACGAACGCATCGTCTTCCTGCACCACGTGTTGCCAGGCCCCGCCAGCCAGAGCTACGGTCTGGCCGTAGCGCAACTGGCCGGCGTACCTGGCCCGGTCATCCAGCGCGCCCGCGAACACCTGGGGCGCCTGGAAACCGCCAGCCTGCCGCACGAGCCACCGGTGGTGAATAAAGCCAAGGACGAGCCGCACGTGCCCCACCAAAGCGATCTATTCGCCAGCCTGCCACACCCGGCCATCGAGAAGCTGGGCAAGCTGGATCTGGACGAGATGACCCCTCGCCAAGCTATCGAAACGCTATATCAACTAAAGAACCTGTTATAACGGCGCCCACTACAAGCTGGTAGAATCCGCCGCGGTTTGCTGGCGCTGCAGGTTATTAGCCTGGCCTGCAGCCAACCACCCGCAAACCGCGCGGCCCCGAGAGGAAGGGCCGCCGCCGTCGCCTGAGGAGAGAACTAGAAATGACCTTCGTCGTCACCGACAACTGCATCAAATGCAAATACACCGACTGCGTGGAAGTCTGTCCGGTGGACTGCTTCTACGAAGGCCCGAACTTCCTGGTCATTCACCCGGACGAGTGCATCGACTGCGCCCTGTGTGAACCAGAGTGCCCGGCACAAGCAATCTTCTCGGAAGACGAGGTTCCAGCGGGCATGGAGAACTTCATCGAGCTGAACGCCGAGCTGGCAGAGATCTGGCCTAACATCACCGAGCGTAAGGACGCCCTGCCGGACGCTGAAGAGTGGGATGGCAAAACCGGCAAGATCGCCGACTTGGAGCGTTGATCGCGACCAGCAACGAAAAAGGCCCGGAAGGGCCTTTTTTCATGTTCAGCGGGCAAAAAAAGGGGCGGTTTGACCCGCCCACATTTTTTCCGTAGTCCCTGCTTGTCCCAAACATCGTCCTGATGAAATCGCGTCTTGCGATGTCCTTGGCTTTCATCCTGAAAGCCTGTGCATGTCCGTGTGCACAGTTCGAATACTAGCGACTTGCGCCAAGCAGGCAACTGCGAGACCTCACAAGATGTTGCAGGGGACACACTTCCTCACAACCAAATAAGCTATATTTTTCAAATAGTTAGAAAAAGTCTTGTGCTGCAACGGAAGAATTTTTACTGGAACTTCCGTAGAAAGCTTACAAAACAAGTAAGCAAAGGCTTACACACGATGCTACAGGGGTAGCGCTTTACATAGTGGCGCTGGGGCTTCGCGGCCCGGCAATCGGTGCTGAGCCGGCTCCTGCTGGGCCGCAGCTGGCCAGCGGTATGCTGCACGCCGATGAAGCAAACAAAAACGCCCCGAGGTCATCGGGGCGTTTTGCATTGCAGCCTTGGTTACTGGAACAACGACTCGCTGGACAGGCCGTTCTTCTCGAGGATCTCGCGCAGCCGCTTGAGCCCCTCCACCTGAATCTGACGCACCCGCTCGCGGGTAAGGCCAATCTCCAGGCCAACATCCTCCAGCGTACTGCTCTCATGGCCACGCAGACCAAAGCGGCGCACCACCACCTCACGCTGCTTGTCAGTCAGCTCGCCCAGCCACTGGTCGATACTCTGCGACAGGTCGTCGTCTTGCAGCAGCTCGCACGGATCGGTTGGCCGATCGTCGGTGAGGGTATCGAGCAGCGTCTTGTCCGAATCCGGGCCCAGGGAAACATCCACCGACGAAACCCGTTCGTTGAGACCAAGCATGCGCTTGACCTCGGTGACCGGCTTCTCGAGCAGGGTGGCGATTTCTTCAGGCGACGGTTCATGGTCAAGCTTCTGGGTCAGTTCCCGCGCGGCACGCAGGTAGACGTTCAGCTCCTTGACCACGTGGATCGGCAGGCGAATGGTGCGGGTCTGGTTCATGATTGCCCGCTCGATGGTCTGGCGAATCCACCAGGTCGCATAGGTCGAGAAGCGGAAACCGCGTTCCGGGTCGAACTTCTCGACCGCGCGGATCAGCCCCAGGTTGCCCTCCTCGATCAGGTCGAGCAACGACAATCCGCGATTTACATAACGACGCGCGATTTTCACAACCAGGCGCAGGTTGCTTTCGATCATGCGTTTACGGCCAGCGGGATCGCCCTTTTGCGACAAGCGCGCAAAGTGCACTTCCTCTTCCGGCGACAGCAGAGGCGAGAATCCAATCTCGTTGAGATACAGCTGGGTGGCATCGAGCGCCCGGCTGTAATCGATATACTTGTGTTGCTTGAGCGTAGAGCCTGACTTGGCCCTCGTCCGAACCGAAGGTACAGCAGGTTCGTCTGACACCACATCCGTTTCCAAAACGATACCCGTCTCCATCAGGAGGACGTCATCGTCGATGTCAAACTCCGGCGCTTCTTTATTGAGAGCCATTGTTATAGTCCTTTGCTGAGTTCGAACTCAGACTCAAGCGGCACCTGTTTCCCTGGCAGCGCTGGAGCCTGTCCCCTCTACATCATAGGAACAGGCCGGGTACAACGATCAACGGCGTGGCAGGAATTGGAGCGGATCGACGGGTTTGCCCTGGCGGCGAATCTCGAAATGCAGCTTCACCCGATCAGTGCCCGTGGACCCCATTTCAGCAATCGACTGCCCTGCCTTGACCTGCTGCCCCTCCCGAACCAAAAGCCTGCGGTTATGGCCGTAGGCACTGACGTAGGTATCACTGTGCTTGATGATGATCAGCTCGCCGTAGCCCCTCAAGCCACTGCCGGCGTAGACCACCGAACCATCAGCTGCAGCAAAAACAGGCTGTCCCAAATCACCGGCGATATCAATGCCTTTATTCAAACTACCGTTTGAAGCAAATTTTCCAATCAGGACGCCGTTCGCCGGCCAGGTCCAACCACCCACGGCGCGCTCGGCGGCAGGCACGGTAGTGACCACCGGTGCCGGGGTCGCCGGCGTCGAAGTCGCCGGTTTGCGATTGCTGGCGGGCGTCGTGACCGTGCTGGTGACCGGGCGGCGGGTGACCGTTGTCCTGCTCGAAGACGATGGGCTGGAGACCACGGTGGTAGTGCTGCTGGAACCGCTGCTGAAACGTATCGCCTGGCCGGGACGAATGGTATAGGGGGCCGAGATGCCGTTGCGCGCCGCCAGCTCCTTGTAGTCCCAGCCGTAGCGGAAGGCGATGGAAAACAGCGTATCGCCGGGCTTGACGATGTACTGACCCGAGGTCACCGCTGGCCGCTTGGGCGCCGTGGTATTACGGTCGACTACCCGCGCGCCGCTCGAGCCGGTGCTGGAGCAGCCGGTCAGCAGGCTGCCCATGGCCAGTGCGATCACCAGAAGCTTCAAACCCGACCGATCCCTGCGCTGCTGAACGACTGTGTGACCCACCCGCGCTCCCCTCATGGTGCCCAAAACGATATGACGATAAGAAATGCAATATTGTTGCAATTATAACTGAGCCCGTCCGCCTTGGGAGAGCTCGGCGCAGCCTGAGAACAACTCGGCCGCACCGCAGATAGACAGGGCCTTGCCGCAAGAATTCTGCGTCTGCGCAAATATTCCGTACGGCTCAGGCCAGCGGGCCGTTTAGCAACGGCACGAAGCGCACGGCGCCCAGCACACGCCGGGAGAAACCGTGTTCCTCACGGACGATCAACATCAGTTGCTGCACCTCGCCCGCCGGCCCCACGGGAATCACCATGCGCCCGCCTGGTGCCAGTTGGTCGAGCAGCGCCTGCGGGACCTCAGGTGCCACCGCGGTGACGATGATGCCATTGTAAGGTGCCAAGGCCTGCCAGCCATCGCAGCCATCGCCCCAGCGAAACACCACGTTGCGCAGGTTGAGCTCGACCAGGCGTTCCTTGGCCCGGTCCTGCAGGACCTTGATCCGCTCCACCGAGAAAACCCGTTCGACCAACTGGGCCAGGATCGCCGTCTGGTAACCTGATCCCGTACCAATCTCCAGCACCTTGTCCAACGGGCCGGCTTCGAGCAGCAGCTCACTCATGTGGGCCACCATGAACGGCTGGGAGATGGTCTGGTTATGGCCGATTGGCAGCGCGGTGTCTTCATACGCGCGATGGGCCAGGGCCTCGTCGACGAACAGATGGCGCGGCGTGCGACGGATCGCGTCGAGCACCTTGGTGTTCGACACGCCCTCCTCGCACAGACGCTGGATCAGCCGTTCCCGGGTCCGCTGGGAAGTCATGCCGATTCCGCGGCGCAGCAGATCGTCGTGTTCGCGCATCAGAGTACGCCCTCCAGCCAGCCATCGAAGCGCTCGAACGCGTCGTTGAAGGTCCGGTCCAACTGCAGCGGTGTAATCGACACGTAGCCTTGCATCACCGCATGGAAGTCGGTACCCGGCCCGCCATCCTCGGCATCGCCGGCCACGGCAATCCAGTAGCCCTCCTTGCCACGTGGGTTGACCACTTTGGTGGGCGCCGCCGCACGCGCCCGATGCCCGAGCCGGGTGAGCTGGATACCCCGGATATGCTCCAGTGGCAGGTTGGGGATATTGATGTTGAGCACGGTCCGAGGCGGCAGGTCGAGTCGCGATTGTGCCTCCACCAGGCGGCGTGCGATGTAGGCCGCCGCCGGCAGGTTGTCGGTCTGGCGCGACAATAGCGAGAACGCCAGCGACGTTCCGCCGAGGAAGCGGCCCTCGAGGGCGGCGGCAACGGTGCCGGAGTAGAGCACATCATCACCCAGGTTAGCGCCCAGGTTGATGCCGGAAACGACCATGTCGGGCATTTCCGGCAGCAACCCATTCAACCCCAGGTGCACGCAGTCGGTCGGCGTGCCATTGAGGCTGATGAAGCCGTTGGCCAGGGTATGCGGGTGCAAAGGCCGGTCGAGCGTCAGCGAACTGCTGGCGCCGCTCTTGTCTTGTTCCGGGGCGATCACCACACACTCGGCGTAGTCCGCCAGCGCAGCATGCAGCGCGGCAATCCCGGGGGCGGTAACACCGTCATCGTTCGAAATCAGAATACGCATGGGCTGTCCGTCTGCCCTGCCGGCACCAGATCGACGAGTTCGCGCACCACCACGGTGGCGAAGCATCCGGCCGGAAGGACGAATTCCAGTTGCAGGATATCAGGCTCGGGATAATGCCACGACAAGCTGCCAATAGGGAGCCGCAGGATGCGTCGTTCATGACTCATTCCCGCGTGGGCCAGCCATTGGCAAAGCGCCTGGTGCTGCTCACCGACAGCCGACTCCAGCTCGAAGGGCGCCCCGGCTGCCGGTGACGGACCCTCTCCCCACATCGGGCCGGTGGGATGCAAGTCCAGAATCGCCAGGCGTGGATCGGAACATTCCGACTCGCCCGCCGGAAAGAAACTACGGCTGTCAGTGAACGCCAACAAATCGCCAACCAGCGCGTGCTGCCAGCTTCCATCGGCAACCCGAGCCGCCAACACCTGGTTGAACACATAGCTGCGCGCCGCTGACAGCAGCCGCGAACGTACATTGCGTTGTTCCGGTAGCGCCTTGCGCTGTGCCGAGTCCCGGGCGTCATGCACGTTGCCGCCACCATGGCCGAAACGCTGCGTGCCGAAGTAGTTGGGCACCCCCTGCTGCTTGAGCAGTTCCAGCCGAGCATCCAGCGCCTGGTGGTCTGCCGCCAGCGCAGTGAGACGCAGGGTAAAGCCGTTGGCGGAATGAGCGCCTCGTTGCAGTTTGCGCTGGTGGCGCACCTGCTTGAGTACACGCAGGGTGTCGTCTTCGGCGCGGGACAGGTCCGGGTCGGCCTTGCCCGGCAGGTGCAGGCTGAACCACTGGCGGGTCAGGGCCTGGCGGTCCTTCAGACCGGCGTAGCTGATGGCGCGGACCGGCACACCAGCTGCACGTGCCAGGCGACGAGCAGCCTCCTCGGTATTGAGGTCACGCTTTTCAACCCACAGCCACAGGTGCTCGCCCTGGCCGGACAGCGGAATGTCCAGCACTTCGTCCACCTGGAAATCGTCGGCCACCGCCTTGAGCACCGCGGTGCCCAAGGATTGGCCCGATGCACGCGGGCCGAGCAGGTCGTGTTCGGTCATGCTGGCAGCAACAGGGCAACCGCATGCACGGCGATACCCTCCTCGCGGCCGGTGAAGCCGAGTTTTTCGGTGGTGGTCGCCTTGACGTTGACCTGGTCGAGTTCGACGTGCAGGTCCTCGGCGATCAGCTGGCGCATGGTTTCGATGTGTGGGGCCATCTTCGGCGCCTGGGCAACGATGGTGGCGTCGACGTTGCCGACTTTCCAGCCCTTGGCCAGAACGATGCCGACCACGTGACGCAGCAGGACACGGCTGTCCGCGCCCTTGAACTGCGGGTCGGTATCGGGGAAATGCTTGCCGATGTCTCCCAGCGCGGCGGCGCCGAGCAAAGCATCGCTCAGTGCGTGCAGCAGCACGTCACCGTCGGAGTGGGCCAGCAGGCCGTATTTGTGGGGGATACGCACCCCGCCCAGGGTAATGAAATCACCGTCGCAGAAACGGTGCACATCGTAGCCGTGGCCAATACGCATAGAAAAACGCCCTGATAAAGTCAGGGCGTGATTCTACCTGCTTTGTGGGCGCTTGGGCTGGCTATTGCCGACACCAAGCACCACCGCTACGCCCGCCCCAGCGCCAGCGCGTGATGGCGCAGGTGCTCATCGATGAAGCTGGCGATGAAGTAGTAGCTATGGTCATACCCAGGCTGCAGACGCAGGGTCAGCTCATGTCCCCCCTTGCGCGCTGCCTGCTCCAGTGCTTCTGGCTTGAGCTGCTTCTCGAGGAAGTCATCGCGGTCGCCCTGATCGACCAGCAACGGCGGGCATTTGCCGGAAGGCGTCTCGGCCAGCAGCACACTGGCATCCCACTCGCGCCAGCGCGCCCGGTCCTCACCCAGGTAACGGCTGAAGGCCTTTTCGCCCCAAGGGCAATCCATTGGATTGCTGATTGGCGAAAACGCCGACACCGAACGGTAGCGCCCTGGGTTGCGCAATGCGCAGACCAAAGCACCGTGCCCGCCCATGGAATGGCCGCTGATGCTGCGCTGGTCGGAAGCTGGGAAATACGCCTCGATCAGTGCCGGTAGCTCCTCGACCACGTAATCGTGCATACGGTAGTGCTTCGACCAGGGTTGCTGGGTGGCATTGAGGTAGAAGCCAGCACCGAGTCCGAAGTCCCAGGCACCGTCCGGATCGCCGGGCACCTGCTCACCACGCGGACTGGTGTCTGGCGCGACGATGATCAGCCCCAGCTCGGCGGCCAGGCGCTGGGCGCCGGCCTTTTGCATGAAGTTTTCATCGGTGCACGTCAGGCCGCTCAGCCAATAGAGCACCGGTAGCTTCTCGCCCTGTTCGGCCTGCGGCGGCAGGTACACGGCGAATACCATGTCACAGCCCAGCACCTTGGAGTGATGCCGGTAACGCTTGTGCCAGCCGCCGAAGCTCTTCTGGCAGGAGATGTTATCCAGGCTCATGGCTGACCTCAGAAGTGGATCACGCTACGGATGCTCTTGCCTTCATGCATCAGGTCGAAGGCTTTGTTGATGTCTTCCAGGCCCATGGTATGGGTGATGAAGGTATCCAGCGGAATCTCGCCCTTCTCGGACATTTCAACGTAACTTGGCAGCTCGCTGCGACCTCGTACGCCGCCGAAGGCCGAACCGCGCCAGACGCGACCGGTCACCAGCTGGAATGGACGGGTGGAGATTTCCTGGCCAGCGCCGGCCACGCCAATGATGACGGACTCGCCCCAGCCTTTGTGGCAGCACTCCAGGGCCGCACGCATCAGTTGGACGTTACCTACACACTCGAACGAGAAGTCCACGCCGCCATCAGTGAGATCGACGATCACCTCCTGGATTGGGCGGTCGTAGTCTTTGGGGTTGACACAGTCGGTAGCACCCAGCTGGCGAGCGATCTCGAACTTGGCGGGGTTGATGTCGACGGCGATGATGCGCGAGGCCTTGGCCTTGACCGCGCCAATGATCGCCGACAGGCCGATGCCACCCAGGCCGAAGATGGCCACGGTGTCACCTGGCTTGACCTTGGCGGTGTTGAGCACGGCACCGATACCGGTGGTGACACCGCAGCCCAGCAGGCAGACTTTCTCCAGCGGCGCTTCTTTCTGGATCTTGGCCACGGATATTTCCGGCAGCACGGTGTACTCGGAGAACGTCGAGGTCCCCATGTAGTGGAACAGTTGCTGGCCTTTGTAGGAGAAGCGAGTGGTGCCATCAGGCATCAAGCCCTTGCCTTGAGTGGCGCGGATGGCCTGGCACAGGTTGGTCTTGCCCGAACGGCAGAATTTGCACTGGCCGCACTCTGGAGTGTACAGCGGAATGACGTGGTCGCCGACAGCTACGGAAGTCACGCCTTCACCAATTGCTTCGACGATTGCACCGCCTTCATGACCGAGAATCGACGGGAAGATACCTTCCGGGTCGGCGCCCGACAGGGTATAGGCATCGGTATGGCAGACGCCGCTGGCGACCACGCGCAGCAGCACTTCGCCCGCCTTGGGCATGGCCACGTCGACTTCGACGATTTCCAGGGGTTTCTTGGCCTCGAAGGCGACGGCGGCACGGGACTTGATCATCAAGGTTCTCCAGACAGAGTGTCGATTCCAGTACTCAGTGTAATTCAGGCACTTTTGATGAATAATCCGAGCGAAGACAAAACATTATTGCCATACAGGGATAATCGATGAGCAGTCGCTGGGAAGGCATCGACGAGTTCGTTGCCGTGGCCGAGTCGGGACAGTTCACTGCTGCGGCGGAGCGGTTAGGGGTATCGTCGTCGCACATCAGCCGGCAGATCGCTCGCCTGGAGGAGCGCCTGCAGACACGCCTGTTGTACCGCAGTACCCGCCGCGTGACGTTGAGCGAGGCAGGCCAGACGTTCCTTCAACACTGCCAGCGTCTGCAAGATGGTCGCGAAGAGGCGTTACGCGCGATGGGCGACTTGGCCAGTGAACCGAAGGGATTGTTGCGCATGACCTGCGCGGTGGCTTACGGCGAGCGTTTCATCGTGCCTCTGGTCACGCGCTTCATGGCGTTGTATCCGCAGTTGCGGGTCGAGGTGGAACTGACCAACCGGACGCTGGACCTGGTGCACGAGGGGATGGACCTGGCGATTCGCCTGGGGCGTCTGCAGGACTCGCGGTTGGTCGCGGCTCGTCTGGCGCCACGGCGCATGTACCTGTGTGCTTCGCCGGCTTACCTTGAGCGTTATGGCCGGCCGCATAGTTTGTCGGAGCTGGCGCGACATAATTGCCTGGTGGGTAGCTCTGATATCTGGGCGCTGCAGCAGGATGGTCGGGAGATCAGTCAGCGTGTGCAGGGGAATTGGCGGTGCAACAGTGGGCAAGCTGTGTTGGATGCTGCGTTGCTGGGGATGGGATTGTGTCAGCTACCGGATTATTACGTGCTGGAGCATCTTAAAAGCGGGGCGTTGGTTTCGCTGTTGGAGTCGCATCAGCCGCCTAATACTGCGGTTTGGGCGCTGTATCCTCAGCAGCGGCATCTTTCGCCTAAAGTCAGGCGGCTTGTGGACTTCTTGAAAGCCGGTCTTTCGCAATTACCGGAATATCGCTGAACACGATTATTCGATAATGCCATCCCACTCGCTGCGTTTGTGTTTGTTTTTGCTTTTGCTTTTGCTTTTGCTTTTGCTTTTGCTTTTGCTTTTGCTTTTGCTTTTGCTTTTGCTTTTGCTTTTGCTTTTGCTTTTTTTTACGCGATAGACCAAGCGCCGCCAATTGCGACGTCAGGAGGCCGAACGCAGGTCTTGCGGAGGGAGGTGACGGGCATGGATGCCCGTCAAGCGCTGCGGCCCAGGATGGGCCGTTCAGCGCGGTCCTCCCGGGAGCAAGGCCGAAGTGAGGGAACCCCGGAGCGAAGCGTAGGGGCCGGATGATAGGAGCCGACGGTTTTGGTTACTTTGGCCACGACCAAAGTAACCCGCCGGAAGGGCGGAAAGGTGAATAGGTGCCTCCATGGCAAATGGATATTCACGCTATTTGAGTGCCAGCACCAAGCATTCGCTTTGAAGTTTGAAGTTCGAGGTTCGAGGTTCGAGGTTCGAGGTTCGAGGTTCGAGGTTTTGGTATTTGGATTTGTGAACATATCCATTTGCCAAGGTGACGCCTAATCACCTTTCCGCTCTTACAGCGGGTCCCTTTTTGTCGTGGCAAAAAGGAACCAAAAACCGTCAGCTCCTATCATCCGGCCCCTACGCTTCGCTTCGGGGTACCCTCACTCCGGCCTTGCTCCCGGGAGGACCGCGCTGAACGGCCCATCCTGGGCCGCAGCGCTTGACGGGCATCCATGCCCGTCACCTCCCTCCGCAAGACCTGCGTTCGGCCTCCTGACGTCGCAATTCGCGGCGCTTGGTCTATTGCGCACTAGAAGCAAAAGCAAAAAACGAGCGACAGCGACAGCGACAGCGACAGCGACAGCGACAGCGACAGCCTTTAGCTTCGGGTTGACCAGCGTTGACGCAACCACTCCAGATCTTCCGGTCGGGTCACCTTGATGTTGTCACTGCGACCCTCGATCAACCGCGGCGCCTGACCAGACCATTCAATCGCGGACGCCTCATCAGTCACCACGACATCCGACACCAGACATTCAGCCAATGCCCGATGCAAAGCCCCAAGACGAAACATCTGTGGCGTATAAGCCTGCCAAATGGTACTGCGATCCACCGTCGCACTGACCCGCCCATGGGCATCCGCCCGCTTGAGCGTGTCACGTGCCGGCACCGCCAATAACCCACCTACAGGGTCGTCAGCCAAGTCAGTCAGCAACCGATCCAGATCGGAACGTGCAAGGTTCGGACGCGCAGCATCATGCACCAACACCCAGTCGTTATCAGTCGCCCCTTGGGCATGCAACAACAACAAGGCATTGAGCACCGAGTCAGCACGCTCACGCCCGCCAGGCGCACGCCGAATGCGTGAATCACTGGCACAACGCAAGGTCGGCCAGTAAGGGTCGTCTTCAGCAATGCTGACCACCACGCCCTTGAGCGCCGGGTGATCGAGAAAACAGTCGAGACTATGTTCGAGAAGCGTCTGCCCGCCCAATTGCAAGTATTGCTTGGGACGGTCGGCAGCCATGCGGGTACCCACGCCCGCGGCAGGAATCACAGCCCAGAAGGCCGGCAACGTATCAGTCATTTTTGCGGCAACTGGAAGAGAGTTTCGCCCTCTTTGACCATTCCCAATTCATGACGAGCCCGTTCTTCGACGGTCTCCATACCTTTCTTCAACTCCAGGACCTCCGCGTCAAGCACACGGTTACGCTCGAGCAAACGCTCGTTCTCCGCATGCTGCTCGGCAATCTGCTGCTTGAGCTCGGCCACTTGCGCCAGGCTGCCATTACCCACCCAGAGGCGGTACTGCAGGCCACCGAGCAGCAGGAGCAGGACAAGGAACAACCAATAGGGACTGCGCATCAAGGTATCCAGGGTTAAAAAGACGCCGCTCACGGGCTTCGAATAGCACGAAGCCTGGCCGAGGCCAGGCTTCGTCGACAGAAACCCGCTGGAAGCGCCAGATCTTTCAGTAGGAAAGGTCCGACAGCCTCGGCTGCTGTCTTTTTACCATCTCTTGCTTAACCGCGAAACTCGGCACGGCCACGGTAAACCGCTTTGGCGCCCAGTTGCTCTTCGATACGCAGCAGCTGGTTGTACTTCGAAACGCGGTCGGAACGGCACAGCGAACCGGTCTTGATCTGGCCGGCAGCAGTACCGACTGCCAGGTCGGCGATGGTCGAGTCTTCGGTTTCACCGGAACGGTGCGAAATGACTGCGGTGTAACCGGCGGCCTTGGCCATCTGGATGGCCTCCAGGGTTTCGGTCAGCGAGCCGATCTGGTTGAACTTGATCAGGATCGAGTTACCGATACCCTTCTCGATGCCTTCTTTCAGGATCTTGGTGTTGGTCACGAACAGGTCGTCACCCACCAGCTGAACCTTGGCACCGATCTTGTCGGTCAGGATTTTCCAGCCAGCCCAGTCGGACTCGTCCAGACCGTCTTCGATCGAGATGATCGGGAAACGTTCGGTCAAGCCCTTCAGGTAGTCGGCAAAACCTTCGGCGTCGAACGACTTGCCTTCGCCGGACAGGTTGTACTTGCCGTCTTCGTAGAACTCGGAAGCCGCGCAGTCCAGAGCCAGAGTCACGTCGGTACCCAGCTTGTAGCCCGCCTTCTCGACCGCTTCGGCGATGGCGCCCAGCGCGTCTTCGTTGGAAGCCAGGTTCGGCGCGAAGCCACCTTCGTCACCCACCGCAGTGTTCAGGCCACGGGCCTTGAGCACGGCTTTGAGGTGGTGGAAGATCTCGGTACCCATGCGCAGGCCGTCGGAGAAGGTCTTGGCGCCAACCGGCTGAACCATGAACTCCTGGATGTCGACGTTGTTGTCGGCGTGCTCGCCACCGTTGATGATGTTCATCATCGGAACCGGCATCGAGTACTGGCCTGGGGTACCGTTCAGGTTGGCGATGTGCGCGTACAGCGGCAGGTCCAGATCCTGTGCGGCGGCCTTGGCGGCAGCCAGGGACACGGCCAGAATGGCGTTGGCGCCCAGCTTGGCCTTGTTCTCGGTTCCGTCCAGTTCGATCATGGCACGGTCCAGGGCCTTCTGGTCAGCCGGGTCCTTGCCCAGCAGCAGGTCACGGATCGGGCCGTTGATGTTGGCGACGGCCTTCAGCACGCCCTTGCCCAGGTAACGGCTCTTGTCGCCATCGCGCAGCTCCAGCGCTTCGCGCGAGCCGGTGGAAGCACCGGACGGCGCGCAGGCGCTGCCGATGATGCCGTTGTCGAGCAGTACATCGGCTTCCACGGTGGGGTTGCCACGCGAGTCGAGAACTTCACGACCTTTGATGTCGACGATCTTTGCCATTGTTGTAAGCACTCCAGAATTGACGAAAACAACGCAGCTTAAGGAAATCCTTGCACTCCACCAGGCGGGGCACAGCGGGCAGGCCGGGTGAAAGCGCCCCCTGACCAAACGGTCAAGGGGAGAACGGGCGGTACTTTACCCGAGAAATGAGCTTTACGCGGTTTCTACCGTCGGAAAACTTTTCACCAGGTCGTCCAGTTGCTTGAGCTGGGCCAGGAACGGCTCCAGCTTGTCCAGGCGCAGGGCGCAAGGACCATCGCACTTGGCGTTGTCCGGGTCAGGGTGAGCTTCGAGGAACAGGCCTGCCAGACTCTGGCTCATGCCGGCCTTGGCCAGGTCGGTGACCTGGGCGCGACGGCCGCCGGCGGAATCGGCGCGGCCACCCGGCATCTGCAGGGCGTGTGTCACGTCGAAGAACACCGGGTACTCGAACTGCTTCATGATGCCGAAGCCGAGCATGTCCACGACCAGGTTGTTGTAGCCAAAGCTCGAACCACGCTCGCACAGAATGAGCTGGTCGTTGCCGGCCTCAACGCACTTGTTGAGGATGTGCTTCATTTCCTGCGGCGCGAGGAATTGGGCCTTCTTGATGTTGATCACCGCGCCGGTCTTGGCCATCGCCACGACCAGGTCGGTCTGGCGCGACAGGAAAGCCGGCAGCTGGATGATGTCGCACACCTTGGCGACCGGCTCGCACTGGTAGGGTTCGTGCACGTCGGTGATCACCGGCACGTTGAAGGTCTTCTTGATCTCTTCGAAGATCTTCAGGCCTTCTTCCATGCCTGGGCCGCGGAACGATGTCACCGACGAACGGTTAGCCTTGTCGAAGCTGGCCTTGAACACGTACGGAATACCGAGCTTCTCGGTCACCCGTACGTACTCTTCGCAGACCTTCAGGGCCAGATCACGAGACTCCAGCACGTTCATGCCGCCGAACAGGACGAACGGCTTGTCGTTGGCGATCTCGATGTTACCGACGCGAATGATCTTCTGGGTCATTGATCAGGCCTTGTTCTTCTGTGCCAGGGCTGCCTTGACGAAACCGCTGAACAGCGGATGACCGTCACGCGGGGTGGAAGTGAACTCCGGGTGGAACTGGCAGGCCACGAACCATGGGTGATCCTTGGACTCGACCACTTCCACCAGCGCGCCGTCTTCGGAACGGCCGGAAACCACCAGGCCGGCGTCGATCAGCTGCGGCAGCAGGTTGTTGTTCACTTCGTAGCGGTGGCGGTGACGCTCGGTGATGATGTCAGTGCCGTAGCAGTCATGAACCTTGGAGCCGGCAACGATCTGGCAATCCTGAGCGCCAAGGCGCATGGTGCCGCCGAGATCGGAGGCTTCGGTACGGGTTTCGACCGCGCCGGTGGCATCGGCCCACTCGGTGATCAGGCCGACTACCGGGTGACCGCTGTTACGGTCGAACTCGGTGGAGTTGGCGTCTTTCCAACCCATCACGTTACGGGCGAACTCGATCACGGCAACCTGCATGCCCAGGCAGATACCCAGGTAGGGCACCTTGTTCTCGCGGGCATATTGCACTGCGGTGATCTTGCCTTCCACGCCACGCAGGCCGAAACCGCCAGGAACCAGGATGGCATCTGCGCCCTCCAGCAGGCTGGTGCCCTGGTTCTCGATATCTTCGGAATCGATGTAGCGCAGGTTGACCTTGGTACGGTTCTGGATGCCGGCGTGGCTCATCGCTTCGATCAGCGACTTGTACGCGTCCAGCAGTTCCATGTACTTGCCGACCATGGCGATGGTGACTTCTTGCTCTGGGTTGAGCTTGGCATCGACCACCTTGTCCCACTCGGACAGGTCGGCGCTGTTGCACTGCAGGCCGAAGCGCTCGACGACGAAGTCGTCCAGACCCTGTGCGTGCAGCACGCCCGGGATCTTGTAGATGGTGTCGACGTCTTCCAGGGAGATGACCGCACGCTCTTCAACGTTGGTGAACAGCGCGATCTTGCGACGCGAGGAGGCATCGACCGGATGGTCGGAACGGCAGATCAGCACGTCCGGCTGCAGGCCAATGGAGCGCAGCTCCTTGACCGAGTGCTGGGTCGGCTTGGTCTTGGTCTCGCCGGCGGTGGCGATGTACGGCACCAGGGTCAGGTGCATCAGCATGGCGCGCTTGGAGCCCACTTCGACGCGCAACTGGCGAATCGCCTCGAGGAACGGCTGCGACTCGATGTCACCCACGGTACCGCCGATTTCCACCAGGGCCACGTCGGCATCGCCGGCACCCTTGATGATGCGACGCTTGATTTCGTCGGTGATGTGCGGGATGACCTGGATGGTCGCGCCCAGATAATCACCACGGCGCTCCTTGCGCAGCACGTGCTCGTAGATACGGCCGGTGGTGAAGTTGTTGTTCTGGGTCATGGTGGTGCGGATGAACCGCTCGTAGTGGCCCAGGTCGAGGTCAGTCTCGGCGCCGTCGTGGGTGACGAATACTTCACCGTGCTGGAACGGGCTCATGGTGCCAGGATCGACGTTGATGTACGGATCCAGCTTGAGCATGGTGACCTTGAGCCCCCGCGCTTCCAGGATGGCCGCCAGGGAAGCCGAGGCAATGCCTTTCCCCAATGAAGAAACAACACCGCCCGTGACGAATATGTAGCGCGTCATGAAAAACCCTAGAAGTCTGCGTTAAGGCGGCCAGCGCCGCCGGAGAAAGCGAAGGAAGGCCGAAGCCCCCGATCACCTGCGTCAATCACAGTGCATCTCGAAAAACTGCCGCGTCTGTACAGACCAGGGGTATCCCCGGCATGGAGCTCGCTCGTCATTTCCAGAATCAGCCCAGCAAAAAACTGCTTGGTAATCGGCAACTCCTGTGTTTTCGCGGAACCCACAGAAGCTGTATCAAGAAGGGAGGGTAGTCTACCGGAATGTACCCTTCATCTCAAACCTTGCGCGCTTGTCGGCAAATGCCAGCGAAGCTGGCAATCGGCCTGCCCCCGTTCGGGAAGATTGGCCACCGCCAGCAAGTCCTCGCCACGGAACAGCAACGGCAGGCGCGAACGCAGGAAGTGCGGAACCTGCGCCTCGTTCAGCAGGCGCTTGAGATCACGCCGACCACGACCGGGGACGTCCAGCACTTCGCCCCCCTGGCGATATGCGATGCGTAGCGGCCCCTCGGGCCGCTTGCCCTCGATACGCACATCGCCATTGCCCGGCAATGCCAGTGCCTCGGCCGGCGCCAGCCAGGGCTGCCCGACAGGCTCGGACTGCAACCAGTCATCGCCAAGCCACCAGATACGCCCATTGCTGCGCACCAACTGGCCGTCGGCAAGGCGCCAGATCGGCTGGGCATCGAGCGCGGCAGTGCACAAATCCACCCACCCGGCCCAGTGACGGCTGTCAGGCAATCGAGTGCGCTGGCTGAGCCAGTATTGCAAGGCGTTGCGCTGGCGAGCAGGTGACAGCGAACGGAGGCAGGTCAGATCGAGCGAACTCAGGGCAGACCACTGAGCCGGAGCGCCTTGCTCGGCTAGGGCCAGATCGTCAAGCGCCACTTCATCGAGCAGCCCCAGCGCTTCGCCAAGATGATCGGCGCAGCGCGCGATGTTTTGGCTCGCTTGCGGCCAACGCTGGCGCAGCAACGGCAACACCTCGCCACGCAAGTAGTTGCGGGCGAAGTCGGTGTCACGGTTGGAAGGGTCTTCGACCCACTTCAGCCGCCAGGCTTGGGCGTACGCGGCCAACTGTGCTCGCGAGATCGCCAGCAACGGGCGGACCAAGGCGCCCTGCCCCAACCGCCGCTTGTCGGGCATGGCGGCCAACCCGCGCAAACCGGCGCCACGCAACAGGCGAAACAGCAGGGTTTCAGCCTGATCCTCGCGGTGCTGGCCGGTGAACAGCAGCTCTCCCGGGCCCAGCACCTGAGCCAATGCCGAGTAGCGGGCGTTACGTGCAGCCTGCTCAAGGCTGGCACCCGGCTCGACCTGAACGCGGATCACGGTAAGCTCGACACCCAAGTCGTTGCAGACACGCTGGCAGTGCTCCGGCCAGTCATTGGCGACAGGTTGCAAACCGTGGTGGACATGGATGGCGCGCAGTGGTGGAGCGCAGTGACTGCGGGCGTAATCGGCCAACAGGTGCAGAAGGACTGTGGAGTCGAGGCCGCCAGAGAAGGCGACGTGCCAGGCGGGGGCGTTCAGCCAGGGGGTGAGGTTGATCATGTAGGCCTCACACGGTTTGAAATCGCCGGGGCCACTACAGGCCTTGATCGCCGGCAAACCGACGATCAAGGCTTCCAGAGCCCCGGGTCTATCAGAGACCGTAGCTCATCAGACGCTCATAACGGCGCGCCAGCAGCGCGTCGTTGTCGAGCTTGCCGAGCATGTCCAGCTGCTGGATCAGGTCGGCACGGATGCTTTCGGACATCTTCACCGGGTCACGGTGGGCGCCGCCCAGCGGTTCCTCGATGACCTTGTCGACGATGTTCAGGCTCTTCAGGCGTTCTGCGGTGACACCCATGGCCTCGGCCGCGTCGGCTGCGCGGTCGGCGGTCTTCCACAGAATCGAGGCGCAACCTTCCGGCGAGATGACCGAGTAGGTGGAGTACTGCAGCATGTTCAGCTGGTCGCACACACCGATGGCCAATGCGCCACCGGAACCGCCCTCACCAATCACCGTGGCGATGATCGGGGTTTTCAGGCGCGCCATGACACGCAGGTTCCAGGCGATGGCTTCGCTCTGGTTGCGCTCTTCGGCGTCGATACCTGGGTAGGCACCCGGGGTGTCGATGAAGGTGAGAATCGGCATCTTGAAGCGTTCGGCCATCTCCATCAGGCGGCAGGCCTTGCGGTAGCCTTCCGGACGCGGCATACCGAAATTGCGGCGCACCTTCTCGCGCACTTCGCGGCCTTTCTGGTGACCGATGACCATCACCGGCTTGCCATCCAGACGTGCGGTACCACCGACGATGGCAGCGTCATCGGCGAAGTGGCGGTCACCGTGCAGCTCTTCGAACTCGGTGAAGATGTGCTCGAGGTAGTCCAGGGTATAAGGACGACGCGGGTGACGGGCCAGACGGGCGATCTGCCAGCTGGTCAGGTTGCCGAAAATGCTTTCGGTCAGGGTGTTGCTCTTGTCTTGCAGACGGGCAATTTCATCGCTGATGTTCAGCGAATTGTCGTTACCCACCAGGCGCAACCCTTCGATCTTGGCTTGCAGGTCGGCAATCGGCTGTTCGAAATCGAGAAAGTTCGGGTTCATAGTCATCCGTCTTGGGTCTACGGCCAGGCGGCCGGCCGGTTGATCCGTTTGGCGCCCTACCTTAAGGGATCAGGCGCATTCAGGTCGAGATTAAATTAGGTCGGTTCAACGATATTGCAGGAAGACGTTCTCACGCCCGAACTGGTCACGCAGCGCTTGAATCAAGCCATCGGCCGGGTCGATCGCCCACTCGTCGGCGAACTGCAGCATAGCCTTGGCATCGCTGCCGGTGTACTCGAGGGTAATGGGGCAACCACCGCGATGGCGGGTGATCAGTTCACCCAGCCACTTCAGCCGGTCGCCCTTGAGCGCGTCATGGGCCACCTTCAGGCGCAGGCTTTCGGCCAGTTTGGTGCGTGCGTCCTCCATGGTCATCACTTGCTTGACCCGCAAACGCAGGCCACCGGAGAAGTCGTCGTTGCTGACTTCTCCTTCCACCACCACCATGGCATCGGCCTGCAGCAACGACTGGGCCGCCATGAAGGCGTCGGCGAACAACGAGGCCTCGATACGCCCTGAACGGTCGTCCAGGGTCACGAAGCCCATCTTGTCGCCCTTCTTGTTCTTCATCACCCGCAAAGCAACGATCATGCCGGCGATGGTCTGGGGCTCGCGCGACGGCTTGAGGTCGATGATGCGTTGACGGGCAAAGCGACGAATTTCGCTTTCGTACTCATCGATCGGATGGCCTGTCAGGTACAGGCCGAGGGTGTCCTTCTCGCCCTTGAGGCGTTCCTTGAGCGTCAACTCACGCACCTTGCGGTGATTGGCGTAGACGTCGGAGTCTTCCTCGACGAACAACCCGCCGAACAGGTCGACGTGACCGCTGTCGGCGGTACGGGCCGTTTGCTCGGCAGACTTGATGGCTTCCTCCAGCGCGGCCAGCAAGGTCGCGCGGTTGCGATCGATGTTGGCCTGGTAGGCCTTGATCTCGTCGTGGAAGTACGGACCGAGGCGATCGAGCGCACCACTGCGGATCAGCGCATCCAGGGTACGCTTGTTGACACGCTTGAGGTCGACGCGTTCACAGAAATCGAACAAGTCCCTGAAGGGACCGCCCTGGGCGCGCGCCTCGACGATGGCCTCCACCGGCCCCTCGCCCACGCCTTTGATCGCCCCCAGGCCGTAGACGATGCGACCGTCATCGTTCACGGTGAACTTGAAGTCGGAGTTGTTCACGTCCGGCGCATCGAGGCGCAGCTTCATGCTGCGCACTTCCTCGATCAGCACCACCACCTTGTCGGTGTTGTGCATATCCGCCGACAGGACCGCAGCCATGAACGGCGCAGGATAATGCGTCTTGAGCCAAGCGGTCTGGTAGGACACCAGGCCGTAGGCGGCGGAGTGGGATTTGTTGAAGCCGTAACCTGCGAACTTCTCTACAAGGTCAAAGATGTTACCCGCAAGATCAGCATCGATACCGTTATTGGCACAACCTTCGATGAAGCCGCCGCGCTGCTTGGCCATTTCTTCGGGCTTTTTCTTACCCATGGCTCGACGCAGCATGTCCGCACCACCGAGGGTGTAGCCCGCCATGACCTGAGCGATCTGCATCACCTGTTCCTGGTACAGGATGATGCCGTATGTCGGCGCCAGTACCGGCTGCAGGCCCTCGTACTGGTAGTCCGGGTGCGGGTAGGCCAGCTCGGCGCGACCGTGCTTCCGGTTGATGAAGTCATCCACCATGCCCGATTGCAGCGGGCCCGGTCGGAACAGGGCCACCAGTGCGATCAAATCTTCCAGGCAGTCGGGCTTGAGCTTCTTGATCAGCTCCTTCATGCCACGGGATTCGAGCTGGAAAACCGCCGTGGTTTCGGCCTTCTGCAACAGCTCGTAGGTCTTGCGGTCATCCAGAGGGATGAAGTCGATGTTGACGTCCGGCAGGTTCTTCTTGGCCTGCTCGCGGTTGATGGTCTCCATTGCCCATTTGATGATGGTCAGGGTACGCAGGCCGAGGAAGTCGAACTTCACCAGGCCGGCAGCTTCGACGTCGTCCTTGTCGAACTGGGTAACCAGGCCGCCGCCTTCTTCATCACAGGCGATCGGCGAAAAATCAGTGAGTTTGGTGGGCGCGATAACCACACCACCGGCGTGCTTACCAGTGCCGCGGGTGACCCCCTCCAGCTTCAGGGCCATGTCCCAGATCTCACGGGCATCCTCGTCGCCCTTGAGGAAGTCACGCAGGATTTCTTCCTGCTCGTAGGCCTTCTCCAGCGTCATGCCCACTTCGAACGGGATCATCTTCGACAAGCGATCCGCCAGACCGTAGGACTTGCCCTGGACCCGCGCCACGTCGCGCACCACCGCCTTGGCCGCCATGGTACCGAAGGTGATGATCTGGCTCACCGCGTTGCGCCCATAGGCTTCGGCCACATAGTCGATCACCCGGTCACGGCCATCCATGCAGAAGTCGACGTCGAAGTCGGGCATGGAAATACGTTCAGGGTTGAGGAAACGCTCGAACAGCAGGTCGTAGGCCAGCGGGTCGAGGTCGGTAATCTTCAGTACATAGGCCACCAGCGAGCCAGCACCCGAACCCCGGCCCGGGCCGACCGGCACGCCATTGTTCTTGGCCCACTTGATGAAGTCCATAACGATCAGGAAGTAACCGGGGAAGCCCATCTGGATGATGATATCCAGCTCGAATTTCAGGCGGTCCAGGTAAACCTGACGCTTCTCTTCATAGTTGGGCGTGGTCTCTTTCGGCCAGAGCACCGCCAGGCGCTCTTCCAGGCCTTCATGGGAGACGTGGCGCAGGTAGTCGTCGATGCCCATGCCGTTGGGGGTCGGGAAGTCCGGCAAGAAGTACTTGCCCAGCTGTACCTGGATATTGCAACGCTTGGCGATCTCGACGGTGTTGGCGACGGCATCCGGCAGGTCGCTGAACAGCTCGACCATTTCCTCTGCGCTCTTGAGGTACTGCTGGTCGCTGTAATTGCGGGGACGACGTGGGTCATCCAGGGTCCAGCCCTCGCCGATGCAGACGCGGGTCTCGTGGGCGTCGAAGTCGGACTGCTTGATGAAACGCACGTCGTTGGTCGCCACCAGCGGCGCCCCGAGCTTGTCGGCCAGGGCCACGGCGGCATGCACGTACTCCTCGTCACCTGCGCGGTTGGTGCGCTGCACTTCGACGTAGAAACGCTCGGGGAACATGCCCATCCAGTCGCGCAGCAGGGCCTCGGCTTCTTCATTCCGACCAGCCATCAGGGCCATACCGATGTCGCCCTCCTTGCCAGCGGACAGGGCGATCACGCCCTCACTGGCCGGGGCGATCCAGTCGCGCTGGAGAATCACCAGGCCGTTACGTTGGCCTTCGGTCCAACCCCGCGAGATCAACTCCGTCAGGTTGCGGTAACCCTTGGGGTTCATGGCCAGGAAGCAGATGCGCGACAGCGGCGCCTCGGGATCGGCTCCGGCCAGCCACAGGTCGGCGCCGCAGATCGGCTTGATCCCGGCGCCCATGGCGGTCTTGTAGAACTTGACCAGCGAGCACATGTTGCTCTGGTCAGTGATCGCCACCGCGGGCATGTTCATCCCGGCCAGCGCCTTGGCCAGCGGCTTGATCCGCACCAGGCCGTCGACCAGCGAGAATTCGGAGTGTACGCGCAGGTGAACGAAGGGAACCGACATGGATGATCCTGTAGCAGAGCTTGACGACAAGGGCGGGATTGTAACGTAAATGAGAGGGAAACGATTGGGGCCGCTGTGCGGCCCCAATGTGTTAGATCAGTGAGTCAGTGAGGCCTTCACGGGCTTCCCAGGCCGCGCGAACCGGCGCGAAGGAACGCCGGTGGATGGGCGTAGGCCCAAGGCGCGCAAGTGCCTCCAGGTGCACCGGCGTCGGATAGCCCTTGTGCCCGCCAATTCCGTAACCGGGATAGATCAGCTCGAAAGCGCTCATCTCGCGATCGCGCGTGACCTTGGCCAGGATCGACGCCGCGGCGATGGCCGGCACCTGGCTATCGCCCTTCACTACCGGCGCGGCGGGCACGGCCAGCCTGGGGCAACGGTTGCCATCGATCAGCGCGAGCTTGGGCGTGACGCTCAAGCCTTCGACCGCACGCTGCATGGCGAGCATGGTGGCCTGAAGAATGTTCAACCGGTCGATTTCTTCGACTTCGGCACGGGCAATACAGAAACTCAGGGCTTTTTCGCAGATCTCATCGAACAGCGCTTCGCGCTTGGCCTCGGTAAGCTTCTTGGAATCGTTCAGACCCAGAATCGGGCGTTGCGGGTCGAGAATCACCGCAGCGGTGACGACCGCGCCACACAGCGGCCCACGTCCCACTTCGTCGACACCCGCCACCAAGTCTTCGACCAGGTTGAAATCCAATCCAATCTGCATGTCAGCGGTCCTTGAGCAAAGCCAACACCGCGTCGGCGGCCTGGTTGGAAGCGTCGCGGCGCAGGGTGCGGTGAATCTCGTCGAAACCTTCGGTCTGTCGGCTGCCATCGGCGACCAACGGCACCAAGGCCTGGGCCAGGGCTTCACACGTCGCGGCATCCTGCAGGAGTTCCGGCACCAGCTCGCGCTGGGCCAGCAGGTTGGGCAACGATACGTAGGGGCTCTTCACCAGGCGCTTGAGGATCCAGAAGGTCAAAGGCGCCAGGCGGTAGGCCACAACCATGGGCCGCTTGTACAGAAGTGCTTCAAGGGTGGCTGTGCCCGACGCGATCAGCACCGCATCGCAGGCCGCCAGCGCCACATGCGACTGGCCGTCCAGCAGCATCAGCGGCAGGTCACGGCCCTCCAGCATCTGTTCGATCTGGGCACGGCGCGCGGGATTGGCGCACGGCAGGACGAAACGCACCCCCGGGATGCGGTCGCGTAGAAGCTGGGCAGTATCGAGGAACAATGCCCCCAAGCGCCCCACTTCGCCTCCACGGCTCCCCGGCATCAAGGCGACCAGCGGACCATCGGCCAGGCCGAGGGAAGCGCGTGCGGCCTGTCGATCGGCCTCGAGCGGGATGGTATCTGCCAACGGATGACCGACGAAACGCACCGGCACGCCCTGCTCTTCGTAGAACCGCGCCTCAAAGGGCAGCAGGGTCAGCATCAGGTCGCAGCCTTCGCGGATCTTCAGCACACGCTTCTGCCGCCAGGCCCAGACCGAAGGGCTGACGTAGTGCACGGTCTTGATACCCGCCTGACGCAGCTTCAACTCGATGTTGAGCGTGAAGTCAGGCGCGTCGATACCGATGAATACGTCGGGCTTCTGCGCAATCAGGGTCTGGATCAGTTCCTTGCGCCGCTTGAGCAGCTCGCGCAGGCGGCCAAGCACCTCGACCAACCCCATGACCGCCAGGCGTTCCATGGGGAAGTAAGACTGCAGGCCTTCGGCCTCCATCAGCGGACCGCCGACACCGATGAAGCGGACGTCAGGATGGCGCGCCTTGAGCGCGCGCATCAGGCCAGAACCGAGAATGTCGCCGCTGGCCTCACCCGCGACCAACGCTACACAGAGCTGCGCCATGTCAGCGAGTGATGCCGCGAGCGGAGTTCAGGATCGACTGGCGGAACAGCTCGACCTCAGGGTGTTGCCCCGCCAGTTCTTCCAGTTCCTTGACCGCTTCTTCAACGGTAAGGCCCTGGCGGTAAACGACCTTGTAGGCACGGCGCAGGGCGTGGATGACCTCGTCACTGAAGCCGCGCCGACGCATGCCCTCGAAGTTCATGCTGCGGGCTTCGGCGGGGCTGCCGAACACCGTGACGAAGGCAGGGACGTCCTTGCCAATCGCCGTACCCATGCCGGAAAACGCGTGCGCCCCGATGTGGCAGTACTGATGCACCAAGGTGTAGCCCGACAGGATCGCCCAGTCGCCCACATGCACATGGCCAGCCAACGCGGTGTTGTTGACCAGGATGCAATGGTTGCCGATGACGCTGTCGTGACCAATGTGGGCATAGGCCATGATCAGGTTGTGGTCGCCGAGCGTGGTTTCCGAACGGTCCTGCACGGTACCGCGGTGGATGGTCACGCCTTCACGGATCACGTTGTGATCACCGATCACCAGTCGCGTCGGCTCGCCCTTGTACTTGAGGTCCGGGGTGTCTTCGCCGATCGAGGAAAACTGGTAGATACGGTTGTGCTTGCCGATACGGGTTGGTCCTTTGACCACCACGTGCGGACCAATGACAGTACCCTCCCCGATTTCGACATCGGGGCCTACGATCGACCAAGGGCCGACTTCGACACCGTCGGCCAACTTGGCCGACGGGTCGATGATCGCCCGAGGATCAATCGAACTCATAGGGAACGTTCCGCGCAGGTGATCTCTGCCGAGCAGACCGGCTTGCCGTCGACCAGCGCACGGCATTCGAACTTCCAGATCATGCTCTTGCGGCTGAGGAACTTGGCCTCCAGCACCAGTTGATCACCCGGCAATACCGGCTGACGGAAACGCAATTTGTCGGAACCGACGAAATAGTACAGCGTGCCATCGGCCGGCTTGGCGTCGAGCATCTTGAAACCGAGAATGCCGGCCGCCTGGGCCATGGCCTCGATGATCAAAACGCCCGGCATGATGGGGTGCGCCGGGAAATGGCCATTGAAAAACGGCTCGTTGATGCTGACATTCTTGTAGGCACGAATGCTCTGGGCCTCGAAGTCCAAATCCGTCACTCGGTCCACCAGCAGGAACGGGTAACGGTGAGGCAGGTATTCGCGAATCTCGTTGATGTCCATCATTTCGGGGGGAAGCCTGTAATAAGAATAGGGAGCGCAGGTGCTGACCACACGCTCCTTTTGCAAATCCAAAGAGGAGCCAGCTAGCGACTGTTCACGCTCGCTCAGGAAATGGTATCAGCCTTCTGATGCCGGCTGATCACCTGAGGTCACGGTATCGACACGTTTTTCCAACTGCTGGAGACGCTTGGACATGTCGTCCAGCTGGCGAATACGCGCCGCACTCTTGCGCCAGTCAGCCAACGGCTGCATGGCCGTGCCGGAAGAATAGGCGCCCGGTTCAGTGATCGAACGGGTGACCATGGTCATTCCAGACACGAATACGTTGTCGCAGACATCGATATGGCCAACCATGCCGACGCCACCGGCGATGGTGCAGTGCTTGCCAATACGCGTGCTGCCGGAAATCCCGACACAGGCCGCCATGGCCGTGTGTTCGCCGATCTGCACGTTGTGGGCGATCTGGATCTGATTGTCGAGCTTGACGCCATCGGCGATGCGCGTATCGGACAGCGCACCACGGTCGACCGCGGTATTGACGCCAATTTCCACGTCATCACCAATGGTGACGCCGCCAATCTGGGCAATCTTGCGCCAGACACCCTTCTCGTTGGCAAAGCCGAAGCCTTCACCTCCGATCACCGCGCCTGACTGAATGACCACACGCTTGCCAATGGTCACATCGTGGTACAGGGTGACGCGCGGCGCCAACCAGCCGCCCTCGCCCACCACGCTGCGCGCACCAATCACACAGTGCGCACCGATGCTCACATTGGCACCAATACGCGCACCGCTCTCGATGACCACGAATGGCCCGATGCTGGCACTGGCATCCACCTGGGCATCCTCTGCCACCACGGCGCTGGGATGAATACCCGCCTCAGCCTTGGGCTTGGGATCGAACAGGTGGGAAATGCGCGCGTAGGCAAGGTACGGGTCGGCCACGATCAGGGCGTTACCAGCAAAGCCTTCGGCGTCCGCGGCCTTCAGCAATACCGCCGCTGCCTGGCTGTTATCCAGGTATTTGCGGTACTGCGGATTGGCAAGGAAGCTCAATTGACCAGGGCCGGCCTCCTGCAAGGTGGCCAGTCCGGTAATTTGCAGCGCCTCGGGCCCCTTGAGGGTCGCCCCGAGCGCTTCGGCCAACTGGCCGAGCGTCATGGTCACGGTCATATCAACGGGCTTGGTTCATGCGCTCGATGACTTGGCGGGTGATGTCGTACTGAGGTTTGACATCGATGACCGCACCGCGCTCCAGAACCAGGTCGTAACCGCCCTTCTTGATCACTTCCTCGACGGCACCATCGAGCTTCGGCTTGAGCTGCTTGAGCATGTCGCGGTCAGCAACGGCCTTGGCTTCGTTCAGTTCTTTGGACTGGAACTGGAAGTCACGGGCTTTCTGCTTGAATTCGAGCTCCAGGCGCTCACGCTCCTGCTGCTGCATCTTGTCGCCGCCTTTGATCAGGCGGTCCTGGATACCTTTGGCGCTGCTTTCCAGGGACTTGAGCTTGGTCAGTTGCGGGCCGAACTTCTTCTCGGCATCAACCGCGTACTTCTTGGCGGCATCGGATTCGAGCAGGGCCATCTGATAGTTCAGCACGGCAACCTTCATTTCGGCGAAAGCCGGGGTGGCGACCAGCGCCGCGGCCACTACGGCCAGTTGAGTCAACTTACGCACGATGCACTCCTGGATAAACCGTTGTCGTTAAGCAAGGGCCGACCTTAGAAGGTCTGGCCCAGAGAGAATTGGAACACCTGGGTATCGGCGTCGTCCGGCTTCTTGACCGGCATTGCCAGGCTGAAGCTCAACGGGCCCAGGGCAGTGATCCAGGTGACACCCAGGCCGACCGAGCTGGCCATGCCGGAGAAGCCAACCTTCTCGCAGTCAGGCTTGCTGCCGCAGTTGGTATCGAACACGTTACCCACGTCCCAGAACACGGAGGTGCGCAGCGAACGCTGGTCCTTCACGAATGGCAGCGGGAACAGCAACTCGACACCACCCTGGACCAACACGTTGCCACCGAACGGCAGCGGGTCCTGGTCCGGGTCTTTCACGGTGCCCGGGTTGGTACCGTCGCTCGGGGTACTGCGCGGACCGAGGCTGCTGTCCTTGAAGCCACGTACGGAGTTGAAACCACCCGCGTAGTAGTTTTCATAGAATGGCAGGCCGGAAGTACCACCGAAACCATCACCATAGCCCAATTCAGTGTGCAGGCGCAGGGTGTAGTCGTTGGTGATCGGCTTGAACAGCTGGCCGCGGTAGTCGAGCTTGTAGAACGACAGGTCGCTGCCAGGAACAGTCGTCTCGAAGGTCAGGCTCTGGGAGTGACCACGGGTCGCCAGCACGCCTTTGTTCAGGGTCGACTCGGACCAACCGACCGAGGCCTTGAAGTTCAGGAAGTTGTCGCCTTCCTGCTCGAGGAAATCGAAGATCTCGTCGACGGTGTAACGGCCAGTCTTGATCTTGTCCTGCTGCACGGTCAGGCCGTAGGTCAGGCGCGAAGTTTCGCTGATCGGGTAGCCGAGGCTGACACCGGCACCCAGGCTGTCGACCGCATAGCTGGCCACGTCGACGTCGAGGTCATCGTAGTCGGTGCTGCGATAGAAGGCGTTGTAGCCCAGGCTGACGCCGTCGGCAGTGAAGTAGGGGTCCACGAAGCCGAAGTTGTAGCGGGTCTGGTATTCCGAACGGGTCAGGCCGATGGACACCTTGTTACCGGTACCCAGGAAGTTGGTCTGGCTGATCGAGCCTCCCAGGATCAGGCCGGCGCTCTGGGCAAAACCGACGCTGGCGGTGATCGAGCCGGAGGCCTGTTCCTCGACGCTGTAGTTGACGTCGACCTGGTCATCGGTGCCCGGCACCGGTGGGGTCTCGACGTTGACTTCCTTGAAGAAGCCCAGACGTTCCAGGCGGGTCTTGGACTGGTCGATCAGGTAGGTCGACGCCCAGCCACCTTCCATTTGGCGCATCTCGCGACGCAGCACTTCGTCTTCGGTCTTGGTGTTGCCGCGGTAGTTGATGCGGTTGACGTAGGCACGCTTGCCCGGGTCGACCACGAACATGATGTCCACGGTGTGGTCTTCGTCGTGCGGCTGAGGCACGCCGTTGACGTTGGCGAAAGTGTAGCCCTCGTTACCCAGGCGGCGGGTGATCAGGTCGGAGGTGGTGGTCATGACCTTGCGCGAGAACACCTGGCCCGGCTGCACCAGCAGCAGCGACTTGACCTGGTCTTCCGGCACCTTCAGGTCACCCGACAGCTTCACGTCACGGACGGTGTACTTCTCGCCCTCGTTGACGTTGACCGTGATGTAGACGTGCTTCTTGTCCGGGGTGATGGACACCTGGGTGGAGGCGATGTCCATGTTGATGTAGCCGCGGTCCAGGTAGTAGGAACGCAGGCGTTCCAAGTCACCGGAGAGCTTCTCGCGGGCATACTTGTCATCGTTCTTGAAGAACGACAGCCAGTTGGTGGTCTTGAGCTCGAACAGCTGCGCCAGCTCTTCATCGTCGAACACGGTGTTGCCGACGATGTTGATGTGCTGGATGGCCGCCACGGTGCCTTCGTTGATCTTGATCTTCAACGCCACACGGTTGCGCGGCTGCGGCACCACCTCGGCGTCGACCTCGGCCGAGTAGCGGCCCTGGGCCACGTACTGGCGCTGCAGTTCGTTACGCACGCCTTCGAGGGTGGCTCGCTGGAAGATCTCGCCTTCGGCCAGGCCCGACTGCTTCAGGCCCTTCATCAGGTCTTCGGTGCTGATCGCCTTGTTGCCTTCGATCTCGATGCTCGACACCGAGGGGCGCTCGACCACGTTGATGATCAGGACATTGCCGTCGCGGTTCAGCTGGATGTCCTGGAAGAAACCGGTCTTGAACAGCGAGCGGGTGGATTCCACCAGGCGTCGGTCATCGGCCTGATCGCCCACGTTCAGGGGCAAGGCGCCAAAGACGCTGCCGGCGGACACCCGCTGCAGGCCGTTGACGCGAATATCGGAGATGGTGAAGGACTCGGCGTGAACTTCAGCGATCATCAGTGCGGAGAGGACCGCAGTTAGCAGCAGACGTTTCATGAAGTCCTTTTATTCCAACTGGCAATAAACCACCCGCCGTATGAAAACGGCAGGTTCGCAATTGAGCGAATCTTTTATAGTCGACCCAGATCGTTGATCAGGGCGAGCAACATCACCCCAATGACCAAACTGATACCGATCTGGACCCCCCAACCTTGCACCCGATCCGACAGCGGACGACCGCGCGCCCACTCGACCAGGTAAAACAGCAAATGCCCCCCATCCAGTACCGGGATGGGCAGCAGGTTAAGAACCCCCAGGCTTATGCTCAGGTAGGCCAGGAAATTCAGGAAATCCCCCACGCCGGACTGGGCCGAAGCGCCCGCCACTTTAGCAATGGTTATCGGTCCGCTCAAGTTTTTTACCGAGAGCTCCCCGAACAGCATTTTCTTTAGCGATTCGAGGGTTAGCACACTCATGTTCCAGGTGCGCGACAAGCCCTCGCCCACTGCCTCGAGCGGGCCATAGCTGACTTCGCGCAGCATGCTGGCGGGCCATTCGGCGCCCTTGACTCCTGCCCCCAGGTAGCCGCCGGAGGCTTTGCCTTCGCCGCGCCGGGCCAGCGTCACCGGGACGTCCAGCGGCGCGCCATCACGCTCCACACGCAGCACCACCCTGGCTTCGGGGCGTGCGCGCACGGTGTCGACCACGTGCTGCCAGTCGCTCACCGTCACGCCATCGACGGCCAACAATTTGTCACCACTTTTGAGCCCGGCCGCTGCGGCCGGCCCCTTTGGATCGATTTCAGCCAGAACCGGCGAAATGGCCGGACGCCATGGACGCAAGCCCAGGGACTGGATCGGGTCCGGCTCGTCGGCGCCCTTGAGCCAACCCGCGAGCGTGATCTGGTACTGACGCTCGACCGTGGCTCCTTCGTCGCGCACGCCGACTTGCAGGGTGCCGCTCTCGCCCAGGCGCCGAACCAGCTGCAGGTTGACTGCCGACCAGCCACTGGTCGGTTTTCCGTCGATGGATACGATTTCCTGACCAGCGACCAAGCCCGCCGAAGCCGCCAGGCTACCGGACTCGACCGCACCGATGACCGGACGGATCTGCTGGGTGCCGAGCATGGCCAGCAGCCAGAAGAAGAAAATGGCCAGCAGGAAGTTGGCGATCGGCCCCGCCGCCACGATGGCAATACGCTGACGGACGGATTTGCGATTGAACGACTGCTCGATCAGCGCTGGCGGCACTTCACCCTCGCGTTCGTCGAGCATCTTGACGTAGCCGCCCAGCGGGATCGCCGCCACCACGAACTCGGTGCCATGGCGGTCATGCCAGCGAATCAACGGTGTGCCGAACCCCACGGAGAAGCGCAGCACCTTGACGCCACAGCGTCGGGCCACCCAGAAGTGGCCGAACTCGTGGAAAGTGACCAATACACCCAAGGCCACCAGGGTGCCGATAATCATGTAGAGCGCAGTCATATCCATCTCCGAATGACGTTCAGCGGAACCTGGAGCAAGGCCTGCATCAGCGGCCGTGGCGCCTCAACCACTCACGGGACAGTTCCCGGGCGCGCTGGTCGGCAGCGAACACCGCATCCAGCGACGGCAGCGAGACCACTGGCTCCTGGTCAAGCACCTGTTCGATCATACTCGCGATTTCTGGAAAGCGGATGCGCCGCTGGAGAAATGCCTCGACCGCCACTTCGTTGGCCGCATTGAGCACGGCAGGCGCACTGTTGCCCGCCTCGGCAGCCTGCCGCGCCAGGCGCAAGCAAGGGAAGCGTTGTTCGTCGGGCGCCTGGAAATCCAGACGAGCGATGGCGAACAAGTCCAGCGGGGCTACCCCGGAGTCGATCCGCTCGGGCCAGGCCAGGGCGTTTGCTATGGGCGTGCGCATGTCTGGATTGCCCAGCTGGGCCAGCACCGAACCGTCGACATAATCCACCAACGAGTGGATCACGCTCTGCGGGTGAACCACCACTTCGACCTTGGCCGGCGCTGCATCGAACAACCAGCATGCTTCGATCAGCTCCAGGCCCTTGTTCATCATGCTGGCCGAGTCCACGGAAATCTTGCGCCCCATGGACCAGTTAGGGTGGGCACAGGCCTGCTCCGGCGTGACATTGGCCAGGGCCGCCTGGGGCGTCTCGCGGAATGGGCCGCCCGACGCCGTCAGGAGGATGCGCCGCACCCCGACCTGAACCAGCCCACGACCGTAGTCGCCGGGCAGGCACTGGAAAATGGCATTGTGTTCACTGTCGATGGGCAACAGCACAGCGCCACTGCGCCGCACCGCATCCATGAACAGTGCGCCGGACATTACCAAGGCTTCCTTGTTGGCCAGCAACACCTTCTTGCCTGCCTCGACGGCAGCCAAGGTCGGACGCAACCCAGCGGCGCCGACGATAGCGGCCATCACCGCATCGACTTCCTGCGCCGCCGCGACCTGACACAGCCCCGCCTCGCCCTCGAGCACTTCGGTGGCACAGCGCGCGGCAGCCAGGCCCTCGCGCAGACGCGCAGCACTTTCTGCATCCGGCACCACTGCATAGACCGGATCATGGCGAACGCACAGTGCCAGCAACTCGTCGATACGCGAATAACCGCTGAGCGCGAACACCCGATAGCGCTCGGGATGGCGAGCGATCACATCCAGCGTGCTAAGGCCAATGGACCCGGTAGCGCCGAGTACGGTAATGCGTTGCAGCGTACTCACATCACACCCCATTCAGCCGCCCACAGCAGCACCGCGAAGATCGGGATCGCCGCCGTCAGGCTGTCGATGCGATCGAGCACGCCGCCGTGACCTGGCAGCAGGTTGCTGCTGTCCTTGATGCCCGAGCGGCGCTTGAACATGCTCTCGGTCAGGTCACCCACTACCGAGGACATGACCACTACCGCAGCGCCCAGCAGCCCCAGGACGATCTGGCCGAAGCTCCAGTCCCGGCTGATACCCACCACCAGGGTGATGAGCAGGCACAGGGCCAGACCGCCATAGACGCCTTCCCAGCTCTTGCCTGGGCTGACCTGCGCAGCCAGCTTGCGCTTGCCGAAAGCACGCCCGGAGAAATAGGCCCCGATATCGGCCGCCCAGACCAGCACCATGACCGACAGGATCAACCAGTTGCCCAACGGCCAATGCTTGAGCAAGACCAGCCCTTGCCAGGCCGGCAGCAGCACCAGCAAGCCGATCAGCAATCGGCAGGCGGCGCTGGCCCAAAGCTCGCTGCTGCGTGGGTAGGTGAGCACCAGCCAGGTGGCCAGCCCCCACCAGATCACCGCCGCACCCAGCACCCAGGGCGCAAGGTCGGGCATCAGGTAGAGCAGCATCAGCGCCCCGGCAACCACGGCGGCGTAGGCAATACGCAGCGGCTGGGCCATCAGCCCGGCCAGGCGCGCCCACTCCCAGGCACCAAGGGTGACCACGAAGCCGATGAACAGGGCGAAATCCCCGCCGTTGAGCAGGAAAAAGCCGCCCAGCGCGACCGGCAGCAGGATCAGCGCAGTAATGATGCGTTGTTTAAGCATTAAGCACGAGCTCCAGCCTCGACCTGCTCGCTGGTCTTACCGAAGCGGCGCTGGCGCGAAGCGAAATCGGCCAACGCGTTGCGCATGGCCTCGTGTTTGAAGTCCGGCCAATAGAGGTCGGAGAAATACAGCTCGGCATAAGCCAGCTGCCAAAGCAGGAAGTTGCTGATGCGGTGCTCGCCGCCGGTGCGAATGCACAGGTCGGGCAAAGGCAGCTCCCCCGTCGCCAGGCAAGTCTGCAACAAGTCAGGCGTGATGTCCTCCGGACGCAGGTGGCCGGCCTGGACTTCACGGGCCAGGCGCTGGGCGGCCTGGGCGATATCCCATTGACCGCCATAATTGGCGGCGATCTGCAGGATGAAGCGGTTGTTGCCCGCAGTCAGCGCCTCGGCTTCACGCATGGCCGCCTGCAGCTCAGGATGGAAACGCGAGCGATCACCGATGATGCGCAAGCTGATGTTGTTCTCGTTCAGCCGCTTGGCCTCACGACGCAGGGCCGAGAAGAACAACTCCATCAGCGCCCCTACCTCATCGGCCGGACGCTGCCAGTTCTCGCTGGAGAACGCGAACAGGGTCAGCACCTCGACCCCGGACTGCGCGCACACTTCGATGACCGCACGAACGGCGTCGACGCCCGCCTTGTGCCCGGCAACGCCGGGCAACAGACGTTTCTTCGCCCAGCGATTATTGCCATCCATGATGATCGCGACGTGACGCGGCACCGAAGACAGTGCCGCCAGCTTGGTCTTTTCCATTAAAAAACCTCGGCCTTAGACGGCCATAAGGTCCTTTTCCTTGGCTTTGAACGCAGCGTCGATTTCGGCGACGAACTTGTCGGTCAGCTTCTGGATCTCGTCCGCGGCGCGGCGTTCTTCGTCTTCGCTGATTTCCTTGTCCTTGGTCAGCTTCTTCAGGTCGGCGAGTGCGTCACGACGAACGTTACGGACCGCCACCTTGGCATCTTCGGCGACGCCGCTGGCCTGCTTGGTGTAACCCTTGCGGGTTTCCTCGGTCAGGGCAGGCATCGGAACACGGATGGTGGTGCCGGCGCTGGAGGGGTTCAGGCCCAGGTCGGAGGTCAGGATCGCCTTCTCGATGGCGGCGCTGAGGTTCTTGTCGTGGGCGACGATCTTCAGGGTACGGGCGTCTTCGACGGTGATCGCGGCCACCTGGTTCAGCGGCATCTCGCTGCCCCACGCAGGGACCTTGACGCTGTCCAGAATGCTTGGGTGGGCGCGACCGGTGCGGATCGCCGCCAGGTTGCGACCCAGGGCCTCGATGGACTTGGTCATGCGCTCCTGAGCGTCTTTCTTGATGTCGTTGATCATGCTTCGCCTTCCTCGATCAAAGTACCTTCAGCGCCACCCACCACGATGTTCAGCAGGGCGCCAGGCTTGTTCATGTTGAATACCCGCAATGGCATCTTGTGGTCGCGGCACAGGCAGATTGCGGTCAGATCCATAACGCCGAGCTTGCGATCCAGAACCTCGTCGTAGGTCAGGTGATCGAACTTCTCGGCATGCGGATCCTTGAATGGATCGGCAGTGTACACACCATCGACCTTGGTCGCCTTCAGCACAACGTCGGCATCGATTTCGATGGCGCGCAGGCAGGCTGCGGAGTCGGTGGTGAAGAACGGATTGCCGGTACCGGCGGAGAAAATTACCACATCCCCGGAGTTGAGGTGGCGAATAGCTTTGCGACGATCGTAATGATCGGTGACACCGACCATGGAAATGGCCGACATGACCAGGGCCGGGATGTTCGAACGCTCCAAGGCGTCGCGCATGGCCAGGGCGTTCATCACGGTGGCCAGCATACCCATGTGGTCACCGGTGACGCGATCCATGCCGGCTGCACTGAGCGCGGCGCCGCGGAACAGGTTACCACCGCCGATCACCAGGCCAACCTGGACGCCGATACCGACCAATTGGCCGACTTCCAGGGCCATGCGATCCAGCACCTTCGGGTCGATCCCGAAGTCTTCCGAGCCCATCAGGGCCTCGCCGCTAAGTTTGAGCAAAATGCGTTTATAGCGAGGTTGGCGACCACTCACCTGCTGAGCCATTGCGAGTCTCTCCTGCGGCGTACTGTAGAAAATTCCGTGCGGGCTGTTTGCAGCCTGCTAACTGTAGCGTGGCACCGTTTTGGTGCCAGCAGAGACCGGTTCGATAAACCCGTCTCCGTTTTGACAAAGAGGCTGCGCGCGTGAGCGGGCAGCCTCTTTGGGGCGACAGACGAGTCTGTCTTACTGCTTGGCGGCAGCGACCTGAGCGGCAACTTCTTCAGCGAAGTTGTCGACTGGCTTCTCGATGCCTTCGCCGACTTTGAAGTAGGTGAAGGAAACGATTTCAGCACCGGCTTTCTTGGCCAGCTCGCCAACTTTGACTTCTGGGTTCATGACGAAAGCTTGCTCGACCAGCGAAGCTTCGGCCAGGAACTTCGAGATACGACCCTTGATCATGTTCTCGACGATGTTTTCTGGCTTGCCAGCGATCTTGTCAGCGTTCAGCTGCAGGAAGACGCCCTTCTCACGCTCGATGGCTTCAGGGGAAACTTCCGAAGGCAGCAGGAACTCTGGGTTCGAAGCTGCGACGTGCATGGCGATGTTCTTGGCCAGTTCAACGTCACCGCCTTTCAGAACAACGGCTGCGCCGATCTTGTTACCGTGCAGGTAAGCACCGACAACGTCACCTTCAACGCGCACCAGGCGACGGATGTTGACGTTTTCGCCGCACTTGGCAACCAGAGCTTCACGAGCGGATTCGCGCGAAGCGATCAGCGGAGCGGCGTCGGTCAGCTTCTGAGCGAAAGCTTCTTCGATGCTTTCAGCAACGAAGGCCTTGAAGTCATCTTGCAGGGCCAGGAAGTCGGTCTGCGAGTTCACTTCCAGCAGGACAGCGGCCTTGCCGTCGGTCTTGACGGCGATGGCGCCTTCGGCGGCAACGTTGCCAGCCTTCTTGGCGGCCTTGATGGCGCCCGAGGCACGCATGTCGTCAATGGCTTTCTCGATGTCGCCGCCGGCCTTTTCCAGGGCCTTTTTGCAATCCATCATGCCTTCGCCGGTACGCTCGCGCAGTTCTTTGACCAGCGCTGCAGTAATTGCTGCCATTTCAAAATCCTCTTGGAAAGTTTTTCAACCATTCCACCCGCTTGTGACGGGCGTTCAATTCTGCAAATCCACTGCTTTTATCGTCAGCGACCCATGATGCGGGGCCGTTGCTGACAGCAGGATTTCAAGGTGGCAAAAAGGGGGCCAAGCCCCCTTTTTGCGTGCCAAGTCAGACGCTAAGCGTCAATTACTCAGCAGCAGGTGCAGCCGCTTCTTCAGCGTAGACTTCGGTGCCGCCAGCAACGTTGTTGCGGCCGCGGATGACGGCGTCAGCCATCGAAGTCATGTACAGCTCGATGGCGCGAATGGCGTCGTCGTTACCTGGGATGACGAAATCAACACCTTCCGGGCTGCTGTTGGTATCGACAACGCCGATGACCGGGATGCCCAGCTTGTTGGCTTCGGTGATAGCAATGCGCTCGTGCTCAACGTCGATCACGAACAGGGCATCAGGCAGGCCGCCCATGTCCTTGATACCGCCCAGGCTGCGATCCAGCTTTTCCAGATCACGGGTGCGCATCAGGGCTTCTTTCTTGGTCAGCTTGGCGAAGGTGCCATCTTCGGCCTGGGTTTCCAGGTCGCGCAGACGCTTGATCGAAGCACGGATGGTTTTGTAGTTGGTCAGCATGCCGCCCAACCAACGGTGGTCAACGTATGGCGAACCGCAACGAGCAGCTTGCTCGGCGACGATCTTGCCGGCGGAACGCTTGGTGCCGACGAACAGGATCTTGTTCTTGCCCTGGGCCAGGCGCTCTACGAACGACAGAGCGTCGTTGAACATCGGCAGGGTTTTTTCCAGGTTGATGATGTGAATCTTGTTACGCGCGCCGAAAATGAACTTGCCCATTTTCGGGTTCCAGTAACGGGTCTGGTGGCCGAAGTGCACACCGGCCTTCAGCATATCGCGCATATTGACTTGGGACATGATAGTTCCTTGATAAGTCGGGTTGGGCCTCCACGTATCCCAATGACCAACCCGCGATTCCGAAGAGTCGGGGCACCCAGGCCATCGTGTCGACACGTGTGTGGGGTTTAGTACTCTCGGGGTCGTCCCCGAAAGCGGCGCATTTTATACCACAGACCGCAGGCGAACGGAACCCGAATAAGGTCTCGTCCGTCAGCGTTTTTTGCAGCACCCTGGCTTTCAGGCCAGAATGCCCTTTATAGACAGCAGGACGACCGCCTTTATCCCGACCGATTGCCGCCCTGCTCTGGTAGAATCCGGCCTTTCCCGTTTGTTCGCGCCATCGATGGCGCCGTAGAGAGCCTGCAATGACCGTCACCATCAAGACCGCAGAAGACATCGAGAAGATGCGCATCGCCGGCCGCCTGGCCGCCGAAGTGCTCGAAATGATCGAAGAGCACGTCAAGCCCGGTGTCACCACCGAGGAGCTGGATCGCCTGTGCCACGACTACATCGTCAACGTCCAGCAGGCCATCCCGGCCCCGCTCAACTACAAGGGCTACCCCAAGTCGATCTGCACCTCGATCAACCACGTCGTCTGCCATGGCATTCCCAACGACAAGCCGCTCAAGGACGGTGACACCATCAACATCGACGTGACCGTCATCAAGGATGGCTACCACGGCGATACCAGCCGCATGTTCCACGTCGGCACCGTCGCCCCCTGGGCCGAGCGCCTGTCCAAGGTGACGCAAGAGTGCATGTACAAGGCCATCGAGCTGGTCAAGCCGGGCTGCCGCCTGGGTGACATCGGCGAGGTCATCCAGAAGCACGCCGAGAAGAACGGCTTTTCGGTGGTGCGCGAGTTCTGCGGCCACGGCATCGGCAAGGTGTTCCACGAAGAGCCGCAGATCCTGCACTACGGCAAGGCCGGCACCGGCATGGAGCTCAAGGAAGGCATGACCTTCACCATCGAGCCGATGATCAACCAGGGCAAGGCCGACACCAAGGTATTGGGCGACGGCTGGACCGCCATCACCAAGGACCGCAAGCTCTCGGCCCAGTGGGAACACACCCTGGTGGTCACCGCCACCGGCTACGAGATCTTCACCCTGCGCAAGGACGATACCATCCCGCGCACCTCGGCTTGAGCCCACACTAGGCAAACACTCAGACAGGAACGCGACGCGATGCTCCAGGTGGATCCCGAGCTGTTCGACCGCGGCCAGTTCCAAGCGGAACTGGCCCTCAAGGCGAGCCCTATCGCCGCCTTCAAGAAAGCCATCCGCCAGGCGGGCGAGGTGCTTGACCGGCGTTTTCGCAGCGGCCGCGAAATCCGCCGACTGATCGAGGATCGCGCCTGGCTCGTCGACAACATCCTGCAACAAGCCTGGAACCAGTTCGATTGGGGCGACCAAAGCGGGATCGCCCTGGTTGCAGTGGGTGGGTATGGACGCGGTGAACTGCACCCCTATTCGGACATCGACCTGCTGATTCTGCTGGGTGCCGCCGAACACGAACAATACCGCGACGCCATCGAGCGCTTCCTCACCCTGTTGTGGGACATCGGCCTGGAAGTTGGCCAGAGCGTTCGTACCGTCGACGAATGCGCAGAACAAGCCCGCGCCGACCTGACGGTAATCACCAACCTGATGGAAAGCCGCACCATTGCCGGCCCGGAGAGCCTGCGTCAGCGCATGCTGGACGTCACCAGCACCGCACACATGTGGCCGAGCAAGGAGTTCTTCCTGGCCAAGCGCGCCGAACTCAAGGCCCGCCACCACAAGTACAACGACACCGAGTACAACCTCGAACCCAATGTCAAAGGTTCTCCCGGCGGCCTGCGCGACATCCAGACCGTGCTGTGGGTGGCTCGACGCCAGTACGGCACGCTGAACCTGCATGCCCTGGCCGGCGAAGGCTTCCTGCTGGAAAGCGAGAACGAGCTGCTGGCGTCCTCCCAGGACTTCCTTTGGAGGGTGCGCTACGCCCTGCACATGCTGGCCGGTCGCGCCGAGGACCGCCTGCTGTTCGACCACCAGCGCAGCATCGCCGCGCTACTGGGCTACAGCGACGAGAACCCCAAGCGGGCCATCGAGCAGTTCATGCAGCAGTACTACCGCGTGGTCATGAGCATCAGCCAGTTGTGCGACCTGATCATCCAGCATTTCGAGGAAGTGATCCTCGCCGATGACGACAGCGGCGCCACGCAACCTCTGAATGCGCGCTTCCGCCTGCACGACGGCTATATCGAAGCGGTCAATGCGAACGTGTTCAAACGCACGCCCTTCGCCATGCTGGAAATCTTCGTGCTGATGGCCCAGCACCCGGAAATCAAGGGTGTACGCGCCGACACCGTGCGCCTGCTGCGCGAGCACCGTCACCTGATCGACGAAACGTTCCGCCACGACATCCGCAACACCAGCCTGTTCATCGAACTGTTCAAGTGCGAAATCGGCATCCACCGCAACCTGCGGCGCATGAACCGCTACGGCATTCTTGGCCGCTATCTGCCGGAGTTCGGCCTGATCGTGGGGCAGATGCAGCATGACCTGTTCCATATCTATACGGTCGATGCCCACACGCTCAACCTCATCAAGCACCTGCGCAAGCTGCAGTACACGCCAGTGTCCGAAAAATTCCCGCTGGCCAGCAAGCTCATGGGACGACTGCCCAAGCCCGAACTCATCTACCTGGCCGGCCTTTACCATGACATCGGTAAAGGCCGCCAGGGCGACCACTCCGAACTGGGCGCGGTGGACGCCAAGGCCTTCTGCGAGCGCCACCAACTCCCAGCCTGGGATAGCCGCCTGATCGCCTGGCTGGTGCTGAACCACCTGGTGATGTCCACCACCGCCCAGCGCAAGGACCTGTCCGACCCGCAGGTGATCAATGACTTCGCCCTGCATGTCGGCGATGAAACCCGCCTGGACTACCTCTACGTGCTGACCGTGGCCGACATCAACGCCACCAACCCCAGCCTGTGGAACTCTTGGCGCGCCAGCCTGCTGCGCCAGCTCTACACCGAGACCAAGCGTGCCCTGCGCAGGGGCCTGGAAAACCCGCTGGATCGCGAAGAACAGATTCGCCAGACCCAGACCGCAGCGCTGGACATCCTGGTGCGCGAAGGCACCGACCCGGACGATGTCGAGCAGCTCTGGTCGCAGCTGGGCGATGACTATTTCTTGCGCCATACCGCCGCCGACGTGGCCTGGCACAGTGATGCGATCCTGCAGCAGCCGGCGGACGGCGGGCCACTGGTGTTGATCAAGGAAACCACCCAGCGCGAGTTCGAGGGCGGGACGCAGATCTTCATCTATGCCCCTGACCAACACGACTTCTTCGCCGTGACCGTGGCGGCCATGTCCCAGCTCAACCTGAACATCCACGATGCCCGGATCATCACCTCGAGCAGCCAGTTCACCCTCGACACCTACATCGTGCTCGACAACGACGGCGGGTCGATCGGCGACAACCCGCAGCGGGTCAAGCAGATCCGCGATGGCCTGACCGAAGCGCTGCGCAACCCCGAGGACTACCCGACCATCATCCAGCGCCGGGTGCCGCGCCAGCTCAAGCACTTCACCTTCGCGCCGCAGGTAACCATCCACAACGATGCGCAGCGCCCGGTGACCATCCTGGAAATCACCGCTCCCGACCGCCCCGGCCTGCTGGCGCGGATCGGACGGATCTTCCTGGAGTTCGACCTGTCGCTGCAGAACGCCAAGATCGCCACCCTCGGCGAACGGGTCGAGGACGTGTTCTTCATCACCGACGCCGACAACCAGCCGCTGTCCGACCCACAACTGTGCAGCCGCCTGCAGGAAGCGATCGTCCAGCAGTTGCAGGCTGGCCAGGCCAGCGATGCCAGCCCCACCCGCGTGACCTTTTAACGATTGACGAGACCTTGCGCCGATGAATCATGCCTTGACCCAGCTGCAGCCCTACCCGTTCGAGAAACTCCGTGCCCTGCTGGGCAGCGTGAAACCGGCCGCGGACAAACGCGCCATCGCCCTGTCCATTGGCGAGCCGAAGCACGAGTCGCCGGCCTTCGTCGCCAAGGCCATGGCCGACAACCTCGACAAACTGGCGGTGTACCCGAGCACCATCGGCCTGCCGGCATTGCGCCAGGCCATCGGCCAGTGGTGCGAGCGCCGCTTTGGCGTGCCAACCGGCTGGCTGGACGCCGACCGCCACATCCTGCCGGTGAACGGCACCCGTGAGGCACTGTTCGCCTTCACCCAGGCCGTGGTCAACCGCGCCGACGATGGCCTGGTGGTCAGCCCCAACCCGTTCTACCAGATCTACGAAGGCGCGGCCCTGCTGGCCGGGGCCACGCCGCACTACTTGCCCTGCCTGGAAGCCAACGGATTCAACCCCGACTTCGACGCAGTGCCGGTCGAGGTCTGGAAGCGCTGCCAAATCCTCTTCCTGTGCTCCCCGGGCAACCCGACAGGTGCCCTGGTACCAATGGACACCCTGAAGAAACTGATCGCCCTGGCCGACGAGCATGACTTCGTGATTGCCGCCGACGAGTGCTACAGCGAGCTGTACTTCGACGAGGACGCCCCGCCACCTGGCCTGCTGACCGCTTGCGCCGAGCTTGGCCGTAGCGACTTCAAGCGCTGCGTGGTGTTCCACAGCCTGTCCAAGCGCTCCAACCTGCCAGGACTGCGCTCGGGCTTCGTGGCCGGTGACGCCTCGATCATCAAGCCGTTTTTGCTGTACCGCACCTACCACGGCTGCGCGATGCCGGTTCAGACCCAGCTGGCCAGCATCGCAGCCTGGCAGGACGAAGCCCATGTGCGCGAAAACCGCGACCAGTACCGCGCCAAGTACGACGCCGTGCTGGACATCCTGCAACCGGTGCTGGACGTGCAGCGCCCGGATGGCAGTTTCTACCTGTGGGCCAAGGTCCCGGGCAGCGACGCCGACTTCACCCGCGACCTGTTCGAGGCCCAGCATGTGACCGTGGTACCAGGCTCATACCTTTCGCGTGAAGTTAACGGCGTGAATCCAGGGGCTGGTCGAGTGCGCATGGCCCTGGTTGCGCCGCTGGCCGAGTGTATCGAAGCGGCGGAGCGGATTCGTCAGTTCCTGCAAAGCCGCTGAAGACGACGGGCCGCCACGCGGCCCTCCGACAGACAGATCCGCTACTTGACCTGCCCCAGGTTGGCTTCACTCAGATCCAGCTCGCCCAGCACTTGGCGCACGACCTCATCGCCCACCAAGTGCTGGCGGTGCAGGTTGTACAGCTCAAGACGCTGGGCCCGCAGCGCACGCAAGCGCAGTCGCCGCTCCAGCAAGTCCATCTGCTCGGCCAGTGCCCGCGCTTCGGCGGTGTCGTTGTAGCTGTCCAGCTCGTCCCGGTATTCGGCCATCAACCGCGCCTTCAGCTCGGTGGCCAAGGTCGCCTGCGCCGCATCCTGGGGTGCGCTGGCATCGATCACTTCTTCTGCCTCCAAGGCATGAATGGCCGCCTCCGCGGTGCGCCGCCAGGCTTCCTGCACTTCCTGGTGCAAACGCTCATCCGGACTTCTGGTAACGCCCCGCAGCAGGAACGGCAAGGCGACGCACGCGCTGATCAACGACAACAGGATCACCCCCGCGGCGATGAAAATCAGCAGATCACGCTCGGGAAACGCCTTGCCCGCCCCTATCAGCAGCGGGATCGACATCACACCGGCCAGCGTCACGGCACCGCGCACGCCGCCCAGAGTCAACAGCCAGCAAGAGCGCGCGGTGGGCATCAGCACCAGGTCCGGTTTACCGCGCCAGCGCCGCACCACACCGATCGCTCGCCAGATGCTCTGTACCCACACGAAACGCAGCAGTATCAACGCAGCGAAGATCGCCAGCACATCGAGACAGCGCCAGGCCAGGGTCGGCCAGACAGTGGTCTCATGGCTGACCACCGCCTTGATGATGTCCGGCAACTGCAGGCCCAGCAGCAGGAAGATCAGGCCATTGAAGGCGAACTCCAGCAACGACCAGACACTGCGGTTCAACAGCCGTGTGCTGGTCTGGCGGGGCAGCAGGTCGAGCCAGCTCTGCATCATGCCGGCAGCCACGGCGGAAAGAATGCCAGAAACGCCCAGGCGCTCGGCCAATACGTAGGCCGCGAACGGCAGCAGCAGCATGAACACGACATGGGTGGCCGGGTCGTCCCAGCCCCGGGCGATCATCCACGCACGCAGGCGGCCGATCAGCCAACTAAGCGCGACCCCCACCGCCAAGCCACCGATGGCAACGAGGACGAAACTCATGCCCGCGTCGGCAAGCGAGAATGCCCCTGTGATCGCCGCTGCCAGGGCGAACTTGAAGGTCACCAGGCCCGAGGCATCGTTCAACAGCGCCTCGCCCTGCAGCATGTGCATGAGCGGGGTTGGCAGGCGGTCCTGGGTGATGGCCGACACAGCCACGGCGTCGGTGGGCGAAAGCACGGCTGCCAACGCGAACGCTACCGGCAGCGGGATAGTAGGCAACAGCCAGTGGATGAAATATCCGGCGCCGACCACGGTGAACAGCACCAGGCCCACCGCCAGGGCCACCACTGGTCCGCGAATACGCCACAGCTCACGCTTGGGAATGCGCCAGCCATCGGCGAACAGCAACGGTGGCAGGAACAGGAACAGAAACAGTTCTGGGTCCAGGGCCACATGCAGGCCCAGGGTCGGCCATGCCAGCAAGGCGCCAGCGGCGATCTGCACCAATGGCAGCGGTAGCGGAATGACTCGCCCGACCAGTTTCGACACGCTTACCAGCGTCAGCAGGATGAGGACGGTGTAGGCGGACTGCATCCGTGAAAGCTTCCTTTGTGAACCAAAAACGACATCAGGGCGAAACATCGCCATTGAAACAATATGTTAGCGGGGATAGGTAAATCGAGACCGCTGCACGATAGTCGCAGGTGGCAAATGTATATGTAACATGATGATACTGGGGTCATGGCTGCCAGGTGTGCGCCTTGAGATCTTGGCGCCCAAGAGATAGAGCGCCCGAAATTTCAAGGCAGGCACCTGGCAATCTCCGAGGTGCTGCAGGACACAAGGCATGCACACCCGTGGCGCTCAAAGAATCGTTCCCGCATAATCCCGCGACTGACATTCGGAAAACGGAGAGATTGGGGGCACCTTTGAACCCCAATTTACGCGATGACTTACACGCTCTACGGCATCAAAGCCTGTGACACCATGAAAAAAGCCCGCACATGGCTCGAAGAACACGCCATCGGCTACGAATTCCACGACTACAAGACTCAAGGCATCGACCGCGACAGCCTGAACCGCTGGTGCGATGAACACGGCTGGGAAGTCATCCTCAACCGTGCCGGCACCACCTTCCGCAAGCTCGACGACGCCAGCAAGGCCGATCTCGACCAGGCCAAGGCCGTGGAGCTGATGCTGGCCCAGCCGTCGATGATCAAGCGCCCGGTGCTCGACCTCGGCGCACGCACGCTGGTTGGCTTCAAGCCTGACCTGTACGGCGCTGCGCTGGCCTGAGCCCATCCCCTATTTCGCACGAGGTAATCACATGTCCAATAACCTGTTCAGCCTGGCCTTCGGTGTCGGCTCCCAGAACCGCCAGGGCGCCTGGCTCGAAGTCTTCTACGCACAACCCCTGCTCAACCCGAGTGCCGAGCTGGTCGCCGCCGTTGCGCCGATCCTCGGTTACCAAGGTGGCAACCAGGCCATCGCCTTCAGCAACGCCCAGGCCGCGCAACTGGCCGAAGCCCTCAAAGGCGTCGATGCCGCCCAGGCCGCCCTGCTGACCCGCCTGGCCGAAAGCCACAAGCCACTGGTCGCCACCCTGCTGGCCGAAGACGCCGCACTGACCTCGACCCCAGAGGCCTACCTGAAGCTGCACCTGCTGTCGCACCGTCTGGTCAAGCCGCACGGCGTAAGCCTGGCCGGCATCTTCCCGCTGCTGCCGAACGTCGCCTGGACCAACCAGGGCGCCGTTGACCTGGCCGAGCTGGCTGAGCTGCAACTGGAAGCACGCCTGAAGGGCGAGCTGCTGGAAGTGTTCTCGGTGGACAAGTTCCCGAAGATGACCGACTACGTGGTTCCGGCTGGCGTGCGTATCGCCGATACCGCCCGTGTACGTCTGGGCGCCTACATCGGCGAAGGCACCACCATCATGCACGAAGGCTTCGTCAACTTTAACGCCGGCACCGAAGGCCCGGGCATGATCGAAGGCCGCGTCTCGGCTGGTGTGTTCGTCGGCAAGGGCTCGGACCTGGGTGGCGGCTGCTCGACCATGGGTACCCTGTCCGGTGGCGGCAACATCGTCATCAAGGTCGGCGAAGGCTGCCTGATCGGCGCCAACGCCGGCATCGGTATCCCGCTGGGCGATCGCAACACCGTGGAAGCCGGTCTGTACATCACTGCCGGCACCAAGGTGAACCTGCTCGACGAAAACAACGAGCTGGTCAAAGTGGTCAAGGCCCGCGACCTGGCCGGTCAGACCGACCTGCTGTTCCGCCGCAACTCGCTGAACGGCGCCGTCGAGTGCAAGACCCACAAGTCGGCCATCGAGCTGAATGAGGCGCTGCACGCCCATAACTGAGAACCCTGCACGGTTTGAAGTGATAAGATCGGGTCTGGCGTAATGCCAGACCCGATTTTCATTCCAGGCCTTGCGAACATGTTCCAGCCCTCCCCCTGGCGTGCCGATTTCCCCGCCATCGCCGCCCTGCAACGGCAGCACCAGACCTACCTGGACAGCGCCGCCACCACCCAGAAACCCCAGGCGCTGCTCGATGCCCTGAGCCATTACTACGGTCATGGTGCAGCCAATGTGCATCGCGCCCAGCACCTTCCCGGCGCCCTGGCGACCCAAGCATTCGAAACCAGCCGGGACAAGGTCGCCGCCTGGCTCAACGCCGCCGATGCCCAGCAGATCGTGTTCACTCACGGAGCCACTTCGGCACTGAACCTGTTGGCCTATGGGCTTGAGCACCGTTTCGAGGCCGGTGACGAAATCGCTGTCAGCGCCCTGGAACACCACGCCAACCTGTTGCCGTGGCAACAACTGGCGCGACGGCGCAATCTGCGCCTGGTGGTGTTGCCGCTGGACGCACACGGACGCATCGACCTTGACCCGGCCCTGCAACTGATCGGGCCGCGCACCCGGGTCCTGGCGGTCAGCCAGTTGTCCAACGTACTGGGTACCTGGCAGCCGCTACCTGCCTTGCTCGCCCACGCCCGTGCCCAAGGCGCGATCACGGTGGTCGACGGCGCCCAGGGGGTGGTCCATGGCCGCCATGACGTGCAGCAACTGGGCTGCGACTTCTACGTGTTCTCCAGTCACAAGCTATACGGGCCGGACGGCGTTGGCGTGCTCTACGGCCGGCGCCAGGCCCTTGACCTGCTGCATCACTGGCAATTCGGTGGCGAGATGGTGCAAATGGCCGATTATCAGAGCGCCAGTTTCCGGCCAGCGCCGCTGGGGTTCGAGGCAGGAACACCGCCCATTGCCGGCGTGATTGGCTTGGGCGCAACCCTTGATTACCTCGCCAGCCTCGACGTCCATGCCGTCGAGAACCACGAAGCGAGCCTGCACCAGCACCTGCTGCGAGGCCTGGCGGACCGCGACGGTATTCGTGTACTCGGCACACCCCAGGCGGCCTTGGCCAGTTTCGTCATCGAAGGCGTGCACAACGCCGATATCGCCCATCTGCTGACCGAGCAAGGCATCGCCGTGCGCGCCGGCCATCATTGCGCAATGCCGCTGCTCAAGGGTTTGGGGCTGGAGGGGGCGATTCGGGTGTCGTTGGGGATCTACAACGACAGCGACGACCTGCAACGGTTCTTCGCTGCGCTGGACCAAGGCCTGGAGTTGCTGCGATGAACTTGTCAGAGCAGGCGCGCCAGGCGCGGGAGAGCTTCGAACAAGCGCGCGGCTGGGAGCAGCGGGCACGACTGCTGATGCAGTGGGGCGAACGGCTGGAACCGCTGGAGGACACGCAGAAGACCGAGAGCAATCGGGTGCATGGCTGTGAGAGCCTTGTGTGGCTGGTGGCCACTCAGGTCGACGGCCAATGGCAGTTCAAGGCGGCCAGCGATGCGCGCTTATTGCGCGGGTTGCTGGCGCTGCTGCTGGTTCGGGTGCAAGGCTTGGCCACCAGCGAACTGAGCAGGCTGGATCTGCAAGGCTGGTTCACCCAACTGGGCCTTGAGCGCCAATTGTCGCCGTCGCGCAGCAACGGGCTGCATGCGGTGTTGCAGCGGATGGCGCAGTTGACGCTGGATCAGCGCTGAAGCGATCGCGCAAGCTGGCCTTTACGGGGTCGGCTTGCGGCTACTGGGCCTTGACCCGCTCCGAAGGCCGCCGCGCGCCTGCCACCAGCTTCTCTATTGCCTTGCTCGCCGCCACCATGCCGAACGTCGCGGTCACCATCATCACCGCGCCGAAGCCCCCGGCGCAATCCAGGCGCACGCCTTCACCGACGAAGCTCTTCTGCAGGCACACGCTGCCGTCGCCCTTCGGATAGCGCAGTTGCTCGCTGGAAAACACGCACGGTACGCCATAGTTGCGGCTCACGTTGCGCGAGAAGTTGTAGTCGCGGCGCAGGGTCGAGCGTACCCGTGACGCCAGTGGGTCATTGAAGGTCTTGTTGAGGTCGCCGACCTGGATCTGGGTCGGATCGATCTGCCCACCGGCGCCCCCGGTGGTGACGATGGCAATCTTCCGCCGCCGGCACCAGGCGATCAGCGCGGCCTTGGCCATCACACTGTCGATGCAGTCGATGACGCAGTCCATCTGCTCGGTGATGTATTCGGCCATGGTATCGCGGGTGACGAAGTCGGCCACCGCATGCACCGTGCAGGCAGGGTTGATCGCCCGCAGGCGCTCAGCCATGACGTCGACCTTGGGCCGCCCCACCTGCCCCTCCAGCGCATGCGCCTGACGGTTGGTGTTGCTGACGCACACATCGTCGAGGTCGAACAGGGTGATTTCGCCCACGCCACTGCGGGCCAGGGCCTCGGCCGCCCACGAGCCAACCCCGCCGATGCCGACGACCGCCACATGGGCCTGGCTCAGTCGTTGCAGGCCTTCGTCGCCGTACAGCCGGGCTACGCCGGCAAAGCGTGGATCTTCTGTGCTCATGTTGGTACCCCGAAAAAACCGGCGCGCATTATAGGCCAAGAGCGCTTGTGGCCTCCATCGTTAGGAAAGTACCTACCAACCCTGCTTTAATGTCCTATCCCTTCGACAGAATTGAACGAACATGTCTTCACGCAAATTCGGCCTCAATCTGGTGGTGGTGCTGGCCATTGCCGCGCTGTTCACCGGGTTCTGGGCGCTTATCAACCGGCCGGTCACCGCACCAGCCTGGCCGGAACAGATCTCTGGTTTGTCGTACTCGCCCTTCCGTCTTGGCGAGAGTCCGCAAAAGGGCCAATACCCCAGCGACGATGAGATACGCCAGGACCTGGAGCAGATGAGCAAGCTGACCGACAGCATCCGCATCTACACCGTCGAGGGCACCCAGGCCGACATTCCCCGCCTGGCCGAAGAACTTGGCCTGCGCGTGACCTTGGGAATCTGGATCAGCCCGGACCTTGAGCGTAACGAACGCGAAATCGCCACGGCCATCGAACTGGCCAACAAATCCCGCAGCGTGGTGCGGGTGGTCGTCGGCAACGAGGCGCTGTTCCGCGAAGAGGTCACGCCCGAGGCGCTCATCCAGTACCTGGACCGCGTGCGCGCCGCGGTGAAGGTGCCGGTCACCACCAGTGAACAATGGCACATCTGGAAGGAACACCCCGAGCTCGCCAAGCATGTCGACCTGATTGCCGCACACATCCTGCCCTACTGGGAATTCGTGCCGATGAAGGACTCGGTCGAGTTCGTGCTCGACCGCGCCCGTGAGCTCAAGCAGCAGTTCCCGCGCAAGCCATTGCTGCTGTCGGAGGTGGGCTGGCCGAGCAACGGTCGCATGCGCGGCGGTGCCGACGCCACTCAGGCTGACCAGGCCATCTACCTGCGCACACTGGTCAATACCCTGAACCGGCGAGGCTACAACTACTTCGTCATCGAAGCCTACGACCAACCCTGGAAGGCCAGCGACGAAGGATCCGTGGGTGCTTACTGGGGCGTATTCAATGCCGAGCGACAGCAGAAGTTCAACTTCGACGGGCCGGTGGTGGCGATCCCGCAATGGCGGGCTCTGGCGGTGGCCTCGGTGGTGCTGGCGATGATCGCGCTCACCGTACTGCTGATCGATGGCTCGGCCCTGCGCCAGCGCGGGCGCACCTTCCTGACCTTCATCACCTTCCTGTGCGGGTCGGTGCTGGTGTGGATCGCCTACGACTACAGCCAGCAGTACAGCACCTGGTTCAGCCTGACCGTGGGCGTGTTGCTGGCGCTCGGCGCACTGGGGGTATTCATCGTCCTGTTGACCGAAGCCCACGAGCTGGCCGAAGCCGTGTGGATTCACAAACGGCGTCGCGAGTTTCTGCCAGTACAGGCCGATACCGCCTATCGGCCGAAGGTGTCGGTGCATGTGCCGTGCTACAACGAGCCACCGGACATGGTCAAGCAGACCCTCGATGCCCTCGCGGCGCTCGATTACCCGGATTACGAAGTGCTGGTGATCGACAACAACACCAAGGACCCTGCCGTGTGGGAGCCCCTCAAGGCCCACTGCGAGAAACTGGGCGAGCGCTTCAAGTTCTTCCACGTCGCCCCGCTGGCCGGCTTCAAGGGTGGCGCGCTCAACTACCTGATTCCGCACACGGCCAAGGACGCCGAAGTGATCGCGGTCATCGATTCGGACTACTGCGTGGACCGCAACTGGCTCAAGCACATGGTGCCGCACTTCGCCGACCCGAAGATCGCCGTGGTGCAGTCGCCCCAGGACTACCGCGACCAGCACGAGAGTGCCTTCAAGAAACTGTGCTACAGCGAGTACAAGGGCTTTTTCCACATTGGCATGGTCACCCGCAACGACCGTGACGCGATTATCCAGCACGGCACCATGACCATGACCCGGCGCAGTGTGCTGGAGGAGCTGGGTTGGGCCGAATGGTGCATCTGCGAGGATGCCGAACTGGGCCTGCGCGTGTTCGAGAAGGGCCTGTCCGCGGCGTACGCCCACAACAGTTACGGCAAAGGGCTGATGCCCGACACCTTCATCGACTTCAAGAAGCAGCGTTTCCGCTGGGCCTACGGCGCCATCCAGATCATCAAGCACCACGCCGGCGCTTTGTTGCGCGGCAAGGGCAGCGAATTGACCCGTGGCCAGCGCTACCACTTCCTGGCCGGGTGGCTGCCGTGGATCGCAGACGGCATGAACATCTTCTTCACGGTCGGCGCGCTGCTGTGGTCGGCGGCGATGATCATCGTGCCGCACCGGGTCGACCCGCCGCTGATGATTTTCGCCATTCCGCCGCTGGCGCTGTTCTTCTTCAAGGTCGGCAAGATCATCTTCCTCTATCGCCGGGCGGTCGGGGTCAACCTCAAGGACGCATTCGCCGCGGCCCTGGCAGGGCTGGCACTGTCGCATACCATCGCCAAGGCAGTGCTGTACGGTTTTTTCACCAGCAGCATGCCGTTCTTCCGCACACCGAAGAATGCTGACAGCCATGGACTGATGGTGGCGATTTCCGAGGCGCGGGAAGAGCTGTTCATCATGTTGCTGCTGTGGGGCGCGGCGGCCGGGATCTACCTGGTGCAAGGGCTGCCGAGTTCGGACATGCGCTTCTGGGTGGCGATGTTGCTGGTGCAGTCGCTGCCGTATCTGGCGGCGCTGGTGATGGCATTCCTTTCGTCGCTGCCCAAGCCTGCGGACAAGCTGGCAGAGCCACAGGAGGCCTGAGCTTGCGGGGCCGCACTGCGGCCCCAATGCCCCGTGCCGACACACCTTGTTTGATATAAGATAACGCCCCTCGTTTTCTCGCCTTGCCTTGCCCCGGAGTCCCCCATGACGGCCCCAGCCGAGCTCTCGCCTACCCTTCAACTGGCCTGCGACCTGATCCGTCGCCCCTCGGTCACCCCCGTCGACGCTGACTGCCAGGCGCAGATGATGAATCGTCTGGGCGCCGTCGGCTTCCAGCTCGAGCCGATGCGCATCGAGGACGTCGACAACTTCTGGGCCACCCACGGTACCCAGGACGGTCCGGTGCTGTGCTTCGCCGGCCACACCGATGTGGTCCCCACCGGCCCGGTACAGCAATGGCAGCATGAGCCCTTCGAGGCCCTGATCGATGCCGATGGCATGCTCTGCGGACGCGGCGCCGCCGACATGAAAGGCAGCCTGGCCTCCATGGTGGTGGCCAGCGAGCGCTTCGTGCGCGACTACCCCGACCACCGTGGCAAGGTCGCCTTCCTGATCACCAGCGACGAAGAAGGCCCGGCCCATCACGGCACCAAGGCCGTGGTGGAGCGCCTGAAGGCGCGCAACGAGCGCCTGGACTGGTGCATCGTCGGCGAACCGTCGAGCACCACCCTGCTCGGCGACGTGGTCAAGAATGGCCGTCGTGGCTCGCTCGGCGCCAAGCTGACCGTGCGCGGTAAGCAGGGCCATGTGGCCTACCCACACCTGGCACGCAACCCGATCCACCTGGCGGCACCTGCCCTGGCGGAACTGGCCGCCGAGCATTGGGACGAGGGCAACGCATTCTTCCCACCTACCAGCTTCCAGATTTCCAACCTCAACTCCGGCACTGGCGCCACCAACGTCGTGCCGGGCGAGCTGACCGCCCTGTTCAACTTCCGCTTCTCCACCGAATCGACCGTCGAAGGCCTGCAAGCGCGGGTCTCGGCCATCCTCGACAAGCACGAGCTGGACTGGACGATCGACTGGGCGTTGTCTGGCCTGCCCTTCCTCACCGAGCCAGGCGACCTGCTCGATGCCGTGTCGGCCAGCATCAAAGACGTTACCGGCCGCGAAACCCAGCCGTCCACCAGCGGCGGCACCTCGGACGGTCGCTTCATCGCCACCATGGGTACACAGGTGGTCGAACTGGGCCCGGTGAATGCCACCATCCACCAGGTGGACGAGCGGATCCTGGCCAGCGACCTCGACCTGCTGACCGAGATCTACTACCAGACCCTCGTCCGGTTGCTCGCCTGATGCTTGCCTGCCCTCTCTGCCAGGCGGCCCTGACGCGGCTCGACAATGGCGTCGTGTGCCCTGCGGGGCACCGTTTCGATCGCGCGCGCCAGGGTTACCTCAACCTGCTGCCGGTGCAGCACAAGAACAGCCGCGACCCCGGCGACAACCAGGCCATGGTCGAGGCGCGCCGCGACTTCCTCGAAGCCGGGCACTACGCCCCGGTGGCCCGGCGCCTGGCCGAGCTGGCCGCCGAGCGCCAACCCGGTGCCTGGCTGGACATCGGCTGCGGCGAAGGCTATTACACCGCGCAGATCGCCCAGGCACTGCCATCGGCCGACGGCTATGCCCTGGACATCTCCCGCGAGGCCGTCAAGCGCGCCTGCCGCCGTGAGCCGTCGGTCACCTGGATGGTCGCCAGCATGGCCCGTGTGCCGCTGGCGGACGCCAGCTGCCAGTTCATCGCCAGCGTGTTCAGCCCGCTGGAGTGGGCCGAGGCCAAGCGCCTGCTAGGCCCAGGCGGCGGCCTGATGCGGGTCGGTCCAACCAGCGGTCACCTGATGGAGCTGCGGGAAGTGCTCTACGATGAAGTACGCCCTTACGCCGACGACAAGCATCTGGCCCTGGTACCGGAAGGCATGGTTCACGCCCATAACGAGGTCCTTGAATTCCGCCTGAGCCTGGTCGAACCCAAGGCCCGCGCCGACCTGCTGGCCATGACCCCGCATGGCTGGCGTGCCAGCGCCGAAAGACGAGCGCGGGTGATCGAACAGCCCGAGCCGTTCGAGGTGACGGTTTCCATGCGATATGACTATTTCGTGCGCCAAGACTGAGCACATCCGGAGCCCCCATGCGCCAACCTGATATCGAGATCTACCTCAAGGACGCCGACGTCGACCACCAGCGAATTGCCCAATGGCTCGCCGAGGCGATCGGCCCTTGCAGCGAGTGGCAACAGAAAGGCCAGACCTTCAAATGCAAGGCCGGTAACATTCCAGTCACTTGGTTACCCAAGGCTGTAGGGAAATGGAACAGCCTTTACCTGGAAAGCGACCAGACGCCATGGGAGGATGACGTCGCCTGCGCCCGCGCCGCATTCGCCGCGCTGGGCGTGGAAGTGCGCTGTGCGCCAGGTGGCTGGGTCGAGGAAGACGGTGAAGAAGATGCCGACCGCTGGGTCCGCATCAGCGCCGACGGTGAAGAAGAAATCACCTGGCGTACCTGAGCGTTTACCTGGTAGGAGCCGACTGGCCGACGACGCGGACGCCGAAGCACCCGATCCCAGCTTCGTGGGTGATCGCCGGCTAGCCGACTCCTACAACCCGGGGCTCAGAGCCCGACTACGTCCTCGGCCTGCAGGCCTTTCTGGCCCTGCACGCAGGCGTATTCCACCCGCTGACCTTCGACCAGGGTACGATGCCCCTCACCGCGGATCGCCCGATAGTGGACGAAGACATCCGCACCACCTTCGCGCTGAATGAAGCCATAGCCCTTGGCATCGTTGAACCACTTTACATTCCCAGTCTCACGAGACGACATCTGAACTACTCCGGATTTTTATTGTGAAGATCGCCTTGTAGGCACAGGGTCACGGACCTGTGCCGACGCCGCTTGCCGAAATATCCTGCAAGTGGCAGGCCGAGTATATGACACAGAACAAAAAAATTTCATGACTGCCCTGCCAATTACCGTATTTTGCTGAACTTGCGCATATACGGCAGACTAACTGGCTGGAAATTCATTGAAATTCACACCCAAGGCTCACACCCCATGACCCGTTCTCCCCTGCGCCGCCTGATCTTCGGTGCCCTGCGCCGCGTGCTTTACCTGTGGGTGCGCTCCGAGACCATCAACCAGTCGTCCTTGACCCTCAAGCTCGACCGCAGTCGCCCGGTGTTCTACGCCCTGCCTTCGCCATCGCTCACCGACCTGGCCGTGGTCGACCGCGAATGCACCAAAGCAGGGCTGCCACGCCCGGTACTGCCCGTGGCCGTGGGCACCCTGCACGAACCTGCCGCCTTCTTCTACCTCACGCCCGACCCGGACTGGCTGGGGCGCCACGACAAGCGTGGCGCCCCACCGACACTGGAGCGCCTGGTGGCGGCCGTGAGCCAACATGCCGAGGAGGATGCCCAGATCATCCCGGTCAGCGTCTTCTGGGGGCAGACGCCTGCCAGCGAATCCAGCCCCTGGAAATTGCTGTTCGCCGACAGCTGGGCTGTCACCGGCCGTCTGCGCCGACTGCTGACCATCCTCATTCTGGGCCGCAAGACCCGTGTGCAGTTCTCCGCCCCCATTCACCTGCGCGAACTGGTACAGCACAACAAAGGGCACGAGCGAACCGTGCGCATGGCCCAACGCTTGATGCGCGTGCACTTTCGCAACCTCAAGACCGCGGTCATCGGCCCCGATCTGTCGCACCGACGCAACCTGGTCAAAGGCCTGGTTCACGACCCCCTGGTGCGCCAGGCGATCACTGACGAAGCCGAACGACAGAATATCCCGTATGCCAAGGCCGAAGCCCAGGCGCTGCGCTATGGCAATGAGATCGCCTCGGACTACACCTACACCGCCATCCGCTTCCTGGAAGTGGTGCTCAGCTGGTTCTGGAACAAGATCTACGACGGCATCAAGGTCAACCATATCGAGCAGGTGCAGGGCATCGCCCCCGGCCACGAGGTGATCTACGTCCCTTGCCACCGCAGCCATATCGACTACCTGCTGCTGTCCTACCTGTTGTTCCGCAACGGCCTGACGCCGCCTCACATCGCCGCCGGGATCAACCTCAACATGCCGGTCATCGGCGGCTTGCTGCGCCGTGGCGGGGCGTTCTTCATGCGCCGCACCTTCAAGGGCAACCCGCTGTACACGGCGGTTTTCAACGAGTACCTGCACACCCTGTTCACCAAGGGCTTCCCGGTGGAGTACTTCGTCGAGGGTGGCAGGTCGCGCACCGGTCGGATGCTGCAGCCACGCACGGGGATGCTGGCCATCACCCTGCGCAGCTTCCTGCGCTCGTCGCGTACGCCAATCGTTTTCGTGCCGGTGTACATCGGTTACGAGCGCGTGCTCGAAGGCCGCACCTACCTGGGCGAGCTGAGGGGGGCGAGCAAGAAGAAAGAGTCGATCTTCGACATCTTCAAGGTCCTGGGGGCGCTGAAGCAGCGCTTTGGTCAGGTCTACGTCAACTTCGGCGAGCCGATCCGCCTGGCAGGCTTCCTCGACCAGCAGCAACCCGGCTGGCGCGACCAGCAGCTGGCCCCACAATTTCGCCCAACCTGGCTCAACGAAGCCACCACACGCCTGGGTGAGACCGTGGCCCGGCACCTGAACGAGGCGGCGGCGGTCAACCCGGTCAACCTGGTGGCGCTGGCGCTGCTGTCCACCAGCCGCCTCGCCTTGGACGAACGGGCGCTGAGCCGTGTCCTCGACCTGTACCTGGCCCTGCTGCGTCAGGTGCCCTACTCGCCTCATACCACGTTGCCCGAGGGCGATGGCTTGGCACTGATCGAACACGTCAGGCGCATGGACCTGCTGTCCGAGCAGAAGGATGCCCTGGGCCGAATCCTCTACCTGGATGAAGCCAACGCGGTACTGATGACCTATTACCGCAACAACGTCCTGCACATCTTCGCCCTGCCAGCACTGCTGGCGAGCTTCTTCCTCAGCAGCTCGCGCATGAGCCGCGAGCTGCTTGGTCAGTACGTGCATGCGCTGTATCCGTACCTGCAGGCCGAACTGTTCCTGCGCTGGACGCCAGAGCAACTGGATGAGGTGATCGACCAATGGCTTGCAGCGCTGGTCGCACAGGGCCTGCTGCGCCAGGAGAACGACCTGTACATGCGCCCGGCACCGAGCTCGCGTCAATTCGTCCTGCTGACCCTGCTCGCCCGAACCATCACCCAGACCCTGCAGCGCTTCTACATGGCCACCTCGCTGCTGCTCAACAGCGGGCAGAACACCCTGAGTGCTGAAGAACTGGAAGACCTCAGCGTGATGATGGCCCAGCGACTGTCGATCCTGCATGGCCTGAACGCCCCGGAGTTCTTCGACAAGACCCTGTTCCGCCATTTCATCCAGACGCTGGTCGAGCAGAATGTGCTGCGCCCCGATGGCAACGGCAAGCTGGGCTACCACGACAAACTGGGCGAGCTAGCCGAGGGCGTGGCCAAGCGAGTGCTGTCGGCGGAGTTGCGCTTGTCGATACGGCAGGTGGCCCTGCACCGTGACGATCCCGTGGAAACTTCGCAGCCCTGAAGGCTTCGCGGGGAGTGAAAATCCGCTACAGTCCCTGGGGTTGGCCACAAGCCAGCTCCAAGGACACCGGAGATTCCATGAAAAAACTCTTTATGCTGTGTTGCGCATCCCTGCTCGCAGCCTGCTCCAGCCACACCCCGTCCAACCAGGCCAGCCTGGAGGGCGAAGTCTTCTACTTGCAGCGCATGGCCCTGCCACCGACAGCCACCTTGAGCGTGAGCCTGCAGGACGTTTCTTTGATGGACGCGCCAGCGGTCACCCTGGCCAGCCAGGCCGGGCCGGTCAAAGGCAACGTGCCGCTGCCGTTCCGTCTCAGCTATGACCCGGCCCACGTCAAGCCCGGCCACCGTTACGCGGTCAGCGCCCGCATCGAACTGAACGGCAAACTGTTGTTCATCAACACCGAACACCACGGCGTTAAACTCGATGGCAGTGACCAGCAGCCGGTACGCATCAAGGTCGATCCGGTTCGCTGAGCCTGTACATTTTCGTTGATAAGGAAATACTCATGATTCGCGCCTCCCTGCGCTTCACTACCCTGTGCGCCGGCCTGCTGCTGTCGGCCAGCGCCCTGGCCCTGTCGCTCGGCGACCTGAGCCAGAAAGACGCCACTGGCGGTCTGAAAGATGCCCTGACCCAGGGCGCCCAACTCGCCGTCAAGCAACTGAGCACCCCAGGCGGGTTCAGCAACAACCCGGATGTGCGCATCGAACTGCCGGGCAACCTGGGCAAGGCTGCCAAGGCGATGAAAATGTTCGGCAAGGGTGAACAGGTCGAAGCCCTGGAAAACAGCATGAACAAAGCCGCTGAAGCTGCCGTGCCGCAAGCCCAGGCGATTCTGGTCGATGCGGTGAAGAACATGAGCGTGACGGACGCCAAGGGCATCCTCAGCGGGGGTGACGATTCGGCGACCCAGTACCTGAACAAGAGCAGCCGCGAACAGATTCGCGCCAAGTTCCTGCCGATCGTCAAGCAGGCGACCGACAAGGTTGGCCTGGCCCAGCAGTACAACAACTTCGCCGGTCAAGCCGTGGCGTTGGGCGTGGTCGATGCCAAGAGCGCAAGCATCGAGAACTACGTGACCGAGAAGGCACTGGATGGCCTGTTCGAAATGATTGGCAAGCAAGAGCAGAGCATTCGCCAGAACCCGGCCGAGGCCGCTACCAGCCTGGCCAAGAAGGTGTTCGGCGCCCTCTGAAGCCTGATCGCGCAAGTCGGCCCCTACAACCGCGTGCGTAGGTGCCAGCTTGCCGGCGAAAGGAGGGCAACGCCCTCCTCACGCTCCTCAGCCCTTCTTCACCCTGAACCAAGCCGCATACAACGCCGGCAGGAACAGCAGCGTCAAAACGGTCGCAACGATCAACCCCCCCATGATCGCCACCGCCATCGGTCCGTAGAACACGCTGCGCGACAGCGGAATCATTGCCAGTACCGCCGCCAACGCAGTCAGCACGATGGGCCGGAACCGTCGTACCGTGGCCTCGATGATCGCTTGCCAACGCTCCATACCCGCCGCGATGTCCTGTTCGATCTGGTCCACCAGGATTACCGAGTTGCGCATGATCATCCCTGCCAGGGCAATGGTGCCGAGCATGGCGACGAAGCCAAACGGCTGGCGGAACACCAACAGGAACAAGGTCACGCCAATCAGCCCCAACGGCGCGGTGAGGAATACCATCACCGTGCGCGAGAAGCTGCGTAACTGGATCATCAGCAAGCTCAACACCACCACGATGAACAACGGCATGCCGGCGTTCACCGACTTCTGACCGCGCTCGGAGTCCTCCACCGTACCGCCAACCTCCAGCAAATAGCCGTCCGGCAGCTTGGCCCTGATGTCTTTCAAGGTCGGCTCGATCTGCCGCACCAGCGTTGCCGGTTGTTCGTTGTCGTAGATGTCCGCACGCACGGTGACGGTCGGCAGGCGGTTGCGGTGCCAGATGATGCCTTCCTCGAAACCATACTCCAGGGTCGCGACCTGCGAGAGCGCAACGCTCTGGCCGTTGTCGGTGGGTAACGCCAGGCTGCCGAGGTTGCCCAACTGGCTGCGTTCCTGCGGGGTACCGCGCAGCAGGATCTCGATCAGCTCGTTGTCTTCGCGGTACTGGCTCACCGAAGTGCCGGTGAGCGAGCTCTGCAGGAAGCTCGACAGATGCGAGGTGCTCACGCCCAGGGCTCGCGCACGATCCTGATCGATTTCCAGGAACACCGCCTTGCTCGGCTCCTCCCAGTCCAGGTGCACGTTCACCACATGAGGGTTCTCACGCACTTTTTCGGCCACCTCGCGGGCCAGGGCGCGGGCCTTCTCGATGTGCTCGCCGGTGACCCTGAACTGCACCGGATAGCCCACGGGCGGACCATTTTCCAGGCGCGTGACACGGGCGCGCAGGTCGGGGAACTGCTGGTCCATGGTGGCGATCAGCCAACTGCGCAGGCGCTCGCGGTCCTCCATCGACTTGGCCAGCACCACGAACTGGGCAAAGCTGGCGGCGGGCAACTGCTGGTCCAGTGGCAGGTAGAAGCGTGGCGAGCCGGTGCCCACGTATGCCACGTAGTTGTCGATGCCGTCCTGCTGCCTGAGCAGCGCTTCCAGTTGCTTGACCCGCTCGGCGGTATTGCTCAACGACGCGCCTTCGGCCAGCTTCAGGTCGACCATGAGCTCGGGACGACCCGAGGCTGGGAAGAACTGCTGGGGAACGAAGCGGAACAGCAGGATGCTGCCGACGAAAGCGGCGATGGTCAGCAGGATCACCGTCTTGCGACGCCGCACGCACCACTCCACCACGCGCCGTACCCGTTGGTAGAAAGGTGTGGCGTAGGGGTCTGGCGCGTGGCCGTCCTTGCCGTGCCGTGCGGCATGCAGTTTGGCCAGGTCTGGCAGCAGCCGTTCACCCAGGTAGGGCACGAACACCACGGCCGCCACCCATGAGGTCAGCAGGGCAATGGTCACCACCTGGAAGATCGAACGGGTATATTCGCCGGTGCTGGAGGCCGCCGTGGCAATCGGCAGGAAACCTGCAGCGGTGATCAGGGTCCCGGTGAGCATCGGGAATGCCGTGCTGCTCCAGGCGTAACTGGCCGCCTTGAGCCGGTCATAGCCCTGCTCCATCTTGATCGCCATCATCTCCACGGCAATGATGGCGTCATCGACCAGCAGGCCCAGGGCCAGCACCAGTGCGCCGAGCGAGATCTTGTGCAGGCCGATGCCGAAGTAGTGCATCGCGGCGAAGGTCATTGCCAACACCAGTGGAATGGCCAGGGCCACCACCAGGCCGGTGCGCAGGCCCAGGGAGAAGAAACTTACCAGCAGCACGATGGCCAGGGCTTCCACCAGCACCTGCACGAACTCGCCGACCCCAGCCTTTACCGCCGCCGGTTGGTCCGAAACCTTGCGCAGCTCCATGCCGGCCGGCAGGCCTCGAGCCAGGCGCTCGAATTCGCCCTCAAGCGCCTTGCCCAACACCAGGATATCGCCCCCGTCCTTCATCGATACCGCCAGGCCAATGGCATCCTCGCCCATGAAGCGCATGCGCGGCGCGGGCGGGTCGTTGAAGCCACGGTGCACATCGGCGACATCACCGATACGGAAGGTGCGATCCCCCACTCGAATAGGGAACTGACGAATCTGGTCGACACTGTCGAAACGCCCGCTCACCCGCAGTTGCAAGCGCTCGCTAGGGGTTTCGAAGAAGCCAGCCGTGCTGACCGCGTTCTGCTCGCGCAGAGCTTGCTGCACGGCCTCCAGCGGCACACCGAGGGTCGCCAGCTTGAGGTTGGACAGTTCGATCCAGATTTTCTCGTCCTGCAGGCCGATCAACTCGACCTTGCCCACATCCTTCACCCGCTGCAGCTGGATCTGGATACGGTCCGCGTAATCCTTGAGCACGGCGTAATCAAAGCCTTTGCCGGTGAGCGCGTAGATATTGCCGAAGGTCGTGCCGAATTCATCGTTGAAGAACGGCCCTTGAATTTCGGGCGGCAAGGTGTGGCGGATGTCCGCGACTTTCTTGCGGATCTGGTACCACAGCTCGGGGATGTCCTTGGAGTGCAACGCGTCACGGGCCATGAAGGTCACCTGGGACTCGCCAGGGCGGGAGAACGAGACGATCCGCTCGTACTCACCGGTTTCCATGAGCTTTTTCTCGATGCGCTCGGTGACCTGCCGCGATACTTCCTCGGCCGTGGCGCCGGGCCAGAGGGTGCGGATGACCATGGCCTTGAAGGTGAACGGTGGGTCCTCGCTCTGCCCCAGCTTGGTGTAGGACATGGCACCAATGGCGGCCAACAATATCATCAGGAACAGCACGATCTGGCGGTTACGCAGCGCCCATGCGGAAAGGTTGAAACCCATCGGGACTTACTCCTTGGCCGTCAGGTTCACCACACGGTTGGTGCGATCCACAGGCCGCACCTCCTGCCCTTCGCGCAGCACATGGCCGCCGGCGGCGACCACCCAGTCGCCAGGGTTGAGGCCTTCGAGCACTGGCACAGTGTCACTGCCGTAAGCCCCAAGACGCACGGCAGCCCGTTCCAGTCGGCTGTCCTGGGTAACCCGCCAGACATAGGCCTGGCCGTTCTCTGCCGTCACTGCCGAGAGGGGCACCGACAACGGGATCAGACCGTCGTGGGCGATGAACACCCGGGCACTCTGACCCAGCTCGGCCGGTGTTTGCGAGGAGGCGAACGCAATACGTGCCGCGAAGGTACGCGAGCGCGGATCGGCGGCGGGTGACAACTCACGAATGCGTCCTTCGAACCGTTGATTGGGGTGCGACCACAGCTCGATGCTCACGCTTTGCCCCACGCTGAAGCGGGCAAACTGTTGCTCCGGCAGGCCGATGGCCACTTCACGCTCACCGTCGGCGGCGAGGGTGAACACCGTCTGGCCGGCTGCTACCACCTGGCCAACCTCAACTTGGCGTTTGGCGATCACTCCTGCCTGTGGCGCGCGCAGTACCGCGTACTCGGCCTGGTTACCCGCCACCTCGAACTGGGCCTTGGCCTGCTTGAGCCGCGCCAGACCAGCCCGATAGAGGTTTTCGGCATTGTCGTACTGGGAATGGCTGACCATCTGCCGGTCCAGCAGCTTCTGGTAACGATCACGTTCGGCTCGGACCAGCGACAGGTTGGCCTCGGCTGCCGCCAACTGGGCACGGTTGGCTTCCAGTTGCAGGCGCACGTCCTGTGGGTCGAGTTCGGCCAGCGGCTGGTCGGCCTTGACCCGCTGCCCTTCCTCGACCAAACGTTTGCTGACCTTGCCGCCGATACGAAACGCCAGCTCGGGCTCCAGGCGTGCACGCACTTCGCCGGGGAAGCTGTCGGCAGCGGCTTGCGCGGGTTGCGGTTGCACCACCAGAGCCGGACGAGGCGCGGCTGGTGAAGCGGCTTCCTGGCCACACGCCGCCAACAACAACGCGGCGACGGCGGGCAAGGCGAGGGACAAGGCATGACGCAACATGATGAATCCTTTCGCGAAGTGCACATCGAATATTTATACTGACGAGTATATTAAATCAGGCCACCCGCGCCGGGAAGCGGGTGCTGGAAAGAAAATCAACATTAACGATTGGTCTGACCTTGCAGCCGGATGCCGTCCGAACCGGTAAGATGGTCGACTTTTCCACCAGATGCGGACTCCAATGCCCAACGACGCAACCATTGGCCCGGGCCGGCCGAAGGACCTGGCCAAGCGCGAGGCCATCCTCGAAGCGGCCAAGTCGCTGTTCCTCAGCCTTGGCTATGCCAACACCAGCATGGATGCGGTCGCTGCGGCGGCAGGTGTTTCAAAACTCACGGTCTACAGCCACTTCCAGGACAAGCAGACGCTGTTCTGCTCTGCGGTAATGGCCACCTGCCAGATCCAACTGCCCGACCTGTTGTTCGAGTACCCTGAAGGTGTGCCCGTGGAAGAGGTGCTACTGAACATTGCCCGTGGCTTCCAGGCACTGATCAGCAGTGACGAAGCGGTCAAGCTCAGCCGCCTGATCATGGCCCAGGGCAGCCTGGACCCGAGTTTCGGCGAGTATTTCTACGAAGCCGGGCCCAAGCGTGTGCTGGCGGGGATGGAAGCGCTGCTGCGCGGGGCGCATGAACGCGGGCTGCTGCGCATCGACAACCCGCTGCGGGCGGCGGAGCACTTCTTTTGCCTGGTGAAAGGCGCACCGGATTATCGGCTGCTGCTGGGGTGTGCGGGGCCGCTGGAAGGTGAAGAGGCCGAGGCTCACGTGCGGGAGGTGGTGGGGGTGTTCTTGCGGGCGTTCAAGCCCTGAGCGGGATTTGTTTACATACCTGTTCAAACGCCTATTCGCGAAATTTCTGCCTTCTGCATTGATAGATGCAAAAGGCAAAGGGTATAGGGCTCATGACACCATGCGCTTTATGCGGTGCGCGTTCTAATTTCTTCTTGTAACGCGGCCTGAATCGTTAGGTCTGGCGACGATCCCGCTCCAGAAAGGCGAGAATTAACCGCATCCAAGTCCCTAAAAAGATGTTCCAAATCGCGAACTTTATTTTCTTCTTGGAGAGAAATTTTATATGCATGCAATGATTGAGCATGGCGCTTTGTGGCCTCGAGATCCGGGCCTCTATTATGCGACTGGAAATATACTTTCTTTGAAATTGAGCTCTCGGACACACCAAACTGCGCAAGTAAACGACGCTGCTCAGCAATCTCGTGTGGCTTGAATAGTGATTCAAATGCAACAGCATCGCCAACCGTCTGCGAAGGACTTGATATAAAACTACCAGATCCATCGCGCTTATTTATATATTTTTTCGACAATGGCAAGTTAGGCTTAACTACTTGCCGGCTAGGCCTTGTGTTGGGTTCTCTTGGATTTAGCCTTCTTATGATTTTCCCCCAGACGCCAGCATGGCCTGTCGGATCAGTATGGTTAGTGGGATCTCCTGCGCAATACATATAGGCATTTACGCCACCGTCCCCAAACGGACTCCAACTATCCGAACTGCAAAACCGCATCATGACCGGGCTGAACTGCCTGTAACCATTCCCCAGCAGATAGTTTCCAGTGATCGCATCCGGTCGCTCGCCATTGAAGGCAAGCAATGAAGGGACGCCACCACCCCGCGTAAGCTGGCCGTATGGCGAATAGACCTGCGGTACCGAGCGGCCTCCTTCAAGCATGGAAAGTACTGAGCGCTTCTGATCGCATGCCATTAGTGCGCTGGGCAAGCCGGGCGCATTCTCGTTCTTTTGCGCGAGTAAATGGCCAGCGGCCTGAAGGACGCGCCAGTGGCCTTGACCATTAATTTCAGTAGACAGAAGGCCCTTACAATAGAAGCGCTTGTGTCCCTGTTGTTGGGTAGCGGGTACGGTAATCATGGCCCAAACACCTTCGCTGTGGAGAATGCTCTCTATTTTTGGCAGACGGACTGTAATTTACAACTAGCAAATTTAACAGGTCCACTCAGGATCTGCGCTTTTCACAGGTATAAGCATTGACCTCAGACTGCGCTTTGCCCAAGGGAATTCGCTTGTTCGCAAAGATGTGACGAAGGTATGACACCGACTTCGTCGGTGTTCGCGGCTAAAGCCGCTCCTACAGAGATTTCACACACTTCGGATTCAGTGAGATCCCAGTGGGAGCGGCTTTAGCCGCGGAGAGTCCCGCACATGCAGAACAGCATCAGGCCTTCAACGCCTTCTTCGGATAAATATCATACCGGCTCGACTTGCCCTCAAGGCTATGGCTCGGCTTCGGCCCCTCGATGATTGGCGCCTTGCGCGGTCGCTTCACCACCACCCGGTGGCTGGCCAGCGCAAGGGCCGCTTCCAACAATGCCGGCGCATCCAGATCGTCACCCACCAACGGCCGGAACACGCGCATTTCCTTCTTCACCAGCGCGCTCTTGTCCCGGTGCGGGAACATCGGGTCGAGGTAGATTACTTGTGGCGGCTCGCCCTCCCAGGCGCGCATGTGCTCGATGGCATTACCGGTCAGCAAGCGCATGCGCCCGACAATCGGCCCCACTTCTTCATCCGCGCGAGCCCGTGCCAGGCCATCCTCCAGCAATGCGGCAATCAGCGGCTGGCGCTCGATCAGCGTCATCTGGCAACCCAGGCTGGCCAGCACGAACGCATCCTTGCCCAGGCCCGCCGTGCAGTCGAGCACCTGCGGGCGCACACCCTGGGCAATGCCCACGGCCTTGGCGATCATTTGCCCGTTGCCACCGCCGAAGAGGCGCCGGTGCGCGGCCTGGCCTTCCACGAAATCCACCCGCACCGGCCCTGGCGCCTGCGCGCCCAACTGCTGGATCTGCAAGCCATCGGCGCCCACCTGCACGGCAAAGCCTGCGCCATCGTCAGACAGCGGCAGCCCCAGGCGCTCGGCCCACGCCACGGCCTGCTCCGCATATTCAACCGACATCGCTTCGACCCTGATCCCCGCACCTTGCTCTTGCATCGTCCACACCTAAAAAATCAAACCAAGCCCTTAATGAATCGGCACCTTCGGCCGATACAGGCAATATCCCGCTATTCTGCCAGAGCACAACGCGCGCGACTGCCATGTCAGATACTCTTCCCATCGGCTTGACCTACCTGTCGCCTGTCGGCAACTACGGTCGACAGAATACCCAGGCACTCGGAGGCGTCAGCCACCTGTGGCAGGACTTCTTCGCCCGCGCGATGGCCGAACAGCAGGCCGAAGAGCCCGACAGCGTCAGCCAGGCGTGGGTGCAGTACGACAAAGACAGCGGTGAGCCGATTGGCGGGGCCAAGGCCCTGGCGCTGATCGAAACCCAGCGCGCCTGCCCGGTGCAGGACACCATCGTCGCGCCGCCCGAGCCGCTGTTCCTCCCCAAGGCAGAGCTTGAGGCCCATTTGCTGGAGCCGGCTCCGGAGCCTTTCAGCGTCGCCGAAATGATCCAGCAGCAGCGCCAGCTCGACGTCAGCAACAACTGGCTGCGCCCTATCGTCATGAGCCAGGGCCACCCTCTCCCAGCGCCAGGCCCTGCGCCCTCGCCGCGCCCGCTGCACCTGCCGATCGCCGAGTTCGAGATGGACCTGCTCGACCCTGCGCCGACCCCGTACGACGATGCAACCATGGCCCAGCAGCAGAACGACCTGGAATTCGATATCCACTGGGCGCGCCCGGTGGTGCTGAACAACGTTCGCGCCCAGGCCTGAAATCAACGGCAGATCTGCCAGCGCCCCATATCGAGATGAAAGTGGTTGTGGTGGGCAGCGTTGTAGTCTGGCCCGAGCACCGTGTTGAAACTGTCACACGCCGCTTGTCGCACCAGACCCAGGAACGCCCTCTTCTGCCCGCCCGCCTGCCAGTCTCGCGCCAGCAGGATGCGCTGGCCGTCCTGTAGGCGAAAACCGCTGATATCCAGGGCATTGGCCGTCGCATGCTGGCTCAGGCGGCCCTGTTCGCGGTTGTAGACATTGCGGCAAGCGAAGCTGCCAAGGTGCTCCACTCGAACCACCGACTGGCCGAACACCCGCTGCGCAGCCGGTTGCAGCCCATGGCGCTCGAACAGCGCGTAAGCCACCGCCAACGGGCAGCTGGCAAGGAAACTACTGCTCAGGTGGGCTTGCCCTTGCTCGATGCGCCACACGTTCTGTAGCGGGCATTTGGCCGACGCCGGGCTGTCGGCTTGCGCCCGGTAGCGCAAGCCAGAGATCTCCAGCGCTTGGCGGCATAAGCGGGGGTCGTTGCGCAGGCGTGACAACTTATAGGCTGTCAGCAGGTTCGGCGGTTGACGCACATCCAGCGCAGCCCAGGGGTTCCAGGCATCAGGCAGGCGCCAGCCGTACTGCCAGGCGAGGCCCGCCGCCAACAGCAGCAAGCCGCACAGCAGCCCCAATGCGCGCATGGCGCCTCAGCGGCGGAACAGGTCGTTGAGCTGGGCGAACGACAAGGCCTGCTCGCCGTAGCTGAAAGTGCCTTGCTCGCGAATCTCCAGCGCTGCGCGCTGCAATGCGCCCAGCGCCGCGCGGGCCAGTGACGAGCCAACGCTGATGCGACGCACGCCCAAGTCCTGCAGCTGATTGACGCTCAGCGGCACACCCGCCAGCCCCATCAGCACATTGACTGGCTTCGGCGCCACCGCCTGTACCACGGCACGCACTTCATCGACAGTGCGCAGTCCCGGCGCATAGAGCACATCGGCTCCCGCCTCGGCAAAGGCCTGCAGACGCCGGACGGTGTCATCCAGATCCAGGCGCCCGTGCAGCAGGTTTTCCGCCCGGGCGCACAGGGTGAAGGGGAATGGCAGGCTGCGGGCAGCCTGCACCGCGGCGCGCACCCGCGCCACAGCCAGCTCGAAGTCGTAGATCGGCGCATCGGCATGGCCAGTGGCATCCTCGATCGAACCACCGACCAAACCTGTTTCGGCGGCACGCAGGATAGTCTGGGCACACTGCTCGGGCAGATCGCCGAAGCCGTTTTCCAAGTCGGCGGCCACCGGCAAAGGCGTCGCATCGACGATCACACCGGCGTTGTCCAGCGTCTCATCCAGGCTCAAGGCGCCTTCGGCATCCGGTCGCCCCAGGCTGAAGGCCAGGCCCGCACTGGTAGTGGCCAATGCCTCGAAGCCAAGGCTGGCCAGCAGCTTGGCGGATCCAGCATCCCACGGGTTAGGGATGACGAAGGCGCCGTCACGCTCGTGCAGTGCCTTGAAGGCCTCGGCTCGTAGGGTCTGTACATCCATGGTCATAACCTCCGGGGTCGGCGAGTGATCAGAGTAGCCCCAGTTGTTCGACCTCGGGGGCGCGCGGCAATTCCGGCAAGGCGGGCAGGCCGGGCAGGCGCGCCATCAGCCGTTGGTGAAACCGTTGCGCCAGCGCCGCGGCCAAGCGATTGTCGGAGGTGTGCAGGAACACATAAGGCATGCGCCCTTGCTCGATCCACACCGCGACCTTGTCCACCCAAGGGGTAAGGAACGTTTCGTTGGCCTCAAGCTGGGGATGGCCGATGAAACGCACCTGCGGGTGCTGGCTGAAGGCAGCAGGGCGTGGCGGCACCTTGGGCTTTTTCGACTGCGCGTGCAGTACGGCAGGGTCACGGGAGTTGCAGCTGAACAGCGCACGGGGATCGAGGCAGATGCGCTCGACACTACGTTCGTGCAACAGCCGGTTGAGCAGCCGTTCCTCCTCGCCCTTGGCGAAGAACGCCAGGTTGCGCACCTCGACAGCTACCGGTACGCCAATCTCGTCGAGGAAATAGCACAGCTCGCCCAACCGCGCGGGGCTGAACTGGGCTGGTAACTGCAGCCAGTACGGCGATACGCGCTGGCCCAGCGGAGCCATCAGGCGGGTGAAATCCAAGGCAGGCTCGAGCTGGTCACGCAGGTCACCCTCGTGGCTGATATCCCTGGGAAACTTGGCGGTGAAACGAAAGTGCTCAGGCATGACCTGCGCCCAGCGGGCAAGGGTGCTGGGCGCAGGGCGAGCATAGAACGTGGTGTTGCCTTCGACGGCGTTGAACACTTGGCTGTAGTAGCCAAGCATTTCAGCGCTGCTGGCATCGGCGGGATACAGGTAGTCGCGCCAGGCGTTTTCGCTCCAGGACGGACAACCGAGAAAATAAGGCAGGGGTGAGGGCGTCATCCCTCAAATGTACAGGTCGAGCCCAAGTACTTCCATGTCCCAATCGGTAAAACCGGCGGTGCTGAGGTAACTGGCCAGCGCAGTGGCGGTTCGGCGGTCTCGGGCACGGGGGAAGATCAGGTCTTGTTGACGGGCGGGCAAGCCGCCATTGCGTCGAGGTGCGGCCGCCTGCTCGTCAACGGCCTCCTCGATCACTTCGGCATCGTCGACAGATTCATCGCGTACCGGAGCCTTGCGCGGTGCACGCTTGATCGGATAGGACTGCGATGAGAAACCGTCGATACGCATGGAGTGAGCACTCAGGACCAATGATGGCAATTTAGCAGCATCAGGGATCCATCGCTAATGCTCGAGTGATAACTGGACCACAGTTCGCACAAAAGGTTTATCGACAACCGCGATAACCGACGAACGACCGTCAACGTGCCTTTGGCGTAGCCACATTATCGCGCAAGTAGACCGGTTGCGCCTGCTCGGCGGCGATGGCCTCGCCACGCGCCCAGGCGTAACCGGCAAGGCTCAGAATATCCAATGCATGGGGCAATGCGCCTGCGTCGCTGGCGCTGACCGGTACGGCCAGGCGCTCGGCGTAGCCCCACCCGGTACCTGCGCCGAACCATTCGTCACGGCTCCCCTCAGGCAAGCTCACGCGCTCTGGCGGCAGTACCGCTTCCTGGCCAACCAGGCGCATTTCGCCGGCCTCGGCCTGGTAGCAACCCCAGTACACTTCGTCCATGCGCGCATCGATGGCGGCTGCCACTTGCTGCACACGGCGCTCGCGCAGAGCGCCCTGGGCCAATGCGGCCAGGTTGGAGACCGGCAATACCGGGCGCTCCAGGGCAAATGCAAGGCCCTGCACGACGCCAATGGCGATGCGCACACCGGTGAAGGCACCTGGACCGCGACCGAAGGCGATGGCATCCAGAGCATTGAGCGCAACGCCTGACTCAGCCAGCAACTGCTTGATCATCGGCAGCAGTTTCTGCGCGTGCATGCGGGGGATGACTTCATAGTGGCTGGTGACCTTGCCGTCATGCAGCAATGCAACGGAACAGGCTTCGGTGGCGGTATCCAGGGCCAGCAAGGTGGTCATCGAACAGGTTTCCAGGCAACGGGGAAAAAGAGCGGCAGTATAAACGACAACGGCCCGCAAGCGGGCCGTCGTGACGCACGGTGATGGATCAGCTCAGCGCTGCCAGCACCTTGGCGGTGATCGACTCGACCGAACCAACGCCTTCGATGTGGCTGTACTTCGGCTTGCCGTTGTGGGCGGCCGACAGCTTCTGGTAGAAGTCCACCAGCGGCTTGGTCTGGCTGTGGTAGACGGACAGGCGGTGACGCACGGTTTCTTCCTTGTCGTCGTCGCGCTGGATCAGGTCTTCGCCAGTGACGTCGTCTTTGCCTTCCACTTTCGGCGGGTTGTACTGAATGTGGTAGGTGCGGCCCGAAGCCAGGTGCACGCGGCGACCGGCCATGCGGCCAACGATTTCTTCGTCGTCCACGGCGATTTCAACCACGGCGTCGATATCGACACCGGCGGCAACCATGGCTTCAGCCTGCGGGATGGTGCGCGGGAAACCGTCGAACAGGCAGCCCTTGGCGCAATCAGGCTGGGCGATGCGCTCCTTGACCAGGCTGATGATCAGCTCGTCGGAGACCAGCTGGCCGGCATCCATGACTTTCTTGAGCTCCAGGCCCAGCGGGGTACCGGCCTTGACGGCGGCACGCAGCATGTCACCGGTGGAGATCTGTGGAATACCGAACTTCTCGGTGATGAACTTTGCCTGAGTACCTTTACCGGCCCCGGGAGCTCCCAGCAGAATTACGCGCATCTTGTGCTCCTCATATTTTTCTATGCAATTCAATGGATTCGGCGACCAGGGCCAAGTCCGGAAAATCGGGTATTGACCAGAAATCGGTCAAAAGGCTGCTCAAGATACACAGCGCCCGGCAGCCAGACAAGCGTCCCAAAGTTTCAGGATTGCGCCATGTACGACCTGCCCAAGAGGCGGTTGCGCTCGGCGCAACCACCCTCCTCACCCGGCCATGCCCCCTTGGCGTAACCCGGGCATGACGGCCGCTTGCAGACCTCAACCGGTGTTGCGCAAGCCCGCGGCGATACCCGCCACAGTCACTAGCAAGGCCTGCTCCAACGGGCTGTCCAGAGCGGCTTCACGGCTGCGCGATCGGGCCAGCAACTCCGCCTGAAGGCGGTGCAGCGGGTCCAGGTAGGTATTGCGCAGGCTGATGAATTCCAGGGTCTCGGGGCTGTGTGCCAGTAGCACCGGTTGCCCGGTCAAACCCAGTACGACCCGGCATGACTGCGACAATAGGTCGCGCAGGTGCGCACCTAAAGGAAGCAGGTGCGGTTGCACTAGACGTTCGTCGTAGGCCTCGGCAATTTGCGCGTCGGCCTTGGCCAACACCATCTCCAGCATGTCGATACGGGTGCGGAAGAACGGCCATTGCTCGCGCATCTGCGCCAGCAGCGGGCCCTGGCCACGGCTCAAGGCATTGGTCAGCGCGGTCTCCCACCCCAGCCAGGCAGGCAGCATCAGGCGGGTCTGGGTCCAACCGAAGATCCACGGAATGGCGCGCAAGCTCTCTATACCGCCGGCGCGGCGCTTGGCCGGGCGACTGCCCAGCGGCAGGCGCCCCAGCTCCTGCTCTGGCGTCGACTGACGGAAATATTCGACGAAATCGGGGTTCTCTCGCACCACCCCGCGATAAGCCTTGAGGCCATCGGCCGCCAACTGGTCCATCACCTCGCGCCATGCCGGCTCAGGGGGCGGAGGCGGCAACAAGGTGGCCTCCAGCACGGCGGCCAGGTAAAGGTTGAGGTTCTGCTCGGCGATGCCTGGCAAACCGAACTTGAAACGGATCATCTCGCCTTGTTCAGTGGTGCGGAACCGCCCCGCCACCGAGCCTGGCGGCTGCGACAGAATCGCCGCGTGGGCCGGGCCACCGCCACGGCCTACGGTGCCACCGCGGCCATGGAACAACAACAGTTCCACCTGATGCTCTTGGCAGATACGCACCAGGTTCTCCTGAGCGCGATACTGAGCCCAGGCCGCTGCGGTAGTGCCCGCGTCCTTGGCCGAGTCGGAATAGCCGATCATCACTTCCTGCGGGCCGCGCAGGCTGGCGCGATAGCCCGGCAGGCCCAGCAGCCGCTCCATCACCGGGCCGGCGTTATCCAGGTCGGCGAGGGTCTCGAACAGCGGCACCACACGCATCGGTCGGGTCAGGCCAGCTTCCTTGAGCAGCAATTGCACGGCCAGCACATCCGAGGCGGCTCCCGCCATGGAGATGACATAGGAACCCAAGGAAGCTGCGGGCGCCGCCGCGACTTCCCGACACGTGGCCAATACCTCGGCGGTGTCGGCCTGGGGCTTGAAATGCGCCGGCAGCAGCGGCCGGCGGTTTTTCAGTTCGGTCTGGAGGAACTCGATCCGCCGGTCTTCATCCCACTCGGCGTAACTGCCCAGACCCAGGTAGTCGGTGATTTCCGACAGCGCATCGCGATGCCGGGCAGCATCCTGGCGCACGTCCAGGCGGCCGAGGAACAGGCCGAAGGTCACTGCCCGACGCAGGCTGTCGAGCAGCGGACCGTCGGCGATCACACCCATGCCGCACGCATGCAGGGACTGGTAGCACAGTTCCAGCGGTGCGATCAGGTCGCGGTTGTCCACCAGCACTTCGGCAGGCATCGGCTGCGGGCTGGCCAGCGAGGCCTGGGCCCAGGCTCGGGTCGCCCGCAGGCGGTCGCGCAACTGCTTGAGCAAGGCCCGGTATGGCTCGGCGCTGTCGCCGACCTGTTCACGCAGTGCAGCGCTGGCCTGCTGCATGGAAAGTTCGGCGGCCAAGGTATCGATGTCGCGCAGGAACAGGTCGGCGGCCATCCAGCGAGCCAGTAGCAAGACTTCCCGGGTAACGCTGGCCGTGACGTTGGGGTTGCCATCCCGGTCGCCGCCCATCCAGGACGCGAAACGGATCGGCGCCGCCTCCAGTGGCAAGTGCAAGCCCGTGGCCTCGAACAGCGCTTTATCGACTTTGCGCAAGTGGTTGGGAATGGCCTGCCACAGGGAGTGTTCGATCACCGCGAAGCCCCATTTGGCTTCATCCACCGGTGTGGGCCGGCTGCGGCGTATTTCTTCGGTGTGCCAGGCCTCAGCGATCAACCTGCGCAAGCGCTCGCGTACCTGTTGACGCTCAGCCGGGATAAGGTCCCGATGGTCCTGGGCGGCCAATTGCCCGGCGATGGCATCGTACTTCTGAATCAGCGTACGCCTGGCAACCTCGGTCGGGTGAGCGGTGAGCACCAGTTGGATATCCAGCTTGGCCAGTTGCCGGGCCAGCGCATCGTTGCTGTGCCCTGCCTGCTTGAGGCGCGCCAGCAGTTCTGGCAATACGCGCGACTCGAACGGCTCTGGCTGGTCAGCGTCACGGCGTCGAATCAGTTGATATTGCTCGGCCATGTTGGCCAGGTTGAGGAACTGGTTGAACGCTCGAGCGACAGGCAGCAGATCTTCGTCGGCCAAGTCCGCCAGGGTCGAGCTCAACTTCTCCCCAGCGCTGCGGCGATCGGCCTTGGCGCTGTGGCGGATGTCCTCGATCTTCTGCAAGAACGCTTCGCCGTGCTGCTGACGAATGGTCTCGCCAAGCAGCTCACCCAACAGATGGACATCTTCACGCAAGCGCACATCGATATCAGTCATTGGCCCTCTCTTTGGCGCGGCTCGCCCGCGCGCTCGCCCAGGTAACAGCACAGGCACCAAGAGTGCCCACAGCCGAGCTGCCATGGCAAGCCGCGATCGGGCAAAGCAAACTAAAGTTAGAGCAAAGCGTCCGATGCAATGCCGTCCTTCAAGGCATAGAAAGAGGTGATCATGAAAATCCGAGAACTCGTCCAGCACTGGGAACAGAATGCAGCAGGCGCCCTGAGCCCAACGCCCCACATACTGCACTTGGACCTTGAGTCCGAAGCGCGTCTGGCTGCGCTGATCGACATGTACCCCAAACGCTCGGCCGAGGAACTGCTCGGCGAGCTGGTCGCCGCCGCACTCGAGGAGCTGGAGGCCAGCCTCCCCTATGTGAAGGGCCAGCGGGTCATTTCCACCGATGAACAAGGCGACCCGCTGTACGAAGACGTAGGCCCGACCCCACGCTTCCTCGCACTGTCCCGCCATCATCTTCACGCACTCAGCGACTTGGCCAAAGACGGCAAGAACTGACCTTCCGGGCCCTGGCCTCTCCCTGCCCTCCTCTCTCGCCGGCAAGCCGGCTCCTGCAGTTGCATTGCCTCGCCTGCAGGAGCGGGCCAGGTGATTTTTTCTGAACTATTCGAAAAACGCCCAAGTCACAGCCATTAGCCACCACGCTAAAACCCTGCACACTTGCGGTTGTGCACTGTGAGGCGCCAGCACGCGGTCGTGTCAGGGAACAAGCGATGGACTGCTACGGACAACGTCGTAAACAGGAGTGATCCAATGGAACTGACTATGAAGCGCCGCACCTGCTCCCCCTCATCCACCCCTGTGCGTGGAATCAAGCTGGCCGCGCTAGCCCTTGGCGGTAGCCTGATCCTGGCCGGATGCGCCGGTAAACCGCCCACCGAGCAGTACGCCGTCACCCAGTCCGCGGTGAATTCGGCGGTCAGCGCCGGGGGCACCGAGTTCGCCGCAGTTGAAATGAAAGCCGCCCAGGACAAATTCAAGCAGGCGGAAATCGCCATGCACGACAAAAAGTACGACGAGGCCAAGCGCCTGGCCGAGCAGGCCGAGTGGGACGCTCGCGTGGCCGAACGCAAGGCCCAGGCCGCCAAGGCCCAGAAAGCCGTACAGGATGCCCGCCAGGGCGCTCAGGACGTGCGTGAGGAAGGCCTGCGCAGTGCTCAATGAGTCTGCCTACGCCAATCCCAGCCTTCGCAACTGATCAAAGGAAGAACACTATGCGCAATGCCATCATGATTCCCACCCTGCTGGCCCTGAGCGTCGGCCTCGCCGCGTGCGCCCACGACCCGAACCCGAACCTGGAGTCGGCCCGCACCAACTTCTCCTCTTTGCAAAGCGACCCTCAGTCGAGCAAAGTGGCGGCCCTGGAAACCAAGGACGCCCAGGACTGGCTGAACAAGGCCGACAAGGCGTTCATGGAGCGTGAAGACAGCAAGAAGGTCGACCAGTTGGCCTACCTGACCAACCAGCGTGTGGAGGTGGCCAAACAGACCATCGCCTTGCGCTCGGCTGAAAACGAGCTGAAGAATGCCGCCGCGCAACGTGCCCAGGCCAAGCTCGATGCCCGTGACGCGCAGATCGCCAAGCTCCAGGAAAGCCTCAACGCCAAGCAAACCGACCGTGGCACGTTGGTGACCTTCGGCGACGTGCTGTTCGACTTCAACAAGGCTGAGCTCAAGAGCAGTGCCTACCCGAACGTCACCAAACTGGCCCAGTTCCTTCAGGAGAATCCGGAGCGCAAGGTGATCGTCGAGGGTTACACCGACAGCGTCGGTTCGGCCAGCTACAACCAGAGCCTGTCGGAACGGCGCGCCAATGCCGTGCGCATGGCACTGGTGCGCGCTGGCGTCGATCCGGCGCGCATCGTTGCCCAAGGGTATGGCAAGGAGTACCCGGTTGCGGACAACGCCAGCAACTCCGGGCGTGCACAGAACCGTCGGGTAGAGGTCACCATCTCCAACGACAACCAGCCGGTGGCGCCGCGGGCGGTGAGCCAGGTGCAGTAAGCTTCAATGACGTGATCGCGGGGGCCGCTTTGCGGCCCTTTCGCGACGCAAGGCTCCCACATCGCCTGCACAATCATTCGCTTGCGGCGGCTGCCCTGTTTCGCGACAGCTTGCGCAGCAGCTTGACCCTTGAACCGCTCCTTTCACTGCGCTTGCTGCGGCGTCTCCTCGCCCATGCAGCGTACCGCCCGCTTGCGGTTGTCCACCAACACGCCGGTCAGGCCTTTCTGCTGCGTATCGAACAGCACCAGCACCCCATCGACGCACTGGGCCACTTGAGGTGCCGGGTCCAGGGAAACCTTGTAGTCCTCCCCTGGAACGGTCTTGAGCATGGTGTAGTCCTGCAACAACAACGCGTCCTCGGGCTTGGCGAAATGCAGGTAACCGTAGTACCAGAGGGCCCCCACCGTCACGATGATGCTGCCGACGCCGGTCAGGATCAGCGGGATGGCGTTGCGTTCTTCACTCATTGCTTGTTCTTCTCGTCAGGGTAATTGGGTATTTCGGCCAGCCGCCGCAGACCGTTGAAACGGCTGGGGTCGTCGAGGAAACGCAGCATCACCTGGCGCCAGACCGGGTCGGCGAAGGTCTGCACATGGCCACCACGGGTCAACTGCAAGACCCGCGGTGGCGGCGCGTGCTGGTACAGGCGAATACCATTGTCCATCGGCACCAGGTTGTCATCGATACTGTGGAAGAACAGCTTCGGCGGTCTGCTCAGTTGCTCGACCGAGCGAATCGCACTGTCGCCGTCCGGCACTAGCCAGGACAGTGGCACCTGCAGCGGCCAGGTCATCCATGAAGTGCTCAAGGCGTAGCGGCCGACGGCGCGATAACTGGCCGGCACGCCGTCGAACACCAGCGCGCTGAAGCGCTGCTGCTGCTCGGGGTGGGCCGCCAGGTAATGGATCGCCATCGCTCCGCCGAGGCTCTGGCCCAGCAATACCAATGGCTTGTTCTTCACCTCGGGAGCCTGGTCCAGCCACGCCATCGCGGCAGCGATGTCCAGGTAGACCTCCGGCAACGACGGCTTGCCTTCGGATAAGCCGTAACCGCGATAGTCAATCATCAGTACCTGGTAGCCCTGCTCCGGCAGCCAGTAGCTGCCACCCAGGTGTCCCGGCAGGTTGCCACCATTGCCGTGCAGGTGCAGCACCGTGCCCTTGAGCTGGACACCGGCCTTGGCCGGCAGCCACCAACCGTGCAGACGGACACCATCCGAGGTCATCAGACTGACATCGCGGTAGTCGAGCTTGGCTCGCGCCGGTGTGAACGCCTGCCCTGGTTCAGGGTAGAACAGCAGGCTGCTGCAGCCACCCAGCCCCAGCAGCACGCTCAGGGCCAGCAGGCGCCAGCATTCAGAGAATGTTCGCGTAGTCGGCTTCAATACGGTCCAGGCTCAGGTGGTTGAGGAAGTTGGAGAAGCACATCCAGGCCGACAGCGCACTCAGGTCCCGGAACTGCTCCGGCAGGTATTTGGGGGGCTCCACCAGGCCTTCTTCGACCAGTTGGCGCAGGGTGCGCATGTCTTCCAGGGTGGTCTTGCCGCAGAACAGCAGTGGAATCTGCTCCAGCTTGCCCTTCTTCACGGCCAACTGAATGTAGTTGTAAACCATGATGAAGCCCTTGAGGTAGGACAAGTCCTTGGTGAATGGCAAGCCATTGGGCACCGAACCGCGGAATACCCGGCTGGCATTGCTGTAGCACTGCGCCATTTCGAAACCTTGCTCGCGGAAGAACGCGAAGACCTGCAAGAAGTCCGCCCCCTCCTCGACCATATGGATGGCCCGGGTGCGGTTGGTCAGCTTGCGCAACCGGCTGGGGTAGGACGCGAAGGCGATCACCTCCATGAGGATGGCCAACCCCTCCTGGGTCACCGTCGACGAGGGCGGGCCCTTGGCCAGGAAGGTGCAGATCGGCTGGTTGAGACCGTTCAGCGTGGTTCCCACATGCACCAGTCCCTCGTGAACTTCCAGCGCGCGCACATCGCGGCTGTTGAACATGGCGTCGGCGCGGACCTTGATGTAGTCGGCTCCCGCCGCGGCATCGGCGACGATACCGTCGGACTCGAATACGCGAATGGTTTCCTCTGCCTCGCCGAACACCTTGTTCAGGCGGTGCTGGAGGATGTCCACGGCCTCCTTGGCGGTAAGGTTCTTCGGTTCGTCCTTGAGGTCGCCACGGCCGTCGATGTTGTTCAGGTAGTCCGAGAGCATCAGGCCCAGATCGGCCAAGGTCGGGTCACCCGCGTGGAAGGCGTCGGAAGCGGCGCCGTAGAGCTCCTGCGAGATCAGACCGAAATCCTCGGTGCCACGCGCTTCGAGCATGCGCACCACCATGCGGTACTCCTTGCACATGCGCCGCATGATCTGCCCAACCGGGTTGAATTGGCCCAACTGGCGGGTGATATCGCGCTCGATGCTCTGGAACTCGGCCTTGACCGCGCTGGAATCGAACGACAGAGGGCGGGACTGGTAATAGGCACGGTCGACGGCCGGCGGTTCCTTGCCCTTGGCCTTGAGAAAGCCTTGGCGGATGCTGTCGTCCCACTTCACCGCGTCCAGGACCCGGATCGGGGTCTGTGCCGCGACGATGCGGTCGGACAGGGCGCGGATGGTTTGCTGGTATTCGTCCACCGGGGACTCCTTATTGGAACTGAGTGCCAAGCCTTTGCATTGCCTGTACCGGCCTCTTCGCGGCTAAATCCACCACAGGTACTGCAATCCCTGTAGGAGCGGCTTTAGCCGCGAAGCAGCCAACACGGTTATTTGCCGGCCCGCTGGAACCGCGCCACCTCGACGAAAAGGTCGGAGTTGGCCGGGTCGTCCAGGTAGGCCAATACCCGCGCCGACGGGCTGTCGATCAATATGCCCTCACCATTGTCCTCAGGCACCTCGGTGCTGCGCCCACTCAGCTCCTTCTTCTCGACCGCCTGCTGCACCTGCTCGACGTCCAGGTTGTAAAGCACCAGCTCCTTGCCATCGACGATGTCGAAACCGCCGATCAGGAAATTGCCGCCCAGGCGCTTGGGAACCCCGGCCGACAGGTACCAGCGGTTGCCGTGGCGCGACACAGTGAACACGTATTCTTCGGGTTTCTTGCCCTTCGCAGTGGCAACCGCCTTGTAGGCATCGGCACCACTGCGGCTGATCACCAGCTTCAGCGGCTCGCCCCACGCGTCCTTGCTGCTCCATTTGCCGAGCAAGGCCTTGGGCGCCGCCTGGTTGCTCGGCAGCGGCTCATGGAAGGTCACCAGACAACCGCCCAGCAGCAGGAATGACAACGTCAACAACACCACACGCCAGGCTTTCATCAAGTTCTCCTTGAAAGTTCGGTCTCAGCTCAGCCCGATGCCAACACCAGGTGCAAGTATCGGGTAAGCATAGCGAGCATCTGCCCATCGGCCTGCGTGTCAGCGTCCTTGAGCAGGCCCTGATATTCCATCTGCTCGATTATCGCCGTCAACATGTGGGCGTCCTGTTCCGGTTGCCGCGAGCCGACCACTTGCAGCAGCTGGCGGGTGCCATGCAGCAGGATCTGCTCGTGGGCACAGACCAGCTCGGCCAGACGCGGGCACAGCAATGCCTCCTGACGGAAGGCCTGCTCGGCCATGAGGAAGTCTCGGCGGTTGAGCAACTGGCGCGACACATAGTCGGCGGTCATGCGCGCCACCTCGTCGGCCAGCCGTGCCCGCGACTCCAGGCTGCCATCACCCTGCGCCACCAACTGGCGCAGCAGCACTTCAGTATTGGCCCACAACTTGGCCATATAGGCGGCACTTCGCTCGACGTACTGGGCGAAGGTATCGGTGAGCAGGTCCTCGATATCCTTGAAGTAATAGGTGGTAGCCGATAGCGGCACACCCGCCTCGGCGGCTACCGCCCGGTGGCGCACACCACGGACACCATCACGCACGACGATCCGCATGGCGGCGTCGAGGATCAGCTGGCGGCGTTGCTCGCTGCCTTGGCGGGCAGTCTTGCGGCCTTGGTATTGCACGCTTTCGGCGACGGCGGTGGCGATGCCGGCGGCGCCCTGGTGAGGCATTGCGGGTGTCACGGGGGGTACCTCATGAACAGTGTTTCGTCAGTGCCGGACGCTTCGCGGCTGCGGATGCGAAGCGGCCGGCACCACCAATACGGATGTACAGGCAAGAAAAAGCCGCCTCGAAAGGCGGCTCGTTCAATTGACTCAGGCCTGCGGACGCATGTGCGGGAACAGGATCACGTCACGGATAGACGGCGAGTTGGTCAGCAACATCACCAGGCGGTCGATACCGATACCTTCGCCCGCGGTCGGCGGCATGCCGTATTCGAGGGCGCGGACGAAGTCGGCATCGTAGTGCATGGCTTCGTCGTCACCGGCATCCTTCTCGGCCACCTGGGCCAGGAAGCGTTCGGCCTGGTCTTCGGCATCATTGAGCTCGGAGTAGGCATTGGCGATTTCGCGGCCACCGATGAACAGCTCGAAGCGGTCGGTAACCGCCGGGTTCTGGTCGTTGCGACGGGCCAGCGGCGAGACCTCGAACGGGTACTCGGTGATGAAGTGGGGCTGCTCCAGCTTGTGCTCGACCAGCTCTTCGAAAATCATCACCTGCAGTTTGCCCAGGCCTTCGTGGCCCAGCACCTTGGCACCGGCCTTCTTGGCGATTTCACGGGCGCGGTCGACGTCCTGCAGGTCGGCAGCGGTGAGTTCCGGGTTGTACTTGAGGATCGAGTCGAACACCGACAGGCGGGCGAACGGCTCGCCAAAGTGGAATACCTTGTCGCCGTACGGCACATCGGTGGAACCCAGGACCAGCTGCGCCAGCTCGCGGAACAGTTCCTCGGTGAGGTCCATGTTGTCGCGGTAGTCGGCGTAGGCCTGGTAGAACTCGAGCATGGTGAACTCGGGGTTGTGACGAGTCGACACACCTTCGTTACGGAAGTTGCGGTTGATCTCGAAGACTTTCTCGAAGCCACCGACCACCAGGCGCTTGAGGTACAGCTCGGGCGCGATACGCAGGAACATGGCCATGTCCAGCGCGTTGTGGTGGGTTTCGAACGGCTTGGCCGCAGCGCCGCCCGGAATGGTCTGCAGCATCGGCGTTTCGACTTCGAGGAAGTCGCGCTCGATGAGGAACTTGCGGATATGCGAGATCACCTGCGAACGAACGCGGAAGGTGTGGCGGGTTTCTTCGTTGACCATCAGGTCGACGTAGCGCTGGCGGTAGCGCTGCTCGGTGTCGGTCAAGCCGTGGTGTTTGTCCGGCAGCGGGCGCAGCGACTTGGTCAGCAGGCGCACATCGGTCATTTCCACGTACAGGTCGCCCTTGCCAGAACGGGCCAGGGTGCCTTCGGCGCTGATGATGTCGCCCAGGTCCCAGGTCTTGACCGCAGCCAGGGTTTCTTCCGGCAGGGTCTTGCGGTTGACGTAGACCTGGATGCGGCCAGTCATGTCCTGGATGACCATGAACGAGCCACGGTTGAGCATGATGCGGCCTGCCACCTTGACCGGAATCGCTGCAGCTTCCAGCTCTTCCTTGGTCTTGTCCGCGTACTGTTTCTGCAGGTCGTTGCAGTAGCTGTCGCGGCGGAAGTCGTTGGGGAAGGCATTGCCTTTGGCGCGCTCGGCGGCAAGTTTTTCCTTGCGCAGCGCGATCAGGGCGTTTTCTTCCTGTTGCAGGTCTTGCGGTTGGGTGTTGAGGTCGCTCATGTCGTCATTCTTTCCATCAGGTGTTCGTTGCCCCTGTCGGGCAGGGCACGCGATACGGGCCGATGGCCTCGTATCGCGGCGGTGGTATGAGATTTACAGGCCCTGCTTGAGGCTTGCTTCCAGGTACTGGTCGAGGTCGCCGTCCAGGACCTTCTGGCAGTCGCTACGCTCGACGCCGGTACGCAGGTCCTTGATGCGCGAGTCATCCAGCACGTAGGAGCGGATCTGGTGGCCCCAGCCGATGTCCGACTTGCTGTCTTCCAGCGCCTGCGAAGCGGCATTGCGCTTCTGCATTTCCAGCTCGTACAGCTTGGCCCGCAGCATTTTCATGGCGGTGTCCTTGTTGGCGTGCTGGGAGCGTTCGTTCTGGCAGGCCACCACGGTGTTGGTCGGCACGTGAGTGATACGCACCGCCGAGTCGGTGGTGTTGACGTGCTGACCACCGGCACCGGAGGAGCGGTAGGTGTCGATACGCAGGTCGGCCGGGTTGATTTCGATCTCGACCTTGTCGTCGATCTCGGGCGAGACGAATACCGCCGAGAACGAGGTGTGGCGACGGGCACCGGAGTCGAACGGGCTCTTGCGCACCAGGCGGTGCACGCCGATCTCGGTACGCAGCCAGCCAAAGGCGTACTCGCCCTTGATGTGCACCGTAGCGCCCTTGATGCCGGCGACCTCACCTTCGGAAAGCTCGATGATGGTGGCATCGAAACCACGCTTGTCGGCCCAGCGCAGGTACATGCGCAGCAGGATGTTGGCCCAGTCCTGCGCCTCGGTGCCGCCAGAGCCGGCCTGGATGTCCAGGTAGGCGTTGTTCATGTCCATCTCGCCGCTGAACATGCGACGGAACTCAAGCTGGGCCAGGATTTCTTCCAGGCCTTGCAGCTCGGTCACGACGTCGCTGACGGCGCCTTCGTCATTTTCTTCGACGGCCATGTCCAGCAGGTCCTTGCAGTCGGTCAAGCCGTTGGACATCTTGTCCAGGGTCTCGACGACCTGCGCCAGCATGGCACGCTCACGGCCCAGCGCCTGGGCGTACTCAGGCTTGTTCCAGACGTTGGGGTCTTCCAGCTCGCGGTTGACTTCGATCAGGCGGTCATGCTTGTGATCGTAGTCAAAGATACCCCCGAATGGACTGGGAACGCTCGGTGAGGTCCTTGATGGTGTTCAGAATCGGTTGGATTTCCATGGGCGGGCAGCTCTCGTGCGAATTCGGTGAAAAGCCCGCGAGTATAACCCAGTCTGGAGCCTGGCGGCAGACCCGCCGGGCGGTAGAAAATGGTGTCGGCCCAGGGGACGTAAAGCGCTTGTACGGTCTTATCGCCAGCAAGCCCGGTGCGACCACGGCAGGCACCCGCTTGCCGGCGATGCGGCCCTGTCAGGCGATACCAACCTGATTGCGACCGCTGTTCTTGGCCAGGTACAACCCCTTGTCCGCCGCCGAGATCAATTGCCGGCAATGACTGCCGATACTCGGCGTCTGCGTTGCCAGGCCAATGCTCACGGTCAGCACCGAGTCGGCGTGGGGGGCACTGTGCGGGATATTCAGCCCGAGGATGGTCTGGCGTAGCTTCTCCGCCACCAGCCGGGCGCCTCCCGGCGACGTGTTGGGCAACACCAGGGCAAACTCTTCGCCACCATAGCGCGCCGGCAGGTCGGAGGGACGCGAGCAGCAGTCCCGGATGGCATCGGCGACCTGACGCAGGGTCTCATCGCCTGCCAAATGGCCAAAGCTGTCGTTGTAGGCCTTGAAGTAGTCGACGTCGATCATCAGCAGCGACAGTTGCTGCTGTTCACGCATGGCCCGACGCCACTCCAGTTCCAGGTACTCATCGAAGTGACGGCGGTTGGACAAGCCGGTAAGGCCGTCGGAGTTCATCAGCCGCTGCAGCATCAGGTTGGTGTCGAGCAGTTGCTGCTGGCTCACGCGCAAGGCGCGGTAGGCTTCGTCTCGTTGCAACAGGGTCAGGTATGAACGCGAGTGGTAGCGAATACGTGCTACCAGCTCGATGGTATCCGGCAGCTTGACCAGGTAATCGTTGGCTCCAGCAGCGAACGCCGCGCTCTTGACCAGCGGGTCTTCCTTGGTCGACAGCACGATGATCGGGATGTCCTGGGTCGCTGCATTGCTACGGTATTCGCGCACCAGGGTCAGCCCGTCCAGGCCAGGCATGATCAGGTCCTGAAGAATCACCGTAGGCTTGATGAGCACTGCCTGGGCCACGGCCTGGTGCGGATCGGCACAGAAGTGGAAGTCGATGTTCTCTTCATGGGCCAGGCCACGACGCACCGCCTCGCCGATCATGGCCTGGTCGTCGACCAACAGGACCATTGCCGAGTTTTCGTTGGTGGTCGTGAAACCGTCGATCGGTAGATCATTCATCCGTAATCATCCAGTCACTGCCGGCCAGGCGGCGTGATGCAATACATATCGTCATTTTGCAAAGATTTCCATCAGTCGCCCGGCGATTCGCTCCAGCGGGCGTATTTCCACCGCAGCATCAATGGCCGCAGCAGCCTTGGGCATGCCATACACCGCGCTGCTGGACTGATCCTGCGCGATGGTCAAAAAGCCTTGCTGGCGCATCAGTTTCAGGCCATGGGCACCGTCGCGGCCCATGCCGGTGAGCAGCACGCCTACCGCGTCACCGCTCCAGAAACGTGCAACGCTCTCGAAGAACACATCGATCGAAGGCCGATAGATTTCGTTGACCGGTTCGGCAGTGTAGGCCAACTGGCCATTTTGCAGCAGACGTATGTGGTGGTTGGTTCCCGCCAGCAGCACCTGCCCAGGTTGCGGCGGCTCGCCTTCACGGGCTAGGCGCACAGGGAGTCCACTGGCGGTGCTGAGCCACTCGGCCATGCCGGCCGCAAACACCTGGTCGACGTGCTGGACCAGCACGATGGCGGCGGGAAACTCTGGCGGCAGGCCCTTGAGCAGCACTTCGAGCGCTGCTGGCCCTCCGGCCGAAGAGCCGATGGCCACCAGTCCGCGGCGCTGTGATGCCGATCGCAGCGGGGCCGATACCGACTTCGCCGCACTGGTGCGTTGCTGGCCGATCAACCAGCCGATATTGAGGATCTTGCGCAGCAGCGGTGCCGCCGCCTCGCGGGCATCTCCCGCCCCCAGGGCCGGGGTATCGACCACATCCAGCGCACCATGGCCCATGGCCTCGAACACCCGGTGCACGTTCTGCTTGCGGTCGACGGTGACGATCACGATGGCGCATGGGGTCTCGGCCATGATCCGCCGTGTGGCCTCGACACCGTCCATCACCGGCATGATCAGGTCCATCAGGATCAGGTCCGGCAGTTCCTCGCTGCAACGGCGCACGGCTTCGGCGCCGTCGCCGGCCACCCAGATCACCTGGTGTGCAGGCTCGAAGGCCAGGGCCCGGCGCAGGGCTTCAACGGCAAGTGGCATGTCGTTAACGATGGCGATCTTCATCCTTGAGCACCCCCAATCAGCTCCACCACGGCATCCAGCAACGCATCGTCATGGAAGCTGGCTTTAGCCAAATAGTAGTCGGCGCCAGCATCCAGGCCACGCCTGCGATCTTCTTCACGATCCTTGTACGACACCACCATCACGGGCAAGGTTTGCAGGCGTTGGTCACGGCGCACCAGGGTGACGAGTTCGATACCGTCCATGCGCGGCATGTCGATATCGGTGATCAGCAGGTCGAAGTCCTCGCCACGCAGCGCGTTCCAGCCGTCCATGCCATCGACCGCCACGGCTACCTCGTAGCCGCGCGTGCTCAGCAACTTGCGTTGCAGCTCGCGCACCGTCAGCGAATCGTCGACCACCAGGATGCGTTTGCGATCCGCACCACGCGCGCCGTGGGCGCTGCGTTCGATGCGCTCCAGGCGGCCGGTGCTGAGCAGCTTCTCGACCGAGCGCAGCAGGTCTTCGACGTCGACGATTAGCACCACTGAGCCATCATCGAGCAGCGCACCGGCGGATATGTCCTGGATCTTGCCCAGCCGCGGGTCGAGCGGCATCACCACCAGCACGCGCTCGCCAATCAAACGCTCCACGGCCACGCCATAAAGCTGTTCGCGCTCGCGGATCACCACCACCCGCAGGCTGCTTTCATCGCCCTGCCCCGCTGGACGGTTGAGCAACTGGGTGGCGGCGACCAGGCCTACATGGCGGCCTTCTTGCCAGAAGTGCTGGCGGCCCTCGACCTGCACGATCTCCTCGGCAGCCACCTCCAGGGTGCGCTCGATGTGAGCCAGCGGGAAGGCATATGCCTCACCGCCTACCTCGACCACCAGGCTGCGCACCACCGACAGCGTCAGCGGCACTTCCAGTTTAAAACGACAGCCTTGCCCGGCCACCTGGGTCAGTTCGATGGCACCGCGCAGGTCGCGCACCATGTGCTGCACCGCATCCAGGCCAACACCACGCCCGGACACCTCGGTCACCTTGTCGCGCAGGCTGAAGCCCGGCAGGAAGAGGAAGGTCAGCAACTCCGCCTCGCTCATTCGCGACAGCGTTTCGGCAGGCGACAATCCGCGCTCGGCGATGCTGCGGCGCAGTCGCTCCAGGTCGATACCGGCACCGTCGTCACTGAGCTCAAGCATCAACTGACCCGCCTGGTGGGAAGCGCGCAAGCGGATCACGCCCTCGGCCGGCTTGCCCGCCAGCACCCGCCGCTCGGGCAGCTCGATGCCATGGTCGACCGCATTGCGCAGCAGGTGAGTCAGTGGCGCCTCGAGCTTTTCCAGCACGTCGCGATCGACCTGGGTCTTCTCGCCCTCGATCTGCAGGCGCACCTGTTTGCCCAGCGAGCGACCAAGGTCGCGCACCATGCGGCTCTGGCCGGTCAGGACATCGGCGAACGGCCGCATACGGCAGGCCAGGGCGGTGTCGTACAACAATTGGGCGCGCTGGCTGGCCTGCCAGCCGAACTCGTCGAGGTCGGCGGCCTGCTGCTGCAGGATCTCCTGGGTTTCCACCAGCAGGCGCTGGGTCTGAGCCAGGGCTTCGAGCACTTCCAGACGCTGACCGCTGCCTTCGAGCTGGGTTTTCAGGCCATCGAGCGCGCGCATGCCTTGGCCATGCATGCGTTTGAGACGCTGCAAGGTGGCCAGGTACGGCTTGAGTCGCTGGGTCTCGACCAGTGACTTGCTGGAAAGATCGAGCAGGCTGTTGAGGCGGTCGGCGGTCACGCGTAATACCCGCTCACTGCCCTCGCTGCCTCGCTTGCCCGCCTTGCGCGGCGTCGGTTCGAGGTCAGCCTCTGGCTCTGCCGGGACAGGCCCGATCACTGGCGGTTGCACGAGCCTCTCAGGTTCTGGAACCTCGACTGCGAGGGGCGCGGCGGCTGTGGCGGGATCCAGCAGGCTCGCCATCTGCGCCAGGAAAGCTGGGACAGCCGCCTCACCGGCGGGGTCTCCCGGCGTGGCGATGTGCATCAGCAAGTCGGTGCCGCGCAACAGGGCGTCGATATGCTCGGCGCGCAGCAACAACCGCCCTTCCTGGGCTGCCACGAGGCAGTCCTCCATGACGTGGGCGACGCTGACGCCGGCATCGATGCCAACGATTCGCGCGGCGCCTTTCAGCGAATGGGCCGCACGCATGCAGGCTTCCAACTGGTCAGCCTGGTTCGGATTGCGCTCCAGGGCCATCAACCCAACGCTGAGCACCTGGGTCTGGGCCTCGGCTTCGAGGCTGAACAGTTCGAGCAGCGAGGCGTCACGCAATTGTTCTGGGGTCATGACAGGCTCCGCTGCACGGCAGACAATAATTGGTGATCGTCCAGCACGCGCACGCTGCGTCCACGCCACTGCAACACGCCTGCGGTGAACGGTGCGCCTTCGTGTTCGCCATCCAGCAAGGCTGGGTCGAGCCGGTGAATACCGTCGATTTCATCCACCGCCATCACCACCGGCCCACCTAAGGCAGCCAGGATCAACAACCGTGGCATGGCCCGAACGCCGCGGGCGTCGCCTTGCACGGCCTCCACCTCGAGCAAGTCGGCCAGCGACAGGCAGGGCACCAAGGCACCGCGCACATTGGCCACGCCCTGCAGCACTCGCGAACGTTGATGAGGCAGCGAATGCACGGGCTGAACCGGGGCGATTTCAGCAAGACTGGCGGTGGCCAGCGCCATCCACTCCTCGCCCAGCCGGAACAGCAGCATCGAGCGGCCCACACACGCTTCCACCGGCACGGCCGCTTGCACCACGTCGTCCTGCAACAGCGCGTAGCGGTCCAGCAAGCGCGTGGCGGCCGCTGCGTAGATTTCACAATTGCGGCAGTGTATGTGCCGATCCAGCAGCGGACACTGCTTGTCACCGTGCACGCCGATGCGGTTCCAGCAGTCATCTATGCGATCGTCATCGTGAGCGATCAATTCCATCGCGCTATCGACCTTCATCGTTCAGACTCCCGCCCTACACGCGCCGCACGCTCCTGCAGACGTCGCGCGCCCGCCTCATCCCCTTGGGCTGCCAATAAGGCCGCCAGTTGCACCAGGGCCTCTGGATGCTGGGGGTCGAGGTAGAGTGCCTTGCGATAGTGGGTCAGCGCCTGCGAGGCGTCACCGTCGGTGTCGCTCAGCAACCCCAACCAGTAATACACCTGCGCCTTGGGGGCGAATTGCCGCAGGTAGCGCTGGCAGCTGGCCCGGGCCTGTGCGCTGTCACCGGCATTGGCCTGGCGCGCGATGCTGGCCAACAGCTCGCTCTCGCTCTCTCGCGGCTCAGGCGAAGGCTGCGCCGGTGGGAGGGTACGTAATGGGCGAGGCTTGGCCGTCGACATCGGTGCCGGCGGCGGCAGCGGCGAACGTGGCGTGAATGGCGGGGGCATCGCACGCCGGGGCCGAACCTCAGGCGTTGGCGCATGGCTGTCCTGGCGAACATAGGCGAACGACTGGGCAATACCCAATGGGCGCATGCCCAAGCGTGCCAGCAGACTGCCCTCGGCGGGGCCGATGAACAAAACCCCCTGGGCATGGATCAGGCGTTTGAGCATCTCGAACACCCGCTGCTGGGTTGCCACATCGAAGTAGATGAGCAAGTTGCGGCAGAACACGAAGTCGTAAAGGCCATCACGGCTCGACAGCGCCGGGTCGAGCACATTGCCTACCTGCAGGCTCACTTGTGAGCACACCCTTTGATCCAGCTGGTGGCCATCCTCGATCTCACGGAAATGCCGCTCACGAAACGCCAGTTCACTGCCCCGGAACGAGTTGCGTCCGTAGATGGCTTGCTGGGCCTTGGTCACCGAATTGGGGCTGATGTCGATGCCGTCGATGTGAAACGAAGCGGGACTCAAGCCTGCATCGAGCAATGCCATGGCCGCCGAATACGGCTCCTCGCCGGTCGAACAGGGCAGGCTGAGCAGGCGTAGGGGGCGCTCGCCGGCGAGCTCTGCCAGGCGCCTCTGGGCCAACCCGACCAGGGCGGTGAACGACTCCGGGTAGCGGAAAAACCAGGTTTCCGGAACGATCACAGCCTCGATGAGCGCTTGCTGTTCGTCGGTCGATTGCTGCAGACGCAACCAGTAATCGTCCAGATCGGCCGCGTCCAGGGCCATGCACCGCTGACGCAGGGCGCGCTCGATCATGGCCTCGCCCACCGACTCCACATCAAGGCCGATGCGTTCCTGCAAAAATCGGAAATATCGATGCAGGTTCATGTCGGCACCTGCAGGGGCTGGGTCGGGAACAACAGCATCCGCACGCTATCGGTCAACAGGTCGTCCACCTCGATGCGTTGCAACATGCCCTCGGCATCCTGAAGCACAGGCCCCAGGTAACGCGCATCAGGGTTATCCAGGCCATAAGGTTGGAAGGCTTCGGGGTGGCAGCGCAGGGTGTCGGTGGCTTGCTCGAGCACCAGGCCGAGCTGCTGGTCTTGGCGGTAGCGTACCAACACCAGTCGGGTGCTGGTGCGCTGCACGGCGGGCCTACCGAAACTCAGGGCCGAAAGGTCGATCACCGGCACCATCACGCCTCGATGGGCAAGGACGCCTGCGACCCACGTCGGCGCCTGGGCGATCGGCTTCAGCGGGCGACGCGGCAACACTTCGATGACTTCCCGGACATCCAGGGCGAAGCGCTGCTCGCCTATACGAAACTGCAGGTACAGCACGCCCTTGGCATCGGCCGCCACTACCGTGTGGGGATGAAGGTCACTCATCGCCGTCAGACTTTGAAGCGCGACACACCGCCGCGCAGCCCCGCAGCCACCTGGCTCAGTTCGTCGATGGCGAAACTGGCCTGGCGCAAGGATTCCACCGTCTGGGTGCTGGCATCACTGAGCTGGGCCAGCGCCTGGTTGATCTGCTCGGCACCGGTGGCCTGGGCCTGCATGCCTTCGTTAACCATCAACACGCGCGGCGCCAATGCTTGTACCTGGTGGATGATCTGGCTGAGCTGCTCGCCCACCTGCTGCACCTCGAACATGCCGCGGCGCACTTCCTCGGAGAACTTGTCCATACCCATGACGCCAGCCGACACCGCTGACTGGATTTCCCGCACCATCTGCTCGATGTCGTAGGTAGCCACGGCGGTCTGGTCGGCCAACCGGCGCACCTCGGTGGCAACCACAGAGAAGCCTCGGCCGTACTCACCGGCTTTTTCCGCCTCAATGGCGGCATTGAGCGACAGCAGGTTGGTCTGGTCGGCCACCTTGACGATGGTCACCACGACCTGGGTGATGTTGCTGGCTTTCTCGTTGAGGATCGCCAGCTTGGCATTGACCAGGTCGGCAGCGCCCATCACCTGGTGCATGGTCTCTTCCATTCGCGCCAGGCCCTGCTGACCGGAACCGGCGAGGCTGGAAGCCTGATCGGCAGCGCTGGTAACCTCGGTCATGGTGCGGACCAGATCGCGAGAGGTGGCGGCGATCTCACGCGATGTAGCGCCAATTTCGGTGGTGGTGGCGGCGGTTTCGGTGGCGGTGGCCTGCTGCTGCTTGGAGGTGGCGGCGATCTCGGTCACCGAGGTGGTGACCTGCACCGATGAGCGCTGCGCCTGGGCGACCAGGTTGGCGAGGGCCTCGGCCATCTCATTGAAGCCACTTTCGATGGCGCCGAACTCATCCTTGCGGTCCAGGCTCAAGCGCATGCTCAGGTCACCCGAGCGCAGTTTGTCGAGGGCATGGACGATACGCTGCATCGGTGCGGTAATGGCCCGCATCAGCAGCAAACCACAGATGCCTGCCGCGACGATCGCCAGCAGCAGTGAGACCAACATGCTGCCCTTGGCGGTGCTTACCGCGCTGACGATTTCCTGGGTGGCTGTACCGGCGGACTCACGATTGTGTTCGATGACGGTGTTCAGATGCTTGCGGCCTTCCAGCCAGGCGGGGGTAAGCACCTCGACGATCAGTCGCTCGGCTTCGGCGTAATTGCGCTGACGGTACGCCTCAAGCACCTGGTTTACAGTCTTGAGGTAGTTTTCTTCCATCTGGATGAAGGTGTCGAACCGGGCCTGATCGTCGGCGCCCTGGATGGTGCCTTGGTAGTTGGCCATCTGTTGCTTGAGCCGATCCTCGAAGCTCTTGAACAACTCCATGTCGGCCGCAGTGATTTCACGCCGCTTGGACAGGCCTACCAATTGTTGGCTGGTGACGTAACTGTCGACCCACGCACTGCGAATCATCGAACTGTAGTAAAGCCCGGGGATGCTGTCGGTCCCCACCGCCTCCTCGGCACTTTCGATCGCCACCAGCCGCGAGTAGGCGGCCACGATCATCAGCAGCATGATGGCGATGATCACGGCGAAACTTGCCAGGATCCGTTGGCGCAAGGTCCAGTTCTTCACATTCAGCCCTCAGGAATTCACAACGAGCGGGAAAAATCGCCGAAGTATAGCCCAGGCTTCCTCTGCAATTGCGGCTGAAATTCGTTGTTTCAGGCATCCTTGCCCGACAATATGGCGTTTTGCCTGATCATGGCGTCGACGCCAACCTGACCTGGGTCTCCAGCTCCTGCCGCAGGGCTGGGTCCAGGCGCAACTGGCGGGCCAGTTCATCCAGGTAAGCACGCTCCATGAAGTTTTCCTGATCGACCATCATCACGCTGGCCAGGTACATCTCAGCGGCCATTTCCGGCGTCTGCGCGGCACGGGCGACTTCCGCCGGGTCCAGTGGCTTGTTCAGCTCGGCGTGCAACCAGTGCTGCAGCTCCTGGTCGCTGTCCAGGCGGGTGAACTCACCCTCGATCAAGGCACGCTCGCGATCATCGATGTGGCCGTCGGACTTGGCCGCTGCCACCAACGCCTGCAGCACCGCCTGGCTGTGCTGCTCGGCCTGGGACGCAGGCAGGCGGTCGAGGGTCTGAGGCTCTGCGCCCGCCCCCAGGCCCTGGCGTGCCTGCCAGTTGCCGTAGGCCTTGTAGGCCAGCACACCGAGCGCCGCCAGGCCACCGTAGGTCAGAACCTTGCCGCCATACTTGCGCGCCTTCTTGTTGCCCAGCAGCAGCCCCATCGCCCCGGCAGCCAAGGCGCCGCCGCCGGCGCCGGAAAGCAGGCCGCCCAGGCCACCGGCACCTGCCGCAGGCTTGCCCGCGCCGCCTGCGGTGGTTTGCTTGTTCAGCAGTTCCTGGCCAGATTTGAGCAATTGGTCGAGCAGGCCTCGGGTGTTCATGTGCACGTCTCCACGGCGCGTAAAGTCACGGCCAGAGTAAGGCTTACCGCCATGAACACCACCTGTGGATTTGCTTCCAGATGTTGCGTTGCCGGCACAAAACCCAACTAGACTCGACTTCGCCGACAACCTGCACAACCGCACTACGCTTATAACAATGGCTTCACAGCTTTCTTGATGACTGCCCCGACCAAGATCTCCAAGAAGAGGGAACACCATGTCAGTGCACAAGACCGCATTGCTCGGCGCCGTGAGCGGCGCGCTAGTGGCCAGCGCCAGCTTGCAGGCCGCCGATTTGCCCAAGGCCCTGGGCGCCGGCGAAGGACGACTGGATATCGTCGCCTGGCCGGGCTACATCGAGCGTGGGGAAAGCGACAAGGCCTATGACTGGGTCACAGGCTTCGAAAAGGAAACCGGCTGCAAGGTCAGCGTCAAGACCGCCGCGACTTCCGACGAAATGGTCAGCCTGATGACCAAGGGCGGCTACGACCTGGTCACCGCTTCGGGCGACGCTTCGCTCCGCCTGATCGCTGGCAAGCGGGTGCAGCCCATCAATACCGCGCTGATTCCCAACTGGAAGCACATTGACCCGCGCCTGCAGAACGGTGACTGGTACGTGGTCGACAAGCAGGTTTACGGCACCCCGTACCAGTGGGGGCCGAACGTGCTGCTGTACAACACCAACGTATTCAAGCAACCGCCCACCAGTTGGAGCGTGGTGTTCGCCCCGCAAGACCTGCCCGATGGCAAGCCCAACAAAGGCCGGGTGCAAGCCTATGACGGGCCGATCTACATCGCCGATGCCGCGCTTTACCTGAAGTCGGCCAAGCCTGAGCTGGGCATCAAGGACCCCTACGAGCTCACCGAAACGCAGTACAAGGCCGTGCTCGAGCTGCTGCGTCAGCAACAGCCGCTGGTCCATCGCTACTGGCATGACGCAACCGTGCAGATGAGCGATGTGAAGAACGAAGGCGTGGTCGCCTCCAGTTCCTGGGGCTACATGGTCAACGGCCTGAAAGCCGAAAACCAGCCGGTGGCCTCGACCATACCGAAGGAGGGTGCAACGGGCTGGGCCGATACCACCATGCTGCACAGCGAGGCCAAGCACCCCAACTGCGCCTACAAGTGGATGGACTGGTCGTTGCAGCCGAAGGTGCAAGGCGATGTGGCGGCCTGGTTCGGCTCGTTGCCGGCCGTTCCGGCGGCCTGTACCGCCAGCGAGCTGCTGGGTGCCGAAGGGTGCAAGACCAACGGCTTCGACAACTTCGACAAGATTGCCTTCTGGAAAACCCCACAGGCCCAAGGAGGCAAGTTCGTACCGTACAGCCGCTGGACCCAGGATTACATTGCGATCATGGGCGGACGCTGAAGCCGGTTGAAACCCGACCTGGCTTCCTCACGGGCAAGCCGCTCCTACAGAGTACCGCGCAGTAGCTGTGGGGGCGGGTTAGCCCGCGAAGGGGCCAGAGCAGGAGTAAGAACGTTTCCTGGAGCCCACACATGCCCCTAGCCGTCCAGTTCACCCAGGTTTCCCGCACCTTCGGCGAGGTCAAGGCTGTCGACCAGGTCAGCATCGACATCGAAGACGGCGAGTTCTTCTCCATGCTCGGGCCCTCAGGCTCGGGCAAGACCACCTGCCTGCGCCTGATAGCGGGCTTCGAACATCCCAGCAGCGGCTCGATCCGTATTCACGGCGTCGAAGCCACGGGCGTGCCGCCCTACCAGCGCGACGTCAACACCGTGTTCCAGGACTACGCACTGTTTCCGCACATGAACGTGCGCGACAACATCGCCTATGGCCTCAAGGTAAAAGGCGTGGCCAAGGCCGAGCGCCATGCCCGCGCCGACGAGGCTTTGGCGATGGTCGCCCTTTCTGGCTATGGCGAGCGCAAACCGGCGCAGCTTTCTGGTGGCCAGCGTCAGCGTGTGGCCCTGGCCCGCGCACTGGTCAATCGCCCGCGGGTCCTGCTGCTGGACGAACCCCTCGGCGCCCTGGACCTGAAGTTGCGCGAACAGATGCAAGGCGAGCTCAAGAAGCTGCAGCGCCAGCTGGGCATCACCTTCGTTTTCGTTACCCACGACCAGACCGAGGCGCTGTCGATGTCCGACCGCGTGGCGGTGTTCAACCGGGGTCGCATCGAACAAGTCGACACCCCACGCAACCTGTACATGAAACCGGCTACCACCTTCGTCGCCGAGTTCGTCGGCACGTCCAACGTCCTGCGGGGCGAACTGGCGAAGCAGCTCAATGGCAGCGCCACGCCGTTCTCCATTCGTCCGGAGCACATCCGCCTCGGTGACGCGGCCACTACGGGAACCGAGGTCCAGGTCAGTGGCTTGCTGCGCGACATCCAGTACCAGGGCAGCGCCACCCGCTACGAAGTCCAGCTCGACAGTGGCCAGTTGTTGGCGGTGAGTCATGCCAACGATCGCTGGCAGGACCAGGCTCAGCCCTGGCAACCGGGACAGCGAGTGCAGGCGCGCTGGCCACGCGAGGCCATGACGGCCCTGCGCGAAACCCTCCTCGATTCACCTGAACGAGCCCTGCCGAAATGAACCCGGCAGCGGCGTCCCCAGGCCTGCTGCGCAGGTTTTCCAACCTGCTGTACCGACGGCCAAACCTGTACCTGGCGCTGCTGCTGATCCCGCCACTCACCTGGTTCGGCGCGATTTACCTGGGTTCGCTGCTGAACCTGCTCTGGCAAGGTTTCTATACCTTCGACGACTTCACCATGGCGGTAACCCCGGACCTGACCCTGGGCAACTTCGCCGCCCTGTTCAATCCGTCGAACTTCGACATCATCCTGCGCACCTTGAGCATGGCCGTGGCGGTATCGCTGGCCAGCGCCGTGCTGGCCTTCCCTATCGCCTACTACATGGCGCGCTACACCACCGGCAGGACCAAGGCGTTTTTCTACATCGCGGTGATGATGCCGATGTGGGCCAGCTACATCGTCAAGACCTACGCCTGGACCCTGCTGCTGGCCAAGGGCGGCGTCGCCCAGTGGTTCGTCCAGCAGTTGCACCTCGAAGGCCTCTTGCAACTGGTGTTGGCGGTGCCGGGGGTGGGTGGCAGCACCTTGTCCACCTCGCACCTGGGGCGCTTTTTGGTGTTCGTTTACATCTGGCTGCCGTTCATGATCCTGCCCATCCAGGCGGCCCTGGAACGCTTGCCGCCATCGCTCCTGCAGGCCTCGGCCGACCTTGGGGCTACGCCGGGGCAAACCTTCGTGCAGGTTGTTCTGCCGCTTTCCATACCCGGTATCGCCGCAGGCTCGATCTTTACCTTCAGCCTCACCCTCGGCGATTTCATCGTCCCGCAGTTGATCGGCCCGCCCGGGTACTTCATCGGCAGCATGGTCTACGCCCAGCAAGGGGCGATCGGCAACATGCCCATGGCGGCCGCCTTTACTCTGGTGCCCATCGTGCTGATCGCAGTCTACCTAGCCATCGTCAAACGCCTGGGAGCCTTCGATGCACTCTGAAAGTGCTTCGCTGGGGCTGCGCCTGGCTGCGTGGGGCGGGCTGCTTTTCCTGCATTTTCCGATCGTGATCATCATCCTCTACGCCTTCAACACAGAGGACGCAGCCTTTAGCTTCCCACCCCAGGGATTCACCCTGAACTGGTTCACCGTAGCCTTCGCGCGCCCGGACGTGCTCGAGGCCATCATGCTGTCGGTGAAAGTCGCCAGCCTCGCCACGCTGATAGCCCTGGTACTGGGCACCCTGGCCTCGGCGGCGCTATATCGACGCAGCTTCTTTGGCAAGGAGAGCATCTCGCTGATGCTGATCCTACCCATCGCCTTGCCCGGCATCATCACCGGCATTGCCTTGCTGTCAGCCTTCAAGATCTTGGGCATCGAGCCTGGTGTGCTCACCATCGTGGTCGGCCACGCGACCTTTTGCGTGGTGATCGTCTACAACAACGTCATCGCCCGCCTGCGGCGCACCTCCCAGAGCCTGATCGAGGCCTCGATGGACCTGGGTGCCGACGGCTGGCAGACCTTCCGCTACATCATCCTGCCCAACCTGGGCTCGGCCCTGCTGGCCGGTGGCATGCTGGCGTTCGCCTTGTCGTTCGACGAGATCATCGTCACCACCTTCACCGCAGGCCATGAACGCACGCTGCCGATCTGGCTGCTCAATCAGTTGAGCCGTCCCCGCGATGTGCCGGTCACCAATGTCGTCGCTCTACTGGTGATGCTGGTGACCATGTTGCCGATCCTCGGCGCCTATTACCTGACCCGCGGCGGCGAAAGCGTTGCGGGCGGCGGCAAATGACCCTGGAGGTGTCTTCCATGCAAACCCAAATGCTCATCAATGGCCGCCTGGTGACCGGCGAGGGGCCAACCTGGACCGTGCTCAACCCGGCCCTGGGCAGTGCCCTGGCGCAAATCAACGAAGCCACCGAGGCACAGGTCGACCAGGCCGTGTGCGCAGCGGACCAGGCGTTCGACAGCTGGTCCCAATCCAGCCCCAAGGACCGCTCCCTTGCCCTGCTGGCGCTGGCCGACACCCTTGAAAATCACGGCGAGGAACTGGCCCGGCTAGAGTCGCAGAACTGCGGCAAGCCTTTCACGGCGGCGCTGAACGACGAGATCCCGGCCATCGCCGATGTGTTCCGCTACTTCGCCGGTGCTGCGCGCTGCCTGGGCGGCTCTGCGGCTGGCGAATACTTGCCCGGGCACACCTCGATGATTCGCCGTGACCCACTGGGCGTGGTTGCCTCGATCGCCCCCTGGAACTACCCGCTGATGATGCTGGCCTGGAAGATCGCGCCAGCGTTGGCGGCGGGCAATACCGTGGTGATCAAGCCCTCGGAGCTGACCCCGCTGACCGCGCTGCGCCTGGGTGAACTGGCGCAGAGCCTGCTGCCGCCGGGGGTACTCAACATCCTCTTCGGCCGCGGCCAGACGGTCGGCAACCCGCTGGTCACCCACCCCAAGGTGCGCATGGTGTCACTGACCGGCTCCATCCCCACCGGTGCGCACATCATCGGCGCCACCGCCGACAGCGTGAAGCGCATGCACATGGAACTGGGCGGCAAGGCGCCGGTGCTGGTGTTCGACGATGCCGACCTGGATGCAGCCATCGATGGCATCCGCACCTTCGGCTTCTACAACGCCGGCCAGGACTGCACCGCCGCCTGTCGCCTGTATGTGCAGGATGGCATCTACGAGCAATTCGTCGAACGACTGGGCAAGGCGGTGGCCAGCCTCAAACCCGGCCTGCAGGACGCTGAAGATACCGAGCTTGGCCCGTTGATCAGCGCCCAGCACCGCGACAAGGTCGCAGGCCTGGTGCAACGCGCCGTCGCCCAGCCGCATATCCGCCTGGTCACCGGGGGCAAGGCCTTGCCGGGTGATGGTTTCTTCTTCGAGCCGACCGTGCTGGCCGATGCCCTTCAGGATGACGAGATCGTGCGCCATGAAGTATTCGGTCCGGTGGTTTCGGTTACCCGTTTCACTGACGAAACCCAAGCGCTGGCATGGGCCAACGACTCGGAGTACGGCCTGGCCTCATCGGTATGGACCCGCGACACGGGCCGGGCACACCGTTTGGCCGCCCGTTTGCAGTATGGCTGCACTTGGGTCAACACCCATTTCATGCTGGTCAGCGAAATGCCCCATGGCGGCCAGAAGCATTCAGGGTATGGCAAGGACCTGTCGATGTACGGCCTGGAGGACTACACCTGTGTGCGGCATGTGATGATCAAACATTGAGGTTGCCGGCTGGGGTATTCCTTTAGAGGTCTAGCGCCAATAATAAGATCGAGCGCACCGCGGGCTGCGCTCGCTCCTACGATCCTTCCGGGCCAATTAATCTGTGGGATTTGTGCGCGAACGTCTTGGCGCATGACGCGATATCGCATCGTACCCACAAGGCGTTCGCGTGCGCCTGTAGGAGCGAGCGCAGCTCGCGATGCGCCGCCCGCGCGGCGCTCGATTTCAGCCCCACCCCACCGCTGTCGCCATACGCCCTAATCCCGCAAATCCGATTCGTGAATTGGGTTGGCTCGGCTGGTTGCCCTTTGATACTGCGCCGGCCAGGTGGCCTTGTTGCCGCCCAGGTCATCATCGGCATGCAGCGGCCAGTAAGGATCGCGAAGGAGTTCCCGGGCCAGGAAGATCACGTCGGCCTGGCCAGTGCGCAGAATGTGCTCGGCCTGGGCCGGTTCGGTGATCATACCGACGGTGCCCGTGGCAATCTCCGCCTCCTTGCGCACGCGCTCAGCGAAGCGCGTCTGATAGCCGGGGCCGGTAGGAATCTCGGCGTTGACCGAGGTGCCACCGGAGGAAACATCGATCAGGTCGACACCCAGCACCCGCAAGCGGCGCGCCAGTTCGACGGTTTCATCCGGGTTCCAGCCATCCTCGACCCAGTCGGTTGCCGAGACGCGCACGAACAGCGGCAGTTCTGCCGGCCAGACCTTGCGAACGGCCTCCACCACCTGGAGGGTCAGGCGGATGCGGTTCTCGAAGCAGCTTCCGTACTCGTCACGGCGCTGGTTACTCAATGGTGAGAGGAACTGATGCAGGAGATACCCATGGGCCGCGTGGACTTCGACGACCTTGAAGCCCGCTTTCAGCGCTCGCTCGGTCGAGGCGACGAAGGCATCGATCACGCCCTGAATCTCTTCCTTGCTCAACTCGCGCGGTGGCGTGTGCTGCGGGTCGAAGGCGATCTTCGAGGGGCCCACCGGCTGCCAGCCACCGTCTTCGATCTTCACACTGCCCTGCTTGCCCAACCAGGGCCGATACGTACTGGCCTTGCGCCCAGCGTGGGCCAGCTGGATGCCCGGCACGGCGCCCTGGGCGGTAATGAAACGGGTAATGCGCTGCAAAGGCGCAATCTGATCGTCGTTCCACAGGCCGAGGTCTTCGGCAGTGATCCGACCATCGGCGGTCACCGCGACGGCCTCGCTGATGACCAAGCCGGCGCCACCCACGGCTCGGCTCCCCAGGTGAACGAGATGCCAATCGTTGGCCAGGCCATCGATCGCAGAATACTGGCACATCGGCGAGACCGCGATGCGGTTGGGCAGCGTCAACTGACGCAGGGTGTAAGGCTCGAGCAGCAGGCTCATGAGGGCACCTCCCAAGGACTCCAATGGTGATCCAGTCCGGACACTCAAGTGCACATCCCTGGCCCGGTGCCGGTCATTAATCAGACTAGACCAGATTGGAGGGCAACAGATTTTCGGTGGCTATGAAACCGAGCGCCGCCCACGCGGCGCATCGCGAGCAAGGCTCGCTCCTACCGCTGCTTCGGGCCAGTCATGCCTGCACAATTTGCGCGCGATCGCCTTGGTGCACGGCCCAATGACCGCACGCGTCTGCAGGAGCGAGCCTTGCTCGCGATGCGCCGCGCGAGCGGCGCTCGATTCACGCCCCCAAACCCTCCAGACAGGCGCGTGGATGCCGTCATGCAGATCTGCCGTCTGAAGGAGCGCTCAGCGCGGCTCCATGTGGGCGATCATCAACTGCACGCTTTCATTACCGCGAAACTCGTTCACATCCAGCTTGTAGGCCAATTCCACCCAACGCACGGTGGGGTTTGGCCAGACCTCGCGGTCGATCCCGAAGGCAATGCCATCCAACTTCACGGCACCACATTCGCTCTTGAGCACCACCTTCAGGTGCCGCTCGCCGACCACCCGTTGCTCGACCAGTTGGAACACGCCATGGAACAGCGGTTCGGGGAAGTGCTGCCCCCAAGGGCCGGCGTTGCGCAGGGCCTTGGCCAGGTCGAGGTGGAACTCTTCGACCGCAAGGGTGCCATCGGACAACAGGCGGCCGGTCAGGTCCTCCTCGCGCAACTGGCGACGGACTTCCTCGTCGAACGCCTCGGCGAATGCCGGGAAGTTGGCCTCCGGTAAGGAAAGCCCGGCGGCCATGGCATGTCCACCAAACTTGCTGATCAGCTGCGGATGCCGGGCTGCCACGGCATCCAACGCATCGCGAATATGAAAGCCCGGCACAGAGCGCGCCGAGCCCTTGAGCATGCCCTCCCCCGCATCGGCAAACGCGATGGTAGGACGGTGGTAGCGCTCTTTCAGGCGCGAAGCAAGAATCCCGATCACCCCCTGGTGCCAGTCGGCGTCGAACAGGCACAGGCCATAGGGCATGGACTCGACCGGCAGGTCCTTGAGCTGGGCCAGGGCTTCGCGTTGCATGCCCTGCTCGATGGACTTGCGGTCCTGGTTCAGGTCATCCAGCTGCTGGGCCATGTCCATCGCCAGGGCGGCGTCCTCGCACAGCAGGCATTCGATACCCAGGCTCATGTCATCCAGCCGCCCGGCCGCGTTCAGCCGTGGGCCGAGAATGAAGCCGAGGTCGGTCGAGGTGATACGCCGATGATCACGCCGCGCCACTTCCAGGATGGCCTTGAGGCCAGGACGAGCGCGGCCTGCACGGATGCGTTCGAGGCCCTGGTGCACCAGGATGCGGTTGTTGGCATCCAGGGGCACCACGTCCGCCACACTGCCAAGGGACACCAGGTCGAGCAACTCGCCGATATTCGGTTGGGCTTGGGTCTGGTAGCGCCCCAGGCTGCGTAGGCGCGCACGTAAGGCCATCAGTACGTAGAAGATGACCCCGACGCCGGCCAGCGCCTTGCTTGGGAACTCGCAGCCCGGCTGGTTGGGGTTGACGATGGCGTCGGCATCCGGCAATTGCTCGCCCGGCAGGTGGTGGTCGGTCACCAGCACCTTGAGCCCCGCGGCCTTTGCAGCAGCCACACCGTCCACGCTGGAGATCCCGTTGTCGACCGTGACCAGCAATTGCGGCTGGCGTTGCAACGCGACCTGGACAATCTCCGGGGTCAGGCCGTAGCCGTACTCGAAACGATTGGGCACCAGGTAGTCGACATGGGCCGCACCCAGCAAGCGCAGGCCGAGCACGCCCACCGTACTGGCCGTCGCACCGTCGGCATCGAAGTCGCCGACGATGAGGATTCGCTGGCGCTGGTCGATCGCCTCCACCAACAGGTCGACCGCCGCCTCGATCCCCTTGAGTTGCTGGTACGGCAATAGGCGCCCCAGGCTTTTGTCCAGCTCAGCCTCGGATTGCACGCCACGGGCGGCGTACAAGCGCGTCAACAACGGGGGTAGGTTACCCAGAAATGGCAGGGTCGGCGGCAGTGGGCGAGGTTCGATACGCATAATGGCTTCGGCAGTCAGGGTCTATGAAGGTCAGCCACGCTCACCGAGCAGCCATTGCAACTGCACTTCGTGCTGGCCACGGTCGTCGGTGACGAAGACCGTCCCTTCGCTGATCATCACGTCCCACTTGATGGTGCGGGGCATGTCGGTGGCCAGGGTTTCCAGCACCTCTTGCGGCACAGCGGCAATGCTGAGGTTCTTCAGGCCCTTGACCGCACCCACCACCTTGCCTTCCCAAACCCGCAGGCTGCCGTAGGCCAGCAGGCTGGTGCGCTCGGTGCGGCGCGAGCACCAGGTCAGGCGCTCGGCGTCCGGCTGGCCGACTTCGATCCAGTGCAGGATGCGATCATCCAGGCTTTTTTCCCACAGCGCCGCTTCATCCACATCGGACAGTCCACGACCGAACGACAGGTTTTCGTTGTACCAGAGGGCATAAGCCAGCAAACGCACGGCCATTCGCTCTTCGGTTTCCGAAGGGTGACGGGCAATGGTCTGCCTGACGTTTTCGTACACGCCACGGTCAAGATCGGTCAGATTCAGTTCGAATTTGTAGGTGGTGGACGGCTGGGCCATGGTCGACGGGCTTCTTGCGCAAAGAAAAGTGGCACAGTCTAACCGATACGCGACGTCGTTGCCGCGCAGCAGTTTCTGCCGCCAGCGACCTATGATAAAACCACCGCTCTGCCCAGTCGCCACGGATGCCACATGCCTACGCCCAGCAAACCCCTCGCAGGTCTGAAAGTCATCGAACTCGGCACCCTCATCGCCGGCCCGTTCGCCTCGCGCATCTGCGCCGAATTCGGCGCCGAGGTGATCAAGGTCGAGTCCCCCGACGGCGGCGACCCACTGCGCAAGTGGCGTAAACTCTACGAAGGCACCTCGCTGTGGTGGTTCGTCCAGGCCCGCAACAAGCAGTCGCTGACCCTTAACCTCAAACACCCGGAAGGCCGCGAAGTCCTCAAGCGGCTATTGGCCGAAGCCGACATTCTCATCGAGAACTTCCGTCCAGGGGTGCTGGAAAAACTTGGCCTGGGCTGGGATGTGCTGCAGGCTCTGAATCCGAAACTGGTGATGGTGCGCCTGTCCGGCTTCGGCCAGACCGGCCCGATGAAAGATCAGCCCGGTTTCGGTGCGGTTGGCGAGTCGATGGGCGGGCTGCGTTACATCACCGGTTTCGAAGACCGCCCGCCGGTGCGCACCGGGATTTCCATCGGTGACTCGATCGCCGCCCTGTGGGGCGTGATCGGGGCATTGATGGCTCTGCGCCATCGGGAAGTCAATGGCGGCCAGGGCCAGGTCGTCGACGTGGCGTTGTACGAGGCGATTTTCGCCATGATGGAAAGCATGGTCCCGGAGTTCGATGTGTTCGGTTTTATCCGCGAACGCACCGGCAACATCATGCCAGGCATCACCCCCTCCTCCATCCACACCACCGCCGACGGCAAGCATGTGCAGATCGGCGCCAACGGTGATGCGATCTTCAAACGCTTCATGCACGCCGTCGGCCGCGACGACCTGGCCAACGACCCAAGCCTGGCCACCAATGATGGCCGCGACCTGCGGCGCGACGAGCTATATGGGGTGATCGACCGCTGGGCCAACAGCCTGACGCTGGAGCAAGTCATGCAGGTACTCACCAGCGCCGAGGTACCGGCAAGCCGGATCTACTCGGCCGAGGACATGTTCAACGATCCACAGTACCTGGCGCGCGAAATGTTCCTCCAGGCTCGCCTGCCTGACGGCAAGCCGTTCAAGATGCCTGGCATCGTGCCAAAGCTGTCGGAAACACCCGGTTCTGCCGAGTGGGTTGGCCCAGCACTGGGAGAACATACCGACGCCGTGCTTGAGCGCTTGGGATATGACGCTGCCGCCATCGCCAACCTGCGCCAGAGTGGCGCAGTCTGATACTGCCGCGCCCGCCCATGCCAGCACCTGGCCTGCTACGTCGGCTGACCGGCCTGCTTGGCCTGCTGGCTACCCTGGCCACTGGGCCGGCGCTGGCCAAGGAACGCGTGCTGTGGCTGGTGCGAGACCTGCCGCCGTTCACCATTTTCGAAGGGACAGAGAAAGGCCAGGGTGTCATCGACCAACTGCTGCCGCTGTTGATCTCGCAGATGCCGGAGTATGAACATGACATCGTGCGGGTTAACCGAGCCCGCGGGATTCAGATGCTCCAGGACCCGCGCAGCCTCACGTGCGACCCGACACTACTGTGGACGCCAGAGCGGGAAAAGTTCGTGCATTTCTCCATTCCATCCCTGGGCGTGCTGAGCGGTGGGCTGCTGGTCCGCAAGCAAGACCGCGACGTGGTCGAACCATTTTTGGATGACCAGCAGGTGGATCTCAAGCGCTTGCTCACCGACACACGGCTTAAACTAGGCATTGTCGCCGAGCGCAGCTACAGCGCCCAGATCGACGCGATACTGCGTCAGTTGCCCGACGAAGCCTTCAGCCGCCATTACGGCAACGACGCTACCGCCAGTCTTCTGCAGATGCAGCAGAAAGGGCGATTGAAGCTGATGCTGGGGTATCGGCACGAGGTCAACTACCTGACAGGGCAACAAGGGGGCTCGGCGGATGACTACCTCTTCTACCCTATCTTGGGTGTGAACCGCTTCCAGTTCCTTCACGTAGGCTGCTCGGACACACCGATGGGGCGCCAAGTGGTCGAGCATATCGACCAGTTGCTACCGGCGCTTCGTCAGGACGCGCTGCCGCTCTATTACTCGCACTGGCTCGATCCCGAGCAACGTGAGAGTTATCTGGAACAGAGCCGCCACTTTTTCCACACCCCATGAAAAAGAAACCCCGGAGCGCTGGGGAAGACGCCCGGGGTCAATCGAAAGCCCTCATGGGCTTCCCGTGACAGCCCCGCCATCACCGGAGCGAAGTTCTGGCTGGCTGCCCTACTGTGTCTGATACCCCCTTCATGCAAAGGTTCCCTGGCTTGCAGGCCGTTGCTGCAGTGCCGCTATCACAGAGGGCTGCAAGCGACCCTCTGCGATCTGCAGGTCGCGGTGCAGGCCATCCACCAAGTCGATCAACAAGCGTTGTTCCTGCAACTGGCGCACACTGACGGTGCGCCTGAGCGTCAGGCTACCAAGACTGTCGTACACGCTCAGCAAGCGATTACCGCTGGCCTGCGCTTCACCGAGTTGGGTTTTATAAGGGGAAAGTGCGTCATTGAGCAGCTTGCAGATTCTTTCCATCCGGATCACTCGCTGGGTGGTGGGACATGAAGGAACTGACCTGCGAATACGGTGCAAAGTTCGCCATGAAGCATTCGCTTCAATGAGCATGCGTAGATGAGATGACAGTTTGAATACGCTGCAAGGCCTGTTGCCAGCGCGGCATTGGCAGCGGCCAAGGCAGCTCGGCCAACACCCAAAGACCGCGCCGCCGGGCTTCGTTGGCGAGGTTCAGGCAGCCCTCGTTCGCCTGGCCGACGAACAGCAAAGCGCGCAAGCAGCGCTTGTTTGCGATCTGCTCCAGCAGGGCCATGCCGCTTTCAGGCGCAATGGCATGGTCGAGGACCAGCACATCGGCGACCTGCTCGCATGCCAGGCACGCATACAGGTCATCGAGCGTTGGAATGACGCGCACATTGAAAACGCCCACGGCATTACAGGCCTGATGCAGGAGGATCTGGTGAGAGGGGCGTGGCTGGTGGAGCAAGACGTGGGGCTGATGCATGAACCGCTCCTGATGGGAGGACCGGTCACTCTAGGCGGGACACCAAACGCCTTATATAGGAGATATCTGAAAGGGGTTTCGGAAAATTCGTCAGCGATAAGTGCGCGCCGCAACCTATCGCCAGCAAGCAGGCGCCTGCAGTACGTCGCAGGCGCCTGTTTGTCAGGTTGCCGGGATTACAGCGGCTTGCCGCGGTTGCCGTGCTGGCTGACGAAGGCCTGGACCGCCTTGAGGTCGTTGGCCAGTACCGTGCAACGTTCCTCACGGCTGAACAGGTCGCTCAGGTGAGCCGGCAGTTCCAGCGCCTTGCCAACGCCCGCCTTTTCCACCGCTTCCGGGAACTTGACCGGGTGCGCGGTACCCAGCACCACCATCGGGGTGTCGAGGCTGCGACGGCACTCACGGGCGGCCTTGACGCCAATGGCGGTGTGCGGATCGAGCACCTCACCCGTAGTGGCGAACACCTCGGCGATGGTCTGGCAGGTCTGCTCGTCGTTCACTGCCAGCGAATCGAACAGCTTGCGCGCTTCGGTCCAGCGGTCTTGCTCGACGCTGAAACCACCCCCTTGCTTGAAGTTCGCCATCAACTCGGCGATCGCTGCTCCGTTGCGACCGTGCAGGTCGAAAAGCAGGCGCTCGAAGTTGGAAGAAACCATGATGTCCATCGACGGCGACAGGGTCGCGTGCAGGGTTTCCTTGACGTACTGGTTGCCGCTCATGAAGCGGTGCAGGATGTCGTTACGGTTGGTGGCCACCACCAGCTGGCTGATCGGCAAGCCCATGTTGCGGGCCAGGTAGCCTGCGAAGATATCGCCGAAGTTGCCGGTCGGTACCGAGAATGCCACCGAGCGAGCCGGGCCACCCAGCTGCAGTGCTGCGTGGAAGTAGTAGACGATCTGGGCCATGATGCGCGCCCAGTTGATCGAGTTGACCGCGACCAGACGAGTGCCTTTGAGGAACGACTGGTCGGCGAAGCTGGCCTTGACCATCTCCTGGCAGTCGTCGAAGTTGCCTTCGATGGCGATGTTGTGGATGTTGTCGCCGAAGATGGTGGTCATCTGACGACGCTGGACTTCCGAAACACGCTGGTGCGGGTGCAGGATGAAGATGTCGACGTTGTCGCAGCGACGGCAGCCTTCGATAGCGGCGGAGCCGGTGTCACCACTGGTGGCGCCGATGATCACCACACGCTCGCCGCGCTTGGCCAGTACGTGGTCCAGCAGACGACCGAGCAATTGCAGGGCGAAATCCTTGAACGCCAGGGTCGGGCCGTGGAACAGCTCCATCACCCACTCATTGGTGTTGAGCTGACGCAGCGGCGCTACCGCGGCGTGGGCGAACTCGCCGTAGGTTTCCTCGAGGATCTTCTTGAAATCGGCATCGGCGATGCTGCCGTCGACGAACGGACGCATCACGCGGAATGCCAATTCGTGGTACGGCAGGCCAGCCCAGGAGGCGATTTCTTCCTGGGTGAAGCGCGGCAGGTTTTCCGGTACGTACAGGCCGCCATCGCTGGCAAGGCCCGCCAGCAGGACGTCTTCGAAGTTCAGGGCCGGTGCCTGGCCGCGGGTGCTGATATAGCGCATGGGTACAAACCTTCGGTGCTGGGGCCCGGGCCGCGCTGGCGGCCCGACGGCGGTATTTGTTAGTTGAGCTGTTCGACGCGGATGCGCACGACCTTGCCGACCACGTCCTGCAAGGCCTCCAGGGCGACGATGGCGTCGTTGATGCGCTGCTCGACCACACCGTGGGTCAGCAGAATCATCGGTACCAGGCCGTCCTGCTCCTCGGCTTCCTTCTGCATGATCGACTCGATGTTGATGCCGCGTTCGGAAAGAATGCTGGCAACCTGGGCCAGTACGCCCGGGTGGTCCTTGGCCTGGATACGCAGGTAGTAGGCGCTTTCACAGGCTTCGATCGGCAGGATCGGGTGAGCCGACAGCGAGTCTGGCTGGAAGGCCAGGTGCGGCACGCGGTTCTCCGGGTCGGAAGTCATCGCGCGGACCACGTCGACCAGGTCGGCCACCACCGACGATGCGGTCGGTTCCATGCCGGCGCCAGCGCCGTAGTACAGGGTCGACCCTGCAGCGTCGCCGTTGACCATCACGGCGTTCATCACACCGTTGACGTTGGCGATCAGCCGGTCTGCCGGAATCAGCGTCGGGTGCACGCGCAGTTCGATGCCCGCTGGCGTGCTGCGAGCAACGCCCAGGTGCTTGATGCGATAACCAAGGGCCTCTGCGTAGTTCACATCGGCGGTGGTCAGCTGGGTGATGCCCTCGGTATAGGCCTTGTCGAACTGCAGCGGGATACCGAAGGCAATGGACGCCAGAATGGTCAGTTTGTGCGCAGCATCGATGCCTTCGACGTCGAAGGTCGGGTCGGCTTCGGCATAGCCCAGCGCCTGGGCTTCGGCCAGCACGTCGGGGAAGGCACGGCCCTTCTCGCGCATTTCGGTGAGGATGAAGTTGCCGGTGCCGTTGATGATGCCGGCCAGCCAATTGATACGGTTGGCCGAGAGGCCTTCGCGAATGGCCTTGATCACCGGGATGCCGCCGGCCACCGCCGCTTCGAAGGCAACGATGACGCCTTTCTCGCGGGCCTTGGCGAAGATTTCGTTGCCATGCACGGCAATCAGCGCCTTGTTGGCGGTGACCACGTGCTTGCCATTCTCGATGGCCTTGAGCACCAGGTCGCGGGCAACGGTGTAGCCACCGATCAGCTCGATGACGATGTCGATCTCCGGGTTGCTCGCAACGTCGAACACATCAGCGGTAATGGGGGTACCGGTAATCTGGCAGTTCGGGTTCTGCGAGCGCATGGCGATCTGTGCCACTTCAATACCGCGCCCGGCACGGCGGGCAATCTCCTCGGCGTTGCGCTGAAGTACATTGAAGGTTCCGCCACCGACGGTCCCCAACCCACAGATGCCTACTTTGACCGGTTTCACTGTGAACTCCCCATTGAACGGCCGGCACCTGCGCCGACCGTGAAACATGCCGTCACCCCATGACGACGGCGTACTGAATGAATTACTTGGCGGCCTGCTGCTGGCCAGCCAGGGCCAGCTTGGCCACTTGCGGCGCGGGCTGGTAGCCCGGAATCACCTGGCCGTTTTCCAGGACGATCGCCGGTGTGCCATTGACACCGATCGACTGCCCCAGCTGGAACTGCTTGCTGACCGGGTTGGTGCACTTGGCGGCCTTGATTTCCTTGCCATCGATCATCTTGTCCAGGGCCGCGCGGCGATCACTGGAGCACCACACCGCCTGCAACTGTTCATCGCCCGGCGAGCCGAGGCCCTGACGCGGGAAGGCGACATAGCGCACTTCGATACCGCGACGGTTCAGCTCAGGCACTTCGGCGTGAAGCTTGTGGCAATACGGGCAGGTGGTGTCGGTGAACACGGTGATGTGCGACTTGGTTTCGCCCTTGGCAGGATAAACCACCATCTCGGCGGCTGGAATGCCGTTGATGAGCTTGGCGATACCAAGGCGTTCGGCCTTTTCGGTCAGGTTGACCGGCTTGCCATCCTGGATCTGGAACAGGTAGCCCTGCATGACGAACTGGCCGTCGGCACTGGCATACAGCACGCGACCACCCTGCAGTTTGACCTCGTACAGGCCACTGACCGGGCTGCTGGCCACGCTTTCCACTGGAACTTCCAGCTCGAGGTTCTGCAACGACTTGCGAATAGCCTGCTCCGCGCCGCTATTGGCATCGGTGGCCGCGGCGACGGCAAAGGTACTGGCCAGCGCCAGGGCGGCGGCGGCGAACATCTGGGTCAAGCGCATGGGAACTCCTGAAGGCGAACCGGGGCCGGGGGACGTTGTACGCGCAAAAACGCGGCAACCAAGCGGCCCTTGGTGCTAAACCGCTCAAGCCTACCACATCAGACGGGTGCTGAATGGGTCTACGGGTACCGGTCGGCGGAACATGAAAATGATTCATCCACGGGGGTGATGCTGGGCGTGCAGTTGCTGCAGGCGCGCCTTGGCTACATGGGTGTAGATCTGCGTGGTCGACAGGTCACTGTGGCCCAGCAGCATCTGCACGACACGTAAGTCGGCGCCATGGTTCAGCAGATGCGTGGCGAAGGCGTGGCGCAAAGTGTGGGGCGAAAGAGGTTTGTCGATGCCGGCAACCCGGGCATGGTGCTTGATGCGGTGCCAGAACGTCTGCCGGGTCATCTGCTCGCCGCGCAAGCTGGGAAACAGCACGTCGCTGGGGCGGCCATTGAGCAGTTCGCTGCGGCCTTGACGCAGGTAACGCTCCAGCCAGACCACCGCCTCCTCGCCCATGGGCACCAGACGCTCCTTGCTGCCTTTGCCCATTACCCGCAGAACACCCTGGCGCAGATTGACCTGATCGAGCGTCAGGCTGACCAGTTCGGTTACCCGCAAGCCACAGGCATACAGCACTTCGAGCATGGCCCGGTCGCGCTCACCGATGGCTTCGCCAAGGTCCGGCGCAAGGAGCAGTGCCTCGACGTCGGCCTCGGACAACGATTTGGGCAACGGACGACCTAACTGGGGCATCTCTACCAGCAGGGTCGGGTCGACCCCCACCCGCCTTTCTCGCAGCAGATAACGAAAGAAGCCACGCAGCCCAGACAAAAATCGCGCGGTGGAACGCGGCTTGTAGCCTTGGTCGAACCGCCATGCCAAATGATCGAGGATCAGGTCGCGGCCGGCGTCGGGCAGACTTACGCCACGCTCCTGCAGCCAGCCGTTGAACAAGGCCAGGTCACTGCGATAGGAAACGCGGGTGTTGTCGGACAGGCCTTTTTCAAGCCACAGAGCGTCGAGGAATTGGTCGATCAGTGGGTGGTCTAGAGCGGGCATGAAAACTCGGTGGCGAAGAACGAAATGACGCTTAGTCTTTCATAACAACGCAGGCATAGGGAGCCCGCATGAGCGAACAGCAAATCCTTCTGAGCTTCGGTGGCATCGGAGCGGCCGCCCTCGCCTGCCAATGGCTGGCCTGGCGCCTGAAATTGCCGGCCATCCTCTTTCTTCTGTTGTGCGGCATTCTCGCAGGCCCGGTGTTGGGCTGGCTCGACCCGCAGGCATTGTTCGGATCGTTGCTGATGCCGCTGGTCTCGCTGGCGGTGGCCCTGATTCTGTTCGAGGGCAGCCTGACCCTGCACCTGTCACAGTGGCGAGAGATCGGCAGCGTGGTGCACCGGTTGGTGACGCTCGGCGCGCTGACCACATGGGCAGTGATCGCTGTCGCGACCCATTGGCTGCTGGGTTTCGACTGGCCTCTGGCGATTCTGTTCGGGGCCCTGACCCTGGTCACCGGCCCCACGGTCATCGTGCCCATGCTCAGGGTCGTACGGCCTAACACCACCATCGCCAACATCCTGCGCTGGGAAGGTATCGTCATCGACCCGATTGGTGCACTGCTGGCAGTGGTGGTGTACAGCTTCATCATTGCCAGCGCAGAGGGTAACGGTCTGAGCCAGAGCCTGGTGACCTTCGCCGGGGTGATCTTCTGCGGTTGTGCACTCGGCGCCGCCGGAGGCTGGCTGTTGGGCCAGATCATGCGCGCCCAGTGGCTGCCGGAATACCTGCATAACCTGGCATCGCTGGCGGCCGTGCTGGGCATCTTCATTGCCGCCAACCAGATCGTTCACGAGTCGGGGCTGCTGGCAGTGACGGTGATGGGCATGTGGCTGGCCAACATGCCGGGCGTGGATGTCCGGCAGATCCTGCACTTCAAGGAAAACCTCAGCGTACTGCTGATTTCCGGACTGTTCATTCTGCTGGCTGCGCGCCTGGACCTGCATGCGCTACTGGCCCTCGGCCCTGCCGTATGGGCCCTGCTGCTGGTCATACAATTGCTGGCACGCCCGTTGAACGTGCTCGTCTCCACCCTGGGCTCACCACTGAACTGGCGCGAACGCGCACTCCTGGCCTGGATTGCCCCGCGAGGCATCGTCGCCGCAGCGGTTTCGGCGATTTTTGCCATCCGCCTGCACGAAGCCGGGCACCAGGATGCCTTGCTGCTGGTACCGCTGACATTCGCCGTGATCATCGGCACGGTGGTGCTGCAAAGCGCCACAGCCAGGCCCCTGGCGCGCCTGCTCAAGGTTGCCGAGCCGGCACCGAGCGGCTTCCTCATCGTCGGCGCCAACGAGCCGGCGCGCGCCATCGGCAAAGCCCTGCAACAGTTGGGTTGCCGGGTACTGCTGACCGATTCGAGTTGGGAGAACATCCGTGCTGCACGCATGGACGGGCTGCCCACCTATTTCGGCAACCCGGCCTCGCAACATGCCGACGCGCACCTGGACCTGGTCGGTCTCGGCCATCTCCTTGGCCTGTCGCCGGCTGGCGAGATCAACACCCTGGCCTGTGCGCGCTTTCGCCATGATTTCGGCCATAGCCGCCTGTTCGTGCTCGCCAGCGGACTGGAAAAACAGCGAAGCGACAAACATCGGGCCGCCGAGGAGCATCGCGGGCATTTACTGGGTGCGAGCCCAATGACCTACCTGCAACTGGCCAACCGCCTGCATCAGGGCGCAGAGCTCTACAGCACCCACCTTACCCAAGGATTCGACTGGGAAGACTATCAGGCGCTGCATGGGGAGCGTGCGCACCTGCTGTTCGCCCGTGACGACCATGGTTGGGTCCATGTGGCCAGCCCGGACAACTCGCTCGCGCCGCAACCAGGGTGGACCTTGGTGGCGTTGATCGAGCCTGCTCCGGCCCAATGAACTCAGGCCTCTGGCAACACTGGCACCGGACGTTTGTCCTCATCGATGGCGACGAAGCTGAACACGCCATGGATTGCGCGCTCACGGCCATCGAGGTACATGTTCTCGACGAATACATCGACCTGCACCTGCAGGCTGGTATTGCCGACCTTGATCACCGTCCCGACCAGCTCGACGATCGAGCCAGCTGGAATCGGGTGCTTGAAATCGATCCGATCAGTGGAAACGGTCACCAACGGCAAGCGACAGAAACGCGTGGCGGCAATGAACGACACTTCGTCCATCCAGGCCAGCGCAGTGCCGCCGAACAGGGTGTTGTGGTGGTTGGTGGTATTGGGGAAAACGGCTTTGGTCACGCGGGTCACCGACAGTTCGGTGCGGCGCAGGATTTCCTGGTCTCGGGTCGTCATGGCTGATACATCGCAAGGGTTTCAAAACGCAAAAAAGCAGCCCGAAGGCTGCTTTTTTGTTCTCGCTGGGTGGCCTTGGCCACCCGGAAAACTGCACTCAGGACAGTTTTTCTTTGATGCGAGCGGCTTTGCCGGACAGGTCGCGCAGGTAGTACAGCTTGGCTTTACGCACGTCACCACGACGTTTCACGGCCAGGCTGTCGATCTGTGGGCTGTAGGTCTGGAAGGTACGCTCTACGCCAACGCCGCTGGAGATCTTGCGCACGGTGAAGGCGCTGTTCAGACCGCGGTTACGCTTGGCGATAACGACGCCTTCGAACGCCTGCAGACGGGAACGCTCACCTTCCTTCACTTTAACCTGGACGACAATGGTGTCGCCTGGTGCGAAGGTTGGGATTTCCTTGTTCATCTGCTCGGCTTCGAGCTGCTGAATGATCTTGTTGGTCATGCTGTGCTCCTAAGATGGATAACTCGATCCACCATCGATACGTTAACTATCGTCCCGCTCGCGGAGATATTCCTCGAGCAGCTTCTTCTCTTCTCCAGAAAGCGAGCGACTTTCCAGAAGATCGGCGCGTCGTTCGAAGGTCCTACCAAGGGACTGCTTCATCCGCCAACGCCGGATATGTGCATGGTTGCCACTTAGCAACACGTCGGGAACACGCTGATCCGCATACACCTCAGGTCGGGTGTAGTGCGGGCAATCGAGCAGACCGTCGGTGAAGGAGTCTTCCTCCGCCGAGTCCACATGCCCTAAAGCTCCGGGCAGCAGTCGTGTAACCGCATCGATCAGTACCATGGCCGGCAGCTCGCCACCGGAAAGCACATAGTCACCAATCGACCACTCCTCATCGACATGAGCCTCGATAAAACGCTCGTCGATGCCTTCATAACGACCGGCGATCAGGATCAACGATTCCTGTTCGGCCAGGCCTTTGACCGCTTGCTGAGTCAGCTTGCGGCCTTGCGGCGAAAGGTAGATCACCTTTGCCGATGCTCCGGTCGCTTGCCTGGCGCTAACCAAGGCGTCTTCCAGAGGCTTGATTTTCATCACCATGCCCGGACCACCGCCAAACGGCCGATCATCCACCGTGTGGTGACGATCTGTGGTGTAGTCCCGCGGGTTCCAGCAAGTCACCTGAAGCAACCCCTGTTTCACCGCGCGGCTGGTAATGCCGTACTCCGTGATGGCCGAAAACATCTCGGGGAACAACGTGATGACGTCTACGCGAAGGTTACCCATCGATTAGAAGTCCGCGTCCCACTCGACCCGCATCACGCCTGCTTCGAGGTCGACGTTGAGCACGCATTGCGCCGTATAGGGCAACAAACGCTCGCGATCATCCAGGCTGCCTGCGCAGGGCTTGACCACCATTACATCGTTCGCACCGGTCTCCAACAGGTGATCGACCTTGCCGAACAGCTGTTCGTCCTGGTTGATGACCTTCAGACCCACCAACTGGTACCAGTAGTACTCGTCAGCAGCCAGGTTGGGCAAAAGGCTCCGCGGAATGCAGATTTCGTAACCGCTCAGAAGACGGGCTTCATCGCGATCATCGAGGCCTTTCAGTTTCACGACCAGGCCCTTTTGGGAGCCACGACCGTTGACCAGTTCGACCTGCTTTACAGTGCCTTCGTGCCGAAGCGTCCAGCGCCGATAATCCAACAGGTTTTCAATCGGATCGGTAAAGGAGTACACCTTCACCTCGCCGCGAACGCCGTGAACCGAAAAAATCTTGCCAACGACGATGAGGTCGTCAGCCTTTTCTGGCGTCGCGTTCATATTACTTAGGCAGCGGCCTTGGCAGCGTCCTTCAGCAGCTGAGCAACACGCTCAGACGGCTGCGCGCCCTGGCTCAGCCAGTAGTTGACGCGTTCCTGGTTGACCGACAGCTTGACTTCAGCGCCCGAAGCGATCGGGTTGAAGAAGCCAACGCGCTCAACGAAACGGCCGTCACGGGCGTTACGCGAGTTGGTCACGGTCAGGTGGTAGAAAGGGCGCTTCTTGGAGCCGCCACGGGCAAGACGGATGGTTACCATGTGAACATCGTTCCTATAGTCGGTGCTGCAAATCTGAATGCCAAATGGGCACACGGGTGCCCAAAAGGCCGCATATTCTCGGGGAATACACGGACATTTGCAAATGCCTTTTTCGGCAAGGCCTCACCTCACCGTCCAGATCTGCCGGTTGAGCCGCGAATTTCACGGCCATTATCCCGCCGCAGCGGGGTTCTGGACGCCTGCCTTGTCAAAGGCGAGCGTCCGAATAGGTTTTACAGTTTCGGCATGCCGCCGCCTGGCAGCATTCCACCAAGGCCGCGCATCATCTTGGCCATGCCGCCCTTGGCGGAGAATTTCTTCATCATCTTCTGCATTTGCTTGTGCTGCTTGATCAGCCGGCCGACATCCTGCACCTGAGTGCCGGAACCCAGCGCGATACGGCGCTTGCGCGAGCCGCTGATCAGCTCCGGATCACGGCGCTCGGCCGGCGTCATGGAGTTGATGATCGCTTCCATCTGCTTGAACTGCTTCTCGGCCGCGCCCTGGGCGTTGCCCATCTGCGCCATGTTGACACCACCGATGCTCGGCAGCTTGTCCATGAGGCCGCCCAGGCCGCCCATGTTCTTCATCTGCTGCAGCTGGTCGCGGAAGTCTTCAAGGTCGAAGCCTTTGCCCTTCTTGAGCTTCTTGGCCAGCTTGTCGGCCTTGGCCTTGTCGATGTTCTGCTCGGCCTGCTCGATCAGGCTGAGCACATCGCCCATGCCGAGGATGCGCGAAGCGACGCGGTCTGGGTGGAATGGCTCGAGGGCCTCGGTCTTCTCGCCCATGCCGATGAACTTGATCGGCTTGCCGGTGATGGCACGGACCGACAGTGCGGCACCGCCACGGGCATCACCGTCGACCTTGGTCAGCACCACGCCGGTCAGCGGCAGGGCTTCGCCAAAGGCCTTGGCGGTATTGGCCGCGTCCTGACCGGTCATGGCATCGACCACGAACAGGGTCTCGATCGGCTTGACCGCAGCGTGCAGCGCCTTGATCTCGTCCATCATGTCGGCGTCGATGTGCAGACGGCCGGCGGTGTCGACGATGACTACGTCGATGAACTTGAGCTTGGCCTCGCGGATCGCCGCTTCGGCGATGGCGACCGGCTTCTGGCTGATGTCGGACGGGAAGAAGGTCACGCCGATGTCGTTGGCCAGGGTCTCCAGCTGCTTGATCGCCGCCGGGCGGTAAACGTCGGCCGAGACCACCATCACGCTCTTTTTCTTGCGTTCCTTGAGGAAGCGCGCCAGCTTGCCGGCGGTGGTGGTCTTACCCGCACCCTGCAGACCGGCCATCAGCACCACGGCAGGTGGCGCGGCATTGAGCGCGAGGTCTTCGTTGGCCGCGCCCATCAGGCTTTCCAGCTCGGCCTGGACGATCTTGACGAACGCCTGGCCTGGGGTCAGGCTGCGCGACACCTCGGTGCCGACCGCACGCTCCTTGACGCTGTTGACGAAATCCTTGACCACCGGCAGGGCAACGTCGGCCTCGAGAAGGGCCATGCGCACTTCGCGCAACGTGTCCTTGATGTTGTCTTCGGTCAGCTTGGCCTTGCCGGTAACATGGCGCAGCGTCTGTGACAGGCGGTCGGTCAGGTTTTCGAACATGGTGATCCTTTCAGGCCCAGTAAAAGCCGAGGTTTGTCAGGCGTCCTGGGGGGGAAACGCACACACCCCGGACACAGCAAGGCGGCGATTATAGCGAAGTGCGGCGGCGGCGCACACCTTGGCGCTGACCCTCTGGATATTCGGTGCTGCAGCCGATCCTTTCGCGGGCAAACCTGCACCCACAGGACAGATGTGCCAGCGAAACGGCCGACCGGGTCGGCCCAGTCTTCCTTGCGCAACGCGTTCTATGCCAAACTCCGTCTCTTTAAGGCTCGCCAACCAGGACTTATGTTCTCCTCACCCAGCCTCATCCCCAACCTGATCGCCGCCGGCCTTTATATAGCAGCGACCATTTATCAGAGCTTGCACCTGGCGCAGGGCCGCAAAGCCGACAAGCGGCTGCTCGGTTTGCTCGGTGCTCTCGCCGTGGCTGCCCAGGGCGGCGCCCTCTACTTCCAACTGATCACACCGTTGGGCTTGAGCCTCGACTTCTTCAGCGCCGCCAGCCTGATCGCCGTGGCCGTGATTGCCCTGACCCTGCTGGCGTGCCTGCGCATTCCGGTAGAGAACCTGCTGGTGTTGCTGTTCCCGCTAGGCGCAGTCACCGCATTGCTGGCCCAGTTCGCCCCTCCCGGCACCGTGCCGTTGATCGACGAGGAACCGGGCATCCTGGCGCATATCCTGCTGTCGATCCTGGCCTACGGCCTGTTCACCATCGCGGTGTTCCAGTCCTTGCTGCTCCTGCTGCAGGACCGCCAGCTCAAGCACAAGCATCCGTCCGGGCTGATCCGCAACTTCCCGCCACTGCAAACCATGGAAAGCCTGCTGTTCGGCTTCCTCTGGGCAGGCTGGGGGCTGCTGTCGCTGTCGCTGATCTCGGGCTGGCTGTTCCTCGAGAACCTGTTTGCCCAACACCTGGTGCACAAGACCTTGCTGGCCTGCGTCGCCTGGGTGGTGTTCAGCGTGCTGCTGTGGGGCCGTACCCGCCTGGGCTGGCGTGGCCACAAGGCGATCCGCTGGACCCTGGCCGGTTTCTGCCTGCTGATGCTGGCCTACTTCGGCAGCAAGCTGGTTCGCGAATTCATCCTGCACATCTGACGACTGCCCATGGACTCCCTGCCGTACGCCCCGCTACTCGGCACCTTGGCACTGGCGCTACTGTGGTCGGCGCTGTTCACCGCCGTGGAGACTGCCCGCGTGCTGCTCAACGGCACGCTGCGCCAGGGCGATGATGGCCATTCCGCCCTGCCGGGCCAAGCCCTGGTGCTGTGCGCCAGCCTGGGCAAGTTGCTGGTGCTGGGCTTGGCATGCCTGATGGGCCAACGCTACAACGGCGAGCACGGTTTCTGGTTGGCCGGCCTGGCAGCGTCCGCGGCACTGCTGGTGTTCGCCGAATTCCTGCCCCGGCGGCTCGCCAGACGCAACCCACAAGCCTTTGCCACCCTCGGTACCAGCCTGCTCAAGCTCCCGCTCACCTTGCTGCAGCCGCTCGCCTTGCTGCTCGATGGTTGCGCCAAACTCATCCTGCGCCCATTCCGTGTGCAACCCACCGCCGTGGCCCTCCACTCTCAGGAAAGCCAGGACTTCGATGAGGACGAACTGCCGGAAACATCCCACGGCTTGCTCGATGGCCTGCAATCGCTGGACAAGATCACTGTCAACGACATTCTGGTGCCGCGCAACGAGGTGGACGGCATCAACCTCGACGACCCGATCGAACGCATCATCGAACAACTGATCGTCAGCCGTCACACCCGCCTGCCGGTCTACCACAGCGATATCAACCAGGTTGAGGCCATCCTCAACACCAAGCTGATCAGCCACCTGCTACCCAAGGCCGAACTGACCCTGGAGAAACTGCACAGCGCCTGCTACGAGCCGTACTTCGTTCCAGAAAGCACGCCGCTGCAGCTGCAATTGCTGAACTTCCACAAGCAGCAACGACGCCTGGGCGTGGTGGTGGACGAGTATGGTGAAGTGCTGGGCATCGTCACCCTCGAAGACATTCTCGAAGAGATCGTCGGCGAATTCGAGGACGAACACAGCCTGGACAACCCCCACGTACACCCCCAGGCCGATGGTCGATTCGTCATCGAAGGCGCGGCCTCGTTGCGAGAAATCAACCGCAGCCTGGGCTGGCACCTACCCTGCGACGGCGGCCCGAAGACCCTCAACGGGCTGGTGACCGAAGCCCTGGAAAGCATCCCGGAAAGCGCCGTTTGCCTGAAGATCGGCCGCTATCGCCTGGAGATCCTCGAAACAGAGGACAATTGCGCCAGCAAGGTACTGGTGTGGACCGTGACCCGATAGCTATACTCGGGTCACGCTTACCCAGCCCCGCCGTTACGCCTGCTACCCGCACCCGGCGCCATACGGCCAGTCCGCTTCACTGACACGCCCCGCGGTCCTGCTTCAACACCCCGAACAGTGCCCGCTCCCGCCCCTATCCCCCTTGGGCTGCCGTCAGTCGAGCGATCACAACAATACGCTTCCGGCGTCCGCGAGACCGTGCCTGCCTGTCGTTTCGAGTGCGCGCGATCGTGGGCCAAGCCCGTGGAGCAAGACCAGACTGTTAGGGACCTACTTAATGACAACCAGCAGCACTTACGCCGAAGCGCCAGCCGCCCCGGTCAATTCCCCGGCTCGGGTCGCCACCGCCAGTTTCATTGGCACCGCCATCGAGTTCTACGATTTCTATGTCTACGCCACCGCCGCCGCGCTGGTGATCGGCCCGGTGTTCTTCCCGTCCGGCTCCGGCACCGCACAGATGCTGGCGGCGTTTCTGACCTTCGGTATCGCGTTCCTCGCCCGCCCGCTGGGTTCGGCACTGTTCGGCCACTTCGGTGACCGCATCGGACGCAAGTCGACCCTGGTGGCCTCGCTGCTGCTGATGGGCGTGTCCACGACACTGATTGGCGTACTGCCGGGCTATGACAGCATCGGCGTCTGGGCCCCGATCCTGCTGTGCCTGCTGCGCTTTGGCCAGGGCCTTGGCCTGGGCGGGGAATGGGGTGGCGCAGCACTGCTGGCCACCGAGAACGCACCAGAGGGCAAACGCGCCTGGTTCGGCATGTTCCCGCAACTGGGCCCTTCGATCGGTTTTCTCGCGGCCAATGGCTTGTTCCTGACACTGGCGCTGGTGCTCAGCGACGAGCAATTCCGTGACTGGGGTTGGCGCATTCCCTTCCTGCTTAGCGCTGCACTGGTGCTGGTCGGCCTGTATGTACGCCTGAAGCTGGAGGAAAGCCCAGTGTTCGCCAAGGCCGTCGCCCGTCATGAGCGGGTCAAGATGCCAGTGGTGGATCTGTTCGCCAGGTACTGGTTGCCAACCCTGCTGGGCGCCGCGGCCATGGTGGTGTGCTATGCGCTGTTCTACATCTCCACGGTGTTCTCGCTCAGCTACGGCGTTTCGACCCTGGGCTACAGCCGCGAGAGCTTCCTTGGCATGCTGTGCTTCGCCGTGGTCTTCATGGCCCTGGCCACGCCGCTGTCGGCCTGGCTCAGCGACCGTTACGGGCGCAAACCGGTACTGATCGTCGGCGGCCTGCTGGCGGTGGCGTCGGGCTTTGCCATGGAACCGCTGCTGACCTCGGGCTCGACCACCGGCGTGGCGTTGTTCCTGGCCATCGAGCTGTTCCTGATGGGCGTGACGTTCGCCCCGATGGGCGCATTGCTGCCAGAGCTGTTCCCGACTCACGTGCGTTACACCGGCGCGTCGGCGGCGTACAACCTGGGCGGTATCGTTGGCGCCTCGGCGGCACCGTTCTTCGCCCAGAAACTGGTGAGCATGGGCGGGTTGAGCTGGGTGGGTGGGTACGTGTCGGTGGCGGCGGTGATCAGCTTGATTGCCGTGCTGTGCCTGAAAGAGACACGCGATACTGCGCTTTGAACATCACGGCCTTCACAGCCTGATCGCCGGCAAGCCAGCGCCTACACGTCAAGGCTGTACCTGTAGGAGCCGGCTTGCTGACGATGGGCCGCAAAGCGGCCCCTTCAGGATCAGAACTCGACCTGAACCGCCTGCGCAGCGCGGGTCGCCTTGGCACGGGCCGCTTCGATCGACTCGTCACGCGCCAGGCATACGCCCATGCGGCGCTGGCCGTTGATTTCCGGCTTGCCGAACAGGCGGATCGCGGTGTCTGGCTCGCTCAGCGCGGCGCCTAGGTTGGCGAAGCTGGTCTGCTGCGACTTCCCTTCAGGCAGGATCACCGCCGAGGCCGACGGGCCAAACTGACGCACCACCGGAATCGGCAGGCCCAGGATGGCGCGGGCATGCAGGGCGAACTGCGAAAGGTCCTGGGAAATCAGGGTCACCAGGCCAGTGTCGTGCGGGCGTGGCGACACTTCGCTGAACCACACCTGGTCGCCTTTGACGAACAGCTCAACGCCGAACAGGCCGCGGCCGCCCAGTGCATCGGTGACGGCCTTGGCCACACGCTGCGACTCGGCCAGCGCCTTCGGGCTCATCACCTGAGGCTGCCAGGATTCCTGGTAGTCACCCTTCTCCTGACGATGCCCCACCGGTTCGAGGTAAGTGGTGCCACCGACGTGGCGCACGGTCAGCAGGGTGATTTCGTAATCAAAGTCGATGAAGCCTTCAATAATGACCCGGCCCTTGCCGGCACGTCCGCCTTCCTGGGCGTAATCCCAGGCCTTCTGCAGGTCGGCATCGCTACGCAGCAGGCTTTGGCCCTTGCCCGACGAGCTCATGACCGGCTTGACCACGCAAGGGTAGCCCAAGTCGGCGACGGCCTTGGCGTAGTCTTCAAAGGTATCGGCGAAATGGTAGGGCGAGGTCGGCAGGTCGAGCTCTTCGGCGGCCAGGCGGCGGATGCCTTCACGGTTCATGGTCAGCTGCGTGGCGCGGGCGGTGGGCACCACATTGAAACCTTCGTTTTCCAGCTCGACCAGGGTCGCGGTGGCGATGGCTTCGATCTCCGGAACGATGTAGTGCGGCTTCTCGGCCTCGATCACCGCACGCAGGGCAACGCCGTCGAGCATGTTGACCACGTGGCTGCGGTGCGCCACCTGCATGGCCGGTGCATTGGCATAACGGTCCACGGCGATCACTTCGACGCCCAGGCGCTGCAGCTCGATCACCACTTCCTTGCCCAACTCGCCGCAGCCGCAGAGCAGTACTCGGGTCGCGGTGGGCGACAATGGGGTTCCGATACAGGTCATTTCAGGTCCTCGAAGGCGTCCGGGGCCGCGCCAGGCTGTGCGCTGCCCGCTGAAAAAAGGACCGCTATTCTACACCATCAACCAGCCACGGCGGCCCGTCGGGCACGAAATGCCATGGCCAGCCACACCGCGGTGACTCCGGCAAACTTGGAAGCCATCGCGGTACCGATGACCACTGGGGTCATTGCCCCGATCATGCCGAAGAAGATGAAGGTATCGACCGGGATGCTCAGCGCCGAGCTCAACCACAGTCGATCACGCAGCGGCCTGCGAGTGATGCTGAACACCAGCCAGTCGATCAGTTCGGAGACGAAGAACGCGGTGGCGCTGGCCAACGCGATGGCCGGTTCCGACGTGACGTACGACAGCACCAGCGCCACCAGCATGGCAACCAGGGCGCCGTGGCCGAAACGGGTCTGCACCATGTCGCGCAGGATGAATACCAGCCCACCCCAGGCGGACCAGATAACGTCCAGGTGCGGTGCACTGGAGAAGGCGTAGTTGATCAGCACTACGCTGCTGATGTAGGCGATGAGATAGAACATGGTGGGGGAGATCTTAGGGCAAGCCTGACAGATTAGCGCCGCCTTCTTCGCGGGTAAACCCGCTGCCACAGGCACGCCGCCCCTTCAAAGGCAACACCCCCATCACTGCCCCATGATCAGGCCAGAAGCCACCGCCCGCTCATGGCAAAGCTTCAACACCGCCCGGCGCTCGTCATTGCTCATGCGCCCCCAACGGCCAATTTCCGCCACGGTGCGCTGGCAGCCGGTGCAGATATCCTGTTCATCCAACGCACAGATGCTCACGCACGGCGAGGCAACCGGGCGCTCGGTCGCTACCACTTCACTCATCGTCGATCACCAGCTCCCGCGCATAACGCTCGGCATTGTGTACATAGTGGGCAGCGCTGGCTTCGAGCATGCGCTTCTGCTGCTCGGTGAGCTCACGTACCACCTTGCCCGGCGAGCCCATCACCAACGAACCGTCGGGAATTTCCTTGCCTTCGGGTATCAGCGCATTGGCGCCGATGATGCAATGCTTGCCGATGCGTGCCCCATTGAGAATCACCGCATTGATACCGACCAGGCTGTAATCGCCGACCGTGCAGCCGTGCAGCATCGCGTTGTGCCCGACAGTCACACCCTTGCCCAGGCTCAACGGAATGCCCTTGTCAGTGTGCATCACGGTGCCGTCCTGGACATTGCTGTCCTCGCCAATGTCGATCAACTCGTTATCGCCCCGAAGCACCGCGCCAAACCATACGCTGGCACGGGCCTGCAGACGCACTTTGCCGATCAGCGTGGCATTGGGCGCAGCCCAGCTGGTGGGATGACTCTCGACCCGCAGGTCGCCGAGGCGGTATTTCATGTTGGCTCCTCATGGCTCAAGGCAGATGGCGGGTGTATCCCGCTCAGTTTTCGATGTAGCGCTCGGGGGGCTCATGCAAGCTGATACCGGCATCGAACAACAGGTTGACCAGCTCGACGATCATGATCGCGGACAATCCCCAGATCTTGTACTCGCCGTAGCGGTAGCTGGGCACGTACCAGCTTCGGCCCTGGTAATCGATGCGATGGGTGTGGTCGCGAGGGTCCTGGCGGAAGAAAGCCAGCGGCACGGTGAATACTGCCGCGATCTCGGCATCATTGGCGCGGTATTCGACGTAATCCGGGATCAAACCGACGAATGGCGTTACTTTCAAGCCATGCAACGAGATCAGCGGACTGAGCGGTCCAATCACCTCGACCAGCCCAGGCGGCAGGCCGATTTCTTCTTCGGCCTCACGCAACGCGGTGAACACCAGGTCAGGGTCATCCGGGTCGCGACGCCCGCCAGGGAAGGCGACTTCGCCACCGTGGGTCGACAACCCCTTGGCACGCAAAGTCAGGACCAGCTCGGGTTCTTCGCTACGGGTAATGGGCAAAAGCACCGCCGCTTCTGGGAAACGTCGGTCGGTTTCCAATGATGCAGGTTCATGGTTGCTCATTCGGCGAAGAAGCTCGTCCAGCATTGCGCACTCTCGTTTCCAAGGCCTTCGAGCATGATGCACCAAAGCCGCGAAGCACCCAAGCCCCGTGAGCTTGCGAGCACCCCGCCTGGCGCGCCAAGATAGGTCGATCACAAGGGAAGAACAGCATGAAATTCTGCAGCGCGTGCGGCCAACCGGTCATTCAGCGGGTACCCGATGGCGACAGCCGCCAGCGGTATGTCTGCGAACATTGCCAGACCATTCATTACCAGAACCCCAACATCGTCGCCGGTGTACTGCCTACCTGGGGTAGCCAGGTGCTACTATGCCGGCGCGCCATTGAACCGCGCCGTGGCTTCTGGACCTTGCCCGGCGGCTTCATGGAGAACGGCGAGACCCTCGACCAGGCCGCCCGTCGCGAAACCGTCGAGGAAGCCTGTGCCCAGGTCGGTTCGATGAGTCTCTACCAATTGTTCGACCTGCCGCACATCAACCAGGTGCATGTGTTCTTCCGCGCCGAACTGCTCGACCTCGACTTCGATGTGGGCATAGAGAGCCTTGAAGTGCGACTGTTCGAAGAAGACGAGATCCCGTGGGACGAGCTGGCTTTCCGCACCGTCACTCGCACACTAGAATGCTATTATCGCGACCGCATCGGGCAGGCCTTCCCCGTTGGCCATGAATACCTGCCACCGATGAACGTCACGTCTACCACTTAAGTTTTCAGGGATACCGCTTCATGCGCTGGTTGTTCGCCCTTTTCTGCCTTTGCATTACGTCGGTGACCCAGGCGGCCTACACCGAGGTCATCATCCGCAAGCCGCAACCGCCCGCGCAGGCGCCTTCGCCCTCCCAGACCGCCATGCAACCGCTGATCGACAAGGTGCTGGTGATCAAGTCCGAGCGCCGCCTACAGCTGATCAGCCGTGGCGAACCGCTCAAGACCTACCGCATTTCGCTGGGCAAGCAGCCCAAGGGCCCCAAGGAACGCGAAGGGGACAAGAAGACCCCCGAGGGGCTGTACTGGCTCGACTGGCGCAAGCAAAGCGACCGCTTCAACCTGGCCATGCACATCTCCTACCCCAACATCAGCGACGCCGCCCGCGCCACCCGCGAGGGCATCAGTGCCGGCAGCATGATCATGATCCATGGCACGCCGATCAACGACGAGTACCCGGAGTGGTACTTCCACACCCTGGACTGGACCGATGGCTGCATCGCCATGCGCAACAACGACATGCGCGAAGTCTGGGACCTGGTCAAGGACGGAACATTGATCGAGATTCGCCCCTAAGGTCCTACATTTCAATTTGAGCTGTAGGAAGCTTCGCACGGTATTTCCACTCCGTGCCTACGCCCGCCTAGGCACGGGATCGCATCCAGGCCCTGCGCTGCATTTTTAGAATCCCCGCATACCGGTACCTGAACGGTACTGACCTTGCGGGGTTGTTCGATGCAGTACCCATCACGCCACTTTCTCATCCTCATCTTTGCCTGGCTGATCGCCGGCGCACTGACCATGGCCCAGGCCCTGGCCGACGACCCCGCCAGCCAGCAACTGCGCGATCAGCAGCGCGCGTTGCGACAGCTGGAACACCAGCAACGTCTGCAACGCTGGCAACGCCCCTGGACGCCTGACAGCACCGAAGTCACCTCCCCCGACCAGCCGAGTGACGGCCACTGCTGGAAAACCTCCGGCGTACGGCTGGCCGGCAGCCAGCTACTGGCGCCGCAACTGCTGGAAACCACGGTACGACCACTGGTCCCCGCATGCATGGGCATCGCCAGCATCAACCGGTTGCTCAAAGCCATCACCCAGCTCTATGTCCAGGCCGGCTACCCCACCAGTCGCGCTTACCTGCAACAAGCCCCCCACGATGGCGAACCGCTCGCCATCGTCGTCATCGAAGGCTTCGTCGAGTCCATCGAATTCGCCGGGGCCGAACTGCCACTGTCGCTGCGCGGCGCATTTCCAGACGTCCTGGGGCGCCCCCTGTACCTTCCCGATCTGGAACAAGGGCTGGACCAACTCAACCGCTTGCGTGCCTACGAACTGGGTATCGACCTATTGCCTGGTCAGATTCCCGGTGGGACCCGCGTACACGTCGTGCCGCACAAAGTGGCTTCACGCTGGCATCTGGACAGCCACTTCGACAACCGCGGCAGCGCGCTCACCGGCCGCCACCGCCTGAGCCTAAGCCTTGGCCTGGACAGCCCGCTGGGCCTGAATGACGACCTGCGCCTGTCACGGGTCTCGACCGTCGTCGATGCGCCGGGCCAGAGCCAGGGCATCAACCTGCACTACAGCATTCCCTACGGTCCATGGACCTTCGCCCTCAACGCCAGCGAACTGCGCTATGGCGCGCCCATTCCCCATAGTCCGCACACCACCAGTGGTCGCAGCAGCTATCAAGGGCTGAACCTCGAGCGCACGCTCTGGCGCGACCAGCGCGGCATGCTCAGTGTCAGCGGCCGACTGAACCGCAAGCAGCTGATCAACCGGAGCAACAACGCGGTACTGGCCTTCCAGAGCCCCACCCTCACGACGCTCGAAGCGGGCGTCAACCTGCTCTGGCTCGACCATGGCTTGTGGAACGCCTACCTGGGCATGAGCCAAGGCGTGGACTGGTTCGGCGCGGACCGATCGGCTCTGCGCGCCGATGCGCCTCGCCCGGATTTTCGCAAGTACAGCGCCAGCCTGTTCCATTTGCGCCAAGGCCCCGCGCACCGGCCATGGCGCTGGCACAGCGAGCTGGCCCTGCAATGGAGCGACGACGTGCTACCCGCCGTCGAACAACGCCTGCTCAGCGATGACTCGGCCGTGCGCGGATTCCGCCAGGCCACCCACGCCGGCGCCAATGCGGCCCTGTGGCGCAACACCCTGAGCCAGGTGCTGCCAATGGACTGGACCGGGCCGGTGCAGGTGCGCCCCTACCTCGGCCTGGACCTTGGCTGGGTGCAGCTTGCCGGGGATTCCCCCTGGCACCGCCTGGCGGGAGCAGCGGTGGGCATGGAACTGAGCCTGCCCAGCAGCCGCCTGCGCCTGGACTACCAACATGCCCTGTATGCCAGCGATTTGCCCCGTTCCGGTCTGGAGCGCGGCTTCTGGGTGCTGGAGTGGTCCCTGAACATCTGATTCACCCACAAAAAGAGAACGAGAACATGCAAACACTCTCGCCGTTGAAATCCCCCCGTCCCGATACCTTGCGCTGGGCCATTTTCCTCGCCGTGCTGAGCCCCGGCACCGCTATGGCCCAAGGTGGCCTGCAAGCGGCACCAGGCCCAGGCGGCACACCCGTGATCAACAGCGGCCACGGCGTTCCGGTCATCGACATCGTCGCCCCCAACGCCAATGGCCTGTCGCACAACCAGTTTCTCGACTACAACGTGGGTAGACCCGGTTTAGTGCTCAACAACGCCTTGCAAGCCGGCCAGTCGCAGCTGGCCGGTGCCCTGGCCGCCAATCCGCAGTTCCAGGGGCAGGCAGCCTCCACCATTCTCAACGAGGTCGTCAGCCGCAACGCATCGTTGATCGAAGGGCCGCAGGAAATCTTCGGCCGCCCGGCCGATTACATTCTGGCCAACCCCAACGGCATCACCCTCAACGGCGGCAGTTTCATCAACACCACCCGTGCAGGCTTCGTGGTCGGCACGCCCGAGATGCAAGCCGAGCAACTCCAGTACCTCGACACGCTCAGTGCCAGCGGCAGCTTGCAGGTGCTCGAAGGTGGGCAGAGCAACAGCGAAGGCGCGCTCGACCTGATCGCACCCCGCCTGAACAGCACGGGGCTGCTGCAGGCCAAGCAGGATCTGAACATCACCGTAGGCCGCCATCGGATCGACCACGGCAGTGGCCAGATCGTCGAGCACCTGCCTGCGCTGCCCTCGACCATCGACGCCAGCCTGTTCGGCGCCATGCGTGCCGGACGCATTCGTGTGGTGAGTACCGCCGAGGGCGCTGGAGTGCGCATGGGGGCGATGGAGGTCGAAGGCCGCGAGGGTATCGACATCCGCTCCGCTGGCGGGTTGCAGGTGAAGGGCGATGCCGAAAATCATGCCAAGCTGCGCAGCGAACAAGGCGCGCTGACGCTCAGCGCTGCCGACGACCTGAGCCTGAGCGCCGTCGACGGCCACGCCAGGCGCGTCGAGCTCAAGGCCGACAAGAAGCTGACCCTGGATGCCGAAACCCGGGAAACCATCGAGCGAAATCGCGACAAGTGGAACAAGAAGTTCCTGTTCGTCACCCGGGAAACCTACAACCGTGAGCGCACCACCACCAACAAGACGCAGCACGGCACAACCCTGCACGGTCGCGACGGCATGGCCTTGCAGTCCGGGGACGACATGCAAATGGTGGCGGCCAACCTCAGCACCCCCAGCGACCTTGAGCTGAACAGTGGCGGCAATCTGAACATCGAAGCCGGTATCGACAGCCTGCGTATCCAGGAAAAGGTGCGCCATCGCAAGGACCTGTGGCGCGGAGACCGTGACTCGGACCTGCTCGCCGAGAAGGCCAATGCCAGCGCCCTCGATGCCGGACGCATGACGGTCAAGGTTGCCGATACCCTCAGGGTCAACGGCAGCACCCTGCACAGCGGCGGCGACCAGACCATCAAGGCAAGGACCGTCGAGGTGCGGACCACAGCCTTGAAAGAACAGGGCACTCAGCGCAATTACCGGGGCGATCTGGTATCCGGCACCTTCTTCGGCGACCGCAAAGGCAAGGAAAGCCAAGGCCAGACCGTGGTCGGCAGCAGCATCACCAGCGACGGCGCCATGCAGGTGGTCGCCGACCAAGTCAGCCTCAAGGGCAGCCGTGTCATGGCCGAGGGCGATGCCGTGCTCTACAGCGAAAAAGGTCACCTGGCCATCGAAGCCGATCAGGGCAGCAGCACGTCCACCCAGCGCGATAGCAGCAGCAAGTTGTTCGGTCTGCTCGGCAACAAGCACGAGAGCAAAACGCAAAGAGCCCAGGTGTTGATCAGTGACGTGTCGTCCACCACCAACCTGCGCCTGGCCAGCGCCGACGCATTGCGTGTGCGGGGCGCCAGGGTGGAGGCCGGCAAGCACCTGCAAGTCGAAGCAAAGGGCGACCTGCTGGTCGACAGTGCACAGTCCCGGGACCTCATCCAAACCTCGTCCCAGCAGCGCAGCTTCAGCGCCGATGCCAGGCAAACCCATGCGGCCCAGGACGGCAAGCCTGAATCGCGCCAGTACGCGGCCAGCGTGGGCTATGAAGTCGCCACGACGACCGGTGAACGCGTCGAGACCCGCCAGGTTGCCAGCGAACTCAAGGGCGCCTCGGTAACCCTCGACAGCGGCGCTCATCTGCAGGTCAATGGTTCGAAGGTTCAGGCCAGCGCGGGTGACCTAGGCCTGCACGGCAAACAGTTGACCCTGGGCGTCACACGCAACGACACGCAAGAAACCACCCGTACTCAGCAGAGCGGTGGCGGCCTGACCGTGACCGGCGGCATCGACCGGCTCGGCAGTGCGTTCGATGGCCACCACGACACCCTCACGGTCACCGCGCTCGACAGCAAAGTGCAACGCAGCGAACTCCAGGCCAGCGGCGACGTGAAGATCGACACGGGCGAACTGGCCAACGAAGCGGCACGCGTCGAGGCCGGTAAAACCCTGCAGGTCGTCGCCACGCACATCGACAACCGCGCCCCGGAAAACATCGAACAGCGTGAGGAAGTCACCGACAACTGGCGTGGCAGCCTGGGGGCCAGCGTGGAGTACCGTGATCTCACCCGCCCGATCGAGCGCCTGATACTGGGCGAGGAGGCTCAGCGCTTCCAGCAAGCTTCGCCCGAAGATGCCATGGCAGCGCCCAGCGTGGGTGCCGACCTGACGCTGGAGCACATCAAGCGCCTGGAAAACCAGCGCCGTGGCTATGCCCAGGTCAGCGAGTTGTCCGGCAGCGCGGTGACCAGCAAGGCTGACATCATCGAAGACCAAGGCACCGCGTGGCGAGCCAACGCCGGCGCCTTGCAGATCGACGCCGACCGGCATCACCTGCGGGCAGCCGAAAACACTCAGCAGACCACTGTGCAGCGGCTGGCCTATGGCGGCGACCTGCGCGTGGACAGCACCACCGGCAGCGACCTGAACATGCGTGCCTCTGGCAAAGGCGGTTCACTGGACAAGCTGGAAGTCGCCAACACAGCGGTGCCCGGCAGCCTCTATGGCCAACAAGGCATCCAGGTACAGTTGGGTAGCGACGGCCGCTACGAAGGCACACGCTTCGATGGCGGTGACGGCCATGTCCTCGTTCGCAGTGGCGGCGACCTGGCCCTGACCCAGGCGACCAACCACAGCAAACAGTCGTCGCGCCAGCTTGATGGCAACGCCTGGGCCAAGGGCGGCAACCGCCCGGACAGCACCGGAGGCGAGACCCGCGGCTACCTCGACCACGTCCAGAAAAACAGCGAGCAAACCAAGGCACAGGTCGCACAGGTCGATGCCAAAGGCGAAGTACGCCTGAGCAGCGCGGGCGACCTGTTGCTCGAAGGCACCCGCATCGGCGATCGCACCGCCAAGGTAGGCGATACCTATCTGGACAGCGGCGGCCGTTTGCAGGTCAAGGCCGCCAGCGATACCCAACAGGCCAGTGGCGCCAACCTGGGCGGCGGCATGGAACTGGCGGCCAAGACGGGCGCTACACAGAGCGGCGCCCTCGGTGGCCACTTCAGCAACGGCAGGGTGGACGAGAACGCCAGCCAGGCGGTCGATGCGCAGATCGCCAGCGGCGGAAAACTGAGCGTGACCAGCCGCGCCCGCGACAACCTCGCTGCGCACTTGCAAGGGCTGCAGGTTTCCGCCGAACAGATTGCGCTGAACGCAAGCAACGGCGGCCTGCGGATCGAAGCGTCGAAGGATATCGAGCGCCGCAACAACCTGGACATCACTGCAGGTGCCGGTTTCAGCATGGCCACGGGCGCGACCGATACCCGCGGCCTGCATGGCCGCGTCAAGGTCGACCTGGACAAGCGCGACAACCAGACCTGGAACGCCAATACCCTGCGCGCCGGGCACATCAGCCTGGCAAGCCTCGGCGACACACAGCTGGAAGGCACCAGCCTGGAAGCCGAGCGCATCACCGGCGATGTCGGCGGTGACCTGAAGCTGGCCAGTCTCAAGGACCGCGTCGATACCCTGACAATCAATGCCGATGCGCGATTGAGCCAGGAAAAGAACCCGCAGGGCTACGTCAATGCCGCCAGTTCGCTGGCCGGGCCATTGGGAGGGAACGTCGCGAAGAAAGCCGGCCCGGCCTTGAGCAAGGCGGAACCCGGCTTCTCGCCAACCTTCAGTCTCGACCTCACCCACGCGCAGCGTGACAGCGTCGCTCACCCGACAGCGCTCAAAGGCAGCGAAGGTATCGACCTGAACGTCGCAGGCGAAGCGCAGTTGATGGGCGCGCGGTTGCAGTCGGCCAAAGGCGATGTCGCACTGCGTGCCCAAGCCGTAACCCGTGAAACCCTGAGCGGCAGCGATTATCGCCGTGACGTGTCGATCGACGCCTCCAACTCGCCAGTCGACCTGGGTACCGCCGTGGCCCAGCTGACCAAAGGCAAGGGGGCGGCCGATGGCGAGAATGCGCTCGACCTGGGCTTGCTGCGCACCAGCGGCTACAACCGCAACCAGGCGTGGGCATCGAGCGTACAGGGCAAGCGTGATTGACTGGACCGGGCGGGTTGGGCGTCGTCGCCCTGCCCGCCTACCACCTCAAGCGACGCTGACCTGAAGTCGCCTGTGCCTCCATCCATTGCGCGCCACGCAGCACGGGCGTCAAGGCGGCATCGGGCTGCATCTGGAATCGGACCTGCGCCGTTCGCTGCATCAGGTCGGCATCCAGGTTCACCTGGTGCTGCCCCTGCAGCGCCAGGTGTCCCAGCAGATGCCAGCCCGCCCGGCAATCCAGCTCGATCGAGCCTTGCCCCAACGCCAATGACCAGGGTGCGCTCACCGCCACATCCACTGCCTGCAGGCGCCCAGCCGAACCCTGGCAGTTCAGCCCCGAGCCTTGCGCCGTCAGCGTGCCTTGCCATTGCCCCGCCAGGCGATAGTCCGCCTGCGCAGTCGCTTGCGCACCTGTCGCCTGCACCTGCAAGCGCCAGCGCCATGGCCAACCTTCGGCACGTAACTGCCAGGCCTGGCCTTGGTAACCCAGCTCGCCGATTGCTACCAGACGCCATGGTTGCAAGGTCCATCGCAACGGACCGACCGCCCCCCAATGTTGCGCCTGTCCGTGCCACAGCGTTCCGCTGACGCCGCCAAGCGCGGCCCCCGAGGCGCGCGCCACCCAACTGGCGGGTAATTCCACCAGCACGGTCAGCCCGAACACCAGTGCCATCCACAACAATCCGCGTCGGCTCATGGCTGCACCAACAGGTCGAACCGCAAGCGCCCGGCGTCCTGCTCCAGCCCCCACTGCAGCGGCTGCACGCCCTCTGCCTGGAGAGTCTGCAACCAGCCCTGAAGATGCTGCGCATCTGCGACCTGGCCGCGCACCTGCCAGCGCTCGCCTTGCGGCTCGACCTGGCTGATGTCGATGCGCGCCACCAGGGCCGACTGATGCAAACGCTCAAGGCTCAACGCCGGCCCTCCAGGCAAACGGCCAGCCGTTTGCGCCAGTTCGCGCCATTGCCCCAGCTCACGCCAAAGGCTCAGCCCTTCACGGGTAACCAGCACCGCCACCAGCAGCCCGATCAGGCACCCTGCGAGCACGCCCCGCTTGCGCTGCAACCCGTACAGGTTCATACCGCATCCCCCAGGTCGAAGGTCACTTGCCACTGCAGCGCCGGCGTCCCGCCTTGAACCTCGACACGCGCACCGGCCGTCTCGGCCATTTCACGCCAGGGCGGCGCAACGCCATCACCCTCCAGGCGCAGGTGCCAACGCTGGCCGTCGAAGCGCACCGCTTGCAGCCGCCACTGGGGGTGCTCACGCAGCCAACCCTGCAGACATGCTTGCAGCTCGTCGAGCTGGCGTAAGCGCAGCTGCTGCTGTACCTGGCCTTCCCGCAGGCGCTTGAGCGCCTGGGCAGCCTGGCGAGGGCTGGCATGCTCGCCGGCAACCGCCGCCACCTCGGCACGCCAGACCTGGGCTTGGTGCCACTGCTGGGTCAGGCACACCCCGCCCCACGTACACGCTAACAGCAGGCAGGCCACCAGCAGACCGCGCTGTTGCCGCGACACGCCAGGCAACTTGCATGCCCCACCGCGCTGCTCGAACACACGAGGCAATTGCGCCAGCGACGCCAAGGGCGTCGGCCATGGGCCTTCCATGAATTGTCTGCGCAGGCTTGACCAAGGGTGTTCTGGCAGCTCGCCCAGTCCATCGGGCCAGGCCAGCCACAGCTCGTTCGCCTCGGCCGTCATGCCCTTGAACAGCGTCAGGCCCGACGATCTTCGCCACTGCCAGGCAGCACCTGGTTCAGGCATCGGCATCAACTGGAACTCGGCCCAACAGTGCTCGGCCTGCAGCCCCCACTCGGCACACTGCTCGCGCCAGCCCGCCAGGGCCTGGCGCGCCACCACCAACAACTGCAGTTGCCCGGGTGGGGCGCAGAGGCGCGCGCACACGACATCCTCCGGGTGCTCAAGCAAGCGATCTTCCAGAAGCATCGGCCACTCCTCGCGCTTGAGCCGCGGCGGTGCCGCCACTTGGAACTGGCTGCAATGCTGCGCGGGGATGATCAGCACAACCTGAACATCCTCCTGCACCGGCGGCTTACCTACCCCTTCTGTTGTCGCGCCCCTCGTGTCGATCAGCATCCAATCCCAGACGATGCCCGGCCGCAGCAACAAGCGGGGCCGATTCGCTGTCCGTCGACGCCACTCAAGCATCATGACCGCCCCCAAGGGAGAACGAAGGTGCAGACATAGGGTGCTCCATCACGCTGCAGTTCCAAGCGCACGCCGCGACCTGGGTGCGCCGGTTGATCGGAAGGCCAGGCCAGCCAACGGCCACCCTGGTGGTAAAGAATGTTCATCGCGCTGACCCGCTCCAGTTGCTCACGCAATACCCAATGGGGCGCGCCAGCGGCGTACAGGTCGGCAGAGCTTTCCAGTAACACGCGCTGTTGGCGGACATCGAAACGCAGACGCTGGCGCTGAAGCCGTGAACCCCCTTCGGCTTCTGGTATGGCGGCAGCAGCCACCCACAGCAGTTGCTGGCGGTCGGGCTGCCAATCGAGCCACCGGCTGGCCAGTGGCAGACGTTGTTCATGGACACGGCGCAGCACCGGGCTGTCGAAACGCCGCTCCAGGGCCAGGCAAAAGTCCAGCACACTGGTTTCCTGGGTCGTCGACTGCAGCCGTTCGCGCACCTTCAGCCAGCCATTGACCAGCGCCGAAAGCATGACGCCCAGTAGCGCGGTCAGGGCCAGTGCGACCAACAGTTCGATCAGGGTCAGGCCCGCCTGGCGCCGCTTCATTGGGTCACTCCCATGGTCGCTTTCATAGCCTGATCTCCGCCAAGCCAGCGCCTACAGAACAGCTGATCGCGGGCATCAGGGGCGCTCCAGAAATACGCTGAACTGGCCCAGCGCAAGGCGCTGGTCGCGGTCGGCGTAAAGCTGCAACTCACCCCGGCGCAAGTCGCGCACACCGGTGCCACGCAACTGCAATTGCCAATGACAGGCTTGCCCGCCCTGGCTCAGCACGCCGCCAACCTGGTTAGCGGTCGGCCAAAACTGCTCGACGGTGAAGCGCGCTTGCAGCTCCCGCGCGCAGAGCAGTCCCAGGCGGTGGTGTTGCACGCTATCCTGAACGGCCAGGCGCTGGCGCAAGACCTGGCTGGTGATGACCGCCAGCACGGCGGTAATCGCCAGGGCGACGGTGACTTCCAGCAAGGTGAAGCCCTGTTGCCTGTGCTTCATGGCGCCGCCGCTACCCGCAAACGGCCATCGTGGCTCCAGTCCCAGCGCTGGCTGCCCTCGGCCCAATGCCAGCGCACACTGCCCGGCTGCGCCCAGCCTTGGGCCGTGAACAGCACGTGAGGTTGCGCGCTGGCCGGCCAGTCAGGGCGCAAGCCCTTGGGCCAAGGGTCGAAGGTGACCGGTTCGACGACCCAACGTGCCCCCTCCCTGCGGACGAACTGTGGATGCTGGCCGGTCCAGCGCAACCCGCGCAGTTGTCCGGTGTGGCGTGCCAACGCAGCCTGTGCGCGGGTCTCGGCGGCCAGGCGCTGCAACGCCTGGTCGACATTCGCCCCACCGCTCTCGAGTGAGGCGACGGCAAGCCCGGTCATCAACCCGGCGATGGCCAGTACCACCAGCAGCTCAAGCAAGCTGAAACCGCGCTGGTCCGTCATGGGCTACAGCTCCCAGTTGCCCAGGTCGGCATCCTGCCCTTCACCGCCGGCCATGCCGTCGGCCCCCAGCGAATACACATCGACCCGACCATGCTCGCCCGGCATGCGGTACTGGTAAGGCGTGCCCCAAGGGTCCTGCGGTAAGCGACGCACGTAACCATCGCTGCGCCAGGCCCGTGGCAGCGGCTCCTGCGCAGGCTTTTTCACCAGAGCGGCCAAGCCCTGCTCGTTGCTGGGAAAGCGCAGGTTGTCCAGGCGATACATGTCCAGGGCCTGTTCCAGGGTGGCCAGGTCGGCCATGACCTTCTGGCGCATGGCCTTGTCCTGGTTGCCCAGTACGCTGGGCGCGACCACGGCGATCAACAGGCCGATGATGAAGATCACCACCATGATTTCCATCAGGGTGAAACCGCTCTGGCGGGTGCGTCGTTGCTGCATGTCGGTACTCCTTGTGTTCACAGTTGCAGGCCCTGGTTCAGTTGCATGATCGGCAGCAGGACCGCCAGCACGATGAACAGCACCACCGCGCCCATCACCAGGATCATCAGGGGTTCGAAAAGCGCCATGGCCGTATCCACCTGGCGGGCGAAGCCCCGCTCCTGGTCGTCGGCCACGCGTTCGAGCATGTCGGACAGGGTGCCGCTGGCTTCGCCGCTGCCCACCATGTTCACCAGCAGCGGCGGGAATTGCTGACTGGCGTCCAGGGCGCGATGCAGGCTGGTGCCGCCCTGCACTTGCAGGCGCACCTGCTCCATGGCCAGGCGGATACGCCGGTTGCCGACGGTTTCGGTGGCCACCTGCAAGGCTTCGAGCAATGCCACGCCACTGCCGCTGAGAATCGCCAGGCTGCGCGCCAGCCGCGCGCTTTCCAGCACCTGCAGCAGGGTGCCGATGCGCGGCAGGCGCAGCAGCAGCTCATCGCGGCGCAGGCACCAGTACGGCTTGCGCAGCAGCCAGCCAGAGAGGCCCGTGAGCAGCAGTGCCAATGCCAGCAACCAGGGACCGGCCTGCACCAAGCCCTGGCTCAGCCCGATCAACAGCGAGGTGATCAGGGGCAGGCCTTGCCCGGCATGGGCGAACTGCTCGGTGAGTTTGGGCACCACGAACGTCATGAGCCCGACCACCACCGCCAGCGACACGCCCATCAGCACGACGGGGTAGATCAGCGCGGTGCGCGCCTTGTGCTGTTGCCTTTGGACTTGCTCCAGATGATCTGCCAGACGTGTGAGCACCTGGGCCAGGCGCCCGGAACGCTCGCCGGCCTCGACCAGCGCACAATAGAGCCCAGAGAATGGCGCCCCTTGACGGGCAAGGCTGCGAGCCAACCCCAGGCCCTCGGCCAGCGAGCCTCGCAAGGCCACCAGCACGCTGTGCAACTGCGGTTCGCGCAGTTGGCGCTCAAGCGTGGCCAGGGCATCGACCAACGGGATACCAGCGCCTGTGAGCGTGGCCAGTTGACGGGTCAGCTCACACAACTGCGCACGGCTCAGCCGCTGTCGACGAGACGTGCGCCCCCCGCCCTTGGCACCGGACAATCGACGGGCGAACAGCCCTTGCTCGCGCAGTAGCTGGCGGGCATGGCGCTCACTGTCGGCTTGCAGGCTAGCCGTGTGGGTTTTGCCGGTTAGATCGACGGCGTGGTAGCGGTAGGTCGGCATGGCTCAGCCCTGCACCACGCGCAGCACTTCGGCCAGGCTAGTCTGGCCGCTTGCCAGGCAATCGCTGGCCATGGCCAGCAGGCTCTGGCGTCGTGGGGCGAGGTAATCGTGCATGGCGACTTCACTGGCACCGTCATACAACAAGCCGATCAGGCCTGCATCCAGTTCGACGAACTCGTACAGGCCAATGCGTCCGACATAGCCGCTACCCTGGCAATCCGCACAGCCTACCGGGTGGTAGCTGTCGCCCAGCGTCGCCAGTTCCGGCCACATCTCGCGTTCGGCCACTTGCAGAGGATGCGCCACCGCACAATGGCATAGCCGGCGCACCAGGCGCTGGGCCAGCACGCCACGCAGGCATGAAGCGATCAGGAACGGCTCGATGCCCATGTCGCGCAAGCGCGTCACGGCACCTACCGCACTGTTGGTGTGCAGGGTCGACAGCACCAAGTGGCCGGTGAGGCTGGCCTGAACGGCGATCTGCGCGGTTTCCTGGTCGCGGATTTCCCCCAGCATGATCACGTCCGGATCCTGACGCAGGATGGCCCGAAGGCCATTGGCGAAGGTCAGCCCGGCTCGTGGGTTGATAGCGGTCTGGCCGATGCCGGTAATGGCGTACTCCACCGGGTCCTCGACGGTAAGGATATTGCGGCTGCCATCGTTGAGGCCATTGAGGCTGGCATACAGGGTGGTGGTCTTGCCTGAACCGGTCGGCCCGGTGGACAGCACGATGCCATTGGGCCGCGCCAGACAGGCGCGCAGGCCTTGCAGCACGGCGGCCGGCATACCCAGGTTGTCCAGCGCCAGCAGGCTGGCCTGCTTGTCGAGTACACGCATCACCACCCGCTCGCCATGGATGCCAGGCAGGGTCGAGACACGCACATCCACTTCACGCCCGGCAGCGCGCAAGGTGATGCGCCCGTCCTGCGGCTGGCGCTTCTCGGCGATGTCCAGGCGCGCCATGACCTTGATCCGCGATACCAGCATCGCTGACAGCGCCCGAGGTGGGCGCAGCACCTCGCGCAAGTGGCCATCGACCCGCAGGCGCACCACCAGGCTCTGCTCGAAGGTTTCGATGTGGATGTCCGAAGCGCGCAGGCGCAAGGCCTGGCCGAACAGCCCGTTGATCAGGCGAATGACCGGGGCTTCGTCGTCACTTTCGAGCAAGTCCTCGATGCGCGGCATGTCGCTGATCAGGCTGTCCAGGTCGACCTGCTCGCCTATGCCTTCTATCAATGCTTCGTTGGCCCCTTCGCCCGCCTGGTACAGCTGGCCAAGGCGCGCATCGAAAGCATCTGGCGCCAGGTATTGGAGTGCACTGGGCTGGCCGTGGACGCGCAGCAGTTCCTGCAACTGGCAGCTGTCGGCCCCGTGGCGCAGCCAGAGTTGCCAGCCACTTTCGGCAGGCGCGATGGCGAGCCCCGCGTGACGCGCCAGGCGGTAGGGCAGCATCACCAGTCACCGCCTTCGAGGCGTGCCCGGCTGGCGGGGAACGCCTGCATCAACGGCGTAGCGCTCTGAGCGCCGGCAAGGCCGGGCAGGTTCAGCGGCGTGGTCTGCTGCAAGGTGCGGTATTTGTCTTCGCTCAAGCCAGCCAGGCTGGGGCCGTCGCGCAGGATGCGCGGGCGGATGAACACCATCAGGTTCTGCTTGGTGTTCTTGCTGGCATCGGAGCGGAACAACCGGCCAAGGCCCGGGATGTCCCCCAGAAATGGCACGCGTTGGTCACTGGTGCTCAGCTCATCGCTGATCAGGCCGCCCAGGATCACCAGGCCGTTGTCCTCGACCATCACCTTGGTCTTGATCTCACGCTTGTTGGTGATCACATCGCTGGCGGTGGTGGAGTCGGCGATGGACGAAACCTCCTGGACGATATCCAGGCGCACGCTGTTGTCGATGTTGATCTGCGGTTTGATCCGCAGCTTCACCCCGACTTCCTTGCGCTCGATGGTCTGGTAGGGGTTGGCGTTGTTCTGGGTGACGGAGCCGGTGACGAACGGCACTTCCTGACCGACCAGGATCGACGCTTCGGCGTTGTCCAGGGTCAGCAGGGTCGGTGTAGACAGCAGGTTGAAGCCGCTCTTGCCTTTGAGGGCGTTGATCAGCATGGCGAAATTGAAGCCACCGCCGATATGGCCGATGCCCGCCGTGGCCCCCGTGGTGGCCGACAGCAGATCGCCAAGTGCCTCGTTGTCGCCACTGGCCGCCGCGCCGGCAATGTTGGCAATGTTCACCCCGTTGCTGCCGAAGTTGACGATACCGGCGCCGAACTTTTCATCCGCGAACAGCCATTGCACACCCAGTTCCTGGGCGCGGCTGTCGGAAACCTCGGCGATGATCGCCTCGACGACCACCTGGGCGCGACGGATGTCCAACTGCTCGACGATCGTGCGATAGGCCGCCAACGCGCTGTCGGGCCCCACCATCACCACCGCATTGGTACCTTCTTCGTACTCCAGGCGGATGCCCAGGTCGTTGGCCGGTGCCAAGCGCTTGTCCTTGCCCTCCTCTTCGCCTTCGCCGGGCACCGCGCCGTCCTGACTCAGCCCGCGCAACACCTTCACCACCTCGCCGGCGTTGGCATGGCGCAGGTAGATCACCTGGGTATTGCTGCTGTGCTGGTTGTCACTGGGGCGGTCGAGCTGCTTGAGCAGGGCACGCACACGGTCTGTGCTGCCGCGTACCAGAAGCGCATTGCTGCGAGGGTCGGCGACCACTTGGGTACTGTCGCCGCCCTGCTCCCGGGCCAACAGACGAGTCAGCAACGGCGCGGTGTCGGTAGCGCTGGCATGCTGCAGGGGCATGACCTGCAACGGTTCGTCGCTGACCTGGTCGAGCTGACGTAGCAGGCTGTCGATGCGTTCTAGATTGCTGCGCCAGTCCGTGACCACCAGCAGGTTAGCCGCCGGATAAGGCGTAATGACCCCGACCCGAGGGTCGATCAGCGGCTTGAGGATGCCGAGCATCTGCTCGCTGGCGGCGTTGCGTACATTGAATACCCGCGTGGCCACGCCATCGCTGCCTTCACCTGGTTGGCCGGCGGACTCCACCGGCACCGGCTCCAGGCGCGCAGCCTGGTCGGGTACGATCTTCACACTGCCATTGGGCAGGTCGACGGCGGCGTACCCCTGTGCGCGCAACTGCGCCAGGAAGATATCGTAGATGGCATCGGCATCGTGACGGTCGACGGTGCGGACCGTGACCTTGCCCTTGACCCGTGGATCGACGATGAAGGTAGTGCCGGTGATACGCGACACGCTGTCGATGAACTCGCCCAATTCGGTATCGACGAAATTCACCTCATACCGCGGTGTGCCATCCTCCTCGAACACCTCGGGTTCCTCGGCCCACGCAAGCGTCAGCGCCAGGCTCATGGTCGCGGCAACGCAGTATCTAACGAGCATCTTTCATCCTTGCCGCTTGAAGCCGGCCACGGCGGGGCGTGGCGGCCAGGGCAGGCGTTCACGCCGCCCCTGGTTGTCGAAAATCAGGCCATCGGCGTCGATGTCCTGCAACACGATACCCGGCGCCAGGCGCTGGCCTCGCCCGAGCGTGCGCACCTGCTGGCCGAAGCGCAGCACCACCACACTGGCGGACAGTGGCTGGGCCTTGAGGCCACCGAGGTACTGCAGCGGCAGACGCGTGATGGCGATGGCACCGTCGTTGCCTGACGCCGACCAGTGACCGACCATCAACCCAGGCAGCGGTGTGTCGCTGGCGGCAGGCGGGCTGGCCGGTTGCGGCGAGCGCCCCAGTTGCAGCAGGCATTGGGCGGCGAGCCAGGCGGCCAGCGTCAGGCAACTGCCGGTCACTAGCCTGGCGCCCAGGCTCACGAGGCCACCTGCCGTGGGTGCCAGCCGGGGTGTCCCTGCACATAACGCACTTCAGGCAACTGAAGCGGCGCCAGCTGCCAGCCTGTCGGCTGGTCCGCCAGCCAGGCCTCGACCCGCTGCCACAGTGGTTCGCCGGCCTGGGCGTCGAACTGCAAGCCGAAGGTGCGACACACCCCCTGGACCGGATCCAGGCCGGTGATGCGCTTGCCCTGCGGGCTGTAGCTGACGCGCCATGGCTGGCCCTGCCAGCGCGGCAGGTCCTGGCTGTTGTCCAGCAGCAATGGGTCGCCGAACAGTTGCTCGGCGGCGTTTTCCAGCACGTGTTCGACCTGGCGCGCTGGCGCTTCGACCACCGGGGCCGGATAGCTGCCGGTGAGGCTGATCAGATGCTCACGGGTGATGGCATCGCCCATTGCCACGGGGTAGTCGTAGCGCAGACCGGGCAACAGCACTGGCATGCTGCCGTCATCCGCCAAGGCCTGGTGCAGCAGTTGGTCCCAACTGCCAGCGCGGGTATCGCGGCGCCATAGCGCTTGCGGCGCGCGGGCCAACGGTTGGTCAAGCCAGGCCGCATGACCTGCGCGCTGCTGGCGCAACTGGCCTTGCAACTGGCCTGCGCGCCGTTGCGCCGCGGGTGAAAGCTGGTACGCGAACGCAGGGAAAAAATGCGCATCGAACTGCCATTGTCCAGCTACCTGCTGGCAACGCAGCCGAAATGCCCCACTGCCACGACAACCGGCGAAGAGCACCGGCACCTGGCGACCGCTGGCCTGGGTCACCGGCACGGGTGCGGGCCACAGGTCCTGACCTCGGGCGCACAACACGACGTCAACTTCCTTGACACGCTCGGCCAGCCACAAACCCGGCCCGGTACCGACATCGGCCAGGGCCACCACCAGGTCGGCCTCGCGTCGGGCCTGTTCGAAGGCCGGGCTCAGCGAGTGGTACCACTGCTTCAATGAGGCTTTCTGGTCCTGGGCGTAGGGGTCGGTGACGCCTACCACGGCGATGCGTACACCGCCGCGTTCGAACAGGTGCAGCGCCTCCAGCCCCAAGGCCTGGCGTTGCTCGCCAGCAAGCCCGGCGCCGAGGGTAACGGAGGAAGACTGACGATACAGGCCGGCGCAACGCTGCGGCCAGAGCACGCGCTCATCGCTGCTGACCCGCACCTCACTGCCCAGCAGTTGACTGCCTTGCAGGCCGCTCTCGCCCTGGGTCAGGTAGGCCAGGCCGCTGCCATTCCAGCCCTGGCCGTTTTCCAGGGTCAGGCTATTCCCCGAACCGGCTTGCGCGCGCAACTGCTCAAGCAAGGCGCCCAGCACCGCGTAGCCTCCCAACTGAGCGGCTGACGCCTGGCTAGCATCGAGCAGTGGTGCAAGTTGCGGGTGAGCGACGCTGGCACTGGCGCCAGTCATCCAGGGTGCGCGGCCCAGATGGCTGACTGGCCCTAACCGCGTGGCCGGCACCACGGCCGGGCCCGGCTGGCGTGCATCGAGGGTATCGGCTATGTACAACAAATCGAGGCTGGCGTCCTCGCGACGCGAGCCGGGCAGTGCGGAACAGGCGCCGAGTAGCGGTGCCAGTGCACCGATCCCCATCCAGCTGATTACTTCACGCCTGTGCATGCTGCCTGCCGTCCCTATCCACGTTCCTGTTGGGCCCTGGATGTTGCGGCGTTCGCGTGACAGTTTAATGGCAGAAATCCGACAGCAATTCCAAATTGATCTTTGTGAACGCTCGGTAAGAACGGGTAGTTTTAAAAACCCCTTAACATTTCTGCCAATCAATCATCACACTTGCGCTCTAAAGTCGCGCTTTCCTCCAACTCAGCCAATTTAAGGACACCCTGATGAGTCGAGAAAGCGGCGATAACCTGGATCGCAACCTGAGCGGTAACCTGCCGATGGCCAGCGTCATGGATGCTTACCTGAGCCGTCGCAGCGTGATGCGCGGCAGCCTCGGCGCGGCCATTGCCATGATCGCCGGGGCCGGCCTAACGGGCTGCTTCGACAGTGGTGGCGGCTCGGACGACGATGCAGCCTCCAAGCCTCCGGTTACCGACCCGCAGCCGCCCGCACTGGCACTGGGCTTCCAGTCCATTCCAGGTTCGCGCACCGACGCCTGCGTCGTCGCCGCCGGTTACAGCGCCTACGTGCTAGCCCCCTGGGGCACGCCGCTCAACAGCAATGGCAATCCGTGGAAGTCCGACGGCAGCAACACCTCGACCGACCAGGCCAACGCCATGGGCATGCACCATGACGGCATGCACTTCTTCCCCATCAACGGCAGCTCCGAAGATGGCCTGCTGGCGATCAACTTCGAATACATCGACACCGCCGCCCTGCACCCCGCCGGCCCGACCACCGATGGCAGCGGCAACCGCCCAGTGGAAGAGGTGCGCAAGGAGATCAACGCCCACGGCGCTGGCGTGGTGCGCCTGCAGAAAGTCAGTGGCCGCTGGCAGGTGGTCGACAACGACCCGCTCAACCGCCGCTTCACCACCGCCTCGCAAATGGACATCGCAGGCCCCCTGCGCGGCACCGACCATGTGAAGACCAAGTTCTCGCCGGACGGCACCCAGTGCCGAGGCACCAACAACAATTGCGGCAACGGCTACACCCCATGGGGCACCTACCTCACCTGTGAAGAGAACTGGCCCGGCATCTTCGTCAACAAGGGCACTCGCCCGGCCGACCAGGCGCGCATCGGCGTGGGTACGTCCAACGGACAGTACAAATGGGAAACCGCAGCGGGCGACGCCAGCGAGGTGGACGATGAGTTCGCCCGCTTCGACGTCACCGTCAAAGGCGCCAGCGCCACCGACGACTACCGCAACGAAGCCAGCACCTACGGCTACATCGTCGAGATCGACCCGTACGACAGCTCCACCCAGGCCACCAAGCGCACGGCCCTGGGACGCTTGCGCCATGAAGGGTGCTGCCCTGGCCTGCCGGTGGCCGGCAAGCCGCTGGTCTGGTACATGGGTGACGACTCCAACAACGAATACGTGTACAAGTTCGTGTCCGATGCCGTGTGGGATGCCGCCGACGCCACCCCGGCCAATCGCCTGGCCACCGGTGCCAAGTACATGGACCAGGGCAAGCTCTACGTGGCGCGCTTCAATGCCGACGGCACCGGCGTCTGGCTGCTGCTCGACGTCACCACCGCCACCACGGGCGGCAGCACCCTGGGGGCGCTGTATGGCGACCTGCCGGGCATCCTCCTCAACACCCGTGGCGCGGGCGATGCCGTGGGCGCCACGCCGATGGACCGCCCGGAGTGGACCACGGTCAACCCGCTCAATGGCGATGTCTACCTGACCCTGACCAACAACAGCGCGCGCACCGCCGACAAGGTCGACGCGGCCAACCCGCGCGGCCCGAACCGCCATGGCCATATCATCCGCTGGCACGACAGCGACGATCATTTGAGCTTCACCTGGGACATCTTCGTGTTCGGCGCCAACGCCGCAGGTACCGCTGACATCAACCGCTCGGGCCTGACCGAACTCAACCAGTTCGCAAGCCCAGACGGCATGAGCTTCGATAGCCGTGGCGTGCTGTGGTTCGAGACCGACAATGGTGAGTCGACCGTGACCGACTACACCAACGACCAATTGCTGGCGGTGATCCCCACCAACCTGGTCGATGCCAGCGGCAAGCAGGTCCCAGTCAATGCCCAGAACCAGGTGGACCTGCGCCGCTTCTTCGTCGGTCCGAATGGTTGCGAAGTGACGGGGATCACCTTCACTCCGGACAACAAGACAATGTTCGTGAACATTCAGCACCCCGAGAACTGGCCGTACACCGACAGGGCTACCGATGCCACGCCAGCAGGCAGCACGGTGCGGCCACGCGCCTCGACGGTGGTGATCCAGCGCGATGATGGCGGGGAAATCGGCACCGCCTGACGTACTCGGCGGCGGGGTCGGCACTGAGGCCGGCCCCATGGCTCACCAGGCCATCGGCGCGCGACTCCGCACTCGCACCTGCTGCGCCGGTACCCGCGCATGCCACTGCACCACTCCCAGCGCCTCCAGTTGAAACTCGCTGCGCATCACCCGCCCCTGCTCCTCGAACGACAACTGCAACAGGAAATGCCCGCTGTTGAGCAGCAAGCCTTCACTGAGTGTCTCGAAGGTCTGGTCATCCACCGCGCCAAGCGCCTGGCGCAACGCTGCGGCATCCGCATAGCCGGACGTTGGTCGGCCACTGACGATGCGACTTAGCAGCGAGCGCGGGTAATGTCCCTCGTACAGCGCATCGAGCAACGGCAGATGCTCCAACCCCAAGGCATTGGCGTTGAGGCGCCAGCCCGTGGTCTGTGGCAAGGCGCAGAGCATCGGCAATTGGCCCTGACGTGAAGCATCGGGCTCCAGCAACAGGTTCAACTCGCTGGTGTCGAGCATGGGTTGGTTCGCTGCCAGGCGTGGCGGTTGCTGGCGCAGGTACTGGGCACTCTCGGCGCCCTGCAGGCGGGCGTCACTGTCGCTGTCGAGCCAGTCGGCCAAGGCATCGACCAGGCGTTCGGCCGCCATGTCGTCTCCCAGCAGGAAGCGCAACTGGCGCTCGGCCCGTTCGCCGTCTGCCCCAAGCAGCGCGTTGACGTTGAAACAGGTGTGCTGGTCGCTGACGCGCAGTTGCGCCTTGCCGGCGCCGAAATCATACGTCAGTGGTTGTCCGCGCAATGCCTGCCAGAACAGCGGGCTTTGACGCCAGGCTGGGTCGCGCAATGCCTGTTCGGCATAGGCCAACCCCGCCTGCTCCATGGCTCGCACCTGCACACGCTGATGCAACAGGCGAACCTCGTCGACCTGGCGTCGGCCATCCTCCACCATCCAGGCCATGCCTGCAGCGAGCATCGCCAGCACCACCATCACCATCAGCAGCGCTGCCCCCCGCTGTCGCCTACCACCCATCCCTCACCGCCTTGCTGGTCACTGAAAGCGCCAGTCAACACCCAGGGTGTTGCAGTCAGATGGCAATCAAGGGGCGGTCATGTTCATGTCATCTGCACCGGGCAGGATTACCTTTCCTTTTCATGACCTTACAGGAGTGGTCGCACATGGGTGGCATTGGAATCTGGCAACTGGTCATCGTTCTGCTGATCGTGTTTCTGTTGTTCGGCACCAAACGCCTCAAAGGCCTGGGCAGCGACGTCGGCGAGGCGATCCAGGGCTTTCGCAAATCCATGGGCGGCGATGGGGATGCCAACGCCAACCCGCAGCCGCCACAGCCCGCGCCGCTGACGACTCAGCAAGCACAGTCGGATCGACAGGCCTGATGTTCGAGGTAGGTTTCAGCGAACTGCTGCTGGTAGGTGTCATCGCCTTGCTGGTACTGGGCCCGGAACGTTTGCCGGTGGCGGCACGTACCCTGGGGCGTGGCCTCGGCCAGGCACGCCGGGCCATGAACGCACTGCGCACGCAGATGGAGCGCGAGATCGACATGCCGAACCTGGACAGCGCACCGTTGCAACGTCTTGAGCAGGATATACGCCGAGGCATCAGCCTCAACACGGCGCCGGCCAACGATGCAGACACCGCCAGCCTACCGAAGGAGAATGCTTCATGAGCGTTGCCATGGACCCGGCAACGGGGATGCCGCTGACCGAACATCTGCGCGAACTGCGCAAGCGCCTGGTGCGCTGCCTGCTGGTGATCGCCGTGGTATTCGCCGGCCTGTTTCCCTTCGCCCAAACTCTCTACACGCTGATCTCCGAGCCGCTGCGGCGCTTTCTACCCGAAGGCGCGAGCATGATCGCCACCAGCGTGACCTCACCGTTCCTGACTCCGTTCAAGCTGACGGCCCTGTGCGCGCTGTTCGTCGCCATGCCGCTGCTGCTGCACCAGGCCTGGGGCTTTTTGGCCCCTGGCCTGTACCGCCGCGAACGGCGAATTGCCCTGCCGCTGCTGGTGTCGAGCATCGTGCTGTTCTATGCCGGCATGGCGTTCGCGTTCTTCTTGGTGTTTCCGATGATGTTCGGCTTTTTTGCCAGCGTGACACCTGAAGGCGTGGCGATGATGACCGACATCAGTCAGTACCTGGACTTCATCATGGCGTTGTTCCTGGCGTTCGGTTTGGCGTTCGAGATTCCGGTGGCGACGTTCATCGTGATCTGGACGGGGCTGGCCGATGTGGCCAGGTTACGGCGCAGCCGACCCTACGTGATCGTCGGCTGTTTTGTGGTGGGGATGATTCTGACGCCGCCTGACGTGTTTTCGCAGACGATGTTGGCGGTACCGATGTGGGTGCTGTTCGAACTGGGGCTGGTGGCGAGCACGCTGGTCGGCGCGCACCCGCCCCCTGGAATGCAGGCCGATGCGACCGGTGAGGAAAACCTCTCCCTCAGGTAAGGCTGCTCGGTTCATCCGGGTAATCCAGGCCACCAGACTGGGCGTTCCATTCTGTACGGAAAGACGCCCATGCCCATTGAAACCAACGTCAACAGCCCAACCCTGGAAAGCACCTATGAGCTGGGCCGACTCGATGCCTTGGCCCGGCACACCGACAAAGCGCTCTTCGTCACGCTGCTGATGTCAGTGTTTGGTACCGACCTGCCAGTCGCTACCTATTTGAAACTGCGGGCAGCCTTGCATGAGGGCAACATCGCCAACCCGAGCTATCGGATCGATGCCCAGGAAAGCACCCTTGCCCGCTATGACGGCGCCAGCCGTACGATTGTCGTAGCGATTTCCGCGATCGCGCAGGCACGCGACGAAGCCTTCATGAGTGTCAATCTGTTCAACGCCATGACCAGGGCGTTCGGCGAATACCTGCGCAGCGTGATACGCCGAGACATCGACGAACGTGCACAGGAACGCTCACCTGAGTCCCAGGCCGAGACAGCGCACGACGTCGGCACCGATTACGCCGCCATGATGTTCTTCTACGGTGCCAGCGCAACCGACCACACCGTGTACGCCAACTACGCGGGTGAAGACTTGCGCCTGACGATGCCTACCCTGGAGCCGCTCCCTCAAACCGCAGCGTTCGTCGCAGGAAACGGCCACGACAAGGCTGGCTCTTTCGGTCACGAGGCCTTGGAAAGGGGCTTGGCATCCGTGGGGTTCACTGACGAAGAACGTCGGAGCATCTACTTCGGCAACTGGTTGCGCGATCACTCACAGTTGCTGGACCCCAAAATCGTGCGTAAACCGGACGAACCGAAGAACTTTCCGTCAACATTGTCGCGAGCCGCGCTGACCAAGCTGGTCGACTTGTTGGCACTCAAGGAATTTCACGACCTGCAGGACACCCCAGCCGGCCGCCGCGCCTACACCGTGGATGAGGAAAAGCTTGGGGTATACCGGCCTTCCGAGCATATCGACAATCCGCTGAACCCGGCCAGCGACAGCATCGACCCTCAGGCCATCGATCCGGACTTCGAGCCGTTGGTAAAGGCTGACGACCCACTGCTGCGGGTCCATCCGGCGCGCTCCATTTCGAACTACGTCGACCATGCCGCCCGCTACATGTACAACAAGCTGATCGACGCCATGAACGCGGGTAACACGATCGAGGGCCGACGCTATTTCGGCGAAGCGCTGCATGTGCTCGAAGACTATTTCTCTCACTCCAACTTCGTCGAACTGTGCCTGCGCAAAAAGGGCCATGAGGTTCTGCCCTGGACCACGGAAACAGACTGCAAGCATGGCTTGCCGATCGTCACGGGCATGTTTGGTGGTCTGGACGTGATCGCCAGCATCGCCGAGCCGCTGGGCCAGATCTTTTTCGAGACGAAAGCGCTCGATTTCAAACGCACCAAACCGGGGGACCGCAGTGACGCAGAGCAGGCCCTGCTGATCCTGCTGGCCGAACATCCTACCGATGTGCCGCTCTCCTGGCTGAAAACCTACCTGGAATTGCGCGACAAGGCAGCGGCGGCGCCCTTGTTCGGCTTATTCGAAGCCGGACGGTGGATCACTCAACTGCCGCTGACGCTGCTGCAAAATGCAATCAACTCCACGATGCAGGGCATGCTGAACTGGGTTGCGGACAGCGTCGACGAATACCAGACGTTGTCCGGGCATAACCCCAATGAGAAGCCTGGCTTGCACCCGACACATTCACAACTGGCCAAGGATCACGACACCCACCCGTTTCATGAACTGGCAGCCTATCTGGCCACTTACGCGGTAGAGCAGGTGGGCCGCTCGATGTATGAATTCTGGCAGGGCAACACCGAGCGAGACCCGGCTAGCGTGGCCATGAATTTCATTCTGCACCCTGATGCCGACAATTGGCATGAGGACATCGTGGCGGCATGGGAGGCGAAAGACCCGGATGGATCGCGGAACAAGATTCAAGCGGGCAGCCGCCTGGAAGACCTGGTGCAACTGCAGGCGCAACTCGAGAGAGAGGAAAAGGACAGGGTGAGAGTGCTGGGAGAGCAGTACCGCAACGCACCCAACACCGTCTCGGAAATTATCAGCAGCGCTTTCCCGTTCGGTTAAGCGCTCAAAACTGTTCGAGCCGCCAGACCTCGTAGGCTGGCGTCTCGTAAGGGTGACTCTGCTTGAGCGCGGCGACGACCTGAGCGATCAGGTCGTCGTCCACGACCAGCTCCACCTTCCACTCCTCCACCACTTCGACCTGGCCGGTTTGCCCCAGGAACGGCTGGCTACCGTCCAATGGGCGGAACTGGCCCTGGCCAAGTGTTTGCCAGGCGCAGTGGTCGTAGTCGCCAATGCGTCCGCCACCCTCGGCGAACACGGCGGCCTTGACCACTTCGAGGTGGCTGGCGGGGACGAAGAAGGCGAGCTTGTACACCCTTAGTTCACCCAAACGCGCGCATTGCGGAACATGCGCATCAGGGGTGCGTCTTCCTGCCACTCATCCGGGCGCCAGGAGTTCTGCACAGCACGGAACACGCGCTCCGGGTGCGGCATCATGATGGTCACACGGCCATCGCGGCTGGTGAGGCCGGTGATACCACGCGGCGAGCCGTTCGGGTTGGCCGGATAGGCTTCGGTGACCTTGCCATGGTTGTCGACGTAGCGCAGTGCCACGCAACCGGACACATCGGCTTCGAGCAGTGCCTCTTCGCTGGCGAACTCGGCATGGCCTTCACCGTGGGCGATGGCGATTGGCATGCGCGAACCGGCCATGCCCTGCAGGAAGATCGAATTGGACTTCTGCACCTCGACCATGGCCACGCGCGCCTCGAACTGCTCCGAGCGGTTGCGCACGAAGTGCGGCCAGTATTCGGTGCCCGGAATCAGCTCGTGCAGGTTGGACATCATCTGGCAACCGTTGCACACGCCCAGGGCGAAGCTGTCGGTACGCTCGAAGAAGGCCTGGAAGGCGTCGCGGGCACGGACGTTGAACAGCGCCGATTTGGCCCAGCCCTCACCGGCACCCAACACGTCACCGTAGGAGAAGCCACCACAGGCCACCAGGCCTTTGAAATCGGCGAAATCGACACGGCCGGCGAGGATGTCGCTCATGTGCACGTCGATGGCGGCAAAGCCTGCGCGATCGAACGCGGCAGCCATCTCGACCTGGCCGTTGACGCCCTGCTCACGCAGGATCGCCACTTGTGGACGTACGCCTTTCTTGATGTACGGTGCGGCGATGTCGTCATTGACGTCATAGCCCAGCTTGGCCGACAGGCCTGGGTTGTCTTCTTCGAGCAGCAGGTCGAATTCCTGATCGGCACCGTCGGCGTTGTCGCGCAGGCGCTGGATCTGGTAACTGGTCTCGGCCCACTGGCGCTGCAGCATGCGGCGCTCGTCGTCGAACAGCACTTCGCCATTGAGGCTGATGGAGACGTCACCGTTGTTGACCGGCTTGCCGATCACCGACACACAGCCTTCGCCCAGGCCGGCGGCGCTGAATTGGGCCAGCACGTCCGGAGTGGCATCCTGGCGAACCTGGATCACCGCGCCCAACTCTTCGTTGAAGAGGATGGCCGGTACGTCCTTGCGGTTGTCGGTCAGCGTGTCGAGCTGCAGGTCGAGACCGCAGTGGCCGGCAAAGGCCATTTCCAGCACGGTGGTCAGCAGGCCGCCGTCGGAACGGTCGTGGTAAGCCAGCAGGTGACCATCGGCGTTCAGGCCCTGGATCACGGCGAAGAAGGCCTTGAGGTCTTCGGCGTCGTCGACGTCCGGTGCCTGGGCACCGATCTGGCCGTAGGTCTGGGCCAGGATCGAGGCGCCCATGCGGTTCTTGCCGCGGCCCAGGTCGACCAGGATCAGGTCGGTCTCGCCCTTGTCCATGCGCAGTTGCGGGGTCAGGGTCTTGCGCACGTCGGTAACCGGGGCGAAGCCGCTGACGATCAGCGACATCGGCGCGGTGACGCTCTTCTCGACGCCGTCATCGCTCCACTTGGTCTTCATCGACATGGAGTCCTTGCCGACCGGAATGGTCAGGCCCAGCTCCGGGCAGAGCTCCATGCCGACAGCCTTGACGGTGTCGTACAGGCGAGCGTCTTCACCCGGGTGACCGGCGGCGGACATCCAGTTGGCCGACAGCTTGATGTCGGAAAGCTTGGCGATTGGCGCCGCTGCCAGGTTGGTCAGGGTCTCGCCGATCGCCATGCGGCCGGAGGCTGGGGCGTCCAGCAGAGCCAGCGGGGTACGCTCGCCCATGGCCATGGCCTCACCGGTGTAGACATCGAAGCTGGTGGCGGTGACGGCGCAGTCGGCCACTGGCACCTGCCACGGGCCGACCATCTGGTCGCGTGCCACCAGGCCGGTGATGGTGCGGTCGCCAATGGTGATCAGGAAGCTCTTGCTGGCAACCGCCGGGTGATGCAGGACACGTTCGACGGCCTGGTCCAGGTCCAGCTCGCTCGGGTCGAAATCATCGCCCAGCTCGGCTTCGCGGGTGACCGAACGGTGCATGCGCGGCGGCTTGCCCAGCAGCACGTCCAGCGGCATGTCCACCGGCGTGTTGCCGAAATGGCTGTCGGTGACGGTCAGGTGCTGCTCTTCGGTGGCTTCACCCACTACCGCGAACGGGCAGCGCTCGCGTTCGCAGATGGCTTGGAAGCGCTCGAAGTCTTCGGCGCTGACAGCCAGCACGTAGCGTTCCTGCGACTCGTTGCTCCAGATTTCGTGCGGGGCCATGCCCGGCTCGTCGTTGGGCACGTTGCGCAGCTCGAAGCGACCACCGCGGCCACCGTCGTTGACCAGTTCGGGGAAGGCGTTGGAGATACCACCTGCACCCACGTCGTGGATGAAGGCGATGGGGTTCTTGTCGCCCAGCTGCCAGCAGCGGTCGATGACCTCCTGGCAACGGCGCTCCATTTCCGGGTTTTCGCGCTGTACCGAGGCGAAGTCCAGGTCGGCGGAGCTGGCACCGGTAGCGACCGACGAGGCGGCGCCGCCGCCCAGGCCGATCAGCATGGCCGGGCCACCGAGCACGATCAGCTTGGCACCGACGGTGATCTCGCCCTTCTGCACGTGGTCTTCACGGATGTTGCCCATGCCGCCTGCGAGCATGATCGGCTTGTGGTAGCCGCGGACTTCTTCACCACGCGGGGTGTTGATGGCCTGCTCGAAGGTACGGAAATAGCCAGTCAGGGCCGGGCGACCGAATTCGTTGTTGAACGCAGCGCCGCCCAGCGGGCCTTCGACCATGATGTCGAGGGCGTCGACGATGCGGCCTGGCTTGCCGTATGGCTTTTCCCATGGCTGTTCGAAGCCCGGGATGCGCAGGTTGGAAACGGTGAAGCCGGTCAGGCCAGCCTTGGGTTTGGCGCCGCGACCGGTAGCACCTTCGTCGCGGATTTCGCCACCGGAGCCGGTGGAGGCGCCGGAGAACGGGGCGATGGCGGTCGGGTGGTTGTGGGTCTCGACCTTCATCAGGATGTGCACCGGCTCCTGTACCGCACCGTACTGGCGGGTCTCAGGGTTCGGGAAGAAGCGACCGGCGACGTTACCGACGATTACCGAGGCGTTGTCCTTGTACGCGGACAGCACGCCTTCGCTGTGCATCTGGTAGGTGTTCTTGATCATGCCGAACAGGCTCTTTTCCTGAGCCTGGCCGTCGATGTCCCAACTGGCGTTGAAGATCTTGTGGCGGCAGTGCTCGGAGTTGGCCTGGGCGAACATCATCAGTTCGATGTCGTTCGGGTTGCGCTTGAGGCCCTGGAAGGCGTTGACCAAGTAGTCGATTTCGTCTTCGGCCAGGGCCAGGCCCAGGTCGACGTTGGCCTGGGCCAGGGCTGCGCGGCCGCCAGCCAGGATGTCGACCGAGGTCATTGGCTTGGGCTGGGCGTGACTGAACAGGTCGGCTGCCTGCTCCAGCTGACCCAGGACGCGCTGGGTCATGCGGTCGTGCAGCTCGGCGGCGATGACTTCGGCGTCGGCGTCGCTCAGGTTGCCCGCGACGTAGTAGGCGATGCCACGCTCCAGGCGCTGGATCGACTGCAGGCCGCAGTTATGGGCGATGTCACTGGCCTTGCTGGCCCAGGGCGAAATGGTGCCCAGACGCGGGACGACCAGGAACAGGCGGCCGCTTGGCTCCTGTACCGGGACGCTCGGGCCGTACTTGAGCAGACGGCCCAGCACCTGCTGCTGGTCGGCGGTCAGCTCGCCGTCGACGTCGGCGAAATGGGCGAATTCGGCATACAAACCAGTAACAGCGGGGACTTTCTGGCTCAGTTGCTCGAGTAATTTACCGTGGCGAAAGGCAGAAAGGGCAGGAGCGCCGCGCAGGATCAACATCGTCGGGACAGCCTCAGGAAGGGGTGTGCTTAGAGGCCGTGCATTCTAGCCTAATTCGATAACTTTCGGCACCCGCTCTACGCCACGGCTGCCGGGCGGTGGAACCGGACTTTCGGGTCAGAAATTTAGGGTGATTGGATTGAGAGGCGCAGGGACTGGGGATCGAGCGCCGCCTGCACGGCGCATCGCGAGCAAGGCTCGCTCCTACGCTTGTTTCGAGCCAGTAATGCCAGTGACGAACGCGCGCGAATCCCACAGGCATAACTGTAGGAGCGAGCCTTGCTCGCGATGCGCCGTGCAGGCGGCGCTCGATCTCCCATCCCCACTCCCCCTAAAGCCGGCCACCTTAGGCACAGGCGCAGCACATAACCCGCTACCAGACAAGCTAACCGTTGTCGAGATATGGCGGGGCCGGTCCTTTGCGTATACTGCAACCTATGTTCGCCCACACTGCTTTGCGCCAGCGCTGCGCCAGATGGCTCATCGCAACCGGACTCTTTCTGATGCTCGGTGCCTGTGTTGAAAAACCCAGCACCCTGGAGCGCGTGAAGGAGGATGGTGTGCTGCGCGTGATTACCCGCAACAGCCCGGCCACCTACTTCCAGGATCGTAACGGCGAAACCGGCTTCGAATACGAGCTGGTCAAGCATTTCGCCGATGATCTCGGCGTGAAGCTGGAGATCGAGACCGCCGACAACCTCGACGAACTGTTCGACCAATTGAACAAACCCTCCGGTCCGGTGCTCGCAGCGGCGGGCCTTGTCAGCAGTGAACGGCGCCAGACCCAGGCCCGGTTCTCCCACCCCTATCTGGAAGTGACCCCACAGGTCATCTACCGCAACGGCCGCCCACGCCCCACCGACCCCAAGGGGCTGGTCGGCAAGAAAATCATGGTGCTCAAGGGCAGCAGCCACGCCGACCAGCTGGCCGCGCTAAAAAAACAGTACCCGTCCCTGCAATATGAAGAGTCGGACGCCGTCGAGGTGGTCGACCTGCTGCGCATGGTGGATGAAGGCCAAATCGACCTGACCCTGGTCGATTCCAATGAGCTGGCCATGAACCAGGTCTATTTCCCCAACGTGCGGGTGGCCTTCGACCTGGGCGATACCCGCGACCAGCGCTGGGCGGTGGCTCCGGGTGACGACAACAGCCTGCTCAACGAGGTCAACGAGTTCCTCGACAAGGCGCAGAAGAATGGCACCTTGCAGCGCCTGAAAGATCGCTACTACGGCCATGTCGACGTACTGGGCTATGTCGGTGCATACACCTTCGCCCAGCATCTGCAACAACGCCTGCCCAAGTACGAGAAACATTTCAAAAGCTACGCCAAGGTCGAGAAGGTCGATTGGCGCCTCCTGGCCGCCATTGGCTACCAGGAATCGATGTGGCAGCCGGAAGTCACCTCCAAGACTGGCGTACGCGGCCTGATGATGCTGACCCAGCGCACCGCCCAGGCCATGGGCGTATCCAACCGGCTGGATCCGAAGCAAAGCATCCAGGGCGGTGCCAAGTACTTCATGAAAATCAAGGCAGAGCTCGATGACAGTATTCAGGAGCCGGACCGCACTTGGTTCGCCCTGGCCGCATACAACGTCGGCACTGGCCATCTGGAAGATGCCCGCACCCTGGCCAAGCGCGAGAAGCTGAACCCGAACAAGTGGTTGGACGTGAAGAAAATGCTGCCGCGCCTGTCGCAGAAGCAGTGGTACCGGCAGACCAAGTACGGCTATGCCCGCGGTGGCGAACCGGTGCATTTCGTGGCCAACATTCGTCGTTACTACGACATCCTCACCTGGGTGACCCAGCCGCAGCTCGAGGGCCAGGTGGCCGAGGGCAGCCTGCATGTGCCCGGGGTCAACAAGGACAAACCAGCGGATCAATCGCCGCCGATGTGAACCTTCACGGCCTGACCGCCGGCAAACCGGCTCCTACAGGCTGTGCACAGCCCCTGGGCAGCGCTAGGCTGAGTGAAAAGTCTTGGGATGAAGCTCAGGCAAGGCGAAAACAGCCGAGGAAGCGGCGTTTACGGGTTGTGAATGAGCATACCGAGGCTGTTTTCAACGCAGCATCACCGCGTATCAAGGCTTTTCGTACAGGGCCTAGGCCTTGGCCCGGCGAGCCTTGAAAAACTCACTCAGGAGCTGCCCACACTCTTCGGCCAGCACCCCGCCTTCGAACATCACCCGGTGGTTGAGAAACCCCTGGCTGAAGAACTGTCCCTGGCTCTGCACGATACCCGCCTTGGGCTCCAGCGCGCCATACACCACCCGCGCCACCCGCGAATGCACGATCAGCCCCGCGCACATGCTGCAAGGTTCGAGCGTCACGTACAGGGTGCTGCCAGGCAGGCGATAATTGCAGGCTGACTTGGCTGCCGCCCGAATAGCCACCATTTCGGCGTGGGCACTGGGGTCGCTGTCGATGATCGGCCGGTTGAAGCCCTGGCCGATCACCTGCCCATGCTGCACCAGCACCGCGCCCACCGGCACCTCGCCCATCGACGCGCCCTCGGCAGCCAGGGCCAGTGCCAGGCGCATGAATTCCTGATCGCGGCTGCGATCGATGATCTGCGCACGCATCAGACCACCGCAATCGCGGCCATCAGGCCGGTTTCCATGTGGTCGATGACATGGCAATGGAACATCCATGTGCCTGGGTTATCGGCCACCAGCGCGACTTGTGCCCGCTCGTTCTTGCCCAGCAGGTAGGTGTCGGTGAACCAAGGCTCGACGATGTCGCGGCGGTTGGAAGCGATTACCTTGAAACTCATGCCGTGCAGGTGAATCGGGTGCTGGTACTGGGTCATGTTCTTCAACTCGAAGATGTAGCTCTTGCCCTTCTGCAGCGTAGCGATGGGGCGGTCGGCGCAGGTCTTGTCGGTAATGTCCCAGGCCTGGCCGTTGATCTGCCACAGGCTAGGCGGCTTGCCGTTCTCGGTGTTGACCGACACTTTACCAACCCATTCGAAATTGAAGTTCAGCTTCTGGGCATTCTCCAGGTCCGGTTCGGCGATCGGGTTGGCCGGCAAAGCCGGCGGCCAATCGCTGGGCGCATCAGTGCTGGCCACGGAGCGCAGGGTGCCCAGGCGCACGAAGCCATCGCGCAGGGAAATCTCCTCTCCCACCTCTGGAATGCGGATGGCCAGGCAAATACGCATGCCAGGGCCAAGCCAGTATTCGTCTTCCAGCGGGCGCGGCGTGACGGGATTACCGTCCAAGGCATAGATCTTCGCCTCGCAGTTGCCCTTGAGGTTGAGCCGGTAGGTCCAGGTGTTGTCCAGGTTCAGCAGACGCACGCGCACCACTTGGCCGGCAGGCAGTTCGGTGACCGAGTCCGGCTGGCCATTGATGGTGATCAGCCGCCCAGCCGTGCCGTTGCGCGCCGCCTCGCGTGGAATGCTGAAGGGCAGCCAGGCGCCCTGCTCGTCCACGTGCCAGTTCTTCAGGCTCAGCGTGCGCTCGTGGCGGAATCCGGTGGGCTCGCGCTCCTCGACGATCAATGGTCCGACCAGGCCACGCCCCAGCTCCTCGGAACTGCTGACATGGGGGTGATACCAGTAGCTGCCGGCGTCCGGCACACGGAATTTATAGTCGAAATACTCGCCTGGTTTTACCGGCAACTGTGAGACGTATGGCACACCGTCCATTTCCAGCGGCAGACGGATACCATGCCAGTGGATGGTGGTTTCCACCGGCAAGTGGTTGATGAAGCGCACCCGCAGCCAGGTGCCCTGTCGCACCCGCAATTCGGTGCCTGGGGCCGATGGACCGAAAGCCCAGGCCTCGGTCTTGAAGCCAGGCACCAGCTCCACATCCAAGGGGGCGGCGATCAACTCGTAGTCGTGCCCGGCGTTCTCGTCTTCGACCTTGCCCAGCCAGTACCGCGCCGCCCCTCCGGCGCCCAGGCCTACCACAACCAGGCCTGTCAGGCCTTTGAGCATTTGTCGACGGGTGAAGGACATCGGTGCGGGTACCTCGTGTTCGGCGCAATCAGTCTGCCAGCAGCCGCTGGCGATGAAGGGCGAATACGATACACCTGCAAATGGGAAATATTAAGTGAAGGATTGTATCGCTGGTTCCGAGCCTCTTCGGGCGGTGGAATCGAGTTGGAGGCGGGTTTGCACCCGCTGTCCTCTCACACTACCGTACAGCATTGCGTGCAAGTATCGGGCTTTGGTGGTCAATGCAACCTTACCCCGCCGTGCCGCCTCTATCGGCTTGCTGTTCGCCAGGCCAGCACCTTGCCTCGGGCTTCCTTCAGATCCGCAGTCGCGACACCCTTGCCCCTGGCTAACACGTGCCGTCGCCGGGTGTGCAGAGGACTTTCACCTCCAAGTCACCCGCTTGGCCACCACTACCAAGCGGGTTGCACTGATGCGCAACGCGCCGAGCCTGGCGCATTAACGACAAGGGCGCCTTGCGGCGCCCCTGTGGCTCAACTCATTCCCACTCGATGGTGGCTGGCGGCTTGCTCGACACGTCGTAGGTAACGCGCGAGATACCGTCGATTTCGTTGATGATACGGCCGCTGACGGTCTCCAGCAGCTCGTATGGCAGGTGCGCCCAACGAGCGGTCATGAAGTCCACGGTCTCGACGGCACGCAGGGCCACGACCCAGGCGTAGCGACGACCGTCGCCAACGACACCCACCGACTTGACCGGCTGGAACACCACGAACGCCTGGCTGGTCTTGTGGTACCAGTCTGCCTTGCGCAGTTCTTCGATGAAGATGTGGTCGGCGCGACGCAGCAGGTCGGCGTATTCCTTCTTCACTTCACCCAGGATACGCACGCCCAGGCCTGGGCCCGGGAACGGGTGGCGGTAGACCATGTCGTACGGCAGGCCCAGCTCCAGGCCGATCTTGCGCACTTCGTCCTTGAACAGTTCACGCAGTGGCTCGACCAGCTTGAGGTTCATTTCCTCCGGCAGGCCACCGACGTTGTGGTGCGACTTGATCACGTGAGCCTTGCCGCTCTTGGCGCCAGCCGACTCGATCACGTCCGGGTAGATGGTGCCTTGGGCGAGGAACTGAATGTTCTCCAGCTTGCTGGCTTCGGCATCGAACACGTCGATGAAGGTGCGGCCGATGATCTTGCGCTTCTTCTCTGGGTCGGCTTCGCCGGCCAGATTGTCGAGGAACTGTTTTTCAGCGTCGGCGCGGATGACCTTGACGCCCATGTTTTCCTTGAACATGGCCATGACCTGGTCGCCTTCGTGCAAGCGCAACAGACCGTTGTCGACGAACACGCAGGTCAGCTGGTCGCCGATGGCGCGGTGCAGCAGCGCGGCGACCACGGAGGAATCGACGCCGCCGGACAGACCCAGCAGGACGTTGGCCGAACCGACTTGCTCGCGAACCTGGGCAATGGCGTCTTCGACGATGTTGGACGGGGTCCACAGGGCTTCACAGCCGCAGATGTCCTGAACGAAACGGGACAGGATGCGACCGCCTTGCTTGGTGTGGGTCACTTCCGGGTGGAACTGCACGCCGTAGTAGCCCAGGGCATCGTCGTACATGCCGGCGATCGGGCAGCTCGGGGTGCTGGCCAGCACGTGGAAGTTGCCCGGCATCTGGGTAACCTTGTCGCCGTGGCTCATCCACACGTCCAGGCCCAGTACACCGTCGTCATCGACGTGGTCTTCGATGCCATCGAGCAGGCGGCTCTTGCCTACTACATCAACGCGGGCATAGCCGAACTCACGCAGGTCGGAACCTTCGACCTTGCCGCCCATCTGCTCGGCCATGGTTTGCATGCCATAGCAGATACCCAGCACCGGGACCTTCAGGTCGAATACCGCTTGTGGAGCGCGGGGGCTGTTGGCTTCGTGGACCGACTCGGGGCCGCCGGCGAGGATGATACCGCGCGGGTTGAATTCGCGGATCGCTTCATCGGCCATGTCGAACGGATGCAGCTCGCAGTACACGCCGATTTCGCGCACGCGGCGGGCGATCAGCTGGGTGTACTGGGAACCGAAATCGAGGATCAGGATGCGGTGAGCGTGAATGTCGAGGGCCATGACTCAATCTCGTCAGTGGAAATCGGAAACGACGCGGGGCTGTCATGACAGCCCCGCTTTCTGTTGTAGCTGGAAGCCTCAACCTACGCGGTAGTTAGGGGCTTCTTTGGTGATCTGCACGTCATGCACGTGGGACTCGGCCATGCCGGCACCGGTGATGCGCACGAACTCCGGCTTGGTACGCATCTCTTCGATGGTCGCGCTGCCGGTGTAGCCCATGGACGAACGCAGGCCGCCCATCAGCTGGTGGATGATCGCAGCCAGGGCGCCTTTGTAAGGGACGCGGCCTTCGATGCCTTCCGGAACCAGCTTCTCGGCACCGGCCGAGGAGTCCTGGAAGTAACGGTCCGAGGAGCCTTGCGCCTGTGCCATCGCGCCCAGCGAGCCCATGCCGCGGTAAGCCTTGTAGGAACGGCCCTGGAACAGCTCGACTTCACCCGGTGCTTCTTCGGTACCGGCGAACATCGAACCCATCATCACGCACGAGGCGCCAGCAACGATGGCCTTGGACAGGTCACCGGAGAAGCGAATGCCACCGTCGGCGATCAGCGGGACACCCGTGCCTTCCAGTGCAGCGGCAACGTTGGCGATGGCGCTGATCTGCGGCACGCCGACACCGGCGACGATACGGGTGGTGCAGATGGAACCTGGGCCGATACCGACCTTGACCGCATCGGCGCCGGCTTCAGCCAGGGCCTTGGCAGCAGCGCCGGTGGCGATGTTGCCGCCGATCACCTGCACGTGCGGGTAGTTTTCCTTGACCCAGCGAACGCGGTCGATGACACCCTTGGAGTGACCGTGGGCAGTGTCGACGACGACGACGTCAACGCCAGCGGCAACCAGGGCGGCAACGCGCTCGCCGGTGTCCTTGCCGGTACCGACGGCGGCGCCAACGCGCAGACGACCCTGGTCGTCCTTGCTGGCCAGCGGGTAGGCCTTGGCCTTTTCGATGTCCTTGACGGTCATCATGCCCTTGAGGTTGAACTTGTCGTCGACGATCAGGACTTTTTCCAGACGGTGCTTGTGCAGCAACTCGCGGACTTCGTTCTTGTCGGCGCCTTCGCGAACGGTGACCAGACGCTCTTTTGGCGTCATCACGTCGCGGACCTTGGCGTCCAGACGGCTTTCGAAGCGCACGTCACGGGAGGTCACGATACCGACCAGGTCACCGTTCGCCAGCACCGGAACGCCGGAGATGTTGTTCAGGCGGGTCAGGTCGAACAGGTCGCGCACGGTGGCGTCGGCGTCGATGGTGATCGGGTCCTTGACCACGCCAGCCTCGAACTTCTTGACCTTGCGGACTTCGCCGGCCTGCTGTTCGATGGTCATGTTCTTGTGGATGATGCCGATGCCGCCTTCCTGGGCCATGGCGATGGCCAGGCGCGCTTCGGTCACGGTATCCATGGCAGCGGAAACCAGCGGAATGTTCAGCTCGATGCCACGGGTCAAACGGGTCTTGAGACTGACTTCATTGGGCAGTACCTCGGAATAACCAGGTACAAGGAGGATATCGTCGAAGGTCAGGGCTTCTTGGCTGATACGCAGCATCGCGGGGGCTCCCGGGCGGGAAAAATGGAAGCGCGCCATTATACTCATCCACGGCGCGCCGCTCAATGCAAAAAAGGGGCCTTCGGTCAGGCGCGTGGCACTTTTACCTGTACCACCGCCACCGGCTGGTCGAGCCAGTCGGCGAAGCTGTCAAGGAAGGCTTGGGTGAATCCGGCCTCGCCCCAGTTGTTGAAGATGAATCCCAGGTTGGAAAAGGCACATGGCTGGAGGAAGAGAAAGCCATTGATGTCATCTTCGAAACCACACAGCGGGCAGGTGAAGTTATCGCTGACGCCGGGCATCCACTCCTCCAGGCTTTCGAACAGCGGCTCGCCCACTTCGCGGCGGCACTCCGGACAGCCGGCCTCTTCGAGAAAACCTTCGGTCGGGGTATAGATGCAGCGCTTGAGCACCACTTCCAGCCCGTTGACCTGCTCGCCGAAAGGCAGTTTCTCGGGATGCAGCGCGACCTTGCGCGCGCCTTCGGACAGGGCATGGCCCATGCGGTTCCCGGTTCGACCACAGGTGGTCAGGTGCTCCTCGACGATCTTCTCGCGCACCAGCCAGCGCAGGATGGCCCTGGCACGGGCTTCGTGCACGGGCACGGTGGAAAGTTTCGGAACGATGATGCTTTGGGTGTTCATCAAGCAAGCGAGCCTACGGACTGCGGTAATGAGGCAATTCTAACGCTCACGCACTCAGGTAGCGACCGATCAGGGCCAGGCCGCTGGCCAGGACCAGCCAGGTGACCAGGCGCACGAAGGCTTCGCGGGACAGCTTCGTGGTCAGCCGGCGCCCGGACCACAGGCCTATGAACATCACCGGCAGCAGGGAGACTGCCAGCAGTAGCAGGCTCGCATCGGCATAGACACCGGCGATCAGGAACAGCGACAAGCGCACCACCGTGCTGCAACTGATCAGCGCGCTCTGGGTTGCCCTGACCTGCTCTTTCGCGTCCAGCCGTGCGCTCAGGTAAATGGCATACAGGAAACCACCACTGCCGAACAACGCCCCGAACAGGCCGCCGACCGTTCCCATCGGCACCGCCCACCAGCCGGCCAGCCTGGCCGGTCGCACCTTCACAGCCAGGCCATAGATCGCGTAGGCGGTGACGAACAGCCCCATCAGTAACAGCAGCAGGTCGGACTTGAGCCCCAGCAGGAACACCACGCCCAACGTGCAGCCCACCGCCATGCATGGCAGCAGGCGCAGCAGCTCACCGCGCACCACATCACGGCGTGACGGCAGCAGGTTGCCGAATGCGGCGACGAAGTCGAGCAACACCAACAGCGGGATGATGCGGGACAGCGGCATGAAGTGGATCAGCACCGGGCCGGCCACCAATGCCGTGCCGAAGCCAGCGATACCGAAGACGATGTAGGCAACGCCAATGGCGAGGAGAATGGGTAGCCAGTCGAGAGGGCTAAGTGACAGCTGGGTCAGCATCTTGCTTGATTCCTGTGGAGTCCTTGGTGTGTCCGTCACCGGATTGCGCCGAGGCGGACAGGGTCATGCCTTTAGGGTTATAGCGCGTGGGTAATCGAGCGCCGCCCGCGCGGCGCATCGCGAGCAAGGCTCGCTCCTACCGTTGTTTCGGGCCAATAATGCCTGTCGAAGGCGCGCGCGACCGCCCGGTATCTCGCAGGAAAAACAAGCGTAGGCGGCGCTCGATCGCGACAGCATCATAATTCTCCCGCCATGCACTTGGCGCCCCCCACCCTCCCCCTTATCATGCCCACCATGATCAAAGACCCCTTCGAACGACTCGGCCTGGACCGCGAGGTCCTCACCGTCAGCCAGCTCAACGGCCGCGCCCGGGTGCTGCTGGAAGATGTATTCCGCAGTGTCTGGGTGGAAGGCGAAATTTCCAACCTCGCCCGCCCGGCCTCCGGCCACATGTACTTCACCCTCAAGGACAGCGGGGCGCAGGTGCGCTGCGCGCTGTTCCGGCAGAATGCCGCGCGCGTGCGCCAGGCCCTGCGCGATGGCCTGGCGGTACGCGTACGCGGCAAGGTCTCGCTGTTCGAAGGGCGTGGCGACTATCAGCTGATTCTCGACACCGTCGAGCCCGCTGGCGACGGCGCCTTGCGCCTGGCATTCGAGGCCTTGAAGGAAAAGCTCGGCGCCGAAGGCCTGTTCAGCGCCGAACGCAAGAAGCCGCTGCCGGCCCATCCGCAACGCATCGGCATCATCACCTCGCCCACCGGCGCGGTGATCCGCGACATCATCAGTGTGTTCCGCCGCCGCGCACCACAGGTCGAGCTGAACCTGATCCCCACTGCGGTGCAAGGACGTGAAGCCATCGGCCAGATCGTCCGGGCCCTGCGACTGGCCGATAGCCGTGGCTTCGATGCATTGATCCTGGCCCGTGGCGGCGGCTCGCTGGAGGACCTCTGGTGCTTCAACGAAGAAGCCGTGGCCCGCGCGGTGGCCGCCTGTGCCACGCCAATCGTCAGTGCGGTAGGCCATGAAACCGATGTATCGATCAGTGATTTCGTCGCCGACGTGCGGGCTCCGACACCTTCGGCGGCCGCTGAACTGCTGGCCCCGGACAACAGTGGCCTGCAACAGCGCCTGGACGGTTTGCAGCGGCGCTTGCTGCTGCGCATGCAAAACCGCCTGACCCATGACCGTCTGCGCCTGGAGTCCCTGACCCGTCGCCTGCGCCACCCTGGCGAACGCCTGCGCCAGCAAGCCCAGCGCCTGGACGACCTGGACATGCGCCTGCGCCGAGCGTTCATGCTAGACCTGAACCAGCGCCGCGAACGCCTGGCACGCCTGGACACCCGCCTGGCCACGCAGCATCCGGGCCGCGCCCTGAAACTGCTGGGCCAGCGCCTGGACAGCCTCGCCGAGCGCCTGCCAAGGGCCATGCGCGAAGTGCTCAAGGACCGCCGTCAGCGCTTCCAGGCGCAACTGCAGACGTTGCAGGTGGTCAGCCCACTGGCGACCCTGGCCCGCGGTTACAGCATCCTGCTCGACGAACGCGGCAAGGCCATCCGCAGTGCCGATCAGACCCACAACGGCCAGCGCCTGACCGCCCGCCTCAACGAGGGCGAACTGCAGGTGCGGGTCGAAGACAACCACCTGACCCCGGTCACCCTCCCCCTACTGGACTGACTCATGCCTCGCCTGATCGCGCCCCTGCTCGCCCTTTCCCTGCTGCTGCTTGCCGGCGGCGCCCAGGCCAGCTACATCACCCGCACCTTGAACAAGCCGGTGCCCGGTGGCGTCGCAGTCATCGACCTGGGCCCCTCGGCAACCGCACCCAGCGCACGTTTCGATGGCAAACCGGTGCTGGTGGTCAAGGAACAGGACAACTGGCTGGCCATCGTCGGCATTCCGCTGACCCAGAAGCCGGGCACCGCCGTCCTCAACCAGGGCGGTCGCAACCTGCGCTTCACCGTCGGCAGCAAGAAGTACCCCGAGCAGCACATCACCCTGAAGAACAAGCGCCAGGTCAACCCCAACCCCGCCGACCTGAAACGCATCGACCGCGAACTGGCCGAACAGATCAACGCCTACCGCAGCTTCAGCCCGGCCCTGCCGAGCAACCTGATCCTCGACAAGCCGGTCAACGGCCCGCTGTCGAGCAAGTTCGGCGTGCGTCGTTTCTTCAATGGCGAAGAACGCAACCCGCACGCAGGCCTGGACTTCGCGGTACCTGCCGGCACGCCGATCAAGACGCCCGCCAACGGCAAGGTGATTCTGGTGGGCGACTACTTCTTCAACGGCCGCACCGTTTTCGTCGACCACGGCCAAGGCTTCATCAGCATGTTCTGCCACCTGTCGAAGATCGACGTACAACCAGGCCAGACGCTGCGCAGAGGTGATGTGATCGGGCGAGTGGGTTCGACCGGGCGGGCTACCGGGCCACATATGCACTGGAATGTCAGCCTGAACGATGCCCGAGTGGATCCGGCGATTTTCATCGGTGCGTTCCAGCCCTGATATCGACGGCGCTTTTTTCGCGGGTAAACCCGCTCCCACGGGGGTATCACACCTGTAGGAGCGGGTTTACCCGCGAACGGGACCGCCTAATTGAACCCCTCTTCACCTTGTTGCGCCATTGAAAAATACCGCGCAAGAAATCCAAATACACAGACGAATATCAGCGATAAAATCTCGTCACTGCGCTTTTTTTAAGCATTCCTCTCAATTTTTTCTGAACACTTGCCATCCCCCACCCCACTGGTTAGGGTTGAAGGCATGAAAACCTTCAGCACCCTCATTCTGCTCCGACAACATCGCAGCCTCTGCCTGGTCAGCGCCCGACTACCAGGTTGAATCGCGTCGCCTCGCCTCTTCATCTCGTTATCGCTCGGCAGGCCCGATCTCGGCCGCACACAAAAGGATTGCTTCCATGACCATGCTCAAAGACCCTTCGAAGAAATACCGCGCCTTCCCGACTATCGACCTGCCCGACCGTACCTGGCCGTCGAAAACCATCACCCAGGCGCCGATCTGGTGCAGCTCCGACCTGCGTGATGGCAACCAGTCGCTGATCGAGCCGATGGACTCGGAGAAGAAACTGCGCTTCTGGAAGACCCTGGTGCAGGTTGGCGTGAAAGAAATCGAGGCATCGTTCCCGTCCGCTTCGCAAACCGATTTCGACTTCGTGCGCATGCTGATCGAAGAAGGCCACATTCCCGACGACACCACCATCCAGGTGTTGACCCAGGCCCGCGAAGACCTGATCGCCCGCACCTTCGAGTCGCTGCGCGGCGCGAAAAAGGCCATCGTCCACCTGTACAACGCCACCAGCCCGTCGTTCCGCCGCATTGTCTTCAACCAGGACAAGCAAGGCGTGAAGGACATCGCGGTGAACGCAGCCAAGCTGTTCGTCAAATATGCCGCCCAGCAGCCGGAAACCCAGTGGACCTTCCAATACTCGCCTGAAACGTTCAGCGCGACCGAGCTGGAGTTCGCCAAGGAAGTCTGCGACGCAGTCATCGACGTGTGGAACCCGACCCCTGAGCACAAGATCATCCTCAACCTGCCGGCCACCGTGGAAGTTGCCACGCCGAACATCTACGCCGACCAGATCGAGTGGTTCTGCCGCAACATCAACCGCCGTGACAGCGTGATCATCAGCTTGCACTGCCATAACGACCGCGGCACCGGCATCGCCGCCACCGAGCTGGGCCTGATGGCCGGTGCCGACCGCGCCGAAGGCTGCCTGTTCGGCAACGGCGAGCGTACCGGCAACGTCGACCTGGTGACCCTGGCGTTGAACCTCTACACCCAGGGCATCGACCCAGGGCTGGACTTCTCCGACATCGACGGCGTGCGCAAGGTGGTCGAAGAGTGCAACCAGCTGCCGGTACACCCACGCCACCCGTACGTTGGCGACCTGGTCCACACCGCATTCTCCGGCTCGCACCAGGACGCCATCCGCAAGGGCTTCGCCAAGCAGAAGGAAGGCGAGCTGTGGGAAGTGCCGTACCTGCCGATCGACCCGGCCGACATCGGCCGCAGCTACGAGGCGGTGATCCGCGTCAACAGCCAGTCGGGCAAAGGTGGCATCACCTACCTGCTCGAGCAGGAATACGGCATCAGCCTGCCACGCCGCATGCAGATCGAATTCAGCCAGGTGGTTCAAGGAGAAACCGACCGTCTGGGCCTGGAGATGACCGCCCAGCAGATCTACAGCCTGCTGCACAAGGAATACCTCCAGGCCAACAGCCCTTATGCGCTGGTCAGCCATCGTCTGCAGGAAGAGAACGGCCACAGCGCCGTGGAAGTGGAAGTCGCCGGTGAAGGCGAGACCACCCTGCACTGGCGCGGCAAGGGCAATGGCGCCCTGGAAGCCCTGGTAGCCGGCCTGCCGGTTGCAGTGGAAATCATGGACTACAACGAGCACGCCATCGGCGCGGGCACCAACGCCAAGGCGGCGGCCTACATCGAGCTGCGCGTGGCCGGTGGCCGTCCGGTGCACGGCGTGGGTATCGATGAGAACATCACCACCGCCAGCTTCAAGGCCCTGTTCAGCGCGCTGAACCGCTCGCTGAGCCAGCAGGAAGCCAAGGCCGCCTGAGCCTTACCCTGATGGACAAGAAAGCCCGCATCATTGGATGCGGGTTTTTTTTGCGTTCGCCACAGCATTTTTAGCGTCGATGCAATCGAGCGCCGCCCGCGCGGCGCATCGCGAGCTGCGCTCGCTCCTACGTTTGTCTCGGGCCAGTAACGCCTGTGAAAGGCGCTCGCGATGTGCCGCGCGGGCGGCGCTGGATCTCACAGGCGCCACCCAACCCACGCCAGGCAAAAAAAAGGGGCGCCGACCAAGCGCCCCATAAGCCGTAAAGCACACAACAAATTCAGTTGGCATCCAACAGCGCAATCGCCTCGGCACTGCATGCCTCGATCCGCGCCCAGTCGCCATTCTTGATCCAGCTGCTGTCGAGCATCCACGTACCGCCCACGCACATCACGTTGGGCAGGGCCATGTAGTTACGCACGTTGGCCGGGTTCACGCCGCCAGTCGGGCAGAAACGAATATCGCCGAACGGGCCAGCAAAGGCCTTGATTGCCGCCACGCCACCGCTGATTTCCGCCGGGAACAGCTTGAAGCGGCGGTAACCCAGGGCATAGCCCATCATGATTTCAGACGGTGTGCTGATACCTGGCAGCAGCGGGATCTCACTGTCCACGCCCGCTTCGAGAATGTCCTGGGTGATGCCAGGGGTAACGACGAACTGCGCACCTGCAGCTTCGACGGCAGCGAACATGCTGCGATCGAGCACGGTACCGGCGCCAACGCACAACTCCGGGCGCTGCTCACGCAGCACTTGGATGGCCTTAAGACCGTGCTGCGAGCGCAGGGTCACTTCCAGGGTACGGATGCCGCCAACGGCCAGAGCGTCGGCCAGAGGCAGGATGTCTTCCTCACGGGCGATGGTGATCACCGGCAGGATGCGCGCCGCTTTGCAGATGGCATCGATCCGTGCAGCTTTCTCGGCCATCGAGAGCTTGGGCTGTGGGCGTTCGAGGGTGGTCATGACAGTGGATCCTTGGCTCATGGGCACCAGTAGATGTCCAGGGGGTCGTGAAGAAAAGCGCGAATGGGCATTTCGGAAAGGTCGTTGCCCGCCAGGGCGGCGCGCAGGGTAGCGAGTTTGCCCTCGCCTTGCACGGACAGCGCGATGAATGCGGCGCTGGCGAGCAGTGAACGGGTCATGGTCAGGCGTTGGCGCGGCACGCTCGGCGCCAGCATCGGCAGGATGCGGCGCGGGCTTGAAAGGTTCAGGCCTTCGCGCAACAACGGGCTACCTGGGAACAGCGAAGCGGTATGGCCATCATCGCCCATGCCCAGCACCAGCACGTCGATGGGTGGCAGTTCGGCCATCAGCTGGTCAGCCAGCTCGGACGCAGCTTCGAGGTTGACCGCACTCTGGTACAGGCCGACAAAACGCGCCTTGGCCGCAGGCCCCTTGAGCAGGTGCCGGGCCAACAGGCCCGCATTGCTGTCGGCATGTTCCACCGGCACCCAACGCTCATCGGCCAGGCTCACCGTCACCTTCGACCAATCCAGCGATTGCACCGCCAGTTGCTCGAGGAAGGGTACCGGGCTGCGCCCCCCCGACAGCACCACGCAGGCGTGGCCCTTGGCGGCGATGGCAGCGCGCAAGCGGTCGGCGACATCCTCGGCCAGCGTGGTCGCCAGGGCCTTGGCGTCGGCTAATTGATGGGCCTTGATCGCCGCCGGCAGATTCAGTTCAGATATCGCCATACCATGCCCTCCCATCGCGGGTAATCAATGCAATCGAGCTCATCGGCCCCCAGGACCCCGCCGCGTATGGTTTGGGCGCGTCCCCGGCGTTGCGCCAGCCTGCGATCAGCTGGTCACACCACTTCCAGGCGTACTCGATCTCGTCCTTGCGCACGAACAGGTTCTGGTTGCCGCGCATCACTTCGAGCAACAAGCGCTCATAGGCATCCGGGATTCGTGTACTGCGCCAGGTGTCGGAAAAATTCAGCTGCAGAGGGCCACTGCGCAGTTGCATGCCCTTGTCCAGGCCCTGCTCCTTGGTCATTACCCGCAGGGAGATGCCTTCATCCGGTTGCAGGCGAATGATCAGCTTGTTACCGATCTGCAAACGCTGTTCCGGAGCGAAGATGTAATGCGGCGTCTCCTTGAAGTGGATGACGATCTGCGAGAGCTTCTGCGGCATGCGCTTGCCGGTACGCAGGTAGAACGGCACGCCCGACCAGCGCCAGTTGCGGATGTCGGCACGCAGAGCGACGAAGGTCTCGGTATCGCTCTGGGCGTTGGCGTTATCCTCTTCAAGGTACCCTGGCACCGGTTTACCGTCGCTGTAGCCGGCAATGTACTGGCCACGCACCACGGCAGTGCTCAGACGCTCGCCGGTGATCGGTGCCAGTGCCTTGAGCACCTTGACCTTCTCATCGCGGATGCTGTCGGCAGACAGGTCGCTGGGCGGGTCCATGGCGATCAGGCACAGCAGCTGCAGCAGGTGGTTCTGGATCATGTCACGCAGCTGGCCGGCCTTGTCGAAGTAACCCCAACGGCCTTCGATGCCAACCTTCTCGGCCACGGTGATTTCCACGTGGGAGATGGAATTCTGGTTCCACTGGGTTTCGAACAGGCTGTTGGCAAAACGCAGGGCAATCAGGTTCTGCACCGTCTCTTTGCCCAGGTAATGGTCGATGCGGTAGACCCGGCTTTCGGGGAAGAACCTGGCCACGGCGTCATTGACCCGGCGCGACGACTCCAAGTCATGGCCGATGGGCTTTTCCAGCACCACGCGGGTACGTGCGGCGAGCCCAACCTTGTCGAGGTTCTCGCAGATCGCCCCGTAAACCGCCGCCGCGGTGGCGAAATAGGCGATCAACGGCAGCTCGTCCGGCAGTTGCTCGGCCAGGGCCTGGTAGCCCTCAGGCTGCAGGAAGTCCAGGTGCTGATAGCTCAGGCGCCCAAGGAAACGCCCAAGCGCGGCCGGCTCGATGTCGGCCTCCGTCACGTGCCGACGCAGATGGGCTTCGATGGTACCCAGATGCTCCTGCGCACTCCCAGGCTCACGGGCCAGCGCCAGCAAGCGGGTATCCGGGTGCAGCAGGTTGGCACGGTCTAGTTGGTAAAGCGCAGGAAACAGCTTGCGCAATGCCAGGTCGCCCAGGGCGCCAAACAAGGCAAATGTGCAAGGTTCGACACTGATCGCAGCCATGATGTTGGTTCTTTCCTAAAGTTGGTCTAGGAATACCGCTTTCACATACGGTTTTCAAGGGATAATGTAGTAAAAAACACAACATTATCGGTAAGCGTAACAGACAAGTGGTGCGCCAACCGCACCGACAGTACGATAGACGACCGTGCAAAAAGCCTGCTGCCCAGGCAGCCGGCTGTCTTCCCGACCCAAGGACATACCATGGACCGCGTGCGAAACCTCCTGGAGCAGATCCAGGGACGCCTCGACGAGCTGAACAAGGCCGAACGCAAAGTCGCCGAAGTCATCCTGCTCAACCCGCAACAAGCCACCCGCTTCAGCATTGCCGCGCTGGCCCAAGCGGCCAAGGTCAGCGAGCCGACCGTCAACCGCTTCTGCCGCTCGTTCGGCGTCAGCGGCTACCCCGAGCTCAAGCTGCAACTGGCGCAGAGCCTGGCCAGTGGCGCAGCCTATGTCAGCCGCGCCGTGGAGGCCGACGACGATCCGGCGGCCTACACGCAGAAGATCTTCGGCAGCGCCATCGCCTCCCTGGACAGCGCCTGCCAGCAGCTCGACCCGCAGCAGGTCAGCCGCGCCGTGGACATGATGATCCAGGCCCGGCAGATCCACTTCTTCGGCCTCGGCGCCTCAGCCCCGGTGGCGCTTGATGCGCAACACAAGTTCTTCCGCTTCAACCTCGCCGTGTCGGCCCATGCCGACGTGCTGATGCAACGCATGCTGGCCTCGGTTGCCCACACCGGCGACCTGTTCGTGATCATTTCCTACACCGGGCGCACCCGCGAACTGGTCGAGGTGGCACGCCTGGCGCGGGAAAACGGCGCTTCGGTGCTGGGCCTGACCGCCGCAGGCTCCCCGCTGGCCAACGCCTGCAGCCTGAGCCTGCACATCCCGCTGCCCGAGGACACCGACATCTACATGCCGATGACCTCGCGGATCATCCAGCTGACAGTGCTCGACGTCCTGGCCACCGGCATGACCCTGCGCCGTGGCGTGGACTTCCAGCCGCACCTGCGCAAGATCAAGGAAAGCCTGAACGCCAGCCGCTACCCCATCGAGGATGACGAACTCAGCTGAGCCGGTGCGCCTGCAGACGCAGGTGGGCGCGTTGCCCCGGCGCCAGGCTCAGGCCCTCGCCGCTGCCGCTGGCAGCCTCGACACAGACGAACCCCTGGCATTCTCGCCCGCTCACACCCATTAGCGGCCGGTTGCCGGGGTGCCAGACCACCGTGTCGTCGCTGTCGCCAGTGTCGATGCACAATTCACGCTGCCAGGCCGGGTCCTGCAACTGAACACGAGGGGTACCCGGAAACACCTTCTGGCAACCGCCCTTGAGCTTGAGCGCGCCGTCTTCGCGGCAAACCTGACGGTTCAGGCGGTCGTAGCCCTCGATGTCTTCAAGCCCAGACAGCGCTATCTCGGACACGTCGCTAATACGCCAGTAAGCCAGCAGCGCATGACTCAGCTGGCAGGGTTCGCTGTCCTGATGCTCGGTGCTCAGGCTCAGTTCCATGCGACTGCCCAGCTTGGCATGCAAGTCGACCTGCCAGTCGCACAGGTCCAGACGCCACTTGAGCGTCACCCCCTCTTCGTCCTCTCGGCTGTCTACCAGCTTCCAGTCGAGCAGGCGCGCCCAACCATGGGCAGGCCACAGGTCCTCACTGGGGTGACGGCCGTACCAAGGCCAACACACCGGCACACCACCGCGGATGGCCCCCACTTGCGGCCACTGTTCGGCACACCACAGCCATGGCCGCTCGCCAGCCGGCTGGAAATGCAACAGCTGCGCCCCCTGGCGACTGAACACCGCCTGGCAGCGGGGGTGATCGATGATCAGCACATCGCGCTGCTGGTAACGCTCCCACTCGAAGGTCGGCCTGGGCCGTTGCGAGGAAAAGAAGCGATGTAGCGGATGTTCAGGCATGGTTCCAAGCTCTTGTTGTTTGAGATAGCGCTGTCTTTCCGTATCCCCAACATCCACTGCAAGCCAGTGGATGCCGGGTACCGGATTGGATTGGCGTAAATTTACAACAAGTACCCTCAGAATGACGACTGAATCTTCAAGCCAGCGACCAGCGCGTTGTCCACCTCGTCGACACCGCCCGGGCTCTTGATGTACTGAAGGTTGGGGCGCACCGTCAGCCAATTGGTCACATGGAAACCGTAGTAGAGCTCGGCGTTGTATTCGGTGCGCTGCAGCGGCACGAAGCCGGGGTTGTCGTAATCGCTGATACCGCTCTGGGCATTGAGCAGCTCGGCGCGTTTTTTCACATCATCGTTGACATGGATACGGGCGACGCCGAAGCCGATGTCATCCTTGGGCCGGGCATCGAAGGCGCCTTTGTAAACCATCCCGACCTGCTGGTAGTTGTCGACCACGTTGGTGGCCTTGTCGTGAACCGTGAAGTTGGCGAACAGGCTCAGACCACGGTTGACATCGCCACCATGGGCGGTGACCTGCTGCTGCGCCACCACCCACCAACCGTGCTTGCTGGAATGCGACTTGAAGGCCTCGCCGGTCAGCGCCTGTGGGTTGCCGTTGACGTCGTCGTACACGTCGTCCGCCTTGGCCGTGCTGTAGTAGTAACCCAGGCGGTACTCGCCCGGCAGCCCATTGACCTGGGGCGACCAGACCATCTCTACCGGCAGGATCGCGCCCTTGGTACCACTGCCGCTGAGTTTGAAGCCATTGCCGGTTTCCAGGTTGGAAGGGTTCTGCTCGAAGGCCCCCACCTGCACGAAGAATTCCGGAATGATGTTGTACTTGACCCGCAGCGCCCACTGGCTGACTGGCCAGTTGTACCAGATGCCGCCCACCCAGTTGCCCACCTGCGAGCCACAGAACGCCAGGTTCTGGAAGTCGCACGGGAAGCTGTTGAAGTCCTCCCCCTCGCCAAAGCGGCCGAATTTCACATCCAGGGCACCGTCGAAGTACTTCTGCTTGATCCACATCTGGGTCAGCCGCCAGGTCTGGCCGCGCCCCCAGACTTCCTGCACCGAACTGAACTGTCCGGCACGCGGGTCGCTGATCCGGTCGTTGGACAGGTTACGACCGCTACGCTCGGTGATCGCCAGCTTGAACTCGGTGTCGTTCCAGCCAAAGATCTTTTCCAGGTCCAGGTGCGCACCGAGGGCGAACTGGTCGCTGTAACGGGCCGTCTTGTCGTCGTTGTAGCCTCCGTTGAGGTTGCCAGCCACCTCACCGACGTAATCGAGGGTGAAGTCGTAACCCTTTTCCAGCAGTTCGGTACGCGTGCCACCCCAGTCGCCGGTCATCCACTTCGACTCGCTGGAAAATGCCTCGGCAGCTTGCGCCCCGCCGCTGCCGAGCATGGCCAATGGCGCCAGCAAGGCCAGCGAGCCTAATGTCTTGATGCGATTGCGCTGTTCCATCCTTTTGCGTCCTCTTTGTTCTTATTTGATGGTGTAGACGTTTCAACGTCCCTTGAAGCGGGCCACGTTGTCCTTTACTGCAGCGCTGCTGGCGGCAGGGTCCAGGCGCTCGCCGGTGGCGGCGTCGAACAGCAGCACCCTGGCCGGGTCGAACTGCAGGTTGAGGTTGTCACCGACCCGGCACGCCACATCCGGCGCCAGTCGGCAGCAGACCTTGGTCTGGTTGAGGGTGACGAACACCAGCAGGTCCGGCCCGGTGGGCTCGGTAACTTCGACCTCGGCGCGAATCCCTGGCAAGCCATTGCCCTCGCCGGCTCCCAGCGAGATCTGCTCCGGGCGGATACCAAGGATGATCTCGCGCCCATCGAGCGTATCGCTGGCCGCCCCCAGCGGCAGCTCGCACCGTGCCTGGCCACTGTCGAGCAAGGCCAGCAGGCGGCCCTCCTGCTTGGTCAGACGCACAGGGATGAAATTCATTGGCGGCGAACCAATGAAACTGGCCACGAACTGGTTGGCGGGGTCGTTATAGATCTGCTGTGGCGTGCCGAACTGTTGAATGATGCCGTCCTTCATCACCGCTACCTTGTCGCCCAGGGTCATGGCCTCGATCTGGTCGTGGGTCACGTACACCGTGGTGGTGCGCAGGCGTTGGTGCATGAGTTTCATCTCGGTGCGCATCTCTACCCGCAGCTTGGCATCGAGGTTCGATAACGGCTCGTCGAACAGGTAGATCTTCGGCCGCCGCGCCAGGGCCCGGCCCATGGCTACCCGCTGCTGCTGACCGCCGGACAGCTGGGCCGGCTTGCGGGCGAGCAAGTGCTCGATCTGCAGCAACTTGGACACCCGCGCCACCTCCTCATCGATGGCGGCCTGTGGCATCTTGCGAATCTTCAGGCCGAACTCGATGTTCTCGCGCACGCTCATGGTCGGATACAGGGCATAGGACTGGAACACCATGGCGATATCGCGATCCTTCGGACTCATGCCGCTGACATCCTGGTCGTCGATCAGGATCGCGCCCCCGGTGATCTGCTCAAGACCCGCGATGCAGTTCATCAAGGTCGATTTGCCACAGCCCGAAGGGCCCACCAGGATCAGGAACTCACCGTCCTTGATCGACAGCTGAATGTCCTTGAGGGTGTCCGGCAAACCGCTGCCGTAGGTCTTGTTGACGTTGCGAAGTTCAAGCGTTGCCATGACTTACCCCTTGACGGCGCCGGCGGTCAGCCCGCGGACGAAATACTTGCCTGCCACCACATAGACCAGCAGGGTTGGCAGGCCGGCGATCATCGCCGCCGCCATGTCGACGTTGTATTCCTTGGCCCCGGTGCTGGTGTTGACCAGGTTGTTCAGGGCCACGGTGATCGGTTGCGAATCGCCACTGGAGAACACCACCCCGAACAGGAAGTCGTTCCAGATCTGAGTGAACTGCCAGATCAGGCAGACCATGATGATCGGCGTCGACATCGGCAGGATGATGCGGCGGAAGATGGTGAAGAACCCCGCGCCATCAAGACGCGCCGCCTTGACCAGCGCATCCGGGACGCTTACGTAGAAGTTGCGGAAGAACAACGTGGTGAAGGCCAGGCCATACACCACGTGCACCAGCACCAAGCCACTGGTGGTACTGGCCAGGCCGAGCTTGCCGAGGGTGAACGAAGCTGGCAGCAAGACGGTCTGGAACGGCAGGAAGCAGCCGAACAGCAACAACCCGAAGAACAGCTGCGAACCACGGAAGCGCCACATCGACAGCACGTAACCGTTCAGCGCACCGATGGCCGTGGAGATCACCACGGCCGGGACGGTGATCAGGATCGAGTTCCAGAAGTAACCGCTTACCGTGCTCCAGGCCTTGACCCAGCCGATGCCGGTGAACACCGCCGGCCAGCTCAACAGGTTGCCGCTGCCGATGTCTTCCGGGGTCTTGAAACTGGTCAGCACCATCACCACCAGTGGTACCAGGTACAGCAGCACGGCCATCAGCAGCACTGCATGGATGGCGAGACGACCAAGGCTCATCGCCGGTTTGTCCAAAGGGCTATGCATGGCGCTTGCTCCTGAGCTCGGAGTACAGGTACGGCACCAGGATCGCGAGAATCGCCCCGAGCATCAGGATGGCGCTGGCCGACCCCATGCCCATCTGACCGCGACTGAAGGTGAAGGAATACATGAACATGGCCGGCAAGTCGGAGGAGTAACCCGGCCCGCCCGCAGTCATCGCCGCCACCAGGTCAAAGCTCTTGATGGCGATGTGCGAGAGGATCATCAACGCGCTGAAGAACACCGGGCGCAGGCTTGGCAGCACCACGGTCCAGTAGATGCGCGGCAGACTGGCCCCGTCGATCTGGGCGGCACGGATGATCGACTGGTCGACACCCCGAAGCCCGGCGAGAAACATCGCCATGATGAACCCCGAAGCCTGCCAGACAGCGGCGATGACCAGGCAGTACACCACCCGATCGGGGTCGATCAGCCAATCCAGGCGAAAACCCTCCCATCCCCAGTCACGCAGCAGCTTGTCCAACCCCATGCCAGGGTTGAGCAACCACTTCCAGGCGGTGCCGGTGACGATCATCGACAGCGCCATCGGGTACAGGTAGATGGTGCGGATGAAGCCCTCGCGACGGATGCGCTGATCGAGCAGCACCGCCAGCAGGACGCCAATGGCCAGGGTGATGGCGATGAACAGCCCGCCGAACACCAGCAGGTTCTTGCTGGCTACCCACCAGCGGTCGTTGTCGAACAGACGGGCGTATTGCGCCAGGCCTGCCCATTTGTACGTCGGCAGGAAGGTGGACGTGGTGAACGAGAGGACGAAGGTCCACAGGATATAGCCATAGAAGCCCACCAGGACGATGAACATGCTCGGCGCCAGCACCAGTTTCGGTAGCCAGCGCTGTAGAGCGTCCAGGGGCGAGGCCCGCAGTCGGGCGGTTGTCGTAGTCATGATTGAAACCCCGATTCAGGAATGGGACGTCCTGGTGTAGGAGTGACCTGTGGAAGCGGGCCTATCTGCGAACAAAGGCCAAGCCCTTGACCTGCAATCGCGGTGTACGCTTCGCGGGTGAGCCCGCTCCCACAGGGACCGTGCCGGATCTACGGCTGTGACATCGGCTACTGGGCAGCCTGGATCGCCGCTGCCAGCTTCTTCGCCGCATCGGCCGGGTCGGCCTTGGGGTCGTTGATGTAGTTGGTCACCACATCGAAGAACGCGCCCTGCACGGCCAGGGTCGTGGCCATGTTGTGCGCCATGCTCGGTTGCAGACCGCCGTTGCCAGCATCGGCAAGGAAGTCCTTGGCAGAGGCCTGGGCGCAGGCATCGAAGCCGTACTGCCCCATCTGCGCGAGCATGTCGTTGCGTACCGGAATCGACCCCTTGTTGGTGCTGAAGAGTTTCTGGAAGTCCTTGCCGAGCACGATCCGGGCAATATCCTGCTGGCCTGCTGCGGTGCCCTCATCCTTCTGCTTGAACACCACCAACGAGTCGATGTTGTACAGGAAGGCCTTTTCGGTACCGGGGAATGGCACGCACTGGTAGTCCTTGCCGGCGGTTTTCTTCGCCAGGGTCCACTCGCTCTTGGCCCAGTCGCCCATGATCTGCATGCCTGCCTTGCCGTTGATGACCTTGGCCGCTTCGAGGTTCCAGTCCTGGCCCTTGCCGTCAGGGTCCATGTAGGTGGCGAGTTTCTTCAGCTCGGTCAGGGTCTTGACCATTCCAGGCCCGGTCAGGGCGTCCTTGTCGAGTTCGACCAGTGCCTTCTTGTAGCCGTCGACGCCCATGACCGAGAGCGCCACGCTCTCGAACACGGTGCTGTCCTGCCAGGGTTGGCCGCCATGGGCGAGCGCAATGAAGCCAGCAGCCTTGAGCTTGTCGGCAGCGGCGTAGAATTCCTCGAGCGTTGCCGGTGCCTTGTCGATGCCGGCTTTCTTGAACACCTCAGGGTTGATCCACAGCCAGTTGGTGCGGTGAATATTCACCGGCACCGCCACGTAGTCACCGTCGTACTTCACGGTGGCAGCGACTTTCTTGTCGAGCAGGGTGTCCCATTTTTCCTGCTCGGCGACAGGCTTGAGCACATCGGCGTCGAGCAGACCGGTGGCGGCCCAATCCTGGATGTCGGGGCCCTTGATCTGGGCCACGGCGGGCGGGTTGCCGGCCACTGCGCGACTCTTGAGCACGGTCATGGCCGTGGCACCACCACCGCCTGCGACGGCGCCATCCTTCCAGGTGAAGCCATCTTTCTCGACCTGGGCCTTGAGCACATCGGCTGCGGCTTTTTCTCCACCCGACGTCCACCAGTGCACCACCTCGACATTGCCTTTGGAATCGGCAGCAAGGGCGCTTAATGGGAGGAGCGAAGCGAGGGAGATCGCGGCAGCGAGGCGGAGCGTGGAATACATGAGAGCACCTTTTCTTGTTGTTATGCCGGGCAAGACTGTCGCTTGCATGGCATGAGTCTAATCAGCGCACGGACCACGCCAGGTAACGAAGCGATGTGCGAATGTCATCGTTTGGTTACATTCACTGTCCACTGCGCGCACAACCGCCTAGGAGCACCCGTGGAGGGCCGCCACCGACCGCCCAGTCAATCGGCCCCACGCGGCAGGTACAACGTCACCCTCAACCCACCCTCGCGCAGGTTGAGCAGACTCACCTCTCCCCCATGGCTATGGGCGATGTTGCGCGCAATCCCCAGGCCCAATCCGTACCCTTGCTGCTGCCCGGCCAAGCGGAAGTGGGGCTCGAACACCTGCTCCAGGCGCTGCTCCGGCACCCCGGGGCCCTGGTCATCCACTTGCAGGACAAACCCCTCGGCACTGTCGAGGATGCGCAAATGCGCCCGCTCGCCGTACTTGATGGCATTGTCGATCAGGTTGCCGATACACCGGCGCAAGGCAAGCGGCTTGCCCGGATACGCCGCCAGGGCGCGCCCCTCGAGCGTGATCCTGCCATCGCCCAGGTATGGCTCGGCGAGGATTTCCAACACCTGGTTGAGGTCGATCGGCTCGATGTTCTCGTGAATGTCGGTGTCCTTCACGCATTGCAACGCACCCTTGACCAGCAACTCCAGCTCATCCAGGTCCTGGCTGAACTTGGCTTGCAGGCGCTCGTCCTCCAACAGTTCGACCCGCAGACGCAAGCGAGTGATGGGCGTTCGCAGGTCATGGGAAATGGCGCTGAACAGCTGGGAGCGCTCCGTGAGGTAGCGGCTGATGCGCTCGCGCATGTTGTTGAAGGCGCGGCCCACTTCGGCCACCTCGCTGCCACCACCTTCGACCACGGGCGCCACATCGGCCCCCAGCGACATCTCCCGCGCCGCCCGGGCCAGACGCTTGAGCGGCCAGCTCTGCCAGTGCACCAACAGACCGATGAACAGCAACAGCAATGCAGTGGTCAGCACGATGAAACCGATCTGCTGGCGTGGCAGGCGCTCGGCCTCCAGGCTGGTATAGGGCTCGGGCAGCAGCGACGCGATGTACAGCCACTCGCCCTCGCCCAGACGGATCTGCGTCACCAGCACAGGCGGGTTGAGCGGTTCCAGGGTCAGCGAATAGTGCGCCCAGGAGCGCGGCAGCTCGTCGAGCTTCAGGCCGCTATTGAAGATACGCAGGTCATCGGGGCTGACGAACTCGACGGAGATCTCCATCTGCGGCCCGAGCCGTTCGTGCAGCACTTGCTGAAACACCTCGATCACTGCCTGCTTACGCGGCGTGATGGGCAGCACCGGCATCTCCAGTGGCTTGTCGTTGAGCGAGACGAAGAAGCGCGTGCCACCCATGCTGCGCAACTGGTCCAGGACCATCGGCCGGAAAGCCACCGGCAACGAGCGGAAATAGCTGACACTGGCACTCATGGAATGGGCAAGGCTGGCGGCGCTGGCACGCAGCCCCTGCAACTGGCTGGCCCGCAACTGAGCCACCCAGATCACGCTCGACAGGCCCTGGGCGACCAGCACCACCAACAGGGTCAGCAGCAGCATGCGCCCCAGCAACGAGCGAGGCAGCAGGCGCCAGCGCCGCTCAGGACGTGCAGTGGACATTGGCGGCCAGCAGGTAACCACTGCCGCGCACAGTACGGATCAACCGCGGCGGCTTGTCGGTATCACGCAAGCGTTGACGCAGGCGGCTCACGCCCATGTCGACGATGCGATCCAGGGGCATCGGCTCGCGGCCACGGGTGGCGTTGCCAATGGTGTCGCGGTCGAGAATCTGCTGGGGGTGATCGAGAAACAGCTTGAGCAAGGCGAAGTCGGCGCCGGACAGGGTCACTTCCTCGCCATCGCGGTGGAACAGGCGGTGACTGACCGTGTCCAGACGCCAGTCGTCGAAGGCCAGCACCACCCCGTTGGGCGTGGCCTGGCCAAACTCGGCACGACGCAATAGCGCCTTGATGCGCGCCTGAAGTTCACGGGGGCTGAACGGCTTGCCCAGGTAATCGTCGGCCCCCAGTTCCAGGCCGATCACCCGGTCGGCTTCGTCGGAGCTGGCGGTGAGCATGATGATCGGCACCCGCGATTGACGAGGGTGCTGGCGAATCCAGCGGCACAGGCTGAAACCGTCTTCGTCGGGCAGCATGACATCCAGGATCACCAGGTCGCAGGGGGTGTTTTCCAGTGCCCGGCGAAATCCCTGACCGTCGGCTTCGGCATGCACCTGGAAACCGGCACGGCTCAAGTAGGTTTGCAACAGTTCACGGATCTCCTGGTCATCGTCGACCATGAGGATCGATTTTCCGGCAGTGCTCAAGGTATCCCGCCCTCTCGTTGTCGCAGGTCTTGGTCGCCTGCTGCATGGGCCGCTTCGCGCCCCAATCGCCGGCAAGCCGGCTCCTCTCTGCCAATCGGGGGCGCAACAGCGCCCCTTTTCTGGAAACTCAGTGATCCAGCGCCTGCCCTAACGCCACCCCAGCGCCCAGCAAGCCGGAAAACTCAGCCGTCACCAACCACACTGGGACGCCAGCGAAGTAACCGCTCATGCAGCCCTTGTCAGCGAAGCTCGTGGCAAAACCGCTGCTCAGGAACAACTCGGCAAAACGCGGAATCACACCGCCGACAATATAGACTCCGCCCCGCGCGCCCAAGGTAAGAACATTGTTACCGGCCACCCGTCCGAGGAACCGGCAGAACTGCTCGATCACCTCCAGCGCCCGCGGCTCACCGGCCAGCGCGGCGTCGGTGACCTCGGCCGGGGTCTTGTGTCGCGGGGCTTGGCCATCCAGCGCGCAAATGGCTTGATACAAGCGCACCAGCCCCCCCCCACTGAGCACGGTCTCGGCGCTCACATGGCCAATCTGGCTGTGGATCTGCTGATGGATAGCCGCTTCACGGGCATTGCCCACCGGCAGGTCAACATGCCCGCCCTCGCCCGGCAAAGCCAGCCAACGCTGATCCTCCAGGCGCAACAAGCTACCGACTCCCAGACCCGTTCCCGGGCCGATGACCAGCGCGGGTCGCGAGAGGTCTGGCGTCCCTGGACAAACCTCGCGGAACTCGCCTTCACGCAGGCGGGTCATCCCCAGGGCCATGGCGGAAAAGTCATTGAGCAGCAGCAACCGTTCGACCTGCAACGTCTGGCAGAAGGCGCTACGACTCAGGCGCCAGTGATTGTTGGTGAAGCGAAACTCGTCGCCACTCACAGGCCCTGCCACTGCCAGGCACACGGCCTCAAGGCCGCCGCGGGCGATACCCTGCTCGGCCAGGTAAGCCTCGATGGCCTGTTCGGGGCTGGTGTAGTCCGCTGTCGCCAGTACCTTCACGGCCTTGAGCTGGTTATCGCGCCACAGGGCAAAACGTGCATTGGTGCCACCGATGTCGCCGACCAGCAATGCCTTCATTTGAGGTTCTCCAGAGCCGAGGTAAAGGCGCTTGCCCCCTTCTCGGCCGGGCTGAACGCCATACGCATGAAGCCGAACAGCTCGCGCCCGCAGCCCAGGTCGTTGCCCTGGGGCGCTGGCGGCAGATCGCGGCTGGCCAGTTCCTCATTGGAAACCATCACCCGCAGCGTGCCTTCGACACCATCGACGCGCACGATATCACCATCGCGCACCCGTGCCAGCGGGCCACCGTCAAAGGCTTCGGGACAAACGTGGATCGCTGCCGGGATCTTGCCCGAAGCACCGGACATGCGCCCGTCGGTCACCAGTGCCACCTTGTAGCCGCGGTCTTGCAGCACCCCGAGGAACGGCGTCAGCTTGTGCAGCTCTGGCATGCCATTGCAACGTGGCCCCTGGAAGCGCACCACAGCAACGAAATCGCGCTCCAGCTCGCCGGCCTTGAAGGCATCGGCCAGGGATTGCTGGTCGTGGAACACCCGGGCCGGAGCCTCGACGACCTGATGTTCAGCCGCCACGGCAGACACCTTCATCACACCACGGCCGAGGTTGCCCTCCATCACCCGCAGGCCACCTTCGGCCGAAAACGGCCGCGCCACCGGACGCAGGATGCTTTCGTCCAGGCTTTGAGTCGGGCCTTCGCGCCATACCAACTTGCCATCCTCCAGGAACGGCTCCTGCGTATAACGGCGCAGGCCGTGGCCAGCCACGGTGTTGACGTCCTCGTGCAGCAGCCCGGCATCGAGCAGCTCGCGGATCAGGAACGACATGCCGCCCGCCGCCTGGAAGTGGTTGATGTCAGCCTTACCGTTCGGATAGACGTGAGACAAGGTCGGCACCACCTCGGACAGGTCGGCCATGTCCTGCCACGTCAGCTGAATGCCCGCCGCCTGGGCAATGGCAGGAATGTGCAGGGTGTGATTGGTGGAGCCACCGGTGGCATGCAAGGCGACGATGGAATTGACCAGCGCTTTCTCATCGACGATTTCGCCCAAGGGCATGAAGTTGCCGCTGGCCTTGGTCATCCGGGTGACCTGCTGGGCGGCCTCGGCAGTCAGCGCCTCGCGCAGTGGGGTGTAAGGGTTTACGAACGAGGCTCCCGGCAGGTGCAGGCCCATCACTTCCATGACCAGCTGGTTGGTGTTGGCGGTGCCGTAGAAGGTGCAGGTCCCGGGGCTGTGGTAGGACTTCATTTCCGATTCCAGCAGCTGCTCGCGGGTGGCCTTGCCCTCGGCGTAACGCTGGCGCACATCGGCCTTCTCCTTGTTGGAGATACCCGAGGGCATGGGGCCACCTGGCACGAAGATGGTCGGCAGATGCCCGAAGCGCAGTGCCCCCATCATCAATCCGGGCACGATCTTGTCGCAGATACCCAGCATCAATGCGGCGTCGAACATGTTGTGCGACAGGGCGACCGCTGTGGACATGGCGATCACTTCGCGGCTGGCAATGGCCAACTCCATGCCCGGCTCACCCTGGGTCACGCCATCGCACATGGCAGGTACGCCACCTGCGAACTGGCCGACCGAGCCGACCTCACGAAGGGCTCGCTTGATCTGGTCGGGGAAGTGCAGATAGGGCTGATGCGCCGAGAGCATGTCGTTGTAGGCCGAGACGATGGCGACGTTGGCCGCGTTCATCATTCGCAGGCTTTGCTTGTCCTGAGCGCCGCAACCGGCCACACCGTGGGCGAAGTTAGCGCACTGCAGGCTGGCACGCATGGGTCCGTCGGTCGCCGCCCCTCGAATCAGCTGCAAGTAGCGTTCACGGGTGGCACGGCTGCGCTCGACCAGCCGTTGGGTAACCTCAAGGATGCGCGGATGCATGTACTGGACTCCAGACTAACGGTAAGGGCGGTTTACCGGGGCATTTCCCCTTCAAACGATTGCCACCTAGGCTCATGGAAACAGGGCCTGACGCATCGACAAAGGGGCTTTCCCAACCACTCGTTGTATATTTAAACAAAATACTGCCATCAAAAAGGCTTGTTTTCTATCTGCCAGTGAATAATCTTGTAATTCCAACAACAAAACCGTTTCAGTGAAGCTCCTTTTTGCCACAAGCTTCACTCGGACTGCCAGAGGTAATGCCATGACCCTTCGTATCGCGATCAATGGATTCGGCCGCATCGGGCGCAATGTCCTGCGCGCACTGTATACCCAAGGCTACCGCCAGGACTTGCAGGTCGTCGCCATCAACGACCTGGGTGACAGCGCGATGAACGCCCATCTGCTCAAATACGACAGCGTGCATGGCACCTTCGACGCCATCGTCGAGGCAGACCATGAGAGCATCACGGTCAACGGCGACCGCATCGCCGTCAGTGCCATCCGCAACCCGGCCGAACTGCCCTGGAAAGCCGAAGCGATCGACGTGGTATTCGAATGCACCGGCCTGTTCACCGAACGGGCCAAGGCGGCTGCCCACCTGGCCGCGGGAGCCGGCAAGGTGATTGTCTCGGCACCGGCCAAGGGCGCCGATGCCACCGTGGTCTATGGCGTCAACCACGACATCCTGCGCGCCTCGCACCAGATCATCTCCAATGCCTCGTGCACCACCAACTGCCTGGCGCCGATCGCCCAGGTGCTGCACCGTGAGTTCGGCATCGAGCAAGGGCTGATGACCACCATCCACGCCTACACCAATGACCAGGTGCTGACCGATGTGTACCACAGCGACCCGTACCGGGCACGCTCGGCCACCCAGTCGATGATTCCGAGCAAGACCGGCGCGGCCGAAGCGGTCGGCCTGGTACTCCCGGAACTGGCCGGCAAGCTCACCGGCATGGCCGTGCGAGTGCCGGTGATCAACGTGTCGCTGGTCGACCTCACCGTCAACCTCAAGCGCGAGGTCAGCAGCGACGAGGTCAACCAACTGTTCCTGGAGGCGAGCCGGCATTCCAAGGTGCTGGGCTACAACGCCCTGCCGCTGGTGTCGTGCGACTTCAACCATAACCCGCTGTCGTCGATCTTCGACGCCAACCACACCCGCGCCAACGGACGCATGCTCAAGGTACTGGCCTGGTACGACAACGAGTGGGGGTTCTCCAACCGCATGCTGGATAACTGCCTGGCTTTGTGCAGCGCGCGCTGATCCCTCGGCCGTGTCGCCGGCAAGCCTGCTCCCAGTGGGAGCAGGCAGGCTTGTCTCGCGAGAGGCCTCTACAGCAACTCATTTAACTGCACTGCCGACAATCTTTACCTTTTACTAACACTTTCGGGCTTGACCCTGCGAGCGGATGATAAGCATTATCATTAACTTTTCATCGGCCAGGTCCCACCGTGAGTCAGTCCCGGTTCAACTCCGTCTTCCTCGTTCAGCGCCTTAGCTTGCTGCGCACCCTGCAGCGCATGGTGGGCAACCCCAGCACCGCCGAGGACTTGCTGCAGGAAACCTACCTGCGGGTTTCCCGTGCTCTGAGCGAGCGTCCCATCGAACACCTGGAACCGTTCGTTTTCCAGACCGCGCGCAACCTGGCACTGGACCACCTGCGTACGCGCCGGATGCAGTCGCGTACCCTGGTCGATGACGTGCCCGAAGAGGTCTTGCACAACGTCGCCGCACCGACCAGCAGCAGCGAAGACGCCGCCTACGCCGAACAGATGCTCAAACGCCTGAGCGTGAGCCTTGGCCAGCTTACCCCTCGCCAGCAACGCATCTTCATTCTCAGCCGCCTGCAGGGCGCCAGCTACCTGGAAATCGCCGAGCAACTGAACGTCTCGGCCAGCACGGTACAGAAGGAACTGAAGCTGATCATGGCCATCTGCATGGGTGTGGCCGACCGCCTCAAGTAAGCCGACCGCCCGCCTGATTGGCACGGCCAGGCCCTTGCCATGCCTGACCCAAGCCTTGATCATTCGTGGAAAATCATTTCAAGGATTACCCGTGACCGACAGCCCCGTCACTCACTCGTCACCTGCCGGGCCTGACGCCCGTGCCCGTGCCATGGACGAGGCGCTGGACTGGCTCATCCGCCTGCAATGCGCTGACCAAGACGATACCCGTGCCTTCGAGGCATGGCTGAGCGCCGCGCCGGAAAACGCCGAGGCCTATGTCGAAGCAGAGGCGCTGTGGAATGGTGCCGCTTTGCGCAAGGCGGCGCTGCAACTGAACCAGGAGCAGCGCCGCTCCTTGCATGGGCGCCTGCGACGTCACTGGAAACCCTTGGCCACCGCTGCCGTCCTGATGGTGGGTCTGTTCGCCTTCGGCAACCTGCCGATACGCCTGCAAGCCGATCATCTGACCGTGGTTGGCGAACGTCAGCGGCTGGCATTGGACGGTGGCGCCAAGGTGCTGCTCAACACCCATTCAGCCTTGGCCAGCGACCAGCGCGACGGCCGGTCGATCGCGCGGCTGCTACAAGGCGAGGCTTACTTCCAGGTACCCGGCGGCGCCCAACTGCCGCTGGAAGTGCAAGCAGGCCCACTACGCGCCCAGGTGCGGGACACCGATTTCGCCGTACGCTACCTCGATGGCGAAGCCCAGGTGCGCGTCCAGCGTGGCGATGTGGACTTGCTGGCTGCCAGCGACCAGCGTATCCGCCTCAATGCTGGCGACAGCATCAGTGTCGGCCCCAAGGGGTTCGGCCAGCGCCAACGTCCAGACATGGACAAGGACCTGGCCTGGGTCGACGGCCGCCTGGTGTTCGAAAACTGCCCACTGAGCCAGGTGCTGGCGGAGGTCCGGCGCTACTACCCCGGTTGGATCATCAACCGCAACAGCCAGCTGGACGATGTAGCCGTCACTGGCAACTACCGCCTCGATCAGCCATTGGAAACCTTGCGTGCCCTGGCTCATATCACGTCGGCCCAGTTGCATGAGTACCCGGCCCTGGTCATTCTCAACTAGAAATCCTGCCCTGGCCCCATCGCCGCAATCCGTCGCCAAGCCGAATCACCGACGGCCAGATTATTTTTACGCGATCGCAGCACCCCGCCCGTCACGTTATAGCCAATGCAACTGATTCTTGTTTAAAAACAAGAACAGACATCACCTATAACAGTTCGCGCGTCAGGGAGCGCTTTCGATGTCCACAGCCCCAGCTCGTCCGTCCACCCTTCCCCGCCGTACCGGGCAATTGTCCCTACTGACCCTGGCCCTGCTTGCCAGCGGCGCCTGCTGCTTGCCGGCGCTGGCCGCCGAGCCGGCCCAAGCCAGTAGCCCGCGCATGGGCGACTACCGCTTCGACATTGCCCAGCAACCGCTGGTGGCGGCGATCAATGCGTTCAGCCAGGTCACCGGGTGGCAGGTCGGGTTCAGCGCGCCGCTGGCCGAGGGGATCGCCTCCCCAGGCGTGCAAGGCTCTCTGCCGCCAGATGCTGCGCTCAAGCAGTTGTTGCATGGCACCGGCCTGGGCTTTCGCAAGATCGGCAACGGCAACGTGGTGCTCGAGCGCCAGTCGGCCGGTAAGGCCATCGCCCTGCAGCAGTTGACCGTCAGCGCCACCCGCAGCGCCCAGGAAGTCAGCCAGGTGCCCAGCACCGTGACCGTGCAGAACCGTGAACAGCTGGACCGCCAAAACGTCAACAACATCCAGGACCTGGTGCGCTACGAGCCAGGTGTTTCGGTGGCTGGCACCGGCCAGCGCAGTGGCCTGAACGGCTACAACATCCGCGGCATCGACGGTGAACGCATCCTCACCCAGGTCGATGGCGTGTCCATTCCCGACAGTTTCTTCTATGGCCCCTACGCTCAGACCCAGCGCAATTATGTAGACCCAGAGATCGTCAAGCGGGTGGAGATTCTGCGTGGCCCAGCCTCAGTGCTGTACGGCAGCAACGCCATCGGTGGCGCGGTAAGCTACTTCACCCTCGACCCGGACGACATCATCAAGCCCGGCAAGGACGCCGGTGTGCGCCTGAAGACCGGCTACAGCTCGGCCGACGACAGCTGGCTGACCTCCGCCACGGTGGCCGGTCGCCAGGGCGATTTCGACGCTCTGCTGCACCTGAGCCAGCGCAATGGCCACGAGACCGAGTCCTACGGCAGCCACGGCGGCACCGGCCTGGACCGCACCGAAGCCAACCCGCAGGATGCGCGTACCACCAACGTGCTGGCCAAACTGGGCTGGGACTATGCCGACGATGCACGCCTGGGTTTCACCTACGAGCGTTACAAGGATGACCGCGACCAGAATATCCTCAGCGCCGTGGGCGGACCGTTCATTCCGGGCTTCGGCGGCATGAACGCCTATCGCATGCGTCAGGGTAACGACACCATCACCCGGGAACGCTTCGGCATCGATCACCAGTTCGGTCTCGACAGCCTGGTCGCCGACCATGTGAAGTGGAGCCTGAACTACCAAATCGCCAAGACCGACCAGCGCACCGACGAACTGTACGCGGCATCGGGCCGTGAAGTTATGCGCGAACGCCAGACCACTTACAAGGACCGCCAGTGGGTGTTCGATGCGCAGCTGGACAAGGCCTTCAGCCTCGGCCAGACCGACCACGTGCTGACATACGGCACCACCGTGAAACACGAAAAGGTCACCGGCTCGCGCAGCGGCACCGGCACCTGCCTCAACATCGGAGGCTCCTGCACCTTCGTCGGCCAGGACAGTTCGCGTGACGGCCAGGTGTTGGTCAGCGATTTCCCGGACCCAACCGTCAACACCTACAGCCTGTTCGCCCAGGATGAGATCCGCTGGAACAACTGGACGTTCATGCCCGGCGCTCGCTATGACTACACCCGCATGGAGCCCAAGTTCACCGCAGCGTACCTGCGCGGCCTGCAAGGCTCCGGCACCTCGGCACCTACCGACAGCGACGACTCGGACAAGAAGTGGCACCGCGTGTCGCCCAAGTTCGGCATCACCTATGCCTTCAATGACAACTACACCTGGTACGGCCAATACGCCGAAGGCTTCCGCACACCGACCGCCAAGTCCATGTATGGCCGCTTCGAAAACCAGACCCTGGGCTACAGCGTCAAGGGCAACCCTGGGCTTGAGCCGGAAAAAAGCAAGAGCTACGAGACCGGCCTGCGCGGCAACTTCGATGCCGGTCACTTCGATGTGGCGGTGTTCTACAACAAGTACCGCGACTTCATCGATGAGGACGCCGTGCAAAGCGCCAACCTGGAGCAGACCTTCCAGGCCAACAACATCAGGCATGCCACCATCAAGGGCGCCGAATTCAAGGGCCGCTTGAACCTGGACCACTTCGGCGCGCCGCAGGGCCTGTACACCCAGACGTCGATCGCCTATGCCTATGGTCGCAACGACGACACCGGCCAACCGCTGAATACCGTCAACCCGCTGACCGGTGTGTTCGGACTGGGTTACGAGCAGCCGAATTTCGGCGGCCTGCTGAGCTGGACGCTGGTCAAGCGCAAGACTCGCGTGGACGACACCGCCTTCTATGCTCCGGACGGTTCGAGCACGAAATTCCGCACACCAGGCTACGGTGTCCTGGACCTGACCGGCTTCTACAAAGTGACCGACGACGTCACCCTCAACGCCGGCTTGTATAACCTCACCGACAAGAAGTACTGGCAGTGGGATTCGGTACGCAGCTACGACGGCCAGGGCGAAGCGGCGGTGACCCAGCCGGCCAACCTCGATCGCCTCACCATGCCGGGGCGTAACTTCGCCATCAATGTGGTCTGGGACATCTGATCACCCGTTTTGGTTACCCTATCGCACGGCACCTGCAAGAACCCGCTTGCCGGCGATAGGGCCATCACTGACAAAAACGTTTACGCTCCAATGCACGCTGCTTCGTTATGTCATTAGAAGCCCAAATTTCCCAAGGATTGCCCATGACCACCGAACGCCCAGCCCTGCGCTCCAAGCGACTGAACCAAGTAACCCAGGCCCCCCACTCCGATCTGGACGCCCTGGTCCAATCCCACGCACCGTTCGATACCCGCGAAAGCTTCGCCCGCTTCGTCGCTGCCCAGTACCTGTTCCAGTCCGAACTGCAGGCGCTGTACAACGATCCGAAACTGATCGCCATCGTCCCGGACCTCGCCGCGCGTTGCCGCGCCGAGCAGGCCAGGCTGGACCTCGCTGACCTCGATACGCCGGTGCCAGCGCCAGCGCCCGGTGCACTGCAAAACCCCAGCCTGGGTGAAGCCATGGGCTGGATCTTCGTCTCCGAAGGCTCCAAACTGGGCGCCGCGTTTCTGATCAAGCGCGCCGTGGCGCTGGGGTTGTCCGACCATTTCGGCGCACGTCACCTGGGTGAGCCGGTCGGCGGTCGCGCCGAAGGCTGGAAGCAATTCACGCGTATACTCGATGGCCTGGAGCTGTCGGCCGAGGAAGATGCTGCTGTCGAACGCGGTGCTGTCGCGGCATTCGAACGCTTCACCGAACTGCTTAAGCACGCCTACGCCGCCGATGCTGCGCTGGCCTGATACGCTCTACCCGGCCACCCTTGCGGTGGCCAACCGTTTTTCGCAGTGAGACCATGACACGACCTGCCCGCTCGAAACTGTCCCGCTTGCTTTACGCCACCCTGGCTTATGTCAGCCTGGGCATCGGCCTGGTCGCGATCGTCATTCCCGGTCTGCCAACCACCGAATTCATTCTCCTGGCCGCCTGGGCCGCCACCCGCAGTTCCCCGCGCCTCTCGGCCTGGCTGGAGAATCATGGGGTGTTCGGGCCGATTCTGCGCAACTGGCGCAATGGCAAGGTGATCCAGCGTCGCGCCAAGATCAGCGCCACCTTCAGCATGCTGGTGTGTGCGGCCTTGATGCTGATTTTTCTCGAACACCGCTGGCCGGTGTTCCTGGCCATTACCGGCATGACGCTCGGCAACCTGTGGATCTGGTCACGCCCCGAGCGAGCAGCAGCGCTCGACACTGAAGCATCACAGGCTCAGCAACCCTGAATACAGGGCATACGCCGCCAACCCCGCCCCCACCAGCACGGCAGTGAAAATCAGCTTTTCCCAGGTGGTGAACAAGACCTCCCCCTGCTCTCGCTTGGCGCGGGCGAACAGGATCACCCCCGGGGCATACAGCAGCGCCGACAGCAGCAAATACTTGAGCCCACCGGCATACAGCAGCCAGATCGCATAGAGCAGCGCCACCATCGCCACCAGCAGGTCCTTGCGCCGCAGTGCGCCCTGGCCGGTATAGGTTTCACCACGCAGCGCCAGCAACACCGCATAAGCCGCCGACCACAGGTACGGCACCAGGATCATGGACGATGCCAGGTAGATCAGGCTGGTATACGTACCGGCCGAGAACAGGGTAATCAGCAGGAAGCCCTGGATCATGCAGTTGGTCAGCCAAAGCGCGTTTGCGGGCACGTGGTTGGCGTTTTCCTTCGCCAGGAATCGCGGCATGGTCTTGTCCCGCGCCGTGGCGTAGAGAATCTCGGCGCACAACAAGGCCCAGGACAACAAGGCCCCAAGCAGCGAGATCGCCAGGCCGATACTGATCAGCAATGCCCCCCACGGCCCGACGATATGCTCGAGAACCGATGCCAGCGACGGGTTCTGTAGGCCGGCGAGTTCTGGTTGGGTCATTACCCCCAGAGACAGCACGTTCACCAACACCAACAGCGCCAGTACGCCGAGAAAGCCGATCACCGTGGCCTTGCCGACATCCGAACGGCGCTGCGCACGACCGGAGTACACGCTGGCGCCTTCGATACCGATGAACACGAACACCGTCACCAGCATCATGTTGCGCACCTGGTTCAGCACGTTGCCGAACTGCGGGTTGCTCAAGCCCCAGATATCGCGGGTAAAGATGTCGGCGCGAAAAGCGAAGGCGGCGATCACGATGAAGATCAGCAACGGCACCACCTTGGCCACCGTGGTCACCTGGTTGATGAATGCCGCTTCCTTGATGCCACGCAGTACCAGGAAGTGCACCGCCCACAGCAACAGCGAGGCGCAACCGATGGCCACCGGCGTGTTGCCCTCGCCGAACACGGGGAAATAGAAGCCCAGGGTGCTGAACAGCAGGACGAAGTAGCCGACGTTGCCCAGCCAGGCACTGATCCAGTAACCCCAGGCCGAGGAGAAACCCATGTACTCGCCAAAGCCCGCCTTGGCGTAGGCGTACACCCCAGAGTCAAGCTCCGGCTTGCGGTTGGCCAGCGTCTGGAACACGAAGGCCAACGCCAGCATGCCCACGGCAGTGATGGCCCAACCGATGAGCACGGCACCGACATCGGCGCGGGCCGCCATGTTCTGCGGCAGCGAGAAGATGCCGCCACCAATCATCGAACCGACCACCAACGCGATCAATGCGCCAAGGCGCAGCTTTTGTCCCGGTTCGCTCATGGGCCTCCTTCTTGTGCGCTGTCATTCATTTGAAACAGCTACACACTCATATAACAAAGCCGGTTTATATGAGCGCAAGCCATTAAAGCTATAGCACTCAGAACTGCGTTGTCTATGCCAAGCCTGCGGAAAAAACCGCCATTGAGAGGTCGCCAGAAAAGAAAGTGATAGCACTCGAAATTATCGTGAAAAATTTGCGAAAGCGGCAAAAGCGGCTAGTTTCAGACTTCGCAGGCTGAACAGAGCGTTTGCTCTAGAAAGACATGGAGGTGCCAGCGCACGAGGCCTGCAGCAGAGCTGTCGGCACGCTCCAGGAGCTACGTGAAGGAATTTTCCCACTTCACGTCGTCATCAGCTGACCCACGTCAGCTAATGATCCAGGCGTCAGATTTACTCTGACGTCAACTTTCTCCTGGTAGGAGTTGTTAAATGTCTGATTCGTCCGGAAAACTAAAACTTGGTGCGTTAGTTGCACTTGTCGTCGGCTCGATGATTGGCGGCGGCATCTTCTCGCTGCCGCAAAACATGGCGGCCAGCGCCGGTGTCGGTGCCGTGTTGATCGGCTGGGCCATCACCGCCGTGGGGATGCTGACCCTGGCCTTCGTGTTCCAGACCCTGGCCAACCGCAAGCCTGACCTGGATGGCGGGGTGTACGCCTACGCCAAGGCGGGCTTTGGCGACTACATGGGCTTCTCCTCGGCCTGGGGTTACTGGATCAGTGCCTGGCTGGGCAACGTCGGCTACTTCGTCCTGCTGTTCAGTACCTTGGGGTACTTCTTCCCGATCTTTGGCGAAGGCAATACGCCTGCCGCCATCGTCGGCGCGTCGGTCCTGCTCTGGGCAGTACACTTCCTGGTACTGCGCGGCATCAAGGAAGCGGCGTTCATCAACCTGGTGACCACGGTGGCCAAGGTCGTGCCGCTGGTGCTGTTCGCCCTGATCTGCCTGTTCGCCTTCAGGCTCGATATCTTCACCGCCGACATCTGGGCCCTGGGCACGCCAGAGCTTGGCAGCGTGATGAATCAGGTGCGCAACATGATGCTGGTCACCGTCTGGGTGTTCATCGGCATCGAAGGCGCAAGCATCTTCTCGTCTCGTGCGGAAAAACGCTCGGACGTCGGCAAGGCCACTGTCATCGGTTTCATCACGGTGCTGCTGTTCCTGGTGTTGGTCAATGTGCTGTCGCTGGGCGTGATGACCCAACCAGAGCTGGCCAAGCTGCAAAACCCATCGATGGCTGCGGTGCTCGAGCATGTAGTCGGCCACTGGGGTGCCGTGCTGATCAGCGTCGGGCTGGTCATCTCCTTGCTCGGTGCCCTGCTGTCGTGGGTACTGCTGTGCGCCGAAATCATGTTCGCCGCCGCCAAAGACCACACCATGCCGGAGTTCCTGCGCCGCGAGAACGCCAAGCAGGTGCCGGCCAATGCCCTGTGGCTGACCAACGCCATGGTGCAGATCTTCCTGGTAATCACGCTGTTCTCGAGCAGTACCTACCTGTCGCTGATCTACCTCGCCACCTCGATGATCCTGGTGCCTTACCTGTGGTCGGCGGCCTATGCCTTCCTGCTGGCCCTGCGTAGCGAAACCTATGAACAGGCCCTGGCCGAACGCAAGAAAGACCTGATCATCGGCGCCATCGCGCTGCTGTATGCCATCTGGCTGCTGTATGCCGGCGGTGTGAAATACCTGCTGCTCTCGGCGCTGCTGTATGCCCCGGGCGTGATCCTGTTCGCCAAGGCCAAGCGTGAAGTTGGCCGACCTGTCTTCACCAACGTGGAAAAGCTGATCTTCGCCGCCGTGGTCATCGGTGCTCTGGTGGCAGCCTATGGCCTGTATGACGGCTTCCTGACGCTTTGATCCACGTCTTCGTTCAATTGGAGGAATGAAACCATGTCCGCTGAAAAACAGAAGTACGGTGTCCACTCCGAAGCCGGCAAACTGCGCAAAGTGATGGTGTGCTCGCCCGGCCTGGCGCACCAGCGTCTGACGCCAAGCAACTGTGACGAGCTGCTGTTCGATGACGTGATCTGGGTCGAACAGGCCAAGCGTGACCATTTCGACTTCGTCACCAAGATGCGCGAGCGCGGTGTGGATGTACTGGAAATGCACAACCTGCTGACCGACATCGTGCAGCAACCAGAGGCCCTCAAGTGGATCCTCGACCGCAAGATCACTCCAGACACTGTCGGTGTGGGGCTGACCAACGAAGTACGCCACTGGCTCGAAGGGCTTGAACCTCGGCGCCTGGCGGAGTACCTGATCGGCGGCGTGGCCGGCCAGGACCTGCCGGATACCGAAGGTGCCGAAGTGGTCAAGATGTACAACGAATACCTGGGCCACTCCAGCTTCATCTTGCCGCCACTGCCCAACACCCAGTTCACCCGCGACACCACTTGCTGGATCTACGGCGGCGTGACGCTGAACCCGATGTACTGGCCGGCGCGACGCCAGGAAACCCTGCTGACCACCGCCATCTACAAATTCCACAAGGCGTTCACCGGTGCCGACTTCCAGGTGTGGTACGGCGATCCGGACAAGGACCATGGCCAGTCTACCCTCGAAGGCGGTGACGTGATGCCGATTGGTAAGGGCATCGTGCTGATCGGCATGGGCGAGCGCACTTCGCGCCAGGCCATCGGCCAGCTGGCACAGAGCCTGTTCGCCAAGGGCGCAGTCAAGGAAGTGATCGTCGCCGGCCTGCCGAAATCCCGCGCCGCCATGCACCTGGACACCGTCTTCAGCTTCTGCGACCGCGACCTGGTCACAGTCTTCCCGGAAGTGGTGAAAGAGATCGTGCCGTTCATCATCCGCCCGGACGAAAGCAAGCCATACGGCATGGACGTGCGTCGCGAGAACAAGTCGTTCATCGAGGTGGTCGGCGAGCACCTGGGCGTCAAGCTGCGTGTGGTCGAGACCGGCGGCAACAGCTTCGCCGCCGAGCGCGAGCAGTGGGATGACGGCAACAACGTGGTGGCGATCGAGCCCGGCGTGGTCATCGGCTACGACCGCAACACCTACACCAACACCCTGCTGCGCAAGGCCGGGATCGAGGTCATCACCATCAGCGCCGGCGAACTGGGCCGTGGCCGCGGCGGTGGCCACTGCATGACCTGCCCGATCGTACGCGACCCCATCGACTACTAACGTCCATCACGCCCGGCCATCCCCACAAGGTGGTGGCCGGAACATCACCGAACTCAAGGAGAAACTGTCATGGCGTTCAATATCCACAACCGCAACCTGCTCAGCCTGGAACACCACACCACCCGCGAGCTGAAGTACCTGCTGGACCTGTCCCGCGACCTCAAGCGCGCCAAGTACACCGGCACCGAGCAGCAGCACTTGAAGGGCAACAATATCGCCCTGATCTTCGAAAAGACCTCGACCCGTACCCGCTGCGCCTTCGAAGTCGCCGCCTACGACCAGGGCGCCAACGTCACCTACATCGACCCCAATTCGTCGCAGATCGGCCACAAGGAAAGCATGAAGGACACCGCCCGCGTGCTTGGGCGCATGTATGACGCCATCGAGTACCGGGGCTTCAAGCAGGAGATCGTCGAAGAACTGGCCAAGTTCGCGGGCGTTCCGGTCTTCAACGGCCTGACCGACGAATACCACCCGACCCAGATGATCGCCGACGTGCTGACCATGCGCGAGCACAGCGACAAACCGCTGCACGACATCAGCTACGCCTACCTGGGCGATGCCCGCAACAACATGGGCAACTCGCTGCTGTTGATCGGTGCCAAGCTCGGCATGGACGTACGCATCGCTGCGCCCAAGGCCCTGTGGCCCCACGACGACTTGGTCGAACGCTGCCACAAGTACGCCGAAGAAAGCGGTGCTCGCATCACCCTCACAGAAGACCCGAAAGCCGCGGTCAAGGGCGTGGACTTCGTGCACACCGACGTCTGGGTGTCGATGGGTGAACCTGTCGAAGCCTGGGGCGAGCGTATCAAGCAGTTGCTGCCCTACCAGGTGAACAAGGAACTGATGAAGTCCACCGGCAACCCACGGACCAAGTTCATGCACTGCTTGCCGGCGTTCCACAACTCCGAGACCAAGGTTGGCAAGCAGATCGCCGAACAGTACCCACACCTGGCCAACGGTATCGAAGTGACCGAGGACGTGTTCGAGTCGCCAGCATGCATCGCCTTCGAACAGGCAGAAAACCGCATGCACACCATCAAGGCGATTCTGGTGTCGACCCTGGCTGATCTCTAACCGCAATCCCTGTGGGCGCTGGTTCACCCGCGAAAGCGTCAGTCCCGGATTCGCCACGGATGCTGCTCACGCATTCACGGGTAAACCGGTGCCCACAGGGGGCGGTGTCCAGCCCCTGAGCTTCACTCACCTCTTTACATGAAAGGACATTCCCCATGCGTATCGTTGTTGCATTGGGCGGCAACGCCCTGCTACGCCGCGGCGAGCCCATGACCGCTGACAACCAGCGCGCCAATATCCGTACCGCCACCGAACAGATCGCCAAGATTCACCCCGGCAACGAATTGGTCATTGCCCATGGCAACGGCCCGCAAGTCGGCCTGCTGTCACTCCAGGGGCTGGCCTACAAACCCGATGAAGCCTACCCACTGGATGTGCTGGGCGCCGAAACCGAAGGCATGATCGGCTACATGATCGAACAGGAACTGGGCAACCTGCTGGCCTTCGAAGTGCCTTTCGCCACCCTGCTCACCCAGGTGGAAGTCGACGCCAACGACCCGGCCTTCAAGGACCCGACCAAGTTCATCGGCCCGGTCTACAGCAAGGAAGAAGCCGAACGCCTGGCCAAGGAAAAGGGCTGGGTGGTAAAGGCCGACGGCGACAAGTACCGCCGTGTGGTGGCCAGCCCGAAACCCAAGCGCATTTTCGAGATTCGTCCGATCAAGTGGCTGCTGGAAAAGAACAGCATCGTGATCTGCGCCGGCGGTGGCGGCATCCCCACCATGTACGATGAAAATCGCAAGCTCAAAGGCATCGAAGCTGTCATCGACAAGGACCTGTGCTCGTCGCTGCTGGCCGAACAGTTGGATGCCGACCTTCTGATAATCGCCACGGATGTGGATGCGGCGTACATTGACTGGGGCAAGCCGACGCAGAAAGCCATTGCCCAGGCGCATCCCGACGAACTCGAACGCCTGGGCTTCGCTGCCGGCTCGATGGGACCGAAAGTCCAGGCCGCCTGTGATTTCGCCCGTCATACCGGCAAAGTGGCAGTGATCAGCTCGCTGGAGAACATCGAAGACATCGTCAAAGGCACCGCCGGCACGCGGGTGAGCACCGCTACGCCGGGAATCAGCTACCGTTGATGGCAGTCGGCGGGTGCTACGGTGCCCGCCGTTATCAACCTTCCAGAGGATTTCGCCATGGCTCAGTTCAAGCCAGGTCATGTACATATCGAGCGCGACGCGCTGAACAAGAATGACCACAGCTACGACCTCAACATCGAGTACGAAGCATCGCAGGACCCACGGGAAGGCCGGGGCATCCAGTTCCGCATGCATGGCAGCATCGAGGGCAAGGATGTCGATGAAAAGTTCTTCCTGGCCAAAGACCAGGTGCTGCCCAGCTTTCTCATGGTACTGAGCCGTAAAGCGCAGGCACACCTTCCCCCACCGAAGAAATTCGAGACGCTCTCTTCGCCCCACAAGATCTACGACGCGATGTTCGAAGACATTCGCATCAAGCTGGACGTGAAATCGGGCGACCCGATCAAGCCAGAACACCTGGAATGACCGCAAGCCGCGCAGGAGCCCGCTTACCGGCGACGCCGCCGGTACAGCCAATGCACGACAGCCAATCCCACAGGTGCTCCGCCGCTTCAGATAATGCGGAATACCTGTGGCAGCTGGCCCGTCGTGGCGATTGGGCTTAATCCCCCTCCCAAGGCATACTACCGCCCTCCACGGCCACAAGCTCTGCCCCCCATGCGCATCCACGTCAGCTTCATCGACCGCGTCGGCATCACCCAGGAAGTCCTGGCCCTGCTCGGTGCCCGCAACCTCAATCTGGACGCCGTGGAGATGGTCCCGCCGAACGTCTACATCGACGCGCCGACCCTCAGCCCTGCTGTACTGGAAGAGCTGCACGACGCGCTGTTCGAAGTCCGTGGCGTGCAGTCGGTGGAGGTCGTCGACATCCTCCCCGGCCAACGCCGCCACCTGCAACTCGATGCCCTGCTGGCGGCAATGAGCGACCCGGTGCTGGCTGTCGACAGCGCCGGCAAGGTGTTGCTGGCCAACCCCGCCCTGATCGCCCTGTGCGGGCGCGAATCGGCTGGCCGCTCAGTGGGGGAGCTGTTCGGGGATCCGGGGCTGCTTCAGGCCCTGCTGGACAATAACTTCCACTTGCCGATGCGCGAAATGCAGCTCAACGGCCAGAGCCTGCTGCTGGACGCCACGCCGATCACCAATGCCGGCGGCCTGTTGACCCTGTACCCACCCACCCGCATGGGTGAGCGGCTTTCGGCCCTGCACCACGACCATGCCGAAGGCTTCGACGCTCTGCTCGGCGAGTCCCCGGTGATCCGCACCCTCAAGGCCCGAGCCTTGCGCGTGGCAACCCTGGACGCACCGTTGCTGATCCACGGTGAGACCGGTACCGGCAAGGAACTGGTGGCCCGCGCCTGTCACGCGATCAGCAGTCGCCATGCGGCGCCCTTCCTGGCCCTGAACTGCGCTGCGCTACCCGAGAGCCTGGCCGAAAGCGAACTGTTCGGTTACGCCCCGGGCGCCTTCACCGGGGCCCAGCGCGGCGGCAAACCGGGGCTGATGGAACTGGCCAACCAAGGCACGGTGTTCCTCGATGAAATTGGCGAGATGTCACCCTACCTACAGGCCAAGCTGCTACGGTTTCTCAGCGATGGCAGCTTCCGCCGGGTCGGCGGTGACCGCGAGGTGAAGGTCGATGTACGCATCATCAGCGCTACTCACCGCGACCTGGAACGCATGGTGGCCGAAGGCAGCTTCCGCGAAGACTTGTTCTACCGGCTGAACGTGCTGAACCTGCAGGTGCCTCCCCTGCGCGAACGTGGCCAGGACATCCTGATGCTCGCCCACTTCTTCATGCAGCAGGCCTGCACCCAGATCCAGCGCCCGCCATGCCGCCTGGCGCCCGCCACCCATTCGGCGCTGCTGGCCAACCCTTGGCCAGGCAACGTGCGCCAACTACAGAACGTGATCTTTCGCGCCGCCGCCATTTGCGAGGGTAACCTGGTAGACATTGGCGATCTGGACATCGCCGGTACCTCGGTGGCGCGGGGGCAGGATGGCGACGTGGCCAGCCTTGAGCAGGCGGTGGGAGATTTCGAGCGCGAACTGTTGCAGCGCTTGTACGCAAGCTACCCCTCCACCCGGCAACTGGCAGGACGACTACAAACCTCGCATACCGCAATTGCCCAGCGCTTGCGCAAGTACGGCATACCCAGCAAAGCCTGAACCTGGCCTGGGCGTTGCGACTGTTCCGTATCGAAATCAATACACCGTATCGAAACCAATACACCCTCCTGCAAATGCCACTACGCAAGGGTTTGATCCGCCAACCCTTTTGCTACCCACGCCTTCTGTAGCGTTTTCATTCCACCGAAATGTCAGAAACATTTCTGTAATCGCGCAAGTCTTTGATTTAAATGAATTTTTAAATACTGGCCGCATATTTGCTAAGGGAATTCCAACCCCAAGAGCGCGGAGCCACCGCGCCCAACGCCCTGCTTCCCGAGGAATTCCCATGAGCGAGTTGCGTTTCACCGAAGATCACGAATGGCTGCGCGTCGAAGCCGATGGCAGCGTCACCGTGGGCATCACTGCCTACGCTCAGAACGCCCTTGGCGATGTGGTCTACGTGCAACTGCCGGAGCTGCAGTCGTACGACAAAGGCGCCGAAGCGTCCACCGTCGAATCGGTCAAGGCTGCCAGCGGCGTGTACATGCCCCTGAGCGGTGAAGTGGTCGCCGTCAACGAAGGCCTCAACGACAGCCCCGAGCGGGTCAACGAAGATCCGCTGGGCGAGGGCTGGTTCTTCCGCTTCGTCCCCGCCGACATGAGCGAAGTGGCTGCCCTGCTCGACCAGGACGCCTACGACCGTCTGATCAAAGCCAACGACGACGCCTGAGGAACCGACCATGACCATCAACCTCGGCACCGCCAACGAATTCATCGCCCGTCACATCGGCCCCCGCGCCGCCGACGAGCAAGCCATGCTCGCCAGCCTGGGCTTCGACTCGCTGGAAGCGATGACCGCCGCCGTCATCCCCGACAGCATCAAGGGCACCAGCGTGCTGGGCAGCGAAGACGGCCAGAGTGAAGCCGACGCCCTCGCCGCACTGAAAGCCATCGCCGGCAAGAACCAGCTGTTCAAGAGCTATATCGGCCAGGGTTACTACAACACCCACACGCCGGCACCGATCCTGCGCAACCTGCTGGAGAACCCGGCCTGGTACACCGCCTACACCCCTTACCAGCCAGAAATCTCCCAGGGCCGCCTGGAAGCGCTGCTGAACTTCCAGACCCTGATCAGCGACCTCACCGGCCTGCCGATCGCCAACGCCTCCCTGCTCGACGAAGCCACCGCCGCTGCCGAGGCCATGACCTTCTGCAAACGCCTGTCGAAGAACAAGGCCAGCCATGCCTTCTTCGCCTCCCGCCATTGCCACCCGCAAACCCTGGACGTGCTGCGCACCCGTGCCGAGCCACTGGGCATCGAGATCGTGGTTGGCGACGAACGTGAACTGACCGATGTCAGTGCCTTCTTCGGCGCCCTACTGCAGTACCCGGCCAGCAACGGTGAAGTGTTCGACTACCGGGAACTGGTCCAGCGCTTGCACGCCGCCAACGCGCTGGTTGCCGTTGCTGCCGACCTGCTGGCCCTGACCCTGCTGACCCCGCCTGGCGAGTTCGACGCCGACGTCGCCATCGGCAGCGCCCAGCGCTTCGGTGTGCCGCTGGGCTTCGGTGGCCCGCACGCGGCCTACTTCGCCACCCGTGACGCGTTCAAGCGTGACATGCCGGGCCGCCTGGTGGGCGTATCGATCGACCGCTTCGGCAAGACTGCCCTGCGCCTGGCCATGCAAACCCGCGAGCAGCACATCCGCCGCGAGAAGGCCACCAGCAACATCTGCACCGCTCAGGTACTGCTGGCCAACATCGCCAGCATGTACGCCGTTTACCACGGTCCGGAAGGCCTCAAGCGCATCGCCGAGCGCACCCATGCGCTGACCGCGATCCTGGCTGCCGGCCTGAAGAGCCTGGGCATCGAGGTGCTGGGCGAGACCGCCTTCGACACCCTGACCCTGGCCACCGGTGCTGCCACTGCCAACCTGCATGAAAAAGCCCGCGCCCAGCGCATCAACCTGCGCCAGATCGACGCCGGCCACCTGGGCCTGTCCCTTGACGAAACCAGCACCCAGGCTGACGTCGAAGCCCTCTGGCAACTGCTGGCTGGCGACAAGGTCCAGCCTGACTTCGCCGCCCTCGCCGCCAGCACCGGCTCGCGCCTGCCGGCTGCGCTGCAGCGTCAATCGGCGATTCTTCAGCACCCGGTGTTCAATCGCTACCACAGCGAAACCGAATTGATGCGCTACCTGCGTCGCCTGGCCGACAAAGACCTGGCGCTGGACCGCAGCATGATCCCGCTGGGCTCGTGCACCATGAAGCTCAATGCCGCCAGTGAAATGATCCCGGTCACCTGGGCCGAGTTCGGCAACCTGCACCCGTTCGCCCCCGCCGAGCAAAGCCAGGGCTACCTGCAGATGACCACCGAGCTGGAAGCCATGCTGTGCGCCGCCACTGGCTACGACGCCGTGTCGCTGCAACCTAACGCCGGTTCCCAGGGCGAGTACGCAGGCCTGCTGGCCATCCGCGCCTATCACCGCAGCCGTGGCGAAGGCCACCGCGACATCTGCCTGATCCCTTCGTCGGCCCACGGTACCAACCCTGCGACCGCCCACATGGCCGGCATGCGCGTGGTGGTCACCGCCTGCGATGCCCGCGGTAACGTCGATGTCGAAGACCTTCGCGCCAAGGCCATCGAACACCGCGAGCGCCTCGCCGCGATCATGATCACCTACCCGTCGACCCACGGCGTGTTCGAGGAAGCGATTGGCGAAATCTGCGCGATCATCCATGACAACGGCGGCCAGGTGTACATCGACGGTGCCAACATGAACGCCATGGTCGGCCTGTGCGCCCCAGGTAAGTTCGGCGGCGACGTTTCGCACCTGAACCTGCACAAGACCTTCTGCATTCCCCACGGCGGTGGCGGCCCGGGTGTCGGCCCGATCGGCGTCAAGTCGCACCTGGCACCGTTCCTGCCAGGCCATGCCGCGCTCGAGAACACCGAAGGGGCGGTATGCGCCGCGCCGTTCGGCAGCGCCAGCATCCTGCCGATCACCTGGATGTACATCCGCATGATGGGCGGTGCCGGTCTCAAGCGTGCTTCGCAGATGGCCATTCTCAATGCCAACTACATCGCCCGCCGCCTGGAAGAGCACTATCCTGTTCTGTACACCGGCGGCAATGGCCTGGTCGCCCACGAGTGCATCCTCGACTTGCGCCCGCTCAAGGACACCAGTGGCATCAGTGTCGACGACGTGGCCAAGCGCCTGATCGACTTCGGCTTCCACGCGCCGACCATGTCCTTCCCGGTGGCTGGCACGCTGATGATCGAACCGACCGAAAGTGAATCCAAGGAAGAACTGGATCGCTTCTGTGATGCGATGATCCAGATCCGCGAGGAAATCCGCGCGGTGGAAAACGGCAGCCTGGACAAGGACGACAACCCGCTGAAGAACGCCCCGCACACGGCAGCTGAGCTGGTGGGCGAGTGGGCTCACGGCTATAGCCGCGAGCAAGCGGTCTACCCGCTGCCGAGCCTGGTGGAGGCCAAGTACTGGCCGCCCGTAGGCCGGGTCGACAACGTGTTCGGCGACCGTAACCTGGTCTGCGCGTGCCCGTCGATCGAGAGCTACCAGGACGCCTGAGGCGGCCTGTGGCACTCAGGGGTCGCGTCGCGGCCCCATCGCGACACAAGGCCGCTCCGACAAAGAGCGGGGAGCGGCCTTGTGTCGCGGTCGGGCGGCACACCAGTCGCACAATCTTCAGGAGGAACCACCATGTCATTGAGCGTCTTCGACCTGTTCAAGATCGGCATAGGCCCCTCCAGCTCCCACACGGTCGGCCCGATGCGCGCCGCCGCGCGCTTTGCCGAAGGGCTGCGCCGCGACGACCTGTTGAGCCACACTGTCAGCGTCAAGGCCGAGTTGTATGGCTCGCTAGGCGCCACCGGCAAGGGCCACGGCAGTGACAAAGCGGTATTGCTCGGCCTTGAAGGCGAGCACCCCGATACCGTCGATACCGAATCCATCCCCGCCCGCCTGCAAGCGATCCGCGACAGCGGTCAACTGCGCCTGCTGGGCGAGCACGACATCGCGTTCATCGAAAAACAGCACCTTGCGATGATCCGTAAACCGTTGGCATATCACCCCAACGGCATGATCTTCCGCGCCTTCGATGCAGCCGGATTGCAAATCCGCAGCAGGGAGTACTACTCGGTGGGCGGCGGTTTCGTCGTCGATGAGGACGCGGCAGGCCACGACCGCATCGTCGAGGACCGCACGGTCCTCACCTACCCTTTCAAGACCGCCAAGGCGCTGCTCGGTCATTGCGTCGCACAGCAGATGCCGGTGAGCCAGGTCATGCTCGCCAACGAGTCCGCCTGGCGCCCGGAAGCCGAGACCCGTGCGGGGCTGCTGCGCATCTGGCAAGTGATGCAGGACTGCGTCGCGGCCGGCTGCCGCCATGAGGGCATCCTGCCCGGCGGGCTGAAGGTCAAGCGCCGGGCCCCGGCGCTGTACCGTCAACTGAGCAGCAACCCGGAAGCCAGCCTGCGCGATGCGCTGTCGGTGCTCGACTGGGTCAACCTCTATGCCCTGGCGGTGAACGAAGAAAACGCCTACGGCGGGCGAGTGGTCACTGCGCCGACCAACGGCGCAGCAGGCATCGTCCCAGCGGTGCTGCATTACTACATGCGCTTCATCCCCGGTGCCAGCGAGGACGGCGTGGTGCGCTTCCTGCTCACCGCCGCTGCCATCGGCATCCTCTACAAGGAGAACGCCTCGATCTCGGGCGCCGAGGTTGGCTGCCAGGGCGAGGTCGGGGTCGCCTGCTCGATGGCGGCCGGTGCCTTGTGCGAGGTGATGGGCGGCACCCCGCAGCAAGTGGAGAACGCCGCCGAGATTGGCATGGAACACAACCTGGGTCTGACCTGCGATCCCATTGGCGGTCTGGTCCAGGTGCCTTGCATCGAACGCAACGCCATGGGCTCGGTGAAGGCCATCAACGCGGTGCGCATGGCTTTACGCGGAGACGGGCAGCACTACGTGTCACTCGACAAGGTCATCCGCACCATGCGCCAGACCGGCGCCGACATGAAAAGCAAGTACAAGGAGACCGCCCGAGGCGGTCTGGCCGTCAACATCATCGAATGTTGACCCGACAAACAACTAAGGAGTCATCGATGTCCGAAACACTGCTCAAGACCCCGCTGCACGCTCTGCACCTCGAATTGGGCGCGCGCATGGTGCCGTTCGCCGGCTATGACATGCCAGTGCAGTACCCACTGGGCGTGCTCAAGGAGCACCTGCACACCCGCGAGCAGGCCGGCCTGTTCGATGTTTCGCACATGGGCCAGATCATCCTGCGCGGCAGCGATGCGGCCAAAGCCCTGGAAACCCTGGTGCCCGTGGACATCGTCGACCTGCCAGTAGGCATGCAGCGCTATGCCATGTTCACCAACGCCCAAGGTGGCATCCTCGATGACCTGATGGTCGCCAACCTGGGCAACGATGTGCTGTTCCTGGTGGTCAACGCTGCCTGCAAGGACCAGGACCTGGCTCACCTGCAAGCGCACATCGGTAACCGCTGCGAGGTGCAACCGCTGTTCGAGGAACGTGCCCTGCTGGCCCTGCAAGGCCCGACCGCCGTCGAGGTGCTGAAACGCCTGGCGCCGGAAGTGGCCGACATGACCTTCATGCAGTTGCGCTCGGTCAAGCTGCTGGGTGAAGACTGCTACGTCAGCCGCTCGGGCTATACCGGTGAAGACGGTTATGAAATCTCGGTGCCAGTCAACGCTGCCGAAGCCTTGGCCCGCCGCCTGCTGACCGAGCCGCAGGTGCAGCCTATCGGCCTGGGTGCGCGGGACTCGCTGCGCCTGGAAGCCGGGCTGTGCCTGTACGGCCACGACATGGACACCGAGACCACGCCGGTCGAAGCCAGCCTGCTATGGGCCATCTCCAAGGTCCGCCGCGCCGACGGTGCACGCGCAGGTGGTTTCCCCGGTGCCGAACGGGTTTATGCCCAACAGCAGCAAGGCGTGGCACGCAAGCGGGTCGGCTTGCTTCCCCAGGAACGCACTCCGGTACGTGAAGGGGCGGAGATTGTCGACGCCAACGGCAAGACTGTCGGCAAGGTATGCAGCGGCGGCTTTGGTCCGACACTCGGTGCACCGGTGGCCATGGGTTATGTCGATAACGAACACAGCGCTATCGATACGCCTCTGTTTGCCGTTGTCCGCGGCAAGCAGGTTGCCCTGAAAGTCAGCAAAATGCCTTTTGTTCCGCAACGTTACTATCGCGGTTGAAAGCCCTTGGGAGAGGTTCGACATATTCGTTTTCGAACCTGTCCAATAACTTTTGAACATGGCGCCAGGCCAGGCGCCATGCCGTTTCCGACAATTTGGTCGGTTATCGGCAAATCGCTGATTTCCTACAGTGCGAAGGGCTTGTTTTTCTCTCGGGAGTTGGCGTAGAGTCACAGCACTGTGTTTGCATGGGTCGCAACAGTTCGTGACCTGGGCCAGTAGCCGCAATTTGCTACAACCCGTTCGACGTCTCTTACTTTCCTGCAACCCAGCCCAGTACTCTTTCACCCCGAATTATGTGAAAGAAACTGTCATTAAAAATTTAAGCTTCATAGGAAATAAGACAATGGCTGAGCGTCAGAACGGTACCGTCAAGTGGTTCAATGACGAGAAAGGTTACGGCTTCATCACCCCAGAAAGCGGTCCGGATCTGTTCGTACACTTCCGCGCTATCGAAGGCAACGGCTTCAAGAGCCTGAAAGAAGGCCAAAAGGTCACCTTCGAAGCCGTGCAAGGCCAGAAAGGCATGCAGGCTGACAAGGTTCAGGTCGCCGGCTAAGCCGAACCCGACTTCGAAGAAAAGCCCCTGCCAAGTGCAGGGGCTTTTTTTTGCCCGTAGAATACCGGCTTCGCCATTCGGAGCTGCAACGCATGTCCAAGCCTCTGCTCACACCCCAGGGAGATTTCCCACCCGCAGGCCTCGGCCGGCGCCTGGCGGCGATGTTCTATGACTTTCTGTTGTGTACGGCCCTGCTGATCGTCACCGCAGGCGCCTACAAGATGATCCAGATGAGCATCATCGGTGAAGCCCGCATGCGTGAACTGACCGATGCCGGCGCACTGGATGGAGACCCGCTGCTGTCGACGATTCTGCTGTTCGCGCTGTTCGGCTTCTTCGCCAAGTTCTGGACCCATGGCGGGCAAACCCTGGGCATGCAGGTGTGGGGCGTGCGGGTACAGAACGCCGATGGCAGCGCCATTAGCCTGTGGCAGGCGCTGTTGCGCTTCGTGGTGTCGATCGCTTCGTGGCTGTGTCTGGGGATGGGGTTCTTCTGGGCGCTGATCGACAAGCGCAAGCGCGGCTGGCATGACATCTATTCCGAGACACAGTTGGTGCGGGTGCCGAAGCAGAAGAATTGATCGGTAGCGTTCGGGTGTAGGCCGTGAAGGATAGGGTGTCCGATAGGTCGAGCGCCGCCCGCGCGGCGCATCGCGAGCAAGGCTCGCTCCTACGGTTATTTCGGGCCAGCTACACCTGTGGGATTTGCGCGCGACCGCTTTGGTGCAAGGCACAGTATCGCGGGCGTCTGTAGGAGCGAGCCTTGCTCGCGATGCGCCGCGCGGGCGGCGCTCGATCCGGCACACACCGCAACACTCACGGCATGCACCACTGACCTCAACCAGCTCTGCGCAACAGCCACAAACCGGCCACCGCACAGATACCGGCGGGGATCACCACCGCCAGCAGCGGCGGGAAGCCGAACACCTGGCTCGAAGGGCCAAGCAGGTCCTGGCCAATGCGGAACACGAAGCCCACCAGCACACCGGTAAATACCCGCTGTCCCAGGGTCACAGAGCGCAGTGGGCCGAAGATGAAGGAAATCGCCATCAGCACCAGCGCCGCGGTCACCGCCGGCTGCAGCACCTTGGTCCAAAACGCCAGCCAGTAACGCGCGTTGTTCAGGCCCTGGTCGGACAGGTAATGGATGTAGTCCCACAGCCCGGTGATCGACAGCGATTCAGGCGCCAGCACCACGGTGTTGAGCAGTTGCGGCGTGACCGAGACATCCCAACGCTCCTGCGGCGCCTTCACCACTTCAGTGTGGTCGCCACGGAAATACGTGGTGCTGACGTCGCTGAGCACCCAGTGATCCTGGTTGTATTGCGCACGGCGGGCGAAGCTCGACGTGATGATCTTGCGCTCGTTGTCGAAGCGGTAACGGGTCACGCCCAGCAGCAGGCCGTTGGGCTGCACGGCGTTGATGTGCACGAACTCGTCACCCTGACGGTGCCACATGCCGCGCTTGGAACTTTGTGCCTCTCCCCCGCCTTGGGCCAGGGAACGGTCGGCCTGGGCCTTGTTTTCGGTGACCGGCGCCACGTACTCGCCAATCAGGAGGCCCACCAGCATCAGCACCAGCATCGGCTTCATCACCGCCCAGACGATACGGCCGATGGAAACGCCAGCGGCGCGCATGATGGTCAGCTCACTACTGCTGGCCAGGCTGCCCAGGCCGACCAGGCAGCCGATCAGCGCGGCCATCGGCAGCATTTCGTACAGACGACGCGGTGCGGTCAGCAGGACGAAGTTACCTGCCTCCATCACCGTGTAGGTGTCGCTCAGGTCGCCCATCTCGTCGATGAAGGCAAACAGCGAGGCCAGGCCGAGGATGATCCCCAGCACCGCCAGAATGGCCAGCAGCACGCTCTGGCCGATATAGCGATCGAGCTTAGCCATGGGCCACCTCCGCACGACGGGCAGCGCGCTTGAGACGCAGCGGTTCCCAATACATCAGGCCCAGGCCGATGAGCAGGAACAGTCCATGCACCCACCAGATACCCAGGCCAATCGGCAACTTGCCCTTCTCAAGGGCGCCACGTACGGAAATCAGCATCGTCAGGTAGGCCATGTACAGAAGAATCGCCGGCAGCAGCTTGAGGAAGCGGCCCTGGCGTGGGTTGACCTTGGCCAGCGGCACTGCCAGCACGGTCACGATGAACACCAGGATCGGCAGCGACAGACGCCATTGCAGCTCGGCGCGCTCACGCAGGCCTTTCTGGCCGATCAGTTGGGAGGTCGGGATCGCTTCGCGCTCGGTCACTTCCTCGCTGACTTCAGGCTTGGGTAGCAATACGCCGTAGGTGTCGTACTTGATGGCACGGTAGTCAGCCTGGCCAGGGTTGCCGTCATAGCGATAGCCATTTTCCAGGATCAGGTAGCGGTTGCCGTCGGCCTGCACTTCCTGGTGACCTTTCTCGGCGACCAGCACCGAAGGAGCGCGGTCCTTGGTCTTGTCCTGGTTGAAGCGTTTCTCGGAGATGAACACGCCACCCAAGTTGATGCGGTCGTCCGAAAGCTGCTCGGTGTAGGTCACCCGCGAGCCATCACGCAAGGTCTGGAAACGCCCCGGCACCAGGGTGTCGAATTCGGTCAGCGCGTCCTGCTGGCTGATGATTTGCTGCACCTGGGCAACGCCCAGCGGCGCAAGGCTCAGGCTCAGCCACGCGACCAGCAATGCCACCAGCGCCGCCGGGGCCATGGTCAGGCCCAGCAGGCGCTGCTGGCTCATGCCGGTGGCCGACAGCACGGTCATCTCGCTTTCCAGGTATAACCGGCCATAGGCCAGCAGGATGCCGAGGAACAGGCCCAGTGGGAGAATCAGCTGCAGGAAACCCGGCAGGCGGAAACCCATGATCAGGAACAGTACACTCGGGTCGAGCACGCCTTGGGCGGCCTGGGCCAGGTACTTGATGAAGCGCCCGCTCATGATGATCACCAGCAGCACAGCGCTGACGGCGCTCAAGGTCACCAGGACCTCGCGGGACAGATAACGAAAGACGATCAAACCAGACACTCCTGGGTTGTCAGGGGCGGACTGCCAAACAATGGCGCCAGACTATGACGTAGTACAGCCAGACCAATGCTGGTTCGCCAAAGGCGAACCTCCATAAAAGTGCGCGCATTATCCTGTGATTGACCGCGCCTGTCACTTGGCCGCGCATGAAGCCGCACGTCGGGGTTGTCAGCACGCTTGTCGCAGGCTCAAACTGGCAGCTTTTCCACTGGCACGCGACCACGCGGCCAAGCCTGCCCGGCGCACGCGAACATTCAGCGCCTACGGTAAAGATCATTCGGGGACCCTGACATGGAACTGGTTGTAAAAAGCGTAGCTGCTGCATCTGTGAAAACCGCAACGCTGGTCGTACCAGTAGGCGAAGGTCGTAAGCTCGGCGCTGTCGCCAAGGCCGTCGACCAAGCCTCCGACGGCGCCATTGCTGCCCTGCTCAAGCGTGGCGACCTGGCCGGCAAGCCTGGCCAGACCCTGCTCCTGCACAGCCTGCCAGGGCTCAAGGCCGAACGCGTGCTGCTGGTTGGCAGCGGCAAGGAAGAAGCCCTTGGCGATCGCGCCTGGCGCAAGCTGGTAGCCAGCGTGGCCGGCGTGTTGAAAAACCTGGGCGGCGGAGATGCCGTACTGGCCCTGGACGACATCGCTGTCAGCAACCGCGACGCTCACTACGGCAAGTACCGCCTGCTGGCCGAAACCCTGCTCGACGGCGAGTACGTGTTCGATCGTTTCAAGAGCCAGAAGGCTGAGCCGCGGGCCCTGAAGAAAGTCACCCTGCTGACCGACAAGGCCGGCCAGACCGAAGCCGAGCGCGCCGTAAAGCACGCCAGCGCCATCGCCACCGGCATGGCCTTCACCCGCGACCTGGGCAACTTGCCGCCGAACGTCTGCCATCCAAGCTACCTGGCGGACCAAGCCAAGGAGCTGGGCAAGGCACACAAGTCGCTGAAAGTCGAAGTGCTGGACGAGAAGAAGATCAAGGACCTGGGCATGGGCGCCTTCTATGCCGTGGGCCAGGGCAGCGACCAGCCTCCACGGCTGATCGTGATGAACTACCAGGGCGGCAAGAAAAGCGAGAAACCCTTCGTGCTGGTCGGCAAGGGCATCACCTTCGACACCGGCGGCATCAGCCTAAAGCCTGGCGCCGGCATGGATGAAATGAAGTTCGACATGTGCGGTTCGGCAAGTGTGTTCGGCACCCTGCGCGCAGTGCTGGAACTGCAACTGCCGATCAACCTGGTGTGCCTGCTGGCCTGTGCCGAGAACATGCCTAGCGGCGGCGCGACTCGCCCGGGCGACATCGTCACCACCATGAGCGGCCAGACCGTGGAAATCCTCAACACCGACGCCGAAGGCCGCCTGGTGCTGTGCGACACCCTGACCTACGCCGAGCGCTTCAAGCCTCAGGCCGTGATCGATATCGCCACCCTGACCGGCGCCTGCATCGTCGCCCTGGGCAGCCACACCTCGGGACTGATGGGCAACAACGACGAGCTGATCGATCAATTGCTCGACGCCGGCAAGCGCGCCGACGACCGCGCCTGGCAGCTGCCACTGTTCGATGAATACCAGGAACAACTGGACAGCCCGTTCGCCGACATGGGCAACATCGGCGGCCCAAAAGCCGGCACCATCACCGCAGGGTGCTTCCTGTCGCGCTTCGCCAAGGCCTACAACTGGGCGCACCTGGACATCGCCGGCACCGCCTGGATCAGCGGCGGCAAGGACAAAGGCGCCACGGGTCGCCCGGTTCCATTGCTGACGCAGTACCTGCTGGACCGCGCCGGCGCCTGAAACCGTGAAACCGGTGGCGCCCAATGCGCCACCGGCCGGTAGACCAAACCATGAGCAAAGTCGATTTCTACATCCTGCCCACCGACGCCTTGTCGGCACGCTTGGATTTCGCCTGCAAGCTGTGCGAGAAGGCCTGGCGGCTCGGCCATCGCGTCTACCTGCATTGCCAGGACGCCGAACAACGCGACGAGCTGGACCTGCGCCTGTGGCGTTTCAAGGGCGAGGCTTTCGTGCCTCACGACCGGGCCGAAGCGCATGCCGATGCCCAAGTGGCCTTGGGCCTGGCTGACGATGCAGGCGACCACCGCGACCTGCTGATCAACCTCGGCGCCTCGGTGCCAGGGTTCGTCGACCAGTTCGAACGGGTTGCCGAGATCGTCGTCGAGGAGCCTGGCATCCGCCAGTCAGCGCGCGAACGATTCCGTTTCTACCGCGAACGGGGCTATGCTCTGCAAGACCACCGCTTACAGCGACTTTGACGACGATGGACAAGCCTTCCGCCCTACCCGATTCCGCCCATCTGCTCGACGACCTGGAGTCGATTCGCCAGCTGCTGGGAGATGCCAACCTGCAACCGCCTCTGCTGACCGAGACGGTGGAACAGATTCCGCTGTTGCTCGATGTACCGGCAGGCAACCCGCCGGTCGAACCCGAGCCTGTGCCTGCAGCCACCGCGGATGACCCGCAGACCCGCCGCCAGGACACGCTGCTGCACCTGGAAAGCGAGTTGCGCGCAGCCGCGCAACAGATCATGCAGGACGTGATCAACGACTTTACCCCGCATATCGAGACCGAAATCAAGCGCCGGCTGGATGCGCGCATGGAACGCCTGATCAAGCGCTCCGAGTAAGGTCCACGTCTCGCGGCGCCCCTTCGCGGGTAAGCCCTCTCCCACCGGCAGGCGCCTGCGCGGTCCCGATGGGAGCGGGTTTACCTGCGAAGCAGGCATCGCCGCGCCAACAGATGACAGAGGCGTGTCGCTTGCGGCCCCCACCTTGGTTATACTTCCCGGCTTTCCCGAATAAATGCCATAGGGTCCCGCCGCGCATGGATAAGACCTACCAGCCGCACGCCATCGAAACTTCCTGGTACAACACCTGGGAGTCCGAGAACTATTTCGCCCCGCAAGGTGCAGGCGAGTCCTACACCATCATGATCCCGCCGCCGAACGTGACGGGCAGCCTGCACATGGGCCACGGCTTCAACAACGCGATCATGGACGCCCTGATCCGTTTCCGCCGTATGCAAGGCCGCAACACCCTGTGGCAGCCAGGTACCGACCACGCCGGTATCGCCACCCAGATGCTGGTCGAGCGCCAGCTCGAGGCCAAGGGCCAGAACCGTCATGACCTGGGCCGTGAAGCCTTCCTCGAGAAAGTCTGGGAATGGAAAGAGCAGTCCGGCGGCAACATCAGCCGTCAGATCCGCCGCCTGGGCTCGTCCGTGGACTGGAGCCGCGAGCGCTTCACCATGGATGACGGCCTGTCCGAAGCGGTCAAGGAAGCCTTCGTACGCCTGCACGAAGACGGCCTGATCTATCGCGGCAAGCGCCTGGTCAACTGGGACACCAAGCTGCACACCGCCATCTCCGACCTGGAAGTCGAAAACCACGACGAGAAAGGCCACCTGTGGAACCTGCGCTACCCGCTGGCCGACGGCGCCAAAACCGCTGAAGGCAAGGACCACCTGGTCGTTGCCACCACCCGTCCGGAAACCCTGCTGGGCGACGTGGCGGTTGCCGTCAACCCGAACGACGAGCGCTATCAGGCGCTGATCGGCAAGTTCGTCGAACTGCCGTTGGTCGGTCGTCGCATTCCGATCATCGCCGACGACTACTGCGACCCGGAATTCGGCACCGGCTGCGTGAAGATCACCCCGGCCCACGACTTCAACGACTACGAAGTCGGCAAGCGCCACAACCTGCCGCTGCTCAACATCTTCGACAAGAACGCCATGGTGCTGGCAAGCGCCCAGGCCTTCAACCTCGACGGCTCCGTCAACGAGCAGATCGACACCCGCCTGCCTGCCCAGTACGCCAACCTGGACCGTTTCGTCGCGCGTAAGCAGATCGTCGCCGACCTGGACGCCCAAGGCCTGCTGGTGAGCATCGATGACCATGCCCTGAAAGTGCCGAAAGGCGACCGTTCGGGCACCGTCATCGAGCCATGGCTGACCGACCAGTGGTACGTTTCCACCAAGCCGCTGGCAGAACCTGCCATCGCCGCGGTCGAAGATGGCCGTATCCAGTTCGTGCCCAAGCAGTACGAGAACATGTACTTCTCGTGGATGCGCGATATCCAGGACTGGTGCATCAGCCGCCAGCTGTGGTGGGGCCACCGCATCCCAGCCTGGTACGACGAGACTGGCCAGGTCTACGTCGGCCGCAACGAAGAAGAAGTCCGTGCCAAGCACAACCTCGGCGCCGACGTGGTGCTGCGCCAGGACGACGACGTGCTCGACACCTGGTTCAGCTCGGGCCTGTGGACCTTCTCCACCCTGGGCTGGCCGGAGCAGACCGAGTTCCTGAAGACCTTCCACTCCACGGACGTGCTGGTCACCGGCTTCGACATCATCTTCTTCTGGGTTGCGCGCATGATCATGCTGACCATGCACCTGATCAAGAACGAAGACGGCACCCCGCAGGTACCGTTCAAGACCGTCTACGTGCACGGTTTAGTGCGTGACGGCCAGGGCCAGAAGATGTCCAAGTCCAAGGGCAACGTGCTGGACCCGCTGGACATCGTCGACGGCATCACCCTCGACGCCCTGCTGGAAAAACGCACCAGCGGCATGATGCAACCCAAGCTGGCCGAGAAAATCGCCAAGCAGACCAAGGCCGAGTTCCCGGAAGGCATCGCCAGCTACGGTACCGACGCCCTGCGTTTCACCTTCTGCTCGCTGGCTTCCACCGGTCGTGACATCAAGTTCGACATGGGCCGCGTCGAGGGCTACCGCAACTTCTGCAACAAAATCTGGAACGCCGCCCGCTACGTGCTGGACAAAGGCGAGGACTGCGGCCAGAACGGCGAAGCCGTCGAGCTGTCGCTGGCCGACCGCTGGATCATCTCGCAGCTGCAGCGCACCGAAGCCGAAGTGACTCGCCAACTCGAGCAGTTCCGTTTCGACCTGGCCAGCCAAGCCCTGTACGAGTTCATCTGGAACCAGTACTGCGACTGGTACCTGGAGCTGTCCAAGCCCGTGCTGTGGGACGAGAACGCCCCGGTCGAACGTGCCCGCGGCACTCGCCGTACTCTGGTTCGCGTGCTGGAAGTGGCCCTGCGCCTGGCCCACCCGTTCATGCCGTTCATCACCGAAGAGATCTGGCAGCGCATCGCGCCGCTGGCAGGCATCCAAGGCAAGACCATCATGCTGCAACCCTGGCCGGTGGCGAACGAAGAACGCATCGACGTCGCCGCCGAAGGCGATATCGAGTGGCTGCAACAGCTGATGGTCGGCCTGCGCAACATCCGCGCCGAGATGAACATCGGTCCTGGCAAGCCGCTGCCGCTGTTCCTCAAGAACGCCAATGCCGACGATCAACGTCGCCTGCAGGAAAACGAAGCACTGCTGAAGAAGCTGGCCAAGGTCGAGTCGTTCACCGTTCTCGGTGAGCAGGACGAAGCCCCGCTGTCGGCCACCGCGCTGGTGGGTGACCTGCAGGTGCTGGTACCGATGGCCGGCCTGATCGACAAGGACGCCGAACTGGCTCGCCTGAACAAGGAGATCCAGCGTCTACAAGGCGAAGTGGCCCGTGTGGGTGGCAAGCTGTCCAATGCCGCCTTCGTCGACAAGGCACCGCCTGCAGTGATCGAGAAGGAGCGCGCCAAGCTGGCCGAGTCCGAGCAGGCCCTGGCCAACTTCACCGAGCAGCATGCGCGGATTGCAGCGCTGTAACCTGACATTGCTGATCTGACCGGCGAGGGCTTCGCCCTCGTTCGCGGCCAAGGCCGCTCCCACAGGAATGAGGCTGCCTTGAAGTAGCACCACTATCCTGTGGGAGCGGCCTTGGCCGTGAATGGGCCGCACAGCGGCCCTCTGGCCAGCGCAAGCAACACCGGACCCGAGCATGACCCCGAACAAACCCACCCTGCACCCGCGCAACCGCCACCAGGGCCGCTATGACTTCCCCAGCCTGATCAAGGCCCACCCTGACCTGGCCCGTTTCACCATCACCAACCCCTACGGCAAACCCAGCATCGACTTCGCCAACCCCGAAGCCGTGCGGGTGTTTAACCGCGCCCTGCTCAAGGCACAGTACGGCATCCAGCACTGGGATATCCCTGCCGACTACCTGTGCCCGCCGATTCCAGGCCGCGCCGACTACATCCACGTCGCCGCCGACCTGCTGGCCGAGGACAATGCCGGCGACATCCCCAAGGGCGCCCAAGTGCGCGCACTGGACATCGGCGTCGGCGCCAACTGCATCTACCCCCTGCTGGGCCACAGCGACTATCGCTGGCGCTTCCTGGGTTCGGACATCGACCCCGTGGCCCTGGCCTCGGCCAAGGCCATCGTCCAGGCCAATGGCCTGAGCAAGGCAATCGCCCTGCGTCAGCAGGCCAACCGCAAGCGCATCCTCAGCGGCCTGCTGCAAGAGGACGAACGCTTCGACCTGACCCTGTGCAACCCACCTTTTCACGCTTCACGCGACGAAGCCACCCGTGGCAGCCAGCGCAAATGGAAGAACCTGGGCAAGCAGGATCCCCAGCGTAGGTTGCCTGTGCTGAACTTCGGCGGACAGAACAACGAGCTATGGTGCGAGGGCGGCGAGATCCGCTTCGTCACCCAGCTGGTCGAGGAAAGCGCGCAATACGCCGAGCGAGTGCTGTGGTTCACCAGCCTGGTGTCCAAGGCCAGCAACCTGCCTGGCATCGAGGCCGCCCTGAAGAAGGTCGGAACCAAGGCCGTGCGTATCGTCGAGATGGGCCAGGGACAGAAGCAGAGCCGCATGGTCGCCTGGAGCTTCCAGGATGACGCAGCGCGCCAGGCCTGGCATGCGCGGCGTAAATCGCAGGCATGAAAAAACCGCGCCCGGACAAGCCGGGCGCGGTTTCATCAAGACATCGACAATTACTTGTTGATGGCGTCGGTCAGAGCTTTGGCCGGAACGAACTTGACGACTTTCTTGGCAGCGATTTCGATGGCAGCGCCAGTCGAAGGGTTGCGGCCAGTGCGGGCAGGACGCTCGGAGACTTTCAGCTTGCCGATGCCTGGCAGGGTGATCTCAGCGCCGTTTTCCAGTTGGTCAGCAACGATCTGGCCCAGTTGCTCCAGAGCGTTTTTAGCGGTGGCTTTTGGCGCGGCGATCGATTCGGCGATGTCGGCAATCAGTTGGTCTTTGGTCAATGCCATGATGGTGTTCCTTCCCTAAAAAATTCAGAGGTTATGCAGCGTGCTACGTCGTTATCGGGCCAGCCCCTGAATACTGGAGGGCCGCGCCAATCGCGTATGTAGATTCGAAAATCGGCGTTTGGTTCGACACGACGCCAGCAACTGCCAGCAATGCGCCACTTCAGGGGGCGCAAGACCGCGCAAAGCTACCACAGGAATGGATAAATATCCGCTGCCAACTTTGATTTTGTGCTGGTTTTTCGGGGGTTTAGCCCGAAAACGCACAAAATTGAACAAAAAACGAACAACAGGCATTTACGCCAACATCTGGCCACTGCATCACCGGTTCACTCAGGTAAACTTGGCGACTTTGCAGCGCGGCCATGCACCGCCCAACCCCATTCGAGAATTCCATGCCAATCCGTCATTGCATTGTTCACCTGATCGACAAGAAGCCCGATGGCAGCCCCGCCGTGCTCCATGCACGTGATAGCGAGCTTGGCGCATCGGACGCCATCGAAAACCTGCTGGCCGACCTCAACGACAGCTACAACGCCAAGCAAGGCAAAGCCTGGGGCTTCTTCCACGGCGAGTCCGGCGCCTATCCGCTCAGCGGCTGGTTGAAGCAGTACCTCGATGGCGAGAAAGACTTCACCGCCTTCAGCCGGGTGGCAGTCGAACACCTGCAAAAACTGATGGAAGAATCCAACCTCTCCACTGGAGGGCACATCCTCTTCGCCCACTACCAGCAAGGCATGACCGAGTACCTGGCCATCGCCCTGCTGCACCACAGTGAAGGCGTGGCGGTGAACGCCGAGCTGGATGTCACCCCTTCACGCCACCTGGACCTGGGCCAACTGCACCTTGCCGCCCGCATCAACCTGTCCGAGTGGAAGAACAACCAGAATTCCAAACAGTACATCTCGTTCATCAAGGGCAAGAATGGGAAGAAGGTTTCGGATTACTTCCGTGATTTCATCGGCTGCCAGGAAGGGGTCGACGGCCCAGGGGAAACCCGCACCCTGCTCAAGGCATTCAGCGATTTCGTCGAGAGCGAAGACCTGCCTGAGGAATCCGCACGCGAGAAGACCCAGACGCTGGTCGAGTACGCCACCACGCAAACCAAGCTCGGCGAACCTGTCACACTGGAAGAGCTGTCCAGCCTGATCGACGAGGACCGCCCCAAGGCATTCTACGATCACATTCGCAACAAGGACTACGGGCTCTCGCCGGAGATTCCGGCCGATAAGCGCACCCTCAATCAGTTCCGCCGCTTCACGGGTCGCGCCGAGGGGCTGTCGATCAGCTTCGAGGCGCATTTGCTGGGAGACAAGGTGGAGTATGACGAGGCGGCCGGAACCTTGATCATCAAGGGCCTGCCAACGCAGCTGGTCGATCAGCTCAAGCGACGCAAGGACTGACAGGGCCGGGCCAGTCAAGGGCCCCAACTTCTCAGGCGATACCGGCGCCATAGGAGGCTACCAACGCCTCCTTCGCCGACTTGCGCAGTTTCTTCACCAGCCGCTCCTGGCGCAGCGCCTCGCCTTTGTCCGGCCACTGTTCGACGTAGACCAGCGCCTGGGCCGGGCTGGTCTTGAAATAGCGGGCGCCCTGCCCCTTCTGATGCGCGATGAACCGCCGCTGCGGGTCATCACTGATGCCGCAGTACAAAGAGCCATTGGCGGCGCGTACCAGGTAGACGTACCAGGGTTTGCCGGTGGTGTTTTCGACGACTTCGCTCACGAGGCTTCGCACTGAGGATAAAGCCGACAGCTTACCCGCTCAGCGCGCTTGCTGGAACGCACGCAGCCCTTTGAACGCTTGTTGACGTACCTTGTTCTGTAGCATGGGTGACCAGCCCAGCAGCACACCTGGCAGACCCAACGCCTGACGCGACCAGCGCCACAGGTCGAAGCTGTCGTCATGCTGGCAGATCAGCCCATCACGAATCACGAAGCGGGCCTGGATATCGTTGATCACGACGCGCCCGGTCTGACTGAACAGGTAGGTGGCCACCCAGTGCGCGCAGCCGCTGTCATGGTTGGCCTGGACCTGGTCGAAGGTCAGCGAAAAGTCTTTGGCGCGGGTGGTGAGCATGCGCCACATGTCACCTGCGTCGTCGCCACGCAGCATGCCGAACACCGGGTCGCTGAAGACGATATCGTCGCTGTAGCACGCCACCATGGCCTCGGCGTCCAGGCGCTGGAAGGCCTGGTAGAAGCGGTTGATCAGGTCACGGTTGGCGTCGCTCATGGGCTCAGGTCCATCTTGGAGGGGGCGAAGGCTGCACGATAATCCGCCAGCGCCTGCAACGCCATGCCCATTTGCGCCATGAATACCCATCGCCAGCAACCACCGCTGCCAGCGCCAACTTGCCGGCCACAGGCGCAGTGCAGCCGCCCACCTCACACTTTTTCGCAGGTTACCTGCACATGCTCAGCCCGACCCGCCCCAAGCCCGAACACGAGGGCACCGATACCCAGAACGGCGAAGATCCAACCCACAGCCGCCCAGCCTCCCGTCAAGTCATGCACCACCCCCACGGCGAAAGGCCCCATGGAGGCCAGCGTGTAGCCGCCCCCCTGGGCCATGCTGGACAGGTTGGCAGCTACGTGCGCATCCCCAGAGCGCAGTACGATCAAGGTCAGTGCCAGGGCGAAGGTGCCGCCCTGGCCCAGCCCCAACACCACCGCCCACCCCCAGAGGCCGGAAAGCGGCGCATACAGGCAACCGAACAAGCCGGCCAGGGTGAGCAGCATGACAATCACGATCGCCAGGCGCTGGTCTTTGCCCCTGGTCGCCAGCCAAGGTGCACTGAGCGAACTGACCAGCTGCAGGATCACCGAACCGGACAACACCAACCCCGCCTCTGTCGGGCTCAAGCCGCGCCCGATCAGAATCGACGGCAACCAGCCGAAGACGATATACGCCAACGACGACTGCAACCCCATGTACAGCGTGACCTGCCAGGCCAGCGGATCACGCCACAGCCCACGCACGCGATAGGCGACCTTGTGCAGGCCATGTCCTTGGCGCGCCTGGGGCAACCACACCAGCATCGCCAACAATGCCGGCACCAACCAGAACCCGAGCCCCATTGCCCAGCTACCGTCGAAGCGCGTGGCCAAAGGTACCGTGGCACCCGCCGCCATCGCAGCACCGAGGCATAGCGCCATGGTATAGACACCGGTCAGCGTGCCGGCATGCCGCGGGAAGTCTCGCTTGACGATGCCCGGTAGCAGAACACCGATGATGCCGATGCTCGCACCGGCCATCAGGCTGCCCAGGAAGACACCCGCAACCCCCAGGGTGCTGCGCACCAGAATGCCCAGGGCCAGGGTGAACAGGATACCGAGAATCACGCGCTCGCCACCAAAACGACGCGCCAGAATCGGTGCCAGGGGTGCGAACAGGCCAAGACAGAGGACTGGCAACGTGGTCAGCAGCCCGGCCTCGGAGCCCGTCAAGCCCAGGCCTGCAGAGACCTGCCCCAGCACAGGCGCCATGCTCGACAACGCGGGACGCAGGTTCAGCGCCACCAGTACCAGCCCGAGCAACAGCAGCCACGGGCGCGCCAGCGCCACCGGTTGCTGTTGTACTTGCGCGTCGTTGGCTTCAGCGTCGATCAGCAGTTCATCGAACTCCCGCTCGCCGTCGGAAGTATTTCGGGTCATTGGTTCGGCCATGGCCTTCTCGATATCAGGATTCAATGAGGGTTCGGCTCAGGCGCTTGGCCCGCTCAGGATCACGCTGCTCGACGGCCTGGAGAATCTCTCCGTGCAGATCGAAGGTCACCTGGGAGCGCGGCACCGTGCTCATGTTGCGTTGCAGCGCAGCCGCCACCACACCGGAGAAATAGCGATACAGCTCGCTCAGCGACGGGTTGTGCGCGGCATCCACCAGCCGCTGGTGAAACACCAGGTCGCAGTTCACATAGGCATCGATGTCGCCGTGAAAGTGCTTACCGCTGTCTTCCAATGCCTCACGCAGCCCCTGCACATCCGCTTCGGTACGGCGCAAGGCTGCCAGGCCGATGGCTTCGGTCTCCAGGATGTGCCGCGTTTCGCGGGCTTGTTCAGGCGTGCAGCGCGACATGGCCAGCACGGCCTGCAATGGGTCCTGGGCCGTGCGCAGGTAGCTGCCATCGCCCTGGCGGATTTCCACCAGGCCACTGAATGCCAGGACGCGCATGGCTTCACGCACGGTGTTGCGGCTGATGCCCAGCTCCAGGGCGAGCTCGGGCTCGGTCGGCAAGCGCTGGCCGACCTGCCAGTCACCCTGGAGGATCCGCTCACGCATGCGCTCGACCGCCAGCTCGACCAGCGAGCGCTTGGACAATTCACTGCTCATGTTACTCAACCAATCATCCGATGAATTTTCGAAAGCTTAAAGCAAGGCGCCAGCAACAGCAAACCACCTGGCATTTTTGCCAGTTGTGGTCAGCCCGCGTTGTTGCAACGCTTGGCGCGTTGCGCTGGAGGACATGTACCGATGCCGTTTCACCGATGGCCCCTGCTTCTGTGCCTGCTTTTGGCCGGCTGCGACCTGTCGCCAAAGGCCGCTCAACCCAAGACGCTGATCGTTGGCCTGGACGGTGTCCAGTTGCAGCGTTACGAGCAACTGGGAGAAGACACCAACCTCAAGCGGCGACTGCACTACGGCAAGGCGTATAGCGGAGGCATCACTGGCCGTGCGAGCGAGCAGGCAACCCTCAGCGGCCCAGGGTGGATGACACTGCTGACCGGCGTCTGGGCGAGCAAGCACGGCGTGGTGTCCAACGAGCCGTCACTGAGGCTCGACCCGGCCTACCCAAGCCTGTTCCGACGGCTCAGACAGGCCCTGCCCCACGCCTACCTTTCCAGCATTGTGAACTGGTCGCCCATCAACACCGCGTTCCTGCTGGAAGATGCCCAGGGCAACGATGTGCGCGAAAGCGGGTTGACCGACGAGCAAGTTATCGAGCGTACCCTGGCAATCCTCGACAGCACTCCGGCGGATTTCACTTTCATCCAGCTGGATGAGCCTGACCAGGTCGGTCACGACCACGGCTTCGGCGCCCGCTACCAGCAGGCCCTGCAGAATGCGGACAGCCGTCTGGGCCGCCTGCTGGACAAACTGGACGAGCGACGCCACAAGCATCCGCTGGAAGATTGGCTGGTGGTCGTCAGCACCGACCATGGCCGGGACTATTGGGGCACGGGTCACGGCGGCGTGAGCGAGCAGGAAAAGACCGTGTTCATCGCCAGCAACAAACCGCTGAACGAAGAACTGACCGAGCCCAGCACTGCGCAAGACCACCCCGGGCCGAACAATCTGTACAGCTTTGCCGCTCAAACGTCGGTGGTGCCCACGGTGCTGCGGCACATGGGGCTCGACGTGCTACCCGACTGGAAACTCGATGGCACGCCGTTGCTGGGCGACACGGGAGTGCGCAAGGCAAGGGTAAGGGAAAGTGAGTCCAAGCTGCTGTGGAACAGTTCATCACAGCAGATGGTTGTCATCTACCGCAATGGCCAATTGGCCGCTCACGTACAGGCGAGCGTTCAGCAATGGATTGACCCGCAAGGCATGCGCCAGGCCAACGACTACGTCCTGGTGCTGGATGGAATACCGGTGGCTGTGCGCAACAAGCCGACCATTGCCCCTTGAAAGCAAACGCCGGCAAGCCGGCTCCCACAGAAACCGTACCGACCTTGGAGATCAGCACAGTGCCTGCGGGAGCTGGCTTGCCGGCGAGTGGACTACCGGCTCAATTCAGCGCATCGAGCAACGCCTGGTTCATTTCCGGCGTGCCGATGGTGATGCGCAGGAACTGGGCAATGCGCGCCTGCTTGAAATGACGCACGATCACGCCCTGCTCACGCAGCCGCGCCGCCAACTGCGCCGCATCCTGCTGCGGGTGGCGGGCGAAGATGAAGTTGGCGGCCGACGGCAGCACTTCGAAGCCCTTGGCCGTAAGTTGTTCGACCAGTGCCTGGCGGCTGTCGATCACCTTGCGGCAGGTTTCCTCGAAGTAAGCCCGGTCCTCGAAGGCCGCAGCCGCGCCAACGATGGCCATGCGGTCGAGGGGATAGGAGTTGAAACTGTTCTTGATCCGCTCCAAGGCCTCGATCAGGTCCGGGTGCCCCACAGCCAGGCCCACGCGCAAACCGGCCAACGAGCGCGACTTCGACAGGGTCTGGGTCACCAGCAGGTTGTCGTAGCGGTCCACCAGCTTGATCGCGGTTTCGCCACCGAAATCGATGTAGGCCTCATCGACCACGACCACCGAATCACGGTTGGCCTGCAGCAGTTGCTCGACCTGCTCAAGCGGCATCAGGCAGCCGGTCGGCGCATTGGGGTTGGGGAAGATGATGCCGGCATTGGGCTTGGCATAGTCCGCGACGCGAATCTGGAACTGCTCATCCAGCGGCACCTGTTCGAACGCGATGCCGTACAGGCCGCAGTACACGGGGTAGAAGCTGTAGCTGACATCCGGGAACAGCAACGGCGCGCCGTGCTGGAACAGGCCGTGGAAAATGTGCGCCAGCACCTCGTCCGAGCCGTTGCCGACGAACACCTGCTGCGGCGTCACGGCGTAGTAATCGGCGACCGCCTGCTTGAGCCGGTCACTGTTCGGATCCGGGTACAGACGCAAGTTGTCGCTGAGTTCACCGCGCATGGCTTCCAGTGCCTTGGGCGACGGACCGTAGGGGTTCTCGTTGGTGTTCAGCTTGACCAGTCTGGCCAGCTTAGGCTGCTCGCCCGGGACGTAAGGCACCAGGTCCTTGACGAAGGGGCTCCAGAATCGACTCATGCTCAGTTCCCCTTGTCTTGGGTCAGGATACGGTATTCAGCGCTGCGGGCGTGGGCGGTCAGCGACTCGCCACGGGCCAGGACCGAGGCGGTTCGCCCCAGCTCGGATGCGCCCTGCTCGGAGCAGAAGATGATCGACGAACGCTTCTGGAAGTCATAAACGCCCAGCGGCGAGGAAAAGCGGGCGGTGCCGGAGGTGGGCAACACGTGGTTGGGGCCGGCGCAGTAATCGCCCAGCGCTTCGCTGGTGTGACGACCCATGAAGATCGCGCCAGCGTGGCGGATCTGTGGCAGCCATGCCTGGGGGTCGGCGACCGACAGTTCCAGGTGCTCTGGGGCGATGCGGTTGGCCACTTCGATGGCCTGCTGCATGTCGCGCACCTGGACCAAGGCACCGCGGCCATTGATCGACTTCTCGATGATCTCGGCGCGCTCCATGGTCGGCATCAGCTTGTCGATGCTGGCGGCAACACGATCGAGGAAGGCGGCATCCGGGCTGACCAGGATGGCCTGGGCGTCTTCGTCGTGCTCGGCCTGGGAGAACAGGTCCATGGCGATCCAGTCCGGGTCGGTCTGGCCGTCGCACACCACGAGAATCTCCGACGGGCCGGCGATCATGTCGATGCCCACCTGGCCGAACACATGACGCTTGGCGGTGGCCACGTAGATGTTGCCCGGACCGACGATCTTGTCCACCTGCGGCACGCTTTCGGTGCCATAGGCCAGGGCCGCGACCGCCTGGGCCCCCCCGACGGTGAAGACCCGGTCGACACCCGCGATGCACGCGGCTGCCAGGACCAGCTCATTGACCTCGCCACGCGGGGTCGGTACCACCATCACCACCTCGCCCACGCCTGCGACCTTGGCCGGGATGGCGTTCATCAGCACCGAGGATGGATAGGACGCCTTGCCTCCGGGTACATACAGGCCGGCGCGGTCCAGCGGGGTCACTTTCTGGCCAAGCACCGTGCCATCGGCCTCCGTGTACTGCCAGGAGTCCTGTTTCTGCCGTTCATGGTAAAGGCGAACGCGGCTGGCGGCCTTCTCCAGGGCTTCGCGCTGGGCGGGAGTAATGCGGGTCAACGCCAGTTCGAGGCGTTCACGGCCGAGAATCAGGTCGTCGATGCGCTTGGCATCCACACCATCGAAGCGCTGGGTGAACTCCACCAGCGCCGCATCGCCGCGTTCGCGCACGGCCTTGATGATGTCGAGCACACGCTGGTTGACCGCATCATCGGACACGCTTTCCCAGCTCAGCAGATGATCCAGATGTCGGGCGAAATCCGGATCAGCAGCGTTGAGACGGGCAATTGCAGTGGACACGGTCATGGCGAGGGCCTCGATTGTTAGCGAATGCTCAGGCGCCCTAGGCTACCAGTCCATCCGCGCGGGCACCCGAGAAAAATGGCTATGACGCGGATAGACGGGCGCGACAGCGGAGGTCGCGCGCAGAAGTCAGCCGCGGTGTCGCGATTCGACGGCTTGGCGCAGGGTGTCGATCAAGCTCTGGATGCGGGCGTGCTGCATCTTCATGGAGGCTTTGTTGACGACCAGGCGCGAGCTGATCGTGGCGATCAGTTCCTGAGGCTCCAGGCCGTTGGCGCGCAGGGTGTTACCGGTGTCGACCACGTCGATGATCTTGTCGGCCAGGTTGATCAGCGGTGCCAGCTCCATGGAGCCGTACAGCTTGATGATGTCGACCTGACGGCCCTGTTCGGCGTAGTAACGCTTGGCTACGTTGACGAACTTGGTGGCCACACGCAGGCGCCCCTTGGGCTCCGGCGCACCGACGACACCCGCGGTCATCAGCTTGCAGCGGGCAATCTGCAGGTCCAGCGGCTCGTACAGGCCCTGGCCGCCGTACTCCATCAGCACGTCCTTGCCGGCCACGCCCAGGTCGGCGGCGCCATGCTCGACATAGGTCGGCACGTCGGTGGCACGCACGATCAGCAGGCGCACATCGTCCTGCGTGGTGGGAATGATCAGCTTGCGGCTCTTGTCCGGATTCTCGGTCGGCACGATACCGGCCTCGGCCAGCAACGGCAGGGTATCGTCGAGAATACGGCCTTTGGAAAGCGCGATGGTCAGCATTGGAACGTCGGTCCTTAAGCGGCTACTGCCGGCCGGGCGTGTTTCGCCCGACCGCATTCAATTCGAATGGCGCGTCCCTGCGCCAGCGGGCGACTAGCCCGGTACGCGGCGGATTTTCGCGCCGAGCATCTGCAGTTTTTCTTCGATGCACTCGTAACCACGGTCGATGTGGTAGATGCGGTCGATCAGGGTATCGCCTTCGGCGACCAGCGCCGACAGCACCAGGCTGGCCGATGCACGCAGGTCGGTGGCCATGACCGGGGCGCCCTTGAGTACAGGTACGCCGGTGACGATGGCGGTGTTGCCTTCGACCTGGATCTGCGCGCCCATGCGGTGCATTTCGTACACGTGCATGAAGCGGTTCTCGAAGATCGTCTCGATCACGGCGCCGGTGCCCTCGGCAATGGCATTGAGCGAGATGAACTGCGCCTGCATGTCGGTCGGGAACGCTGGGTACGGCGCGGTACGCAGGTTCACGGCTTTCGGCCGCTTGCCGTGCATGTCCAGCTCGATCCAGTCTTCACCGGTGGTGATGTCGGCGCCGGCTTCCTTGAGCTTTTCCAGCACCGCTTCAAGGATGGTCGGATCGGTGTCCTTGACCTTGACGCGACCACCGGTCACGGCAGCAGCGACCAGGTAGGTACCGGTTTCGATACGGTCGGGCATGACGCGGTAGTTGGCCGAACCCAGGCGCTCGACGCCATCGATGGTGATGGTATCGGTACCGGCGCCCTGGATCTTGCCGCCCATGGCATTGATGAAGTTGGCCAGGTCGACCACCTCAGGCTCACGCGCGGCGTTCTGCAGCACGCTGCGGCCCTTGGCCAGGGCAGCGGCCATCATGATGTTTTCGGTACCGGTCACGCTGACGGTATCGAAGAAGAAGTGTGCGCCACGCAGGCCGCCTTCTGGCGCCTTGGCCTTGATATAGCCGCCTTCGACTTCGATTTTCGCGCCCATGGCCTCCAGGCCACGGATGTGCAGGTCCACCGGACGCGAACCGATGGCGCAACCGCCCGGCAGGGCGACTTCGGCCTCACCGAAGCGGGCGACCATCGGGCCAAGCACGAGGATCGACGCCCGCATGGTCTTGACCAGCTCGTAGGGCGCTACCAGGGTCTTGATGGTGCGTGGATCGATCTCGACCGACAGCTTTTCGTCGATCACAGGCTCGATGCCCATGCGACCGAACAGCTCGATCATGGTGGTGATGTCGTGCAGGTGTGGCAGGTTGCCCACGGTCACCGGGCCATCGGCCAGCAGGGTGGCCGACAGAATCGGCAGGGCCGCGTTCTTCGCGCCCGAAATGCGGATCTCGCCGTCGAGACGAGCGCCGCCAGTAATAATCAGTTTGTCCATTGGAATCTCGCCGCCAAGTTGGCTCAGGTGCGCTCAGCCCAGGCTGCGCTGCTGAAAAATTTCATGGTTACCGCATGGATGCTGCCATTGGCGATCCAGGGATTCAGGTGAGCATAGATCGCCTGCTGACGCTTGACCGGGCTCAGGCCAGCCAACTCATCGCTGATCACGTTCAACTGGAAGTTGCAGCCTTCGCCTTCAACTTCGACCCGGGATCCCGGCAATTTCTCTTCAAGGAAGCTTTTAACTTCTACGGCCTGCATGCTCAACCTCAATCGGCGCCCGATGCGCGCGGGTCGGCCATCATACAAAAAAGCCCCTCGCCTGCGAAGCCCATAAAGGGCATGTGCTGACCGAGGGGCCCACCTTCACCGACGAGCGTTCAGCTCGCCAGCACCTCATCCAGATCGTAGACGCCGGCAATTTCGCGCATGTCGTCGGGCATGCCGCGCACTTCCCAGCGTTTGCCGCCGGCCTGGGCATCGCGCATGAAGCCCAGCAGCAGCGACAGACCGACACTGGAAGACTTGCTGACCGCCGTGCAATCCAACACCACGTGCGTTTCGCGACATGCCGCGATCAGCGCCTGGCCCTGCTTGCGCAAAGCCGGGCCGCTGCGGTAATCCAGCACCCCAGCCAGGCGCAGAACGCCAGGCTCGGCCATGCTCACGCCGGTCTCGCTCATTTCACTTCCTTGTCAGGAGAGTTGTCGGCGGCCTCCTTGGCCTTGGCCACTTCACCGGCCCAGCCATTGATGGTCTTGTCCAGGTCGTTGCCGTTGCGCTGCATGGCGTCGGCGAACTGGTCGCGGAACAGCTTGCCGATGTTGATGCCGTTGACGATGACGTTACGTACTTTCCACTCGCCGCCAAGGTTCTCCAGGGTGTACTGCACGGGGTACACGGCACCGTTGTTGCCGGTGACCTTCATGCCGACGCTGGCGCGCTTGCCATCATCAGGCTTAGCCGGGTCGACGGTGATGCCTTGGTTGTTGTACTCAAGCAGTGCATTGCCATAGAACTGCATCAGGCTGCGCTTGAAGTTCTCCTGGAAGCGCTGCATTTGCTCCGGCGTGGCCTTGCGCGAATACTTGACGGTCATGATGCTTTTGGAGATGCCGTCAGCGTCCACCACCGGGCCCAGGATGCGGTTGAGCGCATCGTAGAAGGCATTCGGGTTGGTCTTGTACTGTTCTTTGTTGGCCTTGAGGTCGCTCAATAGCTCGGTGGTAGTGCCTTGAACCACGTCACGCGGCGACTGCGCAGCGAAGGTCAGCAGGGGGAAGGCCGCCAGCAGGACCAGCAGGCCACGTCGCAGAATCGAAATCATGGAAACTCCTTAATTAGCCGGTTGCGCTTCTTTCGGTTCCTTGCCAACGGAGTTGAGCAGGAACTTGCCAATCAGATCTTCGAGCACCAGTGCGGACTGGGTGTCATGGATGGTGGCGCCATCCTTGAGCACGTCTTCCTCACCGCCCACGCTGATGCCGATGTACTTCTCGCCAAGCAGACCAGCGGTCAGGATCGACGCAGTGGAGTCGACAGGCAGGTTGTCGACATTCTTGTCCAGCTGCAGCGTCACCCGACCGGTGTAGGAATCACGGTCCAGGTCGATGGCGGTGACCTTGCCGATGGTTACCCCGGCCATGGTCACCTTAGCTCTGACAGTCAAACCGGCGATATTGTCGAAGTAGGCATAAACTTTATAGGTATCGCTGCTCGGGCTGGCCGACAACCCGCTGACACGCAGGGCCAGCAGCAGCAGCGCCAGGATCCCGGCCAGAAGGAACAGGCCGACACCGATTTCCAGGGTGCGGTTTTGCATCAGAAATCTCCAAACATCAAGGCGGTCAGAATAAAGTCCAGACCCAGGACAGCCAGCGAGGCATAGACCACGGTCTTGGTGGTGGCACGGCTGATCCCTTCTGAGGTGGGCTCACAGTCGTACCCCTGGAATACGGCGATCCAGGTGACGACGAAGGCGAACACCAGGCTCTTGATCAGCCCGTTGAGCACGTCGTCGGTAAAGGAAACACTGTTCTGCATGTTGGCCCAGAACGAGCCCTCGTAGACACCCAGCCAGTCGACGGCGACCCAGGACCCACCCCAGATACCGACCACGCTGAAGATCAACGCCAGCATCGGCAACGAGATGAAGCCGGCCCACAGGCGCGGCGCGACGATGTACTTGAGCGGGTCGACACCGATCATTTCCAGGCTCGACAGTTGCTCGGTGGACTTCATGTTGCCGATTTCGGCGGTCAGCGCCGAGCCTGCGCGACCGGCGAACAGCAGCGCAGTCACCACCGGGCCGAGCTCACGCAGCAAGGTCAGCGCGACCATCTGCCCCACCGCCTGCTCGGAACCGTACTTGGTCAGGATGCTGTAGCCCTGCAGCGCCAGCACCATGCCGATGAACACACCGGAAACGACGATGATCGCCAGCGACAGCACGCCGACCGAATACAACTGCTTGGTCAGCAGCTGGAAGCCGCCACCGATACCCCCACGCCCTACCAGTGCGTGGAACAGGAACAGGCAGGAACGCCCCAGCACCGCCAGCACGTCGATCGCCGAGCGACCGAACAGACGGATACGTTCGAGTAAGGATTTTCTGCGCATCAACGCGCCCCCAGCAGATCGGCGCGGTAGTCAGGCGCGGGAAAGTGGAATGGCACCGGACCGTCCGGGTCACCCTTCATGAACTGGCGGATGCGTGGATTGTCGGAGCCCATCAGTTCGTCCGGAGTGCCCTGCCCCAGTACCTGCCCATCACCGACCACATAGATGTAGTCAGCGATGCTGGCGGTTTCGGCCAGATCGTGGGAAACGACGATGCTGGTGATACCCAGCGCATCGTTGAGCAGGCGGATCAGCCGCACCAATACGCCCATGGCGATTGGGTCCTGGCCGACGAAGGGCTCGTCGTACATCAGGATCTGCGGATCCAGCGCAATCGCGCGGGCCAGCGCCACGCGGCGCTTCATGCCACCCGACAGTTCGTCCGGCATCAGGTCGATGGCGCCGCGCAGGCCGACGGCCTGAAGCTTCATCAACACGATGTCACGAATCATTTCGTCGGACAGCTGGGTATGCACACGCAGCGGGAATGCGACATTCTCGAACACGTCGAGGTCGGTGAACAAGGCGCCGCTCTGGAACAGCACCCCCATTTGCTTGCGCGCATCGAACAGGTCGCTTCGGGACAGCGTAGGCAGGTTCTGCCCGGCCACCCAGACTTCTCCACTGGAAGGACGCAACTGCGCGCCCATCAGGCGCAGCAATGTGGTCTTGCCGCAACCCGATGGCCCCATGATGCCGGTGACCTTGCCGCGCGGAATGCGTATGTCGACATTGCTGAAAATGCTGCGCGAACCGCGCTTGAAGGTGACGCCCTTCAACTCGACCGCGTAGGCGCTATCCACACTCATCTAGACTCCTTGCTAGTGCAACCTCGTCCTAATGGACGCCGGCCTCCTTCTTGAAGGCACAAGCGCCCCTGGCGGGCCGAATAGCGGGAAACTATATCACCGCTGACAGGGCTGCCCCAAGGCCATGCCTTGACTCGTTCAGCCCAGGGACAGACTTTCATGACATTCGATAGGACGATGGAAAGGATGAGGGTTTCTTCCATTGCGGCTATAATCGCCGCCTTTTCATCAGGCATTGCTTTCCGAACATGAGCCAATCCAGCGAGCTGATCCAATCCGCCCAGCGCACCCTGCGCCTTGAACTCGAAGCCGTCCAGAGCCTGATGGCCCGCATCGACGCCAATTTCGTCAAGGCTTGCGAACTGATCCTGGCGAGCAAGGGCCGGGTCGTCGTGGTCGGCATGGGCAAGTCGGGGCACATCGGCAACAAGATCGCCGCCACCTTGGCCAGCACCGGCACGCCGGCATTTTTCGTGCACCCTGCCGAAGCCAGCCATGGCGACATGGGCATGATCACCCGCGACGATGTCATTCTCGCCCTGTCCAACTCCGGCAGCACCGCCGAAATCATTACCCTGCTGCCGTTGATCAAGCGCCTGGGCATCCAGATGATCAGCCTCACCGGTAACCCGGACTCGCCCCTGGCGCAGGCCGCCGAGGTCAACCTCGACGCCAGCGTCGCCCAGGAAGCCTGCCCGCTGAACCTGGCGCCCACATCCTCGACCACCGCCGCACTGGTGCTGGGCGATGCCTTGGCCATCGCGCTGCTCGAAGCCCGCGGTTTCACCGCCGAGGATTTCGCCTTCTCGCACCCCGGTGGCGCCTTGGGCCGTCGCCTGCTGCTGAAAGTCGAGAACGTGATGCACTCGGGCGATGACCTGCCGAAGGTCCAGCGTGGCACCCTGCTCAAGGACGCGCTGCTGGAAATGTCGCGCAAAGGCCTGGGCATGACCGTGATCCTCGAGCCGGATGGCAAGCTGGCCGGGATCTTCACCGACGGCGACCTGCGCCGCAGCCTGGATCGCAACATCGACGTGCACACCACCCTGATCGACCAGGTGATGACCGTGCATGGCAAGACCGCTCGCGCCGAAATGCTGGCCGCCGAAGCCCTGAAAATCATGGAAGACCACAAGATCAGTGCATTGGTGGTAGTCGACCAGAACGACCGCCCGACCGGCGCCCTGAACATGCACGACCTGCTGCGCGCCGGGGTCATGTAAGGAGAGCATGGACATGAACCAAGACCTCATGCAACGCGGCAAGGCCATCAAGCTGGCCGTCTTCGACGTCGACGGCGTCCTCACCGACGGCCGCCTGTACTTCCTCGAAGACGGCAGTGAGTTCAAGACCTTCAACACCCTCGATGGCCAGGGCATCAAGATGCTCATGGCCACGGGCGTGACCACGGCCATCATCAGCGGACGCAAGACGCCAGTGGTCGAGCGTCGGGCCAGGAACCTGGGCATCCCGCACCTGTACCAAGGCCGGGAAGACAAACTGGTGGTGCTCGACGGCCTGCTCGCCGAACTGGGCCTAAGCTATGAACAGGTCGCCTACCTGGGCGACGACCTGCCCGACCTCCCCGTGATTCGCCGGGTGGGCCTGGGCATGGCGGTGGCCAGCGCCGCACCGTTCGTTCGCCAGCACGCCCATGGCGTGACCCAGGCACGCGGCGGCGAAGGCGCCGCCCGCGAGTTCTGTGAACTGATCATGCAGGCCCAGGGCACCCTGGACGCTGCCAACGCAAATTACCTGTAGAGCCGCCCATGTTCAGCAAGAAAGCCCGCACCATCGCGCTGCTCGCGGTCATTGCCGCCCTGCTGGTGGCAATCGGCTACTGGAACGTCAGCCCGGAGAGTTTCCTCGACAAGCCTGCGGCCCAGGTGGACGAGAGCGCGATCGACTACTATGCGATCAATGCCCATAGCCTGCAGTTTCTGCCCGACGGCAAGCTGCAGTACGAAATGACCGCCGACAAGGTCGAGCACCTGACCGCCAGCGAAGTCACCCTGGTGACCAAGCCTGACCTGCACCTGTACCGCGGCACCGAGTTCCCCTGGCACGTGCAGAGCGCGCGCGCCGAGGTCAACCCGGATGGCACCGAGGTCGAACTGATCGACCAGGTTCGCGTTGCCCGTACCGACGAGAAGCAGCGCGAAACCATCATTACCAGCTCACGCATGACCGTGTTCCCGCAGAAGCAATATGCGCAGACCGAGCAAGCCGTTAGAATCGACGGCGCCGGTGGCACAACTACGGGCAAAGGAATGAAAGCGTATTTGAAAGAAGGCAGGATGGACCTGCTCTCTAACGTAAGAGGACAGTATGAGGCTCGTTAAAACCCTCCCCCTTTTGCTCAGCCTGAGCGCAGCACTGGGAAGCGCGAGCGCCTTCGCCCTGCCGAACGACCGTGACCAGCCGATCCGCATCCAGGCCGACAACGCTCACCTGGACGACAAGCAAGGCGTGGCGACCTACACCGGCGATGTGATCATCACCCAAGGTTCGATGATGATCAAAGGCAACACCGTGACCATCACTCGCGCCCAGTCGGGCGACATCGACGTGGTGACTTCGGTTGGCAACCTGGCCTACTTCGAGCAGCAGCAGAGCGCCGCCAAGCCCGACAAGATGAAAGGCTGGGCCGTGACCATTCAGTACCAGGCGCAGAAAGACATGGTGATCCTCACCGACCGCGCCAAGGTCGAGAACGAAGGCAACACCACCGAAGGCGAGAAGATCGTCTACAACACCAAGACCCAGGTTGCGACCGCGGGCCGAGGTGGCAACGTGACTGCACCGCGTCAGCGTATCGACATGGTGATCCAGCCGAAGAAGAAGGCCGAGTAAATGGCAACCCTCAAAGCCCAGCACCTGGCCAAGAGCTACAAGGGGCGGCAAGTCGTACGCGACGTCAGCCTGTCGATCGACAGCGGCCAGATCGTCGGTCTGCTCGGCCCCAACGGCGCCGGCAAGACCACGTGCTTCTACATGATCGTAGGCCTGGTCCAGGCCGACCAGGGCCGCGTGCTCATCGACAACCTCGATGTCAGCCACCAGCCGATGCACGGTCGCGCCCGCGCCGGTATCGGTTACCTGCCCCAGGAGGCCTCGATCTTCCGCAAGCTGTCGGTGGCCGACAACATCATGGCGATTCTCGAGACCCGCAAGGACCTGGACCGCGATGGCCGTCGCAAGGAGCTGGAAAGCCTGCTGCAGGAATTCCACATCAGCCACATCCGCGACAACCTCGGCATGAGCCTGTCCGGCGGCGAGCGTCGCCGCGTGGAAATCGCCCGGGCCCTGGCGACCGCGCCGAAGTTCATCCTGCTGGACGAACCTTTCGCCGGTGTCGACCCGATTTCCGTAGGCGACATCAAGCAGATCATCCACCACCTCAAGGCCAAGGGCATCGGTGTACTGATCACCGACCACAACGTCCGCGAGACCCTGGACATCTGCGAAACCGCGTACATCGTCAACGATGGTCGACTGATCGCCGAGGGCGATGCCGAGACCATCCTGGCCAACGATCTGGTCAAGGAAGTTTACCTGGGTCACGAGTTCCGACTCTGACCCCGGCGCGCCTGGAGCACTGGCAATCCCGCCTCATCGAGGCTTAAGTTGTTACAGCGCTCTAGGCAAACGCTACAATTTAAGGCATAAAACTTGCTTGATTTGGCGCTCCGGCGCCCTCGTGTAGTGGATGGCGCATGCGCGCCGGCGAACAAGGTATTTAGCCCCAGCCATGAAACCATCGCTCGTCCTAAAAATGGGCCAGCAACTGACGATGACACCGCAGTTGCAACAGGCCATCCGCCTGCTTCAGCTCTCTACCCTGGACCTCCAGCAGGAAATCCAGGAAGCGCTGGAGTCCAATCCGATGCTCGAACGTCAGGAAGACGGCGACGACTTCGACAACAGCGACCCGATGGCGGACAACGCCGAGAACAAACCGGTCGCCGAAGTTCAGGACAACAGTTTCCAGGAAAGCGCACCAAGCGCCGAGAACCTGGAAGACGGTGAGTGGAACGAGCGCATTCCCAACGAGCTTCCCGTCGACACCGCGTGGGAAGATATCTACCAGACCAGTGCCAGCAGCCTGCCCAGCAACGATGATGACGAGTGGGACTTCACCACCCGCACCTCCGCGGGCGAGAGCCTGCAGAGCCACCTGCTGTGGCAACTGAACCTGGCGCCGATGTCCGACACCGACCGCCTGATCGCCGTGACCCTGATCGACAGCATCAACGACCAGGGCTACCTCGAGGATACCCTCGAAGAAATCTGCGAGGGCTTCGACCCAGAGCTGGACATCGAGCTGGACGAGGTCGAAGCCGTCCTGCACCGCATCCAGCAATTCGAGCCTGCCGGGGTGGGCGCTCGCAATCTTGGCGAGTGCCTGCTGCTGCAACTGCGCCAACTGCCCGCCAGCACACCGTGGATGAGCGAAGCCAAGCGCCTGGTGGTCGATTTCATCGACCTGCTCGGCAGCCGCGACTACAGCCAGCTGATGCGCCGCATGAAGCTCAAGGAAGACGAACTGCGCCAGGTCATCGAACTGGTACAGAGCCTCAACCCACGACCGGGCTCGCAGATCGAATCCAGTGAGCCGGAGTATGTGGTCCCCGACGTGATCGTGCGCAAGGACAACGACCGCTGGCTGGTCGAGCTGAACCAGGAGGCGATCCCACGGCTGCGGGTCAATCCGCAGTATGCCGGTTTCGTCCGCCGTGCCGACACCAGCGCCGACAACACCTTCATGCGCAATCAGCTGCAAGAGGCGCGCTGGTTCATCAAGAGCCTGCAAAGCCGCAATGAGACCCTGATGAAGGTCGCCACCCAGATCGTCGAACACCAGCGCGGTTTCCTCGACCACGGCGACGAAGCGATGAAGCCGTTGGTCCTGCACGACATCGCCGAAGCGGTGGGCATGCACGAGTCGACCATTTCCCGGGTAACCACCCAGAAATACATGCACACGCCGCGCGGCATCTACGAACTGAAATACTTTTTCTCCAGCCATGTGAGCACCTCCGAAGGCGGAGAATGCTCGTCTACGGCGATCCGCGCGATCATCAAGAAACTGGTTGCGGCGGAAAATCAGAAAAAGCCATTGAGTGACAGCAAGATCGCTGGTTTACTGGAGGCACAAGGCATTCAGGTAGCCCGTCGCACCGTCGCCAAGTACCGCGAGTCCCTCGGCATCGCGCCGTCGAGCGAGCGCAAGCGACTGATGTAGCCCCTGAATGTGCCACAGCGTTTGCGGGGCAGGTGCAATACCTGCCTCTTTATGCACGGGCAACAAAGGAGAAGCTGTATGCAAGTCAACATCAGTGGACACCATGTAGAAGTCACCTCCCCTCTGCGCGAATACGTAGAGCAAAAGCTTAAGCGCGTGGAGGGTCACTTCGACAAGATCACCAACGTGCAGGTCATCCTGAAAGTCGAGAAGCTGCAACAGAAGGTCGAAGCGACCCTGCAGATTCCTGGTGGCGAAGTGGTCGCAAACGCGGAACACGAAGACATGTATGCAGCGATCGACGCCATGGCCGACAAGCTCGACCGCCAACTGAAAAAACACAAGGAAAAACAGCAAAGCCTGCTGCAAGGTGCAGCCGCCCGCTGATCCCCCTCATCCATGATCCGACTTGAAACCATCCTGACCCCCGGCCGTTCCCTCGTGAACGTGCCGGGAGGCAGTAAAAAGCGCGCCCTCGAGAAGGTCGCCACACTGATTGCCGAACAAGTTCCAGAACTGGAGATGCAAGACGTCTTCGAAAAACTGGTCGGTCGTGAAAAGCTCGGCTCGACCGGTTTCGGCAACGGTATTGCCATCCCCCACTGCCGACTCGAAGGCTGCACGGCACCTGTCAGCGCACTGCTGCATCTGGATGCCCCTATCGACTACGACGCCATTGATGGCGCACCGGTAGACCTGCTGTTCGTCCTGCTGGTCCCCGAAGCGGCCACCGATGCCCACCTTGAACTGCTGCGCCAGATCGCCAGCATGCTCGATCGCAAGGAGGTCCGCGATCGCCTGCGTGCCGCCGACAGCAGCGAGGCCCTGTTCCAGGTAGTCCTGGACGTACAGAACGAGCACTGAACATGCGCCTGATCATCGTCAGCGGCCGCTCCGGTTCGGGCAAGAGTACCGCCCTTGATGTGCTGGAAGACAACGGCTACTACTGCATCGACAACCTCCCCGCCGGGCTGCTGCCGCAGTTGGCGGAGAACGCGCTGATCAACACCGAGTTGCAGCAGCCCAAGGTTGCTGTCTCCATCGATGCCCGCAACCTGCCCAGCCACCTGACGCGGTTTCCCGAGTTGCTCGAAGAAGCTCGTGGCAGGCACATCCAGTGCGATGTCCTGTTTCTGGACGCTGATGAAGAAACGCTGCTCAAACGCTTCTCGGAGACCCGGCGACGCCATCCGCTGACCAATGCCAACCGTTCGCTGGCCGAGGCGATCCGTGTCGAAAGCGAGCTGCTAGGGCCGATTTCCGACCTGGCCGACCTCAAGATCGACACCACCAACCTCAACCTGTACCAACTACGCGACTCGATCAAGCTGCGCCTGCTCAACCAGCCTGAACCTGGAACGGCATTCCTGGTCGAATCGTTCGGTTTCAAGCGCGGCATGCCGGTCGACGCCGACCTGGTGTTCGATGTGCGCTGCCTGCCTAATCCTTACTGGAAGCCAGAGCTGCGCGAACATTCCGGCCTCGATCAACCGGTTATCGACTACCTGGCTGCCCAGCCGGATGTCGAAGAGATGTTCAACGATATCTCCAGCTACCTGCTCAAGTGGTTACCCCGCTTCGCCGCCAGCAACCGCGCCTACGTCACCATTGCCATTGGTTGCACCGGTGGCCACCACCGCTCTGTGTACCTGACCGAACGTCTCGGCCAGTTGCTCCAGCAATCTTTGAAAAACGTCCAGGTCCGCCACCGCGACCTATAGCCCACAGGATCCGCACCACGATGCCCGCCCGCGAAATAACCATCATCAACAAGCTGGGTCTGCATGCCCGGGCGGCAGCCAAGTTCGTCGGCGTGGCCGGTCGATTCCCCTGCCAGGTCAGGGTCGGCCGAGCTCCGGACAAGATGGTGGACGGCAAGAGCATCATGGCCGTGATGATGCTGGCGGCGGGCAAAGGCACCCAGGTGCATCTGCTCACCGAGGGCGAGCAGGATGATGAAGCCATGGAAGCGCTGGTAGCGCTGATCAACAACTATTTCGACGAAGGCGAGTAATCGCCGGGGCTCGACACAGTGTCTCCGCGATTGTGAGATCGAGCGCCTGCGCGACGCCTCGCGAGCAAAGCTCGCTCCTACCCCGATCGCGAGGGTCTGTAGGAGCGAGCCTTGCTCGCTATACACCGCACAGGCGCAAGATCAGATACCACCGGCAGTCAGTTTTTCAGGATCCAGCAGCGCTTCGAGCTGATCACGCGACAAGTCGGTGTGCTCCAGCGCCACGTCGATGATCGGGCGACCCTGCTTGTACGCGGTCTTGGCGATCTCGGCGGCCTTGAGGTAGCCAATGATCGGGTTCAGTGCGGTCACCAGGATCGGATTGCGCGCCAAGGCCTCCTTGAGCTTGCCTTCATTGACCTTGAAGCTGGCAATGGCCTTGTCGGCCAGCAGGCGGCTGGCATTGGCCATCAGCTCGATGCTCTCCAGCAGGTTGCGGGCAATCACCGGCAACATGACGTTCAGCTCGAAGTTGCCCGACTGACCGGCCACGGCGATGGTCGCGTCGTTGCCGATCACCTGCGCGGCAACCATGGCGGTGGCTTCTGGAATCACCGGGTTGACCTTGCCCGGCATGATCGACGACCCAGGCTGCAGCGCTTGCAGCTCGATCTCCCCCAGACCGGCCAACGGTCCGGAGTTCATCCAGCGCAGGTCATTGGCGATTTTCATCAACGCAACGGCGGTGGTCTTGAGCTGGCCTGAAAGCGCTACTGCGGTGTCCTGCGAGCCGATCAGCGCGAACAGGTTCTGCCCAGGCGTGAACGGAACCTGGCTCAGGTCACTCAAGTGGTGGGCGAAGCAGGCCGCGAACCGTGGGTGGGCGTTGATTCCGGTACCGACGGCCGTGCCCCCCTGGGCCAGGGCCTGCAAGCTGGGCAACGTCGCCTCGATATGGCCCCGCGCGCCGCTGATCTGAGCCGCCCAGCCATCGAGCACCTGGCTCATGCGCACCGGCATGGCATCCATAAGGTGGGTACGACCGGTCTTGACGAACTGATGGACTTGCAGCGACTTCGCTTCGATCACCTGCACCAAATGGTCCAGCGCAGGCAGCAGTTGGCCATGCAAGGCCAAGGCGGCACTGACATGGAGGGTGGTCGGGATGATGTCGTTGCTGCTCTGGCCGCAATTGACGTGATCGTTGGCATTGACCGGCGCTCCGAGCACACGGCTGGCCAAGGTGGCGATCACCTCGTTGGCGTTCATATTGGAGCTGGTACCCGAGCCGGTCTGGTAGACATCTACCGGGAAGTGCTGGATGAAGTCACCGGCCAACAACTGCTCGACTGCCGTGACGATGGCCTGGCCCTGCGCGACGCTCAGTTGCTCGAGCTCGATATTGGCCTTGGCCGCCGCAGCCTTTGCCAGCAGCAATGCACGGATGAACTGGGCGGGCATGCGCTGACCGCTGATCGGGAAATTGTCGACCGCGCGTTGGGTCTGGGCACCGTACAGGGCCTGGGCCGGCACCTGGAGTTCGCCCATGCTGTCACGCTCGATACGGGTATCACTCATCTTCAAATCCTTGCATCAGTTCATCGGGAGAAATCGAAGGCAGCAGCACGCAGTTCGCCAATTGCAGGGCGTAGGGCTGCCAGCGTTGGTTCTGTTCGCGGCGATCGAGGTTGCGCAGGTCCAACAGCGGGCGCCAGGCCTGGTCCAGGCACAGGCAGCGCCAATGCCAGGGCAGCATGCGATCACAGGCGGTATCCCGCAGGAGACGGAAGGAGGTCAACGCCACCGTCCAGGCCGACGTTTCGGTACAGCACACCAGATAACGGCCTTCGGCCAGGTAGTGCTCTATCAGGCGCGGCTCGTCGGGTTCGAGGGCGCAACGGATGCGTCGGCTGAGCCAACGCCAGTTTTCCAGGTAGGGCAGTTCGCGCAGGACGGGTTTCATGAACATCATCGCCGAGTTACTGGATAATGATATTCATTATTAATTGATAAGCAATGTCACTTCAAGCAGGGAATGACTAAACAAGAAACCCGGCATGGGGCCGGGTTACTGTGCCCCTTGCACAGCCTGTTCACGGATCAACCCGCGAACAGGCCGATGCAGGTGAAAGATCAGCTACCTGCCACAGTCATCCGCTCGATCAACACCGACCCTGTATGAATGTTGCTGCGGGTTTCGAGATCGCTGCCAATCGCGACAATCTGCTGGAACATGTCCTTCATGTTGCCGGCAATGGTTACTTCCTGCACCGCGTGCTGGATCTCGCCATTCTCGACCCAGAAACCGGCTGCGCCGCGGGAATAATCGCCAGTCACCATGTTCAGCCCATGGCCCATCAGCTCGGTGACCAGCAGGCCACGGCCCATGCGGCGGATCAACGCGGCCTGGTCCTCGACACCATGGGTCACGTACAGGTTATGCACGCCTCCAGCGTTGGCCGTGCTCGGCAGGCCCAGTTTGCGACCAGAATAGGTGCCCAGCAGGTACGACACCAGCTCGCCTTTTTCGACGAACGGCTTGGCATAGGTGGCCAGGCCATCGCCGTCGAACGCGGCACTGCCCAAGGCCCGGGGAATGTGCGGACGCTCGTCGAGGGTCAGCCAGGTAGGGAACAGGCGCTGCCCCAAGGCACCGTCGAGGAACGATGACTTGCGGTACAGGTTGCCCCCGGAAATGGCCGAAAGGAAGCTGCCGAACAGGCCACCGGCCAGCTCCGCAGAAAACAGTACCGGCACCTCGCACGTGGGTACCGGTCGCGCACCAAGGCGGCTGGCGGCTCGCTTGGCCGCACGCTGGCCGATACTACGTGGGTCGGCCAGCAGGTTGCCCTGGCGATTCACGTCGTACCAGTAGTCCCGCTGCATCTGACCGTCACCCTCGGCAATCATCACGCAGCTCAGACTGTGCCGAGTGGACGCGTAACCACCGATGAAACCATGGCTGTTGCCGTACACGCGGCAGCCTTGGTGCGTGTTGAGGGTAGTGCCATCGGCATTGAGAATGCGGGGATCGGCCTCGAATGCCGCGGCTTCGCAGGTCAACGCCATCTCAATGGCTTGCTCCGGCTCGATGTCCCAGTCATGGTAGAGGTCCAGGTCCGGGATCTCACGCGCCATCAGCGCCGCGTCGGCCAGGCCCGCGCACTCGTCCTCGGAGGTGTGCCTGGCGATTGCCAAGGCGGCTGCCACTGTCTCGCGGATCGCATCCTGGCCGCTTGCCGAGGTACTGGCCGAGCCTTTGCGCTGGCCGACATAAAGGGTGATACCGAAGCCTTGGTCGCGGTTGAACTCGACCGTCTCCACCTCACGCTGGCGCACGCTGGTGGACAACCCCTGCTCCAGCGATACGGCCACCTCGCAGGCACTGGCACCCTGCCGCTTGGCCTCGGCGATGATCGCTTCGACCTGCTCCTGCAATGCCGGCAGGTTCTTGGGGCCTACGCTCTGGACTGCACTCATGGTTATCTCCACTCAAATTCTGCGTTCGGCAAGGGTCATTCTACGACCGGGCCGGACAAGCGGCCCCCGACTGGTTATCATGGCGGCGATTTCTAGCGGACTGCCACCATGGTTGATTCATACGACGACGCCTTCGACGGCGAAAAAAGCAAAACCCAGATCAAGCGCGAGCTGCATGCATTGGTCGAACTCGGCGAGCGCCTAACCACGCTCAAGGCCGATACACTGGCGCGCCTGCCGTTGACCGACGAGTTGCGCAAGGCCCTGGCCGAAGCCAGCAAGCACACGGCGCACGGCGCACGTAAACGCCACATGTCGTTCGTCGGCAAGCTGATGCGCGTGCAGGACCTGGACGCCATCCACGCCTTGCTCGAACAGATCGACAGCTCGACCCGCCAGTACAACGAGCGATTCCACAACCTTGAGCGCTGGCGCGATCGTTTGATCGACGGTAACGACGAAGACCTCGAGCGCTTCGTCAACGAATACCCCGATACCGACCGTCAGCAACTGCGCTCGCTGATCCGTCATGCCCAGCACGAAAAGGCGCGGAACAAGCCGCCGGCCGCTGCACGCAAGGTGTTCAAGTACATCCGCGACCTCGACGAGATCCAGCGCGGCCTGCGATGAGTCCGACGCACCGCTCCCAGGGCATCTGCTGTGCGACCCCATGGGAGCGGCCTTGCAGCGCGAAAGGACCGCGATGCGGTCCCACGATCCTTCACGCGCCCGTACCACCTACGGTAATCGCATCCAGCTTCAAGGTCGGCTGGCCAACCCCCACCGGAACCGACTGCCCATCCTTGCCACAGGTGCCCACACCGCTATCCAGGGCCAGGTCGTTACCTACCATCGACACTCGGCTCATCGCCTCAGGGCCGTTGCCAATCAGGGTTGCGCCTTTGACCGGTGCGGTGATCTTGCCGTCTTCGATCAGGTAAGCCTCGCTGGTCGAGAACACGAACTTGCCGCTGGTGATGTCCACCTGCCCACCGCCGAGGTTGGCGCAATAGATGCCCTTTTTCACCGACGCGATGATCTCCTGCGGGTCGCTCTCGCCAGCACGCATGTAAGTGTTGGTCATGCGCGGCATCGGCAGGTGCGCATAGGATTCCCGGCGCCCGTTGCCGGTCACCGCCATGCCCATCAGGCGCGCGTTGAGCTTGTCTTGCATATAGCCCTTGAGCACACCGTTCTCGATCAGCGTGGTGCATTCGGTTGGCGTGCCTTCGTCATCCACGCTCAGAGAACCCCGGCGGCCTTCAAGGGTGCCATCGTCGACGATGGTGCACAGGCTCGACGCGACTTTCTCGCCGAGACGACCGCTGAAGGCCGAACTGCCCTTGCGGTTGAAGTCGCCTTCCAGGCCATGGCCGACCGCTTCATGCAACAGCACGCCAGACCAACCGGAACCCAGTACCACCGGCAAGGTGCCCGCCGGGGCGGGAATCGCCTCCAGGTTCACCAGCGCCTGGCGCAATGCCTCGCGGGCATAGCCCATGACCCGCTCCTCGGTGAAGAAGCGATAGTCGGTACGCCCACCACCGCCCTGCCCGCCGCGTTCGCGACGGCCGTTCTGCTCGACGATGACACTGACGTTGAAGCGCACCAGCGGACGCACGTCAGCCGCCAGGCTACCGTCCGCTGCGGCGATCAGAATCCGCTCCCAGACGCCGGCCATGCTCACGCTGACCTGCTGGATACGCGGGTCCAGGGCGCGGGTGGCGGCGTCGACACGCTTGAGCAGGTCGACCTTTTCTGCGCGCGTCAGCACATCCAACGGATTGTCCGGTGAATACAGTGCCGGCACAGCCTGGCTGCGGAAGGCCTGTACCTTGCCGTTCTGCCCGGCGCGGGAAATCGAACGGGCGGCACGGGCCGCCGAGTTCAGGGCTTCAAGGTTGATCGCATTGCTGTAGGCAAAGCCGGTTTTCTCACCGGACTGGGCGCGCACGCCCACCCCTTGGTCAAGGTTGAAGCTGCCTTCCTTGACGATGCCGTCCTCCAGTGCCCAGGTTTCCGAAATCTGACCTTGGAAATACAGGTCGGCGGCGTCGATACCGGGGCCTGCCAACTCGCCAAGGACAGACTGCAGGCTGTCCAGGCTCAGGCCGCCCGGTGCCAGGAGCTGCTCGCTGACGGTGGATAACATCTGGCTCATAGTCACTCCGAGGTGTGCGCAGGCCGCAAGGCGTCCTGCGAGAAAAAGCGCCGGTGCAACGCAACCGGCATGCGCGCCCGGATGGACGCTTGTTCATCAATATCGCGCTCGGCCAGCAGGACTGCCTCGCCTCGCGCCTGTTCGGCGACGATCCTCCCCCAAGGGTCGACGATCGCCGCCTGGCCATGGGTTTCCCGTGGCCCTGGATGGATGCCGCCCTGTGCGGCGGCCAGCACGTAGCACTGGGTCTCGATGGCCCGTGCACGAATCAGCACTTCCCAATGGGCTGCCCCGGTGACTGCGGTGAAGGCAGCCGGCGCCGTGATCAGCTCCGCGCCGGCAGCGCGTAAAGCGCTGTACAGCTCGGGAAAGCGCAAGTCATAGCATACGCTCAGCCCCACACGGCCGACCGGGGTATCGGCCACCACCACCCGAGCCCCGTGCGCATAGTCGTCAGACTCGCGGTAACGGCCTCGGTTGTCGGCCACGTCGACATCGAACAGGTGTAGCTTGTCGTAACGCGCCACCACCTCACCCTGCTCATCGACCAACAGCGAGCAGGCATGCGCCTTGGCATCGGGTTGACCGGCGGGAGGCAACGGCAAGGTACCGGCGACTATCCATAACTTGAGGTCGCGGGCGGTACGTTTCAACCATGGCAGGATCGGCCCGTCACCCAGAGCCTCCGCCCGTCCGATGGCCGCCGCATCCTTGCGCCCCATGGCCGCGAAGTTTTCCGGCAGGACAGCGAGCCTGGCGCCACCGAAGGCTGCCTGCTCAAGCAGTGCGCCAGCACGTTGCAGGTTGGCCAGTACATCGTCCTGGCTGACCATCTGGATCACCGCTGCCTTCATGGGCACTCCCGACGCTATTTGTTGAAGGGTTTCACAAATGTGATTCTAGGCTCTTTCCACGGCCCCTCGACGCGGTAGTGCACGCTGGCAAAACGCGACACGCGGTCACCGATCAACCGATCGACCAGGAACAACGCCCCGCCAACCGCTGGCGCACCGACAATCAGGGCGGCCAAGGGCAGGTTGTTGGTCACTGGCAACGTCACTTGCAAGTTGGCATCGACACGGTCACGAACCATGTCCAGCGTACCGTCGAGCTCGAAGTTGCTCGACGGCCCGGTCACCGTGATCGGCTCGCGAGTTACATAGACACCATCACTTGCCACCAACAAGCCTTTGACCCGGTCATAGGCCAAGCCTTTGTCGAACAGATCGGAGAAGTCCAGGCGCAAGCGACGGCCGATGGAGTTGAAGTTGAGCAGGCCGAACACGCGCAGGGCCTGGGCACTGCCTTCCACCTCGACGAACTGGCCGGTGCGCAACGCCGCGTCCATGCTCCCCGAGAAACGCTTGAGGCCAACCCAGGCCGGTGAGCCAGGCCAACGGCCATCGACATCCAGGCGGAAATCGCGGCTGGTGACCGTAGGCGCGAAGCCCCAGGCCTTGAGGACATCAGCCAGGTTCTTGCCATCGAGGCGACCTTTGTACCAGCTGCTGCTGGCCCCCGGCAGGCCTTCCCAGCCGCCACTGCCATCAATGCGCAGCCCTTTGAAATCGAGGTCGATATCACTGGCCGACACCCCACGGGCGGTCGGGCGCAGCTTGACCGCCGCATTGCCGTAGAAGTCATCCCCCCGGTAGAGCTTGTCGATGGTCAGGTCCAGCGCCGGGACCTTGCGTGGGTCGAAGGTGGCCAAGGGGTCGGGTCCATCTTCGGCCTGGACCTGAGCCGGGTCGGCCGCGGGCAGACGCAAGGTCTGCAGGCGGACGGTCATGGGCGCGGCCTTGGCATCCGGAACCCTTGCGTTACCGATGACTTCCTTGCTGTCCAGACGCAGATCCCATGCTGGGCCGCCGCGAGCCAGGCGAACCACGGCCTGGTTCAAGTCCATGCCGAACGCCTTGAGCTGGCCGATGCTCAGGTCGACGCTCTGTAGGTTCTGCCGGGCATTGCCGCTCGGGTCATCGCCAGCCAGTCGGTTCATCTGTTCCTGCCAGGGCGCCAGGTCCAGGGACTCCAGGCGTCCGCGCACACGCAAACCCGGGCTGGCCGGTACCTGCGCGTCGCCCGTGCCGAGCAGCAACTCACCGCGCCCTTGGGTCAGCTTGTCGGCAGGCGCGGCGTAGGCAAAACGCGCAAGGTCCGCGTAGCCTGCATCGAAGCGACGCTCTGCGCCTTGCAGGCCCATGCTGAAACGGCTGTCACGGGTTTCGGACGCGGCCTTGCCGAACGGTGCCGGCAGGTCTATCGCCAGCCCTTTGAGCGACGAGTTGACACTCAGGCTGTTGTCGCGGCTGCCCAGATTGACCTGCAGTCGGTAAGGCACATCACCCGAAGCAGGCAGCGCCTGCTTGAACTGCAACCAGTCAGTCAGGGACTTGAGCGCCACCTGGCCAGTGGCATTGATCCGGGTCTGCATCTGCCCTGGCTTGCCTTCGGCGACGATCTGCGCGGACACCGGTTTGCCGAATGCTTGCAGGCTGATGTCCTTGCCGCTCAGGCCCTTGTCCAGGTCAAAACTGAAGTCGCCCTTCAATTGGCTCAGGTCAAGGCTCGGCGGTGCCACCTTGAGTTGCGCATCGGCGGTAGCGAAGTCCACCTGCACGTTGGGCCGATCACCGCGGACCAAGGGGATGTCGAGCTTGACCTTGCCCTTGAGCGGCCCCTCTCCTTCCCAGCCGGCGAATATCTCACCTGTGCCGATCGGCGCTTCCTTGAGGATCTTCAAGCCATCGCCAAGGCTGCCGTCGAAATTGCCATCCAGGTACAGATGGCTATGCTGGTCGCCGTCGACATGGGGAATATCGACACTGACGTCGCTCACCTTCGTATCGAGCAATGTACCCTGACTGGCCTTGATGCGAATGCCGCTGTCCTCTATCAGCACATCCCCGGCGACCTGCTGCACCTGCGGCCAACCCGGCTGGAAGTCCAGCGCCGCATCGCGGACCTTGAAGAACAGGCTGATGCTTCGCGCCTCGGGCGCTGCCCCATGGTTGAGCGACCCTTGGTACTGGAAATAACCTTCGTCCACGGTCCCCTTGACGATGGCGGTGCGCAGCCACTCGTCCAGGGCCGGACTAAGCACTTCGGGCAGGTACTTCGCGGTATAGCGGCCGTCGCCTTCGGTCAGGCCGACACGCAGGTCCATGTAGTCTTCGCGCCCTTCCTCGAACAGCAGTCGAATGAGGAAATCGCCGGCAATCTTGCCCTCCTCGCCCAACACCTTGAGGTAGGGAGCGATGAGGGTGAAGCCCTCCTTGTCGAGGCTCCAGGTAAGGCGGGCATTGGCCTTCTGGTAGTGCCAGGGTTTGGCGAAGATCGGATACAGATGCAGCATGAATGCATCGGTATCCAGTCGCAGTTCACCGTGCCCCAAGTTACCGCTGATACTGCCGCTGACGTTTCCGGCGGCAGGAGCACCGTGGTACGCGTCGAAACCTACCTTTTCAAGATTGGCGGCGAACTGCAGCCGCTCGTCGCCCTCGACCTTTGGCCGGATATCGAGGCGTACGTTGCGCAGTGCGCCGGTGACCTTCAGCGCGTCGACCACGGTCATCAGTTTTTCAGGCAGTGGCGCCAGGGCATCGACCAGCGGGGTGAGCGGAGTCAGGTCGAGCCGATCGGCCTGCACCTGCCAGCTCTCCTGTGCGGGCTCTTCGCCATCGCGATGACGCACTTGCAGATGCGACTCCCATCGCGTCTTGCCAATGCTGGCAGCCAACGAATCGACCACCACATCGAAGCCCTGCTCCTGGCGCTGGAACCAGGCAGTCAGCGCCAGGTTATCCAACGTGGCAGATTTGCGCCCGGCATAGGCACCCGTGAGCTTGGGTGCATTGAGCCGTACAACTGCCTGTTGCAACTGACCCTGGCTCCAGTCGATCCACAATTCGCCACCCGAGCGCAGGGTGTGTGCTTGCCACTGGCCCAGCAGGCGCGGCGGCAACCAACGCGCCCAATCACTCTGCGGCAGGCTCAGGTAAGCCTGGACCTGCCCGTCACGCCATTGGTTGGCCGCAGCCCGGCTGCGCAGGTTCACCGCCAAGGGCTGGCCATCCGGGAGGGTCGCGCGCAGGTCCAGAGCCTGACGCGAAGCACCGGCCTTCAGGCCAAGACTCACATAGGTCAGGGTCAGCGGGTCACGTTGCCAGGGGTGCAGGGTAACCTGGCTGTCGAACACATCGATGCGCCCCAGCTGGCGCATGCGCTGGAGAATCTCGGCAGGATCGATTGCGGCGTCGTCTTTTTTCGGCAGACCTTCCAGCGCCCAGCTGCCCTGGGCGTCCTCACGCAGGATCAACTGCAAGCCACCCAGCTGAATACGCGCCAGCTGCACTTCACGGCTGGTCAGGCTGGCCCAGAGGTCAGGCACCAGCTTGACCTCATCCAGGCGCAATGCCGCCGAGCCTTCGCCCACTTGTAGATCGCGCACGCGCAATACAGGTGCCAGGCCGCTCCAACGCCCCTCGAGCGCACCGATGTGCACCGGCAGGCCCAAGGTTTGCTCCGCCTTGGCTTCTACATCGGCGCGGTATTCGGCAACCAGCGGTACCAGTTGCCGCCCCGCGCTCACGTACAGTGCCACCAGCACCGCAAGCAGAGCACACAAGCCCAGCCCCCAGCGGGTCAAGGCGACAAGAACGCGGGTCAGACGTCCCATGGCCATGGCCCTCCAAGTCGTTTATCCATGATGGCCCCTGGCAGCGGTTTTGCCAGCTCGACCTGCATGGGGTGGGGTTCGAAACGCGTCAGAGCAGCACCACGTCGTATTGCTCCTGCGAATACATCGACTCGACCTGGAAGCGAATGGTTCGACCAATGAACGCTTCCAGCTCGGCCACGTTGCCGGATTCTTCATCGAGCAGACGGTCGACCACCTTCTGGTTGGCCAGCACACGGTAACCTTCGGCCTGGTAGGCACGGGCCTCACGCAGGATTTCACGGAAAATTTCGTAACAGATCGTCTCTGGGGTTTTCAGTTTGCCCCGCCCCTGGCAGGCGATGCAGGGCTCGCACAGCACCTGCTCAAGGCTTTCCCGCGTGCGCTTGCGGGTCATCTGCACCAGTCCCAGCTCGGTGATGCCGATGATGTTGGTCTTGGCATGGTCGCGCTCGAGCTGTTTTTCCAGGGTACGCAGTACCTGGCGCTGGTGCTCTTCATCCTCCATGTCGATGAAGTCGATGATGATGATCCCGCCGATATTGCGCAGGCGCAGTTGCCGGGCAATGGCGGTTGCCGCTTCGAGATTGGTCTTGAAGATGGTCTCTTCGAGGTTGCGATGACCGACGAAGGCGCCAGTGTTGACGTCGATGGTGGTCATCGCCTCGGCCGGGTCGACCACCAGGTAACCACCGGACTTGAGCGGCACCTTGCGCTCCAGCGCTCGCTGGATCTCATCCTCGACGCCATACAGGTCGAAGATCGGTCGCTCGCCCGGGTAGTGCTCAAGGCGGTCGGCAATCTCTGGCATGAGTTCGGCGACGAACTGCGTGGTTTTTTGGAACGTTTCCCGCGAGTCGATACGGATTTTCTCGATCTTCGGGTTGACCAGGTCGCGCAAGGTACGCAGGGCCAGGCCCAGGTCTTCGTAGATGACCGTTGGCGCACCGCAAGTCTGTATCTGGCTGCCGATCTGCTCCCACAGCCGGCGCAGGTAACGGATGTCCTGGAGTATTTCCTCGGCGCGCGCGCCTTCGGCGGCTGTGCGCAGGATGAAGCCCCCGGCGTCCTTGATGTTCTCGCTTGCCATGCAGTCGCTGACCACCTGCTTGAGGCGGTCACGCTCGGCTTCGTCCTCGATCTTCAGGGAGATACCGACGTGACTGCTGCGGGGCATGTACACCAGGTAGCGCGAGGGAATAGACAACTGGGTCGTCAGGCGCGCGCCCTTGGTGCCGATGGGGTCTTTGGTCACCTGCACCACCAACGCCTGCCCTTCATGCACCAGGGCGGTGATGCTCTCGACCGCCGAACCTTCGCGCTGAGAAATTTCAGAAGCATGGATGAACGCGGCCCGTTCCAGGCCGATGTCGACGAACGCCGCCTGCATGCCTGGCAGCACGCGCACTACCTTGCCTTTGTAGATATTGCCAACGATGCCTCGGCGCTGCGTGCGCTCAACGTGCACTTCCTGCAGCACGCCGTTCTCCACCACTGCCACACGTGATTCCATCGGGGTGATGTTGATCAGGATCTCTTCACTCATGGCAGGCTCTCGTCAAAGGTCTTGGCTAATGATGGATGTCGTACGCAGGGCTGGCTACTGTGGGTGTGTTACCTCTGGCAAAAGCCCTGGCACCTGCCAACTGGCAATGCCGAATTGCGCAAGCAGATCGGAAGTCTCGGCGAGCGGCAGGCCAACGACCGAGGAGTAACTGCCGACCAAGGCGGTGACGAACACCGCGCCCAGTCCCTGTATGGCATACCCACCGGCCTTGTCCAGGGGTTCGCCGCTGGCCCAGTAGCGTTCGGCCTCATCACCGGTAATCGGGCGAAAACGCACGCTGCTCGAAACGCACAGACTGAGGCAGCGCTGGCCATCGCTCACGGCGATGCCAGTCAGGACCTGGTGTTCGCGCCCCGACAGGTCGGCCAGCATGGCCAAGGCATGTTCGCGGTTTTCCGGTTTGCCGAGAATACGACCATCGAGCACCACCGCAGTGTCTGCGCCAAGGGTTACAGCCGGGCCGTCGACTCTGGCGAAACCGGCCTTGGCCTTGGCCTGGGCCAGGCGCTCGACATAGGCCTCGGCGCTTTCGTGAGGGAGTGGGGTTTCATCGACAGGTGCGCTGACCGTGGTGAACGGCACGCCGATCTGGGTCAGCAGTTCACGACGGCGTGGCGAGCCCGAGGCCAGGTAAAGCGGAGTCATGCGGACATCTCCCTGTCAGTCGCGGCATCGCCGTCAGTTTATGTGCAATCGGCGGCGCAAGTCGCGCAGGGCGAAGCTGACCCAAGGCCATAGCAAGGCACTGATCACCGCCGACCACACCAACGCCAGGGTCGGCAGGCGGTTGCCGGTGAGCGCGCTGAGCCATAGCTGGATCAATTGGGCGATACCGAAGATCACCAGAATCACAAGGCTCTGCTGCCACATGGGGAACATGCGCAGGCGTTGCTGCAGGGACAATACCAGGAAGGTGATCAGGGTCAGGATGAGGGCGTTTTGCCCCAGCAAGGTACCATAGAGCACATCCTCGGCCAGGCCGAGCAGGAAAGCCGTGGTCATGCCGACCTTGTTCGGCACCATGAGGGTCCAGAACGACACCAGCAGTGCCAGCCACATGGGCCGGAACACTTCCAGGAACTGAGGCATCGGCGAGACGCTCAGCAGCAGACCGATGACGAATGTCAGCCAGATCACCCACCCGTTGTTACGGCGCGAAGCTGCCATCATGGTCTCCGGTGTTGAGCCGGCGCGGCAGGCGCGGCGGCTGGGGTAGCGGGCGCGGCCGTCGGGGTCGGCGCTGGCGTGGCCGGTACGGCGGGAGCAGTGCCGGCAGGGGCGGCGCCGTTGGCCGGGGCAGCGTGATCGGCGGGTGCAGCTGGCTGGCCACTGGCCGGGGCGCCCTTGCGGTCGGCTTCTTCCTGGGCGATGGCGGCGTCGGTGGCACGCTGCTCCGGGCTGCGTCGATCGCTGAACACCAGCAGCATATAGCGGCTGCGGTTAAGGGCGGCGGTTGGAATCGCGCGCACGATGGCGAACGGCTGGCCCGAGTCATGGATCACTTCGTTGACCGTGGCCACCGGGTAGCCGGCCGGGAAGCGCTGCCCCATACCGGAACTGACCAGCAAGTCGCCTTCCTTGATGTCGGCAGTGTCTGCCACGTGGCGCAACTCCAGGCGCTCGGGGTTACCCGTGCCGCTGGCGATGGCGCGCAGGCCGTTGCGGTTGACCTGCACCGGAATGCTATGGGTGGTGTCGGTCAGCAGCAGCACCCGTGAGGTGTAGGGCATCAGTTCGACCACCTGGCCCATCAGGCCACGGGCATCGAGTACCGGCTGGCCAAGAAACACACCATCACGCTCGCCCTTGTTGATCAGTATGCGATGGGTGAACGGGTTGGGGTCGACACCGATCAGCTCGGCCACCTCGACCTTTTCATTGACCAGGGCCGAGGAGTTCAGCAGCTCACGCAGGCGCACGTTCTGCTCGGTGAGGGCCGCCAGCTTTTGCAGGCGCCCCTGCAACAGCAGGGCCTCGGTCTTGAGCTTTTCGTTTTCCGCGATCAGTTCGGTGCGGCTGCCGAACTGGCCGGCCACGCCTTGCCACAGGCGCTGCGGCAGGTCAGTGACCCAGTAGGATTCCATCAGCACCAGGCCCATCTGGCTGCGGACTGGCTTGAGCACGTCGAAACGTGCGTCGACCACCATCAGCGCGACGGACAGCACTACGAGTACCAGTAGGCGAACGCCCAACGAGGGGCCCTTGGAGAAAAGCGGTTTAATGGGCCGTTCCTCGTGGACGACTCAGGAGGTCATTGGACATGGGACAACGCACCAGCCTGGTTGCGGGTTGACGGAAACGACGCCCGGATGGACGCCTGCCCAGCGCATACAGGTAGCACTGCTCGTGCTACCTGTAAACCGGGCGCTCAGAAGCAGCGGGTGGGAATCACTCGCTGGAGAGCAGGTCCATCGCGTGCTTGTCCATCATCTCCAGGGCGCGACCGCCGCCACGGGCAACGCAGGTCAGCGGGTCCTCGGCGACGATCACCGGCAAGCCGGTTTCCTGTGCCAGCAGCTTGTCGAGGTCACGCAGCAGTGCGCCACCACCAGTCAGCACCAGGCCGCGCTCGGCGATGTCGGAAGCCAGCTCGGGCGGCGACTGCTCCAGGGCGCTCTTGACGGCCTGGACGATGGTCGCCAGCGACTCTTGCAGGGCCTCGAGCACTTCGTTGGAGTTCAGGGTGAAGGCACGCGGTACGCCTTCGGCCAGGTTGCGGCCACGGACGTCGACTTCACGCACTTCGCCACCCGGGTAGGCGGTACCGATTTCCTGCTTGATGCGCTCGGCGGTGGACTCACCGATCAGGCTGCCGTAGTTGCGGCGCACATAGGTGACGATGGCTTCGTCGAAGCGGTCGCCGCCCACACGCACGGACTCGGCATAGACCACGCCGTTCAGCGAGATCAGCGCGATTTCGGTGGTACCGCCACCGATATCGACGACCATCGAACCACGGGCTTCCTCGACCGGCAGGCCGGCACCGATGGCGGCAGCCATCGGCTCTTCGATCAGGAACACCTCACGTGCACCGGCACCCAGGGCCGACTCGCGAATGGCGCGGCGCTCTACCTGGGTCGACTTGCACGGCACGCAGATCAGCACGCGTGGGCTGGGCTGCAGGAAGCTGTTCTCGTGAACCTTGTTGATGAAGTACTGCAACATTTTTTCACAAACGCTGAAGTCGGCGATGACGCCGTCCTTCATCGGACGAATGGCAGCAATGTTGCCAGGCGTACGGCCCAGCATGCGTTTGGCTTCGGTACCGACGGCGACGACGCTTTTCTGGTTGCCGTGGGTACGGATGGCAACAACCGAGGGCTCATTCAGGACGATACCGCGCTCACGCACGTAAATAAGGGTGTTGGCAGTACCCAGGTCGATGGAGAGATCGCTGGAAAACATGCCACGCAGTTTCTTGAACATGGGAAAGTGACCCTGGGGAAAGCGTGGGTAAAAAAGTGCGGCAAACTCTAACAATGGCAGGGATTTTGGGCAAGGAGCCAATATGTTAAATTGGCAGTTTTTCCGAGCAAGCCAGCAGATGATCGCGGCCGTATGACCGCCAAAATGCCGACATGTTCCTCACCACGGACCTCATTCCGTTCTTAGTTTTTCTGGAGATCCCCATGGCGCTTCAACGCTGCGACGTGGAAAAGATCGCCCATCTGGCCCGCCTGGGGCTGAATGAAGGCGAACTGCCACGCATTACCGATGCCTTGAACAGTATTCTCGGGCTGGTCGACCAGATGCAAGCGGTCGATACCAGCGGCATCGAACCCTTGGCCCACCCACTGGAAGCCAGCCAACGCCTGCGCCCTGACCAAGTCACCGAGCGCAATCAGCGCGACGCCTATCAGGCCATCGCACCGGCGACCGAAAGCGGTCTGTACCTGGTTCCAAAAGTCATCGAGTAAGGGAAAGAGCCTGCCATGCATCAATTGACCCTGGCCGAGATCGCCCGCGGACTCGCCGACAAGTCGTTTTCCTCCGAAGAGCTGACCGGCGCCCTGTTGGCGCGCATCAAGCAGCTCGACCCGCAGATCAACAGCTTCATCAGCGTCACCGAGGACCTGGCCCTGACCCAGGCCCGTGCTGCCGACGCCCGTCGCGCCGCCGGCGAGAACGGCGCCCTGCTCGGCGCACCGATCGCCCACAAGGACCTGTTCTGCACCAACGGCATCCGCACCAGCTGCGGCTCGAAGATGCTCGACAACTTCAAGGCGCCCTACGACGCCACCGTGGTCGCCAAACTGGCCGAAGCCGGCATGGTCACCCTGGGCAAGACCAACATGGACGAATTCGCCATGGGCTCGGCCAACGAGTCCAGCCACTACGGCCCGGTGAAAAATCCATGGAACCTTGAACACGTTCCCGGCGGCTCGTCCGGCGGTTCCGCCGCAGCGGTGGCCGCACGCCTGCTGCCGGCCACTACCGGCACCGACACCGGCGGCTCGATCCGTCAGCCAGCGGCGCTGACCAACCTCACCGGCCTGAAACCGACCTATGGCCGTGTTTCGCGCTGGGGCATGATCGCCTACGCCTCGAGCCTCGACCAGGGCGGCCCACTGGCCCGCACCGCCGAGGACTGCGCCCTGCTGCTGCAAGGTATGGCCGGCTTCGACGCCAAGGACTCCACCAGCATCGAAGAGCCGGTGCCGGACTACAGCGCCAACCTGAACGCCTCGCTGCAAGGTCTGCGCATCGGCCTGCCGAAGGAATACTTCGGTGCCGGCCTCGACCCGCGCATCGCCGACCTGGTCCAGGCCAGCGTCAAGGAGCTGGAAAAGCTCGGCGCGGTGGTCAAGGAAATCAGCCTGCCGAACATGCAGCACGCCATCCCGGCGTACTACGTGATCGCGCCGGCCGAAGCCTCCTCCAACCTGTCGCGTTTCGATGGCGTGCGCTTCGGCTACCGCTGCGAGAACCCGAAAGACCTGACCGACCTGTACAAGCGCTCCCGTGGCGAAGGCTTCGGCGCCGAAGTCCAGCGCCGCATCATGGTCGGCACCTACGCCCTGTCGGCCGGCTACTACGACGCCTACTACGTCAAGGCGCAGCAGATCCGTCGCCTGATCAAGAATGACTTCATGGCCGCGTTCAACGACGTCGACCTGATCCTCGGCCCGACCACGCCGAACCCGGCCTGGAAGCTCGGCGCCAAGAGCAACGACCCGGTCGCCGCCTACCTCGAGGACGTCTACACCATCACCGCCAACCTGGCGGGCCTGCCGGGCCTGTCGATGCCGGCCGGTTTCGTCGATGGCCTGCCGGTCGGCGTACAACTGCTGGCTCCCTATTTCCAGGAAGGCCGCCTGCTCAACGTCGCGCACCGCTACCAGCAAGTCACCGACTGGCACACCCGCGCCCCCAACGGCTTCTGAGGAACTGACACATGCAATGGGAAGTTGTGATCGGGCTGGAGATTCATACCCAGCTGGCCACCCAGTCGAAGATTTTCTCCGGCAGCGCCACCACCTTCGGTTCCGAGCCGAACACCCAGGCCAGCCTGGTTGACCTGGGGATGCCCGGCGTACTGCCGGTGCTCAACCAGGAAGCCGTGCGCATGGCCTGCATGTTCGGCCTGGCGATCGACGCCGAGATCGGCAAGCGCAACGTGTTCGCGCGCAAGAACTACTTCTACCCCGACCTGCCCAAGGGTTATCAGATCAGCCAGATGGACCTGCCGATCGTCGGCAAGGGGCACCTGGACATCGCCCTGGAAGACGGCACCATCAAGCGTATCGGCATTACCCGTGCGCACCTGGAAGAAGACGCCGGCAAGAGCCTGCACGAAGATTTCAGCGGCTCCACCGGCATCGACCTGAACCGCGCCGGCACACCGCTGCTGGAAATCGTCTCCGAGCCAGACATGCGCAGCGCCAAGGAAGCCGTCGCCTACGTCAAGGCGATCCATGCTCTGGTGCGCTACTTGGGCATCTGCGACGGCAACATGGCCGAAGGTTCGCTGCGCTGCGACTGCAACGTGTCGGTGCGCCCGAAAGGTCAGACCGAGTTCGGCACCCGCTGCGAGATCAAGAACGTCAACTCGTTCCGCTTCATCGAACGCGCGATCAACAGCGAGATCCAGCGCCAGATCGACCTGATCGAGGACGGCGGCAAGGTGGTCCAGGAAACTCGCCTGTACGACCCGAACAAGGACGAGACCCGCTCCATGCGCAGCAAGGAGGAAGCCAACGACTACCGTTACTTCCCCGACCCAGACCTGCTGCCAGTGGTCATCGAGGACAGTTTCCTGGAAACCGTTCGCGCCGGCCTGCCGGAACTGCCACAGCAAAAGGTCGAGCGCTTCCAGAGCCAATACGGCCTGTCTGCGTACGATGCCAACGTGCTGGCCTCCAGCCGTGAGCAAGCCGACTACTTCGAAGAAGTGGCACGCGTTGGTGGCGATGCCAAGCTGGCCGCCAACTGGGTCATGGTCGAACTGGGCAGCCTGCTGAACAAGCTTGGCGTGGAAATCGACCAGTCCCCGGTCAGCGCCGCGCAACTGGGTGGCATGCTGCTGCGTATTCGCGACAACACCATCAGCGGCAAGATCGCCAAGACTGTGTTCGAAGCGATGGCCGCCGGTGAAGGCGATGCCGATGCCATCATCGAGAGCAAAGGCCTCAAGCAGGTCACCGACACCGGCGCTATCGACAAGATGCTCGACGAGATGCTGGCAGCCAATGCCGAGCAGGTCGAACAGTACCGCGCCGCCGACGAGGCCAAGCGCGGCAAGATGTTCGGCTTCTTCGTCGGCCAGGCGATGAAGGCGTCCAAGGGCAAGGCCAACCCTGGGCAAGTGAACCAATTGCTCAAAGCCAAGCTCGAAGGGTGATTGTTTTCCCCCTGTAGCCTGCGAGGGCCTGGCCCTCGTTCGCAGGTAAACCCGCTCCCACAGGACCGCGCCACGCTCAAGGGCAGCGCGCCCCTGGGGAGCGGCCCCACCGGCGAATGCAGTACCGGAGCATCCGACTTGCTAAAACGATCCCTCGGCACCCTCGCTCTCTTCTCCGTCCTGGCCGGCTGCGCCAGCCACGACATTGACCCCAGCGGTTACGATAAGACCGGCACCGCCTCCTATTACGGCGCTCGCCACCACGGCAAGCGCACCGCCAGCGGCGAACCTTTCAACCAGCATGGCCTCACCGCCGCCCACCGTAGCCTGCCCTTCGGCAGCCGCGTTCTGGTCACCAACCTGGCCAACCAACGCAGTGTGGTTGTGCGAATCAACGACCGTGGCCCGCACACGCGCGGCCGCCTGATCGACCTTTCACGTGCCGCCGCAGAAAAAATCGGCATGCTCCGTAGCGGAACGGCGCGAGTCCGGGTACAAGGTCTGAGCGACTGACTCGACTGGAGCCTCGACCATTTTCGACCTGGCCACCCTCCCCACCTTCAGCCTGCTGCAACTGGGCCTGGCCCTGCTATTGCTGATCGGCGGTGCCGAACTGATGGTGCGCGCCGCCCTGCGCCTGGCCCAACGCCTGCATGTGCGGCCGCTGATCATCGGCTTGAGCCTGGTGGCTTTCGGCAGCACCGCACCGCAACTGACGGTGAGCCTGCAAGCTGCCTATCAGGGCGCCCCGGACGTCGCCGTGGGCAGCGTGATCGGCAGCAACATTTTCAACGTGCTGGTCATTCTTGGCCTGGCGGCACTGATCATCCCCTTGCGGGTATCACGCCAACTGGTGCGCCTGGACATTCCGCTGATGATCGCCGCCAGCGCCTTGGTCTACGCGCTTGCAGCCAATGGTTACCTAGGCCGCCTGGAAGGCGGCCTGTTGCTCTTCGGCCTGGCGGGCTACCTGGCCATGCTCTGGCACCAGTCCCGCCACTATGCCCGCACCTACCCCGCGCCCAGCGTGGCCACGATCAGCACCCGGCGCTTCTGGTTTACCGTGACGCTGCAGATCCTGTTGGGCCTGGGCCTGCTGAGCCTGGCCGGCCACTTGATGCTGGAAGCTGCCGTCGAAGTCGCCACCGACCTGGGACTGTCCGAACGTATCATCGGGCTCACCGTGGTGGCCGTGTGCACCTCCCTGCCAGAACTGGCCACCGCAATGATCGCCGCCTTGCGCGGCGAACGGGAAATCGCCGTGGGCACGGTCGTCGGCAGCAATCTGTTCAACCTGCTCGCGGTGCTCGGCCTGACCGCGACGATTGCCCCCGAGCCGCTTTCGATCTCGCCCAACGCCCTGGCCTTCGACCTGCCCGTGATGCTGGGCGTCGCAGCCCTGAGTCTGCCGGTGTTCTATTCCGGCTACCGGATCACCCGCGCCGAGGGCCTGGTGTTCCTGTGCCTGTACCTGGCCTATGGCCTGCACGTGGTGGCATTCACCACAGGCATGCCACTGGCCGGCCGCCTGGAACGGCTGATGCTGTTCTATGTCTTGCCGGTGCTGGGCGTGGTGCTGCTGTACACCACGTTGCGCGCCTGGCGTCGCCAACACTAAGGAAAACAACATGGCCGAACACAACACCGGCGAACAGATTCGCCGCCAGGTGATGGGGGATGCATTCGTCGACCGCGCCCTGAACAACGCCACCGACTTTACCCAACCGCTGCAGGACTTCGTCAACCAACACGCCTGGGGCAGTGTCTGGGCTCGCGATGGGTTGCCGTTGAAGACCCGCAGCCTGATCACCCTGGCGACCCTGACGGCACTCAAGTGCCCGCAAGAGCTCAAGGGGCATGTGCGCGGGGCCTTGAACAATGGCTGTACGGTGGAGGAGATCCGCGAGGCGTTGCTGCATTGCGCAGTGTATGCCGGAGTACCCGCGGCGATCGATGCCTTCAGGGCAGCCCAGGAAGTAATCGACACCCACCAGGGTTGAACGATATATCGCCGTCACGCCGGCTCCCAACGTGCAGGAGCCGACGTGCCGGCGATAACGCCAGACCGTCTTACTTGGCTTGGCGCGCCTTCTTCATCTTGAAGGCCACCCACAACACAGCGATCCACGCCGGAATCAACAACACCGAGATACGAATCGGCGGGGTCAGGTACATCACCACCAGAATCAGCACGATGAACGCCAGGCACAGGTAGTTGGTCACCGGGTGACCCCAGCTGCGGTAGAACGGGTTGATACCCGCCGCCAGCTTGGCTTTGCGGAACTTCAGGTGGGTAATGCTGATGCTGGCCCAGTTGATCACCAAGGCCGACACCGCCAGGGCCATCAACAGACCGAAGGCTTCACCTGGCATCAGGTAGTTGATCAGCACGCACATGCCGGTGGCGAACGCCGACACACCCAGCGCCGTCAGCGGCACGCCACGACGGCTGACCTTGAGCAGCTGCCGCGGCGCATCACCCTGGCTGGCCAGGCCGAACAGCATGCGGCTGTTGGCGTACACACAGCTGTTGTAGACCGACAGTGCAGCCGTCAGCACCACGATATTGAGGATGGTCGCGACCAGATCGCTGTCCAGCTCGTGGAAGATCATCACGAACGGGCTGCCGCCCTGCACGACCTTCTGCCACGGGTACAGCGACAGCAACACTGCCAGTGCACCGATGTAGAAAATCAGGATGCGGTACACCACCTGGTTGGTCGCCTTGGGGATGCTCTGGCGTGGGTTGTCTGCTTCGGCGGCGGTAATACCCACCAGCTCCAGGCCACCGAAGGAGAACATGATCACCGCCAAGGCCATGATCAAGCCAGTCACGCCGTTGGGGAAGAAACCACCGTACTGCCACAGGTTGGCCACGCTGGCGTCCGGCCCGCCGTGGCCACTGCTCAACAGCCAGGCACCAAAGCCGATCATGCTGACGATGGCTACCACCTTGACCAGCGCGAACCAGAACTCCAGCTCACCATAGACCTTAACCTGGGTCAGGTTGATGGCGTTGATCGCCACGAAGAAGATCGCCGCCGTGGCCCAGGTGGGAAAATCCGGCCACCAGTACTGCACGTAGATGCCCACGGCCGTCAGCTCGGCCATGCCTACCAGCACGTACACCACCCAGTAGTTCCAGCCCGATACGAAACCTGCGAACTCGCTCCAGTACTGGTGGGCGAAATGGCTGAAGCTGCCGGCGACCGGCTCTTCGACCACCATCTCGCCGAGCTGGCGCATGATGAAGAAGGCCATGAGGCCGGCAATGGCGTAGCCCAGCAGCACGGACGGGCCGGCCAGCTGGATGGTTTGGGCAATGCCCAGGAACAGCCCGGTGCCGATGGCCCCGCCCAGCGCGATCAACTGGATATGGCGATTCTTCAGCCCGCGCTGTAACCGCTCGGGCGTGCTCTGGTCTTGCATGAAGTGTCCTTTAGTCAGGAGGCCGTGTTGTTGGAGTTGTTTGCAGTCAAGGATCTAGATCCATCCGCCCCACTGCAAGATGAAAATGCCAATGTTGGTGGTAATCGCCGCCATTAGTGTGGTGATCACGATGATAGAAGCCGCCAGCTCATGATTGCCGTTGGCCGCCCGGGCCATGACATAACTGGCCGCAGCGGTCGGGCTGCCGATGTACAGGAACAGGATGCCCAGCTCGGCCCCACGGAACCCGCACAACCAGGCACCCAGGGTGCCGATCAACGGCAGCCAGAGCATCTTCACCAGGCTGGCGTCGATCGCCAGCCTGCCGCTGTCACGCAGGGCCGCCAGCGACAGGGTACCGCCGATACAGATGAGCGCCAGCGGCAGGGTCATCTGCGCCAGGTAATCACCCGAAGTCAAAAGCCAGTTAGGCAGCGGTACTTGCCCGTACGCCATGGGAGTGGCCACCAGCACGCTGATGATCAACGGGTTGCTGAAGATGCTCTTGCAAATGCTCCAGGGGTCGGACTTCAGGTCGGGGCTGTACACCGCCAGCACCACCGCCGACAGCGAGTTGTACATGAGGATGACCAGCCCCGCGAGCACCGCCCCCAGCGAGATGCCGTAGTCACCGTAGAGACTGGCCGCCAGGGCCAGGCCAATGACCCCGTTGTTGCCACGAAATGCCCCTTGGGTATAGATGCCCCGGTCGGCCAGCGGGCTACGCCAGATCGCCATGCCCCAGGCCAAGGCGAAACCGACCAGCGTGGCGACGATGAAATAGAGGATGACTCCAGGTTTGACTGCCGAAGCCAGGTCGGCGTGGTAGATACCCAGGAACAGCAACGCCGGCATGCAGACGTTGAACACCAACTGCGAGGCGACGCGATTGAAGTTGTCGTCGATCAGGTGAATGCGTTTGAGCAACACGCCCATGAACAACATGGCGAACACCGGGGCCGTGATGTTCAGCGTCTGGATAAGAAGGGCGAGCATGCGCAAGCGATCCTGATGGGAGTTGCCGTTAGGTGGCTAATGATACGCCAACGCGTCAGGAAATGCGGGGATCGTGGAGGACTATCGCGGACGTTTCTGCCTTTGCTGGCCTCCTCGCGGGCAAACCCGCTTCACAGGGATGTGCACCCCGTGGGCGTGGGTTTACCCGCGAAAGGGGCGGTGCAGGCAGCAGGAGGTCAACGGCGGACCGGGCGCTTCTGCAATTTGCGCTGCAAGGTCCGGCGGTGCATGCCCAGCGCCCGCGCAGTGGCGGAGATATTGCCTTCGTGTTCGTTGAGCACGCGCTGAATGTGTTCCCACTGCAAGCGGTCGACCGACATCGGGTTTTCCGGCACCAAGGTATCGAGGTCGGTATGTTCCGAGAGCAGCGCCGCCAGCACATCGTCCGCGTCGGCTGGCTTGCACAGGTAGTTGCAGGCACCGCGCTTGACCGCCTCGACCGCCGTGGCAATGCTCGAGTAACCGGTCAGGATCACCACACGCATTTCCGGGTCCAGCTCCAGAAGCTTGGGCAGCAGCACCAGACCGGAATCGCCTTCCATCTTCAGGTCCAACGTGGCGTAGTCCGGCAAGTCCTGCTGGGCCAGAATCAGCCCTTCTTCAGCGGAACTGGCCGTGCTGACACGGAACCCCCGACGGCTCATGGCACGGGCCATGACCCGAGTGAAGGTGGCATCGTCATCCACCAGCAACAGGTGGGGCAATTCTTCGCCTTCGACCTGGTTTTCTTCGCTCATCTTTCATCTCCTCGCTTGCCATAGGGCAGGCGCAGTTCGGTCAGGGTGCCACCCTGTTCATGACTATAGAGTTTCACCGAACCGCCCGCACGGGTCACGCTGGCCTTGCTCAAGAACAGGCCCAGGCCGAAGCCTTTGCCCTTGGTGGTGATAAAGGGTTTGCCGATGGCCTCGGCAATGGCCGGCGGCACGCCCGGGCCATGGTCACGGATGCTGATGACGATGTCCTGGGCGTCCCAGTCCAAGCGCACTTCCAAGTCATCCGGACAGGCATCGGCGGCATTGTTCAGCAGGTTCAGCAGGGCCTGGGTCAAATCCGGCGGCGGGGTCAGGCGAGGCACCTGGCCGTCTCGCAGGCGCTGGAACCGGTAGCTGGCTTCCGGGCGCATCAGGTGCCAGCGGTTGAGCGCCTCGTCGAGCCAGGCGGTAACGTCCTGCTCGACCACCGCCATGCGTCGGTTGGCCTCGGCTGCCCGCACCAGTTGCTGCAGGGTTTCCTTGCACAGTTTGACCTGGTCCTGAAGGATCTGCAGATCTTCCTGCAGCATCGGGTCCGAATGGTCCTGGCGCATTTCATTGAGCAGGACGCTCATGGTCGCCAGCGGCGTGCCCAACTCATGGGCCGCGCCTGCCGCCTGGGTGGCCACGGCCAGCAACTGCTCGTCGCGCAGGCTTTCTTCCCGCCGCTCGGAACGCAGTTGCTCCTGGCGACGCAGCTCTTCGGCCATGCGGGCAGCGAAGAAGGTGATCACCGCTGCCGCCAGCGCGATGCTCAGCCACATGCCGTACACCTGCATCTTGTCCCGCGCCATCGGCAACCCTTCGAGCGGGTAGAACTGCACCAGCAACAGGCTGTAGGCCGTCAGCGCGATGCCAGAGAGAATCAGCGAGTAGAGCCATGGCAGGGTCACTGCGGCAATCGCCAACGGCACCAGGTAATACGACACGAACGGGTTGGTCGAGCCGCCCGAGTAATAAAGCAACGCACTGTGAATCAGCAGGTCACAGGCCAGTTGCAAGGCGTATTCCAGCTCGGTGACTGGCAGCGACAGGCGCAGGCGCAACGCGGTGAACGCGCACAGGATGGATGAGAGTGCCAACGTCGCCGCCAGCGAGAACCAGGGCAGCGGCAGCAGTTCGGTCCAGTAGGCGACGCCCACCGAGCCGGCCTGGGCAGCCAGGACCAGCACGCGAATGACGGTCAGGCGCCAGAGGTTCTGACGGGTAGCGGATAGCGGTTGTACGGCGGCGAGCATGAGCTCTCCTGATGAGTGCTCCAGGAAAATCGGCTGGAGTATACCGAAGCCAGGCGCTTCGCTGCAGCGATGCGGCAAAGCGCCACACTTTGTCACAGGTTCATGATGGCACTTTTGAACCCACTACACTGTTCCCGGTCTGATGGGCCATGCGTGGAAAGGAACGCCCAAGCCCACGCCTTTTATTGCCAAGGAGTCCTACATGCAAATTTCCCGTCGCGGCGCCGCCCTGGTCATGTCTTGCGGCCTGCTCGCCAGCTTGCCTGCACTGGCCGCCGATGAGCCACGCTACAACCAGGTGTCGCTGCGCGCCGAAGTCAGCAAGGAAGTCCCACGCGACTTGATGGTGGTGACCCTTTACAGCGAAGCGCAGAACACCGACCCAGGCAAGCTGGCCAAGCAGATCACCGAAACCCTGAACACGTCCATCCAGCAGGCCCGTCAGGTCAAGGACGTGAAGATCAGCCAGGGCAGCCGCAACAGCTACCCGGTATACGACAGTAAAGGCCAGAAGATCACCGGCTGGCGCGAACGTGCCGAGCTGCGCCTTGAGAGCGCCGACTTCCCGGCCTTGTCGCAGCTGACCGCCGACTTGCTGCAGAACATGAAAATGGGCGGCATGGACTTCTCCATCGCCGCAGCCACCCGCAAGGCCAGCGAGGATGCCCTGCTCAAGGACGCCGTCGAGGCCTTCAAGGCACGCGCCCAACTGGCCACCGAGGCCCTGGGTGGCAAGGGCTACAAGGTGGTCAGCCTGAACCTCAACAGTAGCGGCTACCCACGCCCGTACCTGCGTAGCGCGCCCATGGCGATGAAAGCCATGGGTGCCGACGAAGCGGCCCCGGCGCCGGACATCGAGGCCGGCACCAGTGAAGTCAGCATGAACGCCGATGGCCTGATCGAAGTGCAAATGCCCTGACCCATCCCTTGAGGGGCGCCATGCGCCCCTCTCGCGGCACAAAGCCGCACACGCAGCGCTCTAACTTAGTAATTTCAGACATTTCCTACGCACGAAAACGGTGCGTCCTACGTATCATCCCGCCTCGAAATAATCAGCAAAATGCCATCTTTCGGCCTGCGCAAACGTTCAACTTGCGTGAAAGTTACATGAATGCGACATCCATGTACGGTCGTACTACTTTTCTGGCGCCAACTATCCTCCTGACTGTTGCATTGGGAATACCCCCTGCATAAGTATCCGCAGGTCGGCTCACGAGGCCACCTCAACTGAAAAAAATGACAACAATGAGGCCACCATGCTCAAACACGCAGTCATTCCGTTCCTGGTCGGCGCAGGCTTGCTAGCCGGCGCCCCCTTCGCCCAAGCCGCATCCAACCTGGTGTTCTGCTCCGAGGGCAGTCCAGCCGGCTTCGACCCTGGGCAGTACACCACGGGAACCGACTTCGACGCCTCGGCTGAAACCGTGTTCAACCGCCTGACCCAGTTCGAACGCGGCGGTACCGCGGTCATCCCGGGGCTCGCGACCAAGTGGGAAGTGTCTGACGACGGCAAGACCTATACCTTCCATCTGCGTGAAGGGGTCAAGTTCCACACCACCGACTACTTCAAGCCAACCCGGGCGTTCAACGCCGACGACGTGCTGTTCACCTTCAACCGCATGCTCGACAAGAACCACCCCTTCCGTAAAGCCTACCCCACCGAATTCCCGTACTTCACCGACATGGGCATGGACAAGAACATCGCCAAGGTGGAGAAACTCGACGATCACACCGTGCGTTTCACCCTCAATGAGGTCGATGCCGCGTTCATTCAGAACCTGGCCATGAGCTTCGCCTCCATTCAGTCGGCCGAGTACGCCGACCAGTTGCTCAAGCAAGGCAAGGCCGCCGACATCAACCAGAAGCCCATCGGCACGGGCCCGTTCGTGTTCAGCAAGTACCAGAAGGACGCGCAGATCCGCTTCAAGGGCAACAAGGACTACTGGAAGCCTGAGGACGTGAAGATCGACAACCTGATCTTCGCCATCACCACCGATGCCTCGGTGCGCATGCAGAAACTGAAGAAGAACGAGTGTCAGGTCACCCTGTTCCCGCGCCCGGCGGACATCGAGCCGCTCAAAGAGGACAAGAACCTGCAGATGCCACAGCAGGCCGGTTTCAACCTGGGCTATATCGCCTACAACGTGATGGACAAGGTCAAGGGCAGCAACGAACCCAACCCGCTGTCCCAGCTCAAGGTCCGCGAAGCGCTGGATATGGCCGTGGACAAGAAGAAGATCATCGAATCGGTCTACCAGGGCGCCGGCCAGCTTGCCGTCAACGCCATGCCGCCGACCCAGTGGTCCTACGACGACAGCATCAAGGACGCCGCCTACGACCCGGAGAAAGCCAAGCAACTGCTCAAGGAAGCGGGTATCAAGGAAGGCACCGAGATCACCCTGTGGGCGATGCCGGTTCAACGTCCCTACAACCCCAACGCCAAGTTGATGGCCGAAATGCTGCAGTCCGACTGGGGCAAGATTGGTATCAAGGCCAAGATCGTCAGCTACGAATGGGGTGAGTACATCAAGCGTTCCAAGGGCGGCGAGCAGGGTGCGATGCTGATTGGCTGGAGCGGCGACAACGGTGACCCGGACAACTGGCTCGGTACCCTCTACGGTTGCGATGCCATTGACGGCAACAACTTCTCCAAGTGGTGCTACAAGCCCTATGACGACCTGATCAAGCAGGCCAAGGCCACCTCCGACCAGGGCAAACGCACCGAGCTGTACCAGAAGGCGCAACACATCCTCAAGGAACAGGTACCCATCACACCTATCGCGCACTCCACCGTGTATCAGCCAATGAGCGCCAAGGTGAAGGACTTCAAGATCAGTCCGTTCGCGTTGAACTCGTTCTACGGCGTCAGCGTAGACAAGTAGCACCGCAACCTTCGCCCCTTCCCCTACATGCAGCCCACCCCGACGCTACCCGCGTCGGGTTTGGGTCCCTGTTGCCGCAATTCGTACCCCGAGGCGGCGAGAACAGCTGGAAAAGGAATTGCCATGCGCCACGTTACCCGTCTTTCGACCCTGCTTGCCCTCAGCCTGCTGGCCCAGGCCCCTGCCCTCCAGGCCAAGAGCCTGGTGTTCTGCTCGGAGGGCAGTCCGGCAGGGTTCGACACAGCCCAGTACACCAGCGCCACCGACAATGACGCCGCCGAGCCGATCTACAACCGACTGGTCGAGTTCGAGCGCGGCGGCACAGCGGTACAACCCGCCCTGGCTACCCGATGGGAAGTATCCGATGACGGCCTGCGCTACACCTTCCACCTGCGCGAAGGGGTCAAGTTCCACGCCAATAAGGTTTTCACCCCAAGCCGCGACTTCAATGCCGAGGATGTGCTGTTCACTTTCAACCGCATGCTCGACAAGCAGCACCCGTTCCGTACGGCCTACCCCACTGAGTTCCCCTACTTCGTCAGCATGGGCCTGGACAAGAACATCGCCCGTGTCGAGAAAACCGACCCGCACACCGTGGTGTTCACCCTCAACCGCGTCGATGCCGCGTTCATCCAGAACCTGGCCATGAGCTTCGCCTCGATACTGTCCGCCGAGTACGCCCAACAACTGCTGGCCAGCGGCCGCCCCAGCGACATCAACCAGCAACCGATCGGCACTGGCCCCTTCGTATTCCAGCGCTACCAGAAAGACGCGCAGATCCGCTTCAAGGGCAACAAAGACTACTGGGCAGCGGATGAGGTCAAGATCGACAACCTGGTGTTCTCGATCAACGTCGACCCTTCGGTGCGCATTCAGAAGCTGCGCCGCAATGAATGCCAGGTCACCCTGCACCCGCGCCCGGCAGACCTGCCAGCGCTCAGGGGAGACGACCGGTTGCAGGTGCTCCGGCAACCTGGCTTCAACCTCGGCTACATCGCCTACAACACCCAACATCCACCGTTCGACCGGCTGGAAGTCCGCCAGGCCATGGACATGGCGGTGAACAAACAGGCGATTCTCCAGGCGGTGTATCAGGACTCCGGCCAACAGGCGGTCAACGCCATGCCGCCCACTCAATGGTCCTATGACCAAACCATCAAGGATGCCCCGTTCGACCCGGCCAAAGCCAAGGCCCTGCTGCAACAGGCCGGTGTCAAGGAAGGCACCGAAGTCACCCTGTGGGCCATGCCGGTGCAACGCCCCTACAACCCCAACGCCAAGCTCATGGCCGAGATGCTGCAGGCCGACTGGAGCAAGCTCGGCTTCAAGGTGCGCATCGTCAGCTACGAGTGGGGCGAGTACCTCAAGCGCATGAAGAGCGGTGAGCACGATATCGCCCTGATCGGCTGGACCGGTGACAACGGCGACCCGGACAACTGGCTGGGCACCCTCTACAACTGTGATGCCATCGGCAGCAACAACTACTCGCTGTGGTGCGACCCGCAGTACGACAGCCTGGTGAAGAAAGCCAAGCAAGTCACCGACCGCGCCGAACGCACGGCGCTTTACCAACAGGCCCAGCAGCGCCTCAAGCAGCAGGTGCCGATCACGCCGGTGGCGCATTCCACCGTCAACCAGCCGATCAGCGCCAAGGTCGCCGACTTTCGGGTCAGCCCATTTGGCCGCAACGACTTCTCGGGTGTGAGCATCGACTGACCTGCAACCGATACCGGTCCTATCGCCGGCAAGCCAGCGCCTGCACGGGCTGTGGCTGCTGGAGCCGGCTTGCCGGCGAGAAGGCCGGTACAGACGAAGAACATGCCCGGCGATCCCGTGGCAACCCTGGCAACACCGCAGCAAACACCCCAGCCCACGAGGCCTGGTGAGAACTAAAAGAAAAGAAAGGGAGCTTTACTTTGAAACGTTTCACGATAACCGCGCTGGCCTTATCCATCGGCACCTTCTGCGCCATGGCACAGGCCGAAACCCAGAGCCAGGACTACGTTCCGTTCAGCCTGAAAAGCACCAGCGAGCAGGACGATGCCAAAGGCTTCATCGACGGCCAGAGCCTATCCGGCAGCACCCGTAACTGGTACGCCCGCGAGCGCGCCACCCGCGCTCCGCTGTGGAAGTATTACAAGAGCGATGGCACCCGCCACGACACCCACAGCCGGGACAACTGGCTGCAAGGCACCATCCTCAACTACAGCTCAGGCTTCACCCAGGGCACCGTGGGCTTCGCCGTGGAAGCGGCCGGCTACAACGCCATCGCCCTGGAACAGGGCCGCGCGGCAGTCGCCGGCCCCAACAACCGTACCCTGACCCACAGCGATGGCGACCCCATCGGCCAGTGGAGCAAGATGGGCCTGGCCAACGTCAAGGCACGCGTGTCCAACACCACCCTCACCGTGGGCCGCCAATCCGTCGACACACCGATGATCGCCTTCATCGGTAACCGTGCCCTGCCATCGAGCTTCCAGGGTGCATTCCTGCACAGCGCCGAGTTCGACAACCTTTCGTTCGATCTCGGCACCTTCGACCGGGTCTCCCCGCGTACCGAGCAGAGCCTGAGCAAATTCCGCAGCGAGTACAGCGCCACCGGTGTCGAAACCGACCGTGCCAGCACCGCCGGGGTCAACTACCAGCCGCTCAAGAGCCTGACTACCAGCCTGTATGCCACCAAGGTCGATGATTTCTGGAACCAGTACTACTTCGGTGCCAACCACGTGCTGGGCGACAGCGCGGTGCTTAGCCTGACCACCGGCCTGAACTACTACAAGACCGTGGACGAAGGCAGCAAGAAGATGGGTGACATCGACAACGACACCTACAGCCTGTCGCTTGGCCTGACTCACCAGGCCCACACCCTCGCCGCCTCGTGGCAGCAGGTGAACGGCAACGAGTACTTCGACTACCTGCACGAGACCAACGGCATCTACCTGGCCAACTCGCTGCTGTCGGACTTCAACGGCCCGAACGAGAAATCCCTGCAGATTTCCTACGTACTGAACATGGCGCCCTACGGCGTGCCTGGCCTGAAGTTCAACCTGTACAACGCCCGAGGCTGGGGCATCGACGGTACTCACTACCGCGGCACCGCCTACGACGTGAATGGACTGGATGGCGAGACCCATTACGAGTGGGGGATCGGCACCAGCTACGCGGTACAGAGCGGGCCACTGAAAGACACCAGCATCCGCGCCACCTACACCGCGCACCGGGCCAGCAAGGCCCAGGGTGATGGCAGCCTGGACGAACTGCGTATCGTCACCACCATTCCGTTCAACATTCTGTAACCGCTGACGCCACGGCCCGCTCCACCTCGGGCCGTGGCGGCTACGCTGGAAACAATGCAAGCAGGGAGTTTCCATGAAATCGTTACCGCTCCGCGCTGCCCTCGCAGCGGTCATCCTGGGCAGTGCCACGCACCTGGCGGCCAAGCCGCTGGTGGTATGCACCGAAGCCAGCCCGGAAGGCTTCGACATCGTCCAGTACACCACGGCGGTCACCGCCGACGCCGCGGCCGAGACCGTATTCAACCGTCTGGTCGACTTCAAGCCCGGCACCACTGATATCCAGCCCGCCCTGGCCGAGCGTTGGGACGTCTCAACAGACGGCCTGACCTATACCTTCCACCTGCGCGAAGGCGTCAAGTTCCACACCACCGACTACTTCACGCCTACCCGCGATTTCAACGCCGACGACGTGCTGTGGAGCCTGAACCGCCAGCTCGACCCGAACCACCCGTGGCACGCCAAGAGCAGCGTCGGCTACCCATACTTCGAAAGCATGGCCTTCAAGGAACTGCTCAAGTCGGTGGAAAAGACCGACGATCGCACCGTGGTGATCACACTCACTCGACCGGAGGCACCGTTCCTGCGTGACATGGCCATGGCCTTCACCTCGATCTACTCCGCCGAATACGGCGACCAGTTGCTCAAGGCGGGAAAGACCGGCGACCTTAACAGCAAGCCCATCGGCACCGGTCCCTTCGTCTTCCAGCGCTACAACAAGGACGCCCAGGTCCGCTACAAAGCCAACCCGGACTATTTCCGCGGCAAGCCACCGGCCGACTCGCTGATCTTCGCCATCGCCACCGACAGCAACGTGCGCCTGCAGAAACTGCGCGCCAACGAATGCCAGGTGGCGTTGTACCCCAAGCCAGACGATGTGCCGTCGATCAAGGCGGACCCCAAGCTGAAGGTCGACGAGATCGAAGCACTGGTCACCGGTTACATCTCGATGAATACCGAGCACAAGTACCTGAGCGATGTGCGCGTGCGCAAAGCCATCAACATGGCCTTCGACCGCCAGACCCATGTTGACCAGCTATTCGGCAAGGGCAACGCACTGGTCGGCGTGAACCCCTACCCACCGACCATGATCGGCTACAACACCGACAACAAGAACCCGCCTCGCGACTTGGCCAAGGCCCGCGAGTTGCTCAAGCAAGCGGGTGTACCCGAAGGCACCGTGATCACCCTGTTCACCCGCAATGGCGGCGGCCCGACCAACCCCAACCCACGGCTGTCCGCCGAGATGCTGCAGGCCGACCTCAAGCAGATCGGCCTCAAGCTGGATATCCGCGTGATGGAATGGGCCGAGATGCTGCGCAGGGCGAAGAACGGTGAAGCCGACCTGGTGTCCACCGGGTGGGCCGGCGACAACGGCGACCCGGACAACTTCCTCAGTCCACTGCTCAGCTGCGATGCCGCCAAAAGCGGCGAGAACTACGCGCGCTGGTGCAACCCCAGATTTCAGGAGCTGATCACCCGCGCCCGCGAAGTGATCGACAACGACCAACGCGCAAGGCTCTATGCCGAGGCTTTGAAGGTGTACGATGACGATCAACCCTGGATCAGCATGGCCCATCCGAAGATGTTCACCGCCATGCGTGACAACGTGGAGGGTTACGTGATCAACCCTCTGACCAACAACAACTTCGCCACCACCAAGGTGAAGTAGAACAACAACGACCGCCGGGACCCCACACGGGCACCGGCGGCACTGCCCTGACCGGCTGATGAGGTACCTCCGACAATGTTGAGTTTTATTGCCCGGCGTCTAGGCCTGCTGATTCCGACCTTCTTCGGTATCACCTTGCTGACCTTCGCGCTCATACGCCTGATCCCCGGCGACCCGGTGGAAGTCATGATGGGCGAGCGCAGGGTCGACCCTGAAATGCACGCCCAGGCCATGGAACGCCTGGGCCTGAACAAGCCCCTGCCGGTCCAGTACCTGGACTACGTCGGCAAACTCGCCCAGGGAGACCTGGGCGAGTCGCTGCGCACCCGCGAAAGTGTCTGGACCGAGTTTCTCACTCTGTTCCCGGCCACCCTCGAACTGGCCTTCGCCGCCCTGGTGTTCGCCGGAGTCGTCGGCCTGCTGGCCGGGGTGATCGCCGCGCTCAAGCGCGGTTCGCTGTTCGACCACGGGGTGATGGGCATTTCCCTGGCCGGCTATTCCATGCCGATCTTCTGGTGGGGCCTGATCCTGATCATGTTCTTCTCCGTGAGCCTGGGCTGGACCCCTGTGTCGGGGCGTATCGACCTGCTCTATGACATCGAGCCGAAGACCGGCTTCATGCTCATCGACACATTGCTCAGCGACGAAGAAGGCGCCTTCAAGGATGCCGTGATGCACCTGATCCTGCCAGCCATCGTGCTGGGCACCATCCCGCTGGCGGTGATCGCCCGCATGACCCGCTCGTCGATGCTCGAAGTGCTGCGCGAGGACTACATCCGTACCGCCCGCGCCAAAGGCCTGTCACCGGCCCGCGTGGTCTTCGTGCACGGTCTGCGTAACGCGTTGATCCCTGTGCTGACGGTGTTCGGCCTGCAGGTCGGCACCTTGCTGGCCGGTGCGGTGCTCACCGAAACCATCTTCTCCTGGCCGGGCATCGGCAAGTGGCTGATCGAAGCCATCGGCGCCCGTGACTACCCCGTGGTCCAGAATGGCATCCTGTTGATTGCCTGCCTGGTGATTCTGGTCAACTTCGTCGTGGACATCCTCTACGGCCTGGCCAACCCACGCATCCGTCATCAGCGCTGAGGTCTTCGCCATGACTAGCCCGATTCCAAAATCCGTCACGCCGGCCAGCCCGGTGGACCAAAGCCTGCTCTACCCGTCACCGTACAAAGAGTTCTGGCAGGCCTTTTCACGCAACAAAGGTGCAGTGCTGGGCCTGGCCTTCATGTGCCTGGTGGTGTTTTGCGCTGTGTTCGCCCCATGGGTCGCGCCGCACGACCCCAGCGAGCAGTACCGCGACTTCCTGCTGACCCCTCCGGTGTGGCTCGAAGGCGGTACCTGGCAGTTCATCCTCGGCACCGACGAACTGGGCCGCGACTTGCTCTCGCGGTTGATCCAGGGCGCTCGGCTGTCGCTGCTGATCGGCCTGTCGTCGGTGGTGATGTCGCTGATCCCCGGTATCCTGCTCGGCCTGCTGGCCGGGTTCTTCCCGCAGATCCTCGGCCCTTCGATCATGCGCCTGATGGACGTGATGCTGGCCCTGCCCTCGCTGCTGCTGGCCGTGGCCATCGTCGCCATCCTCGGCCCAGGCCTGATCAACACGGTGATCGCCATCGCCATCGTGTCACTGCCGTCCTACGTGCGCCTGACCCGCGCGGCGGTAATGGGCGAGTTGAACCGCGACTACGTCACCGCCGCGCGCCTGGCCGGTGCCGGCCTGCCACGCTTGATGTTCGTCACCGTGCTACCCAACTGCATGGCGCCGCTGATCGTGCAGGCGACCCTGAGTTTCTCCTCGGCGATTCTCGACGCCGCGGCCCTGGGCTTCCTCGGCTTGGGCGTGCAACCGCCCACCCCGGAATGGGGCACCATGCTGGCTTCGGCACGCGACTACATCGAGCGCGCCTGGTGGGTGGTGAGCCTGCCCGGCCTGACCATTCTGCTCAGTGTGCTGGCAATCAACCTGATGGGCGACGGCCTGCGCGATGCGCTGGACCCGAAACTCAAGAACGCCGCCTGAGGAGAACGCCATGTCACTGTTGCAGATCAACAACCTGAACGTGCGCTTCGGCGACACCAATGCAGTACCCGTGGTGGACGGCCTGGACCTGGCGGTAGATGCCGGCGAGATCCTGGCCATCGTCGGCGAGTCCGGCTCGGGCAAGTCGGTGACCATGATGGCCCTGATGGGCCTGATCGACGCCCCCGGGCGTATCACTGCCGACGCCCTCACCTTCGACGGCACCGACATGCTCAAGCTCAGCGGCCGCCAGCGGCGCAAGGTGGTGGGCAAGGACATCGCCATGGTCTTCCAGGACCCGATGACCGCGCTCAACCCCAGCTACACCGTGGGCTACCAGATCGAGGAGGTGCTGCGCCAACACCTGGGCCTCAAGGGCAAGGCCGCTCGCCAGCGTGCCCTGGAATTGCTCAAGAAGGTCGAGATTCCGGCTGCCGAAAGCCGCCTGGACGCCTACCCGCACCAGTTGTCCGGCGGCATGAGCCAACGGGTGGCGATCGCCATGGCGATCGCCGGCGAGCCCAAGCTGCTGATCGCCGACGAGCCGACCACCGCCCTGGACGTGACCATCCAGGCGCAGATCATGGAACTGCTGGTCAACTTGCAGAAAGAGCGCAACATGGCGCTCATCCTGATCACCCACGACCTGGCCGTGGTGGCCGAAACCGCCAAGCGCGTGTGCGTGATGTACGCCGGGCAAGCCGTGGAAGTGGGCCAGGTACCAGAGCTGTTCGACGTACCCGCCCACCCTTACAGCGAAGCCCTGTTGGCGGCCATCCCCGAGCACAGTCTCGGTGCCGAACGCCTGTCCACGCTACCCGGCATCGTACCCGGTCGTTACGACCGCCCAGCCGGCTGCCTGCTGTCGCCGCGCTGCCCGTACGTGCAGGAAAACTGCCGGCGCCAGCGCCCACCCCTTGATCCCCAGGCGCATAGCCTGGTGCGTTGCTTCTATCCGCTGAACCAGGAGGTGGCGTGATGGCCGTCGTTCTTTCCGCTCGGGAGCTGACCCGGCATTACGAAGTATCGCGTGGTCTGTTCAAAGGCCACGCCCTGGTACGCGCCCTCAATGGCGTGTCGTTCGAGCTAGAGGCTGGCAAGACCCTGGCCGTGGTCGGCGAATCCGGCTGTGGCAAGTCGACCCTGGCCCGCGCCCTGACACTCATCGAAGAGCCCTCCTCCGGTTCGCTGCAAATCGCCGGCACCGAGGTCAAGGGCGCCAGCAAGGCTGAACGCAAGCAGCTGCGCCGCGATGTGCAGATGGTCTTCCAGAGCCCTTACGCGTCGCTCAACCCGCGGCAGAAAATCGGCGATCAACTGGCAGAACCGCTGTTGATCAACACCTCGCTGAGCAAGGCCGAGCGGCGCGAAAAAGTGCAGAAGATGATGGAACAGGTAGGCCTGCGTCCCGAGCATTATCAGCGCTACCCACACATGTTCTCCGGCGGCCAGCGCCAGCGGATTGCGTTGGCCCGGGCGATGATGCTGCAACCGAAGGTGCTGGTGGCGGACGAGCCAACCTCAGCGCTGGACGTGTCGATCCAGGCCCAGGTCCTTAACCTGTTCATGGACCTGCAAAGGGAGTTCAACACCGCCTACGTGTTCATTTCGCATAACCTGGCAGTAGTGCGCCATGTAGCGGATCAGGTGCTGGTGATGTACCTGGGCCGGCCGGCAGAGATGGGGCCGAAGGAGGATATCTACGAAAAGCCGCTGCATCCCTACACCCAGGCGTTGCTGTCGGCGACTCCGGCGATCCACCCGGACCCGCTGAAGCCGAAGATCCGCATTGCCGGCGAACTGCCCAACCCGCTGAACCCGCCAGAGGGCTGCGCGTTCCACAAGCGCTGCCCCTACGCGACCGAGCGGTGTGCCAACGAGGTACCGGCCTTCAGGCAGGTGGCCTCCCGGCAGGTGGCTTGCCATTATGCGGAGCAGTTTCTCTAGGCCCAGATAGCGCCCCTCGCCGGCAAGCCGGCTCCTACAGGCGCTGTAGGGGCCGGATTGTCGGCAATGGCCGTCTCAATGCATGAAGAACCAGATCAGAATGATCACTGGAATCGGCACCCCAATCATCCACAGCAGTATCGAGCGCATGGCTTTTCTCCTGTTCGGCGGTGAACAAACCGGTGCACGCGCCATGCCAGCGCCCGCGAAAACCCATAGCTATCCGAATCAACGGCTTACGCTGCCTGCCGCTTGATAGAACCGTGCAATATGCCGGACCCACGCCCTTGCACCTGGGTGTTCTGCAATGCACTATCCATTCATGACCGCCCTCACCCTCCCCGACGGCCCAGACCAGACCCCACGCACGGCTGACACGGTGCTGCGCTATCACCTGTGCTGGAAGCACCGCGACCTGGATGGCGTCATCGCGCTCTACCACCCTGACATCCAGTACCACGACTTTTTCCAGAATCGCGTGCTCGGCTACCACGAGCTGCGCGACTACGTGCGCGCCTGCCTGCCCCATGAGGCTGGCGAAGACATCGTCCATAGCGACCGCATCCGCGTGGACGGCTGCACCGCGTTCATCCAGTACCAGGTGACGGTCCAGGGCGGCGACGGCCTGGTGGCGTTCCAGTCCAGCGAGGCAATTACCGTCAAGGACGACCTGATCTGGCGAGTCAACGAATATGCCACCCTGGTGCGCCAGAATGGCCACAGCCCTGCCAGCGGCGGTTTGCGTCCTGCCACCAGCCGCTTGGGCCTGTCACCACGCCAACTGTCGACCATGGCTCAGGACCTTGAGCACTATTTCCAGCGCCAACGCCCCTACCTTGACCCGGAGCTGAATCTGCAACAGGTCGCCGACGCCAGCGGCTACAGCCGCAACCAGATCTCCTACCTGCTCAACCAGGTGCTCGGGCAGAGCTTCTATCGCTACGTCAACCAGGCCCGCCTGCAACACTTGATGGCGATCCTTGACCACGGCAGCGCCGACACGCCGATAGACGACCTGGCCTTCAATGCCGGCTTCAACTCACTTTCGGCGTTCTACAAAGCGTTTCGCGAACACACAGGCCTGACGCCCAAGGCGTACCTGAAGCAAAATTCCCTGCGTGCACGCACGTAAGACAGCCATCGTCGAACGCTACTAGGATCGCCCACAGACATTGATGGATGTGGAGCCGAACCCGATGCAACCCCTGCGCACGCTCAGCCTGTGGATGGACCAGCTCGACGAGCCACTGTGCGCGCGCCCCGCTCTGCGCGAAGACCTGGACGTCGATGTGTGCATCATCGGTGCGGGCTATACCGGCCTGTGGACCGCCTACTACCTCAAGCGGCAGGCGCCGCAACTGAGCATTGCTGTAATCGAAGCCAACATCGCCGGCTTCGGTGCCTCGGGGCGCAATGGCGGCTGGCTGATGGGCAACCTGCTGGGCGAGGACCGGTTGCTCGCCACGCTGTCACCGCAAACGCGCCGCGCCAGCATCGACCTGCTGCACGGCATTCCCGATGAAGTGCAAAGCGTGCTGCAACGCGAGGCCATCGACTGCGATTACCGTAAAGGTGGCGTCCTGTATTGCGCTGCGCGCTACCCCGAGCAGGAGCGCAACCTGCGCGCCTACCTTGATGACCTGTATCGCCAGGGCATGACCGAGGACGACTATCGCTGGCTGCGCCCCGAGCAGTTGGATGCCCAACTGCGGGTCAGCAATGCCTATGGCGCCATCTACAGTCCGCACACCGCGACGATCCAGCCGGCCAAGCTGGTGCGCGGCCTGGCCCGTGCAGTGGAAGCGCTGGGCGTGCCGATCTACGAGAACACCCCGGCCATCGACTGGCAGCCCGGTGCAGTTCGCTCGCCCCTGGCGCATATTCGCTGCCACTGGGTAGTGCCTGCCGTGGAGGGTTACGCCGCCAGCCTGCCCCCGCTGGGCAAGCACCAACTGCCGGTACAGAGCCTGCTGGTGGCTACCGAGCCTCTGCCGGAATCGACCTGGGAACGGATCGGCCTGTCCCAGGGCCAAGCCTTCAGCGAGAGCAGCCGCCAGGTCACCTACGGCCAACGCACCGCCGACAACCGCCTGGTGTTCGGCGCCCGCGGCGGCTATCGCTTCGGCGGTCGTCTGCGCGAGAACTTCAACCTGAACGATCAAGAGATCGAGCTGCGTCGCTACCTGTTCAGCGAGCTGTTCCCGCAGCTGGGACACGTACGGATCACCCATTCGTGGGGCGGCAACCTGGGCATGGCCCGGCGCTTCCGCCCGCACATGCTCTGCGACCGCCAGCGCGGTATCGCCCTTTCCGGTGGCTATGGCGGTGAAGGCGTCGGGGCCACCAACCTGGGCGGCCGCACGCTGGCGGCGCTGATTCTCAACCAGCACAACGAACTGACCGCACAGCCCTGGGTGCTGGACAACCGGCCCGTGTCGAGCCTGGCCAGCTGGCCGCCCGAGCCGTGCCGCTGGCTGGGCTACAACGCGATCATCCAAAGCTTCGTCCACGAGGACCGGACCCTCGCCAACCCCGCCAGCGCGCCCTGGAGGCGGCGCCTGGCCAGCTCGCTTGCGGACTTCATGGAAGGCTTCATGCACTGATTACCTTCACCCTACACAGGATCCACCGGTCATGAGCATCACCCAGTTCAAACACACCGAAAGCGCCGTGCTCGACACCTCCAGCCCGGTTGCGGTGCCACTTGGCGAACCCGTAGCAGTGACCTCGGTCACCTGCGTCGAGCGCAGCGATGGTGTCGAAACCGGCATCTGGGAGTGCACACCCGGCCGCTGGCGACGGCAGATCGTGCAACAGGAGTTCTGCCATTTCATCAAAGGCCGCTGCACCTTCACCCCCGATGGTGGCGAGCCCCTGTCCATAGAAGCCGGAGATGCCCTGATGCTACCGGCCAACAGCACAGGTACCTGGGACATCCAGGAAACCGTGCGAAAAACCTACGTCCTGATTTTCTGATCCGCTGATCGCCTGCCTTCGATAACAACAGACAAAGCAAGGTACTCCCGACATGCGCACACTCCTCGTCGCCCCCCTGATGCTGGCCGCCAGCGTGGTCAGCGCCGCTGACACGGTGAAGATCTACAACTGGTCCAGCTACGTGGCCCCTGACACGCTCAAGAACTTCCAGCAAGCTACGGGCATCGTTCCAACCTACGATGTCTATGACAGCAACGAGACCCTCGACGGCAAGCTAATGACGGGTAACTCCGGCTACGACGTGGTGTTTCCCTCCAACCACTTCATGGCCCGGCAGATCCAGGGCAAGGCCCTGAAGAAGCTGGACAAGTCGCAGTTGCCCAACTGGCACAACCTCAACCCGGTGCTGCTCAAGGCGCTGGAGGTGAACGATCCCGGCAACCAGTACGGCTTCCCGTACCTGTGGGGCAGTACCGGCATTGGCTACAACATCGACAAGGTCAAGGCAGTGCTTGGCGACAATGCGCCCGTGGACTCCTGGGACCTGATCTTCAAGCCCGAAAACATCAGCAAGCTCAAGCGTTGCGGCGTCGCGGTGCTGGACAACGGCCCCGAGCTGCTTCCGATCGCCTTGCACTACCTCGGCCTGCCGCACCACAGTCAGGACCCAAAGGACTACGACAAGGCCAAGGCGCTGTTGATGAAGGTGCGCCCGTACATCAGTTACTTCCACTCCTCGAAGTACACCGGCGACCTGGCCAATGGCGATATCTGCGTGGTGGTGGGTTTCTCGGGGGATGTACTGCAAGCGAAGAACCGCGCCGAGGAGGCGAAGAACGGAGTGAAGGTGGGCTACTCGATTCCCAAGGAAGGCGCGCCGATGTGGTTCGACATGGTCGCCATGCCAGCCGATGCACCCGATGAGAAAGCCGGGTATGCCTACATGAACTACCTGTTGCAGCCGGAAGTGATGGCCAATATCAGCAACCATGTGCAGTACGCCAACGGCAACCTCAAGGCAGACGGGTTGGTAGAGCCGGCGATGAAGGGTAATACGATGATTTACCCGAGCGAGGACGTGATGGGCAAGCTCTATGCGCTAGAGGCGATGCCAGCCAAGATCGACCGCATTCGGACGCGGATCTGGACCAGCATCAAGGCCGGTAACTGAGCCCCTGTGCAGTTTTCACTGGCCTCAATGCCGGCAAGCCGGCTCCCACCGACTGTTGCACAGCCCTATGGACTGGCGCTGTACCTGTGGGAGCCGGCTTGCCGGTGATAGGGCCAGATCAGACACCACACGGTGCTGATCCTACCCCGAGGATCAGTGGTGTTCGCGGGTAGCGCGGAACTTGATGTCCGGCCAGCGCTCTTCCATCAACGACAGGTTGACCCGGGTCGGTGCCAGGTAGGTCAGGTGGCCGCCACCGTCGATGGCCAGGTTCTCCATGGCCTTGTTCTGGAATTCCTCGAGCTTCTTCTTGTCGTCGCAGCTGATCCAGCGCGCCGACCAGACAGTGATGGGCTCGTAGGCGCACTCGACCTTGTACTCTTCCTTCAGGCGGCTGGCGACCACGTCGAACTGCAGCACACCCACGGCGCCGAGAATGATGTCGTTGCTGCGCTCGGGGAAGAACACCTGGGTCGCGCCCTCTTCGGCCAACTGCTGCAGGCCCTGGCGCAATTGCTTGGACTTGAGCGGGTCCTTCAGGCGCACGCGACGGAACAGTTCCGGCGCAAAGTGCGGAATACCCGTAAAGCCCAATGCCTCGCCTTCGGTGAAGGTGTCACCGATCTGGATGGTGCCGTGGTTGTGCAGGCCGATGATGTCGCCGGCATAGGCCTCTTCCAGTTGCTCACGCTCGGAGGAGAAGAAGGTCAGCGCATCGCCTACGCGCAGGTCCTTGTTGATACGCACGTGGCGCATCTTCATGCCCTTCTCGTACTTGCCCGAGCAAATGCGCATGAAGGCGATACGGTCGCGGTGTTTCGGGTCCATGTTCGCCTGGATCTTGAACACGAAACCGGTGAACTTCTCTTCAACAGGCTCGACGGTCCGCTCGTGGGCGACACGACCCAAGGGTCGCGGCGCCCAGTCGACGACAGCGTCGAGCACATGGTCGACCCCAAAGTTGCCCAGCGCGGTACCGAAGAACACTGGGGTCAGCTGACCGTTGATGAATTCTTCCTGGTTGAACTCGTGGCAGGCGCCCTGCACCAGCTCCAACTGCTCGACGAACGACTCGTACTGGTCGCCCAGGTGGGCACGGGCCTCGTCGGAATCCAGCTTCTGGATGATCTTCGCTTCGGTACGCTCGTGGCCATGGCCCGGGGTGTACACCACGATGTAGTCGCCGGTCAGGTGGTAGACGCCCTTGAAGTCCCGGTAGCAACCGATCGGCCAGGTGATTGGCGCAGCCTTGATCTTCAGGACGGCTTCGATCTCGTCGAGCAGTTCGATCGGGTCGCGGATGTCACGGTCGAGTTTGTTGATGAAGCTGACGATCGGTGTGTCACGCAGGCGGCAGACGTCCATCAGGGCGATGGTACGTGGCTCGACGCCCTTACCGCCGTCGAGCACCATCAGCGCCGAGTCCACCGCGGTCAGGGTGCGGTAGGTATCTTCCGAGAAGTCTTCGTGGCCGGGGGTGTCGAGCAGGTTGATCATGTGCTCGCGGTATGGGAACTGCATCACCGAGGTGGTGATGGAGATACCGCGCTGCTTCTCCATTTCCATCCAGTCGGAGGTGGCGTGGCGGTCGGACTTGCGCGACTTCACGGTGCCCGCAACGGAAATCGCCTTGCCCATCAGCAAGAGCTTCTCGGTGATGGTGGTCTTACCGGCGTCGGGGTGGGAAATGATTGCGAAAGTGCGGCGCTTCGCGACTTCGGCGGCCTGGTTGGTCATGGGAAATCGCCTGACTGGAGATCAAAAAAAGGGCCGAGATTATACCCGAATCCATAGCCATACCCAAACAGTGGCCGCCGAAACCGACCTCAATGGTCGTCGAGCAGTTCTTCGCCGATGTGCGTGATCTGAAGCTGCAGGTCAAGCGCGTGGCCGTCGCCCGCCCGGGCATAAGCGAACCAATGCCCGCCAACGTCCTCCCGACCTGTGGCACTCAACTCGAGGTTGGTGGTTCGTGTCCAGATCCGCACGGGTAGCGACTCACCCGCTCGCGGCGCCTGATCCAGGCTGCTGAAGCCCCCGTCTTGGTTCTGCGCCATCAGTTTCCAAAGGCGGTCGTCGCTGACCGGGGTGTCGTACAGGCAGCCGTAGCCGTTGCCATTACGGTCCAGGTGGCGGGTCCTTGCGTTGAAATCACGCCCCGTGCGACGGCTCCAGGATTGAATGTCGTAGTAACGACGCCCCCTGGCTTCATCCACCATGCAGCGGAACCAGAAGTAATGAGGCTCACCGACCGTCAGCGAGGTCAGGATCAGCCAATCGTCTGCGACGCGGGCTACCTGCACGCCCTTCTCCACCACTTTTGCGCAATCCAGATAGCCCTCCAAGCCCGCAGTGGTGGAGGTGACATGGGCGATAAAGGAGCGATCGTAGTCATGTTCAAGCATATGAAACTACCTCAAGTGTTTTTTTCCAGGGTCGCAAGGAGGGCGCTTCCAACCTCCTGCGAGCCCCGTATTCAGCGGCCTTGGCGTTTCGATAGGCAGGAGGAAACAATCAACCTGAAAAAATCCGCGCTGGCCAAATGCCGGCTCAGATGGGAACCTTTGGCCCCCTGGAGACGTCCACAATCCTGTTACCCCCTCGGCAACGTCCATTGGGTCAGGGCTGGTTTCACCGGCATTTCGAGCCTGACGGGGCTTGGCTAAATGGCGTGTCGCGTCCGCGTCGAGACCGCACGCTGCTACTCGCGACCACACTGCCTGCCGCCAGGAATGGCCGGCCGCCACGGGAGTGTGTTCGCCGACTACACAAGGAGTCCGCCTGTGGCTGCACGCTACGGAAAAGGGCTGTTGGGATGGGCCACCGTGCTCGTCATCCTGGCCCTGCTGGTCCATTGGATCGGCATCGACACGATCGCGCGTTATCGCGACGATCTTGGGTTCTACCTGCAAGCGCACCTGGTATTGGTGCTGGCTTCGATGGCGGCGGCGCTGGCCGTGGGCATCCCTGCCGGCATTGCCTTGAGTCGACCGCACCGGGTCGACAAAGCCGAGCGCTTCATGCAGTTCTTCAACGTTGGCAACACCATTCCCCCCCTGGCTGTCCTGGCCATCGCGCTCAGTGTCCTGGGCATCGGCGCAGGTCCTGCGATCTTCGCGCTGTTCCTCGCCTCTCTCCTGCCCATCGTGCGCAATACCTACGAGGGTCTGAAGAACGTCCCCGCCTCGCTCAAGGAAGCCGCCACCGGCATTGGCATGACCCCGCGCCAGCAACTGTGGCAGGTGGAACTGCCCAATGCCGTGCCGATCATCGTCGGCGGTGTGCGCGTAGCCCTGGCCCTGAACGTTGGAACGGCGCCGCTGGCGTTCCTGATCGGTGCCAACAGTCTGGGCAGCCTGATCTTCCCCGGCATCGCCTTGAACAACCAGCCACAACTGCTATTGGGCGCTGCCTGCACGGCACTGCTGGCATTGGCGTTGGACGCGGCGGTGAGTTTCGCCAGCAGACGCTGGCTGGAACCTGGCCTGGCCCGATAACGAGAGGGAACCCATGAAAAAGACAATCGCCTTGTTGCTGGGCGCGGCCCTGCTGTTCGCAGGATTTGCCCAGGCAGCGGACAAACCGCTGATTCGTATCGGTGCTCGCGTATTCACCGAACAGACCGTGCTGGCCGAGATCACCGCCCAGTATCTGCGCGCCCATGGCTATCAGGTGCGTGTCACCGGCGGGCTGGGCAGCAGCCTGGCACGCCAGGCCCAGGAAACCGGCCAACTCGACCTGATGTGGGAATACACCGGTGTCTCGCTGGTGTCGTACAACCATATCGACGAGCGCATGCCCAGTGCCGAAGCCACCTACGCCAAGGTCAAGGAACTGGATGCCGGGAAGGGCCTGATCTGGCTGACACCCTCCAAGTTCAGCAACACCTACGCCCTGGCCTTGCCACGCAAGGTTGCCGAAGCGTACCCGCAAGTGACCAGCATCTCGGCACTCAACGATGTGCTGCGCGCGCAGCCCGATGGCAACCTTCTGGTGGCCCTGGATACCGAGTTCGCCAACCGCCCGGATGGCCTGGTCGGCCTCAAGGAAATGTACGACCTGCAAGTGGGCAGGGCGAACATTCGGCAAATGGACGCGGGCCTGGTCTACACCGCCCTGCGCAACAACCAAGTATTCGCCGGCTTGGTCTACACCACCGATGGCCGCCTGAGCGCATTCGACCTGAAGCTTCTCGAAGACGACAAGCATTACTTCCCCGACTACACAGCCGCACCGGTGGTTCGCAAAGCGGTGCTCGACGCCAACCCGGAACTGGCCAGCCTGCTCAAGCCACTGGCCGAACAGCTTGACGACGAAACCATGCGCCAGCTCAACGCCAAGGTCGATGTCGAGCACCAGAACCCGAGTGCCGTCGCCGCAGCCTTCCTGCAGGCGCATCCACTTAAGGAGGTGCAGCCATGAGCCTGCTCGATACGTTCGCCCACCTCGACTGGGCCCTGGTCCTGCAACTGACCTGGCAGCACATCATGCTGGTCAGTGTCGCCGTGGGCCTTGCGATCATCGTCGGCGTGCCGCTGGGCGTCCTGATGACCCGCTTCCCGGCTGTTGCCGGCCCGCTGCAGGCAAGCGCTACGGTCATGCTGACAATCCCTTCGATCGCCCTGTTCGGCTTGTTGCTGCCGTTCTACTCCAAATTCGGCCAAGGGCTTGGGCCGATGCCTGCGATCACCGCGGTGTTCCTCTATTCACTGCTGCCGATCCTGCGCAACACCTACCTGGCACTGACCAACGTCGAACCTGGTATCCGCGAGGCCGCGCGTGGCATCGGCATGACCTTCGGCCAGCGCCTGCGCATGGTCGAGCTGCCCATTGCAGTGCCGGTGATCCTCGCCGGTGTACGCACCGCCGTGGTCATGAACATCGGTGTCATGACCATTGCCGCCACCATCGGTGCCGGCGGCCTTGGGGTGTTGATCCTCACCTCCATCAGTCGTAGCGACATGTCGATGCTGCTGGTCGGCGCCGTGCTGGTCAGCCTGCTGGCGATCATCGCTGACCTGCTCCTGCAAACCCTGCAACGTGCCCTGACTCCAGAAGGACTGCGCTCATGATCGAACTCAAGAACCTCAGCAAGACCTTCAACGTGAACGGCAAGGACGTCAAAGCCGTCGACTCGGTCAGCCTCACCGTCAACGAAGGCGAGATCTGCGTGTTTCTTGGCCCTTCCGGCTGCGGCAAGAGCACCACGCTGAAGATGATCAACCGCCTGATCACCCCGACCTCCGGCCAGGTGTTCATCAATGGCGAAGACACCAGCGGGCTGGACGAAGTGACCTTGCGTCGGCGTATCGGCTATGTGATCCAGCAGATTGGCCTGTTCCCCAACATGACCATCGAGGAAAACATCACCGTGGTCCCGCGCCTGCTCGGCTGGGACAAGCAAAAGTGCCACGAGCGCGCCCGCGAGCTGATGCACATGATCAAGCTCGAACCCAAGCAGTACCTGCAGCGCTACCCACGTGAGCTTTCCGGTGGCCAGCAGCAGCGTATCGGCGTGATCCGCGCCCTGGCCGCCGAGGCGCCCGTGCTGTTGATGGATGAGCCGTTCGGCGCGGTCGACCCAATCAACCGCGAAATGATCCAGAACGAGTTCTTCGAGATGCAGCGAGCACTGAACAAGACCGTGATCATGGTCAGTCACGACATCGACGAAGCCATCAAGCTGGGCGACAAGATCGCCATCTTCCGTGCCGGCAAGCTGTTGCAGCTGGATCACCCGGATACCTTGCTGGCCCATCCGGTGGATGATTTCGTCAGCAATTTCGTCGGTCAGGACAGCACCTTGAAACGCCTGTTGCTGGTGCGCGCCGAAGATGCGGCGGACAACGCGCCGTCGGTGAGTCCGCAGACATCGGTGAGCGATGCGCTGGAGCTGCTCGACGAGCATGACCGTCGCTATGTGGTGGTCACCGATGCAGCGAACAAGGCGCTGGGGTACGTACGTCGGCGCGACATGCACCGCCAGCAAGGAACCTGTGCGGACTTCCTGCGCCCGTTCAACGCCACGGCGTCGCATGATGAGAACCTGCGCATCCTGTTGTCACGGATGTACGAGTTCAATCGGGCGTGGTTACCGGTGCTGGATGCCGAGCAGGTGTTCCTCGGCGAGGTGACGCAGGAGTCGATTGCGGCCTATTTGAGTTCGGGCAGGTCGCGCGGGGCGAAGACCAGCATCGTATCGCCTGCCGAGGCCGTGGCATCCTGATCTGAATTGCTGTGCGAACCCGCCCCACAGGGACAGCACCGTCACTGTGGGCGCGGGTTCACCGGCAAAGCAGCCGACGCGGTATCAGAACCCTACACTGGCCTGCACATAGAAGGTACGCGGCTCACCCACATAAATGCCGGCGTTGTTATCGCTGGAGCGGGTGTAGTACTGCTTGTCGAAGAGGTTCTTCACCCCTGCCGCCAGCTTCAGGTTGGCCATTTGCGGCCCGAAGTCATATCCACCACGGGCATGCCAGGTCACGTAACCGGGAATGTCACCGTACTGCCCGTCAGCACTTGGCTCGGTGATGTAGTCGCCGTTGAAGCTACCATCGGCGTTGATCCCGGTACCCGGCGCGCGCTGCTTGGACTGGGCATAGGCATCCAGATTCCAGGTCCAACGATCGACCTCGTAGCGCAGGCCGGCAGTGGCCACCTGGCGCGAATAGAATGGCAGGTCGCGGCCCTTGAAGCCGGGAATCTCCCCCTCGTAGGTCGCGCGGGTGTAGGTGAAGCCCGCATTGGCCGACAGCCCTTGCAGGCGCGGGTCCAGACCGGCCAGGTCATAGCGAACCGACGCTTCGATACCTTGGTGCTTGGTGGCGCCGAGGTTGGTCCACCCCACATCGTTGCTGATGTACTGCAGCTCATCGTCGAAGTCGATGTAGAACGCGGTCAGCTCCCCGGCGAAAGCACCATTGTCATAGCGCGTACCGATCTCGTAGGTCTTGGCCTTCTCCGGCTCCAGGCCGTTGGCGGTGCTATTGCCCGTGCCGCCCTGACCCAGCTGGAAGTACTGCAGGCTGCCGAACGATGTCTCGTAGTTGGCGAACAGTTTCCAGGCATCGGAAAGGTGGTACATCACGCTCAGCGCTGGCAGTGGCTCATTGCTGGTAATGCTGCGGTTCTTCTCCGGCACCGGCTTGCCATTGGCACCAAGCACCGGGCGATCACGCCAGTCGGTGTTGATGTGTTCGAAACGGATACCCGGCGTGATGGTCCAGTTGCCGACGTCGATCTTGTCGTCGATGTAGTAGGCGCTGGCCTCGGTGCCACCGCTACGGTCCTGGAACACATGGCCATCGGAGCCTGGGATCGGCGTAGGCACATTGTCGACCAGCCCCAGACGCGTGGACTGCTCGCGCATGGCCTCTTTCAGGTAGCGGTAGCCCACGCTGACTTCCTGGGTGGTGGGCCCGGCGAAGAAGATCCGGGACACACGCGGTTCGATGGCGAAGGTGTGATAATTGCGCGGGTAGGAAGACAAGGTCTTCATGTCGCGCGAGGCAATCGAGCTGCCACGGAAACTGTCGGTATAGTACGTCAACACCTCGAATTGAGTGGCATCGTCGAGCTGGCGCAGCCATTTGAACGAAACGTCCTTGCGACGGCCGGCGAAGTAGTCGTAGTCGCGCACCGACTGGAACGGGTTCTGATCGTACTGGGCCTGGGTCAGGCCTCCGGGCATGTCGGCACGGCCATCGTAGTAGTGAAAGTTCAGCCAGAACTCATCGCTGTCGGTTGGCGCCCAGTGGGTCTTGAGAATGACGTCATCGATGTCGTTGCCGTTGTTGCTTTCCCGATAGCCGTTGCCGTTGACACCGGTGTACAGCAGCGCGACGCCCATGCCGTTGTCCGCAGTGCCGCCAACGAACGCCGACTCGGTGTGTTTCCAGCCGCCATGCTGCGAGGTCTCAAGCGTGGTGGACAACTGCGCCGAAGCCTTCTCGGGGATCGCCCGGGTCACGAAGTTGATCACCCCACCGACGTTCTGCGGCCCATAACGCACAGAGCCTGCGCCACGGACCACGTCGATGCTGTCGAGGTTGCCCGAGGAGATAGGCGCCATGGACAGCTGTGGCTGGCCGTAGGGCGCGAAGGCCGCTGGAATGCCGTCGATGAGCACGGTCGAACGCGGCGACAGGCGCGAGGTCAGGCCACGCACGCCAACGTTGAGCGAAAGGTCGCTGCCGCCGGTGCCGTTGGAGTCCTGCACCTGAACCCCCGGAATGCCCCGCAGCACGTCACGCACGTTCATCGCGCCTTTCTCCACCATCGCCTCGCGGCGCACCACCGTCCGTGCGCCGGGGTGGTTCTGTACCACAGCCTGCTCGGCATCGCCCAACCAGTCACCCACCACCTTCACATCGGTCGGTGCCAGCTCCAGGCTGCCGGAGGTCAAGCTGCCAGCGGCCTGGGCCGGTTTCACCACCACAGTGCCCTGGGACATCTCATAGGTCAGGCCGCTGCCTTGCAGCAGTTGCTGCAGCGCCTGTTCCGGCGCCAGTTGGCCCGATACCGCCGGGGCCTGCTTGCCGGCTACCAGCTCAGGGCTGAAGAACAGCTGCAGGTTGGTTTGCTGGCCCAGTTGGCTCAAGGCAGACGCTAACGGTTGGGCCTGGATCTGAATTGCGGCAGCGGCCTGCTCGGCATGGCTGTCGAAGGCCACGGCACTGACCGCAAGGGCCAGCGCCAGCGCGCGGAAACGAGGGAATGGCTTGTTGTTGTTCACGTCTTCGAAGCATCCTGAAAGTCGGGATAAACGCCAACCGCATGCAAATGTAAATGCTTGGCAGTTGCAGCTGGCGGGGAAGACGAACGACGGGGAAAAAACCTGAATTTATTTTGCGACTATTTCGCGTGAACCGTCTTGGTGGGTCCTGATGGCCACCGGCAGGATACTTGGCAAAGCGCGCAACAGTGCGTCGGTATCGTCGGTGCTGAAAGTGCTGGACAAGCGCAGCCCGGCGACCTTGCCAGGTGCGACTCGCAGCGGTTGAGCCCGGTAACGCTTCACTTCCGCCACCACTTCCTCCAGGGTGGCGTTCTCGAACACCAGTTTGCCCTGGCGCCAGGCGGTCAACGCAGCCGCATTGATCGCGTAGGGCTCGGCCACCTTGCCCTGCGCATCGATGGAAGCGCCCTGCCCGGCGCCCAACTGCGCCAGCGATGCATCGCGGCCCTGCACACGCACCGAGCCCTGCTCGACCGCCACACGGGTCAGCGACGGGTCCAGGCGTACATCAAAACGGGTACCGGTCACGGTAACGCTGCCCTGGGCGGTGTCGACGACGAATGGTCGGCTGCTGTCGTGGGCAACCGTGAACATTGCCTCGCCGGCTTCGAGCACGATGTGCCTGCGACCCGTGCTGTATGCCACTTGCAGCCGCGTCGCGCTGTTGAGCGCAAGTAGCGAACCATCTGGCAGTTCGACCTGACGGCGCTCACCGAAGGCTGTCTGCAAGGTGTCCTGATGGTTCAGCCGCTGGTACTGCCAACCGCTCCAGCCCAGGCCCAGCGCGGCGACGGCAACACCGGCAGCCAGCGCCTGGCGCAGCACGCCCCGCCGCGGCAAATGGCGCACCGGCTCCGGTTCACATAATGCCTGCAGTCGCTGTGGGGGGATGCGCTCGGCTGCGCACCAAAGCAGCGCCAACGCGTCATATTCTGCACGGTGGCTGGGATGTGCTTCGAGCCAATCGTGCAACCGAGCCTGCAACGCACTGTCGCGCGGCGCATCGTGGACGCGAGCGAACCATTCGGCTGCCTGCTCGCGGACGGTACCGGCACCGTGCTGTTTCATCGCAAAGGTCTCCTGACTCATCGGGTGGACACATCCAGGTGCTCACGCAGATGCCGGAGCGTGCGGATCATATACTTTTCGACCATGTTCTTGGTCAAACCCATGCGCTCGGCGATTTCCGCCTGGGTCAGGCCTTCGAGCTTCTGCCAGATGAATACCCGCCGACAGTTCAGGGGCAATTCGGCCAGGGCGCGCTCGACGCTGTCGGCCAGTTCCAGGGCATGTACATAGGCTTCAGGGTCGTCGCTGGCGGTGGCACCTTCCTCGAAGGTTTCCTGCTCCAGTTGCTGACGCCGGTCTTCGCGGCGAAAACCGTCCACGGCAATGTTGCGGGCAGTTTGATGAAGATAAGCGCGAGGCTGATCGACCTGCTCACGCGTGTTCTCAAGAACCCGCACAAAGGCATCGTGGGTGAGATCCTCGGCCTGCTGACGACTGCGCAACTTGCGCGTCCAGGTGCCGATCAGCTCGTGGTAGTGGTCGAGGAAGCCTTTGTGTCCGGACACGGTCTGGGTCGTCAGGGAGGCGGATAAGGGTGCGAATAGTAATGTTTCTCATCAAACTCAGCAAATCCGCCAGTCGGTAACAAAAAATTTATGGGTGATGTCATGTACGGGAGTGCTTGAGAATGTGGCCATAAATATGAACACCTCTGGCCCCTTCGCGGGTAAACCCGCGCCGACCTAAATTGTGAAAACCCTGTAGGAGCGGGCTTACCCGCGAAGGGGCCTACACGCTCCATTCCACAATTTTTTACGCTTGAAACAGTGCCGGGAACATCAGGCGGTCATGCGAGTCGGTTATTCAACGGGTAGGGCGTCGATCCACGACGATCGCACCCGGATTGCCTGTTGATTCTGCATTCTTCACGCCCTAAAGTGCGCGCCGAACGTCCATGCTGGAAACGATCCATCCGGCTCAAGTACTGAGTAGGCGAACCAAAGTGGGGATACGGAGGACGTTCAGTTTGCAGCCACTTAATCTTTCAGTTTGCCCATGGAGTCCCTGAGCATGTCGATCCAGGTCGAAGACTATTTCGCGCGTGAAACCTTCCAGAAGATGAAGGCGTTCGCCGACAAGCAGGAAACCCCGTTCGTACTCATCGACACCCAGATGATCAGCCAGGCCTACGACGACCTGCGCGCCGGTTTCGAATTCGCCAAGGTCTACTACGCGGTCAAGGCCAACCCGGCGGTCGAGATCATCGATCTTTTGAAAGAGAAAGGTTCGAGCTTCGACATCGCCTCGATCTACGAACTGGACAAAGTGATGGGCCGCGGTGTCAGCGCCGACCGCATCAGCTACGGCAATACCATCAAGAAGTCCAAGGACATCCGCTACTTCTACGAGAAGGGTGTGCGCCTGTACGCCACCGACTCGGAAGCCGACCTGCGCAACATCGCAAAGGCCGCACCGGGTTCGAAGGTCTACGTGCGGATCCTCACCGAAGGCTCCACCACTGCCGACTGGCCGCTGTCCCGTAAGTTCGGCTGCCAGACCGACATGGCCATGGACCTGCTGATCCTCGCCCGCGACCTGGGCCTGGTGCCCTACGGTATCTCCTTCCACGTTGGTTCGCAGCAGCGCGACATCAGCGTCTGGGACGCTGCTATCGCCAAGGTCAAAGTGATCTTCGAGCGCCTGAAGGAAGAAGACGGCATCGAACTGAAACTGATCAACATGGGTGGCGGCTTCCCGGCCAATTACATCACCCGTACCAACAGTCTCGAAACCTACGCCGAAGAAATCATTCGCTTCCTGAAGGAAGACTTCGGTGATGACCTGCCGGAAATCATCCTCGAGCCGGGCCGTTCGCTGATCGCCAACGCCGGTATCCTGGTCAGTGAAGTGGTCCTGGTTGCGCGCAAGTCGCGCACCGCCGTCGAGCGCTGGATCTACACCGATGTGGGCAAGTTCTCCGGCCTGATCGAAACCATGGACGAGTCCATCAAGTTCCCAATCTGGACCGAGAAGAAGGGCGAAACCGAAGAAGTCGTGATCGCAGGCCCGACCTGCGACAGCGCCGACATCATGTACGAGCACTACAAGTACGGCCTGCCGCTGAACCTGGCGATCGGCGACCGTCTGTACTGGCTGTCGACCGGGGCCTACACCACCAGCTACAGCGCAGTGGAATTCAACGGCTTCCCACCGCTGAAGGCTTACTACCTGTAAACCAGAACGGGGCCGCAAGGCCCCGTTTTCGCAGGCGCACCACGTGGTGGTTCATCGACGCCTATACAGTGAAACATTGCTGAAATTGGGGACATTGACGTCCTGTACCGCCATCTCGAACGTCAGCACGTTAGGTTTGCCAACCCCCACGTAGTGGTCATCCCAAGGCTTTCGATTGGCCACGCTGACCATTGCCAAGCCTGGCGCAGCCAACGTCACGCCTTGATAGACCTGGATCTGCGGCTGTTCGATCTTCGTGCCGTCGACCCGCACCCGCCAACTCACCGGCTCATCGCTTTTGGCGTAGTAACCAATGTAGCTTTGCCCACTCAGGTCCCAGATGTCGTAATGCGCATAGCCTTCGCCCGATTCGACGGCGCGTACCTGATAGCCGTGTCGATCTCCTTCGAAATACCCGAACCAAAAGCGTTGCGGGCTTTTGACCTCGCTACTGGAACTGACGGTCAACCACTGGCAGCGCCGCTCCCGAGGCGTCCCCTCCATCGAGTCCAGCCACCCTTCGTAGCCTGGGGTGACTGAGGTGAAGGTGGCAATAAACGAACGGTCCTGAACGTACTTCATGCTTAACCTCGCGATTGAATCGAGAGGCGCGACTTTCAGCCTGCTCGCTCAATCAACGAAGTCGGTCAGACTTCCTCGCGCAGCTGTATTTCCAGGGCATAGCCGTCTGCGACAGCCGCCATTGAAGGGCCTGCCGAGCGCAAGGTGTTCAGGCTGCTACGCAAGAACGGCACGTTACCTTGGGCGCGGGCAAGTTCGATCCATCTCAGTGCTTCCTGGTTTTCACCTCGTTCGAACAGCACCAATGCCAAGCTGAACATGCCCCGGAAATCCCCCGCCTCGGCTGAACGCCGATACCAGCGCACCGCCCGAACAGGGCTGGGCGCAGTGGCAATACCGTGTTCCAGATAACGGCCAAGCAGGTTCATCGACTTGGCATGGCCAAGGTGCGCGGCCTTCTCGTAACAGGCCAGAGCCTGGGCCTGGTTGACCGCTACTCCGCGCCCGGTGGCCAGCAGGTTACCCAGGTTGTAAAGCCCCCAGTCGAGCCCGGCATCGGCAGCGTGCGCATAATGGATGGCAGCCTTGACAAGGTTCACCTCGCCGCCCCAGCCATGTTCCAGGCAGCGTCCAAGCATGTTGTGCGCCATGGCATTGCCCGCCTGCGCAGCGATGCCGAACCAACGTCGAGCCAACAGGGCATCCTGTTCGATGCCTCGCCCGTCGAGCAGTATCTGCCCCAGTAACAACTGGGCCTGGACCACGCCCTGCCCCGCTGCCGCGAGAATCGCCTGGGCGGCCTTGCCAGGGCTGTCTTCGAGCATGGCCTGCAAGCCCGCGACATCCACCACGTCCTCACGACGCAATTGGTAGGACACGGTTCAGACCTCGGCCCAGCGGCGCAACAAGTTGTGGTAGGTGCCGGTCAGTTGCAGCAAGGCAGGATGCTCCGGCACATCGGTGGTCAATTGCTGGATGGCATTGTCCATCTCGTACAGCAATGTACGTTGCCCGTCGTCGCGCACCAGACTCTGGGTCCAGAAAAATGCCGCATAGCGTGCGCCACGGGTCACCGGGTTGACCTTGTGCAAGCTGGTGCCGGGGTACAGCACCAGGTCACCGGCCGCCAGCTTGACCTGCTGCACGCCGTAGGTGTCCTGGATGACCAACTCACCGCCGTCGTAGCTGTCGGGGTCGCTGAGGAACAGGGTCGATGACAGATCGGTACGCACTCGCTCGGGGCTGCCCTTGGGCTGGCGCAGTGCATTGTCGATATGGAAACCGAAGTTGCCCCCTTCGCGGTAACAGTTGATCAGGGGCGGGAAGACCTTGTGCGGCAACGCCGCCGACATGAAACGCGGGTTCTTCCACAAGCGGTCGATCAATGCGCAACCCAATTCCTTGGCCAGTGGGTGCCCTTCGGGCAACTGCAGGTTGTGCTTGGCCTTGGCCGACTGATACCCCGCCGTGATCTTGCCATCAGCCCAGTCGGCCTGCTCAAGGGCCTCGCGGATGCGAGTGAGCTCGTCGGCGTCGAACAGGCCGGGAATGTGAAGCAGCATGGCAACGCACCATCAGGAAGTGTAAAGGCTCAATGATATTGATTACCTTTTACGCTGTACAAGCCCCGTCCGCCGCTTAAGACGTTTCAGCGCGTGCAAACCGTAAAGACAAATTGTAAAGAATGTAAATTCATAGCGAATGGTAACGACTCTCAATTGTGAGTCACAATTGCTTACATTAAGATCCGCAGCCTTAACACCTTGGGGAAGGTTCTTTGCAATGCGTCACTACGTGCCATCTACCGTAAGTTCACCGCGCCTTATCGTTTCGGCCATCGGCGTCGCCCTCAGCGCGTCCTCTGCCTATGCCGCCGAGCCCTCCGCCAGTAACGCCATCACCCTCGATGCCACCAGCATCGAGGGCAAGCTTGAACAGGCCAGCACCGATTACAAAGTCGAAAAGGCCTCCTCGCAGAAGTACACCGCTCCCCTGGTGGACACGCCCCGTTCAGTCACCGTGATTCCACAGCAAGTGATCAAGGACACCAATGCCCTGAACCTGCAGGATGCTCTGCGGACCGTGCCGGGCATTACCTTCGGTGCCGGCGAGGGCGGCAATCCCCAGGGCGATCGCCCGTTCATTCGCGGTTTCGATGCCCAAGGCGACACCTACCTCGACGGCGTACGAGACACCGGCGCACAAACCCGCGAGATCTTCGCCGTGGAGTCGGTGGAAGTTGCCAAAGGCCCGAACTCGGCGATCGGTGGCCGCGGAGCTGCCGGCGGCACCATCAACCTGGTAAGCAAGCGGGCGCACTTGGGCAACTCGCTCGACGCCGCGTGGACCTGGGGCAGCGACCAGACCCAGCGCTACACCCTCGATGGCAACTACCAGTTCAGCGATACCGTTGCCGGCCGCCTGAACCTGATGACTCACGAAAGCAACGTAGCCGGGCGCGACAAGGTCAACTACGACCGCTGGGGTATCGCACCGTCCTTGGCCTTTGGCCTGGGCACGCCGACCCGCGTCAACCTTGACTACTACCACCTGGAAAGCGACGACCTGCCAGACTCGGGTATCCCGTACACGATCCCGACCGGCGGTAGCGGCGACCGCACCTCGGCCCACCCAAGCAAGCCGAATGACGGTGGCGACAGCGACAACTTCTACGGCTTGACCAATCGCGATTTCCGCAAAAGCCGTGTCGACATTGCCACCTTCGCCATCGAGCACGACCTGACAGACGCGCTGACCATCAAGAACACCCTGCGTCATGGCAACAGCATGCAGGACTACATCCTGACTCAGCCCGACGATAGCCAGGGCAACGTCAATAACGGCGAAGTCTGGCGTCGGGCCAATACCCGCGTCGGCAATACCACGACCACCACCAACCAGACGGACCTGTTCGGCGAGTTCTATGTGGCGGGCTTCAAGAACAACTTCTCGACGGGTATCGAACTCAGCCGCGAAGAATCGAAACGGTCTTCCTACAATGTCGCCACACTGGATGGCACCACCAAGGTCAACAACAAGAACGTGTGCAATGGCATCGGTGCCCCGTACAACTGCACCTCGCTGGGCAACCCGACGCCGGACGATCCGTGGAATGGAGCGATCTCACGCAACTACGCGGGTACCGACACCAAGAGCGACACCCGCGCCATCTACGTGTTCGACACACTTGAGCTGACACCTCAGTGGCTGCTGAACATGGGCCTGCGCTACGACCACTTCGACACCCAGTACCGTGGCTACGACGCCTCGGGTGCGACCGTGGTGAACAAGAATGGCATCGCATCCAAGGGCAGTGACACCAGTGAGTTCTTCACAGGCCAACTGGGCCTGGTCTGGAAGCCAGCCGACAACGGCAGCATCTATGTCTCCTACGCCACTTCCGCGACGCCGCCAGGTGCCTTGCTTGGCGAAGGTATGGAAGGCAACCCGCTGGGCAATACCACCGACCGCTCCGGCAACCTGCTGAGCAGCGACATGGAGCCGGAAGAGACCACCAACTACGAAATCGGCACCAAGTGGGACCTGCTGAACGAGCGCCTGTCGCTCACCGCCGCCCTGTTCCGCACCGAGAAGGAAAATGCTCGCGTTCAGGTGGACACCACCTCGTACGAGAACGTTGGCGAAACTCGCGTACAGGGCATCGAGCTGTCGGCCAGCGGCAAGATCACCGAGAAATGGCAGGTGTTCGCCGGCTACACCTACATGCAGGCCCGGCAGATCGACGGCGGCCCCCTGGGCAAGGCCAATGATGGCAACCAGCTCCCTAACACACCTAACAACAGTGCCAGCCTGTGGACCACCTACGCGATCACGCCGAAGCTGACGGTCGGTGGCGGTGCCTTCTACGTCGACGACGTCTACGGCAGCGTGGCGAACACCACCATGGTCGACAGCTATGTCCGCTACGACGCCATGGCCGCCTACAAGCTGACCAAGAACGTGGACCTGCAGTTGAACGTGCAAAACCTGACCAACGAGGTGTACTACGACAAGGCGTTCTCCACCCATTTCGCCAACCAGGCCGCAGGCCGCACCGCATTGCTGACCACCAGCGTTCATTTCTGATGACGGGATTGGGGTAAAGCCGGCCCCTGCAGGAGCCGGCTTGCCGGCGATAGGGCCCACACTGGCACTAAACAATCCCCGACCCGGCCCCGTTCATTTCAGTGAGCGGGGTTTTTGCGTATCAAGGCATAATCCACGCCGCCCGGCCCCGCGCGGCCCCAAATGGTGATCGATGTGTTGAAGAAGTCGCTGTTCCAATTGCACTGGTTCTTTGGCATCACCGCTGGCCTGGTGCTGGCCCTGATGGGCATCACCGGCGCGGTGTATTCGTTCCAGGAAGAACTGCTGCGGCTGTTCAATGCCGATGTCCTGCGGGTCGAGGTGCGCCAGGAAGGCGTGCTGCCGCCAGCAGAGCTGGTCCGACGGGCCGAGGCTGCACAAGGCGACAAGGTCTCGATGCTGTGGGTCGATACCCGCGAAGGCAATGCCGCACGCCTCTTCTTCACCCCTGCCCCCGGCGAGCGCCGTGGCGAACTGCGCTATGCCGACCCCTACACGGGAGAGCTCAAGGGTGAAGTCGCCGGGCAAGGCTTCTTCAACCTGATGCTGCAGTTGCACCGTTTCCTGGCCATGGGCGAGACCGGCAGGCAAATCACCGGCGCCTGCACCCTCATGCTGGTGTTCTTCTGTTTGTCCGGGCTGTACTTGCGCTGGCCGCGCAAGGCGCTGAACTGGCGGGTCTGGCTTACGTTCGACTGGGCCAAGAAGGGCCGCGCGTTCAACTGGGACCTGCACGCGGTGGCTGGGACCTGGTGCTTGCTGTTCTACCTTCTTTTCGCCCTCACCGGCTTGTTCTGGTCCTACGACTGGTACCGCGAGGGGCTGAACAAGTGGCTGGCCGACACGCCGGCCGGTGGTGAGCAGCACAAACGTGGTGCACGCCATGGCCTGCAGAAAGCCGACAAGGATACACCGCCGCTGGTGGTCGACTACGACGCGATCTGGAGCAACCTCAAGGCATCCGCAGGCCCAGGCCTTGCCAGCTACAACCTGCGCTTGCCGCCGGCTGGCGACCGACCAGCCACACTCTTCTACCTGCTGGACAACGCCCCTCACGAGCGCGCCTTCAACACCGTCACCCTGGACCCGGCCAGCGGCCAGTTCAAGCGCGTGGAGCGCTACGATGACAAGTCGTTCAAGGCCCAGCTGCTGCAGAGCGTCTACGCGCTGCACGTGGGCAGTTATTTCGGCCTGACCGGGCGAATCATCGTCACGATCGCGAGCCTGACCATGCCACTGTTCTTCGTCACCGGCTGGCTGCTGTACCTCGATCGTCGCCGCAAGAAACGTCAGGTTCGTGCCGCACGGGGCACCGTCGTCACTACCGCGGACAAAGCCGATAACTGGTTGATCGGCTTCGCCAGCCAAAGCGGCTTTGCCGAACAGCTGGCCTGGCAAAGTGCTGGGCAGTTGCAGGCTGCCGGATTGCCCGTTCAGGTCCGCCCACTGGCCGACCTGCAAGAGAACGACCTGCGCCAGGCGCGTCGCGCGCTGTTCGTGGTCAGTACCTTCGGCGATGGCGAAGCGCCTGACAGTGCGCGCGCGTTCGAACGCAAAGTGCTCGGCCAGCCATGGGCATTGAACAACCTCACCTATGCCCTGCTGGCCTTGGGTGACCGACAGTACCCACACTTCTGTGGTTTTGCCCGGCGCCTGCAGGCCTGGCTCGGCGAGCGCGGTGCCAGCAGCGCCTTCAGCCCGGTGGAGGTGGACAACGTCGACCAGGCGGCACTGCAACAATGGCAGCACGCGCTTGCCAGGCTGACCGGCGCCAAGCCAGTCGCTGCCTGGCAAGCGCCAGACTTCGAAAACTGGAGCCTGACCCGCCGCGAGCTACTCAACCCCGGCAGCCTGGGACAACCGGTCTTCCTGCTGGGGCTGCGCCCTGAACACCCGGCGAATTGGCAAGCCGGCGACCTGGTCGAGGTGCTTCCACTCAATGGCCAACGTCGGATCGGTGAATTCCTCGATGGGCTGGGCCTGGACCCCAATACCCGCGTGCAATTGGACGGTCTGAGCGAGACCCTGGGCCAAGCCTTGGCCAGTCGCCAATTGCCCACCCACCGCAGCCACCTGCTCGGCCTGCATGCCCAAGCCTTGGTCGATGCGCTGGTACCGATCGGTAGCCGCGAATACTCCATCGCCTCGATTGCCAGCGACGGCGAGCTCGAGCTGATCGTACGCCAGGAACGTCATGGCGACGGCACCCTCGGCCTGGGTTCGGGCTGGCTGACCGAGTACCTGCCGGTCAATGGCACCGTCAGCTTGCGCCTGCGCCGCAACAGTGGGTTCCACCTGCCAGAAGCGCCGGCCCCCATGATTCTGATCGGCAACGGCACCGGCCTGGCGGGCCTGCGCAGCTTGCTCAAGGCACGCATCAGCGCGGGCGAGCAGCGCAACTGGCTGCTGTTCGGCGAGCGCAACCGTGCCCACGACCTGCTTTGTGGTGTCGAGCTACAGCAGTGGCTCGACGTGGGCGATCTGAAACGACTGGACGTGGCCTTCTCGCGGGATCAGGCCGAGAAGGTCTATGTGCAGGATGTCCTGCTGCAACAGGCCGATGAGTTCAGACGCTGGATCGACGACGGCGCCTGTGTATATGTCTGCGGCAGCCTGCGAGGAATGGCCACCGGGGTCGATACCGCGCTCAACGCCATCCTCGGCGAAGCGACTGTGCAGCAATTGATCGAGGATGGGCGGTATCGGCGGGATGTGTACTGAGCGGAAATCGATGTAACCGGCACCGGCCTCTTCGCGGGTTTAGCCGCGAGAAGGCCGGCCCCACTGTCAATGCAACTCGAAGGTATCGGCATCCAGGTTCGCCGGGAACTTGGCCCGGTAGGCCGCCAGCTCCGCTGCACTCAACACCGCAGTAAACACCCCATCCGCCTCCCCGGCGCTCAGCAGACTCTCGCCCTGGAAGTCCAGCACCTGGCTGTCACCCGAATAGGCGAAGCCCTTGCCGTCGGTACCTACCCGGTTCACTGCGGCCACATAGCACAGGTTCTCGATACCACGCGCCGGCAACAGGCGGTTCCAATGCAGGCGACGGGCCGCCGGCCAGTTAGCGGTATACAGCAACAGGTCGGTGTCCTGGGCGTCACGGCTCCACACCGGGAAACGCAGGTCGTAGCAAATCAGGGGTCGCACCCGCCAGCCCTTGAGCTCGAACTGCACCTGGCGCTCACCCGGGGTGAAGTGCTTGTGCTCGCCGGCCATGCGGAACAGGTGGCGCTTGTCGTAATGCAGGATTTCACCATCCGGGCGCGCCCACAGCAGGCGATTGCGGTGGCTGCCGTCCGCGGCCTGGATGATCAGGCTGCCGGTGATGACTGCGTCGTGTTTCTTCGCCTGGGCCTTGAGCCATTTGTAGGTGGGGCCGTTCTCAGGCTCGGCCAGGGTTTCCGAGGCCATGGAAAACCCGGTGGTGAACATCTCGGGCAGGATCACCAGATCCACATCGCCCACCTGCGCCAGCAGCTCATCGAAGTGCGCGTAGTTGGCTTCGCGGTCGTGCCAGGCCAGGGTGGTCTGCACCAAGGCGACTTTCAGGTTAGGCAGTGCACTCAGATCGCGCATAGTTTTTCCGCTGCCTGACGCAGCGTCTCCTCTCGTTTGGCAAAGCACAGGCGAACCAGGCGTTGCTCGGGGATGGGTTGCTGGTAGAACACCGACACCGGAATGGTCGCCACGCCATGTTCGCGGGTCAGCCACAAGGCCATGTCGACGTCGTTCAGGTCCGGGCGGATCTGCGAGTAGTCCACCAGTTGGAAATAAGTGCCCGCCGTGCGGACAAAGGTGAAACGCGAGTCTTGCAGCAAGTCGCAGAACAGGTCGCGCTTGGCCTGGTAGAAGCCAGGCAACGCGTCGACATGCCCGGGGTCTTCGGCCATGAAATCGGCCAGGGCACATTGCAACGGCGTCACACCACAGAAGTTGACGTACTGATGCACCTTGCGCAGCTCTGCGCTCAGGGCTGGCGGGGCAACGACATAACCGGTCTTCCAGCCAGTGACGTGGTAAGTCTTGCCGAACGAGCTGACCACGAACGCGCGGCTGTAGAGTTCGGCATGGGCCAGCACGCTGGCGTGGCGCACACCGTCATACACCAAGTGTTCGTAGACCTCATCGCTGACCAGGTAGATATCGCGCCCGGCGATCAGACTGGCCAGCTGGTCGAGATCTTCACGGGTAATCAGCGCGCCGCTGGGGTTGTGCGGAGCATTGAGAATGACCATGCGCGTACGCGGGCTCAGGGCGTCGCTGAACCTCTGCCAGTCGATACGAAAATCGCCATCGCTCAACTGAACATGCACGCACCGGCCACCGGCCAGGGCCACCGAAGGCGCGTAGCTGTCGTAGCACGGATCGAAGACGATGACCTCGTCGCCCGCTTGGATAACGGCCTGGATGGCACAGAAGATCGCCTCGGTGGCACCTGGGGTGATGGTCACTTCATGGTCGACATCGACTTTTGCACCGTACAGGCGCTCGATCTTGGCGGCGACCTCCTGGCGCAGGGCTGGCAGACCGGTCATCGGCGCATACTGGTTGTGCCCTAAAGCCACATGGCGGCCAACCGCGTCCAGCAGCGCCTGGGGGCCGTTGAAGTCGGGGAAACCCTGCGAAAGGTTCAACGCGCCGGTCTGTACGGCCAGCTGGGACATGGTGGTAAAGATGGTCGTGCCAACATTCGGCAGTTTGCTGCGGATCATGAAGCCCTCTTTCCTGGGGGTATCCGGCACGGGGTTGGAGTCCGAGCATAGCGGATCGAGCGGTCAGGAAAAAGGATGAAACAATGAGGGTATTGCGCTGGGTCAAAGGGCCAAATCGCCGGCAAGCCGGCTCCTGACCTTGGCGGTAGGAGCCTGCTTGCGGGCGACCACGCCCGCGGGAAATCAGCGCTTCTTGTCGCGGCGCTTCTTCTCGGCCTTCTTGTGGTGCGACATCAGGCGGCGCTTCTTGTTGACCTGGCGGTCGGTGAGGGTGTTCTTCTTGCCCTCGAACGGGTTCTCACTCCCTTTGTACTCGATGCGAATCGGCGTACCGACCAGCTTGAGCACACGGCGGTAAGTGTTTTCCAGGTAACGCGAGTACGACTTCGGAATCTTGTCGGTCTGGTTGCCGTGGATCACGATCAACGGCGGGTTGGCACCACCGAGGTGGGCATAGCGCAGCTTGATGCGGCGGCCATTGACCAGCGGCGGCTGGTGCTCGCTGACCGCATCCTCGAGGATCTGGGTCAGGCGGCTGGTCGGCCAGCGGGTAACCGCCGACTTGAACGCAGCCTGAACCGACTTGTACAAGTGGCCCACACCGGTGCCGTGCAGCGCCGAAATGAAGTGGATGTCGGCGAAGTCGACGAAGAACAGCCGGCGCTCCAGCTCGGTCTTCACATAATCGCGTTCACCCGGCTCCATGCCATCCCACTTGTTCAGGGCGATGACGATGGCGCGGCCGGCTTCCAGGGCGAAGCCCAGCAGGTTCAGGTCGTGGTCCACCACGCCTTCGCGGGCGTCCATGACGAAGATCACCACGTTGGCGTCCTTGATCGCCTGCAGCGTCTTGACCACCGAGAACTTCTCGACTTCCTCGTGGATCTTGCCGCGCTTGCGCACCCCGGCGGTGTCGATGAAGGTGTACTTCTCGTCATCACGCTCGAACGGGATGTAGATACTGTCGCGGGTGGTGCCCGGCTGGTCGTACACCACCACGCGCTCTTCACCGAGCATGCGGTTGACCAGCGTCGATTTACCGACGTTGGGGCGACCGATGATGGCGATCTTGATGCCATCTTTCTCGCTCGGCCCCGGAATACGCACAGCTTCCTCGCCTTCGGCGACGTCGGCATCCAGCGCTTCCTCGACCTGGTCGCGTGGGAGATGGCCGAGGACGGCCTCCATCAGCGCATTGATACCACGGCCCTGCGAGCCGGCCACTGGAATGGCGTTGCCCATGCCCAACGGCGAGAACTCGGCGCGAGCGACATCGGCGTCGATGTTGTCGATCTTGTTGGCGACCAGGATCGCTTCCTTGTTCCGCTTGCGCAGGTGCTCGGCGATCATCTGGTCGGCGGCGGTCATGCCGGCGCGGGCATCGACCAGGAACAGCACGTAGTCGGCTTCCTCGATGGCCATCAGCGACTGCTCGGCCATCTTCTCGTCCATGCCGACTTCGTCGCCGGTGATACCGCCGGTGTCGATCAGGATGTACGAACGACCCTGCCAGGTGGCATCGCCATACTGGCGGTCACGGGTCAGGCCCGACAGGTCACCGACGATGGCATCGCGGGTTTTGGTCAGGCGGTTGAACATGGTGGACTTGCCGACGTTCGGCCGTCCCACCAGGGCGATTACGGGAACCATGCGGCTCTCCACTCTTGAATTCTTGAAAATGCAAAGGCCGCTGCAAGGCAGCGGCCGGAGTTCGGGCGGCGTTTCCTACGCCGCAACTCAAGACCTGTAGCGGTCTTGAGCATAGCTTCAGCGGATGGTCAGTGCCTCGAGCTTGCCGCTGTTGCCAAAGACGTAGATGGTGTCGCCGACCACCAGGGGTCGGGCGCGCAGGCCATCGCTGTCGATTCGCTCGCGACCGACGAAACGGCCGTCGACCTGGCTGAGCAGGTGCAGGTAACCCTCGAAATCACCTACCGCTACGTAGCTGGAGAACACTTCCGGCGCCGACAACTGGCGGCGGGCCATGGAGTCATTGGTCCACAGCGCGCTGGAAGAACGCTCGTCGACACTCTCGACGGTGCCCGACGCTTCGCTGACGTAGACGTTGCCAAAGCCTTGGGCGACACCTACGTAGCTGGACGCATCGCGCTGCCACAGCACGCGACCGCTTTCCAGGTCCAGGCCCGCGACACGGCCCTGGTAGGTGCTGACGTACAGGGTACCACCGGACAGCAGCAAGCCGCCGTCGATGTCTACCACGCGGTCCAGCTCCGAACGGCCCTGTGGAATGGCCACGCGGCTTTCCCAGACAGGCACGCCGTTGCTGATGTCCACCGCAATGACTTTGCCAGTGGACAGGCCAGCAACGGCCAGACGGTTGGTCACGATCGGCGCGCCGGTGCCACGCAGGGTCAGCACCGCCGGAGTGCTTTCATAGATCCAGCGACGGTCGCCGGTCGCGGCATCGAGGCCGATCAGACGGTCGTCCTGGGTCTGGACCACCACCACGTCACCATTGTTCGCTGGCGGTGCCAGCACTTCACTGGTAACGCGCGAGCGCCAGCGCTCCTCACCGGTGCTGGAATCCAGCGCGATGACTTCGCCCTTGAGCGTGCCGAGCATGACCAGGCCGTAGCCTACGCCTACAGCGCCGGAAACCGGCAACTCCAGATCCTTCTTCCACACCACGTCACCGGTGATGCGGTCGAGGGCGAAGACTTCGCCATTGACATCGGATGCGTAGATGCGGTCATTCTCGATGGCCGGCACCAGGGTGTTGTACGTCTCGCCCTGGCCGTCACCGATCGAACGGCTCCACTGCTTCTTCAGCACCACTTCCTCGGTGAACTTGGTCAGCTCGGCCGGAGGCAGTTCCTTCTTGCTGTTGCTGCTGCAACCTGCGGCCAATACGGCCAGGGTCAGCACTGCTGCTTGTTTCCAACCGATCACGTCAGGCGTCCCCTTTGGCCAGGTCATCCAGCTTCAATTGCAGGCCACCGACCGCGGCGTCATCGGACAGCGCGGCCTTGGCTTTTTCGTAGGCGCCGTGAGCATCGTCGGCACGACCCAGCTGCACCAGCAGGTCGCCCTTCAACTCTTCGCGGCTGGCCAGGAACGCCTTGTCGGCGTCGCCATCGAGCAGCTTGAGCGCCTCCTCGGCCTTGTCCTGGGCAGCGAGCACACGCGCCAGACGCTGGCGAGCAATTTCACCCAGGGTAGCGTCGGCAGGTTTGTCCATCACGCTCTTGAGCTCGGCGGCGGCGTCGTCGAGCTTACCGCTCTCGACCGCCACCTTGGCCACGAACAGGCTGCCGTATTGGGCGTAGGCGGTACCACCGAACTCGCTCTTGAGCTTGCCAGACAATTCCGCCACCTTGGTGGCGTCAGGCTGGCCACTCGGCGTCAGACTGGTTTCCAGCAGGGCCTGGTACAGCGCCGAGGCACCTTGCGACTGATTGTTCTGGTACTTGTGCCAGGTATTCCAGCCCAACACCACCACACCGGCCAGCAGGGCACCGGTCAGCAGCGGCTTGCCGTTGCGGTTCCACCAGTCCTTGGCTGCGGCCAGGCCTTCATCATCGGTACTCGACACCCCAATACTCCTTTTCAGCAATTCGGCTGTTTGACTACTTCACGCTTGCGCGATGGCAGCTTCCAGGTGCTCGGCCAGAGCATCCCAGGCAATGTTCTGTTGTTCACCCTGGCCACGCAGGGGCTTGAAACCAATGGTGCGCTGCGCGAGCTCGTCGTCGCCAAGAATCAGCGCAAACAGCGCACCGCTCTTGTCGGCTTTCTTGAACTGGCTCTTGAAACTGCCCCCCCCGGCGTTGACCGCCAGGCGCAGGCCCGGGAGACGGTCACGCAGGCCTTCGGATAGCTTCAGCCCGGCCAGTTCGGCCTGGTCGCCGAAAGCGCACAGGTAGACGTCGATCTGGCGGCTGATGGACTCTGGCACCTTGCCCAGGGTCTCCAGCAGCAGGATCAGACGCTCGATACCCATGGCGAAACCAACGCCCGGGGTCGGCTTGCCGCCCATCTGTTCGACCAGGCCGTCGTAGCGGCCACCGGCGCACACAGTGCCCTGGGCGCCGAGCTTGTCGGTGACCCACTCGAACACGGTCTTGCTGTAGTAGTCCAGGCCACGCACCAGCTTGGTGTTGATTACGAACGGAATGCCAGCGGCATCCAGACGGGCCTTGAGGCCCTCGAAGTGCACACGGGACTCCTCGTCCAGGTACGCTTCCAGTTTTGGCGCATCGACCAGCACCGCCTGGGTGTTCTGGTCCTTGCTGTCGAGAATGCGCAGCGGGTTGCTCTTCAGGCGGCGCTGGCTGTCTTCGTCCAGCTGGTCCAGACGCGCGGACAGGAACTCGACCAGGGCATCGCGGTAACGTGCGCGCGCTTCGCTGGTGCCCAGGCTGTTGAGCTCCAGCTTGACGGCATCCTGAATGCCCAGCAGGCCCCAAAGACGCCAGGTGAGCATGATCAGCTCGGCGTCGATGTCCGGACCGTCCAGGTTGAACACTTCCACGCCAATCTGGTGGAACTGGCGGTAGCGGCCTTTCTGCGGGCGCTCGTGACGGAACATCTGGCCGATGTACCACAGCTTCTGGACCTGGCCGTTGCCGGTGATGCCATGTTCCAGTACGGCTCGCACGCAAGCGGCTGTGCCTTCGGGGCGCAGGGTGAGCGAATCGCCGTTGCGGTCCTCGAAGGTGTACATCTCTTTTTCGACGATGTCGGTGACTTCACCGATGGAGCGCTTGAACAGCTCGGTGAACTCGACGATCGGCGTACGGATCTGGCTGTACCCGTAGGTGTCCAGCAGACCAGCCACGGTACCCTCGAAGTAACGCCACAGTGGCGACTGCTCGGGCAGGATGTCGTTCATGCCACGAATGGCTTGCAGCGATTTGCTCACGGGGAATCCTTACGAATCTGTGTATCAGCCGCGGGCGATCAGCGCCGCGTCGGCCTCGACCTTCTCGGCCGCTTTCTGGCGGATGAGTTTTTCCAGCTCATCGACCAGGTTGTCATTGGTCAGCTTCTGCGCGGGCTTGCCGTCGATGTAGACCAGGTTCGGAGTACCACCGGTCAACCCCACATGGGACTCCTTGGCCTCACCTGGGCCGTTGACCACGCAGCCGATCACCGCGACGTCCAGCGGTACCAGCAGGTCTTCCAAGCGCCCTTCCAGCTCGTTCATGGTCTTGACCACATCGAAGTTTTGCCGCGAACAGCTCGGACACGCGATGAAGTTGATGCCACGGGAACGCAGGTGCAGCGACTTGAGGATGTCGTAACCGACCTTCACTTCCTCGACCGGATCGGCGGCCAGGGAGATACGGATGGTATCGCCGATACCTTCGGCCAGCAGCATACCGATGCCGACGGCGGATTTCACCGTTCCCGAACGCAGGCCACCGGCTTCGGTGATACCCAGGTGCAGCGGCTGGATGATCTGCTTGGCCAGCAGGCGGTAGGCTTCGACGGCCATGAACACGTCGGAGGCCTTGACGCTGACCTTGAAGTCCTGGAAGTCCAAGCGGTCGAGATGCTCGACATGGCGCAGGGCCGACTCGACCAGTGCAGCTGGGGTCGGTTCGCCGTATTTCTTCTGCAGGTCCTTTTCCAGCGAGCCGGCGTTGACGCCGATACGGATCGGGATGCCACGGTCGCGAGCGGCATCCACCACCGCGCGCACTCGGTCTTCACGACCGATGTTGCCCGGGTTGATGCGCAGACAGTCGACACCCAGCTCGGCCACGCGCAGGGCGATCTTGTAGTCGAAGTGGATATCGGCGACCAGCGGCACGCTGACCTGCTGCTTGATGCGACCGAACGCCTCGGCGGCGTCCATGTCAGGGACCGAGACGCGCACGATGTCGACGCCAGCATCGACCAGACGCTGGATCTGCGCCACGGTGGCAGCGACATCATTGGTGTCGGTGTTGGTCATGCTCTGTACCGCGATGGGGGCATCCCCCCCTACTGGCACATTGCCGACCCAGATTTTGCGGGATTCGCGACGTTTGATCGGAGATTCGCCGTGCATGACTTACTGTCCCAACTTCAGGCGAGCGGTCTCGCCACTGGTGAACGGGGCAACATCGACGGCCTGACCGTTGTAGCTGACCTGAGCGCCACGGGCAAAGCCCAGGCGTACCGCGAACGGCGGCTTACCGGTCAGTTCCAGGCTGTCACCCTTGCGCTTGATGGCGCTGAACAGCACCTTGCCGTTGCCATCTGTAACTTGCGTCCAGCAATCGGCGGTGAATTGGATCGCTACCTTGGCACTCCCGGCCGCTACTTCGGCTGGGGTGGCCACGGGGGTTGCCGGCGCACTGGCGACAGGTGCCGCTGGCGTGGCAGGTACGACTGGAGCGACCGGTGCAGGCACTACGGCCGTGGCCGGCGCTTGCTGGACCGGGGCTGCTGCGGGTGCGGGCGCGACAACCGGCGCCTGGGCGGACGGCGCAGTCGCAGCGACAGCAGGGTTGGCTGGCTCGCTGGCGGCCTGCGCAGGCTCCTCGGCGGCGGGCTGCTCCAGTGGCAGTGGCGCACTCTCAGCTTGCTCGCCAGCGGTAACCGCCTGGTCTTCAGGTTCGTCCAGCGGGTGGATCTGTGTGGTGCCGTCGGCGCTCTCGACCTCGACGTGCTCCAGGGCGATCTTGGCCAGGTCCTTGCCACGCAGGCTGCCCTGGTCCTGCCACCACAGGAAGCTGCCGCCGACGACGGCCAGCAACAACAGCAGGCTGACCCCGCGCAGGATGTTATGCGACAGGCGCACCGGTTCTTCGATGCGCCCCAACGAGTGCACTTCACTGCCCTTGGCGTGGGTACCAGTGAACTGATCGAAGGCTTCGACCAGCGGGGCCTGATCCATGTCCATCAGCTTGGCGTAGGCACGGATGTAGCCACGGGCGAAGGTATGCCCCGGCAGCTTGTCGAAGGCACCGGTTTCCAAATGGTTCAGCGACGTGACCGTGAGGTTGAGCTTGCGGGCGACCTCGGCTTGCGACCATTCCCGGTTCTCGCGGGCCTGGCGCAAGAGTTCACCGGGGTTTTGGCGAGACGCTGCTGCTACTTCGGGATGCGCGGCTTTCATCGTTGCTCCGACAGGTATTGCTGATATTCCGGCGTACCGGGATAAAGTCGTTGTAATTGCTCGCCCAGCTCAGCCAGTGCGTTGCGTTCGTCGAACGCGCGGGCAAGGCGACTGCCCAGCAGCAGGCTGCGGGCGTCGTGGCCACTCAACTGGCTGAAACGATCGTAGTAGTCCCGGGCCGGCACATAATGCCTGTTTTCGTAAGACAACTCAGCCATTTCCAACAACGCCCTGGGTTGTCGCGGGTTGAGTTGCAGGGCCTTGCCCAAATACGCATGGGCCTGGTCGCGACGGTCGAGCCTGAGGGCTGTGAGGCCGAGGTTTTCGTACACGCGCGAACGCTCAGGATACAGGCTATCGGCACTGGCCAGGCGAAACATCTGCTCGGCCTCGTCGAACCGCTGCTGAGCATATAGGAAACTGCCGTAATTGTTGCGAATTCGCGTGTCGCCGTCACGCGCATTCAAGGCCTTGCGAAAATGCGCTTCGGCCAGGGCGGGCTCGCCCTGCGCTTGGAACACCAGTGCCAGCGCGGCGTGGGCGTCGGCATCGTTGGCATTCAGGGCCAAGGCCTTGCTCAACGGCACCTTGGCCTGTTCGGCAAAGCCTTGTTGCAAATATCCGAGTCCGAGCTGCACGTAAGCCTTGCCAGCCTCGGCACGCCCTTGGCGATTGGCCAAGGGGTCGCTCGCGCCGCCCGACACACAGCCGGCCAGCAGCACAAGTGTCAGCATCGATAGCGCGGCGCGCAGGTTCATGGCCGGGCCCGCAATCAGTGGCGCACGGCGCTGTCTTGCAACTCGTTGTCGGCAGACAACTGGCGGACGGCGATGTAGCGCTCGCTACGACGGGTGCGGTCATTGACCTGCCCGACCAACTGACCGCAAGCCGCGTCGATGTCGTCGCCCCGGGTAGTGCGGGTGGTGACGTTGAAGCCGCCGTGGTGCAACAGGTCCTGGAAGCGACGGATGGCGTTATTGCTGGGTCGCTCGTAACCCGAGTGCGGGAACGGGTTGAAAGGAATCAGGTTGATCTTGCACGGCACGTCACGCAGCAGCTCGATCATCTGCGCGGCATGCTCAGGTTGGTCGTTGACGTCCTTGAGCAAGGTGTACTCGACGGTCAGCACGCGCTTGCCACCCAGGGTGGCCATATAGCCCATGCACGACTCCAGCAGCACCTTGAGCGGGTACTTCTTGTTGATCGGCACCAGCTGATTGCGCAACTCGTCATTTGGCGCGTGCAGCGACAGCGCCAGCGACACGTCGATGTGCTTGGCCAGCTCGTCGATCATCGGCACCACGCCCGAGGTGGACAAGGTGACACGACGCTTGGAAATGCCATAGCCCAGATCATCCATCATGATCTTCATGGCGGCGATGACATTGTCGAAATTGAGCAGAGGCTCGCCCATGCCCATCATGACCACGTTGGTGATGGCGCGGTCGATCTTGGCAGGAACGGTCCCGAAGGATTTGTTGGCAAGCCACACTTGGCCGATGACTTCGGCGGCGGTGAGGTTGCTGTTGAAGCCTTGCTTGCCGGTGGAGCAGAAACTGCAGTCCAGGGCACAGCCGGCTTGCGACGACACGCAGAGCGTACCGCGATCGTCGGTAGGGATGTAGACGGTCTCGACGCAGCTGCCGGAGGCAACGCGGACCACCCACTTGCGGGTACCGTCGGCGGAAATGTCTTCACTGACCACTTCCGGCGCCCGAATCTCGGCAACGGCCTCGAGCTTTTCGCGCAAGGCCTTGCCGACATTGGTCATGGCGGCGAAATCGTCGACGCCAAAGTGGTGAATCCATTTCATGACCTGACCGGCACGAAAACGCTTCTCCCCGATCGACTCGAAGAATTTTTCCATTTCCTGGAGGGTCAGGCCCAACAGGTTGATCTTGCCAGTCATGTCACTCATGGAATCACCCAAGACCTGCTTCGCTTAGCGAATGCGGTCGCACAGCTCGGTAGCGGAGAAGAAGTAAGCGATTTCGCGGGCAGCCGAAGCTTCCGAGTCGGAACCGTGAACGGCGTTCTCGTCGATGGAAACGGCGAAGTCAGCGCGGATGGTGCCGGCAGCAGCTTCTTTCGGGTTGGTAGCGCCCATCAGCTCACGGTTGGCCAGAACGGCGTTTTCGCCTTCCAGAACCTGAACGATGACCGGGCCCGAAGTCATGAAGGCAACCAGATCAGCGAAGAAGCCGCGCTCTTTGTGCTCGGCGTAGAAGCCTTCGGCTTCGGCTTTGGACAGTTGCTTCATTTTCGAAGCGACGACGCGCAGGCCGGCTTTCTCGAAACGAGTGGTGATCTCGCCGATGACGTTCTTGGCGACGGCGTCAGGCTTGATGATGGAGAAAGTACGTTGAACAGCCATGGAAAACTCCAGAAAAATGAGTGTTGCGAAAAATTAAACCCGCGAATTATACGCGGGTTCCAGGGGATTGCCTAACCTGCAGCACACGCTCAGTCGGCTTCTTCGATCCAGGCCGCCTGGATGGCCTCGAGCACTTTCTCACCGCCGCGTGACGGATCGTCGCTGAACTCTGGCAATGCCAGCACCCAACGGTGCAGATCGACGAAATTCACATAACGAGGATCGACGTCCGGCTTGCTTTCCGCAAGCTGGATGGCGATCTCAAGTACATCAATCCATTTCAGACTCATGCGCAAAACCTCAATGCGGTGCTTCGGCGGCGTGGTTGAGCGAGTATTTTGGAATCTCGATGGTGAGGTCTTCCTCACCGACGATCACCTGGCAGGCCAGGCGCGACTGCGCCTCCAGACCCCAGGCCTTGTCCAGCATATCCTCTTCCAGCTCGTCGGCCTCTTCAAGCGAGTCGAAGCCTTCACGCACGATGCAATGACAGGTGGTGCAGGCACACACGCCGCCGCACGCACTTTCCATCTCGATGTGGTGCTCGTGGGCCAGTTCCAGGATATTGGTCCCGGGCTCCACCTCCACTACCAGCCCCTCCGGGCAGAACTTCTCGTGCGGCAGGAAAATCACCTGTGGCATCGGTTACTCCTCGATCTCATTCAGGTTGCGCCCGGCCAGTGCGGCTTTGACCGTCGAATCAAGGCGACGGGCGGCAAAAGCATCGGTCACCTGCGACAGACGCTTGGTCTGCTGCTCGATGGCCGCGCCATCGGTGCCGCTAAGCAAATCACGCAATTCTTGCATCTGATGCTCGATAGCCACGCGCTCGTCACTGCTGAGCAAACGATCGCCATCGGCGTCGAGGGCGCCCTGCACCGCTTCAAGCAGGCGCTCGCCGTCGACCTGGTGCTCGCGCAACTGTCGGGCCTGCTTGTCGGAACCGGCGTGCTCGAAGGAATCCTTGAGCATGCGTGCGATCTCGCCATCGGTCAGGCCGTAGGACGGTTTGACCTGGATGCTGGCTTCGACGCCCGAGCCGAGTTCGCGGGCGGCGACGCTCAGCAGGCCATCGGCGTCGACCTGGAAGGTGACGCGGATCTTCGCCGCACCGGCGACCATGGCCGGGATTCCACGCAGCTCGAAGCGCGCCAGGGAGCGACAGTCGCTGATCAACTCGCGCTCGCCCTGCAGGACGTGGATCATCATCGCCGACTGGCCATCTTTGTAGGTGGTGAATTCCTGGGCGCGAGCCACCGGGATGGTGGTATTGCGCGGAATCACCTTTTCCATCAGCCCGCCCATGGTCTCAAGCCCAAGGGACAGCGGGATGACGTCCAGCAACAGCAGTTCGCCACCCTCGCGACGATTACCGGCCAGGGTATCGGCCTGGATGGCAGCACCGATGGCCACCACCTGATCAGGGTCGATAGAGGTCAGCGGCGTACGGCCGAACAGTGCACCGACGGCGTCGCGCACGCGCGGAACGCGGGTGGAACCGCCTACCATGACCACGGCACCGACCTCGTCGAGCTCAACGCCACTATCACGCACGGCGCGGCGGCAAGCCTTGAGACTGCGGGCGACCAGTGGCTCGATCATGGCTTCGAATGCAGCGCGGCTCAGCTCGCCTTGCCAGGCGCCGTGGCTGACACTGACCACGTCGGCATCGGTCAGGGCCTCCTTGGCAGCGCAGGCGCTTTGCAGCAGCTGACGCTGGGTGGCCGGGTCGAGGTCGGCGGACAGGCCGGCCTGCTCGATGATCCAGCCTGCAATGGCATGGTCGAAGTCATCGCCGCCCAGGGCGGTATCGCCACCGGTCGCCAGCACCTCGAAAACACCTGCGGTCAGGCGAAGTATGGAGATATCGAAGGTACCGCCACCCAAGTCATAGATGGCCACCAGGCCTTCGGCTTTCTGGTCCAGGCCGTAGGCCACCGCCGCGGCAGTGGGCTCGTTGAGCAGGCGCAGCACGTTCAGGCCGGCCAGCTTGGCGGCGTCCTTGGTGGCTTGGCGCTGGGCATCGTCGAAGTAGGCCGGCACGGTGATCACCGCCCCTACCAGCTCGCCACCCAGGGTGGCTTCCGCTCGCTCGCGCAGCACCTTGAGGATGTCGGCGGAGACTTCCACCGGGCTCTTCGGCCCCTGGACCGTGTCGATGAACGGCATGTGCGACTCGCCGCCGACGAAGCGGTACGGCAGCTGCTCGCCCAGTTGCTTGACGTCGGCCAGGCCGCGCCCCATCAGGCGCTTGACCGACAGCACGGTGTTCAGTGGATCGCTGGAGGCCGCCTCGCGCGCTGCCAGGCCGACTTCGCTACGGCCATCGAGGTAGCGCACGGCGGAAGGCAGGATGACATTACCCTGCGCATCGGGCAGAGGCTCGCTGCGACCGCTGCGCACGGCAGCGACCAGAGAATTGGTGGTACCCAGGTCGATACCCACCGCCAGGCGACGCTGGTGAGGTTGCGGGCTTTGACCGGGTTCGGCGATCTGCAGTAGGGCCATGCTTATCTGAATACCTTAGGCGTCATCACGGGAGACACCGGGTTAATCGTCGAGGCGCTCTTCCAGTTGGCGCACTTCTTGGGCGAGCTTGTCGAGGAACTGCATGCGGCGCATCAGGCGTTCAGCCTTGTCGCGCTCGGCAGGCACATCCCAGCAGGCGGCGAAATCCTCGTTCAGCGTGTCCTGGGCAGCCTTGAGGCGCTTCTTGAACACGGCGACACCGTCGAGGTCGGCTTCGTCCTGCAGCTCTTCGAGTTCTTCGCGCCACTGCATCTGCTGCAACAGGAAGTCGGGGTCATGGACCGTGACCTCCTGGGGCACTTCGTGACCACTGATGGCCAGCAGGTAGCGGGCTCGACGTGGCGCACTGCGCAGGGTCTGGTAGGCGTCGTTGAGGGTTGCGGACTTCTCCAGCGCCACCCGCTGCTCCCGCTCGGAAGCGTCGGCGAAGCGGTCCGGATGCACCTCACGGGCCAGCTCGCGGTAGCGAGTGGCCAACTTGTCGAGGTCCAGGCGGAAGCAGGGCTGGAGGTCAAACAGCGCGAAATGACAAGGAGTACCCACGGCCAGCCTCAGACGTTGAAGCTTTCGCCGCAGCCACACTCACCGCGCACGTTGGGGTTGTTGAACTTGAAGCCTTCGTTCAACCCTTCCTTGACGAAGTCCAGCTCGGTGCCGTCGAGGTAGACCAGGCTCTTGGGATCGATGATCACCTTGACGCCGTGGTTCTCGAACACCTGGTCTTCGTCAGCCAACTCGTCGACGAACTCCAGCACATAGGCCAGACCCGAGCAGCCGGTGGTGCGCACGCCCAGGCGGATGCCCTCGCCCTTGCCGCGCCCTTCGAGGGAACGCCGCACGTGGTTGGCGGCGGCTTCTGTCATGCTGATAGCCATCGGAACTCCTTACTAACCGTGCAACAGGCGGCTTAGATCAAGCCTTTCTTCTGCTTGTAATCGCGAACGGCGGCCTTGATGGCGTCTTCGGCGAGTACCGAGCAGTGGATCTTGACCGGCGGCAACGCCAGTTCTTCTGCCAGCTGGGTGTTCTTGATGGTTTCGGCTTCGTCCAGGGTCTTGCCCTTCATCCACTCGGTGGCCAGGGAGCTGGAAGCGATGGCCGAACCGCAGCCGTAAGTCTTGAACTTGGCATCTTCGATGATGCCTTGCTCGTTGACCTTGATCTGCAGACGCATCACGTCACCGCACGCGGGAGCGCCGACCATGCCAGTCCCGACATCCGGGTCCTCGGCGTTCATCTTGCCGACGTTGCGTGGGTTTTCGTAGTGGTCGATGACCTTTTCACTGTATGCCATGGTGCAATTCCTTCCTCATCAGGGAGCCGCTCTTGCCGGCGACTGCTTAGTGGGCGGCCCACTCGATCTTGGAGATGTCAACGCCGTCTTTGTACATGTCCCACAGCGGCGACAGCTCACGCAGTTTGTTTACCGCTTCACAGACTTTCTGCGCGGCATAGTCGACTTCTTCTTCAGTGGTGAAACGACCGAAGGAGAAGCGGATCGAGCTGTGCGCCAGCTCGTCGTTGCGGCCCAGGGCGCGCAGGACGTAGGACGGTTCGAGCGAAGCGGAGGTGCAGGCCGAACCGGACGAAACGGCGATGTCCTTCAGCGACATCAGCAGCGACTCGCCTTCGACGTAGTTGAAGCTCAGGTTCAGGTTGTGCGGCACGCGAGCGGTGCGGCTGCCGTTGACGTACAGCTCTTCGAGGTCGGAGACCTGGCTGAAGAAGCGGTCGCTCAGGGCCTTGATGCGCGCATTCTCGGTGGCCATTTCCTGCTTGGCGATGGCGAAGGCTTCGCCCATGCCGACGATCTGGTGGGTCGGCAGGGTACCCGAACGCATGCCGCGCTCATGACCACCGCCGTGAATGATGGCTTCCAGGCGCACGCGCGGCTTGCGGCTGACGTACAGCGCGCCAATACCCTTGGGCCCGTAGACCTTGTGGGCCGAGAAGGACATCAGGTCGACCTTCAGCTTCTGCAGGTCGATTTCGACCTTGCCTGCCGACTGGGCAGCATCGACGTGGAACAGCACGCCGCGAGAGCGGGTCAGTTCGCCGATCGCGGCGATGTCGTTGATCGAACCAACTTCGTTGTTGACGTGCATCAGCGAGACCAGAATGGTGTCGTCGCGCAGGGCCGCCTCGACCATGGCCGGGGTGACGATACCGTCTTCGCCCGGCTCCAGGTAGGTGACCTCGAAGCCTTCACGCTCGAGCTGGCGAGCGGTATCCAGGACCGCCTTGTGCTCGATCTTGGAGGTGATGATGTGCTTGCCCTTGGTCTGATAGAAGTGCGCAACGCCCTTCAACGCCAGGTTGTCGGACTCGGTGGCACCACTGGTCCAGACGATCTCGCGCGGGTCGGCGTTGATCAGCTCGGCAACCTGGCGACGGCCGTTCTCAACCGCTTCCTCGGCTTTCCAGCCAAAGACGTGGGAGCGCGACGCCGGGTTACCGAAGTTCCCGTCGACCAGCAGGCACTCGGCCATTTTCTGGGCAACGCGTGGGTCGACCGGCGTGGTCGCGGAGTAATCGAGGTAGATCGGCAACTTCATTGGGTATCTCCTATCAGGCGGTTGGCGTCGCTCGTCGCTGTCGGGTCAATCAGGTCAGTCGACGGCGGACGTCTCAATCTTGTCCAGCTGGGCGGAACGGCCTACGACACGGCGCAGGTCCTGGCGCTGGGCGACTTCCTGCACCTCTCGGCGCATGACGAGGTCGGCCAGGCTGATGCCACTGAGGAATTCGTGGATCTGCTGGCTGAGGTCACACCACAAGTGGTGGGTCAGGCAGGTGTCGCCGGCATGGCAATCCCCCAGGCCCTGGCAACGGGTGGCATCGACCGATTCGTTGACCGCGTCGATGACCTGGGCCACCTGGATGGTTTCCATGCCCCGCGACAGCTGGTAGCCGCCGCCTGGGCCGCGCACGCTGGAAACCAGACTGCTGCGGCGCAGCTTGGCGAACAGCTGTTCCAGATAAGAGAGGGAAATGCCCTGGCGCTCGGAAATGTCGGCCAAAGACACCGGCCCATGCTGCGCGTGCAACGCCAGGTCAAGCATGGCGGTCACGGCGTATCGGCCTTTGGTAGTCAGTCGCATGGCTAATGGATACCACGGGAGTTACAGGATGTGAGCGAGTATGCGATTCCTGAGCATTTAAGTCAACTATTAGACCTACTGCTTTAGTCGGGTTTGCATGCGGGAGGCGGGCGCGATTGTAGCAGCAATGGGGCGTGAGCACACGCCCCATGTATCAGTATGCCTTCAGCCTGGCGCGATCAATGCGGCTGAGTGTCGCGCTGGGCCGGCTGCACGATCTCGGCGAAGTCGTCATCGGGCAGGGCCGGCAACTTCGTGGCACAGTAGTCGCTGCCCATCTTGGTCAAGGCACCGCACATGCCTTCCAGGCGGTCGTCGACCGCCTGCAGGTGGTCGAGCATCTGACCGATGGCGCGGGCCACCGGGTCCGGCATGTCGCCACTGACGCCATAGGCATCGAAGCCGATCTTTTCGGCCATGGCCTTGCGCTTGGCCTCGACTTCGTTGTCGTCGGACTTGACGATGATACGCCCCGGAATACCCACGGCGGTCGCACCGGCCGGCACCGCCTTGGTCACCACCGCATTGGAGCCGATCTTGGCCCCTGCCCCGACAGTGAACGGTCCCAACACCTTGGCGCCAGCCCCCACCACGACACCGTTCTCCAGCGTCGGGTGGCGCTTGCCTTTGTTCCAGCTGGTGCCACCCAGCGTCACGCCCTGGTACAGCGTCACATCATCCCCGATCTCGGCGGTTTCGCCGATCACGATACCCATGCCATGGTCGATGAAAAAGCGCCGACCGATGGTCGCCCCCGGGTGGATCTCGATCCCGGTCATCCAGCGGCCGAAATTCGAAACCAGGCGAGCCAGCCACTTGAAATCGCGCTTCCAAAGGGCATGCCCGAGCCGATGCAGCCAGATGGCGTGCATGCCCGGGTAGCAGGTGAGCACCTCGAAGGCATTGCGCGCCGCAGGGTCACGGTGGAAAACGCTTTGGATATCTTCACGCAGACGCTCGAACATCTGTCAGTCCTTCCGCTTATGCGGCTCGCCCCGTGCGACCTTCTGGGTCTCGGTGAGGATGCCGCGCAAAATGCTCATTTCCGAACGATTGACCGCGCTGCGCCCATACAGCCGACGCAAGCGTGGCATCAGGTGCTTGGGCTTCTCAGGGTCAAGGAAGCCGATGTCCACCAGGGTTTTCTCCAGGTGTTCATAGAACAGCTCCATCTCGTCCATGGTCGCCAGCTCGTTGCTGCGCAGCGAGTTGGCTTCGAACTTCTCGACTTTCGAGGGCGCACCCTCTGCCGCCAGCCAGGCCATGCGCACTTCATAGGAGAGCACCTGGACGGCGGCAGCAAGGTTCAGCGAGCTGAAGTCGGGGTTCGACGGAATGTGCACGTGGAAGTGACATCGCTGCAGTTCTTCGTTGGTCAGGCCGGCGTGCTCGCGCCCGAACACCAGGGCGATCTCTTCGCCACCGCGGGCATGCTCCACCGCCTTGGCCCCGCACTCGCGGGGATCGATCAACGGCCACGGGATGCTGCGCTCACGGGCACTGGTGCCCATGACCAGGCTGCAGCCGACCAACGCCTGCTCGAGGCTGTCGACCACCTGGGCATTGTCCAGCACATCGTCGGCGCCGGAGGCGCGGGCGGTGGCATCGACCGCCGGGAACTCTTTTGGCTGCACCAGCACCAGACGCGACAAGCCCATGTTTTTCATGGCACGCGCAGCGCCGCCGATGTTGCCGGGGTGGCTGGTATTGACCAGAACAACACGAATATTTTGCAGCAAGGTGTTGTGCTCTCAGATGCAGGTTTGGGGGGTAACGATCTTACAGAACCGACCAGCGTAACGCCATGAAAGCAAATGTGACACTTCTGCCGCCAAAGTTTTCTGCTAGAATGATCGGCTTTCTTCTTTAACATCTCCAGGTGACCCTCCCATGCAGCCTATGCTGAATATCGCCCTGCGCGCCGCTCGCAGCGCCAGTGAACTGATTTTCCGCTCCATCGAACGCCTGGACAGCATCAAAGTCGATGAGAAAGAGGCCAAGGACTACGTCTCCGAGGTCGATCGCGCCGCCGAGCAAACCATCGTCAATGCCCTGCGCAAGGCCTACCCGAACCACTCCATCCAGGGTGAAGAGACCGGCTTGCACGCGGGTACCGGCGAAGAAGGCAAGGACTACCTGTGGATCATCGATCCACTGGACGGCACCACCAACTTCCTGCGCGGCATCCCTCACTTCGCCGTGAGCATTGCCTGCAAATACCGTGGTCGCCTGGAGCATGCCGTAATCGTCGACCCTGTGCGCCAGGAAGAATTCACCGCCAGCCGTGGCCGTGGCGCCCAACTCAATGGCCGCCGCCTGCGCGTCAGCTCGCGCACCAGCCTGGAAGGCGCCCTGCTGGGTACCGGCTTCCCGTTCCGTGACAACCAGATGGCCGACATGGACAACTACCTGGGGATGTTCCGCGCGCTGACCGGCCAGACCGCCGGCATCCGCCGCGCTGGCTCCGCCAGCCTGGACCTCGCCTATGTAGCCGCCGGCCGCTTCGACGCCTTCTGGGAGTCGGGCCTGTCCGAGTGGGACATGGCAGCAGGCGTACTGCTGATCCAGGAAGCAGGCGGCCTGGTAAGCGACTTCAACGGTGGCCACGACTTCCTCGACAAAGGCCACATCGTTGCCGGCAACATCAAGTGCTTCAAGGCGGTACTGACGGCCATCCAGCCGCACCTGCCAGAGCACATGAAGCGTTAAGCGCGCATTGCACGCACGAAAAAGCACCCCGAGGGGTGCTTTTTTTGTGCCTGTAGCAGCGGCGCTGACTAGGTGAACCGCGCCGACCTGAGCCCCTCTTACTGCTGGGCGTCGCTCAGGATCAGCTGGCCATTCTTGTCCACCGGAATGGTCGAGCCAGGTTCGTGATCCATTTTCACCCGACCCACTTTGTCACCGATGGAATAGGTCACGTTGTACCCGACCACCTTCTCACTGACGTCATGCACCGTGCTGCAGCGCGTCTGGGTGGTGGTGTAGGTGTCGCGCTCCTGCATACCTTCTTGCACCTTGTTACCGGCATAGCCACCACCGACCGCACCGGCCACGGTGGCGATCTTCTTGCCGGTACCACCCCCGATCTGGTTACCCAGCAGGCCACCGGCAATGGCACCGACTACGGTACCGGCGATCTGATGCTGGTCCTTGACCGGAGCCTGACGGGTTACCGCCACGTCCTTGCAGACCTCTCGCGGCGTTTTCACCTGCTGCTTGATCGGCTGAACGTCGGTGACTTGAGCATACTCGGGGCCTTTGTTCACCAAGCTGTAGGTCGCCACAGCACCTCCGGCGGTAACACCGACAGCACCCAGAACCGCACCCACCAGCATTGATTTGTTCACGTGAACCTCCTGATCGTACCCGCGGGACTCACCCGCCTTCTCCCTGCCTTGGAACGAAAAAAAAGGCGCGAGTTCAACACTCGCGCCTTTTGAGGTGCCGGATGGCGAAGGATCGATCGTTAAGGACGGTCGTCCACACCCTCGGTCTTGGCAGGCGGAATCAGGTCTTCACTGCTCAGATTCAGCCAGATCAGCACCACGTTGGCGATGTAGATCGACGAATAGGTACCGGCCATGACACCGATGAACAACGCCAGCGAGAAGCCAAAGAGGTTGTCGCCACCGAAGAACAGCAGGGCCGCGATCGCCAGCAAGGTCGATACCGACGTGGCGATGGTGCGCAACAGGGTCTGGGTAGTCGAGACGTTGATGTTCTCGATCAGCGAGGCCTTGCGCATCACCCGGAAGTTCTCACGCACCCGGTCGAACACGACGATGGTGTCGTTCAGCGAGTAACCAATGATCGCCAGCACGGCCGCCAGCACCGTCAGGTCGAAGGTGATCTGGAAGAACGACAGGATGCCCAGGGTCACCACGACGTCGTGGATAAGCGAAACGATGGCACCGACCGCGAACTTCCATTGGAAGCGGAAGGCCAGGTAGATCAGGATGCCGCCCAAGGCCAGCAGCATGCCCAGGCCGCCCTGGTCGCGCAGCTCTTCACCCACCTGCGGGCCGACGAACTCGACGCGCTTGACGGTCGCCGGGTTGTCGCCGCCAGCCTTCTGCAAGGCGGCAGCCACCTTGTTGCCCAGCTGCGGGTCATCGCCCGGCATACGCACCAAAAGATCGGTGGTGGCGCCGAAGCTCTGCACCACGGCTTCGTGGAAGCCCGAATCGACAAGCTCTGCCCGGACGGCCTTGAGGTCGGCGGGGCGCTCGTAGGTCAGCTCGATCAGCGTACCGCCAGTGAAGTCCAGGCCGAAGTTGAGACCCTTCTGCCACCAGCTGAACAGTGCCAGTACGGTGAGGAGCACAGTGATGGCGAACGCGACATTGCGCACGCCCATGAAGTTGATGGTTTTCATCGCAGCTCCCTCAAACCCACAGCTTCTTGATGTCACGCCCGCCGCAGGTCAGGTTGACCATGGCGCGGGTCACCATGACGGCGGTGAACATCGAGGTGAAAATCCCGAGGGACATGGTGACCGCGAAGCCCTTGACCGGGCCAGTACCCATGGCGAACAGGATGCCACCCACCAGCAGGCTGGTCAGGTTGGCGTCGATGATCGCGGTATAGGCGCGGTTGAAACCTTCGTGAATGGCACGCTGCACCGACATGCCGGCATTCAGCTCCTCACGAATACGCGAGAAGATCAGCACGTTGGCGTCCACCGCCATACCCATGGTCAACACGATACCGGCGATACCAGGCAGGGTCAGGGTCGCGCCCAGCAGCGACATCAGGGCCAACAGCAGCACCATGTTGCCCGCCAGGGCGATGGTGGCGATCACACCGAAAGCGCGATAGATGGCGATGATGAACAGCGAGACGAACAGCATGCCCCACAGGGACGCATCGATACCCTTGGTGATGTTGTCGGCACCCAGGCTCGGGCCAATGGTACGTTCTTCAGCGAAGTACATCGGCGCGGCCAGACCACCGGCACGCAGCAGCAGCGCCAGCTCGGAAGATTCGCCCTGGCCATTGAGGCCGGTGATGCGGAACTGGCTGCCCAGAGGCGACTGGATGGTCGCCAGGCTGATGATCTTCTTCTCTTCCTTGAAGGTCTGGACCGCGACGTCCTTCTCAACGCCGTCGACCACCTGCTTCTCGTAGCGAGTGACCGGCTTCTGCTCGATGAAGATCACCGCCATGCTGCGCCCGACATTGGAGCGCGTGGCACGGCTCATCAGTTCACCACCATGGCCATCGAGGCGAATGTTCACCTGTGGACGGCCATGCTCGTCGAAGCTGGCCTGGGCATCGGTCACCTGGTCACCGGTGATGATCAGACCCCGCTCGACTGCAGCGGAACGACCGCCTTCGCGGAACTCGAAGACCTCGGTAGTGGCCTTGGAGGCACCGGGTTCGGCACCGAAGCGGAACTCGAGGTTGGCGGTTTTACCCAAGATACGCTTGGCCTCGGCAGTGTCCTGGACGCCTGGCAGCTCGACCACGATACGGTTGGCGCCCTGACGCTGTACCAGCGGCTCGGCCACGCCCAGCTCGTTGACGCGGTTGCGCACGGTGGTGAGGTTCTGCTTGATCGAGTATTCGCGGATCTCGGCGACTTTCGCCTGGGTCAGCGCCAGACGCAGCACCGCGACATCGTTGCGCTCGGTGGTGGTCAGGTCGAAATCATTGAAATTCTTGCGGATCAGGACACGTGCCTGCTCGCGGGTAGCATCGTCAGCGAAGCCCAGCATGATCCCGCCATCCTGCTGCGGCAGGCTGCGGTAGCGGATGCGCTCTTTGCGCAGCAAGGTCTTCACCTCGCCTTCGTAGACCTTCATGCGGGCCGTCATGGCCTTGTCCATGTCCACTTCCAGCAGGAAGTGCACACCACCGGACAGGTCCAGGCCGAGCTTCATGGGGCTTGCACCCAGGTTGCGCAGCCACTGCGGGGTGGTTTGCGCCAGGTTCAGGGCCACGACGTACTCATCGCCCAGTACCTTGCGTACCACATCCTTGGCTGGAAGCTGGTCTTCCTGGTTGGTCAGACGCACCAGACCACTGCCCTTTTCGCCCAGGCTCGCGCCCTTGACGGCGATGCCGGCATCGGCCAGCGCCTTGGTAGCGCGGTCCAGGTCGGCCTGGCTCACGTGCAGCGCGGAACTGGCGCCGCTGATCTGCACCGCCGGATCATCCGGGTAGAGGTTGGGAGCGGAATAAATAAAGCCGATCGCCAGTACCAGCACGATCAGTGCGTATTTCCACAGAGGGTATTTGTTCAGCATCACGCCGCCCGTTCAAGACGCGGGGCGCGTTGCGCGCCCCGACTGGTAAGAAAAAACGGTAACTCAGATAGCCTTGAGCGTACCTTTTGGCAGGGTCGCAGCCACGGCGCCCTTCTGGAACTTCAGCTCGACGTTGTCGGAAACTTCCAGAACCACGAAATCATCGGAAACCTTGACGATCTTGCCAGCGATACCGCCGTTGGTGACAACTTCGTCACCTTTCTGCAAGTTGCTCAGCAGGTTCTTCTGCTCCTTGGCACGCTTGGCCTGAGGACGCCAGATCATCAGGTAGAAGATGACCAGGAAGCCAACCAGGAAAATCCACTCGAAGCCAGTACCGGCGGGGCCGGCGGCAGGTGCAGCAGCATCCGCGTAAGCGGCGGGAATCAAGAAGCTCATTGGGCACTCCAGTTGCTAAGTTTTAATAATAAGAGCGAACAGTCAGTCCAAAGGCGGCACAGGCAGCCCGCGTTTGGCATAAAAGGCGTCGACAAAGGCGGCCAATTTACCCTGTTGAATAGCCTCGCGTAAACCGGCCATCAAGCGCTGGTAATGGCGCAAGTTGTGGATGGTATTCAGCATGCTGCTCAACATTTCGCCGCACTTGTCCAAGTGATGGAGATAGGCACGGGAGAAGTTGGTGCAGGTGTAGCAATCACAGGTCGGGTCCAGCGGCGAATCATCGTGGCGATGGAACGCATTGCGGATCTTGATCACCCCTGTATCGACGAACAGATGGCCGTTACGCGCGTTGCGCGTCGGCATCACGCAGTCGAACATGTCGACGCCGCGGCGCACACCCTCAACGAGATCTTCCGGTTTGCCTACCCCCATAAGGTAACGAGGTTTGTCAGCAGGCATCTGCGCCGGCAGGTAATCCAGCACCTTGATCATTTCGTGCTTCGGTTCGCCCACCGACAGGCCGCCAATGGCAAGGCCGTCGAAGTCGATGTTGACCAACGCTTCCAGCGAGCGCATGCGCAGGTCCTGGTACATGCCACCTTGGACGATGCCGAACAGTGCCGCTGTGTTGTCACCATGGGCGTTCTTCGATCGCTGGGCCCAGCGCAGCGACAGCTCCATGGAGGTGCGCGCCACGTCGTGCTCGGCCGGATACGGCGTGCACTCGTCGAAGATCATGACGATGTCCGAACCCAGGTCGCGCTGGACCTGCATGGACTCTTCAGGGCCCATGAACACCTTGGAGCCGTCCACCGGCGAGGCGAAGGTCACGCCCTCTTCCTTGATCTTGCGCATGGCACCCAGGCTGAATACCTGGAAACCACCGGAGTCGGTGAGGATAGGGCCTTTCCACTGCATGAAATCGTGCAAGCCGTTGTGCTTCTTGATCACCTCGGTACCTGGACGCAGCCACAGGTGGAAGGTATTGCCGAGGATGATCTCGGCGCCGATGGCCTCGATGTCACGCGGCAGCATGCCCTTGACCGTGCCATAGGTACCCACCGGCATGAACGCCGGGGTTTCCACCGTGCCACGTGGGAAGGTCAGACGGCCACGACGGGCCTTGCCGTCGGTGGCCAGCAGTTCGAAGGACATTCGACAGGTGCGACTCATGCTTGATCCTCTGGGCCGCGTGGCGCCGGATTGCGGGTGATGAACATGGCATCACCGTAACTGAAGAAGCGGTACCCCTGCTCGACCGCCGCCGCGTAGGCGGCCATGGTTTCGGGGTAACCGGCGAAGGCCGAGACCAGCATCAGCAGCGTGGACTCCGGCAAGTGGAAATTGGTGACCAGGGCGTCGACCACATGGAAGGGACGGCCTGGGTAGATGAAGATATCGGTGTCGCCGCTGAAAGCCTTGAGCACACCATCGCGGGCCGCGCTTTCCAGCGAACGTACGCTGGTAGTACCGACCGCCACCACTCGGCCACCGCGCGCACGGCAGGCATCGATGGCATCGACCACCTCCTGGCTCACCTCAAGCCACTCTTTGTGCATGTGGTGGTCTTCGATCTTGTCGACCCGCACTGGCTGGAAGGTGCCCGCCCCCACGTGCAGGGTGACGAAGGCCCGTTCCACGCCTTTGGCGGCGATTTTTTCCAACAACGCTTCGTCGAAGTGCAGCCCGGCAGTGGGTGCCGCTACCGCGCCCGCACGCTCGGCATACACAGTCTGGTAGCGTTCACGGTCGGCGCCTTCGTCCGGGCGGTCGATGTAGGGCGGCAACGGCATGTGCCCTACCCGCTCAAGCAACGGCAGCACCTCTTCGGTGAAGCGCAGTTCGAACAGCGTTTCGTGGCGCGCGACCATCTCGGCCTCGCCACCACCGTCGATGAGGATCAGCGAGCCGGCCTTTGGCGCCTTGCTGGAGCGCACATGGGCCAGAACCCGGTGGCTGTCGAGCACCCGTTCTACCAGCACCTCCAGCTTGCCGCCGGAAGCCTTCTGGCCAAACAGCCGCGCCGGGATCACCCGGGTATTGTTGAATACCATGAGGTCGCCAGGGCGCAGGTAGTCGAGCAGATCGGGGAACTGCTTGTGCGCCAGCGCCCCGCTAGGTCCATCGAGGACCAGCAGACGGCTACCATGGCGCTCGGCCAGCGGATGACGAGCGATCAGGGAATCGGGGAGTTCGAAAGAAAAATCGGCGACGCGCATGATGGTGTTCGGTTCGACAGGGCCGCAAAGTTTAGCCCAATGTGTGAAAATTGACTATGAAACACGATTGACCGACCCAAGACACCTCTCTATACTGCGCGCCACACGCCCTGATGGCGGAATTGGTAGACGCGGCGGATTCAAAATCCGTTTTCGAAAGGAGTGGGAGTTCGAGTCTCCCTCGGGGCACCAAATCCGAAGAAAACCGACCTTATGGTCGGTTTTTTTGTGCCTGTAACCAAGCTCCTGCCCTGTACCCTTGCTACCGCACCGAACCTGCCAATGACACGCCATTAATTGGCGCCACGCCAACGACTGTGCCGCCTGCAGCCATGCCTGGATTCTATTGGCCAGCAGCCAAGCCTCTACTTAGGATGTTATTCGTCGGATATACGCAGAAAGCATTGATCGAATGATGTCATCTGGCCATAGTTGCGCTCCCGTTTTTCCACCTCTGTGTGTGCCATGAAAAAAACCGCGCCCTGCCTGGCTGCAATGATGCTGCTCAGTGGGTGCAATGGAATGCCAACCTCCTACGTCTCAGATCCCGTCTACGACCAGGCTTTCGTGGTCACCTCAGGTGCTCCACTGCCGATGCTGCTGATGGCCTCGGCCATTCAGTGGAATGAAGACTATGCGGTAACCGCCAAACACACGCCCTTCCTGCGCAACGTGGTCCACGAAGGCCTCGGCGACGTGGTGTTCTTCAAGCACAAGGCGGCGCAGGTTCCCACCTGGCGCCAGTATGTGCCGGGCGAGTCGGTCACGGCGGTAGGTTTCAACAGCTTCATGGTCCCCGTTCAGGGCACCGGTCATGCCCTGCCATCGCTGGTACGCCTGGAAGGTACGCCAGGCAGTGTGTTTTATTCGGTACACGACGGGCCGATGGTCAAGGGCATGTCTGGCGGCCCGGTGTTTGCTGGAGACGGCAAGGTGGTGGGTATCAGCGTCGCGTTCATCCCCACGAAGCAGATCGACGCGCAGAGCCGGCCGGACCTGGCCGGGCGTGAGCGCGTCAGTGTGTTCATGTCTTATAGCGAAATTGCCAAGGAATGGCGACGTTTCCAGTACCTGCAGGCGCGCAAGGCCAATCCTCGCGCGACGCCGCCAGCCATCAAGGGCTATGTGGCAACCGCCAACCCAGGGGGCTAAAGCGTTCAGGGGCAGCTTGTCCGATCGGCGCCACCGATGGAAGATGACGGACCATGAGCAATCATCAGTAAGGAACGCTGCCCCATGCTCCTGACACATCGCCCCGCGCAAACCGCCGATATACCCGTCATCTGCTGTTTCCCCCAAGGTCCGGACGAACTGTTCTACATGTTCCCCAAGGCCAGCTACCCGCTGACACCTGCTCAGTTGAGCGACGCCATCGCCCAGCGCAGTGGCTCGACGGTGGTCGAGGGCGAGGGCGTGGTTCTGGGCTTCGCCAACTTCTACAAGGCAGAAAGGGGCGGGGTTTGCGCATTGGGCAATGTCGTCGTGGCGCCGGCGGCGCGTGGCCGAGGGGTGGCGCGCTATCTGGTGCAACGCATGGTCGATCTGGCCCGCGAACAATTCGCGGCGCGGGAGGTGTGGGTGTCGTGCTTCAACCACAACACCGCGGGCCTGCTGCTTTATCCATCGCTTGGTTTCGCGCCCTTCGCAATCGAAGAACGGCACACCCCGGATGGCAAGCGGGTGGCGCTGGTGCAAATGAAGCAAGTGATAGGTTGACCCTTCACCTTTGCCAGGCTCTGCGTGAAAAGTCTTGAGACGAAGGTCAGGCTGTTTTCAACGCAGCCTCACCGAGTAGCAAGGCTTTTCATACAGCGCCTAAAACCCTTGGTCCCGTTACAGCGAACCTTCCCTTCTCCTCGACGTCCGAACCTGCATCGCCCACGTTTCGAGGTAGCGCGTGTGAAGAACCTCATCGCCCGCCAGTACCGCCTGGTGGTGAAGACTTTCGGTTACATCGGTTGGTCGCTGTTCTGGCTGCTGATCTGGGATGTGCTGGTCACCATCGACTTCATGCTGTTCTTCAACAGCAAGTTCACCCTGCCACTGATCCCGCTGACCCTGCTGGGTTCGGCGCTGGTGGTGCTGGTGAGTTTTCGCAACAGCAGTGCCTATAACCGCTGGTGGGAGGCCAGGACACTCTGGGGCGCGTTGGTGAACAGCTCTCGCAGCTTTGCCCGGCAGACGCTGACTTTGATCGATGACCCCACGGAGGGCCTGAACCCGGCCAAGGCAACCCTGCTGCGCAGGCACATCGCCTACGTCAACTGCCTGGCGGCACACTTGAAGGGCGAGGCCTGCCCGGATGAACTGATGGCGTTCATCCCCTTGGACGAGTTCGAGCGGCGCAACCGTTCCAACAATTTCGCCAACGATATTCTCAGCGGTTCGGCAACCCTGTTGGCCAGGGAATACCAGGCTGGCCGCCTGGACAGCATCCGTCTGGCGCGGCTGGAGTCCACCCTGGTGGACCTCTCCAATGCCCAGGGCGGCATGGAACGAATCGCCAACACGCCCCTGCCCTACCCCTATGTGTATTTCCCACGGCTGTTCATCACCTTGTTCTGCCTGATCGTGCCAATCGGGCTGGTGGAATCGCTGGGGTGGTTCACGCCCCTGGCGTCGACGGTAGTGGGGTTCATGTTGCTGGCCATCGAGCGTATCGGCACCGACTTGCAGAGCCCGTTCAAGTTCAGCGAGCACCAAATCCAGATGGACACCATCTGCGAAACGATCGAGCGGAACCTGGAATCGATGCAGCGCGAGGCGCAGCGCGGGGAACGGGTGTAGGCGCCGGCTTGCCAGCGGGGGGCCGCAAAGCGGCCGGTCCCTCTATCAGGCGCGCACGAACCGCTGGCGCAACAGATCACTCAACGCATCGACCAGCAGCACCAGCACCAGCATGGCAATGATCACCGTACTGGCCTGCGCTTCCTGGAACAGGCTCAAGGTGGTGTAAAGCATCTGCCCCAATCCCCCCGCGCCGACGAAACCCAGCACGCTGGCCATGCGGATGTTGTTTTCCCAGCGGTACAAACTGTAGGCCAGCAGCTGAGGCCAGAGGTTGGGCAACGTCCCGAAACAGAACGCAGCCAGCTGGCTACCACCTTGCAAACGAATGGCCGCCGCCGGTTCCGGTGACGCATTCTCCAACGCTTCGGCGAACAGACGCCCCAATACCCCGGCGGTATGCAGTGCCAGCGCCAGGGTACCGGCATTCGGCCCAAGCCCGGCAGCCAGCACCGTCAACGCAGCCCATACCAGTTCAGGTATGGCCCGCAGGGCGTTCAGCAGCAGGCGCGCGGCAGCCTGTAGCAGCCAGCCGAAACGCCCTGCCGCAGGCAATGCCAGCAGCATCCCCAAGCCCATTGCAAGCAGGGTGCCCATCCCGGACATGGCCAGGGTTTCCAGGGCACCACGCCCCACTGCGCGCAGGTGCTCGCCAGTCAGGTCAGGCCGCAGGAACCGCCCGGCATACTCACCCATCTGCCCCAGGCCACCGTTGCCGACCACCGCATGAAGATCCAGCTCAAGGTATGCGAAAGACGCCACCACCGCCGCGATGATGACAGCGACCACCAGCAGGTTGATCACCCGGTTCATGCCAACCTCCCCCGCAGGAAGCGGCTGAGTTGGTCGGCCAGAAATACCAGCACCAGAAACGCCAGCAGCATGCTTGCCACTTCAGCACCGGCGAACATGCGCATCGAGAGGTCTATCTGCTGGCCAAGCCCACCGGCGCCGACGAAGCCCATCACCACCGAAGCGCGCACCGCGCACTCCCAGCGGTATACGGTGTAGGACACGACCTCGGCTCCAGCCGTGGGCAGAATGCCGTAGAAGAATGCGGTCAGTCGGCCACTGCCGGCCTGCAGCAACGCATGGGCCGGGCGCTGGTCGACCGACTCGAAGATCTCTGCGTAGACCTTGCCGAGCATACCGCTGTAGGTAATGGCGATGGCCAGTACCCCGGCTGTCGGCCCCAGCCCCACGGCGCGCACGAACAGCAGCGCCCAGACGATCTCCGGCACACTGCGCAGGAAGATCAGCAGGCCGCGCACGGGCATGCGCAGCAACCGCGACCACAGCCCTGCCCTACCGCCCCTGGAGGCTGCGCGCAACGACAGGGCGCGGCTGGCCATCAGGCTGGCCGGCACCGCCAGCAGCAGCGCCAGGGCCATACCGGCAGTGGCCACGGCCAGGGTCTGCAACGTCGACTGATACAACAGCGCCAGGAACTCGGGGTCATGGGCTGGCGGCCAGAACGCGCGGGTGAAACTGGCGATCTGCTGCCGGTTCTCTGCCTGCAGCAACACACCAGGATCGAGCTCGCTCAACTGCAAACCGGGCCACAACAGGGCCACGGCAATCAGGCTCAGCAATAAGCGCGGCAGCAGCGCCGGGTCGCGGACATCGGATTTCAGCATCGTGGAATCTGTACCGTCAACGTCGGGCTGGTCGTGGGAGGCGACGCCAGTTGCTCGTTGGCATACAGCGCATCCAGGCGTGCTTCGCTGACCGCCGCCGCGGGGCAATCGAACGCCACCTGGCCATCACGGATGCCTACCACCCGAGGGAAATGCGCCAGAGCCAGGTCCACGGCATGCAGGCTCGCCACCAGGGTCACGCCATCGGTCATGGCGTGGCGGTTGAGCAAGGCCAGGCTGTGATCGGCCAACACGGGGTCCATGGCCGACACCGGCTCGTCGGTCAGCAACAGTTCAGGCTGCTGGTAAAGCGCCCGGGCGATGCCGACCCGCTGCAACTGGCCGCCAGACAACTGCCCGCACTGCACGAACAGTTTATCGGCCAGCCCCAGCTCGGCCAGCGCCTGACGCGCCCCCGGCACGTCGCTTGGGTAAAGCAGGTTGAGCAAGCCACGCAGGGTGCCCCACCGTCCGAGTCGGCCGGCCAGCACCGCCGTTACCACTCGCTGGCGCGGCGGCAAGGGCGGTGCCTGATGCACCAGCCCCACCCTCGTGCGCAAACGCTGACGAGCCCCTGCGGACAGGCTCCAGGGTTGTTCGCCAAACACCTCCAGGCGGCCGGCACTGGGCTCGATGGCCGTCGCCATCAGGTGCAACAGGCTGGATTTGCCAGCCCCTGAAGGACCGATGATCGCAACCCGTTCACCCTGCTCGATCCGCAGGTTGACGGCATTCAAGGCACGAACCTGGCCGTGTCGCAGGTCGACGTTGTGAAGATGGATAGTCACTTGAGCAGGCCGGCCTCACGTGCCGCTTGCTCGGTGCCTGCATAGTTCTCAGGCTGGGTCTCGATGAAGCGGCTGGCGGCCTGCAGGTCGAGGATCGCCTTGTGCTCCGGGTTGGCCGGGTCGAGGTCGAGGAAGGCCTTCTTGATCTTTTCCTTCAGCTGCGGATCCATGTTGCCGCGCACGGTCCAGTTGTAGTCGTAATAGGCCGGGGTAGTGGCGAACACCTTGACCTTGCTGGTGTCGACCTTGCCGGCATCGACCAGCTTCTGCCATACGCTGGCATTGAGCACGCCACCATCGACCTTGCCGGCCTGAACCCAGGCAACCGTCGCGTCGTGCGCACCGGAGTAGGCCACGCGGCTGAAGTAGCTCTCCGGCTTGATGTTGTCTTCCTTGAGCATGAAGTAACGCGGCATCAAGCTACCGGAAGTGGACGAGATCGAACCGAAGGCGAAGGACTTGCCCTTCAGGTCGGCCAGGCTCTTGACGTCCGGATTGGCAGTGATGAACTTCGAGGTGAATTGCGCGTCCTGTTCACGTTGTACCAATGGCGTGGCTTTGGGGTCCTTCAGGTGCACCTGGACGAAGGTGAAGCCTCCCAGCCAGGCCAGGTCCAAGCGGTCGGACGCCAGCGATTCGACCACTGCCGGGTAATCGGCCACCGGCACGAACTTCACGTCCATGCCCAGCTGCTTGGACAGATATTCCCCCAGCGGCTTGAACTTGCGCAGCAGTTCGGTTGGCGCTTCGTCTGGGATGGCACTGACTCGCAGGGTATCGGCAGCCTGGGCGATGACGGCGCAGCAAGACAGCGCAAGTCCGGCTGCAAGGGCCAGAGGGCGTTTGAGCATTGGGGTTCTCCGGTTCAATAGCGGGGAAAGGGCCGGCATCCGCGCCGACCGTGGCAAGTATAAGAGTCCATGGCACAAAGACCAGCTTTGCTACAATCGCGCAACATCATTGAGCGCACGAGGTGCATATGAGCGAGCCGATTCGCCTGACCCAATACAGCCACGGTGCCGGCTGTGGCTGCAAGATCTCTCCCAAGGTGCTGGACGTGATCCTCGCCGAAAGCGGTGCACAGGCCCTCGACCCGAAGCTCTGGGTGGGCAATGCCTCCCGCGACGATGCCGCCGTCTACGCACTGGACGATGAACGTGGCGTGGTCTCGACCACCGACTTCTTCATGCCCATCGTCGATGACCCGTACGATTTCGGCCGCATCGCCGCCACCAATGCGATCAGCGACATCTACGCCATGGGCGGCGACCCCTTGATGGCCATCGCCATTCTTGGCTGGCCGGTCAACGTACTGCCACCGGAAGTGGCTCGCGAGGTGATCCGTGGCGGGCGCGCCGTGTGCGCCGAAGCAGGCATTCCATTGGCAGGTGGCCACTCCATCGACGCCCCGGAACCGATCTTCGGCCTGGCCGTCACCGGCGTGGTCAGCAAGCATCACCTCAAGCGCAACGACACCGCTACCGTGGGCTGCCGTCTGTACCTGACCAAACCCTTGGGCATCGGCATCCTCACCACCGCCGAGAAGAAAGCCAAGCTGCGCGAACAGGACCACGGCCTGGCCCGTGACTGGATGTGCACCCTCAACACCCCCGGCAGCCGCTTTGGCAAGCTTGGCGGCGTCAAGGCCATGACCGACGTGACCGGTTTCGGCCTGCTCGGCCATTTGGTGGAACTGGCCGAAGGCAGTGGCCTGACCGCGCACCTGAACTACACAGCCGTACCGCGTCTGCCCAGTGTCGACCACTACCTGGCCGAGGGCTGCATCCCAGGAGGCACCCTGCGTAACTTCGACAGCTATGGCCACAAGATCGGCGCCTTGAGCGACGAGCAGAAGCACCTGCTGTGCGACCCGCAGACCAGCGGCGGCCTGTTGGTAGCCGTTACTCCAGAGGGTGAAGCGGAGTTTCTCGACGTAGCTGCAGCGCTTGGCCTGAAGCTCGCGCCGATCGGCGCGCTGGTCGAGCGACAGAGCCACGCGGTCGAGGTGATCTGATGCGCCCCGACTGCACCGATTTTCGCCAGCTGTTCCTCGACGACGCGCCCATGATGGACATGCGCGCGCCCATCGAGTTTGCCAAGGGGGCCTTCCCGGGCTCCGTCAACCTGCCGCTGATGACCGATCAGGAACGGCAGAAGGTTGGCACCTGCTACAAGCAACAGGGCCAGGCCGCCGCCATCACCCTGGGCCACCAACTGGTCAGCGGCACTACCAAGCGCGAGCGCCTGCATGCCTGGGCCAGCTTTGCCAAGGCCCACCCCGACGGATACCTGTACTGCGCCCGCGGCGGCCTACGCTCGCTGATCGTCCAGCAGTGGCTGCGTGACGAGGCCGGCATTGACTACCCACGCATCAAGGGTGGCTACAAAGCCATGCGCACGTTCCTGCTGGAAACCACCCTGCAGGCGGTGGCGCAATGCGATTTCGTACTGGTGGGCGGCCTGACCGGCACAGGCAAGACCGATGTCTTGCACCAGCTGAGCAACGTGCTCGACCTGGAAGGCCATGCCAACCATCGCGGATCCAGTTTCGGCAAGCGTGCCACCGCACAGCCTTCGCAGATCGACTTCGAGAACCGCCTGGCCATCGACGTACTGAAGAAGCGCGCTCGCGGCATCGACCAGTTCGTGCTCGAGGATGAAGGCCGTATTGTCGGCAGTTGCTCGGTGCCGCTGGAGTTGTACCAGGGCATGCAGCAATATCCGATGGTGTGGTTGGAGGACAGCTTCGAGAACCGCGTGGAGCGCATCTTGCGCGATTACGTGGTCAACCTGAGCGCCGAATTCATCGCACTGCACGGCGAGGAGCTTGGTCAACGACTGTTCGCCGAGCGCATGCTGCAAAGCATGAGCAATATCCACAAGCGCCTGGGCGGCGAGCGTTTCCAGCGCTTGTCCGAGATCATGCGCCAGGCGCTGGACGAACAGCAGCGCTGCGGCGCGGTGGACCTGCACCGGGGTTGGATCGAGGGCTTGCTCAACGAGTACTACGACCCGATGTACGCCTACCAGCGCGAGGCCAAGGCCGAACGCATCGAGTTTGCCGGCGATGCACGCGAGGTGCGTGAGTACCTGAAGGCGCGCAAGCGATAAAGGATGGCTGCGCGACTTGCGCACTGACACCATCGCCGGCAAGCCGGCTCCGGCGAGGACTGCGCCAGGAGTCGACTTGCCGGCGAGCGTGACGGAGCCCCCACATCACTGCCCAGGGCTGAGCACCCGATCCAGCTCCCCCGCCCGCTCCCGAGTCATGTCCAGCATGCACATTCCACCTTCATGCAGAGCCATGGTCCCGCCACTGGCCTGCACATGGAACTGGCAGTTGCCGTCGCGATAAGCGATCCACTGGCGCTGCACCTCCCGCAGACGCTTCTGCTGACCGGCATCGAGCTTGGCCATCAGCCGCTTGTAGACCCGGTTCAACCGCTGGTCCTGCAGCGCGGTCTCCTGTTGAATGCATGCACTCATTGCCGCCGTACTGGCCGCCTTGTCCATGCACTGGCCATAGCCCTGCGAGTTTTCCTCGGCCCATGCCTGCGGCAGCAAACCGGCCACTGCAAGGCCTATCAAAAAATGTCTGATCATCATCGTCCCTCCTGGCGAGCATCAGAATGCCCGCGGCTGCTCCGGCGGCATCAGCACCTTGCCAGGCTCGAAGCGCAACGATGGCATCTGCGTGGCGGCATAAAAGGTCACCCCAAGCGCCGCAATCAATGCCACATCCAGCCAGTTCCAACCTGGCACATCGTCACGGCTGCGGGCCTTCCAACACTGCCAGGCCTGGCCGGCACAGAACACGACGATTGCCGCCAGCCACAGGTCGAAGCCCGCACCAAAGCCGGTTCGCTCATGGAACTCATAGCTGATGTTATCGGGCAGGCGTTCAATGCCGAAGCTGCTGGCGGCGAGGTACAGCGCCCCCAAACCCAGCCCCAGGGCCAGCCGTCGGAAGCGCCGATGGCTCAGGAATGCCAATGCCAGCAGCGGATTGGCGAACCACTGGAACAACCCGAAGGGCACGCCCCAGGGCCCGTAAAGCAGCATCTGCAGTGCTGGCATGTGCCGATCAGCGCCCATCAGGGCGCCATCGAACGCCAGGCAGAGCAGGTACAAGGCGAGACTCAAGGTGAGGTAGAAAGCTGGCAAACGGCGGCTCCGTGCTCAATCGTCGAGATTGCCGACCATACAGCACCGGGCGGTCAGACGACAGGCGGCTCAAGTAACAGACCGTATATCCCCGAGTCGGACAGCTCGCCCGCCACGCACCAGCGTGCTCGCAGCGTGCCTTCCAATACGAATCCCTGGCGTTCCAGGGTACGGGCCGAACCGCTGTTGCGCGGGTCGATTTCCGCTTCAAGGCGGCGCATGTGCAAGGTGTGGGCGAGGTAATCGATGAAGCAGGTCAGCGCTTCATCCATGTAGCCCCTGCCCTGCACGGCGCTGGCCAGGCAATAGCCGATTTCGCCACGGCGGGAGACGTCATCGATATTGAACAGCTGCACCATGCCGATCAGTTCGCCGTTGTCACGGCGATACATGCCCAGCTTGAGCTGGTCGCCATTGGCGTACGCTTCGCGGTCGGCGGCCAGTGCGCTCTGGGCTTCGGCAAGGTCTTGCCAGGGTGCGTGGTGCCAGTAACGCATGACCTCGGGGTCGGCCATGATCTTCAGCCATTGTGCAGCGTCGGCGTGGCGCATCGGGCGCAACTGCAGGCGCGGGCTGTCGAGGCAGAGGTCACTGGGGAAACTGCGGGGTGGGGTCACGCCGGATCTCCTGTCCATGGCTGGGGAGATGACAGTTTAACGTCATGTGGGGTGGGTGGGGGTATGGCTTGGGTTTGGAGTGGGCGGCGGGTGCATGTCTGGCGTTTGCGGTGGTGCTGAAACCGAGCGCCGCCCGCGCGGTGCATCGCGAGCAAGGCTCGCTCCTACGTCTGTTTCGGGCCAGTAACGCCAGTGACAGGCGCGCGCGACCGCATTGTTTGTACGGCACGGTATCGCGCTATGCAGCCAGGCGTTCGCGTGCAAATCCCGCAGGACTCATTGGCCCGAAACAGACGTAGGAGCGAGCCTTGCTCGCGATGCGCCGCGCGGGCGGCGCTCGATCTCAAGAACGCTGCAGCTCTATCGGCGAACACGCCTCAAGCCCAGCACCACCGGCAGCTCATCGAAGGCGTGGTCGAGCCGGATGCCGGGCTGGATGACGTACAGGTCGCGACACGGCCAGACCGAAGTCTGCACGCGCACCGCCCCCTGCCCTACTGAAGCATTCGGTTTCAGATTCAGAACCTTCTTACAGCTGACGCTTCAGGCCACCTCGGCCCCATCATCCGGCCAATGCGGCTCGTTGGCCTCTGGTGGCGTCAACGGAGGCAGGCCATAGAACGCCCGCGCATCGTCGCAACTTGGATTATGCACCCCACCCTCCCAAGACGCCTCGAACTCGCGGCATGGGCTGGAACGGTTGGCGTAGATGGTGCACGCGACTTCCTTGCCAATCTCGCCCTGCAGGCTCACGCAGCGGCAAGGCTTGGCGTCGGTGCCGATCATGGCAACACGCGTCGGGTTGATTTGCACCACCAGGTCATCCGGCACAAGGCCGCCGGCAGACTGGCATTCGCCCCAGAAAAAGGACACACGGAAATACCCGCAGCAGGCGCCGCAGTCAAGGCAAGGGTTGTATTCGGACATGATGGCACGGAGGGAAGGTTGTTGTTATCGGGGTTGGCCCGCGCGCCATTTGTAATCGAAGCCAGGTCGGCTGAGAAGAGGGGTAATGCAAAAATAGTTTGCCGTTGATCCGGCAATGGCAGGGGCCGCTTCACAGCCCCTGCCCGTGTGCTATTTACGGGCCAGGCCGTCAGCTCGGAACATCTGGCGAATGCCGCGAATCGCCTGGCGAATCCGGTCCTGGTTCTCGATCAGGGCAAAGCGCACATGGTCATCGCCATAGTCCCCGAAGCCAATCCCCGGCGACACACAAACCTTGGCCTCGGCCAGCAGCTTCTTGGAAAACTCCAGCGAACCCAGGTGTGCGTACTGCTCCGGGATCTTCGCCCAGACATACATCGACGCCTTGGGGTTCTCGACCATCCAGCCCAGCTCGTGCAGCCCCTTGACCAGCAGGTTGCGCCGCTGGCGGTACTGCTCGGCGATATCACGCACGCATTGCTGGTCGCCCTCAAGTGCAGCAATCGCGGCCACCTGCAGCGGGGTGAAGGTACCGTAGTCGTGGTAGCTCTTGATCCGCGCCAGGGCGCTGACCAGCTCCGGGTTGCCGACCATGAAACCGATACGCCAGCCGGCCATGTTGTAGCTCTTGGACAGGGTGAAGAACTCCACCGCAATGTCCTTGGCCCCCGGAACCTGCATGATCGACGGCGCTTTCCAGCCATCGTAGACGATGTCGGCGTAGGCCAGATCGTGCACTACCAGCACGTCGTACTGCTTGGCCAACGCCACCACGCGTTCGAAGAAGTCCAGCTCCACGCATTGCGCGGTAGGGTTGGAGGGAAACCCAAGGATCATCATCTTCGGTTTGGGAATCGACTCGCGAATCGCTCGCTCGAGCTCGTTGAAAAAGTCCACACCCGGCACCAGCGGCACAGAACGCACCTGCGCGCCGGCGATGACCGCGCCATAGATGTGAATCGGGTAGCTCGGGTTGGGCACCAGCACCGTGTCGCCATGGTCGAGGGTGCCAAGCATCAGGTGCGCCAGGCCTTCTTTCGAACCGATGGTGACGATGGCTTCGCTTTCCGGGTCGATGTCGACCTCGTAGCGATCCTTGTACCAGTTGGAGATCGCACGACGCAGGCGCGGTATACCGCGCGAGGTGGAATAGCCATGGGTGTCTTCTCGCTGTGCGACCTGAACCAGCTTCTCGACGATGTGCGGCGGCGTGGCCCCGTCGGGGTTGCCCATGCTCAGGTCGATGATGTCCTCGCCACGGCGACGGGCCGCCATCTTGAGCTCGGCAGTGATGTTGAAGACGTAAGGGGGGAGACGATCGATGCGCGCGAAGCGGCGCGGCGAACCTGGATTGGCCATGGTTTCCTCTGAGAACGTAAGCGCCCGGAACCGTCCGAGCGACGCTGGCCGCTGCGGCGGCCTGAATCAGAAGATAATGCCGATACAGGTTATCTGTAAATGATAATTTCCTGTTTTGTTAGACCTTTTCAGACGATTTTATTGAATATTTCAAGTTTGTGGTTTGACGAGCAGCCCTTTCGCCGACCAACCCGCCCCTACAGGATCAACCACATGCCTCGGAACGAGCTCACCGGCGAACGGGGCTGCACAGGAAGACGCCCATGAAAAACCCCGGCACATGGCCGGGGTCTTCGTGAAACAGGCGTCTGAATCAGCGTGCGTAGGTCATCAGTACGTCCGCAGCGGTCTGGCTGTCCACCGACATCATCACGCTAAGCGCAGTGACGGTGAGGATGGAGAAACCGAATACCTTGCGAGCCCACTTGTTGTCGTCCTCGGCCTTGTAGCCACCCCATGCCATATAGAGCCAGTACAGGCCCATGGCTGCTGCCACGGCCAGGTAGCCGAGGCCGGCGTAACCGCCGAGGGTAAGCATCAGGGTTGCGAGCACGAAGGCCAGCACGTACAGCACGATCTGCTTCTTCGCCGCCAGGATACCGCGAGCCACCGGCAAGACCGGAATGTTGGCAGCGCTGTAGTCCTTGAAGCGGAAGATGGCGATCGCGAAGCTGTGTGGCATCTGCCACAGGCTGAACATCACCAGCAGGGTCACTGCAGCCAGGTCGAAGTTGTTGCTCACGGCGCAGTAGCCGATCACCGGAGGCATGGCACCCGAAAGGCTGCCGACCAAGGTGCCGTGCACCGATTTGCGCTTCAGCCACAGGCTGTAGAAACCGACGTAGACGATGAAACCGATCAGCGCACAGAACGCCGACAGCGGGTTGGCCTGTACATACAGCAAGCTGAAGCCAGCCACCCCAAGCAGGGTGGCATAGGCCAGCGCGAGGGGCAGCGGCATGCCGCCCTGAACCATGACACGGTTCTTGGTGCGTTCCATCTTCTGGTCGATGTCGCGGTCGATGCAGTTGTTGAACACGCAACCGGACGCCACCACCAGAGAAGTCCCTACCACCACCGCCAGGAACAGGGCGAAATCCACATGGCCCTTCGCGGCAAGGAAGAAACCGCCTGCCACGGAAAGCACGTTACCGAAAATGATCCCCGGTTTGGTGATTTGGATAAAGTGCTTCACGGACATGCAGTCTTACCTCACTTGGCCATCATTTCGATGTGGATGTTGAACATGATCCACAGCGACAGGCCGACCAGCAGTGCAATAACCAGAGTGGTGAACAGGAACGTCGACACGTTGGAACGCTGCTCTTTCGAGCGGTCCATGTGCAGGAAGTACACGAGGTGCACTACTACCTGGATGACGGCCATGGCCACAACAACCAGAACGGTCAGGTTCTTCGGCAGGCTTGGGAACATCACCAGGCCGAACGGAATCGCAGTCAGGATGATCGACAGCACGAAGCCGATCATGTAGGACTTGACGCTACCGTGGTTACCTTCGTGATGAGTGTCGTGTGCGTTAGCCATTACAGAACCCCCAGCAGGTAGACGACGGTGAATACGCAGATCCAGACCACGTCCAGGAAGTGCCAGAACAGGCTCAGGCAGCTCATGCGGGTCTTGGCGGTCGGCGTGATGCCCTTGGTGCTGATCTGATACATCAGAACAGCCATCCAGATCAGGCCGGCGGTTACGTGCAGACCGTGGGTACCTACCAGCGCGAAGAACGCCGACAGGAAACCGCTGCGGTTCGGGCCGTAGCCTTCGTTGATCAGGTGATGGAACTCATAGATTTCCATCGCGATGAAGCCAGCACCGAACAGGAAGGTGATGGCCAACCAGCCCAGCACGCCGCCCTTGTTGCCTTTGAACATCTGCAGCATGGCGAAGCCGAAGGTGATCGACGACAGCAGCAGGAAGGCGGTTTCAACAGCTACGAAATCGAGCTGGAAGATGTCATGACCCGACGGGCCGCCGGCAAAACTGCCGGACAGCACCGCGTAGGTGGCGAAGAGCGACGCAAACAGGATGCAGTCGGTCATCAGGTACAGCCAGAAACCGAGGACGGTCATCTGGCCCGAGTCGTGGTGGTGGTCGTCATGCCCATGGTCGTGACCATGAGCAGCACCGTGCATTACTTGACTGGACATTGATTACACCCGCTCAAACGATTCGACACGTGCGCCGGCAGGCAGAGCACCTGCTTTGGCCAGCGCTTTCATGCGCTCGCCTTCGATGCGCGCCACTTCTTCGGCCGGAACCATGTAGCCCTGGTCGTCACGCGCAGCGTGGCGAACGAAGACAGCGATGGTTGCAACCAGGCTCGCGCCAACCAGCCACCAGATGTGCCAGATGAAGGCGAAGCCGAAGACGGTCAGGAACAGGCCCATGAACAAACCGGTAGAGGTGTTGCTCGGCATGTGGATCGCTTCGTACTTGGCCGGAGCCTTGTAGGCGACACCGGCTTCCTTGGCTTCGTGCCAGGCATCCAGGCCAACCTTCTCAGGCATGTGGGCGAAGTTGTAGAACGGAGGTGGCGACGAAGTCGACCATTCCAGGGTACGACCGCCCCACGGGTCGCCGGTCACGTCCAGGTTCTGGTTGCGGTCGCGGACCGAAACGTAGAGTTGGATCAGCTGGCAAGCGATACCGAACAGGATCAGCACGGCGCCGACGACGGCAACGTACAGGTAGGGTTCCCACAGTGGGTTGTCGGAGTGGTTCAGACGACGGGTCATACCCATGAAGCCCAAGGCATACAGAGGCATGAACGCTACGTAGAAGCCCGAGATCCAGAACCAGAAGGCAGCTTTGCCCCACTTCTCGTTCAGGGTGAAACCGAAGGCTTTCGGGAACCAGTAGGCGAAGCCGGCGATATAGCCGAATACCGCACCACCGATGATCACGTTGTGGAAGTGAGCGATTACGAACAGGCTGTTGTGCAGCACGAAGTCAGCACCCGGAACAGCCAGCAGAACGCCAGTCATGCCACCGATGGAGAAGGTGATCATGAAGCCCAGGGTCCACATGATCGGCGCGGTGAAGCGCAGACGGCCCTGGTAGATGGTGAACAGCCAGTTGAACAGTTTCACACCGGTCGGAATGGAGATCAGCATCGTCGCCAGACCGAAGAAGGTGTTGACGCTAGCGCCTGCACCCATGGTGAAGAAGTGGTGCAGCCATACAGCGAAGCCCAGAACGGCGATTGCGCCCGATGCGTAGATCATCGAGTGGTGGCCGAACAGACGCTTGCCAGCGAAGGTCGAGGTCACTTCCGAGAACACACCGAAGGCCGGCAGGATCAGGATGTAAACCTCAGGGTGACCCCACGCCCAGAACAGGTTGACGTACATCATCGGGTTCCCACCAAGCTCGTTGGTGAAGATGTGGAAGTCCAGATAACGGTCAACAGTCAGCAGCGCGAGTGCAGCGGTCAGGATCGGGAACGAAGCCACGATCAGCACGTTGGCCCAGGTGCAGGTCCAGGTGAAGATCGGCATGTCCATCAGCTTCATGCCAGGGGCGCGCATCTTCATCACGGTGACGAGGAAGTTCACGCCTGTCAGTGTCGTACCCAAGCCTGAGAGCTGTAGCGCCCAGATGTAGTAGTCGACACCCACCCCAGGGCTGTACTGAATGCCCGCGAGCGGCGGATAGGCAACCCAGCCGGTCTTGGCGAATTCACCAACGCCCAGCGAAATGTTGACCAACAGCACGCCTGCCAGCAGCAGGTAGAAGCTCAGGGAGTTCAGGAACGGGAAGGCAACGTCACGTGCACCGATTTGCAGAGGAACGGCAAGGTTCATCAGGCCGGTGAAGAACGGCATCGCCATGAAGATGATCATGATCACACCGTGAGCGGTGAAGATCTGGTCATAGTGTTCAGGCGGCAGGTAGCCTTCGGAGCCACCGGTGGCGGCGGCCAGCTGGGTACGCATCATGATGGCGTCGGCGAAGCCGCGCAGCAGCATGACCATCGCGACGATGATGTACATCACCCCGATTTTCTTGTGGTCGACCGTGGTCAGCCACTCAGTCCACAAGTAGGTCCACTTGCGGAAGTAGGTGATAGCACCGACCAAAGCGATACCACCGAGCGCGATAATGGCGAGTGTCACCATGACTATCGGCTCGTGATAGGGTATCGCCTCCAGGCTTAATTTACCGAACATCTCTTACTCCTCTGCACCGGCAGCTGGTTGCATACTCGATTCCACACCCTTGGTAGTGGCCAGATCTTTGCTGCCTGCTTCTTCGTGGCTCGGACGACCGCGGTTCATGCCTTCGTACTTGTCGACGATGATCTGGAACTGGTCAGGCGAGGCCTCGCTGTACAGCGCGACTGGGTTGTTTTCGCTTGGTTTGGCCAAGGCTTCGTATTCGGCCTTGTCCAGCTTCTTCGGCGACTGCTTGACCTCGGCGACCCACTTGTCGAAGTCTTCCTGGGAGGTTGCAGTGGCCTTGAATTTCATGCCGGTGAAGCCAGCGCCGCTGTAGTTGGCGCTGATACCGTCGAACTCGCCGTTTTCGTTGGCGATCAGGTGCAGCTTGGTGGTCATACCGGCCATGGCGTAGATCTGGCCGCCCAGGCCCGGGATGAAGAACGAGTTCATCACGGCGTCGGAGGTGACGCGGAAGTTGACCGGGGTGTTAGCCGGGAAGACGATCTTGTTGACCGTGGCGATACCTTGCTCCGGGTAGATGAACAGCCATTTCCAGTCCAGCGCGACCACGTCGATCTGCACCGGCTTCACATCGGAATCCAGTGGACGGTACGGGTCCAGCTTGTGGGTGGAGTGGTAGGTGAACCAGCCCAGGGCGATGATGATCAGGATCGGGATGATCCACACCGCGGCCTCGATCTTGGTCGAGTGCGACCAGTCAGGGGTGTAGGTGGCGGCCTTGTTGGAAGCGCGGTACTTCCAGGCGAAAACCACGGTCATGATGATGACCGGAATCACCACCAGCAGCATCAGGCCGGTAGCGATAAGGATAAGGTTCTTTTGCTCAATGCCGACCTGACCTTTCGGGTCGAGCAGGGTCCAGTTGCACCCACTGAGTAAAAGCATGCCTAAAAAGGGCAATATGCCAAACAGTCTGGGGTAACGCTTTTTACTCATCTCACGACCTCTAGATCAGCTTGCTTCAATGCAATTTGTGTTTTGGTAGCCAACACTTCGTCCTGCCAAGTGCGGCATTTCGCGCCCGTACTCGCTCCTGCCCGGGGTCCGACTGCAGGAACCTTGGCGTCAAGCGGGTTAGCGGTGCTTATGGTTTCGTAGGCAACAGGCCTGTACTTCAGACCAAGTCCGTTTGGTGCGGGAAAACGCGGAGGGGGGTCCGCCCGGTATCGCCGTTGGGCGAAACTTGACGAAGTCAGCAAAAAGGAGCGCTGCGGCTTCCTTCAATCCTGCGACTCGCAAGCAGTGCCGAACGGAAATTGGGGGCGATTGTAGATAGGTCGCTTACCCTTGACTATGACTTATTGAGCAACAGTCTTTTACAGAATCCGCAACAATGACCCTGAAAAAATCAACTTCGCGACAGTTTGTCGCACCCCGCTTGATAGCCCTGGAACCCGCATTCTGCAAGGCTTTGAGATTGACCTGGATCATGCGGGAGGTGACTTTTCGCTCTTCTCACGCGGCGTAAAAGACCACGCGGAAATCGGGACTTTTGTCTAAGCCCCACGCCGGTTGCGGTAGATCCCCAGCGGTACCAGAACGGTGGTAAGGACGAATGCAACCAGCGCCCATTGCGCCAGCGACAAACCGAGGATCGGCGGGTACGGCGTGCTACAGAAGCCGTCGACCTGAAACGCCAGCGGCCACAGCTTGGCCAACGGCAGGTCATCGACGATCGGCTGCAGGGTATCGATGCCGCAACTGACCATCGGGTTGGCGAGTATATACACATGGTTGCCCGCCGCAACGATTCCGCCAATCGCGCTGAGCACCACCAATGCCTCGAAGAAGGTCAGGCTGCGACGTCCCGGCATGGCTGCGGCGATGAACGCGAACACGGCAATCAACAGCAATGCGTAGCGCTGCAGGATGCACAACGGGCAAGGCGCCTCACCGAGCACCACTTGCATGTAGAGCGCGCCGCCAATCAGGGAGAGGCAGATCACCCCCAGCAGCACCAGAAAGCGCCGTTCCCGATTAAGGCGCGATGTTTGTTCGTTCATTGCCGATTCCTTCGATGGAGAGTGGCAGCGTGTGATTCGCCTGCCTTGCGCAAGTCTACACGCCGGTTTGACCTTTGAGCATGTCGAGGACGAGGCATGGCAGCGCTGCACTATCCAGAGATGGCTGAGACCTGTTGTTGCGGCGTCGGTTCAACGTCGGCCAGCAAAAAAGCTACCCAGGTGCCGCGCAGGGACAAGCCCCTCGACACCCGGGAGTGAAGGATACAGTGATTAAAGGAGGATTAAAGGTGAAAGATGGTCAATGCTGATTCATCATTCCTTCTATATAGGCAACCACCTGAGGGAGCGACTCTGCGTCGCGAGGCCGCTCCCACCGGGTCACCGTGGTACCTCTGTGATCAGACCTGCAGGGTCAGCACATCACTGCAGCGCGGCCGCAGGCCCGAAGAACTCGTAGCGGCTCTGCTGCTCCGGAACGCCCAGCCCCTTCAGGTAGCCTTTGACCGCCGCCATGAAGCCCTTGGGCCCGAGGAAGTAGGCATCCACGTCACGCTCGACCGGCATCCATTCGGCCAGCAGATCCTCGCTCAGCAGGCCAACCGCATGGGCGTCGTTGCTGCCATCCGCTTCGGCATAGCAATAGAAGTGCTGCAACTGAGGGTGACGTTCGGCCAACGCGCTGATCCAGTCGCGGAAGGCATGCACAGCGCCATTGCGCGCACAGTGAATGAAATGCACTGGACGCTTGGTCTCAAGCGCCGCCTCCAGCATCGCCAGGGTCGGGGTGATACCCACACCTCCACTGATCAATACCAAGGGCTTGTCGCTGGCGGTCAGCGTGAAGTCGCCCGATGGTGGGAACAGCTGCAGGGTATCGCCGACGACCAGCTGGTCGTGAAGGTAGTTGGATACCTTGCCACCGGCCTCGCGCTTGACGCTGATCCGGTACTCCTTGCCGTCGCACAGCGCCGACAGCGAATAGTTGCGGCGCTGCTCGACCCCGTCGATGAACAGCTGCAGGCCAATGTATTGGCCCGGCTCGGCCTTGAGCACCGGCTTGCCATCCAGCGGAGCAAAGTAGAACGAAACGATTTCGCTGCTCTCTTGCGCGCGGCGGACCAGGCGGAACTCACGGGCGCCACGCCATCCACCGGCGGCCTCTTCCTTCTGTTTGTACAAGTGCTCTTCCGCGCCGATCAGGATATCGGCCAGCTGGCCGTAGGCAGCGCCCCAGGCCGCGATCACTTCGGGGGTGGCGATTTCCTTGCCCAACACTTCCTCGATGGCCCGCAGCAGGCAGCTGCCGACGATCGGGTAATGCTCCGGGAGAATCTGCAGGGCGACGTGCTTGTTGATGATCTGGCCAACCAGGCCGCCCAGCTGTTCAAGCTGGTCGATATGGCGGGCATACATCAGCACACCGTTGGCCAGCGCGCGAGGCTGGTCACCGCTGGCCTGGTGAGCCTGGTTGAACAGGGGACGCACTTCGGGGTATTCGCTGAGCATCATCTTGTAGAAATGAGTGGTCAGCGCTTCACCACCGCTTTCGAGCAGCGGGACAGTGGCCTTGATGATTGCACGTTGTTCGGCATTGAGCATTGCGACGACTCCTAAGCCTGTGGCTTCGAATGGTTGCACTGGCTATTTCAGCATTCGTGCCAACTCGAAAGGCCCATGAAATCAATGCCTTGACACCGATCATGTCAAAACGACCCACCCCAGCGTATAGTCATTACGACCAATAGGAGTCAATATGACTGCAAAGCCTCTGCTCACCGCCCTCCTCCCGCTGGTCAGCGACCTGTCCCGCGACCTGCCCGACCAGGAGCGTTACCGCCGCCTGTTACAGGCCATGCGCGGCCTGCTGCCGTGTGACGCCGCCGCCCTGCTCCGCCTGGATGGAGAATGGCTGGTGCCACTGGCAGTGGACGGACTGTCGCCAGATACCCTCGGCCGGCGTTTCAAGGTCAGTGAGCATCCACGCTTCCAGATCCTGTTGAGCCGCCCCGAGCCTACGCGCTTCGCCAGCGACTCCGCGTTGCCCGACCCTTATGACGGCCTGGTGCATGCCCCGGACGCCAACCTTGAAGTCCATGACTGCATGGGCTGCCCGCTGATGGTCGATGAACGTCCCTGGGGCCTGGTCACCCTCGACGCGCTGACCCCCGGCCAGTTCCAAAGTCTTGAACTGGAAGCCCTGCAGGCCTTCGCCAGCCTGGCAGCGGCTACCGTGACCGTGGCCGAGCGCATCGAACACCTGGCCCTGCGCGCCGAGGATGAACACCACCGTGCCGAAATCTACCGTCAGGCCAGCGGCCAGCATCAGGAACTGATAGGCCAGAGCAAGGCACACAAACGCTTGGTGGAGGAGATCCGCCTGGTCGGCGGCAGCGACCTGACCGTGCTGATCACCGGTGAGACCGGGGTGGGCAAGGAGTTGGTGGCCCAGGCCCTGCACCAGGCCAGCAAACGCGCCGACCAGCCAATGATCAGCCTCAACTGCGCAGCCCTGCCAGACACCCTGGTGGAAAGCGAGCTGTTTGGCCATGTGCGCGGTGCCTTTACTGGCGCCCATGGCGAACGACGCGGCAAGTTCGAACTGGCCAACGGCGGCACGCTGTTCCTCGATGAAGTCGGCGAGCTGCCATTGACCGTGCAGGCCAAGCTACTTCGGGTGCTGCAAAGCGGTCAGTTGCAACGCTTGGGGTCGGACCGTGAACATCAGGTCGATGTGCGCCTGATCGCCGCGACCAACCGCGACCTGGCCGCGGAAGTGCGCAACGGCAACTTCCGCGCCGACTTCTATCACCGCTTGAGCGTCTACCCCCTGCAGGTGCCACCGCTGCGCCAGCGAGGCCGCGACGTGCTGTTGCTGGCCGGCTACTTCCTCGAACAGAACCGCTCACGCCTTGGCCTCAATAGTTTGCGCCTGTCCAGCGACGCGCAGGCCGCACTGCTGGGTTACGACTGGCCTGGCAATGTCCGCGAACTGGAACACCTGATCGGCCGCTCGGCGCTCAAGGCACTGGGCCAACACGCCGACAGACCACGGATTCTGACCCTGGAAGCCCGCGACCTGGACCTGCGCGCGGTCGCGTCTTCCAATGAGGCTCAATCCGCCCTGCCACAGCAGGAAGCGCCCTTACCCGAAGGCGGCCTGCGTGACGCGGTGGACGCCTATCAACGCCAGGTGATTGAAGCCTGCCTCCAACGTCATGACCACAACTGGGCTGCCGCTTCTCGTGAACTGGGCCTGGACCGCGCCAACCTCAACCGACTGGCGCGCCGGCTAGGGCTTCGCTGAGGCCCGTGCACCAAAGCATTAGTCGGTAAAGCTATCTAGCCGATTGCCAGTTGGCTGCTTAACTGCATAAGGAATCGGTACCTCGGCCTTTGAGTGGCCAGTACTGTTGAAGGCATGCCGCGCCCGCTCGGCCCTGGGCCAATGGACGTCGACCATGTCGCCGTACAACTGCAGGGAGCACTCATGGACAGTATTGTCGTTGCCGATAAGCAAACTTCAGTCGCTACCCAGAATGCCTGGGGCAATATCAGCCTGAAAAGCCCCGCGGTCGTGCAAATGCCGATTTCGCCCAACCAGGTGGCCACCGTCACCCAACGCGGGCAGGACCTGATCGTTACGCTCAAGTCCGGCGAAAAAATAACGATCGGTAATTTCTTCGCCGTCGACCAGGCGGGCGTTGCCAGCGACATGGTCTTCGTCGGCGAAGATGGCACCCTGTGGTACGCCAACTACGATGCCGAAGCGTTCACAGGCTTCACGTTCGAAGAGGTGAGTTCGCTCGACCAGGTGGTGGCGGGTATCGGCGTCGCCGGCAGTGCGACGCCAACCTGGGCGATCGCGGGCCTGAGTCTGCTGGGCGTCGGAGGCGCAGCCGCGGCAGTCGACAACGGGAGCAGTGGCGGCGGTGGCGGCGGATCGGCACCGTCCGACACAACGCCTCCGGCTACCCCCATCGACCTGCTGGTTTCCCCGGATGGCCTGCGCCTGACCGGCCGGGGCGAAGCCGGCACAACGGTCAACGTCCGCGATGCGGCCGGTAATCTGATCGGCAGCGGCACAGTGGGGGCCGATGGACGCTTCGAAATCAGCCTCGACCCGCCGCAGATCAACAGCGAAAACCTTCAAGTCATCCTGACCGACGCCGCAGGCAACGCCTCCCCGGCAGGCACCGTCGTCGCGCCGGACGCGACCGCTCCGCTGGCGCCGACCAACCTGGCGATCGACGAACAAGGCACCACCCTCAGCGGCCGTGCCGAGCCGGGCGCCACGGTTCAGGTACGCGGCCCTGGCGGCACGCTGCTGGGCAGCGTCGTGGCAGGTGCCGACGGTCAGTTCAGCATCACCCTGCAACCCCCTCAAACCGACGGCCAGGCCCTGACTGTCACCGCCCAGGACGCTGCTGGCAATACCTCGCCCGCGGCAAGCATCACCGCGCCGGACGACGTCGGCACGCCCCCGGACACCACCCCGCCCGACGCCCCGGTCAACCTGGTGATCGCAGCGGGTGGCCAACAACTGAGCGGTCGCGGTGAAGCGGGAACCAGGGTCGAGGTGCGCAATGCCGACGGCACCTTGATCGGCAGTGGTGTGGTGGGCAATGACGGCAATTTCACCATTCCTCTCTCTCCAGCCCAGGCCAACGGTGAAGCACTGAACGTCGTGCTCATCGACAACGCCGGCAACACATCGTCGCCCAGCCCGATCACCGCACCGGACACCACCCCACCCAGTCCTGCCACCAACCTGGCACTGAGCGCCGATGGGGTTACCCTCACCGGGCGCGGCGAAATCGGCACCACGGTACAGGTTCGCAATGCCCAGGGCGTGCTGCTCGGTTCTGCCGTGGTTGGGCCTAATGGCCAGTTCACGGTGACTTTGACCCCTGCGCAGACCGACGGCCAGATACTGGACGTGACGCTGCGCGATGCCACAGGCAACACGACGACCACCCCGCTCACCGCTCCGGACCTGGACGGCCCGGCACAACCCTCCGGGCTGGCACTCGATGTCGCCGGCACCCACCTCACCGGGCAAGGGCAACCCGGCTCGATCATCACCGTGCGCGCGGCCAATGGCACCGTGCTAGGCACTACCACGGTCGGCACCGACGGGCGCTTCGAGGTCACCCTCTCGACACCGCAGCGCAACGGTGAAAGCCTGACCGTGGACGCCACCGACAGCCTCGGCAACAGTGCCGGTGCCGTCAACTTCACCGCACCGGACACCTCACCTCCATTGCCGATCACCACCCCCAGCATCGACAGCACCGGTACAACCGTCACAGGCAGCGGGGAACCTGGGGCCACCGTGACCGTTCGCGCCCCCGATGGCAGCGTGCTCGGCACCGGCCAGGTCGCCAGCAATGGCAGCTTCACGGTCACCCTCAACACACCGCAGACCAACGGCCAGGCGCTCTCCGTCGAGCAGCGTGACCCTACCGGCAATGTGTCGACCTCGACCGACCTCACCGCCCCTGACAACCAGGACCCCACCCCACCGGCAGACCTGTCTTTGTCCGGCGATGGCAGCACCCTGTCCGGCACGGGCGAGCCTGGCGCGCAGGTCACGGTCAAAGATGGGTCTGGCGGGGTCTTGGGCACGGCAGTGGTACAGGCCGACGGCAGCTTCCAAGTCATCCTCGACCCGCCGCAGCTCAATGGCCAGACGTTGTCAGTGAGTCAGGCCGATGCCGCCGGCAACGGCTCGACAGACACCCCGTTCGTAGCCAACGACCTTGAAGCGCCCACGCCTGCCCAAAACCTGGCACTGGATGCCAGTGGTACCTTGCTCACCGGGCAAGGCGAGCCTGGCACCACGGTGGTGGTGCGCAATGCCAACGGCCAAATACTGGGTAGCGACCAGGTCAATGCCAACGGCAGCTTCACCGTCACCCTCAGCCCGCCACAAACCAATGGTGAAACGGTGTCGGTGGTGCTGATCGACACCGCGAACCACAGCTCTCCGTCAGCCAGCTACACCGCCGACGACAGCAGTGCGCCAACGTCACCGACAGGGCTGCTGGTCGGCCCGGGCGGCACCTACCTGCAGGGCACTGGCGAGGTAGGTGCGACGGTGGAGGTGCGCAACGCTCAAAACGTGTTGCTGGGCAGCGTGGTGGTTCCGCCAGGCGGCGCCTTCACGGTTGCGCTTTCACCGGCACAGCTCGACGGGCAGTCACTCAACGTGACCTTGACCGACGGCAGTGGCAACACCTCCATGGCCACACCGGTCACCGCCCCCGACCTCACGCCACCGGCCGCCCCCAGCGACCTCGCAGTTGTCCTGAACGGCACGGCGCTCACGGGTAACGCCCCAGGTGCGACCTCGATCACGGTACTGGGCCCCAACGGCAACCTCCTTGCCAGCGGGACAGTCCAGTCCGACGGCAGCTTCAGCGTGCCCCTGTCGACCGCACAGCAGAACGGCGAAACCCTCACCGTCATCGTGGCCGATGCCGCAGGCAACAGCGCCGCCCCGGCAGCGGTGACCGCCCCGGACACCACGCCCCCCAGCGCAGCGACCAACGTCTCCCTGAGCCCGGATGGCACCCTCGTTGCCGGCAATGCCGAGCCAGGCACCGTTGTCATTGTCCGGGACGGCAGTACGCCCTTGGGCAGCGCGACCGTGGGCCCTGACGGTACCTTCCAGGTCGTGCTCGATCGCCCGCTCACCAACGGTGAAGTGGTCGACTTGGTGGTGCGCGACGGCGCCGGACAGGAAGCGAGCAGCCTCTTGAACGGACCCGACGGCAGTGAAGTCGCCAGCCCCACCAACCTGGCGCTCAGCGCCGATGGCTTCGTCCTCACCGGCCAAGGCACCGTCGGCACCCTGATCACGGTGACCTCCAACGGCAATGTACTGGGCACCGCCACCGTCGGCAGCGATGGCACCTTCCATGTGTTCCTCAACGCCGCCCAACTCAACGGACAAACCCTGCAGGCCTACGCCCAGGCGACGGTGGGCGGCACGGCGTCGGTACCCGCCGTGATCGTGGCGGCCGACAGCACCGCACCGGATGCGCCGACCCAGGTCGACCTGAACCCGGCCGGGACCGTTCTCACGGGTCGTGGCGAGGTCGGTGCCACCGTCAAAGTGTTCGATGCTCAAGGCACGCAAGTAGGCAGCGCAGTCGTTGCGAGCAACGGTCTGTTCAGCGTCACCTTGGTGCCTGCGCAGACCAATGCCCAACAGCTGACCATCACCCAGACGGATACCGGCGGCAACACTTCACTGCCCGCGACGCTCCAGGCGCCCGACCTGCAAGCACCACTGGCCGCCAACCAACTCAGCCTCAACAGCGCCGCCACCGTGGTCAGCGGCCAGGGCGAAGCCGGCGCGACTGTCACCGTGCGCGACGCCAATGGCACTGTCCTCGCCACCGGCACGGTCAACCAGAGCGGCGTGTTCCAGGTCACCCTGCCCAGTGCGCAGACCACCGGCAGTGCCCTGCAGGTCACCCTTACCGATGCCGCCGGCAACGTGTCCGCCCCCGCCAGCCTGGCAACGCCGGACCGCACGCCACCGAATGCCGTCGCCGACGTCGTACTCAGTGCCGACGGTCGGCACCTGACGGGCAGTGGCGAGATCGGAGCCATTGTCCAGGTGCGCAATGCCGCGGGTACCATGCTAGGCACCGCTACCGTAGGCGCCGATGGACGCTTCACGGTGGCCTTCAGCACACCTCAGGCCGATGGCAGCACCCTTGGCGTGACCCAGGCAGACAGCGCCGGCAATACCTCCCCGGCAGTGAGCGTCAACACCCCGGACCTCACGCCGCCTGCCGCACTGACCAATGTAATCTTGAACAACAACGGACTGACCCTGACCGGTCTTGGGGAAGCGGGCACCACGGTCACCGTTCGCGGTCCGGATGGCACCGTCATCGGTACCGGCCTGGTGGCCGCAAATGGCAGCTTTACCCTGACGCTCGATAGCGCGCAGCTCAATGCCCAGCATCTGAGCGTGACCCAGACCGACGCAGGCAACAACACCTCCGCCGTCGTTACGGTGATCGCGCCCGACCACACCTCACCCGCCGCCCCCAGCGGTCTGTCGCTGGCCGCCAGCGGGCTGCAGTTGAGCGGCATTGCCGAGGCAGGCAGTACGGTCACGGTACGCGATGCCTCAGGCAATGTCCTAGGCACGGCCATCGCCAACAGCAACGGAACCTTCCAGGTCACCCTCGACAGCCCACAGACCAATGGCCAGACATTGCAGGTGAGTGCAACCGATGCCGCAGGCAATGTGTCGCCCACCACTCCCTATACCGCCGCGGACACCACCCCGCCAGCGCCAGTGTCGCAACTGGCGGTGTCTGCCGATGGCAGCACCCTGACGGGGATCGGCGAGGCCAATGCCTCGGTGACCGTTCGCGCACCAGATGGGTCGATTCTGGGTACGACCACTGTGGGTGTCGATGGTCGGTTCAGCGTGACGCTGTCGCCCGCCGCTGTCGCTGGCCAGGACCTTGGCGTGGTGCAGACCGATGCCGCACAGAACGCCTCGCCCGCACAGACCGTCACCGCTCCGGGCAATCTTGCCCCGGACATTCCCGATGACCTGGTGCTATCGGCCAATGGCCTGACGGTAACCGGCACCGGCACGCCCGGTAGCGCCGTGAACGTCTATGGTCCCCATGGCGTGCTGCTGGGCTCCGGCCTGGTGGCTGTCGACGGCACTTTCACCGTCGGCCTCAGCAGTGCTCAGGCCAACGGCGAAGTGCTGCAAGTGGTTGCCGTGGGTAGCGATGGCAACACATCCTTGCCTGCCACCCTGGTGGCACCCGACACCACCGCGCCGCAACCGCTGACCAACCTGGCCATTTCCAGCAACGGGCTGGTGCTGAGCGGGCGTGGCGAGCCTGGCGCCACCGTCAAAGTACTGGGCGACGGTGGGGTCGAGCTCGGCCAGGGTGTGGTCGATGCCTCGGGCCAGTTCAGCATTAACCTCAGCCCTGCGCAGCTCAACGGCCAGCACCTCAGTGCCAGCCAGACCGATGCGGCGGGCAACGAGTCCAACAGCGTCAGCCTCACCGCCCCCGACCTGGTCGCCCCCGCCGCGCCGCAACAACTGGCCTTCGCCGGCGGCGGCACCCTGCTCAACGGTACTGGCGAGGCCGGCACCAGCGTCAAGGTGCTGGCTGCCGACGGCAGTGTGCTGGGCACTGCGGTGGTTCGTGGCGACGGCACCTTCCAGGTCAACCTGACACCCGCCCAGGCCAATGGCCAGACCGTGCAGGTGATACTCACCGATGCCGCCGGCAACCAATCCGATGCCACGTCCCTTACCGCGGCGGACACAACGCCCCCCGCGGCGCCAAGCGAACTCGCCATCGCCAGCGACGGCGCCACCCTCACCGGCCGTGGTGAAGCGGGTGCACGGGTGTCGGTGAAAGATGCCAACGGCAACGAGATCGGCAGCGCCGTGGTCGATGCCAGCGGCGCCTTCACCATCACCCTCAACCCGCCGCTGGGCAATGCCGAGCTGCTCAGCGTCAGCCAGAGCGACGCCGCCGGTAACGCCTCGCCTGCAACCTCGCTGCAAACGCCGGACTTCACTCCACCTGACGCCCTTACCCAGGTGGTCATCAATGCCGATGGCAGCCTGGTCAGCGGCCGTGGCGAAGCAGGTGCAACTGTCACCGTGACCAATGCCGCCGGGGAGGTGCTCGGCACCACCGTCGTACTTGCCGATGGCAGCTTCCAGGTCGCACTGACACCGGCGCAGATCAACCAACAGGCGCTGTCGGTGCAGCAGGCCGACCCGCCCGGCAACATCAGCGTCCCAGTGGTCGTCACCGCCCCCGACCTGACACCACCCGCGACGCCTGACGCACTACGCCTGAACGCTGCGGGTGACCAGCTCAGCGGCAATGGCGAAGCTGGCACCACAGTGCGGGTGTATCAAGGCAACACCCTGATCGGCGAGGCCACGGTGGACGCCGACGGCACCTTCGTGGTCGACCTGACGCCCGCACAGCTCAATGGCCAGCAATTGCAGGTCACCCTGGAAGATACCAGCGGCAACGTTTCGCCGATCGGCACCCTCACCGTGGCCGATGTCACCCCGCCCGCCAGTGTCCTGGCGACACTCAACGGCAGCGGCACCCAGCTGACCGGCACAGGTGAAGCCGGCGCCAACATCACCGTGGTCAACGACCAGGGCGATGTCGTCGGCCAAGGAGTGATCGATGCCGACGGCACCTTCGTGCTGGATCTGAGCACCCCTCAGCTCGACGGCCAGGTGCTGACCATCATCGCCCAGGACGCCACCGGCAACCCGTCGTCGCCATTCCAGGTCACCGCACCGGACCTGACACCGCCCGCACAACCGACCGGCCTGAGCCTGACCGCCAATGGCTTGCAGCTCAGCGGCAGCGCCGAACCGGGCAGCACCATCACCGTGCGCGGGCCAGACAACACGGTGCTGGGTGAAATCGAAGTTCCCGTCAATGGCGTGTTCACCGTCACGCTTTCACCCGCTCAGACCAACGGCCAACTGCTGTCGGTGGTGGCCACCGATGACGCCGGCAACGCCTCGCCGACTGCCTCCTACCAAGCTGCCGACACCACGGCGCCAGACCTTGTCACCAACTTGAGCATCAGCCCCGGTTACGATGTGCTCAGCGGACGCGGTGAGCCCGGCGCAACCGTGACCGTCACGCTGAACGGCAACCCTCTCGGCAGCGCAGTGGTGGCCGCCAACGGTACTTTCCAAGTCACCTTGCAACCGGCGCCAGGCCCGGACGAGGAACTGCGAATCACCCAGCGTGACGCAGCCCAGAACACATCGGGCGAAGCCAGCTACGATACGCCGCTGGTGCCGGCACCTGCCGCCCCCACCAACGTGGATCTGGCCGCAGATGGCCTGATCTTGAGCGGCAACGCCGAGATCGGCACCACCATCGAGGTGCGTGACGCGTCAGGGACACTCATAGGCACTGGCCTGACAGGCGCTGGTGGCACCTTCACCCTGACGTTGGACAGCGCCCAGCTCAATGGCGAAACGCTGTCGGTCACCGCTGTGTCCGCATTGGGGGGAAGCTCGATACCCGCCATCGTGCAAGCGGAGGACAGCACGGCCCCGGCCAACCCCATCGTCACCGCACTTTCAACCAATGGCCTGGTGCTCAGCGGTACGGGTGAAGCAGGCGCAACCGTGACGGTCCGCGATGCAGGAGGGGCCATCATCGGTACCGGCCAGGTGAATGCCGGAGGGGCCTTCTCCATCACCTTGTCGAGCCCACAGCTCAACGGCCAGGTGCTGGGGGTGACTCAAACCGACGCGGCGCTGAATCCATCCGGCAGCACCAGCTTCACAGCACCTGATTCACAGGCACCAGCGCCTGTGAGCAACCTGGCGATCAATGCCGGCGGCACCGTGCTTACCGGTACCGGCGAACCCGGGGCGACTGTCACCGTGCAAGGCCCCGGCGGTGTCGCACTGGGCAATGCCACGGTCGGCAGCAACGGCCAGTTCAGTATCACCCTCACCACGGCGCAGAACGACGGACAGCAACTGACCGTGCGCCAGGCCGACGCGGCAGGCAACACCTCCAGCAGCGCCAGCATCAACGCGCCCGACACCACGCCGCCCACTGCCCCGGTCGCCAGCATCAACAGCAACGGTACGGTGGTTTCAGGCACTGGACAGGCCGGTACCACAGTTACCGTGCGCAACAGCGCCGGGACGATTCTCGGCACCGCGACCGTCGGCACCAACGGCCTGTTCGTGGTCAGCCTGGCCGCAGCACAGGTGGACAACCAGGCGTTGACCGTCACCCTCACTGACGCGGCGGGCAACACCTCCCAGGGTACCGCGCTGACCGCACCGGACCTCACACCGCCAGCGGCGGCCAGCAACCTGGTCATCAGCGCCGACGGCAGCGTGCTGACCGGTAATGGCGAACCCGGCGCCACGGTCACGGTGCGCAACGCCAGCGGCACCGTGCTGCAGACCGCCACCGTGCAGCCCAATGGCAGCTTCACCGTCACCCTGAGCCCTGCACAGGACAACGGCCAGGTGCTGTCGGTGACGCTAACCGACCCGCGCAACAACGTCTCGGGCAATACCAACATCACGGCACCGGACGTGGACGCCAACGCCCCGGTGGTGGCCAGCGACAACCTGGCGACCGCCACCGTCAACCTGGCACCGGTGGTGTCCACGCAAACCTATCAGGACAGTTTCTCGACCCTGCTGGCGGGCTTCTCCAAGACCTATACCTGGACGGTCGCTGCCGGCACCACGGTGGATCCTACCCTGACCCTCAACACCAGTAGCGCCCTCGCCTTGCTGGACAACGCCACCTTCACCTTGCAAGTGAAAAACGCCAGTGGCGCCTGGGTGACGCTAGCCACCGGCAACACCCAAGGTTTGCTCGACCTGATCCTGCTGCCGCTGGGTCAGGGTGTTCGGGTCGACATCGGCGACTTGCTGGCCGGTGAATACCGGCTGACGGTGAGCAGTGGCGGCATCGGCCTGCTGACCACGGTTACCACACAACTGGACATCGAAACCACCAGCCAGACCCAGTTCACCGGAACCGGAACGCCTACCTCCGGCAACGTCATCAGTGACCCGGGCACCGATGGCGCCACCGACCTGCTCGGGCCGGACAGCGGTGCAGTCCTGCAAGTGCTGAAGAACGGCAGCTATGTCGCGGCTGGCAGCGCCACCGAGGTGCAGGGCCTGTACGGCACCCTGGTGATCCGTGCCGATGGCAGCTACACCTACACCCCGAACGGCAGCCCATCCAGCGTCGGCAAGGTCGATATCTTTAGCTACCAGCTGGTTCACGCCAATGGCCTGGTGGATGGCGCCACGCTCTACGTGCGCATCGACAGCCCGCAGGCCACCGAGATCTGGAGCAACACCAACTACGGCGCTCCCGCCACGGTTGTGGATGCGGTCAATGACATCGACAGCACCGGCATCAGTCTGGTGAATCGCGAATCCACCAGTTCCACCACCTTCACACCGCTGAGCCTGCCGGTGATCGGCACTCGGCAGGCAACCTACAGCACCACCGTAGCCACCGATACCACGGCCGACCTTCAGGTCGTGCTCAACTCGACCAACCTGCTGGGGCTGCTCAACGGCACGACCATCGACCTACTCAAGCTCAACCCAGCAACGGGCCTTTACGCAGTGGTTCAGTCGGTGAACGGCAGTTCGCTGGTCAGCCTGCTGGGGGGCGGCTCCGCCTACACCTTCCAGGACCAGACCGCAGGCTCTTACCAGATACGCGTGACCGCCAGCGGCATCGGCCTGGCCAGCTCCCTCACCACCACGCTCAACACCACGACGACCCATCTCACCGAATTCGTGGTCAGCGGCTATACCCCGGTCACCGGTAACCTGCTTACCGACACCGCAGGGGGTGGAGCCGATAACCTCGGCTCGTCCCTGACCGTGCTCAGCGTCCTGGTGGCCGCCAACACCTATGCGATCCCGGGCTACAACGGCGTCAGCGTGACAGGCACCTATGGCACCTTGCTGGTGCAGGCCGACGGCAGTTACACCTACACCCTCAAGGCGGGCTTGACCTCGGCCATCATTGGCCAGCACGACACCTTCACCTATGAATTGACCCACCCCAACGGCACCACCGATACCGCCACCTTGACCATCAACCTGGACAGCGCCGCCAGTTTCAGTGCCACGAGCGCGCTGCTGGCCGACACCAGCGACGATGGCGTTGCGCTGGCCAGCGTTGCAGCCGCATCCAGCGACGTGATCGCCGGTACCGACGGCAACGACCACCTCGATGGCAGTCAGGGCGGGGCCATCAGCCTGCAGGGGGGAGCCGGCGACGACACCCTGGTGATCGTCGACCAGGACTTCACCAGCGTAGAGGGTGGGGCCGGCACCGACACCCTGCTGTGGGCCGGGGGCGATGCCAGCATCGACCTGGGCAACCTGGCCGAGCGCGTACACGACATCGAGGTCATCGACCTCAATGACACCAGCGCCGTCACCCTCACCCTCAACCTGGCGGACGTCGTGGCCGTCACGGAGACCGGCAAAGACACCTTGGTGATCAAGGGTGATGACAAGGACACGGTGCACCTGACGGACACCTGGACGCTTGCTGGTACCCAGACCGCCGATGGCATCGACTATAACCAATATACGGCCCAGGAGGATCCCAGCCACCACCTGTGGGTGCAAAGCGGCATCCACGTCGTCTGAGCCTGCAGCAAACCGCCGGGTTACCGCCCGGCGCCAAGGATGACCAGCAGTAAGGGAATGATGTGAAGCGAAGCAGTACGCTGTCACCGCTGTTAACAGGCGCCTTTGGGCTCCTGGCCCTGTGTATCACTCCAGCAGCCTGGTCGGCCGACGATATCGACCCGCAGCTGCGCAGCATCGGGCCGTCGCGTCTGCGCGACGCCCCCGAAGCCATACCTGCTCGCCCGCCTTCCGGGCAGGCCGAAGCCGACGGCGACCGCCTGGGCATGGCCGAAGCCGTGCTGCTCGCGGCGCAGTGGCACCCGAGCATCGCCGAGGCCGTCGGTAACCTGTACAAGCAAGGCGAAGGCATCAACGTGGCCCGCGCCGGTTACTACCCGCAGGTCACCGGGGGTATACGCGCAGGGTATGACACCGGGTATGGCAACGACCGGGGCAGCCAGGCGCTGAACCTGTCGCTGAAACAGATGCTCTACGACTTCGGCAAGGTCGACAGTGCAGTGAACGCGGCAAAAGCCGCGGCAGCACGGGCACAAGCCAATATCTTGCTGGTGGTGGACGAACTGGCCCGCGACACCGCCTACGCCTGGATCGAAACCCGTCGCTACGAGCAGTTGATGGCCATTGCCCGCGATCAGATCCGTGGCATCGGCGCCATTGTCGGCCTGGCACGCCAACGCAGCGACATGGGCGCGAGCACCCGGTCCGACGTGGTCCAGGCCGAGTCCCGGGAAGAAGGAGCACGCGCGACCTTGGAGGAGTACCAGTCGCAATACCAACGCTGGCGCTCGACACTTGCCGCGCTGCTCGGGCGCATGTCCCCGCCGGCGCTTGCCGAAGCGCCTCCGGCCGAACTGAACCAGGCCTGCAAACGGCCAGAGCAGGGCGACGACCGCCTGCCCGCCGTGCTCATGGCGCTAGCCCTGCGCGCGCAGTCCCAGGCCGAGCTGGCGCAAGCCAAGGCCGAGGCCTATCCGACCCTGTCGCTGCAACCGCAGGTCAACCATTACCTGGACAACGAGTACGACCGCGACAACTCCCGCCTCGACCGCACGCAGGCCGGGATCTACCTGAACCTTGAGGTGCCGATCTACCAGGGCGGGGCCATCAGCGCCCGCACCCGAGCTGCCGGCCATGCCCTGACTGCGGCCGATTCGGCGGAAGATGCTGCCCGCCTGCAGGCCCGTCGCGGGCTGGCCGAAGCCAAGGCGCAGACCTCTGGATTGGGGCGGCGACTCAGCTCGCTCGAAGCACGCCAGACCAGCATTCAGGAAGCCCGCGAGCTGTACGGTCGCCAGTACCTGGACCTGGGTACACGGCCCTTGCTCGACCTGCTCAATGCCGAGCAGGAGATCTACCAGTCACGCTTCGACCTCGCTGGCACACGCGCCGACCTGCTGCGCCTGGATGTTGATTGCCTGTACAACAGTGGCGCCCTGCGCACAGCCTTCGGGCTGGAAGGGCGCAACCTGCAAGGGGTGCAGATCGAGCCATGAATGAAACCATCAACCTTGCCCAGCCCGCGCAGGCCACCGTCCAGACCGGGCATCCGGACCTGGGGCCGTGGCTCGAAGCCATGCTGCAGGTGGCGCACCACTACCGTCTTGATGTCTCACCCCAGCGCATACACCTGGCCGCTGTGGAAGATGCCCGGCCGCTGGACGAAATCCTACGTCACATGGCCCGCCAGGCGGGGCTTACCCTGCGCTTCACCCATTTCGATGGCAAAGGCCTACGGCAATGGCGCACGCCCTTGGTGCTGGAGCTGGACGACGGCCAGCTGGCCGTGGTCGAGTCGGTGACCCAGGACGACGAACTGGCGGTGGTCTTCGCCGGCGACCAGGGCCTGGCCTCGCGGGTATCGCAGGGCACGCTGGACGGGCGGATATCCCGTGTCGCATTGCTCCGCCCCGCTCGCCCCCTGCGCGACGTTCGCACCGACGACTACACCGCGCCTTACGACCGCCACTGGTTCGCCCGCATCGTGCTGCGCGACCTGCGCCCCTATGGCCAGGTCATGGTCGCCTCATTGGTAGCCAACGTGCTGGCCTTGGCTGGCGTATTGTTTTCCATGCAGGTGTACGACCGGGTGATCCCTGCCGAGTCATTGCCGACGCTGTACGTGCTGTTCGCGGGGGTGGTGCTGGCGCTGGTGTTCGACCTGAGCATGCGCTTGCTCAGGCTCAAGGTGACCGACCTGCTGGGCAAGCGCGCCGACCTGCGGGTCAGCGACCTGGTTTATGGCCATGCCCTGCGCCTGCGCAACTCGGCGCGGCCCAAGTCCACCGGCTCGTTCATCTCGCAGTTGCGCGAGCTTGAGCAGATTCGCGACCTGATCACCTCCAGCACCGCCTCGGTGCTGGCCGACCTGCCCTTCTTCCTGCTGTTCCTGTTGGTGTTCTGGCTGATCGGCGGGGTCCTGGTGCTGATTCCCCTCGTCGCGCTGCTGGCCATGCTGCTGCCTGGCCTGCTGGCGCAGCGGCGCCTGGCCGCATTGGCCAATGCCTCGATGCGCGAGTCGGCGCTGCGCAACGCCATGCTGGTGGAAAGCATCCAGGGCCTGGACGAGATCAAGGCCCTGCAGGCAGAGGCGCGCTTCGAACGCCAGTGGAACCAGTACAACACCGCTTGTGCCCACAGCAACCTGCGCCTGCGCACCTTGACCAACGGCCTGGTGACCTGGACCCAGAATGTCCAGGGTGCAGTGTTCGCCGTGGTCATCGTCATCGGCGCCCCCATGGTGATCGCGGGCGACCTTACTACTGGTAGCCTGGTGGCGGCTTCGATGCTGTCATCGCGCATGATGGCGCCACTGGCCCAGTTGACCCATGTATTGACCCGCTGGCAGCAGGCCAAGGTGGCCCTCAAGGGCCTGGACAATCTCATGCAGTCGCCGGTGGACCATGCCGAAGGCGAGGCGCGCGTCCACCTGCCGGCCCTGCGTGGGGAATACCGGGTGCGCCAGGCGATCTTCCGCTACAGCCCCGAGGCGGCACCGGCGCTGACCATCGGCCAGCTGGACATCCAGCCCGGCGAACGCATCGCCCTGCTGGGGCGCAACGGTTCAGGGAAATCCACCTTGCTCCAGGCCTTGGGCGGCGCCATGGACCTGATGCAAGGCGAGCTCAACCTCGACGGTATTGCTCTGGCCCACCTGGACCCAGCCGACCTGCGCCGCGACGTAGGCTTGCTGCCCCAGTACTCGCGGCTATTTCATGGCACCCTGCGGGAAAACCTCACCCTGGGCGCGGGACAAGCCAGTGACCAGGAACTGGTGGCCGCGCTGTCCGCCACCGGCGCGCTGGACTTCGTCCGCCGACTGCCCAAGGGCATGGACCATTTGATCCTTGAGGGCGGCCAAGGGCTGTCCGGTGGCCAGCGCCAGGCCCTGGTGCTGTCTCGTCTGCTGGTACGCCAGCCACAGGTGCTGCTGCTCGACGAACCCACCGCCTCGCTGGACGACATCAGCGAACGCCACCTGCTCGATAGCCTCGACCGCTTCTGCCAGGGCCGTACCCTGGTGATCGCCACCCACCGCCTGAACGTGCTGCAGCGGGTCGATCGGATCATCGTGCTCGACGGCGGTCGCATCGTCATCGACGACAAACGCGACGCCGCCCTGGCCAAGCTCAAAGGAGGCCAGGCATGAGCAGCCATGAACTTCCCTCGTCCTACCTGGATGGCGAGGACGACCGCGCCGTGCTGCGCGCCGGTCGCCTGATCACCCTGTGCGCGCTGATGCTGGCGGGCTTTCTGGGGTGGGCGGCGTGGTTCGAGGTGGTGGAAGTGTCCACCGGCACTGGCAAGGTTATTCCCAGCTCACGGGAGCAGGTGATCCAGTCCTTCGAAGGGGGCATCGTCACCACCATGAATGTGGCCGAGGGCGACCTGGTCGAGCGCGGCCAGGTGCTTGCCCAGTTGGACCCGACCAAGACCGCCTCCAGCGTGGGCGAAAGCGAGGCCAAGTACCGCGCGGCCACCGCCAGCGTCGCCCGCTTGCGAGCCGAGGTGACCGGCAAGCCGCTAGCCTTTCCCGACAGCCTGCGAGCGTCCCCCGACCTGATCGACGCCGAGACCGCGCTGTACCAAACCCGCCGCCAGGGCCTGGAGCAGACCCTGGCCGGCATCGAGGACTCTTTGCGGCTGGTACGCAGCGAACTGCAGATCACCGAGAACCTGGCGAAGATGGGCGCTTCGAGCCGGGTCGAAGTGATCCGCCTGAACCGTCAACGCTCGGAACTGGAACTCAAGGCCAACGAAGCACGCTCCGACTACCTGGTACGCGCCCGTGAGGAGCTGGCCAAGGCCAGCGCCGAGGCCGACAGCCTGGCCGAGGTGATCCGTGGGCGCAGCGACTCGCTGACGCGCCTGACCCTGCGTTCCCCAGTGCGGGGCATCGTCAAGGACATCGAGGTCAACACCTTGGGGGGCGTGGTACAGCCGGGCGGCCAAGTGATGAAGATCGTGCCGATGGACGAGCGGCTGCTGATCGAAACCCGCATCGCCCCCAGGGACATCGCATTCATCCACCCCGAGCAGGCCGCCAAGGTCAAGATCAGTGCCTACGATTACTCGGTGTACGGCGGCCTGGACGGCAAGGTGGTGGGGATTTCGCCCGACACCTTGCAGGATGAAGTGAAACCGGAGATCTACTACTACCGAGTGTTCATCCGCACCGAACAGGACAGCCTGCAGAACAAGGCCGGCAAGCGCTTCGCGATCGTGCCGGGGATGATCGCCACGGTGGATATCCGTACGGGCGAGAAGACCATCCTCGATTACCTGATCAAGCCACTGAACAGGGCGCGTGAGGCGTTGCGGGAGCGTTAAGGTCTGTCGATGTTTTTTTGGAAGGAGTGAGATCGAGCGTCGCGCGGTCCGCGCTCGATTCACCGCAGAAAATCCAGAATCGTACACCCCCACCCTCCCCCAACCTAAAGCCAGGCGATAACACGCCGATAACCCGGCATCCCCTCTCTGAACGAAGGTCACCATGGCCACGCAAAACGCCCGCGCGGACGCGTTGTCCCTGCTGCTGTTCACCCTGCGCAGCGGCAAGCTGATGGCAATCAACCTGCTCAAGGTCAGCGAAATCATCCCCTGCCCGCCCCTGACTCGGTTGCCTGAATCGCACCCCCACGTCAAAGGTGTGGCCACCCTGCGCGGCAACTCGCTGTCGGTGATCGACCTGTCCCGTGCCATCGGCGAGCGGCCGTTGGCCGACCCGGACGGCGGCTGCCTGATCGTCACCGAGATCAGCCGCTCGCGCCAGGGCCTTCATGTACAGGCGGTCAGCCGCATCGTTCATTGCCTGAGCACCGATATCAAGCCGCCGCCCTATGGCTCGGGCAATCGCTCGTTCATCACCGGCGTGACCCGGGTCGACAACACGTTGGTACAGGTGTTGGACATCGAGAAAGTCATCCACGGCATCGCCCCGCCCGAACCTGAGGCACACCCGGGCGAGGTGAGCGAGCAAGATGCCAGTCTGCTGGCCGCGGCCAATATCCTAGTGGTGGACGACAGCCAGGTAGCGCTGCAGCAATCGGTGCATACCCTGCGCAACCTCGGCATCGAGTGCCACACGGCCCGCAGCGCCAAGGACGCCATCAATGTCCTGCTGGAACTGCAAGGCACCGCCCAGGAAATCAACATCATCGTCTCCGACATCGAGATGTCCGAGATGGACGGCTACGCCTTTACCCGGACCCTGCGCGAAACCCCGGACTTCCAGCACCTGTACATCCTCCTGCACACCTCGCTGGACAGTGCCATGAGCAGTGAAAAGGCCAGGCTGGCCGGAGCCAATGCCATCCTCACCAAGTTCTCCTCGCCAGAGCTTACCGATTGTCTGGTGGTGGCGGCGCGGGCGGTGGCGCACACCGAGCACTGATATATTCAGCGACAATCTCCCCGGCTTGCCGCCGGGGACGTGTAAGGCATAATCACGCCCCTCGGATGTTTCTTGCCGGTATTGCGTATGAAGTTTTTCAGCTCGCTCCTTATCTCCTGCACCCTGTTCAGCGGTGCAGCCCAGGCCTCCAGCAGCCAGGCCTGGAACGAACAGCGCCAGCAGATGCTCAAGGCTTGTCTGGCCGCCAGCCAGTTCAAGGATGCCCACGCCCGCGGCAAGCCTGCGGAGTTCGATGATCAGGTCGGTTTCAGCGCCCTGCTGATCGAAGGTGTCTATCCGCAGAAACACATGCAGCAACGCACAGGCACCGAGTTGTGCCTGTACGACCGCCAGCATCAACGAGCCTTCGTCAGCGAATGGAGCCCGGGAGCTCAGTGAACGACCGTCTACGTTTTGCCTGTACTGGCTGTGGCAAGTGCTGCACCGGCCACCATGTCCCCCTGACACTGGATGAAACCCGCCAGTGGGCAGCGTCCGGCGGCCAGGTCATCATCTTGATCGAAGGCTTCGTGGCCGACGGCCCTGGCATGCCCATCGAGCAGCGCGAGCACGTAATGCGCCGCTCCCTGGCGGTGCCCTGCGGCAGCGGCGAGGCACGGGTATCGGTGACCTTCGCGGCGTTCAACCCAGGCCGTTGCCGGAATCTGGACGATAACGACCTGTGTACCATTTATGAGTCACGCCCGCTGGTGTGCCGCATTTACCCGGTGGAGATCAACCCGCACATCCCCCTGCGCCCCGAAAGCAAGGACTGTCCGCCCGAAGCATGGGAACAGGGGCCCACGCTGATTCATGGCACGCTACCGGTCGACCCGCAACTGGTGGCACTGGTGGAGGCTTCACGCCAGGCCGACCGCGACGACATCGCCGCCAAGGTTGCCCTGTGCCAGGCGCTGGGCATCACCACCAGTGCACTCAAGGGCCGTGGTTTCACGGCTTACTTGCCGAACATGGACGCCTTCGCCACAGCCCTTCGACAGGAATTTCCTGCTGTGCAGACCGCCTGGACCCTCCATGTACCTGATGCCGAACTGGCGGTCAGCCTAGGCGACCTGGGTCTGCAAACCACCGCTGAAACATCGGACTATTACGCCTACATCGGATTCTGATTCAGCGCTTGCCCTGCATGGGTAAACAATCCGTTTACCCACCCCGCCCGATGTCATCCCCTTCCTACACCTCGTGTCGCCCTGCGTCCTACATACCCAGGAAGCGTTTTCCCGTAACGTTCTAATCCATCACAACGGCTTCAGATATTGCGCCCGACACGGCCAACTCGACTTAGCAGTCAACTGCGCAAGAAGTTGCGCACTCAAATGTGAATAAGCCTGTGCATACATTCCTGTAGGCCTTAAGAAATATGGCGTACAGGCAACTGCGCAACTTTTTGCACACCACTGCGCAAGAAGTTGCGCACTTTTCTGGTATTTCGTTGCACAAAAGCCCCTCATTGAAACGACTTAACCTTTAGAGCCCGCGATATATAAGGACTCGCCTGGAATTGGCACGTTTTCTGTATTAACCAGACATGGGAAAGCGGAAATTTCCCAGTCGATATCGACTTATCCACAGCAAGGAGAGCAGCACCATGGCAACACCCGCGTACATGTCCGTCACCGGCGAAAAACAAGGCCTGATCACCGCTGGCGCGTTCACCGCCGATTCGGTGGGCAACACCTACCAGGAAGGCCACGAAGACCAGGTGATGGTCCAGGGCTTCGACCACCAGGTGATCATCCCCCGTGATCCGCAGTCCGGCCAACCGACCGGCCAGCGCGTGCACAAGCCGGTGAAGATCACCAAGGTCTTCGACAAGGCCTCGCCACTGCTGCTGGCGGCCCTGACCTCCGGTGAGCGCATGACCAAGGTCGAGATCAAGTGGTACCGCACCTCGGCGGCCGGCACCCAGGAGCACTACTACACCACCGTCCTGGAAGACGCGATCATCGTCGACATGAAGGACTACATGCACAACTGCCAGGACCCGGCCAACGCCCACTTCACCCACCTGGAAGACGTGTACTTCACCTACCGCAAGATCACCTGGACCCACGAGGTCTCCGGGACTTCCGGTTCCGACGACTGGCGCGTTCCGGTCGCAGGCTAAACCTGGATCACACCGCTGCCTGCCGCGTTCGCGCGGCGGGCTGCGGTCGTTTTCGCTACGTTTTCCCAAAGGAGGACAGGGATGTTTGCCGCCGCGAACCAGACCCATTTCAGCTTGCACATCGACGGCCTGGAGCACGATTTCCAGGTCCTCGCCTTCAACGGCACGGAAGCCATCAGCCACGCCTATGCCATTGACCTCGAGCTGGTGAGCGAATGCCCTTCGCTGGACCTGGAACGCCTGCTACACAAACCCGCTTTCCTCCAGCTCGGCGATGCCGGCCGTGGCCTGCACGGCCTGATCTATCGCGCCGCCCAGGGCGAGTCGGGCAAGCGCCTGACCCGCTACCAGGTCACCCTGCGCCCGCAGCTGGCGTACCTGGACCACCGCATCAACCAGCGCATGTTCCAGCACAAGACCGTGCCGCAGATCATCGCCCTGGTCCTGGAGGAGCATGGCATCCTCGCCAATGCCTACCAGTTCCAGTTGGGCGCGCAGTACCCGCAACGCGAATACTGCGTGCAGTACGACGAGTCCAACCTGCACTTCATCCAGCGCTTGTGCGAAGAAGAAGGCATCCACTATCACTTTCGTCACCGCGCCGACGGCCACCTGCTGGTGTTCGGCGACGACCAGACGGTGTTTCCCAAACTGGCCCCGGTCAGCTTCCAGCACGACGCCGGGCTGGTCGCCGACACGCCGATGATCAAGGGCTTCGCCCTGCGCCTGGAAACCCGCACCAGCAGCGTCACGCGCCGCGACTACGACTTCAAGAAGCCGCTGATCCAGCTCGAAGGCGAGGCCGTCAGCCACGCCGAGCCGGACCTTGAAGACTACGACTACCCCGGCCGCTTCCTCGACCGCGCCCGTGGCAAGCACCTGGCCACCCGCGCCCTGGAGCGCCACCGCAGCGACTTCCGCCTGGCCGAGGGCCGCAGTGACCAACCGCTGCTGGCCAGCGGGCACTTCCTGGCCCTGGCCTGCCACCCCAACGCGGCCTGGAACGACCTCTGGCTGCTGCTCGCCGTGCACCACCAAGGCCGCCAGCCGCAGGTGCTGGAAGAAGTCATCACCAGCGACATCGACGCGAAGCACGACGGTTTCCAGCAGGGTTACCGCAACACCTTCACCGCCACGCCGTGGGACGCCCCGTACCGCCCGCCGCTGCGCCACCCCAAGCCCCGGGTGCTGGGCGACCAGCGCGCCGTGGTCAGCGGCCCGGCCGGCGAAGAGATCTACTGCGACGAATACGGCCGCATCAAGGTGCAGTTCTTCTGGGACCGCGAAGGCCAGGCCGACGACAAGTCCAGCGTGTGGCTGCGCGTCGCCTCCGGCTGGGCCGGCCAGGGCATCGCCGGCCTGCAGTTGCCCCGCGTGGGCATGGAAGTGCTGGTCAGCTTCCTTGAAGGCGACCCCGACCAGCCGCTGGTGACCGGCTGCCTGTACCACGGCGTGAACATGCCGCACTACAAGCTGCCCGACCTCAAGACCCTGGCCACGATCAAGAGCAAGGAATACAAGGGCAGCCGCGGCAACGAACTGCGCATCGACGACACCACCGGTGAAATCAGCATCGCCCTGCGCAGCGACCACGGCGCCAGTGCGCTGAACCTCGGCTACCTGACCCACCCCCGGCCGAGCGGCGGCGCCCCGCGCGGTGAAGGCTTCGAGTTGCGCACCGACCGCCACGGCGCCGTGCGCGCCGCTGGTGGCCTGCTGATCACCACCGAGCCCCGGCCGAACGAAGCCAGGCACCACAAGGACCTGCCCGAGACGGCCGAGCGCCTGGCCACCGCCAGCGAGCAGCAGGACAGCCTGGCTGAACTGGCCAAGCAGATGCAGGCACAGGAGCCAGGCGATCAGGACGAGGTGGCCAAGCGACTGCACGAGCAGCATCAGGGCATTCTCGGCAGCGGCCCCGGCGACCTCAGCAAGAACGAGTTCGCCGAATTCACCCAGCCGCACCTGGTGCTCGCCAGCCCTGCTGGCATCGCCCTGACCACCCCCGGCCCGAACCACATCACCAGCGGCAGCCACCTGGCCCTGAGCAGCACCGGGCATACCAGCCTGTCGATCGGCAAACGCCTGCTGGCCAGTGCCAGCCAGGGCATGCGCCTGTTCGTGCAGAGCCTGGGCTGGAAGGTGGTCAGCGCCTCCGGCGATATCGACATGCGAGCCCTTAAGGACAGCATCAACCTGCTGGCCAAGCTGGATATCACCGCCAATGCCGACCGCATCATCCTCAAGGCCAAGACCGAGCTGGTGGTGCAAGGCGGCGGCAGCGCAACGACCTACAACGCCAGTGGCATCACCCACGTCACCAGCGGCAACTACACCGCCCACGCGGCGCAGTTCGCCCACATTGGCGCGGCGAGCATGGCCGGCACCTTCCCCGAACCACCGAAGCCAGGCAAGGGCGCACTGGAGCTGTTCAACCTGTACGCCAATGCCAAAGGCATCAAGGCCGGGGATTACGAAGTCACCGATGCCCTGGGCAAGGTGTTCAAGGGCAGCCTCGACGGGCAGGGTTTCAACGCCGTGTCCGGCGCCGCGCCGGGGCCGGCCTGGGTCAAGTTCGGCGACGACACCAACGCACCCTGGAACCCCTCCAGCTATGTCGGCGTGATCAACTGGCCGCTGCAGCTGCCGGACGCGCCCAGCATGCCAACCCTCGTGGAATACCTAGCAGACAGCGTGCCCTTGGCCGCGGATGGCGAGGGCGGGCTGTTTGCCAAGGCCAAGCAACTGACCAGCAGCGGCATGAGCCTGCTCAAGAGCGGCCAGGACGCTCTGCAAAGCACGCAACAGGTGCAAGGCGCGCTCGCCAACCGGCCCTCTCTTCCAGCACTGCCCGAGTTCAAGGCCCTGAGCCCGAGCGCCGTTACCGACCTTCTGCCTGGTGAACTGATTTCATGACCGATATCCCCGAAAAACAACGCCCGGCCCAGGCAGCGGTCGTTCCCCTGGACCAGATCGGCGTCGAGGACGTCAGCCGTGGTGCCGCCGTGTTCGACGCCTGGCTACGCGACATCAGCCATGGCTACGTCAACCTCGAACGGCTCAAGGACGCCGCCGAGATGTTGCCGGTCATTGGCAACATCATGGCCCTGGTCGATGCCGTGGGCGACATCGTCAACCTGGCGACTGCCGACCAACCGGACCCATGGGACTGGCTCAGCCTGGGCATCAACCTGATCGGCGTGGTGCCAGCGCCACCCACCATGGCCTATGCCCGCAAAAGCCTGCGGCCGATGCTGGTGCTTGCCCGCCAGGAAGCCAAGCAGGTGCTCGGCGACTCGCTGATCGAGATTCTGGTCGGCCACCTCAACGCCACGATCATTGGCGAGCTGGACACGTTCCTGGGCGATGCCGAAGCCCACCTCACCGAGGTGATGACCGAAGCGGCCAAGACCGGTGAGAAGCTGGTCAACAACACCGCTGATGCCATTGACGCGATCATCCTTGGCAAGCTCGACAGCCAGGGCGACTTGAAAACGGCCGCCACGCAGTTGCAGAAAGTCAGCGACACCATGACGTCAGACCCGCAGGTCTCCCTCGAAAACGCCTTCGGAGCCCTGAGCAATGCCTACTCGGCAATGAGCAAGGGCGCGGCCAACATGGTCATGGGTAATGTCGTGCCCACCCGTGTGCAGCAGGCAGTGCTCGGCTACACCGCGCAGTTCCGCAGCCTGGGCGCGCAGATGAGCAAGCAGATGCTCAACCTCACCAGTCTGGCCAACCCCAACTCCATCGCCAGCATGCGCCTGATCCTGCACAAGAGCAGCACGATCTGGCACGCGCGCAACCCCAAGGCAGTGGCCGGCAACGTCAAGGAAGGCAGCACCTCACAAGCCAGGCATCAGAAAGGTGATGGCCTGCTCGAAGCCACGGCCAACCAGGGCCCGGCCAAGGGTGCCGCCAACGACAAGAAGAACGTCGTCTGCACCAGCACCTGCAACCGCATCAACTTCGCCGTGGGCAGCGAGTCGTTGCACCACACCGACTTCAGCCTGTCCGGCCCGTTCCCGGTCACGTGGACTCGCACCTACAACTCACGCCTCGACAAGCTGGACAACGGCATCCTCGGCGCCCGCTGGATCACCGAGTTCACCACCTGCATCGACGTGGTCGACAAAGGCCTGCTGTTCCACGACATGGACGGACGCAGCCATGCCTTCGCGCTGCCGAAAAAGGGCAAGCCGCAGTATGACGCAGTCGAGTACTTCACCTGGGTGCGCACCGGTGAACAGCAACTGGTGCTGCTGCGCGGCCTGAGCCGCCGGGAAACCTATGCCCGTCACGGTGACCGCTTCTACCTGACCCATATCCAGCTGCGCAGTGGCGCGGGGGCGATGCTGCATTACGAGCATCGTCACCACGACCAGCCGGTGCTGTCGGACATCAACACCTATTTCGACAACGACCCAAACAAGGTCCACCTGCAACTGGGCACCCTGCTCGACGATCACGGCCACATTCAAGGCTTGTGGCAGGTGGTCGACGGCAAGCCGCTGCGTCAGCTGTGCGGGTATCACTACGATGGCCAGGGCGACCTGATCGGCGCCCAGGATGAAAACGGCGCCGCCTGGCACTACCGCTACCGCCATCACCTGATCACCCGTTACACCGATCGTACGGGTCGCGGGATGAACCTGCAGTGGGATGGCTCTGGCGCCAAGGCCAAGGTCATTCGCGAGTGGGCCGACGATGGCAGCTTCGAAACCCGACTGGCATGGGACACGCGCATCCGCCTGACCTACGTCACCGACGCCCAGGGTCAGGAAACCTGGCATTACTATGATGCCCAAGGCTACACCTACCGGATCAAGCACCCGGACGGCAACTCCGAATGGCTGTTCCGCGACGCACGCAAGAACGTCATCCGCCACGTCCATGCCGACGGCAGCCAGGACCGTTACGCCTACGATGAGCGCAGCAATCTGCTGCAGCACATCCGCCCCGATCACAGCGTCGAGCACTATGCCTACGACGACCACGACCAACTGATCAAGATTCGCGATGCCGAAGGCGGGCTGTGGCTGCGCGATTACGACGCGCGCGGCAACCTGGTCGAGACCACCGATCCGCTGGGCAACAAGACCGAGTTTGCCTATACCCCGGCGGGCTTGGTCAAGGCGATCAAGGACGCCAACGGCAACGAAAAGACACTCGCCTACAACGACGCAGGGCAATTGCTGGCGTACACCGACTGCTCAGGCAAGACCAGTGTTTGGGCCTACAACGCCTTCGGCCAGTTGATCGAGTTCGCCGATGCACTAGGCAACAAAACCGCCTATGAGTACAAGACCGGTCAGTTGTCCAAGGTCTCCCACCCTGACAAGACCGAAGAGCGTTTCGACTACGACGCCGAAGGTCGCTTGCTGGCTCACTCCGATGGCCTTGATCGTTGCACCACCTGGTCCTACACCGCGGCCGGCCTGCTGGCCGAACGTGTCGACGCCAACGAGCACACCCTGCGCTACCGCTGGGACAAGCTCGGACGCCTGATCGGCCTGGAGAACGAAAACGAAAGCAAGGCGACGTTCTTCTACGATCCAGTAGGTCGTTTGCTCCAGGAAACCGGATTCGATGGTCTGGTGACCCGCTACCAATACGACCCGTATTCCGGTCGCCTGGCCTCCACCCAGGTCGGCCAACGCCGCATCGACCTGCGCTTCGACCGCATGAACCGGCTGGTCGAACGCACCGCACGCCTGGGCGATCAGAGCCAGACCGAAACCTTCGCCTACGACGGCAACGGCAAGCTGATCCAGGCGATCAACGCCGTCAGCAAGCTGCAGTGGTTCCATGATGAGGCGGGCAACCTGACCCGTGAGCACCAGCACTACCTCGCAACTGGCACGCCGATGGTTGCGGTCTGGCAGCACACCTACGACGCGCTCAACCAGCGTATCTCGACCCTTCGCCCGGATGGACATAAGGTCAGTTGGTTGACGTATGGCAGCGGGCATCTGCTGGGCATGACCCTCGACCATCACGAAATGCTCGCTTACGAGCGTGATGACCTGCACCGTGAAGTCGTACGGCACCAGGGCAACAAGCTCATGCAAACCCAGGCCTGGGACCCGGCCGGGCGCCTGCAAGAGCAGTGGTTGGGCAGCCACGATGGCCCATCCACGCTGCTCAAGCGTCAGTACCGTTACGACGCTGCGGGCCAATTGACCAACATCCACGACACTCGTCGTGGCCAGTTGGAGTATCAATACGATCCGGTTGGCCGCCTGCTCCAGGCCACCAGCCGCCTGGGCGTCGAGACCTTCGCCTTCGACCCGGCTGGCAACCTGCTGGATCAGAAAACCCAAGAGCTGAACCGCCCGCTGGAAGCGGACCCACGTCGCAACAAGCTGATGGACAACCTGCTGCGCGAGTACGCCGGCACCCACTACAAGTACGACGAACGCGGCAACTTGGTGCACCGCTTACAAAACGGCGCGCACGCCCACTTCACCTGGGACCTGTTCGACCGGTTGGCCAGCTACAGCGACGACAAGCTCAAGGTCGACTTCGCCTACGACGCCTTGGGTCGACGTCTGTACAAGAACTCGGTCGCACATTACTGGGATAGGCCGGAAGCGGGTACCGGCTGGAACCAGATGCAGCGGGCCAAGCGCCAACGTGATCTCGGCTGTGGCTTCACCCTGCTCGGCTGGGACGGCGACACCCTGGCCTGGGAAAGCTCACCGCCAAGGGACGATGGCGATACCGGGCGTACCGTGCATTATCTGTATGAACCGGGCAGTTTCGTGCCGGTGGCCCAGGCCCTGCGCAAGCGCCCGATCGTGCTGCACAGGCAGCCGGATTGGCGTCAGCGGGAGTACGACTTCGATCAGGATCCGTTGTGGCAAACGACGATGCCACCGCAGGCGTTCGATGCGATTGCCTGGTACCACTGCGATCACCTCGGCACGCCGATGGAGCTGACCGATCCGCACGGCAACGTTGCGTGGGCGGGGCAGTACAAGGCGTGGGGTGAGGTGCGGGAGGAGCGTTCGGAGTGGGCCAAGCAGGTCGGGATGAGTAACCCGATTCGCTTCCAAGGGCAGTATCACGATCATGAGACGGGGCTGCATTACAATCGACATAGATACTATGCTCCTAAAGCAGGGCGATTTATTAGCAAAGACCCAATAAGCTACAGAGGCGGAATTAACTTATTTGCGTATACGGCCAATCCGGTCCTCTGGGTTGACCCATTAGGGTTAGCAAACAATAAGTATAAAGTTCGCCGCCCACCTGAGGATGCCCATGATCCCCATGGTTCGAAATCCCCGGGAAAGCCTGGAAAGGCAGAAGGCTTTTGTGAATGCAAGTTTGGAGAGACTTGGGCAAAACTTGATGATGGGCGTGGATCAGGATGGCTCGACAAATATGATAACGTTTGGGTTCCTACAGGTCCTGAGGGTCCTGGATCAAAGGCTCATGGTGGGCCACACTGGGATGTACAAAAACCTAAAGGCGAATACGAGAATGTCTATCCAGGTGGGAGACGAAGATAAATGAACATATTAATAAAGCTCCCAAGTTTTTTCTCCAACTTGGATGAAGTTCGCTTTTTTGAAGGTATCACCTCTAATCCCGCCATAGTCGATATCCGCGGAACCGGGAAAGGGCTGAGTATAAAAATAGACAGGCGAAAACTCTCAAAAGAGAATGCGCGAGAACTTATTTCAATACTTTTCAGGTACGGCGTTAACTTGACGCCGCTTGCGGCGATCGCCAATGGGAATCGCCATGCCTGGATAAAAGATAGTGATTATTACTGGCACGAATCCATGTTTGCAAATAAACAGTCCGGTGATTTCATGGACAAGCATAAGGGGAAAACTGGAAGCGTGATGCTCATGAAGAACATGAAATGTAAGGGGTAATCCATTGATTAGGGCCGCGGACGAGTTTAAATGCATATTCGATTCCGCCCAAGGCGAAGAGCGCGAACGTGTAAAAGAGGAGGCAGACGATGCTGTTTGGCTAGAGGTGGTAGAGAAATATCCAGATCTAGGGTCTGTATGAAAAGTCTTGAGACGAAGGTCAGCCAAGGCGAAAACAGCCGAGGAAGCGGAGTTTACGGGTTGTAAATGAGCACTCCGAGGCTGTTTTCAACGCAGCATCACCGAATTTCAAGGCTTTTCGTACAGAGCCTAGAGGTTGAAGTATTGAACAACCATACTATTTCCAGTGTAGTGTTGGAATCTTTGGCGGCGAGCGCCGATCCAGATGTGAGATTTGATGTCGCCATGAAACGGCGTATTACTAGAAAAACATTTGAGGCGCTTGCAGAAGATCCTGTTGCCTCAGTGAGGCACTGTATCGCTTGCAATGCTAGGGTTCCCCGAGATATTTTGGAAATATTGGCTTTTGATAGAAGCGACTCAGTAGCTCGGGCAGCCAAGAAAAGACTGTGATTAGCATTGACTCGTCTTCGAGCAGTATTCGTATAGCTACGCCCCCCGGACCGAGGCTTGCAAAAGCATTCGGTGGCGCACTATACAGAAGCCGGCACCGGCCGGAACGAAATGCAACGGGCCAAGCGCCAGCGTAAACTGAACTGTAGTTTCACCCTGTACGGTTGGGACGGCGACACCCTGGCCTGGGAAAGCTCACCACAAAGGGACGATGGCGATACCGGGCGCACGGTGCACTACCTGTATGAACCGGGCAGTTTCGTGCCGGTGGCCCAGGCCCTGCGCAAGCGCCCGATCGTGCTGCACAGGCAGCCGGATTGGCGTCAGCGGGAATACGACTTCGATCAGGATCCGTTGTGGCAAACGACGATGCCGCCGCAGGCGTTCGATGCGATTGCCTGGTACCACTGTGACCACCTCGGCACGCCGATGGAGCTGACCGATCCGCACGGCAACATTGCGTGGGCGTGGCAGTACAAGGCGTGGGGCGAGGTGCGGGAGGAGCGTTCGGAGTGGGCCAGGCAGCATGGACTGGGTAACCCGATTCGCTTCCAAGGGCAGTACCACGATCATGAGACAGGGCTGCATTACAATCGCTACCGATGTTACGATCCGAGGGCTGGTCGCTATATATGCCAAGATCCTATAGGCTATTCCGGTGGATTGAATCTATTTGAATATGCTATTAGCCCGATCGCATGGGTTGATCCATATGGCTTGTCCAGCGATACAATATGTAATTTAATGTGTGGCTCTTCCTCTGACTTGACAGGTAATACCTGGAGGCTTGACCCAGGAAAAGATAGTGATCTAAGAGGCGCGACTAGAACTTATCGTGATGGGCTGGACGAGGCCTTCAAAAAAACAGGCGTTCCTCGAAGTCAATTTGTTGTGACTAAATGGGGTAAGGATCTGAACGGGAAGTTTATACCAGTAGAATGGGAAGCTCGTGGTGGAGCGAATGTCAATATGGATATCCCGGCATGGAACAATGTGAAATCTAATGGATCACTGGGTGAAGGTCCATATGCTCCACATATTGGCTACCAAACTCCAAAAAAGCCAAGAACGAGAGGGCATATTTTTGTCGACAAAGTTCCAGCAACAAGGAATTAACAGCGAGGAAATATATGTTATGTCATGCTAATGAATTATTGCGCGCCGCTGCTGAAATTGGGGTTAAAGCGCGCTCTACTGAAAAGGATGTGACTGAGAAATATATATCTTTTGTGCTGAATAAGTACAGACCATGGAAGACAAGTGGGCACTTGAGTATTGGCGAGAACGTCAGTAAATTACCTACTGATGAAAATGAGTTTCTATTTTTTTGTCTGTTAAACCGGGTTCGGGCTGGGTGTTTTTTGAGCAAAGCAAGTGGAATAAAAATATTGTTGTGGTGGTTGATGATGTGCGAGATTTATCGAGACTGATGGAAAGCAGCTATGGAATGGAGTACTTTGTATCAGACGAAATTGGCAGTTATCTTATTGCGGTAAACTGGTATGTGATTGAGTATACGGAGGGGGCGATAGTTAGGAGGGTGTAGATAAAATCAAGTAGTAAGTCGACGAGCGAGCATGCGAGCTCAGCCAGCCACACCCAAGCCTCACTTACATCCAGTAACCGATCGTGGTGCATGATCAGCCGCCTGGCTTGCTCATTCCAGGCATGAGTCCGTTCCACCACCCAGCGCTTGGGCATGACCACAAAGCCGCTCGCAACCGGCGCCGCCGTGAACAAATCGCCTTGCTCTGAATGCCATTTCCCGGTGCGGCGATTGTTCGGCCCTCGTATCACCTGGATCTCGAGCGAATGAGTATGTTGCATACATCACTCAGCGAACTGGAGTGGCGATCTATTTTTGCGACCCTCGTAGCCCGTGGCAGCGCGGTAGCAATGAGAACATCAACGGCCTGAGTCGCCAGTATCTGTCTAAAGGCACTGACCTTTCGGGCTATAGCCAAGAGCAACTGGATGCTATTGCGTACGAGCTGAACATCCGACCACGCCAGCGCTTTGATTACAAATGCCCTATCGAAATGATGACGGCAATGATAGCCAAGCACCATGAGAGCCATCCTTGACTCAATAGTCGGGTGTTGCACTCAGCCTCTGAAACCGCCGTGGAAAAAAGATGGCACGAACTTGAAACTGACAAAATGCAACTTCCTGAGTATATTGGGCCTGGCGAACGCTTATATCAGACTAAGCGAGGCCACAGGAAGCTGATAAACAAAGAGGACAACAACCTTCGTAGATTAGAGCTGGAGCATGAGTTAAGCTGCTCGGTAAAATACGATACAAAAAAAATTTGCAAGTACCCATAAAATGGCAAACAAGACTATGAACATGTTTTCCGAACTGTTATCAGCCTTACAAAAAGCTGACGGCAAAAAAATTAGAAAAGAAGTTGCCCAGCTTGCGGACAGGTACGAAAAATTGTTATTCGAAATCGACGGAACCAGCGACGAATCTGTTGATTTTATGCTATCAATCTTTTCCGATGAGCGTTTGTTTAACAAACCAGGAATGGATATCTTCGTATTGAAGGCAGGAACCGAATTTTTCTGCATGACCGATGAGCAAAAGAGCAAGATATACAATGCATTACTTAACGCCTACCATAAATGTAGTAACTTAGACTATTGTTGGGCGACTGGTGATTTGATTGCTCGAAATTTCAATAGGAAATGTGCACTGCATTTTTTTTCTCAAACGTTCGTTTGCGCCACTAAAAATGGCAAGGAAGGTATAGCTCTCGGACTGGACGTTATTGCACGGCAAGAGGGGCGAAACCAGCAGGTGAAGGAAATTATCGCCCGGATTTTACGCTCTGGCTGAAAAGTGAGCGTCAACTAGGCTCTGCACGAGAAGAGATTTCGCAAGCACCGCATGGAACAAGCCAGCTAAACGACTGCTCAATTGCTTGGACAAACACGACCCCGCCGGCAACCTGTTGGACCAGGAATGCGGCAACCTGGTGCACCGCTTACAAAACGGCGCGCACGCCCACTTCACCTGGGACCTGTTCGACCGGTTGGCCAGCTACAGCGTAAGCGCTCCATGAACCCCACATTCAAAGCGCTTACCTGATCCTTGATGCTGTGCTCCCGATTTCTTTCTGGAGCCTGCCGACGATGATGCGCCCCGACGCCAAAGTCGAAAAAGTCTATCTCTACCCCAAGCCCGTCGACTTTCGAAAATCCATCGATGGCCTCGCAGCCTTGGTTGAACTGGATATCAAGGTGGCCGTGTTCGACCCGGTTCTTTTCGTGTTCCTCAACAAGCCGCGCAATCGCGTGAAGATCCTCTATTGGGAGCGCAACGGTTTCTGTCTCTGGCTCAAGCGCCTGGAATCAGAACGCTTCAAAACCTCGCCCGACATCACTGATGAAGCCATTGTCCTGACTGTTCAGGAGCTGAACTGGCTACTTGACGGCTTCGACCTCTGGCGCAACCGTCCGCATCAGGTTTTGACCCCTCGTTTCGTTGCCTGAATCGGTATAATCCTCGGCATGAATCCCATGCCCGATGACCTTCCCGATGACCCTGTCCTGCTCAAGCAAATGCTCCTTGAGGCTTACGCAGCATGCTCGCGTGAGCAGGAAGTCAAAGAAGCCTACGCCACTCACATCGTTGATCTGAAAGAACAGATCAAGTTGCTGCGTGATCGTCTTTTCGGCCGCAAGTCCGAGCAGGCCATCGACCCCAACACGCCGCAACTGGCGATGTTCAACGAGGCAGAAAGCGAACCTCTGTTGACGGTGGAGACGCCGGATGAAGAAGTCGTCACGCCAGCGCCACTCCGGGGAAAACGCAAGCCACTCTCGGCTGATCTGCCACGTATCGAAGTCATCCACGAGCTGCCTGAACACGAACTGACCTGTGCCTGCGGTTGCCTCAAGCATGAGATCGGCGAGGAAATCAGTGAGCAACTGGATATCGTGCCGATGCAGATCCGCGTGCTCAAACATGTCCGTAAGGTCTACGGCTGCCGGGGTTGTGAAGTTGCCCCGGTCACGGCAGACAAACCGGCTCAACTGATAGAGAAGAGCATGGCCAGCCCGAGCGTGTTGGCGATGTTGCTGACGACCAAGTATGTCGATGGCTTGCCGCTGCACCGTTTTGAAAGTGTCCTGAGCCGGCACGGTATCGACATTCCACGACAGACACTGGCGCGCTGGATTATCCAATGCAGCGAACATGTCCAGCCGCTGTTGAATCTGATGCGTGAGCGATTGCTGGAAAGTCCGGTCATTCATTGCGATGAAACCCGTGTCCAGGTACTGAAAGAACCGGATCGAGACCCGACCAGCCAATCCTGGATGTGGGTGCAAGTCAGCGGGCCGCCTGACCGAAAAGTCGTGCTGTTCGACTACAGCTCCAGCCGGGCGCAGGAAGTGCCGTTGCGCCTGCTGGAAAGTTATCGCGGGTATGTCATGACGGACGATTACGCCGGCTATAACGCGTTGGCGCTGCAGCCTGGCGTAGAACGGTTGGCGTGCATGGCGCATGCCCGGCGCAAATTCGTCGACGCTCAGAAAGTGCAGCCTAAAGGCAAAACCGGACGGGCCGATGCCGCACTGACGATGATCAACAAGCTGTATGGCATCGAGCGCGAACTGAAAGATGCCAGTGACGAGCAGCGTTTTGTCGCGCGACAGGCGCAAGCCTTGCCAGTCCTGAGCCAGTTGAAAAGTTGGTTGGACAAGGCCCAGTCCCAAGTCACGCCGCAAAGCGTGCTGGGCAAGGCCGTGAATTATCTCGCGAATAACTGGAGCCGATTGGTGCGTTACGTCGAGACTGGTTTTTTGCCGATCGACAACAATCTGGCCGAACGCTCGATCAAGCCGTTTGTCATCGGTCGCAAGGCCTGGCTGTTCAGCGACACGCCCAAGGGCGCCACGGCCAGTGCCCAGATCTACAGCTTGGTCGAGACTGCAAAGATCAACGGCCAAGAGCCTTATACGTGGCTGCGCCACGTACTGGAGCGACTGCCCCACGCGCAGACCGTAGCGGACTATGAAGCGTTACTTCCGTGGAACTGCTCGCCGGAAATGCCACGGTAACTGCGACTTCCTATTCGCGGTAGGTGGGGTTCATGGATCGCTTACGCTACAGCGACGACAAGCTCAAGGTCGACTTCGCCTACGACGCCCTGGGTCGACGTCTGTACAAGAACTCGGTCGCGCATTACTGGGATAGGCCGGAAGCGGGTACCGGCTGGAACCAGATGCAACGGGCCAAGCGCCAACGTGAACTGGGTTGCGGATTCACCCTGTTCGGCTGGGACGGCGACACCCTGGCCTGGGAAAGCTCACCGCCAAGGGACGATGGCGATACCGGGCGTACGGTGCATTACCTGTATGAACCGGGCAGTTTCGTGCCGGTGGCCCAGGCCCTGCGCAAGCGCCCGATCGTGCTCCACAGGCAGCCGGATTGGCGTCAGCGGGAGTACGACTTCGATCAGGATCCGTTGTGGCAAACGACGATGCCGCCGCAGGCGTTCGATGCGATTGCCTGGTACCACTGTGACCACCTCGGCACGCCGATGGAGCTGACCGATCAGCACGGCAACGTTGCCTGGGCGGGGCAGTACAAGGCGTGGGGCGAGGTGCGGGAGGAGCGTTCGGAGTGGGCCAAGCAGGTCGGGATGAGTAACCCGATTCGCTTTCAGGGGCAGTATCACGATCATCAAACTGGGCTGCATTACAATCGACATAGATACTATGATCCCGATGTAGGGCGGTTTGTCAGCAAGGATCCGCTAAGCTACGGCGGAGGAGTAAATATTTTCCTTTACGTGGCTAACCCTACCGGAATGATTGACCCGCTGGGGCTTTGCAGTTCGAAGCTCAACAATGCATTAGGAGGGATTGCGGGCGACCACCTTCAAGCTCACCATATCGTTCCTGAACAGATTTGGAAAAACCACACATCATTCTTTGTCTCTATAGGCCTCGGCGGGGATGTGGACAAGAAACAGAATGGAGTTCTAATGCCGGATAGGGAGGGCAAAGCAAAACAAATGGGGCGCATGCTCTATCATTGCGGAAGCCATGCTAAGTACAGTGCGGGGGTTGATTTCGAGGTGTCTAGAATCTCGGCCGCTCATTCTGCGGGAATGATTAATAATTCTACTGCGCGGGATAAAATTGCGGCGCTACAAAATAGGAACAGGATGTTGCTACAAGCTCCCGGTGTTCCTGGTATTGCACCTAAACGCTTAGAATAAGGGGTAAAAATGAAATTCTACATGATGAGCCAGAAAAAAGACTCTGGTTGTCCTTTGGGGCTTCTTGATGCCACCTTGTACGACACGATTTATGAAAATTGGGGGGAGGTGGAATATGGCGCCTTCCCTTGGTACGCTAATTCAGCGAGGCACCACCCTCATGAAAAAATGCCTGAAGGCATGGTCCTAGTGGGAGCCGGGAAAAAGTACTGTTTTGGTGCGCGCCGACTAATTAACGATCTATACGCAATTAGTGATAGTTTTTATAATGCGTGTGAAAAGTCCGGGGTGGTTTTTCAGGATGTTGTTCGCGTTAGCTTTAAGGTAGGAGGAGGTAGAAGGGAAAACCCCGGTGCTTATCATGTGGCTGTTTTTAAGTCATACGCAATTGAAGAGGTTATAAAAGGTTCTTTAGGTTTGGTGCGCGACGAGTACAATATGGTGGAGTCATTTGGCAAGTTGGAGTTGAATGATGTTGGGAATGCTGTATTTAAGATATCTGGCCTTTCTCCTTATATAAATACTTTATTTTGCAGTGAAGAATTTAAAAATAAAGCCGAAGAGGTAAAAGTCTTGGGTGTCGATTTTTACCCCATTGAAGAGTGGGGGTCGGAGAAGATATATCCTTTGTAATTAAGTTTGCCTTGTTTTTAGGTCAGGATTGTAGGGCGCTCGGTGGGTACAGCTCGGTGGGGCGTCTGCTCAAAGTCATCAGCCGCCCCTACTTGGAAATTTTCGCCTTCGATTCAAATAGCAACCTTCGGGATCTGAGTCGATGGCAAGCCGCTTCGTCAGTTGTGCACTTACCATTACGACGGCCAGGGCGACCTGATCGGCGCCCGTGACGAAGATGGCGCCGCCTGCACAGTCGGTACCGCAATCATCGGATCACGCGGTCCAATGATCGCGTTGAGGGCGGCTTCATCTTGGAATGGGATGGCAGTGGTCCCCGTTCCAAGGCCAGCGCCGAATCGAGCTGCGTTTTGACCGCATGGGCCGCGTGGCCGCGCTCACCGCCCACCTGGCCGAGCAGAACCAGACCGAGACCTTCGCCTTCGACGCCACCGGCATCCATTACAAGTACGACGAACGCGGCAACCTGGTGCACCGCTTACAGAACGGCGCGCACGCCCACTTCACCTGGGACCTGTTCGACCGGTTGGCCAGCTACAGCGACGACAAGCTCAAGGTCGATTACAGCTACGACGCCCTGGGTCGGCGCTTGCACAAACATTCGGTGGCGCACTACTGGGATCGGCCGGAAGCGGGTACTGGCTGGAACGAGATGCAGCGCGTTAAACGCCAGCGCGAACTGAACTGTGGTTTCACCCTGTTCGGCTGGGACGGCGACACCCTGGCCTGGGAAAGCTCACCGCCAAGGGACGATGGCGATACCGGGCGCACGGTGCACTACCTGTATGAACCGGGCAGCTTCGTGCCGGTGGCCCAGGCCCTGCGCAAGCGCCCGATCGTGCTGCACAGGCAGCCGGATTGGCGTCAGCGGGAGTACGACTTCGATCAGGATCCGTTGTGGCAAACGACGATGCCGCCGCAGGCGTTCGATACGATTGCCTGGTACCACTGCGATCACCTCGGCACGCCGATGGAGCTGACCGATCCGCACGGCAACGTTGCGTGGGCGGGGCAGTACAAGGCATGGGGTGAGGTGCGGGAGGAGCGTTCGGAGTGGGCCAAGCAGCATAGTCTGGGTAACCCGATCCGCTTCCAGGGGCAGTACCACGATCATGAGACAGGGCTGCATTACAATCGACATAGATACTATGATCCCAATGTAAGGCGGTTTGTTAGCAAGGATCCCATCGGGCTCGTCGGCGGCATTAACGTCTATCAGTACGCGCCCAACCCGACGCAGTGGATTGACCCGCTGGGGCTGGCTCGATACCCTTGCGATCCGTGCTCGAAGTACGATGTTGGTACCTACGACGATCTCAAGAAGCGTTCCGCTTCTGGCGACGGTCTAGATATTCACCACGCGATGCAAAGCAAGCCGGCTGGTCAGGTCGTGCCGAATTACGATCATCAGACCGCACCGGCAATTGCTGTTCCGAGGCCAGAGCATTTGCGAATTCCGACGATCAAAGGCTCTTATACTGGCACCGCCCGGGATCTGCTCGCGAAAGATATTCGCGATCTCAGGAGCCGCACCGGAGCATCAAACGAATGCTTGCAGCGCTTGATTGACCTGAACAAGCAGACGTATCCCGGTGCGTTCGCGAGGAAATTACCAACGTGTGAGCTAAGCACATGAACACAGCCGAACTACTTTCATTGATAGACGAGCACGTGAGGGACGCGACGATCAATGACTTAATCGCACTCTTCACGTCTCCTCCCGGCAGGAAACCGGAAAAGTTCTTGGTAGATGTAGCCGCGTGGCGTTCGAACCTCAACGACCACGATCGTGAGCTGTTGGATCGGGTAATCGCGGAATCCGTAAAAGGCGCACTTTTTGGCCTATTTGCAGTTGTCGATGGTGCGCGCGTGGTAGATCAAACCGTTGAACGATTCGTTATCTGTACCGAAGACCATGACGGGAACAGAGTTCCAATCAACGATATGGGTTCGGATTTGCATAGCCACTTTGCGCCAGATTGATTGATGGACCGCATCCGAAAAGAGCGGTGAAACAACAGGGCTGCGTAAGGGGCCCTTGTTGTTGCCCAGAAATCGACCTCCGCGCGGTCACTTGTTTCTCCCTGATCGGGGAGAAGCGCAGCGGCAGCCGTCATTCTGTTGGTGACTAGAAAAGTCGTTCCGCAACCACCTGGCGCGCGTCGTCGTTGAGGTGCATTTGCTGAATTCCGGCGATCGCACGGTGCAGCCAGGTATCGGCAATTGCACGATGCTCGTCGTTCGTGTCGGCCAGCGCCGCCGACAATTGCCGAATTCCGGTGCTGGCCGTCGCGCTGTCGTCGGCGTTGTTTGCAGTGGAAATATCGTGCCGGCCCAAAACGCGAGCTGATCCAGGCCATCAATGCCGACAGCAAGCTGCAATGGTTCCATGACGAAGCGGGAAACCTCTCTCACGAGCATCAGTACTACCTCAAGACCGCTGTGCCGATGGTCGCATTGTGGAAGCAAGAGTACGACGCGCTGAACCTTCGCCCCGATGGCCATAAGTTCAGAACGCTCACCTACGGGAGCGGTCACGTGCTTGGCGTGACCCTTGACCAGCATGAGCTGCTGGCCTACGAGCGCGACGACCTGCACCGTGAAGTGGTCCGGCGGGTCGCCTGCTGCCAGCCACCAGTTGCCTGAGGGTCGAAACCTTCGCCTTCGACCCCGCCGGCAACCTGTTGGACCAGAAGCCCCAGGAGCTGAACCGCCCGCTGGAAGCCGACCCACGTCGCAACAAGTTGATGGACAACCTGCTGCGCGAATACGCCGGCACCCACTACAAGTACGACGAACGCGGCAACTTGGTGCACCGCTTACAAAACGGCGCGCACGCCCACTTCACCTGGGACCTGTTCGACCGGTTGGCCAGCTACAGCGACTACAAGCTCAAGGTCGACTTCGCCTACGACGCCTTGGGTCGACGTCTGTACAAGAACTCGGTCGCACATTACTGGGATAGGCCGGAAGCGGGTACCGGCTGGAACCAGATGCAGCGGGCCAAGCGCCAACGTGATCTCGGCTGTGGCTTCACCCTGTTCGGTTGGGACGGCGACACCCTGGCCTGGGAAAGCTAACCGCCAAGGGACGATGGCGATACCGGGCGCACGGTGCACTACCTGTATGAACCGGGCAGCTTCGTGCCGGTGGCCCAGGCCCTGCGCAAGCGCCCGATCGTGCTGCACAGGCAGCCGGATTGGCGTCAGCGGGAGTACGACTTCGATCAGGATCCGTCGTGGCAAACGACGATGCCGCCGCAGGCGTTCGATGCGATTGCCTGGTACCACTGCGATCACCTCGGCACGCCGATGGAGCTGACCGATCAGCACGGCAACGTTGCCTGGGCGGGGCAGTACAAGGCGTGGGGTGAGGTGCGGGAGGAGCGTTCGGAGTGGGCCAAGCAGCATGGCCTGAGTAACCCGATTCGCTTCCAGGGGCAGTATCACGATCACGAGACTGGGCTGCATTACAATCGACATCGGTATTATGATACTCGGGGTGCTCGATTCATTCGTAAAGACCCCATTAGCTATGCCGGGGGGCTAAATCAATATGTATATGCTCCAAACCCTATAAGTTGGATTGATCCACTAGGACTAGCAAAAGAATGTTGCTGTGGTGCAAAAGGATTAGGGAACGCTACAGAGGCGGGCTCTGTTTTTACTCAGCAACGTAATTTTTGGTCAAAAGATCCTATTCAGTTTAGTGGGAATAAGGTCTATCAGCGGAATGATTTATTTGATCCTAATTTGCAAACTAGTTGGCGTGAAGGTGGCAAGGTCATAACCGGTAGTAATGCTGAGCGTATGGCCTCTGGTCGAGCGCCCATAGGTGTAGATGGCAAGTCGGTGAACCTGCACCATATGACACAAACACAGTCAGGGCCTATTGCAGAAATGACGCAAAGTTTTCACCAAACCAATAGCGCAACTATTCACATTAACCCTAATATAATTCCTTCTGGTAGTGATAGGGCAGCTTTTGATAAGTGGAAGGTGCAGTACTGGAAGCAACGACCTGCAGACTTTAGGAATTGAGAATGAGCCAAGTTACGACACATCAAATTGAGGAATTAGTATCACTGCATCCTGATATCGTGTGCTTTGGTAGCCAGGCCGATTGCGTGAGTGATGACTGGATTGAGAAGGCCGAGCAGCGGCTAGGGCTTGAACTGCCAGGGTCGTACAAGTGGTTTTTAAAGACGTATGCGGGTGGCGAGATTGGTACTGAAGAAATTTACAGTATCTATGGCGTGGACTTTGAGGGTGTCAATGGAGGGGATATTGTCTATCAGCATATTGTGGGCATAAAAAATAATCTGATAGATGGCAAAAAGCTTGTGATTAGCGAAACTGATATGGGGGAAGTCTTTTTCTTTGACTATTCGAAGTTTAAAGATGGTGAGTGCCCCGTGAGTCTTCGACTTCCGTCTGGTGAAAACGTTAATTACGCTTCAGATTTTTATGAGTTTTTATATAAACGAATTTCTGCTCATATTAGATAGATATTCTCATCCTGCACCGGCCATGCGCCGGTGTTGTTTTATCTGCTTACTGCAAAATCTCCTGTCCTTCGTTGCTGGCTTTAGTCGTGGCCTGAGCGATCAGGGCATCAAGCATCTGCGCAACGAATTTCTGTTGGCTCTTAGGGAGACACTGCATAAATAGCCAGCCGCCCCCACCCTTGGCACACTGAGCCCCCTCAACCAGCCTCCTCCGTGAGCTTTGTTACGCGCATGCAAAAGACCTTCTCCGAACTCGAATACACCGGCAAGAAAAAGCAGACTCGCCGAGATCGCTTCCTGGCGGACCTTGAACAGCTGGTGCCCTGGGCACAAGTGGAGGCGCAAGTGGCGCCGTTCTATAGCGACACCACAGGCAAGCGTGGACGCCCTGCGATTGGGTTGTCGCGCATGCTGCGCATGTATGTCGTGCAGCAGTGTTTCGGTCATCTCCGATGAAGGTACCGAAGATGCCGTCTACGACAGCCAGGCCATTCGTGGTTTCATCGGCATCGACCTGGGCCGTGAGTCGGCACCGGATGCCACCACCTTGTTGCGGTTTCGCCGCTTGCTGGAAACCCATCAGCTAACGCGGGTGCTGTTTGAAACGATTAACCAGCATCTGGCCAGCCAGGGTCTGCTGCTCAAGGAAGGCACTATCGTCGACGCTACCCTGATCGCCGCGCCGCCTTCGGTCAAGAACCGAGAAGGCAAGCGTGATCCTGAGATGCATCAAGCGCAAAATCGAATACGCCAAGGCGCAGCTGCGTGCCAAGGTCGAGCATCCCTTCCAGGTGATCAAGGTGCGCTTCAATCATCGCAAGGTTCGCTACCGTGGACTGGAAAAGAATACGGCGCAGTTGTTCAGTCTGTTGGGGTTGGCCAATCTGGTACTGGCCAAGCGGTATTTGCAACGGACGGCGGGATAAGTCCGTCCGAAAGGCGGGGCTGGCCCGCTAATCAGCAAAATCAGGGTAGAAATCGGCCCAAGAAACGCAGAATAAGGCCGGTAGGTTGAAAAACCGGCTTGAAAATGGGGACGGTGAGAATTGGCTAATTGTTCAGCGCCTCCCTAACAAACCTACTTGTAAAAGTTGCAGAGATGCATTGACACACCTAGGAGTGGAATGGGAATGAGCTTTGCTTACGGTGAAATTGTGTGGCCCAATGATGGTCGAGAGGCAAATATTGTACTGAGAAAGTTTATGCTCATAGCCCTTGCAGCAATTAATTATACGTTTCCAGAAGACTTGCCAAGCCCAATAAATTTTGTTGAAAAATACATTTCACGAGAAATCGACCAGTTGGAGTGCCGGAAATTAGCAGCGCAGTGGCGAATACAGATACCGGGTCTTGAAGGTGTTCGTGATTTCCATAGCAGAGATGCATTAAGCACTCGATTGGCAATGCTGTTACTAAGCATTGATGAATCTGACGATCAAGAAATGATGTCGGAAAAGCTCAGTTGGTTTATGGAGTTCCTTCAATGCGACGACGAGAACTATAAACTAGCGGATAAAATTCTTACGGATTACTTTGTCAGCTACGTATGCAAGTAGCTTTTCATGTAAAAATTCATAATGCGCACAGGTACCGGCTGGGACGGCGACACCCTGGCCTGGGAAAGCTCACCACAAAGGGACGATGGCGATACCGGGCGTACCGTGCATTATCTGTATGAACCGGGCAGTTTCGTGCCGGTGGCCCAGGCCCTGCGCAAGCGCCCGATCGTGCTGCACAGGCAGCCGGATTGGCGTCAGCGGGAATACGACTTCGATCAGGATCCGTTGTGGCAGACGACGATGCCACCGCAGGCGTTCGATGCGATTGCCTGGTACCACTGTGACCACCTCGGCACGCCAATGGAGTTGACCGATCCGCACGGCAACGTTGCGTGGGCGGGGCAGTACAAGGCGTGGGGTGAGGTGCGGGAGGAGCGTTCGGAGTGGGCCAAGCAGGTCGGGATGAGTAACCCGATTCGCTTCCAGGGGCAGTACCACGATCATGAGACAAGGTTACACTATAATCGCAATCGCTACTATGCGCCCAAACAAGGACGCTACATCAGCAGAGACCCAATAAGCTATGCTGGTGGGCTAAACCTATATATTTATGTTTCAAACCCAATAGAGCTGACCGACCCTTTATGGCTTTGCAGCCGAAAGCTCGATAATGTTCTAGGGGGTGCTATCGGTGATAATCTTCAGGCTCACCATATTATTCCTGAGCAAGTCTGGAAAATACATAAGCCATTCTTTGACTCGATAGGTCTTGGTGATGGCATGGATAAAAAAGAGAATGGTGTTCTGATGCCCGATAGCGAGGCTAAAGCAAAGCGGGTAGGTCGAATGTTGTATCATTGCGGAAGTCATCCAATTTACAGTGCCTATGTAAGAATGGAAGTGCTTAGGATAAAAAATGATTACAGAGAGGGTGTGATCAGCGACTCTGTGGCGAGAGAAAGGATTGTTGTACTCCAAAATCGAAATCGTAAAATGCTGCAGGCGCCTGGAACTCTAGGTTTGAAACCAAAAAGGTTGGATTAAATATGAACTTTTATGCGATTAGCCAGAAAAAAGACGTAGGCTCGCATCTGGGTCTGCTAGATGCCGCACTCTATGATAAAATATACGAAAATTGGGGTGAGATTGAATATGGGTATTTCCCTTGGTATAAAAATGCGCCAGTTAATGGTGGGCATGAAAAAATGCCTGCGGGGATGGTGCTTGTAGGGGAGTCAAAAAAATATTATTTCGGTGCTCGTAGTTTGGCGGAGGGACTGTATGCAATTAATGAAAAATTCTATGCTGCATGTGTAGAAACCGGGGTGCATTTCATTGATGTGGTTAAGGTGGATTGCAAAGTCAATGGTGGGCGGACGGATAATCCTATTGGTTACTATGCTGCTGTTTTCAAATCTTATAGCCCTGATGATGTGATTGATTTGTCGTCAAAAATTATTGGTGACGAGTATGGTCGAATGCAGTCTTTTGAGTCGTTAATGCTTAAGAAAAAGGACAGTGCAGTGTTTCGAATTGATAGGCTTTCACCGTACATAGATACTCTTTACTGCACAGAGGATTTCAAGGAGAAGGCTGAAGCGCTCGGCGTGTTAGGCGTTGAATTTATCTCTTTAAAAGAAAGTGACTCAAAGGGGATTTTGCCATTATAGCTATATCGCTTGAGGTCTAGATAAAATATGTTTTTTGAGCAGGCGCAAGTTTATAACTTGCGCCTGGGTGAACGGGAAGATGCAGCGGGCCAAGCGCCAACGTGATCTCAGCTGTGGCTTCACCCTGTTCGGCTGGGACGGCGACACCCTGGCCTGGGAAAGCTAACCGCCAAGGGACGATGGCGATACCGGGCGCACGGTGCACTACCTGTATGAACCGGGCAGCTTCGTGCCGGTGGCCCAGGCCCTGCGCAAGCGCCCGATCGTGCTGCACAGGCAGCCGGATTGGCGTCAGCGGGAGTACGACTTCGATCAGGATCCGTCGTGGCAAACGACGATGCCACCGCAGGCGTTCGATGCGATTGCCTGGTACCACTGTGACCACCTCGGCACGCCGATGGAGTTGACCGATCCGCACGGCAACGTTGCGTGGGCGGGGCAGTACAAGGCGTGGGGTGAGGTGCGGGAGGCGCGTTCGGAGTGGGCCAAGCAGCATAGTCTGGGTAACCCGATCCGCTTCCAGGGGCAGTACCACGATCATGAAACAGGGCTGCATTACAACCGGTATCGCTACTATGATCCGAGTTCTGCGCGATTCATTGCTCAAGATCCAGAATTTTGAACGTTTTATTGACTACTTTTATGGATAGTGAACGAGTCCCTTGAAAGTGGGGTGATTACTATTGGAAATATTGGCGATGAACATGATCTGGAAATTCCAGCGGGTGTTTACAAATTGATCTATGAACTCGGGCAAAAAAAGGCAACCATGGTGTCGCCTCAAAATGACGCTCAGACGCTGAAGGGGATTGTTGAAAAGGCAAGATTGCAACTAAGAATTACTTGACCTCGAGTTCACCCAGCCGCGCTCTTTACTCGTAGCCACGCCGACATCGCCCTGACCACCTTGGGCATGCGCTCTCTCGTGCAGGGCCTGGATTGGCGGTTGGTGGCGGGTGCCGGTGACATCCGCGTCACCCGGCAGAAGCTGCGGCGCAACCCCCGGGCCAACTTGGGCGCGGTGTTCCTGGAAATCCTCGAAGGCCACCTGCAGGCCAACCTTGGCGGCGAGCTGGAGCACTACGTCGACGGCGCCCTCGAGCAATTGCCTGCCATGCTCGAAGCCGCCGGCCAGACCGCCAGCCAACTGTTCGGTGGGCTGGCCGGGCTGCTCAAGGACGCCGCTAGCGGCAACCTCGACGCCGAGGTCAATCATGCCCGGGCCCGCCAGCAACTGGCCCAGGTGGCGCTGTACGACTCCATGTTTGAAGTCGACGCCTGGACCCTGGCCGCCGCGCCCCTCGCGCCAACGGATGGTCAAGTGGCGTTGGATAACTCGACCCAGGTAAAAGCTACATCTGCACGACGTGTAGGCGTTGACTCAAAAAATATGGAGCTAGTCGTTTTGGATAGAACTGAGGTGCATGTAAATGGGGGCGCCCAATCCCCCTACTGACAACGCCGCCAAAACTCATCCGCCAACCGCCGCAAGTCCTGCGCCAAATACGCCACATCACTGGCACGTGAGTGGCTATGCTGCCCCACCTCCACCGTCGCTTCACTGGCCAGACGAATACTGACGATATTGCGGTTTATGCTCTCGCTGACCTGGCTTTGTTGCTCCACCGCCGCGGCAATCTGCAAGCTCATCTCGTTGATCTGGTTGACCCGGGCGCTGATGCCATCCAGGGCGCTACTGGCCAGTTGCGCCTGCTCGACGCTGTGTCCGGCGTGCTCGCTGCTTTGCTGCATCACTTCTACCGCGGCGCGGGTGCCGTCCTGGAGGGCACCGATCATGCGCTGGATTTCATGGGTCGACTGCGCGGTGCGCTTGGCAAGGTTGCGTACTTCATCGGCCACAACGGCAAATCCCCGACCTTGCTCGCCGGCTCGGGCCGCCTCTATCGCCGCGTTCAATGCCAGCAAATTGGTCTGTTCGGCAATACCGCGGATGACATCGAGCACACCCGATATCTCGCTGCTGTGGGTTTCCAGCCGGTGAATCACCTGACTGGCCTCGGCCAACGCGCCGGCCAGACCCTGGATGGCGTTGCGGTTACGGTCCACCAACCGATGCCCGGCCTGGGTCTCGCCCTCGGCCTCATCCGCCGCCACCGCTGCCAACTGCGCGCTGCTCGCCACCTGGGCAACACTGGCGCTCATCTGGTGGATCGCCGTGGCTACCTGGTCGGCTTCGCCTTGCTGCTCGAGGCTATGGCTATGACTGGTGTGCAAGGCGTCGACCAAGGCGCCGGAATGGGCCGCCAGGCGTGTCGAGGTGTCGCCGATACGCCCCACCACCGCGCCCAGTTGGGCCTTGAGCATGCGCATGGCGAAAGCTACCTGGCCGATGTCATCACGTCGGCCGGTGTACAACTGCTGGCTCAAGGGGTTGTCGGCTATGGCCAGGGCCTGTGCGCGCAGGCGTTCGAACGGGCGTAGCAAGACGACGATCACCAGGCCGCTCAAGCCTGCAGCCAGCCCCAACTCCAGCAGTGCGGGCAAGCCGCCTATACCCAGGCCCCAATGGCTCAGCGCGGCCACCGACGCCAATACCGTGCCGACGCTGAGCATCAGCCGGCTGCGTAACCCCAGCACCGGTATGCGCTGGCGCCAACCGCCACGGCCCTGGCGCAACTGCGCATAGCAACGCTCAGCCGCCGCGACCAGCTCGGGGCTGGGCTTGGTCCGTACCGATTGGTACTCGATGGTCTGGCCGCCACTGCTGATCGGCGACACGAATGCACTGACCCAGTAATGATCGCCATTCTTGCAACGGTTCTTCACCAGCCCCATCCACGAACGCCCGCCCTTGAGCGTCTGCCACATCTGCTCGAAAGCCTGGGGCGGCATGTCCGGGTGGCGGACGATGTGGTGGGCATTGCCCAGCAACTCATCATGGGAGAACCCGCTGACCTTCACGAAATCCTGGTTCGCATAGGTGATACGGCTGTCCAGGTCAGTGGTGGAAAGAATGTTGGCATCGCCGGGGTAATCCACTTCGCGACCGGTAACAGGCAAATTGCACTTCATCGGAGGCACTCGTTGTTGTAGTTGGGAAGATCGGCAGGGCATTCGACTCTAGGGGTAAAAACAGGCGTTGAATTGATCCAGCGCAGGATATTGGCAATTGGCCACCAACGAGCCGAAACTGTCGGCGCTGTCAGCCAGGCGTCACGCTGCCGACCCGGTCAGGGGGCTATAAGCTTCACTACGGACACGTGTTTCCCACCCCTCTTGGCCAAGGTGCTTGCCCCATGCGACGCCCGTCCCGCTCTCTTCTTCTCGCCGCGGTGGCGCTCCTGGCGCTGGCTGCGCTGGGCCTGTGGTTCGGCCAGCGCGAGCAAGCGCCCGGGCCACGTGCGCAGGCGGCGATTCCGGTACGGGTGGTCAGCGTCGTTCAGCAGGACGTGCCGCGTTATGCCAGTGCCATCGGCTCGGTGCTGTCGCTGCACAGCGTGGAAGTGCGGCCCCAGGTGGAGGGGGTATTGACCCAGGTGCTGGTCAAGGAGGGGCAATGGGTGAAGCAAGGCGACTTGCTGGCCACCCTCGATGACCGGGCGATTCGCGCCAGCCTGGACCAGGCCCGCGCCCTGCTCGGCCAGAGCCAGGCGCAGATCCAAGTGGCCGGCGTCGATCTCAAGCGCTACCGCCTGTTGAGCGCCGATGACGGCGTTTCGAAACAGACGCTCGATCAGCAACAGGCGCTGGTCAACCAGTTACAGGCTACGGTCAAGGGCAACCAGGCGGCCATCGCCAACGCCCAGGTGCAGCTGTCGTACACCCAGATCCGCTCACCGGTGACCGGTCGAGTCGGTATTCGCAACATCGACCCTGGCAACCTGGTGCGTACCAGCGACACCCAAGGCCTGTTCAGCGTCACCCAGATCGACCCGATCGCCGTCGAATTCTCCCTACCGCAGCACATGCTGCCGACCCTGCAACGCCTGCTCAAGGCCCCCGCCCCTGCTCTGGTCCAGGCCTACATGGACGCCGACGGCGAACGCAACCTGCTGGGCGAAGGCCACCTGGCCCTGATCGACAACCAGATTTCCGCCACCACCGGCACGGTGCGGGTCAAGGCCGAGTTCGACAATAAGGATGGCCGCCTGTGGCCCGGACAACTGGTCACCATTCGCCTGCGTACCGCCGTGGACGAAAACGTCCTGGTGGTGCCGCCTCCGGTGGTGCAACGTGGCGTCGATGGGCACTTTGTCTACCGCCTGGACGGCGACAAGGTCACCAGCGTGCCGGTCAAGCTGATATACCAGGACAGCGAGCTGAACGTCATTGCCGGGGTCAAGCCCGGTGAGCGCCTGGTACTCGATGGCCAGTCACGGCTTAAGCCGGGGTCGCGGGTCGAGGTCACCCCTGACGCCCCTGCCGCGTCGGCAATGGCCGACCGCAGGAGTCAGCCATGAATACGCGCAATGGCGTTTCAGCCTGGTGCATCGACCACCCGATCGCCACCCTGCTGCTGACATTCGCCCTGGTGCTGCTGGGCGCCATCGCCTTCCCGCGCTTGCCGGTGGCACCGTTGCCGGAAGCGGACTTCCCGACCATCCAGGTCACCGCCCAGTTACCCGGCGCCAGCCCGGAAACCATGGCATCGTCGGTGGCGACGCCGCTGGAGGTGCAGTTCAGCGCCATTCCGGGCATGACCCAGATGACCAGCAGCAGCGCCCTGGGTTCGACCAACCTGATCTTGCAGTTCACCCTCGACAAAAACATCGATACCGCTGCCCAGGAAGTGCAGGCGGCGATCAACACCGCCACAGCGCGCCTGCCCCAGGACCTGCCCAACCCGCCGACCTGGCGCAAGGTCAACCCAGCCGACAGCCCCGTTCTGGTGCTGACCGTAAGCTCCTCGCAGATGCCAGGCAATGACCTGAGTGACTATGCCGAAACCCTGCTGGCCCGCCAGTTGAGCCAGATCGAAGGCGTCGGTCTGATCAACATCACCGGGCAGTTGCGCCCGGCAATACGGGTCCAGGCGCAGCCGGAGAAACTCGCAGCCATCGGCCTGACCCTCGCCGACCTGCGCCAGGCCATCCAGCAAACCAGCCTGAACCTGGCCAAGGGCGCGTTGTACGGCGAGCACAGCGTGTCGACCCTCGCCGCCAACGACCAGCTGTTCCACCCGCAGGACTACGCCAAGCTGATCGTCTCCTACCGCGACGGCGCGCCGGTGTATCTGCAGGATGTGGCGAAAGTGATCCATGGCGCCGAAAACGCCTACGTCAAAGCCTGGTCCGGCGCGCAACCAGGGCTGAACCTGGTGGTGTTCCGCCAGCCCGGTGCCAATATCGTCGACACCGTCGACCGGGTGCTGGAAGCGCTGCCAAGGCTGCAGGAGATGCTGCCTGCGTCGGTCGAGGTCTCGGTGCTGCAGGACCGGACACAGACCATCCGCGCCTCGCTGCACGAGGTGGAGCTGACCCTGTTGATCGCCGTGGTGTTGGTGATCGGGGTGATGGCGTTGTTCCTGCGGCAATGGTCGGCGACGCTTGTGGTGTCCAGTGTGCTAGGGGTGTCGCTGATCGCCAGTTGCGCATTGATGTATGTGTTCGGTTTCAGCCTGAACAACCTGACCCTGGTGGCCATCGTCATTGCCGTCGGCTTCGTGGTGGACGATGCCATCGTCGTGGTGGAGAACATCCACCGCCACCTTGAAGCGGGCGACGACAGTCGCACCGCCGCGCTCAAAGGTGCCGGGGAAATCGGCTTCACCGTGATCTCGATCAGTTTCTCGCTGATCGCTGCGTTCATTCCGCTGCTGTTCATGGGCGGTGTGGTCGGCCGGTTGTTCAAGGAGTTCGCCCTTACCGCGACGGCCACCATCCTGATCTCGGTGGTGGTGTCGCTGACGCTGGCGCCCACGTTGTGCGCGCTGTTCATGCGCCGCCCGCCTCGCGAGCAACACGGCGGCCTTGGCGAGCGCCTGGTGCGCCGGTACGCGCGTGCCCTGGACCATGCCCTGGCCCACCAGCGCCTGACCCTGGGTGTGTTCGGCATCACCCTGGCGTTGGCAGTGGCCGGATACGTGGCAATCCCCAAAGGTTTCTTCCCACTGCAGGACACCGGTTTCATCCTCGGCACCACCGAGGCGGCGGCGGATGTGTCGTACCCGGCCATGATCGAGAAGCATCAGGCACTGGCCAGGATCATCGAAGCCGACCCAGCCGTGCGCGCGTTCTCCCATTCCGTCGGCGTGACCGGCAGCAACCAGACCATCGCCAACGGCCGATTCTGGATCGCCCTGAAACCCCGTGGCGAACGTGACGTTTCCGCCAGCGAGCTGATCGACAGGCTGCGGCCAAAGCTGGCCCAGGTGCCTGGCATCGTCCTGTACATGCGCGCCGGGCAAGACATCAACCTCAGCTCCGGCCCTTCCCGCACCCAGTACCAGTACGTGCTCAAGAGCAATGATGGCATGGCCTTGAACCTATGGACCCAGCGCCTGACCGACCGCCTGCGGGAAAACCCGGCACTGCGCGACCTGTCCAACGATCTGCAATTGGGCGCCAGCGTCACCCGCATCGACATCGACCGCCAGGCCGCGGCGCGCTTTGGCCTGACCACCACCGACGTCGACCAGGCGCTGTACGATGCCTTCGGCCAGCGGCAGATCAGTGAATTCCAGACCGAGACCAACCAGTACAAGGTGATTCTCGAACTCGACGCCCGCCAACGAGGCAAGGCCGAAAGCCTGAACTACTTCTACCTGCGCTCGCCGCTGACCCACGAAATGGTCCCCCTGTCGGCGCTGGCCCACGTCGCCCCGCCAAGCACCGGGCCGCTGTCGATCAGCCACGATGGCCTGTTCCCGGCCGCCAACCTGTCGTTCAACCTGGCGCCAGGCGTGGCCCTGGGCGATGCCGTGCAGATCCTTGAGCGCACCCAGCGCGAACTCGGCATGCCCGACTCGATCAGCGGCAACTTCCAGGGTGCGGCCCAAGCCTTCCAGAGCTCGCTGTCGAGCCAGCCGTGGCTGATTCTGGCAGCACTGGTGGCGGTGTACATCATCCTGGGCGTGCTCTACGAGAGCCTGGTCCACCCCCTGACCATCATTTCCACCCTGCCATCGGCGGGCCTGGGCGCGCTGATCCTGTTATGGGCCATGGGGCAGGACTTCAGCATCATGGGACTGATCGGCGTGGTGCTGCTGATCGGCATCGTCAAGAAGAACGGCATCCTGCTGATCGACTTCGCGCTGGACGCCCAGCGCACGCAGGGCATCACGCCCGAGCAGGCGATCCACCAGGCCTGCCTGACGCGCTTTCGGCCGATCCTCATGACCACCCTCGCCGCCCTGCTCGGTGCCGTACCGCTGATGTTCGGCTTCGGTACCGGCGCCGAGCTGCGCCAGCCCTTGGGCATCGCCGTGGTCGGCGGGCTGTTGGTGAGCCAGGCCCTGACGCTGTTCACCACCCCGGTCATATACTTGGCCCTGGAACGCTTGTTCCATCGCCGCCGGGCCATCCAGGCGGCTGCGCCCAGTGCCACTTGAGACAAGACCATGCGTGTGCTGATCATCGAAGACGAAGAAAAAACCGCCGACTACCTGTATCGCGGCCTGAGCGAACAGGGCTTCACCGTGGACCTCGCACGCGACGGCATCGACGGCCTGCACCTGGCCCTGGAAGGCGACTACGCGGTGATCGTGCTCGACGTGATGCTGCCTGGCCTGGATGGCTATGGCGTGCTGCGTGCACTGCGGGCGCGCAAGCAGACGCCGGTGATCATGCTGACCGCTCGCGAACGGGTCGAGGACCGTATCCATGGCTTGCGCGAAGGTGCCGACGATTATCTGGGCAAACCGTTCTCGTTTCTGGAACTGGTCGCTCGCCTGCAAGCCCTCACCCGCCGCAGCAGCAGCCATGAACCTTTGCAGGTCCAGGTCGGCGACCTGTGGATCGACCTGATGGCGCGCAAGGCCAGCCGTGCCGGCCAGCGCCTGGACCTCACCGCCAAGGAGTTCTCGCTGCTCAGCGTACTGGCCCGGCGGCAGGGCGAGATCCTGTCCAAGACCGCCATTGCCGAACTGGTCTGGGACATCAATTTCGACAGCGACGCCAATGTGGTCGAGGTGGCGATAAAACGCCTGCGCGCCAAACTCGACGGCCCGTTCGACAACAAGCTGCTGCACACCATACGAGGCATGGGCTATGTCCTGGAAAACCGTGCCGGCTAACTCCATCGCCCTGCGATTGTCGGCGCTGTTCATCCTGGTGGCGATGGGCGTGTTCCTGTTGATTGGCTCGGCGTTGTACCGCCAGGTCGATCGCAGCCTCGACCTGCTGCCCGCTGCCGAGCTCGATGCGCGTTTCAGCGTGCTTGAGTCGACCCTCAACCGCTATGGCACCCCTGAGCACTGGGCCAAGATCACCAACAAGCTTAACCTGCTCAGCGAAGAAGACCGGCGCATCCGCTTCTGGGTGGTCAGCCAAACCCCGGCATTCGAGTATGGCCAGCCGGACGCGCTTATCCGCACATTTGCCGAAGGGCCGCAGGGTATGCGCGAGCTGCGCCTGCCCGATCGGCCCTACCCCTACAAAGTGCTGGTCAGCGAACTCCCACCTTTGGCGGGCCGCCCCGCGTTGCGCTTTCTGATCGGCATCGATACCGAAACCTTCTGGCAGGCCCAGCACAGCTTGTTGGTGGCCATCGTTGGTCTTGCCGTGCTCGGTGTGCTGTTGGCCTCGCTGCTAGGCTACTGGGTGGCGCGCATTGGCCTGCGTCCGCTTCTGGCCCTCTCCAACGAAGCCCAGGCGCTGGCGCCGCCACGTCTGGACGGACGCCTGCAAACCCACGACCTGGCGCCTGAGCTGGCGCAATTCGCAGGCGCCTTCAATGCCGCGCTCGACCGGGTCAGCCAGGCGTATTCGCGGCTCGAGGCCTTCAACGCCGACGTCGCCCATGAATTGCGCTCGCCACTGACCAACCTGATCGGCCAGACCCAGGTCGCCCTGACCCGTGGTCGCAGCGCCGAGCACTACTTCGAAGTGCTGCAATCGAACCTCGAAGAGCTGGAGCGACTGCGCAGCATCATCAACGACATGCTGTTCCTGGCCAGCGCCGACCAGGGCAGCAAGGCCACGGCCCTGACCCAGGCCTCGCTGGCCGAAGAGGTGGCGACCACCTTGGACTACCTGGACTACATCCTTGAAGACGCGCAGGTCAGCGTCACCGTCAGCGGCGACGCCCAGGCGCCCATCGAGAAAGCCCAATTGCGCCGGGCACTGATCAACCTGATCAACAATGCCGTGCAGCATACCGCGCCCAAGCAGGTGATCCAGGTGCACATCGCTGCCGACGCCGAACAGGTCAGCATCGCCGTGAGCAACCCCGGCCCCGCCATCGAGGGTACCCACCTGCCGCTGCTGTTCGAGCGCTTCTACCGGGTGGACGCGGCGCGCAGCAACAGTGGCGGCGGCAACCACGGCCTGGGGCTGGCCATCGTCAAGGCCATTGCCCTGATGCATGGCGGCGATGTTTTCGTGCGCAGCGAAGCCGGCGCCAACACCTTCGGCATTCGCCTTCCAAGCGCTCAACTACGCGGGTTTGAGGCAAAAATCTAAGCCAGTTCAGCGGCGATCATTACTTTTTGTGCAACAGTGCTTATCGTACCCGATACTGTTTCCCGGGCATTGAAAGGACTAACTTTAGTCCTGTCTCAATCAGCACTTGCCAAGCAAGAAGGTAGTTTCAAAATGTCCAACAGTATGGGTATTGCCAGCGTCTTCATCCTGTCTTCCCTGTTGTTGTCGCCCCTGGCCATGGCCGAAGAATCCCAGGCTTTCGTCGCCCGTAACGCACAACTGGCCGCAGCTCAGCAAGAAGCTCGCGAAGCCGTGGCACACAAGGCAGACACTCTGAAAGACGCCAAGCAGACAGCTTCCAAAGCTTCTGTCGACGCCAATGCCGACAGCTGAGTTGTCGCTGTCACCGTTTCCGATTTCCCTTGGCTACGCCATGGGCACCTCCCGTGCCGGTATGTTAGCCTTTTAAAGCCGCTGATCGCTCAGCGGCTTTTTTTATGTGCTTTAACCATCAGCGCGGCCGAAGCGTCACTAATAAGAAAGTTGCACATTCAAAAATAAAAACTGCCCCACCGATAGACCAAAGGAGCTCATACCGGTGCTTACCGCGTATCGTCTTACCCCGTTATTCGTTGCATTGGCCGCAACGATTCCCTTCGCCGCCCAGGCCGATGAAGACAAAGCTGAAGGCTTCATCGAGGGTTCTTCGCTGAACCTGCATTTCCGCAACGCCTACTTCAACCGCGATAACCACCTCCCCGGCGTGCGTGACACCCGTGAGTGGGGCCAGGGCGCGGTTGCCCGGTTCGAGTCCGGCTACACGCCGGGTGTCGTCGGCTTCGGCCTCGACGCCCATGCCATGCTGGGCCTGAAACTCGATGGCGGTGGCGGCCATGCCGGCACCAGCATCCTGCCTACGCACTTCAAGAACGAAGACGAACTGGGTGCCGCGCCGCACTCGTTCTCGACCGCAGGTGCAGCCGTCAAGCTCAAGGCTTTCGACACCGAGCTCAAGGCCGGTGACCTGTTCCTTACCAATCCGGTGATCGCTGGCGGTGAAACCCGCATGCTGCCGCAGACGTTCCGTGGCGTGCATCTGACCAACAACAGCATCGATGGCCTGATGCTCGAAGCCGGTCAGGCCAGTTTCACCAAGCCGTACAACCAGAGCGGACACCGCCGCATCGACACCTACTACGGCAAGTTGGGTGACAACGAGAGCAAGCACCTGAACTGGGCAGGCGCGTCCTGGACGGGCACCGAGAACATCACCGCCAACCTGTATGCCGCAGAGCTGAAGGACATCTGGAACCAGTACTACGCCGACTTCGACTACACCTACGTAGTCAACGACCTGGTCAGCCTGAACCCAGGCGTGCACTTCTACCACACCCAGGACACCGGCCAGGCGCTGCTGGGCAAGATCGACAACAACACCTACAGCGTGCACTTCACCGTCAACGCCGGGTTCCACAGCGTCACCGCCGCTTACCAGCGGGTCAACGGCAACACGCCGTTCGACTACATCAACCTGGGTGACAGCATCTACCTGGACAACTCGCGTATGTACTCGGACTTCAACGCCCCCAACGAGAAGTCCTGGAAGCTGCAGTACAACTACGACTTCGCAGGCCTGGGTGTACCGGGCCTGACGTCGTCACTGTCGTACTCGCGCGGTGAAGCGGACCTGACCAAGGCTGACAAGGACCTGACCCACTACGACTACTACCGCGCGGACGGCAAGAACGCCATGCACTGGGAACGTGACCTGGACGTGAAGTATGTGTTCCAGGAGGGCAACCTGAAGGATCTGTCGGTACTGCTGCGCTATGCCACCCACCGTGGCAGCCAGGGCTATGCGTCCATCGACAGCAACAGTGACAACGATGAACTGCGGGTGATCGTCGATTACCCGGTGAACATCTTCTGACGCATTGATCGCCAGCCAGCCGACGACTACCGGGTTGCAAACGCTCAGTAGGAGCCGGTTGGCCGGCGACTTGGGCTGAAAAACAGCCCCCACAGGTAATTCCGTCGGACAAATCTTGTCCGACAATCCTCGCTTCCCTAGAATACTGCCGCCGCATAACGGCCCCTGCCTCAGCAGTAGCGAGCATGCCCACCCGATCTCCGCGTATCGCACTCTACAGGTCGCACCCCGAACTGATCCTGAACCTGGCCAGTTGCCTTGCCGTGCTCGCTATCGTGGCCATCGTCAGCTACCTGCTGGCACGCGAAAGGGACAGCGTCGAGCTGTCGGCCATTCGCTCGTCCAACAACATCGTCCAGCTCATCGAAAGCGATATCCTGCGCAACGTCGAGCTCTACGATCAGTCCTTGCAAGGCCTGATCTGGGCCGTAAGCCGAAAGGAATTGCCGGACATACCCACCAGCTTGCGCCAGCGTCTGCTGTTCAATGGCGCCTTCGTCGACCACAAGCGCGGCGATCTGCTCTGGCTCGACAAGCAAGGCAACGTAGTGGGCGATTCCACCAGCACCGTCCCACGCACGGCCAACTTGGCCAACACCAGCATTTTTCAGGCCCACCTGCATAACCCCAATCTGGGGTTGCTGGTCGGCCCGCCCTTTAAGTCCAAACTCAGCGACCTGGATTGGTGCATCAGCTTCAGCCGACGTATTTCAGGGCCTGACGCCGCGTTCGTTGGGGTAGCTGCCGGCGCACTGCGCCTGTCGTACTTCAGCGAGCTGTTCCGGCGACTGGATATCGGCGACGACAGTAGCATCAACCTGATCAACACCGACGGACAACTGCTGGCACGACAACCGACGCGCCCCCAGGACCCGATGATCGGGGCCAACGTCAACGACAGCCCCAACTTCAAGCGCATCCTCAGTGAGCACCGGGGCAGCTTCACCGCCCGCTCCAGCTTCACTGGCGCACCCCGTATCTACACCTTCGCACGTGTTGCCGACCTGCCATTGATCGTGCTGGTAGTGCACTCGGCCGACGAGGTGTTCCAGTCCTGGCGACGCACCGCGATTCTGGTCAGCGGTGCCACCGGTGTGCTGTGCATCGGTATCCTCTGGCTGAGCCTGTTGCTGGGCCGAGAGCTGCGCCGCCGCCAGGAAGCCGAACAAGGCCTGGCGACACTGGCCGCCACCGACAGCCTGACCGGACTGGCCAACCGCCGCCGCCTGGACCAGGTACTGCGTCAGGAATGGGCTCGTGCCCAGCGAAATCGACAGCCATTGGCGGTGCTGATGGTGGATGTGGATCACTTCAAGGCCTTCAACCAACGTCACGGCCATGCCGGCGGGGACCATGCGCTACGGGAAGTGGCCAAGACCATCGAACAGTGCATCCGGCGCCCGGCAGACCTTGCGGCACGCTATGGCGGGGAGGAGTTCCAGGTGGTGCTGCCGGAGACCGACCTGGCCGGCGCCAAGCTTCTTGCCGAACGCATCCGTTCGAGCGTGCAAGCACTGGCACCTTTTGCCGACGATGCCCATTCGGTGACGGTGAGCATTGGCATCGGCCTGTACCTGCCGGGCACCCAGCACGATCTGGCAAGCGTGCTGGGTGCGGCAGATGAGGCGCTCTACCGGGCCAAGGCCAATGGCCGTAACCGGGTCGAGGCGCCTGCGGTTTAGGAACGTGCGCGAACAGCGTCGCGCAGTGCCTTCACCTGGTCGTGGTTGCGCTGCACACCCTCGAGTTGCTTCTCGACGATCATGTAGGTCTGGTCGTTGGCGCCCCGGCCCAGTTTGACCAGTTTTTCGCGGGCTTCCTTATAGGCCTTCAAGGCATGGTCTTCACCGCGCTCGACTTCGTTGAGCACCGCTTCTTCATCCTTGCCGGTGACCATAGACTTGAGGTTGACCCAGCCACGGTGCAGGTCGCCGCTGATGCTGGTGGAAGTTTCCGGATCGCCACCCAGGCGGCGCACATCACTCTGCAACTCTGCGGCGGCCGAGGCGCATTCGCCTGCGCGCTGCACGAAGAAGGCTTTGAGCTCAGGGTTCTTCACGTCTTCGGCCGACGTCTTGAATCCTTTCTCGCCATCCTTGCTGTACTCGATCAGGTCGTTGAGCACGTTGATAACGTCTTTGTTCGGGTTGCTCATGGCATGAACTCCTTGGCAGGTGGAAGTCCCTAGGAACAGAGCAGCGTTCATGCCAAGCGCCAACGAATCGTTAAAACGTTGTAAATCAATAAGTTATCTAATGAGGCAAACGAACTGGAAGCGGCGTTCTGCATGATTGCCGCTTGGGCACCCGTGCAGATTGCAGTATGGTCTGCGCTTTTACTCAGCCAGATGCGCCCATGAAACCGGAAACCCTCGAACTACTGGTCACCCGTACCATGCCCTTCGGCAAATACCAGGGCCGGATCATCGCCGACTTGCCTGGGGATTATTTGGCCTGGTTCGCTCGCAAGGGGTTTCCCACTGGAGAGCTGGGCGGGTTGCTGGCATTGATGCACGAGATCGACCACAACGGGTTGATGGACCTGCTGGTGCCGTTGCGTCAGAAGCACCGGCGATAAGGCCCCCGCAGCGTCGATGCTGCGGGATTCTGGATTGTCTTGCGCGGCCTCATCGCCGGCAAGCCGGCTCCTGCAGGGCATACCTAGCCTTTGGCAGGCGCTACCGCCAGTTCCACGCGCTCGCTCTTCTTGATCACGGCATACACCACCGCTGTCAGCAGGCTGCCCGCCACGATCGCCAGCAGGTAGAGCAGCGCGTGGTTGATCGCATTAGGGATCAGCAGCACGAACAACCCACCATGCGGTGCCATCAGCTTGCACCCGAAATACATCGACAAGGCACCGGTCAACGCACCGCCTGCGATACTCGCCGGAATCACCCGCAAGGGGTCTTTGGCAGCGAATGGGATGGCCCCTTCGGAAATGAAGCAAAGCCCTAGTACCAGCGCAGCCTTGCCGGCCTCACGCTCGCTCTGGGCGAACTTGCGCCGGGCGAGGAAGCTGGCGATGCCCAGTCCAATCGGCGGCACCATGCCGGCAGCCATGGTCGCGGCCATCGGTGCATAGCTAGACGAAGCCAGCAGCCCCACCGAGAAGGCGTAGGCCGCCTTGTTGATCGGGCCGCCAAGGTCCACGCACATCATGCCGCCCAGCAACAGCCCGAGAAGAATCGCATTGGTGGTGCCCATACTGTCGAGGAAGCGGGTCAGGCCTTCGAGCATGGCCGCCACCGGCTGGCCAACCACATAGATCATCACCAGCCCAGTGAACAGGCTGGCCAGCAACGGAATGATCAGAATCGGCTTGAGGGCATCGAGACTGCTGGGCAGACGCGCCCAGCGGGCAATGGCCTTGGCGCTGTAGCCGGCGAGAAAACCGGCGACGATGCCGCCAATGAACCCAGCCCCCAGGGTGCTGGCCAGCAGGCCACCGATCATGCCGGGGGCCAGCCCCGGGCGGTCGGCAATCGACCAGGCGATATAGCCGGCCAGCAAAGGCACCATCAGCTTGAACGCGGCCTCACCCCCGATCTGCATCAACGCAGCCGGCAAAGTGCCTGGTTCCTTATAGGCTTCGATACCGAAGACGAACGACAACGCGATCAACAAGCCGCCAGCCACCACCATCGGCAGCATGAACGACACCCCGGTCAGCAGGTGCTTGTAGATACCCGTTTTCTCGGCTTTGCCGGCAGTCGGCGCACCTGCGACATCGGCGGCGCCCTCCAGCTTGCCTTCGGCCAGGGCCTTGTCCAGCGTGGCACGGGCCTGCTTGAGGGCGGTGCCGGTGCCACAACGATAGATGCGCTTGCCGGCGAAGCGTGCCGTCGGCACCTCGATGTCGGCCGCCAGCAACACCACATCGGCTTCGGCGATGGCTTCGGCGGACAGCGGGTTGCGCGCGCCCACCGAACCCTGGGTCTCGACGGTCAGCTGGTAACCCAACTGCTGGGCAGCCTGTTGCAAGGCTTCGGCCGCCATGAAGGTATGCGCTACCCCAGTCGGGCAGGCCGTGATCGCCACGATGCGCGGCGCAACGGCAGTTGCCGATGTGGGGCTGGTGGCAGACGCCCTCAGCACTTGCGCATTGGCCGCGGCTTCATCGAGGAACCCCTCACGGTCGGCCAACGCCTGGGATGGGGTGCTCTGGTACAGGCGCTTGCCGACGAAACGAGCCAGATCGACCGGGCCCGTGCTGATCACCAGCACACAGTCGGCGTCGGCGATCTGTGCAGGCGTCAGTTGTCGCTCGGGATGTTCGCTGTCCTGTACTTCGACACTGGTGCTCCAGCCCCGGCGCTGAGCCGCCGCGGCCAGCAGGCGAGCACTGAGCACGCTCGACACCTGCCCGTTGGGGCAAGCGGTGACAATGGCAATGTTCATCGGCAACCCTCTTGTTGTTCTGTCAGTTGCACACCCGCTTCCAGGCGAGCCAACTGCTCGCGATCACGAATGCCGAAGCCGACCTGGGTGACGGCCTGGGCAGCAATCGCGGTGGCCCGGCGCAAGGTATCGGTCGGCGCTTCGCTCTGCAGCAAGCCATGCACCATGCCGGCTACCAGGGAATCGCCCGCCCCCACCGTGCTGGCGACCCGCACTTTCGGCGGTCGAGCCTGCACCGTGAGGTTATCGGCGAACCAACGGACCCCTTCCGCCCCATCGGAAACAACCACATGCTCGACGCCATCGGCCAGCAGGCGCAGGGCCGCCGCGCGCTGCTGCGCTGCACTGTCCACGGTCAGGCCAAGCACTTCGCCCAACTCCTCGGTGTTGGGCTTGACCAGCCACGGCGCGCTGCGCAGCCCGGCGCGCAGGGCTTCGCCGCTGCTGTCGAGCGCGACTTTCAGGCCCAGGCCCTTGAGGCGCACGAGCAATTGGTTGAACCACTCAGGGCTCACTCCACGCGGCAGGCTGCCTGCGACCACCACGGCATCCTGTCCGGGGGCCACCTGCTCCAACACACGCAGCAGGGCCTCCTGAGCCGCTTCGTCGACTTCAGGCCCCTGCCCGTTGATATCGGTCACGCGGCCGTCGGCCTCGACCAGCTTAATGTTGCTACGGGTTTCGCCTGGAACGCGTACGAAGCAGTCGGTAAAACCGCGCCTCTCGATCAGGGCTTCGAAGGCCTGGAGGTTGTCGCGGCCAAGGAAGCCGCCGACCGTGACGCTGTGCCCCAGGTCAGCCAGCACCTGGGCAACGTTCAGGCCTTTACCGGCGGCATGACTCTGCTGGGCCTGGCTGCGGTTCACGTGGCCGGGACGCAGGGCATCGAGGCTGACTGTGATGTCCAGCGCCGGGTTCAGGGTCAGGGTGAGGATCTTGGCCATTCAGTAACGCTCCACCAGCGCGCGAACCGCCGCGGCGCTGTCTTGTTGCAGGGCCTCGCGCGCCAGGGCGCGGGCCGTCTGGTGATCGGCCTGGCGAACCAGGGCTTTGACTTCTGCAATGCTGCGGGCCGCGACGCTGAGCTCGTCGACGTCCAGGCCGAGCAGCACGGCGACTGCCTGCGGGTCCGCGGCCAGCTCGCCGCACACGCCCACCCACTTGCCCTCGGCATGGGCGGCGCGCACGGTCATGTCGATCAGGCTCAACACCGCCGGGTGCAGGCCATCTGCCTGGGCCGATAGGCTCGGATGGCCACGGTCGATGGCCAGGGTGTACTGGGTCAGGTCGTTGGTGCCGATGCTGAAGAAATCCACCTCACGGGCCAGCTGTGCGGCCAACAAGGCCGCCGAAGGCACCTCGACCATGATTCCGACCTGCAGGTCTGCCACCGGGATTTCCTCACGCAGACGTTCGACCATGGCCCGGGCTTCGCGCCATTCGTGAATCTGGCCGACCATCGGGAACATGATCCGCAGCGGCCGTTGATCGGCCGCACGCAGCAGGGCGCGCAGCTGCTCTTCCATGACCTGCGGCCGTTGCAGGGTCAGACGCACGCCGCGCACACCGAGGAAGGGGTTCTCCTCCGCGGCGATGGGCCAGTAAGGCAGCGGTTTGTCGCCTCCCACATCGAGAGTCCGCACCACCAGTGGCCGACCCTGCAGGCCGTCGAGCACGCGGCGGTACTCGGCCTCCTGGGTGGCGACGTCGGGTGCTTGGGGGTGGGCCATGAAAATCAGTTCGGTACGCAGCAGGCCGACACCTTCGGCGCCTTGATCCACCACCTTGTCGATACCCGTGCTTTCACCGATATTGGCGAACACTTCGACGGCATGGCCGTCGCGGGTCACCGCCGGCTCATGACGACTGGCCCAGGCCGCCTGCAAACGCTGCTCGCGCAGGTCGCGTTCGGCCAGGGCACGTTGCAGCTCGTCAGCGCCAGGCGCGACGCTGACCAAACCACGCTGGCCGTCCAGCAGCAGCGCGGTGCCAGGCGCCAGCAGCAGAATCGACTCGCCCACGCCCACCACCGCCGGAATGCCCAAGGCACGGGCGACAATCGCGCTATGAGCGGTGGCCCCGCCGTGCGCAGTGACGATACCGGCGACCCGGGCCGGGTCCAGCCGGGCGACATCGGATGGGCCAACTTCGGCCATCACCAGCACGTAGGGTTGCTCCGGGGCCTCCTGGGTCTGCACGCCGCACAGCTGGGCCAATACCCGCCGACCGATATCGCGCAGGTCGGCCGCGCGCTCAGCGAGCAGGGCATCGTGCAGCGCTTCCTGCTGGCGCGCAGCCGCTTCGATGACCGCCATCCATGCAGCCGCGGCGCTTTCGCCCTGAGCCAGACGCAGTTCGACATCGTCGGTCAGCGCGGGGTCGGCGAGCATTTCCTGGTGGGTGACGAAGATCTCGCCAATGGCCTTTTCGCTACGTTGTACCAAGGCCTGGAGTTCAGCATTCACCGCCTCCAGCGCTTGGCGCAGCTTCACCCGCTCCTGGGCGGGCGATTCGCCGCGCAGGGGGTAATCGATGTCACGCTCGACACACAGGTGCGCAGGGCCAGCGGCAATGCCTGGGGCAGCACCGACGCCCTGGATATGGCTACCGGCCAGCGGAGGCTGAAGCGCGTCGGCCTCTACCATAGGCTCCGGCACCACACATTTGGGCAGAGGCTCCACCTCTTCGCCAAGGCCTTGCTCGATGGCGGCCAGCAACACCGGCAGCGCATCGGCGGCGATGCCAGGCTCGGCGATCAGTTCGAGCGCCTGGCCTCGCCGCGCCCCTAGGCTCAGCAGCTTGCTCAGGCTCTTGACCGATACTGCTGGCTGCGCGCTGTCCAGCAGACGCACCCTGATTTCCCCCTCGAAGCCCTTTGCAAGCTGCGCCAGCGCTTTGGCCGGGCGGGCGTGCAGACCATGGGGGTTGGCCAGCACCACCCGTACGCTCGGCCAGTCGGCCGGCACCTCGCCGCCCAGCACCTCGAGCACGGCACGGCTGCTGGTGGCCTGGTAGAGCATCTGTCCACGGCCCTCGATCAACACTTCGCACAGGCGTTCGAGCAAGGCCTGATGGGCGGCGCCAAGGCTGGCCAGGCAGAACAGACCATTGAGCGGTTGCTCACGGTAGCGCAGTGGCTGCTGGGGCGTGATGAAGGCCAGACCGGGCTGCAACACCTGACGCTCGCTGTGCAGCCACCACAACCCTTCGCCCAAGGGCAAGGGCTCAGCCTGTTGCAGCGCGGCGGCAAAGCCATTGTCGACACACCCGGCGCGTTGCAGCAGGCGCGAGCCACGCCAGGCCAGTTCGTCGAAGTCTTCGGCAGCAAGGTTCAGGCTGACCAGTTGGGCGTCCAGCGCCAATGCCTGGGGAGCACCCTGCAGCAACTTGAGCAGCGCTTCGGCAGAACTGGCCCGACGCAGGGCCTCGGCCAGGTCGGTTTCGCCCAACGCGCGGGTCAGCAGTTGCAGCAGGCGCAGGTGCTCGTCGGAGCGGGCCGCGATGCCGATGGCGAGGTAAACCCTCTGCCCATCGCCCCAGTCCACGCCTTCGGGAAACTGCAGCAGGCGCACGCCGGTGGCGAACACCAGGTCGCGGGTCTGCGGTGTGCCGTGGGGAATGGCAATGCCCTGGCCAAGGAAGGTCGACCCCTGCGCCTCGCGGGCCTGAAGCCCCTCCAGATACCCTTCGGCGACCAGGCCGTCAGCGACCAACCGATCCGCCAACAGGCGCAAGGCCTGGGCCTTGTCGGCGGCCTTCTGGCCCATGGCTATCTGCTCTTTGGCGAGCTCGAGCATGACCTTCTCCTTTTGCAGTTCCCAGGTGGGTACTGAGGTATTGTTGTGAAATTCACGAAAACGACCAGTGCTACAGTCGGACGCAGGCAACGACCCCGGCAGAAAATTTGCCTGCTGAAACGATTAATCTGACCAGGCGGCCACGTTACTCGATAATCTGCCGAGGAAAAAGCCCCATCCTGTCGGACAATTGCGACAATGGTCGTCTGCGCGCGGTGCCTGTCCTGGGTCAAACTACCCGGTCTGGCTTCGCGGTCAGCCCCGGTAATAACAAGGAAAACTCGGTGAAACTCAGCGATATCGCCCGTCTGGCCGGTGTGTCCGTGACCACTGCCAGTTACGTCATCAACGGCAAGGCCGAACAGCAGCGCATCAGTAACGCCACGGTCGAGCGGGTACGTGCGGTGGTCGAGGCTCACGGCTTCACCCCCAACCCCCAGGCTGCCGGCTTGCGCAGCCGCCATACCCGCACGCTTGGCTTCATTCTCCCGGATCTGGAAAACCCCAGCTATGCCCGCATTGCCAAGCAGCTGGAGCAAGGCGCCCGCGCCCGTGGCTACCAGCTGTTGATCGCCAGCAGCGACGACCAGCCTGACAGCGAACGTCAGTTGCAGCAGCTGTTCCGCGCCCGCCGCTGCGACGCCCTGTTCGTCGCCAGTTGCCTGGAGCCGCACGACGAAAGCTACCGAGAGCTGCTGGACAAAGGCCTGCCGGTAATCGCCATCGACCGGCGCCTGGATCCAGCCTATTTCTGCTCGGTGATCAGTGACGATCGCGATGCCAGCCGACAGTTGGCCCAAAGCCTGTTGGCCACGCACCCACGCAGCATCGCCCTGATCGGTGCACGCCCCGAACTGTCGGTCAGCCAGGCCCGTGCCGGCGGTTTCGATGAAGCCCTGCAAGGCTTCGGCGGTGATGTACGCCGTTACCAGGGCGAAGCCTTCAGCCGGGAATGCGGGCAGCGCCTGATGCAGCAACTGACCGACGAACTGGGCGGCCTGCCCGATGCGCTGGTAACCACCTCCTACGTGCTGCTGCAAGGCGTGTTCGACGCGCTGCAAGCGCGCCCTGCCAATTCGCGCCAACTGCAGTTGGGCACCTTCGGCGACAACCAGTTGCTCGACTTCCTGCCGCTGCCGGTCAATGCCATGGCCCAGCAACACGCACTGATCGCCGCCACAGCCCTGGAGCTGGCCCTGGCCGCCATCGAGGACAAGCGCTACGAGCCTGGCGTACATGCCATAGGCCGCACCTTCAAGCAACGCATCGCGGCTGCCTGACCATGCGCCTGATCGACACCCACACCCACCTGGACTTCCCCGATTTCGACCCTGACCGCCGGCGCCTGCTGGACGATGCGGCAGCGCGCGGGGTCGAGCGGATGGTGGTGCTGGGCGTGTATCAGGCCAACTTCCAGCGGGTATGGGACCTGGTCTGTGGTGACCGACGCTTGTTCGCAGCCCTGGGCCTGCACCCGGTCTACCTCGACCAGCACCGTCCCGAGCACCTGACGCAATTGCGCGACTGGCTGGAACGCCTGCGTGGCGATCCACGGTTGTGCGCAGTCGGCGAGTTCGGCCTGGACTACTACCTGCCGGCGCTGGACAAGGCGCAGCAACAGGCGCTGTTCGAGGCGCAGTTGCAGATGGCCTGCGACTTCGAACTGCCGGCCCTGCTGCACGTGCGCCGCAGCCACGCGCAGGTGATCGCCACGCTCAAGCGCTACAAGCCGGCGCGGGCAGGCATCATCCATGCGTTCGCGGGCAGCTACGAGGAGGCCCGCGAATACATCAAGCTGGGCTTCAAGCTGGGGTTGGGCGGCGCCGGCACCTGGCCGCAGGCGTTGAGGCTGCGCAAGACCTTGCCGAGGCTGCCGCTGGAGTGTGTGGTGCTGGAAACCGACTCACCCGACATGGCGCCGGTGATGTTCCCAGGGCTGCGTAACAGCCCGGAGCACTTGCCGGAGATCGCCGCGGCCTTGGCGGAGTTGATTGGCATCGATGTACAGCGGTTGGCCGAGGTCAGCACGCACAATGCGAGTGAATTGTTTGGCTGGTAGTGGCCGGCAATGCCCTATCGCCGGCAAGCCGGCGCCCACAGGCATTGCCCTCGACCCAAGCGAGGGCGGTCCCGCAGGACCGACCTAGACCCGAAAAGCTCCGATCAAACGCTTCAACTCGATTACCTGTGCCGACAGCGCCCGGCTGGCATCTTCGGTCTGGCAGGCTCCCTGGGTGGTGTCCTGCGCCGCCCGGTTGATCGCCACGATATTCTGGTCGATGTCATGGGCCACCGCTGTCTGTTGCTCGACGGCAGCTGCGATTTGCTGGTTCTGCTCGACGATCCCGCCAACCGCGCCGAGGATATTGCCCAACGCCTGCTGTACCTGGCGTGCCTCATCCACCGTGCCCGACGCCATTTGGTGACTGCTGCCCATCGCCTGGACTGCAGCGGCCACGCCGGCTTGCAGGCGCTGGATCATCAGCGCGATTTCTTCGGTGGAGTCCTGGGTGCGTCGGGCCAGCGTGCGCACTTCGTCGGCGACCACGGCAAAGCCCCGGCCCTGCTCGCCGGCGCGGGCCGCCTCGATGGCGGCGTTGAGTGCCAGCAAGTTGGTCTGCTCGGCAATGCTGCGGATCACCTCCAGCACTCGGCCAATCGCCTGGCTGTCGCCGGCCAGTTGGTTGATCGCCGATACCGTCTCGTCGATTTCCGCCGCCAGACGGTCGATGCTGCCTTGCTGGTGCTCCACCAGGCCTCGGCCATTGGCACTCTCACGGTTGACCTGCTGCGCCCCCTCGGCTGCCAGCGCCGCACTGCGCGCCACTTCCAGGGCGGTCGCGCTCATCTGGTTCATCGCCGTGGCCACCTGTTCGATCTGCTCACGCTGACCACTGACCGCCAGGTTGCTGCGAGCCGACACAGCCAGCACCTGCTCGGCCTGCTCCTCGACCGTAGCCACGGTGCGCCCCACCTGGTCGATCAACCCCCGGATGCGCTTGACGGTTTCGTTGAAGCCCTGGCCCAGCTCGCCCAGTTCATCGCGGCTATGGGCCTGGAAGCTGACCGTCATGTCACCGTCCGCGACCTTGTCCATGGCACTGCCCAACTTGCGCAAGGTGGCCTTGGTCGAGACGAAGAAACCACCATAGAGATAGAGAATCATTGCAAAGACGCCCGCCAGCACGCCGACCAGGCCCACCATACGTAGGCGCTGCTCGCTCAGGCGCGCCTGCAGTTGCCCTTGCAACTGGGCAAGAATGGCATCGTTGAGCTGGTAGGTCTGGCCGATCAGGTCGCTGACTTGTTGATAGAACGTCGCCCAAGGCGCATCCAGGGTCTCGGCCACCACCACCTGCTCCTCGAACAATGCCGCCGCCTGCTTGACCGTGGCCTGGCTAGCCTGCGCGGCCCCTGCCAAGCCTGCCTTCACGGCCTGGTCCCCGGCCAGTGCATCGTCCAGGCGAATGGCATAGTCGGCGGCCAGGCGCTCCAGACGTTGCAGCAGGTCTTCAAACCGAGCGCTGCCGGCAGAGTCGATGAAGCCCCGGCCCAACGCCACGGCACCCATGGCCCTGCCTTCGCCCAGGGTCTGGGTGACCTGGGCCGTAGCAGTGCCTACCAGCTCGCTCAGCTGACGGACCGACGCCTGGTCGTCCTGGCCCAAGCCGGACTGGTTGACCTGCAATTTGCCAAACACTTGGGCAAGGCCCAGCAGCTTGTCGAACAACGCGACCTTGTTCTGCAGCGAGGACTCCACCCGGGCCTGGGCAAAGGCTGCCGACAGCTCCTCGCGCTTGGCCTCCAGCAGTGGGTCATGGCCTTGCAAGGCAAGCAATTGCGCCTGGACCCTGTCCTGCAGCGCAGCGATGCGTGACTCGATGTCTCCAGCCTGACCCGACTGGCCAAGTACCGCGTTGATCTGCAACAGGTTGCCCAGTGATTCCAGATCGCCTCGCAGCGCCAGGCTGCCAGCCAGGGGTGAAATACCCTCGAGTTCGACGCGAGTGGACTGGAATTGCTGGTAGGCATCACGGACCAGATAAAAGCTGGTCACCAGCATGGGCAGGAAGAACAGGACACTGATGAGGCTGAATTTCTGGCCGAAGCTCAGCCGATTCATCAATGCGATGGCCGGATAGAGCAAACGCTTCACAGGTCACCTCCATGGATTCTTATTGTTCTGCGAGATAGCACCAGGCCACTGGTATAACGCAGATCGAATCGGAGGTTTGTAAAGTAAGGTTAACCGATGGCGGCAGGGCCGCAGTGCAAGCCGGCCCCTCCAGGCTCAAACCAGCACGGTCCAAAGCGCGAAGCACGCGTACCACAACACGGCGGTGCGCAACAGCAGCTCCCAGAGGCTGTCCAGACGGCCAAGCCCACGCTGACTGTCTTCCTCATCGGGAATGTCGTCGGCAACTCGACCCACCCGGGTCACCAGGTGCGCGGCACTGATGTGCCAGTTCAACAGTTCGTGCAGCATCACACGCATCACGGCAACGAAATTGCCCACCAAGGCGAAGCTCACGGCGATGATCCGCACCGGCAGCCAATCCATGACATGTCGCAGTCGCTCGGCGCTGGCCTTCAATGCGGGCTGACCGCTGTGCGCGATGCTCAGCGACAACAAGCGGTAGGCCAGCGCGGCAGCGGGGCCGAGCACGAAATACCAGAAGATCACTGCGAAGAAGCTTTGATAGGCCTGCCACAGCAAATACCCCTGAACCTGCACCAGCAAGGCCCGAGGCTCCTCGGCAACCAGGCCCAGGTCCCGCTCGGCCACATGCAACGCGGCCTGCTCGTCGCCCCGGCGCCAGGCGTCACGAAACGGCCCCAGCGCAGCCTTGGCATCTCCCCGGCCCAGACTGTAGATCAGCACCAACAGGTGCACCGGCATGGCCAGCAGGCCATAGGCCACAGGCTCCAGCACATGCAGTAGCAGGGTCAGCAGGATGACCGGTGCCAGCACCAGAATGGCCAGCGTCCACCAGGGATGGACCTTGCCGCTGCGCTCCAGGCGCACCAGCTCTCCCAGGAAAAAGCCATCGCGCTGCAGTCGATGACGCAAGGCCGAAAACTTCTCGACCCAGAGCACCAGCACCAACACCAGAAAACTCATGCGTTCTCCTCGTTTTCCTTGACAGCTTTTCGGTAGCGGGGCCAGTCGAATGCCGGCCCTGGATCGGTCTTGCGTACTGGCGCGATGTCGCTGTGACCCTGGATCCGTGCCAGGTCGATGGCCGGCCAGGCGCGGCGTATCTGTCGCGTCAGTTGCTCCAATGCAGCGTACTGGGCATCGGTGTACGGTAGGTCGTCAGTGCCTTCGAGCTCGATGCCAATGGAGAAGTCGTTGCAGCCTTCACGCCCATCGAACGACGACACACCCGCATGCCAGGCGCGATCGAGCAGTGACACGAACTGGGTAACGGCGCCATCGCGCTCGATGAACAGGTGCGCCGATACCGTCAGGTGGCAGATGCCTTCGAAATAAGGGTGCGCCTTGGGATCGAGCTGGTTCTGGAAGAATGCCTGGACATTGCCCGTGCCAAAGCAGGCAGGCGGCAAGCTGATATTGTGGATAACCAGCAGGGAAATCGACTCACCTGCAGGGCGCGCGTTGAAGTTCGGCGAGGGGCAATGGGTCACGCCGTCGAACCAGCCTGTCGCACGGTTCAGTTGCATGGGGAGTTCCTGAATAGCAGGGGTTACCCGCGCAGTATGCCCTGCCACCGACACCGGGTGCATGTAAATCATTGTGACGATTGGCCAGCGGGCCGTTTCAGTGGGCGTGTTGCTGCCGCAAGCGGTCCAGGACAGTCTCGAGCGCCCGCTCGAACAGCTGGCCGTCGTCCAGCAAGCGGGCTTCTCCATGGCGCAGGGCTTGTGCCAGGCCCGCCGTGCTCCACTCGCGCGCTTTCATTCCGGTGCGGTTGGCGAACACCAGGCGGTCAGTGCCGTCGATGCGCGCCACCAGCTTGCAGCGCAGCGGCTCCTCGTCATCGAACACCTCGACCCAGCTGCCGATACGCAGGCGCTGGACCTGCTGCATGTGCATGGCCAGGCCATCGGACTGACGCAAGGGCGCACAGGCCGGTTCTTCGGCAATCGCCAAGACGATGTCGTCGCCGACCAGCACCTCTGCCAAGGCCGGATCGTCGTCGACTGTAGACGGCTCTCCCCCGGCGCAAGCACGCAGGTGCAACCGCTCCAGGGCAAGGAAGAATTCGCGAGTGGCGGCCGAATCCTGCGCCACGCCCGCCAGGCCGTCGCGCAGGGCCTTGAGCAGCCCCGGCACCTGCTGCAACAGGCGCTCACAAGCCCGCGGCCCGTGGTGGGGGGCAATACTGGCCAGCAATGCGTCCAAGGTTGCCAAAGCGTTGACCCAGGCCAGGGACGCCTCGCCTTGCTTGAGCCATGCCAGCATCATCACCTGGCTCCATGACTGCACCAGCATCTGCACCACCACCTGCGGCCATACATGCCCGCGCAAGCGCTGATTGAGCGCCTGCTGCACCTGCTGTCGGGCCTGCAGGGCACGCGCACGGCCTTCCTCGGCATCGCGGGTGCGCTGCTCAAGCAGTTCGTTGCGTCGCCGTTCGTCCTGGTTGAACGTCACGAAGTCTTCCAGCAGTTCGGCAAACAGACCCACGTCGTCGGTGAAATCGTTCAGCAGCCGCTGGACGATGCGCTCCACACGCAGATGCAGGCTGTCGCGCAGGCCCTGCGCATGGGCATCCCAGCCGAACGAGGCAGCGGCCAATTCGTTGAGCAAGCGCCGCACGGGATGGCTGGGCCGGCTGAACACGCCCTTGTCGAGCAGCGCGACCTTCAGCACCGGTATATGCAAACGGCCCAGCAATGCGCGCAGGGATGGCGGCAAGTTGTCGTCAGCCAGGATGAAGTCGAACAGCAGGCCGACGAGGTTGATCATGTCTTCGTCGGCCGTGGCGATACGCCTGCGGGTACCGCTGCGAACACTGACACGCAACAACAGCTGCTCGAGCTGCTGGCCAAGGACGAAGTCCTCAGGCTCGTAGGTGGCCGGTACGTACTGTTGAAGGTGCGACAGCAGGCGCAACAGGTCGGCGGTGCTGATCGGATGGGCAGTCGCCACCGCTTGCAAGCGCGGCGCGAACCGCCCGCGTTCGGGTGCCAGCAGGCCTTGCAACGAATCGAAGAACGCCTGACCGGCCGCATTCTGGCCGGTAACATCCTCGCGGACCTCGGCTGCCAACGCACGCCGGGATGCCCGTTGCCGATCTTCTGCCCGGCGGCGCGGCGCAGGCTGCAGGTCGGGCAGCACGCCTGCCGCGGCGAGCAACTGGTTCGCCTCGCCATATAGCACGTCGATGTCACGCAGAACGTAGCGTTCGAACAACTTCAACAGCACCAGCTTGACCCGCAGCCCGACCCCCAGGCTGCGCCCGGCGTCGAGGAAGTAGCCGCACAGCGCGCCAGGCTCCAGCGGGTTGTGCCAGTCGTCCAGCGCATGGCCAAGCAAAGTCTGGAACCGAAGGTTCAGTTGCCCCAGCGCAAGGCCATCGCGCGACAGCACCCGCGCGATCATGCCATCGACCGCGGCGGCCCGCTCCAGCTGCGCCTGCCCGCGCGGGCTGTCAGGCTGACTGAGGCCAGCCAAGGGGTCGACCCGGCCCAGGCGCGCGAAGGCATCGTGGTAGATATCGAGAAAACCGCGCTCGATGCTCTTGCGCTTGAGCCGCAAGTCGCGCATCGCTTCGAAGTACAGGTTCTGGTCGAAACGCTCAGCGGCCTTGTCCGCCATTTCGAAAAGGGTGTCGTCGGCATTGTCGAACAAGTCCTGCAGGGCCTGGCGCAACTGCAAGGCAGCTTTGTCGCGTACCTGCAGCAGCAACATGGGGAGGCAAGGCAAAGGCGTACGCACGCCACGATCGATGGCCGCCGCCAAGGGCACCACCTTGCCTTCTTTTTGCATCCCTGACTCCTTGCTGGGTGTTTTCAAGTCTTAGCGCGAAAATCGTCAAAGCTATGACGCCAAATATTGGTCGATATTATCGGTAAAAAAGCGGGCCTCTGCCAGCATCCATTGCATCGCAGGGTAAAGACCATGGGTTGAAGCGAATGCTCGGCGCACCTGACCAAAGGTCACCTGCAAGGCGGCTGTACACACCGTCCCCCTGCCCTATAATCGCCGGCACCTAGCTTGTGGAGCCGAACATGCCGAACCTACGCCTCGCCGACCTGACTGCCGAAATCGAAGCCAATGTGCGCCGTGCGCTGCTGGAGGACATCGGCAGTGGCGACATCACCGCACAGCTGATCCCGGCCGAGCGCCTGGCCAAGGCCACCATCATTACCCGCGAAGACTGCGTGATCGCCGGCACTGCCTGGGTCGATGCGGTGTTCCGCCAGCTCGATCCGCGGGTGGCCGTGCACTGGCAGGTTGCCGATGGCGAGCGGGCCAAGGCCAACCAGGCCTTGTTCCACCTCGAAGGCCCGGCACGCTCGCTGCTAAGTGGCGAGCGCTCGGCGCTGAACTTCCTGCAGATGCTGTCGGGTGTCGCTACCCGCGCGCAGGCGCTGGCCGACAGGGTGAGCGATACCCAGGTACGCCTGCTCGACACCCGCAAGACTTTGCCCGGCCTGCGTCTGGCGCAGAAATATGCGGTCACCTGTGGTGGCTGCTACAACCACCGCATCGGTCTGTACGACGCCTTCCTGATCAAGGAAAACCACATCGCCGCCAGTGGTGGCGTCGCCGAAGCCGTGGCGGCGGCGCATCGCATCGCTCCGGGCAAGCCGGTGGAGATCGAAGTGGAGAGCCTGGACGAGCTGCGTCAGGCACTTGATGCCGGGGCCGATATCATCATGCTCGACGAACTGACCCTGGACGAGATGCGTGAAGCGGTGCGGATCACGGCGGGCAAGGCGAAGCTCGAAGCCAGCGGCGGGGTGAACGAGAGCACGCTGCGGGTGATTGCCGAGACGGGCGTGGACTACATCTCGATTGGTGCGATGACCAAGGATGTGAAGGCGGTCGACCTGTCGATGCGGTTGAGCCTGTAAGAGGCGGTTGAGCCTGTAAGAGACGGTTGAGCCTGTAAAAAGTCCAGATACGAAAAGGGGGCTGCCTAGCAGCCCCCTTCCGGTTCGGTCGTGAAACGCCCTGCGATCAGTGCGAGGCGTTTGCCAGGCCATCCAGGTAGCGCTCGACGTCCAGCGCTGCCATGCAGCCTGCGCCGGCCGAGGTGATGGCCTGACGGTAAACGTGGTCTGCCACATCGCCGGCCGCGAACACGCCCTCGACATTGGTGGCGGTGGCGTTGCCGTCACGGCCGCCGTTGACCACCAGGTAGCCGTCCTTGAGGGTCAGCTGGCCTTCGAACAGCGAAGTGTTCGGGGTGTGGCCAATAGCGATGAACACGCCGTCGACCTTGATTTCGTCGCTGCTGCCATCGTTGTTCTTCAGGCGCGCACCGGTGACGCCCATGTTGTCGCCCAGCACTTCATCCAGCGTGGCGTTGAGCTTGAGCTCGATCTTGCCTTCGGCGACACGGGCGTTGAGCTTGTCGACCAGGATCTTCTCGGCGCGGAAGGTATCGCGGCGATGCACCAGGGTGACCTTGCTGGCGATGTTGGCCAGGTACAGCGCCTCTTCCACGGCAGTGTTGCCACCGCCCACCACCGCTACCGGCTTGTTGCGGTAGAAGAACCCGTCGCAGGTAGCGCAGGCAGAAACGCCTTTGCCCATGAAGGCTTCTTCCGACGGCAGGCCCAGGTAACGAGCGCTGGCGCCGGTGGCGATGATCAGTGCGTCGCAGGTGTACTTGCCGCTGTCACCTTGCAGGGTGTAGGGCTTGTTGGCCAGGTCGACGGCATTGATGTGGTCGAAGACGATTTCGGTCTCGAAACGCTCGGCGTGCTCCTGCATGCGCTGCATCAGGGCTGGGCCGGTCAGGCCGTGGGGGTCGCCCGGCCAGTTGTCGACTTCGGTGGTGGTGGTCAGCTGGCCACCGGCCTGCATGCCAGTGATCAGCAGGGGCTTGAGGTTGGCGCGGGCGGCATAGACCGCGGCGCTGTAACCGGCAGGGCCGGAACCGAGAATGATGACGCGCGAATGACGTACTTCGGACATGTCGAACTCCTGTCGAGCCGGCCGCACAGGGCCGGTATCGGTGTACCAGCTGCGCAGCTGAAATTAAAAGGACCTACGCAACACTTGGGGAAGTGCTACATCGCGCAGGCCCGAAACCTGAAAAGTTGAGCGCACTGTAGCGAGGTCGCAGAGATTAAGGAAATATCCTTCGACAATCCACCTCATAGGCATCCTCTATACCCCAATTTCGACGAAGGAAAACACCTGGCGCTTTTGTTACAGCCGGTTTCCCAACCACCGTCCGCCTTTCGTCGGCGCCGCAAACTCGGTAAGGTCAGCGCGTTTTCCCTCTGTGCGGAGTGTCCCGATGCAAGCCCCTGTCCTTTCCGGTCCCCAGTACCTTCGCGAAGGGTTGAAACTGGTGCTGAGCCCGAACCTTCGGTTATTCGTGCTGCTGCCCCTGGCGGTCAACCTGCTGCTGTTCGGCGGGCTGATCTACTTCGCAGGCCATCAGTTCAGCCTCTGGGTCGACGCCCTGATGCCGACCCTGCCTGAGTGGCTGAGTTTTCTGACATACATTCTATGGCCACTGTTCGTCGCCCTCGTGGTGTTGATGGTGTTCTTCACCTTCACCATGCTGGCCAACGTGATCGCCGCGCCGTTCAACGGTTTTCTCGCCGAGAAAGTCGAAGTGGTGGTCCGCGGCCAAGACACCTTCCCGCCGTTCAGTTGGGGCGAGCTGGTGGCGATGGTGCCGCGAACCCTTGGCCGCGAAATGCGCAAGCTGGGCTACTTCCTGCCACGGGCCATCGGTCTGTTCATCCTGTCGCTGATCCCGGTGGTCAACGTGATAGCGGCGCCACTGTGGCTGATCTTCGGTGTGTGGATGATGGCCATCCAGTACATCGACTACCCGGCGGACAACAACAAGATGAGCTGGCAGGACATGCTCGCCTGGCTACGTAGCAAGCGCTGGCAGTCGCTGGGCTTTGGCGGCATCACCTACCTGGCGCTGATGGTGCCGCTGGTGAACGTGCTGATGATGCCGGCGGCGGTGGCGGGGGCTACGTTGTTCTGGGTGCGCGAGCGTCATTGAGCTCAAGGCGCCGCAAAGCGGCGCATCGCCGGCAAGCAGGCTCCTGCAAACCGCACGGGAGCCGAGCGCCTGACTCAGTGGCTGAGCTGGCTGGAGAACTGCCCCACCGCATCCACCACTTTCTTCGCCCCTTCCTGAATCTCGACGATCACCCCACCGGTATCGGCCGCCAGCGCCAGCCCCTGCTCTGCCTGGCGCTTGCTGGTGTCGATGATCTCTACCGCGGCCTGGGCAAGCTGCTCGTTCTGCTGCACGACCCTGGCGATCTCCTCGGTGGCGGTACTGGTGCGCGAGGCCAACTGACGCACTTCGTCGGCTACCACGGCAAAGCCTCGGCCCTGCTCGCCTGCGCGGGCTGCCTCGATGGCGGCGTTGAGGGCCAGCAGGTTGGTCTGGCCAGCGATGTCGCTGATGGTCTTGATGATCGAACCGATCACCCGCGACTGGGTGTCCAGCGCCTTGATCCCTTCGGCAGCCTCCTGCATGGACGTTTCCAGGCCCCGCATCACGCTTACCGACTGGGTCACCACGTCAGTGGCCTTGCGCGCGCTGGAGTCCGTCTCCAGCGACGTGTTGTAGGCAATATCGGCCGCCTGGGCCACCGCCAGTTCCTGATTGACCTGGTCGGTGATCACCGTGGCGAACTTCACGACTTTGTACAACACATCCTGGGCGTCGAAGATCGGGTTGTAGGAAGCTTCCAGCCAGACCACCCGACCGTGGGCATCGACACGCTTGAACCGGTCGGCCACGTATTCGCCACGACGCAGTTTTTCCCAGAATGCCTGGTACGCCGTAGAGTTCGCTTCTTCCGGCTCGCAGAAAATACGGTGGTGCTTGCCACGCACTTGCTCAAGGCTATAGCCCACCGACTGCAGGAAGCGGTCGTTGGCCGTTAACACATAGCCATCGAGGTTGAACTCGATCACGGCAGTGGAACGCATCAGCGCGTTGATCAGGCTCTCGTGCTCGCGCGACGTTTCGATGGTGCGGGTCAGGTCGCTGGAGTGCATGGTGAAATGCTTGATCCGCCCATCGCTGCCCTTGACCGGCTGCAGGATCGAACGCAGCCAGGCCTCCTGGCCGTTGCCACGCAGCAGCCGGAAAGCGCCGTTGAGGTGTTCGCCACGGGTGATGGCGTTCTTCATCCGCTCATAGAAATCAAGCTTCTTCACGTGCGCGGGGACGATCTCTTCGATATTGCGTCCTATCAACTGCTCGCTGCGGTACAGCATCTCGCTTTCGAAGTTGCTGTTGACCGCGTCGATGCGTCCCTGGGGGTCGAGCTGGAGCACGAGCATCTCGCTGTCGAGGCTGCACTTGACCTGCTCGATGGACAACAGGTCCTCGCGCAACTGCTGGATTTCTTTCTTGAGCTTTCTGTTGAACATCACCGCTCTCCCGGAGCGCGACCCATGATGGAATGCATCTGCATCGGCTACAGGTCCACGGTTCTTGAGCACTTTGCAACGAAATATTCACAGCGCCGGCGTCGCCGGAAATCAGGCGTCATCCGTGCGTCACTTCATCGTCACATGAGCGCAATGAAGCAGGCGGAAACTTTTTGTCATGAATATGCCAGCCCTTCGCATCGCCCTTGTCAGTGAAACCTTCCCACCCGAGATCAACGGTGTGGCCAATACCCTTGGCCACTTGAGCGAAGGGCTTCGGCAACGCGGCCATCAGGTGGAAATAGTACGGCCACGCCAGGCCGGTGATGGTCGTGACGAAAGTGACCAGGACCTGCTGCTGTGTCGAGGCTGGGCCCTGCCCGGCTACCCTGGGCTGCAATGGGGCGAAGTATCGATGCATACCCTGTGGCGCCGCTGGCGCAAACTGCGCCCGGACGTGCTGTACATCGCCACCGAAGGGCCGCTGGGGCTCAGCGCCTTGCGCGCAGCGCGGCGCCTGGGCATCGCGGTCGTCAGCGGCTTTCATACCAACTTCCCACAGTACTCCGGCCAGTACGGGCTGGGCTTGTTGGCACGGCTGCTGACCCATTACCTGCGCTGGTTCCACCGGCGCACCGCCGCCACACTGGTACCCAGTGCCAGCCAGCAGCTTGAACTCGAGCGCCGGGGGTTCGAACGCCTGGCATTGATGGCCCGGGGCGTCGATGCCTGCCTGTTCAACCCGGCGCGACGCAGCCAGGCGCTGCGCGACAGTTGGGGGCTGGGGCCCCATGACATTGCCGTCCTGCATGTCGGGCGACTGGCCGCGGAAAAGAATCTCGGCCTGCTGCGGCCCTGCCTGCAAACCTTGCAGAACACTTATCCACAGCTGCGCCTGCGCCTGGTGGTGGTGGGTGACGGCCCACAGCGAGCAACCCTCGAGCAGCAACTGCCGGAGGCCGTCTTCTGCGGCGCGCAACGAGGCGAATCCCTGGCCGAACACTATGCCAGTGGCGACCTGTTCCTGTTTCCGAGCCTGACCGAGACCTTTGGCAATGTCGTGCTCGAAGCGCTGGCTTCCGGCCTGGCGGTGGTTGCTTATGACGAGGCCGCCGCCGCCCAGCACATTCGCCATGGTCACAGCGGCGCCCTGGCCATGCCAGGAGACCAGGCCGCCTTCATCGACGCTGCCTGCTGGTTGCTGGAAGAGCACGAAACCCTGCGCCGTGTGCGCCTGAACGCTCGCCAGCATGCCAGCCGTCAGGGCTGGCCGGCGATTGTCGAGCAGTTCGAGGCGCACCTGCAAAGCGCCTGCAACCAGGCGCTAGCGACAGCCCCTGCGCTGACGATCAAGCCAGGGTCGACAATGCCTCGCGGCTAAAGGGCAGTACCTCCGTCTCACGCCCCTCGCGGACCTTGAGTGCCCACTCGGCATCCACCAGCAGCGCCCTACCCACTGCCACCAGGTCGAACTCTTCATCGCCGAGGCGACGCAACAGCCCTTCGAGGCTGGCCGGCTTGGCCACTTTGTCGGTGTCGACCATGAACTGCAAAAACTCCCCCTCCAACCCGACGCTGCCCACGGTGATGGTGGGCTTGCCGGTGAGCTTGCGGGTCCAACCCGCCAGGTTCAGTTCAGAGCCTTCGAACTCAGGCTCCCAGAAACGTCGAGTTGAACAGTGGAAGATATCCACACCGGCTTCGGACAACGGCTTGAGGAAAGCGCCCAAGGCCTCCGGGGTGTCTACCAGTCGTGCACTGTAGTCCTGCTGCTTCCACTGCGAGAAACGCAAGATGATCGGAAAGTCCGGGCCGACCGCGGCGCGTACTGCCTGGATCAGCTCGATGGCGAACCGCGAACGGGCGGCCAGGTCGCCGCCGTATTCATCCTCGCGCTGGTTGCTGGAGGCCCAGAAGAATTGGTCGATGAGGTAGCCATGGGCACCGTGAATCTCCACCCCATCCATGCCAATGGCCTGGGCATCGCTGGCGGCCTGGGCGAAAGCGCTGATTACCTCACGGATATCGTCATGGGTCATTCCATGCACCAGCACCTGGCCGTCTTTTACCTTCTCGCTCGGCCCGTAGCCCGGCACACTGGCATCTGGCTCGGTACCCAGGCGGCGTACCGCGCCCACGTGCCAGAGCTGCGGCACGATGCGCCCGCCTTCGGCGTGAACCGCATCGACCACCTGTTTCCAACCCGCCAGGGCATCCGCGCCGTAGAAACGTGGAACGTTGGGGTAGCCATTGGCCGCCCGGTGACCCACTGTGGTGCCCTCGGTGATGATCAACCCCACACCTGCGGCCGCGCGGCGGCGGTAGTAATCGACGACGCCATCGTGAGGAACGCCACCCGGGCAGAAGGTCCGGGTCATGGGGGCCATGACGACGCGGGTCGGCAACTGCAGGGCGCCGAAGGTAAAGGGTTGGAACAGCGGGTTGGTTGACATGGGGGCGCGTCCGTCTGGGGAGGAATTGCGCCTGAGGTTAGGGGGAGAGGAAGGCCTGGCCCAGTATTATTGATCTGGGTGATTCTGGGGTATCGCCGGTACCGGCCTCATCGCCGGCGAACCGGCTCCCACAGGACCTGCGCGGTCCTCTGTCGGAGCCGGCCTGCCGTCGATGAAGACTTCAACCCAGCGCTTTCTCGATGGCCTGCACCACGGACGGATCATCCGGCGCGGTACGCGGTGCGAACCGGGCCAGCACACGCCCGTCCTTGCCCACCAGAAACTTTTCGAAGTTCCAGGTGATATCCCCCGGGAACTCGGCGCCCTCGCCCGCCAGCAGGCGATACAACGAGTGACGTTGCGGCCCGTTTACTTCGAGTTTGCTTCCCAAAGGGAAGCTCACGCCGTAATTCAGGCTGCAGAACGCCTGAATCTCCTTTTCGCTGCCCGGTTCCTGGCCGGCAAACTGGTTGCATGGCAGGCCAAGCACGTTGAAACCTTTGTCCTTGTAGTCCTGGTAAAGATTCTCCAGGGCTTTGTACTGCGGCGTCAGACCACACTTGGAGGCAACATTGACCACCAGCACCACCTGGCCCTTGAACGGGGCCAGGGGCAGGTCCTCGCCGTTCAACGCCTTCAACGTCAGGTCGTGAAATGCACTCATGATAAATCCCCTCTGAGGTTCCTGATTGCCGCTGGGGCGAAACCCGCCCACTAAAAAGGCGCTCGTTCAAGCCGTCCACCTTCCGTTGGGAAGGCTGGTCGGCTTGCCCGAGCGCCTGGCGACTTTCTGAGCTTAGCGCAGAAAATCAGTGGTGATGGCCACCTTCACCATGGATGTGACGGTGAGCGATCTCTTCCTCGCTGGCGTCACGCACGTCGACGACCTTGACCTTGAAGTTCAGGCGCTGGCCAGCCAGAGGGTGGTTGCCGTCGACAGTGACGTCATCGCCGTCGATGTCGCGGATGGTGACGATCTGCATCTGGCCGTCCGGCGCCGAAGCGTGGAACTGCATGCCGACTTCCAGCTCGTCGACGCCTTCGAACATGCTGCGGTTCAGGGTGCTGACCAGCTCGGCCAGGTATTCGCCGTAGGCTTCTTCCGGCTCGATGGCAACGGCCAGCTCGTCACCGGACTCTTTGCCTTCCAGGGCTTTTTCCAGGCCCGGGATGATGTTGGCGGCACCGTGCAGGTACACCAGCGGCGCGCCGCCGACGGAGCTGTCGATGACCTCACCGGCGTCGTTGGTCAGGGTATATTCGATGGAGACAGCCTTGTTGGCGGCGATCAGCATGGGGGCACGACCTTTTGCAAAAGTATGTAGAGGACACCAGTGTAACCAAGGCACCGTCCGAATGCGAACGCACCGCGGACCAGGAGCGGCCCATCAGTCGGATCACCGGCTTTCACCAGGACGAAGAAGGCCACTGGGTGGTCGAGCTTTCCTGCGGCCATACCCAACATCTGCGCCACCAACCCCCTTGGCAGGCTCGCCCGTGGGTGCTCGACGCCGGACAACGGCGACAGCACATCGGACAGGCTTTCGCCTGCGGCTGGTGCGCACAGGGGGCCGATAGCGCTACCCTTGGCCGTTGATTCCTTGCACCGCTTATTTCGAGAAGCACGCATGCAGACATTTTTCATTGCGCCGACCGACTTTGGTGTCGGCCTGACCTCCATCAGCCTGGGCCTGGTGCGCACCCTGGAGCGCGCCGGGCTGAAGGTGGGTTTCTTCAAGCCCATTGCCCAGCCTCATCCGGGCGATACCGGCCCCGAGCGCTCCAGCGAGCTGGTGGCCCGCACCCACGGCATCAAGCCGCCTGTTCCGCTGAGCCTGGCCCATGTGGAACGCATGCTCGGCGACGGCCAGCTGGACGAACTGCTGGAAGAGATCATCCGGCTTTACCAACAAGCTTGCGTCGGCAATGACGTGGTGGTGGTCGAAGGCATGGTGCCAACCCGGCATGCCAGCTATGCTGCGCGGGTCAACCTGCACCTGGCCAAGAGCCTGGACGCCGAAGTGATCCTGGTTTCGGCGCCGGAAAACGAAGTGCTCAGCGAGCTCTCCGGCCGCGTCGAGTTGCAAGCCCAGCTGTTCGGTGGCCCACGCGACCCGAAAGTGCTCGGGGTGATCCTCAACAAAGTGCGAACCGATGAGAGCATGGCCGAGTTCGCCACGCGCCTTCGCGAGCATTCGCCCCTGCTGCGCGGCGATGACTTCCGACTGCTCGGCTGCATTCCCTACCAGCCCGAGCTCAATGCCCCGCGCACCCGCGACGTGGCCGAGCTGCTGGGTGCGCAAGTGCTCAACGCCGGCGACTACGAGCAGCGGCGCATGAACAAGATCATCATCTGCGCCCGCACAGTGGCCAATACCGTCCCCTTGCTGACGCCGGGCACCCTGGTGGTCACGCCAGGCGACCGTGACGACATCATCCTCGCAGTGAGCCTGGCGGCGATCAACGGCGTCCCCCTGGCCGGGCTGTTGCTGACCAGCGACAGCAAGCCAGACACCCGCATCCTTGGCCTGTGCCATGGCGCCCTGCAGGCTGGCCTGCCGATCCTGTCGGTCAGCACCGGCTCGTACGACACCGCCAACCAGCTCAACTCGTTGAACCGCGAGATACCGGTGGATGACCGCGAGCGCGCCGAATTCATCACCGACTTCGTGGCCAGCCACCTCGACGCCGCTTGGCTGCACCAGCGTTGCGGTACCCCGCGCGAGCTGCGCCTGTCACCCGCGGTGTTCCGCTACCAGTTGATCCAACGCGCCCAACAAGCCAACAAGCGCATCGTGCTGCCCGAAGGTGCCGAGCCGTTGCTGGTGCAGGCGGCTGCCATCTGCCAGGCGCGCGGCATCGCCCGCTGCGTGCTGCTGGCCAAACCCGAGGACGTCGAGGCGGTAGCCCGCGCGCAGGGCATCAGCCTACCGGCGGACCTGGAAATTCTCGACCCGGAACAGATTCGCGGGCGCTATGTCGAACCGATGGTCGACCTGCGCAAGAGCAAGAACCTCAATGCGCCCATGGCCGAGCAGCAACTGGAGGACCCGGTCGTGATCGGCACCATGATGCTGGCACTGGATGAGGTCGACGGCCTGGTTTCTGGCTTGGTGCACTCCACCGCCAACACGATCCGCCCTGCCCTGCAACTGATCAAGACCGCCCCGGGCGCCAGCCTGGTGTCCTCGGTGTACTTCATGCTGTTCCCCGACCAGGTGCTGGTGTACGGCGATTGCGTGATGAACCCGCACCCCAGCGCCAGCGAACTGGCCGAAATTGCCCGGCAGAGCGCCGAATCCGCGCAGGCGTTCGGCATCGCGCCACGGGTTGCGATGATCAGCTATTCGAGCGATTCGGCGAGCGATGATGAAGTGGAAAAAGTGCGAGAAGCGACACGCCTGGCACAGAGCGTCGAACGTAACCTGCTGATTGACGGCCCGCTGCAGTACGACGCGGCAGCCAACCCCGAGATCGCCCGTCAGCTGGCACCGCAAAGCCCAGTGGCCGGGCGTGCCACGGTATTCGTATTCCCCGACCTGAATACCGGCAACACCACCCACAAAGCGGTGCAGCGCAGCACCGACGGGGTCAGCCTGGGACCTATGCTGCAGGGGTTGCGCAAGCCGGTGAACGACTTGCCGCGTGGAGCACAGGTGGACGATATCGTGCACACCATTGCCTTGACGGCGATTCAGGCCAGCGTGGTGCGCTAGAGAGAAGGGGCTGCATGGCAGCCCCGGATCAAGGCCGCTGCGACAGTGGTTGAAGACACTGCGCAGCAGCCCCTATCTCAATCAAGGGTACTGCTGAACCTGCCCCTGCTGGTCATACTGCTGGCCAGGAATCGGCTTCAGGTTGACCTCGACACGGCGGTTCTGCGCCCGGCCATTGGCATCGGCATTGCTGGCGATCGGTTGGTCCGGGCCCATACCGCGCACCGTGACGCGCGAGGCATCGACACCTTGGGAGGTCAGGTAGCTGCTGACTGCCTGGGCACGGCGCTGGGACAGGTCCATGTTGTGCTGGCGGCTGCCGGTGCTGTCGGTGAAGCCAACCACTTCGATGGTGTTCTGGTTGAACTGCTTGAACGAACTGGCCAGGTTGTTCAGCGGTGTGTAGAAGCTAGGGGCAATGTTCGCCGAATCGGTAGCGAAGGTAATGTTGCCAGGCATGATCAGCTTGATCTGGTCACCCTGACGCTGAACCTCGACGCCGGTGTTTGCCATTTGCGCGCGCAGCGCGGCTTCCTGCTTGTCGGCGTAGTAGCCATAGCCTGCGGCAGCGGCACCGACGGCGGCTGCACCGATCAACGCACCCTTGCCACGGTTGTTGTGGTCGATGGCGGCACCGGCGATAGCACCGGCCAGCGCGCCCAAGCCACCGTACTTGGCGGTTTTGCTCATCCCGGTGGAGCCCTGCGCCTGACCCTGGCTGTCATAGGGGTTCTGGTTGGCACAGCCGGCCATCAGGGCCGCGGCGGTTGCGACGATAATCAGACGACGCATGGTGAACATGGACAAGCTCCTACTGAAATTCATGTGTACGGCAGAGCGCGAATGGATCTTCGCCAGCCTTGGATGGGTAATTTACGGAAAAATTCCATGAAAGGCTTTTCATGATGGCTCACGCCCGCACGAAAGGGTTCTCGCGCATTTCGTCGCCCAGGCGTGTGTCAGGGCCGTGGCCAGTCACCACGATGGCCTCTTCGTCCAGGCGATACAACCGTTCCTTGATAGAGCGCACGATGGCCCGCTGATCGCCACCCCACAAATCGGTGCGGCCAATTCCACGGCGGAACAGGGTGTCACCGGCTACCAGCAGCTTGGCCTCGGCGAACCAGAAGCTCATCGAACCCGGCGTGTGTCCCGGGGTGTGCAACGCCACGCCACAACCGCAGGCCAGTTCCTCGTCGTCCCCAAGCCAGCGGTCTGGCGAAGGCACTGGCGTGTAGGGCACCCCGAACATCTGGCACTGCATTTCCAGGTTGTCCCACAGCGGCTGGTCATCCTTGTGCAGATGCAGGGTGGCGCCAGTCAACTCCTTGAGCTTGCCTGAGGCAAGGAAATGGTCGAAGTGCGCGTGGGTGTGAATGATGCTCACCAAGGTCAGGCCATGGGCCTGCAGGCGGGCGAGAATCTTGTCCGGGTCACCCCCAGGATCGACCACGATGGCTTTTTTGCTGACAGGGTCGCCGATCAGCGTGCAGTTGCACTGCAGGGGGCCGACGGGGAACGTTTCGCGGATGAGGGTGGTTTGCGGGGGCATCTGGCTACCGGGCATGTCCGAGTATGTTTTGGGCGATTCAGACGAGAGCCTACCATCAGTTCTGTAGTGAGGCGCAGATCGAGCGCCGCCCGCGCAGCGCATCGCGATGCAAGGCTCGCTCCTACGTTTGTTTCGGGCCAGTCATGGCTACGGGATTTGCGCGCGACCGCTTTGGTGCACGGCGCGAAACCGAGTCTTACGAACAAGGCGGTCGCGCGTGTCTGCCACTGGTGTTACTGGCCAAAAAAACGTAGGAGCGAGCCTTGCTCGCGATGCGCCGCGCGGGCGGCGTTCGCATTCATAGGCGCTAAAAATACATGCGTACGCCAATACCCTCAACGCAATTCACCACCAGCCTCAAGGCAAATACAACCGGAACAACCCACCGCCAAGCGCCCCGCCATTGGCAATCTCGATCCGTCCGCGTACGCCATTGCGTTCATGCAGTGCCGCAATCCTGGCCGCGAAGTAAAGACCAAGCCCGGTGCTGCCACTCTGCGGGTCGATCCCTTGCACATAGTCCAACTGCCGTTCGAGCATGCGTGGCGGGTAACCCGCGCCATCGTCGTTGACGCTTATCACCAACTGCTCACCGTCTTCCTCGATGCTGATCAGCAGCGCATGGCCGGCATAACGGATGGCGTTGGTGAGCACATTGGCCACCACCGTGGCGACCAGTTCGCGGTCGAAAAAACCCAGCGGGTTGTCGCTGTCGATACGCCAGGTAGCGAGGATATCGCGGTGCTTGAGCACCTCCTCGTGAGCGGCGAGCTGGGCCTCGATGAAGTCGTCCAGCTCGTGGTAGTCCGGGCATACCGGCAACTGGTTGACGCCCAGTTTGTAAAGGCCCAGCAGCTGCACCAGCATGCCGTTGAGATGACGAAACTCATGTTCCATGACCCCTTGCTCGGACCCGCCGCGCAGCTCCTCGGGCAAGCGCGCCAGCCACTGGTCGTGTGCCTGGATCAACGCTGACAGCGAGTTCTTCACGTCATGCACGGTGGAGGCGATCACCGTGGAGAAATCCAGCCCCTGGTTGTCCTGGTTCATGCGCCGAATATCCGAACGTGCAATTTGCGATAGCGGTCGTAGCGGCTATCGCTGGCGGGGATGCCGGCCACGCTGTTCAGGCAACTGCGGCACTCTTGCATGATGTCGGGCGATGGCGTTTCACCCCCGATGCGCAACAACGCCTGGGCCGTGTTCAGCGCGATACTGATGTTCTTCGGTTGCAGCCCCAACGCCTTGCGGAACATCTCCAGCGCCTCGTTCAACTGCCCGCCCTGGTAACTGCGCACACCCTGACGGTTGAGGTCGACAGCCTCGGTGACAGCGCCAAGCACCGCCGGGTCGTCAGTCAGCTTGGCGACGCTTTGCATGACCTTGGGGTCGTCGCCATAGGTTTCCACGCAACCTTTGAGAATGGCGCCGCCCGCTGCCTCCTGGCCAAGCGCTTGCAACTGCTTGGCCACGGTAAGGGCAGCCTCGACCGAGAAGAACTGCTCCATCTTGTCCAGACGCTGCATGGCTTGCTCAGTCAACTTGGCGGCGGTTTCGGCATCACCTGCCTGCTGCAGGCTGGCGGCCTTCATCAAGCGGGCGCGAACCTGCAGACCCTGGTCCTCGACGTTCTCCTTGGCCACCTCGCTGAGCACGGTATTGATCTCGACGCGAGTACGCGCATCGAGGCCAAAACCCGCGTTCTTGTTCATCAATGCCTGAACCAGGCCAAGGTTGCTTTCGGCATCCTTGTAGCGCGAGCTCTGCCCCTGGTTCACCGCATGCCGATAAGCCTTGGAGGCACTTTCGAAATCTTCGTTGCTCAACGCCAGCTTGCCCAGGGCCGCCTGACGCCTTACCGCGAGGGGCGACAGGCGCACGGCTTCTTCCAGCATGTGCTGGGCACGCTTGGTTTCGCCTTGGGCGACCAGCACCTCGGCCATGCCGTCGTACAGCGCCGGCATGATCGGGAAGGCTTTGAGCGCCTGCTCATACACGCCCTGGGCCTGGGCATGCTGACCACGCTTGTGCAGCAGGCTGCCCAGCGCCGAGTACGCCCACGGCTGCGGTCGGCTGGCGAGAATGGCCTTGAGGAACTTGTCCAGCTCGTCGAAGCGGCCGAGATCGCGCAAGGCATCGGCCCGATAGCGCAGGCACAGCGGGGCGAAGCGCGGATCCTGCTTGCACAGCTCGGCGCACGCGGCCAGCACTTCGGCCGGACGACCGCGGTCCAGGGCCTGGAGTATCGGCTTGAGCAGGGTCTTGCGCTGCACCAGCTTTTCCAGGCGCTGAGCCAGGCCAACGCGGTTGAACGGCTTGGTCAGGTAGGCATCGGGCTCATGTTCGATCGCGCTGAGCACGATGGCTTGGCTGCTTTCGGCCGTCACCATGATGAAGACGCACTCGTGGCTGATCAGCTTGTCGAGGATCAGGTCCTCCAGCACCTGCTGGCCGTTCTTCTTGCCGTCGCCCAGGTGGAAGTCCTGGAGGATAAAGTCGTAGCGCTTCTGCCCGCACATGCGGATGGCCTGCTCGCCACTGTCGGCGGTGTCCACATCACGCACGCCCAGTTCGCGCAGCATGGAACGGGTCGACGTGCGAAAGTCGGTGAAGTCGTCGACGATCAGAAAGCTTTTTTGCCCGTACTGCAGCATCAACACGACCTGTCTTGGGATAATTGGAAAATGGCGCGTGGCGATGCATACCGCCGATTTTTTTATCGGCAGCACTTCAGGAAAGATGAGCCCGGAGAACGCGACGCCCAATTAATGGCACTGAGCCATCATTTTACAAGGCGACAGCCTGCAGAACCAGCTTCAGGCCAGCAGGCCAAGGGACTTGGCCTTGGCCACGGCCTGGGTGCGCCGCTCTACCCCCAGCTTGCTGTTGATATGACTGGCGTGGGTCTTGACGGTGTGCAAGGAAATGAACAACCGCTCGCTGATCTGCTGGTTGGAACAACCTTGGGCGATCAGCTCCAGTACGGCGAGCTCCCGGCTGCTGAGGGCTTCAGCATTGCCAGCGCTGGCCAGCGGCAGTTCGGGTAGACGCGCAAGCAATTGGGCCTGGGCATAACCGCCTGCATTCACCAGCAACTGTTCGCGCAGCCAAAGCGGATGCGCCTCGATCAAGCGCTGGAAGGGCTGCAGAATGCCACCTTGAGCCGCCGTCAGCGCCTTGGGCAACAGGGCCGAGGCCTGCGCCTCCAGCCCCTGCTCCAGCAGCAGGGCCATCCACTGGCACAGCGCAAACACCGTCAGCATCATCCCGCCGCTGGCCTGGCCTCGCTCGACCAGGCTCGAAAGGCGCCGCACCGCCTCTTCGCTGCGCGATTGGATACGCTCGAGCAGCGCCTGCTGCAGCTCGATGTGCAGTGGCAGCAAGGGGTGGAATTCCGGGGGCGCCGCCGCATGCTCGCCACCGTAGGTCTGGCCCAGCCGCAGCAACCAGGACTCGGCAAGGTCGGTGCGCCCCTGGGCCAGCCACAATTCACATTTCACCAAGGTGATCATGGCCAGGTAGTAGATCGGCGGCACGTCCCAGATGTGCATCAACCGCTCTGCCTCGGCCAGCTCGGCGAACGCTTCGGCAAACTGGCCTTCGCGGCCATCGAGCGAGGCGATCACGCAGTGCCCGATCAGTACGCTGATATCACGACAGGCGCGCGCTTCGCCGAGCCCCGCCCGCAAACGCGCCCGGCCCTGCGCCGGCTGCAGGTTCGAAGCGAGCAGATATCCTTCATACAGCGTCAACCGCGCGCGCACGGCATAGAGCCGCTGGCCCGACAGCCCTTGCAGACGCTGCAACCCCTGGCGAACTTCATCCAGAGCCCGCAACACTTCGCCACGGGCATGCAGGACACGGGCACGGTCGTAATGAGCAAGCGCCTCGAACAACGGGTTACCGACCCGCTGGGCCAGCTCCAGCGCCTCGCGGTTCCAGCCCCTGGCACGCCAGAAGTCGGAATCGGCGATGGCCAGGTTGGAGAGCGTCGAAAGGCATACCAGGCGCTGGCCATAGCGTTTGTTCGGCAGACTCTGCAACGCCTCGCCGCAGTAAGTCAACGTGCGCTCACGGTCACCACGCCCCCGGGCGATCACACCGCTCAGCGCCAGCCACTGGGCCAGCATGGACTTTTGCGCAGTGGCCGATGGCGCAGGCAGGAAGCGGCTCAGATACCCCGCCAGTTCCTCCGCGGCATCCAGCTGACAGGCCAGCCCCAACGCCCAACTGTACAGCACGATCAGCCGCGGCGTGCTGATCAGCAGGCTGTCCGGCAAGTCCATCTTCCAACGCAGCAACATGCCGACATTCTGTTCGGCCAGCAGTTGTTCTTCCGACAGGCTCTGCACCAGATCGGCAGCCACATCCAGGTGGCCGGCGCGCAGGGCTTGCTCCACCGCTTCATCCAGCAGGCCTTGGGCCTCGAACCAACGACAGGCACGCAAGTGCAGTTGCGCCAGCGGTTCACTGGCCTGGCGACTGCGCAGCAGGTCCGAGAACAGGTGGTGGTAGCGGAACCAGTGGCCGTGCTCGTCCAAAGGCACCAGGAACACCTGGTGAGCCTGCAGGTAACGCAGGATCGTGGCGCTGTCTTGACGCTCGCGCAGGGCATCGCACAGCGAAGCGCAGAATCGCTCCTGGCAGGCGGTGTCGTACAGGAACGTCTGCACATCGGCCGGCAGGATGTCGATCACTTCTTCCAAGAGGTAGTCGCGGATCAGCCCCTCGCCGCCATGCAGGGCCTGGGGTAAGGCATGTTCATCGCCGGACTCGCTGGCCGCCAACTGCCAGAAGCGCAGCCCGGCCACCCAGCCATCGCTGCGCTGGATCAGGTTGTCCAGGGCCTGGCCACGCAGCCCAATGGGTTGCCGGCCAATGACCGCCAGCGATTCATCAGGCGTAAGTCGTAAGTCCTGCTCGTTCAGTTCCACCAGTTGCCGCGACAGGCGCAGGCGCGCCAGGTGCCAGTCTGGTCGTTGACGGCTGGTGATCAGCAACACCAGCCCATTGGGCAAATGATTGAGGAAAAACTGCAAGCACCGGTCGAGTACCGGCCCCTGCGCCAGGTGATAGTCATCCAGCACCAGCAACAACGGGGTGTCGGGTTGCAGGTACAGCGCCAATTCGTCGAGCAGGCCGTCGATCCACTCCTCGAACGCGAACGGCTGATGGCGCTGGCGCATTTTCAGCAGCCCCATGGCCTGGCCACCCAGCGCCGGACAGAACTGCTGGAGGCCTTCGAGCAACCGTTCGAGGAAACGCCCAGGATCAGCATCGCGGCGGCTCAACCCGAGCCAGAGGCTACGCCAGTGATCGGGCAGTGCCTGGCTGAACTCGACGGCCAGGGAGCTCTTGCCGAACCCGGCCGGGGCATTGACCAACAACAAGCGCCCCGCCAACCCTGCATGCAGGCGCTGGCACAAGCGTGGGCGCGGTACATGGCCCTCCGGCAGCGGTGGCCGGAAGAAACGCCCGTCCAGCAGGCCCAAAGCCTGGCTGGCGAATCCATTCATACGGGACAGATCTGTCATGGCCGGCTCGTTCTAGTTGGAAGACTTCGGCAGTACGGATTGCTGCGAGACTAGCGGGTAACTCGGCGTATTTGAAGATGATGGACGCTACAGGCACAAAAAAGACTACGACAAAAAGCAACAGCACCGATGGACAAAGGCTGGAGCGGGGGTTTGCCAGGGTATTCAGCACAATGATGGGGGGCTTATCGCTGGCCAGCCGATGCCCATGTGCAGCGCGACGACCTTGCGGGCGGCGGGGCCTGTGGCAAAAACAGAAACGCCCCGGCAAGCCGGGGCGTTCTGGGAGATAGCAAGGTGTTTTCAGGTTGGGGTTCAGCGTACCCCTGTCTGGCGCAGCGCAGCAGGCTGGAAGTCGGCCTTGCTGGCACTGAAGCCGAAGTCGTAGGCACGTTTTTCCTCGTTCTTCATGCCCAACGCCAGGTAACGGCCCGACTGCAGGTCGTAGATGGCTTCCAGGGTGTACCACGGCACCTGCACGTTGTAGTAGTCCTGGGAGTGGGCTTCGGAGACGCGCCACAGCTGGCCACGGCCGTCGTACTGGTCGATCACCGCCGCCTGCCAGGTGTCTTCGTCGATGTAGAAATCACGCTTGGCGTAGATGTGGCGCTGGCCAGGCTTGAGGGTCGCAACCACATGCCACACTCGGCGCAGCTCGTAACGCGCCAGGTCCTGGTTGATGTGACCGGCCTTGAGGATGTCGGCGTACTTGAGCTTCGGGTCATCGAGCTTGTAGGCGTTGGAGGCGATGAACATCTCCTTCTTGCCTTCGAGCTTCCAGTCGTAGCGGTCGGGTGCGCCGTTGTACATGTCCAGGTTGTCCGAGGTGCGCAGACCGTCGGCCGCGGTACCCGGGCCGTCGTAGGACACTTGCGGTGCCTGGCGAACACGACGCTGGCCGGCGTTGTAGATCCAGGCCTTGCGTGGCTCCTTCACCTGGTCCAGGGTTTCGTGCACCAGCAGTACGGTCCCCGCCAGGCGCGCCGGCGCGGTCACTTCCTGCTTGAAGTAGAACAGGATGTTGCCGGGGTTGTTCGGGTCGTAGTCCTTCATCTTGTCACGGAAGACGAACTGGTCCGCGAAGTACACCAGGCTGTAAGAGCCGTTCTGCTGCGGTGTGGCCTGGGTTACCAGACGGCTCACGCTGCCGCCGCGATAGCGAGTGATGTGGTTCCAGACCACTTCCAGGCCACTTTTCGGAATTGGGAATGGCACAGCGGTCTTGAAGTTGTTCAGACCATTGCCACCTTCGACCAGGGTGGTCTTGGTAGCGTTTTCCTTGATGGCGGCGAACACCTCATCAGGCACGGTGGCCCCGCGGTGGGTCGGGTAGACCGGGATCTTATAGGTGTCGGGGTAGCGCTTGAACATCGCTACCTGGCCGGGAGACAGCTTGTCCTTGTACTGGTCGACGTTCTGCGCGGTGATGGTGAACTTGGGCTTTTCGCTGCCGTACGGGTCCGACAGGAAGCCTTTGCTGTCGACACTGCCGGCAGTCTTGGACAGCGGCTGCCAGGCCGTGATCGAGCCGTCGGCGTTTCCGGCCTTCTCGGCGCCCATTGGGGTCAGGGTACTGCCCAGCTTGGCCGCTTCGTCGGCGGAAACCGCAGCCATGACGCTGGTCGCCAGCAGGGACAGGCCCAGTACCCCGGCTTTCAGCAGACTTTTGGTTGTTTTCATTGTCTGTCTCGTCCTGATTAGAAGTTCATGCCGAAGCTGAGGGCGACGAAGTCGCGATCATCCACGGTGGTGTACTTGCCGTCGAAGAAGTTGGTGTACGACAGGCTGGCGGTGTAGGTGTTCTGGTACTCGGCGTCCAGGCCGAGGCTGACTGCCTTGCGGCCTTCCTCGAAGTTGCCGCCTGGGCCTGGCGAGTAACCGTCGACGTCGTGGGACCACGCCACGCTGGGGCGCAGGTTCACGCCAGCGAAGACGTTGTTGTAGTCCCAGATGGCCCGCACGCGATAACCCCAGGAGTCGGACGTGGTGAAGCCATCGTTTTCACAGTAACGCGACAGGTTGTTCTGCGGACCACCGGCCAGCGTGCTGCCGTTGAGCGCCTGGCAGGTACCATTGGGCAGCGGACCCGGACCGTACACCGGGTCACGCCCGTAGCGCGCCTTGGAGGTGCTTTCCAGGCCACCGACGTGGGTCCAGCCAACCTCGCCCACCATGGTCAGGCGCTCCGCGCCCATGACCTGGTCGAAGAAGTGGGTGAAGGTGGTTTGCAGCTGGGTGATTTCCTTGCGGCGATAGCCTGGCTGGTCGGTGTCGGCCTTCCCTTCCAGGACCGAGGCATTGGGGTTGAGCGGGGTCAGGCCCGAGTAGAGGATATCGGTGGTGTTCAACTGCACCGGTGCGTTCGGCCGGTAGCTGATCTCGCCGCTCCACGCCGTGCCGGTGGGCAAGGTGGTGGAGAAGCTCAGGCCGTACAGGCGGATGTCCTCCGGATACTCCACGTAGTAGCTGGAGTTGCCCGCCACATACAGCGGCATCAGCGCCTGGAGCAGCGCCGGGTTGGTCGCGGCAGCGGCCGGAACGCCCGCTGCGATCAGTGCCCCGGCCAGGTTGCCTGGCTGGTAGAAGCCGGCAGCCGCGCCACGGCCGCTGAAGATCGGCGCACGGCTGTGGTAGTTCATGAAGTAACCACCGAACTCGGTGTTCAGCGGCTCGTACATATAGCGCAGGGCCACACCGAACTGGCCGCTGTCACGGGCGTCACGGTCGGCGTCACGCTTCACGATCACACCCTCGTCAGGCGAGCCCCAGGTCACGCCTTGCCCGGCCAGCGCATTCATGGCCGGGCCGGCGAATGGGCCGATCTGAGCGCCAAGGCGGCTCGCCACGGCATCCTGGGTGGCCAGCACCGCCAGGTTGTTGTTGCAACCATCGGCAATCACGTCGGGCTGGGAGAAGAAGGTGCCGCAGTTGTCGACGACGGTCTGGTCCCACTCCAGTTGGTAGAAGCCTTCCATGGTCAAGTTGTCGGTGACGCTTTGCGACAGGTAGAACATGTTGACCGGGATCAGGCCTTCCTTGATTTCCGCGCCAGGCCGGCGGAACGCCGAGACATCGATTGGGTTGATGGCGTTGATGCCGCCGCCGATGAAGGTACTTTCGCCCCAGCTCACGACCTGCTTGCCGAAACGAACGGTACCCGGCAAGTCACCCAGGCTGTAGTTGTGATAGATGAATGCGTCGAGGATTTCCCCGCCTGCGGACTTTGCACCTTCCTTGCGGTTGGAGTCACTGATGTCCTTGAACTCGCGGTGCTCGTCCTTCAGTTCGAAGTCGTACCAGTACTTGCCACGCACGAATACGCCCGTGTCGCCGTACTTGAGTTCGAGATCGTGAATACCCTTGAAGATCTTCGAGAAGGTCTCGCCCTTCTTGAAGTTCAGGTGGCCATCGTCGGAGGTCTGCGACAGCCCCCGGCCGCCATTGTTGACCCCGATGAGGTTCTTGTTAGGGTTGGCGGTCGACCAGCTGGCGCCAATGGAGAGCGACGAGTCGAACTGGCCTTCGATTTCTCCGATGTTGAAACTGACCGCGAAAGCTGGACTTGCGAGCGTAGAAGCGAGGCTGACGGCCAGGGGCAGCTTGGCCCGGCGCCAGAACAGGTTTGCAGATTTCATCGACGCTACTCCATGTACTTTTTTGTTATGGCAGTGAGTCCTTTCAGAAACGGCCCGTGCGACCGGTATGCAGGCGTTTACCTGCGGCGACACGTGTTGCGCATGTCGCCCTCCCCCATTCCTGAAAAATCCCCTGGCCTCGACTATAGCCAGCAGGCACAGGTGCTTGATCCCTCTAAAGTGTGATTTGCGTTCCGTGCCTGCGACGCGACCCGTGACAGTGATCACGGCGCGCCAGCAGAGCGAAGCATGGCGCATTTTCGCCGTTTGGCAAGGCGCTGCCTCTCTAGCATGCGGGTCGCGACCGTTTGGAGGCGACCCGCGACAGTGTTACAGGGTCGACAGGAACGCACTGTTACTGGCTTGCCACTGAACGATGTCCTGGCGGATACGCTTCTTGTCGAGCTTGCCGACACTGGTCTTGGGAATTTCAGTAACAACGGCGATCTGGCTTGGAATGGCCCACTTGTTGATATGACCTTCTTCGACGAACGGCTTGAGATGATCCTTGAGTCCCTTGGCATCGATTGCCTGCCCGTCGCGTACCACCAGCAAGGCAAATGGACGCTCGCCCCACTGCGGGTCGGCAACCCCCACTACCGCCACCTCGCGTACCGCCGGATGACGGCTGATCAGGTCCTCGAGGTCCAGCGACGAAATCCACTCGCCGCCAGTCTTGATCACGTCCTTGATGCGGTCGCGGATGTCGATGTAGCCCATGCCATCGAGGGTCGCCACATCACCGGTATGCAGCCAACCGCCCGCCCACAGCTCCTGGCTTTTTTCCGGTTCTTTGAAGTAGCCCATGGTCAGCCACGGCGCGCGCAGCACCAGCTCGCCCTGGGTCTCACCGTCGGCGGGGAGGAAATTGCCGTTGCCATCGACGATAGCGGCCTCCACCAACGGCACCGGCACACCGGCCTTGATCCGGTAGGTGACCCGTTCGTCCTCGCTGCCAGCCTGCAATTCGTCGTTCAGGTGCGCGGCGGAGATCAGCGGGCAGGTTTCGGACATGCCGTAGGCGGCCGTGAGCTGGATGCCACGGGCCAGGGCAGCGTCGTACAGGGAACGGTTGAGTGCGCTGCCGCCAATGATGATTTTCCAACCGCCGAAGTCCTCGCCTTGCGACGACGGACAGTTGAGCAGCATCTGCAAAATGGTCGGTACGCAGTGGGAGAAGGTGACTTTTTCCTCGCGCCACAACTTGACCAGCATGTCCGGTTCGTAACGCCCTGGGTACACCTGCTTCATGCCAAGCATGGTAGCGGCGTAGGGAATACCCCAGGCATGCACATGGAACATCGGTGTGATGGGCATGTACACGTCATTGCTGCCCAGCAGCCGCACGCTGTCGATGCTACCGGTGACCGAGGCTTCGGCCAGGGTGTGCAGCACCAGTTGCCGATGGGTGAAGTAAACCCCTTTGGGGTTACCCGTGGTGCCGGTGGTGTAGAACGTGGTGGCTACCGAGTGCTCGTCGAAGTCAGGGAAGTCGTAATGCGGGCTGGCGGCGGCCAGCAACTGTTCGTATTCGCCCACCAGGTTGGGCAAGTCGGCGGTTTTGTCCGGGCCGTCGGTCAGCAGCAGCGTCTTGTCGACTGTGGTCAGTTGCCCCGCGATAGCTTGGTAGAGGCCGACGAAGTCACTGTTGACCAGCACGAAGCGGTCTTCGGCATGGTTCATGGTGTAGAGGATCTGTTCGGGCGACAGGCGTACGTTGATGGTGTGCACCACTGCCCCGATCATCGGGATGGCGAACATGCATTCCAGGTAGCGGTGGCTGTCCCAGTCCATCACCGCGACAGTGTCGCCGGCCTTGACCCCGGCTTCGCTCAACACGTTCGCCAGCCGGGCGATCCGCTCGTTGAGTTGTGGATACGTCAGCCGCACCTGGTCGCGATAGACGATTTCGCGCGTCTTTTCGTAGCGGCTGCCCGACATCAGCAGGCGTTTGATCAGGAGCGGGAAGGCATAGGCGCCCTCGGCGGGCTTGATGATGCGAGTCTGCAGCATGGGTATCCCTTTTCTTGAAAGCGTGTCGGACAACTCTGATACCAACTCTAGTTGGCCAATGTGACGGCTAAATCAGCCAAAGGAATGATTTGGCTCAACCAAGGTATGAGTGGCATTGTTCGGGTGTTGGCCCTTCTCAACCCTCCACCGGAGCTTCCTGATGCCAAGCCCGCGTCGCGCCGTGTTTCTCGACCACCTGTCCCTGGACCTCGGTGACCTCGACCTGTCGCCGTTGCAAAGCCAGTTCGACGAATTCCAGCTGTTCGATTCGACCCGCCCTGACCAGGTAGCCGAACGCTTGCACGGTGCCATCGCAGTCATCAGCAACAAGGTCGTGCTCGACGCCGCGGCCATGGCCGCCAACCCGCAGCTCAGGCTGATCCTGGTGGCCGCGACCGGCACCAACAACGTCGACCTGGCGGCGGCCAGGGCCCAGGGCATTACCGTATGCAACTGCCAAGGCTACGGCACCCCTTCGGTGGCCCAGCACACCCTTGCCCTGCTGCTGGCCCTGGCCACGCGCCTGTGTGACTACAACCAGGCAGTAGCCGATGGCCGCTGGGCCAAGGCCAGCCAGTTCTGCCTGCTGGACTTCCCGATCGTTGAGCTTGAAGGCAAGACCCTCGGCCTGCTCGGTCACGGTGAACTGGGCGGTGCGGTGGCGCGCCTGGCCGAAGCTTTCGGCATGCGCGTGCTGAGCGGGCAGATCCCCGGTCGCCCGGCGCGGGACGACCGCCTGCCGCTGGACGAGCTGCTCCCGCAAGTCGATGCCCTGACCTTGCATTGCCCGCTGAACGAGCACACCCGGCACATGATCGGCGCCGATCAGCTGGCCCTGCTCAAACCCGGCGCGTTGGTGGTCAATACCGCACGCGGCGGCCTGATCGATGAACAGGCCCTGGCCGACGCCCTGCGCAGCGGTCACCTGGGCGGCGCTGCTACTGACGTGCTGAGCGTCGAGCCACCGGTCAACGGCAACCCGTTGCTGGCCACCGACATTCCCCGCCTGGTCATCACTCCGCACAGCGCCTGGGGCGCGGTGGAGTCACGCCAGCGCATCGTTGGCCAGCTCAGCGAAAACGCCCAGGCCTTTTTCGCCGGCCAGCCACGGCGCGTGGTCAGCTGAGCCGCACGCCGGCCTCTGCTACACTGCGCCACTTTTTTCAGGAGGCGTCGTCCATGGACCCGCGCAGTGAAGTATTGCTCCGCCAGGCGGACCTGTTCCAGGGGCCGCTGCTGATCGCCGGTGCGCCCGCCGACGACTTGCTCGGCCAGTTGCCCAGTGCCCATGGCTGGACCTGGCATGCGGGCGACCAGTCCGTGCTCGACAGCCGCTTCCCGGGGCGCAGCCATTACGCGGTGGAAGCGCCTGAGGTGGCATTCGAGGCGGCGGTGCTGTTCCTGCCCAAGTCCCGCGAGCTGGCCGCCTACTTGCTCAACGCCCTGGCTTCGCGCCTGAAAGGACGCGCGCTGTACCTGGTGGGCGAGAAGCGAGGCGGCATCGAAGGCGCGGCCAAACAGTTGCAGGCCTTCGGCAAGCCCCGCAAGCTCGACAGCGCCCGTCATTGCCAGCTGTGGCAAGTGACGGTGGAAAACGCCCCCGAGGCCAAACCGCTGGAAACCCTTGCCGAGCGCTTCGAACTGGACCTGGAGGATGGCCCCCTGCACGTGGTCAGCCTGCCGGGTGTGTTCAGCCATGGCCGACTCGACCGTGGCACCGCCCTGTTACTCAAGCACTTGGACGACCTGCCTGTGGGCCATGTGCTGGACTTCGGCTGTGGCGCCGGTGTGCTGGGGGCCACGGTCAAGCGACGCTACCCGCAAAGCAGCGTGACCTTGCTCGACGTCGATGCCTTCGCAGTGGCCGCCAGTCGCCTGACCCTGGCCGCCAACGGCCTGGAAGGTGAAGTGATCAGCGGTGACGGGATCGACGCAGCGCCCCGCGACCTGAGCTTGATCCTGAGCAACCCACCGTTCCACACCGGCGTCCATACCAATTACCAGGCATCGGAAAACCTGTTGAAAAAATCAGGCGAACACCTGCGAAAAGGCGGCGAAATCCGCCTTGTGGCCAACAGTTTCCTGCGCTATCAGCCGCTGATCGAAGCGGCCTTGGGCCAGTGTCACACGCTCGCCGAGGCGGATGGGTTCCGGATCTACAAAGCGACCCGCTGATAAAAACAGGGCTTGCCGAAACCGTTTCGACTAGGCAGAATCCGCACCGTCCTAGGGGAGTAGTCTCCCGCGAGCGCCCTGCTCGCCCGGTACGCGTCAACACACTTGGCCCACAGGCCATGGCGCGTGCGACCCATGATCTGCGCAGACAGGTCCAGGGTTTGACAAGACCTATGACACGCACACCTTACCCGGGGCGGGGAGGTCGTACGTGTCATAGCCGTGTCGACCCGCCCCCGTAGGAAACCTGATGCTGGAATCTTTGCTCGTACCCACCGCAATCGTTGCCCTGGCCGAAATCGGCGACAAGACGCAACTGCTCGCACTCATCCTCGCTGCACGCTTTCGCAAGCCCTGGCCAATCATCGCCGGCATCATTGCAGCCACGCTGGCCAACCATGCCGCTGCCGGCGCGGTAGGCGCCTGGGTCAGCGGGTTCTTCAGCGAGACGACGCTGCACTGGATTCTGGCCGCGAGCTTTGCCGCCACGGCGCTGTGGACCCTGGTACCGGACAAGATGGATGACGACGAGAATCCGGCCCGCCGTTTCGGGCCGTTCCTGACCACGCTGATCGCCTTCTTCCTCGCCGAAATCGGTGACAAGACACAGGTAGCCACCGTAATGCTGGCCGCTCAATATCCGCACCTGATCATGGTCATCATCGGCACCACCCTGGGCATGCTGATTGCCAACGTGCCGGTGGTACTGGCGGGTAACTTCGCGGCGGAGAAACTGCCGTTGGCGCTGATTCGTCGCCTGGCAGCTGCTGCGTTCTTCGTGCTGGCGATCGTCGCCGTCTACTCGGCGATGAAGGCCAGTGGCTGGGTGGGGTAAGGCAGTGCCCTGGGGCCGCGTTGCGGCCCCAGGCAACCTTACTTCTTGGCAGCTTCGTACAGCGGCATCACCTTCGGAATGGCCGCCTGCAACGAAGCGATCCGACTGCTGGACGCCGGGTGGGTGCTCATGAACTCGGGCGGTGCGCCTTCGGACGCCTTGCTCATCTTGTTCCACAGGGTGATCGCGGCATTCGGGTCGTAGCCGGCACGTGCCGAAAGCTCCAGGCCAATCAGGTCGGCCTCGTTCTCGTTGGCACGGCTGTTGGGCAACGTCATGGCGTAGTTCACCACGGTGTCGGCCAAGGCCATGCCGCTCTGGCCGAGGCCGAACAACGCGCCAGCACCCTGGCGGGCCATCTCGACCCCATAGGCCTTGGACATCGCTTCGCGGCTGTGCTCGCGCAGGGCGTGGGCGATTTCGTGGCCGACGACCGCGGCAATCTCGGCGTCGGTGAGCTTGAGCTTATCGATCAGGCCGGTGTAGACGATGATCTTACCGCCTGGGCCGCAGTTGGCGTTGAGCTCATCGCTCTTGATGACATTGACTTCCCATTTCCACTGCGCGGCATCCGGGCGGAAGATCGGCGCCTGGGCAATCAGACGGTCTGCGATGGCGCGAACCCGCTTGGCATCGCTGCTGGACTTGTCCAGCACACCCTTGCTCGAAGCCTCACCCAACGTTTGCTGGTAAGACTGCGCGTACATCTGATTGACCTCATCGGTCGAAAGCATACTGAACATGTACTGCTGGCGCTCGACACCGACGGCACCGCCGCTGGTGGTGTTCACCGCCTGGCAGCCAGCCAGCAGGATGCCAGCACTCAACAGGCTGACAACGAATGACTTACGCATGAAAACACTCCCTTTTTACATGCGGCGTATCCTAGGACGAGTCCCCTGCCCCTTGCCATAGCCGCAGGTAAGATTTATGCCGGGGTCAGACACTCGGGCGCATCCAGCTTCGGGTCGTTGACGAAATTGGCCAACGCCCGCTCGCGCAGGGTAACGGTCGGCAAAGCCAGCAACTCGTGCAACCGCAGCACCGGCGTGTCCGGATCCAGCCACGCCGCCTGCGCTGCCTCGTCGAGAATCAGCGGCCGGCGCTGGTTCATCGCTGCCTGGGTCACCACCGCGCAACTGAGCCACACCTGGTCCTGCACTGGATACGCCTCCCAGATCGCGGCGAAGTACAGCGACGAACCTTCTGCCGGCGTCAGCCAATACGGGCGCTTGCGCACCGAACCGCGCCACTCGTAGAAACCATTGGAAGGCATCAGGCACCGGCGCTGACGAAAGGCCTCACGGAACATCGGCTGTTCGGCGAGGGTTTCGGCGCGGGCATGGGCAGGCGTGCGGGAAAGGTCGGTAAGCCAGGCTGGGGTCAGCCCCCAGCGTGCCTTGTCCAGTTGCTGCCGACCGTCGAGCTGTCGCTGGATCAGCACCGAGTGGCCGGGGGAGATATTCCATTGCGCCGGCTGGCCGGCAGGGAAGCCCGGCAGGCTGGCAAGCGCCTGGGGCCAGCGAAACAGGGCATAACGTCCACACATGGGCGAATTCTGAACCTAGCAGATCAAGGTACCGGGAAAACTCTCCGGTTCGTCGCCGGCAAGCGGCTGGGCATCATTGTACGCTTCGATCAGATGCCGTGCGTAACCGGCCTGCTCATCCGGCACGGCAATGCCGAGCAGGCCGTATACCGGCAACTCGCCTACACCACCCACGAGGTCGCGCCCAATCAGGTGCACCTCGATGCCTTCGCTGGTCAGCATGCCCAACAGCATCTGCGCCTCCAGCAGGTTTTCCGGATCGTAGATTCTCTGCATCAGGCATCATCCTCGCGTCTGACGTCGAGCATCCATTCGTCACCGTGCACCTGCAGAATGAACACGACAGGCTGGCAACACACCTGGCAATCCTCGGTGTAGACCTGATCGCCACCGGACAGGTCGACTGTGGTTTCCACCCGTTCACCACAATAAGGACAATCGTAGAAGTCGGTTTCCAGCATCGCGGCCTCCGCAGTGACTTATGCGTATAATTGCCGGTCTGTTTACAGGGCCTGTGAGTGTCCGAGCCGTTTTTCGGACCCCATCCCTACTTTATTACCCTAGCCGTTTCCAACAAGAGAGCATGATGGGCGAATTCGATGCCATCCGACCGTACGACGACGCTGAGGTCCCTGCCGTTCTGGCACGCCTGCTCAGCGACCCGGCATTCCTCGATATCCTCACCCACTTCCGCTTCCCGCGTGCAGCGGGCCCGCTCGGCTGGCTGCTCAAGCCGCTGATCGCCCGCCGCCTGCGCAAGGAGTTCGCGGGCGTCACGTGCGTCGCGACCTTGCAGGACAAGGTCGAGTACTACGTCGACCACACCATCGAACGCGCCACCGACGGCGTGACCTATTCCGGCGTAGAGCAACTCAAGTCCGGTACGGCCTACCTGTTCCTGGCCAACCACCGCGACATCGTCATGGACCCGGCCTTCGTCAACTACGCGGTGTACCATGCCGGCCTGCCGACCCCGCGCATCGCCATTGGCGACAACCTGCTGCAAAAGCCCTTCGTCAGCGACATGATGCGCCTGAACAAGAGCTTCATCGTGCACCGTTCGCTGACCGGTCGCCGCGAAAAGCTGGCCGCCTACCAACTGCTCTCGGCCTATATCAACCACTCGATTCGTAATGACTGCGTATCGATCTGGATCGCCCAGGCCGAAGGCCGCGCCAAGGACGGTGACGATCGCACCGATTCGGCGATCCTCAAGATGTTCCACATGAGCCGCAAGGACGAGCCGTTCGGCGCAGTGATCCAGGGCCTGAACCTGATTCCGGTCTCGATCAGCTACGAGTATGACCCGTGCGACCTGGCCAAGGCGCGCGAGCTGTACATCCGCGCCACCACCGGCACCTACAAGAAGGCGCCTGGCGAAGATGACAACAGCATCGCCAAGGGCATCACTGGCTACAAAGGCCGGGTGCACATCAACTTCGCTCCGCCAGTGACCGAGTATTACGAAGACACCAAGCAGTTGGCGCAGGAAATCGACCGGCAGATCCTCGGCGGCTACCGGTTGTTCCCGGTGCACTACCTGGCCTACGCGATGTGGGCAGAGAAGGATGAAGCGCTGCACGTGCCGAGCGCCGAGACCCTGTTCCCGGCAGACGAACTGGCCCGAGCCAAGGAAGAGTGGCAGCGCCGGCTGGAGGCATGCCCTGAAGAGCAGCGACCGTACCTGATATTGCAGTATGCGACGCCAGTACGTAACCAGTATCAGGTCAAGCAGCAGGCGCCCGTGGCCTGATCGGCCGAACCCCATCGCCGGCGTGCCGGCGATGGCTCAGATCCAGGTGCTGAACCAGGACAGCAGCAGTGCCATGGCCAGGCAGGAAAAGCCCAGGATGTAGTAGTAGCGCGGCACGCGCAGGTCGAAAGCCTCCACCACGCCTTCGTCCATCGCCAGGCTTTCGCGGGTTACGGCTTCGCGCCGCCGGGCGCTGTGCAGCAACAATCCGCCCGGGCACGTCATCAACAGTGCCAGCAGATTGATCAGCTTGGTCGGGTGGGCAACCAGGAAGCCCCAGAGCACTTGCAACGACATCACGCAACCTCGGTTAGAACGACAGCGAAGGCCGGCATTCTACCCAACTCCGCTTGCACCGCCCGGCCCAGGCGACAAAGTGTCATGCGATTTCATGTCGAGGCCGTTTGAAACGTGTCGACCCCATCCCCGGCGAGCCGGCGATGGGGCCGATCGAGCCGAAGGTTACTCGCCCAGGACCTGGCCGATGGTCGGGTCCTTGAACAGGCGCGTGAGGGCATCGCTCAGCACGTCACCGACCAGCTTGGTGTTGGTTTCCTGATTCGGCGCCATGCCGAAACGCTGGTCCAGCGATGCACCGTAGCGGCCGCTGTAGCGACGGTTGGCATTGGACACGTCGGCACGGAAGGTGGCACCGATGGTAGCCTCGGTCACATACAGGTTGTCCTTGGGCGACTGGTATTTCAGCTCGGCCAGGGTCACGGTCAGTTGCGGTGCGTTGTAGGCGTTGGGGGTCGGGGTGAAGCCAAGCAGGCGCACGGCTGCTTCTGCCTGGGCTTGCAGCTTGGGCACGATGTCGTTGCCACTGACGCTGATGGTGCTGGTTTCAGGGTACATGCCACCGCGAGTACCCAGCGATTGCGAAGCCCGCCCATCGACGACCTTGACCACCACGGGCTGGCCATGACCGACCGGCGCGAGCTGGGCAGTGAGTTTGGGTTGCGGGCTGAGTTGTTGCGGGCTGTGGGCACAACCGACCAGGCTGAGGCTGGCCACGGCAATCAAACCGAACAACAGACGTTGCAACATGCGCGTTTCTCCAGAAAATGCGGCAAAGGCCCCCAGTATACTCAGCCAGGCCCTGACCAGTCATCGGCCTGCCCCGTCGTAAAGCCACTCTGGCACCCGACCAAAGCCGGGATTTGCACCCGCGCAAGCCCCCGATGGCACCCACGCACCGCATTTCCCAGACAAACGCTGCAATAAAAACTACGAATTACGACCTTTCTGCCCGCGACATCGTTATAATCTCCCCCCGATTATAAGGACGTCTCCTGATCGGGCCCCGCATTCGCCGATTGACCCCGGCACCTTCAACGCTTCGCCCACAGAGAGCCTTCCACTCAGGTCTTGCATCGGCTGTCGTGCCTGCTTTTCCGGCCCTTCGCACTGCATGAACCTGTGGGTTGCCATCGCGCAGTCCCCTTTTGAGGTTCACGTCTCCAAAAGAGCGTGAAAAAACGGTTTTTCACAACTTCACGAGAGTGTGGCGAGCAAATGAACAGTCTGGCATGTGTAAAAGCGGCAGATGTGTCCCGAACAGCCCTGAACAGGCGGCTAACGCGTTCATCCCGGATGGATGTCTGAGGTCGTTCCATAACGCACGCACGACACCTTGACCATTAGTCGAATTGCCGCACCTGTGGCAAGCGGCGTTCAATAGCCGAACCCGAAGACTGATTGGCGGTGTCCGCGGAAGTTGCAAGAACTGCGAAAAGTCGGACATGGCGATCCTGGCGACCCTGGGGTCCTATGCTGTCAATTAGGTAGCTGTAGATTGTGGAGACGCGTTAAATGGCGCAGAACGAATCGGTTGATGTGGTACTGGTAGGCGCGGGCATCATGAGTGCCACCTTGGCCGTACTGCTCAAGGAGCTTGACCCGACCCTGAAGCTTGAGGTCGTCGAGGCGATGGACTCCGGAGCCGCGGAAAGCTCCAACCCCTGGAACAACGCAGGTACCGGCCATGCCGGGCTGTGCGAGCTGAACTACACGCCCCAGGCCGCCGATGGCAGCATCGACATCAAGAAGGCCGTGCACATCAACACCCAGTTCGAGGTTTCGCGCCAGTTCTGGGCCTACCTGAGCAAAAAAGGCAGCTTCGGCTCGCCGCGCGCCTTCATCAACCCGGTGCCGCACCTGAGCTACGTCGAAGGTGACAAGGGTATCTCCTTCCTCAAGAAGCGCTTCGAGCTGCTCAAGCAGCACCATGCCTTCGCCGAGATGGAGTACACCGAAGACAAGGAAGTGATGAAAGAGTGGATGCCGCTGATGATGCCGGGCCGTCCGGCCGACCAGCGCATCGCCGCCACTCGCGTGCTCAAGGGCACCGACGTCAACTTCGGCGCCCTGACCAACAAGCTGCTCAAGCTGCTGAGCACCAGCCAGGACGCCCAGGTCAAGTACAGCAAGAAAGTCGTCGGCCTGCGCCGTAACGGCAGCGGCTGGACCGTCAGCATCAAGGACGTCAACAGCGGCGGCAGCCGTGAAGTGGACGCCCGTTTCGTCTTCCTCGGCGCCGGTGGCGCGGCCCTGCCGCTGCTGCAAATGTCCGGCATTCCGGAAAGCAAAGGTTTCGGCGGTTTCCCGGTGAGCGGCCAGTGGTTGCGCTGCGACAACCCGGAAATCGTCAAGCAACACCAGGCCAAGGTCTACAGCCAGGCCGCGGTTGGCGCGCCGCCCATGTCGGTACCGCACCTGGATACCCGTGTGGTAGATGGCAAGAAATCGCTGCTGTTCGGGCCGTACGCCGGCTTCACCACCAAGTTCCTCAAGCACGGCTCGCTCATGGACCTGCCGCTGTCTGTACGCATGGGCAACATCGGCCCGATGCTGGCGGTCGCGCGCGACAACATGGACCTGACCAAGTACCTGGTCAGCGAAGTGATGCAGTCGATGGAGCAACGCCTGGAATCCCTGCGTCGCTTCTACCCGCAGGCCAAAGCCGAGGACTGGCGCCTGGAAGTGGCCGGTCAGCGCGTGCAGATCATCAAGAAGGACCCGAAGAAAGGCGGCATCCTGCAGTTCGGTACCGAGCTGGTCTCGGCCCAGGACGGCAGCCTCGCAGCCTTGCTGGGTGCATCGCCAGGTGCTTCGGTGACCGTGTCGATCATGCTCGAACTGATCGAGCGCTGCTTCCCCGAGCAGGCCAAGGGCGCCTGGGCTGCCAAGCTCAAGGAGATCTTCCCGGCTCGCGAGAAGACCCTGGCCAACGATGCCGCGCTGTACCACAAGATCAGTGCCGACAACGATGCGGCCCTGGATCTGGTCGAAAGCAGCCCGGCCAAGCACTACGCCTGATCTGGCTGAAACGAAAAAACGCCCCTCGGGGCGTTTTTTTGTGTCTGCTCGCTGTGCCGCCTATACCGCCCTGCCCCTGTAGGAGCCGGCTCGCCGGTGATAGGGCCGGTTCAGGCGGCCGATCAGCCGCGGGCTTTATCGATGATCTCGATGTACTCCGGCGCATTGCGCTGGTCGGCGATCAACTCGACGAAGGTCTTGCCGTGCTCGTCCTTGCCGTCCAAGTCATGGCCGGCCTCGACGAAGAAACCGACAAAGCGCTCGAAATCGTCGACACGCAGACCACGATAGGCCTTGACCAGCTTGTGCAGCGACGGCGAGGTCACGCCATCGGCCGGCTCGAACTGAAGGAACGTCTTGACGTAGTCATCGCTGATCTCGTCACCAATCACCTGCTTCTTGTCTTTGCGCATTGCCGGCTCCAACTGGACCATCACGGGATTTCGAAGGCCGGCAGTTTACCCCCCTCAGGCGACAGGCCTCAACGCGTACGTACAGTGCCGGTGTGCAGGTCGGCCCAGACATGGCCGTTGGCGTAGGTCAGAAATTGCACGTAGACAGTTTCGTTACGCAGCAGGTCCATGACCACGCGATAATCGCTGACCGGGTAATTCAGGCTCAGCGTGCGGGTCTTTTCGTCGTACACCGGCTTCTTCAAACTCTTGCCGGCCTCACCGTCGAAGGTCAGCAGCACCTGGCCGATGGTCGCGCCCTTGCTCAGCGGCTTGCCCTTGAGGCGCATCTGCAGCGAGGCGGTGATCGGGATCGGTTGCTGGTCGGACTGACGTTGGGCTCCCACCACCACCGAGTAGTCGGTCACTTGCAGCAACTGCTGACCGGTCGGCGCTTCCTGGCGCAATGACAAGTCATCGGGTGGGAGAAACTGGCTGTGCAACGGTGCGGCGCAAAGCGGCAGGCTTACGACCAGCAACAGGGAAAGAATCGCACGCATGTGAGGCTCCTTGGCATGAAGGAGCACTCTAGCACGCCGGGTTTTGGCTGTACGGCCCTATTGCCGCGGATCGGCACCAGCACACGCCGGCGTCCTGGCTGGGCAGCACGCCTCAATCGAATTGCGCGATCATCCAGGCCAGGTATTGGGCCACGCCCTCGTCGCCTTCACGCGGCGCCCAGTGGGCATGCTCGCCTTCAGCCAAGGCCCGGTACGGCCCAGCCTTGCACTCGAACAGAATGCTGTCAGGCTCCAGTACGACCAGCCCGTGATAAAGCCCAGGCACAAGATCCACGCCCAGGCAGTCGCCACCGGCCTGCAGCACGCGCTTGTCGCATACCTGGCCGTCTTCATTGAAAATCAGCAGGCCCAGGCGCCCCTTGAGCACCAGCAGGGTTTCAGCCTTGTCGGCGCTCAGGTGCCGGTGCGGCGCGATGTAGGTGGAGGGCTGCAAGCCGACCGCCACCCGGTGGCACGGCTCATCCATTTCATGAAAGGTGTGATGATGCCGCTGGCGCGGCACCTCGGCGGCTGTGCTGGCCAGCCTGGCGAACAGCGTTTGGTCGATGAACTCAGGCCGGCGCATGCTTACAACCCCTTGACCGCGAAGATGCCGTTGGCGTTGCGCCAGTAGCCCTTGTAGTCCATACCATAGCCGAAGATGTAGCGATCGACGCATGGCAGGCCGACATAGTTGGCCTTGAGGTCCGGGCTGGCCTTGCGGTCGTGGTCCTTGTCGATCAGCACGGCAGTGTGCACCGAACGGGCGCCGGCATGCTTGCAGAAGTCGATGATGGCGCTGAGGGTGTGGCCTTCGTCGAGAATGTCATCGACGATCAACACGTCGCGGTCGATGAACGACACTTCCGGCTTGGCCTTCCAGAACAGCTCGCCACCGCTGGTTTGATTGCGGTAGCGGGTAGCGTGCAGGTAAGAGGCTTCGAGTGGGAACTGCAGGTGGGTCAGCAGCTTGCCGGCGAAGATCAGGCCACCGTTCATCACGCAGAAAACCACCGGGTTCTTGTCGTGCAGGTCCTTGCAGATCTGCTCGCCGACTTTGGCGATGGCCGCCTCGACCTCAGCTTCGTTGTACAGGCAGTCTGCTTCGCGCATGACTTGACGGATGTGCTCGAGATCAGCGGACATGGCGCTCTCCAGGGGGTGCATTTTGGAAAAGCGGGCAAAGGTACGCATCCGCTCGTCCCGAATCAAGCATTTATGGACTAACGTCCAGAATGACTGCACGACAGCACAGGCTGAATAGATTAATCTAGCGCGGTTTTTTTGCCCGCCTTTCGGAGCCCCCCTATGCCCACTCGTGAGATCCGCCATCCGCTGATCCGCCATAAGCTCGGCCTGATGCGCCGTGCCGATATCAGCACCAAGAATTTTCGCGAACTCGCCCAGGAAGTCGGCGCGCTTCTGACCTACGAAGCCACCCAGGACCTGCCGCTCGAAACCTACGAAATCGACGGTTGGTGTGGCAAGGTCCAAGTGGAAAAAATCGCCGGCAAGAAGATCACCGTGGTGCCAATCCTGCGGGCCGGTATCGGCATGCTCGACGGCGTGCTCAGCCTGATTCCGGGCGCCAAGGTCAGCGCCGTGGGCGTTGCGCGCAACGAAGAAACCCTCGAAGCGCACACTTACCTGGAAAAGCTCGCCCCGGACATCAACCAGCGCCTGGCCCTGATCATCGACCCGATGCTGGCCACCGGCGGCTCGATGGTCGCCACCATCGACCTGCTGAAGAAGGCCGGCTGCAAGGAAATCCGCGCCATGGTCCTGGTCGCCGCGCCAGAGGGCATCGAGGTGGTGGAAAAAGCCCACCCGGACGTCCAGATCTACACCGCGTCGATCGACCAGCACCTGAACGAGCACGGTTACATCGTTCCAGGCCTGGGCGACGCTGGCGACAAGATCTTCGGCACCAAGCAGAAGGACGCCTGACCATGCAGGACGGCTTCAACGACCCGCTCTGGCGCCAGGTCGTTTCGGGCGCGCAGATGCTCTTCGTGGCATTCGGCGCGCTGGTGCTGATGCCACTGATCACCGGCCTCGATCCGAACGTCGCGCTGTTCACCGCAGGCATCGGCACCTTGCTGTTCCAGTTGGTCACCGGTCGGCAAGTGCCGGTATTCCTGGCGTCGAGCTTTGCCTTCATCACCCCGATCATTCTCGCCAAGGGCCAGTTCGGCCTGGCCGAGACCATGGGCGGCGTGATGGCCGCAGGCTTCGTGTACACCTTCATGGGCCTGATGGTGAAGATCAAGGGCACCGGTTTCATCGACCGCATGCTGCCGCCTGTGGTCATCGGCCCGGTGATCATCTCCATTGGCCTGGCCATGGCCCCGATCGCCGCGAACATGGCCATGGGCAAGGCCGGTGACGGCAGTGTGCTGCTGCCGTACAAGACCGCCATGCTGATCTCCATGCCGGCACTGCTGACCACCCTGATCGTCGCCGTGTTCGGCAAGGGTATCTTCCGCCTGGTGCCGATCATCGCCGGTGTACTGGTGGGCTTCGCCCTGTCGTTCGCCTTCGGCGTGGTCGATACCGCCAAGATCGCCGCCGCGCCATGGCTGGAGCTGCCCAACTTCACCGCGCCCGCGTTCAACTGGCAGGCCATCCTGTTCATCGTGCCCGTGGCGCTGGCCCCGGCCATCGAACACATCGGCGGCGTGATCGCCGTCGGTAGCGTGACCGGTCGCGACTACCTGAAGAAGCCAGGTCTGCACCGCACCTTGCTGGGCGATGGCCTGGCGACCACCGCGGCCGGCCTGTTCGGTGGCCCGCCCAATACCACCTACGCCGAAGTGACTGGCGCGGTGATGCTGACCAAGAACTACAACCCGAAGATCATGACCTGGGCGGCGATCTTCGCCATCAGCCTGGCCTTCATCGGCAAGTTCGGCGCATTGCTGCAGAGCATTCCGGTTCCGGTGATGGGCGGCATTCTCTGCCTGTTGTTCGGCTCGATCGCGGCGGTAGGCATGAACACCATGATCCGCCACAAGATCGACCTGGCCGAGGCGCGCAACCTGGTGATCGTGTCGGTAACGCTGGTGTTCGGTATCGGCGGCGTGTTGATCGGCAGCGGCGACGGCCCGGACGACTGGGGCCTCAAGGGCATTGCCCTGTGCGCCATCGTGGCCATTGCGCTGAACCTGATTCTGCCGGGCAACGACAGCTGGAAGCACAAGAAACTGGACGACCAGTTGCCCTGAGTGACTGAGCCCCCATCGCCGGCAAGCCGGCTCCTACGGGAGCCGGTTCACGGCTGAGAGAGGGGGGCGCAAACGCCTTATGCCTTCTCGCACATTCCCGCCAGCACCCTCACCCACTCCGGGTGGTCATTCAGGCAAGGCACCAGCACCAACTCCCCGCCCCCCGCCTCGACAAACTGCTCACTCCCCCGCTGGCCAATTTCCTCCAGCGTTTCAATGCAGTCGGCCACGAATGCCGGGCACATCACCAACAGCTTCCTCACACCGGCCTTGCCCAGTTCGTCCAGACGCGTTTCGGTGTAGGGCTCGATCCATTTGGCCCGCCCCAGGCGAGACTGGAACGACACTGACCATTTGCCATCCGGGAGGCCCATCCTGGCTGCAAACGCCTTGGCCGTGGCCAGGCACTGCCCGCGATAGCACACCGCGCGCATTTCGGCGCTGGCGTCCTTGCAGCAATCGGCGGCCTGGAAATCGTGCTGGCCGGTCGGATCGAGCTTTTTCAAATGGCGCTCTGGCAGGCCATGGAAACTCAGCAACAGGTGATCGTAGTCCTGCTGCAGATAAGGCTTGGCACTGGCCACCAGGGCGTCGATGTACTCGGGGTGATCGTAGAACGGTTGCAGCACACGCATCTGCAAGGGCAATTGCTTATCGGCAATCGTCTGGTTCGCCAGCGTCACCACGGTGGTGACCGTGCTGTCGGCAAACTGGGGATACAGTGGCGCCAGGGTAACCTTGCGCACCCCCTGTGCGGCCAATCGCGCCAGCACATCGGGCAATGCCGGCTCGCCGTAGCGCATGGCAATTTCAACGGGGCCGTGGGGCCAGTGCTCGACCATGGCCGCCTGCAAGCGTCGGGTCAGCACCACCAGAGGCGAACCCTCGTCCCACCAGATCGAGGCATAGGCATGGGCCGACTGCTCCGGGCGCTTGATCAGGATCAGCGATACCAGCAGACGCCGCACCGGCCACGGCAGGTCGATCACATAAGGGTCCATCAGGAACTGGTTGAGGTAACGGCGTACATCGGCCACCGAGGTGCTGGCGGGTGAACCCAGGTTGACCAGTAGCAGGGCGTGATCGGTCATGCAGCGTCCTATGTCAGAGGCGGCTGGACAGGCTGTCCAGCGCCGATTGCAGATCGTTGAAACGGAACGTGAAGCCCGCCGCCAGCAAGCGCGCTGGGCGGGCCCGTTGGCCGCCGAGCAGCAGGATCGACAACTCGCCCAGGCCTGCCTTCAGCAGCAGCCTGGGTACCGGCAGCACTGCTGGCCGGTGCAGGGTCCGGCCCAGACGCCTGGCGAACTCGCGGTTGCGCACAGGTTCAGGGGCGCAGGCATTATAAGGACCGCTAGCGTCCTTATGCTTCAACAGAAAATCAATCAAGGCGATTTCATCGTCTATGTGGACCCAGGGCATCCACTGCCGGCCATCGCCCAAAGGCCCGCCCAGGCCGAGTTTGAACGGCAGGCGCAGGCGCGACAAAAAGCCGCCATCGGCAGCCAGTACCAAGCCGGTTCGCACCAGCACCACACGTATGCCCAAGGCTTGGGCGCGCGATGCGGTTTCTTCCCAGGCGATGCACAGCTGGCTGGCGAAATCCTCACGCACAGGCGGCGAGGACTCGGTCAGCTCACGCTCACCGCCATCTCCGTACCACCCCACGGCGGACCCTGAAACCAGCACCTCGGGACGTTGTGCCCTGGCCTCGAGCCAGGCCAGCAATTGTTCGGTCAGGGTGACCCGGCTGGCCCAGAGCACGCTGCGCCGGCCCGCCGTCCAAGGTCGGTCCGCAATGGGCGCGCCGGCCAGATTGACCACCGCATCAAGCACTTCGTCGGCGGCCAGGTCTTCCAGCCGGGCTATCCCACGCACCCCACTGCCACACAACCTGGGCACTTGTTCGGGGCGGCGGCTCCAGACCGTGAGACGATGACCCTGGCTTGACCAGAGTTGGCACAGGTGCTGGCCAATCAAGCCGGTACCGCCTGTCAGCAATATATGCATGGCTGTGTCCTCGTGGAGTGCCGCTGTGGTCTATTTTTAAGATCAAGGCACTTTCCTGACCAGATGTTTGACCCAACGCTCTCGTTAAACATAGGCCACCCTGTTCCATGAAGCAGCATAACCTTATACAAAAATTATGCATTGTACAGGTTTGCCTGACAGCGTAGTCTGCGTAACAGCACGGTTCGAAGAGGCCATCATGACAGTACCAATCGCTATCATCGGTGCCGGCATAGCCGGCCTGTCCGCCGCCCAGGCCTTGCAGAAGGCCGGGCAGGCCGTCCATTTGTTCGACAAGGGCCATGGCAGTGGCGGTCGCATGGCCAGCAAACGCAGTGAGGCCGGTGCGCTCGATCTGGGCGCCCAGTACTTCACTGCCCGCGATCGACGCTTCGTCGAGCAGGTGCAACAGTGGGTCGCCAACGGCTGGGCCGCGCAATGGAAGCCGCAGTTGTACAACTACCGCGACGGCGAACTGACCCCCTCCCCCGACGAGCAGACCCGCTGGGTCGGCGTGCCTCGCATGAGCGCGATCACCCGTGGGCTACTCAAGGATGTGACAGTCAACTTCGGCTGCCGCATCGCCGAGGTCTTCCGTGGCAAACAGTTCTGGCACCTGCAGGACACCGAAGGCTGCAGCCATGGTCCCTACAGCCGCGTGGTCATCGCAGTGCCGGCGCCTCAGGCCACTCCGCTGCTTGCCGCTACGCCCAAGCTCGCCGCCGTCGCGGCAGGGGTGACGATGGAGCCGACCTGGGCCATTGCCCTGGGCTTCCAGACACCCTTGGACACCCCGATGCAAGGCTGCTTCGTCCAGGACAACCCGCTCGACTGGCTGGCCCGTAATCGCAGCAAGCCAGGACGGGACGGGCATCTCGATACTTGGGTCCTGCACGCCACCTCCACCTGGAGCAGACACCACATCGACCTGCACAAGGACGAAGTGATCGAACAACTGTTGGGAGAGTTCGCCGAGTTGATCGGTTGCGTGGTGCCACCTCCGACGTTCTCCCTCGCCCACCGCTGGCTGTACGCGCGCCCAGCGGGCAATCACGAATGGGGCGCCCTGGCCGATGCCGACCAAGGCCTGTATGCCTGTGGCGATTGGTGCCTGTCCGGACGGGTCGAAGGTGCCTGGCTCAGTGGCCAGGAGGCCGCACGCCGCCTTCTGGAACACCTTGAGTAAGCGAGCGCTAAACCTATACAAAAAAACCAGGTTGCATAAATTTCTGGTTGTGCTGGAATAGCCTTGTACACACATTTATTTCTGTACAGGTCTCCGGAGACAACCATGCTCGAGCCTTCTGCCCACCGTAAGCCTCGAATCGGCATCAGCGCCTGCCTTACCGGGCACAACGTGCGTTACAACGGCGGGCACAAGGCGTCCGAATTGTGCCTCGGCCAGCTCGAACAGCACTTCGAATGGATGCCGGTGTGCCCTGAAGTGGCCATCGGCCTTGGCATTCCCCGAGACGCCATCCGTCTGGTGGGCGACCCCGAAAAGCCTGAAGTGGTCGGCACACGCAACCCCGGTACCGACCTGTCAGGGCCGCTGCGTGCCTACGGCGAGCAGATGGCCACTCAACTGCACGATATCTGCGGCTACATCTTCATGCAGAAGTCCCCCTCGTGCGGGCTGGAACGGGTCAAGGTCTATCAGGAGGCCGGGCACCCAGCGCGCAAAGGCGGGCGTGGCGCGTTCGCGGCGGCTTTCTGCGAACGGCGCCCAGACCTGCCGGTGGAGGAGGAAGGCCGCCTGCACGACCCGGTGCTGCGGGAAAACTTCATCAGCCGCGTCTACGCCTACGCCGATTGGCAACACCTGCTGGCCGAGGGCCTGAGCCGTGGTGCACTGATCCGCTTTCACTCGCGCTACAAGTACCTGCTGATGGCCAACAATCCCCAGGCCTATCGCGAGCTCGGCCGCCTGCTTGGCAACATGCGCAAGTACGACGACCCGTTGGTGATAGGGCCGCGTTACTTCAGCCTACTCATGCAGGCCCTGCGTCGCTGTGCCAGCCGCGGCACCCATGGCAACGTCCTGCAGCACCTCACCGGCTACCTCAAGGACTCACTCAGTGCGCAGGACAAGGCCGAGTTGCAAACCATCATCGGCCAGTACCAGCAGGGCGTGATACCGCTGGTGGTACCCCTGACCCTGCTCAAGCACCATTTGCGCAAGCACCCGGATCCTTACTTGCTACAGCAGGCCTACCTGCAACCTCACCCCGAGGACCTGGGGCTGCGCAATGCCGTCTGAACTGCTACCCATCGGCGAGCTGGCTCGCCGCACCGGCGTAAACCCAGTCACCCTCCGGGCGTGGGAACGGCGCTATGGTCTGCTCAAGCCGCAGCGCACCAGCAAAGGCCACCGGCTGTATCCGCTGGACCAGCTGGCGCGCGTCGAGGCCATTCTTGCCTGGTTGGAACGCGGTGCATCGGTCGGCCAAGTACGCGAGCTGCTCGACCAGCCTGCCAACAGCGCGCCCCAGGGCGACTGGCAGGCCCGTCAGGAACACTTGATCGAGGCCGTCGCCAGCCTCTCGCAACGCGCACTCGACCAGCAACTGAACCAGGTGATGGCCCTCTACCCTGCCATCACCCTGTGCGAGCAGTTGCTGCTGCCCTTGCTCGACAGCCTCGCACAGCGCTGGCGCAGCTACTTCAACGCCCGCCTTGAGCAGGTGTTCTTCCACACCTGGCTGCGCAGCAAACTGGGCGCTCGGGTCTATCACGACAACCAGTTGCTGTCCGGCCCGCCAGTGCTGCTCGCCGAAGACAGCGAACGGCCTTTCGACATCAGCTTGTGGCTGTATGCCTGGCTCCTCAGCAGCAACGGCATCGCCGTGGAGGTGCTCGAATACCCCGTCAGCGGGCCAGAGTTGCAACGCGCCGTCGCCGCCCTGCGGCCCCGCGCACTGTTGCTGCACCTGGGCCCACGCGTCGACCTGAAAGCCCTGCACCGGACCCTGGCCGAAGTGGACGGGATGAAGTTGCTGGGCGGCTTGACCGTTGCCCTGCATACCCCACCGTTGCAGGCGCTGGATCTTGACCAGCTGTTTCTGTTCGATACCCCACAGGCGGCCCTGCGTTTGCTCCAACGCCAGGGCCGTCTGCCTGAAGAGTTGACCCTGCCATGCAATTGATCTGGCTGCGCACCGACCTGCGCGTTACCGACAACACTGCCTTGAGCGCCGCCTGTGAGCGCGGCCCCACCGTGGCCATCTGGCTGGCCAGTCCCGGCCAATGGCAGGACCACGACGATGCCCCCTGCAAGGTCGACTTCTGGCTGCGCAACCTGCGCACGCTGCGTCAGTCGCTGAAGGCCCTGAACATCCCGCTGCTGATCCGCACGGTCGAACGCTGGGACCAGGCCCCCGAGACCCTGCTCGCGGTCTGCAAGCAACTGCAGGTAGAAGCCGTGCACTGGAACGAGGAGTACGGCATCCACGAACACCGTCGCGACGAAGCAACGCGTCGCCTGCTGGAGCAATCCGGCATACAGGCGCACAGCTACCTCGACCAGTTGCTGTTGCGCCCCGGCACCGTCCTGACGCGCAGCGGCCAGTACTTCCAGGTGTTCGGCCAATTCAAGAAGGCCTGCTTCGAGCGGCTGCATCTGGGCCTGCCGGCACTGGCTGGCCGGGTGCAATGCCAGGCCCCGCTGAACATTCCGAGCGACCCGGTCCCGGAGCGGATCGAAGGTTTCGATACGCCAACCGATACCCTGCGAACGCTCTGGCCTGCGGGCGAGGATGAAGCACAGAAGCGGCTCCAGCGCTTTCTCGATGAAACCATCGAGAACTACCAGCACCTGCGCGACCTGCCAGCTGAGCCGGGCACCAGTCAACTGTCTGCCTATCTGGCCGCTGGCGTGATCTCGCCCCGCCAGTGCCTGCACGCTGCACTGGCCCACAACCGAGGCGAATTGGACAGTGGCAGCGCAGGTATACAGACCTGGATCAACGAGTTGCTGTGGCGGGAGTTCTATAAACACATCCTCAATGGTTATCCACAGGTCTCCCGACACCGTGCCTTCCGCGACCAGACCGAAGCCCTGCCATGGCGCGACGCCCCTGCCGACTTCAACGCCTGGAAGGAAGGCCGTACCGGTTTCCCGATCATCGATGCCGCCATGCGCCAACTGCTGGAAACCGGTTGGATGCACAACCGTCTGCGCATGATCGTCGCCATGTTCCTGAGCAAGAACCTACTGATCGACTGGCGCCTGGGCGAGCGGCACTTCATGCGCCACCTGATCGATGGCGACCTCGCCGCCAACAATGGGGGCTGGCAATGGAGCGCCTCCACCGGCACCGACTCGGTGCCGTACTTCCGTATCTTCAACCCGGTCTCCCAGTCGCAGCGCTTCGACCCCCAAGGGCGCTTCATCCGCCACTGGCTACCGGAATTGTCGGACCTGGGCGACGAAAGGGTTCATGAGCCGATGAAGGCGGCCGATCTTTTTGCTAATAAATCCTATCACCATCCAATCGTCGATCTCACAAGCAGTCGCCAGCGCGCCCTGGAAGCTTTCAAAGGCCTTCCGCGCCGGCAGGATCAGAGGGCAGCACATTGAACAACACACTGGATTTCTGGGTAACAGGCGCCAGTAATGGACTAGGGCTGGCCTTGGTGGAGCAGTTGCTGGAAGGCGGGCACCGCGTCGCCGCCAGTGGCAGGGACAGCGAAGCGCTGGATGGATTGGCAAAGCGGTACCCCCAACAGTTGCTGCGCGTACCAGGGCAATTGCCGCTGCTCGAGCAGGCTCAGGCAGCCGCGGCGTCGATCCTGCGCAACTGGGGGGGGCTGGACTGCCTGATCCTCAATGCCGGAACGTGCGACTACCTGGCCGATGACCTCCCTGAGGCCGAGCTGTTCGAAGCCATCGTCAGCACCAACCTGCACGCCAGCGAGCACTGCCTCACCAGCGCCCTGCCCTTGCTGGTCAAGCGCGATGCGCCACAAGTAATGGCGTTGCTCAGCCGTTATTCCGCCCTTCAGTTGTACTCGCCGACACGCATGCCCAGCGGCGCCAACAGCACCGCGCAGTGGCTGCGCGAACAGCGTCAAGAGCTGCAGATCCTTGGAGTCGGGCTGACGCTGGTGGCGCCGCAGGCCATGCAAAGCCCGGCTTCATCGGCCCAGGCCATACCTGAGCAGTGGACGCCGGAGCGTACGGCCGATGAACTGATACGTCGGCTGCCTCAGCGTGAGCCTGAACTGGTGCTCGAAGCCCTGACGCTGAGCAACCTGTGGCCCTTGCCACGCTGAGGACACACGCCAGCATGGCCCCGCGGCGGGGCCGTGCTCACAGCGGCATGCGGTAATGCAAGCTGTAGCTTTCTACACCATCGTTGGGCTGCCTGATGCCCGCGTTGGAATAGTGAATGGCCCGGATACCCAACTCATGGCCACCGGCAAAGCGCAGGCCCACGCCGATGCGATCTTCGAACTGGAAGGACGAGCCAAGTTCGTTGCTTTCCAGCTCGGTGCTGGAGAACAACGCAACGCCAATACCGGCCTCGATGTAAGGCTTGACCGACTCCCCGGCGAACTCGTACACGAAGACAGGCGCAAACGACAGGCTGTGGTTGCTGGCGGTTTCGTCACCGTCCCAATAGCTGTAGGCCCCATCCCAGTAGCCCGTCAGCCTGCCCACGCGGGTTTGCCACCAACTGGCGTCCCAGTTCGATTGCAGCCCCAGGCGATAGACCTGTGTGGAGTCACCGGTCTGGCCCACCGAAAACGAAACATCGGCGGCCTGCGCCGTTACCACATGCCCCAGAATCCAGGCGGCAGCCGCCGCCACGCCAAGCCGTTTCTTCATGGGAAACTTCCTTCTTCCTGATGTGTTATGACTGTTCGCCTTGTGCCAGGCAAATAGTAGAAATCGGCGATAGCACGATAGTTCAGCTTTATTCCGCGCTGTGGTTACAACGGGAAGCGTTGCACACGATCGGACTCATGCCATAGCAAAGGCAGGATATTGCTCAGGGCTTGCGGGTCGGCACTGCTCCAGAAGCGTGCCGCCTGCGCCGGCCCGTCGGCCAGCAGATCGCGAGCGGCCAGCAAACGGTGCAACTGCCGCGCAACCGCGGCGCCGGTGTCGATGATCGCAACGTCCGCCGGCACCATTTCAGCCAGCAGCGGGCGTAGGAAGGGATAATGGGTGCACCCCAGAATCAGCGTATCGCAGCCCGCGTCCAACAGCGGCTGTACGTAGCCCAGCAGCAACTGGCGCAGCTGCGCACTGCCAAGGTCGCCGGTTTCGATCCGCTCGACCAGTCCCGGGCACGGCTGGGTGACAACCTGCACGTCATTGGCAAAGCGGTCCAGCAAGGCGGCGAACTTGGCACTTTGCAGCGTGCCGGTGGTGGCCAGAACACCGACCACCCCGGAGCGAGTCGCCGCCGCAGCCGGTTTTACCGCAGGCTCCATGCCCACCAGCGGCCAATCCGGGTAGCGCTCACGCAGGTCGGCCACCGCCGCCACCGTGGCGGTATTGCACGCCAGGACCATGGCCTTGGCCCCTTGTGCGTGGAAGAACTCGGCAATGTGCCTGCAGCGTTCACGGATGTACTCCGCCGATTTCTCACCGTAGGGCACATGGCCGCAATCGGCCACGTACAACAGCGACTCGCCAGGCAGCAGGCGCTGGATTTCGGCGAGCACCGACAATCCGCCGACCCCCGAATCCATCACGCCGACCGGCGCCGAGCGTTCAGCCATGCCGGTTACCACACACGGCACAAGCCGGGTCGCGCTTGACCCGCAGCTCGCGCATGCGCGTGCCCAGTGCGTCGATCAACAGCAAGCGCCCCACCAGCGGCTCGCCGAAACCAGCCAGCAGTTTCATCGCCTCAAGGGCCTGCAAGCTGCCCACCAGCCCGACCAGCGGCCCGATGACGCCGGCCTCGCTGCAGGTCAGCTCGGCCTCGCTGCCATGGCCATACAGGCAGTGGTAGCAAGGGCTGTTGTCGCGGCGCGGGTCGAACACCGAAAGCTGCCCTTCCAGGCGAATGGCCGCACCGCTGACCAACGGCTTGCAGGCGGCCACACAGGCCGCGTTGACGGCTTCGCGGGTGGCGAAGTTGTCCGAGCAGTCCAGCACCAGGTCAACCGCCGCCACCGCCGCAGCCAGGGAGTCATCGTCCAGTGCATGGCGATGGGCAACCAGGTTCACTTCGGGGTTGATCGCCTGCAGACGCTGGATCGCCGAGTCCACCTTGCTCATGCCGACGCTGGTGCTGTCGTGGATCACCTGCCGTTGCAGGTTGGTCAGGTCTACGGTGTCGAAGTCCGCCAGGTGCAGTTCGCCCACGCCTGCCGCCGCCAGGTACAGTGCGACCGGCGAGCCGAGGCCGCCGAGGCCGACGATCAGCGCCTTGCTGCGCTTGAGCCGCAGTTGGCCATCGATATCGACTTGGGCCAGCAGCACCTGCCGGCTATAACGCAACAGTTCCTGGTCACTCAACATGGCAGACGTCCCATCGTGATGCGTTCGTGGCCGCCCAGGTCCTTGCGGCTGGCGACCTCGGTAAAGCCCCGGGCAGTCAGCAACGCCTGCACCGAAGTCGCTTGATCATAACCGTGCTCGAGCAACAGCCAACCACCCGGCAGCAAGTGCTCCGGCGCCTGGTCGACGATTATCCGCAGATCATCCAGGCCATCGGGCCCCGCCACCAGGGCGCTGCTCGGTTCGAAGCGCACGTCGCCCTCCGCCAGGTGCGGGTCCTCTGCGGCGATGTAGGGCGGGTTGCTCAGGATGAGGTCGAAGCGTTGCCCCGCCAGGCTGTCGAACCAATGGCTGGCCAACACCTTCACGTTATCGAGGCCCAGGCGCTGGCGATTGCGCTCGGCAAGGGCCACTGCCTCGTCGACACGGTCCACCGCCGTCACCTGCCAGGCCGGGCAGTCGCTGGCCAGCGCCAAGGCGATGGCACCGGTACCGGTACCCAGGTCGAGCACCCTGGCTGGCGAGGCTGGCTGCAGCTGGAGGGCTGTTTCTACCAGCAGCTCGGTATCGGGACGCGGAATCAGGGTGTGTGGCGCGACCTCCAGGTCGATCTTCCAGAAGCCCTGCTGCCCGAGGATATAGGCCACCGGTTCTCCGGCGCGACGGCGCTCGAGGTAACTGGCGAAGACGTCCGCCGCCTCGCTGCTGACGATCCGCTCGGGCCAGGTGTGCAGGTAGCTGCGCGACTTACCGATGGCCGCGGCCAGCAACAGTTCGGCATCCAGTCGCTCAGTGGGCGAATCCGGCAGCTGCGCGTTGCGCAGCAAGCTGGCGATGATGGTCATTATTCCCCCAGGGCAGCCAATTGATCGGCCTGGTACTCGGCCAGCAACGGCTCGATCACGGCCTCCACGCCACCGGCGAGGATGTCGTCGAGGGAATAGAGAGTCAGGTTGATACGGTGATCGGTCACCCGGCCCTGTGGATAATTGTAGGTACGGATACGCTCGGAGCGGTCACCCGAGCCGACCAACAGCTTGCGCTCGCTGGCGATGGCGTTCTGGGCGGCACTGGTCTGCATGTCATTGAGCTTGGCCGACAACCAGGACATGGCCCGCGCACGGTTCTTGTGCTGCGAACGCTCCTCCTGGCACTCGACCACGATACCGGTCGGCAAGTGGGTGATGCGGATTGCCGAGTCGGTCTTGTTGACGTGCTGGCCGCCAGCACCCGAAGCACGGTAGGTGTCGACCCGCAAGTCAGCGGGGTTGATCTCGATGGCCACTTGCTCGTCGGGCTCAGGCAACACCGCCACCGTGCATGCGGAGGTATGGATGCGGCCCTGGGACTCGGTTTCCGGCACTCGCTGCACGCGGTGCGCGCCAGACTCGAACTTCAGCTTGCCGTAGACATTGTCGCCTTCGACACGCGCGATGATCTCTTTATAGCCGCCATGCTCGCCCTCGTTCTCCGAGAGGATCTCAAGGCGCCAGCCGCGCCGCTCGGCATAGCGTGAATACATGCGGAACAGGTCACCGGAAAAGATCGCCGCCTCATCACCGCCGGTACCTGCGCGAATCTCCAGGAACACGTTGCGACCGTCGTTGGGGTCCTTGGGCAGCAGCATGCGCTGCAGTTGCGACTCCAGGCCCACCAGTTGCTCCTTGGCCTCCCGCACCTCCTCCACCGCCATTTCGCGCAGGTCGGGGTCGGCATCCTTGAGCAGGGCCTGGGCGCCTTCGAGGTCGTCCTGAACCTTGCGCCACTCTTTATAGGCAGCGATCACCGGCTCGACTTCGGCGTATTCACGGGAATAGGCGCGGAATCGGGTCTGGTCGGAAATGACTTCGGCGTCACCGAGCAGGGCGGTGAGTTCCTCGAAGCGGTCCTGGAGCGTGTCCAGTTTGTTCAGCAGCGACGCTTTCATTGCGGGGTTTTGTCCGTCGAGCCCTCGTTGAGGGCAAAGAGTTCCTGGGCCATGGCCAGCGCATCGAGGCGGCCCTCGGCCGAGAGCTTTTTCAGTTGCACGCTGGGCGCATGCAGGAGTTTGTTGGTCAGCCCCCGGGCCAGTTGGGCCAGTACATCTTCGGGGTTGCCGCCGTTGGCCAGCAGTCGCTGGGCCTTTTGCAGTTCTTCGTCGCGCAGGCGCTCGCTTTGCTGGCGATAGGCACGCAGCACATCAACCGCCGCCAGCTCGCGCAGGCGCGCCATGAAGTCCTCGGCGCCCACCGAGACCAGCTCTTCGGCAGCCTGCGCCGCACCCTGGCGGCTCTTGAGGTTTTCGGCGACCACTTCGTGCAGGTCATCGACCGTGTACAAGTACACGTCATCGAGCTCACCGACTTCAGGCTCGATGTCTCGCGGCACGGCGATATCGACCATGAAGATCGGCTTGTGCCGACGTTGTTTCAGCGCGCTTTCCACCGCGCCTTTGCCGAGGATCGGCAACTGACTGGCAGTGGAGCTGATGACGATGTCGCTGTTGGCCAGTTCCTGCGGAATGTCCGCCAGCAGCACGGCATGGGCACCGAACTGTTCGGCCAGGATACTGGCCCGCTCCAGGGTCCGGTTGGCAACCACGATCCGGCGCACGCCTTGCTCGTGGAGGTGACGGGCGACCAGGGTAATGGTCTCGCCCGCACCGATCAGCAGGGCCTGGCTGCGGCCCAGGTCGCTGAAGATCTGCCGCGCCAGGCTGACGGCGGCGAAGGCAACCGACACCGGGTTCTCGCCGATCGCGGTATCGGTCCGTACCTGCTTGGCGGCGCTGAAGGTCGCCTGGAACAAGCGCCCGAGCAGCGGTCCGATGGTGCCGGCCTCGCGGGCCACGGCGTAGGCCGACTTCATCTGGCCGAGGATCTGCGGCTCGCCGAGCACCAGCGAGTCCAGTCCGGAGGCCACCCGCATCATATGCTTCACGGCATCGTGCTCTTCATGGATGTAGGCGCTGGCGCGCAGCTCATCCAGGCTCAGCCGGTGATAGTCGGCCAGCCACTTCAGGACGGCATCGGCGGACAGGTGGTCCTGCTCTATATAGAGCTCGCTACGGTTGCAGGTCGACAGAATCGCCGCTTCGCGGCTGGCGGTCAGTCGACAGAGCTGCTGCAGGGCGTCTACCAGCTGCTCTGGGGTAAACGCCACGCGCTCGCGTACGTCTACCGAGGCAGTCTTATGGTTGATACCAAGTGCAAGAAAGGCCATGCAAGGTCGCTGGTTGTGACGAGAAGCCGATAATTGTCCTCTTTCACAGGTTTTAGAACAACCACCGTTCGCTATTGTCCCAACAATCCCAGGCTATCCCTGTAAACCACGACCTTCGCCGGTGGGTTTGCCCCCGCGCTTGTGTCATCATGCTCCGACCGCCGGTTAGCCCTTCTAAGCCTCATTTATGAACAGACCCTACGCATTGCTGCTTGCCTTCGCCCTGCTCCAGGGCTGCCAGAACCTGGCCCCGCAACAAGCCGAACCGCCCGTCGCCGAGGCGGGCAAAGCCGCGGCCGACAAGCCCGTGGTGTATGGGTCATTCAAACAGGACACGCTCTACAGCCTGTTGGTCGCGGAGCTGGCCGGCCAGCGCAATCGCTTCGACATCGCCCTGGCCAACTACACCGACCAGGCGCAGAAGACCCAGGACCCAGGCGTGTCCGAGCGTGCCTACCGCATCGCCGAATACCTCGGTGCCGACGAGCCGGCCCTGGACAACGCGCTCATCTGGGCCCGCAACGACCCGCAGAACCTCGACGCCCAGCGCGCCGCTGCCGTCCAGTTGGCAGGCGCCGGCCGCTATGACGAATCCATGGCCTACATGGAAAAGGTGCTTCAGGGCCAGGGTGACACCCACTTCGACTTCCTCGCCCTGTCGGCCGCCGAAACCGATCAAGGTACCCGCGACGGCCTGTTGCAGAGTTTCGAACGGCTGCTGGTCAAATACCCGGACAACAGCCAGTTGGTCTTCGGCAAGGCCCTGCTGCTGAACCAGGACGGCAAGCCCCAGCAAGCCCTCGACCTGCTGGAGGAACACCCGCCACAAAACGGCGAAGTGGCGCCGATCCTGCTGCGCGCCCGCCTGCTCCAGGCCCTCGACCGCGGCCCCGAGGCGCTGCCGCTGCTGCGCGGCGCCATCCGCGACAACCCGGACGACAAGCGCCTGCGCCTGACGTACGCCCGAACCTTGGTCGAGCAGGACCGCATCGCCGACGCCAAGGGTGAATTCCTCGGCCTGGTCCAGCAGTACCCGGAAGATGACGAGCTGCGTTACTCCCTGGCACTGGTCTGCATGGAGAACAAGGACTGGGATGAAGCCGAAAGCTACCTGCAGGAGCTGATCGAGCGCGACAGCAACGTCGATGCCGCCCACCTCAACCTGGGCCGCATCCGCGAGGAACGCAACGACCCCGAGGGTGCCTTGCGCGAATACGCCCTGGTCGGCACTGGCCCCGATTACCTGCCAGCGCAACTTCGCCAGGCCGACATCCTGATCGCCAACGGTCGCGGCACCGAGGCCTCGCGCCTGCTGGCCGAGGCCCGCGAAGCCCAGCCGGACCTCGCGGTCCAGCTGTTCCTGGTCGAGTCGGAGAGCTACAGCAACAACAACAAGGACGCCCAGGCCAACCAGGTGCTGCAGCAAGCCATCAAGCGCTTCCCGGACGACCTTAATCTCCTTTACACCCGCGCCATGCTGGCCGAAAAGCGCGACGACCTGACGCAAATGGAACAAGACCTGCGCGCCATCATCGCCCGCCAGCCGGAAAACGCCATGGCGCTGAACGCGCTCGGCTATACCCTGGCCGATCGAACCACCCGCTACACCGAAGCCAAGGCGCTGATCGACAAGGCCCACCAGCTCACCCCAGACGACCCGGCGGTGCTCGACAGCCTGGGCTGGGTCGCCTACCGCCTGGGCAACCTCGACGAAGCCGAGCGCTACCTGCGCCAGGCCTTCGAGCGCTTCCCCGACCATGAAGTCGCCGCCCACCTGGGCGAAGTGCTGTGGGCCAACGGCAAGCGTCGTGAGGCCCGCCAGGTCTGGGCCAAGGCCTTCGAGGCCCAACCCGACAGCCCTATCCTGCGCAAGACCGTCTTGCGCCTGACCGGATCCGAGACTCTTTAACGCTATGTTCCTGCGCCATTGCATTACCTTTTCCCTGATCGCCCTGCTTGCCGGCTGTGCCGGCTTCGGATCCCGCGAAGCCCTGCATGGCCAAGGCAACCCACAACAGTGGCGAGCCCACAAAGAACAGCTGAGCACCCTGGACGGCTGGCAGATCAACGGCAAGGTCGGTATTCGCGCCCCCCGCGACTCCGGCAGCGGCACCTTGTTCTGGCTTCAGCGCCAGGATTACTACGACATCCGTCTGGCCGGGCCGCTTGGCCGTGGCGCCGCACGCCTGACCGGCCGCCCTGGCGGCGTGGTGCTGGAAGTCGCCAACCAGGGCCGCTTCGAGGCCAACAGCCCCGAAGCCCTGCTCGAAGAACAACTGGGCTGGCAATTGCCCGTTTCGCACCTGGTGTGGTGGGTGCGCGGACTGCCGGCCCCGGACAGCAAGAGCCAGCTCACCCTGGATGACGACAGCCGCCTGGCCAGCCTGAACCAGGATGGCTGGCAGGTGCAGTACCTGAGCTACACCCAGCAGAACGGCTACTGGTTGCCCGAGCGCATGAAACTGCATGGCGAAAACCTGGACGTGACCCTGGTGGTCAAGGACTGGCAGCCACGCCAGCTGGGGCACTGAAACCATGCAAAAACTCACCCTGCCCGCGCCGGCCAAGCTCAACCTGTGGCTGCATATCATCGGTCGTCGCCCGGACGGCTACCACGAACTGGAAACCGTGTTCCAGTTCCTCGAACACGGTGACGAGCTGAGCTTCGCCCTGCGTGACGACGGCCAGGTCCGCCTGCACACCGAGATCGACTCGGTGCCACATGACAGCAACCTGATCGTGCGCGCCGCCCGTAAACTGCAGGAGCAGTCTGGCACCCACCTGGGCGCCGACATCTGGTTGACCAAGGTTTTACCCATGGGCGGTGGAATCGGTGGCGGCAGTTCCGATGCCGCGACCACCCTGCTGGCCCTGGACCACTTGTGGCAGCTGGGCTGGGATGAAGACCGACTGGCGAGCCTGGGCCTGTCCCTGGGCGCCGATGTCCCCGTATTCGTTCGCGGTCATGCAGCTTTCGCCCAAGGTGTCGGCGAGCAGCTGACCCCGGTCGACCCCGAAGAGCCCTGGTACGTCGTACTGGTGCCGCAAGTCTCTGTCAGTACTGTAGAAATTTTTTCGCATCCACAGTTGACACGTGATTCCCTCCCCCTTAAGATGCGCCCCGTTCCCGAGGGAAACAGTCGAAATGACTGCCAACCGGTGGTAGAGCAGAGTTACCCAGAAGTTCGCAATGCGTTGAATTCATTGGGTAAATTCACTGAAGCTCGACTGACCGGCACTGGAAGTTGTGTGTTTGGGGCCTTCCCAAGCAAAGCCGAAGCTGATAAAGTTCTGGCCCTTCTTTCAGAGACCCAAACAGGGTTTGTGGCGAAAGGAAGCAATGTTTCGATGTTGCATCGCAAGCTGCAAAGTCTGATCAAGAAGTCGAGTGCCTAGCGCTCGCAGCAACAGATACAGGGGCGTCGCCAAGCGGTAAGGCAGCAGGTTTTGATCCTGCCATGCGTTGGTTCGAATCCAGCCGCCCCTGCCATTTTCCTTATACTCATCCAGGTTACCCTCAGCCTTCAGGTACTGCGCGTGTCCAAGATGATGGTCTTTACGGGGAATGCCAACCCCGATCTGGCTCGGCGTGTCGTACGTCAGCTGCACATTCCACTGGGTGATGTTTCTGTCGGCAAATTCTCCGACGGCGAAATCAGTGCTGAGATCAATGAAAACGTTCGCGGTAAGGACGTCTTCATCATCCAGCCAACCTGTGCCCCAACCAACGACAACCTGATGGAACTGGTCGTGATGGCTGATGCCTTCCGCCGCTCCTCAGCGTCGCGAATCACCGCCGTGATTCCTTACTTCGGATACGCCCGCCAGGACCGCCGTCCGCGTTCGGCACGTGTAGCCATCAGCGCCAAAGTCGTCGCTGACATGCTCACTGTCGTGGGTATCGACCGTGTTCTCACCGTCGACCTGCACGCTGACCAGATCCAGGGTTTCTTCGATATCCCCGTCGACAACATCTACGGCTCGCCCGTACTGGTCGACGACATCGAAGACCAGCGTTTCGAGAACCTGATGATCGTTTCCCCGGACATCGGTGGTGTCGTGCGCGCACGTGCCGTCGCCAAGTCCCTGGGTGTCGATCTGGGTATCATCGACAAGCGCCGCGAGAAGGCTAACCACTCCGAGGTCATGCACATCATCGGCGACGTCGAAGGGCGCACCTGCATCCTGGTAGACGATATGGTCGACACCGCCGGCACTCTGTGCCACGCGGCCAAGGCCCTGAAAGAACACGGCGCTGCCAAGGTTTACGCCTACTGCACGCACCCTGTCCTGTCGGGCCGCGCGATCGAGAACATCGAGAAGTCGGTACTGGACGAGCTGGTGGTGACCAACACCGTTCCGCTGTCCGCCGCTGCTCAAGCCTGTGACCGTATCCGCCAGTTGGATATCGCACCGGTTGTCGCTGAAGCGGTACGCCGCATCAGCAACGAAGAATCGATCAGTGCGATGTTCCGCTAAGCGGAACACCTGCTGACGAAAAGCGCCCCGCCCCAACACCTGTTGTTGGGGCGGGGCTTTTTTGCCATCCCCGTTGGCGCTGGTCGCAAACGCCCTCGGGAGGCTATTTTGGAGATACAAAATGACTGACTTCATCCTGAACGCCCAAGCGCGTACTGACCTGGGGAAAGGTGCGAGCCGCCGCCTGCGTCACTCCGCCAACATCCCTGCCGTTGTCTACGGTGGCGATAAAGAAGCCCAATCCCTGACCATCCTGGCCAAGGAAATCACCAAGCTGTTCGAAAACGAAGCTGCCTTCAGCCACGTTATCGAACTGAACGTCGACGGCGCCAAGCAGAACGTCGTGGTCAAGGCCATGCAGCGCCACCCGGCCAAAGGCTTCATCATGCACGCCGACTTCGTTCGCGTCGTTGCAGGCCAGAAGCTGACCGCCAAAGTGCCGGTTCACTTCATCAACGAAGAAGCCCCGGTCAAGAAAGGCGGCGAAATCTCCCACGTAGTGGCCGAGGTTGAAGTTTCCTGCGAAGCCAAGGACCTGCCTGAGTTCATCGAAGTCGACCTGGCCAAGGCTGAAATCGGCACCATCATCCACCTGTCGGACCTGAAAGCTCCGAAAGGCGTAGAGTTCGTCGCTCTGGCCCACGGTGATGACAAAGCTGTTGCCAACGTTCACGCTCCGCGCGTTGCTCCAGAAGCTGAAGGCGCTGCCGAGTAATCCACTCGCGCGCCGGTGTTGACCGGGTTACAGTGCCCCGCGCCCTGTAACCCACCAACTCCAAGGAAGAGCCCCTGACGTGACCGCCATCCAGTTGATCGTTGGCCTGGGTAACCCCGGCCCCGAATACGAACAGACCCGGCATAACGCAGGGGCTCTTTTCGTTGAACGCCTTGCCAGCGCCCAGCGCGTGTCGCTGACCGCTGACAAAAAATATTTCGGCCTGACGGCTAAGTTCAGCCATCAGGGTCACGACGTTCGTCTGCTGATCCCCACCACCTACATGAACCGCAGCGGCCAGTCCGTGGCGGCATTGGCCAATTTCTTCCGCATCAAGCCGGAGGCCATTCTGGTGGCGCATGACGAACTCGACCTGCCTCCGGGCGTTGCCAAGCTCAAGCGCGGCGGCGGCCATGGAGGGCACAACGGCCTGCGCGACATCATCGCGCAGCTCGGCAACCAGAACGACTTCCACCGCCTGCGGCTTGGCATCGGCCACCCGGGCGACGCCAAACTGGTCTCCAACTTCGTCCTGGGCCGCGCGCCGCGCGCCGAGCAGGAGAAGCTCGACGCCAGCATCGATTTTGCCCTCGGCGTAATGCCGGACGTGCTCGCTGGCGACTTCGCCAAGGCGATGCGCGAACTGCACAGCCAGAAGGCCTGATTTCCTAGAGAGGGGAACACCCATGGGTTTCAATTGCGGCATCGTCGGCCTGCCCAACGTCGGCAAGTCCACCCTGTTCAACGCCCTGACCAAGTCCGGCATCGCGGCGGAGAACTTCCCTTTCTGCACCATCGAGCCGAACAGCGGCATCGTGCCGATGCCTGATGCGCGCCTGAACGCGCTGGCGGAAATCGTCAAGCCGAACCGCATCCTGCCGACCACCATGGAATTCGTCGACATCGCCGGCCTGGTGGCGGGCGCATCCAAAGGTGAAGGCCTGGGCAACAAGTTCCTGGCCAACATCCGCGAAACCGACGCAATCGCCCACGTGGTGCGCTGCTTCGAAGACGAGAACGTGATTCACGTCTCCAACAGCGTCGACCCCAAGCGCGACATCGAGATCATTGACCTCGAACTGATCTTCGCCGACCTCGACAGCTGCGAAAAGCAACTGCAGAAGGTTGCCCGTAACGCCAAAGGTGGCGACAAGGAAGCCCTGGCACAGAAGGCCATCCTTGAGCAGCTCATTCCGCACTTCACCGAAGGCAAGCCTGCGCGCAGCCTGATGAAGAACATGAGCGCCGAAGACAAGGCCGTGATCCGTGGCTTCCACCTGCTGACCAGCAAGCCAGTCATGTACATCGCCAACGTTGCCGAAGACGGCTTCGAAAACAACCCGCACCTGGACGTGGTCAAGGCCATCGCCGAGGAAGAAGGCGCGGTCGTGGTGCCGGTGTGCAACAAGATCGAGGCGGAAATCGCCGAGCTGGATGAAGGCGAAGAGAAGGACATGTTCCTCGAGGCCCTGGGCCTGGAAGAGCCTGGCCTGAACCGCGTGATCCGTGCCGGTTACCAGTTGCTGAACCTGCAGACCTACTTCACCGCCGGCGTGCAGGAAGTACGTGCCTGGACCGTACGCGTCGGCGCTACCGCGCCTCAGGCCGCTGGCGTGATCCACACCGACTTCGAAAAAGGCTTCATCCGCGCTGAAGTTGTCGCCTACGACGACTTCATCCAATTCAAGGGTGAAAGCGGCGCCAAGGAAGCCGGTAAATGGCGTCTGGAAGGCAAGGACTACATCGTCAAGGACGGTGACGTGATGCACTTCCGCTTCAACGTCTGAACAGAAACTTAGATCCTCTCGGATCTTGATGGACACTGAACCCCTTGAGAAATGCAGCCTCAAGGGGTTTTTCTTTTCCACCAAGATCCATTAGGACACTATACGATCCAGCAGAGAACCGGGTACGCTACCGGGTACAGCGAAAACGAACCCACCTTTAAACCGGGTACAGCTAGAAAGGAGCAGCCATGCCGCTTACCGACACTGCGTGCCGCACCGCAAAGCCCAAGGAAAAGCCCTACAAACTGACTGACGGAAATGGTCTCTATCTGGAGGTGAAGCCCAACGGGGTCAAGGCATGGCGCTATCGGTTCGAGCTAAGCGACGGGGCGACCAAGAAGGAAAGCGTGTTCGCCATCGGGGATTACGTGATTGCCCCAAAGGGAGAAATGCCCGAGCAAGCTGAGGAACGTCGCAAAGGACGTCGATTCACCCTTTCAGAAGCCCGAGAGGAGCGCGTTAGAGCACGCTCGCTGGTCATACAAGGCATTAATCCAGCCCACCACCGCCAGCAAGAGCGAGTCAAACGCGACTACGAAAAGGCCATTACCTTTGAAGCTGTCGCCAAAGAGTGGCTGGCTCTGAAGGACTGGGAAGACATCACCAAATCCAAACGACTCAAGATGCTAGAGCGGGTCGTCTTTCCAAGAATCGGCGATCTGCCGATGAAGGCCATCACTCCCGTCAACATTCTTGACGTACTCAGAGGGGCAGCACAGGAGAATGGGCCTTCTGTTGCCGCAGAAGCGAAGCGGACCATGTCCGGGGTTTTCGAACTGGCAATCTCAACCCTACGCACCACCAGCGACCCCGTATACCCGGTTCGTAAAGCGCTGCCAGCCAACAAGACGCAGCACAAGCGCCCACTTTCCGTGAAAGAAATTGGCCAACTGCTGCGAGATGTCGAATCCCACGGCGGGCGCCATGAAACGCTTTGCGCGTTCCGCCTTATGTGGATGACATTGTGCCGCCCTAGCGAAGCCGTTGAAGCTCAATGGTCCGAGTTCAACTTGGACAAGGCGCTATGGAAAATCCCAGCCGAGCGCATGAAAAAACGCAAGGCGCATACGAACCCGCTGCCCCTGCAGGCAGTAGAAATGCTGCGAGGCCTTCATCTCATTACTGGCAAATACGCGCATGTTTTCCCGCACCGAGACGTACGTACTCGGCCAATGGTTTCAGCGTCATTCCGCCAGATGCTTAACGTCCTGGGCTGGGGCGGTAAGTACAGCCCGCATGCCACAAGGACAACTGGTAGCACCAGACTCAATGAAATGGGCTACTCAGCAGACTGGATCGAAAGACAGCTCGCGCATACCGAGCAGAATGCAGTCAGACGCACTTACAACCATGCTGAGTACTTAGATGATCGAGCCATCATGATGCAGCGGTGGGCAGATATGCTAGACAGTTGGAAGAAGGAAAGCGCTTAGGCTAATTTGAATCACATGCCCCTAATCCGGCGGTTTCAGGAGCTGAGTGCAACACGGTTATTGAATTGAAGCTGGAGCATCATGCCGCATAGCCATGGCTTCTTGCATCACCTCGCCCATGACTTCAATCGGGCATTTGAAGTCGAAGCGCTTGCGCGGGCGCATATTCAATTGCAGTGCAATGGCATCCAGCTCTTCCTGGCTGTGTACCGACAGGTCTATGCCCTTGGGCAGGTACCGGCGGATCAGGCCATTGATGTTTTCGTTGCTGCCGCGCTGCCAAGGACTGTGCGAGTCGCAGAAGTAAATCGCCACCCCGGTCTTCCGGGTGATGTCGGCGTGCCGCGCCATCTCCCGCCCTTGCTCGTAGGTCATGCTCTTGCGCATCGCCAGCGGCATACGATTGAGCGCCGCGCTGAAACCTTCCATCGCCGAGGTCGCCGTCGCGTCGTTCATCTTCACCAGGATCAGGTAGCCACTGGTGCGTTCTACCAAGGTGCCTACGGACGAGGCGTTGGCCTTGCCCTTGATCAGGTCGCCTTCCCAATGGCCCGGCATCAGTCGGTCTTCGATCTCCGGCGGGCGCACGTGGATACTGACGATCCCGGGGATTTGGGCACGCCGATCTACACCGCCAGAGCGCGGCCGGCGGGCCGTCTTGCCTTGGCGCAGGCAGATGATTAGCTCCTTGCGCAGTTCGCCGACCGGCAGGGCATAGATCGCGTTATAGATCGTCTCGCGACAGACGTAGGCATTTCTAAGGCTGGGAATGTTCATGCTGCGCAGCCTCAAGCAGGTAGAGTGACTCGCTGCCGGCCTTCACCGAGGCGCTCAACGAGTGAATACGCGGCAGCAGGGGGGGGCGAAATAGAACCGCGCCGTGCCCAGCTTGCTCGCGTAGAAATCGTCCTGCGCTTCTTTACCGTAAGCTGCCTTGGTCATCAAATGGATCATGTCGCGCAACGAATGCGAGAAAGGCCTCGGCGGAAACAGCCAGCTCGCTGGTCACCACCGGCAACATGCGCGACACCTCCCAGCGCTGTGGCGCGAGCGCCTGAACGATGGACGTTATGTCCTCCTGATGGTTCAGCGCATGACCACGGTATTGAACTTCAAGCGCAGAGCCGCATTACCCGCCTTGCACGCGCGAGTTTTCTCACTCCCCTCTCCCACGCTGTAAAAGACTGCCGGTCAAGCCATGATCCCCGGTGATACACCAGGCCAATCAGTACAACATCGGCGCAAACATCCACTCATCAGAAATTTCTCATTATATTGACGCCAAAATTACGCCCCAGCTGCGACTGATGCTAGAATGACATCACCAAGGTGCCTGAAACATCACAAAGGCGCCCGAAAAGGTCATCAATACCTAATGACATCACCCGGCCTTCGAATGGAACCTGAGGCATGAACATCGTTTTTTCGGGCCAAACGCGGCAAGCAAAGCAGACCCGCCGCGAGCGCCTCCAAATTGACGTTGATAGGTGGGGTCCCTAGATAGTTTGACTTGATGATTGAGTCGCATTCCCGAGGGGGGATGATTTTCACCGAGCGGATACACCGATCTCGCGCTGGACAGGGCTTTAGGAGGCCAAGATTTTAGGAACAGTCCGGGTCTTTATCCGGAGCGAACCCTGATGGCACCAGCATTCCGTTCCCAGCCCCCGTACCTTGCGGAAATACCAACGTTGATAGAGTGTCAAGCGGAACGTCCGCCAAAAAGCGCGTCAGCTTTTTAAAAGGGAAAATCTTGCAAAGCCAAGTTGCAGACACGAAATAGTGAAGCAGGGGGAAACAGCTGAATCAGAACAATTCTCAGTACACAAAAAATTTTAAGCCAATACACTAAAGTTTTACTTAGTTCGCTCCGACAACTTGATAGGCTTGGCAAAAAGGCCATGTAACTCTGTCATGCAACGAGATTCCCCATGTCTTTCCGCAATTTGAACGTGTCCAGTCGAGCGGCTTTGGGTTTTGGGCTGATCGGCCTCATCGTATTGCTGCTCGGTCTGTTCGCCCTCAAACAGATGACCTCGATTCGCGACGAAGCCGGCAAAGTCAGCAATCAGTGGCTGCCGAGCATCACGGCTTTGGGGAGGCTGAATGAACACACCCTTCGTCTGCGCATCCACGCGTTGCGCCTGCTTGCCGACCGCGAGCATCTTGAAGAGATTCGCGCCACCGTCAATCAATTCATGACCGACCTCAAGCCGCTTGAAGATGCCTATGCAAAAACCATCTTCATGGCCGAGGAAAAGGCGCTCTATGAGCGTTATATGAGCGCTCGCCAACGTTTCGAGTCGATTCTGCGCGAAATCCAGCAACTGGAAAGCAGTGGGCAACTTGCGAAAGCCATTGTCCGGACCAGTGAGCAATTTACCGACGTGTCCTCGAGCATGAGCCAGGCATTGCGTGATCTGGTCAGTTACAACACTGAACAGGCCGAGCTTTCGTCGCAAGAGGCGGACAAGCTATTCAGCAACGCACGCGTCTGGATGATCGCGACAATCATCGCAGCCGGCCTGCTGACCTGGCTACTGGCCTGGCTGTTCACCCACAGCATCGTTCAGCCGCTGAGCCAAGCCGTCGAAGTCGCCGAAAGCGTGGCCAGTGGCGATCTGCGCCGGCCGATCGAGATCGAAGGCAAAGACGAACCGGCCCGGCTCCTGATGGCACTCAAGACCATGCAGGCGAGCCTGTGCGAAACGGTACAGCGCATCGCCGACTCGTCAAACCAGCTCGCCTCGGCCGCCGAGGAACTCAACGTGGTCACCGAAGACTCGACCCGCGGCCTGCATCAGCAGAACGACGAGATAGAGCAGGCAGCCACTGCAGTCAACGAGATGACCACGGCGGTCGATGAAGTGGCTAGTAATGCCGTGGCAACCTCCGAAGCCTCCCGAGAATCGGATGCAACCACACAACGGGGACGGCAACAGGTTATCCAAACCGTCGATTCGATCAGCCTGCTGGCCTCCGATGTGACCTCGACGGCAACAGAAGTCGAGCGGCTGGCCATTCATATACGCGATATCAGCAAGGTACTGGACGTGATCCGTTCGATTGCCGAGCAGACCAACCTGCTCGCGCTGAATGCTGCCATCGAGGCAGCCCGAGCAGGCGAAGCGGGACGTGGTTTTGCCGTGGTGGCCGATGAGGTACGCGCTCTGGCACACCGCACCCAGCAGTCGACCCAAGAAATCGAGCAGATGATCGGCGCGGTACACCAGGGCAGCGAAAAGGCAGTCCAAGCGATGCAGACAAGCAATCAGCGCGCGCACTCGACCCTCAAACTGGCCAAGGCCGCCGGCGACGCACTGGACGACATCGCTCGAGCCATCAGCCAGATCAGCGAGCGCAACCTGGTGATTGCCAGTGCCTCCGAGGAACAGGCGCAGGTTGCGAGGGAAGTGGATCGCAATCTGGTGAATATTCGCGACCTGTCGATGCAATCCGCCGCCGGTGCCAATCAGACCAACGCAGCCAGCCAGGAACTGGCGCGCCTGGCCGTAGAGCTCAACGGTCTGGTGGAACGCTTCAATTTTTAACCGACGGACACACGCCGCCAACAACCACCTACCGAGAACGCCCCCTGCTCGCCTTGAGCGACCCAGGGGGGAGTTTATGGTATTAGGAGCGGATATTTCACTTCTTCACTCCGAGCATCAGGCCACCAGTGACTCCCCAGGGATTGACTGCAACACGCCTTGGGAAATCCATGCCGGAGCCAAATCGAAACTACCGAAGGAACCATGAGGATGGCATCGACTGGTGTCGCCAAGGCGAGAAACCTCTGGCACTGCTTGCTCGCGTTGACTTTCGTCCCGTTTGCTGAGGCCTCGCAGGACAACCCATCGTCGCTACGCGTGGTCACTGACAACAATTACCCCCCCTACGTCATTCAAAGAGCGAACGGCCAGGTTGAGGGTTACCTCATTGATCTTTGGCAACTCTGGGAACGCAAGACGGGTGTCCGGGTCGACCTGAACGCCATGCAGTGGGCAGATGCACAGCGTTTCATGCTGGACGGCAAGGCAGACGTGATAGACATGCTGTTCCGCACCCCGGCACGTGAGGTGCTATTCGACTATTCGGCACCCTATGCGGCTCTGCCGGTAAGCATCTATGTCGATACATCGATCCACGGGATTCGTGACGTGGAATCGCTGGCCGGCTTCACCGTGGGTGTACAGCGCGGCGATGCCTGCGTGGATAAGCTCACCAGCCTGGGCATCTCCAGCCTGGAAGCCTACCCAAATTACGAGGCCATCCTGTCCGCTGCCGAAAGCGGCGAGATCAAGATGTTCTGCATGGACGACGAGCCAGCGAGCTACTACCTCTATCTCAATCGCGGCAATTTGAACTTTGCTCGCGCCTTCAAGCTGTACGAAGGACAATTCCATTGGGCTGTCCCCCGTGGCAACCAGGCAATACTCGACCTCGTCAACCAGGGTATGAGCTTGATCAGCGCCGATGAGCGGGAAGCGCTACGCAAGAAATGGTTCACGTACCCCTTCGAGCTTCGCCCTTACCTGCGCATCATCCTGGCGGTCGCGCTTGCAGCGCTAGTGCTGGTGGCCATGGCCGGTCTCTGGATCCGGTTTCTGCGCCGTGCCGTTTGGGCCAAGACCGTCGAAATACGCCAGCAACATAAGCAGCTACAACTCACAGCGGACGAACTGCGTTTAGAAAAAGCGCTGTTGCGCACCATCATCGAAAGCAGCCCCGATGCCATGACACTCAAGGATTCGAAGGGTGTCTACTTGGCTTGCAACGCCGCCGCCGATCAGCTGCTTGGCCTGCCGAGCGAGAAAATTCTCGGTAAGACGGACCGCGAGATATTTCAGGACAAGGACTATCTCGACCTCATCCACGCAAACGATCAACAAGCCCAGCGCACAGGACATAGACAACGCTACGAAATCGCCGTGACCACGCCAGACGGCACAAGGCTCGAACTCGAAGTACTAAAGGTTCAAGTCCATGACATCGATGGTGCATCCGTGGGCGTATTGACGACAGCGCGCGATATCACCGAACGCCGCCGCGACGAACGCGAGCTCAGGGTTGCCGCAGTGGCATTCGAGAGCCATGACGGCCAGATAATCACCAACGGCAATGGCGTCATCGAACGCGTGAACGCAGCCTTCACGCGCATCACAGGTTTCTCAGCGGGCGAAGTCCTCGGCAAGCCCTCCGAGAGCCTCAGGTCGGGCATGCACAGCCAAGCATTCTATGACGATATAACAGCCGCTCTGCAGCGAGACAGGCACTGGCACGGGGAAGTCATCAACCAGCACCGGGACGGCCATCTCTACAGCGCACGACTGTCCATTTCCGCGGTATCGGATGTTCAGGGGCGCACGATGCGATACATCGGCAACCTTCAAGACATCACGGCGGAAAAAGAGGCGCTCAAGCTGGCCGAGCACTTGAAGCTGTTCGACTCTTTGACGGACCTGCCAAATCGCATGCTGATGGAGGATCGCATACGCCATGCCCTGGACAATAGCTGCGAACTCACGGAATACGGCGCCATCATGATGCTCGACGTAGATTTTTTCCGGCAGGTGAATGATTCGCTTGGGCATGCCTGCGGCGACCTGGTACTGATCGAAGTCACACGACGAGTGCGCTCGGTTATCCGTGAAGGCGATACCCTCTGTCGCTTCAGTGGCGATAGCTTCGTCCTGCTGGCCGAGAACCTGGGTTTGAACACGCATACGGCGGCATTCCAGGCTCAGCAACTGGCCGAAGCCATCAGGCAGGCCGTCAAAGTCCCAATGACCGTGCATGGCCACCGTCTCGTCTGCACCGTCTCGGTTGGGTTGACACTGTATTTCGACCATGAGACGAACTCTGATGCTCTCCTGCGCCAGGCCGAACTGGCGATGTACAAGAGCAAGAGTCGTGGTAGAAACATCTGTTACTTCTTCGAAGACGCCATGCAGATCGAGATCGATGAGCGCAGAAAGCTCAAGGAGGAGCTCGAGGAAGCCATAGATCAGCAGCAGTTTGTACTTCACTATCAGGTCCAGGTCGACGCGCAAGGACACCCCATTGGTGCGGAAGCTCTCTTGCGCTGGAATCATCCGCAGAAAGGAATTGTATCGCCGGCAAAATTCATCCCGTTTGCCGAGGAAACCGGCCTGATTGAGCCAATCGGCCGCTGGGCTCTGGCCACCGCTTGCCACCAGCTCGCCGACTGGGCGCAGCATGACAAGCTGCGGCACCTCAGCATTGCCGTGAACGTAAGCCCACGTCAGTTCAAGTCCGAGCGTTTCGTCAAGGATGTCCTCGCGGAAGTCCAGCATTCGGGGGCATCGGCCAATAAGCTCAAGCTGGAGGTGACCGAGAGCCTGGCCATCGACGATTTCGAAGACTCCATCGCCAAGCTCAATGCACTCAGAGCGCTCGGCTTCCGGATAGCGCTTGACGATTTCGGTACGGGCAACTCCTCGCTAAACTATCTGACCAAGTTGCCTCTGACTCAACTGAAGATCGATAAGTCATTCGTCGACAACCTACCGGCCGGTCACCGCGACGCCATGGTCGTCCAGACAATTATCGCCATGAGCCGCGGGCTTGAACTCGACGTGATTGCCGAAGGCGTAGAGAATGAGGCGCAACGCGACTTTCTTGCGACCCTGGGTTGCGAGGCGTTTCAGGGCTATCTGTTCGGTCGCCCGCTGCCAGTGAATGAATTTATGGAAGCGGCCCTGCGCGAACAGCAAGACTAAAGCCTGGTATGAGATCCATGCCGCGAAGAATGGCGCCCCGGCGCAATCTCGCCGCAGCTTGCCCATGACACCCGGCGCGCCAAGGCCGCCTTCGACAAGGTTTCCATCCAATAGGTATATGTCCTTACGCGGCACAGCACCCAACACCCATTACACGTATCGTGCGGCGATCTTTTTGCCTTCAAATCAGGGGGCAATGAATGGGCGCAACCCTGAGGATAGCTTTATACCGGCAGCGAAACCCAGACAACCACAATCATATATATTCAACAATAAAAATTCGCTTGAAAATTTTTACAGAGCATCGATAATTGTCTATAAAATATGCCTTTATTAAAGTTTGCATAATTGGATTTCTGGCCACAATAGCCAGCGGGGTCCTTATTTACCAGGAAAGCCAGCGATACCGGCACACTATCGACTCTGTAGTAACTGATATAGAACTTTATCGACTAAACAGGCATATCGAGACACTTGTTCTGGCACGCCAACGAAACGCAAAAACCATTAGCTTCCTGATCAATATCGAACAATATCTGGGCACACCCTCAGCCACATCCAGGCAAAAACTTAATAATCTGCTCAACGAGCTACGAGATAATCTCGACGCCAGCATCATATACATCCTGGATGAACACGGAACAGCGATTGCCTCAAGCAACCATAACGCTCGAAACAGCCTTATCGGTCACAATTTTAGCGCTCACTATTATTTCAAGCAGGCGATGCTGGGCCTGCCAGCCCAGCAGATAAACCTGGACGTTGTTACCAACCGCTTCGGAGCCTACTTTAGCCATCCGATCATTGCAGAATCGTCGGCGGGCGGCTTGCCTGCCCATATGCTGGGGACCATAGTAATCAAGGAGTCGCTAAACTTACCGTTGATCGGCATATCGAAGAAAGAAATCGCAACCTTACAAAATGACAAAACAACAGCACTAACATTACTGATAGGGCCAGAGGGAACGGTAGCTGCGTCAAATGCCGACGACTGGGTGGGCAAGATACTGCCGGCAGACATTCTCGCCGACAACATGCAGATCTGGGAGCACGAGGGCGCTCGCTATAAGGTTTCGCGGATTACGTTAACCGACTTTCCAGGCTGGCAGCTCATCCGCCTTCAGCCGTCGGTTTCCTGGGTAGGTCATGTCATGGCCCCCTTGCTGACCCTGGCTGGCGGGCTTTATCTGGCAATGTTGTGCGCGGTCTTCCTCGCTATGTTCAGACTTTACAGGCGAGTTACCGTCTGGATCAGGAAGCGAGAGATTTCCCATATACGCCTGCGCCGCAGCCACCAACGGTACCGCCGACTCTCCTATCGAGACGCACTTACAGGCCTTCATAATCGTCGCGCATACGAAAACGATCTAACCCGCGAGATGCAGAGGTCCGAGCGATATGAACAACCTCTTACGATCGCGTTGCTGGATATCGATTTCTTCAAGAAGATCAACGATCGACACGGCCACGATGTCGGCGACCGCGTGCTTAGAGATTTTGCAAGGCTGATACAGAAAAACATCCGCGATACCGACTCTGCGTACCGATTTGGCGGCGAAGAATTCATTATCATCCTTCCCGAAACGGACTTGAAGGCAGCAAATGCCGTCATAACGCGCATTCAAAGCTCGCTACTGGAAGACGACAACGAAACCCTATATACGTTCAGCTGCGGTATCTCCCTCCAGCAACCCAAAGACACAGCCGAACAGCTATTCGAGCGCGCCGATGAGCTACTGTACCAAGTCAAAGAAAACGGCCGAAACGGAATAAGGCTGCAGTCCTGAAGATAATTGATATTTGTAAATTACTCACCGGAATTCCACGAGAGCAGTGCCATGGGCACTACCAGACGATTCCAATTTGAAATAAAGAATGGTGGCTAAATTGAAATTAAGCGCAGTTTTTATATTTGGACTAGCAATACAGCTATTGGCACTGGGCACATTTTTTTTTACGGAAACTTCTTTTTTGTCATGCCCTGACAAAAATAGAATCAACCCAGACAGCCAGGCAGAATCTAACCACTCTGGCGAGGCTTCTTTAATGTCGCCAGCTCACAAATCAGAAAAACAAGATAGTTGGACCTGGATGACGTCATTTAAATTTTCGGATTCAGAAGACAAACTAAGCTACGAGACTCTTAAAAATGAAATCTCTATTGCAGCTTGGTTGAGATACTTGCTTATAGCAAGTGGCGTTATGACGTCAGCAGGATTATTAATGATGATTAGCCGCCGAAAAAAAACTACAAATTTTACACCTGACCAGCTATTTCACCTCTGCTCTGTAAGGGCTGCATTAGTGCCGACCACCTATCAACAGTGCTTTAAGTGCCACGCAATTGTTAAGTATCAAAAAAATATAAAGGCCTTATCCAAAGGCTCAGCAATATGGGTGTTAGAGATTACTATATCAAGTGCATCGGACCGTAGGAAATCCGCTGAAGCAATTAAAGCAATGAACTTGCCGGTCATACGACAAGAAAATAACTTTATAATTCTTGGCCCATACAAAAATAAGACCGAGGCAGCGGAAATCGTACGCAATCTATACATTACTCATAATGTTAGAAGCTGGCTATCCCCAGGAAACTGATATATAGTTATACCAACGAAAATATCCGCACCTGATAAACTGCCTTATTGACATTCTTTACCGCAACGGGTTTATTATTGGTAAGTAGGACTGAAATATCGAGGTTAATGTACACACTGACGAAATTATCATATTTTTTTGATAAAGCCTCCAGTCTTCATCAGAAACTCGTATCGTCTTTAATTTAAGATGTCGCACTAGAATCACGGCCGCAACCAGTACGGACTATTGGAAGCCTTCAGGTTTTGGCCGGGCCGGGAAATACTGGCACGATTATTGCTTTGACTGAATAGAGGCGCCAATTTTAAGGCTAAATGAAAAAGGTACCGATGGCCATATTTAGCGGCTCTCAGGTCGTTGGGCAAAACATAGAGCCGTGCTTTCACAGCCACGAGATTAGAACAGCCGTCTTGTAGCACATCAAAAAATCCAAGCGGCCGCCACTTAAATGACCAGGAGTAAGAAAATGAGCCGCATGTATCCCGTGCAGGTCATCGCTGTAACAGGAGGTAAAGGCGGCGTCGGTAAAACGAATGTAGCCGTAAATCTGTCACTGGCATTAGCTGAGCGTGGCCGGCAGGTCATGCTCCTTGACGCTGATCTAGGTCTGGCAAATGTCGATGTTTTACTTGGGTTAGCACCCACCCAAAACCTTGCTGACGTGATTAAGGGACGATGTGAACTGCGGGATGTCGTTCTGCAAGGGCCCCGCGGAATCAGCATCGTTCCTGCCTCTTCGGGCTGCCAGAGCATGAGTCATTTAACGCCAGCTCAGCACGGCGGAATAATTCAAGCCTTTAATGATATCGACGAAAAGCTCGACGTATTGGTGATTGACACGGCTGCCGGCATAGGTAGCACAGTTATCAGTTATATTCGTGCATCTCGCGAAGTATTAATGGTCCTATGTGACGAGCCAGCTTCAGTTGCCAATACCTATGCGCTAATAAAAATGCTCAGTCATTCTTACGGCGTGGCTCGCTTCCGAATACTAGTTAACATGACACGAACCCCCCAAGAAGGACCCAATCTTTTCGCTAGATTAATGCGTGTTACCAATATCTTTCTTGACGTGAGCTTACAATATGTTGGCGCCATACCTTATGATGAATGTATGCGCAAGGCTGTAAAAAAACAGCGTGCTGTATACGATGCTTTTCCGCGTTCTCAGTGCTCCCTGGCATTTAAAGCTATCGCGCAAAAAATAGATGCTTGGCCATTACCGGAAAACCCGATGGGGCACTTGGAGTTTTTTGGTGAGCGGCTGATAACCACTTCCAAGTGGCGAAAAGCCATGTAATTTTTGTAGCTGGCTATAAATTGTAATTAATTTATTATAGAAGTGACGGCTCGGTGCTTAGTTGAATAAAAACATGAAAATACTTATCGTTGACGATTTTTCAACGATGCGACGGATCTTAAAAAATTTGTTACGCGACCTGGGGTTCACTAACATATTTGAGGCAGATGACGGAATGTCTGCACTTCCGATGCTTAAAAAAGGTAGCTTCGATTTTCTCATCACTGATTGGAATATGCCTGGCATGTCCGGTATAGATCTTTTGAATTTTGTACGTGCTGACGACCGTATCAAACACCTTCCAGTTTTAATAGTGACTGCCGAGGCTAAACGTGAACAGATAATTAAGGCAGCCGAAGCTGGAGTGAACGGCTACGTAATCAAGCCCTTTACCGCACAAGTCTTAAAAGTAAAGATTGAAAAGATTTTCGAGCGCAGTAGTAACTAAATTTCCGCTGAAGCTAGGCGGCCGCAAAAACTGAGTGCAACAGCTGACCTTTTCGGTAGGGTGCGGCCCCATGTCCTATTCCGAACTCAGCGTCGAAGTGTAGTGGTCAACCCATTCCGGGCAGTGGGTTAAGTTTTTCTTCATCCACCACAGGTGATAGTCCATCGTTGAACTGATGCTGCCTGATCCAGTTGTAACGATGGGCGTCAGGGCAATGGTCGGCCCCCTGCGCGAGGAAGGTAAGCTATGCGACTCAGGGCCATGCGGCGCCATTCAGCCCGTGCATCGGCCCTGACCACGCCTCTCGCCCGGCAGCATCGTCATTCTCCCACCTTCCAGAGCAACACCATGTCTAGCCTGAATCCAAGCCGCGAACAACTGCTTGAACAAGCGGTCGCGGTAGGGACGGCAGGTAACTGCCGTCCCTACCGCGACCGGTGTGTTGCCCGGACGGTTACTTTTTTCACCACCATCAACATCTTTTTCGAAGCAGAAAGGTTGTCGTGGAGCGTTTATCCATGGGTAAGATTCGCAAAGTGCTACGTCTCAAGTTCGAGGTCGGACTATCGGCTCGCCAGATTGCGGCCAGTGTGCGGGTCGGTCGTGTCATCGTCGGTGACTACCTCTACCGATTCACATCCAGCGGCCTCTCCTGGCCGCTTCCCGCTGAGTTTCCGACGCTGAGCTGGAGCGGCGCCTTCTCCCGCCACCGCCGGCAGTCCCCTCCCAGCCACGACCACTGCCCGACTGGGTCTGGGTGTGCGGAGCTGCGCCGACCGGGCGCAACCCTGGCGCTGCTCTGGCAGGAGTATCTTCTGGGCCAGCCACAGGGCTGGTAAGTAGACCAAAGGAGTTTCACCTTCAGCCTCTCGCAGAACCGTACGTGAGCCTCTCAACTCATACGGCTCCCGTTGCCCAGTCGAACCGCATTTCCAAAGACATGCCAGTGCACGAACAACGATGGACAGGCTTTCTTCATTCGATTGAGCCAGTCAGCACTGCGGCGCTTGTGCCCGGCCAGTGGTTTGTATTTCTGACGTGCCCATCGCTTTAGCTTCAAGTCAAAATGATCGAAGACCTTATGCATCGTTGTTTTGTAAAACGCACCATAGTAGTTCCACCACCCTCGAAGAGTAGCGTTGTACCGCTTTGACAGATCCAGAAGGCTGGCCGGCGTTTGCCGCTGGATATTCCAGCGGCGCGTTTGCTGGCGCATTCGTTTCAAAGCCTCGTTACTGGCAGCAGGCTGGAAGCTGGTGAACCGGCGTCCATTATTACCCTGTGCCTCTCGTGGCCGAAAGGTGAATCCTAGAAACGTGAACTGCGTCGTCGGGTAGGTTGCTTTGCGGTTACTGTCCTTGCAATAAACGATCTTTGACTTTTCCGGGTGCATGGTCAGCAGGCATGCTTCCAATCGTGCCTTGATTGCCGCCATGACCTCATACGCTTGCTTTTCGCTGCGGCAGTGAACCACCGCATCGTCGGCATAGCGGGCAAACGGACATCCCGGATAAGACCCTTGCATCCAGGCATCGAACGTATAGTGCATGAACAGATTCATCAATAAGGGACTGACAACCCCACCTTGGGGCGTGCCGCTTTCACGCGGTACTTGAACGCCGTCAGCAGTCTCAAACGGCGCTTTAAGCCACCATTCGATATACAACAGAATCCAGTCGTCCTTCACATGATGCCTTACTGCTTTGAGCAGCAACTCATGATCGATATGATCAAAAGCTCCCTTGATATCAAACTCCACCACCCAATTCATATTCCAGCAGCGCCTGCGAGTGATCTCGACCGCCTGTTTGGCTGACTTTCCCGGCCGGTATCCATAGGAATCCGAATGAAAAAGACAATCCAGGCGCGGCTCTATAAGCAGCTTGACGGCGGTCTGAGCCACCCGATCGGCTACCGTTGGAATACCCAGCTTGCGTTTGCCTCCTGATTGCTTCGGAATTTCCACCTGCCGAACCGGTGGCGGAAAATAGGAACCCGACGACATGCGGTTCCAAACCTTGTACAGGTTCCGTTGCAGCTTCTGCTCGAACAGGGCAATAGACTGTTCATCTATCCCAGCGGCTCCTCGATTGGCTTTCACACGCTGGAAGGCCTCCCAAACTGTCAATTTGGAAATGCTGTACGACTTTGCTGTGCTCATGCCGCTCCTCCTCGCCACAGCGAGTTGACGACATGAGAAAGCCGGGCAACGCCATCCCTTCGCTCCGCTCTCATTACAAGAGGTTCATCACTACTACGAATGGCTCTGCCCCTGAACCTTTGCATCGGTATTCTTCCTCGCGGTGGTAACCGCTTGTCATTTCCCTTGGCATCAAAGGCCAGGTTCTCACGTTCCGTATCAAAGCCTGTATTGAGCTCATGCCGCCTATACACCGGCTGCCATCTGGACAGTAAACAGGTGCCCTCCAGACTGATCCCAAGGCTACTGAACGACCTTGGTTTTGACAGCACTTGACCAACTTAACGATGCGTCCTCGAACGGTTTGCTTTCGCTCATCTTCTCAATACGTACCTGACGCCGTTTATCAGCGCCTTTTCCACAGTCGCTCACCACCACGCTTTTTGAACGCAGCAGCACCGGGCGGTTTGAAGCCAGCTCCTGCAAGCCGACTCCGGGAGGCCTTCTCCCATCTTTGATACAGCATCGCCGGCTTACGCCAGCGTTCGTGACACACTCCAGTACAGGTGGTTCTGCGAGCACTACCGGGCCTGGGCCGGCAAGGTCGATGTGGTGATGCGTCAGGAGCACCGCGTCGGCGAGAAGTTGTTCGTCGACTATGCCGGGCAGACGGTGCCGGTGATCGACCGCCACAGCGGCGAAATCCGTCAGGCTCAGGTGTTCGTCGAGGTGCTCGGCGCCTCCTGCTATACCTTCGCCGAGACCACCTGATCGCAGCAGTTGCTCGACTGGCTGGGCTCCCATGCCAGTTGCTTCGCCTTCCTCGGCTGGGTGCCGGAGATCGTGGTGCCGGATTATGTCGCGCGCCACATAATCCGGCTTTTGTTCCCTTTGCTGTTATGGGGCACTGGCTCGGCAGCCCCAGGAATGACGGGGGCGCTCGACCCGAGCGGGCACATAAGAATCAAAGGGAATCGAGCCATTTCAGCAAGTCGACGTCCCGGTGCCAAGCGTCTGTTTGGAAGGATGCCTCCGAGGATTGATCAGGTGGAGCGCACAAGGCAACAGCAGCTTCCTTAGTCCGAATGTTGATCTCAGCATAACGGTTCGTCGCGTCCAGACCGACGTGACCCAGCCAGGCCCGGATGACGTTGATTTCGACTCCAGCCTCAAACAGGTGAGGGCTGGGTTGCTAAGGTCGGCCTTGTCGCTCAGGAGCATTAGGTCGCGCTCCCGGCCTGCCTCCTCGTGTTTGGGCTCGATCAGGAAGGGGGAGAAGGAATTGTGACAGTCGCGAATCGCAGCGCTCGCATCCGCGTAGACTTTTGATTCCCCCAGTAGAGCTTTAAAGTGCCCTCCGCTGTCACGCCCACATACAAAACCCCATCCGCGCCGTGATAGTGCATACGTGTGCCGGTCTTGAGATCCATTTTGGAAAGAATCTGTCGCAGCTTGAGGAAGCGCTCCGTCAGCAGGAACAGCAGCATTTCTCCGCCCTCGCCGGTGTTCGCCAAATCGGTAAACGAGCGATCGACGCGCTCGATTAGTTCGGCGACTGCCTCGGTGCTGTTGAATCGGCTGTCACGCGCTTTTGCCTCGACGAGCTCCGAGCTCGGAATCGCATAATCAACGATGGCATTCCGCATGAACTCTGCCAGCCGATACGGTTGAACACGGCCATTTCCATCCATCGAAAGACAGTGACAGTGAATCTTGACTATATGCCCGTCAATCAGTATTCCTCGCTCGACGAGTGTCAGGTGAACCTCAAGCGCTTCCGGGTTCCCCGTTAGAGCAGATTCGAGATCGGCGGGGGATGATCGACAAACGGCCTCCACTCCATATGGTCTACTCCATCTGCGTTCAGATGGCATGACGAAATCAGAATGCAACCGTATTCACCGCTGTAGTGCATAGGACAAACTTGCCTAGAGACCTTCGTGTGTCCGCGTGGGTCGACTGCTGCGGTCAGTTTCTGACTGATACAGTGGTCATGACACTACCATTCGATTCGAAAAAATCTCAGCCACACATTATCGCGATGACATAAGCACCAAGGAGATTCGCCCCATGTCATTGCAGTGCCCCCGTTGTCACTCCCCCAAAGTCGCTTCCTTCCATCACGCCATGAAAGTCGGCGCGGCCATCGGCACCGTAGGCGGTGCTGCCCGTGGCGTCAGCGCAGCTCTAGCTGGTGGTCAGGCTGGTGCGCTTATCGGTGCTATCGCCGGGCCTATCGGCATCACCCTCGGTTCAGTATCAGGCGCAATCCTCGGCGGCCTGGCCGGCGGGGTCGGCGGCTGTGCGCTCGGCGCCCAACTGGGTGAGTCGCTCGATCGCCACGTCCTGGCCCACAACCTCTGCTTGCTATGTGGCCACCGCTTCAACCTCCCGACCTAACCAAGTCAACTTCCCTTCTATTTATTACGTCCGGACGGTGCTGCGCTCTGCGTGGCGCTTTATGCCGGCTTGCACCTAAAGGAATAACAATCATGGCTCATCTCATCGAAACTATGGCTTATGCTGGCGAAACTCCCTGGCATGGCTTGGGCAATCAGCTCACGCAAAAACAACCCATCGAAGTTTGGCAACGCGAAGCCGGCATGGACTGGGCGATCCAGGAAAGCCCCGTCCTCTTCAAATCAGAGACCGTCGGCCACCTGGGCGCGATCCATTCCTTCCCCGAACAGAAGGTGCTCTACCGCTCCGACACCAAGGCACCGCTGTCGGTGGTCTCCCAGCGCTATCACACCGTGCAGCCTCGGGAAGTTTTGGAGTTTTATCGTGACCTCACCGAGGTCTCCGGCTACGAGCTGGAGACTGCGGGGGTACTCAAAGGTGGTCGCAAGTTCTGGGCGTTGGCGCGTACCGGTCAAGGTGCTGCACTCAAGGGTAACGACCAGGTTAACGGCTACCTACTGCTGGCCACGTCCTGCGACGGCACCCTGGCCACCACGGCAACACCCACTACCGTGCGGGTAGTCTGCAACAACACCTTGACCATCGCCTTGGACGGCACCAGCCGCGCGATCAAGGTGCCGCACAACACCCGCTTCGATCCGAAGGCTGTGAAGAAGCAACTCGGCATAGCCGTCTCCGGTTGGGACGAGTTCATGTGCCGCATGCGCCATCTCGCTGAACGCAAGGTCCAGTGGCAAGAAGCTCTTGGATACTTCATGAACGTGCTGTGCGAGGTAAATCCGAGCAATCAACTGCCGGAGCAACTACCTAACGAACGTGCTCTGCGCAAGGTCCAAGAGCTGTATGAAGGCCATGGTCGGGGCAGCCAGCTCGAATCGGCACGCGGCACCGCCTGGGGCTTGCTCAATGCGGTGACCGAGTACATCGATCACGAGCGCCGCGCCCGTAGCAATGAGTACCGCATGGACTCGGCCTGGTTCGGTCAAGGGGCGCAGATCAAGCAACGCGCTCTGGACACAGCCCTACAACTGGTCGCCTGACCGCTTAACGTCTTTCCACCGCGATAACGCCTGATCAGCCTTGGCGCTGGTTGGGCGTTTTTATGTCCGCAAGGTGAACTTTATGAAAGCCACTCCGTTGAGCAGCACCGGCAGGTCTCGCCCGGCACTGCGCTTGATCAGCACCAAAGAGTTACCTCGTGAAGATTGGCTGTCGGTGCGCAAACAGGGTATCGGCAGCTCGGATGCAGCCGCTGCCGTTGGCCTGAATCCCTACAAGTCGCAGTTGGAGCTGTGGCTGGAGAAAACCGGTCGTGATACGTCACTTCCCAAGCTCGACCCGCAGGATGAAGAGAGTCCAGCCTACTGGGGCAATGTGCTGGAGCCCATCGTCGCCTGGCATTACAGCAAACGCAGCGGCATCCGGGTACGACGTATCAATGCCGTACTGCAGCATCCGAATCCCGAGCTGTCCTGGATGCTCGCCAACATCGACCGCGAGGTCATTGGCGCAGACGACGTGCAGATCCTCGAATGCAAGACCGCCGGTATAAATGGGGCACGCCTTTGGAAGGAAGGCGTGCCGGAGTATGTGCAGTTGCAGGTCATGCATCAGTTGGCCGTCACCGGCAAACAGGCGGCGGATGTCGCGGTACTGCTGGGTGGCCAACACCTTGAGATCCATCGCATCGAACGGGACGAGTCGATGATAGCTCGGCTGATCGATCTGGAGCGACAGTTCTGGGATTACGTGGTCAGTGATACCCCTCCACCGGCCGATGGCACAGCGTCTGCGGAAGCGGCGTTGCGCTGCCTCTACCCCGAGGACAACGGGCAGGCGCAGGACTTCAGCCAGCACCCGGAGCTGGCCAACACCTACCTGGAGCTCAAGGCTATTCGCCAGAGCATCGCCCAGCAGGAAACCCGTGAGGCGCAACTTAAGCAAGCCCTGCAACAGGCCATGGGCGCAGCCACCCGTGCAGAGTTTGCCGAGGGTTACATCAGCTGGAAGAGGTCCAAGGACAGTATTGGGCTGGATGTCGAACAGATGCTCAAGGACAAACCCTACCTGCAGGCCCGCTACCCCAAAATCAAAACAGGCAGTCGCCGTTTTCTGATCATCTGAACCAGTCCCTTCATTCAAGCCACCCGGACCGTTTACGTCTCGGTGGCTTTTTTATTTTTCAGACCAAGGATAACCACCATGCTTAAAGGTCTAGCTATCACCCCCCCGGTACTCGGGCGCATTTCCATCGGCAAAGTCGTCGAGAAGAACGGCAAGCGTCTGCCGGAAAAAGACGATCAGTTCACCATTACATCACAGGTACAGAGCCGCGATGGCTGGCTGCTGCATCCACTCAATGAGGAGCTGCGCAATGGCCAGGACGGCAAGCTGCGCAGCATTCCGATCCGCCTACTGTTCAACGAGCCTGACCTGAACTTTCGCGCGGACTACAGCCTGTTCGACCGTAACACCGGCCGGCCGCTATGCGTCGGCAATGGTGAGACCTGCAAACGTTTGACCAAGGACGGCATCCAGTCGTTGCCCTGCCCTTCACCTGATGGCTGCTCACTGGCCCAAGGCAATGCCTGCAAACCTTACGGTCGCTTGAACGTGGTGATCGGTGACGGCGACCCGCTAGGCAGCTTTGTCTTCCGCACCACCGGCTTCAACAGCATCCGCACCCTGGCGGCACGCCTGCAGTATTTCCAAGCCATCTCTGGCAATCGCCTGGCCTGCCTGCCTCTGGAGTTACGCCTGCGTGGTAAGTCCACTCGGCAAAGCCATGGCACGCCAATCTTCTACGTGGACATCACGGTACGTAGTGGGCTGAGCCTAGAAGACGCCTTACTGGAAGCCAAGCAACTGGAGGAAACCCGGCAAGCCGCAGGCTTTGACCAGAGCACCTTGGATCAGGCGGCCCGGCAGGGCTTTAACAATGGCGCCTTTGAAGACAGCGAGGAGGACTGCGGTGCCATCGTCGAGGAGTTCTTCCCCGCCATAGAAGATCAGCCCAGCCCTGGAAAGCCCCAAGCCCAACTGGCAGCGCCTGCCAAACCCTCACTCGCTCAAAAGTTGGAATCGCAAGCCGTGCGGCACAACAGCAGGTCTTCGGCTCAGTAACCGAACTCTTCAGCCCCTTTCATTTCTTCGCATTCAAATAGGAAGTCCACCATGAAATATCACAAGCTCATCGCTGGTGAAACGACCGGTACCTATGTCATGGAATCCCCCGTCACCGAAGCTGACATCCTGCGTATGGCTCAGCAGCTGGCAATGAGTCGCCTGTCTAAAGGCCGGGCACTGACTGAGCCGAAGCAGGTCTTCGGCCACCTGCAAACACTGCTGCAGTACTATGAATACGAAGTATTTGCGCTGCTGCTACTCGATACCAAGCACCGGGTGATTGCCTTCAGGGAGCTGTTCAGAGGCACGCTAGATGGGGCCAGCGTGTACCCACGGGAAGTGGTCAAGATCGCCCTAGAGTACAACGCCGCTGCTGTAATACTGGTGCATAACCACCCCTCAGGGGATCCCGAACCCAGCCAGGCCGACCGTGTCTTGACCAGCAAGCTGAAGGACGCACTGAGCCTGGTCGGTGTCAGGACGCTTGATCACATCGTGGTGGCCAGCGAAGGTTGTGTTTCGCTGGCCGAGCAAGGCTCCTTGTAATGGAGCCTGAGGGCCATTCCATGTACCTACTCCGTTTCCTTGTCTTGGTATTCGTGCTGATCGGTATCCTGGCCAGTTGCGGCGTCGCGGTCGCGCTGTTGGCTCTCGCTCTGCGTTTCTGGCCGGTGCTGCTGGTCTTCGCCCTGACAATCAGCCTATTCGGCTGGCTGCTCAAATGCATCGGGCTTCGCATCACGTCGAAGCGCTGATCCAGAGCGCCTTGCACTCACTCAACTCAAACGGGCATAGAACAGCATGAGCAGCCTATGGCTGCTCATGCTGTGACCTGGATTTTTCTTTGCTCCTGTAGCTTTGCAAAACGCTGAATCAAGCGTCCGACTCGTAGGAATCTTTCAGGCGCTGCAACAGGTCTTTGTGACGCGCCTCCAGGTCAGTCAGCCTAAAGCTCCCCATCGCCAACAAACGCTGCGAGTTTGGCAAGCTTTCCACCCGATCCTCGAAGTAGCGAACTCGCTTGCTCGCAAAGTCCAGATTGCCTAGGGACGTGTTCTTACGCCGCGAGAGCAGCATCAGGTTGCCCAGGCGGTGCAGCCATATCTCGCGCTGTTCCTCATTGAAGTCCTTGACCCACTGGCTCGCGCCATCCGGATTCTGCGGCAGGATATGCTCCACACTAATATCATCCGGCAGGTTTAACGGCGCGGCATGACTGGCCAGCAAGTACTCCAGGCGCAGCAGAACATATCGAGCGAAGCGCCGACCATAGATGGCGCCGTCCAGTAAGTCCTGCAACTGTTTACGGTCAAAGTCGAAGGCTTTGCTGGCAAGCACTTCAGCCGGGGTCTCGGCCGCCTCGATCACCTTAAGCACTTCATTCATGTTGCTGATGCGCTGGGTTGGTGTGAGCTGCACGATCCAGTCAGCCGAGAATTTGTTGTCGATGCGCTCGATCAGATCGAGCAACTTCGCTGCCTTGAACTTACGATACCAGGCCAACACTGGCGGAATCCAGTCGGTGGAAGGCATGCCACGACGCATCACGTTGATACGGTTGCGATAGGCATTACCCAGACTGGCCGGCAGACCATCGAGCTGGATCGCCTCATCGAATGCATCCTTGTACGCCTTCACGGCCTCGAAGCTCTCGCTGCCCAGCGCCAGCAGCGGCGGCTTGGCGCCGTAGATACGCTCGTCAAACTCCTTGAGCAGACCTTCACGTGCCTTGTCCTTCACATAGATGGTGCGCACCAGCGAGAGGAAACGGTCAAACTCGTCGCGGCCCATCTCACCTTCAACTTCTTCCCAATTTTCAGCCCACTTGCTGCGCTCGCTTTCCTTGGTGACAGCCCCGAGGTTTTTGGCCTTTAGAATATCGCTGTTGGACAGCGGAATACCCCGGTCGTTGAGGATGGTGAACAGCCGGAAGGCATCGTCCAGATCCTCGGTGGCCACATAGATGAACAGAGCGTTGTTCAGCAGATAGCCAACGAAACGGTCAAAGTCGCCTTCGTTAGGGAAACGGCTGCTGTCATCAAAACCGGCATGAATGGTCTGCATTCCTGCCGCCATATTGGCCAGAGACAGGTTCTTGCTGGCGGCAATTCCAGCCAAATCAGCGCTGCACGAGCCGTTGTCGGCCTTAACAAAGCGCTCGATGAAATTGCCCACGTTGTCGCGGATGTCATAGACGATGCGGTTGCGGCCAGGAATTTTCTTCCACTTATTTTCCTCCTGGAACAGCATCTCGCGGCAGGCGCCCTTGAGCTTGTCGTCCGTGACCCGGTCACGGATGCAGGCCAACATCAACATCAGGGTGGTCAGGCGTTGCTGACCATCCAGCAGCTCGTATTCCTCAAAGCTCACCCCTTCGGTGGTGCGTGTAGCCTTGCGCAGCACCATCGAGCCCAAGAAATACTGGCCGTCCGGGTTGTGCTCGCTGGCGTAGTTCACATCGTCGATTAGCTCGGATATCTCATCCTTGCCCCAGACGTAAGCCCGCTGGTAGTCCGGAATACGGAACCAGAAGCGGGAGAACACTTCGCCGATCACAATCTTGGCGCTGTCAATCTGGCCCTTTTTGCTTGCACTCACTGCAAATTCTCCTCAATCCCTTCCCAGCGCTTGTCCGTGATCATCACGAAGCGGCAACGCCCCTCGGAAAGCCGTGCCCACAGGCCGCCAATCAAACGGTCATCCTCATGGGCGCTCCAACGATCTGCACCTTTGTATTCAACGGCCAACACCGCTCCATTGGGCAACTGACAAAGAAAATCGGGGTAAAAACGACCATCAGCCTTCTGTAGGAAGAACGAACTACCTTCCCGGCGCACGAGGTTTCGTACCCAGAACTGGATGCGCCCCTGTTGCGCCCATTTGTCCAGCTCACAAGCGCAAAGGAACTCCTCTTTGCTATCGAAGTCCCCAATGCGGCCATAGAAGTGTTTACGGAAATCGAAGAGGCCAAATCGCCCATCGTAGTCGCGGCTGGGCGCGTAACCGTGGGCGTGGAACTCGAAAGCATATTGATCGCCCACGGTTACGCGTGACGCCGCATCATCGGCAAACAGAGCCTGCTGATAGGCCATGTTTATAGCCTGCTTACGCAGTGCTCGAATGCGCGCCTCGATCAGATTGCGGATCAGGAATTTCTGCAGGTTAACGCGGGCCAGCGTGAAGCCATCCCGGCGCAGCAAATCAGTCAGCCACGCCACAACAAAGGCCTGCTTGCTGGCATGGGTCAGCGACGGCTCGGGTAGGTTGCGGCACAGCCAAGTGGCCAAGCGTAGCTCATCCCAGTTCTCCGGCTGATAGACCAGCCCCAGATCACGCTGCAGGTCAGGCAGGAATCGCGGAATCAGCTTTCCGCTACTGTCGATGTCGATTACGCCGCCTTCGGACACTTTCAGAGCGCCACCCAACGTCGCAAGGTCATCGGTTGCCGGCGCTGCATCGTAGATCGACACATCCCAGGGGTACTCCAGCACCTCGGGATCATCGAACAGTTGCAACTCCCCCTGCACATGCAATGCCAGTTGTGGAACTCGCAAATGCTCTCCCAACTCAGCAGGAGTCTGGAAGAACTCAATCGCAGTGGTGCGACTGGTCTCTGCGGCCTGCACAATCGCCACCGCTGCTGCCTCCGAACTAACCGAGGCTTTGAGCTCCTCCGCCTCATCCTCAGTCAGTGGCGTGCTGATTGTCAGTGTGTTGCGCTTACCATCCCAACTCACCTTGTCACGTACCAGTTTGGGCACGCTCTTCAGATCAGGCTTCTCTGTCAGAGTAACGGCAACCGGCGTATAGACTGCCCGCGTGCCCTCCAGATCCAGCCGCGCCTGCTCGGCCTTAGCAGCCACGACAAACTCTCTGACATCGCGTCGTTCAAATCCGGCCCCAGCCACCAGCCGGTCACGCAGCGCACCTGCCGTTTCGGCAAAACTACGTGACACCACAAAGGCATAGGACTGGTTCAGTGGCGTGGCATGACGATGGCTAGCATCGGGCTGGCGTAACACGCGACCGAGTAACTGCTCAACAGCAGTTGCAGAAGACAACGAGGCCATGCTCACCAGAATGTAGGCAAATGGGCAGTCCCAGCCTTCGGCCAGCGCCTTCTGGGTGATGACGAACTTCACTGGGCAGGCCGGGTCGGCAATGCCCAGCTTGTAGTCAGCGTCAATCTGCTCCAGGCCCTTTTCCTCTCCGGTAGCGACGACGATCTCATGGGCCGGGATGCCGTGATTGGTAATCAGCTCCTGGCGCACCTTATCGAAATCCAACGTTTCCACACCGGCCCGGCGCGGCTCGGACTGAATCAACACCAGTGGCCGCAGATAGGGCGCACCTGCTCGACGCTCCTCATCGGCCAGCTTGTGCAGGGCGTCGCGCCGTCCAATAGCATCGGCCAGGCACTGCTGCCAGTTCGGCTCAGTCTCCAGCACCACCGGCAGTTTGATCATTTCTTCCGCCTTCAACTCGGCGGCAGACACACTGTGCAGCACGTTGCTGGGGGTGCGCTCCAAGTCGGGCGTGGCGGTAAGCTCCATCACGCCGCTGGGGCGGAAACGCGCCAACATGTCAAAGGCCAACTCGGTGCGGCTATTGTGCGCCTCATCGACTATCACAAAGGGGCGACGCAGGCGCAGCACATTGGCCAGGGAATAGGGCGTGGTGCGCTCACTGCCTTCGCCATCGGTCAGCAGTTCATCGCGCTGACTGGGAGAGAGATTGTCGAAGTGATGCATCAGCGTGCCGCTGCTCTGGTACACCTTGCGACATTCCTCCTCCTCCACCTGGAACGCCTGCCGCGTGGCGACAATCACCGTGGTTGAGGTGTCCAGCGTCGCGCGGGTGACGCTCTTGGCCTCGTCCAGATCCAGCACCGTGATAGGCCCGGCCTCGCGCAGCGCAGTGTGGTAGGGGTGGTTGCGGTCTTTCAGCGCCTTGAGCGTCTGCTCACGGATGGGCTTGCTGGGCACCAACCACAGAATCACGCTGTGCTCGGTACGCAGAAGATGGGTGTTGACCCCTGCCACGCTTTTCGCCGCCAGCCAGGTCTTGCCGCCACCTGTAGGCACGCGTAAACAGAAATAGGGCATGTCTAACGGGAAGCCGGACAACGGATAGTAGGGGTTACCCCTCCCCCACAGGCGCTCGGTGGTAATCGTGAAGGCGACGGAAGGAGAAGGCTGCTCGTGGCAGGCTTGAAAATAGGCCTCCACGCTGTCCAGCACTTGCTGTTGATAGATTTTTGGAGCGAATTCGGACATGGCTTACACCTCCAGCGCGTAAGGGGTTTGCTTGAAGGTGATGCCTTCGCGTGCGGCGCGTGCGCCCAGGCGATTGGCGGCAGCGTAGATCACTTTCGGCCCAGCGAAAGTCGGCAGAACGTCCAGCACCGGGCCGGTGAGCACATTGCCGCCAGACACCGACTTGTCCTTGAGGATGCCGTTGTACAAAAGGTAGATAGCGCGGCCTTCATGCACGCCCAGTAGTGGGCTTTCAGCCTGACCGACAAAACCGGTGCCGGTTTCAGCGAACCAGACGAATTCAGCCAACTGCGCAAAGGTCACGTCGCTGCGTATTTGGCCATCGGCATTAAAGAGCGGGTGCTCACTTAGACGACAGAACTGAAAGCCGCCACCCAAACCCTCGATGGATTGCTCCTTAGCGTTGCTGTAGCCCTGCGCAACACGTCGGACCCGCTCGGCGGTCATGTTCTGGGCGAGGCCTTCTCCCATTTCTACGAGGATGAAGCGGCGGGAACCAGCGTCCTCAGCGTTCTGTTGCAGCACGGCGTGGCCTGTAGTACCTGAACCGGCGAAGCTGTCGAGAATCAACGAGTCCTTATCAGTGGCGATTTGCAAGATACGCTGGATTAGCCGAATAGGTTTTGGGGTTATGGTTTCAGAGGGAAGTTTGCTGAGAATTTCACGCACTTCATTCTTTGCTTCTGCATTGTGTCCCGCATCTTCATGCAACCATAACGTAGTTGGCGTAACACCATCTTTGACTTCCGAAAGGAAGCGTTTGACGGCCGGAACACCCTCACCATTTTTTCCCCACCAAATTCGATCCTCGGCGAGCATGCGGTCAAAGGAATCGCGAGAATAACGCCAGTATGTTCCTGATGGGGGGCTGATCCGTTTTCCGACCGGAGACTCAATCTCATACAACCCCTGCGAATAAACATTCCTCGCATGAAACGGAGTAGCTTTCCATGGACCACGTGGATCGTTGTCTGGATTCTTAAAAGCATCGTCCTGCTTAGACGCACGCGGAATGAGATTTATGCTCCATTTATGTTTGTTTTTCGCAAAGCAAATAATGTGATCATGCATTTCTGAAAAGTAACGAGCGGAATTCTTAACGGTGTAAATTTTTTGCCATTCAATCTGCGTGACAAAATTATTCGCACCGAAAATCTCATCCATCAACAGCCGCAGTGTGGCGACTTCATTATCGTCAATGGACACAAATATCGCTCCGTCATCGCGCAGGAACTGCTTTAGAAGCACTAGCCGTGGATACATCATGCATAGCCAGCGGTCGTGCCGATCCAGCGTTTCACCTTCCTTGCCCACCACTTCGCCCAACCACTTGCGAATCTCCGGACTGCTGACGTTATCGTTGTACACCCACCCCTCATTGCCTGTGTTGTACGGCGGGTCTATATAGATGCACTTCACCTGGCCTGCGTAGCGTGGCAGTAGCGCCTTGAGCGCGTGCAGGTTGTCGCCCTGCACGATCAGATTGCCGCTGTCCTTGCCGTGATTGTCGCCACAGGATAGCTCCCTCACCGGCTCCAGAAGGCGGAAGGGTACGTCCTTGTGGTGTCTGACCACGGCCTCTTTGCCGATCCAGTTCAATGTTGGCATTCAGCCCTTTCCTTCAATCCATGCGCGATGACGACAGGTCATCGCAGCGTTGTTCTTTCTATCCAGACTGCATCTGCGCCAATCCACTCGAGCGAGGTGCCTGCCCAGTCGGCAGCCTAATAAAGTGCGACCGGCATTCAGGGAATGTGCGAGCGGCCCGACAGCAAACTGTAAACCCGGCAAATTAGCAGGTCAGCACGTACCAGGCGAGCTTTTGCACCCTAACAACAGAAGCACGAGGTCGCATTGCCAAAGCCACACCCTGTCACCCTCGATACGGACGCTTCATCTGACCCGTCCGCAGACTTCGAGCCCCCTCGGGCCTCAAGCGCAGGTGCTGACCGTCTTTGACTAGATACTTCACTGCCTTGTGCACATGGCGCCGAATTGCTCGATCACTCCTCAGGATGCGGCCGATACCACACCCGTCTCCGTATTGCTCCTTATCGTGGTTGCAACTGTAGATGTAGCCCTGACCATGCGTGATGTCCTCCCACAACGCGCCGAGCTGGATGGCCTTGTAAACATCGCCCTGCACCTCGTTGCCATTGAAAAAGTAGGCAGCATGGATGTGGTAGCCCCCACCATCCTTCCTGTCACCCTGCTCCACCGAATAAATGTGGCCGATGAGATGGTCAAAAATCGTATTGCGCTTGTGCTTGGTAATCAGTTCATCCAGGTCATCGAAGACATGTTCGACTCGCAGCCTGACCTGGGCATCAGAACGGTAGTGGAAGTCGACCCTGACGATAGTGATGCGTGAGTAGAGCTCACATAAGGCATCGGCGTAGTCGCAGACTTGGATCCCCTGTTCCTTGGCCTGGTGGCGGAGGTCATGCTTCCTGCGGAGATACCACCCTTCACGAGTCAATTGACGGATCCGGGCGACCAAGACGTTCATGCTGTGATGATGATCCAGGTAAGCCGTACCCTCTTCATTCAGACAGGCAGGGCCGTCAGGGTGGCGCTCCAGCCCGATGTCCTGACATGCAGCCCTAAACGCTTGCAGGTGCTCGCTGTAGCTGTATTCGATACGGCCTTCAAATAGATCGACCATCTGCTGGATGTGATCGAAGTACCGAGAACGCTTGGTCTCTTGGACCCGTTCGTAACCTGTGCGGGCTTGCTTGATTCGGAATGCCGGTAAATCTGAATCTCCGATGGCCAGGACAAGTCGCTCGATCTGGAGGGCAATGTCGGACTGGGAAAGATGGGTGTGAGTCTTGCGATTGGTCATGGATAGGTACCTGGTTGGTTGTTGTGCATACCAGGCACGTGTTGTGTATTTTTTAACCGATGACCTATCCCTGCCTGTGCAGTAGGTGCAGTACTGGATAAGTGTCAATAACTATTGAATTATTAGGTTTTGATAGACAGTAGCTATATCACTAGAAGCAGCCCAGCCGACTACCAGCCCTCCCGGCGAGAGCTGCCAATGGAGAGCAACATTGCCTGCCTGCCGAGAGATTTGCCGAATCGCGTCTTGGGAGAGTTAGCTGAGAACACTGGACCTTACCAAAGGGCATAAACGCCATGACCAGCCGTAGCCAGTCATGGCGCAGATGGTTAGTTCTAGCCGGCCACACTCAGGTGGCCGGTGGCGCGCACCGCAGCACCCTCTGCCAGGTCACGCTCCTCGATCCTTGCCAAGATCCAGTCGTGCACCTCGCTGTCGACCCAACCGACGCAACGGTCGCCCAGTGACACCGGTTTCGGAAAGGTGCCCTCCCCGATGTGCTTGTAGATGGTCGACCGCGCCAGACCGGTCGAATCGATGACTTCTTTCAGGCGGATGATTCGCATGAGCAGGCTCCTCTGTGGCTCAGAGGATCTGCAAGCGCCGTTTAAAAAAACTAAACGACCATAACACCCTGACCTGCCCCTACCAAACGGGACATCGGCTCCCCGCCAGGCAGGCGTTTGAACTTCTGAGGTAAACAGCATTTCAGCCCTCCGTGCGAATGCTCCTCGCCGTAATGCTTGAAGAATCCTAGGCTCATTCGATGGGGACGTGGCACATACAGTCCCGCCACGTGGCCTTACGAGGCCCCCTATGCGTTGCTCTACGGGCTGACGCCCCGGATAACCGGCGATAGTAGGTCGATACTCCAGACAACGACTCCGGGTGGTCGGTGGCATCGGCCGAACCGTTATAGCTCTGACGCCGCGCTGACATAGCCTGCAACTCGCCATAGAGGCGTTCTTGATAGGCTACAGCATCACGTCACGATACCGCCTTGCACCCCGACCTCCTGAGCGTGGCGATCAGGCCGAAAGACAGACGCAGTTTTTCCACCGCCCTTGCCGCTGAACTCGAAACCATTCGAACATCATCAAGAGCTGATCGTCTCCACAGCGACACGATCTCCGCGACACCGCGCCACACCCGGCTGTTTGCTCAGCGCTCCAGCAACAGGCAGTGCTCGCGGCAAATTCCTTTCACAATCACCGTAGTCTAAGGTCTGCTGACGCAACGTCCAATTCCTATAAAACCCTTTAAAATCGTCATCAAAGCCAAAATCCAACCAATAGAATACTCCTAGAATGTCCGTAGAGCAGACATATAAAAACGGTAGACTATCCATAGAACCCGAGTAAAATCTACATAGAAGACACAAAGAGCCTTACTAGAATTAGGCTTGATGTATCACTAGTGATTCACACCTAGAGAGCTAACTGATAATGGCTGTCAACGACCCCTCCGACCCAATCACTCCACTCCTAGGCACTTGGATAAATCACCGGCAAGCAACTTGGCTGTGGCTTGGCCTGCGCATACACGAGAAATTTGACCTCGACGACAACTCGTGCGGCGGAGCGACTATGCGAGATGAGGTCGCTTGGGCCCTAGAGGGGGCCCCGGATATCACTTCAAGCTTTCGAGCCAAAAAAGATCGCTATTTGCTGCCAGAGGAACAGCTGGCTTGGATCACCGCCAGCCAAAGACAGCTTCAATGGCTAACCCCGAGAATTGACACTCTCACAGACCGAATCCTTCCCAGATGTCTCGTCCACCTCCAGGGGCGGGATCGACTCGTAGCCGCCCTAGACATTTGGAAAATCGACCTCGAAAAGAAGCAGCGTGCAGTAGAAAGGCTTCATGACCAATGGCGCAGACACAAAGCCATGGACAGCCAGCTTGAGTGGTTTAGCGATCAGAAAGAGGGCACGAAGCGATGCCTTTGCGCCTGGGAGTGGCTACAGAAGAATTACTTGAAGCCATTCTCAAGACAGATTCCCATCAGCAACTATCAGGAGCTGCTGATGTTCTTCGACCACGAAGACATGGGTTCAAACGAGAGAGTAGCTATCATCCAAAGGATCAGGAAGCTTTGGAGCAAAAGGCAATTCAATGAACGCTCCGCTGACAAGAAGCAGGTCAACGTCATGCTCCCGAAAGCAGTAATTTCCCAGTTGGATGCGCTAGCAGAGAAGCATGGCCTGAAACGCGCTCAAGTCATTGAAAGCTTGGTCAGGATGGAGGCCGATGCTGGCGTGTACTTGGCCGGAAGCTAGGAATACTACACCCGCACCGTTAAGACACCGCAGTAACACTACCCACGGACTCAAAACCGGGTAAAAAACCGGGTACACGGAATTGTGTTATTCGTACAAACACCCACGAGACACGATCTTCACGGCATTACTTCCCGACTAACGTCTGAGACCAGGCCACTCGCGATACGAAAACCCCTTGGGCAGCAATGCCCAAGGGGTTTTCTTTTGCCCGCTGGGCAGCCGTGAGCCCTTCCTGGCCCCGGTAAGCCAATTCCCAAGCTGATGTGACCTCAAGCAGCGGGTTGCAAGTTCGCAAATGTCTTGCATCCTTGAGGTTGATGGGGGCGCGCTAGTGCTGTAGAGCCCCCCACTTCCCGGAGCCTGCACCATGGAAAAATCGCCTCGCGCCTCCCGCTTCGACTGGCAACGCTGGCTCCCCGGTCTGGCCACCCTACTCCACTACCAACCCACCTGGCTCCCCAGGGACCTCGCCGCGGGCCTGGTCCTGACCACCATGCTGGTCCCCGTGGGGATCGCCTACGCCGAAGCCTCCGGGGTACCGGGCATCTACGGCCTGTATGCCACCATCGTCCCGCTGTTGGCGTACGCCCTGTTCGGCCCCAGCCGCATTCTGGTGCTCGGCCCGGACTCGGCACTGGCGGCCCCCATCCTCGCCGTGGTGGTGCAATACGCCGCCAGCGACCCACAACGGGCTATCGCCATCGCCAGCATGATGGCCCTGGTGGCCGGTGCGTTCTGCATGGTCGCCGGCCTGCTGCGGCTGGGCTTCATCACCGAACTGCTGTCCAAACCAATCCGCTATGGCTATATGAACGGCATTGCCCTGACGGTGTTGATCAGCCAGCTACCCAAGCTGTTCGGCCTTTCGTTCGACAGCCAGGGCCCTTTGCGCGATCTCTGGCAACTGGCCCAGGCCTTGTTCGCCGGCCAAGGCCATTGGCCAAGCTTCGCGGTGGGTGGCGCCAGCCTGGCGTTGATCGTGTTGCTCAAACCCTACAAACGTCTCCCCGGCATCCTCATCGCGGTGGTGCTGGCCACCGTGGCCGTGAGCGTGCTGAACCTGGACCAGCAGGGCGTGAAGGTGCTCGGCGAGCTGCCCCAGGGCCTGCCCAGTTTCACCTTTCCATGGCTGAGCGACATTGACCTGGTGGAGGTGCTACTGGGCGGCATCGCCGTGGCACTGGTGTCCTTCGCTGACACCAGCGTGCTGTCGCGCACCTACGCCGCTCGCTTGAAGGCGCCGGTGAACCCGAACCAGGAAATGTTCGGCCTGGGCGTGGCCAATCTGGCGTCCGGGTTGTTCCAGGGCATCCCCATCAGCAGCAGCTCGTCACGCACCCCAGTCGCCGAAGCTGCTGGCTCCAAGACCCAACTGACCGGCATCATCGGCGCGCTGGCAGTCACGCTCCTGTTGCTGGTGGCGCCCAACCTGATGCGCTATCTGCCCAACAGCGCCCTGGCGGCAGTGGTGATCGCCGCCGCGCTGGGGCTGTTCGAGTTCGCCGACCTCAAGCGCATCTTCCGTATGCAGCAATGGGAGTTCTGGTTGTCGTTCACCTGCTTCGTCGGCGTGGCGGTGTTCGGCGCCATTCCTGGCATCGGCATCGCGGTGGTGATCTCGGTGATCGAATTTCTCTGGGACGGCTGGCGTCCGCATTTCGCCGTGCTGGGCCGTGTGGATGGCACCCGCGGTTACCACGACATCGAGCGCCACCCGCACGCACGACGGATTCCGGGGCTGGTGCTGCTGCGTTGGGATGCTCCGCTGTTCTTCGCCAATGCCGAGCAGTTCCATAACACCGTAATGGCAGCGATCGACGAGTCGCCGACCCCGGTACAACGCCTGGTGGTGGCCGCCGAGCCTGTGACCAGCATCGACATCACCTCCGCTGACATGCTCGCCGAACTGGACCGCATCCTTGAATCCCGTGGCGTTGAGCTGCAATTTGCCGAGATGAAAGATCCGGTCAAGGACAAGATGAAGCGCTTCGAGCTGTTCCATTGCATTGGTGCGCAGGCCTTTCATCCCACGGTAGGCGCCGCCGTGGATGCCTACCTGAAGGATACCGGCGTCGACTGGCAGCCCTAGGGTCTACATGAAACGTCTTGAGACGAACGTCAGGCCCCGAGGCTGTTTTCAACGCAGCATCACCGAGTATCAAAGCTTTTCATACAAAGCCTGGCGGATGACATCACGGCGTGACGACCTGCCTGGCACGACGCCTGTCGATCCAGATCAGCATCGCGCTGGCATACAACGACACCGCGACGAACAGTGCCATGCGCACGGCAAACGCACGGTACACATCCTGCCCGGCTGCACTGTCCTGCACCGATTGCCCCAGAAGGATCAGGAACGTCGTCAGGCAACTGATCCAAAAAGCCGGCGTCTGCTGCGTCATCACTGCCTGGTAGAGCCTGCGCGCCTGCCAAAGACAGAACAGCAGCCCCCACAAGAAGAACATCCACAGGTGCACGAACAGGCCAAGCGCACCCCACAGCAGGATCGCCAGCGCCCCGGCCAGCAGGGTCGAACCGATCAATTCGCGGCTGGCATGCCGCGCGTGGGTCTCGCCGGCCTGTTGCCCCAAGCTCACCGATTTCATGATCAGCGGCATGAACGTGTCCGGTGCGATCAATGCCAACAGAAACGCTGGCATCACGATCAGGGTGGCACGCAAGGCCACCCACCCAACCTCATTGTCATTCAGCCGTGCCGGGGGGGATGGGACGGGAGCATCGGCAGGTTCGGGGAACAACAGATGCGCCAGGGCACAGCCCAGGGTTGCCAGGAGCATGCCCTTGGCCATGGCCTCGACCACCGACAGCGCCAGGGTGAAGTCACTTGTGCCTGCCGCGGCGATCATGGTCAGGCCGATGACCAGCAGGTTCGCCAGCAAGCCGTTGCCCCCCAGCAGGGCATAGCGCAGTACCAGGTATACGCCGGTGCCAACCACCAGCACCCCGCTGACCGGGGCATGGCGCAGCAACGGAATCAGCAACAGGCCACTGCCGCAACTGAGCAGCACCAGCAGTGCCAGCAACGGCGCGGCGCGCAACGGCAGAGGTTGGCTGCGCATCGCCAGCAGCAGCACGGCGAACACAGGCGCCAGAATCGGCACCGGCAGGCCAAGGCCGAAACTGACCGCCAGGCACAACGCCGTGCCCCACGCCAAGCGCAGGGCGCGCAAGCGACGCAGCTCAATAGGCATAGGACATCCAGCTCATCAGCCACATGAACACCCTGGCCAACAGGTTCAGCGGGTTGCCTTCGCGAGGCAGCGCCATGACTTCGGCCTGACCGCCTACCCGCAGGCCGGCAGCGCTTTGCAGCTGATCGCGTTCCAGCTCGACGATTACCGGAAAGCGTTGCGCCGAACGCAACCACTCACGGCTGTTCTGCACCGTCGGTAAGCTGCCCGGCGGGGTACTCTGACCAACGCTCACGCCACGGCCAATACTGCGCACACGCCCGCGCAGCACCTTGCCCGGTAGTGCATCGAGCACCACCAGTACCGGCGTACCGGACTGCAGGTAGCCAAGGTTGTTCTCGGTCATGTCGGCACTTATCCACAGATCATGGATGGCGATCAGGGTCATCATCGGGCTGCCTGCCGCGACGTAGTGGCCCACATCGGTACGCAGGTCGGTGATCAGGCCATTGGCCTCGGCCCGTACCACGGTGCGCGCCAGGTCCAAACGGGCCTTTTGCACATTGGCCGCGGCACTGCGCAACTGGGCGTTGTCCGCTTCAGCCCCGCCCTGCTGTTCACGGGCCCGCTCGACTTCCGCGCGGGCTGCGGCGACCTGGCTGATGGCCTGGTCGCGGGTCGCCTGGGCCCCTTCCAGACGCCGCACCGACACCGTGCCGGGGTCCTCGTCGATCAGCCGCTTCAACCGTTCGGCATCTTGCCGCGCCTTGCGCTCGTTGGCCTGGGCGGCCACCAGCGCGGCCTGGGCCGAGTCGATGCCAGCAGTATGGGCGCCGATCTGCCGGCGCATGGTGTCCAGGTCCGCTTCGGCCCGTGCCAACGCGATGCGGTACTGCTCGGGGTCCAGTTCGAACAGCACATCGCCCCTGCGCACTTCCTGGTTGTTGCCCACCGCCACCCGCCTGATCTGGCCTGCCACTTCGGCACTGACCGGTACCACGTAGGCCTGCAAGCGGGCCTGCTGGGTGTAAGGCGTGAAGCGGTCGGCCAGCAGGTACCAGACCAGGCTGACGACAATCAGCAGCAGCACCCAGCGCATGCCCCGGTCCGGTGCTGCTGGTGTCGGCGGTGTACCCTGGGCGTCGCTCATCTTCGCGTACCTGTTTCCTGATGTTCAGGGGCTGGCCCATCGAGCAGCGTTCCCCAGTCGGTGCGTTGTTGCATCTGCTGGCGGGTCGCCGGCGGGATCGGCTCACCAACCTGCTCCCAGCCTCCACCTAGCGCCTTGTACAGGCTCACCAGGCTGCTGACGGCGTTGCCTCGGCTGACCAGGTAGCCGTCCTGCTGCTGCAACAGCAGCTGCTGGGCATCGAGCACCCGCTGAAAATCGGCGAAGCCCTCACGGTACTGCGAGCTGGCCAAGCTCAACGAACGTTGCGCGGCCTGCGACGCCTGCTGGCGAATACCGGCGCTTTCCAGCGAGCGCACCAGGCCGCTGGCGGCATCGTCCGCCTCGCGTGCAGCGTCGCGCACATTCTGGTGATACCGCTCGATCAACTGCTGCAAACGCGCATCCTCCACCCGCACGGCGTTCTTGCGCCGGCCATAGTCGAACGGGTTCCAGATCAGGCTCGGTCCGGCTGCGAGGTCGAACGTATCGGGCACGTGATTGGCCGTGACGAAGCTCCAGCCAATGCTGCCCAGCAAGCTCAACGACGGATAAAGATCAGCCTCGGCCACGCCCACCAGGGCCGACTGCGCCGCCACCGCCTGCTCGGCGGCGCGGATATCCGGGCGGCGTTGCAGCAGGTTGGCGGGCACGTCCTGCAGAACCGCCCGATCCGGCAGAGGCAACTGGCCATGGCGCGCTTCGAGCTCCGGCAACGGACCAGGCGGCCGGCCGATCAGCGAACACAGCACATTTCGCAAGGCATTCACCTGGTTCTGGAACTCGGGAATGGTCGCCTGGGTGGCCAGGTACTGCGTGCGCGCCTGCTGCCAGTCCAGCTCGTCGTTTTCGCCATGGCGGAACAACCGCTCGGTGATTTCCAGGCTGCGGGCCTGGCGCCTAGCGTTTTCTTGGGCGATGGCCAGGCGCGCCTCGGCGGTGCGCAAGCCGAAATAGGTGTCGGCCACCTGCGCGCGCAGCAGCACCATGGCGTCGGCATAGTTGGCCTGGGAGGCGAAGTAGGCGGCATCGGCCGACTCGATGGCGCGGCTGAATCGTCCCCAGAAATCCACCTCCCAGGCAATGTCGAAACCCAGGCTGGACTGCCAGAACACCGAGTCACGAGCGGTCGGGGTGCCGGACTGGTCCTGCTTGAGGTACAGGCTTTGCGCACGTAACTGCTGCAACTGGGGATAGCGTCCGGTCTGCACAATGGCCAGTTGCGCACGTGCCTCGACGATGCGCAGGCCTGCCACCCGCAGGTTGGTATTCTGAGCGTCAGCCTCGGCAATCAGCGCATCCAGCGTCGGGTCGGCGAACACCGCCCACCACCGGCTCAGATCAGGTGTCGGTGCGGTACGCCCCGTCTGTTCCAGCAGGGGTGTGCTCCAGCCTTGCAACCACCGGTCCTGGGGCGCCGCGAAATCCGGGCCGACCTGGCTACAGCCGGTGAGCACCAACAACAGGATCAGGCCATGGCAGCGCTTGGGCATGACTGGCCTGGCTCATGCTGCTGGCGGCACAGGTTGCTCCGGCACCTGCAACGCCACCCACTGCCAGAAAAGCACATAGGCAACGCCGAGGATGACCGGGCCTATGAACAAACCGATGATGCCCTTGACCACCATGCCGCCCAAGGCTCCGATCAACACCACCGGCATCGGCACGTCCACCCCGCGCCCCAGCAGCAGCGGTTTGAGCACGTTGTCGGCAAGCCCCGCGACGAAGGTGTAGACGGCAAAGACAATGGTCGCAGCGGTGAAACCCTCGACATTGAATACGTAGATGATCACCGGAACGGTCACCAGGGTCGCTGGCGCCTGGGCGATCCCCAGCATCAACACAACGATCGCCAACATGCCCGCCCCCGGCACGCCCTTGACCACGAAACCGACGCCAATCAGCAGCATCTGGATAAAGGCGATGCCAATCACGCCCTGGGCGACCGCCCGTATCGTCGCGGTGCACAGTTTGGCCAACGGCTTGCCGCGCTCTTCGCCGGATACCCGCATGGCGATGCGCTGTGCTGCAATCTCGCCACGCTCGCCGAAGGCCATGATCACACCCGAGATGATCACGGCACCGATGAACAACAGGAACGCCCCGCCCGCACTCGCCGCGGCGCCCAGCATGCTCAGCCCTACGCCTTTGAGATGTGGCATCAGGTTGTTCATCACCGGGGCCAGGCTTTCGGAAGCCGACTGCCAGAAGGCATACAGCCGAGGGCCGATGAGGGGCCAGCCTGCCACTGATTCCGGTGGCGCAGGCACACTCCAACCGCCCTCCTTGAGCAGCGCCACCAGGCTATGAACGGACTCGCCAATGGAAACCACCACCAGATAGATCGGGACCAACAACACCACCAGCACGAGCAAGACCACGAGCGTTGCGACATACCCGTTTTTCAGACCGATACGGCGCTTGATCCGGCTATAAAGCGGATACAAGGTGACCGCCAGGATCACCGCCCAGAGCATTAGCTCCAGAAACGGCTCGAACACCTGAAAGGCAAAGATCACCAGGGCCGCCACCAGCCCGGCCTTGATCAGCACGTCGAGCAGCCCTCGCGACAGGGCGCTGTCCAGCTTGAAACCCGACTGCATGGTTCACCTCCTGGCCGCATTCAGCGGATGAACGATCAGTGCGCCCCATGGCGCGTGTCTGTGCTGCGAAGCTTCAGGGCGCTCAGCGAGCACCTGGAAAATCACCCTTGCCGTGCTGCTGATCCAGCAGCCTGCGTGCCTCTTGCCGTTGGTATCGCTGAACCCAGGCCGACGCCTGCTCTTCGCTGTACCCCAACGCGATAAGGGCCCGGCGCGCCATCTCCAGGCTGGAATGGAAGGTCTCGCGCACTGGATCGACGCCCATGGCAAGCAGCCGCAGCGCCTCCTGGCTGTCACGCGCAGCGGCGATCACTGGGGTCTGTGGATAAAGATGCGCCAGCACATCGGCAGCCTTGAGGTTGGCCTGCGGGTCGTCGGTAGCGACGATCACCAGCTTGGCCTGGTCGACCCTGGCCGCCCGCAGGATCTCCGAGCGAGACGGGTCGCCAAAGAACACCAGTGGGCCATCCGGCTCGCTGCTGCGGCTTACTGACTCGATCGAAGTGTCCAGCGCCACCAGGCGCACGCCCTCGCCATGCAGCATGCGCACGATGGCACCGCCCATGCGCCCGAGGCCGGCCACCACTACCTGGGGTGTTTCGTCGACTTCCGGCAGGGCCGCAGCGGCTGCGGCCACCGTCGCGTCATCGCGCAACTGGCGGGCCAGGGCCATCATCACCAGCGGCACCACGGCCATCGACAGGGTGATGGCGAGCACCAGCAGGTCGTGTACCTGCTGCTCCAGCACTCGATGCTCCAACGCCAGCTTGAACACCACGAAGGCGAACTCACCGCCCGAGGCCAGCACCACCGCCAGGCACAGTGCCTGGGCCCGCTCCAGGCCGCCCGCGGTGCGTCCAAGCATGAACAGCAGCGGTAACTTGACCCCCACCAGCAACACGGTGAGCCCCAACACTTGCACCGGCATGCTCAGCAGCAGGCGCAAGTCGGCGGTCATCCCCACGCCGACGAAGAACAGCCCCAACAGCAGCCCCTTGAGTGGCTCGACCTGGGACTCCAACTCATGGCGAAACGGCGAATCGGCCATCACCACACCCGCGAGGAAAGCGCCCAAGGCCATGGAAACCCCGACATGCTCCATTACCCAGGCGGTGCCCAGCACCACCAGCAATGCCGTAGCGGTCGACAGTTCATGCAGCCCCGAGCCGACGGTCCAGCGGAATACCGGTTGCAGCAGGTAGCGACCCGTCACGATCACCAAACCAACGCCCAATGCCACCGCCAACAATGGCCAACTACCCTCCTCCGGCGGACTGATACCGGTACCAAGCAGGGGTACCACGGCGATCAGCGGAATGGCCGCGATGTCCTGGAACAACAGGATACTCACAGCCAGTCGCCCTTGCGGCTTACCCAGTTCCCGGCGCTCTGCCAGCACCTGCAAACCGAAGGCGGTGGACGACAGCGCCAGGCCCAGGCCCAGCACAATCGCCGCCGCCCTCGGCTGGCCGAACACCAGGTACGCCAGCAACCCCAGCACCACGGCGGTCAGCGCCACCTGCAGCGAGCCAACGCCGAACAGCGACCGGCGCATGGTCCACAGGCGGCGCGGCGAAAGCTCCAGGCCAATCACGAACAACAGCATCACCACGCCCATTTCGGAGAGGCGGGAAACGTTCTCGGGATGGTTGATCAAGCCCAACATGGATGGGCCGATGAGGATACCGGCCAGCAGATAGCCCGGTACCGCCCCCAGTTTCAGACGCTGCGCCAGTGGCACCAACAGCACCACGGCCAGCAAGAAGACCACTGTCGCCTGTAGCAGACTGCCGTCGTGTGGCATGGCCGCTTATCCCCTGGCTTTGTCGGAAGCGAACCCCGACTGTCGATACGGACCCTCTTGCCAACGCCGACTGCCAACTGACGGGCTGTTTCACACGTGTCAAAACCGTTCCGGCACCACCTTGAAGGGGTAGTCCACGGACTTGTACTTGCCGATCTTGCCGCGCTTGGGCAGCTTGACGATCTCTTCGCGGGTCACGTCCTTGTACTCGATGCGCGACAGCAGGTGGCTGATGATATTGAGCCGCGCGCGCCGCTTGTCATTGGAGTGCGCCATGAACCAGGGCGCCCAGGATGAGTCCGAGGCGGCGAACATTTCGTCACGGGCATGGGTGTAGTCGTCCCAACGTGAATAGGACTTCAGGTCCATCGGCGACAGCTTCCACAGTTTGCGCCCATCGTTGATGCGGTCCTGCAGCCGTCGGGTCTGCTCCTCTGCACTGACTTCAAGCCAGTACTTGATCAGAATGATCCCAGACTCGACCATCATCTTCTCGAACAGCGGCACCACGGTGAGGAACTTGTTGGCTTGCTCCTCGGTGCAGAACCCCATCACCCGCTCGACCCCGGCGCGGTTGTACCAGCTGCGGTCGAAGATCACCACCTCGCCAGCGGCAGGCAGGTGGCCCAGGTAGCGTTGCACGTACATCTGGGTCTTTTCCCGCTCGGTGGGTGCCGGTAACGCAACCACCCGAAAGACTCGTGGACTGACCCGCTCGGTGATGGCCTTGATGGTCCCGCCCTTGCCCGCGCCATCACGGCCTTCGAAAACGATGCATACCTTAAGGCCCTTGGCCACGACCCATTCCTGAAGCTTGACCAGTTCGACGTGCAGGGACTTGAGCGCTTTCTCATAGTCCTTGCCGCTGAGCTTTTCGTCGGATGACTGGGTGGCTTTCTTTTTGGCCGACTTGGACATGGCCTGCTCCCGGAGGCGAATGATGACTGAGTATGGTCGATTAATGGGGGTTTGCTGGATGGCTCGCGGGGCTCGCTGCTGCCCCGCAAGCGTCGCACCGCTGCTTTACTTGGCCAGCTTGTTGTAACTGGTCATCAGGTTGCGGTAGTCGGGGATGTGGTTGGAGAACAGCGTTCCCAGCCCTTCGATGTCGTTGCGCCAGTCGCGGTGCAACTCGCAGGCCACGCCGAACCAGGTCATCAGCTGTGCCCCGGCCGCTTCCATGCGGCGCCAGGCCGAGTCGCGGGTGAGTTCGTTGAAAGTGCCGGAGGCGTCGGTGACGACGAACACCTCGAAGCCTTCTTCCAGTGCCGACAGCGCCGGGAAGGCCACGCACACCTCGGTGACCACGCCGGCGATGATCAGTTGTTTCTTGCCGGTCGCTTTCACCGCCTTGACGAAGTCTTCGTTGTCCCAGGCGTTGATGTTGCCGGGACGGGCGATGTACGGGGCGTCGGGGAACTGCGCCTTGAGCTCGGGCACCAGCGGGCCATTGGGGCCGGTTTCGAAACTGGTGGTGAGGATGGTGGGCAGCTTGAAGTACTTGGCCAGGTCCGACAGGGCCAGCACGTTGTTCTTGAAACGGTCGGGGTCGATATCCCGTACCAGCGAGAGCAGGCCGGCCTGGTGGTCGACCAGCAGTACCGCGGCATCGTTCTTGTCCAGGCGCTTGTATTGGAACGTCATGGCGCAACTCCTTGCTTCTGTGCGTGGGTAATTCAGCGTAGGCAAGGATGCGCAGACAGGATGACCGCCAGTCGGCAAGGGCTGCGCAGCGCGCTGGTTTCGGCAATACGCCACGGATGGGCATCCTCCCCTGGTCACTTCACAAATTCCTGAACTAATTATTTCCTGCCAGCGATTTTTCCCGTCAGCGCCCCCCACCAGAATCGCTTCACCACAATCACAAAAACCGTGAGGCCACTCCCGTGGACCAGACACTCCAGGTACGGCAGGCCGCTGCCGACCTCGTCGAAGCCTTCGCCAGCAACGATACCGCCCGCTACTTCGCCTGCTTCAGCGAAGACGCCACCTTCCTGTTCCATACCTTGCCGCAGCCGCTGCTTTCTCGTCGCGCCTACGAAGACCTCTGGGCGCAATGGCAAGCCGAAGGGTTCGCCGTGCTGGCGTGCCGGTCGAGCAATGTGCATGTGAGCCTGCAAGGCGATGTGGCGGTGTTCATGCACGATGTCGCCACGCATATCCGCATGGCCGATCAAGAGCACCAACTGGCCGAGCGCGAAACCATCGTGTTCCGTCGCCAGGGCGAACGCTGGCTGGCGTGCCACGAGCACTTGTCGGTCGTCACCGCCGCCTGACCTACACCTTTTACGCGGCCTTGCCGCTCTGCCATCGCACCCACAAGAGGGTCCGCGCACCGCGCCGACCTACAACAACCGCGCTGGAGCATCATCATGAGCCACTCGACCGGTATCGAGACCAATGGCGTCGAACAGATCCCCGACGATCAACGCGACGCTTCCCCACTGGACCTGTTCCGCCTGATCTTCGGCGGCGCCAACACATTCGCCACGGCGGTACTGGGCAGCTTCCCGGTGCTGTTCGGGCTGTCGTTTCAGGCCGGGGTCTGGGCCATTGTGCTGGGCGTCGGTGTCGGTTCGCTGATCCTTGCGCCAATGGGCCTGTTCGGTGCACTCAACGGCACCAACAACGCAGTGTCCTCGGGCGCGCACTTCGGCGTGCATGGACGAATCGTCGGGTCGTTCCTCTCACTGCTCACGGCAGTGGCGTTCTTCTCGCTGTCGGTCTGGAGTTCGGGCGACGCCCTGGTAGGTGGTGCCAAGCGCCTGGCCGGGCTGCCGGAAACCGACCTCACCCTGGGCCTAGCCTACGGTCTGTTCGCCGTGCTGGTGCTGGTAGTGTGCATCTTCGGCTTCCGCTTCATGCTGTGGGTCAACAAGATTGCCGTGTGGGCGTCGAGCCTGCTGTTCCTGCTGGGCATCTTCGCCTTTGCCGGGCCTTTCGACGCGGACTTTGCCGGTAGCGTGAACCTCGGCCAGCCTGGCTTCTGGGCAGCGTTCGTCGGTGCAGCGATCCTGGCCATGAGCAACCCGGTGTCGTTCGGCGCCTTTCTTGGCGACTGGTCGCGCTACATCCCGCGGGAAACGCCAAAGGCACGCATCATGCTGGCGGTCATCGCCGCCCAGGTCGCAACGCTGATCCCGTTCCTGTTCGGCCTGTGCACCGCCACCCTGGTGGCCAGCCAGGCGCCCGACTACATCGCCGCCAACAACTACGTCGGCGGCCTGCTGGCGATTTCGCCTAGCTGGTTCTTCCTGCCGGTATGCCTGATCGCGGTGATCGGCGGCATGTCGACCGGCACCACCGCGCTGTACGGCACCGGCCTGGACATGTCCAGCGTGTTCCCACGCCTGCTCAGCCGCGCCGGGGCGACCCTGCTGATCGGCGTAGCCGCGATCGCCTTCATCTTCATCGGTCGCTTCACCTTCAACCTGGTGCAGAGCGTGTCGACCTTCGCCGTGCTGATCATCACCTGTACCAGCCCTTGGATGGTGATCATGATCCTTGGCCTGATCACCCGCCGTGGCTTCTACCACGCCGACGACCTGCAAGTGTTCACCCGCGGCCAGCGCGGCGGTCACTACTGGTTCCTGCACGGCTGGAACTGGCGAGGCATGGGCGCATGGATCCCGAGTGCGGCGGTGGGCCTGTGCTTCGTGAACCTGCCTGGGCAATTCGTCGGCCCGCTGGGCGACCTGGCTGGCGGCATCGACCTGAGCTTGCCGGTGACCCTCGGGCTGGCCGGAGTGCTGTACCTCATTCTGCTCAACGTGTTCCCTGAACCTGCAGGCGTGTATGGCCCCAATGGCCCTCGCTGGGTGCCCAGCAAACGCACCCCGCACCTGCCCGTAACCACTGCCGAAATGGCCTGACCGGAGTCCGACCATGACCCATTCCCACTACATCGCTGGCCGCTGGGTCGAAGGCCAGGGCAGCGATTGCATCACCGTCAACGACCCGTCGCTCGGCCAGCCGTTCGCCGAGCTGAGGGCCGCCAGCGTGGCCCAGGTCGACCAGGCGGTCGCCGCCGCCCGCCAGGCACTGACCACCTGGAAAGCCGTCAGCGCCGCCGCACGCGCGGCGTTCCTGCGCGGCTTTGCCGAGCAGCTTGGGCAACGCCGTGAAGAGCTGATCGGCTTGCAGATGCGCAATAACGGCAAGCCACGCCACGAGGCCGAAATTGACCTGGACGACGCCGTGGCCACCTTTGCCTACTACGCCGACCTCGCCGAACAGCTGCCGGCAAAGAACCGCGACGTGCCACTGGCCGCGCCCGGCTTCACCGCCCGCACGCGGCTGGAGCCGGTGGGCGTGGTGGGCCTGATCGTACCGTGGAACTTCCCATTGGTGACCAGCGCCTGGAAGCTCGCCCCAGCCCTAGCGGCCGGCTGCACCGTGGTGCTCAAGCCATCGGAAGTGACCCCGCTTATCGAACAGGCCTACGGCCAGATCGCCGACACCCTGGGCCTGCCTGCAGGGGTGCTGAACATCGTCAACGGCAAGGCTGAAACCGGCGCTGCCCTGAGCGGCCACAACGGCCTGGACAAACTGTCGTTCACCGGCAGCAACAGTGTTGGCAGCCAGGTGATGCGCAGCGCTTCGGCCCAGTGCCGGCCGGTGACGCTGGAGCTGGGTGGTAAATCGGCCATCGTGGTGTTCGATGATTGCGATGTCGACCAGGCGGTCGATTGGATCGTCGCGGGTATCACCTGGAATGCCGGGCAGATGTGCTCTGCCACCTCACGACTGCTGGTGCAGGACGGCATCGCCGATGCATTGCTGCCGCGCCTGCAGCAAGCCTTGGACAAGCTGCGGGTTGGCAATCCGCTGATTGAGGAAGTGGACATGGGGCCGCTGACTAGCCAGGCGCAATGGCTGAAAGTGGCCAGTTACTTCGCCACGGCGCGTGAAGAGGGCTTGCAGTGCCTGGCCGGTGGCAAGGCGCTGGACCGTGACGGTTGGTTCGTCAGCCCCACGCTGTATGCCGAGGTACCGAAGGACAGCCGCCTGTGGACGGAAGAAATCTTCGGGCCGGTGCTCTGTGCTCGTCGCTTCTCGACCGAAGCGCAGGCGATTGCCGAAGCCAATGACAGCCGCTTTGGCCTGGTCGCTACCGTCTGCTCCGCCGACCTTGAGCGCGCCGAGCGTGTGGCCGATGCGCTGGAGGTCGGGCACGTGTGGATCAACTCGGTGCAGGCGGTGTTCGTCGAAACGTCGTGGGGCGGGACCAAGGGCAGCGGCATCGGGCGCGAGCTCGGGCCTTGGGGGTTGTCGGGGTATCTGTCGGTCAAGCATGTGACGCGCTGCTTGGGTTAAGGGCAATACGGGGGCTAGCCAGACCAGCTTGGGTGCCTGGGAGACCGAGCGCCGCCTGCGCGGCGCATCGCGAGCAAGGCTCGCTCCTACGAGTCGCGCGCGTCTTTCACTGCCGTTACTGGCCCGAAACAAACGTAGGCGCGAGCCTTGCTCGCGATGCGCTACGAGTCGCGCGCGCCCGTCACTGCCGTTACTGGCCCGAAACAAACGTAGGAGCGAGCCTTGCTCGCGATGCGCCGCGCGGGCGGCGCTCGATTTGCGCCCCCCCACAAATCCCAAGCCAGCCCCCAGAGCAGCCCCACACCTCATGCCTGTTCGTCAGCCGGACCCCACGTCGCCACTGACCGCGATCACCACACCGCTGGCCGGCGCACCCAGAATCGACAGCGCGCCACCCGTGCGACGCATCGCGAGCAAGGCTCGCTCCTACGAGTCGCGCGCGTCTTTCACTGCCGTTACTGGCCCGAAACAAACGTAGGAGCGAGCCTTGCTCGCGATGCGCCGCGCGGGCGGCGCTCGATTTGCGCCCCCCACAAATCCCAAGCCAGCCCCAAGAGCAGCCCCACACCTCATGCCTGTTCGTCAGCCGGACGCGCCCCCTCCTGCACTAGCACCATACTCTGCGGCGAAGACAGGGAAATCCCTTCGTCACGCAAGCGGCCCAGGATGGTGAACAGCAGATCACTGCGCGTCCCCGACACCTGGCGCGGCCCCGCTACATAGCCACTGACCGCGATCACCATGCCGCTGGCCGTGAGATCCTTGAAGGTCACCGAACTGGCCGGCGCATCCAGAATCGACTCGTGCTCGCGATACGCCGCCAGCAACAACTCACGCACCCGATTGGCATCGGTCTCCAACGGCAGGGTCAGGCTGATGCCGACCACACCCAGGGCATTGCCCATGGTGACGTTACGCACGTTCTGCGAAATGAACTGCGAGTTGGGCACGATCACCGTCGAACGGTCAGACATCTGGATTTCGGTGGCGCGCACGTTGATACGGCGAATATCACCCTCGACCCCAGCCAAGCTGACCCAATCACCCACCTTGACCGGACGCTCGGTGAGTAGAATCAGGCCAGATATGAAGTTCTGCACGATCTGCTGCAAGCCGAAACCGATACCAACCGACAGGGCACTGACTACCCAGGTCAGGCTGGTCAGGTTGATGCGCAAGGTCGACATCACCAGCATGGCCAGGAACAGGAAGCCCAGGTAACCGACCAGGGTCACCAGGGACGCGCGCATGCCGGCATCCATGTCGGTCTCCGGCAGCAGGCGCTCGCTCAGCCAACGCTTGACCACGCGGATACCAAACAGGCCGCCGAAGAACATCACCAAGGCCAGCAGGATGTCTTGCGGCACGATGTTCAGGTTGCCCAGCACCTTGCCGCCCGTGCCATCCCAGTCGCCCAAGCTCAACAGCAGCTCGCCCGGGCTGGTGCCCGATGGCATCAGCGCCAGCAACAACGCCAGGAACAACAGCGCGGTGCGACCGATACCGGCCAGGATAGTGCTGGCCTGGGCCTGGTGACGCGGCGCAAGGCCCAGCGCCGAGGCCAGGGCCAGGCCGCCAGGCTGGCGTGGCGACAGCAAGGTTTCGCAGAGGTCTCCCAGGAATGTGGTCAGCAGGTAGGCGCAGGTGGCGACCACGCTGATCCACAGCAACTTGGCCGTGAGGAAATAGGCCAAGGTCAGGTAGCCGGCGAGCAGCGCCAACAGAATCAGCCCCACCCACACCACGATCACGAAGGGTATCAACCCGGCCAAGCCGGTCGGGCGCTCCAGCTCATGCTTGCGCAGGGTACGACGGTAGCGCAGCAGCGCTGCCGAGAAGATCAGCGCCACCACCAGCGCGGTCAGGCCGTTGGTGGCGACGGTCAGCGCCAGACTGGAGCCGATCACGCTGTTGATGCGCTCCTGGGTCAGCATCACCATCAGCGCCAGGGCCAGCAGCTTGGGGAACCAACCCAGGGCACTGGCGACTTCGTCGTGAATCGGCGGCAAGCGCCAGGACGGGCGCTGCAGCATCAACATGGCGCGGCCCAGTCCCGAAATGAAGGCGCTGAACACGACCAGGGTGAGAATATGATTGGTCAGGCTGGCCAGGTCCGCGCCCAGCTCGGCGCTGCTCTCAAGGCCCCAACGCAGCAGCGAGACGGAGCCTGCGATGGTGCCGAGGGTGGCCAGGCTCACACTCAAGGCCAACGCACTACGCCGCAGACGCCCTTCCGGCAACCAGCGGACCATGGCATCGGCAAGTAGACGTTCGAGTACGCGACGGACCAGCGTCCAGACCAGAATCGCAGCCACCAGACTGGTGATGAACAGCCAGCGATGCTCGGCGCTGAAGGCACTGGCCACCGCATCGGCCGCTTCGCTGCGCAGGTCGCGAAGGCGCAGTACGTCCTCTTCGGTGGGGCGGATCAGCGTTTGCCAGAAAGCCGGGCTCAGTGGGCTGGCAGCGCGACTGGTGACCTGCGAGTTGAACTGGCTGCGGCGCAGGTTGACGATCTGCGTGGACAGGTCACGGGCCGACTGGGTCAGCTTGGTGGCTTGCTCCTGCTCGGCGAGCACTGCCTTGTGCTCGGCTTCGAGCTGCTTGCGCTGCTGGGCAAGGCTCTGGGGTTCATCGGGTTGCGCGGGGCCGATGACCTTGAGCTGGTCGTCGAGTTTCTGCACATCGGTGGCCCGCTGAGAGCTCAGGACATCGGCTTGACGCTGGACCTGAATGGCCGCTTGGCGCAGCTGCGACAGCAAGTCATCGTTGGCGTTGCTGGTCACGCCCTGGCGAATGAAGTCGAGCCGTTCGTTCAATTGGTCAAGGCTGGCGTCTTCAGCCAACACCGGCAATTCACCGCCCGCCAGGTTGGAAACCGGCGTAGCCGGTGCCGACCAGGCTGGGGTGGCCAGCGCCAGCATCAGGGCGATTACGCCCAGGCAATAACGGGCAAGGCTTACACGCCTCATCGAAAATTCCTCTTCACAACGCGATTTGGCGGGGGATTCTACGCTGCTCCAGGCAATCAGGAGAGTGCCGTTTCTCGCGTCAACAACTGGACCTTGCGCTCCACTCCCCAGCGGTAGCCGCTGACATCACCGTCGCGGCGCACTACCCGATGGCACGGAATGGCCACCGCAATGCGGTTGGCGGCGCAGGCCTGCGCCACGGCGCGCATTGCCTTGGGCGCGCCAATGCGCTCGGCGATGTCGGTGTAGCTGACCCGGCTGCCCGCCGGAACTTCGCGCAGGGCCTGCCAGACCCGCTCCTGGAAGGCCGTGCCCTGGACGTCCAGGGGCAATGCCAGGCCGATGGAAGGGGCTTCGACGAACCCCACCACTTCAGCGACCAGTCGTTCGAATTCGCTGTCGCCGCCGATCAGGCTGGCCTTGGGGAACTGGTCCTGGAGCTCATGCAACAGCGCTTCGGGGTCGTCACCCAGCAAAATCGCGCAAATACCCTTCTCGCTTTGCGCCACCAGAATCGCCCCCAGTGAACATTCACCCAGCGCGAAGCGAATCGTCGCGCCAGCGCCGCCAGCCTTGTAGGCCTTGGGCAGCATGCCCAGGCGCTGCCCGGCGGTTTCGTAAAAGCGGCTGTTGGAGTTGTAGCCGGCCTCGTAGATGGCCTCGGTCATCGAGCGTTGCTCATCGCCCAGTTGCTCGCGCAAGGCGCGGGCACGAAATGCGGCGGCATAGGCCTTGGGAGTAAGGCCGGTCTCGGCCTTGAACAGGCGATGCAGGTGAAAAGGGCTGACGGCCAGTTGCGCGGCAAGCTGATCGAGGTTGGCGGCACTGTCGCCAGCTTCGATCAGGCGACAGGCCCGGGCGATCAGCTGGGTGCGCCGAGCCGCTGCAGCGTCATGGTCGACGCCGCAGCGGCGACAAGGTCGGTAGCCGGCCGCTTGAGCCGCTGCGGCATCGTCGAAGAACACGACATTCTCACGCTTGGCCATGCGCGATTTGCAACCAGGGCGGCAGTACACCTGGGTGGTGCGCACGGCATAGACGAAATCGTCGGCGGCTGCACTGTCGCGGCTTTGAACGGCTTGCCAGCGTTGGGCATCGGTGATGTAAAGGCTCATGATTTCCTCTGTCTGTTCTTGCCTGCCGCTGGCTTTCAAGCCCGCCACAGGTACCACGCAGCTACCGTCCGATAGGGGCTCCAGGCGCCGCCGAGCGAGCGCAGCTGTGCGGGCGTCGGTGCCTTGTCCCAGCCTTTGAGCCGGCGGTAACCCTCGCGCACGCCGAAGTCGTCCACCGGCAGGATATCCGAGCGCTCCAGGCAGTAGATCAGCAACATTTCAACGGTCCAGCGCCCTACCCCACGCAAGGCGACCAGACGCTCGATCAACGCATCGTCGGTCAGGCTCAATGCTTCCTGCCGGTCAGGAATCACGCCGTCCATCCTGGCCTGTGCGATGCCATGGATGGTCGCCAGTTTGCTGGCAGAAAAACCGCATGCACGCATCACCTCCGGCGTGGTCGCCAACAGTTGGCTCGGTTCCGGAAACGCCACATCGGGAAACAACGCCAGCAACCGCGCCAGAATCGCCTCAGCGGCGCGGGCATGCAGTTGCTGGTAGGCGATGGCCCGCACCAAGGCTTCATATGGCTCGCGTTCCGGTGTGGCCTGGTGCAAGCACGGGCCGGTGGCGGCAATGTGGCGTGCCCAGTCAGGGTCGAGCGATGCCAGGTAGTCGGTGGCCTCACTAAAGGCTTCGGGTGAAAGGTCGGCCAGAATCATTGGGGGCTCCAGAGGTCCGCTGCGGGTCCAGCTTAGTTCAACCGTCGATCAGGAAAACGCCGGATCTTGCGCGGCTAATTCCGGGACTGCCATTGCCCTGCGCCCAGATCCCCGCATAGAATTGAGAACCATTAACAGTCGCACCTCTTTCACGAGACCGGGCCTTCGTCACGATGCAGATGAACGACACGCTCAAGCCTACCGAGGTCGCGCTGCTCTATCAGTCGCACCATGCCTGGCTTCGCGGTTGGTTGCGCAGCCGGGTCGGTTGCCACGAACACGCCGCCGACCTGGCTCAGGACACCTTCGTGCGCCTGCTGCGTGCGCGCCAGGTTTCACCGCTCAAAGAACCCCGCGCCTACCTCAGCAGTATCGCCCGGGGCCTGATGATCGACCAGTTCCGACGCCGGGCATTGGAACGGGCCTACCTGGAAAGCCTGGCCACCCTGCCAGAGGCGGAAATACCCAGCGAAGAGCACCGGCTGGTCATCCTCGACACCCTCGAACGCCTCGACCGCGCTCTGCAGCAGCTCAAGCCCAGGGTGCGCCAGGCCTTCCTGTTGGCCCAGCTCGATGGCCTGAGCATTGCCCAGATCGCCCTGCGCCTGGACGTATCGCGTGCCACCGTCGAACGCGACCTGGCCAAGGCCCTGGGCGTTTGCTATCGGTTACGCTATGCCGACCTCTGACAGCACCCCGAATCAAGCCCAGGTCGACCAGGCCATCGACTGGCTGGTGCGTCTGCGCTTCGACACCCCCTCCCCGCGCACCCGGCAACGGTTCCAGCAGTGGTTGGCCAGCCATCCGCACAACGCCCATGCCTGGGAACGCGTCAGCCACCTCAGCGATGAACTGGCCGGGCTCCCCAGCGAACTGAGCCGCCGTACCCTGGAGGGCAGCCAGCGCCAGCGCATCAGCCGGCGCGACCACCTCAAGCTGCTGGCCGTTCTGGCGGTCGGTAGCAGCCTGGGCTGGGCCGCGCGCGAGCCCCTGGGCTTGCCGGCGCTGTTGGCCGACACCCACACCAGCACGGGCGAACGCCGTCAACTGCTGGGTAGCGATGGCAGCCGTATCCAGCTCAACACCGCCAGCGCCATCGACCTGCGCTACAGCGACACGCAGCGCGAACTGACGCTGGTGCATGGTGAAGTCAGCCTGGCCTGCAACGCCAACGACAACCGTCCGTTCCTCCTCGGCACGCGGATCGGCGCCTTGTCCACCCGCGACGGGCACTTGCTGCTGCGGGAGAACGACCAAGGTGTATTGCTCGCCGTGCGCAGCGGCGAAGTGACGATGTTCCCCGATTCGAGCGCACCACGCCGGGTGCAGCCCGGCGAAGTGCTTCAGGTTGCTTCGGCGGCTAGCTACGCGCCGGCCACCCTGTATGCCGATCCGTGGGGCTGGACCGATGGCGTGCTGAGCGTGCAGCAGATGCCGCTTGGCGAGTTCGTCGCCGAACTGTCGCGCTATCGCCCTGGCTTGCTGCGCTGTGCGCCTGAGGTGGCGGGCCTGAAAGTGTCCGGCACCTATCAGTTGGCGGACACCGAGCGAATCCTGCTGCTACTGGCGCGCAGCCTGCCTGTGCGCGTCGTTTACCGCACGCGTTACTGGGTCAGCATCGGCGCCGTGTGAAAAAACTCAAAAAATAATGAGGTGGAATCTCATTCTCGTCCGGCCTGAAGGAACAAAAGCCCCAACAGTGGTCTGTGAAACCTTCAGGAGCCGTCCATGATTCACCCGTGTTCCCCTCGTAACGACAGGTTGCGCCATGCCGTGCGCGCCGCGGTGTTCGGCCTTGGCCTGGGCGCTGGCCTGGCCGCTTCGGTGACGGCATTGGCTGCACCGGCCAGCCAGCGCCAACAACTGGACTGGCGCATCGCGGCGGGGCCATTGGCACCGGCACTGGACCAACTGGCGCGCCAAGGCGGCCTGAACCTGTCGTTCGATGCGAACAGCCTGCAGGGAAAGACCACCCAAGGGGTGCAAGGCCGTCATGACGCCGCCCAAGCCCTGTCGATCCTGTTGCAGGGCAGCGATGTGCAAGTGCAGCAGGAAGGCGACAACAGTTTCCTGCTGATCCCGGCCATGGACGTGGGCGACGCGCTGGAGCTCGGTGCCACCAGCATTTCCAGCAATCGCCTGGGCGAGACCACCGAGAACACAGGCTCGTACACCACAGGCGCGGTCACCATCGGCAAGATCCCGCAGTCGTTGCGCCATACGCCGCAATCGGTGAGCGTGGTCACTCGCCAGCGGATCGACGACCAGAACATCACCAACCTGACCAACCTGCTGGAGCAGACTCCCGGCGTGGTGGTCAACTACACCGACAGCGAGCGGGTCCAGTATTTCTCCCGTGGCTTCCTGATCGATGCCATCCAGTACGATGGCGCCACCGTGGTGCAGAGCAGTGGCGGCGGCTCGTTCATCCAGAGCGATTCGGCCTTCATCGACCGTGCCGAAGTATTGCGCGGCGCCACCGGAATGCTGCGTGGCGCGGGTAACCCATCGGGGACCGTGAACCTGGTGCGCAAGCGCCCGACCCATGAGTTCCAGGCTTCCGGCACCGCCACCCTCGGCTCATGGAATGCCCAACGTTACGTCGCCGACATCTCCGGCCCGCTGACCGACACTGGCAACGTGCGTGGCCGAGTGATCGCCGTGCACGACGACCGCGACCTGTTCCAGGACTCGCGCATGGAGCGCAAGGAGGCCTTCGGCGGCTCCCTGGCCTTCGACCTCGATGACAGCACCACGCTGACCACCGGTTTCGAATGGACCAAGCTCGATGCCACCGGCGCCTGGGGCAACCTGCCCGCCGACTATGACGGCTCGCCCCTGCCACTGGGCCGCAGCACCTACCTGGGTGCCGACTGGAACCGCTGGGACCGCAGCAACCTCAACACCTACGCCGAACTCGAACACCATTTCGACAACGACTGGACGCTCAAGCTGATGGCGCTGCGCAGTCATTTCGAGCTGGATGACAATGGCTTCAAGCAAACCTACATGACGCGCGCGCCCGCTCGCTTGAACCCCACCAACAACCCTTACCTGATGCAGTACCAGGTGACCGAGGGCGATGGCGGCGAAAGCCTGCAAAACAACCTCAGCGCCACGCTCAACGGCCCGTTCGACCTGTTTGGCCGCACCCATGAGCTGATGCTCGGGGTCGAACGCATTCGCAACGACTCCTATGCCTCCGGGACCAATCGCGTGGTGTACTCCGACGTGGTCGATATTCGTGACTGGGACCCCAGGACCAGCCTCGACGAGCCGACCATCACCGATATCCCCCACCCGGTGCGCACCCGCACGACCCAGCAAGCCGTGCACGCCACCTGGCGCATTTCGCTGGCCGACCCGCTGACCGCCATCATCGGCGCGCGGGCCAACTGGTACGACTACGAGCAGGAGAACAATGCAGGCGCCAGCGGCAAGTTCAGCGTCGACGAAAAGATCGTGCCTTATGCCGCGCTGATCTACGACCTGAACGACAACTTCAGCGTCTATGCCAGCTACACCGAAATCTTCAACCCTCAGACGGTGGTGGACAAGAACAACAAGGTGCTCGACCCGATCGTCGGCGAAGCTTATGAAACAGGCATCAAGGGCGAGTTTTACGATGGCCGCCTGAACACCTCGCTGGCGTTCTTCCGGATCAACCAGGTGGGTACGCCCATCGACGACACGTCGGTCCCGATCGGCTGCAACGGCAGCACCGGCTACTGCAAGATCGCCTCTGGCAAGAGCCGCAGCGAGGGCATCGACCTGGAAATCTCCGGCGAAGTGCTGCCAGGCTGGCAAGTTACCGGGGGCTACACCTACAACACCACCGAATACGTGAAGAACACCGCCCAGACCAATGGCGACGCGATCCGCACCACCGACCCCGAGCATATGCTGCGCGTGTTCACCAGCTACCGCCTGCCAGGCACGCTCGATGCCTGGACCATCGGCGCCGGTGTGCAGGCACAAAGCGACATTTATTCGCAAAGCGGCAGCGCGAAGGCCACCCAGGCGGGTTATGCGGTGTACAACGGCCTGCTCAAGTACCGTATCAACGACAATTACTCGGTGCAGTTGAACGCGAACAACCTGTTCGACAAGCATTACTACCGCCAGATCGGCACTACCGCGACCGGCTACTACTGGGGCGACCCGCGCAACGTGTCGGTGACCTTGCGCGGAAGCTTCTGACCTGGCCTGCAAGACCTGATCGCTGACGCCTGCAGAACCTGCAGGCGCCGCCTTGCCGGCGACAGGTCCATCAATCAGCGAGCGCCCGCAGCTTCCCTGCCCGTCGGTACGACTGCCGGGCGAAGCACACGAACATACCGGCCATCAGCGCCAGCGCCATGGGCAAACCATGCGGTGCAACGTCCATCGCCGCGCCACTGACCAGCGGCCCGACCAGGCTACCGACACCCCACAGCAAGCCCACACTGGCATTGGCCGTCACCAGGTCCTGCCCCTTGAAGCGCTGCCCGATCAGCACCAGCGCCAGGGTGTAGATGCCCCCCGCCACCGCGCCCAGCAACACCAACAGCGGCCACAGCAACCAAGTCATCTGCAGCAACCACGGCAGCGCGATACCGATGGACATCGCCACCAGCCCACAGACCAGATGCAGCCCGGTACGCTCGACCCGGTCGGCAAGCCAGCCCAATGGCAGCTGGAAGACCATGTCGCCAGCGAACACCACCGTCACCATCAAGGCTGCCACGCCCACGGCAAAACCATGGCTGGTGGCATACACCGGCAGCAACGACAGCACCACGGCATCGAAGAACGAGAAGAACAGCACCGCCACGCACAGCGCCGGGGCGACGCGAAAGAAGCCGGCCAGGCCGAAGCTCTTCTCGCCTTCGTCGCCATGCTCGACGTGATCGTTGGGTACGGTGAGCAGAATGCACAGCAAGGCCAGGCCATAACAGGCGGTGACCACCCCGGTGATCCACGGGCTGTTGGCACCGATGATCGCCAGCATCGCCGGGCCCAGCACCTGGAATCCGGTGAAGCTGGTGGCGTACAGGGCCATGATCTTGCCGCGGTTGTGGTCCGGGCACAGTTCGTTGACCCACGACTCGCCCAGGATGATGGCGATGCCCATGCCGACACCCAGCCCCAGGCGCAGCAGCGCCAGCCACAGCATCGAGTCGAAGGCCCACTCCAGCAAGGCGATGCTCAGCGTGCACAGGCTGAAGCTGAGCAGGTAGATGACGCGACGGGTCAGGTGCCGGCAGCAGGCATCGACCAGGAACGCCGAGAGCATCATCCCCGCAGCGGGAATGGCCGAGATGATGCCGATCTCCAGGGTTCCGGCACCTGCTTCATGCAGGCGCAACGACACCAGCGGCAGGCTGGCCCCCAGGCTGAAGCCCACCACCGAAACGGCGAACAGAAGGCCCGCCAGCAAACGCATGTTCATGTACCACTCCTTGCAAACCGAAAAGACGCGCAAACGCAGGCGCCCAGGCGCACACCGGGACGGTGGACGACGCAGGGGCGCGGATCAGTTCAGTGCAAGGTGTGGCGAGAAGGTGAAGGCGAACAGCACACTGCGCCGACGCTTGAGCACCGTGTCGCTCGGCCATGCGCGACGCATGGCCTGAAAGGCAGGCGGGCGTGCATGAGGGAGGCTTTGGGTACGGCGCATTGCTGAGACTACTACGCAGGTGTGTCGAAAAAAGAGGCGGCACTCTAGGCCAAGGCGAGTTGGTTCGTCAAATACCCAGGTGGGAGAGGCCTTGTGTCGCGAAAGGGCTGCAACGCAGCCCCAGCGTTCTCAACGCTTACCGGTATTGGGCAAGAACACCGCCAACAACCCGAACAACGGCAGGTACGAGCACACGCCATACACATACTCGATACCGCGCAGGTCAGCCACATACCCCAGCAGCGCAGCGCCAATTCCACCGAAGCCAAACATCAGCCCGAAGAACACCCCGGCAATCATGCCCACGCTCCCCGGCACCAGTTCTTGGGCATACACCACGATGGCCGAGAACGCAGACGCCAGGATGAAACCGATCACCACACTCAGCACGGTGGTCCAGAACAGGTCGGCATAGGGCAACGCCAGCGTGAACGGCGCCACGCCCAGGATCGAGAACCAGATCACCGCCTTGCGCCCAATGCGGTCGCCGATCGGCCCGCCAAAGAAGGTGCCAGCGGCCACCGCGCCAAGGAACAGGAACAGATGCAGCTGCGAGCTGGCCACCGACAGGTCGAATTTCTCGATCAAGTAGAAGGTGAAGTAGCTGGTGAAGCTGGCCATGTAGAAATACTTGGAGAACACCAGCAGGCCAAGCACGATCAGTGCCGCGATCACCCGCTGGCGCGAGATGCCATGGGCGGCCTGCACCGCCTTGCGCGCCTTGGCCTGACTGAGGTGGTCCTTGTACCAACGGCGCAGCATCAAGGTCACGCCGAAGAAGAACAGCCCCGCCAGGCCGAACCAGGCGACGTGACTCTGGCCGAAGGGAATGACGATGGCCGCTGCCAGCAACGGACCGAATGCAGAGCCTGCATTACCACCGACCTGGAAGGTCGACTGCGCCAGGCCGAAGCGTCCCCCCGAGGCCAGGCGGGCGATCCGCGAGGTTTCAGGGTGGAAGGTCGAGGAGCCGATACCTACCAGCGCCGAAGCCAGCAGAATCATCGGGAAGCTACCCACGAACGCCAGCATGACGATGCCCACCAGGGTACACAGTGTGCCCATCGGCAGCAGATTCGGCGTCGGCCTGCGGTCGGTGAAGAAGCCTACCCAGGGTTGCAGCAACGACGCGGTGATCTGGAACGTCAGGGTGATAAGGCCAATCTGCGCGAAGCTGAGGTCGTAATTGGCCTTGAGCATCGGGTAGATCGCCGGCAGTACCGACTGGATCAGGTCGTTGATCAGGTGCGCCAGGGCACAGAAGGCGATGATGCGCATCACCAGCGGATTGGCGTGGGAAGCCGAGCCGCTGGCAGAGGCGGTTGAGGCGCTGCTGGTGGCCATGAACTGGTGTCTCCGTCGGCAGGTTGGGATCCGATTATCAGGAAACGAATAGATACATAGCTACCTTTTTATCACCCTATCGGCGCACGCTTGTAAATGGTTCTCAATATATTTAGCATCCTCACGCTCTATCCCTGTATTCGTTGGGCGAACCCGCCCTCTTCGTGAACTGATCGACACCATGAGCCCGATGCCAGCCCAGCAGACCCAGCGCGAGGCCCAGCAACAAGCGCTGGAGTGGTTCTCGCGCATGCGCCAGCCTGGCTGCGACGACATCGAGCGCCGCGAATTCGCTGCCTGGTGCCAAGACCCGCTCAACGCCCATGCCTATGCCGAACTCGAGGCCCTCTGGCAGCACCTGCAACCGCCACAGGTTCGCCCGCGCCCCCTGCCGGCGACGCCCCGTCGCAGTCACCTGGGCAAAGCGATGGCGCTGTTGTGCCTGTTACTGGCCGGCGCCCTGGTCTACCTGTACTGGCCGTTGATGCAACGCTGGGGCAGCGAACTGCATACCGAGGCCGGCGAACGGCGCAGTGTGCGCCTGGCCGACGGTTCGACCCTGCACCTGGACAGCGCCAGTGCGATGAACGTCGACCTGCGCAGCCGTACCCGCCAACTGCAGCTGGTGCAGGGCCAGGTCTACCTGGAAGTGATGCTCGATGGCCGGGCCATGGACCTGCAGGTCGATGACGCGCGCATCCAAGTGTTCGGTAGCCGCCTGATGGTGGCGCGCCACGCGGACCACGACGAAGTGGTGGTGATCAACGGCAAGGCCATGGTCATTCAGGGAGGGGACCAACGAATGGTCTCTTCGGGCGAGCGCGTGACCTTCAACCAGGCACGCATCGACACGGTGCAGAAGGTCGACATCGACCGCGCTACAGCCTGGCGCAGTGGGGCTTTGCGCGTCACCGACATGCCGCTGGGCCAGGTACTGGAACGTCTGGCCGGCTACCAGGGTAGGCGCGTGTGGTTGATGGACCAGCAGGCCGCCTATCGGCGCATCAGCGGCGACTTCAGCCTCGACCGTGCGCAAGACAGCCTGGACAAACTCGCCGCCGCGCAGCGATTGACGCTCAACGGCCTGCTTGGCCACTGGCTGATCGTCCGCTGAAACCGGGCTTTGCGGCTAAGTTTTTGAAAGCGTGCAAATTTTTTTTGAAATGAGTGTTGACACAGGGTCATCACAAGGGAATAATGCGCGCCATCGGCTACATAGCTCAGTTGGTTAGAGCATAGCATTCATAATGCTGGGGTCCGGGGTTCAAGTCCCTGTGTAGCCACCAAACAAGTGAAAGGGCTTACCGCAAGGTAAGCCCTTTTTCTTTGCCCGCGACACATCTCCCCGCTCAGCGCACACCGCTGATTGCAACCGCCAGCCCCAGCCCGATCAGCGCTACGCCTATCATTCGGTCGACCATCCGCTGACGCTCGATCATCGCCCTGCGCAAACCTTCACTGGAAAAGAACACCGCCACCAGACTGAACCAAGCCCAGTGGGCGAACGACATGAACGCGCCGTAGGCAAAATCCAACTGCAATGCACTGCCCGGTTTCACCACCTGGGTATAGGCGCTGATCACAAACAGCAGGGTCTTGGGGTTGAAGGCGTTGGTCAGAAAACCAGTGCGCATGGCCTGCAGCATACCCGCACGACTGCTGCCACCTTCAAGACGGATCCGGCGGGTGTTGGTCAACGACTGGTAACCCAGGTAGATCAGGTACCCCGCCCCCAGCACCTTCATCCCCATGAACAGCGTTGGGCTGCGGCTGATGATCACCGCGATTCCCAGCACCGTGTACAGCACATGCACCTGTACGCCCAGGGCGATACCCAAGGCGGCGGCCAAGCCCGCCTTGCGGCCCTGTGCATAACTAGTGCGCGTGACCATGGCGAAATCAGCGCCAGGGCTGATGACTGCCAACACGGTGAACACGGCGATAGCGACCAATTCATTCACGGAACAACTCCTCGATAAGCGATGAAAATGCACGGATGCGCGATTATCGAGGCCTGATGCCCTGGCGAAAAATCGATTTATAGTGAAGGAAATCTGATAGTTTTCCTGTCAGATTTTTATGGCCTCTTCATGAGCAACCGTCCTTCTACGGGGTCAGCGCCAACCTTATGAAGGGTGATGCATACGCCAAGGCGCAGGAATGGATAACGACCCTTCGATGAAACTGCCCCCACTCAATGCATTGCGTTACTTCGACATCGCCGCCGAAACCGAAAACTTCGTGCGCGCCGCCGAACGCCTGCATGTCACCCATGGCGCCGTCAGCCGCCAAGTACGCCTGCTGGAGGAAAGCCTGGGCATCGAGCTGTTCGAACGGCGCAACCGGGCCATCTTCCTAACACCTGCAGGCCGCGCGCTGCACGGCACCACCCAAGCCATCTTCGAGCAGCTCGAAGGCGCGGTGCAGCGCCTGCGGCAGCAGGAAAGCAACAACGTACTGGTGCTGTCCTGCGAGCCCACCATTGCCATGCGCTGGCTGATCCCACGCCTGCCCCGCTTCCACGCCGCCCACCCCGACCTGCAACTGCACCTGGTGGCAGCGGGCGGCCTGCCGGACTTCACTCGCGGGGGCATCGACCTGGCCTTGCGCCGCGACGACTTCCACTGGGACCACACGCTGCACAGCCTGAAAATCTGCGAGGAATGGATCGGCCCGGTAGGCCACCCCACCACTGCTGACAACCAGCGCCTGCTGCACAGCGGCACTCGCCCCAGCGCCTGGCCGACCTGGCTGCGCCTGAGCGGCCAGCGGCTCGGGCACACCGAGCGCAGTGACTACGAACATTTCTACCTGTCGATCCAGGCCGCCAGCGCAGGCCTGGGCCTAGCCATCGCCTCAGCCCTGATGGTGCAAGACGAACTGGAAAGCGGGCAGCTGAAAGCCCCCTTCGGCTTTCTGCGCGACGGCTCTGCCTATCACCTGCTCAGCCCCCATCCGCTCAACGCTGGCGGTAAACGCCAGCGCTTCGCCCAATGGGTGGCCGATGAGTGCCAGCGCGGCCTGACTCAACTGGGCTTGATGCAGAACGACGAACCGGCACCACCATCCCCACCCCAGGTGCGATAGCCTGCGGTGTCGATGTGGATACGCCCCGTCGGATAGCGCCCCAGGCCCATGTTCCAAGCCTGGCCATGCTGTTGCCAGAAGCGGCATAGCGGCTGGGGATCAGCCCAGCGTGGCAAGAGGATGTCGACCGCGAACGCACGGGTATGCGCACTGCCCACAGCGCCACCCGCACAGGCATTGAGGCCTGGCTCGCGGTAGGCCGAGACCACCTCGTACTGACGCAGGATGCCTTGCTGATCGAGGGTCTTGAGCAGCGACAAGGTGGAGCGCACCGCCGGCCAGTGACTGATTGGCGGCACGGCGAAAGGCGACGCCCGGCATACCCGCCAGTCCGAGGCCGAGCGCAGCAACTGCGCGATCGGCACCACACCGTACAATCGGGCATCGACCAGCATCTCGCGAAACGGTCGGGTCTGATGATCCCCCGCCCATTGCGCGAACATCCACACGTCCCGCTCATCGGCCTGTGCCACGCCGCCCGCCATCGCCGCCATCAACACCCAACCTGCCCTTCTCATCGCCACGCTCCCTGCCCCAGTATTAGCACCGGCCGCCGGATCGGGCGGCAATGACAAGGAGTTAAGCATGCACAAGATTGCCTTATCGAGCCTCGCCGTCGTCGCCTTCAGCAGCCTGGCCCTGGCTGACGCGCATATCGACCTGGGCGATAGCCAGCGCGTCACCCGATTGTTCGCCTACCCCAACAACTGCAACGTGGTGTGCTACCGCAACTGGTCGCTGGAACAGACCGTCGAGCACTACCTGACGCAGAGCGTGCGCCGCGACGGCTATGCCGATGCAGGGGTGCACGTCAGTCGCGACAACGACAGGCTGTACGCCACTATCAGCAAGGTGCCCGCCAACTACGTCGCGCCACTGCGCCAGCTGCTCGACAGTGGTGAGCTGGCCTACGATGGCGCCACACAGTTGAACAAGGACGGCAAATGGTCCTACGACTGGTACCTGTTCCTGCCGCTGGGCATGGCCCTGCAGAACCGTCGCAGCATCGAGCTGCTGCACTTCCCGCCGGACTATTCGCTGACCCAGGCCCAGGACTACCTGCGTTCGAACACCACCGACCGCTGGGCCGAACTGCTGACGTTCAACGGCGTCGCTACCAGCCAGACCCCGGCCTACCAGACCATCATCGACATCGCACCCATCGCCGCCCCCGCCAGCGCTGGCGAGTCATTGAAGGACACCTATAGCTACTTCAAGGACTACCAGGTCCGCATGGTCCGCGAGATGACCCTGCAAAACCCCGCCAAACCCCTGCCGATGGTCGCCTTCGGCGCCCCGGTGCGCAGCTGGATCCAGCAGCAGTACGGACCGCAGGTCGGCGTACTGGGCCTGGTCGGCATCAGCCCGCAAAAGGGCACGACGGTGCCGGTGCTGGGGGCCAACCACCCCAGTGCGATCTGGTATGCGGCGGACAAGGCCAGCCATGGTGGCGATCAGGATGCAGCCGATACGGCCGGGCTGAAAATGATGGGGCAGGACCTGACGGCGGCCTGCTGGCAGGCCGGGATGGGGCGCAACCCGGCGGCAGAGCCGAAACTGACACTCGAGGCCTGTGCCACCAAGTGGCAAGTCACGCAGAAGAAACAGACGTGCGAGCTGTTCTTCCGCACCGTACGCAAGTACACGCCGGAACAAGCAGCGGCGAAATGCAACAGCGCGGCGGTGACCCGATCGCTTCGGGACCTGCGCAAGCCCGTCGAGGCGCTGCCTCCAGCGCTGTGATCGACATACCGGCCTCTTCGCGGCGCGAGCCCGCGCCCCCAGGCTTCACGCCACGATCGAGGCCGGCTCAGGCCGGACCCAGGCTTACTCTTCGAGCAGGGTACAGGCCATCACCAGGGCATCTTCGCGCCCACCGGCGATCGGGTAGTAGTCACGTCGGCGGCCAATCTCGTTGAAGCCATAGCGCTCGTACAAGCGATAGGCCGACTGGTTGCTGGCCCGCACCTCCAGGAAACACTCCCGGCCATTGAGCTGGTAGGCACGTGCCATCAGGTGCTCCAGCAGGCGCAGCCCCAGGCCACGGCCCTGGTTCTCCGGCTTGACGGTAATGTTGAGCAGGTGCGCTTCGTCGATGATCACATTGATCACGCCATGGCCGACCTGCTGCTGGCCATCGAACATCAGCCAGACTTCGTACGACTTGAGCGCATCCTGAAAGATCCCACGGGTCCAGGGATGACTGAACGCTGCATATTCGATTTTAAGCACGGCATCCAGATCCGCCTCGGTCATCAGGCGGAAGCTGATCGAGTCACTCATTCAACGCTCTTCCAGCGCGCCATCAGCTGGCGCATCGCTTTCCAGACGTCCGCCTTGCGTTGCGGCTCGTCCATCAACAGTTCAAGGCCCGGCAACGCCCAGGCATCGCCCAGGCCTTCGACCTTCAGTACTTGGTAATACGCATCGGCGTCGGCATTGGCGGCAAAGCGCAGCGCCGGCATGCCGACCAGCCAGAGGCAGGCGCCCGGCACTTCTTCGAGGCGCGCCTGGAGGAAGCCCTGGACGAAGTCCCGAGCGGCATCCGGGCCCTGATCCATGTTGCCGCGCACCAGCAGCGGCCAGCGTACCGGCTCGCCGATGATCTGCGGCGCATCGGGCAGACCGGCGGCACGCAGCATGTCCTTGAGCAGCAGGTAGGACGGATCGCGGCTCTGGAACGGTTGGCCGGTGGCCAACTCGATCAACAGCAGGCAACCGCCAGCGCGCAGCAACTGCAGCGAGAACCGTGGCGGCGGCACCGGAGCCGGACGTGGCGCCGGGGCGGCCTCTTCGGCCTCCACCGCCTTGGCGACAGGTTTGGGCGCACTGCCCGGCCGCGGAATTTCGATCTTCGGCCGCTCGACGGAACGGGCCTGGGGCGCAACCGGCGTCTCGCTGGCGACAGGCGCGGATGGCCTGGCTTCGAACTCGAGCGCCTCCACCGGCACCTGCGGCAATAACAGCTCTGGGCGCGACGGTGCGGCGAACGGCAGTTCGGCACGCGGCAGCCAGTGCACCACTTGCATGGCGGAGAGGTAGGCGCGGCGGCGGGGTTCGGTCAGCAAGGCACGGGTATCCGGGTCGAAACAGTGGGCCATTCTAACGTTGTTGGCAGGCATGCGCTGCAACTGGTCAGCGGATTTTTGTCGCCTGACCAGGGCCATCGCAGGTAAACCCGCGGCCACAGGTTTCCCCTGCATTTCGACTAGGCCGCAACACCTGCAGGCGCCGGCGTGCCGGCGAACTGGCCAGTGAAACCCCCAGAAAAGCCAGGGTTATCCCTCATTACAGACCAAGGGGTGAAATCCTCCCCCAAGGATGCAGTACAATCGCCCCCTTTTATTTGGCAACGAGTCGACGCCAATGATCGAACCCAAGCGCGTCCTGCGCGCCCTAGCCGAACACTGGGCCTTGATCGAGCCGCTGTGCGAGCGTTTCGACCAGGGCACCCTGAGCCTGGTCGAACTGCGCCAACAGCTGGCCCGCCAGCAGGTCGAGAGCACCCCGCAGGACATCACCCAGCTGCTCGACGTGTGGATCCGCCTGGATATCCTGGTCCCGGTGGCCAAGAGCCCGAACCGCTTCGAGCTCAACGCCCAGATCCACGACTTCCTCGCCTACCTGCGCCGCGAGCACCGCCTGGGCCTGTGCCTGGAGATCGAGGCTTACCTGCGCCACCTCGAACGCCTGGCCGGACATATCCAGGACGCTTTCGACAACCGCGACAGCGATGACCTGGCGCGCCAGTTGCGCCTGCTCGACATGCGCGTGCGTGACGTCCTCAAGAAGCTCGACAACGACGAACAGGCCCTGGTGGCCGTGGCCGAGCGGGCCAAGACCAGCAACCGCCAGATCCCGCTGCGCCAGCGCTATGCCGAGGTCCTGGCGACCTGGGACGAGTACGTCGAGCCGATGATCCAGTTGGTCAACGCCGACGGTGCCTTCGAACAGGGCGTGCGCAAGGTCGAGACCGTGCTGCTGAAACTGCTCGGCGAGCAAGCCCGCCTCGGTCACCTGGTCGACGACGACATGCTGCTGCGCACCCATGCGCGCATTCTGGAAATGCAGACCAGCGCCCAGCTGACGCTGCGTCATGCCCGCGAATTGCTGCTGCCGCTGCGCGAAGAAGCACGTCGGCACAACGCCGTGACCCGTGGCGCGGCCCTGGCGCTGTCGGTGATCCGCCGCAAGGGCATCGACGCCGTGCCCCACGCCGCCATGCCACTGTTCACCCGGCCGCAGAGCACTTTCCTGGGCAGCGCCAGCCAGGTCGAAGCGTATGTCTACGCCCTGGCCCGTTTCGAGCCCAAGCCGGCGCGCTTCCCCAAGGCGCACAAGACCCAGAAAGGCCCGCTGCCGCGCGCGCCACGCACGGTCAAGGAAATGCTCGAACGCTGCGAAGACGCCCTGCCGCTGCCCGACCTGATGGTCTGGTTGTTGGAGCAGGAGCCCGAAGGCGCCACCGACGAATTGCTGTACTGGTTCTCGCGCCTGTCGCGGGAAAAACGCTTCAAGCGTGAGCGCCTGGAACGGCGCGAGTACACCACCCAAGAACACCTGGTCAGCCTGCGCTCGTTCGCCCTGACATCCAGCCGCGAACCATCGCCTGAAACCAACGCGAGCCCAGCCAATGCATCTTGATCTTTCCGAACTGTCCCAGCTCGCGCCGATCTTCCGCGAGCTGTTCAAGGGCTTCCACGTCAGCCGCCGCGACCCTGAAATGTACGGCCAGCTGTCGAACTTCCAGGACCAGTACCGCACCCTGTTCAAGGCCCTGGGCTTCGAGCTGGTGTGCGACACCCGTGGTTTCTACTACTTCGTCCCCGAGCAGGCCGCCGCGCAGGTCAACAAGACTGCCCAGCGCTTGTCGCTGTTCACCTTCATCCTGGTCGAGCACCTGGCTGACCAGGGCCGCGACCCGATGGCCGTGCTCGACGGTGGCAGCATCGGTCGTGACGAACTGCCCTCGCTGCTGGACAAGTACCGCGACCTGTTCCTGCAGGCCGAAGTGCAGACCGTCGACGAGCTGGAAGAAAAGATCATGCGCCGCATGACCCAGCTTGGCTTCGCCCACGAGGAAGGCGGTATCTACCGCTTCCTGCCGCCCATGCACCGTTTCCTCGACGTGTGCCTGTCGGTCCAGCAGGACCGCGACCTGGCGGCCAGTCTGCACAGCGACTTGCCACTGCCGACGCCGGTGCTGGTCGAGGAAGAGAGCCCCGAAGCACTCAACCGCACCGACGACCCGCTGGATCTGGCGCCGTTCGACGACGAGGAAAGCGAGGAACAGGCCCTTGCCCGGGCCATCCGCGAAGAGCAACAGGAGAATGAAGCATGAGCCAGGAACGCTACGGCATCCGCCGCTTCGCACTGCTCAACACCGCCGGCTACAGCCTCGGCCTGTTCCCGCTGGAACACCCGCTGTCGGTCTACGGTGCCAACAACCTGGGTAAATCAGCGTCGATCAACGCGCTGCAGTTCCCGATCCTGGCGCGCATGTCGGACATGAGCTTCGGCAAGTACAGCCTCGAACAGTCGCGTCGCTTCTACTTCGCCAGCGACACCTCGTACATCCTCTGCGAACTGAACCTGCCCCATGGCCCCCACGTGATCGGCGTGGTCGGCCGGGGCCCGGGCGGCGGCTTCGGCCACCAGTTCTTCGCCTACAAGGGCGAGCTGGACCTGGCCCATTACCAGAAGAACGACACCTGCCTGCGCCAGAAAGAGCTGTTCACCAACCTCGAGCGTCTGGGCCTGAAGGCCTACGAGCTCAAGCCGGACGAACTGCGCCGGCTGCTGGTCGGTGGCCACACCTCGGTACCGCTGGACCTGACCCTGATTCCGCTGCGCTCGACCAGCGAGCAGAGCCTGAAAACCTTCCGCGCACTGTTCATCAACCTGCTGCACATGCGTGAAATCACTGCCGCCAAGCTCAAGCAGCTGTTCCTCGATGCCTTCGAGCACAGCCTGCGCTCAGGCAGCGTCGACTACATCGCCGCTTGCGAAGAGGCGTTCCGCGATGTGCGCCGTATGGAGCAGGACTACAACGCGCTGGTCGCGGCCGGCCCACTGGTCGAAGCCCTGGCCGGCGGCGTGGCCCAGCGCGACATCCTGCGCGGCAAGCTGCACCGCCTCTCGCCCCTGCTCGACAACCTGCTGGGCACCTGGCAGGACTACGCCATGGCGCGCAAGGAAGAGCTGGTCATCCAGGCCGAGCACTACCGCAGCGAGCAGGACAGCCTGCAGAACGACCAGCGCAGCGGCACCCAGGAATTGATGCGCCTGGAGCGCGAGATCACCGGTATCCAGCGTTGGCTCGGTGAGCTGTCGGTGCTCAAGCACCGCTTTGCCCTGGTCGATGACGTCAAGGTCCTGGAACAGCAGCTGCTGGCGGCCAAGGACGCCCACGACGAGCTGGCCGGTGCCCTGGCCCAGTCGCGCCAGTTCTCCGCCGAAGACCTCGACGAGCGGGTGCGTGACCTGGAAAAACGCCTGAAGCAGGTCAAGCAGCAGCTCGAGCACGCCGACAACAACAGCTACGCCCGCCTGCGCGAGGAGTTCTCGCAGCAGGATGTCGACCGCCTGATGCGCCTGTTCAACGGCGCGCTGTTCAGCCTGCCGCTGGGCGAGCGCGGCATCGAGCTGGACGACAGCGACCTGTGGGTGAAGTCCCTCGAAGCCGTGCTCGATGGCTTCAAGGGCGAGCGTTTCGAGGCCCCTGGCCTGTCCATCGACCTCTCCCACATCGACCCGCCAGCCCTACAGGCCCTGGCCGACCGCGCCGCCCTGCGCGACCAGAAGGACCGACTGGAGCGTGAGCTCAAGCAGCTCAAGACCCAGCAGGCCGTCGCCGCCGACCGCTCGGCTTCGAAAGCCCAGACCGAAGCCCTGTACCAGCAGGTGCTGGATGCCCAGAAAGCCCTGGAAGACTTCCGCCGCACCGAGACGCTGAGCGCCGAAGAGCCCGAGAAGATGGAGCAGTTGGCGCAACTGGAAGCCGCCCAGGACGAACTCAAGCGCTCCAGCGACGCCTTCACCGAACGCGTCCAGCAGCTGTCGGCCAAGCTGCAACTGGTCGGCCGCCAGATCGCCGACCTCGAAGCCAAGCAGCGCACCCTGGAAGACGCCCTGCGCCGCCGCCAACTGCTGCCCGCCGACCTGCCCTACGGCACGCCGTTCATGGAAGCGGTCGACGACTCCATGGACAACCTGCTGCCGTTGCTCAACGACTACCAGGACAGCTGGCAGAGCCTGCAGCGCGTCGACAACCAGATCGAGGCGCTGTACGCCCAGGTTCGCCTCAAGGGCGTGGCCAAGTTCGACAGCGAAGACGACATGGAGCGCCGCCTGCAACTGCTGGTGAACGCTTACGCGCACCGCACCGACGAAGCCCTGACCCTGGCCAAGGCACGCCGCGCCGCAGTCACCGACATTGCCCGGACCCTGCGCAACATTCGCAGCGACTACGACAGCCTCGAGCACCAGCTGGCTTTGTTCAACCGCGAGATCAACCGCCGCCAGGTCTCCAACCTGGAGAGCTTCCGCGTGGTGCTGGCGCCGAACAAGGAAGCGCTCAAGCACATCGACCAGATCATCCACAGCGCCGGCCAGTACGAGGAGGGCGAGACTCTGTCGGTGTTCGACCTGACCCAAAGCGCCGAGCAGGATCACAAGAACGAAGAGGCCAAGGAGTACCTGGCACGGTTGGTGGCGGCCAACCACAACCAGCTGGGCCTGAAAGACCTGTTCGAGCTGGCCTTCGAGATCACCAAGGTCAACAGCCAGCCAGTGATCCATGCCGACATCGACGGCGCCGCCTCCAACGGCACCACCATGACCATCAAGGCGCTGACCAACATGTACCTGTTGCTGCACCTGATGGACCGTGACCTGGCCGGCCGCATTCGCCTGCCCTACTACCTCGACGAGGCAGCGGACATCGACGAACGCAACCAGGCCGCGCTGCTGGAGACCAGCCTGCAGCTGGGCTTCGTGCCGATTCTGGCGAGCGTGAAGCCGCAAGTATCGGCGCGAGTTGCGATCGACCTGGAAGGTGGCAGCGGGCCGAATGGCATCTACATCGACGAGGCGGACTGGAAGTTCATCAGCCGTCTGGATGTGGAAAAGGCGATCGTGCGTGAGGATCAGGCCGAAGAGTTGGCCTGATTCGGTGTGACGGGGCCGCTTTGCGGCCCCTACGCGGGTTTTGCACACGCCCCAACGGCAGTGGAGTGCGTGCAGGAGCGGGTTTACCCGCGATGGAGGCCAAAGGCCTCCCAACTACATCAATGCGCCCAAGGCAGGATCGGGATCGCCGTCACCGCATTCTGCGGGCTGCCTTCGATCATGCGGTCGCTGTACACCAGATACACCAGCGTATTGCGCTTCTTGTCCAGGAAGCGCACCACCTGCATGGTCTTGAACACGAGCGAAGTGCGCTCCTTGAACACCTCCTCGCCATCCTTCAACTCCCCTTTGAAGTTGATCGGCCCAACCTGGCGGCAGGCAATCGAAGCTTCCGCCCGATCCTCGGCCAGCCCCAAACCACCCTTCACACCGCCTGTCTTGGCACGCGAGAGGTAACAGGTCACCCCCTCGACCTTAGGATCGTCGAACGCCTCGACCACGATACGATCGTTCGGCCCAAGGAACTTGAACACAGTGGACACCTGGCCGATTTCCTCGGCGCCGGCGAGCACGGGCAGCGCCAGCGCCGCCACGGCCACAAACCGCTTGAGCAATCTCATACCAGCACCAGGTTGTCGCGGTGCACCAGTTCGGGCTCGGCAATATAGCCAAGCACGGCTTCGATGGCGTCGGACGGCTGGCCAATGATCTTCTGGGCCTCCAGTGCACTGTAGTTGGCCAAGCCACGGGCGACTTCAACACCATCCGGGCCGACACAGACCACCATCTCGCCACGGCGGAAGCTGCCCTGCACGGTTTTCACGCCCACCGGCAGCAGGCTCTTGTTGGCCTCGCGCAGCGCCTGCACGGCGCCTGCGTCGAGTACCAGCGTGCCGCGCGTCTGCAGGTGGCCGGCCAGCCACTGCTTGCGCGCGGCGAGCATGCCGCGCTCAGGTGACAGCAGCGTGCCCAGGCGTTCACCGGCCTTCAGACGGTCGAGCACGCGCTCGATGCGCCCACCGATGATGATGGTGTGCGCGCCAGAACGGGCCGCCAGGCGCGCGGCGCGCAGCTTGGTCTGCATGCCCCCACGGCCCAGGGCACCACCGGTACCCCCGGCCACGGCATCGAGCGACGGGTCATCGGCGCGGGCCTCGTAAATCAGTTGCGCCTCGGGGTTGTTGCGGGGGTCGGCGTCGAACATGCCGTCGCGGTCGGTGAGGATCACCAGCAAGTCGGCCTCCACCAGGTTGGCCACCAACGCCGCCAGGGTGTCGTTGTCGCCAAAACGGATCTCGTCGGTGACCACCGTGTCGTTTTCGTTGATCACCGGTACCACGCCCAGGTCGACCAGGGTGCGCAAGGTGCTACGGGCGTTCAGGTAACGCTTGCGGTCGGACAGGTCGTCATGGGTCAGGAGAATCTGCGCGGTGTGCTTGCCGTGCTCGCCGAAGCTCGACTCCCAGGCTTGTACCAGGCGCATCTGGCCGATGGAGGCCGCGGCCTGCAGCTCGTTCATCGCGCTCGGTCGCGAGGTCCAGCCAAGCTGGCTCATGCCGGCAGCCACGGCCCCGGAGGAGACCAATACCAACTCCACGCCCGCTTCGCGCAGCGCCACCATCTGCTCGACCCAGACAGCCATGGCGCCGCGGTCGAGGCCCTTGCCATCGGCCGTCAGCAGCGCACTGCCGATCTTCACGACCCAGCGCTTGGCGCCTGTCACCTTGCTTCGCATCTTCTCTTCCAACCTATGTCGAATCTGTAGATACCGTAGATACCAAAACGCCGCTTGAAAAAGCGGCGTTTAGTGTACTGCAACCGGTCAGTCACGCACGTAAATGATTTCCGGACCGTCTTCGTCGTCCTCGAAATCATCATCCCAATCGTCATCGTCGCCGATGTCGTGCACGCTCTTGACGCCGGTGCGACGCAGGGTACGGGCGTCGTCCAGGGCCTGCAGCTGAGCACGGGCTTCGTCTTCGATACGCTGATCGAGGTCGGCCAACTCTTCGGCGTAGGCCGGGTCGTTCGCCAGGCGATCGGCGCGCTCTTCGAGGTAGCGCATCAGGTCGTGGCTGAGCTGCTCGGTACCCTGCTTGGCGATGGCCGAGATCATGTAGACCGGCCCCTCCCATTGCAGGCGCTCGATCACGGCCTTGGCCCGCTCGTCGCGCTCGTCGTCCATCAGCATGTCGCACTTGTTCAGCACCAGCCAACGCTCGCGCTCGATCAGCGACGGGCTGAATTGCGCCAGCTCGTTGATGATGACTTCGGCAGCATCGGCAGGGTCGCTGTTGTCCAGCGGTGCCAGGTCGACCAGGTGCAGCAGCACGCGGGTACGGGCCAGGTGCTTGAGGAAGCGGATACCCAGGCCAGCACCGTCGGAGGCACCTTCGATCAGACCGGGGATGTCGGCGATGACGAAGCTCTTCCAACGGTCGACGCTGACCACGCCCAGGTTCGGCACCAGGGTGGTGAACGGGTAGTCGGCGACTTTCGGCTTGGCGGCCGAAACCGAGCGAATGAAGGTGCTCTTGCCAGCGTTTGGCAAACCGAGCAGGCCAACGTCGGCCAGCACTTTGAGCTCCATCTTCAGGTCACGTTGCTCGCCCGGCTTGCCCGGCGTGGTCTGGCGTGGCGCACGGTTGGTGCTGGACTTGAAACGGGTGTTGCCCAAGCCATGCCAGCCGCCCTGGGCGACCATCAACTTCTGGCCCGGAGCGATCAGGTCACCGATCACTTCCTGGGTCGAGGCGTCGATCACGGTGGTGCCGACCGGCACCCGCAGGATCAGGTCATCGCCCTTCTTGCCGGTGCAGTCGGTGCTGCCACCGTTGGAGCCGCGCTGGGCTTCGTGGTGACGGGTATAACGGTAGTCGACCAGGGTGTTGAGGTTTTCGTCAGCCACCATGTAGACCGAACCGCCATCGCCACCGTCGCCGCCGTTGGGGCCGCCGTTCTCGATGAATTTCTCGCGGCGGAAGCTCATGCAACCGTTACCGCCGTCACCGGCCTTGACCCGAATGGATACTTCGTCAACAAACTTCATTCAAAACCGCCTCTCGTCGGACGACGAGCTGAATACTAAAAAACCTGAGGCTCTTGCAAAAATGAGCGCGGCGGCCCCGTACGACCGTAGAAACCAACGCCGGCAGCCCATACAAACAGCTTTGCAAGAGGCTCACCACAAACGAAAAAGCCCCGTCGCATGACGGGGCTTCTGGAGCGACGTCGCGATTAGGCTGCGACGATGCTCACGTAACGGCGGTTGAACTCGCCTTTCTTCTCGAACTTGATCACGCCTTCGATCTTGGCGAACAGAGTGTGATCCTTGCCCATGCCAACGCCGTAGCCGGCGTGGAACTGGGTGCCGCGCTGGCGGACGATGATGTTGCCGGCCTTGATGACCTGGCCGCCATACATCTTCACGCCAAGGCGTTTCGATTCTGAGTCGCGACCGTTACGAGTACTACCACCAGCCTTTTTGTGTGCCATGGTTCAATTCTCCAATAAATTCAGGGGATCGAGGGGATTAAGCCTGGATACCGGTGATTTTGATTTCGGTGAACCACTGGCGGTGGCCCATACGCTTCATGTGGTGCTTACGACGACGGAACTTGATGATGCGGACCTTGTCGTGACGGCCTTGCGAAACGACTTCGGCTACAACTTTAGCACCAGCGACGACTGGAGCGCCGATGGTGACGTCGTCGCCATTGGCAACCAGCAGAACGCGATCGAAGGTCACGGATTCGCCAGTAGCGACTTCCAGTTTTTCGATCTTGAGGAATTCACCTTCAGCGACTTTGTACTGCTTGCCGCCGGTAACGATTACTGCGTAAGACATGGGTATTTCTCCGATAATCCTGCTCACCCAGCGCTTTATATGATGAGTATTGGCTGGCATGGCTGCATGGGGCTGGAACGGCCCTGTGCAATTGCGTAAGGCAGGTGCTGCCCAGGAAGTTAGGGTGCGCGATTGTACGCAACCCAGGTTTTGCTTGCAAGTGCCGCCCCAGGCCCGCAGGTACCGCGCCTTGACACACCGGGACCCGCGACCTAGCATGCCGCGCAACCTCAATGGAGCAGCCGATGCAACCCCAATCCTTCTACCGCGCGGTGGCTGACGATTTCAGCGCCGTCGACGAGATCATCAAGAAGCAGCTGACCTCGCGCGTGCCGCTGGTATCGAAGATCGGCGACTATATCACGTCCGCTGGCGGCAAGCGCCTGCGCCCCCTGCTGGTGCTGCTGTGCGGCAAGGCGCTGGGCCGTGAGGGCAACGACCTGCGCCTGCTGGCCGCCACCATCGAGTTCCTGCACACCGCCACCTTGCTGCATGACGATGTGGTCGACATGTCCGGCATGCGCCGTGGCCGCTCCACCGCCAACGCCCTGTGGGGCAACGCACCGAGCGTGCTGGTGGGCGACTTCCTTTATTCGCGCTCGTTCGAAATGATGGTCGAGCTGGGCTCGATGCCGGTCATGAAGATCCTGTCCCAGGCCACCCGCGTCATCGCCGAGGGTGAGGTGCTGCAGCTGTCGCGCGTCCGTGATGCCAGCACCACCGAGGAAATCTACATGGACGTCATCCGCGGCAAGACCGCGATGCTGTTCGAAGCCTCGACCCACAGCGCAGCGGCGCTGGCGGGCGCCACCGAGGAGCAGCGCGAAGCACTGCGCACCTTCGGCGACCACCTGGGCGTAGCTTTCCAACTGGTCGACGACCTGCTCGACTACGAAGGCGATGCGCAAGCCCTGGGCAAGAACGTCGGCGACGACCTGGCCGAAGGCAAGCCGACCCTGCCGCTGATCTACACCATGCGCGAAGGTACGCCCGAGCAGGCGGCCCTGGTGCGCAAGGCGATCCAGAAGGGTGGCCTCGATGATCTGGAGCAGATCCGTGAAGCGGTCAGTGCATCGGGCGCCCTCAAGTACACTGCCGAGCTGGCCCGTGACTACGTCAAGCGTGCCATTGCCTGCCTGGAAGTGCTGCCTGCCAGCCAATACCGGGATGCCCTGGTCGAGCTGAGCGAATTCGCCGTCGCACGCACGCACTGAACACCGCTTCGCCCTCCTTCGCGGGTAACCCGGCTCCGATGCTGTATCGGGAGCGGGGTTACCCGCGAAGGCATTTGTACGGACAGAAACACTTGCCGCACAAAACCTTATACAATATGGGCCTTTAACCGTCCGTCTGTTTAAGGAACCGAAGTGAGCACTCTGCCACCCTGCCCCAAATGCAACTCCGAATACACCTACGAGGATGGCACCCAGCTGATCTGCCCTGAGTGCGCCCACGAGTGGTCGGCCAGCGGCGAAGCCGAGGCCGCCAGCGATGACGTGGTGAAAAAGGATTCTGTCGGTAATGTCCTGCAGGACGGCGACACCGTTACCGTGATCAAGGACCTCAAGGTCAAAGGCTCCTCCCTGGTCGTCAAGGTTGGCACCAAGGTCAAGAACATCCGCCTGTGCGACGGCGACCACGATATCGACTGCAAGATCGACGGCATCGGCGCGATGAAGCTGAAGTCCGAGTTCGTGCGTAAGGTCTGATGACGCGCCTGTCCGGCAATTGGCGCTTGCTATTTAGATAATAAGAATTATTCTCATTGGAACCGCTATCCAAGGAGAATAGCCATGACTTATCTGATCGACGCCTGGCTGGACCGCCCTCACCCCTACCTGCGCATACTTCATCGCGAAACCGGCGAAGTGTGCGCGTTGCTTGAAGCAGAAGCGCTCGATGAACTGCGTGACCAGGGCGACCTGGACATGAGCGGGTTGAATTCGAGCGAGCCGATAGTGCTCAAGGAGCTGGTGCGAAATGTGTTTCTGTTCTGCTATGCGCGGGCGTTGCGCCCCGGTGGGACAGACTGGATTTGAAGCTCGCAGGTCTTTGAGTATTCGCGGGTAAACCCGCTCCCACAGGCCCTGTAGGAGCGGGTTTACCCGCGAATGGCATCAGCAGGTCTTACAGAACGTCGAGCAGCTCGACGTCGAACACCAGTACGCTGTGCGGCGGGATGCTGCCCACGCCTTGAGCGCCGTAAGCCAGTTCGCTCGGCACGTACAGACGCCATTTGCTGCCAGCGTTCATCAGCTGCAGGGCTTCGGTCCAACCCGCGATCACACCGCCCACCGGGAATTCAGCCGGCTGACCACGCTCGTACGAGCTGTCGAACACGGTGCCGTCGATCAAGGTGCCGTGGTAGTGGGTACGCACGTTGTCTTCGCGGGTCGGCTTGGCGCCTTCACCTGCGGTCAACACTTCGAACTGCAGGCCCGAAGCCAGGGTGGTGATGCCTTCACGCTTGGCGTTCTCGGCCAGGAATGCCTTGCCTTCGGCAGCGGCGGCTTCAGCCTTGGCGGCCGCTTCGGCTTGCATCACTTCGCGGATGACTTTGAAGCTGGCCGACAGGTCGGCTTCGCTGACGCGGCTTTCAGCACCGTTGAAGGCGTCGGTCAGGCCAGCCAGGATCGCTTCCAGGCTGACGCCGGGTGGCGGGTTGTCACGCAGCTGGCCGCCCAGCTGACGGCCGATGCCGTAGCTGACGCGAGATTCGTCGGTGGTCAGGTTGAGTTCGGACATTGTCGTGCTCCACTGCAGGGCGCAGTGAGGCCGCGCCCTTGATGAAAAGGGCGAGCAGCCTAGCACACTGGGACGCTGCGAGCAGCTACCAGGCCGAACGCTGGGAAATCGGAACCTTGAGGTCTTCTTCAGGATGGGTGCCCATGCCGACCATTTCATCCTGGACGGACCAGTGCACCAGGTTCATGGAGACCATCGGAATGGTTTGCAGCAACTTGCGCGCATCCTCCACCGAATGCACCCGCAAGCGTTCTCCCCGCGTGTCGGACAAAGGATGGGCATGCCCCTTGACCCGAGCCTCGAGCAGGTAATCGCCACCTTCGATGGCGATCAGGTTGACTTCATCGACATGGCCGGCCCTGGCCTCGGAATTGAGCTGATGCAGGTTCATGAGAGCACCTCGCAATGGGAACCACGCATGACTGCTCATTTTTTGTACGGAAAAGGGCAATACACAAGGCATTACCGCCGCCGCTCGTCCGTTAGTGTGCATTTGCCGTGGGAGCAAGGGCGGCTCCCACAGCGCCAGCCGTCAATGCTTGGTGACTTTGTCCAGGTAACCCATGACGAACGCCGAGATGACGAAAGTCATGTGGATGATCACGTACCACATCAGGTAGTCGGTGGAGATGTTCTGCGCATCCATGAACACCCGCAGCAGGTGGATGGAGGAGATCGCCACGATGGACGCCGCCACTTTCATCTTCAGCGACGAAGAGTCCATCTTGCCCAGCCAGTTGAGCTTCTCCTTGCTTTCGTCGATGTCCAGCTGCGAGACGAAGTTCTCGTAGCCCGAGATCATCACCATCACCAGCAGGCCGCCAACCAGCGACATGTCGATCAGCGACAGGATGACCAGGATCAGGTCCGCCTCGGCCAACGAGAACACGTTGGGCAGGACGTGAATGATTTCCTGGAAGAACTTCAACGCCAGGGCGAACAAGCCCAGGGACAGGCCGAAATAGATAGGAGCGAGCAGCCAGCGAGAGGCATACATCGCGTTTTCGAGAATACGTTCCATGGAGGGATTGGGACTCGTCAGGTGACTAAAAAAGCGAGGGCGAGTATAGCCAGCCACCTGTGACAGCAAAAGCCTTGGGCAGTTGCGCGAGCCAATCGCCAGCGCCTTCCAAAACGAGCAGCGGCGGCTGCTCAGGTTTCAGGATGGAACTGGTAATCCCCAAGGTTGCGACAACGCTCGCCGTTGATCCGTCGCAACTGCGCCTGCAGGTGCAGCGCCCAGATCTGTGGATCGTGCGCCACCTGATACCCGTGCAAGGTCAGGCTGTCGACGATGGCATGGAGCACCGACTCGGCCACCGCGGGCCCATGGAACGGTCCCTGCGCCTTGATGGCCGACGGTTGTTCACCGGCCATGCCGGCAGCGAACAGCAGGGTCCACATGCCGTTGTCACCGGCCAGTGGGCGAATGCTGCATTCAATGCGGGTCACCAGGCCCAGGCACTGGCGAGTAAGGCTGAGGTTGCGCATGGCCGCGTCCCCTCCAATGAGCCCTGTTCAGCCTGGAATCACAGGCTGTTTCCATCCTGAACCCTGATACCGTCCTACGTTCCAGCATAGAATAGCGACGGAAAAAGATGGAAAACCGGCGCTGAACGGTAGCACATCGCCTTCAGCGCCGTTTTCTTGACTCAAGCCGGCTTGGCTTGGGCAATCATGTCCTCCAGACGTTCTTTTTCTGCCTCTTTGATGTCTTCTTCGCTGATCATCTCGGCGATTTCCCGCAGGCGCTCCACCACCCGGGCATTGACGCTGCCTTCGGTGAACTGGCCCTTGTCGTCCAGTACGCCGGCCTCCTCACCCACCAGCAAGCTCAACGCCTCGTCGGCCTGGCTCACCGCGTAGACGTGGAACTGCCCGGCCTCGACCGCCTGCAACACCCGCTCGTCGAGCATCAGCGTGGCGACGTTGGCCCGCGGGATGATCACGCCTTGGTCGCCCGTCAGGCCTCGGGCATCGCACAGGCGGAAGAAGCCTTCGATCTTCTCGTTGACCCCACCCACAGCCTGCACTTCACCGAACTGGTTGATCGACCCGGTGATGGCGAAGCACTGCTTGAGCGGCGTGCGCGACAAGGCCGAGATCAGCGTGCACACCTCGCCCAGCGAAGCACTGTCGCCGTCGACATAGCCGTAGGACTGCTCCAGGGCGATGCTTGCCGAGATCGCCAGCGGGAACTCCTGGGCGTAGCGGCTGCCGAGGTAACCGGTGAGGATCATCACCCCCTTGGAGTGAATCGGCTGGCCCAGGTTGACCTCGCGCTCGATATCGACGATGCCGCTGCCACCGGGGTACACCGTGGCCGAGATCCGCGCCGGCATACCGAACGCCGAGTCACCGACCTCCAGCACCGTCAGCCCGTTGCACTTGCCGATGGCCGCGCCCTCGGTGTCGATCAAGATGATGCCGGCGAGCATGTCGTCCAGCACCCGCTGCGAAACCCGACCGGTACGGGTGGCCTTGGCCTTGAGCGCACGTTCGATGTGCCCCGCGTCGGTCATGGTGTCGCTGGCCAGCTGGCGAATGAAATCGGCCTCGCTGACCAACTGGAAGAGATCGCCGATACGCGCCGACAGCCGCGACTGGTTTTCCGCCAGGCGGGCGCTGTAGGTGGCCAGGCGTGCCACCGCATCGCTGGTCAGCGGCGCCATGCCCTCTTCGTTGGTACGGGTACGCAGCAACTGGGCGAACTGCTCCAGGTTCTCGTCGACCATGGGCATGTCTTCGTCGAAGTCCACCAGCACCCGGAACATCTCCTGGAAGTCCGGGTCGTGGTCCTGCAACGCGTAGTACAGCTGACGCGAACCGATGATCACCAGCTTGACGTTCAGCGGGATCACCTGCGGCGTAAGGCTGACGGTGGCCACGCGGCCCAGTTCGCCCAGGGGCGACTCCATCTTCAGCTTGCGCGATTGCAGGGCGCGCTTGAGCGCGTCCCACACGAACGGCTCACCCAGCATTTTCTCGGCTTCCAGAATCAGGAAGCCGCCGTTGGCGCGGTGCAGCGCACCGGGGCGCAGTTGGCGGTACGAGGTGTACAGGGCCCCCTGGTCGGTGCTGTATTCGATACGGCCGAACAAATTGTCGTAGGTCGGGTGCGGCTCGAACACTACCGGCGCGCCGCCATCGGCATGGTGGCCGACCACCAGGCTGGGGGCGTATTGCTCTTCCAGCAGCTTACGCGCGGCGGCATCGGTCTTGCTGTCGTCGACCAGTTGCTCGACCACCGTTCGCAGCAGGTTCAGCTGCATGGACTGCAGGTAGGCGCACACGGCCGCATTCTCGGCGTACTTCTGCGACAACGGCGCCAGCAGCGGCTGCAAGGCCAGGGTGATGGTTTCTTCGTTGAGCTGGCGCAGCTGGTTGTTGGACTCACGCTTCCATTGCGGCAAGCTGGCGAGTTCTTCGTTCAAGCGCTCTTCCAGCTGGGCGATGTCTTCGTGGAACTGCTCGCGAACCTCTTCTGGCAACTGGGCGAATTCGGCTTCATCCAGTGCCTTGCCGTCGGCCATGGGGGTGAAGGCGACGTTGCTGGCGTCGCGGTACAGGGCCACGTCCTTCTCGAGCGAGGCACGTTCGATCACGTCGAGGGCGCGGTCATAGCGCTGGTTGAAGGCGCGGTCGATGGCGCCTTTCTTCTGCTGGTAGGACGGGTGCTCGAACACCGCCGGGAAGGTGGACAGCAGGTTGTCGATCAGCCCCCCCATGTCGGCGATGAACTCGGCGGCGCTGCCCGACGGCAGCTCCAGCGCACGCGGCTCGCGGGTGTCGTCGAAGTGGTTGACGTAGACCCAGTCGGACGGGGTCTGCTGACGCTTGCCCTCGGCCTTGAGGTAGCGTTTGACGAACGAGAAGCGGCCAGTGCCCGGCTCGCCCATCACATACACGTTGTAACCAGGGCGCGGCATCGCCACGCCAAATTGCAGGGCCTCTACAGCGCGCTCCTGGCCCAGTACTCCGCGAAACGGCTCCAGATCGTCGGTGTTGGTGAATGCAAACTGCTCGGGGGAAAAACGCCGGGTCAGGGCTTCGGGCGCGAGACGCAGGCGCGCAGCGACAGGATCGGGCATTGTGTTTCCTTACTTCGGCGGGCGGATAGCAGCATTCTGGCGCTGCCCGCGCGCGCCTTGCAAGGCTCGGCGGGACTTTATGTCGCAGCCGCATCGCCCACCGAAGGCAAGCAAATTTTTCGCAATCAGCGACGCAACCTTTAGATCGTGCCTAAACTCCAAGCTGCGCGGGTGGGTGAAAAGCTTTCCCGACCTGGCAACCGAGTTGCCAGATAACCCTGACCCTTGGTTTAGACAAAGAGAACAAATGCTATGAAACGGATTCTTCTGGGTACTCTGTTCACCGTGGTCTCCATCAACGCCATGGCCGAAGCGCCAGGTGGCCCGAACTGCGGCTGGGGTAACCTGCTGTTCGAAGGCCAACGCGGCACTCCGGCGCACTTCCTGGCCTCTACCACCAACGGCACCTCCGGCAACGCCACCTTCGGTATGACTTCCGGTACCAACGGCTGCTCGACCAAGGCGGCACTGACCTATGGCGGCAAGTCGTGGTTCGCCATGAATGGCATGATGAACGAGCTGTCCGAAGACATGGCCAAGGGCCAGGGCGAAGCCCTGACCACCTATGCCGTGGTACTCGGCGTGGCTCCGGAAGACCGCGGCTACTTTGCATCGGTCACCCACCAGCACTTCGACCAGATCTTCAGCAGCGCCGACGTCACTGCCGAGACTGTCCACAACAACACCCTGGCCGTTCTGAAGAACGACCCACGCCTGGCCAAGTACGCCACCGAGGCCTAAGCGCAGCTGCTCCCGCCCCTTCTCGGGGCGGGTTTCGCCTTTTCTTTCGGCATCGTTGAGAAGTAGTTGCCCGACATGCTCAAACGCCTCGCTTACCTGGCGCTGGTTGCCTGCGCCCCTGTTCATGCCATGCCTGCGCTGGAACAAGGCCGTATCCAGCAACTGGCCAATACCCCTTACTGGATTGCCCTGGGCCATTACGAAACCGCCAAGCTCGGCGGCTGGCGCAGCTATGTCGACGATGACGCGTTCTTCCTCGCCGAGGACGGCGCGCACCACCCCGACCAGGAGCTCAAGTCCACCGTCGAAGCGCTGTATGCCCCGGCCAGCCAAGGCGACAAGCACGCCCAGTGCGTATTCCCCGCCCGCACCCGCTGGCTGCGCGAGCAACTCGACCTGCAAGACCTGCCGCAACCAGACTGCCAGGCGTTCAAGACCTGGTACCAGTCGATCGACCCGCACAGCGCAGCGTTGATCTTCCCGGCGGCTTACCTGAACAGCCCATCGTCGATGTTCGGCCATACCCTGCTGCGCATCGACCAGTCCCACACCCGCAGCGACGACACCACGCTGCTGAGCTATGCGATCAATTTCGGCGCCTACATCGAAGGCAGCGACAACAGCATCCTGTATGCCTGGAAAGGCCTGATGGGCGGTTACCCAGGCCTGTTCGCGCTGATGCCTTACCAGGAGAAACTGTCCGAATACCGCAGCCTGGAAAACCGCGACCTGTGGGAATACCAGCTAGACCTCACGCCCGAAGAAACCGGGCGCATGGTCGAGCACGTGTGGGAACTCAAGCAGATCCAGTTCGATTACTTCTTCTTCGATGAAAACTGCTCCTACCGCCTGCTCGAACTGCTGCAAGTGGCCCGCCCAGGCCTGGACCTGACCTCGCAGTTCCCCCTGACCGCCATCCCCACCGACACGGTCAAGGCCGTCAAGCAGTCTGGTTTGGTCAGCAGCATCAACTACCGCCCCTCGCGCGAGCGAGAACTGCTGGCCCGGGCCGAGCCCCTGGATCACGACGAAAAGCGCCAGGTGCTGGCCGTCAGCGCCGACACGGCACAGCTGCAAAGCCCTGGGTTCACCGCCCTGCCCCGCGAGCGCCAAGCCCTGGTGCAGGATGCCGCGTACCGCCTGGAGCGTTACCGCGCCAACGGCCAGCAACGCGACCCCGCGCAGGCCAAGCGCAGTTTCGAGCTGCTGCGGGCGATCAACCGCAACCCGCCGCCGGCGCTTGAAATAGAGCGACCCGGCCTGCCGGAGGATGGCCACGACTCGCGTACCTGGCAACTGGGCGTCGGCACCCGCGAGGACCGGGCCTTTGCCGAGTACGGCCTGCGCATGGCCTACCACGACCTCAACGACAACGCCTACGGCTTCCCGCTGGGCGCACAGATCGAAATCCTCCAGCTCAAGCTGCGCCAGTACGAAGGCAACGACTGGCAGGTGCAGCGCCTGGACTTGGCCACCATTCGCTCGCTGACGCCTCGCAACGCGCTGCTCAAGCCGTGGTCATGGCAGGTTGCCGGTGGTCTGGAACGGGTGCCGGGCAAGCATGACGACGAAGTGCTGGTCAGCCACGTGAACGGCGGCGCCGGTGGCACCTGGCAGTTGTCCGACGGCTTGCTGGGCTTTGCCCTGGGCACGGTGCGGGTCGAGCACCATAACGACTTCGCCCCGTTCATCGCCCCGGCAGCGGGCTTCAATGGCGGGCTGTTGTGGCGCAATGGGCTGGGCAACATGACGCTGGAGGCCAAGGGCGATTACTTCACCCATGGCGAAGTGCGGCGCAGCGTGAGCCTGAACCAGCAATGGGAGATCAGCCAGAACCTCGGGTTGCGCCTGAGCGCCTCGCGGGCATTCAGCCACCTGGCCACGGCGCAGAATGAGGTGATGCTGGAGTTGAAGTGGTATCACTATTGAGTCCTCTCAGCGCGCCTGCAGGCATCGGCTGGCCCTGCAGGCGCGACTTTACCCGCGACCAACGTGACCCAACCGACTCTTTGACACTGTTTTGACGACTCCCCGACAAAACGCCACCTAGACTTTCCACGATCGTTGGGAGGTGTTGTGGATATGTCGCGGTACTGGTTTGGGTTGTGCATCGCCTTGCTGCTGACAGGTTGCGAAACCACCCATGAGCAAATGGTCAAGCAAGGTTATCCCCCCGCCTACGCCGACGGCTTCCAGGATGGCTGCAGCAGCGGTCGCCAGGCTGCCGGGCTGATGGTCGGCGATTTTCGCAAGGACGTGCCCCGCTACCTGCACAACCGGCAATATGAAAGTGGCTGGGACGATGGCTTTCGCCAGTGCCACGCCATGCAGGACAGCGAAGACCTGCGCCAGTACCGCGAGCGCTATTGGGATGAGCGTGACCGTGAATGGCAGCAGGAAAAAGACCGCGACGCGGGACGTGCCTATCGGCGCAACTAGGTCGCAAACGGACATCCCCCGAAACCACTGACCTGTCACCATGGTCCCCTGCATAAGGAGGCCCCAGCATGAGCCGAGCATTCGTCAACGAAGACCAGGCCGCCGCCCAGGCAGACCCGCCGGTAGAGCGCCTGGTGAGCGAGCAGCCCAACTACGTCACTGCCAACGGCCTGAACCAGCTGCACCAGCGGGTGGCCGCGCTCAATACCTTGCGCAGCGAACTACAGGCTCAAGGCGAGCGTGCCGACCAGCAACGCCTGGCCGATACCGAACGGGACCTGCGTTATTTCAGCGCGCGCGTACAGAGCGCGCAGGTGGTGCCTGCCGCGACCTCGCGCAGCAAGGTGCAGATCGGGAGCCGAGTGACGTTCGCCGATGAGCAGGGCCAGGAGCATTCGGTGCAACTGGTCGGGGAGGACGAGGCGGATGCCAGCCAAGGGTTGATCAACTGGGGCTCGCCGCTGGGACGGGCATTGTTGGGTTCAGCGCCTGGGGATGAAGTGTTGTGGCGACGGCCAGCGGGGGATCAACTGATCGAGGTCGTCGACATCGAAGGCGAACGGTAGGGGCCGCGCTGCGGCCCCCGGGCCTGCGATCAGACCACGCCTTGCGCCAGCATCGCGTCAGCCACTTTCACGAAGCCTGCGATGTTCGCGCCTTTGACATAGTTGACCTTGCCATCGGCCTCTTCACCGTAGTGCACGCACGCATGGTGAATCGACTGCATGATGTTGTGCAGCTTGCTGTCCACCTCGCCGGCGGTCCACAGCAGACGCATCGCATTCTGCGACATCTCAAGACCCGACACGGCCACGCCACCGGCGTTGGACGCCTTGCCCGGCGCGTACAGGATACCGGCGTCCAGGAAGATATCCACGGCTTCGAGGGTGGTCGGCATGTTGGCGCCTTCGGCTACGCAGATGCAGCCGTTTCGCAGCAAGGTGCGAGCGTCTTCGCTGTCCAGTTCGTTCTGCGTGGCGCATGGTAGGGCGATATCGCACGGCAGGCTCCACGGTGTCTGGCCCTTGCGGAACTCCAGGCCGAACTGGCTGGCCAGCTCGCTGATGCGGCCGCGCTTGACGTTCTTGAGCGCCATCAGCGCCTCCCACTGGGCATCGGTCAGGCCCGCTTCGGCGTACAGCGTGCCTTCGGAGTCGGACAACGAGATCACCTTGCCGCCCAGGTCCATGACCTTGCGCGCCGCATACTGGGCAACGTTGCCGGAACCGGAGATCGCCACGCGACGGCCGTCGATGCGCAGGTTCTGGCGCTTGAGCATTTCCTCGGCAAAGTACACGCAGCCATAGCCGGTGGCTTCCGGACGAATCAGGCTGCCGCCGTAGGTCATGCCCTTGCCGGTGAGTACCGAGGTGAACTGGTTGGCCAGGCGCTTGTACTGGCCGAACATGTAGCCGATTTCGCGGGCGCCTACGCCGATATCACCGGCCGGCACGTCGAGGTCGGCGCCGATGTGGCGGTAGAGCTCGCTCATGAAGGCCTGGCAGAAGCGCATGACTTCGGCATCGCTCTTGCCCTTGGGGTCGAAGTCCGAGCCGCCCTTGCCGCCGCCCATGGGCAGCGAGGTGAGGGAGTTCTTGAATACCTGTTCGAAGGCCAGGAACTTCAGCACGCCGAGGTTCACCGACGGGTGGAAGCGCAGGCCGCCCTTGTAAGGGCCAATGGCACTGCTCATCTGGATGCGGTAACCGCGGTTGACCTGGACCTTGCCCTGGTCATCGACCCACGACACTCGGAACAGCACCGCGCGCTCCGGCTCGACCATGCGCTCGAGAATCCCGGCCTGCAGGTAGCGAGGGTTGGCTTCGAGGAACGGCCACAGGCTGCGCAGCACCTCTTCCACCGCCTGGTGGAATTCGGGTTGGGCCGGATCGCGCTGTTTCAGGCGCGCGAGGAAATTGTCGACGGATTCGATCATGGTAGACATCTCACCAAGAGGGATTGGGCTTATTGGTTTTTTCTGGAATGTACCAAGAAGCAATCGCACTGGAACAGGGCGAAATGTCGTTTTTATGAAATTTTTTGGTGCGTATTATATAACTGTATACAAAATAGCCCTTCGGCGGCGGCCGCTCCGCGGCTACCCCACCCCCACAAGGAGCCTGCAAGTCCTGAGGTTAGCGCCGCATCTCCAGTAGCAAGAATGCCCGCGCATGAAGCCAACATCGCTTCCCAATCAGGCACAAAAATGGGGCCGCTAGGGCCCCATTCTTGTGCATCAAAAGACCGGCTTACTGGGCCAGTTTCTTGTGGCGTACACGGTGCGGCTGGGCAGCTGCGTCACCCAGGCGCTTCTTGCGATCGGCTTCGTACTCGGTGTAGTTACCTTCGAAGAACACCACGTTCGAGTCGTCTTCGTACGCCAGGATGTGGGTCGCCACACGGTCCAGGAACCAACGGTCGTGGGAAATCACGATGGCGGCGCCTGGGAAGTCCAGCAGGGCTTCTTCCAGCGAACGCAGGGTTTCGACGTCGAGGTCGTTGGACGGTTCGTCGAGCAGCAGGACGTTGCCGCCCTCTTTCAGGGTCAGCGCCAGGTGCAGACGGCCACGCTCACCGCCGGAGAGGTCCTTGACGAACTTCTGCTGGTCGCCACCCTTGAAGTTGAAGCGGCCAACGTAGGTGCGCGACGGGATCTCGTAGTTGCCGATGCGGATCATGTCGGAACCGTCGGAAACCTGCTGGAACACGGTCTTGTTGCCGTCCAAGTCTTCACGGCTCTGGTCGACGCAGGCCAGTTGCACTGTTTCGCCGATCTCGATGCTGCCCGAATCTGGCTGTTCCTTGCCCATCAACATGCGGAACAGGGTCGACTTACCGGCACCGTTACCGCCGATCACGCCAACGATGGCGCCCTTAGGCATGGAGAACGACAGGTTGTCGATCAGCACGCGGTCGCCATAGCCTTTGGTGACGTTCTTGAACTCGATGACCTTGTCGCCCAGGCGCGGACCGGCCGGGATGTAGATCTCGTTGGTCTCGCTGCGCTTCTGGAATTCCTGCGACTGCATTTCTTCGAAGCGTGCCAGACGGGCCTTGGACTTGGACTGGCGGGCCTTGGCGCCTTTGCGCACCCACTCCAGTTCCTCCTTCATGGCCTTCTCGTGGGCGCTCTGCTGCTTGGACTCTTGCGCCAGACGCTCGGACTTGGCCTCCAGCCAGCCCGAGTAGTTGCCTTCGTACGGGATACCGGCACCGCGGTCCAGTTCGAGGATCCAGCCGGCGACGTTGTCGAGGAAGTAACGGTCGTGGGTGATCGCCACCACGGTGCCGGGGAAGTCGTGCAGGAAGCGCTCCAGCCAGGCCACCGAGTCGGCGTCCAGGTGGTTGGTCGGTTCGTCGAGCAGCAGCATGTCGGGGGCCGACAGCAGCAGGCGGCACAGCGCCACGCGGCGCTTCTCACCACCGGACAGGTGCTCGATGCGGGCGTCCCAGGCTGGCAGACGCAGGGCGTCGGCGGCGACGTCCAGCTGACGCTCCAGGTTGTGGCCGTCGGCGGCCTGCAGGATAGCCTCCAGCTTGGCCTGTTCGGCGGCCAGCTTGTCGAAGTCGGCGTCGGGTTCGGCGTAGGCCGCGTACACTTCGTCCAGGCGCGCCTGGGCGTCCTTGATCACGCTGACCGCTTCCTCGACCACTTCACGGACCGACTTGGTCGGATCCAGTTGCGGCTCCTGCGGCAGGTAGCCGACGTTGATGTCAGGCATCGGACGGGCTTCGCCGTCGAATTCCTTGTCGACGCCCGCCATGATCCGCAGCAGGGTCGATTTACCCGCACCGTTCAGGCCGAGTACGCCGATCTTGGCGCCTGGGAAGAACGACAGGGAAATATTCTTGAGAATTTCCCGCTTCGGCGGCACGACCTTGCTCAGCCGATGCATGGTGTAGACGTATTGAGCCAAAACCAAGCCCTCTATCAGATAGGTAAAGACATCGACGTACGCCCCGGCCTTGTGACCAGGGGGATGTGTTTACGGGGGTGTCATTGAACAAAGTCGACCATTCTACGCCAAGACGCGGCATTGCGCAGGGTGGTCGGATGGTGGGATGAAGTTGCAGGGATCGAGCGCCGCTTCCAGCGTCCGTGACGGCCCTTTCGCGGGTAGAGCCCGCCCCCACAGGTTCGATCGTTTGCCGGACCGCACCCGCTTGGGGGCAGCCCATTGCTGTGGGAGCAGGTTTACCCGCGCATTGGCCCTTACCGGCTCGATAAGGGTGTCAGACGTGACGCTGCTTGGCCTTGCCCCGCGGCAAGCGGCAACGGTCGCCCTGCTCGGCAAGACGCGCGGCCCAGGCGGCCTTGACGCTGAAGCCACCGCGACGGGCAGGCTGCTCGGCGGCCTTGGCCGGCTTGCCGACCGGCGCGCTCACGACCTTGGCGGCTGGCTTGGCAGCGACGGACTCGACGGCCGGCTCTGCAACCGCCTTGGCAGTTTTGCGCAGCTCGGCCAGCGACGGGCTCTTGCTCTTCGGCGCGCTAGCCGCGCCAGATTTGTCCAGCGAACGCTGGCAAGACTTGCAGGATACGTCCTCGGTCACGGCAGTGCTGACAAGGGTCTGACTGCTGCGCCCGCAGGCGGAATCGAGGCCATTGGTGGAATAGTGGGTAACCAAAACCGAACATCTCCGATGCGTTGTCATTGAAGCGGCCGGCATTCTCGCACAGGTTGCAGGGGCTTGCCGAACCCCCCCAGCGGGCGACGACCGTCGGCACAGGACAGCAGCGCTGGCACTTTGCCATAATGATTGGCATGCTAGCCCCTTTCCGGTGTCCCGCCGTATAGTGCGCCACGCCAGCACGGCCACGGCCTTGCGGCACACACCGTGCATGATCAAACCCTGCCATCGCCAGCCCAATTGCAGGACCACCGCTTGACCGATCTCACACACTCGCCCTCGCTGCGACCTGCCTCCTCCGCTCCGGCTGCGTCCGTGCGCGGCTCGGTCAAAGGTGCGCTGGCCCTGCTGGCCCTGGTTCTGCTGGGTTTGCTGCTGTGGCAGCTGTTCGCCCAGTTCCATCACACGCAGGCGGAGCTGCGTCAACAAAGCCTGGCGACCAGTGCCGACCTGGCGGACCACCTGGGCCTGAACATGGCGCTCAAAGCCCAGGAGGCTGTGAATGTGGTCCAGCCCTACGTCAAAACGCCGACGCCCGCAGCACTGCCCAGCCTGCTGCAAACCCTGCGCGAACGCCTGCCCGAGCTGCGGGAACTGGCCTGGCTCGATGCTGCCGGTAACGTGCGCGGCGACAGCCTGGCGGGCAGCCCAGACCGCCAGTGGATTGACGAGCTGGTCGAACTGGCCAAGGGCCGCGCCTACTTTTTCTCCAACTCGGACGATAACCGTACCGTCTACCTGCTGTTGCGCCAGTCGACCGAGCAGGATCGCGGTTACTGGCTGCTGCGCCTTGCGCCCTCCTACTACAGGACCCTGACGATTCACCTCGATGGCGTAAGCCACCCCTTGTGGCTGCTGGAAAACAGCCGCAGCGGCGATGTGCTGGAGCGCCATGCCCCGGTGCAAACCAGCAATGAGCCGTTGCAAAGCGTCATGCTGGCTTTCATCGACAACAGCGCATGGCAGTTGCGCGGGCTGTTCGATGCCGGCCTGGCCCGGCAGAAGCTGCTGCCGGCGCTGATCGGCAAATGCATGCTGGTGCTGTTCTGCGCGCTGCTGCCGGTGCTGGCATTGATCAACATGCGCCGACGCCAGCAGGCCCTGCAGGAGGACCGCCGCCGCTACCAGGACATCTTCGAGGGCACGGGCGTGGCCTTGTGCGTGCTCGACCTCTCCAGCCTGCCCGGCCAGCTCGACCGCTACCACCTGCGCAACCTGGCCGCGCTCAAGCAAAGCCTGGCGCTGGACCCGAACCTGCGCCGCGCCCTGCTGCTGGAACTGAAAATCACCGAAATCAACCAAGTGGCGCGCCAGTTGCTCAATGTCGACTGCAACGAAGGCGCCTGGCAGCGCCTGATCGACGGCAGCGGCGATGGCCGCGACAGCGTCGGCATGCAACTGATCGACGCGCTGATCGAACAGCGCCCTGTGCTGGAACTCGAAGTCCGCCTGCCCGCCCCGCTCGGTGGAGAACTGCACCTGTGGCTGATGGCCCGCCTGCCGCAGCAGCGGCGCAACTACCAGGCGGTCATCCTCAGCATCAGCGACATCACCAGCCGCAAGCAGGTAGAGCTGTCGCTGCTCGAACGCGAAAGTTTCTGGTCGGACGTGGTACGCACCGTACCCGACCAACTGTATGTGCAGGACGTCTTCAACAAGCGGATGATCTTCAGCAACCGCCACCTCGGCCAGACCCTGGGCTATGACCGCAGCGAGCTGGCGCAGATGGGCGACCGCTTCTGGGAGCTGCTCCTACACCCCGAAGACGCCGAACACTACAAGGCACTGCTTCAGCATCAACGCGAGACCGGCCACAGCGAGTCGCTGCATTGCCAACTGCGCTTCCGCCACCGCGACGGCAACTGGCGCTGCTATGAGATTCGCGAACAGGTGCTGACCCGCGACGCCGATGGCGTCGTCACCCGTATCATCGGAGTGGGCAAGGACGTGACCGTGCAGATCGAGGCCAGCCAGTCTCTGCGCGACAGCGAACAACGCTACCGCATGCTCGCCGAGAGCATCAGCGATGTGATCTTCTCCACCGACAGCCAGCTGCAGCTCAACTACGTCAGCCCGTCGGTGCATGCCGTGCTGGGCTACCGGGCCGAGTGGATCTTCGAGAACAGCTGGCAGTCGATCGTCGCCAACCCGGCCCAGCTCACCGGCATCTATAGCCTGATGGAACGGGTCAGCAAAGCCATGGGCGACCGCGAACAGCTGGCGCAGCTGCGCAGCCAACTGCCCTCCCAGCTGTTCCTGTTCGACTGCCTGCGTGCCGATGGCCGCAAGATTCCCATCGAACTGCGCCTGGTACTGGTGTGGGACGAGCACGAGCGCTTCGAGGGGGTACTGGGGGTTGGCCGCGACATCAGCCAGCAGCGCCGCGCGGAAAAAGACCTGCGCATGGCCGCCACGGTATTCGAGCACTCGACTTCGGCCATTCTGATCACCGACCCGGCCGGCTACATCGTCCAGGCCAACGAAGCGTTCAGCCGCGTCAGCGGCTATGCGGTGGAGGAAGTACTCGACCAACTGCCCGGCATGCTGACCGTCGATGAGCAGCAGGAAGGCCACCTTGCCTACGTGCTCAAGCAATTGCACCAGCGCGGCAGTTGGGAAGGCGAAGTGTGGCTCAAGCGTCGCAATGGCGAGCCGTACCCGGCATGGGTCGGCATCACCGCCGTGCTCGACGACGAAGGCGACCTGGCCAGCTACGTGTGCTTCTTCACCGACATCAGCGAGCGCAAGGCCAGCGAGCAACGCATTCATCGCCTGGCCTACTACGATGCCCTGACGCACCTGCCCAACCGCACATTGTTCCAGGACCGCCTGTACAACGCGCTGCAGCAGGCCGATCGGCAGAAGGCCTGGGTGGTGCTGATGTTCCTCGACCTGGACCGCTTCAAGCCGATCAACGACTCCCTCGGCCACGCCGCGGGCGATCGCATGCTCAAGGACATGGCCCTGCGCCTGCTGGCGTGCGTCGATGACGACGACACCGTGGCGCGCATGGGCGGCGACGAATTCACCCTGTTGCTGCAACCGCGCGCCACCCGTGAAATGGCGCTCAACCGCGCCATCCACGTGGCCGAAAACATCCTCGCGAGCCTGGTGCGGCCGTTCGTGCTGGAAAACCGTGAGTTCTTCGTCACCGCCAGTATCGGTATCGCCCTCAGCCCGCAGGACGGCAGCGAACTGAGCCAACTGATGAAGAACGCCGACACGGCCATGTACCACGCCAAGGAGCGCGGCAAGAACAACTTCCAGTTCTACCAGGCCGAGATGAACGCCAGTGCCCTGGAGCGCCTGGAACTGGAAAGCGACCTGCGCCATGCCTTGGAGCAGAACGAATTCATTCTGTACTACCAGCCGCAGTTCAGCGGCGACGGCAAGCGCCTGACCGGTGCCGAAGCGCTGCTGCGCTGGCGCCACCCCACCCGTGGCCTGGTGCCGCCGGGCGATTTCATTCCGGTGATCGAGGAGCTGGGCCTGGTGGTGGATGTGGGTGACTGGGTGCTGCGCGAGGCCAGCCGCCAACTGAAGGCCTGGCACAAGGAGAAAGTCCGTGTGCCGAAGGTGTCGGTGAACATTTCCGCACGGCAGTTCTCCGACGGCCAGCTGGGCACGCGCATCGCCACCATTCTGGAAGAGACCGGCCTGCCGCCGGCGTGCCTGGAGTTGGAGCTGACCGAAAGTATCCTGATGCGCGAGGTCAACGAGGCGATGCAGATTCTCGACAGCCTCAAGAACCTTGGCCTGAGCATTGCCGTCGACGACTTCGGCACTGGCTACTCGTCGCTCAACTACCTCAAGCAGTTCCCCATCGACGTGCTGAAGATCGACCGCACCTTCGTCGATGGCCTGCCCGAAGGCGAACAGGATGCCCAGATCGCCCGGGCGATCATCGCCATGGCCCATAGCCTCAACCTGGCGGTGATCGCCGAAGGCGTGGAAACCCATGAGCAGTTGGAGTTCCTGCGTGAGCACGGCTGCGACGAAGTGCAGGGCTACCTGTTCGGACGGCCGATGCCGGCCAACCAGTTCGAGGCGCAATTCAGCAACGAAACGCTGTTCATGTTCCAGTGATCCGATGCCAGCACAGAGGCGGCGGAAAACGGACTTTCGAGTCAACTCACGCCCCCAGCCAGCCCAGACACGGCGCGGGATCCAACATGAAGTCCATTGGTCCGCGACTTGATGCCACTTCATATGCCAGGCGCGAATCAATCGGTTAGAATGCCCCCCCAATTCACCCCGATCCTTGAGGACCGCCATGTTCAGCCGTGATTTGACCATTGCCAAGTACGACGCCGAGCTCTTCGAAGCCATGCAGCAAGAAGCTCTGCGCCAGGAAGAGCATATCGAGCTGATCGCTTCGGAAAACTACACCAGCCCGGCAGTCATGGAAGCCCAGGGCTCGGTCCTGACCAACAAGTACGCCGAAGGCTACCCAGGCAAGCGCTACTACGGTGGCTGCGAATACGTCGACGTGGTCGAGCAACTGGCCATCGACCGTGCCAAGCAGCTGTTCGGCGCCGACTATGCCAACGTCCAGCCGCACGCCGGTTCCCAGGCCAACGCTGCCGTCTACCTGGCCCTGCTGTCGGCCGGTGACACCATCCTGGGCATGAGCCTGGCGCACGGTGGCCACCTGACCCACGGTGCTTCCGTGAGCTCTTCGGGCAAGCTGTACAACGCCATCCAGTACGGCATCGACGCCAACGGCCTGATCGACTACGACGAAGTCGAGCGCCTGGCCGTCGAGCACAAGCCGAAGATGATCGTTGCCGGCTTCTCGGCCTACTCGCAGGTTCTGGACTTCGCCCGCTTCCGCGCTATCGCCGACAAGGTCGGTGCCTACCTGTTCGTCGACATGGCCCACGTTGCCGGCCTGGTTGCCGCTGGCGTGTACCCGAACCCGGTTCCGTTCGCCGACGTGGTCACCACCACCACCCACAAGACCCTGCGTGGTCCGCGTGGCGGCCTGATCCTCGCTCGCAAGAACGAAGAGATCGAGAAGAAGCTGAACTCCGCCGTCTTCCCAGGCGCCCAAGGCGGCCCGCTGGAGCACGTCATCGCGGCCAAGGCCATCTGCTTCAAGGAAGCCCTGCAGCCTGAGTTCAAGGCCTACCAGCAGCAAGTGGTGAAAAACGCCCAGGCCATGGCCAGCGTGTTCATCGAGCGTGGTTTCGACGTCGTTTCCGGCGGCACCCAGAACCACCTGTTCCTGCTGTCGCTGATCAAGCAGGAAATCTCCGGTAAGGACGCTGACGCCGCGCTGGGCAAAGCCTTCATCACCGTCAACAAGAACTCGGTACCGAACGACCCACGTTCGCCGTTCGTCACCTCGGGCCTGCGTTTCGGCACCCCAGCCGTCACCACCCGTGGTTTCAAGGAAGCCGAGTGCCGCGAGCTGGCCGGCTGGATCTGCGACATCCTGGCTGACCTGAACAACGAAGCGGTCATCGATGCCGTGCGTGAGAAGGTCAAGGCCATCTGCAAGAAGCTGCCGGTTTACGGCAACTGATTGGCGATTGCCTGATGTGAAGAAGCCCGGCCTCGTGCCGGGCTTCTTCGTTTCTGCGCCCTGTACGGAACCCGTTCCGCGTGGGCTAGCCCGGCAAAGCCCCCTAGCCTGAGGCCTCCCCAACCTAGTGGAGCCTCCCATGACCGATCACGTCGCACACTCGTTCACCGCCACCCTGGAAGTGGCCGAGTCGCCCATCAACACGCTCGGCAGCATGACCACAGGGCAGGTAGCCCTCGACAGCCCACAGCAAACGCCAGGGTATGCCGTGCAAGGGAACCGCACCCTTGGACTGCTCAATGGCTCGGACGCCGACTGGCAGCACGGCCAAGAGCTGGGGCTGGTCAATTTCGACAAAGGCGAACAGCCGGTCGCGCTGGTGCTGTATTTCCGCCATAGCGACGCCGGTTATCGGCTGTACGTTCGCAGCGGCCCCCACTTCGGTGAAGGGGTGTTCACCACCTCCGACGGTTTGGTCAATGTCGAACCCATTGGCAGCCAGGACCCGGCGCTGTGGACTTTGACCGATGTGCAGCTGGGCGAGCCGTTCGATGTCACGCAGCTGGAAGAAGGGCGTCGGGAAATCCAGTTGGTCAATGCCAAAGGGCATGGCCTGGAGATCCACAACCTGTATCCAGTGGGTGGGTTCCTGGCGTGCCATCAGGCTGCGGAGCACAGCACCGTGAGCCTGGTGATCAAGGCGCGTGGTGTGGATTGGGCGAACCTTGGTTGAGCGTGTGCTCATCGCCGGCAAGCCGGCGCCAACAGGCGGCATGTCACCTGCGGGCGCTGGCTTGCCAGCGGCCAGACCCGCACAATAGCCACGCCTTGCGTACCCGCGATCACAGGACCTCGCCTTGACCAGAGAGCAACTCGAAACCCAGCAGATTCCGATCTACTTCGCCACCGTCGCCGTCGCCCTCACCTTCGGCCTGCTGGCCCCCGACACCGCTCACCCTCTGCAAGCGCTGGTTACCCCGGCCATTGCGGTATTGATGTATGCGATGTTCCTGCAAATCCCCTTCCTCGACCTGCGCCAGGGCCTGGGCAACCGCCGCTTCATGGCCGCGCTGCTGCTCGCCAACTTCGTTTTCGTCCCACTGCTGGTCTGGGCGACTACCCGGGGGTTGGTCGAGCATCCGGCAATTCTTGTCGGCGCCCTGCTGGTGCTGCTCACCCCCTGCATCGACTACGTCGTGGTGTTCACCCACATTGGCCAGGGCGATTCGCGCCTGACCCTGACCGCCACCCCCCTCCTGCTGCTGTTACAACTGGTGCTGCTGCCGGTTTACCTGGCGTTGATGCTCGGTGCTGGCGCACGGGTGACGATCGCCATCGCCCCGTTCATCGAAGCCTTCGTACTGCTGATCGTGCTGCCGATGGTACTCGCCGTGCTCACCAGCATCGGCGCCCGTCGCTCCCGTGCCGTGGCGACATGGAACGACGCCTGGGCGTGGATGCCGGTGCCGGCGATGGCGTTGGTACTGCTGGTGGTGATCGCTTCGCAGATCACGGTGGTGATGCGCGACTTCGACAGCCTGTTGCCGGTGATTCCGGTGTATATCGGCTTCATGCTGCTGGCGCCGGCCCTCGGCTTGGTGTCTGCGCGACTGTTCCGCTTGCCAGTGGCCGAGGCGCGCTCGGTGACCTTCAGCGCATCGACCCGCAACTCGCTGGTGGTGCTGCCTCTGGCATTGGCGCTGCCCGAGGAAATACGCGCATTGGCAGCGGCTGCCGTGATCATGCAGACCCTGGTGGAACTGGTGAGCGAGCTGATCTACGTCAGGGCCGTGCCACGGCTGGTGCGGTGAGCCCAGCTCGACGCCAACTCAGGCCACTGCCGGTGTGGCACCGCCCTCCCGCCAGGCAGCGGGCAATCCACGAAAGCCTCCAGGCAAACCGATGCCTGGACACCCGGGCCTCAGCGATCCGCGCCCCGATGGCCGAGTGCGGGCGTACGTTGCCTGTACAGCAGCCGCCCGCCCTTTTCAGCTTCAGGCCAGATGGCGTTTCAGCTCGGCGATGTGCTCCGGGCCGATGCCACAGCAGCCACCGATCATGCTCGCACCGCGCTTGCGCCAGTCATTGGCCCAGGCCAGGTAGCCGGGCGGGTCAAGGTCTTCGCGCAGTTCATCGAGGCCGTCGTTGGCGGTGGCTTCCTTCGGCTGCGGCGGGAAGGCATTGGCATAGGCGCCAATGACGATATCGGCAGTGTGTCGCTCGATCACCGAGCGCGCGACATCCACCGCCGCGCCAATCACCTCAGGCTGGCTGCAGTTGAACAGCACCGCGTCGGCCCCCAGGCCAACCACGGCTTCGATGGCATCGGCCACCGGCTCGCCGGAACGCAGGCGCGGGACGTCGTCGACTTCTTCGTCCTGCAAGGTGAACGAGACCCAGAACGGCTTGCCGTCTTCCGGCAGGTGGGCATGGATGGCCCGCACTTCGGCAACCGAGCTTTGGGTTTCCGCCAGCCACAGGTCGACATGCGGGGCCAGGCCCTGCAGCAGCGGGGACAGCACTTCCTCTACTCGCTCGGGCTGGAACAGGTCTGGGCGATACGAGCCGAACAGCGGCGGCAGCGAACCGGCCACCTTGACCGGATGCGCCCCTGTATCGGCGGCGTGACGTGCCAGCTGGCCGGCGATCGTGGCCAGCTGGCGGCCTTCCTTGGCAAAACGCTCCTCGCCGATGTGGAACGGCACCACCGCATAACTGTTGCTGGTGATGACCTGGGCCCCTGCGGCAATGAACGCTGCGTGCACGCCCACCACCGCTTCGGGCGCCTCGCTCAGCGCCAGCGCCGACCACTCCGGCTGGCGAAACGGCGCGCCACTGCGCTGCAGTTCACGGCCCATGCCACCGTCCAGAATCACCATCGCTCGCTGTTTCATATAACTACTCTGAAGGTTCTTATGAATAAAATTCATTATGAGAGGAACATTTATAACTATTAAATACCCTTTATCTCCTTTGTCCAACATTTCAGGTATGTACATGCGATTTTCTACTCTGCTCGGTGCGGGCCTCGTGCTGCTCGCGACTGCTTCCCAGGCCTTGGCCGGCGCCACGCTGGAGCGGGTCGAATCGCGCAAGGAACTGGTCAACGTGCTGATGGAGAGCTACCCGCCGTTTTCTTTCCTCAACGACCAGAACCAACTGGACGGTTTCGACGTGGATGTCGCCAAGGCCGTGGCAGACAAACTGGGCGTCAAGCTGCGCCTGGAAACCCCTTCGTGGGACGTGATCGCCGCGGGCCGCTGGAGCGGCCGCTACGACATCTGCATCTGCTCGATGACGCCGAGCAAGGCCCGCGCCGAGGTGTTCGACTTCCCGGTGGAGTACTACGCATCGCCGGCGGTGATCATGGTCAACGCCAAGGATGACCGGATCCATGGCGCGAAGGACCTGGACGGCCGCAAGGTAGGCCTGACCAGTGCATCGAGCTACGAGAGCTACCTGAACAAGAACCTGGTGATCGAAGGCAACGAAGACAAGAAGATCGAATACCCCTTCGACTTCGTGCAGATCGCGCCGTACGACACCGACAACGTTGCCTTCCAGGATTTGGGCCTGGGCGCTGGCGTGCGTCTGGATGCCATCCTCACCAACCTGGTGACAGCGCAGCCGCGCCTGGATCAGGACAAACGCTTCAAGCTGGCCGGCGCCCCGCTGTACGAAGAGCCGAACTCGGTGGCCATCGAGAAAGGCGACCCCGAGTGGGATGCCAAGGTGCGCCAGGTGTTTGCCGAACTGAAGGCTGATGGCACCCTGGCCAAGCTGTCGCAAAAATGGATTGGCGCCGACATCAGCAAATGAGCACCTTCCCTCCCTCCCCCAAGCCCGTGGTGAAGGCCACGGGCGCCGGCCTGTTCGGCTTTCGCACACGGTTACTGCTGACCTGGCTGGCGCTGTTCGGCCTGTTCGTCGCGTTTTTCCTCAGCTTCGACCTGAAATTCTCGATCATCCTGGAGAAGTTTCCGAACCTCGCCGGTTTCAGGCTGGGGCCCAACGGCTTTCTGCAAGGCGCGGCACTGACCTTGTTCCTGTGCCTGTGCTCGATGGTGGTGTCGGTGCTGTTCGGCTTTGCCGCCGCCCTGGCCCGCTTGTCGAACAGCGCAGTGCTGGTGGGTGTCGCCAGCTTCTATACCTCGTTCTTCCGCGGCACACCGCTGTTGATCCAGATTCTGCTGATCTACCTGGGGCTGCCACAGCTGGGCTTGGTGCCGGGCGCCATCAGTGCCGGCATCATCGCCTTGTCGCTGAACTACGGCGCCTACCTGAGCGAAATCTTCCGCGCCGGCATCCTCGGCGTCGCCCGAGGGCAACGTGAAGCGGCGCTGGCGCTGGGCATGCGCCCACGGCAGATCTTCTGGCACATCGTCCTGCCCCAGGCCATGCGGGTGATCATTCCGCCCAGCGCCAACCAGTTCATCTCAATGCTCAAGGATTCATCGCTGATATCGGTGATGGGGGTGTGGGAGGTGATGTTCCTGGCGCAGTCGTATGGGCGGTCGAGCTATCGGTATCTGGAGATGCTGACCACGGCGGCGGTGATCTACTGGCTGCTGTCGATCCTGCTCGAACTGGTACAGGCGCGGCTGGAGCGCCACTATGGCAGGGCTTATCAGCGCTAGCCACCGGACACTCCACCCCCCAGGGGCGCCGAACGCGCGATCAGATCGAACGCTGGTTCACGCGCGCAGAAAGCTGTTCGGCGCTTTCCTTACGCTCGGAATAACGATCGACCAGAAACGCCGCACGGTCGCGCAGCAGCACGGTGAACTTCACCAACTCCTCCATCACGTCCACGACACGGTCGTAATAAGGCGAAGGCTTCATGCGGCCCGCATCGTCGAACTCTAGATACGCCTTGGGCACCGATGACTGGTTGGGGATGGTGAACATGCGCATCCAGCGGCCCAGCACCCGCAGCTGGTTGACCACATTGAACGACTGCGAGCCGCCGCACACCTGCATCACGGCCAAGGTCTTGCCCTGGGTGGGACGCACGGCCCCAAGGGCGAGGGGAATCCAGTCGATCTGCGCCTTGAACACGGCCGACATCGCGCCATGACGCTCTGGCGAGCACCACACCTGCCCCTCCGACCACAGCACCAGCTCACGCAGCTCCTGCACCTTGGGATGCTCGACCGGCGCATCGTCTGGCAGGGGCAGGCCAGAAGGGTTGAAGACCCGCACCTCGGCACCGAAATGCTCCAGCAGGCGCGCCGCTTCTTCGACCAGCAGGCGGCTGAAGGAACGTTCGCGGGTCGACCCATAAAGCATCAAGATACGCGGCTTGTGGTCGCTAACGCGGGTTTCGGCAGGCGGCGCCTCGAACAGGGAAAGGTCCAGATTGGGGAGTTGCTCAGACATAGGTCCTCCTGGAGCAGGCCAACGCGGTCCAGCGTGCGTGGGCAGCGGCGGCATCGGTCGCTCCTCTACGTGGTAACAGGCTTCAGAGGCTCAGGCGCAGGGCCAGGGCCGACAGGGTGATCAACAGCACCGGCACCGTCAGCAGGATGCCGACCTTGAAGTAGTAACCCCAGGTGATGCGCATACCCTTGCGCTCCAGTACATGCAGCCACAGCAGCGTGGCCAGGCTGCCGATGGGGGTGATTTTCGGGCCCAGGTCACAGCCGATGACGTTGGCGTAGATCATCGCCTCGCGCACCAGCCCCTCCACCCCACTGGCATGGATCGACAGCGCGCCGACCAGCACGCTGGGCATGTTGTTCATCACCGACGACAGCAAGGCCGAGAGCAAACCCGTACCGATGGCCGCACTCCACAGCCCCTGCCCGGCCAGCCGTTCGAGCAGCATGCTGAGAAAGTCGGTGAGGCCGGCGTTCTTGAGCCCATACACCACCAGGTACATGCCCAGGGAGAAAATCACCACCTGCCAGGGCGCCTCGCGCAGCACACGGCGGGTGGAAATTCGGTGACCACGGGCAGCCACCGCGAACAGAATCGCCGCACACACCGCCGCCACCGCACTGACCGGCACGCCCAAGGGTTCGAGCACGAACAGGCCCGCCAACAGCACCAGCAGCATCCAGCCACCGACGATGAAGGTGGCACGGTCATGGATAGCGGCCTTCGGCGCTTTGAGCGCCGCCAGCGAATACTGCACCGGCAGGTCGCGGCGGAAGAACAGGAACAGCACCAGCAGCGTGGCGGCCACGCTGGCCAGGTTCACCGGCACCATCACCGACGCATACTCGGCAAAGCCCAGCCCGAAGTAGTCCGCCGAAACGATGTTGACCAGGTTGGACACCACCAGCGGCAAGCTCGCCGTGTCGGCGATGAAGCCCGCGGCCATGACGAAGGCCAGGGTCGCAGCCGGCGAAAAACGCAGGGCCAGCAGCATCGACATGACGATGGGCGTAAGAATCAGCGCCGCACCATCGTTGGCGAACAACGCCGACACCGCCGCCCCCAGCAGCACGATGAAGGCGAACAACCGGCGCCCATCGCCACCGGCCCAGCGCGCCACATGCAGCGCCGCCCACTCGAAGAAACCGGCCTCATCCAGCAGCAGGCTGATGACGATGATCGCGATGAACGTCGCCGTGGCGTTCCACACAATGGCCCAGACCGCAGGAATGTCGTGCAGCGATACCGCGCCGACCGCCAGGGCGATGATCGCCCCCAGGGCCGCGCTCCAGCCTACGCCGAGGCCTCTGGGCTGCCAGATGACCAAAATGAGGGTGAAGATGAAGACAGCAGCAGCAACCAGCATGGGAGCGACCTCGAAGTTCAGCAGCAAGCGCTGGCGCGCACGGGGCGGTCATTCATGTTCTGCAGGCGCGAGGTGTTGTCCTGCAGCCACGCGGCGTTGGCCTTGAGCGTAACCTGCAGCATCTCGTGCACCCAGGCGGGCAGTTGCGGGTTGAGGCGGTAATACACCCACTGGCCCTGGCGACGATCCAGCAACAGACCACTGCTGCGCAGTTGCGCCAGGTGGCGGCTGATCTTGGGTTGGCTGTCGCTCAAGGCGCACATCAGCTCGCAGACGCACAGCTCGCCGAGGCTGGCGATCAGCAAGGTGGCGCGGGCGCGGGTCTCATCGGCCAGGCTTTTGAAAACCTCGGTGGGTGCGATCATGGGGGCTGCCTTTTACATATGGATAATCGAATATACGGATTTCCATATGCAAAGCACAACCCCCAAGGGCTATCAGAAGCGGAAGCGCTTCATCATGTCGTTCAAGCCAATCGACAGGCTGGCCAGCTCCTGGCTGGCGCTGCTGATCTGACTGGCGCCGTCGGAGGTTTGCAGCGACAGGTCACGGATGTTCAGCAGATTGCGATCGATCTCGCGCGCGACCTGCACCTGCTCTTCAGTGGCGCTGGCCACCACCAGGTTGCGCTCGTGGATGGTGCTTGCGCCCGAGGTGATCTCATCCAGGGCCTGCCCGGCCAGCTCGGCCACTTCCAGGGTTTCGCGCACCTGCTGGCTGTTGCTCTGCATCGAGGTCACCACACGGGCGGTGCCATTGCGGATGGCGTTGACCATTTCTTCGATTTCCAGCGTCGAGCTTTGGGTACGCGCCGCCAGCGCCCGCACTTCGTCAGCCACCACCGCGAAACCACGCCCGGCCTCGCCCGCCCGCGCCGCCTCGATGGCGGCGTTGAGCGCCAACAGGTTGGTTTGCCCGGCAATGGCCCCGATCACGTCCAGCACCTTGCCCACCTCCTGGGACTGTTCGGACAGCTCGCCGATCTGGCGGCAGGCCTCGCCGACATTTTCGTTCATCTTGTCGATCGAACTGATGACCTGCCCTACCCGCTCGCGGCCCAGGCGCGCGGCGTCTTCGGACTGGCGCGACACCTCGGAGGTGCTGACGGTGTTGTGCGCGACCTCCTCCGCCGCGGCGCTCATCTCGGTCACCGCCGTGGCCGCCAGCTGGATCTCGTCGCTCTGGCGATTGAGGTCGCTGGACGTCTGCCGGGTGATGGCCGACATCTGCTCACTGGCCGCCGCCAGTTGCTGGGACGAGTCGGCGATCAGACGCAGGGCATCCTTGAGGCTGTCCTGCATCGCCGCCAGCGCCGTCATCAATTGCGTCGCTTCGTCACGGCCATCGGTGCGCACCACCCGGGCCAGGTTGCCACCGGCGATGCCCTGGGCCACGTCGATGGCCTCGCGCAGCGGGCTGACGATGCTGCGGGTCAGCAGCCAGGCCAGGCCAACCGTCAGCACCACCACCAACCCCAGAATCGAGTAGGTGAGGTACAGCGCGCGCTGGTATTCGGCGCTGGCATCGGCGGTGTAGCGCGCAGCGACATCGCGGCTGGATTTCACCAGCGTGTCGTAGAGCTCGCCGATACGGTTGGAAATGTCCTGCATCTCACCGCTGAGCATGGCCTGCATCTGCGGTACCTGGTTCTGGTCGGACAGCAGTTTGTACTGGTCGATGAGCACACGGTACTTGCCGATCAGTTGCTGCATTTCCACGAAAGCAGGTTGCGCCGAGGGCGGCGCCACGGCGCCGAAGTCCTTCATCCCGGCGTCCAGCAGCCCCTTCAACTCCTCCAGCCGCGCCAGCGTCGGTGCCAACTGCGCCGGGGCACGGGCCAGGGTCATGCGCATGGTGATGACCCGCAGGCCCAGCATGTGGCTGCGGATCTCGCCCAGGTAGCGCGTGCCGGCGTTGGTGACCTGCTCGGTGTACACCACCGCTTCGCGCATGGAAGAGATTTTGTTGATGGAGAACAGGCCCAGGAAGACCACCAACACGGCGATCAGGCTGAAACTCAGGTAGGAGCGAGTGGCGATGTTGAGACTGCGTACGGACATGGCAGGTTACCGGAGGCTGGTGGACTGCTCGTACGATCGGCAGGAAGCGCGCAGTGTTTACCTCGGGTTGGTGGGCTTTGTGCGGTGATCGAACACAATTATCGGGCGGGGGCGCTGGTGGGGTGAGGCGGCGCGCAATGGGGCTTGGGCACATGCTGGCTTCGGTCGGTGTCGCCTGGGTTTGGCCGAGCCAGCACGGTGGTGGTTTTTACTCGGTTGGAGGGTGTGTGCCGGTGTCGCTCTGCTGGAGGACTTTTCCGCATTGCTCACTGGCCAGGCGGCTGATGATCCGGATGGCCTGGTGGATGCCAGCGGTGTTGCGGAAGCTCAGGCGTGGGTTGTGTTCGCATTCCAGCATTTCGTCGTGCTGGACCAGCGCTTCGCCGAGGAGTTCGAGGGTCCAGGCGTAGCTTTGCAGGTTGGAGAGGCGTTCTTGGTCAGTCATGGGGCACCTGCTTGGGTGCGGGGGTGGGTTGGGTGTGGATGGGGTAGAAGGTTGGAGGGGTGTGGGCCGGTTTGGGGCGGCGGCGGAGAGCGGATGCGAGGATCCTTATCGGATTTTTGGTGGGCATGCATGAGACTCCAAGTTTTGGTTGGAGCTACCACGATCCTTCCTACGGGATTGGGTGGCAGCTGTGTATGGGGTAGGAATACCGGGGAACTTGGGAAACCCGGCCAGGCCGAAGCCTGCCCACACACAGCCGCCATTACAGAGCACGGCAGGCACAAAAAAAGCGCCAGCTGTGGTGCAGGGGGCGCCTAGTGCGTGCGCCAAGTTTACCAACGGGTTCCTACGCCCGGTCACGGAATTTGCCGCGACTTAGGCAATTTATCCTTGCGGCTTGGATGGGACAAGGTTTAAAGCTGTAGGAAACGTCTCTGATTTTTAGAGGAAAGGCGTCGATAGTGCTGGATTGTGCGGAAAATGGTGATTTTGTCGTTTGGCGGTGGGGCCGAAGGCGAGCACATCTGTAATGGACTAACTGTGGCGGAGACAGGAATCGTACCAACACGAAAGGGTCTGAATTCAATGGGGATTATTCTTAAGAGTACAACTCTTTATCTCTAAAATTATCCCCAGCCTATTTTCAGGATCCCGACCACTGCGAGTAAGGCATGACTGGATGATGGAAAACGGCTATCAATTCGCCAAGTCGAGGCTCAGGCTCATCAGGGGAAAGGCAGCTACGACCCAAAGCTATCCTTGAGCACGGGTCGATATGGTGCGTACGGAGCTGAGGATGCGCGAAATCAGGCTCCCGCAGGAGGCAACAGTCAAGTTTTCATTCATTTTTGCTTCCCGCGAGACCTAGGCCGCCTCCTTTGGGGTTGGGGCGCCCTGCTGGCCGGGGTTCTTTTATCAAGGCAGATCGACATTTCCCTCGCCTGAGGAATGTTGAACTCGAGCATACGTTCGAAAAGCAGCGCACCCAGTGAACGTGCTGAGTCGTCTAGGTCCTGCAGCTTCAATGCTATATCAACGATCCACTCCGTACTGAGATACCAGGATGTAGCAATGTTGCCCATCTTTGACGCGGCGGCATCCAGCATCGCATTCGCCACCAGAAATATTCTCCGCGGCTCCCGCGTGACGAGTTTCGCGAGCTGCTCGGGCAGCATGTCTGCAGGTCCAGTATGCAAGATATGTGGATGTTCAACGAAGGCATCTAGTACTTCGAAAGTTTCGGCATCAGGTAAGAACGCATCGCCGGTAAAAATAGCTGAAAGAGCGGTCAAAACTTCCGGCTCTCCACGTGCGATGATTTTCACCACGAGCGGCTGTACGGCAGGTCGAGTAATGGGCTCGGCCCAGAGCCGCGCCACGCTGTGGGCCAGGCCTACAGAGGCTTCACCGTCACCTTCCGCTAGGGCATACGCCATATCACGGGACCAGCGTTCAGCCGGAAATCTGGCGTGTCTCAAGGCAATCAGTTCGCCTGCTCCTTGTCGGTGTCGATCTGGACCGACGGTAAGCTCTATCCATCGCTGCACGGTTGCAGAAGACGCCCAACGATTGGTCATGGCGAGGAAGCGGATCCAGCCGTCTGTGCATAGCAGCGTGGGTAGCTTTGAAACAACAGTTTCTACAAGGCTTTCCGCTCTTAGGTGATCACACAATCCAAGGTTTGTGAGCTCTGACTGCAGCAGCATTTCCCAAACCTTTGGTACTTCGCTTCGCTGCGCATGCTTTTCAAGAATATCCAGCCACCGATCGATTTCTTTGGTGGAGGGGACTAGGCAGGCCGCTGTTAATGCAGATAGCACCGGATAATTCCCTTCGGGGATTACCATCGATAAGCCTCCCCCCCAGAGTACCGAGGAGCGGTTTGGCTTTGGCGGATCCTCTGGCTCGGGATCATGTACTGAAGAAGCAGCGGTTAGCCACTTCTCCAGCATTGCAATCAGAGCCTCTGGTATCGACTGATCTTCGGTTACGCTCGATTCTATGGCGAGAGCCGCGTCGCTCCTGAAGCCTGGACTGGAGAATCCTTTTTCCGCTAACTCAAGGACGAGGGCGTGCAATTCAGCAGCCGGAAATTTTGCCGACGTAAGCTCACGCAAAATACAGGCAGCCGGAATTTCATTGACCGCAGGTTTCAGTGAACGGAGGATCCTGAGCGTCTTCGGCAAATCTATATGCGCCAGTCGCCCCAGTTCACGGCCAGCCTGAATCGCCCCCCCTTGCATCTGATGGCGAGGATGATCCCAGCCGCATTCGTCCGTTAGCTCCGCGAATATACCAAAAACATCTTCGTCGGAAGCTTTCGCCATCTGTTCTGCAGTAACAGGACTGCCTATCCATTGGGGCTCACCGAAGGTGACTTCCCGAGGGTTTTGACTAGGAAATGCCCGATTTTCTTCTTCGATCGTTTTTTGAATCGCAGGCGTGAGCCGCTGCGCGGGTAGTGCTCGAAACAGCCTTAGACGGTGCTGTCGGTTCCAAATAGTCCGCCGCTGGCGGATCGATACCGGCTCCGAAATTGCGCCAATCACTGGCATAGACCAGTGTTTGAGCATTTCTTCAAGGCGTAGGTAGTGCTGATCATCTAATCGGGGAGCTATTGTTTGGATGAGGGCAATACTGTCTTGATGCACATCGGAATATGGCCCTAGCATCAAGCGTCGTGGATCGTCGCTGATGTATTGCAAGATGCGCGTGGGCCACGTTCGTCCTGCCACAGCCCGTCCGAGGCTCAGGAGACGATGAACTAGCAAACTTTCCGAAGAGGTATAGGAGTCAGCAAAATCAAGAAAACTGACAGCATCCAGCGTGGCCCATTCTTTTAATGCCAAAAAAATCGAGCCTAATAGCGGAGGGCAGTGCGAGACGCCCTCACCCATATGACGAATTGATAACCCCTGGCTGTCACGATACCCGCCGCCCGAGCCGGGCGCCCTCGACGAAGTAACCTGAAAGCACTCAACTAACAGAGGCCAAATTTCTTCGCAAAAGCGTTGGGGTGCAGCTTCCGCAACTGCTTCTATCTCATGAAGGTGATGGTTTTGAATGATATTTCTGATCCCATCGACCATTTTCTCGACAGTCGATGTACCCGAAGGTGGGCCTTCGATAGATTTCGCTTGCTCGATGGCTCTGTTCAACCACGCCCCTAGCAATTTTGGAGCTTCATTGGGGTGATCTATGCTGACCAGATTGGTTGTGCTGGCGATCGCCCACTCCGAGAGTGGCGAGCGACTAGCAATGGTCGTCAAACCATCGAGCCAGAGCCCTGGCGTAGGCGATACGTCATTCCAAGCGAGTACCTGCCAACTTAAACTGTCTAACTGAGGATCAGGGAGCCAGAAGCGGTGGATGAGACTGACAACTGCTGACGCGTTAAACTGAAGCGCTTGGTTCAGCAAAGGAACCAAGGCTTGCGCTCTGACCTCGCCTTGCGCCATCCATTTAGGAATCGCAGACGTAGTCAGCGCGTCAAACCATCCCGGGCTGCCCACCATCGCGCTTATAAACCTGGGAAACAGCCAAGTATCCTCGATGCACGTTTCGACAAGCGTACGTTCTTTACTGAGCAACGCGGTTTGCTTACCCAGAAACTCGATCAGCAACATTCTCAGGTGCGGGCGCAGCTCAGCCGCCCAGAGTTTCTCGAGTTCTTTTTCGTAGTCCAACGGCGCGGCGCTTCGGAAGTAACTCAGGGCGTGCCATACCTGTGGGCGAATGCGCAGGGTGTTTTGGTTTTGCACAACCGTGTCCGTCAGACTGCCACTTTCTTCCAAAAACATTCTGGCGCGCACGAACTCATAAAGAGTCTGGTGTCTGAATTCTACGCGGCCAGCGTCGATACGCAGCAACCCAATTGCGCTCAACTGCTTAATTGCCATGTAATGCTCTTCTACGATCGCGAGCGGTAAGCCGAGTACCTCGCGCTCAGCCATGATCTTAGCAAGCACCCTTAGCGTTTTACGTTTGGTATCAGTCGGGTCGCTTAAAACGTACTTCTCCCACTGGGCCTCCTGTAAGCCATGAAAACTGGTTAAGGCCCCCAATTCGGTATGCTCTCGAAGCAATGACAAGTACACGACCAGCGCATGAGGTGATCGAAGTATCTGTTTAAGCTCCGGATTCCACACGTCAGCGTGTAAGCCTTGTGCTTGAAGGACTGGAAGCACAGCACTCCATTCGGGCAGCTCCAAATTCACGATTTGAGCACTCAGATTTCTCAGTGCCGGGTCATGCTTCTGCTCGAATGTGCGGCAGGAAATAACCGTTCTGACGCCCGGAATGGAGGCGAGATCGTTCACAAAATCCAGTAGTACCCGCAGGCGCGCTGACTGCTGCACCATAAGCTCCGCAAGGGCATCAATTTGGTCGATTACAACCAGAACAGGCCCACTAGCCGCCGCTGCTTGGAGAATGGCGACACTGTCTCCGCCCAGGTCCAAGTACCCGTTGAGGCCTTGCCGGTCACGAACCTCTTCAGGAAGACGGTCAGCTTTTATAGCTAACACTGACCATCCAGTTTGGCGCTTTTCTTCAGCGATCTTTACGAGTAGCGAGGATTTACCGCTGCCTGGCTCGCCTAAGATAAAAAAAGTGTGCTCATCCTCCCCGTTCAAATCTAGCGAAAGGGGCTCTAGTTCCATGCGTTGTAGCCAAGTGCCGTCAGCAAGCGTGCTGGGCCAGTTGAGCATCTGAATGGAAGCATTACTGAGTTTTCTGGCAATCTCTTCCGCTGAAGGCAGAATCGGCTCTCGGTTCGGTAAGGGTGGCGTCAGCCCCTGCCCCGGTGGAAGGCCACCGCTTTGCGCTATTCGCTTGATGATGTCTACTAACGCCTTGTGGGCGAACACGGCTCTCGATCTTGGTTTGGCAATCTCTAAATGATCGCCTTCGATTCCGGTTGGTACCACTCCTTCAATGCCCGGATCGCTGCTGTGGCGGTCCACAATAATGAAGCTTTTACCCAGAGGTATGCCAAGGATTCTAATACCTTTAAAAAGCTTCTTGGTTTCGAAAAATACGCTGACTTGGAATTTTCGACGGGCTTGTAGGTGGCGAAATTGCCCATTCAGAGTTTTGAGCCAAGCGTCATCGGTCTGCATGTTCCCCACCTGCGGGTTGGGCCGAACAAGGATCCGCAGCACATCTGCAAGATTGGCTAGGTTCGCCCCTTGATGCGGAGTACCAAGGAAAACGACACCTTCAATGGCATTGAGAACTGGAGCATGAGACGGGTCTCCAAGTGATTCCGCCTGTGTCATTCCAGACTTAATCACCAACCCTCCTAGGCTGTGCCCAACGAGGACTGTGCGTGCGCCATTCAGGCTTTCCTCTGCCCGCAGCGCTGAAACCAATGCCACCCCTTGGTCTGCCAAATGCATAGCCGTATCGACCCACTTTGAGGTCGCCGCGCCGTAGCCAGCGATCCACACGTTGCAGCCCGTATCCTCACCAATCCAGGTCGGCCACAGGGACGTATGATCAGTGGCTTTGTGCATCCAAGTCTCGCGTGGGTGACCGCCCAGTCCGTGTACGAAAACAACATTCAGTGCCCCTGGCTCTGGGGCAGAGTGCACACGGGTCAACATCACCATAGATATCTCTCAAATTGCCAAAGGGTAGAGAAAAGAGGCCGTACTCTGCGACTAGCATAGGATCAACATGCAGTTTACCAATGATCGAGGCACAACGTTTTGGAAAAATTGGTGGCGTACCCTCTACGTAGCAGGTATGCGCGACCGTGCTTTCACGTCGAAGCTCTCGAGGTATCAAAGCCGTTGAGTGGAGGTGCGACCGCTCAATAGAGTAGTCCACCCGGATCAGTAGCCGGAGGAACAGCATGGTCGTCGCGCTTCACCTATGATAATTAGGCTTGAAGCTAACGATGGCCTATCGGACCTAAATCCGGGATGAGAGCAGAACAACCATCGTACGCTATCGGCAATTCGCCAACGGCTGTTGAAGCCTTCCTGCTGAGAGGCATGGCTGACATCAGGACGTCCGGCTTGGCGGGTGTTCACCACGAGTCGCGCTATATAGCGCACCTGTGTAGCAAAGACTATGAGAGAGATGTCGTAGATTGCCACAGAGAATCGACGGCAGCGATGCGCAACAGACCGCTATCGGCCAGAAGCGGACGTCTAAAGAGGCTAGATTTTGAGGGTGCAGTGTCTTATGAAGCCGGGGCGATTCGCTCCGTATTTCTTCATATCTGAACGAACGTCCTCTGATTTCTCCAGCCCTGAAACCGTTGATATACCGTTGACCATGGGCCGAAGGACTCCGCTATATCTCGGCACGCAGCACCGAAGCAGAGTAACCAGAGCACACCAGCAAGCATCAGGCGGTCGCTCATGACAGTGGGCCTCGTCCGAGAGTTCGTAGCTTTGCCACGGTGAGTTACACCACTTCCTGGGAGTACTGGCTGGCGGGGTACCTCGGTGTGTGGCCGGGCATGAAATACCTTCTGCTGAGGGGCTTTTTAAGGGTAAGCGATTGATTTAATATGTTTTTGGGGGCTACCCATAAAAGCCGTTGAAGAATGTGATGAGCGTCGATATTAAAAATATCGGCCGGTATTCAAGCAAGTCAGGTTGTCGATTTCATTCCTGCTAAAGTACCAGACCATTCCCGGTTGTTTTTCTTTTGCATAGTTCATGAAAAAAGCGACGTAATTCGTGTTTTTTTCCTTGAAGATGGTTTTGTATTCAACCTTTACTCTGAGCATTAAGCTGCGCGTTTCGCGTAGCGGGGTGTTTGTCCTGTTGTTTTGGAGTTGCCTGGAGTGTGTGACGCTTGCATCGTAAAGGCAGTAACCTTCCGGTATGTATTTGGCAGTTATCAAGGTATTAATATCCCTCACCGATACCAGAGGTAGTGCAATTGACTGACCTTTGTTGATCTTGATGCCATTGCCTCCAGCGGCAACGTAAAAGCGACTTTTTTCGGTTTTAATGACTTTGGAGTCTGCTATAGGGCTACCTGGAATTTCGATGGCCAAGCTTATTTTTGTATTCAGTGCCGGTAGCTCTGAGACATTTTTTATTGTGGCAGCAAGAAATTCACGATTGCCGTCATAAATGGTGCTCGAAAAGTCCATGGATTCGAGCGTTAGCGTAGTCGGGTGGGTGGCTATCAGATAGGCATCTTGTATAGTTGTGGATGGCGGGAGTTGGCAGTAAATATTGATCGGAGAGTCGGTTATATCCTGGAGATTGTTGGCGCAGTTGGAGCTTCTTATTTCCTGTTTTTCGGCGCTTAGCGCAGGCAGGGAAATGATAAGTAATATCGAGGCGGTCAACGCTTTCAATTCATTTCATCCTAATGTTGATAGGGCTATTGCTGACATTGTTGAAGTTGTTGGCGTTCTTGGAGTTGGTAATGGTTTGTGAATGTGTCGCTTCTTCTTTATCTTGCATGCTTGAGAGGTGTGCCGTGATGGTTTTTAATACCTCGAGCTTGCAGGTCTGCGTGCTCTTGATTGCGTCTAAGACTTGGCTTTTCAAGACACCTTGGTGTGCTTCCTTTGTATGGTCGGCTGAAAGGGAGATTCCCAGTTTTGCTAATTTTTTTGCGAGTCCTGAGAGCTGGGCGTCTATATTGCCTTGGACCGTGGTTTTAGTGGTTTCGCCAGCCAGTGGTGCTTGCCCACATATCGCATTGGATGTCTCTATGGATAATTTCATCGCGCGATCCAGTTGTGGATTCAGATCAGCGACAGCCATTGAGTTCGTGCATTGAATTAGAGCAATTAGTGCGATGCCACACTTGATTTTCATTTATGGATACCTGTACATATTTAAATGTTTGAAGTGTTGTCTAGCTTGAGCAGTAATGCGCAGCAGAACGTCGATGCGCATGCTAGGAATAGTACGCAGTTTATACATCAAGCAATGGCTAATAGCCATTATTTGATGGCCGAGGCACTCGGCCAACCTCCAGATGATAGGCATGGCCTTTCGGAATTCAGCCGTCATTGTGGCGATGGTCGACCACCGCACGACTCGACCAGTGCGGTATTCACCGCCATTGTCCTGTTAACACTGGATAGCCGGTTTTGTGCGGTGCTGACGGCTAGGTCACCGCGCCCAACCACGTCGCGCAGATGCGCCGCATAGTCGGCCAATACCCCACAATCAATCTGCCGCGCATCATTGATGCCGGGCCCCTGTTCGGAGCGGCACCACCTCACGAATGCCTGCCACCGATCACAGTGTGCTTTGACCGTGCCGTAGTGGCCGCCGCCAAACATGTCTTTCAGCGCCTGAGGTCCTGCGTAGCTCAACTGCCTGCCGTAGCCGAAATTGCGGCCATCGCGCCTACCTACCAATGCCATGTCAGTCACCTCCTCTTCCGCTATCCGATCCTCGCCCCACGTCATCCCGCCAAGAATGCTGAGTGTTATCAGGGATCAAGGCCCCTGCGACCTGTGGGGATGTCCTCTAGCGCGGGACTGGCGGCTCCTTACGTCCGGGAGCAAGGGCATCTCATGATCTGGCCTCCTGAGCACCGTTACCGGTGGGCGGGTGGAGGCAGCACTGGCTGACGAGACCAGTGCCTGAAGATCCTGAGCCGGGTGAACGCAGCACTGCGATGACCGGGGCGTGCCTGACTGTCAGTCAGGTGCAGTCCATTCCTTGGTCTGCGGCACCATCATCTACAGCGCTGTTGCTGGTGACATCGGCGTTTGTCACGCCGATTGTCACGAGGGGGAATGCCGCAAAGCCTTGTGCGATCAGGGCTGCAGCAGCGGTAGAAGTGCCCGTCTCTTTCCAGAAGAAAGAGACGGGCACAGGTTGGCGCAATAGTCGGCCAAGCGGATAGGTTGCTGCAGGGCAGCGAGGTACGGTGTGTCTGGCGCTCGAGCGCTATATGTGTAAGAGCATCCATCACATGGGTAGTGACCGGGCGAACTGCCGGATGCGAATCGCCCTTGGGGAGAACCACCGCGAGAGCGGCGTGACCTTGAAGGCTCGGGTCACCTGGGGTGCTGTCAACGACAGCCTTTGCACTGTCTTTTCTACGCCCGCAATCCGAGAGGGTCAAGCGACTCGCCCGCTGGATTTTGCAGTTGAACATGACGTTGGGCGTGTACGGAATCTCGTGGTTTCCAATATCCGATTTGGTGTTTTTGATTTTTCAGATGAGGTCCATCCAAACAGGGCGGCTTTGCAGCCCTGTTTGGATGGACCCGCATGGAAAGCGGATCATCGAAACTTCAAAGCCGTGCGCTCACTCGACTGCGCCACGCCTTGCTCTAAGGCTAGAGACGTTTGTCCCGGTCTGATTCGCGAACTCATGCGGCGAGATATGCTCCTGCCGGTTCGCTTCGAGGTAACGGCTCCACCAAATCATGATCATTCGCCGTTCCTCCAGGAACTCGGCCTTGTGGATATATGCCGCCCGAACGTTGTTGCGCTCCCTGTGACTCATCTGCCGTTCGATAGCCGTCTCGGACCAAAGCCCGGATTCGACCAAGGCACTGCACGCCATTGACCGAAATCCATGCCCGCAGATTTCGGTCTTGGTGTCGTAGCCCATGTTCCGCAAAGCGCTGTTGACCGTGTTCTCGGACATAGGCTTCCACGAGCGAGCGTCACTGGTGAACACCAGGTCGAAGTACCCCGTGATCGCATGAATCTGTTCGAGCAACGCCACCGCTTGCGGTGACAGAGGGACTAGGTGGATATCGCCCGCCATCTTCGTCCCTCTGGTCGAATACGGAACGCCGTCCAACGCCGGTCGCGTATCAGGTATCTCCCAGATACCGCGCTTCAGGTCGAACTCACTCCAACGTGCGAAGCGCAATTCGCTGGACCGGACAAACACATGCAGGGACAGCATGACGGTCAGCCGAGTGAGCATGCGTCCCTTGTAGTTCTCGATGCGGTCCATCAACTCAGGCAAACGTGACAGCGGGAGTGCAGGCCGGTGCGTAACCCGTGGTGCGCTGATGAAGCCCTCAAGGTCATATGCCGGGTTCACCGTGATCAGTCGCAGCCGCTTCGCCTCACGCATGATGCTTTGTAGGTAGTTTTGCACCCTCAACGCCACATCAATCGTGCCGCGCTTCTTGATCGCCTCAAGCGGCTGCATGAGGTCGAAGGTATCCAGATCAACGATGGCGCGTGCGCCTAGCAGCGGGAATACGTGCGTCTTCAAGCGACTCAGCACCGTCCTCGAATGGCCAGGCGCCCACTTCACGGACATTTCCTTATGCCAGTCCAAAGCAACGCGCTCGAATGTGTGGCCTCTCACAACCGCCTCGGCCTTGGCCTGCTGCTTGGACGCAATCGGATCGATGCCCTCAGCTAGCATCCGCTTAGTCTCCAGACGCTTCTGCCGAGCATCTGCGAGACCAATGACGGGATAGTTGCCAAACGAGGTCAGCCCCTCTCGCCCATCCGGTTTCACATACCGGAAGCGCCAGCCTTTGCGGCCATTGGGGTAAACGAGGAGGTAAAGACCGTCACCGTCGAAAAGCTTGTAGGGGCGGTCAGTAGGTTTGGCCGAACGGCATGCGGTGTCGGTCAGGGGAGCAGTAGTACGAGCCATAAGGGTAAACCCCTTTATCGAATCGACTTTATCCCAAACGTTACCCCTAAATCGGCTGGCAGCTATCGGAATCCGACGGAACGCCATAACGAAAAAACCCGCCAGAAGGCAGGTTTTACGGGGGTTCCAGAGATTTTGGTAGCCTTCGCTGGAACCTGAACTGGTGCCGGAGACAGGAATCGAACCTGCGACCTTCGCGTTACGAGTGCGCTGCTCTACCGACTGAGCTACACCGGCGTGTAGCGCAACGTACCACTGCTCGCACCCGTTACGCAAACTCCTGTTTCCCCTGACTTATTGCCCTGCCCTCAAGGCGCCTTGCACCCCTTCGGCGCGAGGTCTTCTTCAATGTTGGTCGCACAGCTCCAACCTGTGGCCGAGCGGGTCAGGGTGACGGTCTTGCCCAGCACGTTGGCCGGTGCATCCGCCAGGGTGCATTCGAGCGTGGCGCTGCCGTCGGCGGCCTTGCCGGTGGCGGTGATGGCGCAATGGGAGGTGGCGGGCTGGCCGCCGAGGGCGGCGACGTCGGATACGTCCTTGCCTTCGTTCAAGCGCAGGTCCATCGCGGTCTTGAGCGCTGAAATCTCCAGCAAGCCTGCCGCCGCCTTGGTGCGGGACTGGTGGTTGGTGTACATCGGAATGGCGATGGTCGCCAGGATGCCAATGATCGCCACGACGATCATCAGTTCGATCAGGGTGATACCTCGTTGCCCTTTCATGAACATCTTCCTTTTCGATACGCGTACTCGTTGAGGTCACTCTCGACCCCGGCTGACAGCGGCGCAGTAGGCCTGATCAGACACCTTTTGTCACCCCTGCCCGTCTGGGCGTCATGTTCGCTGAACTACTCTAGTGAGCATCAGGCAAGCGCGCCCGACAATGGACTCGGCAAGCTGTTTCCAAGCTTGTCGCACAAGTACCCAAGGACTGTTCATGAGCTCATCGACACACCTCTACAGCTGGCATGGCACCGATACCGATGGCACGCCGGTCAGTGGCGAAACCCGCGGGCGCAGCCCTGCCTATGTGCGGGCGGGGCTGCTGCGCCAGGGTGTTCGGGACGTGCGGGTGCAGCGGGCGAGTTCGTGGGGTTGGCAATGGCCGAAGGCTCGGGAAAAAACCGATGCGCCGGGCTTCAGCCGGCAATTGGCGACGTTACTCAAGGCGGGCGTGCCGCTGCTGCAGGCGTTCGACGTGATGGGGCGCAGCGGCTGTGGTGCGGGGCAAGCGGCATTGCTGGGGCGATTGAAACAGGATGTGGCGGCGGGCTTGGGGCTGGCCGATGCGCTACAGCGCCACCCGGGCTGGTTCGATGCGTTGTACTGCAACCTGGTAAGGGTGGGTGAGCAGTCCGGCACGCTCGACCGGCAACTGGAACAGTTGGCAGGCATGCTGGAACAGCGCCAGGCGCTGCGCAAGCGGGTGCGCAAGGCCATGCTGTACCCGGTGCTGTTGTTGCTGACGGGGCTGGGCGTTTCGGCACTGCTGTTGCTGGAGGTGATTCCGCGCTTTCAGAACTTGTTTGCGGGGTTCAACAGCGAGTTGCCAGCTTTCACTCAGTGGGTCATCGACTTATCCACAGCGCTGGGGCGTTATGCGCCGGGGTTGCTGATTGGCGCGCTGGTTCTGATGGCCGGCGTGCTCCGGCTCTATCGGCAGCATGCGTCGGCACAGTTGTGGATAACGCGCTACGCGCTGCGCTTGCCGGTGTTCGGCACATTGCTGGGGCAAGCGGCCTTGGCGCGTTTCGCCCGCAGCCTGGGCACCGCCTACGCGGCGGGCGTTGCGCTGCTGGATGCGCTGGTAACGGTGGCGAGGGTGAGCGGCGACCCTGTGCACGAGCAGGCCATCCTGCGCTTGCGTCAGGGCATGGCCAATGGGCAGGGGCTGAATCAGGCGATGGCCAGTGAGCCGCTGTTTGCGCCGTTGCTGGTGCAGCTTGTGGCCATCGGCGAATCCAGTGGCACGCTGGACGTGATGCTAGAGAAGGCGGCCAGCCATTACGAAGAACAGGTCAGCCAGACACTGGACCAGTTGACCAGCCTGCTGGAGCCGGCCATCGTGCTGGTCCTGGGCGTGCTGGTTGGCGGCCTGGTGGTAGCCATGTACCTGCCGATTTTCCAGTTGGGTAGTTTGATCTGAACATGACTTTATGGACTTTCCTGGCTGCGCAGCCGGCTTACCTGATGACCTTGGCCGCCCTCCTGGGGTTGCTGGTCGGCAGCTTTCTGAACGTGTTGGTACACCGCCTGCCGATCATGCTCGAACGCCAATGGCAGCGCGAAGCACAGCAGGTGCTGGGGCTGCCGACGTCGGTGCATGAACGCTTCGACCTGTGCCTGCCTGCCTCCCGCTGCCCGGGCTGCGGGCACCCGATTCGTGCCTGGGAAAACATCCCGGTGCTGAGTTACCTGGCCCTGCGTGGGCGCTGCTCGGCGTGCAAGTGCCGCATCAGCCCGCGTTATCCACTGGTGGAGCTGGCGTGCGCGGCCGTTTCGCTGGTAGTGGCGTGGCATGGCGGCAGTGCCGCGCAGCTGCTGTTGCTACTGTTGCTCACCTGGTGCCTGCTGGCCTTGAGCCTGATCGATATCGAACACCAGTTGCTGCCCGACGTGCTGGTGCTGCCAATGCTGTGGCTAGGCTTGATCGCCAATGCCTTCCACACCTTCGTACCCCTGAGCCATGCGCTGTGGGGCGCGATTGCGGGTTACCTCTGCCTGTGGAGCGTGTACTGGGTGTTCAAGCTGCTGACCGGCAAGGAGGGCATGGGCTATGGGGACTTCAAGCTGCTGGCGTTGATCGGCGCCTGGGGCGGGTGGCAGGTGCTGCCGCTGACCTTGCTGTTGTCATCGGTGCTGGGGGTGCTGGTTGGCCTGTGCCTGCTGCGTGTGCGTCGGCAATCGCTGAGTACGACGTTGCCGTTCGGGCCTTATCTGGCCATTGCAGGGTGGATTGCGTTGCTCTGGGGTGATGAAATATACGCCTCTTACATGCAACTACTGGGACTCTGATGACCACTGCGGCCTTCACCCCCTGGATTCTGGGCCTGACTGGCGGTATTGGCAGCGGCAAAAGCGCGGCTGCCGAACGTTTCGTCGAACTGGGCGTGCACCTGGTCGACGCCGACCAGGCTGCGCGCTGGGTGGTCGAACCCGGGCGCCCTGCCCTGGCCAGCATCGTCGAGCGTTTCGGCCCTGGCGTGCTGCAGGAAGATGGCCAGCTCGATCGCGCCGCCCTGCGCCAGCTGATCTTCGCCGACCCGACGCAGCGCAAATGGCTGGAGCAACTGCTGCACCCGCTGATCGGGCAGGAGATCTTCAGCTACCTGGCCAAGGCCGAGTCCCCTTATGCGGTGTATGTTTCGCCGCTGTTGATCGAGTCTGGTCAGCACCAGAAAACCCAACGCGTGCTGGTGATCGATGCTCCGCAAGCGCTGCAGATGGAGCGCACGTTGAAGCGGGACAACACCAGCAGCGAGCAGGTGCAGGCGATTCTCAAGGCCCAGTTGGCCCGTGAGGAGCGCCTGCGCCATGCCGACGATGTGGTGGTCAATGATCGCGACCTGAGCGCGCTGCATGCGCAGATCGACCGCCTGCACCACTTTTACCTGACTTTACGAGGAGGCCAGCCATGAGTCAGCCATTGACCGTCGATTGCCCGACCTGTGGCGCACCTGTGGAATGGAACGAGCACAGCCCGTTCCGGCCGTTTTGTTCGGACCGCTGCAAATTGATCGACCTGGGCGCCTGGGCGGCGGAAGAGCACAAGATTCCTGGGGCGGATGAGTCGGAGGATGAGCTGTATTCGGGGGATCTGGAGTCTCGGCATTGATCCGATAGCACGGTGCTCGTAAGGGCCCTTTCGCGGGTAAACCCGCTTCTACAGAGATCTCACGGTTTTCAAGATCGGTGCAGTACCTGTGGGAGCGGGTTTACCCGCGAAGAGGCCGGAACAGCCAACACACAATCACCGCTCATCCTCCTTCCACGGCGCCTGCAAATACCGCGTGCGGTTGAACGTCTCCAGCCACTCCGGGCAGAACACCACCAGCGCGCTGATCACCGTGCCGTTGATGAACGCCTCCGGGAACATCATCAACCACAGGTAGCCCACGAAGTCGCTGAGCCATTCCGGCATGGCGAATCGCCCATCCAGCCACAGCAACCCCAACCCCGCCACCAAACAGGCCAACACTGTCAGCGCTGCCGGGAAGAACCCGGAACAGAAGATGTAGACGAACAGGTTACGCGGCTGCGCCCGCTCGACCAGGATCGCGCACACTTCGGTAATCAGCACCGGCAAGCCAATCAGCAGCAGCCCGTTGACCCCCAAGGCCGCCATGTCTTGGCGGCCAAGCGCCAGCAACCCGAGCTGGGCGAGAAAGCCGCCAAGCATCGCCAACGGCCAGTCCAGCAGCAAGGTCACGGCAGTCATGCCGATGAAGTGGTAAGACACGCCGGTGTCGAAGTCGCGCCTGACCAACCACAGCGCGAACAGGCAAAAGACCGTGCCGAACAGCAGGTGCTGACGGCGGCTGTCGCTGAACAATTCCACCCAGCGCGTGCGCGTCGCCGCCCAGATCAACAGCGGTACGTATGCCAGCCAACCCACGGTCATGCTGGTGGAAGACAGGACCTGTGCGCTGATCAACTCAAGCTCGCTCCCGTTTCAGATACCCCGAGTCTACACCTTGATGACGTTTCCCACGGGCAAACAAGCTCTTACCGTTCACAATTGCCGACTAAGCTAGTTCACATGGATGACTCAGACTACCTGCGCCTGCTTACCATCCAGGCCGAACAAGCCAATGCATTCCTGTCCAATGCCCGCAAATGGGAGCGCGAGCGTTGGGTCTGCCAGCGTCTGCTGCAAGGCCTGAACATTCCCTACCGCAGCGAGGACTTTTCCCCCGCCGGCCAGGAACCGCCCGACGTGCTGTTCCGCGATGCGGCGTTCGAGGTGTTTTTCGTGCTCGATGAGGGGCGCCGGCTGAATGACGAATGGCGCGAAGAGCTGCAACGCCGGCGCAGCGCCTTTTCGCTGGCGCAGTTGGTGCGGCGTGAAGCGCGGCCAAGGCGGATCAGTGCCGCCGAACTGCTTGGGCGCCTGGCCCCGACCTTGCGCAAGAAGGCGCATAACTACCGCGAACGCGGGCTGGACCTGAGCGAGCTGGACATCATCGCCTTCTCCAGCCTCAAGCGTGAGGTGCTCGACCTCAACACGCACTTCCCGCCGCCCACCGAATACCTGCGCCAGGGCTGGCGCTCGCTGTCACTGGTCGGGCCGACCTTCGCCCGGGTGTTGTTCGCTCACCCCGATGCGCCGGACTTCCTGCGCGGCAACCTGGGGCGCAGTATCGTGTTCGATGTCGGAATCAGTCTTTGATCCAGTGCCGAGAGTCTTTGCAATGGCGTAAACTCGGCGCCAGGGATAGAAAGCATTATCATTTGTTTCAAGCGCTTGCGTGAACGCTGTGGCGTTCGCGCAGTCACAAACGTCTATCTGACGAGGCCCACCATGACCAGCCGACTGAATCCGGAAGATCAGCGTCGTGTCGATGAGTACCTGCGAGCCCCCCAGCACCAAGTCGAGCGCAAGCCTTTCAGGCCGTGGCTGCTCCTTGTCCTGGTGGTGGCCGTGACCATCGGCCTGGGCCTCATTAGCCGCCTGTTGAGTGGACTGGTGCTATGAGCTGCCTCGCGCTCGCCCTCCTCTCGCGCAGTTTGCGGCCGGCCCCCAGGGCCAGGAATTCCGTAAACCTTATGAGATATCCCCATGACTCATCGCATCGTGATTGTCGGCGGCGGCGCCGGCGGCCTGGAACTGGCGACCCGCCTGGGTAAAAGCCTGGGCAAGCGCAAGCGGGCCGAGATCACCCTGGTCGACGCTAACCTCACGCACATCTGGAAACCGCTGCTGCACGAAGTGGCCGCAGGCTCGCTGAACTCTTCGGAAGACGAACTGAACTACGTGGCCCAGGCCAAGTGGAACCACTTCAACTTCCAGCTGGGACGCATGAGCGGCCTGGACCGTGAGGGCAAGCAGATCCAGCTCGCCGCCACCCTCGATGAAGAGGGCCGCGAGTTGCTGCCGGCGCGCACGCTGGGCTACGACACGCTGGTGATTGCCGTCGGCAGTAACACCAACGACTTCGGCACCCTGGGCGCGGCGCAGCACTGCCTGTTCCTGGACACCCGCAAGCAGGCCGAGCGCTTCCACCAGCAGTTGCTCAACCACTACCTGCGTGCCCACGCCGGCGATGTGGCAAGCGAGAAAATCAGCGTGGCCATCGTCGGCGCCGGTGCCACCGGTGTGGAACTGGCCGCCGAACTGCACCATGCCGCCCATGAACTGGCGGCCTATGGCCTGGACCGCATCCAGCCCAAGGACATGCACATCACCCTGATCGAAGCGGGCCCACGGGTGCTGCCGGCACTGCCGGAGCGCATCAGCGTGCCGGTGCACAAGACCCTGGAAAAACTCGGGGTGAAGGTGATGACCAACGCGGCGGTCAGCGAAGTGACGGCCGAGGGCCTGAAGACCAAGGATGGCGAAATGATCCAGGCCAGCCTGAAGGTGTGGGCGGCGGGCATTCGTGCGCCGGGCTTCCTCAAGGACATCGACGGCCTGGAAACCAACCGTATCAACCAGCTGGTGGTGCGCCCTACCCTGCAGACCAGCCGTGACGACGACATCTTCGCCTTCGGTGACTGCGCCGCCTGCCCGCAACCTGGCAGCGACCGCAACGTGCCGCCACGGGCCCAGGCGGCACACCAACAAGCCTCGACACTGGCCAAGAGCCTGAAGGCGCGCCTGGAGAACAAGCCGCTGCACACCTATGCCTACAAGGATTACGGCTCGCTGGTATCGCTGTCGCGCTTCTCGGCGGTGGGCAACCTGATGGGTAACCTGATGGGCAGCGTGAAGCTGGAAGGCTGGCTGGCGCGGATGTTCTATGTGTCGCTGTACCGGATGCACCAGATGGCGTTGTATGGGGTCTTCCGCACGGCGATGCTGATGCTGGGCAGCAAGATTGGTCGCGGTACCGAGCCGCGCCTGAAACTGCACTGACAGCGCGCTGAAACACCCTGTGGGAGCGGGCTTGCCCTCTCCCACTTTTTTTGCCCGCCAATCACCCGCCCCCGCAGGAGCCGGCTTGCCGGCGATAAAGCCAGCAAAACCCCAAAACCTAAATTCGAGACAAAAGAAAAAGGGCATCTCATTCGAGATGCCCTTTTTACATGGTGGGTCGTGTAGGATTCGAACCTACGACCAATTGGTTAAAAGCCAACTGCTCTACCAACTGAGCTAACGACCCGGAAAATGGTCGGGGTGAGGGGATTCGAACTCCTGACATCCTGCTCCCAAAGCAGGCGCGCTACCGGACTGCGCTACACCCCGAGATTGGCTCCGCGACCTGGACTCGAACCAGGGACCCAATGATTAACAGTCATTTGCTCTACCGACTGAGCTATCGCGGAACTGAACTTCGGTACAACTTCGAAGGCTGTGTTAGCTTCGAACCCTTTAGCTTCTTCGCTTTCGCGTTGTCGCTGCTGAGGCCGGCTATTCTACATTCTTCGTTTTGCTTGTCAACCACTTTTTTTCATTCAACTTACTGATTTGTAAGTTGTTTTGCGATCCCCGGTGTTGCTGGTGATTCGCTTAGTGCCTGACAACGCGGCGTATATTAGGGGCACTCGATTTTAGATGCAAGCAAAAATTTCAAAATTTTCAGCAAGTTATCTGGGAGTGCCGAAAAGCCTGGGTTTTCGGGGGGCCGGCTAAAAAAAGCCCCGCGAATGCGGGGCTCGTGGCACAGCGGTGAATCAGGCGAAGACGATCTCGTCGCCCTCGACCGTGGCGGTAATCGCCGTGCCTGGCATGAACGTGCCTGCCAGGATCAGCTGCGCCAGCGGGTTTTCGATCCAGCGCTGGATCGCCCGCTTCAGCGGCCGTGCGCCATACACCGGGTCGTAACCCACGGCGATCAGCTTGTCCAACGCTTCCGGGCTCAGGCTCAGCGTCAGCTCGCGTTCGAGCAGGCGGCTGCGCAGGCGGCCCAGCTGGATCTCGGTGATGCCAGCGATCTGGTCGCGGCCCAGGGGCTCGAACACCACCACTTCGTCGATCCGGTTGATGAACTCCGGACGGAAGTGCGACCCCACCGCATCCATAACCGCCGCACGCTGGGCTTCGCGATCGCCCACCAGTTCCTGGATCTGCGCCGAGCCCAGGTTGGAGGTCATCACGATCACCGTGTTGCGGAAGTCCACGGTACGGCCATGGCTGTCGGTCAGGCGGCCGTCCTCCAGCACTTGCAGCAGCACGTTGAACACATCCGGGTGTGCCTTCTCCACTTCGTCGAGCAACACCACCGAATAGGGCTTGCGGCGTACGGCTTCGGTCAGGTAACCGCCCTCTTCATAACCGACGTAGCCTGGCGGGGCACCGATCAGGCGAGCCACGGAGTGTTTCTCCATGAATTCGGACATGTCGATGCGCACCATGGCCTCTTCGGTGTCGAACAGGAACTCGGCCAGCGCCTTGCACAGCTCGGTCTTACCCACACCGGTCGGGCCGAGGAACAGGAACGAACCACTTGGCCGGTTGGGGTCGGACAGCCCTGCACGGGAACGGCGCACGGCGTTGGCAACGGCGGTGACCGCTTCGTGCTGGCCAATCACACGCTGGTGCAGCAGCGCTTCCATCTTCAAGAGCTTCTCGCGTTCACCTTCGAGCATCTTGGAAACGGGGATGCCGGTCCACTTGGACACCACTTCGGCAATTTCTTCCTCGGTGACTTTGTTACGCAGCAGCTGGTTATCCGACTTGCCGTGCTGGTCGACCATCTGCAGGCTGCGCTCCAGGTCTGGAATCACTCCGTACTGCAGCTCGGCCATGCGGCTCAGGTCGCCTTTGCGACGGGCGGACTCCAGCTCCTGGCGGGCTTGCTCGATCTTTTGCTGGATCTGCGCCGAGCCCTGTACTTCAGCCTTTTCGGAAGCCCAGATTTCTTCAAGGTCGGAGTACTCACGCTCCAGACGCTCGATTTCTTCGGTCAGCTTCTCAAGGCGCTTCTTCGCGGCCTCGTCTTCTTCTTTCTTCAGCGCCTGGGATTCGACTTTGAGCTGGATCAGGCGGCGGTCGAGGCGGTCGAGCACTTCGGGCTTGGAGTCGATCTCCATACGGATGCGGCTGGCCGCTTCGTCGATCAGGTCGATGGCCTTGTCGGGCAACTGACGGTCGGTGATGTAGCGGTGGCTGAGCTTGGCCGCGGCGATGATGGCGCCGTCGGTGATCGCCACCTTGTGGTGCACTTCATAGCGCTCTTTCAGGCCACGCAGGATCGCGATGGTGTCCTCTTCGCTCGGCTCTTCGACCAGCACTTTCTGGAAGCGCCGCTCAAGGGCTGCGTCCTTCTCGATGAACTGGCGGTATTCATTGAGCGTGGTAGCGCCAACGCAGTGCAGCTCGCCACGGGCCAGGGCCGGCTTGAGCATGTTGCCTGCGTCCATGGCGCCCTCGCCTTTACCGGCGCCGACCATGGTGTGCAGTTCGTCGATGAACAGGATGATCTGGCCTTCCTGCTTGGACAGCTCGTTGAGCAGCGCCTTGAGGCGCTCTTCGAACTCGCCCCGGTATTTGGCGCCGGCAATCAGGGCACCCATGTCCAGGGCCAGCAGGCGCTTGCCTTTGAGGCCATCGGGCACTTCGCCGTTGATGATGCGCTGGGCCAGGCCCTCGGCGATGGCGGTTTTACCCACGCCAGGCTCACCGATCAGCACAGGGTTGTTCTTGGTACGACGCTGCAGCACCTGCACGGTGCGGCGGATTTCGTCGTCACGGCCGATCACAGGGTCCAGCTTGCCTTCCTCGGCGCGCTTGGTGAGGTCGACGGTGTACTTGTCCAACGCCTGGCGCGATTCTTCGGCATTGGCGTCATTGACCGCCGCGCCGCCGCGCAGGTTGTTGATGGCATTTTCCAGGGCTTTCTTGGTCACGCCCTGGCCGAGCAGCAACTTGCCGAGCTTGCTGTTCTCGTCCATGGCGGCCAGCAGTACCAACTCGCTGGAGATGAACTGGTCACCTTTCTGCTGGGCCAGGCGGTCGGCCTGGTTGAGCAGGCGCGCCAGGTCCTGGGACATGTTCACGTCGCCCGTAGGGTTCTGGATCTTCGGCAGCTGGTCGAGCTCTTTGACCAAGGCCTGGCGCAGGCTGTTGACGTCGAAGCCGACTTGCATCAGCAGCGGCTTGATCGAACCACCTTGCTGCTCGAGCAGCGCTTGCATCAGGTGCACGGGCTCGATAGCCGGATGGTCCATGCCAACGGCCAGGGATTGGGAATCGGATAAAGCCAGCTGCAGCTTGCTGGTCAAACGGTCTATTCGCATGGGGTACCTTCCTTTAAAGGGCAGGTCGGAGCGATGGACAGCGCCTGTTGATGAAGAAACCTGCCTGAGATGACCTTATAGATAAGGTTGATTCTGGAAGATTCAAGCGTAGCGGGCTTGACGTGGATCAGCTTTGAGAGTGCAAGAGGGGTCGCTTCGCACCGCGCAAAATCAGAGGCAGGCGCTGGCGCTAGCCTGCGATGAGCCGCGAAGCGGCCCCGCCAATCTCAAACCTGCAACCAGACCAACGAAGCGAACCGCCCACCCTGCGGGGTCCGGCGATAAGAGAAGAACCGCGGGTCGCTCACCGTGCAGAAGCCACCGCCATAAACGGCCGTGACCCCACGTGCCGCCAGGCGAATACGCGCCAGCGCATAAATGTCCGCCATCAGCTTGCCGGGGCGCTCGCCGTCGACGAAGGCCGTGGCCGCTTGCGGGTGCACAGCGGTGAATGCATCGCGCACTTCCGGGCCCACTTCGAATGCCGTTGGTCCGATGGCCGGCCCCAACCACACCAATACCTCTTCAGCGGGCAGCGCCAGGCGGTCCAGGGTAGCCTCCAGCACGCCCCCGGCCAGCCCGCGCCAGCCGGCATGGGCTGCCGCCACACGGGTACCGGCGCGGTCGCAGAACAGCACCGGCAGGCAATCGGCAGTCATCACGGTGCAGGCGATGCCGGGCTGGTCGGTCCAGCTGGCGTCGGCTTCGGCAACGATAGAGGGGTCTGCATCGGCCACCACCAGCCCGTGCACCTGTTTCAACCAGGCAGGCTCGATGGCGAATTCATCGCTCAGGCGGCGGCGGTTCTCGGCGACCGCTGCAGGGTCGTCGCCCACATGGTCGCCAAGGTTGAAGGATTCGTAGGGCGGCAGACTCACGCCGCCCTGGCGGGTGGTGACGCAGGCGCGAACCGAGGCTGGGGCTGGCCAGTCGGGAATCAACAGCGACTGCATCAATTCACTCATCCGATGAAACTCTCGCGGTCCTGGTTGAGCAGCGATAGCAGCCAGACGAAATCATCCGGCAGCGGCGATGCCCATTCCATGCGTTCACCGGTGGTGGGGTGATCCAGTGCCAGGAAACGCGCATGCAGGGCCTGGCGCGGGAAGTTCTTGACCGCGTCGACCATGGTCGGGCTCGCCGCAGGCGGAATGCGGAAGCGACCGCCGTAGGTCTGGTCGCCGACCAGCGGGAAGCCCACGTGGGCCATGTGCACGCGGATCTGGTGGGTACGGCCGGTCTCCAGCTTCACCCGTACGTGGGTGTGCGAGCGGAAGCGCTTGAGCACGCGGTAGTGGCTGACCGCCGGCTTGCCGCCGTCGGTGACGGCCATGCGCTGACGCATGCCGCCATGGCGGCCGATCGGGGCGTCGATCTTGCCGCCCGCGGTCACCACGCCCACCACGATGCACTCGTAGATACGGCTGACGCTGCGTTTTTGCAGTTGGTCGACCAGGTTGGTCTGCGCCTGCAGGGTCTTGGCCACCACCATCAGACCGGTGGTGTCCTTGTCCAGGCGGTGGACGATGCCTGCGCGCGGCACATTGATGATGTCCGGCACGTGGTGCAGCAGGGCATTGAGCAGGGTGCCATCGGCATGGCCTGCCGCAGGGTGGACCACCAGCCCGGCAGGCTTGTTGATCACCAGGATCTGGTCGTCTTCATAGACGATGTCCAGCTCGATGTCCTGAGCCACCCACTCGCCCTGGGCCTCTTGCTCGGCATCCAGGGCCAGCAGCGAGCCGCCGTGCACGGTGTCGCGGGGGCGCAGGACCGCGCCGTCGACCGTCAGGCGGCCCTCTTTGATCCACGAAGTCAGCCGCGAGCGCGAGTACTCGGCGAACAATTGGGCTGCGACCTGGTCGAGGCGTTGGCCGCCCAGTTCGGACGGTACCTCTGCGCTAAGTTGAATGATCTCGGACATGCTCGATTCGGCGGGCGCACAGCCTTTGGTTTCGGCTGCGAGCTTGTGGTTAAATACGGCTTCTTTTGTCCCGGGGTTGGCCGGGGCGCTCATCATAACAGGACGGCACCGCCCAAGACAGCGGCCGTCAAAGGGACGCAAGCCGCCATGCAAGTGAAACACCTGCTGCTGATCGCCATCCTCGGGCTCACCGCGGCCTGTTCCTCTAACAAAGAAGTGATCGACGAGAACCTCAGCGAGGCCGAGCTGTACCAGCAGGCCCAGACTGACCTGGACAACCACAGCTACAACAGCGCCGTGAGCAAGCTCAAGGCCCTGGAGTCGCGGTACCCGTTCGGCCGCTACGCCGACCAGGCGCAGCTCGAACTGATCTACGCCAACTACAAGAACTCCGAGCCTGAAGCTGCCAAATCGGCTGCCGAGCGCTTCATCCGTCTGCACCCGCAGCACCCGAACGTCGACTATGCCTACTACCTCAAGGGCCTGACTTCGTTCGACCAGGACCGTGGCCTGCTGGCGCGATTCCTGCCGCTGGACATGACCAAGCGCGACCCGGGTGCCGCGCGCGACTCGTACAACGAGTTCGCCCAGCTGACCAGCCGCTTCCCGAACAGCCGTTACTCGCCGGACGCCAAGCAGCGCATGATCTACCTGCGCAACCTGCTGGCCTCCTATGAAATCCACGTGGCCGACTACTACCTGAGCCGCCAGGCTTATGTCGCCGCGGCCAACCGTGGCCGTTACGTGGTGGAAAACTTCCAGGAAACCCCGTCGGTCGGTGACGGCCTGGCGATCATGGTCGAGTCCTACCAGAAGATGCACCTGGACGACCTGGCCGCCACCAGCCTGGAAACCCTCAAGCTCAACTACCCCGACCACCCAAGCCTGGTCGATGGTCAGTTCCAGCCCAAGCAGGACGAGGCTGATGGCCGTTCGTGGCTGTCCAAGGCCACCCTGGGCCTGATCGAGACCGAAACGCCGCTGCCACCGGGTGAAACCCGCGCCAACCAGGACGTGGTCAAGCAGTTCCAGGACGCTCGCTCGGAAATGCCGGAAGAGCTGCTGCCCAAGGACGAAGACGGCAATCCGATCCTGCCGGAAGGTCCGAAGGAAGCCGAGAAAGACCGTTCGTGGTTCAGCTACATGACCTTCGGTCTGTTCGACTGATACACGGCACTACAAGAAAGGGAGGCTCAGGGCCTCCCTTTTTCGTGGGGGCCGCCCTAGACTGGTGGCTTCCTCTCTGAACAAGCTGGACACCATGGTTCGCCTACTCTTCTGGATCGCCCTGATCGCCGCCGCGTTCTGGCTGTGGCGCAAGTTCAAGATCAGCCAACAGTCGCATCCCGAGCCCAAGCTCGACGACCCGCTGAAGATGGTGCGCTGCGCCCATTGCGGGGTGCACCTGCCCAACGACCGGGCACTGCGCCAGGGTAACGAGTGGTATTGCAGCCAGGCGCACTTGCAGCAAGGCCCTGGCCGCCAAAACTGAACACACAGCCCTGTAGGAGCGGGTCATCCGCTCTTACAGGTTGCGCGGTAATTTTCTTGCGCTCTTATCCCTCCCCGACGCTTTCGCACCGTTTACGACCCCTCCCCAGCCTTCGGCATTGACCCCTATGGGCAAAACTCGCTAAATCCTATTTATCCGCATAAATATGAAAAATAGCGAAATGCTCAAACCCAAACGCAAGCGCCAGAAGCTGTCGGATGTGATCGTCGAATCGGTCAAGCGCTCTATCGTCACCGAAGCGCTGCACCCTGGCGATCGGCTGCCCACCGAGCGTGAGCTGATGGAGCATTTCGAATGCTCCAAAGGCACCGCCCGCGAAGCGCTCAAGGCCCTTGAAGTGGAAGGCCTGGTCAGCACCCGCACCGGCCCGAGCGGTGGCGCCTACCTCAATGAGGTCGGCACCGAGCCGGCCAGCCGCGCACTGCGCAACTACTTGCACTTCCAGCACCTGGACGGCGAGCAGGTGTACCAATTGCGCAAAGTCATCGAGGTCGAGCTGGCGGTGTCGGTCATGGGCAAGCTGAGTGACGCTGACTATGCGGCCCTGCAAGCCAACATAGACTTCTGCAGCGCGCCGGAAGACAGCGAAGAAGGGCAGCGCGAACAACGGCTGGCGGAGCTGGAGTTCCACACGCTGCTGGCCGACCGTTGCCCCAACCCGCTGCTGCGTTTCATGGCAGTGTTCCTCAACGACCTGCTACGCGACCTGGTGGTGCTGAAAAAGGCCTACCTGCCCAAGCGCCAGCAGTTCGCTGCCGCCAACATCGCGTACCACAAGCAGCTGCTGACAGCCTTGCGCGCCAGCGACGAACCCGCTGTACGCCGGTTGATGCACGAACACATGTGCGACGCCGAGCACCACATGACCGCGCTCGAAGGCGAGGTTGCCCGCAACTTCCTGCTGGAGTTCGAACACCACCACTGATGCGCCTGGAAAGAGGCCTGCACACAGGCCCGGTCGTACCCGCTTTGTCATTGCCACTCCTGCCTAATAACCAGAACCAAGGAGTTACCCATGCAAAGACGTACCCTGCTCAAGGCAGGCCTTGCCCTGGGTGCCCTAGGAGGCCTCCCCTTGGGGGCGCACCGGGCATTCGCCGACCAACCGCTGACCTTCTATGGGCTCAAGTCCATGTCTGGGGCCTTCGCCAGCTACGGCAAGTACGCCGACATGGGCTCGCGTCTGGCCATCGCCGAGTACCCACAGTTGCTCGGCCACCCGCTCAAGTACAAGGTCATAGACACCGAAGGCAACGCCGGTAAAGCGGTGCGCAAGGTGCAGGAAGCCATCGGCCAGGACGGCGCGCGCTTCTTCCAGGGCTGTACGCTGTCGTCCTCGGCATTGGCGGTGTCGAAGGAAATCCACAAGGCCGGCGGCGTGTTCATGACGCCAGTAGGCGCCGACGAAATCACCGGCAAGGACTGCAATGCCTCGACCTTCCGATGGTCAGTGCCCACCTACGGCGCTATCCGCGAAACATTGGTGCCGATGATCCGCCAGCTGCCGCAGGCCAAGCGCTGGTACACCATCACCCCGCAATACGTGTTCGGCGATGCCCTGCTGGACAACGCCCGCAAGGTATTCTCCGAGTTCGGCGTCGAACACATCGGTAATAGCTACCACTCGCTGCAGGAGCAGGAGTTCTCCGGGTACCTGACCAACGCCATCGCCGCCAAACCCGATGTGCTGGTGCTGCTCAACTTCGGTAGCCAGGCATCCAATGCACTGCGCCAAGCGGTGAACTTCGGCATCAAGGACCGCATGAGCGTGCTGATGGTGTGGTCAGCGGGCCTGGACCAGTTCCAGGAGTTGGGCAGCGACGTGCTCGAAGGCGTCTATCTGGGCGCTCAGTACTGGCACCAGGTCGACACCCCGCTGAACAAGCAACTGGTCGCAGCCACCCGTAAAGCCTACGGCATCAACCCCAATTACCCGTTGGCGGCCGACTACATCGGTACCAAGGTCATGCTCGAAGCGATCATCAAGGCCGGCAGCCTCGAAGGCGCCGCGGTGTCCGCCGCACTCCAGGGCATGCGCTTCCAAGGCCCGACTGGCGATGAACTGATCCGCCCGGGTGACCACCAGGTGCTCAAGGATTACTACCTGCTGCGCGGCAAGCCCCAAGGGCAGATGCGCGACGAGGACGACCTGGCCGAAGTCATCAGCTCGGGGCGCTCGTTCATCGAGGTCGACCACACCGGTTGCGCCCTGGCCTGAAGCCAAGGCGTTAGTCAAACACACTCGTACAGGCAGCCGCACCGCGCGCTGTCGAGGGCACGCTCATGCTCGATTTGTACCTGTTCCAACTGCTCAACGGCCTGGGCCTGGGGATGATCTACTTCCTCATCGCCGTCGGCCTGACGATCATTTTCGGCTTGCTGAACTTCGTCAACTTCGCCCACGGCGCGTTCTTTCTGCTGGGCGCCTACCTGTGCTACACCGCCGTGGCTGTTACCGGCAACTTCTGGCTGGCGCTGCTGATCGCGCCGCTGGTGGTGGCCGCGCTGGCCTGGGCGGTGGAGCGCCTGCTGATCAAGCGCATCTACCACTTGCCGCACACCTTCCAGATCCTCGTCACCCTCGGCATTGCGCTGATCATCCAGGAAGCCTCGGTACTGATCTGGGGCCCAGTGGGCAAGAACATCGCCGTGCCGCCGGAACTGCGCGGGGTGCTGATCCTCGGTGACTTCATCTACCCCTACTACCGCCTGTTCCTGATCGGTTTCGCTGCCCTGATCGGCCTTGGCTTGTGGCTTCTGCTGGAGCGCACCCGCTTCGGCGCCTTGGTTCGGGCCGGCAGCGAGAGCACCGAAACCGTATCGCTGCTGGGCACCAACATCTTCCGCCTGTTCTCTTTGACCTTCGCCCTGGGCGTGGGCCTGGCCGGCGTGGCGGGCGTCCTTTTCGCTCCGCTGCGGGGTGCCCAGCCTTTCGTCGGCCCGGAAATCCTCGGCATCGCCTTCGTGGTGGTGGTGATCGGCGGCATGGGCTCGTTCGGCGGTGCGCTGGTCGGCGGCCTGCTGGTGGGTGTGGTGCAAAGCATGATGACCAGCCTCTGGCCGCAAGGCGCCAGCCTGATGATCTATGGCGCCATGGCCGCGGTCATCCTGGTCCGTCCTTATGGCCTGTTCGGGAGAGCGTGAGATGAGCGAGAAAAACCCATTACCCGTTGCCAAGGGCCGCGCGCCAGCTCTGCTGTCGCTGGTCGTCGCCAGCCTGGTTGCGCTGCCGCTGCTGCTGCCGTCGGCCACCCTGGCAACCGAGATCCTGATCTTTGCCCTGGCAGCGCTGGCCTGCAACCTGCTGCTCGGTTACACCGGCCTGCTCTCTTTCGGCCAGGGCATCTTCTTCGGCGCCGGTGCCTACGGTGCGGCGCTATTGATGATTCACCTGCAGTGGGGGCTGTTCGCCGCCCTGCTCGGCGCAGCCTTGTTCGGCGCCTTCCTGGCGCTGCTGGTGGGGGCCCTGGCGATTCGCCGCAAAGGCATCTACTTCGTCATGCTGACCCTGGCCTTCAGCCAGATGGCCTACTTCCTGGCCTACACCCTCAGCGGTTGGACCGGCGGTGACAATGGCCTGCTCGACGTGCCACGCCCGAACATCGAAATGGCCGGCCACGTGCTGGTGGACCTGGGCGACCCTCGGCACTTCTACGTGTTCGTCGCGGTGCTGTTCCTGCTGATCTTCGCCGGTGCCCTGCGGGTAATCCGCTCGCCATTCGGCAGCACCCTGCTGGCCATCCGTGAGAACGAAACCCGCGCCGCGGCCATTGGCTACGACATCCGACACTTCAAGATCCTCGTTTTCATGCTGTCGGGTGCCATAACCGGCATCGCCGGTGCGCTGTACGCCATGCTGCTGCATTTTGCGCCGCTGTCGAACATCGACCTGATGATGAGCGAGAACATCCTGATCATGACCATCGTCGGCGGCACCGGCTCGCTGTTCGGCTCACTGCTCGGCGCTGGCGCCATCGTGTTGCTGGGCGATGTGCTGTCGGAGCTGTGGCCACGCTGGCTGATGTTGCTGGGGGTGATCCTGATCCTGGTGGTGGTCTTCATGCGCGGCGGCCTGTGGGGCGGTCTGGCCGAGTTGGGCAAGCGCCTGCTGGCGCCACGCAGTGCCAGCGACAAACCCCAGGCCAACACCAAGGAGACCCTGTGATGAGCGACTACCTTCTGCAAACCCGCCAACTGGAGCTGGCCTATGGGCCGTTCAAGGCGGTCGCAGGCGTTGACCTCAAAGTGAGCGCCGGCACCATTCATACCGTCATCGGCCCCAACGGCGCTGGCAAGACCAGCCTGTTCCACTGCCTGACCGGTGAGCGTCAGGCCACCGGCGGCCAGATCCTGTTCAACGGCCAGGACATCGTCCGCAAACCCTCCCACGGCCGCGTTGCGCTGGGCATGGCGCGCTCGTTCCAGCTCACCAGCCTGTTCCAGAACCTGTCGGTTCGCGAGAACCTGCGCCTGGCCGCCCAAGGCCGCGACGGCCTGGGTGCGCTGAACTTCTGGCGCAGCGTCGAGCACAAGCGTAGCCATTGGGACACCGCCGACCAGGTGCTCGAGCGCCTGAAACTCACGGCCCGCGCCGAGACGCTGGCCGGCGAGCTGTCGCACGGCCAGCAGCGGGTACTGGAAGTCGGCATGTCGATCTGCGCCAGGCCCACCCTGCTGATGCTCGACGAGCCCACGTCGGGCATGGGCATCGACGATATCCCGGTCATGACAGCATTGATCAGCGACCTTGGGCGCGACCACACCGTGCTGCTGATCGAACACAACATGAGCATCGTCATGTCGATCAGCCAGCGCATCACCGTGATGAGCCACGGCCAGATACTGGTCGAAGGTACCCCTGAACAGGTGCGCAACGACGAACGCGTACGCACCGCTTACCTTGGAGAGGCCGCCTGATGCTCAACGTCGACTCGATCCACTCCTATTACGACAAGAGCCATGTGCTCGAAGGCGTCTCGCTCAAGGTCGAGGCCGGCGAGCTCGTGACCTTGCTTGGGCGCAACGGTGCCGGCAAGACCACTACCCTGCGCAGCATCCTCGGCATCGTCCGCCCGCGTCAGGGGCAGATCACCTTCAACGGCCAGCAACTGGTTGGCCGCGAGATCTTCGATATCGCCCGGCTCGGCATCGCCTTGGTGCCCGAGCACCGTGGCATCTTCCGCCAGCTCAGCGTGGAGGAAAACCTCAAGATCGCCCTGCGCAAGGACAGCCGTTGGCAGCTTGAGGATGTGTACAGCATGTTCCCGCGCCTCAAGGAACGGCGCCGCAACGGCGGTTTTGCCCTTTCCGGTGGTGAGCAGCAGATGCTGGCCATCGCCCGTGCGCTGCTCAACGACCCCAAGCTTCTGATCCTCGACGAACCCACCGAAGGTCTGGCCCCGGTGATCGTCGACGAACTGGTGAAAATCCTGCGACGGATCAAGGACGAAGGCCTGTCGATCCTGCTGGTGGAACAGAACCTGATGGTCTGCGACGCCCTCGCCGACCGTCACTACGTGCTCGAACAGGGCCGCGTGGCCTATCAGGGTAGCGCTGCGCAGTTTCGCGAAGACCCGAGCATCAAGAACCGTTACCTGGCCTTGAGCGCCTGACTGTGGGTTGTGTGTACCGGCTCTTTCGACGGGACCCGGCGCAGGCCACACAGCACACCGCCATTGAATTGACCATGTTTTGCTTCAGGAGAGATGAACCATGAACACCCGCATCGATCCCTCGCAGCACCTGCTCGGCCAGGGTTCGCTGGTCAGCCGCGACCGCCTCTGGCAATCGCTGATGGACCTGGCACGACTGGGTGCCACCGCCAAGGGCGGTGTCTGCCGCCTGGCCTTGACCGACCTTGACCGTCAAGCCCGCGACCTGTTCGTGCGCTGGTGCGAGGAAGCCGGCTGTACCGTCAGCATCGACGCCATCGGCAACATCTTCGCCCGCCGCCCCGGGCGCAACCCGGCGCTGCCACCGGTGATGACCGGTAGCCATATCGATACACAGCCCACCGGGGGCAAGTTCGATGGGTGCTACGGGGTCATGGCTGGCCTTGAAGTGATCCGTACCCTGAACGACCTCGACCTGAGCACCGAAGCCCCCTTGGAAGTGGTGGTATGGACCAACGAAGAAGGCTCACGCTTCCCACCGTGCATGATGGGCTCTGGCGTGTTTGCCGGTAAGTTCGGCCTGCAGGAAACCCTGGAAAAGATCGACGACCAGGGCCTGTCGGTTGGCGCCGAGCTTCAGCGCATCGGCTATGCCGGCCCGCGCGCGCCCACCGGGCATGCCGTTGGCGCCTATTTCGAAGCGCATATCGAGCAGGGCCCGATCCTGGAAGACCAACGCACCACCATCGGTGTGGTCCAGGGCTGTCTGGGGCAGAAATGGTTCGATCTGGTGCTGACCGGCGTCGAAGCCCATGCCGGCCCCACCCCGATGCACCTGCGCAAGGACGCACTGGTCGGCGCCGCCGAAGTGGTGGCGGCGGTCAACCGCTCGGCCCATGCACACCAGCCTCACGCTTGCGGCACGGTCGGTTGCCTGACCCTGCACCCCGGCTCGCGCAATGTCATTCCCGGCCAGGTACAGATGACCATCGACCTGCGTCATCTCGACCCCGACCACCTCGCCAGCATGGTGGGCGAAGTACGTGCCGCCATCGAAGCCAGTGCAGCGAAACACGGCCTGAGCTATGAACTGACACCGACCGCGGACTTCCCACCGCTGTACTTCGCCGAGCAATGCGTCGATGCCGTGCGCCAGGGAGCCCGCGCTCTGGGGCTAAGCCACATGGACATCGTCAGCGGCGCCGGCCACGACGCGATCTTCCTGGCCGAACTGGGGCCGGCCGGTATGATCTTCGTACCGTGCGAAGGTGGCATCAGCCACAACGAGATCGAAAATGCCGCACCACAGGACCTGGCCGATGGCTGCGATGTCCTGCTGCGCGCCATGTTCCAGGCTGCCAATCCAGGAGCCCGCTGAGATGACCGAGAAAACCGCGATTGGCGAGTTCACCGCCGTCGAACTGCTGGAGCTGTACCAACGCCGGCAGTTGTCACCGGTCGAGGTGGTCGACGATGTGCTGACGCGCATCGACCTGCACAACCCGGCAGTCAATGCCTACTGCCATGTCGACGGCGAGGGGGCCCGCGCCGCGGCCCGCGCCAGCGAACGACGGTGGCTGCGGGGTGAGCCCTGTGGCCGGCTGGATGGCGTGCCTGCCTCGATCAAGGACCTGACCCTGACCTCTGGCATGCCCACGCGCAAGGGTTCGCGCACCACGTCGGCTGCAGGCCCATGGGAAGTTGATGCGCCCTTCACCGCTTTCATGCGCGAAGCCGGCGCGGTGCTGGTGGGCAAGACCACTACGCCGGAGTTCGGCTGGAAGGGGGTCACCGACAATCCGCTGTATGGCATCACTCGTAACCCCTGGGATACCCGGCTGACCGCTGGCGGATCATCCGGCGGCGCCGCGGCGGCTGCCGCGCTGAACCTGGGCGTGCTGCACCAAGGAAGCGATGCCGGTGGCTCGATCCGTATCCCCTGTGCCTTTACCGGTACATTCGGCATCAAGCCAACGTTCGGCTATGTACCGCAATGGCCGGCCAGCGCCATGACCGTCCTCTCGCACTTGGGGCCGATGACGCGCACGGTCGACGACTCGGTGCTGATGCTCGACTGCGTCGCCCGACCCGATGCGCGCGACGGGCTGGCAGGCGCACCACGCCAGACGCCGTGGCTGGGTCAGGATCAGGACCTTGGCCACCTGCGCATCGCCTACAGCGCCGATTTCGGGTATGTGAACGTCGACCCGCAGATCCAGGCGTTGGTGGCACAGGCGGTGAAGCGCCTGGCTCGGTTGGGGGCGCAGGTCGAAGCAGTCGACCCAGGATTCGACGACCCGCTGGAAACCTTCAATACGCTGTGGTTTGCCGGAGCTGCACGGTTGGCCAGCGCGTTCAGCGATGAGCAGCGAGCCCTGCTTGACCCTGGGCTGCGGTGGATCGCCGAACAGGGTGCGCGAATCAACCTGAGCGAATACACCCAGGCACTGGAGGCCCGGGCGGATCTGATCGCGAAGATGAATGCCTTCCATCAGCGCTATGACGTGCTGGTAACGCCCATGTTGCCGCTGGTGGCATTCGAGGCGGGGCACAATGTGCCGCCTGGGTCAGGGATGGCGCAATGGATGGAATGGACGCCGTTCAGCTACCCCTTCAACCTGACTCAGCAGCCCGCGGCCTCCATACCGTGCGGGTTTACCCGCGAGGGGTTGCCCGTCGGGCTGCAAGTGGTTGCCGGGCGGTTTGCCGATGAGCACGTGCTGCGGGTGTGCAAGGTGTATGAGCAGCATTATCCAAGCCGGCACCTTCAGGTGCCGCTGACAGGCTGCAATGGCTGATGGCTTGGCCGGCGCATCGCCGGCCAGCCAACGCCCACAAGGAGCGCGCGGAGCCCGAGAAGATCACGGGCCGCACTGCGGCCCAGCGCACGATCAGCCAAGGCGCCCCGCCGGCGCATAGGGCGCCGGGTCGATAATCGGCTCGGCCCCTGTCAGCAGATCGGTGAACAGTTGGCACGATGCCGGCGCCAGCACCAGCCCGTTGCGATAATGCCCGCAATTGAGCCACAGCCCATCATGCCCCGGCACCCGCCCGATGTATGGGATGCCTTCCGGTGAGCCTGGCCGCAAACCGGCCCAGTGCCCCACGACCTCGGCATCTGCCAGCGCCGGTAGCAACTCCACCGCCGAAGCCTTCAGGCTTTCCAGTGCCTCTGGCGTTGGCGTCTTGTCGTAACCGGCATGCTCCAGCGTACTGCCCACCAGAATGTGCCCATCACGTCGTGGAATTGCATAACGCCCCTTGGCCAGTACCATGCTGGGCAGGAAATCGGCGGCGCACTTGAAGAGGATCATCTGCCCCTTCACCGGTTCCACCGGCAAGGTCAGGCCCAGGGTGCCGAGCAGGTCGCCACTCCAGGCGCCAGCGCTGAGTACCACGTCATCGGCCTCGATCACCCCGTCAGCGGTCCGTACGCCTGTCACGCACCCGCTTTCTTGACGGAACCCTGTGATCTGGCAATGCTCGCGTATTGTCACGTTGGGCAGCGCCAGCAATGCCGCCTTGAGCGACTTCACCAGGCGAGGATTACGCACGTTGGCTACACCGGCCATGTAGATGGCCCGCTTGAAACCAGGCCCCATGACCGGGACCGCGTCGTAGGCAGCCGAGATGTCGACGGCACTGAGCGGGCGGCCCGCGCGCTGAGCCCAAGCCAAAGCTTCAGCTTCGTCGTCCAGGTCGAGCCAGTACAGGCCGGTGGTGTGAACTTCCGGGTCCAACCCGGTGCTGGCGAACAGACGCTCGCCAAGCTGTGGATAAAAGTCCTGCGACCAGTGCGCCAAGGCGGTGACCGCCGGGCTGTAGCGCCACGGGTACAGCGGCGAGACGATACCGCCACCGGCCCAGGACGACTCGCGGCCAACCTCGCCCTGGTCACAGACCACTACCTGGCCGACTTTCTCCGCCAGGTTGAACGCCGTCAGCAGGCCGATCACTCCGCCGCCAACAACCACTACTCGTTTGCTCATCTGTCGATCCAAACACCTGAAGTAAATCCGCGATGCACCCGGCATCATTCAACCTTCAGCTTCCCCAACAGCGTTCAGCGTCGCCGGACGCGCCGGGGTTGGCGCGCACACCGGCCTGGTCGAGCTGGAAATCGCCACAGCGATCAACGGCCATCAGGCCGCTCGGCAGCCGGCGTGCCAACAGCGTGAAGGTGTCGCTGCCACGTTGGGCGTGCAGCCTGTAGTGACGATTCCCGTCAGGTAACCGGGGGTCGCCCTCGGCATACTGGCCAGTGAGCGCACGATGACGCTCCAGGCGCAGGGCGGCTTCGTGCAGCAGGCCAACCACTTCGCTGCGTGCGGCTCGCCTGAGCTGGTCGCTGTAACTGGGGTAGGCAATGGCTGCCAGAATGCCGGTCACGGCCAGGACAATCAACAACTCGATCAGGCTCAAACCTTGCTGCATGTCAGTCCCGCCTCAGTCTCTGCCGCCAAAGGATGCGCTGCGCTACCTGCCCGTGAGCGGCTGGCACAGCGTAGACCGCCTCCACCACTTGCCTTGACTCGCTCTGGCGACTGACGGCGGTCACCCTGTACAACGTGACTTCCTCGCCCTCTGCGCGGTGGGCGGCACGGGTACTCGCGCCCAGATTCTGAAGCTGAAAGTAGCCGCTCTCGGTGCCTTGCCATGCCCCCTGCAGCTCGTGCGGGCGCGAAGGGGGCTGGCAGTCCTTGCACAATGCAGGTGGCGCGCGCTCCAGCTCGGCTTCGGCGAACTGCAGGGTGGTCTCCACCTGTTCCAGCGCCTGCAGGCCATCGCGCAGGTAACCGGTCATGCGCGTCTCCAACAGCGCATCGCGCAAGGCCGACGCTGCAATCAGGGCAAGTAGCAGGCTCAGCACCAACGCCAGCAACAGCACCATGCCGCGTTGGCGTTTCATGATTCGTCCACCGGGTTGCGTACCGCAACGGTCAGTGCGTAACGCTGCTCGATACCCAAGGTTGGCTCGTACAGCGCCAGCTGGATATCCACCCGCCCTCCGCCAAGCGCTGGCACATGGACCAAGCGCAGTTCGCGCACGTGGTTGACCAGAGGCTGGAAGTTTCGGCTGTTGGCACGCTTGAAGACCAACGTCGTGCCTTCAAGCCGGTAGCTGTGGCGGCTGATCGGAAACGCCAAAGGAAGCTGGTCGTTGCCCTCGCGCGCGCGATGCACCTGTACCTGTTCGATGCAATCGGTGCGAAGGGTCCAGTTCGGTATTCCGGTGTATCCAGGCAACTCGGCCACGACCAGGTCGAGGCTGGATGTACCGACTTGCAACGGCTGGGCGAAGGCCTGGATCGCCTCTGGTGCCTTGAAGTCGCCGGGTTGCGCTCGCAGACACCCGAACATGCCGGCCATGCGTATGCTTTGCGCCATGTGCAGCAGTGCAAACCGGGCATCGTCCTGCATATGGACCGCCGCGCCTTGCAGGCGCCAGGCCTGATGCGCGGCGACGAACACCTGGCTGACCGCCGCCAGGCACATCAGCCCGATGGCAAGCGCCAGCATCACTTCGAGCAGGCCGAAGCCTCCTTGCTCGCGGCTCATGGCTGCCTGCCCTGGGCCCTGCCCCGCTCGTGCTCGCTGTGCGCGCTCAGCGCGGCCTGCCCCTCGTGGCGGGCGCTTTCGGTGGCTTGCATCGCTCGCAACTGCGATGCGGCCGCAGCGAACATGCTCAACGACACCACCACCACGGCCAACAGCACTTCCAACAGCGTCATCCCCTGATCCCTCGTGCGCATCCGTGCACCTCCTGCGACTTTTCCCCCTGAAGAGCGCGAACTTGGCCGACTGGACCTTGCCGCCATCGACCTTGAAGCTAAAGCGAAGCACTTCCGGGGAGGAATGCACGGTGCGGCAACAAGGGGCAACACTGATACAAATGATGTTCGCGTTGGCGCTCGCGGCGGTGCTTACGCAACTGGGCATGCCTGCCTACATCAACATGACCGATGACCTGCATCGCTCGGCAGCCGCACGGGACCTCTTGCAAGGCTTGCGTAGCGCTCGCAGCCATGCGCTTCTGCAAAGCCGTGCGGTGGCGATTCAACCGTTGGACAGTGACTGGGGGACAGGTTGGCGAATCGTGCTCGCTGACAACGAACAAGTGCTGCGGGAACATCGCCTGGCGCGACCGCTGCGGGTCGTGGCGAGTACGAGCAGAGAGGTGGTATTCAGCGAGATCGGCATCGCGCAGGGGCGCAATGCCAGTCTGCAAGGGATAACGCTGGAGGTGTGCAGACGGGTTGCCGAAAGCACACCCTATCGGGTCATCGTGGCACCGAGCGGTCGGGTCAGGCTGACGACAGACGAACCCGACCGACCCGCTTGCCAGGCCAGCTGATCAGATCAGCGAGCGAACCCGCAGCTCCTTGGGCATCGAGAAGGTGATGTTCTCTTCGCGTCCATCGAGCTCTTCGGCACCGGTCGCGCCCCAGGACCTGAGCTGCTCGATCACGCCACGCACCAGCACCTCCGGCGCCGAAGCACCCGCGGTAATGCCGATGCGGGCCATGCCGTCGAACCAGGCACGTTGCAGGTCTTCGGCACCATCGATCAGGTAGGCCGGTGTGCCCATGCGCTCTGCCAACTCGCGCAGGCGGTTGGAGTTGGAGCTGTTGGGGCTCCCCACCACCAGCACCACATCACACTCGTCGGCCAATTGCTTGACCGCGTCCTGGCGGTTCTGGGTCGCGTAGCAGATGTCATCCTTGCGCGGGCCGCCAATGTTCGGGAAGCGCGCGCGCAGGGCGTCGATCACACGGCTGGTATCGTCCATCGACAGGGTCGTCTGGGTCACGAAGGCCAGGTGATCGGGGTTGCGCACTTGCAGCCTGGCCACATCGTTCTCGTCTTCGACAAGGTAGATGGAGCCGCCATTGCTGGGATCGTACTGCCCCATGGTGCCTTCGACTTCCGGGTGACCGGCGTGGCCGATGAGGATGCACTCACGGCCATCGCGGCTGTACTTGGCCACCTCGATGTGGACCTTGGTCACCAGCGGGCAGGTGGCGTCGAACACCTTCAGGCCACGGCCGGCAGCTTCCTGGCGCACCGCCTGGGAGACGCCATGGGCGCTGAAAATGACGATCACGTCATCCGGCACCTGGTCCAGCTCTTCGACGAAGACGGCGCCACGGTTGCGCAGGTCTTCGACGACGAACTTGTTGTGCACCACTTCGTGACGCACATAGATCGGTGGGCCGAAGACTTCCAGGGCGCGGTTGACGATCTCGATCGCCCGGTCGACCCCCGCGCAGAAGCCGCGCGGGTTGGCGAGTTTGATTTGCATGCTCGGCTCCAGGCTCAAAGCGCCTTGACCTCGAGGATTTCCACCTCGAAGTTAAGGGTCTTGCCAGCCAGTGGGTGATTGAAGTCGATGGTCACCTGGTCGTCATCGAACGCTTTGACCACACCCGGCAGCTCGGTGTTGGCGGCGTCGTTGAAGATGACCAACAGCCCTTCGGACAACTCCATGCCCTCGAACTGAGACCGCGGCATGACCTGCACGTTCTGCGGGTTGGGCTGGCCGAAGGCATTCTCCGGGGCCACGACGACCGTGCGCTTGTCGCCGGCCTTGAAGCCGAACAGCGCATTTTCAAAACCAGGCAGCAGGTTGCCATCACCGACCTTGAAGGTCGCCGGGGCCTTGTCGAAGGTGCTGTCGACGGTGTCGCCGTTTTCCAGGTGCAGCGCGAAGTGCAGGGTCACTTCGGTGTTCTGGCCGATACGGGTTTCAGTCATGGACAGCTTCCTCGGACTTCTTGCTCTTGAACATATCCAGCGCCAGCATCACCGCACCGACGGTAATGGCGCTGTCGGCCAGGTTGAAGGCCGGGAAATAGTAACGGTTCTGCCAGTGCACCAGGATGAAGTCGACCACATGGCCGAGCACGATCCGGTCGTACAGGTTGCCCAGCGCACCGCCAAGCACCAGCGACAGGGCCACCGCCAGCCAGGTCTCGCTGCGCCCCAGGCGCTTGAGCCAGACTACCAGCACGGCACTGACCACCACGGCGATGAGGGCGAACAGCCAGCGCTGCCAGCCCGAACTTTCCGCCAGGAAGCTGAATGCTGCGCCGGTGTTGTAGGCCAGGGTCCAGCTGAAGTAGTCGGGAATGACGACGATCTGTTGGTACAGGCTCAACTTGCCTTCGAAGTACACCTTGGTGACCTGGTCAAGGACCAGGACCACCAGGCTGAGCCAGAGCCAGGCAAGGCGCCCGAAGCGCCCCGCTGCAGGGTTAGGCATAGTGGCGCACCTCACCCGAACCGCCCAGGTTGTCGACGCAACGGCCGCAGATTTCCGGATGCTCCGGGTGGCTGCCGACGTCAGCGCGGAAATGCCAGCAACGGCCGCACTTGGCGTGACCGGACTTGACCACTTTCAGCTTGAGGCCTTCGACTTCGGTTGCAACGGCATCCGCCGGTGCCTGGACGAACGGCACGACGCTGGCCGCCGAGGTGATCAGCACGAAGCGCAACTCGTCGCCCAGCTTGGCCAGGTCGGCGCTGAGGGCGTCCTCGGCGTACAGGGTAACTTCCGCCTGCAGGTTGCCGCCGATGACCTTGGCCGAACGCTGGTTCTCCAGCTCCTTGTTGACCGCTGCCTTGACCGCCATGACGCGATCCCAATAAGCGCGGTCCAGCTCGGTGCCTTCCGGCAGCTCGCTCAGGCCTTCGTACCAGCCATTGAGCATCACCGACTCGTTACGCTCGCCTGGCAGGTACTGCCAGATCTCGTCGGCAGTGAAGGCCAGGATCGGGGCGATCCAGCGCACCAGCGCCTCGCTGATATGGTAGAGCGCGGTCTGGCAGGAACGACGGGCGACACTGTTGGCGCCGGTGGTGTACTGGCGATCCTTGATGATGTCGAGGTAGAAACCACCCAGCTCCTGGACGCAGAAGTTGTGAACCTTGGAGTAGACGTTCCAGAAGCGGTACTCGCTGTAGTTCTCTTCCAGCTCGCGCTGCAGCAGCAGGGTGCGGTCAACCGCCCAACGGTCCAGTGCGATCATGTCTTCCGGGGCCAGCAGGTCGCGGGCCGGGTCGAAACCGGACAGGTTGGAAAGCAGGAAGCGCGCGGTGTTGCGGATGCGGCGGTAGGCATCAGCGCTGCGCTGCAGGATCTGCTCGGAAACAGCCATTTCACCGGAGTAGTCGGTGGCGGCTACCCACAGGCGCAGGATGTCGGCGCCCAGGGTGTTGTTGACCTTTTCCGGCTCGATGGTGTTGCCCAGCGACTTGGACATCTTGCGGCCGTTCTCGTCCACGGTGAAGCCGTGGGTCAGCAGCTCGCGGTACGGCGCGTGGTTGTCGATGGCGCAACCGGTCAGCAAGGACGAGTGGAACCAGCCGCGGTGCTGGTCGGAACCTTCCAGGTAAAGGTCGGCGCGCGGGCCAGTGGAATGACCGATGTCGTGGGAGCCACGCAGCACGTGCCAGTGGGTGGTGCCCGAGTCGAACCACACGTCCAGGGTATCGGCGATCTTGTCGTACTGGCCGACTTCTTCACCCAGCAGCTCGGCGGCGTCCAGCTTGAACCACGCCTCGATGCCTTCTTTCTCGACGCGCTTGGCCACTTCTTCCATCAGCTCGACGGTACGTGGGTGCAGCTCGCCGGTCTGCTTGTGCAGGAAGAACGGAATCGGCACGCCCCAGTTGCGCTGACGCGAGATGCACCAGTCCGGGCGGTTGGCGATCATCGCGTGCAGGCGCGCCTGGCCCCAGGCCGGGACGAACTTGGTGTCCTCGATGGCCTTGAGCGCGCGCTCGCGCAGCGGCTGGCCTGTGGTTGGCTGCTTGTCCATGCCGACGAACCATTGCGCGGTGGCGCGGTAGATCAGCGGAGTCTTGTGGCGCCAGCAGTGCATGTAGCTGTGGCTGATGGTTTCGGTGTGCATCAGCGCACCGACTTCGCTCAGCTTCTCGACGATGGCCGGGTTGGCCTTCCAGATGAACTGACCGCCGAAGAATTCCAGCGAGTCGACATACACACCGTTGCTTTGCACCGGTGTGAGGATGTCGTCGTTGACCATGCCGTAGCGCTTGCAGGTGACGAAGTCGTCTTCACCGTAGGCTGGCGAGGAGTGAACCACACCGGTACCGGCGCCCAGTTCGACGTAGTCGGCCAGGTAGATCGGCGACAGGCGGTCGTAGAACGGGTGACGGAAGTTGATCAGTTCCAGGGCCGAACCCTGGGCGGTAGCCAGCATCGTGCCTTCCAGGTTGTAGCGCTTGAGGCACGACTCGACCAATTCTTCGGCCAGCACCAGCAGGCGCTCGCCGGTATCGACCAGGGCGTACTTGAACTCCGGGTGGATGTTCAGCGCCTGGTTGGCAGGGATGGTCCACGGGGTGGTGGTCCAGATCACGATGGCAGCGGGCTTGGCCAGCGCCGACAGGCCGAAGGCGGCGGCCAGCTTGTCGGCGTCGGCAACCGGGAAGGCCACATCGATGGTCTGGGACTTCTTGTCGGCGTACTCGACCTCGGCTTCTGCAAGTGCAGAACCGCAATCGAAACACCAGTTCACCGGCTTGAGGCCCTTGAACACGAAACCTTGCTTGACCATTTCGGCCAGGGCGCGGATTTCACCGGCCTCGTTGGCGAAGTTCATGGTCTTGTAGGGGTTGTCCCAGTCACCCAGTACGCCAAGGCGGATGAACTCGGTCTTCTGCCCTTCGATCTGCTCGGCGGCGTACTCTCGGCACAGCTCGCGGGTGCGGTCGGCCGACAGGTGCTTGCCGTGGGTGACCTCGACCTTGTGCTCGATCGGCAGACCGTGGCAGTCCCAACCCGGCACGTATGGCGCATCGAAGCCTGCCAGGGTCTTGGAACGGACGATCATGTCCTTGAGGATCTTGTTCAGCGCATGACCGATGTGAATCTTGCCGTTGGCATAGGGCGGGCCGTCGTGCAGGACGAACTTCGGACGGTCCTTGCCAATTTCGCGCAGCTTCTGGTACAGGCCAATGCTGTCCCAGCGCTGCAGAATCTGCGGTTCGCGCTGAGGCAGGCCGGCCTTCATCGGGAAGGCGGTGTCCGGAAGGTTTAGCGTGGCTTTGTAGTCGGTCATTTCAGGCTCTTCGTTAGCGGTTGAGCGTGCCAATGTGCACGTGCGGCGGCGATGTCCGCGTCGATCGCCGACTTCAGCGCCTCCAGGGAGGCGAAACGCTGCTCTTCACGCAGCTTGTGGTGGAATTCCACCGTCAGGCGCCGGCCATACAGATCGCCGGCATAATCCAGCAGATGAATCTCGAGGTGCGGGCGCCCGTCACCGGATACGGTGGGGCGCACGCCAATGTTGCCAACGCCCGGCCAGGCCTTGCCGTCGATCTCGATACTGGCCAGGTAGACCCCGGACAGCGGCACGCGGCGGCGCTTGAGCTGGATGTTGGCGGTTGGGGTGCCAAGCTGGCGCGCCAGCTTCTGGCCATGCAATACCCGCCCGGTGATGCTGTACGGGCGGCCCAGCAGGTGTTCGGCCAGTTCGAAGTTGGCCTCGGACAACGCCTTGCGCACCTCGGTGCTGCTGACGCGCAGGCCGTCCTGAATCACGGTGTTGGCCGCCTCGACGGTGAAGCCGTAGCGGTGACCTGCCTCAACCAGGAAGGCGAAATCGCCGGCGCGGTCGCAGCCGAAGCGGAAGTCATCGCCCACTTCCAGATGCTTCACGCCAAGACCATCGACCAGGATCGCCTTGACGAAGGCCTCGGCGCTGAGCTGGCTCAGACGTTGGTTGAAAGACAGGCATAGAACGCGGTCGATACCTTCGCCAGCCAGCAGCTCGACCTTGTCGCGCAGGCGTGCCAGGCGCGCGGGCGCGGTGTCCGGGGCGAAGTATTCGCGAGGCTGAGGCTCGAAGACCACCACGCAAGTGGGCAGGCCCATGGCCTGGCCGCGCTCGCGCAGGCGCGCCAGGATTGCCTGGTGGCCACGGTGAACCCCGTCGAAGTTGCCAATGGTGGCGACACAGCCCCGGTGCTCGGGGCGCAGGTTGTGAAGACCTCGAACCAGCTGCATAACGCGCTTCTTGCTCATAAAGTGGCCGATTATAACCACACCCGGGCGCTGGTGACAGGCAACAGCGCCGAGGGGTGGCGTGGAATGCGAAAAACCGACGCCTGACCCGCCTTCAGCTTCAATGCAGGGCCTTGCGGGCGAAATGCCGGGGCCGGAAACCACACAGGTACAGGCAACCGAAATAGGTCACCACCCCCGCCAGGATCAATGCCCCCAGGCGTACGAAACGTTCGAGCATGCCGCCCAGCTCCCAGGCTGGCAGGTAATGCATGCCCACCAGCAACACCGCCGACATCAGCGTCACCGCCAACACCAGCTTGAACAGGAACATGGCCCAGCCTGGCTGCGGCTGGAACAATTGCTGGCTGCGCAGCTTCCAGAACAGCAGTCCGGCATTGAGGCAGGCGCCAAGGCTGATGGCCAGGGCCAGGCCGGCATGCTTGAGGGGGCCGATCAGCGCCAGGTTGAACAGCTGGGTGCAGACCAGGGTGAAAATGGCGATCTTCACCGGGGTCCGGATATTCTGCTGCGCATAGAAGCCAGGTGCTAGCACCTTGACCAGAATGATCGCCAGCAAGCCCACGGAATAGGCGATGAGCGCACGCTGGGTCATGGCCGCATCGAAGGCGCTGAACTTGCCGTACTGGAACAGTGCCACGGTCAGCGGCTCGGCCAGGATCGCCAGGGCCAGGGTGCAGGGCAGCACCAGCAGGAAGCACAGTCGCAGGCCCCAGTCGAGAATGCGCGAATACTCTTCGCGGTCCTTGTTGGCGTAGGTCTTGGCCAGGGTCGGCAGCAGGATGGTGCCCAACGCGACACCCAGCACGCCTGACGGCAGTTCCATGAGGCGGTCGGCGTAGTACATCCACGACACCGAGCCGGCCACCAGGAAGGACGCGAAGATGGTGTTGATGATCAGCGAGATCTGGCTGACCGACACCCCCAGGATGGCCGGCAGCATCTGCTTGAGCACGCGCCAGACGCCCGTGTCGCGCAGGTTGAGGCGCGGCAGCACGAGCATGCCGATCTTCTTCAGCGCCGGCAGCTGGTAGACGAGTTGCGCCAGGCCGCCGGCCAGTACCCCCCAGGCCAGCGCCATGATGGGCGGGTCGAAATACGGCGTCAGCAGCAACGCGAAGGCGATCATCGCCACGTTCAGCAAGGTCGGGGTGAACGCCGGGACGGAGAAACGGTTCCAGGTATTGAGGATCGCGCCGGCCAGGGACGACAACGAGATCAACAGTATATAAGGAAAGGTCACGCGCAGCAGGTCGGTGGTCAGCTGGTACTTCTCGGGGCTGTCGACGAACCCGGGCGCGGTTGCCCACACCACCCAGGGCGCGGCGAGGATGCCGACGGCGGTGACCAGCGCCAAGGCCAGGGTCAGCAGGCCACTGACATAGGCGATGAAGGTGCGGGTCGCCTCCTCGCCCTGTTGAGTCTTGTACTCGGCCAGGATCGGCACGAAGGCTTGCGAGAATGCGCCCTCGGCGAAAATGCGTCGCAGCAGGTTGGGCAGCTTGAAGGCGATGAAGAAGGCGTCGGTGGCGACACCAGCGCCAAACACACGCGCCAGGATGGTGTCACGAACGAAGCCCAGTACCCTGGAAATCATGGTGATGGAGCTGACAGCGGCGAGGGATTTGAGCAGGTTCATCGAAAAGTTTCACGCCAAGGGCAGAGGACGCTGCCAGACAGCGTCCGAATGTGCGATACTCCCGCGCCTTCGCATGGGAGCCAAAAATTCCCGAGTTTACAGGTCGCGCAGCAGAAAGGAATATTTCCCTCTTGTTGGCGCACCGCTCGGCGGAACCCTGCAGGTGGCCTTGACATCCGCTCGACTGATCGGCATGATTCGCGGCCTATTTTGTTTGCTATTTACCTAAAGTCTTTCGAGGAGCTCGACGGTGGCCAACACACCTTCCGCCAAGAAACGTGCAAAACAGGCTGAGAAGCGTCGCAGCCACAACGCCAGCCTGCGTTCCATGGTCCGCACCTACATCAAGAATGTAGTCAAAGCCATCGACGCAAAAGACGCCGAAAAAGCGCAAGCCGCCTACATCCTGGCTGTGCCTGTAATCGACCGTATGGCCGACAAGGGCATCATCCACAAGAACAAGGCTGCTCGCCACAAAGGCCGTCTGAATGGCCACATCAAGGCGCTGAAAGAAGCTGCAGCTGCCTAAGCGACGCGCTTGTCGAAAAACCGACCCTAGGGTCGGTTTTTTATTGCCTGCGATTTGTGCTTCCGCAATCGCCGGTTCGCTGGCAATCAGTGGGGGCCGCACGCGGCCCCGCCTGAGAAATGCCCCTTACTTGGCAATCTGGATCTTGGGCGCCCATTGCAGCCATTCATCCTCGGCCTTGTCGAACAAGGCAAAGGTCTGCTGAGGCCGGGCTGGGGTGCCCATCTGTTCGCCATCCGGTGTCGCAAAGGCGATACCGCCATCGATCAGCGTCTCCACCGACTCGGTCCGCACCGTGGCGCCTTTGAACAGACCCCAATCGAAGCCAAAGCCGCTGCTGTTCCAGAATCGGCTGCCACTGCGTACCAAGGCGGCGTAGCGAGGCTCGATCAGGATATGGATCAGCACCCGGTCGGCATTCTGCCCAAGCTCGAAGCCGGTGACCTTGCCTACCGCCACTTCACGGTAGGTGACAGGTACGCCCGGCTTGATAGACCCACGGCGGGGCGCGCTCAGGGTCAGGGGCAAGCCGACTTCCGGCTCCGTGAACGCCGGGGCATCGGCCAGTGCAATGAAATCACGCTGCGGCCCCTTGTCCTTGGCTGCCGGCAGCACTTCCAGGTATTGCCCACCTACCAGGGTATCCAGGTTCTCGGTGCGTACGAGACCAAGTGAAGGCTTGACCACCCAGAACTGAGTACCGACACGGGCAATGCGGTCGGCTGCTTCGGTAATGCGCGCACGCAGCAGCACTGCTTGCAGGTCAGCAGTCAGGTCGACACTCTCGACACTGCCCACATCCAGGCCACGGAAGCGAATCGCGGTACCAGGCTTCAAGCCATCGGCCCGGGTGACACGGATGGTCACCAAGGTGCCGGCACGATTCACTGCCTCCTGGCTCTCATGCAGGCGGAAACGTGGAATCCGGCGTTTGAGCGCCACGTTCGCAACCGGTGTGTCGAATGCGATACCGCCGGCCATCAGCGTCTGCAGTGACTCGCTTTTGATCTTGATGCCCGACAGCCCTCCGGTCAGCGTGATACCGCTGACGTTCCAGAATCGGGACGAGCCGTTTACCAGGTTCTGGTACTCCTGCTCGATATGCACGCCAATCAGGATGCGATTGCTGTTACGGGCAAACTGGTAGCTCTGCACGCTACCGACCTTGACCTGGCGGTACATCACCGGGCTGCCGATTTCGAGCGATCCCAAGGTATCGGCGAACAGCACCATGTGCAGGCCTGGGGATTTCAGGTCGAGCGGTGGCGCCTTGGGCCTGGCCTCGAACTCGCGCAGAGGCTTGGCCCCCTTCTCGCCCGGACGAATCGCGATGTAGTTACCTTTGACCAATGCTTCCAGGCCGGTGATGCCAGCCAGGGAGATCGACGGCTTGACCACCCAGAACTGCGTGCCTTCTACCAGGTAGTCCTCGGCCAGCGGGTCGAGTGTCAGCTCGGCCGTGGCACTGCCCAGGTTGTCTTCCATCTTCAGGGCCTTGAGCGAACCGACCTGGATCCCCTTGTACATCACGGGCGTGCGCCCGGCCTGCAAGCCTTCATAGTCGGTGAGCTTGACCTTGATCCGTATTCCCGCCTGGGCTGCATCGAAGTCCTCGTACAGACGGAATGGCAGGCTCGGATCGGTGGGCGGGCTGTCCTTGCGGTATTCCGGTGTGGCGAAGGCAATCCCCCCGGCCACGATACTGGACAGCGACTCGCTGCGCACCTTCACGCCAGACAGGTCAGCGTCGATGCTGATGCCACTGGCATTCCAGAACCGCGTGTGCTTTCGCACCAGGCTGGCATAAGCCGGTTCGATGAACACTTTGATCTCGACGGTTTCCTGATCCTCGGACAAGCGGTAGCTCTTTACCCGACCCACCTGGATCTGCTTATAGAACACGGGGCTGTCACGGTTGAGCGAACCCAGCCGTTCGGCTTTGAGGGTAAGGTGCAGGCCTGGCTCGGAGTCCGACAGCGGCGGCGCCACCTTCAGCGCAGTGAAGCGCTTGGTGCGCTCACCCTCGCCTGGGCTCACCGCGATGTAGTTACCGGACACCAGTGTCTCAAGGCCGGAAATACCTGCCAGGCTGACACTGGGCTTGACCAGCCAGAAGCGAGTGCCTTTATTCAGATGAGGCTGGGCGGCCTTGTTCATCTCAATGGTGGCGATGACACCTTGGTTCTCGCCCTTGGCATCGAGCACCAGGCTCTTCACCTTGCCGACGGGCATGCCCTTGTAGATGACTTCGGTCTTGTTGGCGACGATTCCTTCCCCGCTCTCGAATCGAACTTCGATTTCAACACCCGCATCGCGATAGGCCTGCCAAGCCAACCAGCCACCGATCAGCAAGGCGATCAGCGGCAAAATCCAGATAGCCGACCAGTTCGAAGCTGGTCGGGTTCTAGCCGTAGGCACGTCACTCATGGTCGTCATCCGACTCCGTGTTATCCCAGATCAGTCGGGGATCAAAAGTTAAAGCTGCGAGCATCGTCAGGATCACCACACTGGCAAATGCAACGGCGCCCAAGTTGGCTTCGACACTGGCGATACGCCCGAAATTCACCACGGCCACTAATATGGCAATGACGAAGATATCGAGCATGGACCAGCGCCCAATGAATTCGATGAAGCGGTACATCAGGATCCTTTGTCGCGCTGACAAGGGCTGGTGACGCTGCACCGAGTACAGCAGCAGGCCGATACCCACCAACTTGAAGGTGGGTACCAAAATGCTGGCAATGAACACCACGGCGGCGATTGGCAGCATGCCGTGCTGCAGCAGGGTGATGACACCGGACATGATGGTGTCGGGGCTACCCTGCCCAAGCGTGCTGACGGTCATGATCGGCAGCATGTTCGCCGGAATGTAGAGGATCGACGCAGTGATCAGCAGCGCCCAAGTGCGCACGATACTGTTTGGCCGACGCGCATGCACGACCGCACCACACCGCGTGCAGGTCTGCGAAGTACTGTCGGCCTCCTGGCGGTTCAACTCATGGCATTCATTACAGACCAGGATGCCTGCATCAATCGCCCGCATGGAGATCCTCCCCGGAAAGTGCGCTCCAGATCTGGTGTGGAGACATCACCACTTCCAGCCAGACCTGTATCAGCAAAAGACTGATAAAGCAGAACAGGCCAAGCCCTACGGTAAGCTCGGCCAGGTCGACGAGCTTGACGATCGCCACCAGCACGCCCATGAAATAGACCTCGAGCATGCCCCAATCTCGCAAATGATGATAAATGCGATAGAACAGCAAACCGTAGCTGCGCCCTACGTCGAGGCGAATGCTCAACAGCACCAGCAACTGACACAGTAATTTCACCGCAGGGATGGCCATGCTGCAGAGGAAGACCACCACTGCCACACCCCGCATTTGCGAATTGTACAGACCCACCACACCTGTCCAGACGGTGTCATCGGAGGTCTGCCCAAGCAGGTGCAACTGCATGATCGGCAGGAAGTTGGCGGGCACGTAGAGCAACAAAGCTGTCAGCACCAGGGCCAGGCTGCGGTTGACCACGTTGTGACGGTGAGCGTACAGCTCATATCCACAGCGCGGGCACTGAGCCTTTTCGTCTCGCTGCAGTACCGGCTTGCGCATCAACAGGTCGCATTCATGACAGGCGACGAGCTCTTTAAGGGGGAGTCGATCTAGCGCTTCAGGTTCTAAAGGGTTGGGCATACAGAGCTCTGAATGGGTACGTCGGCTCTATTCTAGTGATCTGGCTGCAAATGTGGGAGGCGACTAATGCGGGGGACACGCGGGCGCGGCTGCGCCAGAAAGACAAAACCCCTACCTGCTCGCGCAGATAGGGGTTTTGCGAAATGAATCTTGACGATGACCTACTCTCACATGGGGAAACCCCACACTACCATCGGCGATGCATCGTTTCACTGCTGAGTTCGGGATGGGATCAGGTGGTTCCAATGCTCTATGGTCGTCAAGAAATTCTGTTGCCAGAATGTCGTGTAAACACTCTTGGCCAATTCGGATATGTGAATTTGTGGTCTTGCGAACTTTCGGTCGTTTCGTCTTCACCACCGCAATCTGCGTCGGCAAATTGCTTGGGTGTTATATGGTCAAGCCTCACGGGCAATTAGTATTGGTTAGCTCAACGCCTCACAGCGCTTACACACCCAACCTATCAACGTCGTAGTCTTCGACGGCCCTTTAGGGAACTCAAGGTTCCAGTGAGATCTCATCTTGAGGCAAGTTTCCCGCTTAGATGCTTTCAGCGGTTATCTCTTCCGAACATAGCTACCCGGCAATGCCACTGGCGTGACAACCGGAACACCAGAGGTTCGTCCACTCCGGTCCTCTCGTACTAGGAGCAGCCCCTCTCAAATCTCAAACGTCCACGGCAGATAGGGACCGAACTGTCTCACGACGTTCTAAACCCAGCTCGCGTACCACTTTAAATGGCGAACAGCCATACCCTTGGGACCGGCTTCAGCCCCAGGATGTGATGAGCCGACATCGAGGTGCCAAACACCGCCGTCGATATGAACTCTTGGGCGGTATCAGCCTGTTATCCCCGGAGTACCTTTTATCCGTTGAGCGATGGCCCTTCCATACAGAACCACCGGATCACTAAGACCTACTTTCGTACCTGCTCGACGTGTTTGTCTCGCAGTCAAGCGCGCTTTTGCCTTTATACTCTGCGACCGATTTCCGACCGGTCTGAGCGCACCTTCGTACTCCTCCGTTACTCTTTGGGAGGAGACCGCCCCAGTCAAACTACCCACCATACACTGTCCTCGATCCGGATAACGGACCTGAGTTAGAACCTCAAAGTTGCCAGGGTGGTATTTCAAGAATGGCTCCATGAGAACTGGCGTCCCCACTTCAAAGCCTCCCACCTATCCTACACAAGCAAATTCAAAGTCCAGTGCAAAGCTATAGTAAAGGTTCACGGGGTCTTTCCGTCTAGCCGCGGATACACTGCATCTTCACAGCGATTTCAATTTCACTGAGTCTCGGGTGGAGACAGCGCCGCCATCGTTACGCCATTCGTGCAGGTCGGAACTTACCCGACAAGGAATTTCGCTACCTTAGGACCGTTATAGTTACGGCCGCCGTTTACCGGGGCTTCGATCAAGAGCTTCGCTTGCGCTAACCCCATCAATTAACCTTCCGGCACCGGGCAGGCGTCACACCCTATACGTCCACTTTCGTGTTTGCAGAGTGCTGTGTTTTTAATAAACAGTCGCAGCGGCCTGGTATCTTCGACCGACATGGGCTTACGGAGCAAGTCCTTCACCCTCGTCGGCGCACCTTCTCCCGAAGTTACGGTGCCATTTTGCCTAGTTCCTTCACCCGAGTTCTCTCAAGCGCCTTGGTATTCTCTACCCGACCACCTGTGTCGGTTTGGGGTACGGTTCCCAGTTATCTGAAGCTTAGGAGCTTTTCTTGGAAGCATGGCATCAACCACTTCGTCGCCTAAAGGCAACTCGTCATCAGCTCTCGGCCTTGAGATCCCGGATTTGCCTAAGATCTCAGCCTACCACCTTAAACTTGGACAACCAACGCCAAGCTGGCCTAGCCTTCTCCGTCCCTCCATCGCAATAACTGGAAGTACAGGAATATTAACCTGTTTTCCATCGACTACGCTTTTCAGCCTCGCCTTAGGGACCGACTAACCCTGCGTCGATTAACGTTGCGCAGGAAACCTTGGTCTTTCGGCGTGGGAGTTTTTCACTCCCATTGTCGTTACTCATGTCAGCATTCGCACTTCTGATACCTCCAGCAAGCTTCTCAACTCACCTTCACAGGCTTACAGAACGCTCCTCTACCGCGTCATCAAAGATGACACCCGTAGCTTCGGTGCATGGTTTGAGCCCCGTTACATCTTCCGCGCAGGCCGACTCGACTAGTGAGCTATTACGCTTTCTTTAAAGGATGGCTGCTTCTAAGCCAACCTCCTAGCTGTCTAAGCCTTCCCACATCGTTTCCCACTTAACCATGACTTTGGGACCTTAGCTGACGGTCTGGGTTGTTTCCCTTTTCACGACGGACGTTAGCACCCGCCGTGTGTCTCCCATGCTCGGCACTTCCAGGTATTCGGAGTTTGCATCGGTTTGGTAAGTCGGGATGACCCCCTAGCCGAAACAGTGCTCTACCCCCTGGAGTGATACATGAGGCGCTACCTAAATAGCTTTCGAGGAGAACCAGCTATCTCCGAGCTTGATTAGCCTTTCACTCCGATCCACAGGTCATCCGCTAACTTTTCAACGGTAGTCGGTTCGGTCCTCCAGTCAGTGTTACCTAACCTTCAACCTGCCCATGGATAGATCGCCCGGTTTCGGGTCTATACCCAGCGACTAAACGCCCTATTAAGACTCGCTTTCGCTACGCCTCCCCTATTCGGTTAAGCTCGCCACTGAATATAAGTCGCTGACCCATTATACAAAAGGTACGCAGTCACCTAACAAAGTAGGCTCCCACTGCTTGTACGCATACGGTTTCAGGTTCTATTTCACTCCCCTCTCCGGGGTTCTTTTCGCCTTTCCCTCACGGTACTGGTTCACTATCGGTCAGTCAGTAGTATTTAGCCTTGGAGGATGGTCCCCCCATGTTCAGACAAAGTTTCTCGTGCTCCGTCCTACTCGATTTCATTGATAAGAGATTTTCGTGTACGGGGCTATCACCCACTATGGCCGCACTTTCCAGAGCGTTCCACTAATCTCAAATCAACTTAAGGGCTGGTCCCCGTTCGCTCGCCACTACTAAGGGAATCTCGGTTGATTTCTTTTCCTCAGGGTACTTAGATGTTTCAGTTCCCCTGGTTCGCCTCTTGCACCTATGTATTCAGTACAAGATAACCAGCTTATGCTGGCTGGGTTCCCCCATTCAGAGATCTCTGGATCACAGTCTGTTTGCCGACTCCCCAAAGCTTATCGCAGGCTACCACGTCTTTCATCGCCTCTGACTGCCAAGGCATCCACCGTATGCGCTTCTTCACTTGACCATATAACCCCAAGCAATCTGGTTATACTGTGAAGACGACATTCGCCGAAAATTCGCATGTTGCTCAATTAAGAGCAGAACTCACAAATTTTACCTTAGCCTGACATCACACCAGTGAAAGTGCGTGTCAGTCTATCTATCACATATCCGAATTTTTAAAGAACGATCTGACAAAAGTCAGAAATCAACATTCGATCTGAATGCTCATTTCTAAGTTCTGAGCAGCTGTACAACCTGAAAGAGTGGTGGAGCCAAGCGGGATCGAACCGCTGACCTCCTGCGTGCAAGGCAGGCGCTCTCCCAGCTGAGCTATGGCCCCGTGTGTTCTAGGCCGCACCAAGTAATTGGTAGGTCTGGGCAGATTTGAACTGCCGACCTCACCCTTATCAGGGGTGCGCTCTAACCAACTGAGCTACAGACCTATAACAGGGTCGCGTTACAGCATCGTCTTTATACAAAGAATCAAGCAATTCGTGTGGGAGCTCATCAGCAGGCTGATGTCGTCGATTAAGGAGGTGATCCAGCCGCAGGTTCCCCTACGGCTACCTTGTTACGACTTCACCCCAGTCATGAATCACACCGTGGTAACCGTCCTCCCGAAGGTTAGACTAGCTACTTCTGGTGCAACCCACTCCCATGGTGTGACGGGCGGTGTGTACAAGGCCCGGGAACGTATTCACCGCGACATTCTGATTCGCGATTACTAGCGATTCCGACTTCACGCAGTCGAGTTGCAGACTGCGATCCGGACTACGATCGGTTTTGTGAGATTAGCTCCACCTCGCGGCTTGGCAACCCTCTGTACCGACCATTGTAGCACGTGTGTAGCCCAGGCCGTAAGGGCCATGATGACTTGACGTCATCCCCACCTTCCTCCGGTTTGTCACCGGCAGTCTCCTTAGAGTGCCCACCATAACGTGCTGGTAACTAAGGACAAGGGTTGCGCTCGTTACGGGACTTAACCCAACATCTCACGACACGAGCTGACGACAGCCATGCAGCACCTGTGTCAGAGTTCCCGAAGGCACCAATCCATCTCTGGAAAGTTCTCTGCATGTCAAGGCCTGGTAAGGTTCTTCGCGTTGCTTCGAATTAAACCACATGCTCCACCGCTTGTGCGGGCCCCCGTCAATTCATTTGAGTTTTAACCTTGCGGCCGTACTCCCCAGGCGGTCAACTTAATGCGTTAGCTGCGCCACTAAAATCTCAAGGATTCCAACGGCTAGTTGACATCGTTTACGGCGTGGACTACCAGGGTATCTAATCCTGTTTGCTCCCCACGCTTTCGCACCTCAGTGTCAGTATCAGTCCAGGTGGTCGCCTTCGCCACTGGTGTTCCTTCCTATATCTACGCATTTCACCGCTACACAGGAAATTCCACCACCCTCTACCGTACTCTAGCTCGCCAGTTTTGGATGCAGTTCCCAGGTTGAGCCCGGGGCTTTCACATCCAACTTAACGAACCACCTACGCGCGCTTTACGCCCAGTAATTCCGATTAACGCTTGCACCCTCTGTATTACCGCGGCTGCTGGCACAGAGTTAGCCGGTGCTTATTCTGTCGGTAACGTCAAAACAGCAAGGTATTAGCTTACTGCCCTTCCTCCCAACTTAAAGTGCTTTACAATCCGAAGACCTTCTTCACACACGCGGCATGGCTGGATCAGGCTTTCGCCCATTGTCCAATATTCCCCACTGCTGCCTCCCGTAGGAGTCTGGACCGTGTCTCAGTTCCAGTGTGACTGATCATCCTCTCAGACCAGTTACGGATCGTCGCCTTGGTGAGCCATTACCTCACCAACTAGCTAATCCGACCTAGGCTCATCTGATAGCGCAAGGCCCGAAGGTCCCCTGCTTTCTCCCGTAGGACGTATGCGGTATTAGCGTTCCTTTCGAAACGTTGTCCCCCACTACCAGGCAGATTCCTAGGCATTACTCACCCGTCCGCCGCTGAATCAAGGAGCAAGCTCCTGTCATCCGCTCGACTTGCATGTGTTAGGCCTGCCGCCAGCGTTCAATCTGAGCCATGATCAAACTCTTCAGTTCAATACTGCTTGGGTTTTTAAGAAACCCTAAACTTGGCTCAGCAATCTCAAATGACTATGTGATTTCTCGCATGGCCACTTGTGATGCTGATAATCTTTGTGACTATCAGTCCGTACTCACAAGCACCCACACGAATTGCTTGATTCGATTTGTTAAAGAGCGTTTGGCTAAGAGCGTTTCGTCTCAACCGAGGCGCGCATTCTACGCTTTCCTCATTTGCTGTCAAGCGTTTATTTTGAAGTTTTTTGCGAGAAACTCGTTTAGCTTCAAACACTTGACTCGCTGCGATCTCTCGTAGCGGGAGGCGAATAATACAGCGTTTTAAAACGCTGTCAACCACCTCTTTCAGCGCTTCCGATTGCTTTCTAAACGCTCAACTTGTTGATTAACAAGGAGTTTTTCGTTTCGACTGCGTCGGAAGTGGGGCGCATTATAAGGGGATTCGAGAGGCCGTCAACCGTTAATGTTCATTTAAATTGAAATGATGGCAAACACGGACCGTATCGAGGCCGCCAGGTGCCCGCCGCGATGCATTCAGCGGTTTGTAGATCGAGCGCCGCCCGCGCGGCGCATCGCGAGCAAGGCTCTCGCCTACCCGGTTGGTCTGCAAGGACGCCACTGGAAACAAAGCGGGGGAGGCCTTTCGGCCTCCCCCGCTGCTATCGCAACCCTTACAGGCTTGGGAACGCGAACTGCGAAGCCTCGTGGCTCGCACGCTGCGGCCAACGCTGGGTGATCGCCTTGCGACGGGTATAGAAGCGCACGCCATCCGGACCATAGGCGTGCAGGTCGCCGAACAGCGAACGCTTCCAGCCGCCGAAGCTGTGGTAAGCCACCGGCACCGGCAGCGGGACGTTGACGCCGACCATGCCCACTTCGATCTCGTCGCAGAACAGGCGTGCAGCTTCGCCGTCACGGGTGAAGATGCAGGTGCCGTTGCCATACTCGTGATCATTGATCAGCTGCATGGCCTGCTCCAGGCTGTTCACGCGCACGACGCACAACACCGGGCCGAAGATCTCTTCTTTATAGATGCGCATCTCTGGCGTCACGTTGTCGAACAGCGTGCCACCTACGAAGTAACCATCCTCATTGCCCGATACGCGGTAGCCACGGCCATCGACCACCAGTTTGGCACCAGCGGCAACGCCGTCGTCGATATAACCGACCACCTTGTCGCGAGCCGCAGCGGTTACCAGCGGGCCCATGTCCAGACCGCAAGCAGTGCCGGCACCAATCTTCAGTGCCTTGATCTGCGGCTCCAGTTTGGCAATCAGCGCATCGGCCACCTGGTCACCCACGCAGACCGCGACCGAAATCGCCATGCAACGCTCGCCGCACGAACCATACGCCGCGCCCATAAGTGCACTGACCGCGTTGTCCAGGTCGGCATCCGGCATCAGTACCGCATGGTTCTTGGCTCCGCCCAGCGCCTGCACACGCTTGCCGCGCTTGGTGCCTTCAGCGTAGATGTACTCGGCGATCGGGGTCGAACCCACGAAGCTCAGCGCCTTGACCTCAGGCGCCTCGATCAGCGCATCCACGGCTTCCTTGTCACCGTGGACCACGTTGAGGATGCCTTTTGGCAAACCGGCCTCAAGCAGCAACTGGGCAATGAACAGCGTGGAACTCGGGTCGCGCTCGGAGGGCTTGAGGATGAATGCGTTACCGCAAGCGATGGCCAATGGATACATCCACAGCGGAACCATGGCCGGGAAGTTGAATGGGGTGATACCGGCAACCACACCCAGCGGCTGGAAGTCGGACCAGGCATCGATATTCGGGCCAACGTTGCGGCTGTACTCGCCTTTCAACACTTCAGGGGCAGCACAAGCGAACTCCACGTTCTCGATACCGCGCTTCAGTTCACCAGCGGCGTCTTCCAGGGTCTTGCCGTGCTCTTCGCTGATCATCTGCGAGATCTTGGCTTCGTTCTGCTCCAGCAACTGCTTGAAGCGGAACATGACCTGAGCACGCTTGGCAGGCGGGGTGTTGCGCCAGGCCGGGAAGGCAGCCTTGGCCGAATCGATGGCTTGCTGAACGGTTGCACGACTGGCCAGCTCGACCTTTCGAACTGCCTGGCCAGTGGACGGGTTGAACACATCGGCAGTGCGCTCGCCTTTAGTAACCAGCTCGCCGTGGATCAGGTGCTGAACAATGCTCATGCATAACTCCAGATAAAGAGGGTTGAGCCAGGCGCGTGCTGAGCACGCGCCCTACGTCAAAGTCGGAAAGGTCAGTCGATCTGGTTCAGGGCTTCGCCTACCGCATCGAACAGGCTGTCCAGCTCCTGCGGCTTGGTGTTGAAGGTTGGCCCGAACTGCAGGGTGTCGCCCCCGAAGCGCACATAGAAGCCGGCTTTCCACAGTTTCATCGCCGCCTCGTACGGACGGACGATGGCATCGCCATCACGGGCAGCGATCTGGATCGCGCCAGCCAGGCCGTAGTTGCGGATATCGACGATATTCTTGGTGCCCTTGACGCCATGCAGCAGCTTCTCGAAGTGCGGCGCCAGCTCGGCAGCCGATTGCACCAGGTTTTCCTTCTGCAGCAAGTCGAGCGCGGCGATACCGGCGGCACAGGCCACTGGATGAGCCGAGTAGGTGTAGCCGTGTGGGAATTCCACGGCGTATTCCGGGGTCGGCTGGTTCATGAAGGTCTGGTAGATCTCGCTGCTGGCGATCACCGCGCCCATCGGGATGGCACCATTGGTGACCTGCTTGGCGATGCACATCAGGTCAGGGGTCACGCCGAAGGCCTCGGAGCCGGTCATGGCGCCCATGCGGCCGAAGCCGGTGATCACTTCGTCGAAGATCAGCAGGATGTTGTGCTGGGTGCAGATTTCGCGCAGACGCTTGAGATACCCCTTCGGTGGCGGCAACACGCCAGCCGAACCGGCCAGGGGCTCGACGATGACTGCGGCGATGTTCGAGGCATCGTGCAGTTCGATCAGCTTGAGCATCTCGTCGGCCAGGGCGATTCCGCCCTCCTCCGGCAAGCCCTTGGAGAAGGCGTTGGCCGGCAGCACGGTGTGAGGCAGGTGGTCGACGTCCAGCAGCTGGCCGAACATCTTGCGGTTGCCGTTGACGCCACCGAGGCTGGTGCCAGCGATGTTCACACCATGGTAGCCACGGGCGCGGCCGATGATCTTGGTCTTGGTGGCCTGGCCCTTCAGGCGCCAGTAGGCACGTACCATCTTCAGCGCGGTGTCGCAGCACTCGGAACCGGAGTTGGTATAGAAGACATGGTTCAGGTCGCCCGGGGTCAGCTCGGCGATTTTCTCAGCCAACTGGAACGACAGCGGGTGCCCGAACTGAAACGCGGGGGAGTAATCCAGGGTGCCGAGCTGACGTGCGACCGCCTCGGTGATTTCCTGACGCGTGTGACCGGCGCCGCAGGTCCACAGGCCCGACAGGGCGTCGAAAATCTTGCGGCCCTTGTCATCGGTCAGGTAGTTGCCCGATGCAGCCACGATCAGACGCGGGTCGCGCTGGAAGTTGCGGTTGGCGGTGTAAGGCATCCAGTGCGCATCCAGCTTGAGCTGGCTGGCCATTCCTGCAGGGGCGGTTTCCGGCATGTTCATCGGCGGTTCCTCGAGAGACGATTAGGCAACGATGGATGTTGTTGCAGCTAAGTTGGCACGGCGATAAAGTCTGAAAAAGCCAACATTTCTAATCTTCAGATTGAACAAGACTAAACTTATGAGCCGACGTCCCGACCCTCTCGCACAAGTCAGCGATTTCGACATTCGTCTGCTGAAGATCTACCGCAGCGTAGTCGAGTGCGGTGGTTTCTCTGCCGCCGAGAACGTCTTGGGCATCGGGCGCTCGGCCATCAGCCAGCAGATGAACGATCTGGAGCAACGCCTGGGCTTGCGCCTGTGCCAGCGCGGACGCGCCGGCTTCTCGCTTACCGAGGAGGGACGCGAGGTGTATCACTCGGCGCTGCAGTTGCTCAGCGCCCTGGAGACCTTTCGTACCGAGGTCAACGGGTTGCACCAGCACCTGCGTGGCGAGCTGAACATCGGCCTGACCGACAACCTGGTGACCCTGCCGCACATGCGCATCACCCACGCCCTGGCAGAACTGAAGGACCGGGGCCCCGACGTGCGCATCAACATCCGTATGATCGCCCCCAGCCAGGTCGAGCAGGGTGTGCTCGACGGCAGCCTGCATGTCGGCGTGGTACCGCAGACCAGCCCTCTTTCAGGATTGGAATACGAACCCCTGTACAGCGAGCGTTCGCTGCTTTATTGCGCGGTGGGGCACCCACTGTTCTACGCCGATGACCAGCAAATCGACGACGCACGCCTCAACAGCCAGGAAGCTATCGCCCCTACGTTCCGCCTGCCAAGCGACATCCAGGCTCACTATCAGGCCCTGCACTGCACCGCTAGTGCATCGGATCGCGAAGGCATGGCCTTTCTGATCCTGACCGGACGCTACATCGGCTACCTGCCCGACCACTACGCCAGCTTCTGGGTCCAGCAGGGCCGACTGCGCGCGCTGAAACCCGGCCAACGCTTCTATGACCTGAGCCTGAGCTGGGTGACCCGCAAGGGACGCCGGCCGAATCTGGTACTGGAAAGCTTCCTCGAAAGCCTGGCAGCGACGCGCTGATGCCTGTCTCTGACGCTAACGCTTGTCAGTTCGGCGCAGGAAGGTAATCTTGTCCGACAGCCGCAGCCACTGACCCGTACGGAATCGTCCATGACCCTTGAAGTCCCTGCGCATCGCCTCTCTGCCTCAGGCAAGCCCGCTGGCCGCATCCGCCAGAAAAACGAACAGGCCATCATCCAGGCAGCCGAAGACGAATTCGCGCGCCATGGTTTCAAAGGCACCAGCATGAATACCATCGCGCTGAAAGCCGGGCTGCCCAAGGCTAACCTGCATTATTACTTCACCAACAAGCTTGGCCTTTATATCGCGGTGCTCAGCAACATCATCGAGTTGTGGGACAGCACCTTCAACGCCCTCAGCGTCGATGACGACCCGGCTGTGGCGCTGAGCCAGTACATCCGCACCAAGATGGAGTTCTCCCGGCGCAACCCACAAGCGTCGAGAATCTTCGCCATGGAAGTGATCAGCGGCGGTACTTGCCTCACCGAGTATTTCAGCGCCGACTACCGTGAGTGGTTCCGAGGCCGGGCCGCGGTGTTCCAGGCCTGGATCGACGCCGGCAAGATGGACCCGGTCGATCCGGTACACCTGATCTTCCTGCTGTGGGGCAGCACCCAGCACTATGCCGACTTCGCCACACAGATCTGCCAGGTCACCGGCCGCAGCCGCCTGACCAAGCAAGACATGGAAGACGCCAGCAACAACCTTATCCACATCATTCTCAAGGGCTGCGGCATCACGCCGAGCGCCTCATAGCCACTTATGCCTTCTACCCTGCTTGACCTCTGCGAGTTTCGCGAGGAAATCCGCAAGAGCCGCTTCATCACCCTCGCCGGCCCCATCTCTAGCCCCGCCGAGGCGATGAGTTTCATCGAACGCCACAGCGACCTGGCCGCCACCCACAACTGCTGGGCCTGGAAACTGGGCGCGCAATACCGCAGCAGCGACGACGGCGAACCTGGCGGCACGGCCGGGCGGCCGATCCTGGCGGCCATCGAGGCGCAGGACTGCGACCAAGTGGTGGTGCTGGTCATTCGGTGGTACGGCGGTATCCAGCTCGGCACAGGCGGCCTAGCCCGGGCCTACGGCGGAGGTGCCAACAAATGCTTGCAACAAGCGCCGAAAAGGTTGTTGGTCCAACGCAGTGAATACACCTGCAGTTGCACCTTCAGCGAGCTGGCCTTGGTGAAACTGCGCCTGGCCGAAGTGGATGGGCTGGTGCTGGACGAACAGTTCACCGCCAATGGAGTCGACCTGCGCATCGCCGCAGGCCAGGCACACATACCCACCTTGCAGCAGCAACTGGCAGACCTGAGCCGCGGCCGGATCATTCTGGAAATCGGCTGAAGCTTGCTCACAACAACTGTGGGCCTGCCTGTGGATAAGCTATGAGCACTCCCCGGCAGCGCCCGTTATCAAAGGGCTCCAGCGCTTTGATCATATTTTGATCACCGTTTGATGACAGCTGCAAACGTCTGAAGGGTCAAGACTTATCCCCAGCACTTTGCCACCGGTCTCGAATCATACCCCGATCGGTTGCACACATTAACTGTGGAGCAGCCTGTGGATAACCCGTTAGCCAATGAGTGCAGTGCCCGGCGGCACACGGCCTGGCAAAGGTGGTCATTTTTTAACCAAATTCAGATCGGGCAGCTTCTGCCCGGCTGAATTATGCTCAATATCCCTCTCCTCCAACGCTCAAGGAGTCCCCAATGTCCCTTCAAAAAACCGCCCTTGTCATTGGCGCTTCGCGTGGACTGGGCCTAGGCCTGGTACAGCGTCTGCACGAAAAGGGCTGGAAGGTCATCGCAACGGTGCGTGATCCGCAGAAGGCCGACACACTGCGCCAGGTGCCCGGCGTACGCATCGAACAACTGGAGATGAACGACACCACCCAGCTCGATGCGCTCAAGCAAAGCCTTCAGGGTGAGGTGTTCGATCTTGTATTCGTCAATGCGGGCGTCATGGGGCCTCTGCCCCAGGATGTGGACGGCGTGCAGGCAGCCGATGTTGGCGACCTGTTCATGACCAATGCCGTTGCGCCCATCCGTGTCGCCCGCCGTTTGGTTGGCCAAGTGCGCGAAGGGAGCGGTGTACTGGCCTTCATGAGTTCGATCCTGGGCAGCGTGACCATTCCCGATGGCAGCGAACTGTGCTTGTACAAGGCCAGCAAGGCTGCGCTGAATTCGATGATCAACAGCTTCCTGGTGGTCGAGGCGCAGCGTCCCGATCTTTGCGTACTGGCCATGCATCCGGGCTGGGTAAAAACCGACATGGGTGGCGAAAACGCCGAAATCGACGTGCTGACCAGCACCCGTGGCATGGTCGAGCAAATCGAAGCTCAACGTGGCAATGCCGGTCTGCGCTTCATCAACTACAAAGGCGAGAGCCTGACCTGGTGAATTGAAAGCCGCGAGGCGAGGCAGTAGACTCGGAGCCTCGCCCACGCGGCGGACCTGGATCAGCAGACAGGGCAACACTGAGCTGGCTAACCTGAACCCACTTTCAGAGGAGCCGGCACCATGCCTGCGACCCGTATCTGGTTGAAATCCCCCCTTGCCATCTTCACCGCCAACACCCTCGACGCCCGCGGCGGACTGGTGATCGAAGACGGCCGTATCCTCGAACTCCTGGCCCTTGGTGAAAGCCCCAGCCAACCTTGCGAGCAGGTTTTCGACGCCCGCGAGCACGTCGTGCTGCCCGGCCTGATCAATACCCACCACCACTTCTACCAAACCCTCACCCGGGCCTGGGCGCCAGTGGTGAACCAACCATTGTTCCCCTGGCTGAAGACCCTTTACCCGGTCTGGGCACGCTTGACACCGGCCAAGCTGGAACTGGCAAGCCAGGTAGCATTGGCAGAGTTGCTGCTGTCCGGTTGCACCACCGCCGCCGACCATCACTACCTGTTCCCCCAAGGCCTGGACAACGCCATCGACGTGCAGGTCGAGGCCGTGCGTAAGCTGGGCATGCGCGCCATGCTGACCCGAGGCTCAATGAGCCTGGGCGAAGCCGACGGGGGCCTGCCGCCTCAGCAGACGGTGCAACAAGGTGAAGTGATCCTGGCCGATAGCCAACGGCTTATCCACAGCTACCACGAGCGCGGTGATGGCGCGCAGATCCAGATCGCCCTGGCGCCTTGCTCGCCGTTCTCGGTCACCCCGGAAATCATGCGTGCCAGCGCAACCCTTGCCGAAGAGCTGGACGTGCGCCTGCACACGCACCTGGCCGAGACCCTCGACGAAGAAGACTTCTGCCTGCAGCGCTTTGGCCTGCGTACCGTCGACTACCTGGACAGCGTCGGCTGGCTCGGTCCGCGCACCTGGCTGGCCCATGGTATTCATTTCAACGGCGATGAAATGGCCCGCCTGGGCGCTGCAGGCACCGGTATCTGCCACTGCCCCAGCTCGAACATGCGCCTGGCATCGGGCATCTGTCCGACCGTGGAGCTCGAGACCTCCGGTGCTCCGGTGGGCCTGGGCGTGGACGGATCGGCGTCCAACGATGCCTCGAACATGATCCTGGAAGCTCGCCAGGCGCTTTACCTGCAGCGCCTGCGCTACGGTGCCGAACAGATCACCCCCGAACGCGCCCTCGGCTGGGCCACCCAGGGCTCCGCACGCCTGCTGGGCCGCCAGGATATCGGTGAGCTGGCCCCCGGCAGACAGGCCGACCTGGCCCTGTTCAAACTCGATGAGCTGCGCTTCTCAGGCAGCCACGACCCGCTCTCGGCGCTGCTGCTCTGCGGCGCCGACCGTGCCGACCGGGTCATGGTCGGCGGCCAGTGGCGCGTCATCGACGGCCAGATCGAGGGCCTGGACATCCAGGGCCTCATCGCCGACCACCGCCAGGCAGCCGCCCAACTGATCGCTGGTTGAGGCAACACAGGCCTGGCTGGGCGCATTGCCCGGCCAGGCCCTGTAGAATGGCGGCAACCGTACCTGATTGAGATAACCCCCTATGTATGAATGGTTGAACGCCCTGCCCAAGGCCGAACTGCACCTGCACCTTGAAGGATCGCTGGAGCCCGAACTGCTGTTCGCCCTGGCCGAGCGCAACAAGATCGCCCTGCCCTGGGGGGATGTGGAGGCGCTGCGCAGTGCCTATGCCTTCAACAACCTGCAAGAATTCCTCGACCTCTATTACCAAGGCGCGGACGTGCTACGCACCGAGCAGGACTTCTACGACCTGACCTGGGCTTACCTGCAACGCTGCAAAGCCCAGAACGTAATCCACACCGAGCCTTTCTTCGACCCACAGACCCACACCGACCGAGGTATCCCCTTCGAAGTGGTGCTCAATGGCATCAACCAGGCGCTCAAGGATGGCCGTGAGCAACTGGGGATTTCCAGCGGGCTGATCCTCAGCTTCCTGCGCCACCTCAGCGAGGAAGAAGCGCAAAAGACCCTCGACCAGGCCCTGCCATTCCGCGATGCGTTCATCGCTGTTGGCCTGGACAGCTCGGAGAAAGGCCACCCACCCAGCAAGTTCCAGCGCGTCTTCGACCGCGCCCGCGCCGAGGGCTTCTTGACCGTGGCACACGCAGGCGAGGAAGGCCCACCCGAGTACATCTGGGAAGCCATCGACCTGTTGAAGATCCAGCGTATCGACCATGGCGTACGCGCCATCGAGGACGAACGCCTGATGCAACGCATCATCGACGAACAGATTCCGCTCACCGTCTGCCCACTGTCGAACATCAAGCTTTGCGTGTTCGAACACATGGGCCAACACAACATCCTCGACATGCTGGAGCGCGGCGTGAAGGTCACGGTCAATTCGGATGACCCGGCCTACTTCGGCGGTTATGTCACCGAAAACTTCCATGCCCTGCACACACACTTGGGCATGACCGAAGACCAGGCCCGTCGCCTGGCGCAGAACAGCCTCGACGCCCGCCTCGTTCGCTGATCGACCACACCTGGCATTGCAGGTGGTTGATTACCCCACCTGCAACGTCTTCACCCGGGCGATCTGATTGATGTGCTGAATGCCCATGGCGGATATGTGCAACGCTCGTGTGCCTTTCGGCTCGCGAATCCACCCCGACTGCAGGAACAGCTTGAACATCGCCTGACCCAGGCTTCCGCCGATATGCGGCCCCTGGTCGCTCCATTCGTTGCAGTGACAGAGTGCGCTTGCGCGCTGCTGGCACGGCGCCAAGGCCTCGATATAGACGCCAATGGCGGCCAGTTCCGCCCGGCCCTGCTCGCTGACGAGCAACTGCTGCCCTGCCCCCTCCAGCCAGCCCGCGACCACCAGCCGATGGTACAGCTCGCTTGCCAGTTCTCCGCCAAGGTGATCGCCACAACGGCGTGCCCTGCGCATTGACAACGGTACCTGCAATGGCGCCGCCTTCGCCCCGGCGCCCCTGGCGCTTTCCAGTTGCACGCTGGCCAAGGCCTCGACCGCCGCCCCCACCTGAGGCGTCGCCAGCCGGAAATAGCGCTTGCGCCCCCTGGCTTCCAACCTGAGCAACCCTGCCGAGGACAACAGGGAAAGGTGCGCGCACGCCGAGGATGAGGTCAGCCCAGTCATCACTGCCAGCTCATCGGCTGGCCGCGGTATGCCGTCTATCAACGCCCATAGCATGGCGCTGCGCTTAGGGTCTGCCATCAGGCCGGCGATCTGGCTTATGCTGCTGGCTGCTTTCATGTCCTGGTAACTCCCTGCAAGCTCACTTTGGTTTCCAATGGCCAACCGTGGCAACACGCATCACCAGCACTTCGTCTGCCCCCCCTGGCAGGGAAACATGACTCACTGCCGCTGGCCCCGCCGCCAGTATATGCCCGGCAAACACCCATTCAGGATTGCCAGGTACGGGGGCCGTGCCGTGGGTGCACCGACCCTGGAAAGCCCTGGGTTATCCACAGCAGACCCGGCCAGCGCCTGATGGGGCGTGACAAAACCGCAAGCTAGAAGGATTACAGACGAAGCTGGAGGAAAGATCGCCCGCTGCCTTCGCAGATACTGCCGACAACAGGCTTCCCAAAGTAGCGCAAACAAAAGCGAAGGTTCGACATGATGCCAGGCATTGCACCTGGCATTGCAAGGGGCACGGAGGTGGCACCTCAGGACCGTCAGTCAGGACACCATAGCCGGTCATGGCATGCGCTCGGCACAGCGCTACACTGATCCGGCCCCCTCAGAGGTATGCCGCGATGAAGATTGTCGTCACTGCATCAAGCCGAAACCCCAACTGCCCTTGGCAGGTTCAACTCGATCAGCACAAGGTGAGTTTCCGCAGTGAAGCCGAGGCGCGTGCCTTCGTCGCCACGTTGGAAACCCGCCTGAAGGCACCTCACACGCTCATGCCGGACGCCTGGCCTGCAAGTACCGGGTCAGCAGCGCGACACTGACCACCAGTGCGCCACACAAGCTGATCACCATGGCCATCGGTACCGCGCTGCCATCATGCAACAGCCCGACCAGTGCCGCCGCGCCTGCGGCGACACTAAACTGCAAGCACCCCATCAGGGCCGAGGCGCTGCCTGCCCGCGCGCCCTGACCGTTCATGGCGCAAGCCGACGCATTGGGAATGATGCATCCCAGGCTGGCAATGCACACGAACAAAGGCACCAGCAGCGGCCACAACTGCGTCGGCCGCGTGGCCGCCACGCCCAGCAACACCAAACCTGCCGCCAGATACATCCAGACGGCGCGCAGCAGCAGGAAGGCAGGACCACGCTTGGCCAGCAAGCGGGCATTGACCTGTGCAACCAGGATGAAGCCCGCGGCGTTGGCACCGAAGAACCAGCCGTAATGCTCGGCAGGCACGCCGTAAAGCTTGATGAATACGAACGGAGAACCTGCAATGTAGGCGAACATCCCAGCGATGGCGATGCCTCCCGTCAGGGCATGCCCCAGGAACACCCGGTCGCTGAGCAACCGGAAATACTGACGCAAGGCGCCAGACAGCGGCTGCCGGGGTATGTGCGCAGGCAGGCTTTCCGGCAGGCCCATGCCAACTGCCAGCAGGCAGGCCGCGCTGAACAGGCTCAAGGTCAGGAAGATTGACTGCCAGCCGGCAAGGTTCACCAGCACCCCACCGAGCATCGGCGCAAGGATCGGTGCCAGGCCCATGACCAACATCAACTGCGAGAACACCTTGGCCGACGCCACCGCATCGCACTTGTCGCTGACGATGGCGCGCGACAGGACCATACCGGCACAGCCCCCCAACGCTTGGACGAAACGCGCCAGGATCAGCGTGTCGAGGTTGGGCGCGAACGCGCAGGCCAAGGACGCAACGGTGAACAACGCCACACCGAACAGCAGCGGTTTGCGCCGGCCAAAGCGGTCGGCGATCGGGCCGTAGGCCAACTGGCCAATGGACAGCCCGAGGAAATAGGCCGCCAGGGTAGTCTGGACATGTTGTTCATCGGTGGCGAAAGCCTGCGCCATGGCCGGGAAGGCGGGCAGGTAGAAGTCGATCGCCAAGGGCCCGAACGCACTCAATGCGCCCAGGATCAGCACCATTCTCAGGTTCATCAGGAATCCATAGCAGGCTAAGCAAGCGCGTAAGTCTACCTGCTGCGGATGGCCTGAGTATGAAAACATTTGCAACAAAAACCCGGCGATTTGGCGTCGATTACTCTGTGTTGTCGCTGGCAGGCCGCCCCCATCCTCACGCCATCTCGGCCTGATAACCCTCTTCGCGGATCGCTTGCAGAATCCGTTCGCTCCCCAGCTCGCTCTGCACACGCACCTGCTTGCCAGCCAGGTCGACTTCAACACGCGCCTGTGGGTCCTGTTCCTGCACCGCTCGGGTCACCGCTTTCACGCAGTGGCCGCAGGTCATGCCTTGTACGTTGAACACTTGCATCGAGGTTACCTCCTTTCAGGATTTGCCTCAGTTTCAACCTTGCCATCGGGTCAAGGTCAAGTTCTGCGGTAAACGGCCGGGCTGGAAATCTGCCTTGACCTCGGCCAAGCTGCGCCTTTGATGATTTGGCAAGTAGGAGATTTCTCATGTTCAGGGCAGCAGTGGGCGTTGTCGGGTTGCTAGGCGCATTGGCCGCCACGCCCCCCGCTTACGCCGAGGGCAACTCGGACTACAGCGTGTTGATCATTTCCCGCGAGCGCCTGGAGGTGGCCACCAGCTGCGAAATCGGCATCTACCTCAACGATCAGCTCTCTGGACGTGTATTCCAGGAACAATCGACCTCCTTCAACCTGCCACCCGGCCCGGTGGACGTGCGCTTGCGTCTGTTGCCAGGGCAAGCGCCTGGCTGCGCCCCGGGTATCGAGGACCAACGCAGCACCCGCTTGAACCTGCAGGCTGGGCAGATCAACAAATACCGCATCGCCATGGGGCACAATGGGCTTGAGTTGAAGCGAGCCGGCCTGGGCTATTGACCTTCCCCACGTGGCAAGGTTGATGCTGGAGGCCAGTCCAAGGAGTGAGCCATGCCCGCATCCACCACGTTCGACCTGCCGATCTCCGGCATGACCTGTGCCAGCTGTGCTGGCCGTGTCGAGCGCGCCCTGCGCAAAGTCGCTGGCGCTGAACAGGTCAGTGTCAACCTCGCCACCGAACAGGCCCGCGTCCTCGCGCCGGCCGACAGCCTGCACGCCCTGGTCGACGCCGTGCGCGAAGCAGGCTATGCCGTCCCTACCCGTACCGTAGAGCTGGAAATCAGTGGCATGACCTGCGCCAGTTGCGTAGGCCGTGTCGAGCGCGCCTTGGGCAAACTGCCAGGCGTCGAGGAGGTCAGCGTCAACCTGGCCAGTGAGCGAGCCCATCTGCGTGTGCTGCAGGCGCTGGATGATCGCCAACTGATCGAGGCGGTGGAGAAAGCCGGCTACAGTGCCCGCCTGCCCCAGGCCGGCGCGGATGAGCAGAGCGATGCGCTCCACCCTCTGCGCAAGGAGCGTTTGGCGGTCGGCCTGGCACTGTTGCTCGCCCTGCCCCTGGTAGTACCGATGCTGGTGCAGCCATTCGGCATTCACTGGATGCTGCCTGCCTGGGTGCAGTTCCTGCTCGCCACACCGGTGCAGTTCGTCCTCGGCGCACGTTTCTACGTAGCCGCCTGGAAAGCCGTTCGCGCCGGCACTGGCAACATGGACCTGCTGGTGGCGCTGGGCACCAGCGCCGGTTATGGGCTGAGCCTGTACCAGTGGGCGAATGCCTCGGGGGAAATGGCGCCGCATCTGTACTTCGAGGCCTCGGCGGTGGTGATTGCCCTAGTGCTGTTGGGCAAGTACCTGGAAAGCCGCGCCAAACGCCAGACCGCCAGCGCCATCCGCGCCCTCGAAGCCTTGCGCCCCGACCGCGCCGTACGATGGGTCGATGGCCTGGAGCAAGACGTGGCTATCGACCAGTTGCGCATCGACGACCTGGTCGTGGTCAAACCTGGCGAACGCTTCCCGGTCGATGGCCTGGTGGAGGACGGCAGCAGCCATGCCGACGAGGCCCTGATCAGTGGCGAAAGCCTGCCGGTGCCCAAACAGCCAGGCGATACAGTCACCGGAGGTGCCATCAACGGTGAAGGCCGCTTGCTGGTACGCACCCAGGCACTGGGCACGGAAACCGTACTGGCCCGGATCATCCGTCTGGTCGAAGACGCCCAGGCGGCCAAGGCCCCTATACAGAAGCTGGTGGACCGCGTCAGCCAGGTGTTCGTCCCAGCGGTGCTGGTGCTGGCACTGATCACGCTGGTGGGCTGGTGGTTGGCCGGTGCGCCGCTGGAAACCGCGCTGATCAATGCCGTCGCGGTGCTGGTCATCGCCTGCCCTTGCGCCTTGGGCCTGGCCACGCCAGCGGCGATCATGGCCGGCACCGGTGTCGCTGCCCGAAATGGCATCCTGATCAAAGACGCCGAAGCCCTGGAGCGTGCCCATGCGGTCAACCGCGTGGTGTTCGACAAGACCGGCACCCTGACATCCGGCAGCCCCCGTGTCGTCCACAGCCAGGCGCTGGTCGGGGACAGCGCAGAACTGCACCGCCTGGCCGGCGCCCTGCAACGCGGCAGCGAACACCCCTTGGCCAAGGCTGTGCTGCAGGCCTGCGCCGAGCAGAATCTGGATGTTCCGACAGTGACCAACAGCCAGTCCCTGACCGGGCGCGGTATCGCCGGGCAGGTACAAGGCCGCGAACTGGCCCTGGGTAACCGACGCCTGCTCGATGAAAGCGGCCTGCAGCCCGGCGCACTGGCCACCCAGGCCCAGGCTTGGGAAACCGAAGGCCGTACCTTGTCGTGGCTCATCGAGCGCGGCGAACAGCCCCGTGTCATTGGCCTGTTCGCCTTCGGTGACAGCCTCAAGCCCGGCGCCGAACAGGCCGTCGCGGCCCTACGGGCACGCCACATCAGCAGCCATTTGCTGACCGGTGATAACCGTGGCAGCGCCAAAGTGGTCGCCGCTGCCCTTGGCATCGATGACGTTCACGCCGAAGTGCTGCCAGCCGACAAAGCCGCCACTGTCGCCGCACTCAAGCAGGATGGCGTGGTGGCGATGGTAGGCGATGGCATCAACGACGCGCCGGCCCTGGCCGCCGCCGATATCGGCATCGCCATGGGCGGTGGCACCGATGTCGCCATGCAGGCGGCCGGCATCACCTTGATGCGTGGCGACCCGCGCCTGGTGCCCGCTGCCCTGGAAATCAGCCGCAAGACCTACGCCAAGATTCGCCAGAACCTGTTCTGGGCCTTTATCTACAACCTCATCGGCATTCCGCTGGCAGCGCTGGGCTACCTCAATCCGGTACTGGCCGGCGCCGCCATGGCGCTGTCGAGCGTCAGCGTGGTCAGCAATGCCCTTTGGCTGAAAACCTGGAAACCCACCACCACCTCGCAGGAGGCCCCATGAACATCGGCCAGGCCGCCCGCCGCAGCGGGCTCAGCACCAAGATGATTCGCTACTACGAGTCCATCGGCCTGCTCAAGCCCGCTACCCGCAGCGACAGCGGCTATCGCCTGTACCACCAGGACGACCTGCACCGCCTGGCCTTCATCAAACGCTCACGCGACCTGGGCTTCTCGCTGGACGAAGTCGCCAAGCTGCTGACCCTGTGGCAAGACCGCCAACGCGCCAGTGCCGATGTGAAGGCCCTGGCCATGCAACACATCGACGAACTGAACCGCCGGATCGAAGAGTTGGTCAGCCTGCGCGATACCCTCGATGAGCTGGTCGCGCACTGCCAGGGCGACGACCGGCCAGACTGCCCAATACTCAAGGATCTGGCCAACGGTGGCGCTTGCTGCCCCTGAAAGCACACCGCTGCTGGCATTTTGGTATGCCATATTAGCCTAAACCCGACCGAATAGTCGCCAAATACGACTTTATCCAATAAATACGGGGGTTTCCCCTCAAAAAGCCGACGCTCCTGCCGATACAACGCTTACTGCCTCGTGTGTCGATAAAGAAAAAAATTCCGGGAGCGTCGATGAACATCAAACAGAAACTGACCTGGGCATTCGCGGTCATCGCCGCCTTGCCCATTGTGCTGGTAGCCACGTTAGTGGTCCTGAACCTGCGAGGCGAAGCCCGCGAAGGTTTCCTCGACGGCAGTAGCCGGGAAATCCGCCAGGTCAGCAATGCGATGAATATCTTCTTCCAGGGCATCGACCAAAACGTGGAGTTTCTGGCCGCGCAGCCCATGGTAGCCGCGACCGGTAACGAGCTGAACAAGTTCATGAGTGCCAATCCGTCCTATGAACTGGGTGCACAGGCGCAGCAGCTGCTCGACTTTTTCACCCGTCTGGCTGACGCTCACCCTGGCTACGCCTACATCTCCTACGGCGTCAGCGACGGCGGCTATGTCGGTTGGCCTGCCGGCCAGAAGTTCGTCAACTACGACCCACGCCCACGCCCGTGGTACCAGCAGGCCATGGCCAACCCCGGCAAGACCGTACGCACCGGGGCCTATTACTGGGCTCCCGACGATGCCGTGCTGGTCAGCACCGTACGCGCTGTCGCCAACAAACTGGGCAACCCAGGCGGTGTGGTCAACATCGACGTCTCGCTCAAAGGCCTGACCGAGATCGTCAAGCAGATCAAAGTGGGCGAAAGCGGTTACCTGATGCTGGTGGAAAGCAACGGTAACGTGATGGTCGACCCGCGCGATGCCAGCCACAACTTCAAACAACTGGCCAGCTTTGGTGACGGCTACGCCGAACTGGCCAAGGCCGGCAAAGGCCTGGTGGAGATCGAGCTCAACGGCACCCGCTACATGGCCAACGTCTACCCGGACGAAAAGCTGGGCTGGACTTTCATCGGCCTGATCGAACAAAGCGAAGTGATGCAGACCACTACCCGCCTGACTTGGCTGATCGGCACCATCGCCCTGGTGCTGGCGGCGCTGTTCGCGGTCGTCGGCGCCGCGTTCGCCAAGCTCATCGTGCGCCCGATCAACAGCGTGACCAGCGGTCTGGAAGACATCGCCCAGGGCGAAGGCGACCTGACCCGGAACCTGGAAATCCGCGGCCGCGACGAAACCGCACAACTGGCCAGCTGGTTCAACCAGTTCCTCGGCGCGATCCGCAGCCTGATTCAGCACATCGGTGCCGCCGCCGCCAAGATTCTCAGCACCTCCAGCAGTTCCACCCGGGTTTCCAGCGACATGGCCGAAGCCGCCGGGCGCCAGCGTGAAGCCGTGGACATGGTGTCCACCGCCTTCCACGAAATGGTCGCGACCGCCAACGAAGTGGCCCGCTCGTGCAGCCAGGCCGCGCAATCGGCCGACAGCGGCCAGCAGCAAGCGCGTGAAGGCCAGCAGCAGATCGATGCGGCGGTGCACAGCGTCGATCGCCTGAGCCAGGAGATCGAGCAGTCGGCGCAGTCGATCCAGCAACTGGAGCGTGACAGCAACGCCATTCAGTCGATCCTCGGCACCATCCGCTCGATTGCCGAGCAGACCAACCTGCTGGCCCTCAACGCCGCCATCGAGGCCGCGCGTGCCGGCGAGCAGGGCCGTGGTTTCGCCGTGGTCGCCGACGAAGTACGGGCCCTGGCCAAGCGCACCGCCGATTCCACCGCTGAGATCGACGGCCTGCTGGGCAACCTGGCCAGCCGTACCGCCGAGGTGGCCGAGCAGATGCACGCCAGCCTGGAGGTGTCGCAGCAGTCGGTCAGCCGGATCGGGCTGGCCCGCGACAGCTTTGGCCAGATTCGCGAGTCGGTGGACATCATCCGCGACATGAATACCCAGATCGCGACGGCAGCGGAAGAGCAGCACCAAGTGGCAGAGGACATCAACCGCCACATCAGCCAGATCCATGGCGATGCGCAACTGGTGGCCGAGCTGGCCCAAGCCGCCCGTCAGGACTCCGAGAGCCTGGCCGGCCTTTCCAACGAGCTGGATGCGCTGGTACGCCGCTTCCGCACCTGACCGCTAGAGCCGCAACTCGCCGGGGGTCGACCCGAACAGCTGCTTGAAGGCGGCGATGTAGGCTGAGGTGGAGTCATAACCACAGCCCAGCGCCGCCTCGGTCACACTCTCTCCCGCTTCCAGCAGGGCCAGGGACGACAACAGGCGCATGCGCTGGCGCCAGTTGCGAAAGCTCAGGCCCGTCTCCCGCTGGAACAGGCGCATCAGGGTTTTCTCCGAACACGCCAGCTGTCTGGCCCATTCCTGCAGGGTCTGCGGCTGCTCGGGTGTGGCGATCAGGCCGTTGCACAAGGCCAGCAGCCCGGGATGACGCGGCAACGGCAGTGAGAACCCAACCTCAGGCAATGTACGCAACTGATCGAGTAGCACAGACACCAGCCGTGCTTCGGGACTGTCGCCTTCGGGGTAATCCACGGGGAACAGGCAGAACTGCTTGATGAGTTCACGCGCCAGCGGCGTCACTTCCAGGACCCGGCACTGCGTCGGCGCCCACGGGCAGGCATCGCGGCGCACATAAAGGCTGCGCATTTCAGCCTGCATCGAGGTAACGACTTCGTGTTCGGCATCAGCGGGAATCCACACGCCCCATTGCGGCGGCGCGAAATAGCTGCCATCCGCGGTGTAGACGCCGAGCACTCCGCTGATGGCATAGGAGAACTGCACCCAGTCATGGCGGTGCCGCGTGGTCCAGGAGCCGGCGCCAAGGCTTTCGGCACGGGCGTAGAGCGGCCTGGGCAGGTGATCCAGCACTGGGATGGGGCGTGGGTGTCCGATGGTCGGCATGTGGGTTTCTTGTAGTTCTGACCAGACAAGCCTAACACGGGACTATCGGGCTCATCGCCGGCCAGCCGGCGATGGGATGCCTGAACCGTGGGCTTGTCGTGCAAATGCTCAACGTTCGACGATGGCCGTGACCCCCTGCCCACCCGCCGCGCAGATCGAGATCAAGCCCCGGCCCTTGCCTGCCGTCGCCAGCAACTTGGCCATGTTGGCCAGAATCCGCCCGCCCGTCGCGGCGAAGGGGTGGCCGGCGGCCAACGAACTGCCCTTGACGTTGAGCTTGCTGCGGTCGATCGCCCCCAGCGGGCCATCGAGACCCAGTCGTTCACGGCAGTAGTCGGTGTCCTCCCAGGCCTTGAGCGTGCACAGCACCTGGGCGGCGAATGCCTCGTGAATTTCGTAGTAGTCGAAGTCCTGCAGGGTCAGGCCATTGCGCGCCAGCAGACGCGGCACGGCGTACGCTGGCGCCATCAGCAGCCCCTCCTTGCCAGTGACGAAGTCCACCGCGGCCGCCTCGCCATCGACGAGATACGCCAACACCGGGAGGCCTTGCGCCTGTGCCCACTCCTCGCTGCCCAGCAACACCAGCGAGGCGCCATCGGTCAGCGGGGTGGCATTACCCGGCGTCAGCGTGCCTTGGCCGCTTCGGTCGAACACCGGTTTCAGCGCACCGAGTTGTTCGAGCGTCAGGTCCCCACGCAGGTTGTTGTCGCGGGCCAGCCCCATGAACGGCGTCAGCAGATCATCCTGCCAACCTTCGGTATAGGACGCAGCCAGGCGCTGGTGACTGAGCAGCGCCAGTTCGTCCTGTTCGGCGCGGCCAATCTGCCAGGTCTGAGCCATGCGTTCGCAATGCTCGCCCATCGACAGGCCGGTGCGTGGCTCTTCGTTACGCGGCAGTTCTGGCTTCAGGTGGCCGGGGCGCAGCTTGAGGAACGGTTTGAGCCGCTCCCCCAGCGTCCTGCCCCGGTGAGCCTGCAGCAGAATCCGGCGCAAGCCTTCGCCGACGGCGATGGGCGCATCGGACGTGGTGTCCACCCCGCCGGCGATCGCGCTGTCGATCTGCCCCAAGGCAATCTTGTTGGCCACCAGCAACGCCGCCTCAAGGCCGGTGGCACAGGCTTGCTGGATGTCATAGGCAGGCGTCTGCGGCGACAGCCGTGAGCCCAGCACACACTCGCGGGTAAGGGCCATCTCGCGGGAGTGCTTCAGTACCGCCCCGGCAACGACCTCCCCCAGCTTCAATCCATGCAGCCGGTAGCGTTCGATCAGGCCTTCCAGAGTGATGGTGAGCATCGCCTGGTTGCTGGCATTGGCATAGGCACCGTTGGAGCGGGCGAAGGGAATTCGGTTGCCGCCCAGGATCGCGACCCGGCGAGTTGAACGCATGCGCATGTTCCTCCTGAAACAATTTGATCCGTACAGCCTAGGTGTTTTTACCGCATTCGAACGACCTTGCCACAAACTTGGTCCACACTTGCAAGCTTGCATTCAGGGAGACCCGCACATGAGTGATCGCTATCTAGGCTTCGCCAACTCCAACCTCGGTCGACGCCTCGTGGATGCCTTGGGCCTGCCCCACCCCGCGCCCCTGGAGCGCTGGCAACCCGGCCGCCTGCGCCCGGTCGAAGGCGCATTGGTGCTCGGCGGTGGTCCGCTGGCGAACCAGGTCGAGTCTATCGCCCCGCGCCTGACCGACGATTTCTATAGCTTCAATGGCGAAGACCTGCAGGCACCCGCCTGGGTCGCCGGCCTTGGGCCAAAGTTGAAGGCTGTGGTGTTCGATGCCAGTCATCTGTCCGACAGCGACGGGCTGAAGCAGTTGCGTGAGTTCTTCCAGCCGCTGCTGCGCAGCCTGGCCTCCTGTGCCCATGTAGTGATCCTCGGGCGTGCGCCGGAAAGCCTCGACGACCCGATGGCCAGCGTCGCACAACGCGCCTTGGAGGGCTTCAGCCGCTCGTTGGCCAAAGAGCTGCGCAACGGCGCCACTGCACAATTGCTGTACGTGGCCCCCGGAGCACAAGATCAACTTGAAGGGGCCCTGCGCTTCTTCCTTTCGCCCAAGAGTGCATTCATCTCCGGTCAGGTACTGCGTCTTGAGCCCTGCGCCAGCCAGGTCCAGGACTGGACGCGGCCTCTAGGTGGGCGCCGGGCCCTGGTCACCGGGGCCGCACGCGGGATTGGCGCAGCCATCGCCGAAACCCTCGCGCGCGACGGCGCAGAAGTCGTGCTGCTGGATGTGCCCCAGGCCCAGAAGGACCTCGACGCCCTGGCCGCACGGCTCGGCGGCAAGGCGCTGGGCCTGGACATCTGCGCCAGCGATGCCGCTGCGCGATTGCTTGAAGCCTTGCCCGGCGGAATCGATATCGTCGTGCACAACGCCGGTATCACCCGCGACAAGACCCTGGCCAACATGACGCCGGAATACTGGGACGCAGTACTGGCGGTCAACCTCAAGGCCCCGCAGGTACTGACTCAGGCGCTGTATGACGCCGGCGCCCTGGGCGAAGAGGCTCGCATCACGCTGCTGGCGTCGGTCAGCGGTATCGCCGGCAACCGTGGCCAGTCCAACTATGCAGCAAGCAAGGCCGGGCTGATCGGGCTTGCCCAGGCCTGGGCGCCGAAGCTCGCCGAGCGAGGCGCCAGCATCAATGCCGTGGCCCCCGGTTTCATCGAAACCCATATGACCGCCGCCATGCCCATGGGGCTTCGCGAAGCCGGCCGACGCCTGAGCTCCCTGGGCCAGGGCGGGCGTCCACAAGATGTCGCCGAGGCGATTGCCTGGCTCAGCCAGCCTGGCTCCGGAGCGATCAATGGCCAGGTGCTTCGGGTTTGCGGCCAGGCGCTGATGGGAGCGTGAACATGGATCGACAGTGGCACGACCTGCACAGTCCAGACGCGCGCGCCAGCCTCTATCTGCGCGCGGCGAGCAAGCGCAAGATCAGCGGCGACACGCTTCCGGCCACGGGCTTGCGTTGTTTCCTTCATGTACAGCACGACAACCTGGCGGCCTACCGCCGGCTCTGCCACTTCCCCGATGACGGCCGCTTGCCGGGTACCTACCCGCACATCATGGCGTTCACCCTGCAACTGCAGTTGCTGACCGCCCATGACTTTCCCTTCCCGCTGCTGGGGCTGGTGCATGTGCACAACCGCATCGACGTGTTGCGGCCGCTTGGCGGCATCGACGGTCTGCGGTTTGCCGTTCACGCCGAGAACCTTCAGCCGCACGCCAAAGGCGGCACCTTCGACCTGATCACCGAGGCCGAAGACAGTCTCGGCCTGCTATGGCGCGAAACCAGCCGCATGCTGGTACGCGGCTTGCGCCTCGATGGGCAGCCCGAAGAAGCACCTGCCCCCGACACCGCCCCATTGCCAGAAGCCACCCGCTGGTACGCCGACAGCGACATCGGCCGGCGATATGCCAGGGTCTGCGGCGATTACAATCCGATCCACCTCAGCGCTGCCAGTGCGCGCCTGTTCGGCTTCCCCAAGGCCATCGCCCATGGCATGTGGAGCAAGGCCATGGCCCTGGCGGCACTGCGTACGCACCTGCCCAGCAGCGGCTACCGCTTCGAGGTGGATTTCTTGAAACCGGTACGGTTGCCGTCCGAGGTGGTGCTCAGTGCCAGTGAAGCGGGGGCAAGCGGTGAACTGCGGCTAGACGGGCATGGCGATCTGCTGCACATGGTCGGGTGCTGGGCGCCACGGTAGGAGCAAACCCCATGGCAAGGTTGCGAGAGGGCCGCACAGCGGCTCCCGCGCCCGGCGTCACTGCATCAATGACAGGTCGAGGCTGGAAGCCTCCCGAATCCACTTGCTTTGCACCGGGCCTCCACCGAAGCTATGCAGCATTAGGAGACCCCGATGAACCTGCAAGAACTCACCGAACGCCTGCACCGGATTCGCGACAACAACGACTGGCGCGGCTTCCACAGCCCGAAGAACCTGGCCATGGCCGCCAGCGTGGAAATGGCCGAACTGGTGGAAATCTTCCAGTGGCTGAGCGAAGACCAATCACGCCAACTGCCCGCGGACAAACTCGCCCACGCCGGCCAGGAAGTGGGCGACGTGGTTCTCTATCTGTTGCTGCTGTGCAGCGAACTGGGCCTGGACATGGAACAGGTGGTGCGCGCCAAGCTGGCCGACAGCGAGAGGCGCTTCGCCAAATGAACGACCGTCACTTCGATGAGCTCGCCACGCGTTTTGCCGAAAAGATCTACGGCGGCGCCAAAGGTGCGATTCGCCTGGCCGTGCTCCAGGCCGACCTGGCCGACGCCCTGCCCGACCGCCCGCTGCGGGTGCTCGACATCGGCGCAGGCCTTGGCCACATGGCACTGTGGCTGGCCCAACGCGGCCACCACCTTACCCTGGCCGAACCCGCCGCCCCGATGCTCGAAGGCGCCCAGGCGCGTTTTGCCGAAGCCGGGCAACAAGCCACCTTCATCCAGGCCCCCTGGCAAGACCTGCTGGGCCAATTGACCGAGCCTTACGACCTGGTGCTGTGCCACGCGGTGCTCGAATGGCTGGCCGAACCCGAAAGCATCCTGCCGGTACTGCACCAGTTGACCGCCCCAGGCGGCTGGTTGTCGCTGGCGTTCTACAACCGTGATGCGCTGGTCTACCGCAACCTGCTCAAAGGCCATTTCCGCAAGTTGCGCAGCAACAGATTGCAAGGTGAAAAGCAGAGCCTGACGCCGCAGAAACCACTTGATCCCCGTGAGCTCAAGGTTCACCTTGATCCTGTGTGGCAGGTAGAAAGTGAAAGTGGTGTCAGGGTGTTCCACGACTACATGCCCAAGGAATTCCAGGACAAGGCCGAGCTGCTGGACCTTCTGGAAATGGAACTGGCCCACCGTCGTCACCCAGCCTTTGCCGGCTTGGGCCGTTACCTGCACTGGATCTGCCGCCCCCGCTGACCCCGCCCGCCGGGAGGACTACATGCCGTATCGCTTGCTGTGCCTGGCCTTGCTGCCGTTAGCCCTGGCCGCCTGCCAGGGTGCCAACCCGTATGTCGCCAGCAGCCGCCCGCTGCCCCCCGCACCACCCCAGGCCGCAACGACCTACGATGCCAGTGCCTACCCGGCACCGACACGGGACTACGGACATTACCGCAGCTGGAGCTGGCGCAACGGCCAATTGCCCAGCAGCAGTGCCAACGCCGACCCCAGCCAACTGGCCGACGCTGTCAGCGGTGCCCTCGACCAGCACGGGCTACGCCCGGCCAGAGGTGGTACCGGCGACTTGCTGGTGAGCGCCGACATCCGGCTGGAACGGCGCCTGCGCCAGGTTCGCGATTACGACTATGACCCCTACTACGGCCCCTACCCCTATGGCGGCGTCGGCTTCGGCGGTTACCGCAATGGCTATGGGGCCTATGGCAGCGTGCCCATCGTGCGCACCTACGAGGTCGAGGTGATGGTGGTACGCATCGACCTGTTCGACGCCCGCAACGGCCAGCCCGTCTGGAGCGCCAGCGCCGAAAGCGGCAGCGACCAGGACTCACCACGTGATCGCGAGCAAGCCCTGCGCGAATCGGTGCACAAGGCGCTCAGCGGCTATCCTCCTAGTTAACGTTCAACGGAGAACCATCATGTTGCGCCGTCTCGTTGTGCTGTCATTCGCGCTGTTGCTCGCCGCTTGTGCAAGCAACAACGTCCAACAGGATTTCGACGCGAGCCGCGATTTTGCTGCCTATCGCAGCTGGGCATGGCAGGAGCCAGGCTTGCAGTACCGACCCGATGACCCTCGCATCAAGAGCGACCTGACCGAGCAGCGCATCCGTCAGGCAGTTGCCAGCGAGCTGGATCAACGTGGTCTGCGTCCTGCGCAGGGCAGCGCCCGGCCTGATCTGAAGGTCCAGGCCTACCTGATCGTCGAGCAACGCCAGCAACAGATCACCACCAACTATGGCGGCGGCTGGGGTGGTTACTGGGGAGGCTATTGGGGTGGCCCGATGTACAACGAGACCCGCAGCGTCGACTACAAGGTGGCCACCCTCCAAGTCGACATGTTCGATGGCCACGATGGCAAGCTGGTGTGGCGCGGCAGTGCCGAACAAATCATGAACAACTACCCACCAAGCCCCGAGGAACGCAACTCCGCGATCCAGAAGACCATTTCCCAGGTGCTGAGCAAGTACCCACCGGGTAGCAAGCAATAAGACTGCGCCGGCCTCGACATCCGTGACCGCCTCACTGTGCGTGGACGGTCATGGATGAAACCTTTTTTCCCTCACGCCACGCCCGTTCGTCGGATTCCGTCTACCCTGACTATTGAAACCTGACTGCCTGGATAGATCAGTTCAACGAATAGGGATGGCGACCTGCCCATGCAAAGCATTGTTCTCCTGATGTGGCTTGCCTTGTGCGCCGAACAAGATGTCCGCGAACGGCAGATCTCCAACATGCTTACCCTGGGTGTGGCCGCTTGTGCCCTGGTGTGGCTGTTCGCAACCGGACACAGCTGGATCGGCGCCGACGCCAGCGATGCCGGCTGGGCGCTGGCCATCGTCATGCTGCTTACCCTGCCCGGCTACATGCTCGGCCGCTTCGGCGCTGATGACGTCAAGTTGATGGGCGCCCTGGCGCTGGCCACCAGCTACCAGTATGTACTCGGCACCTTCATTGGTGCCGGGATCAGCGTCCTGATGTGGTTGCTCGCCCGGCGACGCTTGTGGACCCTGATGAATCCGAAGGTCAAGAAACGACTGCAAGCGCTGACTGAGCAAATGGGCGACAAGCAAGCGTTCGTGCCTTACGTGCTGGCCGGCTTCATGCTCACTGCCGTATGGATCCAATAGTCATTTCCATGGTCCGAAGTGTTGTACAAAACTTGTACAAAGTTGGGAAGTAGGACTACTTTTCTAACTGCCAGAGCGTCTGGCCCGGGAGCAGGGCCAATTACGAACAGGGAGTTGATCGTGAGCAAGCCAACGAGTGAGGTAAAGGTGCTGGTTGTCGATGACCAGCAGTTGATCGTCGAACAGTTGTGTGAATTCCTCGAAAGCCATGGCCATCGCTGCGTGCCGGCTTTTTCAACCGACCAGGCCATCGAATGCTACGTGGCGGACCAAGCCATTGGCCTTGTGCTGTGCGACCTGCACATGCCCAAACGCGATGGCATCGAGTTGGTTCACGCACTCAAGGAAGTCGCCGGACGTGAGCGTCTGTTCGAGGCGATCATGCTGACCGGGCGAGCCGAGAAACAGGATGTGGTCCGCGCGCTGCGCGAAGGTTTTGCCGACTACTACCAAAAACCCGTGGACCTCGATGAGTTGCTCGAAGGTGTACGCCGCCAGGAGCAATCGTTACTCGAACGCCAGAACAACTTCCGCGACCTGGGCAGCCTGAACCGACGCCTGCAGGAGCTGGCCGAATCGATCGACGAACTTTACCAAGACCTGGAAAAAGCCCGCGGCCAGGGCGTGCACCGTCGAGCCAGCGATGCCGAGGAAAACGAAGCCGACCTGCCAGCTGCCTTCGAGAAGCTTTCGCCACGCCAGCTGGAAGTGGCCCGCCTGGTGAGCAAGGGTAAGACCAACTACCAGATCGCCTGCGAGCTCGGTATCACCGAGAACACCGTGAAGCTCTATGTATCCCAGGTACTGCGCCTGACCCATATGCACAACCGCACCCAGCTGGCGTTGGCCCTGACGCCTAGTTCGTCTCCTGTGCACCAGCGATTCACCACGCACTGAGGGCATCGAAACCGGCCAGGCTCAGGGCTGGAAGCTGAAGGTCAGGGTCCAACGCGGCCCGCGATCGAGACTGTCCAGCGCCACATCCGCCAACGGCTTGGCCACTTCCAGCGCGACACTGCCACGGCGACCGTCACCCAGGCGCACACCCAGTGCCACAGCGCTCAGCTTTGAATCCTCGAGGTGCCCGCTGTTGTACCAGGCACGCGCGCTATCGAGCACACCATAGGGTTGCACCTGGCGGAGCAGCGCACCATCGAGCTGAAAGCTGTAGTTCAGCTCGTAGGCCATGCCCCAGCCCCTGTCGCCCGCCGCCTGGTCCCGAGGGTAACCCCTGCCGAAATTCTGTCCGCCGAACACCGCCCTTTCGCTGTCGGGCAGCCGGTCATCGCTCCAGTACAACGCCCCAGAAAGCACACCCTGCCAGTTGTCCATCAGCCGATCGCTTTGCAGCCCCGCGACGCGCATACGCAAGAAGTTGAGGTCGTAGTCGCCATCGCTATGGCCCCCCAGATAATCCAGGCCTTGGTAGACCCCTGCAGTGACGATCCGCAATCGACGCGGGTCGGCATGGCGCCAGTCGCCGCCGAACGACAAGGCCCGTAGCGAGGTCGCGTTGTTTCGAGAAGGCACGCCCTGCCCTGGCCGGTCTTCGATGTGCTCGCTGACGGCATAGAAATGCCCAGCCACCGTCATCCACTCATCCGCCGCGACGATCACCGGCTGACGCAGCCCTACTGCGTAGCGATCGCTCTCCCGGCGTTGCGTCATGGTCCGGCCATGGTCCAGGCGAACGCGTGTATTCGGCTCGCTACGGTAGCGCGTGGCAGACACCAGCAGTTGGCTGCCTTCGGCATCGAGGTACTGGCTGTACTCCAGATGCTGGTATCGGGTCTGCTCGTCGCCTTTGGGCTGGATGACGCTGGCCGCGACGCGTTCGGCAAAGCGGGTCTGCGAACGGCTGGAAACCCTGAGCAATGCTTGCGGCTCGTCACGGTTGCCATCGCTAAGGGTCAACGCCGCGTCGAAGGGCCTGCGCCGGGCACGAACGGTCAATTGGGTCGCACCGTCCGCTTGATCGGTGGCAGGCAGTTCGGCCTCGATGGACACACCGGGCATCCGCTCGGCCAGGCCGAGGTAACGGTCGAGGGTCTTGCCGGTCAAGGGGCGCTCGGCCTTGAGCCGCGTCAGCAACTGCTCGAGGTAGGCGGCGGCAGGTCCGATATCGCCTACCAGCCGGTAGTCGCGGATATAGCCCTCGACCAGCACCACCTGCACCCGGCCTTCGCTGACGTCCTGGGGCGGTAGGTATGCGTAGGACAGCAGGTAGCCGTCACCCCGATAACGCTCAGTCAGGCGATCGGTGAACTGTTGCAGTTCGCCGAAGGTGGTTTGCCGCCCCATCAGCGGCTGGAAATGCTCGCGCAGTTCACTGAGCGGGTAGACGGTCCCCCCTTCGAAACGCACCTTGTGCAGCATCAGCGGAGTATTCGTCGGCAGCGATGCGCGTTGCTTGGCGAGCGGAGCCCACACCCGCAGCCCAGGTGCCAAGGGGCGATAAACATCCAGCGGCAGGTTGGCGGCGGGCAGGCGGCGCTCATTTTCGTGGCCGTCGAGAAAGCCAGGCAACGGCTCGGCATGAGCCAGGTTGGCCCAAGACAGCAGCAACAGGGGCACGACCAGAGGACGCATAGGACACTCCATGATCCCTTGGGTACCAGGGCGCCAGCCGGTCACCCCAGTCACTTGCAAGCGTAGGTGCTGGACCTGCAAACGTCGACCGTCACTCGTTGACCTCAAATGCCACCCGCGCGGTCTCGCCGCTTTCGTCCAGGGCGCTCAGCTCGATCTGTCCGGCCTTGTCGAAACGCACCAGCAAGCTGTTCTGCCCCTCGGTCTCGCCCAAGGGCTGGCCGTTGAGGAACCACCAGCGGCGCCCGCCTCCGCCCAATGCCCAGACATGCAGTTGCAGTGGCTCGCTGCTGGTCGAAGGCCTGCGCAGGTTGTCCCCAGGGCGCACCCCCACGATCGACAACGGCGGCACCCGCGCCGCGAGCTGCGGCGGGCAACCAGGGTCCACGGCTGGCAACCGGGCAGCGCGACGCTCCTGACGCCCCAACCAAGGCTCGAGCGGGGCGGGCCACAGGGCGACCTCTCGCGCCTTGGCACCGGGGCAGGTGCTGTCGACGCGCAGGCCCTGGTCGTTGACCCAGACCGTTTCCCGCAGCCCAAGCCCGATCGGCTGGTCGGCCGCCTGTAGGGTGGGTGGCGTGGTGCCTTCCAGGGTCCAGGCGAAGCGCTGGCGACGGCAGTTGGGGTCTTGCCGCTTCATTGGCTGGCCCAAAGGCCAACAGATCGCCGCCACGCCAACGCTTTGCGGCATCTGCTCCACCGGCGCGGCAATGCCACGTTGGCTGTCGCGATTGCTCAACAGGTCATGAACCTGCAGCATCAGCGGCGCTGCCGAGGCCAGGCCAAACTGCCCAGGCACCGGCGTACCGTCGGGGCGACCGATCCACACACCGATCAGGTAACGCGGCCCTACCCCGATCGACCAGGCATCGCGAAAGCCATAACTGGTCCCGGTCTTCCAGGCCAGCAGCGGCCGTTGGACCAGTTCGGCATGTGGGTCACGGTCAGGGCGGGCCTGGCCGCTGAGAATGCGGCGGATGATCCAGGCCGCCCCCGGCGACAGCAGGCGTCGTTCCACCAGCGGGTCCTGCGGCCGCAGGCGTACCTGGGCACTGTTGCCCGCCCTGGCCAACGCCGCGTAGCCTGCGACCAGGTCTTCCAGGCGACTGCCGGCGCCCCCGAGAATCAGCGACAGGTTGGGCTCTGCCAGGGGCGGCAGCACCAGCGGTATGCCCGCATTTCGCAGCTCCGCTGCAAAGCGTTTGGGGCCGTAGGCTTCAAGCAGTTGCACGGCTGGCAAGTTCAAGGACAGGGCCAGCGCCGAACTGGCTGCCACCGGCCCGCTGAACCCCATCGAGAAATTGCCGGGACGGTAGTCACCATAGCGGCGCGGCACGTCCTGCAGCAGCGACTCGGAATGAATCAGGCCGTCGTCCAGCGCCATGCCGTAGAGAAATGGCTTGAGGGTCGAGCCGGGCGAGCGCAGGGATCGCACCATGTCGACATGGCCGAATCGGCGCTCGTCGGCCAGGTCGATTGAGCCCAGGTAGGCCCTGACGGCCATGGTCTGCGATTCCACCACCAGCACCGCGGCCGAGGTGCGCTCCGGCAGGCGTGCACGCCAGCCTAGCAGCAGGTCTTCCAAACGCCGCTGCAGGTTCGCGTCCAGGGTGGTACGAATGAGCGGCGGACTGTTGGCCGTGTTCAGCCGGCGCGCCAGCAACGGCGCCAGCGCAGGCTCCTGGCGCGGGGCCAGCAACAGGGGCTCCTCGGTAGCCTCCTTGATCTGCAAGGCAGGCCACACGTGATATTCGCCCAGGCGCTGCAGCACTTTGTCCCGCGCCCGCTGGGCACGCGCCGGATGACGGTCCGGGCGCAAACGGCTGGGCGCCTGCGGCAACACCGCCAGCAGCGCCGCCTCGGCAGGGGTCAAATGCATCGGCGACTTGCCCAGGTAAGCCCAACTGGCCGCCGCTACGCCCTGCAAGGTGCCGCCAAATGGAGCACGGTTCAGGTAAAGCTGCAGGATCTTGCGCTTGGACAGGTGCCATTCGAGTTGCCCGGTGCGCCACAGTTGCCGCAGCTTGCCGGCCAGCGTTCGATCATGCGGGTCGAGCAGCCGGGCCACTTGCATCGACAGGGTGCTGCCACCCGAGACCACGCGCCCACCGCGCAGGTTGAGCCAGGCCGCACGGGCCAGGGCCAAGGGGTTGATACCCGGGTGGCTGTAGAACCAACGGTCTTCATAGGTCAGCAGCGCCTGCAGGTATAGCGGCGAAACTTCCTCGGGGCTGACCGGGTAACGCCACACGCCATCGGCATCGGCGAAACGCCACATCGGCGTGCCGTCTTCGGCCAGCACCACCCGTGCCAGATCATCCGCTGGCATGGGCAACGGCCAGAGGCGGTCGGCCAGCCACAACAGGCCCGCCGTCATCGCCAACGCCAAGGCAGAACCGCACAGCAAGCGCCCCGCACGGGTATGCAGGCGGGTTAAGCTTGGCATTGGGAACCGACCTGGCCAGGTGATGGCCAAAGGCTTGGAATCGGTAACCTCGCCGATTCGATCATCAGGAAGCAACTATGCATGTAGAAGGTTTTTTCGAGTGGCTGGGGCAGGCGCTGGGGTCGTTGATCCGCTTCATCGTCGACGCGTTGAGCGGCCTGTTCAACCTGCTGGCCAATGCCGGGGGTAATTTCATAGATGGCCTGGCGCGCACATTGGGCATGGACACCTCGCTGATCAGCATCCTGGCCCTGATCGTTGGCCTGATGCTGCTGTACTCGGCAATCCGCGCCTTCATGCGCGCCTCGATCATCGCTGGGATCATCTGGTTGCTGCTGGGGTTGTGGGTGTTGAGCTGGATCATCCACTGACGTGGGGCCGCTTCGCGGCCCATCGCTAGCTCCCACGGATAACCGCTACCTGTGGGAGCCAGCCCGCATCTCAACGCGCCTTCACAACCATCTCACCCTGCCCATCCCCCACTGCTTGAAGGTTTGGCCGGTACATCGACTCGACCTGCGGCGGCGGCACGCGATAGGTGCCCGGCGTCACGGCCCGCGCCAGGTACAGCAAGTGCGTGGTCCCATAGCTGTCGAGCTTGAGCGCCGCCACGTAGCGATCGTCACGATACTCCTGGTGCACCACGCTGGCGTTCTGCATCGACTCACGCCACTGCTTGACCGCACTGCTGGCGTTGTCCAGGCTCGCCGCGCTCTGCGCCAGGTTCTGGTTTTCCAGCTCCAGGCCCGCAGGCAACAAGTCCGCCACCAGCGCATCCGGCACGGCGGTCTCGGCCTTGAGTGCCAGGTGCACCAGCACCAGGTCACCACTGCGCAGGTTGTGCAGGTCAAGTGCCTGGCCGTTCATGCCCAGGTACTCGCGGCGGATCTGCAGGCCGTTGCCGCCAGCGGCCGGTGCCTGACGCGGATACCCCGACAGCGTCAGTTGCTGGTAGAGCGTTTCGCTGCCTTCGTTCTGCACGCTCAGCGGCGCGGCCAGCAACGGCCCTTCGAGCTTCATGCCCGATTCGGTGTTGCTGAACACGCGAATCTCGCCCGCGCTGTCCAGGCGCGCCTTCCACTGCCCTTCCGGCTTGTCGAGCAAGCCACGGCCTGCCAGATACAGCGCATTGCGCTCCTGGGTCGAAAGCCAACGGTTGGCGGCCAGTTCGTCCGACAAGGCGAACAGGCGCTGGTCGACCTGATTACTGGCCAGTTTGTTCTCCTGCAACAGCGCCAGAATCAGTGCCTGGTCGCGCAATGCGCTGCCGTAGTCAGCCATCCAGCCCTTGCCACGGCTGATGCCTAGGCCGGCCTGCAAGGCCTGATCGGCGCGTGGTTTGTCGCCCATTTTGTCCAGCGCTACCGCCAGTTGCACCAGCGGCAGCCCGGAACGCGCATCGGCCCGTCGTTCGAACAGACTGCGCAATGCGCCCAAGGGTGCCTGCTGGCTGCGCGACAGCACCAGGGCGGCATAGGCCTGCACGGCAAAACGGGTGTGCTCGGCATTGTCGCTGTAATCAACCTCGATCAGGTTGCGCTCCTGCACGTAACGCAACAACCGCTCACTGGCCTTTTTCAGGGACTCGGCCGGGACGCCGTAGCCTTGGTCGCGGGCACGCATCAGGAAGTCGGTGACATAGGCGGTCAGCCAGTACTCCTCCTCACTGTCCGAACTCCACAGGCCGAAGCTGCCGTTGTGGCGTTGCATGCCCAGCAAGTGCTCGATGCCCATCTCGATCTTGCGCTTGCGGACCTCGGCGGCTTCGCCCTTGATGCCCAGGCGCTTGAGACTCTCCGCATCGGCATACAGCGAGGGGTAGAGCCCGCTGGTGGTCTGTTCCAGGCAGCCATAAGGGTAGGCTTCCAGCGCACGAATCTGCTCGGCCAGGTTCAACGGCGGGCGACTCGACAAGGCCAGGCTGGCCTCCAGGCCGGCGGGCTCGAAGGCGGCCAGGTCGCCCTCCGGCAGCGTCCAGGGTTGCTCCTTCAGGGCCACACGGTAGTGCTTGAGCATGGCCGGGTAGGCGGGGCGAACACCCAAGGTCCATTCCCGCTCGAAAGTGTTGGTCGGCTCACCCGGCAGTTGCAGGCCGTTGACGCGCACGGTCACCTTGCCCTGACCGAGGCCTCCCTGGGCCTGGACCGGAATCATCAGCGTGGTGCGCTGACCTTCCGCCAGCGCGACGCTTTGCAGGGCATCCGCTTGCAGGCTTAATTGGCCCTCGGTACGCAGCTCGACACTCAACTGCTGCGCACGCCCCGACAGGTTGGCCAAGTCCAGCGCCAGGCTGGTGCGATCACCACCGGCCAGGAAGCGCGGCGCCGCCAGTTCGGCAATCAATGGCGCGGCGACCACGGTCTTGCCCTCGGCCATGCCGAAGTGCTCATCGCTCCAGGCTTGAGCCATCAGGCGCAGCTCACCGTTGAAGTCGGGGATCTCGACCGTTGCCTGACCCTCGCCCTTCTCGTCAAGGGTCACCGGCACGCTCTGCTGAGCGACGATGGTCACCGTGGTATTGGGGCGCTTGCCGCCCTTGGCCATGGCCGCATCGCCACCGAATGCCAGGCTCGCCAGACGGCCCTGGCCGGCTTCGATCAACTGCCCGTAGATGTCCAGTTGGTCGGCACCGTAGGCCTTGCGACCGAACAGGCTGGCGAACGGGTCCGGGGTTTTGAAGTCGGTGATGTTGAGGATGCCCACGTCTACCGCGGACAGCAGCACATGCACTTGTTTCGGGTGGCTGCCATCAGCGTTGGCGGCCTTGAGTTTCACGGTCAGTGGCTGTTTCGGCCGCATCTTCTCAGGGGCCTGCAAGGTGACGGCAAGCTTGCGCTCGGCGCGGTCCAGCGGCAGGTGCAGCACGCCCACCGCGCGCTTGGGCGTGGCATTGGCTTTGCGTTCGCCGGGGCGGATCACCAAGGCGCTGACATACAGGTCATGGCGCGCCCACTGCTTGTCGAGTTTCACCTCGAAGGTCTTGCCCTCGGCGGGAACGTCGATCTCCTGCCACCACAGCGGGCCCTCGCTGGACTCGACCATCAAATAACCACTGCCTGGCGCCGGTGGCGTGACGGTGACATTGGCCGTGGCACCATCGGCGTACGAAGGCTTGTCCAGCGCCAGCTTGACCTGGTCCGGACGCACCGCGCCGCCTTCGGCGTTGTCCTGGGCGCGATAACCGGCCCAGAAGCGTTCGCTGGAAACCAGTCCGGTATCCGGGTCTTCCACTTCCACGCGATACGGCCCCCACTCGACCTGGAAGGTCAGCTTGGCCGTGGAGCCTGCCTTGACGCTGAGCGTTTCCTCGCTTTGCGTGAGGAATTTCTCGTTGTAGTTGTAACTCCAGCCATCACTCTGCGAATAGTTCCAGTAGTAGTCGCGGCGCTCGCGAATCAGCCTGACCTTGAGGTCGTTCGCCGCCAGCTTGTTGCCGTCCCGGTCCGCCACCAGGAACTCGAATTCCACCGGGCCATCGCTGTCGGTCTCGTCACCGTCGAACAGGCCACGCAGGCCCGGCAAACGCTCGGCAGGCCAGATCGGCTGTTCCAGACGCCGGGTGATCGGTCGGCCGCCGGACTCCTGCAGGCTGGCCTGCACGGTCAGTTGCAGCGGCGAACGGGCCTCAGCCCAGCGGCTTTCGATGTCGACCACCGCTTTACCGGCCTGGTCGAGGGTCACTTCATCGAGCTCCAGGTCCTGGTTCAGCTCGGTCTCGGTCACCGAGCCGAACTGGTAGCCCGGCAAGGCGGGTACGGCTTCTCGCAGCGGGCGGACATAGGCCTGACCACTCAGGCGATTGCCGGCAGCCGGGGCGCCATAAAGGTAGCGGCCATTGACCTGGATACGCGCATCCTGCTCTGGTGCGAGCGGCTGACTGCTGCCCTTGAGCTCCAGTGCCAGGCGCTCGGGCAGGAAGTCTTCGACCAGGAACTCATACACCTGCTTGCGCCCGCCGCCGAGGTCGAGCAGCAACTGCCAACGGCCCGTCGGAGCTTCGGTGGCCAGTTGCAATTGGTACTGGTAAAGACCTTTGGCGTCAGCCTCCCAGACGAACTTGCGGCTCACCTGCTCATCGGGGCGACGGACCTCCACGCTGACCGGCTGGGCCTTGACCGGCTTGCCATCCTGATCGCGCAACAGGCCATTGAGCAGCACCGTTTCGCCAGGGCGATACAGGTCTCGCGGGCCGAAGATGAAGAACTGCAGCGGGTTGGCCTGGGGCCCGGTGATGTCGAACTCGGCCAGGTCCAGCGCCGCCGTGTTCAGGCGCAGCAGCGTGGTGTGCACGCCCTGGGTGGCAATCAGGGTGTCGGCCTTGGCGGTGATGGGCAGTTGGGCATGACCCTGGCTATCTGTCTTGGCCTGGGCCAGCAGCTTGCCCTTGTCATCATGCAGTTCGAGGTTGACGTCTTTCAACGCCTTGCCGCCTTCCAGCGCCTGGGCGAATACATCCAGGCGGTCGTGGTAGCGATGGGCGGATACGCCGATGTCGCTGAGGGTGAACAACGTTGCCGGTTGCGAATAGTCGTAGGTGCCCGAGGCACGCATCACGGCCAGGTACACGCCCGGCTCCTGCAGCGGCTTGATACCGGCAATCGGCAGCAGCATGGTCTCGCGGGTGTTGCGCGCAGGGTTGAGGTCGAAACGGCCGCTGTAGACCAGCTCAGCCATCTCCAGGGTTTCCTTGGACTGGTAGTAGTACAGGCTGCTGTTGCGACCCCAGTTGACCAGGAAGCTGGAGAGCATGTCCGGCTTGATGCGGAAGAATTCGACATCGACCTTGTTGACGTTCAGGGCGATGACCGGCAGGCCTTCGGCCAGGCGCGTCGGCAGCAGCGAGCCGCGGCTGGCGAAGCCCACGGTGGGCTGCATGTCGCGGGTTTCCAGGCGGCTCACCGACTCGCTGTCCAGCGTCTTGCCGTTCACCGCCAGCAGGCCTTTGTCGATGGTCAGCACCAGCTTGCGCTGTGGCTCAAGATGGCGCAGGCGCAGTTCCATCTGGTTGTCGGAGAGCTCCCAGGCGCCATCGACCTTGCCTTTGACCGTATCCACCAGGTGCAACGTGTTGGCGAAGTCCTGCTTGGCATCCAGTGGCACCGAAAAGCTCACCGACAAGGTAGCGGCTCCGTCGAGCTGGACTTCGGAGACGTCCAGCACGCTCAGCTCGCGGCCCTCGTAACGTTTGGCGAGCACAGCCGGGTCTTCGCGTTTGGGTGCCGCCGCCTCGACCGCCGCGCTCGCGGCAGGAGACTCGGTCGGCTTGGTTTTTTCCGGCGAGGCGCCGTCACAAGCACTGAGCAACGCCAGCGCGCAGGCCAGCAACAATCCTTTGTTGAACATGGAGTGGAAACTCTTTGGCAGCGTGTACGTAAGGGCAGCAACTATAGCGCAATGGCAGCAGGGACACCTGAGGTCGAGCGGATTGGCTGGCTGGCCTTTACACTGTTGCCCTCAGAAAAGCGCGGCGCACGGCCGTTCCCGGACCCGCAATCGCTGGGAGCGGCCCGGTGACGCGAAACGGCCGCAACGCAGCCGCAGATTCAACAGGAACCCGATGACTTCACTGACGACCGACTGGCGCGACCGCCCCACCCACCGCAAGGTCTGGGGCCTGGCCGCACCGATGATTCTCTCCAACGTTTCGGTGCCACTGGTGGCGCTGGTCGACAGCACGGTGATTGGTCACCTGCCCCATGCCCACCAGTTGGGTGCGGTCGCCGTGGGCGCCACCCTGTTCACCTTCATGGTCGGCCTGATGGGCTTTCTGCGCATGGGCTCCACCGGTTTCGCCGCCCAGGCTGCCGGGCGCGCCGACGGTGCTGCGCTGCGCCAGGTGCTGGTACAGGGGCTGTTGCTGGCGGTCGGCTTCGCCCTGCTCATCGGCCTGCTCGCCGTACCCTTCAGCCAGTTGGCGCTGCAGGCCATGCAGCCGAGCGAAGCCTTGCAGCAAGCCACCGAAGACTTCTTCCACACGCGGCTGCTTGGCCTGCCGGCCGCGCTTGCCAGCTATGCCTTGGTGGGCTGGTTCCTCGGCACCCAGAACGCCAGGGCACCGCTGGCCATTCTGCTGACCACCAACCTGCTCAACATCGTGCTCAACCTGTGGTTCGTCCTTGGCCTCGACTGGGGGGTGCTGGGCTCGGCGCGAGCGTCGGTGATTGCCGAATGGAGCGCCGCGCTATTGGGCTTGGCCCTCACCCGCCCTGCCCTGCGCGCCTATCCGGGGCAGATCGCCTGGGCGGCGCTCAAGCGCTGGCAAGCCTGGCGGCCACTGTTGGCGGTGAACCGCGACATCTTCCTGCGCAGCCTTGCGCTGCAGCTGGTGTTCCTGCTGATTACCGTGCAGGGCGCGCGCCTGGGTGAGGCCACGGTGGCCGCTAACGCCCTCCTGCTCAATGGCCTGCTGTTGACCGCCTATGCCCTGGACGGCCTGGCTCACGCCGTGGAGGCCCTGTGCGGCCACGCCATCGGCGCCCGCGACCGCGACACGCTGCGCCGCTCGTTGGTGGTGGCCTGTGGCTGGTCGCTGATCACCAGCCTGGGGTTTGCCGTGTTGTTCCTGATCGGCGGGCACCTGTTCATCGACCTGCAAACCGACATCGACAGTGTGCGGGCAGCGGCTTATCCGTATCTGCCGTACCTGGCGGTGCTGCCGCTGATCGCGGTGTGGAGTTATCTGCTCGACGGGCTGTTCATCGGTGCGACAAGGGCGCGAGAGATGCGCAATGCAATGCTGGTTTCGGTACTGGTCGCGCTGCCTCTGGCGCTGGTGTTGAGTGGCTCCGGCAACCATGGGTTATGGCTGGCGTTTCTGGGGTTCATGGCGTTGCGGGCAGTGACGTTGGGGTGGGTGGGATGGAAATTGCAGCAGAGAGGCAAGTGGGTCGGAGTGGAAAACAATATGAAAAATAGATTCGATTGACTGCGAGAATCAATTTGGTAAATGCAGCGCCCACGGAGGGGACTCTTCTTAATTACTTAAGAGCAAGGAGCCTTTATGTACCCTCCAACCGCATCTGTTGATAGCGACATGAATGCTGCCAGCAAGGCGCGTAACTACTTTAAAAACGGCGGCAGTGCTTTTCTAGTGCCGTGGTTTTACTCGATGGTCAGAAATCGAGGTGAGTGGGACTATAAACAGCAAGGAAGGCAGTACGAAGCCTTTGGCAACTTCAATTACGGAGCTACGGGAACCGCCGCAGGTCTATCGCAAGAATTCTTGTTGAGAGGTGCTGGATGGGCACAGCGTCGGGCTGGCACCTGCAATTCGGCATTTGGATCGTGGTGCAATGATGCCCCTTATGGAGACGCCCCCGAAGATCAGGCATGGATCAAAGCAGGTATTGAGTATGCGAAGTCAAGGGGCTACTCAGTGCCTGATAGCAGTCTTGCTTCTACTTGCCGTCGGACAAGGCATATGGATGCTCAGCACAGACTCAAAGCCCGTACTGAGCAGGGTTGTTGTGTATAGGCAGTTGGGGCTGCTACGCAGCCCTTTCGCGACACAAGGCCGCTCCCGCCCCACACAGGGCAGGAGCGGCCACTGGCGATCAGGACGACAGGTATGACGACCGGGTCAGGCCAAGACGCAGCGCATCGAGGAACTGGGTCCGCTCGCGGGCGCTGATCCTGGCGCTGGCCACCTTGTCGCGGTAGTGGGTCATCAACTCCTCCGGCGACAGGTGCACGTAGCGCAGCATGTCCTCGATAGTGTCGTGGGTCTCGATACCGGCGTGGTACACGCTGCCATCGGCATTCTGATAGATGTTCACCGAGTCGGTGTCACCGAACAGGTTGTGCATGTCGCCCAGGATCTCCTGGTAGGCGCCGACCAGGAACACACCCAGCAGGTAGTCTTCGCCTTCCTTGACCGCATGCACCGGCATGCTGGTCTCGATGCTCTGCTCGTCGACGTACTGGTTGATCTTGCCGTCGGAATCGCAGGTCAGGTCCTGCAGCACCGCGCGACGCATCGGCTCTTCATCCAGGCGATGCAGCGGAATGATCGGCAGCACCTGGCCGATGGCCCAGGTATCCGGCAGGCTCTGGAACACCGAGAAGTTGCAGATGTACTTGTCGGCCAGCTTGTCGTTGAGCTCGTCCAGCACTTGGCGGTGCGAGCGCTGGCGGGCTTTGAGCGAGTTGTGCAGGCGACGGCACACGGCGAAGTAGCACTGCTCGGCCAGGGCTTTCTCGGCCAGGCTGATCTTGCCATCGGCATACTGCGCTGCCACGTCACCCATGTAGTGGGTGGCGCGCCAGTAAGTCTCGGTCACCATCTCGATGTCGGTCGGGCCAAGCAGATCGGCCAGCCACTGCACGGTCTCCGGCAACGACTCCTTGTTCTCGATGGTCGGCACGTCGTCGTTGTGTTTCTCGACGTCGGTCACCTGGATCACCAGCATGGCGTGGTGCGCAGTCAGCGAACGGCCGCTCTCGGAGAAGATGTGCGGGTGTGGCAGGCCCTGCGCGTCGCAGAACTCCTTGAGCATGCCCACCACCACGCCGGCATAGTCATCCATGTCGTAGTTGATGGAGCTGGCATTGCGCGAGTGAGTGCCGTCGTAGTCGACACCCAGGCCGCCGCCGACGTCGATATGGTCGACCGGCAGGCCCAGGGCCCGTAGTTCGCCATAGTAACGGATGGCTTCCTTGAAACCGTGCTGGTAGTCGGCCAGGTTGGCGATCTGCGACCCCATGTGAAAGTGCAGCAGGCGGATGCCCTGGTCCAGGCCCGCGTCGCGGAAACGCTGAACCACCGAGATCAGCTGGGCCGCGGACAAACCGAACTTGGACTTTTCGCCACCCGTGTCTGCCCACTTGCTCGATGCCAGCGACGACAGACGCACGCGCAGGCCTACCTGAGGCTTGACCTTGAGCTCGGCGGCCTCCTCGATCACCAGAGCCACTTCGGACTCTTTCTCGATGACGATGAACACGTTGTGGCCGAGTTTCTGCCCCATCAGCGCCAGGCGAATGAACTCACGGTCCTTGTAGCCGTTGCAGACGATGGTCCCGCCCTTGGGCGCCAGCGCCAGCACCGCCAGCAGCTCGGGCTTGGAGCCGGCCTCAAGGCCGATGGACACGTTCTGGGTGGCGATGATGTTTTCCACCACCGCTTCCTGCTGGTTGACCTTGATCGGGTACAGCGCGGTGTACTTGCTCTGGTACTCAAGGCGCGCGATGTTGGCGTCGAAGGCGCCGGTCAGCTGGCGCACGCGGTCCTGCAGAATGTCTGGGAAGCGCACCAGCAGTGGCAGCGACAGGCCGCTCTGGCGCAGCTCCTGGACTTGCTCGAACAGGTCGATCGGGGCACTGCTCGGCCCGTTGGGGCGCACTTCGACGCGCCCGGCTTCATTGATGGCGAAATAACCAGCGCCCCAATGGCGGATGCCATAAACACTGCGGCTGTCGGCCACGGTCCATTGGCTACCATCGTCTTTGCGTGTGCGTCGTACGGACATTCACGTCCCCTATAGATAAGTCGAAGACACTGCCCCACGAGGCGGCGGGCGCAGTGTAAAAGCTGAAAATGACGATTATTCCGTATTCAGGGATAGACCCCTGCTACGGAAACGAGTTTAGAAAGCGCTGGGGAAAAAATCGCGCGGCCGTATCAACCGCCGGATTTCTTCGCCTTGAAGCCTTGCTTGGTCAGCTCGCCGATGAGTAACTCAACGTGATCGCCCTGGATCTCGATCACGCCCTCTTTCAAGGCACCACCGGTACCACATCGGCGCTTGAGGGTGGAGGCCAGCTCCTTGAGCTGGTCGAGCGGCAGCGGGACGCCGGTGACGGTGGTCACGGTCTTGCCGCCACGGCCTTTGCTTTCACGACGAACGCGGGCGATACCGTCCCCCTCGGGGATGACGGATTGCTTACAGGTGCAGGCGTCCACCGGCTGGCCACAGTCGGGGCAATGCCGACCGGAATCGGTGGAGTACACGAGACCGCCAAGGGCGGAGAAGGAAGAAGCTTTCTTGGCCACTTTTGTTCCTCTTGCTGAGGACAAAAACTGGTCGACGGGAGCCGACCGCGAAGCCCCACTCTGGCAGGGGCGGCGCTACTGCCACAAGACCTGCGGCAGCCCGAAAAGGGCGCGCAGTGTAACGATAAAACCGGCGTTTGCTAAGTACTGGAATGCGCCATTTTTCGAATGTTTTGCGACCCCTCGCAGGCAAGCCCGCTGCAACGGCTATTTCACTGGACTCACTGGCAGTGAATCACCTGCTGGATCGGGTTAACCCGCGAAAAGGCCAGCACCGGGAAGCCTACCTCAGAGACTGGCCTTGTAGCGCTGCAACGCCGCCAGCGAGTCCGGGCAATAAGGCTTGCTCAGGCTCTCGGCCTCCGCTTGCTCGATGCGAACGAACTTCGCCTCTATCACTTCTTCCCGCTGCAAGCGCAACGGCGCATCCGACACCGCCGAATACACCGCGCACCACAAGCGGTTGTCCGGCTGGTCGAAGTAGAACCGCTCATGGAAGCGCAAGTCGACGCCTTCGATCCCCAACTCTTCGGCCAGCTCGCGCGCGGCGGACTCGGCATACGCCTCTCCCGCCGTCACCATGCCGCCTGCCGCCACATCCCAGTAGCCTGGGTAGAGCGCCTTGCTCAGGGTACGGCGGTGCACGCACAGTTCACCGGCACTGTTGAACAGCAGGATGAAGGTGCAGCGACCGATCAGGCCGCGCTCACGCAACTGAGCCCTGGGCAAGGCGCCGAGGACCTGATCGGCTTCGTCCACCCAGGCGACCAGCTCACGGTCGGAAGCTGCCCGGTGGGCAGCCTCCTTGGGATCGATGGCCATGATCAGCCCTGGGACAGCAGCTGACGCAGGTCGATCACCGCTGCGTTGGCTCGGGAGATATAGTTGGCCATCACCAGCGAGTGGTTGGCCCACATGCCGAAGCCACTGCCGTTGAGCACCATCGGGCTCCACAGCGCCTCCTGGGACGCCTCCAGTTCACGGATGATCTGGCGGACGCTGACGGTAGCGTTCTTCTTCGCCAGTACATCGGCGAAGTCCACCTCGATGGCACGCAGCAGATGCGACAGCGCCCAGGCCTGGCCACGGGCTTCGTAGAACACGTTGTCGATCTGCAGCCAAGGCGTTTCCACCAGTTCCTCGTCAACCTGCGGCGCCTGGCCGGGCTGCACCGACTCGGTCTTCAGGGTGCTGTTGAGCTTGACCCGGCCGACACTGGCCGACAGGCGCTGGGACAGCGAACCCAGACGGGTCGCCACGTCACCCAGCCAGTTGTTGAGGTTGTCGGCACGAGTATAGAAGATCGCGCCCTGATCACCCTTGGCCAGGCGAGCCTGGTAGCGGCTCAGCGACTTGATGCCTTCCTCGAACTCCGACTCGCTCGATGGCAGGATCCAGCTCTTGTTGTCGAAGTTGAAGCGCGGCTCGGCCTTGGCCAAGTCGGCGTCTTCGGTGGATTGCGACTGCGAACGGGCGAAGTCCTTGCGCAGTGCGCGCGACAGGTCGCGCACCTGGACCAGCACGCCGTATTCCCAACTCGGCATGTTGTCCATCCACAGCCCAGGTGGGAAGCGGTCGTTGGAAATGTAGCCGCCCGGCTTGTCCAGCAAGGTCTGCGCGACCGTCTTGAGGGTTTCGATGGTGGTGTAGCCAACGACCATCTGCTGGCCATTCTTCTCGGCCGCCGCCTGGGCGTTCTGCTGCACCGGGAACAGTTCAGGCTCCTGGCTCCAGTACCAACCAAGGCCAATGCAGACCAGCAGGTAAAGGCCAATCAACGTGCCCAGCGCACGGCTCCAGAGGCCACCAAGGTAGCTGCGGGCCGCAGCACCGCGACCATCGACACGCTCGCGGGGCTCGGCTTTGGCCTCGCGGTTTTTCCAATCCAGCATGGCTTTGTCCTTAATCAGTCACGACGGTTCAGGGGCTTGGACCACAGGCCTGCGCCAGGGTGCCACGGCAAGCCCGCGTGGCTGCACTATAAAGCAGACACCGCCGTACGCATAAGCGACCAATGAGTCAGTAACTGAATATTCGTTCGGAACCCTTTGTTGATTCAGGGCACTCACTCGTCGGAAAAGAACTGCTAGCATAGAGCCATCATTGCACCTGCACATCCCCAACTAATAAGTAGTCAGGACATGAGCCAAACAGCCGAGCCGAGCCACGAGCGTCTCAAGCAGCACTTCGCCCAGCGTGTGATCCTCCAGGCCAGGCAGATCCTCGAGATCTGGCAGCGTCTGCAGCGTGGCGAATGGTCGGACGGCGACCTGGGCGAACTGTGCGAGGCCAACCTACGCCTGCAACGCTACGCCGAACGCTTCGAGCAGCCTGAGCACAGCGACCTGTCGACCGCCATCGGCCAGACCCTGCAGGCCATCGAAGCCAACAGCGCACGGCTCAACTCACAACTGATCGGCGAGCTCAACCGCCTGATGCAACGTCTGTCGCGCACCGGGCTGCGCAAGGGCGACCAACTCGACCAAGTGCCCCTGCCGCCCTTGCGCAAGCCGGTGTACATCCTGCTGCAGGACCATGACCGGGCCGAGCGCCTGGCCCAGCAGTTGGAGTTCTTCGGCCTGGGCGTCGAAGCCCTGTTCAGTGCAGACGCTTTCCAGGCCTCGATGAAAGAGCGCCTACCGTCAGCCATTGTCATGGATGTCGACTTCACCGGCCCAGGTCTGGGCTTGCAACTGGCTGCTCAGGCCCAGCAGGGCCTGGAGCAACACATCCCGCTGCTGTTCTTCAGCCATCAGGAAACCGACACGCCGACCCGGCTGGCCGCTGTGCGCGCCGGAGGCCAGGAGTTTCTCACCGGCACCCTTGAGGCCTCCAGCCTGCTGGAGAAAGTCGAGCTGCTGACCAGCGCCACCCAGTACGACCCGTTTCGCGTGCTGATCATCGACGACTCACGCGCCCAGGCCCTGCACACCGAACGCCTGCTCAACAGCGCCGGCATGATCACCCGCAGCCTGAACGATCCGATCCGGACCATGGCCGAGCTGGCCGACTTCCAGCCCGACCTGGTGATCCTCGACATGTACATGCCGGCCTGCACCGGCACCGAGCTGGCCAAGGTGATCCGACATAACGACCGCTATGTGAGCGTGCCGATCATCTACCTGTCGGCCGAGGACGACCTGGATAAGCAGCTCGATGCCATGAGCGAAGGCGGCGACGACTTCCTGACCAAGCCGATCCGCTCGCGCCACCTGATCACCACCGTGCGCAACCGCGCCGCCCGTGCCCGTCACCTGAAAGCGCGCATGGTCCGCGACAGCCTGACCGGGCTGTACAACCACACGCACATCCTGCAATTGCTCGAAGACTGCAGCTTCCGCGCGCGCCGCGAAGAGCAGCCGTTGAGCTTCGCCATGCTCGACATCGACCACTTCAAGAAGATCAACGACCGCCACGGCCATCCCATGGGCGACCGGGTAATCAAGAGCCTGGCGCTGTTTCTCAAGCAACGTCTGCGCAAGACCGATTTCATCGGCCGCTACGGCGGCGAGGAATTCGCCATCGTGATGCCTAACACTGGCCTGGAGGCGGCGCACAAGGTGCTCGATGAAATCCGCAGGCGCTTTGCCGAGATTCTCTACCCCGCGCAGCCCCACGACCTGCAATGCACGTTCAGTGCAGGTGTGGTTCAACTCGACGACGACCTGGATGCGCTGACCATGGCCAGCGCCGCCGATGAGGCGCTGTACCGCGCCAAGCATGCCGGACGCAATTGTGTGGTGCGCGTGGAGCCCTGAGGCAGGGCTTTGCCTGTGCTGTGCCCTTCGCACCGACCTTGAATTCGCAGCAGTCCCTGTGGGAGCGGCTTCCCCCGTGAAGGCGTCGGCACGGCCAAAACCAATGCCGGCACTGTGCCACTTTTTTTGTGCCACGCCGCCCCGTCGTCATCACCACGTCACAAAACCGCAATAACTTCAGGCACCTACCTCTCCACTCCCCCGCAGGAAGTTCGCGGCTATGCGCCTGAAGTGGCTGACCAATTTCAACACCTTGTTGCTGGTGACCGTGTGTATCGCCCTGGGCGCGACCCTGTGGTGGTCGCAACGCGCCCTGGAACGTCCCTACCAGTTGATGGAGCGCTACCTTGGCCTGTCGCGGCAGTTCCAGAACGACGCCGTGGGCAATATCCAGGCCTACCTCGGCAGCGGTGACGCATTGCGCCACGCGGCGGCCGTGCAAGCCAATACCCAGTTGCAGGCCGCCCTCGCCGAGTGGCCGGAAGACCTGGCTGGCCGACTGCGCCCAAGCCTTGGCAGCCTTCAGGCCTTCACCCGCAACGAACTGCTTGCCGCCGGCAAGCTGGCCGGCGACCCACAGGCCTTGCTGCTGCAAGCCGAACGCGAACTGGGGGCGAACCTCGAACAATTGGCAGGCTATGCCCGCGACAGCGCGAGCGCCGAAGCCGAGCATTACCTGACGCCGATCCTCGACGCCACGCTGCACCTGGGCCGCCTGTCGTTGGCCCGGGACAAACTGGTCAGCAGTGGACGCGCCGAACTGGCCGACGAAGTCGATCGCGAGCTGCAGCTCATTCGCGCCCAGGCCCAGGTCATCGACGGCCTGCCACTGCTGGGCGTGACTCGCGCCGCCGCATCCGGCGCCGATGACTTCGCTGCCATGATGGGCCTGCAGACCCAAGCCAGCGAGCAACAGGAAGACATTGCCGTCGGCCTGAAACGCGAGTTGCTGAGTCTGCTAAACCGGTACCCCGCGGAACTGCAGCGCACCCGAGAGCTGATTGAACGCCGCACGGTCCTGGCCGCCAATACCAACGAACGCCTCGATGCCGTCCAACAGGCCATCGCCGCCGTGGAGCCGGCGGTGCGCAGCCAGCATGGCACGATCGCCAACGAAGTGCGCATCATCCAAGGCCTGATGATCGCTGTGATCCTGCTCATCGCCCTGCTCATCGATACCCTGCAGCGCCGCCTGGCCCGCACCCTCACCAGCCTGGCGCCGGCCTTGTCACGCTGGGCCGAGGGTGACTTCGCCAAGGCCATCGTCCTGGGCAAGAGCAACCGGGAGCTGCAGGACATACAGGAATCGCTCAACCGCCTGCGCCAGTATCTGGTGGAGCTGGTCGGCACCATCCGCCACAACGCCGAGCAGGTGGCGGGCAGCAGCCATGCCCTAGCCGGGATGAGTGCGGCCCTGCACGACGGTGCCGAGCGCCAGGCGGGCGATACCGGGCAGATTCGCGATGCGCTCGGTGAGCTTGAAGCGACCATCGTGCAGGTTGCCAGCGATGCCAGCTCGGCTGCCGATGCCAGCCGCGATGCCGGCCGTGCCGTCGAACAGGGCCAGGCCGTGATTGGCCAGAGCCTGACGGGCTTGCGCGAACTGGTGGAGGAGGTGCACGGCAATGCCCGCATGATCGAGCAGTTGGCCGAAGAGTCAGCCACCATTGGTGGTGTACTGACGGTTATTCGCTCGATTGCCGAGCAGACCAATCTGCTGGCCCTCAACGCCGCCATCGAAGCGGCCCGAGCCGGCGAGATGGGTCGAGGCTTTGCTGTGGTCGCCGATGAAGTGCGCTCACTGGCCCAACGTACCACTGGCGCCACGGGCGAAATCCAGGCTTTGATCGACCGCCTGCAACAGGCGGCGCGTGAGTCGGTGGCGGGCATGCGGGCCCAGCTCGAACATGCCGAGGCTACCGCCGACCAGGCCCAGGCCGCCGACGGCGCGCTGGACGAGATCGTCAGCGCGATCCGCACGATTTCCGCCACGGCCATCCGGATTGCCGACGCCACCGCCCAGCAAAGCGGCGCCGTGGGCGAGATCCGCGACCACAGTGAGCGAATCCACGCCCTGGGCGAAGACAACCTGCAGCGCATCGGCGAAGGGCGCGAACAAGGGGAGCAGTTGCTGGCGCTGGGTGGCGAGTTGAACCGGGCGGTGGGGGCATTCAGGGTCTGAGATCGCACGCGAACTGGCCCGAAACAACCGGAGGAGCGAGCCTTGCTCGCGATGTGCCGCGCCGACGGCGCTCGCTCCCCCAACGCTGAAGATATCCCGACAAACCCCCGCCCCCAACGCCCATCAACTCCGCTATCATGCCCAGCACGTTCCACCTCGCGAGTCCGCCATGCGCCGCCTGTTTTTCCTGCTGTTCCTGCTGCTGGCCAGCCCCGCCTTCGCCTCAGGCCTGCTCGACAACCGCCCCAGCGCCACCCTCGGTGCCGCCTCGCTGTCCAACAGCGCCGATTTCCTGCCTGTCCATGAAGCCTTCAAGCTCAGCCTGATCCAGGGCGACGCCCAGACCATCAAGTTGCGCTTCGTCGCCACCGACGGCTACTACCTCTACCGCCACCGCTTCCAGTTCCGCAGCGAGCCGGCCGACATTGCCTTGGGCGCACCACGAATCCCCAAGGGCGAGCCCAAGCACGACGAGTTTTTCGGCGATGTCGAGGTCTACCACGGCGTGCTCGACATCGAGATACCGCGCTCGACCAGCGACCAGCGCGCCTTCACCTTGCTGGTGAGCTACCAGGGCTGCGCCGACAAAGGCCTGTGCTACCCACCGGAAACCGAACGCCTGACCATCGACGGTACCGGCAGCGCCACCGCGCCAGTCCCTGACCAGGCTTGGAACTGGAAATCGCTGCTACTGTTCTTCCTCGCCGGCATCGGCCTGACCTTCACTCCTTGCGTGCTGCCGATGCTGCCGATCCTCTCGGGCGTCGTGCTGCGCGGCCAGGTAGGTGGCTGGCGTGGGCTCAGCCTGTCGTTGGCCTATGTGTTGCCAATGGCCGCCTCCTTCGCCGCGCTGGGTGCCTTGATGGGTGTGTTCGGTGCCAGCCTCAACTTGCAGGCGCGCCTGCAATCGGCATGGGTACTGGTGCCGTTCGCGCTGTTCTTCGTGCTGTTCGCCCTGGCCATGTTCGGTCTGTTCGAGCTGAAACTGCCGCAGGCGCTGAGCAGCCGCCTGAACACCTTCGCCAATGGTGTCAGGGGCGGCTCGCTACTGGGCGCGGCGGTGCTGGGCGTCCTGTCCAGCCTGCTGGTGTCACCGTGCGTATCGGCGCCGCTGGCCGGCGCGTTGCTGTACATCAGCGCCAGCGGCGATGCCCTGGGCGGCGCACTCAAACTGTTCACCCTGGGCCTGGGCATGGGGGCGCCGCTGTTGTTGGTCGCCACTGGCGGTGCAGCCTGGCTACCGAAGAGTGGCCCTTGGCTGAACACGGTGAAGAATGCCATCGGTGTATTGCTGCTGGGCCTGGCCATTGGCTTGCTCAGCCGCATTCTCCCGGGGCCGGTCACCTTGCTACTGGTCGGTTTCCTGGCCGCCGGCGTGGCGCTATTCCTCGGCGCCCTGGAGTTCGTGGTCAAGACACCACGCCAGCGTCTGGTACAACTGCTGGGCCTGGCGCTGCTGGTGTACGCCCTGGCCTGCTGGTACGGCGCCCTGAGCGGACGCGGCGACCCGCTACGCCCACTGCCACCGCCTGCGGTCGTCGGTGCAGGCCCGACCAGCCCCGCCACTCAATCGGATGCCTGGCAAACCCTGACCACCCCTGCCGCGCTCGATGCAGCGCTGGCTGAGGCCAAGGCCGCCGGCCAGCCGGTGCTGTTGGACTGGTATGCCGACTGGTGCATCAGCTGCAAGGTGATCGAACATGAAGTGCTCAATGCGCCCCACGTGCAACCACAGCTGAGCGCCTTCCGCCTGCTGCGCTTCGACATCACCGACAGCAATGCCGAACAGCGCAGCCTGCTCGACCGCTACCAGCTGTTCGGGCCGCCTGCGCTGATGTTCTTTGCCGCGAACGGCAGCGAAATTACCGCTGATCGGGTGATTGGCGAGATAAATGCCGGCGATTTTGCGCAGGTTCTGGCGCGCGTACGCGGCAAACTCGGTCTATAACTTCCCGCGGGCTGTAAAAAAACCACAGTAGAGTGACCAGATTGAATTATTTGGTCACATACTTCGCGCGAACCTCGGACATCGTGCTGGCTATTGCCGGGAACTGGACACTTGCTCCCGCTTTGCGGCACACTCGCCGCGCTGTGTCGAATTGCCCTACAAATTCAAGGAATCCGCAGATGGCAACCCTACTGGTGCTCCACGGCCCCAACCTGAACCTGCTCGGGACCCGCGAACCGGGCCACTACGGCGCCGTGACCCTGGCCCAGATCAACCAGGACCTGGAGCAGCGCGCTCGCGCCGCTGGCCACCATCTGCAGTACCTGCAGAGCAATGCCGAGTACGAACTGATCGACCGTATTCACGCCGCACGCAACGAGGGTGTGGACTTCATCCTGATCAATCCGGCTGCTTTTACGCACACAAGCGTCGCATTACGTGACGCATTGCTTGCGGTGAGCATCCCATTCATCGAAGTGCACCTGTCCAACGTGCACAAACGCGAACCGTTCCGTCACCACTCCTACTTCTCCGATGTAGCCGTAGGGGTGATCTGCGGTCTGGGCGCCAGCGGCTATCGCCTGGCCCTGGAGTCCGCGCTGGAACAACTGGCTGCCAACGCACAGCCCTGATGATAGAGACCTCGGCCTAAGTGGGCCGGGGTTCGAGAGAAACGTTTTCAAACACGTTTTCAATTACGCCCCCTGACCGAACCTTGGGAGTTGATGATTAATGGATATCCGTAAAGTCAAGAAACTGATCGAACTGCTGGAAGAGTCTGGCATCGACGAACTGGAGATCAAGGAAGGCGAAGAGTCGGTCCGTATCAGCCGTCACAGCAAGGCCCCAGCCGGCCAGCAGTACTTCGCTCCGGCACCGGTTGCCGCCGCGCCTGTTGCCGCGCCGGTCGCTGCCGCCGCTGCCCCGGTTGCCGAAGCCGCTGCCGCCGCTCCAGCCCTCAAAGGCACCGTGATTCGCTCGCCGATGGTGGGTACCTTCTACCGCAAGCCTTCGCCGACCTCGCCGAACTTCGCTGAAGTTGGCCAGACCGTGAAGAAAGGCGACACCCTGTGCATCGTCGAAGCCATGAAGATGATGAACCACATCGAAGCCGATGTCGGCGGCGTTATCGACGCCATCCTGGTGGAAGACGGTCAGCCGGTTGAGTTCGACCAGCCGCTGTTCACCATCGTTTGATTCGCGGAGAGCCAACGATGTCTGGGAAGCTGGAAAAAGTCCTGATCGCCAACCGTGGGGAAATTGCCCTGCGGATCCTGCGTGCCTGCAAAGAGCTGGGCATCAAGACCGTCGCCGTACACTCCACGGCCGACCGTGAACTGATGCACCTGGGCCTGGCAGACGAGTCGGTCTGCATTGGTCCTGCTTCGTCCAAAGATTCGTACCTGCACATCCCGGCGATCATCGCTGCCGCTGAAGTGACAGGCGCTACCGCCATCCACCCTGGCTACGGCTTCCTGGCGGAAAACGCCGATTTCGCCGAGCAGGTCGAGAAGTCCGGTTTTGCTTTCATCGGCCCGAAAGCCGACACCATTCGCCTGATGGGCGACAAGGTCTCGGCCAAGGACGCGATGATCAAGTCGGGCGTTCCGACCGTTCCGGGTTCCGACGGTCCGCTGCCGGAAGACGAAGAGGTTGCCCTGGCAATCGCCCGTGACGTCGGCTACCCGGTGATCATCAAGGCCGCCGGTGGCGGTGGTGGTCGCGGCATGCGCGTGGTGCACAAGGAAGAAGACCTGATTGCCTCGGCCAAGCTGACCCGTACCGAAGCCGGTGCGGCCTTCGGCAACCCGATGGTCTACCTGGAGAAGTTCCTGACCAACCCACGTCACGTGGAAGTTCAGGTGCTGTCCGACGGCCAGGGCAACGCCATTCACCTGGGCGACCGTGACTGCTCGCTGCAACGCCGTCACCAGAAAGTCCTGGAAGAAGCACCTGCCCCGGGCATCGACGAGAAAGCCCGTCAGGAAGTCTTCAAGCGTTGCGTCGATGCGTGCATCGAGATCGGCTACCGTGGTGCCGGTACCTTCGAGTTCCTGTACGAAAACGGCCGTTTCTACTTCATCGAGATGAACACCCGTGTGCAGGTTGAGCACCCGGTGTCGGAGATGGTCACCGGTATCGACATCGTCAAGGAGATGCTCAGCATCGCCGCTGGCAACAAGCTGTCGATCCGCCAGGAAGACGTGGTCATCCGTGGTCATGCGCTGGAATGCCGTATCAACGCCGAAGACCCGAAGAAGTTCATCCCGAGCCCAGGCAAGGTGAAGCACTTCCACGCGCCAGGCGGCAACGGCGTTCGCGTCGATTCGCACCTGTACAGCGGTTATTCGGTTCCGCCGAACTACGACTCGCTGATCGGCAAGCTGATCACCTACGGCAAGGACCGTGACGAAGCCATGGCGCGCATGCGCAATGCCCTGGACGAGATCGTCGTCGACGGCATCAAGACCAACATCCCACTGCACCGCGACCTGGTGCGGGATGAAGGTTTCTGCAAAGGCGGCGTCAACATCCACTACCTTGAGCACAAACTGGCTAGCCAGGAGTGATCGCGTAGCGTGATGTACCGAAACCCCGGACATGTGCCGGGGTTTTTTTTGGGTTGTCTTTAGAGGGTTGGTGACTGAGCCTTGCTGGCGATGCGCCGCGCAGGCGACGTTCGATCCCAAACAGCTGGCTTGCCGACGATGGGGCCGCAAGGCAGCCCCAAAATCACCCCTTCATCCGCGGCATCTCGATCCGGTGCTCATGTACCCGCCGATACAGGGTGGCTCGCGAAATCCCCAACGCCCGCGCCGCCTCGGCCGGCTTCCAGCGATGGCGAATCAAGGCATCGAGCAACAGTTGCCGGGCCGGGCTCGACGTCCCGACATCCGCCGAAGGCGCTGCATCGCCACGCACCTCCTGTGGCAGGCTCTCCAGACACACCTGCCCCCCTTCACTGACCGCACAGGCATAGCGCAACACCTGCCGCAGCTGGCGCAGATTACCCGGCCAGCGATACACCAGCAGCGCCTGCAACGCATCGTCGGCCAACGTCACCTCGACACCACACGCCTTGGCCTCTTCGGCCAGCAACTGGTGAATCAAGCCCAAGCGATCATCGCGCTCACGCAGCGGCGGCAACTCGAAGCGGGCGTTGGCCAGGCGAAAATACAGGTCCTCACGAAAACGCCCTTCACTCACCATCACAGCCAAGTCCCGGTGGGTGGCACAGATCACCTGGATATCCACGCGCTCGCGCCGTGCAGCGCCCAAAGGTGCCACCTCGCCTTCAGCCAGCACCCGCAGCAATCGGGTCTGCAGATTGAGTGGCATGTCACCGATTTCATCGAGGAACAAGGTGCCGCCATCGGCCTGCTGCAACAGTCCTTGCATACCTTTGCTCGATGCACCGGTAAAGGCGCCGGCCACGTAGCCGAACAGCTCGCTCTCGATCAGGCTCTCAGGGATCGCCGCGCAGTTGAGCGTAACGAAGGGTCCGGTACAGCGCTGGCTCTGCTGATGCAACTGGCGGGCGAAAACTTCCTTGCCCGCGCCAGTCTCACCCTGCACCAGCACTGCAAGGTTGCAGTCCTTGACCCGCGTGGCCAGGCGCAAATGCTGCTCGATTCGAGGGTCCTGGGCCTGCTGCACGGCGCGCACTGGCTCGCGTCGCCGGGGCGCACTCACCCGGCCATACAAACCGCCCCACCCCGGCAGCCGCTGGGCAGAGGCCTCGTTGGCGCGGCGCAGCTGATCCAGGTCGAACAACTCGCCGATGTGCTCGGGCAAGCGTCCATGGCGGGCCAGCAGGCGCTCGCGGGCCAGGCTGTTGATCGCCCGCAGGCGCCCGTCGGCATCCCAGGCCAGCAGGTAGTCCGGCTGGCTCTCGACATACCCCGGCGTGCCATGAGCGCGCATCACCCAATGGCCTTGGGCGCTGTGCATGAAAAAGGCGTTTTCGATCTCCCGCGCAGTCTGCTCCACCAACTGGCGGATCAAGTGCTGGCTACGACGGTCGTCCGGCGATTGCAGGGCGGAAACATCCACTACCCCCAGCAACTCCCCTTGGGGGTCGAACACAGGGGCCGCCGTGCAGGTCAGGCCGATGAAGGCCGCGCGAAAGTGGTCACGCTTGTGCACCGTGACCGGCGCCTTGCTGGTCAGGACGGCCGCCACGCCGCAAGTCCCCTCCTCGCCTTCCGACCAGCAGGTACCCAGGTACAGCCCGGCCTTGCGGCAGTCGTTGCGAATAGCGGATTCAACCCGATAGTCGATGGTGCGCCCGAGGGCGTCGGTGAGCAGCACACAGTAGTCGGCACCGCGCACACGCTCATGCAGGCGCGCCACGGCATCGCCGGCGATACGCAGAAACAGTTCGGCACGTTCGCGGCATTCGTTGAGCACGCTTTGGGAAAGGATGCGCGGCCCCTGCTGGGAGCCTGGGTCGAGGCGGTACAGCTCCATGGAACGGCGCCATGAATCGAGAATCAGCGGCGGCACCGGTGCCTGCGGCAGGCGGTCGGCATTCTTCAGCACCCGGCTGACGCAGTCGACATGGGCTCGGGAGTTCGCGGCAAGCATTCAGGCCCTCCGGTTCTCGTTGCTGTTTTTATCGTTGTCCGGCCATTAAGCGCTTCTGGACATCCCCCGACAAGCACTGAGTGATTACCGGCAGGCTTGAGACGCAGCGTCTCAGCGTCTCGTCGAAACCGGCCGAGCCCTGGCACCGGGCGTCTCGCCAGTGCCACCGAGGGCACCCGCCGGAAGACGCCGGAACCGCTCTGGAGCAAGCTTCTCAGCCAACCCCGAAAAAGCTGGCACCCACCTTGCTCTTGCCTTGGCAAACAAGAATACGAGGTGCGCCATGCCGCAACCTGCCCCGACTGTCGGGATCATTGCCAACCCTGCCTCTGGCCGAGACCTGCGTCGCCTGACCGCCAACGCCGGGCTCTACTCGAGCACCGACAAGGCCTCGGCCATCCAGCGACTGCTCGCAGCCTTCGGTGCCACCGGTGTGAGCCAAGTGCTGATGCCCACGGACATGACGGGTATCGCTGCCGCTGTACTCAAGGCCAGCCATGGCCCGATAGCTCGCGAACAGCATTGGCCGGCACTGGAACTGCTCGACCTGCCCCTGACCCAGACGGTCGCCGATACCCGCCTGGCCACCCGTCTGATGGTCGAGCGTGGCGTGGCCATGATCGCCGTGCTCGGTGGCGACGGCACCCACAAGGCGGTTGCTGCCCATGCCGGGGACGTACCGCTGCTGACACTGTCCACCGGCACCAATAACGCTTTCCCCGAGCTGCGCGAAGCCACCAGTGCCGGCCTGGCCGGAGGCCTGTTCGCCAGCGGCCAAGTGCCGAACACGATCAGCCTGCGCCGCAACAAGCGCCTGCTGGTGAACGTAGCGCGGCAGAACCTCTGTGAATGGGCCCTGGTGGAAGTCGCGGTGTCGCCTCAGCGCTTCGTCGGTGCCCGCGCCTTGAGCCGCAGCGAAGACCTGAGCGAAGTCTTTGCCTGCTTCGCCGAACCCCATGCCATTGGCCTCTCGTCCCTGTGCGGCCTGTGGTGCCCAGTGTCGCGCCACGCGGCGCAGGGTGCCTGGGTACGCCTGAACCCCGGCGCCGAACATGCCTTGCTGGCCCCCCTGGCGCCAGGACTGCTGCAAGGTTGCGGCATCACCGCTTCGGGCTTTCTGGCCCCCGGCGTGCCCCATGGCCTGAGCCTCGCCAGCGGCACCCTGGCCCTGGACGGCGAGCGCGAAATCGAGTTTGCCGAAGGCGACAACCCCACCATTACCCTCGATCACCAAGGCCCCCTGACCGTGGATGTCGAGGCCGTGCTGGCCCATGCCGCACGGCACCACCTGCTGGCCGTCCCGCGCGGTCATCGGCTGCACCCTGCAAACCCGTGTTGAGACAACCCTGGAGAACAACAAGATGTCCACTCACCTGAGCTGCGAACAGTTGCTACATGCCTACGAAGTGATGCGTACCATCCGCGCCTTCGAAGAACGCCTGCACGTGGAGTTCGCCACCGGCGAGATCCCCGGTTTCGTCCACCTTTACGCTGGCGAAGAAGCCTCCGCCGCCGGGGTCATGGCCCACCTGCGCGACAGCGACTGCATCGCCTCCACCCATCGCGGCCACGGTCACTGCATTGCCAAGGGCGTGGATGTGTACGGCATGATGGCCGAGATCTACGGCAAGAAGACCGGCGTGTGCGGCGGCAAGGGCGGCTCGATGCACATTGCCGACCTGGAAAAAGGCATGCTCGGCGCCAACGGCATCGTCGGTGCCGGTGCCCCGCTGGTGGCCGGCGCCGCTCTGGCCGCCAAGCTCAAGGGACGCGACGACGTTTCGGTGGCCTTCTTCGGCGACGGCGCCTCCAACGAAGGCGCGGTGTTCGAAGCGATGAACCTGGCTTCGATCATGAACCTGCCGTGCATCTTCGTCGCCGAGAACAATGGCTACGCCGAAGCCACCGCCTCGACCTGGTCGGTGGCCTGCGACCACATCGCCGACCGCGCCGCCGGTTTCGGCATGCCCGGGGTCACCATCGATGGCTTCGACTTCTTCGCCGTGCACGAGGCTGCCGCTGCCGCCATCGAACGCGCCCGTTCCGGGCAAGGCCCGTCGCTGATCGAGGTCAAGCTCAGCCGCTACTACGGCCACTTCGAGGGCGATGCGCAGACCTACCGCGCCCCGGACGAGGTGAAGCACCTGCGCGAACAGCGCGACTGCCTGTTGCAGTTCCGCAACAAGACCACCCGCGCCGGATTGCTTACCAACGAGCAGCTCGACGCCATCGACGCCCGCGTCGAAGACCTGATCGAAGACGCCGTGCGCCGTGCCAAGTCCGATCCCAAGCCACAGCCTGCAGACCTGCTCACCGACGTCTACGTCACCTACCCCTGAGCCCGGACAACAAGAACAACAGGAGAACCACCATGGCAAGAAAGATCAGCTACCAGCAGGCCATCAACGAAGCCCTGGCCCAGGAAATGCGTCGCGACAGCAGCGTGTTCATCATCGGCGAAGACGTTGCCGGCGGTGCCGGCGCGCCCGGCGAAGACGATGCCTGGGGCGGCGTGCTGGGCGTAACCAAAGGTCTTTACCACCAATTCCCTGGCCGGGTACTCGACGCACCGCTGTCGGAAATCGGCTATGTCGGGGCCGCCGTCGGGGCCGCCACCCAAGGCCTGCGCCCGGTCTGCGAACTGATGTTCGTCGACTTCGCTGGTTGCTGCCTGGACCAAATCCTCAACCAGGCGGCCAAGTTCCGCTATATGTTCGGCGGCAAGGCCGTCACTCCGCTGGTGATGCGCACCATGTACGGCGCCGGACTGCGTGCGGCGGCACAGCACTCGCAGATGCTCACCTCGCTGTGGACCCACATCCCAGGACTCAAGGTGGTCTGCCCCGCCTCGCCCTATGACGCCAAGGGGCTGTTGATCCAGGCCATCCGTGACAACGACCCGGTGATCTTCTGCGAGCACAAGTTGCTCTACAGCATGCAGGGCGAGGTGCCGGAAGAGGTCTACACGGTGCCCTTCGGCGAGGCCAACTTCCTGCGCGACGGCGACGACGTGACGCTGGTGACCTACGGGCGCATGGTCCATGTGGCGCTTGAGGCAGCCAACAACTTGGCTCGTCAGGGCATCGACTGCGAAGTGCTGGACCTGCGCACCACCAGCCCACTGGACGAAGACAGCATTCTCGAAAGCGTGGAGAAGACCGGCCGCCTGGTGGTTATCGACGAAGCCAACCCGCGCTGCTCCATGGCCACCGACATTAGCGCACTGGTTGCGCAGAAAGCGTTCGGCTCGCTCAAAGGCCCGATCGAGATGGTCACCGCGCCCCATACACCCGTGCCGTTTTCCGACGCCCTCGAAGACTTGTACATCCCGGATGCCGCGAAGATCGAGGCCGCTGTGCGCAAGGTAATCGAAGCTGCAAGGAGCGCCGCATGAGCCAGATCCATACCCTGACCATGCCCAAGTGGGGCTTGTCGATGACCGAGGGCCGGGTCGATGCCTGGCTCAAGCAGGAAGGCGACGAGATCAACAAGGGCGATGAAGTGCTGGACGTTGAAACCGACAAGATCAGCAGCAGCGTCGAGGCGCCTTTCAGTGGCGTGTTACGCCGCCTGATCGCCCAACCCGACGAAACCCTGCCGGTGGGTGCGTTGCTTGCCGTGGTGGTGGAAGGTCAGGCCAGCGAGGCTGAAATCGACGCGGTGGTGCAGCAGTTCCAGGCCGAGTTCGTCGCCGAAGGGGCCGCCGACCAGGCTCAAGGGCCCGCACCTCAGAAGGCCGAAGTGGGTGGCCGCCTGCTGCGCTGGTTCGAACTGGGTGAAGGTGGCACCCCGCTGCTGCTGGTTCACGGTTTCGGCGGCGACCTCAACAACTGGCTGTTCAACCATCCGGCCCTGGCCGCCGAACGCCGGGTAATTGCGCTGGACCTGCCTGGCCATGGCGAGTCGGCCAAGGCACTGCAGCGGGGCGACCTGGATGAGCTGAGCGAGACAGTGCTCGCCCTGCTCGACCATTTGGACATCCCACGCGCCCATCTGGCCGGGCATTCAATGGGCGGCGCGGTCAGCCTGAACGTGGCGCGCCTGGCGCCGCAACGGGTGGCGAGCCTGAGCCTGGTCGCCAGCGCCGGGCTGGGCGATGCGATCAACGGGCAATACCTTCACGGCTTCGTCGAGGCGGCCAACCGCAACGCCCTCAAGCCACAGCTGACCCAGCTGTTCGCCGACCCCGCGCTGGTCACCCGGCAGATGCTCGAAGACATGCTCAAGTTCAAGCGCCTGGAAGGCGTGGACCAGGCACTGAGACAGCTGCGCTCGGCCATCGCCGAAGGTGACCGGCAACGGTACGACCTGCGTAGCGTGCTTGGCCAGCACCCGGCTATGGTGGTCTGGGGCGCCGAGGACGCGATCATCCCAGCCGCCCATGCCGAAGGATTGGAGGCCGAGGTCCTGGTCGTGCCTGGCGTTGGTCACATGGTGCAGATGGAGGCAGCCGAACAGGTCAACGAACGACTGTTGGCGTTCCTGCGCAAGCACTGATCCCGTTGCGTGAGTCTGGAGACAATCATCATGAATGACCTGAGCCACACCCATATGCGCGCCGCCGTCTGGCATGGCCGCCATGACATCCGTGTCGAACAGGTCCCCCTGCCTGCCGACCCGCCTCCTGGCTGGGTGCAAATCAAGGTGGACTGGTGCGGCATCTGTGGTTCCGATCTACACGAATACGTGGCGGGCCCAGTGTTCATCCCGGTCGAGGCGCCGCATCCTCTGACCGGCATCCAGGGCCAGTGCATCCTCGGCCACGAGTTCTGCGGTGAAATCGCCAAGCTCGGCGAGGGAGTCGAAGGCTATGCCGTGGGCGACCCGGTGGCGGCGGATGCCTGCCAGCATTGCGGGACCTGCTACTACTGCACCCATGGCCTGTACAACATCTGCGAGCGCCTGGCCTTCACCGGGCTTATGAACAACGGTGCCTTCGCCGAACGGGTCAATGTGCCCGCCAACTTGCTGTATCGGTTGCCACAGGGCTTCCCACGGGAGGCCGGGGCACTGATCGAGCCGTTGGCGGTGGGCATGCACGCGGTGAAGAAGGCCGGCAGCCTGCTGGGACAGAACGTGGTGGTGGTAGGCGCAGGCACCATCGGCCTTTGCACCATCATGTGCGCCAAGGCTGCCGGTGCGGCTCAGGTGATCGCGCTGGAAATGTCCTCGGCACGCAAAGCCAAGGCCAAGGAAGTGGGAGCCAGCGTGGTGCTCGACCCTAGCCAGTGCGATGCCCTGGCCGAGATTCGCGCGCTCACTGGCGGGCTTGGGGCCGATGTGAGCTTCGAGTGCATCGGCAACAAGCACACGGCCAAGCTGGCCATCGATGCCATTCGCAAGGCCGGTAAGTGCGTGTTGGTGGGTATTTTCGAGGAGCCCAGCGAGTTCAACTTCTTCGAACTGGTGTCCACCGAGAAGCAGGTGATCGGGGCATTGGCCTACAATGGCGAGTTCGCTGATGTGATCGCATTCATTGCCGATGGGCGTCTGGATATTCGACCGCTGGTGACTGGGCGAATCGGGCTGGAGCAAATTGTCGAGCTCGGCTTCGAAGAATTGGTGAACAACAAGGAGCAGAACGTGAAGATCATTGTTTCACCGGGCGGGCATTAGGGTCTGTCTGAAAGGTCTTGGGACGAAGGTCAGGCAAGGCGAAAACAGCCGAGGAAGCGGAGTTTACGGGTTGAAAATGAGCATTCCGAGGCTGTTTTCGACGCAGCATCACCGAGTTTCAAGGCTTTTCGTACAAAGCCTAGGTGCACTGGGCGATCAGGATCTTGGGCCGCGTTGCGCCCCTTTTGCCCGTCGAGGCCGCTTCTGAAGGCCGCAGGGATGATCTGCTGACGATGGCGGTCAGGACCGGAACAGGTCCTGCTGCAGCACCAAGGTCTGCTTGCTGCTGTCCAGTTGCACCCACGCCCCCAGGGGCAGACACACATTCGGGTCACAGTGCCCGCTGCGCCACCCGGCCAGTACAGGCACACCCAGCGGCGCGAAGATGTCCTCCAGCAGCGGCGTCATGGCGGCGACCGTAACGCCGGCGAAGTCCCCCACCAATACGCCTTTGACGCCCTCGAGCTTGCCGGCCAGGCGCAGTTGGGTCAGCAGACGATCTACCCGGTACAGTGGCTCGTTCACATCTTCGATGAACAGGATACTGTCCTGGGTATCGACCTCGGCCATGGTACCCATCGTAGCCCCCAGCAACGACAGGTTGCCGCCCACCAAGCGCCCACTGGCTTCGCCAGGCACTACACTGCTCAACGGGTAGGCTGCCGGATGGACGATGGCATCGCCCGCCGCCAGACGCCCGTTCAACTGCGCCAGTAGCGAAGATTCGGTGGGCTCGAGCTTGGCGCCCAGCAGGTCGGCGTTGAGCATCGCCCCATGGAAGGTCACCAGCCCACTGTGACGGCCGATGGCGGTATGCAGCGCGGTGATGTCGCTGTAGCCAATCAACGGTTTGGGATTGCGCCGAATCAGCTCGAAGTCGAGCTTGTCGAGCAGGCGCATGCTGCCGTAACCGCCACGCATGCACAAAATGGCGTGGATGGAAGGGTCGGCGAATGCATCGTGCAGGTCCTGCAGGCGACGCTGGTCGGAGCCGGCCAGATAACCCTGGGCCTGATTGACGCTCGGATAGATACGGGACTGATAGCCCCGGCTGGCAAACCACAGGCCGGCTTTTTGCGCATCCAGCCGGGCCGGCCCGGCGGGGGCGACCACGGCGAAGCAAGCACCTACGGGCAACGCGGCAAGCAAGCGGGACTCGAAGGTTTCAACGCTGTTCACTGGGTAACTCCTTACCGTGTTTCACCGACAATGCTCATACAAAAATGCCGATGCCGCCTTTCGGCGCGCATCGGCATGTCTGACTCAACACAGGATCAGAGCTTGATCTTGGCCTCATGAGCCTGCTGGTCAGCGTGATAGGACGAACGCACCAGCGGGCCGGACGCGACGTTCTTGAAGCCCATCTTGTAACCTTCCTCGGCGAACCAGGCGAAGGTATCCGGGTGGACGAAGCGCTGAACCGGCAGGTGACTGCGCGATGGCTGCAGGTACTGGCCAAGGGTCAGCATGTCGATGTCGTGCTCGCGCATGCGGTGCATGACTTCGATGACTTCTTCGTCGGTCTCGCCCAGGCCGAGCATCAGGCCCGACTTGGTCGGCACATGGGGCACCATCTGCTTGAACTTCTGCAGCAGGTCCAGCGACCAATCATAGTCCGAGCCCGGACGCGCGGCCTTGTAAAGGCGCGGGACGGTTTCCAGGTTGTGGTTGAAGACATCTGGCGGCTGTTGCGCAGTGATCTCCAGAGCGATGTCCATGCGGCCACGGTAGTCCGGGACCAAGGTCTCGAGCTGAACGCCCGGCGACAGCGCACGGATTTCGCGAATGCAGTCGGCGAAGTGCTGGGCGCCGCCGTCGCGCAGGTCGTCGCGGTCCACCGAAGTGATGACCACGTACTTCAGGCGCAGGTCGGCGATGGCGATGGCCAGGTTTTTCGGCTCGTCGACATCCAGTGGCTTCGGTCGGCCATGGCCAACGTCGCAGAACGGGCAACGACGGGTGCAGATGTCACCCATGATCATGAAGGTCGCAGTCCCCCCCGAGAAGCACTCGCCCAGGTTCGGGCAGGATGCCTCTTCGCACACGCTGTGCAACTTGTGCTTGCGCAGCAGTTGCTTGATGCGGTCGACCTCCGGGGAAACCGGGATACGCACGCGGATCCAGTCCGGCTTTTTCGGCAGTTCTTCGGTGGGGATGATCTTCACCGGAATACGGGCGACCTTTTCGGCGCCACGCAGTTTAACGCCAGCTTCCACCTTCTTCGGCGCGGGGCGCGGGGTGGAATCCTGGGTAGGAGTCAGGTTCGGCACGGCTTCTTGCACAGTTGTCATATTCAGTCGATTCCGCCCGTGAGGGTCGTCTGCTCAGCATAGTCGAGGTGCTTGACCAGCTGTCCGCGCAGCCTTGTCCTGACCTCGTCGAGTTCGATCGGACCTGCCAGGTCGCGCAGCTGGGTCATGGCCAGCCCCGCGTACCCGCAGGGGTTGATTCGGCGGAATGGCGCAAGGTCCATGTCCACATTCAGAGCAAGGCCATGAAACGAACGGCCATTGCGGATTCGCAGGCCGAGGGAGGCGATTTTCGCTCCATCGACATAGACACCGGGAGCATCGGGTTTTGCCGCAGCCTGGACATCGTAGCTGGCCAGCAGGTCGATCAGGGTGCGCTCGATACGGCTCACCAGGTCACGCACACCGAAGCCAAGGCGACGTACATCCAGCAGCAGGTAGGCCACCAACTGCCCGGGGCCGTGATAGGTCACCTGGCCACCGCGGTCGGTCTGCACCACCGGGATATCGCCCGGTACCAGCAGGTGCTCGGCCTTGCCGGCCTGGCCCTGGGTGAAGACCGCGGGGTGCTCGACCAGCCAGACTTCGTCCTGGCTGTCCGGGCCACGCTGCTCGGTAAAACGACGCATGGCCTCCAGCACCGGTTCATAGGGCTGCAGGCCAAGATCGCGAAAACCGAGACACCGCGGCATCAGAGCACCATTTTCACGATGCCGGTCGCGCGCAGGGCGCTATTGATATCGTGCAGCTGGTTCTCGCTTTCGGCAACGATGTGCAATTGCACGGTGGTGTACTTGCCTTCCTTGCTCTGGCGCTCGGCCAGTGTCTGGAGGTCGACTTTGGCGTGCTTGCTGAGGATCTCGATCACCGTGTCTCGGAAACCGACAACGGTATCGCCGATCACCTTGATCGGGTAATCCTCGCAGGGGAATTCGATTTTGTGCGACTTGACGTCAGCTTCGCTCATGGCGGAAACGGCCTCGTAAGCCGTGGCAACAACAACGCTCCCGCAACGATGCGCGGGAGCGTGGCAGGTCACGTATCAGTTGAACAACCCGTAGAAGAATAGACGAATGCTATCCCACATACGGCGGATGAAACCACCTTCCTCGACGCCGTCGAGGGCGATCAGGTCGGCGCTGTGAACCACATTTTCGTCCAGTTTGACTTCCACTTTGCCGATCACGTCACCTTTTGCGATCGGTGCGGTGAGCTGCGGGTTCATGGTCATCGAAGCCTGCAGACGCTTCAATTGGCCTTTAGGCATAGTCAGGGTCAGGTCGTTGGCCAGACCCGCTTTCACCTGGCTGGTGGCACCCTTCCAAACCGGCGCCTGGGCCAGTTCGGTACCCTTCTGGTAGAAGGTCTGGGTTTCGAAGAAGCGGAAACCGTAAGTCAGCAGCTTCTGGGTCTCGGCGGCACGGGCTTGCTCGCTGTTGGTGCCGAACACCACGGCGATCAGGCGCTGGCCGTCACGAACGGCCGAAGCCACCATGCAGTAGCCCGCTTCGTCGGTGTGGCCGGTCTTCAGGCCGTCGACGGTCTTGTCGCGCCACAGCAGCAGGTTGCGGTTAGGCTGCTTGATGTTGTTCCAGAAGAACTCTTTCTGCGAGTAGATGGCGTAGTGGGCCGGATCCTCGTCGATGATCGCACGCGCCAGCAGGGCCATGTCGTGGGCCGAAGAGTAGTGCTCCGGGTTCGGCAGGCCGGTCGGGTTCATGAAGTGGCTGTTGCTCATGCCGAGGTCGGCGGCGGTCTTGTTCATCATGTCGGCGAACGCGTCTTCGCTGCCGGCGATGTGCTCGGCCAGGGCGACGGAGGCGTCGTTACCCGACTGGATGATGATGCCGTGCAGCAGGTCGCTGACGGTGACCTGGCTGCCCACTTTGATGAACATGCGCGAACCACCGGTGCGCCAGGCGTTTTCGCTGACGGTGACCGGGTCGTTCTCGCCGATCTGGCCACGGCGGATGTCCAGGGTGGCGATGTAAGCGGTCATCAGCTTGGTCAGGCTGGCTGGCGGCAGACGCTCGTCACCGTTGTTCTCGACCAGCACGTTGCCGCTGGACGCGTCCATGAGTACGTAGGACTTGGCCGCCAGCTGCGGTGGCGATGGCATCATCTGCTCCGCCGCGAAAGCGGCAGGCGTGATCATCAGCAGTACGGGCAGGCAAAGTCGTTTGGCAAGCTTGGTGATGTTCATCCGTCTCTCGAAAATCGCTAATGGTCTGATGCCCGGAGGGCAAGGGTTCCCTGGCCGGCAGCAAAAGCGGCCATTGTACATGCCTGCGCCCGCCAATTCATGACAAAACCGACAGTTTGGCATGGTTCAGTACCGGCCCTGTTGCCGTCGACAGGGTCAGTCAGCTGTGACCAGCTTTGCCTGCCCCAAGTTCGCCAGGCGAATGCTGTCCTGAGCCTGCTGGATCTCGCCCTGGCTGCCGATCGGTCCCAGGCGAACACGGTGCAGGGTCTGCTGGTTACGCACGATGGAACTGATGAACACCGGGGCGCTGACCATGGTGCTCAGTTTCGAACGCAGCAGCTCGGCGGCGTCTGGGTTGGCGAACGCCCCCACTTGCAGGAAGCTGCCGCCGTTGCCGCTTGGCACATTGCTGCCGCCAACCTGCACCGGCACCACAGGTGCGGCGTGCTGCTGCGGCGGCGGCGTCCACTGCTCGACGCGCCCGGTGCTGGCCGGAATCGGCTGAGTCTGGGCCACCTGAGGCTCCTTGAGCATCAGGGGCGGCTGCTGGCCACGCTGGGCCCACCATTGCTGCGGGTCGATACCCTCGACCCGCACGTGGGCGGTACCGATCTCGGCGTAACCGAGCTTCTTCGCCGCCGCGTAGGACAAGTCGATGATCCGGTCCGAATAGAACGGTCCACGGTCATTGACCCGCAGGATCACACTGCGGCCGTTGGCCAGGTTGGTCACTCGCACATAGGCAGGCAGCGGCAGCGTCTTGTGCGCCGCGCTCATGCCATAGAGGTCATAGAGCTCGCCATTGGCGGTGTTCTGACCGTGGAACTTGGTGCCGTACCACGACGCCGTGCCTTCGGCGCGGTAATTGCGCGCGTCTTGCATCGGGTAGTAGGTCTTGCCCAACACCGTGTACGGGTTGGCCTTGTAGGGACCGGTGTGCACGGTGGGCGTGGCATCGGGAATCTTGTTCACGTCCACGTCCCACCAGGGCGCACCGTCCTTGTGGGCACGGTTGATATCCAGTCCAGGCTGGGAACGGACCACGTTACCGCTCTGCTGGGAGGTTGGGCGGCTGGACGAACAACTGGCCAGCGCCAGGCCGACCGCGACACAGGTCAGCAACTTGAAGGAGTTGGCAGAGATGATTGCGCGCATTACTTGACGCCCCGTGCTTGAACCAGCTGTTCCGAAAGCTGATGCACCGCCATGGCATACATCACGCTGCGGTTGTAGCGAGTGATCGCGTAGAAATTCTTCAGGCCCATCCAATATTCGGGGCCGTTTTCACCTTCCAGGCGGAAGGCGGTCACTGGCAGATCATCGCGCAGCGCATCATGACTCGACCAGCCTAGCGCTCGCAACTCCCCAACCGTCTTCACCGGCTCGATGCCGGTCGTCAGCCCCTGGTCGGCCTGTGTACCGGCCACCTGGGCCCGACTGACCACAGGCTCGCCAGCTACCCAGCCATGGCGCTTGAAATAGCTGGCGACGCTGCCGATGGCATCATCGGGATTGTTCCAGATGTTGATGTGGCCATCGCCGTCGAAGTCGACCGCATAGTTACGGAAACTGCTGGGCATGAACTGCGGCAGCCCCATGGCACCGGCGTAGGAGCCCTTGAGGGTGAGCGGGTCGAGCTGCTCCTCGCGGGACAGCAACAGGAACTCGCGCAGCTCTTTGCGGAAGAACTCGGCACGCGGCGGATAATCGAAGCCCAGGGTCGACAGGGCGTCGATGACCCGGTAATTGCCCGTGTTGCGACCAAAGAAGGTTTCAACACCAATGATGGACACGATCACCTGGGCAGGCACGCCGTATTCCTGCTCGGCACGGGCCAGGGTCGCTTCGTGCTGGCGCCAGAAGTCCACGCCGCGGGCGATGCGTGCGTCGGTGATGAACATCGGCCGGTAGTCCTTCCACGGCTTGACCCGCTCGGCAGGGCGGGAAATCGCGTCGAGAATCGACTGCTTGCGCTGGACCTCGCCGAACACGGCCATGAGCTGCTCGCCGGCAAAACCGTAGTCACGGGTCATTTCGCTGACAAACTCGGCCACCTGGGGCGAGCCCTCGTAATCGCCGGCATTGGCTTGCTGGACAGCGCCAAACAGGCCCAACGCGCCAATCCAGGGCGCAAAACGGGCAGCCCAGCCACGCACTGCTTGCATGAAAATTTTCACCTTATTCAAACTTGCGCGATCCATTTGCGGTGCGTGTGGATCGACATCAGAACGCCAAACGCTGACAGCAGCGTCACCAACGAAGTTCCGCCATAGCTAATGAAGGGCAGCGGCACGCCCACCACGGGCAACAGGCCGCTGACCATACCGATATTGACGAATACGTATACAAAGAAGGTCATGGTCAGGCTACCTGCCAGCAGCTTGCCGAACAGGGTCTGGGCCTGGGCCGTGATCATCAGGCCACGGCCAATGAGCAACAGGTAGATCAGCAGCAGCAGGCAGATGCCCACCAGGCCGAACTCCTCGCCGAGCACCGCGATGATGAAGTCGGTATGGCTTTCGGGAAGGAAGTCCAGGTGCGACTGGGTACCCAGCAGCCAGCCCTTGCCGAACACGCCACCGGAGCCGATTGCGGCCTTGGACTGGATGATGTTCCAGCCGGTGCCCAGCGGGTCGCTTTCCGGGTCGAGGAAGGTCAGCACGCGCTGCTTCTGGTAGTCATGCATGACGAAGAACCACATGGCCACCGCCACGGGCACCGCCGCCGCCAGCACACTGATGATCCAGCGCCAGCGCAAGCCGCCCATGAATAGCACGAAGGCCCCCGAGGCCAGGATCAGCAGTGCTGTGCCGAGGTCAGGCTGGCGCACGATGAGTATGAACGGCACACCGATCAGCACCAGGCTGATGGCCACATGCTTGAGGTGTGGCGGCAAGGTGCGCTTGGACAGGTACCAGGCGATGGTCGCCGGCATGATGATCTTCATGAACTCTGACGGCTGGAAGCGGATCACCCCGGGGATGTTGATCCAGCGCGTAGCGCCCATGGCGTTATGGCCCATGACGTCCACCACGATCAACAGGAACACCCCGGCCAGGTAGGCCAGCGGAACCCAACGCGCCATGAAGCGTGGCTCGAGCTGGGCGATGATGAACATCGACACCAGACCGATGCCGAACGAGCTGGCCTGCTTGAGCAGCAGGTCCCAGTTCTTGCCACTGGCCGAATAGAGGACGAACAGGCTGCCGGCCGCGAGGGTCAGCAGGATGACCAGCAAGGGGCCGTCGACGTGGATGCGCTGCAGGAAGCTGGCGCGTCGACGCATCACGTCCTCGCTGGAGAGCATGCGATCGAAATTGTTCTTCACTGAGCCGTTTCCTGGGCAACGGTGGCAGGCGCGAACTCAGGCTTGAGCCGGCCGTTTTCGTCGAGCAGCCAGGCGTCCATGACCTGACGCACCACCGGGGCGGCGACACCAGAGCCGGATTCACCGTTCTCGACCATCACCGAGACCACGATCTTCGGATCGTCAGCCGGGGCGAAGGCAACGAACAGCGCGTGGTCGCGATGGCGCTCCTGCAGTTTGTTGCGGTCGTACTTCTCGCCTTGCTTGATCGCTACCACCTGCGCGGTACCGCTCTTGCCGGCAATCCGATACTGGGCACCCAGGGCAGCCTTGCGTGCTGTACCTCGGGCGTTGTGCATCACTTGTTCCATGCCATGGGTGACCTTGGCCCAATCGGACTTGTCACGCAGGACGATGTTCTCCATGGGGTTGTCGTCCACCGGGGGTTGACCTTCGATGGTCTTGGCCAGGTGCGGACGGTTCCACACGCCCTTGTTGGCGATCAGCGCGGTGGCCTGCGCCAGCTGCAGCGGCGTGGCCTGCATGTAGCCCTGGCCAATACCCAGGATCAGCGTCTCACCGGGGAACCAGGCCTGGCGACGGGTGGCGCGTTTCCACTCGCGGGACGGCATCAGGCCGGCCGATTCCTCGAACATGTCGAGGGAGACCTTCTGCCCGATACCGAACTTATTCATGTAGCTCGACAGCCGGTCGATGCCCATCTTGTGGGCAAGATCGTAGAAGTAGGTGTCGTTGGAACGCATGATGGCGGTATCCAGGTCGACCCAGCCATCGCCGGTGCGGTTCCAGTTGCGGTACTTGTGGTCGTAGTTGGGCAACTGGTAGTAACCCGGGTCGAACACCCGGCTGCTGGCGTTGACCACGCCACTGTCGAGGCCGGCGATGGCCACGGCAGGCTTGATGGTCGAGCCAGGCGGATACAAACCGCGCAGCACGCGGTTGAACAGTGGTCGGTCGATCGAGTCACGCAGCTCGGCATAGGCCTTGAAACTGATGCCGGTGACGAACAGATTCGGATCGAAGCTTGGCTGGCTGACCATCGCCAGCACCTCGCCGGTGCGCGGGTCAAGCGCGACCACCGCGCCACGCCGGCCACCCAGCGCTGCCTCGGCAGCCTCCTGCAGCTTGATATCCAGGCTCAGGACAATGTCCTTGCCCGGTTTCGGGTCGGTGCGCTTGAGCACCCGCAGCACACGGCCACGGGCGTTGGTCTCGACTTCCTCGTAACCTACCTGGCCATGCAGCTCGGCTTCGTAGAAGCGCTCGATGCCGGTCTTGCCGATGTGGTGGGTACCGCTGTAGTTCACCGGGTCTAGGGACTTGAGCTCTTTCTCGTTGATGCGCCCGACATAGCCGACCGAGTGGGCGAAGTGCGCACCTTGCGGGTAGTGGCGCACCAGCTGCGCAACCACTTCCACGCCAGGCAGGCGGAACTGGTTGACCGCCACGCGAGCGATCTGCTCTTCGTTCAGCTCGAACAGGATCGGCACCGGCTCGAACGGCCTGCGACCCTGGCGCATGCGCTTCTCGAACAGCGCGCGATCGTCGGGCGTCAATTCCAGCACTTCGACGATGGTATCCAGCACTTCCTGCCAGTTACCCGCACGTTCCCGGGTCATGGACAGGCTAAAGCTGGGCCGGTTGTCGGCGACGATCACGCCATTGCGGTCGAAGATCAGCCCCCGCGTTGGCGGGATGGGCTGGACATGCACCCGGTTGTTCTCGGACAACGTCGAGTGATAGTCGTACTGGATGATCTGCAGGTAGTACAGTCGCGCGATCAGCACGCAGATGAGCAACATGATCGCAACCGCGCCGACCACGACGCGGTTGCGCACCAGGCGGGCGTCTTTCTCGTGGTCCTTGAGACGGATCGGCTGCGACATCGGGCGGGCTTACAGGCTCATTTGTGATAAGGATGCCCGGACAGCACGGTCCAGGCGCGATAGATCTGCTCGCCGATGAGTATCCTTACCAATGGGTGCGGCAGGGTCAACGGCGACAGCGACCAGCGTTGCTCGGCGCGTGCACAGACTTCAGGCGCCAGCCCTTCCGGGCCACCCACCATCAAATTCACCGTGCGCGCGTCCAGGCGCCAGCGGTCCAACTCGGTCGCCAACTGCTCGGTGCTCCAGGGCTTGCCATGGACCTCGAGCGTGACGATGCGTTCCCCAGGCTGAACCTTGCTCAGCATGGCTTCGCCCTCCTGACGGATCAGGCGGGCGACGTCGGCATTCTTGCCACGAGTGTTCAGCGGGATTTCCACCAGCTCCAGCGACAGCTCAGGGGGCAGGCGCTTGGCATATTCATGCCAACCGTCCTCGACCCACTTGGGCATGCGCGAGCCGACCGCGATCAGGCGCAGACGCACGACGCTTCCTTATTCCCGATCCTTGAGCTTGTCGGAGTAGTCGTGGCTGTTCTCCGGGCTGTGGTGCTTGCCATCGGCCGAACGGCTCTGCTCGGCGCCCAGCCACAGACGCTCCAGGTCATAGAACTGACGGGCAGCGGCGGTCATCATGTGCACGATGACGTCGTTCAGGTCCAGCAGCACCCAGTCGCTGTCGCCCTTGCCTTCTTCACCCAGAGGCTGAGCGCCCTTGGCCTTGACCGCTTCACGGACCTTTTCCAGCATCGCGTTGATCTGACGATTGGAGGTACCGGTGGCAATGATCATGTAGTCGGTCAGGCTGTGCTTGTCGCGCACGTCGATGACCTGGATGTCCTGGGCCTTGACGTCTTCCAGCGCTGCCTTGGTCAGCTCGACCAGCTCTTCGCCATTGATTTTCTGCTTGCTCATAAAAAACTCTTTCAACTCGTTAGGTGAGGTGCCTGCGGCACCGTCAGTTAGGGGCACGGTACAGGTCGTGCGCCTCGATATAGGCCAGTACGGCGTCCGGCACCAGGTACCTCACCGACTTGCCGCTGGCCAGCAGCTGTCGGATCTGAGTAGCCGACACCGCAAGCGGCGTCTGCCAGACGAACGAAATATTCCCCGCCGGGCCGGACATGGCGGTGGGATCGCTCTCCGAGCGCGCCGCCAGAAGGTTGCGCAGCTCGTCAGGGGGTTCTACGTCGGCATCCGGGCGTTGCAGCACCAGGATGTGACAGTGTTGCAACAGCTCTTCCCAGCGATGCCAGCTAGGTAGGCCACAGAAGGCATCCCAACCCATCACCAGAAACAATTGGTCGGCAGCGCCCAGCTCGGCACGGATCGACTCCAGGGTATCGATGGTGTACGACGGCTTGTCGCGCTCCAGCTCCCGGGCATCCACGCTCAGGCATGCGACGCCTTGAACCGCCTCGCGAACCATCGCCAGCCGGTCCTGCGCCGCCACCTGCGGGGTGTCGCGGTGCGGTGGCCGGGCGTTGGGCAGCAGGCGCAACTCATCCAGCGCCATGAACTCGGCAACCTCCAGCGCGCTGCGCAGGTGGCCGATGTGCACGGGGTCGAATGTGCCGCCTAGAACGCCAATGCGCCGGACTGCCTGGGCCTTGCTCAACTCAGCAGGACTCCTGGCCGCGTAGCTGGCCATCACCGATCACCACGTACTTCTCGCAGGTCAGCCCTTCCAGGCCGACCGGGCCGCGAGCATGCAGCTTGTCGGTGGAAATGCCAATCTCAGCACCCAGGCCATATTCGAAACCATCGGCGAAGCAGGTCGGGGTATTGAGCATCACCGATGCGGAATCGACCTCGGCCATGAACTGGCGGGCCTGCCCCTGGTGTTCGGTGATGATCGAATCGGTATGGTGCGAGCCATAGTGGTTGATGTGCTCGATGGCCTGGTCCAGGCCGTCGACCACTCGAATCGACAGGATCGCGTCGAGGTACTCGGTGTGCCAGTCGTCCTCGGTGGCCGGCTTGGCATCGATCAGCGCCCGGGTGCGTTCGCAACCGCGCAGCTCGACCCCTTTCTCGGCGAAGCGGCGGGCCATTTCCGGCAGGAAGCCTTCGGCCACGCGCTGGTCGACCAACAGGGTTTCCATCGCCCCGCAGATGCCATAACGGTAGGTCTTGGCGTTGAAGGCCACACGCCAGGCCTTGTCGAGGTCGGCATGCTCGGCCACATAGACGTGGCAGATGCCGTCGAGGTGCTTGATCACCGGGACCCGGGCGTCACGGCTGATGCGCTCGATCAGCCCTCGGCCACCACGCGGCACGATCACATCGACGAACTCCGGCATGCTGATCAAGGCGCCCACGGCTTCGCGGTCGGTGGTCTCGACCACCTGCACCACCGCCGCCGGTAGGCCGGCCTCAGCCAAGCCACGTTGAATGCAGGTGGCGATGGCGCGGTTGGAGTGGATGGCCTCGGAACCACCGCGCAGGATGGTGGCGTTACCCGACTTCAGGCACAGGCTGGCAGCATCGATGGTCACGTTGGGACGCGACTCGTAGATGATCCCGATCACACCAAGCGGCACGCGCATCTTGCCCACCTGGATGCCCGACGGGCGGTAGCTCATGTCACGGATCGCACCGACCGGGTCCGGCAGGCTGGCCACCTGGCGCAGGCCGGTGATCATGCCGTCGATACGCGCCGGGGTCAGCGCCAGGCGGTCCAGCAGGGCTGGCTCCAGGCCATTGGCACGTCCGGCGGCCAGGTCCAGTTCGTTGGCTGCGGCGAGCTCGTCACGGGCAGCATCCAGCGCATCGGCGGCAGCTTGCAGGGCGCGGTTTTTCTGCGCAGTGCTGGCACGGGCGATCACCCGGGAGGCCTGGCGAGCAGCGCGACCCAAACGGGTCATATAGTCAAGAACGGACTCAGTCATGGGTTCGGTGTCTTGGCGAAGGGGAAATCGGCTGATTATAACTGTCGCGCAGGTATACGCCCAGCGGCGGGTGGCGGATGGTAGAAAATGGTAACGGGGAATGCCTGGGAAAGATGTAACCGCTCTTATCGAAATTGCTTCAAGCCACCTCGGCCTGATCGCCGGCAAGCCGGCTCTACCGGGCCTTGGACTGACTTGCCGCGATGCGACGGCATTTCCTCAGCTTCAGCCTCGGTTAAGCCAATCATTGTTATCATCGCCGCCTCTGAAACGACGAACCGCCAGCATGCCAGCTACCGCACCCTGCCCTGCCCGCGCCCTGCCCGACAGCTTCTTCGACCGCGACGCCCAGACGCTCGCCAAGGACCTGCTGGGTAAAGTCATCCGCCATCGCCACGGCGACCTGTGGCTGGCGGCGCGCATCATCGAAACCGAGGCCTACTACCTGACCGACAAAGGCAGCCACGCCTCGCTCGGCTACACAGACAAGCGCAAGGCACTGTTTCTCGATGGCGGGCACATCTACATGTACTACGCCCGCGGCGGCGATTCGCTGAATTTCAGCGCCCAGGGTCCAGGCAATGCGGTGCTGATCAAGTCGGGCTATCCGTGGGTGGACGCCCTTTCGGATGCCAACAGCCTTGCACGGATGCAACTGAACAACCCCGATGCCAGCGGCAACCTGCGCCCGGCCGAGCGCCTGTGTGCGGGCCAGACGTTGCTGTGCCGGGCGCTGGGCCTGAAGGTACCGCGCTGGGACGCCCAACGCTTCGACCCCGAAAACCTCTATGTCGAAGACTGCGACATACAGGTCCCTCGGATTGTGCAATGCGCCCGACTGGGCATTCCCACAGGCCGCGACGAGCATCTGCCGTACCGCTTCGTCGACGCCGAGTACGCCCGCTTCTGTACCCGGAACCCGCTGCGCCGGGGACAAGTCGAAGGGCATGATTTCTTCACTCTCGAACAAGGAAGCTGATAGATGGGCCAATGGCTCGATAGCCTGACTGGCTGGCTCAGCGCCAACCCTCAGTGGCTTGGCCTGGCAATTTTCCTGGTGGCCTGCGTGGAGTGCCTGGCCATCGCCGGCATCATCGTGCCAGGGACCGTGCTGCTGTTCGCCGTCGCCGTGCTCGCGGGTAGCGGCACGTTCGGCCTTGGCGAAACGCTGCTGCTCGGTTTCCTGGGCGGCCTGCTCGGCGATGCGATTTCGTACACGATCGGCAAGCACTTCCACCAGAACATCCGCCGCCTCCCCGTGTTGCGCCACCACCCGGAATGGATTGGCAGCGCCGAAAACTACTTCCAACGCTATGGCATCGCCAGCCTGCTGGTAGGCCGCTTCATCGGCCCGCTGCGCCCGATGCTGCCCATGGTCGCGGGCATGTTCGACATGCCCCTGCCGCGCTTTATTGCCGTCAGCCTGGTGGCGGGCGCCGGGTGGTCAGTGGCGTACCTGCTGCCAGGCTGGGCCACCGGTGCGGCCATGCGCCTGCCTCTGCCGGAAGGCTTCTGGCTGGATGCAGGAATCATCGGCGGCAGCCTTGCGGTGCTGATCGGTCTGAGTCTGAGCAGCAGCATTCGCGATCAACGTCATGGCACACGGCTGATCGCCGGCCTGAGCTTCCTGGCGCTGCTGGGACTGTTCCTTGGCTGGCCTTATCTGCATGAGTTCGATCAAGGCGTGATGAGCCTGGTCCAGGAGCACCGCAGCCAGGTCATCGATGGCGCCGTGGTGCTGGTGACCCGCCTGGGCGATTTCCGTACCCAGCTGTTCCTCGGAGGGTTGCTCACTGGCTTGCTGCTGCTTGCCCGCCAATGGCGCCATGCGCTGTTTGCCGGCGGCGCACTGATGGGAACGGCCATTGCCAACGGCACACTGAAATGGTTGTTCGCCCGGGCTCGACCTGAGGTGCTGACCGACCCATTGACCAGCTACAGCATGCCCAGCGGGCACAGTTCGGCCTCGTTCGCATTCTTCGTGGTGCTGGCGTTGCTGGCCGGACGCGGGCAGCCACCGAGGATGCGCCTGACCTGGGTGCTGCTGGGCTGCATTCCTGCCCTGGCCATTGCGCTGTCGCGAGTGTATCTGGGGGCGCACTGGCCGACTGATATTCTGGCCGGCGCATTGCTGGCTTGCTGCGTCTGCGCGGTCAGCCTGACGCTGGCCCAGCACCGCCAGCCGCTGGGTGCCTTGCCGCTGCGAGTGTGGTGGCTGGTGTTGCCGGCCTGTATCGCGCTACTGGCGTTCTTTGCCCTGCATGCGCTGCCTCAGGCGTTGTTGCGGTATCAGTATTGAGCCTGGCGGGGGTTGTTGGCGCCTGTGAGAGCGCGCACCGCCGGTGCGGCGCATCGCGAGCAAGGCTCGCTCCTACGCTGGTGAGGGGCCTTGCTCGAATCGATGACCCTCAGGCAAACAGCTCGCCCTGGATGCGCTCCAGCAGTTTCTGGATTTCAGCCAACCGCTCCTGAGGCGAGTCGATCGCCAGCAAGTCCAGCTTGTCCTCCTCCATGAACGGCAACAGATACGCCAGCTGATTAGACAAGGCCTGCCGCCCATCGACCTCCCGAGGCATGTCCAGAGCTTCGACCATCGGGTGCTCACCCAAGGCCACCAGCAACGCCAGCAGGTCATCATCGTGCTCGGTCAAAGGGCTGTCGGCCTGCTCCGGCAACCAATTGACTTCCCCGACCAACAACTGGTCCTTCTGCACCTCGGTCTGGCTCAGCTCGAAGCGTCGAACACCTTCCACACGAATACCCAGCAGGCCGTTCTCCTGCTGCACGAAATCGCGAATCATCGCTTCGCAGCCAATCGACGCGACCACTGGCGGCGCCTTGCCGACCTGCTCGCCTTCCAGGATGCAGACCACTCCAAAACCTTCGCCCTTCTTCATGCAGCGCCCGATCATGTCCAGGTAGCGCGCTTCGAAGATCTGCAAGTCGAGCAGGCAGCCGGGAAACAGCACGGTATTGAGGGGAAACAGCGGTAGCGTCATCACAACTCCTCAGGCCACCAGGCTGACGGCCAAGGGCAGGAATACTGCCGTGGCCACGCCCATCAGGCTCATCGCCAGCGCTGCGAAGGCGCCGCATTCGTCACTTTCCTGCAAGGCCACCGAGGTCCCCACGGCGTGCGCCGTGACGCCCAGGGACATGCCGCGCGCCTCGGGGTTGTGGACCCCGAAACGGGTCAGCAAGGCCGGGCCGAAGATCGCCCCGATCACCCCGGTAATCAACACGAACACCGCCGCCAACGCCGCCACGCCGCCGATCTGCTCGGCCACCAGCATGGCGATTGGCGAGGTCACCGACTTCGGCGCCATGGTCATCAGAATCATGTGTTCGGCGCCAAACCACCTGCCCAGCAGTAGGCAGGCCACAGTCGCGAACAAGCCTCCGACTACCAGCGTAGTAAATGTCGGCCAGAACAACTGCCGGATCCGTCGAAGGTTCAGATACAGCGGTACCGCCAAGGCTACCGTGGCCGGGCCCAGGAGGATGTTCATGATTTCGGTGCTCTTGCGGTATTCGGCGTAATCGATGCCGCAGGTCAGCAACACACCGATCACCAGCACCATCGACACCAGCACTGGCTGCAGGAAGATCCAGCGAGTCTTCTCATAGGCGGCCAGCACGATCTGGTAGGCCCCCAGCGTGATGCCTATGCCGAACAGCGGGTGATGGATAACAGCATCGAGCGCGCCTTGCCAATCGAGGTTCATGGCCGCTCCTCGCCGCGCTGGCCTTGGCGCTGCATGAGCTTCTGCATGAGCACGCCGACGAACACCAGGGTCACCAGGCAAGAAATGAACAGAGCACCCACGATGGCCCAGAAATCGGCGGCGATATCCTTGGCATACACCATCACCCCCACCGCTGGTGGCACCAGCAACAGCGGCAAGTAGCGCAGCAGGCTGCTGGCCGCTTCGTTCAACGGCTGGCCCACTTCACCGCGGGCCATCAGGAAGCACAACAACAGCAGCAGACCGATGATCGGCCCCGGCAGGATCGGCACGAACAAATGGTTGATCGCCGTACCCAGCAGCTGAAACAGCACTAGCCAGGTCAAACCACGCAACAGCATAAGCATCTCCTTCGGGCATGGCGGCCATTATAAGCACGCCCGACTGATAAGCCGATATTCGCCGAAAAGCTGGCAACTTGACTGGAACGGTTCATCGTGCTGATCTTGCACCTTCGTACCAAAAGACAACTTGGAGAGTCGCGATGCCTTATGTACCGGTTACAGAGCTTTCGCAGTACGTTGGTAAGGAACTGGGGCGCTCCGCGTGGTTGAAGATCGACCAGCAGCGCATCAACCTGTTCGCCGAGGCCACCGGCGACTTTCAATTCATCCATGTCGACCCGGAAAAAGCCGCGAAAACCCCATTCGGCACGACCATCGCCCATGGTTTCCTGACCCTTTCGCTGATCCCCAAGCTCATGGAAGACATTCTGGTCATGCCAGAGGGCCTGAAGATGGTCGTCAACTATGGCCTGGACAGCGTGCGCTTCATCCAGCCAGTGAAAGTCGACAGCCGGGTGCGCCTGAAAGTCGAGTTGGTCGATGCCCTCGAGAAGAAACCAGGCCAGTGGCTGCTAAAGGCCACCGTCACACTGGAAATCGAGGGCGAAGAAAAACCGGCCTACATCGCCGAGCCGCTGTCGCTCTGTTTCGTTTGACCTCTCATCAGGGCCGCAAAGCGGCCCATTCTGCGGCATACTCGGCAGATCTATTGCCCGGATCCCGCCATGCGTCCACTGCTCCCCCTAGCCCTGACCCTGTTACTCGCTGCCTGCGGTGATGGCGAATCGCTTCTTCCGCCGGATGCACGTCTGCCTGACGGAGGGCGCTACCGCGGTGAAGTGGTCAATGGCTTGCTGCAGGGCGAAGGGCGTATCGACTACCCCAACGGCAGCTGGTACGCCGGCACGTTCAAGGATGGCCAATGGCACGGCCAAGGTGAGTGGCATGGACGCAACGGCGAGGTCTATCGAGGGCAATTCGCCGAAGGCCTGTTCCAGGGGCTGGGCGACCTGACGACGCCTGGCAGCCATTATGCCGGCACCTTCAGCCATGGCCGCCGGGACGGCGAGGGCACGCTCAAGCAAGCCGACCAGACCTACCGCGGCCAGTTCAAGGACGACCTGTACGAAGGCGCCGGCGAACTGGAACTGGCCGATGGCAGCCGCTACCAGGGCCTGTTCGCCAGGGGCAAGCCCAACGGGGCGGGCGTGCGCAGCGATGCCAGTGGCAACCAGTTCAGCGGCCGTTTCGTCGACGGCCTGCTGCAAGGCAGCGGCACCTACGACAGCGTCGATGGCGAACAGTACATCGGCGAATTCAAGGACAACCGCCTGGAAGGCCGAGGGCGCTATGAAAACGCCGACGGCGATGTCTGGATCGGCGAGTTCAAGGATGGATCGCTCAGCGGCGAAGGTGAGTTGTTGGGCAGCGATGGCAGCCACTACAAGGGCAACTTCGTCGATTGGCGCCTGTCTGGCCAGGGCAACCTGCAGTTGGCCGATGGCAGCCGTTATATCGGCAGTTTCCAGAATGACGCCTATCACGGCCGCGGCAAGCTGATACAGGCCAATGGCAAGGTCGAGGCCGGGTACTGGGTCAACGGTGTGCGCGTGCGCGACCAGAAAGGCACTTTGCTGCCCGACCCGCTGGACCTGGCCCTGCTCAATCAGGGCCGCCTGCTGGAAGACGCCCTGGCCAAGGTACCTCGCTCCGCCCCGCCCGTTCAGCTGTACAGCCTGGTGGTTGGCGGCGATGGCCAGCAAAGCGTCTTCCTGCGCGAAGCAGACTATGTCAGCAACATGCTCAAGGTGCGCTTCGGCGCCCGGGGCCAAGTCACCCTGGTCAACCATCGCGACCACATGACCACGCGCCCCATGGCCACCCGCGAGAACATCACCCGTGCCGCCCGCATCCTCGCCGAGCGCAGTGGCCCGGAGGACCTGGTGTTCATCTACCTGACCAGCCATGGCAGCCAGGACCACCAACTGGTACTCGACCAGCCGCGCCTGCAACTGGCCGACCTGTCCGCCGATGAACTGGCCAGCGCACTGGCTCCGCTCAAGGAACGCGACAAGGTGATCGTCATCTCCGCCTGCTATTCCGGTGGCTACATCACCCCGCTCAAGGATGATCGGACGGTCATCATGACCGCGGCACGTGCCGATCGGGTGTCCTTCGGCTGCTCCGAGGAAGCGGATTTCACCTACTTTGGCGACGCCCTGTTCGCCGAGGCGCTGAACCAGACCGACGATTTGAAACTGGCGTTTGAACTGGCCCGGACCAGCGTTGCCGAACGTGAACGAAGGGAAGGTTTCGAAGCCTCGGAGCCTCAGATATGGGCACCACCCGCAGTACTGGCACACTGGCAGCAGTTGCGCCGACAGCAGGCCGAGGAAGCCTTACGTAACGCGGCACAAGCCCCTGTGGGGGAGCAGGCAAAAAAGCCCGGCAACCACTAAGCTTGTGTGTAACAAGGGAGAGACATCATGTACTTGACGCCTCAGCATGTCCTGCTTGCCGGAGCCACGGGCCTGACGGGTGAACACCTGCTCGACCGCCTGCTCAACGAACCCACCATCAGCCGCGTGCTGGCGCCTACCCGCCGCCCCCTGGCCGAGCACCCACACCTGGAAAACCCGGTCGGCGACCCTGCAGTGTTTCTCCCCCAGCTGGCCGGCCGGGTCGACATCGCCTTCTGTTGCCTGGGGACCACCCTCAAGCAAGCGGGCTCCGAATCCGCCTTCCGCGCGGTCGACCTGGACATGGTCGTGGCATTCAGCAAGCGTGCCCGGGAAATGGGCGCTCGGCACCTGCTGGTGGTCAGCGCCCTGGGTGCCGATCCCAAGTCGTCGATTTTCTACAACCGGGTCAAGGGTGAAATGGAAGAAGCCCTCAAAGCCCAGGATTGGCCGCAACTGACCATCGTACGGCCGTCGCTGCTGCTGGGCGAACGTGTCGAGCCGCGGCTTGGCGAACGCTTGGCGTCGCCATTTGCCCGTCTGATCCCAGGCAAGTACCGGGGCATCGAAGCCTGCACCCTGGCGCGGGCGCTCTGGCGGCTGGCGTTGGAGGAAGAGGACGGCGTGCGGATTATCGAGTCCGACGAGTTGCGAAGGCTGGGCAAGAAGTAGGCGCCGCCGAGGGCTTCTGCGCGGGTGAAACCGCTCGCACACGCCTTCTCGGCACTTTAGGCAGCAGACCTGCTTTGGGCCATCAAAGGCCGCCGGTGGCCTGAAACCCAACCCCCGCCGCCGTCAGCAGGGACAACGGCAGCAACAGGGTATCGAGCAACAGGCTACCCGGCAGGTCCAGCCCAGGATACGCCGGCGCCTCGGCGCCGAAGCGGTCCTTCGGGCAGCACCCGCCGTTGATCACGTACACGTCCAGACGCGTGCCGGCATATACCAGCGGTGCGCCCGGTTTGTTGGCATCCAGCGTACGCACCGTCGCACAACCGCCGAGCAACAGCGTGGCGAGCAGCCCGACCAGCGCCGGCTTCAATCATCGACCCCGAAGTGGTGCTCGCCCCAGCGCGGTAGCATGTCCTGCGGAATATTGAGCAGGTTGAGGATGCGCGCCACCACGAAGTCGACCAGGTCGTCGAGGGTCTGCGGCTGATGATAGAACCCCGGCGCCGCCGGCAAGATCACCGCCCCCATCTGCGACAGCTTGAGCATGTTTTCCAGGTGGATGGTCGAGAGCGGCGCCTCCCTCGGCACAAGAATCAACTGGCGACGCTCCTTGAGGGTGACATCCGCAGCCCGCTCGATCAGGTTGTTGCAAGCACCTGTAGCGATCGCCGACAACGTGCCGGTGGAACACGGCACCACCACCATCGCCGCCGGGGCTCCCGAACCGGAGGCGACTGGCGACATCCAGTCCTCCTTGCCATACACACGGATCTGCCCATCGGCCGCGCCAGTGTACTCGGTCAGAAACGCCTGCATGGCCTGGGGCTTGGCCGGCAACACCACGTCGGTTTCGGTGGACATGACCAGTTGCGCTGCCTTGGAAATCAGGAAGTGCACCTCACGGTCCTCGCGCACCAGGCAGTCGAGCAGGCGCAGGCCATACTGCGCCCCCGAGGCACCGGTCATGGCCAGTGTGATGCGTTCCGGCCCGCTCACTTCAAGGCCTCGGCCAGTTTGCCGTGCAGGCCGCCAAAGCCGCCGTTGCTCATGATCACCACATGGGTGCCCGGACGCGCCTGGCCCTTGACCCGCTCGATGATCGCCTCGAGGCTGTCCGCCACGATCGCCGGCACCTTGCACTGCGCAGCAGTGGCCGCCAGGTCCCAGCCCAGGTTAGGCGGCGCATACCAGATCACTTGGTCGGCATCCGTCACACTGCCGGGCAAACCCTCGCGGTGGGCGCCGAGTTTCATGGAATTGGAGCGAGGCTCGATCACGGCGATGATCGGCGCCTCGCCTACCCGCTTGCGCAGGCCATCAAGGGTGGTAGCAATGGCCGTCGGGTGGTGGGCGAAGTCGTCGTAGAGGGTCACGCCCTGCACTTCGGCGACCTTTTCCATGCGCCGCTTGACGCTCTTGAAGGCACTCAGGCCCTCGATCCCCATGGCCGATACCACGCCCACATGGCGAGCGGCGGCCAGGGTCGCCAGCGCGTTGGCGACGTTGTGCTGGCCGGTCAGCGCCCAGTCCACCACGCCCTGCGCCTGACCTTCGAACAGCACTTCGAAGCGCGAACCATCGGCGCTGAGCAGCTTGGCTTGCCATTGGCCACCTTCGCCGGTGGTTTGCACCGGGGTCCAGCACCCCATGCCGATCACCCGCTCGAGTGCCGGCTCGGTGGTGGGATGAATGACCAGGCCCTCGCTGGGGATAGTGCGCACAAGATGGTGGAATTGCCGCTCGATGGACGCCAGATCAGGGAAGATATCCGCGTGATCGAACTCAAGGTTGTTCAGAATCGCAGTGCGTGGGTGGTAGTGGACGAACTTGGAGCGCTTGTCGAAGAAGGCGCTGTCGTACTCGTCAGCCTCGACCACGAAGAACGGGGTGTCGCCCAGGCGTGCGGACACCGAGAAGTTCTGCGGCACCCCGCCGATCAAAAAGCCCGGGCTCATGCCCGCATGCTCCAGCACCCAGGCCAGCATGCTGCTGGTGGTGGTCTTGCCGTGGGTACCCGCCACGGCCAGGACCCAACGCCCCTGCAAGACATGGTCGGCCAGCCACTGCGGGCCGGACACATATGGCAGGCCTTTGTTCAGCACGTACTCCACGGCCGGGTTGCCGCGCGACATGGCGTTACCGATGACTACCAGATCCGGCGCCGGGTCGAGCTGAGCCGGGTCGTAGCCCTGGGTCAGTTCGATGCCCTGGGCCTGGAGCTGGGTGCTCATCGGCGGATAGACGTTGGCGTCCGAGCCGGTGACGCGGTGGCCGAGCTCTTTGGCCAGCACCGCCAGCGAGCCCATGAATGTGCCGCAAATACCGAGAATGTGAATATGCATGGTCGACCTCGCAAAACTTCGAGGCAGGGTAGCCCAGGGCGCAGGAAATCGCACCCGCTGTTTCGCTCAGACGACCCTGGCGATGCCGTGTTTACGCAGTTTTCGATACAAGGTATTGCGGCTGATCCCCAGATGCTCGGCGACATGGGTCATGTGCCAGTGTTTTGCCTCTAATGTGGCCAGCAGCGTGTCGCGTTCGGCACTTTGCAGCGGCGCGCCCATCGCCAGCACGCCTCCGCCCTCAGCGGCGGTGTCGTCAACGTCGCGATCGAGGGTGGCGCCTTCGCGTACGATGGCAGGGAGATCGAGGTATTCGATGCGGCCGTCGTCACACAGCGCCACCAGAGTGCGCAGCACATTGCGCAGCTGCCGCACGTTCCCCGGCCAGGCGAAGCCCAATAATGCCTGACGCGCCTCGGGGGCCAATTGCACGACCTGCCCCTGCGACTCCTGGCGTAACAGGAACTCCAGCAACTGCTCTTTGTCGCTTCGCGCGCGCACCGCCGGCAGCGCTACTTCAAGGCCGTTGAGGCGGTAGTAAAGGTCTTCGCGGAAACAGCCCTGCTCAACCCGCTCGAGCAGGTCTCGGTGGGTGGCGCTGATGATGCGTACATCCACTGCCTGGGGCTCACCGCCGATGGGCACCACCTGGCGCTCTTCCAACACGCGCAGCAAGCGGGTTTGCAGGGCGAACGGCATGTCTCCGATTTCGTCCAGCAACAAGGTGCCGCCATCGGCCTGAAGCAGCTTGCCGCGCATGCCTTCCTTGCGCGCCCCAGTGAAACTCCCACCGCGATAGCCGAACAACTCGCTCTCGATCAGGCTCTCTGGGATCGAGGCGCAGTTGACCGCCACGAACGGCTTGCCACGGCGTTGGCTCGCCTGGTGCACGGCCTGGGCGAAGGCCTCTTTGCCACAGCCGGTCTCACCGCGCAGCAGCAAGGGTACATCACGCTCGAACACCCGCACCGACCTGCGAAACTCATGCTGCAGCGCCGGGTCGAGCAAGCAAATGCCCGGCTCTGCCACAGTGGGAGCCTGAGGCAAGCTCACCGGCACCGACCACGCCGGCGCCCGCGCCCGACCGCGCAGGCTGGCAAACACCAGGCGGCCATCACGGGTATGCAGCGGCCAGGCGGTGCTGCCCTGGGGCTGGGCCCGGCTGAACAAGTCGTCATGACTGCAGGCGAAGAACTGCTCCATCGGCTTGCCCAGCAACCCGCCACGAACGGTGCCCAACAGGTTCAGTGCGCTCTGGTTGGCCGCGCAGATGCGCCCTTCGCCATCGAAGGCCAGCAACCCTTCGCTGAACAGCCCCACCGACTCGGCCTGCAAGTGAAAGCGCAGCAGCCACTGCTGCTCGAAATGGCGCAGGAAGTAACAGCTTTCGATCATCTTGGCCGACAGGTTGACCAGCGCCATGGTGTGGAACTGGCTCTGGCGCGAGACGTCAGGCCGCGCCGACGACACATCGAGCACCGCCAGCAACTCGCCATGGGGGTCGAAGACCGGGCTCGCCGAGCATGTCAGCCCGGTGTGGCGGCCACGGAAGTGCTCGTTCTGGTGGATGGTCAACGCCTGGCGCTCGACCAGACACGTGCCGATGCCATTGGTGCCCTCACGGGCTTCGCTCCAGTCGGCGCCCAGCCACAGGCCGGCGCGCTCGAAACTGCGGCGCTCGGTAGGAGCAGTGACACAATTGAGGATGACCCCGCGAGCGTCGGTCAACAGCACCGCGTGGCCGGCACCGGAGAGTTGCTGATGCAGGCTGTTCATTTCGCTATCGGCGATCTTGAGCACCTGGCGCAGGCGCTCACGGCTCTCCAGCAGACGCCCATGCTCAAGCACCACAGGGGCTTCGATCAGCGCCGGATCGAGGTGATAGTCCTCCAGGCAACGCAGCCAGGAACGGGCGATGGAGGGATCGCTGCCGGCGCCGCCCGCCTCGCCGCGGGCGACGGTATGCACTTGCTGGGCATGGCTGCTGAACGGGTTGCTCTGCATTTGTTGTTGTTCTCCGCAGATAGAGATTCCCGTCAGCATCCTCCACCTGACCTTCCATTGCAATGGCACCGGGACTGCCCAGTCACACAGCGTGTCGCAAACGGTACAAAGTGTCACCCACCCCGTGCCAACGCTGGCACAGCACACGCCTGGCGCGCCTGTAAAACTGTCCCAACTCATTGATTTACAAGGGGTGCAAAGCACTGGCCCAACCTTTGCTCTACGCTTTACCAGCTCCCTAACAAACACAATAGCCAGGAGACACACCATGCGTTACGCACATCCCGGTACCGAAGGCGCGAAGATTTCCTTCAAGAGCCGCTACGGAAACTACATCGGTGGTGAGTTCGTTCCTCCGGTCAAGGGTGAGTACTTCACCAACACCTCTCCGGTGAACGGTCAGCCGATCGCCGAATTCCCTCGCTCCACTGCCGAAGACATCGAGAAAGCCCTGGACGCAGCCCACGCCGCTGCCGATGCCTGGGGCCGCACCTCGGTGCAGGACCGCTCGAACGTCCTGCTGAAGATCGCCGACCGCATCGAGCAAAACCTCGAAGTGCTGGCCATCACTGAAACCTGGGACAACGGCAAGCCGATCCGTGAAACCCTCAACGCCGACATTCCGCTGGCCGTCGATCACTTCCGCTACTTCGCCGGTTGCATCCGCGCCCAGGAAGGCGGCGCCGCCGAGATCAACGAAAACACCGTGGCCTATCACATCCACGAGCCGCTGGGCGTGGTCGGGCAGATCATCCCGTGGAACTTCCCGCTGTTGATGGCGGCCTGGAAACTCGCGCCGGCCTTGGCCGCTGGCAACTGCGTGGTGCTCAAGCCCGCCGAGCAGACCCCGCTGGGCATCACCGTGCTGCTCGAGCTGATTGGCGACCTGCTGCCCAAAGGCGTGCTAAACGTGGTGCAAGGCTATGGTCGCGAGGCCGGTGAGGCCCTGGCCACCAGCAAACGCATCGCCAAGATCGCCTTCACCGGCTCCACCCCGGTGGGCTCGCACATCCTCAAGTGCGCTGCCGAGAACATCATCCCGTCCACCGTCGAGCTGGGCGGCAAGTCGCCGAACGTGTACTTCGAAGACATCATGCAGGCCGAGCCGAGCTTCATCGACAAGGCCGCCGAAGGCATGGTGCTGGCGTTCTTCAACCAGGGCGAGGTCTGCACCTGCCCGTCGCGGGCGCTGGTGCAAGAGTCGATCTACTCGCAGTTCATGGAAGTGGTGATGAAGAAGGTGCTGCAGATCAAGCGCGGCGACCCGCTGGACACCGACACCATGGTCGGCGCCCAGGCCTCGCAGCAGCAATTCGAGAAAATTCTCTCGTACCTGGACATCGCCCAGGAAGAAGGCGCCGAGCTGCTCACCGGCGGCAAGGTGGAGAAACTCGAAGGGACCCTGGCCACCGGGTACTACATCCAGCCGACCCTGCTTAAGGGCACCAACAAGATGCGCGTGTTCCAGGAGGAAATCTTCGGCCCGGTCGTCAGCGTCACCACCTTCAAGGACGAAGCCGAGGCCCTGGCCATCGCCAACGACACCGAGTTCGGCCTCGGTGCTGGCGTGTGGACCCGCGACATCAACCGCGCCTACCGCATGGGCCGTGGCATCAAGGCAGGCCGCGTGTGGACCAACTGCTACCACCTGTACCCGGCGCATGCCGCGTTCGGTGGCTACAAGAAGTCCGGCGTCGGTCGTGAAACCCACAAGATGATGCTCGACCACTACCAGCAGACCAAGAACCTGCTGGTGAGCTACGACATCAACCCGCTGGGCTTCTTCTAGACCGCGTTGCCTTCTTCGCGGGTAGACCCGCTCCCACAGGGACCGCACAGGTTTCACTTCCAGTGCGGTCACCGTGGAAGCGGGCTCACCCGCGAGGGGGCCAGACCTGCGGCGTCAAAGCCAGGGCGGCATCCGTGCACCATCCGCTCTGGCTCGCTTCCTGCAACCTCTATCACCAAGGGCCGGAATCCTTCTGGCCACCAAGAAAAAAAACAGGTGAAACCATGCCAAGCGATCATTCCGCCGGCACGCCGGCAGGCTCTTCCGTCGACTTCGAAAAAGTCGGCTCGGATTATTTCCAGCAACGTGAACTGAAAAAAGGCGCCGCCGGCTGGGTCCTGCTGGTAGGCCTAGGCGTTGCCTATGTAATTTCCGGCGACTACGCCGGCTGGAACTTCGGCCTGGCCCAAGGTGGCTGGGGCGGCATGTTCCTGGCCACCCTGCTGATGGCCACCATGTACCTGTGCATGTGCTTTTCCCTGGCAGAGCTGTCCTCGATGATCCCCACCGCAGGCGGCGGCTATGGCTTTGCCCGCAGCGCCTTCGGGCCTTGGGGCGGTTTCCTGACCGGGACGGCCATCCTGATCGAATACGCCATCGCCCCGGCCGCCATCGCCGTGTTCATCGGCGCCTACTGCCAGTCGCTGTTCGGCATCGGCGGCTGGATGATCTACCTGGCGTTCTACATCGTGTTCATCGGCATCCACATCTTCGGGGTCGGCGAGGCACTGAAGCTGATGTTCATCATCACCGCGATCGCCGCCATCGCCCTGGCTGTCTTCTTGGTGGGCATGTTGCCCCATTTTGATGCAGCCAACCTGTTCGACATCGCCAAAACCGACGCGGTGGGCGCCAGCAGCTTCCTTCCATTCGGCTATGTCGGTGTGTGGGCGGCCATTCCCTACGCCATCTGGTTCTTCCTGGCTGTCGAGGGCGTGCCGCTGGCCGCTGAAGAAACCAAGAACCCGCGTCGCGACCTGCCGCGCGGCCTGATCGGTGCCATGCTGGTACTGCTGGCATTCGCCCTGCTGATTCTCGTGGTTGGCCCAGGTGGCGCGGGCTCCGAGGCCCTCAAGGCATCCGGCAACCCGCTGGTCGAGGCCTTGGCCAAAGCCTATGGCGGGTCCACCTGGATGGGCAGCTTCGTCAACCTCGTGGGCCTGGCTGGCCTGATCGCCAGTTTCTTCTCAATCATCTACGCGTACTCCCGGCAGATCTTCGCCCTGTCCCGCGCCGGCTATCTGCCGCGCAAACTCTCGGAAACCAACAAGAGCAAGGCACCGGTCTTGGCGCTGGTCATCCCCGGTATCATCGGTTTCGCACTGTCGCTGACCGGCCAAGGCGACCTGCTGATCCTGGTGGCAGTGTTTGGCGCCACCCTGTCCTACGTACTGATGATGGCCGCGCATATCACCTTGCGCATCCGCCGGCCGAAGATGGAGCGCCCCTACCGCACCCCCGGCGGCATCTTCACCTCCAGCGTGGCCCTGGTACTGGCCTGCATCGCAGTGGTCGCCGGTTTCCTGGTCGACCCGCGGGTGGTGATTGGCGCCGCGGTGATCTATGGAGTATTAATTGCCTACTTTGCTTTCTACAGCCGCCACCATCTGGTAGCGGGCACACCGGAAGAGGAATTCGCCGCGATTCAGAAGGCTGAAGAGGCCCTGCACTGATCGCCGACACCCGTCGCGGGCCACGCCCGCGGCGCTCTGGAGAATCTGTATGGCAAGTTTCGTACACACCGTGGGCCATCTGGTCTACCGCTTCGACAGCCTCAAAGAGGTCATGGCCAAGGCCAGCCCGGCGCGTTCGGGTGATTACCTGGCCGGCGTCGCCGCCAGCAACGACGGTGAACGGGTCGCCGCGCAAATGACCCTGGCCAATATCCCGCTCACTCACTTTCTCAACGAAGCGCTGATTCCCTACGAAGAAGACGAAGTCACCCGCCTGATCGTCGATACCCATGACGCCGAGGCGTTCGCAGCGGTCAGCCACCTGACCGTGGGCGGCCTGCGCGACTGGCTGCTCAGCGACCAGGCCAACGAAGACAGCCTGCGTGCCCTGGCCCCGGGCCTGACGCCGGAAATGGCCGCGGCGGTGTCGAAGATCATGCGGGTGCAGGACCTGGTGCTGGTGGCTCAGAAAATTCGCGTGGTCACTCGTTTTCGCGGCACCATGGGCCTGCGCGGTCGCCTGTCCACCCGCCTGCAGCCCAACCACCCCACCGACGAACCCGCGGGGATCGCCGCCAGCATCCTCGACGGTTTGCTGTACGGCAATGGCGACGCCATGATCGGCATCAACCCGGCCACCGACAGCATCGCGTCGATCTGCGCCCTGCTGGAAATGCTCGACGCCATCATCCAGCGCTACGACATCCCCACCCAGGCCTGCGTGCTGACCCACGTCACCACCTCGATCGAAGCGATCAACCGTGGCGTGCCGCTGGACCTGGTGTTCCAGTCGATTGCCGGCACCGAGGCAGCCAACGCAGGCTTTGGCATCAACCTGAACGTCCTGCAGGAAGGCTACGAAGCGGGTCTTTCGCTCAAGCGCGGCACCCTCGGGCAAAACCTCATGTACTTCGAAACCGGCCAGGGCAGCGCGCTGTCGGCCAATGCCCACCACGGTGTCGACCAGCAAACCTGCGAAACCCGCGCCTACGCCGTGGCCAGGCACTTCAAGCCATTTCTGGTGAACACGGTGGTCGGTTTCATCGGCCCGGAGTACCTGTACAACGGCAAGCAGATCATCCGCGCCGGCCTCGAGGACCATTTCTGCGGCAAGCTGCTCGGCGTGCCCATGGGCTGCGACATCTGCTACACCAACCACGCCGAAGCCGACCAGGACGACATGGACACCCTGCTGACCCTGCTGGGTGTAGCCGGGATCAACTTCATCATGGGTATCCCCGGCTCCGACGACATCATGCTCAATTACCAGACCACCTCGTTCCACGACGCGCTGTATGCGCGCCAGACCCTGGGCCTCAGACCCGGCCCCGAATTCGAGGCCTGGCTCGAGCGTACCGGCATCTTCACCCAGGCCGACGGCCGGGTGCGTTTCGGTGACAACCTGCCGCCGGCTTTCCGCCAGGCTTTGGCACAGCTTGCATAGGGATGACCATGGACCATCGCACGCCTACCCCTGACAACCCCTGGCTGGCCCTGCGCAACCTGACCCCGGCACGCATCGCCCTAGGCCGCGCCGGCACCAGTCTGCCGACCGGCGCCCAGTTGGATTTCCAGTTTGCCCATGCCCAGGCCCGCGACGCGGTACACCTGCCCTTCGACCATGAAGGCCTGAGCACTCAGCTCAGCGACCGTGGTCGCGAGAGCCTGGTGCTGCACAGCGCGGCCAGCGACCGTCACCAGTACCTGCAACGGCCCGACCTCGGTCGGCGCCTGAACGAAGACTCGGCAGCCTTGCTGCGCCAGCATGCTCAAGCCAACCCGGGTGGCGTCGACCTTGCCATCGTGGTGGCCGATGGGCTCTCGGCCCTGGCCGTGCACCGCCATACCCTGCCCTTCTTGACCCGATTCGAAGAGCAGGCGGCCGCCGACGGCTGGACCAGCGCCCCGGTAGTACTGGTCCAGCAAGGGCGGGTTGCGGTGGCCGACGAAGTGGGCGAGCTGCTGGGTGCCCGCATGACCGTCATGCTGATCGGCGAACGACCAGGGCTCAGTTCCCCTGACAGCCTTGGGCTGTACTTCACCTACGCGCCAAAGGTCGGTCTAACCGACGCCTACCGCAACTGCATCTCCAACGTGCGCCTGGAAGGGCTGAGCTACGGCATGGCCGCTCACCGTCTGCTATACCTGATGCGCGAAGCCTGTCGCCGGCAATTGTCCGGAGTGAATCTGAAGGACGAAGCCGAGGTCCATAGCCTCGACAGTGAACATGCCCCCAGCCCAAAAGGTAACTTCCTGCTGGGAAAAGGGTAAAAAACATGTCACGGAAGGCGGATTGCGCTCGAAGCCCGCATTGGGCAGGATGCCATCAGAGCCACTGGCAATCCGCTGTTTCCCCAAATGGACTCTGAGGGCTGCACATGCGCATCATCAAGGCAACGCTGGAACACCTCGACCTGCTGACCCCGCTGTTCGTCAAATACCGTGAGTTCTATGGGCAACTGCCCTACCCGGACAGTTCACGCAGCTTCCTGGAAAAACGCCTGAAACGCGACGAGTCAGTGATCTACCTGGCGCTACCGGATGACGACGACCACAGGCTGCTGGGCTTCTGCCAGCTCTACCCAAGTTTTTCGTCGCTGTCGCTCAAGCGCGTCTGGATTCTCAACGACATCTACGTGGCCGAGGACTCCCGACGCATGCTGGTGGCCGACCACCTGATACGTGAAGCCAAGAAAATGGCCAAGGACACCAATGCCGTGCGCATGCGGGTATCCACCAGCGCCAATAACGAAGTGGCACGCAAGACGTACGAGTCGATCGGCTTTCGCAAGGACACCGAGTTCGAGAGCTACGTGCTGCCGATCCAGTTGGATTGAAGCCAGTCGCCAACCTCTGAAAAGCTGGCACGACGCCTGTGGGAGGGGCGGTACGGCGATTGGCCTAGATTGCCTGCACGGCGGATATAACCGCTCCCACAGGCTCAGCTGAATCGGCTGGTCCGCCGCCGCCCGTTGGTAACCCCCCGCTACAATCTCTCCGGGCACGATTCCTACTTCGCCGTATAATGCCTCCCTCTGTCATGTGTGAATTTTTACCCATTGCGCGGTAAACAAGCCCACGCCCTTGGCATTGTCCGTCATCGCGTGCCCGTCGTAGCGGGTCAAGAACACAGGTGCTGTACATGGATTTCAACCCGCTGGACCTCATCCTGCATCTCGATGCGTACCTCGATCTGCTGGTCACCAATTACGGTCCCTGGATCTACGCCATCCTGTTCACCGTGATTTTCTGCGAGACCGGCCTGGTGGTGATGCCGTTCCTGCCGGGCGACTCGCTGCTGTTCATCGCAGGGGCCGTTGCCGCGGGCGGTGGCATGGACCCGGTGCTCCTGGCAGGCCTGCTGATGGCGGCGGCAATCATGGGCGACAGCACCAACTACATCATCGGGCGAACCGCGGGCGAACGGCTGTTCAACAACCCCGAGTCGAAGATATTCCGTCGTGACTACCTGCAGCGCACCCACGAGTTCTACGAACGCCATGGCGGCAAGACCGTGACCCTGGCGCGCTTCCTGCCGATCCTGCGCACCTTCGCGCCCTTCGTGGCCGGCATAGCCCACATGCACTACCCGCGCTTTTTGGCCTTCAGCGTCGCGGGCTCGGTACTTTGGGTCGGAGGCCTGGTGACCTTGGGCTTCTTCTTCGGCAACGTGCCGTTCATCAAGCAGCACCTGTCGCTGATGGTGGTGGCCATCATCTTCCTGTCGCTAGTGCCGATGATCCTCGGCTTGCTGCGCAGCCGCCTGGGCCGCGCGGCCAAGGCCCACTGACCACAGCCCATGTGGTCGTTGAGCGCCTGGCGGCGCAAGCGCACCCTGGCGCGCTTCCCGGTCACCGCACAGCAGTGGCAGGTGGTCCGCGACCATCTGCCGATGCTCGATGGCATCAGTGATGAAGAGGACCGCTGGCTGCGCGAGGCCTGCATCCTCTTCCTGCACGACAAACACCTCACCACCCTGCCCGGCGTCGAACTCAGTGACGAACAGCGCCTGTTCCTCGCCGCCCAGGCACAACTGCCGCTGATGCACCTGGGTGACCTGAACTGGTACCAGGGTTTTCACGAAATCATCCTCTACCCCGACGATTTCAAAAGCCCCCAGCGCCACCGTGACAGCAGCGGTGTCGAGCACGTCTGGGATGCCGAGCACAGCGGTGAGGCCTGGCAGCAGGGCCCGGTGATCATGGCGTGGCCCGGCGTGCTGGCCAGCGGTGGCTGGGAGGCCTACAACCTGGTCATCCACGAGCTGGCACACAAGCTCGACATGCTCAACGGCGATGCCAACGGCCTGCCGCCGCTGCACAGCGGCATGCACGTAGAGCATTGGGCCAGCGCCATGCAAGCGGCCTACGACGACCTCAACCGGCAACTGGATGCCGACCCCGACGCAGAGACCGCCATCGACCCTTATGCCGCCGAGAACCCGGCGGAGTTCTTTGCCGTCAGCAGCGAATACTTCTTCAGCGCTCCCGACCTGCTGCAGGGCAGTTATCCACAGGTGTACCATCAACTGTCGCTGTTCTACCGGCAGGACCCGCTGGCCCGCCTGACCCGGCTGTTGGCGGAGCATCCGGACTACCGCGAAAGCCACGCCTGATGCGGCCGCACATCAGGCCAGGCGTGGCATGCCCGGGCAGAATGTGCCTATAATCGCCGCCACTTTTTTGATCAAACACGGGGGCATAGCCCAATGAGCTACAGCAAGATCCCGGCTGGCAAAGACCTGCCGAACGACATCTACGTCGCCATCGAGATCCCGGCCAACCACGCGCCGATCAAATACGAGATCGACAAGGACAGCGACACCCTGTTCGTTGACCGCTTCATGGCCACCCCGATGTTCTACCCAGCCAACTACGGCTACATCCCCAACACCCTGGCTGACGACGGTGATCCGCTGGACGTGCTGGTCGTTACCCCCTACCCGGTTGCCCCAGGCTCGGTCATCCGCGCCCGTCCGGTTGGCGTCCTGCACATGGACGACGAAAGCGGTGGCGATGCCAAAGTCCTGGCCGTACCACACGACAAGCTGAGCCAGCTGTACGTCGACGTGAAGGAATACACCGACCTGCCAGCCCTGCTGCTGGAGCAAATCAAGCACTTCTTCGAGAACTACAAAGACCTCGAGAAAGGCAAGTGGGTCAAGGTCAAGGGCTGGGCAGGCGCCGACGCCGCCCGCGCCGAGATCACCAAATCGGTTGCAGCCTACAAGGGCTGATACCGATTGGAAAAAAACCCCGCTTCGGCGGGGTTTTTTGTAAGCGAAATTCAAACCTCGAAGGTTGGCTGTAAGTAATCCTACTTAGTCCTAATCCATTTCCCACAACTCAGGCAGCTTGCCGTAGTTCGCATCAACATCAGGTTCATTTCCCCGCTGGCACTCGGTCGTTACACTCGCTGTCATGAATACATCCGGTGAACGCTTAAGGGCCCTGCTCAGGGAATGCGGTCTGACCCCTTCCGACCTTGCCGCCTTGCGTCATGTGTCGGCCCAGCACGTCAACAACTGGTTCAAGCGCGGCGTCCCACTGGCCCGACTAGACGAACTGGCCGAGCTGTTCTGCGTAAACCGACGCTGGCTACACACAGGCGATGGCCCCAAGCACCCGACGTCCATCTTGCGTCAGCCCAGACAACCAGAGGCTGGCGAAGGGTTGGTTGCCGTGTCGACGATGGATGGGCGGCTGCTGCCAGTACCCTTGCACGAACTGCACGAAGGCAAGCTGGTACCCATCAAAGGCAAATACCTGCGCCTCCCTGCGCAAGCGCTGCAGAAACTCGGCGTCGCCGCCAGCCAGACAGTCTGCATGATCATGCCGGCCACTAACATGGCGCCGCTGATCCCAGGAAACGCCCTGTTGGCCATCGACCTTAGCCTGACCGACGTGATCGAAGGCGAAACCTATGCCTTGCTGCATAACGGCAGGCTCAGGGTGAACTGCCTGAGCCTGGGCCAATCGGGGACCCTGTGCCTGCACAGCCACGACCGTCGAAATCACGCGGTCGAACGCTACACCCCCGCGCAGCTAAGAAGCCAGGACCTGAAAATTCTAGGCTGGGTATTCCACTGGTCACATTTTCGCCAGAAGCGCGCCGAATGAAACAACCTGTGCCATTTTTCGCTGGGCATCCAGCGCCAGCCCTAGTATGCTACGCGCCACATCAGCCCCGACCGGTGCAAACCGCGACCCAGAGGGCTTGGCGACGTCTCACACAGCCGTCTGCCATCTCTATTCTGGCCGAGTGCCAACACGATTAAGGCGATTGCGGCTTACCAAAAATTAGCCAAGACCGTCCCCGAGAAGCCGGCCACAAGCCGGCTTTTTAATTGCCCAAAATAATCTCCTCCCATCCTAGTCACCGCCTAGATAAGGTTTACGCAGATCAAATTCGCCCTCTTCAAAAGTTAATTCATTAAACATCCCACACCTCTAAATCAAATCGTACAAGGACAGTTCGACAAGAACTGCTCCGCTTCCTGCCTTAACTGCCGGGCTCGAGAGGCCGGCAGGCCTGATGTTCGCAACGCTCACTGCCAAACATCCATCTGACGCCTACTAGGCTCTGTCTGAAATCCCAAGAAACTGAAATGTGGCCCCCGGAACAGCCGAGGTTCTGTACAGTCGCCGGCCATCTGCGGAAAGGAATTCTGTGATGGCAAAGCGTTATGAACTCTCGGGTGACGCGTGGGCAGTGGTCGCCGATCTCTTTACGGCAGCCCACGTCAGGGGCAGGCCCCGCAGCAGTGATCGCGTGATGCTCGATGGTGTGCTCTGGGTGCTGTGCTCAGGAGCGGCCTGGCGAGGTATGCCCGAGCGCTTCGGGTCTTGGGCGACGGTCTATCACCGCTTCCGGGTCTGGCGAAACCGCGGAACATTCGATCAGATGCTCAGACGATTGCACCTCAGACTCAATGACAAAGGCTGGATCGATCCCCACACCTGGATGATCGATTCGACCGCTGTTCGAGCAACCCGTGCTTCATCTGGAGCGCGGAAAAAAGGGGGCCTGACGAGCCTACCGATCACGCTCTAGGCCGCAGTCGCGGCGGACTGACAACCCAAATTCATATGCTCTGCGATGCCAACGGGATACCGTTGCGCTTCCTTCTCTCTGGCGGCCAAGCCAGCGACATCAGCTATGCCCAGCCGTTACTTGATGATGTCAGCATCCCGACAAACCAGCGTGGTCGTCCACGCAAACGATGCAAATGGTTGCTGGCTGACAAAGGCTACGACGCCGAGGCCTTGCCCCGTTACTGCGATCGATATCGGATGCAGCCGGTCATTCCGCTAAGCTCAATGAAACGCAAGCCCAAACCCGGCTTGCCAAGACTGTTTGACCGCCCAAAATATCGACAGCGCAACATCATCGAACGCATGTTCGGCTGGCTAAAAGAGAACCGCCGAATCGTCACGCGCTTCGACAAGCTCGCAAAAAGTTATGCCGCAATGGTCTCGCTGGCTTGTGTCATGCGGTGTATGCGACGGCTTTTTTCAGACAGAGCCTAAGTCAAGATCCAATAAGCTATATGGGAGGGATAAATCTATATAGCTATGCGGATAATCCGACGGAGTGGCTTGATCCGTTGGATCTTGCTCGAATAAGTGGACCAGGTAGCAGGCCTGGTAAAGATTTTACAAAGGCTGGGAGGAGAGAGGTTAAGCAAGAAAATATTGACCGTTATGGTCACTTGACTTGCGAGAGCTGCAGCGTGCAAGCGTTCAATGCAGTCAGGCATGAGCGGGGTGTGAGGCCGCCTGACAATGAGGCACATGTTGATCACGTGATTCCTAAGGCAAAGGGCGGTTCGGGAACTCCAGAGAATGGACAGGTTCTGTGTAGGGTCTGTAATCTAGAGAAAAGTGATTCTTGTGAAATATAGGCGGTGCTAATGGAAAAGGTTTTTATTAGCTTGAATGTTGTTGATGGCTACCCCCCGGTTGGGGTTGAAAGTGTATGGGCTGAAAAAAAAGACGGAAATCTTTATAGAATTAAGAATATACCGTTCTACTCAAAGGAGGTGTGTTTTGAGGACGAGGTGAGTACCTCAAAGGGAAGTGATGGTGAGGCCGTTTTCGTTGCTGTGGTGGCTGATGAGGGTAATAGTACAATTAGGATTATATTTTTTGATGGCGATGAAAGTGTGCCAGGTTTGATCATGGCCGAGATTTCCAATATGGGCTGTTCTTGGGAAGGAATGAGTAAAAAGTTTTTCTCAGTAAACGTTCCTCGGGAGGTTGATTTTGATGAGGTTGTCAAGTATTTGGAGGTAAAGAGCGAAGAAGGCTGGTTGGATTATGAGTACGGCAAAGTACGTCAATAGTATGCGCGATTTTTATATGTTTGGCGGGCTGCGCCTACTTGTTTAGGTGCGGTTTTTTAAGTTTAATTAAAGTTTTGATTTTTGATTTTTGTAAAGCTTTGGTGTGAAGTCTGATGGGTGATGGATAGGTTTTAGTTCTTACGCTCCTTTCGGTCACCCATTGTAAAAATAGGTCTGTAATGAGTATCAAGGCTTTTCGTACAGAGCCTAAGCCAAAGAAAATGATGTCGATACCCAGACGGCTGACGGCCTGTAACAAGCGGCCAGCCGATTTCGCAGATGAACCTCTAAGCAAGAGAACTAAACTCCTAGCACTGGGACTTCATGCAGTAAATTTTTCTGCCTAATATCCTTAATTTTCTGGACATCACCCAGGTCCCTTTCGATTAATACATCCAACAACTGATCACACCAATCCACCTCTAACGCAGTCTTCCTGTCTACATCTTCGTCTAAAATATCGATTGCTTCAGCCACCTTCGCAATGGCGTATCGAACTGACTCATGGCTGGAATTTTCTAAATACTCAACACAATAAGATGTACAAATCACAGCACACTGGGCCTGATCTACCAACTCATCACTGTAGTCCTCAGTATCCGGAATACCACTATAAACTTCTTGATACAACAGCTTAAGCTCGTGCTTATCCAGCAACACATGCCGCTGAAATAACTCAGCCAGAGCCGAAGAGTTGACATCTACACTCAGGGCATATTTTTTACAGTACTCAGCATAAATTCCTGCCACACGCTCTGCCCCTTAAAGGCAAAACAGAGATATTTTTTCTCTCGACATCCCAAACAATTTTTCAAAATTCATCTTCATCAAACCCGCCTACTTCTTCAGTAAGCTCACTTTTATTATAACGCGCTTCACTACATGCCCATTTTTATCTGTAACCCGACACTTCAAAAGCTCATTACTCTCGAGGAGGAAAAACAGGCTTTCCATTGCAATGTGAATACTCTCCTGCCAACCTGGAGAACTTTCATTACGAAGCCACCAATACGTCAATACGCCAAACCGGATAATCATTAGTCATTACAACCTCCTTTCAACCTTGGACAATCCCCGCTGGTAGGGCGCCGCTATGATTAACTGCTCAATCTCGCCCGAGCCTTTTCAATAGCCCCCTTAAGCACTTGAGCATCGCCGCTAGTAACTTTCAAACTTTTTATTTCACCCATTAGATCAACAGAGTAAACTAACGAGTCGAGCATCATATTAATCCGCCCTAACCCGCTAGATCCCTTAAACTCGCCATAGGGCAACTGCACCCGCAACTCAATATCTTTACTTGCTTTATGATAGCGCCTAATCTCAGGATAATCTCCGACTCTGTCATCCGGCATGACGATGGAAATGACGCTCCATTTTTTTGCACCACACGAAAGTTCAACGTCTTTTATAAACTCAGAAATTATTGGTTCTATCGCCTTGCGCGCCTCTGACACCGCCTCATTAACTGATATATGTTTTTCACTGGACATCCAGAAATCCATTGCCCACCCCCTAGTAATCGCTTTTATTTAACGGCGGCCTATTACCACCATTAGCCGCCCTGTACTCAACAATCTTCTCATGTTGCCAAGCATGCATTTCCTTCTTAGTGCCTGACGCTTCCTCCACCATCTCGACGTTATTTTAATTTAGATATTTTTTCGAGTACCGTCGCGACCCCATGGTTGTTTCACCATACTTCATTACCTCATCACTGTCGCGATCTCTCAATGTATATCCAATTGCCGGTTTAGTTGAGTTATGACTATTCCCATGAGTACCATCCGTCTCACACGGACACGGTATCGAAGGATCTTTCCCTGCCCCAAACCGCCCATTCGACTGACGCGGCTGTCCTTTCCACAGCCCCAACGGATCAATCCACTCCACAGGGTTCGGCGCATAGGCAAACAGGTTTAAACCGCCGCCGTAGCTAATCGGATCCTGGCTCACAAACCGCCCAACCCTCGGATCATAGTACCGATACCGGTTGTAATGCAGCCCGGTCTCATGATCGTGGTACTGCCCCTGGAAGCGAATCGGGTTGCTCATCCCAACCTGCTTTGCCCACTCCGAACGCACCTCGCGCACGTCACCCCACCCAGTTCGCGCTGGCGCTTGGCGCGTTGCATCTGGTTCCAGCCGCTGCCCGCACGGGGATCGTCGTAGTGATGCGCGGTCGAGTGTTTGTGCAGGCGACGGCCCAGGGCGTCGTAGCTGTACGCCACGCTGAGCTTGCCATCGTCGAAGCGGACCAGACGGTCGAACAGGTCCCAGGTCAGGCGGGCCTTGTCGCCGTTGTGCAGGCGGTGGATGAGGTTGCCGCGTTCGTCGTACTGGTAATGCGTGCCGGCGTACTCGCGCAGCAGGTTGTCCATCAGCTTGTTGCGACGCGGGTCGCTTTCCAGCGGGCGGTTGAGTTCCTGGGTCTTCTGGTCCAGCAGGTTGCCGGCCGGGTCGAAGGCGAAGGTCTCGACACCCAGGCGACTGGTGGCTTGCAGCAGGCGGCCTTCGGCATCGCGTTCGAAACGCTCTTCGGTGTCGTAATGGACTGGAAAAGAATACGGCGCAGTTGTTCTGTCTGTTTGGGTTGGCTAATCTGGTACTGGCCAAGCGGTATTTGCAACGGACGGCGGGATAAGTCCGTCTAAAAGGCGGGGCTGGCCCGCTAACTCAGCAAAATCAGGATAGAAATCGGCCCAAGAAACACAGAGTAAGGCCAGTAGGTTGGAAAAACCGGCTTGAAAATGGGGACGGTAAGAAACGGCTAATTGTTCAGCGCCTCCGTATCGAAATGATGACGGCAATGATAGCCAAGCACCATGAGAAACCCATCTTTAATTCAATAGCCTCTGAATCTGCCCCTAACTACTCTGTAAATCCGCATCATGCAACGCCGAGCAAATCATAAAATTGCTCGGCGCCTCTATAAAAAATACAACCCCCCTTAATCGCCACCTAGATATCGATCATTGAGCAGGTACTCGCGCCTCAAAGCGAACATCTACTCGTATTGTTCAAGCTCTTCTCGCAAAGCAACTTCAAGAGCAGTCGGAGAAATCACCACCCCCACATCCCCTGGCACAGGAAACACTTGACACAGTCGAGAATCTGAATGCATACCCGGAAGCCACTTATCTAAAAAGTCCTCAATAGCAATTTTACGCGGCCAAAAATCACCCCATTCATCCGTCGCACAGCGCTTAGCAAATTCCTCCTCAGGCCAGAACGGCACCACTACGTTTCCTTCTAGGGTAGCAGTGGCCCATCCCTCATCATACAAACCCCAAACAACCTCAAAATCTGCAACTTTTCTGATGAAAAACTCAAACCTACCCTCTGAGCTTAGAGAGGATACATTTAAAACTTTACTATCGTGCATTCTCAATATCCTCCTATCCTGTGCTGAGTTTTATGAAGGTCTGCATCTTGCAGTTTAGAGTGACGATAGCAGAAGCCATCTTTCGCCTCTGTATTATATCCATGCGCCAACTCCTTCCCCTTACCTTTTGAGTTGCGTGAATTCCCTGGTAGTCTTAGCGCCGTTCTGTTTCCACTCTTGATATGGCGCATGTCATTCTTCACCCATCCTCGAATCCACGCTGGCTGCTTATCCTCATCCGCCAATGCCCGAATCCGCTCCTGCTTGGTTGATCGACCATGCGATCCATCTTGATAGATCGGACACTGCTTCTTGGGAGCTAAACCAAATACGTCAAACCACTCAATTGGATTCGGGGCGTAAGCATATAAATTCAGCCCCCCCTCATAACTGATCGGGTCTTGGCTAATGAAACGGCCCGCCTTCGGATCATAGTACCGATACCGGTTGTAATGCAGCCCGGTCTCATGATCGTGGTACTGCCCCTGGAAGCGAATCGGGTTGCTCATCCCAACCTGCTTGGCCCACTCCGAGCGCACCTCGCGCACGTCACCCCACGCCTTGTACTGCCCCGCCCACGCCAGCTCTCCGTGGTGGTCGGTCAGCTCCATCGGCGTGCCCAGGTGATCGCACTGGTACCAGGCAATCGCATCGATCGGCTGCGGTTTCACTTCGTGCTGCCACAGCGGGTCCTGGTCGATGTCGTATTCGCGTCCACGCCAGTCCGGCTGCCGCAACAGGCGAATCGGTGCCTTGCGCAGCGCCTGCGCAACGGGCACGAAGCTGTCCGGTTCGTACAGGTAATGCACCGTCCGCCCGGTCTCGCCTTCGTCCTGCGGCGGCGAGCTTTCCCAGGCGAGGTTGTCGCCATCCCAGCCGTACAGGGTGTAACCGCAACCCAGTTCGCGCTGGCGCTTGGCGCGTTGCATCTGGTTCCAGCCACTGCCCGCACGGGGATCGTCGTAGTGATGCGCGGTCGAGTGTTTGTGCAGGCGACGGCCCAGGGCGTCGTAGCTGTACGCGACGCTGAGCTTGCCATCGTCGAAGCGGACCAGACGGTCGAACAGGTCCCAGGTCAGGCGGGCCTTGTCGCCGTTGTGCAGGCGGTGGATGAGGTTGCCGCGTTCGTCGTACTGGTAAGGCCTGCCGGCGTACTCGCGCAGCAGGTTTCCGGACGGGTCGAAGGCGAAGGTCTGCACACCCAGGCGACCCACCGGTTTTCTTCTTGTAAAGCTTTATGAGCTTACCGTTTTTAGCACCTCATCGAACCACTGGAGCTGAATGCCGCTTCACACTCTCTTTGTGTCCTGCCGAAGGCTTTAGCTTTATCATGATCAACGTGCTCCCTGGCCGAGATTCTGTTGTACATGCCTTACTCATACGGGCGACCAGGCCGTCGACGTCCATCGCCTCCGGTAGGTAGCTGCCTGGACTGTAGCGGAAGCTGGTCTTGCATGCGCTCGCCAGCCGATCCAGCGGCCCTACTTGTCCGAATCGCGACTCAATGCAGTGTGAGCGAGTCTAATTCTGACGGAGGCAATTGACAGTGCGTCGACCACCATATATTGGCCGCAAAAATGCATTAATCTTTACAGCCAGACCTGAGCCATACTCCGTAATAACCTTAACAGGAGCTAAAGTCACAATGCATCTAACAGCAAACAAATCACGCCACAATCAACGCCTTATTTCCAAGAGCGCCCTTTCCAACATTTTCATATCTGGAGGAGTTTTCTGAGCCCCCTTCGAAGCCAGCCATCTATGAACAGGGTTTTTAGGACCAAATGCTATACTTCTACCCTCATCTGTAAGCTCACTAAATTTTACCTTCCTCTTTATTATCTGCCCCCTCTCATTTGTCACCCTACAACAAAGCAGGCCATTCATCTCAAGGAATCTGAACAGTTCCTCTAACGTATTATTTACACTAGCCTCCCACTCCGGGATATCCTTGTAAGACTCTAAAATACCATCGATATCCCACATTAAAAAGTCTTCAGACATCACTCCCTCCTATGCAATTTAGACAGCCCCGAGACTGGCACAAGCTCTTGAGTACTTCTATCCCTAGTATAGCTACCGCCCGCGGCCAAGATTCGTCTTTCTTTAGCCTGCCGCTCCATTTTGTTAGCGGCCATACTGGTGACTTCATAAGTTGTTGCAGTACCGTTTTCAATGACAAATGTATCGACTCGTCGACGTTCGCCAGTCACTGGATCTCTGACGGAACGACCAGTCACATCCCTCAAATAACATTCGCTCTGAATTGAAGCAGTTGGGTGTTTAGCTTTAATTTCCGCATTGAACTCCTGATGGCGGCGATGCCCATCAATCGCATTCTTGATCCGCTTCAGTCCCCACGGATCGATCCAATCAATAGGGTTCGGAACATACTCATAGAGGTTGAAACCGCCGCCGTAGCTAACCGGATCCTGGCTCACAAACCGCCCAACCCTCGGATCATAGTACCGATACCGGTTGTAATGCAGCCCGGTCTCATGATCGTGGTACTGCCCCTGGAAGCGAATCGGGTTGCTCATCCCAACCTGCTTTGCCCAGTCCGAACGCACCTCGCGCACGTCACCCCACGCCTTGTACTGCCCCGCCCACGCCACCTCTCCGTGGTGGTCGGTCAGCTCCATCGGCGTGCCGAGGTGATCACACTGGTACCAGGCAATCGCATCGATCGGCTGCGGCTTCACTTCGTGCTGCCACAGCGGGTCCTGGTCGATGTCGTATTCGCGTCCACGCCAGTCCGGCTGCCGCAACAGGCGAATCGGTGCCTTGCGCAGGGCCTGCGCGACGGGCACGAAGCTGTCCGGTCCGTACAGGTAATGCACGGTCCGCCCGGTTTCGCCTTCGTCCTGCGGTGGCGAGCTTTCCCAGGCGAGGTTGTCGCCATCCCAGCCGTACAGGGTGTAACCGCAACCCAGTTCGCGCTGGCGCTTGGCGCGTTGCATCGTAAGCGATCCATGAACCCCACCTACCGCGAATAGGAAGTCGCAGTTACCGTGGCATTTCCGGCGAGCAGTTCCACGGAAGTAACGCTTCATAGTCCGCTACGGTCTGCGCGTGGGGCAGTCGCTCCAGTACGTGGCGCAGCCACGTATAAGGCTCTTGGCCGTTGATCTTTGCAGTCTCGACCAAGCTGTAGATCTGGGCACTGGCCGTGGCGCCCTTGGGCGTGTCGCTGAACAGCCAGGCCTTGCGACCGATGACAAACGGCTTGATCGAGCGTTCGGCCAGATTGTTGTCGATCGGCAAAAAACCAGTCTCGACGTAACGCACCAATCGGCTCCAGTTATTCGCGAGATAATTCACGGCCTTGCCCAGCACGCTTTGCGGCGTGACTTGGGACTGGGCCTTGTCCAACCAACTTTTCAACTGGCTCAGGACTGGCAAGGCTTGCGCCTGTCGCGCGACAAAACGCTGCTCGTCACTGGCATCTTTCAGTTCGCGCTCGATGCCATACAGCTTGTTGATCATCGTCAGTGCGGCATCGGCCCGTCCGGTTTTGCCTTTAGGCTGCACTTTCTGAGCGTCGACGAATTTGCGCCGGGCATGCGCCATGCACGCCAACCGTTCTACGCCAGGCTGCAGCGCCAACGCGTTATAGCCGGCGTAATCGTCCGTCATGACATACCCGCGATAACTTTCCAGCAGGCGCAACGGCACTTCCTGCGCCCGGCTGGAGCTGTAGTCGAACAGCACGACTTTTCGGTCAGGCGGCCCGCTGACTTGCACCCACATCCAGGATTGGCTGGTCGGGTCTCGATCCGGTTCTTTCAGTACCTGGACACGGGTTTCATCGCAATGAATGACCGGACTTTCCAGCAATCGCTCACGCATCAGATTCAACAGCGGCTGGACATGTTCGCTGCATTGGATAATCCAGCGCGCCAGTGTCTGTCGTGGAATGTCGATACCGTGCCGGCTCAGGACACTTTCAAAACGGTGCAGCGGCAAGCCATCGACATACTTGGTCGTCAGCAACATCGCCAACACGCTCGGGCTGGCCATGCTCTTCTCTATCAGTTGAGCCGGTTTGTCTGCCGTGACCGGGGCAACTTCACAACCCCGGCAGCCGTAGACCTTACGGACATGTTTGAGCACGCGGATCTGCATCGGCACGATATCCAGTTGCTCACTGATTTCCTCGCCGATCTCATGCTTGAGGCAACCGCAGGCACAGGTCAGTTCGTGTTCAGGCAGCTCGTGGATGACTTCGATACGTGGCAGATCAGCCGAGAGTGGCTTGCGTTTTCCCCGGAGTGGCGCTGGCGTGACGACTTCTTCATCCGGCGTCTCCACCGTCAACAGAGGTTCGCTTTCTGCCTCGTTGAACATCGCCAGTTGCGGCGTGTTGGGGTCGATGGCCTGCTCGGACTTGCGGCCGAAAAGACGATCACGCAGCAACTTGATCTGTTCTTTCAGATCAACGATGTGAGTGGCGTAGGCTTCTTTGACTTCCTGCTCACGCGAGCATGCTGCGTAAGCCTCAAGGAGCATTTGCTTGAGCAGGACAGGGTCATCGGGAAGGTCATCGGGCATGGGATTCATGCCGAGGATTATACCGATTCAGGCAACGAAACGAGGGGTCAAAACCTGATGCGGACGGTTGCGCCAGAGGTCGAAGCCGTCAAGTAGCCAGTTCAGCTCCTGAACAGTCAGGACAATGGCTTCATCAGTGATGTCGGGCGAGGTTTTGAAGCGTTCTGATTCCAGGCGCTTGAGCCAGAGACAGAAACCGTTGCGCTCCCAATAGAGGATCTTCACGCGATTGCGCGGCTTGTTGAGGAACACGAAAAGAACCGGGTCGAACACGGCCACCTTGATATCCAGTTCAACCAAGGCTGCGAGGCCATCGATGGATTTTCGAAAGTCGACGGGCTTGGGGTAGAGATAGACTTTTTCGACTTTGGCGTCGGGGCGCATCATCGTCGGCAGGCTCCAGAAAGAAATCGGGAGCACAGCATCAAGGATCAGGTAAGCGCTTTGAATGTGGGGTTCATGGAGCGCTTACGTTGCATCTGGTTCCAGCCACTACCCGCAAGCAGTTACAAACATCACGGCAAAGACAGCGTGCTGTACCGAGTCAAGCGCAAAATCGAATACGCCAAGGCGCAGCTGCCTGCCAAGGTCGAGCATCCCTTCCAGGTGATCAAGGTGCGCTTCAATCATCGTAAGGTTCGCTACCGTGGACTGGAAAAGAATACGGCGCAGTTGTTCAGTCTGTTTGGGTTGGCCAATCTGGTACTGGCCAAGCGGTATTTGCAACGGACGGCGGGATAAGTCCGTCCGAAAGGCGGGGCTGGCCCGCTAATCAGCAAAATCAGGGTAGAAATCGGCCCAAGAAACGCAGAATAAGGCCGGCAGGTTGAAAAAACCGGCTTGAACATGGGGACGGTGAGAATTGGCTAATTGTTCAGCGTCTCCTTAGCCCTATAAACCTATCCATATACAGCACCACTTAAATAAAACTTCTTTCATCGCCCTTTGACACATTTAGCCGAAGCCTTGCTTTTTCAACTGCCCCCCTTAGAACGGAAGCATCCTCGCTCTTTAATCTTAAACTTTTTATCTCACCCATCATATCAACAGAGCGAGACAAAGCATCAAGCATCAAGCCGACCTGCTTATTTGCGTCAGCATCTTTGAACTCTGAAAACGGAAGTTTGACTCGCAACTCCACATCCCTTTTGAGTTTATGATATCGCTTGACCTCGGGATAATCCGCCTGTCGCTCATCAGGCATAACTATAGATATAAAACTCCATTTCTCCAAGCCGCAATCAAGAAGAACATCAGACAAAATGCCAGCCAAAACTGGCTCCAATGTTTTACGTGCCTTGTGCTCTGCGTCACCTACCAACGCATGCTGCTCGCTCGACATCCAAAATTTCATGAATACTCCTAAAAGTCGCTTTTATTTAGCGGCGGTCTAGCACCGCCATTTTGGGCTTTGTACTCTAGAATTTTCTGATGCTGCCACGCATGCATCTCCCTTTTTGTGCCCACCGCCTCTTCACGCATAATCAAATTATTATCTTCCAAATACTGCTTTGTATATCGATGCTTTCCCCTGGTGGTCTCACCATATTTCATCACTTCGGTCGAATCACTATCCCTAAGAGTATAGCCAATAGCCGGAGCAGTACTGTTTAAGTTATTGCCATGAACTTTTTCAGAAGTCGCGATCTTACACGGACATGGCTTCGAAGGATCTTTTCCCGCCCCAAACCGCCCATTCGACTGACGCGGCTGTCCTTTCCACAACCCCAACGGGTCAATCCACTCCACAGGGTTCGGCGCATAGGCAAACAGGTTTAAACCGCCGCCGTAACTGATCGGATCCTGGTTCACGAACCGCCCAGCCCTCGGATCATAGTACCGATACCGGTTGTAATGCAGCCCGGTCTCATGATCGTGGTACTGCCCCTGGAAGCGAATCGGGTTGCTCATCCCAACCTGCTTGGCCCACTCCGAGCGCACCTCGCGCACGTCACCCCACGCCTTGTACTGCCCCGCCCACGCCACCTCTGGTGCTCTGCTGCGATGAAAAGAGCCAGGTTCAAGCCTTGCAGCGCACACAGCCAGGCTTGCCATTGGGCATCGGCCATATCCGTACGCAAACTCATGACTATGTCCGTCACGGCACGCTCACGCTGTTCGCAGCCATGGATTATCTGCAAGGTCGGCTGATCAGCAGCATCGAAACACAGCACCGGCATCAGGAGTGGCTGGCCTTTCTGAAAAAGATCAACCGGGAAACACCCAAAGGCCTGCAACTGCACTTGATCGTGGACAACTACGCCACTCACAAGCATCCCGTCGTCAAGGAGTGGCTCAAGCGGCATCCACGGTTCCATATGCACTTCACTCCGACTTCAAGCTCCTGGATGAACATGGTTGAGCGCTTTTTCCGGGATATCACCGTTTACCTACGCGACGGCAGCTTCAGCTCGACACGCGAATTGGCCAGTTCCATTACCACGTTTTTAGCGCTGCACAACGCTCAGCCCTGCCGGTATGTCTGGAACGCAAAAGGTGAAGACATCTTGCGCAAGATCCAGCGTGCCCGAGAGGCCATGACAGGCGAGAGCGAAGAGAACGTTTTATCGAAGACAGAACACTAACAGCAAGAGGCAATTTTAAAGGAAAATTACACCATGCCGCCTGCGCTCGTTTTACGATAGCTCAGGAACCAAATCCAGCACTATACGCAACACTTCCAGAAAGCACTAACTCTATAAATTAATCGGTGTCTATTTTTTCACAACTAGCTAACCTAGGCTCAAGCACCTACTGGTTAGCCAGTCTAGAAAGCAGCGCAGCTAGAGTTTCTTCGCACGAATATCCATCAAAGCCTTCTCAAGAGATCTTAAGTCATCTGGGTCTTTGAATCTTGCCTTTGAGCGCAACCACTTATCGACTGCATTATTACGACCACTTGATAGCAAATCGCCCTCCGCGGTAATTTCGCTACTCATAATCACACGCTTTACTAATTTCCCGCTCTCATCACTTACCCGACAATTCAAAAGACCATTACTTTCCATGAACAAAAATAGGTTCTCAAGAGCTCTACCAATGCTTGCATGCCACTCTGGTATATTAGCATATGCTTCAAGCACACCATCTATATCCCATACTGGATAGTCGCTCATTCAATCTCTCCTAACGACCTCTGAAATGCCCGCCACAGGTACTAGTTTCCCAGTGGAGCGATCTTTAACAAATTTACCACCCGTCGCTAATATTCGACGCTCTTTAAGAATCTGGTCCGTTTTATCAGCCGTCATACTCGTAACCTCGTAGGTTTTGGCCTCTCCGCTCTCGATCACAACTGTGTCTACCCGCCGGCGTTCACCAGTATGAGGGTCTTTGACTGACTTCCCGCTTGCATCCCGCAGATAACACTCACTCTGAATAGTCGCATTTGGATGCTGAGTTTTAATTTCCGCATTGAATTCCTGATGGCGGCGATCCCCATCAATCGCATTCTTGATCCGCTTCAGTCCCCACGGATCGATCCAATCAATAGGGTTCGGAACATACTCATAGAGGTTGAAACCGCCGCCGTAGCTGATCGGGTCCTGGCTCACAAACCGCCCAACCCTCGGATCATAGTACCGATACCGGTTGTAATGCAGCCCGGTCTCATGATCGTGGTACTGCCCCTGGAAGCGAATCGGGTTGCTCATCCCAACCTGCTTGGCCCAGTCCGAACGCTCCTCGCGCACGTCACCCCACGCCTTGTACTGCCCCGCCCACGCCACCTCTCCGTGGTGGTCGGTCAGTTCCATCGGCGTACCGAGGTGATCGCACTGGTACCAGGCAATCGCATCGATCGGCTGCGGTTTCACTTCGTGCTGCCACAGCGGGTCCTGGTCGATGTCGTATTCGCGTCCACGCCAGTCCGGCTGCCGTAACAGGCGAATCGGTGCCTTGCGCAGCGCCTGCGCGACGGGCACGAAGCTGTCCGGTTCGTATAGGTAATGCACCGTCCGCCCGGTCTCGCCTTCGTCCTGCGGCGGCGAGCTTTCCCAGGCGAGGTTGTCGCCATCCCAGCCGTACAGGGTGTAACCGCAACCCAGTTCGCGCTGGCGCCTGGCGCGTTGCATCTGGTTCCAGCCGCTGCCCGCACGGGGATCGTCGTAGTGATGCGCGGTCGAGTGTTTGTGCAGGCGACGGCCCAGCGCGTCGTAGCTGTACGCGACGCTGAGCTTGCCATCGTCGAAGCGGACCAGACGGTCGAACAGGTCCCAGGTCAGCCGGGCTTTGTCGCCGTTGTGCAGGCGGTGGATGAGGTTGCCGCGTTCGTCGTACTGGTAATGCGTGCCGGCGTACTCGCGCAGCAGGTTGTCCATCAGCTTGTTGCGACGCGGGTCGCTTTCCAGCGGGCGGTTGAGTTCCTGGGTCTTCTGGTCCAGCAGGTTGCCGGCCGGGTCGAAGGCGAAGGTCTCGACACCCAGGCGACTGGTGGCTTGCAGCAGGCGGCCCACCGGGTCGTACTGATAAGCCAGGTGACCACGGCGGGTGTCGTGGATGTCGGTCAGCTGGCCGACGGCATCGTATTGATACTGGCGCTTGAGCAACGTGGACTTGCCGTCGTGGCTACCCAGCCATTGCGCCTGCAGGCGACCCGCCGGGTCCCACGCCTGGGTCTGCTCTCCGTCGTTTCAGTCACCCGCTGATGCAAACGTTTTCAAGCCCAGCGCCTGCAAGGTTTAGTGGATCTACCGGGGCGAGGTCGCAAGCCATTATTGCCTGCCGAAGCCTTGAGGCGAACCCTTGAGCAAGTCACTCAACCGCGCATCGGTAAGCCGCGCTGGAGCTGCCGTAGCATGGCCTCGCCATCCGACTCCGCCGATTAAAATAGAGAACTAGGCCATACATGATGCTAGCAAATCGACCTCAGAAAGTTTCTTCCTAGCACTTTCACGATCAACATCAGATAAAGCCCACACCTTGAATCCAGACTTGTCAAGAATTTCACCATGCTGTGACATCACAGCATATAATAATTCGAGCTTTTTGGGAGGAAGCGCTTGCAGCTTACGCACAGAAAAAAGATTTACCGGATATACATCCCTAATATATTCATCAGTTTTACCGGCCCACTGCATCTTGAGCCACATAATAGTTTCGTCACGCCTAGACCACATTAACGGATGTTCTTCATCTGGAACATGTCGCCCAAACGCGTAACCAAAACCAAACGCGTGGCTTTCTGTATAGGCGTATGCATAATCAAAATCGACATACCATTCTGGACAGCTTAGAAAAGACTCAACCAACGATTTCAAACTGAGCTTTTCCGAAAACGCTGTTAGCAAGAGCCCTTCATCCGCAGACAAAACTGACGAAAAATCGCAATTAAGTGTCTCACTCCCCTCCCCTTTCTCCCATATCCTTTCTGAGTAAAGCTCAATTACATCAACCTTCCCCTCATTAAGTTCCTTTAGATACTTCTCCCGACCAAACTTAATTACCCTCCCGTTTTTACCACCACAACGTTCAATTTTTCCACCCACATTTTGCATCCATTGCTCGAACGCAGAGTAGTTCTTAACGAAGTCTAATTTCTCTCCTGCCACCGAATGAGCGACAAGAAAATTATAGTAGTCCACCATCTAAATTCTCCGACGAGTTCTCTCTGTCTCTGTGTAACCACCAGCACGATCACCCAAGCCTTTCAAGGTACTTCTTCCTTTCGACTGCAACTCCTTCAGGTTATCGGTTGGTGAAGGTACTTCAACAATATCTACTTTCCCATCTTTCCTTAGCCCAGTAACATCCGGACGAGTAATCGGGTCTGTAGGTACCCCTGTCACGGTCTTGACTGCTACGTTAACGCCAATTTTTTCATATTGGCCGCTGTTGGCCATCTGCTCCGCCATACCCTCGGATATTTGAGCATGACCATCACCACCAGTCCTCTGCCCAGTACCGATAATTGGACAGCCATTAACGACTCTTACTGGCTGCTTTTTCGCTAATCCAAAAGGATCAATCCAGAATATCGGGTTCGGCGCATAGGCAAACAGGTTTAAACCGCCGCCGTAGCTAATCGGGTCCTGACTCACGAACCGCCCAACCCTCGGATCATAGTACCGATACCGGTTGTAATGCAGCCCGGTCTCATGATCGTGGTACTGCCCCTGGAAGCGAATCGGGTTGCTCATCCCAACCTGCTTGGCCCAGTCCGAACGCTCCTCGCGCACGTCACCCCACGCCTTGTACTGCCCCGCCCACGCCACCTCTCCGTGGTGGTCGGTCAGTTCCATCGGCGTACCGAGGTGATCGCACTGGTACCAGGCAATCGCATCGATCGGCTGCGGTTTCACTTCGTGCTGCCACAGCGGGTCCTGGTCGATGTCGTATTCGCGTCCACGCCAGTCCGGCTGCCGTAACAAGCGAATCGGTGCCTTGCGCAGCGCCTGCGCGACGGGCACGAAGCTGTCCGGTTCGTACAGGTAATGCACCGTCCGCCCGGTCTCGCCTTCGTCCTGCGGCGGCGAGCTTTCCCAGGCGAGGTTGTCGCCATCCCAGCCGTACAGGGTGTAACCGCAACCCAGTTCGCGCTGGCGCCTGGCGCGTTGCATCTGGTTCCAGCCGCTGCCCGCACGGGGATCGTCGTAGTGATGCGCGGTCGAGTGTTTGTGCAGGCGACGGCCCAGCGCGTCGTAGCTGTACGCGACGCTGAGCTTGCCATCGTCGAAGCGGACCAGACGGTCGAACAGGTCCCAGGTCAGCCGGGCTTTGTCGCCGTTGTGCAGGCGGTGGATGAGGTTGCCGCGTTCGTCGTACTGGTAATGCGTGCCGGCGTACTCGCGCAGCAGGTTGTCCATCAGCTTGTTGCGACGCGGGTCGCTTTCCAGCGGGCGGTTGAGTTCCTGGGTCTTCTGGTCCAGCAGGTTGCCAGCCGGGTCGAAGGCGAAGGTCTCGACACCCAGGCGACTGGTGGCTTGCAGCAGGCGGCCCACCGGGTCGTACTGATAGGCCAGGTGACCACGGCGGGTGTCGTGGATGTCGGTCAGCTGGCCGACGGCATCGTATTGATACTGGCGCTTGAGCAACGTGGACTTGCCGTCGTGGCTACCCAGCCATTGCGCCTGCAGGCGACCCGCCGGGTCCCACGCCTGGGTCTGCATCAGCTGGTTGCCCTGATGCCGGACCACCTCACGGTGCAGAGCATCGCGCTCATAGGCCAGCAGCTCATGCTGGTCAAGGGTCATGCCCAGCACATGACCGCTGCCGTAGGTGAGCGTGCTGACCTTATGGCCATCGGGACGAATCGTCGCCGTGCGCAGGTTCAGCGCGTCGTACTCGTGCTTCCACACCGCGACCATCGGCACAGCGGTCTTGAGGTAGTACTGATGCTCGCGAGTGAGGTTGCCCGCTTCGTCATGGAACCATTGCAACTTGCTGTCGGCATTGATGGCCTGGATCAGCTTGCCGTTGCCGTCGTAGGCAAAGGTTTCTTCCTGGCGCTGGTCACCCTGGCGGGCCGTGCGCGAGGCCAGACGCCCCACGGCATCGAAGGTGATGTCGATCCGGCGTTGACCGACCTGGGTGCTGGCCAGTCGACCGCTGTCCGGGTCGTACTGGTAGCGGGTGACCAAACCATCGAAGCCCTTTTCTTCCAGCAGGCGACCGACCGGGTCGTACAGGAACGTGGCCTTGCTGTCGTTCTCGTTCTCCAGCCCGATCAGGCGGCCCAGCTTGTCCCAGCGATAGCGCAAGCTGTGCTCGTTGGCGTCGACCCGTTCGACCAGTTTGCCGGCCGCGTCGTAGGACCAGGTGGTGCAGCGGTCCAGCGCGTCGACGTGGGCCAACAGGCGGCCTTCGGCATCGCGTTCGAATCGCTCTTCGGTGTTGTCGGGGTGGGTGACTTTCGCCAGCTGACCGACCTTGTACGCGTAGGTGGTCTTGTTGCCCGCCGCATCGGTGAACAGCACCAGACGACCGACGTCGTCGTACTCCCATTGACTGGTCTTGCCCGAGCAGTCGGTGTACTCGATCAGCTGGTCCGCCGCGTTGTACGCCAGCTTCTTCTCGTTGCCGCTGGCATCCTTGATCGCCTTCACCAGGCCCGAAGGCGTGTAGGCGAATTCGGTCTTGTTGCCCAGCGGGTCGGTGGTTTCGACCAGGTTGCCTTTCCGGTCGTAATCACGCAGCCACAGGCCGCCTTCTGCGTCGCGGATCTTGATCGGGTGACGACGGTCGTCGTAGGCAAAGTGCGTCTTGCTGTGGTCGGCACGGATATGGCGAATGACGCTGCCTTGATCGTCGTAGTCGTAGCGGTCTTCGCTGCCATCGGCGTGCACGTGGCGCAGGAGCTTCTTGCGCTCATCGCGGAACAGCCACTCGGAGCGTTCGTCCGGGTAGCGGATGCGATACAGGTGGCCCTGGATATCGTAGTAGTACCAGGTCTCCTGGCCGTGAGCGTCGGTGACGTAGGTCAGGCGGATGTTCTCGTCCCACGCCAGACGCGTGTCGTAGCTGCCGTCGTCGGCCCATTCATGGATGGCCTTGGCCTGGGCGCTGCTGCCCTCCCATTCCAGGTTCATGCCGCGCCCGGTGCGGTCGGTGTAGCGGGTAACCAGGTGGTGCTGATACTGGTAATGCCAGGCGGCGCCGTTCTCGTCCTGGGCGGCGATCAGGTCGCCCTGTTCGTCATAGTGATAGGCGCAGAGCTGGCGTAGCGGCTGACCGTCGCGCATTTCCCACAGGCCTTTGATATGGCCGTGATCATCGATCAGGGTGCCGAGGTGACGTAGGACGTTCTTCGCATCACCCTGGAAGGTGATGATGTCGGACAGCACCGGGCGGCCGTCGTGGCGATGCTCGTAATGCAGCATGCAGCCGGCGTCATTCTCCAGCAGGATCTTGCGCAGGTAATAACGTTCGCCCACGCGCAGGTAGTATTCCTTGCGCACGAACCCACGGCAGATCACCAGTTCGCTGTCGGTGCTGCGCACCAGCAGCAAGTCTTCGATGGCGTTGAACAGCGCCTTGCCGACCTTGGGCAGCTCGAATGCGTGGCTGCGGCCGTCGAAGTCGTGGAACAGCACGCCTTTGCCGACGATGTCGATGCGGGTAGTGAACTCGGTTACCCAACGAGCGCCCAGACTGCCCTGGTCGTACTCGGCCAGGCGCGAGTGGTAGATCCGCTCCCACTCGATGGGAAATGGGCCTGGCAAGCTGAAATCGGTGTGCTGAATGAATTCCGAGCCCAGCGAGAAGCTGATGCTGTGGCCGGTACGGGCCTTCGGTTCAGCGGGGCACGGTGGACGCTTGGGGCTTGGGGTCTGCTCGGCTGGGGCCTGTTTACCCACGACAGCAAGCTCACCCTTGCTCTGCTCCCGCTCCACCTTGGTCACGGTATCCGGCTTGGCCACCCCTGGCTGGCCGTTCTTGTTGCGGCTGCGGAAGCCTGCCACCGCCCCACCCAGCACCGTCAGCATCCAGCCGATGCTCATCTGCGTCGCAGGATCGGACAGCTTGTTCAGCTGCGTGGCCATTTCCCCGCCCAGCGCTCGCAGCTGCCCGGTATTGGCCAGCACGCTGTTCTTGATGTCATCGGGCAACAGCTTGCTGGTAGCGCTGTTGGCCATGCCTTTACCAGCCGCCTTGCAGGCGCTGTGCACCGCCCCGAAGAAGTTGCTGATCGCCGCCTTGGGGTCGTTGAGCAACTGGTCGCTGGCGGCCGCCATCTGCTTGCTCGCCGCCGCCTTGTCGCCCTGGGCGTCGAGTTGGCCGAGCACGACTTTCTCCAGGCCCGTGGCAATTTCGCCAGTCACCTTGGTACCCAGATCGCCCGCGTCCTTGAGAATGCCGGCGATCTTTGGCTGTGCCTGGGTCACAAAGTCGTCGAGGGTCCCGGCGATGGTGGCGTTGAGGTGGCCCATCAGCACCGTGATCAGCGAGTCGCCCAGCAGCATCTTGGCGCTGTTGCGCAGCTCCTGGCGGACCAGGAACAAGGTCGGGCGCAAGCTCATGCGGGCGGCTGCCATGGTCGGCGGCGCCGGCAATACGCCGATCAGGTTGATGCCCAGGCTGACCCAATCGAGCACCTGGCGGTGCTTGCTCTTGACCAGGGTGACCACATCGCCCAGGGCGTCGACCAGGGCCATGATGTTGCCCACCACCGGCAAGGCACCGGCCACGGTCTTGATCCGTTCGAGGGTGACGTAGCCGCTGCTGACCGACTGCAACCAGGCGTCGAAGGCGGCGGCGCCGCGGCCCACGTCCTTGGCGTCGATGGTGTTGAGTGGGGCGACCGCGACTTGCGCTTCGCGTTGCTTGGTTTCGCCGCTCATGCCAGCACCTCACTGCCCAGCGGCCGCTTGGCCGGGTTGGCGGGAGGGCTCAGCGTCGGCAGCGCGGGCAGTTGCTTGAGAGTGTCGGCGGCCTTGAGGGCCGAGGCGGCGCCGGGCACCACCGTGCTGGCGAGCTGGGTCATGGCGCTGGTGTCGCCGCCGACGGCGGCCTTGACCTGTTGCACCTGCTGCAACGCGGCCTGGCCACTCTGGGCCAGTTTCATGCCGGTGCTGGCCAGGGACTTGCCCTGCTCCAGCAGGCCGCCGCCGCTCGAACCCAGCATGCCCTGGGCCACGGTTTTTCCTTGTGCCATCGCGTCCTGTACCAATGCCTTGCCTTTGTCCATGCCTTGCTGGGCCAGCGCCAAGCCCTGGCCCAGCAGCCCGTCCGCGCCCTTGGTGCCACTCGCGACTTCGCCGACCACGGCCTGCTGGCCGGGGGCGATGTCGTCGAACTGGCCTTTCACCGGCCAGGCGTTCGCGCCGAAGAAGCTGGCATCGGACCAGGTGTCGGCCGGGTCTAGGCCGAAGTCGACCCACAGCGGGCCAGCGGCAGCGCCGGATGCCTGATTGAAGCCCTTGCCGTCGAGGCTGCCCTTGATCGAGGCGCCCAACGCGTCGATCACCCCGTAGTCGCCGGTCTTCACACCCGCGCTGTTGACGTACTGGTAGAGCAGTTCGAGGTTGCCCTTGCCCGGCTTCGGCGGTTCGGGGAACGTACCCGCCTTGCTCGCGGCGCCGATGTGGGCGAACTGCGCCGCGTGGGCGGTGTAGTTGCCACTGGTGACATGGGTGATACCCGCCGCGTTGTACGTGGTGGCGCTGCCGCCGCCTTGCACGACCAATTCGGTCTTGGCGGTTAGCACGATGCGGTCGGCATTGGCGGTGATGTCGAGCTTGGCCAGCAGGTTGATGTTGTCTTTCAGCGCGCGGATATCGATGTCGCCCGCAGCCGCCACCAGTCTCCAGCCCAGGCTCTGCACGAACAGGCGCATGCCCTGGCTGGCACTGGCCAGCAGGCGTTTGCCGATCGACAGGCTGGTGTGCCCGGTACTGCTCAGGGCCAGGTGCTCACCGGTCGACACGTGCGTCGGCCCTGGCGTGGTCAGGGCGATGCCGGCAGGGCTGGCGAGCACCAGGTGCGGCTGGGTGAGTTCGGGAAACTCATTGGCGCTCTGGTTGGCCGGGCCGCTGCCGAGAATGCCCTGATGCTGCTCGTGCAGTCGCTTGGCCACCTCGTCCTGATCGCCTGGCTCCTGTGCCTGCATCTGCTTGGCCAGTTCAGCCAGGCTGTCCTGCTGCTCGCTGGCGGTGGCCAGGCGCTCGGCCGTCTCGGGCAGGTCCTTGTGGTGCCTGGCTTCGTTCGGCCGGGGCTCGGTGGTGATCAGCAGGCCACCAGCGGCGCGCACGGCGCCGTGGCGGTCGGTGCGCAACTCGAAGCCTTCACCGCGCGGGGCGCCGCCGCTCGGCCGGGGGTGGGTCAGGTAGCCGAGGTTCAGCGCACTGGCGCCGTGGTCGCTGCGCAGGGCGATGCTGATTTCACCGGTGGTGTCGTCGATGCGCAGTTCGTTGCCGCGGCTGCCCTTGTATTCCTTGCTCTTGATCGTGGCCAGGGTCTTGAGGTCGGGCAGCTTGTAGTGCGGCATGTTCACGCCGTGGTACAGGCAGCCGGTCACCAGCGGCTGGTCGGGGTCGCCTTCAAGGAAGCTGACCAGCACTTCCATGCCCACGCGGGGCAACTGCAGGCCGGCGATGCCCTGGCCGGCCCAGCCGGAGGCGACGCGCAGCCACACGCTGGACTTGTCGTCGGCCTGGCCTTCGCGGTCCCAGAAGAACTGCACCTTGATGCGGCCGTATTCGTCGCAGTAGATCTCTTCGCCGGCCGGGCCGCTGACCACGGCGCGCTGGTCGCCCAGCACCCGGGGCTTGGGGTGGCGCAGCGGCGGGCGGTACGGGGCGTCCCACGGCGTGGCGGTGAAGGTGTTGCGGTAACCCTGCTGGAAACCGTCGTACTTCGCGTCGATATCGCTGGTGATGACTTCTTCCAGCACCTGCGGCTGGCGGCCTTGGTGGTGCACGGCGAGCAGCAGCCAGAGGTCGTTCCAGGCCGCGTTGGGGTGGCTGGCCAGGGCCAGGAAGTGCCCGCTGGCCAGCAGCGGTTGGTCACTGCGGCCCTCGGCCTGGCGGAAGTCGCTGCGGTGGCGCTCCAGGGCGCGGGTGGCCAGGTGCTTGCCACGGGCGCGGTCGAGGAAGCGGCCGGGGTAGTCGTAGTCTTCAAGGTCCGGCTCGGCGTGGCTGACGGCCTCGCCTTCGAGCTGGATCAGCGGCTTCTTGAAGTCGTAGTCGCGGCGCGTGACGCTGCTGGTGCGGGTTTCCAGGCGCAGGGCGAAGCCCTTGATCATCGGCGTGTCGGCGACCAGCCCGGCGTCGTGCTGGAAGCTGACCGGGGCCAGTTTGGGAAACACCGTCTGGTCGTCGCCGAACACCAGCAGGTGGCCGTCGGCGCGGTGACGAAAGTGATAGTGGATGCCTTCTTCTTCGCACAAGCGCTGGATGAAGTGCAGGTTGGACTCGTCGTACTGCACGCAGTATTCGCGTTGCGGGTACTGCGCGCCCAACTGGAACTGGTAGGCATTGGCGAGGATGCCATGCTCCTCCAGGACCAGGGCGATGATCTGCGGCACGGTCTTGTGCTGGAACATGCGCTGGTTGATGCGGTGGTCCAGGTACGCCAGCTGCGGGCGCAGGGTGACCTGGTAGCGGGTCAGGCGCTTGCCCGACTCGCCCTGGGCGGCGCGATAGATCAGGCCGTGCAGGCCACGGCCGGCATCGTCGAGCTGGAGGAAGGCGGGTTTGTGCAGCAGGCGTTCCAGGTCCAGCGAAGGGCGTTCGCTGACCAGCTCGAGGTCAATGGCATAGGCGTGGCTGATGGCTTCCCTGCCGTTGAAGGCGAGGACCTGGAAATCGTGCTCCAGGCCGTCGATGTGCAAGCTGAAATGGGTCTGGTTCGCGGCGGCAAACATCCCTGTCCTCCTTTAGGAAAACGTAGTGAAAACGACCGCAGCCCGCCGCGCGAACGCGGCAGGCAGCGGTGTGATCCAGGTTTAGCCTGCGACCGGAACGCGCCAGTCGTCGGAACCGGAAGTCCCGGAGACCTCGTGGGTCCAGGTGATCTTGCGGTAGGTGAAGTACACGTCTTCCAGGTGGGTGAAGTGGGCGTTGGCCGGGTCCTGGCAGTTGTGCATGTAGTCCTTCATGTCGACGATGATCGCGTCTTCCAGGACGGTGGTGTAGTAGTGCTCCTGGGTGCCGGCGGCCGAGGTGCGGTACCACTTGATCTCGACCTTGGTCATGCGCTCACCGGAGGTCAGGGCCGCCAGCAGCAGTGGCGAGGCCTTGTCGAAGACCTTGGTGATCTTCACCGGTTTGTGCACGCGCTGGCCGGTCGGTTGGCCGGACTGCGGATCACGGGGGATGATCACCTGGTGGTCGAAGCCCTGGACCATCACCTGGTCTTCGTGGCCTTCCTGGTAGGTGTTGCCCACCGAATCGGCGGTGAACGCGCCAGCGGTGATCAGGCCTTGTTTTTCGCCGGTGACGGACATGTACGCGGGTGTTGCCATGGTGCTGCTCTCCTTGCTGTGGATAAGTGCCTTTTTCGGCAGCTAATTGCCGGTCAATCGGGTCTTGATGTGACAAAAGTCGTGCCAACTTGAGGAAAAGCCTTATAGATCAAGGCCTGCAGCGACCCACACTGAAAATCGGGGAGCTTTTTCGGAAAAAACCACGGGAAAAGTGCGCAACTTCTTGCGCAGTGGTGTGCAAAAAGTTGCGCAGTTGCCTGTACGCCATATTTCTCAAGGCCTACAGGAATGTATGCACAGGCTTATCCACATTTGAGTGCGCAACTTCTTGCGCAGTTGACTAAAAAGTCAGGAGAGTGCGCCGAAGCTGTAAAAAACATCGCAAAGTGCAGCACGCCGGCCACAAACTTAAGCTCGGGTTGCCATGGACTGGCTGTAGGCAAACACGAGGTAGGCGACCCAGCTACTGCTTGGTGGGGTACTGTCAGGAAGTGCCGGATGATGGCCTTTCCGAACCACCGCTGCGTGCGCTTCAAACTGGCAGCCAAGCCACCCTGCAAAAGCTGACGCAAACGTCATGCGCCACTCAGTTTCCTGACAGGCTCAGGTCCCTAAATTGCCTCTGGACAGAGCGCCGATCGGCGCCAACGAAAAACCAGAGGAAACACCCATGAACAGCGTCAAGGCAGTTGTGATGGCAGCAACCTTCGGCATGGCAAACCTGGCCCATGCAGAAGGCGGTGGGGACCGCACCTTCATGAGGATGGAAGCCGCTCGGCAATCCTCCCAGCAGGCTTATCAGCTTACCCAGGAGAACAATGACCAGACACCCGTCGCCGCTCAGCAAGACCAGCACACAGGGCACAAGCACTGCTGAAGCAAGCTTACAGAAATGTAATCACCCTCGAACCCGAACTATGGCAGTTTCAAGTGACCTCCTCCGGCAAATCGGGTGCTTCGTCGAAAACCTGCGAAGCTTGCGAGGACCGAACTGAAACCGAGGGCTGCGACATTCGGCGGCCTGGATATCAGCTATTTCTCTGACTGGACGCAACGGCATGCAAAGCAAAACCACACGACGATCCTTCGTCAAAGGCCTGGCTGCTACCGGACTACTGGGCGGGTTGGGCATGTGGCGCGCGCCGGTGTGGGCGGTGACCAGCCCTGGCCAGCCCAATGTGCTGACAGGCACAGAATTTGACCTTTACATCGGTGAGCTGCCGGTCAATATCACCGGCGCCCCGCGCACCGCCATGGCAATCAACGGTTCTCTGCCAGGCCCCACGCTCCGTTGGCGCGAAGGCGATACCGTCACGCTTCGGGTGCGCAACCGTTTGAAGCAGGACACGTCCATCCACTGGCACGGCATCATCCTGCCGGCGAACATGGACGGTGTCCCAGGCCTGAGTTTCCATGGCATCGCCCCTGATGGCATGTACGAGTACAGGTTCAAGGTCCATCAGAACGGCACCTACTGGTACCACAGCCATTCTGGCTTCCAGGAGCAGGTCGGGGTGTATGGCGCACTGGTCATCGATGCGAAAGAGCCCGAGCCGTTCAGTTATGACCGGGACTATGTGGTGATGCTCAGCGACTGGACGGACGAAGACCCTGCCCGGGTGCTCTCCAAGCTCAAGAAGCAGTCTGACTACTACAACTTCCACAAGCGAACGGTGGGTGATTTCGTCAACGACGTCGGCGAAATGGGCTGGTCCGCCGCGGTCGCTGACCGCAAGATGTGGGCCGAGATGAAGATGAGCCCCACCGATCTTGCCGACGTCAGCGGGTACACCTACACCTACCTCATGAATGGCCAGGCGCCAGACGGAAACTGGACCGGCGTTTTCAAGCCCGGTGAGAAAATCCGGCTGCGCTTCATCAACGGCTCGGCCATGACGTACTTCGATGTGCGCATTCCTGGCCTGAAGATGACCGTGGTCGCGGCGGATGGGCAACATGTCAATCCCGTTTCGGTCGACGAGTTCCGTATCGCCGTTGCTGAAACCTACGATGTCATCGTTGAGCCACAGGATGAACAGGCATACACCATTTTCGCTCAATCCATGGATCGCTCGGGGTACTCCAGGGGCACCTTGGCTATCCGCGAAGGCTTGCAAGCACCGGTTCCAGCCGTCGACCCTCGCCCCGTCATCTCCATGGGTGACATGGGCATGGACCACGGCAGCATGGCGGGGATGAATCACGGCAGCATGGCCGGCATGGACCACGGCGACATGGCCGGTATGGATCACGGCAACATGGCAGATACCGGTGGGGCCATGCAAAGCCATCCCGCCTCAGAGACCAACAACCCGTTGGTCGACATGCAGACGATGACTCCAACCGCAAAGCTGAGCGACCCGGGGGTTGGGCTGCGCGACAACGGCCGTCGGGTTCTGACCTACTCGGATCTGCGAAGCACCTTCATCGATCCGGACGGTCGGGAACCTGGCCGAACCATCGAACTGCATCTGACCGGCCACATGGAGAAGTTCGCCTGGTCCTTCGACGGCATCAAGTTCTCCGATGCCGCCCCCCTGCGCCTGAAGTACGGCGAGCGCCTTCGCATCACCCTGGTCAACGACACCATGATGACCCACCCCATCCACCTCCATGGCATGTGGAGCGACCTGGAGGATGAGCACGGCAACTTTATGGTTCGAAAACACACGATTGACATGCCCCCCGGCTCGAAACGGAGTTATCGCGTGACCGCAGATGCCCTGGGACGCTGGGCCTATCACTGTCACCTGCTGTTCCACATGGAAATGGGCATGTTCCGAGAAGTCCGCGTGGACGAATGAACTGGAGATCCGAAATGAGCAAACCCCTGAAACGAAACACCTTTGTCCTTTGCGCTGCGATGGCGGGCCTGTTCACCGTTTATGCCCCATCGTCGTGGTCGAGCGACACCCATGAACAACATACCCAGACGTCTGCCGATTCCGCGAAGGCCAAGGGCGCTCAAGGCATGGATCACGGCGCCATGAAAGGTATGGATCATGGCTCGATGCAGGGCATGGATCACGATGCGATGAAAGGCATGGATCATGGCTCGATGCAGGGCATGGATCACAGCAAAATGATGCAATCGCATGGCAGCGACGACGCTAAGGCAGGGAAAGATGACCAGTAGCCTGGCGCGACCCTCGCTGCTGGCCCTGACCGTTTCGCTTGGCGTGCTGGGCGTTGCGCCCAGCTTCGCCGCTGAAGAGGTGGACCACTCGGCGATGGATCATTCGTCCATGGGGCACGACTCGATGCCAGGCATGGACCACAGCCAGATGGGCGCAAGCGAGCCTCGGAAAAAAACCGCGCCCGCCGATCACAGCAAGATGGATCATACGAGCATGCAGGGGATGGACCATGGCGCCATGGATCACTCAACGATGAACCACGGTTCCGCGGCGCCTGCCACTACCAGCCGTACCCCGATTCCCGTACTCACGGATGCAGACCGCCAGGCGGCGTTCCCGCCGTTGGGCGGACATCGGATGCACGACAGCGCAATCAACAGCTTCTTCTTGCTGGACCAACTCGAGTACCAGGATGCTGACGAAGGCAGCGCGCTGGCCTGGGATGCTACTGGATGGATAGGCGGTGATATCAACCGGCTCTGGATACGCTCCGAGGGTGAACGGACCAACGGTGTCACCGAAGATGCCGAACTACAGCTGCTCTACGGCCGCTCGGTCAGCCCTTGGTGGGATGTGGTTGCCGGGGTTCGCCAGGACTTCAAGCCGCAATCTCCTCAGACCTGGGCTGCGTTCGGCATCCAGGGCATGGCACTGTACGGTTTCGAAGCCGAAGCCACTGCATTCCTCGGCGAAAACGGCCAGACCGCCGCCCGCCTGGAGGGCGACTACGACATACTCCTGACCAATCGCCTGATCCTGCAGCCAACCGCTGAAGTCAATTTCTACGGCAAGAACGATCCTGAGCGTGGCGTGGGTTCCGGTCTTGCCAATACCGAAGTCGGCGTGCGGCTGCGGTATGAAATCGTTCGCCAGTTCGCACCTTACATAGGCGTCACCTGGAACCGCTCCTATGGCAAAACCGCCGACTTCATCCGTGATGAAGGTGGGGATGTGGATGAAGCACGTTTCGTCGCCGGCATCCGCATGTGGTTTTGAGAGCCAGACATGAAAAGAACGATAACAACGCTGGTTGCAGCAGGCGCCGTCACCAGCGCGAGCGTTCTGGCAGCCGCGTACTTTGGCGTGGTGAACGTCGCGGCCGATGATCCTCACTTCCCGGCAGTACATGCCTTTCTGGCCATGGTTCGGGATCGTTCCATCGAGGTGCGCGCCAGGGATATCGAGGTACCAGACCTCAAGGACGAAAACCTGATTCGCATGGGCGCTGGTAACTACAACGCCATGTGCATCGGTTGCCATCTTGCCCCCGGCGTTGAGAAGACAGAGCTCAGCCAGGCGCTGTACCCCTCTCCTCCCGACCTGACCAAACTCGGGGTCAGCGGTGATCCCGCTGTCGCGTTCTGGACCATCAAACACGGCATCAAGGCCACAGGCATGCCAGCTTGGGGCAAGAGCATGGGTGACCCGTACATCTGGGGAATTGTCGCCTTCCTCGATCAGCTACCCCGAATGAACGCTCAGCAGTACAACGCGATGGTCGCGATCAGCGGCGGTCACCAGCATGGGGGTGGCGAAAGCGAAATGCACAATCATGAAGGCCAACACGGCGACAACGTGCCAGGTCGCTACGAAGAGGCAGCCTCGGGAAGTGGCCACCATGACAAGGGGCAATCCAAGGCGCATCATCCGGCTTCGCCAAGCGCACCCACCGCGCCTGGCCATCACGGGCATGGCGAGGCCGACAGCGCCCAACACTCGAAGCCCGCTCCGAAGTCGCATCTTCACCGCGATGGAAAGGAGCACACCCATGAGCACTGAAAGTCATCGGCATCGCCATGGCATGCCCAGGGGCTGAGAAAGTTTACCGTGAATATCCCCCTCGACGCGCGCACCTCGAGGGGGAGCTCCATCAACCAGCGACCCCGCTTCCGGAGCTCGTCAGCGGGTTGGCGCCGCCCTGCTCCACACGCCGGCGACGTCGTGTCACCAGCAGGCCCGAGCACACCACCAGTATCGCCAGCGCCATGGTCGATACCACTTCGAGCCGGTGGTCGGGGCGCAGCAACATCAGCACCAGCACGGCGCTGATGAACAAGATCACACCCCATGTCAGCCAAGGGAACAGCCACATCCTGTAGCTCAGGGTCTTACCTTCGGCGATCAGGCGTTTACGCAGGCGCAGCTGGGAAATGGCAATCACCAGATAGACCAGCAGAGCAATCGCACCCGAGCTGGCCATGAGGAAACCGAACACCTTCGAGGGCACCAGGTAGTTGGCGATCACCGTCAGGAACGCGGCACCGGTAGACAGCATTACGGCATAGATCGGCGTACCGCTGCGGGCGGTCACCTGGGCACAAGCGGGCGCATCGCCCCGGCGGCTCAGCGAATAGAGCATGCGCGAAGCGGTGTACAGCGAGGAGTTCAGGCAACTGGTCACCGAGGTCAGCACCACGAAGTCGATGATGGCCTTGGCATGGGGCACGTTGAGAATATTCAGCACCGCCACATAGGACCCTTCGCTCGCCAGCCTTGGATCGTTCCACGGCACCAGCGCCACGACGATGAAGATCGACAGGATGTAGAACAACGTGATCCGCCAGATCACCGAGTTGGTGGCCTTGGAGATCTGCTTGCCAGCGGCATCGGACTCCGCCGCGGCAATGGTCACCACCTCGGCACCGAGGAACGAGAACATAGTGATCAGCATCGCGCTGAGCACTGCGCCAAAGCCGTTGGGCATGAAGCCGCCGTTATCCCACAAGCGTGAAACCCCGCTCACGCCGGTGCTGGGGAACAGGCCAAGGATGGCGCAGGCACCGAGGATGATGAAGCCGACGATAGCGGCCACCTTCACCAACGCCAACCAGAACTCGAACTCGCCGTAGTGCTTGACGCTGAACAGGTTGGTGGCGGTCAGCAGCAAGGTGATGACCAACGACAGCACCCAGATTTCCATCTGCGGCACATACGTGTTGATGATGGTTGCGGCGATATTGGCTTCGATGGGAATGATCAGCACCCAGAACCACCAGTAGAGCCAGCCGATGGTATAGCCCGCCCACTTGCCGATGGCCTGGTCGGCATAGGTGGAGAACGAACCGGTGTCTGGCGACGCGACGGCCATTTCCGCCAGCATGCGCATCACCAGCACGACCAGCACGCCGGCGAAGATGTAAGCAAGGATGGTGGCCGGGCCGGCCTCTGCAATGGCCCGTCCTGAACCTACGAACAAGCCGGCGCCAATGACACCGGCAATGGAAAGCATGGTCACATGACGGGACTTGAGCCCGTGACTGAGATTGTTCTTATCGTTCTGCATGGCATTACCTTTGTTCTTGTACTGCCTCTGAGGGCATTTTCGGTGTCCGCGCTCACCAGCATCGGACGAAAAAGCCCGCCCTGTCCGAGAGGGTGAGTCGGACAGATGCGGGTGAGCACAGACCAGGGTGACGCTGACTCAAGAAAGCGCCGACGGCCGTCGAGCGACCGTCAGGCATGAGTGTCAGGCGAGCTCGTCGAAGCACTCGCCGATCAAGGCCAGACCGCGCTGCAAGTCCGCGTCGCTGACGGTCAGCGGAACCAAAATGCGCAAGACGTTGTAATAGGTGCCGCACGACAGCAGGATCAGCCCTTTGTCACGGGCCTTGGCCACCACCTTGGCGGTCAGATCGGCCGCAGGCTTGCTCAGGTCACCGCCCTCGAACAACTCTACGGCGACCATGGCACCCAGGTTGCGCACATCCACCAGGCTGTTGTGACGCTCGCCGATGGCGCGCAGGCCGCTGGTGAGGATTTCACCGACCGCCTGGGCCCGCTCCAGCAGTTTCTCGTCGTCGAAGGCTTCCAGCACGGCCAGGGCAGCGGCGCAGGAGACTGGGCTACCGGCGTAGGTCCCGCCCAGGCCACCGGGAGCCACCGCATCCATGATCTCGGCACGGCCGCACACACCAGCCAGCGGGAAACCACCGGCGATGGACTTGGCGAAGGTGGTCAGGTCGGCGGCGACGCCCAGTTGCTCCATGGCGAAGAAGGTACCGGTACGACCAGCACCGGTCTGCACTTCGTCGGCGATCAGCACGATGCCGTGCTCGTCACACAGGGCGCGCAGACGGGCCAGGAAGTCTTTCGGCGCGACGTTGAAACCACCTTCGCCCTGGACCGGTTCGAGAATGATCGCGGCGATGTCAGTCGGCGCGGCGTCGTTCTTGAAGATGCGTTCGACGCTGGCGATGGCGTCATCGCTGCTCACGCCATGCACCGCGTTCGGGTACTGGGCACGGTAGATGCCACCTGGCATCAGGCCCATGCCCGCAGAGTACGGCACGACCTTGCCGGTCAGGCTCAGGGTGTAGTGCGTACGCCCATGGTAGGCGCCGGTGAAGGCGATCACACCCTGGCGGCCAGTGGCGGCACGGGCGATCTTGATGGCGTTCTCCACCGCTTCGGCGCCGGTGGTCACCAGCAAGGTCTTTTTCTCGAAGTCGCCCGGCACGCGCTGGTTGATCTTCTCGGCCAGGGCCACGTAGGGCTCGTAGCCAAAGACGTGGAAGCAGGTGTGGGTCAGCTTGGCCAGCTGCGCCTGGACGGCTGCCATGACTTTCGGGTGCAGGTGGCCGGTATTGAGCACCGCGATACCGCCGGCGAAGTCCAGGTACTCTCGGCCCTCGACGTCCCACACGGTGGCGTTCTCGGCACGCTCGGCGTAGATCTGGTGGATTTGCCCGACGCCACGTGGAATGGCGGCCAGGCGGCGTTGTTGCAGGCTCTGGTTGGTGTTCATGTTCGCTCCGTTCAAGACTCGATCAACGACGGTCGTGGTTACACGCCGATGCACAGGTATTTGATTTCCAGGTAGTCATCGATGCCGTACTTGGACCCTTCGCGGCCCAGGCCAGAGGCTTTAACACCGCCGAATGGCGCGACTTCGTTGGAGATGATCCCGGTGTTGATACCGACGATGCCGTACTCCAGCGCCTCACCCACACGGAACACCCGGCTCAGGTCGCGGGCATAGAAATAGGCCGCCAGGCCGTATTCGGTGTCGTTGGACATGGCGATGACTTCGTCTTCGTCCTTGAAGCGGAACAGCGGCGCCAGCGGGCCGAAGGTCTCTTCCTTGGCCACGGCAGCATGCTGGGGCACGTCGACCAGAATGGTCGGCTCGAAGAAGGTGCCGCCCAGCGAATGCGGTTTGCCACCCGCCACCACACGGGCGCCCTTGGCAACGGCATCCTCGATGTGCTCCTGGACCTTGGCCACGGCCTTGGCGTCGATCAGCGGGCCGGTGGTGATGCCGGCTTCCAGGCCGTTGCCGATGTTCAGGCGCGCGACTGCCGCCTTGAGCTTGTCGACGAAGGCGTCGTAGACGCCGTCCTGCACATACAGGCGGTTGGCGCAAACGCAGGTCTGGCCGTTGTTGCGGTACTTGGAAACCAGGGCACCTTCGACGGCTGCATCCAGATCGGCATCGTCGAACACGATGAACGGGGCATTGCCGCCCAGTTCCAGGGACACTTTCTTGATGTCCTTGGCGCATTCGGCCATCAGTTGGCGACCGATTTCGGTAGAGCCGGTGAAGGTCAGCTTGCGTACGATCGGGTTGTGAGTGAGTTCGCCGCCCACTTCACCGGCACTGCCGGTGACCACGCTGAGTACCCCCTTGGGAATGCCGGCACGCTCAGCCAACTCAGCCAGGGCCAGGGCCGAGTACGGCGTCTGCGAAGCAGGCTTGAGCACCATGGTGCAGCCGGCGGCCAACGCCGGCCCGGCCTTGCGGGTGATCATCGCCGAGGGGAAGTTCCACGGGGTGATCGCCGCGGTGACGCCAATCGGCTGCTTGATCACCATCAGGCGCTTGTCTGGCTGGTGGCCGGGGATCATGTCGCCATAGACACGCTTGGCTTCTTCGCCGAACCACTCCAGGAACGAAGCGGCATAGGCGATTTCGCCTCGGGACTCGACCAGCGGCTTGCCCTGCTCGAGGGTCATCAGGCGCGCCAGGTCTTCCTGGTTCTGCATCATCAGTTCGAACCAGCGGCGCAGGCGATTGGCGCGGTCCTTGGCAGTCAGGGCGCGCCAGGCCGGCAAGGCCCGTTCGGCGGCTTCGATGGCGCGGCGGGTCTCGGCAGCGCCCATCTTCGGCACATGGCCGATCAGTTCGCCGGTGGCCGGGTTGTTCACCCTGAGGGTCTGGCCGCTGTCGGCATCGACCCAGGCGCCATCGATGTAGGCCTGCTGGCGGAACAGGCTGGAGTCTTGCAATTGCACGCTAGTCTTCCTCTGCTGGGATGGCGGTGGCGGCACTTCAGCCGGCGGCCCGCTGCGGGTTATCGGGGATACGGGCCGTCAGCCGGGTGCCGGTGGCGGCGAGCTGTTCGCGTACCTTGTCGACGATGTGCGCGCCAATCGGGATCGCCGACGTGGCCGCTGGCGACGGGGCGTTGCACACGTTCACGCTGCGTCGGGTGTTGACGAACAGGAAGTCATCGATGAGCTTGCCGTCGCGGGATACCGCCTGGGCGCGGACACCCGCCGGATAGTCGGTCAGGTCGGCCTTGGTGATGCTTGGGCAGTACTTCTGCACCTGCTTGAGGTAGCCGCCCTTGAACAGCGAGTTCTTCAGCTCGATCAGCCCCGGACGCAGGTTCTTCGCCAGCACCTTGAGAATGCCTGGCGTGGTGAGCGTCTCGAACAGGTCGGGCAGCGAGATATCGGACTTGCGATAGCCCTCGCGCTTGGTGGCCAGCACCGCGTTGGGGCCGACGGTGACGGTGCCGTCGATCATCCGGGTCAGATGGACGCCGAGAAATGGCATCGACGGGTCCGGGATCGGGTAGATCAGGTGGTTGACGATCTGGTTGTGCTGCTTGGGCAGCAGGTAGTACTCGCCACGGAACGGGCAGATGATGAAGCTGGGTTCGATGCCCAGCATGCGCACCACACGGTCGGCCATCAGCCCGGAACAGGTAATGAGGAAGCGCCCACGGAACTCGTCGGCCCCCGCACGCACCACGACCTGGTCGGCATGTTCCTGGAGGCCCTGTACCTGCGCGCTGTAGCGGATCTCGCCGCCTGCCGCCTGGAACTCGCGGGCCATCGCGGCAGTGACTTCGGCATAGCTGACGATGCCGCTGGAGGGCACGAAGATACCGCCGATGCCGACGATATTCGGTTCACGTTCACGCAGTTCGGCCGCCGACAGCCACGAGCGTTCCAGGCCATTGGCAGCGGTACGCTCCCACAATGCCTTCATGCGCTCCATTTCCAGGGCATTGGTGGCCACCAGCAACTTGCCGCACTCGTCGTAGCGGATGGCGTGCTTGTCGCAGAAGGCCTTGGTGGCTTTGTTGCCCTCCAGGCAGAAACGTGCCTTGAGGCTGCCGGGGGTGTAGTACACACCGGCATGGATCACGCCGCTGTTATGGCCAGTCTGGTGACGGGCAGGCCCGGACTCTTTCTCCAGCAGGAGCATCTTGGCGTCCGGGTAGAGCTGAATCAGCTGCATGGCTGTGGACATGCCCACGATACCGCCGCCGATGATGATGAAATCGTACACAGCCATTACCTCTTTACCGGTGGCGCGCGGCGCCAGCCGGTGGTTTTGTTTCGGGCACGACGAAGGGCCGCCCCCTGGGCAGCCCTGCAGCGTTGGAAGGGTTACTGGCCGCGCTGGTACAGCGGCTTTTCGTAGCTGATGTAGCCTCGCTGGCGCATCAGCTCACGGCGCAGGCCGTCATGCGGCGTGAAGCGGTCGCGGCCGTGCAGCCAGAACAGGTTGTTGATCAGCAGGAAGCTGCCGACCGGCACTGGCACCGACAGCTTGCGCTCGCTGCCTTCCAGCGACTCGGAAAGCGCATTCAGCCAGATGCCTTCCTCGAAGTTTTCGGGCTGCACGAACTGGTCGATGTAGCGCATGGTCGGGCGGCCCACGGCGTCGGTGTCGAACACGGCGTGGAACACGTCCTCGCTGACCTTCTTGCTGGGCGGCGCGGTCCAGCGCATTTCGCGGCGAGCCATAGGGTGACGGAAGAACGACTCGCACTGCTCCCAATCATCCAGGTGCAGCAGCAGCGAGTTGCCGCCTTCCATGTTCTTTTCATCGATCTTGAGCATCAGCACGTAATCGGTGATCTGGTTCACGAAGGTGCCGTCGTTGTGCAATTCCATCACCCGGTGCGGCTGGCGCAGGTAGCTGTCGGAGTTGTCCGTGTTGACCACCACGAAGCGGGCATAGAACTGACCGCTCATGGCGTCGTAGTTGGAACGACCCACCAGGTGCGCGCAGGCGGTGGTGAACTTGACCATGTCCTCGGCCTGGCTCACATCGTCCAGCCCCTGCGGTGTGATCAGCATGCCACCGGTGGCACGGTCGAGCAGGCCGTTCAGCAAGACCGGGCGCAGGGTGCCTTCGCACAGCTCATCGAGAATCTGGCCAACGCGAAAACGCAGGAAGGACTTGTACTCCAGCGCCTGCACGGGCCATTCGGCCACGGCCTTGACGAACGCTTCCACCGTTTCGCGGGCAAACACCACTTCCAGCAGGCGTGGCGACTGTTCGGACGGTTTGACGGAGAAGCCCCGGGTTTCCAGAGGCATCGGCAGCACGGGTTCCTCGATCTTGGTGAAGGCGTTCATGGCGGTTTCCTGGCAGAGAGGTTCGAAGGCAGTGCCCGGATCAGGTGGGCACGGCAAAAATATCGCCACAAAAGCAAAATGTCTACATTTTTATAAAACGATAACAAAACGCTCGTTTGTCCATTGTTTCTATCTGAAAAGACGTTTCGGTATGATTTGCAAAACGTTTTGAGGACAGCACCTTGGAAGCACACGCCCCACGGCAGAACTCGGCCTTCAGTGGGTATGAGTGGCTCAAGCAAGACATCATCCGCGGCCTGTTCAAACCGGGCGAAAAGCTGCTGATGAGCACGCTCAAGGAGCGCTACGACCTGGGCGTCGGCCCACTGCGCGAGGCCCTGTCGCAATTGGTGGCGGAAAAGCTGGTGGTTGCCATCAGCCAGAAGGGCTACCGGGTGGCGCCGATGTCGCTGGACGAGATGGAAGATATCTACGATGCCCGCGCCAACCTCGAAGCCATGATCGTTGGGCTGGCCATCGAGCGTGGCGATGACGCCTGGGAGGCTTCGGTGCTGGCGCAGTCGCATACCCTGGCCAAGGTCATGGAAGTGAAGACCCGTGAACAGCGTCTGGACGTCTGGGACCAGCGCCACAAGGCGTTCCATACCGCCATCGCGTCAGGCTGTGGCTCGAAGCACCTGCTGCAGGCGCGCACCTACCTGTTCGACCAGGCCGAACGTTACCGTCATCTGTGGCTGACCCATACGGTGTTTTCCGAGCAGGCTCTGGAAACCAAGCGCCAGGAGCACGCGGCACTGGTCGAGGCGATTCTCGCCCGTGATGCCGCCCGTGCCAGCACGATGATGCATGCGCACTTGATGACCCCGGTGCCAATCATCGCCCAGATCATGCGCGAGCAAGGCTGAGGAAGAAGCGACGCCCGGGCATCGCCCCTAGACGCCGCGTCGGTCCGCAGCGTGGCCTGAAGCTGCGTTTGGGGCCGGTGTCGTCACCCTTTCACGCACACCACCTGACGCAAAGTGTGCACCACCTCCACCAGCTCCCGCTGGGCCAGCATCACCGCGTCGATGTCCTTGTAGGCCATGGGGATCTCATCGATCACCTCCTTGTCCTTGCGGCACTCCACATGCGCGGTCGCTCGCCGCTGGTCTTCGACGCTGAAACGACGCTTGGCCTGGGTGCGGCTCATGACCCGCCCAGCACCGTGGCTACAGGAGCAGAACGACTCCTCATTGCCCAGGCCACGTACGATGAAACTCTTGGCGCCCATCGAGCCGGGGATGATGCCCAACTGCCCCTTCTGCGCCGAAACCGCCCCCTTGCGCGTCACCAGCACCTCGCGGCCGAAATGGTGTTCGCGCTGCACATAGTTGTGGTGACAGTTGACGGCTTCCAGGCGGGCCTCGAAGGGCCGCCCCAATACCTGCCGTGCGGCGGCGACCACTGCGTGCATCATCAATTCGCGATTGCGCCGGGCGTAGTCCTGGGCCCACTCGACCGCCTCGACGTAATCGGCAAAATGCCGGCTCCCCTCCTCGAAGTAGGCCAGGTCCTTGTCCGGCAGATTGGCCAAGTGCTGACGCATGTCGGCCTGGGCCAGTTCGATGAACAGGTTGCCGATGGCATTACCGACGCCGCGTGAACCGCTGTGCAGCATGAACCAGACCTGGTCGGCCTCGTCCAGGCACACCTCGATGAAATGATTGCCGCCGCCCAGCGTCCCCAGGTGATGGCGGTTGTTGGTCTTCTCCAGGCGAGGGTACTTGTCGGTGATCGCCTTGAAGCGACCTGCCAACCCACGCCACTGCTGGTCCGCAGAAGTGGGAACATCATCCCAGGCGCCTTGGTCGCGACGACCGAAGGTCTTGCCGTGGGGCACCGCTTTCTCGATGGCGCTGCGCAGACCGTGCAGGTTGTCCGGCAGGTCCCGGGCGTGCAGCGAGGTACGGGCAGCGATCATGCCGCAGCCGATATCCACACCTACCGCAGCCGGGATGATCGCACCGACGGTAGGAATCACACTGCCAATGGTCGAGCCTTTGCCCAGGTGCACATCGGGCATCACCGCCAGATGCTTGAAAATGAACGGCATCTTCGCCGTGTTCAGCAATTGCTGGCGGGCTTCGTCTTCGACCGGCACGCCGTCGGTCCACACCTTGATCGGCTTGCCGCCAGCGACTTGGAGAATGTCCATGATGTCGTTTTCCAAAAGACCCTGGCCGCATGATACCGCCGAAGGTCGTAGCCTGCCGGGTTGCCAGCGGGGTGGCACGGTGCTGTATGCTTGGGCGGTCTTCAGGGCGGGGTGAAAGTCCCCACCGGCGGTAAATCGAAAGATGAGCCCGCGAGCGCCCCGGCCATGCCGGGGGTCAGCAGATCTGGTGCGACTCCAGAGCCGACGGTCATAGTCCGGATGAAAGAAGGCGTCAGGCAGGGGCCGTTCGGGCGCCCCCGTGCACGCGTTTTGTTCGCCCCGAGACGTTCATCGATCATTCACGAGGAGCGTTTCATGTCCCCTATGCTGCAACAGCAATTCCCCAACGTATCCGCCGCCATCGCTGCCTTCCAGGCCGGTCGCCCCGTTTTGCTGCTTGACGATGACGACCGCGAGGACGAAGCCGACATCGTCGCCGCTGCCGAGAACCTGTCGTTACAGACCATGGCCATGATGATTCGCGACTGCAGCGGCATCGTCTGCCTGTGCCTGGACGAAACTACCGTCGACGCCCTGCAGCTGGCACCGATGGTGCAGAACAACCAGGCACGCCACGGTACCGGTTTCACCGTCAGCATCGAAGCCGCCGAAGGCGTGAGCACCGGGGTTTCGGCCCAGGACCGCATCACCACCATCGAAGCGTGCTTGCGCTCGAGCGCCGAACAGCGCCACATCGTCAGCCCCGGCCATGTGTTCCCGCTGCGCGCACGCAATGGCGGGGTGCTGACCCGCCGTGGGCACACCGAAGGCTCGGTGGACCTTGCGCGTCTGGCCGGGTTGCGCCCGGCAGCAGTGCTGTGCGAGCTGATGAACCCTGATGGCAGCATGGCCAGGGGCGAACAGGTGGCGGTGTATGCGCGGCAATACAATCTACCCGTGCTGACTATTGAAGAGCTGGCGCGGTACCGCGAGGCGATGCTGGTGCGGGAAGCGGAAATGGTGTGATTGCCTGCAGGCGCTCGCCTTGAGCGCAGTGGCGCAGCGGATCGCGAGCTAGGCTCGCTCCTACCGGTTGGGTTACCCCCTCCCTGGACTGAATCGACCGTAGGGGCGAGCCTTGCTCGCGATGCGCCGCGCACGCGGCGCTCGATTTCACAGACACCACAGAAATCATGCCTACCCCAAAGAACCTGGCCCGCCACACAAGTTTGCTCCCCCCGCCCTGCTCTGCTAGTGTCGCGCCGTTCTGAACACCACCGAGACAGTCGCCATGGCCCGCAAAAAAGCCTCCATCGATTTCGAACAATCCCTCGCAGACCTGCAAGCGCTGGTCGAGCGCCTGGAGAACGGCGAATTGTCGCTGGAAGAGTCGCTGGCCGCCTTTGAACAAGGCATTGCCCTGACCCGTGATTGCCAGGGGGCGCTGGCCCAGGCCGAGCAGAAAGTACAGATCCTCCTGGAGCGGGACGGCGAGCTGGCCGCCCAGCCCTTCGATGCGGAGCCAGAAGCATGATCAGCGCTTACCAGGCCAGCAGCCAGGCCCGTGTCGACGCCGCGCTCGAACCCCTGTTCGAGGCCCCGTCCAAAGAGCTCGAACGCCTCTACGCAGCCATGCGCTATAGCGTCATGAACGGCGGCAAGCGGGTACGCCCACTGCTCGCCTATGCTGCCTGCGAAGCCCTGGGTGCCCCGGCCGAACAAGCCAATGGCGCGGCCTGTGCGGTGGAACTGATCCATGCCTATTCGCTGGTGCACGATGACCTGCCGGCGATGGACGACGATGACCTGCGCCGTGGCCAGCCAACTACCCACAAGGCCTTCGACGAAGCCTGCGCCATCCTTGCGGGCGACGGCCTGCAGAGCCTGGCCTTCAGCGCTCTGCTCGACCCGCGTCTGAGCCCCCAGCCAGACAGCATCCGCCTGGCGATGGTGCAAACCCTGGCCAAGGCAGCCGGGCCGGCTGGCATGGTCGGCGGCCAGGCCATCGACCTGGGGTCGGTGGGCCTGAAGCTTGACCAACAGGCGCTCGAATTCATGCACCGGCACAAGACCGGCGCGTTGATCGAAGCCAGCGTACACCTAGGCGCCCTGGCCAGCGCCCGCGCCGAGCAAGCACAGCTCGATGCCTTGAAAACCTATGCACGAGCCATCGGCCTGGCATTCCAGGTGCAGGACGACATCCTCGACGTGGAAAGCGATACCGCCACCCTCGGCAAACGCCAGGGCGCCGACATAGCCCGTGACAAACCGACCTATCCGGCCTTGCTCGGCCTGGACGCGGCCAAGGCCTACGCGCTGGAGCTGCGTGACCAGGCGCTGGCCGCGCTCGATGGTTTTGGCGAGAACGCCGAGCCACTCCGGGCGCTGGCACGCTATATCGTCGAGCGCCGCCATTGATCGGGGCCGCTTCGCGGTCCATCACCGGCACGTTTCACCGCAGCATTCGTAGGCGCCGGCTTGCCGGCGATGGGCTGTAAAGCAGCCCGAAGCGACCCCGACCCAATGGGCAGCTTTTCCCACAATGGGGTAAACTGCCGCGTCTTCACACCTATAACGACTCGCCTGATGCCCACGACGTTTCAAGAGATCCCCCGCGAACGCCCGGTCACGCCGTTGCTCGACCGCGCTGACACGCCTGCTGGCCTGCGCCGGTTGGCCGAAGCCGACCTGGAGACCCTGGCCGACGAGTTGCGCCAGGAGCTTCTGTACACCGTTGGTCAGACCGGTGGGCATTTTGGCGCCGGTCTGGGCGTCATCGAACTGACGATTGCCCTGCACTACGTCTTCGATACCCCGGATGACCGCCTGGTGTGGGACGTCGGCCACCAGGCCTACCCGCACAAGATTCTCACCGGCCGTCGCAACCGCATGCTGACGCTGCGCCAGAAAGATGGCATCGCCGCCTTCCCGCGCCGCAGCGAGAGCGAATACGACACCTTCGGCGTCGGCCACTCCAGCACCTCGATCAGCGCCGCCCTGGGCATGGCCATTGCCGCACGCCTGCAGAACGACCCACGCAAGTCGATCGCGGTGATCGGCGACGGCGCACTGACTGCCGGCATGGCCTTCGAAGCGTTGAACCACGCCCAGGAAGTCGACGCCGACATGCTGGTGATCCTCAACGACAACGACATGTCGATCTCGCGCAATGTCGGCGGCCTGTCCAACTACCTGGCCAAGATCCTCTCCAGCCGCACCTATTCGAGCATGCGCGAAGGCAGCAAGAAGGTGCTGTCGCGCCTCCCAGGCGCCTGGGAAATCGCCCGCCGCACCGAGGAATACGCCAAGGGCATGCTGGCCCCCGGCACCCTCTTCGAGGAATTGGGTTGGAACTACATCGGCCCGATCGACGGCCATGACCTGCCGACCATGATCGCCACCCTGCGCAACATGCGTGACCTCAAGGGTCCACAGTTCCTGCACGTGGTGACCAAGAAAGGCAAAGGCTTCGCCCCTGCCGAAGCCGACCCGATCGGCTACCACGCCATCACCAAGCTGGAACCGGCCGACAAGCCGGCCGCACCGAAGAAAGCCAGCGGCCCGAAATACTCCGCGGTGTTCGGCCAGTGGCTGTGCGACATGGCCGCCGCCGACAATCGCCTGGTAGGCATCACCCCAGCGATGAAGGAAGGCTCGGACCTGGTCGCCTTCAGCGAACGCTACCCGGAGCGCTACTTCGACGTAGCCATCGCCGAGCAGCATGCCGTCACCCTGGCGGCGGGCATGGCCTGCGAAGGCGCCAAACCGGTCGTTGCCATCTACTCGACCTTCCTGCAGCGCGCCTACGACCAGTTGATTCACGATGTCGCCGTGCAGAACCTCGACGTACTGTTCGCCATCGACCGCGCCGGCCTGGTCGGCGAAGACGGCCCCACCCACGCAGGCAGCTACGACCTTTCGTACCTGCGCTGCATCCCCGGCATCGTGGTGATGACCCCAAGCGACGAGAACGAGCTGCGCAAGATGCTCAGCACAGGCCATCACTACAACGGCCCGGCTGCCGTGCGCTACCCGCGTGGCACAGGACCGAACGCACCGATCAGCGGCGATCTCGAGCCCCTGGAAATTGGTAAGGGCGTGGTTCGCCGCCAGGGCGAGAACGTCGCACTGCTGGTATTCGGCGTGCAGTTGGCCGAAGCCCTGCAAGTGGCCGAGCAGATCAACGCGACTGTGGTCGACATGCGCTTCGTCAAACCCCTGGACGAAGCCTTGGTCCGCACGCTGGCTGACAGCCATGAACTGCTGGTGACCATTGAGGAAAACGCCATCATGGGCGGGGCCGGTGCTGCCGTGGGCGAGTTCCTCGCTCGCGAGGGCGTGGTGAAGCCGCTGCTGCACCTTGGCCTGCCCGACCTCTATGTCGAGCACGCCAAGCCCGCCCAAATGCTGGCCGAGTGCGGCTTGGATGCTGCCGGCATCGCAGCGTCGGTCAAAGCGCGGATGAACAAGCTCGGCCTGTAAAGCGCGTCGCTCCGAGCGCCAGGTTTCAATCTGGCGCTCGGGCCTCCAGCAGTGCACACAGACGCTTGGTGGCGTCGATCATCTGCCCGCTGGGCCGCTCCAGGCCCTTGTCCGGCACTACCAGCAAGCGCTTCCCCGCCACGGCACGCAGTCGCGGCCAGGCTTTCCAACGGGCCAATTGTGCCCAATCGCCGGCCAGAATCACCTGAGGATCACGTTGAAGCACCGCTTCCACGCTTATCTGCGGAGCAGGCAGGTTAATATCGTCGAACACGTTCCGGGCCCCGCATACGGCCAATGCGTCACTGATGATCTGCGTTGCACCCACTGTATAGAGCGGCGTGTCCCACACCTGGTAGAACACGCTTACCGGTTGCTCGCGCCGGTAGCGCTGGCGCAACTGCTGTAAACGATCACGAAGCAGCGCCCCATATCGCAGCCCTTGCTCGCCACGGCCAATACGTTCGGCTATCGCCTCGATCTGCTCGATAAGCTGGTCAAGGCTGTGGGGTTCGGCACTGAAGGTCTCGATGCCCAATCGCTTGAGCTGGGCTTGTTGGGCTGGCGACACGCCTGAGGGCCATACCAGCACCAGGTCGGGCCTGAGGCTGAGCAAACGCTCCATGTCCAGTTGCCCGTGGCGCCCCACCGAGGGCAAGGCACGTAGACCCGCTGGCCGCTCGCCGCCATCCAGTACGCCAACCAGCAGGTCATCGGCCTGCAGTTCGAGCATGATGTCGGTCATCGAGGGTGCCAGGCTGATCACCCGCAGCGGTTCCTGCGCCCGGGCACTGCACGCCAGCAGTACCAACAGGCAGAGGAAAATGCGCATCAGCCCAACTGACGCGGAATACGGTAGAGGTAGAGCAGCACCACGGTCGACAGCGCCAGGAGCACCTGCGGCACGGCTTCCAGGCCCACCAGTACCGACAGCGCCGCGACCCAGGCAGGAAAACAGGCGTACAGCATGGCCCACCGTCGCACACGGGCCAGCTCGATCCAGGCCGCAGGCTCTTCAGCCGTGCCCAGCGCCTTGGAAGTGGCGATCAGGGAGCGCTTGTAGGCGCCAAAGCGCGGTAGGCTCAGGAACATGGAAGCAGCACCGGCGATGAACAGCGGCATCGCCAGTACCGGGATCAACGCATCGCCGCCGCCGAAGGCCCAGGCCATGACCGGCAGCGGCACGAGGCCCACCGCCAGGTATTGCCACCAGGCCAACGCCAGACGCCGCTTCACCTCGCCACGTGTCACGCCTGAGGCACCTCACCCTGGTGCTTGTTGCCCATCATGTGGCCGAGTTTATCGGCCTTGGTCGCCAGATAAAGACGGTTGTGCGGGTTGTGGCCGGTGTGCAGCGGCACGCGCTCGGCGACCTTGATGTTCATGTCGGTCAACGCCTTGACCTTGCGCGGGTTGTTGGTCATCAGACGCAGCGATTTCACGCCCAAGTGCTCAAGCATCGGCAGACAGATACCGTAGTCGCGCTGGTCGGCGGCGAAGCCCAGACGCTCGTTGGCCTCAACGGTATCGGCGCCGCCATCTTGCAGCTCATAGGCGCGGATCTTGTTGAGCAGGCCAATGCCACGGCCTTCCTGGCGCAGGTACAGCAGCACCCCGCGCCCCTCACGGGCGATAGCTTGAAGTGCGGCCTCCAGTTGCGAGCCGCAATCACAGCGCTGGCTGAACAGGGCATCACCGGTCAGGCACTCGGAGTGCAAGCGCCCCAGCACCGGCTCGCCATCGGCAATGTCACCCAGGCTGAGCACGACGTGCTCTCGGCCAGTGGCTTCATCGAGGAAGCCATGCATGGTGAAGATTGCAAAAGGAGTCGGGAGTTTCGAGGCGGCAACAAAGACGACGGGCACGTTGTGCTCCTGGATAAGTTTGAAATTTCACGTGAGCCGATTGTATCAGCAGGTTGGCGGCTGTGCGCTGGCTGAATATCGTGGCTTAAGATCGAAAAGTTCGATGCTTGAAATGCTCACGGGCGGGTCGCTCTCCAGTGGCGACAGCCGCGCTATTGCGGCTTGCTGTCCGGGGTGAATGGATACGGCTGCTTCCAGTGCTCGAAGATGGGCTTGAGTTCGCCACTTCGCACCAGCTCCGCCATTCGCCTGTCGAATACCCTGATCAGCGCCTTGGCCTCATCGCTGCGGCCAAAGGCCAGGTACAGCGGCAGTTCGGCCACATGGGTACGGCGGAAGCGCTCAGGCTGCGGCGCCTGCTCCAGCACATAGTCCACTTCGGTCAGGGCATCGATGTAGAAATCCACACGGTCGTGCTCGAGCATGGGCAAAATGCCTTCGCGCCGCTGGATCTCGCGGAATCTGCGCACATTTGGCAGGTAGTTGCCGTAGTCGTAGCCACGGACCCAGGCCAGGCGATACTGGCCGACGGTGTCCAGCGTCGGCGTGGGCTTGCTGGTCAAGCCAAGGGCATAGATATGGTCCATATCAAAATGCCAGCTCGGGTACAGGTTGTCGTCGTTCTCCTGCTTGTAGGAGCCGACCCAGGCGTCGGCTGCGCCGCGCTTGACCAGCCCAACCGCCCGGCTGTAGGGCGCACTTTGCACCTGGACCTTGATGCCGGCGGGCTCGAACACCTTGCGCAGTACATCCCATGCCACGCCGGTGCCGTCGGCATTGGTGTAGTCGAGCCACTGCTCGCTCACCAGCCGGATCTGCCTGGGCAATTGTTCGGCCACCGCGTTGCCCGCCCACGTGGCGAGAGTCAGCATCATTGCCAGCAGCATCGTCCTAATGGCCATTCGCGTACTCCCTGTCAGGCCACCACCCACACCAGAACCTGCATGCCCAGCCAGGCGAATACGCCAGCCAGGATATCGTCGAGCATGATCCCCACACCGCCGTGCACATGACGGTCGATCCAGCGGATCGGCCACGGCTTGAGGATGTCGAAGAAGCGGAACATCAAGAACCCCGCCAGCAGCCACTGCCATCCTTCAGGCACCAGCCACAGGGTGATCCACATGCCGACCATCTCATCCCAAACAATGCCCTCATGGTCATGCACACGCAAGTCATTGGCGACTTTGCCGCACAACCAGAAGCCAAACAGCATGGTAATGCCCAGCAGCAGCCAGTAGCCCCAGTCCGGTAGCATTTGCCACAACGGAATGAACGGCAAGGCCACCAGCGAACCCCAGGTACCCGGTGCCTTGGGCAGCGTGCCGGAACCGAAGCCGAAGGCGATGAAGTGCCACGGGTTGCGCCAGACCGATGGCGGAACGAACTCCGCTGGCACCTGGTTGGGGTGGTCGGTCACGGTGTCTCCCTAAAATGTTGATAACCCCGCTGCACGGGGGTGATGTCTCGGCCCTGCGGATCACGCAGCGTCACGCCTTCGCCCTCGAGCACCCGGCCGATGATGTGCACCGCTACACGGCCCTGCAGGGATGAAAGCGCCTCGGGCGGCAAGGTGAACGCCAGCACATAGTCGTCGCCACCGGTGAGCGCCGCTCGCCGCGCTGCGTCCTGGCCAAGGAAGGCCTGCAAAGCAGAAGACATGGGGACCTGCTCCAGGTTCACCTCGATCGCGACACCGGAGGCCTTGGCGATATGCCCGCAATCGGCGAGCAGGCCATCGGAAATGTCCAATGCCGCCGTCGCGTGCCCCCGCAGCAACTGCCCCAGTTCGAGCTGCGGCATCGGCGACCAGTAATGGCCCAGCAACGGCGCTGCCAGCTCGACCGGCGCCACACGCTCGCCCAGTACCAGCGGCAAGGCACCTGCAGCGTTACCCAACGCTGCGCCGACGCACAGCACATCACCCGGCCTTGCGCCACTGCGGCGCAGGGCCTGGCCAGCAGGCACACTACCAAACACGGTCACGGTGACGCTCAAGGGGCCTCGTGTGGTATCGCCGCCGATCAGGCTCATGCCGCAACGATGGGCCATGCGGCTGAGGCCTTCGGCAAACGCCGCGAGCCAATCAGGGCCTACATCGGGCAAGGTCAGGGCAAGGGTGAAGCCGATCGGCTTTGCCCCCATGGCCGCCAGGTCGCTGGCTGCCACCGCCAGCGAACGCTGGCCGAGCAGGCAAGGATCGCAGACAGCGGGAAAATGCACCCCGGCGACCAGCGTGTCGGTGGACACCGCCATTTGCTCGCCTGGGAAAAGGCTAAGCAGTGCGCAGTCGTCGCCAATGCCCAACACCACACCTTCGCCGCCTTGCGCACAGGACGCAGCAGCGAAGAAGCGGTTGATCAGCTCGAACTCACCCATGGCCCGACAGCGCCAGGATCAGCGCTTGTTCGCCTTGACTTCTGCTTCACGCAGGATCGGAGCGAGCTTGTCCAGCACGCCGTTGACGAACTTGTGGCCGTCAGTGGCGCCAAAGACCTTGGCCAGTTCCACGCCTTCGTTGATCACCACGCGGTACGGTACGTCGACGCGCTTGATGAACTCCCAGGTGGACAGGCGCAGCACGGCCAGCTCGACCGGGTCGAGCTCTTCCAGTGCCAGGTCCAGGCAAGGTGCTAGGGCGTTGTCGATCTCGCCCTTGATCGCCGGAACCCCGTGCAGGATTTCGCGGAAGTAGGCGCCGTCGACATCGGAGAAATCGTTATCGACCCGGAACTGTGCCTCGATCTCGTTCAGCGAATGCTGAGCCATGTGCCACTGGTACAGGGCCTGGGTCGCGAGCTTGCGGGCTTCGCGGCGCTTGGCGCTCTTCGATGGCTTGCCGGCATCCGCAGGTTTTGGATCGCGCGGGTTGAAACGATCGCTTTCGTCGCTAATCACTTGGCCTCCAACTGCGCCAGCAGGCTGACCATTTCCAGTGCGGACAGGGCAGCTTCAGCACCTTTGTTACCGGCCTTGGTGCCGGAACGCTCGATGGCTTGCTCGATGGAATCGACGGTCAGGACGCCGAAGGCGACCGGTACACCGAACTCCATGGACACCTGGGCCAGGCCCTTGGTGCATTCGCCCGCCACGTATTCGAAGTGCGGGGTACCGCCACGGATCACTGCGCCCAGGGCGATGATCGCGTCGTATTCCCCTTGCTGGGCAACTTTCTGAGCCACCAGCGGGATTTCGAACGCGCCCGGGGCACGGATGATGGTGATGTCGCTTTCGCTGACGCCATGGCGAACCAGGGCATCGACTGCACCGCTTACCAGGCTTTCGACGACGAAGCTGTTGAAGCGGCCAACCACCAAAGCATAGCGACCTTTGGGGGCGATGAAGGTACCTTCGATGGTCTTCAGGGTCATTCCGATGTTCTCATCTTCAAGAGCGAGGCCGCGCGCAGGCGGCCTCGGGAGGGTTTGGACTCGAGCAGAAGGGCGTCAATGCCGCTTCAAGTCACTCGGAGGGCACGTATTCTACAACTTCCAGATCGAATCCGGATATCGCATTGAACTTCATCGGCGAACTCATCAGGCGCATCTTGCGCACGCCCAGATCGCGCAGGATCTGCGAACCGGCACCCACGGTGCTGTAGGTGGTCGGCGCCTTGGCCGGCACATCGCCTGCACTTTCGCGGATGTGGGCCAGCAGCACATCGCCGTCCAGCGGGTGGCCCAGCAGCAGCACCACGCCACTGCCCGCCTCGGCCACCGCGGCCATGGCCGCACGCAGGCTCCAGCGGCCCGGCTGCTTGACCATCAGCAGGTCGCGCAGCGGATCCATGTTGTGGACCCGCACCAGGGTCGGCTCTTCGGCGCAGATCTTGCCCAGGGTCAGGGCCATGTGCACGTCACCTTCCACCGCGTCGCGGTAGGTGACCAGGTTGAACTGGCCCAGCTCGCTCTCGATTGGCTGCTCGGACACACGCTGCACGGTGCGTTCATGGATCATGCGGTAGTGGATCAGGTCGGCGATGGTGCCGATCTTCAGGCCGTGCTCGGCGGCGAACACTTCCAGCTCGGCGCGACGCGACATGGTGCCGTCGTCGTTCATCACTTCGCAGATCACACCGCTAGGCTCGAAACCGGCCATGCGCGCCAGGTCGCAGGCCGCTTCAGTGTGGCCAGCACGGGCCAGGGTGCCGCCCGGCTGGGCCATCAGCGGGAAGATGTGGCCAGGGCTGACGATGTCTTCGGCCTTGGCGTCCTTGGCGGCGGCAGCCTGCACGGTACGCGCGCGGTCGGCGGCGGAGATGCCGGTGGTGACACCTTCGGCGGCCTCGATCGACACGGTGAACTTGGTGCCGAAGCCCGAGCCGTTGCGCGGCGCCATCAGCGGCAGCTTGAGCGTTTCGCAGCGCTCGCGGGTCATCGGCATGCAGATCAGGCCACGGGCGTGCTTGGCCATGAAGTTGATGTGCTCGGGTTGGCAGCACTCGGCGGCCATGATGATGTCGCCTTCGTTCTCACGGTCTTCGTCGTCCATGAGGATGACCATTTTTCCCTGGCGGATGTCTTCTACCAGTTCTTCGATGCTGTTGAGCGCCACTCGGCACCCCCTTCTCAATCAGGATTTCAAGAAGCCGTTGGCGGCCAGGAAGCTTTCGGTAATGCCACTGCCCTTGCTCGGCTCGGCAGCCTTGTCACCCAGCAGCAGACGCTCCAGGTAACGGGCCAGCAGGTCGACCTCAAGGTTGACCCGACGACCTGCACGGTAGTCGGCCATGATGGTTTCGGACAGGGTGTGCGGGACGATGGTCAGCTCGAATTCGGCGCCATTGACCTCGTTGACCGTCAGGCTGGTGCCGTCGACGGTGATCGAACCCTTGTGGGCGATGTACTTGGCCAGCTCCTTCGGTGCACGCACGCGGAACTGGATAGCGCGGGCGTTATCGCTGCGCGAAATGATCTCGCCGACGCCGTCGACGTGGCCACTGACCAGGTGCCCGCCTAGGCGGGTGGTCGGGGTCAGGGCTTTCTCCAGGTTGACCTTGCTGCCGCTCTTGAGGTCGATGAACGCGGTGCGCTTGAGCGTCTCGACGCTGACGTCGGCCCAGAAACCGTCGCCCGGAAGCTCGACGGCGGTCAGGCACACGCCGTTGACGGCAATGCTGTCACCGAGCTTGACGTCACCCAGGTCGAGCTTGCCGGTCTCGACGTAGACGCGCACGTCGCCGCCTTTCGGGGTCAAGCTGCGGATGGTGCCGATGGATTCGATGATACCGGTGAACATGGGGTCTTCCTCAGGAACGGGTTGCGCAGGGCAAGCCCGGCATTATACGCCGGGCGGCGGCAAGGGGATGGCCGTGACCCGCCAGTCATCGCCCACAGCACGCATTTCAGTGATCTTCAGTCGTGGCGCCTCGCTCATTTTCGCCAATGGCCAGTCCAGCAGAGGGCGGGCCTGGGAGCCGAGGAAGGTACCGGCGACAAACAATTGGTACTCGTCGATCAGTCGTTGCCGGGCGAAGGCGCCAACCAGGCCGGCGCCCGCCTCCAGCAGGATCTCATTGACGCCGCGGGCAGCCAAGGTGCGCAGCAGTTCGGGCAGGTCGACCTGGCCATTCTCGCCTGGCAGGCACAGCAGCTCATGGCCGGCAGCGGCATAACGCGGGTCTTCAGCGACAGCGGTCACCACCAGCGCGGGGCCGGCCTGGAAGAATGGAGCGCTCAGCGGCAGGCGCAGGCGGCCATCGATGAGTACACGCAGGGGTGGCCGGCTCAGGGCCAGGGCGGTGGTTTCGGCATCCAGTCCCAGCTCTTCGCCGCGCACGGTCATGCGGGCATTGTCGGCCAGCACACTGGCGGCGCTGGTCAACACCACGCTGGAGCGGGCGCGCAGGCGCTGTACCGCCGAGCGGGCGGCCGGGCCAGTGATCCATTGGCTCTCGCCACTGGCCATGGCGGTGCGACCATCCAGGCTCATAGCCAGCTTGACCCTGACGAACGGGAGCCCATGTTCCATGCGCTTGAGAAAACCGGGGTTGAGCGCCCGCGCTTCGCCTTCAAGCACACCGCTGGCGACCTCGATACCCGCCTCGGCCAGACGGCGCAGGCCTTGTCCAGCCACTTGCGGGTTCGGGTCCTGCATGGCCGCCACCACCCGGGCGACGCCTGCATTGACCAAGGCCTCGGCGCACGGCGGGGTGCGGCCATGGTGGCTGCAGGGTTCGAGGGTCACATAGGCACAGGCACCACGGGCACGTTCGCCAGCCTGGCGCAGGGCATGCACCTCGGCATGCGGTTCGCCGGCGCGCACATGCCAGCCCTCACCCACCACCTCGCCGTCACGCACGATGACGCAGCCCACCCGTGGGTTGGGGTGCGTGGTGTAGGCGCCCTTGCGGGCCAGTTCCAGGGCACGGGCCATGTAATGGGCGTCGAGGATCGCGGTCTGGCTGGGCATGCTTACTCTTTAGCTGGCTCGCGGGCCAGTCGGTCGATTTCTTCGCGGAATTCGTCGAGATCCTGGAACCGCCGGTAGACCGAGGCGAAACGGATGTAGGCGACTTCGTCGAGCTTGCGCAGCTCGGCCATCACCAACTCACCCACGACCAGTGACTTGACCTCACGCTCGCCGGTAGCGCGCAAACGGCTCTTGATGTGCGCCAGCGCAGCTTCCAGGCGCTCGACGCTGACCGGACGCTTTTCCAGCGCGCGCTGCATGCCGGCCCGCAGCTTCTCTTCATCGAAGGGCTGGCGCGTGCCATCCTGCTTGATCAGCCGAGGCAGCACGAGTTCGGCGGTTTCGAAGGTGGTGAAACGCTCGCCGCAAGCGACGCATTCGCGCCGGCGACGCACCTGTTCGCCCTCGGCGACCAGGCGCGAGTCGATGACCTTGGTGTCGTTGGCACCGCAAAAGGGACAGTGCATGGTGGCAGGCAACAAAAAAAGGGAGGGCCATGGTAGCGCATTGCACTGGCAAGACAAGCCAAAGGGGTTAACATCCATTCAATTCTGCCCGTGAAGGACGACCCCATGCATCTTCGAGCGCTCGCCGTGCTGTGCTGCGCCGCCCTGCTCGCCGCCTGCAGCAGCGAACGGCCCAAGACCGAACAGCCCCCCGCGCCCACACCGGCCAAGGTGACGAAAAAGGCCGAACCACTGGGTCCGTTGCCGGCCTACCAGCGTGAATTGAGCGGCACCTTGCTGGACATTCCTGCCGGCGCCGACGTCGAACTGGCCTTACTGGTGATCGACGAACGTGACCGTCCACAACAGTTGTTGGCCAGCAGCACCCTGACAGGCACCGGCCAGGCCCTGCCTTATCAACTGCGCTTCAACCCCGAAGTCTTTCCCACCGGCGCGCGGGTCGAGCTGCGCGGTCGAGCCAGTCAGTCCGGGCAACTGATCCTGCACCTGCCGCCGGTGCGCATCACCCAGGCGCAAACCCAGGCCACCGGCCCACTGCGTTTCAAGAAGGCGCCGTAGATGGCGCCGCAACACCTGCAACAGGCCCTGAGCGGCCTGATCGGCGAAGCGCGCCTGATCGTCAGCGAACTGCCGGGTTGCGAGCTCAAGCTCTGGCTGATCGACGAGCAGAACATGGACCGCGCCTTCAGCAGCGAGGAAACCCGGCGGATCCTCGAAGACCCGCCCTATTGGAGCTTCTGCTGGGCCAGCGGCCTGGCCATGGCCCGCTACCTGGCCGAGCGGCCTGAGTGGGTGGCAGGCAAGCGCGTGCTGGACTTCGGCGCAGGTTCAGGCATTGCCGGGATCGCTGCCGCCCGTGCCGGCGCCCTGGAAGTGGTCGCCTGCGACCTCGACCCATTGGCACTGGACGCTTGCCGCGCCAATGCCGCACTCAATGGCGTCGAGCTGGGCTACAGCAGCGATTTCTTCGGCGAAGACGACCGCTTCGACCTGATTCTGGTCGCCGACGTGCTCTACGACCGCGCCAACTTGCCTCTGCTGGACGCCTTTCTGGGGCGGGGCCGACAGGCGCTGGTGGCCGACTCGCGCGTGCGCGACTTCAGCCACCCGCTGTATCGCCAGTTGGGCGTACTCGAAGCCCTGACACTGCCAGACCTGGCCGAGCCGCACGAATTCCGCAGGGTCAGCCTGTACCACGCCAGTCGCGAGCCTTTATAGTGAGCCCATTGACCGATTTGCGAGAGTTACGATGAGCCAGGAAACGCCGTATATCTTCGATGCCACCGATGCCACCTTCCAGCAACTGGTCATCGAAAATTCCTTCCACAAGCCGGTGCTGGTCGATTTCTGGGCTGAATGGTGCGCGCCCTGCAAGGCACTGATGCCGTTGCTGGCGAAGATCGCCGAGGGTTACCAGGGCGAGCTGCTGCTGGCCAAGATCAACTGCGATGTCGAACAGCAGATCGTTGCCCAGTTCGGCATCCGCAGTTTGCCGACCGTGGTGCTGTTCAAGGACGGCCAGCCGGTCGACGGCTTTGCCGGTGCCCAGCCAGAATCGGCGATCCGCGCCATGCTCGAACCGCACGTGCAAATGCCCGCCGCACCGACGGCCTCCCCGCTGGAACTGGCCAAGGCGCTGTTTGCCGAGAGCCGCTTCGCCGAAGCCGAAGCGCAGCTCAAGCAACTGCTGGGTGAAGACAACAGCAATGCCCAAGCGCTGATCCTCTATGCCCGCTGCCTGGCCGAGCGCTGCGAGTTGGGCGAAGCCGAAGTGGTGCTTGACGCGGTCAAGACCGACGAGCACAAGGCCGCACTGGCCGGCGCCAAGGCCCAGCTGACCTTCCTGCGCCAAGCGACCAGCCTGCCAGAAGTCGCCGAGCTCAAGAGCCGACTGGCGCAGAACCCGCAGGATGACGAAGCCGCCTACCAGCTGAGCATTCAGCAACTGGCACGTCAGCAGTACGAAGCCGCCCTGGACGGGCTGTTGAAGCTGTTCCAGCGCAACCGTGGTTACGAGAACGGGTTGCCGCAGAAGGCGATGCTTCAGGTGTTCGAGTTGCTGGGGAGTGACCATCCATTGGTTGGCGTTTATCGTCGCAAGTTGTCGGCGGCGATGTTCTGACCTGCACCGCACCCGAAAGGCAGGGGCAGATAGCGCAGCAGCTACCTGCCCTTCACTTTTTTGACATCAGCCACCATTGCGCATGGCCACGAATTCAGCGGCTGTCAGCATCGGCACGGGAATGATGATCACCGCGAACTGCATGTAGATCGGATCACGGTGAATTGCCTGTACCACGCTAAACCTGTTGATGACGCCAGGCGTGAAAATGCCGTCCGACACTTTCCCGTCCCCTGCCAGCACTTTCCAGTCGGTAAGTTCCGGCGCTACCACGGTTTCTCCGCCCCCCCACGGCTCATAACAGAACGTCATCTGCAGTTTGCCGCCGACAATGGCGAGCTTGAAGTAATGAGTCGGTTTGGCATTGAGCACGACAATGGTCGAGTAATAGGGAAGTAGCGTGAAGCCCGTTATAATTCGGACAATATCAACGGGATTTCTTTTCAACGAAGTATGCAACGCTGCATCCTTACGGGTGAGCGGACTTTCCCCGTAGATCACATCGCCATCGCCCTGCGGGACGTAAGTGCACGTGCGGCCGTCAGGAACAAGCTGCCCTATAGTTTCCGAAGCAAACTGCCAGACCGGTGTGCCAAGGTTGACTGTGTTTAGCACCAATCGCTGGCCGACACTCCCCGCAGGGACGATACGGACCAAAGGATTCACATGCGAAGAATAAGCGGCATTCTCTGTCGCGAATGCATCAGCACCCTTGACCTGCAAGTCAACCAATCTGGCTTCAGCAACCGTATTGCCCGGAGCCCCCCAAATCATCCCGGCAAACTTCACATATCCACGAGGGAATAGTATTTGGGCAAAGTGCTCGAAATCTAGCCCGTAGTAACCTGCCTCGGGAATGTTTCTGACATCCAGGTAGCACTGACCTAATAGACTCTCGTCCGTAACCGATACTTCGTCGCGCCCGGTGTTCCTACTGCCAGGAAATGACCCGTTGGCCTCATCAGAACTGGCGATATACATTACAAGCTGGCCTTCAACGCTTCGCAGATGGAAACGTAGATCCTGCATCAACCATCGCCCGTAGCTAACATCCGCGGTCTTGGGCAGCACAACATTTTTTTCACCCGCAGGAAGGTTGGCGAAACGAATCTTGAATGGCAGGCCCGCCTCTGTGTCGCGCCCTTGCCCTCCCAATAATCCGACAGAAAAGTCGGAACCCTCCGTCAGCGTAAAGACGGCGTTATCGTTGTATTTATAGGTCCCGACGCACTGGTCCAGCTTGAAGGTCTGAAACAGCGCCATGCGCTCATTCCGGCTGCCGGCAACGACCTCAAACAGCTCAGCCTGATTCGCCCCCGACGCTCTCTGAAACTCGTAGCTGGTGTAGGACACAAAACGCCTTGTCACATTGATCGAATCACCATTGCCGGTTGGAAACTCCAGCAGTGGACTGCCCAACACACAGCATATCCTCAGCCAGCCACTGGGGCGCTGATGGACAAAATCCAGGGCGTCATTGTTGGCACTGTCAGGCCGACTCTCGTAGTAGCGCAGCAGGAGGGCGTTTAGTTTTTCAACATTGAAAACAAAGTGCATGCGCCAACCGCGCAAGTCGTAATGTTGTCCCGCTTCGTCGATTCCGGTGTCCATGGCAGGCCCTCCTGTTCGAAGACCTACCCATTCGACACCTTCGGACACTCAACATAAACTGGTAATAATGTCAGTTGATATCAGACCGGATAGTGCTCAAAGCTGCTCGCTTGCATCTTCCTGCCAACAGTACAGTGGCGCATCTTCTCCCGCCAACACGCGTACCTGAGCAGAGTGCCTCAACCGCACCAGCAGCTTCTTGCCTGCTGCGGCACTGCCGGCCAACCCCGTGAGGCTCTCCAACAAATCAGGCCCGGACATCTGCCCAGCCTGGCGCAATACATCAAGCGCCACAGCCCACTGGCCGTCATCCTGACGCGGTGTCGACATTGTCGGCGCAGGCGAGGCTGTGCCCTGTACCTGCGCCTCGACCTGCCCCCCCAACTGCGCCCATTCTGCCGGATCCAACTCGATAGTCAGGTCCACCGGCCAGTCGCCGATCTGTCCGCGAATTCTCATGATGCATTCCTTGAACCCAAGTCAATGCCCCATGCTACCGCAACATGAAACCTGCGCCACGCAGGCTGGCGACTCGCAGAGAACTTGTTATAACATAACTTAAATTTCAACCCGCTCCCGGAGTCGTCCATGCGTCGCCTGCTGCTTGCCCTGCCCTTCGCCCTGCTGCCCCTGGCCGTGGTCCATGCCCACGATGACCATGATCATGACCACGATCACGCCCACGGCACCCTCGGCGCCCACGAGCATGGGGTGGCCAAGCTCAACGCCGTGCTCGACGGCAACACCCTTGAGCTGGAACTGGACAGCCCGGCGATGAACCTGGTCGGCTTCGAGCACACCGCCAACACCGACGCCGACAAAGCCAAGGTCGCCGCCGCTCGCCAGCAGCTCGAACAGCCCCTGAAGCTGTTCGGCCTGGCGCAAGCCGCCGGCTGCAAGGAAGAAGCGCAGGAACTGGAGAGCCCGCTGTTCGGCGATGCCGCCCATGCCGATGACGAGGGCGATGCCCATGAACACGCGCACCAGCACGCCGACGTCAACGCCCACTATCAACTGAGCTGCGCGAACCCCGACAAGCTTTCCCAGATTGACCTGAGCCCTTTGTTCAAGGCCTTCCCGCAAACCCAGAAGATCAGCGTGCAACTGATCGGCCCTGATGGCCAGAAAGGCCTGGAAACCACTCCCGCCAAGGCCGTGGTTGCATTCTGAATGAGCCAGGCGCTGATCGAACTGCATGACCTGGTGTTCGCCTGGCCAGGGCAGCCGCCCTTGCTGGATATCCCGGCATTGCGCCTGGATACCGGCGAGGCGTTGTTCCTCAAAGGCCCCAGCGGCAGTGGCAAGACCACCCTGCTGGGGCTGCTGGGTGGCGTCAACCAACCCGGCCAAGGCAGCATCCGCCTACTCGGGCAAGACCTCTCCGGCCTGGGCCAAGGGGCCCGCGATCGGTTCCGGGTCGACCACACCGGTTATATCTTCCAGCAGTTCAACCTGCTGCCGTTTCTCTCGGTGCGCGAAAACGTCGAACTGCCCTGTCGCTTCTCGCAAAGCCGCGCCAAACGTGCGATGGAGCGCCACGGTAGCGTGAGCCAAGCCGCCGCCTCACTGCTGGCCCACCTGGGCCTGGACGACCCGGCCTTGCTCGCTCGCCGCGCGGGCAGCCTGTCGATCGGCCAGCAACAACGGGTCGCCGCAGCCCGGGCATTGATCGGCCAACCTGAACTGGTGATCGCCGACGAACCCACTTCGGCGCTTGACGCCGATACCCGTGAGGCGTTCATTCGCCTGCTGTTCGACGAATGTCGGGCAGCGGGTTCCAGCCTGCTGTTCGTCAGCCACGACCAAAGCCTGGCCCCCCTGTTCGACCGACACCTGTCGCTGACCGAACTCAACCGCGCCGCCAAGCCCCGGGAGGCCTGATGTACCTGCTTCGCCTTGCCCTGGCCAGCCTGGCCAACCGTCGTTTCACCGCCTTCCTGACGGCCTTTGCCATTGCCCTGTCAGTGTGCCTGTTACTGGCCGTCGAACGAGTGCGCACCGAAGCCCGCGCCAGTTTCGCCAGCACCATAAGCGGCACCGACCTGATCGTCGGTGCCCGTTCGGGCTCGGTGAACCTGTTGCTGTATTCGGTGTTCCGCATTGGCAACGCCACCAACAACATTCGCTGGGACAGCTTCGAGCACTACGCCAAGGACCCTCGGGTGAAATGGGCCATCCCCATCTCACTGGGCGACTCGCACCGAGGCTACCGGGTGATGGGCACCACCGGCGACTACTTCAGCCACTACCAATATGGCCGCCGCCAACATCTGGAACTGAGCCAGGGTCGGGCGTTCGCCGACGACCCGTTCGAAGTGGTGCTCGGAGCCGAAGTCGCCGAGGCCCTGCAGTACAAGCTGGGTGACAAGCTGGTGCTGGCCCACGGGGTGGCCGCGATCAGCCTGGTCAAGCATGACGACAAGCCCTTCACTGTGGTGGGTGTGCTCAAACGCACCGGCACTCCCGTGGACCGAACGCTGCACATCAGCCTCGGCGGCATGGAAGCTATCCACATCGACTGGCACAACGGTGTCCCTGCCAGGGGCGCCGGACGCATCAGCGCCGAGCAGGCACGTGGTATGGACCTGCAGCCCACCGCAATCACCGCCTTCATGCTGGGCCTGAACAACAAGATCGCCACCTTCAGCCTGCAACGCGAAATCAACGAGTACCGCAATGAGCCGCTACTGGCGATTCTGCCTGGGGTGGCGCTGCAAGAGCTGTGGAGCCTCATGGGCACGGCCGAGCAGGCCTTGTTCGTGGTGTCGCTGTTCGTCGTGCTGACCGGGCTGATTGGCATGCTCACCGCCATTCTCACCAGCCTCAACGAACGGCGCCGGGAGATGGCGATTCTGCGCTCGGTTGGCGCGCGCCCTTGGCACATTGCCGGCTTGCTGGTGCTCGAAGCATTCGCCCTCGCCGTGGCGGGCATCGCTGCTGGGCTTGGTCTGCTCTATGCCGGTATAGCCCTGGCCCAGGGTTATGTGCAGGCCAACTACGGCCTCTACCTGCCGCTGGCCTGGCCAAGTGCGCATGAGTGGACGTTGCTGGCTATCATCCTCGTTGCCGCGCTGCTGATGGGCAGTGTGCCCGCCTGGCGCGCCTACCGGCAGTCGCTCGCCGACGGTCTGTCGATTCACCTCTGAGTGCCTACCATGACCAGGAACCTCACCGCCTTCTTCGCGGGTAAACCCGCGAACAGGCCGGCCAGAGCAGCACAACTTCTACTGGTTGTGCTGCTCTGGCTGGCATCGCCTGCCTGGGCCTCGGAACCTCGCGAGCTGGATTGGCCCGCGCTCATCCCCGAGGGCGCACCGGTCATCCCGCCACAACTCGCCCCGCTGCACGACATGTCGCAGCTCAGCGATGCACTGTCCGCCGAATCTGCCCCGGCAGCGCGCCAGCAAGCGCCCAATGCTCCCGTGGTCAAGAAACTGGACGGCCAGTTGATCAAACTGCCCGGCTATATCGTGCCGCTGGAAGTCAGCGAAGAAGGCCGCACCACCGAATTCCTGCTGGTGCCTTACTACGGCGCCTGCATACACGTGCCGCCTCCGCCCTCGAACCAGATCGTGCATATTTTCAGTGAGATGGGCGTACGCGTCGAAGACCTCTACCAGCCCTACTGGATCGAGGGAAAGATGCAAGTTAGAGCCTCCAGCAGCGAGCTGGCCGATGCCGGATACCAGATGGAAGCCGAGAAAATCTACGCTTATGAGCTGAAGTGAGAACTGTTTCGAAGTCGTACACACGCTTCGTTGAGCTGGGTCAAACTTTCTGTTTATGCGTCTTCGTACCATTGGACTTCACAAAATTTTCACGTCCTTTGGGAGCTTCCATGAACAAGTCCTTGCTCGGCGCCGCACTCGTTGCCTTGGCGCTCGCAGCCCCTGTTGCCAACGCCCACCAGGCGGGTGATTTCATCATCCGCGCCGGTGCCGCCACGGTAGATCCGAACGAAGACAGCGGCGCACTCAAGCTCGATGGCGCAAAGGTTTCGGGCACCAAGGCTACCCTGGACAGCGACACCCAGTTGGGCCTGACCTTCGCCTACATGCTCACCGACCACATCGGCGTCGAGCTGCTGGCCGCCACCCCGTTCAACCACACCGTGGCCGTCAAAGGCCTTGGCCCGGGCCTGGACGGCAAACTGGCCGACATCAAGCACCTGCCACCGACCCTGTCGTTGCAGTACTACCCGATGGCGCCTACTTCGAAGTTCCAGCCGTACGCCGGTATCGGTATCAACTACACCATGTTCTTCGACGAAGACCTCAGCGGTGCACGCAAACAGCAGGGCTTCAGCAACCTGAAGCTGCAGGATTCGGTGGGCCTGGCCGGCCAGTTGGGCATGGACTACATGCTGACCGATAACTTGCTGTTCAACGCCTCGGTCTGGTACATCGACCTCGACACCAAGGCGACCGTCGATGGCCCCAACGCCCTGGGCGTTGGCAAGACCAAGGTCGACGTGGACGTAGACCCTTGGGTGTACATGGTCGGTCTCGGCTACAAGTTCTGATTCAGGTCGCGATACTGGCGGGGGCCTTGCGCCCCCGCTGTGCTGTGGGCTTATTGCCGGCAAACCGGCTTTCTGCAGGTGACGGGCGATAACCCTTGGATTATCTCAGCCTTTACCCAGAAGCTGGGCCAAGCCCTCGACCATCGAGGTCGGCTGTGGGAATTGGAACCGCGCCAGCAACCGCTGGTTATCCGCCCGAGAATGGCGAATGTCACCCGACCGCGCCGGCCCGTAACTGATAGCTGGCAAGCTGCCCACCACCGTCTCCAGCGCCTTCAACAGCTGGTTCAGCGAAGTCGCCTGGTTCAGGCCGATATTCACAGCCCCCTCTTCCGCTTGCGGCTTTTCCAGTGCCTGCACCATGACCTGTACCAGGTCCGCCACATAGAGAAAATCGCGAGTCTGCTCACCATCACCGAACACAGTGATCGGCAGGCCCTGGGTCGCTCGTTCGCAGAAAATGCTGATCACACCGGAGTAGGGCGAGGACGGATCCTGCCGTGGCCCGAAAATATTGAAGAAGCGGAACACCACTGGCTCCAGGCCATGCTGACGACGGTAGAAGTCCAGGTACTGCTCACTGGCCAGTTTATCCACGGCGTAGGGCGTCAGCGGCGCCTTGGGCGTGTCTTCGGCGATCGACTCGCCCTCACCGTTGTTGCCATAAACCGCCGCACTGGAAGCGAACAGCACACGACGCACACCTTGCACACGCATCGCCTCGCATACATTGAGGGTGCCAATGAAGTTGCTCTGGTGGGTTTTCACCGGGTCTTCGACCGACGCCTGCACCGAAGCCACCGCCGCCAGGTGCACCACGCCAGCACAGTCGGCAACGGCGCGGTTGACCAGCTCGGCGTCTGCCACGTCGCCTTCGATCAGTTCGAGCTTTGGGTGGCCCAGCTGCAGGTTGTCCCGCTTGCCTGTGGACAGGTCGTCGAGGATACGTACGGCGTAGCCTTTGCCTAGCAAAGCATCACACAGATGGGAGCCAATGAAGCCGGCGCCGCCGGTGATGAGGATGGGGGCATCAGCCATGTCGGTAGAATCGGTCCAGAAGGGGCGGCAAACCGGCGCGCCAGGCACGCGGCTTGATGCCGAAGGTGTGAAGGATTTTCTTACAGGCCAGCACCGCATGCTGGGGTTCCTCGCTGGCATCCGGGCGCGCAGCGTGTGCCTGCGGGGTGGGTGCCTGCACGGCCAGCTTGCGGTACTGCCCGGCCTCGCCGAGGATGGCCTGGCCCAGCGCCAGCGGCGTAGTCGCCTCGTTACCAGCGTAGTGGTAGGTGCCCCACAGCGGCGCGTTGCAGTCGAGCTGCTTGAGCACCGAGAGAATGACCCGGGCCGCATCGTCGACAGGCGTTGGGTTACCACGGCGATCGTCCGCCAGCAGCAACTCCTGTGGCTGCTCGGCGCGGGTCAGGAAGCGCCCCAGGGTGCCGTCGATGCTCTCGTCCAGCAGCCAGCCGAACCGCAGCAGCACATGGTGAGGGCACGCTGCCCGCACGCTCTGCTCGATCCGCCACAGCGCCTGGCCACGCAGGCCGAGCGGCAGCGGCTCGTCCTTTTCGCTGTAGGCCGTGGCCCGCGAGCCGTCGAAAACCCGGTAGCTAGACGGTTGCACCAAGGTGATCTGGTGGTGCTGGCACAGTTCCGCCAGCCGCTCCACCGCCCGCTCCTGCAGGGCCAGACGCTGTTCGCTGACCGACTCGGCCTGGAACCAGTCGAAGTAATAGGCCAGGTTGACCAGGGCGTCGGGGCGATGATCGTCCAGCAACTGGGTGAGACTGGCAGGGGTCCAGCCGTCTTCAGGCGGACGCGGCGCCAGGAATGCGATGTCCTCCTCGGCCCCGAGACGAATCAGCGCTTGCCCGAGGGCATTGCCACCACCCAACAGCATCAGGCGCATACGCATAGAGTCAGCAGATCCGAACAGGTTGATTTGAGGAAAGGAGTCATTTTGCGGTTTCCGGGCGGGGAAGTCCAACTCTAGGCACGGCGTAACTTATTCAACCCAATCACACCCCTACACGAGAAATGCCCGACACGCGGAACGAGCTCGGCCCTGCATCAGACGCGAAAAAAATCTGGCTCAATCGTCAGTGTTTTCCCAAAAACTCCCGCCAAGCCCTACATACAAAGAAAAGAACAATGACAGGACGTTATTGCGAAACACGGTCTACAGCACTTCGCGTTGCAGATAAGGCACGAAAGAGGCTGAGCATCACTCAATCTCGAACAAACTGTTCTTCAGCGGCCCCACGCTCAACCGCTCACGCACATCATCATCGATGCGCGGATCGTCCGGCCGGTACAGTTTGACCTGCCGGTAGGCATTGATGCGGTTGATTTCCTCCCCCAGGTATTCCCAGACCACACGGGTGCAGGCCGGGTTGCGCCGGTCGCCGCTAGAGACGCCGGTCTTGAGCCCATTGAGGCGGGTGATGCGGCTCTTGAAACTGGGGATGAGAATGGTCTGGCTCATTTCGTTGAGGGTCAGCGACTCGTAGTCGATCAGGAACACGCGGTCCTGCAGCTGGAATGCCGCCCCCAGATAACGGCAGCGTACTTCGGCATGCAGGTCGGTCGCAGTGGATCGCTCCTGACGCTCCTGACGCTCGAACAGAAACTGGCCGCGCTCCTCCCGCAAATGCACCAGCGAGACCAGGATCGTGCCGGGCACCGACATGCAGTTGGAATATTCAAAGTAGTACCCGCAATAGCGCGACAGGTTGCCAGCGTGTGCATGCAGCGGCCGGAACAATTCACTGATCGGGTCGCTGGCCTGGTCGGCCACGGTGGAAACCCGGGCGCCTATCAACCGCGCGAACTGTTCGGGTGGCAGGTTCAGCTCGTAATCCTCGACGCCGAAGAAATCGCCGATGCGCTTGAGGTTGTAGGCCGTCGGACGGCTCTGCCCACTCAGGTACTTGTTGAACTGAGCGCGGTTGATCGACAACTGCCGGCAAACTTCGGAAATAGAGCGGTAGTGGCTGCAAGCCAGTTTCAGATTGGTAGCGAAATGATCGCTCATGTGCGGAATCCAAGGTGACGCGAATGGCGCCATTGTAGCATCAAGTCGCATCAACTCAGAGCAACCCGCGAAATTGTAACGACTCTTGTCATAGCCAAACATGCGCCCCAACGCATAGCGGTGCGCCTGCCGCCCGCTGTTCTATTCACACGAACAATAAGAATCGAGGTCATTTTCCAATGCTCGAAGCACTCAACGATTTCCTTTCGGGGAAACTCCTCATCGTGCTGATCGTCGGACTCGGCAGCTACTTCACCATCCGCTCGCGGTTCGTGCAGTTCCGCCATTTCGGCCATATGTTCAGTGTCTTCAAGGAATCCCTTCGCGGCCAGGCAGGCCAACTGAGCTCGTTCCAGGCCTTGATGCTGAGCCTCGCCGGCCGTGTCGGTGCCGGTAACATCGCAGGCGTCGGCATCGCCGTGACCCTGGGCGGCCCAGGTGCCGTGTTCTGGATGTGGGTTACCGCACTGGTGGGCATGTCCAGCAGCTTCTTCGAATGTACCCTGGCCCAGGTCTACAAGCGCGCCGATGGCGATGGCCTGTACCGTGGCGGCCCAGCCTACTACATCCAGCATGGTCTGAAGCTCAAGAGCATGGCCGTGGTGTTCTCGGTCCTGCTGCTGGTCACCTATGGCTTCGCCTTCAACGGGCTGCAGTCGTACACCGTGACCCACTCGCTGCAAAACGCCTTCGGCTTCGACCCACAGCACACCGGTATTGCCCTGGCCGTGCTGCTGGCCATCGTGTTCCTCGGCGGCATCAAGCGCATCGCAGCTGTGTCCGACCTGCTGGTTCCGGTCAAGACCCTGGCCTACATCGGCGTAACCCTGTACGTGATCGGCAGCCAGATCGAGCACGTACCCGCCATGCTGGAAACCATCTTCAAGAGCGCCTTCGGCCTTGACCCAGCGTTCGGCGGCCTGCTCGGCAGTGCCATCGTCATGGGCGTGAAGCGTGGCGTGTTCGCCAACGAAGCCGGCCTGGGCAGCGCGCCTAACGTCGCTGCGGTCGCCGCTGTGAAGCACCCAGGCGCCCAAGGCGTGGTCCAGGCGTTCAGCGTGTTCCTCGACACCTTCGTCATCTGCACCTGCACCGCACTGCTGATTCTGTTGTCGGGCTTCTACACCCCTGGTTTCGAGGGTGACGGTATTGTCCTGACCCAGAACTCCCTGGCTGCCGTGGTCGGTGACTGGGGTCGTCTGTTCGTCAGCGTCGCGCTGTCGCTGTTCGTGTTCACCTGCATCCTCTACAACTACTACCTGGGCGAGAACAGCCTGCAGTTCCTGAGCCGCAATCGTGCTGTGCTGATGGGCTACCGCGCACTGGTCCTGGCGCTGATCGTATGGGGTTCGGTGCAGAACCTGTCGACCGTGTTCGCCTTCGCCGACATCACCATGACCTGCCTGGCGTTCGTCAACCTGATCGCCCTGGCCCTGCTGTTCAAGGTCGGACTGCGTGTGATGCGCGACTACGACGCCCAGCGCAAGGCCGGCGTGAAGCAACCGGTATTCGACTCGTCCAAGTTCACCGACCTGGACCTGGACCGCGATGCCTGGCCTGCCAATCCTCAGGTTGAAACAGCCGCTGACAAGATCACCGGTCACGCTCAACCTCAGCGCTGATATCCTGCCGTACCCAGCCGCCCCTTCCGTGGGCGGCTGTTCTTTCTCCGCTCACCGCTACGGATGCTTTCCATGCGTGCAGTCAAGAATCTCCTCGTCCTCTACACCGGAGGCACCATCGGCATGCTCGAAACCCCAGAAGGCCTGGCCCCGGCCGGTGGTTTCGAGGCGCGGATGCGCGAACACTTTGCCCAGCAGGCCGACGCGCCGCAGGTGCAGTGGTCGCTGATGGAAATGAACCCGCTGCTCGACAGCGCCAACATGCAGCAAGCCAACTGGCTGGCAATGCGTGATGCCATCGTCGAGGCTGTCGAGGTTGGCGGCCACGACGGCGTGTTGCTGCTGCATGGCACCGATACGTTGGCCTACAGCGCCGCCGTGTTGTCGTTCCTGCTGCTGGGCCTGCCAGTGCCGGTGCTGCTGACAGGCTCGATGTTGCCGGCGGGCGCACCGGGCAGCGATGCCTGGGACAACCTCAGCGGCGCGCTGCGTCAGTTCGAGGCAGGCCTTGAAGAGGGCGTGCAGCTGTATTTCCACGGCCAGCTACTGCACGGCTGCCGCGCCTCGAAGCTGCGCAGCGAAGCATTCGACGCATTTGCCGTCCTGCCTCGCCATCGCGAGGGCGAACGTGTCGGTAGCGTGCCTGCCGCGCTGGATTACCGCCAGCCGCGCAAGCTGGTGAACCTTGCGGTGATGCCCGTGTTCCCCGGCCTGCAGGCCGATCACCTGCGCGCCCTGCTCGACAGCGGTGTGCAAGGCTTGCTGCTGGAGTGCTACGGCAGTGGCACCGGCCCTTCGGATGACCACGCATTGCTGGAGGTGCTGCAGGCGGCACGCCAGCGTGGCGTGATGATCGTTGCGATCAGCCAGTGCCCTGAGGGTTCGGTGGTGTTCGATACCTATGCGGCAGGTAACAAGCTGCGAGGTGCGGGGTTGGTCAGCGGTGGCGGCATGACCCGTGAGGCGGCGTTGGGCAAGCTGTTTGCACTGCTGGGAGCAGGGTTGGATGCGGATGCGGCCGAGCGGTGGTTTGCGTTGGATCTGTGTGGGGAGCGGGCCTGACTTGGGCGTTGCGCTCGACCCCATGGGCGCGGCCACCTTGCGCCAAGCTTCCAACAGCCCACACGCCATTCCCACGTACAAAAAAATTGGCGGAAGGCAGCGGGAGTCGAACCTGCCCGGGAACGGCTGCCGTCCCCAACCGGGTTTGAAGCCCGGCCGCGCCACCGGGCGCGATTGCCTTCCTTGAACTCAGGGCCTGCCCTGCTGCTGTGCCAGGGCGCTGTCGGCACGGATGTGACGCTGATCGGCGACCCTGCGGGTCAGACCGATGCGGTCGAAGTACTCGAGAATCTGCACACTGCGCTTGCGACCGATGCCCAACATATCGCGAAACGCCGCAACCTGCACTATCGGGGTTTCATTGGCCTGCGCAAGCAACAGCTCTGCCATGCACTGCAGGGTCGCTTCAGGGTAAAAAAGGTCGCGCACCACCTGGTGCACCAAGCCCAACCGCGCCAACTTGCGTAACAGCAGACGCACATCCGCTTCGGGACATTTTTCCTCGCTGGCCAAGGTCCTCACCCACGGCGGGTCGAACTGCCCCTCCAGCAAGCGAGGCTGCAGACGCGACCACAACGCGCTGTCGGCATCGCTCAGTTGAACCTTGTGACCAGGCAGGTGAAGCCAAGCACCGCTGCTGGCAATCGCGCCTTCATTCAGCAACTCATCCAGCAGGCTGACGAATGCCGGCCGCTCAAGCGGCAAGGCAGCAAAGCGACGCAAGCGATCGCGGTCGGGACCAAGCTGGTCGGGCTCTTGCTCGTGGAATGCCGCCAGTTGCTCCAGCACACGGATCCTGAGTCGTTGCCATTGGCCTTTATCGAACAACAACTGGCCTTGCCGGGTAGCGACCACCCACACATTGGCTGGAAGTTGCCAGGTTTCTCGCAGACGGTTGAACTGGCGCTCAAGGCGCTGCGGATCCACTCCGCCAGGTGCGTTTTCCAGCAACGTCGTCAGAGCATGCTCCAGCCCCTCGGCATCGCGCAGCACTTGCAACTGACGCAGGCGCTCATCACTGCGTCGCTGGCGACTGGGTGCGAACGGATCGAGGACCTTGCCGCCGCCCAAGGTGCGCTGGGCACGCTGGTCGCGCAGCACCAAACGGTCGCCGTGGACGGCTTGTAACGGGGCGTTGAGCAGCAACTGGGCAAACATGCGCTGGCCCGCCGACAATCGCTCGCCCTCCAGCAGCGCGACACGGGCAGTGACGTCCTGGGTGCCCAGGTGTACGTGCACGGCACTGAAATGTTCGAAAGTGCGGGTTTCTCCCGCCAACAGGGTCAGTTCAATATCGACCCGCATGCTCGGAGCATGCAGCCATTCAGGCACCAGCCAATCGCCCCGATGCACCTGCTCGACGGTCAGGCGTTCGGCGGTGACGTTCAACGCCACCCGTTGCCCCGCTTCGGCCACCAGGGCCGCCTGATTCTGCGCATGCAGGCCACGCACCCGCACCGGCTTGCCTGCCTTGCCCAGGCACAACGTGTCGCCTGCACTCACCTGCCCGGCCAACGCCGTCCCCGTGACCACCACACCTGCACCGGTGACGGCAAAGGCACGGTCTACGGCCAGGCGAAAGCCCCCGCGGGCACTACGTTGCTGCACACGCCTTTCGGCCGCCAGCAAGGCCTCACGCAGGGATCCGATGCCTTCACCGGTGATGCTCGACAGCGGAAACTGCGGTGCGCCGGCGTAAGGCCCTGGCGCGAGTAACTCGGTGACCTGCGCCTGCACCTCCAGCAAACGCACGGGTTCCACCCGGTCACATTTGCTGATCGCCACCAGCGCCTGGGGAATGCCCAGCAGTTCGATGATCGCCAAGTGCTCACGGGTCTGTGGCATGACTCCGTCATCGGCGGCCACCACCAGCAGCACCAGGTCGATGCCATGCGCCCCGGCCAGCATGTTGTGGATAAATCGCTCGTGGCCGGGCACATCGATAAAGCCGGTCAACGGCGCCCCTTCGGCGAGGGATGCGTAGCGATAACCGAGGTCGATGGTCATGCCACGGGCACGCTCTTCCTGGCGATGGTCACCCGCTTGGCCCGTCAGTGCCTGCAACAGCGCAGTCTTGCCATGGTCGATGTGGCCAGCGGTTCCTACGATCACTGCACAGGCCCCAACTGCAAGGCAGGGAGTTGCGCCAGCCATTGGGCTTCGTCATCGAGCTGGCGCAGGTCGAGCCACAGTGCATCGTCGTCGATGCGCCCCAGCACCGGCACGGGCAGGCTTCGCAGGGCACGCTCCAGCACATGCAGGCTGCGCCCGCGCAACTTCTTCGACACCTGCGGACGCAGGCACAACGCAGCACTGGGCAAACGCGCCACGGGTTGGCTGCCACTGCCGATCATGCCCAGCGCCGGCTCCACGCTGACCCGCCACTGCTCACCCAGGCGGGCCGTGAGTGCCGGTGCCAGACGCTCGGCCTGGGCCTGGATCTGGGCTTGGCTGCGGGTCAGCAGACGCAGGCTGGGCAGGCGCTCGGCCAGGCGGTCGGGGTTGCGATACAGCGCCAGCACCGCTTCGAGTGCAGCGAGGGTGATCTTGTCGACCCGCAAGGCTCGCTTGAGCGGGTTTTTCTTGATTCTGGCAATCAGCGCCTTGCGCCCGACAATGATGCCCGCCTGAGGGCCGCCGAGCAGTTTGTCGCCACTAAAGGTCACGATGTCGGCACCATCGGCGAGCGCTTGGCGAACCGTGGGTTCGGCCGGCAGGCCCCAGCGCGTCAGGTCGAGCAGACTGCCGCTGCCCAGGTCTTCAAGCAGTGGCAGCTGATGTTGGTGAGCAATGCGCGCCAGTTCTGCGGTGGCCACCTGGGTGGTGAAACCCTGGATGCTGTAGTTACTGCAGTGCACGCGCATCAACAGACCGGTGCGCGGGCCGATGGCCGCTTCGTAGTCGCGGGGATGGGTGCGATTGGTGGTGCCGACTTCATGGAGGCGTACACCGGCACGGGCCATGATGTCGGGAATGCGAAAGGCGCCGCCGATCTCGATCAGTTCCCCGCGCGAGATGACGCCTTCCTTGCGCGCGCCCAGGCTATTGAGCGCCAGCAGCACGGCGGCGGCATTGTTGTTGACCACGGTGACGGCTTCGGCACCAGTCAGCTCGCGGATCAGGCCTTCGATCAAGTCGTCACGGTCACCGCGCTTGCCGGTGGCCAGGTCGAATTCCAGGTTCAGCGGATAGCGGGCAGCGGTCTGCATGGCCTCAATGGCCTCTTCCGGCAACAGTGCCCTGCCGAGATTGGTGTGGAGCACCGTGCCAGTGAGGTTGAAGACGCGGCGCACGTGGCTGCGCTGTTGGATGGCCAGGCGCTCGCCCGCGCGGCCCACTAGCACTTCAGCGGCCAGCTCGGCGGCGCAGAGTTGGCCGGCGCGAGCCGGCTCGCGCAGATCGTCTAGCAGCTGGCGCAGGGTGGCGAGCACGGCATCGCGACCGTGGCGGTCGATCAGCGCAAGACTGGCCGGGTGGCGCAGGAGGGTGTCGATGGAAGGCAGGCGTGGGGTGTCGCTGGCTACGCTGGATGACATGCGGTACTACCTTGGACTGATCCGTTGTCTGTGCTGGCCTCTTCGCGGGTAAACCCGCTCGCGCAGATCCCGCTGCGAAAGCGGGCCTACCCGCGAATCAGGCGACTCGGTATTGCAGTGTAGACACTCCCCACTATCCGGGCGCGAGCATCAGGTTAGGTGCCAGGCGATGAAAGCCCTCCTCGTCCAGGCGGATATCCAGCGCCAGGCTGGCCAGGTCGTCGGCCAGCGGCTCGGCCGCTGCATCGTTTTCCAGGTAATTCTGCTTCAGGTAGCTTTCGCACCCCGGGCAGCATTCGGCACGCAGCGGCGCCTTGCCCGGCGCATGGCGGTCATCCTCCAGATAGGTGTAACGCAAGCCTTTGCTCGACTCGCAGTACACACACTTGACCCGCACCACATGCCATTCACAGGCGCACAATGAACATACCAGGTAACGCAACCCATTGTGCTTGCCGCGATTGCGCACTACGCCGGCCATGGCCGGCGAACCGCAAGCCGGGCACTGGGCCAGGCTAGCGGTGGGCTGGAGTTCGGGCGCGGGCAACGCCAGCAACCAGCTCGACCAGGCCGCTTGCAAAGCCGCGCCAATGAAGGGGACCAGCGCCGCCGGCACTGCGTCGTACTGGCCAGCGAGCAGGGCGATGCCCCAGCCTTTGCGCTGGCCATCGTCGCTGCCACGCAGGGCCTGCAAGGCATCGACCAGCGGGCCATCAGCTTCACTGTCGAAGTGATCGAGCAACGCCTGCAGCCATCCCAGCCACGGGCCTTCGCGAACCAGGCTATCTGCGGCCAGCGGCGGCAACCCATGACTCATACACAAGCGCTGACGGTCTTCTGCCACCGGCAAACCGCTGGGCGGGTTATCCACAAGCTGTTGCTGAATGCGGCACAGCCGGGCGACCAGCCGCAAATAGTCACCCAAGGCATGCCCTGTGGATAATTGTTCGAGGCGCGTGGCGCGCAGCTCGAACAGGTTGGCGGGGGGCAGATGCAGAAACGGCGGCATCACTGCCGAGGCTTCGATCTGCCCTGGCTCGAGTATCGTGCTCAAACGGTCATCCTTCTTTACGTCCGTGAGGGGTCGGCGTCTTGTCGCCAGTCACTTCGCGGTACCACAACGCGTGGTGTTTGCGCGCCCAGGCGCGGCTCACCCAACCATGCAACATGGCGCCTACCGAGCCCTTGATCCAGATCCCGGCATAGATGTGCACGATGATGCTGAGAATCAGCACGAAGGCTGCCAAGGCATGTAGCAAGGAGGCAAGACGAATGGCGCCGATGTCGAAGTAATGGCTGAAGTACGCTCGCCAGATCACCACGCCACTGACCAGCAACACCAGCATGCACACCAACAGGGTCCAGAACAGCAGCTTCTGGCCCGCGTTGTACTTGCCGATCGGCGGTACGCCTTCCTCCTTGTTGAGCATCACCCGGTCGATGCGGCGCAACCACAGGCGGTCATTGGCGGTGATGAAGTTGGCACGCCAGAAGCGCAGCACCAGGCCCAGGAAGAACACGAACATCGCTACCCCGATGAACGGATGCAGGATGCGCGTCCATGGGCCGCCACCGAACAGGTGACTCAGCCAGAACAGCGCTGGGTGGAACAGCGCCAGCCCCGACAGTCCAGCGAGCACGAACAGGATCGCCACGACCCAGTGATTGCTCCGCTCGTTGGCGTTGTAGCGCAGGATAGGCTTGTTGTCGTTCATGGCCGCTGCTCCCCCTGCCCGCCGGGCTGTTTAGGATCATAGACATGGACCGACGGGTCCACCTGATGCACGCCATCACCCGGCGGTGCGGGGTGTTCATCCTCCTCGACACGCTGCGGGCCGACCCGCACATAGTGGAAGAATCCAGCCAGCACCGCCGCGCCCATGGCCAGCAGCGCCAGCGGCTTGGTGAAGCCCTTCCACAACCCGACCAGCGGGCTGATCACCGGCTGGTCCGGCAGGCCGGCGTAAAGCTTGGGCGTGTCGGCATGGTGCAACACGTACATGACGTGAGTGCCACCGACACCATCGGGGTCGTACAACCCGGCGTTGTCGTAGCCTCGCGACTTGAGATCGACGATACGCTCGGCGGCATGAACCTTCATCTCGTCCTTGGTCCCGAACACAATCGCCCCGGTTGGGCACGTCTTCACGCAGGCCGGTTCCAGGCCCACGGTCACGCGGTCGGAACACAAGGTGCACTTGTATGCCTTGTGGTCTTTCTGCGAGATCCGCGGAATGTTGAACGGGCAGCCGGTGATGCAGTAGCCGCAACCGATGCAATGGTCCTGGTTGAAGTCGACGATGCCGTTGGCATGCTTGATGATCGCCCCCGGACTCGGACACGCCTTCAGGCAACCTGGGTCTGCGCAATGCATGCAGCCGTCCTTGCGGATCAGCCACTCCAGGTTACCGTCATCGCGCTCGTGCTCGGTGAAGCGCATCAGGGTCCAGGTTTCAGCGCTCAGGTCCTGAGGATTGTCGTAGGTACCATGGTTGTGGCCGACCTCGTCACGCAACTCGTTCCACTCCGAACACGCCACCTGGCAGGCCTTGCAGCCGATGCACTTGGTGGTGTCGATCAGCTTGGCCACTTCCTGCTGCTGGCGTACCGAAGGCGGTACGGTGGTGGTGGCCGAGCGAGCGATGATGTCTTGGCTGGCCATCAGATTTTCTCCACTTTGACGAGGAACGACTTGGACTCCGGCGTCTGGGTATTGCCGTCACCGAGGAACGGCACCAGCGTGTTGGTCAGGTAGCCGTGCCGAGTAGCCCCGGTGAAGCCCCAGTGCAACGGGATGCCGATCTGGTGCACGGTCTGGTTGTTGACCTTGAGCGGGCGAATCCGCTTGGTCACCACCGCTACCGCTTCGATATGCCCGCGCTTGCTCGACACCCGCACCCGGTCGCCCGCCTTGATGCCCTTCTCATTGGCCAACACCTCGCCGATCTCGACGAACTGCTCGGGCTGGGCAATGGCGTTGAGTCGGCAATGCTTGCTCCAGAAGTGGAAGTGCTCGGTCAGCCGGTAGGTCGTTGCCGCGTAAGGGAACTCGTCGTGCTTGCCCAAGGTGTCCCACACCGAATCGAAGATCCGTCCGGCCGGGTTGCTCGTGGCCTTCTGGTTCTGCGGATGCAGCGGGTTGATGCCAATCGGCGTTTCGAACGGCTCGTAGTGCTCGGGGAACGGCCCCTCGGCCATCTTGTCGATGGCGAAGAACCGCGCCACGCCCTCAGGGTTCATGATGAACGGATTCATCCCCGCCTCCGGTGGCGAGTCGACCTTGAAGTCGGGCACGTCGGTGCCTGTCCAGGCCTTGCCGTTCCACCACACCAGGCGCTTCTTCTCCGGGTCCCACGGTTTGCCTTGTGGGTCGCTGGAGGCCCGGTTGTAGAGGATGCGACGGTTGGCGGGCCAGGCCCATGCCCAGTTCTGTACCTGGTGCATGCCATAGGGGTCGCTGTTGTCGCGGCGGGCCATCTGGTTGCCCTGCTCGGTCCAGCAGCCGGAGAAGATCCAGCAGCCGGAGGCGGTGCTGCCGTCATCCTTGAGCTGACCGAAGCCCGACAGCTGCTGGCCGGCCTTGAGCTGCGCTCCGGTCGGGTCGGTGAGGTCGGTCACTGCCCAGCCGTTCATCTCCTTGGCCAGTTCCTCCGGGGATGGCTCTTCGGGGACCTTGTACGGCCAGTTGATGCTCATCAGCGCGTCCGGGAAAGCACCGCCTTGGGCCTGATACCGCTTGCGCAGGCGCAGGAACAGTTCGCTCATGATGTGCACATCGGTGCGTGTTTCGCCCGGGCCATCGGCGCCTTTCCAGTGCCACTGCAACCAACGACTGCTGTTGACCAGCGAACCATCTTCCTCGGCGAAACAGGTGGTGGGCAGGCGGATGACTTCGGTCTGGATGTTGGCCGTGTCGACATCGTTGAACGGCCCGGCGTTGCGCCAGAACTCCGAGGTTTCGGTGGCCAGCGGGTCCATGATCACCAGCCACTTGAGCTTGGCCAAGGCCGCAGTGACGCGGTTCTTGTCCGGCAACGCGGCAATAGGGTTGAAGCCCTGGCACATGTAGCCGTTGACCTTGCCCTGCCCCATCATCTCGAACATGCGCAGCACGTCGTAGGCTGGTACGTCGAGCTTGGGTAGCCAGTCGTAGCCCCAATTGTTCTGCGCAGTTGCATTGGCGCCGAACCAGGCCTTCATCAAGCTGACATGGAACTTGCCGTAGTTCTGCCAGTATGACAGCTGGCCGGGGCGCAACGGTTTGGAGGCGCGCTTGTCGATGTAGGCGGCGTAGTCCTGCTCGGCGTCACCAGGCAAGGTCAGGTAACCCGGCAGCGAGTTCGACAGCAGGCCAAGGTCGGTCAGACCCTGGATGTTGGAGTGCCCGCGCAGGGCATTGACCCCGCCCCCCGGCATGCCAACGTTGCCCAGCAGCAACTGCACCATCGCGGCGCTGCGGATGATCTGCGCACCGATCGAGTGTTGCGTCCAGCCCAGCGCGTAGAGGATCGTCATGGTCTTGCCCGGTACCGAGCAGGTGGCGATCTCCTCCCAGATTTTCATCATGGCGTCCTGCGGCATGCCACAGGTCATGCTCGCCACTTCCGGTGTGTAGCGGCTGTAGTGCTGCTTCATCAGTTGATAGACACATCGCGGGTGCTGGAGCGTCGGGTCGACCTTGGCGAAGCCATCTTCACCCAGCTCGTATCCCCAGCCGGATTTGTCGGCATACACACGCTTGGCCGCATCGTAGCCGCTGAACAGCCCGTCCTCGAAACCATAGTTTTCTTTGACGATGAACGACACGTCGGTGTAGTTGCGCACGTATTCGTGCTGGATCTTGTCGTTGCTCAGCAGGTAATTGATCAGCCCGCCCATGAAGGCGATATCACTGCCGGTGCGTATCGGCGCGTAGTAGTCCGCCACCGAGGCGGTACGGGTAAACCGCGGGTCGACCACGATCAACCGCGCCTTGTTGTGCGCCTTGGCCTCGGTCACCCACTTGAAGCCGCAAGGATGCGCTTCTGCTGCGTTGCCACCCATCACCAGGACCAGATTCGCGTTGGCGATATCTGACCAATGGTTGGTCATGGCGCCACGGCCGTACGTCGGGGCAAGACTTGCCACCGTCGGGCCATGTCAGACACGCGCCTGGTTATCGAACCCCAGCATGCCTGTTGCGCGGATGACCTTGTGGGTCAGGTAGCCAGCCTCGCTGGAGGCGGCGGATGCAGCGAGAAAACCAGTGGTGAGCCAACGGTTGACCGTCTGACCCTGGGCGTTTTTCTCGATGAAGTTGGCGTCGCGGTCCTGCTTCATCAGGTCGGCGATGCGGTCGAGCGCATCATCCCAACTGACCCGTACCCACTCCTTGCTGCCCGGCTTGCGCACCTCAGGGTACTGCAGGCGACTGGCGCTGTGGATGAAGTCCAGCAGGCCAGCGCCTTTCGGGCATAGGGTGCCGCGGTTGACCGGGTGATCGGCGTCGCCTTCGATATGGATGATGTTCTGTTTGACGTTCTTGCCCGCATCACCCTGGCTGTACATGATCAGGCCGCAGCCGACCGAACAGTAGGGGCAGGTGTTACGCGTCTCGTGGGTGTGCGCCAGCTTGAAGTGGCGCACCTGCTCGGCGAAGGCTGGCGTCGGGGCCATGCCCAACGCCGCCAGGCTCGAGCCTCCAAGGCCGACGGCGGCGACCTTGAAGAACTGCCGACGGTTGAGGTCCATCGTGTACTCCTGATCAGGTGTGAGCGCGCGGGACTTGGCCGGCGCCTCTGGTAGTCACGGTGGTGGCAAATAGATGCCGCCAACCGTTAAGACTAGACAAGATTCATGGAAGTGCGATGACGTGGGTCATGGGGGGAGTCGTTGGGTATGTCTTGGGCTATTCAGTGCACATGAGATCGAGCGCCGACCGCCCGCGCATCGCATCGCATCGCATCGCGAGCAAGGCTCGCTCCTACGTTCGTTTTGGGCCAGTTATGCCAGTGCGATCTGCACGTTACCGCCGTACGCCACAGACGAAATTGGCTGAGAAAAAGGGAGCGAAGCGCCGCGCGGGCGGCGCTCGTTCTGATGGGCGCTGACGATCCGGTGGCAAGCACCATGGAGGTGGGATGCAGGCTTTTCAGCACTCTGGCAGGTTGCGCACCACGTTCAGCGCCGCGCTGCTCTGCGCAACTGGCATCATTTCTACGGTATTGATGTTCACATGGGCCGGTTGCTCGGCGATCCAGGCAACGGTGGCAGCAATGTCTTCGGGCTGAATTGCCTGCACGTCGCGATACAGCGCCTCCACCGCGGCCAAGTCACCGTTCAGGCGCACCACCGAGAAGTCGGTACCCGAACACAGCCCAGGTTCGATGTTGCTGACGCGCACGCGGGTGCCTGCCAGATCGGCGCGCAGGTTCAAGCTGAACTGGCGGACGAAAGCCTTGCTGGCACCGTACACGTTGCCACCGGGGTAGGGATAAGTACCCGCAATCGAGCCGATGTTGATGATCATACCGCTGTCGGCCTTCACCATCTGCGGCAGCACGGCATGGGTAACCATGGCCAACCCGGTGACATTGGTGTCGATCATGCGCTGCCAGTTCTCGGCACTGCTGACCTGGGCACGCTCGATGCCCAGCGCCAGCCCGGCGTTATTGACCAGCACATCGATGCTGGGCGCCGCCTCGTTGATCTGTTCTACCGCAGAAGCAATCGATCGGGCATCGGTGACATCCAACGTCAGCGGGATGAAATTGTCGCCCAGTTCCGCTTCCAGCTCCTGCAGTTTGTCGGTGCGCCGGGCGCCACCGATGACGCGGTAGCCCTTCTTGACCAGGGTTTGGCAGATGGCACGGCCAAACCCAGAGGATGCGCCGGTTACGAATGCTGTTTTCATCAGGGATCTCCAGAAGTCAGGGGGTCAGGCCAGGTATTTCACGCCCAGGCTGGTGAACAGGCACAGCATCGAGAACACGAGGGCCTTGCGTACCACCTCGTTGCCTTTACGGATGGCCAGGGCGCTGCCCATGTGGTTGCCGAGGATGTTGCAGGCCACCAGGGGCACGGCCAGGAGATAGACCACCTTGCCCGCCATCACGAAAGCCACCAGTGCACCGATGTTGGAGGCAAAGTTGAAGGTCTTGGAGTTGGCCGAGCTGGATACCAGGTCCATGCGCAACAGGTAATGGAACGCGATGATGAACATGCTGCCGGTACCTGGTCCGAAGAAGCCGTCGTAGAAGCCGATCACCAGGCAGGTCAGTGGCACCACCGTGTAGAGCATGCGCGTCGACAGCTCGCGTTCTTCGACAGGTCGATCTTTAGGGGTAAGGAAGATCAGGATGCCGAAAGGGATCAGTGCGAGGATGATCTTGCCCACAGTCTCCTGGGAGATCGACACGATCAGGTGGGCCCCTAGATAAGCACCGAGCAGCGAGAACGGTACACCGACCAACGCCACCTGCCAGACCATCTTGCTGTTGGCCAGGAAGTTTCTGATGGCCGCCAGGGTTCCCAGCGTACTCACCAGCTTCTCCTGGCCCAGGGCGACCTGGGGCGGCATGCCGACCAGCAGAAACCCTGGGACCAGAAACAGCCCACCGCCCCCAGCGATGCTATCCACGAAGCCAGCGATGAAGGCGATTGCGCCCAGCAGCAAAATCGCCAACAGCCAATGTTCCGCCCAGAAGGCGCCTAACAGTTCCATAGCAGTGTGTCCGTCGAGTGGTGGAGAGGGTTACGAGAGAACTTCGTAGAGGTGGTCGGCCCGGGCCAGGCGAACCCGGTTCAGGTCATTGACCGCGAACAGTCGCAACAACCAGCGGTCGGCGCCGTCGTTCTGTGGCTCGAAGCCATCACGGGCATGCAGCACGCGCTGGTTCTTGAAGATCATGAAGTCGCCTGGCAGTAACAGGTGCGGCTCATCGAAGCGGCGGGTTTCCAACAGACTGCGCAAACTGGCCAACGCTTGTTCGGCACGCAGGTTCAGGCCATGGGTATTCTCGCTGTCGAAGCGGCACAACCACTCGCCGGATTGACCGCGTACCAGCACCGGCAGCTCGGCCGTGCGACGGCGGTTACCCGTGAAGGAGTCCGGACGGCGAATCTCGAACTGCGGCAGGCACAGTTCTCGCACCGTGGCCATTGGCAGGGCTGCGATCACGGCATCGAGGTTGACCAGGGTGGTGCTGATGCGCGGGTCACAGCGCATACCGAAGAACGACAGGTACTCCGGGCAGCAGGACGCCTCGCCGATGGGCTCGGAGGACAATGGCAGGTCAGGGTTGTCGACGTGATAGGAAAAACGCAGTCGGGAGCCATGCGAGCTCTTGTGACTGGAGGAACTACGCGCCGGGATGACATGGCGGAACAGCCGGCCGTCGTTCTCGCCTTCGTAAACGATCGGGTGGATGCCCATCAGGCTCTGCATGGTCAGGCTGACCAGGCAGGCAACCGGCGTGCTGCGCGGGCTGAGTACGCCGGAGTACGGCGTTGGCGGCACATCGCGGTCACGGGGGCAGTTGCGCACGATCAGGGAGGTCAGGTCAGGGTTTTCGACGAAGTGATGAATCTGCTGACACAGCGCCTTGCCCAGCACTTCCTGCGCCTGGTCCTTGAGTTGTGGATAAAGGTCTTTGCTGGTCTCGAAGTCGAGCGGCGTGTTGTTCAGCAAGGTTTGCCAGGCACTGGAGACGACCCAAGGCAAGCGAATCTCCAGTGAGGCCTGAGTTTCGGCTGCTTGTTGCAGGTGTGCGCTTTCCATTTCGAGTGATATTCCATTGAACTAGCTTGGGGCCATTCGTTGTCGTGCTAAGCCGGGCAGAGGCGGCAGACGTCGTTATTTTTTGAAGCCGTTCACAACAATGCGATGACAGGGCGTACGTCCGAGCGGCGCAGGCACATTGCATCGACTCAATCATTGTAATAACGGAAAATGACTCGATTCAATTAAATTTTTACAATGATTACGCACAAAATTGCACCGACTCAATCAAGCCATTGATTTCAAAAGATTTCAACATGGTCTGGCGAAGAGCCGGCACCCTACCACCCGCCTTGGACCGGCGAGAACGCGCCTTCGTATCGACCGATCACAGAGCAGAACCGATGCAATAGAGGTAATTAACCCGTAGGAAATTGCAATTACCTCTATAAGACCATTCGTGCTAGGCTTCCGCGTTCTCGCAGATTCTGGTGCCATTTCTATGTGGGTTCCTCACTACAGCGACCTGTCGCAACCGGTCTACCTGATGATCGCCGACGCCCTCGAACAGGACATCGGCAGCGGTCGTCTTGCAGCTGGCGATCGCTTGCCAACACTCAAGGACCTGGCCGAGGCGTTGAGCGTGACCCCTGGCACCATCGGCCGGGCTTACGACGAAGCTGCCAAGCGCGGCCTGGTGGTTGGCGAGGTCGGCCGTGGCACCTTCGTGTTGCAGCGACAGTCCGCGACACCCACGCCTGCGCTACAGACGGTGCCTGCAGCGCAGAAAGGCGACAGCAGCCAGGTCGACCTCTCGATCATCAAACCCAACGACGCGCACATGGCCGACTGGCTGCGCGGCGCGATCAATGCGCTGGCCGACGCCCCCGATCTTGCGCAAGTGCTGGACTACGTCACCGAAGGTGGCCATGCGACGCACAAGCAAGCGGGTGCCGCCTGGATCCAGCGCTGGTTGCCCGAGGCCCGCTGGCAGCAGGTGGTGCTGACCTCTGGCGCGCAGCATGGCCTGCTGGTAGCCATCAGCAGCCTGTCGAAAAGCGACGATGTGATTCTGTGCGAGTCGTTCTGCTACCCCGGCATCATTTCGCTTGCGCACAGCATGGGTCGCCGTCTGCGCGGTGTGGCGATGGACGAGCACGGTCTCATTCCGGAGGCGCTTCGTGCGGCCTGTCGCGAGCATCGCCCTGCCCTGCTGGTTTGCGTGGCGACCCACCAGAACCCGACCAACTCGATCATGCCCCGCGAGCGACGCGAAGCTATCGCTCAGATCGCGCGTGAATTCGACCTGTTCATCATCGATGACGACATCTACGGGTTTCTTGAACCGAACCCCGAGTACGAACCAATGGCCGCCTATGCGCCCGAGCGCTCGGTGTACCTGACCAGCCTGTCCAAGAGCGTGCTGCCGGCGCTGCGCATCGGCTACCTGTATGCCCCGCCGCAGACGCTGTCGCGGCTGTCGTCGATGGTGCGCAGCAGCGTCTGGATGCCTTCGCCACTGATGGCCCAGCTGGCCAGCAACCTGATCAACAGCGGCAAGGCCGATCAGTTGATCCAGGTCCAGCAGAGCGAAGCCGCGGCGCGACAGCAGATGGCACGGGAAATCCTCGGCCAGTACAACATTCGCAGCCAGCCCAACAGCTTCCACATCTGGCTGGAATTGCCCGAGCCCTGGACCAGCGACGAGTTCGCCAACCTGGCGCGCAACAATGGGGTGACGGTTGTCAGTGGCAGCCAGTTCCTGCCAGAGCGGACCTCCGCCACCTGCGGCGTGCGCATCGCCTTGATGACACCCAGCCGCCAGGAACTGAGCTTCGCCTTGACCAAGCTGGCCAGCCTGCTGGATTCGCCGGAGCCGCGGCTGTTCTACTGAACCTTCACGGTTCAGGGCGCTCCAGCGTCAGCTCGACCCGTCGATTCTTCGCCCGCCCTTGCGCATCGCTGTTGTCCGCCAGCGGCTGGGTGTCGGCCAGGCCAACAGCGGTGAGCCGGACGCCGGCGATGCCTTGTTGCTGCAGGTAGCGCACGACGCTGCCAGCCCGTGCGCCAGAGAGCTCCCAGTTCGACGGGTAGCGAGCATTGCGGATAGTGCGATTGTCGGTGTGGCCAGCAACGATTATCCGGTGGGGGATACCGCTCAATACCCGCGCCAGACGCTGGAGGGCTTGCAGCCCCCTGGGATCGAGGTCGGTCTGCCCGGAGTGGAACAAAATGCTGCTGTCGATGCGGAAACTGATGCTGCGTTCATTGCGGATCACTTGAATGTCACTGCCCAGCTGCTCCAACGGCAGTCCAACCAGTGGGTTACTTTCGGTTTCCGGGGCCGAAGGAATAGGCTCCTCGGCGATGGGTTCTGCTTCGGCTACAGCTTGCTGCTCTGGCGCAATCTGTGCAACTCGCAGTAGAGCGCCTGGCGGCTCAACGCGGATCAGCTGGGCAACATCAAGCGACTGGGAAAGGCCAGACGGCATTTTCGTCGGCTGGTTGCGGCTGATCATGGCTTGGGCGAGCATGGCCAGGACCATGACCAGCAACAGTGTCATCAGGTCCAGGTAGGTCATCATCCAGCCCTCGGCATCGGTCTGCGCTGCCGTATCGCCCAACCAGGCCGGCGCAATGGCCGAGCGCTTGAGGTTACACTGCCGTTCGCGAGCTTTCATCAGTTCGACTTCAAGCGCGCGCTGATGCGCTAGCCAGTGCCGATTGTCGGCCACACTATTGTGCGAGGCATTGAGCAGGCTCATGGGCGTTTGCGCCAGACCGCGAACAACGTGGGGTCGATACGCCGGGCACTTTCTTCCTGCAACTCGTCCTGCTGTTGATCGACCAGCGTCTTCAGGGTTTCTCGCATCAGCCCTGGGCTGCGCTTTCTGGCCATCATCGAGATGCCTTGCAGAATCATGTTCATCAGCACCACCCGCCGCTCGGTACGCCGCTCGAGCTTGACCGCCACCGGCTTGAACAGCAAGTTGGCGAGCAACACGCCATACAGTGTGGTGGTCAGGCTCATCGCCATCTGCCGGCCGACATTACCCAGGTCCCCATCACCCAGCACGAAGACCATGTTCACTAGGCCGACCAAAGTGCCCAGCATGCCAAAGGCCGGGGCATAACTGGCCATGGCGCGAAACATCTGCGCTTCGGCCTGTTCCTTGGCCCGCAAGCGGGCGAGGCGCCATTGCATGATCTCGAGGATGTCCTCCTCCGCCACCTGGTCGACCAGCAGCTGCACGCCGGAGCACAGGAACGGGTTCTGCACCTGCGCCAGCGCCTTCTCCACCGCGCGGCTGTCGCCATCGACCCAGCGCCGGGCAAGGCTCACCAGATCATCGATATCGTGCAGCGCGCGCTCGCGCTCTATGCGCATGACGGTGACCAGCAGGCGCCCGATGCGGCGAACCTCGGCCAAGGGGTAGCTGATGCAGGTGGCCGCGAAAGTCCCCCCTAGCACGATGGCCAGGCTGGGCAGGTCGATGAGCAGCGAAGGCTGCTGCGCGCCGTACATGATCAGCACAGCTAGCAATAGCAGGCTGGCGAACAGGCCGATCAGGGTCGATGGGTTCATGGACACTCCGTGGACGGCCCCCGGCCGTTGACAATGATGCATCGCTTTATAGCGGCAAGGGCCGCCAGGCAAAGGGGCTAATACAGCCACTTTTAGCGGCGAGTTTGCGTGACGGGACGTGCTGATCGTGGTGAGGAAGCACCAGGGCAAATTTTTTTTGGTGCGGCGCTAAAGGTGCGTTTTTCAAGCGCCGATGTTCGCGCTGTCAGCAAGACCAAGGCGCTGTATGTGTGGAGCGCCAGACCCGTGCTTGTCACAAGTGCCCAACCACGAAAAGGAACCACAAGATGTCTGTCATCAATACCAACATCACATCGCTGATTGCTCAACAGAACCTGAGCGCTTCGGAAAGCAGCCTGAGCACCTCGATCGAGCGCCTGTCCTCTGGCCTGAAGATCAACAGCGCCTCCGACGACGCCGCCGGCCAGGCCATCGCCAACCGCATGAGCTCGCAGATTACCGGCCTGGAGCAGGCGAGCAGCAACGCCAGCGACGGCATCTCCCTGGCACAGACCACCGAAGGCGCGCTGGACCAGGTCAACGACAACCTGCAGCGTATCCGTGAGCTGGCGGTTCAGGCAGCCAACGGCACCAATTCCCAGTCCGACCTGCAGTCGATCCAGGACGAAATTACCCAGCGCCTGGACGAGATCAACCGCATCTCTGAACAGACCTCGTTCAACGGCGTGTCCGTACTGGCCAAAGACCAGACCATCAGCATTCAGGTAGGCGCCAACGACGGTGAAACCATCGAAATCTCGCTGAGCGAGATCAACGCCGAGACGCTGGGCCTGGGCGATTTCAACGTCAACGGCTACGACACCACCCTGACCGCAGTCACCCTGAACGACGCGTCGGGTACCGCGATCACCTCCACCAATACCAGCTACGTTGACAGCTCGGGCACCACCGTCAGCGGCGGCACCCTCTCTCAAGACGCCGACGGCAACTACTTCCTCACTGTGGGTGGCAAGACCTACGCCGCCGAGGTGGACACCACCACCAGCGGCACCACCACTACCGCGACCATCACCATCGACACCGACAACGCGGTCACCAAGAAGTCCACCAACACCCTGACTTCGCTGGATAGCGCACTGAATACCATCGACTCCATGCGCTCGGACCTTGGTGCAATCCAGAACCGTTTCGACTCGGCGATCACCAACATTTCGACCACGGTAACCAACCTGACGTCCGCCCGCTCCGGGATTCAGGATGTGGACTACGCAACTGAAGTGTCGGCCATGACCAGCGCGCAGATCCTGCAGCAAGCCGGTACCTCGGTGCTGTCCCAGGCCAACTCGATGCCGCAGCAGATGCTGTCGCTGCTGCAGTAAGGCTAACGCTCGGCGATCTCTGGTTGCCTGGAAGGCGCGGCGCGAGTCGCGCCTTTCTTGTTTAGGGGGTATTCAGGCCTGAACGATTTGCATACCCCTGCAAACCGCATAATCCCAAGGTCGAGCGGTGCCTTATCGGTGCTTTGCCCAGCCAATGCCAGCGCTAGCATTTGGGCTTGATATCCTAAGCCATAAGACCGTATCCCATGTCCAAGCCCCAGCGCGCTCGACCCCCTAAATCCCGCCAAGCTCCCGCGCCCTTGAACCTGGGCGATGCGCAACGTATTTGCCAGCGCCGCCCCGATGACGCGCGAGCCTGGCAAAGCCTGGGCAGCCTGCAACTGGCCGATGCTCCGGAGCAGGCCCTGGCCAGTTACGAACATGCTCTGGCACTCACGCCAGACGATCCATTGGCACTTGAGCTGGTGGCCAAGGCGGCGCAGAAGCTGGGCGACTTCGACCGTGCCCTGGCCCTCGCCACGCGGGCCATTCAGCTCATGCCTGACTGTTCTGCGGCGCACCATCGCCTGTCCACCCTCTACTTCGAAAAAGGCCAGTTCAAGCCAGCGCTTGATCACATCGAGCACGCCCTCCAGACTCAGTCCAACGACTACCGCTTGTTAGCACGCAAGGGATTGACCCTCAATCGTCTCGACCGATTCGGTGAAGCCATCGAAGTGTTTCGCCTACTCATAGAACGGGAGCCGAAGGACTACAGCCATTGGAACAATCTGGCCAACCTGTACAAGGACATCGGCCAGTTGAAGTTGGCTGACCAGCATTATCGCCGGGCCATCGACTTGGCCGGGCGCAAGGATGTACTACCCTACTCCAACCGTCTGACCAGCCTGCACTACGATCCAACGCGAAGCCGCGAATACATCTTCGAAGCGTGCAAGGAATGGCAGACACGTTTCGGACCGGCCAGCGTCCCTCCTCGCCCGCTTTCCGACAACCTTTCGCCGGACAAACCGCTGCGGATCGGCCTGGTTTCCGATGGCCTGCGCCAACACCCGGTCGGCAACATGATCGTCGGCGTGCTCGAACGTCTACCGCGCCACCAGTTCCAGTTGCTGGCCTACAGCAGCAGCCAGGTCAGCGACCACCTGACCCGACGGATACGCGCGCGTGTTCAGGGTTGGCAGTCGATCAAGCACATGGACGATCAACGCCTGGCGCAACAAATCCGCGACGACCGCATCGATATCCTCATCGACCTCAGCGGCCACAATGCCGGCAACCGCATGGGCACGATGGCCCTGCAGCCTGCACCCTTGCTGGTAAAATGGGTTGGAGGGTTGATCAACACCACCGGCCTGGATGCCATCGATTACCTACTGACCGATGCCCTGGAATCACCGCCGGGCGAAGATGCGTTCTACACCGAGAAGCTAATACGCCTGCCGGACGACTACATCTGCTACGACCCGCCGGTCTACACGCCGGATATCAAACCGCTGCCGGCATTGAGCAACGGTTTCGTCACGTTCGGCTGTTTCAACAACCCCACCAAGATCAACGACCAGCTGCTGACGCACTGGGCAGACCTGCTGCACACCGTTGCCGATTCAAGGCTGCTGCTCAAGGGCGCAGCGTTCGCCAACCCTGAACTGCGCGCGCATGTGCAACGCGTCCTGCAGGAACGCGGCATCGCCCCCGAGCGGGTGCAGGCTGAGGGGCCGGTGGGCCACAAGAGCCTTCTGGAGAACTACAACCGCGTCGATATCGCGCTCGATCCTTGGCCCTATTCAGGCGGGCTGACCACCTGCGAGGCCCTCCTGATGGGGGTTCCGGTGGTGACCTTGCCCGGCCCTACCTTCGCCGGGCGCCACTCCACCACTCATCTGGTCAATGCCGGCCTGCCCGAATTGGTGGTCGACAGCTGGGAGGCTTACGTACAGCGCGCTGCATCGCTTGCCCGCGATCTGCCAAGCCTTGCAACTATCCGTAAGCACCTGCGCGACAAGTTGATGAGCTCGCCGGTCTGCGACAGCCAGCGATTCGCCTCGCATCTGGGTATCGCCTTGCGAGCCATCTGGCAGCGCCACTGTGCCGCCAAGCCCGCAGCCGCCCTGACACTGAACAAGGACGGCAGCGCCTGGTTCGAAGGCGAGCACAACCCCGTGCAGCTTCTGCACCCCGCTGCGCCTGCTGCGCAAAGTGAGTTCAGCTTCAGCTTCCAGGGTCGGATCATCACCCTGGACCATGGTGCATCCCTGCTGGGTTCGCCGCGCTATGTTTCGCTGCAGCGTCTGGGCGTGCTGTCGGCCATCGCCTTCGACCCCACCAGCCGCATCGGCAACGCCGGCCAGCTTAAACAGCTTGGAGAGCTGCATTATTACCCAAGCACCGCCCTGGGCAACGGCCGTCCCACGACACTACGCGCTTGCCTGGACCCGGCGCTGAGCGCCACGCTCGAACCGTTGCCAGCGCCAAGCAGAGGGCCGATGCCGCAGGTGCTGGCCCGCCTGAAAATACCGACCCTTCGACTGGATGCCATCGAAGGGCTCGATGCACTGGACTGGCTGCTACTGGACAACCTCAACGACAGCCTGGCCTCCATCGACCATGGCACAGGCACGCTGGCCAGAACCTTGCTCGTGCAGGCACGCTTCAACTTTTCCCCCACCCATGAAGGCCAGCCGAGTATCACTGACCTGTGTCAGCGGCTCATGCCGCTCGGCTTCAGCTTCTACCGGTTGCACAACCTACAGTATCGAAGCTACGCGACCAACGACCCGGCCAGTACAACCCTGGGCGCGTCGCAGTTGGTGAGCGCCGACGCGTTGTTTCTGCCCAGCAAGGAACGCATGGCCAACCTTGGCGAAAACCCACGGCGCAAGTTGGCGTTTCTGCTGCACACGGTCTACGACGCGAAAGATGCAACGTTGCAATTGCTGCGTGGGCTGGGAGACGACATTGCCGAGCGCTACCTGAAGCACTGCCAACTCAACCTAACCGCGACCGATACCTCTCGCGCTGCGCAGCCGACAGACGCGCCACCCGCGCCCCAGGTACCCTTGCAGGAGCCACAACTGACATTCCCTGCGCAAGTGGCCAAGTATGTCGAGTCGATCTACGCCGAGGCTTCAGTCATTCTCGAATATGGCAGCGGAGGATCCACCCTGCTGGCCGGCCGCACGACAGGCAAGACTGTGTACTCGGTGGAGAACGACCTGCGCTGGGCCGAACAGATGCAGCACCTGATCGACACGGCCAACCTGCCTTCACCACCGCGCATGCACCCGGTCGATGTCGGTGCGACCGGCGCCTGGGCTCGGCCTCGGGACGCCTCGGCTTGGAAGCGCTTTCATCGTTACCCGCTGCAGGTCTGGGACCAGGCAGATTTCCAGGCGCCCGACGTCGTGCTGATCGATGGGCGCTTTCGCGTTGCCTGCTTCGTCACCGCGTGCCTGCGCATCACCAAGCCCACCATCGTGCTGTTCGACGACTATCTTGACCGCCCGCACTATCATGTGGTCGAGCGCCTGGCAACGCCCACGGCGCGGATCGGACGCATGGCTCGTTTCGACTTGCAGCCGATGACCGACATCCCCCGGGAAATGCTGACCTGGATGGTGTCGAGCTATAACGAGGTGGCCTACGCCAGCTAAGCGACGCTGATACGACCGGGGCTGATTCAGCCCCGGCCCATGGCGCGGTAGGTCAGGCCGGCGTCAGCGGCGGCGCGAGGATCGTAGAGATTGCGCCCATCGATGACCACGCCACTGCCGAGTTGCTGCCGTAGCCAGCCGAAGTCGACACTGCGAAAGGCTTTCCACTCTGTACAGATCACCAAGGCATCGGCGCCCTTGACCGCCTGGATCCGGTCCCCCGCCAGCAGCAGGTCGTCACGCTCGCCATACAGACGTCGACACTCCTGCATCGCCTCAGGGTCATACGCCTGTACCCTTGCGCCGCAGGCCCACAGCGCCTCCATCAGCGCACGACTGGGTGCGGCACGCATATCGTTGGTGTTGGGCTTGAACGCCAAGCCCCAGACAGCGATGGTCCTGCCTTCGAGGTTGCCACCCAAGGCGTGCTCCAGTTTCTTGAACAACGCTGTTTTCTGGCGCTGATTGATTGCTTCAACCGCGTGAAGTAACTGGGGTTCGTAACCCACGGCCAGGGCTGCACGGCTCAGGGCCTGAATGTCCTTGGGAAAGCAGGAGCCGCCATAGCCGCAGCCTGGATAGATAAAGTCATAACCGATACGAGGGTCGCTACCAATGCCGTGTCGGACCTCCTCGATGTCCACGTGCAGGTGCTCGGCCAAGTTGGCCATTTCGTTCATGAAGCTTATCTTGGTTGCGAGCATGGCATTGGCGGCGTACTTGGTCAGTTCGGCAGCTCGCAGACTCATGAACATCAGCTTGTCGTGATGACGGTTGTAGGGAGCGTAGCATTCGCGCATCAAGCGCATGACCGTTGGCGACTCGGTACCAACAACGATGCGAGCGCCGCGGGTGAAGTCCTCGACGGCCGCCCCTTCCTTGAGAAACTCCGGGTTCGAGCAGACCTCGAACGGCAGGTGGAGGCCGCGTGTCGCCAGCTCGGCGGCGATGGTAGCCTGCACTTTCTCGCCGGTACCGACCGGCACGGTGGACTTGCCCACGACCACCTTGTAGCCCCCCATGTAGCGACCGATGTCCCTAGCCACCGCCAGCACATACTGAAGGTCGGCCGAGCCATCTTCATCGGGCGGAGTGCCGACGGCGATGAACAGCAGTTGGGCAAATGCAACGGCCTGTTCAGCGTCGCTGCTGAAATGCAGGCGCCCCGCGCGTAGGTTGGTGGCCAGCAGGGTATCCAGTCCGGGTTCATGGATAGGCACCTCGCCCGCCTTCAGGGAGTCGACACGCAGGGGATCTATGTCCATGCACATCACATCATGCCCTGCATCGGCCAGGCATGCGCTCGCCACCAGCCCCACGTACCCAGAACCGAACACGCTGATTTTCATGGTTATCCTAAAGGTCAGTCCGCAAGTTTCGCACGCAGGCGGGCGATGGCCTGGCTGTGCAACTGGCAGACACGGGATTCGCTGATCTTCAGCACATGGCCAATCTCGCGCATGTTGAGCTTTTCCTGGTGATACAGCGCCATCAGTAGCCGTTCGCGCTCGGGCAAGCTCTCGATCGCGCGTATCAACAACGTTCGGTTGCATTCATCGAGCAGCGCATTGATGGGGTTGCGCCCATGGGTTTCGAGGGTTTCCAGGTGGTCTTCGCTGACCTGGTCGATGGGCAGCATGTGGCTGCCATTGGTATCGCACAGCAACTGGTGGTATTCGCCCAAGGACATCCCCATGGCGGAGGCGATCTCGCGCTCGGTGGGCGAGCGCCCAAGGCTCTGCTCCAGCCGATAGAGAGTGTCCGAGAGCAGCCGCGCCTGGCGCCGCACACTGCGAGGCGCCCAGTCCCGGGAGCGCAGCTCATCGATCATGGCCCCGCGAATACGATGCAGGACGAAGGTGCCGAAGGTAGTCCCTCGGGTTTGGTCGTAACGGGTGATCGCATCGAGCAGGCCGATGCTTCCGGCCTGAATGAGATCATCCAGATCAATGCTGGGCGGCAGCTTCGTCTTAAAGTTCAGTGCATGCCGTTTGACCAAGGGCAAGTACTGCTGTAGCAGTTCCTGTTGGTACATCTTGCCTTGTGCCGTATACATCGTGCGCGCCTGTGAAGAACCCATATGGCGATGAGGTATCCGCGCCGATTGCGAACCGAACGCAGCCTCAGGGGTAACACCGGGATTATCAGCGCCGCGTGCTGGCGGCGAAGCCGAGAACAACCCTGTGCTTTCAGGGCTATTCGTCGGTTAGCCGGCGTCAGGCCCCAGGCGCGCCGATGATACTGGTGATCCGTAAGGTGCGGTCTTCGGGTATTTCGCTCAATGCGATCACCGCCAGCTGACGCAGACGCCGGCGCAGAAAACGTGACAGCACCGGGCGCAGGCGATTGGGCACCACCAGTACGGCCGGTTCGCTGTTCATTTCCTGACGCTTGAGAGCCTGGGTGGTTTCTTTCATCAAGGTATCGGCCAGGCTCGGCTCCAGCGATCCGCCATTGCCAACCGCCTGCATCACTACCTGCTCCAGGTTGAAGTCCAGGCCGATGACGCGCAGCTCCGGCTTGTTGGCGTAGTACTGGTTGACGATGGAGCGGCCCAGCGCGATGCGCACCAGCGCCGTCAGTTCGGCGATGTCCGGCGGCGGCTGTCCCCCCCCGTGCTCGGCGAGGGTGTCGAGGATGGTGCGCATGTCACGAATCGGCACGTTCTCTTCCAAAAGGTTCTGCAAGATGCGTTGCAATTGCGTCAGCGTAAGCAACTTGGGCACCACCTCGTCAGCCAACCCTTTGCTATCGTTGCCCAGCTTGTCCAGCAGCTTCTGCACCTCGCCACGCCCCAGCATGTCCTTGGCATGCTGATGCAGCAGATGATTCAGGTGGGTGGCCGCCACGGTACTGGCATCGACCACGGTGTAGCCGTAGATCTGCCCATGTTCGCGCAGGTTCTGGTCGATCCAGATGGCGGGCAGGCCGAACGCCGGGTCCACCGCCTCCTTGCCTTCCAACTGGCCAGTGACCTTGCCGGGGTTGATCGCCAGCCATTTGCCGGGGTAGATCTCGCCGCGCCCCACTTCGACGCCCTTGAGGCTGATGATGTAGGTGTTGGGCGACAGTTCGAGATTGTCACGTACATGAATCACTGGCGGCAGAAAGCCCACATCCTGCGCGAACTTCTTGCGCAGGCTTTTGATGCGCGTGCTCAGTTCACCCTGTTGACGCACATCCACCAATGGAATGAGGCGATGGCCCACGCGTAGGCTAAGGGTGTCCACCAGTTTCACGTCATCCCAACTTGCCTCGCTGCTCTGCACAGCCGCCTTGGGTTGGGCGACCGCCACAGGGGCCTGTTCGGCCAGTTGCTCCTGCCGGGAGAACCACCACCCTAGCCCGCCCAAGAGGGCTGTCAGCAGCAGAAACACCAGATTGGGCATACCTGGCACCAAGCCCAGCAACCCCATCACACCGGCCGTCATCATTAGCATTTTCGGACGGCTGAACAGTTGGCCGATCATCTGCCGGCTGACGTCCTCCTCAGTGTTCACCCGCGAAACCATGACGCCCGCAGCGATGGAAATTACCAGGCCGGGAATCTGCGCCACCAGACCATCGCCAATGGTTAGCATGGTGTAGGTGTGTGCCGCGTCAGCAAAGCTCATGTCGTGCTGCAGCAGGCCGATGGCCAGGCCGCCGATCACGCAAACCGCCATGATGACCAAGCCGGCCACGGCGTCGCCACGGACGAACTTGCTGGCACCGTCCATGGAGCCGAAGAAGTCGGCTTCCTGGGCGACTTCCTTGCGTCGTTTGCGGGCCTCTGGCTCACCGATCAGGCCGGCATTGAGGTCGGCATCGATGGCCATTTGTTTACCGGGCATCGAATCGAGGGTGAAGCGTGCACCCACCTCGGCGATACGGCCCGCCCCCTTGGTGATCACCATGAAGTTGATGGTGACCAGAATCAGAAACAGCGCCAGCCCTACCGCGAAATTGCCGCCGACAAGAAACTCCCCGAAAGCCTCGATCACCTTGCCGGCAGCGTCGGTGCCGGTATGGCCATGCATCAGGATCACCCGCGTCGAAGCCACGTTCAGCGAAAGACGCAATAGCGTGGTAAACAGCAGGACCGATGGGAATGCGGAGAAGTCCAGCGGCTTCTCGGTGAGCATGCTGACGATCAAGACCATGATTGCCAGGGCGATGTTGAAGGTAAACAGCAGGTCAAGAATGAAACTTGGCAACGGCAGGATCATCATCGACAGGATGAGCACGATCAGCACCGGGCCGGTCATGATCTTCAGGTCGACGCCCGCTGGCCAGGCGTCGCGACGTAACAGGTCAGTCAGGCCTTTCATGGGTTCTGTGGGTCCTCGGTTTTCCTGGCGCGTCGTCCGGGCCGGTCCATGCCATCCGGAACGTGCAGATTTAGCGGAGTGGGCGGAATGGGCCCACCTTGTTCGCTGACGCGCTTGAGGCGGATGGCCCAGGCCACCACCTCGGCGACAACGGTATAGAGTTCCATGGGAATCTCCCGGTCGAGGTCCACATGGAAATACAACGCACGCGCCAGCGGTGGCGCCTCCAGAATGGGCAGGTCATGCTCCTGGGCGATCTCGCGGATACGCAGCGCCACGGCATCCGCCCCCTTGGCGAGCACGCGCGGGGCGCCATCCTTGTCCTTGCGGTAACCCAGGGCGACCGCGAAATGGCTGGGGTTGGTCACCACCACATCGGCCTTGGCCACCTTGCTCATCATGCGTCTGCGCGCACGGGCCTGCTGCAGGCGCCGGATGCGCGCCTTCACATGGGGATCACCGTCTGAGTTCTTGTGCTCCTGACGCACCTCTTCCTTTGACATCCGCAGGTTCTTGGCGTAGGTCCACAGTTGGTAGGGCGTGTCCATACCGACCACGACGATCAGGGCGGCCACACAGGTGGCACAGGCCTTGGCCGTCAACGCCATGGTCGTGACCAACGCCTGTTGTGGTGGTAGCTTGGGCAGGCCAAGCAACTGGCCAATATGGGCATCCAGGAACAGGTACAACACCAGGCCGATCAGTGTGGCTTTGGCGATGGCCTTGGCAAGCTCCACCAGCACTTGCATGGAGAACAACCGGGCCAAGCCGCTGATCGGGTTGACACGGGAAAGACGTGGCCGGGCCGCCGCGAGGGTGACGACCAGTCCGCCAAGCAACGTCGGCGCCGCCAAGGCCGCAAACACCATCAAGGCGAAAAAGGGAACAAGGGCCAGCAGTGCCGCCTGACCAAGCGCCCAGCAGGTGGCGAGCATGCGTGCCGAGTCGAACAACTGCACCCGATCGAACAGTAATGCCCGCTCCACGATGCCGCCGATCTGGTCGTAGAGATGCCCGCCCATGACCCACAGCCCACCGATACCGGCCAGCAACATGACGAACGTGGTCAATTCGCGGGAACGCGCAATCTGCCCTTCTTCCCGGGCTTTTTCGATGCGGCGCGGCGTAGCCGCTTCGGTCTGGTCTTCTCTGCTGGTCTCGGCCATGATCATTCAGGCAACAGCGGCCACCCGGGCAGTTCAGGGGCCGCTATTGTGGGCAGGCATCCGGCACGGCGAACCAATGAAAAAACGCCTTTATGCTTCGCTATTGCTGGGTTTGCACTGGTTCGGCGGCAGGCATCTGGATGCCGTATTCATCCTGGGAGAGGATGCGCTGCGCGACCTGGCTGTCGAGGACGATGATCTCGATCCGTCGATTGGCCGCGTCATACGGCCCGGCCCCACGAAAACGAATACGGTCGGACATGCCTGAGACCCGCAACAGTTTGTCGGGATCGAGCCCGCCAGCTACCAGTTCCTGGCGCGAAGCCTTCGCGCGGTCGGCAGACAACTCCCAGTTGCTGTAGGTCGCCTCGCCACCTGGGTAGGGATGGCTGTCGGTATGGCCGCTGATCTGGATCCGGTTGCGCAGTTCATTGAGTACCGGCGCGAACGTGCGCAGCAGTTGGCTCATGTACGGCGCCACTTTGGCGCTGCCTAACTCGAACATCGGGCGTTTGTCGGTATCCAGCAATTGCACACGCAAGCCCTCTGGGCTCAGCTCGATGGCGATCTGCTGTTTCAGTTCGCGCAGCTTTGGATCGCGTTCAACGGCATCCTCCAGTCGTTGCTTGAGGGCTTGCAAATGGCGCCGCTCTTCGCTGGACAACTGATGCGGCCGCAGTTTACGGACCCTTTCGCCCTGCGCCAGAGCGGGGTCGGTTCCCCCTCCGGGAATCGCGCTGGTGCTGGCACTGCTCTTGTCTCCGTTAGCCAATGCCACCAGCAATGGGGTGCTGAAGTACTGAGCAATGGCTTCCTTGTCGCCCTTGCCGGCATTGGACAGCACCCATAGCACCAGAAACAGCGCCATCAGCGCCGTCATGAAATCGGCGAAAGCGATTTTCCAGGCGCCACCGTGGTGGCCTTTGGCAGCCTTCTTCTTGCGTCGAATGATGATCGGCTGGTCACTCATGCTGGCGCCAGGCCCGATTGGCCGGAACCGCCCCGCACATAGCTTTCCAGCTCTTCGGCCGTAGGCCTTTCACTGCTGTGCAGGGTCTTGCGGGCGAACTCCACAGCCAATTGAGGGGGAATGCCCTGCACATGGGCAAGCAAGCTCACACGCAGGCAGTGAAGCATCTTGGTCGACTCGCCGGTCTGTCGCTCGATGCGACTGGCCAAAGGTGCAACGACCCCGTACGCCAGATAGATGCCGAGAAAGGTCCCGACCAATGCGTGGGCAATCATCAGGCCCATCATATCGGGCCCGACGTTGACCGCGCTCAAGGCTTTGACGACCCCCAGCACCGCTGCAACGATACCGAAAGCCGGCAACCCATCACTGATTTTGTACAACGCATCAGCGGGCAGATGTGCCTCGTGCTCGTACTCTTCGATCTCGTGTTGCATTAACTCGTCGAGCTCATGGGCCTGGACAGACAGACTGATGAGCAGACGCAGGTAATCGACGATGAAATTGAGCACCAGTGGGTCGTCGAGCAGCTTGGGGTGCTGGGAAAAAATAGGGCTTTCGCGCGGGTTGTCGATGTCCCGCTCCACGGCCAGCAGGCTTTCCCGCCGGGCCTTGCCCAGCAGGGTGAACATCATGGCCAGAAGGTCCATATAGAAGGACTTGTCGTAGCCGGTACTGCGCCTGAATGTCGAGATAGCGCCAAGTGTCGCGCGAATGGCCTTGCCATTGTTCGCCGCGATGAAGGCGCCGATCGCCGCCCCGCCGATCATCAGCAATTCAGTGGGTTGATACAGCGGCCCCAGGCTGCCACCAGACAGCACGAAACCACCGAATACCGAAGCCAGCGCTACAAACAGTCCCAATACGATAAGCACGTCGCCGCTCCTCAGGTTTCCGTGAAAGACGGCTGAAGATCGGCAACGGCGACTGCCAACTTGAAAAAACTTGCCCTGGCGCGGCCTAAACCCAGCGCCCGTGCTGGCGGGTCATCGCTGAGTCATCGGGCGCAGGCTGTCCAGGGTGTCATTTTCGATATCTCGGCGCTTCAAGGTCTTGCCCGCCCGGGACGGCGGCTGACAAATACCACACACGTAATTCTGAGTCGGCGAGTAGGAGTGGGTGATGAACTTGCCCGAGCAGCACGAACAACGAATCTGCTCAAGCATGCCATTCTCGACGAATCGCACCAGTGTCCAGGCTCGCGTAAGCCCCAGGACTCGCTCACCCTCGGCATCGCTCGCATGCTCCATATACAGGCGATACGCCTTGATGAAGGCGTCGATCCTGTGGCCGCCGATCTCCAGCAGGCTGCAATAGATGCTGTAGAACAGTGAGGAGTGGATGTTCGGCAGCCAAGTCACGAACCAGTCTGTAGAAAACGGCAACATGCCCTTTGGCGGAGGCGCTCCACGTACTTCCTTGTACAGACGTATGAGCCGTCCCCGACTGAGCGATGTCTCGGTTTCCACAACCTGAAGGCGTGCCCCCAACTGAATCAGCTCGATGGCCAGATGCACCTGCTGCATCTCGGTGACCAGACTTTTCTCGGACATGTCTCAGCCGCCGCTGCTGTGCATGCCTTCCGAACGGTCGGCAGCCGCCATCAGCAGAGAAGTGTGAAGTTCAACCATCCCGAGCTCGCGCGAGTTATCCAGAGCCCTTGAAATTCGCTCGGCCTCCTCGAAGATAGGCCGGCAGATGAGTTGGTTGGTCCTGGACAGCTGAGTCATCTGCTTGCTGCTCAGCTGGGTCAGCAAGTCCGCCATGTTGTCGTTAAGTTTCAGCCTGAACATCGCGACTTCCCGATCCTTGCGCAACAAGTTCTGCGCCAGCAGCAAGTAGGACAGGTTCAGCTCCTGGATGTCTGCTAGGTCTTTATTAGTGTTTGGCAACTTTATCCCCTTTTTCGATAGTGACTACCGCCCCGGCACGCCATAAAGATGAAGCCATACACACTCGCCCTGCGTTCGAAATGACCAATGCCTCTACGTGGGCTTTACAGCCTTTCTTGCGGCGTTCCTATGTGTTGAGCATGCGATGCTCCCTTTCGAGGCACCGATAAATTTTTCTCACCGCTCAAGTCTCGAGCCGGCCGCCCGATAACTGATATCGGAAGACCTTTACTAGTATTTACCAAAGAAGTGTTAAGTACGGTTAAGGGTGTGTTTTTTGAACGCCACCCCAGGCGTTCGTTAGCAAGCTAATGATGTCTTATTGATTCTATCGGAACAAGAGATGGCTAAGTGATATTACCTTTGCACCATTCACACGATAGGCATTGTCCAGCTCGCCTTTTTTCCGGCTGACTTGCATTAGTTGACCCAAGTAATTCTGCCGGGCATGCAGGAAGCTACTGACTTTGGCATCCAGCTCCAGAATTTCGGTAACAAGCTCAAGCTTGCGCGCCCTCCCCTGCTCGTCGAGTTCCGCCTGGTTCTCCGCACGCTGCAGACTGGCTGCGTCAATTAGTCCCTGCGACTTCAGGATGAAGATGCCATCCCAGTCACTGTTTTCCGCGCATGCGAGCATGCGGTGTGACTGTTCCAGCAGTCTTTCATAGGCAGCGATCACTTGTGCTTGCAGCATATCTACCGTTAATCCTCCGTTTGCGGGCCAATCGCGTTCCAAGCCGAGGCGATATTGCCCAGAAGCTCCGCGGCGGCGGTTAGGGACTCTTCGTTGTTTTCAAGGTTGGCACGTAGCAGCAGGCGTACGACGAAGTCATAGAGATCGTCCAGTTGACGGGCTATGTCGCCGCCTTGCTCCAGGTTCAGTGATGCCCGCAGCCCCCGACTCACGATATTGATCGCACGGGTGATGGCCTTGCCCTTTTCCGGGATGTTGCCGGCCTGCATGTGCAAACGGGCAAGACGAAGGGAGGCCTGGTAGTGGTCGAACAGCATGGTGATGCGCTGATGCGGTGAAGCAGCAAGAATGCCGCTCTCCAGGGCCACCCGGGCATAAGCACTGGCGTCTTGGGCGCAGATCATCTGGCGGACTCCGCCACACAGGCATTAATCATCACTGTTGAGTGCCTCGAATTGAGTGGTGAGGTAATCGGCGGTGGAGTTCAGGGTGGAGATCAAGGTATCGAGTTCGGTGAACTCTTCACGCCAGCGCTCCATCTCGGAGTCGATCAGCGCCTGCTTTTCGTCGTAGCGATCCTCCAGCTGCTCAAGCTTTGACTCCAAGCTGTCGGTCTTGGCGACGATCAGGCCGCTATCCTCGTCAAGGTAGTTGTCAAGATCCTCGGTCATTCGCGAGATGAAACCGGAGCTGCCATCACTGCCGATGAAGAATTCAGAGACCGCGTCGATGTTGTCCTCAAGCGCGCTTTCCAGGGTGTCCTCATCGATCGACAAGGTGCCATCGGATTCCAGCGCGATGCCTAGCTGAGATAGATAGGTGAAGGTTCCGCTACCGATGGAGCTGTAGATATCGCTGGCCAATTCAGTACTGATGCGCCGGGTCGTGGAGTCGCCCAGCAGCTCTCCGGTGGTTTCCGAATCGGCATCGTAGGCAGTCAGCTCATCGACCGTGCCTACGAAGTCGTTGTAGGCATCGACGAAGTCAGTAATCGCCTGGAGGATCTTGTCGGTGTCGCGTTCGATGGTCAGGGTCTGCGAACTGCCGATGGCACTCAGGTTCAGGGTAACGCCCTGCAAGGCCTCTTCGACGGTGTTGCTCTGGCTGGTGATCGAGATGCCGTTGATGGTGAGCTCGGCATTTTGCGCAGCGACCGTTTCGGTCATGTTGCCCGAACCGTCGGCATAGCCGAATAGCGACGATGCCAGGTCGTTGCTGTCATCGCTGCTGTAGCTGACGGTCATCTGCGCACCGGTGCCAGTGCTACTGGATGTCAGCACCAGGCGATACGGGCTGTCGCTCCCATCGCTGACGATGGTCGCGGTAACGCCTGCATCCGCCGCGTTGATCGCGTCCCGCAACCCGGCCAGGGTGTTGTTGCTGCTGTCCACGGTGATGGAGATCGCTTCGTCGCTGCCGACCTGAAGGGTAAGCGTACCGGTACCCAAGGTGTTGCTGGTATCGCTGATGCCGCCGGTCGCGAGGCTCTGCGCCTGGGCCAGCTGGGTCACTTCGATACTGTAGGTGCCCGCCACCGCTTCGCCACTGGTCTGCACCGAAACACCACTGCCCGAGATGCTCGTACTCAAGGACTCGTACAGACTGGCATCGGACAACGCCTCTGCGGCCGTTTGCAATGCATCGAGCGCACTGGTCAAGGTGCCGTAGGCCGAAATTTCAGCCTCGACAGACTCCTCCTGGGCGGTGATCGGGTCCAGCAAGCTGGCGGTCTTCGATTCTTCCAGGCTTTCCAGAATGCTTTCCAGATCGAGCCCGGAGCCCACGCCCAGGGAAGTGATGGTGGCCGTAGAACTGGTGGTGGTAGTCATGTGAGTGTCCGTCCTGATGTGCGCAGCGCAGTTTCTCGAGCCGCTTACCGCCCATGCGGTTCAGTGGGTGTCTTAGGGCGCAACATCGGCAATCGACTGAGTCGTCTTTAAGGCACTTGCTTACAAATCTGTGAGCGGTGTCTCAAACCTGCATACCCATCACATCTTTATAAGCAGTTAGCAGACGGTTGCGGACCTGCACGCCCATCTGGAACGCAACACTGGCCTTCTGCGAATCGGCCATCACATCACTGAGCGACACCTCGCTGCTGCCCGCTTGGAAGGCATTGGCCCGGGTGCTGGAGGTTTGTTGCAACTGGTTGATGCGCTCCAGCGAAACCTGCAGTTCACCTGCGAAGCTCGTGGCCGCCGGGTTGCCTCGGACTGAAGTGCAGCCCTGTGCCTGTTCGGCAAGACTGCTCAACTGTTGCAAAGCGTCGACAAGGGCTTGGCTGGTCATGGCGCGGGGGCTCGTAGTTGGCGGATGCGCGGCAGATTAACAAGTCGGTGCAAATGCGAATTCGCCCAATTGGCAGCAAAACATCTGGCTTTTCTGCCCTTTGCCCGCCTCCGGCTTCGCCAGAATGACGCTGAGCCAATCCCGACTGGACCACCGCCCCAACCGGCCGGCGGACCGCGGGTCGATTACCATTGCCAGCGGACTCTGTGATGCCCTTCTTCCCGGCCACAACCTCAGCTTCGAGGTGCTCGTGACTACTGCTGCCCAGGCCAAGGGCACAAAAAAGAATCTGCCGATTGCCAGCCCGCCTCGCGCCCTGGACGCGCTTTCAGGGTTCCTGCGTGGCCGGCCGATGCTGCCATTGCTACTGGCCGGCGCCGCGGCGGTAGCCGTATTGGTGGCGCTGCTACTATGGGCGCGCGAGCCGGAGTACCGCGTACTGTTCTCCAACCTGAGCGAAGCCGATGGTGGCCAGGTCATTGGTGAACTGGACAAACGCGGCGTACCTTATCGGTTGGGAGAAGGCGGTCACACCATCATGGTACCCGCCGAACGGATGAATGCCTTACGCCTGCAATTGGCCGAACAAGGACTGCCCAAGGGCGGCAGCATCGGCTTCGAGTTGCTGGACAAGCAGGCCTTCGGTATCAGCCAGTTTGCCGAGCACCTCAACTACCAGCGCGGCCTGGAGGGCGAACTGGCGCGCACCATCGAAACCCTGGGTCCGGTAGCCCACGCACGGGTGCATCTGGTGATGGCGAAAGACTCGGTGTTCGCCCGTGATCGCGAGGCCGCCCGGGCCTCGGTCACCCTCGCTCTGCAGCCTGGCCGAGAGCTTGGCCAGAGCCAGGTCAGCGCGATCATTCACCTGGTCACCTCCAGCGTGCCTGCGCTGGCGGTGGACGGCGTCACCGTGGTCGACCAGAACGGCCGGCTGCTCTCGAGCAGCCATGCCAGCGACGGGCTCGACGACGCCAAGCTCGATTACATCAGTGAGATCGAGCGCACCTACCAACGGCGCATCGAGGACATTCTGTCGCCACTGCTGGGCAGCAACAATGTTCATGCCCGGGTGGTAGCTCAAGTGGATTTCTCGGTACGCGAAAGCACCGCCGAGCGCTATGCCCCCAACCAGGATGCCAACTCGGCTGCGGTGCGTAGCCAGCAGACCTCCGAGCGCCTGAGCCAAGCCGGTGATAACGCACGCGGAGTACCCGGTGCACTGACCAACTCACCTCCGAACACTCCAGCACCGACCCGTGCCAATGCACCTACACCCGCACCGGGCAGTGCAAATGCCAATACCGGTACTCCCAACTCAGCCAACGAGCCCGGCAAGGCGTTGCAGAGCGAGCGTATGGTCAACTACGAGGTGGATCGCGATGTCGAGCATGTCAAAACCAGCTTGGGCAATATTCAGCGTCTGGCTGCCGCGGTGGTGGTGAACTACCGGACCGTAATGAAGGATGGCGCTCCATCCAGCGAGCCGCTGAGCAAGGACGAGCTGACGGGCATCAACGACCTAGTGCGTCAAGCCATGGGTTTCACCGAGAGCCGCGGCGACACCCTGCAAGTGATCAACAGCCCGTTCGTCGAAGAACAGGCAGCACTGGCCGAGCTGCCTTGGTGGCGAACGCCGGATGCCTACAACCTGGCAACGAGTGCTCTGCGCTATCTGCTGGTGGGCCTTGCCGCCTTCATGCTGTGGCGACGCGTACTCAAACCGATGCAACAACGCGCGACCGAGTCAGGGCGCCGCGAGCTGATGGCATTGGCGGACCAGGACCTTGAGCTGACACAAGACAACCTTGCCACCGGCGAAATGGTCGCCAACCCAGGCACTGCGGCACGACCGGCATTGCCTCGCAAGTCGGCACTGTACGAACAGAACATGGAAAGTCTGAAACGCTTGGCCACCGAGGACCCGCGACTGGTCGCGATGATCGTGCGTGGCTGGATGAAGAAAAATGACTAACAAGATCAGTGGGCCACGTCGCAGCGCCATCCTGTTGCTGTCGCTCGACGCCGACAGCGCTGCCGAAGTGTTCAAGTTCCTGCCCAGCCAGGATGTCGAAACCATCAGCCTGGAAATGGCGCGGCTTAGCCAGGTTTCCCATGAGGAAATGCGTCAGGTGCTAGCCGAGTTCATGGACGAGACCGAGCAGTACGCAGCGATCAACATTCAAAGCAGCGACCACATCCGCGCAGTGCTGACCAAAGCGCTGGGCAGCGAGCGCGCCGCCAGCCTGATCGACGACATCCTGGAAACCACCAATACCGTTTCTGGCATCGACAAGCTCAACCTGATGGAAGCGCCGATGGTGGCGGAGATGATTCGCGACGAACACCCGCAGATCGTCGCCACCATCCTCGTGCACCTGGAGCGCAACCAGGCTTCGGCGATTCTGCAACTTCTGCCCGAGCGCTTGCGCAACGACATCATCCTGCGCATCGCCACCTTCAGCGGCGTACAACCGGTGGCACTGCACGAACTCACCGAAGTGCTGGGTGTGATGCTCGATGGCCAGAGCCTCAAGCGCAGCAAGATGGGCGGCGTCAGGGCCGCAGCGGAAATCCTCAACCTCATGGCGTCGGCCCAGGAGTCCTCGGCCATCGACAACCTACGCAACCACAGCGCAGACCTGGCCCAGAAAATTCTCGACGAGATGTTCCTGTTCGAGAACCTGGCCGATGTAGACGACCGGAGTATCCAAACCCTCCTGCAGAACATCGACAGCAACTCCCTGGCGATCGCGCTCAAGGGGGCGTCGGCTCCGCTGCTCGACCGTTTCATGCGCAATATGTCGCAGCGAGCCTCGACGCTGTTCCGCGAGGATATGGAGGCCCGCGGTCCGATTCGCATGTCGCAGATCGAAGCCGAACAGAAGTCGATCCTGCAGGTAGTTCGACGCCTGTCCGAAACCGGCGACATGGTTACAACGCGAGGCGACGATGCCTATGTCTGACCAGTTGTCGCATGGGAGCTGGCAAGCCTGGCAGATGGACCCGCTGGGCACCCAGGAGCCCATTTGCGCCGATCCGGATACCGCACACCGCGAACAACAGCGCAAGCACGCGCTAGCCCAGCGTCTGGCCTTGCAGCGTCTACGCGATCAGGCGCAGTCCGAGGCCGAGCGGCTAGGCCATGCCCAAGGCAAGCAATTGGGCTATGCCCAAGGGCTGGCCGAAGGGCGCGAAGCGGCGGCTGAAGAACTGCGCCAGCAGGTCAGCCAAACCCTCGAACCGTTGCGGGCCCTGTGCCTGAGTTTCGATGAAGCGTTGCGCGAGGTCGATAGTCTGGTGGCGCGGCAGGTGGGCCAGGTTGCCCTGGAACTGGCCAGCCGCCTGGCCGGTATGGCCTTGGCGATCCAGCCTGAACAGGTGGAACAACTGGCTCGGCGCATGCTCGCCTGCGAACCGGCACTTACCGGCAGGCCGAGCCTCAACCTGAATCCTGATGACCTGCCGTGGGTACAGGGCAGTCTGGGCGATGAGCTGGCGGCGGCAGGCTGGACCCTGCATGCCGACCCGTCGGTCGCGCCGGGAGGTTGCCGTGCACTGAGCGCAACCGCTGAGCTGGATGCCACGCGTCTGACGCGTCAGACCCTGTTCGAGCGTAACGGCCAGTGGCTGCTCGATGAAATGGTCCCGTCCCAATGACCACGGCCAACCCGCACCTGCAACGCTGGAGCCGCGGGCTCGACATCCTGGCAAGCGCCGCGCTGCAGGCCACCGACTACCAGCGTAGCGGCCGCATCACCCGCGCCACCGGCATCGTACTGGAGGCTGTTGGCCTCCGCCTGCCGTTGGGCGCCGGATGCCGTATCGAGCTGCTGCCCGCCAGTGATACACAACCGGGAATCTTCGCTGAAGCGCAAGTAATCGGCTTCTCTGGCGACGTGTTGTACCTGATGCCATTGGAAGAAATCCACGGCTTGCAATCGGGTGCCAGAGTATTTGCCCTGGCCGATGAGCCGGGTGCCAGCGATGGTATTCGCCCCGTTCCGCTGGGCATTTCGCTGCTCGGGCGGGTGCTGGACAGCAGTGGCAACCCTTTCGACGGAAAAGGGCCGCTGCTGGCTACGCACCGCGCCAGCCTGCATGGCCAGCCGATCAATCCGCTGCAACGGGCGCCCATCGACCGGCAGATCGACGTAGGCATCCGAGCCATCAACGCCCTGCTCAGCGTAGGACGCGGGCAGCGGCTGGGCCTGTTCGCCGGCTCCGGCGTGGGCAAGTCAGTGTTGCTGGGGATGATGGCACGCTACACCCGTGCCGATGTAGTGGTGGTTGGTCTGATCGGCGAACGTGGCCGCGAGGTGCAGGACTTCATCGACAACATTCTCGGCGAGGAAGGCCTGCGTCGCTCGGTGGTGGTGGCCGCGCCGGCCGATGCCTCACCGCTCCAACGGTTGCAGGGTGCGCTTTACGCCACGCGCTTGGCGGAAGATTTTCGCGACCAAGGCAAGGATGTGCTGCTGATCATGGACTCGCTGACCCGCTACGCCATGGCCCAGCGCGAGATCGCCCTGGCCCTGGGCGAGCCGCCAGCGACCAAAGGCTACCCGCCGTCGGTGTTCGCCAAGCTACCGAAACTGGTCGAGCGCGCGGGCAACGGCCCGCGGGGTGGTGGCTCAATCACCGGCTTCTATACCGTGCTCAGCGAAGGCGACGATCAGCAGGACCCGATCGCCGATTCAGCACGTGCCATTCTCGATGGCCACTTCGTGCTGTCACGCCAGCTGGCCGAAAGCGGGCACTACCCCGCCATTGATATCGAGGCCTCGATCAGCCGGGCGATGACCGCGATCGTCAGCGAGTCGCAACAGCGCAAGACCCAGAGGCTCAAGCAGGCGCTGTCACGCTATCAGCGCAACCGCGACCTGATCGGCGTAGGTGCCTACGTGCCAGGGCACGATGCCCAGCTCGACCGCGCCGTGAACCTGTACCCGCATATCGAACGTTTCCTTCAACAGCGCATAAACGAACGCTCGTCGATGGAAGACAGCCTGGCCGGGCTCAATCTGCTGTTCCCAGGCAAATGACCACTGAGCAGGCAGGTACTCCATGGCCCAAGAATCGCTCCAGCTGCTGATCGAACTGACCGCCCGCGCCCGGGAAGAGGCCGCCAATGCACTGTCACAAAGCCGACGCGCCGAGCAGCGGCTGGAAGCACAGCTGCGCACCCTCGACCAGTACCAGCGCGAGTACCGCCAGACCCTGCAGCAGCAGTTGGCTGGGGCCGGTATGAGTCCGGCCACGCTGGCCAACTACCGAGGCTTTCTCAAGTCGCTGGAAGGAGCGATGGAGCGCGCCGAAAGAAACTTGGCGCACCATCGGACACAAGTCGCCGAGCACCAGGAAACCTGGCGCAAGGCATGGCGCAAGGTCAACGCCATCGAGACGCTACTGGCCCGGCGCGAGGAGCAGGAACGGTTGCGCGTCGGGCGCGCCGAACAACGACAAACCGACGAACAGGCGAGCCGTGCACGGCGCGCGCCCATGGGCAGCGAATTCTGAGAACAGCCATGAACATCATCACCAACCTCGCAGCCCAGCCCCTGGTCGCAACCCAGGATGTGACCGACAACAGCAGTGCGGACAATCAGACGAGCGCCTTCTCGACCGTGCTGCAACAGGCCCAAACCGCAAGCGCTGATACACCCGCCACCAGCGTTGCCAACGCGGCGGCGCCCGCACGTCCTAAGCCCATTGCGCCGTCGCCGACCGATCGCCACTCCGAGCCAGTCAGCCAAGTACCCCAGACCTTGGTGCAAGCCGAAGCAGACGAACAACAGCAAGACCTGCTCCCGGCTGCCACCGTCCAGCCACCGGCTCCGGCGGCCGATCTACCTTTCGCCGAACTGGACACCAGCGCAGAAGAATCGGTGACCACAGACAAATTTGTCCCGATGCTGGAGAACGCTGACTCGGCTGAGGGCAGCACTGATGCAAATGACGGCACAGAACCGTCACAGGATTCGCTGGAAGCGATTCGCCAACGCCTGGACCTGATCGACAATGCCGGCGTCATCGCCATCGCTGTACCTGTGACCGGGGCTCAAGCGCCTGCGGCAAGCCCCGACCCGACCCTCGCCGCCGAACCCACCTACGAGAGCAAGGCCACGGCAGGCGTGGAGTGGAAGGCGCCCGCGGAAGAGCCTTTTGCGGTGGAACCAGACTTGGTCATCGATATACCCGCAGAGGTCGTGTCGGTAGCCACACACGCCTCATTGGAAACGACCAACGGCAATACCGTCGACAGCCTGCCAACTGACAGCCTGGACGCTACTCCAACCCTGCCCACGGCCATCTCAGGTCTGAGCTCGCTCCCAACCACCAGCAGCAGCGCAGTCAGCGATGCGGCCTCCACCGCTGCCACTCCAACCCTTGGGAGCACGACTTGGCAGAATGACCTGGGCCAGCAAGTGATCGCCCTGATTCGTCGCGGCGAACAGCAAATGGACATGCAGTTGAACCCGGCCGACCTTGGCCCGCTGTCGATCAGTTTGAATGTCAGCGACGGTGGCATTCAAGCGCAGTTCCAGTCGGCTCACGCCTCGGTGCGCTCGGCGGTAGAGCAAGCGCTGCCACAATTGCAGGTGGCGCTTGCCGCGCAGGGGCTGACACTGGGTGAAGCGTCGATCAATGACGGTGCCTCCCGCCAGGCCATGGGCGAACAGTCGCGACAGGAGTCGTCCGGTGCCGATGACAGGTCGCGCCCGGAATCGTCCGCGGAACCTGCTGCCGTGCCCAAGGCACAGCCGATTGTCAGCTTGGGCGCCGGGGTCGACCTGTACCTGTAACCGGCCAGGCAAAGCCGCAAGTTAAAGCCCTAAACCCCCGCTAATCCGCCCATCGAACGGCCCGTCCGCTGGGCATACTTGCGCCCTTTCGAACTGTTTCCCCAATCCCAAGGCCGCTATCCATGCCCACTACCACCAAGAAGATCTGGCTCTGGTTCATACCGCTGGCCTTGGTCACCGCGGCGGCCAGTTCCGCGGGTGTGTACGTTTACATCGTGCGTGAACGGGCCCAGGCGCATGTGAGCAAAACGATCCCAACGGCACCACTGTTGGTCAGTATTGCGCCCATGACAGTAAACCTGCACAGCGAGCGAGACGACCAAAGCGTGCTCTACGTGGGATTCAACCTGGAAGCCGGCAACGAAAGAACGCGCAAGCTGCTGGAATTGTATATGCCGAAGATCCGCAGCCAGTTGCTCACCGCGTTGAGCGGCCAAGACAGCGCTCAACTGGCAACGCCTGAAGGCAAGCAGGCACTGGCCGCCCAGATTCTCGAGTTGCTGCGCAAGAACCTGGCGACCGAGCAGCCGGATTTCGCGCTGCTTGGCGTTCTCTACACCGACTTCATCGTGCAATAAGCCATGTCCACCAACGACATGCTCTCGCAAGACGAGATCGACATGCTGCTGCGCGGCAACGACGATATCGATACCTCCGGGCTCACCGATGACACGGCAATGGAGTTCCCCGGTGAAGCGTACCTTGACGCGCACGAGCGGGTCCGCCCCTACGATCCTGCCACTCAGCACCGGGTGATCCACGAACGCCTGCATGCCCTGGATATCATCAATGGACGGTTCGCGCGCTACTTCCGCATGAGCCTGTTCAACCTGATCCGGCGCAACGTCGACATCACCTTCAAGAGCATTGGCTACCAGAGCTTCAGCGAGTTCTCCCTGCACTTGCCGATGCCCACCAACATCAACTTGCTGTCGATGAAGCCCCTGCGCGGTACCGCACTGGTGGTGTTCCCACCCAGCGTGGTGTTCATGGTGGTGGACAACCTGTTCGGCGGAGATGGCCGCTTCGTGACAAAGTCCGAAGGCCGCGAATTCACCCACACCGAGATGCGCATCATCCGCCGCGTGCTGGGGCTGACAGTGGACGCCTACCGTGATGCCTGGAAGTCGGTGTACCCACTCGAGATCGAATACCTGCGCTCGGAGATGCAGGCCAAGTTCGCCAACATCACCGGCTCGCCCAACGAAGTGGTGGTCAACGCCACCTTCCACCTCGAAGTCGGCAATCTGTCCAGCGACTTCAACATCGTCATCCCCTACCTGATGATCGAGCCGATGCGCCAACTGCTCAACGGGCCTCTGACTGACATCAACCCGGAGGAAGAGCGGCAGTGGAACCGGCGTATGGCGGACGAAATCACCCAGTCCCAGGTAGACCTGATCGCGGATTTCGTCGAGATCGAATCGCGCCTGGGCCAGGTCATGGCGCTGAAGAAGGGTGACGTGCTGCCCATTGACCTGCCGGACAGCGTCAAGGTTCGGGTCGACGGCGTGCCAGTGATGACCTGCGAGTTCGGCAGCTACAACGGTGCACGTGCACTGCTGGTGAAGGAGTTGATCGACCACTCCATCGGCAAGCCCTCTTCCTCCAGCCGATTCGTCAAGGGCCACCTGCCCATAGCCAAGGAACCCGACCATGAGTGACCCTAACCTTCCCGAACCACGTGAAGACGATGAGTGGGCCGACGCCCTGGCCGAACAGGGTGCGGCTGACCCTGCTGAAGACCCTTGGGGCGCAGCCCTGGCCGAACAGAACGGAGCCGTTCCGACCGCGGTAGAGAGTGGCGCCAGCAGCGGAGTGTTCAAGCCTTTCGCCACTGTTCAGCCGCAGGCTTCGCCGCGCGAACTGGAAATGATCATGGACATTCCGGTGAAGCTCAGCGTAGAGCTGGGACGCACCCGGATCACCATCAAGCAGCTGCTGGAGCTGGCACAAGGCTCGGTACTGGCACTCGATGGCCTGGCGGGCGAGCCCATGGACATCCTGATCAACAGCTACCTCATCGCCCAGGGTGAAGTGGTGGTGGTGGATGACCGCTACGGCATTCGCATCACCGAAATCATCACGCCTTCAGAGCGTGTGCAGAAGCTCAATCGATGACCGCCTCCTCTCCCCTTCTCCCACCCGCCAGCCTCGGTGTTGCGGCGGACGACCTGACTGGGCTGGCCCTGCTAGGCAAGACCGCACTGGCCCTCGGGCTGGTGGCGGCAAGCATCCTGCTGTGTGGTTGGCTGGTGTCACGTTTCGGTGCCCGCCCCTCGTCCGCGAGCAGCGTCGTTCGCGTTATTGGCAGCACCCGGCTGGGCCAGCGGGAGAAGGTGGTCGTGATCGACGTAAGCGGCCGTCGGCTGGTACTGGGGGTCACGGCCCAGCAGGTTGCCTGCCTGTCGGAAATGGAAGCACCCGCCGCCGACGTCGAAGAGACGCAACCTGTGCGTGGCTTTGCCCTGCGTCTGGCGGACGCGCTGAAGCGCGGCGGCATACGCGCACCGGAGAACCCCACATGAATGCCCGCCGCCTGATGTTGCTCGTGCTGCTGATGCCGGCATTGTTTCCGGTAGCCGAAGCGGCGCCCGCACTCCAAGGGCTGTCAGGTTTCACCGGCCAGGCCGGTGGCGAGAAATGGTCGCTGAGCCTGCAGACCTTGATGCTGCTGAGCGCAATGGCTTTCTTGCCGGCGGCGCTGCTGATGATGACCGGTTTCACTCGCATCATCATCGTGCTGAGCTTGCTGCGCACGGCAATTGGCACGACTACCGCACCGCCCAATCAGGTGCTGCTGGGACTGGCTCTGTTCCTGACCTTCTTCGTCATGTCGCCAACCCTGGAGCAGGCCTACCAAAAGGCCTGGGTGCCGTTTTCACAGGATGAAATGAACGTCGAGCAGTTTCTCGACCAAGGCAGCAAGCCGTTTCGTACCTTCATGCTGGCGCAGACACGCCAGCCCGACCTTGCGCTTTATGCACGTCTGGCGCAGGTCAAGGACCTGCAGGGGCCGGAAGATGTGCCTATGCGCGTGCTACTTCCAGCATTCGTCACCAGCGAACTGAAGACTGCGTTTCAAGCAGGCTTCACCATATTCATCCCGTTCCTGATCATCGACTTGCTGGTCGCCAGTGTACTGATGGCCCTGGGCATGATGATGGTGCCGCCGTCGACGATCTCCCTGCCCTTCAAGCTGATGCTGTTCGTGCTGGTGGATGGCTGGCAGTTGCTGCTTGGTTCTCTGGCGCAGAGTTTCTACCCCACATGACGCACAGAGGAGCACGCCGATGACCCCGGAAATGGTAATGGACTTGGCCTACAAAGGCATGCGCATGACCATGACACTGGCCTCGCCGCTGCTGTTGGTAACCCTTTGTGTCGGCTTGCTGGTCAGCCTGTTCCAGGCTGCGACGCAGATCAACGAATCGACGCTTTCATTCATACCCAAGATTGTCGGAGTTTGCCTGGTGTTGATCCTGGCAGGCCCACTGCTCATGGAGATGCTGGTGGACTACACGCGGTCGTTGTTCAGTAGCCTGCCAACGCTGCTTGGATGAGCACCCTTGATCGAGGTCGGCTGGACGCAATTACAGCTCTGGGTCAGCGCCTTCTTCTGGCCGTTCTGCCGGTTGCTGGCCTTTTTCATGAGTGATCCGATTCTTGGGCACAAGAGTATCTCCAGCCAGGTGAAGGTCGGTCTGGCCTTGTTGCTGGCGTTGTTGCTGGTGCCCAACCTCCCGCCCATGCCAGATATCGTCTTGTTCTCGTGGGCGGGCCTCGGTGTGGTGGTGGAGCAGGTGTTGATCGGTATGTCACTGGGCATGGTCATGCGCATCACCCTGGCAGTGGTGGAGATGGCTGGGGACATCTGTGGCATGCAGATGGGTTTGGCCTTCGCCTCGTTCTTTTCCGCCGATACCAGCACCAACAGCCAGGTGCTGTCGCGCTTTCTGAGCTTGGTGACGATCCTCATGTTTCTTGCCCTGGACGGTCACCTGATGGTGCTGGAGCTTCTGGCCTCAACCTTCGTGCGCCTACCGATCGGTCAGTTCAGCTTCGATGCCCAGGCATGGTATGCCCTGGCGCGACACGGCAGCAGCATTTTCCTCACTGGCCTATTGCTGGCGTTGCCGATGGTGGGGGCCTTGCTGATCATCAACCTGGCGATGGGCATTCTCAACCGGGTCGCACCGCAGCTGACGGTATTTTCGGTGGGTTTCCCGGCCACTCTGTTTGTCGGCATGTTGCTTCTAACAGTACTGGTGGGCGACCTGGGGCAGTTTCTTGCTGGGCTTTTGTACCAGGAACTGCACTTCATGCAGAGGCTTATCGAGATGGTTTCGGCTTGAGACCGGCTGGGGGCGCTAAGCGCCCCATCGCAGGCTGGCACCAGCTCCAGAGGGTTGCTTTGGAAAGATGAAGTTCCTTGCGGGAACTGGCGCAGCCTCTCTTTAAATGTATTCGAACAAGGACAACTGCTGAACACTGGCAAAGGTTTGCTGCGCAGCCTGCATCGACACCTGCAAGGTCACGTAGCGCGAAATGGACTCGGTGTAGTCAGCATCCACCAGGCCGGACAAACGCTCGGTGTAGCTGAGCGCCAGGTCGTCGCCGATGGTGTCCAGCACTTCAACCTGGCTGAGACGCGCGCCGACCGACGTGATCACGGTAAGCACATTGTCCTGAGCATTGCTCAGTTCTCGGCTGGCAGTGGACAAGGTGTTGCTCAGCGCTGCCTGATCTACGTTGTCCTCCACAGGCGTCTGCAAGGCCGAAATCAGATTCTGCAGGGTGGCGAACAGGTCGGGGTCGGCATCAGCAGCAGCACTGACCGTAAGGCTGTCGCCATCGGCGGGGGTGCCGCTTAGCGTCAGGCTGAGCCCGTTGATCTCCAGCGTTTCACCGTCGGTATAGGCAACCGGGTCCTGGCCATCGATGCTGTACTGGGTGGTGCCGTCAGTAGCAACGCTAAAGGTCAAGGTGAAACCGCTGCCGTAGCTCGTAGCGCTGGTGTCGGCAATATCCGGGCCGTCGAAAGTCAGGGTGCCGCTGTTGTCGCCAGCCTCGGCAACGAAGCCAGCAGTACTGCTGACCGAGAGAAAGATGCTGGCGCCGTTGTCGCCACTGGCCATGGTCTGGGTGGCGCTGACCTGTTGCGTCACCACATTGTCATCACCCTGATAGACCAGTTCGCCATCGGCATTCTCGGCAAACGCCAGCGTCTGGCTCTGGTAACCGGAGAACAGGTAGTTGCCGTTGCTGTCGGTGCTGTTGGCCAAGGTCACCAGGGTGTCGTAAACCCCCTGCAAAGATGTGGCCAGGGACTCGCGGTCGGCGTCGCTCAGCGTGCCGTTGCCCGCCTGAACCACCAGGCTCATGGCGCTGGTAATGGCATCGTTGATGCTGTCCAGGGTGCTTTCTTCCTGAGACAGCGCCGTGGTGATGCTGGCACGCGAATCGGCGTACTGCTCGTTCGCCGCGATCGCCTGGCGCACCGTCACAGCTTGCGCAGCTGCCAGCGAGTCATCGGACGGTTTGCTCACCCGTGTGCCGCTGGACACCTCCAGTGCCGCATCCTGATAGTCGCTTTGCTGGGCGAGCATGGAGTTGAGGTTCTGATTATAGATGGTCGCACTGCTCAGGCGCATGACAGACGCTCCTTGGGCTGAAATCAACTGATGTCGATAATGGTGTCGAGGACGGTTGTGCCCACTTCGACGATCTTGGCGCAGGCCTGGTAGTACTGCTGGTAGACAATGAGGTTGGCGGCCTCCTCGTCGAGGTTCACCCCCGACTCCGACTGCTGCAGAGTGCTAAGTTGCTCGGTCAGGGCCGACTGGGTTTCCAGTTGCGCCGCCACTCGGGTCGCAGTGCTGCCCACATCACTCACCAGCGCGGCATACGACTCGCTCAGGGTGGCACTACCGCCAACGATATCGCTGGTCTGCAGGTCGAGCATGGCCAAGGCATTGGTGTTGTCGCTGCTGCCACTGGTGGTGCCCGCGGCGATCTGTTCACCCTCGCTGATCAGGGTGGTGAAGCTGCTGGCGGCATTGCGGGTTGGCTGGACCAGGAAACTGTCGCCATCGTTGGCGCTGCCGCTGATCGTCAGTTCCATGCCTGCAAAACTGAGGGTGCCGCTGCTGCTGTCGTAAGCCGCGGCGACGCTGGCGCCGGTGTCGTTGCGGGTGACGGTGAAGCCATCCGTGTCCGAGTAGCTCACGGTGTAGTCGCTGGCACTGAGTTCACTGGCACTGGCGCTGGCGCTGAATGAGGCACTGATGGCCGCGTCCCCGGTGTTGCCGGTGTTGCCGTAGACCACGGGGTCGGCCACCGAGAAGAAATCGGTACCTGTATTGCCGTTGAGGTCGATTCCCTGGGCCTGGAGGGTGTTGAACGCCTGAGCCAGCGATACCGCCATCAGGCCTAATTGGTTCTGGGTTTCGGCCAGGGTGGTGTCGCGAAACTCCAACAAGCCTCCGAGGGCGCCGCTGTCGAGTGTGTCCTCGTCCAACGTCACGCTGTTGCCAGCGGCATCCACGTAGCTGATCGACAACTCGCTTGGATCGCTCGATGAGGGCTGGGTGGCCAGTTCGAAGCTGTCACCACCGGAGACCAACGCCATACCGTTGCTGAGCGATACGGTGTAGCTACCATTGTCCTGGACGGTGATGTCCACCGCCACCAGCTCACTGAGCTGACTTACCAGCAGATCACGCTGGTCCAACAAGTCGTTGGAGGCGCTGCCCAGCGACTCGGACAAGCTGATCTGCCCGTTCAGCGTGGCGATCTGGGCACTCAGGCCGTTGATCTGGGTGACTTGATCATCGATCTGGTTGTTCACATCGTCGGCCATCTCGGCCAGGTAGCTGCCCAGCTGATTGAACTGGCTGGCGAGGGTTTCCGCGCTGCCGACCACTTCCTCCCGCGCGGCGGTATCACTGGCGTCCGAAGTGAGCGTCTGGATGGCCGAGAAGAAGCTCTGTAGCAGCGAATCCAGGCTGGCGCCGCTGTCGGAGAGCAGACTGTCGATCTGGTCGACCTCGGTCTGGTAGGTGGACAGTGCACTTTGAGCACTGATCGCCCCATTGAGCTGGGCAGTGACGAACTGATTGTATTGGCGTGACACGCTGGATACCTGCACGCCGCTGCCGGAGGTGGCTTCGCTGAAGTTGGCGACCTGCCGGGTGTAGCCGTCGGTGTAGGCGTTGGTGGTGTTGTTGCTGCTGGTGGTGAGGGCGATCTGCGCCGCCGTGAGGCCGCTGACGCCAATGGAGATGATGTTCATCGAAAAACTCCTGGGCTACATGCTGCGCAACATCGGCTCCGCGCCCAGGCATCTTGACCCCAGGGCACGAATTGTTTGCATAAATACCGTCGCGACGCCGAGACACATCGCACCAATACCGTTACTGCCCGTCAGCCAGCACTTCGGCACCAGCGGCAGGTAGCGGGCCAATGGTGGCCATGACCGCAACCAGCTTCTGCGCATAACGCGGATCGGTGGCATACCCGCCTTCTTGCAGAGCGATAGCGGCTTGTGTGTTATTGGCGGCATTGCGGGCCGCGGCATAACCGGGACGGCTGCGGATCAACCGGGCATAGTCGTCGAAGGCAGCTTCCGCGTTTGGGTACACACGGAAACTTTCCTTCTGTTGTTGGGCCTCACCGGCAACGTACTCGGTAGTCGTCACTCGGGCGATCTCACCCTGCCAGCGCCCGCCTGCCTTAATGCCGAACAGGTTGTAGCTGTCCGCGCCATCGGCGGTGGTGATGCGCCGACGCCCCCAGTCGGTTTCCAGGGCCGCCTGGGCGAGAATCAGCTCGGCCGGCACCCCGCTGCTGCGTTCGGCCTTGCGAGCAGGGCCAGCCAGTCGCGCGACAAATGCCTCGACATGGTCCGCACGGTCGGTATCGTCGGCACTGACGGCGTGGCGCTTCCACGACTCGTATGCCACTGAGTGACGGGTCATGCCAACGAAGGGTGACTCACCACTTGCAGGCGCCACGCTCATAGGAAGTTGGGTTTCGCCGATGCCAACACCTGGAGCAAGCGCTCGGCCAGACAAACTGCGGGTCAGTTGCTCGGCCAGGCCCATGCCCCGCCCGGCCAGGGTCTGGGCCCATTGCTGGTCCAGCAGTTCGGTGTACAACTCCGTCTGTGAGTTGCTGGACAGCTCCGACTTGGGTATCGCGGCGCGCATGCTTTTCAGCATGTTCTGCAGAAACAGTGCCTCGAACTGCCGGGCAGCCTCCTTCAGGCCGGCCTCGCCGTTACGACTGGCCTGGCTACGCAGCCGCTGCAGGCCTTGGACATCCAGTGCGAACCCTGCGGCCCCTTCGGCAATGCTCATCAGATGATCTCCAGTTCCGCGCGCAGGGAGCCGGCCGCCTTGAGTGCCTGCAGTATCACCATCAGGTCCTGTGGTGTTGCACCCAGGGCATTCAGGCCCTTGACCACATCCATCAGGTCGGCGCTACCCTCCACCACGTGCAAGGCACGCGCCTGGGTCTCTATGGAAATATTGCTGTTGGCGGTGGCGGCGGTCTGACCACCACTGAGCGCGCCTGGCTGGCTGATGCTGTTGGTGGTGCCGATGGTCACCGACAGGTCGCCATGTGCCACGGCGGCACGGAACAGCTTCACAGAGCCATTGAGCACCACCGAGCCAGTGCGGGAGTCGAGAATGACCTTCGGTCGCGCTTGCATCGGCATGACTTCGATGCTGTCGATACGGGCCATGAAATTCACCCGCTCGTTGGCCGACAACGGCCCCTGGACCTGTACCAGGCCGCCATCCACCGCCGAGGCGACCGTGTTGCGCATTTCACTGTTGATGGCAAATACCACCCTCTGCGCCGTGGCCGGGTCCGGCTCGCGCAATTGCAGTTCAAGGATGCCATGCTCGGCGCCCAGGTCGAGCGGCACGCTGTGCTCCACCACGGCACCTCGGCTGATACGGCCGCCAGCAAGCTGGTTGATCTGCACGCTGCTGCCATTGGCGGCAGCGCCAGCACCGCCGACCAGCAGGTTGCCCTGGGCCATCGCGTATACATCGCCATCGGCACCTTTGAGCGGAGTCATCAACAGGGTCCCGCCCCGCAGACTGCGAGCATTGCCGATTGAAGACACCACCACATCGATCTGCTGACCGGGACGGGTCAGCGGCGGGAGATTAGCGGTCACGATCACAGCGGCAATGTTGCGCATCTGCATATTGGCGTCCGCCGGAAGGGTGACGCCCAGCTGCGACAGCATGTTGGTCAGGCCCTGCTCGGTGAAGGGGCTCTGGGTGGTCTGGTCACCCGTGCCATCAAGCCCGACCACCAGGCCATAACCCACCAAGCTGTTGGTGCGTATCCCGGCGAAGTCGGCGATGTCACGCACCTGCTCTGCCTGGGAGGGGCTGGCCAGTAGCAACGCAACCATCAGGATGTGAAGGTGGCGGGCAGCGCGGTGCAGCCGATGGTTCCACCCGGACGTGGACGGGGACTCAGCCATGTTTCACTCGCTAGAAAGGTGAAAGATTGAGAAGCACGCGATGGAGCCAGCCCATGCGTTGCGCTTCGTTGATGTAGCCTTCCCCCACGTACTCGATGCGCGCCCTGGAAACCTGTGTGGACAGCACGGTGTTCTCGCCAGTGATGGTGCGGGGGTTGACCACCCCGGAAAAACGGATGAATTCGGTGCCCTGGTTGATGGCGATCTGCTTGTCGCCGCGTACCCGCAAGTTGCCGTTGGGCAGCACTTCCATGACCGTGACCGAGATGGTTCCGGTGAAGGAGTTATTGGCCCGAGAGCCTCCACTGCCGCTGAACTCATGGTTGGTCGAGGCATTCAGTCCGTAATTGCCAACCTTGGATTCGCGGTCGGAACTGGTGGAGAACGCCAGGCCCAGGCTGCCACTGCGATCAGCGCTGGATGACGAGGTCTTGCTGGCACTGACCTGTTCGTTAAGTTCAACGGTGAGCGTATCCCCAACCATGCGGGGGCGTCGGTCCTCGAACAGTGGTTGCGAGCCCCGCCGTCCCTGGTAGATCGAGCCATTGGCCAGACGCTCGGGGGCAATCGGTACGTCCATGGACTCATCGGGTACCACAGGCTGGCGTACCAGTTGCCCACAGCCTGCTGCTGAAAGCGCACCAGCCAGCAGTACAGCGAGCGCGATGGTTGAGCGCAGATGCGATGAGAATCTGCTGGGTAGGAACATGGCCATCAGAGCTGCGTCAGGCGTTGAAGCATTTCGTCGGAGGTCTCGACGGATTTGCTATTGATCTCATAGGCACGCTGGGTCTGGATCATGCCGACCATTTCCTCCACCACGTTGACGTTGGAAGTCTCGACATAACCCTGGCTAAGGGTGCCACCGCCGTTAAGGCCGGGGGTGGTCTCGGTTGCCGTGCCCGATGCGTCGGTTTCCAGGTAAAGGTTCTGGCCGATACTCTGCAGCCCCGCGTTGTTGACGAACAGCGCCAGGTTCAACTGCCCGACCTGGGTCGAAGCGCTGCTGTTTGGCGTGGTCACTGACACGATGCCGTCGGAGCTGATGCTGATGGAGGTGGCATTGGCCGGAATGGTGATGCCGGCGGTCAGCTTGTAGCCGTTGGAACTGACCATCTCGCCGTTGGCATCGAGCTGGAAGCTGCCATCCCGGGTATAAGCTGTGGAACCGTCGGGCATGTCCACTTCAAAGAAGCCCAAGCCATTGATGGCCAGGTCCTTGGAGCTGCTTGTCTGTTCCAGGTTGCCCTGGGTGTGCAGGCGCTCGGTGGCCACCTGACGCACCCCGGTACCGACTTGCAACCCCGAAGGCAAGCGAGTATCGGTGCTGCTCTGGGCCCCGGGCTGACGCACGTTCTGGTACACGAGGTCTTCGAACACAGCCCGCGAGCGCTTGAAACCGTTGGTACTGACGTTGGCCAGGTTGTTGGCAATGACGTCAAGCTGCCCTTGCTGAGCTTCAAGCCCGGTCTTGGCCGTCCACAGTGATCTGATCATCGATCGGTTACCTCTTCATTCAGCGCCAACTCAACCCTGCAGGGAGAGGAGCTGGTTGGCTGTCTTGGCATTTTCATCGGCGGCACTGATGGCCTTCATCTGCATCTCGTAGCGGCGGGCGTTATCGATCATCGCGACCATTGCGCCGGTAGGGCTGACGTTGCTGCCCTCCAGCGCCGCCGGTGTCAGGCGCAGGCTCTCGTCACCCGGCAAAGGCTGACTGACGCCATTGGCATTGGCGGGCTGGCGGAACAATCCGTCGATACCCACCTCCAGGGTTCCCGGAGGGGCTGACACCAACTTCAGGCGGCCGACCGGACTCAGGCCTCGTGGCTCCATGCCCAGCTCGCGCACGCTGATGGTGCCGTCGCTGCCCACGCTGATCTCACTGCCCTGCGGAACGCTCAGGGGGCCGCCATCGCCAATGACCGGCAAGCCGGCCACGGTGATAGCGCCTTCGCCGTCGACTTGCAGGTCGCCACGACGGGTGTAGGCCTCTTCGCCGTCGGCGGTCTGCACCGCCAGCAGCGTGTCCTCGCCCAAGGCCACGTCCAGGTTGCGGTCGGTATGGGTGATGGGGCCCTCGGTCCAGTCCACGCCCACACCATGGGCACTCACCGAGACCCTTGTCGGCAGGCCCTCCCCCGCCACTGGCGAGGACTGCATTTCCACCAGTTGTGCACGGAAACCCGGAGTCACGATATTGGCGAGGTTGTTGGCCACCACCGCCTGCTGTTCGAGGGCCTGGTTCGCACCGCTCATGGCGGTGAAAAGCATCCGGTCCATGACGTCAGCTTCCGATGTTCACGGCTTGCTGCAGCACTTCGCTCTGGGCGGTTACCGACTTGGCGTTGGCCTGGAAGTTGCGCTGCGCGATGATCAAGTTCACCAACTCGGCGGTGAGGTCGACGTTGGAGTCTTCGGTGGTGCCGCTGAGAATCGAGCCGAGCGAGCCACTGCCGGCAACGCCCAGCAACGCCTGGCCAGAAGCGGTAGTGGCGAGCCAGGTGTTGTCGCCATTGGACTGCAAGCCATTCTCGTTAGCGAACGTCGCCAGCTGGATCTGGTCGATGTTCTGGGTTTGGTCGTTGGAATAGGTGGCGATGACCGTACCGGTGTCATCGATGGTGAAGCTCACCAGACTGCCGGAGGTGTAGCCGTTCTGGGAAATGCTCGACACCTCGGAGTCATTGCCGAACTGCGTGGTGCCGGTCAGGTCCAGCTGGATGGACATTTCGGCGGCGCCGTTGGACGGGTCGTAGGTGTAGGTGCCAGACGCGCCGCTGGTAATCAGTCCGCTGGAACTGAAGGTGACCGTCTGGCTTTCGCTCAACAGGTTGCCGTCGATGGCCGAGTGTACCTCCCAAGTGTTCTCGGCGGTCTTGCTGAAGTACAGCGTCGAGATGTGGCTGTTGCCCAGCGAATCGTAGACCGTGGCGGTGGTCGAGTATGAGTAGGTGGACGAATCGGTGGCGTCGAAGGTTTCGGTGATGATGTCTTCGCTGGAGTCTAGGTTCAGCTCTGCATCCAGTTCGGTACTGGCGCTGGCCTGCATGCCGGTGGTCGGGATCTGGATTACGCCATTGACGCCAAGCAACTGGTTGCCCGCTGCGTTTACCAGGTAGCCATCTGCGGTCAAGGTCAGCTGGCCATTGCGCGAGTACACCGTCTGCGTGCCATCGGTGAAGGTGAAGAAACCTTCGCCGTTGATGGCAAGGTCCAGGCTATTGTCGGTGGTGGTGAGGCTACCGGACTCAAAGTTCTGCACTACACCGGACACCGTGGTGCCCAGGCCCACATCGGCTCCCGAGTAGACGTCGGCGAACTGCACGGTCGAGCTCTTGAAGCCCACGGTTTGCGAGTTGGAGATGTTGTTGCTGACGACGTTCAGGTCGGTGGAAGCGGCCGACAGGCCACTCAGCGCTTGGGAAAAGCCCATGATTGTTCTCCTGATGAGCGAGCTTGGGTAGGGTTCAAAGCACCAGCTTGATATCGCTGAGTCCGACGTTGTCGTTGACGCCGCCCAGGTCGAGCGCCACCTCGTTGCTGCTGTCGGTGGTCACGCCGGTGACCAACGCGTATTTCAGCGTCGTGGCGCTGACGGCCACGTCGTCGCTGCTGGCGCTGACGCTGAAGGTGTAGCTGCCATCGACCGCGGTACTACCGTCGTCTTGGACGCCATCCCAATACAGGGTCTGGGTGCCGGCGCTCATGTCTCCGCCATCGAGGGTCGCGACGACATTTCCGCTGCTGTCCTTGATGGTGATGGTGACGCTGTCCGCATCGCTGCCCAGGGTGACGCCAAAGGCTGTGGCGGTGCCGCTCGCGACCTGAATGGAGTTGCCTTCGATGAGCACGCCGTTACCTACCAACGCCGAGGCTTGCAGGGTTTCCGAGGCACTGATCTGGCTGGAGATGCCTTCCAGAGTACTGGTCACCTCTTCGATGCTGCTGATGGTGCTGATCTGCGCCAGCTGAGTGACCATCTCGCTGTTGTCCAACGGATCGGTAGGGTCCTGGTTCTGCAACTGGGTGGTCAACAGTGTCAGGAACTGGTCCTGAAGCTCTTGCGAACTGGTGCTCGAACTCTCGCTGGTACTGCTGGAACTGTTCATGGTCGCAAGGACCGAACTGGCAATCGTGCTGGTCATGTTTAGGCCTCGCCAAGGGTCAGGGTCTTGAGCATCAGTTCTTTGCTGGTGGCCATGACTTCGACATTGGCCTGGTAGGAGCGCGAGGCGGCGATCATGTTCACCATCTCGCCCACCGGTTCGACGTTGGGCATGGTCACGTAGCCCGATTCATCGGCCAGTGGGTCGCCGGGGCGGTATTCCTGGCGCATCGGCGAGCCGTCCTCGACCACCTGGCTGACCCGCACACCACCGACCTCGCTGCCATCCTGGTACTGGGTTTCGAACACCACCTGACGGGCACGGTAGGCCTCGCTGTCGGGACCGCTGGTGGTATCGGCGTTGGCCAGGTTGCTGGCGGTCACGTTCATGCGCTCGGACTGGGCGCTAAGCGCAGAGCCGGCGATATCGAAAATGCTGAACATCGGCATGCTGTGTCCCCCGGTTATTCGGATTGCATCGCAGTCTTGAGTGACTGCAGGCGGTTGTTCAGAAAGGTCAGGCTCGCTTGGTAACGAACACTGTTGTCGGCGAACTGCGCCCGCTCGCGGTCCATGTCCACCGTGTTGCCGTCGAGGCTCGGCTGGTCCGGCACGCGATAAAGCAACTCACGGTTCGAAGTTGTGCTGAAGGAGGCGCGCAGATGCCGCTGTGAGGTGGTGACCAGGGCCATACCGCCATTGCCAAGTCGCCCTTCACTGAGAGAACTGGCCAGCTCGGCGGCGAAATCGAAGTCGCGCGCGCGGTAGTTAGGCGTGTCAGCGTTGGCGATGTTGTTGGCCAACACTTGCTGGCGCTCCGCTCGCAAGCTCATCGCGTCTTGCTGAAAGCGCAGCTCGTTGTCGAGTTTGTCGATCATGCCTGCAGTCCATGCCATCTATTGAACGGCCAGCAGATTAGAGGTCGAAGGCACGCGGCAAAGTGCTGAACAGGCCGCTATTTGGCGAGCAATTCGAGCTTTGCCTGTTCGAAGGCCTATCTAGAATGCGCCGCATGAAACACTGTTGGAGGCATCTCCCTGATGAAAGGGTTTCCCTCGTTTCACGCCCTGCTGGCACTGGCCTGCCTGGCCCATGCCAGCGCTTCCCTGGCCCAGACCGAAGTGCTGCAAGCGCGCATGCAGCGGCTGGTGGAGCAGAACCTGCCCGCCGGCAGCCGCCTGACGTCGCTGGATATAGGCCAGGTCTCTTCACGTATAGCTGCCTGTGACGACCCCCACCCCTATCTGGTGCACCCGCGCCGCTTACCTATCGGACGCGTGGCCGCCGGAGTGCGCTGCGGGACATTGGAAGGTGTCGCTGGCTATGTGCAAGTGATGGTTGGCGCGCTGGGCGCCTATGTGGTTACCGCCCGCAAGATAGACGCTGGGGAAGTGATCCAGGCGCAGATGCTGATCAGCCAACGCGGCCCCTTGGAAGAGCTGCCCAAAGGCAGCGCGCTGAGTTCCAGCGAGTTGGTCGGTCGGCAGGCCGCCCGCGGTGTCGCCAAAGGTTCGGTGGTGGCGCTCAAAGCCGTGCGAGAGCGATGGCTGGTCGAACGCGAGAAGCGCGTTTCTTTGAGAGCACTGGGAGCCGGATTCAGCCTGACCCGTGACGGCAAGGCCCTGGATAACGGCAGCCTGGGAAATACGGTGCGATTCAAGAGCAGCGACGGCCGAATGCTCAACGCTCAGGTCGTCGGCAAGAATCAACTGCTGCTGCAAAACTGATTTTTTCCTTCGAAACCCTACCGCTGGCCAAAGTTGCCCCATGCGGATGCCGATAGTGTTGCAACCACAGCCAACGAAGCCCTTATCGTGAAAATAACGAATTCCCAGCCTCCTAGCCTTCCTCTCCCGTCTGACAGCGGCCTTAACAGCGCCAGCCCGACCCAAGTTACGCCTCAGGACTTGGAAATGCTTCAGGAGGATGCCGTACAGCTCTCGCAGGTGAGCAGCCTCGGCGAGACCCATGGCATGGCTGATGTCGATCTGGAGAAAGTTGCGGCGCTGACCCATGCCATCGCCGAGGGCAGTTTCGAAATCGATTCGCAAAGCATCTACACGAGCCTGGTGTCTGAAGCCAGGGAACTACAGGGCAGTGAGCCGGCCTGAACGCCAGCCATGCTGGTTCAGCCTGAACGAGGAGTGATCATGAGCCTGGAAAAGCATCTGGACCTGCAACGCCAGGTGATCGAACAATTGCTGCAACTGCTGGACCAGGAACGCCTTATCCTTGCTCAGGCCAAGGTGGATGCCGAGCGCCTGCGTGAGTTGGTCGCTGGAAAACAGGCAGCCTTGTTGCGTCTGGAGCAACTGGAGGCGGTGCGCGTCGGCGCACAATTGAAGCTCGGCTTCGGACCAGGGCGCGAAGGCGCATTGCGGGCGGCACGAGAGGCCAATTGCCTGGCCGCCTGGCGCCGGCTGAGGCAGTCGGCTTTGCGGGCTCGAGCGCTCAACCGGAGTAATGGCGAGGCTCTGGATATTCGGCTCAAGGGCAACCAGCAAATTCTGGACTTCCTTGATCGAATCACTGCCGACAGGTTGTATGGGCCGAACGGGCGGCCAGTGCCTGGGTTATTGTGAGAAACTGCTGTGGCCTGCCGGGTGAAGTACCAGTGGGCGTTGTTTTTTCCTCAACCGCGCCTGAGAATCGACTCGATCTCTACATTGCACTTCAGCAATGCACTAATGATCGGGTCGACCTCTCGATCGAAACGCAACTGGGGAACGGCTACGTCGACGCATAGTAGTCGCTGAGGCCTGTCCGCAAGAAAGCCCCAATTCCGTAACACCCTCGGCATGTCCCTGAGCGTCTATCGCATATCCCCTTTCCCGAATGATGGCCAGTTCAGGCGGCAATCGTTCTTTCTGACTGATCGTGTTGCCGGTTCTTTTTTCAAGCCGGTGGTCCAGCAAATCGCCAGGCAGCTCAGCCAGCATTGCTTTCTCATGTGCCGTGCAGTTGATTTGGAAATGCGGTGCCAACAGACGAGACGACGCGCAGTTTCCAATCACATGGGTATTGATCTACCAAAAACAGAGTGATGCCCCCGATAGACACCGCTGGTGAGCCACAGGACCGTCGAGCAGAGCCATGCCCAAGTGCGTGGCCGGAATCTGGCTTACCTATCGATGGCGATCTTCTCGGGACAATTCTTGCGCTCCTCGATCGAGCTCATACCGAGTGGTAACTACACCCTCATCTTCGGTTGCAGCTGCGCATTAGCATGCGCTGATGCCATCCGGCTCAGTTGCAGAAGCGCAAACCGCCGGCAGCATCATTGCGCTTCATAATGAACACGAAGCTCAGAAAACCCACCAGCCCCTGCCTCGGAAAAGTCTGTAGTCAATAAAAAAGCGAAGCCAAATGAATGGCTTCGCTTCAGTTATTGTCGCTTACTAGATAGCTGTTTCTAGAACGGAATATCGTCGTCGAAGCTATCGAAGTCGGCGGCTGGCTGTGGAGCTGGCTGCTGCGGCGCGGGACGCTGTGGTGCCTGTTGCGGACGTGGGGCCTGCTGGCGCGGTGCCTGGTTGTACTGCTGCTGGCCACCGTAGTTGCCGCCACCCTGGTTGTAGGGGTCGCCGCCCTGCTGCTGGTTCTGCGGACGGCCGCCGAGCAGCTGCATGGTGCCCTGCATGTCGACGATGATTTCGGTGGTGTAGCGCTTGATGCCGTCTTTTTCCCACTCGCGAGTCTGCAGCTTGCCCTCGATGTAGACTTGGGAACCCTTGCGCAGGTATTCACCAGCAATTTCGGCAACCTTGCCGAACAGCGACACACGGTGCCACTCGGTACGCTCGACCTTCTGACCGGACTGCTTGTCGGTCCACTGCTCACTGGTAGCCAGGCTCAGGTTGGTCACGGCGTTACCGTTGGGCAGGTAGCGGACTTCGGGATCCTGACCGCAGGTGCCGACCAGAATGACTTTGTTAACCCCACGGGCCATAACGTTCTCCTAGGCTTCGCACGCCGAAGAGGCTGGATTCACCAGACGCTCCAGGGTCGCACGGTCCAAAATTTTCGTATCCAGTTTGATATAGATGGCGGCCTCGTCTGCCACCACCACGGCGTCGGTTACACCCGGCACGGCCATCAGACGCTCGGTCAGTCCGGCTTCACGGACGGCCTCGGGCGACAGCGGCATGCGCAGGCTGGTCACATAGGGCGGCTCGTTCATACGCAAGGCAACGACCAACCAAATGGCGCAGAGCCCTGCACAACCGAGGAACACCATGCTCAGCCCACCGTGCTGGAACAACCAGCCACCGATGATTCCTCCCAGAGCAGCGCCGAGGAACTGGCTGGTGGAATATACCCCCATCGCCGTCCCTTTGCCGCCAGCGGGCGACACCTTGCTCACCAACGAAGGCAACGACGCCTCCAGCAAGTTGAATGCGGTAAAGAATACCACGGTGCCGATCACCAGTCCGCGCAAGTTGTCAGCCCATTCCCAGAAGAACACCTCGACTAGCAGCAGCACAGCGACCGCACCAACCAAAACGCGCTTCATCTTGCGCTTCTTTTCGCCGTAGATGATGAACGGGACCATTGCAAAAAATGAGATGAACAACGCGGTCAGGTACACCCACCAGTGCTCTTCCTTGGGCAGCCCGCCACGCTCGACGAACGCCAACGGCAGCGCCACGAAGCTGGCCATGAGGATGGCATGAAGGATGAAAATGCCCGCGTCCAGGCGCAGAAGGTCCGGATGGCGCAGGGTCGGGCCGAGGGCCTGGCGCGCCACACCTGACTCTCGGTGCTGCAAGGTGCTGTGGGTATTAGGCACCAGGAAGGCGATCAGCGCGATACCGACCAGCGCCAACGCTGCGGTGGCGAGGAATAGTCCTGACAAGCCGAAGGCACGTGTCAGCAAGGGGCCGACGACCATGGCTACAGCGAACGACAGGCCGATGCTCATGCCGATCATGGCCATGGCCTTGGTACGGTGCTGCTCGCGTGTCAGGTCTGACAGCAACGCCATGACCGCTGCGGAAATCGCCCCTGCGCCTTGCAGGATGCGACCGGCGATCACGCCCCAGATCGAGTCGGCCTGGGCCGCCAGCACACTGCCCAGGGCGAAGATGACCAAGCCCAGGTAGATCACCGGGCGACGGCCGATGCGGTCGGAAATCACCCCGAACGGGATCTGCAGCACCGCTTGGGTCAATCCATAGGCACCGATGGCCAGGCCAATCAGCGCGGGGGTAGCGCCGGCAAGGTCCATGCCGTAGGTGGCCAGCACGGGCAAGACCATGAACATGCCCAGCATACGAAAGGCAAAGACCAGAGCCAGGCCGCCTGCGGCGCGGGTTTCGCTGCCACTCATGCGTTCGTTGTGGGTGTCGTGCATGGTTTAACCTCGTATGAACCGGCGGCGATTCTACCAGTCCGACAGCTTGACGGCATCTACGCGACGCTTTGCCGCGTACTGGCAGCGCGCCGTATACTTCCTTGTTTATGCCCGCAGAGCGAGGCCGCAGTGGACAAGATCCTGATTCGTGGGGCACGTACCCACAACCTGAAGAACATCGACCTGACCCTGCCCCGGGACAAGCTGATCGTGATCACCGGCCTGTCCGGCTCCGGTAAGTCATCCCTGGCGTTCGACACCCTGTACGCCGAAGGCCAGCGCCGCTACGTCGAGTCGCTCTCGGCCTATGCCCGACAGTTCCTGTCGATGATGGAAAAACCCGACGTCGACACCATCGAGGGGCTGTCGCCGGCCATTTCCATCGAACAGAAATCGACGTCGCACAACCCACGCTCGACCGTCGGCACCATTACCGAGATCTACGACTACCTGCGCCTGCTCTATGCCCGTGTCGGTACGCCGCGTTGCCCTGACCACGACATTCCGCTGGAAGCGCAGACCATCAGCCAAATGGTCGACCTGGTGCTTGCCCAACCCGAGGGCAGCAAACTCATGCTGCTGGCCCCGGTGATCCGCGAGCGCAAGGGCGAGCACCTGGCTGTGTTCGACGAACTTCGCGCCCAGGGCTTCGTCCGTGCACGGGTCAATGGCAAGCTCTACGAGCTCGACGAACTGCCCAAGCTGGACAAGCAGAAGAAGCACAGCATCGATGTAGTGGTAGACCGTTTCAAAGTGCGTGCCGATTTGCAGCAGCGCCTGGCCGAGTCGTTCGAGACAGCCCTGAAACTGGCGGACGGCATTGCCCTGGTGGCGCCGATGGACGACGAGGCCGGCGAAGAGATGATCTTCTCCGCACGCTTCGCCTGCCCTATCTGCGGTCATGCGATCAGCGAGCTGGAACCGAAGCTGTTCTCCTTCAACAATCCCGCTGGCGCCTGCCCGACGTGCGACGGTCTGGGCGTAAAGCAGTTCTTCGACACCAAGCGCCTTGTCAATGCCGAGCTGACGCTGGCCGAAGGGGCGATCCGCGGCTGGGACCGGCGCAACGTCTATTACTTCCAGATGCTCGGCTCGCTGGCCGCGCACTATGGCTTCAGCCTCGAAGCGCCTTTCGAGCAGCTCTCTGCGGAACACCAGAAGGTCATTCTTCAGGGCAGTGGCAAGCAGAGCGTCGACTTCAAGTACCTCAACGACCGCGGGGACATCGTCAAGCGTTCGCACCCGTTCGAGGGCATCGTGCCGAACCTGGAGCGGCGCTACCGTGAGACCGAGTCGGCCACCGTGCGCGAAGAACTGGCCAAATTCCTCGGCACGCAGCCCTGCCCGGACTGCCGTGGTACGCGTTTGCGCCGTGAAGCCCGCCATGTTTGGGTCGGGGAGAAGACCCTACCAGCAGTGACCAACCTGCCGATCGGCGAAGCCAGCGATTACTTCGGCGCATTGACCCTGACCGGTCGGCGCGGTGAAATCGCCGCGAAAATCCTCAAGGAAATCTGTGAACGCCTGCAGTTTCTGGTCAACGTCGGCCTCGACTACCTGACACTGGACCGCAGCGCCGAGACCTTGTCCGGCGGCGAAGCCCAGCGTATCCGCCTGGCAAGCCAGATCGGCGCAGGCTTGGTGGGGGTGATGTACATCCTCGATGAACCGTCCATCGGACTTCATCAACGCGACAACGATCGCTTGCTGGCCACCCTCAACCACCTGCGGGACCTGGGCAATACGGTGATCGTCGTCGAACACGACGAGGATGCCATTCGCCTGGCCGACTATGTCGTCGACATCGGCCCCGGGGCGGGCGTGCATGGCGGCCGGATCGTCGCCGAGGGTACACCACAGGAAGTGATGGCTCACCCTGACTCGCTCACCGGCAAGTACCTGTCCGGTCGCAAGAAGATCGTGGTGCCGGCCAAACGCACGCCGCGCAACAAGAAGCTGCAACTCAAACTCAAGGGTGCGCGAGGCAATAACCTGCAGAACGTCGATCTGGAGGTGCCGATCGGTCTGCTGACCTGCGTGACCGGTGTCTCCGGCTCGGGCAAGTCGACCCTGATCAACAACACCCTGTTCCCCCTGGCCGCCACCGCCCTCAATGGCGCAAGCAGCCTGGAGGCTGCCGCCCACACCAGCATCGATGGCCTGCAGCACCTGGATAAAGTGGTCGATATCGACCAGAGCCCGATTGGCCGTACACCACGCTCGAACCCAGCCACCTATACCGGCATCTTCACTCCGATCCGCGAGCTGTTCGCGGGCGTGCCGGAATCGCGATCCCGCGGTTACGGACCGGGGCGCTTCTCGTTCAACGTCAAAGGTGGCCGTTGCGAAGCGTGCCAGGGCGATGGCCTGATCAAGGTCGAAATGCACTTCCTGCCGGATATCTACGTACCGTGCGATGTCTGCAAGAGCAAGCGCTATAACCGTGAGACGCTTGAGATCAAGTACAAGGGCAAGAACATCCACGAAGTACTGGAAATGACCATCGAGGATGCCCGCGAGTTCTTCGACGCCGTCCCCGCGCTGGCGCGCAAGCTTCAGACCCTGATGGATGTCGGGCTTTCGTACATCAAGCTGGGGCAGTCGGCTACCACGTTGTCCGGTGGTGAGGCGCAACGGGTGAAGCTGTCGCGCGAGCTGTCCAAGCGCGACACGGGCAAAACGCTGTATATCCTCGATGAGCCGACCACCGGCCTGCACTTCGCCGACATCCAGCAGCTGCTGGACGTACTGCATCGCCTGCGCGACCACGGCAACACCGTAGTGGTGATCGAGCACAACCTGGACGTGATCAAGACAGCCGACTGGCTGGTGGATCTGGGGCCTGAGGGTGGCTCCAAGGGTGGCCAGATCATCGCCTGTGGTACACCGGAAGAACTGAGCAACACCAAACAGTCCTATACCGGGCATTACCTCAAACCGTTGCTGGAGCGGGACCGGGCATAAACAAAAAGCCCCTGGCAGTTGATTGCCAGGGGCTTTGGGTATCAGGGTGGCCGGCGTTACATCTGCGACTGCAGGTAGTTCTCCAGGCCTATGGCCTTGATCAGGCCCTGCTGCTTCTCCAGCCAGTAGGTGTGATCTTCCTCGGTGTCGGCCAACTGCGCACGCAGGATATCGCGGCTGACGTAATCCTTGTGCAGCTCGCAAAGCTCGATGCCTTTGCACAGTGCAGCCCGTACCTTGTACTCGAGCTTCAGATCCGCTTCGATCATCTCCGGCACGGTTGTACCCACTTCGAGGTCATCCGCGCGCATGTCTGGCGTACCTTCGAGCATGAGAATTCGACGCATCAGGGCATCGGCGTGCTGCGTCTCTTCTTCCATCTCATGGTTGATTCGCTCGTAGAGCTTGGACAGGCCCCAGTCTTCGTACATACGCGAGTGGATGAAGTACTGGTCGCGCGCCGCCAGTTCGCCCTTCAGCAATGTAACGAGGTAGTTGATAACATCCGGGTGACCTTGCATCGCCCTGTTTCTCCATGTGAAAACGTCTATGCCACATAGTGTGAACCAGCTTTCGCGCGCGGTCACTGAAAAACGCGCAATTAGAAGTAAAAAATCGGCTAAACAGTAGTGATATTCATTGAAAAACCGCCCAATTGAGGGCGGTTCTCCTTATCACTTCGACTTAGGCGAGGTTTACGCCCAACGCCTTGGCTATCCCTTCTGCGTAGGCCGGGTCAGCCTTGAAGAAGTGCTGCAGCTGCCGCTGAACCACCTCTTCGCTGACACCGGCCATGGCGCCGGCGATGTTGCGGAAAAGAAGTGCCTTTTGCTGCTCACTCATCAAGCGGAACAACGCACCGGCATGACTGTAGTAGTCATTGTCCTCACGGTGATCGTAACGATCCGCGGCACCACTCAAGGGCAACGCGGGCTCGGCGTGACGTGCCGACTGCTTGGGCGCGTCCGCGTAGCTGTTCGGCTCATAGTTCGGCGCACTGCCATAGCTACCGTTAGCCATCGAGCCATCGCGCTGGTAGCTGTGCATCGGACAGCGCGGCGCGTTAACCGGCAACTGCTGATGGTTGGTCCCGACGCGGTAGCGGTGGGCGTCTGCATAGGCGAACACGCGGCCTTGCAGCATGCGGTCGGGCGAGAGGCCAACGCCAGGCACCATGTTGCTCGGGCCGAACGTGGCTTGCTCGACTTCGGCAAAGTAGTTCAACGGGTTACGGTTGAGCTCCAGAACGCCCACCTCGATCAGCGGAAAATCTTTCTGCGACCAGGTTTTCGTGACATCGAACGGATTCTCGCCACGTCCGGCTGCCTCGGCTTCGCTCATCACCTGGATGCAAACAGTCCAGCGCGGGTAATCGCCGCGTGCAATGGCCTCGAACAGGTCACGCTGCGCGTAATCCGGATCAGTACCTGCCAAACGCGCGGCTTCGGAAGGTTCCAGATTCTTGATGCCCTGCTGGGTCTTGAAGTGCCATTTGACCCAGGTGCGCTCACCTTGGGCATTGACCAAGCTGTAGGTGTGGCTGCCGAACCCGTGCATGTGGCGATAGCCATCCGGAATTCCGCGGTCAGAGAACAGAATGGTGACCTGGTGCAGCGCTTCGGGCGAGTGCGACCAGAAATCCCACATCATCTGGGCATTTTTCAGGTTGGTCTGCGGATGGCGCTTCTGGGTGTGGATAAAGTCAGGGAACTTCAACGGATCGCGGATGAAGAATACCGGCGTGTTGTTGCCAACGATGTCCCAGTTGCCTTCTTCGGTATAGAACTTGACGGCAAAACCGCGCGGGTCGCGCTCGGTGTCGGCCGAGCCACGCTCACCCCCTACAGTAGAGAAGCGCAGGAAGGTCTCCGTTTGCTTGCCGACCTCCGAGAACAGTTTCGCATGGGTGTAATGGGTGATGTCGCGGGTCACCGTGAAGGTACCGTAAGCACCCGAGCCCTTGGCGTGTACACGACGCTCGGGGATGTTCTCACGGTTGAAATGGGCGAGTTTCTCCACCAGGTGGAAATCATCGAGCAACAGCGGGCCGCGCGGGCCTGCAGAACGGGAATTCTGGTTATCGGCTACGGGTGCACCGCTGGCGGTGGTGAGAATCTTGCTCATGGGCTCTCCTTATGGGGTCTTGATGTGCCGACCAAACGGCTTGAGGAGAGTATTGGCGAACGAGGTTACAAGAACAAATTCATTGAATGACTAACATCAATAGATAATTACAATACATGTAAAGACAAAAAACCGGGCACTAGGCCCGGTTCTTTGTAGCAGACAGAACGTCTTACTCAGCAGCTTCTACAGCACCGCCGACCGGACGATCAACCAGCTCGACGTACGCCATAGGGGCGTTGTCGCCAGCGCGGAAACCGCACTTCAGGATGCGCAGGTAGCCGCCCTGACGGGTGGCGTAACGCTTGCCCAGGTCGTTGAACAGTTTGCCAACAGCGGACTTCGAACGGGTACGGTCGAAGGCCAGACGACGGTTAGCAACGCTGTCTTCCTTGGCCAGGGTGATCAGCGGCTCGGCAACGCGGCGCAGTTCCTTGGCTTTCGGCAGGGTGGTTTTGATCAGCTCGTGCTCGATCAGCGACACAGCCATGTTCTGGAACATAGCTTTGCGGTGAGAGCTGGTACGGCTCAGGTGACGTCCACTTTTACGATGACGCATGATTCATTCCTTACCAAACACTACGTTCGGTGATTACGACGATCAGGCGGTCGCCTTGTCGTCTTTCTTAAGACTTGCAGGCGGCCAGTTGTCGAGGCGCATGCCGAGAGACAGACCACGAGAGGCCAGCACGTCCTTGATTTCAGTCAGGGACTTCTTGCCCAGGTTAGGAGTCTTCAACAGCTCTACTTCGGTACGCTGAATCAGGTCGCCGATGTAGTAGATGTTCTCCGCCTTGAGGCAGTTGGCCGAACGTACAGTCAGTTCCAGGTCGTCAACCGGACGCAGCAGGATCGGATCGATCTCGTCTTCCTGCTCGACTACGACAGGCTCGCTGTCACCTTTGAGGTCGACGAACGCGGCCAGCTGCTGTTGCAGGATGGTCGCAGCGCGGCGGATAGCCTCTTCAGGATCCAGGGTGCCGTTGGTTTCCAGATCAATGACCAGCTTGTCCAGGTTGGTACGCTGTTCAACACGGGCGTTCTCGACCACGTAGGCGATACGACGCACCGGGCTGAACGAAGCGTCCAGCTGGAGACGGCCAATGCTGCGGCTTTCGTCTTCGTCAGTTTGACGAGAGTCGGCCGGCTCGTAACCGCGACCACGAGCTACAGTGAGCTTCATGTTCAGGGCGCCGTTGGACGCCAGGTTCGCGATTACGTGATCGGGGTTGACGATCTCGACATCGTGATCCAGCTGAATATCGGCAGCGGTAACCACCCCCGAACCCTTTTTCGACAAGGTCAGCGTAACTTCGTCACGACCGTGCAGCTTGATAGCCAGACCTTTCAGGTTCAACAGGATTTCAATTACGTCTTCCTGTACACCTTCGATCGCGGAGTACTCGTGGAGTACGCCATCGATCTCGGCCTCGACTACTGCACAGCCAGGCATGGAGGACAACAGGATGCGGCGCAGCGCGTTGCCCAGGGTATGGCCGAAACCACGCTCGAGAGGCTCGAGCGTAATCTTGGCGCGGGTTGGACTGACTACCTGCACGTCAATGTGACGGGGAGTCAGGAACTCATTTACCGAAATCTGCATGGATGCACCTATTTTCTAGCCCTTACTTGGAGTAGAGCTCGACAATCAGGTTTTCGTTGATGTCGGCAGACAGGTCGCTGCGAGCAGGAACGTTCTTGAAAACGCCCGACTTTTTAGCAGCATCTACGTCTACCCACTCAACGCGGCCACGCTGGGCGCACAGTTCAAGGGCTTGAACAATGCGCAGCTGGTTCGACGACTTCTCGCGAACCGCGACCACGTCACCCGGACGAACTTGGTAGGATGGAATGTTTACAGTCTTACCGTTGACGCTGATCGCTTTGTGCGAAACCAGCTGACGGGACTCGGAACGAGTCGAGCCGAAGCCCATACGGTAGACGACGTTATCCAGACGGCACTCGAGCAGTTGCAGCAGGTTCTCACCAGTTGCGCCTTTTTTCGAGGCAGCAGCTTGGTAGTAACCGCGGAACTGACGCTCCAGAACACCGTAGATACGACGGACTTTTTGTTTCTCGCGCAGCTGGGTACCGTAGTCGGACTGACGGCCACGGCGCTGGCCGTGGATACCTGGGGCTGCTTCGATGTTGCACTTCGATTCCAGAGCGCGAACGCCGCTCTTCAGGAACAGGTCAGTGCCTTCACGGCGAGACAGTTTGCATTTTGGACCAATGTAACGTGCCATTTATCTGTCTCCTGATTACACGCGACGCTTCTTCGGCGGACGGCACCCGTTGTGCGGGATAGGCGTCACGTCGGTGATGCTGGCGATCTTGTAGCCGCAGCTGTTCAGTGCACGAACGGCGGACTCACGACCTGGACCTGGACCCTTGACGTTAACGTCGAGGTTCTTCAGACCATATTCCAGCGCAGCTTGACCAGCACGTTCAGCAGCGATCTGAGCTGCGAACGGGGTGGATTTGCGCGAACCACGGAAACCCGAACCACCGGAGGTAGCCCAGGACAACGCGTTGCCCTGACGGTCGGTGATGGTCACGATGGTGTTGTTGAAAGACGCATGGATGTGGGCGATGCCATCAACCACTGTCTTTTTGACTTTCTTACGAGGACGAGCAGCAGGTTTTGCCATGTCTATATTCCTGGGCGATTACTTGCGGATCGGCTTACGCGGGCCCTTACGGGTGCGTGCGTTGGTCTTGGTGCGCTGACCGCGAACCGGCAGACCTTTACGATGACGCAGGCCGCGGTAGCAACCCAGGTCCATCAAGCGTTTGATCTTCATGTTGATGTCACGACGCAGGTCACCTTCAGTGGTGAACTTCGCGACTTCGCCACGCAGGATTTCGATTTGCTCGTCGCTCAGATCCTTGATCTTAGCGGCTGGGTTGACACCAGCGTCTGCACAGATCTTCTGTGCAGTAGTGCGACCGACACCATAGATGTAGGTCAGCGAGATAACAGTATGCTTGTTATCTGGAATGTTGACGCCTGCAATACGGGCCATTCAGTGGGACTCCAATTGACAGCTACCTACGCCCCGGAAGCCAAGAAATAGGGCGCGAGATAATATCGCTGTAGAAACGAATAATCAACCCAGCAGCACACTAGCTGCTGGGTTTGAAGCGCAGATCACACTCAGCCTTGGCGCTGTTTGTGACGCGGTTCCGCGCTGCAGATCACTCGTACGACGCCTTCGCGACGAATGATTTTGCAGTTGCGGCACAGCTTTTTCACCGATGCACGAACTTTCATTACCGACTCCTCGAACCTTAGGGGCGTATCAGCGCAGCAGACCGCTGCCACCGTAGCCTTTCAGGTTGGCTTTCTTCATCAGGGATTCGTACTGGTGCGAAACGAGGTGCGATTGTACTTGGGACATGAAGTCCATCACAACCACTACCACAATCAGCAACGAGGTCCCGCCAAGGTAGAACGGCACATTTGCTGCCACCACCAGGAACTGGGGCAGAAGGCAGACGGCCATCATGTAAAGAGCACCGAACATGGTCAGACGAGTCAGAACGCCATCAATGTAGCGTGCCGACTGCTCACCAGGACGGATACCCGGAATAAAGGCACCGGACTTCTTCAGGTTTTCCGCTACGTCTTTCGGGTTGAACATCAGCGCTGTGTAGAAGAAGCAGAAGAAAATGATCCCTGCACTAAACAGCAGAATGTTCAACGGCTGACCAGGAGCGATCGACTGCGAGATGTCCTGCAGCCAGCCCATACCTTCGGACTGACCGAACCAGGCACCCAGCGAAGCCGGGAACAGCAGAATGCTGCTCGCGAAGATGGCCGGGATAACCCCTGCCATGTTCACTTTCAACGGCAAGTGGCTGGTCTGCGCAGCGAAGACCTTACGGCCCTGCTGACGCTTGGCGTAGTGAACGGCGATACGACGCTGACCACGCTCGATGAACACCACGAAACCGATAATCGCTACTGCCAGCAAACCGATAGCGACCAGGGCGAAGATGTTGATATCGCCTGTGCGTGCAGACTCGAAAGACTGCCCGATTGCTCTCGGAAGACCGGCAACGATACCTGCGAAGATCAACATCGAGATACCGTTGCCCACACCGCGCTCGGTGATCTGCTCGCCCAGCCACATCATGAACATCGCGCCAGCCACGAACGTGGAGACGGCAACGACATGGAAGCCCAGGCCTACAGAAAACGCCACGCCCTGGTTGGCCAGGCCAATGGACATGCCAATGGCTTGAACCAGTGCCAGGATAACGGTGCCGTAGCGGGTGTACTGGCTGATCTTGCGACGGCCAGCTTCACCTTCCTTCTTCAACTGCTCCAGTTGCGGGCTGACCGCAGTCATCAGCTGCATGATGATCGATGCCGAGATATACGGCATGATCCCCAGTGCAAAGATGCTCATGCGCTCGAGCGCGCCACCGGAAAACATGTTGAACAAGCTAAGAATGGTCCCCTCATTCTGCCGAAACAGATCCGCCAGACGGTCTGGATTGATGCCAGGAACCGGGATATGCGCACCTATCCGATAGACGATGATCGCCATGAACAGAAAGCGCAGACGAGCCCAGAGTTCCGACATCCCGCCCTTACCGAGCGAAGAGAGAGCACCTTGCTTAGCCATTTATTCCTCGAACTTGCCGCCAGCTGCTTCGATAGCCGCACGCGCACCCTTGGTGGCTGCGATACCCTTGATGGTGACTGCGCGAGTGACTTCGCCAGACAGCATGATTTTCACACGCTGGACGTTCTGGCCGATCACGTTGGCATCCTTCAGGGATTGCACGGAGACCACGTCGCCTTCCACCTTGGCCAGCTCGGACAGACGCACTTCTGCGCGGTCCATGGCTTTCAGGGAAACGAAGCCGAACTTCGGCAGGCGACGGTGCAGCGGCTGTTGACCGCCTTCGAAGCCCGGAGCGATCGAACCACCCGAACGGGAAGTCTGACCTTTGTGGCCACGGCCGCCAGTCTTACCCAGACCGCTACCGATACCACGACCCGGACGATGCTTTTCGCGACGGGAACCCGGCGCTGGACTCAGATCATTGAGTTTCATCGATTAACCCTCGACGCGCAGCATGTAGTAAGCCTTGTTGATCATCCCGCGGTTCTCGGGAGTATCCTGGACTTCTACAGTGTGACCGATGCGACGCAGACCCAGGCCTTTAACGCACAGTTTGTGGTTAGGCAGACGGCCGGCGGTGCTTTTGATCAGCGTTACTTTTACGGTTGCCATGATCAGATGATCTCCTCAACGCTCTTGCCGCGCTTGGCAGCAATGGACTCAGGAGATTGCATGGCTTTCAGACCCTTGAAGGTGGCGTAAACCACGTTCACTGGGTTGGTCGAACCGTAGCACTTGGCCAGGACGTTCTGAACGCCAGCAACTTCCAGGACGGCACGCATGGCGCCGCCGGCGATGATACCGGTACCTTCCGAGGCAGGCTGCATGTAAACCTTCGAGGCGCCGTGGGCGGCCTTGGTGGCGTACTGCAGGGTGGTGCCTTTCAGGTCAACCTGAATCATGTTGCGACGAGCAGCTTCCATGGCTTTCTGGATCGCGGCAGGTACTTCGCGCGATTTGCCACGGCCGAAACCAACACGACCCTTGCCATCACCAACCACGGTCAGCGCGGTGAAGGTGAAGATACGGCCGCCTTTAACGGTTTTAGCTACGCGGTTAACTTGAACCAGCTTCTCGATGTAGCCTTCGTCGCGCTTTTGATCGTTATTTGCCATAACTTAGAACTCCAGCCCGCCTTCACGAGCAGCATCAGCCAGCGCTTTGACGCGGCCGTGGTACTTGAAGCCGGAACGGTCAAAGGCAACTTGAGATACACCGGCGGCTTTCGCACGCTCAGCTACCAGCTTGCCAACCTTAGTGGCCGCGTCGATGTTGCCGGTGGCGCCATCACGCAGTTCTTTGTCCAAGGTCGAGGCGCTTGCCAGAACCTTGCTGCCGTCGGCCGAAATGACCTGGGCATAGATGTGCTGCGAGGAGCGGAACACGCAGAGACGCACGACTTCGAGTTCGTGCATTTTCAGGCGTGCTTTGCGAGCGCGACGCAGTCGAGTAACTTTTTTGTCGGTCATTTGCTAGGCCCTACTTCTTCTTGGCTTCTTTACGACGGACTACTTCGTCCGCGTAACGCACACCCTTGCCTTTGTAAGGCTCTGGCGGACGGAAGTCGCGGATTTCAGCGGCCACCTGACCCACCAGCTGCTTATCGATACCCTTGATCAGGATGTCGGTCTGGCTTGGGGTTTCAGCGGTGATACCGGCTGGCAGTTCGTAGTCCACTGGGTGCGAGAAGCCCAGAGCCAGGTTCAGAACGGTGCCTTTAGCCTGTGCCTTGTAACCAACACCGACCAGCTGGAGCTTACGCTCGAAGCCTTGGCTTACGCCTTGGACCATGTTGTTGACCAGAGCACGGGTAGTACCGGCCATGGCGCGAGCTTGCTGGTCACCATTGCGAGCGACGAAACGCAGCTCGCCAGACTCTTCGGTAACTTCAACAGACGAGTGAACATTCAGTTCGAGAGTGCCTTTGGCACCCTTAACCGAAAGCTGTTGGCCGGCGAATTTGACTTCGACACCAGCTGGCAGCTTAACGGGGTTCTTAGCGACGCGAGACATGCCTATCTCCCCTTAGAACACTGTGCACAGAACTTCGCCGCCGACACCGGCAGCGCGCGCAGCGCGATCAGTCATCACACCTTTGTTGGTGGAGACGATAGACACGCCCAGACCGCCACGTACTTTCGGCAGGTCAGAGACGGACTTGTACTGGCGCAGGCCTGGACGGCTGGAGCGCTTCAGCTCCTCGATGACCGGACGGCCTTCGAAGTACTTCAGTTCGATCGACAGGGAAGGCTTGGCTTCGCCACTGACCTGGTAGCCAGCGATGTAACCTTCGTCCTTCAGAACTTTGGCAACCGCGACCTTCAGGGTGGAGGAAGGCATGCTTACGACGGACTTTTCAGCCATCTGGGCATTACGGATGCGAGTTAGCATGTCCGCTAACGGGTCCTGCATACTCATGGGCTAGATGCTCCTGATACAAGAATTATTAGCCTTGCGGCTATCACAACCACCCGAGCAGGCAGGGCAAAAAACCCAGGCTCAGGTGAGCCGGTCATTCTAGACACAAGACAGAAACGAAACAAGCCCCGTATAGGGGCTTGTTTGTTGGCGAGGTCACCGACGGTCGGAAGATTGCTCCCCTTCCGCCGGGATCACACCTGCAGCGATTACCAGGAGGCTTTGACCAGGCCTGGTACGTCGCCGCGCATTGCAGCTTGACGCAGCATGTTACGGCCCAGGCCGAACTTACGGTATACACCGTGAGGACGACCGGTCAGGCGGCAACGGTTGCGCAGGCGCGAAGCGCTGGCGTCACGTGGCTGTTTCTGCAGAGCGACTACGGCAGCGAAACGCTCTTCTGGAGAGGCGTTCAGGTTGACGATGGTCGCTTTCAGCTCGGCACGCTTCTTAGCGTACTTGGCTACCGTGAGCTGACGCTTCAGCTCGCGGTTCTTCATGCTCTTCTTGGCCATTTTCCTACTCCAATCAGTTGCGGAACGGGAATTTGAAAGCACGCAGCAGTGCGCGGCCTTCATCATCCGTACGAGCAGTGGTGGTCAGGGTAATGTCCAGACCGCGCAGAGCATCGATCTTGTCGTAATCGATTTCCGGGAAGATGATCTGCTCTTTCACGCCCATGCTGTAGTTGCCACGACCGTCGAAGGACTTGGCGTTCAGGCCGCGGAAGTCGCGAACCCGAGGCAGGGAGATCGCCAGCAGGCGGTCCAGGAACTCGTACATCTTGTCGCGACGCAGGGTCACCTTGACACCGATCGGCCAACCTTCACGGACTTTGAAGCCCGCGATGGATTTACGAGCGAAAGTCACAACTGGCTTTTGACCAGTGATCTTTTCCAGGTCGGCAACAGCGTGCTCGATGACTTTCTTGTCACCGATCGCTTCGCCCAGGCCCATGTTCAGGGTGATCTTGGTTACGCGCGGAACTTCCATCACGTTCGAAAGCTTAAGTTCTTCCTTAAGCTTGGGAGCGATTTCGTTCCGGTAAATCTCTTTCAGTCGTGCCATTGTCTTCTACCTAGCAGTGTTCAAGCATCAACCGCTTTCTGGGTCGACTTGAAGACACGAATTTTCTTGCCGTCTTCAACTTTGAAGCCAACGCGGTCTGCCTTGTTGGTTTCGCTGTTGAAAATGGCAACGTTGGAAGCGTGCAGAGGCGCTTCTTTTTCGACGATACCGCCCTGTACGCCCGCCATCGGGTTAGGCTTGGTATGACGCTTGACCAGGTTGACACCGCCAACGACCAGACGGTCGTCAGCGAGAACCTTCAGCACCTTACCGCGCTTACCTTTGTCTTTGCCGGCGATCACGATGATCTCGTCATCACGACGAATCTTTTGCATGTCGGATCTCCTTACAGCACTTCAGGGGCGAGCGAGACGATCTTCATGAACTTCTCAGTACGAAGTTCACGGGTCACTGGCCCGAAGATGCGAGTGCCGATCGGCTCTTGCTTGTTGTTCAGCAGAACAGCAGCGTTGCCGTCGAAACGAATGATGGAACCGTCAGCGCGACGTACACCGTGACGGGTACGGACGACAACAGCAGTCATCACCTGGCCTTTTTTGACCTTACCGCGCGGAATTGCTTCCTTGACGGTTACCTTGATGATGTCACCGATACCGGCGTAACGACGGTGCGAACCGCCGAGCACCTTGATGCACATGACGCGACGAGCGCCGCTGTTATCGGCCACATCGAGCATGGATTGAGTCTGAATCATAAAATTTCTCCGACCCTTAGCCCTTAGACTTCAACAGCGCGTTCGAGGACTTCAACCAGTGCCCAGGACTTGGTCTTGGCCAGCGGACGGGTTTCACGGATGGAAACCTTGTCGCCGATCTTGCACTGGTTGGCTTCGTCGTGCGCGTGCAGCTTAGTCGAACGCTTAACGTATTTACCGTAGATCGGGTGCTTAACGCGACGCTCGATCAGAACGGTGATGGTCTTGTCCATTTTGTCGCTGACGACACGGCCAGTCAGCGTACGGACGGTTTTTTCAGCTTCAGCCATGATCACTTACCTGCCTGCTGGTTGAGCACAGTTTTCACGCGAGCGATGTCACGCTTAACTTGCGAGAGCAGGTGCGACTGCCCCAACTGGCCAGTTGCTTTCTGCATACGCAGATTGAACTGGTCGCGCAGCAAGCCGAGCAGTTGCTCATTCAGTTGCTGTGCCGATTTTTCACGAAGTTCATTCGCTTTCATCACATCACCGTCCGCTTAACAAAGGAGGTGGCGAGAGGCAGCTTTGCAGCGGCCAGAGCGAAAGCTTCGCGCGCCAGCTCTTCAGAAACACCCTCGATTTCGTACAGGACTTTGCCTGGCTGAATCTGGGCAACCCAGTATTCCACGGAACCCTTACCTTTACCCATACGAACCTCGAGAGGTTTCTTGGAGATCGGCTTGTCCGGGAACACACGGATCCAGATCTTACCGCCACGTTTTACGTGACGGGTCAGCGCACGACGTGCGGACTCGATCTGGCGAGCGGTGAGGCGACCGCGAGCAACAGCCTTCAGGGCGAATTCGCCGAAGCTGACTTTGCTACCGCGCAGTGCCAGACCACGGTTGTGGCCGGTCATCTGCTTGCGGAATTTTGTACGCTTTGGTTGCAACATTTGGCGTACCCCTTACTTAGCAGCTTTTTTACGAGGCGCTGGTGCTTGTGGTTTCAGTTCTTCTTGGCGACCACCAATAACTTCGCCTTTGAAGATCCAAACCTTCACACCGATCACACCGTAGGTGGTGTGAGCTTCGTAGGTGTTGTAGTCGATATCGGCACGCAGGGTGTGCAGAGGCACACGACCTTCGCGATACCACTCGGTACGAGCAATCTCAGCACCGCCGAGACGACCGCTCACCTGGATCTTGATGCCCTTGGCACCAATACGCATGGCGTTCTGAACGGCGCGCTTCATGGCGCGACGGAACATTACGCGGCGCTCCAGCTGCTGAGCTACGCTCTGCGCAACCAGCATAGCGTCGAGTTCCGGCTTGCGGATCTCTTCGATGTTGATGTGCACAGGCACACCCATCTGCTTGGTCAGGTCCTGACGCAGCTTCTCGACATCTTCACCTTTCTTACCGATAACGATACCGGGACGAGCGGTGTGGATGGTGATGCGTGCAGTTTGAGCCGGACGATGAATATCGATACGGCTTACGGACGCGCTTTTTAGTTTGTCCTGGAGGTACTCACGCGTTTTCAGATCCTTCAACAGGTAATCTGCGTAAGTAGCACCGTCTGCGTACCAGACGGAGGTGTGCTCCTTGACGATTCCCAGGCGAATGCCAGTGGGATGTACTTTCTGACCCATCTGATCGACTCCGTTACTTGTCCGCAACCTTGACAGTGATATGGCAAGACCGCTTGACGATGCGATCAGCACGGCCTTTGGCACGTGGCATGATGCGCTTCAGCGAACGCCCTTCGTTGACGAAGACGGTGGAGACCTTCAGGTCATCAACGTCTGCGCCTTCGTTGTGTTCGGCGTTGGCAACGGCCGACTCGAGGACTTTCTTCATGATTTCAGCGGCTTTTTTGCTGCTGAAGGCCAACAGGTTGAGCGCTTCGCCCACCTTCTTCCCGCGGATCTGGTCGGCGACCAAGCGGGCTTTCTGGGCGGAGATGCGAGCGCCCGACAACTTAGCGGCTACTTCCATTTCCTTACCCCTTAACGCTTGGCTTTCTTGTCAGCCACGTGCCCGCGATAGGTGCGGGTACCGGCGAACTCGCCCAGTTTGTGGCCGACCATGTCTTCGTTCACCAGAACTGGGACGTGTTGACGACCGTTGTGTACCGCGATGGTCAGACCGACCATTTGTGGCAGGATCATCGAACGGCGCGACCAGGTTTTAACTGGCTTGCGATCGTTCTTCTCCACCGCCACTTCGATCTTCTTCAGAAGGTGAAGATCGATAAAAGGACCTTTTTTCAGAGAACGTGGCACTGTCGTATCCCTCTAGTTACTTGCGACGACGGACGATCATGTTGTCGGTACGCTTATTACCACGAGTCTTAGCACCCTTGGTTGGGAAGCCCCATGGCGATACCGGATGACGACCACCGGAGGTACGACCTTCACCACCACCATGTGGGTGGTCAACCGGGTTCATGGCAACACCACGAACGGTTGGGCGAACGCCGCGCCAGCGTTTGGCACCAGCTTTACCCAGCGAGCGCAGGCTGTGCTCGGAGTTCGAGACTTCGCCCAGGGTCGCACGGCACTCAGCCAGTACTTTGCGCATCTCACCGGAGCGCAGGCGCAGAGTCACGTAGACGCCTTCACGAGCGATCAGCTGAGCCGAAGCACCAGCGGAACGAGCGATCTGAGCACCTTTACCCGGCTTCAGTTCGACGCCGTGAACGGTGCTACCTACTGGGATGTTGCGCAGTTGCAGGGAGTTACCGGCCTTGATTGGGGCCAGGGCACCTGCGATCAGCTGGTCGCCAGCGCTCACGCCTTTAGGGGCGATGATGTAGCGACGCTCGCCGTCTGCGTAGCACAGCAGGGCGATGTGAGCAGTACGGTTCGGATCGTATTCGATACGCTCGACAGTGGCTGGAATGCCATCTTTGTCGTTGCGACGGAAGTCGACCAGACGGTAATGCTGCTTGTGACCACCACCAACGTGACGAGTGGTGATGCGGCCATTGTTGTTACGACCACCAGACTTCGATTTTTTCTCGATCAGCGGTGCGTGAGGAGCGCCTTTGTGCAGCTCCTGGTTGACCACCTTGACCACGAAACGGCGGCCAGGGGAAGTCGGTTTGCATTTAACGATTGCCATGATGCACCCCTTCCTTACTCAGCACTGCTGCTGAAATCGAGATCTTGGCCTGGCTGAAGGGAGACGATCGCCTTCTTCCAGTCATTACGCTTGCCCAGACCACGTGCGGTACGCTTGGTTTTACCCAGAACGTTAACGGTCGACACGTTTTCAACTTTTACGTTGAACAGGCCTTCGACAGCTTTCTTGATTTCCAGCTTGGTTGCATCGGTAGCAACCTTGAATACGAACTGGCCTTTTTTCTCAGCCAGAACGGTAGCCTTCTCGGAAACGTGCGGGCCAAGGAGGACTTTAAATACGCGTTCCTGGTTCATCCCAGCAGCTCCTCGAATTTCTTCACGGCCGAGACAGTGATCAACACTTTCTCGTATGCGATCAGACTGACCGGGTCGGAACCTTGAACGTCACGTACATCTACGTGCGGCAGGTTGCGAGCAGCCAGGTACAGGTTCTGATCAACAGCGTCCGAAACGATCAGTACGTCGTTCAGACCCATGCCGTTCAGCTTGTTCAGCAGGTCTTTGGTTTTCGGGGCTTCAACAGCGAAGTCCTGAACCACGACCAGACGGTCGCTACGCACCAGCTCAGCAAGGATGGAGCGCAGAGCTGCGCGATACATCTTCTTGTTGAGCTTCTGCGAGTGATCCTGAGGACGAGCTGCGAAGGTAACACCACCGCCACGCCAGATCGGACCACGAGTGGTACCAGCACGAGCACGGCCAGTACCCTTCTGACGCCATGGGCGCTTACCGCCACCAGCCACGTCGGAACGGGTCTTCTGCTGCTTGGTGCCCTGACGGCCGCCGGCCATGTAGGCCACGACTGCTTGGTGTACCAGCGTCTCGTTGAATTCGCCACCGAAGGTCAGTTCGGAAACTTCGATCGCCTGAGCGTCATTTACATTGAGTTGCATGTCAGTTTCCCCTTAACCGCGAGCCTTGACAGCTGGACGAACAATCACGTCGCCGCCAGTAGCGCCCGGAACGGCACCCTTGACCAGCAGCAGATTGCGCTCAGCGTCTACACGCACTACTTCCAGGGACTGAACAGTCACGCGCTCGGCGCCCATGTGACCGGACATTTTCTTGCCCTTGAACACACGACCAGGAGTCTGGCACTGGCCGATGGAGCCTGGGACACGGTGCGACACGGAGTTACCGTGGGTGTTGTCCTGACCACGGAAGTTCCAGCGCTTGATGGTACCGGCGAAGCCTTTACCTTTGGACTGACCAGTAACGTCTACCAGCTGGCCTGCAGCGAAGAGTTCAGCTTTGATCGAGTCGCCAGCCTGGAACTCGCCTTCTTCAAGACGGAACTCCCAGACACCGCGACCAGCGGCAACGTTCGCTTTAGCGAAGTGACCTGCCTGAGCGGCAGTCACGCGCGAAGCACGACGCTCGCCGACAGTGACTTGCACTGCACGGTAGCCATCGGTTTCTTCAGTTTTGAACTGGGTGACGCGATTCGGCTCGATCTCAATGACCGTGACCGGAATGGAGACACCTTCTTCGGTGAAAATGCGGGTCATACCGCACTTGCGACCGACTACACCAATAGTCATGTTGTAAACCTCATGAGTGTACGGGGCTTTCACCCGCTATGGCCGCCCATTTCAGAGCGTTACACGACCAGACCGAAGTCTTAGCCGAGGCTGATCTGCACTTCCACGCCTGCCGCGAGATCAAGCTTCATCAGCGCATCAACGGTTTTATCCGTTGGCTGGACGATGTCCAGAACACGCTTATGAGTGCGAATCTCGTACTGATCACGCGCGTCTTTGTTGACGTGCGGGGAGACCAGAACGGTGAAACGCTCTTTGCGGGTAGGCAGTGGAATTGGACCACGCACTTGTGCACCAGTACGTTTCGCGGTTTCCACGATTTCCTGGGTGGATTGGTCGATCAGGCGATGGTCGAAAGCCTTCAACCTGATACGGATTTGCTGATTTTGCATTGGATTTCAGACTCCAGGCTGTTCCCATCGGGCGCACTACGCCCGTTAAAAGGAGGCGTGATTCTATAGACGCCCCCATTTAGTGTCAACCCAATAAAAAAAGCCCCCGCTGAGCGGGGGCTTTTTCAATCGACCGAGTGATTACTCGATGATTTTGGCTACGACGCCGGCGCCGACGGTACGACCGCCTTCACGGATAGCGAAGCGCAGACCGTCTTCCATTGCGATGGTCTTGATCAGGGTGACAGTCATCTGAATGTTGTCACCTGGCATTACCATTTCAACGCCTTCCGGCAGTTCGCAGTTACCGGTCACGTCAGTGGTACGGAAGTAGAACTGAGGACGGTAGCCTTTGAAGAACGGAGTGTGACGACCGCCTTCTTCCTTCGACAGAACGTAGACTTCTGCGGTGAACTTGGTGTGCGGCTTGACCGAACCTGGCTTGACCAGAACCTGGCCACGCTCAACGTCGTCACGCTTGGTACCACGCAGCAGAACGCCGCAGTTCTCGCCAGCACGACCTTCGTCCAGCAGCTTGCGGAACATCTCGACACCGGTGCAGGTGGTGGTCGAAGTTTCACGCAGACCAACGATTTCCAGCGGGTCTTGAACGCGAACGATACCACGCTCGATACGACCGGTAACAACGGTACCACGACCCGAGATCGAGAATACGTCTTCGATCGGCATCAGGAACGGCTGGTCAACGGCACGAACTGGCTCAGGAATGTAGGCATCCAGAGTTTCTACCAGCTTCTTGACAGCGGTAGTGCCCATTTCGTTGTCGTCTTTGCCTTCCAGCGCCATACGAGCCGAACCGATGATGATCGGAGTGTCGTCGCCTGGGAAGTCGTAGGTGGACAGCAGGTCGCGAACTTCCATCTCGACCAGTTCCAGCAGCTCAGCGTCGTCTACCAGGTCAGCCTTGTTCAGGAAGACCACGATGTACGGAACGCCAACCTGACGGGACAGCAGGATGTGCTCACGGGTTTGTGGCATCGGACCATCGGCGGCCGAGCAAACCAGGATCGCGCCGTCCATCTGGGCAGCACCGGTGATCATGTTCTTCACGTAGTCAGCGTGACCTGGGCAGTCAACGTGAGCGTAGTGACGAATGTTCGAGTTGTACTCGACGTGAGCGGTGTTGATGGTGATACCGCGCGCTTTTTCTTCCGGAGCCGAGTCGATCTTGTCGAACTCAACGACTGCCGAACCGAAAACTTCGGAGCAGACGCGAGTCAGAGCTGCGGTCAGAGTGGTCTTACCGTGGTCAACGTGGCCGATGGTGCCGACGTTAACGTGGGGAAGGGAACGATCAAATTTTTCTTTAGCCACGACAGTGAACCTCTTGCCTAAAGGGCTGGATTAGCCTTGTTTTTTAACGAGTGCTTCGACGATGTTCGACGGAGCTTCGGAGTACTTGGAGAATTCCATGGAGTAGCTTGCGCGACCCTGAGACATGGAACGAACGTCGGTCGCATAACCGAACATCTCTCCCAGTGGGACTTCTGCACGGATAACCTTGCCGGAGACCGAGTCATCCATACCCTGGATCAGACCACGACGACGGTTCAGGTCACCCATCACGTCACCCATGTAATCCTCAGGGGTTACTACCTCAACCTTCATGATCGGCTCAAGCACAACACCGCCACCCTTCTGGGCCAGCTGCTTGGTCGCCATGGAGGCCGCGATCTTGAACGCCATCTCGTTGGAGTCGACGTCGTGGTACGAACCGTCGAACACGGTAGCCTTCAGGCCGATCAGAGGATAGCCGGCGACAACGCCGTTCTTCATCTGCTCTTCGATACCCTTCTGGATCGCCGGGATGTATTCCTTCGGAACCACACCGCCAACGACTTCGTTGGTGAAGACCAGGCCTTCGGTGATGTTGCCCTTTTCGTCCTGATCCGGCTCGGAGAAGCGGATCCAGCAGTGACCGAACTGACCACGACCGCCGGACTGACGAACGAACTTGCCTTCGATCTCGACGCCGGACTTGGTGATCTTCTCGCGGTACGAAACCTGAGGCTTACCAATGTTGGCTTCAACGTTGAATTCGCGCTTCATGCGGTCAACGATGATGTCCAGGTGCAGCTCACCCATACCGGAGATGATGGTCTGGCCAGTCTCTTCGTCGGTCTTGACACGGAACGACGGGTCTTCCTGAGCCAGCTTGCCCAGTGCGATACCCATTTTTTCCTGGTCTTGCTTGGTCTTCGGCTCAACAGACAGCGAAATCACTGGCTCTGGGAAGTCCATGCGCTCAAGGATGATTGGCTTGTCAGCGTCGCACAGGGTTTCACCAGTGGTAACGTCTTTCATGCCGATCAGGGCCGCGATGTCGCCAGCGCGAACTTCCTTGATCTCTTCACGCTGGTTGGCGTGCATCTGCACCATACGACCAACGCGCTCTTTCTTGCCTTTGACCGAGTTGATGACCGAGTCACCGGAGTTCAGAACGCCCGAGTAGACGCGAACGAAGGTCAGAGTACCTACGAACGGGTCGGTAGCGATCTTGAACGCCAGAGCCGAGAACGGCTCGTTGTCGTCAGCGTGACGCTCGTCATGACGAACAGCCGGGTCGTCTTTGGCCAGGTCGGCGTCGTCCGGGTTGATACCCTGGATAGCAGGGATCTCGGTCGGAGCCGGCAGGAAGTCGATAACGGCGTCGAGAACCAGAGGAACACCCTTGTTCTTGAACGAAGAACCGCAGACCGCAGGCACGATCTCGCTCGCCAGAGTACGGGCGCGCAGACCAGCCTTGATCTCTTCGACGGACAGGTCACCTTCTTCGAGGTACTTGTTCATCAGCTCTTCGTTGGCTTCAGCAGCGGACTCGACCATGTTGGCGCGCCACTCTTCAGCCAGCTCCAGCATATCGGCAGGAATCTCTTCCTCGCGATAGGTGGTGCCCTTGTCGTCTTCGTTCCAGTAGATGGCTTTCATCTTGATCAGGTCAACCTGACCCTGGAAGTTGTCTTCAGCACCGATAGCCAGCTGGATTGGAACCGGGGTGTGACCCAGGCGGTTCTTGATCTGGCCGACAACGCGCAGGAAGTTGGCACCAGCACGGTCCATCTTGTTCACGTAGACAACACGTGGAACGCCGTACTTGTTGGCCTGACGCCATACGGTTTCGGACTGCGGCTCAACGCCGGAGGTACCGCAGAACACGACGACCGCGCCGTCGAGTACGCGCAGCGAACGCTCTACTTCAATGGTGAAGTCTACGTGGCCGGGGGTATCGATGACGTTTACGCGGTAGTTGTCGTACTGACCACGGGAGCCTTTCCAGAAAGTGGTAACAGCAGCGGAGGTAATGGTGATACCGCGCTCCTGCTCCTGAACCATCCAGTCGGTGGTCGCGGCGCCATCATGCACCTCGCCCATCTTGTGGCTCAGGCCTGTGTAGAACAGGATCCGCTCGGTAGTGGTAGTCTTGCCCGCGTCAACGTGCGCGCAGATACCGATGTTACGGTAGCGGTTAATTGCTGTAGTACGAGCCATAAAGCCCTCGCAAAAAGATTGATGCTTGAATTAGAAGCGGTAGTGCGAGAACGCCTTGTTGGCTTCAGCCATACGGTGCACGTCTTCACGCTTCTTGACTGCAGCACCCTTGCCTTCAGCAGCATCCAGCAGCTCGCCAGCCAGGCGCAGAGCCATCGACTTCTCGCCGCGCTTGCGGGCGTAGTCTACGAGCCAGCGCATTGCCAGAGCGTTACGACGGGACGGACGAACTTCAACCGGAACCTGGTAAGTGGCACCGCCGACACGGCGGGACTTTACTTCGACCAGCGGAGCGATGGCGTCGAGAGCTTTCTCGAAGATTTCCAGGGGATCGCTGTTCTTGCGTGCTTTGACGGTATCCAGAGCACCGTAAACGATGCGCTCGGCTACGGCCTTCTTGCCGCTTTCCATCACGTGGTTCATGAACTTGGCGAGGATCTGGGATCCGTACTTCGGATCGTCCAGGATCTCACGTTTTGCTGCTACACGACGTCTTGGCATGATAAGCCCTCAAACGGTCTTCAGGTTAGCCCGGGACGTGGGTCTTCGACCCCTGCCCGACCTTACTCTTATCGACTCAAAAAATTGGATGTCTGCAAACGGCCGATTACTTCGGACGCTTGGTACCGTACTTCGAACGACCCTGGTTACGGCCTTTGACGCCCGAAGTATCCAGAGAGCCGCGAACGGTGTGGTAACGAACACCTGGCAAGTCTTTTACACGGCCGCCACGGATCAGGACGACGCTGTGCTCTTGCAGGTTGTGGCCTTCACCACCGATGTACGAGGAAACCTCGAAACCGTTGGTCAGACGCACACGGCATACTTTACGCAGTGCCGAGTTAGGTTTTTTCGGCGTGGTGGTGTACACGCGGGTGCACACGCCACGACGTTGCGGGCAGTTCTGCAGCGCAGGAACGTCGGATTTCTCGACGATACGCTTACGCGGCTGACGTACCAGCTGGTTGATAGTTGCCATCTACTAGCTCCACTGATTGTCTTGCGACGCTATTGTCTTGCAAGAAAAGCCAAAAATTGGCGAGACGGAGCCTCACCAAATTTAAGGGTACAAAAGTCTAAAGAGGATCTTGCACCCAGTCAAGACGAGGCCCCGGCCCTCCCCGCCCGGTCATCGGTAACAAATCCTGTCACCGATGACCTTCAGGAACTGCCGGGGCCCTGCCCTGTACTTAGTTACCGCTGGAGTTCAGCGCTTCGGTCAGTGCGGCTTCCACCTCACTGGCGCTTACACGCAGCGGCTTGTCGGCATCACGGCGACGCTTACGCTCGCTGTGGTACGCCAGACCGGTACCAGCCGGGATCAGACGACCCACGACCACGTTCTCTTTGAGGCCGCGCAGGTAATCGCGCTTGCCGGTTACCGCCGCTTCGGTCAGTACGCGGGTAGTTTCCTGGAAGGAAGCCGCGGAGATGAACGACTCGGTCGACAGCGACGCCTTGGTGATACCCAGCAGCACGCGGGTGAACTTCGAGATGAACTTGTCCTCGCTGGCGAGACGCTCGTTCTCGACCAGTACCTGGGTCAGTTCCATCTGGTCGCCCTTGATGAAGCTGGAATCGCCCGACTCGGAGATCTCGACCTTGCGCAGCATCTGACGCAGGATGGTCTCGATGTGCTTGTCGTTGATCTTCACGCCCTGCAGACGGTAAACGTCCTGAATCTCGTTGACGATGTACTTCGCCAGCGCGCTCACACCCAGCAGACGCAGGATGTCGTGCGGATCGCTCGGACCGTCGGAGATAACTTCGCCGCGGTTTACCTGTTCGCCTTCGAAGACGTTCAGGTGGCGCCACTTCGGAATCAGCTCTTCGTACGGCTCGCTACCGTCGGTCGGGGTAATGACCAGACGACGCTTGCCCTTGGTCTCTTTACCGAAGGCGATGGTGCCGCTGACTTCTGCCAGAATCGAGGCTTCTTTCGGACGGCGCGCTTCGAACAGGTCGGCAACGCGCGGCAGACCACCGGTGATGTCACGGGTCTTGGACGTTTCTTGCGGGATACGCGCGATAACGTCACCAACACCGATCTGGGCGCCGTCAGCCACACCAACCAAGGCGTTGGCCGGCAGGAAGTACTGAGCAGGTACGTCGGTACCTGGCAGGTACAGATCCTTGCCAGAGGCGTCGACCATCTTGATGGCCGGACGGATTTCCTTGCCTGCGGCAGGGCGATCCTTGACGTCCATGACTTCGATGTTGGTCAGGCCGGTCAATTCGTCAGTCTGACGCTTGATGGTGATGCCTTCCTCCATGCCTACGAAGGTCACGGTACCTTTCAGCTCGGTGACGATCGGGTGGGTGTGCGGGTCCCACTTGGCGACGATGGCGCCAGCTTCGACCTTGTCACCTTCCTTGACCGAAATCACAGCACCGTAAGGCAGCTTGTAGCGCTCACGCTCACGACCGAACTCGTCGGCAATGGCCAGCTCGCCGGAACGCGATACCGCGACCAGGTTGCCATCGGCACGCTCAACCTGCTTCAGGTTGTGCAGACGCACCATACCACCGTTCTTCACCTGTACGCTGTCGGCAGCCGAAGTACGGCTTGCAGCACCACCGATGTGGAACGTACGCATGGTCAGCTGGGTACCCGGCTCACCGATCGACTGAGCGGCGATAACGCCGACAGCTTCACCGATGTTGACCAGGTGACCACGCGCCAGGTCGCGACCGTAGCACTTGGCACAGATGCCGTAGCGGGTTTCACAGTTGATCGGCGAACGAACGACGACTTCGTCGATGCTGTTCAGCTCGATGAACTCGACCCACTTCTCGTCGACCAGGGTACCGGCCGGAACGATGACGTCCTCGGTGCCTGGCTTGAACACGTCACGGGCAATCACACGACCCAATACGCGCTCGCCCAGCGGCTCTACAACGTCGCCGCCTTCGATGTGCGGAGTCATCAGCAGGCCCTGGTCGGTGCCGCAGTCGATCTCGGTCACAACCAGATCCTGGGCAACGTCTACCAGACGACGAGTCAGGTAACCGGAGTTCGCGGTCTTCAGTGCAGTATCCGCCAGACCCTTACGAGCACCGTGGGTCGAGATGAAGTACTGCAGAACGCTCAGACCTTCACGGAAGTTCGCGGTGATCGGCGTCTCGATGATGGAGCCGTCCGGCTTGGCCATCAGACCACGCATACCGGCCAGCTGACGGATCTGGGCGGCCGAACCACGCGCACCGGAGTCTGCCATCATGTACATCGAGTTGAAGGACTCTTGCTCGACTTCCTTGCCCTCGCGGTCGATGACCTTCTCTTTCGAGAGGTTGGCCATCATCGCCTTGGACACTTCGTCGTTCGCCTTCGACCACAAGTCGATGACCTTGTTGTACTTCTCGCCCTGGGTTACCAGGCCGGACGCGTACTGGCTCTCGATCTCCTTCACTTCGTCGGTAGCGGTACCGATGATGCGGGCTTTTTCGTCCGGGATAACGAAGTCGTTAACACCGATGGAAACGCCGGAGATGGTCGAGTAGGCGAAACCGGTGTACATCAGTTGGTCAGCGAAGATCACGGTCTCTTTCAGACCAACCACGCGATAGCACTGGTTGATCAGCTTGGAGATCGCCTTTTTCTTCATCGGCTGGTTGACCACGTCGTACGGCAGACCTGCCGGTACAACCTGGAACAGCAGCGCACGGCCGACAGTGGTGTCGACGATGCGGGTGTTCTTGACCACCGAGCCATCACGCTCTTTCACGGTTTCGTTGATACGAACCTTGATTTTCGCGTGCAGGGCAGCTTCGCCGGCGCGGAATACGCGGTCGACTTCCTGCAGGTCAGCGAACACGCGACCTTCGCCCTTGGCGTTGATGGCTTCACGGGTCATGTAGTACAGACCCAGTACAACGTCCTGCGACGGAACGATGATCGGCTCACCGTTGGCTGGCGACAGGATGTTGTTGGTCGACATCATCAGTGCGCGCGCTTCGAGCTGGGCTTCCAGGGTCAGCGGCACGTGAACGGCCATCTGGTCACCGTCGAAGTCGGCGTTGTACGCGGCGCAGACCAGCGGGTGCAGCTGGATAGCCTTACCTTCGATCAGAACCGGTTCGAAGGCCTGGATACCCAGACGGTGCAGGGTCGGTGCGCGGTTGAGCAGGACGGGGTGTTCGCGAATCACTTCGGCGAGAACGTCCCACACCTCTGGCAGTTCGCGCTCGACCATCTTCTTGGCAGCCTTGATGGTGGTCGCCAGACCACGCATTTCCAGCTTGCCGAAAATGAACGGTTTGAACAGCTCCAGAGCCATCTTCTTCGGCAGACCGCACTGGTGCAGACGCAGGGTCGGACCTACGGTAATTACCGAACGGCCAGAGTAGTCCACACGCTTACCGAGCAGGTTCTGACGGAAGCGACCTTGCTTACCTTTGATCATGTCGGCCAGCGACTTCAGCGGACGCTTGTTCGAGCCAGTGATGGCGCGACCGCGACGGCCGTTGTCCAGCAGGGCGTCGACCGCTTCCTGCAGCATGCGCTTCTCGTTGCGCACGATGATGTCCGGCGCCGACAGATCGAGCAGGCGCTTCAGACGGTTGTTACGGTTGATCACCCGACGATACAGGTCGTTCAGGTCGGAGGTCGCGAAGCGGCCGCCATCCAGCGGAACCAGCGGGCGCAGGTCCGGCGGCAGCACTGGCAGGACGGTCAAGACCATCCACTCAGGCAGGTTGCCCGAACCCTGGAAAGCTTCCATCAGCTTCAGGCGCTTGGACAGCTTCTTGATCTTGGTTTCCGAGTTGGTCTGCGGAATCTCTTCGCGCAGGCGGCCGATCTCGTGCTCCAGGTCGATAGCGTGCAGCAGTTCGCGGACAGCCTCGGCACCCATGCGGGCATCGAAGTCATCGCCGAACTCTTCCAGCGCTTCGAAATACTGCTCGTCGTTCAGCAGTTGGCCTTTTTCAAGGGTGGTCATGCCTGGGTCGATAACGACATAGCTCTCGAAGTAGAGAACACGCTCGATATCACGCAGGGTCATGTCCATCAGCAGGCCGATCCGGGACGGCAGCGACTTCAGGAACCAGATGTGGGCAACCGGCGAAGCCAGTTCGATGTGGGCCATGCGCTCACGACGAACCTTGGCCAGGGCGACTTCAACGCCGCACTTCTCGCAGATGACACCGCGGTGCTTCAGGCGCTTGTACTTACCGCACAGGCACTCGTAGTCCTTGACTGGGCCAAAGATCTTGGCGCAGAACAGGCCGTCACGCTCAGGCTTGAACGTACGGTAGTTGATGGTTTCCGGCTTCTTAACTTCACCGAACGACCACGAACGGATCATTTCAGGCGACGCCAGACCGATGCGGATGGCGTCGAACTCTTCGACTTGACCCTGGTTTTTCAGCAAATTCAGTAGGTCTTTCAAGGCCTTTCCTCCTGGCGGAGCAGGGAGCGGGCATTAGCTGCCCACTCCCCTTCGCGTCACGTGTTATTCGGTTTCCAGATCGATATCGATACCGAGCGAACGGATCTCTTTGATCAACACGTTGAAGGACTCGGGCATGCCCGGCTCCATACGGTGATCGCCATCCACGATGTTCTTGTACATCTTGGTACGGCCGTTCACGTCGTCCGACTTCACTGTGAGCATTTCTTGCAGGGTGTATGCCGCGCCGTATGCTTCCAGCGCCCACACTTCCATCTCCCCGAAACGCTGACCACCGAACTGCGCCTTACCACCCAGCGGCTGCTGGGTAACCAGGCTGTACGAACCAGTGGAACGCGCGTGCATCTTGTCGTCCACCAAGTGGTTCAGCTTGAGCATGTACATGTAACCAACGGTCACTGGACGCTCGAACTTGTTGCCGGTACGGCCATCGAACAGCACCATCTGGCCGCTCTCTGGCAGGTCGGCCAGTTTCAGCATGGCCTTGATCTCATGCTCCTTGGCACCGTCGAAGACTGGAGTGGCCATGGGCACGCCCTTCTTCAGGTTGTTCGCCAGGGTAAGGATCTCTTCGTCAGAGAACTCGTCCAGGTTTTCCTGACGACCGCCAATCTCGTTGTAGATCTCGGTCAGGAAGGTACGCAGTTCAGCGGCCTTGCGCTGTTCTTCGATCATGCGGTCGATCTTCTCGCCCAGACCTTTGGCCGCGAGGCCCAGGTGGGTTTCAAGGATCTGACCGACGTTCATACGCGAAGGTACACCCAGCGGGTTCAGTACGACGTCGACCGGAGTACCGTTGGCGTCGTGCGGCATGTCTTCGACCGGCATGATCACCGAGACAACACCCTTGTTACCGTGACGACCGGCCATCTTGTCACCCGGCTGGATGCGACGGCGGATTGCCAGGTAGACCTTGACGATCTTCAGAACGCCCGGAGCCAGGTCATCGCCCTGCTGCAGCTTGCGCTTCTTGTCTTCGAACTTGTCGTCCAGCAGACGACGGCGATCGACGATGTACTGCTGAGCTTTTTCCAGCTGCTCGTTCAGTGCATCTTCAGCCATGCGCAGCTTGAACCACTGCCCATGCTCCAGACCGTCCAGCACTTCGTCAGTGATCACGGTGCCTTTCTTCAGGCCCGCGCCACCGTCGACCACCTGGCCGTTCAGGGCAGCACGCAGACGCTCGAAGGTTGCGCCTTCGACGATGCGGAACTCTTCGTTGAGGTCCTTGCGGATCTCGTCCAGTTGCATCTTCTCGATGGCCAGGGCACGGCTGTCGCGCTCTACGCCATCACGGGTGAAGACCTGAACGTCGATGACGGTACCCTTGGTGCCGGTCGGCACGCGCAGGGAGGTGTCTTTGACGTCGCTGGCTTTCTCACCGAAGATCGCGCGCAGCAGCTTCTCTTCCGGAGTCAGCTGGGTCTCGCCTTTCGGAGTGACCTTGCCGACCAGGATGTCACCAGCGCCGACTTCGGCACCGACGTAGACAATACCGGCTTCGTCCAGTTTGTTCAGGGCGGCTTCACCGACGTTCGGGATGTCCGCGGTGATTTCCTCTGGGCCAAGCTTGGTGTCACGCGCCACACAGGTCAGTTCCTGGATGTGGATGGTGGTGAAACGGTCTTCCTGAACAACACGCTCGGACAGGCAGATGGAGTCTTCGAAGTTGAAGCCGTTCCACGCCATGAACGCGATGCGCATGTTCTGACCCAGTGCCAGTTCACCCATGTCGGTGGACGGGCCGTCGGCCATGATGTCACCACGCGCAACCACATCACCCTTGCTGACCAGCGGACGCTGGTTGATGCAGGTGTTCTGGTTGGAACGGGTGTATTTGGTCAGGTTGTAGATATCCACACCTGCTTCGCCGGTTTCGACTTCGTCGTCGGCTACGCGAACGACGATACGGCTGGCGTCGACCGAGTCGATCACACCACCACGGCGAGCTACCACGCAGACACCGGAGTCACGGGCGACGTTGCGCTCCATGCCGGTACCTACCAGCGGCTTGTCGGCACGCAGGGTCGGTACAGCCTGACGCTGCATGTTCGAACCCATCAGTGCACGGTTGGCGTCGTCGTGCTCGAGGAACGGAATCAGCGAGGCAGCGACGGAAACAACCTGCTTCGGCGAAACGTCCATCAGGGTGACGTCTTCCGGCGCCTTGACGGTGAATTCGTTCAGGTGACGGACCGCTACAAGCTCGTCGATCAGCTGCTTCTTCTCGTTCATTGCGGCCGAAGCCTGTGCAATGACGTGATCCGCTTCTTCGATCGCCGACAGGAACACGATGTCATCGCTGACCACGCCTTCCTTCACCACGCGGTACGGGCTTTCCAGGAAACCGTACTGGTTGGTGCGGGCATAGGCTGCCAGGGAGTTGATCAGACCGATGTTCGGACCTTCAGGAGTCTCGATCGGGCACACACGGCCGTAGTGGGTCGGGTGTACGTCACGGACTTCGAAGCCAGCGCGCTCACGGGTCAGACCGCCTGGGCCGAGTGCAGAGACACGACGCTTGTGGGTGATCTCGGAGAGCGGGTTGTTCTGGTCCATGAACTGCGACAGCTGGCTGGAACCGAAGAACTCTTTCACCGCCGCCGCTACCGGCTTGGCGTTGATCAGGTCTTGCGGCATCAGGCCTTCGCTTTCAGCCATCGACAGACGTTCCTTGACCGCGCGCTCCACGCGCACCAGGCCAACACGGAACTGGTTCTCGGCCATCTCGCCGACGCAGCGAACGCGACGGTTACCCAGGTGGTCGATGTCGTCGACGATGCCTTTGCCGTTACGGATGTCGACCAGGGTCTTGAGGACCTCGACGATGTCTTCCTTGCTCAGCACGCCCGAACCTTCGATCTCGGTGCGACCGATACGACGGTTGAACTTCATGCGGCCTACGGCGGACAGGTCGTAACGCTCGGCGCTGAAGAACAGGTTGTTGAACAGGGTCTCGGCAGCATCCTTGGTTGGCGGCTCGCCTGGGCGCATCATGCGGTAGATCTCCACCAGAGCTTCCAGCTGGTTGCTGGTGGTGTCGATCTTCAGGGTGTCGGAGATGAACGGACCGCAGTCGATGTCGTTGGTATACAGCGTTTCGATGCGGACGACCTGAGCCTTGGCGATCTTGATCATCAGCTCGGTGGTCAGCTCGGTGTTGCACTCGGCGAGGATTTCACCGGTTGCCGGGTGCACGATGGCCTTGGCGGTAGTACGGCCCAGGACATATTCCAGCGGTACGTCCAGCTGGTTGACCCCAGCCTTCTCGAGCTGGTTGATGTGGCGCGCAGTGATACGACGGCCCTGCTCGACGATGACCTTGCCGCTACCGTCGTGGATATCCATCACCGCGACTTCACCACGCAGACGCTGCGGTACCAGTTCCAGGCTCAGCTTCTCGCCGGATACGTGGAATACGTTGGTGGTGTAGAAGGTGTTCAGAACCTCTTCGGTGCTGTAACCCAGGGCGCGCAGCAGTACCGAGGCCGGCAGTTTGCGGCGACGGTCGATACGGACGAACACGCAGTCTTTCGGGTCGAACTCGAAGTCCAGCCACGAACCACGGTAAGGGATGATGCGAGCGGAGTACAGCAGCTTGCCGGAGCTGTGCGTCTTGCCACGGTCGTGGTCGAAGAACACACCAGGCGAACGGTGCAGCTGGGAAACGATCACACGCTCGGTACCGTTGATAACGAAGGTACCGTTCTCAGTCATCAGGGGGATTTCACCCATGTAGACTTCTTGCTCTTTGATGTCCTTGATCGCTTTGTTCGACGATTCCTTGTCGAAGATGATCAGGCGCACCTTGACCCGCAGTGGGACCGCGAAGGTCACGCCACGCAGGACACATTCCTTCACATCGAAGGCTGGTTCGCCCAGGCGATAGCCTACGTACTCCAGGGCAGCATTGCCGGAGTAGCTGATGATCGGGAATACCGATTTGAAGGCCGCGTGCAGGCCGACGTCGCGGAACTGATCCTTGGATGCTCCCGCTTGCAGGAATTCGCGATACGAATCCAGCTGGATGGCCAGGAGGTAAGGCACATCCATGACGTCCGGCAACTTGCTAAAGTCCTTGCGGATACGTTTTTTCTCAGTGTATGAGTAAGCCATCAGCGTTCCCCAGCTTGGTCACCTGCTTGTTTGGCTTCTCCCGGCGGGAGCAGCCAGAAAATCGTGCAAACCTCTTGGTTTGCGCCACCCACATGGGTGTCTTGCAGCCAGTTATCGGGGCCGACCTGATCGGCCACCAATAACGGAAAAAGGCCGGTGGCATAAGCCACCAGCCATCAGCCTTCGCTCAACGCTCCGGCTGGAGTCGCAAGGTCGAGATTACTTCAGCTCGACTTTAGCGCCAGCTTCTTCCAGCTTCTTCTTCGCGTCTTCAGCGGCTTCTTTCGAAACGCCTTCAGCGATAACCTGAGGAGCGCCGTCGACTTTCTCTTTGGCTTCTTTCAGGCCCAGACCGGTCAGTTCACGAACGGCCTTGATCACGTTTACTTTCTTGTCGCCAGCTTCGGTCAGAACGACGTTGAACTCGGTCTGCTCTTCAGCAGCAGCGGCAGCAACAGCTGGGCCAGCGGCAACAGCGGCAGCAGCGGTAACGCCGAAGGTTTCTTCCATCGCTTTGATCAGTTCAACAATTTCCAGAACAGTTTTCTGGCCGATCGCTTCGATGATTTGTTCGTTAGTCAGAGACATGACTTAAATCCTGTATTGGGGTGACAGCCTACGCAGCCATCAAATTAAACGTATGATTTTGAAAGAGTTGCGCGTGCCTTAGGCAGCAGCAGCTTCTTTCTGGTCGCGCAGAGCTGCCAGGGTACGAGCCAGCTTGCTGGTTGCACCTTGGATTACGCTCATCAGCTGTGCGATAGCCTCGTCGCGAGTTGGCAGGGTTGCCAGCACGTCGATCTGGTTAGCGGCAAGGAACTTGCCGTCAAACGCAGCTGCCTTGATCTCGAACTTGTCCTGACCCTTGGCGAACTCTTTGAACAGACGAGCAGCAGCGCCCGGGTGTTCGTTGGAGAAAGCAATCAGGGTCGGGCCTTTGAACGCGTCGTTGAGGATCGAGAATTCGGTGCCTTCAACAGCGCGCTTGAGCAGGGTGTTACGTACGACACGTACGTAAACGCCAGCTTCGCGGGCCTCTTTACGGAGTCCGGTCATTGCGCCTACAGTCACACCACGGGCATCAGCCACGACAGCGGACAGAGCGACTTTGGCAGCCTCGTTGACTTCAGCGACGATGGCCTTCTTGTCTTCGAGTTTAATTGCCACGGGTTTACTCCTGGTTTTTACCGTTTCATCTGGCCGAAGCCGGATGTCGTTTTGGTGTCTGATTCGGTAACGAATCGGGAGCACCATCTGCGTAGGCTTGTGGTTTAAGGCTTGCGCCGCCTACGGTCTTGGATAGCCCCCGCCAGGCAGGGACCCCAATTTTTTGCTGGTGGCGCGACGAATCGCGCCACCATCGGTCTTACGCGTTCAGCGAGCTCTGGTCGATGACCAGGCCTGGGCCCATGGTGGTGCTCAGGGTAACGCGTTTGACGTAGATACCTTTCGAAGAAGCAGGCTTGATACGCTTCAGATCAGCGATCAGTGCCTCAACGTTTTCCTTCAGCTTGCCAGCTTCGAAGCCGACCTTGCCAACGGAGGTGTGGATGATACCGTTTTTGTCGGTACGGTAGCGAACCTGACCAGCCTTGGCGTTTTTGACAGCCGAAGCGACGTCTGGCGTCACGGTACCAACTTTCGGGTTAGGCATCAGGCCGCGCGGACCCAGAACCTGACCCAGCTGACCTACAACGCGCATTGCATCAGGCGATGCGATGACGACGTCATAGTTCAGGTCGCCGCCTTTCATTTCGGCAGCCAGATCGTCCATACCTACGCGGTCAGCGCCAGCAGCCAGAGCGGCTTCAGCAGCAGGACCCTGGGTGAAGACGGCAACACGTACGGTCTTGCCAGTGCCGTGTGGCAGCACGGTAGCGCTACGAACGACCTGGTCGGATTTACGCGGGTCAACGCCGAGGTTGACGGCAACGTCGAAGGACTCGCTGAACTTCACGGTGGACAGTTCGGCCAGCAGCACTGCTGCTTCTTCGAAGTTGTAAACTTTGCCAGCTTCGACTTTCGAAGCAATGGCCTTTTGGCGCTTGGTCAGCTTAGCCATTACACACCCTCCACGTTCAGACCCATGCTGCGGGCAGAGCCAGCGATGGTGCGTACAGCTGCGTCCAGGTCAGCAGCGGTCAGATCAGCCTGCTTGGTCTTGGCGATCTCTTCCAGCTGAGCACGGTTGACGGTACCAACCTTGACAGTGTTCGGACGAGCCGAACCGCTGGTCAGGCCAGCAGCCTTCTTCAGCAGAACCGAAGCAGGGGTGCTCTTGGTTTCGAAAGTGAAGCTACGGTCACTGTAAACAGTGATGATCACTGGAGTCGGCAGACCTGGCTCTTGACCCTGAGTACGGGCGTTGAAGGCCTTGCAGAATTCCATGATGTTCACACCGTGTTGACCCAGTGCTGGACCAACGGGTGGGCTTGGGTTGGCCTGGCCGGCCTTAACTTGCAGCTTGATGTAAGCCTGAATCTTCTTAGCCATGAGCTACTCCAATATCGGGTACGAACGCCAGATGGCTCCCCGGATGACTTGCGTTTTATCCCAGTGACGACAAAACCCCGCAGCACACAGGGCTGCGGGGTATGGGATGCGTTGTCCGCCTAGACCTTTTCGACCTGGCTGAACTCGAGCTCCACCGGAGTAGAGCGACCGAAAATGAGCACCGCCACCTGGAGGCGACTCTTTTCGTAGTTAACCTCTTCGACGCTACCATTGAAGTCAGCAAACGGACCATCAATGACTCGAACCACTTCACCCGGCTCGAAGAGCGTCTTCGGCTTCGGCTTATCACTACCGTCAGCCACGCGACGCAGGATAGCTTCAGCTTCTTTATCAGTGATCGGCGCAGGCTTATCTGCGGTACCACCGATAAAGCCCATCACACGAGGGGTGTCCTTGACCAAGTGCCAAGTCCCTTCGTTCATCTCCATCTGGACCAGAACGTAGCCAGGGAAGAATTTGCGCTCACTTTTGCGCTTCTGGCCGTTGCGCATCTCAACGACTTCTTCGGTCGGGACCAGGATCTCGCCGAACTCGTCTTCCATGCCAGCCAGCTTGACGCGCTCGATCAGCGACCGCATCACATGCTTCTCGTAACCCGAGTAAGCATGCACAACATACCAACGCTTAGCCACGGGACACCTTTAGCCAACGATCAAGGAGACCGCCCAGCCGAGCAGGGAATCAAGACCCCACAGCAGCAGTGCCATAACCAACACGACAGCCACGACAATCAGAGTGGTCTGGGTGGTTTCCTGGCGGGTCGGCCACACGACTTTACGAATCTCGGTACGAGCTTCCTTCGCCAGCGCAAAGAACGACTTACCCTTCGCAGTCTGCAGAGCAACGAAGCCTGCGACAGCAGCCAGGGCGAGAAGTGCAAGGACGCGATACAGGATTGGAGAGGCGGAGTAATACTGATTACCCACAACGCCAACGACTACCAAAGCCACTACAGCCAGCCACTTGAACAGATCAAAACGCGATTCTTGGGCTTCAGTCTTGGGCGTCATCGGGGAGGATCCTGTGAGAAGAAAGCCAATCACACCGAGGTGAATGGCAGGTCAGGAGGGAATCGAACCCCCAACCTACGGTTTTGGAGACCGTCGCTCTGCCAATTGAGCTACTGACCTATAACGCTGTATCAGGCCGGCCATTATACCGGCCCGATCAAGTAAATCAACTACTTATTCAATAATTTTTGCTACGACGCCGGCGCCGACGGTACGACCGCCTTCACGGATAGCGAAGCGCAGACCGTCTTCCATTGCGATGGTCTTGATCAGGGTGACAGTCATCTGAATGTTGTCACCTGGCATTACCATTTCAACGCCTTCCGGCAGTTCGCAGTTACCGGTCACGTCAGTGGTACGGAAGTAGAACTGAGGACGGTAGCCTTTGAAGAACGGAGTGTGACGACCGCCTTCTTCCTTCGACAGAACGTAGACTTCTGCGGTGAACTTGGTGTGCGGCTTGACCGAACCTGGCTTGACCAGAACCTGGCCACGCTCAACGTCGTCACGCTTGGTACCACGCAGCAGAACGCCGCAGTTCTCGCCAGCACGACCTTCGTCCAGCAGCTTGCGGAACATCTCGACACCGGTGCAGGTGGTGGTCGAAGTTTCACGCAGACCAACGATTTCCAGCGGGTCTTGAACGCGAACGATACCACGCTCGATACGACCGGTAACAACGGTACCACGACCCGAGATCGAGAATACGTCTTCGATCGGCATCAGGAACGGCTGGTCAACGGCACGAACTGGCTCAGGAATGTAGGCATCCAGAGTTTCTACCAGCTTCTTGACAGCGGTAGTGCCCATTTCGTTGTCGTCTTTGCCTTCCAGCGCCATACGAGCCGAACCGATGATGATCGGAGTGTCGTCGCCTGGGAAGTCGTAGGTGGACAGCAGGTCGCGAACTTCCATCTCGACCAGTTCCAGCAGCTCAGCGTCGTCTACCAGGTCAGCCTTGTTCAGGAAGACCACGATGTACGGAACGCCAACCTGACGGGACAGCAGGATGTGCTCACGGGTTTGTGGCATCGGACCATCGGCGGCCGAGCAAACCAGGATCGCGCCGTCCATCTGGGCAGCACCGGTGATCATGTTCTTCACGTAGTCAGCGTGACCTGGGCAGTCAACGTGAGCGTAGTGACGAATGTTCGAGTTGTACTCGACGTGAGCGGTGTTGATGGTGATACCGCGCGCTTTTTCTTCCGGAGCCGAGTCGATCTTGTCGAACTCAACGACTGCCGAACCGAAAACTTCGGAGCAGACGCGAGTCAGAGCTGCGGTCAGAGTGGTTTTACCATGGTCAACGTGGCCGATAGTGCCAACGTTCACGTGTGGTAGGGAACGATCAAACTTTTCCTTAGCCATCGATACAATCCTCCGCAGAAGAAAATAGTCACACCGCTGATAAAACAAAGGCAGATATTTTCATATCTGCCTTGTTTATATGGAGCTCTTGAGCGGACTTGAACCGCTGACCTCACCCTTACCAAGGGTGTGCTCTACCAACTGAGCTACAAGAGCGAAACACTTTGTGCAAAACCAGCAAACTTGGAGCGGGTAGCGGGAATCGAACCCGCATCATCAGCTTGGAAGGCTGAGGTTCTACCACTAAACTATACCCGCGGAGCTTGCAGCTCTCGCTAAAACTGGTGGAGGGAGAAGGATTCGAACCTTCGAAGCTCTCGCAACGGATTTACAGTCCGTCCCCTTTGACCGCTCGGGAATCCCTCCAGATGTGGCCGGCATTCTATTTGTCTGCCGTCCTAGTGTCAAGCGTTTTTTCAAATTTTTTCAATCAAATCCGAAACTTAGCTGCTTTGACACTGCTTCCAGTTCCGCCACCTTGGTGGTGTTCCCTGTGAAGCGGGCGCCATTCTATCAAGCTATTCGCCAGTTGCAATACCCTGGCAGAAAATAATTTTATGTTTTAAGTCTTTGAAATCGTTGGAAAGTGTCGAGAGGACCACAGGGTCCAGCAAACGCTCGCTTTGCGGACTGACCTTGAGCCAACGACCCTCCGCGCCAGCCAGCTGCCCAGACACCGGCACGGCGCTGATATCAAGACTCAACAGACGCTGGCGCAGCTCATCAAGCTCCTCTTGAGTCGCCAGGCCTCCCACCACAAGACACTCATCTCGCCGCTTGGCCGGTGCATTGATCCCCGCCTCCCGCAGTAGACGGATCTCTTGCTGATTTCCCTTGTACAGCGACAGGGGGGCGACTTCCTTGACCTTCAGCGGGGCTTCCTGCTGGTGCCATACGTAATAGACGACGTTAAGCACCACCAACAACAGAAACAACCAACGCATAGGCACCTCAATCCAATGGGCAGGCCATGGCCAGACCGACGAACACCAGGTCAGGCACGACTCGCGCCTGAGGCACGGCATCTCTTACCAGCGGGGCATCCCCGCCTGTGAGAAATACCGCGAAATCATCCCCCCACAAACTACGCGCCTGCTCGAGCTGGGTGCGCGCAAAACCCTGGAGCATGAGCACGCAACCGCGCTCGACCGCTTCAACGGTGGAGCGCCCTGGCGCCAGACTGGTCAGCGCCCGCTCTGCCGATGCATCGTCGTATCGAATGCGACGGGTATGGGTGCGCAGTTGACTGCGCATCAGTGGCATACCGGGGCAGATGTAGCCGCCAAGATGCTCACCATCAGCAGCGACGAAGTCGGCTTTCGCTGCGGTACCAAGGTCGATGACCAAGCAGGCCCCCTTGGCCAGGTGAAAAGCACCCAGTGCAGCCAGCCAGCGATCCATGCCCAAGCGCTGGTAATCTTCGTAGCCATTACGCACACCGGACATTTCCTGCGCTGGCTGGGCGACCTGCACTTCAACCGAAAACGCCTGGGCAAGAAGGACGCAAAGCGCTTCAGTTTCGTCCTCACTGCGCACACTGACCATGCGACAGCCAGACAAATGAGCAGATGCCAACGCCGCCACTTGCTCAACCAGGGCCTGGTCGGAGTCGACGATGCCACCCCCTACGATAGTGGCGTCAGTCGTGTGTATGACCCGCCACTTTATGAAACTGTTTCCGCAATCGAGCTCAAGAATCATCACGCAACCTCAAACTGAGCTCTCCGCCACTGAAGCTCTTTTCCACACCATCGACTTCAAGGCGCAAACCGCCCTGCCCGTCCACGCCTAACACCACGCCATCGATCCGGGTGGTGCCAGCAATCAACGATACATTATGCCCTTGCCATAGATGTGCCTGCTCCCACTCTTCCTGGAATGCTGCAAAACCGTATCGACGGTGGCGCGACAACTCATGCTGTAGTTGCTGGGTAAGGGCCGACACCAGGCGATTTCGGTCAATACTTGCACCAAGCTCCCGCCGCATCGAGGTCCAGGCCTGGTCAACCTGTTCGTTGACCTGCATGTTCACATTGATACCAACTCCAAGCACCACGTGGCAGACATCAGCGGGATCGCCGACCAACTCAAGCAGGATGCCAGTAATCTTCTGCCCCCTGACCAGCACGTCATTAGGCCATTTCAGCCCCACCTCTTTCACGCCGAATGCCTGCAGTGTCCGCATGACCGCCAAGCCGACGACCAGACTCAACCCTTCAAGTTGCCGCATCCCACCATCGATACGCAGCACCAGGCTGTAGTAAAGGTTTTCGGCAAACGGACTTACCCACTGGCGCCCACGCCGCCCTCGGCCAGCACTTTGGCGCTCAGCGAGCACCACGAAGGGGGCAACCTGCCCCTGTGTGGCGAGCCTCAAGCCTTCGGCATTGGTGGAGTCGATGGTGTCATGGATGAATACCGGCCATTGTTCCCCCTGGGAAAACTCGGCGATCGCTTGCTCCTCGAGCAACGCCAAGGGCGCGGCGAGTTGATAGCCGCGTCCACGAACCTTGTGGATAGTGAGGTTCAGTTCACTTTCGAGGTGCTGTAGCTGTTTCCAGACGGCACTACGACTCACCCCGAGGGCTGCACCCAAGGCTTCTCCGGAATGGAACCGGCCATCCTTGAGGAGATTCAACAACTTCAGCATGCCAGTCTCGACTTGGAATAAGGCTGGCATGATAGCTATGGGTAATAGGCTTGCATAGGAAAAGGGCCCCGATATAGCGGCCATACGCTCATGAATGGGGCATGAAGGGGGCTGCGCGGCTGATACGCTAAGACGAACTGCGGCCCATGGCACGGCTAGCCTGCGCCAGAAAGACAAAACCCCTACCTGCTCGCGCAGATAGGGGTTTTGCGAAATGAATCTTGACGATGACCTACTCTCACATGGGGAAACCCCACACTACCATCGGCGATGCATCGTTTCACTGCTGAGTTCGGGATGGGATCAGGTGGTTCCAATGCTCTATGGTCGTCAAGAAATTCTGTTGCCAGAATGTCGTGTAAACACTCTTGGCCAATTCGGATATGTGAATTTGTGGTCTTGCGAACTTTCGGTCGTTTCGTCTTCACCACCGCAATCTGCGTCAGCAAATTGCTTGGGTGTTATATGGTCAAGCCTCACGGGCAATTAGTATTGGTTAGCTCAACGCCTCACAGCGCTTACACACCCAACCTATCAACGTCGTAGTCTTCGACGGCCCTTTAGGGAACTCAAGGTTCCAGTGAGATCTCATCTTGAGGCAAGTTTCCCGCTTAGATGCTTTCAGCGGTTATCTCTTCCGAACATAGCTACCCGGCAATGCCACTGGCGTGACAACCGGAACACCAGAGGTTCGTCCACTCCGGTCCTCTCGTACTAGGAGCAGCCCCTCTCAAATCTCAAACGTCCACGGCAGATAGGGACCGAACTGTCTCACGACGTTCTAAACCCAGCTCGCGTACCACTTTAAATGGCGAACAGCCATACCCTTGGGACCGGCTTCAGCCCCAGGATGTGATGAGCCGACATCGAGGTGCCAAACACCGCCGTCGATATGAACTCTTGGGCGGTATCAGCCTGTTATCCCCGGAGTACCTTTTATCCGTTGAGCGATGGCCCTTCCATACAGAACCACCGGATCACTAAGACCTACTTTCGTACCTGCTCGACGTGTTTGTCTCGCAGTCAAGCGCGCTTTTGCCTTTATACTCTGCGACCGATTTCCGACCGGTCTGAGCGCACCTTCGTACTCCTCCGTTACTCTTTGGGAGGAGACCGCCCCAGTCAAACTACCCACCATACACTGTCCTCGATCCGGATAACGGACCTGAGTTAGAACCTCAAAGTTGCCAGGGTGGTATTTCAAGAATGGCTCCATGAGAACTGGCGTCCCCACTTCAAAGCCTCCCACCTATCCTACACAAGCAAATTCAAAGTCCAGTGCAAAGCTATAGTAAAGGTTCACGGGGTCTTTCCGTCTAGCCGCGGATACACTGCATCTTCACAGCGATTTCAATTTCACTGAGTCTCGGGTGGAGACAGCGCCGCCATCGTTACGCCATTCGTGCAGGTCGGAACTTACCCGACAAGGAATTTCGCTACCTTAGGACCGTTATAGTTACGGCCGCCGTTTACCGGGGCTTCGATCAAGAGCTTCGCTTGCGCTAACCCCATCAATTAACCTTCCGGCACCGGGCAGGCGTCACACCCTATACGTCCACTTTCGTGTTTGCAGAGTGCTGTGTTTTTAATAAACAGTCGCAGCGGCCTGGTATCTTCGACCGACATGGGCTTACGGAGCAAGTCCTTCACCCTCGTCGGCGCACCTTCTCCCGAAGTTACGGTGCCATTTTGCCTAGTTCCTTCACCCGAGTTCTCTCAAGCGCCTTGGTATTCTCTACCCGACCACCTGTGTCGGTTTGGGGTACGGTTCCCAGTTATCTGAAGCTTAGGAGCTTTTCTTGGAAGCATGGCATCAACCACTTCGTCGCCTAAAGGCAACTCGTCATCAGCTCTCGGCCTTGAGATCCCGGATTTGCCTAAGATCTCAGCCTACCACCTTAAACTTGGACAACCAACGCCAAGCTGGCCTAGCCTTCTCCGTCCCTCCATCGCAATAACTGGAAGTACAGGAATATTAACCTGTTTTCCATCGACTACGCTTTTCAGCCTCGCCTTAGGGACCGACTAACCCTGCGTCGATTAACGTTGCGCAGGAAACCTTGGTCTTTCGGCGTGGGAGTTTTTCACTCCCATTGTCGTTACTCATGTCAGCATTCGCACTTCTGATACCTCCAGCAAGCTTCTCAACTCACCTTCACAGGCTTACAGAACGCTCCTCTACCGCGTCATCAAAGATGACACCCGTAGCTTCGGTGCATGGTTTGAGCCCCGTTACATCTTCCGCGCAGGCCGACTCGACTAGTGAGCTATTACGCTTTCTTTAAAGGATGGCTGCTTCTAAGCCAACCTCCTAGCTGTCTAAGCCTTCCCACATCGTTTCCCACTTAACCATGACTTTGGGACCTTAGCTGACGGTCTGGGTTGTTTCCCTTTTCACGACGGACGTTAGCACCCGCCGTGTGTCTCCCATGCTCGGCACTTCCAGGTATTCGGAGTTTGCATCGGTTTGGTAAGTCGGGATGACCCCCTAGCCGAAACAGTGCTCTACCCCCTGGAGTGATACATGAGGCGCTACCTAAATAGCTTTCGAGGAGAACCAGCTATCTCCGAGCTTGATTAGCCTTTCACTCCGATCCACAGGTCATCCGCTAACTTTTCAACGGTAGTCGGTTCGGTCCTCCAGTCAGTGTTACCTAACCTTCAACCTGCCCATGGATAGATCGCCCGGTTTCGGGTCTATACCCAGCGACTAAACGCCCTATTAAGACTCGCTTTCGCTACGCCTCCCCTATTCGGTTAAGCTCGCCACTGAATATAAGTCGCTGACCCATTATACAAAAGGTACGCAGTCACCTAACAAAGTAGGCTCCCACTGCTTGTACGCATACGGTTTCAGGTTCTATTTCACTCCCCTCTCCGGGGTTCTTTTCGCCTTTCCCTCACGGTACTGGTTCACTATCGGTCAGTCAGTAGTATTTAGCCTTGGAGGATGGTCCCCCCATGTTCAGACAAAGTTTCTCGTGCTCCGTCCTACTCGATTTCATTGATAAGAGATTTTCGTGTACGGGGCTATCACCCACTATGGCCGCACTTTCCAGAGCGTTCCACTAATCTCAAATCAACTTAAGGGCTGGTCCCCGTTCGCTCGCCACTACTAAGGGAATCTCGGTTGATTTCTTTTCCTCAGGGTACTTAGATGTTTCAGTTCCCCTGGTTCGCCTCTTGCACCTATGTATTCAGTACAAGATAACCAGCTTATGCTGGCTGGGTTCCCCCATTCAGAGATCTCTGGATCACAGTCTGTTTGCCGACTCCCCAAAGCTTATCGCAGGCTACCACGTCTTTCATCGCCTCTGACTGCCAAGGCATCCACCGTATGCGCTTCTTCACTTGACCATATAACCCCAAGCAATCTGGTTATACTGTGAAGACGACATTCGCCGAAAATTCGCATGTTGCTCAATTAAGAGCAGAACTCACAAATTTTACCTTAGCCTGACATCACACCAGTGAAAGTGCGTGTCAGTCTATCTATCACATATCCGAATTTTTAAAGAACGATCTGACAAAAGTCAGAAATCAACATTCGATCTGAATGCTCATTTCTAAGTTCTGAGCAGCTGTACAACCTGAAAGAGTGGTGGAGCCAAGCGGGATCGAACCGCTGACCTCCTGCGTGCAAGGCAGGCGCTCTCCCAGCTGAGCTATGGCCCCGTGTGTTCTAGGCCGCACCAAGTAATTGGTAGGTCTGGGCAGATTTGAACTGCCGACCTCACCCTTATCAGGGGTGCGCTCTAACCAACTGAGCTACAGACCTATAACAGGGTCGCGTTACAGCATCGTCTTTATACAAAGAATCAAGCAATTCGTGTGGGAGCTCATCAGCAGGCTGATGTCGTCGATTAAGGAGGTGATCCAGCCGCAGGTTCCCCTACGGCTACCTTGTTACGACTTCACCCCAGTCATGAATCACACCGTGGTAACCGTCCTCCCGAAGGTTAGACTAGCTACTTCTGGTGCAACCCACTCCCATGGTGTGACGGGCGGTGTGTACAAGGCCCGGGAACGTATTCACCGCGACATTCTGATTCGCGATTACTAGCGATTCCGACTTCACGCAGTCGAGTTGCAGACTGCGATCCGGACTACGATCGGTTTTGTGAGATTAGCTCCACCTCGCGGCTTGGCAACCCTCTGTACCGACCATTGTAGCACGTGTGTAGCCCAGGCCGTAAGGGCCATGATGACTTGACGTCATCCCCACCTTCCTCCGGTTTGTCACCGGCAGTCTCCTTAGAGTGCCCACCATAACGTGCTGGTAACTAAGGACAAGGGTTGCGCTCGTTACGGGACTTAACCCAACATCTCACGACACGAGCTGACGACAGCCATGCAGCACCTGTGTCAGAGTTCCCGAAGGCACCAATCCATCTCTGGAAAGTTCTCTGCATGTCAAGGCCTGGTAAGGTTCTTCGCGTTGCTTCGAATTAAACCACATGCTCCACCGCTTGTGCGGGCCCCCGTCAATTCATTTGAGTTTTAACCTTGCGGCCGTACTCCCCAGGCGGTCAACTTAATGCGTTAGCTGCGCCACTAAAATCTCAAGGATTCCAACGGCTAGTTGACATCGTTTACGGCGTGGACTACCAGGGTATCTAATCCTGTTTGCTCCCCACGCTTTCGCACCTCAGTGTCAGTATCAGTCCAGGTGGTCGCCTTCGCCACTGGTGTTCCTTCCTATATCTACGCATTTCACCGCTACACAGGAAATTCCACCACCCTCTACCGTACTCTAGCTCGCCAGTTTTGGATGCAGTTCCCAGGTTGAGCCCGGGGCTTTCACATCCAACTTAACGAACCACCTACGCGCGCTTTACGCCCAGTAATTCCGATTAACGCTTGCACCCTCTGTATTACCGCGGCTGCTGGCACAGAGTTAGCCGGTGCTTATTCTGTCGGTAACGTCAAAACAGCAAGGTATTAGCTTACTGCCCTTCCTCCCAACTTAAAGTGCTTTACAATCCGAAGACCTTCTTCACACACGCGGCATGGCTGGATCAGGCTTTCGCCCATTGTCCAATATTCCCCACTGCTGCCTCCCGTAGGAGTCTGGACCGTGTCTCAGTTCCAGTGTGACTGATCATCCTCTCAGACCAGTTACGGATCGTCGCCTTGGTGAGCCATTACCTCACCAACTAGCTAATCCGACCTAGGCTCATCTGATAGCGCAAGGCCCGAAGGTCCCCTGCTTTCTCCCGTAGGACGTATGCGGTATTAGCGTTCCTTTCGAAACGTTGTCCCCCACTACCAGGCAGATTCCTAGGCATTACTCACCCGTCCGCCGCTGAATCAAGGAGCAAGCTCCTGTCATCCGCTCGACTTGCATGTGTTAGGCCTGCCGCCAGCGTTCAATCTGAGCCATGATCAAACTCTTCAGTTCAATACTGCTTGGGTTTTTAAGAAACCCTAAACTTGGCTCAGCAATCTCAAATGACTATGTGATTTCTCGCATGGCCACTTGTGATGCTGATAATCTTTGTGACTATCAGTCCGTACTCACAAGCACCCACACGAATTGCTTGATTCGATTTGTTAAAGAGCGTTTGGCTAAGAGCGTTTCGTCTCAACCGAGGCGCGCATTCTACGCTTTCCTCATTTGCTGTCAAGCGTTTATTTTGAAGTTTTTTGCGAGAAACTCGTTTAGCTTCAAACACTTGACTCGCTGCGATCTCTCGTAGCGGGAGGCGAATAATACAGCGTTTTAAAACGCTGTCAACCACCTCTTTCAGCGCTTCCGATTGCTTTCTAAACGCTCAACTTGTTGATTAACAAGGAGTTTTTCGTTTCGACTGCGTCGGAAGTGGGGCGCATTATAAGGGGATTCGAGAAGTGGTCAACCCCTAAATTCCATTAAACAGAAATAATTGTGAAACGGGGCCGCACGCCGTTGGCCGCTCGGTGTTGAGGCGGCCGGCCGTTAGGGACGCCGCCATAAAAAAGCGGGGAGGCCTGTTGGCCCCCCCGCTTCTATATAGCTGCAACACCTGCAAGCGATCACTCAGCCTTGAGGGTAACCCGCGCAAATGCCTTCTTGCCGGCCTGGCACACATGAGTCGCGCCAATTGCAAACATGAAATCTCGCTCAACCACCGCGCCATCGACCTTCACTGCTCCGGCACCGAGCAGATCCCGCGCCTGAGCCGAGTTCTTGACCAGACCAGCCCGGTTCAGCACCGCGGCAATCGGCAGGTCTTCAGTTGCACTCACCTCGACCTCCGGTAGATCTTCCGGCAGCTCACCTTCCTTCATGCGGTTACCCGCCGCACGGTGAGCATTGGCAGCCGCCTCTTCACCATGGAAACGCGCAACGATTTCTTCCGCCAGCTTGATCTTGATGTCCCGCGGGTTCGCACCATTGGCAACATCAGTCCGGAACTGATCGATTTCTTCCATCGAACGGAAGCTCAGCAGCTCGAAGTAACGCCACATCAACGTATCCGGAATCGATACCAGCTTGCTGTACATCACACCCGGCGCTTCCTGGATGCCCACGTAGTTGCCCAGCGACTTGGACATCTTCTTCACGCCATCGAGCCCTTCGAGCAACGGCATGGTCACGATGTTCTGCGCTTCCTGGCCATAGGCCCGCTGCAGCTCACGCCCCATCAGCAGGTTGAACTTCTGGTCGGTACCACCCAGCTCGACGTCAGCCCTCAACGCCACTGAGTCATAGCCCTGCACCAGTGGGTAGAGGAACTCGTGGATGGCAATCGGCTGGTTGGTGGTGTAGCGCTTGTCGAAGTCGTCGCGCTCGAGCATGCGCGCAACGGTGTACTGCGAGGCCAGGCGAATGAAGTCTGCCGGCGTCAGCTTGTCCATCCAGGTGGAGTTGAATGCGACTTCGGTCTTGGCCGGGTCGAGGATCTTGAACACCTGCTGCTTGTAGGTCTCAGCGTTTTCCAGTACTTGCTCGCGCGTCAGCGGTGGACGAGTCGCGCTCTTGCCGCTCGGATCGCCGATCATCCCGGTGAAATCACCGATCAGGAAGATGACCTGGTGCCCAAGGTCCTGGAACTGGCGCAGCTTGTTGATCAGCACCGTGTGCCCCAAATGCAGGTCCGGGGCAGTCGGATCGAAGCCTGCCTTGATACGCAGAGGCTGGCCGCGCTTGAGCTTCTCCACCAGTTCCGACTCGACCAACACTTCTTCCGCACCGCGCTTGATAAGCGCCAGCTGCTCTTCAACCGACTTCATAGACAGACCCGCAAGGCTCAGATTCAAGGGGAGCCAACCATACAAGATCGGCCATCAAATACAAGTTTCGCAAAGGAATGTGACCCGGGTGAAGCCTTCCGGCGTCTATGCGCCCTTGCGCGAAAATGGATTTGGTTATATTTTATACAGTTATTTCATCTTCATCATGTCATTCATCTTTTCCATATTCATTTTTCTTCAAAGCCACCTTACCTATGACCAACAAAACGCCTAAAGCGCCTCCGCTTTATCCGAAAAGCCATCTGTTGGCCGCCAGCGGCATTGCCGCCCTGCTCAGCCTGGCCTTGCTGGTGTTCCCCTCCAGTGAGGTCGAAGCCAAGAAGACCACGCTCTCCCTCGAACTGGAGAGCCCTGCCGAGCAATTGAAGGACGAAACCAGCAGCGCACCGCTGGTCCAGTCCGAAGGCGATCAAGGCTCCCCCTTCGCCCAGATCGAAAACGCCGAGCCGAGCACCGAACAGACAGCCTCCCAGCAAGCCCCGGAGGGCCAGCCGGAAACCGCAGCCAAGGACCCTGCCCACCGCGAAGTCACCGTGGCCCGTGGCGATACCCTGTCCACCCTGTTCGCCAAGGTCGGCCTGCCGGCGAACGCGGTCCATGACCTGCTGGCCAGCAACAAGCAAGCCAAGCAGTTCACGCAACTCAAGCATGGCCAGGTCCTGCAGTTCGAACTGGACAAGGATGGCCAACTGGCCAGCCTGCACAGCAAGGTCAGCAACCTGGAAACCATTCGCCTGAGCAAGACCGCCAAGGGCTATACCTTCGACCGCGAGATCAGTAAACCGATCGTGCGCACCGCCTACGCCCATGGCGTGATCAAGAGCTCGCTCTCTGCTTCCGCCCAGCGCGCCGGCCTGTCCCACAGCATGGCCATGGACATGGCGCGAGTACTTGGCTACGACATCGACTTCGCCCAGGACATCCGTCCAGGTGACGAATTCGACGTGGTCTACGAACAGAAGGTCATGGATGGCAAGGTCATCGGCACCGGCAACATCCTGTCCGCTCGCTTCACCAACCGCGGCAAGACCTACACCGCCGTGCGCTACACCAACAAGCAGGGCAATACCAGCTACTACACCGCCGACGGCAACAGCCTGCGCAAGGCGTTCATCCGTACCCCAGTTGACTTCGCCCGCATCAGCTCGCGCTTTTCCGCCGGGCGCAAGCACCCGATCCTGAACAAGATCCGTGCGCACAAAGGCGTCGACTACGCAGCCCCTCGCGGCACGCCGATCAAGGCTGCCGGTGACGGTCGCATCGAGCTGGCCGGGCGTCGTGGCGGTTACGGCAACACCGTGATCATCGCCCACGGCAACCGCTACAAAACCCTCTACGGCCATATGCAAGGCTTCGCCAAGGGCATCAAGACCGGCAGCCAGGTCAAACAGGGCCAGATCATCGGCTACATCGGTACCACCGGCCTGTCGACCGGACCGCACCTGCATTACGAGTTCCAGGTCAATGGCGTGCACGTCGACCCATTGAGCCAGAAAGTGCCAATGGCTGACCCGATCGCCAAAGCCGAGCGCCAGCGCTTCCTGCAGCAAAGCCAACCCCTGATCGCACGCATGGATCAGGAAAAGGCCACGCTGCTCGCAGCCAACAAGCGCTGAGCCCATGGCGCTTTATCTGGGGGTAATGTCCGGCACCAGTCTCGATGGCCTGGACATCGCCCTGATCGAACAACGCGAGCAGCCCCGCCTGCTCGCTACCCACTACCTTCCGATGCCCTCAGACCTGCGCCAGGAGCTGCTGAGCCTCTGTGCCAGCGGCCCTGACGAGATCGCACGCGCTGCCCTCGCAGAAAACCGCTGGGCCAGCCTCGCCGCACAGGGCATCCGTCATGTACTGGCCCAGCAAGGGCTCGAGGCTGCTGCAATCCGCGCCATCGGCAGCCACGGCCAGACCATTCGCCATGAACCCTCTCGTGGCTTCACGGTACAAATCGGCAACCCAGCCCTACTCGCCGAACTGACCGGTATCAGCGTGGTAGGTGACTTTCGCCGTCGTGACGTCGCTGCCGGCGGTCAAGGCGCCCCGCTGGTGCCTGCATTCCATGAAACCTTGTTCGGCCACCTCGGCCAGCGCTTGGCAGTGCTCAACGTGGGCGGTTTCAGCAACCTCAGCCTGATCGAGGTCGACAGCCCGGTGCACGGTTTCGACTGTGGCCCAGGCAACGTGTTGATGGACGCCTGGATCGAGCGCAAGCGCGGGCCTTCCTATGATGCCGATGGCGCTTGGGCTGCGAGCGGACAGGTGCAGGTTGACCTGCTCAGCGCACTGCTCAGCGATCCGTTCTTCGCCGGCAGCGGCCCGAAAAGCACTGGCCGTGAGGTGTTCAACCTGCAGTGGCTCGATGGCCACCTGACTCGCCTGCCCCAGTACCGCGATGAAGATGTGCAAGCCACGCTACTGGAACTGACCTGCCGCAGCATCATCGAGTCGCTTCGCAATGCCCAACAGAGCACAGAAGCCCTGCTGGTTTGCGGCGGCGGGGCCCACAACAGAGCACTGATGGCGCGACTGGCTACCTTGCTGCCCGACGCCAAGGTCAGCAGCACAGCCGCCCATGGTGTGGACCCGGACTGGGTCGAAGCGATGGCCTTCGCCTGGCTCGCCCATTGTTGCCTGGAGGGTATTCCTGCCAACCGCCCCAGCGTCACGGCGGCACAAGGGCTGCGCATATTGGGTGCGATCTACCCGGCTTAGTCCCCTGCAGAAAGCAAAACGCCGCGCAATTGCGCGGCGTTTTCGTATGGCCGAAGCTCAGATCGAGAACGAGGAGCCACAGCCACAGGTGGTAGTAGCGTTGGGGTTCTTGATCACGAAGCGCGAGCCTTCCAGGCCTTCCTGGTAGTCCACCTCGGCACCCGCCAGGTACTGGAAGCTCATTGGGTCGACGACCAGGGAAACGCCTTCGCGCTCGACGATGGTGTCATCCTCGGCCACATCTTCATCGAAGGTGAAACCGTACTGGAAGCCCGAGCAGCCGCCACCCGTCACGAATACACGCAACTTCAGGCGATCGTTGCCTTCCTCGGAAACCAGGGTCTTCACCTTTTGCGCAGCCCCGTGAGTGAACTCCAACGCGGTGGGGGTGAAGGTTTCGACGCTCATGTTGATTCTCCCGGCGCACTGCCGCCATAAAACTCGATGGTGCGCATTATCCGCTTCTCCGAGAAAATCGGTCAAGAATTGTGCTGCTTTAGTCGCGCCCAACAAAAAGGCCCGCACAAGGCGGGCCTCAGGAACGAGCTTGCGCTTACGGCAGCAGGCCGGCGTGGGACAGCCCCATGCGCTCGTCCAGGCCGAACAGGATGTTCAGGTTCTGGACAGCCTGGCCGGATGCGCCCTTGACCAGGTTGTCGATGACCGACAGCACCACCACCAGGTCGCCGCCCTGCGGACGGTGAACCGCAATACGGCAGACGTTGGCGCCTCGCACGCTGCGGGTTTCCGGGTGGCTGCCGGCTGGCATCACGTCGACGAACGGTTCATCGGCATAACGCTTCTCGAACAACGCTTGCAGGTCGACCGAGGTGTCGACGACGTTCGCGTACAGGGTTGCGTGAATGCCGCGGATCATTGGCGTCAGGTGCGGCACGAAGGTCAGGCCGATGTCTTTCCCGGCCGCCAGGCGCAGGCCCTGGCTGATTTCCGGCAGGTGACGGTGCCCCTTGACCGCATAGGCCTTCATGCTCTCACCAGCCTCGCAGAACAGTGAGCCTACGGCAGCGCCACGGCCGGCACCGCTAACGCCCGATTTGCAGTCGGCGATCAATCGCGACGGATCGGCCAGCCCAGCTTCGAGCAGCGGCAGGAAGCCCAGTTGGGTAGCGGTCGGGTAGCAGCCCGGCACTGCAATCAGACGCGCCTGGCGAATCTTCTCACGGTTGACTTCAGGCAAGCCGTATACCGCATCCTTGAGCAGCTCGGGTGCACCATGCGGCTGGCCATACCACTTGCCCCATTCCACGGCATCCTGCAGGCGGAAGTCGGCGGACAGGTCGATCACCTTGGTGCCGGCAGCCAGCAACTCGCCGGCCAGGGCGTGTGCAACGCCATGGGGGGTGGCGAAGAACACGACGTCGCAGGCACCCAGCGTCTTGCTGTCCGGCACACTGAAGGACAGGCCATCGTAGTGGCCACGCAGGTTCGGATACATGTCGGCAACCGCCACGCCCGCCTCGGAGCGCGAAGTGATGACCGCCACCTCGGCCTGTGGATGCTGTGCCAGCAGACGCAACAGTTCGACGCCGGTGTAACCCGTGCCGCCGACGATACCGACCTTGATCATAACGCTTGCCCCTTATCAACGAGCCGACTGGAAAGCGCACGATGATAGGGGGGCACGCCGCCTGTAACAACTCTTGGGGTGCCCCTTTGGGCGCTTGAGCTCTACTATCTGACGACCGTGAAAACCTGAAGGAACTCCCTCCATGCTTTATCTATGGATCAAGGCACTGCACATCATCAGCGTGGTCTGCTGGTTTGCCGGCCTGTTCTACCTGCCAAGATTGTTCGTCTACCACGCCCAGAGCCAGGACAGCATCAGCCAGGAACGCTTCATCACCATGGAGCGCAAGCTGTATCGGGGCATCATGAACCCGGCGATGATCGCCACGTACGTGTTCGGCGCCTGGATGCTCTACCTCACTCCGGGCTGGCTCAGCCAAGGCTGGCTGCACGCCAAGCTCACCCTGGTGATCCTGCTGACCGGCTACCATCATATCTGCGGCGCCCAGCGCAAACGCTTCGCCAGCGGCAGCAATACCCGCAGCCATGTTTACTATCGCTGGTTCAACGAGGTCCCTGTGTTGTTCCTGTTAGGCATCGTGATTCTCGTGGTGGTCAAACCGTTCTGACGACAAACCTGCCCGCAGGAGCCCTCCATGCCTTTGCCTGCCTCGCTTGAGCAACGCCTGCGCCTCCCGGTGGTCGCAGCGCCGATGTTCCTGATCTCCAACCCGCGCCTGGTCCTGGCTTGCTGTGCCAATGGCGTGGTGGGTAGCTTCCCAGCCCTGAACCAGCGCGACAGTGCCGGATTCAAGCGCTGGCTCGAAGAGATCGAGCAGGCTTTGCAAGCAATGGCCGCGCCAGCGCCCTACGCCGTCAACCTTATCGTCCACCCTACCAACCCTCGCTTGCAGGCTGACCTGGCTTTGTGCGTCGAGCACCGAGTGCCGATCGTCATCACGAGTCTTGGTGCGGTGAAGGAGGTGGTGGATGCCGTGCACGGCTATGGCGGCGTGGTGTTCCATGACGTCACCACACGGCGCCATGCCGAAAAGGCCGCCGAGGCTGGCGTCGATGGCCTGATCGCGGTAGCCGCCGGGGCTGGCGGTCATGCCGGCACCTGGAGCCCCTTCGCGCTGGTCGCGGAGATCCGCCAATTCTTCGACAAGACCGTGCTGCTGGCAGGCTGCATCAATCATGGCCATCAGATCCTCGCCGCCCAGCTATTGGGGGCAGACCTTGCCTACATGGGCACCCGCTTCATCGCCACGGCCGAAAGCCAGGCGCAGCCACTATACAAACAGATGCTGCTCGATGCCCGTGCCGCGGATATCGTGCACACCCCAGCGGTGTCCGGCATTCCTGCCAGCTTCCTGCGCCAAAGCCTGCAGCAGGCGGGGTACGACATGGCCACCCTCGAGCGCGGCCACGAACAAGGCAAGCTCAAGCCGATCGACGACGAAGCCAAGGCATGGAAGACGGTATGGTCTGCTGGCCAGGGCGTGGGTGATATTCAGGACGTGCCTGGTGCAGCGGCACTGATCGAGCGCCTGCACGGCGAGTACCGGGCGGCTCTGGACCACAGCCTGGCGCTGCGTGACAAGGCCCTGTAGCAAAAGGCAACACCTTGCCTGACCAAGCTGTACACTAGGCGCCCTCTTCAGCCCCCAGGAGCCTTGCATGACCCGTTACGCCATGATTACTGGTGCTTCCAGCGGCCTGGGCCTGGCCCTGGCGGAAGCCCTGGCGCGGCGCGGTCGCAATTTGATCCTGGTAGCGCGCCAGCGCGAGACCCTTGAGCCGGTCGCCATCGAGCTCACCCAGCGCTTCGGCGTCGAGGTGCTGTTCCGCGCCTGCGACCTCAGCCAACCCTTGCGACTGTCAGGTTTCGTATTAGAGCTTGAGGAAGGCGAGCGGCGCATCGACCTGCTGGTGAACTGCGCCGGGCTGCGCAGCTATGGGCCATTTCTCGCCCATGAATGGGCCGACGAGCAAGATCTGCTGGAGGTCAACATCCTGGCCATGAGTCGCTTGTGCCACGCGATTGGCAACCTGATGGCGGTGCAAGGTGGCGGGCAGATTCTCAACGTCGCGGGACTGGCCAGCGCGGCCCCCGGCCCTTGGATGGCGACTTATGCCGCCAGCAAGGCCTATGTACTGAGTTTTTCCGAGGCACTGCGCGAAGAGCTCAGGCGCACGGGCATCAAGGTCTCGGTACTCAATCCTGGTCCCGTGCGTTCGTCCAGGCGCCCCATCCCGAGGCTCGAAGGCAAATCCCGTTGCCTGACGCCCGAAGAAGTTGCGCTTTACACCGTAAGAGCCCTCGACAAGAACCGCGCGCTGATCACCCCTGGCCGACGCAACCGCTGGCTGGCCTTCGTCCCACGCCTGCTGCCGCGCTGGCTGGTACGCAAGCTCGCAGGAGTGCTGCATCGGCGCTACTGCCCGATCGGCATGGAATAGCCACTGGGCGAGCGGCGCCCGGCTGAGTAAACTCGGCCCGGAACCTCACCATGGAGCAAGAGCTGTGGACGACTTATTCACCAGAATCATCAACCGGGAGATCCCGGCGAAGATCATCTATGAGGACGACCAGGTTCTGGCGTTCCACGATATCGCCCCCCAGGCGCCAGTGCATTTTCTGGTTATCCCGAAGAAACACATCCGCACCCTGAACGACCTGACCGAAGACGACAAGGGCCTGGCCGGCCACATCCTGTTCACCGCCCAGCGCCTGGCCAAGGAACTTGGCTGTGAAGACGGCTTCCGCGTGGTCATGAACTGCAACGAACTGGGTGGACAGACCGTCTACCACATCCACATGCATGTGCTTGGCCAACGCCAGATGCACTGGCCTCCGGGCTGATCCAGGGCAAGCGACCCTGATCCGATTGCGGTAAACTGTCGGGCACACTCTAGCGGAGGTGCCCGATGGCTACCGAACGTCACTACTCGCCGCTCGACCGCTTGTTGCTGCAGGCCGATACCGCCATGCGCACCTTGCTGCCTTTCAGCGGCCAACCTTCCCGACCCTCCCCGGCCATCGTCCAGCCAGATGTCGAACTGGATGAAAGCCAGGCTCGTCACATCGCCGGCCTGATGCGGGTCAACCATACCGGTGAGGTGTGCGCCCAGGCGCTGTACCAGGGCCAGGCCCTGACGGCCAAGCTGCCGCAGGTACGCAAGGCCATGGAGCATGCCGCCGAGGAAGAAGTCGACCACCTGGCCTGGTGCGAACAGCGCATCCGCCAACTGGGCAGCCACCCGAGCGTGCTCAACCCATTGTTCTATGGCATGTCGTTCGGCATTGGCGCACTCGCCGGCCTGGTCAGCGACAAGGTCAGCCTGGGCTTCGTAGCTGCCACCGAGCATCAGGTGTGCAAGCATCTGGACGAGCATCTGGAACAGATCCCGCAAGAGGACGAGAAATCGCGCGCCATTCTCGAACAGATGCGCGTCGACGAAGAGCAACATGCCGAATCGGCCCTCGAAGCCGGTGGTTACCGTTTCCCCGCACCTGTGCGCTTTGGCATGAGCCTGCTGGCCAAAGTCATGACCAAGAGCACCTATCGCATCTAGGGCCAATACCATGACGGACCGCATCGACGCCAAGGACCTGGCGCGCGCCGTGCAAGCCGGCATCCTCCAGCCGGGCCAGGACCAGGCCCTGCTGGCATTCCTGCAACAGCCTCCGGTCCCACGCGGCACGCTGCAACTGGCCCACGTGGCGTTCTATTTCGGCGCCCTGCTGATCATGGGTGCCATGGGCTGGTTGCTGACCGAAGCCTGGATGCGTATTGGCGACGGCGCCCTGCTGGCCATCGCCATGCTGTACATCGTGCTAATGACCCTCTTCGCGCTCGGCCTGCAACGACGCCATCAACCCATCGCTGCCGGGGTGCTGGCCGCGGTCGCGGTAAGCATCGTGCCGCTGGCCGTCTTCGCCATCGAGCGTATGGCGGGGTGGTGGCCCATGGGCGACACGCAAACGGATTACCACCAGTACTACCGCTATGTGCAAGGCGGTTGGCTGTTGATGGAGGCCGCCACGGTGCTGGCAGGGCTGCTCATGCTGCGCCTGATCCCCTACCCGTTCATCGTCATGCCGATCGCCTTGGCCTTGTGGTTCATGTCGATGGACCTGAGCGAATGGTTCTACGGCTCGCCTTTGAGCTGGGAGCAACGCCGCACGGTATCACTGTGGTTTGGCCTTGGGCTGCTGCTGGCGGTGTTGATTCTGGACGGACGCACCCGCCAGGATTATGCCCACTGGGGTTATCTGGCCGGGCTGGCGGCATTCTGGGGCGGGCTGACATTGCTGGACAGCGGGAGCGAACTGGGCAGGGCGATGTACTGTGTGATCAACCTTGGGCTGATGGGCATGGCGGTGCTGCTGCGCCGACCGGTCTTCATGGTGTTCGGCGCGCTTGGCGTGGCGGCATACCTGGGTTACTTGTCGTACGACGTGTTTGCCGAATCCCTGTTATTCCCGGTAGTACTGACCTTGATCGGGCTGGGAGTGATCGGCCTGGGTCTGGCGTATCAGAAACGGCGAGAACAACTGAGCCAGGCCGTCCGGGGGCGCTTGCCGCAATGGTTGCTGACTGCCCTGCCAGCACTGCGAAATTGACGACTGCCGGCAAGCCCGCCCTTACAGGCTTGCACCCTCCTTGCCGGCGATGGGCTGCAAAGCAGCCCAAAGGGTGAAAATCAACCCAGCTCTACGATCTCGTAACCATGGGTGATCTCAACGCCTGCACGCTCCAGCATGATCGATGCCGAGCAGTATTTCTCCGCCGACAGTTCGACAGCCCGTTTTACCTGGGCTTCTTTCAGACCACGCCCCTTCACCACGAAGTTCATGTGGATCTTGGTGAACACTTTCGGGTCTTCACTGGCGCGCTCTGCCTCCAGGAACGCTTCGCAGCTTTCCACTGCCTGGCGCGACTTTTTCAGAATGCTCACTACGTCGAAGCTGCTGCAGCCACCGAGGCCCAGCAGGAGCATTTCCATCGGGCGCACGCCCAGATTGCGACCACCCGCTTCGGGCGGACCGTCCATCACCACGACATGGCCGCTCCCGGACTCGCCGAGGAACATCGCTTCACCGGCCCACTGGATGCGTGCCTTCATCTATCCGGACTCCTAAATATCGGAAAAGGGTGTCAGCTTAGACCTTGTGTGGCTGTCGGAAAAGATCAAGACGTGTCGCAATTGTGCCGAAACATCCCACAGTGTCTGATAAGCTGGCGCCAAATGACTGGCGTCAACCGTCAGGCATCCTAGAAAAAGCTCATACCTCACATCGAACAGGATTTCGTGATGGTTGCCTCAGCCCTACCCGCCAAGATCAAGAACATCGATAAACTGCTGGTCCACTGCCAACGCCGCCGTTATGTCGCCAAGAGCAACATCATTTGCGCGGGTGATCGGGCCGAGACGCTGTCGTTCATCATCAAAGGGTCGGTCACCATCCTGATCGAAGACGACGAAGGTCACGAGATGATCATCGCGTACCTCAACAGTGGCGACTTCTTTGGCGAGTTGGGCCTGTTCGAGCCCGTGGGTAGCGATCAGCAGCGCAGCGCCTGGGTTCGCGCCAAGACCGAATGCGAGGTGGCGGAGATCAGCTACGACAAGTTCCGCGAACTGTCGCGCCACGACCCGGACATCCTCTATGCCCTGGGCAGCCAGATGGCCCAACGCCTGCGCAACACCACGCGCAAGGTTGGCGACCTGGCCTTCTTCGATGTGACAGGCCGAGTGGCGCGCTGCCTGCTTGACCTGTGCAAGCAACCCGACGCCATGACCCATCCGGATGGCATGCAGATCAAGATCACCCGTCAGGAGATCGGTCGCATCGTCGGCTGTTCGCGGGAGATGGTCGGCCGCGTCCTGAAGGACCTCGAGGAACGCAGCCTGGTGCAGGTCAAGGGCAAGACCATGGTGGTCTACGGAACACGCTAGTCCCTGGGCAGTTTCGCCAGCTCATCAGCATAGGCTTGCGACAAGCGCTCGAACCAGGGCGCTTCGGGCACCACTTCATGCAGAGCGATATGGCTGTCGGCGCGGCAGCGCTGCTCCAGGTCGCAACATTCGTTGAAACGGTTGACGGCCGCGACCATCGACTCCCGCTCGTTGTCCAGCAGCAGGGCTCCATGGACCAGCACCACGGCCCGCTTGCCACCCAGTCCCTGGCGCCAGCGCTGAGCGGTGCCGACCAGTTTGCGGCCGTTGAGGTTGACGTTGAAACGCCCGTCGCAGAAAGCACCGTCGATTTCGCCCACCGAAGCCACGCCACCCCATTCGCGCAGCACATCGCACAAAGGCAGGCACAGGCGCTCGTAGGCATGCTCGATTCGCCCATGGTCGCCTTCGCTGCGCGGCGCGACGTAGACCAGCGCGACATTCACCGTCGCGTGGGACTGTGGCACCGGCTCACCACCGGTTTCCCGCAGCAGCACAGGCCATCCGGCAATCGCCAACTCGGCGCATGCAGCCTCGAAGTTTTCCAGCCGGCTCATGCGCCGTGGCATCACCAGGGCATGATCGGTGGGGCGCCAGAACAGCACGCCAGCGTCACGCTCGCCGCGGCAGACGGCCGCCAGCAGTTCCTGCTCGGCGTGCAGGCCTTGTTCGACAGTCAGTGCCAGGGGTTGATCGGTCATCCTTTCACCTTTGTTAGCAGCCATGGCAGGCCTACAAAAAAGCCGGCAATACGCCGGCTTCGTTTCGATCAGTCCAGTTGCTGAACAGTCTTCTTGACCTGATCAGGGAAGAACAACCGCTGCAGCTCCAACCCTGGTTGCTCGGCACGCATGAACGCCTCCCCCACCAGGAAGGTGTAGACCTCGTTGATTTCCATCAGCTCGACGTCAGCACGGTTGAGAATGCCGCTTTCGGTAATGGCCAGGCGATCACGTGGGATGCGCGGCAACAAGTCGAGGGTGGTCTCCAGGCTCACCTCGAAGGTGTGCAGGTTACGGTTGTTGACCCCCACCAACGGCGTATCGAGCGTCTTCAGTGCACGCTCCAGCTCGTCGCCGTCATGCACTTCGACCAGGACATCCAGGCCGACCTCCTTGGCCGTGGCGGCCAGCTCAGCCATCTTCACGTCGTCCAGCGCCGACACGATCAGCAGCACGCAGTCGGCGCCCAAGGCACGAGCCTCGACGATCTGGTACGGGTCGACCATGAAGTCCTTGCGGATCACCGGCAGCGAAACGGCGGCGCGAGCTTGCTGCAGGTATTCGTCGGCGCCTTGGAAGTAGTCCACATCGGTCAGCACCGACAGGCAGGTCGCCCCACCCTTTTCGTAGCTGACGGCAATGTCCGCCGGCACGAAGTCCTCGCGGATCACACCCTTGCTCGGCGAGGCCTTCTTGATTTCGGCAATGACCGCCGCCTGCTTGCGCTTGGCCTGCTCGATCAGGGCATTGGCAAAACCTCGGGGCGCATCGGCCGACTTGGCCAGACGCTCCAGTTCGGCAAAGCTTACGCGCGCGCTGCGCTCGGCCACTTCCTGGAATTTGCGGGCGATGATCCTTTCCAGCACCGTCGGCACACTCATGCTTCGTTCTCCACCTTGAATACCGCCGTAAAGGCACCCAGCTCCTGCAGCTTCTCCCAGGCCAGCCCGGTGTGCAGCACGTCATGGGCCAGTTCCACACCCGACTTGAGGCTCATTGCATGGTCTGCGGCATACAACGCCGCGCCCGCATTGAGCACGATCATTTCGGCGGCTTTCTGCCCGTTCTCAGTCTTGCGACGACCCAAGGCATCGCGTATCAGCGCCAACGAGGCCTCCGGGCCTTCGACAGCCAGGCCATGCAGGCTCTGGCTCTTCATGCCGAGGTCCTCCGGTTCGACCCAGTACTCGGTGATCTGGTCATTCTTCAGTTCGGCCACGAAGGTCGGCGCGGCCAGGCTGAACTCGTCCAGACCGTCCTTCGAATGCACCACCAGCACATGCTTGCTGCCCAGGCGTTGCAGCACTTCGGCCAACGGACGGCACAGGGCCTGGGTAAACACGCCGACCACCTGGTGCTTCACACCGGCCGGATTCGTAAGCGGGCCGAGCATATTGAACAGGGTACGCAGCCCCAGGTCACGGCGTGGGCCAGCCGCGAACTTCATTGCCTTGTGGTGGCTCTGAGCGAACATGAAGCCGATCCCCAGGCTGTCGATGCAACGGGCGACCTGGGTTGGATTCAGATCCAGGTAGACTCCGGCGGCCTCCAGCAGGTCCGCGCTGCCGCTCTTGCCGGAGACAGCACGGTTGCCGTGCTTGGCCACAGGGCACCCCGCCGCCGCGAGGACGAAGGAGGATGCGGTGGAAACGTTGAAGATGTTGGCGCCATCACCGCCGGTACCGACGATATCGACCACGCCATCGAGGCTTTGCAGCTCGACCTTGTCAGCCAGTTCGCGCATCACCGAGACCGCACCGACAATCTCGTCGATGCTCTCGCTCTTCATGCGCATGCCCATCAGGAAGGCGCCGATCTGCGCTTCGCTGCATTGGCCGGTCATGATCTGGCGCATGACATCGCGCATTTCTTCGGTGCTGAGGTCAAGGTGGCCGACGATACGGCTCAACGCGCTCTTGATATCCATGTTCGGTCCTTAGCGGCGGCCGCCGGTCTGCTTGAGGAAGTTGGCGAACAGCTCGTGGCCCTGCTCGGTCAGGATCGATTCAGGGTGGAACTGCACCCCTTCGATGTTAAGCGTCTTGTGGCGCAAGCCCATGATCTCGTCGACCGCGCCATCTGCGTGGGCGGTCCAGGCGGTCACTTCCAGGCAGTCAGGCAAGGTTTCGCGCTTCACCACCAGGGAATGGTAGCGGGTCACGGTGAGCGGATTGTTCAGGCCGGCGAACACACCCAGGTCGCGGTGCAACACCGGGCTGGTCTTGCCATGCATCACCTGACGCGCCCGCACCACATCGCCGCCGAAGGCCTGGCCGATGGACTGGTGCCCCAGGCAGACGCCAAGGATTGGCAGCTTGCCGGCGAAATGCAGGATGGCCTCGATGGACACACCCGCTTCGCTCGGTGTGCATGGACCAGGCGAGACGACGATGCGTTCCGGATTGAGGGCTTCGATCTCGGCGATGGTCATTTCGTCGTTGCGAATGACCTTTACCTCGGCACCCAGCTCGCCAAGGTACTGAACAACGTTGTAAGTGAATGAGTCGTAATTGTCGATCATCAGTAACATCGGGATGAACCTCTTGAATCTACTGACTTTTGAATTCGAATCTTCCTACACGCCAGAACAAGCGCAAATGCAGCCGCATCGTGCGGTGGCGGGTGTTACAAAGAGGAAGACAAACGGGGGCGGGCCGGACTTGCCGGCAGGAGATAAAGTCAGGCGCGCCAACGCCAACGGGCGTGGGCCTTGATTACGCGCATCAAGAGTTTGCTGACGATCAACACAGGATAGGTCTCGCTCATACGTCCCGGCACAGTAGCTTACCGGGGCGCCTGGCGCAATATGCCCGTAAACACGGGGTAACGAATGGACTTGTGAGAAAAGACCTTTGCTTTGTTAAGGTCAATCGGGCTGTTCCGATAAAAACAATGAGAAGGATATCTACCCATGCAACGTTCGCATTTCCTGCGCTTCACCCTCTGTACGCTCGCGCTGGCCTGCAGCCAAGCCCTGGCAGCTCCTTCGCCATATTCCACCATGATCGTGTTCGGCGACAGCTTGAGCGATGCCGGCCAGTTTCCCGATCTACTGGGAGGCACTGATGGCATGCGCTTCACCAACCGTGACAGCGACGGCAACTTCGCCCCCGTCTCGCCGATGATCCTCGGAGGACAACTGGGGGTAGCGCCAGCAGACCTCAACCCTTCCACCTCCTTCGGAATTCGCCCGGATGGTAACAACTGGGCGGTTGGCGGCTACACGACCCAGCAAATACTGGATTCGATCACCGGCACCTCTCAATTGATCATTCCCCCTGGCAACCTGGGAGCGGGCACCGTGATTCGTCAGCGACCTGGCTACCTGGCCAATGGCCTGCGCGCAGACCCCAACGCGCTCTACTACCTGACCGGTGGCGGCAATGACTTCCTCCAAGGCCTGGTGAACACCCCCGCGGACGCGGCGGCAGCCGGCGCACGCCTGGCCGCCAGCGCCCAGGCGCTACAGCAAGGAGGGGCACGCTACATCATGGTCTGGCTACTGCCAGACCTCGGCCAGACCCCGAACTTCAGCGGATCGCCCTTGCAAGGCGCCCTGTCACAGCTGTCGAGCGTGTTCAACCAATCGCTGGTCGGCCAGCTCGGGCAGATCGACGCCGAGATCATCCCACTGAATGTTCCCGTGCTACTGCAAGAAGCCGTCACCGACCCGAGCCAATTCGGCCTGGCCACAGGACAGAACCTGATCGGCACCTGCTACAGCGGCAACAATTGCGTTGCAAACCCCGTGTATGGCGCCAACGGCACAGCGCCCGACCCAACCAAGCTTCTTTTCAACGACTCAGTCCATCCGACCATTGCGGGCCAGCTACTGATCGCCGACTACGCCTACTCGATTCTCTCCGCCCCATGGGAACTGACACTGCTGCCAGAAATGGCTCACTCCAGCCTCCGAGCACACCAGGACGAGCTGCGCAACCAGTGGCAGACGCCTTGGCAAGGCGTAGGGCAATGGCAACCGTTCGTTGCAACCGGTGCCCAGGACCTGGACTTCGACGAGCAAGGCAGCGCTGCCAGCGGTAACGGCCATGGCTATAACCTGACGCTGGGCGGCAGCTACCGGTTGAATGACGCTTGGCGACTGGGGCTGGCGGGCGGTGTGTATCGGCAAAAGCTGGAAGCAGGTGCACAGGACTCCAATTACAAGCTCGACAGCTACCTGGCCACTGCCTTCGCCCAGTTCAGACAGGACCGCTGGTGGGCCGATACCGCCTTGAGCGCGGGGCACCTGGACTACCGCGACCTCAAGCGTACCTTTGCCCTGGGGGTGAACGCCCGTAGCGAGAAAGCCGACACCGATGGCGAGGCCTGGGCAGTCACCGGCCGCCTGGGCTACAACCTGGCAGCAGCCAGCAGCACCTGGCAACTGTCACCCTTCCTCAGCGCCGACTATGCGCGGGTGAAGGTGGACGGCTACGACGAGAAGAGCGGACGTTCGACGGCGCTTGGCTTCGATGACCAGGAACGTACTTCACGACGCTTGGGGCTGGGGTTGTTGGGCAGTGTGCAGGTATCGCCGAGCACCCGGCTGTTCGCCGAGGTGGCGCGCGAGCATGAGTTCGAGGATGACCAGCAAGAGGTGACGATGCACCTGACCAGCTTGCCGGCGAACGAGTTCACACTGACCGGGTATACGCCGAACAGTAACCTCACCCGGGCCAGTGTGGGACTGACCCATGAGTTGACGGCCGGGGTGCATCTGCGAGGGAACTACACCTGGCGCAAGAGCGATGAGTTAACGCAACAAGGGATGAGCCTGGGGATCAGCGTCGACTTCTAGGACGGTGGGGGCCGCTTAGCGGCCCTTTTGCGACATCAGGCCGCTTCAACTGCTTGGAGACTGCGAAAGGGCTGCAAAGCAGCCCCAGATGCCGACGAACTACTTGGCAGAGGTCTGCTCAGCCAGCGCCACTGCCCGGAACATCGCCCGGCGCTTGTTGATGGTTTCTTCCCACTCCAGTGCCGGTACCGAGTCGGCAACGATGCCCCCGCCAGCCTGCACATGCAACTCGCCGTCCTTTATCACCGCCGTGCGAATGGCGATGGCTGTGTCCATATTGCCGTTCCAGGCAAAGTAGCCCACCGCCCCTCCGTACACACCCCGCTTGACCGGCTCGAGTTCGTCGATGATCTCCATCGCACGAATTTTCGGCGCCCCCGACAAGGTGCCCGCCGGCAGGATCGCCCGCAGCGCATCCATGGCGGTCAGGCCTTGGCGCAGTTGGCCAGTGACATTGGACACGATGTGCATCACGTTCGAGTAGCGTTCGATCACCATCTTCTCGGTCAGGCGAACGCTACCGGTCGAGGACACGCGCCCCACATCGTTGCGACCCAGGTCGATCAGCATCAGGTGCTCGGCGATCTCTTTCTCGTCCGACAGCAGGTCGTCTTCCAGCGCCCGGTCGGCTTCTTCGGTAGCGCCGCGCGGGCGAGTGCCGGCAATCGGGCGCACGGTGACCAGGTTGTCTTCTACCCGCACCAGCACTTCGGGCGAGCTGCCAACGACATGGAAGTCACCAAAGTTGAAGAAGTACATGTAGGGCGTCGGGTTGAAGCAACGCAGCGCACGGTAAAGGTCGATCGGCGCGGCCTTGAAGTCGATGGACATCCGCTGCGACGGCACCACCTGCATGCAGTCGCCCGCCAGGATGTATTCCTTGATCCGCCCAACCGCGTTCTCGTAGTCATCACGGGTATAGCTGGAGCGGAATTCCGGCTCGGCTGCCAGCGGGCCGCTCAAGTCCAGGCCACGGCGTGGCGTGATCGGTTGACGCAGGGTTTCCAGCAAACCCTGCAGGCGCGCCTGGCCCTGCTCGAAAGCCTGCTCCTCGGTCGGGTCGACCAGCACGATCGCATGCATCTTGCCCGCCAGGTTGTCGAACACCACCACGGCGTCGGACACCATCAGCAGAATGTCCGGCACGCCCAGCGGATCCGGGTTTGGGCAAGCGCCCAGACGCTTCTCGACATAGCGCACGCAGTCATAGCCGAAGTAACCGACCAGGCCGCCATTGAAGCGCGGCAGGCCAGGGATGTCGGCGACCTTGTAGCGGTCCTTGAAGGTTTCGACGAACGCCAGCGGGTCTTCCACATCGTGGTTTTCCACTTCGACGCCGTCTTGCAGGATGCTCACATGGTAGCCATGTACACGCATCACGGTGCGCGACGGCAGACCGATCATCGAGTAACGGCCCCACTTCTCGCCGCCCTGCACCGATTCGAGCAGGTAGGAATTGGGTTGGTCAGCCAGTTTCAGGTAGATCGACAGCGGCGTATCGAAGTCGGCCAGGGTTTCACAGGCCAAGGGGATGCGGTTGTAGCCGGCAGCGGCCAAGCGCAGGAATTCTTCGCGGGTCATGGGTAGCCTCGTGGCAAGCAGCAATGGGTTCGGGCAAGCGGACGGACCGGCAGGCGCCGGTGGGCAGAAGTCAGGCGCGCCAGCGCCAACGGGCCAGGGCCTTGATGACTTTCATCCAGAATTTGCCAGTAACCGCCACGGTGGACTCTCTGTCTTGTGAGGCTTGAAGGTCCGCCAACGTTATCCCAGTGGCCGGGTCTACGCAACCAGGCAGCAGGGCGCGCAGGTCGTCGACCACCAGATTGGGTGATTCGTCGTGAATCGGCCGACCGTGGTTGTAGCCATAGGTCAGGCCGACACACTTCACCCCTGCCGCCTTGGCCGCCAACACATCGCTGCGCGAGTCGCCGACGAACAATGACTGCTCGGGGGCAACGCCGGCCATTTTCATGACGAACAACAGCGCGGCTGGGTCTGGCTTCTTCTGGGGCAAGGTGTCGCCGCCGATGATCCAGCGGAAATATCGACCGATTTTCATCTGGTCCAGCAGAGGGCCGACGAAACGCTCGGGCTTGTTGGTGATCAACGCCATCTCCACGCCCTGCTTGCGCAGCCAGCGCAGGGTGTCCTTCACACCGGGGTAGATTTCCGTCAGCTCATGGCTTTGGGCATAGGCGTCCATGAACAGCGCCAGCCCTTGCTCGGCCAGTGCCTCATCCACACCCTCATGCTCGATATCGCCGGCCAGCGCACGGCGCACCAGGACCTGGGCACCATTGCCCACCCATTGGCGCACCGCATCGAGGCCAGCCGGCGGTCGCCCGAGTTCGAGCAGCATACGATCCACAGCGGCGGCCAGGTCGGGGACGGAGTCGATCAAGGTACCGTCCAGATCGAACATCACCAGCCTGGGCAGCGCCCCTGGGAACAGCTGCTCGAAGCCGCTCATGGGCGTGCCTGGGCCAGTTCGGCGCGCATCGTGGCGATGACTTGCTCATAGTCCGGGGCGTTGAAGATCGCCGAGCCGGCAACGAAGGTATCGGCACCAGCAGCGGCGATTTCACGGATGTTGTTGACGTTGACGCCACCGTCGATTTCCAGACGGATATCACGCCCACTGGCGTCGATCAGGGCACGGGCCTCGCGCAGTTTGTCGAGGGTGCCTGGGATGAACTTCTGCCCGCCGAAGCCTGGGTTGACGCTCATCAGCAGGACCATGTCGATCTTGTCCATCACGTACTTCAGGGCGTCCAGGCTGGTGGCCGGGTTGAACACCAGTCCAGCCTTGCAGCCGCCGTCCTTGATCAGTTGCAGCGAACGGTCGATGTGCTGGGAAGCTTCCGGGTGGAAGGTGATGTAGGTAGCGCCGGCCTCGATGAAATCGCCGATGATGCGGTCGACCGGGCTGACCATCAGGTGCACGTCGATCGGCGCGGTCACACCGTACTTGCGCAGCGCGCTGCAGACCATCGGGCCGATGGTCAGGTTGGGGACGTAGTGGTTGTCCATGACATCGAAGTGAACGATGTCGGCCCCAGCGGCCAATACCTTGTCGACGTCCTCGCCCAGACGGGCGAAATCGGCGGAAAGAATGGAGGGGGCAATAGCGTAGGGCTGCATGGCGCACCTGTTGGCAGAATCACGGTGGTGCGCATTGTAACTCAGGGAAACGGATCGGGGCTGATTAGCATCAACCTGTACCGACCTCTTAACAACTAACGCCGCGAAGAGGTCGGTACCGCCACCCCATGATCAGGCGGGTTGTTGGGTTCTGAGCTTCTCGCTACGCCCACGCAACCACTCCAGGGTCAGCAACAACACTACCGAGAAGGCAATCAGCAAGGTCGCCGCCGCGGCAATGGTCGGGCTCAGGTTCTCGCGGATCCCGCTGAACATCTGCCGCGGCAGGGTCGCCTGCTCGGGGCCCGCCAGGAACAGCGTCACCACCACCTCATCGAACGAGGTGGCGAACGCGAACAGCGCCCCCGAGATCACGCCCGGCGCAATCAGTGGCAGCGTCACACGACGGAACGTCAGCAGCGGCGAGGCGCCAAGGCTGGCTGCCGCCCGGACCAGGTTGTAATTGAAGCCCTGCAGGGTGGCCGATACCGTGATGATCACGAACGGCACACCCAGCACCGCATGCACCAGGATCAACGACACGAAGCTGTTGCCCATCCCCAGCGGTGCGAAGAACAGGTAACTGGCCACACCGATGATCACCACCGGCACCACCATCGGCGAAATCACCAGTGCCATCACCAGCGACTTGCCGGGGAAGTCGCCACGCGTCAGGCCGATGGATGCCAAGGTGCCGAACACCATGGCCAGCACGGTAGCCGCCGGGGCGACGATGATGCTGTTCTTCAGCGCGCGCATCCATTCGGCCGAGGCGAAGAAGTCGTGATACCACTGCAGCGAGAAGCCTTGCAGCGGGTAGACCAGGAAACTGCCGCTGTTGAACGACAACGGCACGATCACCAGCACCGGCAATACCAAAAACAGCAGGATCAGGCCGCAAAGAATGCGCAGGCTGTAGAACCAGACCCGCTCCACGGGCGACATGTAAGGGCTCAGCATGACAAGGCTCCTCAGCTCAGGCGCAGACGGCTGGCGCCGACCAGCCAGCTATAGATCAGGTACAACAGCACGGTCGCTAGCAGCAACAGCCCGCCCAGTGCGGTGGCCATGCCCCAGTTGATGCTGGTGTTGGTATAGAAGGCCACGAAGTAGCTGACCATCTGGTCGTTCGGGCTGCCCAGCAGCGCCGGGGTGATGTAGTAGCCGATCGCCAGGATGAACACCAACAGGCAGCCGGCGCCCACACCCGCGTAGGTCTGCGGGAAGTACACACGCCAGAAGCTGGCGAACGGGTGACAACCCAGCGAGATCGCCGCGCGCATGTAGCTCGGCGAAATGCCCTTCATCACGCTGTACAACGGCAGGATCATGAACGGCAGCAGGATGTGAACCATCGAGATGTATACACCGGTACGGTTGAACACCAGCTCCAACGGCTCATCGATGATGCCCATCGCCATCAACGCGCTGTTGATCAGGCCGCCCGATTGCAGCAGTACGATCCACGCCGCTACCCGCACCAGGATCGAGGTCCAGAACGGCAGCAGCACCAGGATCATCAGCAGGTTGCTTTGCCGGGTCGGCAGGTTGGCCAGCAGGTAGGCCAGCGGGTAGGCCAGCACCAGGCAGATGGCGGTGATCACCACACCCATCCACAGGGTGCGGGCGAAAATATCCAGGTAGATGGCTTGATCGGGGGTGGCCTTGGCCAGTTCACCGAGGTCATCGATACGGTGATCGAGCGAAGCCAGCAGGTAGAACGAGGTGACCGAACTGGTGTTGCGACGGATCGCCTGCCAGTAGGCCGGGTCGCCCCAACGCTCGTCGAGGGCCTGCAAGGCATCTTTATAGGAAGCAGGCTCGGCCTTGAACGGCAGTGCCCGTGCAGTCTTGGCCAACAGGCTGCGGTAGCCGGCCAGCTCCATGTTCAGGCGCTTGGAGAGGTCGCCCAATGTCTGGTTCTTGCGCGATTCGGCCAGGTCCTGACTCAGCGCCTTATAGACGTCCTCGCCAGGCAGGCTCTTGCCGTCCCACTGGCTGATCACCTCGACCGTACGCGGCAGGCCGCCCACCACTTCCGGGTTGCCGACGCTCTTGTACAGCAGCGCCGCAATCGGCACCAGAAACACCAGCAGGAGAAACAGCGCCAGCGGCGCGATCAACGCCTGCGCCTTCCAGCGGTTGACCCGCTCGGCGTGCTTGAGGCGCTGCTTGAGACTTGGACCTGCGCCTTCGTTTAGGGGCACTGCAATGGCCATGGCGAACTCCGCGAAACAGAAAAACGGGGGGCGCTGTCGCCGCCGGGTAACGGCGACAGGTTGAGGCTGTGGTGCAGCCCATCGCCGGCAAGCCGGCTCCTACGGACCTGTAGGAGCCGCGCAGCGGCTCCAAGTCGATTACTTCTTCGCCGCCCAGGCGTTGAAGCGTTGCTCCAGCTGCTCGCTGTTGTCAGCCCAGAAGGCCACGTCGATCTGCACCTGGTTGGCGATGTTTTCAGGTGTGGTCGGCATGTCTTTCTTCACCGCATCGGCCAGCAGCGGTACCGCCTTGGAGTTGGCAGGGCCGTAGGCGATGTTCTCGGAGTAGGTTTTCTGCTGCTCGGGCTGGACGCTGAAGGCGATGAATTTCTTCGCTTCTTCGACGCTCTTGGCGCCCTTCGGAATGGCCCAGGCGTCGAAGTCGTAGATACCGCCGTTCCACACCACCTTCAGGTTGCTTTCCTTCTGCACCGCGGCGATACGGCCGTTGTAGGCCGAGCTCATGACCACGTCACCCGAAGCCAGGTACTGCGGCGGCTGGGCGCCGGCTTCCCACCACTGGATGCTTGGCTTGAGCTGGTCGAGTTTCTTGAAGGCACGGTCCACGCCCTCTTTGGTACCGAGCACCTGATAGACGTCCTTCGGCGCAACACCGTCGGCCATCAGGGCGAACTCGAGGGTGTACTTGGCGCCCTTGCGCAGGCCGCGCTTGCCTGGGAATTTCTTGGTGTCCCAGAAATCAGCCCAGCTGGTCGGCGCGGTCTTGAGTTTGTCGGCGTTGTAGGCCAGTACCGTGGACCACACGAAGAAACCGACACCGCAAGGCTGGATGGCACCCTTGACGTAGTCGCTTTCGTTGCCGAACAGCGCAGGGTCGAGCTCCTCGAACATCCCCTCGTCGCAGCCACGGGCCAGCTCTGGCGACTCCACCTCCACCAGGTTCCAGGACACGCTGTTGGTGTCGACCATGGCTTTGACCTTGGCCATTTCACCGTTGTACTCACCCGCAACGATCTTGCCGTTGCCAGCCTTTTCCCACGGCTCGTAGAACGCTTTGACCTGGGCCGCCTTGTTGGCACCACCGAACGACACCACGGTCAGGTCCGCCGCCATGGCCTGGCCGGCGGCGAACAGCCCCAGGGCCAGGGCGGTCAGTTTCAACTGCTTGCGCATTCTTATTCTCTCCACAGTACAGGGTTGGTGAAACACTCCATCAATGGGCTTCGGCAATCGGATCGAGCGCGCGGGCGTGCTCCACCTCCCAGCCCAGCGGTACCACATCGCCCACGGCCAGCGCCGGGTCGAGTTCGGCAATCGGCTGTTTGACGAAAAAGTCAGCCTTGCCGCAAACCTCAAGGCGCACACGCACGTGGTCGCCCAGATAGATGAATTCGGCCACCCGGCCAGAGAAGCGGTTGACACAGCGTTCGCTGTGGCCGTTCAGGCGCACGCGTTCAGGACGGATAGACAGCGTGACCGGCTCGCCGGCCTGGCCGACATTCACCGCCAGCGCCTCGACCCGCTCGCCACGCCCGAGCTGCACCTGGCAACGCTTGCCATCGCTGCCCAGTAACGTGCCGTTGATGCGGTTGTTTTCGCCGATGAAGTTGGCGACGAAGGTATTGCAGGGTTCTTCATACAGGGTGCGAGGGTCGGCGATCTGCTGGATCTCGCCCTGATGGAACACCGCTACCCGGTCAGACATGGTCAGCGCCTCGCCCTGATCGTGAGTCACGTAGACCACGGTCACACCCAGCCGCTGGTGGATGTGCTTGATTTCCATCTGCATGTGTTCGCGCAGCTGTTTGTCCAGCGCCCCGAGCGGTTCGTCCATCAATACCAACTGCGGTTCGAACACCAGTGCCCGGGCCAATGCCACGCGCTGCTGCTGGCCGCCGGACAACTGCCCGGGGTAGCGCTTGGCGAAGGCATCGAGCTGGACCATGTTCAGCACGCGCTTGACCCGCTCGCTGATGTCAGTCTTGCTCAGGTTGCGCACGGTCAGGGGGAAGGCCAGGTTCTCGGCCACGGTCATGTGCGGGAACAGCGCGTAGTTCTGGAACACCATGCCAATGTCGCGCTTGTGTGGCGGCACGTTGTTGATCGAGCGACCGGCCAGCTGGATCTCGCCTGCGGTAGGGGTTTCGAAGCCGGCCAGCATCATCAGGCTGGTGGTCTTGCCCGAACCGGAAGGGCCCAGCAGGGTCAGGAACTCACCCTTGCGGATGTCCAGGTTGAGGTCTTTGACGATCAGCGACTCGCCGTCGTAGCTCTTTTGCACACCACGGAAGCTGACCAGCGTCTCGCTGGTGGCCGCGTTCGAATTCGCCTCGCTCATGCCTGCACCTTCTTGTTGGATGACTGCGTGGATACAGACTAGACAAGGTGCAAGCCCCCGAAAATCGGGGGCACTGAGAGAATGCCATCATCCGGATGGAAGACTTCTTGTAGGGATTGCCCTACAAAGATGGCGGGATTGAGATAGCCCGAAGGCCAAATGCCACCGCTGTGTGGCAGCGAGTCCACCCGCGAAGACGCCAGCCCAAGCGCTACAACACGGCAGGCCAGGCGCTTTTCGCCGGTAAAACCGCTCCTGCAGCGTGCACAGCCGTACCTCGGATCGTTGCTGTCGCAACCAGAACAGTCACAACAGCTTGTGCTCCATGGCGTACTTCACCAGCTCTGCCAGCGAGTTGACCTTGAGCTTCTGCATCAGCCGCGCTTTATGGGTACTGATGGTCTTGCTCGAAAGCGCCAGCTGCTGCGCGATGTCATTGACGTTGGCCCCCTGAGCCAGGCGCTCGAACACGGAAAACTCACGCTCGGAGAGCAACGTGTGCAACGGCCGAGTCTCGGTCAGGCCAACCTCGAACACCATGCGGTCGGCCAGGGCCGGGTCGATGTAGCGCCCACCTCCAGCCACCCGGCGTATGGCAGTCAGCAGCAAGGCCGGGTCACTGTCCTTGGTGGCATAGCCCGCCGCACCGGCCTTGAGCGCGCGCGCCGCCATCTGGGCTTCGTCGTGCATCGACAGCATGAGAATCGCTGGGGCGTCGTTGAGCGCGCGTATCCGCGGGATGGCTTCCAGGCCATTCACACCGGGCATGGAGATATCCAGCAAGACCACCTCGCAGGGGGTATGGCGCAGGGTTTCCAGCAATTGCTCGCCGTTACTGGCCTCCCCCGCCACCTGCATGTCCTTGGCCAGGCCAATGAGCTGCTTGATGCCTTCACGGACAATGGTGTGGTCTTCGGCCACCAACACTCGAATCACGATCGTTCTCCTACTCCAACGGAATGGCCACGCTCAGGCTGGTGCCCTCGCCCCGTTCACTGTCCAGGGTCATGCTGCCACCGAGCATCAGCACCCGCTCGCGCACACCCACCAGACCGAACGAGGTCGGTCGGGCCTGGTCGCGACAAAAGCCCACGCCATCGTCACTGACCGTCATGCGCAACTGCCCTGCTTCGCGCACCAGTTCGATTTCCACGCTGTGCGCCTGGGCATGACGCATGACGTTGGTCAGGGCTTCCTGGAGGATGCGGAACAGCCCGGTGGCTTTGGCATCGCTCAATGCTGGCAGATTATCCGGCACTTGCACCAGGCAAGGTATCTGCGTGCGCGCTTCGAAGCGACGGGCCTGCCACTCGATGGCCGAGGCGATACCGGCATCGAGAATGGGCGGCCGCAAGGCAGTGGCGACATCACGCACCAACTGGAACAACTGGGCAATCAGGCGCTTCATGCTGGCAAGGCGCTCGTTCAGGCCGGGGTCCAGTTCGGCATAGGCCAGTTCGCACATCGACAACTCCAGCTTGAGCACGGTGAGCATCTGCCCCAGTTCGTCGTGCACTTCCCGGGCGATACGCGCCTTTTCTTCCTCACGCACGCTCTCCAGGTGCGCCGACAACTCACGCAGTTGCTCCTGGGACCGCGCCAGGGCCAGTTGGGCCTGCTTGCTCTGGGAAATGTCCCAGACGATGCCGTCCCAGACCACCCGACCACTGGCCAGGCGCCGGGCACTGGCCTTGATGTCAGCCCAACGCTCTTCGCCCTCACGGGTCAGGATGCGCCCTTGCCAGGACCAGTCCTGCCCTGAGGCGATGGCCAGGTCCTGCACCTGATGATAATTCGCCCGGTCTTCTGGATGGACCAGGTTACGCAAGCCCATTTGCGGATGCTGGATCTGCGCGGGCGTATAACCCACCAGCGCCTCGCTGCCCTCGCTGATGTAGGGAAACTCCAGGTCGCCCTCGGCAGGGTCCGGTTCCAGTCGGAACACCAGCCCTGGGACGTTGCCCGCGATACCCTTGAGCCGCGCATCGCTTTCACGCAGCGCCGCCAAGGCGCGATGGCGTTCGGTGACGTCAGCCAGGTACACGACCAAGTACTCGGCATCGCGAAAGCGCAGGAAACTCAGCGACAACTCGACCGGAATCAGGCTGCCGTCGGCATGCAGGCAACGCGTCTCGAACTGCCTGACGCCGCCATCGCCAGCACGCGCCGCCCGCCACAAGTCCAGCCAGCGGTCCATGTTCAGGCTCGGCTCGAAGTCGATCAGCGGACGGTCCAACAACTGTGCCTCGCCATACCCGAGCATGCGCTCGACAGCATGGTTGGCATAGCGGATGTGACTGTCCCAGTTAACCCACAGGATCCCCACCGTGCTTTGGTCGATGGCGAATTGGCTCAGGCGCAGGGCTTCTTCGCGGGTCTGGCGTTGCGCCAGGGTTTCGCGGGTGGCCAGGAGGCTGCGCTCGACCTGGCGCTGCTGGCGACGCTGCCAGGCCAAGGTAGCCAGGGCACACAGCAGCAACAGGCCCAACAGTAATGTCAGGTTCTGCCAGAAGCCGGCCGACTCGCTGAAGCGGGGATACTTGGGCTGCAGCCAGCGCTGGTGCAACTGCTCCAGCTCCTTGGCCGGCATGGCCTGCACGCCGCGTTCGAGCACATCGGCCAGCAGTGGCCAGTCGCGGCGCGAACCGATGCGCAGCAGTTGCGGAAGACCGATATCGCCGACCACCGCCAGCTCGCCGAACTCAGTTTCGCGAGACAGCCGACTGAGCTGGGCTTCATCCACCACTGCATAGCTGGCCTGGCCGCCGACCACCAATTGCAGCGCCTCGCGCTCGTTGGGCACCCCTTGCAGGTTAAGGTTGGTGTAGTTGCCACGCAGATAATCAGCCAGTGCGCTCGGCATGCGTACCGCTACACGCTCATGAGCCCCGAGCTTCTCCAGCTCGACAGCCACTGCGCCGGTACGTGTCCCTACCACCAGTTGCGGCACACGCATGTAGGGGTCGCTGAACAGCCACAAGCGCAGGCTTGCCGGCGTCTGGGTCAGGCCGGGGGCGAAATCCACCTCGCCGGCCTGCAGGGCATGCTCGAGACTGGACTGGTCGGGGAAGTTGCGCCAGGTCAGATCCAGGCGCAGCGCTTGCGCCAACCCGTTCACCAGTTCGACGTTGGCCCCATACAGTTGCTGCAGGCGCCGGTCGAACTGGGCATAGGGCGCCTGCAGCACAATGCCGACCCGCAGACTGCGATGGGCCTCGAGCCATTGCTGCTGGGCCGGTTCCAGTGCCACCGGCGCAGGCGCCTGTGACCCAGCAAAGGCGATCAAGGGCAGCCATAACCAGCCGATAACCAACAGGCGACGCACTCGCTTCATCTACACGCTCGTCTTGGCAAGGGCGGCCATGCAGCATGGCCGTCGCGGGCAAATACTATTAGGCTGCCGGGATCATTCTGGCCTTGGGTTGATTCATGTCCACACTTTATCGCACGACGCTGGCAATGTGCTGCCTGGCCTCGCTTCTACCGTTCGGCGCCATGGCAGCCGACGCCGAACAACCGCAGGCCGCAACCGAAACGCCGGCCACCGCCGCCTCGCGCGCCCCCTTGCTCGAACGCAGCCAGGAAGATGCCCTGGCCCTGGAGCGCCTGGTGCCCAAAGCCGAACAACGCACCTTGCAAGCGGGTGCGGACAGTTTTCTGGCCCTTTGGAAACCGGCTAACGACGGTGACCCACAAGGCGCGGTAATCATCGTACCCGGTGCCGGCGAAACGGCCGACTGGCCCAACGCAGTGGGGCCGTTACGGCGCAAGTTCCCGGATGTCGGCTGGCACAGCCTGAGCATTACCCTGCCAGACCTGCTCGCCGACAGCCCGTTGGCACGGGTCGAAGAAAAGCCGGCCACCCCCGCTGAACAAGCCAAGGGCGAAAGCGCACCGGCCAAGGCCACACCAGACGATGCCAATGCCAACGTCGCCCAGGCCACCGCAGCCGACGCCGACACCGCTGAAAGCACCAATGCCGAAGAGGCCGACCAGCAGGCCGATGTGGCTGACGCCGAGCGCATCTTCGCCCGCCTCGACGCTGCGGTGGCTTATGCACAGCAGCAAAATGCCCGCAGTATCGTACTGATCGGCCATGGCAGCGGGGCATATTGGGCGGCGCGCTACCTGAGTGAAAAACAACCACCCCAGGTGCAGAAGCTTGTAATGGTTACGCCGCAGACACCGGCGCGAGTCGAGCACAGCCTGGACAGCCTGGCACCGAGCCTGAAAGTACCGACCGCCGACCTTTATTACGCTACCCGAGCCGGCGACAGTCGGGCCGCCGCACAGCGTCTGCAGGCGAGCAAGCGGCAGAAGGACAGCCAGTACCGACAGTTGACGCTGACGGCGATTCCGGGCAACCAGGCAGCCGAACAGGAGCAACTGTTCCGACGGGTGCGCGGGTGGATCAGCCCACAGGAGTGATCAGCCCAGGCCATTCTGCCCTATCGCCGGCAAGCCGGCGCGGGGTCTTTGCAGGATTGGGCGTCAAAGCCCGCGGCGCTTGCGAATCAACGCATAGGCCAGGTGCAGCTCGCGAGTTCGCTCGGTCGCTTCACGCACCTGGGCCGGGCTGGCTCCGCTGCCTGCCAGTTTGTCCGGATGATGCCGGCTTACCAACCGACGGTACGCCTGCTTGACCTGCGCGCCTTCGGTGTCGGCCTCGACCCCCAATAGGCGCAGGGCCGCCGCATACGTCATGGCGCCACCCTGGACACTGGATTTACGCGGCTCGTACTCCAGCGACATCGCCTGTACCTGACGCCGGCTAAGCCCCAGCTTCTGGCCCCAGTCCAACAACAAGTCACGCTCGCGCTGACCGGCCTTGCCATCGGCCCAGACCATTCGCCAGCAGGCGCGCAACGTACCTTCCGCCGCATGCGGCTGCTCGCGAATACGGCGCAGGTGCCCCGCTAGCCGGTCTTTGCCGGACTTACCCCGGTTGAACGCAGCGATGGCGCGCAATCTGGCGGGTTCAGCCAAGTCCAAACGCACCATTTCTTGTCGCGCTTGCTGAATGTGCTGCTCCGCCACCCGGCCATCGCTCTTGGCCAGACGCCCAAGCAGAACGAACAACAACTCCTCATCACGCAAGGCCGGGCGGCCACCCAGGCGCTCGCGCATGTCCTCCCAACCTTGCAAACGCAGGCGCCGGTCCATGGCCTGGCCCAGCAAAGCCCCCAGCAAGGCACCGGGAATGCTGGCCACCGCAAACCCGGCCCCAGCCCCTATCACCGTGCTCGGCCACCACATGTCAGGTGCGCTCGAGGATCAGACGCTCGGCCTCGGCAAGGCGCTCGCGGGTGCCCACATCGACCCAATGGCCAGGGTGATGCTCACCACTGACCTTGCCCTGGCCCATGGCCTGGCGCAACAGCGGGGCGAGCTTGAACGCGCCCGGCTCGCAACCGTCGAACAGTGCCGGTGCCAGTACCGAGATGCCGCTGAAGGTCAGCGTTCCGGGCGCGTCGTCGCCATCGACCACCTGCTCGCCTACCAGGCGGAAGTCGCCGCGCCCGTGATGGCCAGGGTTGTCGACCAGCACCAGATGCGCCAGGCCCTGCAGCGGCGCTCGCAAGCGCGCGAAGTCGTAATCGGTCCACACATCGCCGTTGACCAGCAGGAACGGCGCTTCGCCCAACAGCGGCAAGGCCTTGAAGATACCGCCCCCAGTCTCCAACGGCTCGCCCTCGGGCGAATAACGGATACTCAGGCCAAATTGACGGCCATCACCCAAATGGTTTTCGATTTGCTGGCCGAGCCAGGCGTGATTGATCACCACCTCGGTGAAGCCGGCGGTCGCCAGGGCGCGCAGGTGGTACTCGATCAGAGGCTGGCCGGCGACCGGCAACAGGGGCTTTGGCGTATGCAAGGTCAGCGGACGCATCCGCTCACCCTTGCCAGCCGCCAGGATCATTGCCTTCATGCACGCGCTCCGGCTTTCAGTTCGGCGATCAGCTCACCCAGTTCCGCCAATTCGGGCCGGCGACCAATCACTTCCTCTATATAGGCGAAGAAACGCGGAACGTCGGCCAGGTAGCGTGGTTTCCCGTCACGATGGCAAATCCGCGCGAAGATACCGATCACCTTGAGGTGGCGCTGCACGCCCATCAGGTCACTGGCGCGCTGGAACGCCTCGAACGAATCCTGCACCGCAATACCCGCGGCCCGCGCTTTCTGCCAGTAGTCGCGCAGCCAGCCCTCTACCCGGGCCTGCGGCCAGCTGAGGAAGGCATCCTTGAACAGACAGGTGATGTCATAGGTCACCGGACCGTAGACCGCGTCCTGGAAATCCAGCACACCAGGGTTCGGCTCGCTCTGCATCAGGTTGCGTGGCATGAAGTCGCGGTGCACCAGCACCTTTGGCTGGGCCAGGGCACTGTCGATCAGCATCTGGCTGACGCGCTTCCAGGTAGCTTGTTGGGTTTCATTGAAGGCAAGCCCCAGCTCACGCCCCACGTACCACTGCGGGAACAGTTCGACTTCACGGCGCAGCAAGGCATCGTCATAGCTCGGCAGCGGTGCATCCATTGGTAGGCGCTGGAAGGCCAGCAACGCGTCGATGGCGTCGTGGAACAAGCTGTCGGCGTTATCGGCGTCGATGACGTCCAGGTACGTCTGACGGCCCAGATCGCCCAGCAGCAGGAAGCCACGCTCCAGGTCTTCGGCGTGAATCACCGGCACATGGACATTGGCGCTGGCCAGCAAGTGGTCGATGGCAACGAAGGGCCGGCAATTTTCCTGCGGCGGTGGCGCATCCATGATCACGAAGCTCTGGCCCGCGCCCTGCCAGCGGAAGTAGCGGCGGAAGCTGGCGTCGCTGCTGGCGGCGGTCAGGCTGCCCTCAGCGGCGTTGATATGGAAAAGTTGTTCGAGCTGCTCGGCGAGCCAGACAGTCAGTTGTTGCAGGCGTACATCGTGATCAGGCATTACAAGGGTCTCCGACGGCCCTAGCCGTCAAGCGGGTCATGCTTTATTATCCAGCATCTTTTTCAGACCATCGAGAGGCGTGCGGCCCCACACGCGGGCAGATGGCACGCAGGAAGCCCGGACTAATAAGATGGCATTGAAATCCCCCGCGTTTCGTAGAAAGTTTCCGTTGCTGGTGACCGGCGGTCTGCTGGCCCTGCAACCTCTGGCCACGTCGTACGTGGTGGCAGCCGAGCAGTTTGACTGCCAAGTGTCCGCCTCCGGTGGTTGGGACTGCAAGCCCAAAACCCCTGTCAGCAACCTTCCGCCGCGCCCGGTGCACGAAGGTGCTGCCGTCAGTTCCGGTACCGAGGCCGAAGCCGCCGATGCCGGCGACAAGCCTGTGCTGGTCACCGAGAGCAAGGGCCGCGGCCTGAAGTCGCGTAGCGAAGACTACAGTCACCTGGACTGGGTTCCGCGCGAAAAGCTCACCGCAGCCCAGCTGGCCGAAACCGGCCCGTATTGCGGTGGCGCCTATATCGAACCGACCCGTCCTGGCATGGCCGACACCACGCCCAAGGACGAGTCGCCGACCTACATCAACGCCAAGGTCTCCAAGTACCAGCAGGAGCAGCAGATCGCGACGCTCGCCGGTGATGTGGTCATGCGCCAGGGCAGCATGCAGGTCGAAGCCGACGAAGCCAACCTGTATCAGGCCGAGAACCGTGGCGAGCTCAAGGGCAACGTCAAGATTCGCGACAATGGCTCGTTGGTGGTTGGCGACGAAGCCCAGATCCAGCTCGACACCGGCGAGGCCCAGGTCGATAACGCCGAATACGTGATGCACAAGTCGCATATCCGCGGCAACGCCCTGTACGCCAAGCGTGGCGAAAACGCCATCATCCGCCTCAAGGATGGTACGTACACCACGTGCGAACCGGGCAGCAATGCCTGGCAGCTGAAGGGCAACAACATCACCCTGAACCCGGCCACCGGCTTCGGTACCGCGACCAACGTCACCCTGCGGGTCAAGGATTTCCCGGTGTTCTACACACCGTACATCTACTTCCCGATCGACGACCGTCGCCAGTCCGGCTTCCTGCCGCCGTCGTTCAGCTCGACCAGTGACAGCGGCTTCACGCTGGTCACGCCGTACTACTTCAACCTGGCCCCGAACTACGACGCCACGTTGTACCCACGCTACATGACCAAGCGTGGCCTGCTGATGGAAGGTGAGTTCCGCTACCTGACCAAGTCCAGCGAAGGCCAGTTCGGCGGTGCGTACCTGAACGACAAGAACGACGATCGCAAGGACCAGACTGATTACAAGGATCAGCGCTGGATGATCAACTGGCAGCACAAAGGTGGCCTGGACGAGCGCCTGATGACTGAGGTTGATTACACCGACATCAGCGATCCGTTCTACTTCCAGGACCTGGAAACCGACCAGATCGGTGTTGAAAGCCGTGACGTGGTGAACCAGCAGGGGGCACTGACCTACCGTGGCGACACCTACCGCGCGCGCCTGAATGTGCATGCCTACGAGATGGCGACCATCTCCCGGATCACGCCGTATGATCGTCTGCCGCAGATCACCTTCGACGGCAAGTTGCCGTACAACCCGGGTGGCCTGGATTTCACTTACAAGACCGAGGCGGTTCGCTTCGATCGTGATCTGAAAACCGGTCCGGTGTTCAATGAAGATGGCGTGCTCGATACCACTGCTGGCGCAGATGGCCGCAGGCTCGACGAGAACATCTTCGGCCTGGCTCGTGCCAACGGCACCCGTCTGAACCTGGCGCCTGCCGTCAGCTTGCCGATGGAAGCCAGCTATGGCTTCTTCAAGCCGACGCTGAAGTACGTCTACACCCATTACGACCTGGACCTGGACAGCAAGGGCAAGACCGACCTGGCCAACGCCAGCGCCACTACTCGTGACCTGCGCGGCGACTTCTCCAGCAGCCAGGAACGTAGCGTTCCGGTATTCAGTGTCGACAGCGGCCTGTACTTCGACCGCGACACCCAGTACTTCAGCAAGAACTACCGCCAGACCCTCGAACCGCGTCTGTTCTACCTCTACGTGCCGTATGAGGACCAGAAAGACATCCCGGTCTTCGACACCAGCGAAACCTACTTCAACTACAGCTCGCTGTTCCGCGACAACCGCTTCAGCGGTGGCGACCGCATCGGCGACGAGAACAAGCTGTCGTTGGGCGTGACCTCGCGCTGGATCGAAGAAAACGGCTTCGAGCGCCAGCGCGTCAGCGTCGGCCAGGCCCTGTACTTCCAGGACCGCAAGGTGCAGATGCCAGGCATCGACTGGCGTACCCGTTCGGACTCGCAGACCGATGTCTCGCCGTACGCACTTGAGTACATGTTCGCCTTCAACCGCGATTGGCGCCTGAACGCCGACTACAACTGGGACCCGGACACCCACAGCCCTCGCTCGGGTAGCGCGGTGTTCCACTACCAGCCGGAAGACAACCCGAACAAGATCGTCAACCTGGGCTATCGCTACCGCAACGACCTGGTCCGCTATGACCAGCTGACCGGTACCTGGCAGGTCGGCGGTGGCGACTACGGCACTCCGGGCAGCCCGAACTACATCAAGGACTACTACAAGATCGAGCAGCATGACTTCTCCGTCATTTGGCCGATCGTCCCGCAGTGGAGCGTCATCGCTCGCTGGCAGCACGACTACAACCGCAACCGCACCCTGGAAGCCATGGGCGGTTTCGAGTATGACAACTGCTGCTGGAAGCTGCGCCTGATCAACCGTTACTGGATCGACTACGACGACTTCAGCCAGGCCGTTCCGGACAACGAAAAAGGCGACCATGGCATCTTCCTGCAAATCGTGCTGAAAGGCCTCGGTGGCGTGGTAGGCAACAAGGTCGAGTCGTTCCTCGATGAAGGCATTCAAGGTTACCGTACACGTGAAGACCAAGCTTATTGATCGTCTGCGCCCGCTGCTGGTGGGCGCTGCACTGCTGAGCAGCGCGGTTCACGCCGCGGTGCAACCTCTGGACCGTGTGGTGGCCATCGTCGACAACGACGTGGTCATGCAAAGCCAACTGGACCAACGTGTCCACGAAGTCCAACAAACCATCGCTAAGCGCGGCGGCGGCGTGCCGCCGACCGGCGCCCTGGAGCAGCAGGTACTGGAACGCCTGATCGTCGAGAACCTGCAACTGCAGATCGGCGAACGTTCCGGCATCCGCATCACCGATGAAGAACTGAACCAGGCCATCGGCACCATTGCCCAGCGCAACGGCATGTCCCTGGACCAGTTCCGCGCCGCCCTGGCCCACGACGGCCTGTCGTTCGATGACGCCCGCGAGCAGGTCAAGCGCGAGATGATCATCAGCCGTGTGCGCCAGCGCCGTGTGGCCGAGCGCATCCAGGTGTCCGAGCAGGAAGTGAAGAACTTCCTTGCCTCGGACCTGGGCAAGATGCAGATGTCGGAAGAGTATCGCCTGGCCAACATCCTCATCCCGACCCCGGAAGGCGCCAATTCGCAAGACATCCAGAACGCTGCCCGCAAGGTTGGCGACGTGTACCAGCAACTGCGCCAAGGCGCGGACTTCGGCCAGATGGCGATTGCCAACTCAGCCAGCGAAAACGCCCTGGAAGGCGGCGAGATGGGCTGGCGTAAAGCGGGCCAACTGCCGCCGGAATTCGCCAAGCTGCTGAGCACCATGTCCACTGGCGACATCACCCAGCCACTTCGCATTCCCAGCGGCTTCATCATCATCAAGCTCGAAGAGAAGCGCGGTGGTAGCGAGAACGTGCTGCGTGACGAAGTCCACGTGCGCCATATCCTGATCAAGCCGAGCGAAATCCGCAGCGAAGCGGCGACCGAACAACTGGCGGAGCGCCTCTACGAGCGCATCAAGAATGGCGAAGACTTTGGCGAGCTGGCCAAGAGCTTCTCGGAAGATCCGGGTTCGGCGCTCAACGGCGGCGACCTCAACTGGGTCGACCCGAACAGCCTGGTTCCCGAGTTCCGCGAGCAGATGGCCAACGCCCAGCAAGGCGTAGTGACCAAGCCGTTCAAGACCCAGTATGGCTGGCACGTTCTGGAAGTGCTGGGCCGTCGCGCCACCGACAGCACCGAGCAAGCTCGCGAAATGCAGGCGATGAACGTTCTGCGTAACCGCAAGTACGACGAAGAGCTGCAGACCTGGCTACGCCAGATCCGCGACGAAGCCTACGTTGAAATCAAGCTGCCTGGCGCCGACCAGGCCACCCAGTGAAGCCGCTGCGCTTCGCCGTCACCCCCGGTGAACCAGCCGGCATAGGCCCGGACCTGTGCCTGCTGCTCGCCGCCGACGCCCAGCCCCATCCCCTGATTGCCATCACCAGCCGTGACCTGCTCGCCGAGCGGGCCACGCAGCTGGGGTTGGCGGTCGATCTGCTGCCGGTTGCGCCGGGCCAGTGGCCCGACCAGCCCGCACCTGCCGGTAGCCTGTACGTATGGGATACCCCCCTGGCAGCGCCCGTGATACCAGGCCAGCTCGACAAGGCCAATGCCGCCTTCGTCCTGCAAACCCTGACGCGCGCTGGCCAAGGCTGCCTCGACGGGCATTTTGCCGGGATGATTACAGCCCCCGTGCACAAGGGTGTGATCAACGAAAGCGGTATCGCCTTTTCCGGCCATACCGAGTTTCTCGCCGAACTGACGCATACCGCCCAAGTGGTGATGATGCTGGCCACACACGGGCTGCGCGTGGCCCTGGTGACCACGCACCTGCCACTTCGCGATATCGCCGATGCCGTCACCGCCGAGCGCGTGGAGCGGGTCATCCGCATTCTCCACGCTGACATGCGCGACAAGTTCGGCATCGCCCAGCCACGCATCCTGGTATGCGGGCTCAACCCCCATGCGGGTGAAGGCGGCCATCTGGGCCGCGAAGAAATCGACATCATCGAACCAACCCTGGCACGCCTGCGCACCGAAGGCATGGACCTGCGTGGCCCGCTGCCAGCCGATACCCTGTTTACCCCCAAATATCTGGAGCACTGCGACGCGGTGCTGGCGATGTACCACGACCAAGGCTTGCCCGTACTCAAGTACAAAGGCTTCGGCGCCGCGGTCAACGTGACGCTGGGCCTGCCGATCATCCGCACCTCGGTCGATCACGGCACCGCCCTGGACCTCGCCGGTACCGGCAAGGTCGACACCGGCAGCCTGCGGGTCGCGCTGGAAACCGCCTACCAGATGGCCGAGAACCGACCATGAACGAGCACTACCAACACCGCGCGCGCAAGCGCTTCGGCCAGAACTTCCTGCACGACGCCGGCATCATCGACCGCATCCTGCGCGCCATCAACGCCAAGGCGGGTGAACACCTGCTGGAAATCGGCCCGGGCCAAGGCGCACTCACCGAGGGCCTTTTGGGCAGCGGCGCACAACTGGATGTGGTCGAACTGGACAAGGACCTGGTGCCGATCCTGCAGCACAAGTTCGCCGGTCGCGATAATTTCCGCCTGCACCAGGGCGATGCCCTGAAGTTCGACTTCAATCAGCTGGGCGTACCGCCCCGCAGCCTTAAGGTAGTCGGCAACCTGCCCTACAACATCTCAACCCCGCTGATCTTCCACTTGCTCAGCCATGCCGGGCTGATTCGCGACATGCACTTCATGCTGCAGAAAGAAGTGGTCGAGCGCATGGCCGCTGGCCCCGGCGGTGGCGATTGGGGCCGTCTGTCGATCATGGTGCAGTACCACTGCCGCGTGGAGCACCTGTTCAATGTCGGCCCGGGCGCGTTCAACCCGCCACCGAAGGTGGATTCGGCCATCGTCCGCCTGGTCCCCCATGAAGTGCTGCCGCACCCGGCCAAGGATGCGCAACTGCTCGAAAGCGTGGTGCGCGAAGCCTTCAACCAGCGCCGCAAGACCCTACGCAACACCCTCAAAGGCCTGCTCGACAGCGCGGCCATCGAAGCTGCGGGTGTGGACGGCAGCCTGCGCCCTGAACAACTGGACCTGGCGGCCTTCGTGCGCCTGGCTGACCAGTTGGCGGATCAGCAAGCCTGATATCGCTTGTACCTCCCCTATCGCCGGCAAGCCGGCGATAGGGGCGGCCCTGACAACACCGATCCCCGAGCCCTTCTACCGCTGGCCCTCCCCCCGCTCAATGGCCTAGACTGCATTATTGCGTCAGTTCTCCCAAGGCCTTTGCATGTCCGATCCCCGCTACAAGATCGACGTCAGCGTCGTGACCCGTTATCTCAAAGACCAATCCGACCCCGAAAACAGTCGCTTTGCCTTCGCCTATACCATCACCGTGCAGAACAACGGCCTGGTCAAAGCCAAGCTGATGTCTCGTCACTGGCTGATCACCAACGGTGACGGCGAGGTAGAGGAGGTTCGCGGCGCAGGCGTGGTTGGTCAGCAACCGACCATCGAACCCGGCCAGAGCCATACCTACAGCAGCGGCGCGGTGATCAGCACCCGTGTCGGCACCATGCAGGGCAGCTACCAGATGTTCGCCGAAGACGGCAAGCGCTTCGACGCCCAGATCGCCCCCTTCCGTCTGGCGGTGCCAGGGGCGCTGCACTGATGGCCACCTACGCTGTCGGTGACCTGCAAGGCTGCCTGCAACCGCTCAAGTGCCTGCTGCAACGGGTGAACTTCAACCCAGACGTCGATCGCCTGTGGCTAGTCGGCGACCTGGTAAACCGTGGGCCGGAATCACTGGAAACCCTGCGTTTTCTCTACTCGATCCGCCACGCGCTGGTCTGCGTGCTGGGCAATCACGACTTGCACCTGCTCGCTGTCTGGCACAACGTCGAGCGCCTGAAGAAAAGCGACACCCTGCGTGAAATCATCGAAGCACCAGACGCCGACCAACTGTTCGACTGGTTGCGTCGGCAAAAGCTGCTGCATTACGACGAGCCACGCGGCATCGCTCTGGTCCACGCAGGCATTCCCCCCCAATGGACACTCGGCAAGGCCCTTGAACTGGCGGGCGAAGTCGAGGAAGTGTTGCGTGACGATGAGCGCCTGAAGCTGTACCTCGATGGCATGTATGGCAACGAACCGAACAAGTGGAGCAAGAGCCTGGCCGGCGTCGAGCGCCTGCGCGTCATCACCAACTACCTGACGCGGATGCGCTTCTGCACCGCCGATGGCAAGCTCGACCTCAAGAGCAAGGAAGGCCTTGGCACGGCGCCAAAGGGCTACAAGCCCTGGTACGCGCACAAGGACCGCCGCTCACGCCACGTGAAGATCATCTTCGGCCACTGGGCAGCCCTGGAAGGACGTGTCGACGAACCCGGCGTGATTGCCCTGGACACCGGTTGCGTGTGGGGCGGCGCCATGACCCTGTACAACCTCGACAGTGGCGAATACCACCGCTGCGACTGCGCCGACGACGGCACCGTACGCCAAGCGGCACAACCCACTAGAATGAACGACCAACCCTGAAGGAAACCGTACCCATGAGCGAATTCAAGCGCATCCCCCCAGAGCAGGCCTTGGAGCTTCGCAAAAAGGAAGGTGCGGTCGTCGTCGACATTCGCGACCCACAAGCCTTTGCCGCAGGCCACATCACCGGCGCCAAGCATCTGGACAACCATTCGGTCGCTGACTTCATCCGCAACGCCGACCTGGACGCCCCGACCCTGGTGGTCTGTTACCACGGCAACTCCAGCCAGAGCGCTGCCGCCTATCTGGTAGGCCAGGGCTTCTCGGACGTCTACAGCGTCGATGGCGGCTTTGAGCTGTGGCGCGCCACCTACCCGGCCGAGACTGCCCAAGGCTCCGCCGAATAATTTTTTCATTTTTGCTGCAGCCCGCGCCCCATGCGGGCTTGCGCCTTTTCTGACGAACGGTCGAAAGCAACTTCTCGGCCCCGCGCCCTTGACCTTGCGTATTACCAACTATCCTTAAGCGCAGGCCATCCAAAAAAGGGGAGAGCCGGTACACCGGCGTGCGGGTCATCGGTAGCGTTACAAGGTGTTCTGGGGGGTATACAGCAATCGGCCCAGCCGCTTGCATGCCAGCATCAGCTGACTGATCCGGCGTCGTCTCCACGTATCGAGCGAGGTGACGTCATGAGCATTTTTAGCCACTTCCAACAACGTTTCGAGTCAACACGCCAGGAAGAACTCTCGCTACAGGAGTACCTCGAGCTGTGCAAAGAGGATCGTAGCGCCTACGCTTCGGCGGCCGAACGGCTGTTGCTGGCCATCGGTGAGCCCGAGCTGATCGACACCTCAACCAACTCCAGACTGTCGCGGATCTTCTCAAACAAGGTAATTCGCCGCTATCCAGCCTTTGCCGACTTCCATGGGATGGAAGAGTGCATCGACCAGATCGTGTCGTATTTCCGCCATGCCGCTCAGGGCCTGGAAGAGAAGAAACAGATCCTCTACCTGCTGGGTCCGGTGGGCGGCGGCAAGTCGTCGCTGGCCGAAAAACTCAAGCAGTTGATGGAGAAAGTGCCGTTCTACGCCATCAAGGGCTCGCCGGTCTTCGAGTCACCCCTGGGCTTGTTCAATCCCGCCGAGGACGGCGCCATTCTCGAAGAGGAATACGGCATTCCGCGCCGCTACCTGAACAGCATCATGTCGCCTTGGGCTACCAAGCGCCTGCAGGAATTCGGCGGCGACATCAGCAAGTTCAAGGTGGTCAAGCTGTACCCGTCGATCCTCAACCAGATCGCCATCGCCAAGACCGAGCCGGGTGACGAGAACAACCAGGATATCTCCGCACTGGTGGGCAAGGTGGATATCCGTAAGCTTGAGGAATTCCCGCAGAACGACGCCGATGCCTATAGCTACTCGGGCGCGCTGTGCCGGGCCAACCAGGGCCTGATGGAATTCGTCGAGATGTTCAAGGCGCCGATCAAGGTCCTGCACCCGCTGCTGACTGCCACCCAGGAAGGTAACTACAACAGCACCGAAGGCCTCGGCGCGATCCCCTACTCCGGGATTCTGCTGGCCCACTCCAACGAATCGGAATGGCACACCTTCCGCAACAACAAGAACAACGAAGCGTTCATCGACCGTATCTACATCGTCAAGGTGCCGTACTGCCTGCGCGTCAGCGACGAGATCAAGATCTACGACAAGCTGTTGGTCAACAGCTCGCTGGCCAAGGCCCACTGCGCGCCGGATACGCTCAAGATGCTCGCCCAGTTCACGGTGCTCTCGCGACTCAAGGAGCCGGAAAACTCCAACATCTACTCCAAGATGCGCGTCTATGACGGCGAAAATCTCAAGGACACCGACCCGAAAGCCAAGTCTATTCAGGAGTACCGCGATGCCGCGGGCGTCGATGAGGGCATGAACGGCCTGTCGACCCGCTTCGCCTTCAAGATCCTGTCCAAGGTGTTCAACTTCGACCCCCATGAAGTGGCCGCCAACCCGGTGCACTTGCTGTATGTGCTGGAACAGCAGATCGAACAGGAACAGTTCCCGGCCGAAGTGCGCGAACGCTACCTGCGCTACCTGAAGGAATACCTGGCGCCGCGCTACATCGAATTCATCGGCAAGGAAATCCAGACCGCCTACCTGGAGTCCTACAGCGAATACGGCCAGAACATCTTCGACCGCTACGTGCTGTACGCCGACTTCTGGATTCAGGACCAGGAATACCGCGACCCGGAAACTGGCGAGATCCTCAACCGTATCGCCCTCAACGAGGAACTGGAGAAAATCGAGAAGCCGGCCGGCATCAGCAATCCGAAGGATTTCCGCAACGAAATCGTCAATTTCGTGTTGCGCGCCCGGGCCAACAACAATGGCAAGAACCCGAGCTGGCTGAGCTACGAGAAGCTGCGGGTGGTCATCGAGAAGAAAATGTTCTCCAACACCGAGGATCTGTTGCCCGTCATCAGCTTCAACGCCAAGGCCAGCAAGGAGGACCAACAGAAACACAACGACTTCGTCACCCGAATGGTGGAACGTGGTTACACCGACAAGCAGGTGCGCTTGCTGTCGGAATGGTATCTGCGGGTCAGGAAATCGCAATAAAGCGGCAAGCTACACGCCGCGCGCCCTTGGCTGCCCAGTCAGCCTCGGGCGGCGGCGGCTGCTTTTACGTGCAGCTCGTAGCTTGAAGCGTGCAGCTGTTCCCAGCTACCGGAGGGACCATGAGCTACGTTATCGACCGACGCCTGAACGGCAAGAACAAGAGCACGGTCAACCGCCAGCGCTTCTTGCGGCGTTACCGTGAACACATCAAGAAAGCCGTCGAAGAGGCCGTGAGCCGCCGCTCCATCATGGACATGGAACATGGCGAGCAGATCAGCATTCCGGGACGGGACATCGACGAGCCGGTGCTGCACCACGGTCGTGGCGGCAAGCAGACCATCGTGCACCCAGGCAACAAGGAATTCACTGCCGGCGAACACATACCACGGCCCCAGGGTGGCGGCGGTGGTGGCGGTCGCGGCAAGGCTGGCAACTCTGGCGAGGGCATGGACGACTTCGTCTTCCAGATCACCCAAGAGGAATTCCTCGAATTCATGTTCGAGGACCTGGAGCTGCCCAACCTGGTCAAGCGTCACCTGACGGGCGCCGACACCTTCAAGACCGTACGTGCGGGTATCGCCAACGAGGGCAACCCCTCGCGCATCAACATCGTGCGCACCCTGCGCTCGGCCCACGCCCGCCGCATCGCCCTGACCGGCAGCAGCCGCGCCCTGCTGCGCGAAGCCCAGGCGGAACTGGCACGGCTGAAAGTCGAAGAGCCTGACAATTTCACCGATATCCAGGAAACCGAAGCCGAGATCGAACGCCTCAAGGCACGCATCAACCGCCTGCCGTTCCTCGATACCTTCGACCTCAAGTACAACCTGCTGGTCAAGCAACCCAACCCCAGCTCCAAGGCCGTGATGTTCTGCCTGATGGACGTCTCCGGCTCGATGACCCAGGCCACCAAGGACATCGCCAAGCGCTTCTTCATCCTGCTGTACCTGTTCCTGAAGCGGAACTACGACCGCATCGAGGTGGTGTTCATCCGTCACCACACCAGTGCCCGCGAAGTCGACGAGGAAGAATTCTTCTACTCTCGGGAAACCGGCGGCACCATCGTCTCCAGCGCGCTCAAGTTGATGCAGGAGATCATGGCCGAACGCTATCCGGCCAGCGACTGGAACATCTATGCCGCCCAGGCCTCCGACGGAGACAACTGGAACGACGACTCGCCGATCTGCCGCGAGATTCTCTCCAAGCAGATCATGCCGCACGTGCAGTACTACACTTACGTCGAAATCACCCCGCGTGAGCATCAGGCGTTGTGGTACGAGTACGAGCGAATCGGCGAGGCCTTCCCCGACACATTCGCCCAGCAGCAGTTGGTTTCGGCCGGCGATATCTACCCGGTCTTCCGTGAACTCTTCCAGCGCAGGTTAGCCACATGACCGCCAGAGCACAGAGACGCCAACCCATTTCCACCGGGTCCGAGTGGACGTTCGAGCTGATCCAGACCTACGATCGGGAAATCAGCCGGCTGGCCGAGCGTTACGCCCTGGACACCTATCCCAACCAGATCGAGGTGATCACCGCCGAGCAGATGATGGACGCCTACGCGTCCGTCGGCATGCCGCTGGGTTATCACCACTGGAGCTACGGCAAGCAGTTCCTCAGCACTGAGAAGTCTTATAGCCGCGGCCAGATGGGCCTGGCCTACGAGATCGTGATCAACTCGGATCCCTGCATCGCCTACCTCATGGAAGAGAACACCATGTGCATGCAGGCCTTGGTGATCGCCCACGCCTGCTATGGTCACAACAGTTTCTTCAAGGGCAACTACCTGTTCCGCACCTGGACCGACGCCAGCTCGATCATCGATTACCTGGTATTCGCCAAGCAGTACATCGCCCAGTGCGAAGAGCGCCATGGCATCGATGCGGTCGAAGACCTGATCGACTCTTGCCACGCCCTGATGAACTACGGTGTCGACCGCTATAAACGCCCCTACCCCATCTCCGCCGAAGAGGAGCGTCGGCGGCAGAAAGAGCGCGAAGAGCACCTGCAACGGCAGATCAACGACCTCTGGCGCACCATTCCCAAGAGCGCAGAGAAAGGCAATGAGCGCGATGATGCGCGCTTCCCCGCCGAACCTCAGGAAAATATTCTCTATTTCATCGAGAAGAACGCGCCACTGCTCGAGCCCTGGCAGCGCGAAGTGGTGCGCATCGTGCGCAAGATAGCCCAGTACTTCTACCCGCAACGCCAGACCCAAGTGATGAACGAAGGCTGGGCGACGTTCTGGCACTACACGCTGATGAACGACCTGTACGACGAAGGCCTGATCACCGAAGGCTTCATGATGGAGTTTCTGCAGTCGCACACCAGCGTGGTGTTCCAGCCCGGCTTCGACAGCCCGTACTACAGTGGCATCAACCCTTACGCACTGGGCTTTGCGATGTATACCGACATCCGGCGCATGTGCGAGAACCCGACCGAGGAAGATCGCCGCTGGTTCCCAGACATCGCTGGCAGCGACTGGTTGTCGACCATCAAGTTCGCCATGAGTAGCTTCAAGGACGAGAGCTTCATCCTACAGTACCTGTCGCCCAAGGTGATCCGCGACCTCAAGCTGTTCAGCATCCTCGATGACGACCAGCGCGACGACCTGCTGGTGCCTGCTATCCATGACGAAGCGGGCTACCGGATCATCCGTGAGCAACTGGCCGCCCAGTACAACCTGGGCAACCGCGAGCCCAACGTGCAGATCTGGAGCATCGACCGCCGTGGCGATCGCTCACTGACCCTGCGCCACCAGCAACACAACCGCAAGCCACTGGGCGACTCCACCGATGAAGTGCTCAAGCACCTGCACCGGCTGTGGGGCTTCGATATCCACCTGGAAACCGTGCAAGGCGACCAGGTCATGAAAACCCACCACATGCCGCCACGCGGCGAGCACAGTGACAGCGGCGATTATGGCCGCATGGACCTGGCCGTGGTTCATCACCTTTAAGCTCGACGCACCGCCATAACTGCCAACAGGGTATCCTGTGGGCAGTTATGGAGGCTGCACATGCAAATTTACAAAGTCGGTGGCGCGGTGCGTGATCGTCTGCTCGGGCGCGCGGTCAGCGATATCGACTGGCTGGTGGTGGGCGCGACGGTCGAGGAAATGCAGGCCAAGGGTTTTCGCCCGGTCGGCGCGGATTTTCCGGTGTTCCTGCACCCGCAGACGGGCGAGGAATACGCGCTGGCACGCACCGAGCGCAAGAGTGGACGCGGCTATGGCGGCTTCACCTTTCATGCCAGTCCAGAGGTCACGCTCGAAGAGGACCTCATACGCCGTGACTTGACCATCAATGCAATGGCGGAGGATGACCAGGGCAACGTACTGGATCCCTACCACGGCCAGGAAGACCTTGAACACCGCCTTTTACGCCATGTTTCCCCCGCGTTCGCCGAAGATCCTTTGCGTGTGCTGCGCGTCGCCCGCTTCGCCGCACGGTATGCGCCATTGGGCTTCCAGGTAGCTGACGATACCCTTGAGTTGATGCGCCAGATCGCCGCGTCCGGCGAACTGCAAGCGTTGACTGCCGAGCGCAGCTGGAAAGAGATCGAGCGAGCATTGATGGAGGAACAGCCACAGGTGTTCATCCAGGTGCTGAACGACTGCTCGGCACTTCAGGAGTTGATGCCCGAGCTCCACTGTGACGCGGATTCGCTGGCAGCGCTGGTACAGGCAGCCAAGCATCGACAACCTCTGCACGTGCGTTGGGCGTGCCTGTTGGATAGGGTGCAGCCGGCAGCCATCAAGGCACTCAACCAGCGATTCAAAGCCCCGCGTGAATGCCAGGAACTGGCCGTGTTGACCGGTAAGTTTTCCGGTCGTGCCGATGCAGGAATGGCGCTTGAGCCTTCAGGCTTGCTGGAGATGCTGCAGAAATTCGACGTCTATCGGCGGCCACAGCGCTTCGAGGACTTCATAGTCACGTGCGAAATGAGGGCGCTTGGGCGCGGGGAGCAAACGTATCCACAGGCCGAGTACCTGCGTGGAGCGGCGGCAACGGCCAGGGCAGTTAATGTGAAGCCGTTGGTGGACGCAGGCCTGGCCGGACAGGCGCTGGGAGAGGCCCTCAAGAACGAGCGACTGAAAGCGATCGAGGCGTACAAACGCCGCTGACCACGCGGCCCGCCCGCTCCAGGCGCGGCCTCGTGTCGCGCCTACGACGATCGCGAAAAAGCTCAAGCCGGGGTCAACTGCACACCCCGCCACTCGAACGCCACCGGTGCCAGCACCTGGTCGATGTTCGCCTCCTCCCACAACTGCGCCATGCGCTTTCCAGCCCCTGGGTGCACCAGCTCAGGCGCTAGCAACGACAGTGGCCACAGCACGAACGCGTTCTTCAGAATTTCCGCCCTGGGCAGCACCAGCCCATCGAAGGTACCGTACAGATCGTCATACATCAGCACATCGATATCCAGCGGCAAGCCCTTGCGATCCGGTGCGTAACGGCCGTTGTCCGCCTCAATGAACTTGAGCCGGCGATCCAGCTCCATCAGCGGAAGATCTGTCTTGCCGGTGACCACGAAATTGATGAAGGGGCCACTCTTGATCCCCACGGCCTGGCTCTCGAACGCCGGAGAACAACGCATGTCCTTGAGGATGCCAGCCAAGGCGTCGAGCCCAGCGCACAGGTGCGCCTGGCGGTCGATATTGCTACCCAGGCCCAGGTAAACCGTGCTCAGAGACATCCGCGCTCGATCTCCACGCCAACACCGCCACGGGCTGCCGGGACAGCTCCTGGCTTGGTCAGTTTCAGGCGTACCCAAGGAATGTGGAACTCTTCCATCAACGCTGCCACCAAGCGCTCGGCAAAGGTTTCCACCAGCTCGAAGCGCGCCTGCTCGGCGAAAGCCTGGATGCGTGCCGATACGCTGGCATAGTCCAGCGCCAGGCTCAGATCGTCACCGGCCGCCGCTGGGCGGTTGTCCCAGGCGAAACTCAGGTCAAGGCGCAGGCACTGGCGAATATCCCGCTCCCAGTCATAGGCACCGATGACGGTATCGACTTCCAGGCCTTCGATGAACACTCTGTCCAAGCACTTCTCTCCACAGCACGACAAGGGCGACTGGCGCCGTTAGAATCAGGGCGTCCTCGCCCGGAATAGTTAGCATGTTTTGGTTATTGGCGCTGCTCGCCTACCTGCTCGGCTCGCTGTCCTTCGCCATCGTCCTCAGCCGCCTTTCAGGCAGCCCGGACCCGCGTTCCAGCGGTTCAGGCAATGCCGGCGCCACCAACATGCTACGCCTGGCAGGCCGTAAACTGGCGATCCTGACCCTGCTTGGCGACCTGTGCAAGGGACTTTTGCCCGTCTTGCTGGCCCGTCTCGCTGGCCTGGACCTGCAGGAGCAGGGCTGGGTCGGCGTCTGCGCGGTGCTCGGCCACCTGTTCCCACTGTACTTCAACTTCAAGGGTGGCAAAGGTGTCGCCACCGCGGCCGGCATGCTCATGGGCCTGTACTTTCCTGCCGCATTGCTGGCCATCGGCGCCTGGCTGCTGACCTTCTACCTGACTCGAACCAGCTCGCTGGCCGCGCTCATCGCCACTCCACTTACCCTACCGCTGCTGGCCTGGCGCGAGCCCGAAGCGCTGCTGCCGATCAGCGTCCTGACCGTGCTGATCGTCTGGCGCCACCGTAACAACCTGCGGGATTTGTTCGCCGGGCGCGAAAGGCATTTCTAACGCACCCATCGACCTTCACACCGGCGGCAACTGCTCCATCGGCCAGCGCGCCTGCACGCTGATCGCCAGGTCCTGCTGCTGCCCGGCCAGCAAGCGCTGACAACCGGCGTAGGCGATCATGGCGCCGTTGTCGGTACAGAACCGCGGGCGGGCGTAGTAAACATTGCCTTTGATACCGGCCAGCATCTCTTCCAGCGACGCCCGCAGCGCCTTGTTGGCACTCACGCCACCGGCGATGACCAAGCGCTTGAGCCCGGTCTGCTTGAGGGCTCGCTTGCATTTGATGGTCAGAGTCTCCACCACCGCCTGCTGGAACGCCAGGGACACGTCGCAACGGGTTTGCTCACTGTCGTCACCAGCATCGCGGCATTGCTGCCAGGTGTTGAGCGCGAAGGTCTTGAGGCCGCTGAAGCTAAACTGCAGGCCTGGGCGATCGGTCATCGGTCGCGGGAATACGAAACGCCCGGGCACGCCGTGTTCGGCCAGACGGGCAATTTCCGGCCCACCCGGATAGTTGAGGCCGATCAGCTTGGCGGTCTTGTCGAACGCCTCGCCGGCCGCATCGTCCAGGCTCTCGCCCAACAGTTCGTAACGCCCGATGCCATCGACGCGCACCAGCTGAGTGTGCCCGCCGGACACCAACAAGGCGACGAACGGAAACTCAGGAGGCTGCTCCTCGAGCATGGGTGCGAGCAAGTGGCCTTCCATATGATGAACGCCGATCGCTGGAATATCCCAGGCGAACGCCAGGGCCTGGGCGCACGAGGCACCCACCAGCAGCGCCCCGACCAGGCCAGGGCCTGCGGTATAGGCAATGGCGTCGATCTCGGTGGCCACGCAGCCGGCCTCGTCCAGCACCTGGCGGATGAGCGGCAGCATGCGCTTGACGTGGTCACGCGAAGCAAGCTCCGGCACCACCCCGCCAAACACGCGGTGCAGGTCGATCTGACTGAACAGCGCGTCGGCCAACAAACCGCGCTCGCTGTCGTATAATGCGACGCCGGTTTCGTCGCAGGATGTTTCCAATCCCAGTACTAGCATGGGTTCGTCCCTTGTGGGGGCTGAATTCGAAGCCGCGCATGATAGTCCCCGTGCCGGGTGCCGACCAGCGGTTTTCGATCAGAGGCTTTGCATTCCGGCCAGCTAAGGGTTAACATCCGCAACCCTTGAAAACCGACGTTCTCCAGCACACCTTTTGTTTTGCCAGGAGCACGTCTACCCCGGTAATGAATTAAGGTAGCCCTGGATGCCAGCCGTCAAAGTTAAAGAGAACGAACCCTTCGACGTAGCTCTGCGTCGTTTCAAGCGCTCCTGCGAAAAAGCCGGTGTACTGGCTGAAGTTCGTAGCCGCGAGTTTTACGAGAAGCCGACCGCCGAGCGTAAGCGCAAAGCAGCTGCTGCTGTTAAGCGTCACGCCAAGAAAGTTCAGCGCGAACAGCGCCGCGCCGTTCGTCTGTACTAATACAGACGTTCTACGCAGAGCTTCTGCCCAGCCCGGCACCATGCCGGGCTAATGGCAGCAGTTGCTTTACCCCTTGAGCTCTCGCTTGAGGCGCCCAAATGCAGTGTCCTTGCATAGCGGCAACCTGCCTTAACACGTCAGAGCTGGTCTACGACCAGTCGTGCACGTCCTGACTGACGAGCCCTCACCGGCTGGCGACGAGCACACATTCCCTCGCATTTCCCCAAGCAGCAACCACTCCGATGTGGCGCGTTAGCGATTAGACTTGCCAATTGCCAGATGACGAGACTGCCATGGCCGGGCTGATTCCCCAGAGTTTCATTGACGACCTTATCAACCGCCTCGACATCGTCGACGTGGTGAGTTCGCGCGTCCAGCTGAAAAAGACCGGCAAGAATTACTCCGCCTGCTGCCCGTTCCACAAGGAAAAAACGCCGTCCTTCACGGTAAGCCCCGACAAGCAGTTCTACTACTGCTTCGGCTGCGGGGCCGGCGGCAACGCCCTGGGCTTCGTCATGGACCACGACAACCTGGATTTTCCCCAGGCCGTGGAGGAACTGGCCCGCGCCGCCGGCATGGAAGTACCCCGCGAGGAAGGCCGGCGCTCGCAAAAAACCCGCCAGCCGACCGACTCACCGCTGTATCCGCTGCTGGAGGCGGCCGCCGGCTTCTATCGCCAGGCCCTGCGCAGCCACCCGACCCGCAAGGCCGCGGTGGATTACCTCAAAGGCCGAGGCCTGTCTGGCGAAATAGCCCGCGACTTTGGCCTGGGCTTCGCCCCACCCGGCTGGGACAACCTGCTCAAGCACCTGGGTGCCGACAGCCTGCAACAGAAGGTGATGATCGACGCCGGCCTGCTGATCGAGAACGCCGAAAGCGGCAAACGTTACGACCGCTTCCGCGACCGGGTGATGTTCCCGATCCGCGACAGCCGTGGCCGAATCATCGCCTTCGGCGGTCGGGTGCTGGGCGACGACAAGCCCAAGTACCTCAACTCCCCGGAAACCCCTGTCTTCCACAAGGGCCAGGAGTTGTACGGGCTGTACGAGGCACGCAAGCACAACCGCAACCTCGACGAGATCATCGTCGTCGAAGGTTACATGGACGTCATCGCCCTGGCCCAACAAGGCCTGCGCAATGCCGTGGCGACACTTGGCACCGCCACCAGTGAAGAACATCTCAAGCGCCTGTTCCGCGTGGTGCCAAGCGTACTGTTCTGCTTCGACGGCGACCAAGCTGGGCGCAAGGCCGCCTGGCGCGCCCTGGAGTCGACCCTGTCGGCCCTGCAGGATGGCCGTCGGGCACGCTTTCTGTTCCTGCCCGAAGGCGAAGATCCGGACAGCCTGGTCCGCGCCGAAGGCACCGATGCCTTCATGGCACGCATCAACCAGCACGCCCAGCCGCTGGCAGATTACTTCTTCGAGCAACTGAGCAACGAGGCCGACCCGCGCTCACTGGAAGGCAAGGCCCATATGGCCACCCTGGCCGCACCGTTGATCGAAAAGATTCCGGGTGCCAACCTGCGTCAGCTGATGCGCAATCGCCTGAAGGAAATCACCGGCCTCGATCCGCAGCAGGTCGAGCAACTGGCCCAGCATGCCCCGGCGCCGAACAGTGTGCCGGACTACGACCCTGGCTACGACTACGACGCCATGGCCAGCTTCACCCCCGACTACGGCGACCTGGCGCAGCACGACTACGCCCCTGCCCATCAGGCGCACGAGTGGAAGTCCAACAAGGGGGGCGGTAAGAAGCCGTGGAGCGACAAGCCCTGGGACAAGAACCGCAAGGGCGGCAAGCCATGGCAGCAGCGTGACGAAGCCCCGCCCCGGGTGCCGGCGCCGGTGGAACCGCCTACCCTGGCGGCCCTGCGCACCCTGCTGCACCACCCGCTGTTGGCCGGAAAGGTCGAGGACGCCAGTCATTTCGCCGACGAAGAGCATCTTTACAGCCAGCTGCTGGTCGCATTGATCGAAGCCGCACAGAAAAATCCTGGGCTAAGCTCAATGCAGTTGATCGCACGCTGGCACGGCACCGAACAAGGCCGCCTGCTGCGGGCCTTGGCGGAAAAGGAATGGCTTATCGTAGCCGACAACCTTGAACAACAGTTTTTCGACACTATAACTAGCTTGTCCGCCCGCCAACGCGAGCGCAGCCTGGAACAACTGCTCAGGAAATCACGTCAAAGCGAATTGACCAGCGAGGAAAAATCTCAGCTCCTCGCCCTGCTGAGCCGGAATGTTCCCGCACAAACGCCGACCTCATCTGGCGCGTGAGGCCCATGCTCGGGTATAATCCTCGGCTTGTTTTTTGCCCGCCAAGACCTTCAGTGGATAGGGTGTTATGTCCGGAAAAGCGCAACAGCAGTCTCGTATCAAAGAGTTGATCACCCGCGGTCGTGAGCAGGGCTACCTGACTTACGCGGAGGTCAACGACCACCTGCCTGAGGATATTTCAGATCCGGAACAGGTGGAAGACATCATCCGCATGATCAACGACATGGGGATCAACGTATTCGAGAGTGCTCCGGATGCGGATGCCCTTCTGTTGGCGGAAGCCGACACCGACGAAGCCGCGGCCGAAGAAGCCGCCGCTGCGTTGGCGGCCGTTGAAACCGATATCGGCCGCACGACCGACCCGGTGCGCATGTACATGCGCGAAATGGGTACCGTCGAGCTGCTGACTCGCGAAGGCGAGATCGAAATCGCCAAGCGTATCGAGGAAGGCATCCGTGAAGTCATGGGTGCTATCGCCCACTTCCCGGGCACTGTCGACTACATTCTCGGCGAATATGACCGCGTCACCAGCGAAGGTGGCCGTCTGTCGGATGTTCTCAGCGGTTACATCGACCCTGACGACAACATCGCCGCACCGACCGAAGAAGTGCCGATTCCTGGCGCCAAGACCGCTGCCGCGAAAGAAGAGTCCGAAGACGAGGACGAAGAAAGCGACGACAGCGGTGACGACGAAGAGCAGGAAAGCGGTCCGGATCCGGAAGTCGCTCGCCAGCGTTTCGGCGCCGTCGCCGACCAGCTCGCCATCACCCTCAAGGTGCTGAAGAAGCATGGTCGTGATCATGCCGACAGCATCGCTGCGATGCAGGCCCTGGCCGATCTGTTCATGCCGATCAAGCTGGTGCCCAAGCAGTTTGACGCATTGGTCGAGCGTGTACGCGATTCGCTGAACCGCCTGCGTCAGCAAGAGCGCGCCATCATGCAGCTGTGCGTACGTGATGCGCGCATGCCGCGTGCCGACTTCCTGCGCCTGTTCCCGAGCAACGAAACCGACCAGACCTGGTCCGGTGATCTGGCCAAGCGCAACACCAAATGGGCTGCCGCCCTGGGTGAAAAGGACGCCGCCATCGTCGCCTGCCAGCAAAAGCTGATCGACCTCGAGAACGAGACCGGCCTGACCGTCGCCGAAATCAAGGAAATCAACCGTCGCATGTCCATCGGCGAGGCCAAGGCCCGTCGCGCCAAGAAAGAAATGGTCGAGGCGAACCTGCGTCTGGTGATCTCCATCGCCAAGAAATACACCAACCGTGGCCTGCAATTCCTCGACCTGATCCAGGAAGGCAACATCGGCTTGATGAAGGCGGTGGACAAGTTCGAATACCGTCGTGGTTACAAGTTCTCGACCTACGCCACCTGGTGGATCCGCCAGGCGATCACCCGCTCGATCGCCGACCAGGCGCGCACCATCCGTATTCCGGTGCACATGATCGAGACGATCAACAAGCTCAACCGTATTTCCCGGCAGATGCTGCAGGAAATGGGCCGCGAACCGACTCCGGAAGAGCTTGGCGAGCGCATGGAAATGCCTGAGGACAAGATCCGCAAGGTATTGAAGATCGCCAAAGAGCCGATCTCCATGGAAACCCCGATCGGTGACGACGAAGACTCGCATCTGGGCGACTTCATCGAGGACTCGACCATGCAGTCCCCGATTGACGTGGCCACGGTCGAAAGCCTCAAGGAAGCGACCCGCGACGTACTCTCGGGCCTGACCGCACGCGAAGCCAAGGTGCTGCGCATGCGTTTCGGCATCGACATGAACACCGACCACACCCTCGAAGAGGTGGGCAAGCAGTTCGACGTGACCCGCGAGCGGATCCGTCAGATCGAAGCGAAGGCGTTGCGCAAACTGCGCCACCCGACCCGCAGCGAGCACTTGCGCTCCTTCCTCGACGAGTGATGACGAACCCCGGCCCAGGCCGGGGTTTTTCTTGTGCAAAAAAAGGTTGTGGTACACAGCTGCCCCAGACGAAATGCCCGTCTACACTCGACTTCAGATCACCTGAATGCGAGGCCGCTATGCCCCTTATGCCGGCCATTCTGTTGCTGCTCCTTATCCTTTGGAACACAACGGCCGGCGCCCTGACCCTGACTGACGAGGAAAAGACCTGGCTTGCTGCCCACCCGCAGCTGAGGCTGGGTGTCGATGCTTCCTGGCCACCTTTCGAGTTCCGCGACCAGGAGGGCAGATACCAGGGATTGGCCGCCGATTACATCGCCATGATTCAGGAGCGCCTCGCAGTGGCGCTCAAGCCCATCGAGCCCAGCAGTTGGACCGAAGTACTGGAGCAAGCGCGTACCAGTCGCATCGACCTGCTACCCGGCATCATGTCGACGCCTGAGCGTCAGGACTACCTGGCTTTCACCCGCCCCTACCTGGATTTCCCCATCGTCATTCTTGCCCATGAAGGCGGGCCGCAACCTCGCACCCTAAAGGACCTGTACGGCCTGAAGATTGCCGTAGTGGAAAACTACGCGCCCCACGAGCTGCTGCGCACCCACCACCCAGACCTCAACCTGGTGGCCATGCCCAATGTCAGCTCGACATTGCAGGCCCTGGCCACCGACGAAGTGGACGCAGTGGTCGGCGACCTGGCCTCAAGCATCTGGAGCTTGCGCCAGCTGAAGCTCGACGGCCTGTACGTCAGCGGCGAAACCCCCTATCGCTACCAGCTGGCAATGGCAGCCCCCAAGGACAAGAAGATCCTGGTGGGCATTCTCGACAAGGTCATGGCCGACATGTCCAGCGGCGAGGTCAGTCAAATCCAGCAGCGCTGGGTTGGCAATGTGGTCGACCAGCGTACCTTCTGGCACGACATGCTGCTCTATGGCCTGCCAGGTGTGCTGATCCTGGTGGCCATACTCGCTGCGATGATTCGTGTAAATCGCCGGCTCAGTTCGGAGATCTCCCGTCGCATTGCACTGGAGCAGGAGCTGCGCAGCAGTGAGTACCACTATCGCGGGCTGGTCGAGAGCCTGTCGGCGATTGCCTGGGAAGCCGACGCGAACGATTTCACCTACAGCTACGTTTCACCCCATGCCGAGAACCTGCTCGGCTACCCTCTGCACGACTGGCTCAAACCCGGGTTCTGGCGCAGCATCCTGCATCCTGAAGACGCACTGTGGGCCCAGGCCTTCAGCGAAAGCGAAACTGCCGCAGGCCGCGACCACAGCCTGGACTACCGGGTGATGCGAGCCGACGGGCAACCGGTATGGATTCGCAACATCGTCAGTATGATCGAGCACGGCCACCGGCCACTGATGCGTGGGCTGATGATCGACATCAGCGAAACCAAGCGCACCGAAGATGCCCTGCGCCTGTCCGAGCAGAAGTTCGCCTCGGTCTTCCAGCAGTGCCCCGACATCCTGCTCATCGCCCGCCACAGTGACGGCTGCCTGTTGGAAGTCAACGAAGCCTTCGAGGAACAGATAGGCCTGCCACCCGGCCAGGTGATCGGCCGCACCGCCACCGAATTGAACCTGTGGGGCGTCGACGGAACCGGCCCGTTGCTGCTCGAGCGCCTGCATCGAGGCGGCATCCGCAACCTTGAAATGAGCTTCAGGCGAAGCAATGGCCAGCTGTTCACAGGCCTGACATCGGCCGAAACCTTCGACCTGGACGGCACCCAGGCATTGGTCGTGGCCGTGCGCGACATCAGCCAACTCAAGGAAACCCAGCAACAACTGCAAACCTCGGAAGAAAAGTTCGCCAAAGCGTTCCACGCATCGCCTGACGGCCTGCTGCTGTCGCGCCAGAGCGATGGCCTGCTGATCGAGGTCAACGAGGGCTTCTGCCGCCTGACCGGCTATGACTTTACCCCCAGCATCGATCAGACCTCCCTGGACTTAGGCATCTGGGTCGACCTCAACGAGCGCAAGCGCTTGATCGAGCTGCTCAACCGCGATGGTTTCGTCCGCGACTTCAGCTGCCTGATCCGCCGAAGCGATGGGCAGATTCGCCTGTGCGAGCTCTCTGCGCGTCCGCTGCCGATCGCTGGCGTCGATTGCATGCTGACCATTGCCCGTGACATCACCGAACGCCACCTGATGCAGGAAAAGCTGCAACTGGCCGCAACCGTGTTCGAGAACACCGCAGAGGGCGTGCTGATCACCGACACCGACCAGCACATCAGCGCGGTCAACCGCGCGTTCAGCGAGATTACCGGCTACAGCGAAGTCGAAGCCCTCGGCCAGACCCCACGCCTGCTCGCTTCAGGCCAGCACGACAGCGCCTTCTACGCAGCCATGTGGCACCAGCTGACCGCAGAGGGACATTGGCAAGGCGAGATCTACAACAAGCGTAAGAACGGCGAGCTGTACCCAGGCTGGCTGACTATCAGCAGCGTGCGCAACAGCGATGGCGAGATCACTCACTTTGTCGCGGTGTTCGCCGATATTTCCAGCCTCAAGCACGCCCAGGCCAAGCTTGATTACCAGGCGCACCACGACCCACTCACCGGCCTGCCCAACCGCGCCCTGTTCGAGAACCGCCTGCAAGCCGTGTTGAGCTGCGCGCAAGTCTCCAACCGGCAGGGTGCGGTGCTGTTCCTCGACCTCGACCGCTTCAAACACATCAACGACAGCCTTGGCCACCCAGTCGGCGACTTACTGCTCAAGGGCATCGCACAACGCCTGAAGGAGCAAGTTCGCGATGTCGACACCGTAGCGCGGCTGGGCGGCGATGAGTTCATCATTCTCCTGCCAGGCTTGCACAAACCCAGCGACGCCAGCGCCATCGCCAACAAACTGCTGGCCTGCTTTAGCGCGCCGTTCCAGGCAGGCGAACATGAGTTCTTCACCAGTGCCAGCATCGGCATCAGCCTGTATCCGCAGGACGGCACCGACGTCGCCACGTTGATCCGCAATGCCGACGCGGCCATGTACCGTTCCAAGGCCAAAGGCCGCAACCGCGTCGAGGCCTACACCCGCGACCTGACTATCCAGGCCAGCGAGCGCATCGCCCTGGAGCACGAACTGCGGCGCGCCATCGAACGCAACGAAATGAGCCTGAGCTTCCAGCCCAAGTTCAGCTTAAAGACCCAGAGCCTGGTAGGCGCCGAAGCCTTGCTGCGCTGGAGCCACCCCACCTTCGGTGAAGTTCCGCCGGAGCACTTCATCCACCTGGCCGAAGAAAACGGCACCATCCTGCAACTGGGCGACTGGGTGCTGGAGCAAGCCTGCCGGCAGATGCATGCGTGGAAGAAGCGCTACAGCGCCTTCGGCCCACTGTCGATCAACCTGGCTGGCGCCCAGCTCCGCCACCCCGGCCTGGCCAAACGCATCGAAAGCCTGCTCAAGACCTACCAGCTCAAGGCCGGCGACCTGCAACTGGAGATTACCGAGAACTTCATCATGAGCCAGGCTGAAGAAGCCCTGGCCGTGCTGCATCAGCTCAAGCAACTGGGCGTACAGTTGGCCATCGATGACTTCGGCACCGGCTACTCCTCGCTCAGTTACCTCAAGCGCCTGCCGCTGGACATCCTCAAGATCGACAAGTCATTCATCCGCGGCCTGCCCGACGACCCGCACGACGCGGCCATCGCCCGCGCCATCATTGCCCTGGGCCGCAGCATGCAACTGACCATCATTGCCGAGGGTGTGGAAAGCCAGGCTCAGCAACGTTTCCTGGCCAGCGAAGGCTGCGAACAGATCCAGGGCTACATCGTCAGCCTGCCGCTGTCCCCGGAAGAGTTCGCTGCTACGTTTCTTCGCATAGCACTGTCCGATCTTTCGGATGGCACGCTTTCAAAACCCTCGTTATAATCCGCCCACCTTCTGAGGGCCTATAGCTCAGTCGGTTAGAGCAGAGGACTCATAATCCTTTGGTCCACGGTTCGAGTCCGTGTGGGCCCACCAAGTACCAGAAAGCCGCGCATCAGCGCGGCTTTTTCGTATCCATTGCCCATCAGTGGATGGCGGCACTACTTCGGCTCAGGTTCAATGCCCATCCCGGACATGTCGCCAGCCTTGCCCTTGCCACCTCTGGCTGGCTAGGCTAACGCGCCCACCACAGAGACTCACCATGTCGGACTCCCGCGCCATTACCCTGGACGAAATCGACCGCCAACTGATCGCGCTTCTGCAGATCAACGCACGCGAAAGCGTCGCCACCCTCGCCCGTCAGCTCGGCATCGCCCGCACCACGGTCAACTCACGGCTGGAGCGGCTGGAGAAGAACAAGGTCATCACCGGCTATGGCGTGCGCCTCGGCCAGCGCTTGGTCGGCGGTGGTCTGCAGGCCTATGTGGGCATCAAGGTCCAGCCACGGTCCGGCAAAGAGGTGGTGCGGCGTTTGGGGGCCATGGGGCAAGTTCAGCAGCTGTGCGCGGTGAGTGGCGAGTTCGACTATGTGGCCTGGCTGCGCAGCGATTCGCCAGAACAGCTCGACCAACTGCTCGATCAAATTGGCAGCGTGGAGGGCGTGGAGAAGACCACAACATCGATCATCCTCAGCAGCAAGGTCGATCGTGGGCAGCCCGTCTGACACGACTGGCCTGCCCGCTTGCCCGCGAACCTGGGCTCAGCCGGTGCCCAACACCGTGGTGCATGCTTCGTGGAGGAACGCACCCCTATCGGTTCGCTGCACCTGGTTATCGCCATCCTCGTCATAAGTAGAAGAACTCCCGTCACTTAGACGAACATAACTACATACCGCCACCACTCTGCATCTTAATTACGAACACCCCTCGCCATAAAATGACCTCCAGCCATCTCCTATACTCAGGCTCCGCCCTCGCGCAGCCCTCTGGCAAGGTCATTTATGAACAAGAAAAACCGCCACCCCGCCGACGGCAAGCAACCGATCACCATCTTCGGCCCAGACTTCCCTTTCGCCTTCGACAACTGGCTGGAACACCCCGCCGGCCTGGGCAGCATTCCGCCTGAGCGCCATGGCGAGGAAGTCGCCATCGTCGGTGCCGGCATCGCTGGCTTGGTGGCGGCGTACGAGCTGATGAAGCTGGGTCTCAAGCCTGTGGTGTACGAAGCCGCGAAGCTGGGTGGACGGTTGCGTTCCCAGCCGTTCAACGGCACCGATGGGATCATCGCTGAGCTGGGCGGTATGCGCTTTCCGGTGTCGTCCACGGCCTTCTACCATTATGTGGACAAGCTTGGCCTTGAGACCAAACCCTTCCCCAACCCGCTGACTCCCGCCTCAGGCAGCACGGTGATCGACCTCGAAGGCCAGACCTACTACGCCGAAAAGCCAGCCGACCTGCCCGCGTTGTTCCATGAGGTGGCCGACGCCTGGGCCGATGCGCTTGAAAGCGGTGCCCAATTCGCCGATATCCAGCAAGCGATCCGCGACCGCGACGTACCTCGCCTGAAAGAACTGTGGAACAAACTGGTGCCCCTGTGGGACGACCGCACCTTCTACGATTTCGTCGCCACCTCGCGCTCGTTCGCCAAGCTGAGCTTCCAGCACCGTGAAGTGTTCGGTCAGGTTGGCTTCGGCACCGGCGGCTGGGACTCGGACTTCCCCAACTCGATGCTGGAAATCTTCCGCGTGGTGATGACCAACTGCGACGACCACCAGCACCTGATCGTCGGTGGTGTCGAACAAGTGCCCCAAGGCATCTGGCGTCATGTACCTGAGCGCTGCGCCCACTGGCCAGAGGGCACCAGCCTGAGTACCTTGCATGGCGGCGCGCCGCGTACGGGGGTCAAGCGCATAGCCCGCGCCGCCGATGGCCGCCTGGCCGTGACCGACAACTGGGGCGATACCCGCCACTACAGCGCCGTGCTCGCCACCTGCCAGAGCTGGCTGCTGACCACCCAGATCGACTGCGAAGAGTCGCTGTTCTCGCAGAAGATGTGGATGGCCCTGGATCGCACCCGCTACATGCAGTCGTCGAAAACCTTCGTCATGGTCGACCGTCCTTTCTGGAAGGACAAAGATCCGGAAACTGGCCGCGACCTCATGAGCATGACCCTCACCGATCGTCTGACCCGGGGCACCTACCTGTTCGACAATGGAGACGACAAACCCGGGGTGATCTGCCTGTCGTACGCCTGGATGAGCGACGCGCTGAAGATGCTGCCACACCCCGTGGAAAAGCGCGTGCAACTGGCCCTCGATGCACTCAGGAAAATCTACCCCAAGACCGACATCGCCGGGCACATCATCGGCGACCCGATCACCATTTCCTGGGAAGCCGACCCGCACTTCCTCGGGGCGTTCAAGGGCGCGCTGCCAGGACACTACCGCTACAACCAGCGCATGTACGCGCATTTCATGCAGCAGGACATGCCGGCCGAACAGCGCGGTATATTCATCGCAGGAGACGACGTGTCATGGACCCCAGCTTGGGTCGAGGGCGCGGTACAGACGTCGCTGAATGCCGTGTGGGGTATCATGAACCACTTCGGTGGCAGCACCCACCCCGACAACCCAGGCCCTGGCGATGTGTTCGCCGAAATCGGCCCCATCGCCCTGCCCGACTGAGACCAGGAGACGCCATGCGCATTGCTCTGTTCCAAGGCATCCCCAAGCCACTGGACGTGCCTGGAAACCTGCAACGATTGCAGCACCAGGCGCAACTGGCCGCCGAGCGCGGGGTGCAACTGCTGGTGTGCCCAGAGATGTTTCTGACCGGCTACAACATTGGGCTGGAGCAGGTGGTGAACCTGGCCGAAGCCAATGACGGGCCGTCGGCCATGCGCGTGGTGGAGATTGCCCAGGCACACCGCATCGCCATCGTGTACGGCTATCCAGAGCGTGACGACGACGGTGCCCTCTACAACAGCGTGCAGTTGATCGATGCCCATGGCAGCAGCCTGGGCAACTACCGCAAGACACACTTGTTCGGCGAGTTGGACCGTTCCATGTTCAGCGCGGGCCACGACCACTTCCCAGTGGTCGAGCTCGATGGCTGGAAGGTCGGTATGCTGATCTGCTACGACATCGAGTTTCCGGAGAATGCGCGGCGCCTGGCCTTGGCAGGCGCCGAGCTGATTCTGGTACCCACGGCGAACATGGAACCCTACGATTTCGTTTGCCAGGTGACCGTGCGAGCGCGGGCGCAGGAGAACCAGTGCTATCTGGTGTATGCAAATTATTGTGGCGCCGAGGGCGAGATCCACTACTGCGGGCAAAGCAGCATTGTCGGGCCGGACGGCAGCCTGCTGGCCATGGCGGGTCACGATGAGTGTCAATTGATGGCCGATCTTGCGCATGAACGAATCAAGCAAGGGCGGGAGGCATTTCCCTACCTGGCCGACCTGCGCCAAGACCTGCACCGACAAGACGCCGGCCCTCTGTAGGCGCCGGCTTGCTGGCGATTCGGCCCGGCCAGGCAACACAAATGGGTTAGCATGAACACCTGCCCCGGAGTTCCCATGCCTGACGCCATCCGCCACCTGACCCTCACCAATGGCCTGCAGCTCACCCTGCGCCATGCCCCGCGCCTGAAACGCTCGGCAGCCGCGGTACGGGTCCACGCGGGCAGCCATGACGCTTCGCCTCGCTGGCCGGGCCTTGCCCACTTCCTTGAGCATCTGTTCTTTCTCGGCACCGCGCGTTTTCCACTGGACGATGGCCTGATGCGCTATGTTCAGACGCTCGGCGGACAGGTCAACGCCAGCACGCGGGAACGCACCACCGACTTCTTCTTCGAGGTGCCGTCCCCTGCTCTGGCAGGCGGGCTGGAGCGTCTGTGCCAGATGCTTGCCGAGCCTGACCTTGGCATCGAGCGCCAGCGCCGCGAACGTGAAGTCATCCATGCTGAATTCATCGCCTGGTCGCGCGACCCTGAAGCCCAACGGCAATTCACGCTGTTGCAGTCGGTGTCGCCACGCCACCCGCTCAGCGGCTTTCATGCTGGTAACCGCCACACACTCGCGCTGCAATGCCCTGACTTCCAGCACGCGCTGAGCGGATTCCACCAGCGCTTCTACCGGGGCGGTCAGATCGTCCTGAGCCTGTGCGGCCCGCAGACGCTGGATGAGCTTGAGCAATTGGGCACACGATTCGGCAGCCTGTTCGCTTCGGGACAACGCGTGCCGCAAGAGCCACCACCCGCGTTGTCGGGCACCGTGCAGCCCATGACCTTCGCCCACGAAGCCTTGGGCGATGCAGCTGAACACGCACTCGACCTGCTGGTTACCTGCCTGAGCGATACCCGCCCCGGCAGCTGGCTCGGGACCCTGCGTCAGCGCGGCTGGTTACAAGGGTTCAAAGCCCAGACGCTGTACGCCTACGCAGGCCAATTGCTTTGGCATATCGAGTTGCAGCTCGCCGCCTCGGCCTGTGCAGAACAAGCCGAAGCCTTGCTACACGGCTGGTTCGGTTTCATTCGTCAGACCGATCCAGGGCACCTCAACGTCGAGTATGGCCTCCTGCAGAAGATCCGTGAGTCGCTCGCCAGTGCGCTGGACCTGGCGCGTCGGGACAGTGCAGGCAAGCCGTTCAGTGCGTTGGATGAGAATGGCCTGCTGGCGCTACGTGCGCTGCTCGACGACCTCCCCCGATGCCGACGGGGTCACTGGCATCTGCCAGAAACCGACCCGTTGGCGACTGCCGAATTACCGGCTGGCCGAGGACCATTGCCAATAGCACTGGCCGTCAGTCATGAACTACCGGCCGCACGCCAATTCGCCGCCCTTTTCCTACGCTGGCGTATCGAATCGCCACTGCGTCAGCGCTTGTACAGCCTGTTGGCCCACGCCCTTCGGCCCTTGCAAGAACGGGCGCAGCGGGTGGGCGTGCAACTGCAGTTCGATGCCGCAGGCCAGTGCTGGGAACTGCGCGCCAGTGGGCTGCCTGCAGCGGTGATTCGTACCGTCGAACAAGCACTGGCAGAGCTGCGAGTACCCGACAGTTGGCAGGACACGCCGCAACCAGAGCCTGCATTGATTCCAATCCGGGCATTGCTCAAGCAACTGCCCGACGCCCTGCAGCCAGCGAAAGCCGAGCCAATGCCCTCGGGCACGGCCAATCAAGCACAGCTCGATGACGTGTGGCAGCAGGCACGGTGGCACGGCTTGGCGGTGGGCTTCGATGAAGATGGGGTGCACGCCTTGGGCGACACCCTGCAAGCGTGCCCTGGCATCGGCTCGGCACCCGTCGCGCCCACCCTGTGGCCCCGCCGCCGCTGGCATCACGCCGATATAGCAGGCAGTGAACATGCCTTGCTGTTGTTCTGCCCTCTTCACGCTACTGATGAAGCTGCCGGCCGCTTGCTTGCCCAGTCGCTGCAAGGGCCGGTATACCAGCGCCTACGTGTAGAACTGCAACTGGGCTACGCGGTGTTCAGCGCCTTCCGTCAGCTCGAAGGCATCAACGGTCTGCTGTTCGGCGTGCAGTCGCCACACGCGTCCCCTGTCGAGATCCTGCAACACCTGACGCGCGTCCTGGGCGAAGGTGTACAGCTTGACCCCAGCGCCCGCCAAGCGTTGGCCGAGCAGTTCAGCGAACCGCAGAGGGTCAACTCGGAAATCGCCGAATGGGCGTGGCAGGCACATCTGGCTACACATTCAGGGAAACTCTCCGACCTGCGGTGGTCTATCCTCCAAACACAGCAATGCGACCTGGACGATCTCCTGCGAGCATGCTCAAACCCTGGTGCGGCGTGGCTTTGCCTGGCCAATGCGGCTGCCCCGGACGGGACTTGGCAGTGAGCAAAAGGTGGATTGTTACGCAGGCTGCAAGGGCGCTTTTCGAAGAATTAACCTTTCGGTACAAATTTTTCTTGTAAGATAGCGCAATCTCAGTTTATGCAGCCGCCCAGCCAAGCGGCCGCCAACCTGCCAACTGACAACCCCAACCCACCCGGAAGGAGCAACTCTATGTGGACCAAGCCTGCTTACACTGACCTGCGCATCGGCTTCGAAGTCACCATGTACTTCGCCAGCCGCTAAGCCCAGTCGCGGTTCGACGCCTCGGCCCGCCGGGGCGTTTTCGTTTTTCGGATACGGTTTTTCGGACAGAGAGTAGTCATGTACATCCAGATCCTCGGCTCCGCCGCCGGTGGCGGGTTCCCCCAGTGGAACTGCAACTGCGCCAACTGCAAGGGCTACCGCGATGGCAGCCTGCGCGCCACGGCACGCACCCAGTCGTCCATCGCCCTGTCCGATGACGGCGAACACTGGATCCTGTGCAACGCCTCACCGGACATCCGTGCCCAGCTCCAGGCCTTTGCGCCCATGCAGCCGGCCCGCGCCCTGCGCGATACCGGCATCAATGCAATCGTCCTGCTCGACAGCCAGATCGACCACACTACCGGCCTGCTCAGCCTGCGCGAAGGCTGCCCACACCAGGTCTGGTGCACCGACATGGTCCACCAGGACCTCACAACCGGTTTCCCGCTGTTCAACATGCTCAGCCACTGGAACGGCGGACTGGTATGGAACCGCATCGAGCTCGAAGGCAGTTTCGTGATCGAAGCCTGCCCGAACCTGAAGTTCACCCCCTTCCCCCTGCGCAGCGCCGCACCGCCCTACTCGCCGCACCGCTTCGACCCACACCCAGGCGACAATCTCGGCCTGATGGTCGAAGACACCCGCACCGGCGGCAAGCTGTTCTACGCCCCAGGGCTTGGCCAGGTGGACGACAAGCTGCTGGCGATGATGCACGGCGCCGATTGCCTGCTGGTCGACGGTACGCTGTGGGAGGATGATGAAATGCAGCGGCGCGGCGTCGGTACCCGCACCGGCCGCGAGATGGGCCACCTGGCACAGAACGGCCCCGGGGGCATGCTCGAGGTGCTGGACGGCTTCCCCCGTCAGCGTAAGGTGCTCATCCACATCAACAACACCAACCCGATCCTGGATGAAGACTCTGCAGAACGGGCCGAGGTGGAGCGTCGGGGCGTTGAAGTCGCCTACGATGGCATGAGCATCGAACTGTGAGGCAAACGGCCCATGCAGCCGCCGGCTCTCCGGCGGTGCAGGCCCCGCGGGAAAAGCCGGCTCTCAGGAGAGCCCCCGCTGTTACAGGAGTCCGCTGAATGAGCGACACAACCCCGATGTCCCCTGCCGAGTTCGAGCAGGCCCTGCGCGCCAAGGGCGCCTATTACCACATCCACCACCCCTATCACGTGGCGATGTACGAAGGCCGCGCCACCCGCGAACAGATCCAGGGCTGGGTGGCCAACCGTTTCTACTATCAGGTCAACATCCCGATGAAGGATGCCGCGATCCTGGCCAACTGCCCGGACCGCGAAGTACGCCGCGAGTGGATCCAGCGCCTGCTCGACCACGATGGCGCCCCCGGCGAAGACGGCGGCATCGAGGCCTGGCTGCGCCTGGGCCAGGCCGTAGGGCTGGACCCTGACCAACTGCGCTCCCAAGAGCTGGTACTGCCAGGTGTGCGCTTTGCCGTGGACGCGTACGTCAACTTCGCCCGCCGCGCCAGTTGGCAGGAGGCCGCCAGCAGCTCGCTGACCGAGCTGTTCGCCCCGCAGATCCACCAGTCGCGCCTGGACAGCTGGCCGCAGCACTACCCTTGGATAGACCCGGCCGGCTATGAATACTTCCGCACGCGCCTGGGCCAGGCCCGACGTGATGTCGAGCATGGTCTGGCGATCACCCTGCAGCACTACACCACTCGCGCCGGCCAGGAGCGTATGCTGGAGATCCTGCAGTTCAAGCTGGATATCCTCTGGAGCATGCTCGACGCCATGAGCATGGCCTACGAACTGAACCGCCCGCCCTATCATTCCGTCACCCGCGAGCGGGTCTGGCACAAGGGAATCGCCCTATGAGTTTCGATCGCAAGCTAGTGCCGAACTGGCGCCCCGGCTACCGCTTCCAGTACGAGCCCGCACAGAAGGGGCACGTGTTGCTGTACCCCGAAGGCATGATCAAACTTAACGAAAGCGCAGGGCTGATCGGTGGCCTGATCGACGGCCAGCGCGACGTGGCGGCGATCATCGCCGAGCTTGAGCAGCAGTTCCCCGATGTTCCGGAAGTCGCCGACGACATCGAGCAGTTCATGGAGGTGGCCCGTGCCGAACACTGGATCGTCCTCGCCTGAGTTGCCGCCCACGCCCGCGGTCGGCCTGCCGCTGTGGCTGCTGGCCGAACTGACCTACCGCTGCCCGCTGCAATGCCCGTACTGTTCCAACCCGCTGGACTTTGCCGCCCAGGGCCAGGAACTGACCACCGCGCAGTGGTTCAAGGTAATGGCCGAGGCCCGCGAAATGGGGGCCGCGCAGATCGGCTTCTCCGGTGGTGAGCCTTTGGTACGTCAGGACCTTGCCGAACTGATCGGCGAGGCTCGTCGGCTCGGCTACTACACCAACCTGATCACCTCAGGCATCGGCTTGACCGAAGCGCGCATCGCCGACTTCAAGAAAGCCGGGCTGGACCACATCCAGATCAGCTTCCAGGCCAGTGACGAGCAGGTGAACAACCTGCTGGCCGGCTCCAAAAAGGCCTTCGCCCAAAAATTGGAGATGGCCCGGGCGGTCAAGGCCCACGGCTACCCGATGGTGCTCAATTTCGTCACCCACCGGCACAACATCGACAAGATCGACCGCATCATCGAGCTGTGCATCGCGCTGGAGGCCGACTTCGTCGAACTCGCCACCTGCCAGTTCTATGGTTGGGCCCACCTCAACCGCCTGGGCCTGCTACCGACCCGCGCCCAGCTCGAACGTGCCGAGCGCATCACCAACGAATACCGGGAAAAGCTCAAGGCGCAGGGCAGCCCCTGCAAGCTGATCTTCGTCACCCCGGACTACTACGAAGAACGTCCCAAGGCCTGCATGAACGGCTGGGGCAGCCTGTTCCTGACCATCACCCCGGACGGCACCGCGCTGCCGTGCCACGGTGCTCGCCAGTTGCCGGTGCAATTTCCCAACGTGCGTGACCATGACCTGCACCACATCTGGTACGACTCGTTCGGCTTCAACCGCTTCCGTGGCTACGCGTGGATGCCAGAACCCTGCCGCTCCTGCGACGAGAAGGAAAAGGACTTCGGCGGCTGTCGCTGCCAGGCCTTCATGCTGACTGGCGATGCCAGCAATGCCGACCCTGTGTGTGCCAAGTCAGCTGACCACGGCATCATTCTCAAGGCCCGCGAAGAGGCGGAGACCGCCCAGCTGGAAATCGAGCAAATGACCTTCCGCAACGAGCGCAACTCCCGTGTCATCGCCCGTGGATGAATTCAGCGCCGCACAGGCGGTGGCTGCCAGCACCGACTTTGCCGAGCTCAAGGTCGGCGAAGCCGGGCTGTTCTGGAACGAATTCCGCCCGGCCGACGGCGCCTGCCGTATCTGGCACTGGCGCGACCAGCAGGCCCGGTGCCTTACCCCCGATGGCTTCAGCGTGCGCAGCCGAGTCTATGAGTACGGTGGCGGCAGTTTCTGCCTGGGTGGCGACGGGGTGCTGTTCGTCAACGAGCAGGACCAGCAGGTCTATACCCAGGCGCTGAATAGCGTGACACCTCGCCCGCTCACCCACCGCCCGGAATGCCGCTACGGCGACCTGCAATGGCACACCGGCCAGGTCCTCGCCGTCGAGGAGCGCAGTGGCAAGCCCGTCGAGCATCGCCTGGTCATACTTGGCGAAAGCACCCGCGAAGTCCTCGCCGAAGGTGCTGATTTCTATGCGTCCCCCACCCTGTCCAACGATGGTACGCGCCTGGCTTGGGTCGAATGGGACCGCCCAGCGCAACCCTGGACCCGTACCCGCCTGATGCAGCGCCAACGGGACAGTAGCGGCGCCTGGGGCCCGGCGCGTTGTGTCACCGGGACCGATGAATCCCTGCAACAACCGCGCTTCGACGCCCAAGGCCGGCTGTATTGCCTCTCGGACAGAAACGGCTTCTGGCAGCCCTGGGGCGAGGTCGATGGCCAGTGGCAGGCTCTGCCAGCAGAACCCGCCGACCACGCTGGCGCCCCTTGGCAACTGGGGGCCAGCAGTTGGCTTGCAATAGGTCCGCAAAGCTACCTGGCCAGTTGGTTCGAAGACGGCTTTGCCAAGCTGGGGCTGCGTACGCCGGGTAATCCTGTCGAACATTTCGCCAGCGCCTATACGCGTTTTCGTAGCCTGGCGATGGATGCCGAGCATCTCTACGCCATCGCCGCATCGCCGATCAGCCCGCCTGCGGTCGTCGCCATCGACCGCAACAGCCACCAGGTACGGGTAGTGGCCGGTGGCGCCGAAGTGCTGCCAGCCCAACGCATCAGCCTGCCCCAGCCGATCCGCTACAGCAGCGCAGGCGAAACTGCCCATGGTTTCTTCTATAAGGCCGTTGATGGGCAAGGCCCGGCCCCACTGGTGGTGTTCATCCACGGCGGCCCGACTTCGGCCTGCTACCCGGTGCTCGACCCGCGTATCCAGTATTGGACCCAGCGTGGTTTTGCCGTCGCCGACCTCAACTATCGCGGCAGCAGTGGCTACGGCCGGGCCTATCGCCAGGCTCTGCACCTGCGGTGGGGCGAATGCGATGTGCAAGATGCCTGTGCGGCCGTCGAGCACTTGGCCGGAAAAGGGCTGATCGATGCGCGCAAAGCGTTCATTCGCGGCGGCAGCGCAGGCGGGTACACCACGTTGTGCGCCCTCGCCTTCCACGATGTGTTCCGCGCAGGTGCCAGCCTGTATGGCGTCAGTGACCCGGTCGCATTGGGCCGTGCCACGCACAAGTTCGAAGGCGATTACCTGGACTGGCTGATCGGCGACCCGCAACAGGATGCCGAGCGCTACCGACAACGCACGCCGCTGCTGCATGCCTCGGCTATCAAGGTGCCGGTGATTTTCTTCCAGGGCGAGCTGGATGCAGTGGTAGTGCCTGAGCAGACCCGCTCGATGCTGGCGGCCCTGAAAGCCAATGGCATCGAGGCCGAAGGGCATTTCTACCCAGGGGAACGCCATGGGTTGCGCAATGCGCAGAACCTGGCGCATGCGCTCGAGGAAGAATGGAAGTTCTATTGCCGGGTGTTGGGGCTATAAGCCCCAACCACCCTGCAGGCTCTGCTTGCCGGCGAGAGCGCCAAGAACGCCTCAGCGCTTGGCGATGATGTAGACCGCATGCACGATCCCCGGAATGTACCCCAGCAAGGTCAGCAGGATATTCAGCCAGAACGCCCCACCAAACCCCACCTGCAGGAATACACCCAGGGGCGGCAGAATGATCGCGATGATGATGCGGATGAAGTCCATGTGAATCTCTCCTGAAGGGGTTTCAACAGAGACTAGCCGCGCCAGCCAGAGGTTCCACAGTAACGCCAGGCAAAAAAAACGCCCCGAGCCAAATGAAGCTGGCCAAGGGCGATGCGCAGAAACGCGAGACGGTTCGTTGAAAATCTGTGGCTCGCCGCTACGGGTCAGGCCGGTACCTCGCGGCGGCTTTGCTGTTGCGCGTGCAGCCTGGCAAAGGCCCGGGCAAGGCGTAGGAGCATCTCGTCGATGTTGCCCTTGCTGACCGTCAGCGCGGGCGAAAAACGCACCACGTCAGCCTGGGGCGCATTCAGCAGCAGGCCCTCCTGCAAGGCTGCCTGCACCAGGTCTTGGGCCAGGTCTTCGTGCAGTTGCAATGCCCACAAGAGGCCCTGGCCACGCACCTCGCCCTGGCCGTAGCGACCGGCCAGGCGGCTCAGGCCATCGCGCAAGTGGCGACCACTGTCCTGAACGTGCTCGAAGAAGCCCGGCTCCAGCACGGTATCCAGCACGGCAAGGCCTGCCGCGCTCATCAGCGCGTTGCCGTGGTGGCTGCCTTCGAGCTCACCGGGTTCAGCGCAGCAAGCGGTCCCCCGCGCCAACAGTGCCGCCAACGGCACACCGCCGCCCAAGCCTTTGCCGAGGGTGACGATATCGGCACGTACGCCATAGGTCTCCTCGGCCAGCAACGCGCCACAACGGCCAATGCCCGTCTGCACCTCATCGAGAATCAGCAGGATGCCGAGCTCGCGGCAGAGTTTTTCCACACCCTGCAGGTATTGGCGCGTTGCCGGGATCACACCCGCCTCGCCCTGGATGGGCTCGAGCATGATCGCCACGGTGCGCGAGTCCACCTCGGCATGCAGCGCATCGAGGTCGTTGAACGGCACCTTGCTGAAACCTGGCAAGCCCGGCTCGCAACGGTTGCACGGCAGCGGGTCGGACGCCGACAGCGCCCCCAGGCTGCGACCGTGACAGCCTTGCGTGGCCGTGATGATGTGGTAGGCGCCGTTGCGATGCTTCTGACCCCATTTGCGCGCCAGCTTGATCGCCCCTTCGCAAGCTTCGGCGCCGCTGTTGAGCAGGTAGGCCTGATCGCTGCCGGTGCTCTGGCACAGGCGATTGACCAAGGCCAGCAAACCACGGCTGTGGAACCCCGAACCTGGATTGATCAGCGCCTGGGCCTGGTTGCCCAAGGCCTTGACCAGCACGCTGGGGCTGTGGCCGAGGCTGTTGACCGCACCGCCTTGGGTGAAGTCCAGGTAGGCATGCCCTTCGTTGTCCCACAACCAGGAGCCTTGGCCTCGGACGAACACCTGCGTGGCACGTTCGGTGCTGGGCATCAGACGCTCGCGGGACAACTGCGGCGCATCCGGCACGATCACCGGCGCACGCTTGGGCTCGGCGACTGCGGTAGGGGCCGAACGGCGCAGGTTGAACAGGTTCATCAGGGCTCCAACCAATCACGGCAAAGGGCGGCAGGTCCGGTCGGTATGCCGGCGCTCGATATTTTGCCTTTCCTATCAAAAGTGTTTTTCATCCAAGGTAACAATCGACTGAATCAGCGCTGTAACCTACTGGAATACGGCGATAGACTAGGGCTCACGGGCTGCTGAGGCCATTCCGTTTTTCCAGCTTTTTCGATAAATAATACTTATGGATTTTCGCCAACTGCGTTATTTCGTCGCGGTGTATGAAGAAGGCCACGTCGGCCGGGCCGCCGAGCGCCTGTCCTTGTCACAGCCGGCGTTGTCGCAGCAGATCAGGCAGCTGGAACACAGCCTCGACCTGAGCCTGTTCGAACGTAGTAACAAGCGGCTGTTGCCGACGCTCGCCGCCCATACCCTGTACAACCATGCCCTGCCGCTGCTCGACGGCCTGCAGCGGGCCCATGAGGCCATGCGCAACTTCAAGGGTCAGTCCCTGCGAACACTGGCCATTGGTGTGTTGCAGACGGTTCGCCCAAGCATGGTGCCGCGCCTGCTGGAACGGGTGCGCAGGGCGCAACCCCACCTGGTGGTGCAGATCTACGAACTGTCGGGGCTGGAAATCGAACGGCGCTTGCTCAGCGGCAGCCTGGATATTGGCATCAGCTACCTGCCACCGCGCCAGCCGGGGCTTCATGGCTTGCTGTTGTACGAAGATGAACTGCAGCTAGTCATCCCCGCCACCCACCCCTTGAAGGACTTCAAGAAGGTGTCCATCCGCCAGGCCGCTGAGTTGCCAATGCTCATGCTCGGGGAAGAGTTCCAGATCCGCCAGATCTGGAAGGAACAGCTGGCCAGCCAGGGCCGCCGACCGCAGGTTCAGGCCGAGATGAACAACATGGCGGGAATTCTCGACAGCCTGTCGCACACGGCCTTGGCGACCATTCTGCCGGGCCGGGCCAAGGAGGCCGCCGAGGATGACCAAGGCCTGCTGTGGAAGCCGTTGAGCGAACCGCGCGTACCGCTCAAGGTGGGCTTGGTGTTTCGCGACGCACAGCGTCAGCAGGCGTCAGTGGAGATGCTGCGCACATTGCTGGAAGAAGAGACCGATGCGCGCCAGCTGGGGGCCTCGCCCCTGGATGTGCTCGGGTAAAAACACGCGCACAAAGAAAACCCCGCCGAAGCGGGGTTTTCCAGACTGTTTCCCTTTGACATCCCTATCGCCCCACCATCCTGGCAGGTATTCCTTCGTTGTCCCTGTTCTGTCCTTTGCGCTTCCTGCGCAACGTCCATGTGGGAAATATTAGCTATGGATCCAATCTTAGGCCAGTGGCGAAAAGTCACCACGTCATGTAGGAGAAAGCTTACAAGCGGCGCCATTTCCAAACGCTGGTCATGTGCCAGTCGCCGGCAAGCCGGCGACCAGGCTGACACGCCATGCCTCAGAACTGCTCGGCATCGAGCAGGTACAGCGACTCGCTGCCCGCCTTGACCGAGGCCACCAGCGAATCCAGCCGCGGTAGCAGCCGCGCGAAGTAGAACCGAGCGGTCCCCAGCTTGGCCGAATAGAACGCCTCATCCCCTTCACCCGCCTTGGCGGCACGGGCCATCAATGCCCACATGTAGGCATAGGCCACATAGCCAAAGGCATGCAGGTACTCGACCGACGCCGCACCGATTTCATTCGGGTTGCCCTTGGCCTGTTCCAACACCCACTCCGTCAGCCCGTCGAGCTTGTCGAGGCCGGCAGCGAGCGGCGTGGTGAACTCGCTCAGATCGTCCTTGGCACTGGCGATGAACTGGCGAATCTCGTCGGAGAACAGCCGGTAGTAGGCACCACCACTGGCGACGACCTTGCGCCCCATCAGGTCCAGCGCCTGGATGCCATTGGTACCTTCGTAGATCTGTGTGATACGCACATCGCGCACCAACTGCTCCTGGCCCCACTCGCGGATGTAGCCATGGCCGCCGAACACCTGCTGGCCGTGCACGGTGCACTCCAGGCCCAGATCCGTGAGGAAGGCCTTGGCGACCGGCGTCAGCAGCGCTACCAGCTCCTCGCTGCGCTTGCGGGTAGCCGCATCCTCGCTGTACTTGGCACTGTCCAGTTGCATGGCCACATAGGTGGAGAAGGCGCGGCCACCTTCGATCAGCGCCTTCATGGTCAACAGCATGCGGCGCACATCGGGGTGCACGATGATCGGGTCCGCGGCTTTTTCCTTGGCCTGCGGACCCGTTGGCGCGCGGCTCTGAAGGCGGTCGCGGGCGTACTCAACGGCGTTCTGATAAGAGCGCTCGGCCGATGCCAGGCCCTGGATACCGACGCCGAGGCGCTCGTAGTTCATCATGGTGAACATGGCCGCCAGGCCCTTGTTCGGTTCGCCCACGATGTAGCCGACCGCCTCGTCGAAGTTCATCACGCACGTGGCCGAGGCCTGGATGCCCATCTTGTGCTCGATCGAGCCGCAGGTGGCTGGGTTGCGCGCCCCTAGGCTGCCGTCCTCATTGACCAGGAACTTAGGCACCAGGAACAGCGAGATACCCTTTGGCCCGGCCGGGGCATCAGGCAACTTGGCCAGCACCAGGTGGATGATGTTTTCGGTCAGGTCATGCTCGCCACCGGTGATGAAGATCTTGGTGCCACTGACCTTGTAGCTGCCGTCGGCCTGCGGCTCGGCCTTGGTGCGGATGATGCCCAGGTCGGTACCGGCATGGGGCTCGGTCAGGCACATGGAGCCTGCCCATACACCCGCGTACATGTTGGGCAGGTACTTTTCCTTAAGCGCTTCGCTGGCGTGGGCGTTGATCGACAGGCAGGCGCCGGCGGTCAGCATCGGGTACAGGCCAAAGGCCAGGCTGGATGCGTTGACCATTTCCTCGACCTGGGCCGAAATGGCCTTGGGCATGCCCATCCCGCCGAACAGCGGGTCGCCGCCAACGCCCACCCAGCCGCCTTCGGCGTAGGTGTGGTAGGCATCGATGAAACCGGCTGGTGTGCGCACCGCGCCGTTGTCCCAGTGGCAACCCTCTTCGTCCGCCGCGCGGCTGAGCGGAGCAATGGTCTTGCCGGTAACCTTGCCGGCCTCTTCCAGCACCGCCATGGCAGTGTCCGCGTCCACCGCTTCGGCCAAGGCCGGCAGTTGAGCCCAGAGCTCGGCCACGTTGAAGACTTCATTCAGAACGAAACGCATGTCGCGCAGGGGCGCTTTATATTCAGCCATGACTACCTCTCGCTAACAGGGTCGGGGCGGTCTCAGGGAACCGCGGCACTGGATTGAAGGCAGTGTAACCGAACAACTTTTGCGAGACATAGGGTCATCAAGCGACCGAATAGTCAGCTCTGGTCACGCCATCCGAACAGCCCCGCGTCGCGATTGTTGCCCGTAGACCATGACGCAGTTACGCCCCGCGCCTTTGGCGCTGTACAGCGCCTGGTCAGCGGCCTTGAGCACTTCCTCTGGGTTACGGTGCTCCACCAGCCGCTCGGCCACACCGATGCTGATGGTCACCGATACCGTGGTGGCCGCATTGCCTGCGCGCCGCTGCCGACCGGCAGAATCGTCCTGGGGGCGGCTGCTCTGATCACGTAGTTGCATAGCATAGTTGGCGATCATTTCACGCACGGCCTCAAGGTGCGGCTGGCACTCTTCGGCCGTCTTGCCCGCGAACACCAAGGCGAACTCCTCGCCGCCGTAGCGATAGGCTCGTCCCCCGCCGGTCACCTTGGACAAACGGCTGGCGACCAGTCGCAGCACCTGGTCGCCGACGTCGTGGCCGTGGGTGTCGTTGAACTTCTTGAAGTGGTCCACGTCGGTCATGGCGATCACGTAGTTGCGACCCAGCCGCTGCATGCGTTCGTTCAACGCACGGCGCCCCGGCAACCCGGTCAACTCATCCCGGAAGGCCATCTGATAGGCCTCATGGGACACTGCCGCGGCAATCATCAGCATCACCTGACTGCACATGATGTTCAGGGTGAACGGCAGGATGAAGGTCTTGGGCAGCATCCAGAAGATGCCGATCAGGCCGATGATCTGCGCGGCATGCAACGGCCTGGGTTCACGCAGGTACTGCACGACCAACAGGACGAATACCCCTACGAACAGTGGGTAGACCATCTGGATCAGGCTCATCCACTGGCCATGCAGCGCCGGCCAGCGAATTTCGGCGAGCCAGGCGAGCAGCGCCTTGGGGAAGCTCTGCTCAAGCGCCACCGCGACGCTGCCGACGGCGAACAGCACGGCAAACCGGGCGAGCAGGTCCTGGGCCAGGTGCGTGCGCTCCTGCCAGGCGCCAAACAAGCCGAACAACGCAGGCAACAACAGGCATACCAGGTGGAATATCACCGCCGCGTCTTCGCGCACCCGGCCGTTGTCACGGTAGAAATCAGTCTGGGTGTCGAGCAGGAAATAGGCGATGTATACCGTCACCATCAGGAACAGCTCGCGCTGGCGGCGGTATACCGCGCAGTAGGCGCCCCCCAACAGCAGCACCAACGTGGGTAGAACATTGAACAGCGAAGTGAAGAAGACGCTGAGGTCTCTCACATACGCCGCCGCGAGCCCCGACAACAAGAGAAACAGCGAAGGCAGGAAATGGCTCGCGCGTACAGCGTTTAGACGAAACAAGGGTAATCTCCGACCCGGCAGATCAATAATGGCATTGTGCCCTTACTTCATCGGCAGCGCACATGAATAGATGAATACACGGCGTGTTTAACGGCCGCAGGGGTGGAGGGCTTGAGCTTTTGTTGTTACTGAATCTTTAGGAGCCGGAAACAAAAAAAAACGCCTGCCGGTGAGGCAGGCGTTTTTTTATACCGATGAACAGGCTTAGATGGACAGGCCGAAATCTTCTTCCTTCATCGCCATCAGGTTGTCGGCACCGGACAGCATCGCGGCCACATGGGCACGGGTGCGGGGCAGGATGCGCTGGAAGTAGAAGCGCGCGGTCTGCAGCTTGGCGGTGTAGAACGCCTCTTCGCTGGTACCTGCCGCCAGTTTCTCGGCCGCCAGGCGGGCGATGTCGGCCCAGAAGTAAGCCAGGCAGGCATAGCCGGAGTACATCAGGTAATCCACCGAAGCGGCACCCACTTCTTCACGGTCTTTCATGGCGGCCATACCGACCTTCATGGTCAGTTCGCCCCACTCCTTGTTCAGTGCAGCCAGCGGCTCGACGAACTCCTTGACGCGCTCGTTGCCTTCCTGTGCCTGGCAGAACTTGTGCACGATCTTGGTGAAGCCCTTGAGCGCTTCGCCCTGGGTCATCAGCACCTTGCGGCCCAGCAGGTCGAGAGCCTGGATACCGGTGGTGCCTTCGTACAGCATGGAGATACGGCTGTCGCGCACGTTCTGCTCCATGCCCCACTCGGCAATGAAGCCATGGCCACCGTAGATCTGCACGCCGTGGTTGGCCGCTTCGAAGCCGACTTCGGTCATGAATGCCTTGGCGATCGGAGTGAGGAAGGCCAGCAGGGCATCGGCCTTCTTGCGCTCTTCCTCGTCCTGGCTGTACTTGACGATGTCGACTTGCTTGGCGGTGAAGTACACCATCGCACGGTTGCCTTCGGCGAAGGCCTTCATGGTCAGCAGCATACGGCGCACGTCAGGGTGGACGATGATCGGGTCGGCTGCCTTGTCCGGCGCTTTCGGGCCGGTCAGCGAACGCATCTGCAGCCGGTCACGGGCGTACTTCAGGCCTCCCTGGAAGGCCACTTCGGCGTGAGCCAGGCCCTGCAGCGCGGTGCCCAGACGTGCAGTGTTCATGAAGGTGAACATGCAGTTCAGGCCCTTGTTGGCTGGGCCGATCAGGTAGCCGGTAGCGCCGTCGAAGTTCATCACGCAGGTGGCGTTGCCGTGGATACCCATCTTGTGTTCGATGGAGCCGCAGCTCACGCCATTACGCTCACCGACGCCACCGTCGGCATTAGGCAGGAACTTCGGCACGATGAACAGCGAGATGCCTTTGGTGCCAGCCGGCGCATCCGGCAGGCGGGCCAGGACGATATGGACGATGTTGTCGGCCATGTCGTGCTCACCGGCCGAGATGAAGATCTTGGTGCCGCTGACTTTATAAGTGCCGTCGGCCTGAGGCTCGGCCTTGGTGCGCAGCATGCCCAGGTCGGTGCCGCAGTGCGGCTCGGTCAGGCACATGGTGCCGGTCCACTCGCCACTGACCAATTTGGTCAGATAGGTGTGCTGCTGCTCAGGCGTGCCGTGCGCGGAGATGGTGTTCATCGCGCCATGGGAAAGGCCTGGGTACATGCCCCACGACCAGTTCGACTCACCGACCATTTCGCTCAGCGCCAGGCCCAGCGACTCAGGCAGGCCTTGGCCGCCGTGTTCGACGTCATGCGCCAGGCTCGGCCAGCCGCCTTCGACGAATTGCTTGTAGGCTTCCTTGAAGCCGGTCGGGGTCTTCACACCCGACTCGCTCCAGGTGCAGCCTTCCAGATCGCCAACGCGGTTGAGCGGGGCCAGTACTTCTTCACAGAATTTCGCGCCTTCTTCCAGGATCGCGTTGACCATGTCAGGGGTGGCGTCCTGGCAACCCGGCAGGCTCTGATAGTGCGCCTCATAGCCGAGCAGCTCGTCGCGAACGAAGCGAATATCACGCAAGGGGGCTTTGTAATCAGGCATTGCGATGAACCTCTGTGATGAGTTCTGGGGAAGACCGCTTATACCGACCAGCTCTTGGCGGCTTTCGATCAAACAGTTGTTTGAAACTTACGTTTAGCACCGCCTAATGTCAAGACGGGACCATGGTGCCATTTATGCCGCGAAAAATGGCATTTACGCCACGCCCTGATAAATAGGGTCGAACCTGGTTGAGTGGGGGTAATTTTCTTCTGGGAACGACCTGTCCTCGGGGCGGCCTCGCAGCCCTTTGGCGACGCAAGGTCACTCCCGCATGAGTTCACCGCACGAGTGCAGGCGCCGGCTTGCCGGCGATAAGGCCATGGCGCAACGCCCAGAAGGGGCTGGCCACACCTTGGACGACGCCAGATCAGGCGTAGGTATCGATGAACCGCCCGAGCATTTCGTCGGAAGCTTTTGCCACCTTTGCGCCCAGTTCGACTTCCTGTTTGCCGAGGGCCAATTGCACGGCGCTGGTTGCCAGGTCCATCTGCTGACTGCGGTCGACCGCACGCAGGCGCTCGGCCTGATAGTCGCTGGACTGGCTGGTGGCCGCACGCTCGACAGTGCTGTTGGCAATCTGGCTGGCGGCCTGGTCGACGCGGTTCTGCCCGGCCTGAATGCTGCCAAGGCCCGCGTAGAAAGCGGAGCTACCGGTGATTTCCATGTCAGGACTCCATTGACGCTGGATAGGAACAGGGCCAATTAAAGCAGGCCAAGGGCAAAAAGGCTCGTTTAAATCCCTAATGGCTCAGTGCCATTTGATAGGCGATGGGCATCTCAGTCCAGCAAGTCCAACTGCACGTGTTCAGCCACGGCATCGGCAGAGGCCTGCTTCAGTTTCGGCACCCGGCCCAGGCACGGTGCTGGCAAGCGCTCCGCCAGGCTGGCGAGGTTTTCTTCCAGTCGCGATGTGCGCGGATCGATGATGTTGGCCACCCAGCCCGCCAGTTGCAGACCGTCCCGGGAGATGGCCTCGGCACTGAGCAGCGCATGATTGATGCAGCCCAGACGCACACCTACCACCAGGATCACCGGCAGTTTCAAGGCAATTGCCAGGTCCGACAGGTTGTCAAGGTTGGACAGCGGCACGCGCCATCCTCCTGCGCCTTCGATCAGGGTGAAGTCCGCCCCCTGGTCCAGCACATGGCGCATGGCCTTGAGCAACACCGGCACTTGCAGCGCAACGCCGGCCTCGCGCGCCGCTATATGTGGCGCAATGGCAGGTTCGAAGGCAAACGGGTTGACCTCTTCGTACGCCAGCTTGATCGAACTTTCGTCGATCAATGCCTGGGCGTCGGCATTGCGCAGCCCTTTGGGTGTGACGCTGCAACCAGAAGCCACCAGCTTGGCACCGAGGGTGCTCAGCCCTTGGAGACGGGCCGCGTGCAACAACCCGGCAGCAATGGTGGTCTTGCCCACATCGGTATCGGTACCGGCAATGAAATAGGCCTGGCTCATCTGGCTCCCCTTACACCTCTGGCTTGCGCAAAACACCATAGACCACCTCATAGGTGGCTGGCAGCCCCTGCGGCTGACGGAACGCTTCGTATGCCTGCAGCAGACGCTGCATGCGCGCACGACCGGTCAGGCCCGAGGGCCGGCCCGGATTGAGGTTGTGGGCGCCAAGGGCCTTGAGTTCGTGGGTCAGGCTGCGCACATCGGGGTAATGCAGTACATGCGCCCGTTGCTGCAAGCTGACTTGCTCCAGCCCGCTACTGGCACACAGGCGCTGGTAATCGGCAAAGTGGCGGAAGCGATTGACATGCACCAGGCCATCCACCGCCTGCCAGCTGGAACGCAGTTCGCCGAGCGTACCGACGCACAGGCTGCTGAAGGCCATCACCCCACCCGGACGCAGGACACGGCGAACTTCGTCCAGGACACAGGCGAACTGGTCGCACCATTGCACTGCCAGGCTGGAGAACACCAAGTCCATGCTGGTGTCTCGCAGCGGCAGTCGTTCAGCGTCGCCGGCCACGTGGTAGCACGCCCCACCCTGCTCACCACGGGCGTGGTGCAACATGCCTTCGGCGATATCCACAGCCACACCGGTTGCAGCCCGATAACGCTCGGCCAGCACGCGACTGAAATGACCCGTGCCGCTGCCCAGGTCGAGCCAGCGCGATGGGCTCAGGCCATCGGGCATCTGGTCCAGCAAGCTCACCCCCACCGCACGTTGCAGAGCCGCGACGCTGTCGTAGCTGGCCGCTGCGCGGGAGAATGAAGCCGCCACCTGACGCTTGTCGGGCAAGGCTCCTGGCAGGCTTGGATAGGAAAGGTCAGTCATCACCACTCTCATGCAGGAAACTCTTGATACCCGCCGCCAGTTCCTGTGGGTACTCCAGCAGGAATGCGTGGGAACTGTCTTCGACCAGGCCGACTTCCACGTCGGGCAGCAGTTCGCTCAGGGCTTTTGCCGCCTCGACCGGCACCAGGGCATCGCTGCCGGCGTACAGGTGCAACTGCGGGCCACCATAGGCTTCCAGTGCAACGCGGGTATCGAGCTCGGCCAGCACTTCCAGGCCACTGGCCAAGTACAACGGATCGGTATCCGGAACCCCCACGCCCAACTGGCGCAACAGCGTGCGTGGCTGCTGCGCACCCTCGCTGCACAGGCTACGGAAACGCTTTAGGGTCACCTGGGTATGGCTGCGACAGCCATCCAGAAAGGTGCCGAAGGTGTCCTTCGGCATGCCATGGGGCCAATCGGGACGCACCACGAAACTCGGGTTGCTGGCCAAGGTCAGCAACCCGCAACAATGGTCGCCTCGCTTGCATGCCAGCTCGCTGGCCAACATGCCACCGAACGACCAACCGCCCAGCCAGGTATCGGTGGGCAACTTGCGGTCGAGGTAATCGACCCATGCCTCTACGCTGGTGTCGGCCAGCTCTGGTAGCGGCATCAGTTCGACGTGCAGGCGCAGGTCCTGCGCACGCAGGCTGGCGGCCAGCGGCTCCAGGGCAGCGGTACCCAGTCCCCAGCCGGGCAGAAGAATCAGGCGATCACGCATCGGCGGCCTCCAACTGTGGATAACACTCGGCCAATGCATTCAACAATAGCTGGACCTGCGCCTGACTGTGCGCAGCGCTCAAGGTCACGCGCAGCCGGGCGCTGCCGGCCGGCACGGTGGGCGGACGAATCGCCGTCACCAGCAGGCCACGCGCTCGCAGCATGCGCGACAGGCGCAGAGCCTGGGCGCTTTCGCCGATCAGGATCGGCTGGATCGCCGTAGGGCTGTCCATCAGCGTCAGGCCGATCTGCTCGGCACCCTGGCGGAACTGACGAATCAAAGCCGCCAGGTGCTCGCGACGCCAGGTTTCGCGGCGCAGCAGCTGCAGGCTCTTGAGGGTGGCGCAGGCCAATGCGGGGGGTTGGCTGGTGGTGTAGATGTATGGGCGGGCGAACTGCACCAGCGCCTCGATCAGCGCTTCACTGCCTGCGACAAAAGCCCCAGCCGTGCCACAGGCCTTGCCCAGGGTACCGATCAACACCGGCACGTCGTCGACACCCAGCCCGAAATGTTCGACGATACCGCCGCCTTGCTCGCCCAGCGTACCCAGGCCATGGGCGTCGTCGACCATCAGCCAGGCTCCGCGGGCGCGGGCAACGTCGGCCAGCGCCGGAAGGTCGGCAAGGTCGCCATCCATGCTGAACACCCCGTCGGTCACCACCAGGGTGTTGCCGACGGCCTTGTCCAGGCGGCTGGCCAGGCTGACCGGATCGTTGTGCAGGTAGCGGTTGAAGCGGGCGCCGCTGAGCAACCCGCCATCGAGCAGCGAGGCGTGGTTCAGGCGGTCCTGCAACACCGTATCGCCCTGCCCCACCAATGCGGTGATGGTGCCAAGGTTGGCCATGTAGCCGGTGGAGAACAGCAGCGCACGCGGGCGCCCGGTCAGCTCGGCCAGGGCCTCTTCGACTTCGTGATGCGGCGTGCTGTGGCCCACCACCAGGTGCGATGCCCCGCCACCGACGCCCCAACGTTCGGCGCCAGCCTGCCATGCGGCGATCACTTCAGGATGATTGGCAAGGCCCAGGTAGTCGTTACTGCAGAAGGCCAGCAATCGCTGGCCATCGACCACTACCTCCGGCCCTTGCGGGCTTTCCAGCAATGGCCGCTGCCGATACAGGTCTGCGGCGCGCCGTTCGGCAAGGCGCGCCGCCAGATCGAAGGCCATGCTCAGGCCGACGCGGCGTTGTAGAACAGCTCGTTGCTGCGTTGTTCGACCAGCGCCTGCTCGATGGCCGCCTGGTGCACTTCGTCAGCGTGCTCTTCACGCGCTTCTGGCTTGATGCCCAGGCGGGCGAACAGCTGCATGTCCTTGTCGGCCTGCGGGTTGGCGGTGGTCAGCAGCTTCTCGCCATAGAAGATCGAGTTGGCACCGGCCATGAAGGCCAGCGCTTGCATCTGTTCGTTCATCTGCTCGCGGCCGGCGGAAAGGCGTACATGGGATTTGGGCATGAGGATACGCGCGACCGCCAGCATGCGGATGAAGTCGAACGGGTCTACGTCGTCTTCATCGGCCAGCGGGGTACCGGCGACTTTCACCAGCATGTTGATCGGCACCGATTCCGGATGCTCCGGCAGGTTGGCCAGCTGGATCAGCAGACCGGCGCGGTCGTCCAGCGACTCGCCCATGCCAAGAATGCCGCCCGAGCAGATCTTCATGCCTGCATCACGCACATAAGCCAGGGTCTGCAGACGCTCAGCGTAGGTACGGGTGGTGATGATGCTGCCGTAGAACTCCGGCGAGGTGTCGAGGTTGTGGTTGTAGTAGTCAAGGCCTGCCTCGGCCAGGGCCTTGGTCTGCTCTTGGTCGAGCTTGCCGAGGGTCATGCAGGTCTCCAGGCCCATGGCCTTGACGCCTTTGACCATCTCCAGCACGTACGGCATGTCTTTGGCCGACGGGTGCTTCCAGGCCGCGCCCATGCAGAAACGGGTCGAGCCAATGGCCTTGGCCCGAGCGGCTTCCTCCAGGACTTTCTGCACTTCCATCAGCTTCTGTTTTTCCAGCCCGGTGTTGTAGTGGCCGGACTGTGGACAATATTTGCAATCTTCAGGGCAGGCGCCGGTCTTGATCGACAACAGCGTGGAGACTTGCACGCGGTTAGGGTCGAAATGCGCGCGATGCACGGTCTGCGCCTGGAACAACAGGTCGTTGAACGGTTGCTGGAACAGCGCCTTGACCTCGGACAGGGACCAGTCGTGACGTGTTGTTGCAGTTGTGCTGGCGCTCATCGGCGTTTCCTTGTTTAGGCTGTTTCTAGCGCCGGGACAGGAACGGCCCGCCAGCGCATCACGGATAGCTCGCATAGTCACGGAAGGCCCATGTACTGTCAACCACTCATAAAACAACTGGTTTACAAGTGTCTAAATATTAACCACGCCTGTTTGCTGTGTGACGAAGCCAGTGAGCAACCCCACCCCATCTGCGTCGCCTGCGAGCACGAACTGCCTTGGCTGCACGACTGCTGTTTACGCTGCGCCCTGCCTTTGCCCATGCCGGGGCTGACCTGCGCCCAGTGCTGCCGGCGAGCTCCGGCATTCGCTCAGGTGGTTGCCTTGTGGCATTACGGCTTCCCGGTGGATACGTTGATCAGTCGCTTCAAGCACAACCAACAGTGGCCGCTAGGTCGACTGATGGCCGAACTGCTCGTCCATGGCTTGCAGCATCGCTACGACGAAGGGCTGGCAAAACCCGACCTGCTGTTGCCTGTGCCGCTGGCCAAACGTCGACAGCGCGAGCGCGGCTTCAATCAAGCCGGCATGCTGGCGCGCTGGCTGTCCGTGCCACTGGCGATTCCCTGTGACGAACGACTCCTTCAGCGGGTACGCGATACACCTGCGCAACAGCATCTGCACGCCAAGGCGCGTCGACAGAATCTGCGGGGGGCGTTCAATGTGGGGCGAGGTCGAGCGGTCGAGAACCTGCATATCGCGGTGGTCGACGACGTGTTGACCACCGGAGCCACGGCTCAAGCCATCGCGCAGTCGTTGCGCAAGTCGGGCGCGCGGCGGGTCGATGTCTACTGCCTGGCCCGCACGCCAAAGCCCGACCGAGGCTGGCAGGCGGGAACTTGACTGCTGCCGGTCCGGCAGGCAACGTCCCTTCATTGATCATCAAGCGCGTTTCGCCATGCCCCTACCTGCCCTGCTCACCCAGCACATCGCCCGGCGCCCCCAGCGCATCGCCCTGCTGCAACATATCGCCGAACAAGGCTCGATCACCCGCGCCGCCAAGGCTGCCGGTATCAGCTACAAGGCCGCCTGGGACGCCATCGATGAGCTCAACAACCTGGCCAGCCGACCGCTGGTCGAGCGCAGCACGGGTGGGCGCGGCGGCGGCGGCGCCCGCCTGTCGGCAGAAGGCGAGCGGGTGCTGCGCCTTTATCAACGCCTGCAAGCATTGCAGGCGCAGTTCCTGGAGGCAGCCGAGGACTCCGGCGACCTTGACCTGTTGGGCCGACTGATGCTGCGTACCAGTGCACGCAATCAACTGCAAGGCCAGGTCAGCGGCCTGCGCCGTGAAGGCCGGCATGACCGCGTGAGCCTGGCCCTGGGTGGGGGCTTGGAAATCGAGGCGTTGATTACCCATGACAGCACCGACCGCCTGGAGCTGACCTTGGGCACCACGGTCGTGGCGCTGCTCAAGGCTGGGTGGGTACAGTTGCTGGGTGACGAGGACAAGGTAGAAGTGGGCAGCAATTGCCTGACAGCAGTGGTCGAAGATGTGCTGACCGACGAGCAAGGCCCTTGCGAAGTACGCCTGGCACTGGGCAATGGGCAGACCTTGTGCGCCTTTGCCCAAGCGCAGTGGTTAGCGCGCCAGAAGGTGACCACAGGCAACCGGGTGCGCGTGCAATTCAAACCGTCGCATGTTCTGCTGGGCGTTCCGGTATAGCCTGCCGCGCCACAGGAAGTGTGGTGAAGCATGGAGCCGGCACTGGCCAGTGGCAGCACTGGTACTATTGCCTTACGCCGCACTCTCTCGGAGCTTTCATGTCCCACCCTTTCGACACCCTCACGCCCGACCTGGTCCTGGACGCCGTGGAAAGCCTAGGCTTTCTCAGCGATGCCCGGGTGCTGGCCCTGAACAGCTACGAAAACCGCGTCTACCAAGTGGGCATCGAAGAGTCGCAACCCCTGATCGCCAAGTTCTACCGGCCAGGCCGCTGGAGCGACGATGCGATCCTCGAAGAACACCGCTTCACCGCCGAGCTCGCCGAGTGCGAGGTGCCCGTTGTCGCCCCTCTGCAACACGACGGCAAGACCTTGTTCGAACACCAGGGCTTTCGCTTTACCTTGTTCCCCCGCCGCGGCGGCCACGCCCCAGAGCCTGGCGACCTCGACCAGCTCTATCGCCTGGGCCAGTTGCTCGGCCGCCTGCACGCAGTAGGCGCAGCGCGTCCGTTCGAGCACCGCGAAGCGCTGACCGTGGACAACTTTGGCCATGCCTCGCTGAAGACGCTGCTGGACGGCAACTTCGTGCCCCGTGAGCTATTGCCCGCGTTCGAGTCCGTGGCCCGCGACCTGCTCAAGCGGGTCGAAGACATCTACGCTCGCACCCCGCACGCGTTGATTCGCCTGCACGGCGACCTGCACCCCGGCAACCTGATGCACCGCGACGATGTCTATCACGTGGTCGACCTCGACGACTGCCGCATGGGCCCGGCGGTTCAGGACCTGTGGATGATGCTCGCCGGCAGTCGCGAGGAGCGCCTGGGGCAGTTGGCCGAACTGATCGACGGCTACAACGAATTCCATGACTTCGATCCTCGCGAACTGGCGTTGATCGAGCCTTTGCGCGCCTTGCGCCAGCTGCACTACAGCGCCTGGCTGGCCCGCCGCTGGGACGATCCGGCGTTCCCGCCGAGCTTCCCCTGGTTCGGCCAACCACGTTACTGGGGCGACCAGATCCTCGCGCTGCGCGAACAGATAGCAGCGCTGGATGAACCCGTGCTGAAATTGTTCTAGATGCACAGCGGCGTCTGTCTACAATAGCCGCTGCGCTATTTAGCTACCTAAGCAAGGATTCTGCATGCACGCTGCAAACCCGCGTCGCGGGTATTTACTGGGCCTTGGTGCCTACATCATCTGGGGCCTGTTTCCACTCTACTTCAAGGCAATCCAGAGCGTTCCCGCCGTCGAGATCATCGTCCACCGGGTACTCTGGTCGGCGCTGTTCGGCTCGCTGTTGCTGCTGGTCTGGAAGCATCCAGGCTGGTGGCGCGAGCTGCGCGACAATCCGCAACGCCTGGGTATTCTCGCCGTCAGCGGGGCATTGATCGCCGCCAACTGGTTGACCTACGTGTGGTCGGTGAACAACGGGCGCATGCTCGAAGCCAGCCTGGGCTACTACATCAACCCGCTGATCAACGTGCTGCTGGGCATGCTGTTGCTGGGGGAACGCCTGAGGCGCCTGCAATGGCTGGCGGTGGGCATGGCGGCGCTGGGTGTGGCGCAACAGGTGTGGCAGGTCGGCAGCCTGCCCTGGGTGTCGTTGGCGCTGGCCTTGAGTTTCGGTTTCTATGGGCTGATCCGCAAGAAAGCCCCGGTGGCAGCGCTGCCGGGCCTGGTGGTGGAGACCTGGATGCTGGTGCCGTTGGCGCTGAGCTGGTTGCTGTTGAACCCCACGGCGATGAGCGCCCAGGGCTCGTTCTACGCCAGCAGCGAAGCCTTGTGGCTGATGGCGGCAGGCCCGGTCACGCTGGTACCGCTGGTGTGCTTCAACGCCGCTGCACGTCACCTGCCCTACACCACGCTGGGGTTCCTGCAGTACCTGGCGCCCACGCTAGTCCTGTTGCAGGCAGTACTGCTGTTCGATGAGCACCTGTCACCGAGCAACCTGATGGCGTTCGTCTGCATCTGGGCCGGTTTGGCCATCTACAGCGTCGATGCCTGGCTCAGCCTGCGCAAACGCGCCTGATCAAAAAACGATCAAAATCCTGCAGGCCTCGCCGCGCCTGGCCTGCAGAAACATCTCCAAAGGTTATCCACACCCTCGTCCCCGTGCTTTGTGCACAAGCTCCTGATTATTGGGCATTTTTTGATCAAACCTGTGCAAGCCTCGGCCCGCCTGGGCCGGAGAATGATGCGCCCAGGTTATCCACAGGGCCGTCCCCGTGAAAACGGGATAACCCACAAGCCACGTCATTCCTCCGGACGCAGCTTCAACTCCACCATCAGATCGTCGGCCAGGCTTTCCAGGCGCTGCTGCAATTCATCCAGCGACAGCGTCAACGGTAATGCCAGCAAGGCATCGGCGCGGAACAGAGGCTCACTGCTCATCGGCGCCGGATTGACCTCGGTGCTCAAGCGTTCGAGGTTCACGCCCAGCTCGGCCAGCACCTTGGTGATATCCCGCACGATCCCCGGCCGGTCGTTGCCCACAAGCTCCATGGCGATCGGCTTCCAGGTGCACGAGGGTTCGATTCCGCTTTCAGCAATCAACACGCGAATGTCGTGCTTGGCCAGCTTCTGCAGCGCCTCGACCAGCTCATCGTAATTTTCCGCCGGTACAGCCACCCGCAGAATCCCTGCGAACTGGCCCGCCATGCGCGACATGCGACTTTCCAACCAGTTGCCGCTATGGTCGGCGATGCATTTGGCGATACGTTCGACCTGGCCGGCCTTGTCAGGGGCAATCACGGTCAGTACAAGATGGTCCACAGGCCATTCCTCAGCAAAATGCCGCCGCGGGCGGCGAGAATCGGGGGGATCGACTCAGTATAGGCAAGGCGCGGCAACCTGCCGCAGGACAGTCCGACTAACAAATCGTGTACTGTTTCAAGATTTATCTGGAACAATCCACCCGTTTTTTGCGAACATACCCACTCCCAGCGTGACCCTATGCGACCAATTGGTCGCACAACGACGCTTTTAGTCTGATTTTCCCCCGTCTACTGCTTCATGTAGTATGCCGTGGCGCGGACTACAAAATGTGTTGTTTGGATGTCTGCCAAGGCGCCTGTGAAAATACGTACACTGCTTGCCAGGCTATCTGGCAGGCCGCACCCAGCCGCCTTCGGGCATGCACTGGTGCCGTGTTTAGAGAAGCGCTACAGGCTTAATAAAGAAGAGCGAAATAGCTGAGCAGAGGTGAGGCAAGCAATGACTGGATACGTTCAAGTCGGTGGCCTTCAGGTCGCCAAGGCCCTGTACGACTTCGTCAACAACGAAGCCATTCCGGGAACCGGTATCGTCGCCGAGCAATTCTGGGCCGGTGCCGAGAAGATCATCAATGACCTCGCTCCGAAGAACAAAGCCCTGCTCGCCAAGCGTGACGAGCTGCAAGCCAAGATCGACGCCTGGCACCAGGCACGCAAAGGCCAGGCACACGACGCCGTCGCCTACAAAAGCTTCCTCCAGGAAATCGGCTACCTGCTGCCACAAGCCGACGATTTCCAGGCCACCACGCAAAACGTCGATGAAGAAATCGCCCACATGGCCGGCCCACAGCTGGTCGTGCCGGTGATGAACGCTCGCTTCGCCCTGAATGCCGCCAATGCCCGCTGGGGTTCGCTGTACGACGCGCTCTACGGCACCGATGCCATCAGCGAAGAAGGCGGTGCCGAAAAAGGCCAGGGCTACAACAAGGTCCGTGGTGACAAGGTCATCGCCTTCGCCCGCGCCTTCCTCGACGAAGCCGCGCCACTGGCTGCTGGCTCCCACGTCGACTCCACCGGTTACCGCATCGAAGGCGGCAAGCTGGTCGTTTCGCTCAAGGGCGGCAGCAACACCGGCCTGCGTGACGACGCCCAACTGATCGGCTTCCACGGCGACGCCGCGGCCCCGACCGCCGTGCTGCTCAAGCACAACGGCCTGCACTTCGAAATCCAGGTCGACGCCAGCACTCCTGTTGGCAGCACCGACGCCGCAGGCGTGAAAGACATCCTGATGGAGTCGGCACTGACCACCATCATGGACTGCGAGGACTCGGTCGCCGCCGTCGATGCCGACGACAAGGTCATCGTCTACCGCAATTGGCTGGGCCTGATGAAAGGCGACCTGGCTGAAAGCGTGACCAAGGGCGGCAAGACCTTCACGCGCACCATGAACCCGGATCGCGAGTACGCCGCGCCGAACGGTGGCAGCGTTACCCTGCACGGCCGTTCGCTGCTGTTCGTGCGCAATGTTGGTCACCTGATGACCAACCCGGCAATCCTCGATGCCCAAGGCAACGAGATTCCGGAAGGTATCCAGGACGGTCTGTTCACCAACCTGATCGCCCTGCACAACCTCAAGGGCAACACCACCCGCAAGAACACCCGCACCGGCAGCGTCTACATCGTCAAGCCGAAGATGCACGGCCCCGAAGAAGTCGCCTTCGCCGCCGAGATCTTCAGCCGTGTCGAAGACCTGCTGGGTATGCCGCGCAACACCGTCAAGGTCGGCATCATGGATGAGGAGCGCCGTACTACGGTCAACCTCAAGGCCTGCATCAAGGCGGCCGCTGAGCGTGTGGTGTTCATCAACACTGGCTTCCTCGACCGTACCGGCGACGAGATCCACACCTCCATGGAAGCCGGCGCCGTCGTGCGCAAGGGCGCCATGAAGAATGAGAAGTGGATCGGCGCCTACGAGAACAACAACGTCGACGTTGGCCTGGCTACCGGCCTGCAAGGCCGTGCGCAGATCGGCAAGGGCATGTGGGCCATGCCTGACCTGATGGCGGCCATGCTCGAGCAGAAGATCGCTCACCCGCTGGCTGGCGCCAACACCGCCTGGGTGCCTTCGCCGACCGCGGCCACCCTGCATGCGCTGCACTACCACAAGGTGGACGTTCAGGCGCGCCAACGCGAGCTGGCTTCGCGTACGCCGGCTTCGGTCGACGACATCTTGACCATCCCGCTGGCGGCCAACACCCAGTGGTCGGCCGAAGAGATCCGCAACGAGCTGGACAACAATGCCCAGGGCATCCTTGGCTACGTGGTTCGCTGGATCGACCAGGGTGTAGGCTGCTCCAAGGTGCCCGACATCAATGACGTCGGCCTGATGGAAGACCGCGCCACCCTGCGCATCTCGGCCCAGCTGCTGGCCAACTGGCTGCGCCACGGCGTGGTCAGCCAGGAGCAAGTGCTGGAAAGCCTCAAGCGCATGGCCGCAGTGGTGGACAAGCAGAACGCAGGTGACGCCCAGTACCGTCCGATGGCGCCAAACTTCGATGACAACATCGCGTTCCAGGCGGCTGTCGAGCTGGTGGTTGAAGGTGCCAAGCAGCCCAACGGCTACACCGAGCCAGTGCTGCACCGTCGTCGTCGCGAGTTCAAGGCGCGTAACGGTTTGTAAGCAATAAAAGGGTTGCTTTGCAGCCCTTCGCCGGCGAGCCGGCTTCTACAGGGTCCACCGCGAACTTGTAGGAGCCGGCTCGCCGCGATTGCTTTTCACGGATGCATCATCATTCGATCCGCAGTTCTCTTTTCACCAAGTCGAGCAACTTGCCCAAGTCCACCGGCTTGAGCAGGAAATCCACCACCCCAAGGTGCATCACGTCCACTGCCTCTTTCACATCGGTGTCCCCCGAGACCACGATGATCGACAACGCCGCCCGCTCCGACTGTCGGATTTGTCGAATCAACTCCAGACCGTCCTTAGGCTTCATGCGTAAGTCGGTGATCATCAGCGCGATTCTCGGCTCGTAGTGCAGTTTGAACATCGCTTCCTGCGCACCATCGGCTTTCATGCAGTCAATGCCCCGGCTTTTCAGATAAAGGCATAGCGCCTCGCTGTTCACCGGATCGTCGTCCACGACCAGCACCACCGGCTTGGGCGCGACAGGCGCACTCAACACGGCCAGCGCTTCGCGCTCGGCGTCACTCAGGATGTCGTCATGCTCAACCATGATCATCTCGTCAGAAACATCTCGTCCCTTCGCTAGGACAACGCCTTGTGAGGTTGTTCACAAACGCTCCATAGACTTACGTCCAATGGGCACCACACCGCCGTCGGCCGACCATGGAGGCAGAGAACAACAAGGCCGACACTTATATAGATATATATAGTTCGGCGTAGCGATACGGTCAGTTTCATGAGCAAAAAGGACGCCTACAGCCAGGCGGGCAGGACGGCTGTTCTGCAGAACATTCAGGGCACGTTGCAGTTTCTGCAGCGGTTTCCCCCGTTCAACCAGATGGAACATAGCCACCTGGCCTACCTGGTGGAACAATGCCAACTGCGTTTCTATGCAGAGGGGGAGAGCATCCTCAAACCCGCCGATGGCCCCGTTGAGCATTTCTACATCGTCAAGCAGGGCCGCGTAGTGGGCGAGCGCCAGCACCTGGTCAAGCCAGGTGTGGAAACCACCTTCGAGATTACCAGCGGCGAATGCTTCCCCCTGGCAGCCCTGCTGGGCGAGCGGGCCACCCGCACCGAGCACTTGGCCGGTGAGGACACCTTCTGCCTGCAACTGAACAAAGCAGCGTTCATTCGCCTGTTCTCGCTGTCGGACGTATTCCGTGATTTTGCCCTGCGCGGCGTCAGCAGCCTGCTCGATCAGTTCAACCAGCAGGTACGTCAGCGCGCCGTGGAGACGCTGGGCACGCAGTACTCACTGAACACGCCGCTGGGCGAATTGGCCATGCGTCACCCGGTTGTCTGTCCCCCTGACACGCCCCTGCGCGATGCCGTGCGGCAGATGCACGAGCAGCAGGTCGGCAGCATCGTGGTGGTCGACCCGCAACGCTACCCGGTAGGCATTTTCACCCTGCGCGACCTGCGTCAGGTGGTGGCCGCCGCCGATGCCGACCTGGGTGCGCCGATCGATCGGCACATGACGACCAAACCGTTCTATCTCAACCCGCAGTCCTCGGCCTTCGATGCGGCCATCGCCATGACCGAACGGCACATCGCCCATGTCTGCCTGGTGGAAAACCGTCGGCTGTGTGGCGTGGTGTCCGAGCGCGACCTGTTCTCGCTGCAACGGGTCGACCTCGTGCACCTGGCCCGGACCATTCGCCACGCACCGCGTCTTGAAACCTTGGTGTCCCTGCGCGGTGAAATCGGCCAATTGGTCGAGCGCATGCTCGCCCATGGCGCGTCGTCGACGCAGATCACCCAGATCATCACCCTGCTCAACGACCATACAGTCTGCCGAGTCATCGAACTGGCCCTGGCCGAACGCGGCGACCCCGGGGTGCCCTTCAGCTGGCTGTGCTTTGGCAGCGAGGGCCGTCGCGAGCAAACCCTGTACACCGACCAAGACAACGGCATCCTGTTCGAGGCCGCCAACAGCGCCGAGGCCGATGCCATTCGCGCCCGGCTGCTACCGTTGGCGCAATACATCAACCAGTGCCTGGCCCAGTGCGGCTTCACCCTGTGCAAAGGCAACATCATGGCCGGCAATCCCGCGCTGTGCCTGTCGCGCAGCGAGTGGGCGCGCCGCTTCGCCGGCTTCGTTCGTGAAGCCAGTCCGGAAAACCTGCTGGGTTCGAGCATCTACTTCGACCTGCGCGTGGTCTGGGGTGACGAGCAGGGCTGCGAACAGTTGCGTCAGGGCCTTCTCGAACAGGTCGCCGACAACCGTATCTTCCAACGCATGATGGCCGAAAACGCCCTTCGCCAGCGCCCGCCAGTGGGCCGTCTGCGCGAGTTCGTGCTGACTCGCCAAGGAACCGACAAAGCCGCCACCCTCGACCTCAAGGTCCAGGGACTCACGCCCTTCGTCGACGGCGCACGGCTGTTGGCGCTGGCCAATGGTATCGGCGCTTGCAATACCCTCGAGCGTCTGCGCCAGCTGGTCGACAAAGGCATCATCGAACCGCTCGATGGCGCCGCGTTCGAAGAGGCTTACCACTTCATCCAGCAAACCCGCATGCAGCAGCACCAGCGCCAGACTCGCGAAAACCTGCCGCATTCCAACCGTCTCGACCCGGACAGCCTCAACCACCTGGACCGACGCATCCTGCGCGAGTCCCTGCGCCAGGCCCAGCGCCTGCAAAGCAGCCTGGCCTTGCGGTACCAGCTATGAGCCTGTTCACCTGGTTGCGCCCCAACGCGCCCCTGCTGGAGGCCTCGCTGCGCCAGCGCCTGTCGCAGTTGCCCAAGCCTGCGCCGCTGGGCGTCTGTACCCTGCGTGAGCAGCGCTGGGTGGTGCTGGACCTGGAAACCAGCGGCCTGAACACCAACCGCGATCAGGTGTTGTCGATCGGCGCGGTGGCGATCGAGGATGGCGCCATCGACTTTGCCCAACAGTTCGAGCGCACCTTGCGCCGCCCGGAGCACAAGACCAACGCCAGCGTGCTGATCCACGGCCTCGGCCCTAGCGCCCTGGCTGCCGGATGCGACCCGGCCGAAGCATTGCTCGACCTTCTCGAGTTCATTGGCGACAGCCCGGTGCTGGCTTTCCATGCGCCTTTCGATCAACGCATGTTGGCCCGCTCGCTGAAGGAAAGTCTTGGCTATCGCCTGCAGCATCCCTTCATGGACATTGCCGAACTGGCCCCCCTGCTCAACCCCGACACCGTGCTGCGCGAAGCCAGCCTGGACGACTGGTTGGCGTGCTTCGGCCTGCAAGTGGACGAACGTCATCATGCCAGTGCCGATGCCCAGGCGACGGCCGAGCTGGCCCTGATCCTGTTCAGCCAGGCCCGCCGCCAGAAATTGGATAGCCCGTTGCAATTGGAGCAGCGCTTGCGCGTGATGCGTCGGCGCAAGGCTCATCACTACGGTCTTTAGTGAGATAGCCATCGAGCCTGCGCGTGCAACGCACAACACACCCGTAGGCGCGAGCCTCGCTCGCGATGCGCCGCGCAGGCGGCGCCCGACCTCACCGGCACATGACGCCCCCATACTGGCATTCCGATAAGCGTCCATTGCACCCCGCCCCTCGGCTCTGCAACAATCGCGAATAATTATCGTTAGTTAATGCATTCGTTCCGGGGGACGCTGCTTGTCGTCTGTACAGAGCCCACACGCCGAGCTGGTTGGAGCACTCTACCGCGACCATCGCGGCTGGCTGCTCGCCTGGCTGCAACGCAGCATGGCATGCCGCCAGCGTGCCGAAGACCTGAGCCAGGACACCTTCGTGCGTCTGCTGGGCCGCGAGCAACTGGACAGCCCTCGTGAACCCCGCGCCTTCCTGGCCGCCATCGCCAAAGGCCTGATGTTCGACCATTTCCGCCGCGCTGCGCTGGAACAGGCCTACCTGGCAGAGCTTGCGCGCGTGCCGGAGGCCGAGCAGCCCGCACCGGAAGTCCAGTTGCTGATCCTGGAAGACCTCAAGGCCATCGACCGCTTACTTGGCAAACTGTCGAGCAAGGCCCGCGCGGCGTTCCTGCACAATCGCCTGGACGGCATGGGCCACGCCGAGATCGCCGCGCACCTGGGGGTCTCGGTGTCGCGGGTACGGCAGTACATCGCCCAAGGCATGCGCCAGTGCTATGTGGCGCTGTACGGGGAGCCGACGTGAATAACTCACCGGTTTCGGCCCGTGTTCTCGACGCCGCCATCACCTGGAAACTGAGCCTGGACAGCGGCAGCAGCACACCCGATGAACGCAATGACTTCATGCGCTGGCATGCAGCCAGCGAAGAACATGCCCGCGCCTGGCAACAGCTGGGGGCCTTGGACCAACGCGTCAGCGCCGCCGCTGGCCCCGCGCGCCAGGCCCTGGTGCAGTCGCGGGTAGGCCTCAGGCGACGTATCGGCAAGGTCGGCGGCGGCCTGGCCAGCATGTTCCTGCTCGGCTCCCTGCTGGCCTGGGCGACCGCGCCGTCGCTATCGCCACATTACTGGTTGGCCGACCAACGTACCGCCACCGGCGAGCTGCGCACCTTGCGCCTGGAAGATGGCACGCTGCTAAGCCTGAACACACATACCGCTGTGGATATCGACTTCGAAGGCGAGCAGCGCGTGCTGGTACTGCATGAAGGCGAAATTTCCGTTGAAACCGGCCACGCCGACCCTCGCCCACTGCTCGTGCGCACCGAGGATGGCCGCCTGCGCCCACTGGGCACGCGCTTTTTGGTACGCCGCGAAGCCCATGGCACACGCCTGGAGGTGCTGCAATCGTCGGTCGCGGCGATGCCACGCAACAGCGGTGACGAACACGTCCTGGCCGCAGGCCAGCAGGTGCTGATGCATGCCGATGGCCTAGGCCAGGTCGCCCCGGTGCCAGCCGGCGCCGACGCCTGGACCCGTGGCATGCTGGTGGTGGACAACGTGCGCCTGGCCGATCTGCTCGCCGAACTGGGCCACTACCGCCACGGCCACCTGGGGATGGACGACGAGGTCGCCGACCTGCGCGTGACCGGTAGCTTCCCGCTGCACGATACCGACCTGGCCCTGGCCTCGCTGATACCGGCACTGCCGGTGAAGATCGAGCGGCATACACCGTGGTGGGTGACCGTCAAAGCCAAGTAACCCTGCGCTCCCCCTGCAGACGCCGGCTTGCCGGCCATGACCCGTGGCGAGCGAAAACGATTTCTAAATAATTCTCACTTTTTTTCAGACGACCCCTGTCACTTTCCAAATCTCGCTCGGCAAGGAAGCAGTTAGCACTTATTCGTCGAGGAGCCACTGCATGTCCCGTGCTGTTGATCGTTTCCTGCGCCCCAGCGTAATGGCCCTGGCCATCGGCCTGGCCGCCCCGTTGGCCAGCCCAGCCCTGTTCGCTGCCGAACAGTCCACCCTGCGTGCCTATGACCTGCCTAGCGCACCGTTGGCCACCACCCTCAACCTGATCGCCAGCCAGTCGGGCATTGCCCTGGCCATCGACCCGGCCTTGGTCAGTGGCCGCAATTCGGCTCCCGTCAGTGGCCAGTACGATGGCCTTGGCGCCCTGCAGGCGGCCCTGCGGGGTACTGGCCTGCAACTGCAGCAGAGCAGCGTCGGCAGCTACAGCCTGGTGGCCACGCCGGACGGCACCCTGGCGCTGCCGGAAACCGCCATCAATGCCAACGCCGCCTATGAAAGCGCGTGGGGCCCGGTCGATGGCTACACCGCCACCCGCACCGCAGCCGGTACCAAGACCGACACAGCCATCGCCGAACTGCCGCGTTCAGTCACGGTGATCACCCGTCAGCAGATGGAAGACCGCCCGGTGCTCAACCTTAACGACGCCCTGCGCTACACCGCCGGTGTGCAAAGCAGCGGCTATGGCTCGGATTCGCGCAGCGACTGGCTGCTGGTGCGCGGCTTCGTGCCTACCCAGTTCCTCGATGGCCTGCCCTTGCCCAAGGGCAACTACGCCACCCCCAAGATCGAACCTTGGAACCTTGAGCGTATCGCCGTACTGCGCGGTCCGGCTTCGTCGGTTTACGGCCAGACGCCACCCGGTGGCCTGCTGGACATGACCACCCGTCGCCCACAGTTCGAGAGCAGCCACGAAGTAGAGCTTCAAGCGGGTAGCAACGAACACAAGCAGATCAACTTCGACAGCACCGGCAAGATCGACGACGAAAGCCAGTTCCTTTATCGCGTCAGCGGCACCGTTCGCGACAGCAACTCGCCGGTCGATCACATTCCAGACAAGCGCTACAACATCGCCCCCAGCCTGACCTGGAACATCAACGACGATACCAAGCTGACTTTCATCACCCAGTACACCCGTGACGACACGGGCATCACCGGCCAGTTCCTGCCCCTGCAAGGCACCAAGCTCGACAGCCCGGCGGGCAAGATCTCGCACCACAAGAACCTGGGTGACCCGGACTGGGAATCCTACGACCGCACCTACTATCACCTGGGCTATGCCTTCGAAACCCGCCTGAACGACACCTGGCAGTTCCGCCAGAACCTGCGCTATGCCCGCAACGAGCTGGACTTCAAGGGCATCACCGCTGGCGGCTCGATCTGGCCAGCCGGCCCGGATGAAGCGGTCAGTGCCGACGGCACGGTGCAACGTACCGCTGGTATCGTCGAGGAAGACATCAGCCAGTTCGCGGTGGACAACAACTTCCAGGCCGACTTCCAGACGGGTGCACTGAGCCACACCGTGTTGCTCGGCCTCGACCACCAGCGTTCCGACAGCAATGCCCGCTGGCGCTGGGGGTCGAACGGCGTACCGCCGAGCAACATCCACAACCCCATCTACGGGCAGGACTTCTCGAACGTCGAGTACTTCGACATGTACGACTACGACCAGAAGACCCAGCAAACCGGCCTGTACATCCAGGACCAGATGGCCCTGGACAACTGGCGCCTGACCCTGGGTGGTCGCCAGGACTGGGTACACACCGGCACGACCTTCCACAACAAAGGCGATGCCACCAACACCCAGCGTGACAAGAAGTTCAGCAGCAACGCAGCCCTGAGCTACGTCTTCGACAACGGCATCACCCCATACTTCTCCTATGCCGAGTCGTTCCAGGCGGCCGCCGGCGCCACGGTCAACGCCACCGATGGCTTCAAGCCAACCGAAGGCAAGCAGTACGAGCTGGGTATCAAGTACCAACCCCCAGGCAGCAAGACCCTGCTCAGCGCAGCGGTGTTCGACCTGACCCAGGAAAACATGTCGGTAACCGAAGGCGGCGTAACCCGACAGGTTGGCGAAGTTCGGGTCAAAGGCCTGGAGCTGGAAGCCACCTCGGATGTCACCCGCAACCTCAAGCTGATTGGCTCCTACACCTACAACGACAGTGAAATCGTCAAAGGCAACGACGGCGAGAAAGGCAAGCGCATGGCCCAGGTTCCACGTAACCAGGCCACGGCCTGGGCTGACTACACCTGGCACGAAGGCCTGCTCGACGGCTTTGGCGTGGGCGTGGGCGTTCGCTATGTGGGCGATACCTACGGCAATACCACCAACACCGACTGGGGCCACGTAGGTTCCTACACCGTCTACGACGCCTCGGTGCACTACGACCTGGGCCGCGTGAACAGCACGCTCAAGGGCGTGACCGTGGCGGTGGATGCCAAGAACCTGTTCAACAAGGACTACCTGTCGACCTGTGACGGTTACTACTGCTACTACGGCGACGAGCGCAACGTGGTGGCAAGCGTCAATTACAAGTTCTGACCGCCCGGGGCCACCGTGCAGCCCCATCGCCCAGTAGGCGCCGGCCTGCCGGCGATTGGGCTGCAGCGCAGACCCAGGGTCCATCAGACCAAAAACCGGAACCCAGATGAAAAGCCAAACCATCCGCCGCTGGTCGGCGATCCACACCTGGAGCAGCCTGGTCTGCACCCTATTCCTGCTGCTGCTCGCGCTCACCGGTTTGCCGCTGATCTTCCACCACGACCTGGAACACCTGCTTGGCGACGCGCCTGAACTGCGCGAAATGCCAGCGGATACCCCGCACCTTGACCTGCAACAACTGGTGCTCAAGGCTGAGCAACACCGTCCCGGCGAAGTCATGCAGTACGTTGGCTACGAAGATGACGAACGCAATGGCGTGGTAGCGATCATGGCCGCCACTGCCGGGACAGAACCCAACGCGTCGCACACCTTCATGCTCGATGCACGCACCGGCGAAGCCGTGGCCATGCCCGCAGCCAATGGCGGCGTGATGATGACCCTGCTGCGCCTGCATGTGGACATGTTCGCCGGGCTTCCCGGCAAGCTGCTGCTGGCTTTCATGGGCGTGCTGTTCGTTGTCGCCATCGTTTCCGGTACCGTGCTCTACGCGCCATTCATGCGTCGCCTGGAATTCGCCACCGTACGCCACGACAAATCACGCCGCCTGCGCTGGCTCGACCTGCACAACCTGATCGGCATCGTCACCCTGGCCTGGGCACTGACGGTGGGCGTCACCGGCGTGATCAGTGCCTTGTCCGACCTGGTAATCGCCGCCTGGCGCAACGACAGCCTGGCCGCCATGGTCGCCCCGTACCGGGATGCTCCACCTCTCACCCAGCGAGCCCCGGCGACGCACCTGCTGACGATCGCCGAACAGGCCGCACCCGGCATGCGCCCGGACTTCATCGCCTTTCCCGGCACCCGCTTCTCCAGCGAACACCACTATGCAGTATTCATGAAAGGCGCGACGCATTTGACCTCGCACCTGCTCACCCCGGTGCTGATCGATGCTCAGACCCTGCAAGTGACTGCCATCGGCGAACGCCCCTGGTACATGGATGCCATGGGCCTGTCCCAACCCCTTCACTTCGGCGACTACGGTGGACGTCCGATGCAACTGCTGTGGGCTGTGCTCGATGTCCTGACCATCATCGTGCTCTGCAGCGGCCTGTACCTGTGGTGGGGCAAGCAACGCAACGGCAAGAAGGAGCGTGCATGAGCCACAAGTCGCAACCGACCCAGCGGATTTTCGCCTGGCCAAGCCTTATCGCCGCGCTGGGCGCAGCCGGGCTGTTCGCGGCGCTGCTCGGGGATGGCGCCTGGGATGCACTGTCCTGGCTGGGACTGGGCATCCCGGCGTGGCTCGGGGTTCGTGCCCTGTGGAGGTAATCGGCTAACACGCCTGTATCGCCGGCAGGCGCCATGCTCGACGGCTCATTTATCGCGGAGCCAGTTCGATGAGCCTGCACTACTTTCAATCCTTCGACCGACACCTGGCCGCCCTGCTTGCCTCGCCTCCCCAACCTGACCGCTCGCGATCGCTGCTGCAGGCACGTCAGCACTACTTCGCCGACCTCGCTCGGTACTGGCTTGCCAGCGACGCCTCGCTAAGCCGGCGGACGCAGTTGATCGCGTTGCTCCGTCAGCAAATGCTGGCGCAGATTGCACTGCGCTGCGACGACCATACACTCGGCGACCACCATGCTGCTCTGGTCAGGTGTTGCGTGAACATGCCGCTGCCCTCGCAGCGCCAGCATCTGCCTGAGGCTGAGCGCCCGCAGGTCTACCGGCCAGTACTGGATATCGGCACACCCAACTGGCGCAGCTACCTGCCCGGCGCTTTCGTGATCGTCGAAGGCGGCCCCGAAGGCAGTAGGGCGGACCCCAGGCAAACCAGCGATTACGCGCTGCTCTGCAGCCTGTCGCATGGCATAGAGGCGTTCGACAATCTCGGCGACCTGCACACCGAACTGTGCGAGCGACTGGACGATCCTCAGCAAAGCCAGTCGCTGCTGCGGTATCTGGACAGCGACCAGGATCGAGAGCTGGCACGCAACGCCGAACGCCTGCGCTACGACTGGTTCAACGATGACCTGATCCAGACCCAGGCCCAGGCGCTGATCGATGGGCAACAAGCAGCGCTCACCCGCGTATGGCACGACGCGCTGCTGCAATCCCCGGTGGACTGGCCGATGCTCGAGGAACGCTTGCGCAAGGCCGCGGATCTGCTGCCGCTGGCCGACAGCCGATCTGCGCTGACGACACGCTACGGCCTGTTGTTGGAACGAAACGCACCGGCCTGGCTCAGAAATGCCTCGACCCAAGGCCTTACGCACATCATGCAAACCTTGCAGGAGCTGGTGATTGCCATCGACCGCGCGAGCGCCCCCGGCATCCTCAGCCACGAACAGTTCCTCGATCGCAACCATCTCAAGGCCTGGACCCGCGAGCACCTGCGCAGGGCGTTGCAGCTACGGTATCAGTTGGATGTCGATCCGCTCGATCTGTATGTCAGCATCACCAGGGCCAGGCAGGTAGGCCCGGTGTCGCACCCTGGCATCACCAGCGTCTGGATTCCTGCGGCCAGCCGTGCGCAGGCAGGCAATACCGTCGAACTGGTGCGCCAGACCTACCGCCTGGATGAGCTGGCGTTTCTCAACATCGGCGTGCTCGACATCGACTACTGGCTGACTGCACGGGTGCATGACAAGGATGAACGAACAGCCGCGGGCATCACCCCAAGCCAGGTCAAGCAGTTGGTACGCGAACTGGACGTCGGCGAACGCTACAGCCAGTACCTGCGTACCCATTTGCTGACGTCGCAGCAGGCTCAGTGGCGCCGGGAGCGCTATGTCGACATCAGCCGTGCGCGCATGCGTGCCGAGGCGGCCAAGGCACGGTACGCCGGCCATTACCTGGAGGACCCGTTCGAACGAGGCTTCGCTTGGACCACCCTGGTACTCGACCACCCAGACAGCCAGTTGCGCAAACAAGCGAACCGGGAGCGCCTGAGCGTGCGCCAACTGCTGATCGGCGGACATAGCCTACAAGGCGTCATGCTGGTGACGCCGGACAAAGCTGGGACCACGCGGTTTCTCGCCTACACCCCAGACGCGCCCGACCGCCGTGCATGGCGGGAGTATCGCAATACCCGCCACCTGCTCAGAGCGCTGCGTGAACAGCCTGCCCTGCGCGAATACGTAAAAGACCGACTGCCGCTGGTAGCGCGTAGGCAAGTCGAACGATGGCTGACCAAGGGCGGCCTTGGCGCAAGCACCCAACGCCCAGAGATCACCGGTAACTTCCAACAGGCCCGCTATTTGGCCGAGGTGAACGCCACGCTCGCCGCTGTCGATGCCGGCACCAATACCAAGCTCGAACTGCTGGGCGAGTTGAGCCTGCACGCATTATCGGTGCTGCTGGACCTGATCAGCCTCGTGCTACCCAACCGCGCATTGGTGGCGGTGTCGCTGGGGCGCTCGGTGCTGTCGGTGATCGATGCCGGCAGGGCCTTCAGGCAAGGTGACCAGCTCGGCATTCTGAAACACATGGTCGAGGCGTTCACGCACGCCAACGACGCGGTGAACAACATCGGGGGAACCACCGTGGTGCGGCGAGCCATTCGAGCCATTCCACCAGCCCCGCCGCTGAAGTTGCCGCAGTCGTTGGCGGTGGGGGTCGATACCGACAGATTGCACTATCGCGTCGATGGCATTCACAAGGAAGGCATCTATGAACAGCCCTCGTCCTATCCTGGGCTGACCTTCTACTACATCAAGGATGCCGCCGGCACGACCTACCAGGTGTCCTTCGACGGCTACCGCTGGCGTGTCGTCGACCCCCGCATGCCGGATGCCTACACCCAGGTGCCGGTAAAACGACGCCGCGACGGAGAGTGGGTCGTGGACTCCCCGGTCCTGTGGTACGACGGCCTACCCGACCTGGGCGCATTGCTCGAAGACTGCCGACTGGTCGAGCGGCCCGCAGGGGCCGAGGTCGAAGGCGTGGACGGACTGTCTCGCCACGGACAGCGATATTACCTGCTTGCAGGTGGGCACGCCTTGCCGCTGCGCGCGCACTTGCTGGACAACCACTACCACCTGCTGATTCCCGGGCAACCGCTCAGTACCGGCGCGGCATGGGCCATCCTGCGCTGGCAGGACGACCAATGGCGCATCCGCGTGCGCCAGGCTGGACGCAGCAGCGAGTGGCTGGCGCTGCCGCCAGCTTATTCCGTCAGCCGCGGCAGCAGCCTGTCCAGCCGCTGATACAGGGCGCTGCCACTAGGCCAGTTGCGCAACAGCCGTGCACGATCACGGGCATAGGCCGGCGCGAAGCTGAGTTGAGTGGCATGCTGGCACATCGCATCGAGGTCGATCAGCGACCACTGGCCGTTGTGCCAGAACAGGTTGTGACCCTTGAAGTCACCATGGCTGATGCGCTCGCGGATCAGTTGCTGCATCAGGTGCACCAGGGCGTCGACCTGCTCTTCGGGGGCTTCGCCGTTTTCCACGTAGGGCGCGAAACAGGCAGCCAGGTCCGGGCCATCGACGTACTCGGTCACCAGGTAGGCGCGGCTGCGCAGGCCCATGACCCGTTGTTCGAGCACCGCCAGGGGCTTTGGCGTGGCGATGTCGAGGAATTCCAGGCGGTGCCCTTCGATCCAGGAATGCCAGGCCCGGCTCGGGCGCCAGAAGCGCTTGAACCAGTGGGCGGTATTCTTGATGTTGTAACGTTTGACCACCAGCGGGCGGCCATTGACCTCTACGCGAGCGACGCTGGCCGCACCACCGGTCTTGTACAGGTGCCCCTGGTCGATCAGCGCGTCGGCCTGTTCGAGAACCGGCAGCATGGCATCGGTTTCACTGCGCCGAATCGCCCGCAACCCGGAGAGGCTGCGCTCGACGCTGAACAACGAACATTCTCGCCCGGCCTTTTCCAGATAGTCCTTCAAACGCCAGTTGCGCACCTTGTCCACCTGCTTCTGCAACGCTTCCATCGGCAAGGCGTGTTCGGCGTTGGCGAGCAGGTAATGCACCAGCAACTCTTCGATGAACGGCTCCAGGCGCTTGGGCAACTGGGCGAAGAACACACCGAGGTTTTCCAGCACGCGAGGGCGCGAAAGCTGCTGACCGGGCGTTTCGGCCTTGATGCCGGCACCGTCGATCAGGTACAGCTTGCCGCCGTGGCGCAGCAGGTTGTCCAAGTGCAGGTCTTCCTGCCACAAGCCTTTGGCGTGCATCTGAGCAACAGCGGTCAGCGCCCCGCCCAGCACTCGGTGTTGCTCATCGGCCAGCACCGGCAAAGGCTCTACGTCGGCCCAGGCATCGGCCAGGCTTTCAGCGTCGTCGAGAAACTCGAACAACAGCCAGCCGCCCTCGCCTTCCTTGAGGCCATCGGCCAACAGCTTGGGCGTGGTGAGGCCTTGTTCGGCAAGCAGCTTCACCCCTGCCAGCTCACGCTGGAAATGGCGAGCGGCGTTGCCACCGACCAGCAACTTGGCCAATACCGGCGTGCCACGCCAGATACCCGCGCCCACGTAGCGTTGGCCGGGCAAGACACGCAACAGGCTGAGCAACTGCAAGTCAGCGCTACCGGCAGCATCGGCCAGGGTGATGGACAGGGGCAGCGAAGGGCTGCGACCTGCGTTCTTCAATTCGGACAAACGCATCAGCGGGCCTCTTTATGTCGACGGCGTTGCGTCAAGCGTTGTAACCAGGTGTCGACCCGCACGCTGTCTGCCGGCTGGCCAAGGTAGGCCGCCAACAGGGTTCGCACGTCACCCTCGGACCAGGCGCGCGCGCGGCGCAGCAAGGGCTCCAGGTCCTTGAGCCGGTCGCGCATGCCGAACAGCAGCGGCCGGGTCTTTTCCAGGTCGATCAACTGCGCGTCCCAGCCTTCACGGCGTTGGCGCAGGAAAATATGCTTGGGGTAGAAGCAGCCGTGCACCTGGCCGGCCTTGTGCAGGGTGCGCGCCAGCTGGCCACAGGCCTGGAGAATACCCTCGCGCTCATGCTCGCCCAGCTGCGACCAGCGCGCCAACAGGCTGTCCAGGTCGCTCCAGTCATCCAGCGCCCGGGTCATGAGAATGGCCCGGTGCTGACCAGCCTGTTTGCGCTCACCATAGAACACCGCCTGCAAAGCCGGTATGCGCAGTTTCTGGTAACGGCTGATGTTACGGAACTCGCGGGCGAAGGTCGGCTCGCCGAATGGCCGGTGCAAGGTACGCGTCAGGTAGTCGCTCTGGCGCTTGAGGTAGTAGCCCTTGCCTTCGAGTTCCAGGCGGAACACGCGGCTCCAGCCGCCTCGCCCGGTGTTGGGCTCGTCGACGGCGTCGAGCTGCAAGGCCCACAGCGCCTCGAAATCGTTCAGGCCATGACGTTGCAGCAGCGCAAGGTCAGCGCTGGCCAGGTAATCGGTCATTCCCTTCCCTCGAAAAAGCTCAGCACCTGGCGAATGCGCCGCTTGTCGCGCAGGCTCAGGCGTTGGCGCCCACGGTATTGCAGGTAGAAACGCAAGCGCTGGGTGGCTGACAGATGATACTTGGCGACCTTGTCCAGGCACGCCAGGTCCTTGATCAGCCGGTGGCGCCACATGAAGCCGCGCCAGAAGTCGCCGGTCGGGCAGTCGATGAAGAATAGCGTGCCCTGGTCGTCGACCAACAGGTTGCGCCACTTCAGGTCGTTATGGGCGAAGCGGTGCTCATGCATGATCCGCGTGTGTCGCGCCAACTGGCGGCTGACATGCGCCACCCAGGCAGGGTCGGACAGCCGTGGATCATTACGCCTGGCCAGTTCGGACAAGTCTTCGGTACGCGGCAGCTCGCGGGTGACCATGGCCCCGCGACCAAAAGCCAGGCCCTTGCGCTCAAGCCCCCAGGCGACCACTTCGGCGGTGGGAATGCCCCACTTGGCGAACTGCTTGAGGTTCTGCCATTCGGCCTTGATGCGTGGACGGCCCAGGTAGCGACGCATGTGCTTGCCAGCGCCGGTATAGCGTTTGACGTAGTAATTGACCCCATCGCGCTCGACGCGGATCACTTCGCTGAGCGGGTCACGCGTCAGGCGCTCGCCTTGCAGGGCGAATACCGCATCGAGGCTGCCAAAATCCGCCACCAGGTGTTCATAGCCCGGCGCCAGTGTCCAACCCGCCATCAGAGTGCATCCCCATAGCGTTGCTTGCGATCGTAGAGTTTTTGCGCCTTGCGTTCGAGCCACGCCAGCAACGCGGCTTCGTCGGCCAGGACCTGGCGCAGTGGGCGCTGGAAGTAGCCACGCAGAAAGCGCAGTTTGTCGCGCCGGGTCAGGCCGATGTCCAGCGCCGAGAAGTACAACGCAGCCAGGTCCTTGTTGCGCCAGCGCCGGCTGATTGTCGCCCGGGTCTGGGCACGATGCAGGTCGATGACCGACAGTTTGAAGTCATCGGGCGTCACCGGACGGTCGGTGTGCAGCAGGAAATGACAGATGTAGCAGTCGCGGTGATTGACCCCGGCGCGGTGCATGCCGCCGGTCATCTTCGCCACCTCGGCGATCAGCGCGCGCTTGAGGCGGGGCGCAGGTGGCTGCTTGACCCAGTCGATGCTGAAGTCTTCGAGACTGATGGTCGGTGCCAGCTCTTCGGTGACGATGAACGAATGCTGCGCAGCCGGGTTGCTGCCGCGCTCGCCATAGGCGACCGCCGTCATGGTCGGCACACCGGCCTCATGCAGTCGCTGGATCGCCTGCCATTCCTGGCCAGCGCCCAGCACAGGCAGCTTGGCGGTCAGCAGGTTCTTGAAGATCTCGCCCCAACCGATGCCACGGTGGATCTTGACGAAGAAGCCCTCGCCATCGACCTCGGTACGCAGCGTGCGGCGGCCTTCGAGCTCGCGGTATACCTCGCCTTGCAGCGCTTCCACGGCCTCGAAGGCGTCACGCCCGGCCCACAGGTGCTTGAACGGTTCGGCCAGAATCAGCTTCATGCGGTCTCCTGCCCCAGGATCACGTCAGCGGCATGTTGCGGCATGCTGTAAAGGTCGGCGGTTTCCGCGAACGCCAGGCCGTTGCGCGACCAGTCGGCGCGGGCCTGCGGCTCTTCGAGCATGCGTTGCAGGTAGCGGTTGAGCTGCTCCTGCTCGAAAGGCTCGTCCAGCACCAGGCCGCTGTCGGCCTCGGCGATGTAATGGGCGTAGCCGCACACCTGCGAGACCAGCACCGGCAACCCCGCCACCAGGGCTTCGAGCAGCACGGTACCCGTATTCTCGTTGTATGCCGGGTGGATCAGCAGGTCGGCGCCCAGCAGGAAGCGCGGGATATCACTGCGTCCCTTGAGGAACTGTACCTGCTCGCCAAGGCCCAGCGCGGCACTTTGCAACTGGAACACCTTGGGGTCGTCCTGGCCGATGACCATCAACCGGGTACGCTTGCGCAACGCCGACGGCAGCGCGGCCAGGGCCTTGAGGCTGCGGTCCACGCCCTTGGTCTTGAAGCCAGAGCCGATCTGCACCAGCAGCAGGTCGTCGTCACCCAAGTCGAACTCCTTGCGGAAGTCGGCGCGGATCTCGGCGGCATTGGCCGGAGCCCGGCGATCCTGGGAAATCCCCGGTGGCAGCAAGTGAAAGCGCTCCACCGGCGTGCCGTAATGCTTGATGAACAGCGGTTGCTGCACCTCGGAAATCATCAGCACCTCGGTATGGGCGTCCTTGGCGAACACCGCCCGCTCGTACTCGGCAAAATGCCGGTAGCGCCCCCAACGGCGGTACAAGCCACCGCGCAGGGTCTGCGCCTTGTCTTCGAAGCAGCCGTCGGCAGCGTAATACACATCCAGACCCGGCATCTTGTTGAAGCCGATCAGACGATCGACCGGGCGCTTGGCCAGGTCGGCGGCCATCCAGGCACTGAGCTTCTCGTTGCGACGGTGGTTGAACAGCGCCTTGACCGGCGCCACCAGCACCTCGAAACCCGGTGGAATATCACCCTCCCAGATCAACGTGTAGACACGGATCTGGTGGCCCCGCTTCTGGCATTCCAGGGCAATGCGCATGAAATCACGCTGCAGCCCGCCGAAGGGGAAATACTTGTAAAGCACAAAAGCCAGTTGCATCAACGGACATCCTCAGCCAGCAGCAACGCGCTCAAGCGGCTCGCCACATGCTCGGGATTCAGGCGAGTGAAGCACAGCGGCCACTCGCGTTTGAGATCGAACCGGCGCAGGTCCTCGGCGCTCGGCTTATAGGTGCACTTCTTCTGCAGGCAGGGCGCGCAGGGGAAATTGCTGGCCTGATGAACCTGAGCCCGACCATAGGCCCCGGTGAGGCCCGGATTGGTCGGGCCGAACAGCGAAATGGTCGGCACATCCAGTGCCGCGGCGAGGTGGCCCAGGCCAGTATCCACCGCCACGCACGCCTTGGCGGCCGCCAGTACACGGGCGACGCCGGCAAGGTTCAACTTGGGCAGCACCTGACAGTTTTTCAAGCCTTGGGCGATACGCTCGGCGCGAGCCTTCTCCTGCGGGTTGCCCCATGGCAGGCGCACCTGCAGGTTGCGCTGGCCCATGCGCTCTGCCAGTTCGCGCCAGTAGGCCTCGGGCCAATGCTTGGTGGCCCAGGTGGTACCGTGCAGGAACACCACGTAGGGCGCGGCTGGGGGCAGCTGCAGGCGGTCCAGGTCCAGGCCATAGTTGCCGATGCCTTCGGGCAAGTCGTAGGCCAGGGCCATGGCGAACAACTGACGCACACGCTCCACCGCATGCTGGCCAACGGCGACCGACAGGCGTCGGTCATAGAAGCGACTGGCCCAGCCCTCACGCGCCGAATAGCGGTCCAGGCCGGCCACCGGCGCCTTGACGTAGCGGGTCAGCCAGGCCGATTTGACCAGGCCCTGGGCATCGATCACCAGGTCGTACTTGCGCTCGCGAACGCGTTGCTTGAACGCCTTCCACTCGCCGCTCTTGAAAGTCTGCCAGAGGTTTTTGCGCCAGCGGCGAATCGCCACCGGAATCACCTGGTCGACCGCAGGGTGCCAACTGGGGATCTCGGCGAAACCTTCCTCCACCACCCAGTCGAAGCGAATGCCTGGCATGGCATGGGCGGCATCGGTAAGCGCAGGCAGGGTGTGGATCACATCCCCTAGCGATGAGGTCTTGATGATCAGTACCCGCACTTAGTCGACCTCGGCCACGGTATCGATCAGGTTCGGACCACCCAGGCGGTGCAGGGCGGCGATGACGTTGCCAGGCTCCAGCAGACGCAGGCAGTTGTAGTGACCGAAGCGGCAGGTGCGGTCGAAGCACGGGCTGCATTCGATGCCGGTGCGCACGATCTCGACGTGCTCGGCCAGTGGCGGGGTGAAGCCCGGCGAGGTCGAACCATAGACGGCGACCAGCGGACGGTTCAGCGCAGCGGCCACATGCATCAAGCCCGAGTCGTTGGACACCACGGCGTCGGCGCAGGACATCAGGTCGATGGCTTCGGCCAAGGAAGTTTCACCGGCCAGGTTGTACGACTCTTCACGCAACCCCGGAATCAGACGGTCGCGGATCTGCTCGCCCACCGGGTGGTCGTTCTTCGAACCGAACAGCCATACCTGCCAGCCCTGGCGGATCATCGCGTCGGCAACCTCGGCGTAGTGCTCGGCGGGCCAGCGCTTGGCCTCGCCAAACTCGGCACCTGGGCACAGCGCCAGCACCGGCCGGTCCAGCTCCAGGCCGAACTTGGCCAGGGCGGCTTCGCGGCTGGCTGCCTCGATCTGCAGGCTGGGCCGTGGGTAAGGCTGCGGCAGCTCGGCACCGGGCGCATAGGCCAGGGCCATGAAGCGTTCGATCATCAGTGGGTAGCGGGCCTTGTCCAGCGTGCGCACATCGTTGAGCAGGCCGAAGCGCATTTCGCCGCGCCAGCCGGTGCGCTTGGGGATGCCGGCGAAGAAGGGCACCAGCGCCGACTTCAGCGAGTTCGGCAGCAGGATGGCCTGGTCGTACTGGCCCGCCAAAGACTTGCCAATACGCCGCCGCGTGGCCAGTTCCAGGGCGCCATGGCCGAGCGGAAAGCTCAAGGCCTTGCGCACTTCGGGCATGCGTTCGAGGATCGGCCGGCTCCACTCGGGTGCCAGCACGTCGATCACGCAGTCGGGGTGCTGCTGTTTCAGGCACTGGAACAGGGTCTGCGCCATCACCATGTCGCCGACCCAGCTGGGGCCAATGATCAGTATTCTCATGCTTAGTCCAGAAACGCTCGGGGAGGCTGCAGACTGCGGTACAGCCTGGCCTCCCCTCTTTATATTCAGGCTATTTGGCGGACAGTGTACCACTCAGGCCCATCCGTCGCTGATCGCAGCCCCTGTGGCAGCGGGGCCTTCAGCTCAAACCCAGCTCAGCCCAGATCCGCCGCACCTCGCGTCGTTCATCGGCAAACTGCGCCGCGTCGATCACTCCAGCCTGCTTCTGCAAGGCCTGGCGGTGCGAAGCCGAACGAAACGCCTTGTACACTTCACGCAACAGCACCGCGTCACTGGCCGGCATCAACCCTGCCTGTTCCAGCTCTTCCAGAATGCGGATGTTATCGGTCCATCGCAGTATGGCCGGATGGTCGTGAGACCAAGCCAAAGCGGCGTATTGCACCATAAATTCGATATCGACGATACCGCCTGCATCCTGCTTGATATCGAATGGAACCCCCGCATCGAAAGCGTTGGCCGCCGTGCCCGCGACGGTCGCCTTGGTGCCGAGGTTGTCGCGCATCTTGGCGCGCATCTCGCTGACCTCGGTGCGCAGCTTGTCCAGGTCGCGAGCCTGGCCTAGCACCCTGGCGCGCACGCCTTCGAATGCCGCCGCCACCTGCTTGCATCCCACCAGTACGCGGGCGCGCACCAGGGCCTGGTGCTCCCAGGTCCAAGCCTCGTTCTGCTGGTAGCGCTCGAACGCCCCCAGCGAGCTGACCAGCAGCCCGGAGGCACCGGACGGGCGCAGGCGCATGTCGACGTCATAGAGCTGGCCAGAGTTGGTCTGGGTGGTCAACAGGTGAATGATCCGCTGGCCCAGGCGGGTGAAGAACTGGGCGCTGTCGATGGGCTTGGCGCCGTCGGTCTCGGCCTGAGGGTCGCCATCATGGATGAACACCAGGTCCAGGTCCGAGCCGTGCCCCAGCTCCAGGCCTCCGACCTTGCCGTAGCCAATGATAACGAAGCCCGGATCGCACAAGCTGCCATCGCTGCGCTTGGGCTGGCCGTGGCGCGACACGGTCTGGCGCCAGGCCAGGGCCAGTACCTGGTCGAGAATCGCCTCGGCCAGCCAGGTCAGGTAATCGCTGACTTTCATCAAAGGCAGGTTGCCACTGATTTCAGAGGCGGCCACCCGCAGGCTGTGGGCCAGTTTGAAGTGGCGCAACGCTTCCATCTGCTGCTCAAGGTCATCCTCGGGAATGCGCGTCAACCGCTCGCGCAACTCACTGGCAAGTTCAGGCGCCAGCGGTGGGCTGAACAAGCGCCCTTCGTTGAGCAGCTCGTCGAGCAACAACGGGTAACGGGCGATCTGCTCGGCGATCCAAGGGCTGGCCGCGCACAATGTCAGCAGCCGGCGCAGGGCACCTGGGTTCTCGGTCAACAATACCAGGTAGGCCGAACGCCGGGCCACGGCCTCTACCAAGGGCAAGACGCGTTCGAGCACCAGGTCGGGGTTGTCATGTTCCACCGTCTGCGCCATCAGGCGCGGCACAAAAGCATCGAGGCGCTCACGACCGATACGCTGCATCGACCGCAGCTGGGGGCTTGCGCGCAGGCCAGACAGACGACGCAGCGCCTCGGCAGGTTGCTTGAAGCCTGCTTCTTCCAACTGCCGGCTTGCAGCGTCTTCGTCCAGCGCCTGCTCCCACAGTGGCAACCACTCGCCCCCGACCACCAGCTCGCCCTCGCCTTCTTCATCGTCCGGGTCGGCGATGACCTGGCGGAAGTGCCAGTCGACCCGGCCGCGCCAGTACATCAGCTGGTCGTGGAAGCTCTGCCAGTCGGCAAAGCCAAGGATGTACGCCACCCGCTCACGGTCAGTCTCGCTGTCTGGCAGCATCTGGGTCTGGCGGTCGGCGATGGCCTGCAGGGCATGTTCGGCGTAACGCAGGAATTCGTAGCCTTCGCGTAGCTCTGCAACCACGGCCGGTGGCAGGTAGCCCTGGCCTTCGAGGGTCGCCAGCACCTTTAGCAGCGGCCGCTGTTGCAGGCTCAGGTCACGTCCACCGTGAATCAGCTGGAAGGCCTGGGCGATGAACTCCACCTCGCGGATGCCCCCGGCACCGAGCTTGATGTTGTCGGCCATGCCCTTACGTCGCACTTCCTGCTGGATCAGCTGCTTCATGGTGCGCAGCGCTTCGATCGCCGAAAAATCCAGGTAACGCCGGTAAACGAAGGGACGCAGCATTTCCTGCAACTGGGCACCGGCGTGCTGGTCGCCCGCTACCACGCGGGCCTTGATCATGGCGTAACGCTCCCAATCGCGACCCTGGTCCTGGTAATACTGCTCCAGGGCGTTGAAGCTGAGTACCAGTGCACCTGCCGAACCATAAGGACGCAGGCGCATGTCGACACGGAAGACGAAACCGTCGACGGTCACCGGGTCCAGGGCCTTGATCAGGCGCTGGCCCAGCCGGGTGAAGAACTCCTGGTTGTCCAGCGAGCGCTTGACCCCTTCGGTCTCGCCGCCTTCGGGGAATGCGAAGATCAGGTCGATGTCCGACGACAGGTTCAGCTCCACCGCACCGAGCTTGCCCATGCCCAGCACCACCATATGTTGCGGCTGGCCACTGCGATTGCCGATGGGCGTACCGAACTGCTGGCAATGGCGCGGGTACAGCCATTGATAGGCCTGGTCGATGGCGGCGTCGGCAAGGTCGGACAAGTCTCGGCAGGTTTCGCCCAGTTCGGCTTGGCGGGTGATGTCGCGCCAGATGATGCGCAGTTGCTGGCGGTTGCGTTCACGGCGCAGATTGCGCGCCAGCTCGTCCTCGGTCTGCGCCGCCTGGGCAGCGGCGGCGATATGCGCGCACAGATCGCCCGGGCCATAGCGACGGTCCAGCTCACCGCTGGCGACCAGTTCGAACAGCATGGCCGGTTCGCGCTGGGCCAGGCCCAGGACGAAGTCACTGGCCGCGGCTACCTGATCGAACTGTTGCCGATGGGCCAGGCTCCAAGCGTGCAAGTCCAGCTCAGGGTGACCGGCGATGGCATCGAGCAGGAACTGCTGGTTGCGAGCGACCAGCGGTTGCAGGGTAGCGGGCAGATCGAGCGGCAAAGGCAGGCGCATGGACTATCCTTGATCGGCGAGAAAGTGAGGGGTAGAGGCGGCCAAGGGGAAGCCCGACCACGGTTGGACTGTCATACAAAAGTTGGAAATAGCTGAAAAAAACGAATCACTGGCAAAAAACATCAAGAACCACCTGTTTTCGGCACAACGCCAACCAACATGAACGTTTTTCCTCACAACGCAGGGTGCGACCAAACGTCGCATTTCTGTAGTATTACTACTACCCCGACCGTGTAAAAGCATGAAATGCGAAAGCTTTTGTAGTAAAACTACACGGCGCCGGATGAGACCCCGGTAATCCAAGAATTCACGACGTCTGCCCATAAGGCCAGTCGCAAACTCAGGCCACCGATTCTGGTGGCCTTTCCGCCCTGGAGCAAGCCATGCAAGACCTCGATCCAATCGAAACCCAGGAATGGCTGGATGCCCTGGAGTCGGTCCTCGACAAAGAAGGCGAAGACCGCGCTCATTACCTGATGACCCGTATGGGCGAGCTGGCCACCCGTAGTGGCTCCCAGCTGCCGTATGCGATCACCACGCCATACCGCAACACCATCCCTGTCACCCACGAAGCACGCATGCCTGGCGACCTGTTCATGGAACGCCGCATTCGCTCGATGGTACGTTGGAACGCCCTGGCCATGGTCATGCGTACCAACCTGAAAGACTCGGACCTGGGCGGACACATCTCCAGCTTCGCCTCCAGCGCCACCCTGTACGACATCGGCTTCAACTACTTCTTCCAAGCCCCGACCGAAGAGCACGGCGGCGACCTGATCTTCTTCCAGGGCCACGCCTCGCCAGGCGTCTATGCCCGCGCCTTCATGGAAGGCCGCATCAGCGAAGAACAGATGAACAACTTCCGTCAGGAAGTGGACGGCAACGGCCTGTCTTCGTACCCGCACCCTTGGCTGATGCCTGACTTCTGGCAGTTCCCGACCGTTTCCATGGGTCTGGGCCCGATCCAGGCGATCTACCAGGCGCGCTTCATGAAGTACCTGGAAGCCCGTGGCTTCATCCCGGCCGGCAAGCAGAAGGTCTGGTGCTTCATGGGCGACGGCGAGTGCGACGAGCCGGAATCCCTGGGTGCAATCGCCCTGGCTGGCCGCGAGAAGCTGGACAACCTGATCTTCGTCATCAACTGCAACCTGCAGCGCCTGGACGGCCCGGTTCGCGGCAACGGCAAGATCATCCAGGAACTCGAAGGCGTGTTCCGTGGCGGCGGCTGGAACGTCAACAAGGTCGTCTGGGGCCGTTTCTGGGACCCACTGTTCGCCAAGGACACCAACGGTGCCCTGCAGCGTCGCATGGACGAAGTCATCGACGGCGAGTACCAGAACTACAAGGCCAAGGACGGTGCGTACGTCCGTCAGCACTTCTTCAACACCCCAGAGCTCAAGGCCATGGTCGAAGACCTGTCCGACGAGGAAATCTGGAAGCTCAACCGTGGCGGCCACGACCCGTACAAGGTCTATGCGGCCTACCACCAGGCGGTCAACCACAAGGACCAGCCTACCGTCATCCTGGCCAAGACCATCAAGGGTTACGGTACCGGTGCTGGCGAAGCCAAGAACACCGCGCACAACACCAAGAAGGTCGACGTCGACAGCCTGCGTCACTTCCGTGATCGCTTCGACATCCCGGTCAAGGATGCCGACCTCGAGAACCTGCCGTTCTTCAAGCCCGAAGAAGGCTCCGCCGAAGCCAAGTACCTGGCCGAGCGCCGTGCTGCCCTGGGTGGCTTCGTGCCACAGCGCCGCAGCAAGAGCTTCAGCGTGCCGACCCCGCCACTGGAAACCCTGAAGGCGATCCTGGACGGCTCGGGCGACCGCGAAATTTCCACCACCATGGCCTTCGTGCGTATTCTGGCGCAGCTGGTCAAGGACAAGGAAATCGGCCAGCGTATCGTGCCGATCATCCCGGACGAAGCCCGTACCTTCGGTATGGAAGGCATGTTCCGTCAGTTGGGCATCTACTCGTCGGTCGGCCAGCTCTACGAGCCCGTCGATAAAGACCAGGTGATGTTCTACCGCGAAGACAAGAAGGGCCAGATCCTCGAGGAAGGCATCAACGAAGCCGGCGCCATGTCGTCGTTCATCGCTGCCGGTACCTCGTACAGCTGCCACAACCAGCCGATGCTGCCGTTCTACATCTTCTACTCGATGTTCGGCTTCCAGCGTATCGGCGACCTGGCCTGGGCCGCTGGCGACAGCCGCACCCGTGGTTTCCTGATCGGCGGTACCGCCGGCCGTACCACCCTCAACGGTGAAGGCCTGCAGCACGAAGACGGTCACAGCCACATGATGGCGGGCACCATCCCGAACTGCCGCACCTACGATCCGACCTACGGCTACGAGCTGGCGGTGATCATCCAGGACGGCATGAAGAAGATGACCGAAGAGCAACAGGACATCTTCTACTACATCACCGTGATGAACGAATCCTACCAGCAGCCAGCCATGCCGGCCGGTGTCGAGGAAGGCATCATCAAGGGTATGTACCTGCTCGAAGAAGACACCCGCGAAGCCGCGCACCACGTACAGCTGATGGGCTCCGGCACCATCCTGCGCGAAGTCCGCGAAGCCGCGAAGATCCTGCGTGACGAGTTCAACGTCGGTGCCGACGTATGGAGCGTCACCAGCTTCAACGAACTGCGTCGCGACGGCCTGGCCGTGGAACGCGCCAACCGCCTCAAGCCTGGCCAGAAGCCTCAGAAGACCTACGTCGAAGAGTGCCTGTCCGGTCGCAAGGGCCCGGTCATCGCGTCCACCGACTACATGAAGCTGTTCGCCGAGCAGATTCGCCAGTGGGTACCGAGCAAAGAGTTCAAAGTCCTGGGTACCGATGGCTACGGTCGCAGCGACAGCCGCAAGAAGCTGCGTCACTTCTTCGAAGTCGACCGTCACTTCGTCGTGCTGGCTGCCCTGGAAGCCTTGGCTGACCGTGGCGAGATCGAACCCAAGGTGGTGGCAGACGCTATCGTCAAGTTCGGTATCGACCCGGACAAGCGCAACCCACTGGACTGCTGAGGAGTATTTTTAAGTGAGCGAACTCATTCGCGTACCTGACATCGGCAGCGGTGAAGGTGAAATCATCGAGCTGTTCGTCAAGGTCGGTGACCGCATCGAGGCCGACCAGAGCCTGCTGACCCTGGAGTCCGACAAGGCCTCCATGGAGATTCCAGCGCCCAAGGCCGGTGTCATCAAGGAACTGAAGGTCAAGCTGGGCGATCGCCTGAAAGAAGGCGACGAGCTGCTGGTCCTGGAAGCCGAGGGCGCCGCTGCGGCGCCCGAGGCTCCGGCCGCGGCCGCTCCGGCTCCAGCGGCTGCCGCTCCGGCGCCGGCTGCCGACGCCGCCCCTGCTCCGGCTGCAGCCCCCGCTGCCGCCAGCGTTCAGGACATCCACGTGCCGGACATCGGTTCGTCGGGCAAGGCCAAGATCATCGAAGTGCTGGTCAAGGTCGGCGACACCGTCGAGGCTGACCAGTCGCTGATCACCCTCGAGTCCGACAAGGCCTCGATGGAGATTCCATCGCCTGCCGCTGGCGTGGTCGAAGAAGTGCTGTGCAAGCTGGAAGATGAAGTCGGCACTGGCGACCTGATCTTCAAGCTGAAAGTCGCTGGCGCCACGCCTGCTGCTGCTCCGGCTCCGGCTCCGGCTCCGGCCGCTGCCGCTCCAGCTGCTGCTCCAGCCCCGGCCGCCGCTCCGGCAGCCGCCCCGGCGCCGGTCGCCACCGCACCGGCTGCCGGCAGCAATGCCAAGGTTCACGCAGGCCCGGCCGTTCGCCAGTTGGCGCGTGAGTTCGGTGTCGACCTGGGCGCGGTCGCCGCGACCGGTCCGCACGGCCGCATCCTCAAAGAAGACGTACAGGTCTACGTCAAGGCCATGATGCAGAAGGCCAAGGAAGCCCCGGCAGCCGCCGGTGCGACTGGCGGCGCTGGCATCCCGCCGATTCCTGCCGTGGACTTCAGCAAGTTCGGTGAAGTGGAAGAAGTCGCCCTGACCCGCCTGATGCAGGTCGGTGCCGCCAACCTGCACCGCAGCTGGCTGAATGTGCCGCACGTCACCCAGTTCGACTCCGCCGACATCACCGAGCTGGAAGCCTTCCGCGTTGCACAGAAGGCCGTGGCCGAGAAGGCTGGTGTCAAGCTCACCGTGCTGCCACTGCTGCTCAAGGCCTGTGCCTTCCTGCTCAAGGAACTGCCAGACTTCAACAGCTCGCTGGCCCCCAGCGGCAAGGCCATCATCCGCAAGAAGTACGTGCACATCGGCTTCGCCGTGGACACGCCGGACGGCCTGCTGGTGCCTGTGATCAAGAACGTCGACCAGAAGAGCCTGCTGCAACTGGCTGCCGAAGCCGCTTCGCTGGCCGAAAAAGCCCGCACCAAGAAGCTGTCGGCAGACGAGATGCAGGGCGCCTGCTTCACCATCTCCAGCCTCGGCCACATTGGCGGCACCGGCTTCACGCCGATCGTCAACGCGCCTGAGGTGGCGATCCTGGGTGTCTCCAAGGCAACCATGCAGCCGGTCTGGGATGGCAAGGCCTTCCAGCCGAAGCTAATGCTGCCGCTGTCGCTGTCCTACGATCACCGTGTGATCAACGGCGCTGCCGCCGCGCGCTTCACCAAGCGTCTGGGCGACGTGCTGGGCGATATCCGCACCATGCTGCTGTAACACGCAGCCAGCCTGCCTCCCGTCGCGGAGGCAGGTACCCTTTTCGAGCTGCCACGCTCGTACCTCAACCCCGTCGATTGGCGGGGCTTTTTTTTGTTCGCCGATAGGATTTTGCGATCGAGCGCCGCTTACGCGACGCATCGCGAGCAAGGCTCGCTACCTTGATTGGCGTGAAACAACCGTAGGAGCGAGCCTTGCTCGCGATGCGTCGCGCAGGCGGCGCTCGATTTCACAAACACCAAAAACCTCTCGTCGAACAGCCCCCAAACTCATCAGCCAAACTAAGGATTTCCCCCCCGCAGCCGAAAACATATACATGACAGCCCCCTAGCCGCTTGCCAGCCTCGGGGACATGATGCAACCTTGCCAGATGCGCCGCTCAAGGCAGCGTCATCCTCTTCAAGCGAGTCTTCGATGAAAAGCCAACCCGATGCCACCAGTCGTGTGGTGGCCGAGGTCGTCACGCAGCTTCCCGTGCCTTCGCGGCTCGGCATGCTGCGTTTCGAAAGGCTGAACGAAGCCACCTGGTCGCTGCTTTACCTGGACCCCGCCTGCGAGCGTCAATTCGGCTTGCCCGCATCCGAACTGTGCGCGCTCATCGGCTCGCCCTATGCAAGCCTGATGGCACCCGAGATCCGCTACAAGCTGCATGACGAGATCCAGGCACAGCTGGCCCACCGTGGCTACTACCGAGTGCGCTACACCCTGCATGCGCAACAGGCGCCACTGCGCCTGCTGGAGGTCGGCGAGGCCTACAAACAGCACAACCGCCAGTTGCTGCGCGGCTACCTGACCGTGCTCGACGACCAGGCAGACGACCTCTCGGAGTTGGACGCAAACGATCTCGAATCGCGCAACAACCGCCTGCAACTGGCCCTGCAGTTGAACCAGCGTGCACAACAGGAACAGCTCGAACACCTGGAACGGGTACGTGGCCAGCAAGACCTGATCCTGCGCCTGGCACGCCAACGCTACAGTGCAGAGAACTCGTTGCTCGAGGCCGCCGAGCTGATTACCCGCAGCGCCTGTGAAATCTACAAGGTCGACAACGCCAGCATCTGGCATCTGGAAGAGCAGCGTCTGGTACCGATAAGCGCCTGGTACCGACACGAGCAGCAACACCAACTGCCCGAGCCGATCGATGCCAGCCGCTTCCCGGACTACCTCGAAGCCCTGCATGCCAGCCGCGCCATCGATGCTCATAACGCCAGCCACGACCCACGCACCCGTGAGCTCGCCAACAGTCTTTTACCGGCCAACAACGCCATGCTCGACGCCAGTATTCGCGTCGACGGCCAGGTGGTCGGCGTGCTATGCCTGGAACAGACCGGGCAGCCAAGGGCCTGGCAGTCCGACGAGATTGCCTTTGCCGGCGAGCTGGCCGATCAGTTCGCCCAGGTCATCACCAACCACAACCGGCGTACCGCGGCCAGCGCCCTGCACCTGTTCCAGCGGGCGGTCGAGCAAAGCGCCAACGCCTTCCTGCTGGTCAACCGCGACGGGGTGGTGGAATACGTCAACCCCAGCTTCACCGCCATCACCCAATACAGCACCGAAGAGGTCCAGGGCCACCATCTGGCCGAGTTGCCGGCGCTGGAGAATCTCAGCGAACTGCTGTTCGACTCGCCGTCGAGCCTGGAAATGGGCAACAGCTGGCAAGGCGAATTCAAGAGCCGGCGCAAGAACCTCGAACCCTACTGGGGGCAGCTGTCGATCTCCAAGGTATATGGCGATAACCGAGAGCTGACCCACTACATCGGTATCTACGAGGACGTCACCCAGTCCAAACTGGCCCAGCAGCGCATCGAGCGCCTGGCCTATACCGACAACCTGACCAACCTGGGCAACCGCCCAGCGTTCATCCGCAACCTCGATACCCACTTCACCCGCGACGGTGACAGCCCGATCTGCCTGCTGCTGGTGGACATCGACAACTTCAAGCGGATCAACGACAGCCTCGGCCACCAGACCGGCGACAAGCTGCTGGTGAGCCTGGCCCGACGCCTGCGCAACAGCCTCAGCCCCAATGACATCCTTGCCCGCTTCGCCAGCAACGAGTTCGCTGTGCTGCTCAACGGCACCAGCCTGGAGGATGGCCAGGGCGTCGCCCTCCAACTGCTGCGCACCCTCGACAAACCGATGTTCGTCGACAACCAGCTGATCAACGTCACCGCGTCGGTGGGCTTGGCCTGCGCGCCCATGCACGGCAGCGACCCGACCACCCTGATGAAGAATGCAGGCCTTGCCCTGCACAAGGCCAAGGCCAACGGCAAGCATCAGGTGCAAGTGTTCACCGAGGTGCTAAACGCCGAGGCCAGCTACAAGCTGTTCGTCGAGAACAACCTGCGCCGCGCCCTGACCCAGAACGAGCTGGAGGTGTTCTACCAGCCCAAGCTGTGCCTGCGCAGCGGCCGTTTACTCGGCCTGGAAGCACTGCTGCGCTGGAACCACCCCGAGCGCGGCATGATTCGCCCGGACCAGTTCATCAGCGTGGCCGAGGAAACCGGCCTGATCATCCCCATCGGCAAATGGGTGGTGCGCCAGTCGTGCCGCATGAGCCAGCAACTGCGCGAGGCAGGCATGGGCAACCTGCACGTGGCCATCAACCTGTCGCCAAAGCAGTTCTCCGACCCCGACCTGGTCGCCTCGATCAGCTCGATCCTCAAGGAAGAAGAACTGCCACCGCACCTGCTGGAGCTGGAACTTACTGAAGGCCTGCTGCTGGAGGCCACCGAAGACACCCACCGCCAGCTCGATGAGCTGAAGGCCCTGGGCCTGACTCTGGCCATGGACGACTTCGGCACCGGTTACTCATCGCTGAGCTACCTGAAGAAGTTTCCGATCGACATCATCAAGATCGACCGCAGCTTCATCAATGAAATCCCGGACAACCAGGACGACATGGAGATCACCTCGGCGGTGGTGGCCATGGCCCACAACCTCAAGCTCAAGGTAGTGGCCGAAGGGATCGAAACTCCAGAACAGCTGGCGTTCCTGCGCAGGCACCGTTGCGATGTCGGCCAGGGCTACCTGTTCGACCGGCCCATTCCGGGCCGGGAGCTGGCGGAAAAACTCAAGCGCTACCCGCGCGGTCCAATGGACTGACAGCAGCCTCAACCTCGGGCACTATAGAACCCATTCGGCCTCATCGCCGGCAATCCCCAGTACCTGCGGAACGACCCTGTAGGCGCCGGCTTGCCGGTGATCGAGCCCCCATCTACCTGACACACAGAGGAACGGCCATGGTCCTGCGTTCGGAAATCCTGGTGAACAAAAACGTCATGCCTACTGCGGAACAGGCCCTGCCTGGACGCGAAACCCCAATGGCCCTGCCCGAATTCCACTATGTCTTCAAAGACACCCCACTGCTGGGCCCCTTCTTCGAGGGCAGCATCGACTTCGCCATCTTCGGCCTGGGCTGCTTCTGGGGTGCCGAGCGCCGCTTCTGGCAGCGTGAAGGCGTGGTCAGCACCGTGGTCGGCTATGCCGGTGGCTTCACGCCAAACCCCACCTACGAAGAAGTCTGCTCGGGCCTGACCGGCCATACCGAAGTGGTGCTGGTGGTGTTCGACAAGGATAAGGTGAGCTACCGCGAACTGCTGGCGATGTTCTGGGAACTGCACAACCCGACCCAAGGCATGCGCCAGGGCAATGACATCGGCACCCAGTACCGCTCGGCGATCTACTGCACCAGCCCAGAACAGCTGGAGCAGGCCAAGGCCAGCCGTGATGCGTTCCAGGCAGAACTGACCAAGGCAGGCTTTGGTGAAATCACCACCGAAATCGACCAGGCCCCGACCGTGTACTTCGCCGAAGCGTACCACCAGCAGTACCTGGCCAAGAACCCCGATGGCTATTGCGGCATCGGCGGTACTGGCGTGTGCCTGCCACCCAGCCTGCAGGGCAACTGAGCCATGAGCACGATGACCCTTTTCCACGGGCCACTTTCGCCTTTCGTGCGCAAAGTCATGGTGGTGCTGCACGAAACCGCCCAGCTCGACCGCGTGGCCCTGCAGCCCGTGAACATCAGCCCAGTGAGCGGCGACGAGCAACTCAACCAGGGCAACCCCATCGGCAAGATCCCAGCACTGCGCCTGGAAGATGGCACCGTGCTGCACGACAGCCGCGTCATTTGCGAGTACCTGGACTGCCAGCACGTCGGCACTCCGCTGATTCCCCGGGAAGGCTCGGCGCGCTGGCGGCGCATGACCCTGGCCTCCCAGGCCGATGCGATCATGGATGCGGCGGTATCGACCCGCTACGAGACCTTCCTGCGACCGCAAGACAAGCGTTGGGATGGCTGGGTGGCCGCGCAAAGCGAGAAGATTCGGCGCAGCCTGGCCAACCTGGAACGCGAGCACCTGGCCGAGTTGGCATCGGGGTTCGACATCGCGGCGATTGGTGTGGCCTGTGCGCTGGGTTACCTGGACTTGCGTCAGCCTGAGTTCGGCTGGCGGGCGCAACAGCCCGGACTCGCGGCGTGGTATGCCGAGGTGATCAAGCGGCCGTCGATGGTAGCGACGGCGCCGGCTGCCTGATCAGGCGCATCGCCGGCAAGCAGGCTCCCACAGGGGTGTGAAATCTGTAGGAGCCGGCATGCCGGCGATGCCGCCATCACAGCCAAAACCGAATCAGCAGTCCGGCTTGCCCGCCGTGAACCGCTTGGCCGGGTTGACCGCGGCCTTGAACTCGCGCAGCGCCTTGGCGCCCACCAGCAATGGGTAGTTGAAGCTGCTGCGGTCGACCAGATTGACCTCCACCGTGCGCTTCACATCACCCAGACACAGTTCCAGGTCGACCACCGGCCGTTTCGAGAGCTCCGGTGCATCGCCCTCCTCCTCTTCGTCAGCACGGTTCTTGATCTTGCTGATGCGCGCCAGCTTGTGCTCATAGACCTTGCCGTCGGCGTCCTTGGTCGCCAGGCGGAAGCGGACCCACTCCTCGCCATCGCGGGTGAACAGCTCGATATCCTTGGCCGACAGCGACGCGGTGTAGGCACCGGTATCCATCTTGGCTTTCAGGGTTTCGCCAATCTCAGGCAGGGCGATGTATTCGTAGCGACCGTATAGGGTGGGCTCGGCAGCCATCACCGGCAACGCCAACAGCGACAACAGGGCAAGCAGAGGTTTCACAGGCAAACTTCCTTGAGAAGAGTCAGTGCTTAGACTGCGCAAGCAGGATAGGTTCGTTGTCACACCTTAAACAACACAATGTGAAACATTTGTACCAACCGTCGAGCATTCGACGTTTGGCGTATGGCACAGCCCTGCTTATCATTGCCACCCGCAAAATTCACACAACAAGAGTCTGCTTATGCGTCGCCTGTTTACCGGCATTCTTACGACCACCCTGCTGCTGCTCAACACCCTGGTGCTGATCGGCCCGCTGCTGGTCTTCGCCCTGCTAAAACTGGTGTTGCCAGGCCGTGGGCGAGACTACGCCTCGTGGGCGGTGATGTGGATTGCCGAAACCTGGTCGGAGATCGACAAGATGATCTTCGCCCTGTGCATCCCGACCCAATGGGACATTCGCGGCATCGAGAAGCTGCGTCAGGACACCTCGTACCTGGCCGTCAGCAACCACCAGACCTGGGTCGATATTCCGGCGCTGATCGAAAGCCTCAACCGTCGTACGCCGTTCTTCAAGTTCTTCCTCAAGAAGGAGCTGATCTGGGTGCCCCTGCTGGGCCTGGCCTGGTGGGGGCTGGATTACCCCTTCATGAAGCGCTACAGCAAGGCCTTCCTGGAAAAACACCCCGAGCTCAAGGGCAAGGACCTGGAGATCACCAAGGCGGCCTGCGAGCTGTTCAAGCGCCAGCCGGTGACCGTGGTCAACTACCTGGAAGGCACCCGTTTCAGCGAGGCCAAGCGCCAGGCGCAGCAGTCGCCCTACCGCCACCTGCTCAAGCCCAAGGCCGGCGGCGTGGCGTTCGTGCTGGCGGCGCTGGGCGAGCAGCTCGATGCACTGCTGGACGTGACCATCGTCTACCCCGGCAACCAGGCGCCTGGGTTCTGGGCGTTGCTCAATGGCAGCATTAGTCGGGTGATTATCGACATTCGGGTGCGCGAGCTGGACCCGGTATTGTGGTCGGGGGACTACGAGAACGACCCCGCGTTTCGCCAGACCATACAGGCCTGGGTAAACCAGTTGTGGGTGGAGAAGGACCAGCGGATTGAACAATTGCGCGCCGAGATGAACTGAATTGATTGCCTGTAAGGGCCTCTGCACGGGTTTACCCGCGAAGAGGCCGGCACAGGGTTAGGCGTAACCCCGATTAAAAACGAGGCTAATAATTAGAATAAGTAATACTTTTTTGTCATTACCTACCTAAGTGGATAAAAATCGACCAAAGCACAACTACAAAAAGCCTGGATCGAGTCGATGGCCAATCAACCTAGCTCCGCCCCCGCCCAACTGCGCCGTGTCCTAGGGCTGCCCGCCCTGGTGTTCTTCGGCCTTGTGTACATGGTCCCGCTGACCATCTTCACCACCTACGGCATCGTCACTGAACTCACCGGTGGCCGCACTGCCGGCGCCTACCTCGTCACCCTCGTAGCCATGCTGTTTACCGCTGCGTCCTACAGTTTCATGGTCAAGCGCTTCCCAGTCGCGGGCTCGGCGTACTCGTACACCAACATGGCCTTCGGCCCCAATGCGGGCTTCCTCGCAGGCTGGTCGCTGCTGCTCGACTACCTGTTCCTGCCGATGATCAACTACCTGCTGATTGGCCTGTTCCTCAACATTGCTTTCCCGGCCGTTCCCGCCTGGGCCTTCGTGCTTGGCTCGATCGCACTGGTGACAGTGCTCAATGTGGTCGGCATCAACTCGGTGGCCAAGACCAGCAACCTGATCGTCGGTGCGCAGATCGTCTTCATTGGCGTGTTCATCGGTCTATCCTGCAAGACCTTGGCGGGCCAGCCGCTCGACCTGCTGTCGCCGCTGCTGGGTGACGGCACCAAGCCAGGCTTCGGCCCCCTGATGGCCGGCGCGGCGGTACTGTGCCTGTCGTTCCTCGGCTTCGATGCCGTCTCGACTCTGGCCGAGGAGTGCCGCGACGCCCGCCGCGATGTACCCCGGGCGATCATCCTCACCACCCTGTTTGCCGGGTTGCTGTTCACTGTGTTGGCCTATGCCAGCCAGCTGGTGTTACCAGGCAGCAGCTTCGCTAACGCCGATGCGGCGGCCAATGAAGTGATGTTCAAGGCCGGGGGCCAGTTCCTGACCAACTTCTTCACTGCCGCCTATGTCGCCGGCAGCCTGGGCTCGGCGCTGGCCTCGCAGGCGGCGGTGTCGCGCATCCTGTTCACCATGGGACGGGACAACGTGCTGCCGCAGCGCACGTTCGGCTACCTGTCGCCACGCTTCGGCACGCCAGTGTTCGCCATTGCCCTGGTGTCTGCGTTCTCGCTGCTGGCGTTGGTGATCGACCTGTCGACCCTCGCTTCGCTGATCAGCTTCGGGGCGCTGGTAGCGTTTTCGGCGGTAAACCTGGCGGTGGTGAAGACGCACCTGATGAACGATGGGGCTCAGCGTCACCTCGTAGGGCTGCTGCGCTATGGCGTGGTGCCGTTGGTGGGGTTGGGGCTGACCTTGTGGCTGTGGACCAGCCTGTCGGCACTGACGCTGGTGATCGGGTTGTGCTGGTTTGCACTGGGGTTAGCCTACCTGGCGGTGCTTACAGCCGGCTTCCGTCGTCCAGTCAGTTTGGTGGATTTCTCCGAAGCGGGCTGAGCTTGGCCTGCGGATACTGATAATTCTGCTAGTTGTGCGAGGCCTCGCAAAGGCAAAGACTTACGTAGCACCGTCTATTGCGAGGTATCTGCCATTGAAGATAGCCGCTTTGGCCTACACCCCATACGGATACATCGACAGTCAAGCTTGGTTTGGCACCCTGCTTGGCTTCAATGGCGAAAAGAGCGATCCGCTGACCGACAGCTACCCATTGGGACAATGGTTACCGTAGCTACAGTCCAACCCTAATGCGCTTCCATAAGCCCGATAATCTCAGCCCCTTTGGGCAGGGCGGATATAACGCTTATGCAGACTGTAACTGTAATCCGATCAATTTCCGGGATGACACAGGTCATGCGCGAACATTTGCTCAGCTACGGAAGTTTTGGGCTGAAAATAGCCAGCCGCCCCCACCCTCAACTACCCAGTTGAAACGCGCGCCAAAAAAGAAAGTAACATTTGATAGGAAAATAACTAGCGTCATCTACACGGACGAACACGACATACAAAGAAGCCGGCTTATTAAAGAAAAGCAGTCCTTACAAGACTACATTCAAAAATTTACTCAACGCGTAAGGCGGAAAACAAAAGAATTCAATTTTCTCATGGAGCCCTCGACGTCCGTCTTCGCGAAAAGTTTGGGCATCAGTGCGAAAAGATACCAGACTGAACTGGAGGAACTTGCAACGTGGCTTGACGAGGCGCATGACCGATTGAAATATCTCAACGTCACACTCAGAAGCTATCGAGTTTAAGGGGAACGCATGTGGAATATCGGATAAATAGTGCATCGCTTCGCGCTTACACACCTTATGGACATGTTCAATATCGCTTTTCACATCAGGAACTACTCGGCTTCAACGGGGAACTGCTAGAAAGGCACTCTGAAACATACCTGCTTGGAAATGGCTATCGTCCTTACAACCCGGCAACCATGCGTTTTAGCGCACCTGATAACTTGAGCCCGTTTGGCAAAGGCGGCCTGAATGCGTATGGCTATTGCACAGGTGATCCAGTGAATCAACGAGACCCCAGCGGGCATGCGGGCATGCAACAAAAAGTCAGACCTGATTTGTGGCGCTCCCGGGGGCCGATTGTTGAACCCGAGCAAATGTTTCAACAGCAGGGTCGGCGGTTAATGCCTAGGCAACAACACGCCGCCCGACAGCCTGGTAGACACCCGTTTGCTCCAGAAGGTGGCCGTGGATTGTATTCGCGACGGGATGTAGCCAACGCCCGAGCTGGCCAGGCTCACAACGCGCCTGCCCGGTCAGGCGATAGGATCGCAGCGCCCAGTGCTGCGCAACCTAGCACGCCACCGACACGGAGCATGGAAGATGCCTTAAGGATTTACGATGACTTGGTGGTGGCTCATGGGCACATACAGCGATCCGAGCGAGACGTTGCCCTTCTGACACCCGGCACCGAACTCTATATCGACCATCAAAACACCATCGATCGCATCCGAAGACATGCTGCCAGCCTGCGGTCGCAGCTTGGCGTTGATAACCTACGCTGGCTTCACTTGTGAAAGGCCACGGCCATTTCAATCGGCTCAACTGAACAGGGCCAATCAAACCGACGGTGTTGTCGCCGGTACCGGCGTGGTCCACAGGCTACCCAGGTTCTGCAGCAGCGACCCAGCGATGCCCTGCTGTCCGAGGTACTGCAGGATCAGTGGAGCAAACTGCCCGATCATCCCAGTGTCCATGCCCAGCGCCTTGAACGCAGTGTCTAGGTCGCTGCGGTTTTCCACGTTGTTACCCAACGCTTTACTCAGCGCCGACTGGCTTTCGCTGTTCTTGCCCAACAAATCGCCCAACCCACTCAACCCGCCCAGCGCATTGGCGCCCGCCAGCAGATCCAGCCCTGGCACAGCCTTGGTCAGCTGGCCATAGTCGTCGTTGCTCAGGTTGTTACGCGCCAGCCCCAACATCGCCCCTGCCCCGCCGATGGCCTGTTCCGGGGTGATGTTCAGTTCGCTGCCCAAGGTATTGAGCAAACTGGCCTGCGCTTCGGGCGCCTGTACCTGGCCTTGCTGGCTCTGATTCTGGTTCTGCATGGCCGACACGGCATTGGCGGCGTCGCTGAGGTTGAAGGCGAACACCGGGCTTGCGGCCAGGGTCATCAGGGTTGCCAGGGTGAATGCTTTCATCGGGAGGGACCTCATGGGCCGGAATGGCCGGGGAAACGAGGCGTTGGACTGGGCGTTTGGAGGTTTGTTCCGGGCCGCGTATCGGAGGAAGCGTCAGCATACCGATACGACACCCTAACAATTTGGCGCTCCTTTACCGCTACGCATGTTCAATGACCTGATATTTCTGCCAGTTGTTGCCAACGGCTCGCAGGCGCAGGCTTTGCAGTCAGGTGAAAGTACATTGGGCGATCAAGCATCACGCCTAGAGGTTTCCGATACCTCCAGACGAGTTGGCCAGAGGTATCGGCAAGCCGACTCTGGTTTTTCCAGGAGCACTGCCATGGGGTGAAAGGGACCACAGGGCAGCCGTCGGGAAGATAGCAGCAAAGCACCACATATCAGTGAACGAGGACTTAACATTGAAACGACACACTACTGAGAAAAGTTTGCTCTTCTACAATGACGGCCAGTTAACCAATATACAGCGGGGCAATTTGACCAGCTCAGTTATTAGACATAGGAGCTTGCCACTGGCTGAGAGATATAGCGAGTCAGGCACCTTCGGAGGAAAACGTATAGCGACTGATGATTCGGGCTCTGTTTTTCTTATCAAAACCTCAAACATGCCTAACGTGTTAAGCTATGCTGCATACGGGTACTGTCCGACTGCGCAGGCACAGCTTTCACTGCTGGCATATAACGGCGAATACGTGAATGCTACAGGCACCTATCTGCTAGGCAATGGCTACCGGTGCTACAACCCCAGCCTAATGCGTTTCCACTCAGCTGACGACCAGAGTCCTTTTGACGCTGGGGGAGTGAACGCCTATGCATATTGCGAGGGTGATCCGATAAACAAAATTGATCCGTCAGGTCATAGCAGCATTTGGAATTTTTTCACAAATAAGAGCAAACGTCCCACATCGGCTGAGCGACTGGAAGCGGCACACCTCCCCCTCAAGGATCTCGCTCAAGCAAAACAACAATCATTAAGCAAGACAGAGTACAATAAATTAAAGAAAAACATGCAAATAACAACCTCTTTCCTCACCAGAAAAGTCAAACAGTACAAGGCCATAAACGCACCGAACTACGGAAGCAAGACAGCGCCTGGAAACACGCGTACAGAAGGAATTAAATTGAGCCAATACAAGACGCAACTCGGTTACGCCATAGAAAACCAAGAAACGTTAGAGACGTTCAAAAAAATAACACTCGGCGGTAAAGAACGGTACATGACCCCGGCGAACCAGGAGAGCTACCTGAAGCTTCTAACGACAGACACCAAGGATACCGCCAGCGATATTAGAAAAACTTGAGGTCTTACCTGGCCTCATCTACCGCGGCACCTAAAATTCCTATCTGGGGTTTCAGGTGTCGCCGAAGTTTATATTTTGAGCAGTGCTATCGCTAACTTCTTAAATGCCTAAACTCTACGCAAAAGACGGCATTATCAACTGACAAAGATCACGTTCTTCTTGGCCTCCCAGTAGATTCTTCGGACTTCCCCTAATCCCTGTAAGACGTTTCCGAAACATACTCGCAATCCCCCAAAGCCATTGCGGTGATCTGGGTCGCGCTCTAGTCTCGGGCGGTCGTTACTGATCAACGACCGGCTTTTACAGGCCGATTTCGACGGACGCATTGTGGATTGCCTTATATGGTGGCTGTGCGTGGGGCACCTCGTGTGCGCCGGGTTTACTCTGTCGACCGGTCTGTCAACCCGCGTACAGCCGCCACCCATATGTTTGACAGCAGGGGCGTCGGCGCAACCGACAGAGGTTTACACCATGCTAACGATGATCCCCGATCCACCCCACAATTCCCCTTCCTCGAAGACACCCTTATCCAGGCCACGGACTATGCCTGCGCTCAAACCGTCGTGCACCAGGCCATTCTGCTGCAGCCCAAGTCGCCGACCTCGATCCTCATCATGGCCACGATGCATGAGCTTGAAGCGCTGCGCATACTGCTGAAGACGGCGTTGATCCACGTGCAGATGCCAGCGGAACCGCGAACGCTGCATTAAGGCGTGAGACTTGTGTTGGCTGGGCTGGCCCTATCGCGGCTGAAGCCGCTCCTACAAGTATTGCGCTGGGCCTGTAGGAGCGGCTTTAGCCGCGATAGGGCCGGGCCTGGCAGTCGAGAAACTGCAGGGAGGTTGAATGATGACCAGCGACGACACCAAGACCACCGTCGGCAAGACCTTTTAGGAGTTTACCTATTCCGTGTAGGACGTTTGCGAAACATACTCGCAATCCCCCAAAGCCATTGCAGTGACCTGGGTCGCGCTCTAGTCTCGGGCGGTCGTTACTAATCAACGACCGGCTTTGACAGGCCGATTTCGTCAACCACATGGCTTTGCCTCTATGGCAGCTGTGCATGGGGCACTCACGTGCGCCGGGTTTTGGTTGACCTACCGGTCTGTCAACCCATGTACAGCTGCCGCCTTCTTGTTTGACAGCAGGCTGGTGGTGGCACCATTATAGGTCATCCATCATGCTCAAGATCGTCCCCGATCCACCCCACAATTCCCCTTCCCTCGAAGACACCCTCATCCAGGCCACGGACTATGCCCTGTGCGCCCAAACCGTCGCGCACCAGGTCATTCTGCTGCAGCCCAAGTCGCCGACCTCGATCCTGATCATGGCCACGATGCATGAGCTTGAAGCGCTGCGCGTACTGCTGGAGACGGCGTTGATCCAGGTGCAGATGCCAGCGGAACCGCGAACGCTGCATTAAGGCGTGAGACTTGTGTTGGCTGGGCTGGCCCTATCGCGGCTAAAGCCGCTCCTACAAGAATTGCGCTGGGCCTGTAGGAGCGGCTTTAGCCGCGATAGGGCCGGGCCTGGCAGTCGAGAAACTGCAGGGAGGTTGAATGATGACCAGCGACGACACCAAGACCACCGTCGGCAAGACCTTTTTCTACCAGGCCGAAGGCCACAACCACCCGTTGTTCTGCATTGCACCGGGCATTCCCTGCCAGAGTGCCCGCGAACAGGCTTCGGAGCTGATGGGCTATGTCCGGGATTTGACCATTGACGGGCTGATGGACAACAAGCCGCAGTTGCTCTGGGCTTCACATTATCTGAGCGCATTGGCCAAGGCGCTGCTGGATGATGCCGAACTGGGGATGATGCGCTGATCCATGGGTCGCCAGGGCTGGCCTCTTCGCGGGGCAAGCCCCAACCCAACTCTTTTTCGCCGTACGTCCTGTATCCAACTGAAAACAGGGTTTTTAGAGGTGCCCTTTGGCCAAAGTGGGATTAAGGCATAGGCTTACTGCAGGTGCCATCACCCACCAACCACAACGTATTCCCACCTACCTCCGGCAAGATATTTAAGAATTTACCTATTCCGTGTAGGACGTTTCCGAAACATACTCGCAATCCCCCAAAGCCATTGCGGTGATCTGGGCTGCACTCTAGTCTCGGGCGGTCGTTGCGAAATCAGCGATCGGCTTTGACAGGCCGACCAGAAAATCCTCATGGCTTTCGCCTTCGATGGCGGCTGTGTTTGGGGCACTTCGTGTGCGCCGGGTCTTTGGTTTTTCTACCGGTCTGTCAACCCATGCACAGCTGCCACCCATTTGTTTGACAGCGGAGGGTGGTGGCCCCTATCGAGAAAAAACCCATGCTCAAGATCGTCCCCGATCCACCCCACACCTCCCCTTCCCTCGAAGACACCCTCATCCAGGCCACGGACTATGCCCTGTGCGCCCAAACCGTCGCGCACCAGGTCATTCTGCTGCAGCCCAAGTCGCCGACCTCGATCCTCATCATGGCCACGATGCATGAGCTTGAAGCGCTGCGCGTACTGCTGGAGACGGCGTTGATCCAGGTGCAGATGCCAGCGGAACCGCGAACGCTGCATTAAGGCGTGAGACTTGTGTTGGCTGGGCTGGCCCTATCGCGGCTAAAGCCGCTCCTACAAGAATTGCGCTGGGCCTGTAGGAGCGGCTTTAGCCGCGATAGGGCCGGGCCTGGCAGTCGAGAAACTGCAGGGAGGTTGAATGATGACCAGCGACGACACCAAGACCACCGTCGGCAAGACCTTTTTCTACCAGGCCGAAGGCCATAACCACCCGTTGTTCTGCATTGCACCGGGCATTCCCTGCCAGAGTGCCCGCGAACAGGCTTCGGAACTGATGGGCTATGTCCGGGATTTGACCTTTGACGGGCTGATGGACAACAAGCCGCAGTTGCTCTGGGCTTCACATTATCTGAGCGCATTGGCCAAGGCGCTGCTGGATGATGCCGAACTGGGGATGATGCGCTGATCCATGGGTCGCCAGGGCTGGCCTCTTCGCGGGGCAAGCCCGCTCCCAAACTGTTAATTCTGCCAGTATCAAAATTCCTGCGGCTGTTCAAAATGGGCTTCGAGCAGCCTCCATTCAACCGATACGGCAGGGACTTGAATCATGAGCACATCATCGAAACGCAAGCTTTTCTTCTACAACACCGACAAGCCAACTACCGTAAAAGAAGGCGACTGCTACCACATCATCATTCGACATGCCGATATGCCCTTGGCAGAGCAGCGAGTAGACGTGATATCGAGCACAGGGTTGCTGGCAACCGATGACAAAGGCTCTGTATTCGTGGTGCAAGACAAAGAAAGCGAAAGCTCCACCACCCACAATGACCAGGCGAACTGACCCGCTCCACCGCCCTCGGACAACCCAGAAAAAACAAAGCCCCTCACGGGAGGGGCTTTGTCTTGTCAGTCACTTCATGCCGCGCCCCACATCTTGTGTGGGTCGATCACGAATTTCTTCGGCGCACCGGCATCGAACTCGCCGTAGCCTTCCGGCGCCTGATCCAGGTTGATCACCTGCACGCCCACCACTTCGGCAATATTGATGCGGTCCCACATGATCGCCTGCATCAGCTGGCGGTTGTACTTCATGGTCGGGGTCTGGCCGGTGTGGAAGCTGTGCGACTTGGCCCAGCCCAGGCCGAAGCGGATGCTCAGCGCACCGATCTTGGCAGCGGCATCTACCGCGCCCGGGTCTTCGGTCACGTACAGGCCCGGGATACCGATGTTGCCGGCGACGCGGGTAACCTGCATCAGCGAGTTCAGCACCGTGGCCGGGGCTTCGTGCTTGGCACCTTCGTGGCCATGGCCACGTGCCTCGAAGCCTACGGCGTCGACGGCGCAGTCCACTTCCGGCTCGCCGAGGATGTCGACGATCTGCTCGTGCAGCGGGGTGTCCTTGGACAGATCGACCACTTCAAAGCCCTGGGACTTGGCGTGGGCCAGGCGGGCTGGGTTGAGGTCGCCGACAATGACGCAAGCAGCGCCCAGCAGGCGTGCCGAGGCTGCAGCAGCCAGGCCGACCGGGCCGGCACCGGCAACGTAGACGGTACTGCCTGGGCCTACGCCGGCAGTCACGGCACCGTGGTAGCCGGTTGGCAGGATGTCGGACAGGCAGGTCAGGTCACGGATCTTCTCCATCGCCTTGTCGCGCTGTGGCAGTTTCAACAGGTTGAAGTCGGCGTAGGGCACCAGCACGTACTCAGCCTGGCCGCCGGTCCAGTCGCCCATGTCGACGTAGCCGTAGGCACCGCCGGCGCGGGCCGGGTTGACGGTAAGGCAGACACCGGTGTGCATCTCTTTGCAGGAGCGGCAGCGGCCGCAGGCAACGTTGAACGGTACCGAGACCAGGTCGCCGATCTGCATGCGCTCGACGTCGCGGCCCTTCTCGACGATTTCACCGGTGATTTCGTGGCCCAGAACCAGGCCGACCTGGGCAGTCGTGCGGCCACGGACCATGTGCTGGTCGGAGCCGCAGATGTTGGTGGAAACCACCTTGAGGATCACGCCGTGCTCGATCTTCTTGCCGCGTGGGTCTTGCATTTTCGGGTAGTCGATCTTCTGTACTTCGACCTTGCCAGCGCCGAGATACACCACTCCACGATTGCCAGACATGCTCTTACCTCGCTTGATTTGTATTTATGCAGCGTTGGTTGAAGCGCCACCATCCATGGGCGGCTTGTGTTACTGGAATGCAGAGAATTGTGGGCCTGATACCGCAGGGTGCACTGACTGGGAGCGACAAGCAGATGCCTTTTAGCGGCAGCAGTGTCGCGGGGAAACCGGCGGGATGAAACCGAGGGGGTGAACTGTTCGGGCCTCTTCGCGGCCAAGGCCGCTCCTACAGGTACCACGTTGCCCCTGAAGGCATGATATCCGTGCGGGAGCGGCGTCAGTCGGGAAGAAGCTGGAACAGCCGTTAGAGAACGACAGTCCGATTGGCGTTCAGGAACACCCGCCGCTCGATGTGATAGCCCACCGCTCGCGCCAGGGTCAGGCACTCGATATCACGCCCTTTGGCGATCAGGTCTTCCGGGTAATGGCTGTGGTCCACCACCTCGACGCCCTGGGCGATGATCGGCCCCTCGTCGAGGTCGTTGTTGATGTAGTGCGCGGTGGCACCCACCATCTTCACGCCCTTGTTGTAGGCCTGGTGGTACGGCTTTGCGCCTTTGAAACCAGGCAACAACGAGTGGTGGATATTGATCGCCCAGCCATCCAGGCGCCGGCACAGCTCAGGCGACAGTACCTGCATGTAACGCGCAAGAATGACCAGCTCGGCGCCAGTTTCCTCGATCACGTTCAACACCTTGCGCTCTTGCGCAGGCTTGTCCTTGGGGTCGAGGGCGAAATGGTAGTAGGGGATCTTGTGCCACTGCGCGAGCGGTTCGAGGTCGGGGTGGTTGGACACCACCGCGACCACGTCCATGCCCAACTGGCCGATGCGCTGGCGATACAGCAGGTCGTTCAGGCAGTGGTCGGCCTTGGACACCATGATCACCACCTTGGGGCGGTGATTCGGCGCGGTCAGCTCGAACGTCATGCCGAACGCATCGCTACGCTCGGCAAGGCCGGCACGGAAACCGGCTTCGTCGAAATCGTCCGGCTGGCGGAACTCGACGCGAATGAAAAAGCGCCCCGACAGCCGATCATCGAAGGAGTGGTGCTCCGTGACATAGCAACGCTGCTCGAAGAGGTAACGCGTCACCACATCGACGGTGCCGAGCATGCTCGGGCAGTCGGCGGTGAGAATCCAAGTATCCGGTGCCCGACTCATGTTCAGTTCTCCTTAGGCTTCGATGCTCAGGCCATACTCGGCCGAAGCGTCCTGCAGCCACAGCCACCAGTAGTCGGAGAAGCTGCGGCGAACCACCAGTTCCCAGGTGTCCTCGGCAGTACGGCGGATCACCAGTTGCGACTTGGCGAACACGGTACCGACCGCCTTGCCCACCGGGAAGTTGTTCGGGTGAACATCGTAGCTGGTTGACTTCATCAGCACGTCGCGCACGTTCGGGCCGCGTAGCTCCAGCACGCTCTGTCCGCCGCTGACGTTGACCACTTGAATGTGCTGGCCTTCGAGGGCCGCACGCAGTTTCTGCTCGGTTGCGAACTCCTGGCCGCCTGGGACGATCAGTAGCCACTCATCTGGGCCCATCCATTGCAGCGACATTTCGCCATTGGCGACCACGGTCAGCGCCACCGGCAGCTCCAGGCCCAGGGCCTTGTGCACGCCTGCGGCGAATTCTGGGTCATGGCCATCGCCACGGATGGTCAGGTGACCGAGGAATTTCTTCTCACGCAGGGTCACGCCTGCGTTCTTGCGGCCTTTGCCCACCAGGCTGGCCAGGTCGGCGTGGTGCAGTGGCGACTGGGCCTTGGCCTCGGCGCCGGGGTTTTGCTGGAAGACGTTGATAGCGCTCATTTCTTACCTGCCTTGAATTCTTGTTCGTCGATGCGAAGCAGCTTCTGTGGTGTGGCCACCGGCACTATCGCCGGCAAGCCACCCCCCACAGGGCCCAGAGTCAAACGTTCTGCCGCTCACCCTTCGGATCGAAGAACACCGAAGACACGATTTCCGCCTCGATCACGCTGCCGTCGGCCTGCGGCGAGTAGACACGCTCGCCCATGCGCTTGAGGCCGCCCTTGACCACACCCATGGCGAACGAGTAGCCCAGGGAGTTGGCCGCGTAGCTGGAAGTGACGTGCCCGACCATGTCCATCGGGATCGGCTGTTTCGGGTCGAACACCAACTGAGCACCTTCCGGCAGCCACTTGGTTGGGTCCACGGGCTTGAGGCCCACCAGCTGCTTGCGGTTTTCGCGCACGCAGTCTTCGCGGTTCATGCCACGCAGGCCGATCCACGAGAACGGCTTGTTGCGGCCCACGCACCAGCTCATGTTCAGGTCGTCCGGGGTCATCGAGCCGTCGGTATCCTGGCCAACGATGATGAAGCCCTTCTCGGCACGCAGCACGTGCATGGTCTCGGTGCCGTACGGGGTCAGGTTGTACTTCTTGCCTGCCTCGACGATCTTCTCCAGCACACCCATGGCGTAGTTGGCCTGGACGTTCACTTCGTACGAGAGCTCACCGGTGAACGAGATTCGGAACACACGGGCCGGCACGCCGCCGACGGTGCCTTCCTTCCAGGTCATGAACGGGAAGGCTTCCTTGTCCAGGTCGATGTCGTCGGTCAGCTCGCTCAGCAGCTTGCGGCTGTTGGGGCCGGACAGGGTCAGTGTGGCCCAGTGGTCGGTGACCGAGGTGAAGTACACCTTCATCTCTGGCCATTCGGTCTGGTGGTACAGCTCCAACCACTGCAGCACACGGGCGGCGCCGCCGGTGGTGGTGGTCATGTAGAAGTGGTTGTCGCCAACGCAGGCGGTCACGCCGTCGTCGAAGACCATGCCGTCTTCCTTGCACATCAGGCCGTAGCGAGCCTTGCCCACGTCGAGCTTGGTCCAGGCGTTGGTGTACACGCGGTTGAGGAACTCGCGGGCATCCGGGCCCTGGATGTCGATCTTGCCCAGGGTCGAGGCGTCCAGCAGGCCCACGCTGTCGCGCACGGCCTTGCATTCACGGGCCACGGCGGTGTGAATGTCTTCACCCGCCTTGGGGAAGTACCACGGACGTTTCCACTGGCCGACGTCTTCGAATTCGGCGCCGTTCTTCACGTGCCAGGCATGCAGGGCGGTGAAACGCACAGGCTCGAACAGGTGGCCGCAGTGGCGACCGGCTACCGCACCGAAGGTCACCGGGGTGTAGTTCGGGCGGAACATGGTGGTGCCCATTTCCGGAATGCCGATACCCAGCGAACGGGCAGCAATGGCCAGGCCGTTGATGTTGCCCAGCTTGCCCTGGTCGGTACCGAAGCCCAGCGCGGTGTAGCGCTTGACGTGCTCGACCGACTCGAAGCCTTCGCGAGTGGCCAGTTCGATGGCCGCGGCAGTGACGTCGTTCTGCTGATCGACGAACTGCTTCGGCGCACGGGCAGTGCCCTTGTCGTGCGGAACCTGGAACAGCGCGACGGTCGCTTCTTCCTTGCGCTGCACGGCTTTTGGCAGGGTGCCGACGGTAGCCTTGAAGCCGGCTTCGGTGGCGGCTTGCACACCACCTTCGAAACCATTGGCAATCACGTCACCGAGTGGGTACACGCCGTTCACGCCGCCTACGCACACGCGCTTCTGCGGTGCGTCGCCCGGCACGAAGCCGAGGATATCTTCACGCCATACCGGACGGCCGCCCAGGTGCGAGGCCAGGTGAACGACCGGGCTGTAGCCGCCGGAGGTGGCGATCAGGTCGCATTCGAGCACTTCGCCAGGGCTGGTGACCTTGTGCGCTTGGACGTCGATGGCGGCCACACGGGCGCCGGTGACGTGCTTGCTGCCCTTGGCCTCGATCACAGCGCTGGAGGTGAGGATGCGAATGCCCTTGGCGCGCGCTTCCTCGACCAGCGAACCGCGTGGATTGTGGCGCGCGTCGGCGATCGCCACCACTTGCAGGCCGGCGTCGTGCCAGTCCAGCGCGGCGCGGTAGGCGTGGTCGTTGTTGGTCGACAGCACCAGTTTGCGGCCTGGGGCCACGCCGTAGCGGCGTACGTAGGTGGAAACGGCACCGGCCAGCATATTGCCCGGCACGTCGTTATTGCCGTACACCAGTGGGCGCTCGTGGGCACCGGCCGCCAGCACCACGCGCTTGGCGCGGACACGGTGGACGCGGTGACGCACCTGACCGATCGGGGCACGGTCACCGAGGTGGTCGGTGAGGCGCTCGTGGATGGTCAGGAAGTTGTGGTCGTGGTAGCCATTGACCGTGGCACGCGGCAGCAGGGTCACTTCCGGCAGGCTTTCCAGCTCTTTGACGACGCTGTTGACCCAGTCCGCGGCAGGCTTGCCGTCGAGGGTTTCGCGGCTGTCGAGCAGGCTGCCACCGAACTCTTCCTGTTCGTCGGCCAGGATCACACGGGCACCGCTACGGGCGGCGGCCAGTGCGGCGGCCAGGCCAGCAGGGCCGGCACCGACGATCAGCACGTCGCAGTGCTGGTTCATGTAGTCGTAGCTGTCCGGGTCGTTCTGCAGCGGCGCGCGGCCCAGGCCGGCTGCCTTGCGGATGTACTTCTCGTAAGTCATCCAGAACGATTTCGGGTACATGAAGGTTTTGTAGTAGAAGCCCGGCGGCATCATGCTGCCGCCAACCTTGCCGAGAATGCCCATGACGTCGTTGTTGACGTTCGGCCAGCCGTTGGTGCTGGTCGCGACGAGGCCTGCGTACAGCGCCTGCTGGGTGGCACGCACGTTAGGGATCTGGGTGGCTTCGCTGGAGCCGATCTGCAGGATGGCGTTCGGCTCTTCGGTCCCGGCGGCGATGATCCCGCGAGGGCGCGAATACTTGAAGCTACGACCGACGATGTCGACGCCGTTGGCCAGCAGCGCGGCGGCCAGGGTGTCACCGGCATAGCCCTGGTAGGTCTTGCCGTTGAAGGTGAAGTTCAGGACCTTGCTGCGGTCGATACGGCCGCCGCTGGCGAGGCGATAGGTCTGGCTCATACTTTTTCCCCTTGGCCTTTGACGGTCGACGGTGCGCTGCTGGCCTTGCCGTTGGCGGTCACCTGTGGCTTCTCGCCAATCTTGTAGGTTTCCAGAATTTCGTAAGTCACGGTGTCACGGGTGACGTTGAAGTACTGACGGCAGCCGGCAACGTGGTCCCACAGTTCGTGGTGAATACCGCGAGGGTTATCGCGGAAGAACATGTAGGTGCCCCACTCCTCGTCGGAGCAGGCGTTGGGGTCCAGCGGGCGGGCGATGTGCGCCTGGCCAGAGGCGTGGAACTCTTCTTCGGAGCGCAGCTCGCCGCAGTGGGGACAGAAAATTTGCAACATGACGGTTGTCTCCGGTTAGTGGGCGACGGCAGCAGCGCCGTGTTCGTCGATCAGTGCGCCGTTGTAGAAACGGTCGATGGAGAAAGGCGCAGCCAGCGGGTGCATCTCGCCCTTGGCCAGGCTCGCCGCGAAGACGTTGCCCGAACCCGGGGTGGCCTTGAAGCCGCCGGTACCCCAACCGCAGTTGAAGAACATGTTCTTGACCGGGGTCTTGGAGATGATCGGGCACGCATCCGGGGTGGTGTCGACGATGCCGCCCCACTGACGGTTCATGCGCACGCGGGACAGGTTCGGGAACATTTCGACGATCGCTTGCAGGGTGTGCTCGATGATCGGGTAAGAACCACGCTGGCCGTAGCCGACCCAGCCGTCGATACCCGCACCGATCACCAGGTCGCCCTTGTCGGACTGGCTGATGTAGCCGTGCACGGCGTTGGACATGATCACGCTGTCGATGATCGGTTTGATCGGCTCGGACACCAGTGCTTGCAGCGGGTGCGATTCCAGCGGCAGGCGGAAGCCGGCCAGTTTGGCCATGTGCCCGGAGTTACCGGCGGTGACCACGCCGACGCGCTTGGCGCCGATGAAGCCCTTGTTGGTTTCCACGCCGATGACCGCGCCGTTTTCCTTGCGGAAACCGATCACTTCGGTCTGCTGGATCAGGTCCACGCCCAGGGCATCGGCGGCACGGGCGAAGCCCCAGGCCACGGCGTCGTGACGGGCCACGCCGCCACGGCGCTGAACGGTCGCGCCGAGGATCGGGTAACGGGTGTTCTTCGAGCAGTCCAGGTACGGGATCTCGGCCGCGACCTGGGCGGTGTTGAGCAGCTCGCCATCCACGCCGTTGAGGCGGTTGGCGCTGACACGACGCTCGGAGTCACGCATGTCCTGCAGGGTGTGGCACAGGTTGTAGACGCCGCGCTGGGAGAACATCACGTTGTAGTTGAGGTCCTGGGACAGGCCCTCCCACAGCTTCATGGCGTGCTCGTACAGGTGCGCCGACTCGTCCCACAGGTAGTTGGAACGCACGATGGTGGTGTTACGGGCAGTGTTGCCGCCGCCCAGGTAGCCCTTCTCGACTACCGCCACGTTGGTGATGCCGTGCTCCTTGGCCAGGTAGTAGGCCGTGGCCAGGCCGTGGCCGCCACCGCCGACGATGACCACGTCGTAGACCTTCTTAGGGGTCGGCGTGCGCCACATGCGCTGCCAGTTCTCGTGGTGGCTGAGAGAGTGTTTGAAGAGGCCGAAGCCCGAATAACGTTGCATGGTGGGTTACTCCCTCAGCGGTAAACCGGGAAATCGGCGCACAGGGCGGCGACGTTCTTGGCCACATCGGCTTCGACGTCGGCATCGCCGAGGTTGTCGAGGATGTCGCAGATCCAGCCGGCCAGGGCCACGCACTGGGCAACCTTGAAGCCGCGGGTGGTGACGGCCGGGGTACCGATGCGCAGGCCAGAGGTGACGAACGGCGACTGCGGGTCGTTCGGTACGGCGTTCTTATTGACGGTGATGTGGGCGCGACCCAGGGCGGCGTCGGCGTCTTTGCCGGTCAGGCCCTGACGAATCAGGCTGACCAGGAACAGGTGGTTGTCAGTGCCGCCGGAGACCACGTCGTAGCCGCGATCGACGAACACCTGGGCCATGGCCTGGGCGTTCTCGATGACTTGTTTCTGGTAGGCCTTGAATTCAGGTTCCAGCGCTTCCTTGAAGCACACGGCCTTGGCAGCGATGACGTGCATCAGCGGACCGCCCTGGGCGCCTGGGAAGACGGCCGCGTTGAGTTTCTTCTCGATCTCTTCGTTCGACTTGGCCAGGATCAGGCCGCCACGAGGGCCGCGCAGGGTCTTGTGGGTGGTGGTGGTGACCACATCGGCGAACGGAATCGGGTTCGGGTACAGGCCAGCGGCGACCAGGCCGGCCACATGGGCCATGTCGACGAACAGCAGCGCGCCCACTTTGTCGGCGATGGCGCGGAAGCGTGGGAAGTCGAGGGTCTTGGAGTAGGCCGAGAAGCCAGCAACGATCATCTTCGGCTTGTGCTCGACAGCCAGGCGCTCGACTTCGTCGTAGTCGATCAGGCCGGTGTTGGTGTCGATGCCGTATTGGACGGCGTTGTACAGCTTGCCCGAGGACGACACCTTGGCGCCGTGGGTCAGGTGGCCGCCATGGGCCAGGCTCATGCCCAGGATGGTGTCGCCGGCCTGCAGCAGGGCCAGGTAGACAGCGCCGTTGGCCGAGGAGCCAGAGTGTGGCTGGACGTTGGCGTAGTCGGCGCCGAACAGCTGCTTGGCGCGCTCGATGGCCAGCGCTTCGACTTTGTCGACATGCTCGCAGCCGCCGTAGTAACGCTTGCCTGGGTAGCCCTCGGCGTACTTGTTGGTCAGGCCGCTGCCCTGGGCCTGCATCACGCGCTTGCTGGTGTAGTTCTCCGAGGCGATCAGCTCGATGTGATCTTCCTGACGCTGTTCTTCGGCATTCATCGCCGCCAGCAGTGCATCGTCATAACCTTGGATCTGGTCTTGCTTGCTGAACATCTTGTTTCTCCCGGCAGCGATCGTTTCTTGTCTGTAAGGCACTGTGGCCCTTTATGGCGATGGTATGACTGGCCGGGGTGACTCAGATGCCTGCGCACGCCTTGCAATGGCGCGTTTACGACATTCGTCGTTGTGCTGTTTATGCCGGCCCTGTCACGGGCGAACCCGCGTCCACAGCCAGTGCGGTGTGCTGAAGGCCTGTGGTATCGCTGTGGGAGCGGGTTTACCCGCGAGAAGGCCAGCCCGGCCACCACACATATCAACCGATGCGCAGCTTGTATAGGCAACCGCCGAAGCGATGGTTTAGAGTGCTGTTCTGCGTCGTTCACAGGACCGTGTCATGCCAGATAACAGCCAACAATTCGCCAGCGACAACTACTCCGGAATCTGCCCCGAAGCCTGGGCGGCGATGGAAAAGGCCAACCATGGCCACGAACGCGCCTACGGCGACGACCAGTGGACCGAGCGCGCCTCGGAGTACTTCCGCAAACTGTTCGAAACCGACTGCGAAGTGTTTTTCGCCTTCAACGGCACTGCCGCCAACTCCCTGGCCCTGGCCTCGTTGTGCCAGAGCTACCACAGTGTGATCTGCTCTGAGACCGCCCACGTCGAAACCGACGAATGCGGCGCGCCGGAGTTCTTCTCCAACGGCTCCAAGCTGCTCACCGCGCCTAGCATCGCAGGCAAGCTGACCCCGGCGTCGATCCGCGAAGTGGCCCTCAAGCGCCAGGACATCCACTACCCCAAGCCACGTGTGGTCACCATTACCCAGGCCACCGAAGTGGGCACCGTGTACCGCCCCGACGAGCTCAAGGCGATCAGCGCCACCTGCAAGGAGCTGGGCCTTAACCTACACATGGACGGGGCGCGCTTCACCAATGCCTGTTCGTTCCTCGGCTGCTCGCCGGCCGAGCTGACCTGGAAGGCCGGCGTCGACGTGTTGTGCTTTGGCGGCACCAAGAACGGCATGGCCGTCGGTGAGGCGATCCTGTTCTTCAATCGCGCCCTGGCCGAAGACTTCGACTACCGCTGCAAGCAAGCCGGGCAACTGGCTTCGAAGATGCGTTTCCTGTCGGCGCCATGGGTCGGGCTGCTGGAGGATGGCGCCTGGCTGCGCCACGGCGCCCACGCCAACCGCTGCGCACAGTTGCTGGCGTCGCTGGTCAGTGATTTGCCTGGGGTGGAGCTGATGTTCCCGGTGGAGGCCAACGGGGTCTTCCTGCAGATGCCGGAACCCGCCATCGAAGCGCTGCGTCAAAAGGGCTGGCGGTTCTACACCTTCATTGGTAACGGTGGGGCGCGCTTCATGTGCTCGTGGGATACCGAAGAGGCCAGAGTTCGCGCGTTGGCGGCGGATATCAGAGCCATCATGGGCCATTGATCGAGCCCACTATTGAGGCTCGGCACATCGGGCCTCAATACCGGTTAATTAGTTGCAAGCTGCAACTGGCAGTTCTGACAGTTGTGCACTTTCCGACGGGCGCCCTATTTTGATATGCCTCGTGACGTGACCGAATACCCACAGGAAGGTGCCAGATGCCAAGTGCGAATAAAAACATCGATAAAAATTTAGTCATCATCGACCATACCCCCTATACATTAGATGAGTTTGCCGGGTTACCCTTGTTCTGCCTGACCGCCAATGACTGGTTCACTTATGTGACGGGCGGAGACTTTCAGACTTTCATTCTCAAGGAAGTACAAAAAAAGCAGGAGGCAGACTGGAGTACAAGGCTCAACCTAACTTCGACAAATGGCGGAGTAACCACCGAGGCACCCGCGCCTCTACTTGAACTTGCAAAACGCAGTCCAACCCCAAACGGAAATAGCCTCACACTCACGGTCGATAATGAAGGCATCATTATCCAAGATAAAATAACTGTTTATGACGTGCTCACCACATTGGCCCAGTCAGCGGATCGAAGAATCGCCTTCAGCAGCAAAAAGTATCGAGTGAAACTCTATCAATATGCTTACTTTAGCGAGCAGGGTTTCGCCTTTGTAAACCTTAACCTCGAATCGCTCTGACACAACTGAATTACGCTTTCGCCCGAACAGCAGGCCTGTTCGTTGCGTCGTCGAGGCAGCATCGCTGGCAAGCAGGCTCCTACAGAGAGCGGACAGCACCTGTAGGAACCGCTTGCCGGCGATGAACGCAGCACAAATCTAAAGCTTGAACCCGCCCATTTGCCGCGCCAGGTCATCGGTCAACCCGCGCAAGGCCTGACACTCTTGCCTACAGCCCTGCACCTCGGCCGCCGTCTCCCTGGCCAAGTCGGAAATCCCCTGCACTGTCCGATTGATTTCCTCGGTCACCGCCGACTGTTCTTCGGTCGCCGTGGCCACTTGGCTGTTCATGTCGCTGATGTGCTCGACCTGATCGGTAATCGCGCCCAGCGATGTCCCGGTGCGCTGGCTGGACTCGACACCGCTACCGGTCGCCTGCTGCCCGGCCTGCATCGAACTCACGGCCATGCCGGCGCCATGCTTGAGGCGCTGGATCATGTGCTGGACTTCGTCGGTGGACACCTGCGTACGCCGCGCCAACGTGCGTACCTCGTCGGCGACCACCGCGAAACCACGGCCCATTCCCCCCGCCCGCGCCGCTTCGATGGCAGCGTTCAGCGCCAGCAGGTTGGTCTGCTCGGAAATGCTGCGGATAACGGCAAGAACTTCGTCGATAGAGGAGACTTCATCCGCCAACTGCGCAACTGCATCCGCCGCTTTGCCGATATCGCCGGACATGCCCTCGATGCCCTGTATCGACCGGCGCACCACCTCGCGCGCCTGCAAGGCTTCGTCACGAGCCGACTGCGATGCCTGGGCTGCATCACCGGCGTTGCGGGCGATGTCCTGCACGGTCAGGCCCATCTCGTGCACAGCCGTGGCGACCATCTCGGTCATTTCCTGCTGCCGCCCCGAGCGCTCGGCGGTGTTGTCCACTACCCGGGTCACTTGCCCGACCGCCAGGTGCAGGCGCTCGGTGGTGCGCAGCACCTCGCCGATCAGTGCGCGCTGGCTGTCGACGAACTGGTTGAAGCCGCGCGCCAGGTCGCCAAGCTCATCTTCACGCGAGTCATCCAGGCGCTGGCTGAGGTCTCCCCCGCCACTGCCGATCTGCACCAATGCCACAGTGACCTGGCGGATTGGCCGCACCAGCCCGCGCGCCATCAGTACCACCAACAGCAATGAAACCAGCGCCACGGCACCACCGATCAGGCTGGTGAGCCACACGGCCTGGCGCGCCTGGGCGTAGATCTCGGCTTCCGGCACTTCGGCCACCAGCGTCCAGTTCAAGTCGCGCAGGGGCAGGCCCAGGGCCAGGTAGTCTTCACCGTCACGGCTGAAGCGGGTGCTGTGCAGGTTGTCACCTGCAGCCATGACCGCCTTGGCGGCCTCGGCGCCGATCTGCTCCGTAAGCTGGCGTTTGCCGCTGAACGTGTTCTCTGGATGCACCTGGATCAGGCCATCGTTGCGCACCAGCATGACCCGTCCGTGCTCGCCGAAGCTGAAGTCATGGATCAGCTTCGACAATTCGGTCATGCGCAGGCCCATGCCCGCCACACCCACCAGTTGGCCGTTCTTTTCCACGCGATAGTCGATGAACAGCGCCAGCTCCCCGGTGGAGCCGTCGATGTCGATATTGATCAGGCGCTCGGCGCCGCTGTCGATGTAGCCATAGAACCACGTGTCCTTGGGGTTGTCGCGGCTCAGGGTTCGGTCCAGGCCCTTCTCGTTGTAGTAGTGGCCAGTTTCGGTCGAGGCGAACAGGGTGGTGAAGGCTCGGTTGCGCTGCTTGGCAGCCTCCAAGTACTCGATGAAACGGGGCGCTTCGGCGGGGTTCTCACCGGCTGCGAGCCAGTCGCGCAGCAGGGTGTTGCCCGCGATGTCGGCCGCTGCGGTCAGCGGCTGCCCGAGCATACGCTCGATGTCGTTGCGGATGGCTTCGATGCTGGCCGGCAATGCCGTGTCGACCAAATACCGGTCGGTCAGGCGGTTGACCGCCACCGTATAGATCGCCACCACCACCAGGATGCTCGCCAGCAGGGCCGCGCCCATGCTCGCGATCAACTGCCACTGGATACTGCGCCGCCAGATACGCATGCCACCACTCTCCCACCAATTATTGTTTTGGGGGAAGTGTATACACTTACGTATCCAGTTAATCCAGCGATCTGACGCAAGCTGCTGCGCCTTGTGGGAGGGGGTTCGCCGGCGAATGCGATGTTGCGTTCACCGCCGCATTCGCGAGTAAACCCGCTCCTACAAAGGGTCGGTGCAGAAGTTATTGCTCGGCAATGGTCCGAACGATCGCGTCCACGGTGGCGTCGATCTGCGCCTGGGTACGCTCAAGGGTCTGCTGGTGTTCGCGTTGCAGTTCAACCTGCTTGGAACACAGATTCAGGGCCGCCAGCACCAGCAGTTTGTCACCGATCAGGGTCGGGTACTGTCGCTTGGTCTCGGCCAGGGCGGTGTTGAGCATCCGTACCGCCTGCGCCAGGGTCTCCTCCTGGCCTTCGGGCGCCTTGATCGAATAGTCGTTGCCAAGGATCGACACGACGTTGATCGGCTGCGCTTGCAGTCTCATGCGCCGACGACACCTGCGCTGGCGCGCTCAACCAATGCCTGGATACGGGCAGCGGTAGCACCGTGCTTTTCTTCCTGCTCCATCAGCGACAGCTGCAGGGTCTCGTTTTCCTCCTTGGCTTGGGCCAATTGCTGGCCGAGGGCGGTATTTTGCTCGGTGAGCTGAGCGTTTTTCTGCATCAGGTCGCTGACCAGTTGCTCGAGTTGATTCAGGGAGGCTTCCAACATAGGTCTATCTCGGGTTGTTGCAAAGGGCGCACACGATAAAGAAAAGCGCGAACCCTCGCCATTAAATATCGGATTTTCAAGGCTATTGCCTGCGCAGATTGACAGGGTAAGCAGCACCTTGTTCCGACCTGGGTCAACCGCCGGTCAGGAAAACCGTTAGCGACCTCACATAATTGTCCGGTCGCACTCAAGACCGATCAGTCACGTCCGATAGCTTGTCAGGTCATATTTTGTCGCACGGACCGCGCCTTCATTTCCCTGGACCCCTCTCCCATGTCCCTACGCAACATGAACATTGCCCCGCGCGCACTCCTCGGGTTCGCGCTGATCGGCCTGCTGATGCTCGGCCTCGGTGTTTTCTCGCTCATCCAGATGGGCAGCATCCGACAGGCGGGCGTCGCCATCGAGAACATCAGCGTGCCGAGCATCAAGACCCTCGATGAGCTGACATCGCTCAACCTGCGCCTGCGTACCCTCTCGTACCGCCTGTTGACCAACCGGGAGCCAGAAACTCAGCGCGACACCCTGGCCCTGCTGGACCAGCGTAATGCCCAGATCGACCAGGCCCGTCGTGCCTACGAGCCACTGATCAGCGCAGCCGATGAACAGGCCGCATTCGACCAGTACACGCAACTGCTCAATCAGTACCGTCAGCTCGAAGCCCGCATGCGCAGCCTGAGCCAGGCCAATCGCACCGACGAGCTGCGCGACCTGCTCAATCGCGATCTGTTGGCAAACTCCGAACAAATCAACAAGGTCATGGATACCCTGGTACGGATCAACACCGAGCAGACCCGCGCGACCAACGAAACCGCCGCCAGTCAGTACGACACCGCCTTCGCCCTGGTGGTCGGGCTGTTGATTGCCGCCACCGTACTGACCTTCCTCTGCGCGTTTCTACTGACCCGCAGCATCGTCAAACCTATCGAGGAAGCGCTCAAGTGCGCCGAACAGGTGGCCGATGGCGACCTGACCCACACCATCCGTGCCGAAGGCACCGACGAAGCTGCTCGCCTGCTGCGTGCCATGGCCCGCATGCAGGACAAACTGCGCGACACTTTGCAATTGATCGCCGGCTCCGCCACCCAGCTGGCGTCGGCTGCCGAAGAGTTGAACAGCGTTACCGACGAAAGCGCCCGTGGCCTGCAGCAGCAGAACAATGAAATCGAACAGGCCGCCACCGCCGTCACCGAGATGACCAGCGCAGTGGAAGAAGTGGCGCGCAATGCGGTCAGCACTTCGGAAGCCTCCAGCGAGGCCAGCCGTTCGGCAGGCGATGGCCGCGACCTGGTGATGGAGACGGTCGGTGCCATCGAACGCATGAGCGGCGATGTGCAGGCCACTGCCAAGCTGATCACCCACCTGGCCGAGCAATCACGCGACATCGGCAAGGTGCTGGATGTGATCCGGGGCCTGGCCGACCAGACCAACCTGTTGGCGCTCAATGCCGCCATCGAGGCCGCCCGCGCCGGTGAAGCTGGCCGTGGTTTCGCGGTGGTGGCCGATGAAGTGCGGGCGCTGGCCCATCGTACCCAGCAATCGACCAGCGAAATCGAGCGCATGATCGGTAGCATCCAGGGCGGTACCGACGAGGCCGTGGCGTCGATGCGCACCAGCACCGAACGCGCCGAGTCCACCCTCAACATCGCCCGTGGCGCCGGTATGGCGCTGGATACCATTGCCGGCGCAGTGGCGCAGATCAATGAGCGAAACCTGGTGATCGCCAGCGCGGCGGAAGAGCAGGCCCAGGTGGCGCGGGAAGTGGACCGCAACCTGGTCAACATCAATGACCTGTCGGTACAAAGCGCGACAGGAGCGCATCAGACCAGTGCGGCGAGTGCGGAGTTGTCGCGCCTTGCAGTGGATTTGAATGGACTGGTGGCGCGGTTCCGCACCTGAGAAAGCGGGGCCGCTCGCGGCCCATCGCAGCAAGCCGGCTCCTGCACAAAAGGGTGCAGGAGCCAGCCATTTCGGATCAGTATTCGATCCGTACATCCCCCTTCGGCACACTGCAGCACGACAGGATGTAGCCTTCGGCTTCGTCTTCCTCGGTAATACCGCCGTTGTGCTCCATCTCCACTTCGCCACCGAGCTTGAGTACCTTGCAGGTGCCACAGATGCCCATGCCGCAGGCTTTGGGAATCATCAGCCCGACCTTTGCCGCCGCCGCATGCACTGTTTCGCCCGGCGCGACGCGGATGCTCTTGTCGCTGCCGACGAACTCCACCAGGTTCAGGTCCGATGCGTCCAGTTCCGGCGCGTCGGCGGCCTGTTCGGCATGTTCGACCGCATCGGCCTTGGCCTCTGGCGGCGTGGCGCCGAACGACTCTTCGTGGTAGTTCTTCATGTCGAAGCCCACCGCTTCGAGCATGCGCTTGACCGCGCTCATGTATGGCGTCGGCCCGCAGCAGAACACCACGCGCTCCATGTAGTCAGGGGCGATCAGCTCCATCAGCCGCTGGTTCAGGTAACCACGGTAGCCCGCCCACGGCTCGCCCAAACCATGCTTCTCGCAAATGATGTGCAGGCTGAAGTTAGGGATGCGCGACGCCATCTGCTCCAGCTCGCGGTGGTAGATGATGTCTTTGGGCGAACGGGCGCTGTGGACGAACACCATGTCGACATTGCCGTTGGTGTCATAGAACCAGCGCGCCATCGACATCACCGGGGTAATGCCCACGCCACCCGACAGGTAAAGCACTTTCGGCGCGGGGAAGTCGATGGCGTTGAACAGCCCGACAGGGCCGTGCACCGGCACCTCAAGGCCTTCGTGCATAGTGTCGTGCAGGAAGTTGGACACCAGCCCCCCCGGCACGCGCTTGACGGTGATCGAGAAGCTGTAGGGCACCGATGGCGAGCTGGAGATGGTGTACGAACGCATTACCTGCTTGCCGTCGATTTCAAGCTCCAGGGTGACGAACTGCCCTGGCTTGAAGAAGAACATGATCGGCTGGTCGGCCATGAAGCAGAAGGTGCGCACGTCCCAGGTCTCCTGGATGACCTTGACGCAGCGCACGATGTGGCGGCCGTTGGCCCAGGTCTGGGTGGTGACCGGATTGAGGAAGGTATCGGACATGTTCATCTCCAGCGGCCGACTATTGGCCTTTTATGGCTTGGATAATGCGCAAGCTGAAGGCGACGTACATTCCTGCCAGCGACATCGGCGTGCTTATCGCGACCAGCCGCGCACTACAAGGGTTGGCGCGTCGGAATTCGAATCGGCCATGTCGCCCATGGATACGGTTGCTGACGTCTTCGGACGCACACTCCACGGCAAAACAACATGCTGTTTCTTGACGAGCAGCCTTGCGGCACCACAACAACGATTAGCCACCTTTTGCCGGCCGCACACGGCCCCGAGGAATACACGATGGACGTCACCGCAACACTGAGCCTGGGCGATCCACTGGAACCTGCACGCAAGGCCACCGCCGAGATGCTGCAGACCCGCGAGCGCACCTTCTCGCTGCCCCAGCCGTTCTACAACGACGAGCGTCTGTTCCAGATCGACATGCAGGAGATCTTCCACAAGGAATGGTTGATCGCGGGGCTTGTCAGCGAGATCCCGACCAAGGGCAACTTCCTGACCCTGCAGATCGGCAAGAACCCGATCATCGTGATCCGCGGTGCCGAGGGCAAAGTGCATGCCTTCCACAACGTCTGCCGTCACCGCGGCTCGCGTCTGTGCACCAGCGAAAAAGGCAAGGTGGCCAAGCTGGTCTGCCCTTACCACCAGTGGACCTACGAGCTCGACGGCCGCCTGCTGTTCGCCGGCACCGAAATGGGCGCCGACTTCGACATGAACCAGTACGGCCTCAAGCCTGTGAATGTGAAGGTCGCCGGTGGCTACATCTTCATCAGCCTGGCGGAAAACCCACCCGCCATCGACGAGTTCCTGGCCACCCTGGACCACTACATGGAACCGTACGACATGGAAAACACCAAGGTGGCGGTGCAGACCACCTTGATGGAAAAAGCCAACTGGAAACTGGTGCTGGAAAACAACCGCGAGTGCTATCACTGCAACGGCTCCCACCCTGAGCTGCTGAAAACCCTGCTGGAATGGGACGACACCAACGACCCACGCGCCGACCAGGCCTTCAAGGACCACGTGGCCGCCTCCGCCGCTGCCTGGGAAGCCGAGAAGATCCCGTACCTGCACAAGAGCCATGGCCTGCGTAACCGCATCGTGCGCATGCCGCTGCTCAAGGGCACCGTGTCCATGACCATGGACGGCAAGCAGGCGTGCAAGAAGTTGATGGGCCGCATCAAGAACCCGGACCTGGGCTCGATGCGCATCCTGCACCTGCCGCACTCGTGGAACCACTGCATGGGCGACCACATGATCGTGTTCACCGTGTGGCCGATCAGTGCCCAGGAAACCATGGTCACCACCAAGTGGCTGGTGCATAAGGATGCCGTGGAAGGCGTGGACTACGACCCTGAGCAGATGCGCAAGGTATGGGACGCCACCAACGACCAGGACCGCCGTCTGGCGGAAGAGAACCAGCGCGGGATCAACTCCACCGCCTACCAGCCTGGGCCGTATTCGAAGACCTATGAGTTCGGCGTGGTGAACTTCATCGATTGGTACAGTCAGCGGTTGCTGAACAATCTGGGGGCCGAGCCTGCGCCGTATCTGAAGGAAGTTCAGGCACAGTGATCGATGCCGCGCCTCGCCCACACTGGGCGAGGCGCGGTCAACCCGGGCCCCGCCGGACGGTACGACACCGACCCGGTCAGCGGCTTCTAACCATCACGCTGTTCAACACATCCTCATCTGCACGAGAAACCTGCCTGGCCAGCGCGGCCCCTGGTAGTCGATAGGCCCAGTGCACCGTATCCAGTGCCGCCTTCCCTGTTCTGATCCCTGCCTGCAAGGCCGCCCTTCGCACGAAAGAAGGGAGAAGCACCTGGCCCATGGCCTCTATCGCTACGCTCCATCTATTTATTCCGTGCTGGTCAGCCAGCGCAGTCCAGGTTCTAAATGTCTGGTAACTGTGCAAATTGGTCCCCACTGCGACAAAACCACTGCTTGCGGCCCCGGCCCAGGCGAGCTGCCCTGCCAATGACGCTGCAGGGGATGAGGGGGTCTGGAGGACATTTCGGGTGACATTGGCGACAGCCCCCATGGGCGCTGCGGCGTAACCGATCAGACTGTCCGCAAGCTCGGGGAGCAAGGGCGCCTGGCTCACCGTCTCACCTTGTGCCCTTTGCACCCGCTGTTTAGTCACGACCAGCGCCCTACGATTGCCAGCGGCAAGCGCCGTCGACAGGCTGGAAAATGCCTGAGTGCCCACAGGGATCCACTCCAGAACGCGACCTGTCGGATCATATTTGTTCACCGGGTCGCCCGCGCAATAGGCGTAGCTGTTCACCCCCCCCTCACCGAAGGGGCTGCGTGAATCCGGCGAGTGGAGACGCATGATCGCTGGGTTGAATTGACGATACCCATTGCCCAAGTGGTAGCAAGCTGTCAGCTCATCTCTGGGCTCCCCACAGAATGCACTCATTGGCCCACCCTGGGCGGCAGTCGATCCATAGGCTGTATAGGCTCTTGCTTGGTTTTGCGCACCATTGAGGACCGAATGCTGCCGATCAGTCGCCAACAACTGCACAAAGCTCATGGTGACAGGCTCCAGAGAATGGTTGTGCCCAACCTAGTGGAGTTCGAAGCGGCTGAAAACTAGCAAAAATGATAGGTGTGAAGCCTCTTACTCACAGACTTACCCACAACCCAAGTACAAAGACAACGCGCGTCTACCTCTCGTCATACGACCGTGTGTTTGATCATTTTCTGATCAAACCTCTACAGGCACTGTAAACAAAGGCCTGGAAGCCTCTGCGAACACATTGTCCACAGAGCAACCAACAAAGAATGTGGGAAACAGCAGTTCAGCCGAAAAGGGATGTGGAAAAGTGTCTAGAACTCCCGAAATCAGTGGCTTGTGTGCGTAACAGGAGAATTTGGACAAAAAATGATCGTTTCCATGAAGCCCTTTGATTTCACCGCATCCAGGGATGGGCGAACATATTATCCACAGACCGGCTAACAGGGATTGTGGGCAAAATCAGGTCAATGCCGCGAATCACGACTCAAGCACACTCGCTGAAGGCTGATCATTTTTTGATCTAATCTCTGAAAGGCGCATGATCAAAGGCACATAGCCATGCACCAACACTTTATCCACACCTTGGCGAACAGATTCCGTGGGCAAAATTGCGGTTCACCTGGTATTTCTGCCAGTTTCGCTCCTGGGAGGGGCGTGATGAAGTGGATGCCACTATTAAGGCATCACTGCGAGCGCACTTATGCACAATCGTCTGCTGGGTACCGTGAAGTGGTTCCACGAAGACCATGGGATGGGTGTTATCAGCAGCGATGAGGAAGAGGTGGATTACTTCGTGACTCAGCTTGCGATCATCGAGGGTGGCCAGGGCAGCCTGCAGGAGGGAGAGCGGGTATCGTTCGAGCCGGTGATAGAGGGAGTCGTTTGTTGGGCGTTCAATGTCATACGGGAACAGCCTTGAAGGCCCTATCGCCGAGAAGCCGGCGACAGGGCCGTTGGATTCAGCGCAAGACCCCCTCCTCCACCAGCAACTTGAGGATGGCCTCGGCCCCTTCCTGCGGCGAAACGTCCTTCAACACCTTGCCCCCACCACCGCTGGCCTTGGCCGTCGCCGCCTTCATCCGGTCGGCTCCGCTCTTGGCCTTGATCACCTTCAGCCGCTTTGGACGTGGCCGCGCCGGTTGCAGCTCGGCGTCCGCCAGCAGTTCATCCTCGAGGATGTCCACATTGCGCGCCGCCAACACGCCCCGGCGCGCTGGCCCAAAGGCGCTCTGACGGGGCTTAGGTGCGGCGTTATCCACAGTCGCCAGCAGCGGCAGGCGTACCTTCAAACGGCGTCGCTGACCACGCGGCAGCGCTTGCAGTACCTGGGCAGTACCGTTCTCGATGGATTCGACTTCGGCCAGCCCTACCACCAGCGGCCAACCCAGCTTCTCAGCCAACAGAAACGGCAGCATGCCCGAACCTTCACCCGTCTCGGCCTGGCTTCCGGTCAATACCATTTGGGCCCCTGCGTCACGCAGGTAGTCGCTCAACACTCCCAGCACATCGGCGCCGGCAGGCTGTTCCAGCACATCCAGGTGATCCAGCCCCATGCCCAGGTAAGCACGCAGCGCTTCCTCACGAGGGTCACCTGCGTGCACCACCTGCAAGTTATCCCCAGCCAGTTGCAAACCCAGTTCCACGGCTCGGGCGTCCTGCTCGGCGCGACGGGCGCGGCCGGAGCTTGGGTGGGCACCGATGGAAACCAGGCTGATGACTTTCGTACTCATGCTCGTGCCCTTATGCCGCGTCGCGCTGGCCGCCGCTGCGGAAGTTGTCCACAGCCTCGATCAGTGCCTTGAGAATCGCCGAACTGTCGCCAATCACCGACAGGTCCGCCCGTTTGATCATGTCGCAGCCAGGGTCCATGTTGATCGCCACCACCTTGTCGCAGGCACCGATGCCCTGCAGGTGCTGGATCGCACCAGAGATACCCACCGCCACGTAGACCCGCGCGGTTACCCAGGTACCCGTGGCACCCACCTGACGGTTGCGCGGCATGAAGCCGTCGTCCACCGCCACCCGCGAGGCGCCTTCGGTGGCACCGAGCGCTGCGGTGGCCTTGTGGTACAGGTCCCAGTCCTTGACTCCATTCCCACCCGAGACGATGAACTCGGCCTCGGCCATGGCGATGGTGGCCGGATCGACCGCGACCGAACCCAGGTCTTCAATACGCGACAGGCTGCGCGCAACGCTTGTGGACAACTCCACCGGCAAGGCTTCGTGACGGGTTTCGCTGACCGGCTCGGCGCACTCCGCGGCGGCCAGGATCAACCGAGGCACACTGCGTTGCAGGTCCTGCTGACCGGCACCGGCGCGGCCGATGCACTGGCCGTCCTTGACCTGCCAGACCCGCGTTGCCGGGCGCTCGCCCAACGTCGCGCCCAGACGCCGCCCCAGTTCGCCGCCCCCGGTGCGGCTGTCGGGCAGCAACCAATGGCGCGGGGTGAATTGGTTATCCACAGCGCGCAGGGCTTGTACCAGTTGTTCCGGCGCATAACCTTGGTACTGCTCGCCTTCGATGACCAGCAAGCGGTCGACGCCGGCTGTGGAAAAGTTGCTTTCCTTGTGCTCGCCAAACACGATCGCCAGCACCGCACCGTCGCTGCCGGCCAGGCTATGGGCCAGGCCAAGCAGGTCACGGTCGTGGCTGCTCAGGCGACCACCGACCATGTCTGGAACCACGGCGATGTAGAACGCCGGGGCCGGCACCTGGTGCAGCGGCAGCTGCACTTGCGCGGCGGCGGCGCGGCGCCCGCCCACACCAGTGCCCTGCTGGGCGCCACTGCGGTCGATGCGCTTGATGCCATGGGGGCCGATGAAGCCTGCGGCAATGGCATGGGGGTTCTTGCGGATGAGGCCGTTGGGCCCCATCCAGCTGGTCTGCTGCGTCTGCATCGCCGCGTGCAGCGGATGCAGACGGTTACGGGCGATCCACTCGGCGCGTGGGTCGCGGCGGATGATGTCGCTCATCAGTGCACCTCCGCAGGTTCACGTTTGGCCGCTTGCGACTTTGCGCTTGCAGGGGTTTCCTCTTCGATCAGCACATCGGCTACCAACTCGGCGAGGTCCTTGATCTGTGGACGCGGTTCGACCACGCCTTCGAGCATTGCCGTGCACTGCGGGCAACCAACCGCCACCAGCTCGGCTTCGGTCTGGCGGATATCGTCCATGCGCATGTCCGGAATACGTTGCTTGCCAGGGATGTCAGTGATCGGCGCACCACCACCACCGCCGCAGCAGCGGGAGCGGAAGCCCGAACGCTCCATCTCGCGCACTTCGATACCCAGCGCCTTGAGCACCGCGCGCGGGGCTTCGTACTCGCCGTTGTAGCGCCCCAGGTAGCATGGGTCGTGATAGGTGACGCTGCCGCCCTTGTGCTGGCCGAGGTTGAGCTTGTTCGCGGCGATCAGCTCGGCGATGTAGGTGCTGTGGTGCTGCACCTGGTACTCGCCGCCCAGCGCGCCATACTCGTTCTTCAGTACGTGGAAGCTGTGCGGGTCGCAAGTGACGATGCGCTGGAACTTGTACTTGGCCAGGGTCTGGATGTTGCGCTTGGCCAACTGCTGGAAGGTCGCTTCATCGCCCAGGCGCCGCGCCACATCACCGCTGTCGCGCTCTTCCAGGCCGAGCACGGCGAAGTCCACGCCAGAGGCCTTGAGCACTTTCACGAACGAGCGCAGGGTGCGCTGGTTGCGCATGTCGAAGGCACCGTCGCCGACCCAGAACAGCACCTCGGTGGCTTTCACGTCCGACAGCAGCTTCAGGTTGAGGTCGGCCGCCCAGTTCATGCGCCCGCCAGGGTTGAAACCGCCCGGGTTGTCGGTGGCGATCAGGTTGTCCAGCACCTCGGCGCCTTTGTTGGGGGTCGCACCTTTTTCCAGGGTCAGGTGGCGGCGCATGTCAACGATGGCATCGACGTGCTCGATCATCATCGGGCATTCCTCGACGCAGGCGCGGCAAGTGGTGCACGACCACAGCGTTTCAGCGTCGACCAGGCCGTTGACGATCGGCTGGTGCGGGTGGCCGCCGTGTTCGCCGATCGGCTTGCCCGGATACGGGCTGCCCGCGAACTGGGCGTCAGTACCACCGGCCAGGCCGATGACCATGTCCTGAATCAGTTTTTTCGGGTTCAGCGGCTGACCGGCGGCGAACGCCGGGCACATCGCTTCACATTTACCGCACTGCACGCAGGCATCGAAGCCAAGTAGCTGGTTCCAGGTGAAGTCCACCGGTTTTTCCACGCCCAGCGGTGCGTTGGGGTCTTCCAGGTCCAGCGGCTTGAGGCCGGTGGAGCGGCCACCGCCAAAGCGTTCTGCGCGCCGGTGCCAGGCCAGGTGCAAAGCCCCGGCGAAGGCGTGCTTCATCGGGCCTCCCCAGGTCATGCCGAAGAACAGCTCCGACACGCCCCACAGCACGCCCAGGCCCAGAACCGCGACCATGACCCAGCCGCCGGTATCGGCCGGCAGGATGCCAGCGACTGGCAAGGTGGCGATGAAGAAGCTCGCGGCGAACGCCAGCAAGCTCTTGGGCAGCCGCATCCACGGGCCCTTGGACAGGCGTGCGGGTGGGTTGCGACGGCGTTTGAAGACGAAGATGGCGCCGCTGAACATGATCACCGTGGCTACCAGCAAGGCATAGCCAAGAATCTTGCTCTGCAGGCCGAAGCCATGCACAAGGATCGCCAGAACGGCCGACAGCACGAAGCCGCCCGCGGTGGCGACGTGGGTCTTGGACATGTACTTGTCGCGCTCGACCACATGGTGCAGGTCCACCAGGTAGCGCCTTGGCATGGCCAGCAGGCCGCCGATCAAGTCGACCTTGGCGGCCCGACCACGCCGCCACATGCGCACGCGACGCAGGGCGCCGAGCACTGCCAGGCCAAGGGCAGCGAACAGCAGGATGGGTAGAAGGGTGTTCAACATGGGAGGCTCCCACAACAGCTGAATTCTTGCGCCGCCCTGAAGGTCGGCGCGGACCCCTGTAGGAGCGAGCGTGCTCGCGATAGCGACCGATCAGACAACCTGGTTGCCAGGGCTGCCGCCATCGCGAGCGAACGCGCTCCTACAGGGGGGCCAGTCCGCCTCTAGAGAGGCGGAGCGATCAGAAGTCCTTGCACAGGCGAAGGGCGTCATAGATCGCAGCATGCACGTTGCGCTGGGCCACGCAGTCACCGATGCGATACAGCAGGTAACCTTCGCCCGGCTGGCTGAGGATCGGCTGCGGCTTGATCGCGAACAGGGCCTCGATGTCAATCTGGCCTTTGTTGCGCGAACCCTCCTTGAGCGCGTAGTACAGCTGCTCGTCAGGACGCACGCCGTTCTCGATCACCACCTGGTCGACCACCCGTTCTTCCTTGGCGCCGGTGTACTCGTTCTCCAGCACCGCCACCACCTTGTCACCCTCGCGGTAGACCTTTTCCAGCATCATGTCGCCGGTCATGATCACTTCTTTCGGGTAGATGCTGCGGTAGTAGGTCGGGAAGGTGGTCCCCCCCATCGCGACACCCGGCTTGATATCGTCAGTGACGATTTCCACCTGGCTGCCCTTGTCGGCCAGGAAGTCCGCGGCAGACATACCAGTGAATTCGCAGATGGTGTCGTACACCAGCACGTTCTTGCCCGGCGCGACCTTGCCGTCGAGTACGTCCCAGCTGCTGACCACCAGCCCTTCGGCAGCGCCCCAGTGCTCGTTCTGTTCGACGAACGGATGGCCGCCCACCGCCAGGACGATGATGTCCGGACGCAGGTCCTGGATGGCATCCACGTCAGCGGCAGTGCCCAGGCGCAGGTCGACTTTCAGGCGGGCGAACTCCAGCTGGTACCAGCGGGTGATACCGGCGATCTGGTCGCGCTGCGGCGCCTTGGCGGCGATGGTGATCTGCCCGCCGATCTGGTCTTTCTTCTCGAACACGGTCACGTCGTGGCCACGCTCGGCGGCGACACGCGCAGCTTCCATACCGGCAGGGCCGGCACCGACCACCACCACCTTGCGCTTGGGCCCGGTGGACTTCTCGATGATGTGCGGCACGCCCATGTATTCACGGGAAGTCGCGGCGTTCTGGATGCACAGTACATCCAAGCCCTGGTACTGACGGTCGATACAGTAGTTGGCACCGACGCACTGCTTGATCTGGTCGACCTGGCCCATCTTGATCTTGGCGATCAGGTGCGGGTCGGCGATATGGGCGCGGGTCATGCCGACCATGTCCACGTAGCCGCCTTCCAGGATACGCGTGGCCTGGTTCGGGTCCTTGATGTTCTGCGCGTGCAGCACCGGGACCTTGACCACTTCCTTGATGCCCGCCGCCAGGTGCAGGAACGGCTCCGGCGGGTAGCTCATGTTCGGGATGACGTTGGCCAGGGTATTGTGGGTGTCGCAACCCGAGCCGACCACGCCGATGAAGTCGATCATGCCAGTGGCGTCGTAGTAGGCAGCGATCTGCTTCATGTCCTCGTGGCTCAGGCCATCAGGGTGGAACTCGTCGCCACAGATACGCATGCCCACGCAGAAGTCGTCGCCGACTTCCTTGCGCACGGCCTTGAGCACTTCCAGGCCGAACTTCATGCGGCCTTCGAAGGTACCGCCCCATTCGTCGGTACGTTTGTTGACCCGAGGGCTCCAGAACTGGTCGATCATGTGCTGGTGCACGGCCGACAGTTCGACGCCGTCCAGACCACCTTCCTTGGCACGACGCGCAGCTTGCGCGTAGTTGCCGATCACGCGCCAGATCTCTTCCACCTCGATGGTCTTGCAGGTAGCGCGGTGCACCGGTTCACGGATGCCCGACGGCGACATCAGGGTCGGCCAGTTGAAGCCGTCCCAACGCGAACGACGACCCATGTGGGTAATCTGGATCATGATCTTGGCGCCATGCTTGTGCATGGCGTCGGCCAAGTTCTGGAAGTGCGGGATGATCCGGTCGGTGGACAGGTTCACCGACGACCACCACTCCTGCGGGCTGTCGATGGCGACCACCGACGAGCCACCGCAGATGGCCAGGCCGATGCCGCCCTTGGCCTTCTCTTCGTAGTACTTCACGTAACGGTCGGTAGTCATGCCGCCGTCGGTGGCGTAGACCTCGGCATGCGCGGTGCTGAGCACGCGGTTGCGGATGGTCAGTTTGCCGATCTGGATCGGCTGGAACATTGCTTCGAATGCCATGACGCTCTCTCCGACTTACAACGGCTTGACGACGAACAGGCCGTCATCGTGACCTTCTTCCGAACCGCCGTAGACCTGCTCGGCCACGGTGCGGATCGAACTGCCACGGGCGGCGAGAATCTGGTCCATGGCACCGGCGAACCAGCCAGTGAACATGTAGTCGACCTTGCGGCCGCACTTGCCATAGACGTACACGAACGCCGAGTGCTTGAGCTTGACGCTGCAGGTGCCTTTGTCGAGGTCGATGTCCTGGATTTCGAACAGGCCCCAACCACGCTGGGACAGGCGCTTCATGTAGTGCTCGAACACCGCGACGCCTTCCAGGCCATGGCATTCGGCTTCTTTTTCACACCAGTGCCAGGCGGACTTGTAGCCGGCCTTGTACAGAATCTCGGCGTAGGCTTCGGCGCCCAGCACTTCCTCGATGCCGATGTGGTTGTTAACGAAGAAATGGCGCGGCACGTACAGCATCGGCAGGGCGTCGCTGGTCCAGACACCGGTCTCGCTGTCGACTTCGATTGGCAATTGCGGGGCGATCTTGGCCATGGAAACTCAACTCCATAAAAATTTTTATGTGGGTGCCCCGGCGTTGCTGGCAGGGGCTATCAGGCTTGGAGAGCGGCTTACTCGCCCCAGACATCCTTGAGGACGTTGACCCAGTTCTCGCCCATGATCTTGCGCACCACACGCTCGGAGTGGCCGCGCTTGAGCAGGGTTTCGGTGAGGTTGGGGAACTCGCCGACAGTGCGAATGCCGAGCGGGTTGATGATCTTGCCGAAGTTGGTCAGGCGACGGGCGTAGCCCTTGTCATGGGTCAGGTATTCGAAGAAATCCTGGCCGTGGCCTTGGGTGAAGTCGGTACCGATACCGATAGCGTCTTCGCCGACGATGTTCATGGTGTACTCGATGGCCTCGGCGTAGTCGTCGATGGTCGAGTCGATGCCCTTGGCCAGGAACGGTGCGAACATGGTCACGCCGACGAAGCCGCCGTGGTCGGCGATGAACTTCAGCTCTTCGTCCGACTTGTTGCGCGGGTGCTCCTTCAGGCCAGAAGGCAGGCAGTGGGAGTAGCAGACCGGCTTTTTCGATTCGAGGATGACTTCCTCGGAGGTCTTGGAGCCCACGTGGGACAGGTCGCACATGATGCCGACGCGGTTCATCTCGGCGACGATTTCGCGACCGAAGCCCGACAGGCCGCCGTCACGCTCGTAGCAGCCGGTGCCAACCAGGTTCTGGGTGTTGTAGCACATCTGCACGATGCCCACGCCCAGCTGCTTGAACACGTCGACGTAGGCGATCTGGTCTTCGAACGCATGGGCGTTCTGGAAACCGAAGAGGATGCCGGTCTTGCCCAGTTCCTTGGCCTTGCGAATGTCGGCGGTGGTACGTACCGGCATTACCAGGTCGCTGTTCTCGCGGATCAGCTTCTGGCTGGCGGCGATGTTATCGACGGTGGCCTTGAAGCCCTCCCACACCGACACCGTGCAGTTGGCCGCGGTCAGCCCGCCCTTGCGCATGTCCTCGAACAGCTCGCGGTTCCATTTGGCAATGATCAGACCGTCGATGACGATGCTGTCGGCGTGAAGTTCGGCTGGGCTCATCAGGCTGTCCCCTTTTATCGAGTTGGCTCGCGCCAAACCTTGTGCCGGCGCTTTGGAGCCAGCATATGCCTGTGCCCCGAGGCGCCCCGATGCAAAAACGACAGGGGGTTTGCCGAAAGCGTCAATGCGCGACATGGCACGCTCTGGCGCGCCATCCGCCGATGAGAGCCAGTCTCGATAACGACATTCGCCAGGCGTTTATGAACATTTCGTCAGGGAGCTACCGCACAGACGTGGGCTGAGCGAGAATCGCGGCGATTCGTCAGCCGGTTCGAGGAGATAACGGATGAAATCAATGGCATGGCTGGTTCTGATGGCCTTTGCGATGGGCGCCCAGGCCGGCGAGGAAGAAAGCACGCCCTGCGATAACGTCGAGAGCGACCAGCAGGCCTTCGCTTGCGCGGCGTTCAATAAACAGACCGCCGAGCGCGAGTTGAAGTCGGCGTATGACGACCTGATTCAGCGCATTCGCGACCAATATGCCGATGAAGGCGACAAGGCCACAGCCCTGGTCGGGCGCATGGATGCCGCCGAAAAACTGTGGACGCAGCTGCGCGATGCCGACTGCAAGGTCGAAACCTATGCCGAGAAACCCGGCAGCAAAGCGTTCCAGGCGGCCTGGGATACCTGCGTTGCACAGCGCAGCGATGACCGCTCGGAGTACCTGCAATCCATCGGTCAGCAGTAGCCCTGTAACGGCCTCTTCGCGGGCAACCCCGCAAAGAGGCCAGCGCAGGAAGACCTCAGACCACCCGAGCCAACCGGTCCTCCCGCGGGCAGCGCTCGAACCGCGTTCGGTAGCAGCGGGTAAAGTACGACGCAGACTCGAACCCGCATGCCACGCCGACCTCCAGCACGCTCATGTCGGTCTGACGCAACAACTGCCGCGCCTTGTCCAAGCGCAGCCGCAAATAGAAGCCACTGGGCGTGTCGTTCAGGTACAGGCGAAACAACCGCTCGAGCTGCCGCCGGGTCACCTGCACGGCATCGGCCAGCACCTGGGTATTGAGCGGCTGCTCGGTGTTGCGCTCCATCTCGCCAATGACCTTCACCAGCTTCTTGTTGCTGATGCCGTAGCGGGAGGCGATCTGCATGCGCTGGTGATCCTGTCGCGGACGGATACGCCCCAGCACGAACTGCTCGGAAACCTGCACCGCCAACTCGCTGCCATGGGCCTGGCCGATCAGGTCGAGCATCAGGTCGATCGACGCCGTGCCACCCGCGCAGGTAATTCTTCGGCGGTCGATCTCGAACAGCTCCTGCGTCGCCTGCAACCGTGGATAACGCTCCTTGAAAGCCTCCAGCGCCTCCCAATGCAAGGTCGCCCGATGCCCATCCAGCAGGCCCGCTTCGGCCAATACCATCGCGCCGGTATCGATGCCGCCCAGAATCACCCCCTCGTGGTCGAGACGACGTAGCGCTTGTTGCAAGCCATGGCCATAACTGGCCAACGGATCGAAGCCTGCGACCACCAGCAGCATCTGCCCGTGCGGCTCATCGCCCAACGCGCCATCGGCGTTGACCGACATACCGTTGCTCGCCTGCACCGCCCCGCCGTCCAGGCTCAGCACCTGCCAACGGTACTGTGGCCCACGGAAGCGGTTGGCCACGCGCAGCGGCTCCAAGGCGCTGATGAAGCCCATGGCCGAAAAGCCTGGAAGCAGGAGGAACTGGATAGTTTGCGACATCGAGGTTTCTCTGATGAGGACAGGTCGCCAGGGTGCAAGTGTGAGTCGCCAGCGTGCGATTTTCCAGTGTGCCACCCGCGTAGCTTAAACACACGGTCCAGAGAGACCGGCCCCTATAACAATATGCACTGCCGTTGGAGAGCCACCATGCACAGCTTGATCCGCCGCAGCCTGTTTTCCCTCGCTCTGAGCACCACCCTTGCAAGCCCCGTATTCGCCGCCGAACCCGCCGTCTGCAAGGACGTGCGCCTGGGCGTGGTCAACTGGACCGACGTCATCGCCACCAGCGCCATGGCGCAGGTGCTGCTCGATGGGCTGGGTTACCAGACCAAGCAGACCAGCGCCTCGCAGCAGATCATCTTCGCCGGTATCCGCGACAAGCGCCTGGACATGTTCCTGGGTTACTGGAACCCGCTCATGACCCAAACCATCACCCCGTTCGTCGATGCCAACCAGGTCAAGGTCTTGGACAAGCCAAGCCTGGAGGACGCCCGCGCCACCCTGGCCGTGCCGAAATACCTCTATGACAAAGGCCTGAAAACCTTCGCCGACATCCACAAGTTCGAGAAAGAACTGGGCGGCAAGATCTATGGCATCGAACCGGGTTCCGGCGCCAATACCCAGATCAAGGCGATGATCACCAAGAACCAGTTCGGCCTGGGCAAGTTCCAGCTGGTCGAATCGAGTGAGGCAGGCATGCTCGCCGCTGTCGACCGCGCCGTACGGCGCAAGGAAGCGGTGGTGTTCTTTGGCTGGGCGCCGCACCCGATGAATGTGAACATCGAGATGGCCTACCTGGGCGACAGCCAGGATGCCCTGGGCCCTGACGAAGGCCGGGCGACGGTGTGGACGGTCACGGCGCCAGACTACGCCCAACGCTGTCCCAATGCCCACCGCCTGCTGACCAACCTGAACTTCAGTGCCGAGGACGAGAGCCGCATGATGCAGCCGTTGCTCGACCACAAGGACGCCCTGGAATCGGCCCGCCAGTGGCTCAAGGACCACCCCGAAGACAAGGCCCGCTGGCTTGAGGGTGTGACCACCTTCGACGGCCAGCCAGCTGCCGAGAACCTCAAGCTCAGCGCCAACTGATCCGGCCTCTTCGCCAACAAGCTCGCGCCTACAGGTACAGCGCTACATTCAGGGTCACGTCGATCCTGTGGGAGCGGGCTTGCCCGCGAAAAATCCACCCCCGATATCACCAGGAACCACGCCATGAACCATGACGTCATCATCACCTGCGCCCTCACCGGTGCCGGCGACACCGTTGCCAAGAGCCACTTGGTCCCGGTCACCCCCAAACAGATCGCCGAATCCGCCGTCGAAGCCGCCAAGGCTGGCGCCACCGTGGTCCACTGCCACGTCCGCGACCCGCAAACCGGCCGCTTCAGCCGCGACGTAGCGTTGTACCGCGAAGTGATGGAACGCATCCGCGAAGCCGACGTGGACATCATCGTCAACCTCACTGCCGGCATGGGCGGCGACCTTGAAATCGGCCCAGGCGAGTCGCCAATGGAATTCGGCCCAGGCACCGACCTGATCGGCCCGCTGGAACGCCTGGCCCACGTCGAGGCACTGTTGCCGGAAATCTGCACCCTCGACTGCGGCACCCTCAACTTCGGCGATGGCAACGCCATCTACGTCTCGACCCCCGCGCAACTGCGTGCCGGCGCCAAGCGCATTACCGAGCTGGGCGTGAAAGCCGAGCTGGAGATCTTCGACACAGGCCACCTGTGGTTCGCCAAGCAGATGATGAAGGAGGGCCTGCTAGAGGACCCGCTGTTCCAGCTGTGCCTGGGCATCCCGTGGGGGGCACCGGCCGACACCACCACCATGAAGGCGATGGTCGACAACCTGCCGGCGAACGTGACCTGGGCAGGCTTCGGCATCGGCCGCATGCAGATGCCCATGGCGGCGCAGGCGGTACTGCTCGGCGGCAACGTTCGCGTGGGCCTGGAAGACAACCTGTACCTGGACCGTGGCGTACTGGCGAGCAACGGCCAGCTGGTCGAGCGGGCAGCGGAAATCATCACCCGCATGGGCGCCCGCGTGCTCACCCCGGCAGAAGGCCGGGAAAAAATGAACCTCAAGCGCCGCTGATACCGAGCCAAGGAGATCGACATGCCCTTCATCACCGAAATCAAGACCTTCGCCGCCCTCGGTAGCGGCGTGATTGGCAGCGGCTGGGTCGCCCGCGCCCTTGCCCATGGCCTGGATGTCATCGCCTGGGACCCGGCCCCCGGTGCCGAACAGGCGCTTCGCAAGCGCATCGCCAATGCCTGGCCGGCCCTTGAGAAACAAGGCCTGGCGCCCGGTGCTTCGCAGCAGCGGCTGAAGTTCGTCGCGACCATCGAAGAATGCGTTCGCGACGCCGATTTCATCCAGGAAAGCGCCCCGGAACGCCTCGACCTCAAGCTCGACCTGCACGCCAAGATCAGCGCCGCGGCCAAACCGAACGCCATCATCGGTTCCAGCACCTCGGGGCTGCTGCCCAGTGAGTTCTACGAGTCGGCCACCCACCCCGAGCGCTGCGTGGTCGGCCACCCGTTCAACCCGGTGTACCTGCTGCCGTTGGTCGAGATCGTCGGTGGCAACCGCACTTCCCCGGACGCCATCGAGGCCGCGAAGACCTTCTACACGGCCTTGGGCATGCGCCCGCTGCACGTACGCAAGGAAGTCCCCGGCTTCATCGCCGACCGCCTGCTCGAAGCGCTGTGGCGCGAAGCCCTGCACCTGGTCAACGACGGCGTAGCCACGACGGGCGAGATCGACGACGCCATCCGCTTCGGTGCCGGTCTGCGCTGGTCGTTCATGGGCACCTTCCTCACTTACACCCTGGCGGGCGGCGATGCTGGCATGCGCCACTTCATGTCCCAGTTCGGCCCGGCGCTGAAGCTGCCCTGGACCTACCTGCCAGCACCGGAGCTGACGGACAAACTGATCGACGACGTGGTCGAAGGCACCTCGGAGCAACTGGGCGAGCGCAGCATCGCCGCGCTGGAGCGCTATCGTGATGACACCCTGCTGGCAGTACTGGAAGCTGTGAAAAACAGCAAAGCCAGCCACGGCCTGGCGTTTGGCGAGTGAGGAGACCGCAATGCCCGCTTCGATCACCTACCGTACCCCGGTCCAGGAGGACTGGGTCGACTACAACGGGCATCTGCGCGATGCCTATTACCTGCTGATCTTCAGCTACGCCACCGACGCATTGATGGAGCGCATCGGCCTGGATGCGGACAGCCGTGGGCAAAGCGGACATTCGCTGTTCACCCTCGAGGCGCACATCAACTACCTGCATGAAGTGAAGCTGGGCACCGAAGTGTGGGTGCAGACGCAGATCATCGGTTTCGACCGCAAGCGCCTGCACCTTTACCACAGCCTGCACCGGGCGGGGTTCGACGAAGCATTGGCGGCAAGCGAGCAGATGCTGCTGCATGTAGACCTGGCGGGGCCTAAATCGGCGCCGTTCGGGGAGCGCAGCGTGGCATTGCTCAACGACTGGGTAGAGAACCAGCGCGACCTGCCAGCGCCTGAATTCGCCGGGCGTGTGATTGGTCTTCCTGCATAGATTCCATTGCCCGCTCGCGGCTGAACCCGCTCCTCCAGGTGTTCCACGGCTCACGAGAGCAGCGGGTATCTGGAGGAGCGGGTTTTTCCGCGAATGTCCCTTGGACGCAAAAAAAAATAACCCCGGAAAGCCGTGAGCATCCGGGGCCAAGAGCGAGCAAACATCCACTGTGTGAGCGAGGGTGACCAAACCCCCTGGTACCGTGAATGAGTTCAGTGTGCTGACTTCCCCGCTCGCAGATTTAGTCGGGAACGACCTGTTCTTAGCCAAAGCAGCCATTGCGACATTCTGTCCTTGCCGCCTTGCCTGGCACGTCACAGAATCGGCTGACGATCACAGCAGCAAACAAGGACAACAGCCATGATGCATGCGGATTTGATTGATCAGGACGACCTGTTGGGCCACCTGCGCGCACGGGGATTCGACATTCCGGCCGGTGCCAGCGCCGAGCAGGCGTGCGAGGTGGTGGTTCGCGGGTTGACCGAGCCCAACGCCCGTGCCCTGAAGGGTATGGTCGAACAGATGTATACCGGTAGCGCAACGATTCTGCCGGCCGTGCGCCAGGCGATCGACAAGCAATTGCTGCCTGCGTTGGCGCAGTTCAACAAGCGCACCTGATTTCACCCACGCCCATCGCCGGCCAGCCGGCGCCTACAGGTTAGCGGGTTACCTGTAGGCGCCGGCTGACCGGCGATTGAGCGTCAGATCCTCACACTGGCGAACGTCGACTCGTTGCGCGCCTGGCTCAGGGCGGCCATCGGCCCGCTGTGCGGCGACAGGGTCATGGCCTGCGGGATCGGCATCATCGCTACCTGCTGAGCGGTGTTGGAACCGACACGCTCGTCACGCGGCGGAATACCGAAGTATTCGCGGTAGCACTTGGAGAAGTGCGGTGTGGAAACGAAGCCGCACACCGACGCCACTTCGATGATCGACATCGGCGTCTGCTTGAGCAACTGCCGCGCACGAATCAGTCTCAGCTTGAGGTAATAGCGCGACGGCGAGCAGTGCAGGTATTTCTGGAACAGGCGCTCGAGCTGGCGCCGCGACACCGACACATAAACAGCCAACTCGTCCAGGTCGATCGGCTCTTCCAGGTTGGCTTCCATCAGCGCGACGATCTCTTGCAGCTTCGGCTGGTTGGTACCAAGCATGTGCTTGAGCGGCACGCGCTGGTGATCCTGCTCGTTGCGGATGCGCTCGTAGACGAACATTTCGGAAATCGCTGCCGACAGTTCACGACCATGATCGCGGCTGATCAGGTGCAGCATCATATCCAGCGGCGCAGTGCCACCCGAGCTGGTGAAGCGGTTACGGTCCAGGGTGAACAGACGGGTGCTCATGTTCACGCGAGGGAAGGCTTCCTGCATCGCCGCCAGACATTCCCAGTGCACGCTGCAATCGAAGCCGTCGAGCAGGCCGGCACATGCCAGAGCCCAGCTGCCGGTGCATACCGCGCCAAGCCTGCGCGACTGGCGGGCCTGGGCCTGCAGCCAGGTGACATGCTCGCGGGTGACCGAACGCTGGATGCCCACGCCACCGCAGACGATCACGGTGTCCATGGGCGGTGCGTTGTTGATGGCTGCATCCGGGGTGATCTGCAGACCATCGCTGGCCCATACCTGGCCGCCATCGACTGTCAGCGTATGCCAGCGGTACAGCTCACGACCGGAGAGCTGGTTGGCCATGCGCAGCGGCTCGACGGCCGATGCCAGGGAAATCAGGGTGAAATTGTCCAGCAGGAGAAAACCGATGGACTGTGGGGCTGTGCGGTTCTGGGTTGGGTTCCCGGAGGTGTACGACGTCATCGCGATTTCTCCTCACACAAATGCAGGGTGTGCCTCAGGCGGACACTGATTTCTTGTTAGTGCCCCCGTTCGTTATGCAGGGGCTTTGCCAATCTCAACGCAAACGGCGTGCCGGAAATTGAACGCGCATCCAAAAAAAACCAAAAACGACGTCTTCTTTCGGCAAATCAAGCGTTTCGTACGCGCTTGCGGAAAAACGCAAACAGGCGCGCCAGCGCCTTTGCGTGTAACTGCTGAGCAGAACGGTAGCACGGTTGGGAAGGATGCCCAGAAGCGACACATTTGAGTGTCACCGACAATACCCACACTGAGTGCGACAGCCGACAGCCGGTACTTCCAAAAACAGCGCCCCAAAAAGGGGCGCAGAGCTCACATCAGTTCGAAATCAGCGCATCAGCATTCGATGGCACTGACTGCTAGGCCACCACGCGAGGTTTCCTTGTATTTGTCGTGCATGTCGGCGCCGGTGTCTCGCATGGTGCGGATAACCTGGTCGAGGGAAATGAAGTGCTCGCCATCCCCACGCAAAGCCATCTGCACGGCGTTGATCGCCTTCACCGCGGCAATGGCGTTGCGCTCGATGCACGGCACCTGCACCAGCCCACCAACCGGGTCGCAAGTCAGGCCAAGGTTATGCTCCAGGGCGATTTCCGCCGCGTTCTCCACTTGTGGAGGCGTTGCCCCCAGCACTTCGGCAAGGCCTGCCGCCGCCATGGCGCACGCCGAGCCCACCTCGCCCTGGCAGCCGACCTCGGCACCAGAGATGGAAGCGTTCTTCTTGCACAGGATGCCCACGGCTGCCGCGGCGAGGAAGAAGTCGACCACGCTGGACTCGTTCACCGCATCGCTGAAGCGCATGTAGTAGTGCAACACTGCCGGAATGATGCCCGCGGCGCCGTTGGTGGGCGCCGTGACCATGCGCCCGCCCGCGGCGTTCTCTTCATTGACCGCCAGGGCGAACAGGTTGACCCACTCCATCGCGCTCATGGTCGAGCCGATCACGTTGGGCTTGCCGATCTCCTTCAAGCTGCGATGCAGCTTGGCGGCGCGACGGCGGACGTTGAGCCCGCCGGGCAGCGTGCCTTCGTATTTCAGGCCGTTGTTGACGCATTCCTGCATGGCATCCCAGAGCTTGTGCAAGCCGGCGCGAATCTCTTCTTCGCTGCGCCAGACTTTCTCGTTGGCCATCATCAATTGCGACACGCTCATGTCGTTTTGTTTGCACAGGCGCAGCAGTTCGGCCGCGCTGTTGAAATCGTATGGCAACACCGTCTGGTCGGCGTCCAGCACACCGCTGGCGGCCTGGGCTGCATCGACCACGAAGCCGCCGCCTACCGAGTAATAGGTATCGCGGTGCAGCTCGCCCTGCGCGCCTTCGGCGATCAGGGTCATGGCGTTGGGGTGGTACGGCAGGTTCTCATCCAGCAGCAGCATGTCGCGGGCCCAGACGAACTCGATGGGCAGGCGCCCGTCCAGCTGCAGGGTGTTGGTTTCACGCAGGTCGGCGATGCGCGGGACGATCTGGGTGGGGTCGATGGCGTCAGGCCATTCGCCCATCAGGCCCATGATGGTGGCGTTGTCGGTGCCGTGGCCGATACCGGTGGCCGACAGCGAGCCGTACAGCCTCACCTCGATCCGTTTTACCTGTTCCAGCTCGCCGCGCTCGCGCAGCCCTTGGACGAACAGGGCGCCGGCACGCATGGGGCCAACGGTGTGGGAGCTGGAAGGCCCGACACCAATCTTGAACAGGTCGAACACGCTGATGGCCATTGTCGCTTCACCTCTTGCTGGGCTTGTCTCTGCGCGCCATGCGCAGGGCGGGGCAACTGCTAGGCTGAAGCTGCGAGCCGCCACGAATGCACGCATCATCGGGCTTTTATGCCTCCCCTCGCCGTCTGCAACCGACGTACTTTTGCTCAGCAGCGCCGCTGTCGATCCGGCCACCCGTGCGCCGTTTTCAAGCGACCTTGTGACGCAAAAACGCGGCCGACGGGGTGGAGAAATCCATAAACGACGTCGCCGATACTGGATGCGACCCGTTCCGTACTGGTTACGACCCTACCAGTAGGCGATTAACCGGCGCTGGAGGATTATCGAAAGCGACTCGTTTTGCACGGCCTCGCATCCTGCCCTCTGCAGGCCTGGTCTACCGGACCCTCAGAAAGCCCGGAGACCCACGCGAACCCGAAGATAAAATCACAGGAGTCCATCCATGAAAGGTTCACCCTCGCTGTTGCTGGTTGCGTTGCTGTCCGCACCGATGCTGGCCCAGGCTGCAGAGCCTGAGCAGTGCCAGACGGTACGTTTTTCCGACGTCGGCTGGACTGACATCACCGTAACCACCGCTACCACCAGCGTTGTGCTCGAAGCACTGGGTTACAAGACCCACACCACCATGATCTCGGTACCGGTGACCTACAAGTCGCTGGCCACCGGCAAGGACCTGGACGTGTTTCTCGGCAACTGGATGCCGACCATGGAAAACGACATCAAGCAGTACCGCGATGCCGGTACCGTGGAAACGGTGCGCGCCAACCTGGAGAACGCCAAGTACACCTTGGCCGTCCCCCAGGCGCTCTATGACAAGGGCCTGAAGGATTTCTCCGACATCCCCAAGTTCAAGAAAGAGCTGGACGGCAAGATCTACGGCATCGAGCCGGGTAACGACGGTAACCGCACCATCCAGAGCATGATCGACAAGAACGCCTTCGGCCTGAAGGACGCAGGCTTCAAGATCGTGCAGTCCAGCGAGGCCGGCATGCTGTCGCAAGTGGACAGGGCACAGAAGCGCGGCGAAGCGATCGTGTTCCTGGGCTGGGAACCGCACCCGATGAACACCCGCTTCAAGATGCAGTACCTGACCGGAGGGGACGAATTCTTCGGTCCCGATTTCGGCAAGGCCACCGTGCTGACCAATACGCGCAAAGGCTATACGCAGGAATGCAGCAACGTCGGGCAACTGTTGAAGAACCTGTCGTTCGAGCTCAAGGATGAAAGCACCATGATGGGCTATGTCCTGGACGACAAGATGAAGCCCGAGGACGCCGCCAAGAAATGGCTCAAGGCCAACCCCGGCAAGTTGGATAACTGGCTGGCCGGCGTTACCACCGTTGATGGCAAACCCGGCCTTGAGGCGGCCAAGGCCAAACTGACGCAATAACGCAAGACGCTATGGCAACACCGCCGGGGCGGGAACCTTCCCGCCCCGGACTGATTTCAATCTTTGCAGGTGGAAGCTCGCTATCATGCTTATCGATCAGAAAATACCCCTGGGGCAGTACATCGCCTCATTCGTCGAATGGTTGACCCAGAACGGCGCCAGCTACTTCGACGCCATCGCCCAAGGCCTGGAATTCATGATCCACGGCGTCACCAGCGCCCTGACGTGGTTCAACCCGTTCGTTCTGGTGGCTGTATTCGCCGCCCTCGCGCACCTGATTCAGCGCAAGTGGGCGCTGACCGCTTTCGTTGCCCTTTCCTTCCTGCTGATCCTTAACCTGGGGTACTGGCAGGAAACCATGGAGACCCTGGCACAGGTCACCTTCGCCACAGTGGTCTGCGTGGCCATCGGCGTGCCGCTGGGCATCGTCGCCGCGCACAAGCCAATGTTCTATACCGCCATGCGCCCGGTCCTCGACCTGATGCAGACCGTGCCCACCTTCGTTTACCTGATCCCGACCCTGACCTTGTTCGGGCTGGGAGTGGTGCCGGGGCTGATCTCGACGGTGGTGTTCGCCATCGCCGCCCCCATCCGCCTCACTTACCTGGGCATTTGCGACGTGCCGCAAGAGCTGATGGACGCCGGCAAGGCATTCGGCTGCTCACGCCGCCAACTGCTGACCCGCATCGAGCTGCCGCACGCGATGCCGAGCATCGCCGCCGGCGTGACCCAGTGCATCATGCTGTCGCTGTCGATGGTGGTGATCGCTGCACTGGTAGGGGCCGATGGCCTGGGCAAACCTGTGGTCAACGCACTGAACACCGCTGATATTTCCCTGGGCTTCGAAGCGGGCCTGGCGATCGTGCTGCTGGCGATCATGCTCGACCGTATCTGCAAGCAACCGGAGCTGCCGGTAAGGGGTGAAGCATGAGCATCATTCGATTCGAAGACGTCGACGTCATCTTCTCCAACAAGCCACGCGAGGCGCTGGCCCTGCTCGACCAGGGCAAGACCCGCGAGCAGATCCTCAAGCAGACCGGCCTCGTGGTGGGCGTGGAAAAGGCCAACCTGGATATCAACAAAGGCGAGATCTGCGTGCTCATGGGCCTGTCGGGCTCGGGCAAGTCGAGCCTGCTGCGCTGCATCAACGGCCTGAACACCGTCAGCCGCGGCAAACTGTTCGTCGAGCATGAAGGCCGGAACATCGACATTGCCCACTGCACCCCGGCCGAGCTGAAAATGATGCGCACCAAGCGCATCGCCATGGTGTTCCAGAAGTTTGCCCTGATGCCTTGGCTGACGGTGCGCGAGAACATCAGCTTCGGCCTCGAAATGCAGGGCCGTCCGGAGAAGGAACGGCGCAAGCTGGTGGACGAAAAGCTTGAACTGGTGGGCCTGACCCAATGGCGCAACAAGAAGCCGGACGAACTGTCAGGCGGCATGCAGCAACGTGTGGGTCTGGCCCGCGCACTGGCCATGGATGCCGACATCCTGCTGATGGACGAACCCTTCTCCGCGCTTGACCCGCTGATCCGCCAGGGCCTGCAGGACGAGCTGCTGGCGCTGCAAAGCAAGTTGAGCAAGACCATCGTGTTCGTCAGCCACGACCTGGACGAGGCGCTGAAACTGGGCAGCCGCATCGCCATCATGAAAGATGGCCGGATCATCCAGTACAGCAAGCCCGAGGAAATCGTCCTCAACCCGGCGGATGAGTATGTGCGCACCTTCGTCGCCCACACCAACCCGCTCAACGTGCTGTGCGGCCGCAGCCTGATGCGCAGCCTGGACAACTGCAAACGGGTCAACGGCTCGGTTTGCCTGGACCCAGGTATCGACTCGTGGCTGGACCTTGGCGAAGGAGGCTCGCTCAAGCGCGCACGCCAGGGCCAGAACGGCCTGGACATGCAGAAATGGGCACCGGGGCAGGATGTAGAGCTGCTCGAACGCAGGCCAACTGTGGTGCACGCCGATATCGGCATGCGTGAGGCGCTGCAGATTCGTTATCAGACGGGCAACAAGCTGGTGCTGCAGGATAACGACAAAGTGGTAGGGATTCTCGGGGATACCGAGTTGTATCACGCGTTGCTGGGCAAGACCCACGGATGATGCAATTGGGGCCGCCTTGCGGCCCATCGCCGGCGAGCGGGCTCCTCTGGAGGGCCGGCTACGGCAGATGGGCCGCAAAGCGGCCCCAATCATTGTTCAGCGCACCACAATCCCGCGCGAAGCCATGTAGGCCTTGGCTTCCGGTACCGTGTACTCACCGAAGTGGAAGATACTGGCCGCCAGAACCGCACTGGCATGCCCTTCCAGAATGCCGTCGGCCAGGTGCTGCAGGTTACCCACACCACCCGAAGCGATCACCGGAATCCCCAGCGCATCGCTGATGGCCCGGGTCACACCCAGGTCGAAACCGTTCTTCATGCCGTCCTGATCCATGCTGGTCAGCAGGATTTCGCCGGCCCCCAGACCTTCCATCTTCTTCGCCCACTCGACGGCATCCAGGCCGGTCGGCTTGCGGCCACCGTGGGTGAAGATCTCCCAACGCGGCGCTTCGCCGGGGCCGGAAACCTTCTTCGCGTCGATGGCGACGACGATGCACTGCGAACCGAAACGGTCGGCAGCTTCACCGACGAACTCGGGGTTGAACACCGCCGCGGTGTTGATCGAGACCTTGTCGGCACCGGCATTGAGCAGGTTGCGGATGTCCTGCACGGTGCGCACGCCACCGCCCACGGTCAGCGGAATGAACACCTGGCTGGCCATGCGCTCGACGGTATGCAGGGTGGTGTCGCGACCGTCGACGCTGGCGGTGATGTCGAGGAAGGTGATCTCGTCGGCACCTTGCTCATTGTAGCGACGGGCGATTTCCACCGGGTCGCCGGCATCCCGAATGTTCTCGAACTTGACGCCCTTGACCACCCGGCCGTTGTCCACGTCCAGGCAAGGGATGATGCGCTTGGCCAGTGCCATGGTTCAGTCCTCAGCCTTGGTAGTTGTCGCAGAAGGCCTGGGCCTCGGCGACATCGAGGGTGCCTTCGTAGATGGCACGGCCGGTGATGGCGCCAATGATGCCAGGGGCCTTGGCATCCAGCAGGGCCTTGATGTCGCCCAGGTTGTGAATGCCGCCCGAAGCGATGACCGGGATCGACGTGGCTTCGGCCAGAGCCTTGGTGAAGGGCACGTTGCAGCCCTGCATCATGCCGTCCTTGGCGATGTCGGTGTAGACGATCGCCGAGACGCCATCGGCCTCGAAACGCTTGGCCAGGTCGATGACCTGCACCGCGCTGACTTCTGCCCAGCCATCGGTGGCGACGAAACCGTCCTTGGCGTCCAGGCCGACGATGACCTTGCCCGGGAAGGCCTTGCAGGCCTCGGCGACGAACTCAGGCTGCTTGACCGCCTTGGTGCCGATGATCACGTAGCTGACGCCAGCCTTGACGTAATGCTCGATGGTTTCCAGCGAGCGGATGCCACCGCCGATCTGGATCGGCAGGTTCGGGTAACGCTTGGCGATGGCAGTCACCACCTCGCCATTGACCGGCTGGCCTTCGAAGGCGCCGTTGAGGTCAACCAGGTGCAGGCGGCGGCAGCCACCTTCGACCCACTTGGCGGCCATGCTCACCGGGTCGTCGGAAAATACCGTGGAGTCTTCCATACGGCCCTGGCGCAGACGTACGCAGGCACCGTCCTTGAGATCGATAGCGGGGATAATCAGCATCTTGGAAACCTGTCTATTCGGTGGAGTTCAGGGCTTCTCGAGCGCCCACAGGTCGCTTTCGATGCTCTCGAACCGCTCCTTGAGGTGCAGCTGAACATCGGCAATCGCCCTGTTGTAGTAAAGGGGTGCAATTTCTTTGCTGAACAGCTCGAGGACCTCAGCCACCTCGAACGACCCCAGCTCCAGCTCGAAGCGGTCTTCAAGGAAGCGCTTCAAGGTATCGAGCGCTTCGCGCTCCTGCTCGGGTGCCAGGGTGATGACCGGGGCCTTGGTCCGCGACCTGCTCATTTACCAGCGCCCGTCCCAGGCCACGAAGTTCTGCAGCAGCTGCAGACCGTGGGTGTGGCTCTTCTCCGGGTGGAACTGCACGGCAAAGCGCGAACCATCAGCCAATGCTGCGGCGAAGTCGACGCCATAGTGGCCACGACCGACCACCTGGCCGGGCTTGCCGGCGTTGATGTAATAGCTGTGCACGAAGTAGAACCGTGCGCGGTCGGGAATGTCATGCCACAGCGGGTGGTCGATGGTCTGGCTGACTTCGTTCCAACCCATGTGCGGCACCTTCAGGTGCTCGCCGTCTTCTTGCAGGTCTTTGCCGAAAAAGCGCACCTGGCCGGGGAACAGGCCGATGCAGTCGACACCGTCGTTTTCCTCGCTGTGGTCCAGCAGCGCTTGCATGCCGACGCAGATCCCGAGGAACGGGCGGTCCTGGCTGACCTCGCGCACCAGGCTGTCGAAGCCCAGGCGGCGGATTTCGGCCATGCAGTCGCGAATCGCGCCCACACCCGGGAACACCACGCGGTCCGCCTCGCGGATGACTGCGGCGTCGCTGGTCACCAGCACCTTGCCGGCGCCGACGTGTTCAAGCGCCTTGGCCACCGAGTGCAAGTTGCCCATGCCATAGTCGATTACGGCTACCGTCTGCATTTACAGGCATCCCTTGGTGGAAGGCATCTGTCCGGCCATGCGCTCGTCCAGCGTCACCGCCATGCGCAGCGCGCGGCCGAAGGCCTTGAACACGGTTTCGATCTGGTGGTGGGTGTTATGGCCCCGCAGGTTGTCGATGTGCAGGGTCACCAAGGCATGGTTGACGAAGCCCTGGAAGAACTCCTGGAACAGGTCGACGTCGAAACCGCCAACGGTGGCGCGGGTATAGGGCACATGCATCTGCAGGCCTGGACGGCCCGAGAAGTCGATGACCACGCGCGACAGGGCTTCGTCCAGCGGCACGTAGGCATGGCCGTAGCGGAAGATACCCTTCTTGTCACCGATGGCCTGGGCGAATGCCTGGCCCAGGGTAATGCCGACGTCTTCGACGGTATGGTGATCGTCGATATGCAGGTCACCCTTGCACTCGATATCCAGATCGATCAGCCCGTGTCGGGCGATCTGGTCGAGCATGTGTTCAAGGAAAGGCACGCCGATATCGAATCGGGCCTTGCCACTGCCATCGAGGTTGATCGAGCACTTGACCTGGGTTTCCAGGGTATTGCGCTCGACGGAAGCCTTACGTTCGACCATCACCAGCTCCGCAAAATCATTGGGCGAAAAGGGCTCCATTATAGGCCCAAGACGCGCCAGCTTGAAACGCGGATGACATATGGCAGGCAAAGCAATTTCGCAAGGCCGAATGCGCTACAGGTCTATACAAGCTGTGTTGCCCCTATCACCAGCAAGCCGACGCCTCCACCAGACACCGGTAGGCGGCGGCTTGCCGGCGATAGCGGCCGGACGATCAGTGGAACAGAACGGCCGTCTTCTGCAGGGTGATCCACACCCCCCAGGCCAACGGAATCACCACCACCGCCCAGGCGAACAGCACCAGCGGCAGGCTGCCCGGTGCCGCATGCCATTCCAGCGAGCGAGCGCCATCGGCGCCTTTGTCATGGCTCAACGCACGCTCTGCGGCCAACTCGGCGTCGGTCATGAAGTGCTTGTCCGCCACCGGACGTACCAGCAGGTTGCAGATGAAACCCAGCACCAGCAGGCCGGCAAGGATGTACAGGGTCATGTCATACGCCGCTGCACGTTCGACACCCGCTGCCAGCTGATATTCGCGCAGGTAGGTGATCAGCACTGGCCCCAGCACGCCCGCCGCCGCCCAGGCAGTCAGCAGGCGACCGTGAATGGCACCCACCATCTGTGTACCGAACAGGTCGGCCAGGTAAGCCGGCACCGTGGCGAAACCACCACCGTACATCGACAGGATGATGCAGAACGCCGCTACGAACAGTGCCACGTTGCCCAGGTGGCCCATGTTCGGCACCAGGCTGTAGAGGCCCACGCCCAGGGCGAAGAAGGCAAAATAGGTGTTCTTGCGGCCGATGTAGTCGGAGAACGAAGCCCAGAAGAAGCGACCACCGATGTTGAACAGGCTCAGCAAACCGGTGAACCCAGCGGCAATGGCGGCGATCTGCGCCAGTTGCGCGGCATTGAGTTCGCTGAAGCTGAGCTGGTTGCCCAGCAGCTTGCCGGCGAAGACTTCCTGCAGCAGTGGCGAAGCCATGCCCAGGATGCCAATGCCCGCCGAAACATTCAGGCACAGCACCAGCCAGATCAGCGCGAACTGTGGGGTCTTCCAGGCCACGCTGACGTGAACGTGGCGGTCGGTGACCATCGCGTTGGCTTTCTTCACCGGCGCGGTCCAGCCCTCAGGCTTCCAGCCGGTCGGCGGCACGCGGTAGGCCAGGGCGCCAGCGGTCATGAATACGAAGTAGATCGCGGCCATCGCCACAAAACTCTGCCATACGCCCACTTCCTGCGCGTTGCCGAAGTGGCCCATCAATGCGGTCGCCAGCGGGGCGCCAACCATCGCACCACCGCCAAAGCCCATGATCGCCATGCCGGTCGCCATGCCACGCTTGTCCGGGAACCACTTGATCAGGGTCGACACGGGGGAGATATAACCCAGGCCCAGGCCGATGCCACCGATGACGCCGGACCCCAGCCACATCAGCCACAATTGGTGGGTCTTCACGCCAATCGCCGAGATCAGCATGCCACCACACCAGCACAGCGCCGATACCAGGCCAGCCTTGCGCGGACCGGCGTGTTCCAGCCAACCGCCAAGCACAGCGGCCGAGCAGCCGAGGAAGACGAAGAACAGGGTGTAGATCCAGCTCAACATCGAGATAGGCCAATCGCACTCAGCGGTGAACAACTTGGCGATGAAGCCCATGTCGGCCGAACAGGCGACTGGGGCACTGATACCGATGGCCTGGGACAGTGGCAACCAGAATACCGAGAAGCCATAGGCCATGCCGATGCACAGGTGAATGGCCAGGGCTGCCGGGGGTACCAGCCAGCGGTTGAAGCCCGGACGGGCGATGATGCGCTCCTTCGACAGGAAGCTCGGCGCAGTGGCGACCGCTCCTGCCGTGATACTGCTGTTCATGGATTCGATCCTTTTGTAGGTAGACGATGCTCGCGGATTGAATGCCCGGCTCTTCTGGCTGCACACAAGGCAAGGCCCGGCCATTTGCGGCAACGTCCGCGACAATCCGTCGCGGCGCTCCGTGGAAGCGGCGCAAGGTTAACAGGATCAAGTGACATGAAAGCAATCTGATATCGTTATTTTTTGAACCGCTGAATCGGTATTGCTGCACCCTTCCTTCGTAGGAAATACCCTGTGCCTCTTGTCGAATACGCAGGCACAACCCGTGCGGCGCTATACTCTGCCGCTTGAATTCAAAAATCGGACTACAAGGACTCGCCCATGAAAGCGTTCGGCAAAATCCTGGGGCTTGGGTTACTCGGGTTGCTGCTGATCATCGTGGCGCTGGGCTTCGCCCTGACCCACCTCTTCGATCCCAACGACTATAAAGACGAGATTCGCCAGCTGGCGCGCGACAAGGCGCACGTTGAACTGACCCTCAATGGCGACATCGGCTGGAGCCTGTTCCCCTGGTTGGGCCTGGAGCTGCACGATGCCAGCATCGCTACGCTCACGGCGCCGAAGCAACCGTTCGCCGACCTGCAGATGCTGGGCCTGTCGGTACGTGTGCTGCCGCTGCTGCGCCGCGAAGTACAAATGAGCGATGTCCGTGTAGAAGGCCTGAACCTGACCCTGGCCCGCGACGAGCACGGCCACGGCAACTGGGAAGACATCGGCAAACCCCTGCCCGCACAGACCGGCGCCCCCGCCGACGCGCCTGCGCAAGCTCCCGCCGAACCCACCTCGACACCCTCGGACAGCGGTAGCGAACGCTCGGTCAAACTCGACATCGACAGCCTGACCGTGAACAACGCGCGCGTGCAGTACACCGATGCCAAGAGCGGCCAGGCCTTCAGCGCCGAAAGCATCCAGTTGAGCACCGGCCCCGTTCACGAAGGCGCGAACATCCCGCTCAAGGCCAGCGCCTTCCTCAGTGCCAGCCAACCGAATATCAAGGCCCGCACCGAGTTGGCGGGTGAACTGCGCTTCGATCGCAAGCTCAAGCGTTACAACTTCGAGGACATGCGACTTTCTGGCGAAACGTCGGGCGAGCCCCTGGCCGGCAAAACCATGACCTTCTCCGCGCAAGGCCAGCTGCTGGTGGACCTGGCGGCCAACGTGGCCTCCTGGAGCGGGCTCAAGGTCTCGGCCAACCAGATGCGCGCGCTCGGCGAGCTGAACGTGCGTGACCTGGACAAGACGCCGCAGCTCAGTGGCGGCCTGTCCATCGCCCAGTTCGACCTGCGCACCTTCCTCGACGGCATCGGCCACCCGCTGCCAGCCACCAACGACCCGACCGTCTTCGGCAAGCTGGAACTGGTCAGCCGCCTGCAAGGCACGCCCAATAGCCTGACCCTGGAAGACCTGGCGGTGAAGCTCGACGACAGCGGCTTCAGTGGTCGGGTGGCCATCGAAGACTTCGCCAAGCAGGCCCTGCGCCTGCAACTCAAAGGCGACACCTTCGACGCCGACCGCTACTTGCCGGCCAAGAGCGAAGAGGCCAAGGGCGCCACCGCCGCCCGCCAGGCCGAGGTCAAGCAGCAGGAGGCCAGCGCCGTCGCAGGTGCCGGCACCTCGCCGCTGCCCAATGCCCCGACCCAGGTAGCCTGGAGCAACGACAAACTGTTGCCGGTGGACCGCCTGCGTGCCCTGGACCTGCAGGCTGACATTGCGTTCGGCTCGCTGACCCTGGACAAGCTGCCCATCAGCGACGCCCAGCTGGCCGTCACCGGCCAGGGTGGCTTGGTCACTCTGCAGACCCTGCGCGGCGGCCTGTACAACGGCAGCTTCGACGCCAAAGGCACCGTCGACGTGCGCCCCGCTGTGCCGCAAATCGGCATCAGCACCAAGATCAACCGGGTGCCGGTCGAGCATTTCATCAAGGCTGAAGGCAAGGAACAGGCACCTCCAGTCAAGGGGCTGCTCACCCTGTCCAGCGACCTTACCGCCACCGGCAACAGCCAGAAAGCGCTGATCGACACCCTCAACGGCGCCGCCAACTTCACCATCAATGACGGTGTGCTGGTCAATGCCAACCTCGAACAGCAACTGTGCCAAGCCATCGCCACGCTGAACCGCAAGTCGCTCAGCGGCGAGCCACGCGGCAAGGACACCCCGTTCGAAGAACTGCGCGGCAGCCTGGTGATACGCAACGGCGTGGCCAGCAACCCGGACCTCAAGGCCCGCATTCCCGGCCTGACCGTCAATGGCCAGGGCGACCTCGACCTGCGTGTGCTGGGCATGGACTACAACGTTGGCGTGATCGTGGAAGGTGACCAGCGCGCCATGCCGGACCCTGCCTGCCAGGTCAACGAGCGTTTCGTGGGCATTGAAGTGCCGTTGCGTTGCCGTGGCCCGCTGGAGCTGGGCGCCAAAGCCTGCCGCCTCGATCAGGAAGGCCTGGGCAAGGTCGCCGCCAAGCTGGCCGGTAACCGCCTTAAAGACAAGATTGACGAAAAACTCGGAGACAAGGTGAGCCCAGAACTCAAAGACGCGCTCAAGGGGCTGTTCAAGCGATGAGCCCCGAGCAGTTCTCCAGCGCCGTGCTGGATTGGTACGACCAGCACGGTCGGCATGACCTGCCCTGGCAACAGGGCATCACCCCGTATCGGGTGTGGGTGTCGGAAATCATGTTGCAACAGACCCAGGTGAGCACCGTGCTCAACTACTTCGACCGCTTCATGCAGGCCCTGCCCACCGTGCAGGCCCTGGCGGCCGCGCCGGAGGACGAAGTGCTGCACCTGTGGACGGGCCTGGGCTACTACACCCGCGCCCGCAACTTGCAGAAAGCCGCGAAAATGGTGGTCGAGCAGTACGGCGGCGAGTTCCCGCGTAGCGTCGAGCAGCTCACCGAGTTGCCGGGTATCGGCCGCTCGACGGCCGGCGCCATCGCCAGCATCAGCATGGGCATCCGCGCACCGATCCTCGATGGCAACGTCAAGCGCGTGCTCGCCCGCTACACCGCTCAAGCTGGCTACCCAGGCGAGCCAAAAGTGGCCAATGCACTGTGGGCCACCGCCGAGCGCTTCACCCCGCAGCAGCGCGCCAACCACTACACCCAGGCGATGATGGACATGGGCGCAACGCTGTGCACCCGCAGCAAGCCCAGTTGCCTGATCTGCCCATTGCAGCGCGGCTGCGAGGCGCACCTGCACGGCGAAGAAACCCGCTACCCCGAACCCAAGCCGCGCAAAGCCCTGCCCCAGCGCCGCACGCTGATGCCGCTGCTGGCCAACCACGAAGGCGCCATTCTGCTGTATCGCCGCCCCTCCAGCGGCCTGTGGGGTGGCCTGTGGAGCCTGCCCGAACTGGACGACATCGAACAGCTCGACGACCTGGCCTACCAACACGGCTTGCGCCTGGCCGACAGCCGCGCGCTAGAAGGCCTGACTCACACTTTCAGCCATTTCCAGCTGGCGATCGAGCCTTGGCTGGTCCGCGTCGACCCGGTCGGCCAGCCCGTGGCCGAGGCCGACTGGCTCTGGTATAACCTCGCCACCCCGCCGCGCCTGGGCCTCGCCGCCCCGGTCAAGAAGCTGCTCAAACGCGCGGCCGACGAACTGATTGCAGGAGAAGCACGATGACCCGCACCGTGATGTGCCGCAAATACAAAGAAGAACTGCCAGGCCTGGACCGCCCGCCCTACCCCGGCGCCAAAGGCCAGGACATTTTCGAACACATCTCGCAGAAGGCCTGGGCCGACTGGCAGAAGCACCAGACCATGCTGATCAACGAAAAGCGCCTGAACATGATGAACGGTGAAGACCGCAAGTACCTCCAGGGCGAAATGGACAAGTTTTTCGCCGGCGAAGAATACGCCCAGGCCGAAGGCTACGTTCCGCCGGCCGAATGACCCCAGAAAACGTAAGCGACGGAATTAATTTAAAATTTTTTCAAAAAGTCGTTGACGGACGGTCTGGAAATCTATTTAATGCACCTCGTCGCCCAGATAGCTCAGTCGGTAGAGCAGAGGATTGAAAATCCTCGTGTCGGCGGTTCGACTCCGTCTCTGGGCACCACCTTCAAGCTTCTGGTGGTTGCAAAGTTACCCGAAGCGACAACAAGAAACCCGCCTAGTGCGGGTTTTTTGTTGTCTGGGATTTTCTCCGAGAAAGGCAGCGCTTGTTGTACGCGCCTGATGCAGTGCGCTCGCCAAGCTGGCAGTAAGCCTTGATCAGTATCAAGTCGCCAGCAATTGCTCATCCCTACACTGCGGTTCAACCCTCCGAGTCGACCCGCAAGGACCTCCATGAGCGAAGAATCCCCCCTCCTCCTTCCCGCCCCCAGCGAATCCGCCCCAAGCGCCAAACCGACACCTCGCCCCCGCCGGCCACGCCAGCGCAAGCCCGAACCCACCATTACCCGTGTCAGCCAGCAGCCCGCCGCGCTTGAGGTGGCGACGGCCCCCAAGGGCAGCAACGAGGACAGCACTTCAGCGCGCCTGCCGGCCACCTACCCGTACCGCACCCGCCTGCGCCGCCAGGACTATGAGAAGGCCAAGCACGCGCTGCAAATCGAGTTGCTGAAGGTACAAAGCTGGGTGAAGGAAACCGGCCAGCGCGTGGTGATCCTGTTCGAGGGTCGGGACGCGGCAGGCAAGGGCGGCACCATCAAGCGCTTCATGGAGCACCTCAACCCACGGGGTGCCCGGATCGTCGCACTGGAGAAGCCTTCGGAACAGGAAAAGGGCCAGTGGTACTTCCAGCGTTACATCCAGCACCTGCCCACGGCAGGCGAAATGGTGTTCTTCGACCGCTCCTGGTACAACCGCGCCGGGGTCGAGAAGGTCATGGATTTCTGCACACCGCTGCAATACCTGGAGTTCATGCGCCAGGCGCCCGACCTTGAACGCATGCTGTGCAACAGCGGCATCCTGCTGTTCAAGTACTGGTTCTCGGTAAACCGCGAGGAACAGCTACGCCGCTTCATCTCACGCCGCGACGACCCGCTCAAGCACTGGAAGCTGTCGCCGATCGACATCAAGTCGCTGGACAAGTGGGAGGACTACACCGCCGCCAAGGAGGCGATGTTCTTCCATACCGACACAGCCGATGCGCCATGGACGGTGATCAAGTCCGACGACAAGAAACGCGCACGCATCAACTGCATCCGCCATTTCCTGCATTCACTGGATTACCCCGGCAAGGACCACAGCGTCGCGCACGCCCCAGATCCCTTGCTGGTGGGCAAAGCCTCCAAGGGGTTCGAAGAGGATGAGCCGGCTCAGTTGAATACCTAGGGGGTCTGCGTTTCAATACGCGCAATTTCCGGACATACCCAAGGATTCGCCCCATGGCCTCCAATACCAAGCAACAGAAACGCGCCAAACGCGCCGCCACCAAGGCCAAGCAGAACCGCATGGTGCGCAGCGGCCAGGCCGTGAAGGCCAGCGCCGGTGACAGCGCCAGCATCGAACAGGTGTTCAACAAGGCCATGGAGTCGGACAGCTACAAGGAGCTGTTCGCCAAGATGAAGGTGGCGCAGGAAACCAGCCTGGTGGCGATGATCTCGGTGTTCCTGGTCGACCCGCTGCTGGCATTGGTGCTCAAGGGCCACAAGGAAGAGCACGCCACCGACTACATCGTGCTGGTGTTCAACGCCTACCGCACCTGGCTCGATGGCGCCGACGAAGACACCACCATGGCCTGGCTGGAGAGCGACGAGTTCCAGGAGGCGTACATCGCCGCTTCCGAGCTGGTGGCCAAGCAGCAACAGCAGCAGAAGCAGTTTGGTTGAGACCGAGCGGCGCATCGCGAGCAAGGCTCGCTCCTACAGTAACGCCGATGATAGACGTAGGAGCGAGCCTTGCTCGCGATGCGCCCAATAAAAAGGCCGCGCCCTTCACAGGACGCGGCCTTTTCATTTCAAGCAGCCCGGATCAGTTATCCAGCGCCACTCGCCCAGCCGCTTCGCGCTTGCGGTGCACCAGCAAACCAGCCGCCACCACACCAATGCTCAACAGTGCAGTCGCGAGGATCTCGACACGGTGATCCTCACGCAGCCCCATCACCACCAGAATGGCGATGATGAACGCGATGGTCGCCCAGGTCAGCCCAGGGAACAGCCACATCTTGAAGGAGATCTTCTCGCCGCGGGCTTCACGCTGGCTGCGCATGCGCAGTTGCGACACGGCGATCACCAGGTACACCAGCAACGCGATGGCGCCCGAGCTGGCCAGCAGGAATTCGAATACCTGGGCCGGCGCGACGAAGTTGGCGAACACGCAAAGGAACGCTGCGGCGGTAGACAGCAGCACCGCCCAGTGCGGGGTGCCGGCCTTGGTGGTGCGCTGCGCTACGGCAGGTGCATCCCCACGCTTGCTCAGCGAGAACAGCATGCGCGACGAGGTGTACAGCGCCGAGTTCAGGCAACTGGTCACCGCGATCAGCACGACGATGTCGACGATCAGCTTGGCGTTGGGCACGCCGATGCGGCTCAGCACGGTCTGGTAAGAGCCCAGTTCAGCCAACGCTGGATCGTTCCACGGTACCAGGGCCACGACCAGGAAGATCGACACCAGGTAGAACAGGCAGATACGCCAGATGACCGAGTTGGTGGCACGGCTGATCTGCTTGCCTGGGTCTTTCGACTCGGCAGCGGCGATAGTGACGATTTCGGTACCCATGAAGGAGAACATGGTAGTCAGCATCGCTGCGAGCACGGCGCCCAGGCCGTTAGGCATGAAGCCCTGGGTGTCGAACAGGTGGCTGGCACCGCTGACCTGGCTGCTCGGTACCATGCCGAACAGGGCCGCGCAGCCCACGACGATGAAGCCGATGATCGCCAGCACCTTGAGCAGGGCGAACCAGAACTCGAACTCGCCATAGTTCTTGACGCTGCACAGGTTGGTCAGGGTCAGCGCCAGGGTAATGACCAGCGAGAAGGCCCACAGGTCCACAGCCGGGAACCAGGCATGCAGGATTGCCGCAGCGGCGTTGGCTTCCAGTGGAATGACCAGCACCCAGAACCACCAGTACAGCCAACCGATGGTGAAACCGGCCCAGCGGCCAATGGCGCGGTCGGCGTATGTCGAGAAAGAACCCGTGTCAGGCGAGGCGACGGCCATTTCGCCCAACATGCGCATCACTAGCACCACCAGGGTACCGGCAGCGGCATAAGCCAGCAGCACGGCCGGGCCGGCTGCAGCGATGGCATGGCCGGAGCCCACGAACAAACCGGCGCCGATCACGCCAGCAATGGACAGCATGGTCACATGCCGTTGTTTGAGCCCCTGAGCGAGGTCATTGGAATTGTGCTTACCGCTCATAAAACTACCTTTGTAAGGAGTGGACCACCCGATTGCTGTAACGAAGCGCGCCCGGGGTTGATTTAGGCGTCGCTGCAATCGGCGGTTTCCCTAGGGCAATAAGCGGGCCAGGTACACCAGGCATTCGTCCGATCGTCCGTTGCACCCGTATAGAACGCGGGTTGCAGGCCCTTCGGCCAGCCAATGGCCGAAAGGCCGCCAAATTTCCATACGACTTCTGGATTACTGAAATACCCACTTACAAATGCACCAGAGGTGCTCCTCGGTAACACCTGTGCACAAAAATGCGGCAGGCAAAAGCGCAACCGGAAGGCGCAACCGCACCGAGACACAACTGGCGGCAAAGCGCCACCCGGCCAAAAACGGCTTTTCAGGGCTGTCCAAAGCTGGCACCATCGCGCCTTTTTTCATCAAGGCTCCGGTGCTGGACAAAACCCATGCGGACATCTGCGCGACGTTGCACTGCAACGATGCGACAAACCGCCCCGCCAGCACCCCAAGCCCCCTGCAACCCGGTTGGCCGCCATATTGCCGCTATGCTAGCGTGGCGCTCGCCAGGAAGGCCGCCAACAGCTGGGAACGCACCCGTACACATGAGGACCGCACATGGCTCAGGCCACGCCCGCGCTGGAAATCCGCAATCTGCATAAACGCTACGGCGATCAGGAAATTCTCAAGGGCATTTCGCTGACCGCCCGCGACGGTGACGTGATCTCCATCCTGGGGTCGTCCGGTTCCGGCAAGTCCACGCTGCTGCGCTGCATCAACCTGCTGGAGAACCCGCACCAGGGTGAAATCCTGGTCGCCGGTGAGTCGCTCAAGCTCAAGGCTGCCAAGAATGGCGACCTGATCGCCGCCGACAATCGCCAGATCAACCGCCTGCGCAGCGAAATCGGCTTTGTCTTCCAGAATTTCAACCTGTGGCCGCACATGTCGATCCTCGACAACATCATCGAGGCGCCGCGCCGCGTGCTTGGCCAGAGCAAGGCCGAAGCCATCGAATCCGCCGAAGCGCTGCTGAACAAGGTCGGCATCTACGACAAGCGTCACAGCTACCCCGCCCAGCTTTCCGGTGGCCAGCAACAACGCGCGGCCATCGCCCGCACGCTGGCCATGAAGCCCAAAGTCATCCTGTTCGACGAGCCGACCTCGGCGCTCGATCCGGAAATGGTCCAGGAAGTGCTTAACGTTATCCGCGCATTGGCCGAAGAAGGCCGTACCATGCTGCTGGTGACGCACGAGATGAACTTTGCCCGCCAGGTGTCCAGTGAAGTCGTCTTCCTGCACCAGGGCCTGGTCGAAGAGCAAGGATCGCCGCAGCAGGTCTTCGAGAACCCGACCTCGGCGCGTTGCAAGCAATTCATGTCCAGCCACCGCTAACGGAGCAATACATGCAGACCTACAAGAAGTTCCTACTGGCAGCTGCTGCCACCCTGGTGATGTCGGCAAACGCCATGGCCGCGGAAAAACTGCGCATGGGTATCGAAGCGGCCTACCCACCCTTCAACAACAAGGATGCCAGCGGTAACGTGGTTGGCTTCGACAAAGACATCGGCGACGCCCTGTGCGCCAAGATGAAAGTCGAGTGCTCGGTCGTCACTTCCGACTGGGACGGCATCATCCCGGCCCTGAACGCCAAGAAGTTCGACTTCCTGGTGTCTTCGCTGTCGATCACCGACGAGCGCAAGCAGGCCGTTGACTTCACCGACCCGTACTACTCCAACAAACTGCAGTTCATCGCGCCGAAGAACGTCGACTTCAAGACCGACAAGGCCTCGCTCAAGGGCAAGGTGATCGGTACCCAGCGCGCTACCCTGGCCGGCACCTGGCTGGAAGACAACTATGGCGACGCTGTTGAAATCAAGCTGTACGACACCCAGGAAAACGCCTACCTGGACCTGGTCTCCGGCCGCATCGACGGCATCCTGGCCGACAAGTACGTGCAGTACGAGTGGCTCAAAAGCAAAGACGGCTCGAACTTCGAGTTCAAGGGCGAGCCTGTGATGGACAGCGACAAGATCGGCATCGCCGTGCGCAAGGGTGACCCACTGCGCGAGAAGCTGAACAAAGCCCTGGCTGAAATCAAGGCCGACGGAACGTACAAGAAGATCAACGACAAGTACTTCCCATTCAGCATCGAATGATCCGCCCCGACCGGCGCGCCCCTGCGGCGCGCCAGTCCCTAGAACGCACCTGCCAATGAATATCGACCTGCACGGATTCGGTCCGGCCATGGCGGCCGGCACCCTGATGACCGTAAAACTGGCGCTCTGCGCATTGCTGCTGGGGCTGGTCCTCGGTCTGCTCGGCGCACTGGCCAAGACTTCCTCGGCCAAGCCACTGCAATGGCTTGGCGGCACCTACTCGACCCTGGTTCGCGGCGTACCGGAACTGCTTTGGGTCCTGCTGATTTACTTCGGCACCGTCGGCCTGATGAACAGCCTCGGCGAAGCCCTGAACCTGCCCGGCCTTGAACTCAGCGCCTTCGCCGCCGGCGTGATCGCCCTGGGCCTGTGCTTCGGCGCCTATGCCACGGAAGTGTTCCGCGGCGCCATCCTGGCCATCCCCAAGGGTCACCGTGAGGCCGGCCTGGCGCTGGGCCTTTCGAAAGGGCGCATCCTCTCGCGGATCATCCTGCCGCAGATGTGGCGTATCGCCCTGCCTGGCCTTGGCAACCTGTTCATGATCCTGATGAAGGACACCGCGCTGGTGTCGGTGATCGGCCTTGAAGAGATCATGCGCCACGCGCAAATCGGCGTGACCGTGACCAAGGAGCCCTTCACCTTCTACATGGTCGCGGCCTGCATCTACCTGAGCCTGACCATCGTCGCCATGACCGGCATGCACTTCCTGGAAAAACGCGCCGCTCGCGGCTTTGCGAGGGCCGAATAATGAATTGGGAAGTGATCATCAAGTGGCTGCCACGCCTGGCTCAAGGCGCCACCCTGACCCTGGAGCTGGTCGCCATCGCGGTCGTCGCCGGGCTGATCCTGGCCATCCCGCTGGGCATCGCCCGCTCGTCGCGGCATTGGTACGTGCGCGCCCTGCCCTACGGCTACATCTTCTTCTTCCGTGGTACGCCGCTGCTGGTGCAGTTGTTCCTGGTCTACTACGGCCTGGCTCAGTTCGACCTGGTGCGCTCCAGCAGCCTGTGGCCGTACCTGCGCGATCCGTTCTGGTGCACGGTGCTGACCATGACTCTGCACACCGCCGCCTACATCGCCGAGATTCTGCGCGGTGCATTGCAGGCCATCCCCAAGGGCGAGATCGAAGCGGCACGGGCGCTGGGCATGTCTCGCGGCAAGACGCTGTTCTACATCATGCTGCCGCGCGCGGCCCGCATCGGCCTGCCGGCCTACAGCAACGAAGTGATCCTGATGCTCAAGGCCAGCGCCCTGGCCAGTACGGTGACCTTGCTGGAACTGACCGGTATGGCCCGCACCATCATCGCCCGAACCTACCTGCCGGTGGAGATCTTCTTCGCGGCCGGGGTGTTCTACCTGGTCATCTCGTTCGTGCTGGTGCAGGGCTTCAAAGTGCTCGAACGCTGGTTGCGCGTCGACGCCTGCCAAGGCCGCTGACCCCCGTCGCCGGCTCCTGCAGGAGCCGGCTTGCCAGCGATACCCCTTCCAATCAACCCGCTCCCCGACCCCATGCGCCCCGTCCTCCACAGCCACCACTTAAGCGACCGCTTCCAGGCCCTCGACCAGTTCCTGATCGAGCATCAACAGCTGTGGAAACCAAGGCCATTCACCCGCCTTCGCCTGGATTGGGAAGCCCAATACCCCGAACTCGCCGCCCATCTGCGCCAAGGCTCGCTGGCCGACGCCGAAGCCGAGCAAGCCCCCGACTTGCTGCCCTCGCCTTTCCCCCAGCTGGCCCAACGGGCCGCTGAGCTGTCGGCCCTCGGCGACCTTCCGGACGTCAGCGCCTCCTTCGCCAACCACCGTCTGGAGGTCAACGTTCCCGGTCGCAAATGGCAGCAGATAGACGCCTTCAGCCGCCGCCTGGGCTTTCGCGAGCAACCGCGTCACTGGCTGGATTGGTGTTCCGGCAAGGGCCACCTGGGGCGCAGGCTGTTGCAGCCGGGCCAGCAGCTGACCTGCCTGGAGTACGACGCCGAGCTGGTGGCCGCCGGCCAGGCGCTGAGCGATCACCACCGTCTGCCAGCCACCCACGTGCAGCAGGACGTGATGGCCGCCGACAGTGCCCGCCACCTGGGCCCAGACACCAGCGCCGTGGCCTTGCACGCCTGCGGCGACCTGCATGTGCGCCTGCTGCAATCGGCCAGCCAGGCAGGTTGCCGCCACCTGGCGGTCGCCCCTTGCTGCTACAACCGGATCCGTACCCCGCAGTACCAGGCGTTATCCACAGCGGCGCAGCGTTCAGCGCTGACACTGTCCGTGGATGACCTGGCGTTGCCCTTGTGCGAAGCCGTCACTGCCAGCGCCCGCGTGCGCCGCCAACGTGACGCCTCGATGGCGCGCCGCCTGGGCTTCGACCTGCTGCAGCGCCAGCAGCGGCAATGCGACGATTACCTGCCCACCCCTTCGCTGCCAACCGCATGGCTGGACAAGACCTTCGAGCAATACTGCCGCGACCTCGCAGCGCTCAAGCAGCTGCCCCTGCACGGCACACCGGACTGGCAAGCCCTGGAGGCCGCTGGCTGGCAGCGCCTGGCGCAGGTGCGCAACCTCGAACGGCTACGCAACCTGTTCCGCCGACCGTTGGAGCTTTGGCTGGTACTGGACCGTGCGCTGTATCTGCAAGCGCACGGTTACACCGTGCAACTGGGATTGTTCTGCGACTATCCACTGACTCCGCGCAACCTTCTGTTGCTGGCAGAACGCGACCGTTAGCCGCAGAAAAACCTGTGGATAACTCTGTGAACAAGCTTGTGATGAATCGTTGGATCCAAGCGCTATTTGAGGCTCACGGCTTATTCCAGGCAGCCACTGAAGCCAGTAAAAACAGGCATTTGCGCAAAGACCAATGGTAATGAAAACCGGCACGCGTTTCGCTCGGCCCCCCGCTGCCGATTGTGCATAAGCATAAGCCACTCCATTGAGCTCCATCCCCAAACCCACCTTGTGGGAGCGGCTTTGCGTCGCGAAAAGGATGCAAAGCGACCCCAATGACCCTGAAGTGTCATCGCCACTCCGGGCCACCTTTCACAAGAGCCTCCCTCAGTTCATCTTGTTCCTGGCAATCTCGACATCATTCATCAATGCCTTCGCCAAGGCGCTCAGGTAATCGGCTGCACCGAGCAGCTTGTGGTCATCCTCGGCATCGCCTTCGCGCACAAGATGCGTGATGTAGCCCAGCAGCACCGACACCTGATCGTAGGCATAGTCCACCGGGATGCCCGCGACCACGCGCAGCAGATCCACCGGAGGGTTACCCACTTCGATCAACGTTGCCACGCCAGCGGTGACGGCGGTTTTAGGTTGGTCGCTCATCGCTTTCAGTCCTCTTGCTTTGTGGTGCTGATGCGGGCCAGTGCATGTTCGGCCAATGCCCGGGCAGATTCGGCGGCATGCGCGGCGGTGCTCAGCATGTTCAGGCCTGGTTCACCGGCATGGAGTCGGCAGTGTTCGTCGATGGTTTCGGCCACGCCGCGCATGAGTTCGCTGGCGTGAGCGAGGGCGTCGGGTGGGGTGATGCCGCTGTGGATGGAGAAGAATGGGAAATTGAGGATGCGACGGGGTGGGTCGGGGACAGTCTTTTTCATGGCTAAATCCTTATTCCAGTGGATGTGCCTGCCACGAAAATCTTTCTCACGGAATTGGGTGGCAGCCGTACACGGGGTGAGAAACCGAGGGAATAAGGAAGCTCGGCCAGGCCGAAGCCTGCCCGCGTACGGCCACCATTTGGCTACTGCTTATTCACCGTCGGGTTCTCACGCCCGGTCACCAGAAATCGGCGACCGAGGAACGGTATCCCTGGGGCTTTACCCCGCCAACAGCGAAACATCAGTAGCGCGCGTAGGATAATTCCCAAACCGCCCAACCCCGAAGCATTTGGTTTCAAGTTCAGAAATGCCCTACAGAAGAGCGGAAATTCAGAAGGCTCCAGCCCTTCTCTGCGTGAGCGAGGCTCAATCCCGAACCGATGCACCGCCTTGCGAGCCAACGGTGTATCATCCGCCCCCCAAATCATTAAAAAGCGACGTCGCATGCTGCCCGCCAGCCTCGCGACCTTCTGGCGTTGCGCCAGAACCGACAGTGGACAAACGGATTTAGACATCGTGAACCGAGCCAAAATTTTCGCCCTGCTGGCTTCCGCCCTGACCCTGAGCGCCTGCGCGAGCAGCGCCCCGACGCACCATCACGGCAACTTGGACTGGAACACCCCAGGCATGCAACTGGGCGGCGACAACGGCCTGCCGCTGCGCGGCGAAACCCCATGCCGCAAGCGCGGCTGCGACAACCACAAGCTGTTCTTCAACCCCGGCAAGACCGAGCCCAGCGTCAATACCATCCACCGCGGCTGGTAAGAAAATTCTCCTTTTAGGCCGGTGACTTAGCTCATTTGCGCTGAATCGAAAGGAAGTGGTTTACAGGCGCCAACCGATCGTTATAATGACGCCCCATTGCCGGTATAGCTCAGATGGTAGAGCAACTGACTTGTAATCAGTAGGTCCCGGGTTCGATTCCTGGTGCCGGCACCATATTTATCAAGGTGTTACGTGCGTTTCTTCATGTCGTTTCGGCAGTGCGCGTAACAACCGACGTAACAAGAGGCGTGCACAAGCGCAGATCTGCGTGTCACCCTCGACCAGCCTCCCCCTAGGGGCGACCGCCGTTTGATGTTGACCCATCGGAAAAAGGTTAGGTCGGTTAGGTTTCATGCGAACAGGCTGCATCCCTCTCCGTTTCTGGCCTCCAGAAGACCTCTAAAAGTTAGGTTTTGGTTAAGTAATAGTAATTTCCTTACCTTTACCTATAGTCAGTTTCTCAAAAATAAATCCCTTTAAAATCAGGCACTTGAGAATCCCTAACCTCAAACCTAACCATTCCTAACCATCAAAAGTTAGCGACCAAGCCCAGTAAATCCGGGCCTCTGAGATCCCCCAGCCCCTTCTCCACGAAAACTTACCTTTTTCCGATGGCTCCCCCAGATTCACTGAGCCCACCCCCCCGTTCGCCACAGAAAACCCCGCCGCTGCAGGGATTCGCAGAACGCCGACACAGCTCACCACCTGCCCAAGCCCAGATACTGGGCGGCTTGACCCTGGCTGCAGGGGCGCAGAAATTCCGACACGTTTAGCCCGCAGGCGTGGCGGGGGGACGAGGGCGCGCGCCGGGCCCAGAACAGCGCGACTACCCAATGGTGCCCAGAAGGAATCGGCGCTATCGTTCAGATGCGGCGCAGGGCCGCCTCAAGGAGGAACAATGATGCAGCGTGACCCAGAGCTGATCCGACTGCTGATGCTGAAGTTGGAAAGTTTGGAGAAGCCAGCGACCGCTATTGCCATGGTCAGCTACAAAGACCACTTGGCAATACCGGGCTATGACAGCGACGCGGTTTACTACCACGTCGATCAGATTCTTCAGAGCGGCTGGATCGACATGGCTGGCGGCCGTGGAATGAATCCGTCAGGGCAGTTCAGCTTCCGGGCGCTGACCCCAATAGGGCATGACTTTATCGACTCAGTTCGAGACGACGCGGTCTGGGCTTTGACAAAGAAGGGCGCAACAGCCGCAGGCGTGTTTACCATGGATACGCTGGCAGCACTTGGCAAAGGGTTTATGAGAAAGCAGATATCGAAGCTCACCGATATCGAGCTGGGATAACAAAAAGCCGCCTCGATGGGCGGCTTTTCTGTTTCAGTTGGTATTGCCGGCCGGCACCTCATAGGGGTTGAACCGGATCACTTCCTCCCCCAGCCATTCGTTGATCTGCAGCAGCCTGGCCTGCTCGGGCTCCAGCTCGTTCACCGCCCACACCTGGGTAGCCTCACGTACCGAACCGAAGCCACCAGAGTTCTGCGGTACAACGCCCATCAGCTGCGGCGGGATTCGTAGCATGGCCAACTGGTCGTCGCGGCTGATGTTCTTGATCGCGCCGAAGTCGTCCTTCGCCGCCACCTCACTGATCGGGATCAGCTGAATACCGTCCTTTTTGCCGTTGGGCGCGTACATGAACAGGTTGCGGAAGTTGCCCGGTCCCTTGCTGCTCTTCATTGCCGTGCGCAGGTCGTCGACAAAGTCTTCATTCTGGGCTGCGTCGGTCATGTACAAGATAAAACCCGCATGGCTACCGTTCTGGTAGTACTTGCGGCGGAACAGCGTTGCCGCCTCGTTGAGCAGCGCGGCCTGCAGCGCTGGCAACCATTCCGGCAGGCCGTACACCTCCTGGTTGATGTCCGCCACCCTTAGATGGCAGATGCTGCCAGCCCTGAACTCGTGCTCATCACGCCAGCCGCGCACCTGGTAGTAGGTTTCCAGATCCGCACCTCGACGCATGTACTTCGCCAGGCAAGGCCGAAGCCCAATCGCCCGGCCGAGCATGTTGTCGCGCTTCTCCAGGTACAGATTGCCCGACCACCCCAGGTCCATGACGATCTGCTCGAAAGCCTGCCGGCTCAGCAGCTTGTGGGGAATGAATGTCCGGGCCAGGGCGTTGCGCTTGAAGATCAGTCCAGACTGCAGGTAGACGCTGGCCTTCGAAGATCGGGCCAGGCCTTCCAGCGAGACAGGTGGCTCATACCATCTACCGTTGAGGTAGCACTCCAGGTAATCCAGAATCTCACGCCCGTCCAGGACCGGTACCGGATCGCCAAAGGTGAAGGCTTCGGCTCGGGCACTGGGGTTGGCGAGCAGCTCACCAGCAGGCTCCGGCGCGGCGCCGGCCAGATCGATGTTGCTCATCAGAAGATCTCCATGATGCGAGTGTTGGTAGCGGTCTGCCCTTCGAGCGGCTCGTTATGCAGGGCGTGGAAAAGCGCCCAAGCCAGGTCGGCGTGGCCGGTGGCTTCGTTCCGGCCAGCGGTGTACGTGAACTGGCGACCGCCAGGTGTGATGGTTTTGCGAATGGCCATGAGGGACTGCGCCACGTCAGTAGCCCCGGCATCAAACTCCAGCCGGCCCTTGCTGATGACATCCCACGCTTTCATGACCAGGCGGGTTTTGACTTCGGGGTTGTAGGCGAAAGTGCGAAGCGCGGGGAAGAACTGGCGCACCAGCTGGGCCACGGCACTGCCCATGCCAGTGGTGTCAATACCGATATACGCCACGTTGTAGCGCCTGGTGATCTGGCGGATCGTCTCGGCCTGCGAGTTGAAGTCCATTCCGCGAAACTGGTGCTTCTCCAACAGGAAGAACTTCCCGCCCGGTACCAACGGAGGCGCGAGCACCACCAGGCCGGCCGAGTCACCGGTCTCTGCCGGGTCGTACCCAACCCATACCGGTCGCTCTCCGTAAGGCCGGGCAGCGAACGGGCTGTATCCGGGCCAGTCCCAACTTTCGACCATGCAGGGTTGCAGCATACTGAGCGGGAAGATGCTCGCCCCGTCGTCTACGAACTGGCACATGAGCAGGTTCTGGAACGCTGCCGCGTCGTATTCGAGTCGCAGCTCGTCCAGGTCGAACAGGTCGCAGCCCCTGGCTTCGGCATCCATAATCGTGACGATCTGCCGCCAGATCTTGTCCTCACTCAGCCGGCCCTGCTGCAGGGCCTCGTGGGTCACATCCAGCTGGATATGCTGCGCGGTCGGTTTGCCCTTGTTGATCCGCTCGCCTGTCCACCAGGTGTAGGCCGGGTGCGCCATGCTGCTCGGCGTGGAGAAATACGTCTTGCGCCACTTCTTGTGCAGCGCCATACCCGAGGCCACTTTGTTGATCTCGGCGAAGCCGTGCACCCAGAAGAATTCGTCGAAATAGAAGTTGCCGGACCGTCCTTGGGCGGTGCGGAAGTTCGTACCCAGGAAGTGCAGCTCGGCGTTGTTCCACAGCACGATGGGGTCACCGGTCAACTTGATGCCCAGCACCTCATTGAGGAACGCTTGCATGTACGTCTTGAACTGGTGCGCCTGGGCCTTGCTGGCCGACAGGAAGATCTGGTTTCGACCGGTCGTAATGGCGTCGATCAGTGCTTCCCGGGCAAAGTAGAACGTTGCGCCAATCTGCCGGCTCTTGAGGATCATCCGGGTGCGCTGATTGCCAGCGCGGTACCAGTCGAGCTGGTAGTCAAAACAGCTGTCGCGGAAGGCGTCGACAAGCTTCTCGATCTGCTCCTCATCCAGCTCGTTGCGCTTGGCCTGCTTCTTCGGCCCTTCGTTCCGCTTGGCAATGTTCGGATTTAAGTCGGTTTCGGTACCGCCGCCCTGGTACCGCTGAATACGCGCCTGCCGCTCCAGTTGCCGGTGCAGAAGGTCGATTTCTTTGAAGTCGCCGCTGGTCTTACCGTCCTTGAGGATCAGTTGCACCAGCCGCGCCTCCAGGGCGCCGCCAATACGCTCGACGTTGTCGGCCCGATCCCATTCATCTCGGGCCTTCCAGCTGTGGACGGTCTTCTCCTTCTCGTCGAGATAATCGGCGATATCGGTGATGCGCCACCCAGTCCAATACATGAACTTGGCTTGGCGGCGCGGATCGGTCGTAGGTTGGGCGGTAGTGTTCATGGCGCCGATGCTGCCGCTCGCGCGCGTATTCACCCACTGGCGCCCCCTGTAGCCCGCAGGCCTACAAGTGCAGCGCGTTGCCGTATAGCAGCCCGCTGCGGACCATGCCCCTCATCGCAAGGCACAACGCCACCGCACTGAGGACAGCCCGCATGGCAGCAAGCAAGAAATTCCGCAGCAAGTTCTTCCGCGTCGCCGTTGAAGGCGCAACCACTGACGGCCGCACCATCGAGCGCCAGTGGTTGGTGGACGCTGCCGAAACCTACAACCCGAACACCTATGGCGCTCGCGTCTGGCTCGAACACTTCCGCAGCGTACTGCCAGACGGCCCGTTCAAGGCCTACGGCGACGTCGTGGCACTGAAAACCGAGGAAGTAGAGGTCGCCGGCAAGAAGAAGCTGGCCCTGTTCGCCCAGATCGAGCCTACCGCCGACCTGATCGCCCTGAACAAGGCCCGTCAGAAAATCTTCACCAGCATCGAGATCCGCCCGAAGTTCGCAGACACCGGCCGCGCCTACCTGGACGGCATCGCCGTAACTGACACGCCGGCCAGCCTGGGCACTGAGATGCTGACCTTCAGCGCCCAGCATCCCGAGGCCAACCCACTCAAGGCGCGAAAAAATGACCCGGACAACCTGTTCTCCGAGGCCATCGAAATCGCGCTCGAATTCGAGGAAGTCACCGACAGCGAGAGCAAGGTCGCCGGACTGTTCTCGCGGGTGATGGAAGCCCTCGGCAAGAGCAAGGACAAAGCTGTCAAGGATGACGCCCAGTTCTCCGAGCTGACAGAGGCCATCGAGGCACTGGCCACGCACGCCAAGGAACAGGGCGAAGCGTTCACCGAGGAGGTGGCCGCTCGCAATGACCTGGTCGAGAAGGTCACCAAGCTGACCACCGACTTTAACGACTTGGTCAAGCGCCTCGGCGATACCGAAGACCACAGCCAAAAGCACCGTCCACCGGCCACCGGTGGCGACGGCAAAGTGCTGACCCAGTTCTGATCTCACCCAGCCTGAACACCCGGAGAACACACAATGCGTAACGCAACCCGTATCGTCTTTACAGCCCTGGCCGCGCAGATTGCGCTGGTCAACGGGGTGGCCAGTGCCACCGAAAAATTCAACGTTGCACCCACCGTGCAGCAGGCCCTGGAAAAGGCCACCCAGGAATCGTCGGCCTTCCTGAAAGCGATCAACGTGATCGGCGTCGACGAGCAGCAAGGCGAAGCTCTGCTCGCAGGCGTAAATGGTCCTGTGGCCAGCCGCACCAACACCGGGGCGGGTAACCGCCGCAATCCGGCCAACGTCGCCGAGATGTCCAAGGACAGCTACAGCTGCGTACAAACCAACTTCGACACTTCGTTCCCCTACGCACTGCTCGATGCCTGGGCCAAGTTCCCTGAGTTCCAGGTACTGCTGACCAACGCCATCGTTGAGCGCCAAGCGCTTGACCGCATCATGATCGGCTTCAACGGCACCTCCGTTGCCGTTGCAACTGATCGCGCTGCCAACCCGCTGCTGCAGGATGTTAACAAGGGCTGGCTGCAGAAGATCCGTGAAGGCGCAACCGATCGGGTCCTGGACGAAGGCGCGGTAGAAGGAAAGATCCGCGTCGGTACAACCAAGGTCGTCAAGGTGGCCGGCGTCGACACCGAGATCAGCGGCGACTATCAAACCCTCGACGGTGTGGTGTTTGACGCGATCCAGATGCTCGACCCTTGGCATCGCTCTCGCCCTGACCTGGTTGTCCTGGTCAGCCGCGACCTGATGCATGACAAGCTGCTCAAGGCTGTAGAGAAGGGCTCGACCTCCAACCAGGAAGAAAACGCAGCGCAGGAAATCGTCAGCCGTGCCCGTCTGGGCGGCCTGCCGGTCGTCGATGCTCCCTTCCTCCCGGCGGGCACCGTGCTGGTCACCTTCCTGAAGAACCTGTCGATCTACTGGCAGGAAGGCGCACGCCGCCGTCACCTCAAGGACGAGCCGGAGTTCGATCGGATCGCGGACTACCAGTCCAGCAACGACGCCTACGTCATCGAAGACTTCGGCGCTGTTGCCCTGGTGGAGAACATCGAAGCCTTGACCTACCCGGCCCCAACCGAGGCGTAACTCATGGGACTGACTTTGTCGCAACAAACCCAGCTGCGTAAACGAGCCGCCAAGGAGGCGGCAAGCGCAGCACCGGCCGCCCTGATGGAAGGGCTCAATCAATACGAATTGATGCTCGCCAAGATGCAGCAGGATCAGCTGCGGTTGCGGCAGATCCAGTCAATTCAGAGCAAGTGCCTGCTGAAGGCGCAACTGATCGGCGAGTACAAGCCCTATATCGACGGCGTGTTGGCGTCGGGCCGCGGTGCTCAAGATGATGTGGTTACCACCATCATGCTGTGGCGCTTTGACGCTGGAGAGTGGGAAGCCGGCCTCGATGTTGCGGCCTATGTCCTAGAGCATGGCCTGAAGATGGCCAACCGCTTTGATCGCACCAGCGGCTGCCTGATTGCCGAGGAAATCGCTGAAAACGCCCTCAAGGCCCAGAAAGCAGACAAGCCGTTCCCAATCGAAACCCTGTTGCGAACGGCTGAGCTGACGAAAGACCAGGACATGCCTGATGAGGTCAGCGCCAAGCTGAAATTGGCACTGGCACGGGCAACGCTGCAGGGCCTGGATCCAAGCAACCCCGGCCAACCAGGCCAACTGCAACGCGGCATCGACCTGCTCAAGCGTGCGATCGAGCAGGACGCCCACTGCGGCGGCAAGAAAGAACTGGAGACCGCCGAGCGTCTCCTCAAGAAACTCGCTGGCCCCGCCAGCTAACCGAGCGTCCCACGCAACCCGGCGGCTCGGGTCGGATCAGCGGCCATTGGCTCAGCTGTGAAGTCCCGACCACCGCCGACCTATTCAGAGCACGACCATGAGCGGATTCATTGCCGGCGGTCTGGTGCCGAGCGAATCGGTACCGGGCACCCACATCAACAGCAACCCCTTCTGGCCGTCCATTGACCTGGACAAGCTGCGGGAAACCCTGCGCATCGACTCCAGCGTCACGCCTCCGCGTCTCGAAACCGCCGTTGTCGCGGGCATCATCAGCATCAACCGGGACCTAACCAAGTGGCGGGCGGCCAGGCAGGCCGAGGGTTTCACTTCCCTGGCCGCCGTTCCAGATGACGACCGCCTCACCAACGCCGAGCGCGTGCACCTGTACGTGCGTGCCGTCGAGTGCGCGGCCGGCGCCGAGGTTTGCGAGCGGTACCGAAACTTCGACAGCACCGCCAGCGGCGCCAAGAAGGCCGACGAAACGGCCCCGACCATCGAAGACTACAGGCGCGATCAGCGCTGGGCGGTCCGCGATTTCCTGGGCACCTCGCGCACCACCGTGGAGCTGCTGTGATGGCCGAGCAGAAGCGCACTCAGCAAAACGACACCGTGGACGCCTTGTGCTGGCGTCACTACGGCCGCACGGCCGGCGTGGTCGAGGCCGTGCTCGATGCCAATCCGGGCTTGGCCGACAGGGGGCCTGTGCTTCCTTCTGGCCTGCTCGTCACCCTCCCCGAACTGCAAGCGGCAGCCCCCGAGCGCCAGATGGTGAACCTATGGGACTGACCAGCCACCCCAACATCCAACCAAGGAAGGACACCAATGCCTGACCGCCCTGAAACCTGGGCCTGGCTCGCCACCTGGCTCGAACACAACTGGCCCGGCCTGTATGCCGGCGGTCTGGCCATCGTTATTGCCGCCCTGCGAGTGATCTACGGTGGCGGCGGTATCCGCCGCATGGCTGTCGAAGCCCCGCTCTGCGGCGCATTGGCCCTGTCGGCCAGCCACGGCTTGTCACTGATCGGCATCCCAATCAGTGCGGCCCCGTTCTTTGGGGGCGTCATTGGCCTGCTAGGCGTCGAGTTCACCCGTGCAACCGCGAAGAAGTTCTTCACCCGTAAAGAGGGAACAGCATGACCACCCTTCGACATGGCGACCGCTCCCAGGCGGTTCGCGAACTGCAGCGCCTGCTGAACTCCAAAGGCGCCAAGCTGGAAACTGACGGTGCCTTTGGCGATGCCACCGAGGCGGCCGTTCGGGCCTACCAGGAGAAAGTTGGGCTCGTTTCAGATGGCGCCGCCGGCCCGAAGACCATGGCCAGCCTGCAAGGCCTGGACACCGGCAAGCTCCTCAAACATTCCGACTTGGTCCAGGCTTCCGCCCGTCTCGGCGTACCGATCGCGGTTGTGTATGCCCTGAACGAGGTCGAATCAAATGGCCTCGGCTTCCTGGACAACGGCAAGCCGGTAATCCTTTTCGAGCGCCACGTCATGTTTGACCGCTTGCAATTGGTCCGCTCATCCGGTGATGACCAGGAGCAGCTGCACCAGCGCGCCGAGCAACTGGCCAAGCAGGTGCCCAACCTGGTTAACCCGAAAGCCGGCGGTTACATCGGCGGGAGCGCTGAGCATCAGCGCCTCGCTCAGGCCCGGCAACTGGACGACGTAGCGGCGCTGGAGTCCGCCAGCTGGGGCGGCTTCCAAGTCATGGGCTACCACTGGCAGCGCCTGGGTTACTCCAGCGTGCACGACTTTGTGGCAGCGATGAATCGCAGCGAAGCGGACCACCTGGAGGCATTCGTCCGCTACATCGAAGCCGACGCCAACCTGCTCAAGGCCTTGAAGGCGCAGAAGTGGGCAACGGTGGCCAAGCTCTACAACGGCCCGAACTACCAGCGAAACTTGTACGACGTGAAGCTGGAGCGCGCCTTCGAGCGGCACCAGGACCGCGCATTGGTGGCCGCATGAGCAATCCATGCGGAAAGCACATCTGCGTTTGCCCTGAGCAGAATGCACAGATCCGCTCTGCCTACGATCACCTCAAACGTCTGCGACTTCAGCCGGGAGATATTCTGCTCATGCCCGAGGGGACGCCGTTTGAACATGCGCAGAGTCTCCACGCAGCATGCTCGAAGCACCTGCGCTTCAACGTGCCGATAGCGATCGGTGACATTTCAACTGCGCACAGCCAAGAGCTATTGGCGTTGCGCGAAAGCGTAAAAGCCGGTCCGTTGGGGCTTGAGATCAGCCCTCGGCAGACGGGAAAGACCAACCGCCTCATTATCAAGGCGAGGGGATATCTCGCCGATGGCGTAAAGGTCCGGATCGTCTGCTCTAAGGGTTTGGAGAGTTTTTTTAAGGCTCAATTGCCCGGCGCCTATGTTTATCGGGATCTGCAGAAGCTCCCCGATGACGCCGATTCTGCTGATGGCGTGTGGTTTTACGACGAGTTTGATTGGCTGAAATCCGCAGTCGTTCGCTCGAACGCTTACTACTACTCGTCTCCACGCTTCACCCGAAAGCTGGGTAGTGCCCCTGGGGATGACATCCTCCTGCAGCTGCTGCACGCAAAGGGTGGTCACTTCGAGCGGCATTACTGGGGCAGCGACATGGCCGACCTGCTGCACGAGGCCAGACTGTTTCACTCGCCTGAAGAGTTCCGCCGGCTGTATCTCGGGGAGTTTTTCGAGTGATTGGCTTGCGAGGGAGCGTTATGGCCGCTGCCCTCATTGCTGGCATAGCCGGCGGTGGCTGGGTCTTGTGGCTGAAGCACCAACTGAGTATCGAGCGGCTGACTGCCGAAGGCTTAGCGCAGCAGCTCGACACCGCCCAGGCCGATGGCCGGTACCGAGTACATGCGCAAGGGCACCTGCCCTCAGTGCAACCAACGCCGTCTGTTCTCGCGTCACGACAACCCCTGGTTCATCAGGTGCGGTCGCGAGGAAAAGTGTCGATACATGGCGCCGGTAAAGGAAATCTACCCTGACCTGTTCGACGACTGGAGCAAGCGCGCCCCAGCAACCGACAAGGCTCCAGCGGCCAGTGCCATGGCGTACTTGTCATTTGCCCGAGGCTTCGATACTGGCCTGATCCACGGCTGGTACACCCAAGAAAACTACTTCGATCGCGAGCTAGGCATCGGATCGGCAACGGTGCGCTTTCCACTCGATCACGGAGGCTACTGGGAGCGCCTCATCGACCAGCCGGCACGCTTCGGCAAGAAGAAGGCGCGCTTCCAGCCTGGCCAGAGCTACAAGGGCTACTGGTGGTGCCCGCCATGTCTGGACCTGCAGGAGGTCAAGGAGCTGTGGATCGTCGAGGGCATCTTCGACGCGATTGCTCTGCTGCATAACGGCATCGCCGCCGTGGCCGCGCTGTCTTCCAACGCCTACCCGGAAGAATCACTCAAGGCCCTGATCACCACCTGCGAAGGTAAGACGCCCAAGCTGATCTGGGCGCTCGACAACGAACCAGGTGCGCACAAATACACCAAGGCCTGGGTCAAGCAGGCCCGCACCCTCGGCTTCACTTGCGAGGCAGCCCAGATCCCGCAGCCAGATGCCCGCAAGATCGACTGGAACGATCTGCACCAGCGCTGGGCATTCATGGATGACGACGAGGCACGGGCCGAGCGCATCAAGAACGAGCTGGACGAGGCGAAGCACCACGGGGCGCTACTCATCGCGGAGAGCGCGGTGGAAAAGGCGCTGCTGATGTACCAGTGGCGAGAGCGCGAGGAATTCCACTTTGGCTTCGACTCCCGCCTCTACTGGTGGCGGCTCGACATTTCCAAGTTCAACAGCGCAATGCAGGCCCTGGACTCAAGCGAGAGCCAGGAAGACCAGCAACTGAACGACAAAGCTCGGCGCGCCAAGGCGCTGCGCATGTCCGGCTGCGTAGTCGAGATCGCGAACTGCTACCCCAAGGCCCTGTATTACCAGCGAAACGAGATCACCGACGAGTCCTGGTACTTCTTCCGCGTCGACTTCCCACACGACGGCGCCGCTGTGAAGAACACCTTCACCGGTAGCCAGGTGGCCACCGCAAGCGAATTCAAGAAAAGACTTCTCGGCATGGGTGCCGGAGCCGTGTTCACCGGCAGTGGACAGCAGTTGGACAAGATCATGAAAGACCAGCTTTTCGGTATCAAAACCGTTCAGACCATCGACTACCTCGGCTACAGCCGCGAGTACGGCTGTTATGTGTTCAATGATGTGGCCGTCCGTGATGGCCAGATCGTCGGCGTCAACGAGGAGGAGTTCTTCGAGATGGGCAAGCTCAAGCTCAAGAGCTTGCAGAAGGGCGTGAAAATGGCCCTGCAGCGCGACGACAAACGCTATAGCCCGGAATGGCTGGACTTGCTGTGGACTTGCTTCGGAGCCCAGGGCATCGTCGCCCTGAACTTCTGGTTTGGCTCACTCTTTGCCGAGCAGATCCGGCACAAATACCAGTCGTTCCCGTTCCTGGAGGCAACTGGCGAGGCCGGCGCCGGCAAGACCACTCTGCTCACCTTGCTGTGGAAGCTGTTCGGCCGCGAGGGGTACGAAGGCTTCGACCCGGCCAAGTCCACCAAAGCGGGTCGCAGCCGCTTGATGGGCCAGGTATCCGGGATGCCGGTGGTGCTGCTCGAATCCGACCGCAGCGGCGACGACAAGAGCCACGCCAAAACCTTTGAGTGGGACGAACTCAAGGACTACTTCGGCGGCGGTACGCTGGCGACCAAGGGCGTGAAGACCGCCGGCAACGAAACCTATGAACCGCCGTTCCGCGGGACGATCGCGATCAGCCAGAACGCCCCCGTAGTGGCGTCCGAAGCGATCATGACCCGGATCGTGAAGCTGCACTTCGTGCGTCCACAGGTGACGGTTGAAAGCCGCGCAGCCGCCGATCGGCTGAACAGCCTGGACGGCGCCTTGCTGAGCAACTTCCTGGTGCGAGCTGTGCGCAAGGAGGCTGAAGTCTTGGAGCTGTTCGCCCAGCGACTGCCGGTGTACGAGGCCAAGCTCCGCGCGTTGCACTCGCACTGCTTCGTCTGCCAGACCCCGTTCCAGGGCGAGGAAAACCACTGCCACCACTGCGGCAACAAGCTCAGCGGCTACATCCGCGTGGAGCGGATCATCTTCAACCACGCGCAAATGATGGCCTTGCTCGACTGCCTGAGCCTGGTGCTACCACTCAGCGATGACCAGGTGAGCCACACCCGCGCCCAGCTCGTACGGATGGCAATCGAGCGCCAGGCCTCGATCAGCTCGGACCACCCAGTCGTAGCCGAATTCTGGGAGGTCTACGAGTACCTGCAGGGCCTCGACGCCGATGGCCCGGTGGTGAACCACAGCAAGAAAGACCACGTGATCGCCATCAACCTCAACGACTTCGTCAAATGCGCCGCCGAGCACCGCCAGAAGCTGGCCGACATCAACGAGCTGCGCGATCGGCTCAAGGACTCCCGCTCCCACAAGCTCATCGAGGTCAACAAGGCCGTCGACAGTGCCGTGCGTTCCCACCAGGCGAAGAGCAGCAACTACACGATTACCAAACAACCCATCGTCAAGTGCTGGATCTTCCAGGCCTGAGCAAGGAGCCACCATGCTGATTCACGTTTTGATGGGCAATGCCGGCGGCTGCGGGCAAAGCCAGCTGCAGCAAGAACAGGACCGCCTGGCCAGGGCCGGGAAGGACCACTCCATCGTCAACGCAGGTGCCTATGCCAGCGACGGCTTGCTCTCGATCCTGGAAGTGCGGTTCCACGCCGGGCAGCGGGAGATCCTGGTCGACGACTGCACCAGGGCGCAGATCCATGAGGTTCTGACCTGGCAGAGCTGTGTGGAAGACGACGACAGGTTCGACGACCTGGTCGTCCACCTCGCCCGCCGTAACTGAATTCGAAAGAAGTGGTGCCAAGGAGTTGCAGCTCCCCGGCACCAACCAAACCCAAGGAGAAATGAAGTGCGACCCAATCGCCCCCACCCCCTCAGCCCTAAGAAGAGGCTCAAGTCTGGCGGCCGGAAGGCTATCACAAAGGCTTTCAAACCCGGCGACAAGGTCAGCCAGCTTGTGCGCGCCAAGCGGTCGAGTTGCACCCGCCGTCATCACAAGGTGGCCACGGTGCTGTATCCCCTCGGCCCCTGGGTTCTCGTTCGCTACAAGAACCGCCCGAAAGAGCTGTACCCGGCATGGGCGCTTACCCTGGCGCCCCAGCGCGCCGCTATCGCTCCAGGAGCTCAAGCATGACCACACCGACCAACATCAAGCGTTTCAAGATCAAAGACACCTGGAAGGACTACGAAGTAACCCTCGAAGTGAACCTTGATCGACTCAACACCGAACGTGCTCAGCTGATCAACAGCTTCTGGACAGGTGCCGAGGACCGTCAGGACGAAGAAGACGACAACGTTGTGCGAGCTGTCATCCGAATGGCTGGCCAAGAGGTCATGTGCGAGCTGCTCGGCGACCGTGGTGCGGATTTCGACGACAGCGACCACTGGTACTGCCAGCGAACGACCAAAGAGCTGCACAACAGAGAGGGATGGGGCGGAGAGATCGAAGGCGATGCCTTCGGGTGGTGTGGCATCCGCGTAATTGGTGCAGACGTTCAGCTGCCCACATTTGAAGAAGTGGCAATGACGGAGATCGCGGGATGAATGCTCACAAAACAGATGACCTGGTGATCACCGTTCGCTTGAGCGCCGGCAGCTACACGGCCCGCGCCCGTGGCGAAAAAGCGACCGCGAGCAGCACCATCAGCGCTGAAGCCGCAGCCAGCGCATTGGCCAGCAAGCTCGGTGCCGACCTGCCCCAACCGGACTTGTTCGCCGCTAGTCGTAGCAGCAAGGACCCCCACGTAACCTTTTCCGCACAACGCAGCGCCCAAATTGAGATGAAGGCATGAATCAGCAAACTGCACAAACGCTCGATCAAAAGGTCCAGTCAAAGCTGCGCAAGCTCCAGGCTTTGGCTGAGCGAGGCGTCGGCGGCGAAAAGGATAACGCTCAACGCATGCTGGAAAACCTGCTTGCGCGCCACGGGATGACACTAGATGACCTGGCTGACGAGCGTCGGGATATCCGCTGGTTCCCCACCGCCAGCAAGTTCGAATCCAGGCTCGCGCTCCAGATCCTTTCAAAGATCTGCAACACCAGCTCTCCAGATGCGTACCGGCACAAGCAGAACCGGAAGCTGGTAGGGGTCAGGGTGACCCCCGCAGAAGCTATTGAGTTTGAGCTGCACTATGACGCCTTGCGTAAGGCGCTGGGCGCCCACTTCCAGGATGCGTTTTCAGCGTTCATCCAAGCCAACCGGCTATTCCCCACCGACTCAACAGACGGACCCGAACCGAATGTCACCGAGCGTGACTTCCGCGTGATGTCGATGGCTGCGGCCATCCAGCCAACTGCGGTTAATCCACGGATTGCATGTCAGCAAGAGGGCGGCACTCTGTGAACTTCTCAAAGATATTGGCTCTCGGCTTCCTGGCAGGACTGGGCTTCCATGCAGCAGAACGGGTGTGGTGGTGGCTCGGAGGTCTAGTCGGCCTCTGCTACGGCTGATTGGACATGTACGCCCCTAGGAAATCTGCCCACAATTTCTAATAACCACCCTGCCGGGAGTTCACGATAATCCCGGCAGGCGCTTCAGCGAGACACAGCATGGGGACAACCACCAGCGACGTTCTGAGTTTTGAGGACCTTCAGCGAATCACCGGCTACCAACGCCGATCGGACGTTGAGCGAACCTTGATCCAGCAGGGTATACGCATGTTTCGAGGCAAGTCCGGGCCCTGGACTACCATTGACCTTATCAACCGTGCCGGCGGCGTAAGCCCTGGCCACCCGGAGCGATACGACGCCGACATCCTATGAAGAAGGCCCGAAAGCGGAAGCATAATCCGCACATCCCAAGCCACATCGATCAAGCCGCGCTCCCCGCGGCTATTTACTTTGACCAGCGGGGATCGGGGATCTGGTACACCTCTCACCGTGACGAAAACGGCAAGCAGTGCCGGCGAAACGTTGCACCGGCAGACGCCACCTTGGCCGAGCTGCACCGTATCATGGACGAGTTCGGCAACACCGATCGCGATACCCTGCGCTACTTGTGCCAGCAGTTTCACGACAGCCCCAAGTTCAAAAATGAACTCTCGCCCCGCACCCAGGAAGATTACGTCTATTGCTGCAATGTCCTGGTGAACCAGGACACCAGGATGGGCAAGCCTTTGGGCGACTTGGCCGTGCGCCGATTTTCCCCCGCCCTGGTACAGCGGCTCGTAGACAAGATCGCCGCCGAGGGCACTCCGTCGAAAGCCGCTCATGTGCTGCGCTACCTGCGCCGCGTCCTGCAGTGGGGCCGGAACCGGGGCTATGTGGATAGCAATCCTGCCCAGGGCGTGGAAGCGCCGGCCGAACGTAAGCAGCGGCGCCTGCCATCCGTGGAGGTGATGGAAGATATGATCGATCGGGCCAAGGCGCTCGGCCGACTGCATCGCAATGAGCCAGGCAGTTGCCCGGCGTACCTGAGTATTGCGATGGAGCTGGCTTACCTGTGCCGGCTCCGTGGCATTGAGGTCGTCACCCTGACCGACGCGAACGAGCTGGAGGAAGGGGTTCAGACCAACCGCCGGAAAGGCAGCCGGGACAATATTGTCCGTTGGACTCCACGCCTTCGCGCTGTATGGGACGAGGCCAAGGCCTATCGGTTGCAGATCTGGACTGCTCGCAAGTTCCCCACTCCCCTGCGTCCTGAGCGGCGGCCGCTGATCGTCGGCAGCCAGGGCATGGCCCTGAGCAAGTCGGGGCTGGACACCGCCTGGCAACGTTTCATGACGAAGGCAGTTGAAGCGGGTGTGCTCCTTGAAGAGGAGCGTTATGGCTTGCACGATCTTAAACGTCGGGGCATCACCGACACCCCAGGCACTCGGGCGGAGAAGCAGCAGGCCAGCGGCCACCGCGACGAAGCCATGCTCGACATCTACGACCTCAGCCTGCCGCTTGTAGACCCTTCCGATACACCGAAACCACCTCGCCCCCTCGCGTAACAAGCCCTCATATCCCCCTGAAAACACTGGCGTTTCAGGCGTCTGCGCGTAACAAGGAAGCGCCCTAAGTCATTGATTTCCTTGTTGTGTGCAGGTGCCTTGTAATCAGTAGGTCCCGGGTTCGATTCCTGGTGCCGGCACCATACGCAGTACTCAAAAGGCTCACCGAAAGGTGGGCCTTTTTTGTTTTCGGTGTCGCAAATACCTTAACTCCAGCGCGATCGGTGTGGGAGCTGGCTTGCCTGCGATGGGCTGCGCAGCGGCCCGGCAATCCCTGTAAAGCAAATTTTCTGGGCAACAATGCAGCTCAAAAAACAGACACGCCTTCAAACAGAAACGCTTTGACTCTCCAATCGAGCCCCGCTACGATTTATCTTAAATTTTAGATAATTCAACTGAGGCAAGCCAATGGCGCTTCAATTCCACGAGAGCCCTTTCCACGTCACCCACGATGCGGAAACTGCCAGCAAGATGGCCTTGAAGATGGACCTGTCGATCTTTATCACAGACTGCATCAAGAAAATGGGCCTCAAGCAGCACGAGGCCGCAGCCAGGCTCAACGTGGCACAGTCACGGGTGTCCGAGCTGGCCAATGGCAAGATCGAGAAATTCACGCTGGACGCCATGATGGATATGCTCGACAAGCTCGGCTTTCGCACCAGCCTTGTCTTGCCCTCGAACGAAGCTGGCGCCCTTCCCCAGATTGTCATCTCGCAAGCGCAAGGCAGCTAAACCCTGTACCCCATTTTTCTCAGCTCCAGCTTCAGCTCCTTCAACCGGTCTTCAGCGACTTGCATCGCATGCCGGTCAGAGCGGTTGGTCGTTTTCACGAACGAATGCAGCACAACGACCATATCTGCGTACTTGGCTACGTACACGCATCTGAATGCCGGGCTGCCATTGATGATGAGCTCAATCGCCCCCGCGCCCACCGAGTCAGTCAGTGACTTGATCGGCCGCTCAGGATCCTGCCCGTACTGAATGCGCCGCAGGTCCTTGCCAAAGTCGTCCTGCACATCCTGTGGCAGGTCCTTGTACTCACGCTCAGCTGCAGCACTCACAAACGCAAACTTTCTCACAGCGGTATCCAGACAAGATCACCAGAGATGTGGAGGCATGGATGCCAAAGGCTAGGGAATGTAGCGCAGTTGCATACGCCTGACGGGTGCAAAAATGTTTCTGGATTTCGCCCGTTGGACCGTGAAAACCGATGTCCGAGAACACGGTGAATGCCGCGCTCAGGACGATGGGCTATGACACCAAGGTGGATGTCTGCGGGCACGGGTTCCGAGCCATGGCGTGCAGTGCGCTGGTCGAGTCCGGGCTGTGGTCGGAAACGACTATCGAGCGGCAGATGAGCCACAAGGAACGCAACAACGTGCGGGCTGCTTATACCCACAAGGCCGAGTTCCTCGAAGAGCGCCGGATGATCATGACCTGGTGGAGCCGGTTTCTGGAGGCGAACCGCGAGGACCATGTGACGCCGCATGAGTTTGCCAAGCAGACGGGCGAGAACGTCACGCACCTGCGCAGTGCCAAGAGGCCCGAGTAACCCGCCGCACCGCCACCTCAAACTCGCTGTGAAGTTACCCACAGCACCCCATGAAGCTCCTCCGCGCGGGTCCTTTCAAACGGGGCTGCAAAGCCGCCCCGCTTGAAAGGACCATACCTAAGAAAAAAACTGCTGGCACAGCTTACGTCTGTGGAAAACCACTGATGTCCACCGAGGGATAGTTTTATCCACAGGCGCTAAATCCCTGAAATCGCTTTGCTTGACGAATATTGTCCACAGGCGTAGACCGGGAGTTGCAAGCGCTGTCGATGACAGCACCCTAGGTGACCCGAACCTTAAAGGTCACGCCGCTCCCGCGGTGGTTCTCCCCAAGGGCGATTCGCATCCGGCAGCTCGCCCGGTCACTACCCATGTGATGGATGCTCTTACACACATAGCGCTCGTGCGCCAGATACACCGTACCTCGCTGCCCTGCAGCAACCTATCCGCTTGGCCGAATGTTGCGCCAACCTGCGCCCGTCTCTTTCTTCTGGAAAGAGACGGGCACTTCTACCACTGCTGCAGCCCTGATCGCACATGGCTTTGCGGCATTCCCCCTCGTGACAATCGGCGTGACAAACGCCGATGCCACTAGCAACAGCGCTGTAGATGATGGTGCCGCAGACCAAGGAATGGACTGCACCTGACTGACAGTCAGGCATGCCCCGGTCATCGCATTGCTGCTTGCACACGGCTCAGGATCTCGCGGCACTGGTCTCGTCAGCCAATGCAGCCTCCACCCGCCCACCGGTAACGGTGCTCAGGAGGCCAGATCATGAGATGCCCTTGCTCCCGGTCGTAAGGAGCCGCCAGTCCCGCGTAGAGGACACTCCCCACAGGTCGCAGGGGCCTTGATCCCTGATAACACTCAGCATTCTTGGCGGGATGACGTGGGGCGAGGATCGGAGAACGGCAGATGAGGTGATCGACATGGCATTGGTGGGTAGACGCGATGGCCGTAATTTCGGCTACGGCAGACAATTGAGCTACGCAGGTCCGCAGGCGCTGAAAGATATGTTCGACGGAGGCCACTACGGCACGGTCAAGGCACACTGTGATCGGTGGCGGGCATTCGTCAAATGGTGCCGCTCCGAACAAGGGCCAGGTATCAACGATGCGCGGCAGATTGATCGGAAGGTACTGGCGGACTATGCGGCGTATCTGCACGACGTGGTTAGGCGCGGTGACCTCGCCATCAGTACCGCACAAAACCGACTATCCAGCGTTAACAGAACCATGGCGGCGCTTCGCGGTGATCAGTGCGTGAAATTGCCAAGTCCAAGCAAGGCATTGGGTATGCAGCGCACCGGGGTTCGACACTCGGTGCCTCAGGGCCAAGACCGCGAACAGGTTAAGCAGATTGTCGATGCACTTTGCATTCGTGATCATCTGCGGGCCGCCGCGATCGTTCTGTTGGCGCGAGCCACCGGCATGCGCTTACGTGAGGCCATCCTGGCAGACCTGCCACGGCTGAGCCATGAGGCTAAAGAGCTAGGCAGAATTAACATTCAAGATGGCACCAAAGGCGGCCGCGCCGGAGCCTCGGCCCCCCGTTGGATTGCGATTGACGACCATGTTCGAGGTGCTCTTGGATTCGCACGACAGGTTTTGCCTACGGGTAGCCGCAACCTGATTGCGCCACACGAGAGCTACCTAAATTTTCTGCAGGAAACCATCCGCCCTGCGCGGGACATCCTGCATACATACAATCTGAAAGGCTTCCATGAACTACGAGCAGCGTACGCATGTGAGCGCTATGAACAAATCACCCAAAATCGCGCGCCTATCAACGGCGGCCAATGTTGCCATGTAGATAGGAATCTTGACCATGAGGCCCGGTGGCAAATTAGCTATGAACTGGGGCATGGTCGGATGGAGGTGATCGCGGCCTACATTGGAGGTCGGGCATGAGTAGGCCATTCGATATGGAGTTGTTCCTGGCTGGAGTGCTGACCGGCTCACACGCAACTCGACAACGTCATGTGAGACAGGCAAAAATCATCCAAGCAGAAATCGCAAAGCGCTGGCATCGAGAAACGCCTTGGGCATGGCAGAGAAAACACTTGACCTGGTTCCTTAATCGTCGCTTGAACAGGCAAAGTTTGGCTACGCGATACTACTACTTGCTGACTATACGGTTGTTAAATCATCGGCTAGGCAAAACATGGGTAATTGATCTCTGAACGACATTCTGACTGTGATGACCCAAAGCTGTCACAGCGTAAACACGACTGAAACCAGTCCAAAACTGAAGTGAAAACTGGGTAAGGCTCGTTAACTCTCAGGAGACCTGGCAGCTTCTTGCGGCAGTAGAGATGTGCGTCGGGCTGGCGTTTAACCTAGTACTGGCTTTTCTGCCGATGAATCGCATGAACCTATGAATTTACCATGCCTTGACTATTCCTCCCTCTACTCGACCATGCTAAAGTCCTACGACCCCCAAACCAAGGACGGCAGAATGATTATTTTTCCATCAATAATTCCTATAGCACGCACATGTCGCGGGCATGCTCTATGACTATTTACGTTGACAATGTCAAAGTTAAATGGGCTGGCAGTGAATGGTGTCATCTAGTCGCTGATACACTAGAGGAACTGCACAATTTCGCGTCACTGATAGGCCTTCGTCGACAATGGTTTCAAAGCTCCGCATCATATCCGCACTACGACATAAAGCTTGCGGTACGCGAAAGAGCAATTCAGCTCGGAGCAGTTCCAGGCACAAGAAAGCAGATTATAGAATGTGCCAAAAAACTAAAAGTGGAATACCAAAAAAGAAGCACAAATGAAACTCCACAATTGAATTTTTTGTTTTAAGCACAAGTCCTGATTGGAGCTACGAGTGTTTATACAAGGCGATACCGTTGATGACCTATTAAAGAAGATATTCAAAAAAATTCTGGACGATGGTACGGAAGTGCATCCCACGAAAGGCAAAACTAAGGAGTTATCCGGTGTTTTGCTGAAACTGACGGATCCGCTAGGTAGGTTAAGCCGCACCGAGGGTAAAGGAACTATCTTCAGCTGCTTAGGTGAGCTTCTATGGTACTTATCAGGATCTAACAAACTAGATCAAATTCAGTATTATATACAAAACTATTGTAAGTACTCGGATGACGGCAAAACCATATTTGGAGCTTATGGTCCAAAATTATTTGGTGTTGATGGTCAAATTCCATCGATCATCCTAGCCTTACAGCGGCAAAGCTCAACCCGGAAAGCAGTTGTCCAGTTGTTTTCTAGCTCAGACATCAAAGCGCAGCACAAAGATATACCTTGTACCTGTACACTTCAATTTATGGTTAGAGACGGAAAACTCAGTCTTTATACATCCATGCGTTCAAATGATGCATTCAAAGGTCTTCCCCACGATATCTTCGCGTTCACGATGCTTCAAGAATTGGTCGCGCGCAGACTCGAGCTTCCCATGGGAGAATACGGACACTACGCCACAAGCCTACATATATACATGGAAGACCTCGCTAAGATTCAAGGTTTCCAAAATGAAGGCTGGCAAGAAAAGGTTAGCATGCCGCCGATGCCTAATGGCGATCAGACGAGCAATGTCCTACGGCTACTTAAGCATGAAAGAGAACTGCGACTGAGCAATACAAGAATCTCTGGCAAACATACAGATGTCTATTGGAGAGACTTATCTCTTCTGCTTGAAGCGTTTAATCTTGTAAAACATAAAAAAATCACAGAGCTTAAAAATATAGAGCAATCTATAACGAACTTAGAACTACAAAGGTTTGTCACGAAAAAAATCATGTTAATCCAGGGAAATGGAGCATAAATTGCCTGAACACATTGATTTAAACTCGCTCCCTGAGACTCAGCTTAGCATATTGCAAAAAATGACAAGCCTCATTTCGGATCAACTACTCGACAAATTTGATGTGATTAAATGGGCTGCTCCAATTCCGTATTTTGGAGACCCTTGCAAGACAACTATTGCCACAGTCGGTTTAAATCCGAGCGACCGAGAATTCGTATCATCTGAGGGCAAAGAGCTCACCGAATCCGCACGTAGATTCCACACGCTAAATTCTTTTCAGTTGGCTAACTGGAATGAATTGAGCCTGCCTCAGCTAGAAGCTATACATACCTCTTGCACAGAGTATTTTTCCAGAAATCCTTATGATGCTTGGTTCAAGCCGTTAGACCTTTTGCTGAAAGGGACTAATGATTCATTTTATAGCTCATTATTCCATGCCTGCCATTTGGATCTCATCCCGTATGCAACAAGCGTGAAATGGGCATTTTTGAAACCTTGGCAACGTGAATCTTTGCTATCTATATCTGCAGGCTTCCTCGGTCAAGTTCTAAAATATTCGCCAATCAAAATACTAGTATTAAACGGCAAGACTGTAGTTGAAAATTTCGAAAAGGCTACTGACGTCACCTTCATCAAAAAAACTAAAGATGAATGGAGCTTACCGAGAAAAAATGGAAATCATATCAAAGGATATAGCTATGAAGGTAAAATTTCACGAATAGGAAGTAATGAGCTAGGAAGAGAGATCTACATATTAGGATATAATCACAACATCCAAAGCAGCTACGGCGTAACATCTACGGTACGAACTTCTATTCAAGAATGGATCACGAAAAAGACTAAGGAGATTCTAATTGCCAAACCCTAGATTACCTGTCAAGCAGTCATTGAGTACCAAACTCGATCAGGCTTTGAATAATGGTTTACAGCTACCCGGAATCCGTGCAATAGAAAACAAAACTGCGCTTGTGGAGCAGTTGGTAGAAAGTATTCGTCGAGTAGACTATGTAAGTGCGATTGCCTCAAGGAATATCAGCGCTAACCGCATTGATCCTGACAGTAATTACTTTGATCCAATCCGTGCTGCAGTCTTAAATGCGCAGGTTGGAAATTTTGAAGAGGCAAGTTGGCTAGTTTTCTTGGCAACACATTTCGGGAAAGCTAGTCGAACGGGTTGGCTCTTAACCAAAGACGTGTACGGAGCTCTCGGCGCAGGGTTCAACTGGACATGGCCATTGGTCAGCACCCAACCTTTGGACATGAGCCAATGGATTGCCAATAATCAGGCAGAATTAAGGAGTGGTGGCCGGAAATTTGGGAATCACCGAAAGTACGAGACTCTCGATCCATCCAAGTCAAACTCGACGGGGGAAGTTATTGAGAGCTACGTGAATTGGGTTATGCAGCATGGCTCCCATACGAACCTATTTACTAACGCGCTGGCTCAATCTGGTGGAGACCCTAGAGTTGCGTTTGGCATTCTCTATAAAACCATGGGGGCTGTAAAGCGGTTCGGTCGAACAGGAAAGTTTGATTACCTTACCATGATCGCTAAGGTAGGTATTTCAACAATCGTCGCAGACTCGACCTATATGGCGGAAGCAACTGGCCCCCTCAGAGGAGCACGCCTACTTTTTGGCGGAGCAACATCGGCAAATATTTCTGCGGCAGAGTTGGAGCAAAAAATTCAGCAGTTGGACGCAGTACTAGGCGTCGGCATGCAGGTTCTCGAAGACGCTCTGTGCAACTGGCAAAAATCCCCAGGAAATTTTGTAAAATTCAGGGGTTAGTCAAATTGAGGACCACGAATATCGGACCTTCAACTTGTTCATATAGTTTACTTTCAATATACCTTCATACTGCATTTGCCCCACAACAATACCAGGAGCAACACCTATAGACTTAGCAAACTTAATTATACTTCTATAGTTTGAAGCATGAGCTCTCATATTTCTCCTAAATTCCATAGGAATGAGTTTGAGAGCTGCAAACTCATTAGCCTCTTCTTCCTCTTTCGTGCATTCGAATTCTTCACCATCCACAAAAGTTGATGTCTGCCCATGGAGCACAAGATGCCCAATTTCATGAAACAATGAAAACCAAAAATGATCATCCGACAAATATCGGAAACTTAGCATAATAAGCGCTTTATCTGAAGAAACGAATTTAGCCAAACCACTAGCCGGACACCCATCGGGGGCTCGAGAGATAACCAATGCAACACCACAAGCTTTTAAAATATCTTGAAGCTTAGGGATAAATGACGAAGGCTCTGAAATATGCGTGAGGGCTAAAATTTCACTAAGGCTATTTAGAAGCTTATTTTCATCCCACGGGTCACATGAAATTTTTAGAGCCCTGAGCTCGCCAAATCTAACCCATGCAGCAGTTGCACCTACTTTCTTATCGAATGACTTGCTTGTTCTAAACCTTACGTTTTTAGTAAATTCCGAGCTTACATCCTTCCATGCACTAATGTCAGGAATACCGAAATAATCAAGGCAGTCGATTACCTTTTTTGACTTGCTTTCCGAGTCTGAAATCCACCCAAAATCCTGCATGCTTTTTATGGGTAACTCTTCAAGCCAGTTATCTTCCGTCTTGCTTGTCTTTCTAATTATCCGTGATATATCTTCACGATACTGCTGTTCTCGAGCAATCCAGAAATCAGCATCAGGGCCAATAGCTCCAGCTAATTTATGAGCCAAACTCTCACTTATAATATAATTGCCATCCAACAAGGCATTTACAGCGACCAAGTCATACCCTATGTCTCTTGCCAGGCACTCTGGACTAATATCAAGATCAGAGATAATGTCCAAAATTGTTTCGCCAGGAGGTGAAATCCAGGTTGGCTGAAACATAGAGTTATTCATCATTGTCTTTTCCAATCTTCAACAATTTTACATCCGTAACTGAGCCCCAGTTTACATTACCAGTGGCTAAGATTGGGACTTGCTGATGAGCGGCACTGAATAGAAGATGATGATTTTGATGAAGCTTCACCACCACTAGCCCAGGCGGTACAGCATCAATTTCGGCAGGTCTTCCGACGGGGAGATAGAGGATATTTGAGGCAGCGCGGATGTCCGCAAGCCGTTTGAAGAGACTCAGCGCCACCGTTTTTGGTAACTCCCGCAGAGCGATCACTTCGCTTGTGCAAAGGTCCCGGAGCTCCTCCGTCTCAAACGCCAATTTCAACGCCATTCTGTCCGATTCGTCCGTGATGTGGAGGCAGCAGTGGCATAATGATACCTCTTCGCCGTAAGAAAACACACGGTCTGTCACGTGTCAGCGCAAAAAGGATTTGTGCGCGTCAAACGTTCATCGCTTGTGGGATGAGTGGACCCATCGCAAGCGTTGGAACCCAGCACTGCAGCCATCATCTCGTCCCGATGGATCGCAGAATCCTTGGCTCATACTCCAAAGATATAGCAACCCACGTAATGCGCCAGGCAAGGATTTGATTTTTAATCCGCCTCATGCACTCCATTTGCCTGAGGCGGCCTACCCAGCAACAGGACAACGAACCGTGGCTCGTCATTTTGGCGATGTATTAGGGTAGCTTTAGGGATAGAAGCTAGTGAACCTAAAAGAAATATCCTTTAAATACATATATTTACGAGAAATTTCGACTCCTGGTGCCGCACCATTCAAGGTTCCATAGAAAGCTTTCAAAATCTCTGGAACCCCCGAAAAACCCGCCTTCTGGCGGGTTTTTTCGTTTTGGCGTTCCGTCGGATTCCGAGGGTAGCCAGCGCTAGGCGCTGTCTGAAAAAAGCCGTCGCATACACCGCATGACACAAGCCAGCGAGACCATTGCGGCATAACTTTTTGCGAGCTTGTCGAAGCGCGTGACGATTCGGCGGTTCTCTTTTAGCCAGCCGAACATGCGTTCGATGATGTTGCGCTGTCGATATTTTGGGCGGTCAAATAGTCTTGGCAAGCCGGGTTTGGGCTTGTGTTTCATTGAGCGCAGCGGAATGACCGGCTGCATCCGATATCGATCGCAGTAACGGCGCAAGGCCTCGGCGTCGTAGCCTTTGTCAGCCAGCAACCATTTGCATCGTTTGCGTGGACGACCACGCTGGTTTGTCGGGATGCTGACATCATCAAGTAACGGCTGGGCATAGCTGATGTCGCTGGCTTGGCCGCCAGAGAGAAGGAAGCGCAACGGTATCCCGTTGGCATCGCAGAGCATATGAATTTGGGTTGTCAGTCCGCCGCGACTGCGGCCTAGAGCGTGATCGGTAGGCTCGTCAGGCCCCCTTTTTTCCGCGCTCCAGATGAAGCACGGGTTGCTCGAACAGCGGTCGAATCGATCATCCAGGTGTGGGGATCGATCCAGCCTTTGTCATTGAGTCTGAGGTGCAATCGTCTGAGCATCTGATCGAATGTTCCGCGGTTTCGCCAGACCCGGAAGCGGTGATAGACCGTCGCCCAAGACCCGAAGCGCTCGGGCATATCTCGCCAGGCTGCTCCTGAGCACAGCACCCAGAGCACACCATCGAGCATCAAGCGATCACTGCTGCGGGGCCTGCCCCTGACGTGGGCTGCCGTAAAGAGATCGGCGACCACTGCCCACGCCTCATCCGAGAGTTCATAACGCTTTGCCATCACAGAATTCCTTTCCGCAGATGGCCGGCGACTGTACAGAACCCCGGCTGTTCCGGGAGCCACATTTCAGTTTCTTGGGATTTCAGACAGAGCCTAAAACTGCCCTTTAACGGTTTTTTCGTTATGACGTTTTACCTACCACTCGCTCTGCCGCCTCAAGATAAGCCTGTTCCCGCTCGCGCTTATCCACAGCTACCACAAAAACTACAACCTCTTGTTCGATCACCTGGTAGACCAATCGGTAGCCGCTACTGCGCAGCTTGATCTTGTAGCAGTCCGGCAAGCTATGCAGCCGGTTCGCCTCAACCCTCGGATTGAGCAAAACCGAGGCGAGTTTTTTCTTGAGTTGCTGCCGGACCGTATCCCCCAGCTTTTGCCATTCCTTTAGCGCTCGCGCATCGAACTCAAGGCTATAGGTCATCCAGCGAAACCCTCACTCGCTGAGGGTCGGCAAGGCGCTCGCGAACGATCGCTAGCAGCGCCTCATCTTCATCAGTCATGAGCACAGGCTTAAAAGGCAACTGCCCGCGCTCGGCGACGTACTGCAAGGCTTGGCGCATGAGCTCGGAGGGCGTAACACCCAACCGCTCAAGCTCACGATAGGCTCGGATTTTGAGATCGTCGTCGATACGAACATTGATGGATGCCATGATGGCTAGCTCACCGTAATGACAATAGTCTTTACAGTGGCGCAATTCTGGGCAGCAGACAAGTGGCTTATGAGCACAGACCGACGAAGGACAAGGCCGTTACACGCCGATTCGATTCCGAATACCCTGCCCTCACAGCGTTAAACCGTTCGTCTGGTACCGGCACCATTCAAGGTTCCATAGAAAGCTTTCAAAATCTCTGGAACCCCCGAAAAACCCGTCTTCTGGCGGGTTTGTTCGTTTTGGCGTTCCGTCACCTGAATCCGCCCCGCAAAAAGCGCACTCCACCGATGCGACGCGCTGGTATCACCAAAGGGCTGCAACGCAGCCCTCGCCTGATCAGAACGCCGTACTCACCGTCACCGCCATATTCCGCGGATCCCCGTAGATCGCCCCCGCATAGAACCCGTACTGCGTGTAGTAATGCTTATCGAACAAGTTATCGACGTTGAAGCTCACCGTGGTGTCGTCAGTCAGCTGGTACTTGGCCATGGCATTCCAAATCGCATATCCGGACCAGTTCACGTCAGTAGCCCCTCCACTCACACCGTTCAACGGCTGCCCAGCCGGGCTTGAGATTGCGCGGATGTTGGTTTGTGCCTTGACGCCTGCGCCGAGGGTCAAGCGGTCGAGCGGGCCGCTCAGGCGGTAGGTGGTCGATGCCTTGAACAGGTGCGACGGGTCACTTCTGCCGTCGCTGTCGACGCGGCGGAAATGCAGGTAGGTGTAGCCGGCATAGACGTTCCAGTTCGGTGTCAGGGCGCCAGCGATTTCGAGGTCGATACCGTCGGTTTCCTGGCCGGTGCCGGCCTTGTAGGCGTCGCCGCCGGTTGGCGTGGTCAGGCCGTCGTCTAGCACGGCCTTGTTCTGCTGCTTGGTGCGGAAATACGCCGCCGATGCGTTCAAGCGGCCATCCAGCCACTCACCCTTGATACCGGTTTCGTAGCTCTGGCCGCGAATCGGCTCGACCTTGGTGCCGCTGGCCGTTTCGGCAGTCTGGGGGTTGAAGATGTCGGTGTAGCTGGCGTACAGCGAGTAGGTGTCGTCGAGGTCATAGACCGCCCCCAGGTAGGGCGTGACAATGCCGTGGTTCTGCTGGTTGCTGCGCACGCCGCTGACGTTGCGGGTGGTGGCCGAATAATCAGTGCTGCGCACGCCGACGATCACCGACAGGGGGTCGGTGATGCTCAGGCGGGTGGCGGCGTACAGGCCTTGCAGGCGGGTGGTGGTCTTGGTGTGGCGGCCGGTGCGGGAGGCGATCATGTCGTAGTCGCTGTCAACGCCGTTGTGCCAGTCGGTCACCGGGAAGCCGTTGTTGGCGCGGAACTGGCAGCCCACCGATGGCGCGCTGATGCGGTCGTCGCTGACCATGGTGCAGCTGTATTCCGGCGACCAGGCCACGGTGCGGCTGTCGTTGTAACCGACCATGGCCTGGTGGGTGCGGCCGAACAGCTGGAACGGGCCCGAGAGGTCGATCTGGGCGGATTGCTGGGTGGTGTCGCTGGTGCTGTGCAGGCCGTTGAGCACGGCGCCGCTGCCGTCCTGGTCCCAGTAGCCGCCGTAGCGGCCGCGCCCCGCCGAGTTGACCTTGGCCAAGCCTCGGTGGTTGAGCACTTCGGCAGTGCTCTGGGCGGCCTTGAGGTCCAGTGTCCAGTCGTTGTCGAAATGGTGCTCCAACGAGCCGAATGCCGTGCGGGTGGTGTACTCGCCAAAGCTCCAGCTCGGGACCAGGTTGGTGCTGCGCGGCAGGTCGGTCTTGCTGCCGTCGCGATACCAGATGGGGATGTTCGCGCCCCATCCGCCGCCGACCACTTTGTTGTACTCGTACTGGTAACCGGCACCGAGGGTGGTGGCGTCGTCCAGGTCGAACTCGAAGTTGGCCAGGGCAGCGCGGGAGCGCTCGGACTGGTTGTCGCGGAATGAGTTGGCGTCCTGCTGGGTCATCACGAAGCGCGAGCGCAGGCGGCCATCTTCGGACAACGGCAGGTTCAGGTCGGCGCCCAGGCGGCGTTTGTCCCAACTGCCATAGGTGGCGTATGCACTGCCACCGAAGGTGCGGGTCGGGGCCTTGCGGATCAGGTTGACGGTGGCCGACGGGTCGCCGGTGCCGCCGAGCAGGCCGTTGGCGCCGCGCACGATGTCGATGCGTTCGTACAGGTCCATGTTCAGCGCATTGCCGCCGCCGCTGAAGTCGGAACCGCCCTGGAACTGCAGTCCATCGACCTTCCAGTTGCTGATCGAGTAACCCCGGGCACGAAAGTCGGTGCGACCACCGACCTCGGACTTGGTGGCGCTCACGCCTGGCGTGGTGTCCAGCGCCTGTTCGAGGGTATGGATGTCGCGGTCGTCCATCTGCTGGCGGGTGATGGTAGTGACCGATTGCGGGGTCTGGCGTGGGGTCAGATTCAGGCCGGTGGAGCTTCGGGTGCTCTCGACCGTGTAACCCAGCTGGCCAGCCTCGTCGGCCGGGACCAGGGCGCTGTCCTCGATTTGCGTGGCCTCCAGCTCCAGCGGTTGGCTGTCGGCAGCCATGGCACCGCCGCTCAAGGCGACGGCAATGAAGAAGGCAAGCGGGTGAAGGTGGTTAACGCCTCGGTGGATGGGTGAGACGTCGGGCATGATGCGCTGATGATTCATTTGGGAAGGCTTCGTATTCGCAGTTGATTTTTTGTTACGATTCTAGGCATCCGCCCTTCGGGCTCCATGTCCGGCTTGTACGGGCATGTAATCGAACGTAACGAGCGCTGCCGACCTTCCGCCAACAGGTGTTTTTCGATGAGCACAACCTTGCTTGTCGTCGATGATGACGACGAGATCCGCGAACTTCTTTGCGAGTATTTGACCGAAGCCGGCTATAGCGTGCTGGCAGCAGCCCATGGCGACGAGATGCGCGCGCAGTTGGCGCGGCACAAGGTCGACCTGGTGGTACTCGACCTGATGCTGCCTGGCGAAGACGGCCTGAGCCTGTGCCGTCAGTTGCAGGCAACGCCCGGCCTGGCGGTGATCATGCTGTCGGCCAAGGGCAGCACCCTGGACCGCATCATCGGCCTTGAGGTGGGTGCCGACGATTACCTGGCCAAGCCCTTCGAACCGCGCGAATTGACCGCTCGCATCAAGGCGGTGCTGCGCCGTCCCCAGCGCCTGGAGGCGGCCACCGACGCGCCGGTGGCCGAAACACAACACTTCGCGGGTTTTGCCATCGACCATATCAAGCGCCTGCTCACCCGCCCGGACGGGGAGTCGCTGACCCTGCCGCGCTCGGACCACCGTGTCCTGCGCGAGCTGCTGGACGCCAACAGCCGCGTGGTGTCCCGCGACCAACTGACCCGCAGCGCGTTCGGTCGCGACCACCACCCCGACGACCGCTCGGTGGATATGTGCATCAGTCGCCTGCGCCAGCAGTTGCGCCGCGCCCCCGAAGGCGACGTGCAGATTCTGACCATTCGCAACGAAGGCTATCTGTTGAACATCGCCCGCGCGGGGGCGGATGCCTGAGGTGCCTTGGCTGCGCCGACTGTGGCCGCGTACGTTGTTTGGCCAGCTGCTGCTGATCATGGTCAGTGGCACGCTGGTGATCCAGCTGATGTCGAGCAGCATCTGGTTCGATGTGCGTTTCGCTCAGGTGCTGGAAGCGCCAGTGCGGTTGCTCGCCGCCCGCAGCGCGCCGCTGATCGCCCAGGCGGACTGCCCGGTCGGCCAACTGCAGGCGCCGACGCATTACCGCTTGCGCTGCGTCGAGGCCTTGCCGGGGGCGAAACAGGACGAGCGCCGGGGGCGACGGCGAGTCGAGCTGCTACTGCGCCAGGCGTTGGAATACGAGCTGGGCAAGGCTCAGGATGTGCGCCTGTTGAACGTGCAACTGACCGATGAACTGGGCCAACCGATCGTCTGGCGCAGCCTGTTCGGCCTGCGTACGGCGCAGGCGCATATCCAGTTCGCGGTTCCCTTGGCCGACGGCCATTGGCTGACCATCGACGGCCAGGAGCTGCAAGGCTGGAGCGGTGAATCGGCTTGGCTGCTGATCAGTGACTACCTGCTGCGGGTATACGCCTTGCGGATCGTTGCGGTGCTGCTGGTCTGCCTGGTCGCGGTGCGCCTTTGCCTGCGCCCACTAAGGCGGTTGGCCGATGCTGCACGTGGGTTGGGCAGCAACCTGGAACAACCGCCGCTGGCCCTGGACGGGCCCCAAGAAGTGCGCCAGGCAGCGCAGGCATTCAATGCCATGCAGCAGCGCCTGATTGCCATGGTCAACGACAAGGCTCATTTTCTGGCCGCCGTATCCCACGACTTGCGCACGCCGCTGACGCGCATGCGGCTGCGATTGGAACGCCTGCAAGACGCCGAACAGCGTGAACGCCTGCGGCAGAACATCACCCAGATGGACAACATGATCGGCCAGGTGCTCGATTACCTGCGCGCTGGCGAGCAACAGAACCTGCAGCCAGTCGACCTCGACCGCTTGGTGGCCCGGTTATGCGCCGACCTGGCCAGCGCCGACGAGCCACTGCCGGTACAGGGCAAGGTGGGCAATGTGGAGGTCGATGCCTTGCTGTTGCAGCGCTGCCTGCAAAACCTGCTGGTCAATGCCCTGCGTTATGCCAAAGCGGTGTCGGTGACGCTGGAACGTGCTACCACGCATGTGCTCATCCACATCGACGACCGCGGGCCGGGTATCGCACCGGGGCTGCTGGCGACCATCGTTGACCCGTTCGTGCGGGGTGAAGGTTCGCGCAACCAGGCCTCGGGTGGCTACGGGCTGGGATTGAGCATCGCCCAGCGGATCGCTGCCAGCCATGGTGGCGAGCTGAGGTTGATGAACCGCGAGGGCGGTGGCTTGCGGGTCAGCGTTCTACTGCCGGGGTAGGGCCGGATTGGCCAACGGTTTGCCCCCATGAGGCCAAAAGCGCCCGCACAACCCATCATCGCGTAACAGTGTTTTACCGATTCTCCAGGTTTTCCCAACTGTCGCTTTGCCTATCCTAGGCCCGGTCATCCTGTCAGCGATGGATCCATGAAACACTCTCTTCCCAGCCGTTACGCCTGCCTGGCGACCTGCCTGATCTTCACCTTCGCCAGCCTCCCGTACCTTGGCCAACATGACTGGCTCTGGCCCGTCACGGTCATCACCGCGCTGCTCAGTCTGATCGGCCTCAACGACCTGCGCCAAAGCCATCACGCGGTGCGGCGCAACTACCCGATCCTGGGCAACATTCGCTACTTGATCGAAACCATCCGCCCGGAAATCCGCCAGTACCTGATCGAGGGCGATGACGACAAGCTGCCCTTCTCCCGTTCGCAGCGCTCGCTGGTGTACGCCCGGGCCAAGAACGAGAGCGCCGAGAAGGCATTCGGCACCCTCAACGATGCCTACAAGCCTGGCTTCGAGTTCATCAGCCACTCCATGGTGCCGGTGGCCACGCCTGACCCGGCGTCGTTCCGCATCGCCATCGGTGGTCCGCAGTGCCGGCTGCCGTATTCGGCGTCGATCTTCAACATCTCGGCCATGAGTTTCGGCGCACTCAGCGCCAACGCCATCGCCGCCCTCAACCAGGGCGCACGCATGGGGCGTTTCGCCCATGACACCGGCGAGGGCAGCATCAGCCCCTACCACCGCGAACACGGTGGCGACCTGATTTGGGAGATCGGCAGCGGCTACTTCGGTTGCCGGACCGAGGAGGGTCGCTTCGACCCCAAACGCTTCGCCGAGCAGGCGCGCTCGCCCCAGGTGAAGATGATCGAGGTCAAGCTCAGCCAAGGCGCCAAGCCTGGCCACGGCGGCATCCTGCCAGGGCACAAGGTCAGCCCGGAGATTGCCGCCACCCGTGGCGTGCGCGTTGGCGAAGACTGCATCTCACCCGCCGCCCACAGCGCCTTCCGCACGCCGGTGGAACTGCTCAAGTTCATCGCTAGCCTGCGTGAGTTGTCAGGGGGCAAACCCGTGGGGTTCAAGTTCTGCCTGGGCCACCCGTGGGAGTTCATGGCCATCGCCAAGGCCATGCTGGCCACCGGCATCACGCCTGATTTCATCGTCGTCGACGGCAAGGAAGGCGGCACCGGCGCGGCGCCACGCGAATTCAGCGACAACATGGGCGTGCCCATGCGTGAAGGCCTGATGTTCGTGCACAACACCCTGGTGGGCCTGAACCTGCGCAGCAGTATCCGCATCGGTGCCGCCGGCAAGATCGTCAGCGCCTTCGATATCGCCAGCGTGCTGGCCATCGGTGCCGATTGGGTCAACTCGGCGCGTGGCTTCATGTTCGCCATTGGCTGCATCCAGTCGCAAAGCTGCCATACCAACAAATGCCCGACCGGCGTCGCGACCCAGGACCCACTGCGTCAACGCGCCCTGGTGGTGCCGGACAAGGCCGAGCGCGTCGCCAGCTTCCACCGCAACACCTTGCACGCGCTGGCCGAGATGCTGGCCGCGGCGGGCCTGGAACACCCGTCGGAGCTCAAGCCCAAGCACCTGGCGCGGCGCATCAGCACCAGCGAAATCAGCCTGTTCTCGGACTTGCATCAGTTCCTCAAGCCAGGCGAATTGCTCAGTGGCTCGATCGAAAGTGAGTTCTACGCGCGGATGTGGCGCATGGCCCGCAGCGACAGCTTCGCGCCAGATACCGGTGAGGCCCTGGTGGCGCCAGCGGTGGCTGCGGTACGCCGAAACGAAACAGCCCCGGCATAGGCCGGGGCTGCTGGTGACGCGATCAGGATCAGAAGATGCTGATCGGGTACTCGACGAACACACGAACTTCGTTGCCGTCGTCCATGTAGTTGCCGTTCTGCTGGACAGCGTTGTTGGTACGCACGAACGAGCTACGCAGCTTGATCGACAGGTCCTTGGCCGGACCGTCTTGAACGACGTAACGGATCTGGTTGAAGATCTCGCGCTCTTTACCTTCACCGAAGCCTTGCGGGGCGCCGACCTTGCGGGTGTTGATGTTGTCACCCACGACGTAGGCCACTTTGTAGGTCAGACCCGGAATGCCGAAGGCACCGAAGTCCAGGCCATAGCCCAGCTGCCAGGAACGCTCGTCCTCGGCGTTGAAGTCGGACCAGTAGGAGTTGGCCAGGTAGATGGTCGAACCACCGTCACCCACGCCACCTTCGTTCTGGTACCAACCGTAGTTGTAGCCAGTGCTGCCGGTGCTGCGCTGGTGCGCAAGGGTGAAGGAGTGCGGGCCGTAGGCGTAGGTCGCAGCCAGGCTCCAGATGGTGTTGGAGTCGCCGTTAAGACCAGCGGACTGCACATACTTCTTGTCGATGTCCGACTTGTAGCCGTTGAAGTCCAGGGTCAGGGACTGGTCATTGGCGATCGGGAAGACGTAGTTCAGGCCCAGGTAGTGCTTCTTCATCACGTCTTCGTTGTCTGCGGTGTACAACGAAGCGGTGAAGTTATCGGTGAACTTGTAGCTACCGCCGAAGACGTTGATCGACTTCAGGCCGCCACCGTCACGACGCTCGGCACTCTTGCGCGCTTCCTGGGTGAAGCGGCCGGCGTTCAGCTCCAGGCCTTCGATCTCCTTGGAGGTGATCAGGGTGCCGGTGAAGCTTTCTGGCAGCAGACGTGCGTCGTCGTATTGCAGCACTGGCAGGGTTGGCATCTGGTCACCGTACTTGAGCACGGTGTTGGAGATGCGGAACTTCACGGCAGCGCCCGCACGGGCCAGATCATGCGGCGAGCTGGCATTGTCATCGGCGTTCTTGGTGTTGTGCGGTTTGAAGAAGTCGACGCCGGCACCGCCATTGTGACCTTTGCCGCCATCCAGACGCACGGCGTACAGGCCGAATGCGTCGACGCCGACACCAACGGTGCCTTGGGTGAAGCCAGAGGAGAAGTTGGCGATGAACGCTTGGCCCCATTCGATCTGGTCATCGGTACCGTGCTTCTTGTCACGGTTGATGTAAGCGTTACGCAGGAGAACGTTTGCGTGGCTGTCTTCGATGAAGCCCTTGCTTTCGGCCTGCTCGTTGGCCTGGGCCTGGGTCGCGGCGATCATCGCCAGCGCGACCAGGCTGATCCTGGTTTTCAACATGTTGTTTTCCTTATTTCTTAATCAAAAACGCTCTGCAATATGACGCCAGGAACCAACGCCCCTTCGTAGGTTCGACGCTTTGCGGATCCAAACTGAAAAGCCCGCCAATGGTCGGGTGGCGGGCCTTGTGCAGCAGCATGGCCATAGGTGGCCAGCAGGCGTTGGCCGAATCGTAGCCGCGTGCGATTACAAATGTCAAAAACTCGTGAAATGCAGGTTGATATAACCAAAATCACCCTAAGGTCTGGTGCATTTCAATGCAGGTGCCCGGTCAAGACAGACAATTTATCTCTGGCCGAGGAAAAATCGACCGGCCGAAGTGGACACTACCCACAGCGCTTGTTGAACAAGCCGAGGGGGAGCAGATACGCAAAAAGCGCACCCCAAAAAAAACGCCACCGCAAGTGCGGTGGCGTTCATTTGTTGACAGGTCAACCCCTGATCAATGCCATACGGCCAGCAGCGCTTCTAGCTCTGCATCGCTGATCAGCCCTTGGGGGTATCGCCCGTCCAGCAGGCGGCGAGGGTCGGTCGTCCTGACCCGTTTGCATCCATGGTGTTTCAACCACTGCGCCAGAATTTGGAGCGATTGGTGATCCACTGCCGATGGGGGCAATGCCGACTCACTTGCTGCATTCATCTTTCCACGTACTCCCTGGGCCCCGTGAGCGGCAAATTTACGTTGGTATTGTTACAGAACGGCACTTCCCGTCTGCTGGGTCTAAGCCCATGAAAAACAATACAAAACATATGCCATGTGGCCTGCCGAACATCTGCCGGAAACAAAAGGCCCGTCAATTGACGGGCCTTTTGTGGGAGTTGCGTATCAGCGCTTGACCGGTGCCGGTTGCTGTTGAGTCAGGCAGTGGATGTTGCCTCCGCCCAGCAGCAGTTCACGCCCCGGAATCATGACCACCTCGTGGTCCGGGAAGACCTTGGCCAGAATCGCTCTAGCCTGCGCATCTGCTGGGTCGTCGAAGCTTGGAGCAATGATGCCGCCGTTGACGATCAGGAAGTTCACATACGACCCTGCCAGGCGGACCGAGGGGTCGCGCTCCTGGCTACCCGCGACATGGTCGACGCCGTCACATTCTTCCTGGGTGGCGAACAGTGGGCCCGGAATCGGCATCTTGTGCACCACAAACTCGCGCCCTTTGGCGTCGCGGCTATTTTTTAGCACCTCATAGGCCGCGTGGCAGCGTGCATAGTTGGGATCGTTGGAATCATCGGTCCAGGCCAGTAACACTTCGCCTGGGCTGACGTAACAGCAGAAGTTGTCGACATGGCCGTCGGTTTCGTCGTTGTACAGTCCATCGGGAAGCCAGATGATGGTCTCGACCGACAGGTGCTCGCGCAGGATGTCTTCGATCTGCTCGCGGTTCAGGTGCGGGTTACGGTTACGGTTGAGCAGGCATTCCTCGGTGGTGATCAGGGTGCCTTCACCATCCACGTGAATCGAACCGCCCTCAAGCACGAAACCCTCGGTGTGGTAACGCTGGCAACGTTCCATTTCCAGGACCTTGGCCGCCAGCTCTTCATCGCGGTTCCACGGCGCGTACAGGCCCCCGTCGAAACCACCCCAGGCATTGAAGCCCCAGTCCACACCGCGCACTTCGCCATGGTCGTTGATGACGAAAGTCGGGCCGGTGTCGCGCACCCAGGCATCATCGTTGCTGATCTCAACCACACGGATGTTCGGCAGGTCGAGCTGACGACGGGCGTTCTCGTACTGGCCCGCGGAAACCGCCACGGTAACAGGCTCGAAGCGCGCGATGGCCTTGGCCAGGGTCACATGGGCGGCCTGCGCCGGCTTGCCACCCAGGCGCCAGTTGTCCGGACGCTCCGGCCAGACCATCCAGACCTGGCTCTGCGGCGCCCACTCGGCTGGCATGTGGAAGCCGTCGGCGCGGGGTGTCGAGTTAAGGGTTTTCATGGTTAACCTCTTGTAGAGCCCGGCGTGCTGGCCAGGGGTTGCGCTGTTCAGTTGTCTGCCAATTTAACCGATAAATATCGGCTTTAGAAGCCACAAGACCAACAGTTTAAGCATAAGAGAACGGAATCACGCCGATAACAATCGACTTAAATGTGTAACACAGCCACATTAAACCTGTCAGCAAAGCGGCCCCGCACCGCAAGCACTGAAGATGAAACCTCTTTCACATTTCACTTATCTCGCCCGCAAAATCGCCGATAAACAAGCGTTGAAGATGAAATGATGAGCGTGACCGCAAGCGCTGCCATGCTGGCAATCTAGGCTGCAAGAGGCCAGGGTGGCTAAATTGAACAGGGACTGACACGGTCGAATCAGAGCTCAGGGGGCCAGTTATCGCCATGAACATCATTGCCACCGACATCCCTGATGTGCTGATCATCGAACCCAAGGTCTTCGGCGACAGCCGCGGCTTTTTCTTCGAGAGTTTCAACGCCCGCGACTTCGCCAGGCAAACAGGTTTCACTTCGCCCTTCGTCCAGGACAACCACTCACGCTCTCGACGCGGTGTGCTGCGCGGGCTGCACTACCAGATCGACAACCCCCAGGGGAAATTGGTTCGGGTAACGCATGGCGAAGTGCTGGATGTGGCCGTGGACATTCGGCGCAGCTCGCCCACCTTCGGGCGTTGGGTGGCTACCCGACTGAGCGCCGATGGCCACCGCCAGTTCTGGATTCCCCCTGGGTTTGCCCATGGCTTCCAGGTGCTGAGCGAGTCGGCGGACTTCCTGTACAAGACCACCGATTACTACAACCCCGCCGCCGAACGTTGCATCCGCTGGGACGACCTTGAGCTTGCCATCGAGTGGGACAAGAAGTACCCGCCCATCCTTTCTGCCAAGGACCAGGCAGGCGCCCCGTTGAGCGAAGCGGATTTGTTCCCCTGAGTCGCGTGATGGCCGCAGGCGCTGATGACCTGCCGTAACTAGCGCATAATTGCGCCAGACTCTTCTGGCGCCTTTACGCGATGATTGCAAAACCCACGCCCCCTCGCCGCCCCCGCTGGCGCAGCCTGGCCCTGCTGGCCCTGTGCCTGGCTCCGTTGCTGTGGCCCCTGCACCACCTCGCCGAACGTTACTATCAGGACGAACTGGCCTCGCAGAACCGCCAGACCCTCGACCTGTATGTCGCGAACCTGCTCGGCACCCTGCACCGGTACGAGACCTTGCCGCAGATCCTCGGCGACCTGCCGGCGCTGCGCAACGTGCTGGCCGACCCGTTTCGCATAGAAGCGGTCACCAACGCCAATCGCTTGCTCAAGGACATCGTCCACCAGACCGGTGCCGAGGTGATGTACCTGATGGACGTGAGTGGCAACACCCTGGCCGCGTCGAACTGGGACAAGCACGACAGCTTCGTCGGCCGTAACTTCGCCTTCCGCCCGTACTTCATCGAAGCCATGGAAGGACGTCTGGGGCGCTTCTTCGGTCAGGGCACCACCTCGGCCAAACGCGGCTACTTCTTCGCCGCGGCCGTGCGCGACCGCGAACGGGTGGTCGGCGTGCTGGTGGTCAAGGTCGACCTGGACCACACCGAAACCCTTTGGGGCCGGACGCCCGAGCAACTGCTGCTGACCGACCAGAACGGCGTGGTGGTGCTGACCTCGCGGCCAGACTGGCGTTTCCGTTCCACCCGTGAGCTGACCGAGGCCGAACGCCAGGCGATCATCGCCATCCAGCCCTACCCGACCCAGGCGCCGCAGCCGTTGACCCTGGACCCTCAGGCCTGGCTGATCCAGACCCGCGACATCAAGGAAACCGGCTGGCAAGTCAGTATTCTCGCCCCACGCATCCTGGTCGACCGCTCGGTGCAGACCGTCATGGCCATCGGTGGCGGCGCCTTGCTGGTGCTGATGTTGCTGGCCGGGCTGGTAATGCAGCGACGACGCCACTATATCGATCGCATCGACTTCGAGGCACGTGGCCGCCAAGAGCTCGAAAAGCGTGTGATGGAACGTACCGCCGACCTCGAAGGCCTCAACGCCCGCCTCAAAAGCGCGGTGCTCGAACGTGAGAATGCCCAGCAGGAATTGGTCCGTGCCCAGGACGAGCTGGTCCAGGCCGGCAAGCTGTCGGTGCTCGGTACCATGTCGGCGAGCATCAGCCATGAGCTCAACCAGCCCCTGGCCGCGATCCGCAGCTACGCGGAAAACGCCGAGATCCTGCTCGACCACCAGCGCACCGAAGATGCCCGCGGCAACCTCAAGCTGATCGGCGAGCTGACCGGGCGCATGGCTTCGATCATCGCCCACCTGCGTGCGTTCGCCCGGCGCGATCGCCATGCCCCGGAGAGCGTGGCCCTGCAGCCGGCCCTGGATGATGCCCTGGCCCTGCTGGCCAAGCGTCGGCGCGCCATGGCCGTGGAACTGATCCGCGACCTGCCGGACGCCACCCTTTGGGTGCAGGCCGGTGAAACCCGCCTGCGCCAGGTGCTCGGTAACCTGCTGGCCAACGCCCTCGATGCACTGACCGAAAAAGCCAACCCACGTCGACTTTGGTTGAGTGCCGAAAAGCGTGACGACTACGTCTACCTGTACATTCGCGACAATGGCCCAGGTTTCAGCCGCCAGGCCCTGGAGCATGCCAAGGAGCCATTCTTCACCACCAAGACCCGCACCCAAGGCCTGGGCCTGGGCCTGGCTATCTGCGAAAGCCTGATGCGCGCCCTGGGTGGCGAACTGCTGCTCGGCAACCACCCGGAAGGTGGCGCCCTGCTGACCTTGCAGCTGCGTGTGGCCAAGCCTGGCGCCAACCTGCAACCTTCGGAGGACCCCTCGGCATGACGACCGAGACATTCATCGACAGCCACGCCCAGGTCATTCTGGTGGACGACGATCCACACCTGCGCCAGGCCCTGAGCCAGACCCTCGACCTGGCGGGGCTGAAGGTGGTCGCCCTGGCCGATGCACAGGACCTGGCCGGGCGCATCGAGCCTGACTGGCCGGGGGTGGTGGTCAGCGATATCCGCATGCCTGGCATCGATGGCCTGCAACTGCTGGAACAACTGCACGGGCGCGACAACGAGCTGCCGGTGCTGCTGATCACTGGCCACGGCGATGTGCCGCTGGCGGTACAGGCCATGCGCGCCGGGGCCTACGACTTTCTGGAAAAGCCGTTCGCCACCGATGCCTTGCTCGATAGCGTGCGCCGCGCCCTGGCCTTGCGCCGCCTGGTGCTGGACAACCGCAGCCTGCGTCTGGCCCTGAGCGACCGTCAGCAGCTGTCCACTCGCCTGGTTGGCCTGTCGCCCGCCATGCAGCGCCTGCGCGAGCAGATCGGCGCCCTGGCCGGTACCCGCGCGGATGTCCTGATTCTGGGCGAGACTGGCGCCGGCAAAGAGGTGGTCGCACGTGCCCTGCATGACCTTTCCAGCCGCCGCGATGGGCCGTTCGTGGCGATCAACGCCGGGGCGCTGGCCGAGTCGGTGGTGGAAAGCGAACTGTTCGGCCATGAGCCGGGCGCCTTCACTGGCGCGCAAAAACGCCGCATCGGCAAGTTCGAGTTCGCCAATGGTGGCACGCTGTTCCTCGACGAAATCGAGAGCATGAGCCTGGATGTGCAGGTCAAGCTGCTGCGCCTGCTGCAAGAACGCGTGGTCGAACGCCTGGGCGGCAACCAGCTTATCCCGCTGGATATCCGCGTGATCGCTGCCACCAAGGAAGACTTGCGCCAGTCCGCCGACCAGGGCCGCTTCCGCGCCGACCTTTACTACCGCCTGAACGTCGCCCCGCTGCGTATCCCGCCACTGCGTGAACGCGGCGACGATATTCTGGTGCTGTTCCAGCATTTTGCCGATGCCGCCAGCCAGCGCCACGGTCTTGCGCCACACAGCCTGCAACCGGCGCAACGCGCCATGCTGCTGCGCCACGACTGGCCAGGCAATGTGCGCGAACTGCAGAACGCCGCCGAGCGTTTCGCCCTGGGCCTGGAGCTGGCCCTCGACGGCCAGTTGCCAGCCGCGACGGCACCGGCAGCCCCGGTGCTCAGCGGCAATCTCAGCGAACAGGTCGAACAGTTCGAACGCTCGCTGATCGCCGCCGAGCTGGCCCAGCCGCACAGCTCGATGCGCAGCCTGGCCGAAGCCCTTGGCATCCCCCGCAAGACCCTGCACGACAAGCTGCGAAAGCATGGCCTTAGCTTCGAAGGCGCCAGCAGCGGAAACGACGACCAAGAGGACCCTCGCCCATGACCACCGACAGCCAGTACCTGCAGTCCGTACTGCACCATGACATTCCCCTGACCCGCGAAATGGGGCTGGAAGTCGTTGGCTGGCAAAATCACTGCCTGCAGCTGCAACTACCGCTGGAGGCCAACGTCAACCACAAGAGCACCATGTTTGGCGGCAGTCTGTATTGCGCCGCAGTGCTGGTAGGTTGGGGCTGGTTGCACCTGCGTCTACGCGAGCTGGGCATCGATGACGGCCACATCGTCATTCAGGAAGGCCAGATCAGCTATCCGCTGCCGGTGACGGGTGCGGCCCAGGCGCGGTGCCCGGCGCCAGACGACAAGACCTGGGAGCGGTTCATCACGCTGTATCAGCGTCGCGGACGGGCGCGGCTGACGCTGGAAACCACCGTCAGCAATCTTGGCAGCGACGAGCCTGCGGTGCGTTTCAGCGGGCAGTACGTACTGCATCGCTAAAGCAGCAGATCGCCGGCAAGCCGGCGATCGACCCGCACACCATCAACGTTTGACACAGTGCTCGATGAACGCCTCACGCCAGCTGGCAGCGGCCGGCAAGGCCAGGAAGAAGGGGTTGAGCAGCGACTCCCGCGCGGGATAGCGAAATGGCTGACCGTCCACTTCGATGACCTCGCCGCCCGCACCCTCCACGACACCCTGGGCAGCTGCCGTGTCCCATTGCGAAGTCGGCGCCAGACGCGGGTAGCAATCGGCGCTCCCCTCAGCCAGCAGGCAAAACTTCAGGGAGCTGCCGATATTGGCCAGTTCCAGCTCACCGACAGTGCCTCCCAACCCCGCCAGTAGCGCCTCCTGCTGAGGGCTGGAATGACGACGGCTGGCCACCACCGTGAAACGGCTACCGGCAGGCGGCGTGTTGCGCACCCGAATAGACAGGGGATCGGCACCTGGATCGGCACGCCAGGCACCGAACTGCCGACCACCGAAGTAGCAGCGACCATTGGTCGGCATGGCCACCACGCCAAACACCACCTCGCCTTCCTCGATCAGGGCGATATTGACCGTGAACTCTTCGCTGCCGGCGATGAACTCCTTGGTGCCATCCAGCGGGTCGACCAACCACCAGCGCGTCCAGCCCTGGCGCTCGGTCAGCGGGATGTTGCAGTCCTCTTCCGACAGCACGGGAATGTGCGGCGCCAGGGCCGCCAGGCCGTCGGCGATGACCCGGTGCGCTGCCAGGTCGGCAGCCGTCACCGGCGAATCGTCGGCCTTGGCGTTCACCGCTACGTCCGACTGCCAGAACGGCAAGATAGCCTCGCCCGCCTGCACGGCCAGCTTCACCACTTCATGCATCAGCTGTTGGTCGTTCATGCGTCGAGCAGCCCCCGCTGGATCAGCAGGTCGCGGGCCAGGTACAGCGCCGCCAGCGCCCTGCCCTCGGTGAACTGCGGGTGCATGGCCAAGGCGGACAACTCGCGCAGGTTGACCTTGTCGACCCGCATCGGCTCCGGCTCGTCACCTTCCAGGCGCTCTTCGTACAAGTCAGTGGCCAATACCACCTGGATCTTCTGGCTCATGTAGCCCGGCGACAGCGACAGCTCGGTCAGGTGCTCAAGCTGCCGAGCGCCGAAACCGGCTTCTTCCTTGAGCTCACGGTCAGCCGCCGCCAGCACGTCTTCGCCCGGTTCGATCAGGCCTTTGGGCAGCGACAGCTCGTACTCGTCGGTACCGCCGCAATACTCTTCGACCAACACCGCGTGCTCTGCATCGAGCATAGCCACCACCATCACCGCGCCGTAACCGTTGCCTCGGCCCACCAAGCGCTCGTAGGTGCGCTCGTTGCCGTTGGCGAAGCGCAACTGCACGGCCTCGACGCGAAACAGGCGGCTGCTGGCGACGATCTCGCGATTGAGGACGGTAGGTTTCTGGCGCATGGGGCGGCTCCTTGGCGTGAACGGGTTACTATACCGTGGCTTGCCGACTGATCGAGAGTTTCCCATGCCTGTTCTTCCCTGGTCCGCCATCGATACCGTCCTGCTGGACATGGATGGCACACTGCTCGACCTGCACTACGACAACCGTTTCTGGCTGGACCACCTGCCCCAGCGCTACGCCGAACTGCATGGGGTGAGCCGGGCCATGGCGGAACTGGAGCTGCAACCGTTGTTCGAGCGCAACGCCGGTACGCTCAACTGGTACTGCCTGGATTTCTGGAGTCGCGAACTGAACCTGCCGATCCGCGAACTCAAACGCGAAATCGCCCACCTGATCGCCCTGCGACCCGATGCCGACACCTTCCTGGCGGCAGTCCGCAAGGCAGGCAAGCGGGTGGTAATGATCACCAATGCCCACCGCGACTCGCTGTCGCTGAAACTGGAGCGTGTGGAGCTGGCGTGTTACTTCGAGCGGCTGATCAGCTCCCATGACTATGGGTACCCAAAGGAAAGCCCGCAATTCTGGGACGCACTGCAAGCCGATATCGGTTTCGATCCGGCCCGTAGCCTGTTCATCGACGACACCCTGGCGATTCTGCGCAGTGCACGACGGTTTGGCGTGGGGCATCTGCTGGCGGTACGCCAACCCGACAGCCAGGCAGCCCCGCGGGACACCCAGGAGTTTGCGGCGGTCGAGGATTACCGGGAATTACTGGCCGGGCTGTAGCACCGTGATCGACGCCAAGCCTTCCCCTGCACGAGCCGGCTTGGCCTCGATAGCACCACCCGATCAGTCCGGAATCCGCAGCACCTGCCCCGGATAGATCTTGTCAGGGTGCTTGAGCATCGGCTTGTTCGCCTCGAAGATCTTGTTGTACTGGTTGGCATCGCCATATTCGGCTTTGGCGATGGCACTGAGGGTGTCACCCTTCTTGACCGTGACGAACCGCGCGGCCTGGGCAACCGGCCCGGTGACGGTGATCTGGTCCTCGACAGTGGCCACTCCGGCGATATTGCCGGCTGCCAGAATGATCTTTTCCTTTTCCTCCTGGCTGGCCACCTCGCCCTTGAGGATGATCTTGTCTCCTTCCACAGTGGCGCTGATGTTCGGGTTTCCCAGCCCGACGGTCTCCACATGCTTCTTGAGCTGTTCCTCGGCCTTGGCATTGCCGGGGGTCAGCAGGTCGATCAACTTCTCGCCGGCTTCCTTCACGAAACTGAACAGGCTCATGACGCGCTCCTTGTTGATGAAACCTCGGAGCCAGGAGTCTAGGCCAGGATCGCCGCCCCCGCTCCCCTGCGACCAATCGACGCGCTCTATCAAGGCATAGACCCTAGCGATTAGACGTGGGCAGCCCACGCGCCTAGGCTTGTGCTATCAAAAAGCCGTCGAAAGCCAGCTCCGATGAACAGCAAGCCTCCGGTCTGCGCGGCCTCCACACCCCTGTCCATGCCGGCCGCCAGCAATACCTACGATTACGTGCAGCTCGACGATGGCGAACGAGCCAGCACCCCGCTTGCCGAGGAAGTCGCCCTGGCCATCGCCTACAACGGCCTCAATCAGGCCGTGATGCTGGTCAGCCCCACCGACCTTGAGGACTTCGCGGTCGGCTTCAGTGTCGGCAGTGGCATCGTCGAAGGCACAGCGGAAATCTACGACCTCAAGCTCTCGGGCAGCGGCTCGGCCATGTATGCCGACATCGAGATATCCAGCCGCGCCTTCTGGAACCTGAAGAACCAACGCCGTCAGTTGGCCGGCACCAGTGGCTGCGGCCTGTGCGGGGTCGAGGCGCTGGAACAGGCCTTGCCAGAGTTGACCGAGTTGCCCGGCGCGCCCCTGCCGCCGGCGGCCTGGCTGGTCGGCCTGCGCCAGCGTATCGACCAGTTCCAGCCCTTGGGGCAGCACTGTGGGGCGGTACACGCCGCACTGTTCATGGACCGTAACGGCGAGTTGCTGCTCGGCCGTGAAGACATCGGCCGACACAACGCCCTGGACAAGCTGATCGGCGCGCTGCTGCGTCGGGAAATCAGCACCGACGGCGGCCTGGCCATCGTCACCAGCCGCTGCAGCCTGGAACTGATCCAGAAAGTCCTGCGCGCCGGGATCCAGACCCTGGTGAGCCTCTCGGCCCCGACCGGCCTGGCCCTGCAGTGGGCGCGCAAGCACAACCTCAACCTCATCCACCTGCCCAAACACAGCGCACCGCGGGTCTACAGCCCAGCGGCGGAGTCGTAACAGTCGTGACCTCGTACCAGCACCTTCCAGACAACGCCCCAGCTTCCACCCCTCGCTACAAGCCCTATGACGGCCCCGCCGGAGGCTGGGGCGCGCTGCGCAGCGTGGCCAAGGCCTGGGTCGCGAGCGACAACGCGCTGAAGAACATTCGCGCACTGCTCAAGACCAACCAGAACGGCGGCTTCGACTGCCCCGGCTGCGCCTGGGGCGACTCGCCCGAAAGCGGCATGGTCAAGTTCTGCGAGAACGGCGCCAAGGCGGTCAACTGGGAAGCCACCAAGCGTCGGGTGGATGCGGCCTTCTTTGCACGCTACAGCGTGAGCGCATTGCTCGAACAAAGCGACTACTGGCTCGAATACCAGGGCCGCCTGACCGAGCCAATGGTTTACGATCCGGCCAGCGACCGTTACCGACCTATCGCCTGGGACGACGCCTTCGCCCTGATCGCCCGCGAGCTGAACGCCCTGCTCACCCCCGATCAAGCTGAGTTCTATACCTCGGGCAGGGCCAGCAACGAAGCGGCATTCCTCTACCAGCTGTTCGTGCGCGCCTACGGCACCAACAACTTCCCCGACTGTTCGAACATGTGCCACGAGGCCAGCGGCGTAGCCTTAAGCCAGAGCGTCGGGGTCGGCAAGGGTACCGTCACCTTCGACGACTTCGAGCATGCCGACGCGATCTTCGTCTGGGGCCAGAACCCCGGCACCAACCATCCACGCATGCTCGACCCACTGCGCGATGCGGTCAAACGCGGCGCCCAGGTGGTGTGCGTCAACCCGCTCAAGGAACGTGGCCTGGAACGCTTCCAGCATCCGCAAAACCCGCTGGAAATGCTGACCAACAGCGACCGCCCGACCAATACCGCCTTTTTCCGCCCGGCCCTGGGCGGCGACATGGCGATGCTGCGCGGCATGGCCAAGTTCGTCCTGCAGTGGGAGCGCGAAGCCCAGGCCAAGGGCGAGCCAGCCGTATTCGACCATGCCTTCATCGCCGAGCACGGCCATGGCGTCGATGAGTACCTGGCAGCAGTGGATGCCACCTCGTGGGAGCATATCCAGGCCCAGTCCGGCCTGGCCCTTGCCGACATCGAGCTGGCAGCGCGCATGTATTGCCGCGGCAAGCGCGTGATCATGTGCTGGGCGATGGGCATCACCCAGCATCGCCATTCGGTGCCAACCATCCAGGAAATCGTCAACTTGCAGATGCTGCGCGGCAACATCGGTGTACCAGGCGCCGGCCTGTGCCCGGTACGTGGCCACAGCAACGTGCAGGGCGACCGCACCATGGGCATCAACGAACGCCCACCGGCAGCGCTGCTCGATGCCATCGAGAAGCGCTTCAACTTCCGTGTGCCACGCCACAATGGCCACAATACCGTCGAGGCGATCCACGCCATGCTCGATGGCCGGGCCAAGGTGTTCATCGGCCTGGGTGGCAACTTCGCCCAGGCCACGCCGGACACCGAGCGCACCGCTCAGGCCCTGCGCAACTGCGAGCTGACCGTGCACATCAGCACCAAGCTCAACCGCAGCCACCTGATCCATGGCAAGCAAGCGCTGATTCTGCCGTGCCTGGGCCGCACCGACATCGACCTGCAGAGCGAAGGCCCGCAGGCGGTCACTGTGGAAGACTCATTCAGCATGGTCCACGCCTCCAACGGCCAGCTCAAGCCGCTGTCGACCCTAATGCGTTCGGAACCAGCCGTTATCGCCGGCATCGCCGCCGCCACACTGGGCAAGCGTCCGGTGGACTGGCACTGGCTGGTGGCCGACTACGACCGTATTCGCAACCTGATCGGCGACACCATTGCCGGTTTCAGCGGCTTCAACGAGCGCCTTCGTCATCCCGGCGGCTTCTACCTGGGTAACAGCGCCAGCAGCCGTGAGTGGAAAACCAACACCGGTCGCGCCAACTTCAAGGCCAACCTGCTACCGGACACTTTGCTCGATGAGCGCGTCCAGGCCAGCGGCCAGTTGCCCGACCTGATCATGCAGTCGATGCGCTCGCACGACCAGTACAACACCACGATCTACGGCCTGGATGACCGCTACAGGGGGGTACGTGGTCAGCGCGAAGTACTGTTCGCCAACGAAGCGGACATCATCCGGCTGGGCTTCCAACCGGGGCAAAAGGTCGACATCGTCTCATTGTGGGGGGATGATCATGTACGCCGTGTGCACGGGTTCACGTTGCTGGCGTTCGACATCCCGGCTGGCCAGGCAGCGGCTTACTATCCGGAAGTGAACCCGCTGATTCCGCTTGAGAGCATCGGTGAGGGCAGCCATACGCCAACCTCCAAATTCGTCGCCATCAAACTGGAGCGAGCGCGGGATGATGGTCGTATTCTGTAGGCACCGGCTGGGCGACGATCAGGCCTGAAAACGCACCTGCGAAAACGAAAAAAGCCCTGTCCGTAATGGCTCAGGGCTTTTGTCATAACAGCCTAAGACAAGCGAAAATCGAGAAAGTTTCAACGAAAAAACAGTAACTTAGAGAATTGTGTACAACTCGTGTTACTCGTCGGATTTTCGTTGCCAGCAGCCTCGCAGAGCCTCAAATTCGCCTCGTCATCCCTATGAGGCTTTCTCGATGAAGAAGTACTCCTCGATTCTGTTGTTGTCTTTCAGCTTGCTCAGCGGCGTTGCCATGGCAGGCGGCACCACCGAGGCCGGCATTGGCGGCGCATTGGGTGGGGTACTGGGCTCGGTTGTGGGCCAGTCCATCGGTGGTAGCACCGGCGGCGCCATTGGCGCTGGCCTGGGCGGTGCCGCAGGCAGTGCGGTAGGTGCCGACAAGCACCAGCGTGGTGAGGCCGCCATCGGCGGTGCGCTGGGTGCGGCAGGCGGTAACGTGGTAGGTCGCTCCGTAGGCGGTACCACCGGTAGCTACATTGGCGCAGCAGCCGGCGGTGGTGCCGGTGGTGCGCTGGGTAACTACATGGGTAACAAGGCCGATGAAGACGAGCGTCACGAGCACCGCCGTTATCGTCGTGACTACGACGACCGTCGTCACTGGGACCGTGGCCACCACTACGGTCACCGCAAGCACAAGCGCCACTGGCGCGACTAATGCCTGAGGCCTCTGGCCTGGCAACAAAAAGCCCCGCCCTCACCCGCGGGGCTTTTTTATGTCTGAGGGTCCAACTGCAGGCCCGAGAGAATGCTGCTCAACGCGCTCGGCAGCGGCACCGGGCGACCGCTTTCCCGCTCGATGAACACCTGCACCACCCTACCGGCCGCACAGGCATCCTGATCCCCAGGGCGAAACAGCGCCAGACGGTACTCCACCGTGCTGCCCGCCAGGCGGGTTATACCCAAGCCCACCTCCAGCACATCCGGGAAACCCGGCAGCGCATAGAAGTCCGCCGACGAACTGACCACGAAGGCTGCCAACTCACCATCGCGCAAGTCCATATCGGCTTGCTCGACGAGAAATGCCTGAATGGCGGTCTCGAAGAAGCCATGCACGGTGGCACCGGCGACATGACCGTTGTGGTCGTTGTCCTGAGGGCGAGTGAGTATCGGGTGAAAGTGGGAAAAGGCGGTTCGGTTTGGAGATTCTGTCATTGACCTGGCCCGGTGATTTGCACGGATATCGACAAGTGAAACAGAATTTTCCTGAAGGCGGATAAATTTTACCGGCTGCTAAAGGGCCCATGGCGGCACAGAGGCAGCGCAGAACCTGCAAGCGCTGGTTTGCCAGCGATGGGGAATCGGCTTGACCGCCGGTAGCAACGCTAGACACGAAAAAGCCGCCCCTTGGGGCGGCTTCTTCGTTGCAACCAGCGACAGCTTACAGCTGCGGACCAGCGGCCTTGATGGCGTCGGATACGTCGAACTTCTTGAAGTTCTCGGTGAACAGCTTGGCCAGACCCTTGGCGGCTTCATCGTAGGCGGCTTTGTCAGCCCAGGTGTTACGTGGGTTGAGCAGCTCGGTCTCGACGCCTGGAACAGCCTTGGGCACGTCCAGGTTGATGATGTCCAGGTGCTCGGTCTCGGCACCGATCAGTGCGCCGCTCTGGATAGCGGAGATCACGCCACGGGTGGTCGGGATGCTGAAGCGCTTGCCGACGCCGTAGCCACCGCCGGTCCAGCCGGTGTTGACCAGGTAGACCTTGGAGCCAAAGGCATTGATGCGCTTGATCAGCAGCTCGGCGTACTCGCCAGCCGGACGCGGGAAGAACGGTGCGCCGAAGCAGGTGGAGAAGGTCGACTTGATGCCGCCGCCCGAGCCCATTTCGGTGGAACCGACCAGCGCGGTGTAGCCGGACAGGAAGTGGTAGGCAGCCTGTTCGTTGTTCAGGATCGAAACCGGAGGCAGAACACCAGTCAGGTCGCAGGTCAGGAAGATGACCGCGTTAGGCTCGCCGCCCAGGTTGGCTTCGGAACGCTTGGCAACGTGCTCCAGCGGGTAGGCAGCGCGGCTGTTCTGGGTCAGGCTGACATCGGCGTAGTCGGCGTGCTTGTTGGCGTCGAGAACGACGTTTTCCAGCACTGCACCGTGCTTGATGGCTTTCCAGATGACCGGCTCGTTCTTCTCGGACAAGTCGATGCACTTGGCGTAGCAGCCGCCTTCCATGTTGAAGACGACGCCTTCACCCCAACCGTGCTCGTCGTCACCGATCAGGTAACGGCTTTCGTCGGCCGACAGGGTGGTCTTGCCAGTGCCGGACAGGCCGAAGAACAGGGTTACATCGCCTTCTTCGCCGATGTTGGCGGCGCAGTGCATCGGCAGCACGTCGGCGGCCGGCAGCAGGAAGTTCTGCACCGAGAACATGGCTTTCTTCATTTCACCGGCGTAGCGCATGCCAGCGATCAGCACTTTCTTCTGGGCGAAGTTGATGATCACGCAACCATCGGAGTTGGTGCCGTCACGCTCAGGCTCGCAGACGAAGTTGGCGACGTTGAGGATCTGCCACTGGTCGCGACCGGCCGGGTTGTACTGGCCCTTCTCCGGGTTGATGAACAGGCAACGGCCGAACAGGTTCTGCCAGGCGGTCTGGGTGGTCATCTTGACCGGCAGGTAGTGCTCGGCGGCAGCCCCTACGTGAACGTAGGAAACGAAGTGATCCTGAGCGTTGTTGAACGCTTCGACGCGATCCCACAGGGCATCGAACTTGTCGGCCGGGAACTTGCGGTTGATCGGGCCCCAGGCGATGGCGTCCTGAGTGGAAGGTTCTTCGACGATGAAACGGTCAGCCGGCGAACGACCAGTACGGTGACCGGTCTCGACTACCAGTGCGCCAGTATCGGCCAGCACGCCTTCACCGCGGGACAGCGCTTCTTTTACCAGCTCATCGACGCTCAGGTCGGTGTACACGGTGTTGTTGGCTTGCGTCATGAGATACCCCATCCGGCCCGAGGCCGAGTGCTCCAAACGTTTTGTAGTTGTCTGTAAAAAACTACTACAGCGAAAAAAGTGGCCGGATTATGCCAGAAACGCCCAAAAAAAGTAGGCCCCTCCTGTCAGAACTGCTCTTTTGCGCAATTCGACAGGAGATTTCCCTGAAATTAAACGTTTCAGTGGCGAGTTTCTGACGCCGAGTTCGTGCCACCGCCGGCAAACAGTTGCGCAACATCGCTGGCATCGAAGAAATAGCGCTCGTTGCAGAACTGGCAGTCGATCTCGACCTGTCCGCCACATTCTTCCACCAGCTGCGTAGCGTCGTGCTCGCCAAGACTGACAAGCGCATTGCCGGAACGTTCGCGCGAGCAACTGCATTTGAAATGCAGCGGCTGGATATCGAACAAGCGAACGGCGTCTTCGTGGTAGAGGCGGTGCAGCAGGGTTTCGTTGCCCAGCTTCCACTCTTCGGGCTTGAGCGTGCTGGCCATCGCAATGACGTGCTGCCAGCTGTCTTCACGCTCTTCATCGTCAGGCTGACGATCGCGCGGCAACTGCTGCAGCAGCAATCCGCGCGCTTCGCCATTACTGGCATCGAGCCAGAAGCGGGTGTTGAGCTGCTGCGACTGAACGAAGTAATTGGTGAAGCATTCCGACAGCGTGGCGCCATCAAGGTCGACGGTCCCCTGGTAGCGCTGGCCTTTGATCGGGTCGATGGTCAAGGTCAGGTGGCCGTCCGGCATCAACTGCGACAGGGTCGCGTCGTCAGGAATCTGGTCAGCCTCATAGCGCGCCATGCCGCGGATCTCGCGCTCGCTCGAGCACTCCATCATCAGCAGTGGGATCGGCCCTGCCGAACGCGCCTGCAGGATCAGCAGCCCGTCGAACTTGAGCGCACCGACCAGCAGCGAGGTCGCCGCCATCAGTTCACCAAGCAGCTTGGCGACCGGTTGCGGGTACGGATGGCGAGCCAGCACATCGGCATAGCTCTGGTCGAGCGACACCCACTCACCGCGCACATCGCGCTCGTCGAAGATGAAACGTTGGGTGAAATCTGTATCTGGCAAGTCGCTCATGGTTGTCTGGCTATCTAAAAATGATGACAAAATAATTACAGGGAGTTACGAACCCCTGTGGCAGAGCGCTCAAAAGGCCGCTCCGTTTCCTGTTGGCAATAGAGGTATTTTATGGACAATCGACCACTGTTCCAAGCAAGGTGGTCCTGGGGCCCCTTGGCAGCCTGCACTTTGCTGCCTATCGCCCTACTGTGTTTCTGGTTATGGCCCATTGGCCAGATCTTGTGTCTGACAGTCGACGAATGGCTATTCCATAGCCTGAACTCACCGCTGGCCGATCACACCCTCTGGCGTTACACCTGGACCGTCGGCAGCCTACGGCCCTTCGACATCGTCGTGGGTCTGATCCTGCTAGCCCTGCTCATCCGTGGCGACTGGGTGTTCAAAGCCTGTCAGGTGCGCCAGGCGTTTTTCGGCTTCCTGGTCACCCTGTTGCTCTTAGTGGTGATTCGCGCGCTGTTTTCCAAGTGGGTGGATGCAATGGGCTGGCAACACGACAGTCCGTCGATGATGTTCGACGACGCCGTGCACCTGAAGGATTACTACCCCAACCTCGAAGCCAAGTGGGAGCTCAAAGACCGCTCCAGCAACAGTTTCCCTGGCGACCATGCCTCGGTGCTGTTGATCTGGGCGCTGTTCATGAGTTTGTTCAGCCGCCGCCTGATTCAGCACCTGGTGATCTGGGGTCTGGCGTTTCTGTTCATGATGCCGCGCCTTGTCGCGGGCGCGCATTGGGGCCAGGACGATTACATCGGCGGCCTGCTGATGGCGGTGCTGGCGTTGGGCTGGAGCTGCCACACGCCGCTGGCGGCCAAGGCAAGCGAAGCACTGGTGCGTTGGACAGAACCGTTGTTCGGGTTGCTGGGGCGGGTACCGTTTGTCGGGCGATTAGCGATCCTTCGTTAGCCGCCTGAGCGTTGCCCCACTGCCATCGCCGACAAGCCGGCTCCTGCAACAATCATCGTGGGGGCTGGCTTGAAAGCGATAGGGCGCAAGGCATCCCAACTACTCGAAACTGCCGTGCAGTTGGTGAATCTGACGCCGCTGCTTCTTGTTCGGCCGGCCATCGGTGGTTACGCCCATCGCCCCTGCCTTGCGCATCTCGGCGGCCTGCTCCCGGCGCCGCACGCTATCCTCGGTCTCCTCGTACAAGGTCTGCGCCTCTGGCGCGCCACGGCGCACCACCGATAGCGCCTTGACTACCACCGTGCGTTCATCGAAGCCGGTCCGCAGCACGAATTCGTCCCCCACCCGTGGCTCCTTGCCAGGCTTGCAGCGCTCGCCCCGGCAATGCACCTTGCCACTCTCGATAGCCGCCTTGGCCAGGGCGCGGGTCTTGTAGAAGCGCGCTGCCCACAGCCATTTGTCGAGGCGTACTTTGTCGTCGTCTTCCGGCTTCTGAGCCATCCCGATACCTCAAATTCTGTCTTTCATCGAACTGTACTACCTTCACTAACGGATGCAAAAAGTCCGCGCCGTGCTTACAGTTCACCACCTCATTCGCAGGGTGTGCTTAGTGAAGACATTTGACCATCTGACAGTGATCGGCCTGCGCGAGTGGGTCGCCCTGCCCGACCTCGGCGTCGCAGGCTTGCGCGCCAAGATCGACACCGGCGCCAGCACGTCCAGCCTGCATGCCACCGACATCGAACCCTTCGAGCGCGATGGCCAGCCGTGGGTGCGCTTCACCGCTCACCTGGGTTCGGTGGTGCAACTGCGTCACCGTCGCTGCGAGGCGCCGCTGGTGACCATGAAAACCATCAAGAGCTCCAACGGCCAGGCCCAGACCCGCTACGTGATCCGCACATCGCTGGCCCTGGGCGATGGTGTGTGGGAGGTCGAATTCACCCTGGCCTGCCGCAAGAACATGCGTTACCGACTGCTGCTGGGGTCCAAGGCACTCATCCATGGCCAACTGGTGGTCAACCCGGGCCTTAAATACGTTCAAGACAAACCGGCCTTCCCGGCCACTCTCTCCACTGTCACAGGTGCTGCATGAAGATCGCTGTGCTGTCGCGCAATCCGCGTCTGTATTCCACCCGCCGCCTGGTCGAGGCCGGTACCCAGCGGGGCCATGAAATGGTAGTGATCGATACCTTGCGGGCCTATATGAACATCGCCAGCCACAAGCCGCAGATCCACTACCGCGGCAAGCCACTGGAAGGCTTCGACGCGGTCATTCCGCGCATCGGTGCCTCCGTGACATTCTACGGCTGCGCAGTGTTGCGCCAGTTCGAGATGATGGGTGTCTACCCACTCAACGAGTCGGTCGCTATCGCCCGCTCGCGGGACAAGCTGCGTTCATTGCAGTTGCTGTCACGCCGTGGCATCGGTTTGCCGATCACCGGATTCGCCCACTCGCCGGATGACATTCCCGACCTGATCCAGATGGTCAATGGTGCCCCGTTGGTGATCAAGGTGCTCGAAGGTACCCAGGGCATTGGCGTGGTGTTGTGCGAGACCACCAAGGCGGCCGAGTCGGTGATCGAGGCGTTCATGGGCCTGAAGCAGAACATTATGGTTCAAGAATACATCAAGGAGGCCGGTGGCGCGGATATCCGTTGCTTCGTGGTTGGTGACAAGGTGATCGCCTCGATGAAGCGCCAGGCCAAGCCGGGCGAGTTCCGCTCCAACCTGCACCGAGGTGGCGTCGCCAGCTTGATCAAGATCACCCCTGAAGAGCGCATGACCGCCATTCGCGCCGCCAAGGTCATGGGGCTGAGCGTAGCCGGGGTGGACATCCTGCGCTCCAACCACGGGCCGCTGGTGATGGAGGTGAACTCATCGCCAGGGCTTGAAGGCATCGAGGTGACCACCGGCAAGAACGTGGCCGGGATGATCATCGAGCATCTGGAGAAAAATGGCGGGCCGAATCAGACCCGAACCAAAGGTAAGGGATGAGGGTGATGGCGCCGGCCTATTTTGCGGCTAGAGTCGCTCCCACAGCTACAGCGCAGCGCTCAGGCACTGCGCAGTCCCTATAGGCGCGGGTCTACCCGCGCAGAGACCGGCACAGCCCTGAAGGATCAGACGGCATTACGCGGCAGCAACAGCCCCAACGGCAGACGCACCCGCGCCTCGATCCCGCCGCCAGACCGGTTGCGCAGTTCCACATTTCCGCCGTGCTGCGCCGCGATCCGCTTGACGATCGCCAAGCCCAACCCGGTGCCCTTGCCGCCCCGGGCACGGTCACCGCGGATGAACGGGTTGAAGATGTTCTCAAGCTCCGATTCGTCGATCCCTGCCCCACGGTCCAGCACGCTGAGCACCACGTACGGCGCGCTTTCATCACCCGACACGTAAGCCGCCACCTCGACGCCTTTGCCGGCATGGTGCAACGCATTGCCAATCAGGTTGCCGAGCATGCGCTTGAGCGAAACCCGGCGCAGCGGGAACGGTGGAATCGGCTCCAGGCACAGGCGCACTCGCTCCTCGGGCTGGTTGTAGGGCGCAACCACCTCGCGCACCAGGTCCGCCAGGTCCACTTCCTCCACCGGCTCGTCACGGCCATCCCGAATGAAGGCCAGGAACTGGTCGAGAATAGCGTCCATGTCCTCGATGTCGCGGACCATGTCGTCGGTCAGCTCGCTGTCGTTGGCCATCAGCGACAACGACAGGCGCAGGCGCGTGAGCGGTGTGCGCAGGTCGTGCGATACCCCTGCCAGCATCAGCTCGCGCTCGCGACCGGCCTGCTCCACATCCTCGGCCATCTGGTTGAATGCGCGGTATACCTCGGTCATCTCGCTGGGCGTATCGCTGATCGGCAGGCGCACGCTGCGGCCCTGGCCCAGTTGGCGAGCCGCAAACACCAGGCGCTTGAGTGGCTGGTTCAGCTGCCGTACGAAGATCCACGCCGATGCGGTGGACAACAGGCCGATGGCCAGGAACCAGCCCAGCACGTTCCAGATTTTCTGCCCGCGCAGCGGGTGCGGGTACAGCGGCACCTTGAGCCAGCCAGGCCCCAGGCTAGGCGCATTGACCCACAAGGCCGGCGGCGCATGCACGCGCAGGCGAACTTCGGTGTCCTCGCCCAACTCGGCCTGCATCTGCCGCTGATAGATTTCGCTGTAAGGCCAGTGCTGCTCACCCTCGGGCACCCCGGAACCCGTGACCCGGATAAGCCCTGCCGCTTCGGCGATCTTGTCGCGGTTTTCTTCATCCGCAGCCCAATAGGCCCGCAGGGTGAGTGCCACGCCGTGGCTGTACTGGCGGTCGACCAGCACGTCCTCGTTCATCAGCAGGTAGACCAGGGTCAGCGCCTTGGAGAACAGGACGACGATCAGCACCAGCCACAGGGTGCGGGCGAAGAAACTTTGCGGAAACCAGAGAGGCGTTTTCATCGAGGACAACTACTGCACAGACGCGAGACTGGCTCGCCAACAACGCCGACCGGCGCAGACGAAAACAGGGCGATCCGTTCGGGTCGCCCTGTCGCGTCCTGGCAAGCCAGCAGGCCGACCATCATTTGCCGGCGTTTCCGTCCGGCACGAAGACATAGCCCACACCCCAGACCGTCTGGATGTAGCGCGGCTTGGACGGGTCCGGCTCGATCATGCGGCGCAGGCGCGAGATCTGCACGTCGATGGAGCGCTCCAACGCGTCCCACTCGCGACCACGGGCCAGGTTCATCAGTTTGTCGCGGGTCAGCGGCTCGCGGGCATGCATGACCAGGGCCTTGAGCACTGCGAACTCGCCGGTGGTGAGCATGTGCACTTCATCGCCACGCTTGAGTTCGCGGGTGGCCAGCGACAGCTCGTAGTCGCCGAAGGTGACCGACTCGTCCTCGCTGCCCGGCGCACCCGGCACGCTTGGCGCCTGGCGACGCAACACGGCCTTGACCCGCGCCATCAGCTCGTCCGGGTTGAACGGCTTGCCCAGGTAGTCGTCAGCCCCCAGCTCCAGCCCCTTGATACGGCTGAGCTCGTCGCCCTTGGCGGTGAGCATGATGATGGGGATCTGGTTGTTGGACTGGCGCAGCCGTTTGCACGCGGAAAGGCCGTCTTCGCCAGGCATCATCAGGTCCAGCACCACCAGGTTGAACACTTCACGCGACAGCAGCCGATCCATCTGTTCGGTGTTGGGCACTGCACGGGCGCGGTAGCCCTTGCTGGTGAAGAAACGTTCCAGCAGGCTGCTCAGCCCTGGATCGTCATCGACGATGAGAATTTTTTCGCCTTCAGCGTTGTTTGCAGTGCCGGTCATGAATAACTCCTCTGATATCGCCGTGCATTATGGCGTAGCCATTGCTGCGCGTGCCGTGAGCATTGTTAGCAGATTTTTCCCATGGTGCCACTTCCTGGCCGCGCAGCAGTGGCTGGGCGCCATCACCGCAAGCCGTCCCCGATGGGTATAATGCGCGGCTTTCACCCTGTGTCGCCGGGCCTTGAGCCCCACCGCGGCCCCCAGCATTCACATTTGTCAGGTGGTTTACATGGACAGCATCAACAGCCGTATCGCCGAGGAACTGGGCGTACGCCCCCAGCAGGTCGAAGCGGCCGTGGGCCTGTTGGACGAAGGCTCAACCGTGCCCTTCATCGCCCGTTACCGCAAGGAAGTGACCGGCAGCCTGGACGACACGCAATTGCGCCACCTGGAAGAGCGCCTGCGTTACCTGCGCGAGCTCGACGAGCGCCGCGCCAGCATCCTGGCCAGCATCGAGGAACAGGGCAAGCTGACCCCGGAACTGGCCCGCGAGATCAAGCTCGCCGACACCAAGACCCGCCTCGAAGACCTCTACCTCCCCTACAAGCAAAAACGCCGCACCAAGGGCCAGATCGCCCTGGAAGCCGGCCTGGGCGAGCTGGCCGACGGCCTGTTCAACGACCCGCAGCTGACGCCGGAAACCGAGGCCGCGCGCTTCGTCAACGCCGACAAGGGCGTCGCCGACGTCAAGGCCGCTTTGGAAGGCGCCAAGTACATCCTGATGGAGCGCTTCGCCGAAGACGCCGCCCTGCTCGACAAGCTGCGCAACTTCCTCAAGCAGGAAGCGGTGCTCAGTGCACGCGTGGTGGCCGGCAAGGAAGAGGAAGGCGCCAAGTTCCGCGATTACTTCGCCCACGACGAGTTGCTGCGCAACGCTCCGTCGCACCGCGCCCTGGCCATCTTCCGTGGCCGTAACGAAGGTGTGCTCAGCGCCTCGCTGAAAGTCGGCGAAGAGCTGCCCGGCACCCTGCACCCGTGCGAACTGATGATCGGCAACCACGTCGGCATCGAGAACCGCAACCGCCCGGCCGACAAGTGGCTGGGCGAGGTGGTGCGCTGGACCTGGAAGGTAAAGCTGTACACCCACCTGGAAACCGACCTGTTCGGCGAGCTGCGCGACAACGCCGAAGGCGAGGCGATCAACGTCTTCGCCCACAACCTGCATGACCTGCTGCTGGCCGCCCCAGCTGGCCCACGCGCTACCCTGGGCTTCGACCCGGGCCTGCGCACCGGCTGCAAGATCGCCGTGGTCGACGCCACCGGCAAGCTGCTGGACCACACCACCGTGTACCCGCACGCACCGAAGAATGACTGGGACCGCACCATTTCCATCATGGCCGCCCTGTGCGCCAAGCATTCGGTGGAACTGATCGCCATCGGCAACGGCACCGCCAGCCGCGAGAGCGACAAGCTGGTGGCCGAGCTGGTGAAAAAGTACCCCGCCCTGAAGATCACCAAGATCATGGTCTCCGAGGCCGGCGCTTCGGTGTATTCGGCATCGGAACTGGCTGCCCGCGAATTCCCGGACCTGGACGTGTCGATCCGTGGCGCCGTGTCGATCGCCCGCCGCCTGCAGGACCCGCTGGCCGAACTGGTCAAGATCGACCCGAAATCCATCGGTGTCGGCCAGTACCAGCACGACGTGTCGCAGGTGAAGCTGGCTCGCGGCCTGGACGCCGTGGTCGAGGACTGCGTGAACGCCGTGGGCGTGGACGTCAACACGGCTTCCGTTGCGCTGTTGACCCGCATCTCCGGCCTGAACGCCACGCTGGCGCAGAACATCGTCGCCCACCGCGACGCCAATGGCCCGTTCGCCACGCGTGCCGCGCTGAAGAAAGTCAGCCGCCTGGGCGAAAAAACCTTCGAGCAGGCCGCCGGCTTCCTACGGGTGATGAACGGCGACAACCCGCTGGATGCCTCCGCGGTTCACCCGGAGGCCTATCCGCTGGTGCAACGCATCGCCGCCGACACCGGCCGCGACATTCGCTCGCTGATCGGCGACAGCGCCTTCCTCAAGCGCCTCGACCCGAAGAAGTTCACCGATGAAACCTTCGGCCTGCCGACCGTCACCGACATTCTGCAGGAACTGGACAAGCCCGGCCGCGACCCACGCCCCGAGTTCAAGACCGCCACCTTCCAGGACGGCGTCGAAGACCTCAAGGACCTGGAGCCCGGCATGATCCTCGAAGGCGTGGTCACCAACGTCACCAACTTTGGTGCCTTCGTCGACATCGGCGTGCACCAGGATGGCCTGGTGCACATCTCGGCGCTTTCGGAGAAGTTCATCAAGGACCCACGTGAAGCGGTCAAGGCCGGCGATGTGGTCAAGGTCAAGGTCATGGAAGTGGACATCCCGCGCAAGCGCGTCGGCCTGTCCATGCGCATGAGCGATACCCCGGGCGAGAAGGTCGAGGGCAACCGTGGGGGCGGCAACCGCGGCAACGGCGGCAACCGTTCGCAGCAGGCGCCCCGCCAGCGTGAAACCGCGACAGCCGCGCCGGCCAACAACGCCATGGCGGCATTGTTCGCCAACGCCAAGCAGCTGAAGAAGAAGTAATGGACGTTCCTCGCGAATACGTCGAAAGCGCCTTCAGCCAACTGCTGGGCTGCCGCCTGCAACGCCTGGACACAGGTGTTGCCGAGGTGGCTCTGGCGGTCGAAACGCACCTGCGCAACCGTGGCCAGAAGTTGCACGGTGGGGCGATCTTCAGCCTGGTGGACATCGCCATGGGCCTGGCCTGCTCGGCCAGCCATGGCTTCGACCAGCAAAGCGTGACCATCGAATGCAAGATCAACTACCTGCGCGCCGTCAGCGACGGCGACGTGCTGTGCACCGCCCGCGTATTGCACGCCGGGCGCCGCACGCTGGTTGTCGACGCTGACGTAGTCCAAGGCGACAAGCTGGTGGCCAAAGCGCAAGGAACCTTCGCTGTTCTCTAGCTCCCAAAGCAGTATCTGCGGTATTTTCGGCAGCAGATGAGGGCCGCTTCGCAGCGCGAGGCGGTCCCAAGTCGGCGCTGGCACTGCCGAGAACCCAGGCAAACCAGGCGACAACGCCAGTTCCTTTTCCAACTACCCTTGTAGACCGTCAACGCTACCCCCATATTGGGGCGACTGACGCGTGAAGGAATCCATCTTGAGCGACCTCCTCAACCGCCGCCTGAGCCTGCTCGGCGCCAATCTTCCCCTGCTCAAGCAGTGCCTGCACGGTATTGAGCGCGAATGCCTGCGCGTGACCGACGAAGGTCGCCTGGCCCAGACCCCACACCCGGAAGCATTGGGTTCGGCGCTGACCAACGAGCAGATCACCACCGACTATTCCGAGTCGCTGCTGGAGTTCATCACCCCGGCACTGGCCGACCCGGCCAAGGTGCTCGAAAGCCTTGAACAGACCCACCGCTTCGTCTACAGCAAGCTGGGCGACGAGTACCTGTGGAGCCCGTCGATGCCCTGCACGTTGCCGGCCGAGGAGGATATTCCGATCGCCGAGTACGGCACCTCGAACATCGGCAAGCTCAAGCATGTCTATCGCAAGGGCCTGGCCCTGCGCTACGGCCGCACCATGCAGTGCATCGCCGGCATCCACTACAACTTCTCCCTGCCTGAAGCCCTCTGGCCGCTGCTGCGCGAGGCCGAGGGTGGTCAGGAGAGCGACCGCGACTACCAGTCCTCGGCCTACATTGCGTTGATCCGCAACTTCCGCCGCTACAGCTGGCTGCTGATGTACCTGTTCGGTGCCTCGCCGGCGCTGGACAAAGGCTTCCTGCGCGGTCGCCCGCACCAGCTCGAAGAGCTGGACGCCGAGACCCTGTACCTGCCCTACGCCACCAGCCTGCGCATGAGCGACCTGGGCTACCAGAGCAACGCCCAGGCGGGCCTGACGCCTTGCTACAACAACCTGTCGAGCTACACCGACAGCCTACGCAAGGCCGTCGGCACGCCCTACCCGCCCTATGTCGAAGTGGGAACCCACAAAGATGGCGAGTGGGTGCAGCTGAACACCAACATCCTGCAGATCGAGAACGAGTACTACTCGAACATCCGCCCCAAGCGCGTGACCTACACCGGCGAGCGGCCGATCCAGGCCCTGACCTCGCGTGGCGTGCAGTATGTCGAGGTGCGCTGCCTGGACATCAACCCGTTCCTGCCGGTAGGCATCGACCTGACCGAAGCGCGTTTCCTCGACGCGTTCCTGCTGTTCTGCGCCCTGGAGAACAGCCCGCAGCTGGACAACGGCGAATGCGGCCAGTGCACCAGCAACTTCCTTACCGTGGTCAAGGAAGGCCGCCGTCCTGGCCTCGAACTGCGCCGTGACGGCCAACCGATCGGCCTCAAGGCATGGGCCAGCGAGCTGATCGAGCGTATCGGGCAACTGGCCGAACTGCTCGACCGAGCCAACGGTGGCGACGAGCACGCCAAGGCGCTGCGTGCCCAGCAGGCCAAGGTCGATGACGCTTCGCTGACCCCTTCTGCCCAGGTACTGGCGCGCATGACCGAACATGACGAATCTTTCGTCAAGTTCGCCCTGCGCCAGAGCCGCCTGCACGCCGAGACCTTCCGCGACCAGCCCCTGCCCGTCGAGCGCCAGCAGGCTTTCGAAACCCTAGCCCGCGAGTCGCTGGCCGAGCAGGCGCGCCTGGAACAGCAAGAGGTCGGCGACTTCGACCTGTTCGTCGGCGCCTACCAGGCCAGCATTCTGGCGATCAGCAACTGATGACCCGTACCGTCACCCCGCGCAAGCCACGCGCCAGCAGCCAGGCCAGGATCGAAGCGATCCTGGCAGCGGCACGCGAGCTACTGGCCGATCAAGGGGTGGCAGGGTTGTCGATCTACAGCGTGGCCGATCGGGCGCAGATTCCACCGTCGTCGGTGTACCACTTCTTCGCCAGTGTTCCGGCCTTGCTCGAAGCCTTGACCGCCGATGTGCATCGCGCCTTCCGCGAGGCCCTCAGCGCGCCCATCGACAGCTCGGCATTCAACACCTGGCATGAGCTGTCACGGCTGATCGAAGAGCGCATGCTCGCCATCTACAACGAAGACGCCGCTGCCCGCCAGTTGATTCTGGCGCAGCACGGCTTGAGTGAAGTGGTGCAGGCTGACCGCCAGCACGACATGGAGTTGGGCGAGCTGATGCACAAGCTGTTCAACCAGCACTTCCAGTTGCCGGTGATGCCTGTGGATGTGGATGTGTTCGCCTTGGCCATGGAGCTCAGCGACCGGGTGTATGCGCGGTCGGTGCAGTTGCATGAGGCGATTACCCCACGCATGGCCGAGGAAGGCAAACGGGTGTTCGAGGCGTATCTGGGGCTTTACCTGCCGCCGTTTCTGAGCAAGCGTCCGGTTTGAGATTGTTGGGGCCGCTGCGCGGCCCCGGATGGCCAACCTCACAACTTGGCGATGGACACTTCGGTCGACTTCACGAAGGCAATGACCTCACTGCCAACCTGCAGCTCCAGCTCCTTCACGGAACGGGTGGTGATCACCGAGGTGACGATGCCGGAGGCGGTCTGCACGTCGATTTCCGACAGTACCGGGCCTTCGAGGATTTCTTTCACAGTGCCTTTGAACTGGTTGCGGACATTGATCGCTTTGATGGTCATGACTTGATTCCTTCTATTTGGCTTCTGGGGTTCAGTGCGCCCAACGCAGTTGCGTGGGCAAAGGGGCTACAGGGTCCGGCTCGGGCGCAGCGCCCGGCACGGAAAGAACACGGTCGAGCACTTCGCTTTCCAACGCCGCCAGGCGGTGCGAGCCACGCGCCCTGGGCCTTGGCAAGTCGACGACCAGGTCGAGACCGACCTCACCGTCCTCGATCAGAATCACGCGGTCGGCAACGGCAACCGCTTCGCTGACATCGTGGGTAACCAGCAGCACGGTAAAACCGTGCTGGCGCCACAGCCGTTCGATCAGTTGCTGCATTTCGATCCGGGTCAGAGCATCCAGCGCACCGAGCGGCTCATCCAGCAGCAGCAGGCGCGGCTGATGGATCAGGGCACGGGCCAGGGCCACGCGCTGTTTCTGGCCACCGGACAGCGCCGCCGGCCACTCGTTGGCGCGATCGGCCAGGCCGACCGCCTCCAGGGCATCCAGCGCCTTCGTCCGCCAGTCGCCCGACAGGCCCAAGCCGACGTTGTCGATCACCTTCTTCCAGGGCAGCAGGCGTGCGTCCTGGAACATCAACCGGGTTTCCTCGCGCGCCTCGGCCAGAGGCGCAGCACCGGCCAGAAGCTCGCCGGCAGTAGGCTTGTCGAGACCGGCCAGCAGACGCAGCAAGGTGCTCTTGCCGCAGCCGCTGCGGCCAACGATGGCGACGAACTGACCGGCCGGGATGTGCAAGTCGATGCCACGCAACACTTCACGTTTGCCAAAGGTCTTGCGCAGGTCGTTGGCAGCCAGAGGGATGCCACGCAGCAGGCGTGGCGGCTGTTCATTGAGCACGGTCATGCGCCCTCCTTCTTCGCCGGCTGATAGGCCGGGTGCCAACGCAGCCAGACACGCTCCAGACCACGGGCCGCCAGGTCGGCGAGCTTGCCAAGCACGGCGTACAGGACGATGGCCAGCACCACGACGTCGGTTTGCAGAAACTCACGGGCATTCATGGCCAGGTAACCGATGCCGGCGTTGGCCGAAATGGTCTCGGCAACGATCAACGTCAGCCACATGAAGCCCAGGGCGAAGCGCACGCCCACCAGGATCGAGGGCAGCGCCCCCGGCAGGATCACCTGACGGAACAGCGAGAAGCCTGACAGGCCGTAGCTGCGCGCCATTTCCACCAATGCCGGGTCGACATTACGGATGCCGTGGTAGGTGTTCAGGTAGATGGGGAACAGCGTGCCCAGCGCCACCAGGAAAATCTTCGCCGACTCGTCGATGCCGAACCACAGGATCACCAGTGGAATCAGCGCCAGGTGCGGCACGTTTCGAATCATCTGCACCGAGCTGTCGAGCAGGCGCTCGCCCCAGTTCGACAACCCGGTGATGAAGCCCAGCACCAGGCCGATGCTGCCACCGATCAAGAAACCTAGGCCTGCCCGCCAGCCACTGATGGCCAGGTGAGACCAGATCTCACCGCTGCGCACCAGCTCGACCCCGGCACTGATCACCGCGCTCGGGGCCGGCAGGATGCGGGTCGACAGCCAGCCAGCGCTGACCGCCAGTTGCCAGACGGCCAGGAGCAATACCGGCAGCGCCCATGGCGCCAGACGCTGCTGCAAGTTGGATGACGTTGCACGACTCATGGCCTGGCCCTCAGCTCTGCGCGACGGATTTGGGCAGGATGTCGTTAGCCACCATCTCGCCAAACGGGCTCACGTAGCCACCACTGCTCGGTTGCTGTGGACGCTGTACATCCAGGTGGGGGAACAGCAGTTCAGCCACGCGATAGGACTCTTCCAAGTGTGGGTAGCCCGAGAAGATGAAGGTATCGATGCCCAGTGCCGCGTATTCCTTGACCCGCTGCGCCACCGTCGGGCCGTCGCCCACCAGTGCAGTGCCTGCGCCACCGCGAACCAGGCCGACGCCGGCCCACAGGTTGGGGCTGACTTCCAGCTTGTCGCGGTTACCGTTGTGCAGGGCCGCCATGCGTTGCTGGCCGACCGAATCGAACCGCGCCAACGAGGCCTGGGCGCGAGCGATGGTGTCGTCGTCCAGGTGCGAGATGAGCTTGTCGGCGGCGGCCCAGGCTTGCTCGTTAGTTTCCCGCACGATTACGTGCAGACGAATACCAAAGCGTACTTCCCGGCCCTGCGCCGCGGCCTTCTCACGCACCTGGGCGATTTTCTCGGCCACGGCGGCCGGCGGCTCGCCCCAGGTCAGGTACAACTCGACCTGTTCGGCGGCCAGATCCTGGGCAGCCTCTGAAGAGCCACCGAAATACAGCGGCGGACGCGGCTGCTGGATCGGCGGGTAGAGCAGTTTGGCGCCCTTGACCTGAATGTGCTTGCCGTCGTAATCCACCACTTCGCCTTCGAGCACCTTGCGCCAGATGCGGGTGAACTCGACGGACGCTTCGTAGCGCTCCTGGTGGTTAAGATGCAGGCCATCACCGGCCAGCTCGTCCGGGTCGCCACCGGTAACCAGGTTGAACAGCGCACGGCCATTGGACAGACGATCGAGGGTCGCCGCCTGGCGGGCAGCGACGGTCGGCGAAATGATGCCTGGGCGCAGGGCGACGAGGAATTTCAGGCGTTGAGTCACGGGGATCAGCGATGCCGCGACCAACCAGGAGTCTTCGCAGGAGCGCCCGGTGGGAATCAGCACACCACCAAAGCCAAGGCGGTCGGCGGCCTGGGCGATCTGCTGCAAATAGCCATGATCGACTGCGCGGGCGCCCTCGGAAGTACCCAGGTACTTGCCGTCGCCGTGGGTCGGAAGGAACCAGAAAATGTTAAGGCTCATTGGAGTTGTCTCCTCAAGGGTGGCTCAAGCCGGCGCGGCGCCCCGGCGTAGCGAATGGTTCAAGGCGCGCTGGCGACCTTGGCCGGGGGTGTCCAGATCACGTCCTTGATGCTCAGCGGCTTGGGAATCAGCTTGAGCGCTTGGAAGGTGTCGGCGATCTTCTGCTGCGCGGCGACCACTTCCGGCGTCAGCGGCGCGGCACCGTAGCCTTGGCGCTTGACCGACGTCAGGGTGATGTCGGCAGGTAGGCCAAGCAGCGGCGCTACCTGTTCGGTGACTTGCTGCGGGTTGGCCTTGGACCATTCACCCACACCGCGCACCTCATCGATCAGCGTGTTGATCACCGCCGGGTGCTGGGTCGCGTAATTGCGGGTAGCCAGGTAGAACTGGTGGTTGTCGACCAGGCCTTTGCCGTCGCGCAGGGTACGTGCCTGCAGCTGCTGCTCGGCGGCGGCCTGGTAAGGGTCCCAGATCACCCAGGCATCGACGCTGCCTCGCTCGAAAGCGGCGCGGGCATCGGCAGGCGGCAGGTAGACCGGCTGGATATCGCTGTACTTGAGGCCGGCGTCTTCCAGGGCGCGGACCAGCAGGTAATGAACGTTGGAGCCCTTGTTCAGGGCAACTTTCCTGCCTTTGAGATCCTTGACCGACTGGATCGACGAACCCTTCGGTACCAGGATCGCTTCGCTGTGCGGCGCAGGTGGCTCATAGGCGACATAGAGCAGGTCAGCGCCAGCTGCCTGGGCGAACACGGGTGGCGTTTCGCCGGTCACGCCGAAGTCAATGGAGCCAACGTTCAACCCTTCGAGCAGCTGCGGACCGCCGGGGAATTCGGTCCATTGCACCTGAATGCCTTGCTCGGCCAGGCGCTTTTCCAACGTACCCTTGGCCTTGAGCAGCACCAGGGTGCCGTATTTCTGATAACCGATACGCAGGCTTTCAGCCTGGGCCTGAGTGATGGCGCCGAAGGACACAGCCGCCGCGAACAGGGCGACCAGACCACGACGCAAGAAGACTGTGCGCATGGCGCTCTCCTGTGCGAATGAGGTTCGGGTTGCACCTGCTTGCCTCGTTGACGGGCGAGTAAGGTGGAAAAGCAGTGAAGTGGTGTTGCCGGGTCAGATGCTCCAGCGAGCACTGATCAGGCGTTCGTTGAGTACGCCAGGGGCCACGGCGCTCGGCCGACGGGCCAAGGCAACGTGGAAGGTTTCCAGCGAGTCCAGCAGCCGCGCTTCCAACGCGGGTGTCAGCTGGGCAGGCTTGCTGCCCTCTGCGTAACTGACCTGGCTGTCGTCGGCGAAGATCCCTTGCAGGGTCTCTTGCGCCTTAAGTGCCGACAGCACGGGCTTGAGTGCGTAATCCACCGCCAGCATATGGGCAATGCTGCCGCCGGTAGCGATGGGCAAAACGATCTTGTGCACCAGGGCGCGCTCGGGCAGCAGGTCGAGCAGGGTTTTCAGGGCACCAGCGAAAGACGCCTTGTACACCGGGGTTGCGACTATCAGGCCATCGGCCTGGGCGACCACCTGCTGGAAGTGCTGGACATGCGGGCTGTCGAAACGCGCATGCAGCAGGTCCTCGGCTGGAAAGTCACGCACCTGGAAGTTCACCACTTCGACGCCACGCTCCTGTAGCCAATGGCGCGAACGCTCGAGCAGCACGCCAGAGCGTGAACGAGGACTGGGGCTACCACCGATAGAGACGACCAGCATTGGAGCGCTTCCTTGAGTTCTATGGGGAGAGACATTAACAGTCGGCTTATATATCTAGAAATCATATTTTTTTATTTGTTTATTCCATTTTGCATTTGCATTGATGCGTCAATCGAGCGCCGCCCGCGCGGCGCATCGCGAGCAAGGCTCGCTCCTACGTTTGTTTCGGGCCAGTTATGCCAGCGGGAAATGCGCGCGACCGCTTTGGCGTGCGCCGCGATATCGAGCCGAACAAACAAGGCGGTCGCGCGCGTCTGTCACAGGCGTTATTGGCCGTAAACAAACGTAGGAGCGAGCCTTGCTCGCGATGCGCCGCGCGGGCGGCGCTCGTTCTCATGATCACCGTACCTCTCGCGCCTATCACCCAGCGGCCCGAACACCATTCCTGCAGCCATAAAAAAGGGCCGTCGAAACGGCCCGAATATCCCTGCTATGGCTAAGAGCAATGCAACGAGGATCCTTAACGATTAGGTTGCGGGGTCAGACGCAGATAGGGCTTCACGGCACGGTAGCCTTTAGGGAAGCGCTGCTTGATCTCGTCCTCGTCCTTCAGCGACGGCACGATCACCACGTCGTCGCCGTCCTGCCAGTTACCTGGCGTGGCGACCTTATGGTTGTCGGTGAGCTGCAGCGAGTCGATCACCCGCAGGATTTCGTTGAAGTTGCGCCCGGTACTGGCCGGATAGGTAATGGTCAGGCGCACCTTCTTGTTCGGGTCGATGACGAACAGCGATCGCACGGTGAGGGTATCGCTGGCGTTGGGGTGAATCAGGTCGTACAGGTCGGACACCTTGCGGTCGGCGTCAGCGATGATCGGGAAATTCACCACGGTATTCTGGGTTTCGTTGATGTCGTCGATCCAACGGTGGTGGGAGTCGACTGGGTCTACCGACAGCGCGATGACCTTGACGCCGCGCTTGGCGAAATCGTCCTTGAGCTTGGCGGTCAGACCCAACTCGGTGGTGCATACCGGCGTGAAATCGGCCGGGTGGGAGAACAGCACACCCCAGCTGTTGCCGAGCCATTCGTGGAAGCGGATATTGCCTTCGCTGGACGCTTGTTCGAAATCGGGGGCGATGTCGCCAAGTTTGAGACTCATGGGCTGCGGCTCCTGTGCTGTGTTTGCCTTATGGGATTCAATGTGCCTGCATTCGATTCAAAACAAAAAGAATAAATATTGATTTATTTATAACCAGGTGGAATACAGAAGTTGAGACACAAAAAAGCCTCGCACTAGGCGAGGCTCTTTTTTTGGTTACGACTTACAGGAAACTGTAAGTGTAGTTCACGATGAAGCGAGTTTGGTCGGTGTCTTTGGTGAACTCGCCGGTGTCACCATTGGTCCCACGGTAGACACCTTGACGCAGGCTGAAACCGAGGCCTTTGAGCGTGCCTTCTTGAATCACATAGTCGATCCGTGCATCACGCTCCCACTCGCTGTAGGTGCCGTTGCCCGAGGCGTAACGAACATCGGTACCACGCAGGTACGAGACGGAAGCCTTCAAGCCCGGTACACCCAAACGCGCGAAGTCATAGGAGTATTGGCCGAAAGTGGTGTTTTCGCCGGCACGAGCGAACTGGTTGATCATGCTGTCGGTGAACAGATAGAAGCTTGAGCCACCAGCACCTTCGGGACGGTTGTTTCCATCACGCACGGAACCTTGGTTCAGCCATACGAAAGCACCGTCGTCACTGACCTGCTGATGACCCAGCAGGAAGGAGTGCGAACCGAGGGTGTAGGTGAACATCGCGGACCAGGTTTTGTTGTCCACCTCACCTTTGTGCTTGGCATAGCCTTTGTTGTTGTCAAAGGCATAGGCATCATCCTCGCCATTCTTACCATCGCTGCTGCTATCGAAGTAGCGCAGGTCAGTCTTGAATGACTGATCATCAGAGATCTTGAAGATGTGAGTGGCACCCAGGAAGTGCTGCTTATAGAAGTCTTCCAGATTCGAGTAGTAGTACTGCAGGGTCAGATCAGGCGTGAGCTTGTAGTCCAGACCACCGTAGCGGAACTTGTTGCTATCTGCGGTAGCACCGCTGACCGACAGACCAGTTCGGTTGCTAGATGCACGGCCCATCGCATGAGTCAGCTGACCAGCATTGATGGTCAGATTGTCAATTTCCTTCGAGGTGATGGTGCCACCTTCGAAGGTCTGCGGCAGCAGACGGCCATCGTTAGAGACCAGGATTGGCAGCATAGGTGCGAGTGCACTACCGAAGTGCGCTTCGGTCTTGGAGAAGCGGGCCTTCGCATTGGCACCGAAACGAGCCCACTGATCCACCGCAGAACCGTTGGTTTCACTTGGGAAGAAGGTGCTGCTATTCGGGTGCTTGCCGCGGCCGCCGTCCAGGTGAATGCCCCAGAGAGCCTGAGCATCGACACCAAAGCCTACGGTGCCCTCGGTGAAACCGGAGCTGTAGTCGAGCTTGAAGCCCTGACCCGATTCACGGTTATCGGCACCGCCCGCACGGTTATCGTTATTGAAATACATGGTGCGCGAGCTCAGGGACAGCTTGCTGTCCTCTACGAAACCGGCAGCGCCTGCTTGTTGGGCGAGAACCCCCAGTGCCACGGCCAGAGCCAGGCTGGACTTGTACATGTTTTGCTCCTCTACGTTCTAATTCTTGTAGGTCTCAGGTGGCCAGGTCTTCTGCCGTGCTCACCATGGATTGGCGATTTAGTCCCAAAGTGTGACTGTCTAGTCAATGGTTACTAAACATTTCTAGACTTTGGTCTAAGGCGCCGCCTGGGCTACAGGATAATGACAATCCTATAAATCCAAAATGACCGTTTTATGAATTTCTAAGATTTTTGCGGAATAAGGTAGGAACCTTTACAGCCAAAAGTTGTATCGTCCACGCAAATCATACCTTTAGGTTATTTGCAAACGTTTGCCAACCTGCTAGCCGCCCACCTCTCTTCTAAAGGCAAAAGAGCCTAGCAGCGGAAACCTGTTTCGCCAGCGGCACCCAGACCACTTGACAAGGGTTAAAACCTTTGGCTCCTAAGCTAATTCCAAAACGTTATTTATTTCTGATTTCTTAGATCATCTAGTCTTCTCGCCATCCATCACCACGATTGCCTGACGAGGAGTTCAACCATGATCCCGCACGCTCCGCTGCGCCTGTTCGCCGCCCTGACCCTCGCCAGCGCCAGCTGGTTGGCCCAGGCCGCTGACCTGACCGTGGCCTACCAGACCACCGTCGATCCGGCCAAAGTGGCCCAGGTCGATGGCGACTATGAAAAAGCCAGCAAGGCCAGCATCGACTGGCGCAAATTCGACAATGGCGCCGACGTGATCACCGCGGTGGCCAGCGGCGATGTGCAGATCGGCTACCTGGGCTCCAGCCCGCTGGCTGCCGCCGCCACCCGCAAACTCCCGGTCGAGACGTTCCTGATCGCCACCCAGATCGGCGCGGGCGAAGCGCTGGTCGCTCGCGACACCATCAAGACCCCGCAAGACCTGATCGGCAAGAAGGTCGCGGTGCCCTTCGTCTCGACCGGTCATTACAGCCTGCTGGCGGCGCTCAAGAGCTGGAACATCGATCCGTCCAAGGTACAGATCCTCAACCTGGCGCCTCCGGCCATCATCGCCGCCTGGAAACGTGGCGACATCGACGCCACCTACGTTTGGGACCCGGCCCTGGGCGTCGCCAAGGAGAACGGCAAGGTGCTGATCACCTCCGGCGAGCTGGCCGAGAAAGGCGCACCGACCTTCGACGCGTGGATCGTGCGCAAGGACTTCGCCGCCAAGCACCCTGATGTGGTCAAGGCCTTCGCCAAGGTCACCCTCGACGCCTACGCCGACTACCGCAAGGACCCTAAAGCCTGGTTGGCCAACCCTGACAACGTCGCCAAGCTGGCCAAGCTGTCCGGCGCCAAGCCATCGGACATCCCTGTGCTGCTGCAAGGCAACGTCTACCCGCTGGCCGCCGACCAGGCCAGTGCGCTTGGCGCGCCGACGACCCAGGCCCTCACTGACACGGCCACCTTCCTCAAGCAGCAAGGCAAGGTCGACGCAGTGCTGCCTGACTACTCGCCGTATGTCAGCGCCCAGTACATCCCCAACTAAGACTGCAACCGACGGGAGGCTGTCATGGCCTTGCTTGAGCTGGAGCGCATCAGCGCACAGTACCCCGGCGCCACCACCCCGGTGCTGGCCGACATCAACCTGAGCCTGGGGCCGCGCCAGCTGCTGGTGGCCCTCGGGCCTTCCGGCAGCGGAAAGACCTCGCTGCTGAACCTGATCGCCGGCTTCGTCGCCCCCAGCGGCGGACGCATCACCCTGGATGGTGTCCCGGTGCAAGGCCCTGGCGCCGAGCGTGGCGTGGTGTTCCAGGACGATGCCTTGCTGCCTTGGCAGAACGTGCTGGGCAACGTCGCCTTTGGCCTGGAACTGGCCGGTGTCGCTCGCCCGGAGCGCGAGGCCAAAGCTCGCGAGATGCTGGCCCTGGTCGACCTGGAAGGCTTCGGCGAGCGGCACATCTGGCAGTTGTCCGGCGGCCAGAAACAACGCGTGGGGCTGGCCCGGGCGCTGGCGGCAAACCCTCGGGTACTGCTGATGGACGAACCGTTCGGCGCCCTGGATGCCTTCACCCGCGAACAAATGCAAGAGCTGCTGCTGCAGGTATGGCAGCGCACCGCCAAGCCGGTGTTCCTGATTACCCACGACATCGAGGAGGCGGTCTTCCTGGCCTCCGAACTCGTCTTGCTGGCGCCGAGCCCCGGCCGCGTGGTCGAACGCTTGCAACTGGACTTTGGCCAGCGCTACGCGGCTGGCGAATCGGCCCGGGCGATCAAGTCCGATCCTCGCTTCATCGAAACCCGCGAACACGTGCTGGCGCGAGTGTTTTCCGAACGTGAAACGGCCCGCCAGGAGGCATCCGCATGAGCATCCTCGAACTGCCGGTTGCCACCAAGCGTACCGCGCCAGCGGCCAAGCCCCGCAAGCCACTGCCAACCCGCTGGATCAGCGCTCTGACCCTCGGGTTGCTACTGTCCTTGTGGTGGCTGGTCACTGCCGCTGGCTGGATCGAACCTTTGTTCCTGCCCTCGCCCGCCGACATCCTGGCCAAGGCGTGGACGCTGCTTACCCAAGGCTACATGGACGCCAGCCTGTGGCAGCACCTGGGCGCAAGCCTGGGCCGCATCGGGCTGGCGCTGGTCGCGGCAACGCTGACCGCCATCCCGGTCGGCATCGCCATCGGCTACAACCGCGTGGCCCGGGGCATCCTCGACCCGCTGATCGAGTTCTACCGCCCGATTCCGCCGCTGGCCTACCTGCCGTTGATCGTCATCTGGTGCGGTATCGGCGAGCTGTCCAAGGTGCTGCTGATCTACTTGGCGATCTTTGCTCCGATCGCCATCGCCACCGCCACCGGCGTGCGCACCGTCGACCCTGCCAAACTGCGGGCCGCGCAATCGCTGGGCGCTACCCAGGCGCAATTGATTCGCCACGTGATCCTGCCAAGTGCCCTGCCCGACATCCTCACCGGCATTCGGATCGGCCTGGGTGTCGGCTGGTCGACCCTGGTGGCCGCCGAGCTGATCGCCGCCACCAGCGGCCTGGGCTTCATGGTGCAGTCTGCGGCGCAGTTCCTGGTTACCGACGTGGTGGTACTGGGCATCCTGCTGATCGCGCTGATCGCCTTCGCCCTGGAGATGGGCCTGCGCGCCCTGCAACGCAAGCTGGTGCCCTGGCATGGGCAAAGCCACTGATTTCCGACTGACCACGCTGGCACGCCGGCGCTAGAACGAGACAAGACATGAGCCTGACCGTTACCCCTCTCAGCCCAGCGCTCGGTGCGCTGATCAGTGGCGTGGATATCAGCCGCGAGATCACCGTCGAGCAACGCGATGCCATCGAACAAGCGCTGCTCAAGCATCAGGTGCTGTTCTTCCGCGACCAACCGATCACGCCTGAACAGCAGGCCCGTTTCGCTGCCCGCTTCGGCGACCTGCACATTCACCCGATCTACCCCAATGTGCCGGAAACCCCGCAGGTGCTGATCCTCGACACCGCGGTCACCGACGTGCGCGATAACGCGGTCTGGCACACCGATGTGACCTTCTTGCGCACCCCGGCGCTGGGCGCGGTACTTAGCGCCAAGCAGCTGCCGGCCTACGGCGGCGATACACTGTGGGCCAGTGGTATCGCCGCCTTCGAGGCGTTGTCAGCGCCGCTGCGCGAGATGCTCGACGGTCTGACCGCCACCCATGACTTCACCAGGTCGTTCCCGCTCGAGCGCTTCGGCACCACGGCTGAAGACCTGGCGCGCTGGGAAGCTACCCGCCGCAACAACCCGCCGCTGTCTCACCCGGTGGTGCGCACTCACCCGGTGAGCGGGCGCAAGGCGCTGTTCGTCAACGAAGGCTTCACGACTCGCATCAACGAGTTGAGCGAACTGGAGAGCGAGGCGCTGCTGAAGTTGCTGTTCGCCCACGCCACGCGGCCAGAGTTCAGCATTCGCTGGCGGTGGCAGGAGAACGACGTGGCCTTCTGGGACAACCGCGTGACCCAGCATTTCGCGGTGGATGATTACCGGCCGAGCCGGCGGGTGATGCATCGGGCGACCATCCTGGGGGACGCGCCGTTCTGAATGCCCTCGGCCGGTGGCCGCGGCCTTGTGTCGCGAAAGGGCCGCAACGCGGCCCCCGCGAACTATCGGACCAGGTGCAGGAACTGCATGTGCCGTTCGTACTGGTCGAGTATGTCGTTGATGATCTGCTCCTTGCTGTAGCCCACCAGGTCGTAGTTCTGGCTGCCCTCGCTCAGATGCACCTCCGCCCGGTAGTAGCGGCGGTTCTTCAAATCCTGGGTCCCCAATCCACCCAAGGCGAACGATGGCGTGAAATACCCGCGCATCTGCACCTGGTAAAGGAATGGCTGCTCCTCGCCATGGCCAATCTTCAGGCTGACGTTGTCGTGACTCGGGTCGTCCTGAGTAATCAGCGCCAGGCCCTTCTGCTCGAACACTTCGGTCACGTCGGCAATCGCCGGGCGCACCACGTCATCCATGAAGCGATACACCTCATCGCGTGACGGGAAGTGCACCGCCTGGCTCAGACGCTGGCGCCAGCCACCACGACCACGACGTGACTGCGCGAACGGCGCCAACGAGTGCATCTGCGCGATCTGCCGCTGGGACTCTAGGTAAAACGCCTTGTGCAGCCCCCACATCATGCTCAGCAAAATCAGCGAGAATGGCAGCGAAGTCAGCACCACCGCCGACTTGAGCGAGTCGATGCTGCCAGCGAACAGCAACCCGCTGGTGATCAGCGCCGTCATCGCGCCCCAGAAGATCCGCAGCCAGTTCGGCCCATCTTCATCGGCACCACCGCCCTTGGCGGACAGCGTCGACAGCACCACCGTGCCCGAGTCGGCCGACGTGACGAAGAACACGAAGCTGATGAAGACCGTCACCGCGATGACGGTCTTGCTCCACGGGTAGGTTTCCAGCAGCAGGTACAGACTCATCGACGGGTTATCCAGCGCCGACTGCCCGAGCGCGGTCATGCCGTGGTTGATCACCTGGTCCAAGGCGCTGTTGCCGAAGATCGACATCCACGCCAGGGTGAAGCCCAGCGGAATCAGCAGCACGCCGAAGACGAATTCGCGGATGGTCCGGCCACGGGAAATACGTGCGATGAACAAGCCCACGAACGGAGCCCAGGCAATCCACCAGGCCCAGTAGAACACCGTCCAGCCGCCGAGCCAGTCGCGATTCTCACCGTAGGCGTATACATCGAAACTCTTGCGCGGCAAGGCACCGAGGTAGTCGCCGAGGTTCTGGATCAGGGTGTTGAACAAGTGCTGGGTAGGCCCGGCGAACAGCACGAACAGCAACAGCGCACAGGCCAGGAACAGGTTGATGTCGCTCATCACCCGCACGCCCTTCTCGACCCCAGCCACCGCAACGGCTACCGCCGCACCCATCATCAGGGTGATGAGGATGACCTGCACCCACTGGCTATGGCTGATACCGAACAGGTAGTCCAGCCCGGAATTCAGGTGCAGCACGCCGAAACCCATGTCGGCACCGAGGCCGAAGACCGTGGCAATGATGCCAAAGCCGTCAACCGCATAGCCGATGGGGCCGTTGATACGCTTGCCGATCAGCGGATACAGCGCCGACCGCAGGGCCAGCGGCAGGTTGTGGCGGTAGGCGAAGTAGGCCAGGGCCATGCCGACGAAGGCGAACACGCCCCAGCCATGCAGGCCCCAGTGCAGGAACAGGATCTGCATCGCCTGGCGCCCGGCCTCCGCCGTACCCGCTTCGCCCTGAGGCGGTTGCAGCATGTGGGTCAGCGGTTCGGAGACGCAAAAGAAGAACAGGGTAATGCTGATGCCAGCGGCGAACAGCATGCCGGCCCAGGACAGGTAACTGAACTCGGGTTCGTCGTGGTCGGCACCGAGCTTGATCTTGCCGTAGCCGGACAAGGCGGTGACCACCACGAAGACCAGGTACAGGGTCATCGCCAGCATGTAGTACCAGCCGACCGTGTTGGCCGCCCAGTTCTGTGCCGCCAGCAGCCACTCACCTGAGGCTTGCGGGAATGCGATGACCACCAGGCCGAACAAAAGGATGAAACTTGCCGCGAAGTAGAACACCGGAGGGTTCATGCGGATCTTGCCGTGGGCAAGGGAAGCGGTCGGTGCACTCATTGGGCATGCACCTCGTCGAAGGACGTGAGGTTCGGATTGAACGGGTTCAGCAAAGGAATCCTCCTGTTGAACACCGGCAGCGGACCAGCGTTTTTCGTTGAACAAGCGTTCAAGTTAAACATGGATCGACTTTCAATGCGACCTGGGGTGCCGACTGGCGAAGGTAGAACCAGCTTGTGGCGGGGCTCCCACAGGCTCACTCAGGCCCCTGTGGGAGCGGGTTCACCCGCGATGGCGCCAACCCGACCCGCCCCCCATCAGGTCAAGTCTTGTCCTGGCAATCCAACTGCAAATTCGCCTGGGTGATGTTGCTCTCGGCTGGCACGCTGCGCGTCAGCCACACGTTGCCGCCGATGGTCGACCCCTTGCCAATGGTGATCCGCCCCAGAATAGTCGCCCCGGCGTAGATCACCACATCGTCTTCGACGATCGGGTGGCGCGCCAGGCCCTTGTGCAACGTTCCCGACTCGTCGCTGGGGAAGCGCTTGGCGCCCAACGTCACCGCCTGGTAGATACGGACCCGCTCACCAATGATGGCGGTTTCACCGATCACCACACCGGTGCCATGGTCGATGAAGAAGCTCGGGCCAATCTGCGCACCCGGGTGTATGTCGATACCCGTGGCCGAGTGCGCCAGCTCCGAGCTGATCCGCGCCAACAACGGCAGGCCGGCCTGATAGAGGTGGTGCGCCAGGCGATGGTGGATGATCGCCAGAATGCCGGGGTAGCACAGCAGGACCTCATCCACACTACGTGCCGCTGGGTCGCCGTGGTATGCGGCCAGCACATCGGTGTCGAGCAGCACACGCAGATTCGGCAGGGCCGCAGCGAAGTCCTGGATCAAGCGCAGGGCCTGGGCGTCCACGGTACTCAGGTCGCCCTTGTTGTGCCTTGCCGCGTAACGCAACTCCAGGCGCGCCTGGGCCAACAGCGCGGTCAGCGCGGCATCGAGGGTATGACCGACATAGAAGTCTTCGCTTTCTTCCCGCAGGTCCACCGGCCCCAGGCGCATGGGAAACAACGCCCCGCACAACTGTTCGAGAATGTGCCGCATGGCCTCGCGCGAGGGCAGTTCGCGCCCGCCTTGCTCACCACTGCTACGGCCATTGCGGGTGCGCCACTGCTCCCGGGCGCTGCGCAGGCCGCTGACGATGCTCTGCAATTGCCAATGCCCAGATGAAGATTGTTCGCTCACGGTGTTCTCCTGCCGGTGTTCTCGAATAGGCACGCATCCCCTGTAGCAACCGGCTTGTCGGCTACGGCATCCGCCGCCCACAAAGGAAGTGCCAGCCTTTTGTCCCACGATACGTCAATTCTCCCCCTTGGAAAAAACAACGCTTTATTCCATCCTGAGCTAACTCGGGCATAAGCTGATTCAAAATCGGGATTTAGGAATAACAACCTGATTTTTTATTATTTCCCGACCTATCAAATTCACCCCTATAGTCGCCAACCACTACTTCCACAACAAGCGCGGGGCCTGTCATGCCGAAATTTGCCAAACCGCTACTCAACGCTACCCTGGCCGTCCTGCTGGGCGCCGGTCTGCTCAGCCAGGCCTTCGCTGGCGAGCAACTGAAAACCATCCAGGAAAAAGGCGTGATCAACGTCGGCCTGGAAGGCACCTATCCCCCCTTCAGCTTCCAGGACGAAAACGGCAAGCTGACCGGCTTCGAAGTGGAGCTTTCCGAGCTGCTGGCCAAAGAGCTTGGGGTGAAGGCCAAGGTCCAGCCGACCAAATGGGATGGCATTCTCGCAGCACTGGAATCCAAGCGCCTGGACGTGGTGATCAACCAGGTCACCATTTCCGAGGAGCGCAAGAAGAAGTACGACTTCTCCGAGCCCTACACCGTCTCCGGTATCCAGGCCCTGATCCTGAAGAAGAAGGCTGACCAGCTGAACATCCACAAGGCGGCAGACCTGGCGGGCAAGAAGGTCGGCGTGGGCCTGGGCACCAACTACGAACAGTGGGTGAAACAGGACGTCCCGCAAGCCGATGTGCGCACCTATGAAGATGACCCAAGCAAGTTCGCCGACCTGCGCAACGGCCGCATCGACGCGATCCTGATCGATCGTTTGGCCGCGCTGGAGTACGCGCAGAAAGCCAAGGACACCCAACTGGCCGGCGATGCGTTCTCGCGCCTGGAGTCCGGTGTTGCCTTGCGCAAGGGCGAGCCTGAGCTGCTGGCGGCCATCAACAAGGCGCTGGACAAGCTCAAGGCTGACGGCACGCTGGCCAAGCTGTCCGAGAAATACTTCGGTGCCGATGTCACTAAATGATCGCTGAAAGCCTGCAACTCGTTGTCGATTCCGCGCCCTTCCTGCTCAAGGGCGCGGGTTATACGGTACTGCTCAGTGTCGGCGGCATGTTCTTCGGCCTTGTGCTGGGGTTTGCCCTGGCACTGATGCGCCTGTCGAAAATCCTGCCACTGAACTGGCTGGCACGTGTCTACGTGTCGTTCTTCCGGGGCACACCCCTGCTGGTGCAGTTGTTCGTCATCTATTTCGGCATGCCACAGATCGGTATCGAGCTCGATCCGATCCCGGCATCGCTGATCGGCCTGTCGCTGAACATGGCGGCCTACATCTGCGAAATCCTGCGGGCGGCCATCTCGTCGATCGACCGCGGCCAGTGGGAAGCCGCCGCCAGTATCGGCATGACCCGCACCCAGGCCATGCGCCGGGCCATCCTGCCGCAGGCCTTGCGAACCGCACTGCCGCCGTTGGGTAACAGCTTCATTTCATTGGTCAAGGACACTGCCCTCGCGGCGACCATCCAGGTGCCAGAGCTGTTCCGCCAGGCGCAGTTGATCACCGCACGCACCTTCGAAGTCTTCACCATGTACCTGGCTGTTGCGGTGATCTACTGGATTCTCTGCAGCATCCTCGCGCACTTCCAGAACCGCATGGAAGCGCGGGTCAACCAGCACGACCAGGAGCATTGAGCATGATCGAAGTAAAAGGCCTGACCAAGCAGTTCAAGGGCCAGACCGTGCTCAACGGTATCGACCTGACGGTGCAGCCCGGCGAAGTGGTGGCCATCATCGGCCCCAGCGGCTCGGGCAAGACCACCTTCCTGCGCTGCCTGAACCTGCTGGAAACCCCTGATGCCGGGCAGATCCAGATCGGCAACATTCGCATCGATGCCAACCGCCCGCAGGGTAGCCAGCAAGGTGCAATCCGCCAGCTGCGCCAGCAAGCCGGCTTCGTGTTCCAGAACTTCAACCTGTTCCCCCACCGCACGGCCCTGGAAAACGTGATCGAGGGGCCGGTGATCGTCAAGAAGACCCCGAAAGCACAAGCGGCGGAATTGGGCCGGCGGTTATTGGCCAAGGTGGGCCTGGCTGGCAAGGAAGATGCCTACCCACGGCGCCTGTCCGGTGGCCAGCAGCAACGGGTCGCCATTGCCCGCGCCCTGGCCATGGAGCCGGAAGTCATCCTGTTCGACGAGCCGACGTCGGCGCTCGACCCCGAGCTGGTCGGAGAAGTGCTGGCCACCATCCGTGGGCTGGCCGAGGAAAAACGCACCATGATCATCGTCACCCACGAGATGAGCTTTGCTCGCGACGTGGCGAACCGGGTGATTTTCTTCGACAAGGGCGTGATCGTGGAACAGGGCGAGGCCAAGGCACTGTTCGCCAACCCCAAGGAAGAGCGCACACGGCAGTTCCTGCGCAAGTTCCTGGGAACTGCGGCCGGCGATTGAAGGCCATCAGCCGGCGCGCTGGACCTTCAGTCAGCCGGCTGCTTGAACACGTAGAACAGATTCGGCTCGCTGACCAGGTAGATCGTTCCGGCTTCATCCATGGCGATACCCTCTGCCTGCGGTACCGTTTCCTTCAACCCCTGATAGCCCTTGCGCAGCGACAAGGAGCTCAGCGGCCGGCCCTCCACATCCAGTTCCAGCACCAGGCGCGACTCGTCGGACAGCGCCAGCAAGTGCCCGCTGCGCTCATCGAACTGCAGGCTCGACAGGTCCCGTACGAACAGCCGTGAATCGCGCTCGCGGTCCTGCACCACATGCACGGCGTAGGGCTGTTCGGGGTTGGCATGCGGGAAGCCATGAACCTCATAGATCATCATCGGATCCCGCTCCTTGGCCACGAACAGGCGCTTGCCCGTCGAGTCGTATGCCAGGCCCTCGAAGCCCTTGTTTCCGTTCAGGCCAATGCCCAGCGTCAGTTGCTCGGCATCATGGGCATCAAGGAACATCGTGTCATCGTCCAGACGCACACGGATCAACCGCTGCTGGCGTTCGTCGGTGATCACGTAGCTGTTCGGCCCGACGTACTCCACAGCTTCGGGATCGCCGAACCCGGTCAATGGAACACGGCGTAGAATGCGGCCAGCCAACGACAGCTCGATCAATTCCGAGCGCTTGTTGGTCACTGTGAAGAGGGTCTTGCGGTCGGGGTCGTAGGTCAGCGCCGAAACGTCATCGTCCAGCCCTTCGACAGGTTGCGCCTCGACCACCACCCGGTAGCGATCCAGGCCGATGCTCTGCTGCGCAGGCTGCCACCAGGTCTTCAGGTTGAACCAGCCCCGCTCGAACAGGCGAAACTCATAGCCGGCCACCACCAACATGCACAAGGCAAGCAAACCGAAGGTGGCAAGGATCAGTGGCGGGCGGACAAAACGGCGCATAACGGCAGACTCGACGTGAGGATGGCGAATCTAACCATGATCAACTGAAGTAAAGCTTAATGCTGGCGTAAGAATGGCCCGAAGCAATCTTCAGTCTTTTCTGAAGCGATAGAACAGGTTGGGCTCGCTGACCATGTACAGGTTTCCTTGGTCATCCATGGCCACCCCCTCGGCACGCGGCACGGTGTCTTCCAGGCCGTTGAAACCGCCCAGCAGCGTCATGAAGCTGACTTGCTGGCCCTGTTCGTCCAGCTCAAGCAGCATGTTGGAGTCAGCCGACAGCGCGAGCAAATGGCCGGTACGCGGGTCAACGTCAAGGGCCGACAGGTTGCGCAGGTCCAGTTCGTCATTAGGCAGCGATTGCTTCTCGCCCTTCAAAGGGCTGCGGCCATCGGTGCTCCAGGTGAATAGCTTCGGCGGGCGTTCTTCCCCGATGACCAGCCGCTGTCGCAGGGGGTCCCAGGCCACCGATTCGTAGCCCTTGTTGCTCTTGACCGACTCACCCAGGTCGTAGCTCTGGAAGTCGGTTCGGTTCAAGGCCGTGGTGTGCTCATCCACCTTGACCAGGGTCAGGTCGTGGCGGCGCTCGTCGACAATGGCCAGGTGCCCGTCCTCCAGCACAGCGACGCCTTCGGGGTTCTCCCAGCCGTTGAGTGGCATCTTGCGCAGCACATCGCCATCGAGGCTCAACTCGACCAGGAACGGATTCTTGCCCATGACGGCGAACAGGGTGCGGGTGCGCGGGTTGAAGGACAGGTCCGATGCCTCGTCGTCCTCCATGCCCGGCAAGACCTTGGCGTCGATGTCAACCCGATAGTTCGGCAGCCAGACGCTCTCGCTGCGTTCGGCCGAGCTCTCGAAGCGCTCCTTGACCCACAGCAGCCCCCGGTCATCCCAGTGCATCGCCACGGCAACGCCGTAACCGATCACGGCCGCCACGGCCAGCCCGAACGGCCAGCGCAGGAAGAAGCGACGCTTGTGACGGGAGGTGGCAGGGGCGCTGGGGGAGGGAGCCATGCGAAGAGTTCCTGGAATGTGCCGGGCTAACGCTGGCGCCGGTAGATGGACGATGATCAGCGCATTATCCAGATGGTTTGTGAAAAAACTGTCTTGCACACGCGCTGAAGGCCACCTGGCCGACAAGCCGGCTCCCCGGTCAAACCGTGCAACCTGTGGGAGCCGGCTTGCCGGCGATATCCGGCGATGCCGGCAGGCCAGCCGTCAGAGCACGCGGCTTTCGAAACGGCTGACGCCCGGCAGCTCCAGCACCAGCTCATCGCCCACGCTGAACGGGCCAACGCCGGCTGGCGTGCCGGTCAGAACCACATCGCCCGCCTGCAGGGAAAAGTGCGCGGCAATGTGCTGGATCATCGGCACGATGGGGTTGAGCATCATCGCGCTGTTGCCATCCTGGCGCACTTCGCCATTGATGGTCAGGCGAATGCCAATGTCGGTCAGATCCTCGAAGCTGGCGGCGGAAACGAACGGCGGCAGCACGCAAGCACCATCGAAGCTCTTGCTCAGCTCCCACGGCAGGCCCTTTTCCTTGAGCTTGGCCTGCACGTCGCGCAGGGTCAGGTCCAGGGCTGGCGCATAACCGGAAATCGCGTCGAGCACCTCTTCCTCGGTCGGCTTGGTGGACAGCGGCTTGCCCAGCAGAACAGCGATCTCCGCTTCGTAGTGAACCGAGCCACGGTCGGTCGGAATCTTGAAGCCACCTTCCAGCGGCACCACGCAACTGCCTGGCTTGATGAACAGCAGCGGCTCGGTGGGAATGGGGTTGTCCAGTTCCTTGGCATGCTCGGCATAGTTACGGCCGATGCACACCACCTTGCCCAGTGGGAAGTGGATGCGCGTGCCGTCTACGTACTGGTGCTGGTAACTCATGGCCGACTCCTCTGGATACTGCTTTTTATTCAGGAGCGAAGATCTTACCCGGATTCATGATCCCGTTAGGGTCGAAGACGGCCTTAATTGCCTTCATGCAGGCAATTTCTTCAGGCGAGCGGCTGTAGCCCAGGTAGTCGCGCTTGGTCATGCCTACGCCGTGCTCCGCGGAGATCGAGCCGTCATAGCGCTGCACGATCTCGAACACCCACTTGTTGACCTTGGCACAGGAGGCGAAGAAATCATCCTTGCTCATAGAGTCGGGCTTGAGGATGTTCAGGTGCAGGTTGCCGTCGCCGATGTGGCCATACCAGACCACTTCGTAGTCCGGGTAGTGCTCGGCGACAATGGCGTCGATGTCACGCAGGAAAGCCGGCACTTTCGAAACGGTGACCGAGATGTCGTTCTTGTACGGCGTCCAGTGGGAGATGGTCTCGGACAGGTACTCGCGTAGCTTCCACAGGTTCTTGAGCTGGGTCTCGCTCTGGCTCATCACCCCATCCAGCACCCAGCCCTGCTCGACGCAATGCTCGAAAGTGGCCAGGGCCTCGTTGGCGACGTCCTCGGTGCTGGCCTCGAATTCCAGCAGGGCATAGAACGGGCAGTCGGTCTCGAACGGTGCCGGCACATCGCCTCGTGCCATGATCTTGGCCAGGCCCTTGTCGGAGAAGAACTCGAAGGCGGTCAGGTCCAGCCTGGCCTGGAAGGCATGCAGCACTGGCATGATCGAGTCGAAGTCCGGTGTGCCCAGCACCATGGCAGTAAGGTTGCGCGCAGCGCGATCCAGGCGCATGGTGGCCTCGACCACGAAGCCCAGCGTACCTTCGGCACCGATGAACAGCTGGCGAAGGTCATAGCCTGTGGCGTTCTTGATCAGGTCCTTGTTCAATTCGAGCAGTTCACCCTTGCCAGTGACCACCTTGAGGCCCGCGACCCAGTTGCGGGTCATGCCGTAGCGAATGACCTTGATCCCACCGGCATTGGTGCCGATATTGCCGCCAATCTGACTGGAGCCGGAGGAAGCGAAGTCCACCGGGTAATACAAGCCATGTTCTTCGGCGAACAATTGCAGTTGGCGGGTGATGACACCCGGCTGACAGACCACGGTGCGGTCGAAGGCATTGAAGTCGAGAATCTGGTTCATGTAGTCGAAAGCGACGACGACTTCGCCGTTGGCCGCCACGGCGCCGGCAGAAAGCCCGGTCCGCCCGCCAGAAGGCACCAGCGCGACCTTGTGGCAATTGGCCCAGCGGACGATGGCCTGTACCTGCTCGACCGTCTTGGGAAAGACGATGGCCGAGGGTGCTGGGGGAAAATGCTTGGTCCAGTCCTTGCCGTAGGTATCAAGGGAAGCCGCGTCGGTCAGCACCCGGCCAGGGTCGACCAGGGTCTTCAGTTCATCAATTACCGCCGGGTGGGTCATCGCCGGAACTCTCGACTTATTCATAGTCACCCTGAGCACTCTTCACCTGTCGGGATAAGCTCAGATTGTGTCGCGTATGCTAGCATAGCCCCCCTACTGTTCGTGCTAAGGCCGACACCGCGCCGCTTTACCCCCTCGCCATTTTTTCTCCGGGATACAGGTTTACGCAGATGAGCAAGACTTCTCTCGACAAGAGCAAGATCAGGTTCCTTCTTCTTGAAGGTGTGCACCAGAACGCGGTGGATACCCTCAAGGCTGCCGGGTACACCAATATCGAGTACCACACTGGCTCGCTGCCAGAGGCGGAACTCAAGGAAAAGATCGCTGATGCCCACTTCATCGGCATCCGCTCGCGTACCCAGCTGACCGAAGAGATCTTCGACAGTGCCAAGAAACTGGTCGCTGTCGGCTGCTTCTGCATCGGTACCAACCAGGTCGACCTGAACGCTGCCCGCGAGCGCGGCATCGCCGTGTTCAACGCCCCGTACTCCAACACCCGTTCGGTGGCCGAACTGGTACTGGCTGAAGCCATCCTGCTGCTGCGCGGCATCCCTGAGAAAAACGCCTCGTGCCACCGTGGCGGCTGGATCAAGAGCGCGGCCAACTCGTTCGAAATCCGTGGCAAGAAACTGGGCATCGTCGGCTACGGCTCGATCGGTACCCAGCTGTCGGTCCTGGCCGAAAGCCTGGGCATGCAGGTCTACTTCTACGACCCGCTGACCAAGCTGCCGCTGGGTAACGCCACCCAGGTCACCAGCCTGCACGAACTGCTGGGCCTGGCCGACATCGTCTCGCTGCACGTTCCTGAGCTGCCCTCCACCCAGTGGATGATTGGCGAGAAGGAAATCCGTGCGATGAAGAAGGGCTCGATCCTGATCAACGCCGCCCGTGGCACCGTGGTCGAACTGGATCACCTGGCCGCCGCCATCAAGGACAAGCACCTGATCGGCGCCGCCATCGACGTATTCCCGGTCGAGCCTCGCTCCAACGACGAGCAGTTCGAAAGCCCGCTGCGTGGCCTGGACAACGTGATCCTGACCCCGCACATTGGTGGTTCCACCGCCGAAGCGCAGGCCAACATCGGCCTGGAAGTGGCCGAGAAGCTGGTCAAGTACAGCGACAACGGTACCTCGGTATCGTCGGTCAACTTCCCGGAAGTGGCCCTGCCAGCGCACCCAGGCAAGCATCGCCTGCTGCACATCCACGAAAACATCCCTGGCGTACTCAGCGAGATCAACAAGGTCTTCGCCGAAAACGGCATCAACATCTCCGGTCAGTTCCTGCAGACCGACGAGAAAGTGGGTTACGTGGTAATCGACGTGGACGCCGAGTACTCGGACCTGGCGCAAGAGAAACTGCAGCACGTCAAGGGCACCATCCGTTCCCGCGTACTGTTCTGAGTTTCCACCGCTAACGAAAAAGGCGACCTTCGATGAAGGTCGCCTTTTTTATTGCCTGTCTCCCGGCTCTTTCGCGAATGAACCCGCTCCGGCAGCTTCAGCATGCGAAAGGAGCAGCAATCATTTCACGGTTACCGTGATTTTCTTCGACTCGACGCTCGGCTTGAACGGCACGTGATACTGGTCGCCCAGCACCAGCTGCAAGGTGTGCTTGCCTGGGGTCAGGGTAATGGTCGCTTCGGTCTGCGCCTTGCCGAAGTGCAGCACTTGCGGGCCGGCCGGCAGCGGCGCGTTGTTCTCCGGCATCAGGCTGGTTGGCAATGGCTGATCGGCAGCCGGTGCTGTGTCGACATCCACCAGCAGGTGGTGATGGCCGGTGTGCGGGGTCTGGTCGCCAGCGGGCTTGAGCGCCATGCCTTCGATACCGAACTTGACGGTAAAGGTCTTGTCGACCGTGGCACCATCGGCGGGGGAAACGATGAAGACCTTGGCATCCTGGGGCGGTTCCTGGCTCTTGAGCGCATCCGCAGCGCCGGCGAACACCGATACCCCCATCAGCAAACCGGCGACGGCAGCACGCGAAAATAGGCTGTTCATTCACTTCTCCTGTGATTCACTTATTGGCCGCCCCCAGTAAAACGAATGGCGGCGGTAATTCACCATAGCCCACAAAGAGAATTTTTTCAGTTAGGGTTAAACCTCGCCAAGGCTTCAAGGTCATAGGCTGCGCTCGACCGTGACGAGGAAGAAAGTCGCGGCGAAGGTTATTCATCTGCCAAATAAAAGGGGCATTCATGCGTTCGACCATAGGCGTACTGCTGGCAGTACTGATCACTCCATTGGCTCAGGCCGAGCTGATAGATGAAATCAACGACCGCGGCGAACTGCGCATTGTCGTGCAGGCTGATAACAAGCCTTACGCCTTCAAGGAAAACGACCGCCTGACCGGCTTTCAGGTCGAGTTTGGCCAGGACCTTGCCCGTGAGCTGGACCTGCGCGCCGAGTTCATCGAGGCGCCTGCTGCCGATGTGCTACCAGGCGTAGAAAGCGGGAAGTACGACGTCGCACTGACGGTGGAGCAAGCACAGACCGCCGCCAACGGCACATTGGATGTCAGCCAGCCTTATGGCGAGAAGCAGCTGGTCATTCCGTTCCAGAAGGACAACCCGGCCTTCCAAAGCGCGCTGAACAATGCCCTTCAGCGCCTGAAGGACAGTGGCCGTACCGCACAACTCGAACAGAAGTGGTTCAAGGCGATTCAGACAGCCGAGCCAGCGCCCGCTGCGCTTGCTCCAACTCCAGCTCACTGAACACCAGCACGCCCTCGCGCCGCAGCAATGCCGCCGTGACGCCCTCCCCCGGCACCTTCACCGCGCTGAAGGTGCCATCGTAGGTCAAACGGTTGCCACACGAGGGGCTGCCGGCTTTGAGCACCGCCACGCCGATCGCGTGCTGGCGCACCAACGCCAGCGCCTGCCGCGCCCCAGCCAGAAAGGCACCGCTGACATCCTCCCCGGTGACTGTCAGCACCTGCGCCATGCCATCGAGTACCTGTCCGCCTTGCCCGCCCGGAATCTCCGCAGGAGGACGCGGCGTCGGCAAGCCGCCGGCCACTTCCGGACACAACGGCACTACACGGCCTTCGGCCTGCCAGCGCTGCAACTGATCGTGGTGCCCGCTGGCCCGGCCGTCGTAGCGCACCGGTTGCCCCAGCAGGCAGGCGCTGACCAGGACCTTCGGCAAGTCAGAAGGGTTCGTTGCCACGGCGGCGGAACCAGCCCGTCAGCGACAAGCGCTCGCGCCCGGCCGGCAAGACTTCATGGGGAACATCACCCGAGAGGAATACCACCAGGCTACCGGCCAACGGCAGGACGTCGTGCTCGACTTCGTCGGCCAGGAACATGCGCAACTGGCCGCCGTCCTGGGGCTGCCAGTCTTCATTGAGGTAGAACACCGCCGAAACGCTGCGGCGATCATCGTCGCGGAAACGATCCAGGTGCCGGCGATAGAATGCACCCGGTGGATACAGGGCGAAATGGCATTCGAAGTCCTCGAGCCCCAGGAACAGGCTACGGTTGATGGCCTGACGCAAGCAGTCCATGGCTTCGAGATAGCGATCGCAGGCGTCGGCCTGACCGGGGTCGATCCACTGGATCTGGTCGCCGCGAATGGCCTCGCGCACTTCCTGGGAAGCGCCCCGTCCAACCCCGGCAGGGTTGAGTTCGCCTTCGGCATGACGGCGCCGACACTCGGCCGCCAGGGCGCGCACCAGGTCCGCAGGCAAGAAAAGGGCCTGCTGCGACCAGCCACGGGTGGCGAGGTCATCGACGACGGCCGACAGCATAGGGTGTTCAGGAGAGATGTGCATGGCGCGCATCATATCCATTAGCCATGACCACGGACAGCGCCACTTGGCTGAGAACCACTCTGATATCTCGACAAAATACCGCCGAGCCAAGGACAATAGCCGCCTGCCGACAGGAGTCCTGAATGCGCCGTCTGTTTTCCCTGCTTCTGCTGATGATCTGCACCATGCCTGTCTGGGCAGACAGCCTCGATCAACTGTACAAGGCCGCCGGCTGGCCCGACCAGCGCGCCCATTTCAACGATGCCCTGACCGCTGCCCAGCAGCGCTACCGCAACAGTTTGCCGCCTGCCGTCTACCAGGCCCTGGTCAACAACAGCAACCAGCGCTTCCAGGCCCAGGCCATGGACCGCCGTGCCCAGGCGCAACTGCGCGCTACCCTGCCCAACCCTTCGCCAGCGCTGGCCTTTTTCCAGTCGCCACTGGGGCGCAAGGTGGTGGCGGCTGAACTTCAAGCTACCCGCAAGGACCAGTTGGCCAAGAATGCTAAGGGCCTGCCAAAGGTCCAGGCCAGCGACGACCGCCTGCTGATCATCGGCCACCTGGCCCAGGCCTTGCCGGCACGCGAGGCCGGAGCCGAAGTGAGCCTGGCGATCGCCGGCGTGGCCGCCGACAGCCTCAGCTCGATGATCCCCGGCCTGTTCGGGGGCGGGCAGGCCCAGGGCATGCTCGACGGCCAGCGCCAGCGCCTGATGTCGCAAATCGGCGAAGACCTGAACAACACGCTGCTGTATGTCTATCGCGACTTGTCCGATGCCGAGCTGGAGCAATTCGCCACCTTCGCCGAGTCGCCTGAAGGCAAGGCGTACTACCAGGCAGCCCTTGCCGCTGTGCGTGCGGGGCTGGCGGTGGGGCAAAGTACCGAGGATCTCAAGTAGTCACGCCCAGCCGCTGGTCGATGAATGCGAAGTAGCGCTGGCGGATGCCAGGCAACTCGTTGGCCAGGTGGTGTCGTGCTTCCGGCAGCATCAGAATCTGTGGTTCGCGGAATTTGGCCTTGAGCACCTTGAGGTTATGCTGCCAATCCACCGTGCCGTCTGCCTCGCCCTGCACGATCAGCGGTTGCCGCGTGCTGCGCGGCGCCGCCTCGATCCGCTTGACCCAAGCCGCCAACGCCCCGACCCAGGCCGTGGGCAGGCGCCGAGGTTGGAGCGGGTCCGCTTCGAGAAAGGGCAAGAAAGCAGGGTCGTTGGTGTTCTCGCTGAAGCGCCGCTCGATGCCATTGACGAAGTGGCGCAACACACAATAGCTCAACTTCGACCAGCGCCACCCCCTTGGCCGCACCAACGGCGCCAACAGAATCACTTGGCCATCGGACGGGCTATGCTCGCCCTTGCTCAACAGGTGGTCGATCACGATTGCCCCACCCGTGCTTTGCCCACACAGGTGCCATGGACGAGGTAGCTCAAGCATGCGCGCCTGCTCGAACAACGCATCGAGCACCTGCTGGTACAGCGCAAAATCCTTGATGCTGGCGCGCTCGCCGCTAGACAGGCCGTGGCCTGGCAGGTCGCAACTGATGACCGCATAACCCAGGCCCAGGGCCCATTCGATCACATGTCGGTACAGGCCCATGTGGTCGTAGTAACCGTGCATCAGAAATAGCGTTGCCGTCGGCTCCCTGGGTAGCCACACCTGGCCGACCACCTCGAAACCCGCTGCCTGGAAGCGGCCAAGCCAACTGCGGGCCGGCAGGTCCAGGCCGTAGAAGCGCTGGTATTGCTGGGCCTGCGCCGACAAACGCTCACAGTCTGTCAGCGGTGCAAGGCTGGTACGCAGGTGATTGGGGTCGAAAACAGCGGGCATCAGGTGCATCCACGGTAGAGCAAGTATTGATTTGGGATATTCAGCTCTGCCTGGCGTCATGGCAAGCTTGCTGACCTTCGAACGCACAGCACTGCCGCTCGCACAAGGCTCCGGAAACCCCATGAACGCCCACATCATCAAGCCTGCAATCACCCTACTGGCACTTGCACTCTGCGCCGCCGGACTGTGGTGGGCCTACGATAGTTTCCAGTCCCGTTACCTGCGCTCGTTCGACAACCAGGCCACCCTGTTCGACGGCAGCCAACTGCGCCTGCCTGCAGAGCTGGCGGGCCCCGGGCCGATCCGGGTGGTGCACTTCTGGGACCCAGCTTGCCCCTGCAACGTCGGCAACCAGCAGCACCTGGGTGACCTGGTCAGCCACTTTGCCGACCAAGGCGTCACCTTCTTCGTCGTGCACAAGCCAGGCAGCCACGGCCAGTTGCCAGCCAACCTCAGCAGCCTGAAACCTATCACCCGTCTTCCCGGCAGCGAGCAGCTGCCAGCCTCACCTGCCGTGGCGATCTGGGACCGCCAGGGCCGCCTGGCCTACTTCGGCCCCTATAGCGAAGGCGCGGTGTGCAATGCCAGCAACAGCTTCATTGAACCCATCCTCAAGGCGTTGCTCGACGGCCGCCCAGTCACGGCCTCCAACACCTTGGCCGTCGGCTGCTATTGCACTTGGGCAGGGTGACGCTCGCGCGCAGGGTTACCCACCACCACAGCACCCGCAGGCACATCGCGCGTGACCACGCTGCCCGCGCCGATCACGGCATCGTCACCGATGGTCACGCCTGGCAAGATGATCGCCGCCCCACCGATCCACACGTTGTTACCGATAGTCACCGGCCGACCACTTTCAAGGCCGGTTCGCCGCAGTGCCGGGTCGAGGGGATGGTCGGCGGTATAGATCTGCACGGCGGGTCCGACCTGGCAGTCGTCGCCGATCCGCACAGGCAGCACATCCAGAATCACGCAGTTGAAATTCATGAAGCTGTTGCGGCCGATGCTGATGTTGTAGCCATAGTCGCAATAGAACGGCGGCCGGATTACCGCACCTTCGCCAGCATGACCGAAGTGTTCGGCGAGCAGGCCATGGCGCTGTTCGTTGAGCAATTCGAAGCTGTTGTTGTATCGCTGCATCCAGTGTTTGTTGGCGATCTGCTCGGCCTGGAGTTCAGGACAACTGGCGTGGTAAAGCTGGCCACTGAGCATCTTCTGTTTTTCGCTGAGGGACATGGGTACGGCTCTCCAAGGGCTATGCTCTGTTCGCGAATCCGTCGATGATCGGACCACAGTTTTGGCGTTCATGCACACAAGGAGTATCGATGAAGCGCAGCTTGACCGTGTTGGCCCTCGTCATGGCGGTGGCCGCGGGAGCCGGTTACTGGTACGTGCAAGGCAAGTTGCCGCAACGCGAGGGCGAGGTTGCCTTGGCCGGCCTGCAAGCGCCGGTCAGCGTGCGCTACGACCCCCGGGGGGTGCCGCACCTGCAGGCACGGAACGAGCAAGACCTGTACCGCGCCCTGGGTTATGTGCACGCCCAGGATCGGCTGTTCCAGATGGAAATCATGCGCCGGCTGGCCCAGGGTGAACTGGCCGAAGTGCTGGGCAGCAAGCTGGTGCCCACAGACACCCTGTTCCGCAGCTTGCGCATCCGCGAGCAGGCTGCGCTCATGGCGCGCCGCCAAGACCACAGCGCGCCGGCCTGGCAAGCCCTGCAAGCTTATCTCGATGGCGTCAACGCCTGGCAGAGCAGCCACCCCAAGCCCATGGAGTTCGACCTGCTAGGCATCACGCCGCGCCCGTTCACCGCCGAGGACACCCTGAGCATCGCAGGCTACCTGGCCTATAGCTTTGCCGCTGCGTTCCGGACCGAGCCTGCGCTGACCTACATTCGCGATCAACTCGGCCCACAGTACCTGACTCTGTTCGATCTGGACTGGAAGCCCCAGGGTGACTTGAACGCCCCCCTGGCGGCTGCCGACTGGACCAGCCTGGAAACCCTCGCCCGGCTCAGCCAAGAAGCGCTGGGCGATGCGGGCATCCCGCAGTTCGAGGGCAGCAACGCCTGGGCCATAGCCGGTAGCCGCACCCGCAGCGGCCTGCCCCTGCTGGCCGGCGACCCGCACATCAGCTTTGCGGTGCCGGCGGTGTGGTATGAAGCCGAGCTTTCAGCCCCCGGCTTCAACTTGTATGGGTATTTTCAGGCACTCAACCCCTTCGCCATGCTCGGGCACAACCGCGACTTCGGCTGGAGCCTGACCATGTTCCAGAACGACGATGTCGATCTGATCGCGGAGCGGACCAATCCGGCCAATGCCGAACACGTGATGGTCGATGGCAAGTGGCGCCCCCTCGAAAAGACAGAGCAGAAGATTGCAGTCAAAGGTGAAGCGCCAGTCACCCTCACCCTGCGCCGCTCCCCCCACGGCCCGATCGTCAACGATGTGCTCGGTGCCACCGCCAGCACCACGCCCATTGCCATGTGGTGGGCGTTCCTCGAAACCGAGAACCCAATCCTGGAAGGCTTCTACCAGCTCAACCGTGCGGACACCCTGGGCAAGATGCGCGAGGCGGTGGCCAAGGTGCAGGCGCCCGGCCTGAACTTCGTCTGGGCCAACGCGCGCGGCGACATCGGCTGGTGGGCGGCGGCGAAGCTGCCGATACGCCCCGATGGCGTGAACCCAACCTTCATCCTCGACGGCGCCAGCGCGCAGGCGAACAAGCTGGGCTTCTACCCGTTCAGCGTCAACCCACAGCAGGAAAACCCAGCCAGCGGCTACATCGTGTCAGCCAACTTCCAGCCACCCGCCACGGTGCCCGTACCGGGCTATTACAACTTGCCGGATCGGGGCCGCCAACTCGACCGCCGGCTGGCCGACCCTGATATCAAGTGGGACACCCGCAACAGCCAGTCCCTGCAATTGGACACCAGCAACGATTATGGCCCTCGCACCCTGGCACCACTGCTGTCGACCCTGCGTGCGGTGGCCCAGGGCGACGAGGAAAAAGAGCTGGTCGAACAGCTGGCCGCCTGGCGCGGCGATTACCCGCTGGACTCGATCAGTGCCACGCTGTTCAACCAGTTTCTCTATGAGCTGGCGTTCGCGGCCTTGCATGACGAACTGGGTGATACCTGGTTCCCGGTGTTGATCAGCACCCGTGTCATCGACGCCGCCCTCCCACGCCTGGCCGCCGACCCACAGTCGCCCTGGTGGAACCTGCGCGGCGGCAATGAACGCACCGACCGGACGGCCATCGTGCGCATGGCCTGGCAAAAGAGCCTTGTGCACCTGCGGGATACCTTCGGCAAGGACCCGGCGAGCTGGCAATGGGGCAAGGCCCACACCCTCACCCACAACCACCCGCTGGGAGCGAAGAAGCCGCTGAACCTGTTGTTCAATGTCGGTCCATTCGCGGCGCCCGGCACCCATGAGGTACCGAACAACCTCTCGGCGAAGATCGGCCCGGCGCCCTGGCCGGTCACCTACGGGCCTTCGACGCGGCGGTTGATCGACTTCGCAGACGCCTCGCAAGCGCTGACCAGCAACCCGGTCGGGCAGAGTGGCGTGCTGTTCGACACCCATTACGCCGACCAGGCCGAGGACTACATCAACGGCCGCTACGCCAAAGCGCAAATGGGCGTCATACCGGCCCAAGGCACGCTACGATTGAACCCGGCACATTAACCAGCAAGGCACCCCCATGCAGAAACACTTCATCGAAATCGACGGCGCCCGCATGAGCTACGTCGACCAAGGCCAGGGCTTCCCGGTCCTGCTGGGCCACAGCTACCTGTGGTCGGCCCAGATGTGGCAACCGCAGATCGAGGCGCTGTCACAACACTTCCGAGTCATCGTCCCCGAGCTGTGGGGCCATGGCGACTCCGACGCGCCACCGGCCACCACTACCGACATGGGCGCCCTGACTCGCCAGCACCTGGCGTTGCTGGATGCCCTGGATATTCCAAAGTGCCACCTGGTAGGCCTGTCGGTCGGCGGCATGTGGGGCGCACAGTTGGCCATCGAGCACCCGACGCGCATCGACCGCCTGGTGCTGATGGACACTTACCTGGGTGCCGAACCTGAAGCGACCCGGCTGAAGTACTTCGGCCTGCTGGATGCCGCCAGTGCAGCAGGCTGTTTCCCGGAGCCGCTGCTGGATATCGTCGTGCCGATTTTCTTCCATGCCGAAGGCCAGACGGTGCCAGCGGTTCGCGAGCGTTTCCGCGCGGACCTGAAGGCCAGCACCGCGCAGGCCATTCGCAACAGCCTGGACCCCATGGGCCGGGTGATCTTCGGACGCCCCGACCTGCTGGCGCGGCTGGGTGAACTGGCGGCGCACAGGACCATCGTCCTCTGTGGCGACCAGGACATCCCCCGGCCGCCGGCCGAGTCTGGCGAAATGGCAAGGATCATCGGCTGCCTGGCGGCGCAGATCCCGTTTGCAGGACACATCTCCAGCCTTGAGAACCCGCAGGTGGTGAATGATTTCCTGCTGAGCTGGTTGCCGCGCAGCGCCTGAGAAGAACGGCGCGCTCCTATCGGCCGAAAACGAAAACGCCGACACACAGGTGTCGGCGTTTTCACATCAGGCAACGCGTTAACGGCGCATCAGAACGCCGGCAACACTGCACCCTGGTACTTCTTGGTGATGAATGCCTTCACCTCGGGGCTGGTCAGGGCCTTGGCCAGCTTCTGGATGGCTTCGCTGTCCTTGTTGTCCGGACGCGCCACCAGGAAGTTCACATACGGCGAGTCGCTGCCCTCGATCACCAAGGCATCCTTGGCAGGGTTCAGGCCGGCTTCCAGCGCGTAGTTGGTGTTGATCATGTCCAGGTCGACCTGGTCCAGCACACGCGGCAGCATGGCCGATTCCAGCTCACGGAACTTGAGCTTCTTGGGGTTCTCGGCGATGTCTTTCGGCGTGGCCAGCGCGTTCTTCGGATCTTTCAGGGTAATCAGGCCAGCCTTCTGCAGGAGCAGCAGGGCACGGCCGCTGTTGCTGCCCTCGTTAGGGATCGCAATGGTGGCGCCTTCTTTGAGCTCGGCCAGGGACTTGACCTTCTTCGAATAGCCACCGAACGGCTCGACGTGCACGCCGATCACGGTTTCCAGGTGGGTACCCTTGCCTTCGTTGAAGTTCTGCAGGTACGGCAAGGTCTGGAAGTAGTTGGCGTCCAGGCGCTTCTGGTCGACCTGCACGTTGGGCTGGACGTAGTCGGTGAAGACCTTGATCTGCAGGTCGACACCTTCCTTGGCCAAGGTCGGCTTGATCAACTCCAGGATCTCGGCATGCGGTACGGGGGTCGCTGCAACTACCAGTTTCTCGGCGGCGCAGGCCAGGCCGGCGAACGACAGCGCAGCGGCCAGGGCAGTGGTCAACAGAGTCTTCTTCATGGTGTTCCTTGTTATGAACCTGGGCCATCGGTGATGGCAAAGTCGGGTGCCCAACCGTTCTAGCGGGGGGCGTGAGGCGGACAATACCGAGATTTTTTATACCGTAACAATATCTTTTAATTAGCTGCTTATTCCAAAATCAAAAAGCCATCACCCACTTTGCTTATGAGCCCTGTTGCCCGCCGTCTAGCGCGGGATATTCAGCAGGTCCAGGTGCTCCGGCAGGATCTCTTCACCGTCACAGACCAGCAACGCGAAGTGGATGACATTTTCCAACTCGCGGGTATTTCCAGGCCAGGCGTGGGCTTCGAGCGCGTGCTGCGCAGCCTCGCTGATCAGCGGCACAGCGCGCTGTTGCCGCACGCTGTAGATGCCGACGAAATACTCGGCCAGCGGCAGGATATCGCCACGCCTTTGGCGCAGCGGCGGCAGGTCCAGCGCGCCTTCGCGCAGGTACAGGTAAAGCCTCTCGTTGAATCGACCGGCCTTCACCACTCGCGCCAGATCGACGCTGGAGGCAGCGACCAGGCGTACATCAACCGCCTGCGGTTGCTGGGCGCCGACCCGGGTGACTTCACGGGTCTCGAGGGCGGCAAGCAGCTTGCCCTGAACAGCCAGCGGCAAGTCGGCTATCTCGTCCAGGTACAAGGTGCCGCCATTGGCCGACCCGAACCAACCGGCTCGACTGCTGGCGGTTCCACCATGGGCGCCGGCGCTGTAGCCGAACAGTTCGGCATCGGCATAGGTGGGACTGATGGCCGCGCAGTTGACCGACACGAACAGCCCGCTGCGATCACTGGCCCGATGGACCTGACGCGCCAGCAATTCCTTGCCGGTGCCGGTTTCACCCCGTATCAACACTGGCAGCGGTTGGGGGGCCAGTCGCTCCAGCGCCTGACGCAAGGCCTGCGAACGAGGGTCGATGAACACCAGCGCCTTGGCACGGATGCTCAGGGGGCTTTTGTCCAGTTCAGGAAAGGTCAGCAGCGGCTGGCCAAATGGGTTTTGAAGGGTCATGACGAACTCCCGCCCCAGACCTGCGATGGCCGGGCGTCAGGTGCAGCGGTAATCGGTAGGGTCGCTCAGGCGCGGCGCAGTGCGCGCTGTTCGACCCGGCTTTGCAGGCGGTACAGGTAGGCGAAGCCCTGCTCCCAGCGCTCATGTCCGGACTTCACGTTGATATGTCCGGCGTTGGCCAACAACCCCGCTTCGGCACCCCAGGCGCGAGCCAGGTACAGCGCACGGGGCACGCTCACCGCCGGGTCATTGTCGGAGCTGACCACCTGGCTGGGGAACGGCAGTGCCTGCAGCGGGATAGGCGCAAAGTTGCGCAGTGCCGGCGCACAGGTAGGGCGCTCGACATCGGCGGGCGCCACGAGCAATGCACCGCGCACTCGACGTAGCAGGGACGGGCTGGCGTGTGCAGCCCAATGGGCCACGGTAATGCAACCCAGGCTATGGGCAATGAGAATCACCGGCGAGCGTTCAGCGGCGATGGCCTGCTCCAGTGCTTGAACCCAATCATGGCGTTGCGGGGTCAGCCAGTCGTGCTGTTCGACCCGGGCACTGTTGGGCAAGGTACGCTGCCAGTGACTCTGCCAGTGGTTGTCTGGCGATCCTTGCCAGCCCGGCACAATCAGGTAACGAATCGACTCATTGCGCATGGGGACGCCTCCAGTAAGTTTGCGTGCTTGGAGACCAGTATAGGGAGGGAGTTATATTCGTAAAGGAATAAGAAGCTATTTATTAATAACCAAAATTACTGCCGTCCGTGAATGCAAAAAACCCGGGACATGCCCGGGTTCTTTGTTTCTGGCGGCTCAGATATCCGCCACCTTCTGCCAAACCTTCGGCCGGAAGAACAAGGTCTCCCCACGGGTCAATCCGGTAAGGCTGTCGTGATCCTTGACCACCTCTGCCTCGATCAGCTCGCTCTGCCCCTCCACCTTCAAGGTCACCCGGGTCGTGGCGCCCAATGGGCGAATGTCCCGCACCTCTGCCGCGTGATGTCCTTCCGTCTCGTGCCGCGACAGCGACACCTCGTGCGGGCGGAACAGCACATGGTGGCCTTCGCTCAAGCTCAGGCGGTTGGAGTCACCCAGGAAGTGATAGACGAAATCGTTGGCCGGCTTTTCGTACACCTCACCTGGCGAGCCAATCTGCTCGATCACGCCCTTGTTCATCACCACGATGCGGTCAGCCACTTCCATGGCCTCTTCCTGGTCATGGGTGACGAACACCGAGGTCAGGTTGATGTCCTCGTGCAGGCGCGCCAACCAGCGGCGCAGCTCTTTACGGACCTTGGCGTCCAGGGCGCCAAATGGTTCATCGAGCAACAGCACCTTGGGCTCTACCGCCAGTGCGCGCGCCAGGGCGATACGCTGGCGCTGGCCACCGGACAACTGCTCGGGGTAACGGTCGGCCAGCCAGTCGAGCTGAACCATGTTCAGCAGCTCGTGCACCTTGTCGGCAATCTTGCTTTCGCTCGGACGCTCGCCCTTTGGCTTCATGCGCAGGCCGAAGGCAACGTTGTCGAACACACTCATATGGCGGAACAGCGCGTAGTGCTGGAACACAAAACCCACGTTACGGTCGCGCACATCGTGGCCGGATACGTCCTCGCCGTGAAACACGATGCTGCCCTGATCCGGGGTTTCCAGGCCAGCGATGATGCGCAGCAGCGTGGTCTTGCCGCAGCCGGACGGGCCGAGCAAAGCCACCAGCTCACCGCTGTGGATATCCAGGTTGATGTTGTCCAGGGCCTGGAAGCTGTTGAAGCGCTTGCTGACGTTACGAACTTCGATCGACATGAATTATTCCTCCGCTGCGCTTTGGCGCAGGCGGTTAATACGGTTCTCGCTCCACTGCTTGAGCAGCAGGATGAAGAGCGCCAGGATCAGCAGCAGGCTGGCCACGCTGAAGGCCGCGACGTGGTTGTACTCGTTGTAGAGGATCTCCACGTGCAGCGGCAAGGTATTGGTGACGCCGCGAATATGGCCAGAGACCACCGACACCGCGCCGAACTCGCCCATGGCCCGGGCGGTGCACAGCACCACGCCGTAGATCAGGCCCCACTTGATGTTCGGCAAGGTCACGTGCCAGAACATCTGCCAGCCGTTGGCACCGAGCAGGCGTGCTGCTTCTTCTTCCTGGGTCCCCTGCTCCTGCATCAGCGGGATCAGTTCACGGGCCACGAAGGGCACGGTAACGAAAATGGTCGCCAGGACGATGCCCGGAAGGGCGAACACGATCTGGATATCATGGTCCTGCAACCAAGGCCCGAAAAGGCCCTGTGCACCGAACATCAGCACATAGACCAGACCTGCGATGACCGGCGAGACCGAGAACGGCAAGTCGATCAGGGTGACCAGCAGGCTTTTGCCGCGGAAGGTGTACTTGCTCACGCACCATGCGGCGCTAACACCGAATACAAGGTTCAGCGGCACAGAGATGAACACCGCCAGCAGGGTGAGCTTGAGCGCCGACAGTGCGTCTGGCTCGAAGATTGCCTCGAAGAACGTACCGAAGCCATTCTTGAGTGCCTGCGACACCACGATGAACAACGGCAACAACAGGAACAGCGTGAAGACCAGCCAAGCCAGACCGATCAGTACCCGTCGCGAAGTAGCACTGCCACGACGGGCGGCGTTGGCGGCGGCAGCGGCGCCAATGGATGAACTAGACATGAGCCACGGCCTCCTTCAAGGGGTTTCGATGCGGCGCTGCAGCAGGTTGATCAGCAGCAGCAGGATGAAGGAAACCACCAGCATCAGCACGCCGATGGCCGTGGCGCCGGTGTAGTCGTACTGGTCGAGCTTGACCATGATCAGCAACGGCAGGATCTCGGTCTTCATCGGCATGTTGCCGGCAATGAAGATCACCGAACCGTACTCACCCACGCCACGGGCAAAAGCCAGGGCGAAACCGGTCAGCCAGGCGGGCAGCAGCGCTGGCGCCAGGATGTGGCGAAACACTTGTAGCGGCTTGGCACCCAGGCAGGCAGCGGCTTCTTCGACTTCACGCGGGATATCCGCCAGCACCGGCTGCACGGTGCGCACCACGAACGGCAGGGTGACGAAGGTCAGCGCAAGCGTGATGCCCAGCGGGGTGTAGGCGATCTTGAAGCCCAGATCGGTGGCGAACTGCCCTACCCAGCCGGCCGGTGCATACAAGGCCGTCAGGGCGATACCCGCCACCGCGGTGGGCAGGGCGAACGGCAGGTCGATCATCGCATCGATGATCTTGCGTCCCGGGAAGGTGTAGCGCACCAGCACCCAGGCCAACAAGGTGCCGATCACGCCATTGATGATGGCGGCGAACAGCGCAGTGCCGAAACTCAGCTTGAGCGCGGCAAGCACTCGCGGCGCGCTGACGATGTTCCAGAACTGTTCCCAGGTGAGCTGTGCGGCATGCACGAACATGGCGGCCAGTGGTATCAGCACTATCAGACTGAGGTACACCAAGGTGTAGCCCAGTGTCAGCCCGAAGCCGGGTATGACGGGGGAAATGCGACGCGACATAAATATCCCTGGTTTAACGCACTTGGCCCGGCAATTCTGCCGGGCCGGTGCAAGCTTCTGAATCACGCGGCCGCCGCCACAGGAGATCGCGATTCCTAATGGCAGCGGCCTCGTGTCGCGAAAGGGCTGCATAGCGGCCCCCGCGCTTTTTCATGACCCTTACTGTGCCTGATAGATCTGGTCGAATACACCGCCGTCATTGAAGAACTTAGGTTGTGCAGTCTTCCAGCCGCCGAAGTCCTTGTCGATCGTCACCAGTTCCAGTTTCGGGAACTGCTTGCCGAATTCGGCGGCCACCTTCGCGTCACGCGGACGGTAGAAGTTCTCTGCGGCGATCTTCTGGCCTGCAGGGCTATACAGATGCTTGAGGTACTCCTCGGCGATCTTCTCGTTACCCTTCTTCTGGGCGTTCTTGTCGACCACGGCCACCGGCGGCTCGGCCAGAATCGACAGCGAAGGCACGACGATCTCGAACTTGTCGCTACCGCCATCTTCCTTCAACGCCAGGAAAGCTTCGTTTTCCCAGGCCAGCAGAACATCGCCCTGACCATTGTTGACGAAGGTGATGGTCGAGCCGCGGGCGCCGGTATCCAACACTGGCACGTGCTTGAACAGCTCCTGCACATAGGCCTTGGCCTTGTCTTCACTGCCACCGGTTTTCAGGCCGTAGGCCCAGGCGGCCAGGAAGTTCCAGCGGGCGCCACCAGAGGTTTTCGGGTTGGGGGTGATGACCGAGACATCCTGCTTGATCAGGTCGCCCCAGTCCTTGATGCCTTTCGGGTTGCCCTTGCGCACCAGGAACACGATTGTCGAGGTGTACGGGGTGCTGGCATCCGGCAGGCGCTTCTGCCAGTCCTCGGGCAGCGACTTGCCAAGCTTGGCGACTTCGTCGATGTCTCCGGCCAGGGCCAGGGTCACCACGTCAGCGCGCAAGCCATCGATCACCGCGCGGGCCTGCTTGCCCGAGCCGCCATGGGATTGCTGGATCTTCACCTTGTCGTCCGGGTGAGCCTGCTGCCAGTGCTTGATGAATTCGGCGTTGTACTGCTGGTACAGCTCACGGGTCGGGTCGTAGGACACGTTCAACAGTTCGTAGTCCTTGGCGATGGCGGAACCGGCAAAAACAGCACTGGCCAGGGCGGCGAGCGCATAACGGCGGATGGACATGGTGAAGCTCCCGATTGGCATTTTTCTAGTTTTGAATGTGAATCGCGATCAGCCGGACTTGTTGCCAGGCTGCTGCAGGCGGAACTTCTCCTTGCGCTCGATCTGTACGACCTGCGCGTTGTGCACGGTTATCTCCACCGCACCGAAACGCAGATCGCGCAAGGCGCTCTGGATCTCACGCAGAATGGTGGCTTCGTCCTGACCGTCGATGCTACGCAGAGATGCACTCATGCTCGTTCTCCTTGGAGTGAGGTGCCGGGCAGAGGTTTGAAGGGGATGTACGCCTGGCTTGAGTGCAATAGTAGTGAGGTGGGTTTATTCTTAAAAATACTGTTTAAGAATTTTTATATAACCAAAATTAAGTCGCGATTTTACACGCGACAAAAAGCCTCGGTGGGAGCGGGCGTGCCCGCGAATGCGGCAGTGAATCCACCATCGCATTCGTGGGCATGCCCGCTCCCACAGGGTTTAATGTTGGGTTTTAGTGCTGTGTTCAGGCTCGCGGATCTTGTACCAGGCCACATACAACGCCGGCAGGAACAACAGCGTCAGCAGGGTAGCCACGATGATCCCACCAATCATGGCGTAGGCCATCGGCCCCCAGAACACTTCGCGGGCAATCGGGATCATGCCAAGGCTCGCCGCTGCCGCCGTCAGCAGAATCGGCCGGCGCCGGTGGTTGGTGGCCTCCACCACGGCATCCCAGGGCGAGAAGCCCTGCGCCTCGAACTCGTCGATCTGGGTCACCAGAATCACCGAGTTGCGAATGATGATCCCGGCCAGGGCCAGAATCCCCAGGATTGCCACGAAGCCCATGGGCGTGCCGGTGGGCACAAGGGCGATGATGACACCGATCAATCCCAGCGGTGCCACGCTCACCACCAGGAACAGCTTCTGCACACTGTGCAGCTGGATCATCAGGAAGGTCGCCATGAGGAACAGCATCAGCGGAATGACTTTGCGGATCGGCCCCTGCGCCTTGGCGCTTTCCTCCACGGTACCGCCGGTGGCCACCTCGTAGCCGGTCGGCAGTTTGCTGATGAATTCGTCGATGCTCGGTTTGAGCTGGGTCACCAGGTCGGTGGGCTGGATGTCGCCGGTCACCGAGGACTTGATGGTGATGGTCGGCTTGCGGTCACGACGCCACACCAGCGGTTGCTCCAGCTCATAGCGCACGGTGGCGAAGGCCAGCAGCGGAATGGAAGTCCCGTTGGGGCTGACGATTTGCAGGTTCTGCAGGGTATCGGGCGAGCCTCGTTCGCTGTCTTCGGCGCGCGCGACCACGTTCACCAGGTAGATGTTGTCGTTGACCTGGGTGATCTGCACGCCGCTGACGATGCTGTTCATCACATTGGCTACATCCTCGGACGAAAGCCCAAGCTGGCGTGCCTTGTCCTGGGCAATTTCGATGCGCATCACCTTACCGGGCTCGTTCCAGTCATAGATCATTTCACCGATATGCTCGTTGCGGTCGAGCAAGGTCGCCAGTTCGATGGCGTGCTTGCGCACCTGGTCGATGTCCGGGCCGCTGATCCGGTACTGAATCGGCCGCCCTACCGGTGGGCCCATTTCCAGCGACTGGACGTTGGTACCGATGCCGACGAACTCCTCGCGCAGTAGCTTTTGCAGGCGGTCCATCATGGCCTGGCGCTCTTCGAAGCCTTTGCTGACGATCACTAGCTGGGCGTAGTAAGGGTTCTGCAGTTGCTGATCGAGCGGCAGGTAGAAGCGAATGGCGCCCTGGCCGATATAGGTGCTCCAGTGCACCAGGTCCGGATCGTCCTTGATCTTGGCTTCCAGCCGGTCGACTACCTTGCGGGTCTCTTCGATCGAGGCATTTTGCGGCAGGTTCAGGTCGACCAGGATTTCCGGTCGGTCCGAGGAGGGGAAAAACTGGTTCTGCACGAAACGCTCGCAGAAGATGGCCAGGACGAACAGCAGCACGGTGCCGATGATGGTCAGCCAGCGGTTGCGCATGCACCACAGCAAGCCATTTTCGAAGGCCTTGCCCACCCGCCCCGGCTCGGCTTCATGGGGCTTCACCTGACTGCTGAGAATGTGCACACCCAACACCGGCGCAAAGAACACCGCCACCACCCATGACACCATCAGCGCGACGGCGATCACGGCAAACAAGGTGTAGGTATATTCACCGGCGGAACTGGCATTGAGCCCGATGGGCACGAAGCCCGCCACGGTCACCAAGGTGCCGGTCAGCATAGGAAAAGCGGTGGAGGTGTAGGCGAAAGTGGCTGCCTGCTCCTTGCTCTCGCCCATCTCGAGCCGCGTGACCATGACCTCCACGGTGATCATCGCATCGTCCACCAGCAGGCCCAGGGCGATGATCAGTGCACCCAGGGAAATCCGCTGCATGGTGATGCCGCTGTATTCCATGAACACGAACACCATCGCCAGCACCAATGGAATCGAACAGGCCACCACCAGGCCGGCACGCACCCCAAGGCTGACGAAGCTCACCCCCAGCACGATCACCACCGCCTCGAACAGGGCACTGGTGAAGCCACCGACAGCCTGCTTGACCACCACCGCCTGGTCGGAAACAGTGTGCACTCCGACCCCTATCGGCAAGTCTTCGACCACCTGATCCATGCGCTTTTTCAGCGCCGCACCAAACACCTGGATATTGCCACCGGCCTTCATGCCGATGGCCAGGCCGATGGCGGTTTGGCCGTTGTAGCGGAACATGGGCGATGGTGGGTCGACGTAACCGCGCTCGATGTCGGCAATGTCCGCCAGGCGGAAGAACCGGTCGTTGATGCGCAGGTTGACGGTTTCCAAGTCTTTCTCAGAGGCGAATTGCCCGGTGGTCCGCAGCGAAATGCGCTCCGGACCCGCCTCGATCACGCCCGCCGGCGTGACGGCGTTCTGCGATTGCAGGGCCTGCATGACCTGCCGCTGGTCTATGCCCAGCGCCGCCAGTTTGCGGGTCGAGAAGTTCAGGTACAGCACTTCGTCCTGGGTGCCGACCAGCTCGATCTTGCCGATATTGGGCACATCACGGACCTCGGCCCTGGCCTGCTCCACATAGTCACGCAATTGGCGCAGGGTGAGGCCATCGGCGGTGAAGGCGTAGATCGAACCGAACACATCGCCGAACTCGTCGTTGAAACCAGGGCCCTGGATACCCTGGGGGAACTGACCGCGTATGTCCTGGATCTTCTTGCGCACCTGGTACCAGATGTCCGGGATGTCCTTGGCCTTGGTGGTATCGCGAAGATAGACATAGACCGTGGACTCGCCGGGGCGGGTATAGCTCTTGGTGTAATCGAGCGAGTCGAGCTCCTCAAGCTTTTTCTCGATGCGGTCGGTGACCTGGTACAGCGTCTCGTCCTGAGTCGCCCCTGGCCAACGGGTCTGGATCACCATGGTCTTGATGGTGAAGGAAGGGTCTTCCTCACGCCCCAGGTTGAAGTACGAAAAGATCCCCATCAGCAAGCCGACGAACATCAGGTACCAGACGAAGGACTGATGCCGGAGCGCCCATTCGGACAGGTTGAAGCTTCCTTTCATTGCGCGTCCTCATCGAAGGCGACCTTCTGGCCAGGCTTGAGACTGTTCACACCCGCCGTGACGACCCGCTCGCCGGGCTGAACGCCTGAGGCCAGAACGATGCTGTCGTGGGTGCGCTCGATCAGCTTCACGTCGCGGACAGCCACAGTCTTTTGCTGCGGATCGATCACCCAGACCTGCGGCTTGCCATCACGCTCGAGCAATGCGCTCAGGGGAAGTTCGCTGCGTGGCGTGATCGCCGAGCTCAGGGTCACGCTGATGGCAGTACCCAAATGGAAAGCCGCGGGCGTACTCGCCAAGGTCAGGCGTGCACGTCGTGTGCGGGTCGTGGCATCCGCCTGGGGCTCCAGTTCCCGTAGGGTGGCAGTGGTGCTGATAGTGGGATCGAGCTGAGAGGCCACGGTGAAGGTAACGCCCTTGCCGAGCTGGTCGGCCAGGCTGATCGGCAAGTCGATGACCGCCTCCTTGACGTCCGGGCGGGCCAGGGTGACCACGGCCTGACCGGCAGTGATGGTCTGCCCGGCTTCGGCCTGCCAAGCGGTGATGACTGCCGCGTGATCGGTGCGCAAGGTGCTGTAGTCGAGCTGGTCGCGAGCCTGGCTGACTGCCGAGCGCGCCTGCTCGAGCGCAGCGCCAGTCGTCTTGAGGTTGGTCTGGGCGATGTCCAACTGGGCCTGGGCGCCGACACCGCGATCATACAATTGCTGCTGGCGGCGGGCGTCGGCCTGGGCATTGATCCACTGCGCCTGCACCTTCGCCAGGTCGCCCTCGGCGGCACGCAACTGGTTTTGCTGGTCGGTCGGGTCGAGCGTGGCCAAGGTATCGCCTGGTTTCACCTGGGCGCCAACGTCCAGCCAGCGCCGGGCGATGCGACCGGAAACACGAAAGCCCAGGGTGCTTTCGAAGCGCGCCTGGATGCTCCCGGCAAAGCGCCCGAGCTGGGATTGCTCCAGCGGCTCGACCTTGACCGACAGTACTGGCCGGATCGGTTCAGCCACCTGTTGCTCATCGCCGCATCCGGCAAGCAGCAGGCCGGCCAATGGCAACAGCAGCAGGCGCTTCATAGCTCACCTCCTTCGGCCTTGGCGTCGATCTTCTCCACTTGCATGCCCGGGTGCAGCAGCTGCCCACCATTGACCACGACGGTCTCGCCGCTCTTGAGGCCGCTGGCGACCACGATCTTGCCGGTGAGGTAGCGGGTGACTTCGACCTTGCGCAGCTCGACCTTGTCGCCCTCGCCCACCACCCAGACCGCTGGCTCGTGCAGGGCTTTGGTCAGCGCGGCCCAGGGCAGCTCGATGCTCGGCCGGCCTTCAGCATTGGTGGTGGCGGTGACGGGTGCGCCCAGCTGCATGCCGGGCGGCACATCGCGCAGGCCTACCTTGACCTGTACCGTGCCGCTCTGCGCGGAGACGGTCGGGGTGATTTCCCGAACGAAGCCCCGCGCCTTCACCTTCGGGTTATCCAGCAGACTGACGATGACACCTGCATCGCTGGGCGGCGCTACCAGCAACGATTCATAGACGTTGAACACTGCATCACGGTCGCCATCCTGGGCGAGGCTGAAAATCGGCATGGTCGCCTGCACCACCTGTCCGACCTCGGCCTGGCGCTCGGTGATGACGCCATCGGCTTCGGACACCAACGCGGTGTAGCTCAGTTGTTCGTTGGCGTTGGCCAGTTGCGCCTGGGCGGCCTTCAGCGCGCTCTGGTTGCTGCGCAGGGCGGCTTCGGCGGAGTCGTATTCGCTCTGGCTGGTATAGCCCTTGGGCAGCAGCTTCTGTTGCCGGACGAACGCCGCGCTGGTCTGCGTGACCCGAGCCTGGGCAGCGAACACCTCGGCCTTGGCCGAGTCGACGTTGTTCTGCAAGTCTTTCGGATCCAGCCTCGCCAGCACCTGGTTGGCCTTGACGTGATCCCCCACATCGACGCTACGCGAGATGATCTTGCCGCCGACCCGAAACGACAGGTCAGTCTGCACCCGCGCCTGTACATCACCGGTCAGCGTGACCCTGGCGGCGAAATCGGTTGGTTGGACCTCCAGTACCCCCACCCGAGGCAGTACCTCAGGCGTTTCTTCCTTGCTACAGCCCGTGAGCATGTACAACAGCCCCAGGCAGACGACCGACAGCAGACGCGTCACCGTCATGCAGGCCTCCTGGCTTGCGCGCGAACGATTCTTGGGATGCGACTGTTAGCGTAGATCAGGCTTTGGGAAACGGCACTGATGGCAGGAAGGTGGGGAAATCATGGCGGCTTCGAGGGCGCCTTCGCGGGGAAACCTGCGCTTGCAGATTCCGCATGAGCCCATCGCTACAGAAAACCTGCCATGATTGGCCTGTGCGGCGGGAGAAACGTTTGGCGCATGTTGCGTCAGCGACCCAACCCCTCTGGGATGCGGCTTGGCTTTGAGCCCCTGGTGAGGTCTTCGCGGGTGAACCCGCTCCCACAGGCTCAGTGCAGCCTGCATGAGACCTGTGGGAGCGGGTCACCCGCGAAGAGGCCGGTCAGGCCGACGCAGTGGCCGGAGCCGGGCGCCGCACCTGGGGCTGCGATACGTTCGCCGCCGCACCTTCTTCGATCGCCTGCTGAATCGCCTTGCGACGACGCTCTTCGGCCTGGCGGCTGAAGTACCAGACCAGGAAGGTTACCAGCGACACCGACAGCAGGATCAGGCTGGCCACGGCGTTGATTTCCGGCTTCACGCCCAGGCGCACCGCCGAGAACACTTCCATCGGCAAGGTGGTCGAACCGGGGCCGGACACGAAGCTGGCCAGCACCAGGTCATCCAGCGACAGGGCGAACGACATCATGCCGCCCGCCGCCAGCGAGGGCGCGATCATCGGGATGGTAATCAGGAAGAACACCTTCCACGGCTTGGCACCCAGGTCCATCGCCGCTTCCTCGATCGACAGGTCCAGCTCACGCAAGCGCGCCGACACCACTACCGCCACATAAGCCGCACAGAACGTGGTGTGGGCGATCCAGATGGTGACGATGCCACGCTCCTGCGGCCAGCCGATCATCTGCGCCATGGCCACGAACAGCAGCAACAGCGACAGACCGGTAATCACCTCAGGCATCACCAACGGCGCGGTCACCAGGCCACCGAACAGCGTGCGGCCCTTGAAGCGTGTCACACGGGTCAGCACGAAGGCCGCCAGGGTACCCAGCGCCACCGCTGCCACCGCCGTGTAGCAGGCGATCTCCAGCGAGCGCATCACCGAACCCATCAACTGGCTGTTGTCCAGCAGGCCAACGTACCACTTCACCGACCAGCCGCCCCACACCGTCACCAGCTTCGAGGCGTTGAACGAGTAGATCACCAGGATCAACATCGGCAGGTAGATGAACAGCAAGCCGAGCACCAGCATCAGCTTGGAGAAACTGAAGCGCTTCATGCCCTGCCCTCCATTTCTTTGGCCTGGCTGCGGTTGAACAGCAGGATCGGCACGATCAGGATCGCCAGCATCACCACCGCCAAGGCAGATGCCACCGGCCAGTCACGGTTGTTGAAGAACTCCTGCCACAGCACCTTACCGATCATCAAGGTTTCCGGGCCACCCAGCAGTTCAGGAATCACGAACTCACCCACGACCGGGATGAACACCAGCATGCAGCCGGCGATGATGCCGTTCTTCGACAGCGGCACGGTGATCTTCCAGAAGCTGTTGAAGGTGCTCGAACCCAGGTCAGACGCGGCCTCCAACAAGCTCGGGTCGTGTTTGACCAGGTTCGCGTACAGCGGCAGGATCATGAACGGCAGGTACGAATAGACCACGCCGATATACACCGCCAGGTTGGTGTTGAGGATCTGCAGCGGCTGGTCGATCAACCCGGTCCACAGCAGGAAGCCATTGAGCAGGCCGTTGTTGCTGAGAATGCCCATCCAGGCATAGACGCGGATCAGGATCGCGGTCCAGGTCGGCATCATGATCAGCAGCAGCAGTACTGTCTGGGTTTCCTTCTTGGCGTTGGCAATCGCATACGCCATGGGATAGCCGATCAGCAGGCACAACAGCGTGCTGAAGAACGCCATCTTCAACGAACCCAGATAAGCCGAGATGTACAGCTCATCCTCGGTCAGCAGTCCGTAGTTGGCCAGGTTCAGCACCAGTTGAACCTTGTCTTCGACGTAGCTGTAGATCTCGGTGTACGGCGGGATCGCCACGTCGGCTTCGGCAAAGCTGATCTTCAGAACGATGAAGAACGGCAGCATGAAGAACAGGAACAGCCAGATGAAGGGCACGCCGATCACCAGATGCCGCCCCTCCGGGGTGATGCGCTTGAAGGCTCGCTTGAGCTTGCTCGGTTTCATGACCGCAGTACCACGCCGCTGTCGTCTTCCCACCATACGTACACTTCGTCGCCCCAGGTCGGGCGGGTACCCTGGCGCTCGGCGTTGGCAACGAACGACTGGACGACCTTGCCACTCGGCAGTTCGACGTAGAACACCGAATGGCCACCCAGGTAAGCGATGTCATGCACCTTGCCACGCGACCAGTTGTGCTCGCAGGTCGGCTGGGTGGTGGTGACCAGCAGCTTCTCCGGGCGCAACGCGTAGGTGATGTGCTTGTCTTCTACCGAGGTAGTGACACCGTGGCCGACATAGATTTTACGTTCGAGCTCCGGGCTTGCGATGATCGCGTGGCCTTCGGCGTCGTCGACCACCTCACCTTCGAACAGGTTGACGTTGCCGATGAACTCGCAGACCAGGCGGCTGGTCGGGGTCTCGTAGACGTCGATAGGGCTGCCGATCTGGGCGATCCAGCCCAGGTGCATGATGGCGATACGCTGGGCCATGGTCATGGCCTCTTCCTGGTCGTGGGTCACCATCACGCAGGTCACACCGACCCGCTCGATGATTTCGACCAGTTCAAGTTGCATCTGCGAGCGCAGCTTCTTGTCCAGAGCGCCCATCGGCTCGTCGAGCAGCAACAGTTTCGGGCGTTTGGCCAGCGAGCGGGCCAGTGCCACACGCTGACGCTGACCACCGGAAAGCTGGTGCGGCTTGCGCTTGGCGTACTGGGTCATGTGCACCAGCTTGAGCATCTCCGCCACGCGGGCTTCGATCTCGGCCTTGGGCATCTTGTCCTGCTGCAGGCCGAAGGCGATGTTCTGCGCCACGGTCATGTGCGGGAACAGCGCATAGGACTGGAACATCATGTTGATCGGCCGCTCGTAGGGCGGCATGTCGGTGATGTCGACGCCATCGAGGAAAATCCGCCCTTCGGTCGGACGCTCGAAGCCCGCCAGCATACGCAGGAGGGTCGATTTACCGGAACCGGAGCCTCCCAGCAGGGCGAAGATTTCACCCTTGCGGATTTCCAGGGACACATCGTCCACGGCTACCGTTTCGTCGAATTTTTTCGTGACCCGGTCGATCTTGACCAGCACCTGCTTGGGTTGCTGGCCACCCTCGAGGGCTTTTTTATAGGCACCGGAGGCAACTGCCATGAGTGAAACTCCCAACAAGATTTGTGTGCCCGCCCCGTCTGGCGCGGCAGGCCTGGATTGTTACTTGCCCGACTTGACCTTGGTCCAGCTGCGGGTCATCAAACGTTGCACCTTGGGTGGCAACTCACTGTTCACGAACATCTTGTCCAGCACTTCCTGCGGTGGGTAAACCGCAGCGTCAGTCCTCACGGCCTGGTCCATCAGGTCGCCAGCCTTGGGGTTCGGGTTGGCGTAACCGACGTAATCACTGACCTGGGCGATAACCTCAGGCTTCAGCAAATAGTTGATGAAGGCGTGGGCCTCTTTCACGTTCTTGGCGTCCTTGGGAATCGCCAGTACGTCGAACCAGAGGTTGCCGCCCTCCTTGGGAATCGCGTAGGCCAGGTTCACGCCTTTCTTCGCTTCTTCAGCGCGGGTCTTGGCCTGGAACACATCACCGGAGAACCCTGCCGCGACGCAGATGTCGCCGTTGGCCAGGTCGGTGATGTACTTGGAGGAGTGGAAATACGTCACGTAGGGGCGTACCGCCAGCAGCTTCTTCTCAGCCTTGGCGTAGTCCTTGGCATCGGTGCTATTGGGGTTCAAACCCATGTAGTTGAGCACCGCCGGCAGCATTTCGTCCGCCGAGTCGAGGAAGGCCACACCGCACTTGGACAGTTTCTTCATATTCTCGGGCTCGAACAGCACCGCCCACGAGTCGATGGTGTCCACGCCGAGCGCGGCCTTGACCTTGTCGACGTTGTAGCCGATTCCATTGGTGCCCCACAGGTACGGCACGGCGTACTGGTTGCCCGGATCGTTCTTTTCCAGGCGCTTCATCAGCGCCGGGTCCAGGTTGGAATAATCAGGCAGCAGGCTCTTGTCGAGCTTCTGGAACGCGCCCGCCTTGATCTGCTTGCCCAGGAAATGGTTGGACGGCACGACTACGTCGTAGCCGGTGTTACCGGCCAGCAGCTTGCCTTCCAAGGTTTCATTGGAGTCGAAGACGTCCTGCACCGGCTTGATACCGGTCGCTTTCTCGAAATCCGCGAGGGTGTTAGGGCCGATATAATCGGACCAGTTGTAGAAGTGCACCGTAGGCGCCGCTTGGACGCTGCATGCCAGCGTCAGGCCCGCTCCAGCCATCAAGGCCTTGCGTAAAACAGAAATAGACAAGTGGGTGGTCCTCACAATCAGTGCCTCGGTGACGGCTCGCTTCATGGGTACGAGCGCTGCCGCACACGTAAAACCGGCGCGCAACTTACCTTCGCAGCCTCGATGCCGCAATCATCAATTGCCTTTCACTGCCTCTGGGCCGGAAAGCCCCGGCCCAGAGGGTTCAGCATCGGGTTTACTTGCCCGACTTGATCTTGGTCCAGCTGCGAGTGATGACGCGCTGGGCGGCGGCTTCTGGAGCAGCAATCGCGTACAGCTGTTTCTTCACTTCGGCAGGCGGATAGATGCTTGGGTCGCTGGTGATGTCCTTGTCCACGAACTGGGTCGCGGCCTTGTTGCCATTCGGGAAGCGCACGGCGTTGGTGATCTCGGCCATGATCTCCGGCTGCATCAGGAAGTCCATGAACTTGTAGGCAGCGTCCTTGTGCTCGGCATCCTTCGGCATGGCGACCATGTCGTAGAAGGTACCGGCGCCTTCTTTCGGAATGACGTAGTCCAGCTTGACCTTGTCGCCCGCTTCATGGGCACGCGCCTTGGACTGCTCCAGGTCACCCGAGTAACCGACGGCGACGCAGATGTTGCCGTTGGCCAGGTCACCGATGTACTTGGACGAGTGGAAGTAGGTGATCGAAGGACGGATGCTCAGGAACAGGTCCTCGGCGGCCTTCAGGTCTTCCTTCTTGGTGCTGTTGGTCGGCTTGCCCAGGTAGTGCAGTGCGGCCGGCAGCATTTCGGTCGGCGCATCGAGGAAGCTCACGCCGCAGCTCTTGAGCTTGGCGATGTTCTCTGGCTTGAACACGGCGTCCCAGGAGTCGATCTTGTCGACGCCCAGCGCGGCCTTGACCTTCTCAGGGTTGTAGCCAATACCGATCGAACCCCACATGTAGGGGAAGGCGTATTTGTTACCCGGGTCGCTGGCATCGCCGACGGCCTTGAGCAGGTCTTCGTCGAGGTTTTTCCAGTTCGGCAGCTTGGAACGGTCCAGCTCCTGATACACACCAGCCTTGATCTGCTTGGCCAGGAAGTTGTTGGACGGCACAACGATGTCGTAACCGGACTTGCCCGCCAGCAGCTTGGCTTCCAGGGTTTCGTTGCTGTCGAAGACGTCGTACTTGACCTTGATGCCAGTCTGCTTCTCGAACTTGGCGACCGTTTCCGGAGCGATGTAGTCCGACCAGTTGTAGACGTTCAGGACTTTGTCTTCAGCCTGCACAGCGGTGGCCATGGCACCCATCAGGGCTGCGGCCAGCAACGTCTTGCCCATTTTCTTCATGCGTCATGCTCCAGATTTTTTTGATTAGCCATCCGTTCAGCTGCCAGGTCCCGCAGTACACGCGTTGGGCGACTGAAACAGTCGCTAGTCTGGCAAGTTCCAAGGCGCTGTTTCAAGGAAAGCAGAGCCTTGTCCGCAACTAATGTCACAACGCTAGCCTAGCAGGCGCTCACTTGATCGCTTCATAGGTCAGGTCCAGGCACTTGCGCGCCTTCTCTACCAACTCGTCCACCTCTGCATGGCTGATGACCAGGGGCGGGGCGATGATCATGGTGTCGCCGACCGCACGCATGATCAGGCCGTTCTCGAAGCAGAAGTTGCGGCAGATCATGCCTACGCCCTTGCCTTCGTAACGGCTGCGGGTGGCTTTGTCCTTGACCAGCTCGATCGCACCGAGCAGGCCCAGGCCGCGCACTTCGCCAACCAGCGGGTGGTCTTGCAGCTCTCGCAGACGCTTTTGCAAGTAGGGTGCCACATCTGTGCGAGCCTTCTCGACGATCTTCTCGTCGCGCAGGATGCGCAGGTTTTCCAGGCCCACCGCCGCCGCAACCGGGTGGCCGGAGTAGGTGAAGCCGTGGTTGAAGTCACCACCTTCGCTGAGCACCTGGGCGACTGTGTCACGCACGATCACACCGCCCATGGGGATGTAACCGGAGGTCAGGCCCTTGGCGATGGTCATCAGGTCTGGCTTGAGGTCGTAGTAGTCCGAACCGAACCACTCGCCGGTACGGCCGAAACCGCAGATCACTTCGTCGGCGACGAACAGGATGTCGTACTTGGCAAGGATCTCCTTGACCTTCGGCCAGTAGGTCACTGGCGGAATGATCACGCCGCCAGCGCCCTGAATCGGCTCGGCGATGAAGGCCGCGACGTTGTCTTCGCCAACCTCCAGAATTTTCTTCTCCAGTTGCTCGGCAGCCCAAACCCCGAATTCATCAGGGGTCATGTCGCCGCCCTCGCCGAACCAGTACGGCTGAGGGATGTGCACGATGCCCGGGATCGGCAGGCCGCCCTGCTCGTGCATGCCGCTCATGCCACCCAGGCTTGCACCGGCGACAGTGGAGCCGTGGTAACCGTTGATGCGGCCGATGATGGTCTGTTTCTGCGGCTTGCCCTTGAGCGCCCAGTAATGACGGACCATGCGCAGCACGGTGTCATTGCCTTCGGAGCCGGAACCGGTGAAGAACACATGGGTCATGCCCTTCGGCGCCACGTCGGTAATGGCCTTGGCCAGCTCCAACGCAGGTGGGTGGGCGGTCTGGAAGAACAGGTTGTAGTACGGCAGTTCTCGCATCTGCTTTTCTGCCGCCTGCACCAGCTCTTCACGGCCATAGCCGACTGCAACGCACCACAGGCCAGCCATGCCGTCGAGGATCTTGTGCCCCTCGCTGTCCCACAAATGCACACCCTGCGCCTTGGTGATGATGCGCGGCCCTTTCTCCTTCAACTGCTTGTAGTCAGAGAAAGGTGCAAGGTGGTGCTCGCCGCTCAGGGTTTGCCATTCACGGGTTTGCGGGTTGTTGACGCTCATGTGCCTCTCCATTTTCCGGCGGCCGCCCTTGAGCGGCCTCAGGGTTGATCAGACAGCGAACAGCAGGAACTCACGTTCCCAGGAGCTGATGACGCGTTTGAAGTTTTCATGCTCGGCGCGCTTGGTGGCGACGTAGCCGGTGATGAATTTCTTGCCCAGGTACTGGGTCAGCGCGCGGCTGATTTCCATACGCTCAAGGGCATCCTCGATGGTCAGCGGCAGGCGCAGGTTACGCCGCTCATAGCCTCGGCCCACCACCGGTGCGCTGGCTTCGATACCTTCGACCATGCCGATGTAGCCGCACAGCAGGCTCGCCGCGATGGCCAGGTAGGGGTTCGCATCAGCACCGGGGAGGCGGTTTTCGACACGCCGGCTCTGTGGCCCGGCATCCGGCACCCGCAGGCCAACCGTGCGGTTCTCTTCGCCCCATTCGACGTTCACCGGCGCCGAGGTATCGGGCAGGAAACGACGGAACGAGTTGACGTTGGGAGCGAACAGCGGCAGCGCTTCGGGAATGAATCTCTGCAAGCCACCGATGTGGTGGAGGAACAGCTGACTCATGCTGCCGTCTTCATTGGAGAAGATGTTCTTGCCGGTGTGCACGTCAACCACGCTCTGGTGCAAGTGCATGGCACTGCCCGGCTCGCCGGTCATCGGCTTGGCCATGAAGGTCGCGGCCACATTGTGCTTGAGCGCCGCCTCGCGCATGGTGCGTTTGAACACCAGGATCTGGTCGGCCAGGTGCAGGGCGTCGCCATGACGGAAGTTGATCTCCATCTGCGCCGTGCCGTCTTCGTGGATCAGCGTGTCGAGGTCCAGCTGCTGCAGCTCGCACCAGTCGTAGACATCTTCAAACAGCGGGTCGAATTCGTTGGCTGCCTCGATGGAGAACGACTGCCGACCGGTTTCCGGGCGGCCCGAACGGCCCACCGGGGGCTGCAGCGGGAAGTCCGGGTCTTCGCTACGCTTGGTCAGGTAGAACTCCATCTCGGGCGCGACGATCGGCTGCCAGCCCTTGTCGGCATAGAGTTTGAGCACTTTTTTCAGGACGTTGCGCGGCGACAGTTCGACCGGGTTGCCCTTCTTGTCGTAGGTGTCGTGAATGACCTGGGCAGTTGGCTCGATGGCCCACGGCACCAGGAACACGGCGTTCTCGTCCGGGCGGCAGATCATGTCGATGTCGGCAGGATCGAGCAGTTCGTAATAGATGTCGTCGTCGACGTAGTCGCCGGTCACGGTTTGCAGCAACACGCTCTCGGGCAGGCGCATGCCTTTTTCGGCGATGAACTTGTTGGTGGGCGATATCTTGCCGCGCGTGATGCCGGTCAAGTCGCTGATCAGGCACTCGACTTCGGTGATCTTGTGCTCTTTCAACCAATCGGTGAGCTGGTCGAGGTTGTTACTCATAAATACCTCAGGAGGTAAGGTGGTCCGCGCTCTGATTCTGGATGGAGTACATTGCTAAAGCAAAAACCCGCGCGCAGGACCGCAGTGGATACACTGGAAACAGGCGTATCCGTAATGAGTTCGATGGGCAGAAAGGCGAAAAGAGGTGCGATAGACCGCTACGGGGCGTGGTCCGCGAAGGCCAGGCGTCAATTATTGCGGCCAGTGCAGCCGACCAATCGTCGGGGCGCGCAAATAGGACGGAGATACCCGATGGTGCTGCACTGGCAGCACGTACAGGTCGCGACAAGCGGACCATGTGACCCTCGTATTATTGTGTTCTGGGTTGAGACCGAGCTTAGCCTTGTTCATTTTTTTACACAACACCTCCGTAAAAAATAAAACACGGCGTGTCGGAGATAGCCCTTCGCAGCGGAAATAGCGGATAATGGATTGCCCCGATATGCAGCAAATCTGCCGTCGATGTGCCATTTCAGGGCATCATGGGGTTGGCTTGACATCAGTATGTCTTTTCGATTGACTGGACCTGCAAGCCCCCCTTGATTGATATTTTTAACAACAAAGGTGTTGCATCATGTCGGTACCCCCGCGTGCCGTTCAGCTTAACGAAGCGAACGCGTTCCTTAAGGAACATCCTGAGGTTCTCTACGTTGACCTTCTGATTGCAGATATGAATGGTGTGGTTCGTGGCAAGCGAATCGAACGCACCAGCCTCCACAAGGTTTACGAGAAAGGCATCAACCTGCCGGCCTCCCTCTTCGCCCTGGATATCAACGGTTCCACCGTTGAAAGCACCGGGCTGGGCCTGGACATCGGCGATGCCGACCGCATCTGCTACCCGATTCCCGGCACCCTCTCCAACGAACCCTGGCAGAAGCGCCCCACCGCTCAGCTGCTGATGACCATGCACGAGCTCGAAGGCGAGCCGTTCTTCGCCGACCCGCGCGAAGTGCTGCGTCAGGTAGTGAGCAAATTCACCGAGATGGGCCTCACCATCTGCGCAGCCTTCGAGCTGGAGTTCTACCTGATCGACCAGGAGAACGTGAACGGCCGTCCACAGCCACCGCGTTCACCCATTTCGGGCAAGCGTCCGCAGTCGACCCAGGTGTACCTGATCGACGACCTCGACGAATACGCCGACTGCCTCCAGGACATCCTCGAAGGTGCCAAGGAGCAAGGTATTCCGGCCGACGCCATCGTCAAGGAAAGCGCCCCGGCGCAGTTCGAAGTCAACCTGCACCACGTCGCCGACCCGCTCAAGGCCTGCGACTATGCCGTGCTGCTCAAGCGCTTGATCAAGAACATCGCCTACGACCATGAAATGGACACCACCTTCATGGCCAAGCCCTACCCGGGCCAGGCAGGCAACGGCCTGCATGTACACATCTCCGTGCTGGACAAAGATGGCAACAACATCTTCACCAGCGAGGATCCCGAGCAGAACGCCGCGCTACGTCACGCTGTCGGCGGTGTGCTCGAGACCCTGCCCGCGTCCATGGCGTTCCTCTGCCCGAACGTCAACTCGTACCGCCGCTTCGGCGCCCAGTTCTACGTGCCGAACGCGCCGAGCTGGGGTCTGGACAACCGCACCGTGGCCCTGCGCGTGCCGACTGGCTCGCCAGATGCCGTGCGCATCGAGCATCGCGTTGCCGGTGCCGATGCCAACCCGTACCTGATGATGGCGGCCGTCCTGGCGGGCGTGCACCATGGCCTGACCAACAAAATCGAGCCAGGCGAGCCGATCGAAGGCAACTCGTACGAGCAGCTGGAACAGAGCCTGCCGAACAACCTGCGCGATGCCCTGCGCGAGCTGGACGACAGCGAGATCCTGAACAAGTACATCGATCCGAAGTACATCGACATCTTTGTCGCGTGCAAGGAAAGCGAGCTGGAGGAGTTCGAGCACTCGATCTCCGACCTCGAGTACAACTGGTACCTGCATACCGTGTAAACGAAAACGCCGCCCACAAGGGCGGCGTTTTTCATTGCGGGCCGCGAAGCCGGCAAGCACAGGCTTACAGGGATTTCTCGAAAATCTTCGAATTGCGCTGATAGTTGTACAGCGAAGCTCGCGCCGCCGGCAGCCGCTCGACCCCACTGGGCGCGAACCCACGCTCGCGGAACCAGTGCGCGGTACGCGTCGTCAACACGAACAAGGTATTCAACCCCAACTGCCGCGCCCGGCTCTCGATGCGCTCCAGCAACTCGTCCCCGCGCCCGCCATGGCGGTACTCTGGGTTGACCGCCAGGCACGCCAGTTCGCCCGCTTCGGAATCGGCTATCGGGTACAACGCCGCACAGGCGATGATCATGCCCTCACGCTCGACCACGCTGAACTGCTCGATCTCCCGCTCCAGCACCTCGCGCGAACGACGTACCAGAATGCCCTGCTCTTCCAGCGGACTGATCAACTCCAGCAAGCCGCCGACGTCGTCGATGGTAGCCTCGCGCACCACCTCGAACTGTTCCTGGGAAACCAGCGTACCGCCACCCTCACGGGTGAACAGCTCGGTCAACAGCGCGCCATCTTCGGCATAACTGACGATATGACTGCGCGCCACGCCCCCCTTGCACGCCTCGGCGGCAGCATCGAGCAACTCGCCCTGGTAATCGCTGCCCAGACGGGCCAAATGCGGTGCGACCTGTTGCGGGCGCAGCTCGCGCACCAGCTTGCCGTTCTCGTCCAGCAAACCCGGTTCGGCGCCGAACAACAGCAGCTTGTCAGCACCCAATTCGATGGCCGCCCGGGTGGCGACGTCTTCGCAGGCCAAATTGAAGATTTCACCCGTAGGCGAATACCCCAGGGGCGACAGCAGCACGATGGAGCGCTCGTCGAGCAAGCGGCTGATGCCCTTGCGGTCGATCCGACGCACTTCGCCGGTGTGGTGGAAATCGACCCCTTCGAGTACGCCGATCGGCCGTGCGGTGACCAGGTTGCCGCAGGCCACACGCAAGCGCGAGCCCTGCATCGGTGAGGCGGCGATATCCATCGACAGCCGCGCCTCGATGGCAAGACGCAAGGCGCCGACTGCATCGATCACGCAGTCCAGGGTGGCCGCGTCAGTGATGCGCAAGCCGCGGTGGTAGTGCGGCGTCAGCCCGCGAGCCGCCAGGCGGCTTTCGATTTGTGGACGCGAGCCATGCACCAGTACCAGCCGCACGCCAAGACTGTGCAGCAGTACCAGGTCATGGACGATATTGCCGAAGTTCGGGTGCTCCACACCATCGCCGGGGAGCATGACCACGAAGGTGCAATCGCGATGAGCATTGATGTACGGGGAGGCATGACGCAGCCAGTTGACGTATTCGGGCATGACAGGGCCTGTGGATAAAGTGGACGGAGAACGGTGGATCACACGGCGTTCAGGATCATCGTCGGAACAGGCTTGCGGTCACGCGCGGTCTCCTCTAGGCAAGAACGAATCAGCTCGATTGACGTTTAATTCAGGCAATAGTGCCGGATCAGGTCACGCAATAGACGCACGGTAGGCTCGATTCGTGACATTTCAAGGTATTCGCCCGGCTGGTGAGCACAGGCGATGTCACCGGGGCCGAGCACGATGGTCTGGCAACCCAGCTGCTGAAGATAAGGCGCTTCGGTGCCGAACGCCACCGCTTCGGCGCGATGCCCGGTCAGACGTTCGGCTACCTGTACCAGCTCGGCATCGGCGGCCTGCTCGAACGGTGGCACTTCCGGGAACAGCGGCGCGTAGTCGATACGCACCTCATGGCGCTCAGCCAGCGGCACCAACTTCTCGCGGATGGCCGCGCGCAACTGCTCCACGTCCATGCCAGGCAAAGGACGCAGGTCGAACTCCAGCGCGCACTGGCCACAGATGCGGTTAGGGTTGTCGCCACCGTGGATGCAGCCGAAGTTCATGGTCGGTGTCGGTACGGAGAACTGCGGGTTGCGGTAGGTTTCCTGCCATTGCCGGCGCAAGCCCATCAACTCGCCCATGACCGCATGCATGGCCTCCATGGCGCTGCGCCCCAGGCTTGGGTCGGAGGAGTGGCCGCTGCGCCCGAGGATGTCGATTCGGTCCATGAGAATGCCCTTGTGCATGCGAATCGGCCGCAGGCCCGTGGGCTCGCCAATCACCGCCGCACGCCCAAGAGGCTGCCCGGCTTCTGCCAGGGCGCGGGCCCCAGACATGGAGCTTTCTTCGTCGCAGGTGGCCAGGATCAGCAACGGCTGCTTGAAGTCGTGCTCCAGCAACGGCAGCACCGCTTCGATCACCAAGGCGAAAAAGCCCTTCATGTCGCAACTGCCAAGCCCGACCCAGCGACCATCGACCTCGGTCAGCTTGAGCGGATCACTCGCCCACAGCTGCGGGTCATAGGGCACCGTATCGCTGTGACCTGCCAGCACAAGGCCGCCAGGGCCGGTGCCACGACTGGCCAACAGGTTGAACTTGCCGGGGCTGACTGGCTGAATGTCGCACTTGAACCCCAGGTCGGCCAACCAGCCTGCCAGCAGGTCGATGACCTGGCGGTTGGACTGGTCCAGCGCGGGCTGGGTGCAACTGACCGAGGGCGCGGCAACCAAGGCGGCGAACTGGTCTTTGAGCGTCGGCAACGGCATGCGCATACTCCTCGAAAGCGTTGCCCATCATAGCAACGCATTCCTGCTCGCGGGCAACCCGCTGGCCCTGTGGAAGTCCCCTTGCGTCGCCAAAGCAGGGCAAAGCCCTGGCAAACTCAACAGTCCACAGCCGACTCCTGTAGACTCACCGCCAACCACGCCCCTCCCTTCGAGCCTGTGATGCACAAAGAAACCGAACTCAAGCTCCGCGCCAGCCGCGAGACCCTTGCCGCCCTGCGCGAGCACCCCCTGCTGAAGAAGCGCAACAAGTCCGGCTGGCAGACCCGCGAGCTGCTCAACCAGTACTTCGATACCCCCGAGCGCGACCTCTCGGCTGCCCGCGTCGCCCTGCGCCTGCGCCGTGACGGCGATGTGATCATCCAGACCCTCAAGTGCCGTGGCCAAAGCGTTGCCGGCCTGTCCGAGCGCAACGAATTCGAATGGCAGCTGGACAAGGTCAAGCTGGACCTGAAAAAGCTCGACGCCACCTGCTGGCCCGAGCAACTGGCCGACCTGGACAAGAAAACCATCAAGCCGCTGTTCACCACCGACTTCACCCGCGAATACGCTGAAATCGCCTGGGGTCGGGGCAAGAGCAAGGTGGTGATCGAAGCCGCGCTGGACCAGGGCTTCGTGATCGCCGGCAAACGCAAGGAAGAGATCTGCGAGCTGGAACTCGAGCTGCGCGAAGGTGCCCCGGAGGCATTGCTCGAACTTGCCGCCGAGCTGGCCGCCAGCCTGTCACTGATGCCCTGCGACATCAGCAAGGCCGAGCGCGGCTACCGCCTGCTGGATCCCGACAGCTACGAGTTGGGCCTGCCCCACACCGAGCTGGACGCCGAAATGGCCGTGGACGACGCCTACGCCGCACTCGCCTGGCAACTGCTGGGCAGCAGCCAGCGCCTGGCTGAGCAATACCGCCACAACGGTCACTGGCGCTTGTTGCAGGAATGGGTCCTGTGCCTCAGCGAACTGCGCGCCCTGACCAGCAGCCTGGGCCAGGCCGCACCACGCCCGACTACTCGCGCCCTGCGCACCCGCCTGGACGCACTGCTGGAAGACTGGCGCCCGCTGGTTCAGGCCGGCAACGATGACGAAGACATCCGCCGCGCCGCGCCCGAGCAGTTCGCCGAAGAGCTGGAAGACATCCGTTGGGGCCAGTTCTCGCTGGAAACGTCTCGCTGGCTGCTAGCCCGTAGTTGGACTCTGGATCGTAAAGGCCGTGGCGAGCGCCAGGGCAAGGCGCAACTGGCCAGCTGGCTGGGCCACCTGCTGGGCGAGGAAGGCCGCGCCCTGAAGCTGCCGCTCTACACTCAGCGCCCAGAAGACCTGGCCGAGCAGTTGCCGCGTCTCGAACAGCTGCTGGCCTGGCTGCACCACGCACGCCAGGTGCTCGAAGCGCCGCAGATGGACCGCCTGTATGGCGACCTGAAGAAACTGCACGAGCTGGCCGAACAACCCCTGTCCGATGAGCTGCTCGAAGCGCGCATCGAGCAGGCCCGCGCGGTGGATCAGAGCCGCGGTTGGAAGTATCTGATCAAGGCTTGAGTCAGCGTAAACCCCGCCGGCTAGCCGCTCATGCAGGGGCTGCGATGATTTGCGGATCATCGCAGTCGCTCAACGCGCCAGCGGCAGGCTGGTCGTGGACTTGATCTCGGACAAGGCCACGATCGAATTGACCTCCTGGATCCCCGGCACATTCGACAGCTTCTCGAAGAAAAACCGTTCGTAGGCTTCAATGTCCGGCGTGACGATGCGCAACAGAAAGTCCACCGACCCCATCAGCACATAACACTCCAGCACTTCCGGAAAGCCGCGAATCGCTTCGGTGAACTCGGTGAAGTTGGAGCGCCCGTGAGCGTTGAGTTTCACCTCGGCGAAAATCTGCGTGTTGAGCCCGACTTTCTTGCGATCGAGCAAGGTCACCTGGCCCCGAATCACCCCCTCCTCCTTCAGGCGCTGAATGCGACGCCAGCACGGCGATTGCGAAAGCCCGACACGCTCGGCGATCTGTGCGCTGGACAACGAGGCGTCCTCCTGCAGCAGCTCAAGAATGCGTCGGTCGTAGGCGTCCAGCTCGCCATGCATTTTTAATTCTCTCATAGAATGGTTTTTGAATTGATCAATTCGCCTCACCGGCGAAATCCACCCATCATAGCGAAAAAATGCCTTTGGAAACGTGCAAGAATTCTTCCCACTCTTGCGGAGAACAGCATGAACGCACAGCCCCGTACCGACGTCTGGGCGGCCAACAACGCCCACAGCACCGTCAACTATCGCCTGCAGGCCGAGGCCGAACCCGACAGCCTGTGCCGGGTACTCAACCTGTTTGCCCTGCAGTTCCTCACGCCACACAGCGTGCAGGTCAGCCAGCAGGATGACTGGTTGAATATCGAGGTGGGCATCGGTGGACTGAGCTGGCACCGGGCCGAGGTGATAGCGCAAAAACTGCGTAACCTGGTGTGTGTGGGTGAGGTGAGCCTGACCAACCAGCAGTGGCTCGTCAGGTCGTCACGAGCACTGTAAGCGCCGTCTCGCCAATGACCGGGCAGTGACAGGCCCTGCAAGATCCAGAAACCCTTCATGTTCGGCAACCTCCCCCCGCCCGGCTAGCCTGAGCAGCACCTCCATCAGGCACGGACGCCTCCATGCATACCCAAGACAACCCGGCACTCGACCTCAGGCGCGTGCTCGAAGCCCTGCTCACCGACCAGCACCTGCACGCCAACGACACCCTGCAGGTGCTTAGGCACGCCGCCACCCAACCCGCCCGCCATCCGTTGGAACAAATCGCCGCCTGTGGCCTGCAAGATCGCCAGCAGCCAGGCCAACGCCTTGATCTGGACCGCCTCTGCCAATGGCTTGCGAACAAGGTCGGCCAGCCCTACATGCAAATCGACCCCATGCAGCTCGACCTGTCCCAGGTCACGGGTCTGGTTTCCCCAGCATTCGCTCAACGCCATGGCATCCTGGTCGTGCACGCCGATGCCCAGCGCGTCACCGTCGCCAGCGCCCAACCTTTTCAGGACAGTTGGCAGGCCGACCTGGCGCGCAGCCTGGGTAAACCCATTCGCCGCGTACTGGCCAACCCGGTGCAACTCCGCCAGCTAGGCCAGTCGCTCTTTCGCCTGGCCCATTCGGTAAAGGGCGCGCAGCATCAGCAATCGGCCAGCCTGGGCGACCTGGAGCAGTTGCTGGAGCTGGGCAAGCGCCAGGCCGAAGCCTCGGCTGACGATGCCCATATCGTGCACATCGTCGATTGGCTGCTGCAGTACGCCGTCGAACAACGGGCCAGTGACATCCACCTGGAGCCCCGCCGCGACCAGGGCCGACTGCGCTACCGCATCGACGGCCTGCTGCACACGGTCTATGCCTTCCCTGCCGGCGTGACCCTGGCGGTCGTCAGCCGCCTCAAGCACCTAGGGCGCATGGATGTCGCGGAAAAACGCCGGCCTCAGGATGGTCGACTTAAGAGCCGTCTGCCTGGCGGCGAAGAAGTCGAGCTGCGCCTTTCGTCCCTCCCTACCCCGTTTGGCGAAAAACTGGTGCTGCGCCTGTTCGACCCGCAGCAATTGCATGAGCGCTTCGACAGCCTGGGTCTTGAAGGCGAACAGCTTGCCCTGTGGCAAGCACTGTTGCGTCGACGACAGGGCATCATCCTGGTCACCGGACCCACCGGCTCCGGCAAGACCAGCACCCTGTACGCGAGCCTTAAGTCGCTGGCCACGCCCGAGGTCAACCTGTGCACCATCGAAGACCCTGTCGAGCGCCTGGAGCCTGCGTTCAACCAGTTGCAAGTCCAACCAAGCCTTGACCTGAGCTTCGCCAACGGCGCCCGCGCCCTGCTGCGCCAGGACCCGGATATCATCATGATCGGTGAAATTCGCGACCGCGAAACGGCGCTGGTGGCGGTTCAGGCGGCCTTGACCGGGCATCTGGTGCTGTCCACGTTACACACCAACGACGCCTGTAGCGCCATCACTCGGCTGCAAGAGCTGGGCGTCGCCGATTACCTGATCAAGGCAACCCTTATCGGCGTCATGGCCCAGCGTCTGGTGCGCACCTTGTGCGACGAGTGCAATGGACGTCCGACGATGGGAGAAGGCCAGCCATGCCGCCGCTGCCGTGGCACTGGTTTCCAAGGCCGAACCGGTCTTTTCGAGCTGCTGACCCCAAGCGACGAGCTTCGCGCGCGGATAAGCCCGGGCACCGACCTTGCAGCATTGCGTGACCAGGCCAGGGAGGATGGACTAAAGGATCTTCGAAGCTGCGGGGAAGCGAAAGTGGCGCTGGGTCTGACCAGCCTCGAGGAGGTCCTGAGGGTCTGCACCTGAGCAAAAAAAGCCTTGTATTCAAGGAACTTGCGTCAGTGCGGCAGGATCAAAGCGGGCATCTTCAACCCCCACCCTTTGAGGTGTTTCATCATGCGTCTCAAAACCGCCATCGCAGCTACTGCCTTGCTGTCGCTGCCGATTGGCTCCGCCATGGCCGATGAGTTCTTGCGTAACCTCATGACGACAGGTGCGACCACAGCGTCGAGCTACCTGACGTCCAGAGATCACAAGCTGGTATTGGCGGCACAGGATGATGCCGGCAGCTTCGTCGCCAGTGAAGGCGCCATTCGCGGACCTTTCCTGGAGGCAGCCCTGCACCAGGTACGCACCGAGAACCCAGGGATTGAAGCCAGCGACATGGAACTGGCCAATGCCATTCTTGCCAAGAATGCAGTAGCCGAGTAAGCGTGGGGGGCTGCAACGCAGCCCCTTCTCTCAGCGGTAGGCCTCCACCGGCACACACGCACAGAACAGATTCCTGTCCCCATAGACATTGTCGACCCGGTTCACCGCTGGCCAATACTTGTGCTGGCGAACGTGGCCACTGGGGGCGACGCCTTGCTCCAGGCTGTACGGCCGATTCCACGGTGCGAGGACATCAGCCAGCGTATGCGGCGCGTGCTTGAGCGGGTTGTCCTCCGCCGGCCAATTACCCTCCTGCACCTCGCCGATCTCGGCGCGAATTGCCAGCATGGCATCGACAAAGCGATCCAGCTCCGCCTTCGACTCGCTTTCGGTCGGCTCCACCATCAACGTGCCAGGCACCGGGAACGACATGGTCGGGGCATGGAAACCGTAGTCCATCAGGCGCTTGGCCACGTCTTCCTCGGTGATGCCGGTCTGCGCCTTGAGCGGGCGCAGGTCGAGAATGCATTCGTGCGCCACCCGCTGGTTGCGGCCGCGATACAGCACGGGGAACGCGCCACTCAGCTGGCTGGCCAAATAGTTCGCCGAGAGGATCGCCACCTCGCTGGCGTCAGCCAGCTGCGGGCCCATCATGGCGATGTACATCCAGCTGATCGGCAAGATGCTCGCGCTGCCCCACGGCGCGGCGCTGACCGCGCTGTTGTTCGGGTCCAGCCCAGGCACCGGCACTACCGGGTGGCTGGCGACGAACGGCTTGAGGTGGGCGCGAATCCCAATTGGCCCCATGCCTGGGCCACCCCCGCCGTGGGGGATGCAAAACGTCTTGTGCAGGTTCATGTGCGAAACGTCTGCGCCGATGTCCGCCGGCCTGGTCAGGCCAACCTGGGCATTGAGGTTGGCGCCATCCATGTACACCTGGCCGCCGTGCTGGTGGATCACGTCGCAAATCTCGCGAATACCCTCCTCGTACACCCCATGGGTGGACGGGTAGGTGATCATCAGGCAGGACAGCCGGTCGCCAGCCGCTCGGGCTTTGGCCTTGAGGTCGTCGAGGTCGACGTTGCCCTCGTCATCGCATTCGACGATCACCACCTCCATCCCCGCCATCTGCGCCGAAGCCGGGTTGGTGCCGTGGGCCGATGAGGGTATCAGGCACAAGGTGCGGTGGGGCTGATGACGGCTGTGATGATATCGGGTGATGGCCATGAGCCCGGCATATTCACCCTGGGCGCCCGAGTTGGGCTGCATGCAGATGGCGTCGAAGCCGGTAATGGCGCACAACCAAGCCTCCAGCTCGTCGATCATCGCCTTGTAGCCCGTCACCTGGGCGGCCGGCGCGAAGGGGTGGATGTTGGCAAAGCCCGGCCAGGTGATGGGAATCATCTCGCTGGTGGCGTTGAGCTTCATGGTGCATGAGCCCAGTGGGATCATCGACTGGTTCAGCGCCAGGTCCTTGTTCTCCAGGTGCTTGAGGTAACGCAACATCTCGGTCTCGCTGTGGTGCAGGTTGAACACCGGGTGAGCGAGCAAGGGCGTGCGCCGTACCAACGCGGCAGGAATACCCTCGGGCAAGGCATGCTTGTCGAGTTCAGCGATGTCCAGGCCATGGTCCACACCGAGGAAGATGTCGAACAGCCGCAGTACCGTCGCTTCGTTGCAGGTCTCGTCCAGGCTCACGCCCAGGTGCCCGCGTCCAAGAATTCGCAGGTTGATCCGGGCATGTTCGGCACTTTCGATGATCGCGGCCTGAGCGCCACCGACATCCAGTGTAAGGGTGTCGAAGAAATGCTGGTTGAGGCGCTTTATACCCTTGGCCTCAAGCCCTGCTGCCAGGATAAACGTCAACCGATGGACCCGCTGGGCGATGCGCTGCAGGCCTTCCGGGCCGTGGTAGACGGCATAGAAACCGGCGATGTTGGCCAGCAGCACCTGGGCCGTGCAGATGTTGGAGTTGGCCTTCTCACGGCGAATGTGCTGCTCGCGGGTCTGCAGCGCCATGCGCAGCGCGGTGTTGCCGCGGGCATCGCGGGAGACACCGATGATGCGCCCCGGCATGGCGCGCTTGTAATCATCGCGGCAGGCGAAATAGGCCGCATGGGGGCCGCCGTAGCCCATGGGCACGCCAAAGCGCTGGGTCGAACCCAGCACTACGTCCGCACCCCACTCGCCGGGCGGTGCCAGCACCACCAGGCTCAACAGGTCGGCCGCTACACAGGCCAATGCCTGCTGGCTGTGGAGCTGGTCGACCAGCGGACGCAAGTCGCGCACCTCGCCGTGGGTATCCGGGTATTGCAGCAGCGCGCCGAATACCGAGTGCTTGGCGAGGTTATCCACGCAGTCCACGATCAGCTCGAAGCCAAACCCTTCGGCGCGGGTTTTCAGCACCGAGAGGGTTTGCGGGTGGCAATGCTCATCAGCGAAGAACGCGTTGCTCTTGCTGCGCGCCACACGCTTGGCCAAGGCCATGGCTTCGGCGGCAGCGGTGGCCTCGTCGAGCAACGACGCATTGGCCAGGGCCAGCCCGGTCAGGTCGATGATCATCTGCTGGAAGTTCAACAGCGCCTCCAGCCGGCCTTGGGCGATTTCCGGCTGATAGGGCGTGTAGGCGGTGTACCAGCCGGGGTTCTCCAACACGTTTCGCAGGATCACCGTCGGCGTGACCGTGCCGTGATAGCCCATGCCGATCAGACTGGTCCATACCTGGTTCTGCTCGGCATAGCCAGCGAGCTTGGCCAGTGCAGCCTGTTCATCCAGGGCCGGCGGAAGGTCGAGCGGACGGTTCAGTCGGATTCCAGGGGGGACAGTCTGCTCGATCAGCTCACTGCGGCTGGCAACGCCCAACGTGGTGAGCATGGCCTGCTGCTCCGAGGCATCAGGCCCCAGGTGGCGACGCAGGAAAGGGTTGAGCTCTTGCAGTTGATGCAGGGATGGCGACTGGGACATGACGACGCTCTCTTCCTAGACCAGGCCTCATGGAGACTTATAAGTCTAGGAAGGATTGCCGATTCTGCGGGAATTCTTGGGGTTGCAGTACCGGGCTCCTGCAGGAGGGTGCCTGCTGCAGGAGCCAGCGACCAGGCGATTACTCGCCGATGGCAGCCTTGTAGCCGGCGGCATCCAGCAGCTTGTCCAGCTCGGACGTGTCGCTTGGCTTGAGCTTGAAGATCCACGACTCGTAAGGTTTTTCGTTGAGCAGCTCGGGGCTGTCGGCCAGTTCTTCGTTGACGGCGATGACTTCGCCACCGACCGGGGCGTAGATGTCGGAAGCGGCCTTGACCGACTCCACAACGCCGGCAGCGTCGCCAGCGGCGAACACCTTGCCAACTTCCGCCAGCTCTACGAACACCACATCACCCAGGGCTGCCTGGGCGTGATCGCTGATGCCCACGGTGACGGTCCCGTCAGTTTCCAGGCGTGCCCATTCATGGCTTTCGGCATAACGCAGGTCGGCGGGGATATTGCTCATGTCTTGTATTCCTCGATTGGCTCAGCGGTCGGTCCGCCGTTGATTGTTCAGATCAGAATCTTGCCGTGGCGCACGAAAGTGGGTTTTACCACACGCACCGGGTACCACTTGCCGCGAATTTCGACTTCGGCGCGGTCGCCAGTGGCCATGGGCACGCGCGCCAAGGCGATGGACTTGCTCAGCGTAGGCGAGAAACTACCACTGGTGATCTCTCCTTCGCCAATGCCAGCGACACGTACCACCTGATGGGCACGCAACACGCCACGTTCTTCGAGCACCAGCCCAACCAGTTTTTCCTTCACGCCACTCTTGATCTCGTCCTGCAGCGCAGTGCGGCCAATGAAGTCGCGCTCGGCAGGTTCCCAGGCAATGCTCCAGCCCAGGTTGGAGGTGAGCGGCGTGTGGTTTTCGTCGATGTCCTGGCCGTACAGGTTCATGCCGGCTTCCAGTCGCAGGGTATCGCGGGCGCCAAGGCCGCTGGGGGCGATGCCGGCACCGACCAGGTCGTTGAAGAATGCAGGGGCCTGATGACCGGGCAAGATGATCTCGAGGCCGTCTTCACCGGTGTAACCGGTTCGGGCGATGAACCAGTCACCTTCGGCCATGCCTTCGAACGGGCGCAATTCGCGGATCAGCGCGGCACGCGAGGCACTGACCAGCGCGGCGACCTTCTCGCGGGCGTGGGGGCCCTGAATGGCAAGGATGGCCAGGTCGGAACGCTCATCCACACCCACCTCGAAACCCGCGCTGCGTGTCGTCAGCCAGGACAGCACGCTGGCTCGGGTCGCGGCATTGGTCACCAGGCGGTAGCCGTCCTCGGTGCGATAGACGATCAGGTCATCGATGACCCCGCCTGCGTGGTTCAGCAGCGGGCTGTACAGGGCTTTGCCGGGGCTGTCCAGGCGAGCGACATCGTTGGCCAGCAGCTGTTGCAGCCAAGGCGTGGCGGCCCTGCCATCGATGTCGATGACGGTCATGTGGGACACGTCGAAAACCCCGCAGTCGCTACGCACCTGGTGGTGCTCTTCGACTTGCGAGCCATAGTGCAGGGGCATATCCCAACCGCCGAAATCGACCGTCTTGGCGCCGAGCGCCAGGTGCAGGTCATACAAAGGCGTGCGCTGTCCCATGGGTTTCTCCTTCCGGGCTTGGCGAAGCGGCAGCGGGCGATGACGTTTGGTCGTCAACTCTTGTTATAGGACCCGCCGCTGCGAATGCCGCGCATTGTAGCCGCAAGGGCGCGGGCTGGCATCCTTACTGACTGTGACCGGGACGTCTGGCCGAACGGCGGATCAAGCCGATGACCGGTAGCAGCCCAACCAGCACAAGGGTCAGCGCGGGTAACGAAGCACGCGCCCACTCCCCTTCGCTGGTCATCTCGAACACCCGCACCGCCAACGTATCCCAGCCGAAAGGACGCATCAGCAAGGTTGCCGGCATTTCCTTGAGCACATCGACAAATACCAGCAAGGCCGCGCTGAGAGCACCTGGAACCAGTAATGGCAGATACACCTTGCAAAACAATCTCGCGCCACCGACACCCAGGCTGCGCGATGCCTCCGGCAGCGAAGGCCGGATACGCTCCAGGCTGCTTTCCAAGGGGCCGTAAGCCACTGCGATGAAACGCACCAGATACGCCAGCAGCAGCGCCGCCAGGCTGCCCAGCAACAGTGGCTTGCCTGCGCCCCCCAGCCACTGGGACAGCGGCACCACCAACTGGTTATCCAGATAACTGAAGGCCAGCATGATGGACACCGCCAACACCGACCCCGGCAACGCGTAACCCACATTGGCCAGGCTCACGCCAGCACGGATGACGTGCGTCGGCGCCTGACGTCGGGCAAAGGCCAGCACCAACGCCACGCCAACGGTGATCAGCGCCGCCATGGCGCCCAGATACAGGGTGTGCAGTACCAGGCTGACGTATCGCTCATCCAGGTCATACCGCCCGCGCTGCCAGAACCACGCCAGCAATTGCAGCAGCGGAATGACGAAGGCACAGGCGAATACGAGCAGGCACCAGCCACTGGCCAGCAGCGCCTTGCCGCCGCGTAAATGGTAAAGCGCCCGCCCTCGTGGCCGCTCGTTGCCATGGTGACTGGCACCCCGGGCACGACGCTCGCCATACAGCACCAGCATCACCGCCAGCAGCAGCAGGCTGGCCAACTGCGCCGCGCTGGAGAGGCTGAAGAAACCGTACCAGGTCTTGTAGATGGCCGTGGTGAAGGTGTCGAAGTTGAATACCGCAACTGCGCCGAAGTCGGCCAGTGTCTCCATCAACGCCAAGGCAATACCCGCACCGATGGCGGGTCGGGCCATTGGCAACGCGACCCGCCAGAACGCTTGCAGCGGCGACAGCCCCAGCACCCGCGCCGCTTCCATAAGGCCCTTGCCCTGGGCGAGGAACGCCGTGCGCGCCAGCAGGTAGACGTAGGGGTAGAACACCAGCACCAGCACGACGATCACCCCGCCCGTGGAGCGCACACGGGGCAAGCGCATCGGCCCAAACATTTCGCGCAGGGCAGTCTGCACCGGGCCGGAGAAATCCAGCAGGCCGACGAAGACGAAGGCCAGCACATACGCCGGAATGGCGAATGGCAGCATCAACGCCCAGTCCAGCCAGCGTCGGCCGGGGAATTCACAGAGGCTGGTGAGCCAGGCCAGGCTGACGCCTAACACGGTGACCCCGACGCCGACCCCGAGTACCAGGGTGGCCGTGTTGCCCAGCAAGCGGCTCATCTGGGTATCGAGCAGGTGCGACCATATTTGCGGGTCGATCGACTGCCACGACAGCAACAGCACGCTCAGGGGCAAGAGCACCAGGGCGGCGGTCATCAAGACCGGGAGGTACCAACGGCGTTGGGGCGTGTGCGGCAAGTTGACTGTCTCTGAGGCTGAATTGCGACCGCTTTGGGGTCATTCGCGGGTAAACCCGCTCCCACAGGGTGCGGCGCCGCTCTTGATGACGGCGAAATACCTGGGGGAGCGGGTTCACCCGCGAAAGGGCCTTCGCAGGCCCCCGAAAGGATAAGGCCTGGGGCTTAGTTCCAGCCAGCCCGGTCCATCAAGCGAATCGCTTCGGCCTGGCGCTTGCCGGCGACTTCAACCGGAATGCTGTCGGCCTTGAAGCTACCCCAGGCCGCCACCTCGTCCGATGGCTTGACCTTTGGGTTGGCCGGGAATTCCTGGTTGATATCGGCGAACAGCTTTTGCGCTTGCTCGCCGGTCATCCACTCGACCAGCTTTTTCGCCGCTTCAGGATGCGGCGCATGCTTGGTCAGGCCGATACCCGAGAGATTGACGTGCACGCCTCGGTCGCCCTGGTTTGGCCAGAAGATCTTCACCGGCAGTTGTGGATTCTGATTGTGCAGACGCCCGTAGTAGTACGTGTTGACCACCCCCACATCGCACTGGCCTGCCGCGATGGCCTGGATCACCGCGTTGTCGTCGGAGAACACGTCCGTGGACAGGTTATTGACCCAGCCTTTGATGATTTGCTCGGTCTTGGCCTCACCGTGTGTCTCGATCATCGTGGCGGTCAGCGACTGGTTATAGACCTTCTTCGCCGTCCGCAGGCACAGGCGGCCTTCCCACTGCTTGTCGGCCAGAGCTTCGTAGGTGCTCAACTCTTCAGGCTTGACCCGCTCGGTGGAGTAGATGATGGTCCGCGCACGCAGGCTCAGGCCGGTCCAGTCATGGGACGACGCGCGATACTGCGGGGGGATGTTCTTGTCGATGATGTCCGACTTGATCGGCTGCAGGATGCCCATCTGCTCGGCTTGCCACAGGTTGCCGGCATCGACGGTAAGCAGCAGGTCGGCCACACCATTCTCGCCCTCGGCCTTGATGCGCTGCATCAGCGGGGCTTCCTTGTCGGTGATGAACTTGATCTGGGTGCCGGTCTTGGCGGTATAGGCGTCGAAAACTGGCTTGATCAGCTCGTCGATGCGCGAGGAGTACACCACCACTTCGTCCGCTGCCTGGGCAGTGCCGCCCAGCAGGGTCAAGGCCAGAACGGCCAGTAGGGGCTTGCGTGGCAACATGAAAAGCACTCCTCGAATGGTATGAGAGGTGCAAATGGTAGTGAATCCCATTTTGCAGCTCATCCTCGGAGCCGTTACCGGATGTTGCAAAGCCCCAGCACCACCAGAAGCCGGCTTGCCGGCAATGAGGCCGCCAAGCGGCACCCACGCATCAGGCCTTGGCCAACTCAGGCAGATCCCCACTCAAGCCCAACGCCTGGCGCACGAACATCGCCTTGGCCTCCGGCATCTGCTCCACCAGCTTCAAGCCGGTGTTACGCAGCCAGCGCAACGGCAGCGGATTGGCCTGGAACAGCCGCTCGAAGCCCTCCATGGCCGCCATCAGCGCCAGGTTGTGCGGCATACGCCGGCGCTCGTATCGGCTCAGCACCTTCACATCCGCCAACCGCTCACCACGCTCACAGGCATTGACCAACACCTCGGCCAGCACGGCGGCGTCGAGAAACCCCAGGTTGACGCCCTGCCCGGCCAACGGATGAATGGTGTGCGCGGCATCGCCAATCAGCACCAGGCCTTCATCCACGTAGCGCTTGGCATGGCGTTGGCGCAGCGGCACGCAAACACGCGGGTCGGCCTCCAGCACATCGCCCAGTCGCCCCTCGAAGGCTTCCTGCAGCGCCCTGCGGAAGGCGTCGTCCTCCAACGCCATGATCTGCTCGGCTTGTTCAGGCGTGGTCGACCATACGATCGAGCACCACTGCTGGTTGCCATCGCGCGATAAAGGCAGAAACGCCAGCGGCCCCTCGTCGGTAAAACGCTGCCAGGCGGTGGCTCGATGCGCCGCGCTGCAGCGCACACTGGTCACGATAGCGTGGTGCAGGTAATCCCATTCACGGGTCTGGCAACCCGCCAGGCGTCTCACCGCCGAATTGGCGCCGTCGGCGGCCACCACCAGAGGAGCTCGCAGGCTGCGACCGTCGGCCAAGGTCAGCAGCCACTCGTCACCGGAGCGGCGCAGCTGCTCCAGGCGTGCATTGGGCAAGAGGCCGATGTCGCTGTCGTGCAGGCGCTCCAGCAACCCATCCTGCACCACCCGGTTCTCGACGATGTGGCCAAGTACCTGGGCATGCACGCTGGCCGCCGAGAAATGAATCTGGCCGGTGCCGCTTCCGTCCCAGACCTGCATGTCCGAATAGGGCGACACGCGTCGCCCAGCGATGCCTTCCCAGGCCCCCAGGCGCTCCAGAATTCGCTGGCTCGCTGCGGACAAGGCGCTCACCCTGGGCTCGAACGGCGCCTGGGCATCGAAGGGTTTGACCGACAGCGGGCTGCCGTCGAGCAGGAGAATATCCAGGCCACTGTGGCGCAAGGCCAGGGCCAGGGCGCTACCGACCATACCGGCACCGACAATCAGTACATCTGCGCGCATTTCCATGCTTTACGCCTGCCTCGCTTGCGGCTTGAGCCGCACGTATAGGGTTTTATCGACCCGCGCCACCAGCTCGCCGGCGCCATCGCGTACATCCACCTGCAAACGCGGCAGGTACTTCTTGCCGGAAGCGGTTTGCTGGCGAATGTCGTCCAGCAACGCATCGTCGAGGTGGAACTCGGCGTACACCGGTCCTTTGCCCGGGGCGATGAAGTCGATGCTGGCAGCCTTGTCCCAGACGATGTACTCGCGGCCCAGCTGTTCGATCAGCAGCAACATGTAGAACGGATCGACCATCGAGTACAGACTGCCACCGAACTGGGTACCGACGTAGTTGCGGTTCCAGCGGGTCAGTTTCATGCGGACCTTGGCGCTGCGCATGTCCGGGCTGATGTGCTGCACGCGGATACCGGCGCCGAGGTAGGGAGGGTACAGGTTCAGCAACCAACGCAGCATGCGAGCCCGGCGAGCCAGGCGGCGTGAATCGCTCATGCCTGGCCCCGCGCGTCAGGGCGGGTGCCCAGGCCCATGGCCTGGCGCGCGAACCAACTTTTCGCCGGCGGCAGCAGGTCAAGCCCGAGCAATCCGATGTTTCGCCCTGCCGCCAGCAATGGCTGGCTGCTGCCGAACAGGCGGGTCACCTGGTCGGAAAAGCCGATGGTCAGCGCCTGGTCGAGTCGCTGGCGCTGGTGATAGGCCTGCAGTGTCGCAAGGTCGCCCGGATGTTGCGGGCCAGCCAACAGCGCGTCGGTCAGTGCCTGCACATCGCGCAATGAAAGGTTGAAGCCCTGGCCGGCTATCGGGTGCAGGCTGTGCGCAGCATTGCCCAGTACCACCAGGTGCGGTCGCACCTGTTCCTCGGCCTCCACCAGCGCCAGCGGATAAAGGTGCCGCGCGCCCACCTGACGCAGGGCGCCGAGGCGATAGCCAAAGGCGTCCTGCAGCTCACGCAGGAAATGGCGCTCGTTGATATCCGCCAGGCGCTGGGCGTCCATTCCCTGGCGGGTCCAGACGAGCGCGCAGCGATTGTCCGGCAATGGCAGCAGGGCCATCGGACCTTGTTCGGTGAAACGCTCGAAGGCTTGCCCGCGATGGGCCTCACCCGGTGTGATATTGGCGATCAGTGCACTTTGTTCGTAGGGCCTGCGACGCACATGGATGCCCAATTGCTCACGCAGACCCGAGCGGCCGCCGTCGGCCAGAATCGCCAGGTCGCATTCCAGGCTGGTGTCATCGTCCAGTCGCAATCGGTATCCACCGTCGATGGCCTGCATCGACCGGACCTCCGCCGGACAGCGCCAGCTCACCACCTCGCTGTCCAACCCTTGCCACAGGCACTGGCCAAGCCAGGCGTTCTCCACCACGTAGCCCAGTGCCGGCACACCTTCTTGCGAAGCATCCAGGCGTGTTGCGCCAAAGCGTCCACGGTCGGAGACCTGGATCTGCAGGATGGGTTCGGCACGTCGGCTGATGGTCGGCCACAGGCCCAGGTGATGGTAGATCTGTTGGGTACCAAACGACAGCGCGGATGAACGTGCGTCATAACTGGGCTGGAAGCTATCACCCGGGGCAAACGGCTCGATCAGCAGAATCTTCCAGCCTCGTGCCTTGGCACCTGCCTGCAGGGCCAAGGCCAGGCTTGCACCGACGAGGCCGCCGCCGATGATCGCCAGGTTGACCCGGCTCATGCTGCATCCCTGCGCGCGGCCGCCATCAGTGCCTCGATTTCAGCGACTGTCTTGGGCACATCCGACGTCAGAATTTCACAGCCCTGCCTGGTCACCACTACATCGTCCTCGATTCGCACACCAATGCCACGCCACTTCTTCGCCACCGTCTGATTGTCGGCAGCAATGTAGATACCTGGCTCTACCGTCAGCGCCATGCCGGGCTCGAGCACCCGCCACTGGCCACCGACCTTGTACTCGCCCACATCGTGCACATCCATGCCCAGCCAATGTCCGGCTCGGTGCATGTAGAAGGCGCGATAGGCCTCGCTTTCGATCAACGCCTGCACCTGGCCCTTGAGCAGCCCCAGTTCCACCAGGCCCTCGGTGATGACCCGCACGGTCGCCTCGTGGGCGTGATTCCAGTGCTTGCCCGGAGCGATCTCGGCGAACGCGGCCTCCTGGGCCTTGAGCACCAGTTCGTAGATCGCCTTCTGCTCGGGGGAAAAGCGTCCACTGACCGGGAAGGTGCGGGTAATGTCGCTGGCATAGCAGTCGATCTCACAGCCAGCGTCGATCAGCACCAGGTCGCCATCCTTGAGCAGGGCGTCATTTTGCTGGTAATGCAGAATGCAGCCATTGCGCCCGGCCGCGACGATCGAGCCGTAGGCCGGCATTTTGGCGCCACCTTTGCGGAATTCGTAATCCAACTCGGCTTCCAGGCTGTACTCGTGCAGCCCCGCCCGGCAGACCTGCATGGCCCGCACATGGGCGCGCGCGGAGATTTGCGCGGCAGCACGCATGACCTTCACCTCCGCCGCCGATTTATACAGGCGCATGTCATGCAGCAGATGATCCAGCGCAACGAACTCGTTCGGTGGCTGGGCGCCCAGACGGGCCTTGGAACGGATCACGTTGATCCAGTCCATGAGCCGGCGATCGAACTCGGGGTTACTGCCCATGGCGCTGTACACCCGCTCGCGCCCTTCGATCAGGCCCGGGAGGATCTCGTCGATGTCGGTGATCGGAAAGGCGTCATCGGCTGCAAAGTCGCGAATCGCCCCTTCCTGGCCGGCCCGCACACCGTCCCACTGCTCACGCTCGGGGTTGCGCTCACGGCAGAACAACACGTACTCACCGTGCTCGCGCCCAGGAATGAGCGCAATCACGGCTTCAGGCTCGGGGAAGCCGCTGAGGTACTGGAAGTCGCTGTCCTGGCGGTACACATGCTCGACGTCGCGGTTGCGAATGGCGACTGCAGCGGCAGGCAGGATGGCGATGCTGTTGGGAACCATCTGCGCCATCAGCGCCTTGCGCCGACGGGCATACTCGGCCTTGGGTATGTGGCTCATGGACAAGACTTCCCCCCAGGGTGATCGAATCAGTGCAGCGATGGCTTGGGTGCGGGTGCGGCGGGTGCGGCCAGCTCCGTATAGAGCAGCAGCGGCGCGACACGCAGATACTCCATCACTTCCATGTAGTCGCTTTCGCCATCCTCGGACTCTTCCAAGGCTTCCTGGACTTGAGAAATGGCGACCAGGTCCTGCAGGACCTCTTTCGCATCGGTGGACAGGTCCTTGCCGCCAGCGTTCAGACCAAAGCCGGTAATGAAACCTTGGCACCATTGGCCCAGCGCGGTGGCGCGCTCGGTCAGCGGGGCTTCGTCGCCTGGCAGCAGCAGGACGATGGCGATGTCCTCGCCAGTGAGTTCGGCCTTGACCATTTCCTGCAGGCCAACCAAGGCATTGCGCACGGAGTCCGCGGGCTCGCTTTCCAGCGCGCCTGCGGCATCGGCCAGCCAGGCTTCGGGGTCGAAGCCCGCGCCAGCGCAGCTGCGGCCGATCAGCAGACCATGCAGTTCGGCGGGAGATACAGGGTGACCGTTGCTCGAAAGCAGCGAGGCGAAAGCGGTGTAAGGCGATTGAGTATTAGGCATGGGCAGCTAGGCGCCAGGCGGCGCAATGACTAGAATGAAGACCTTGTATCCTAGCACCGGCAGGCGCGCCAAGACCATCGGCACTGGCCGCCATTGCCCAGGGAGAGGCATCATCGCCAGGTGAGTCAACGACGGAGCGAATCGAGTGCAACCCATGCAAGAGAAAGACCTGCAAGCGCTGATGAGCCGGTTCGAGTTGCTGATCGAACGTGTCGAGCAACTTAAACGGCAAAATGCACTCCTAATTGCTCAGGAAAAATCCTGGCGCGAGGAACGCGCCCACCTCATCGAAAAGAACGAAATCGCCAAGCGCAAGATCGAGTCGATGATTTTACGCCTGAAGGCCCTGGAGCAAGACTCATGAGTTCAAGCAATAGCGTTACCGTGCAGATCCTCGACAAGGAGTACTCGATCATCTGCCCTCCGGAAGAACGCAACAACCTGGTCAGCGCCGCACGCTATCTGGACAGCAAGATGCGCGAGATCCGCAGCAGCGGCAAGGTCATCGGTGCCGACCGCATCGCCGTCATGGCGGCCCTGAACATCACCCACGAGCTGCTGCACCGCCAGGACACCCCGGAAACGGCCAGCACAGGCACTACCCGTGAACAGGTACGCGACCTGCTGGAACGGGTCGACCAAGCGCTGTCCGACGACGCGGATACCAAAATCGGCTGAGATTGGTATACTGGCGCCACTCCCTGGGGGATGCGCCAGTCGGTTATGTCCCTGAGCCGATACGCACAACCACGGGGGTTGCACGCTGGGGCCGGTGTGCATGTCCGCCCGACGGAAAGCCTTAACGCCCCCTGCAATCTCCACCTTGAACTTTCGGGTTCAAGGGCTACACCGATAGCGGTCTTATCGGGGAGCCTGAATTCGCTTGCCCGCCTCCTCTGGCGGGCAATTCGTTTTGGCCGGCCCAGTCGGCCAGCACACCTGGGAACGCCCGTGCCATGACCGACACCGCGCCGCTCACCCGCCCCCAGCTTCGTCGCCTGCTTCGCGATGCCCGCCGCGCCCTGACGCCGGCACAGCAACATCGAGCCGCACGTGGCCTGTATCGCCAACTGGCGCAGCACCCGCTGTTCCGCCGTGCCCGGCACATTGCCCTGTACCTGCCCAACGATGGCGAAATCGACCCGCAGTTGCTACTGCGCGAAGCCCAGCGTCGTGGCAAGCGCACCTACCTGCCAGTGCTGCACGCCTGGCCGCGCACGCGCATGGTGTTCCAACGCTTCGAGCACGGCGAAAAACTCAAACGCAATCGGTTTCGCATTCCAGAACCGGTCGCCGACCGCAAGCGTCAGCGTCCGATCTGGTCGCTGGATCTGATCCTGCTGCCACTGGTGGGGTTCGATGAGGTCGGCGGACGCCTGGGCATGGGCGGCGGTTTCTATGATCGCAGCCTCGCCTACCAGGCTCGTCGTCAAACCTGGAAAAAGCCACTGCTGCTGGGGCTGGCCCATGAGTGCCAGAAAGTGGAGCGACTGGCTCAGGCCAGCTGGGATGTACCGCTACAAGGCACGGTCTCGGACCGCGGCTGGTACATGGCGCCGAACTGATCGGCGCCAGCGGGGGAATCAGCGCTGCTGCTGGCCGGCGTCGACTGGCGCCTGGTAAGCGGCATCGAGCTTGCGCTCCCAGATACCCTGCGCATAACCGGTGGTGACCACGCCAAGTCCAAAGATGAATACCAGGATCCAAAGCAGATCTGGTTTACGTTGGTTCATCGAAAATTGCCCCCCTAGGCAATGGTCAGGCTCGGCGACCTTCTTGGTGTCGCCGGAGCGTCTAGCGTTAAAATCGGCGCATTTTCCGACAACCTGAGTCGACACGCAAACGTTGACGCCAACCGACTGTCGGTTTCATGCAACAGGTTATTTCAAACTTTTTCAGGAGCAGCATCCATGGCCTATTGGCTGATGAAATCCGAGCCCGACGAGCTCTCGATCGAAGGCCTGGGCCGGCTGGGGGAAGCGCGCTGGGATGGTGTGCGCAACTACCAGGCACGTAATTTCATGCGCGCCATGAGTGTCGGAGACGAGTTCTTTTTCTACCATTCCAGCTGCCCGCAGCCGGGAATCGCCGGCATTGCCAGAGTCGTCAACGCAGCTTACCCGGACCCGACTGCGCTGGATCCGCTAAGCCACTATTTCGACGCAAAGGCCACTACCGATAAGAACCCCTGGAGCGCAGTGGACGTGGCGCACGTAAAAACGTTCAGCCAGGTGCTGGGGCTGGGCTTGCTCAAGCAGCAGAGTGCATTGGAGGCGTTGCCGTTGGTGCAGAAGGGCACGCGGCTGTCGGTGATGCCCGTGACCGATGAGCAGTGGGCGGCGATTATTGCCTTGGCCCGGTGAATTCGAGTGGTCCGTCTGGCGTTGTTCAGCGCCGTCACCATCGAGCGCCGCCCGCGCGGCGCATCGCGAGCAAGGCTCGCTCCTACGTCTATTCCGGGCCAATTATTCCTGTGGGAAATGCGCGCGAGTGCACACAAGGCGGTCGTGTGCGCTGGCACAGACATGACTGGCCAGAAACAAACGTAGGAGCGAGCCTTGCTCGCGATGCGCCGCGCGGGCGGCGCGCGATCTCAACCGCACCACACAATTACCGGCGAGCCTATCGAGGCAGCATCACTGCACGATCAAATTGTTGAACAGCAGGTCCTCGACGATCGGCTTGCCTTCCTCGGCCTCCATTACCTGCTGCACCTGTTTCAGCGCTTCCTGGCGCAGCTTTTCCTTGGCCTCTACATTGCTCATGTTATCCACACCCTGCTGGGTGAACAGCGCCACCAGCTGATTGCGAATCAACGGCTCATGGTGTTTGACCGCAGCAGCGGCGGCATCGCCCGTCACACGCAGGGCCACATCGGCTTTGTACACGCGCAGCTTAGGGCCACCATCGAGGGCATAGTTGCCGACGAAGGGCGGGCTCAGGCTGATGTAGGAGACCTTGGGCTCTCCTTCCTTGGCTTCTTCGGCCATGGCCGCCGCTGGCAGCATCAGGGCCAGTACCATCAAGATCCACGCTTTCACGAATTAGCTCCTCAATACAGTTGGCGCCAGCTTACCCAGCACGCCGCTCAAACCCAAGCTCCGGCTTATGCCAGCCCATCAGGCCGGGGCATGCTCGTTGACCGGGCAGGCGGCACTCCTACACTTATCGGCCACCACACGCAAAGGAATAGCCCCGATGAAAGCTGTGTTGTGCAAAACCCTGGGCCCTGCCAGCAACCTGGTAGTGGAGGAAGTGGCCAGCCCGGTGCCGAAGAAGAACGAGATCCTGCTCGACGTACACGCGGCCGGGGTCAATTTCCCTGACACCCTGATCATCGAAGGCAAATACCAGTTCCAACCACCACTGCCCTTCTCTCCCGGTGGTGAGGCGGCTGGTGTGGTGGCGGCGGTAGGCGAGAAGGCCGGCGCTTTCAAGGTCGGTGACCGGGTCATGGCGCTGACCGGCTGGGGCGCCTTCGCCGAACACGTGGCGGTGCCCTTCTACAACGTGATGCCGATCCCGCAGGGTATGGATTTCGCCACCGCCGCTGCCTTCGGCATGACCTACGGCACTTCGATGCATGCGCTCAAACAGCGCGGCCAACTGAAGCCTGGCGAAACCCTGCTGGTACTGGGTGCATCCGGGGGCGTCGGCCTGGCGGCTGTGGAAATTGGCAAGGCCATGGGCGCCAAGGTGATCGCTGCAGCCAGCAGCGCGGAAAAACTCGCCGTGGCCAAGGCTGCGGGTGCCGATGAAGTGATCGATTACAGCAAGGCCAGCCTGAAGGATGAGATCAAGCGACTGACCGGCGGCCAGGGCGTAGATGTGATCTACGACCCAGTGGGAGGCGAGCTGTTCGAACAGGCAGTGCGCGGGCTGGCCTGGAATGGTCGGTTGCTGGTGGTGGGGTTTGCCAGCGGCACCATCCCTCAGCTGGCGGCGAACCTAGTGCTGCTCAAGGGCGCAGCGGTGCTCGGGGTGTTTTGGGGAGCATTCGCCCAGCGCCAGCCAGAGGACAATGCCGCCAACTTCCAACAGCTGTTCGTCTGGCATGGCCAGGGCAAGCTGAAACCGCTGGTCTCGCAGACTTATCCACTGGCCGAAGCTGGGGCGGCTATCGATCGACTGGGGCAGCGGCAAGCTGTGGGTAAGTTGGTGGTGCTGGCCAAGTAGGGCTGGAAGCGTTCATTGCCTGTACCCGCCCTATCGCCGGCCAGGCGTCTGCTGAAGGGGGATGCTTGGGGAAGGTACAGGCAGTGGGGAACTCAAACCTCGCGCAGGTTATGGCAGCGCCTGAAACGCGCCTCGAGGTTGCGATCCGGCATCTGGTGGCTGCGCAAGGCATTCAAGGTCTGCTCGACATAATCGCGCGTAGTGCCATAGCGCCCCTTGGCACTGGCCAGGATCTGGCTGAGCAAGGTATCCGGCAGGTTCCCTGCGTAACAGGGCAAATGCCGCTCCAACACGAACCCCAGGGCCTGGACCTTGCTCCCATCGCTGAGCCGGCAGCTCAACCAGTGCGGCCGATACGCCGGGTAAGGCATTTCGCGCTGCCACAGGGCCATCAGCGAGTCGTCCAGGTTGCTTTCATCAAGCCGGTAGGCAAAACCGCTGCAAGAGCCACCCCGATCCAGGCCAAACACCAGGCCGGGCGTTTCAGGCGTGCCACGGTGCTCATGCGACCACAAGTACAACCCACGGTGGTAACCATGCACCCGCGCGCGTTGGCGCTCCACGGAGTTGCATTCCGGGCGCCAGATCAAGGAACCATAGGCGAACAGCCAGACCGGGCCGCCCTGGTGCCGTGACATGGTCGTCTGCATGGAGTTGTACAGTTGCTCACGGGTCAGTTGTTGCCCGAAGTCAAGCGAGGGTGGATATGAAACTTTCCAGGATGAACTCTCAAGTGCCGACATAAGCTGCCGCCATGATTCCCTGTAAATAGCGCTTGTAGCGGAAAAGACGATTCAAGGCAGATCTTACTCTGCTGCCCATGCCAGCCAAATCGCCGGCTGGCCGGCTCCCGTGGAGGCGTCATGCCTAACTTAAGACAGCCACCGCCTTAGCTCAAGTATATGTCGAAATTTTCATGGGGCCTTCCGACGATTGGGAATTATTATTCCGAAAAACGCGAAAGTTATTAACCAAGGCGGTAATAGTTACCGCCTTATACCGACGCTTTCAAACTTCGGTTATTAACTGCGGGGGGCGTAGGCAAACACATCGGCACGCATACGGTGCGCGTCCATACCAGCCTCGACCAATGCATCGAGCGTGGCATAGACCATGTTGGGCGAGCCACTGGCGTAAACATGCACGGCATTCAGGTCGTCCATGTCTTCGCAGACCGCTTCATGCAGCATGCCGCAGCGCCCTTCCCAATCGCATAGGTCGCTGACGACCTTGTGCAAGTACAGATTGGGCAGGCGCTCCCACTCGTCCCAATGCTCGATGGCATAGAAATCTTCGGGGCGCCGCACTCCCCAGTACAGGTGGACCGGGTGCTTGAAACCTTGAGCGCGGCAATGTTCGACCAGGCTGTGCATCTGCCCCATACCCGTGCCCGCAGCGATCAATACCAACGGCCCGTCGGGCAGCTCGGCCAGGTGGGCATCGCCAAATGGCATTTCGATGCGCGCCACGCCATCACGCTGCAGTTGCTCGATCAATTGTCGGGCGCTGTCTTCGCGGACCAACACATGCAGCTCCAGGTCCCGCCCGCAATGGGGGGCTGAAGCCAGCGAGAAGGCCGCCTGCTTGCCACCCTTGCGCTCGATCATCAGGTACTGCCCGGCGTGGTAGCGCGGCGGCTTTCCGGCCGGCGCACGCAGACGCACGCGCCAGACATCGCCACCTACCTCGGCGCATTCGCTCACGGTGCAAGCCAGTTTACGCACCGGCAGCTCGCCCAACGCCAGCACACCATCCCACAGCAAGACACAGTCCTCCAGTGGCTCGGCAATGCAGGTGAACAGCTCGCCATGGTCACGGACTTCGCCGTCCTGGCGCACCCGCCCCTCCACCAACAACGCGGCGCAGACATGGCAATTGCCATTGCGGCAGCTGTTCGGGCAGTCATAGCCCAGTCGCCGCGCCCCATCCAGGATCCGTTCCCCGGGTTCGAGCGCCAGCACTGCCCCGGACGGCTGCAACGTTACCTGCATCAATCTATTCCCAACTGATCCCACAGCTCATCGATACGGCGGGTGACCGCCTCGTCCTTGACGATGGCACGGCCCCATTCCCGCGTAGTCTCGCCTGGCCACTTGTGGGTGGCATCCAGGCCCATCTTCGACCCAAGCCCCGATACCGGCGACGCGAAATCCAGGTAGTCAATCGGCGTATTGTCGATCATCACCGTATCACGCTTGGGGTCCATGCGCGTGGTGATCGCCCAGATCACATCGTTCCAGTCGCGGGCGTTGATGTCATCGTCGGTAACGATAACGAACTTGGTGTACATGAACTGTCGCAGGAACGACCACACGCCCAGCATTACGCGCTTGGCGTGCCCTGGATACTGCTTCTTCATGGTCACCACCGCCATGCGGTACGAGCAACCTTCAGGAGGCAGGTAGAAGTCCACGATTTCCGGGAACTGCTTCTGCAGGATCGGCACGAACACTTCATTCAGCGCCACACCGAGGATCGCCGGCTCATCCGGTGGACGGCCGGTGTAGGTGCTGTGGTAGATCGGCTTCTGGCGGTGGGTGATGCGCTCCACGGTGAACACCGGGAAGCTGTCGACCTCGTTGTAGTAGCCGGTGTGGTCGCCATAGGGGCCTTCCGGGGCCATTTCACCCGGATGGATCACACCTTCGAGAATGATCTCGGCGGTTGCCGGGACCTGCAGGTCGCTGCCACGGCATTTGACCAGCTCGGTACGGTTGCCGCGCAGCAGGCCGGCGAAGGCATACTCGGACAAGGTGTCAGGCACAGGCGTGACCGCGCCAAGGATGGTCGCCGGGTCCGCCCCAAGCGCCACTGCGACCGGGAAAGGCTGGCCTGGGTGCTTCTCGCACCACTCACGGTAGTCCAGCGCACCACCACGGTGGCTCAACCAACGCATGATGACCTTGTTGCGACCAATCAGCTGCTGGCGGTAGATGCCCAGGTTCTGGCGGTCCTTGTTGGGGCCGCGGGTGACGGTCAGACCCCAGGTGATCAGCGGAGCCACGTCGCCCGGCCAGCAATGCTGGATCGGCAGCTGGGTAAGGTCGACATCCTCGCCCTCGACCACCACTTCCTGACAGACCGCGTCCTTGACCACTTTCGGCGCCATGGACACGACTTTCTTGAAGATCGGCAGCTTGGACCAGGCGTCCTTCAAGCCCTTGGGCGGCTCGGGTTCCTTGAGGAAGGCCAACAGCTTGCCGATTTCGCGCAGTTCGTCGACCGACTCGGCGCCCATGCCCATAGCCACCCGCTCCGGAGTGCCGAACAGGTTGCCCAGCACCGGCATATCGAAGCCGGTGGGCTTTTCGAACAGCAAAGCTGGGCCCTTGGCGCGCAGGGTACGGTCACAGACCTCGGTCATTTCCAGGACTGGGGAGATCGGAACCTGGATGCGCTTGAGTTCACCGCGCTGCTCCAGGCCACGGATGAAGTCGCGCAAGTCGCGATACTGCATGCATGAGCCTCGTATTGGCCGTATCGGTCGGGGTGCAGAGTGTAGCGCCGTTCAGGCCTTTATTGGGGGCAAAAATGATGTGGGGCCGCTTCGCGCCCCTTTCGCGAGCAAGCCCGCTCCCACAAGCATCACACTGACCCTGTGGAAGCGGGCTTGCCCGCGAAGAGGCGCGAAGCGGCCCCAATCAATTCCAGCTTGAAGTGCTTACTTGCGCTTCATCGACAGGAAGAACTCATCGTTGGTCTTGGTCTGCTTGAGCTTGTCGACCAGGAACTCGATGGCAGCGACTTCGTCCATCGGGTGCAGCAGCTTGCGCAGAATCCACATGCGCTGCAACTCGTCGTCGGCGGTCAGCAGCTCTTCGCGACGGGTACCGGAGCGGTTGATGTTGATGGCAGGGAACACACGTTTCTCGGCGATACGACGGTCCAGGGGCAGCTCCATGTTGCCGGTACCCTTGAACTCTTCGTAGATCACCTCGTCCATCTTCGAGCCGGTTTCTACCAGCGCGGTGGCGATGATGGTCAGCGAACCACCTTCCTCGATGTTACGGGCGGCACCGAAGAAGCGCTTCGGCTTCTCAAGGGCATGTGCGTCGACACCACCGGTCAGCACCTTGCCGGAGCTCGGGATCACGGTGTTGTAGGCACGGGCCAGACGGGTGATGGAGTCGAGCAGAATGACCACGTCCTTCTTGTGCTCGACCAGGCGCTTGGCCTTCTCGATGACCATCTCGGCCACCTGCACGTGACGGGTTGGCGGCTCGTCGAAGGTCGAGGCGACCACTTCGCCGCGCACGGTGCGCTGCATCTCGGTCACTTCTTCCGGGCGCTCGTCGATCAGCAGGACGATCAGGTGGCACTCGGGGTTGTTACGGGTGATGTTGGCCGCGATGTTCTGCAGCATGATCGTCTTACCCGCTTTCGGCGGAGCGACGATCAGGCCACGCTGGCCTTTACCGATCGGGGCGCACAGGTCGATGACACGGCCGGTGAGGTCTTCGGTGGAACCGTTGCCGGCTTCCATCTTAAGGCGCTCGTTGGGGAACAGCGGCGTCAGGTTCTCGAACAGAATCTTGTTCTTCGCGTTTTCCGGACGGTCGAAGTTGATGGTATCGACCTTCAGCAGCGCGAAGTAACGCTCCCCTTCCTTCGGTGGACGGATCTTGCCGACGATGGTGTCGCCGGTACGCAGGTTGAAACGGCGGATCTGGCTAGGCGAGACGTAGATGTCATCGGGGCCGGCCAGGTAGGACGCATCAGCCGAACGCAGGAAACCGAAACCATCCTGGAGAATCTCCAGCACGCCGTCACCCGAGATCTCTTCGCCGCTTTTCGCGTGCTTTTTCAGCAGGGCGAAAATCACGTCCTGTTTGCGCGAACGGGCCATGTTTTCGATGCCCATCTGTTCGGCCATTTCCAAAAGATCGGTAATCGGCTTTTGCTTGAGTTCAGTCAGGTTCATAAGGGGAGTGACGTAATCATGTAAGAAGGGAGAATTAAGCTTTGGCTTAATGAGGCCGCGCCGCTAGATGGCGACAGGATCGCGTACTGATTCGAATTAGGGATGCTTCGGCGACGGCGTGCAGAGGGCACTGAAGAAGCAGTGCGAGGCCGAATGTAACACTTGCATTTTTCGACGTCTAGTGGTTTTGACGAGGGAAATCGAACCTTTTGGGACCGGATTTAGCTGCGAAGGCATCGACCGGCTGAACCTTGGATTCGCGGGGGATCCCGCTCCCACAGGGTCGTCGAGCAAAAGAAAAGCCCCGCATTCGCGGGGCTTTTTCACATCACAGATGGGCGTCGAGGAACGCAGCCAGCTGGGATTTGGACAGAGCGCCGACCTTGGTAGCTTCGACGTTGCCGTTCTTGAACAGCATCAGGGTCGGGATGCCACGCACGCCATGCTTGGCCGGGGTTTCCTGGTTGTCGTCGATGTTCAGCTTGGCGACGGTCAGTTTACCTTCGTAGGTGGCGGCGATGTCGTCCAGAACCGGAGCGATCATCTTGCATGGACCGCACCATTCAGCCCAGTAGTCGACCAGCACCGGGCCTTGAGCCTGCAGGACTTCGGCTTCGAAGGTGGCGTCGGTGACGTGTTTGATCAGATCGCTGCTCATGGATATCTCCAGGGTCGTAAGCAAAAAACGTGGCCCATCATAGCCGCACAGGCTGCCTACAGGAAGTCACGGACGATTGAGTGTAACTATAGTTGTGCAAGACGCCGCGAATCGAAACCGTCACATAAGTGTCATAGCATCGAATGGCACATTGCCTTGCATCAAACCTTGGCGTGCCCCGCGTTGGCGACAGCCACGTATCGTGGCACGATTGCCAGGTTAACGACCGAGAACACTCAGATCATGCCGCAAACAACCGCGAAGAACCTGTCTCTGATCGCCGCCATCGACCTTGGCTCCAACAGTTTTCACATGGTCGTGGCCAAGGCTCACCACACCGAGATCCGTATTCTTGAACGGCTTGGCGAGAAGGTTCAGCTGGCCGCCGGCATCGGCGAGGATCGTCTGCTGAGCGAAGAAGCCATGCAACGGGGGCTCGAATGTCTCAAGCGCTTCGCTCAACTGATCAACGGTATGCCTTCCGGCGCCGTGCGCATCGTCGGCACCAACGCCCTGCGCGAAGCGCGCAACCGCAATGAGTTCATCCAGCGCGCGGAGGCCATTCTGGGCCACCCAGTGGAGGTGATCTCCGGCCGCGAAGAGGCTCGCCTCATCTACCTCGGTGTCTCCCATACCCTGGCCGACACCCCCGGCAAACGCCTGGTGGCCGACATTGGCGGCGGCAGCACCGAGTTCATCATTGGCCAGCGATTCGAACCGCTACTGCGCGAAAGCCTGCAAATGGGCTGCGTGAGCTTCACCCAGCGCTATTTCCGCGATGGCAAGATCACCCCGGCGCGCTATGCACAGGCCTACACGGCGGCGCGCCTGGAGCTGATGAGCATCGAGAATGCCCTGCACCGACTGACCTGGGATGAAGCCATCGGCTCGTCCGGCACCATTCGCGCCATCGGCGCCGCGATCAAGGCCAGCAACCTGGGCAACGGCGAAGTCAACGCCGAAGGCCTGGCCTGGGTCAAACGCAAACTGTTCAAGCTCGGCGACGTCGACAAGATCGACTTTGAAGGGGTCAAACCGGACCGCCGCGCCATCTTCCCGGCCGGCCTTGCGATTCTCGAAGCCATCTTCGACGCCCTGGAACTGCAACGCATGGACCATTGCGACGGTGCCCTGCGTGAAGGCGTGCTGTTCGACCTGCTCGGCCGCCATCACCACGAAGATGTGCGCGAGCGCACACTCAATTCGTTGATGGAGCGTTACCACGTCGACCAGGGCCAAGCTGCTCGCGTGGAGCGCAAGGCACTGCATGCCTTCGACCAAGTGGCCAAGGCGTGGGACCTGGAAGACGGTAACTGGCGCGATCTACTGGGATGGGCAGCCAAAATCCATGAAATTGGCCTGGATATCGCTCACTACCATTACCACAAGCATGGCGCCTACCTGGTCGAGCACTCCGACCTTGCCGGCTTCTCGCGCGAAGACCAGCAGATGATGGCCCTGCTGGTGCGTGGCCATCGGCGCAACATCCCCAAGGACAAGTTCGCCGAACTGGGCGAGGAAGGTGTGAAGCTGCTGCGTCTGTGCGTGCTGCTGCGTTTCGCCATTCTGTTCCACCACATCCGTGGCACCCAACAGATGCCCACCGTGTCACTGCAGGCTGGCGAGCAATCGCTGGATGTGGCCTTCCCCAATGGTTGGCTGGAGCAAAACCAGCTGACCCAGGCCGACTTCGCCAACGAAGCGGAGTGGCTGGCCCGGGTCGGCTTCGTCCTCAGCGTACGTTGAGGACCGGGTTGCTCAGGCGCTCCAGCAGAGCGGCCTGGGCACTGCGAGGGTTCTGGTTACCGGTCGGGGCGGTGCGCACGTAGCGGCCGTCCGATTGCAGGACCCAGGCATGGGTGTTGTCGGTCAGGTAACCTTCCAGCTCCTTCTTAACCCGCAGCAGCAACTTCTTGCCTTCTACCGGGAAGCAGGTCTCCACACGCTTGTCGAGGTTTCGCTCCATCCAGTCGGCACTGGACAGGTAGATCTGCTCTTCGCCTCCATTGAGGAAGTAGAACACCCGGGTGTGCTCCAGGAAGCGGCCGATGATCGAACGTACCTGGATGTTGTGCGACACCCCGGGAATGCCCGGCCGCAGGCAGCACATGCCACGCACCACCAGGTCGATTTTCACGCCAGACTGGCTGGCCTTGTACAGCGCCTTGATGACCTTCGCATCGGTCAGCGAGTTGAACTTGGCGATGATGTGCGCCGGCTTGCCTTCGAGGGCGAACTGCGTCTCGCGGGCAATCATGTCGAGCATGCCCTTCTTCAACGTGAACGGCGCATGCAGCAGCTTTTTCATGCGCAGTGTCTTGCCCATGCCAATCAGCTGGCTGAACAGCTTGCCCACGTCCTCGGTCAGGGCATCGTCGGAGGTGAGCAGGCTGTAGTCGGTGTACAACCGGGCGTTGCCGGCATGGTAGTTACCAGTACCCAGATGTGCATAACGGACGATCTCTCCCTGCTCGCGGCGCAGGATCAGCATCATCTTGGCGTGGGTCTTGAAGCCCACCACGCCATAGATCACCACCGCGCCAGCTGCCTGCAGACGGCTGGCCATTTGCAGGTTGGACTCTTCATCGAAGCGCGCACGCAACTCGATCACCGCGGTGACCTCCTTGCCGTTGCGCGCTGCGTCCACCAACGCATCGACGATCTCCGAGTTGGCGCCGGAGCGGTACAGCGTCTGGCGCACGGCAAGCACATGCGGGTCCTTGGCAGCCTGGCGCAGCAGGTCGATCACCGGGGTGAACGACTCGAACGGGTGCATCAGCAGTACATCCTGCTTGCCGATCACGCTGAAGATGTTGTCGGCGTTCTGCAGCAGCTTGGGAATCGCCGGGGTGAACGGGGTGTACTGCAGTTCAGGATGGCTATCCAGGCCTGTGATGCTGAACAGGCGGGTCAGGTTGACCGGACCATTGACTTGATACAGCTCGCTCTCGCTGAGGCTGAACTGCTTGAGCAGGTAGTCGGACAGGTGCTTCGGGCAGGTGTCGGCCACTTCCAGACGCACGGCGTCGCCGTAACGACGCGAAAACAGTTCACCGCGCAAAGCACGGGCCAGGTCGTCGACCTCTTCGGAGTCCAGTGCGAGGTCAGCGTTTCGCGTCAGGCGGAACTGGTAGCAGCCCTTGACCTTCATGCCCTGGAACAAGTCGTCGGCGTGAGCGTGGATCATCGACGACAGGAACACATAGTTGTCGCCTGCCCCCCCCACGTCCTCAGGTACGCGAATGACCCGTGGCAGCAACCGCGGGGCCGGGATGATCGCCAGGCCCGAGTCGCGGCCGAAGGCGTCGACACCTTCGAGCTCGACGATGAAGTTGAGGCTCTTGTTCACCAGCAACGGGAACGGGTGCGTCGGGTCGAGGCCAATGGGGGTGATGATCGGCGCGATCTCGTCGCGGAAGTAACGACGCACCCAGGTCTTGAGCTTGGGCGTCCAGTAACGGCGGCGGATGAAGCGGATCTGGTGTTTTTCCAGCTCCGGCAACAGCACATCGTTGAGGATCGCGTATTGACGGTCCACCTCGCCGTGCACCAGCTCGCTGATCCGTGCCAGCGCCTGGTGCGGCTGCAGGCCATCGGCACCGGCTTGTTCCCGGGCAAAGTTGATCTGCTTCTTCAGGCCGGCAACACGGATTTCGAAGAATTCGTCCAGGTTGCTGGAGAAGATCAGCAAGAACTTGAGGCGTTCGAGCAGCGGATAGGACTCATCCAGCGCCTGCTCCAGCACTCGGATATTGAATTGCAGCTGCGAAAGCTCGCGATGAATGTACAGGCTGCTGTCGTCCAGGCTCGGAATGGCGATTGCCGGTGCTGGCGCGGGGGCTGGCGTGGCAGCGGCCTCGACCACAGGTTCCGGTGCCTCTGGCAGGTCCGGCGGGGTCTGCACCATTTCTTCGGGAAGAGCCTGGGCGTCCTTGATCGCGACAGGGGTTAGCACTTCATTATTCATCTGGCGTTCCTGGAGGACGTTAACGCCCTATCATCAATTGAGCGGCACGATAAGCGGCCATTATGACGCCTGTGTTACATACCAAGGCAAGTCGCGACTTATGGCCGCAGGCATTGTCCGCACAGGGATTGTTCACGTCGAGACACATTTGGACACTTTCACGAATGCGCGCGAAGGGGTAGGCTGCGCGTTCATTTCGCCAGCACCTCAGAAAATGCTTCAACAATTCCTGCAGGATTTCGGCTACTTCGCCCTCTTTCTTGGCACCTTCTTCGAAGGCGAGACCATCCTGGTGCTTGCGGGATTCCTTGCGTTCCGCGGTTACATGGACATCAACCTGGTCGTGCTGACCGCGTTCTTCGGCAGCTACGCTGGCGACCAGCTGTGGTACTTCATGGGCCGTCGCCACGGCCGCAAGATTCTGGCGCGCAAGCCCCGCTGGCAGGCCATGGGCGACCGAGCGCTGGACCACATTCGCCGACATCCCGACATCTGGGTGCTGAGCTTCCGCTTCGTGTATGGCCTGCGTACGGTCATGCCGGTAGCGATCGGGCTGTCCGGCTACCCGCCGCGCCGCTACTTGCTGCTCAACGGCATCGGTGCTGCGGTCTGGGCCCTGGCATTGGGCGCGGCCGCCTATCACTTCGGCGCCATCCTCGAAGGCCTGCTGGGCAATGTGAAGAAGTACGAGCTATGGGTGCTTGGCGGCCTGCTGGTGCTGGGCGGCCTGTTGTGGCTGCGCCGACGGTTCCGCACCCTGCGTGCCGAGCGCAAGGCGGCGGCAAATGGCCAGGGCCCAGAGGCAGGCCAAGCTGTAGGCCAGGAGCAAGCCCCAGACCAGCACCGTGACCGGCGCTAAGCCCAGCACGCCAGCCAGGTAGAGCGCCGGTACGTTGCAGACCAGGCGCGCCAGTTCCAGACGCGGCGCCCAGCGGCGGTTTTCCAGCATCGCGCCCAGCACGAACAAACCAAACGCCATTACCAACCAGCCCAGCACCAGGGCGCCAGTCGTCACCTGCTCTGCCACCCCCATCAAGTAACTGCCCAACGCGACGTGCACCGCAAACTGCGCCACCACGTAGCGCTGTTGCGCACGCCCGATGACCACGTCGAACTTGCGAAACGACGCCAGGTCCTGCTTGGCCTGTGGATAACCAGCCGCGACATCGGCCGGCCGCCAGCCAGTGGGCATGAACCAGATGCGCAGCTTGTCCCAAAAGCGATGGGTGCGACATGCATCGTGCCAAAGCTGGGCGTAGAACTGCAGGTTGGCCCACAACGGATTCCAGCTGGCCAGTGGCGTGGTCACGCCGAACACCACGGGCTCGGCCGGGTCTTCCTCCTTGAAGGTACCGAACAAGCGGTCCCAGAGAATGAACACGCCGCCATAGTTACGATCCAAGTAAGCAGGATTCTGCGCATGGTGGACGCGATGGTTGGATGGCGTGATCAGCACCCACTCGAGCCAACCCAGTTTAGGTATGTGCCGGGTGTGCACCCAGAACTGGTACAGCAAATTCAGCGACGCTACGGTGATGAACACCACCGGCGGGACGCCGACCAAGGCCAGAGGCAGGTAGAAGACCCACGAAAAAATGAAACCGCTGCTGGTCTGGCGCAGGGCGGTGGTGAGGTTGTATTCCTCACTCTGGTGATGCACCGAATGGGCCGCCCACAGCACGTTGCGCTCGTGCCCCAGGCGGTGCAGCCAGTAGTAGCACAGGTCATACAGCACGAATGCCAGCAGCCATACCCACCCGGCCTGCTCTGGCAAACGCAGCAACGCCAGGTGCTCCCAGGCCACGGCGTAGGTCACCAGCCCAACCCCTTTGGTCAGCAGCCCGGTGCTGGTCGACAGCACCCCCGTGCTCAGGCTGTTGATCGAGTCGGCCACGGTGAAATTGCGTTGGCCACGCACCAGGTCAGCCACCAGTTCGACAGCGATCAGCACAAAGAAGAACGGCACGGCCAGCAGAATCAGGTCCATGGGCAACGGCTCCGGCATGATCTGAAGAGATTAGGCCGCGGCCACAGGAAACCCTATGGCGACATCTGCCAAACTAGAGGACATTTAGCGCCTCGACACTGGAGTAATGAGCATGACGAAAAAAGTAGCGGTGATTCTTTCCGGCTGTGGCGTTTACGACGGCGCCGAAATCCATGAAAGCGTGATCACCCTGCTGCGCCTCGACCAGCGCGGAGCGCAGGTGCAGTGCTTCGCGCCGAACATTGCGCAGATGCATGTGATCAACCACCTGACTGGCGAGGCAATGCCCGAGTCACGCAATGTGCTGGTTGAGTCGGCGCGCATCGCACGTGGTGAGGTGAAGGACATCCGCGAAGCCAAGGTCGAAGACTTCGACGCGCTGATCGTACCGGGCGGTTTCGGCGCGGCGAAGAACCTCTCGAACTTTGCCGTCGAGGGCGCCAACTGCTCCGTCAATCCGGACGTGCTGGCCCTGGCCGAAGCCTTTGCCGACGCCTGCAAACCGGTTGGCCTGATCTGCATTTCGCCCGCCCTGGCGGCCAAGATCTATGGCCCTGGCGTGGTCTGCACCATTGGCAACGATGCCGGCACCGCTGCGGCGGTGGCGAAGATGGGCGGGACCCATGAAGAGTGCGATGTGCACGACATCGTCGAAGACACCCAGCGCAAGCTGGTGACCACCCCGGCCTACATGCTGGCCCAATCGATCAGCGAAGCGGCGGGCGGTATCTACAAGCTGGTGGACCGGGTGCTGGAGCTGACCCACGAAGGCGAGCAGTAAGCGCCTTGCGCCTGCTTCACAGGCGATCGCCAGTGCGCCGGCCCCTCCACCGTTGCGGTGACTGCAGGGGCCGGCTCGCCGGCCATTGGCCCCACTACCCTTTCGACAAACGCGTCAAAATCCGGTCCAGCGCATTGGCGAATGCCTGCTTTTCCTTCTCGCCGTAGGGCGCTTGCCCGCCCCCTACCTGTCCTTGCTCACGCAATTCGGTAAACAGGTTGCGCACTGCCAGCCGCTCGCCCATGTTGCGCTCATCGAACTCGCGCCCCCTGGGGTCGAGCGCGGCCACGCCCTTCTTGATCAAGCGGTCGGCCAACGGCACATCACTGCAGATGACCAGTTCGCCGGGCACGGCATTCTCGACCAGATAGTCGTCCGCCGCATCCATACCGCTTGGCACCACGATCAGCCGCACCAGGGCGAAGGCCGGCTTGGCCACGGCCTGGCCAGCCACCATCACCACCTCGATCTTGCGCTTGAGGGCGAATTTGACGATCAGGTCCTTGGCTGCCTTGGGGCAGGCGTCGGCATCGATCCATACACGCATGCAACTTGTCCCATCTTCTGTGAGGTCGGCATTGTGTCAGGTCCGGCCCTTTCCTGGGTAAACCCGCGAAGCGGCCCACACTGTAGTCAGCTCGCCGCGGCCCGGCGCTTCTCGGCCAGGCGACTGCGCCCATACAACACAACGATAGCCATCAACGCCACCACCTGCGCCGCCAGCGAATAGGCATCGGCATGAATCCCCAGCCAATCGAACTCGAAGAACGACACTGGCCGTGTGCCCAGCACGCCAGCCTCTTGCAGCGCCTTCACGCCATGCCCGGCGAACACCACCGACAGCGCGCACAACAGCGCGGCGTTGATACTGAAGAACAGCGACAGCGGCAGCTTCGCCGAACCTCGCAGAATCACCCAGGCCAACCCCATCAGCAACACCAGTGCCGTGGCGCCACCGGCCAGCACTGCCTGGTGACCCGCCGGGCCTGCCTGCAACCACAGGGTTTCATAGAACAGGATCACTTCGAACAGCTCGCGGTACACCGAGAAGAACGCCAGCACCGCGAAACCAAACCGCCCACCGCCACTGACCAGCGAGCTCTTGATGTAGTTCTGCCATGCGGCGGCGTGGCGGCGGTCATGCATCCACACACCAAGCCACAACACCATGACACTGGCGAACAGCGCCGTACTGCCTTCGAGCAGCTCGCGCTGTGCGCCGCCTACGTCGATCACATACGCTGCCAACGCCCAGGTCGCGAAGCCCGCGGCCAACGCCAGGCCCCAACCGACGTTGACGCTGCGCACCGCCGACTGCTGGCCGGTGTTGCGCAGGAAAGCGAGGATCGCCGCCAGCACCAGAATCGCCTCGATGCCCTCACGCAGCAGAATCAGCAACCCGGAGATATAGCTCAACGACCAGCTCAGGCCATCGCTGCCCAGCAGCTTGGCGGCCTGGTCGAGCTTGGTCTTGGCCTCGACCAGACGCTGTTCGGCCTGGGCCACCGATACGCCATCCTGCAACGACTGACGGTAGGCCATCAGGGCTTTTTCGGTGTCCTTGCGCGCTTGGCTATCGATGTTGTCCAGCGAGCTTTCCACCAGCTCGAAGCCTTCCAGGTAGGCAGCGACCGACAGGTCATAGGCCTGATCGTGATCACCTTCGCGGTAAGCCGCCAGGCTCTTGTCCAGCGTGCTGGCGGTGTACTCGAGCAACTGCGCCGGGCCACGCTTGACCTGTGGTGGTTGGGCACGCTGGGCACGGAACGCCGCGACGGCGTCGCTACCCTGGCTGGCCGCGACTTCCGCTGGCGTCTGGCGGGCCAGATCGGCCAGGTTCCAGGTCTTCCCGCCCTTGGCAGCCTGCGGGTCGGCGGTGAAGCTGGCGACGTACGCAGCCACATCCCAGCGCTGACGGTCATCGAGCTGGTCGGCGAAGGAGGGCATCTCGGTGCCGTCGATACCCAGTGCTAGCGTGTTGTAAAGGTCGAACAGGCTCAACCGATCCAGGCGCTCGGCGCTGCGCAGGTTGGCGGGAGGTGGCTCCAGTCCCACCCCGGCCGGACCATCGCCCGCGCCGGTGTCACCGTGGCAGATCGAGCAGTTCTGCGCGTACAGCGATGCGCCACGTGCAGGGTCCGGGGTAATCACCGGAGCTTGGCTGACCTCATAGGCAACAGCCAGGCGAGCGCCCAGCTGACGCGCTTGCTTGGCGACCACCGCCCCATCCTGGCGCTGGTCGATGGCCTGGCGCAGGGTCTGTACACCCTGCGCCAATGCGGCCTGCTCGGCATTGGCCGGCAAACCTTTGACCAGCTCCGCCAGCACCGCGCTGAACTCCTGTTGCTCGCGGTATTCGCTCTCGTCGACCACGTTGCCGTCGCGCACGGTCGGCGGGTAGTCAGCGCTCAGGTAGTCGAGCAGATGCATGGCCTTGCTCGCCTCGGCGGGCGCACCGGCCAATACCAAGGTGCTGCACAGCGCCAGCACCGGCCACGAGAGCCAGGCAAGCAGACGGGAATGTTTCATGGGCAGTCTCGAAGGGAATGCGAAAGAGAACATTGTTCACTTCCACTCTATTTCCCTCAAGGTTTCTCGGCGGATTTCATGAAAAATCTTGTGACAACTCTGCGAGACCGAGATGCCGCAATAGCTCATTGCGCGATCAATTCGTCGCATTCCTCGAGAGGCGGTGGGGTTTGGAGCGATAGGATGGGTGGATTGGGGACGAGCTTTCCATGGGGCTCCCGTACGGGGAGTGCTCTGCCCCCTGCTCGTCTCACGGATTTGGGTGGCAGTCGTGCAGGGGGAGACCTGTGGTACAAGGACCCGGCCAGACCGAAGCCTGCCCGCGCACGAGCACGAGCACCATGCAGCAGCGCAGCCTGTGACCAGCGGATGTCTCACGCCCGATCGCCTTACGAGGCGACCAAAGGACGCTATTCCTGGTGTACTTCCAAGCCAAGACAGCACCTTCCGACAGGCGCCTTAGGATAATTCAAGAGAGAATCAGAACTGAAGCATTTGGTTTCAGACACGGAAATGACTCACGTCTCTTCGACCCCAACACCAGCGCAAATGATACGAGCGCTAATTCACCTCGCAGCCGCTCGATTGTGCATTACCTGTCATTTTTAACAGTTGACGACGGTATGAACCCCAATCAATCTGGTTAAACGTCAGCAGATTGTCGTTGGGATTCATCATGGAACGTAAAAAAACCTTATCACAACTCTTCTATCAGCACGAACAGCTCAGCCTTGTGTTGTCCGACAGCACATCCAATTCTATTTTTCGAAATGAAAACTTACCATTGGCTGAGCTGCACCAACAAGAACATGCTCACAAGCTATCAATGCTAGCGAGCGATCAAAAATATTCTATCCTGCAAACTCACCACACTAGAGCACAGAACCTTAACTATACTCCTTACGGACATAGTGCTCTTGCTAAAAACCCGCTTTCATCTCTCGGCTTCAACGGCCAGCCATGGCAGCCGAGCGGAACTTATGCGCTCGGAAATGGGCAACGCAATTATAACCCAAAATTAGGAGTATTCTGCTCGCCCGACAATTTATCCCCATTTAGCTCAGGCGGCATCAACTCATATTGTTATTGCGGGGGCGACCCGATAAATTATACCGACCCTAGTGGACGCACGCGGACTAAAAATCCGACACTAAAACCTCGCTCCCCTTTAGAGCAGACTTCGAAGAAATCCAATATTGCCACCTCTTCACTACAACAAAAAAGTCAAACACAAGGCGTTCAAAGGACAGGAAAAATACAATCAGAAGTCTTCAAAGGAGAACTTCAGGCCATCATAAAAAAAATACCAGAACACAAAACCATTTCGACAGACCTACGCCTTGCGAAAAGCCAATCTGCGACTGCCTTTGCAAACCTTCCTAATAAGGTTGCAAAAACAGAAAAACAAGAAATTGAAGCCGCAAAAAAAATAAGGGATTTCATAAAATATGAAGCCATCATACACCGCATCTCCACCAACCGTGGATTACCTCCCGAAGAACATCTACATCCGTACACGTTAGGGAATGGATTTCAGCATAGTGTAAGTGACATAGCTAATAGACTGTTCGGAACACCGCAGGCCAATGCTTCGATTCGCGCTTCTCTGCTCAAACCGGCACATGCGGTCTGACCTGTGCTGGAATAGCCCTCCGTTCGCCCCTCAACAAGTCCTCCGCACCATGACTCAGATAAGTGCTTACGATCTCGTGTACACCAGCAAACTCACCGGGCTGGGCATGCAAATTTGTTCGGGATGTGCATTAGCGCGATTGGCCTAAAGTCGAAAACAGTTCGGTATTAAGGGAGTCATACCCGTTTAGCGAACCACCCGGCACAGCAGGCGAATATTCTTGCTCACGGCAACGCGTATCAAGCCCGGTGCAGCAAAATCCGCGAAGGCCACCATCCCCGCCGGCCTCCCCTGTCGTTGAAAAGTGGAGGGATATCACCAGATACCGACTTGTACTGCTAAACCCAAGATTACTGGTCCACAGCGGCTCCTTTCCATCCACCACCCAACGCCAGGAACACCCCAATCTGCCCCAACACCACCTGGCTGTTGGCTGCCGCCAACTGCGCCCGCATGTCGGTGTAGGTCCGTGTCGCCTGCAAATCCGCCAGGAACGACTCACGTCCAGCCAGGTAATACCGGTGCGTCTGTTCAGCCGCTTCCTTGGCCGACTTTTCAGCCTCGGCCAGGGCATCTCGACGATCAAGCAGCGCGCTGTACTGGGCCAACCGCGTCTGGGTCTCGCGGATAGCGTTCAACACCACGCCATCGAAGTGCGCCAGTGCCGCCTGGGTCGAGGCTTCGGCCATGCGGATGCGGGCGCGGGTGCCGTTGGTGGGAATGGTCCAGCTGACCTGTGGCCCGAAGCCCCAGCGGTTGGTTGCAGGTTCGCCGAGATTCTCAAGAATACCGATGGTGCCGACCTGGGCGCCGATGCTGATGTCCGGGTACAACGCGCCGGTGGCCACGCCGATGTTGGCCGTTGCAGCAGCCAGCTGACGTTCCGCCTGACGCACGTCGGGGCGGCGTTTGAGCAGTGCGGCGCCGTCACCCACCGGCACCCGCTGGGCAAGGTGCGGCAATTCCGCGCAATCGGCCGTCCCGGCCGGCAGTTGGTCGACCGGCTTGGCCAGCAGCGCCGCCAAGGTGTACAAGCCCGTCTCCCGCTCGGCCGTGAAGCGCGGCAACTCGGCGCGCAACGACTTGAACTGGGTTTGCGAACGGGTCACCTGGGTTTCGTCACCCCGGCCAGCATCGCGCAGGCGCTGGTTCAGCTCGACGCTCTGCTGCTGCAAATCCAGCGACTCACGGGCAATGTGGTACTCCTCGTTAGCCGAGCACACCTGGGTATAGGCCTTGACCACATCGGCCACCAGCGTGATACGGGCGGTATCGGCAGCGGCCTGCACGGCGTCGGCATTGGCCTTGGCCGCTTCGGTACCTCGCTTGAAGGTACCCCACAGGTCGAACTGGTAGGACGCGCTGATGATCGCTTCGCCGATGTTGGCCACCGGCACTTTTTCACTCAGCAGGAACGCCTCGCCGGACTCCTGCAAGCGCTGCGCGCCGAGCTTCACCCCCCCATTGAAACCACCCTGCGATTCAGCCACTTCAACCTGGGCACGGGCCTTGGCGATGTTGGCCGCCGCCACGCGCAGCTCGGTGTTGGCACTCAACGCCTGGCGCACCAACGCATTGAGCCGCTGATCCTGATACAGCTGCCACCAGTCCTCGGGCACCGGCGCCGATACCACGCTGTCGGCATCCTGGCGCAACGGGCCGTTGAGGTCGCGGCGCTGCAGTGCCGCGTCCTTCGGCACGTCATAGTCCGGGCCAACCATCATGCAGGCACCCAGAGACAGGCACAAACCGGCCAGGATCAACTGTTTCATGGGCGCTGGCCCTCGATGATCGAGACGGTCGCAGTGCGACCGGCGATCATGCGGAAGTCTTCCGGCACTTCGTCGAAGGCGATACGCACCGGAATCCGTTGGGCCAGGCGTACCCAGCTGAACGCAGGGTTGACGTTAGGCAGCAGGTTGGCACCGCTGCTGCGGTCGCGGTCTTCGATGGCGGCGGCGAAGCTCTGCACATGGCCGCGAAGACGGGTGTTGTCGCCCATCACGCGAATGTCCACGGCATCGCCGATGTGGATGCCACCGAGCTTGGTTTCCTCGAAGTAACCATCGACGTGGTACGAGGCACTATCGACCACCGACAGCACTGGGCGGCCAGCAGTGACGAACTCATGATTTCGCGGCGCACGGTCGTTGAGGTACCCGTCCACAGGGCTGCGAACCACGGAGCGATCGAGGTTGAGCTGGGCGCTGTCGACCGCCACCTGGGCCTCGTTCACCGCCGAGCGGGCACGGGCCTCGCGGGACTGGCTTTCTTCCAACTGCTCGGCCGCCACCAGGTTGCCCAACTTGCGGTTACGCTGCGCCTCGCGGGAGGCCTGGGCCAGGGTTTCCGAACGCTCGGCCAGGGTCGCCTTGGCCTGGCGCAAGGCCAGGGTAAAGCGGTCCTGATCGATGGTGAACAGCACGTCGCCGCGCTTGACCACCTGGTTGTCGCGCACCTCGACCTTCTGGATCAACCCCGATACATCTGGGGCGATCTGGATCACGTCGGCGCGGATATGGCCGTCGCGGGTCCAGGGGGCGAACAGGTAGTACACCACCATCTGCCACACGAGCACGGCGGCGAAGCTCACTACCAGCAAGGTCAGGACCACGCGGCCCAGGGTCAGCAAAGGTTTTTTCATGGCAGCATCAGGTTTCGGCAAAAGTGGTCGACCGCGCCCAGCAGCACGGCATACAGGGCAACGTTGAACAACGCCCGGTGCCAGACCAGGCGGTAGAAATGCAGGCGCACCAGCACGGCGTGCACGCCCAGGAACAGCAAGTAGGTGAACACCATCATCACCAGCAGCGTGGGCAGGAATACCCCGCTGATATCCAGATCACCGATCACAGGGGCGCTCCATCGATGCCTTCGGGCAGTTGCGGTTGTTCGGTTGGTTCGAGCATGACCTCCACACCCGGCAACAAGGCCAGGCGCAGGCCGCTCAGGGCGTGCAGCAGATGCACGCGGGCATCGCCACGGTCGTTGTGCTCGTCCAGCGCCAGGCCCTGGCGGGCGTACTCCATGCTGCGCAGCAGTTCTGCTGGCGCATGCAGGCGGCGGTTGGCGCGCAGGCAGGCGGCGTAATGGGCACCGACTTCGTGGATCACCGTCTCGAGCCGCTCGCGGGCCTGTGGGCCGACACGGGGCATGTAGGCCAGCAGGTCGAGCAGGTTCAGGCCCACGCGCAGGTCACGCAGCGCCACGCCGCTGTCCTGTCCGGTCTGCGACAGGCGCGGCAGGTGCTGCATCAGGCGGTCGAGCATCTGCACGCCGACCTGGCGGTGTTCGGCCAAGGTCGCCGACTGGGTCATCTCTACAATGTCGCGCCAGGCGAACCGGGTCATGCGCTTGGCGGCCAGTTCCACGCCGAACGGACGCAGCAGCAGGGTCCAGATGAAGGCGAACAGCAAGCCAACGGGGCCGGCCAGGTTGGCGTTGATGAAGGTCAGGAAGTCCGCGTCGTAGGCGCCCTGGATGCTGATGAAGGTCGCGGTGTTGACGATGGTCAGCAAGGTGCCGAGATAGAAGCGCGGCTGCACCGTCAGCGTGCCGACGCAGATGAACGGAACGGCAAAGGCCAGTACCAACATCGGGAAGTCGTGCAGATTGGGCAGCACCAGGAACAGGTAGACACTGGAGAAAATCACCGACATCAGCGTCCAGAAGAAGAACCGGTAGATCTGCGGCGCGGGGTCGTCCATGGCGGCGAAGAAGCTGCAGGCAACGGCAGCAAGGATCACCGCGCTGCCACCATCGTTCCAGCCCAGCAGAATCCACAGGCCGCTGGCGACGATGATCGCGGTCACGGTGGAGAACACCGAATAGAGCATCAGGCCACGGTCGAAGAACGGGGTCAGGCGACCCAGGCGCCAATGACGGTAGGTGGCACGCCAAGGCGTGGCGTCATCCAGACGCAGGGCATGCTGCAGGGCGCAGCAATCCTGCCAGAGGTCGACCCACTCGGTCAGGCGATACAGCGCGTTGGACAGCAGCAACTCGGCGCGCTGATCCAGCGCCGCTGCGCTGGGTTGCAGGCGATCTATCTGTTCATGCAAGACGGTCCAGCGGGCCAGCGAGGCGTCCTTGGCGGTCCCTTCGAGCCACTGGCGGGCCGCGCCGAGCACCGGCTGCAATTGAGCGAACTGTGCCGGGGCCCGACCTTCGAGGGCGACCAGGGCATCGTCCAGGGCATCGATCACAGGCAGCAGGTGGATCATCCGCCCACGCAATTCACGCGCGTTCTTCAGGGTGTGAGGCCCGGCGCCTTCGTGGCCGAGCTGGCCGATCATCATTTCCAGGGTGTTGAAAGTCGCCACCATGGAAGCCCGCATGCCGCCTACCTTGTCGGCGGCGGCTTCGCGCGCCAGGTAAGTATCGCTGTAGCGGATCGCTTCGTTGAACCAATTGCCGGTCGAGCCGACCACCACCGGTGCCAGGCGGCGAGGCCAGAAGATTGCGCCCACCACCGCTGCACAGACGATACCCAGGCAGATTTCCTGTGCCCGTGAAGAGGCCACGTCGAACACCGCCGTAGGGTTGTCGACCACCGCCAGGGCGATCATCGGCAAGGTGTAGCCGGCCAGCATCAGCACATAGTTGTTGGCGGTGCGCAGGTTCAGCGAGAGGAACAGCAGGGTGCCGGTCCACAGCGCGATAGCGGTGCTCAACAGCAAGGGCGACTGGACCAGCGGCGGCACCAGAAAGATTGCCCCGCCCGCCCCAAGCAGGGTACCCAAGGCACGGTACAGCGCCTTGGAACTGGTCGGACCGACGAAGGGACTGGAGACGATGTAGACCGTGGCCATGGCCCAGTAGGGGCGTGGCAGCTCCATGTAGAGAGCGATGTACAGTGCGATCATCGACGCGGCAAAGGTACGCACGCCGTAGAACCAGTCGCGGGCCGGGGGCACTGAGCTGAAGAAACCGTTCATGCCACCCCGCCGACCGTGCCCAGACCAGCAGCCTCGAACGCGCCCAGCACCCGCAGGGTGGCTTCAAGATCTGCCTGGTCGATGCCGTGCAGGACGTCGCGACGCAGACGCACCAGCTCGGTTTCGATGGCCTCGGCCAGTGCGCGACCTTCAGCCGTGAGGCTCAAGGCCTTGGCGCGACGGTCCAGAGGGTCTTCGCTGCGGCACACCAGGCCGGCCTTGCACAGCTGGTCGAGCAGGCGCACCAGCGACGGGCTTTCCAGGCCCGCAGCCTGAGCCACCGCCACCTGGTGCACCCCATCGCCCAGGCGCACGATCATCAGCAAAGGCGCGGCACAGGCCTCGGAAATGCCGTAGCTGGTCAGCGCGGCATGGCAGATCCGCCGCCAATGGCGGGCGGCCACGACCATACCGCTACTGACTTTCAGGTGCAGTGCATCGAGCGTCATGAGAGAAACCGAACATATTCATAGTTTGCTAACTATCAATATACGCTTCGCCCTCCCCCTGTCGTCAACCGTGGGCGACGGACAGCCTGGATGAATTGTTTTTTATTCGGCAGTTCCCCGGGCCTGCTCGGGATATCGCCGCCAAGCCGGGCGGATCAGGTCTGTACCTGGTCCTCCAGCTTCATCGCCAGCGCCAGGCTACTGCCCAATCGCACCGCTCGGTCGCGCCAGTCGAGGTAACGCGCACTGTCGCTGCGGCTGAAATGTACGGCCAGCTCCTCGGCCGCTTGCATCACCCCCGCCGCCGCCGCCAGCTCCAGCCAGTACAAGGCCGCCTTCACATCGCGCGCCACCGTCAAGCCATGCAGCAGCCGGTACCCCACCTCGAACCGACAGCGCGCCTCACCCTGCTCGGCCCCCCGAAGAAACCACTGGTAGGCCTGGGGAAAGTCGACCTGCCAGGCCAACTGCTCATCGCAGACCTCTTCCTCGTACAGATCGGCCAGCGCAGCGGCAGCCTGCAAAACGCCGCGCTCGAACGCCTGTCGATAGCACTCGGCTGCTTGCACGTAGGAGGTCGCGACGCCCTTGCCGAAATAATGCTGCTGCCCGAGGTTGAACCAGGCCACCGGATGACCCTGCAATGCCGCCATGCGCAGCAGGTGTCCGGCCAGATCGGTATCGGCGTGCCAGTACTTGCCGTTGAGCCAGATCCAGCCCAGGTCATTGAGTGCGGCAACATTCCCTTGCAATGCCTGACGCCGGAGATCGTCGTACACCACTTGCACGTCGACCGCTTCGTCCAGACGGCTGACCAGTAACGCCCGTTGGCTGGGCATCCCAACGCCTGCGAACTGACGGAGCCGCCTCTGGGCGGGGATTGGAGACGAGAAGACCCGCTCAGGCAGAAGACGGGCGAGCAGCGAATGGATATTGCTGGCAGCAGACATGTTCATCCTCATTGAACGACCCACAGTCCCGACCTCGGCTGTGATGAGGCGTGATTCTGCGCGACACCACGACAGAACCTGTCGCGAACGATTCAAGCACAGGCAACCAAATGCACGATCGTTGATCTGATCAATCAATGGCCAATTGCCATGCCGCGCCCGTGCCGCCATCCTAGTGCGGCAAGCCTAGACAAGGACGTTATCTTTTGCCGTTCGCCACCACCCGCGCCACCCTTAGCCGTCAGTGGGCGCTGCTGCGCCAGCTACCCAGCCGCTCCCCCGGAACCACCAGCGCCGAACTGGTCTGGCGCCTGCGTGATGTAGGCTTCAATGTCAGCAAGCGCACGGTCGAGCGCGACCTTAACGAGCTGTCGCTGATCTTCCCGCTTGAGCGCAATGACAAGAGCATTCCGTTCGGTTGGCATTGGTCGGCCAATCCCGTGGGCGACCTGCGCGGCAACTTCGATCTGCAAGGGTACCTGCGTGGCGATGCCTTGCAGCCGCCACAGGGCGATGGCCTGGAAGTGCAACTATGGATCAGCGACACGCTGGCACGCCAACTGCGTGAGTCCCCGCTGTGTGCCGACATGCGACTGACAGCCCTCGACCAGGGGCACCGGCTGCAGGCCACCTTAAGTGATGGCTGGCCGCTGCGATGGTGGCTGTTGAGCCAGGGCGACCAGATCGAAGTGGAGCTGCCGATCGAATTGCGGCAGGAAGTTGCCAACACCTTGAACAAGGCAGCAGCGCGCTACCAGGGCTGAACGAAAAAGCCGGCCCCTGCGACAGGGGCCGGCCTCATCCTTCAAGCGCTTTGGCGTTATTTGCCGGCGGTGAGGGCGTTGTAGGTGGTGATCAGGTTGCGGTAGTCCGGGATGTGGTTCGAGCACAGTGCCGCCAAGCCTTCGATATCGTTGCGCCAGTCGCGGTGCAGCTCACAGGCCACGCCGAACCAGGTCATCATTTGCGCACCCGCCTGGCTCATGCGGTTGTGGGCAGCATCGCGGGTCATCTCGTTGAAGGTGCCCGAAGCGTCGGTCACCACGAACACATCGAATTCTTCCTCCAGGGCCGACAGCGCCGGGAACGCCACGCACACTTCGGTCACCACGCCAGCGATGATCAGCTGCTTCTTGCCGGTGGCCTTCACCGCCTTGACGAAGTCTTCGTTGTCCCAGGCGTTGATCTGACCAGGGCGGGCAATGTACGGGGCATCCGGGAACAGCGCCTTGAGTTCCGGTACCAGTGGGCCGTTGGGGCCTTGCTCGAAGCTGGTGGTGAGAATGGTCGGCAGGTTGAAGAACTTGGCCAGGTCCGCCAGGGCCAGCACGTTGTTCTTGAACGTGTCCGGCTCGATGTCGCGCACCAGGGACAGCAGGCCAGCCTGGTGGTCGACCAGCAGCACGGCAGCGTCGTCTTTGTTCAGGCGGTTGTATTTGAACTGGGTCATGGTCGTCGCTCCTAAGGGGTTCTGATCTTCAGTAAGTGGGGTGTTTCGCGTTGATGAGCAAAGATTAGATTCATCACCTTTGGCGCGGTAGACTGCGAAAATTGCCCTTAGCGTTCCATTTGGAGAACGATCATTGGAAGACCTCAACTCCCTCTACTACTTCACCCAAGTGGTCGAGCACGGTGGATTCGCTCCCGCAGGGCGAGCGCTGGACATGCCCAAATCCAAGCTCAGCCGGCGCATCGCCGACCTTGAGGACCGCCTGGGTGTGCGCTTGTTGCACCGCACCAGCCGGCACTGTTCGCTGACCGAGATCGGCCAGGCCTACTACAACCGATGCCTGGCCATGCGGGTCGAGGCCGAAGGCGCAGCGGAGATCATCGAACGCAACCGCAGCGAACCACGCGGTCTGGTGCGCATCAGCTGCCCGACCACGCTGCTCAACTCCTGGGTCGGCCCCATGCTGACCCGCTACATGCTCAAGTACCCGCAAGTGGAGCTGTTCATCGAGAGCACCAACCGCCGCGTCGACCTGCTTCATGAAGGTTTCGACGTCGCCCTGCGCGTGCGTTTTCCACCGCTGGAGAACACCGACATGGTGATGAAGGTGCTGAGCAACAGCACCCAGTGCCTGGTCGGGCACCCAGCCTTTCTGGAACAACTGCCAGAGGGCTTCGACCCGCGAAAACTCGGCGAACTTCCCAGCCTGCATTGGGGCAGCGCCCAGCGCGAGTATCAGTGGGAACTGTTCCAGGGCGAGGACATGACGCACAGCCTGGTGATCCCGCATACACCGCGCATGGTCACTGACGACTTGTTCGCGCTACGCCACTTCGTCGTGGCTGGCGTGGGTATCGCCCACTTGCCACGGGTAGCGGTGCGCGAGGACCTGGCCGAGGGGCGGCTGGTGGAGTTGCTGCCGCAGTGGCACCCGCGCTGCGGTATCGTGCACGCGATCTTCCCGTCGCGGCGGGGCTTGCTGCCTTCGGTGCGGTCGTTGATCGATCATCTGGCGGAAGAGTTCGCGGCCAGCGACATGGCTTGATTCGGGTCCCCTGGCCTTATCGCCGGCAAGCAGGCTCCCACGGGAGCGGCCCAATGCCTCTTGCCCGTGATGAGGCCAGCACACCCATACAAGAACCTCACACGTCGCTGGTGCACAGTCCCGGCTCATGCATAACGGAACCTTACCCCCTCGCGCCCTGCTGATCGCCTTCGCCGCCCTCGGCCCTGCTTTTGCACTGGCCGACGAGCCAGGCTGGTCACTGCTCAGCCGCAACTATTTCTTGCACAGTGACTTCCGCTCGCCGTCACCCAGCGGCCAAAGCTATCGCCAGGAATGGGCCCAGGGTTTCATCGGTGAAATTCGCTCGGGCTTCACCGAGGGCACGGTCGGCCTCGGTGTGGATGCCCACGGTTTCCTGGGGCTCAAGCTCGACGGTGGACGCGGTCACGCCGGCACGGGTCTGTTGCCCCGAGACAGCGACGGGCGCGCTGAGTCTGACTACTCCAGCGCAGGCGCTGCGCTGAAAATGCGCCTGGGCAACACCGTGCTGCGCTATGGCGAAATGACAGTGGAAACGCCAGTGTTCGATACCGGCGATAAGCGCCTGCACCCGGAGTACGCCACAGGCTGGCTACTGGAAAACACCGACTTAACCGACTGGCGCGTGCAAGCCGGGCGATTCACCGCGTTCAATAATCAAGACAACAGTTCGACGCACGACGACTTCGCCGGCTACGGCGCCAGCACCCATGGGCGCGCGATCAGCCTGGCGGGTGTCACTTTCGCCCCCAACGGTCCGTTTGGCGGAGCACTGTTCGCCTCGCAACTGCAGGACACCTGGAACCAGGCCTACCTCAACCTGAACCTGGCGGAAGGCCGCTGGCGGCTGGACGGCAACCTCTATCACACCCGCGATACCGGTGCAGCCAGTGCAGGCAACATCGACACCCTGGCTTACAGTCTGGCGGCCAAGTACAGAGCCGGCGCCCAGGCCGTGACCCTTGCCTATCAGAAGGTCGAGGGCGACACCCCGTTCGACTTCGTCGGCGGCGACTCCATCTACCTCGCCAACTCGATCAAGTATGCAGACTTCAACGGACCCGGCGAACGCTCGTGGCAACTGCGCTACGACCTGGATTTCGCCACCCTCGGTGTGCCCGGCCTGAGCGTGATGGGGCGCTACGTCAGCGGGCGCGGCATCGATGGCAGCCATGCTCCGGCGGCGGGTGCCTATGTGTCGCAACAGGGCAAAGGAGGGCGCCACTGGGAGCGTGACCTGGACCTCAAGTACGTGGTGCAGTCCGGCGCTGCCAAGGACCTCGGCGTGTCGCTGTCCCACGTCAGCCATCGCGCCAACGAGGCCCAGGCGGGCGACGATATCGACCGCCTGTACCTCATCATCGAATACCCGCTCAAAGGGGTTTTCTGAACTGAATCGCTGGCAAGCCGGCACCTACAAGATCGTATAGGCGCCAGGTTGCCAACGGTGGGGGCCCTGATGGCCCCCGCTTACCTCAGAACGCGAAGCACGAACAACCCAACGCTCCCCAGAAGCCCTGGAAGTCACTGACCGGCACACTGGAATGGCGAGCCTTCTCATGACTGTGGGCATGCACCCCACATGGGCCAACGCACTGGTGCAAGGCCGCCGCCATTGGCGCCCCCGCACGCCAGTGCCCTGGCACCTTGGCCACTGGCGACCACTCTGGCAGCACGGGCACCTGCGCCGGGCCGAGCTTGTCGAACTCTGCCGCGCCGTACACCACTTTGCCATCGACGATGGTCAGCACCGACTCGATCCCTTTGATGGCTTCTTCCTCGACGCTGAAGAAGTCCAGCGACAGTGCGGCCAGGTCTGCCAGCTGGCCGACCTTGATCTGACCTTTCTTGCCCTGCTCGCTGGAGAACCAGGCGCTGCCATGGGTGAACAACTGCAGTGCGGTCTCGCGGCTCAGGCCTTCGGGGTACAACTCCAGGCCTCCAACGGTCTTGCCGCTGACCAGCCAGTACAGTGAGGTCCATGGGTTGTAACTGGACACGCGGGTCGCATCGGTACCGGCCCCGACGGGGATACCTTCGGCCAGCATGCGCTGGATCGGCGGGGTCTTCTCGGCGGCCTTGGCGCCATAGCGGTCGACGAAATACTCGCCCTGGAAGGCCATGCGGTCTTGAATCGCGATGCCACCGCCCAGGGCGCGCACGCGCTCGATGTTCTTCGGCGAGATGGTTTCGGCATGGTCGAAGAACCACGGCAGGCCGTTGAACGGGATGTCGCGGTTGACCTTCTCGAACACATCGAGCATGCGCGAGATCGACTCATCATAGGTGGCGTGCAGGCGGAACGGCCAACGCTGCTCAACCAGGTGACGCACCACCGGTTCGAGCTCTTGCTCCATGGTCTGCGGCAGGTCAGGGCGCGGTTCGAGGAAGTCTTCGAAGTCGGCGGCGGAGAACACCAGCATTTCGCCGGCACCGTTGTGGCGGAAGAAGTCCGTGCCGTCGCCCGGCTTGACCTTGGTGGTCCAGTTCTTGAAGTCCGCCAGCTCTTCCTTGGGCTTTTGGGTGAACAGGTTGTAGGCAATCCGCACGGTCAACTGGTCATTGTCGGCCAGCTCTTGGATGACCTGGTAGTCGTCCGGGTAGTTCTGGTAACCACCGCCGGCATCGATGGCGCTGGTCAAGCCCAGGCGGTTGAGCTCACGCATGAACTGACGGGTCGAGTTGACCTGGTATTCCAGCGGCAGCTTCGGCCCCTTGGCCAGGGTGGCATACAGGATAGTGGCGTTGGGACGAGCGATCAGCATGCCGGTCGGGTTGCCGAACTTGTCGCGCTGGATCTCGCCACCTGGCGGGTTCGGCGTATCCTTGGTGTAGCCCACGGCCCTGAGCGCTGCGCGATTGAGCAGCGCACGGTCGTAGAGGTGCAACAGGAACACCGGGGTGTCGGGTGCGGCCTGGTTGATTTCCTCCAGGGTCGGCATGCGTTTTTCAGCGAACTGGAATTCGTTCCAGCCGCCCACCACCCTCACCCACTGCGGGCTTGGCGTACGCTCGGCCTGATCCTTGAGCATGCGCAGGGCATCGGCCAGCGATGGCACGCCTTCCCAACGCAGTTCGAGGTTGTAGTTCAGGCCACCTCGGATCAGGTGCAGGTGCGAGTCATTGAGGCCGGGGATCACGGTGCGTTGCTTGAGGTCGATGATCTGCGTGGCGGAGCCCTTGTGGGCCATGGCCTCGGCGTCGTTGCCCACGGCGATGAAGCGGCCATCCTTGATGGCGACGGCAGTCGCGGTGGGCTTTTCGCGGTCAACGGTGTGCAGTTTGCCGTTGAACAGAATCAGGTCGGCGATCATGGAACCTCCTTGGGTCGATGCGTGAGCGGAACCGGCTTGGCCGGTGAAGGGCAATGCGGACCAGAGCGCGCCAGCGGCACCGAGCAGGGTGCTGGTGGCGATGAACTGGCGACGGGTCTTGTCGTTGGGGTCCTGGGACATGGTCTTCTCCGTCTGGCTGGGGCGGCAGGCGACTGCCGAGCATGCCGGTTCGCGCCGGGCTAAGGATTGGATGGATGTGCGGTGAAGTGGTTGAAGACTAGCAACCACTCGGATTCGTGCCGCCTGCCCCAGCCCTTTGGCCGGCAAGCCGACTCCCGCGGATCCCAGTGACGACACGATCGATGCGGGAGCCGACTCGCTGGCGATGGGCCGCACAGTGGCCCCGCCTTCAGCGCTGCAGGAACGCCAGCAGGTCTTCATTCAGCTGTTGCGCATGGGTCACCGCAAAGCCGTGCGGTGCACCGCTGTACACCTTCAACTCGGCCCCACGGATCAGTTCCGCGGCACGCTTGCCGGTGGTCTCGAACGGCACGATCTGGTCGTCATCCCCGTGGATTACCAGGGTTGGCACATCGATCTTGGCCATATCCGGACGGAAGTCGGTCTCGGAGAATGCCGTCACGCAATCGAGGGTGCCCTTGATCGACGCCATCAGGGCGATATTCAGGGTCTGGGTCTGCACGCCCTGAGATACCTGCTGCCCATGGTTCAGGCCATAGAATGGCGTGGCGAAGTCGGCGATGAACTGTGCGCGATCGGCGCGCAGGCCAGCCTTGATGCCTTCGAACACCGAAAGGTCGACACCCTCCTGGTTGCTTTCGATCTTGCCAAACACTGGCGTCACCGCCCCCAGCAGCACCAGGCCGGCAACGCGCGCGCTACCGTGACGGGCGATGTAGCGGCTGACATCGCCACCGCCCATCGAGAAGCCCGCCAGGGTTACCTCGCGCAGGTCGAGGTGTTCGATCAGTTGTGCGATGTCATCGGCGAAGGTGTCGTAGTCATAACCGGTCCACGGCTGATCGGAGCGGCCAAACCCTCGACGGTCGAAGGCGATGGCACGGTAGCCACGGCTGGCCAGGTACTCCATCTGCGAATCCCACATGTCGGCGTCCAGCGGCCAACCGTGGCTGAACAGTACAGGCTTGCCGCTGCCCCAGTCCTTGTAATAGATCGAAGTGCCATCGCGGGTGACGAGTGTGCTCATGTCGGTATCTCCTTGAAAGTCTGCAGGTGAGGTGTGAATCAGCCGCGCAGCCACTTGGCGCAGCGGCGGGTTACCCAAGGCATGATGTAGAACACCACGGGCAGGATGACGAACAGGTTGACGATCAGGTTGCTGGTAACCCGGCCGCCCAACAGCGGGAAGTGCGCGAACAAGGGTGCCAGCAGTTGAGGAATGACCAGGGTCATCGGACAGATCACCAGGTAGGTCAGCAGCGCCTGCTTCCAACGCGGCGGCGGTGCAACGTTGGTGCTGGGCGGGGTGAACCAGAACTCGGGATCTTCGTGGACCTGGGTGTGGTCACCGTCTTCGAGCAGCGGCAGCACCTCTTCGACCAGCGCCTGGCGTTCGGCCGAGTTGACCCAGGCCTGCAACAGACTGGAATCGGCAAAGCGAACCACGGTGGTGAAGTGGCGCCCACCGTCGTCGGGGCGAATGACATTGACATCCAGGTGCCCCGGCTGACGGCGCGCGGTGCTGACCGTGCGCTTTAGCCACGCCTCGTAGCCCGCCAGCGACTCGGCGCGGACCTTGTGTTGGATGACCAGGGTCACCACGTTGCGGTTGTCTTGGAATGCGGTGTTCATCGGCGTTCCTTGGGATGAGCTTGCCCGCATCCACTGTGCAACGGCGGACGGGCTGAGGATTGGATGGGTGTGCTGCCTTGCCCGGGCACCGATGCTTGGTGCCCGGGCGGCGGGGCTTACTTGCCGGCGGTGAGGGCGTTGTAGGTGGTAATCAGGTTGCGGTAGTCCGGGATGTGGTTCGAGCACAGCGCCGCCAGACCCTCGATGTCGTTGCGCCAGTCGCGGTGCAGCTCACAGGCCACGCCGAACCAGGTCATCATTTGCGCACCCGCCTGGCTCATGCGGTTGTGGGCAGCATCGCGGGTCATCTCGTTGAAGGTGCCCGAAGCGTCGGTCACCACGAACACATCGAATTCTTCCTCCAGGGCCGACAGCGCCGGGAACGCCACGCACACTTCGGTCACCACGCCAGCGATGATCAGTTGCTTCTTGCCGGTGGCCTTCACCGCCTTGACGAAGTCTTCGTTGTCCCAGGCGTTGATCTGACCAGGGCGGGCAATGTACGGGGCATCCGGGAACAGCGCCTTGAGTTCCGGTACCAGTGGGCCATTGGGGCCTTGCTCGAAGCTGGTGGTGAGAATGGTCGGCAGGTTGAAGAACTTGGCCAGGTCCGCCAGGGCCAGCACGTTGTTCTTGAACGTGTCCGGCTCGATGTCGCGCACCAGGGACAGCAGGCCAGCCTGGTGGTCGACCAGCAGCACGGCAGCGTCGTCTTTGTTCAGGCGGTTGTATTTGAACTGGGTCATGGTCGTCGCTCCTAAGGGGTTCTGATCTTCAGTAAGTGGGGTGTTTCGCGTTGATGGGAGAAGATTAAAACCAGACCCTTTGGCGCGGAAGATAGTGAATTTTGGCTTTAGCGTTCCATTATGTGAACGATCTGAGCACACCGTTACAAGCGTTGCCTACCCGCTCGGCTCCACGCACACGACATACTTTTGGATACCTTCACCCTAAAAGCAGGACCTTTCCTACAGGTCAATCTGCATCTTGCGTAAGGCATGTCTTAAGCGCTGCCCCGCCCGAAAATAGGGGCCTTCAGAGTGATAGCTTGCCGGATTCACATCTCAGGGAATCGAGACATGAATCAGCGCACCAACATTTTCGGTAACGGCCAAGGCCTCGACGGCGACGTCACCACCACAGGTGCCACGTGCATCGCCAGCCATTCCCGGGGCACGTTCAATGGCCGCCGGTGGTTGATCGAAGGCGACCGAACTACCGCCTGCCCACGCTGTGGTGAGGAAGGCGTCATCATCGAAGGCGAGCAACGTTGGATGCAGGACGGTCGGCCCACCGCCGTGGACGGCTCGCTGGTCAAGTGCGGCTGCCCGTTGGGCAGCAACCGCGTGTTGGCGCCGTTGAATCAGGGCCCTGCACCGCGTCGCATGACGGCGGCTGGAACCGTTGTCGAGGCACAAGCCCCAGCCCAGGCAACCCCGCACGTGAACAGGTACCGGCCTTCGGCATTTCAATCATCGACCGCGCCTCAAGGCATGGAGCCTGGCTTCTATATCGTGCCGCGGTGCATGACCTACCAGGAGGTTCTGATTCAGCTCGGCGCGCCGCAGGCGAACCTGCCGAACTCGATTCTGCAGCGCCTGAACCCGACCTATCAGCAAGGGTTCAAGGCAGGAGAGATCTTCGTTATCGGCGACGGCCTGAGCCGACCGGTTTGCACCCGTGAAGAGCTGTATTCGATGAGCGCGGCAAAACAGGCGCGGGAGGCATTGGCAAGCCTGACGCCGGAAGAGGCCGAGTTCATGATGCAACATCAGGCCGACATTGCCGGATTGCTTGGTGAGGTGAGCCAGGCGATGGGGGTGAGCGAGGCGATGCTGGCAAAGTCGCTGGACGAACTGGGTCTTATATTGCGAAAGATTGAAGAACTGCATCAGCAGCAGTTTGCCAAGTACGGACACCTGCATAGCAAAGAGTTTTTTGAAGAACGCATGAAGCTACTCAAGCAATTAAATACAATTTTGAAAGCGACCGTTCTGAACAAGCGCCTTAACCTTGGAAATTATGAAACCCTACGCCGACACCTCGGAATTTCGTCAAAAAGCCTGGTGCACCACTGGAGTAAAATAGGGGCGCCAGGCCAGATTCCCGGCTATTCGACACACCTCAATAAGCTGGCAAGCATCTCTAAGTATTTGAAGGCAGGAGGACGTCTAGGCGTTGCTATCGGAGGGGTTGGTTCGGCCATGAAAGTTGCCGACGTATGCCGAGCGGGTAATACAAGAGCCTGTGAAAAAGTCAAGATCACTGAGGCGGGAAATTTTTCCGGCGGTTTAGCCGGGGGCTGGATTGGAGGTAGAGCAGGATCAAAATTGGCTGCGACAGTTTGCATTAGACCGGGTGCCGGCGCCTTGATATGCGGAATAGCAGTAACTGGATTAGGAGTCTATGTCGGCAGCACACAAGGGATGGACGGCGGAGAAGTACTTGGGGAAATACTTTTCGAGGCCTTTCAAGATGATTGATAACCTCGACTTCAAGGTAAAATTATTCTCATTGGCCGCTCCTTTCTTCATAGGCTTGACCGGGCTGGCAATGGATATCCATATCGCCTGCACTCGCCACTATAAAATAATGACGTCAGCACTTCAAAGAAGCCCATGCCTGTCATACGCCACAACGCTTTGGGGAGAGACCAGTTTACGTTCGAGAGTACTCGTTATTTCCATGATAGCCGGCACCCTCACATCTCCTAAATTCTGCATTCGCAGAGGTTCACTAGACGCGCAAGACTACAGGGCGTTCCCTCACCGCCTCAAAAAAAGACTCATTATATCCTCGCAATTAAACGTAGCCGCATGCATCTGGCTAACTTTCAATCATTTCTTCATGTAACTTTCGCGGCGGGAGCAACAAATTGAACAAACCCCTGACACATAACACCGAGCAACAATCACACCTACCCAATGATCGCACTCAGTTTCACGTAGTCTCTATATCAAAATACGCAATCATGGGGGTATTCACCCTTGGCCTTTACATCGCATACTGCAATTATCGACACTGGCTACATATTCGAGGCCAACGCGGATTAAAACTCACTCCGCTGCTGTGCACGCTATTTGGCGGACTCACAATGTATTGGTTAATGAAAAACATAGTCGCCCGCAGCCGCGAGGTGAATCAATCTGTCGAAGGTACTGCACTCGGCGTCACGTTGATGTGGTGGATTCCCTATTTGGTCACGCTGTCTTGGGATTTGTTTAATCCCGAGAATTTCCTTAACAGCCTACCCCTGATGGTCAGGTTTTTGATGACTATCACTCTCGTCTTTGCGATCGCGACCTTTGGCACCGTTTCACTGTTGAGAATTCAGCAAGCCGCCAATGCATGTGCAGGTGATCCACTGGGACTGCAAAACTCTAAAATCACCTGGGTTAATATTTTCTGGATAATGATCAGCTGGTTGCCGATCACCGCCATTTTCGTCTACGTGGCAGGTCACGCAGCGCTGATTTGACCCCAACATTTACCTAGTGTCCTGTCTCGGAAATAAGCTCTTCACTTTTGGCGGCGTCCTGGGCTTTCGGCCTGCGTTGCCACTCCTCGCCATAGCCCTGCTATGACTCGTCGCGGCGCCTTTGCCGAACACCCAGGCCACTCGCCAGAAGAGAACGTATTTCCAAGACAGGACACTAGCCTGGACCAAAGGGGCCGTTTCAGTGGCAGGGCAACGGCCCCCGCCACTGGAGAAACCTCACCCCTCCCCCATTGCCTGCCACCTCAACCTACTCTATTACTACCCGCAGCCCTCCCTCATCCCGAGACCATCATGCTGGCGTTCATCCAGTCGTCCCCGTTGTTGCTCGGCACCGCCTTGATCCTGCTTGACCTCGTGCTCTGGCAACTGATCCCCCTCCAGCGCCACGCCTGGCGCATCGGCACGCGGTTGGTGATCTTCCTGCTGTTCAGTTCGGTGCTGGTGGCCGCTGGCATGAGCCCGCTGCAACCGCCACCCTGGCCAGACGATGTTTCGCGTAACCTGTTGGCCACGGTGCTGGCGATTGGCTGGTGGCTGTTCGGCGCACGAACGGTGACCGTAGTGTTCGGGCTGCTATTGGTGGCACGGGGCAGCCACGGCGGTCGGCTGTTGCAGGATGTGCTAGGGGCGTTGATCTTCCTGGCGGCGGTGGTAGCTGCCGCGGCTTACGTGATGCAACTGCCCGTGAAGGGCCTGCTGGCCACCTCTGGTGTCATGGCCATCGTCATTGGTCTTGCGCTGCAAAGCACTCTGGCCGACGTGTTTTCCGGCATCGTGCTGAATACCACCCGGCCTTACCAGATCGGCGATGCTATCTCCATCGACGGCACCGAGGGTAAGGTGGTGGATATCGACTGGCGCGCCACGCGCATGATCACCGGCAGCGGTAGTCTGGCGGTCATCCCCAACTCCGTGGCGGCCAAGGCCAAACTGCTCAACCACAGCCGTCCCATCGACCGCCATGGGGTGTCAATCAGCGTGGTGGTGCCTGCCAAGGTGCGGCCGAGGCGGGTTTTCGATGCCCTGGAGAAAGCACTGCAAGGCACCAGCGCCCTGCTCGCGAACCCCGCGCCAAAGGTTACTGTCAAGGCCTCGACACTGGAGTCGGTCGAGTACGAGGCCAGCGGTTTCATCGCCGACATGGCGCGCAAGACCGAAGTGCGCAACCAGCTGTTCGATCTGGCACATCGGCATCTGGAAGCCAGCGGTGTGATGTGGAACGTCGACTTGGCCATGCCTGCGCGCAGTCGCCAGCGTGAAGTGCTGGACGAGGTGCGCGTGTTCCGCTCGCTCACCGACGAAGAGCGCGACACCCTGAGCCAGCGCATGACCGCTGTGGAGTACCTGGCCGATCAGGTGATCCTGGGGGTGGGCGAGCAGTCCGATCACCTGCTGGTAATTGGCAGCGGCGTGGTCTCGGCGTCGGTACGCGACGGTGACAAGCTGCTGGAGGCTGGGCGTATGGGACCGGGAGAAGTGCTGGGGATCGAGGGTCTGATCGACGAGGACGATTCGTTCGCCGAATTCCGCACGCTGACCAGCTGTGTGCTGTTCCGCATCGACAAGGAGCAGGTGCGCAGCTGCCTGGCCCAGCGGGGCGAGGTGCAGACCGCGCTGACCAAACTGCAGCGCTTCCGGCGCCAGAGCCGGGAGTCGCTTTTGCTGCAAAAGCCGGCCCTGATCAAGAAGGGCGGTTTCCTAAGCTGGCTGCACAAGTAGGCCGTTGTTGGAACGGGCCCCATCGCCGGCTTGCCGCCGATGAGGCCATCAGCTAGAGCACGACTCTCAAGCACTGCCCGGCATGGTACAGCGAGAACCCAGACTCGTAGAACGCGGTGCGCAGCGACGGCGCACTGACCCCCGTCATCGGCGAGAAGGGAATCGGCAGGCTGTCCGGATCATCTTTGAGCAGGAACTCAGCGAACGCCCGGCCAATCACCGTTCCGGTGGTATTGCCACGCCCGTTGTAACCCGTCACCGCCACCAATCCGGGCGCAGGCTCGAACAGACGCATCAGGTGATCTGGAGTGAAGTCGATGCAACCGGTCCAGTGCATCTCCCACTCGACCTTGCCCAGTTCGGGGTAGTAGTGGCTCTGGATGCGGTCGGCCCAGCTGCGCACGAACCAGGTTGGCTTGTTGTCGACCCGGCCCAGGCTGCCAAGCAACAAGCGGCCCTGATCGTCACGGCGAATACTGCTGAGCACGGTGCGGGTATCCCACGAACCCTGGCCATAGGGCAGCACCTTGTCGGCGGCAGCACCCTGCAGCGGCTTGGAGGCCACCTGGTAGTAGTAGCCGCGGAAGAACTGCTTCTGCAGGTTGCTCCAATCGCCTTCGGTGTACGCGCCAGTGGATATCACCACCTTGTCGGCGCATACCGAACCGCGCGCGGTTCTTACCTGCCAGCCATCGCCGTCACGCGCCAGGCCTTCGACCGATGATTGCTGGAACACCTTGCCACCCAGGCGGGTGACAGCGGCGGCCAGGCCCTGGGTGTAACCCATGGGGTTGATGGTGCCGGCGCGGCGGTCTAGCAGCGCGGCGGAGATCTTGTCGGTGCCGCAGTATTCCTGGCATTGCACGCCAGTGAGCAACTCCACATCGGCACCACGACGGCGCCATTGCTCGTGACGCGCTTGCAGGTCGGCAATACCGGTGGCGTTGTGCGCCATGTGCAGGGTGCCTTTGTGCTGCGCCTGGCAGTCGATGCCGAGGCGCTCGATCATGGCGAACACTTCGGCTGGGGCTTCACCCAGTACCTTGTTCAGGCGGCTGCCTTGCTTCTGGCCAAGCGTTGCCTCGACATCGTCGGGACGAATCCAGGTGCCAGCGTTCACCAGGCCTACGTTGCGTCCTGAGCCACCGTGGCCGATCTTCCAGGCCTCCAGCAGAATCACCGACTTGCCCTGTTCCAGCAGGTGGATGGCCGCAGACAGGCCAGTGATACCGCCACCGATCACGCAGACGTCAGCCTTGTGCTCACCGGCCAGGGCCTGGGCGGCGACGGTCGGTTTGGTGACGTGTTCCCACAGACATTCTTGACGCAGTTCGGACATGGCCCGGCTCCAGCGATTTGTTCTTGTTGGGGCCGCCAAGCGGCCCATTCGCGGCGGTACGACGAACCGATAAACCCGCTCACACAGGGGCCACACAGGCCTCGAGGGCAGTGGAGAACCTGTGGGAACGGGTATATTGGGTCGCCGCACCACTGCGAACCGGGGGCAACGCCCCCGGCCATGCAGCATCAATCCATCAGTCGAACACGATACCCTGCGCCAACGGCAGCTCACGGGAGTAGTTCACGGTGTTGGTCTGGCGCCGCATGTAGCCCTTCCAGGCATCCGAACCCGACTCACGACCACCGCCAGTCTCCTTCTCGCCACCGAAAGCACCGCCGATTTCCGCGCCGCTGGTACCGATGTTGACGTTGGCGATACCGCAGTCGCTACCCGAAGCACTCTGGAAGCGCTCGGCTTCACGAATGTCGGTGGTGAAGATGCACGAGGACAGACCTTGTGGCACTTCGTTGTTCAGGCGCAAGGCCTCTTCGAAGTCGTCATAGGCCAGCACGTACAGGATCGGCGCGAAGGTCTCGTGGCGCACTACATCGCTCTGCGCCGGCATCTCGGCGATGGCGGGCGACACGTAGTAGGCGTTGGGGTACTGATCGGCCAGCTGACGCTCGCCACCGAATACCTGGCCACCCTCATCACGGGCCTTGGCCAAGGCACCCTGCATCGCATCGAACGACTGCTTGTCGATCAGCGGGCCAACCAGGTTGTCTTTGCGCGGGTCGCCGATGCGCACCTTGCCGTATGCCGCTTTGACGCGAGCAACCACTTCGTCCTTGATGGAGCGGTGCACGATCAGGCGACGCAGGGTGGTGCAGCGCTGGCCCGCGGTGCCGACTGCGGAGAACAGAATGCCGCGCACGGCCAGGTCCAGATCGGCGCTCGGGGCCAGGATCATGGCGTTGTTGCCACCCAGCTCCAGGATGCTGCGGCCGAAGCGTGCGGCCACACGCGGGCCGACTTCGCGACCCATACGGGTGCTGCCGGTGGCGCTGACCAGCGGAACGCGTGGGTCGTCGACCAGGGCTTCACCCGCTTCGCGGCCGCCGATCACCAGTTGCGACAGACCAGCCGGAGCATCGCCGAAGGCTTTCAGGGCTTTCTCGAACAGCGCCTGGCAAGCCAGGGCGGTCAGCGGGGTCTTCTCGGACGGTTTCCATACCACCGAGTTACCGGCCACCAGGGCCAGGGCGGTATTCCAGGCCCAGACGGCGACTGGGAAGTTGAAAGCGCTGATGACGCCGACCACGCCCAGCGGATGCCAGGTTTCACGCATGTGGTGGCCAGGACGCTCGGACGCGATGGTCAGGCCGTACAGCTGACGCGACAGGCCAACGGCGAAGTCGCAAATGTCGATCATTTCCTGTACTTCGCCCAGGCCTTCCTGGGTGATCTTGCCCGCTTCGATGGATACCAGCTCGCCGAGGTCGGCCTTGTGCTCGCGCAGCACTTCGCCGAACAGGCGCACCAGCTCGCCACGGCGTGGGGCCGGGACGCTGCGCCAGGCTTCGAAGGCGTTCTGCGCCCTGTCGATGCAGGCGATGGTCTCGGCTTTGCCGAGCAGTTTCACCGAGGCGATCTGGCTGCCGTCGATCGGCGTGTGAACAGGGTAGTCGCCCTGGGTGTGAGCCTCGGCGGCAACGCCAAGGCGCTCGAGCAATCCAGCAACCATTTGTGCTTCTCCTACATCGGGTGAAGGGATGGAAAAATGATGTGGATCAGTATTAATCCGATCACACCAGTGCAACAAACGACCTTTATTCCGCATATCATTCCGTCAGGTAATGATTTCTGCCGCAGAGACCGCTATGTCAAAACGCCTGGTTCCCTCCATGACCGCCCTGCAGTGCTTCGAAGCCGCAGCCCGTCACTTGAGTTTTACCCGTGCCGCCGAAGAGCTGCACCTGACCCAGAGCGCGGTCAGTAAACAGGTGGCACAGCTTGAGGACATGCTGCGTCACCACCTGTTCCTGCGTATTCGCCGGCGTCTGCAACTCACGCCTGCCGGCAGCCTGTACCTGGCCGAGGTGAACAAGATCCTGACCCAGGTCGACATGTCCAGCCGCTATGTCCTGACCTATGGCGAGCAGACCGAGATATTGAAGGTAGCCACTCAACCGAGTTTTGGCGTGCGCTGGCTGATCCCGCACCTCAAGGGCTTCGGCAAACGCCACCCGAATATCCACTTGGATATCCGCAACGAAATGGAGCCTTTTGCCCTGCTGCAAGGCTCGGCCGATGTGGTGTTCTTCTACGGCCAGGGCACCTGGCCGGGCGCTACCTGCCTTGAACTGTTCCGTGAGGACGTGGTGCCGGTATGCGCGCCGGAATTGCTGGCCGGCCGAACCCTGGCCGATGCCGCTGAACTGGCGGAACTGGTGCTGTTGCAAAGCACATCTCGCCCAGAGGCCTGGCATGAATGGTTCCTGGAGCTTGGACTGCACAGTGTCAGCGCCTACCACGGACCACGCTTCGATACGTTCTACATGGCATTAAGCGCGGCGCAGGCGGGGTGTGGAGTGGCGCTGGTGCCCAAATACCTGGCTGCCAAGGAGTTGGCCGAGGGAAGCCTGGTCATCCCCTGGGATCATGCGATGCGTAGCGCGGGGGCGCATTACCTGGCGTATGCCGAACATGCGGCCGAGGTGCCGAAGGTGCGAGCGCTGATGGCGTGGATCAACGAGCAGTTGTCGGTTTGACGTTGTCAGGCGCGTGGCGCGGCCTGCCACATTCTGCAGCGGCGGTCGCAACGACCTCAGGGTCGATCAAAAAAGGAATGACACACTCACTTTTTTTCGCTTGTGGCCAACGTGCATTCCCAGTTTTCATGTAAGTGTCCGAACCCAACCAGGAAGCTTGCGATGCCCGCCCACGATTTCGTCAGCCCCGACAGCATCCGTGCGCAGTTCTCTGCCGCCATGTCACTCATGTACAAACAGGAAGTGCCGCTGTACGGCACGCTGCTGGAGCTGGTGAGCGAAGTCAACCAGCAGGTCATGACCCAACAGCCAGCAGTGGCCGAGGCCCTGCGCTGGACCGGCGAAATCGAGCGCCTGGACCAGGAGCGCCACGGCGCGATCCGCGTGGGCACCGCAGAGGAACTGGCGACCATCGCCAAATTGTTCGCCGTCATGGGCATGGAACCTGTCGGCTACTACGATCTCAGCTCGGCCGGTGTACCGGTCCATTCCACCGCGTTCCGCGCGGTGCACGAGCAGTCCCTGCATGTCAGCCCCTTCCGGGTATTCACCTCGCTGTTACGACTGGAGCTGATCGACAACCCGCCACTGCGTGAACTGGCCCAGACCATTCTGGCCAAGCGCAAGATCTTCACCCCACGGGTACTGGAGCTGATCGCCCAAAGCGAGCGTGACGGCGGCCTGAATGCAGTCGATGCCCACACCTTCGTCCAAGAAGCGCTGCACACCTTCCGCTGGCACCAGGATGCCACGGTGACCGCCGAGCAGTATCAGCAGCTGCATGACCAGCACCGCCTGATCGCCGATGTGGTGGCCTTCAAAGGCCCACACATCAACCACCTGACGCCGCGCACGCTGGATATCGACGCGATCCAGGCCGGCATGCCTGCCAAGGGCATCCCGCCAAAAGCCGTGGTCGAAGGCCCTCCTACTCGCCGTCACCCGATCCTGTTGCGCCAGACCAGCTTCAAGGCGCTGCAAGAGACGGTCGCGTTCAGCGGTCAGCAGGGCAGCGAAGGCAGCCACACCGCGCGCTTCGGCGAAATCGAGCAACGCGGCGCGGCACTGACGCCCAAAGGCCGCCAGCTCTACGACACGCTGCTGGATGCGACCCGCGCGGCCCTGGGCGGCGCCCCGGCCGAGGCCAACGCCGAACGCTACATGGTGTTGCTCAAGGAGCAATTCGCCGCATTTCCGGATGACCTGGCCCAAATGCGCGAACAGGGTCTGGCCTACTTCCGCTACTTCCCCACCGAGAAGGGCTTGGCCGCACGGGATCAGGACGATCGCCCGACCACGCTGGAAGGGCTGATCGAAGCTGGCCATGTGCACTTCGAGGCGCTGGTGTACGAAGACTTCCTGCCGGTCAGTGCCGCGGGCATTTTCCAATCCAACCTCGGTGACGATGCCCAGGCCGAGTACGGTAGCAATGCCAACCGGGATGCTTTCGAGGCGGCACTTGGGCTGAAGGTACAGGATGAATTGACGCTGTATGCACAGAGTGAACAGCGTTCGCTGCAGGCATGTGCGCAGGCGTTGAACCTCGGCTCGATCTAAGCCTCGGTCATAAAGTCGCCGGCAAGCCCGCTTGCCGGCGACAGGTCCGTAGCAGTCAGCGGCCTACCCGAAATCGATCCACTTCCTGCCTCAACTGCGCTGCCAGCCCTTCCAGCTCCCGGGCAGTGAACGCCAGCTCGTTGGCCACGTCGCGTTGCTCGCTGTTGGCTTGCGCGATGCTCTGCAGGTTGCGGCTAAGCACCGTTGCCGTGCTGCTCTGCTCCTGTGTCGCGGTGCTGATGACGGCGAACTGTTCACCGGCAACGCGGCTTTGCTCATCGATGCGCGCCAGTGCCTCGGCCACTTTGTCGTTGCGCTCCAGGCCCTCCTGCATCAACTGGTTGCCCTGCTCCAGGGTGCTGATCGCATGCCCGGTCTGTTGCTGGATACTGGCGATCATGCCGGAAATTTCGTCCGTCGCCTGGCGCGTGCGGGCAGCCAGTCCTCGCACCTCATCAGCCACCACGGCGAAGCCTCGTCCCTGCTCGCCGGCCCGGGCCGCTTCAATGGCGGCGTTGAGCGCCAGCAAGTTGGTCTGCTCGGCAATCGCGGTGATCACCCCAACGATCCCACCGATTTCCTGGGAGCGAGCACCCAGGGTGTCCATCACCGTAGCCGTGCCACCCAGCGCCTCGGCGATCTGGCGTAGCGAGCTCGATGCCTGATCCATGGCGTTACGGCCGATGCGGGTCTGCTGGGCATTGTCGCGGGCCATGCGCTCGGTGCCCGCCATGTTGTCGGCGATGTTCATCGAGGTGGCGCTGAACTCTTCCACCGCGCCTGCCATGCTGGTGATCTCGCCGGACTGTTGGTCCATGCCTTCGCAAGCCCCGGCCGACAACCCGGCCAACGAGCGTGCCCGCCCGCTGACTTGCTCGGATGCATTGCGAATGTGCTCGACCATGGTCGACAGGGCCTCGCCCATCTTGTTGAAACTGCGTGCCAGCTGGCCGATTTCGTCATGGCTGGTGACATTCAGACGTGCATTGAGGTCGCCTGCTCCGAGGGCTTCGGCCTGCAGCACCAGGTCATCGAGGGGCCGAAGCTTGCGCCGCAACAACCACAGGGTCGCCGCCACCGCCAGCAGCATGGCCAGCAGGCTGCCGATGGCCAGGCGCCAGCCGACGCTCCAGGTCACCTCACGAATCTCCGCTTCCGGCATGCTCGCCACCACCGTCCATGGGCCTTCGGCGAAGGGCGCGGTGACGCTGAACAGTGGCTGCTCGGCATTGGCCGGCGGAACCAGCCATTGACCTCGTTCATCACGCAGGGCCAGCGAGCCGGTTTCACCAATGCGGAACCGCTTGAGGTTGGCGAACTGGGCATTCTGCGCGTCGGTGTAGTCGAAGCCGACGAACAACACGGCTATCACCCGCCCACTGCCATCGCTGACCGGCACGTAGCGAGTCATGTAGTTGCGCTCGAACAGCACGGCACGCCCGACATAGGTCTGGCCCGCCATCAGCTTTGCATAAGCCGGGTGCTGACGGTCGAGCTGGGTACCGATGGCGCGGCTACCATCCTGCTTGGTCAGCGAGGTGCTGATGCGCACGAAGTCGTCACCGCTGCGCACGAACAGCGTCGCGACACCCGCGGTCATCTGCTGGAATTCGTCCACCTGCTGGAAGTCGTTGTTCAGCAGCCGCTCGCCCAAGTACAACGCAGGCGTAGCCTGGCCTGCGACATTGACGGTTTCACCGGCATGCACTGTCAGGCCCGAGGCGAAACGCCGCTCGAACAAGCCGCTCAGGCGCTGGGTGTTGTCCTTGAGCGAGCTGTGGAAGGTTTCGAGCTGGTCGGCCAACAGCCGGGCCTCGCTGGCCAGGTGCTGCTGGCGGGTGGCGAGGTTGGCCTGGTCCAACGAGCGCAGGGCGAACAAGGTACTGCCGGTGATCACCAACGCCAGCACGATGGCGAGGGCGATTCCGAGCTGCGAGGCGATGCGTGCACGCGGTTGCGACATGGGGAAGCTCCTGACAAGTGGCCGGGATCATCCTGATCACCCAGGCCACCTGCGGGTTATCGACGAAAATCGCATCCTCTTCCGGGACGCTGGTGCCAGAGAATCGGCGTCGCAAGCCAATACTTGAGTGTCGGGCCGGGATATTCGCAAACGTTTTCGTTGTTGCAGCAAGCCCAGGATCCCACCCAGCCCCGAAGAAGGCGGCTTGCCGGCTAGAGGGGAGGCAGCATCTGCACATCCGGCAAACTCACCGCAGCCGCCTCCTCCTGCAGAAACACGCTCAGCCGTCGCAACCGCTCCCCACCCGGTCGGGTGCGCGGCCACACCAGATAGTAGTCCATGCCACTGGGCACCGCCGTGGGCCACGGCAGGCTCAGGCGTCCTTGCGCAACGTCCTCCGCCACCATCAGCAGGTCACCCATGGAAATCCCATAACCCCTGGCAGCCGCAATCATGCCCAGCTCCAGCGTGTCGAATACCTGGCCGCCCTTGAGCGAAACCTTTTCGGCAAGCCCCATGCGCTCTAGCCAAGCCCGCCAGTCACGCTTGTCCGGCGTTGGGTGCAGCAACTCGATGCCCGCCAACCGGCGCTCGTCCCAGGGGCCATCCTTGAGCAAATCCGGCGCCCCCACCGGGATCAGTAACTCGCTGAATAACCGGCGCACTTCCCAGTCTGGTGGGAACACACCGTCACTGAGCAACACTGCACAGTCGAACGGCTCCTGATTGAAGTCCACATGGTCGACGTCCATCCAGGCACTGGTCAGTTGCACCTCGTTACCCGGCTGCAAATGGCGAAAGCGGCTCAGGCGTGCCAGCAACCAGCGCATGGTCAAGGTCGAAGGCGCCTTCATGCGCAGGATGTCATCTTCACCGCGCAGGGTATCGCAAGCCCGCTCCAGCGCGGCGAAGCCCTCGCGCACACCCGGCAGCAGCACCCGCGCGGCCTCGGTCAATTGCAGGCTGCGCCCGCTGCGTACGAATAGGCGACAGGCGAAATGATCCTCCAAGGTGCGAATGTGTCGACTGACCGCACTCTGGGTAATCGAGAGCTCTTCGCCAGCGCGGGTGAAAGAGCTCAGCCGAGCGGCGGCTTCGAATGCGCGCAGTGCATAGAGCGCAGGCAACTGACGGGACATGGGGCACCTGAAAGAGGGCGTGGAAAGGAATGCAGATAATCATATATGCATGAGTTCAACTCATGCCAAGCATCGCTATTATCCTTTTGTGGAAAGTTGACCAAAGCCTCAGAATCGTCGCCTCGCCTACAGGATAAGCATCAAGGACCTCAACCATGCATGTCGCGCCCGCTACTGAACTCAAGGCTTTGCTGCGCCTGGCGGGGCCGCTGATCGCCTCGCAGTTGGCGCACATGCTGATGGTGTTGACCGACACCTTGATGATGGCCCGTATCAGCCCACAGGCCCTGGCAGGTGGCGGCCTGGGTGCGGCGAGCTATTCGTTCGTGTCGATTTTCTGCCTGGGTGTGATCGCTGCAGTCGGCACTCTGGTGGCGATTCGCAAAGGGGCGAATGACATCGAGGGCGCTACCCGCCTGGCACAGAACGGCCTGTGGTTGGCCTGGGGTCTGGCGCTGGTCGCGGCCCTGGTGCTGTGGAACCTCGAGCCTGTGTTACTGCTGTTCGGCCAGAAGCCCGAGAACGTGGCCTCGGCGGCCGAATTCCTTACCCTGCTGCCCTTGGCCCTGCCTGGCTACCTGACGTTCATGGCCTTGCGCGGATTCACCAGCGCATTGGGTCGCTCGACGCCAGTGATGGTCATCAGCCTGGTGGGCACGGTGCTCAACTATCTGTTCAACGTCGCGCTGATCGAAGGCATGTTCGGCCTGCCCAAGCTTGGCCTGATGGGCATCGGCCTGGTCACCGCCGTGGTGTCGATGGGCATGGCCATTGCCCTGGCGCTGTACATCCACTGGCACCCGGCCTATACACCCTACCCGCTACGCCGGGGCCTGTCGCGCCCTTCCCTGCCTGCCCTGCGGGAACTGTGGCGGCTGGGTCTGCCGATTGGCGGTACCTACATGGTGGAGGTGGGGCTGTTCGCCTTCGCCGCGCTGTGCATGGGTGTGCTCGGTAGCACGGAACTGGCGGCGCACCAGATCGCCCTGCAAATCGTGTCCACCGCATTCATGGTACCAACCGGGCTGTCGTACGCGGTGACCATGCGAGTGGGGCTTTACTACGGCGCCGACAACCTGTTGGCGGCACGCAGCGCTGGGCGTGTGGGAATCGGCTTCGGCGCGATGATCATGTTCGCCTTTGCCGCGCTGTTCTGGCTGCGTCCGGAGATGCTGGTAGGCCTGTTCATCGACGGCGATGACCCAGCCTTCGCGGCGATCTACCAGCTGGCGGTAAGCCTGCTGATGGTCGCGGCCTGGTTCGAGCTGTTCGATGGCGTGCAGACCATCGCCATGGGCTCGATACGTGGGCTGAAGGATGCCAAGACCACCTTCCTGATCGGGCTGTGCTGCTACTGGCTGGTAGGCGCACCGGCAGCGTGGCTGCTCACCTTCACCCTGGGCGGCGGTGCGGTCGGCGTGTGGTGGGGGCTGGCCTTGGGGCTGGCGTGCGCTTCGGTGGCACTGACGATCGGCTTCGAGTGGCGGATGAAGCGGTTGCTGAAGTCCAGGGCACCTACGCTGGCTGGGCAGCTCGTGCATGGACCGCGATGAGCCCTGCGGGACCGGCGGTGCGCCTCAGGCCGACCGCCGCCCCGGAACCTGCAACAGGTAATCGATCAACGCCTCGACCGGCAACGGCTTGCTGACCAGGAACCCCTGTACCTGGTCGCAACCGAACTCGCGCAGCAACTGCATCTGCTCTTCGCTCTCCACCCCCTCGGCGACCACTTCGAGGTTGAGGTTGTGCGCCAGGTTGATCATGGCGTGCACCAACTTGCGGTTCTCTTCGCGCATCTCCATTTCAGCGACGAAGCTGCGGTCGACCTTGAGTAACGTGATCGGCAAGCTGTTGAGGTGGACGAACGAAGAGAAGCCGGTACCGAAGTCATCCAGCGAAAACCGCACGCCAAGGCGCGCCAGGGCATCCATGGTCTGGCGGACCAGTTCGTTGCGACGCATGACGGCGGTCTCGGTAAGCTCGAACTCCAGCCAGCGGGCATCGACACCGTGCTCGATGATCAAGCGGCTCAGGGTAGCCAGCAACTGGCTGTCCTGGAACTGACGGAAGCTCAGGTTCACCGCCATGTGCAAGGGGGCCAGGCCCTCTTCACGCAAGGCTTGCATGTCACGCAGGGCGCGGGAAATCACCCAGTATCCCAACGGCACGATCAGCCCGCTCTGCTCGGCCAGCGGCACGAACTCACTGGGCGGCAGCAGGCCACGTTCGGCATGGCGCCAACGGACCAGGGCCTCCAGGCCAACGATACGACCGTCTTCCAGGTTCAATCGTGGCTGGTAATGCAGCTCCAACTCATCGCGGCGCAGCGCACGGCGCAACTCGCTTTCCAGGTCGGCCAGGCTGCGTGCGTTGCGGTTGATGCGCTCATTGAATACATGGAAGGTGCAGCCCTGGCTGCCCTTGGCCTGGCGCATGGCGATGTGGGCATGCCACATCAATGGGTCTGGCCCAGCCTGAGCGCGGGCATGGGCCAGGCCCAGGCTGCAGCCCAGCAGCAGGCTCTCGCCGTCTATCCAGAAGGGTTCGGCCAGCGCTTCGACGATCCGTTCGGCCATCCATTCGGCGCGGTTGGCATCGCGTCGGGTGTCGATCAGCAGGGCGAATTCGTCACTGCCCAGACGTGCCAGCTGGTCCCCCGCTTCCAGTTGCTGCTTCAGCCGGGCCACCACCTGCAAGATCAACCGGTCGCCGCTCTGGTGGCCAAGGGCATCGTTGACGTGGCGGAAATTGTCGAGGTCCAGGTGGCCAAGCGCCAGACCGCGCCCGTCATTCTCGGCCAGGCGCGCGGTCAGTAAGGCCTGGAAGCCCTGACGATTGGCGATGCCGGTAAGCGGGTCTTGTTCGGCCAGGCGCTGCAGGGTGGCCACCAGTACGCCGCGCTCACGCACATGGCGCAAGGATCGGCGGATGGCGTCGGCGCTGAGTTGATCGCGCACCAACCAATCGCTGACAGCCGTCGGTGGTGAGTCAGGCTCATGCTCAAGCAGCAAGATGGTGGGGAGTTCGCAACGCCCCGGCGCGGGTTGCAAGGCCGGGGTAGCCAACACCACCGCTTGGCGGTCTTGGTTGAACAGGGTGTCGACAGCCTCCCAACTGGGTGCGGTCAGCAATACGGCGCTGCCGCCCAAGGGCAGCAGGCAGTCGCGCAACAGGGCAGCCCATTCCGGCTCATCAGCCAACAACAGCAAACGCAAAGGTTCGACAGGCGTGGACAAGCGGGCTCCTTAAAGGCTTGGACAGTGAAGCGTATGAGGCCGGATATGCTACTGCATAAATGAAAACGATTTTCACTTTTAGACATATCCTTGCCTGCAGTGCTCCCCGACGCATTTTGACGTGCATCCTGCGCGAAACTCGCTAAACCAGCAAATCCGATTTTTTTCTTGGATATCATGAGTCTGACTAATAGTAGCGAGAGACAAAAGTCTGACTCAGACGTCAGACGGTCGCGCCACAACTGCCCCATGCCTGTTAGAATGCGCGGCTATTTTCTGGCGACCCCCGGTTTCTAGCATGTCCCGACTCAATCCCCGGCAACAAGAAGCCCGAGACTACGTCGGCGGCCCTCTTTTGGTGCTCGCCGGTGCTGGCTCCGGCAAGACCAGCGTGATCACGCGCAAGATTGCCCACCTCATCCAGAACTGCGGCATCCGCGCCCAGTACATCGTGGCGATGACCTTCACCAACAAGGCCGCCCGCGAGATGAAGGAGCGGGTCGCTACCCTGCTGCGTCCGGGCGAAGGCCGTGGCCTGACGGTGTGCACCTTCCACAACCTGGGCCTGAACATCATCCGCAAGGAACACGAGCGCCTGGGCTACAAGCCTGGTTTCTCGATCTTCGACGAGTCCGACATCAAGGCATTGCTGTCGGACATCATGCAGAAGGAATACTCCGGCGACGATGGCATCGACGAGATCAAGAACATGATCGGTGCCTGGAAGAACGACCTGGTCCTGCCTGCCGAGGCGTTGGAGAAAGCGCGCAACCCGCGCGAACAGACCGCCGCAATCGTCTATACCCACTACCAGCGCACGCTCAAGGCGTTCAACGCCGTGGACTTCGACGACTTGATCCTGCTGCCGGTCAAGCTGTTCCAGGAACACCCCGACGTGCTCGAACGCTGGCAGAACCGTGTGCGCTACCTGCTGGTGGACGAGTATCAGGACACCAACGCCAGCCAGTACCTGCTGGTGAAGATGCTGATCGGCATGCGCAACCAGTTCACCGTGGTCGGCGACGATGACCAGTCGATCTATGCCTGGCGTGGCGCCCGCCCGGAGAACCTCATGCTGCTCAAGGAGGACTATCCCTCCCTGAAAGTGGTGATGCTGGAGCAGAACTACCGCTCCACCAGCCGCATCCTGCGCTGCGCCAACGTGCTGATCGCCAACAACCCCCACGCGTTCGAAAAGCAGCTGTGGAGCGAGATGGGCGTGGGCGACGAGATCCGCGTGATCCGCTGCAAGAACGAGGAAGCCGAAGCCGAGCGGGTGGCCATGGAGATCCTCACCCTGCACCTGCGCACCAATCGCCCCTACAGCGATTTCGCCATCCTCTACCGTGGCAACTACCAGGCCAAGCTGATCGAGTTGAAGCTGCAACACCACCAGGTGCCATATCGCCTGTCCGGCGGCAACAGCTTCTTCGGCCGCCAGGAGGTCAAGGACCTGATGGCCTACCTGCGCTTGCTGGTGAACCCGGACGACGACAACGCCTACCTGCGGGTGATCAACGTACCGCGCCGGGAGATCGGCTCGACCACTTTGGAAAAGCTCGGCAACTACGCCACCGAGCGCGGCATCTCGATGTACGCCGCCAGCGAAGAGCTGGGCCTGGGTGAGCACCTGGATGCCCGCTACACAGAGCGCCTGCAGCGCTTCAAGCACTGGCTCGATGGCGTGCGTCACAAGGTCGCCCTGGAAGACCCGATTGCCGCGTTGCACGAGATGATCCGCGACATCGACTACGAGAACTGGATCCGCCAGCAGACCGCCAGCGACAAGGCGGCGGAGTTCCGCATCAGCAACGTCTGGTTCCTGGTCGAAGCGCTGAAGAACACCCTCGAGAAAGACGAAGAGGGTGACATGACCATCGAGGACGCCATCGGCAAACTGGTGCTGCGCGACATGCTCGAGCGCCAGCAGGAAGAGGAAGAAAACGCCGAAGGCGTGCAGATGATGACTCTGCATGCGTCCAAGGGCCTGGAATTCCCCTACGTGTTCATCATGGGCATGGAAGAGGAAATCCTCCCGCACCGTTCCAGCATCGAAGCCGACACCATCGAAGAGGAACGCCGCCTGGCCTATGTGGGCATCACCCGCGCCCGCCAGACCCTGGCCTTCACCTTCGCCGCCAAGCGCAAGCAGTATGGCGAAATCATCGACTGCACGCCCAGCCGCTTCCTTGACGAGCTGCCGCCGGAGGACCTGGCCTGGGAAGGCCTGGACGATGCGCCGGTAGAAGTCAAAGCCGCTCGCGGCAATAACGCCCTGGCCGACATCCGGGCAATGCTCAAACGCTGATCAACCATTACTCTTTAACACTGCCGCTTCATGCGGCCACCTTTGCTACATCGAGGAATACACAGTGGAAGCACTGCAGCAGAAGATTCGCGAAGAAGGCATCGTGCTTTCCGATCAGGTTCTCAAAGTCGACGCGTTTCTCAACCACCAGATCGACCCTGCGCTGATGCAGCTGATCGGTGACGAATTCGCCCGCCTGTTCGCCGACGCCGGCGTGACCAAGATCGTCACCATCGAAGCCTCGGGCATTGCCCCGGCCGTGATGACTGGCCTGAAGCTGGGCGTACCGGTGATCTTCGCGCGCAAGCACCAGTCGCTGACCCTGACCGAGAACCTGCTGACCGCCTCGGTGTACTCCTTCACCAAGCAGACCGAGAACACCGTGGCCATCTCGCCGCGCCACCTCAACAGCAGCGACCGCGTGCTGGTGATCGACGATTTCCTGGCCAACGGCAAGGCTTCGCAGGCACTGATCTCGATCATCAAGCAAGCCGGTGCTACCGTGGCGGGCCTGGGTATCGTCATCGAGAAATCGTTCCAGGGCGGCCGTGCCGAGCTGGACAGCCAGGGTTACCGCGTCGAATCGCTGGCCCGGGTGAAGTCGCTGGAAGGTGGTGTGGTCAGCTTCATCGACTAAAGCCTGAGCACCTCTCCTGTAGGAGCGGGTTTACCCGCGAAGACAACGGTGACGTCACCCTCTCATTCGTAGGTGAACCCGCTCCCACAGGGTAAGGCGCTGAACCTTGGTTTAGCGGGTTGCCTCTAGCCCCGCCAGCAACAACCGCTGATACAACTCTTCCTTCAGCCCCTGCGGTTGATCCAGCTGCATCCGCGCCAGGTGCGCCTCATACCCCTCCGGCCCCGGTGCCTCCAGTGCCGCCTTGCCCAGCTCCAGCACCTCTCTGAGCTTGAACTTGCTCTTCAACCAGTTGAGCGCGCGCAGCAAGTCCTGCTCTTGTGCCGTGAAATCCGTGCCCAGCGGATACTCTGGGAACAACCGTGCGTGCCGTGCCCGCACCGCCTCAAGCCGCTCGGGCGTGTTGTCGGTGAAGCGCGGATCCAGCTGAAAGTCCCTGGCCAATTTACCGGCACGCTTGGCTTGCTCCATCAACGTGTCCTGGAACCGCGAGTCACTCACCGCCAGCAACCGCGCAATCACTTCGCTGTCGGTCTGCCCGCGCAAGTCGGCGATGCCGTACTCGGTCACCACGATATCGCGTAGGTGTCGGGGGATGGTGCAGTGGCCATAGGTCCAGAACAGGTTCGAGCTGATCTCACCACCCGCCTCGCGCCAGCTGCGCAGCAGCAAAATCGAGCGCCCGCCTTCCAGTGCGTGGGCCTGGGCAACGAAATTGTACTGCCCACCTACGCCGCTGAGTACACGGCCGTCTTCCAGCTGATCGGCCACCCCGGCACCGAGCAACGTCATGCCGAACGCCGTGTTGATGAAACGCGCATCGCGCCGCTGGTGGCGCTTGAGTTCTTCCTGCCCGTACAGCTCGTTGATGAAGCTGATACGAGTCATCGCAAACCGTGCGCGCTGCTCAAGCGGCATCTCCCTCAGCCGCTGGTAGAACGCCTGAGGCCCGAGGAAAAAGCCGCCATGCAACACCGGCCCCTGCCCATCGGCCGAGCGCCGTAGCAAGCCCGCTTCGGCCAGCACCAACAGGCCGTTAACGAACATTTCGCTGCAGCCGTACAGGCCTTCAGCGAAAGTCTCCAGCCCCCCTTCCCGCCCAATCAGCGCCTGCCACGGGCCGATATCCAGTTCGTCGAGCAAGGCCCGGTAGCCCGCGTTGTCGCCCTGGCGCGCCAGCAACGCCGCAGCGACTGCATCCCCCATGGCACCGATGCCGATCTGCAAGGTGCCGCCGTCACGCACCAGCGTGCTGGCGTGCAAACCAATGCAGTGGTCCTGGGTGTTGACCGGCATGTTCGGCGTGGAGAACAACCGGCGCTGCTCGGCTTCATCGATCAGCAGGTCGAACGCATCGATGGGCAATTCCCCATCGCCAGGCATGTACGGCAGTTCGGTATGTACTTGGCCAAGCATCAGAATGGTTTCGCCGGCCGCACGGCGCTTGGCGATCATCGGCAGCAGGTCGAGGGTGATGTCGGGGTTGCAGGCCAGGCTGAGGTGGACGGACTTCTCGGGAGTGGCAGCGACCAGTTGCGCGATCAGGTTCAGGCCCTTGGCGTTGATGTCACGGGCGGCGTGGCTGTAGTTGCTGCTGATGTAGTCCTGCTGGGCCGATTCGCTGTTTAGCAAGCTGCCGGGCTGCATGAAAAACTGCTCCACGCGAATGTTCGGCGGCAGGTTGTCGTTGCGCAGGTCGGCGAGGTAGATGAGCTCTTCGTAGTCGGCGAAGATACGCTCGATGAAGGGTTCGAGAAAACGCCGTTGCAGGCCATCGCCCAGCGGCGGGCGGCCTAGCGACAGTGCCGTGTAGATGGTCAGCCGACGCTCGGGCAAGTCGCGCACCCTGGCATACAGGGCGTTCACGAAAGTGTTGGGTTTGCCCAGGCCCAAAGGCAGACCCATGTGGATATGGGTTGGCAGCCGGGACAAGACCTGTTCGACAGCCTGGTCGATGGAGCAGAGGTGCATCGGGGCCTCCTGAGACATCCAAGGGTTCAGGGGGTTGGACATGACTCTTGCGGGTTGGTTGCCTGTTCCGAATTTCTCACAAGCAAGTGATCACTCAGGTAGCAAAATCCAAATCTCTCATGACAATTGAAAGAGGTCTAGAGAGGCCGGCAAATTCGGATTCAACCAATCAGAATTTGGGGGAGTAACCATATATTCCTTGAACGTATCACTAAGCACTAGCGGCCCAATTATTTCACGTCGCACAATGACATTTTTATATGCCACTGCCTTAATTAATAGCTCGCCTTGATCAACATGAACAAAGTCTACCCCATGAACCCATTTTTTAAAATTACTTGCATAGACTGCATATATCCCACCATTGGAGCCAGCGAACCCTCTGGCAACCTCCTTGTACGGCGACGTATAAAATCCAACCCCGTGCACGTTTCCATGTCTTACATATCGCTCATTAAGCCCTGACTTGAGCTTGTGCGCATCAGGATGACTGGTACCATGAAATCCAATCAACACATAATCATTCGCAATATTTGATTTTCCATTGGCTTTATTATGGGACGCACGGGTATCTGCGATAGTTTTTTCTACAGATCCAATTCCCTGCGGCAGTTTCCGCCTCTGCCCATTTACCCGCTTTGTAAACAAGTTGCTGATAAATCGCACGCCGCGTTGTAGGCCGCTCTTAATCGTTGGGGTGTGCCCATCTGGATCCTGGAGGTTTATTGGATCGTTAAAGCAGTATGCATATGAATTCAACCCGCCCGCGCCGAATGGGCTCATGTCATCTGGTTTGACGAACCGCATCAACGCTGACGCATATGCTCGGTAACCACGACCCAAAAAGTAATATCCGGTTACTGGATCTGGCCGTTCAGCATTGAATCCAAGCATAGACACCAGCGCTGGGTGATTGCCGTATGGCGAATAGTTAACACCGAGCAGCAAGCCGCCGGGATATATTTTTTTAGTACTCACTACAATTCACCCAGTCATGGCCTGATAACTTATTGTCACACCATAACCTGACATAGCATACTGGCAAAAATGCTAGTTTTCATATGTTGTGAAGCCGGATCACCGTGAGTTGGGGTATGTTCTGCTGTCCTTGAGCACAAGGTTTTACCCATGGGGGGGGTGGCCTACGGCACAGGCATCACAAAAACAAAGCCCGCCATCAACGGCGGGCCTCATTCAATTCAGCTGCAGTTTACAGCCCGGACATTTTCTTGATCGCCCCTTTCAGGTCGTCATCCGAGCAATCCGCACAGGTGCCCTTCGGCGGCATGGCATTGATGCCGGTAATGGCTTTGGCCAGAATGCCATCCAGGCCGCCCTGGTGGTCGGCGCGCTCTTTCCACGCGGCGGTATCGCCAATCTTCGGCGCACCGAGCAAGCCGCTGCCATGGCAGGCGTTGCAGTGCTTGGCGATGATCTCGTCCGGCGTCTTGGCCCCGCCACCGCCCGCTGCGGCAGCCACTTCCATGCCTTTGCACTCCTGACCCTGAATGCACACCTGCCCTACAGGCTCCAGGCGCTTGGCAATGTCGTCGTTGGTTGCAGCAGTTGCATTGATTGCCCAGAGGGCGAGTACGGCGGCTGGTAAGGCCAGCATCTTCTTGATTTGGTTCACGCGAACACCCTCATGGTGGCTAATCATGCCCGCACCACGAAATTGCGAGCGTTGAAAAGTATAGCGGGAACCCGGAACCCGTGAAACGACCCCACAGGTGAAAGGGGTATTAGCGAAACAATACGCTGCGCTGGATCAAAAGTTCGAAGGCGTCGCCGCACTGATCAGCCGTGCTGGCTCTGCGAAGGGGTTGCGGAATCGATGCGGCCGGGTGCTTTCGAAGTAGTAGCTGTCGCCTGCTTCGAGGATGAAGGTCTCATTCCCGACCACCAGCTCCAGGCGCCCTTCCAGCAGGATGCCGGTCTCTTCGCCATCGTGGGTGAGCATTTCTTCTCCGGTGTCGGCACCCGGCGGGTAGACCTCGTTGAGGAAAGCGATGGCGCGGTTGGGGTGCGACTTGCCCACCAGCTTCATGGTTACCGCACCGTCCGAGATGTCGATCAGCTCGTGAGCTTTGTAGACGATCTGGGAAGGGCTTTCGGGTTCCAGCTCGACGGAGAAGAACTCGACCATGGACATGGGAATGCCACTGAGCACCTTGCGCAGCGAGCTGATCGAAGGGCTCACGCTGTTCTTCTCGATCATCGAGATGGTGCTGTTGGTCACACCCGCACGCTTGGCGAGTTCACGCTGGGACAGGCCCTTGAGCTTGCGGATGGCTTGCAGTCGTTCGCCGACGTCCAAAGCTGGAGCCTCCTGAAACGGTAGAAATGGGGGGTGATGTGAACGATATCATGGCAATGCCGTTCAGTATTTACAACACACCCCCTCCATCCTGTCCGCTTCGGCGCCTTATTCGCCGTAATAGTCCAGCGGTACACGCTTGAGATTGCAGAAGATCTGGTACGGAATGGTGCCAGCGCGCATGGCCACGTCGCTGGCCAGTACCTGTTTGCCCCACAACTCGACCGGGCTGCCGATGGTGGCTTCAGGCACGTCGGTGAGGTCGACGCAGAGCATGTCCATCGAAACCCTGCCAATCAGTTGGGTGAGCTTGCCAGCGACCATCACCGGCGTGCCAGTGGGTGCCTGGCGAGGGTAGCCGTCGGCATAGCCCATGGCGACCACACCCACACGGGTCGGCCGAGAGCTGATGAACTTGGCGCCGTAACCCACCGGTTCGCCAGCCGGCAGCTCCCGCACACTGATGATGCGCGATTGCAGGGTCATCACCGGCTGTAGGCGCGCAGCCTGGGCCTGATCCACTTCGAAGGGCGTGGCGCCGTACAGCATGATGCCAGGTCGCACCCAGTCGCTTGGCGCCTGCGGCCAGGCCAGCACACCGGGCGAATTGCGTAGGCTGCACTCGGCAGCCAGGCCTTGGCGGGCAGCCTCGAACACGGCGATTTGTTGGGCGGTGGCATCGGCATCCAACTCGTCCGCACGGGCGAAGTGGCTCATCAACACGATGCGCGAAACCTTGCCGCTGGCCAGCAGCCGCTGGTAGGCCTCGTGGTAATCCTTGGGGTGCAGGCCCGCCCGGTGCATGCCGCTGTCGAGTTTCAGCCAGGTGGTCAGGGGCTTGTGCACCTGAGTCCTTTCGATCGCCTCCAGTTGCCACAGCGAGTGCACGACACACCACAGGTCATGCTCGGCGATCAGCGCCAACTCGCTGGCTTCGAAAAAGCCTTCGAGCAACAACACGGGTGCCTTGATACCCGCTGCACGCAGCTCCAGCGCCTCCTCGATGCAGGCCACGGCAAAGCCATCGGCTTCCGGCTCCAGCGCCAGGGCGCAGCGCACGGCACCGTGACCATAGGCGTCGGCCTTGATCACGGCGAGGGCCTTGGCACCGGACAGTTCACGGGCCAGGCGGTAATTGTGGCGGAGGGCTTGCAGGTCGATCAGGGCGCGGGCGGGTCGCATGGCGGCTGCCTTATGGTGTTCGGGTTGTCATCGGTGTTGGATTGATCGCCGGCAGGCCGGTTCTCCTCAGGACCAGAACTTCAGGCTGATCCTGCAGGAGCCGGCTTGCCGCCGATGAGGCCGGGTCAGTCGACCTTACTGCTGATGGGCTGGCGCGGTCTGACCCTGCTTGGCAACCTCACGGCGGTTGCCATAACGAGAGATATCCAGGCCTTCGGCGCTGATCTGCGGCTTCTTGCGCGCGATCAGGTCAGCCAGCAGGCGACCGGAGCCGCACGCCATCGTCCAGCCCAGTGTGCCGTGACCGGTATTGAGGAACAGGTTACGGAACGAGGTCGCACCCACGATCGGCGTACCGTCCGGGGTAGCCGGGCGCAGGCCGGTCCAGAAACTGGCCTGGCTCAGGTCGCCGCCGCGAGGATAAAGGTCGTTGACGATCATCTCCAGTGTTTCGCGACGACGCGGGTTCAGCGACAGGTCAAAACCAGCGATTTCAGCCATGCCGCCGACACGAATACGGTTGTCGAAGCGAGTGATGGCGACCTTGTAGGTCTCATCGAGGATGGTCGAAGTCGGCGCCATGTCAGCGTTGGTGATCGGCACGGTCAGCGAGTAACCCTTCAGCGGGTACACCGGGGCCTTGATACCCAGCGGCTTGAGCATCTGCGGCGAGTAGCTGCCCAGGGCCAGCACATAGCGATCGGCGGTTTCCAGCTTGCCGTCGATCCACACGCCATTGATGCGATCACCCGCGAAGTCCAGGCGCTGGATGTCCTGGCCGAAGCGGAACTCCACGCCCAGCTTCACGGCCATCTCGGCCAGCTTGGTGGTGAACAGCTGGCAGTCGCCGGTCTGGTCGTTGGGCAGACGCAGGGCGCCAGCGAGAATGTCTTTCACGCCCGCCAGGGCCGGTTCGACGCGGGCGATGCCGTCGCGGTCGAGCAGCTCGTAAGGCACGCCGGACTGTTCGAGCACGGCGATATCCTTGGCCGCGGCATCCACCTGGGCCTGGGTACGGAACAGCTGGGTAGTTCCCAGGCTGCGGTTTTCGTAGGCGATGCCGGTTTCAGCGCGCAACTCGTCGAGGCAGTCGCGGCTGTACTCGGACAGCCGCACCATGCGCTCTTTGTTGACCGCGTAACGGCTGGCGGTGCAGTTGCGCAGCATCTGCGCCATCCACAGGTATTGGTCGACATCGCCGGTCAGCTTGATGGCGAGGGGCGCGTGGCGCTCAAGCAGCCACTTGATGGCCTTCAGCGGTACGCCAGGGGCAGCCCAGGGCGAGGCATAACCAGGCGAGATCTGACCTGCGTTGGCAAAACTGGTTTCCATGGCCACCGCGGGTTGGCGGTCGACCACCGTCACTTCGAAACCTTGACGGGCCAGGTAGTAGGCGCTGGCGGTTCCGATCACACCGCTACCAAGTACCAGAACTCGCATCGTTTATTCCTCGCACGCGGCGCACCGCTGTCTTTTGTTGAAATGGCATGGATGCGCGCAGTATAAAAAGGTAGGCCCAGTGCAATTCACTATATAAAAGCCTATTATTGGCGAGAATTCTCGGCAAAATCGCCTTTCACGGAGGGGCATCCCCTATGAGAACCCAGCACCAGAGTAAGCGTGAGCTGGACAAGATCGACCGCAACATCCTGCGCATCCTGCAGAATGACGGGCGTATTTCCTTCACCGAACTGGGCGAGAAAGTTGGGCTTTCCACCACCCCTTGCACCGAGCGGGTCCGCCGCCTCGAGCGCGAGGGCATCATCATGGGCTACAACGCCCGGCTCAACCCCCAGCACCTCAAAGGTAGCCTGCTGGTGTTCGTCGAGATCAGCCTGGACTACAAGTCCGGCGACACCTTCGAGGAGTTCCGCCGCGCCGTGCTGAAACTGCCGCATGTGCTGGAATGCCACCTGGTTTCTGGCGACTTCGACTACCTGGTGAAAGCCCGTATTTCGGAGATGGCTTCATACCGCAAGCTGCTGGGCGACATCCTGCTCAAGCTGCCGCACGTCCGTGAGTCGAAGAGCTACATCGTGATGGAAGAGGTCAAAGAGAGCCTCTGCCTGCCGATTCCGGACTAAGGCTAGACCAGCACCTGACGTGTGGTGGCGATGAACTGGTGAACGAGCTGCTCGGCCTGCGGCTCGATCATCTGTTCAGGCCCACGACCACGGGGGCAGGCCATGCGTGGAGTTGTGCCAAAGAGGCGGCAGATCATCGGGCGCTCTTCATACACCGTGCAGCCATCGGGGCCCAGGTGTACGCAGTCCAGGCGCTCCAACGCCGCATCCTGCTCGGCCTGGGACTTGCGCGGCAAGCGCGCCATCTCCTCAGCCGAGGTGGTGACCGGACCACAACAGTCGTGGCACCCGGGCTCGCACTCGAAAGAGGGAATGAGTTCGCGCAGGAAGTGAATCTTGTGGCGGTTGCAGGACATGGCCGGATACAGGATTGACGATCGAAGTTCGATTATAGGACCAATTGCCCGCCAGCCGGCTGCCCAAGTCACACGCGCCCCTGAGCGGCAGTCGGCTTGCCGGCGAGGAGGCCAGTTGCCCCACCGCAAAACCCCAGCTTATCCTCCCCCTTTCGCCCAACGCCCAGGAACCGCCCGATGATCCACAGCGCGCAGCACGCCGCCTCTTACTACGCCGCCAGCAGCGCGCCTCATCCCGATCATCCCTACCTGCAGGGCGAACATTCTGCCGACGTGTGCATCGTTGGTGGCGGCTACTCAGGCTTGAACACTGCCATCGAACTGGCCGAACGCGGCCTGTCGGTAATCCTGCTGGAGGCACGCAAGCTTGGCTGGGGCGCCAGCGGCCGCAACGGCGGTCAGTTGATTCGTGGCGTTGGCCATGGCCTTGAGCAGTTCTTGCCGGTGATTGGCCAGGAAGGTGTGCGCAGCATGAAGCTGATGGGACTGGAGGCCGTGGACATCGTCCGCGAGCGCGTCGAACGACACGCCATCGACTGCGACTTGACCTGGGGTTACTGCGACCTGGCCAACAAACCCGGCGAGCTGCAAGGCTTTGCCGAGGATGCCGAAGAACTGCGCAGCCTTGGCTACCGCCATGAAATGCGCCTGGTGCAACAAGAAGATATCCACAGCGTGGTCGGTTCCGACCGCTACGTCGGCGGCCTGATCGACATGGGTTCAGGCCACCTGCACCCGCTCAACCTGGCATTGGGCGAAGCAGCCGTGGCCAGCCGTCTAGGCGTCAAGCTGTTCGAGCAGTCCGAGGTCACACGCATCGACTACGGCCCCCTGGTTCAGGTACACACTCCCCAAGGAAGAGTGCGCGCCAGGACCTTGGTGCTGTGCTGCAACGCCTACCACAACGACCTCAACCGCGAACTGGGTGGCAAGGTATTGCCCGCCGGCAGCTACATCATCGCCACTGAACCGCTCGGCGAAGAACGAGCGCGCCAGCTACTGCCGCAGAATATGGCGGTGTGCGACCAGCGCGTGGCGCTGGATTACTATCGTTTGTCTGCCGACCACCGCCTGCTGTTCGGTGGCGCCTGCCATTACTCGGGCCGTGATCCAAAAGACATCGCCGCCTACATGCAGCCGAAGATGCTCAAGGTGTTCCCACAGTTGGCCGACGTGCGCATCGAATATCAATGGGGCGGCATGATCGGCATCGGCGCCAATCGCCTGCCGCAGATCGGCCGCCTGGCCAGCCAACCGAACGTGTATTACGCCCAGGCCTATTCGGGCCACGGGGTCAACGCCACCCACCTCGCTGCGCGCCTGCTGGGTGAAGCCATCAGCGGTCAGGAAAGCGGGCGCTTCGACCTGTTCGCCAACGTGCCGCACGTCACTTTCCCCGGTGGCAAGCACCTGCGCTCGCCGCTGCTGGCGTTGGGAATGTTGTGGCACAGGCTCAAAGAGCTGATCTGACCGCTGACGTACCTTTCAGGAGCGTGCTTGCCCGCGAACCAAGCACTGCGATGTACGACACTGACTTGGCCGATGCTCGCGGGTGAACCGCTCCTACACGGTGATGCGCTGCCATTCCCAGCGCTTTGCGTCAGTCCTTCCAGCAGGGCTTTCGCCCTTCGGTCCGGGCCTGCTCCCAGCTCAGCCCTACATCACGCAACTCCTCATCGCTCAGTTGCAACAGCGCCCTGCGGGTGTGCCAACGGTGCAGCAGCAGGCCCCAGCGGCTCAAGCCGGCCGGTGCATTGAACACCTTGGGCCGCTGCTCGTCCTCGAGCTCCTTGGCCAACAGTTGCAAGCGCACATCGCTCAAGCCACCCATTGCTGCATCCTCCCGATCAGTTCATACCGTGGAGACAGCATGCGCGCTGGCAGGCGTGACGATACAGATCCAATAATGGCTTATTATTCCCATACAGAATTGGCGAACCGGCCGCTGAATGCTGTATTTTCCCCACAACTGTACTGGTCGCTGCCAGCCTTGAACGCGGGAGTATGCCGTGACGCTCTATCTCAACCTCGCCGAATTGCTGGGCGCCCGCATCGAGCAGGGCCTGTATCGCCCTGGTCAGCGGCTGCCATCGGTGCGAGCCCTCAGCGAGGAACATGGCGTCAGCCTCAGCACCGTACAGCAGGCTTATCGCATGCTCGAGGACAGCGGCCTGGTCTCGCCACGCCCAAAGTCCGGGTACTTCGTCAGCGAAGGACGCCACCTCCCCGCCCTGCCCGCCGTCAGCCGGCCGGCGCAGCGCCCTGTGGATATCTCCCAGTGGGAACAGGTGCTGGAGCTGGTGCGTAGCACGCCCCGCAAGGATGTGATCCAGCTCGGCCGCGGCATGCCCGACATCGACAGCCCCACCCTCAAGCCGCTGTTGCGCAGCCTCGCCCAGTTGAGCCGGCGCCAGGACATGCCCGGCCTTTACTACGACAACATCCACGGCAACCTGGCCCTGCGCGAGCAGATCGCCCGGTTGATGCTCGATTCCGGCTGCCGCCTGGGGCCGGCTGACCTGGTGGTGACGACCGGCTGCCATGAAGCACTGTCCTGCAGCATCCGCGCGGTGTGCGACCCGGGGGACATCGTCGCGGTTGACTCGCCGAGCTTCCACGGCGCCATGCAAACCCTCAAAGGTTTGGGCATGAAAGCCCTGGAGATCCCCACTGACCCCGTCACCGGAATCAGTCTGGAGGCGCTGGAACTGGCCTTGGAACAATGGCCGATCAAGCTCATCCAGATCACCCCGAACTGCAACAACCCGCTCGGCTACATAATGCCCGAGGCCCGCAAGAAGGCGCTGCTGAGCCTGGCCCAGCGCTATGACGTGGCGATTCTCGAAGACGATGTGTATGGCGACCTGGCATATACCTACCCTCGCCCGCGCACCCTCAAGTCGTTCGACGACGACGGCCGCGTGCTGCTGTGCAGCTCCTTCTCCAAGACCCTGGCCCCGGGCTTGCGCATAGGCTGGGTCGCGCCGGGGCGTTATCTGGAGCGGGTGCTGCACATGAAGTACATCAGCACCGGCAGCACGGCCACCCAACCGCAACTGGCCATCGCCGACTTCATCGCCGCCGGGCACTACCAACCCCATGTGCGCCGCATGCGCAGCCAGTATCAGCGCGGTCGCGACCTGATGAGCGACTGGGTCACCCAGTACTTCCCGAGCGGGACGCGTGTCAGCCGGCCACAAGGGGGCTTCATGCTGTGGGTCGAATTGCCTGAAGATTTCGACACGCTGCGGCTGAACCGAGCTTTACTGGAGCAGGGAGTGCAAATCGCGGTAGGCAGCATCTTCTCGGCCTCGGGCAAGTTTCGTCACTGCCTGCGCATGAACTTCGCCTCGCGCCCCACACCACAGATCGAGGATGCCGTGCGCAAGGTCGGTGAAACCGCCCTTCGTCTACTGGATCAGGACATCACCTGAGCGTAACTTTGCGCCGCCCTCCACAGTCCAACCTTCAGGCCCTTGCTGCACAGGACGATCCACCCTTGAGATTCACGCCTGCCCTGCCTCTGTTGCTAGCGCTGCTGCTCGGCCTCGCGGGCTGCGCCAGCGTCGGTACGACCCGCGAAGTCAGCCAGGCGCTGCCAGCGAACGAGTCGGCCTTCGGCCGCTCCGTACTTCGCCAGGCCGCACCCTATGACGGCCGCTCCGGATTCCGGCTGCTGCCTAACAGCAACGAGGCCTTCCGCGCCCGGGCCGAGCTGATCCGTAATGCACAGGCCAGCATCGACCTGCAGTACTACATCGTCCATGACGGCTTGAGCACGCGGGCGCTGGTCCACGAACTGCTGCGCGCGGCCGACCGTGGCGTTCGGGTGCGCATTCTCCTCGATGACACCACCAGCGATGGCCTCGACACCATCATGGGCACCCTCGACGCCCACCCCAACATCCAGATTCGCGTGTTCAACCCGCTGCACCTCGGCCGCAGCACAGGCGTGACACGCGCCGCAGGACGTCTGTTCAACCTCTCCCGACAACACCGGCGCATGCACAACAAATTGTTCGTGGTGGACAACGCCATGGCCATCGTCGGCGGACGTAACCTGGGTGACGAGTATTTCGATGCCGAGCCCAACCTCAACTTCACCGACATCGACCTGTTGGGAGTCGGCCCCGTGGCCGAGCAGCTCAGTCATGGTTTCGACCAGTACTGGAACAGCGCGCTGAGCCGTCCCATTGGAGACTTCCTATGGCGCCAGCCAGATGCCAGCGACCTGCATGCCAGCCGTCGACGCCTTGAGGTGTCCTTGGCCGAAGCGCGGGTCAGGCACAAGGCCCTGTACGACAGGTTGATGGCCTACCAGACGCAGCCGCGCCTGGATATCTGGCGCAACGAACTGATCTGGGCACATAGCCAGGCCTTGTGGGATGCGCCGAGCAAAGTCCTGGCCGACGACGAGCCAGACCCGCACCTGCTGCTTAGCCAGCAACTGGCGCCGGACCTGGACAACGTGCATCACGAGCTGATTCTGGTTTCGGCCTACTTCGTGCCGGGCAAGTCAGGCCTGCTGTACCTGACCGGCGCTGCCGATGCGGGCGTTTCGATCAAGCTGTTGACCAACTCCCTGGAAGCCACCGACGTGCCGGCTGTGCATGGCGGGTATGCGCCCTACCGCCGCGCCCTGCTGGAGCACGGCGTGCAGTTGTACGAACTGCGCCGCCAACCTGGTGACACCAACGCCAGATACCGTTTGAGCTTCCATGGCAGTTCGGATTCGAGCCTTCACAGCAAGGCAATCGTCTTCGACCGGCGCAAGACCTTCATCGGCTCGTTCAACTTCGACCCGCGATCATTGCTGTGGAACACCGAGGTTGGAGTGCTGGTCGATAGCCCGGAACTGGCTGAATACACCCGTTTTCTGGCGGTACAAGGCATGGCACCCGCACTGAGTTACCAGCCCAGGCTGGTGGACGACAAGCTGGTCTGGGTAACCGAGGAAAATGGCAAGCGCCGCATGCTGACCTCCGAGCCTGGCGGCCTGTGGCGGCGTTTCAATGCCTGGATCAGCAAGGCGGTGGGGCTGGAGAAGATGCTCTAGCCCCATGCCTCAGGCGGAGGCTGGCTCGAACGCCCCGCGCCGCCGGGTCAACAGCACCAGAACAGCCGCCCCTGCCGCCATCAGCAACAGCAACGCGTGCCCGCTGATCCACTGGCTGCCTGCTCCGGCCAACAATGGCCCGAGCAGGCAGCCGATACCCCAGAGCTGCGCCACATGGGCATTGGCCCGCACCAGCTCATCGTCGCGATACCGCTCGCCAATCAGCACCAGCGACAAGGTGAACAGCCCCCCGGCGCTAGCCCCGAACAGCACCCATAACGGCCAGATCACAGGTGTGTGCAACAGCAATGGGATCGCCAGGCTTGAGACCAGCAAGGTTACCGCACAGCCCGTGAACAGAGCCCGTCGCGACATATGGTCGGCGAGCGCACCGATCGGCAACTGCAGCACAGCATCGCCCACCACCACGGTACTGACCATGAACAAGGCGATTTCGGTACTGAAGCCTTGCTGCAGGCAATACACCGGCAGCAAGGTGAGGATCATCGCCTCAAAGGACGCGAACAGGGCAATCGCCCAGGCAATCACTGGCAAACGCCGGCAGAACGCGAGCAGGTCGCCGAAGGTCACGCTGCAGGCTTCGGTGCTCGGCGCACCGCCACGGCCTAGCAGGACCAGCGGCGCGGCTAGCAGCAGGCCAGTCGCCGCCCAGAAGCCGAAGTCATCATCCGAGCCGAGAAAGCCCAGTACCAACGGCCCGGCCAGCTGGCTCAGCGCGTAGCTGCTGCCGTACAGCGCCACCAGCCGTCCCCGCCATTGCTCGACCACCAGTTGGTTGATCCAGCTCTCGCCCAGGATGAACACCACAGTCAGCGACATACCGATCATCAGCCGCAGCAGCAACCACAACGGGTAGCTGGGCAGCAATGCAAGCAGGCCGATCGACAGCGCCCCGCCCCACAGGCAAAGGCGCATGGCCGAGGGCACGCCGACCCACCCGGCCAGACGGCTGGCCACACTGGCACCTGCCAGTACACCCAGCGCCGGCATCGCCGCCATGACGCCGATGGCGAAGCTGCCGTAGCCCCAGGCTTCCAGGCGCAGGGACACCAGCGGCATGCTCACGCCGAGCGCCAGCCCGACACTGAGCACCGATGCCAGTACGGCGAAATAGGTTCCCCAACGCATTGCAGCCTCCCAGGCAGTCTTCATGAATTGCAAAGACGACAAAGCCGGGGCGGTGTGAACCGTCCCGGCTGTGGTTCGTCGCCACGACAAGCTGGCGATTGGGCCGCTAAGCGGCCCCCTGGACTTACAACTTGATCCAGGTCGCCTTCAGCTCGGTGTACTTCTCCAGCGCATGCAGCGACTTGTCACGGCCGTTGCCCGACTGCTTGAAGCCACCGAACGGCGCGGTCATGTCGCCGCCGTCGTACTGGTTGACCCAGACACTGCCCGCGCGCACGGCACGAGCGGTCTTGTGGGCCTTGGAGATGTCCGAGGTCCAGATGCCCGCAGCCAGGCCGTACGGGGTGTCGTTGGCGATGGCGATGGCTTCCTCGGCGGTGTCGAAGGCGATCACCGACAGCACTGGGCCGAAGATCTCTTCCTGGGCGATCTTCATGGCGTTGGTCACGCCGTCGAAGATGGTCGGCTCGACGTAGGTACCGCCGGTCTCTTCCAGGGTGCGCTTGCCGCCGGCCAGCAGTTTGGCGCCGTCCTTGTGGCCGGCGTCGATGTACGACAGCACGGTGTTCATCTGCTGGGTATCGACCAGAGCGCCGACAGTCGTGGCAGGGTCCAGCGGGTTGCCTGGCTTCCAGCCCTTGAGGGCTTCGACCACCATGGGCAGGAACTTGTCCTTGATCGAGCGCTCGACCAGCAGGCGAGAACCGGCGGTGCAGACCTCGCCCTGGTTGAAGGCGATGGCGCTGGCAGCAGCCTCGGCGGCGGCTTTCAGGTCCGGAGCGTCGGCGAAGACGATGTTCGGGCTCTTGCCACCGGCTTCCAGCCAGATACGCTTCATGTTCGACTCGCCCGCATAGACCATCAACTGCTTGGCGATCTTGGTCGAACCGGTGAACACCAGGGTGTCGACGTCCATGTGCAGGGCCAGGGCCTTACCCACGGTGTGGCCGTAGCCTGGCAGCACGTTCAGCACACCTGCCGGGATGCCAGCTTCAATGGCCAGCTGGGCGATACGGATGGCGGTCAGTGGCGACTTTTCGGACGGTTTGAGCACGACCGAGTTACCGGTGGCCAAGGCCGGGCCGAGCTTCCAGCATGCCATCAGCAGCGGGAAGTTCCACGGCACGATGGCACCGACCACACCAACAGGTTCGCGGGTGACCAGGCCGAGTTGGTCGTGCGGCGTCGGCGCGACTTCGTCGTACACTTTGTCGATGGCTTCGGCAGTCCAGTGGATGGCGTTGGCCGCGCCCGGAATGTCGATGGTGGAGGAGTCGCCGATTGGCTTACCCATGTCCAGGGTTTCGAGCAGTGCCAGCTCTTCGACGTTCTTTCGCAGCAAGTCGGCGAAGCGAATCAGTTTGGCCTTGCGCTTGGCCGGGGCCAGTTGCGACCAGACGCCGGAGTCGAAGGTAGCGCGGGCGTTATCCACGGCACAGTTGGCGTCAGCCAGGTCACAGCTGGCGACCTTGGCCAGGAAGCGTCCGTCGACCGGGCTCAGGCAGTCGAAGGTTTCACCGGATGCGGCGTCGGTGTATTCGCCGTTGATGAAGGCGCGTCCTTCGATCTTCAGTTGCTGGGCACGCTGTTCCCAGTCCGCACGAGTCAGGGTGGTCATACGAAACTCCTCCTCTTGTTAAGGTGCAACGCCGCACTGAGGACTCACTGGCGTTGTCAGAAATCTGGCCGGGCGACAAGCGCACACTGGCACGCGATACCCTAAACCAGCCGATGCAAACTATCAATATATTTGACACGAAAGGCCTAAAAGCCTACTGATGTGCATTTTATTAAACAACAACAGGAGCCGCACCATGAGCATCGCCAGCATCATCGACTTCGCCCAGGCCCTCACCGAGGCCGAACGCTACCGCCCGGCTGCGGAAAAAATCATCAAAGGCGAGCCGGACCAGACCGTCTACAACCACTACTCCAGCCCCTGCGGGCAGTTCGCTGCGGGCGTGTGGGAAGGTGAAGTGGGGCAATGGAGCGTGAACTACACCGAGCACGAATACTGTGAAATCGTGCAAGGCGTTTCGGTACTGCGCGACCAGGAGGGCAACGCCAAGACCCTGCGTACCGGTGATCGGTTCGTTATACCGGCCGGCTTCAAAGGTACCTGGGAGGTGCTGGAGCCCTGCCGCAAGATCTATGTGATGTTCGAGCAAAAGTAACTATGTAGCGCAGGCGCCTTGCACCTCTGGAGGAGGATGCCCCTGCCCATGTCGGGCTGTCCTCCTACCAAAGGAAATACATCATGAACAACGAAGAAGTCCTGCAAGCCCTGGCTCACCTGATCGGCACCCCGTACGAGCCATCGATCAAGGACGCCATCACAGCGATCACCGGCCGCCCTCGGGTCGTCGGCCCCAATGAAATCACCACTCGCGAGTACGACATCAACCGTGTTCACATCAAGACCGATGCACACGCCGTGATTCAGGGCTTCCGCTTCCAATGACCGGCATCCGGGCATAAAAAAACCCGCGTCCTTTCGGATGCGGGTTTTTCTTGGTCGCCGATCAATTACTTGATCTTGGCTTCCTTGTACACCACGTGCTTGCGAACAACGGGATCGTACTTCTTGATCTCGATTTTGTCCGGAGTGGTGCGCTTGTTCTTGTCGGTGGTGTAGAAGTGGCCAGTGCCAGCACTCGAAACCAGACGGATCAATTCACGCATGACGTTCTCCTTAGAACTTTTCGCCGCGAGCACGCAGCTCGGCCAGCACTACGTCGATACCACGCTTGTCAATGACGCGCATGCCTTTGGCAGAAACGCGCAGACGCACGAAACGCTTCTCGGACTCAACCCAGAAACGGTGGTGCTGCAGGTTCGGCAGGAAACGACGACGGGTTTTGTTGTTTGCGTGGGAAATGTTGTTCCCGGTTACTGGACCCTTACCAGTAACTTGACAGACTCTCGACATGACTCAGCCCTCTAAAACCTCATGCCCAACCCGGCATGGGTTGGCCGCTTAATCTCTCAGTCTTTGGCGCCAGGCGCCGTGATTCTGGAGGTCTTATCGACCGGATCCGCTGATGCGACAGGCCGAGCCCCTAGAAAAGAGCGCTGCTTTATACCAGAAAGACTACGCCGCAACAACAGAAGATGAGCATCTGATTGCTGCCGATGGCGCGCGGGCAGCATAGCGACTCGCGCGCCGGCCTGTCGACCGCTCGTCGCAGACTGGCATAAAAAGGGGGTGGCCATTTCCCGACGCGCGCACTAGGGTAGGACATTTCCAGACTGCACTGGCAGATGGGCCACTGACTCGCCAAGGAGCTTTGATGCGTGCCGCCGCCCTTTCCTTAATGTTCACCTCCCTGCTTGCAACCGGACTCGCCCAGGCGGCCCCGCTGAGCGTATGTAGCGAAGCCAGCCCCGAGGGCTTCGACGTGGTCCAGTACAACTCGCTGACCACCACCAATGCCTCGGCTGACATGCTGATGAACCGCTTGGTGGAATTCGATGCAACCCAGGGCAAGGTGGTGCCGGGACTTGCGCAAAGCTGGACGGTGTCGGCCGATGGCCTGGTCTATGACTTCACGCTGCGCAACGGTGTGAAATTCCACACCACGCCCTATTTCAAGCCCAGCCGTGATCTGGATGCAGACGATGTGCTGTTCAGCTTCCAGCGAATGCTCTACCCCGCCCATGCTTGGCACAAGACCGCTCCGGGTGGTTATCCACACGCTCAGTCGCTGCAACTGGGCAACCTGATCAAGTCGATCGAGGCGCCCGAGCCACGCACCGTGCGCTTCACCCTCACTCATCCGGATGCCACCTTCCTGGCCACCCTGAGCATGGGCTTCGCCTCGATCTACTCCGCCGAGTACGCCGACAAGCTGCTCAAGGCAGGAACTCCCGAGAAACTCAACAGCCAGCCGATCGGCACCGGTCCGTTCGTCTTCCAGCGCTTCCAGAAAGACTCCGTGGTTCGCTACCGCGCGAACCCCGACTATTTCGACGGCAAGCCCACGGTCGACCCACTCATCTTCGCCATCACGCCTGACGCCAACGTCCGCCTGCAGAAACTCAAGCGCGGAGAATGCCAGGTAGCCCTGTCGCCCAAGCCGCTGGACATCGCAGAAGCAGGCAAGGACGGCAACCTCAAGGTGGCGACCACTCCGGCCTTCATGACCGCATTCGTGGCTATCAACAGCGAGCACCCACCGCTGGACAAGCCTGAGGTACGCCAGGCGATCAACCTGGCGTTCGATAAACAGGCCTACCTCAAAGCCGTGTTCGAAGACACCGCCACCGCCGCCAACGGCCCCTACCCGCCGAACACCTGGAGCTATGCCAAGGATCTGCCGGGCTATGCACTGGACCCCACCAAGGCCAAGGCCCTGCTTGCCAAGGCTGGCTTGCCGGATGGCTTCACCACGACGATCTGGACCCGTCCGTCGGGCAGCCTGCTCAACCCCAACCCCAGCCTGGGCGCGCAGATGCTCCAGGCAGACCTCGCCAAGGTGAGCATCAAGGCCGAGATCAAGGTCATCGAATGGGGCGAGCTGATCCGCCGCGCCAAAGCGGGCGAACATGACCTGCTGTTCATGGGCTGGGCCGGTGATAACGGCGACCCGGACAACTTCCTGAGCCCTCAGTTTGCCTGTGCTGCGGTGAAGTCGGGGACCAACTTCGCACGGTTCTGCGACAGCCGGCTGGACCAGTTGATCAGCGCTGGACGCACCACCAACGACCAGAGCGTGCGCAGCCGGCTTTACCAGCAGGCGCAGACGCTGATTCAGCAGCAGGCGCTGTGGGTACCGCTGGCGCACCCGACGGCGACGACACTGCTGCGCCAGGGCGTCGAGGGGTATCAGGTCAGCCCGTTCGGGCGACTTGATTTCAGCAAGGTTTCGGTGAACCGCTGATTCCGCGGCTGACTTGAGGGGGAGAGCCTGTGAAATCGAGCGCCGCCCGTGCGGCGCATCGCGAGCAAGGCTCGCTCCTACGCCTGTTTCGGGCCAATTATTTCTGTAGGATTTGCGCGCGACCGCTTGGGTGACTTGGCCCAATCCACGTCGTACAAACAAGGCGGTCGTGCATTTGCCCTTGGCGTTACTGGCCAAAAACAATCGTAGGAGCGAGCCTTGCTCGCGATGCGCCGCACGGGCGGCGCTCGATCTCACAGGCTCCCCCTCCAGCAAGACAAGCACTTCCCCCCTAAGCCACGATCCACCCATGCTCGACCATCGACAGCGGCTCCCCGTCGCCGATGATGATGTGGTCCAGCACCCGCACATCGATCAACGCCAACCCCCGCTTCAGCGATAGCGTCAGGTGCACATCGTCCTGGCTCGGTTCGCAGTTACCCGAAGGATGGTTGTGGCACAGAATCAAGGCCGCGGCGTTATGCAGCAACGCCCGCCGGACCACTTCACGCGGGTAGACGCTGGCCCGGTCTATCGTGCCCCTGAACAAGATCTCGAAGGCCAGTGGCCGATGCTTGGTATCCAAGAACAGGCAACCGAACACTTCACTGGCCTCATGGCGCAACATGGCCTTCAGATAACGCCGAACCGCCGATGGGCTCTCCATGGCCGACTCGCGCTCGATAGCCGTAGCCAGATGCCTTCGCCCGATTTCCAGAAGCGCCTGCAACTGACTGTACTTCACTGGCCCAAGCCCAAGTTCAGCCATGAATGCCTCTCTATCGGCCTCAAGCAACTGGCGCAGACTTCCGAATTTCACCAACAGCCCTCGCGCCAGCTCCACAACATTCCGACCGCGAACACCAGAGCCAAGGAACACCGCCAATAGCTCAGCATCCGATAAGCTACCCACTCCCCGTTGCAGCAACTTCTCCCTCGGCCGCTCTTCAGTCGGCCACTCCCTCATGTTCATGCCCCCTCCTGGCAACCTACTGCGGCGCGTTTCGGCCCTGTGTTAATCTATTTCGCCTCGTACATGCGACGTTCTGCCGCAGGCAGTCTTCGTCGCCGCCCGCTTTCACTGGAAAAAGGCAAGCCTATGCAGCGGCTGTATCGCAAGCGCATCGTTCTCGGCGTGGGAGGCGGCATCGCCGCCTACAAGAGTGCCGAACTGATTCGCCGACTCCTGGAGCACGGCGCGCAGGTGCGCGTCGTCATGACCCGTGGTGGTGCCGAGTTCATCACCCCGCTGACCTTGCAAGCGCTCTCCGGGCACCCCGTGCACATGGATTTGCTCGACCCTGCCGCTGAAGCGGCCATGGGCCATATCGAACTGGCCAAGTGGGCCGACCTCGTGCTCATCGCCCCCGCCACCGCCGACCTCATGGCGCGCATGGCCCAGGGCATGGCCGATGACCTGCTGACTACCCTGGTGCTGGCGACCGACGCCACCGTGGCCGTAGCCCCCGCAATGAACCAGGCCATGTGGCGCGACCCTGCCACCCAGGCCAACCTCGACCTGCTCAAGAGCCGCGGCATCCAGGTGTTCGGCCCGGCCTCCGGCAGCCAGGCCTGTGGCGATGTCGGCCTCGGCCGCATGCTCGAACCCACCGACCTGGCCTGGTGCGCCGCCGAGAGCTTCAAGCGCGAGGCCCTGACCGGCAAGCACGTACTGATTACCGCCGGCCCGACCCAGGAAAACATCGACCCGGTGCGCTACATCACCAATCATAGCTCCGGGAAGATGGGCTTTGCCCTGGCCGAGGCGGCTGCAGAAGCCGGGGCTCGGGTGACCCTCGTCACCGGCCCTGTCCACCTGCCAACACCCGACCGGGTGACCCGTATCGACGTGGTGAGCGCACGGGACATGCTTGCGGCCTGCGAAGCGGCCATGCCGTGCGACCTGTTCATCGCTTCGGCAGCGGTTGCGGACTACCGCCCGGAAGTCGTCGCCACACAGAAACTTAAGAAAGATCCTACGACTGGCGACGGCATGCTGCTGCAGATGGTGCGCAATCCGGATATCCTCGCCACCATTGCTGGCCGTGACGACCGCCCGTTCAGCGTCGGCTTCGCCGCCGAGACCGAGCACTTGCTCGATTACGCCACGCGCAAGCTCAAGGACAAGAACCTCGACCTGATCGTCGCCAATGATGTGGCCAACCCCAGCATTGGCTTCAACAGCGAAGAGAATGCCTTGACCGTGATCGACCGCCAGCAGCACCAGACCCTCTTCGCGCAGACCAGCAAGGGCAAGATTGCCCGCCAGTTGGTCGCCTTCATCGCCGAACGGCTCAACCAGGTTCAATAAGTTACATGCACGCTCTTCAAGCCAAGATTCTCGACCCACGCCTGGGCACTGAATTCCCCCTGCCGCAGTACGCCACCCCCGGCTCCGCCGGCCTGGACCTGCGCGCACTGCTCAAGGAGGACACTGTCCTCGAACCCGGCCAGACCCTGCTGATTCCCACTGGCCTGTCGATCTACATCGGCGACCCAGGCCTGGCCGCCATGATCCTGCCGCGCTCGGGCCTGGGTCATAAACACGGCATCGTGCTCGGCAACCTGGTTGGGCTGATCGACTCGGACTACCAGGGTGAGCTGATGGTGTCGTGCTGGAACCGTGGCAATACCCCCTTCACCATCGCCGTCGGCGAGCGCATCGCGCAGTTGGTGCTGGTGCCGGTGGTGCAGGCTCACTTCGACATCGTCGAGGCCTTCGATGAGACCCAGCGTGGCGCGGGCGGCTTCGGTCACTCCGGCAGCCACTGAGCCGACCGACAACCGTTCAGGCCAAGGATGGCGAACTCTCTGGCAATTCCACCGTCCAAGCGTTCAGTTTGTGCCTGCCCAGAAAGCCTTTGACTAATGGAGCTTCCCGAGATGAATGACATGGCCCACCTGGTACCCGCACTGCCCGAGAGCATCTTCCGCGCCTATGACATTCGCGGCGTGGTCGGCAAAACCCTGCATGCTGAAACGGCTTATTGGATTGGCCGCGCCATCGGTGCCCAAAGCATTGCCCAGGGCGAGCCAAAGGTTTCGGTCGGCCGCGACGGCCGTTTGTCCGGCCCGATGCTGGTCGAACAACTGATCAAGGGGCTGGCCGATGCTGGTTGCCATGTCAGCGATGTCGGTCTGGTGCCGACCCCCGCGCTGTACTACGCCGCCAATGTACTGGCCGGCAAATCAGGCGTGATGCTGACGGGTAGCCATAACCCATCGGACTACAACGGTTTCAAGATCGTCATCGCCGGCGACACCCTGGCCAACGAGCAAATCCAGGCCCTGTTGACCCGCCTGCAGACCAACGACGTGCCGCGCGCCCAGGGCAGTGTGGAAAAGGTCGAGATTCTGGACCGCTACTTCCAGCAGATCGTCAGTGACGTGAAGCTGGCCAAGAAACTCAAGGTGGTGGTGGACTGCGGCAACGGCGCCGCAGGCGTCATCGCACCGCGACTGATCGAAGCGCTGGGCTGCGAAGTCATCCCGCTGTTCTGCGAGGTGGATGGCAACTTCCCCAACCACCACCCGGACCCAGGCAAACCCGAGAACCTCAAGGACCTGATCGCCAAGGTGAAGGAAACCGGTGCCGACATCGGCCTGGCCTTCGACGGTGACGGCGACCGCGTCGGCGTAGTGACCAACACCGGCAGCATCGTCTACCCAGACCGCCTGCTGATGCTGTTCGCCCAGGACGTACTGGCCCGCAACCCTGGCGCCGAAATCATCTTCGACGTCAAATGCACCCGCCGCCTGACCCCGCTGATCGAACAGCACGGTGGCCGCGCGCTAATGTGGAAGACCGGTCACTCGTTGATCAAGAAGAAGATGAAGCAGACCGGCTCCTTGCTCGCGGGCGAGATGAGCGGCCATATCTTCATCAAGGAACGCTGGTATGGTTTCGACGACGGCATCTACAGCGCCGCGCGCCTGCTGGAGATCCTCAGCAAGGCCGACCAGGATGCCGAAAGCCTGTTCGCAGCGTTCCCGAACGATATTTCCACGCCGGAAATCAATATTGATGTGACCGACGAGGGTAAATTCAGCATCATTGATGCACTGCAACGCGACGCCGACTGGGGCGAAGCCAGCCTGACCACCATCGACGGTGTCCGGGTGGACTATGCCCGCGGCTGGGGCCTGGTTCGCGCCTCCAACACCACGCCGGTGCTGGTGCTGCGCTTCGAGGCCGAAAGCGACGCCGAGTTGCAACGTATCAAGGATGTTTTCCGCACTCAGTTGCTGCGGGTTGCCCCTGAGCTGCAACTGCCGTTCTGACCGACTATCTGTTCCTTACTGGAGCCCTGCATGACCCTCGATCGCGATGCCGCTTCCCATGTAGCCGAGGTTTTGTCCGAAGCGCTGCCCTATATCCGCCGCTTTGTCGGCAAGACCCTGGTGATCAAGTACGGCGGCAACGCGATGGAGAGCGAAGAGCTCAAGACCGGCTTTGCCCGTGACATCGTGCTGATGAAGGCCGTCGGCATCAACCCGGTGGTGGTTCACGGCGGCGGCCCGCAGATTGGCGACCTGCTAAAGCGCCTGTCGATCGAAAGCCACTTCATCGACGGCATGCGCGTTACCGACGCGGCAACCATGGACGTCGTGGAAATGGTGCTGGGCGGCCAGGTCAACAAGGACATCGTCAACCTGATCAACCGTCATGGCGGTAGTGCCATTGGCCTGACCGGCAAGGACGCGGAGCTGATCCGCGCCAAGAAGCTCACCGTCACCCGTCAGACCCCGGAGATGACCACGCCGGAAATCATCGACATCGGCCACGTCGGCGAAGTCGTGGGCGTGAACACCGACCTGCTGAACATGCTGGTCAAGGGCGACTTCATCCCGGTGATCGCGCCAATCGGCGTGGGCGCCAATGGCGAGTCGTACAACATCAACGCCGACCTGGTGGCTGGCAAAGTGGCCGAGGCGCTCAAAGCCGAGAAGCTTATGCTGCTGACCAACATCGCCGGCCTGATGGACAAGCAAGGCCAGGTCCTGACCGGCCTGACCACCGAGCAGGTCAACGAACTGATCGCCGACGGGACCATCTACGGCGGCATGCTGCCGAAGATCAAGTGCGCCCTGGAAGCGGTCCAGGGTGGCGTGAACAGCTCGCACATCATCGACGGCCGCGTGCCGAATGCGGTGCTGCTTGAGATCTTCACCGACAGCGGTGTCGGCACCCTGATCACCAACCGCAAGCGTCACGGCTAACCGGCGAAAGGGCCGGAACAGGCGACACAAAAAAGGCGACCGTCTCACGAAGGTCGCCTTTTTCATTACCGGGCCAGGATCAGATCCCGTACTGCGCCCGATACGCCTCGACAGCCGGCAGATGCTGCTTGAGCTGCGGGTCATCGGCCAGGAACTCCAGCACCTGGGTCAGCGAAACGATGCTGACCACCGGAATACCGAAGTCGCGTTCCACTTCCTGGATGGCCGACAGCTCGCCATTGCCACGTTCTTCACGGTTTAGCGCGATCAGCACGCCCGCGGCCTTGGCCTGCTGGGCATTGATGATCTGCATGACTTCACGAATGGCGGTACCGGCAGTGATCACATCGTCGATGATCAGCACGTCGCCGGCCAGCGGCGCGCCAACCAGGCTGCCGCCTTCGCCGTGGTCCTTGGCTTCCTTGCGGTTGAAGCACCATGGCACATCGAGCTGATGCTGCTCGGCCAGGGCCACGGCAGTGGCCGCTGCGAGGGGAATACCCTTGTAGGCTGGGCCAAACAGTACGTCGAACGGGATCTTGCTGTCGACGATGGCCGCCGCGTAGCAACGACCCAGCTGCGCCAGGGCGGAGCCTGTGTTGAACAGGCCTGCATTGAAGAAGTACGGGCTGGTACGCCCCGATTTCAGGGTGAATTCACCGAAACGCAGAACCCCGCGATCGATGGCAAAACGAATGAAGTCGCGCTGATACGGCTGCATAAATGTCCCGGGCACCACGGATTTAGCTAAATGAGTTGAGCTCGGGTATCATACACGCACGAGATTTTTGGGGCCATTTATGCGGATCATCAGTGTGAACGTGAATGGCATTCAGGCTGCGGCCGAGCGAGGATTGCTCAGCTGGCTGCAAGCCCAGAATGCCGACGTCATCTGCCTTCAGGATACCCGCGCCTCGGCCTTTGAACTCGATGACCCAGCTTTCCAGCTCGATGGCTATTTCCTTTATGCCTGCGACGCGGAAGTGCCTGCCCAAGGTGGCGTGGCACTGTATTCGCGGATGCAGCCCAAGGCAGTCATCACGGGCCTGGGCTTCGAGACAGCCGACCGCTACGGGCGTTACCTGCAGGCCGACTTCGACAAGGTAAGCATCGCTACCCTGCTGCTACCTTCGGGAATGAACGGCGACGAAGATTTGAACCAGAAGTTCAAGTTGATGGACGACTTCGCCAAGTACCTGGACAAGCAGCGGCGCAAGCGTCGTGAATACATCTATTGCGGCTCGTTCTACGTGGCGCAGCAGAAGCTCGACATCAAGAACTGGCGTGATAGCCAGCAGTCGCCAGGCTTCCTGGCGCCGGAGCGTGCCTGGATGGACGCCATCACCGGCGACATGGGTTACGTGGATGCGCTGCGCGAGGTCAGTCGTGAAGGTGACCAGTACAGCTGGTGGCCGGACAACGAGCAGGCTGAGATGCTCAACCTGGGTTACCGGTTCGACTACCAGATCCTCACTCCAGGCCTGCGCCGCTTCGTGCGCAATGCCCGCCTGCCACGCCAGCCGCGCTTCTCGCAGCATGCGCCGCTGATTGTGGATTACGACTGGACGCTGACCATCTAAACGAAATGGGGCCGCTTTTGCGGCCCCATTTTCGTCTGGATCGACTGGAATCAGTCAGCCAACGAAGCCTGCTGCAGCTCGAAGATTTCGTTCATGCCCTTCTGCGCGAGCGCCAGCATGGCGTTGAAGTCTTCCGACTGGAATGGCGCGCCCTCGGCAGTGCCCTGCACTTCGATGAAGCCGCCGGCACTGGTCATGACCACGTTCAGGTCGGTCTCGGCAGCGGAGTCTTCCAGGTAGTCCAGGTCCAGCACGGCCTCACCCTGGTACATACCCACCGACACGGCGGCGATCATGTGCTTGAGCGGGTTGCCAGCCTTCAGGCCACCACGCTTCTTGATCACCGCCAGGGCGTCGCACAGGGCGACCATGGCACCGGTAATCGAAGCGGTGCGCGTACCACCGTCGGCCTGGATCACGTCGCAGTCGATGTACAGCGTGATGTCGCCCAGCTTGCTCATGTCCAGGGCGGCGCGTAGCGAACGGCCGATCAAGCGCTGGATTTCCAGGGTGCGACCACCCTGCTTGCCACGGCTGGCCTCGCGCTGGTTTCGCTCACCGGTGGAGCGCGGCAGCATGCCGTACTCTGCCGTCAGCCAGCCTTGGCCCTGGCCTTTGAGGAAGCGGGGAACACCATTCTCGACGCTGACCGTGCAGACGACCTTGGTGTCGCCGAACTCGACCAATACCGACCCCTCGGCGTGCTTGGTGTAGTTGCGGGTGAGGCGGATCGAGCGAAGCTGATCGGCGGCGCGACCACTTGGACGTTTCATCTGGGATACCTGTACCGGGACTTTGAATCTGCCCTGCATTATAGGGCCCGACGCCTTGCGAGGACATGCCTATTGTCGTGCGCCTGGCAGCCTGTCGACTTTTCCCACTGCCCAGCGGCCACTCTGTAACATGGGTGGATTGGGCGCCAAGGTCCCACTGCGCTACAATCCTGCGCCTTGCAGCCGAAAGGCTTTTCCGTTCACTCCATCAACGCGAGGTACTCCCCATGGTGCACAGCATGACCGCTTTTGCTCGAGTCGAGCGCGCCGGCAGCCAAGGCACCCTGGTCTGGGAGCTGCGTTCGGTCAACCACCGTTACCTGGAACCCCATCTGCGCCTGCCCGAAGCGCTGCGCGACCTTGAGGGCGCCGTCCGCGAAGGTCTGCGCCAGGGCGTGTCCCGGGGCAAGGTGGAATGCACCCTGCGTCTCAATGAAGACAACGCCGGCAAGCCGCTCAAGGTCGACCGTGAGCGCGCCTCGCAACTGGTTGCCGCAGCCGAAGAGGTCGCCGGCCTGATCAAGCAGCCAGCCCCGCTCAACCCGCTGGAAGTGCTGTCGTGGCCGGGGGTACTGGTGGCTGACGCCAGTGACCCGCAGGCCCTGAACGCCGAGGCCATGGTGCTGTTCGACGAAGCCCTGGCCGAGCTCAAGGCCGGTCGTCTGCGCGAAGGCCAGGAGCTGGCGCGTCTGATCAACGAGCGCCTGGACAGTATGGCCAGCGAGGTCACCACCCTACGCGCCCTGGTGCCACAAATGCTGGCAGCCCAACGGCAGAAGATCCTTGATCGCTTCGGCGACCTGCAGGCCGAGCTCGACCCGCAGCGCCTGGAGCAGGAGATGGTCCTGCTGGCCCAGAAGAGCGACGTCGCCGAAGAACTGGACCGCCTGAGCACCCACGTCAACGAAGTGCGCCGGGTACTCAAGTCTGGTGGCGCAGCGGGACGGCGCCTGGATTTCCTGATGCAGGAACTCAACCGTGAGGCCAACACCCTGGGCTCCAAGGCCTTCGACCCGCGCAGCACGCAGGCGGCGGTCAACCTGAAGGTGCTGATCGAACAGATGCGTGAACAAGTACAGAACATCGAGTAAGGCCACCCCTACCATGAATCACAGCAGCGGCACCCTCTATATCGTCTCGGCCCCTTCGGGCGCCGGCAAGACCAGCCTGGTCACCGCCCTGACCAATGACGACCAGCAGATCCGCGTCTCGGTCTCGCACACCACGCGCGCCATGCGCCCAGGCGAAACGCACGGCGTGAACTACCACTTCGTCATCCACGAAGAGTTCAAGGCGCTGATCGAGCAAGGCGACTTCCTGGAACATGCCGAAGTCTTCGGCAACTTCTACGGCACCTCGCGCAGCGCACTGCAGCAGACCCTCGACCAGGGCTACGACCTGATCCTGGAGATCGACTGGCAAGGTGCGCAGCAAGTGCGCAAGCTGATGCCGGACGCACTGTCGATTTTCATTCTGCCGCCAAGCCAGCAGGCGCTGCGCGAGCGCCTGGATGGCCGTGGACAGGACAGCGAAGAGATCATCGCCGGACGCATGAAGGAAGCGGTCAGCGAGATGGTGCACTACGACGAGTACGACTATGTGATCATCAACGATGATTTCGATGTCGCGCTGCAGGAGTTGAAGGCGGTGTTCGTCGCCAACCGGCTGCTGCTGAAGAAACAACAGCAGCGGCATGGGGCGTTGTTGAAGCAGCTGGTCGGCTGAAGGTTCACAGGGGCCGCTGTGCGGCCCCAACATCACTCCGGCAGAGGCAGGGTAGCCTGCTGACGCAGGGTAGCCCCCAGGAAGTAGGCCGGCGCGCGCATCCGCGACAGCATCATCAGTACGATCCCCAGTGCCGAGATGATCGCTGCAATCACGAACACCAACCCCAGCCCCCCCACATGCGAGCCGCTACCGAAGTCTGGCGAAGCGCTGTCGATCGCGGTGCGCACGAAGATCACCGACAGAATCACCCCACCCACCAACGGGCACAGGCCACGCATGAAGAAGTGGCGCAGACTGTCGAACAGGCTGTCACGGAAGTACCAGACACAGGCGAAAGCCGTCAGCGAGTAGTAGAAGCAGATCATCATCCCCAGCGCGGTGATGGTGTCGGCCAGCACGTTCTCACTGAGGGTACGCATGGTAACGTAGAACAGCCCCGCGGCAACGCCTGCGCAGATGGTGGCGTAACGCGGCGTCTGCGAACGCGGGCAGACGCTGGCGAACTTCTGCGGAACGGCACCGTAGTACCCCATGGCAAGCAAGGTGCGCGCGGGCGAAACGAAGGTCGACTGCAACGAAGCGGCGGTGCTGGCCAGCACGGCAATGGACATCAGGATCGCCAACGGCCCCATCACCGGACCGGCCAGGTGGGCAAAGACGTTTTCCTGAATGCGCGGATTGTTCAGGCCCAGGCCTTCCTCACTGATGCCAGCGAACTGCAGGGTGGCGATGGCCGTGAGCAGGTACAGCCCGAGAATCAGCAGCACGGTCCAGGTCGCCGCCTTGCCCGGCACCTCGTCACTGCCAATCGACTCCTCGCTGACGGTCAGGCATACGTCCCAACCCCAGAAGATGAAGATCGACAGCGACAGCCCGGCAGCGAACGCCGAGAACGACTCGACGCCAAACGGGTTGAACCAGGCAAAATCGAATTCCAGCGGGGGCGGCGCCGTGGTCTCGCCGAACGCTGCAAAGGCAAAGCCGATCAATACCAACAGCTGCAAGGCTACCAGGCCATATTGCACCGTCATGGTCGTGGTCATGCCGCGACAGCAGATCCACACCGCCAAGGCGATGAACACGCAACAGGTCGTGATGTTGATCAACAGGTTGTCCGCCAGGGCCGCCAGTTCGTGCTGACCGGTGATCTGGGCAAGGAACAGGTAGAAGAAGTCGACCGCCACGCCCGCCAGGTTGGATAACACGATGGTGGTGGCAACTACCAACCCCCAGCCGCCGATCCAGCCGATCATTGGGCCGAAGGCACGGGCCGACCATGTGAATGAAGTACCGCTGTCAGGCTCCGCCGAGTTGAGCTCGCGATAGCCGAGGGCCACCAGCAGCATTGGCAGGAAACCGACGATGAACACCGCCGGCAGGTGAGCGCCGACTTCGCGGACGGTTGGCCCGAGGGCGCCGGTCAAGGTGTAGACCGGCGCGATGGTGGAAATGCCCAGCACCACGCTGGCCAGCAAGCCCAAACGGCCCTTGGCCAGGCCTTTGCCGCGCGAGGTATTGCCCGAGTCGGTCGCCACGTCAGGTGGGCGGCCGGCTTCTGTGTAATTGCTCATGAGAAAACGCCGTAACTATTGGAATTGTTGTCACAGGCCTTGCAAGCAAGGCGCTTTCACTCATTGAAAGCTTGCGAATCGGTTTAGGTCATCCAAGACCTTCGGGTCATGACCCTACCGTGCAGCATGGGCAATGCAGGCCTCACGAAACGCCTGGAACAGGCGCAAGGAGACCGGGTTTTCGGCGAAACGCCACTCAGGGTGCCACTGAACACCCAGCACAAAGCCAGGTGCATCAACCATCGACACCGCTTCGATCAGGCCATCCGGGGCCCGTGCCTCGACACGCAGCCCTGGGGCCAGGCGGTCGATACCCTGGCTGTGCAACGAATTGACTTCGAACTGCGCAGCCAGGCCCAGGCGCTCGAACAACCCGCCCGGCTCGATGCTGACGGGGTGACGAAGGCCGTATTGCACCTCCAGGGGTGCATCCTCAGGTTCACGGTGGTCCAGGAAGCCAGGCAGCTCCTGCACGCGCTGGTGCAGAGTGCCGCCCAAGGCCACATTCAATTCCTGGAAACCACGACAAATGCAGAACACCGGTACACCGGCGGCAATGGCCGCCTGCAGCAGCGGCAAGGTCAGGCGGTCACGAGCAGGGTCGTGCCGGGTCCCTTCCGCGCTGGGGGCGCCATTGTAATGATGCGGCTCGATATTTGAAGGCGAACCGGTAAAAACAATGCCGTCGAGCTGCGCCAACAGCGCCTGCGTGTCACTGCCGGCATCGCGAGCCGGCAACAGCAGTGGCAGCCCGGCAAAGCCCGCCGCCTCGACATACTTGTCGCCCACCGTGTGCGACGAGTTCTTCCCCACCTGCTGACGGCAGGCGCTGACACCGATCAAGGGGACCGCAATTGCGCTCATGGGCTTACACCGTGTGCAGGTACCAGTTGTACTCGAGGTCGGAAATCGATACTTCGAACTCGGCCAGTTCGCTTTCCTTGCAGGCCACGAAGATATCGATGTAGTCCGGGCTGATGTATTGATTGAGCACTTCGCTGTCGTCCAGCGCGCGCAAGGCATCGCGCAGGTTGTTCGGCAGGCTCTGCTCCAACTGTTCGTACGAGTTGCCTTCGATCGGTTCACCTGGCTCGACTTTGTGGGTCAGGCCGTGATGGATACCGGCGAGAATCGCCGCGAGCATCAGGTACGGGTTGGCGTCCGCACCGGCCACGCGGTGCTCGATACGCACGTTTTCGCGGCTGTCGGTGGGTACGCGTACAGCCACTGTGCGGTTGTCCAGGCCCCAGCTCGGGGCGTTGGGTACATAGAACTGCGCACCGAAACGGCGGTAGGAATTGATGTTCGGGCACAGGAACGCCATGGAGGCAGGCATGGTTTCCAGGACGCCACCGATGGCATGGCGCAGGGTTTCACTTTCCTGCGGATCATCGCTGGCGAAGATGTTCTTGCCGGTCTTCTTGTCCAGCAACGAGATATGCACATGCAAGCCGTTGCCCGCCTGACCCGGATAGGGCTTGGCCATGAAGGTGGTATCCATCTCATGGTCGTAGGCGATGTTCTTGATCAAGCGCTTGAGCAGAATCGCGTAGTCGCAGGCCTTCAGCGGGTCAGCGACATGGTGCAGATTGACTTCGAACTGCGCCGGGGCGCTTTCCTTGACGATGGCGTCAGCCGGCAGGCCCTGCTCCTTGGCAGCTTCGAGCATGTCCTGGAGGCAGTCGGCGTATTCGTCGAGGTCGTCGATCAGGTACACCTGGGTGGACTGCGGGCGCTTGCCCGAAATGGGCGAACGCGGCGGTTGCGGACGACCGTTGAGGTTGTCCTGGTCGATCAGGTAGAACTCCAGCTCGAACGCGGCGCAGATGTCCAGGCCAAGATCGTCGAACTTGCTGACCACCTGACGCAGCACCTCGCGCGGGTCGGCGAAGAACGGCTGCCCATCCAGTTCGTGCATGGTCATCAGCAACTGGGCGGTCGGACGTTTCTGCCACGGCTCATCGGAAAGCGTCCCAGGGATCGGGTAGCAGATGCGGTCGGCATCGCCGATATCCAGGCCAAGCCCGGTGCTCTCGACGGTCGAGCCGTTGATATCCAGGGCGAACAGCGAGGCAGGCAGGTTGATGCCCTTCTCGTACACCTTGTGCAGGCTGGCGCGCTCGATACGCTTGCCACGTACCACTCCATTCATGTCGGAGATCAGCAGATCGACGTACTGAGTGTCCGGATGGGCCTTGAGGAATTCATTCATCTCGCTGGAAGAACTGGCGCACGGGGTTACCGACGTCATGGCTGTACATCCTTTGATTTGCTGCGGCGATGTGAGGGGATACGGCTGGCGCCTCGGCGGCGGCGATGGTTGCTACTGTTGTTCTTTTCACTTTCCCATCGGGGGATAGGTTGCCCGACCGGCTGCATTGATTACCGGGGGCCGTTTCACTATAAAATGGCCTCAACGCAACAGACATTGGCAATTCGGCAAGCAGAGCGTGCACCAATGCAATATCAGATTACCCATGCCGACCTTTCTCTGGTCCTGGCCCTGGAACGTGGCCGCTCGCTGGCCAAGGCTGCCGAATTGCTCAAGGTCGACGTCTCGACCGTGTTCCGCTCCATACGTCGCCTTGAGTCGGCGCTGGGCACCGCCTTGTTCGTCAAAAGCCGCAAGGGCTACCTGCCCACCGACACCGCACAGGCCCTGGCAGAACAGGCCGAACGTGCCGAACAAGCGCTGGACGCTGCGCGCATCGCCATGACCAGCGGCGAGCAGGTAGTCAGCGGCACGGTTCGACTGACCTGCACCGAGGCGGTGATGCACACCTTGCTGCTGCCCGCGCTGGCTGCGTTCATGCCGAACTACCCAGCGCTGTCGCTGGAGATGGGTACGTCCAACACCTTCGCCAACCTGAGCCGACGCGATGCCGACATCGCCCTGCGCTTGACCAACACGCCACCGGAACATCTGGTCGGACGCTGCCTGGGGTCCACCTCCTACGTGATCTGCGGCCAAGCGCAGTGGCGCGAACGCCTGGCCGAGTCTGCCAGCAGCGTGCCGTGGATCGCCCCGGACGACTCAATGCAGGATCACCCCACGGTGGTTTGGCGCAACCAGCAGTACCCAGGGCTTAGCCCGCGCTACCAGTGCAGCGGCATGTCGACCATCGCCCAGCTGGTGAGCACTGGCCTTGGCGTAGCGGCGCTGCCTGACTACATGGTGCACGCATTGCCTGGAGTGGAGGCGCTGAGCGGCCCGCTACCGGGTTGCGACACCCAGTTGTGGCTGTTGACGCGGCCGGACTGCCGGGCGTTGCGCTCGGTACAGACACTCTTCGAAGAACTGACACCCCGGTTGCGCGACGCAATGTTGTAAGGGATGTTGTGTTCCTGGGGCCTGGGACGTTATCGTCGGAATCATGCATCGAGGGTCTCTGTAACGGCCCTTTCGCGGCTGCCGCGGTTCATGACCCGCGCATTCCCAGCAGACGCGGATGTACCCGCGCAGAAGCCGACACCGAGCCACCGGACAAAACAGCGCTTCCCTATTGGCTGGTGATTTTTTAAACTATCGAGTCCGCCCGCCCATATTGGGCTGCACGCCTACCGCATTTGCTACTGAGGAAGACCATGGCCCGCGTTACTGTTGAAGACTGCCTGGAACACGTGGATAACCGTTTTGAGCTGGTCATGCTCTCGACCAAGCGCGCACGTCAGCTGGCTACCGGCGGCAAAGAACCGCGCGTAGCATGGGAAAACGACAAGCCGACCGTGGTCGCCCTGCGCGAAATCGCCGAAGGTATCGTTACCCCTGAGTTCATCGCCGCAGAAGAGATCGTCACCGAGGATCCGGTCTTCGCCGCGTTCGAGGACGAGTCCAACGAGGCGGTCTGATCCATGCCTGGTCGACATCGTGCGGCACAAGGCCCTCTTCCTCGGCAAGAGGTGAATCCATGCCGGGTATAGAAGCCTTAGCCGAACGGCTGTCGACCTATCTGGGCCCGGAGCAGGTCAACCTGGTTCGTCGCGCCTACTTTTACGCCGAACAGGCCCACGACGGGCAGCGCCGCCGCAGCGGTGAGCCCTACGTGACCCATCCGCTGGCCGTGGCCAGCATCCTTGCCGACATGCACATGGACCATCAAAGCCTGATGGCCGCCATGCTGCACGACGTGATCGAAGACACCGGCATCGCCAAGGAAGCCCTCTGCCAGCAGTTCGGCGAAACCGTCGCCGAGCTGGTCGACGGGGTCAGCAAGCTGACCCAGATGAACTTCGAAACCAAGGCCGAGGCGCAAGCCGAGAACTTCCAGAAAATGGCCATGGCCATGGCTCGCGATATCCGCGTGATCCTGGTCAAGCTGGCTGACCGCCTGCACAACATGCGCACCCTGGAAGTGCTGTCGGGCGAAAAACGCCGGCGCATCGCCAAGGAAACCCTCGAAATCTACGCCCCCATCGCCAATCGTCTGGGGATGCACACCGTGCGCGTGGAGTTCGAAGACCTCGGCTTCAAGGCCATGCACCCGATGCGCTCGTCGCTCATCCACCGGGCAGTCAAGAGCGCTCGCGGCAACCGCAAGGAAATCGTCGCCAAGATCGAGCAGTCACTGGCCAACTGCCTGGCTGCAGACGGTATCGAGGGCGAAGTCAGCGGCCGGCAGAAACACCTCTATGGCATCTACAAGAAGATGCGCGGCAAGCGTCGCGCCTTCAACGAGATCATGGACGTGTATGCCTTCCGCATCATCGTCGACAAGGTCGACACTTGCTACCGCGTGCTCGGTGCCGTGCACAACCTGTACAAGCCGCTGCCGGGCCGGTTCAAGGATTACATCGCGATCCCCAAGGCCAACGGCTACCAATCGTTGCACACCACCTTGTTCGGCATGCACGGCGTGCCCATCGAAATCCAGATCCGCACCCGCGAGATGGAAGAGATGGCCAACAACGGCATCGCCGCGCACTGGCTCTACAAGTCCAACGAGGACGAGCAGCCCAAAGGCAGCCATGCCCGCGCCCGCCAGTGGGTCAAGGGCATCCTCGAACTGCAGCAACGCGCCGGCAACTCGCTGGAATTCATCGAGAGCGTGAAGATCGACCTGTTCCCCGACGAGGTCTACGTCTTCACGCCCAAAGGGCGAATCATGGAGCTGCCCAAAGGCTCCACCGCTGTCGACTTTGCCTATGCCGTGCACACTGACGTTGGCAACAGCTGTATCGCCTGCCGCATCAATCGCCGCCTGGCACCGCTCTCCGAACCCCTGCAAAGCGGCTCGACCGTGGAAATCGTCAGTGCGCCAGGTGCCCGGCCCAACCCGGCCTGGCTCAACTTCGTCGTCACCGGCAAGGCGCGCACGCACATCCGCCACGCGCTCAAGCAGCAACGCCGCTCCGAATCCATCAGCCTGGGCGAACGCCTGCTGAACAAAGTGCTGACCGGGTTCGACAGCAGTCTGGAGCAGATACCGCAGGACCGTATCCTGGCGATTCTTGCCGAGTACCGTCTGGAACTGATCGAAGACCTGCTCGAAGACATCGGCTTGGGCAATCGCATGGCCTATGTCGTCGCCCGCCGCCTGCTTTCGGCCGAAGGCGAACCATTGCCGGCTCCGGAAGGCCCGCTGGCCATTCGTGGCACCGAAGGCCTGGTGCTCAGTTACGCCAAGTGCTGCACACCGATTCCGGGCGACCCCATCGTCGGCCACCTGTCCGCAGGCAAAGGCATGGTCGTGCACCTTGAGAACTGCCGGAACATCAGCGAAATCCGACACAACCCAGAGAAGTGCGTGCAGCTCTCCTGGGCCAAGGACATCACTGGCGAATTCAATGTCGAGCTGCGCGTCGAGCTGGAGCACCAGCGCGGTCTGATCGCCCTGCTCGCCAGCAGTGTCAATGCCGCCGATGGCAACATCGAGAAGATCAGCATGGACGAACGCGACGGTCGAATCAGCGTGGTCCAGTTGGTGGTCAGCGTGCACGACCGCGTGCACCTGGCGCGAGTGATCAAGAAGCTGCGTACGCTGACCGGCGTGGTCCGCATCACCCGCATGCGTGCGTAGTCCGTCAACAGCAAGGAGTCATCATGAGCAAGACTGTTATCAACAGCGACAAGGCCCCTGCCGCTATCGGCACCTACTCCCAGGCGATCAAGGCCGGTAACACCGTGTACATGTCGGGCCAGATCCCGCTGGACCCAAAAACCATGGAACTGGTCGAAGGTTTCGAAGCCCAGACCGTACAGGTATTCGAAAACCTCAAGGCCGTAGCTGAAGCTGCTGGTGGTTCCTTCAAGGACATCGTCAAGCTCAACATCTTCCTCACTGACCTGAGCCACTTCGCCAAAGTCAACGAAGTCATGGGCCGTTACTTCGAGCAGCCGTACCCGGCCCGCGCCGCCATCGGCGTTGCCGCACTGCCGAAAGGCGCCCAGGTTGAAATGGACGCCATTCTGGTCATCGAATGATGCCCTGGTGACGGGCGCCCTGCCCGTCACCTTCCTGCCAAGGTTATACAGCCATGCGTCAAGCACTCCCCTTCGCACTGGCCGCCCTGCTCATGAGCGGCTGTGCCAGCCACAAACCCGAAGATTTCAACGGCGTCTGGATCAACCAGGACGCCATCGAGGCCGCCAAGGGCGGTAGCCTGCGCCAGGCGCTGGACAAGCATGGGCCGGTCCTTGAGTGGAAACTCGATGTCGCCAACCAGCAAGTCAGCTACAGCAACGGCTTCGAAGCTGCCGATGGCCAGTTGAGCGCCAATGACAAGCAATGGCAAGCCAGCTTCCCCGGTGGCCAGACCGAGCAGTTGAAACTGGATGGCGATGAACTGAAAGCCACCGACCAGCGCGGCGCTGAGCAGACCTTCGTCCGTGCCAAGCAACCGAATGCGGCTGACGCTCCGCTTGGCAGCAGCTTCGAAAAGGCGTTGTACCAGTCCTATCTGGGCGGCGAATGGAAGATCGTCGAAGGACAGGGTAAAGGCGGCGTGGTGCGTTTCGCCGATAACGGCAGCGTCACTGGCCTGCCCGGCCCGGACCGCTATGCCCTGTGCCTTGCCGGCGACTGCGCCGCCATGGGCGGCAGCAATGACAGCCTGTGGCTGGAGCGTGACCAGCGTGGCGCGCCATTCATCTTCAAACGCGATGGCGACAAGCTGGAGATCTTCCAGGCAATCAACAGCGCACAGCCCGATGAGGTGCCAACCCTGGCACCGGGCGCTCGCAAGTGGGTGCTCGAGCGCGGCTGATCGCGGCATAACGACCTGCACTGCCCTTGACGGCCCCCAAGGGTTGGATTTGTGTCCAGCTTCTTGGGGGCAGGCCAGCCCTGTGTGAGATTTGGGGATGCGGGCAAGTCGGCGACAAGGTCAACGCTGCGCAAGAATGGCTGCGTACCCTTCCTTGTAGCTCGGATACACCGGGGCCCACCCCAACGCGCGTGCCCGGGCGTTGCTGCAGCGCTTGCTACCGGTGCGCCGCACGCGTTGCTCATCCGACCACTCGGTGACACCCATGTACGCTCGCAGCCAGGCCACCACATCGGCCAAGGGCGCCGGGTCATTGTCGACACCGATATAGCAATCTTCCAACGTCACACCCTTAGCGTCGGCCTGCAACAGGAAGGCGAGCAGGCTTGCGGCATCTTCAGCGTGGATGCGGTTGCCATACAGCGGCGGCTCCGCGGCCACGCGGTAACCTTGACGCACCTGGCTGAGCAGCCATTCGCGACCTGGCCCGTAGATTCCCGTCAAGCGCACCAGGGTAGCTGGAATGCCACTGCCCAGGGCTAGCCGCTCTGCCTCCAGCATGATCCGCCCGGAGTAACCCTCGGGTTCGGTGGCGGCGGTCTCGTCGATCCATTCGCCATCTTTCTGCGCATAGACACTGCTGCTGGAGACGAACAGCAGGCGACGCGGGCGTTGTCCTCGCTCGTTCAACCAAGACAATACGTGCCGCAAACCCTCGACGTACGCAGCCTGGTAACCGGCTTCATCGTGCTGGCTGGCCGCTACGCAGTACACCAGGTAGTCCGGCGCACGCACTGGCCATGCCTGGGGAATCTCCGGGCTCAAGAGGTCTGCGGCGACCGGTATCACTCCGGCCGGCAGTTGGCCAACCGAACGTCGCAGGCCACTGACCTGCCAACCGCGAGCCAGCAGTTGCCGGGCCAGGCGGCCGCCTACATCACCGCATCCTACGATCATCGCGGATAGGTCTGACATCACAAAACTCCGAAGATCAAAGGGTCAGGCTAGCCGGATTACGCGATAGGCGGCTAGACCAAGGTGGAAAAAAGCAACGAGATTACTTTTGTTAACAAGAATTACTTGCAATAATGGCACCCCTATCTGTTCTCGGCCTGCTTCGAGGCTTTGAAGAACGCTGACTTTTCTTCTTCATCAGGTCCGGCCAGCATGACACGTACTCAACCTTCCGCTTCGCCAACCACCTCGCGCGCCTGGCGCGCCATTGCCGCGCTGATGTTCAGCCTGGTACTGGCCCCAGCTGCCATGGCTGATGAACCAAGCACCAATGCCTCCACCCCTGCAGCTGCCACTGCACCGGCTGCCGCGCCCGCTGGCGATGCTCAGGCCGCTGCCCCAGCTGCCAACGCCGCCGCCCCGGTAGATTCAGCGGCGCCAGCAGGCGAACAGACGCAAGCAATCGTCGAGGACAACTCCCTGGGCATGGCACATGACCTGTCTCCATGGGGCATGTACAAGAACGCCGACGTCGTGGTCAAAGCGGTGATGATCGGCCTGGCCATCGCCTCGATCATTACCTGGACCATCTGGATCGCCAAAGGCTTCGAACTGATGGGCGCCAAACGTCGTCTGCGCGGTGAGATCGCGGTCCTGAAGAAGTCCGCCAGCCTCAAGGAGGCCAGCGACGCCTCTAACAAGGAAGGCACGCTGGCCCACACGCTGGTCCACGATGCACTGGAGGAAATGCGCTTGTCGGCCAATGCCCGCGAGAAAGAAGGCATCAAGGAACGCGTCAGCTTCCGCTTGGAGCGCCTGGTAGCAGCCAGCGGCCGCAGCATGAGCAGCGGCACCGGGGTCCTCGCCACCATCGGCTCGACCGCACCGTTCGTCGGCCTGTTTGGTACCGTCTGGGGCATCATGAACAGCTTCATCGGCATCGCCAAGACCCAGACCACCAACCTCGCCGTGGTTGCCCCTGGTATCGCTGAAGCCCTGCTGGCCACCGCACTGGGCCTGGTTGCGGCTATCCCGGCCGTGGTGATCTACAACGTCTTCGCCCGCTCCATCGCAGGCTACAAGGCTCAAGTCTCCGACGCGTCGGCGCAGGTACTGCTGCTGGTAAGCCGTGACCTCGACCACCAGGGTAGCGAGCGCGCCACCCCGCACATGGTGAAAGTGGGGTAAACCATGGGCCTGCATCTGAACGAAGGTGGCGATGACCTCGCCGAAAACCACGAAATCAACGTCACGCCGTTCATCGACGTGATGCTGGTGCTGCTGATCATCTTCATGGTCGCCGCCCCCTTGGCCACGGTTGACATCAAGGTCGACCTGCCCGCCTCGACCGCCAAACCGGCGCCGAGGCCCGAGAAACCGGTGTTCGTCAGCGTCAAGGCCGACCAAAAGCTTTATGTCGGCGACGATCAGGTTCCGGCACCCGACCAGCTTGGCCCGATGCTCGACGCCAAGACCAAGGGCGACAAGGAAACCACCATCTTCTTCCAGGCCGATAAAGGCGTGGATTACGGTGACCTGATGGAAGTGATGAACAACATGCGCGCGGCCGGCTACCTGAAAGTCGGCCTGGTAGGTCTCGAGACGGCAGCCAAGAAATGACGAAGACGCGGCACAATCTGGCGCGTTACAGCGGCAGCCTGGCACTCGTGCTGGGTGTCCATGCCGTCGCTGTGCTGCTTACGCTCAACTGGTCGGTGCCCCAGGCCATCGAACTGCCCCCGGCAGCGATGATGGTCGAGTTGGCGCCGCTGCCCGAGCCCGCGCCACCACCACCTCCCAAAGCGGCTCCACAACCGCCGGCACCGGTTGAAGAACCGCCGTTACCCAAGCTGGCGGAGGCCCCCAAGCCCAAGATCGCCATCCCGAAACCCCCGAAGCCCAAGCCTAAGCCGCAGCCGCCCAAGCCAGAGAAAAAGCCTGAGCCGCCGAAGGATGAGCCACCGGCCAAGGAAGAAGTCGCGGACACGCCGCCAAGCAACACGCCACCGCAGAAGTCGGCGGCACCGGCGCCAAGCATCGCGTCCAACAGCAAAGCGTTGCCGACCTGGCAAAGCGACCTGCTGCGCCACTTGGCGAAGTACAAGCGCTACCCGGAAGACGCGCGACGCCGCGGTCTGCAAGGCATCAACCGCCTGCGGTTCGTGGTCGACGCCGAGGGCAAGGTGGTGTCGTACTCGTTGGCTGGCGGCTCCGGTAGCGCAGCACTGGACCGGGCGACTCTGGAGATGATCCGTCGTGCCGGTACGGTGCCTAAGCCACCGGCCGAGTTGCTGAACAATGGCACCATCGAAGTAGTGGCACCTTTCGTCTACTCGCTGGATCGCCGCTGATACGGTTGTTTCTGTCACAAATCAACAAGTCTGATAACGTGCGTCTATCGTTTGCAGCCGCTATGCTGGGCCCGCAACTTCATGGACGCACGTTATGACCCTCACAGAATTACGCTACATCGTCACACTCGCCCAAGAGCAGCACTTCGGCCATGCCGCCGAGCGCTGCCACGTCAGCCAACCGACCCTGTCGGTCGGCGTGAAGAAGCTTGAGGACGAGCTGGGTGTACTGATTTTCGAGCGCAGCAAAAGCGCGGTGCGCCTGACACCGGTCGGCGAAAGCATCGTGGCCCAGGCGCAGAAGGTGCTGGAGCAGGCACAGGGCATCCGCGAACTGGCCCAAGCCGGCAAGAACCAGCTGACCGCGCCGCTCAAGGTGGGCGCCATCTATACCGTCGGCCCTTACCTGTTCCCGCACCTGATCCCACAGCTGCACCGGGTTGCCCCACAGATGCCGCTGTACATCGAAGAGAACTTCACCCACGTCCTGCGCGAGAAGTTGCGCAATGGCGAGCTGGACGCAGTGATCATCGCCCTGCCGTTCAACGAGGCCGACGTGCTGACCCTGCCACTCTACGATGAGCCATTCTGCGCGCTGATGCCCGCCGATCACCCATGGACGGCCAAAAAGACCATCGACACCGCCATGCTCAACGACAAGAGCCTGCTCCTGCTCGGCGAAGGCCACTGCTTCCGCGACCAAGTGCTGGAAGCGTGCCCGACCTTGAATAAAGGCGAAGGTTCCAAGCACACCACCGTAGAATCCAGCTCCCTGGAAACCATCCGCCACATGGTTGCCTCAGGCCTCGGCGTATCGATCCTGCCGTTGTCGGCGGTGCACAGCCACCACTATGCGCCCGGCGTCATCGAAGTGCGTCCACTCACACCGCCCGCGCCGTTCCGCACCGTGGCCATTGCCTGGCGCGCCAGCTTCCCACGGCCCAAGGCGATCGAGATCCTCGCTGACTCGATCCGCCTCTGCTCGGTCGCCAAGCCGCCCGTGGAACAATCGGCCTGAACCATGACTGAGCTGTCTAAGGTGCCGGTCACGGCACTCAAGGGAGTGGGCGAAGCCATGGCGGAAAAACTCGCCAAGGTTGGACTCGAGAATCTGCAGGACCTGCTGTTCCACCTGCCGCTGCGCTACCAGGACCGCACGCGCGTCGTTCCCATCGGGGCCCTGCGCCCCGGCCAGGACGCGGTCATCGAAGGTGTGGTCAGCGGTGCCGATGTGACCATGGGCAAACGCCGCAGCCTGGTGGTACGCCTGGGTGACGGGAGCGGCGTGCTGAGCCTGCGCTTCTACCACTTCAGCAATGCTCAGAAAGAGGGCCTGAAGCGTGGCACGCACCTGCGCTGCTACGGCGAAGCCCGGCCAGGTGCATCAGGGCTGGAAATCTACCACCCAGAGTACCGTGCACTGAACGGAGACGAACCACCGCCTCCTGTCGAGCAGACACTGACGCCGATCTACCCGTCCACCGAAGGGCTCACCCAGCAGCGCTTGCGCCTGCTGTGCCAACAGAGCCTGGGCATGCTCGGCCCGCGCAGCCTGCCGGACTGGCTGCCGGAGCAATTGGCTCGCGATTACCACCTGGCACCGCTGGACGATGCCATCCGCTACCTGCACAACCCACCGGCTGACGCTGACCTCGACGAACTCGCCGAAGGCCAGCACTGGGCCCAGCATCGCCTGGCGTTCGAAGAGCTGCTGACCCACCAGCTTTCGCAGCAGCGCCTGCGCGAAAGCCTGCGCAGCCTACGTGCCCCCGTGCTGCCCAAGGCTGGCCGTCTGCAAGCGCAATACCTGGCCAACCTCGGCTTCAAGCCGACCGGCGCCCAGCAACGGGTTGCCAATGAAATTGCCTACGACCTCAGCCAGGCCGAGCCGATGATGCGCCTGGTGCAAGGCGATGTCGGCGCCGGCAAGACCGTGGTAGCTGCCCTGGCGGCGCTTCAGGCGCTGGAAGCCGGCTACCAGGTGGCACTGATGGCCCCGACCGAGATCTTGGCCGAGCAGCACTACATCACGTTCAAGCGCTGGTTGGAACCACTGGGCATAGAGGTGGCCTGGTTGGCCGGCAAACTCAAGGGCAAGGCCCGTACCAGTGCCCTGGAGCAGATCGCCAATGGCGCACCCATGGTGGTCGGTACCCACGCGCTGTTCCAGGACGAGGTCCGGTTCAAGCACCTGGCCCTGGCGATCATCGACGAGCAGCACCGATTCGGTGTCCAGCAACGCCTGGCCTTGCGCAAGAAAGGTGTGGCCGGCGAACTGTGCCCGCACCAACTGATCATGACGGCCACGCCGATCCCCCGCACCCTGGCCATGAGCGCCTACGCCGACCTCGACACCTCGATCCTTGACGAGCTGCCGCCTGGCCGCACACCGGTCAACACCGTTCTGGTCGCAGACAGCCGGCGTTTCGAAGTGGTCGAGCGGGTCCGCGCTGCCTGTGCCGAAGGGCGCCAGGCGTATTGGGTGTGCACGTTGATCGAGGAGTCCGAAGAGCTGACCTGCCAGGCGGCAGAAAGCACCTTCGAGGAGCTGGGCAGCGCCCTGGGCGAGCTGCGCGTGGGCTTGATCCACGGCCGCATGAAACCGGCCGAGAAGGCGGCGGTGATGGCCGAGTTCAAGGAAGGCAAGCTGCAACTGCTGGTGGCCACCACGGTGATCGAGGTCGGGGTGGATGTACCGAATGCCAGCCTGATGATCATCGAGAACCCCGAGCGCCTTGGCCTGGCCCAGTTGCACCAGCTGCGTGGCCGCGTCGGCCGTGGCAGCGCGGTCAGCCATTGCGTCCTGTTGTACCACCCGCCCCTGTCGCAGATCGGCCGCGAACGGCTGGGGATCATGCGGGAAACCAACGATGGCTTCATCATCGCCGAGAAAGACCTGGAGCTGCGTGGCCCTGGCGAGATGCTCGGAACCCGTCAGACTGGCCTGCTACAGTTCAAGGTTGCCGACTTGATGCGCGATGCCGATCTGCTGCCGGCCGTGCGTGACGCGGCCCAGGCCCTGCTAGCCCGCTGGCCCGACCATGTCAGCCCGCTGCTCGATCGCTGGCTGCGCCATGGCCAGCAATATGGCCAAGTGTGACGATTGTCCCAAATTGGATCCAGCTTGCGGGCCAGGCTGGTTATACTTCGCGTTTAAAAGAAATAGTGGATACGGACCATGACTGAAGTTGCCCTGGATACCGCAACCCCACATGCACCCTCGGTGATCAAGCTGCTGCTGGAAAAGCTTGGCGTCAGCTATCGCGAGGTGCCTGAGGATCCGGCCCTGCCGGCGGCTTCGCGGGTACAGGCGATTCTGCTCGACGATGAGGTCGGCGCCCTGATGGTGCTGTTCCCACAGAGCAAGCTGCTGGACCTCAATCGCCTTGAGGAATTGACCGGACGCAAGCTCCGTGCGGTCCCCGTTGCACGCCTCAAGCAGATGCTCGACAAGCACAGTCTCAAGGCGCTGCCTGGCATCCCGGCGCTGACCAGCTCGCCTTGCCTGTACGAACAGAAACTGCTCGACAGCCAGACGCTGCTCATCGAGTCCGGAGAAACCGGTCTTTTGCTGAGAATCGAGCGGGATGACTTCAAGCGCATGCTGAAGAAAGCCAGCGCGGGCAGCTTCGGACAGCCCGTCAGGGACATCCGCCCCAACCTGGACCGCCCCGACGACGACTCGAAGGAAATCACCCAGGCCGTGCAGGCCTTCACCGCCCGGCGCATCCAGCAACGACTGGAGCAGACCATCGAAATTCCGCCGCTGGCAGACACCGCACAGAAGATCATCAAGCTGCGGGTCGACCCCAATGCCAGCATCGATGACATCACCGGCGTAGTGGAAACCGATCCAGCGCTGGCTGCCCAAGTGGTCAGCTGGGCGGCGTCCCCTTACTACGCCTCACCCGGCAAGATCCGCTCGGTAGAGGACGCCATCGTGCGCGTGCTGGGCTTCGACCTGGTGATCAACCTGGCCTTGGGCCTGGCCCTGGGCAAGACCCTGAGCCTGCCGAAGGACCACCCCCAGCAAGCCACGCCTTACTGGCAGCAGTCGATCTACACCGCCGCGATCATCGAAGGCCTGACCCGCGCCATGCCACGGGCCGAGCGCCCTGAAGCCGGTCTGACCTACCTCGCGGGGCTGCTGCACAATTTCGGCTATCTACTGCTGGCCCACGTGTTCCCACCGCACTTCTCGCTGATCTGCCGTCATCTGGAGGTCAACCCGCACCTGTGCCACACCTATGTGGAACAGCACCTGCTGGGCATCAGCCGCGAACAGATCGGCACTTGGCTGATGAAGCTGTGGGACATGCCAGAAGAGCTGTCGGCCGCGCTGCGTTTCCAGCATGACCCGTCCTACGACGGCGAAAATTCAGCATTCCCCAATTTGGTGTGCCTGGCGACCCGGCTGCTGCGCTCGCGCGGAATCGGCTCAGGGCCACAGGCTGAAATCCCTGATGATTTACTGGACCGTCTGGGCATCACGCGGGAAAAGGCGGAGGATGTGGTGAACAAGGTGCTGGAGGCCGAAAGCCTGTTGCGCGAGCTGGCCTCGCAATTCCACGCACCGCATTGATCCCCAGGGTTGGATCCGTCCAATCTTTCGGGGTATTCGCCCCTGTGGCGCGGGCTTGGCGGATGAGCCCGCGCTCACAGGTTCAGCGCAACAGTTTCTGGGATCTCAACCCTTCTTTTTCGGCTTCAGGTACTTCATCAAACCCTGGAACCACATCACCAACGCTGGATTGCCCTTGATCTGGATGTTCTTGTCCTGGATACCCTGCATGAAGGCCAACTGCTTGTTACCCGCCTGCATCGTGGCAAAACCGTAAGCCGCATCCTTGAATGCAATGGCGAAAGCCGGTTGCGGGTGCAACCCACCCTTGCTGCTGACGCGCTCGCCGCTGACGATGAAGTGACGCGCAACCTTGCCGTCCAGTGTCTGCATCTGGAACACCAGGTCTTTGTCCTTGAGCTGCTGTTGGAAGGCCGGGTTGCTGCGGCTGGCCCTGGCCATCAATAGCCCCATGGCCCAAAGAAGAAAGCGAAACTTCATCAACGCGCCTCGAATAAAAAATGACTGAGACGCGGAGTTTATCCGTTTCCTGAACTTTTTATACAGCTCTGCCGAATGCATCGTTTGCAAAACACGACGGGCGCCCTGGGGCGCCCGTCTTACTGACACTGGGGATTGTCAGGTGTGCATCACTTGCCTTTTTTAGCCGGCTTGGCTGGGGCGTTGACGCTGTCACGAAGGTTCTTGCCAGGTTTGAAGGCAACGGTGTTGCTGGCCTTGATCTTCACCGGCTGGCCGGTTTGCGGGTTCTTGCCGGTGCGGGCACCACGATGGCGTTTTTCGAAGGTGCCGAAGCCGACCAAGGTGACGGTGTCCTTGTCCAGGGCACCTGTGATGCTGTCGAGAATCGCGTTCAGCACTTGGTTGGCTTTTTCCTTGGTCAGATCGGCCTTTTCGGCGATGACGGCGGCGAGTTCTGGTTTACGCATAGTGAAGCCTCTTTGACGGAATTCTTGTTGTTATGCCGTGCTGCCCGAAGAGGCAGCGCTCAAGGCACCGCAGGCTCTAATCTGCGGCAGACGGGAGTGAGAATGGCACGCCCACCGAGGCCGCGCCAGTATCTGGGCGGCCATTGTAGTGGCAACTAAAGGGTAAACCCGACAGAACGCCTGTCATTTACGCCATCAGGGGTGGTAACTGCCGATTCAGGGCCAGTTTCTCCATCACCCCGGCGCCCGTCAGGGCATAGCCCAACAACTGGCCGTCAGCATCGTGGCAGAGCACCTTGAGGTCACGACCCTCGCCGTGCACCCGCCAAATACCCTCCCGGCCCGGAGGTGGCGGCGAGACTACCAGTGGGCAGGCCGGGGTCTTCACTGTGACCGGCATCGGCCCATAACTGACTGTGGTGGGGTTGCCGGCCAGGGTTTGGGCCAAGGCACGGGCACAAGCCATCAGCGGCATCACATACAGCAGGTTGATACCGTCGACCTCGGCGCAGTCCCCCAGCGCGAAAATATTGCCGTGGGACGTACGCAACTGTCGGTCCACCACCACACCGCGATTGGTCTGCAGGCCCGCGGCAGCGGCCAGGTCGATGCGTGGGCGCAGGCCAATGGCGGACACCACCAGTTCGCAGGCGATCACGGTACCGTCCGACAGATGCGCCTCAAGCCCATCACCCGCCCGTTGCAGGCGCGTCAGCACGGGCCCCAGATGAAAGCGTACGCCCAACTCTTGCAGCCCGTCCTGTACCGCCGCGGCGGCAGCCGGATGCAGCAGGGTTGGCATCAATTGCTCGCACGGGGCCACGACATCGACCTGGTAACCACCCAAGGTCAGGTCGTTGGCGAACTCGCAGCCAATCAGCCCGGCACCCAGGATCAGTACGCGCTGCTTGCCCGCAGCGGCGGCGCGAAACCGGGCGTAGTCTTCCAGGTCATTGATCGGGAATACCCATTCACCAGCATCCCCTTCGATGGGCACTTGCACTGTCTGCGCGCCCCAGGCCAATACCAAGTCCCGATACTCGATGGCCTCCTCGCCAATCCACAGGCGCTTGTGGCCTGGGTCGATACCGCTGATGCGGGTATGGGTGCGGATTTCGGCATTGAGCTGGTCGGCCATGGCGCCAGGTTCGGCCATGCATAGGCCGTCGGCATCCTTGTGCTTGGCAAAGCCGGTGGAGAGCATTGGCTTGGAGTAGGAGCGGCCGTCGTCGGCGGTAATCAGCAGCAGCGGCGTCTGGGTATCGAGCTTGCGAAACTCACGGGCCAGGTTATAGCCCGCCAGACCAGTACCGATGATGACCACAGGGGATGACATGTCGTGCTTTCCTCGCTCTTGAACAGGTTCGATCAGCCGATGGCGATCATTTCGAAGTCACTCTTGCCGACGCCGCAGTCGGGGCACAGCCAATCTTCCGGTACATCTTCCCAACGGGTGCCCGGAGCGATGCCGTCGTCCGGCCAGCCTTCGGCTTCGTCGTAGATCAATCCGCAAACAATACACTGCCACTTTTTCATCAGGCTCGTTCCTCAGTCAGGTGGGGCTTTGTAATGGCCCAGCCAGCAGTATGCAAGCAGTCGGGGCAATCATGCTAAGCTCGCCGCCTCTCTGGTTGTAACAAGCATACCGACGTGTCGTACGAAACCCCGCAAGCAGCCGCTGCCGCGTGGCTGCCGTATTCGCAACTGGCAACCGGCCTGGGCCAGCCCATTGTTGACTGGCTGTTCGACGAAGGCTCGCTGACCCGCCGCCTGACCCATCTTTCCCAGAACCACTTCACCGTTACCCCGCTGTTCGAGGGCTGGCAAGCCCTGCGCGAGGACGAATGCCTGGCCCTGGGCATCCCCACGGGGGCCGAAGGCTGGGTGCGCGAAGTGTTCCTGCGCGGCCATGGCGAACCATGGGTCTTCGCCCGTAGCGTCTCGAGCCGCAGTGCACTGGCGCGTGGCGGCCTGGACCTGGAGTCGCTGGGCAGCCGCTCACTCGGCGAGCTACTGTTCTGCGACCAGGCATTCGTTCGCCACCCGATCGAGGCCTGCCAGTATCCACAGGCCTGGTTGCCCGCCGAAGCAGCCCAGGCAAATCTGTGGGGACGACGCTCACGCTTCGAACGCGATGGCCTCGACCTGCTGGTGGCGGAAGTCTTCCTGCCGGCGCTATGGCAAGCGGCCAAGGAGGAAACTCGCTGATGTACCTGCAAATGCTCAAGTCGCTCAATCGCGTCCATCCGCGTGCCTGGGATTTCATACAGCTCAGCCGTATGGATCGACCCATCGGTATCTACCTGCTGCTGTGGCCAACCTTGTCGGCAGTGTGGATCGCCGGCAATGGCTCGCCGACACTGGCCAACGTGCTGATCTTCGGCCTGGGGGTGGTACTGATGCGCGCCGCCGGCTGCTGCATCAACGACTTCGCCGATCGCAAAGTGGACGGCCACGTCAAGCGCACCGCCGATCGTCCCCTGGCCAGCGGCCGGGTCAGGCCACGCGAGGCCGTGGCGCTGTTCGCGATTCTGGTCGGGGTGAGTTTCCTGCTGGTGCTGTGCACCAACAGCAAGACGGTCTGGCTGTCGTTCGGGGCGGTGGCCCTGGCTTTCTGCTACCCGTTCATGAAGCGCTTCACCTACTACCCACAAGTGGTGCTGGGCGCCGCGTATTCCTGGGGTATCCCCATGGCATTCACGGCGGCCGGTGGTGAACTGCCAGCCAGTGCCTGGCTGCTGTACATCGCCAACCTGCTATGGACGGTGGGCTACGACACCTACTACGCCATGGTCGACCGCGACGACGACTTGAAGATTGGGGTGAAATCCACCGCGATTCTGTTCGGCGAGGCCGACCGGGTCATCATCCTGAGCCTGCAGATGCTGTCGCTGGGCTGCCTGTTGCTGGCGGGAAACCGCTTCGAGCTGGGGGGCTGGTTCCACTTGGGGCTGCTGGGTGCGGCGCTGTGCTTCGCCTGGGAGTTCTGGTCGACGCGCAAGCTGGACCGCGAGTCGTGCTTCAAGGCCTTCCTGCACAATCACTGGGCGGGGATGCTGGTGTTCATTGGCGTGGTGCTGGATTACGCCTTGCGCTGAGTTCATCGCAGTCAAGCCGGCTCCTACAGGCAATGCGCGTGCCTTGTAGGAGCGGCCTTATGTCGAGAAAGGGCTGTGCAACAGCCGCAGCAGGTTCGTGATCGACGCGGCGTGTGGGCCCGCAGGACCTCAAGGCTTGGCGATGTGCCAGACGTCTTTCATGCCATCGCCGGTCTTGTCCCCGGCTTTCTTGTCCTTGATGAAGGTGTACAGCGGCTTGCCGTCATAGGCCCACTGCATTGAACCATCGTCGCGGGTGACGTGGGTCCACTTGTCCTTTGGTGCCTCATCGTCCTTCGAGACCATCAGCGGCGGCCAGTTCTTCGCACACTCACCATTGCACATCGACTTGCCACCGCTGTCCTTGTCGAAGGTGTAGAGCGTCATCCCGGCATCATCGACCCACATGCCATCTTTTTCCATGGCATGGTGGGCGGACGCCACCCCCGGGAGCGCCAGGGCAGCGAAAAGGGCCATCCAGCTCAGCGTATGTCGTGTCATTGGAATCACCATTGTTCGGGGGCTATGGGTTCGAAGAGCCGCCGCAGCGGCCCTTTGAAGCCTAGTCCAGTCATGGAATGTCGCCAGAACGGCCAACGCCCTGTCACACAGCTGCAATAATTCCGTTATCTAATGCGGGCCAAGACATCGTTCCTGGGAGAGGTTTTGAGCATGGTTGGCAGAAACATTCTGATCGTCGACGACGAGGCGCCTATCCGCGAGATGATCGCCGTTGCATTGGAAATGGCCGGCTATGACTGCCTGGAAGCGGAGAACTCGCAGCAGGCCCACGCGATCATCGTCGACCGCAAGCCCGACCTGATCCTGCTGGACTGGATGCTCCCCGGCACTTCCGGCATCGAGCTGGCTCGTCGCCTCAAGCGTGACGAGCTGACCGGGGACATCCCGATCATCATGCTCACCGCCAAAGGTGAAGAGGACAACAAGATCCAAGGCCTGGAAGTCGGCGCCGACGACTACATCACCAAGCCGTTCTCGCCGCGCGAGCTGGTGGCACGCCTGAAGGCCGTGCTGCGTCGCACCGGCCCCAGTGACAGTGAAGCCCCCATCGAAGTCGGCGGCCTGCTGCTCGACCCGATCAGCCACCGCGTGACCATCGATGGCAAGCCTGCGGAAATGGGGCCTACCGAGTACCGCCTGCTGCAGTTCTTCATGACCCACCAGGAACGCGCCTACACCCGTGGGCAACTGCTGGACCAGGTCTGGGGCGGCAACGTCTATGTCGAGGAACGCACCGTCGACGTGCATATCCGCCGCCTGCGCAAAGCCTTGGGTGAGGCCTATGAAAATCTGGTACAAACCGTCCGGGGCACGGGTTACCGCTTCTCGACCAAAAGCTGACTAACCCGCAAGCCAGCCGCACGCCGCTGTACAAGGACCGTCAATTGAACCAGAACTGGCACGCGACCCTGATTCGTCACCTGCTGCTACTGATCACCGTTTGCCTGATCGGTGGACTGATCAGTGGCTACTACGGCTGGAGCCTGGCCATTGGCCTGGCGCTTTACCTGGGTTGGACCCTCAAGCAACTGCTGCGCCTGCATGACTGGCTGCGCAACCATCAGCCCGACGAAGCTCCACCCGATGGCTACGGCCTGTGGGGCGAGGTCTTCGACAGCATCTACCACCTGCAGCGGCGCGACCAACGAGTGCGTGGCCGCCTGCAGGCAGTGATCGACCGGGTTCAGGAATCCACCGCCGCGCTGCGCGATGCAGTGATCATGCTCGACAGCGACGGCAACCTGGAATGGTGGAACCGCGCCGCTGAAACCCTGCTGGGCTTCAAGACCCCTCAGGATGGCGGACAACCCGTCACCAACCTGGTGCGTCATCCCCGTTTCAAGGAATACTTCGAGGCCGGGAACTACGCCGAGCCGCTGGAAATCCCGTCGCCGATCAACGACCGCATGCGGGTCCAGTTGCATATCACCCGTTACGGCAACAACGAGCATCTGATGCTGGTGCGCGATGTCACCCGCATTCATCAGCTCGAACAGATGCGCAAGGACTTCGTGGCCAACGTCTCGCATGAACTGCGCACCCCGCTGACGGTGATCACTGGCTATCTGGAAACGCTGCTGGACAACGTCGATGACGTGAACCCACGCTGGGGCCGGGCATTGCAGCAGATGAGCCAGCAGGGCTCACGCATGCAGACCCTGCTCAACGACCTGTTGCTGCTGGCCAAGCTGGAAGCCACGGACTACCCATCGGACAACCATCCGGTGGCTGTGGACGCCCTGCTGCAGTCGATCAAGAGCGATGCCCAGGCGCTGTCTGGCCCACGTAACCAGCGAATCAGCCTGGAAGCTGCGCCGGGCCTGCGCCTGAAGGGCAGCGAGGCGGAGCTGCGCAGCGCGTTCTCCAACCTGGTGTTCAATGCAGTCAAGTACACCCAGGACGAAGGCAGCATCCGCATCCGCTGGTGGGCCGATGAACAGGGCGCCCATCTGTCTGTGCAGGATTCAGGTGTGGGTATCGACGCCAAGCACCTGCCCCGCCTGACCGAACGTTTCTACCGGGTCGACTCCAGCCGCGCTTCCAACACCGGAGGTACCGGGCTTGGCCTGGCCATCGTCAAGCATGTGCTGATGCGCCATCGCGGCAAGCTGGAGATCAGCAGCGTTCCGGGGCATGGCAGCACCTTCACCTGTCACTTCGCACCGGCTCAATTGGCCAACGGCAAAGCTGACCAGGACTGACCTGTCGGCGAAGCGTTTGGGCGTGCAGTCGGCCCCAATAGGACCACCACCCTTTGCTTTTGCGCCCTCAGCCGCTACATTGGATCCCCTGTGCCAGCAAAAGCTGGCACTTTATTTTTTAATTTCCCAAAGACGGCCCCCGTAAAAACTCCATCATGGACCCTTCCCCTGGTATCAGCCTCACCTCGTTATTCGCCGATTTCGGCATGATCATCTTCGCCCTGCTGCTGGTGCTGCTCAACGGCTTCTTCGTTGCCGCCGAGTTCGCCATGGTCAAGCTGCGCGCTACCCGCGTCGAATCCATTGCCGAACTGCACGGCTGGCGCGGCAGCATCCTGCGCAAGGTTCACAACCAGCTGGACGCCTACCTCTCGGCCTGCCAGTTGGGTATCACCCTCGCCTCCCTAGGCCTGGGCTGGGTCGGTGAGCCGGCCTTCGCCCACTTGCTCGAGCCATTGCTGGCATACATGGGTGTGGACACGCCTGAGCTGATCAAGGCGATTTCGTTCTTCGTCGCCTTCTTCGTGATCTCCTACCTGCACATCGTGGTCGGCGAGCTGGCGCCCAAGTCCTGGGCCATCCGCAAACCGGAACTGCTGTCGCTGTGGACAGCCGTGCCGCTGTACCTGTTCTACTGGCTGATGTACCCGGCCATCTATCTGCTCAACGCCAGCGCCAACACCATCCTGCGCATTGCCGGCCAGGGTGAGCCCGGCCCACACCACGAGCACCACTACAGCCGCGAGGAGCTCAAGCTCATCCTGCACTCCAGCCGAGGCCAGGACCCGAGTGACCAGGGCATGCGCGTACTCGCCTCGGCGGTCGAAATGGGCGAGCTGGAGGTGGTCGACTGGGCCAACTCGCGCGAAGACATGGTCAGTATCGACGCCCATGCGCCGCTGAGGGAGATCCTGGCCCTGGTACGCCGCCACAAGTTCAGCCGTTACCCGGTGTACGACGCCGAGCGCGAGGAGTTCACCGGACTGCTGCACATCAAGGACTTGCTGCTGGAGCTTGCCGAGCTGGAGCACCTGCCCGAGACCATCGACCTGGAAGACCTCTCCCGCCCGCTGGAGCGTGTTTCCCGGCACATGCCGCTGGCGCAACTGCTGGAGCAGTTCCGCAAGGGCGGCGCGCATTTCGTGCTGGTCGAGGAAGCCGATGGCAAGGTAATCGGCTACCTGACCATGGAAGACGTGCTGGAAGTGCTGGTCGGCGACATCCAGGACGAACACCGCAAGACCGAACGCGGCATCCTCGCCTACCAGCCGGGCAAACTGCTGGTGCGTGGCGATACACCGCTGTTCAAGGTCGAGCGCCTGTTGGGCATCGACCTGGACCATATCGAGGCAGAAACCCTGGCTGGCCTGGTGTACGAGACGCTCAAGCGGGTACCTGAGGAAGAAGAAGTGCTGGAGGTCGAGGGGCTGCGTATCATCATCAAGAAGATGAAAGGGCCAAAGATCGTGCTGGCCAAGGTGCTCAAGCTGGATTGACCGACCGTGGCGCCACCCGGCAAGCCGACTCCCGAACCTGCAGGAGCCGGCTTGCCGACGGTGAAGCCCACACCCTCCTCAAGGGTTGCCAGCGGTAAAATCCGGCAGCCCGCCAATCGGCCGGTCGAACTGAAAGGGTATCGACTCCAGCGCCAGCCCCACATTGCGTTGCACCACGAAATGCAGATGTGGCCCGGTGCTGTTGCCCGTGTTGCCCGACTTGGCCAAGGCCTGCCCTACTACCACCTGTTGCCCCTCAGCGACCACCACCGACCCGCGCATCAGGTGCAGGTAGACGCCCATGGTGCCGTCCGGGTGCAGAATACGCACGAAGTTGCCCGACGGGTTGGTGCCCCGCCCACTCTGGTTGTTCTCGATCCTGACCACCACCCCACCCCGCGCAGCGATGATCGGCGTGCCCTCTGGCATGGCGATGTCCATGGCATAGCGCCCCTTAGGGCCGAAGTGGCTGAAACGGCCATTGGGCCCCTGGGTCAAGCGGAACGGTCCGCCTTTCCAGGGGAAGGGATATCGGTAAGCCAGCGAGCGCTGAGTGGGGTCTCCCATGGCGTACTGGAACTGGCTGACATACTTGAGCGGCCCGCCCGGCGCCGCCAGCACCGAGCTCAACGTTTTGCTCGAACGCGGGCCGACGATGGCGCGCACGGTGCGGGGCGCGTTGCCGCCAAAGGCGTTGGCCAGCTTGTCGATACGCAGCTCGACCTGCATCGGTACGTACAGGTCATTTCGCACGACAAAGCGCACACCGCCAGGAAAGGTCTCGGTCTGCAAACGCACCTTGCCCTCGATCCGTTCGAGCATCGGCTCACGCAGCTCGAAGGTTTTCGCGCCGGGGCTGTAACGGTCGGAGTACGAGACCACGCCGAAATTGTCGACGGTCTTGTAGATGGTCATGCCCAGGCTCGACGCCGAAGCCGTGAGCAAGGCACAGAACAGCAGCAGGCGAGAGGCTGGCATGATAGTGGCTTTTTGACAGTTATTGTCTGTCGAAGCCTAGCAGGGGGATTTGGCCGATGGGCTGCAGTTGGTCGGGTGAACAGCCAGCACCCGACAAGCCGGCACCTGGTGGTCGTGCAACCCAAGGCGCCAGCTTATCGACGATGGGCTCAGGCCCCCGGAGTGAAATGCTTCTGCTGGGTGCCGCGCGCGATCAGGCGCGACAGGTAATCCAGCTTCTGTGCATCCTGATCGACGAACTTGAACGTCAATTGCAGCCAATCACTCTCTGGTTTCGGTTCCAGAGCCGCAATCGCATGCAAGTAGCCGTTCAAACGTGCCACCTCGGCGTTCTCGCCCTGCTCCAGGTCCAACACCGCACCTTCTAGCACTTGTGGCAGGACCGCACTACGCCGAACCACCAGCAAGGCTTCCTTGAGGCTCAAGGCCTTGATCACACAAGGCTGTGTACCGCTGGACAACCGCAGCTGCCCCTGACCACGGCCCGTCTGCGCAGCAGCAGCGGCGGTAGTGGGGGTTGGCGCGTTGATCAAGGGTTTGGCAGGGGCCGGGGCTGAGGCAGGCGCGGGCGCCGAGACCTTGGCCGCTTCAGGCTTGCCGCCAGTCAGGGCGCTCAACGAGTCGTTGGCGAATGCCGAGTTGACCCGTGCCTGCGCACCCGCCACCAGGCCTTCGAGTTTGCCGATCTTGGTCAGCGCCTTTTTTACCTTGGTCAGCAGCTGCTCGTTGGTGAACGGCTTGCCGACGAAGTCTGAGACGCCGGCCTGAATGGCCTGGATCACGTTCTCCTTGTCACCACGGCTGGTTACCATGATGAACTGCAGGTTCTTCATCTCGGGCTGCTGACGGCACCAGGTCAGCAGTTCCAAACCGGACATTTCCGGCATCTCCCAGTCGCACAGCACCAGGTCGAACGGTTCTTTGCTCAGCATGGTCATGGCCTTGCGGCCGTTGACCGCATCGTCGATGACCATGCCGGGGAAGGCATTGCGCAAGCACTTCCTCACCAGGTCACGAATGAACGGTGCGTCATCCACGACCAGCACATTGACTTTACTCATCGATACTCCTCTTGAATCCCGGCTAGCATAACGCTGACTGATGGCCATTTGCCAAAACATGGACCACGCCGGGAGTTCTTCACATCATTCGCGGGTGCCTGCTGGCTGCTCGACCGCAAACGAAAACGCCCGGCACAGGCCGGGCGTTGAGGCTCGGGAGCAATCCTATTTATCGTCCGCTCCGGCCGGAACATTAGCGCTATCGGCCGTTCCTTCGACTTCCTCTTTCATGCGCTTGAGGCCCAGGTGGCGCACATCAGTGCCGCGCACCAGATAGATCACCAGCTCCGAGATGTTGCGCGCGTGGTCGCCGATGCGTTCCAGCGAACGCAGGGCCCAGATCACACTCAGTACCCGCGAGATCGAGCGCGGGTCTTCCATCATGTAGGTCACCAGCTCGCGCAGCGCGGTCTTGTACTCGCGGTCGATGGTCTTGTCGTACTGAGCCACCGACAATGCCAGGTCGGCGTCGAAGCGGGCGAACGCATCCAGCGCGTCACGCACCATGTTGCGCACCTGGTCGCCGATATGGCGAACCTCGACATAGCCACGCGGCGATTCGCCTTCCTCGCACAGCTGGATGGCACGGCGGGCGATCTTGGTCGACTCGTCACCAATGCGCTCCAGGTCGATCACCGACTTGGAAATGCTGATGATCAGGCGCAGGTCGGACGCGGCAGGCTGACGGCGAGCGAGGATGCGCACGCACTCCTCGTCGATGTTGCGCTCCATCTGGTTGATCTGCTCGTCCACTTCGCGCACTTGCTGGGCCAGGCCCGAGTCGGCCTCGATCAGCGCGGTAACGGCGTCGTTGACCTGCTTCTCGACCAGGCCACCCATGGCCAGCAGGTGGCTGCGCACCTCTTCGAGCTCGGCGTTGAACTGCTGGGAAATGTGATGCGTAAGGCTTTCTTTGTTGATCATCGTCTCGCTCCGCGAAGAAGCTGCAAGCTTCAAGAAGTTCGTGTCGTTCCCTGGCTTCGGTTGTTAGCCGTAGCGACCGGTGATGTAGTCTTCGGTCTGCTTCTTCGCCGGGTTGGTGAACAGGGTGTCGGTATCCCCGAATTCGACCAGTTTGCCCATGTACATGAACGCGGTGTAGTCCGAGACACGGGCCGCCTGCTGCATGTTGTGGGTCACGATGACGATGGTGTACTTGGATTTCAGCTCGTAGATCAGCTCTTCGACCTTCAGGGTCGAGATCGGGTCCAGTGCCGAGCATGGCTCGTCGAGCAGCAGCACTTCCGGTTCTACCGCGATGGTGCGGGCGATGACCAGACGCTGCTGCTGACCGCCAGAGAGGCCCAGTGCCGATTCGTGCAGGCGGTCCTTCACCTCATCCCAGAGGGCAGCGCCCTTGAGTGCCCATTCGACAGCCTCATCGAGCACACGCTTCTTGTTGATGCCCTGGATGCGCAGGCCGTAGACCACGTTCTCGTAGATGGTCTTGGGGAACGGGTTGGGCTTCTGGAACACCATGCCCACACGGCGACGCAGCTCGGCCACGTCTTCGCCCTTGCGGTAAATGTTGTTGCCGTACAGGTTGATCGCGCCTTCCACGCGGCAACCGTCAACCAGGTCGTTCATGCGGTTGAAGGTACGCAGCAGGGTCGACTTGCCGCAACCGGACGGGCCGATGAAGGCGGTCACGCGCTGCTTGGGGATATTCATCTGCACATCGAACAGCGCTTGCTTCTCGCCATAGAACAGGGACAGGCCCGGTACTTCGATGGCCACGGTTTCTTCGGCCAGGCGCAGGCTCTGCTTGTCGCGGCCCAGGGCCGACATGTCGATGCCGTGGGCGTGGGATTCATGCTGCATGGTCAACTCCATACGCTATCAATGCGTTTCAAAGGGCCGCCCGACGGGCGGGCGGCACGCTTGCAATCAGGTTCAGCTGTCGAGAGCCTTGTACTTCTCGCGCAGGTGGTTACGGATCCACACCGCCGAGAGGTTTAGGGTGGCGATCACCAGCACCAGCAGCAGCGCGGTGGCGTACACCAACGGCCGCGCGGCCTCGACGTTAGGGCTTTGGAAGCCGACGTCGTAGATGTGGAAGCCCAGGTGCATGATCTTTTGATCCAGGTGCAGGTACGGGTAGTTGCCGTCAACCGGCAGCGACGGTGCCAGTTTCACCACACCCACCAGCATCAGCGGCGCGACCTCACCGGCAGCGCGGGCCACCGCGAGGATCATGCCGGTCATCATGGCCGGGCTGGCCATCGGCAGGACAATTTTCCACAGGGTCTCGGCCTTGGTCGCACCCAAGGCCAGGGAGCCTTCGCGCACGGTACGTGGAATGCGCGCCAGGCCTTCCTCGGTGGCCACGATCACCACGGGCACGGCCAGCAGTGCCAAGGTCAACGAGGCCCACAGCAGGCCCGGAGTACCCAGGGTCGGTGCCGGCAGCGCTTCGGGGAAGAACAGACGGTCGATCGAACCGCCCAGCACGTAGACGAAGAAGCCCAGTCCGAACACGCCGTAGACGATGGCCGGAACACCCGCCAGGTTGTTCACCGCAATACGAATCAGGCGGGTCACCGGTCCCTGCTTGGCGTACTCGCGCAGGTAGACGGCGGCCAGCACACCGAACGGGGTGACGATCACGGCCATGATCAGGGTCATCATCACGGTACCGAAGATGGCTGGGAAGATACCGCCTTCAGTGTTGGCTTCACGCGGGTCGTCGCTGAGGAACTCCCAGACCTTGGCGAAGTAGGTGCCCATCTTCGTCATGCCGGACATGGCGTTCGGCTGGATGGCATGTACCACTTTGCTCAGGTTGATCTCGACTTCGCGGCCATTACCGTCACGCGCCACCAGGCTGTCACGGGCAAAAGCCTGGTGCAGACTGGTCAGTCGGTCTTCGATGGCCTTGTAGCGGCTGTTCAGCTCGGCACGCTCGGCGTCCATGTCTGCTTGGGCAGCGGCGTCCAGTTTGCCGTCCAGTTCCAGTTTACGGGCATGCAGGCGCAGGCGTTCGAGGCCATGGTTGATGGCACCAATGTCTTTCTTCTCGAGGCTCTGCAGCTCGCTGTTGAGCTGGTTGGCGCGCTTGAGGCGAGTCTGTAGCTCGTTCCAGGCCGCAGGGCCTTCGGCGACGACCTTGCCCTCTTCCTTGACGCTGACCAGGTAGCCGTAGAAGTTGCCCCACTCGCGACGTTCCAGGGCGATCAGGTCGACCGGCTTCTGCTCGTCGACCAGCCATTCGCCGACCACCCAGGTGAAGTCGCTGCCATTGAGGTCGCGGTTACCGACCTTGATCAGCTCGCGGGTCATGAACTCCGGCCCCTCGTCCGGTACTGGCAAGCCAGCACCCTTGAGACGGGCACGCGGGACTTCTTCTTTCTGTACCACTTCACCAATGACGATATGGTCGGCCTGGCCCGGCACCTTGTAGGTGGCCTGGACCAGGTCGGCCGGCCAGAAGTGGCCCAGGCCGCGCACGGCGATCACCGCCAGCAGGCCGACGGTCATGATCACCGCCATGGCGACCGCGCCACCGCTGATCCAGACGCCTGGGGCGCCGCTCTTGAACCAGCTTTTGAGGGAATCCTTTTTCACGGATCTCTACCTTCCTATCAAAGCGACGAGTATTTCTTGCGCAGACGCTGGCGAATCAGCTCGGCCAAGGTGTTCATGATGAAGGTGAACATCAGCAGCACGAGGGCAGCGAGGAACAGCACACGGTAGTGGCTGCCGCCGACTTCGGATTCAGGCATTTCCACCGCCACGTTGGCGGCCAGGGTGCGCATGCCTTCGAACAGGTTCAGCTCCATCACCGGGGTGTTGCCGGTGGCCATGAGCACGATCATGGTCTCGCCAACCGCACGGCCCATGCCGATCATCAGCGCCGAGAAGATACCCGGGCTGGCGGTGAGGATGACCACGCGGGTCAGGGTCTGCCACGGTGTCGCACCCAGGGCCAGGGAGCCCAGGGTCAGGCTGCGCGGCACGCTGAACACGGCGTCTTCGGCGATGGAGTAGATGTTCGGAATGACCGCGAAGCCCATGGCGATACCAACTACCAGGGCGTTGCGCTGGTCGTAGGTGATGCCCAGGTCGTTGGTGATCCACAGGCGCATGTCGCCGCCGAAGAACCAGGTCTCCATGAACGGGCTCATGTACAGGGCGAACCAACCGATCACCAGGATCACCGGGATCAGGATCGCGGCTTCCCAGCCGTCTGGAATACGCAGGCGGATCGACTCAGGCAGACGGCTCCAGGTGAAGCCTGTGAGGAGGATACCAAGGGGCATGATCACGAACAGGCTGAACACACCTGGCAGGTGGCCTTCCAGGTACGGGGCCAGGAACAGACCGGCGAAGAAGCCCAGGATCACCGTCGGCATCGCTTCCATCAGTTCGATCACCGGCTTGACCTTGCGGCGCATGCCCGGGGCCATGAAGTAAGCGGTGTAGATGGCGGCGGCGATGGCCAGTGGAGCAGCCAGGATCATCGCGTAGAAGGCGGCCTTCAGAGTACCGAAGGTCAGCGGCGACAGGCTCAGCTTGGGTTCGAAATCGGTGTTCGATGCGGTCGACTGCCATACATACTTCGGCTCGTCGTAGTTTTCGTACCAGACCTTGCCCCACAGCGCGCTGAAGGAAATTTCAGGGTGCGGGTTCTTTAGGCTCAGTGGCAGCAGCTTGCCACCTTCCTCGATGATGATGCGGTTGGCGCGCGGCGACAGCGCCAGGATACCCGGGCCTTCAGCCGCTGGCTCGACCAACAGGGTTCGGTGCGCAGTGCTGTGGAACACGCCCAGTTTGCCTGCCGCATCCAGCGCAATGAAGCCCTTGCGGCGCTCCTCGGCGTCGATCTGGACGACAGGCGCGTTGCCCATCTGGAAGCTGCGGATCAGCTTGAAGCGCGATTCGCCATCGGGGTCACGCGCCATGAACCACTGGCTCAGCCCCCCCTTGGAGTCACCGAAGATCAGCGAGATGCCGCCGACCAGCTGGGCAGTGGCTGTGATTTCGGCCTGGCCGTCTTCAAGCAGCTTGTAGCGGCCATTGAGGCTTTTCTCACGCAGGCTGAAGACGTCGGCAGTGGCGCGACCGTTGATCACGTACAGCCACTGCTGACGCGGGTCGATGAAGATGTTCTTCACCACTTCGGTCATCTGCGGCAGTTCGATGCGGTTCTGCTCGGTGGTGACCTCGCCGGTCATCATGTTCTCGGTGCTCGTCAGCTCGACCACCTGCAGGTGCGAACCGGTGGAACCAGCCAGCAGCAAGGTCTCGCCATTGAGGTTCACGCTTACGTGCTCGAGCGGACGACCCTCGTCATCGAGCACGAACGGCGCCTGGCCGTACGGGAAGTCGATGTCGGGGGTAATGGTTTTCTTGTTGTCCGGGTAGGTGATCTTGTAGGTGTGGTGGAACACCAACGCCTGGCCGTTGGACAACCCCAACACCACCAGCGGGCTGCCCGGCTGGTCGGTACTGATCGAGCTGACCTGGGTGCCAGCTGGCAACGGCAGGTCGACGCGCTTCACTTCGGCACCGGTCTTGGAGTCAAAGAACAGCGCCTGCCCCTTGTCGGAAACCCGCATGCCCACCAGGTTCTGCTCTTCAAGCGCGATCATCAGCGGCTTGCCGGCGTCCTGCTGCAACCAGGTCGGCTCCAGGGCCTTCTTGCTGGTCAGCTCGGCGCCCTGGAACAGTGGCAGCACCACATAGGCCAGGTAGAAGAAGATCAGGGTAATGGCTGCCAATACGGCAAGCCCGCCCACCAGTACATACCAGCGGGTCAGGCGATCCTTGAGGGCGCGCATGCGGCGCTTGCGTTGCAGCTCCGGCGTATTGAAGTCAATCCGCACGGGAGGGGAATTTTGGGTCATTGTGGAGTTGGCCAGATCATTCATGCGCACACCCTAGCGGTCCCGTATGACAAAAACATGACAGTGCGTTGACGCACAAAAGCCCGCCGCTCAGGAACCCTGGCTTCGGACTGGGAATTCGTGGAAAAGGCCGGCATCCGCGCCGACCTCTTCCTCAGTTACTTACTTCTTTGCAACGTTACCTGCGTGGGACAGGCCCAGGTCAGCCAGGGTCTTGTCGACCACTTTGGCCGGCAGCGGGATGTAGCCATCCTTCACCACGACCTGCTGACCAGCTTGCGACAGGACCAGCTTCACGAACTCGGCTTCCAGCGGGGCCAGAGGCTTGTTCGGGGCCTTGTTGACGTAGACGTACAGGAAACGCGACAGCGGGTAAGTGCCGTTCAGGGCGTTGGCTTCGTTGTCCTCGATGAACTCGCCGCCTTCTTTCTTGGCCAGGGCTACGGTCTTGACGCTGGCGGTCTTGTAGCCGATGCCCGAGTAGCCGATGCCGTTGAGCGAGGAGCTGATCGACTGCACGACCGAAGCCGAGCCAGGCTGTTCGTTGACGTTAGGCTTGAAGTCGCCTTTGCACAGGGCTTCTTCCTTGAAGTAGCCGTAGGTGCCGGACACCGAGTTACGACCGAACAGCTGAACCGGCTTGTTGGCCAGGTCGCCGGTCACGCCCAGGTCGCCCCAAGTCTTGACGTCGGCCTTGCCGCCGCAAAGGCGGGTCGAGGAGAAGATCGCATCGACCTGGGCCATGGTCAGGCCTTTGATCGGGTTGTCCTTGTGTACGAACACGGCGAGGGCGTCGACGGCAACCGGGATGGCGGTCGGCTTGTAGCCGTACTTCTGCTCGAAGGCCTGCAGCTCGACATCCTTCATCTTGCGGCTCATCGGGCCGAGGTTGGCGGTGCCTTCGGTCAGCGCAGGTGGCGCGGTGGAGGAGCCGGCAGCCTGGATCTGGATGTTTACGTTCGGATATTCCTTCTTGTAGGCCTCGGCCCACAGAGTCATCAGGTTCGCGAGGGTATCGGAACCGACGCTGGAGAGGTTGCCCGATACACCGGTGGTCTTGGTGTAGGTCGGGATCGCAGGATCGACAGCGGCTACCGCATTGGCGGTTGCAACGCCAGCGGCGGCAAAGGTGAGGGCCGCCATCAAACGCTTCAGTTTCATGCCTTGCTCCTAGCAGGAATATTGGGGGTGTTGGATGGATCGGGCCCAAGTATCTGCAGGCCGCATGAACACGATATGACTTCAATGTGACAATTGGATGAAAGGCCATCACCGGTTACCGGGATGGCCTTTTCAGGATGTTTCAGAAAGGGGGAACCTTATCGCTGGCAAGCCGGCACCTACAGGGTCGGGGCTTGCCAGCGATCGGAGCGGTACCTCTGCCAATCAGCGTTTGTTGGCGAGCAAATAAAGGCCCACGACCAGACCAACGGCGCACAACCCCGCCACATAGTAGGCGGGCGCCATCGGGCTGACCTTCAGCAGCGCAGTGACCACCATTGGCGTCAAGCCGCCGAAGATGGCGTATGCCACGTTGTAAGAGAACGACAGGCCACTGAAACGCACCACCGGCGGGAAGGCTTTGACCATTACGTAAGGCACCGCCCCGATCACGCCCACGCACAGGCCAGTGACGGCATACAACGGGAACAGCAGGTCAGGCCGGACCGGCAGGCTGTGATAGAAGGTCCAGGAGCTTGCCAGCAGCAGCAGACTGCCAACCACGAACACGCGGCCCGCGCCGAAGCGGTCGGCCAGGCTGCCGGCACCGATGCAACCGAGGCTGAGCAGCACGATCGCCAGGCTGTTGGCCTTGAGCGAGTCGGTGGGGCTGATGTGGTAGATACTCTGCAGCAACGCCGGAGTCATCAGGATCACCACGACGATACCCGCCGACAGCATCCAGGTCAGCAGCATGGACAGGATGATCGGGCCACGGTGATCGCGCAGTACCGCGCGCAATGGCAGCTCTTCGGCCAGTGCCTTGCGTTCCTGCATTTCGGCGAACACCGGGGTTTCATGCAGCCAACGACGCAGGTACACCGAGAACAGGCCGAACACGCCACCGAGCAGGAATGGGATACGCCAGGCGTAGCCGGCGACTTCCTCGGCGCTGTACACGCTGTTGATTAGGGTCGCGACCAGCGAACCCAGCAGGATGCCGGCGGTAAGCCCCGCAGTCAGGGTGCCGCAGGCATAACCTGTGTTGCGCGCTGGTACGTGCTCGGAGACGAATACCCACGCACCCGGCACCTCACCACCAATGGCCGCGCCCTGGATGACGCGCATCAGCAGCAGCAGGATGGGTGCCCACATGCCAATTTGCGCGTAGGTCGGCAGCAGGCCCATGACCAAGGTTGGCAGCGCCATCATGAAAATGCTCAAGGTGAACATCTTCTTGCGACCCAGCAGGTCGCCGAAGTGGGCCATGATGATCCCGCCCAGCGGCCGCGCCAGGTAGCCGGCGGCAAAGATGCCGAACGTTTGCATCAGGCGCAGCCACTCAGGCATGTCGGCCGGGAAGAACAGCTTGCCGACCACGGTGGCAAAGAATACGAAGATGATGAAGTCGTAGAACTCCAGCGCTCCGCCAAGGGCGGACAGTGAGAGAGTCTTGTAGTCACTGCGGGTCAGCGGCCGCGAAGGCTGCTCGATACTGCTGGGCACGGAGGTCATCGCTCGTTGTTCTCTTGTAGGTCATGCAGACCGCTTGGCACGCGGCTTCTGGATTGGGAGACAGGCGAAGATAGCAAATTGCCGAGGCGCATCGTTAGCGATACAAAATCCATACAGATATTCATCAATGCACGGTCGTCGCTGGCTGTTCTGCTCTATATACTGCCCACTCGTAGGAAAAAGGTTGGTCCAACTGTGGGATGTTGTGCGAAAACGCCGGTCACTATGCTCAGGCGGTTTCGCAGAGTTTCCCTACGGCCGCCCAGCAAAGCGAAATCAGCGTAGTATGTTTCGAGCTGAATCGTTTTCACGGCCTTGCGCCATACCAACGAAGCGTCACGGGTCAGAGGCCCCACCGCATGATTGAGCTCGAACAAGAAGATCCTATTCCGCAAGGCGACCTGGCCTTGCAAATCACCGCACTCCCCCGCGAAACCAACGGTTTCGGCGACATCTTCGGCGGTTGGCTGGTTGCCCAGATGGACTTGGCCGGCACCGCCATGGCCAGCCGCGTCGCCGGCGGCCGGGTTGCCACGGTGGCCATCGATCGCATGGCATTCCTTGTCCCGGTGGCCGTCGGCGCGCAGCTGTCGTTCTATACCCAGACCCTGGAAATCGGCCGCAGCTCGATCCAGATGATGGTGGAAGTCTGGAGCGACGACCCGCTGTCCAGCGAATGGCGCAAGGTGACCGAAGCGGTATTTGTTTTCGTGGCCATCGATGGCAGCGGCCGCACCCGCTCTGTGCCTCGTCGCTGAGCCTGGCGAGCGGTAAACTCATTGCAAGTCACAGGGTCCAAGACCCACAGGCATTCAATGAGACGAGCGCAATGGCTACCTTCAAGGTCGAATCCGAGCAACATGGCGAACTCAACTGCTGGCGCATCACCAGCGACCGCGCCGAATTACTGATCGCCCAGCAGGGTGCGCAGATCCTCAGCTACCAGCGCGTGGGCGAGCCACCGCTGCTGTGGCTGAGCGACCAGGCCATCTTCCGAAAGGACAAGTCGGTGCGCGCGGGGGTGCCAGTGTGCTGGCCGTGGTTCGGCAATCTGCAGCGCAACCCCCAGTCGGTGCAGGCCATGTACCGTGGCGAGCAGCCGCCTGCCCATGGTTTGGCGCGCACGCGTGACTGGCAATTGCTGGGTATCGAAGAAGTTGGCGATGGCCTGCGCATCGAGTTCGAGCTGCCCGAGGCAAAGGGTGAACTGCCCGGCTGGCCTCATGAAGTCGAACTCAAGCTTGTGGTGGAGCTGGACCAGGACCTGACGCTGACGATGACCAGCTGTAATCAGGGCACTACCCCGGTCACCATCAGTCAGGCCCTGCACAGCTACTTTGCGCTCAGCGATGTGCGACAGGCGCGGGTCGAAGGCGTCGAGGGGCTGAGCTACATCGAGACCCTGGCAGACTGGGAGCAACGCCAACAACAGGGTGCACTGGGCTTCACCGGCGAGACCGACCGCATCTACCTGAACACACCCGCTCGACTGAGCATCGTCGATCCACACTGGAACCGGCGCATCACCTTGAGCAGCCAGGGTTCACGCTCGGCGGTGATCTGGAACCCATGGACCGACCGCGCCCGCGTACTGCCAGACATGGCCGATGATGGCTGGCAACGGATGCTGTGCATCGAGACGGCGAACGTGTGGGATGACGTAGTGGAGTTGGAACCTGGGGCCAGCAGTTCGCTGCAGGTCCGGGTGGGTAGTGACACGATCTGACAGCCTGCGCCTAGCTCATGGGCCTCTTCTAGGGTTCTCTCTCGAAGAGGCCGGCGCAGGCACTCAGAGGTCGGCGTCTTCAACCACCCTCACCTGCCCCGCATCCATCGCATACGCCGCATCGGCCAGGTCATTGCTGACCTTCTCCACCTTCAGCTTGCCGCTGACCCAAAGCGGGGTGTAGATATCGTCGATCTTCAGTCCCTTCGGGTAGCGCACCAGCACCAGCTGGTTGGGCGGCGGCGGTGGCACGTGAATGCAAGCTCCTGGGTACGGCACCAGGAAGAACAAGGTGCTGTTGCCCTTGGCATCGCTTTCCAACGGCACCGGGTAGCCACCCAAGCGGATTTCCCGGCCGTCCATCGCCGCCACGGTCTTGGTCGAGTACATCACCGCCGGCAAGCCCTTGCTCTGCTTGAGGCCGCCCTTGTCGGTGAAGGTGCCCATGGCCTCCGGCGAGTTGTGGTCGATCTCGGGCATCTGCTCGAGCGCTTTCTGATCCGACTTGGGCATCAGCTCCAGCCAGTCGGTCTCGGGCAGTTCGGCATGGGCCAGGGTACTGGCCAGAAGCAAGGGAATGAGAAAAAAGGCTCGCATGAAATGCTCGGCAACTCGGATGAATTGCCGGGCATTCTACCGCCTATTCAACGCTTCTTGATGAATCCATAGATCACCAGAAGGACGACGGCACCTACCAGCGCTCCGAAGAAGCCTGCAGCCTGGCCCGCCTGGTAGATCCCCAAGGCCTGCCCACCGTAGGTGGCGAGCAAGGAGCCGGCGATACCCAGCAGGATGGTCATGATCCAGCCCATGCTGTCGTCCCCTGGCTTGATGAAGCGCGCCAGCAGGCCAACGATGAGGCCGATGAAGATAGTTCCAATGATGCCCATGGCAGTCCCTCTGCAGTGAAGATGGAACAAGCCAAAGCCTAGACAGCGCTTTGGCTTGTTGCCATTTCAGAGGCCCTGCCCGTGGCAGAAGTTCGATCAGTTGCTGATCAGCGCCTCTACCTCGGCGATTTTGCTCTTGAGGGTGGGCATGTCCTGGCAGCGCAATGTGGCGTGACCCACCTTGCGTCCGGCCTTGAAGGCCTTGCCGTAGTGATGCAGGTGGCAATCTTCGATAGCCAAGACCTTGTCGACCGCCGGGACTTCGCCGATGAAGTTGAGCATCGCGCTCTCACCCACCTTGGCGGTCGAACCCAGTGGCAGGCCGGCAACGGCGCGCAGGTGGTTCTCGAACTGGCTGCATTCGGCGCCTTCGATGGTCCAGTGCCCGGAGTTGTGCACCCGCGGGGCGATTTCGTTGGCCTTCAGGCCACCGTCGACTTCGAAGAACTCGAACGCCAGGACGCCCACGTAGTCGAGCTTCTGCAGTACACGGCCAACATAGTCTTCAGCCAGCGCCTGGAGCGGGTGAGCCTCGCTGGCCACCGACAGACGCAGGATGCCGCTCTCGTGCGTGTTGTGCACCAGCGGGTAAAAACGGGTTTCGCCATCCCGGGCACGCACGGCCACCAGCGAGACTTCGCCGGTGAACGGCACGAAGCCTTCGAGCAGGCACGGTACGCTACCCAGTTCGGCGAAGGTGCCGACCACGTCCTCGGGCGTGCGCAGGACCTTCTGGCCTTTGCCGTCGTAACCGAGGGTGCGGGTCTTGAGCACCGCCGGCAGGCCGATGCTGGCCACGGCAGCGTCCAGATCTTGCTGCGAGAGGATGTCGGCGAAGGCTGGGGTCGGGATGCCCAGGTCACGGAACATGCTCTTCTCGAACAGGCGGTCACGGGCGATGCGCAGCGCCTCGGCGCTCGGGTACACCGGTACGAATTGCGACAGGAAAGCCACGGTCTCGGCCGGGACGCTCTCGAACTCGAAGGTCACCAGGTCGACTTCGTCGGCCAGCTGGCGCAGGTGGTCCTGGTCGCCATAGTCGGCACGCAGGTGCTCGCCCAGTGCGGCGGCACAGGCGTCCGGCGCCGGGTCGAGGAAAGCGAAGTTCATGCCCAGCGGAGTACCCGCCAGAGCCAGCATGCGGCCCAACTGGCCGCCACCGATTACACCGATCTTCATGGGTTCAGCCTCAAGCCTGACGTGGATCTGGATTGTCCAGGACGGTCTCGGTCTGCTCTGTGCGGAACTGCTTGAGCGCTGCATGGTACTGAGGGTACTTGGCGCCCAGGATGCTCGCCGACAGCAAAGCGGCGTTAACAGCTCCGGCGCGACCGATAGCCAAGGTAGCAACCGGTACGCCGGCAGGCATCTGCACGATCGACAGCAGCGAGTCCACGCCCGACAGCATCGACGACTGCACCGGTACGCCCAGCACCGGCAGGTGGGTCTTGGCCGCGCACATGCCTGGCAGGTGGGCTGCACCACCAGCACCGGCGATGATCACCTCGATACCACGCCCTTCGGCTTCTTCAGCGTACTGGAACAGCAAGTCCGGGGTGCGGTGGGCGGAAACCACCTTCACTTCATAGGGAATGCCGAGTTTTTCCAGCATATCGGCGGTGTGGCTAAGGGTGGACCAATCGGACTTGGAGCCCATGATCACGCCAACCAGTGCACTCATCGTCGAGCCTCTCCTGCAAGCGCCTTCAGGCGCGCTAAAAGCAACAAGCCACGCAGGTCGACCGGCGTGGCTTGTCATACGGATTCTGAATCGACCTAGCCGGCCGAAGGCGCGGGATTATAGCGTATAGCGAAGCAGCCCGCCCACCCCCACAAGCACATGTCGGATCAAAGGGCAAGCTGTCTCGCGGGACAACTTTTTACCCCCTAATGATTCAGAGTGCAGGGTCCGCCTGGTTACCGGCCGACTCCAGTTTGCGCCACAACAAACGCACGTTGGCCTTGCGCACCAGGGCGCAGCGGTACAAGCGTATTTCCAGCGGAACATGCCACTGGCTACCACCACAGACCACCAGTTCGCCCCGCTCCAGTTCACCCCGCATGGAAAGCCGCGGCACCCAGGCCACGCCCATTCCTTCCAGAGCCATGCTCTTGAGACTGTCGGCCATGGCCGTTTCGTAGACCGTGGTGTAGCGCAGGTTGCGTTGACGTAGCAGCAGGCTCACCGACCGCCCCAGGAAGGCGCCGGCACTGTAGGCGAGCAGCGGCACGCTGCTGTCACCATCGAGGTCGAACAACGGCTTGCGATCTGCGCCCACCGCGCACACCGGCAGCATTTCCGTGGTGCCCATGTGCAGCGACGGGAAGATCTCGGCATCCATCTGCAGGGCGGCATCCGGGTCATAGAAAGCCAGCATCAGGTCGCAGCCACCCTCACGCAAGGCATGCACGGCATCCCCCACGTTGGTGGCGACCAGGCGCGTGGCGATGTTCAACCCATCGTTGCGTAACTGTGCCACCCAACGGGGGAAAAAGCCCGATGCCAAGGAGTGCGCCGCAGCCACCTGGATCACCTCACCCTGCCCACCTTCAAGATGATGTAAATGGCGGAGAACTTCGCTCAACTGGTCGACAACCGTGCGCGCCGTGACCAGAAAAAGCTGTCCTGCCTCAGTCAGCTCGATGGGCGTGCGGGAACGATTCACCAAGGTCAAGCCCAGGGCAGCTTCGAGGCTGCGGATACGACGGCTGAAGGCTGGCTGGGTGACGAAGCGGCGCTCTGCCGCCTGAGAAAAACTACGTGTGGCGGCCAGGGCACTGAAGTCTTCCAGCCACTTGCTTTCGAGGTTCATCGACTACTCCGCAAGGCGTGCACCAAAATGGAACACGCTCGATTGTCAATCGGCGTCACATCAAACCGTATGCCGTTTATGCATAGGTTAGCGTGCAACAGCATTGGCCGCAAAATCGCGGCAGCCCTAGGATTGGCGCCATTCCGGCATGTGCCGGGTCAAAATCGAGATGATATCCATCATGTCCTCCGCTGCATCGTTCCGCGTCGAAAAAGATCTGCTTGGTACCCTTGAAGTCCCTGCCGATGCCTACTACGGCATCCAGACCCTGCGCGCTGCCAACAACTTCCACCTCTCCGGTGTTCCGCTGTCGCACTACCCGAAGCTGGTCGTGGCCCTGGCCATGGTCAAGCAGGCCGCTGCCGACGCCAACCGTGAGCTGGGTCACCTGAGCGATGCCAAGCATGCTGCCATTACCGCAGCCTGCGCCCGCCTGATCAAAGGCGACTTCCACGACCAGTTCGTGGTGGACATGATCCAGGGTGGTGCTGGTACTTCCACCAACATGAACGCCAACGAAGTCATCGCCAACGTCGCACTGGAGGCCATGGGCCACCAGAAGGGTGAGTACCAGTACCTGCACCCGAACAACGACGTGAACATGGCTCAATCGACCAACGATGCCTACCCGACCGCGATCCGCCTGGGTCTGCTGCTGGGTCACGACGCCCTGCTGGCCAGCCTCGACAGCCTGATCCAGGCCTTCGCCGCCAAAGGCAAGGAATTCGACCACGTACTGAAGATGGGTCGTACCCAGCTGCAGGACGCCGTGCCGATGACCCTGGGCCAGGAATTCCGCGCCTTCGCCACCACCATGACCGAAGACCTGCAGCGCCTGCGCTCGCTGGCTCCGGAGCTGCTGACCGAAATCAACCTGGGCGGCACCGCCATCGGTACCGGCATCAACGCCGACCCTGGCTATCAGGCCCTGGCCGTGCAGCGCCTGGCGACCATCAGCGGCCAGCCGCTGGTACCGGCTGCCGACCTGATCGAAGCCACCTCCGACATGGGCGCCTTCGTGCTGTTCTCCGGCATGCTCAAGCGTACCGCGGTCAAGCTGTCGAAGATCTGCAACGACCTGCGCCTGCTGTCCAGCGGCCCACGCACCGGCATCAACGAGATCAACCTGCCGGCACGCCAGCCAGGCAGCTCGATTATGCCAGGCAAGGTCAACCCGGTTATCCCGGAAGCGGTGAACCAAGTCGCCTTCGCCATCATGGGCAACGACCTGGCGCTGACCGTCGCCGCCGAAGGTGGCCAGCTGCAGTTGAACGTGATGGAGCCGCTGATCGCCTACAAGATCTTCGACTCGATCCGCCTGCTGCAACGCGCCATGGACATGCTGCGCGAGCACTGCATCGTCGGCATTACCGCCAACGAACAGCGTTGCCGTGAACTGGTCGAGCACTCGATCGGCCTGGTCACCGCCCTGAACCCTTACATCGGCTACGAAAACGCCACCCGTATCGCCCGCGTTGCCCTGGAAACCGGCCGCGGCGTACTGGAACTGGTGCGCGAAGAACAGCTGCTGGACGAAGAGATGCTCAACGACATCCTGCGTCCGGAAAACATGATCGCTCCACGTCTGGTTCCGCTGAAGGCGTAACCGACCGCTTGAAACGTCTCACCAGGTCGAGGGACTAGACACCTCTCAACCTTTCAAGGGCCCTAGCGCACGCTTAGGGCCCTTTTTTTATATCAAATTCAACGGGTCGGACGGGTCGTCCTCAGCGTCGAGCATGGCGAGGATGTCACTGTGCTGTGAGTGCCTGGCTCGGGCTTGTAAATCACACCAGCCAATAAGAAAAGTTTGGCGGTAGCTCACTTACCTACGTGAACGTATTCGATTGCTCTTCAAAACAATTGGTCTGTAACCATGCTGCGGTCACCACAACGACTCGTTTCAAACAATATTTCATTTCACACCCCCTAGCGCCGAACGGCGCAAACCGTCGCATCCGCTGAAAATGCGTCTCGGGTGTTTCCTCCGGCCACGGTGGTAAGCGGGCAGCTCAGCCGGGGCCAAGCTGGCCAACCAACCCCAATTCTGCTGCGGCGTCGAACGGTCAGGCTCGGCCAGACTTGGCTCGCCAGGCATCACCCGGAATGCCACTGGGCCAGCATTAGACGATTAGGCGGCTGGCGTCTGGCTATGAAGCGCGCACCATCGGTCGCTGCCCAGGGCGGCCATCAACTCGCGGCGAGTGAATGCTTCGCCATCCAGCAGCACAATGACTTCACGCCCCTGGGCACGCTGCGGGGCCATCCACGGCCACACATCGAGGCCGTATTTGGCGTCGTACCCGTCTAATTCACTTCTATCGCCGTTGTTAAAGTGAAAAGGCACGCTAATTGCTCCAGAATCTGCCCAGCCCAACGGGATTCCGAGCATGCTGCACAGCCACCTCACCACCCTCAACGCGGTTTCGCTGATTCTCAACCTCTTCCAGGAAGAAGGTTGCGAGGCTGCGTCGCTGCTGGCCGGCAGTGGCATAGGCCCGGCAGACCTGGGGCATCCCGATGCGCGCATCACCACCCAGCAGGAGCTGCAGGTCTGCGCCAATGCTGTGGCTCGGCGCGAGGATATCGGCCTGGAATTGGGCCGGCGGATGCATGTGTCGTGCTATGGCATGCTCGGTTACGCCTTGCTCTCCAGTGCCACTTTGGGTGACGCCCTGCGCCTGGCGTTGCGCTACCCGGCACTGCTGGGAACAGTCTTCCAGCTGCGCCTGGTGGATGATGGCCAGCGCGTCTGGTTCAGTGCCAGCGACTACCGCGACAGCCCAGCGCTGGCGGCCTTCAATGCCGAGTTCTGCCTGGTGTCGCTGAAAGTCATCTGCGATGACCTGCTGGGACGCACGCTGCCGCTGCTTGGTGCCCGCTTCGAACACCGTCGGCCCGTCTACCATGCGCTCTATACCGGTGCATTCCAGTGTCCGCTGGGTTTCGATGCCGAGGACAATGCCTTCGCCTTCGAGCGCCGCTGGCTAGACACGCCACTGCCACTGGCCGACCCCATCACGCACAAAGCCATGAGCGAGCGTTGCCGGCGCCAGAACCTGGAGTTCACCGGTCGCCAGGCCTGGCTCGGGCGCATTCGCCAATTACTGCTGCAACAGCTGGATGCCGCACCTGGGTTGGACGGCCTGGCGCGGCAGATGAACTGTTCATCGCGCACCCTGCGCCGGCACCTGCAAGCGCTGGGCTGCAGTTATCAACAACTGCTGGATGAGCTGCGCTTCGAGCGGGCCAAGCAGCTGCTGGCCGATGCGCAGATGCCGATCTACCGGATCGCCGAAACCCTGGGATTTAGCGAAACAGCGAGCTTTCGCCATGCGTTCCAGCGCTGGAGTGGTGTGGCGCCAAGTCATTATCGAGGCTGACGGGTCTTATCGCCGGCAAGTCGGCCCATGGGTCGTTGAACGGCCAACGAGCTTGGCCACATCTATCCCCTTTTGGCCGTTTGCGTCGTTCTCCACCCCAGGCCTGCCCATGACAATGGGCCTACGCCAGTAAAACCGGAGAACAACAATGCTGACGATCTATTCCGATGATCATCGCCTGCACCACGGCCGCTGCGAGCTGATCGACGGCAAGCTGATGCCTTGCTTCGAAATGCCATCGCGCGCCGATCATGTGCTCGAACGCGTGAAAAAGCGCAACCTCGGCGAGGTAAAAGGGCCGAGCGACTTTGGTCGTGCGCCATTGCAGCGCATCCACAGCGCCGAGTACCTGAACTTCTTCGAAGGTGCGTGGGCACGTTGGGCCGCATTGGGTCACGAGGGCGACTTGCTGCCCTTCACCTGGCCCGCCCGCACATTGCGCCAGGTCAAGCCCACTGGCCTGCATGGCGAACTGGGCTACTACAGCTTCGACGCTGGCGCCCCGATCACAGCCGGGACCTGGCAGGCGGCCTACAGCGCCGCCCAGGTAGCCCTGACCGCCCAGGCCGCCATCGTCGAAGGCGCACATTCCGCCTTCGCCCTGTGCCGTCCACCGGGGCACCACGCTGCCGCCGAAGTCATGGGCGGATATTGCTACCTGAACAATGCCGCCATCGCCGCCCAGGCCTTCCTCGATCAAGGCTATGGGAAAGTGGCGATCCTGGATGTCGACTACCACCACGGCAACGGCACCCAGGACATCTTCTACAGCCGCAACGATGTGTTCTTCGCCTCGATCCACGGCGACCCACAAGCGGAATTCCCGTTCTTCCTCGGCTACGCCGACGAAACCGGCGAGGGTGCGGGTGAAGGGTGCAACATCAACTATCCACTGCCGGCTGGCAGCGACTGGGCAGCCTGGAGCGCCGCATTGGAAGACGCCTGCCTACGCATCGCCAGCTATGACGCGGACGTGCTGGTGATCTCCCTTGGCGTGGACACTTTCAAGGACGATCCAATCTCCCAGTTCAAACTGGACAGCCCGGACTACCTGGAAATGGGCAAGCGCATCGCCGCCCTGGGCAAGCCGACCTTGTTCGTGATGGAAGGTGGCTACGCTGTGGAAGAAATCGGTATCAACGCAGTGAATGTGCTGGAAGGCTTCCAGCAAGCACAACCAGGAGCCCGGTAATGGTCCGACTCAAGCGTCTGCTCGCCCCGCTCATCGCCGCCACGCTGTTCACCGGCGCCCTCAATGCCCAGGCCGAACAGCGTACCCTGCGCGTATACAACTGGTTCGACTACATCACGCCACAGACCTTGACCGACTTCCAGAAGGACAGTGGCGTCAAACTGATCTACGACATCTTCGACACCAACGAAGCGCTCGAGGTCAAGTTGCTTACCGGTAACTCCGGTTATGACGTCGTAGTACCGTCCAACGTGTTCCTGGCCAAGCAGATCGAGGCGGGCGTGTTCCAGCCGCTGGATCGCGCCAAGCTGCCGAATTGGCAACACTTGGACCCTGCGCTGATGAAGCTGATCGAAGCCAACGACCCTGGCAACAAGTTCGCCGTGCCCTACATGTACGGCACCGTGCTCATCGGTTTCAACCCGGACAAGGTCAAGGCGGCGCTGGGCGACAAAGCACCTGTGGACAGCTGGGACCTGATCTTCAAGGAAGAGAACATCGCCAAGCTCAAGCAGTGCGGTGTCGCACTGCTCGACTCGCCATCAGAGATTCTACCGCTGGCTCTGCAGTACCTCGGCCTGGACCCCAACAGCGGCAAACCTGACGACTACAAGAAAGCCGAAGCCTTGCTGCTCAAGATCCGTCCGCACATCACCTACTTCCATTCCTCGAAGTACATGGCGGACATCGCCAACGGCGATATCTGCGTCGCAGTGGGCTATTCGGGCAGCTTCTCCCAGGCCGCCAACCGCGCCCGCGATGCCAAGAATGGTGTGGTGGTCGATATGCGCCTGCCCAAGGAAGGCGCGCCGATCTGGTTCGACATGCTGGCGATTCCGAAGAATGCGGCTAACCCGGAAGATGCCCACACGTTCATCAATTACCTGCTGCGCCCAGAGGTGATTGCGCCGATTAGCGACTTCGTCGGGTATCCAAACCCGAACAAGGATGCCACCGAAAAAGTGAGCCCGGCTATTCGCAACAACCCCAACCTGTACCCGACAGCGGAGGCGATGACCAAGCTGTATACCCTCAAGCCGTTGCCACGGGATGCGGAGCGGGCACGCACGCGGGCTTGGACACGGATCAAGTCAGGCACCTGAGTCGCTCACTTCGCGGGCAAAGCCGCTCCCCGTAAGGGTATGCCCCCAAGGAAGTTGGACCCAAATCCAACCCTCGGGGGCGATATCCTTGAACACCCGTGCCTGTGGGAGCGGATACGCCCGCGAAGTGGCCATCGGCGTCACCGTTGCTTCCATGCCTTGCGCAAGCGCATCAACGCCTCGGCGATCTCCCCTTCTGGCACCGCCGCAAACCCAAGAACCAACCCAGCGCGTTTATCCACAGGCACCTCGCTGTCCTCAAGCCAATAACTGCTCAGCGGATTGACCTCGACCCCCACCGCCTCAGCCTTAGCTACCAGTTCCTGCTCCCGGGCATGGTTATCCACATCTACCTTCACATGAAGCCCAGCCTCGACTTCCGGCATTTCGCCTAGCCCGGGAACATCCACCGGCCATCCCGCCTTGAGCACGTTGCGGCGGCTCAACGCTGCCCGGCGCATGCGCCGGATATGCCGCTGAAAGTGCCCCTGGGCCATGAACTCGGCCATTACGCACTGCGAGCCCACTTCCGAATGCCGCACCGCCAGCGCGCGGCCCTGGCTGAAGGCCTCCGCCAGGCGCGCAGGCAATACCAGATACCCCAGGCGCAAGGCCGGGAAGGCAATCTTGCCGAAGGTACCCACGTACAACACGCGCCCCTGCTGATCGAGGGCGGCCAAGGGTGCCAATGGCGCGCCGCTGTAGCGATACTCGCCGTCATAGTCGTCTTCGACGATCCAGCCCTCGTTGCGTTCGGCCCAGTCCAGCAACGCCAGGCGTCTCGCCAGGCTCATGGTTACCCCCGTGGGGTACTGATGAGCGGGCGTCACATAGGCCAACCGGCAGTCCGTCACCTGCGCCAGTCGTTGGCAGTCCATGCCCTGCTCGTCCACCGCTACCCCAATCACCCTGGCCCCTGCAATGGCGAAGGCGTGACCTGCTGCCCGGTAGCCTGGGTTTTCCACAGCCACCTTGTCGCCGGGCTGCAGCAGCAACTGTGCACAAAGGCTGATGGCCTGCTGCGCGCCATGGGTGATCACAATTTGCTCAGCCGTGCACGAAAGTCCTCGGGAACGACGCATATAGGCCGCTACCAGCTCTCGCAAAGCTCGCTCGCCTGCGGGGTCCCCATAGCCGAGTCGCGCGGGATCCGGATTTCTCCAGAAACCCGCTTGCAGCTTGGCCCAGACCTCGAACGGGAAAAGGTCGAACGCGGGAATGCCCACCCGAAATGCCCGTGGCGCGCCACTTTTTGGTGGTGGTAAATGGTTATTTTTCAGACGCTCAAGCGGCTCGCTGGAACGCTCTCGGCTGGATATATCCTCAGTGTTTTTCGATGAAAATGTGGATAACTCTGTTGATAAACCCCGGGATAACCCTGTGGATAGTTGTGTGGATAGTTTTGGCAGCCGACTGACATAGGTGCCATCGCCAACCCGGCTTTCGATGTAGCCCTCGGCATACAACTGGTCATAAGCGCGGATCACGCTGTTGCGGGACAACGCCAGTATGGCGGCCAGGTCGCGGGTTGCTGGCAAACGTGTACCACTGCTGAGCCGGCCATCGAGCACCCGTGCCCGCAGTGCCTGATACAGCTGTTGGCTGAGGCCTCGGCGGCGGTCGAGGACGATGCCGGCAGGGTCGAATGGCAATACGAGAGGACGCTCGCTCATGGAATTGGACCTATGAAATCAGCCGTTAATGGCTCTTACTCGGTGCCAATAGCCTGCCTAGGATGGAGTGATTCGACAAGGAACCTCGCCATGTACAACAGCAAGCCTCATCAGGAACATGATCTCCAGCGCCTGCACCAGCACATGCTCGATACACGCCTTGCCGTGCTGGTCAGCCATGGCGAGCACGGCCTGCTGGCCAGCCACCTACCCGTGCTTGTCGAGCCAAGCGAAGGCGAGTTCGGCACCGTCTATGCTCACCTTGCCCGAGCCAATCGCCAATGGCAGGACCTGCAGCACGGCAGCGAGGCAATGCTGGTATTCCCAGGAGCGGACGCTTATGTCAGCCCCAGCTACTACCCCAGCAAAGCCGACAACCCCAAGGTCGTGCCAACGTGGAACTACCTGGCGGTTCATGCCTATGGCTCGGTCGACGTCATCCACGATGCCACCCCTTTGCTGGACATCGTCAGCCGCCTGACCGACCGCCACGAGCAAGGCCGTAACCTGCCATGGAGCGTGACGGACGCTCCCACCGACTACGTGGACGGCATGCTCCGCGCCATTGTCGGCATCCGCATGCCCATTGCCCGCCTGCAGGGAGCACGCAAGCTCAGCCAGAACCGCTCGGAGCAGGACATCGCTGGCGTGCGCGAAGGCCTCAGCGCCAGCGCCGATCACCTGGACAATCAACTCGCGGCGCACATGCGCCAACTCTGAAGGAAAAGCCCCATGACCTGCGTCACCCTGCGCCCCGTCCGCGCCGAAGACCACGCCGCCTGGCTCGCCCTGTGGCAAGCCTACCTGCGCTTTTATGAAACCGAACTGGCAGAGGAGGTTAGCGTCAGCACCTGGCAGCGCCTGCTCGACCCGAACGAGCCTACCCATTCGGCGCTGGCCTGGGTCGATGGCGAGGCGGTCGGGATGGTCAACTGGATCTATCATCGTTCCAACTGGAGCATCGAGAATTCCTGCTACCTGCAGGACTTGTACGTGGACAGCAAGCAACGGGGCCTGGGCATCGGCCGCCAGCTGATCGAACACGTTTATGCCACGGCCAAGGCCGCTGTTTGCATCAAGGTGCACTGGCTGACTCACGAGACCAACGCCACCGCCATCAGCCTGTACGAGCAGGTTGCCGAGCGCCCTGGCTTCATCCAATTCCGCAAAGGGCTGTAGGCTGAGCATGACTGACGCATTGAACTGGAAACCTGCATCTACGCCTACGGCAGAACCCATCGAAGGCCGTTTCATCCGCCTGGAAAAGCTCGACCCAGCGCGCCATGGCGACGACCTCTGGGAGGTGCTGCAAGGCCCAGCCTCGGACCCGCGGCTATGGGACTACCTGCCTTACGGACCCTTCACCGAGCGCGCCACCTTCGACCGCTGGCTAGACAGCAACGCTGCGGGGCGTGACCCGCTCTACTATGCCGTCATCGACCGCCGCAGCGGACAGGCGCAGGGCATCCTGAGCCTGATGTCGATCGTGCCCGATCATGGCCGCATCGAGATCGGTCATATCGCCTTCGGCGCCGCCATGCAGCGCACGCCAAAGAGCACCGAGGCGGTGTACCTGCTGGGCAAGCTGAGCTTCGAGCTGGGCAACCGCCGCCTGGAATGGAAGTGCAATAACGCCAACGCTCGCTCCAAGCGGGCTGCAGAGCGATTCGGCTTCCAGTTCGAGGGCGTGTTCCGCAAGCACCTGGTGGTCAAGGATCGTAACCGCGACACGGCCTGGTATTCGATTACCGATGATGAGTGGCCGCGAGTGGCCGCGGGGTTCGAGCAGTGGTTGAGTGCTGACAACCAGCGTCCCGAGGGCCAGATCAAGACACTCGAGGCGTGCCGCAACGGCTGATGGTGGTACTGGACCGACTTGCCGGCGTCCAGGCAAAAAAAGGGGAGCACCCGCTCCCCAGAGGTTAACCGCTTGTAGATGAGGGCGTATCTCAGCCCTCGATCTCGATCAGGATCTCACCCGGCGTCACACGGTCGCCCTTGGCCACATGGATAGCCACGACCTTGCCGGCGATCGCCGCCTGCACTTCGGTCTCCATCTTCATGGCCTCGGTGATCAGCACCGCTTGGCCGGCCTTGACCACAACGCCTTCTGTGACCAGTACATCGACGATGTTGCCTGGCATGGTCGTGCTGATGTGGCCCGGCGCGCTGGCCTGCTTGCGCTTGCTGCCGCCACCGCTGACGAACTCGTTGAGCGGCTCGAACACCACTTCCTCCGGCATGCCGTCGATCGACAGGTAGAAGTGACGCTTGCCTTCGGCCTTGACCCCCACACCGGTGATGTCGACGCGGTAGGTTTCGCCATGCACGTCGATGACGAACTCGGTCGGCACGCCTTCTCCGCCTGGCGCCGCCGCTGCGCCGGCTTCCGGAATCGGCAGCAGGGCTTCGGGGACCAAGGTGCCGGCTTCACGCTCTTCGAGGAACTTGCGGCCGATGTCCGGGAACATGGCGTAGGTCAGCACGTCTTCCTCGCAGCGCGCCAGGGCGCCGATATCGGCGCGCAGCTTGGCCATTTCCGGCTTCAGCAGGTCGGCCGGACGCACGTCGATCACTTCTTCGCTACCGATGGCCTGGCGACGCAGTTGCTCGTTCACCACGCCTGGCGCTTTGCCGTAACCGCCTTGCAGGTACAGCTTCACTTCGTTGGTGATGGTCTTGTAGCGCTCGCCAGCCAGCACGTTGAAGAACGCCTGGGTGCCGACGATCTGCGAAGTCGGGGTGACCAGCGGCGGGAAGCCAAGGTCTTCGCGAACACGCGGGATCTCGGCCAGCACCTCGTTCATGCGGTTCAGAGCGCCCTGCTCCTTGAGCTGGTTGGCCAGGTTGGAGATCATGCCACCGGGTACCTGGTTCACCTGCACGCGGGTGTCCACGGCGGTGAATTCACTTTCGAACTGATGGTACTTCTTGCGCACGGCATAGAAGTACAGGCCGATTTCCTGCAGCAGTTCCAGGTCCAGGCCGGTGTCGAACTCGCTGCCCTTGAGCGCGGCGACCATCGACTCGGTACCCGGGTGGCTGGTGCCCCAGGCGAAGCTGGAGATGGCGGTGTCGATGTGGTCGGCACCGTTTTCCACCGCCTTGAGCTGGCACATGGCTGCCAGGCCGGCAGTGTCATGGGAGTGGATGAACACCGGCAGCGACTGCTCAGCTTTCAGCGCCTTGACCAGTTCGCCGGTGGCGTAGGGAGTCAGCAGGCCGGCCATGTCCTTGATCGCCACCGAGTCGCAACCCATGGCTTCCATCTGCTTGGCCTGGGCGACGAACGCATCGATGGTGTGTACCGGGCTGGTGGTGTAGGCAATGGTGCCCTGGGCATGCTTGCCCGCAGCCTTGACCGCCTCGATGGCCACACGCAGGTTACGCACGTCGTTCATGGCGTCGAAGATACGGAACACGTCGATGCCGTTGACAGCAGCCTTGGCCACGAAAGCCTTGACCACATCATCGCTGTAGTGACGATAGCCCAGCAGGTTCTGGCCGCGCAGCAGCATTTGCAGGCGGGTGTTGGGCAGCGCAGCGCGCAGCTTGCGCAGGCGTTCCCACGGGTCTTCCTTGAGGAAGCGCACGCAGGCATCGAAGGTGGCACCGCCCCAGACTTCCAGCGACCAGTAGCCGACTTTGTCGAGCTTGTCGCAGATCGGCAGCATGTCTTCGGTGCGCATGCGGGTAGCCAGCAGGGACTGGTGGGCGTCGCGCAGGATCGTGTCGGTTACGTGAATTTTCTTGGACATTATGGAATTCCTCACAGGCCTGCGTGGGCGGCGATGGCGGCAGCGATGGCCAGGGCCAGCTCTTCGGGTTTGCGCTTGATCGAGTAGTTGGTCAGTTCAGGATGGCTTTCGACGAAGCTGGTGTTGAACTGGCCGCTACGGAATTCTGGGTTGCGCAGAATTTCCTGGTAGTACGCGGCGGTGGTTTTCACCCCTTGCACGCGCATGTCGTCCAGAGCCCGCAGGCCGCGGTCCATGGCCTCTTCCCAGGTAAGCGCCCAGACCACCAGCTTCAGACACATCGAGTCGTAGAACGGCGGAATGGTGTAGCCGGTATAGATCGCCGTATCGGTGCGCACGCCCGGGCCGCCGGGAGCGTAGTAACGGGTGATCTTGCCGAAGCTTGGGAGGAAGTTGTTCTTCGGATCTTCAGCGTTGATACGGAACTGCAACGCGTAGCCGCGGTGCTGGATGTCTTCCTGCTTGACCGACAGTGGCAGGCCAGAGGCAATGCGGATCTGTTCACGGACGATGTCGATGCCGGTGATTTCCTCGGTGATGGTGTGTTCCACCTGCACCCGGGTGTTCATCTCCATGAAGTACACCTCGCCATCGGCGAGCAGGAACTCCACGGTACCGGCGTTCTCGTAATTCACTGCCTTGGCCGCACGCACCGCCAGGTCGCCGATGTAGGCGCGCTGCTCGGGGGTCAGCTGTGGGCTTGGGGCAATTTCGATGAGCTTCTGGTTACGGCGCTGGATCGAGCAGTCGCGCTCGAACAGGTGCACCACATTGCCGAAGCTGTCACCGAGGATTTGCGCTTCGATGTGCTTGGGGTTGACGATGCACTTCTCCAGGAACACTTCAGCCGAACCAAATGCCTTGGTGGCCTCGGAAATGACCCGGGGGAAGTTCTGTTCCAGTTCTTCACGGCTGTTGCAACGGCGAATGCCGCGGCCGCCACCGCCGGAGGTGGCCTTGAGCATCACCGGGTAACCGATGCGGTCGCCTTCGCTCAGGGCTTCGTGGATATCGGCAACGTTGCCTTCGGTGCCAGGGGTCACCGGAACGCCAGCGGCGATCATGGTACGGCGCGCTTCGGTCTTGTCGCCCATACGGCGAATGACGTCGGCAGCCGGCCCGATGAACTTGATGCCGCGCTCAGCGCAGATCTCTGCCAGTTCAGCGTTTTCCGACAGGAAACCGTAACCGGGGTGCAACGCATCGCAGCCGGTTTCCACAGCCAGGTTCACCAGCTTGCGCGGGTTCAGGTAACCGGCCAGCGGCTCGGCACCAATGCTGTAGGCCTCATCGGCACGCTTGACGTGCAAGGCATGACGGTCGGCGTCGGAATAGATCGCCACCGAGCGAATGCCCATCTCGGCGCAAGCACGCACGATCCGAACTGCGATTTCACCTCGGTTGGCGATCAGGATTTTTTTTATCACTGGAGTCTTCCCAAAGCCGTAGGAACAGACGAGCCGGTTCTACCGGTCGGCGCGTGACCAGACGTTGATGGCCAGTCGCGTATTCACCCTAGCGCCGAAGGTCGATAAACAAAAATCAATATTTGTTAGAGGCTGTATTAGCAAAAGCTTATAGTGCAGTTACAAGGTTTTGCAGGAGCCCGGATAAAAATGCGTAAGTCCTTGATGCGTATGACATTGCGTCAGCTGCAGATCTTCAACGAGGTGTGCGATTTGCGCTCGTACAGCCGGGCTGCGGAAGAAATGGCGTTGACGCAACCCGCCGTTAGTCTACAGATTCGGCAGCTCGAAGAGCTGATCGGCCAACCGCTGTTCGAGTATGTCGGCAAGAAGCTCTACCTGACCGAGGCGGCTGAAGCTTTGCAGCGCGCCAGCCGGGATATCTTCGGTCGCCTGGAAAGCCTCGACATGCAACTGTCGGACATGCAGGGCTCATTGCAGGGGCAGCTGAAGCTGGCGATCGAGTCCAGTGCCAAATACTTCGTGCCACACCTGTTCGCCGCCTTCAAGCAGCGTCACCCGGAGGTCAACCTGACCCTGACGGTGGTCAACCGCGCCCAGGCCATCCGGCGCCTTTCGGACAACCGCGATGACCTGATCATCATGTCGATGGTGCCCCAGGACATGGGCTTGGAGTTTCTGCCATTCCTCAACAACCCGATCGTTGCCGTAGCGCCTCCGGACCACCCGTTGTGCAAGCTCGAACACTTGCGCCTGCAAGATCTTGAGCCTCATACCCTGCTCGTGCGGGAACAGGGTTCCGGCACGCGCAAGGCTTGCGAGGAGTACTTCAAGGACAAGCGCGTGCACTTCACCCAGACCTTGGAGGTGGCCTCGGCCGATGCCCAGCGCGAATGTGTGATCGCCGGGCTTGGCATTGCCCTGCTGACCCGCCATGCGCTGAACCTGGAGCTCGCCACTGGGGTGCTCAAAGAGCTGCCGGTCGAAGAGCTGCCCCTGTATCGCAGCTGGTGCGTGGTGCAGTCCAAGGCCAAGCGACAGTCGCCGGTGGCCTTGGCGTTTCTGGCGTTCATCCGCAGCGAACGTGCTTTGATCAGTGCGCTTGTTGAGCGTTTTTCGGGGAAGCTGCCGACGATGCCCGCCACACCGTGAGCGCTTGTAGCTCAGGGTAGTCCGCCAGGTCGCGGAGCAATTGACGTTGGTCGCAGTAGCTTTCGATCGCGCGTCGATATTCCATGCGACGCTGATCTTTTTCCTGCTGCTTGCGAGCCTTGGCGCTGGGTTGGTACGTACCGTCGTAGTCACGAGCCATTGCCTGTCTCCCAGATTAAGATGCGGGAGCTTCAGCGTGACGTTGGCGGTTTACGGTTTGGCTGTGAAACGGTGACAAAATGGTGAAATTTGGTCGTTTGGGTACCGGAGCATCGCCGGCAAGCCGACGCCTGCAGTGCCTGCCCGGTCAGTCGTCCATCGCCTTGATCGACTTCGGCGACAACCGCAGGCTGCGCAGACTGCGCTTCACGCTCTTCAGGTGGTTGACCAGGCTTGGCCCGCGCGCCATGGCTACGCCCATGGCCAGCACGTCGATCACGACCAGGTGGGCGATACGCGAGGTCAGCGGCGTATAGATTTCCGTGTCCTCGTGCACATCGATCGCCAGGTTCACCGTGGACAGCTCCGCCAATGGCGTCTGGCTTGGGCACAGGGTAATCAGGTTGGCACCGCTCTCACGCACCAGGTTGGCGGTGATCAGCAAGTCCTTTGAGCGCCCGGATTGCGAGATGCAGACCGCAACATCACCAGGTTTCAAGGTGACGGCAGACATCGCCTGCATGTGCGGGTCGGAGTACGCCGCGGCGCTGAGCAACAGACGGAAGAACTTGTGCTGGGCATCGGCGGCCACCGCACCCGAGGCACCGAACCCATAGAACTCCACGCGCTGCGCCTGCGCCATGGCGCTCACCGCCTGCTGCAACGCCTGAGGGTCGAGGTGTTCGCGCACTTCCATGAGGGTGTGCAGCGTGGTGTCGAAAATTTTCAGGCTGTAGTCGGCGACCGAGTCATCCTCGTGGATCGCGAACTGGCCGAAACTGGCACCGGCCGCCAGGCTCTGCGCCAACTTCAACTTGAGGTCTTGGAAACCCGAGCAGCCAATCGCACGGCAGAAGCGCACGATGGTAGGTTCGCTGATACCCACGCTGTGAGCCAGGTCGGCCATCGAGCTGTGCATGACTGCAGCCGGATCAAGCAGCACATGGTCAGCCACTTTCAGTTCCGATTTGCGCAGCAGGTGGCGCGATTGAGCGATATGTTGCAACAGATTCACAGGCTGGACTCGGTTATGATCGGCTGGCCGGGATGTAGCTTTCTTGTAGTTATACTACATGCACGCCAACCCGCCCAGTTAAACGAACGTGGAGAGTGGTGGTTTTGACTATTCCTTGCGACATTCTGGTTTTCGGTGGCACTGGCGATCTGGCCCTGCACAAGCTGCTGCCGGCGCTCTACCACCTGTATCGCGAGGCTCGCCTGAATAATGCCGTGCGCATCATTGCGCTGGCCCGGCGCAACCTGCCACACAACGACTATGTGAAGCTCGCCGAACGCCATTGCCGGGCACAGATCGCCCGCAACGATTTCGACGAAGAAGTGTGGCGGCGTTTTTCCGCACGCCTGGACTACTTCGCCATGGATGCTTCGCAAAGCGCGGACTTCGGGCGCCTGGCCCGCTACCTTGGCGAACCCGGTGGGCTTACCCGCATCTACTACCTGGCCACCGCGCCCAACCTGTTCGTGCCGATCGTCAACCACCTGCGGATCGCCGGCCTGGCTGACAGCGAAGCCCGCATCGTGCTGGAAAAGCCCATTGGCCATTCGCTGGAATCGGCCACCGCCATCAACGAAGCCATTGGCGCGGTGTTCGACGAGTCCCACGTGTTCCGGATCGATCACTACCTGGGCAAGGAGACCGTGCAAAACCTGATGGCCCTGCGTTTCGCCAACGCCCTGCTGGAGCCGGTATGGCGCAATGGCCAGGTCGACCATGTGCAAATCAGTGTCTGTGAAACACTGGGCGTCGAGAATCGTGGTGCCTATTACGACCGTGCTGGCGCGACCCGAGACATGCTGCAGAACCACCTGCTGCAGCTGTTGTGCCTGGTGGCCATGGAACCGCCTGCCCAATTCGAAGCCGAGGCGGTGCGTGATGAGAAAGTGAAGATCCTTCGAGCCCTCAAACCGATTACCGGCCAAGACGTGCAGGACAAGACCGTGCGCGGTCAGTACGGCGCTGGACGCATTGGTGGCCAGGAAGTGCCGGCGTACTACTTCGAAAAAGATGTCGACAACGACAGCGATACGGAGACTTTCGTCGCCGTTCAGGCTCATATCGAAAACTGGCGCTGGGCGGGCGTACCGTTTTACTTGCGCACCGGCAAGCGAATGGCAAGGCGCTCCTCGCAAATCGTCATCCAATTCAAACCAGTACCCCATGAGCTGTTCAACGGCGGCCAGGCCAACCAGCTCCTGATACAGCTGCAACCGGACGAACGCATCAGCCTGCGCATGATGACCAAGACCCCCGGCAAGGGCATGCGCCTGGAACCGGTCGACCTGGATCTGAACCTTGCCCAGGTGTTTGGCCAGACCCGGCGCTGGGAAGCTTACGAGCGCTTGCTGCTGGACGTGCTCGAAGGCGATTCGACCTTGTTCATGCGGCGCGACGAGGTCGAAGCGGCCTGGGCCTGGATCGACCCGATCATCAAGGGCTGGGAGGAGCATTTCCAAGCGCCACGCCACTACCCGGCGGGCACCAACGGCCCCGAGCAGGCCAATAGCCTGCTGGCCCATCAGGGACGGGCGTGGCACAGCTGAACTCAAGTTACCGCGCGACGCCAGGTGCGCATCAGGCCTGGCGGGTGGCGATCAAGCGTTCGAAGTCCATTTCGCAGATCGGTCGGCTGATCAGATAACCCTGTGCCTCGTCACACCCTTGCTCACGCAGGAACGCCATCTGCTCCTGCGTCTCTACCCCTTCCGCGACCACTCTCAGGTTCAGGCTACGCGCCATGGCGATGATTGCCCGGGTGATGGCCGCATCCTGGCTGCCTTCGTGCAAGCCTCGGATGAAGGCCTGGTCGATCTTCACGAAATCCACCGGTAAGCGCTTCAAGTAGCTGAGCGAGGAGTAACCGGTTCCGAAATCGTCGATGGCCAGTTTCACACCGAGTTCGTGCAGCTGCCTGAAGGTCGAAATGATGTGCTCGACATTCTCCAACAACTGGCTCTCGGTCAGTTCGAGCTCCAGCAGATGCGGCTGCAGGCCCGTTTCTTCGAGCACCTGCCGCACCAGGCTGACGATCTTGCCTTGGCGCACCTGGTAAACCGACAGGTTCACCGAGACACGCACATCCAGCCCCTGACGCTGCCACTGACAAGCCTGCCAGCAGGCACGCCGCAAAACGAACTCGCCCATTGGCGCAATCAGCCCGGTTTCCTCGGCCAGGCCGATGAAATCACCGGGCGGTACCATGCCCCATTGAGGATGAAGCCAGCGCACCAGAGCTTCAGCCGCATGCAAACGCCCGGTGCGCAAGCAGAGCTTGGGTTGGTAGTAGACCAGCAGTTGGCCTTCATCAATGGCCTTGCGCAGCTGGTTCTCCAGTTGCAGACGCTCCAAGGTGCTGGCGCGCAGGCTCTCGGTGTAGAACTGGAAATTGTCGCCACCCAGGTGCTTGGCGTGCTGCTTGGCCATGTCAGCCTGGCTGATCAACTGGTTGGGTTCGAAACTGCCGTCAGCCGCCAGGCTGATGCCAACCGATGCGCTGATCACCACTTCATGCTCGCCCAGACGCAACGGCACGCGCAGCTTGTCCAGCAGCCGGGTGGTCACCCGCACCAGGCTCGACAGGTTGCTATAACCGTCGAACAGCACGGCAAACTCATCGCCAGACAAGCGCGCCACGGTGTCGGCCTCGGGTACGGCATTGGCGATTCGCTGAGAGATCTTCTTCAACAGTTGATCGGCATGCTCATGGCCGAGGCTTTCGTTCAGCAGCTTGAAGCGGTCCAGGTCGATGTGCAGCAACGCCAGGCTGCGGCCACTCAGACGCACACGCCGCCCGGCCTCATCGAGGCGCATGCGGAACAACGCACGGTTGGCCAGGCCACTGAGCTCGTCGTGCTGGGCCAGGTAACGAATGCGCTCTTCGGACGCCCGTCTCGCGGAAAGATCGGAGAAAAAGCCAACGATATTGCTCAAATTCCCCGAAGCATCACGAACGCCCGTGAACTGCAGCCATTGCGGGTACAGTTCTCCACTCTTGCGAGCTTCCACCAACTCGCCCTGCCAGTACCCCTGCTGACGCAGCGACTGCTCGATCTGGCCGCTGTGCCGCCGAGCATCGCTGCTGCAGGGCAGATCCAGGACATTGCGCGCCAGCAGCTCGCTGCGCGAGTAACCGGTCATCTGACAGAAAGCCCGATTGACGGTCAGCAGCGTGAAGTCAGCGCTCAGGATGACGATACCTTCACTGGAAGCCTCGAACACCGAGGCCGCGAGCCGTTGGTGGTCCTCCAGGGCTTTCTGGGCCTGGACGCGCTGCAGGTCCTCGGTCAACAGCTGGTTCTGGAAGCGCCGCAACAGCCCGCGCTCGATCAGGCGATTAACCTGCCAGGCCACGACCAGCAATGCCGCCAGCAGAATCAGGCCAAAACATCCCCAGCCCCGTTGTTCGCCGGCATCGTAAAAGAACAGAAACGCAATCGGTGGCAATAGGCATGGCAGGGCAAAGCTGAGGAAGGCTGGCAAACTCACCGCGTAGGCGACACTGGCCGACAGCGTAGCCGCGCCCAACAGGCCAAACCCCCACGCCTGCTGGACGAAACTCTCCGCAGGTACCAGAGCGATGGCCGCACAGGCCAGGGTCAGGCCGCTGAAACCCGAGCCAAGCAGGAACATCCGCCACCATATAGGCCGGGCCTGGCGCTGGGTGTCGGCCGCTTCGAAAGCGGTTACCTGAATGACTCGCAAGGCCACCAGCGCCAGCAGCCAGACAATCCAGACACTGACCAGCAGGTAGCGCTCAGGGCTCCACAGCAACCAGGCGCAGAGCAGGCCGTTGAGCAGCATGAACAAGGTGGGCAACAAAGAGCCCTGGTAGAGCAGACGGGTGCGCTCGATCGAAAGCTGGGTAGCGAATTGCCTGCGAACACTCCGTGTCGTATCCGGCGATGCTCCGATCGCCACGCAATCCTGGGTCATAATGTCGGGTTCTTGTGCTGTTATTGTTATGGATGACCGCAAACGTGCTGGGAGAATACACAAGCGCCGCGCCAGACCAAACTGCTCTGGATCATGATTTGCCAAAACCCCGACAAACCCGCACCGAACCGCTCAATTACGCTGCCCTGGCACAAGCCCGGATGAACGGCAACGGACGAACGGCAAGTTTTGCCCCATCGGCGTTTGCCCCTGTCCCCTGCACGGCCCTAGAATGGCCGGATGCACAATGATGACCTCTCCCTCCTGCTGAACTCCCTCAACGATGCCCAACGCCAGGCCGTAGCAGCCTCGCTGGGGCGTCAACTGGTGCTTGCTGGCGCCGGCTCCGGCAAGACCCGTGTGCTGGTGCACCGTATCGCCTGGCTGATCCAGGTCGAGCAGGCTTCACCGCATTCGATCCTGTCGGTGACCTTCACCAACAAGGCCGCAGCAGAAATGCGCCATCGAATCGAGCAATTGCTGGGCATCAACCCGGCTGGCATGTGGGTCGGTACCTTCCACGGCCTGGCTCACCGCCTGCTGCGCGCGCACTGGCAGGAGGCGCGGCTGGTGCAGAACTTCCAGATTCTCGACAGCGACGACCAGCAGCGCCTGATCAAGCGGGTGATCCGCGACCTGGGGCTGGACGAACAGCGCTGGCCAGCACGCCAGGCACAATGGTTCATCAACGGGCAGAAGGACGAAGGGCTTCGCCCGCAGCACATCCAGGCCAGCGGCGACCTGTTCCTGGGCACCATGCGCAGCATCTACGAAGCCTACGAACAGGCTTGCGAGCGAGCCGGGGTCATCGACTTTTCCGAACTGCTGCTGCGCGCCCTCGACCTGTGGCGCGACCACCCCGGCCTGCTGGAGCACTACCAACGGCGCTTCCGCCATGTACTGGTGGACGAGTTCCAGGATACCAACGCCGTGCAGTACGCCTGGCTGCGCCTGCTGGCCGGCGGCGGCGTGAGCCTGATGGCCGTGGGTGACGACGACCAGTCGATCTACGGCTGGCGTGGCGCCAAGATCGAGAACATCCACCAATACACCGCCGATTTCCCCGACGCCGAACTGATTCGCCTGGAGCAGAACTATCGCTCCACCGGCGGCATCCTCAAGGCCGCCAACGCGCTGATCGCCAACAACAGCGGGCGCCTGGGCAAGGAGCTGTGGACGGACCTGGGCGAAGGCGAACCGCTGACCCTCTACGCCGCCTACAACGAGCATGACGAAGCGCGCTACGTGGTCGAGACCATCGAGAGCCTCATCAAGCAAGGCAACTCGCGCAGCGACATCGCCATTCTCTATCGCTCCAACGCCCAGTCGCGGGTATTGGAAGAGGCGCTGCTTCGCGAACGCATCCCGTATCGCATCTACGGCGGCCAGCGCTTCTTCGAGCGTGCCGAAATCAAGAACGCCATGGCCTACCTGCGCCTGCTCGAAGGCCGTGGCAACGATGCCGCTCTCGAGCGGGTCATCAACGTACCGCCACGGGGCATCGGCGAGAAAACCGTCGAGGCCATCCGTGAACATGCCCGCCACAGCCAACTGTCGATGTGGGAGGCGATGTGCCAGTTGCTGGCCGCCAAGGCTCTCAAGGGGCGCGCCGCCAGCGCCCTGGGGGCCTTCATCGAGTTGATCGAAAGCCTGACAGGCAAAACGGCTGACATGCCCTTGCACCTGATGACCCAGACGGTCATCGAACAGTCCGGCTTGATCATCTATCACCAGGAAGAAAAAGGTGAAAAGGGCCAGGCACGGGTAGAAAACCTTGAGGAACTGGTCAGCGCAGCACGCAACTTCGAAGCGGGCGAAGAAGATGCCGATCTGACGCCGCTCTCGGCCTTCCTGGGTCATGCGTCGCTGGAAGCGGGCGAGGCGCAGGCCGACGAGCACGAGGACAGCATTCAGCTGATGACCCTGCACAGCGCCAAGGGCCTGGAGTTCCCCTATGTGTTCCTGGTGGGCATGGAAGAAGGCCTGTTCCCGCACAAGATGAGCCTGGAAGAGCCTGGCCGCTTGGAGGAAGAACGCCGCTTGGCGTATGTGGGCATTACCCGCGCCATGCGTCAGCTGATCATGACTTACGCCGAGACCCGACGCCTGTACGGCAGCGAGACCTACAACAAAGTGTCGCGTTTCGTACGGGAAATCCCGGCCGGCCTGGTTCAGGAAGTGCGTTTGTCCAATAGCGTCAGCCGACCATTCGGTGGGGCGAAGACCAGCTCGGCCAGTAGCCTGTTCGCCAACGCCAGTATTCCGCAGACCGCCTTCAACCTTGGCCAGCGCGTGCAGCATGCGGTGTTCGGCGAAGGGGTGATTCTCAACTTCGAAGGTTCCGGCGCCCAGGCACGGGTGCAGGTCAACTTCGCCGAAGGCAGCAAGTGGCTCATGCTGGGGTACGCCAAGCTCGAGGCTATCTGAGGCTCCTGCGCCGCCATCGCTGGCAAGTAGACTCCTGCGGGATTTCGGGATCGGTGCCATACGGGCAGGAGCCGGCTTGCCCGCCACAAGGTCTTGGCAACATCAGGCAAAAGCTCGAAACATTATGACGCTGGTCATGTGCCCAGGAACCTGTGCAACATGACGCGCGTGCAATCCACAACAGGGGAAATCCCATTTATGCAACGTTTTCTTAGCATCGCTCTGGCGCTCTGCGTCGGCCTGACGCTGAGCCTGGACGCCAACGCCAAGCGTTTCGGCGGCGGCAAGAGTTCGGGCTCCGCGCCTATCCACCAGACCCGCCAGGCCACGCCAACCACGCCTGCTGCCGCGCCGACCGCTCCTGGCCGTGCTCCGGCCGCCGCCAGCGGTGCTTCGCGCTGGCTGGGCCCACTCGCCGGCCTCGCCGCCGGTGGCCTGCTGGCGTCCATGTTCATGGGTGACGGCTTCGAGGGCCTGCAGATCATGGACTTCCTGATCGTCGCCCTGATCGCGTTCCTGGTGTTCCGCTTCATTGCTGCGCGCCGCCGCCAGCAGCAGCCGCAAATGGCCGCGCCTGGTCATGCGCCGTTCCAGCGTGAAGCTCACGCCCAGCCTGCCCAGCCGTCGATCTTCGGTGGTTCGGCCGCGCCAGCCGCCGCAGCCGCTCCGGTGATCAACGCACCAGCCTGGTTCAACGAGCAGAACTTCCTGGCCGCCGCTCGCAACCACTTCCAGGCGCTGCAGCAGCACTGGGATGCCAACGAGATGGACAAGATCGCTGAGTTCGTGACCCCGCAAATGCTCGAGTTCCTCAAGCGTGAACGTGCCGAACTGGGTGATGGCTTCCAGTCCACCTACATCGACAACCTCGATGTGCAACTGGACGGTGTAGACGATCGCCCAGACCGCACCGACGCTACCCTGACCTTCCGTGGCGTGTCGAAGAATTCGCGCTTCGATCAAGGTGAGGCCTTCAGCGAGAGCTGGCACATGGTTCGCGCTCAAGGCGAGAACCAGCCGTGGCTGGTCGCCGGTATCCGCCAGAACGGTTAACCGACGCACGCTGTGCAAAAAACCCCGGGCTTGCCCCGGGGTTTTTGCTTTTGCCAAAGTGGGATACTAGGGTATAACGCGCAGCGTTCATCAAGGTTAGAGGATGTGAACCGTGGAAGAAGTGATCGAACAACTCCGTGAAGCCAACGAGCCGGTACCGGTACCCTTGGAACTTCCCGACGAAGATCTGCTGGTCGAGATCGAGGAACAACTGTTCATCAACATCCCTTTCGTGTTCAAAGAGTTCCTGCTGACCGTCAGCGATGTGGTCTATGGCTCTCTTGAACCGGTAACCGTCACCGACCCGCAGTCGCACACCTACCTGCCCGACGTCGCGGCAAACGCTTGGGATGCTGGCGTACCGCGCGACCTGATCCCCATCTGCCAGGACGGCGACAACTACTACTGCGTCGAGGAAGACGGCACTGTCGTGTTGTGGGATGCCGAAGAGGAAGCCTTGGGCGAAGACAGCTGGGAGTCGGTCTGGCACTGGGCCCGGGACGTCTGGCTTGAAAGCTGAGTGAGAATTAAACTCACAAAATAATGGCCCATGGCCACTTTGCCCCGTAGAATCCCCAGGCTTTCTGCGCTTGGCGCCATCGCTACCGCTCCATCCCCTCGGACTTCGGTGAACGCTGGCGCAGAAAGCCCAACCCACTCAGTGCGAGTGATCGCGACTGTTCTCCAGGGTTTCAAGCAGGGCGATTTGCATGCGCGTGTGTACGCGTATGAACCAACGCCAAAGCAACGCCACCACCAATGCCGCCACCACCGCGATCACCAGCAGCAACTCGCTGGTGGGCAGAATGCTCGCCGATAGCGCCGACAGCAGCAGGAAGATGACCAGCAACGACAACAGCGGGATCACCTCGGCAATCACCCTCCGCACGCGCTGCGTGTGACGCCCGGCCATCTCCGGCTTGACGCCCATCTCCGCCAGCAGCATCGACAGCGCCTTGAGCTTGCGATAGGCCGCAATCAGAAACGGGAGCGAAAGCAGCAGTGCAGCGCCCCAGATCACCGCCTTCTGCTGACTGACATCGCTCACCCACTCGGTCAGCCAATTGCCGATACGGCCAGCAAAATAGCCTCCGCTGAAGAAGATCGCGATCACCAGTGCCAGATTCACCCCCACCTGCAGCAGGATGCGACGGATCATCGCGGCCAGCATCGCGCCCTCGCCCTGCGGCTGGATGCTGCGCAACCACTCGCCATACAGCGACAGCACCCGTGCCAGGCGGCGCGGCACCACGTGCCCGAGTTTGATCGAAAGCGGATCAGCGGCGCGGATCAGATACGGCGTCAGCAGCGTGGTGATGGCCGACACCGCAACGGCGACGGGGTAAAGGAAGTCGCTGGTTACCTGCAGGGTCATGCCCAAGGCAGCGATGATGAACGAAAACTCGCCAATCTGCGAAAGGCCCATGCCCACGCGTAGCGACGTGCGGCCGTCATTGCCGGCAATGAATGCCCCCATGCCACAGGACAGCATTTTGCCCAGCACCACCGCCAAGGTGATGACCACGATCGGCCAGGCATAATCGACCAGCACCTGAGGATCGATCATCAAACCGATGGCGACGAAGAAGATCGCGCTGAACAGGTCGCGAACGGGTTCGATCAGGCGTTCGATTTTCAGCAACTGCCGCGACTCGGCCATGATCGCGCCAATCAGGAAGGCCCCCAGTACCATGCTGTATTCGAGCTTCACCACCAGCAGGCAGAAGCCGAAGCACAGCCCAAGCACGGTGATCAGCAGCATCTCGTTGCTTTCGAATTTGGCGACGTAGGCCAACAGCCTCGGCACCAGCAGAATGCCGATGACCAGCGCCACGATCATGAACAAGGACAGCTTGCCTACGGTGGAAAACACTTCCCCGGAGCTGACAGTGCCACTGACCGCGATTCCTGACAGCAAGGCGATGATGCCGATACCGAGGATGTCCTCGACGATTAGCACGCCGAAGATCAGCTGTGCGAAACGCTCGTTCTTCATCTTCAGGTCATTGAGCGCCTTGACGATGATGGTGGTCGACGAAATCGCCAGGATCGCCCCTAGGAACAGCGAATCCATGGTGCTCCAGCCGAACCAGCGGCCTATCTCGAAGCCGATCCAGATCATCAGGACGATTTCCAGAAACGCTGCGATGAAGGCGGTGGCACCGACCTTGAACAGTTTGCGCAGACTGAACTCAAGGCCCAGGCAGAACATCAGGAAGATCACCCCAAGCTCGGCCAGGGTCTTGATGGTGTCTTCGTCGTGGATCAGGCCAAAGGGCGGAGTGTGCGGGCCGATGATGAAGCCTGCGACGATGTAGCCCAGCACCACGGGCTGTTTGAGCCGATGAAAGAGAATGGTCACGACACCAGCGACAAGCATGATCACTGCGAGGTCCTGGATGAAGCTGATGGCATGCATGGCGCGATTCTCCTTTTTCTCGATGCCAAGGCAGACCGCTCCTCTGCCAAAGCAGCCCCGAGCGAGCAGCAAGTACATACTGTATTGAATGCTGGAAAGCCCATGTTGCAGGGGCGTACTCAGGTTAACATCGCACCTCGCCGCAAATTGCCGGTGCAATATGCAGAAACAGATCGGCTACTTAACCGCCGCCGATGGCGTGATCGGCGTGACGATGGAGCGTCAGCCAACGTCCCGTATCAGGATGGCAAACACCAAGAGGGGAACCGACGTGTCTGTAGATACCCACCCCGCTTCAGCGCAACCTCACCGTGAGCACTCTATGGAACCTGGAAACGCCCAGCTGACTATGACCGTTTTGATGACGCCGGACATGGCCAACTTCTCCGGCAACGTACATGGCGGCACCCTGCTCAAGTATCTCGATGAAGTGGCTTACGCCTGCGCCAGCCGATATGCCGGCAGCTACGTGGTGACGCTGTCGGTGGACCAGGTGATATTCCGTGAGCCGGTACACGTCGGCGAACTGGTGACCTTCCTGGCTTCGGTCAACTACACCGGCAATACCTCGATGGAGGTGGGCATCAAGGTGGTGACCGAGAACATCCGCGAACGCTCCGTTCGCCACTCAAACAGCTGCTTCTTCACCATGGTGGCTGTCGATGACAATCGCCGCCCGGTCCAGGTACCACCGCGTCAGCCACAAACCAGCGAAGAGAAGCGGCGCTTCCTGCAAGGCCAGCAGCGCCGCCAGATCCGCCAGGAACTGGAAAAGCGCTACCAGGACCTGAAGACCGACTCGATCTAGAACGCCAGGCGTTGCGCCTCGAAGCGCACACGCGGATGGGCGATGCGATCATGGGCCCTCACCAGCTGCAATTCGTAGCTGGTGCAGGCTTGGGTTTCCAGCAATACCTCGTGCACCGCCGCCGCAGTGAACTCGAAGGCCTGCTGCCAGCTGTCCCCCAGCAGCACACGCGCCAGGAACAGCCCCGAGGTAAGGTCACCGACACCCACCGGCTGGCGCGGGAAGGCCAGCAGCGGCCGCTTCAGATGCCAGCTCGCCTGCTCGGTAACCAGCAGCATCTCGAACGAATCTGGCGCCCGATCGGGGTAGGACACGTGCTTGACCAGCACCACCTGCGGGCCACGCTTGAGCAGGCTGCGCGCCATGGCCACGCAATCGGCCAGCGACTCTGCGCGCCGGCCGCAGAAGCTGTCCAGCTCCAGCTGATTCGGACATAGAATGTCAGCCTTCGCGACGGCCTCTTCGAGCAGGAACTCGCTCACCTCGACCGGGACGATACAGCCCTTCTCCGCATGGCCCATGACCGGGTCGCACAGGTACAAGGCATTCGGGTTCACCGCCTTGATACGCTCCACCCCCGCCAGAATCGCCCGCCCTTGCTCCGCACTGCCCAGGTAGCCGGAAAGCACGGCGTCACAGTTGCCTAGCTCCCCGATGTTGCTAATGCCTTCCACCAACGCAGGAATTTGCGCTGGAGCAAGCACTTCTCCTGCCCACTGGCCATACTGAGTGTGATTGGAAAACTGCACGGTATTGAGCGGCCAGACGTTGACCCCGATACGCTGCATGGGAAACACCGCAGCACTGTTTCCGGCATGGCCAAACACCACATGGGACTGGATTGCGAGCAGGTGCGGGGTACGTTTCATGCGGGAGATTTCCAAAGCTGTTTCAAGGATTGTGCGCAGCGCAGTATGAACTCGATTGCCACCTGTACGACAGGCCAGGGACGCAGTTAAGCTGGTTCGACCTGTTTGGAGCATATGCAAATGTTGACCCTTGAGAATCTTCTCGTCCTGATGCTGGTGGCCACGGCAGGCGCTTGGTTGTGGCACAACCATGGGCTGCGCGAAAAAGCCTTGGAACGGGTCAAGCAGCATTGCGCCAAGCTCGACCTTGAGCTGCTCGACGACGCCGTCGCCCTCAAGCGCATCGCCTTTGTCCGCGATGCCAATGGGCGCAAGCGCTTGGCGCGGGTATACGCCTTCGAGTTCACTGTCACAGGCGAGCAACGTCACCCAGGCACCGTAACGCAATTCGGTGCCCACAGTATGCAGATCGAATTGGCGCCTTACCCGTTCGAGATCAAGACCCCGCCTCGCGGCGACAACGTGATCGAGATGCAGCAGTGGCGCCAGGAGCACAACCGCTGGCGCAATTGATCAATCGATCCGGCAGTCAGCCAGCGCGTCCTGCAGGACTTGCTGGGGCTGGGCTTGGTCGAAGATCAATTCGATACGGGTGTCCCTGCGCCAATCGCTGGGCTGCCAATCAGGCGCCCTGCCATGGACACCGTTGAACGATTTCCAGCCCTGCGCACTGTGGATAACACCCTTGGCGCGACGCCAAGGCCAGGACTCAAGAAGACCGCGCAGTCGCTGCTGATCGAAACACTGGCTGGGGTGCCAGCGCCAACCGATGCTCCAACTCTCCTCTCCCGCGTGGACAAGGCACATTGGGATTCGTGGGTCTGTCCACAGGGGCTGAGGTGGAGCCGGCGCATTACCCACAGCCAGTGCTTCTACCGAACCTCGACCGGCCGTCCCTGTGGACGAAACCGGAAGTCGGGCCAAGGGCAATGCGCCAAAGTCCGTCCAGTAGCCTTCCTGGCCGGCCAAGGCGGCAGTTATCAACAGCCGTTTCTGTTCATCCACAGCAGCGGCCTTATTGAAAACCACCAAACCCGATGCCTGTAACGCCTGTGCTTGAGCATCTGCCAGAGGCTCGCCGCGCGCCAGCGCTTCTGCGTCCACCACCATCAACAGCGGCTGGACAGCCAGGACCCCAGTCCACGGCGCTTGCCCAAGCTGCTTCAACAGCTGCACAGGGTGACCCAGCCCCGAGGGTTCGATGAACAGGCGGTCGGGCCGAGCTTTGCGCAGCAGCCGGCCCAATCCTACCTGAAACGGCATGCCATTGACGCAGCACAGGCAGCCTCCTGCCACCTCGCCGATGGCAATGCCATCGTCATCGCGGTGCAGCAGGGCGGCATCCAGTCCTATTTGCCCAAACTCGTTGACCAGTACCGCCCAACGCTCATTGAGTGGGCGCTGGGCCAGCAACTGGCGAACCAGACTGGTCTTGCCAGCGCCCAAGGGACCGGCGATGACATGGGTGGGAATATTCTGCAGCATGCGATGAGTTCAAGGCGGGTGTGTCACCCACTATGCCCCGTCACGCCAACCAGTCAAGACTGAGCAGCAAACGCCGCTCATTACTCGACGGCGAACGATGGACCAATCCGGCACCTTCGTTACCCAACCATTTCTCACCTTTGAGAATGGCAACTTCGCCCGCTTGCAGGCGCTGTATCTTATCCACAGGCTCGTGCGCCAGCGACAGGCCGTCGCGGGCTATAGACCCCTCGGGTAACCACTCGCTACCGGGGCCGGCGTAGGTCGTGAGCAAGCGCAAAGGCACATGATCAACATGAAAGCGGGGACACATGGCCCCCTCCAGTACGCGCACACGCAGGCCGACACGGCGCGCACCAACAAGGCAGGTAAACGCAGAGACCAGCCAGTAGACATCGGCGACGAACCCTTCGTAACCATGCAGATCAGCCGCCTCGGGCAATAGAGGGCTCAGTTGGAGCGGGCGATCTTCATTCACCTCCAGCACACGCGCATCCGCCAGCAATTGGCCTTGACCGAGCAGCAAGCTGGCAAAGTCCTGCACCTGGACCGGCAGTCGACGTTGCCACACGGCCAGGTTGACGCCATCGAGCAGAATGTCGGACAGGCTGCGCGGTGATTCACCTGCGACCTGACGGATATCCACAGCCCTGAGCGCGGGCGTCATGCCGCCGCCTCCTCATGCCAGGGACCAAAAGGATCAGGCAACCGCAGCCAAGCCATTGCGCCAAGCGCCATCTCCTGGTCGGTCAACAGGCATGCATCGAGCTCTGTGGATAACCTCTCGAAGTCGATGTTCTGCCCGATGAATACAAGCTCCTGCCGGCAATCTCCGCATTCTTCGGTCCACAGCTTAAGAATGGCGGCGATGTTCTCCTCGTCCTGAGGCCATTGCTCCTTCGGCACGAACCGCCACCAACGCCCCGCCAACCCATGGCGCATCATGCCGCCAGCCTGCGACCAACTGCCGGCCTCCTGAAACTTGCTAGCAAGCCAGAAGAACCCCTTGGAGCGCAGTAAACGACCATTGCTCCAAGGGCTGTGGATAAAATCAAAGAAGCGTTGTGGATGCAGGGGTCGACGGGCCTGCCAGGTGCTCGCGGCGATGCCGTATTCCTCAGTCTCTGGCACGTGCTCGCCCCGCAGCTCACGTAACCAGCCCGGCGACTGTGCAGCTTGGTCGAAGTCGAACAGACCCGTGTCCAGGATGCGCGCCAGCGGCACCTGCCCCATGACCATCGGCACGATCTGCGCCCGAGCGTTCAGGCTGCGCAAGATGGCCGTCAGCTCTTCTCGCTCGTGCTGGCTGATGAGGTCGATCTTGCTCAGCAACAGCACATCGGCAAATTCCACCTGCTCGATCAGCAGGTCGCTGATCGAGCGTTCATCCTCCTCGCCCAGTGTCTCACCACGGCTGGCCAAGCTTTCGGCCGCCTGGTAGTCACGCATGAAGTTCAGGCCATCGACGACGGTAACCATGGTGTCCAGGCGCGCCATGTCAGACAGACTGCGCCCTTGCTCGTCGCGGAAAGTGAAAGTTTCCGCCACGGGCAAGGGTTCGGAAATCCCCGTGGACTCGATCAGCAGGTAATCGAAACGCTTCTCCTGCGCCAACCGGGCAACTTCCTCCAGCAGATCTTCCCGTAGCGTGCAGCAGATGCAGCCGTTGCTCATCTCCACCAGTTTTTCTTCAGCGCGGTTAAGGCTGACGTTGCGCTGCACTTCACTGGCGTCGATGTTGATTTCGCTCATGTCGTTGACGATCACCGCCACACGCAGGTTGTCGCGGTTACGCAGGACATGGTTGAGCAACGTGCTCTTGCCCGCTCCAAGGAAGCCGGACAACACGGTAACGGGTAAGCGATTGGACATGGTGAAACCTCATCAGGCAGACGCATTCGAAACGATGCATTGCATAATGTTATAAAGTAACAATACAATTTCGCCAAGCCGTTCTCGTCGGACGTGTTGCCCGGAGCTGTAAATGAACCTGTCGCGCGCGGTGGCACTGCTGCTGCTTTTCACGCCTTTGCCACTGTTCGCCATGCCCAAGGTCGGCAACCTGGCGCTGTGCACACGCAGCGCCACGCTGCTGGCCTGCCAAGATGGCAAAGGCAATTACTACAGCGTGCGCAGCGAACGGGGCACGCTTTACCTGCGGGGTTATGACAGCGCCAGCCGCCGCTTGTGGGCACAGACCAATAGCCGCTTCGGCGCGATGACCTTTTTCACTGGTCTGGCCAGCGACGGCGAAGCTTGGGTCGGCTACAGCCACCGCGTCGGCTGGACCACGCTCAATCGTGTATCGAGCTCCAGCGGAGCCCGGTTCAACCTGCATTGCAGCCTGATCGGCGGTTGCCGCTGACAATACTTCCCTTGGATATTCACATGACCAGCCTCACGCTTCCCGATATCGCCGCACAAACCCAACAGCACGCAACCCCGCTGGACTGGGTTGGCATGTGTGGGATCGCCGTGCCTATTCAGTTCGAGACACGCAGCGTGGCTGCACTGGCCGACGCAGGGGTGAACCTGAGCGACGGAGCATCGCGCGGTATTCACATGTCGCGGCTGTACCTTTCGTTGGAAGCATTGGAGCGGCAACCACTCACTCCACTCGCCATTCGGCGATGCCTGGCGGAGTTTCTGGCCAGCCACGCGGAGCTGTCATCCGGTGCATACCTGCGCCTACGTTTCGATCATCTGCTGAAACGGCCAGCCTTGGTCAGCCCGTTGGCGGGTTGGAAAAGTTACGCCATCACCGTGGACGCTAGGATGGAACACGAAATGTTCCACGTGGAACTATCGGTGCGTGTGCCCTATTCGTCGACCTGCCCCTGCTCGGCGGCCTTGGCCAGACAATTGATTCAACAGCAGTTTCAGGCAGATTTTGCCGGGCAACCGATCAATCATGAAGCCGTATTGCAGTGGCTGGGCAGCACCCAGGGAATCGTCGCGACACCCCATAGCCAACGCAGCCTGGCACTGGTGGGCGTACGATTGCAGGATAACTTGGACCGTTTACCCGTGACCGAACTGATCGATAGCATCGAATCGAGCCTGGGCACGCCGGTGCAGACGGCGGTCAAGCGCGCCGATGAACAAGCCTTCGCACTGGCCAACGGACAGAACCTGATGTTCTGTGAGGACGCCGCACGACGCGTTCATCAGACGCTGCGGCAGTTGAGTTGGAGCACTGCTTTCACCTTGCGCGTGGAACATGCGGAAAGTCTGCATGCCCACGACGCGGTCGCCACGAGCCAGTGGCAATGGTGAATCATCAGCTTCGTGGTTTGACGGTACCGCAATCATTTCCCAGCCAGACCGCTTTGGTATTCATGTTGCCCTGCTGCTGAACCCCGGAGGCATTGAAGGTCCCGCTGACCTGCGTGTGAAACTCCCGATCGCTGAGGAAAGTCGCTTGCCCGCTGCCTTGGGCGCGAGGGCAACTGAACTGGAACTTCCAGACATTACCCGTGCGGTCGGTGATCTTCTGCGTGCATCCGGACTGAGGATCCTGCAGGGGGATGTCGTTGGTCTTGACCTGCTCCGGCGTGAGGCACGAACGCACGCCCTTGCCCCCTACCGTCACACCTTGTTTGGCCAACACCCCCTCCATCATCGCCCGCTGCTCCGGTGGAAGATTTTTCAGTTGGCCGAGCATGAATTCCATGTCGGGCAGCGGTTTACCATCGACCTGCATGTTGCTGGTGGTCAGTTCCCACAGGCCTGGTTGCAACATCTGCGCATGCACCACGGGGCTACTCAGGCCCACGGCCAAGACCAACAGTGGCAGACGAATCTTCATGGACGAACGCTCCTAGAGAAAACCGGTCAACGGGCCGGACTGAGCCTTAGACGCTAAAACCGCACGCAGGTTGCAAGCCACACCCTGAACGTGTTCTGTTAGCCCAAGTGTATTCGGCAAGCAGGATGCGTATGGATTACCACAGCCCCTACTTCTTCGGTTACGTGCTTGGTGTGATTCACCTGATCGGGATTTTCGCCGCCCTCCATGCGGTGTTCACCGTGCGCACTGCCCAAGGCGCAATCGCCTGGGCGATGTCACTCTTCTTCATTCCCTACTTCACGTTGATCCCCTACCTGGTGTTCGGCGCCCGCTCCTTCTACGCCTACATCCACGCCCGACGCCAGGCCAACCAGGAAATGCACGTGGCCATGGCTAACCTCAACTGGCGGCCCTGGGTCGAGGAAGCCCTCACGGCCAGAGAGTCGGAAAGCTACGCCGCCCTGCGTGCCATGCCCAAACTTGGGCGCATGCCTTGCCTGGCTAACAACCAGGTGAAGTTGCTGGTCAATGGCAGGGCGACCTTCGATGCCATTTTCGCTGCCATCGCCGACGCCAAAGAAGCAGTGTTGGTGCAGTTCTTCATCATCCACGATGACGTCATCGGCCAGGAGCTTCAGCAGCTGTTGTTACGCAAAGCTGCCGAGGGGGTGAGGGTCTTCGTGCTTTACGATCGGGTTGGTAGCCATGCGCTGCCAGCAAGCTACAGCCAAGTGCTGCGTGAGGGCGGCGTGCAGATCCATGCGTTCGCCACCCGCCGCGGCTGGTTCAATCGTTTCCAGGTCAACTTCCGCAATCACCGCAAGATCGTCGTGGTGGATGGCCTGCTGGGCTTCATCGGTGGCCACAATGTGGGTGATGAGTACCTGGGCGGGCATCCTCGATTGTCACCGTGGCGCGACACCCATGTGCAAGTCAGTGGGCCTGTCTTGGCCTGCCTTCAGGAGTCGTTCGCCGAAGACTGGTACTGGGCCACGCGCCAGCTACCGCCGCTGATCCTGCCAGATGCGTACCCAGAGAACGGCGTACTCTGCCAGGCCTTGGCCAGTGGCCCGGCAGACTCTCAGGAAACCTGCTCGCTGTTCTTCATCGAAGCGATCCATTCCGCGACCCGGCGAGTCTGGATAACCAGCCCCTACTTCATCCCCGACGAAGCCGTGTTCGCGGCCTTGCGTCTGGCAGTGCTACGGGGCGTGGATGTGAGGATTTTGATTCCGTCGCGCCCAGACCACAGGATCGTCTATGCCGCCTCCAGTCTGTTCGCCTTCGAAGCGGTACGCGCAGGCGTGCGCATGTTCCGGTACCTGCCGGGCTTTCTGCACCAGAAGGTGGTACTGGTGGATGATGAGGTCAGCGCTATCGGTAGCGCGAACCTGGATAACCGTTCGTTTCGCCTGAACTTCGAGATCACCCTGCTGACCATCGACCGCACGTTCGCCGACCAGGTCGAAGCGATGTTGTCCCATGACTTCGAGCATGCCAGGGAGATCACCGCAGAAGACAGCCGCGACACGCATCGCCTGCAACAACTTGGGATGCGTATCGCCCGGCTGATCTCACCGATTCTCTGAATGGCTCAGCGGTACAGGTCCTCCCGAGTCCAGGGCAGGTCATGGTGTCCATCGGCATACGGCTTCACCGCCAGTATCTGGTGCAGGTTGATCCAGCCCTTCTGGAAGGCATAGGCACAACCGGCCAGGTACAGGCGCCAGATGCGCAGGGTCTTTTCGGGCACCAGGCCTGCGGCCCTGTGCAACTGGTTCTCCAGGTTTTCGCTCCAGTGGTTGAGGGTCTTGGCGTAATGCAGACGCAGGCTCTCGACATCCACCACCTCAAGGCCGGTCTCGCAGATGCTGGCACTGATCATCGACAGGTGCGGCAGCTCACCATGGGGGAACACGTAGCGGTCGATGAACTCCCCGGCGCCACGCCCGACCGGTCGACCATCCACGTGCTTGGCAGTGATCCCATGGTTCATGACCAAGCCGCCTTCACGCACAGCCCCGTACAGCTTCTGGCAGTACAAGGCGAGGTTGGCGTGACCTACGTGTTCGAACATGCCGACGCTGACCACCTTGTTGAAACGACCGTCCTGGGGCAAGTCGCGGTAGTCGAGGATCTGCAAGTCGACCTTGCCGGCCAGCCCCTCCTCCTTGACGCGCTGACGGCCAAGTTTGAGCTGCTCTTTACTCAGCGTGATACCGAACACTTTCGCACCGTACTCACGCGCGGCGAAACGTGACAGCCCACCCCAACCACAACCGACATCCAGCAGATAGTCACCGGCCTGCAACCGCAGCTTGCGGCACAGGTGGTCGAACTTGTCTTGCTGGGCTTGGGCAAGTGTATTGTCGGGCTCTCTGAAATAGGCACAGGAGTACGCCATGTCCGGATCGAGCCACAGCTGATAGAACTCGTTGGAGAGGTCGTAATGGTAGGAAATGGCTTCGGCGTCGGTTGCCTTGTCATGGGCAATGCGCTGCGGCGAGGTTTCATCCTCATCCGTGAGCAGGGCTTCACTGAGCTCATCGCAAACCCGAATGACCTCCCCGATATTGCCCTCGAGCTCCAGCTTGCCTTCAACGAACGCCTCACCCAGTTCACCCAGGCTAGGATGATTCAATTGGGCAATGAGTTGAGGTTCCTTGATCAGGATGGTGACTTGCGGGCTGGGCCCCAGATCGAACTGGTTACCGTCCCACAACTTCAGACGCAAAGGTAAGTGCAGGCTTTGCAAGGCTGGTGGAAGTTGCGCAAGCATCGATGACCCTCCCCTTCATGTAACGGACGTGCCCCCTGAAAATTGGGACGCCACCGCAACAGGGTAGTTCATTGAAACAAAGTTTCCGCTTATCACGACCATCGTCTAGAACCAACAGCAATGAAAACGACGCAGATTGTATACAATTCAAGGCACTACGACTAACCTTGTGCCCCTCTCGCGCTTCTTCATCCTGGAGTAGAACCCATGAAATCCTATGACGTGGTGATCATCGGCGGCGGCCCCGGTGGCTATAACGCAGCAATTCGCGCAGGTCAGCTGGGCATGAGCGTTGCTTGTGTGGAAGGCCGCCCGACCTTGGGCGGTACGTGCCTGAACGTCGGCTGCATGCCGTCCAAGGCGCTACTACATGCCTCCGAACTGTACGAAGCCGCCAGCGGGGCCGAATTTGCGCACCTTGGCATCGAGGTGAAGCCCACCCTCAATCTCGCCCAGATGATGAAGCAGAAGGACGAGAGCGTGACCGGCCTGACCAAGGGCATCGAGTACCTGTTCCGCAAGAACAAGGTCGACTGGGTCAAAGGCTGGGGTCGCCTGGATGGCGTCGGCAAGGTAGTGGTCAAGGCAGAGGATGGCAGCGAAACCACGCTGCAAGCCAAGGACATCGTCATCGCCACTGGTTCCGAGCCCACCCCGCTACCAGGTGTGACAATCGATAACCAGCGCATCATCGACTCCACCGGTGCCCTCGCCCTGCCCCAGGTGCCCAAGCACCTGGTGGTGATCGGCGCCGGTGTGATTGGCCTGGAACTGGGTTCGGTGTGGCGTCGCCTGGGCGCCCAGGTCACTGTCATCGAATACCTTGACCGCATTTGCCCTGGCACCGACGAAGAAACCGCCAAGACCCTGCAAAAAGCCCTGGCCAAGCAAGGCATGGCCTTCAAGTTGGGCAGCAAGGTCACTCAGGCAAACGCCTCGGCCGATGGCGTCAGCCTTACCCTCGAACCCGCCGCAGGGGGCGCCGCCGAAACCCTGCAAGCCGATTACGTACTGGTGGCCATCGGTCGCCGTCCTTATACCAAGGGCCTTAACCTGGAAAGCGTGGGCCTGCAAACTGACAAGCGCGGCATGCTCGACAATCAGCATCACCGCACTTCGGTGCCAGGCATCTGGGTCATCGGCGACGTCACCTCCGGCCCGATGCTGGCGCACAAAGCCGAAGACGAAGCGGTGGCCTGCATCGAGCGCATTGCAGGCAAGCCCCATGAGGTCAACTACAACCTGATCCCCGGCGTGATCTACACCCGGCCGGAACTGGCCAGCGTGGGCAAGACCGAGGAGCAGCTAAAGGCCGAAGGCCGTGCCTACAAGGTAGGCAAGTTCCCCTTCACCGCCAACAGCCGCGCCAAGATCAACCACGAGACCGAAGGCTTCGCCAAGGTCATCGCCGACGCCAATACCGATGAAGTGCTGGGCGTGCATCTGGTCGGCCCGAGCGTCAGCGAGATGATCGGTGAGTTCTGCGTGGCCATGGAGTTCTCCGCCTCGGCCGAGGACATCGCCCTCACCTGCCACCCACACCCGACCCGGTCCGAGGCGTTGCGCCAGGCCGCGATGAACGTCGATGGGATGGCGATGCAGATCTGACCCCAGGGTACGGTGCCAGACGGTGGTAGGCCACCGTTTGGCGCCTGGCCAAGCAGACGCTCAGCTCGTGGAATCAGCTCGGCCGTCGGGTCTAAACGGATTTCACTCGGCGCTTGATCGGTTTGCGCAACGGCTTATCGTTGCTCGGCATGTGCAGGTAGGACATCACGCTTTCGGTCAGCTCTGAAGCCAACTGCACCGCTTCTGTGTTGCGGGCCATCACACCCGCCACCAATGCCTCTATCAGCGCCAGTACGCTGCCGTTGGAACTGATCAGCACAGGGTGGTCCGCTGGGGCAAAGAGCGCATGGTCGGCGATATTGGTCAGCGGTGAAGCGGGCGAGTCGGTTATCGCCAGGACCGTTGCCCCGCGTTCGCGTGCAAAGCGCGACAGCTGCAGCGTATCGAGCGAGTAGCGCGGCAGGGAAATCGACAGCAATACATCCTGTTCGGTGATAGCCGCCAGGCGATAAGCGGCGTTTTCATTGCCCCCCTCCATACTCACCGCCGTGGCATCGGCACAGAACGGTACCAGGTTCGCTGCCGCCAAACCTGCCATGTACGCACTGTTGCCAAAGCCCAGGATGAAAATCTTGCGTGCCTGGGTCAGGCAACGGATGAAAATTTCGAAGGTATCGGCGGAATTGTTGGCGCCAGCGGTGTCGAGATTGCTGGCGGCGATCTGTATTTGCTCATGCAGGCCGAAGGCCCCGTCCGGGCGATGCGCAAGCTCATTACGCAGCTTGTCCACTGGCGACACCATCTGCTGCAGTGTGGCTACCAGTTCGGCCTTCAGACCGGTATACCCGCCCATGTCTATCGCTTTGGCCAGGCGGTTGACCGCGGCTGGCGAAGTGGCGGTTTCAACTGCCATCTCCTCGATGGTCAGGGTCGCAGCCTTCAGCGGATGACGCAGGATGAAGTCGGCCACCTTACGCAGCGAGGGTTGCAGATGGGGTGCAGCCTCCGCCAGCTTGCGCATCACCGGGGCAGCGTAGACGGTTACATGCTTGGTAGATGTCGGCATGGATGGGCTTTCAGCACGTTTGAATGAATGGACCTACGCGCTCTATCGGGGCGAGGCTTGGGAAGTTCCGGCTGAAGTGTATCCGAAGCAGAGCGCCGGTGTAGCGCTCTGCTGGGTGTCCTGCGCGTCGCCTACTTCAGGCTGCCGGCCAGAAACTGCTGTAGGCGCTCGGACTTTGGCTGGGCCAGAACTTCGCGTGGGCAGCCCCTTTCCTCGACGCGACCTTGATGAAGGAAGAGCAGCTGGTTGGAGACTTCCCGGGCGAAACCCATTTCGTGGGTGACGACCACCATGGTCCGCCCCTCTTGCGCCAGGTCCCGCATGACCTTGAGCACCTCGCCAACCAGCTCCGGATCCAACGCCGAGGTCGGTTCGTCGAACAACATCACTTCAGGCTCGACAGCCAGGGCTCGGGCAATGGCCACGCGCTGCTGCTCTCCCCCACTCATGTGCCCCGGGTATGCGGTTCGGCGATGGCCAACACCAACCTTCGCCAGATAGTGCTCGGCTTTCTCACGGGCTTCTTTCTTGCCAACGCCCAGCACATGCACCGGTGCTTCCATGACGTTCTCCAGGGCAGTCATATGGGACCACAGATTGAAGTGCTGAAAGACCATGGACAGGCGTGATCGCATCCGTTGCAATTGCCTGCTGTCGCTGGCAGTGAGGGTTCCGCGGGTCTTGTGCGACCGCAGCTTGAGCTCTTCGTTGTTGAGCAGAATGCGCCCGCTATGCGGCTCTTCCAGCAGGTTGATGCAACGCAGGAAGGTACTCTTGCCCGACCCGCTGGATCCGATGATGCTGGTGACATCACCGGCTTTGGCCGTCAGGGACACGCCCTTGAGCACTTCATGGGTGCCGTAGCGCTTGTGTAGGTTGTCGATTTCCAAGGTGTACATGGCAGTCGGTGCTCTTGTTGTCAGTCGGTGAGCAGGCGGCCCTGACGAATCGGGTGCCGACCGGCAACTTTGGCCAGCCACAGGCCGGGCTGGGCATAGCGCAGACGCTCGCGGGCATAGAGAACGCCGCAGGTCGTGGCGTACACCACAGAGTGCCGATCGCTGAGCGGGTCGATGACCTCGAACAATGGGTCGCCGACGTTGACCTGCTTGCCTAGCGGCTGGAGAAAACTCACTACGCCTGGGTGCGGTGCATAGGCATACTGCGCGCCAGAAAAAGGGGTGGCTTCACAACATGTAGAAGGCACGGCTGGCCACTCGCCGCTGATCAACCCTTGGTCGGCAAGGAAGCCGAGTATGTCCTCGGCACTCTGCTGTACCTGTGGTCGATCGGTATCGGCCATGCCACGCAATTCGATGGTGGTAGCCGTGCACGCCAGCGGAATGTTGTGTTGCGCGAAGCGCTGCGCCAAATGCAGCCAAGGGAGCGCGCAGGCTTCATCGAAGGAATTGCCGCCGCTGTCTTCGGCCAACAACACCGCGCCCGCGTTCAAACGAGCGGCCAACGGCTTCAGGGCTGGCCAAAGCTGTGGCAACGCGTAGAGCAGCATGATCGATTCGAAATCGCAATGCAGGTCGAGCACCACATCCGCATCGCAGGCCTGTTGCAGCAGCAAGCGGCGCAGCCCATCGAGCTCCGATCTGGCCGGCGGCAACGCGGCGATGGCCTCTTGCATCAGGTGGCGAATCAGCGTGACGTTCACCTGCGGATCGTCGCTCAACCTGCCTTCGAGCTGCGGAACGATCAGCTCCGCCAACGCAGGAAAATCGCGGTTGAAGTTCTGTCCGCTGGCCAGGTCGAAACGTCCCTGATGGGTGGCTTGAAACATTTGCCCCAGGCCAATCGGATTCGCCACGGGTACAAGCTCGATGACGCCGTTGAGTTGGCCCTGCCGCTCCAGCTCGATCAGACGTTGTTTGAGCTCCACCGCCACGCGCATGCCTGGCAGTTCGTCGGCGTGCAGGGCGGCCTGGATATAGGCCTTGCGCGGGCCGCTGCCAAAGCGAAACACCGAGAGTCGACGCTCCGTTCCAGCGGTGCTCCAGGGCAGTGGGTGTTGAATATGTTCCATGGATATCTCTCAACTCTTGCGCGGGGCCAGGTGCGCAAGCCAGCGACCTTCGGCCAGCTTGAACAGGCGCAGCAGGATAAAGGTCAGGCACAGGTAAAACAGGCCAGCGGTGACAAAAGCCTCGAACGGCATGTAGTAGCGCGAGCTGACCGTACGCGCCACGCCGGTGATATCGACCAAGGTGACGATCGAGGCAAGCGAAGTGGTGTGCAGCATCATGATCACTTCATTGCTGTATTGCGGCAGCGCCCGGCGTAGGGACGAGGGCAACAGGATCCGGCGATACAGCGTGAAGCGCGACATGCCCACAGCTCGCGCCGCTTCGATTTCACCACTGGGCGTAGCTTTCAAGGCGCCAGCAAGAATCTCCGCACTGTAGGCACTGGTGTTGATGGCAAACGCCAGACAAGCGCAAAAAGTGGCGCTGGAGAGGTACGGCCAGAACACACTCCCCCGCACGGCCTCGAATTGCGCCAGCCCGTAGTAGATGAGAAAAAGCTGCACCAGCATTGGCGTGCCCCGGATCACGTAGGTATACAACCAGGCCAAGCGGTTGAGCCAAGGCGTGCGGGATATGCGCAGCAGTGCCAAGGGAATGGCCAATGCCAGGCCCGCGGCCAGGGCGATCAGAAGCAGTTTGAAGGTCACCAGGACGCCTCCAGCGTAGAGCGGAAGGCTGTCGGCGATCAGCTTGAAATCCAGCACGGGCGTTTCCTCAGAATTCGGCCAGGCGGGTACCGACGGCGTAGCGCTGTTCCACCCAGCGCAGAATCACCAGGGACACCGTAGTGAGCAGCAGGTACAACCCGGCAACGGCCAGGAAAAAGGTGAAGGGTTCGCGGGTAGCGTCAGCGGCGTTCTTGGCTTTGAACATCATGTCCTGCAAGCCCACTAGCGATATCAGTGCCGTCGCCTTGGTCAGGACCAGCCAGTTGTTCGTGAAACCTGGGATGGCAAAGCGAATCATCTGCGGCAACAGCACCCGCCGAAATACCTGCATCCCGCTCATGCCGTAGGCCGCACCGGCTTCCGCTTGTCCTCTGGGGATAGCCATGAAAGCCCCGCGAAACGTTTCCGAGAGGTAGGCTCCGAAGATGAAGCCCATGGTGCAGACGCCAGCGATGAAAGGGTTGATGTCGATGTATCGAGGGTGACCCAGCAAGGGAGCCAAGCGGTTGACCAGGTCCTGGCCTCCGTAAAAGATCAGCAGGATCAGCACCAGGTCGGGAATGCCACGGATGACCGTGGCATAGCCTTCGCCGAGTGCTGCCAACCATTTCACATGCGACAAGCGAACCGCCGCCCCCAACAAGCCAAGGGCAATCGCCACCGTCATGGAAATCAGCGCCAGGCTCAGCGTGAGCCAGGCACCCTGGAGAATGGTCGGGCCATAGCCGTGCAGCATGGTGGGGGTCCTCAACCGGCGCCGTCCGAGGCGGCGCTCAAGCACTAAAAGGTGGAAGCGGTTGCGCTCCCAGCAGTCACTTGCCGTAGATATCGAACGCGAAGTACTTGGCCTGCACTTGCTGGTACTTGCCGTTGGCACGTACCGCGTCGATCGCAGCATTTATGCGCGCAGCGTTCTCGCTGTCGCCCTTGCGAACCGCAATACCAGCCCCTTTGCCGAAGTACCTTGGGTCGTTGAAGTCCGGCCCGACCAAGGCGAAGCCCTTGCTTATGGGGGTTTTGATAAACCCTTCACTGGTATTGATGATGTCGGCCAAGGTAGCGTCCAGCCGACCGGCCACCAGGTCGAGGAAGGCTTCGTTTTGTGAGGCATAACGCACCACTTCGATGCCAGCGGGTTCAAACTGGTCGGAGGCAAAGCGATCGTAGGTAGACGCGCGCTGTACACCGACCTTCTTGCCCTTGAGGTCAACCAATGGATCATTCACCACGCTGCCAGCTTTCATCGCCAGCTTGCCTGGGGTCTGGTAATACTTCTTGGTGAAATCCACTGACTTCAGACGGTCTTCAGTGATGGACATCGACGACAGCACCGCGTCGATCTTGCGTACTTTCAGCGATGGAATCAGCCCATCGAATTCCTGCTCGACCCACTCGCATTTGACCTTCATTTCGGCACACAAGGCGTTGCCGATGTCGTAGTCGAACCCGCTGATCTGGCCTTCAGGGGTTTTGAAGGCGAAGGGCGGATAAGCCGCTTCGATACCAATACGCAGGGTGTCTTCGCTGGCGGAAGCGATGCTGGTGGAGGCGTAGAGCGCCAGTGCTCCGAGAAGTACGATCTTGTTCATCTTATTGACTCCTGACTGGGGCGAGGTGGTTGTCGACGCAGGGCTTCACCCCTGCTCCTGACAGTTCTTTTCCCGCACCGAGTGGCAAGCTTTTCAGCGCCAAGTCCTAGAGCCTGCGTGCAGCCCTGACGTGAAAGCCTACCCGCTCACGGGACCGGTTTCGGCAGCATTTATGACACGTTTATTTTCATAAATCTACAATGCAGAAATATTTGTGTCAGATGCAGAATGACACTAAACCCATAGAAAAGGCTCTATTTAGCTGGTTTTGGGGATTTGACCGGACGTTTCGAGAAGGGGGAAATTTGAAGTACCGCGCGCTAAAGTGCTTGAAGAAGGATTTCCTCCGCGATACACAGTTTCACAGGATCGGTTCGTGAAAAAAAACATTCACTGTTGGGCGGCTGGGTGCGCAAGTTCCATGACAAGGGTGGCTTGGTTGATGGCGCCAGCGTGTCTGGCGCTCAGATACCCCTCTCTCCCCTCCAGGGATGATGACCGAGATTCAGGCTACCTTGGCCTGAACGGTGAACAGGCTCGCCCCCAGCGCCACGAACGAGGCGCCGAACAGCCGATTCATCAGCCTCGCACGGTTCGGCGCAGCAAGCTTGCTGCGCAGCACCTGGGCCAAGGTCACATAGAAGGCATGGGAGATCATCGAGCAGGCCGCGAAGGTCAGCACGAGAATGCCCAACTGCACGTTCGAATCATTACCCGGGCGGATGAACTGCGGCAGGAACGCTGCGAAGAACAAAATCGCCTTGGGATTGGTCAGCGCCACGGTCACACCGTTGAGCATCAGTCTGTTGAGGGGGGTAGCGCGCCTGGCCGGCTGATCGAGTTTATCGAAGGCACTGGTGCGGCTCTTCCACTGCTTCACGCCCAGGTAGATCAGATAGCTTGCACCGAGCACCTTCAGCAGCAGGAAGGCCGTGGCCGACGCCTGCAGTAGCACGCCCAGTCCCGCACTGGTGGCGGCCGAGATCACCAGCAAGCCCAAGGCGTTTCCGACCGAACCCAGCATGGCCCGTCGCGGCCCAAAGGCCACCGAATTGGACAGCGCCATGATCACGCCGGGACCTGGGGTCAGGGTGACCAGCATGGCGACGACGACAAAGCCGAACCAATCGTGAAGTGACATCCTTGTACATCTCCTGGGGATTGACTGGCGGACTGTAACAGATAGTCGCCCTGCTCTCGCATGAATGCCTGCGGCAGGGCGGGCGTCTCCCACTGGCTGATGAGCTCAGTTTGTCCCACTCAGCGAGACACTTATTCCTGCCGAAGCGGGTTTTTCAACCCAGGCATTGACAGTAGATTCCTCTCATCGCAAACCTCGAAGCCTGCGTACTGGGCTGCGCATGCTTTCTCGCACTGCCAGGCTTCGTTACCAAGCACCGGGAATCACCTGGACCCGATAACACCTAAAGGGCAGCAACGGAATGAACACATCGACTGCAAGCGCTTGGAGCCCCCTGCGCAACACCACCTTCCGCATGTTGTGGATCGCAACGATTGCTTCCAACATCGGTACCTGGATGCATGAGGTCGGCGCCGGATGGTTGATGACGACCCTTTCCGCCAACCCGCTCCACGTGGCATTGATCCAAGTGGCCGGCTCGCTACCAATGTTCTTCCTGGCGCTACCCGCCGGTGCCGCCGCTGACATCGTCGATAAACGTCGCTACCTGCTGCTCGTGCAGCTGTGGATGTCTGCAGTAGCGGTAACACTCGCTGGCCTTACCTTGCTGGGGCTGATGAACATTCCTTTGCTGCTGATGCTCACCCTCGCCTTGGGCATCGGTACGGCCTTGATGATGCCGGCGTGGAGTGCACTGACGCCTGAGCTCGTCAGCAAGGACGACCTGCCCAATGCGGTGGCGATCTCCAGTGTCGGGATCAACGTATCGCGCGCGATAGGCCCAGCGTTAGCAGGCGTTGTCGTGAGCCTGGTCGGCCCGTGGCTGACATTCGCCCTCAACGCCATTTCATTCGCGGGTGTCATCCTGGTGCTGTTCACATGGAAACGTGAGATCAAGGAGCCACTGCTTCCAGCAGAACGTTTCATGGGTGCCATGCGTACTGGTTTGCGCTTCGCTCGCAGTTCCAAACCCCTTCAAGCAGTGCTGATTCGTGCACTGGCATTCTTCTTGTTCGCGAGTGCCGGTACCTCGCTGCTGCCGCTGATCGTCCGCGGTGAAATGCAAGGTACCGCCGCTGACTTCGGCATGCTTCTCGCCGCCATCGGTATTGGCGCAGTGGGTGGGGCTACCCTGCTGCCTCGCCTGCGCGAACGCATCAGCAGAGATCGACTGGTGATGATCGCCAGCCTTCTCTATGCGCTTTTCCTGCTGGTTTTGGCTTTGGTGCGAAATTTCTATGTGCTGATGCCCGCCATGCTGTTGAGCGGTGCGGCCTGGATCGCGGTGCTCTCGAACATGCAGGTCGCTGCGCAAACATCGGTCCCAGCGTGGGTCAGAGCCCGTGCGCTGTCGGTTTATATCCTGGTCTTCTTCGGGGCCATGGCCAGCGGAGGCTTTTTGTGGGGCTCCGTGGCGAGCCATGCCTCGATCACCCTGAGCTTGCTGGTGGCTTCTGGCGGGTTGGCGCTAGGCACGATTCTCACATGCAACGTTACGCTTCCCGAGACCGAAGCCGACGAACTCGCGCCCTCACTGCACTGGCCAACCCCTCTGATCAACGCTGAGATGGATCAAGAACGCGGACCGGTAATGGTGACGGTCGAATACCACATCGACCCTGCGAAGGCCGAGGCGTTCTCCGAGGCTGCCCGCGACCTGGAGGCAATGCGCAAGCGTAACGGCGCGTTGTCTTGGGGATTGATGCAAGACAGTGCCGAACCCGCACTGTGGCAGGAGTTCTTCTTCGAGGAATCGTGGCTTGAACACTTGCGCCATCACCACCGCGTCACACGGGGTGAGCTGAAAATCGAGGCCCGCGTGCGGAAGTTTCAAACCGAAGATGTTCCCGTGCGTATCCGCCACCTTCTGGCTGAATCACATACACATCACCGCTAAAGCGCGGACGTCGCAAGAGGACCTTTGAAAATGACTCCAACTGAAATCCGCCAGGGGCCCGCGGGCCTGGCAAAAATCTCATTGCCGCTTGGCCTGCTGTTTCTACGCGTATCTGCCGCTCTGTTGCTTCTTCAGATCCACGGTCTGCCGAAGCTTCTTCACTGGAGCAGCGAGCTGCAACGGATCGAGGATCCGTTCGGTCTGGGGGCAACCCTGACACTCTCGATGGCGGTGTTTGCGGAAGTGGTTTGCCCGATCTTGTTGATCCTGGGCGTTTTCGCGCGCCTCGCTTGCCTGCCAGTGCTGGCCGTGCTCGGAGTTGCGCTGGTGGTAGTCCACCCCGACTGGACGTTGGAACAAGCGCAATTCGCGTGGCTGTTCACCATCCTGTTTGCAGGCTTGGCCATCACTGGTCCGGGCGCCTGGGCCATCAGGCCTGACGTACGAAGGAGAGGGACTCATCAGGCTGAGTTTGCAGAGAAATAAGCCTGAGCCGAAGCCGAAGTGCGGCCGGCACAGAACTATCCGGCTCGTACAGGTAATGCACCGTCCGCCCGGTATCGCCTACATCCTGCGGTGGCGGACTTTCCCTGGCGAGTTTGTCGCCATACCAGCCGAAAAGGGTAAAGCCGCAGCCCAGCTCACGCTGTCGCTTCGCCCGATAAATCATTCCAACCCGTGCCGGCTTCAGACCTGTCCCAGAAGTGCGCGACAGACCGCTTGTGCAAGCCTTGCTCGCTGCGCCAATGTGGGCGGACTGCGCCGCGTGGGCGGTGTCGTTGGCGCTGGTGAAGTGGGTGATGCTGCCGGCGTTGTAGGTGGTGGCGCTGCCGCCGCCCTGGATCACCAGCTCGATCTTGGCGGTGATGTCGAGTTTGGCCAGCAGGTTGATGTTGTCCTTCAGGGGGCAGATGTCGACGACATCTGCCCCCTGAAGGCATCTGGCCTCATTACGAGTCATGCATCACAATCGCCATGTTTTTCCGTAATGAGGAAGGGGCTTAGTATAACCAAACCCTTTGCCGCCTAACACCTTATCTGCTCTTGTTGGCTGAGCCATAGCTCAGCGCAGTGAGGGCCCCCTTGGCAGTATTTCCTTACGTCAAAAATTCCCCGCCATGTGCTTTCAAATTGTATCAAGTGAGGCAGAGCCATACTCATCTAGCGGCAAAAACTCAACACCTTGAATCTTTTGCTCCTCGGCTCTACGCATGAATTCCTCGTTACAAAAAAGTGTATCAACGTATGAATTGAAGTCTTTGATCTTAAATACAGGCGCACGCGCCCCCTCACTAATCACTAGCCTCTCAAATGATTCCACCCTTCCGTATTTGTCACGCTCTACAACTGAAGCAGGCTCTAAGACATCCTTGCTCGAAAAACTTTCAAACAAGCCGGCATAATAGCTAAGTGGATTTAGAGCCGAACCTTCAGAAACCTTAAACTCAACAGGCTCGGCATCTACGAGTACAACGTTGGCTTGTTGGCATGCCTTGAAAAAACTGTCACTCAAAATATAAATATCACCAATAAGTTGGCGCACACCAAAAAGGTATTTTTTTGATCGCCCCACAAGAACCAACCCAGAAGGCAGTTTTTCGTGAGGGCGCCTCCTCACTGAATTCGCATACCAAGGCAAGTAACCATGTTCGACCGAACCCCAATCATCATAATGCTTATCATATAAAGTGGCGTCTAGTCTACCCACAGGGCAACCTGGCGCTTTTTTACGCGACATCATGTAGTATTTCATTGGGTTACCTCAAACGAATTGGTGAAGTCCCGGGAATAGCAGGCGTTTTAAGCCACATTCCATTACGAACTTGAATTGCCGATATTTCCTGACGCGCCTCTCCATCGGATATGGCGCCACTGTAAAATGCAGAAGCGATTTCGGAAATTTCCTCTTGGACTGCTCGACTATAAACATCATGGCTTCCGCAATGATAAAACTTTCGCTTCATCTGCTTTGCTTTATCTGCGCTATCCGGCATCAACACACCATTTTCTTTATTGTCCATATTGCCGCCGACCCCAATATCATCCATAAAGGTGATGTTATCTTCCTATATCTCCTCTGGAATAATGTGATGCGCCTGGAGATTGTCGTACTTTATGCCCCCCAGATTTCGATTCAGCCTAGTACTACAGAGCCCAGAAGCGTCTGTCCAGCCTACTGGATTCGGCGTATACGCATAGAGGTTCAACCCACCTCGATAACTAATTGGATCTTTGCTGATGAACCGTCCTTGCCGAGGCTCGTAATACCTGTGACGATTGTAATGTAGCCCAGTTTCATTGTCCTGATACTGGCCCGGAAAGCGAATCGGGTTAGGGAAACTCTGAAGAGGACTTCCATATTTGGCAGAATGCCTGATCTCAACCGCCGAGACGCCTGATGAAGCAGATGACCTTCGCCGATGCCGAGTACGCCGGCTAGCGTAAGCAGACCCGCAAAGAGCTGTTCCTGATCGAGATGGATCAGGTGGTGCCGTGGACAGGCTTGATCGCCCTGATCGAACCGCATTATCCAAAGGGCGAAGACGGTCGTCCGGCCTATCCGTTGATGGCGATGCTGCGCGTACATCTGCTGCAGAACTGGTTTGGCTACAGCGATCCGGCAATGGAAGAGGCGCTGTATGAAGCAACGATCCTGCGCCAGTTTTCCGGACTGAGCCTGGAACGAATCCCGGACGAAACCACCATTCTCAACTTCCGACGTCTACTGGAAAAGCATGAGTTGGCGGGTGGGATTTTCGGTGTCATCAATGAGTATCTGGGGGATCGTGGCTTGTCGTTGCGCCAGGGCACCATCGTCGATGCCACCTTGATTCACGCGCCCAGCTCGACCAAAAACAAGGACGGCAAGCGCGATCCCGAGATGCATCAGACGAAGAAGGGCAATCAATATTACTTCGGCGCCAAAGCTCGAATAGTTTACCAATGTTCTTTTCGGTAGGTAAAGATGGGTGAATACTTGCGTAGGTCCGGAGAATAGTGAGGTTCGCTATCCGAACTTTTGACAAGTTTTCGTGCAGCACAAGCCTCCATTCTATCTGCCTAGATGCCCAATACTTTTCCTCGATAGCTAGTTTCTCTGCCATCCTGTTCTGCACACCAATATTGGCATCCTCAAACTCTTTCCTATATTTGACGGAGCGCGCAGCAACTTTCACTTCCCCCGATGAATCGAGATAGGTGATCAGGAAATCGATCGTCATTACTACTGGAATCTGAGTTCCTGGGTAGACCGGATGGCGATAGTTTAAGCTGTTAGCAATTGCTTGGGTTTCGGCTTGCGTTAGCAGAGGAAACTGCTCACGGATATCAATAATGGAATTTTCGTGCTCCAGAATTGTGAGGTAGTCGCGCTCGGCATTAGATATCAGGTGATGAGTGCGGTGTACCTTCACCCCCTGACACAAGGTGAGAGACACCTTTGGATTTGATATCCCACACCTTGATCCACGGCTCATAGGATTCTTTCACGCCGCTCCCACGACCAGATTTGATTCTCCTATCGATTTTCTGCTGAGTCATCAGCTTGGAATGCGCGGGCTTAACTGATGCAGTTGGTACAGATGTCATTATCGAGTCGCTCATCGATGGGCGACCCACTCGACCGGTACGGCACTGGGGTAAACGTGGCGTTGGAGATGTCAGGAGCGGGCGCAGCCAGGACGACAGTCACAGCGGTCCAAAGGATTCTGATCCTAATCTGCCAGACCTGCTCCTGCCCCGATGTACGGTCGGGGCAAGAGCTTGTGACAACCTTTATTAACTTGTGACAACCTTTATTCTTTTGTGACAACCTTTATTCTTTGCAGACAATTCAATCCACTGGACGGTGAGACTTATTCCACCGTAACCGATTTAGCCAGGTTACGAGGTTGGTCCACATCAGTCCCCTTCAGCACTGCCACATAGTACGAAAGCAGTTGCAGCGGAATGGTGTACAGAATCGGTGCCAGGGCATCGGCGATGTGCGGCACCTTGATCACGTGGGTACCTTCACCGTTGCTCATGCCGGCTTGCTCGTCGGCAAATACCACCAGCTCGCCGCCACGGGCACGCACTTCCTGCAGATTGGACTTGAGCTTCTCCAGCAGCTCGTTGTTCGGCGCCACAGTCACCACAGGCATATCGCTGTCTACCAACGCCAGCGGGCCATGCTTGAGTTCACCTGCAGGGTAGGCTTCAGCATGGATGTAGGAAATCTCCTTGAGCTTGAGCGCACCTTCCATTGCCACCGGATACTGGGCGCCGCGGCCCAGGAACAGAGTGTGGTGCTTGTCAGCGAACAACTCGGCAATCTTCTCGACGGTACCGTCCATAGCCAGTGCCTCACCAAGGCGTGCCGGCAAGCGGCGCAGCTCTTCGACCAACTCTGCTTCTATGCCGGCCTCGAGGGTTCCGCGGACCTGGCCAAGCGCCAGGGTCAGCAGCATCAGCGATACCAACTGGGTGGTGAAGGCCTTGGTCGACGCCACACCAATCTCTGGACCTGCGAGGGTCAGCAGGGTCAGGTCGGATTCACGCACCAGGGAGCTGATGCCGACGTTGCAGATCGCCAGGCTACCGAGGAAGCCAAGCTCCTTGGCATTGCGCAGCGCGGCCAAGGTGTCTGCGGTTTCGCCAGACTGGGAGATAGAAACGAACAGCGTATCCGGCTGAACCACCACTTTGCGGTAGCGGAACTCGCTGGCCACTTCCACCTGGCACGGAATACCGGCCAGGCTCTCGAGCCAGTAACGGGCAACCATACCGGCATGGTAGCTGGTGCCGCAGGCAACGATCTGCACATTGCGCACCTTGGCGAACAGCTCGGCAGCCTGCGGGCCGAAGGCCTGGACCATGACATGATCCTTGCCCAGGCGACCTTCGAGGGTGCGCTGAACGACGGTCGGCTGCTCGTGGATTTCCTTGAGCATGAAGTGACGGTACGTGCCCTTGTCCGCAGCTTCCGCACCTTCGTGGTACTGCACGGTCTCACGCTGAACCCGGTGACCGGCCTGGTCCCAGATCTGTACCTGGTCGCGGCGGATTTCAGCGATGTCCCCCTCCTCCAGGTACATGAAGCGGTCGGTGACCTGGCGCAAGGCCAGTTGGTCGGAGGCGAGGAAGTTCTCGCCATGTCCCAGGCCAATCACCAGCGGGCTACCGCTGCGCGCCGCGACCAGGCGATCAGGCTGATGCGCGCTGACAAGCGCCAGACCATAGGCACCCTGCAGGCGCTTGACCGCCGTCTTCAGCGCGTCGGCCAGGTCCGGAGTAGACTTCAGGGTGTGGTGGATCAGATGGACGATGACTTCGGTATCGGTCTGGGACGCAAACAGGTAGCCCAGCCCCTTGAGCTCCTCGCGCAGCTCCTCGTGGTTCTCGATGATGCCGTTGTGCACCACGGCAACCTCATTGCCGGAGAAGTGCGGGTGGGCATTGCCTTCGGTTGGCGCGCCGTGGGTCGCCCAGCGGGTGTGAGCGATGCCCAACTGGCCTACCAGCGGCTCGGCTGCAACGGCAGCCTGCAACTCGCTCACCTTACCGATACGGCGACGGCGTTCGAGCTGCCCCTGTTGGGTGTAGACAGCAAGGCCGGCACTGTCGTACCCGCGGTACTCAAGGCGCTTCAGGCCCTCGATGAGGATGGCAGTGATGTTGCGTTCGGCTACGGCACCGACGATTCCACACATGATTATTGCTCCTGGCTGATCGCGGCGCAGATCAGGTTGATGCCGCGGGCTTGAATCTGTTCGCGTGCCGATGCGGGCAGGCGCTCATCTGTAATAAGGGTGGTCACGCTGCTCCACGGCAGCTCAAGGTTGGGGATCTTGCGCCCGACCTTGTCCGACTCGACCATGACGATCACTTCCCGGGCCACTTCGGCCATCACTCGGCTAAGGCCCAGCAACTCGTTGAACGTTGTGGTCCCACGATTGAGGTCGATGCCATCAGCGCCGATGAACAGCTGGTCGAAATCGTAAGAGCGTAGTACCTGCTCGGCGACCTGGCCCTGGAACGACTCGGAATGTGGGTCCCAGGTACCACCGGTCATCAACAGCACCGGCTCGTGTTCCAATTCGCTGATGGCGCGGGCCACATTGAGCGAGTTGGTCATCACCACCAGACCGGGTTGTCGACCAAGCTCGGGGATCATGGCTGCGGTGGTGCTGCCGCTGTCGATGATGATGCGCGCGTGCTCACGGATACGACCTACGGCGGCGCGGGCAATGGCTTTCTTGTAGGCAGAAACCGGCTGCACGGACTCGCCCAGCATTTCCTGCGGCACTGGCACCGCCCCCCCATAACGGCGCAGCAACAGCCCATTGGCCTCCAGCGCGGCAAGGTCTTTGCGAATGGTCACTTCCGACGTTTCGAAGCGCTTTGCCAAGGCATCAACGCTGACCTCACCCTGCTCGCTGAGCAAGGCCAGGATGTTGTGACGGCGTTGAGGGGTATTTCGTTTCGACATGGGCGCTTAAGTTTCGATTCGAAAGATAATGGTTGCAATCAAAACCTAAGAACATTCGTTCGTCAAGGCCCGTTATCGGAAAAGCGCTCTGTGGATAACGAGTAAGCGCTGACTTGCCGGCGTTGACGGAGCCCCAAAAAAAAGCCGACTTATTCACATAAGTCGGCTTTCGATCCAACGGCTGTGGATAATCAGTCTTTCTTGATCTTCTCCGGCCGTTTCCAGCCATCGATATTGCGTTGGCGCGCGCGTGCCACAGCCAATTGCCCAGCCTCTACGGTTTGCGTGATCGTGGAACCTGCAGCGGTGGTGGCGCCAGCCTTGATCTCAACAGGGGCTACCAGCGAGTTGTTCGACCCGATGAACACATCTTCGCCCATCACGGTCTTGAACTTGTTGGCACCGTCGTAGTTGCAGGTAATGGTGCCTGCGCCAATGTTCGTACGAGCGCCGATTTCAGCATCGCCGAGGTAGGTGAGGTGACCGGCCTTGGCACCTTCGCCCAGGTGCGCATTCTTCAGTTCAACGAAGTTACCCACATGGGCCTTGGCCTCGAGCACGCTGCCCGGACGCAAGCGAGCGAACGGGCCGGCATCGCTGCCCTCACCCATTACCGCGCCTTCCAGATGGCTGTTGGCCTTGACCACCACTCCCTTGCGCAGCGTACTGTTCTTGATGACGCAGTTGGGGCCAATCTCTACGTTGTCCTCGATGATGACCTTGCCTTCGAGAATCACGTTGACGTCGATCATAACGTCGCGCCCCACGGTCACTTCGCCACGCACGTCGAAACGCGCAGGGTCACGCAGGGTCACGCCCTGGGCCATCAGGCGACGCCCCTCACGCAACTGGTAATGGCGCTCCAGTTCAGACAGCTGGCGCCGATCATTGGCGCCCTGCACTTCCATCGGGTCGTGCGGCTGCTCGGTCGCTACCACCAGGCCATCGGCGACCGCCATGGCGATAACATCAGTCAGGTAATACTCACCCTGAGCGTTGTTGTTCGACAGACGGCCCAACCAATCCGCCAGACGTGCAGCCGGTACGGCCAGAATTCCGGTGTTGCCTTCCTTGATCGCCTTCTGAGCTTCGTTGGCATCCTTGTGCTCGACGATCGCCGCTACCTGGCCCCGTTCGTCACGCACGATACGGCCATAGCCGGTCGGATCGTCCAGCGTCACGGTAAGCAGTCCCAGCTGTTGCTCGCTCACTTTGGCCAGAAGGCGTTGCAGCGTTTCCACTTCGATCAGTGGAACATCGCCGTACAGCACGAGCACAGTATCCGCACTCAGGGCAGGCAGCGCTTGGGCAACCGCATGGCCGGTGCCCAGTTGCTTGTCCTGCATGACGAAATTCAGATCGTCGGCAGCCAGGCGCTCACGCACCAGCTCGGCACCATGCCCTATCACCACATGAATACCTTGCGGCTTGAGCTGGCGCGCGCTGTGGATAACATGACCAAGCATGGAATTGCCGGCCACGGGGTGCAGGACCTTGGGCAGCGCCGAGCGCATGCGGGTGCCTTGGCCGGCGGCGAGAATAACGATATCGAGTGACATTGACTGGCTACCAATCCTGGGCGGTCAGTGGCATGACCGGTATTGAGGGGTGAAAAAAGAAAAAGGGTAGCCGATGGCTACCCTTTTTCTCAATCTGCATGAACCCAGCGGTATTAGCCGCCGAACTTCTTGCGGATCTGCTGGACGGTGCGCAGCTGAGCTGCGGCCTCGGCCAGACGTGCGGATGCGGCACTGTAGTCGAAATCCGCGCCTTTCTCATGCAGGGCCTTCTCAGCTGCCTTGACGGCATCCTGAGCGGAGGCTTCGTCCAGGTCGGCGGCACGTTGCACGGTGTCGGCGAGTACCTTGACCATGTTCGGCTGCACTTCGAGGAAGCCACCGGAGATGTAGAACACCTCGCGCTCGCCACCCTGCTTGGTCAGCGTGATCGGACCTGGCTTGAGATTGGTGATCAGCGGTGCGTGGCCTGGAGCGATACCCAGATCGCCCAGGTTGCCGTGCGCTACTACCATCTCGACCAGACCGGAGAAGATTTCTCCTTCCGCGCTGACGATATCGCAATGGACTGTCATAGCCATCTGCTTGCCTCAACCTGATTAGCGCCCCTTGCGGGGCGCCGGGATTACAGTTTCTTGGCTTTCTCGATCGCTTCGTCGATGCTGCCGACCATGTAGAACGCTTGTTCTGGCAGGTGGTCGTAGTCGCCTTTGAGGATACCGCTGAAACCAGCGATGGTGTCCTTCAGGGAAACGTACTTGCCTGGCGAGCCGGTGAAGACCTCGGCCACGAAGAACGGCTGCGACAGGAAGCGCTGGATCTTACGAGCGCGGGCTACCAGTTGCTTGTCGGCTTCGGACAGTTCGTCCATACCCAGGATCGCGATGATGTCCTTCAGCTCTTTGTAGCGCTGCAGAACATACTGAACCTGACGAGCGGTTTCGTAGTGCTCGTTGCCGATCACGTTCGGGTCCAGCTGACGGGAAGTCGAGTCCAGCGGATCGACCGCTGGGTAGATACCCAGGGAGGCGATGTCACGGGACAGAACGACGGTGGCGTCCAAGTGGGCGAAGGTGGTGGCTGGCGACGGGTCGGTCAAGTCGTCCGCAGGTACGTATACGGCCTGGATCGAGGTGATCGAACCTTCTTTGGTCGAAGTAATACGCTCTTGCAGAACGCCCATCTCTTCGGCCAGGGTCGGCTGGTAACCTACTGCAGAAGGCATACGGCCCAGCAGTGCGGATACTTCGGTACCGGCCAGGGTGTAACGATAGATGTTGTCGACGAACAGCAGAACGTCGTTACCTTCGTCACGGAACTTCTCAGCCATGGTCAGGCCGGTCAGTGCAACGCGCAGACGGTTTCCTGGTGGCTCGTTCATCTGACCGTAGACCAGCGCTACTTTGTCGAGAACGTTGGAGTCCTTCATCTCGTGGTAGAAGTCGTTACCCTCACGAGTACGCTCACCCACACCGGCGAACACGGAGTAACCGCTGTGCTCGATGGCGATGTTACGGATCAGTTCCATCATGTTAACGGTCTTGCCGACGCCGGCACCACCGAACAGGCCAACCTTACCACCCTTGGCGAACGGGCAAACCAGGTCGATAACCTTGATGCCGGTTTCCAGCAGGTCGTTGCCGCCCGCCTGGTCAGCGAACGAAGGGGCTTTCTGGTGAATGCCACGACGCTCTTCTTCGCCGATCGGGCCAGCTTCGTCGATCGGGTTGCCCAGAACGTCCATGATACGGCCCAGAGTGGCCTTACCAACTGGAACGGAAATGGCAGCGCCGGTGTCGACGACATCCAGACCACGCTTCAGGCCTTCGGTCGAGCCCATCGCAATGGTACGAACCACGCCGTCGCCCAGCTGCTGCTGAACTTCCAGGGTGGTTTCCGCGCCTTGTACTTTCAGCGCGTTGTAAACACTCGGCACGACGTCACGTGGGAATTCCACGTCGATGACGGCGCCGATGATTTGAACGATACGTCCGCTACTCATAGCTGGATCCTCTGAATATTTGAACCGTTAAACCGCGGCAGCGCCGCCGACGATTTCCGAGATCTCCTGGGTGATCGCAGCCTGACGCGCCTTGTTGTAGATCAGCTGGAGTTCGCTGATCAGGTCACCGGCGTTGTCTGTGGCGTTCTTCATGGCGATCATCCGGGCCGCTTGTTCAGCAGCGTTGTTCTCGACCACCGCCTGGTACACCTGCGACTCCACGTAACGCACCATCAAGCCGTCCAGCAGCTCTTTTGCGTCGGGTTCGTACAGGTAGTCCCAGTGATGCTTGAGATCCTGATCCGGGGTTGCCACCAACGGTACCAATTGCTCGACCGTCGGTTTTTGGGTCATGGTGTTGATGAACTTGTTCGAAACCACCGAGAGGCGATCGATACGGCCGTCCAGGTAGGCGTCCAGCATCACTTTGACGGAGCCGATCAGGTCGTTGATCGATGGCTCTTCGCCCAAGTGGCTGATCGCAGCTACGACATTGCCACCAAAGATGCGGAAGAAAGTCGCACCCTTGCTACCAATCACGCACAGGTCGATTTCAACGCCCTGTTCGCGGTTTTCGTTCATGTCCTTGACCAGGGCCTTGAACAGGTTGGTGTTCAAGCCACCGCACAGACCACGGTCACTGCTCACCACGATATAACCGGCGCGCTTTACAGGGCGCTCGATCATGAACGGGTGGCGATATTCCGGGTTGGCGTTGGCCAGATGACCGATCACCTGGCGGATACGCTCCGCGTAAGGACGGCTAGCAGCCATGCGCAGTTGTGCCTTGCGCATTTTGCTGACCGCCACTTTCTCCATGGCGCTGGTAATTTTTTGCGTGCTTTTGATGCTCGCAATCTTACTGCGAATCTCTTTTGCGCCTGCCATGTATCACCTATCAGGTTAGCAAGCGGGGGCTACAGCCCCCGCTGCGGCTTACCAGGTCTGGGTGGCCTTGAACTTCTCGATACCAGCTTTCATGCCAGCGTCGATTTCGTCGTTGAAGTCACCCTTCACGTTGATCTTCGCCATCAGATCGGCGTGATCACGGTTGAAGTAGGCAATCAGCGCTTGCTCGAAGCTGCCGACCTTGGAGACTTCTACGTCAGTCAGGAAACCACGCTCAGCGGCGTACAGCGACAGAGCCATGTCCGCGATGGACATCGGCGCGTACTGCTTCTGCTTCATCAGCTCGGTGACGCGCTGACCATGCTCCAGCTGCTTGCGGGTCGCTTCGTCCAGATCGGAAGCGAACTGGGCGAATGCAGCCAGTTCACGGTACTGAGCCAGAGCGGTACGGATACCACCGGACAGCTTCTTGATGATCTTGGTCTGAGCGGCACCACCTACACGGGATACCGAAACACCGGCGTTAACTGCAGGACGGATGCCCGAGTTGAACATGGCCGATTCCAGGAAGATCTGACCGTCGGTGATGGAAATCACGTTGGTCGGAACGAACGCGGAAACGTCGCCAGCCTGGGTTTCAATGATCGGCAGAGCGGTCAGGGAACCGGTTTTGCCAGTCACAGCACCGTTGGTGAACTTCTCGACGTACTCTTCCGAAACGCGCGATGCACGCTCCAGCAGACGGGAGTGGAGATAGAACACGTCGCCTGGGTACGCTTCACGTCCTGGCGGACGGCGCAGCAGCAGGGAGATCTGACGGTAGGCAACGGCCTGCTTGGACAGGTCATCGTAAACGATCAGCGCGTCTTCACCGCGGTCACGGAAGTATTCGCCCATGGTGCAGCCGGCGTAAGGTGCCAGGAACTGCAGTGCGGCGGATTCCGAGGCGCTGGCGGCAACGACGATGGTGTTGGCCAGGGCGCCGGCTTCTTCCAGCTTGCGAACGACGTTGGCGATGGTCGACTGCTTCTGACCAACGGCGACGTAGACGCAGAAGATACCGCTGTTCTTCTGGTTGATGATCGCGTCGACCGCCATGGCGGTCTTACCGATCTGACGGTCACCGATGATCAGCTCGCGCTGGCCGCGGCCAACCGGGATCATGGCGTCGACCGACTTGTAGCCAGTCTGTACAGGCTGGTCTACCGATTTACGCCAGATAACGCCCGGCGCAACCTTTTCGACTGCGTCGGTTTCGGTAGTGGTCAGAGGACCTTTGCCATCGATCGGGTTACCCAGCGCGTCGACGACGCGGCCCAGCAGGCCTTTGCCGACTGGAACTTCCAGGATGCGACCGGTGCACTTGGCGCTCATGCCCTCGGCGAGGGAGGTGTACGCACCCAGTACCACTGCACCTACGGAGTCTTGCTCCAGGTTCAGTGCCATACCGTATACGCCGCCCGGGAACTCGATCATTTCGCCGTACATAGCGTCGGCCAGACCGTGGATCCGTACGATACCGTCAGAAACGGATACGACGGTACCTTCGTTGCGGGCTTGGGAGCCGACATCGAGTTTCTCGATGCGACCCTTGATGATTTCACTAATTTCGGAAGGATTGAGTTGCTGCATTGCTCTGCTGCCCCTTCAAACTCAAGATTTCAATGCTTCGGCCAGTTTCGCGATCTTGCCGCGAACCGAGCCATCGATTACCAGGTCGCCGGCGCGGATGACGACGCCGCCGATCAGGCTGGCATCCTCCGACGCGTGCAGGCGCACTTCCCGGCTGAGCCGTGCACTGAGAACCTTGGCGAGTTTGTCTTGCTGTTCTTGGTTCAACGCAAAAGCACTGGTGACTTCCACGTCCACGGATTTCTCTTGCTCGGCCTTGTACAGGTCGAACAGAGCGGAAATCTCCGGCAGAAGCAGGAGACGGTCGTTTTCCGCGGCAACATGAATGAAATTCTGTGCCTGTGCATCGAACTTGTCACCGCACACTTCAATGAATGCGGCGGCCTTTTCTGCGCTTGTCAGTCGCGGGGCCTTGAGCAGGCGCTGCATGGTGTCGTCTTCCGACACCGCAGCAGCCAGGCCGAGCATGGCTGACCAATTGGCCAGTTGCTGATGGGCCTGGGCATGCTCAAAGGCAGCCTTAGCGTAAGGTCGGGCCAACGTGGTCAGTTCTGCCATGATCGCCCTCGCTTAAATTTCAGCGGCCAGTTTGTTAACCAGCTCTGCATGCGCGTTTTGATCGATTGTGGCGCCAAGGATCTTTTCAGCACCGCCGACAGCCAGGGCACCCACTTGGGCACGCAGGGCGTCTTTGACGCTGTTCAGTTCCTGTTCGATCTCGGCTTGAGCCTGAGCCTTCACACGGTCAGCTTCGACGCGAGCCTGTTCACGGGCTTCCTCGACAAGCTGAGCAGCGCGTTTCTTGCTTTGCTCAATGATTTCAGCTGCCTGTGCCTTCGCTTCACGCAGTTGCTGACCCGCTTTCTCTTGGGCCAGCTCCAGGTCGCGAGCTGCGCGGTTGGCAGCGTCCAAGCCGTCGGCAATCTTCTTTTGGCGCTCTTGCAGGGCAGTGATGACCGGAGGCCATACGTACTTCATGCAGAAGAGTACAAAAATCAGAAAAGCAACGGATTGGCCAATCAGGGTTGCATTAATGTTCACGCCAACACCTCGCTCGGTCTTTGTCCATCACACCAATCAACTCGTGGGAACGAGTGATTAGCCGGCGATCTGACCAACGAAGGGGTTCGCGAAGGTGAAGAACAGAGCGATACCAACACCGATCATGGTTACGGCGTCGAGCAGACCGGCAACGATGAACATTTTCACCTGCAGCATCGGAACCATCTCAGGCTGACGAGCAGCGCCTTCCAGGAACTTGCCGCCCAGCAGGCCGAAACCAATGGCGGTACCCAGAGCACCCAGGCCGATCAGCAGAGCAACAGCGATAGCGGTCAGACCAACTACAGTTTCCATCTTTCCTCCCGACTTTTACGTCGTATTGGTTAGGTTTTTAGTTTGAAGCGGTAAAACAAATCGTTTGGTACAGCTGCCCTTGCGGACTTTTAGAGCCCTCCCCCCAAACGAGCGGGGAAGGCTATCAGACACGCCAGGCGGTCTTAATGGTTATCTTCGTGAGCCATCGACAGGTAGACGATGGTAAGCATCATGAAGATGAAGGCTTGCAGGGTGATGATCAGGATGTGGAACACAGCCCACGCCCACTGCAGCACCACACCCAGGCCGCTGAGCCACAGGATGCCGGCGCCGAACATCACGGCGATCAGGATGAACACCAGCTCGCCGGCGTACATGTTGCCGAACAGACGCAGTGCCAGCGAGATCGGCTTGGCAATCAGGGTGACGAATTCCAGCAGGAAGTTCACAGGGATCAGCAGGATCTGAACGAAGATGTTCTTGCTGCCGAACGGGTGCAGGGTCAGCTCACCGATGAAGCCGCCCAGGCCCTTGACCTTGATGCTGTAGAAGATGATCAGGGCGAACACGCAGAAGGCCATGGCCAGGGTCGCGTTCGGGTCGGTGGTCGAAACCGCGCGGAACGGGATGTGCGGATCACCGGAGATCAGGATGGCCAGCTGAGGAATCCAGTCGACCGGAACCAGGTCGATGGCGTTCATCAGGAATACCCAGACGAAGATGGTCAGCGCCAGCGGGGCGATCACTGGGCTACGGCCGTGGAAGGAGTCCTTCACGCTGCCGTTGACGAAGTCGACCAGCACTTCGACGAAGTTCTGCAGGCCGCCGGGTTGGCCGGAGGTCGCCTTCTTCGCCGCCATGCGGAAGATGAACAGGAAGATCAGACCCAGTGCAACGGACCAGCCCAGGGTGTCCAGGTGGAACGCCCAGAAGCCCATCGCTTTGGCTTCTGCAGCCGAATGGGCGAAGCCCCAGCTGCCGTCTGGTAGTTGACCGTAGGTCAGGTTCTGCAAGTGGTGCTGGATATAGCCCGAAGCGGTTTCTGCTGCCATGGTTGCCTCAAACGCCCTAAGGTCTCGAAAGTCTTTTATTCATCAGCAGGGGCGCGAACCAGCTGACCAAAAGGGTCAGCACGAAGACGCCGAATACTGCTAACGGCGCCAATGGCTTCACTCCTGCGAAGGTCAGTGCAAACAACACTGCCGTCAAAATCATCTTGCCTGCCTCGCCTGCGTAGAACGACTTGACGATGGCCTGCGCCGCCCGGGCTCCGCTGTAGCGAAAAGCCTTCCAGGCGAAATACATATTGGGTAGCCAGGCAATCAAACCTCCGCAGAGGCCTGAATATCCACTGACCGTCCCTTTCCACTGCCACAACCCCAATGTTGCCAGTAGCAGTACGACAAATTGAGCCAGCAGTACCGGAAAAACTGCCCAGCGATGGAAAGGCAAGCGGTTTGGCGTGCGGATTTCCATCAGAACTGCTCCTCGGAAGTCGACCAACAAGTCAGCAATGACTTGGCATAATTTGTGCCGACAAAATGCGCGCAGAGTATAGGGGTGGATTAACCCCTATTCAACTCTTCGGTAGTGATTTCCGACTGCGCGCTACAACGGGAATTGTTTCAGCGGATGTGAGCAAGCACGCCTTGCAACTCGTCAAGCGAGTTATAACGAATAACCAACTGGCCTTTGCCCTTGTTGCCGTGGCGGATCTGCACCGGGGAGCCCAGGCGCTCTGCCAGCCGCTGTTCAAGGCGCTCGATGTCCGGATCAGGTTTGCTCGGTTCGACCGGCTCAGGTTTGCCATTGAGCCACTGGCGTACCAGTGCCTCAGTTTGGCGCACGGTCAGTCCACGTGCGACAACATGACGCGCCCCCTCTTCCTGGCGATCTTCCTCCAGGCCGAGCAAAGCTCGGGCGTGGCCCATCTCCAGGTCGCCGTGGGCGAGCATGGTCTTGATGACTTCCGGCAGCGAGATCAGGCGCAGCAGGTTGGCCACGGTCACCCGCGACTTGCCCACGGCGTCGGCCACCTGCTGCTGGGTCAGTTCGAACTCCTGCTGCAAGCGCTGCAGGGCAAGGGCCTCTTCCAGTGGGTTGAGGTCTTCACGCTGGATGTTCTCGATCAGCGCCATGGCGATGGCGGCTTCGTCGGGCACTTCGCGGACCATCGCCGGGATGGTGTCCAGGCCGGCCTGTTGGGTGGCGCGCCAGCGGCGCTCACCGGCGATGATTTCATAGCGGCTGCCGTCGATCGGGCGAACCACGATCGGCTGCATGACGCCATGAGTGCGAATCGAGTGCGCCAGTTCTTCGAGCGCCTCCGGATCCATGTCGCGGCGCGGCTGGTACTTGCCACGCTGGATCAGCTCGACTGGCAGGTGTTGCAGTTCTTTCTGGTCGATCTTGACAGCCTGCGCTTCGAGCGCGCTGACGGAAGGACCACTTAGCAGTGCATCCAACCCACGTCCGAGACCCCGTTTCTTAACGGCCATGCGGATTCCTTAAGTTGTTTGTGCAGTGCGTGATTGACGGCGTTGACGGCGCACCAGTTCCCCGGCCAGGGCCAGGTAGGCAAGTGCGCCGCGCGATTGCTTGTCGTAAGCCAACGCGGGCATGCCGAAGCTCGGTGCTTCAGCCAGGCGGATGTTGCGTGGAATGACCGTGTCGTAGAGCTGCTCGCCGAAATGCTCCTTGAGCTGCGCCGAAACATCGTTGTTCAGGCTCAGTCGCGGGTCGTACATGGTTCGCAGCAGGCCTTCGATCTTCAGCGCCGGGTTCAGACGAGCGGCAATGCGCTTGATGTTATCCACAAGGTCACTGAGGCCTTCCAGTGCGTAGTACTCGCACTGCATCGGGATAATCACGCCATCGGAGGCGACCAGGGCATTGAGCGTCAGCATCGACAGCGACGGTGGGCAGTCGATGAGAATGTAATCGTAGTTGTCGCGGATCGGCGCCAAGGCGTTGCGCAGGCGGCTCTCCTTGACCTGCATCTCCAGCAGCACCACTTCCGCGGCGGTCAGGTCGCGGTTGGCCGGCAGCAGCTGGAAGCCGCCGTGCTCGGAGTAGTGCATGGCCTGGGCAAGGTCGCATTCCCCGATCAGCAGGTCATAGACCGAGTGCTCGAGTTCATGTTTGTCCACACCGCTGCCCATGGTGGCGTTGCCCTGCGGATCGAGGTCGATCAGCAGCACACGACGCTTGGTCGCAGCCAGCGATGCTGCAAGATTGATACAGGTGGTGGTTTTACCCACACCCCCTTTCTGGTTCGCGATTGCGAATACCTTAGCCATTGTTGCGTGTGTTCCCAGTCATGCCTTGCGGCGCAGTATCAGCAGATGGCGCTGGCCCTGGCAACCCGGAACGGTCAGGGCCTGCTCGCTTTCCACTGTGAAGTCTGCGGGCAATGCTACCAGTTCATCGGCAGGATGCAGCCCCTTCATTGCAAGCCATTGCGTCCCGGTGTCGCCCAAATGGCGGGTCCAGTTGGTGAAGTTCTCCATGCTGCTGAAGGCGCGGGAGATGATTCCGCTGAACGGGTGCGGCGGTTGGAAGGCTTCGACCCGGCTGTGGATAACCGTGAGGTTGTCCAATTTCAATTCCATTTTTACCTGGGTCAGGAAGCGCGTCTTCTTGCCGTTGGCGTCCAGCACCGTCACGTTCTTGCTCGGGTGCAGAATAGCCAAGGGAATGCCAGGCATGCCACCACCGCTCCCGACATCCAGCCAATGTTCGCGGTCGCTGTGGATAAACGGCATGACGCTAAGGCTGTCGAGCAGATGGCGCGAAACCATCTCGTCCGGGTCACGCACGGCGGTCAGGTTGTAGGCTTTGTTCCACTTGATCAACAGGGCCAGGTAGCCCAGCAGCTTTTCCTGCTGCTCGGCGCTCAGCTCGACGCCGAGCTGGCGCGCACCTGTGGACAACTCTTCTGCGTGTTGTGGGGTGACCAGGGAACTCAAGCGCTTTGCTCCAATTCGCGGCCGGCGCCGCGTTTTTTCAGATGAATCAGTAACAGGGAAATCGCCGCCGGCGTAACACCGGGAATACGCGAAGCCTGGCCCAAGGTTTCAGGACGGGTCTGGCCTAGCTTGCTCTGGATTTCCTTCGACAGACCGGAAATCGTGGTGTAGTCGATATCCACAGGCAGGCGGGTGTCTTCGCTTGCCCGCAGACGGGCGATTTCTTCCTGTTGGCGGTCGATGTAGCCCGCGTATTTGGTCTTGATCTCCACCTGCTCGGCGATTTGTGGATCGATGATTTGCCCACCGGTGGCTTCAATCAGGCCGGCATAGTCGATTTCCGGACGTGCCAGCAGGTTCAGCAAGCTGTACTCGTGGCTCAGCGGAGTGCCGAACTTATCCACAATGGCCTGACCTTGCGGCGTGTTGGGTCGTACCCAAGTCGACTTCAGTCGCTGTTCCTCGCGCTCGATGCCATCGCGCTTGGCGCAGAAGGCGGCCCAACGCGCGTCGTCGATCAAGCCGAGTTCACGGCCCTTCTCGGTCAGGCGTAGGTCGGCGTTGTCTTCACGCAGGATCAGTCGGTACTCGGCGCGAGAGGTGAACATGCGGTACGGCTCTTGGGTACCGAGGGTAATCAGGTCGTCGACCAGTACACCGATGTATGCCTCATCACGGCGTGGGCACCAGCTTTCACGGCCTTGCGCACGCAGTGCCGCGTTGGTCCCGGCCAGCAGGCCCTGGGCGCCAGCTTCTTCGTAGCCGGTGGTGCCGTTGATCTGGCCAGCGAAGAACAGGCCGCCGATGACTTTGGTTTCGAGACTGTACTTCAGATCACGCGGGTCGAAGTAGTCGTACTCGATGGCGTAACCCGGGCGCACGATGTGTGCGTTTTCCATGCCGCGGATCGAACGCACCAGCTCCAGCTGCACATCGAACGGCAGCGAGGTGGAAATACCGTTCGGATAAAGCTCATGGGTGGTCAAGCCTTCAGGCTCGATGAACACCTGGTGGCTTTCCTTGTCGGCGAAGCGGTGGATCTTGTCTTCGATCGACGGGCAATAACGCGGGCCGATCCCTTCGATGACACCCGAGTACATCGGTGAACGATCGAGGTTCGAGGCAATGATCTCATGGGTACGCGCGTTGGTGTGGGTAATCCAGCAACTGACCTGGCGCGGGTGCATCTGAGCGTTGCCCATGAACGACATCACCGGAATCGGCGTGTCGCCTGGCTGTTCGGTCATCACCGAGAAGTCCACCGAACGCCCATCGATACGCGGTGGGGTACCGGTTTTCAAGCGGCCAACGCGCAGCGGCAGTTCACGCATGCGGTGAGCCAGGGCGATCGAGGGCGGATCGCCGGCGCGGCCACCGGAATGGTTCTGCAATCCAATGTGGATAAGCCCGCCGAGGAAGGTGCCGGTCGTCAGCACCACCGATTCTGCGAAGAAACGCAGACCCATCTGCGTAACCACGCCTTTGACCTGGTCCTGTTCGACGATCAGGTCGTCGCAGGACTGCTGGAATATCCACAGGTTCGGCTGGTTTTCCAGGATCTCGCGCACCACCGCCTTGTAGATGGCGCGGTCAGCTTGCGCACGGGTCGCACGCACGGCGGGCCCTTTGCGGTTGTTCAACACACGGAACTGAATGCCGCTCTTGTCGGTGGCCAGCGCCATGGCGCCGCCGAGCGCATCGATCTCTTTGACCAGATGGCTTTTACCGATACCGCCAATGGCGGGGTTGCAGCTCATGTGACCGAGGGTTTCCACGTTATGGGTCAGCAGCAGGGTTTTCACACCCATGCGTGCAGACGCAAGCGCAGCCTCGGTACCGGCATGGCCGCCGCCGATGACGATCACTTCAAAACGGGAAGGGAAATCCACCACGCACCTCGTGCCTGTTTTGCGATTAGAAAAGGTAAGCGGACAAGTATAGGGACTTCACCCCTCTTAAAGAAACCGTCTGAGCAATTTTTGATCAGTCTGTGGATGAATGGCAGACAACAGAAATCAAAGAGGAAAAATTTAAAAAAGCTTTGTTTTTATGTTTATTCTTATGCACAGGGTCTTCTGTGGATAACGTTCTATACCCCATATGTGACGCTGGATACAGGAAAATTAAACCCTGTGGCTGGAGTGCCATGAGGGCTCTGGATAACAGGATTTAGCCTGTGGATTAAATGCCCCTTTACCCACAAGCGGGTTTGTCCTCAGAGAAAAATGCCGGTTATCAACGGAGCTGAAGGCGAGTTTTCCACAGAGCTCCTGGGAGCCTGGTGGCGCCTGTTGATGAAAAAAATGTACTGCATAGAGCAGGCAAAACGAGGACAGGGACGCGAGTCGACCACTCATCCACGAGCATTTCGCTGGATGGACGGTCACGTCGCGGGGCAAAGCCCGCTCATACAGGGCTCTGTGGAGGAATTTCAGGCAAAAAAAAGCCGCTCCAGAAGGAGCGGCCTTGGTCATGTGGGCTGTGGATTACTTACCGATGCAGAAACTGGAGAAGATCCGCCCAAGCAGGTCATCCGAGCTGAATGCTCCTGTAATTTCACCCAATGCCTGTTGAGCCTGGCGCAAATCTTCAGCCAGCAGCTCCCCAGCCCCCGCCAATGTCAGTTGGTCGCGCCCGTGTTCCAGGTGTGCACTCGCTTGACGCAGCGCATCCAGATGCCGGCGACGGGCGCTGAAGCCGCTTTCAGCGGTCTGCTCATAGCCCATGCACGCTTTCAGGTGATCGCGCAGCATCTGCAGGCCTTGATCGTCGCCCTTGGCACTCAGGGTGATCGTCACGTGGCCGTCGTCGCACTGCTCCAGCCCTACCCGCTCGCCGCTGAGGTCAGCCTTGTTACGGATCAGCGTCACCTTGGCAGGGTCTGGCCGCTGATCGAGGAACTCTGGCCACAATGCAAACGGATCGTTCGCCTCGGGTGCGGTGGAGTCCACCACCAACAGGACACGGTCCGCTTCACCGATGGCCTTCAGAGCACGTTCCACGCCGATTTTTTCCACATGGTCGTCGGTATCCCTCAACCCGGCAGTGTCGACCACATGCAGCGGCATACCATCGATGTGGATATGTTCCCGCAGGATATCCCGAGTGGTGCCTGCAATATCGGTCACGATCGCGGCTTCCCTGCCAGCCAGGCGGTTGAGTAGGCTCGACTTGCCAGCGTTCGGTCGACCGGCGATGACTACCGTCATGCCGTCACGCAACAGTGCGCCCTGCCCGGCCTCGCGTTGCACTGTGGACAACTCGCTGCGCACCGCATCGAGCATCGACAGCACATGGCCATCGGCGAGGAAATCGATCTCCTCCTCGGGAAAGTCGATAGCCGCCTCGACATAGATCCGCAGGGCGATCAGCGCTTCGGTCAGGCTGTGCACACGTTTGGAGAATTCACCCTGCAGAGAGCGCAAGGCATTGCGTGCGGCCTGGCTGGAGCTGGCTTCGATCAGGTCGGCAATCGCTTCGGCCTGAGCCAGGTCGAGCTTGTCATTGAGAAATGCCCGTTCGCTGAACTCCCCTGGGCGCGCTAAACGGCAACCCACCTGCACGCAGCGCTGGAGCAGCATGTCCAGCACCACCGGGCCACCATGCCCCTGCAACTCGAGCACATCCTCACCGGTGAAGGAATTCGGCCCAGGGAAGAACAGCGCAATGCCCTCGTCCAGCACCAACCCATCCTCGTCGCGGAATGGACCGTAATGGGCGTGGCGCGGTGTCAGTGTACGCCCGGTGATCATTTGGCCAGCCTTGGCGGCCAACGGCCCGGACAGCCTGACGATACCTACCCCGCCACGGCCCTGGGCAGTGGCGATGGCAGCGATGGTTTCACGCACAGTGTTCATGCTCGAAAGCCTCTAGGACGAATACGACAGATAGCAAAAACGCCCCCGAGGGGGCGTTTTTATTCACAGGCTAGCTCAGTAGCCCGTCAAGCAGCAGCTTTCTTGGTTGCTGCTTCGATGCTGCGAGTGATGTACCACTGCTGTGCGATCGACAGGCAGTTGTTCACAACCCAGTACAGCACCAGACCAGCCGGGAACCACAGGAAGAAGAAGGTGAAGATGATTGGCATCATTTTCATAACCTTGGCCTGCATCGGATCCGGCGGCGTCGGGTTCAGACGCTGTTGGATGAACATGGTGGCGCCCATGATGATCGGCAGGATGAAGAACGGATCCTTGATCGACAGGTCGGTAATCCACAGCATCCATGGGGCCTGGCGCATTTCGACGCTTTCCAGCAGTACCCAGTACAGGGCCAGGAACACGGGCATCTGCACCAGGATCGGCAAGCAGCCGCCCAGTGGGTTGATCTTCTCTTTCTTGTACAGCTCCATCATCGCCTGGGACATCTTCTGGCGATCGTCACCGAAGCGTTCCTTCAGCGCCGCAAGCTTCGGTGCAACGGCACGCATACGCGCCATCGAACGGTAGCTGGCAGCCGACAGCGGGAAGAACAGGCCTTTGATGAGCATGGTCAGAACGATGATCGACCAGCCCCAGTTACCCAGCAGGCTGTGGATATGTTGCAGCAGCCAGAAGATCGGCTGGGCAATGAACCACAGGAAGCCGTAGTCGACGGTCAGTTCCAGGCCTGGGGACAACTCCTTGAGCTTGGACTGGATCTTCGGACCGGCATACAGCATGGCGCTGGTTTCGACCTTGCCACCAGCTGGAACGCTGATTGCCGGGCCGGTGTAGCCGATGATGTAGTTGCCTTGGCTGTCCTTGCGGGTCTGGACGACATTGTTGTCCGACTTGGCCGGGATCCAGGCGGTGACGAAGTAGTGCTGCAGCCAGGCGACCCAGCCGCCGGACACATTTTCTTTCAAACTACCTTTGTCGATGTCCTTCATGGACACCTTTTTGTACGGCTCGGAAGCTGTCCACAGGGCGGCACCCAGGTAGGTGGCGGTACCGGTGGCGGTGCTCGACGATGGATCCGAGCTGGCGTCGCGCTTGAGCTGGGCAAACATGTTGCCGCTCCAGGCCTGGCCGCTCTGGTTGTCGATCAGGTAGGTGACGTTCAGGTCATATTCACCGCGCTTGAAGCTGAAGCGCTTGATGTAGTTGACACCGTTGTCACTGAACTTCAGGTCGACCACCAGTTGTTCCTGACCATCGGCCAGCTGGTAGCTCTTCTGCTCGGTGGCGTACAGAGGACGACCGGCTGGGCGTGCATCCGGACCGTTGACGCCGGTCAGACCGCTTTGGGCCAGGTAGACACGCTCGCCACCATTGTCGAACAGCTGGAATGGAATGTCCGGATGGTCCTGACGACGTGGGTACTTCGGCAGGGTCAGTTGGACGATGTCGCCACCCACTGGGTCGATAGCCAGTTCCAGAACGTCGGTCTTGACCCGGATCAGGTCCTTGCTGACCGCGACCGGCGCCAGTTCGGCAGGGGTCGATTCGGCATTGGCGCTTGGCACATCGGCGCTGGCGCCGGCGTTTCCGGCCGGTACGCCATCCGGCAAGGCCGGAGCGGTAGTGCTGGCAGCAGTATTCTGAGTCGGCAGGGCTGCCTGGCCATAGTCCTGGTTCCATTTGAGGACCATGACGTAGGACACGATTGCCAGGGCGACGATCAGGATCGTGCGTTTAATATCCATGATTACTCGGCTATCGAAGAAGTTCGGGAGGAAGGAGCGGGGGGAACGGGATCGAAACCACCGTCGTTCCACGGATGACAACGCCCCAGGCGACGAACGGCTAGCCACCCACCACGTACGAGGCCATGATTTTCGATGGCTTCATAAGCGTAATGGGAGCAACTGGGGTAGAAACGACAGTGACTGGCCATCAGAGGACTAATGGCGTAACGGTAAAACTGGATCGGAACGAGTGCCAGTTTACGCATCTTGACTGTCTACCCCTACGGAATCGGCGTTTCGCGCTGGAGATGGCCGGCTGCGTGCCAGGCGCTTCCAGAGCTTGCCAAAGTGTTGGTGCAATTCCGGGTTATCTATCTCACCCAATCCCTTGCGCGCGACGATCACGATGTCCAAGCCAGCGAGCATCTGCTGGTTCAGACGGAAGGAATCGCGCATCAAGCGCTTGAGGCGATTGCGTTGAACGGCGAGCTTGACGCTCTTCTTGCCAATCACCAGGCCTAGGCGCGGGTGATCGAGTCCGTTCTCGCGAGCAAGGATCAGCAGGTTTTTCCCTGGAACCTTGCCGGTTGGGGAGTCGAAGACCGCTTTGAAATGCCGGGGTGTAAGCAGTCGCTTATCCCGACTGAAGTCCTGACTCACCACCTGTGCCGAAAGATCAAATTGCCAGACGCTTACGGCCTTTGGCACGACGACGCGACAGAACAGCGCGGCCGTTCTTGGTAGCCATACGGGCACGGAAGCCGTGGGTGCGCGCGCGCTTGATGGTGCTTGGTTGGAAAGTACGTTTCATGGCGTGTTACCTGGGTTTGTCGACAACGGGCCGGAATGGCCCCCTTTTTAAGAGATCGGCGATTCTAGAGAAAGCAAGCCAATAGGTCAATTTCCAACCAGCCTTTCCTTATAGGTGGAGCGTCGGCTGATGCCCACGAGTGGAGCACCCGTGGGTGGCTGGACAGATCACTGAACGGAAGCTCAACATGAAAAAAAGAAGAGACATATAAAAAGCTTTTCTGAAGAACTTATAGATCTTTAGGGAGCAGTCTTCTGTGGATAACCTTCTGTAGGCCAGAAATGACGTGCTGTACAGAAAACTTTAACCCTGTCGGTAACGGGTGCTGATGATGTGCCGGACGTGCGCAGAACCTGTGGATTGAATCGGCGTTTATCCACAGCGGTGTTATCCACAGGCTAAGCTCTAGGGTTGTGCATAGCCCTCAGCCATAGTTATCCACAGAGCTTATGCGTACACGGCAAATGTCTTTTTGGACGCTAAATGGCTGTTTTGGCATGGATCAGAACGTTTCCACATGTGGATAACTGGTCGCCCGACCGGTACAATGGCGGTTTGTTTTTGCCTCATCCGGCTTTCAACTCAGGGGATATCCGTGTCAGTGGAACTTTGGCAGCAGTGCGTAGAGCTTTTGCGCGATGAACTGCCTGCCCAGCAATTCAACACCTGGATCCGTCCGCTACAGGTCGAAGCCGAAGGCGACGAGTTGCGCGTCTATGCGCCTAACCGTTTCGTTCTCGATTGGGTCAATGAAAAGTACCTGGGCCGCCTGCTCGAACTCCTGGGTGAGCAAGGCAACGGTATTGCGCCTGCCCTTTCCTTATTAATAGGCAGCCGTCGCAGCTCCGCCCCCCGGGCTGCGCCTAACGCACCTGTCAGTGCCGCCGTTGCCGCGTCCATCGCGCAGAACCATGCGCAACAGTCAGCACCGGTTGCTCCCATTGCCGAACCGATCAGCGCAACCGTGGTTGAATCGGTCGCGGTCAATGAACTGGCTGAGTCGTCCTCACGTGACACTTACGACGGAATGGGTGACACGTCGCCAGCACCGGCAGCGGCAGGTCGAACCGAGCAACGTACCGTCCAGGTCGAAGGTGCGCTCAAGCACACCAGCTATCTGAACCGCACCTTTACCTTCGAAACCTTTGTCGAAGGTAAGTCCAACCAATTGGCCCGCGCAGCTGCCTGGCAGGTCGCGGACAATCCCAAGCATGGCTACAACCCTCTCTTCCTTTATGGGGGCGTGGGTTTGGGTAAGACCCACCTCATGCACGCTGTGGGTAACCACCTGTTGAAGAAGAATCCGAATGCCAAGGTCGTCTACCTGCATTCCGAGCGGTTCGTCGCCGACATGGTCAAGGCGTTGCAGCTGAACGCCATCAACGAGTTCAAGCGCTTCTACCGGTCGGTGGACGCACTGCTCATCGATGACATCCAGTTCTTTGCCCGCAAGGAGCGATCTCAAGAGGAGTTTTTCCACACCTTCAACGCTCTGCTTGAAGGCGGCCAGCAGGTGATTCTGACCAGCGACCGTTACCCCAAGGAGATCGAGGGCCTGGAAGAACGCTTGAAGTCGCGCTTCGGTTGGGGGCTGACCGTGGCGGTCGAGCCGCCGGAGCTTGAAACACGCGTGGCCATCTTGATGAAGAAGGCCGACCAGGCGAAGGTCGAGCTGCCACACGATGCAGCTTTCTTCATTGCCCAGCGTATCCGCTCCAACGTGCGTGAACTCGAAGGTGCCCTCAAGCGTGTGATCGCTCACTCGCACTTCATGGGTCGCGACATCACCATCGAACTGATTCGCGAGTCGCTGAAAGACCTGCTGGCGCTGCAGGACAAGCTGGTCAGTGTGGATAACATTCAGCGTACCGTTGCCGAGTACTACAAGATCAAGATCGCCGATTTGTTGTCCAAACGCCGATCGCGCTCTGTTGCACGTCCGCGTCAGGTGGCCATGGCCTTGTCCAAGGAGCTGACCAATCACAGTCTGCCGGAAATCGGCGATATGTTTGGTGGCCGGGACCATACCACCGTGTTGCACGCCTGCCGCAAGATCAACGAATTGAAGGAATCCGACGCGGACATCCGCGAGGACTACAAGAACCTGCTGCGGACGCTGACGACCTGATGGCCGTCAGCGCAGCTATTTGAAGGCAAGGGACTAGACCATGCATTTCACCATTCAACGCGAAGCCCTGTTGAAACCCCTGCAACTGGTCGCCGGTGTCGTCGAGCGCCGTCAGACCTTGCCGGTCCTGTCCAACGTTCTGCTGGTCGTGCAAGGCCAGCAGCTTTCGTTGACGGGTACCGACCTGGAAGTCGAACTGGTAGGCCGCGTGCAACTGGAAGACTCGGCTGAGCCTGGCGAAATCACTGTTCCAGCGCGCAAGCTGATGGACATTTGCAAAAGCCTGCCGAACGACGCCCTGATCGATATCAAAGTCGACGAACAGAAACTGTTGGTAAAGGCCGGCCGCAGCCGCTTCACCCTGTCGACCCTGCCGGCCAACGACTTCCCGACCGTGGAAGAAGGCCCAGGCTCGCTGACCTGCAACCTGGAGCAAAGCAAGCTGCGCCGCCTGATCGAGCGCACCAGTTTCGCCATGGCTCAGCAGGATGTGCGCTACTACCTCAACGGTATGCTGCTGGAGGTATCCAGCGGTACGCTGCGTGCTGTCGCGACCGATGGCCACCGTCTGGCGATGTGCGCGATGAGTGCACCGATCGAACAGGCCGACCGCCACCAGGTGATCGTGCCACGCAAGGGTATCCTTGAGCTGGCGCGTTTGCTGACCGAGCCGGAAGGCATGGTCAGCATCGTCCTCGGTCAGCACCACATCCGTGCGACGACCGGCGAGTTCACCTTCACCTCCAAGCTGGTCGACGGCAAGTTCCCTGACTACGAACGCGTCCTGCCCAAGGGGGGGGACAAGTTGGTTATCGGCGATCGCCAGGCGCTGCGTGAAGCGTTCAGCCGTACTGCGATCTTGTCCAACGAGAAGTACCGCGGTATTCGCCTGCAACTGGCCGCTGGCCAACTGAAGATTCAGGCCAACAACCCTGAGCAGGAAGAAGCTGAAGAAGAAATCAGCGTCGACTACGACGGCAGCTCGCTGGAAATCGGTTTCAACGTCAGCTACCTGCTGGACGTGCTGGGTGTGATGACGACTGAACAGGTCCGCCTGATTCTGTCCGACTCCAACAGCAGTGCCCTGCTGCAGGAAGCCGGCAATGACGACTCGTCCTACGTTGTCATGCCGATGCGTCTGTAAACGTAGCAGGCCCAATGTCCCTTCGACGTATCATGGTCACCGCGGTGCGCAACCTGCACCCGGTGACCCTCTCACCTTCCCCACGCATCAATATCCTTTACGGCACCAACGGCAGCGGCAAAACCAGCGTGCTTGAAGCCGTGCATTTGCTTGGACTGGCGCGCTCGTTTCGTAGTACCCGGCTCAACCCGGTCATCCAGTACGAACAGCCCACTTGCACGGTGTTTGGCGAAGTCGAGCTGACGGAAGGTGGCACCAGTAACCTGGGGATATCCCGTGATCGGCACGGGGAGTTCACCATTCGCATCGATGGGCAGAATGCCAAGAGTACGGCTCAGCTTGCCGAGCTCTTGCCACTGCAATTGATCAACCCCGACAGTTTTAGGCTGCTCGAAGGTGCTCCGAAGATCCGCCGGCAGTTTCTGGACTGGGGCGTGTTTCACGTGGAACCACGCTTCATGGCAGCTTGGCAGCGTCTGCAGAAGGCGCTGCGGCAGCGGAACTCATGGTTGCGTCATGGTACACTTGACGCAGCTTCGCAAGCCGCCTGGGACCGGGAAATGTGCCTGGCCAGCGCGGAAATAGATGAATACCGTCGCAACTACATCAAGGCCTTGAAGCCTGTCTTCGAGCGAACCCTGAGCGAACTGGTCGAGCTGGACGGGTTAACCCTGAGCTACTACCGAGGCTGGGACAAAGACCGCGAACTCAATGAAGTTCTCGCTTCTTCTCTTCTTCGAGATCAGCAAATGGGCCATACCCAGGCCGGCCCACAACGTGCTGATCTGCGTCTGCGATTGGCTGCCAACAACGCGGCCGACATTTTGTCGCGGGGGCAACAGAAGCTTGTGGTGTGCGCATTGCGCATAGCACAAGGCCATCTCGTGAGTCAGGCTCGCCGCGGTCACTGTATTTATCTCGTGGATGACTTGCCATCCGAGCTGGATGAGCAGCATCGCCGCGCGCTATGCCGCTTGCTTGAAGAATTACGCTGCCAGGTGTTCATCACCTGTGTAGATCACGAATTACTGAGGGAAGGCTGGCAGACGGAAACGCCAGTTGCTTTGTTCCACGTGGAACAAGGCCGTATCACCCAGACCCACGACCATCGGGAGTGAAGGCATGAGCGAAAATCAAACGTACGACTCCTCCAGCATCAAGGTGCTGAAAGGTTTGGATGCCGTGCGCAAGCGTCCCGGCATGTACATTGGCGACACCGATGATGGTAGCGGCCTGCACCACATGGTCTTCGAGGTGGTCGACAACTCGATCGACGAAGCCCTCGCCGGTCACTGCGATGACATCACCGTCATCATTCACCCGGATGAATCCATCAGTGTGCGCGACAACGGTCGCGGCATTCCGGTTGACGTGCATAAAGAAGAAGGCGTTTCGGCAGCCGAGGTCATCATGACCGTGCTGCACGCTGGCGGTAAGTTCGACGACAACTCGTACAAGGTGTCTGGTGGTCTGCACGGTGTAGGCGTTTCCGTGGTGAACGCCCTTTCCGAGAAACTGGTCCTGACCGTACGCCGTAGTGGCAAGATCTGGGAACAGACGTACGTCCACGGTGTTCCACAAGCGCCGATGGCGGTTGTCGGTGAGAGTGAGTCCACGGGTACCCACATTCACTTCAAGCCATCTGCCGAGACCTTCAAGAATATCCATTTCAGCTGGGACATCCTGGCCAAGCGGATTCGTGAACTGTCCTTCCTGAACTCCGGGGTTGGCATCCTGCTCAAGGATGAACGCAGCGGCAAGGAAGAGTTCTTCAAGTACGAAGGTGGCCTGCGGGCTTTCGTCGAGTACCTGAACACCAACAAGACACCGATCAACTCCCAGGTGTTCCACTTCAACGTCCAGCGCGACGATGGCGTGGGTGTCGAAGTGGCGTTGCAGTGGAACGACAGCTTCAACGAAAACCTGCTGTGCTTCACCAACAACATTCCTCAACGCGATGGTGGTACCCACCTGGTGGGCTTCCGTTCTTCGTTGACTCGTAGCCTCAATAGCTACATCGAGCAGGAAGGTCTGGCCAAGAAAAACAAGGTCGCCACCACCGGTGACGATGCCCGCGAAGGTTTGACCGCCATCATTTCGGTCAAGGTACCTGATCCGAAGTTCAGCTCCCAGACCAAGGACAAGCTGGTCTCCTCGGAGGTGAAAACCGCCGTGGAACAGGAGATGAATAAGTACTTCGCCGACTTCTTGCTGGAAAACCCGAACGAGGCCAAGGCCGTTGTCGGCAAGATGATCGACGCCGCCCGTGCTCGTGAAGCCGCGCGTAAAGCCCGTGAGATGACCCGCCGCAAGGGGGCACTGGATATCGCCGGTCTGCCGGGCAAGCTTGCCGACTGCCAGGAAAAGGACCCTGCTCTTTCCGAACTTTACCTGGTGGAGGGTGACTCTGCGGGTGGCTCGGCCAAGCAAGGTCGTAACCGCCGCACCCAGGCGATCTTGCCGCTCAAGGGTAAGATCCTCAACGTCGAGAAAGCGCGCTTCGACAAGATGATCTCGTCCCAGGAAGTGGGCACGCTGATCACCGCGCTGGGCTGCGGTATCGGTCGTGAAGAGTACAACATCGACAAATTGCGTTATCACAACATCATCATCATGACCGATGCTGACGTTGACGGTTCGCACATCCGTACCCTGCTGCTGACGTTCTTCTTCCGTCAGTTGCCGGAGCTGGTCGAGCGCGGTTACATCTATATTGCCCAGCCACCGCTGTACAAGGTTAAGAAAGGCAAGCAGGAGCAGTACATCAAGGACGACGAGGCCATGGAAGAGTACATGACCCAGTCGGCCCTCGAAGATGCCAGTCTGCACCTGGATGAGTCGGCGCCAGCTGTATCCGGTGTACAACTGGAAAACCTGGTGAACGAGTTCCGTGGTGTGATGAAGACGCTCAAGCGCCTGTCGCGGCTGTACCCGGAAGAGCTCACCGAGCACTTCATCTACCTGCCTGAAGTCACGCTTGACCAGTTGGCTGATCATGCAGTCATGCAGGGATGGCTGGCGAAGTTCCAGGAGCGCCTGAACAACAGTCAGAAGTCTGGTCTGGTGTACAAGGCCAGCCTGCGCGAGGACAAAGAGCGCAACCTCTGGCTGCCGGAAGTTGAAATCACTTCCCACGGCTTGGCCAGCTATGTCACGTTCAACCGCGACTTCTTTGGCAGCAACGACTACCGTTCGATCGTCGTCTTGGGTGGCAATCTGTCTACCCTGCTCGGCGAAGGTGCCTATGTACAGCGTGGTGAACGCCGCAAGGCAGTCAGCGAGTTCAAGGAAGCGCTGGACTGGCTGATGAACGAAAGCACCAAGCGTCATACCATCCAGCGATACAAAGGTCTGGGTGAGATGAACCCTGAGCAGCTGTGGGAGACCACCATGGACCCCACCGTGCGCCGTATGCTCAAGGTCACCATCGAAGACGCGATTGCTGCTGACCAGCTGTTCAATACCTTGATGGGCGACGCGGTTGAGCCACGTCGTGACTTCATTGAAAGCAATGCGCTGTCGGTGTCGAACCTCGACTTCTGATCCGTTGCCGCTCCAACAGAAAAGCCCGCGAAAGCGGGCTTTTTGCTGTTTCACGGAAATCGCGGCTATTGGGCCACAAGGGCCTCTTCATTCAAGCCGCAGATGGCCTGTAGTGCCACTTCGCGCGCCTGGCGCAACACATCCTCTTTCCACTGTGGTTCGTCGACATAGAAGGCGTCGCGCAGTTGCCGTTTGATCTGCTGGCGCCGCTGCTCGCTGGTGCCTGGGTTGTTATGCAGCCACTGTTCAGCCCGCAAGGCATCGAGTACTTGTTGCCCCGGCAAGGTACCGAACTCAAGCGTCAAGGCCGTGAACGCCGCCGGAGCGCACTCCTCCATCGTGCCGTACACCATCAGTCCGTTCAGCGGCACCGACACTGACTGGCCTTCCTGCGAGGAGCGAACGCCCTCCCCCCACCAGCGCCTAGCCCGTTTCAGCATGGGGGAATTGGCTGGTCCAGAGTAAATACGTTCACCATGCCCCTTGGGGCCAAGCCCAGTGTGGATATCGATCCAGACCAGGTGCTCGCATCGGCTGGCCTGTTGGTGGAGGATCCTACGCACGGCGTCGTTGCTCCATGTGGGTGAGATCCCCGTATAGAACAGTCCGTCGGGGTGGCTGTGCTGTCCCCCAGATATTGCTTCCTGTAGACGCTTGCGCCCCAGCCTCACCAGATGCGAAAGCAGTCGCAGGCGATTGATCAAGGTGACTGGCCAGCGCTCGGGAATCATCAGCGAGTGGAGCCTTGGATAGTCGCGGTTAGGCGAACGGGGTTGGCTGAAGTCGCGAAAGTTGCGGTTCAGGTCGACATTCTCGTGGGTCCAGCGACGTAGCCAGGAAAACCCGTAAGGGTTGGCCGCATGCAGGTAGACCACCGCGCAGCGGGCGTCGCTGGCCTGACGTTGAAAGTTCTCATCCTGCAACAGCGCAATCTGCACAGCTGAGCCACAGAAGCCCTCGACACCATGGCATCCACTGCTGATCAGCAATACATGCTCGGCATCGATCGGGCCGCTGCGAGCCACGTCGATGGCCAACTCCTCGCCTTCGGCACCGCGTAGCGGGTGCCGGTGGGATTCGACCGACAGACCCCGATCAGCACAGGCCTTTAGGAATTTTTGTCGCGCTTGTGCGTACGTCTGTGAGAAGCAGGCAGCAGGATTCATTTCAGCTCCGGTTTTTTCCTGGGTTGGACCGGACAGCGGGCAGCCGCCTACCGGCCGGCCCGAGGCCAGTAAAAGTGAAAGGGAAAAGTTCGTGAGTCTGCGGTCTGGCGTTCAGCCGGCGTGCAGTGCTGGCTGCAGAGACGATTCGTGGGCTTGCAGGTGCATGCGGGTTTGCTCTGGCCGGACCAGCCAGAAGGCAATCAGCGTGAAGACAATGATGGCTGTGCCGATTACCGCCAGCGCAGACTCGAAGCCATGCGCGATATCACCGCCACGCACGGCGACCCATTGCCCGACCAGCCACGGCGCGAGCATGCCGGCACTGGTCACCCCGCCGATGTGGATCGACAACATGGAGCCCCGGCGCTCGCCCGGCGCAATGAACGCGACGATGGTGTTGGCGAATGTCGGCAGTACATTGATCAACACTGCCCCGGTCGCATACAGCGCAAGGGTCGTCAGAGTGTGGCCATGGGCCTGGGTGATCAGCAGGAAAGCGAAGCCCGCGATCAGGCTGCAGGCCAGTGGCAATGCCACCATGGCCCGTTGCGGGCTGGCGCCTTCCTTGAGTGCCCGTTGCGAGAGTGCCGAGACACCGAGGTTGCACAGAATGACGGCCAGGGTCACGCCCATGACCACGTAGCCCGACTGCATCGCAGTCATCTCCAGGCCCTTCTGCAGGTAGACCGGTACCCAGCTGTAGACCAGTGCATTGGGCAGAAAGCCCATGAAGCCTATCAGGGTGATGCCGAGGAAGGTCCGGTTGAGCAGCAACCGGCGATAGCCTGGCAAGGGGTGGCCGGTACGGTTGATTACCGGATCCACCTGTGTTCCCTCGCGGCCGAAGGCCAACCATAGCAGCATCCACAGCAGCCCAATCAGTGCCAGCGCAAGATAGGCCATGCGCCAGCCGACTTGGGCAATCAGCAGCGGCAGGCTGACTGCGGCCAATACGGCGCCGAGCATAATCGACACCTGGATCAGCGAAGCAGGCATCACCCGTTCGGTAGGACCGAACCATTTGAAGCAGGCATGCTGAGTCACGGCAGTGCCGGGGCCGGTACCGGCACCGAGCATCAAGCGGCTGAGCACCAGTGCGGCGAAGCTGCTGCTGACGCTTACCAGCAGTTGCGAGACCATCCACACCAATGACATGCCTACCAGTATCCAGCGGCTAGGAAAACGGTTGGCCAGGAAGCCAACCGCCACCCCGGAGATCGAGTAGAGGAAAAAGAACGCACTGCCGATGAAGCCGAATTCGGCGGGTGTGAGCTTAAGCTCATCAATGATCTGGGCGCCGGCGAAGGCAAAGATGCTCTTGTCCAGCACACTGATGATCATCACAGCCATCAGCATGACCAGCACGAGATTACGATGGGAGAACGGCATACAGGGCTACTCCAGAGGTCATGCAGGCAGGATGCCGTAGCCGCTGCTCGCTGAATAATGATCTATCGGCATGCTTATCAAAGTTGGTTATGGAGCGGTGAGCGCAAGGTTTGCGGGTTCTTGAAGGCGTAGATGATGTCGTCGACAAGCATCTGCGTTTCCCGCGTCATCAGTTCTGCGGGCCGGCAAACCAGGGAGATGTCGGTGCCTGGTACCCGCTCGGCGATCGGCAGCATGTCGAGGTTGCCAGACACGACGGGCAAGTCGAAGACACGACGCGACCAGATACTGACGGCATCCGTGGTCGCGGCCAGCTCGGCGTATAGCACCACCGATGCGCAGATGATCGTACGCTCTGGTGGTTGGATGCCGTATTCCTCGAACATGCGTCCGGCCAGTGAAATGTCCAGCGCGTCGGGCAGCAGCCATTCCAGGTCAAGCAACTCGTTCAACGAACGGGCCTTCGACAAGGGATGCCCTTTGCGCACGGCCAGGGTAGTGGGTTGGGCGTACAGTTCATGCCACTCGAAGCCTTCGACACTGCGGGCGGGTGGGTGTGACGTCAGCGCCAAGTCCAGCTGCCCTTCACGCAGACCCTCCAGCAATTTGGCCGGACGCAGTTCAAGAATCTGCAACTGCACCTTCGGGTAGCGCTTGCGATAGCTGAGGATGCAACTGGCGAACTGCTGACTGGGCGTGACAGGGGACACGCCGATGATCACCCGACCGTCCATGGTGCCCTTGAGCGTCTCGATCTCGTCCCGAGCCCGACGTACCTCCTCCACCACCAACCGCGCTCGGCGCACTAGATGTTCACCGTAGGGGGTGACGGTGATCCCACGGTTGGATCGCACCAGCAGAGGTACGCCCAGCTCCGACTCCAGCTCCTTGATGCTCTTCGACAAGGCCGGCTGAGAAATATGCAGTAACCGAGAGGCCTCCTGAATACTGCCACTTTCGCAGATCGCGACGATGGCGCGCAGTTGATGCAACTTCATGGCATACACCTGAACCTGAGGGGATGCGAACTAGAGCATAAAATGCCGCGACCGACGAGTCAGCGCCCAGGGTTGGAAGCATCCCATGGGCGCAACTGTCGGTCAGCGAATCCCGGTAGCACGCAAGGCGTTCGGGGTGAACTCCTTGCTCGATGCATTCAGCGAGAAGTCGTAGCTGTTCTTTTTCTCTTCGTTGCGCAGGCCTGAGACCGTGTAGCGGCCAGTGGTCACGTCGTAATGCGTCTCGGCGGTCAACCAGGGGAATTGCTGATCGTAGAAGAATCGTGCATGCCCTTCGGAAACCCGCCAAAGGTTGCCACGGCTGTCGTAGGCATCGGCTTCAGCCACCTGCCAGCTGTCTTCGTCAATGTACAGGTCGCGCTTGCTGTAGATATGGCGCTGGCCGGGCTTGAGGGTGGCGACCACATGCCAGACCCGGTGCAGTTCGTAACGGGTATGGTCGGGGTTGAGGTGGCCTGGGCGAATGATGTCGTCGTACTTGAGCTTCGGTGAGTCCAGGGCATAGCTGTTGTAGGGGATATAGACCTCTTTTTTGCCCACCAGCTTCCAGTCATAGCGATCGGGTGCGCCGTTGAACATGTCGAAGTCGTCGTAGGTGCGCATTCCTTCAGCGCCAGGGCTGTCGTAGCCGACCTGCGGCGCACGGCGTACTCGGCGCTGGCCGGCGTTGTACATCCAGGCCATGCGCGGCTCGGCGACCTGGTCGAGGGTTTCCAGTACCAGCATCACGCTGCCGGCTCGCCGCGGGGGCGAAAGGATTTCCTGGCGGAAGTAGAACAGGATGTTGGCCATTTTCTGCGGGTCGTAATCCTTCAGGCCGAACGGGAAGGCGAATTGCTCTTTCATCATGCTGATGGAGTAGGTACCGTTTTCCTGCGGATTTATCTGTGCGGTGTTGCGCAGGATCGAGTCACCCCGGTAGCGGGTGATGTGGTTCCAGATCACTTCCAGGCCGGACTGGGGGATCGGGAAAGGGATCGACATCTTGAAGTTCTGCAGGCCGTTTCCGCCTTCCGCGAGGGTCGTGCGAGTAGCGTTCTCCTTGACCGCAGCGAACACTTTTGGGGGCAAAGTGACGCTGCGATGTGTGGTGTACACCGGGATGCGATAGGTGTCCGGAAACCGTGCGAACATCGCCAGCTGTCCGGGTGTCAGGCGTGCCTTGTACTGTTCGGCATTTTGCGCCGTGATCACAAACAAGGGCTTCTCGTTGGCGTAGGGGTTGGGGATAAAACCACCGGCGTCCACTGAGCCGGTGCTGGCCGGCAAGCCGCCGGTCCAGGCTGGGATGCTGCCGTCGGCATTACCGGCTTTCTCGGCACCGATAGGGGTCAGCTCGCCTCCCAGGCGGGCTGCTTCCTGTTCGGACACGGCCGCCATCACCTGGCTGGCCAACAGGCTAAGGACCAGGCAGCTGCTGCGGATCAAGGCTTTGCGAAACATGGTCTACCTCCAGGAACAAAGGAGCGTCAGAAGCTCACGCCCAGGCTGACGGCGAGGAAGTCGCGGTCTGTGTTGGTGTTGAAGTCACCGCCGAAGTAGTCGGTGTAACTGATGGCGAGGTTGTAGCGGTTGAGGTATTCGGCATCCACGCCGATGCTCACCGACTTGTCTCCCTCGTTGAACGTCGGGCCAAAACCTTCGACGTCATGGGCAAAGGACACACTTGGGCGCAGCACCACACCGCCGATAAGGTCGGCGTACTCCAGCATTGCGCGCACTCGGTAACCCCAGGAGTCGGCGGTATAGAAGCCCTTGCTGTTGCACTGGTCCGGGTTGGCCGAGTTGGCGACCTGACGGCACAGGTTGTTTCCGGAAATACCACCAAGCAACGGGGCGCTACCGGCGGTGGACAATTCGCCGTTGCCATAGACACTGCTGCGGCCAAAGCGCAGGTCCGAACCATCGGTCGCGCCCAAGTCGGCGATGTGGCTGTAACCGACTTCGCCCACCAGTGTCAGGCGATCCGCACCGATGAAGGTCAACTGGTCGATGGTGCGGGTCAGGGTGACTTGTGCCTGGGTGAACGGCTTGCGCACGTAGCCGTTGATCAGCGAGCCGTAGGCGGAGCTTGCGAAACCGGTCTGGAAGACCGGCAGGCCGGCGTTGACCAGCGGATTGGTGGCAGCCGCGCCGAGGGTGGCGGCTGCCGACACATCACTGGCATTCAGTGACAGCGGCATGTTCGGGCGGTAACTGATTTCGCCGGCCACGGCGGTGGCGCCGACCGTCGTGCTGAAGCTCAGGCCGTACAGGCGAATGTCTTCCGGGTACTCCAGGTAGTAGCGTGCCGTGCTGACACCACCCTGCCCTGCCAAGCCGCCCACCGGGTCGAGCAAGGCGCCACGGCCGACCCTCCACGTACTGGTCGGGGTACGGCTGTGATAGTTCATGGCGTAGACACCGAACTCAGTGTCGTTGAGTTCAGGCACCATCCAGCGCAGGGCCACGCCGAACTGGCCACTGTTGCGTGGGTCCTTGTCGGAAAGGCGTGGCACATAACCATAACCACCGGGTATCCCGGTACCGTCCACGTCGCGGTCAAAGTCGCTGCCGTTGATTGCCATGTTGTTGTCGCAGCCCTTGGCGACCACATCGCTGCTGAAGAAAGTACCGCAGTTGTCGGCGACGGTTTTTTCCCATTGCAGCTGGTAGAAGGCTTCGAACGAAAGGCTGTCGGTCAGGCCCTGGTTGAAATAGAGCATGTTGACTGGAATCAGTGCTTCCTTGACCTCGGAGCCTGGACGGCGCAAGGCTGAGACATCGACCGGGTTGATACTGTTAATGCCGTTCTGGATGAAGGTGCTTTCACCCCAGCTGACCACCTGTCGGCCAGCGCGAACGGTGCCTGGCAAGTCGTTGATGGTGTAGTTGTGATAGACGAAGGCATCCAGCAACTCGAAGCCCGAAGACTTGGCGGCCATGTCGCGGTGGTTGTCATCGATGTCCTCGAGCAAGCGACCTTCATCCTTGAGCTCGAAGTCGTACCAGTACTTGCCTCGCACGAACACACCGGTGTCGCCGTACTTGAGCTCGAGGTCGTGCACGCCCTTGAAGATCTTCGAGAACGTTTCGCCCTTCTTGAAATTCAGGCGGCCGTCGTCGGAAGTCTGGGTAGAGGCCGTGCCTCCGTTGCGCGTGCCAATGAAGGCGCGGTCCGGGCTGTCCATGGCCCAGCTGGCCCCAATGGACAGGCTGGTATCGAAACGCCCTTCGATTTCCCCGATGTTGAAGGTAACGGCCTGTGCGCTGGTTGCCGCGAGTGCCAGGCTGACTCCCAGCGGAAGTACGCGAAGCCGAGGGCCCGCGACGCCGGTCATTGTTTTTTTCATAAGTGCTCTGCGCCTTGAACTTGCTGTTCATGAGAAAGCCTCCCCTTCGGCGGGGGCGTCTGCATGGTAAGCAGCGAGTCACAGCGGCGGCTTCTGAAAAAAAGTGATGCCCATAGCCAAATGAGAGGGTGGCGACTGTCGATAACCGGCAGCTATCGGGATGAACCATATTCAGTCTGATGCCACGCGGTCTTGGCCTATAGTCCGGACGGAATTCAACCTTCCGAGGCAGACCATGAAGATTGCCCTGACTGGCGACAGTATCCTGCAGCGCCGTCTGCACAGCCGGGATGACCAGGCGCTGAGCCCTTTGTTCGACCTGATCCGCGCAGCAGACGTGAGCTTCACCAACCTTGAGGTATTGCCCAACGACTTCGCCGGTGATCCCGCGCTAGAAAGCGGTGGCTCGCATTTCGGTGCCCCGTCCTGGGTGCTCGATGAACTGGTCGAAGGTGGCTTCGATCTGTTCTCCACGGCCAACAATCACAGCCTGGACTACGGCATCAGCGGGCTTCATGCGGCCCATGAGCAACTACGCAAACGTGAGCTGCTGTTCGCTGGCACCGGGCGCAACCTGGAAGAGGCCCGCCGACCGGTGTACTGCAGCAAACCGGCGGGTACTGTCGCGTTGCTGGCGTGCAGTTCGACCTACGGCAAGGGTCAGGAGGCCAGCGACCAGAGTCGAGACATGCCTGGCCGTCCGGGCCTCAACCCATTGGGTTACGACACTCTGCATGAGGTCAGTACCGAGCAGATGGCACAGGTACGCCAGCTGATTGCCGACCTGGGACTGGATCGTCTTTACCAGGGGGCGGTGGACCTCGGTTTCGCCCATCCCCTGCCTGACCCGTCGCTCGCGATATTCGGGCCATTCACCCCACTGTTGTTCCGTGAAGGTGCCAATACCCGGCTGCGTACGCTCGCCCGAAAAAGAGACCTGGATGGCATTTTGCGTTGGGTCGAAGAAGCACGGTTGACCTCGGACATTGTGCTGGTCAGCCTTCATGCTCATGAATTGGGCTACAACCCAGCGGGGGAATGGGACCTGGAAGTACCTGCCGAATTCATCCAGCCGGTGGCACGCAAGCTGATCGACGCTGGCGTCGATATCGTCGTAGGCCATGGTCCGCACCTGTTGCGAGGCATGGAGATTTACCAAGGCAAACCTATCTTCTACAGCCTGGGTAACTTCATCGGCCAGAACGAACTGGTCGAACGTCTGCCGGTGGACAGCTATGAGCAGTTCCGCGTAGACCGCCAGCAGACCCCGTCCAAGGTGTTCTTGCAGCGTACCCATAATGGCACGCGCAGTTTCCCGTCCGATGCGCGATTCTGGGAGAGCATTGTGCCGATCTGCACCTTCGATGGCCGCACCCTTACACGCATCGAGTTGCATCCAGTGCAGTTGGGGTTTGGCGAAGCCATCCACCGTCGGGGGCGGCCGCGATTGGCCTCAGGACAGCAGGCCAGGACCATTTTGCAGCGCTTTGCTGCCTTGTGCGCAGGCTTCGATACGCGTCTCGAGGTGAGCGGCGACACGGCGCAGGTCGTGCTTTGAGCACGCGATGTTCCACGTGGAACTTATGACATTGCCAACTACAAAAGCCCGCTGATGCGGGCTTTTGTATGCCCGCAAAATCAGTAGCCTGAAAGAACGCTGACGACCACGCCCGTGGCGATCGCTACCAGAACGTAGTCACCGTTCACATACAACCAGCGGTGATCGCGGGGAGGCGCGTACAGGTGACGTGCACGCCAGTCGGTTACCCAATAGCGGTCGTCGCGGTAGCGTGGCTCTACGACATAGCCACGATGCCATTGGCGATGCGGCATCGGCATGCCTGCATCGGGTCGGAAGTTCGGGTTGTGGTAGGCCGGGTATCGACCATTGTCATGTTGGTCATGTCGTTCGGGTTGGCCGTGGTGCGGATCGAACTGATGGGATGGGCCAGGGCCACCGTCGTGACGGTCAGGGCCAGGTGGGCCCGGCTGAGCGAAACTGGCCAAGGATGCGCTGAACGCAAGCGCGGCGCAGACTGCGGTCAGGGTTTTCTTCATGTGCGGATTCTCTGCTGTTTAACGCCCGGCGATGTCCTGCTGTGCGCCTGGTGCGGTTAACTGATCAGACCATGGTTTGTTCCAATTAATGTCAGGACAGTGGTAAAGATCCGGTAAAGTTCGCCTCGCCCTAACTAAGGCCGAGCGCTTTCAACCGTCGATACAAGGTTCGCTCACTCAGGCCAAGATGACGGGCCAGTTCGCTACGTGGCCCTTTGAATTGTTCCAGCGCTTGGGCCACTTCACTCAGGTCGTTGCGCCCTCGCCCACTGTTGACATTGACCTGCTGCACCACATCCTCTGGCAGGTGCTCAGGTCGGATCAGACCATCATCGGCAAATAACCGGGCCCTCTCCAGAATGTTGCGCAGTTCGCGGATGTTGCCCGGGAACGCATGCAGGCCAAGCTGCTTGAGCGCCTGCTCGGTCAAACTTGTCGGCTTGCCACTCATGCGCTGCAGCAGGCTCTCAGCCAGCAGAGGCAAATCCTCCACACGTTCGCGCAACGCCGGCAGCCGGATCGGGAAACCACTGATGCGGTAATAAAGATCTTCCCTGAACGTACCCTCCGCCACCATCTTCTTCAGCGGTTTATGGGTCGCCGACACGAGGCGGAAATCTGAATGCACGGTGCGCAGGCTGCCGACCGGTCGAAAGCTCCCCGACTCGATCAAGCGCAGCAGTTTGACCTGCATCGCCAACGGCACCTCGCCGATTTCATCGAGGAACAGCGTGCCACCGTGGGCCGCCTCGGCCAAGCCGATCTTGCGTTGATTGGCACCCGTGAAGGCGCCCTTCTCGTAACCGAACAGCTCACTTTCGAACAGTGATTCGGTCAGACCGGTGCAGTCAACGACGACCAGCGGGCCATTGGCGCGCGGGCTTCCCATGTGTATGGCCCGTGCGAACAATTCCTTGCCAGTACCCGACTCGCCCTGCAGCAGTACCGGAATTTGCGCAGGAGCCGCACGCTGCAGGCTGGCCAAGGCGGCCTTGAAGGCTGGCGCTCGGCCGACCAACCCCTGTTGTTGAGGTTGTGCAGATGCCAGCGTGATGGTGGTGAGCCGTTCGACGAAGGCCACGACATTGCCCTGTTCGTCGAGGATCGGGCGCAGCTCCACATCCACGTGTTCAGGGCCACGCGGCGTGTGATGGATGTGCAGCACACGCTCTGGCACTTTGCTGTCCAATGCCTTGCGCATCGGACAGTGTTCACCGGCTTGGTCACAGGGCACGGCATAGTGATGCGAGACGCGGTGGCACTTCTGGCCGACCGGCGCCTGCCCGTCACCGCCGAACTGACGGCGATAGGCTGCGTTGGCGGCGAGAATGTTGTAGTCGGTGCCCAGCACGATGGTTGGCAGTACATCGTGTTCGAGGTAGGACACCAGCGCGAGAATAGCCGGATGGGAGGCTGTGGCGTGAAGCTCAGACATGGGGGCACCGATGGATTGACCTGCCGCAGAGTAGCGAGGTCTGCCAAATACTGCCATTAGCTGACAGTCGACTGCCACAACCACTGTCACCCGTTCGTCTGCCAGTCCCGCAAACCCAATGAATACGCGGGATCGACCACAAAACCAGGGCCAAATCTTCTGGCATGCATCTTGATAAACCTCCAATCACTGCCTACGCCTCATATAAGGCGCGGTGGATTATTTGGAGAACGTGATGATCATCGGCAACAACCTTCACGTGGAAGCCTTCTTCGATGAGGCGACCTCGACCATCAGCTATCTGGTCCTGGACAACGAGACGCTTCAGTGCGCGTTGATCGACAGCGTTCTGGACTACGACCCGAAGTCTGGACGTACCTGCACGGCGTCGGCCGACCGTTTGATCGACCGGGTAAAAGCACTGAATGCCAAGGTGCAGTGGATTCTGGAAACCCATGTGCACGCCGATCATCTTTCCGCGGCGGCTTACCTCAAAGAGAAACTCGGTGGCCATACCGCCATTGGTGCGCACATTACCCAGGTGCAGAAAGTCTTCGGTGCGCTGTTCAATGCCGAATCGGATTTCGCCCGGGACGGTAGCCAGTTCGATGTGCTGTTCAAGGACGAACAAGGTTTTCGCATCGGCAACTTGCAAGCGCACGCTCTGCACACCCCTGGGCATACCCCGGCCTGCATGAGCTACTTGGTCGAGGACGCGGGTGAGAAAGCATTGTTCGTCGGCGACACATTGTTCATGCCGGACTACGGGACAGCGCGTTGCGATTTTCCAGGTGCCAACGCACGTACATTGTACCGCTCCATTCGCCGCCTGCTTGCCTTCCCAGATGAGACCCGCCTGTTCATGTGCCATGACTACCTGCCGGGGGGGCGGGAAATGCGCTACGTCACTACCGTGGCTGAACAGCGCGCCCACAACATCCACATTCACCAGGGGGTCGATGAGGACCACTTCGTCGCCATGCGCGAAGCCCGCGACAAAACCCTGGAAATGCCTGTGCTGATCCTGCCTTCGGTGCAGGTGAACATGCGCAGCGGCCATTTTCCCAAGCCCGAAGACAACGGGGTGAGCTACCTGAAGATTCCGCTGAACAAGCTCTGATCGTCTTTGCCCATAACCAGATTTCCAGGACGTACCGCCATGCCTGCCTTGCTGTCCCCCGCCAAAACATCCAATGCGGATCACCACAAAGTGGTGATCGTCGGTGCCGGAGCTGCCGGTATCGCCACTGCCTCCAGTCTCATCAGCCGCGACCCATCGCTGGATATCGCCCTGATCGACCCCGCCGATGTTCACTACTACCAGCCTGGTTGGACGATGGTGGGCGCTGGTGTATTCAAGTCGACCAGTACCGCGCGCACCATGGCTTCGACCATCCCCCGAGGTGTGCGGTGGATCAAGGCGCGAGTCGAAGGCTTCGACCCTCAGGCGCAGCTGGTCATTCTCGAAGACGGCCGTGCCGTCAGCTACGAACAACTCGTTGTCTGCCCAGGCCTGAAACTCGATTGGAGTGCCATCGAAGGGCTGAGCGAAACCTTGGGTCGAAACGGGGTGACCTCCAACTACCGATACGATCTGGCTCCCTACACCTGGTCGCTGGTGCAGAACCTCAAGCAAGGTCGTGCCTTGTTCACCCAGCCACCGATGCCGATCAAATGTGCCGGCGCGCCGCAGAAAGCGTTGTACCTGTCCTGTGACCATTGGCTTCGCAATGGGCAGCTGGGTGATGTGAAAGCCAGCTTCTTCAACGCTGGCGCGGTGCTGTTCGGGGTCGCCGACTATGTCCCTGCGCTGATGGCCTACATCGACAAGTACGGCGTTGATCTCAATTACTCGCATCGACTGGTGGCGGTGGACGGGCCGAACAAGCGCGCCACTTTCATTCGCACATTGCCTGACGGTAGCAGCGAAAGGCGCACCGAAGCCTTTGACATGCTGCACGTGGTGCCCCCACAGGTCGCTCCGGACTTCATTCGCAACAGTCCGTTGGTGGATGCGGCGGGTTGGGTCGATGTCGATCCCCATACCCTTCGTCACCGCTCGTTTGGCAATATCCACGCCCTTGGCGATGTCGCCAACACCACCAACGCCAAGACTGCCGCCGCCGCCCGCAAGCAGGCGCCGGTCGTGGCCAACAATGTTCTGGTAGCGTTGGGCAGGCTCGGCACCCTTGCCCAATACGACGGCTACGGCTCCTGTCCATTGACCGTCGAACGCGGCAAGATCGTGCTTGCCGAATTCACCTACGGGGGCAAGGTTGCTCCAAGCTTCCCCCGTTGGCTGCTCGATGGTCGTCAGGCAACCCGTCTGGCCTGGCTGCTCAAGGCAAGGGTACTGCCGCCTCTTTACTGGCAAGGCATGCTCAAGGGGCGTGAATGGCTGGCACGGCCTCAGCCGCTGGTGGTCGAGGGTACGCGGTGATCGAGCATCAACTGTTGGGCGCTGGGTTGGGCGCAATCATCGGTGGAGTGTTGGCACTGACCGGCGCGGGCGGCGGTATCCTCGCGGTGCCGCTGCTGGTGTTCGGCCTTGGCCTGTCGATGGTCGAGGCCGCGCCTATCGGCTTGCTTGCCGTAGGGCTCGCCGCATCCGTGGGGGCCGTGCTCGGCCTGCGTGAGGGGCTGGTGCGTTATCGCGCCGCACTGTTCATTGCCCTGATCGGCATCGCTGCTGCACCCCTTGGGCTGATGCTCGCGCATCGCTTGCCCAACACGCCGTTGGCACTGACCTTCGCCGGGGTACTGGTGTACGCCTGCCTGCGCATCTGGCGCAAGGCCAGCAACGAACTGCGTGGCGAGCACAATGATGCTCATCGATACATCGAACCGTGCGTGCTCAACCCATTGCAGGGCCGCTTGCGCTGGACGCTGCCGTGCGCCCGTGCCTTGGCCATGACGGGGGCATTGTCCGGGCTGCTGTCGGGCCTGCTTGGTGTGGGCGGGGGCTTCGTGATCATTCCCGCCTTGAACCGTTACACCAATCTGCGCATGAAGAGCATTGTCTCGACATCGCTGGCGGTAATCGCCCTGGTGTCCGCGGCAAGCGTTGTCAGCGCCAGCCTGGCAGGGGTGATGCAGTGGCGGATCGGTGCTCCGTTCGCCATCGGTGCGGTACTTGGCTTGTTGCTGGCGCGGCCACTGGCGGCCAGGCTTGCCGGGCCGCGCCTGCAGCAGATGTTTGCCGTGGCCGGCTGGTTCGCGGCCCTGCTGTTGGCCGGTAAGGCGCTACTCGGCTAACAGCTCGGCTTGTTCCGCAGCGCACAGCGCCAGCAGGTAGTCCCAGACCACCCGCAGGCGCACCGACTTGTGCAGCTCCCTGCGCGTGCAGATCCAGTAGCTGCGCTGGATGGTCTCGGTGGGTAATAGGCGGACCAGCGTCGGGTCGTGGCGGGCCATGTAATTGGGCAGCACGGCGATGCCCAAGCCTGCGCGGGCGGCATGCTGCTGGGCGATCACGCTGGTGCTGCGAAAGACCACGTTGGGCGCCCGGCAGAAGCTGTTGAGGAACAGCAGTTCCTGACTGAACAGCAAGTCATCGACATAGCCAATCCAACTGTGACGAGCCAGGTCATCGCGGTTTCGCAGCGGTGGCGCCCGGTCGAGATAGTTTTGGCTGGCGTAAAGGGCCAAGCGGTAGTCGGTGAGCTTGCGGGTAATCAGAAGGTCGGCATTGGGCCGCTCCAGGTGGATGCTGATTTCAGCTTCGCGGTTGAGGATGCTGACAAAGCGCGGTACTGCCACCAGTTCAACTTCCAGGCCTGGGTATCGTTCGAACAACGCGTTCATGCGTGGGGTGAAGAACATGATGCCGATGCCCTCAGTCACCCCAAGGCGGATCTTGCCCAACGGTGTAATGGCCTGGGTGATTTCTTCCTGCGCCAGCAAGGCGACATTCTCCATGGCTTCGGCGTGCTTGAGCAGGGCCTGGCCGGAACTGGTCAGTTCATAGCCCTGGGCGTGCTGCACGAACAGCGGCGTGCCAAGGCTTTTCTCGATGCTTTCGATATGCCGGGCCACGGTGCTGTGGGTAGTGTTCAGACGCTTGGCGGCGGTGAGCAGCCGGCCGCTGCGCTGCAACTCGAGGAAAAACCGCAGATCATTCCAGTCGAACATGCTTGTCCTTTCAGGCCGTCCGTTGTGGCCTATTTGCGGGTGAACCCGCTCCCACGGATACAGCGGTGCTTGTCGGGGCAATGCAAGCGACCCGCACAGGCATTGCGCTGAACGAAAACGCACAACCGCTGCGTGAAATCTCGTGTTTCCTCGTCGAAATTAATCAATAAGATGTAGGACGACAAGAACAATAATCAGGCGAGGTTTCACATGCCATCAGCCGATTCTGTCTTCGACTACGTGGTCGTTGGGGCCGGTCCTGCCGGTTGCCTGCTGGCCAATCGTTTGTCGGCCAACCCCTCCTGCCGAGTGCTGTTGCTTGAAGCCGGTGGGCGCGACAACTACCCCTGGATCCACGTCCCTGTCGGTTATCTCTACTGCATCGGCAACCCGCGCACCGACTGGTGCTTCAAGACCGAGGCGCAGTCCGGCCTGGGGGGGCGCAGCCTGGGTTACCCTCGCGGCAAGGTGCTGGGTGGTTGTTCCTCGATCAACGGCATGATCTACATGCGTGGCCAAGCCGCCGACTACGACCACTGGGCCGATCAAGGCAACGAAGGCTGGGCATGGAAGGATGTGCTGCCACTGTTCAAGGCCAGTGAAAACCATTTTGCCGGCAGCACTGATCACCATGGTGCCGACGGTGAGTGGCGCGTCGAGCGCCAGCGCTATAGCTGGCCTATCCTCGATGCCTTCCGCGATGCGGCTGAGCAGAGCGGCATCGGCAAGGTCGATGACTTCAATACCGGCGACAACCAAGGCTGTGGATACTTTCAAGTCAACCAGCGCAGTGGTGTGCGCTGGAATGCATCCAAGGCCTTTCTGCGGCCAATCAAGGATCGCCCCAACCTGACCGTGCTGACCGATGTGCAGGTCGACCAGGTGTTATTGAACAATACCCGTGCTCGGGCGGTGAAAGCGCAATGGCAGGGTGCCTGGCACGAGTTCTCCGCACGCCGCGAGATCATTCTTTGTGCCGGTGCCGTAGGCTCTCCTGGCATCCTGCAGCGCTCAGGAATTGGCCCGCGCAAGCTGCTGGAAAGCCTCGGTATCGGAGTTCGCCACGATATGCCTGGCATCGGCGGCAACCTGCAGGACCACCTGCAGCTGCGCCTGATCTACGAGATCCGCAATACCCGTACCCTCAACCAGATGGCCAACAGCCTTTGGGGCAAGCTGGGTATGGGCTTGCGCTATCTCTACGACCGCAGTGGCCCGTTGGCCATGGCACCGAGCCAACTGGGGGCCTTCGTACGCTCGAGTCCTGAGCAGGCCACCGCCAACTTGCAGTATCACGTGCAACCCCTTTCGCTGGAGCGCTTCGGCGAGCCGCTGCACCGTTTCCCGGCTTTCACCGCGTCGGTGTGCAACCTGCGCCCAGCAAGCCGTGGACGCATCGACATCCGCTCTGCCGACATGAACACGACGCCGCTGATCGACCCCAACTACCTCAGCGACCCCGAAGACCTGCGCGTCGCCGCCGATGCCATTCGCCTCACCCGGCGCATCGTCCAGGCCCCTGCCCTGGCCGCATTCGAACCCCGCGAGTATCTGCCCGGTCCGGCCTTGCAAACCGAAGAAGAACTGTTCGAAGCCGCTGGCAAGATTGGCACCACCATCTTCCACCCGGTCGGTACCTGCCGCATGGGCAATGGCCCGTTGGACGTTGTGGATAACCAGTTGCGCGTTCATGGCATCCCCGGGCTGCGCGTGGCGGATGCGTCGATCATGCCGCAGATCACCTCCGGCAATACCTGTTCACCCACTCTCATGATCGCCGAGAAGGCGGCCCAACTCATTCTCAAGGGGGCTACCACCCAGACCAGCTTCAACGAAGACGCAATACCGACGCCCTGACCCGGGTGCGTGCAGTACCGGCAGCTTGCGGTCAGAGGCTGCCGACAGTGGAACAACAAGAATAATCACTGTGGCCTTCGGGCCGAGGACAGCAACGATGTCGGATTACATTCAAGAGCAGGGTGCGGCGGCCAGCAGCTCCAGTGGCCGTGAGGAACGCAAGATCATTTTCGCGTCATCCCTCGGGACGGTGTTCGAGTGGTATGACTTTTTTCTCTATGGTGCACTGGCAGCGGTCATCAGCAAGCAGTTCTTCGCTGGGGTGAACGACACTACCGCCTTTATCTTCGCTTTGATGGCCTTTGCCGCCGGCTTCCTCGTTCGGCCTTTCGGTGCGCTGGTGTTTGGCCGTCTGGGTGACATGATCGGTCGCAAGTACACCTTCCTGGTCACCATCGTGCTAATGGGCTTGTCGACATTCGCTGTCGGCCTGCTACCCACCTACGCCAGCATCGGTATCGCTGCCCCGATCATTCTGGTGGTATTGCGCATGCTCCAGGGCCTGGCCCTGGGCGGCGAGTACGGTGGTGCAGCCACCTACGTGGCCGAGCACGCGCCACCTGGCAAGCGCGGTTTCCACACCGGTTTCATTCAGTCCACCGCCACCCTTGGACTGCTGCTGTCGTTGCTGGTGGTGCTGGCTAGCCGTTACATCAGTGGGGATCAGTTCGAGACCTGGGGCTGGCGCCTGCCCTTCCTGCTGTCGATCTTCCTCCTGGCCATTTCCACGTGGATTCGCATGAGCATGCACGAGTCGCCTGCTTTCGTGAAAATGAAGGCCCAGGGCAAGGTCAGCAAGTCGCCGATTCGTGAGTCGTTCACCTCTTGGCCAAACCTCAAGGTGGTGCTCACAGCCTTGTTCAGCATCAACGCGGGCCAGGCGGTGACCTTCTACACCGCGCAGTTCTACGTGCTGTTCTTCATGACGCAGATGCTCAAGATGGACCCTGCTCAGGCCAATACCCTGCTGATCATCAGCGTGGTGATCGGTGCGCCATTCTTCGTGTTCTTCGGCTGGTTGTCGGACAGGGTTGGGCGCAAGCCGATCCTGATGCTGGGCCTGCTGCTGGCCACGGTGCTGTACTTCCCGATGTTCAAAGCGCTAAGCCACTACGCCAACCCGCAAATCGACGCGGCCAGCCGCCAGGCGCCGATTGTGGTCACAGCGGACCCGAAAGGTTGCACCTTCCAGTTCGACCCGGTCGGCAAGGCGCGTTTCGACAGCCCATGCGACAAGGTCAAGACCTTCCTGGTCAAGCAAGGCCTGCCCTACAGTTCGGTGAATGCGCAGGGTACCGAGGTGGTGGTGAGCATTGGTGACAAGACCATCAGCGGCTTCGACGAAGCGGCCATGCGTGCTGCGGTCGAACAGGCGGGCTACCCGGCCAAGGCTGATCCAGCCAATGTTAACCAGGTGATGGTCGTGGTGCTGATCGTGGCGATGATCCTGATCGCGACCATGACCTACGGCCCACTGGCAGCCGTGATGGTCGAGCTGTTCCCGACCCGCATCCGCTACACCTCGATGTCCCTGCCCTACCACATCGGCAACGGCTGGTTTGGCGGCTTCCTGCCCACGGTGTCGTTCGCGTTGGTGGTATACACCGGGGATATCTTCTACGGCCTTTGGTACCCGGTACTGGTGACAGGGATCAGCCTGGTCGTGGGGATTTTCTGCCTCAAAGAGACTAAGGATGTGGATATCGACAAGGTCTGAGGTGTTTCACGGGCCCTGCCGCTGACAAGACGGCTGGCCTGCAAGGCTCATAAAAAAACCGGCTGTAAAAGCCGGTTTTCTTATACCTCGAAAAAACTTATGCACGATTTTCAGAAAAATGTCATACACAGAAATAAATAGCCAATTCAATCACTTAGCATCTATTTGAAGCATTCCATCCAAAAATTGCACACAAGTTATCCACAGATCGTCAGGCGATCTGCTCTTGGGCTTTTTCATCTGCTGGCGGCAGTGAACCCATGGCACGTTGGGTCGCTTCATTCCACGCGGCTGCGCGGTCATTGAGCTCGGCGATGGCACGCGGGCCGGTGCCATTGGCATACATTGGCTCGCCAATCACCACCTCGATGGTGCCCGAGCGTTTACCCCAGCCTTCCTTCGGCCAGAACTTGCCGGCGTTATGTGCGATCGGCAGCACCGGCAGGCCTGCGTTGACCGCCAGTGCGGTGCCGCCACGGGAGAACTTGCCGACCGTACCGAAGGGCACGCGGGTCCCTTCCGGGAAGATCAGCACCCATACCTTCTGCTTGAGCAGCTCATCACCTTTGCTTGCAACCTGGCGCAAGGCTTCCTTGGGGTTGTCGCGGTCGATGGCGATCGGCCGCAGCATGGCCATGGCCCAGCCAAAGAACGGGACGTACAGCAGCTCACGCTTGAGCACCTGGCTCAGTGGCGAGAAATAGGCGGACAAGAAGAACGTTTCCCATGTGCTCTGGTGGTTCGACAGGATCACGCAGGGCTCATTCGGCACGTTCTCGGCACCGGTGACCTTGTAGCGAATGCCCAGGATCACTTGCGCCAGCAGCACGGCGAAACGGCACCAGTAGACGTTGATGAAGCGATAGCGCTTGGGGAACGACAAAAATGGCGCGATGAAAAAGCTCAGGGAGCACCACAACAGCGAACTGGTGCCCAGCAGCAGGTAAAAAAGAAAGATTCTGATCGCCTGCAGGATCGACATAGTGGCATGTACCGTTGCGGGGCGCGCCCGCCTGAGAAAAATGCGCCCGAAGGCGCACTGTTTAAATTAGTTCTCTGGCGATAGCAGCCAGATCGTCGAAAATCAGTGTAGTTTCCGGCACACCCTTTTCCAGGGTCCGCTCGCCCTTGCCGGTTTTCACCAACACGGGTTGTGCACCGACGGCCAGGGCGGCCTCCAGGTCACCTTTGCTGTCGCCGATGAACCAGACGCCGCGCAGGTCGGCCTGGTAGTGCTCGGCGATCGCCCGCAGCATGCCAGGCTTGGGCTTGCGGCAATCGCAGCCTTCGTCCGGCCCGTGCGGGCAATACACGATATGACCCACTTCGCCACCCAGTTCGGCCACCAGCGCGCGCAGGCGGGCATGCATGGCTTCAAGGGTTTCCAGCGGGTAGTAGCCGCGGGCAATGCCGGACTGGTTGGTGGCCACGGCCACCGTCCAGCCGGCTTTGCTCAACTGCGCGATAGCCTCGACCGAGCCGGGAATCGGAATCCACTCCTCCAGCGACTTGATATAGGCGTCGGAGTCGTAATTGATCACCCCGTCACGATCGAGAATCAGCAGTTTCAAGGCTTACCCCAGCAGCGAAATATCGGCAACGCCCAGGAACAGGCCACGCAGGCGGCTGAGCAGGGCATAACGGTTGGCACGGACCTTGGCGTCTTCGGCGTTGACCATCACGGCCTCGAAGAAGGCGTCGACCGGGTCACGCAGGGCAGCCAGGCGGGCCAGTGCTTCGCTGTACTGACGCGCAGCAGCCATCGGCTGCACGGCCTGGTCGGCCTGCTGGATGGCCGAGTACAGGGAGAACTCGTTGGCATTGTCGAAGTACTTCGGTTCGACGTGGTCGGCGATAGCACCTTCGGCCTTGCTCAGCAGGTTCGATACTCGCTTGTTCGCCGCAGCCAGGGCGTTGGCTTCCGGCAGCTTGCGGAAGGCCTGCACGGCCTGTACGCGCTGGTCGAAGTCCAGGGCCGAACCCGGCTTCAGGGCACGCACCGACAGGTAGGTCGAGACGTCGATGCCTTCGTCTTCGTAACGCGCACGCAGACGGTCGAAGACGAACTCCAGCACCTGTTCGGCCAGGCCGGCGGCTTTCACCTTGGCACCGAACTGCTTGACCGCGAATTCGACGGCGGCATTCAGGTCCAGGTCCAGCTGCTTCTCGATCAGGATGCGCAGCACGCCCAGGGCGGCACGGCGCAGGGCATACGGGTCCTTGCTGCCGGTTGGCAGCATGCCGATGCCGAAGATGCCGACCAGGGTGTCGAGCTTGTCGGCGATGGCCACGGCTGCACCGGTCAGGGTCTGCGGCAGTTCGGCGCCGGCGCCACGAGGCATGTACTGCTCGTTCAGGGCCAGGGCGACGTCTTCCGGCTCGCCATCGTTCAGCGCGTAGTAGTAACCGGCGACACCCTGCATTTCAGGGAACTCGCCCACCATCTCGGTGGCCAGGTCGCACTTGGACAGCAGGCCGGCGCGACCGGCACGCGCGGCATCGCCGCCAATCTTGGGTGCGATGAATGCGGCCAGTTTGGAAACGCGCTCGGCCTTGTCGAAGACAGTGCCCAACTGAGCCTGGAACACCACGTTCTTCAGGCGCTCGTTGAAGGTTTCCAGCGGCTGCTTCTTGTCCTGCTTGAAGAAGAACTCGGCGTCGGTCAGGCGCGGGCGCACGACCTTCTCGTTGCCTTGCACGATCTGCTTCGGATCGCGGCTCTCGACGTTGGCGACGGTGATGAAGCGCGGCAGCAGCTTGCCTTCGCTGTCCAGCAGGCAGAAGTACTTCTGGTTGTCCTGCATGGTGGTGATCAGGGCTTCCTGCGGCACTTCGAGGAAGCGCTCTTCGAACGAGCAGACTAGCGGCACCGGCCACTCCACCAGCGCGGTGACTTCATCCAGCAGCGCTGGCGGTACGATGGCGCTGCCTTCCTGCTGCATGGCCAGCTCGGCGGTGCGCTTGCTGATCAGCTCGCGACGCTCGGCGAAGTCGGCCAGTACATAGGCCTTGCGCAGGTCCTCGACATAGTTGGCCGGGGTAGTGATGACCACGTTTTCCGGGTGATGGAAGCGGTGACCACGGGATTCACGGCCGGCTTTCTGCGACAGGATGGTGCACTCGACGACCTGGTCGCCCAGCAGCATTACCAGCCACTGGGTCGGGCGGACGAACTCTTCACGGCTGGCCGCCCAGCGCATGCGCTTGGGGATGGGCAGGTCGTTGAGCGAGTCTTCGACGATGGTCGGCAGCAGGCTGGCAGTGGCCTTGCCTGGAATGTGTTGGGAGAAGCGCAGCTTGGCGCCGCTCTGGTCGATTTCCGACAGCTCTACTCCGCACTTCTTGGCGAAGCCCAGAGCAGCCTGGGTCGGTTGGCCTTCAGCGTTGAACGCCGCCTGAATGGGCGGGCCGTCGATGTTGATGCTGCGGTCCGGCTGCTGCACGTCCAGTTGACGAATCAGCACGGCCAGGCGGCGCGGCGCGGCGTATACCTGCTTGCCGGTGTAGTTCAGGCCCGCAGCCTGCAGGCCTTTCTCGATGCCCGCCAGGAAGGCGTCGCCCAGCGAGGCCAGGGCCTTCGGTGGCAGCTCTTCGGTGCCCAGTTCTACCAGGAAATCTTGAGCACTCATTGTGCAGCCTCCAGCTTCGCCAACACTTCGTCACGCAATTCAGGGGTGGCCATCGGGAAGCCCAGGCGTGCACGGGCTTGCAGATAGCTTTGCGCTACGTCCCGAGCCAGGGTACGTACGCGCAGGATGTACCGCTGGCGCTCGGTCACCGAGATGGCGCGGCGGGCGTCCAGCAGGTTGAAGGTGTGGGATGCCTTCAGGACCATTTCATAAGTCGGCAGCGGCAGCTCAAGCTTGATCAGGCGGTTGGCTTCGCTTTCATAGAAATCGAACAGCTCGAACAGCTTCTCGACGTTGGCGTGTTCGAAGTTGTAGGTCGACTGCTCCACTTCGTTCTGGTGGAACACGTCGCCGTAGGTCACCTTGCCGAACGGGCCGTCGGCCCAGACCAGGTCGTACACCGAGTCTACGCCCTGGATGTACATGGCCAGACGCTCCAGGCCATAGGTGATTTCACCGGTGACCGGGTAGCACTCGATGCCACCGACCTGCTGGAAGTAGGTGAACTGGGTCACCTCCATGCCATTGAGCCAGATTTCCCAGCCCAGGCCCCAGGCGCCCAGGGTTGGCGATTCCCAGTTGTCTTCGACGAAGCGGATGTCGTGGACCAGCGGATCCAGGCCGATCGCTTTCAGCGAGCCGAGGTACAGCTCCTGGAAGTTGGCCGGGTTCGGCTTGAGCACCACCTGGAACTGGTAATAGTGCTGCAGGCGGTTGGGGTTTTCGCCATACCGCCCGTCGGCAGGGCGACGGCTAGGCTGCACATAGGCGGCGTTCCAGGTCTCTGGGCCGACGGCGCGCAGGAATGTAGCGGTGTGGAAAGTGCCGGCGCCTACTTCCATATCGTAGGGCTGAAGCACCACACAACCTTGCTCGGCCCAGTAGTTCTGCAGGGCGAGGATCAGGTCTTGGAAGGTACGCACGGCTGGCGTAGGCTGGCTCACGAAATTCACCTGTATCTGGGGATGCGGATGTAAAGAGCGGGAGTATAACCTGATTCGCCTCTCCCTCTACTCAATTGGAGCCTTATGCCACGCTGCTTTTGGTGTACCGACGATCCGTTGTACCAGGCTTACCACGACCAGGAATGGGGGACACCGCAGCGCGACCCGGCGTTGCTCTTCGAGATGCTTTTGCTCGAAGGGTTCCAGGCTGGGCTGTCGTGGATCACCGTTCTGAGGAAGCGCGAGCGCTACCGGGAGGTGATGTACGGTTTCGACCCGGTTCGACTGGCGCAGATGAGCGACGAGCGGATCGAGGAACTGATGCTCGATACCGGCATCATTCGCAACCGTCTCAAGCTCAAGGCGGCCCGGCGCAATGCTCAGGCCTGGCTGGCTGTGGATAACCCGGCGCAGTGGCTTTGGTCGTTCGTCGGTGGTGCGCCCAGGATCAACCATTTCCAGGCCCGTGAGGAAATCCCGGCTGTGACCGACGAGGCCAAGGCCATGAGCAAGGCCCTGCAGAAAGCCGGCTTCACCTTCGTTGGCCCGACCATTTGTTACGCCTTCATGCAAGCCACTGGCATGGTCATGGACCACACCACCGATTGTGATCGCTACGCCGCGCTGCTGCGTTGAGCGTTACAATGCGCGCCTTGCTGAAATAAGGAATCTGCCTGTGGAAAAGTTCAAGGGCGCCCTGATGGTCGGGGTGCTGCGACTGTTCGCCAAGCTGCCTTGGGGAGCTGTGCAACGCGTCGGCGCCGGTATCGGCTGGCTGATGTGGAAAATCCCCAATGGGTCGCGCAACGTGGTGCGTATCAACCTTGCCAAGTGCTTTCCGGAGATGGACCCGGTCGAGCGTGAGCAACTGGTTGGCCGAGCGTTGAAAGACATTGGCAAGTCATTCGTCGAAAGCGCCTGCGCGTGGATCTGGCCGCCGCAGCGTTCGCTGGAGCTGGTCAAGGAAGTCCACGGCCTGGAAGTGCTTGAGAAGGCCCTGGCCTCGGGCAAGGGCGTGGTGGGCATCACCAGCCACCTGGGCAACTGGGAGGTGCTGAACCACTTCTACTGCAACCAGTGCAAACCGATCATCTTCTACCGCCCGCCAAAGCTCAAGGCGGTGGATGACCTGCTGCGCGAGCAGCGGGTGCAGATGGGCAACCGTGTGGCGCCTTCGACCAAGGAAGGCATCCTGAGCGTGATCAAGGAAGTACGCCGTGGTGGACAGGTGGGGATTCCGGCCGATCCGGAGCCCGCCGAGTCTGCCGGTGTCTTCGTGCCGTTCCTGGGTACCCAGGCGCTGACCAGCAAATTCGTGCCGAACATGCTGGCCGGTGGCAAGGCAGTCGGGGTATTCCTGCATGCACTGCGGCTACCGGACGGTTCCGGGTTCAAGGTCTTCCTCGAGGCGGCGCCGGAGGAGATGTACAGCGAGGATGTGGCCGTATCGGCGGCGGCCATGAGCAAGGTGGTCGAGCGTTATGTGCGCGAGTACCCGAGCCAGTACATGTGGAGCATGAAGCGCTTCAAGAAGCGCCCGGCCGGGGAAGCGCGCTGGTATTGATAAGGCGCTCCCCTGTGGATAGGGTTACCTGCGAATGCGGTCTTGGATTTGCTGGCGCGTTCGCGGGTGACCCCCCGCCCACACGGTTACGAAGCCGATGTTTTGCTCAATTTCTTGAGGAACACCGCCATCTCTTTCTCGGCCTGCTTGTCGCCATGGGCCTGCGCCGCCACCATCCCCTCCTCCCAGGCCTTGCGCGCAGCCGCCAGGTCACCCTGCAGCTGGTACGCCTTGCCCAGCAGCTTCCAGGCTGCAGAATACATCGGGTCTTGCTCCACGCACCGCGCCAAATGAACCGCCGCCTCGGCACCCTTGCCTTCGTCCAGCCAAGCCTTGCCCAGGCCAAACCTGAGCAACGGGTTATCCACACCCTTGGCCAGCATTTTTTCCAGCGATTCGCGCATGCCGTTTCTCCTTAGAAGAAGGTCAAGCCGACGTGGAACAGCTTCTCCACATCACGGATGTGTTTCTTATCCACAACGAACAGGATGACATGGTCGCCCGTCTCGATCACGGTGTCGTCGTGGGCGATCAGCACTTCCTCGTCCCGGATGATCGCGCCGATGGTGGTACCCGGCGGCAGGGCGATGTCTTCGATGGCCTTGCCAACTACCTTGCTCGACTTGGCGTCACCATGGGCAACCGCCTCGATCGCTTCGGCCGCGCCACGGCGCAGTGAGTGTACGCTGACGATATCGCCCCGGCGCACGTGGGCCAGCAAGGTCCCGATCGTGGCCAGCTGGGGGCTGATGGCGATGTCGATTTCGCCGCCTTGCACCAGGTCGACATAGGCCGGGTTGTTGATGATGGTCATCACCTTGCGCGCACCCAGGCGCTTGGCCAGCAACGACGACATGATGTTGGCCTCGTCGTCGTTGGTCAGGGCCAGGAAAATGTCGGCGTCAGCAATGTTCTCCTCCAGCATCAGGTCTTTGTCCGATGCGCTGCCCTGCAGCACCACGGTGCTTTCCAGGGTGTCGGAGAGGTGTCGGCAACGTGCCGGGCTCATCTCGATGATCTTGACCTGGTAGCGACTTTCGATCGCTTCGGCCAGACGCTCGCCGATCTGGCCGCCGCCGGCGATGACCACGCGCTTGTTGGTCTCGTCGATGCGTCGCAGCTCGCCCATGACGGCGCGAATGTCCTTGCGTGCCGCGATGAAGAACACTTCGTCGTCAGCCTCGATCACGGTATCGCCCCTCGGTGTGATCGGCCGGTCACGGCGGAAGATCGCCGCCACGCGGGTATCGACGTTAGGCATGTGCGCGCGGATCTGTCGCAACTGCTGGCCCACCAGCGGGCCGCCGTAGTAGGCCTTCACCGCAACGAGTTGCGCCTTGCCTTCGGCGAAGTCGATCACCTGCAGAGCACCGGGGTGTTCGATCAGGCGTTTGACGTAGTTGGTCACTACCTGTTCTGGGCTGATCAGCACGTCCACCGGGATATGGTCGTTGTCGAACAGCTCTTCACGGGTCAGATAGGAAGACTCACGCACCCGCGCGATTTTGGTCGGGGTATGGAACAGCGAGTAGGCGACCTGGCAGGCCACCATGTTGGTTTCGTCGCTGTTGGTCACCGCCACCAGCATATCGGCGTCGTCGGCCCCGGCCTGGCGCAACACGGTGGGTAACGAGCCGCGACCCTGCACCGTGCGGATATCGAGGCGGTCGCCCAGGTCACGCAGGCGTTCGCCGTCGGTGTCGACCACGGTGATGTCGTTGGCTTCGCTGGCCAAGTGTTCGGCCAGCGTTCCGCCGACCTGCCCTGCGCCGAGGATGATGATCTTCATCCGCTACTCCCTAACCTTTTTTCACTTAGCCACGCGAGGCGGCAATCTTGATCAGCTTGGCATAGTAGAAGCCGTCATGGCCGCCTTCCTGGGCCAACAGCTGGCGCCCGTGAGGCTGGCGCAGGCCGGCCTCGGTCGCCAGGTCGAGTTCACGGGCACCTGGGGTGCGGGTGAGGAAGGCGTCGATCACTTCGGTGTTTTCCGTCGGCAGGCTCGAGCAGGTGGCGTAGAGCAGGATGCCGCCCACTTCGAGCGTCGGCCACAGAGCATCGAGCAATTCGCCTTGCAGAGTGGCCAGGGCCGGAATGTCGTCGGCCTGACGGGTCAGCTTGATGTCCGGGTGACGGCGGATCACGCCCGTGGCCGAGCACGGTGCGTCGAGCAGGATTCGCTGGAACGGCTTGCCATCCCACCAACTGGCGGTGTCACGGGCGTCGCAGGCAATCAGCTCGGCGTCCAGTTGCAGACGGTCGAGGTTCTCGCGCACACGGGTCAGGCGCTTGGCTTCCAGGTCGATGGCCACGACATGGGCCAGGCCCGCTTCGGCTTCGAGCAGGTGGCAGGTTTTGCCGCCAGGGGCGCAGCAGGCGTCGAGCACGCGTTGGCCTGGGGCCAGTTCCAGCAGGTCGGCGGACAGCTGCGCGGCCTCGTCCTGTACGCTGACCCAACCTTCGGCGAAGCCCGGCAGTTGGCGAACATCGCAGGCTTCAGCCAGCAGGATACCGTCGCGGCTGAACCGGCACGGGGTGGCGGCGATGCCCGCCTCGGCCAGCAGGCCAAGATAGGCATCACGGCTGTGATGACGGCGGTTGACCCGCAGGATCATCGGCGGATGGGCATTGTTGGCGGCGCAAATGGCTTCCCACTGCTCGGGCCAGAAGGCTTTCAGCGATTTCTGCAGCCAACGCGGGTGAGCGGTGCGCACCACCGGATCGCGCTCCAGGCCGGCGAGGAGTTCTTCGCCTTCGCGCTGGGCGCGGCGCAGCACGGCGTTGAGCAGGCCCTTGGCCCACGGTTTTTTCAGCTTATCGGCGCAGCCAACGGTTTCCCCGATGGCGGCATGGGCCGGAATGCGGGTGTAGAACAGCTGGTACAGGCCGACCAGCAACAATGCCTGCACATCGCAGTCGGCGGCCTTGAACGGCTTTTGCAGCAACTGCGCAGCCAGCAGGTCCAGGCGAGGCTGCCAGCGGGCGGTGCCGAATGCCAGGTCCTGGGTGAGGCCTCGGTCGCGCTCATCGACCTTGTCCAGTTGTGCCGGCAACGAGCTGTTCAGCGAGGCCTTGCCGCTCAGGACAGCGGCCAGGGCGCGGGCGGCGGCCAGGCGTGGGTTCATTGGCCCAACACCTTGCCGCTGGCGAACTTCTCGCGGCGGCTGTTGAACAGGTCACTGAAGGCCAGGGCCTTGCCGCCGGGCAATTGCAGGCGGGTCAGGCTCAAGGCCTGCTCGCCACAGGCGACGACCAGGCCGTCCTTGCTGGCGGAAAGGATTTCACCCGGGGCGCCTTTGCCTGTGGACACGTTGGCGGCCAGCACTTTGACGCTCTCGCCATCCAGGGTGCTGTGGCACACCGGCCATGGGTTGAACGCGCGAATCAGGCGCTCCAACTCGACGGCTGGGCGGCTCCAGTCGATGCGGGCCTCGTCCTTGTTCAGCTTGTGAGCGTAGGTGGCCAGGGCATCGTCTTGTACTTCACCCTGCAGGGTGCCGTCGGCCAGGCCTGCGATGACCTGCACCACGGCCGGCGGTCCCATTTCGGCAAGGCGGTCGTGCAGGCTGCCACCAGTGTCGTCGGCGCTGATCGGGGTAACCACCTTGAGCAACATCGGGCCGGTGTCCAGGCCCGCTTCCATACGCATCACGGTCACGCCGCTCTCGGCGTCTCCAGCCTCCACGGCGCGCTGGATCGGCGCGGCGCCTCGCCAGCGGGGCAGCAAGGAGGCGTGGCTGTTGATGCAGCCAAGGCGCGGGATGTCCAGCACTGCTTGCGGCAGGATCAGGCCATACGCGACCACCACCATCAGGTCTGGCTGCAGTGCCGCCAACTCCGCCTGGGCCTCGGCGTTGCGCAAGGTTGGCGGCTGGAACACCGGAATGTCGTGGGCTACGGCCAGCTGCTTGACCGGGCTCGGCATGAGCTTCTGGCCACGGCCAGCAGGGCGGTCGGGCTGGGTGTAGACGGCCACCACTTCATAGGGGCTGTCGAGCAGGGCCTTGAGGTGTTCGGCGGCAAACTCTGGAGTGCCTGCGAAGACGATGCGCATGGAGTTCTCGCTTCAAAAAAGAAAAAGGCTTGCCGGAGCAAGCCTTCTGGAAGGAATGGATCAGGCTTGCTGGCGGTGCTGCTTTTCCAGTTTCTTCTTGATCCGGTCGCGTTTGAGCTGAGACAGGTAGTCGACGAACAGCTTGCCGTTGAGGTGATCGAATTCATGCTGGACACACACCGCCAGCAAGCCTTCGGCTTCAAGCTCGTAGGGCTTGCCATCCCGGTCCTGGGCCTTGACCCGGACACGCAGCGGACGGTCGACGTTCTCGTAGAAGCCCGGTACCGACAGGCAGCCTTCCTGATACTGACCCATGTCGTGGGTCAGCTCTTCGACCGTGGGGTTGATGAAGACCCGCGGCTCGCTGCGGTCTTCGCTGAGGTCCATCACCACGACTTGCTTGTGGACGTTGACCTGGGTGGCGGCCAGGCCGATGCCAGGCGCTTCGTACATGGTTTCAAACATGTCGTCGATCAGCTGACGCAGGGCGTCGTCGAACTCCGTCACCGGTTTGGCAATGGTGCGCAGGCGCGGGTCCGGGAATTCGAGAATGTTCAAGATGGCCATAGGGTCAGGCAGTCACTGTGCGTTCGGTTGAAAACTGAGCACACATAATAAAGGGAATCGGGGGATTCGGCACCTGGCAAAGCTCGGCTACGGTTTCAGGAGACGACTTCAACGTCATTCGATGGACAGGTTGTCAAAGTATTATCAACAAACTTATCCACAGGTTGTGCCACGTTTATGGCCCTCTTCCGATCAAGGATGATCCCCATGTCGACTCACCATTCATCGAATTGTCCGCCTGCCGAACTGGAGGCGCGATTACGTCTGCACCGCTTGCCCGAGATAGGACTGCGTCGCTTTCAGCGCCTTCTGGAGGCCTTCGGAACGGCGTCTTCGGCGCTGAGTGCACCGGCCAGTGCCTGGCGTGCCCTTGGCCTTGCGCAAGCCAGTATCGATGCGCGCCGCTGTGCGCAGGTACGCGAGGGTGCTTTGGCTGCAATGGCCTGGCTAGAGCGTCCAGGCCAGCATTTACTGATGTGGGACGGTGCCGGTTACCCCGCGTTGCTGGCGGAAACGGACGACCCGCCGCCCCTGTTGTTCGTCGCAGGCGACCCCGCTTGCCTGGAGCAACCGCAGCTGGCCATTGTGGGTAGCAGACGTGCTTCACCTCCGGCTCTGGACACCGCTCGGGCATTTTCACGTGCCCTTGCGCAAACGGGTTTCACCATCACCAGTGGCCTGGCGCTGGGCGTTGATGGTGCCGCTCATCGGGCGGCGCTGGAGGTCGGAGGGCAGACGATTGCCGTGCTTGGCACTGGGCTGCAAAAACTTTATCCACAGCGCCATCGTGACTTGGCGCGAGCGATCATCGACAGCGGCGGTGCGGTGGTTTCGGAGTACCCGTTGGATGCTGATCCCCTGCCTGCCAATTTTCCGCGACGCAATCGCATCATCAGCGGCATGTCCCTGGGGGTGCTGGTTGTCGAAGCCAGTCTGGGCAGTGGCTCGCTGATTACTGCCCGCTTGGCGGCTGAACAAGGCCGGGAGGTGTATGCCATTCCCGGTTCGATCCACCACCCGGGCGCCAGGGGATGCCATCAGTTGATACGCGATGGCGCGCTGCTGGTCGAGAGCGTGGAGCAGATCATCGATACCCTGCGGGGTTGGCAGAATCTGCCGCAACCGGCTGTGGATAAACCTCAACATCCGCTCCTGGCCCTTCTGCACGCAGCACCCCAGACCAGCGAGGGGTTGGCGCTCAGCAGTGGCCGGCCTTTGGCCGAGGTACTGGCCAGCTTGACCGAGCTGGAGCTCCAGGGCCAGGTCAGCAATGAAGCCGGACGTTGGTTTGCCCGCTCGGCCTAAGTAAACTGCGCCCAAGGCTTAGATGCGGAGAGATACAAATGGTGAGCAGTTGGCGTGTGCAACAAGCCGCACGTGAAATTCGGGCGGGGGCGGTGATCGCCTATCCGACGGAAGCGGTCTGGGGCCTGGGCTGCGACCCCTGGAACGAGGACGCGGTGTATCGCCTGCTGGCCCTGAAGTCGCGGCCTGTGGATAAGGGGCTGATTCTGGTCGCCGACAGCATCCAGCAATTCGATTTCCTGTTCGAGGATTTCCCTGAAGACTGGATCGACCGCATGAGCAGCACCTGGCCGGGACCCAACACCTGGCTGGTGCCGCACCAGGACCTTTTGCCGGAATGGGTGACGGGGCAGCACGACACCGTGGCGCTGCGGGTCAGTGACCACCCATTGGTACGTGAACTGTGCGCGCTGGTGGGGCCGCTGATTTCCACCTCTTGCAACCCTGGCGGGCGCCCGGCAGCCAAGACCCGGTTGCGGGTTGAGCAGTATTTCCACAACCAGTTGGACCTGGTGCTGGGTGGAGCGTTGGGTGGGCGAAAGAACCCGAGCGTGATTCGTGACCTGGTGACTGGCGAAGTCGTTCGACCGGGTTGATTTGCCTGGTGGACACCGACTTTTGATGGGGCGGTGGCTGTGTGGTTACTGTTGCCGCTCTTTCGCGACCCAAGGCCGCTCCTGCAGAGGGGCTGCATCAGCGCGAATCTTTACTGCGCAGCCCTCGCAGGAGCCGACTTGCCGGCGATTTCAGGGCAGTAGTACCGTCGAACCCACGGTCCTGCGCGCCGACAACTCAGCCTGCGCCTTGGCCGCCTCGCTCAGCGGATAGCGCTGCTGGATATCCACGACCAGCTTGCCACTGGCGATCATCGAGAACAGATCGTCCGCCATGGCCTGAGTGTTTTGCGCATTGTTGGCATAGCTTGCCAGCGTTGGTCGGGTGACATACAGCGAACCCTTCTGCGACAGGATCCCCAGGTTGACGCCGGTCACCGCTCCGGAGGCATTGCCGAAACTCACCATCAGCCCCCGTGGTTTGAGGCAGTCCAACGAAGTCAGCCAGGTGTCGGCACCCACGCCGTCATACACCACCGGGCATTTCTGACCGTCGGTCAGTTCCAGCACGCGCTGGGCGACATCTTCGCGGCTGTAGTCGATGGTCGCCCAAGCCCCTAGTGCCTTGGCCCGCTCGGCCTTTTCGGCGGAGCTTACGGTTCCGATCAGTTTGGCGCCCAGCGCCTTGGCCCACTGGCACGCCAGCGACCCTACCCCACCGGCTGCTGCATGGAACAGAACGAAGTCACCCGGCTGCACGGCGTAGGTCTGCTTGAGCAGGTACTGCACGGTCAGACCCTTGAGCATCACTGCCGCGGCTTGCTCGAAGCTGATGCTGTCGGGCAGCTTGACCAGATTGGCTTCGGGCAAGGTATGTACCTCGCTGTAGGCGCCCAGTGGGCCGCCAGCGTGGGCCACACGGTCACCGACCTCCAGCCGGGTGACGCCTTCGCCAACTGCCTCGACAACGCCGGCTGCTTCGGTGCCCAGGCCCGAAGGCAGAGACGGTGGCGAGTAAAGCCCGCTGCGGAAATAGGTGTCGATGAAGTTCAGGCCAATCGCATGGTTACGCACCCGCACTTGCTGCGGACCGGGTGGCGCAGGCTCGAACTCCACAAGTTGCAGAACCTCTGGGCCGCCATGCTGGCTGAACTGTATACGCTTGGCCATCTCGCACTCCTGTTGTCGGGATCGGAAGGCCTTCTATCGGACGCCTTTGCTTGATCGTCGTCAACTGCGGCGCGCTGGCTGCCGGTGGTATGCTACGCGGCGAATTTCTTCCTGCTCCTTCCAGGTGACCCGATGACCAGCCGCACCGAGGCCGTGAAAGCCTACCTGCTCGACCTGCAAGACCGCATCTGCTCTGCCCTCGAAGCTGAAGACGGCGGCGCCCGCTTCGTCGAGGACGCCTGGGTGCGCGAAGCCGGTGGCGGTGGCCGTACGCGGGTGATCGGTGAAGGCAAAGTGATCGAGAAAGGCGGCGTGAACTTCTCCCATGTATTCGGCGCCGGCCTTCCGCCTTCGGCCAGTGCCCACCGCCCGGAGCTGGCGGGTCGTGGCTTCGAGGCGTTGGGCGTGTCGTTGGTGATTCACCCGCACAATCCACATGTACCCACCTCCCATGCCAATGTGCGTTTCTTCATTGCCGAGAAGGAAGGCGAAGAGGCGGTCTGGTGGTTCGGCGGTGGTTTCGACCTGACCCCCTACTACGGCAACGAGGAAGACTGCATCCACTGGCACCGTGTGGCCCAGCAGGCCTGCGCGCCGTTCGGCGCCGACGTGTACCCCCGCTACAAGGCCTGGTGCGACCGTTACTTCCACCTCAAGCACCGTGGTGAACCTCGGGGTATTGGGGGCTTGTTCTTCGATGACCTGAACGAGTGGGACTTCGATACCTGCTTCGCTTTCATCCGCGCCATCGGTGACGCCTACGTCGACGCTTACCTGCCGATCGTCCAGCGCCGCAAGGACACGCCCTACACGCCCCAGCAGCGTGAGTTCCAGGAGTACCGCCGTGGCCGCTACGTCGAGTTCAACCTGGTCTACGACCGTGGCACTCTGTTCGGCCTGCAATCGGGTGGGCGCACCGAGTCGATCCTGATGTCGTTGCCACCGCAGGTACGCTGGGGTTATGACTGGAAGGCCGCACCAGGTAGCGAAGAAGCGCGCCTGACCGAGTATTTCCTGCAGGACCGTGACTGGCTCGCCCAGTAAGTCTGTGGATAACCAAGGAGCCCTCATGGATCAGTATGTCGTTTTCGGCAACCCGATTGGCCACAGCAAGTCGCCTTTGATCCATCGTCTGTTCGCCGAGCAGACCGGTCAGGATCTGGAGTACGCCACCCTGCTGGCGCCGCTGGATGAGTTCAGCGATTGCGCCCGCGGCTTCTTCAAGCAAGGCAGCGGGGCCAATGTGACCGTGCCGTTCAAGGAAGAGGCTTTCCGGCTCTGCGAAAGCCTCACGCCTCGGGCCCGGCGAGCGGGCGCAGTGAACACCTTGAGCAAACTGGCGGACGGCACGCTGCAAGGGGATAACACCGATGGCGCGGGCCTGGTGCGAGACCTGACGGTGAATGCCGGGGTCGAGCTGACAGGCAAGCGCATCCTCATTCTCGGTGCCGGAGGTGCGGTACGCGGCGTGCTGGAGCCGATCCTGGCGCACAAGCCACAATCATTGGTGATCGCCAACCGCACGGTGGAAAAGGCCGAGCAGCTGGCGCGTGAATTCGATGAGCTGGGGCCGGTGGTGGCCAGCGGTTTTTCCTGGTTACAGGAGCCGGTGGATGTGATCATCAATGCGACGTCTGCGAGCCTTTCCGGTGAGTTGCCACCGATTGCCGACAGCCTGGTCGAGCCGGGGCGGACGGTTTGCTACGACATGATGTATGGCAAGGAGCCGACGCCGTTTTGCCAATGGGCCAGCAAGCTTGGGGCTGCCAAGGTGCTGGATGGGCTGGGGATGCTGGCCGAGCAGGCGGCCGAGGCGTTCTTCATCTGGCGTGGGGTGCGGCCGGACACGGCGCCTGTGCTGGATGAGCTGCGTCGGCAGTTGGCGCGCCGTTGACCTCGGATCGCTGTTGGATGAATTGGCGTTCCAGGGCGATCTGCTGCCGGTATTGAGCGAGCTTTGCTTCGGATTGCGCTTTGCCAGTATAGGGATCCCGAGCGGTCATTTGGCTTTCCAGCCGGGCAATGCGTGCTTGTGCATCGGCAACGCTCCAGCAGTCATCCGCAGCATAGGTGCCTGGCGCCACCAGCAATGGCACCAACGCGAGGTAAACGCAGCTACTCATGGCGTACTCTGTGGTGAATGGACGCCATGCACTTTTTCATCGCCTGCAGGTTGTCCGCAACTGACAGAATTGACAGTTGACTGTCAGTCTTCGAAACGTATTGGACAGTTCGCAAGGCCTTCCAGCTTCTGCAATTCCTCTACCACCTGCGGCCTTGCCCGCTGCAATGTCAGGCTCCCACCAAGGCGCATCAATCGCCGCGCTTCGCGGTGCAGCATATCCACACCCGAGTAGTCGATGAAGTTCACCTGCCGCGCATCGATCACCACATGCGGCCCCTGGCAGCGCTGTAACCGCACTTGCAGGTAATGCGCTGCGCCGAAGAATATCGACCCGCCCACCCGCAGCATGTCGGCTTCGCCTTCCCGGCTCTGCTGCACCCGTGGCCGCGAAGTGCGCTTGAGGTAGAAGAACAGTGACGCCAGCACCCCGGCATAGATCGCTGTCTGCAGCTCCAGCAGCAAGGTGGCGGCGGCGGTCAGTGCCATGACCAGGAACTCAGAGCGGCTGACCCGAAACAGCGCCCGGATTGCCCGATGGTCCACCAGCCCCCAGCAGATCAGCAAAATGCTGCCGGCCATGGCCGGAATGGGCAGATGCGCAATCAACCCGGCGCCCATGACGGCGAACAACGCCACCCACAGGGCCGAGAACACGCCAGCCATGGGGGACTGAGCACCCGCGTCGTAACTTAGCCCGGAACGGGTGAACGAGCCGGACGACAAGTAGCCGGAGAAGAATGCCCCGACGATGTTCGACACGCCTTGGCCACGGATTTCCTGGTTGGCGTCGATCAGTTGCTCGGAGCGCGACGACAAGGAACGGGCAATCGAAAGACTGGTCACCAACCCCAGCATGCCCACGGCGACGGCACTGGGCAGTAGACGCAAGATCAGCTCGAAGTCCAGCAATGGCAGTGGGCTGAGCGGCGGCAGTTGGCCGACGAAGGCAGGCACGCGCTGTACATGGCCAAAGACGCTCGGCAACAGCCAGGTCACCAGACTCACCAGCACCAGACTTATCAACAGGCTGGGCCAGCGGGGGCGCAGGCGTTTGAACGCCATCCCGATCAGCAAGGTGGCCAGTCCCAGCGCCAGCGACGGCCAGTCGACTTCTCCGGCATGGCTAGCCAAGTCCTGCAGGGTTTTCAGCGCCGTGGCCTGGCTGGGCAGGTCCATGCCCAGCAGATTGGGCAATTGGCCGAGGGCGATGACGATGGCGGCGCCCAGCGTGAATCCAAGCACCACGGAATGGGAAACGAAATTGACCAGCGCGCCGAAACGCAGCAAGCCCAGCAGCAATTGGAAAATGCCGGCGAGGAACGTCAGCAGCAGCACCAGGGTCACGTAGTCAGCGCTTGTGGGCACGGCCAGCGGGCTGACACTGGCGTAGAGGACGATGGAGATGGCGGCGGTCGGGCCGCAGATCAGGTGCCAGGAGGACCCCCACAGGCAGGCGACCAGAACCGGCACGATGGCGGCGTACAGGCCATACTCGGCAGGCAGCCCGGCGATCAGGGCATAGGCGATGGATTGTGGCAAGGCCAGGATGGCCCCACTCAGGCCCACCAGCAGGTCCTGGCGCAGACTGCGGCCCGATTGGCGGGGCAGCCAGGTGAGGAAGGGCAGCAGGTGGTAAAGGCGCGGCATGCATCGTTCCTGTTCATTGTCGCCTACGAGGGCTTGGCCTTCGTTGCGCGACACAAGGCCGCCCCCGCAAATTCTCTGGGTGTGCGGAGCGGCCTCAGTAGCCCACAGTCAAAAATCAGAGCCTAGCGTTCACTGCCTCCAGGGCATCGCCATCGGCCTTGGTGGTAACGCCTGCCAACCACGCTTCCAGCACCTGCGGATTGGCCTTCACCCACGCTTTGGCCGCTTCATCGAAGCCGATCTTCTTATCCACAACCTCGGCCATGATGCTGTTTTCCATGTCCAAGGTAAATTTCAGGTTGCCAAGCAGTTTCGCCGCATTTGGGCATGCTTGTGGATAACCCTTGCGCGTCAACGTGTAGACGTCGCCTTTGCTGCCGAACCACTTCTCCCCGCCGGTCAGGTAATGCATTTTAAGTTTCACGTTCATCGGGTGAGGTGTCCAGCCGAGGAAAGTGATGAACTGCTGCTTCTTCACGGCGCGGTCCACCTGCGCCAGCATTGCCTGCTCGCTGGATTCGACCAGTTTCCACTGGCCGAGGTTGAACTGGTTCTTGTCGATGATCTCTTTCAGCGACAGGTTGGCGGGGGCCCCGGAACCGATCCCGTACAGCTTCTTGTCGAACTGCTCGGCATGCTTCTGCAGGTCGGCAAAGTCTTTCACGCCTGCCTGCCAGACATAGTCCGGCACTGCCAGGGTGAACTCGGTTCCCTCCAGGTTGCGCGACAGCCGCTGCACATCGCCGTTGGCGATGAATTTGTCATGGAAGCCCTGCTGTGCAGGCATCCAGTTACCAAGGAACGCGTCGACCCGGCCATCTTTGAGGCCACCGTAGATGATCGGTACCGCCAGGCTGTCGATCTTCACCTGGTAGCCCAGGCTTTCCAGAAGCAGGCGGCTGATGGCGTTGGTGGAAGCGATATCGCTCCAGCCGGGGTCAGCCATTTTCACGGTGCTGCATTGTGCATCGCTGTCGGCGGCATGGGCCGTGCCCAGGCTCAGGGTAAGGGCGAACACGGCGGCGGAGAACTTCTGCATGGCGGCCTCTCTTCTCAATCCAGGGGGGCGGGCTGTGGATAACGTGCCTTGCGCTCGAGGTCGTCGAGATCGATGTGGTTACGCATGTACTGTTGGCTGGCATCGACCATCGGTTGGTGGTCCCAGCTTTTCAGCGTGCCGATGGCCAGCGCTTCGGCCACCAGACGGCGGCGTCTCTGGCTGGCCAGCACCTGCTGGCGCAGGCTGGGGATATCCCAGCGTTGGTGGGCTTCATCGACGAATGCCTGCAGCAGCGCCTGATGGTCCGGGCTGCTGGTGAGGTTCTCCCGCTCGTGCGGGTCGCGGCTCAAGTCATAGAGTAAGCAAGGATCGTCCTCGCTGTACACGAACTTGTACGGGCCACGACGGATCATCATCAGTGGGCCGACGGTGCCTTCGGCCATGTATTCGCCGATCACCTCGTCATGGCCACCCTGCCCTTGCAGGTGGCCGAGCAATGAGCGGCCATCCAGGTGCAGGTTTTTATCCACAGCACCGCCGGCCAGTTCGACCAGGGTCGGCAGCAGGTCACAAGTGGAGACCGAAGCGCTGACTCTCGTTGGAGCGAAGCGTTTCGGCGCATGGATCAACAGTGGCACACGGGCCGACATCTCGAACCAATGCATCTTGTACCAGAGCCCGCGCTCGCCAAGCATGTCGCCATGGTCGCCGGAGAATACGATCAGGGTGTCATCCGCCAGGTCACACTCCTCGAGCGTTTGCAGGAGTTGGCCGATGTTGTCGTCGATATAGCTGCATGCGCCGAAGTACGCGCGGCGTGCGTCGCGAATCTTATCCACAGGCAGGGTTCGGTCCCACAGGTCGTAGACCTTGAGCAGCCTTTGCGAGTGCGGGTCCTGCTCATGCTGGCCGAACTCAGCGCGCGGCATGGGGATATCCACAGCCTCGTAGCGATCCCAGTAGCGTCTGGGGATGGTGTACGGATCATGGGGATGGGTCATGGACACCGTCAGACAGAACGGGCGGCCATCATTGTCGCGGACATGGTCGTAGAGGTACTGGCGCGCCTTGAACACCACCTCCTCGTCGAAGTCCAGTTGGTTGGTGCGCACGCAAGGGCCGGCCTGAAGTACCGAGGACATGTTGTGATACCAGCTCGGGCGCTCGTCCGGGGCGTCCCAATTCACCGCCCAGCCATAGTCGGCCGGGTAGATGTCGCTGGTCAGGCGCTCCTCGTAGCCGTGCAACTGGTCTGGACCGCAGAAGTGCATCTTGCCGGAAAGTGCGGTGCGGTAACCGAGGCGGCGCAGGTAGTGGGCGTAGGTCGGCACATCAGCGGGGAAATCGGCCGCGTTGTCATAGGCACCAATGCGGCTCGGGAGCTGGCCACTGACCAGGGTGAAACGCGACGGCGCACAAAGCGGGCTGTTGCAGTAGGCGGAGTCGAACACCACGGCTTGCTCGGCCAGGCGGCTCAGGTGGGGCATCTGAATGGGTGAAGGGGCGTAGATCGGTAGCAGGGGCGCGGCCATCTGGTCGGCCATGATGAACAGGATATTCGGGCGCTTCATGGTTGGCTTCCATCGTTCAGTATTATGCGAACCGCTTGCCTACCAAGATGCGACTGTGGATAACATGGGTAAAGCCCATGGCGGGCAATGACTGGGATTAGCCAAGCTTATGTTTGAGCACCTTGCCAAGTTATCCCTCGATGCTCTGCGCGTATTCGAGGCCGCTGCTCGGCTGCGCGGGTTCACCGCTGCCGCGACCGAACTGGGGACCACCCAGCCGGCAGTGAGTCAGCAGGTCAAGCGGCTTGAGGCGCAGCTGGGGGCGCGCTTGTTCGACCGGATCTACCGGGGAATAGAGCTGACCGAAGCGGGCCAACAGCTGTTCGAGCAGGTACATCAGGGCCTGCAGACCATGAACGAAGGCATCGGCCAGGTCAGTGGCCGTGGCCAGCGAGAAGTGCTCCAGGTGGCCACTGATTTCGCCTTCGCGGCGTTCTGGCTGATGCCGAGGCTGCAGCGTTTTCATCAGGCTTATCCACAGGTCGATGTGAGTCTTGTCACTGGCGAGCGCAGTCAGGGCATGTTGCGGCCCGATATCGATGTGGCAATCCTGTTCGGGGACGGGCGCTTTCATCAGGGCGAGAGCAGGTGGCTGTTCGATGAGGAAGTATTCCCTGTCTGCAGCCCTCGGCTGATTCATGGCAAACCCCTGTCAGCCGTGGCTTTGCAACGATTGCCGTTGCTCCATTTGCGGGGCGAGCAGGCCAGTCGCTGGTTCGACTGGGCGGGCGTGTTTCGTGGACTCGGTGTGGAAAGCCCGGCCCCCTCCGGCCAGCTGCGTTTCGATAACTATACGTTGCTGATCCAGGCTGCCATCGCAGGCCAAGGGGTGGCCATCGGCTGGCGGCATCTGGTCGATGGCTTGGTGGAACAGGGGCTTCTATGCCGGCCGCTGGAGCAGAGTCTGAAGTCGAGTCGGGGCTATTATGTGGTATTGCCACCGCGCAAACGGCGTGGGGCATTGATCGAGCGGTTTGTCGACTGGCTGGAGCAAGAGCGCAGTGGCAATTCGTAGTGCATTCAGGAGTTTTCGTGCAAAGAATCAAGGGCTATCACGCCCATGTCTATTACGACGCGTCCACCATCGACCAGGCCCGCGAGTTGTGCGAAGAGGCCGCGCGGCTGTTTCCTGTAACCATGGGGCGTATGCACCAGAAACCGGTCGGTCCGCACCCAGACTGGAGTTGTCAGTTGGCGTTCGGACCAGAGGTGGTGGGGGTGGTGTTGCCGTGGTTGGCGTTGTACCGCAAGGGGCTGGTGGTGTTTCTGCATCCGCTGACGGGGGATGAGCTGGCCGACCACAGGGACCATGCGATCTGGATGGGCGCTGTGCGGCCGCTGGATCTGTCGATTTTTGCGAGTTAGGGCTTCAGGTCCCATCGCCGGTGTGCCGGCTCCTACGAGGTCCGAGCAGACCTGTAGGAGCCGGGTTGCCGGCGATGAGTACGACGTGTATCAGGCGCGAGCGCTGCGCACGCCATCGGCCAGTGCCGAGCAAAGGTTCAGCACGTCCTTCACAGCCTGATCGGCATTCTCGGCCTTGGCGATCTTGTCCACCAGCGCCGAACCCACCACGACACCGTCCGAGAGACGGGCAATCGCGGCAGCCTGCTCCGGCGTACGAATACCGAAACCAACGCTGATCGGCAGATCGGTATGTCGACGCAGACGGGCGATCGCCTCGGTCACGTGCTCGGTGGTCGCCGAGCCGGCTCCGGTCACACCCGCCACGGAAACGTAGTAGACGAAGCCCGAACTGCGCTCGAGCACCCGCGGCAGGCGAGCATCGTCGGTGGTCGGGGTGGTCAGGCGGATGAAGTCGATGCCCGCGGCCTGGGCCGGGGTAGCCAGTTCAGCGTCGTGCTCCGGTGGCAGGTCGACGATGATCAAGCCATCGACACCCGCTTCTTTGGCTTGGGCCACGAACTGTTCAACGCCAAAGCGGTGGATGGGGTTGTAGTAACCCATCAACACGATCGGCGTGGCCTGGTTGCCCACGCGGAACTCACGGACCATCTGCAGGGTTTTCGCCAGCGTCTGACCGGCCTCCAGTGCGCGCAGGGTGGCCAGCTGGATCGCGACGCCGTCGGCCATCGGGTCGGTGAACGGCATGCCCAGTTCGATCACGTCCGCGCCGGCTTCAGGCAGGCCTTTGAGGATCTGCAGCGAGGCGTCGTAGCCAGGGTCGCCGGCGGTGACGAAGGTGACCAGCGCGGAGCGGCCTTCGGCCTTCAGTTCGGCGAAGCGTTGTTCAAGACGGCTCATGCCTGTTTCTCCTGGGCGGCCATGTGATTCATCACGGTTTGCATGTCTTTGTCACCACGGCCGGACAGGCAGATGACCATCAAATGGTCCTTGGGCAGGGTCGGCGCACGCTTGATGGCTTCAGCCAGGGCATGGGAGCTTTCCAGGGCCGGGATGATGCCTTCGAGGCGGCACGTGGTGTGGAAGGCCGCGAGGGCTTCGTCGTCGGTGATGCTGACGTACTCCACGCGCTTCACTTCGTGAAGGTAGGCGTGCTCCGGGCCGATGCCTGGATAGTCGAGGCCTGCGGAAATCGAGTGGGCGTCTGTGATCTGACCGTCATTGTCCTGCAGCAGGTAGGTGCGGTTACCGTGCAGCACGCCTGGCACCCCACCGTTGAGGCTGGCGGCATGTTTGTCGGTGTTCACGCCGTGGCCACCGGCTTCCACGCCGATGATCTGCACGCTGGCATCATCGAGGAAATCGTGGAACAGGCCCATGGCGTTGGAGCCACCGCCGACGCAGGCGATCAGGCTGTCGGGCAGGCGACCTTCCTTTTCTTGCAGCTGGGCGCGGGTTTCCTTGCCGATGATCGACTGGAAGTCGCGGACCATCGCCGGGTACGGGTGCGGGCCGGCCACGGTGCCAATCAGGTAGAAAGTGTCTTCGACATTGGTAACCCAGTCGCGCAGGGCTTCGTTCATGGCGTCTTTCAGGGTGCCGGTGCCGGCGGTGACCGGGACGATCTCGGCGCCCAGCAATTTCATGCGGAACACGTTGGCCTGCTGGCGCTCGATGTCGGTGGCGCCCATGTAGATCACGCAGGGCAGGCCGAAGCGTGCGGCGACGGTGGCGGTGGCCACGCCGTGCATGCCGGCGCCGGTTTCGGCGATCAGGCGCTTCTTGCCCATGCGCTTGGCCAGCAGCACCTGGCCGATGCAGTTGTTCACCTTGTGGGCGCCGGTATGGTTGAGCTCTTCACGCTTGAAGAAAATCTTCGCGCCGCCGCAGTGTTCGGTCAGTCGCTCGGCGAAGTACAGAGGGTTCGGGCGGCCGATATAGTCGCGTTGGAAGTAGGCCAGTTCTTCGAGGAACTTGGGGTCGGCCTTGGCCGCTTCGTACTCACGGGCCAAATCCAGCACCAGCGGCATGAGGGTTTCGGCCACGTAGCGGCCGCCGAACGAGCCGAACAGGCCGTTGGCATCGGGGCCAGCGCGGTATTGAGTCTGGGTCATGGTGCGCTCCAAGGCGTGATCAAAGGGATATGGGCTTTACTCTAACCACGACACGCTCGCCTGAAAACCGATAAGATTGCGTAAACCTGTCAGAAAAACTCACACGTAAATGGCTCAGGATCTCCCTCCCCTCAACGCCGTGCGCGCTTTCGAAGCTGCCGCCAGACTCAACAGCGTCAGCTTGGCGGCCGAAGCGCTGCATGTAACCCATGGTGCCGTCAGTCGGCAGATCAAGGTGCTGGAAGAGCACCTGGGCGTGGCGCTGTTCGTCAAGGACGGGCGTGGCATCAAACTCACAGATGCCGGTGTGCGCCTGCGTGACGCCAGTTCCGATGCCTTCGACCGCCTGCGTGCTGTGTGCGCCGAGCTGGGCCGGGATGTCGGGGAGGCGCCGTTCGTCCTGGGTTGTTCGGGCAGCCTGCTGGCGCGTTGGTTCATTCCCAGGCTCGGTCGGCTGAAGGCGGACCTCCCCGAACTGCGCCTGCACCTGTCTGCAGGTGAAGGCGACCTGGACCCACGACGGCCTGGGCTGGATGCCTTGCTGGTGTATGCCGAGCCGCCCTGGCCGGCGGACATGCAAGTGCATGTGCTGGCCGAGGAGCGCATCGGGCCGGTACTGAGCCCGCACTTCGCCGGTTTCGAGCGCTTGCGTGGCGCACCGGCCAAGGCCTTGCTGGAGGAGGCGCTGCTGCACACCACATCACGGCCTCAGGCTTGGCCGACCTGGGCCGGGCAGCAGGGGCTGGACCCCGCGGCGTTGAAGTACGGCCAGGCATTCGAGCATTTGTACTACTTGCTGGAGGCGGCCGTTGCCGGCCTGGGCGTGGCAATTGCCCCGCAGCCCCTGGTGGCCGATGACTTGCGTGCGGGACGTTTGACTGCGCCGTGGGGCTTTTCACCGACCTCCGCTGCCCTGGCGCTTTGGGTGCCCCGGCGCGCCGCGGATGGGCGCGCCGAGCAACTGGCGGATTGGTTGCGTCGTGAACTTCAGCGTCAGGCGGGTTAGTTGCGACGGGACAGCAGGTAAGCCGCCAGCAGACCAAGTGCGCCCACCGCCACGCCTGTGGTCGTCCAAGGATGCTGCTGTGCGTAGTCTCGGGTGGCAATGCCGGTCTGACGGGTACGGGTCTTCACCTCCTCGTAGGCATCGCTGAGCAGGCTGCGCGAATGCTTGAGCGCGCTTTCGGCGTTGCTGCGGATGGCCTTCATCGACTTCTGGGATTCCTCGGACGCGTCATGTTTGAGCGTTTCAAGGGTTTTCAAAAGGCTTTCGATTTCCGCTTCCATGCTTTCCAGGGATGCTTTGCGCAGCGAGTTGCGGTGCATGTTGACTCTCCTTCGCAGGGTGGACTGTACAGGTTGCGACTGCGCGGGCAGGCAAAAGTGCGATCGAACTTTCGATGGTGGCTGCTGCTCGCAGGTAAACCATGCCTGCGCTGCTAGGCTGAATCTCACCGTCATCCAAGGAGAGTGCTCATGTCCGATCATCACACCTACAAGAAGATCGAGCTGGTGGGATCTTCACCCAACAGCATCGAAGAGGCGATCAACAATGCCCTGGCCGAAGCTGGCAAGAGCATCAAGCACCTGGAATGGTTCGAAGTGGTCGACACCCGGGGTCACATCCGGGACAACAAGGCGGCGCACTTCCAGGTCACGCTTAAGGTCGGGTTCCGCATCGCCAATAGTTGACCCATGATCGGGATGGAAAGTCCCGGCGTGATGGCGTTATAACGCTGGAGGGTGCCTGGGTGGCGCCCTTCTTGTCTTTTCTCATCTGAAACAAGGAATGCGGTCGATGAAGAAACTGATGCTTGCGATAGGCCTGATGGCGCTGGCCGGTGGTGCGATGGCGGCCGGGAAGCCGTGCGAGGAACTCAAGGCGGAAATCGCGGCCAAGCTCGATGCCAAGGGTGTCAAGGGCTACGCGCTTGAGATCGTCAACAAGGGTGACCCAGCGGGCAAGGTGGTCGGCACCTGCGAAGGCGGCAAAAAAGAAATCGTCTACCGACGTGGATGAGCGTTGGCCCGTTCGCCGGCAAACCCGCTCCCACGGGCGGTGCCCCCGCAGGAGCCGGTTTGCCGGTTGATTGGGCGCTACTCGGCCTTCAAGGCCTGCGCCAGTAATTCATAGGACCGGACCCGGTCTGCATGCTCGTACAAGTCGCAGGTGAAGATCAGCTCATCCGCGCCCGTCTGTTCCAAGAGCACTTGCACCTTGGCCCGCACTTTCTGCGGGCTGCCGATCATCGCCAGGCCCAGGAAGCTGCCCACTGCGTCCCGCTCATGGGGCAGCCAAAGGCCGTCCATGCTCGGCACCGGGGGCCGCTGCATCAGGCTTTGTCCGCGAATCAGGGCGAGAATGCGCTGGTACACGGATGTGGCCAGGTATTCGGCCTTCTCGTCGGTTTCTGCCACGACCATCGGTACTCCGAGCATTACATAAGGCTTGTCCAGGACCGTGGACGGTTTGAAATGGTCGCGGTAGATGCGGATGGCCTCATGCATGTAGCGCGGCGCGAAGTGCGATGCGAAGGCATAGGGCAGCCCACGCATGCCCGCCAACTGGGCGCTGAACAAGCTGGAGCCGAGTAACCAGAGTGGTACCTCGGTATCGTGGCCGGGGACGGCGATCACTTTCTGATCAGGTGTGCGCGGTCCGAGATAGCGCGACAGTTCTTCGACATCGTCGGGGAAGTCGTCAGCACTGCCGGAGCGTTCGCGGCGCAGGGCCCTTGCAGTCATCTGGTCGGAGCCTGGCGCACGGCCAAGGCCCAGGTCGATGCGGCCCGGATAGAGGCTGGCCAGGGTACCGAACTGCTCGGCGATCACCAGGGGCGCGTGGTTGGGCAGCATGATGCCGCCGGAGCCGACCCGAATGGTCGATGTGCCACCGGCCAGGTAGCCGATCAGCACTGACGTGGCCGAACTAGCGATCCCATCCATGTTGTGGTGTTCGGCGACCCAGAAGCGGTTGTATCCGAAGCGCTCGACGTGTTGTGCCAGGTCCAGCGAGTTGCGCAGCGACTGCGCCGGGCCGGCGTCGGCACGGACGGGCACCAGGTCGAGGGTGGAAATTTTCAGGTCACGCAACTGCGTCATCGGAGCCTCCGTAAGGGTGATTGGCCAGAGGCCATGTGAACTCTGTATGGGCACATTCGGCCGTTTCAATGCGTGATGGCCGATTAGTCTGAACTTGCCGGGGGGCGTTGGCCTCTGAACCCATGAGTACCTAACCCAGCGCTCAGGAGGCAATATGAAGAAGACAGCATCAGCGATCTGGCAAGGTGGTTTGAAAGACGGCAGCGGCTTTCTCTCCACGGAAAGCGGGGCCCTGAAGCAGAACCCTTATGGCTTCAATACCCGTTTCGAAGGCTCACCTGGCACCAACCCGGAAGAGTTGATCGGCGCAGCCCACGCAGGCTGTTTTTCGATGGCCCTTTCCATGATGCTGGGCGAGGCGGGGCTGACCGCAGAGCGCATCGACACCATCGCCGAGGTCTCTCTGGATAAACAGGCCGATGGCTTTGCCATTACCGCGGTGCACTTGGTTCTGCGGGCCAAGGTGCCGGGGGCCAGCGAGTCGCAGTTCCTGGAAATCGCCAACAAGGCGAAGGCAGGCTGCCCGGTTTCCAAACTGCTCAATGCCACTGTCAGCCTCGATGCCTTGCTGGTGGGCTAGGCGGCGCAACTGCGGCGGTTTGCGGTAGTCTAAACAGCGTTGGCAGCGAGACTGCCTTTTGAGGAGCTGTTCAATGATCCGCGTAACAATCGCCGTGCTGGCTTCCTTGGTCGCTACGTCCGCACTGGCCGCGGTCAAACCGTGCGAGGAACTGAAGGCCGAGATCGAAGCGAAGATCCAGGCGCAAGGTGTGCCGTCCTACACCCTGGAAATCGTGCCTAACAGCGAGGTCAAGGACCCCAACATGGTCGTGGGCAGCTGTGATGGCGGTACCAAGAAAATCATCTACCAGAAGAATGACCGGTAGCAGGTGGGGCCGCTTTACGGCCCCAAGCGCTCAGGGCACGCAGAAGACCCTGCTGGGTTCATTCACCAGCACCTCGCGGTTGGCATCGTACAACAGCACTTGTGGCTTCATCACCGGTGCCCTGGCCTCCAGGCGATAGCGCTCGCCGGCCTTGAAGTCGTCGTAGCGTACGGTCAGGTAACAGGTGCGATCCACGGGTTGGGACATGACCCCGCCGGAGTAGATCTCGTAGTCGAAACGCACCACCAGTTCATGCTTGCCCGGCGTGACCTGGAAAAAGCGACCGTCCTCCAGGCGCTTGCCATCGAGTCGATCGGCCATGATGACCCGTCCTGGGGTGGTGGTATAGAGGTCGACCCAGGCCTGCTTGGGGTCGGCGGGCGGCAAGGGGCTGGCGCAAGCCCCCAGTGCGCTGAGAGCGATCAGCATCATAGGCTGGCGCATGGCGAAACTCCCGCTTGCGGTTCACAAGCTACAAGCATAGCGCCGTTCAGCATGTTCAGGTACGTTGGCAGCCCGCTGGCAGCCCTTGTCCGACCAGTTTTTGCTGCTGGTCGTAGAGTTTGATCCAGGGGCGGAAACCGATGCTGCCGGCCTGCATCTGGTAGCGCTGGCCAGCGCTGAAGTCCTTGAACGTGAGATTGAGTTGGCAGTCGCGCCACAGGGGCTCGCTGACCGGGCCGATATTGCTCGGTGTGACTGGAAACTGGTAACGCACGGTCAATTCGTGGCTGCCGGGCGCCACTTCGAAATAGCGTTTGTCGGCCCATTCGCGCTCGTCCACTTCAACGGCGTGCAGTGAGGTGTCGTCACTTGGGGCGAGATCGACCCATGCCTGGTTGGGGTCTGGGTTGGGCAGCGTCGAGCAGGCGGACAACAGCATCAGCAAGCCGATGGCAAACAGTGGACGCATGGCGAAACTCCCCCTTGGCAAGATAGTCTTGGAGCGCATCGGCTGTGAGCGAGTAGATAGCCCAAGATGGTTCGATTTCTTCTTTTAAAGCGCTCAGGCTCTGGGCCACTCGACCGCGTTTTGACCTGTTTGGTTCCCTGGTTGGCCGCCCTTCTGCTGAACGGTTGCAGCAGCCTTGGGTATTACGGTCAGTTGGCTGAGGGTCAATGGCAGTTGTTGAATGCCCGCACGCCGGTGGCGCAGGTCATTGCCGACCCTGCTACCACGCCACGTTTGCGAGCTCGACTGGAGCATGCCGAGCAAGCTCGGGCATTTGCCAGCGAGCATCTGAAACTGCCGGACAACGGTAGTTACCGGGTATACGCCAATTTGGGGCGCCCCTTCGTCGTCTGGAACGTATTCGCCACGCCGGAGCTTTCGCTGCAGCCGGTGACCCACTGCTTCCCCATCGCGGGCTGTGTGGCCTATCGCGGCTATTACCGACAGGGCGCGGCACGCGGTGCGGCGGCGGTGATGCGCCGGGACGGCATGGATGTCTATGTCGGCGGCGTGGAGGCCTATTCGACCCTCGGCTGGTTCGATGACCCCATTCTGTCGTCGATGGTCGGCTGGGGGGATGAGCGGCTGGCTGCGCTGATCTTCCATGAGTTGGCCCACCAACGTGTCTATGTGAAGGATGACACCGAGTTCAACGAGTCATTCGCCACCTTCGTCGAGCAGGAAGGATCGCGGCAATGGCACGTGGCGCGCGGGTTTGCAACGATTCGGGACGGTCAGGTGAAACAACGCGACCAGTTCACGCGACTGGTTCTTGCCAGCCGCGAGCGACTCCAGGCGATCTATGCCGGGCCGCTGGACGATGCCCACAAGCGTATCGCGAAGCAGGCGGAGTTCGAACGCTTGCGTCGGGAGTATCGAGTGCTGCGCGACACCCAGTGGAGCGGCGACAAGCGTTACGACGCCTGGGTATACGGGCCAATGAACAATGCCAAGCTGTTGCCATTTGGGCTGTACGACCAGTGGGTGCCAGCCTTTGCGGCGCTGTTCGACGACGTGGGCGGGGATTGGGCGCGGTTCTATGGACGGGTCGAAGCGCTTGGGCGGTTGCCCCTTGCAGCGCGCAAGGCAGCTTTGGAGCAGTTGTTGACCGGGCATTGAGGTTTTGGGGCCGCGCAGCAGCCCCGACTGCCATCAGGCCTTGATGAATGCCGCGTGCATCTGGGCCAAGGTCGCGAAGTGGAACGCCGGCTCCTGTGCCATCAGCTCTTCATGGCTACCAAAGCCGTAACCCACGGCCACTGCCTGCAGGCCGTTGCTGCGGGCGCCGATCAGGTCGTGTTTGCGGTCGCCGATCATCAAGGTCTCGGCCGGGTTCAGCCCCTGCTCGTCGAGCAGGTGCCGGATCAGCTCCACTTTGTTGGTGCGAGTACCATCGAGCTCACTGCCGTAGATCACCTTGAAGTGGTGGTCGAACGCGAAGTGCCGGGCGATCTCGCGGGCATACTTCCAAGGCTTGGACGTGGCGATGTACAAGGTGCGGCCCTGCCCATTGAGCGCACTCAGCAGCTCGGGAACCCCATCGAACACCAGGTTTTCGTACAAGCCGGTGACGCTGAAACGCTCACGGTAGAAGTTCACCGCATCCCATGCCTTGGCCTCGTCGAAGTTGTAGAACTGCATGAAGGCCTGCAGCAGGGGGGGGCCGATGAAGTGTTCGAGGCGGGTCAGGTCCGGCTCGTCGATACCCAGCTTGGCCAAGGCGTACTGGATCGAGCGCGTGATGCCCTCGCGGGGGTCGGTGAGGGTGCCGTCAAGGTCGAAGAGTATGTTTTGCTGGTGCATGTGAAGGGGGTCACTCAAGTCGTTGATCGTTCCATTGGCGGGCTTACCCGCGAAGAGGTCATTCCGGTCGGTCGTAGCCTTCGGCCAGGTGCTGGTCCTTGAGCTTCACGTAATTGCTGGCGCTGTAGGGGAAAAAGGCGCGTTCCTTGTCAGTCAGCGGTCGGGCCTGCTTCACCGGACTGCCGACATACAGGTAACCGCTTTCCAGACGCTTGCCCGGCGGCACCAGGCTGCCGGCGCCGATGATCACTTCGTCCTCGACGATGGCGCCATCCATGATGGTGCTGCCCATGCCGACCAGGATGCGGCTCCCCAGGGTACAGCCATGCAGCATGACCTTGTGGCCAATGGTGACATCGTCGCCGATGATCAGCGGGAAACCATCGGGGTTGAACGGGCCTGCATGGGTGATGTGCAACACGCTGGCGTCCTGCACGCTGGTGCGCGCACCGATGCGGATGCGGTGCATGTCGCCGCGGATCACCGTCAGTGGCCAGACCGAGCTGTCCTCGCCGATTTCCACATCGCCCAGCACCACCGCCGAACGGTCGACGAAGGCCCGTGGTCCAACTTTCGGAGTGTGTTGCTGGAAGCTTCGGATGGCCATGATAGCGTCTCTCATCTGTGCCGATAGGCAGGCTGCCTGCTGCGGTCGGCGTCGATTGTAATTAAGATGGTCCAGTGTTTCTCCTGCCAAGGTATCCAAACCGTGAGTGCGAACAACCCGCTTCTGCAGTCCTACGATCTGCCGCCCTTCTCGGCGATCCGTGCCGAACATGTGCTGCCGGCGATCGAAGAGATCCTGGCCGACAACCGTAAAGCCATTGGCCAGATCCTCGAACAGCAAGGCAAGCAGCCCACCTGGGCCGGCCTGGTGCTGGCGATGGACGAGCTCAACGACCGACTGGGCGCCGCCTGGAGTCCGGTAAGCCACCTCAATGCGGTGTGCAACAGCCCGGAGCTGCGCGAGGCCTATGAGTCCTGCCTGCCGGCACTGAGCGCCTACTCTACCGAACTGGGGCAAAACCGCGCGCTGTTCGAAGCCTACCAGGCGCTGATCGACAGCCCGGAAGCCGCAGGCTTCGACGTGGCGCAGAAAACCATCCTGGAGCACGCCCTGCGTGACTTCCGCCTGTCGGGTATCGACCTACCTGCCGACAAGCAGCAGCGCTACGCCGAAGTGCAGAGCAAGCTGAGCGAGCTGGGCAGCCGCTTCTCCAACCAACTGCTCGATGCCACCCAGGCCTGGACCAAGCACGTCACCGACGAGGCAGCCCTGGCCGGTCTGACCGATTCGGCCAAGGCGCAGATGGCCGCCGCCGCTCAGGCCAAGGGCCTTGAGGGTTGGCTGATCACCCTGGAGTTCCCCAGCTATTACGCGGTAATGACCTACGCCAGCGATCGCGCCCTGCGCGAGGAGCTGTATGCCGCGTATTGCACCCGCGCCTCGGACCAGGGCCCGAATGCCGGGCAGTTCGACAACGGCCCGGTGATGCGTGAAATCCTCGACCTGCGCCAGGAACTGGCCGAGCTGCTCGGTTTCAAGAATTTCGCCGACCTGAGCCTGGCCACCAAGATGGCCGAGTCCAGCGACCAGGTGCTGAGCTTCCTGCGCGACCTGGCCAAGCGCTCCAAGCCCTTCGCTGCCCAGGATCTGGAACAGCTCAAGGCCTATGCAGCCGAACAAGGCTGCGCTGAGCTGGCCAGTTGGGACGCCGGCTACTTCGGCGAGAAGCTGCGCGAACAACGCTACAGCGTTTCGCAGGAAGCCCTGCGTGCCTACTTCCCGATCGACAAGGTGCTGTCCGGCCTGTTCAACATCGTCCAGCGTCTGTACGGCATCGAGATCGCCGAGCTCAGAGGCTTCGACACCTGGCACCCCGATGTGCGTCTGTTCGAGATCAAGGAAAATGGTCAGCACGTCGGCCGCTTCTTCTTCGATCTGTACGCCCGCGCCAACAAGCGTGGCGGCGCCTGGATGGACGGCGCTCGCGACCGTCGTCGCACCGCCAGTGGCCAGTTGCAGAGCCCGGTTGCCAACCTGGTGTGCAACTTCACCCCGGCCGCACCTGGCAAGCCCGCTTTGCTGACTCACGATGAAGTCACCACGCTGTTCCATGAATTCGGCCATGGCCTGCACCACCTGCTGACTCGGATCGAGCATGCGGGTGTATCGGGCATCAATGGCGTGGCTTGGGATGCGGTCGAGCTGCCGAGTCAGTTCATGGAAAACTGGTGCTGGGAGCCCGAAGGCCTGGCGCTGATCTCTGGCCATTATGAAACGGGCGAACCGCTGCCCAAGGACCTGTTGGACAAGATGCTGGCTGCGAAGAACTTCCAGTCCGGCATGATGATGGTGCGCCAGCTGGAGTTCTCGCTGTTCGATTTCGAGCTGCACGCTCGCCACGGCGACGGCCGCAGCGTACTGGAAGTGCTCGAAGGCGTGCGTGACGAGGTCTCGGTGATGCGTCCGCCGGCCTACAACCGCTTCCCCAACAGCTTTGCCCACATCTTCGCGGGCGGTTACGCGGCAGGCTATTACAGCTACAAATGGGCGGAAGTGCTGTCGGCTGACGCTTTCTCGCGCTTCGAAGAAGAAGGTGTGCTCAACGCCGAGACCGGGCGTGCATTCCGTGAGGCGATCCTCGCCCGTGGTGGCTCCCGCGAGCCGATGGTACTGTTCGTCGACTTCCGTGGTCGTGAGCCTTCCATTGATGCATTGCTGCGTCATAGTGGCTTGAGCGAGGACGCAGCGGCATGAGCGAGGTAGTCGTGAACAGAACCAAGAAGCGCTTCATCGCTGGGGCGGTATGCCCGGCATGCAGCGAGCCCGACAAGCTGATGATGTGGAACGAGGACGATGTGCCGCACCGCGAATGCGTGGCCTGCGGCTTTGCCGACACACTCAATGAGCAGGGCCTGTCGGTGCCCAAGGAACTCGGCACCCGGGTCAACCAGCTGGCACCCAAGGCTGCTCCTGCCAAGGTCCAGACGGTGCAGTTCTTCCCCAATCCGAAGCTGAAGAAACCGGCTGAGTGAAGCCCTGATGCCACCTGGGCCTTGTGCCTGGGTGGCATTCTCCTCTGCCCTGGGTGGTACATAGTGACGCCACCTGTTGTCTCTCCAGTGCGCATGCTCGCCTGCTCTTCAACATGAGCAAGGCAACGCACCATGGATACCCGTAATCCATTCCTGCAACACAGCAAGGTACCGCTGGACTACCATGCGGTGACCCTGGACAACATGCTCGCGGCTTTCGATTTCGTGCTGCAAGCCCATGAACACGGTATTGCGCGGATCATCGACGCTCAACAGACGCATCCGACCTGGGACGACTTCGTGCTGGCGATCGATGAACTGGACGCCCAGTTGCTGGCCGTCTTCAATGCGTCGTTGCCGCTGCTGGGCAGAGGAGAGGATTGGGGCAAGGCCGTCCTCGGGTTCTATGGAAAGGTTGTTGAACGCTTCGACCAGAAGCTGACCAATGGCCGCCTGCAAGCGCTGTACGAGCGCTTGGCGAGGCGTGCCAACGGCGTGAATCTGGACGCGCACAAGCGTGCCACCTTGCGCTGGTACCTCGACAACTTCGCCATCAGCGGCACGGCCCTCGATACCGACGGCAAGGCCCGTCTGGCTGAGTTGCAGAGGCAGATCACCACCTTGCGCGGGCAATATCAGTTGAATCTCAACCGCCCCGGCCTGCGCATCGACGATGAAGCTCAATTGCGTGGCATTCCCCAGCGTGTGCGCGACGAACTGGCATCCCGAGCGAGGGAGGCAGGTGAGCGAGGTTGGTTGATCGCGTGCGAGACTGCGGTCACTGAAACGGTGCTCATGTACGCTGAGCATCGTCCGCTACGTGAAAGCGTCTATCGTGCGTACCACCTTCGAGGTGTCAGCGAAGATGGGCAGCAGGACAATGGCACGTACTTGCAGCGTCTGGCGGAACTGCTGGATGAGAAAGCGCTTTTGCTCGGTTTTGCCAACCACCCTGAACTGAGCTTGCAAGCCAAGAGCGCGGGGGGACTCGCGCAGGTGAACAGGTTCCTTCACGACCTGGCCGACAATCTGCGGCCAGCCATGATCGAGCGTCGCTCACGGATCGAGAGCCAAGCCGCCGTGCAGGGTGTGAGCGACCCTGAGCCGTGGGACATGAGCTTCTTGCAGGCGCGACACAAAGCGTCGACCAAAGTGCTTTCCACCGAGTCACTGCGCGAGTTCTTCCCGTTGCCCGTGGTAGTGTCGGCATTGACCCAGTTGGCTGAGAAGCTATTTGGCCTCTTGCTTGTACCAAAGCCGTTCGCCGCCTGGGATGAAAGCGTGCAGACATTCGAGGCCTGGCAGGACAACGCCTTGATCGGCTTCTTGTATCTGGACGCCGTGCAGCATCCTGGCAAGCAGCTGGATTGGGTGAGCACCACTTACATACGCAGCCGTCGGGTCAATGCCGAAGGGGTGTATCAAGAAGCTGCCGTCGTAGTGTTCAGCGACATTCCAGCCGCCGTCGATGGCGGCCAGCCGCTACTCGATCACCTGTCCCTGCGCAAGCTCTACCATGAGTTTGGCCATGCCTTGCACCACCTGCTGGTGCGTACCACAAACCATGTATTGTCCAATGTGTCCGCGCTCGGTACGGACGGCGTCGAGCTGTTTGGCAAGCTGTTCGAGCGTTGGGTGTGGAACGCGGATTACCTGGCCGGAATCTCGTCGCATCAATGGAACGGCACTAAGCTCGATCGCACGCGGGTGGAGGAATGCCTGGGCCGCCTTAGGCAGGATGGCCTGGAGGAAGCGGCAGGCCACCTGAGCCTTGCGCTGTTCGACCTGGACCTGCATGCCACACCGAAGGATGGTCGGACCCTTGAACAACGCCTGACCGACGCCCGCGCACGCTGCGGATATTGGCCGCTTGCCGACTTCGAGCGTCCTGCCCATGCCTTCCAGCACCTGGTAAGCGGCTACGATGCGGGCTACTACGCCTATTTATGGTCGGACGTGCATGCCTTCGACCTGTTCACGCGTTTCGAGGCTCAAGGCCTGCTCGACCGTGGCACCGGGCGCGCGTTGCAGGAGGCATTGTTCGCCCCAGGAGCCTCACGGCCACTTCGCGAAGGAATCGAGGCCTTCCTTGGGCGTGCACCAAGCCACCTGCCCTACTTGCGCTGGCATGGTGTGAATTGATACTGCCCTGACCAAAGGGGCTGGAAGAATCATCTGGGCTGAGGCACTGTATGTAAATACAGTATCGAGGTGAGCGATGATTCCTCCAGCGCCGCAAAAGGGCCGTGGCACGGTTCACAATCCGCACAACCGCTTCGCACCGAGTCAATCGGTGGCCGAAGACGATGGCTGGTATCAAGAGGTTCCTCTCACCCAGGGTACCGAGGTGAGCGTCGAAACGGCCAAGTCAGTCATCAGCCGCAACACCTCCCCCGACCTGCCCTTCGATCGTTCCATCAACCCCTACCGTGGCTGCGAACATGGTTGCATCTACTGCTATGCCCGCCCCTCGCATGCTTACTGGGACTTGTCTCCGGGCCTGGATTTCGAAACCAAACTGATCGCCAAGACCAACGCAGCCGAGGTGCTGGCACAACAGCTGAGCAAACCGGGTTATGTCTGCGCACCGATCAACCTGGGCTCCAATACCGACCCCTACCAGCCCATCGAACGTGAACAGCAATTGACCCGGCGTCTGCTTGAGGTGCTGTTGCGCTTTCGCCATCCGGTCACCATCGTCACCAAAGGTGCGCTGGTGCTGCGTGATCTCGACTTGTTGGCGGAGATGGCCAGCCAGCGCCTGGTGCGGGTGATGATCAGCCTCACCACGTTGGATGATGAGCTCAAGCGCGTGCTGGAACCCCGCGCGGCGGCACCCAAGGCGCGGTTGAGGGCGATTCGGGTATTGCGCGAAGCAGGGGTGCCGGTGGGCGTGCTGTGCTCCCCCATCATCCCGATGATCAATGACAGCGAGCTGGAGCACCTGCTGGAAGCCGCCAAGGAAGCCGGCGCGCAGAGCGCCGCCTACATGATGCTGCGCCTGCCACTGGAAGTGGCGCCGCTGTTCGAGCAATGGCTGCACGACCACTATCCACAACGTGCCGCGCATGTGCTCAGCTTGATCCGCCAGAGCCGAGGCGGCGAGCTCTACGACAGTCGGTTCGGGGCACGCATGCGTGGCGAGGGGGTATTCGCCGATCTGCTGGCCCAGCGTTTCGCCAGGGCCATGCGTCGTCTGGCTTTCGAACGCCGGGAGGCTCAGTCTCTGGACTGCTCGTCCTTTTGCCCTCCGGGTGGACAGATGGCGCTGTTCTGAACCATCGAGGCAATGCTGTTGCATCCAATGAGGCTAATGGCAGCCAATAATTTCACTCATAGGGGTTGGCGGCTGATGCTTTTTTGATATTATTCAGCTCCCTCCTCCTTGGTCTGGAACGCTTGTTCTAGAGCCTCCGAATTCAGTTTCAATTAAGTTTTCCCCGCTAGCGTATGCAATCAGTCGGCAGCGACTGTGATGAATGGCCTGCGTGCGTCATCTAAATCCCCGCATAGCCAGAATCTTTCACCGGTAAAATGGATTTACCTACAAACCGTCAAGAGGATGAATCATGCCCGTCAAGGACCCATCCAAGGTCGTTCCGGAGGCCCCCGCCGAGAGCGCCGATGCCGCCCTGAAGCACATCGTCGACGGCTTCCTGCGCTTTCACCATGACGTCTTCCCCGAGCAGCAAGAGTTGTTCAAGAAGCTCGCCACCGCGCAGAAGCCGCGCGCCATGTTCATCACCTGCGCCGACTCGCGCATCGTCCCTGAGCTGATCACCCAGAGCTCGCCAGGCGATCTGTTCGTGACCCGCAACGTCGGCAACGTGGTCCCCCCGTATGGTCAGATGAACGGCGGCGTTTCCACCGCCATCGAATATGCGGTGCTCGCCCTAGGCGTGCATCACATCATCGTTTGCGGCCACTCCGACTGCGGCGCGATGCGTGCCGTGCTCAACCCCAGCTCGTTGGAGAAGATGCCAACGGTCAAGGCTTGGCTGCGCCACGCCGAAGTCGCCCGTACCGTGGTCGAGGACAACTGCTCGTGCGGCAGCGAGCACGAGACCATGAAAGTGGTGACCAAGGAAAACGTCATCGCCCAATTGCACCACCTGCGCACACATCCTTCGGTCGCGTCGCGCCTGGCGGCGGGCCAGCTGTATATCCATGGTTGGATCTACGACATCGAGACCAGTCAGATCGAAGCCTACGACGCGGCAAGCGACAGCTTCCTGCCGCTCACCGCGGGTGAGCCGATCCCCTGCGCGACCCCGAGAGGCCGCTACTAAGCGACCCTGACACCCGCATTACCTTGATAGCCGACTGCACCCGTTCTGGGTGCGGTGCGGCCTTCTGCTGCCTTGAATCTCCCTGACTGTCTTGCCGGCAACGCTGCTGGCGGCCCGCGCCTGCGCGCTTGTCAGGGCCAACATGCCTATGGCCAGAGGAATGGCCTGTGACAGAGGAAGGAAAGAAATGGTGAACAAGACACAGATAACAGCGGCATTGCCGCGCGAACTACTGGCATCAGTCGTAGTGTTTCTGGTGGCCCTGCCGTTGTGCATGGGCATTGCGATCGCCTCGGGCATGCCTCCGGCCAAGGGCCTGATCACAGGCATCATCGGCGGTATCGTGGTTGGCTTCCTGGCAGGTTCGCCGCTGCAGGTCAGTGGACCGGCGGCTGGTCTGGCGGTGCTGGTGTTCGAGCTGGTACGCCAGCATGGCATCGCCATGTTGGGGCCGATTCTGCTGGTAGCAGGCTTGTTGCAGCTGCTGGCCGGGCGCCTGAAGTTGGGCTGTTGGTTCCGGGTCACGGCCCCAGCGGTGGTGTATGGCATGCTGGCCGGCATCGGGGTGCTGATCGTGCTGTCGCAGTTGCACGTGATGTTTGACACCGCCCCGCAGCCAACCGGCATGCAGAATCTGCTGGCGTTTCCTGCGACAGTTGCCGCAGCCCTGCCGTCGGAAAGCGCCGGCGCGGCCTGGCAGGCCGGTGCGCTGGGGCTGGGCACCATCGCCATCATGTGGGGCTGGGAGCGCCTGCGGCCTCAGCGACTGCGCTTCATCCCCGGCGCCCTGCTGGGCGTGGCATCAATGACGGCAGTCAGCATATGGCTGGGGCTTTCGGTGAATCGGGTGCAGGTGCCGGCCGACCTGACCGAGGCCATCGACTGGATTCGCCCGGATGACCTGCTGAAGCTGGCCGACCCTACGCTTCTGGTAGCGGCCTTCGCCTTGGCTTTCATCGCCAGTGCCGAAACCTTGCTTTCAGCCGCTGCGGTGGACCGCATGCACAGTGGCCAGCGTTCGGACTTCGACCGTGAATTGTCCGCTCAAGGTATCGGCAATATGCTGTGCGGCGTGCTTGGCGCCTTACCGATGACCGGGGTGATCGTACGCAGCTCAGCCAATGTCCAGGCGGGAGCAAAGACCCGCGCCTCGGCCATCTTCCACGGCCTTTGGCTGCTGGCGTTCGTCGTCGCCCTGAGCAGCGTGCTGCAGCAAATCCCGGTGGCAAGCCTGGCAGGCGTTCTGGTGTTCACGGGTATCAAACTGGTGGACTTCAAGGCCTTCCGTGGTTTGGGGCGCTACGGGCGGATGCCGATGTTCACCTACGCGGCCACCGCGCTGGCCATCATTTTCACCGACCTTCTGACCGGTGTGCTGCTGGGCTTTGCCCTGACCCTGCTCAAGCTGGCTTTCAAGGCGGCGCGCCTGAAGATCAGCCTGGTAACCCTGGAAAAGCCTGGGCACATGGAGCTTCGGCTCAGTGGTGCCGCGACCTTTCTCAAGGTGCCGGCGCTGACCCAGGTGCTCGATACCGTTCCGGCGGGTACCACATTGCATGTGCCGCTGGGCAACCTGAGCTACATAGACCACTCATGCCTTGAGCTGCTGGAGGACTGGAGCCGCAGCAATTCGGCCAATGGTTCGCGGTTGAAGATCGAGCAGCGCCGCTTGAAACGGCGCATCGAGGGCCGGTTGCGTACGACCGTGGGCGTCGGAGCGTAACCCCAAACTGGCGTACAGGGCGACGTGGTCATTGGTGGGCGCGGGACAAACCCGCCCCCACAGGTCCGGTGGAATCGAAGGCCTCTGTTGCGCAGCCTTGGCGGTCAAGCCGGCTGGCCCAGCTCCACGCCAAGCTGGCGCGACAGGCACGGCCAGCGTTTCCAGGCTGCGCCGGTTTCCGGGCTGCACAGGTTTTCGCGGTATTGTTCGACCGACTCCGCGGCGAAGCTTTCGTCGTCCAGCATTTCATCGACCGAGTGGTGCACCACCTCATCCAGCTGGTTGGCGAAACTTTCACCGATCAGTTGGTGAGCGATGAGGTTGGCCACGGTCGTGTCGACCGGGATCAATGGCTGCTGGAAGTGGCGGATGTAAAGGTCGTTGACCTCTTCCACCAGCCGGTGTGCCAGGTAAGCCTCATCCAGCAGGCAATCCAGGCCCACATGACCCTGCATCACGCTGGGTGGCTGCAGGAAGTAGGCTTCGGCGATCTTCAGCACCGGTTTGATCTGCGACTCGATACCCGCCTCGCGGGCGACTGCGTTTGCCGCCTCCAGCAATTCTGGAACCTGGTCGATGTAAGCGCTGACGAAGCGCGCCAAAGTACCCTGGGCGTCCTGCTCAGGCAGTTGGATCGAGGGGTGCAGATGGGGTAGTTGCGCCTCGAGACGCTGTTTCAGTTGGCCGGTACGGCTCTCATGTTGGTGGGCTTGGCTAATCTGCTCGCGCACGGCAGCGATGTTCATGACAACTCCAGGGACAAGGCATTACAAACGGAAGACACTAAGGTAGCTCGGTATACGGAATGCCTAAGACAAGTTTGTTATAAAACCCGCAAACGTGTGCGGACCGAGCTATATCAATATGCCATTATTGTGCTAGCAAGGCTCTAGCCCGCGGTTTGTGGGGGCATTATCCAATTTCGTGCGGTTCATTTCACGCCCTTCATTGCGCACCATTGGTCGCTGTCTATACTCCCGTTGAACGTGATTCGTTGATGAGGCCCGTCTGCTTTCGCAGGGGCTCGGTCGTCGAAGTCAGGCAGTCTTGACCGCCGTTCCCGCTTGCCGCAGGTGAATGCCTCCGGGACAACAAGAACTAGAAGGGGAACCCGCAATGATGCGACATCCACATGTCTGGATGGGCCTTCTGTTGTGGTCGGTTTTCGGTCAGGCACACGCCGCCTGGACTGTGAACATGGCGCCAGGGGCGACGGAAGTCTCCAACGCCGTGTTCGACCTGCACATGACCATCTTCTGGATCTGCGTGATCATTGGCATCGTGGTGTTCGGTGCGATGTTCTGGTCGATGGTCATCCATCGGCGTTCCACGGGGCAGCAGCCCGCACATTTCCACGAACACACCTGGGTGGAAATCCTTTGGACGGTCGTCCCCTTCCTGATTCTGGTGGCCATGGCCATTCCGGCCACCAAAACGCTGATCGACATCTACGACGCCAGTGAGTCGGACGTCGATATCCAGGTGACCGGTTACCAGTGGAAGTGGCATTACAAGTACCTGGGCCAGGACGTGGAGTTTTTCAGCAACCTGGCCACGCCAGCGGACCAGATCCATAACAAGGCGCCCAAGGACGAGCATTACCTGCTCGAGGTCGATCAGCCACTGGTGCTGCCGGTGGGTGCAAAGGTGCGCTTCCTGGTGACTGCTGCCGATGTCATTCATTCCTGGTGGGTACCCGCCTTCGCCGTCAAGCGCGATGCCATTCCAGGCTTCGTCAACGAGGCTTGGACCCGCATCGAGAAGCCCGGTATCTACCGTGGCCAGTGCACCGAGTTGTGCGGCAAGGACCACGGCTTCATGCCAGTGGTGGTGGAGGTCAAGTCCAAGGCCGATTACGACACCTGGCTGGGTGAGCGCAAGGCAGAAGCGGCCAAGCTCAAGGAGTTGACCAGCAAGGAGTGGACCCTTGAAGAGCTGGTCGAGCGTGGCGACAAGGTCTATCACACAACCTGCGTGGCCTGTCACCAGGCCGAAGGCCAAGGCTTGCCGCCCATGTTCCCGGCACTCAAAGGCTCGAAGATCGCAACGGGACCGAAGGAAGGTCACTTGAACATCGTCTTCCACGGCAAGCCTGGCACGGCCATGGCTGCCTTCGGCAAACAACTGTCGGAAGTCGACATCGCCGCCGTCGTTACCTACGAGCGCAATGCCTGGGGCAACAACAAGGGCGACATGGTCACGCCCAAAGACGTGCTGGCGCTCAAGCAGGCCGAAGCGCAATGAACCGGGATACTCGCGGCAATCAATGGGTTGCAGGAGACAGGACATGAGTGCAGTGATCGACGACCACGCCCACGGCCACGAACATGCCCATGGCCCAGCCAAGGGCTTGATGCGCTGGGTGCTGACCACCAACCACAAGGACATCGGCACGATGTACCTGTGGTTCAGCTTCATGATGTTCCTGCTCGGCGGCTCGTTCGCCATGGTGATACGCGCCGAGCTGTTCCAGCCGGGACTGCAGATCGTGGAGCCGGCCTTCTTCAACCAGATGACCACCATGCATGGCCTGATCATGGTGTTCGGTGCCGTGATGCCCGCCTTCGTCGGACTCGCCAACTGGATGATCCCGCTGATGGTCGGGGCACCGGACATGGCCCTGCCGCGGATGAACAACTTCAGCTTCTGGCTGCTGCCGGCGGCGTTCCTGCTGCTGGTCTCGACCCTGTTCACCCCGGGCGGCGGGCCTAACTTCGGCTGGACCTTCTACGCCCCGCTGTCGACCACCTATGCGCCGGCCAGCGTGACGTTTTTCATCTTCGCCATCCACATGATGGGTATCAGCTCGATCATGGGGGCGATCAACGTGATCGCCACCATCCTCAACCTGCGTGCCCCCGGCATGACCCTGATGAAGATGCCGCTGTTCGTCTGGACCTGGCTGATCACCGCTTTCCTGCTGATTGCGGTGATGCCGGTACTGGCTGGCGTGGTGACCATGATGCTGATGGACATTCACTTCGGCACCAGCTTCTTCAGCGCCGCCGGTGGCGGTGACCCGGTACTGTTCCAGCATGTGTTCTGGTTCTTCGGCCACCCCGAGGTGTACATCATGATCCTGCCGGCGTTCGGCGCTGTGAGCTCGATCATTCCGGCATTTTCGCGCAAGCCGCTGTTCGGCTACACGTCGATGGTGTACGCCACCGGTGCGATTGCCTTCCTGTCGTTCATCGTCTGGGCGCACCACATGTTCGTGGTTGGCATCCCGGTGGTTGGCGAGCTGTTCTTCATGTACGCCACCATGCTCATCGCCGTACCCACCGGGGTCAAGGTGTTTAACTGGGTCAGCACCATGTGGGAGGGCTCGTTGACCTTCGAAACGCCGATGCTGTTCGCCATTGCCTTCGTCATCCTGTTCACCATCGGCGGGTTCTCAGGATTGATGCTGGCCATCGCACCGGCTGACTTCCAGTACCACGACACGTACTTCGTGGTGGCGCATTTCCACTACGTCCTGGTACCCGGGGCGATCTTCGGCATCTTTGCCTCTGCCTATTACTGGTTGCCCAAGTGGACTGGCCACATGTACGACGAAACCCTGGGCAAGCTGCACTTCTGGTTGTCGTTCATCGGCATGAACCTGGCTTTCTTCCCCATGCATTTCGTTGGCTTGGCCGGCATGCCACGGCGGATTCCCGACTACAACCTGCAATTTGCCGACTTCAACATGGTGTCATCGATCGGTGCCTTCATGTTCGGTGCGACGCAGATCTTCTTCCTGTTCATCGTCATCAAGTGCATCCGCGGTGGCGCACCTGCGCCGGCCAAGCCTTGGGATGGCGCCGAGGGCCTGGAATGGTCGATCCCCTCGCCAGCGCCCTACCACACCTTCCAGACGCCACCGGAAGTGAAATAGGAAAGTGCCCATGAACGGCCTGTCACTCAAACGCCTGGTGCTGCGCCTGCTGATGCTGACCGTTGTGATGTTCGCGTTCGGCTTTGCCCTGGTGCCCCTCTACGACGTGATGTGCAAAGCCTTTGGCATCAATGGCAAGACCGGCGGGCAGTACGAAGGCACCCAGCTCAGCGACCCGTCGCGCAGCGTGCGGGTGCAGTTCATGTCGACCAATGCCGGTGACATGGTCTGGGACTTCTATTCCACGGCCGACCAGATCGACGTCAACCCAGGGGCGGTGAACCAGATGATTTTCATCGCGCGGAACCCGACGGAGCGGCCCATGAGCGCCCAGGCCGTTCCCAGCATCACCCCGGCCGAGGCGGCGGCGTATTTCCACAAGACCGAATGTTTCTGCTTCACCCAGCAGGTGCTGCAACCCGGCGAACGCATCGAGATGCCGGTGCGTTTCATCGTCGATCGCGACCTTCCGGCCAGCGTGAAGCACCTGACACTGGCCTACACCTTGTTCGACATCACCGCTCGCCACCCGCCGGTCGCGCATCTCGCGACCCAGGACGTCCAGGGCGCCCGTTAAGGGAAGGAGAACAGCAATGGCAAGTCACGAGCACTATTACGTCCCGGCGCAGAGCAAGTGGCCGATCATCGCGACGATCGGCATGTTCATCACCATGTTCGGCCTGGGCACCTGGTTCAATGACCTCAAGGCCGGGCATCCCGATTCCCATGGGCCACTGATCTTTTTCATCGGTGCGTTGTTTCTGGCCTACATGCTGTTTGGCTGGTTCGGCGCGGTGGTCAAGGAAAGCCATGCCGGTCTCTACAGCGCGCAGATGGACCGCTCGTTCCGCTGGGGCATGAGTTGGTTCATCTTCTCTGAAGTGATGTTCTTCCTGGCCTTCTTCGGTGCGCTGTTCTACGTGCGCGTGCTGGCTGGCCCATGGCTGGGGGGCGAAGGACACAAGGGGATCGCCCACATGCTGTGGCCAAGCTTCGAGTTCGCCTGGCCGTTGCTCAACACCCCGGACCCGAAACTCTTTCCGCCGCCCAAGGAGGTGATCGACCCGTGGCACCTGCCGCTGATCAATACCATCTTGCTGGTCAGTTCCAGTGTAACCATCACCATCGCCCACCACGCCTTGCGGCGTGATCATCGTGGGGCACTGAAGTTGTGGATGGCGCTGACCATCATCCTGGGCATCAGCTTCATCGCGCTGCAAGCGTACGAATATCACGAGGCCTACACCAAGCTTGGGCTGACCTTGGGTTCTGGCATCTACGGCGCGACTTTCTTCATGCTCACGGGCTTTCACGGTGCCCACGTTACCCTTGGCACGATCATTCTGATCGTCATGCTCGTGCGTATCCTGCGCGGGCATTTCAACCCGGACAAACACTTCGGTTTCGAGGCGGCCAGTTGGTACTGGCACTTCGTCGATGTGGTGTGGGTCGGGCTGTTCATCTTTGTCTACGTGCTGTAGGGGCGGTTGCGGGCAAGCCGGCTTTAGCCGCAGATGCAACGTGTTTCAGAAGGGGGCGTTGGAAACCAGCTGGCCACTGATGAAGCCCCAGGCCACCAGCCCCACGGTGACGGCGGCCAGGGCGACACGAACGGTCAGTGCCTTGAGCAGCCGGGTCGAGTTTTCATCGTCCTTGACCAGAAACACCAGGCCACTGAACAGGCTGGCAATCGTGGCCAACAGCATCAGGACAATCGCGGCCTTGAGCATGACGATACTCCGGGGGGATGCGGTGATGTGGATAAGTATAGCGCTCGACCGTATGAGGCCGTTGTGAGGCCGTTTCGACCAGGCTGGATGCCCACCCTGGTAGTGCTTGCACTGCTGCCGGTGCTGATTTCGCTCGGCGGCTGGCAGCTCGGCCGCGCGCAGGAAAAACGCGCCCTGCTGGACACCTATGCCCAGCGCCAGGTGGAGGCCCCGGTGGGCGCGGCTCAGTTGCAGCTGGCTGAGGATGTAGCTTACCGACGCGTGCACCTCTTTGGACGCTTCGATGGCGAACACAGTGTGCTGTTGGATAACCGCATGCGCGACGGCCAGGCAGGCATCGAGCTGCTCCAGCCCTTCCATGACCAGGCCAGCGGGCTGTGGCTGTTGGTCAACCGCGGCTGGCTGCCCTGGCCCGACCGCCGTGTACCCGTGCACTTCGAGACGCCTGCGCAATCCATGGTGCTGGATGCTTCGGTCTATGTGGCGCCGGGCAGTGCTTTCCAGCTTCACCCCGACCCGGAGGGCGGTCAATGGCCTCACCTGCTGACCGCTGTCGACCCCGCCCTCCTGTGGCAACAGCTGGACCGCGAAGGTTTCGCCCATGAATTGCGCCTGCAGCCCGGCCCCGCCAGCTACCGTGCAGACTGGCCGGTGGTCGCCATGGGCCCGGAAAAGCACCAGGGCTATGCCGTGCAGTGGTTCGCCCTGGCCACCGCCCTGGTGCTGCTTTACCTCTACTTTGGCTGGCACAACAAGAAGGAGAACGACCATGGCCGCCGCCACCAGTCCACTGGACGTGCCTGAAGGCCGCAAACCCAAAGCCCGTGGGCGTTTGCAGCTGATTCTGATCCTGCTGGTGGTGCTCGGGCCGATGCTGCTCGCCACCTTCATGTACAAGCTGCAGTTCTGGGTGCCGGAGGGGCGCAGCTATCACGGCGTGATGATCGGCAATGGCGAGAGCCTTGCAGACATCGGCATCACTGCGCAGGACGAACGGTGGCAGCTGCTGGTCAGCACGCCCCAGGCCTGCGCCGACGATTGTCAGAAACTGGTGTACCTGGCCCGGCAGATCCAGATCGGCCTTGGTCGCGACGCCAGCCGTGCCAGTCATGCCTTGGCCATCGCCCAGCCATTGAGCCCCGACTATCAGGCCCTGCTGGGTCGCGAATATCCCCAGTTGCAGCGCTACCCGCTGGATATTCAACGCTACCTGCAGAAAGTGGAGGAGGCCGGTCCGCAACTGTGGATCGTCGACCCTCACGGCAACCTGGTGCTGCGCTATGACGCCAAGGTCAACGGCAAGCATGTGCTGGACGACCTGCGTCACCTGCTCAAGCTGTCCAACATCGGCTAGGAGCCTGTCATGGCCAGACCTGGATTCCGCCTCGCTGTGTTCGCCACCCTGCTGGCACTGCTGGTCGTCCTGCTCGGTGCCTATACCCGCCTCACCCATGCAGGCCTCGGTTGCCCGGACTGGCCAGGCTGCTATGGCTTCATCAGCGTTCCCAAGACTGAAGCGCAGCTGGCCCATGCCGAATTGCACTTTCCCGAACACCCAGTGGAAGAGGCCAAAGGCTGGGCCGAAATGGTCCATCGCTACTTTGCCGGTACCTTGGCGCTGGTGATCGCTTACCTGGCCCTACAGGCGGTGCGCCGTCACGCGCGTGATGGCCAGCCCTACCGCTTGCCGGTATTGCTGCTTGGGGTGGTCCTGGCCCAGGCGGCATTCGGGATGTGGACGGTCACTCTCAAGTTGTGGCCGCAGGTGGTCACTGCGCACCTGCTGGGGGGCTTTACCACGTTGAGCCTGCTGTTACTGTTGTCGCTGCGTCTATCCCGGGCATTTGCGCCACTGCCAAAACTGCCGTTGAGCCTGCGCAGGGTGGCTGCCTTGGCATTGCTGGTGGTGATTGGGCAGATCGCCTTGGGTGGTTGGGTCAGTGCCAACTATGCCGCGGTTGCCTGTATCGACTTGCCCACCTGCCATGGGCAATGGTGGCCGTCAGCCGACTTCAGCAATGGCTTCCACCTGACCCAACATGTCGGTCCGAACTACCTCGGCGGGCAGCTGGACAGCGATGCGCGCACGGCCATTCATATCAGCCATCGACTGGGCGCGATGATCGTCACCTGTGTCCTGCTGATGCTCAGTTGGAAGCTTCACCGCTGTGGCCTGAGCCGGTTGGCGCGCCTGGTGCTCCTGGCATTGGTGATGCAGGTCGGGTTGGGCATCAGCAACGTGCTGTTCCATTTGCCCCTGGCCGTCGCCGTGGCACATAACGCAGGCGGCGCGCTGTTGTTGCTGAGCATGGTGCTTGTGAACTACCGCATTCGGGTGGTCGACAAGGTTCGCGTCGGTCATGGCTGGCGTCTTACGCCTGTGCCAGGCGTAGGCCTCTCGCAACCTATGAGGAATGATTCGTGGCGACGCTTCTGAGTGCACACCGCTCGCGTGCCGGTTGGCGCGACTATCTGGAATTGACCAAACCCAAGGTGGTCGTGTTGATGCTGATCACCTCGCTGGTGGGCATGTTTCTCGCCACCCGTGCGGGTGTGGCCTGGAGCGTGCTGGTGTTCGGCAATTTGGGCATAGCCCTGTGCGCCGGTGGTGCGGCGGTCATCAACCATGTGGTCGACAGGCGTATCGATGCACTCATGGCACGCACCCAGAAGCGGCCACTGGCCGAAGGCCGGGTAGCGCCTCTGCCGGCGCTGTTGTTCGCGCTGGCGTTGGCCCTGATGGGCATGGCTTCGCTGCTGGTCTTCACCAACGCCCTCACGGCCTGGCTGACCCTGGCTTCATTGTTGGGTTATGCAGTGCTCTACACCGGCTTTCTCAAGCGCGCCACGCCACAGAACATCGTCATCGGCGGGTTGGCTGGCGCGGCACCGCCGTTGCTCGGCTGGGTGGCGGTCAGCGGCCACATCAGCGCCGAGCCACTGCTGCTGGTGCTGATCATCTTTGCCTGGACGCCCCCGCATTTCTGGGCGTTGGCCATTCACCGCAAGGAGGAATACGCCAAGGCCGATATTCCGATGCTGCCGGTAACCCACGGCGAGGGATACACCAAGCTGCATATCCTGCTCTACACCCTGATTCTGCTGGCGGTTACCCTGTTGCCCTACGCCATCCACATGAGCGGCCTGCTCTACCTGGTTTGTGCCCTTTTGCTCGGCCTGCGCTTTCTGCATTGGGCGTGGGTGTTGTACCGTGGCAGCCGGCCGCACGCGGCGATCGGCACGTTCAAGTACTCTATCGGCTACCTGTTCGCACTGTTCATCGCGTTGCTCGTTGACCACTACTTGTTGCTGAACCTATGACTCGAACCCAGAAAACCGTATTCATCCTCGTCGCCCTGGTCGCGCTGATCCTGGGCCTTACCGTCAACAAGGTGCTCAATGGCCGCAGCCAACCCAACCCTGCCGAGCTGATCGACGCCGGCATTATCCTGCTGCCCCAGAGCCGTACGGTGGCGGACGTGACCATGACCAATCAGGACGGCCAGCCGGTAAAGCTGGATGACCTCAAGGGCAAGTGGTCGCTGCTGTTCTTCGGCTACACCTACTGCCCGGACATCTGCCCTACTACCCTGGCCCAGTTGCGCCAGGTGAAGAGCGAACTGCCCAAGGAGGCCGTGGACCGGCTGCAAGTGATGCTGGTGAGCGTTGACCCGAACCGCGATACGCCGAACCAGCTCAAGCAGTACCTGGGCTATTTCGACAAGGACTTCGTGGGGGTCGCGGGGTCGATCGAGGATACCCAGAAACTGGCCAACGCCTTGAGCATTCCCTTCATTCCGGCCGATACCAGCAAGCCTGGGTATACCGTGGATCACAGTGGCAACCTGGCAATCGTCGGGCCGGACGGGCGTCAGCGTGGGTTCATTCGAGCGCCGTTCAATAACCAGAAGCTGGTGGCGCAGTTGCCGGGGTTGGTCAAGCGGGATTGAACCAGGCCCTGAAAGCCCCGCGGGTGAACCCGTTCCCAGAGCTTTTCCGCTGATCTGGAGCACAGCGGTTCACCTGTGGGAGCGGGTTTGCCCGCGAAGAGGCGGGTGTAGATCTGCGGCTTAGAACGCCGGAATCACCGCACCCTTGTACTTCTCTTCGATGAATTTCTTCACCTCTGGCGAGTGCAGCGCAGCAGCCAGTTTCTTCATGTCGTCCGAGTCCTTGTTGTCCGGACGAGCCACCAGAATGTTCACGTAAGGCGAGTCGCTGCCTTCGATGACCAGTGCATCCTTCTCCGGGTTCAGCTTGGCTTCCAGCGCATAGTTGGTGTTGATCAGCGCCAGGTCGACCTGGGTCAGTACGCGGGGGATGGTGGCTGCTTCGAGCTCACGGAACTTCAGGCCCTTGTCGTTACCGGTGATGTCTTTGACGGTGGACAGGATGTTCTTGTTGTCCTTGAGCTTGATCACACCGGCCTTGTCCAGCAGCAACAGGGCACGACCGCCGTTGGTGGCGTCGTTGGGGATGACCACGGTGGCACCGGAGGACAGCTCGTCGAGCTTCTTGATCTTGGTCGAGTAGGCGCCCAAGGGCTCCAGGTGCACGCCGGTAACGCTGACCAGCTGAGTGCCCTTGGACTTGTTGAATTCATCCAGGTACGGCTGGTGCTGGAAGAAGTTGGCGTCCAGGCGCTTCTCGGCGACCTGCACGTTCGGCTGGATGTAGTCGGTGAATTCCTTGACCTTCAGCTCTACGCCTTCCTTCGCCAGCTGTGGCTGGACGAACTTGAGGATCTCGGCGTGCGGCACCGGGGTGGCGGCAACGGTCAGGGTGTCGGCGTGGGCCGAGAAGGCCGCGATGGCGGCAGCGACAGCAAGCAGCTTCTTCATTGATCACTCCTTGTGAGGGCCGCGACGGCCCCCGAACGGGTCGGCCTGGCCGACCCCATTGGGGTTACTTACGGGAAAAATGCACGACCAGTTTGTCGCCCACGCTTTGCAGGACTTGAACCAGAATCAGCAGCAGCACGACGGTAACGATCATCACGTCGGTCTGGAAACGCTGGTAGCCGAAGCGGATCGCCAGGTCGCCCAGGCCGCCGGCACCCACCACACCCGCCATGGCGGTGTAGGACACCAGGGTGATGGCAGTAACGGTGATGGCTGCGAAGATGCCCGGACGGGCCTCTGGCAGCAACGCGTTGGTGATGATCTGGCGGGTGGTGGCGCCCATCGACTGGGTGGCTTCGATGATGCCACGGTCCACTTCGCGCAGGGCCGTTTCGACCAGGCGTGCGAAGAACGGCGTGCAGCCTACCACCAGCGGCGGGATGGCGCCCGCGACACCCAGCGAGGTACCAGTGATCATCACGGTGACCGGGATCATCACGATCAACAGAATGATGAACGGCAGCGAACGCAGCACGTTGACGACGAACGACAACAGCGCATAGACGCCCTTCTGCTCGAACATCTGCCGTGGTCCGCAGAGGAACAGCAGTACGCCCAGCGGCAGGCCTAGCAGCACGGTGAAGAACAGCGAGCCGAACAGCATGATCATGGTATCGACGGTGGCCAGCCAGATTTCGGCCCAGTCGACGTTGGCGAAGAAATTGAGCGCGTCCATCAACGCAGTACCTCCATATGTACGTCAGCTGCCTTGAAGCGGTCGAACGCCGCCTCCATGTCGCCGCCGGTGACGGCCAGGGTCAGCTGTCCATAGGGGACATCCTTGATGCGGTCGATACGTCCAGCGAGGATGCTGTAGTCGACCCCGGTCTCACGGGCCACGGTGCCCAACAGCGGTGCGTAGGTCGCATCGCCCTGGAATGTCAGGCGCACGATGCGGCCTGGCACGTGGGCGAAGTCGTCACGCTGCTCGCTTTCATCGACGTGTTCGTCTTCCTGCACGAAGCGCTTGGTGGTCGGGTGTTGCGGATGCAGAAATACTTCGGCCACCGAGCCCTGCTCGACGATATGGCCGGCATCCATGACCGCAACGCGGTCGCACACCCGGCGGATCACGTCCATTTCGTGGGTGATCAGCACGATGGTCAGGTTCAGCTCGCGGTTGATCTCGGCCAGCAGCTGCAGCACCGAGGCCGTGGTCTGTGGGTCGAGGGCGCTGGTGGCCTCGTCGCATAGGAGGATTTTTGGGTTGGTGGACAAGGCACGGGCGATGCCGACGCGCTGCTTCTGACCGCCAGACAGCTGTGCCGGGTACTTCCTGGCATGGTCCTGCAGGCCAACGCGGGCCAGCAGTTCGCTGACGCGCTTGTCGATCTCGCTGCGCGACAGCTCGCCGGCCAGGGTCAGTGGCAGCGCCACGTTGTCGGCCACGGTCTTGGATGCCAGCAAGTTGAAGTGCTGGAAAATCATCCCGACCTGCTGACGAAAACCGCGTAGCTGGTTGGCATTGAAGGCGGTGACATCTTCGCCGTCGACGATGATCTTGCCGCCCGAGGGCTCCTCGAGGCGATTGATCAGGCGCAGCATGGTGCTCTTGCCCGCACCGGAGTGGCCAATCAGGCCGAATACCTGGCCGTTTTCGATGGTCAGGCTGGTCGGGTTGAGAGCTGGGATTTCCCTACCGGCGACGCGGTAGGTCTTATGCACATTTTGGAACTCGATCACGTAGCGAACCTTGTGGGGCGCATGGAATTTGTGTCGGCGGTTGGCCGGGGGTCGCGCATTTTAGCCTTTTCCCATAGCTGTTCTTAGCATTTATTTCGTCATGCACCAATCCAGCGGGCATAACGCGACAACCGGTAATCCTGATTGAACGCTCGGCAAAGCTTCCTAGTCACTACTTGAACGAGCCCGTACAGGGCATGCCTGAAGACTGACGAGGAGAGCCGACTCATGCCCACCAAGAAGAACGACGCGCCCAAGCACAGTGAAGTCGCCGGCACCGATACCCCTGACCGGGCCAACACCAACGCCAAGCTGCAGCGGCTGGAGTCCTGCCGCAGCGATGCCACCGGGCAGGCGCTGCGCACCAACCAGGGCGTGAAGATCGCCGATAACCAGAACAGCCTGAAGGCGGGCCCTCGCGGACCATCGCTGCTCGAAGACTTCATCCTGCGCGAGAAGATCACCCACTTCGACCATGAACGCATCCCTGAGCGTATCGTCCACGCCCGGGGTACCGGTGCCCATGGCTACTTCCAGAGCTACGGCTGTCATGCCCAGTTGACCAAGGCTGGCTTCCTCCAGGACCCGGAGAAGATCACGCCGGTGTTCGTACGGTTTTCCACGGTACAAGGGCCACGCGGCTCGGGAGACACGGTGCGCGATGTGCGCGGCTTCGCCGTCAAGTTCTACACCGATGAAGGCAACTTCGACCTTGTTGGCAACAATATGCCGGTGTTTTTCATTCAGGATGCGATCAAGTTTCCTGACTTCGTGCATGCCGTGAAGCCTGAACCGCACAACGAGATACCGACGGGCGGCTCGGCCCATGACACCTTCTGGGACTTCGTTTCGCTGGTGCCGGAATCGGCGCACATGGTCATCTGGACCATGTCCGATCGCGCCATTCCGCGCAGCCTGCGGATGATGGAAGGCTTTGGCGTGCATACTTTCCGCATGATCAACGCCGAGGGCGTGGCCAGTTTCGTCAAGTTCCACTGGAAGCCGCGCCAGGGCGTGCATTCATTGCTATGGGATGAGGCACAGAAGCTGGCGGGCAAAGACACCGACTACCATCGCCGCGACTTGTGGGAAGCGATCGAAACCGGTGACTACCCTGAGTGGGAGCTGGGTGTGCAGATCGTACCTGAGGCCGATGAGCACAAGTTCGACTTCGACTTGCTCGATCCGACCAAGATCATTCCCGAGGAACTGGTGCCAGTCACCAAGCTGGGCAAGATGGTGCTCAACCGCAACCCGGACAATTTCTTTGCCGAAACCGAGCAAGTGGCTTTCTGTCCGGGGCACATCGTGCCGGGTATCGACTTCAGCAATGATCCGCTGCTGCAGGGCCGGCTGTTTTCCTACACCGATACTCAGATCAGCAGGCTGGGTGGCCCGAACTTCCATGAGATCCCGATCAACTGCCCGATGTCGCAGAACCACAACGGCCAGCGCGATGGCATGCACCGCATGACCATCAACAGGGGGCGTGCCTCATACGAGCCGAACTCTATCGACGGCGGTTGGCCCAAGGAGACGCCTCCTGCGGCGCAGGACGGCGGTTTCGAGAGCTATCAGGAGCGCATCGACGCGCACAAGATCCGCCAGCGCAGCGAATCGTTCGGCGACCATTTCTCCCAGGCGCGGCTGTTTTTCCAGAGCATGAGCCCGACTGAGCAGCAACACATCATCAAGGCCTACAGCTTCGAGTTGGGCAAGGTGGAGCGAGAGACCATCCGCCAGCGTGAGGTGAACGAGATCCTGGCTAACATCGACCTGAAGCTGGCGGCTGCAGTAGCAGCGAACCTCGGGTTGCCGGCGCCCAAGCAGGGCACGGTGAAGGTCAAGGGAAGCAAACTCGCGCAATCCGAGGCGCTGAGCCAGATGAACCATCCTGGTGACGTCGGTATCAAGGGGCGCAAGATTGCGCTGCTGGTGGCCGATGGGGTGGATGCGGCTAGCGTTGACGCGCTGGTCAAGGCGCTGGAGGCCGAGAGCGCCCGTCCACTGCTGCTGGGGCCGAGCTCCGCGCCGGTGAAGACGGCAGATGGCAAGCAGTTACCGGTAGACGCGTCGATGGAGGGTATGCCGTCGATCATGTTCGATGGGATAGTCGTTCCGGGCGGCAGCGAATCGGTCAAGGCGCTGGCGTCTAGCGGCTTGGCGAAGCATTTCCTGCTGGAGGGTTACAAGCATCTGAAGGCGATGGTGCTGACCAAGGATCTGGCAAGCAGCCTGGGCCTGAAGCAAGACAGGGGGCTGCTGCTGGGAGATGACCAGGCGGTAATGAATGCCTTCGTCAAAGCCGTCGAAGGGCATCGGGTATGGGAGCGAGAGGCCGTCGCGGAGGGTGTGCCGGCCTGAGGGCTGCAAACGCAGCCCTGATCGTCACTGCTGATGCGGGACCAGAACGACCTGTGCCCGCATCGAGCGTCGGATTTCATGCTTCTGCTTGAGCTCGAAATCGCTGTCGATCTTGTGCACGCGCTTCTCAAGCAGTGTCTTCAGCCAAGGCGCGTCTTCGGTCCGAGGTACCTGGAACACCACCTCGCACTGGTAATTCACCACGTCCTTGGCAATTTCGTCGAGCTGGCGTCGCATCGCCCGGATATCGGTGGTTTTCAGCGCAACGACGGTGCTTGGTGCAGCCGGGTCGATCACCCGCGCCTGGGGCTTGGCCTCGGCAGCCTTCAGCGCTGCCTCGGCTTTTTCCAGCTCGGCCTTGCGTGCCTGGGTAACGGCATCGCCACCGGTCACCGCTGGCGCCTGGGGCATCAGCGCCCGGGCACGGGCCAGCGCGGTGGCTGCAGCATTGACGTCGCCCTTCTGCAGGACGATCTGGCTACGCTGCAGGTAGGCTTCGGCAAGCTGGCGCTGGTATTGCTCCAGGCGTGCGTCGTCGGGCGACTGGGTCTGCAGCGCCGCCAGCTGATCTTCGGCGGTGGCCAGCTCATCGCTGGTGATACTTTGCTGCAATTGCTGCCAGGCATCGGCTTGGGCAGGTGCACCCGCCTGTTCGACCGGCGCGCTGGAACAGGCAGCCAGGAACAGCGAAAACGCGGCAACAAGCAGATAACGGGAGGCGAACGGCTTCATTCCTGCGACTCTCTATTTGCGCAAAAAGCGAGCAAGTCTACACCCAGGGGCATACGCTCGAAAACAGGTCTTACAGACCCTTTACCCTTGAAAAGGTTGCAGGGTATGCCTGCGCACCCCCCGGTTTTCAGCGCTTGGGCAAGGCCAGGCTCAGCAAGAATAGCACTGCGGCGCACACCACGATCGACGGGCCGGCCGGTGTGTCCTTGAACCATGACAGGGCCAGGCCGCCACACACGGCGGTGACGCCCAGCAGGCTGGCACCCAAGGCCATTTGCTCGGGGGAGCGGGCGTGACGTTGTGCCGCGGCGGCGGGAATGATCAGCAGCGATGTGATCAACAGCACCCCGACGATCTTCATGGCGACGGCGATGACCACTGCAATTAGCAGCATCAGCGCCATGCGCAGGCTCGCCACTGGCAAGCCTTCGACCATGGCCAGCTCTTCGTGCACGGTGACCGCCAGCAGCGGGCGCCACAAGGCTGCGAGCAGCAGCAGGACCAGCGCGCTGCCACCGAGGATCCAGGCCAGGTCGGTGGTGCTGATGGCCAGCAAATCACCGAACAGATAGGCCATGAGGTCGATGCGCACATCGTGCATGAAGCTGAGCGCCACCAGGCCCAGCGACAGGGTGCTGGGGGCCAGGATGCCGAGCAGGGTGTCGGAGGCCAGCGGCTGGCGCTGTTGCAGCGTCACCAGCAGGATCGCCAGCAGCAGGCAGCCCACGGTCACTGCCAGCGCAGGGCTGACATCCAGGGCGAAGCCCAGTGCCACGCCGAGCAGGGCCGCGTGGGACAGCGTATCGCCGAAGTAGGCCATGCGCCGCCAGACCACGAAGGAACCCAGTGGGCCGGCCACCAGCGCCAGGGAAAGGCCCGCAAGCAGGGCATACAGAAGAAAATCAGCCATGCTTGCAGTGCTCTCCGTGAACATGGGTGCCAGGGGCGATCACCGAGCCATGCAGGTCATGGCTGTGATCGTGGTGGTGATGGTAGATGGCCAGGCTTGGCGCGTTCTGGCCGAACAGCTCGACGAACGCCGGGTCGTTGCTGACCTGCTCGGGGTGGCCGGAGCAGCACACATGGCGGTTCAGGCAAACCACCTGGTCGGTGGCGCTCATCACCAGGTGCAGGTCGTGCGACACCATCAGCACGCCGCAGCCATGGCGGTCGCGCAGGCGAGTGATCAGGTTGTACAGCTCGGTCTGCCCGACCACGTCGACGCCCTGCACCGGCTCATCCAGTACCAGCAGCTCAGGTTCGCGCAGCAGTGCGCGGGCCAGCAGCACGCGTTGCATCTCACCCCCGGAGATGGTCTGGATCGGGCTGTCGATGACCTGTTCGGCGCCCACTTCCTGCAAGGCCGACAAAGCAGCCGCACGGTCGACACCCGGTACCAGTCGCAGGAAGCGCAGTACCGAAAGTGGCAGCGTGGCGTCCACCTGGATTTTCTGCGGCATGTAGCCGATGCGCAGGCGCGGTTTGCGCCATACCGTACCGCGGTGCGGCTTGAGCAGGCCGAGCACGGCGCGTACCAGCGTGGTCTTGCCGGCGCCGTTGGGGCCGATCAGCGTGACGATCTGCCCAGGGGAGACCGACAGGTCGATGCTGTCGAGCACTGCCTCGCCACCGAAAGTGACGCCGACCTGCTCAAGGCGGATCAGTGCATCGCTCATGCCGCGCTCCGGCAGTTGCCGCACAGGCCGACGATCTCGACGGTCTGGGTTTCGACGCTGAAACCTACGTCCTTGGCACTGGCGATGATGGCGTCGCTGATGCTGTCCTGCTCCAGCTCGATGGCTACATGACATACCCGGCAGATCAGGAACTGGCCTTGGTGCGCATGTTCAGGGTGACTGCAACCGATGAAGGCGTTGAGCGATGCGATGCGATGGACCAGGCCGTTTTCGAGCAGGAAGTCCAGTGCCCGGTACACGGTAGGGGGCGCGGCGCGGCGCCCATCCTGCTCGCTGAGCACGGCAAGGATGTCATAGGCGCCCAACGGCTTGTGGCTCTGCCAGACCAGCTCCAGTACGCGACGGCGCAGAGCGGTCAGGCGCAGGCCCTGGCGCGTGCACAGGGCGTCGGCCTCAGCCAGTGCGCTGTGTACGCAATGGGAGTGATCGTGGGGACGGTGAGCCAGCGGCGTAATGGACATGGGCAGCGACGGTTCTGGATGGAGACGTTATTATGTTACCTGTTTCTGACGAGTCGAGTATTCATCGTGTCCCGATTCCTTGTGCTTTTTGTCGCTTTCCTCGCCTGTTCGGCGCACGCCGACGTGCGGGTGCTCACCAGTATCAAGCCGCTGCAGCAGATTGCCGCCGCCGTGCAGGACGGCGTAGGTACGCCCGATGTGCTGCTGCCGCCGGGCGCCTCGCCGCACCACTATGCCCTACGCCCCTCCGACATGCGGCGTGTGGGCGATGCTGACCTGTTGTACTGGATCGGGCCGGACATGGAGAGCTTCCTGCCACGGGTGCTGGGCAGCCGCAGCAAGCCCACGGTCGCGGTTCAGTCGCTGCCGGGCATGAGCCTTCGTCACTTCGGCGAGGATAGCCATTCCCATGAGGAAGAAGACCACGACGACCATGATCACGATCACCGGCCGGGTAGCCTGGATGCGCATTTGTGGCTGTCGTCGGTCAACGCCCGGGTGATCGCGACGAAGATGGCCGCCGACCTGGCGTCGGTCGATCCTTCCAACGCGGCGCGCTACCAGGGCAACCTGAAAGCTTTCGTCGAACGTCTGGATGCCTTGGATGCGCGTATCAAGGCGCGGGTATCGGGTATCGCCAACAAGCCGTACTTCGTGTTCCACGAAGCCTTCGACTACTTCGAGGCCTCTTACGGTCTGAAACACGCCGGAGTGTTCACTGTCGCTGCCGAGGTGCAGCCTGGCGCGCAACATGTGGCCGCCATGCGCAAGCGCCTGCAGGAAGTGGGCAAGACCTGTGTCTTCAGTGAGCCACCGCTGCGGCCGCGGTTGGCCGAGACCCTGACGGCAGGGTTGCCGGTGCGCCTGGCCGAGCTGGATGCCCTGGGTGGCACCGACCTGGTGGATGCCGGGGGCTATGAGCGGCTGCTGGAGAAATTGGGTGCTGATCTGGCGGGGTGTCTGGAACAGTTGTAAGCCTGTTCCGACCGCTTCGCGGGTAAACCCGCTCCCACGGCGCTAGCGAAAACCCCCAGGTTATCGCTTTAGTGCAGGAGCGGGTTTACCCACCAAGAGGCAGGCGCGGCCTAGAGCGCGAACGGCAGGTGCAACGCCACCTGCTGACGCTGCGCCAGACGCACCTCGAACTCGCTCGGGTCATGGATCATCACGTCCATGCCGGCGAACGACTCGGCCGCGATCAGTCGCGACAGCCAGAACCGCACGCAGCCGACTCGCAACATCTCTGGCCACAGCTCAGCTTCCGCCGCCGTGAACGGTCGCAGCGCCGCATAGGCCGCCAGCAGCGCCTGGGCGCGGGGCACATCGATGGCGCCGTGCTCATCCAGGCACCAGTCGTTCACGGTGATGGCGATGTCATACAGCATCGGGCCCGAGCAGGCGTTGTAGAAGTCGATCACACCGGTCAGGTGGGTGCCTTCGAACATCACGTTGTCGCGGAACAGGTCGGCATGCAGGTTGGCCCGGGGCAAGGCCAGGATCTGCGCCCTGTGCGCGGTGATCTCGTCCAGTGCCGGCTGTAGCAGCGCAGCCTGCCCGGCGGTGAGACGCGGCAACAGCTCGGCACCCGATTGCAGCATCCAGTCCAGGCCGCGGTCGGTACGGCGCTCGATGATGCGCTCGCGGGTGGCGAGGTGAATGTGCGCGAGCAGTTCGCCCACCTGAGCGCAATGCTGGTTGTTGGGCGCCTTGATGTGCTTGCCCGACAACCGTGGTTGCAGCAGGGCCGGCTTGCCGCACAGTTCGCGCAGGGCGTTGTCGTCGCGGTCGCGCAGTGCATAGGGCACCGGCATGTCTGCTTCGTGCAGAACATCGAGCAGCTCGATGAAGAACGGCATGTCCTCGACCGGGCCCCGTTCGACCAATGTCAGGACGAACTCCCCCTGTTCGAGGCTGACGAAGAAGTTGCTGTTCTCGGTACCGGCGGCAATGCCCTGGAAATCGAGCAAACGGCCCAGCTCGTAGGGCGCCAGAAAGGTTTCCAGCTCAGGCCGGGTCACGGGGGTGAAGACTGACATGATGAAGAGTTGCCCATGCGGGCACTTCCGCCGGGAAGTGCCAGGTTGATGTGAACGGTGCGCGTCAGATTACCACTCGAAGATCTTCCAGGACGGAATCAGCATGTCCGGCTGGTCGGAACGAATGAAATTGCCTTCGGAGCCGTCGGCGCGTACCAGAAAGTAAGGCTTGCCGTTCTTCGGCGTGACCTTGATCGCATACAGGAAGCCGTTTTGCCGATATTCCTGGATGGTTTTGTCGCCTTCCGTGCGAATGGTCACATCGGGATCTGCCGATGGGGCGTCGTCCGCCGCCAGGGTGACGACCGGCGTGGTTGCCAACAGGCCGAGCAGTAACAGGCGAATGGGTGTACGCATGATAACCTTGTCCCTTTGTCGTCATTGATCTGGCTATTCTAGCGCCGGACCCGCCGAAAAGGTTGATTCTCCTCATGAGCCAAGTGCCCCTCGTCCTGGTGGACGGTTCCTCCTATCTCTACCGCGCCTTTCACGCGCTGCCGCCGCTGACCACGTCCAAGGGCATGCCAACCGGCGCGGTCAAGGGTGTGCTGAACATGCTCAAGAGCCTGCGCAAGCAATATCCAGACAGCCTGTTCGCCGTGGTGTTCGACGCCAAGGGCGGCACGTTCCGCGATGCGATGTTCGCCGAGTACAAGGCCAACCGGCCAAGCATGCCCGACGATTTGCGGGTACAGGTCGAACCGCTGCACGCCAGTGTGAAGGCCCTGGGCTACCCCCTGTTGTGCGTCGAAGGCGTCGAAGCCGACGACGTGATCGGCACCCTGGCTCGCAGCAGTGCCACCGCTGGCCGGCCGGTGATCATCTCGACCGGTGACAAGGACATGGCGCAGTTGGTCGACGGGCACGTCACACTGGTGAACACCATGACCGGGAGCGTGCTGGACGTGGCGGGCGTGCGCGAAAAGTTCGGTGTCGGGCCCGAGCACATCATCGACTTCCTTGCCCTGATGGGCGACAAGGTCGACAACATCCCCGGCGTGCCGGGCGTGGGCGAAAAGACGGCGGTCGGCCTGCTGACAGGGATCGGCGGTGGTCTGAGCGACCTGTACGCCAACCTCGACAAGGTGGCGGCCCTGCCGATCCGTGGTGCCAAGACCCTGCCAGCCAAGCTCGAAGAGCATCGCGATGCCGCGTTTCTGTCGTATGAGTTGGCCACCATCAAGGTCGACGTGGCGCTGGAAATCGACGTCGATGACCTGGTCTGCGGCGAACCCGACCGCGAGGCGCTGCTGGCGCTGTACACCGAAATGGAATTCAAGAGCTGGATCGCCGAGGTCCAGCGTGACGCCAGCCAGGCCGGTGAAGCCCTTGAACCGGTCGAGGCACCGGCGGCCAAGGTTGAACCTAAATACGAAACCATCCTCGACCAGGCTCGCTTCGATGCCTGGCTTGAGAAGCTGCGCCAGGCCCAGCTGTTTGCCTTCGACACCGAAACCACCAGCCTGGATGCACAGCAGGCACAGTTGGTGGGCCTGTCGTTCGCAGTCGAGCCCCATGAGGCGGCCTATGTGCCGCTGGCCCACGACTACGAAGGGGCCCCGACGCAGCTGGACCGCGAGCAAGTGTTGAAGGCGCTCAAGCCTTTGCTGGAAGACCCAGGCAAGGCCAAGGTCGGTCAGAACGCCAAGTACGACATCAATATTCTCGCCAATTGCGAGCTGGCCATTCAGATGCGTGGCGTCGCCTATGACACCATGCTCGAATCCTACGTGCTGGATTCCACTGCCACCCGTCACGACATGGACAGCCTGGCGCAGAAATACCTCGATCACACCACCATTACCTTCGAGCAGATTGCGGGCAAGGGTGCCAAGCAGCTGACCTTCAACCAGATTCCCCTGGAAAAGGCCGGCCCCTATGCTGCCGAGGACGCCGATATCACCTTGCGTCTGCACCAGGCGCTGCAGGCGCGCCTGGCCAAGACCCCGAGCGTGCAGCCGGTTCTGATGGACATCGAGATGCCGCTGGTGCCGGTGCTGGCCAAGATCGAGCGCCAGGGGGCATTGGTCGATGCCGAACTGCTGAAGATCCAAAGTGGCGAGCTGGGTGTGAAAATGGCCGAGCTGGAGCGCCGCGCCTTCGAGTTGGCTGGCGAGGAGTTCAACCTGGGTTCGCCCAAGCAGCTGGGTGCCATCCTGTACGACAAGCTGGGCATGCCCGTGCTGAGCAAGACTGCCAAAGGGCAGCCTTCCACCGCTGAAGCGGTGCTCGATGAACTGGCCGAGCAGGGTTACCCGCTGCCCGAAGTACTGATGCAGTACCGCACCCTGAGTAAACTCAAGAGCACCTACACCGACAAGCTTCCAGGGCAGATCAACCCGCGTACTGGGCGCATCCACACCTCGTACCAGCAAGCCGTGGCCGCGACCGGGCGCCTGTCGTCCAGCGACCCGAACCTGCAGAACATCCCGATCCGCACGGCCGAAGGCCGACGCATTCGTCAGGCCTTCATTGCCAGCCCCGGTTACAAGCTGCTGGCGGCGGACTACTCGCAGATCGAGCTGCGCATCATGGCTCACCTGGCCAAGGACGAAGGCCTGCTGCATGCCTTCCGCAACAACCTCGATGTCCACCGTGCGACTGCCGCCGAAGTCTTCGGTGTGGCACTCGAGGCGGTCACCACGGACCAGCGCCGCAGCGCCAAGGCCATCAACTTCGGCTTGATCTACGGTATGAGCGCCTTTGGACTGGCCAAGCAGATCGGTGTCGATCGCAAGCAGTCACAGGACTACATTGACCGTTATTTCGCCCGCTACCCCGGTGTGCTGGCCTACATGGAGCGCACGCGTGCCCAGGCGGCCGAGCAAGGCTTCGTCGAGACCCTGTTCGGACGCCGCCTGTACCTGCCGGACATCAACGCCAAGAACCCAGCCTTGCGCAAAGGCGCCGAACGCACGGCGATCAACGCGCCGATGCAGGGCACCGCAGCCGATATCATCAAGCGGGCGATGGTGAATGTGGACAACTGGCTCACCCAGAGCAATCTGGATGCCCGTGTGATCCTGCAGGTTCACGACGAACTGGTACTCGAAGTGAAAGAGGGTCTGGTCGAGCAGGTGAAAGATGAAATTCGCACGCAAATGAGCAATGCCGCGCAGCTGGATGTTCCGCTGCTGGTAGAGGTAGGCGTGGGCTCGAATTGGGACGAAGCTCACTGATTACGCTGGAAAAGCTGTGTAGGATCGGGGATGTGTGCCGCGGATCCGAAGCAGGCCTCGGGCCTCTGGTTCTGAAGTTTCATGAAACTATCGCAAATAGTTTTGAGGGCTTCGGAACTAAATCGGTGAAACGGGGCTCAGAGTAACTGAATGGCTGGTGAAGCCTTTCGATGCTCCTATGTTGTGTTAAGTGTTGGCAGATACCCGGACCCCGCCCTAGCGGTCCGGACTTGAACCCCAGACTTCCCCCTCCCCATATGAAGTCCGGGGTTTTTTTTGCCCGGAATTTGACCAGCCGGTACACACCTGCAGGAGCGGGTGGGCCCGCTCCTGCAGGGTGGTTGTGCTCACTTCAGGCAGTTGGCTTGTCTTCGAGCTCCATCCAATCCGCCAGCACGCGGTAGGCATCCTCGACTCCCAGGCGCTTGGGCGCCGAGAACAGCTGGATGGTCACACCGTCGCCCCAACCCTTGCGAATTTCCGACTGCACCTTGAGCAAGGTGTTCTTGCCGGCACCGTGGGTCAGTTTGTCGGCCTTGGTCAGCAGAATGTGCATCGGCATGCCGCTGGCCTTTGCCCAGTCGAGCATCATCTTGTCGAAGTCGGTCATGGGGTGACGCACGTCCATCATCAGGATGACGCCACGCAGGCACTCGCGGCTGCCCAGGTAGGCCTCCAGGTGGCGCTGCCAGTGCTGCTTGAGCGGGATCGGGACTTTTGCATATCCGTAACCCGGCAGGTCGACCAAACGCCGTTCATCGTCCAGACTGAAGAAATTCAACAGCTGGGTGCGCCCTGGGGTCTTCGAGGTGCGCGCCAGGCTGGCATGAGTCAGGGTATTGAGGGCGCTGGACTTGCCGGCGTTGGAGCGACCGGCGAAAGCCACCTCGTAACCCTGGTCGTCCGGACATTGTTCGACCTTGGCTGCGCTGAGGGCGAATTTGGCTTTCTGGCAGAGGCCGAGGATGGGGTTCTTGACTTGCATGGGATATCCGATGTGGGTGTTGCCAAGGCCGAAGCCGGCAAGCGGTGTCGTTTCCGTTTGGATGGCGGAAGTATATAATGCCCCAGTTTTTGTGTGCTCATTCTCCCAGCGAAGGAGATCGAGCATGGGGTGTCGAACAATAGCTCGCGCATCAGAACGCAGCGCGGCCCCCAACCCTGTCAGGTCGTTCCGCATGGCGAAATGGCTGCTTGCTGTCGGTATGTTCCTACCGTTTTTCAGCGCACAGGCTACACAGGATCCCGAGGCGTTGTACAACCGCACGTGTGCGGCCTGTCACGCCGGGCAGTTGCCACAGGCACCCAAGCGGGGTGACCGGGCAGCCTGGGAGCCAAGGCTGGCGCAAGGTGTGAACACACTGGTGGCGCATGTTACCCAGGGTTTCAAGGCTATGCCGCCGCGTGGATTGTGCATGGACTGCAGTGCCGAGGACTACCGTTTGGTCATCCTTTGGATGAGTGGCAGTCCCGATACATAACATTTCACCCTTAGCCGTGTTGGATTAGCTGATGAACAAACTAGTCGTGAGTCTGCTGTTGACCATGGGTGTCGCAGGTGCGGCCACTGCTGCTGACCCCATCAAAGGCGATGCCGCCGCCGGCCAGGCCAAGACGGCCGTCTGTGGTGCCTGCCACAACCCCGACGGTAACAGTCTGGCGCCGAACTTCCCGAAACTGGCCGGCCAAGGCCAGCGCTACCTCGAAAAACAACTGCATGACATCAAGTCCGGCAAGCGTACCGTGCTGGAAATGACAGGCATGCTCGCCAACTTCAACGACCAGGACCTGGCCGATATCGCCGCCTATTTCTCCAGTCAGAAAGGCAGCGTGGGGGCGGCCGATCCAAAACTGGTCGAGCGGGGCCGTGCCCTGTTCAACGGCGGTGACCTTGAGAAAGGCATGCCGGCCTGTACCGGCTGCCACTCGCCCAATGGCGCTGGCATCGCCCTCGCCGGCTTCCCGCACCTGGGGGGCCAGCATGCGCAGTACGTGACCAAGCAGCTCACGGACTTCCGCGAAGGCAATCGCACCAATGATGGCGATGCCATGCCCATGCGCTCGATTGCCGGCAAGCTGAGCAACAAGGATATCGAGGCGTTGTCCAGCTACATCCAGGGCCTGCATTAACATTCGGTTAATGCTGTACGGCAAAGATGAAAGGGCGGCCGGACCGCCCTTTTTTCAGTCCGCAGCCGTTACACTACAGAACTCGGGCCCTTCCCGACCTGTCTGAATTCAGGTCGCGTCGAGGCGACCAATGACTGCTCAGGAGTAAAGCATGCGTAAACTGATTCTCAGCGCTGCGCTGGTCGCTGCCAGCGTATTCGGTATGACTGCCGTCCAGGCTGCGGAGCCCGTGGCCGGCAAGGAATACATCGAGCTGAGCAACCCTGTTCCGGTATCCGTGCCTGGCAAGATCGAAGTGATCGAGCTGTTCTGGTACGGCTGCCCACACTGCTACCACTTCGAGCCGACCATCAACCCATGGGTAGACAAGCTGCCCAAGGACGTCAATTTCAAACGCGTTCCGGCAATGTTCGGCGGCCCATGGGATGCCCATGGCCAGATGTTCCTGACTCTCGAAGCCATGGGTGTGGAGCACAAGGTGCACGCCGCCGTGTTCGATGCCATCCAGAACCAGCGCAAGCGTCTGACCGACCCTGCCGACATGGCTGACTTCCTCGCTACCCAGGGCGTCGACAAAGACAAGTTCCTGGCGACCTACAACTCCTTCGCCATCAAAGGCCAGGTCAACCAGGCCAAGGAGCTGGCGAAAAAGTACGAAATCACGGGTGTACCGAGCATGGTGGTCAACGGCAAGTACCGCTTCGACCTGGGTACCGCAGGCGGTCCGGAAGGCGTCCTGAACGTCGCCGACCAACTGATCGCCAAGGAGCGCGCCGCTAAGTAAGCGGCGAACCCTATGCCCCGCTTCAGAAACACGCGTGGCATTGGCCTGCATCAGCCGCAGGTCAACGAACATCACCTGCAGGCCCCTGGCCTGCCCGAGGATGGCCGCCTGCGGTTGCTGAGCTTCAACATTCAGGTCGGCATCAGCACCGAGCGTTACCGTCATTACCTGACCCGTAGCTGGCAGCATTTGCTGCCGCACAACGGGCGGGCGGGCAACCTGCAAAAGATCGGCGAGCTGCTCAACGATTTTGACCTGGTGGCCCTGCAGGAGGCCGATGGCGGCAGCCTGCGTTCAGGCTTCGTCAACCAGGTCGAGCACTTGGCCCAGTTGGGCGCCTTCCCCTACTGGTACCAGCAGCTCAATCGCAACCTCGGGCGGTTCGCCCAGCACAGCAACGGGGTGCTCAGCCGCCTCAAACCGCATCTGCTGGAAGACCATCCGTTGCCTGGCCCGGCTGGGCGTGGGGCAATTCTGGTGCGATTCGGCGAGGGCGACGACGCGCTGATCGTGGTGATGATGCACCTGGCACTGGGGGCGAAGACCCGTGCCAGGCAGTTGGCCTACATTCGCGAGCTGATCGGCGGCTATCGTCACCAGGTGTTGATGGGCGACATGAACACCCATGCCACCGACCTGCTCGACCACTCGCCTCTGCGCGATCTGGGCCTGATCGCCCCGCAGGCCGAGGCCACCTTCCCCAGCTGGCGCCCTCAGCGCTGCCTGGACCATATCCTGCTCAGCCCGAGCTTGACCCTCGAACGGGTCGAGGTGCTGGCGCAGCCAATTTCCGACCACCTTCCCGTCGCTGTCGAGATCCGATTGCCTGAAGCATTGACTGTGGATACGCTGCCGGTCCTGAGGTAGATCAGCAGAAGCGTTTCGAGCGCTCAAGTGTTCGAAGCGTTCGCCGAAAGCGTGTAATCACAGCTCATAGATGCATCACTTTTTGCGGATCCAGGCATGACCATCGACGCCGAGCGCTGGAAAGAAAAATATCTAAAAAGCATCGAACAGCAGGAAAAGCTCGAGCGTCGCTGGAATGCTCGACTTGACCTGTTGCGCCGGGGCCTGGTGCGCAGCACCCTGGCAGCCGAAGGCAGCGACAAGGCGGTCGACCAGTGCATGAAGGAAATGCGCGAGGTGATCCGCAGCGACAACATGGACGCCGGCCTGGCCGGCCTGATTCCGCGCCTGGAAAAAGCCGTTCTGGATTCCGAGCAGCGACGTGAAACACGGATGAACCAGGTCCGCGATGCGCTCACGTCATTGGTAAGCCAGTTGCAAACGCTGCCATTGCCGGGTGATGTATCCAGATCATTGAAAAAGCTGGCCAAGAAACTCGATGGCGGCGTAAGCCAGTCCCGCGACCTGCCTCCTTTACTCGGCGAGCTCAGCGGTCTGCAAGGGCTCGCCCTGTCCACGCTGAGCAAACCCGAGGAAGAAGCCCGGCCGGGGTTTCTGCAGCGCCTGTTCGGTAATCGCGAAATCGAACAGCAGGGTGAGCAGGCACTGGTCCATGCAGACCAGGCAGCGGCCGATGTTCCCGCGGTACCTCCTTCGCTCGACGTCGCGCCCGCGCCGCCAGCTTCCGATGTAGTCGAGGCACCAGCGCCCGATGTGGATGAGCTGCAGCCGCTTGCGGCGCAGCTGCAAGCGCCTGCCGAGCCCGTGAGTGCCGAGCAGCCCCAAATGCCGGAAGCCGTTGCAGAGTCGGAACCGACCGTGCTGTCCGAGCCTGCGCTGGTCGAGAACCAACGCCATGAGCCACCGGCGGCCCCATCCGCTGCGCCGTTGCCCGTGTCTGAGCAGCTCCAGGAAGGCGAGCTGCCTTCACTGGTCGACGCTTCGTTGCAGGTCGAGGATGCTGCTGGCGAGGACGGCCCCTATGCCTTGCCCGACGCTGTCGAACCACCTTACAGCCAGGTCGCCGCGCATATCGAGCAGACCCTGATTGGCCTGCTCGACGACCTGAGCCTGCCCGAGCGCCACAAGGCACAAGCCCTGGCAATGCGCGAGCGGGTGGCGCGCGGCTTGAACTGGTATGAGCTGATCCCGGTTCTCGACGACCTGGCAGTGCTCATGCTGGCCATTACCGACAGCGGTCAGCACGAATTCGAGGCTTACCTGCAACAGCTCAACGAGCGCCTGGAGAATTTCCAGAGCCACTTGCAGGAAGCCAGTGCCGGACACGCCGACAACAGTACCGCTGCCCGTGAGCTGGACAGCCAACTGCGCGAACAGGTCGATGGCCTGCAAAGTAGCGTACAGGGCGCGGCGGACCTGGAAAGCCTCAAGCACATCCTGGAAAACCGTCTTGAGGGGTTGTCTGTCACCATTGACGATCATCAGCGTGAGCGCGACCGCCGCGAACAGGAACTGGCAGGGCGCCTGCAGGGCCTGGCCGAACGTGTGGCCAGTATGGAGCAGGAAGCCCTTGGCTACCGTGAGCATCTGGAGGAGCAACGGCAGAAGGCGCTTATCGACCCGCTCACCGGCTTGCCGAACCGCGCAGCCTGGGCCGAGCGGGTCGAGCGCGAGGTCCAGGACTGGCAGGAGGGTGGCGGGCATCTGCTGATGGCTATCCTTGACCTGGACCATTTCAAGCGCATCAACGACGGCTACGGCCACCTGGCCGGCGACAAGGTGCTGAAGATCGTTGCCGACCAACTGCGCAAGCGGCTGCGAGGCCAGGATTTCATCGCCCGCTTTGGCGGTGAGGAGTTCGTCCTGTTGTTGCCGCAGACCTCCCCGGCTGCCGGTCAACAATTCGCCGAAGTGCTACGCGCGGCCATCGAGGCGTGCCCATTTCACTTCAAGGGCGAGCGCGTGGTGATCACCGCTTCCATTGGCGTGAGCGCTTTCCGCTCCGGCGAGCGTGCCGACCAAGTGCTCAAGCGTGCCGACGACGCCTTGTACCGGGCGAAGGACCTGGGGCGTAACCGGGTCGAAATGGCATAAACAAGTACCGCATTCATCGCGCCTACGAGGTCGAGACTGCGTAACCGACATGTGCACTGTCGTGCATGTCGTTACGGAACGATCTCTGATGAGGAGCCGAGCGATGAAAGCATTCAAAGCGTGGGTTGTACTAATGATGGGGTTGGCCTACCAGGCCTCTGCCCTGGCCAATGAAACCTGGTGGACCGCACACATTGGCGGTGACGGCAGTGTGTTGCGCCAATGGCCAAAGTGGATCGAAAGGGTCGAGCACAAACCTCAGGACAACTACTTCACCCAATACACGCTGTTCTTCAACAAGCGCATCGTGCATCAGGACCCCGGCTTCTGCTCGGTCTCGCCGATCGATGCCAGCAGCGAAAACAGGCTGGTACATGGCTACGCCAAAGTGATCGGCAAGCCATTGGCCGAGCAGGCAACGGTGCTGACCCAACTGGTGGATGTGAAAGGCCCCAGTGGCGACAACTCGATGGAATTCCTGGTGCTGTGCACACGCTGAATCACTCTTTAGCCTAATGGCCGGGAAGGAGCACGTTATACTGTAGCGACGATGTAGACTCCTCCAGACGTGCTCCCACCGATGAAAACCTTATTCACCGCTTGCATGCTGTTGATCCTAGCGGGCTGTTCCACAGGCCTGCGCATCGACCGCAGCCATGTTTCCGCCAACCAGGACGACCGAATCCAGTTCGTGGTCCTGCATTACACCAATGCGTCCCTTGAACGTTCCCTGGCGCTGCTGACCCATGGTGAGGTCAGCAGTCATTACCTGATAGGTGACGGCCCGGCGACGGTCTACCAGTTGGTCGACGAGAGCCGTCGGGCCTGGCATGCCGGTGACAGCCAGTGGCAAGGTCGAACCTGGCTCAATTCGAGCTCCATCGGCATCGAGATCGTCAATCCTGGTTTCACCGACACCCCCAATGGTCGGGTCTGGCACCCTTACAGCGAGGCGCAGATCCAGTCGCTGATCGCCCTGCTCAACGATATCGTCAAACGCAATCACATCGAGCCGCGCCACATTATTGGCCACAGTGATATCGCACCATTACGCAAACTGGACCCCGGGCCGTTGTTCCCCTGGAAGCGCCTGGCCGAAGCGGGCCTCGGGATTTGGCCAGACGCCGCGGCGGTAGCACGCCAGCAAGCATATTTCAGTGCCAATCCCCCCACGATCGGCTGGTATCAGCAAGAATTAGCCCGTTTTGGTTACGCAATCGAGCAAACCGCAGAGCTGGACGTTGCCACCCGCCATGTGATCGCTGCATTCCAGATGCGCTTCCGTCCAGCGCGTTTCGATGGCATGCCGGACGCACAGACAGCCGCAATTCTGCAGGTGCTCAACCGCATGCGTTAGTCAGGCGCCCCCACGCGCCTTAATCACCGCTCAACGGGCAGGCTGAGTGTCAAACCAGTTGCTATACCTTGTTAATCAACTGGATGCTAGCGATGTCAGCCTTGCTCACTGCACTGCGCCAATTTTTTTACCGTCCCTGGATGCTGGCCACCTTGGCAGCGTTGGCCAGTGGCGCAGTGCTGCTGACTGCCAGCTTCGGTATCGCCCTGCAACAGATGAAGCAGAACGAAAGTGCGCAAATGAATGCGCAGGGCGACCGATTTCTCGAGCGGCTAGAGCAGGTATTCGGCCAGCTGCGCGAGGGCGTCGATGCGTTGCAGGCGCAGCCCTTGCGCGGCTGTGACGCGGCGATGTTGCAGGCCTTGCAGGCAGTCGGCCTCGGGTCGCGCTTTATTTATGAGGCCGCATACATCGACGGCAACATCGCCTGTTCGAATCGGGGGGGTGAAAGGCTCATCGAATCCCTGCGGGCGCCAGACATTCGAGGCCCCACCTACAGCTATTGGTTGAACACCACCACCGAGCCTGATGAAAACCTGGCGGCGCTGATGTTGGGGCGCGGCAGGTTCGTGGTTTCGACATCCCGTGGGCACCTGACCGATGTGGTCGACTTGCCCCCCGGCGGCAGCTTGCTGGTCGTGCTCGACAATGGTGCCCGAGCCATCCCGGTGCTGGGCCCGCCGCAAGTCTGGCCGCCTGCTGCTGCCTGGCCTTCCAGCGAGAACACGCTACTCGAACTGAGCGACCGTCTTATCTATCGCATGCCGACGAAATCGCCGGATTACCAGTTGGTGCTGATCGCTCCACGGGCGAGCCTGCCATTGAAAATGAACGGCATGCTCTGGTTGCTGATTCCTGGCAGCCTGTTGGCGGCCTGCTGCATCGGTTGGCTGGTGCTGCAGCTGGTGCAGCAGCGGCGCTCGATGAGTTCCGAATTGCAGAACGCTCTACGCCGTGGCGAACTGCAAGTGCTTTACCAGCCCATATTCGAACTCGACAGCCGACGATGCGTGGGGGCCGAGGCGTTGGTGCGCTGGCGCCGCCCAGACGGGACGCTGACCAGCCCGGATTTGTTCATTCCCCTGGCCGAGAACACCGGGCAGATATGCCAGATCACCGACTTCGTCCTGCAGCGTGTGCTCGAACAACTTGGGCAGTTGCTGCGTTCGCACCCCAACCTGTACATCTCGGTCAACCTCGCTGCCTGTGATGTGATGGTGCCGCGCATCGGGCGAGTCGCTGCACGGTTATTGGCGTTGCACCGGGTGTCGGCCAGCCAGATCGCCTTCGAGGTTACCGAGCGGGGGCTGATCGACGTGGTAGTGGCCCGTGACAATCTGCAGGCGTTGCGGGCCGTGGGGCACCAGGTGCTGATCGATGATTTCGGCACGGGATATTGCAGTCTGGCCTACCTGCAGACCTTGCCCGTGGATTGCCTGAAGATCGACAAGGCCTTCATCGATGCACTGGGTCACGATGCCGCCAGTAGCGGAGTTGCACCGCACATCATTCGCATGGCCCATGACCTGCACCTGCGAGTGATTGCCGAAGGCATCGAATGCGAAGACCAGGCCGAGCTGCTCAACAGCGAAGGGGTGAACTACGGCCAGGGCTGGTTGTTCGCCCATCCACTTAACGCACGGCAGTTCGCCGAGCTGGTGACCCGCGGAAGACAGGTTGCAGCTCGGCGGGGTGAAAACTGACTTGCGTTGGGCGAGGGTTCAGACAGGCAGCGCCATATAGAATTGGGTGCCTTGTCCGGGGCGGGAAAACACGCCCATGCGCCCCCCATGCAGTTGCACGATCTCCTTGCACAATGCAAGGCCCAGCCCTGCGCCGCCCTTCTTGCGGCCCACCTGCACGAACGGTTCGAAAATTCGGCCTTGCTGCCCATAGGCGATACCTTCGCCATTGTCTTCGACACTGATGATCACTCGCTCTGCGTGCCGCCGTGCATGCAGGCGGATCTTTCCACCGTTTGGAGTATGGCGAATGGCGTTGTGCAGCAGGTTGTCCATTACCCGGTCGAGTTGGGCGACGTCGGCCTGTATGCGTGGCAATGGCGGTTCCAGGACGTTGACCAATTCGATTTGCTTATGCGCAGCCTGCTCGGTGAAGCGTGCCTTGGCGCGTTCAAGCAGATCGTCGATGGGGCAAGGCGCCAGTTCGAGTTTTTGCAGCCCACTTTGATAGCGTGAAAAGTTCAGCAGGTCATTGATCAACTGGGTCAGACGCTGCATCTCTTCGCCGATGGTTTCGATCAGGTCGTACTCGCGTGCATCCGGGGGGAATGTCAGGCGTTCGCGAAGCAGGCCGAATGCCATGTGCATGCCGGTGATCGGCGTGCGCAGCTCATGGGAGGCACGCAGTACGAACTCGCTGCGTACACGCTCGAAGGCGCGCTGCTCGGTCACATCGTGCAGCACCATCACCGCGCCCAGAATTGGCCCCTGTGGATGGCTGACCGGTGTCAGGCTATAGGTCAGCAGCCGAGACTCTTCGTCGACTTCGATCTGCAGGTCGTCAGGGGGGCGATCGAGGTTGCCGCCGCGCAATACCTGTCGCAGTTGATGTTCCAGCTCCGGGCGCTGCAGGGCGTCGGCCAGGCTGCTGCCCACACGGCTGTCGCTCCAGCCCAGCTGACGCTGTGCTACCGGGTTCAGATGCTCCAGATGGCCTTGGCGGTCGATGATCAGCAAGCCATCGTCGATGCTGTCGAGCACAGCCTGCAGGCGCTGCTGGCCGGCCATCAATTCATCGACATTGGTTTCCTGGTGCTTGCGCAGCGCTTCGGCCATCAACCCGAAACGGCGAGTCAACTGGTTCAGCTCGGCTGCCTGGGTGACCGGCAGGGTGACGTTGAAGTTGCCTTTGCCCAGTTGGTCGGCGGCCTGGGCCAGGGCCTCGATCGGTTGGCCCAGGCGGCGGGCGATCTTGTGTGCGGTGACGAACCCTAGCGCCAGTACTACAAGGCCGATCAGGCCAAGCAGGCCACTGACCAGCAGGGCGCGGCTGCGCGTCTGCTCTTCGCTGCGGATGATGAGCTCTAGCGTTTGCCTGTGGGAGTCGATCAGGTCGGTGCGCACTTGACCAAACGCCGCGCCAAGCGGTTGATCCGCACCCATGCTTCGAGCCGGATTGGCGCTTTCCCGATAGGCCCGCAGAAAGCTTTGAAAATGGCTACTGGCCTTGCTGAAGCTGCTCTGTTCACCACCCTGAGCTAGACCCTGATCGAGCAGGGCCTGGAAGTTGTCCTGCAGCGATTGCAGATGCTCGGGGACGGTATCTTCATCAAGGATCAAGGTCAGTTGTTCGCCTAGGTTCTGCCGCAACTTGAGGCCGATTTCCAGGGCGTGGGTCGCTTCTTTCACCAACTGCTGCTGTACCGTCGCCATTTGCATCACGCTGACCAGACCCAGGGTCAGGCCAAGCAGAGATGCTGTAACGAGCGTTGAAATGCTTAGAAAAAGCCGCGTGCGCAGCTTCATCGACCATTTCATAAGTTGTACTGCTTACGCTTGCGGTACAGGGTGGAGGCATCGATACCCAAGGTCTTGGCGGCTTGGTCCAGCGTATCGCTGGTGGCCAGCACCGCGCCGATATGGGCGCGCTCCAGCTCATCCAGACTGAGGGGCGCGCCGATCCGAGGGGTGTTGCCTGCAGGTTGTTCACCCATTCCCAGGTGGCTCATTTCCACCCACTCCTGCGGGCAGATGATGCTGGCCCGCTCCACCACGTTACGCAGTTCGCGGATGTTGCCCGGCCATCGGTAATTGAGCAACGCAGTGCGAGCTTGCTCACTGAAGCCTCTGGCGGGGCGGGAGTATTCCTTGACGAAGCGGGCCAGGAAGCGCTCGGCCAGGGTCAGGATATCCTCGCTGCGCTCCCGCAGAGGTGGCAGGTGCAACGTGATGACGTTGAGACGGTACAGCAGGTCTTCGCGGAAACGGCTTTCGCGCACCATTTCTTCCAGGTTCAGGTTGGTGGCCGCGAGAATCCGTACGTCGGCTCGCCGGGTGACCGGATCGCCTACCCGCTCGTATTCCTTATCCTGGATGAAACGCAGCAGCTTGGGTTGCAGGGTCAGCGGGAAATCGCCGATCTCGTCGAGGAACAGCGTACCGCCATCGGCCTGGCTGACGCGCCCCAATGTGCTCTCGCTGGCGCCGGTGAAGGCACCACGGGTATGGCCGAACAGTTCGCTTTCCATCAGCTCGGCGTTCAGTGATGGGCAGTTGATGGTGACGCATGCCTTGCGTGCCCGCTTGCTCCAACCATGAATCGCCCGGGCCAGTTCGCCCTTGCCGGTGCCCGATTCTCCCAGAATCAGGATATTGGCATCGGTGGTGGCGACTTGGCGGGCAGTCTCCAGGACAGCCATCATCGCCGGGCTGTGCGAATCCAGCCCGTCCTTTGGTTTGCGTACTTCGCCTTCGAGGGCTTCCAGCCGCGCCGACAGCTGGCGCACTTCCAGTTGTTTGGCCGTGGCCAGGCGCAACTGGTCGGGGCTGCAGGGCTTGACCAGATAGTCGGCAGCCCCGGCCTGAATGGCGTCCACCGCCGTGTCGACCGCGGAATGAGCGGTGACGATCACCACCCGCATCCACGGCGCTTGGATGCGCATCTGGGCCAGTACGTCCAGGCCGTTGTCATCGCCCAGGCGCAAATCCAGGAAGCACAGGTCGAACACCTGGCGCTGAAGCAAGGCTTCGGCCTGGGCGGCGCTGCTTGCGGTGGACACGCTGTAGCCTTCGTCCTCGAGGCAATAGCGGAATGTACGCAGGATAGCGGACTCATCATCCACCAGCAGAATACGGCCTTGGGTGTCCTGGGCTGACTCCATTTCCTGCGCTCCTTAGGATGTGTCTTCAATTAGTGTGGGAAAAATCGGGCAAGTTGCATGGTCAATATTGACGGATTCTGTCCTTTGCATGCTAGCCAATGGCCCATCTTCGCGGTGAAGCCGCGATATCTCGATGATTGGCTTAGAGGTGTCGAATGGCACATTGGTTGCGAAGATTTTTAGCTTTTGCCTACAGAAGGAGGTGCAGTCATGCCCTTTTCCTACCGCCTGGCCGTGTTGGCGGTCACGCTGCTACCAGCATTCCCCCCAGCTTTCGCTGACCCTGTGAATGACGCTCGCCTGGAGGGTGCCCTGCAAACGGCGTTGGCGTTGAACAGCATGCTGAACCCGTTTCGTATCGAGGTAGAGGTCGACGGCCAGCAGGCCCGACTGGCCGGCGAAGTCGAGAGCGAGGTCGAGCGACAGCTTGCAGAAAAGGTTGCCCTTGCCACTCGGGGGATCGAAGAGGTCGACAATCAGCTGCGGATCAACGCCGACCTGGTGGAACGGCCGCTTGAACTGCGTGCCTACGCGCAGCGTCTGGAGGATGCGACGCTGGCGGCGAAGATAAAGGCGCGGCTGCTTTGGAGCCACACCACCGAGCAGGCACCTATAGACGTGCAAAGCAGTGAGGGCGTGGTGACTTTGCGAGGCAAGGTCGAGAGCGCGCAGGCCAAGGAGTTGGCGGGTGTTCTGGCGCGGACCACCGAGGGTGTGTATCTGGTCAACAACCTGGTCAGCCTGGACAGCGCAGCCATGGCCAAGGCCAGGGAAACGCCTGTGGGAGCGCAAACCGGGCCGCAACCCAGTGACCGCTGGGTGGTGGACAAGATCCAGGCCAGTTTCAGGTTCAGTCGCAATCTCGATGGCTTGAATATAAAGGTGGACTGCGAGCAGGGGCTCGTCAGGCTTTCTGGCGAAGTGGTCAGTCGCGAGCAGAAGAGCATCGCGGTGGAAACCGCTCGACAGATCTCTGGAGTGCGTGGCGTCGACGCCGACCTGCTGAAAGTAGCCACCAAAGTAGAGGGTTGAATCGTGCAATACGCACGATGCCAGAGGGGGCATCGTGCAGGATACGTCCCCTGCGCCTTGCGGCTTGTTTCATAAGTAATTGATTTATAAAGCTTTTTATTAAAATAAAAGTCTGGCATGCAGGCTGCAATTACCTGTTCAGGTTTGAACAAGAATTACAGCAGGAGAAGCCGGCATGAACCGCCCATCCGTGGACCGTTTCCAAGCTGCAGCATTACCCATTCGCCAGGCGTTGTTTCTTGCACTGGCGCTGCTGTTGACGCTGGCTGCCGGTCTCTTTCACTACAGCTGGCAGACCGCACGGCTGTCCGAGCAAGTGGCGGCTCAAACGGCGTTGATCATGCAGATCCAGTCGACCCGTGCCAACACGCTGGTGAAGGCAGCCGATCCTTTGCCTTCGGCCAAGACTTCCCCTGCCACTCTCGAAAACGTCGTGCCGCAGGACCGTTGGGTGTTCTGAGGCACGCTGACGGGCTGATTTCAAAAAAGAAAGGAGAACCACCATGCTGAGCTGGGCTATCACTTTCCTCATCATCGCCATTGTCGCTGCTGTGCTGGGCTTCGGTGGCATTGCCGGCGCTGCCACTGGTATCGCGAAGATCCTGTTCATTGTCTTCCTGGTGCTGTTCGTAGCCTCCTTCTTCTTTGGACGTGGTCGAGGTTGAAGATGAGCAGGATGCTTCGCAACGCCCTGGTTACCGCCCTGCTGTTGGGCGGTAGCGCAGGGGCGATAGCGGCCAATGACGGCCAGGTCCGGGTCGACCAACTGCTGGGCTCGGACCCCCAATATCGCGAGACGTGGCAGCACACCATCGAGGACGAGGAGCGGCTGCCAGACTGGGTCATCAACCTGAGCGGCAGTGCCCAGGAGCAGATGTCGGCGGTCACCGAGGACGGTGATCGCTACCTGGTCGGTCCTTTGTGCGAATCGGCGGACAAGTGCACCTACAAACGCCTCATCGTGGCCTTCAGCTGGGATAAGGACGATGCTTACGGGATGCTCGTGGAGGTGCCCGAAGGCCTGCCGAGCGACAAGTCGCCGACCCGCCATGCACAGTACCGCTGGTTGGGCGACCCGGATGACGGCATGAAGGCAATGCTGCAAGAGCAACTTAAGCGCGATCCGAAGTGGTACTGACACCGATGCGCGCGCTGTCACGAAATAGAAGCTGAACCTTTCTATATTTCACGCTTCTATGATGCGCTGCCCCGAGGAGGGGCTGCACATGACCAAGGGGTCGGGCTGTTCTGATTGTTGCAGGATCGGAGTGGCCTAGGGGTACAGGGAGTGCCTCCAGCAATGGGCCGGGTCAGGAAAGGCAGATTCGGAAGTCCCGGACCGGTCGTGTCTTCAAAGCTGAAAGACACTTCGGACCGGTCGGGCTTCCGAGACGCCATAGGGATTTGTCCCATTCCCTTTCTGGATTTTTCCTACGAGACACATTTTGTCTCGACCGTATATCCATTTTTTTTCGTCTGCCGAGAGGGCGCAAGAGGTGTCATTTCGGCCATTCGGATTGTCGAACAAGCCATTTTCAGCCCGGCTTGGGTACGGTCAAATCTGCCTAAGAATGGCGGTTTGGTCTTGTTCGGGATTCCGAACGTTACAAATCAAAGGCTTGAGAACAGTGGTTTAAGAACAGAAACGTTATGCATATTCGGCATAGGGTATCTGTTTCCGGCATTAGATTTCCCCCTTCCCCATCGCAATAGTTGCGGCCTTTTTTCGCTGGTCGAGCACCCGAATGCTCGGCAGCGGTGTCTTTACATGCGGTCTCCGGTTGGAATCAAAACGCTAACGAAGACGTTAAGAACGGCTCTGTTACGCGCCTCTCCAGCCGGCTCCCATGACCACTACAACAAAGGGTAATGACATGAAGAAGGCAAAACTGAGCCTCGCCTGGCAGATTGTGATCGGTCTGCTTCTGGGCGTTGCAGTCGGCGCGCTACTGAACCATTTCAGTGCAGAAAAGGCATGGTGGATCAGCAACGTACTCCAGCCCGCCGGCGACATCTTCATTCGCCTGATCAAGATGATCGTCGTCCCGATTGTGATTTCGTCGCTGATCGTGGGCATCGCCGGGGTAGGCGACGCGAAGAAACTGGGCAGCATCGGCCTGAAGACCATCATCTACTTCGAAGTGGTGACCACCATCGCCATCGTCGTCGGCTTGGTGTTGGCGAACCTGTTCCACCCGGGCGCTGGCATCGACATGAGCACCCTGGGTACCGTCGATATCTCCAAGTACCAGGCCACTGCGGCCGAAGTGCAGCATGAGCACGCGTTCATCGAGACCCTGCTCAATCTGATCCCGTCCAATATCTTCGCAGCGCTGATGCGTGGCGAGATGCTGCCGATCATCTTCTTCTCGGTCATGTTCGGCATGGGTCTGTCGAGCCTCAATGCCGACCTGCGCGAGCCGTTGGTGCGTACCTTCCAGGGCGTGTCGGAGACCATGTTCAAGGTCACCCACATGATCATGAACTACGCCCCGATCGGCGTGTTCGCCCTGATCGCCGCTACCGTCGCCAACTTCGGTTTCGCCTCGCTGCTGCCCCTGGCCAAGCTCGTGCTGCTGGTGTACTTCGCCATCGCTTTCTTCGCCTTCATGGTGCTGGGCCTGGTAGCGCGCGTATTTGGCTTCTCGATCATCAAGATCATGCGCATCATGAAAGACGAGCTGATCCTCGCCTACTCGACCTCCAGCTCCGAGACCGTCCTGCCGCGCGTGATCGAGAAGATGGAGAAGTACGGTGCGCCGAAGTCGATCTGTTCGTTCGTGGTACCGACTGGCTACTCGTTCAACCTCGACGGTTCGACCCTGTACCAGAGCATCGCAGCGATCTTCATCGCCCAGCTGTACGGTATCGACCTGTCGATCGGCCAGCAGCTGATGCTGGTACTGACCCTGATGGTCACCTCCAAAGGTATCGCTGGCGTGCCGGGCGTGTCCTTCGTGGTCTTGCTGGCCACCCTGGGCAGCGTGGGCATTCCGCTGGAAGGCCTGGCGTTCATCGCCGGTGTCGACCGCATCATGGACATGGCCCGTACCGCGCTGAACGTGGTGGGTAACGCACTGGCCGCCGTGGTCATTGCCCGCTGGCAGGGTATGTACGACGCTCAGAAAGGCGAGGCGTACTACACATCGCTGGTGCAGGCTGCAGGCAAGAAAGAAGCCGTAGTCGTCGGCGAAACCGCCAAGCACTAAGCCTCACGCACTGAACGAAGAGCCCCGACTTGTCGGGGCTTTTTGTTGTCTGAGGGCGTTACGGGCTGCATCAGGGACGCAGCCCTCGCGGATAATCTCCGCTATCATTCGGGCATTTTTCAGGGGGAATACACGGATGCTCAACGGCCTTTGGCTCGGCTTTTTCCTGGTGGCGGCGGTGTCCGCGCTGGCCCAGTGGCTGTTGGCTGGCAATGCCGGTATTTTCGCCGCGATGGTCGAGAGCATCTTCGCCATGGCCAAATTGTCCGTCGAGGTCATGGTCTTGCTGTTCGGCACCCTGACCCTTTGGCTGGGCTTTCTCAAGATCGCTGAAAAGGCCGGAATCGTTGAATGGCTGGCAAAAGTCCTCGGCCCGTTGTTCGCACGGCTGATGCCGGAGGTGCCGCCGGGGCACCCTGCGCTTGGCCTGATCACCATGAACTTCGCTGCCAATGGCCTGGGCCTGGACAACGCTGCTACGCCAATCGGCCTCAAGGCCATGCGTGCCCTGCAGGAGCTCAACCCCAGCAGCACCACCGCGACCAACGCACAGATCCTGTTCCTGGTGCTCAATGCCTCGTCCCTGACGCTGCTGCCGGTTACCATCTTCATGTACCGCGCCCAGCAAGGCGCGCCCGACCCGACCATGGTGTTCCTGCCAATTCTTCTGGCCACCAGTGCCTCTACCCTGGTGGGCCTGCTGTCGGTCGCAGTGATGCAACGCCTGCGGCTATGGGACCCGGTGGTGCTGGCGTATCTGGTTCCTGGCGCGTTGTTGCTGGGCGCTTTCATGGCGTTTCTCGGCACATTGTCCGCCGCCGCCCTGGCAAGCCTGTCATCGATCTTGGGCAACCTCACGTTGTTCGGCGTGATCATCCTGTTTCTGCTGGTTGGCGCGCTGAAGCGGGTGAAGGTCTATGAAGCCTTCGTCGAGGGAGCCAAGGAAGGCTTCGACGTTGCCAAGAGCCTGCTGCCATACCTGGTAGCGATGCTGGTGGCCGTCGGCGTGCTGCGTGCCTCGGGGGCGCTGGAGATTGCGCTGGATGGCATACGCCACGCGGTGAACTGGATGGGGCTCGATACCCGTTTCGTAGAGGGGTTGCCAACGGCGCTGGTCAAACCGTTCTCGGGCAGTGCCGCGCGCGCCATGCTGATCGAGACCATGCAGACGCAAGGGGTGGACAGCTTCCCGGCGCTGGTGGCAGCGACCATTCAGGGCAGCACCGAAACGACTTTCTACGTGCTGGCGGTCTACTTCGGTGCGGTTGGCATCCAGCGCGTGCGTCATGCGGTTGGCTGCGCGCTGCTGGCCGAACTGTCCGGCGTGATTGCGGCGATCTTCGTCTGCTACTGGTTCTTCGCCTGAGCCTGGGCACTGCGGGCCACTGTCCAGTCCACCACCTGCGAGGCCAGTTGGTCGCTGGCCGCGCCAAAACCTGCCACCACTGCTGAGACCTCGGTGCCGGCCAGCGGCTGGTGGATCTCGAAGCGCTTGCTGGCGAGGATGCGCTGGCTACGGCCCTGAACCAGTCGTGCGTCATAGCGGATCACCACCTCTACCGTACCGCCCGGACGATACTCGCTCTGGAAAGCCTGCAGCTCACCTGCCAGTTCGTAGTCGGCCTGCAGGTTGCTATCGTCGGCGCTCAGGCGCTGTACCCGGCCGTCACGCTGGAACCCATCGAGCAGCCGGTTACGCACCAGCAGGGGCGTCGGGTCGCTCCAGCGGGCGCCCTTGTAGCTGCTGATCACATTACCTTGGGGGATCACGGCGATACGCGGCCCGGCGAGCACTTCACTGGCCAGTGGCTTGTTCAGGCGCAGTGACCAGTCCACCGCCACCACGTTTCGGCTGGCTTGGCTCACTGGCAGGCGGTAGATATCCACAGGCTCGGTTTTCGGCAGGATTGAGCAGGCCGTGGCCAAGCCCATCGTGGCCGCCAGGGCCATCACGCGCAGCAACGGTTTCATGGCTGGAACTCCTTGTTGTTGTCGCGGCCCAGCAGGTAACCACTCGGGTCTGCCTCCAGGCGCCGGGAAATGCCCTTGAGCGCATTCAGGGTTTCACGTAGCTCGCGTATGGCGGGGGCTAGCTGATCGAGGCCCTGGGCGCCTCCATCGAGGGCTTCGCGGTTGTCCTTGAGCAGCTCGTTGATGGTCGCTGTGCTTTCGGCGAGCGACTGCATGGCTTGCTCGGCGCTCCCGAAGGCCTGCCTGCCCTCTTTGCCCAGTAGGCCGTTGGCGTTGTGCATCAGCGCCTGGGTCTCTGCCAAGGTGGCGCTGGCCTGCTTGCCGACTTCGGCCAATTGCTCGATCGCCTGGGCAATGCCGCCTTTCTGGCTGGCGAAGGCACCGGTGGTTTGTTCCAGGTTGGACAAGGTGTTGCTCAGTCGGTCGATATTGCTTTCCGAGAACATCTGGTTGGCGTTGTGCAACAGCATGTTGATGTTCGTCACCAGGTCGCTGCTGTCATTGAGCAGACGCGAAATGGGCGAAGGCGAGGCGATGATGACGGGTAGCTTGCCGTCCTTGCCCTTGAGTTCCGGGCTCTTCGGCGTGCCGCCGCTGAGCTGGATGAACGAGTTGCCGGTCACCCCAGCCAGGGTCAGTTTGGCCTGGGTGTCTTCCTTGACGGGCGTATCGCCACTGAGGCGCACACGGGCCAGTACACGGCGTGGGTCCTTCGGATCGAGGCGCAGGCTGGTGACGTCGCCGACCTTGATCCCGTTGTATTGCACCGGGCTGCCCCGGGACAAGCCAGAGACCGCTTCGTTGAAGACGACTTCATAGTCCTTGAACGCGTCGTCGACGCTGGACTTTGTCAGCCACAGACCAAAAAGCATGGCGCCGGCCACCACCAGGACGGTGACCAGGCCGATCAGGACGTGATGAGCTCGGGTTTCCATTGTTCAGCGCTCCTGCGCCGCGTTGGTGGCGGCGTGTTCGGCCGCCCGCCCGCGCGGGCCGTGAAAGTATTCGTGAATCCAAGGATCGTCGGTCTGCTCGACCTCGGCCAATGGTCCTGCCACCAGTACCTTCTTCTGCGACAGCACGGCCACACGGTCGGTGATGGTGTAGAGGGTGTCCAGGTCGTGGGTGATGAGAAACACCGACAGGCCCAGGGCGTCGCGCAGGGTAAGGATCAATTGGTCGAAGGCTGCGGCACCGATGGGGTCGAGGCCGGCGGTAGGCTCGTCGAGGAACAGGATGTCCGGATCCAGCGCAAGGGCACGGGCCAGTGCGGCGCGCTTGATCATGCCGCCGGACAGTGACGACGGGTACTTGTCGGCAGCGGAAATCGGCAGCCCTGCAAGGGCCAGCTTGACCCCGGCCAGGTGCTCGGCATCGGCGCGGGACAGCCCCGCGTGCTCGATCAGGGGCAAGGCAACGTTTTCGGTCACCGTAAGTGAAGAGAACAAGGCGCCCTTCTGGAACAGCACGCCAAAGCGTCGCTCTACCTGTGAGCGCTGGCTCTCATTGAGGCTGGCCAGGTCCTGGCCGAACACCTTGACCTGCCCTTCGTTGGGCCTGCGCAGGCCGATGATGCTACGCAGCAGTACCGACTTGCCGCTGCCAGAACCGCCGACCACGGCCAGGATCTCGCCCCGGTTAAGGTCGAGGTCGAGGTTTTCGTGCACGCTCTGGCTGCCGAAGCGGTTGCAGATGCCCCGCGCTTCAATCACTGCATCCCGGCCATTCACCAACCCATCTCCATGCAGAACAACGCCGCCACCGCATCCAGCACGATGACCACGAAAATCGACTGGACCACGCTGGAGGTGGTATGTGCACCGACCGACTCGGCGCTGCCGCTGACCTTGAAGCCCTCCAGGCAGCCGATGGAGGCGATCAGGAAGGCAAAGAACGGCGCTTTGGCCAGCCCGACGAGAAAATGCTGGACGCCGATGTCGCTTTGCAGCAGCGACAGGAACATCGCAGGCGAGATATCCAGTGTCAGGGCGCAGACCACGGCGCCGCCGACGATGCCGCAGATCATTGCGAGGAAGGTCAGCAACGGCAGGGCTATCAACAGGGCCAGTACCCGCGGCACCACCAGCAGTTCGATCGGGTTCAGCCCAAGGGTGCGGATGGCGTCGATTTCTTCATTGGCCTTCATCGAGCCAATTTGTGCGGTGAAGGCGCTGGCTGTCCGTCCGGCCATGAGGATGGCGGTCAACAGCACCCCGAATTCGCGCAGGAAGGAAAATGCCACCAGGTCCACGGTGAATACGGTTGCACCGAAGTCCGCCAGCACCGTAGCGCCGAGAAACGCCACCACCGCCCCCACCAGAAAAGTCAGCAGCGCCACGATGGGCGCTGCATCCAGGCCGGTTTGCTCGATGTGCGCGACCACTGGCGTGACCCTCCAGCGGTGAGGCTGGAAGACGCGCAGCAGGAGGGTTTCCAGGATCAGGCCGACGAAGCCCAGTATCTGCCGGGTGTCCTGCCAGAGTTTGTCCACCGCCCGTCCGATACGTTCCAGTAGCTGCAACAGTACCGGGCGTTCTGGTTCCTTGACCGGAATGCAGTAGTCCTGCACCGAGCAATAGACATTCTTGAGCAAGGCGCGGCTGGCCTCGGGTAGGTCGTCGGTACAGCGCGACAGCCGATCTGAGCCCAGCAGCTCGGCCAGCAACGAGGCGCCGGCGGTATCCAGTCGCCCCAGTTGACTGAGGTCGGCAATGGTGTCGGCGCCGTATTGCGTACGCAGGTGCTCGCTCGCACGCTTGAGGCTGGCGTAATGGGCCAGCGTCCAGTCACCGACAATGCGCAGGCAAGCCGGTTGAACGCTAGTGTCCAGGGTGGCGCTTGGGGTGGTCATAGGCTCCATGCAACTGACGGTCCGCTAGGCGTAGAGCCTGATCATAGCGCAGCAGGCATGGAGTGGTTTGTTGAGAATGTGCTGTCTACGGCTACAAAAGACCTGAGCTCATGGCGCGGCGTCGTCCACCACCTTGAAGCGCAGCACGCCGATGACCTGGCCATCCTCGGTCAGCACTCGCACTTGCCACTTGCCCACCGGGTTGGGCGGGAAATTCTGCTTGTGGGTCCAGGCCCGGTAGCCTTCCTTGCGCCCGCCATGGATGTCGAGGGCGATGCGGTCGACCTCTTTGCCATCCTTCTGCCACACATGGTAGATCCGCTCGTTCAGGCCCCGAGGTGCGTTGATGGCGGTGTAGGCGTACAAGCCACTGCTGCGGATGCGACTGGCGGCAATTTCATCGAGCGAGTCGCCCGGCTGGCGGTTCAGCACCTCAGTGCTCACTGCCACTTCGGTCATCCACAACGTCGCCGGTGGTACCCAGGAACGCAGCAGCCATCCGCCGCCGCCGACCGCCAGGGTCACCAGTACCAGCGCCACGCCTCGCCGCCAGTTGTTGATCGGGAAACTGCTGGCCAGGCTCGGGAACGACAGCGCCATTGCCGCGATCAGCGCCAGCTTGAAGCTTTGGGCTGTGGTCAGGTGAAGGATGATCGGGAGCGCGGTGAGCAGCGCTGCGAACAACGTCAGGGTATGCAGGGCGAGGAACAGCCAGCGGCGCGGGGCCAGCCACTTGTAGTACAGCGGGTCGATGATCGAAATCAGTCCGGCAGCGCCCAGCAAGCCGGTGAAGACCAGTTGTCCGCTGTTCCAGGTGGTGGTGATGAAGAAGAACGGCAGGACGAAGAACAGGCTTTCCTGGTGGATCATCTGCGTCGCGTAACGCAGCAGCGGCTGTGGGATCTCGCGGTTGAAGGTGCGGGCGAACAGGCCGGTGAGGGTGTTTTCGAGCATCAGCCAGACCCAACTGACCAGCATGAGAACGGCTACCCAGCTAGCCAGGCCGGCTTGGCGATCGACCAGGATGAAACTGCCGATACCGGAAAGAAAACCGCCGAGAGCGATGATGCCGGGGTAGCGTTTGAGCAGTTCGATGACGCGCTGGACGAAGTGGGGTATTGGGGGCATGGGTTTACAACAAGGCATATGGGGAGGCAGTGTCGGCCTTTCGCGGGTAGACCCGCGAACCGGCCGCTGATGGCGAAAGGATACCGCCGATTTACTACTGCCGTGTAGCACCGCTTGGTCGCTTCGCGCCATGACCGCGCCAACGCAGCAACCCCAGCGCCAGAATCAGTCCCAGCAACAAGGCAACCAGCCCATACAGTTCGTCATACCCCAGCAACGGCTTCTCGATACGCAAATAGCCTTGGTCCTTGAGCAATGTCTGCAACGCATCGTTGGCTTGCTCCAGTGTCACTTGGCGTAGCTTGCGTGCCGGGTCGGGGAAGCGTCCGTTGCTGTAGTCGTTGAGCGCCCCCCAGTAAAAGTCAGCAAGGGCACTGTTACCCTGGGTGCTCCAGCTTTCCTTGGCGACGGCGGCATCCTTGATGCGCGCGAAGGTATCAGGGTCCAGGCCGTCCTTGCGCAGGTGATCCAACAGCTGTTGCATCACCTTGGTCGCCTTGTCGATGTCGTCGCGCTCAAGGTCGGCGTTGAGGCTGAGCATGCCGCTGTCACCGAAGCTCTCACGCTGAACAGTTGGACCGTACGACAGGCCATGACGCAGGCGCAGCTGGTCGTAGACGGCCCACTCCAGGTAGCGTGAGAGCAGGTCGAGGGTGCTCTGGTGGTCGTTGTCCAGCACCGGCTCGATGAACAGCCAGTGCAGTTTGACGCTGTCGCCGAGCCACCCTTTGATGAGTTCGCGACGTTGCTGGGCAGGTTGGCTGATGCTGTCGAGGTTGCGTCGTTCTTCGGGTTCGGTGGCTGGCAGTTCGCCATAGGTGCGTTCGAGGTAGGCCGGCAGCAACCGATCAAGGCCACCGACCATGATCAGCGTCATGTTGTTGGCCGCGTACCAGCGCTCGCGCAGGGCTTGGACCTGCTCCAGGGTCATGTCGTCCAGCTTGGAGCGCTCCGGACATTTGAGGCCCAGCTCGACAGCCAGCTGGTCGCTGGCGGGGTGACCGATGTCCTGGCGGTCGAGCCAACGCTGCAGGTGACCATAATGGCCACCATCTTCACGTTCGATGATGCGCTTGGCCGTGGCCAGCGCCTCGGCGTCGATGCGAGTATCGCGGATGACCGCCAACAGCAGGTCGAGGACTTTGCGCTGGTTGCGTGCCGGCGCTTCGATCACGAACGTGGTGTCGGCGCTGCTGGTGTAGGCATTCCATTCCCCGCCCAGTGCCTGCAGCCGTTCTTCGAGCCCCCCCTCCCCGGTCTCGTCGATACCGCTGAACAGCAGGTGTTCGAGCAGGTGCGGCAACTCCTTCTGGTCACAGTCGAAATCGTCCAGGCCAACGCCCACTACCAGGCGGATGGCGACATGGTCGCGTTCATAGCCGGACTTCAGGATCACTTGCAGGCCATTGGGTAGCAGATAGCCCTCAACGCTCGACCGGTCGAGGGCCAGCGTGGGCAGGCTGCAGATCAGCAGGCAAAGGAACATCAGGCAACGCATGGGCGAGCTTGGGTCTCCGGTCAGCGAGATCAGGGCAAGCGGGCTTCGTCCGGTACAGTGTCGAGCATCAGCCCGCCAGTATCGGAACCGCCCAGTACAACGTAGGCACTGCTGCAGAACAAAGAGTTCAACCGCTTCATGTCAGCGATCAGCTCCAAGTGTAGCGAACTGGTTTCGATACTTTGTACCACCTTGCGTTGCAGTCGGCTGACATGGGCATGAGCCAGGCGCCGCTCCTGGGCTCGGAAGCGACGTTTTTCCCGGAGCAGCAAGTGGGCGCTCTGAGGGTCGGCGCTGAGAAATACCGACAGGCCAAGTCGCAGGTTGGCCAGCAACTGCTCCTGCAAACCGGTCAGTTCCTCCAGGCCGACTTGGGAAAACTCCCGGCGCTGGCTGGTTTTCTGCTGCTGGACTTTGCGCAGCATGCGCTCGATCAGGTCGCAGGCCAGCTTCAGGTTGATGGCCAGTTCGATGATCTCGGCCCAGCGGCGATTGTCTTGGTCGCTCAAGTCTTCGCGAGTCATTTGTGCCAGGTACAGCTTGATCGCGCTGTACAGGGCCTCGCCATCCTCGCCCAAGGCCCGGACCTGCTGAGGCAAGGCGGTCTGGGTGCCGCGCAAGGCGCCAAGCATCGCTTCGAGCATGTTGTCGACGATGTCGCCCAGGCGCAGGGTTTCCCGGGCGGCGTTGGCCAGGGCCAGGCTGGGCGTGCTCAAGGCGGCAGGGTCGAGGTGACGGGGGCGAATCTGGCCGTTTCCGTTTTCACGCTCGGGCAGCAGGCTATTGCACAGCCGACCCATGGGTTTGACGGTGGGCAGCATGATCAGGCAGCGCAGCGTGTTGTAGAGCAGGTGGAAGCCGATGACCAGCTCTTGCGGGCTGAAACTCAGGCTATCCATCCAGTTCACCAGTGGATGCAGCACGGGAATGATCAGCAGCAGGCCGATCAGCTTGTACAGCAGGCTGCCCAATGCCACTCGGCGGCCGGAGGCGTTCTGCATGCTGGTGCTGATGAAGGCCAACAGGCCACTGCCGATGTTCGCGCCCACCACCAGGCCGATGGCCACGGGCAGGCTAATCAATTCGGCGCCCGCCAGAGTGGCGGTAAGCAGCACGGCGGCCAGGCTGGAATAGGTGATCATGGCGAACAGCGCGCCAACCAGGGCGTCGAGCAGAATGTCGCCGGTGAGCGAGGCGAACAGCACTTTTACGCCCTGCGCGTGGGTAATGGGCGCCGCGGCCTGTACGATCAGTTCGAGGGCCAGGATGATCAGACCCAGGCCGATCGCTACCCGGCCCAACTGGCCCAGACGCGTCTGTTTGCGTGACAGGAAGAAGATGACGCCGATGAACACCAGCAGCGGCGACAGCCACGACAGGTCGAAGGTCAGGACCCTGGCCATCAACGCAGTGCCGACGTCGGCCCCCAGCATGATCGCCAGCGCGGGGGTCATCGCCATCAAGCCTTGGCTGACGAACGACGTCACCAGCATGGCGGTGGCGTTGCTGCTTTGCACCATGGCTGTAACCAGAATCCCGGCGATGAAGGCCATCGGGCGGCGGTTCATGTTCTGGCTCAGTACGCGGCGCAGGTTGGAGCCGAACACGCGCAGGATCCCAGTACGGACGATGTGTGTGCCCCATACCAGCAATGCCACGGCGGAGAGCAGGTTGAGCAGGGTCAGCATGTGTAGCCCCCCTTCCTTCTATGCCCCAGTGTCAGGGCCAATGGGTGAAGCGGTGAGCCTGGCCCGGGGGTGGGCTTCTTTTCAGTGCTCACTCAAGCTTTAGTTGTTTTGCGGACGTGGCGCCAGCTTGGCATGGCTGGAACATATTTGAAACATTTGATGATCGTCCGGCGACAGTGCAGGTCACACGAACAAAAAAAGCCCCGAAGGGCTTTTAATGTCGCACGCTCCAGTCTTATTGACCTGGAATGTCCTTGCGCAGTTTCACCGGCTCATGCTCTTTGCCCTGCTTGCGCGCCATGGCGGTACGCATGCGGATGTTGATGGCTTCCACCGCCAGGGAGAAGGCCATGGCGAAGTAGACGTAGCCCTTGGGCACATGCACGTCGAACGACTCGGCGATCAGCACCGTGCCCACCACGATCAGGAATGACAGCGCGAGCATCTTCAGCGACGGGTGTTTGTCGATGAAATTGCTGATGGCACCTGCGCACAGCATCATCACCAGTACAGCCACGATGATGGCGGCGATCATGACCGGCACATGCGAAACCATCCCAACGGCAGTGATGACCGAGTCCAGGGAGAACACGATGTCGATGATGGCGATCTGGATGATGGTGTAGAAGAACTTGCCGCCTGCGCCTTTGGGTTCTTCTTGGTTTTCGTCCTCACCTTCCAGGCCGTGGTAGATCTCCTGGGAGCTTTTCCACAGCAGGAACAGGCCACCGAAGAACAGGATCAGGTCGCGGCCGGAAATACCCTGGCCGAAGATCACGAACAGGTCGGCCGTCAGGCGCATGACCCAGGTGATGGACAGCAGCAGCATGATGCGCGTGACCATGGCCAGGGCCAGGCCGAAGATCCGGGTGCGCGGCTGCATGTGCTTGGGCATGCGGCTGACCAGGATCGAAATCATGATGATGTTGTCGATACCGAGAACGATCTCAAGCGCGGTGAGGGTGAAAAAGGCAACCCAGATTTCCGGGCTGGTCAGCCATTCCATGTGTATTCCTTCAAACGATAAAGGCGCTGCGCACAGTGAAGCACGCAGCGCGGTTGGGTGATGCGTTTACAGACTGCTGAACAGCGGGAAAATGCCCATCAACAGCGCGGCGAGCATTATGCACAGGCAGACCAGCACTGCCCACTTGAGGGTGAAGCGCTGATGGTCACCGAACTCGATACCGGCCAGGGCCACCAGCAGGTAGGTAGAGGGTACCAAGGGGCTCAGCAGGTGTACCGGCTGTCCGACGATCGACGCACGGGCCATTTCCACCGGGCTGATGCCGTAATGGCTGGCGGCTTCCGAGAGCACCGGCAGTACGCCGTAGTAGAAGGCGTCGTTGGACATGAAGAAGGTGAACGGCATGCTCACGATCGCGGTGATCACCGCCAGGTACGGCCCCAATGCCTCTGGAATGACCGCGAGCAGGCTCTTGGACATCGCCTCGACCATGCCGGTACCCGAGAGAATGCCAGTGAAGATGCCGGCGGCGAAGATCAGCCCGGTGACTGCCAACACGCTGCCAGCATGGGCGGCGATACGGTCTTTTTGCTGCTGCAGGCACGGGTAGTTGACGATCATGGCGATGCTGAAGGCGATCATGAACAGCACGGGCAGCGGCAACACGCCTGCGATCAGGGCCACCATCAGTGCGGCGGTCAGGGCACCGTTGAACCAGATCAGCTTCGGACGACGAGCTTCGGGGAACTGCGAGACGCTGATTTCGCTGTGGTCGATATCGTCGGTCGGCAGGTGCAGTTCGCCCAGGCGGGCACGCTCGCGCTTGCCGTACAGATAGGCGATGGCAAGAATCGCCAGCACGCCGAAGACCATGGCCGGAATCATCGGCACGAAGATGTCGGATGGGTCCACATGCAGGGCGCTGGCGGCGCGAGCGGTCGGGCCGCCCCATGGGGTCATGTTCATGACCCCACCGGCCAGGATGATCAGGCCGGCCATGATCCGCGGGCTCATGCCCAGGCGGCTGTACAGCGGTAGCATCGCGGCGCAGCAGATCATGTAGGTCGTGGCGCCGTCCCCGTCGAGCGAGACCACCAGGGCCAGGGCGGCAGTGCCGACAGAAACTTTCAGCGGGTCGCCCTTGACCAGTTTGAGGATCTTGCGCACGGCCGGGTCGAACAGGCCGGAATCGATCATCAGGGCGAAGTAGAGGATGGCGAACATCAGCATCACGCCAGTCGGCGCAAGCTTGCTGATGCCCTCGAGCATCATGGGGCCGATCTTGGCGGAAAAGCCCCCGAACACGGCGAACAGGATCGGTACCAGGATCAGTGCGATCAAGGCCGACAGGCGCTTGGTCATGATCAGGTACATGAAGGTGATGACCATGGCAAAGCCGAGGAAGGTCAGCATGGCGGTACTCCAGGCGTGGCGCGGCGAAAGGACAGTCGATTCGGGCTGATCAGCGCGTGATGCGCTGCGCGGGGAGTAAGCGAAGTGGGACTACGAACGGGCGGGCACAGGAAAACATCAGAATCACCATTGTTGTTGTTGATTGGGCCGGGCATGGACGTTTCCGAATGCCCTGGCTGACCGGTCTGCTGCCGGTGGTGGGGCTATCCTATTGGCGCAAGCTTTCAGCCAGCTTTCGCCTCGATGAAGGCGACAGGAGGTAGGTCATGACGGAATCACTCGAAGGAGGTTGCCATTGCGGCGCCCTGCGCTACCGGCTGGAGGGCGATCTGACGGATATCGCCCATTGCCATTGCTCGATCTGCCGGAGGGTCACAGGCGGGTTGCTGGTGACTTGGCTCACCCTGCCCCGCGACGGTTTCACCTGGCTGGCCGGCACGCCCAACCGTTATGTCGCGCCGACCAGTTGTAGCCGGTACTTCTGTGGCCACTGCGGCGCGCACGTGGCGTTGGAGACCACGCACAGTCCGCAAAGCATCGATGTGACAGTGGGCACGCTGGACTACCCGGAGCGCGTCCGGGCCAACCGGCATATCTGGATTGCAAGCCGCTTGCCGTGGCTGCACCTGGATGAGGATTTGCCTGGGGAGGTCGAAGAGAGATACCTGTAGGAGCCGACTAGCCGGCGATGAGGCCGCTGCAGGCACTACGGTAACTGCAACCCACCCGCGGCCTTGTGCAGCGCCCGCAGGTGCTCGCCAACCTGCTTCACATTGGCCTCGACAGCGGCAATTTCCCTGGCCCGCGACGGCTTCAGCAACGCCCTCACCTCTTTGTCCAGGTCGGTGCTCAGGCGCAGTAGTTGGGCCTGCCGCTCACTGCTGACCTTTTCCAGGTGCTGGCGCTCTTCCGGCTGCGGCAGGCCGTAGCCCCTGGCGTCGAGCAATTCTGCTGGCCGGCTGAGGAAGCCACTGTTGGCCAGCATCTGCTGCAGGGCCTTGTTGGCCTTGTCGATGCTGCCATCCTTGAGCGCACTGGCATTGAGATAGCGTTGCTTGACCTCATCCTGAGCCAGCAGAAGTTGGCGACGCAGACTGGCTTGTTCGAGCAGTAGCAAGGCCGCACTGGTTCGCAGATCGGCCTGCTGGAACCAGCCGCGACGCCGATCGGCATCCAGGGCTAGCCAGTCCTCGACCTTGTCCTGCTTGATCGGCAACTGCTTCTTCAACACCTCGAACATGGCCTGGTAGCGATCGCGGTAGGAGTCGAAGCGATAACCCAGGCGCAGCGCCTCGCGCGGGTCGTCGAGCACGCTGGTATCGGCCAGCCCTCGCCCTTTGAGCACTTCCAGCAGGCCGTTGGGCATGATGTTGTCCAGGTCGTTCAAGCGTGGATTGGCCGTGCCGCTGCGCAGCAGCTTGAGCGATTCCACTGCGCAATTGTTGGACAGGAAGTAGTAGTTGCCGTCATAGCTCCAGTGCATCTCTGCCGCTTGGCGGACCAGGTTTTCGATCTCTGGGCGGCTGAGCTTGAGGGGAACGGAGGCCAGGCTGCGCAGTTCGGTCTTGGTGTATTCGTCGATCACCTGACCCAGCGGTAGGACGAACAGCCGTGATGGATACGCCCCGACCAGGCCGTCCCAGCTGGACAGTTGTACGTCGTTGACGAACGCGCGATACGACAGTACCAGATGCTGGTCAAGGTCCAGCCGACAGTCTGGGCCGCGTGGGCGCCCTGGGGCGCAGATCACCAGGCGCAACATGCTGTGGCCCCAGCGGCTGACCCAGTTCTGATTGGCTTCGGCCAGCAGGTAGTCGACTTCGTAGACCCGTTGCGGGTCGATTTCGCCCAGCGGTTGGCGGGCGAAGTCGCTGCCTGCGTTGAGGAACGGCAGGCCCTTGGCACAGGTGTCCTGCGGCGGCGCCCAGCCAAAGTGGTCTCGCAGATACTGGTTGAGCGCTGGGCGGCGGCAACCGTAGCTTGGGTCAAGCAGGAAGTACTCCATATTGACCGCGATGAATTCCTTCGGGCTGCTCAGTTCATACGTGTCAGGGCTGCGAACGCCCTGGCCGTTGTGCTGTTCGCGTTCTCCACGGCGCCCCACGTACTGCGGCCAGCCGGCAAGGTCCAGCAGACGTGGGTCGTCACTCAGGGTGAAGCGGCGTTCGGCCTGGCCACGGCATTGTTCTGGCAAGCCGACTTTGCCCAGGGTGCCCTGCTGGCGCTTGCATTGGGCAATCAAAGAACGATCGGCACTGGACCAGAGGCGGGCTCGGTCGTAGATATGGGTCAGTTCGTGCAGAACGGTGGCCAGAAGTTCCTGGCGAACCGTGCCGTGCGGGCGGTTGGTGCGTTCGCGCGCGGCGCTGCCATCGACCAGTCCCGGCAGTAGCCGGCTGTTGAGCGCCAGCGTGGAAACCAGAGATGCCTGTCCATAAGCGTCAGCGGGCATCGCATTGCTCCAGCTGACCAGGATGCGGCGGTCCAACTGCTGTTTGAAGCGCGGCGGCAACTTGCCCAGTGCTTCGTCAAGCAGGGCTTGGGTGGCTTGCTGTTCTGGGGAAGTGAGGCCGGAAGCCTGCAGCTCGAGCTGCAGGTCGGCCAGGGCGGGCGTGCCGAGCAGTGTCAGCACACCGCCGAGCAGCCAGGCACGCAAGGATTTCACAGCGCGAGGATGGCTTCTGCCAGTACCTGGTCACTGGCGCCACGCGCTTCGGGAACGCGTTCGCGCAGGGTGTTGAAGGCAGCCTCGAGCTGGGCGCCACGGATATCACCGTTGCTGGCGACAAAGCTGGCAGCATCGTCGTGCGCTTCACGTACCACTTTCGAGTCGCGGATCGAGGTGGTGGTGTCAGAGGTGAAGTCGATCGAACGGCCAAAGGCACGCACGATGATGTTGCTGGTGGCCACCAGGGTTTGCGCCTGAGCCAGGTCGGCCAGCACGAGCATGCCGAGGGTGGCGGCGATCAGCGATTTACGCATGGAACATCTCCGGAACATACAAGGAGTCAGGTGTAGTTATTGGACGAGAATTGCTTCTGCCAGTTCAAGGTCGCCGACAGAGTGCCGGGCACCACTGTGCCGCAAAGCGCCGAGGGCGGCTTCAAGGCGGGCACCGCGAATCATGCCGTCGCTGGCCACGAAGGCCGCAGCATCGTCCCGGGCTTGCCGGACCAGCTTGCGGTCGAACGGGGCGGTGGTGACCTGACTGGTGACATAGCCAGTGATGACCAGGCTCTGTGTGGTGGTGTCCATGGCATGGGCTTGCGCCATCCCGACAACGGCGAACAGCAAGGGCAACAGATAACGCATGGGTATTCTAAAGGCTTGGAACGTGGACAGCGAAGGCTACCCCGGATGGGCCGGCCAGAGCCAGCGCATCCGTTTTAGCCGTTACGAGTCAAAGCGCGAGGATGGCCTGGGCAAGTTGAGCGTCACTGGCCTGCAGGGCGGGCATCTGCGAGCGAATGTGCACGAAGGCGCTTTCCAGTTTGGCGCCGCGGATGGCGCCCTGGCTACCGACGAAGCTGGCGGCATCGTCACGGGCGGCCTGAACGATCTTGTCATCTTTGAACGAGGACGAGACATCGGACGTGGCGTCGGTCGAGGCGGCGACTGCGCCAACGACAGCATCGGTGGTAACGACGAAGCTGGTGGCGTTGGCAGTGCCGACGAGGCTCAGCAGCAGTGCGGCACCAATCAGGTGGTTGCGGGACATGATCGTGGACTCCTGGACTAGGGGCAGTGGTACTGCTTATCGGACGCTTACACGGCTATTGGCGGTACGTTACAACAAGATGTTCTACCAGAGTGCTGAAGCAAGCGTATCACGCGCCGATGTTTCTGGATGTTAATGAGCACTGCGCAGCTTAACTGTTATGGTTGTTTTCTGAATTACAGAAACTGTACCTGTTTCGAGTTAGGGGTGCTCTAGCTCGGGGCCTAAATAAAAAACCCGCTGCAGTTTCCTGCAACGGGTTAGGGAAATCGCGGTGCCGGCCGTAGCTGGCGAACCGGTGCTTAGCGCCAGAACGGCTTGCTCAGCTCTTCGTAACGCTGCGACTCGCTGATACCGGCGTCGGCCAGCAGGCGGGCGTCCAGGCGAGCCAGTTGACGGCGGCTGGCCATGCGACGCTGCCAGAGCAGCAGGGTGGAGAGCGCGCGCAGCGGCAGCGAAGCGTTAGATTGCTGGGCGTTGTTTTCAAAAACCAGACCGGAACTGAGGGTACGTTCCATGATGTGACATCCTTCCGCTTATGGCGGCATTAGGTAGTGATTTAACTGATGCCAATGATCCTCTCCTGTCGTCCATAACAGTAGATACAGTTCAATGGTAATGCGATGGTCCAGTTAACTGTTTAACCCTACTGTTGCACTCGAAACTGGCGCAACTGTACTGGTCCGCACTGATATGGTGCGAATTTGAATAATGAGATGGGTTTTATGCGTCGGGAAGGTCGCGATTAACGGTACAGTAGTACAGTTTTTTCGTGAGACTGAAGTGGTCTGTCCGGGCGAGTGGTTTGACTCTACTGGCGCTATCGCCGGCAAGCCGGCCCCTACAGGGATGGTGTACATCCAGTAGGAGCCGGCTTGCCGGCGATAGGGGTGTAACAGTGAAGCGGCTGGATCAGCTGGCCAGCATGCGACCGGTTTCTTCCAGGTTTTCGTGCCAGCTCAGCGCCTCACGCAGGATGTGCGGGGTGTGGCCGCCACGTTGGCAGGCGCGCTCGAAGTAATCGTTCAGCGCGGCGCGGTAGTCCGGGTGGACACAGTTGTCGATGATCGCACGGGCCCGCTCACGTGGCGCCAGGCCGCGCAAGTCTGCCAGGCCTTGCTCGGTGACCAGAATGTCGACATCGTGCTCGGTGTGGTCGACGTGGCTGACCATAGGCACGACGCTGGAAATGGCACCGCCTTTGGCGATCGACTTGGTCACGAATACGGCAAGGTGCGCGTTACGGGCGAAATCGCCGGAACCGCCAATGCCGTTCATCATCTTGGTGCCGCACACGTGGGTGGAGTTCACGTTGCCGTAGATGTCGAACTCCAGGGCGGTGTTGATGCCGATGATGCCCAGGCGACGCACGACTTCCGGGTGGTTGGAGATTTCCTGCGGGCGCAGGACCAGCTTGTCCTTGTAACGCTCGAGGTTGCCGAAGACGTCGGCATTGCGACGGGTCGACAGGGTGATCGAGCTGCCCGAGGCGAAACTCAGCTTGCCGGCGTCGATCAGGTCGAAGGTCGAGTCCTGCAGTACTTCGGAGTACATCGTCAGGTCTTCGAACGGCGACTCGATCAGGCCGCACATCACCGCGTTGGCGATGCTGCCGATACCGGCTTGCAGCGGGCCGAGCTTGTTGGTCATGCGACCGGCCTCGACTTCGCCCTTGAGGAAGTCGATCAGGTGGTCGGCGATGGCCTGGGTTTCGTCGTCCGGCGGCAGAACAGTCGACGGCGAGTCCGGCAGGTCGCTGATGACGATACCGACGATCTTGGCTGGGTCGATCGGGATGGCGGTGCTGCCGATACGGTCGTCGACCTTGACCAACGGAATGGGCGTGCGGGTCGGACGGTAGGTCGGGATATAGATGTCGTGCAGGCCTTCGAGATTGGCATTGTGCGACAGGTTGATCTCGACGATCACTTGCTTGGCGAAGATCGCGAAGCTCGCCGAGTTGCCCACCGAAGTGGTCGGCACGATGTGGCCCTCTTCGGTGATCGCCACCGCTTCGATGACAGCGATGTCAGGCAGTTTCAGCTGCTTGTTGCGCAGCTGTTCGACCGTTTCCGAAAGGTGCTGGTCGATGAACATCACCTTGCCATCGTTGATGGCCTTGCGCAGGGTGCTGTCAACCTGGAAGGGCATGCGACGAGCCAAGACTCCGGCTTCGGTCAGTTGCTTGTCCAGGTCGTTGCCCAGGCTGGCGCCAGTCATCAGGCTGATTTGCAGCGGCGACTGCTTGGCGCGCTCGGCCAGTGCATGGGGTACGGCCTTGGCTTCGCCGGCGCGGGTGAAACCGCTCATGCCGACGGTCATGCCGTCCTCGATCAGACCAGCGGCATCAGCCGCACTCATTACCTTGCTGTGCAGGGAGGACAAGCGGATACGATCACGGTACATGGATTGTTATCTCGGGCTACTGAGGCTACTGCAGCGCAGTCTAGAGATTTCGCCCGTCGCCGTCCCACGACCATGGTCGTATGAGAACCCAGGAAATAGAGCCGTTGATCTGGAGCAATGAATGAGGAAGCCCCGGTCGATTCTGACCGGGGCTTCCTTTATAGCGCAGGGTTTGAAGCGGGTGTCGTCACTCCACTGCCTTGACCATGTCCTCGATGACTTTCTTCGCGTCACCGAACACCATCATGGTCTTGTCCAAGTAGAACAGTTCGTTGTCCAGGCCCGCATAGCCGCTGGCCATGGAGCGCTTGTTGACGATGATGGTCTTGGCCTTGAACGCTTCCAGGATTGGCATGCCGGCAATCGGCGACTTAGGATCGTTTTTCGCTGCCGGGTTGACCACGTCGTTGGCACCCAATACCAACACCACGTCGGCCTGGCCGAACTCGGCGTTGATGTCCTCCATCTCGAACACCTGGTCGTACGGCACTTCGGCCTCGGCCAGCAGCACGTTCATGTGTCCAGGCATGCGCCCCGCTACCGGGTGGATCGCATACTTCACGGTCACGCCGTTGTGGGTCAGTTTTTCGGTCAACTCCTTCAACGCGTGCTGGGCGCGCGCAACGGCCAGGCCGTAGCCCGGAACGATGATCACGCTGTCGGCGTTGCTCAGCAGGAACGTGGCATCGTCGGCCGAGCCGGACTTCACCGGGCGTTGTTCTTTCGAACCCGCCGCTGCGCCGGCATCGGCATCACCGCCAAAGCCGCCGAGGATGACGTTGAAGAACGATCGGTTCATCGCCTTGCACATGATGTACGAAAGAATCGCACCGCTGGAACCGACCAGCGAGCCAGCGATGATCAGCATCGAGTTGTTCAGCGAGAAACCGATGCCCGCCGCCGCCCACCCCGAGTAGCTGTTGAGCATCGACACCACCACAGGCATGTCGGCGCCACCGATCGGGATAATGATCAGCACACCCATGATGAAGGCCAGGACCAGCATCAGGGTGAAGGCGCTGTAATGGCCAGTGAAGGTGAACAACAGGCCCAGCACGATCGTGGTCAGGCCCAGGATCAGGTTCAGTTTGTGCTGACCCGCGAACTGTACCGGTGCCCCTTGGAAGAGACGGAACTTGTACTTGCCGGACAGCTTGCCGAAGGCGATCACCGAACCGGAGAAGGTGATCGCACCGATAGCCGCACCCAGGAACAGCTCCAGCCGGTTACCGGTTGGAATCGGGTCGCTGATGCTGGCCACGATACCCAGCGACTGAGGTTCAAGCACGGCGGCGATGGCGATGAACACGGCAGCCAGGCCGATCATGCTGTGCATGAAGGCGACCAGTTCAGGCATTTTGGTCATTTCAACGCGCTTGGCCATGATCGAGCCGGCGGTACCACCGATCAGCAGGCCCAGGATCACATAGCCGATACCTGCGGTCGCCAGTTCGGAGCCAAGCTTGTAGATGAGGCCGACGGTGGTGAGCATCGCGATGCCCATGCCGATCATGCCGAACACGTTGCCGCGGCGCGATGTGGTCGGGTGCGAAAGCCCCTTCAGTGCCTGGATGAAGCACACCGACGCGACGAGGTAGAGAAGCGTTACCAGATTCATGCTCATGCTTACTTCTGCCCTTCGTTCTTGGTTTTCTTCTTGAACATCTCAAGCATGCGTCGGGTGACCAAAAAACCACCGAACACATTCACCGCGGCCAACGCCACGGCCAGGGTGCCCATCAGCTTGCCGGCCGGGGTAACGGTCAGTGCGGCGGCCAGCATGGCGCCGACGATGACAATGGCGGAGATGGCATTGGTAACCGCCATGAGCGGTGTGTGCAGCGCCGGGGTGACGTTCCAGACCACGTGGTAGCCCACATAAATGGCCAGCACGAAGATGATCAGGTTGTAGATGCCGTGGGAAATCAGCATGTCTTCCATTGTCGTGCTCCTTAGCCGTTCTTGCGGACGACCTGGCCATCACGGCACATGAGGCAGGCCGCGACGATGTCGTCTTCGAGGTTGATGACCAGCGCGCCGTCCTTGTCGAACAGCAGCTTCATGAAGTCCAGCAGGTTGCGTGCGTACAACGCCGAGGCATCGGCACCGACTTGAGCGGGCAAGTTGGTGGGGCCAACGATGGTCACACCGTTCTCCATCACTACTTGATCGGCAACGGTCAGCGGGCAGTTGCCGCCTTGGGCGGCTGCCAGGTCGATGACCACCGAGCCCGGCTTCATCTGCGCCACGGTTTCGGCGCTGAGCAGGGTCGGTGCCTTGCGGCCGGGGATCAGTGCGGTGGTGATGACGATGTCGGCCTGTTTGGCGCGTTCGTGTACGGCCTGAGCCTGGCGCTGCATCCAACTGGCCGGCATCGGACGCGCATAACCGCCTACCCCTTCGGCGCACTCACGCTCTTCATCGGTTTCGTAGGGCACGTCGATGAACTTGGCGCCGAGCGACTCGATCTGCTCCTTCACCGCGGGGCGAACGTCCGAAGCCTCGATCACTGCGCCCAGGCGTTTGGCCGTCGCGATGGCCTGAAGGCCAGCTACGCCTGCGCCAAGAATCAGGACACGGGCGGCCTTCACGGTGCCGGCGGCAGTCATGAGCATCGGCATGAAGCGCGGGTAGTGGTGAGCTGCCAGCAGCACGGCCTTGTAACCGGCGATGTTGGCTTGCGACGACAGCACGTCGAGGCTTTGAGCCCGTGACGTGCGAGGTGCGGCTTCCAGGGCGAAGGCGGTGATACCGCGCTCGGCCATCTTGGCGATCAGCTCGTTGTTGAAGGGGTTGAGCATGCCCACCAGGAGGCTGCCACTGTTGATCTGCGCAAGCTCCTCGTCGTTGGGGGCAACGACCTTGAGGACCAATTGGGCGCCGTAGGCATCGGCAGCGCTTCCCAGGGAAGCTCCCACGGCCTCATAGGCACTGTCCGGAATGCTGGCGTTAAGCCCTGCCCCCCGTTGGACGGTGACCTGATGGCCTTGGCCAATCAGTTTCTTGATGGTTTCTGGGGTCGCAGCGACCCTTGTCTCACCGGTCTGCGTCTCGAGAGGAACACCAATGTGCACGACTTTGTCTCCTGCGGTGACCTTTTGTCTTTGTGAATCCAGCGCACTACGGGTGGTGCGCTGGTGTGGCCGATAAGCGCCGAGCCGCCTGTTTAAGGGCGGGCGAAGCATTTTGCAGACGAACCCGGAGCCCTTCAACCGGTTCTGAAGCGATACGAACTTAAAACTACAAGTCACCCTGTGACCGTATGTCGCAAGGGGCGGGATGCAGCCCGTCAAATACGGGCAATTGGCAGATTAGGGGAAATTTTGAAATTTTTTGCAGAGATTTCGCTGACAGGCCTGCAAATGTCGCAAATACTGCTGGAGGCCGCGTCCTTGGCAGCTTTCAGCAGCTTTTTCGGTTCACCTGAACAGTTTGCTGTTTTGCGACAAATAATTATATCTGTAGGTGTTAAAAATAATTGACTACAAAGGTCGGGAAGGCGTTCTGCCCGTCTGCGCTGCCGTGAACAGTTGCGCCTGTTGCAGTAGCCAGTCGCGGAATGCGCGCAGGGAAGCGGATTCGACCTTGCGTTCAGGGATCATGAGGTAATAGGCCTTGTCGCTCGTCAGTGCGTGCCCATTGGCCTGCACCAGCCTACCCTCATCCAGCTCGTGCTGAATCAAAAATGGAGGGATGAGCGCAACCCCCATCTCATGCATGGCTGCTTGGGCAAGCATGGAGAATAGTTCATAGCGTGGGCCTGTCATGTCGCCTTCGACATTAATGCCCAGGCTGCCGAACCACTGCCTCCAGGCATAGGGGCGGGTGGTCTGCTGCAGCAAAGGGAGCTCGGCGATGCGCCGCGCGTCCAGTCTGCCCTCCCCGCCCAGCAGGTTTGGGCTGCACACAGGGACTGGATTTTCGCCCATTAGGCGGTGAGCCTGGGTACCAGGCCAATCGGCATCACCAAAATAGATGGCGGCGTCAAAGGCTGTATCGGCGAACAGGAAGGGCCGAGTGCGGTTGGTCAGGTTGACGGTGACATCGGGGGTGCGCTGCTGGAAGTCCTTGAGTCGGGGCAGCAACCACTGTGTGCCGAAAGTTGGCACCACCGCCAATTCGATTACGTTCGCGCCCTGCTGGCGCATGACCGACAAGGTATCGCGTTCCACCGCGTCTAGCTGCGCGGCGACTTGCCGACTGTAGGACAAACCTGCCTCGGTTAGCTTTACGCCGCGTCGAGAGCGGCGGAACAGCTCGACGTTCAGGAATGCCTCCAGGCCGCCTATTTGCCGACAAACGGCGCCTTGTGTCAGGGCAAGTTCATGTGCGGCCTTGGTGAAGCTTTCGTGGCGGGCTGCTGCCTCGAAGCAAACCAGGGCGGCGGTACTGGGTATCTTGCGGCGCATGTACGTCAACCTCACTCGTTCGGCAGGCGGTATAAGGAGTCTGCTGGCTACGGAGTGACAAATTATCACTTAATGGTGCGCAATCCTCGTTTGTAGAGGGCGCAGATCAGGCCTAGGATCAAGGGCACAAGAACTACCTCCCCTATTTCGAGGATCTCGCTCATGGCTGGTAAAGCAAGCTTCAACTGGATCGACCCACTGCTGCTCGATCAGCAGCTCACTGAAGAAGAGCGCATGGTGCGTGACAGCGCTTATCAGTTCGCCCAGGACAAGTTGGCGCCCCGTGTGTTGGAAGCCTTCCGGCATGAGCGGACAGACCCAGCGATTTTCCGCGAGATGGGCGAGGTCGGCCTGCTGGGTGCGACCATCCCGGAGCAGTACGGTGGCAGCGGTCTCAATTATGTGTGCTATGGCCTGATCGCCCGCGAGGTGGAACGCATCGACTCGGGCTATCGTTCGATGATGAGTGTTCAGTCGTCCTTGGTGATGGTGCCGATCAACGAGTTCGGCACCGAGGCACAAAAGCAGAAGTACCTGCCCAAGCTGGCCAGCGGTGAGTGGGTCGGTTGTTTCGGGTTGACCGAGCCTAACCATGGTTCCGACCCAGGTTCGATGATTACCCGTGCCAAGAAGGTTGAAGGCGGCTATCGCCTTACGGGTAGCAAGATGTGGATCACTAACAGCCCGATCGCCGATGTGTTCGTGGTGTGGGCCAAGGATGATGCGGGCGATATTCGTGGTTTCGTCCTGGAGAAAGGTTGGCAGGGCCTCAGTGCCCCGGCGATTCATGGCAAGGTTGGCCTGTGTGCGTCGATTACCGGCGAGATCGTGATGGACAACGTCTTCGTGCCTGAGGAAAACATCTTCCCGGATGTCCGTGGCCTGAAAGGCCCGTTCACGTGCTTGAACTCGGCACGCTACGGCATCTCCTGGGGCGCCCTTGGGGCTGCTGAAGCCTGTTGGCACACTGCGCGCCAGTACACTCTGGATCGTCAGCAGTTCGGGCGCCCACTGGCTGCCAACCAGTTGATCCAGAAGAAGCTGGCCGACATGCAGACAGAAATCACGCTGGCGCTGCAGGGTTGCTTGCGCCTGGGTCGTATGAAGGACGAAGGCACGGCCGCCGTCGAGATTACCTCGATCATGAAACGCAACTCCTGTGGCAAGGCCCTGGACATTGCGCGCATGGCGCGCGACATGTTGGGTGGCAATGGCATCTCTGACGAATTCGGGGTTGCGCGTCATCTGGTGAATCTGGAGGTCGTCAACACCTACGAGGGCACGCATGACGTGCATGCGCTAATCCTCGGGCGTGCGCAGACCGGCATTCAGGCCTTCTACTGATCGAGGAGCCAGCCCATGGGCGCGCTTTCACATCTGCGGGTGCTAGACCTTTCGCGTGTGTTGGCCGGGCCCTGGGCCGGCCAGATCCTGGCCGACCTTGGTGCTGATGTGATCAAGGTGGAGCGGCCAGGCAGCGGCGACGATACAAGGGCTTGGGGGCCTCCTTTCCTGAAGGACGTCCAAGGTGAAAACACCAGCGAGGCGGCTTATTACCTCTCGGCCAACCGCAACAAAAGATCGGTGACCATCGACTTCACGCAGCCCCAGGGGCAGCGCCTGGTGCGTGAGCTTGCGGCTAAGTCGGACATCGTCATCGAGAACTTCAAGGTTGGCGGGCTAGCGGCTTATGGGTTGGATTATCAAAGCCTCAAGGCGGTGAACCCGACGCTCATCTATTGTTCGATTACCGGGTTTGGCCAAACAGGGCCTTATGCCAAGCGTGCTGGCTATGACTTCATGATCCAGGGGCTGGGTGGGCTGATGAGCCTGACCGGGCGACCCGAGGGTGAGGAGGGGGCGGGTCCGGTAAAGGTGGGTGTGGCCCTGACCGACATATTGACCGGGTTGTACTCCACTGTGGCGATACTCGCCGCCCTCGCCCACCGCGACCAGTCCGGTACCGGGCAGTACATCGATATGGCGCTGCTGGATGTGCAGGTGGCCTGCCTGGCCAACCAGGCGATGAACTACCTGACGACAGGCATCCCGCCAAAGCGGTTGGGCAACGCTCACCCAAATATCGTGCCTTATCAGGATTTCCCGACCGCGGATGGCGATTTCATCCTTACCGTGGGCAACGATGGGCAGTTCCGCAAGTTTGCGGAAGTGGCTGGGCAGCCACAGTGGGCTGACGATCCGCGTTTCGCAACGAATAAGCAGCGCGTCGCCAACCGGGCCGAGCTGATCCCATTGATCCGGCAGGCTACTGTGTTCAAGACCACGGCCGAGTGGGTCAGTCAGCTGGAGGCAGCAGGCGTGCCGTGTGGGCCGATCAACGATCTGGCGCAGATGTTCCAGGATCCGCAGGTGGTCGCTCGAGGGTTGTCAGTGAGTCTTGATCACCCGTTGGCAGGCAAGGTGCCCCAGGTGGCTAGTCCCATTCGGTTATCGCAGACGCCAGTGGAATACCGCCATGCGCCGCCTCTGTTGGGTGAGCACACCGAGGCCGTATTGCATCAGCTGTTGGGATTGGATGCGGGTGAGGTCCAGCGATTGCGTGATGCGGGTGTGCTTTGAGGTGATGGAAGGTGAGCGCTAAGCGGGGAGGCCGTCAGGCCTCCCCGCTTGGCTTTTTAAGCGGTATTGAAGTTTCTTGGAATTAAAAGGTTGACGGCCTCTCGAATCCCCTTATAATGCGCCCCACTTCCGACGCAGTCGAAACGAAAAACTCCTTGTTAATCAACAAGTTGAGCGTTTAGAAAGCAATCGGAAGCGCTGAAAGAGGTGGTTGACAGCGTTTTAAAACGCTGTATTATTCGCCTCCCGCTACGAGAGATCGCAGCGAGTCAAGTGTTTGAAGCTAAACGAGTTTCTCGCAAAAAACTTCAAAATAAACGCTTGACAGCAAATGAGGAAAGCGTAGAATGCGCGCCTCGGTTGAGACGAAACGCTCTTAGCCAAACGCTCTTTAACAAATCGAATCAAGCAATTCGTGTGGGTGCTTGTGAGTACGGACTGATAGTCACAAAGATTATCAGCATCACAAGTGGCCATGCGAGAAATCACATAGTCATTTGAGATTGCTGAGCCAAGTTTAGGGTTTCTTAAAAACCCAAGCAGTATTGAACTGAAGAGTTTGATCATGGCTCAGATTGAACGCTGGCGGCAGGCCTAACACATGCAAGTCGAGCGGATGACGGGAGCTTGCTCCTTGATTCAGCGGCGGACGGGTGAGTAATGCCTAGGAATCTGCCTGGTAGTGGGGGACAACGTTTCGAAAGGAACGCTAATACCGCATACGTCCTACGGGAGAAAGCAGGGGACCTTCGGGCCTTGCGCTATCAGATGAGCCTAGGTCGGATTAGCTAGTTGGTGAGGTAATGGCTCACCAAGGCGACGATCCGTAACTGGTCTGAGAGGATGATCAGTCACACTGGAACTGAGACACGGTCCAGACTCCTACGGGAGGCAGCAGTGGGGAATATTGGACAATGGGCGAAAGCCTGATCCAGCCATGCCGCGTGTGTGAAGAAGGTCTTCGGATTGTAAAGCACTTTAAGTTGGGAGGAAGGGCAGTAAGCTAATACCTTGCTGTTTTGACGTTACCGACAGAATAAGCACCGGCTAACTCTGTGCCAGCAGCCGCGGTAATACAGAGGGTGCAAGCGTTAATCGGAATTACTGGGCGTAAAGCGCGCGTAGGTGGTTCGTTAAGTTGGATGTGAAAGCCCCGGGCTCAACCTGGGAACTGCATCCAAAACTGGCGAGCTAGAGTACGGTAGAGGGTGGTGGAATTTCCTGTGTAGCGGTGAAATGCGTAGATATAGGAAGGAACACCAGTGGCGAAGGCGACCACCTGGACTGATACTGACACTGAGGTGCGAAAGCGTGGGGAGCAAACAGGATTAGATACCCTGGTAGTCCACGCCGTAAACGATGTCAACTAGCCGTTGGAGTCCTTGAGATTTTAGTGGCGCAGCTAACGCATTAAGTTGACCGCCTGGGGAGTACGGCCGCAAGGTTAAAACTCAAATGAATTGACGGGGGCCCGCACAAGCGGTGGAGCATGTGGTTTAATTCGAAGCAACGCGAAGAACCTTACCAGGCCTTGACATGCAGAGAACTTTCCAGAGATGGATTGGTGCCTTCGGGAACTCTGACACAGGTGCTGCATGGCTGTCGTCAGCTCGTGTCGTGAGATGTTGGGTTAAGTCCCGTAACGAGCGCAACCCTTGTCCTTAGTTACCAGCACGTTATGGTGGGCACTCTAAGGAGACTGCCGGTGACAAACCGGAGGAAGGTGGGGATGACGTCAAGTCATCATGGCCCTTACGGCCTGGGCTACACACGTGCTACAATGGTCGGTACAGAGGGTTGCCAAGCCGCGAGGTGGAGCTAATCTCACAAAACCGATCGTAGTCCGGATCGCAGTCTGCAACTCGACTGCGTGAAGTCGGAATCGCTAGTAATCGCGAATCAGAATGTCGCGGTGAATACGTTCCCGGGCCTTGTACACACCGCCCGTCACACCATGGGAGTGGGTTGCACCAGAAGTAGCTAGTCTAACCTTCGGGAGGACGGTTACCACGGTGTGATTCATGACTGGGGTGAAGTCGTAACAAGGTAGCCGTAGGGGAACCTGCGGCTGGATCACCTCCTTAATCGACGACATCAGCCTGCTGATGAGCTCCCACACGAATTGCTTGATTCTTTGTATAAAGACGATGCTGTAACGCGACCCTGTTATAGGTCTGTAGCTCAGTTGGTTAGAGCGCACCCCTGATAAGGGTGAGGTCGGCAGTTCAAATCTGCCCAGACCTACCAATTACTTGGTGCGGCCTAGAACACACGGGGCCATAGCTCAGCTGGGAGAGCGCCTGCCTTGCACGCAGGAGGTCAGCGGTTCGATCCCGCTTGGCTCCACCACTCTTTCAGGTTGTACAGCTGCTCAGAACTTAGAAATGAGCATTCAGATCGAATGTTGATTTCTGACTTTTGTCAGATCGTTCTTTAAAAATTCGGATATGTGATAGATAGACTGACACGCACTTTCACTGGTGTGATGTCAGGCTAAGGTAAAATTTGTGAGTTCTGCTCTTAATTGAGCAACATGCGAATTTTCGGCGAATGTCGTCTTCACAGTATAACCAGATTGCTTGGGGTTATATGGTCAAGTGAAGAAGCGCATACGGTGGATGCCTTGGCAGTCAGAGGCGATGAAAGACGTGGTAGCCTGCGATAAGCTTTGGGGAGTCGGCAAACAGACTGTGATCCAGAGATCTCTGAATGGGGGAACCCAGCCAGCACAAGCTGGTTATCTTGTACTGAATACATAGGTGCAAGAGGCGAACCAGGGGAACTGAAACATCTAAGTACCCTGAGGAAAAGAAATCAACCGAGATTCCCTTAGTAGTGGCGAGCGAACGGGGACCAGCCCTTAAGTTGATTTGAGATTAGTGGAACGCTCTGGAAAGTGCGGCCATAGTGGGTGATAGCCCCGTACACGAAAATCTCTTATCAATGAAATCGAGTAGGACGGAGCACGAGAAACTTTGTCTGAACATGGGGGGACCATCCTCCAAGGCTAAATACTACTGACTGACCGATAGTGAACCAGTACCGTGAGGGAAAGGCGAAAAGAACCCCGGAGAGGGGAGTGAAATAGAACCTGAAACCGTATGCGTACAAGCAGTGGGAGCCTACTTTGTTAGGTGACTGCGTACCTTTTGTATAATGGGTCAGCGACTTATATTCAGTGGCGAGCTTAACCGAATAGGGGAGGCGTAGCGAAAGCGAGTCTTAATAGGGCGTTTAGTCGCTGGGTATAGACCCGAAACCGGGCGATCTATCCATGGGCAGGTTGAAGGTTAGGTAACACTGACTGGAGGACCGAACCGACTACCGTTGAAAAGTTAGCGGATGACCTGTGGATCGGAGTGAAAGGCTAATCAAGCTCGGAGATAGCTGGTTCTCCTCGAAAGCTATTTAGGTAGCGCCTCATGTATCACTCCAGGGGGTAGAGCACTGTTTCGGCTAGGGGGTCATCCCGACTTACCAAACCGATGCAAACTCCGAATACCTGGAAGTGCCGAGCATGGGAGACACACGGCGGGTGCTAACGTCCGTCGTGAAAAGGGAAACAACCCAGACCGTCAGCTAAGGTCCCAAAGTCATGGTTAAGTGGGAAACGATGTGGGAAGGCTTAGACAGCTAGGAGGTTGGCTTAGAAGCAGCCATCCTTTAAAGAAAGCGTAATAGCTCACTAGTCGAGTCGGCCTGCGCGGAAGATGTAACGGGGCTCAAACCATGCACCGAAGCTACGGGTGTCATCTTTGATGACGCGGTAGAGGAGCGTTCTGTAAGCCTGTGAAGGTGAGTTGAGAAGCTTGCTGGAGGTATCAGAAGTGCGAATGCTGACATGAGTAACGACAATGGGAGTGAAAAACTCCCACGCCGAAAGACCAAGGTTTCCTGCGCAACGTTAATCGACGCAGGGTTAGTCGGTCCCTAAGGCGAGGCTGAAAAGCGTAGTCGATGGAAAACAGGTTAATATTCCTGTACTTCCAGTTATTGCGATGGAGGGACGGAGAAGGCTAGGCCAGCTTGGCGTTGGTTGTCCAAGTTTAAGGTGGTAGGCTGAGATCTTAGGCAAATCCGGGATCTCAAGGCCGAGAGCTGATGACGAGTTGCCTTTAGGCGACGAAGTGGTTGATGCCATGCTTCCAAGAAAAGCTCCTAAGCTTCAGATAACTGGGAACCGTACCCCAAACCGACACAGGTGGTCGGGTAGAGAATACCAAGGCGCTTGAGAGAACTCGGGTGAAGGAACTAGGCAAAATGGCACCGTAACTTCGGGAGAAGGTGCGCCGACGAGGGTGAAGGACTTGCTCCGTAAGCCCATGTCGGTCGAAGATACCAGGCCGCTGCGACTGTTTATTAAAAACACAGCACTCTGCAAACACGAAAGTGGACGTATAGGGTGTGACGCCTGCCCGGTGCCGGAAGGTTAATTGATGGGGTTAGCGCAAGCGAAGCTCTTGATCGAAGCCCCGGTAAACGGCGGCCGTAACTATAACGGTCCTAAGGTAGCGAAATTCCTTGTCGGGTAAGTTCCGACCTGCACGAATGGCGTAACGATGGCGGCGCTGTCTCCACCCGAGACTCAGTGAAATTGAAATCGCTGTGAAGATGCAGTGTATCCGCGGCTAGACGGAAAGACCCCGTGAACCTTTACTATAGCTTTGCACTGGACTTTGAATTTGCTTGTGTAGGATAGGTGGGAGGCTTTGAAGTGGGGACGCCAGTTCTCATGGAGCCATTCTTGAAATACCACCCTGGCAACTTTGAGGTTCTAACTCAGGTCCGTTATCCGGATCGAGGACAGTGTATGGTGGGTAGTTTGACTGGGGCGGTCTCCTCCCAAAGAGTAACGGAGGAGTACGAAGGTGCGCTCAGACCGGTCGGAAATCGGTCGCAGAGTATAAAGGCAAAAGCGCGCTTGACTGCGAGACAAACACGTCGAGCAGGTACGAAAGTAGGTCTTAGTGATCCGGTGGTTCTGTATGGAAGGGCCATCGCTCAACGGATAAAAGGTACTCCGGGGATAACAGGCTGATACCGCCCAAGAGTTCATATCGACGGCGGTGTTTGGCACCTCGATGTCGGCTCATCACATCCTGGGGCTGAAGCCGGTCCCAAGGGTATGGCTGTTCGCCATTTAAAGTGGTACGCGAGCTGGGTTTAGAACGTCGTGAGACAGTTCGGTCCCTATCTGCCGTGGACGTTTGAGATTTGAGAGGGGCTGCTCCTAGTACGAGAGGACCGGAGTGGACGAACCTCTGGTGTTCCGGTTGTCACGCCAGTGGCATTGCCGGGTAGCTATGTTCGGAAGAGATAACCGCTGAAAGCATCTAAGCGGGAAACTTGCCTCAAGATGAGATCTCACTGGAACCTTGAGTTCCCTAAAGGGCCGTCGAAGACTACGACGTTGATAGGTTGGGTGTGTAAGCGCTGTGAGGCGTTGAGCTAACCAATACTAATTGCCCGTGAGGCTTGACCATATAACACCCAAGCAATTTGCTGACGCAGATTGCGGTGGTGAAGACGAAACGACCGAAAGTTCGCAAGACCACAAATTCACATATCCGAATTGGCCAAGAGTGTTTACACGACATTCTGGCAACAGAATTTCTTGACGACCATAGAGCATTGGAACCACCTGATCCCATCCCGAACTCAGCAGTGAAACGATGCATCGCCGATGGTAGTGTGGGGTTTCCCCATGTGAGAGTAGGTCATCGTCAAGATTCATTTCGCAAAACCCCTATCTGCGCGAGCAGGTAGGGGTTTTGTCTTTAAGTAGAAGCAGATGCTTCGTCCTGGACAGCCGAGGGGCTGGCAAGGAAAAGGGGGTTGACAGCATTTCTGGATGCTGTATTATTCGCCTCCCGCTACGAGAGATCGCAGCGAGTTAAGTGTTTGAAGCTAAACGAGTTTCTCGCAAAAAACTTCAAAATAAACGCTTGACAGCAAATGAGGAAAGCGTAGAATGCGCGCCTCGGTTGAGACGAAACGCTCTTAGCCAAACGCTCTTTAACAAATCGAATCAAGCAATTCGTGTGGGTGCTTGTGAGTACGGACTGATAGTCACAAAGATTATCAGCATCACAAGTGGCCATGCGAGAAATCACATAGTCATTTGAGATTGCTGAGCCAAGTTTAGGGTTTCTTAAAAACCCAAGCAGTATTGAACTGAAGAGTTTGATCATGGCTCAGATTGAACGCTGGCGGCAGGCCTAACACATGCAAGTCGAGCGGATGACGGGAGCTTGCTCCTTGATTCAGCGGCGGACGGGTGAGTAATGCCTAGGAATCTGCCTGGTAGTGGGGGACAACGTTTCGAAAGGAACGCTAATACCGCATACGTCCTACGGGAGAAAGCAGGGGACCTTCGGGCCTTGCGCTATCAGATGAGCCTAGGTCGGATTAGCTAGTTGGTGAGGTAATGGCTCACCAAGGCGACGATCCGTAACTGGTCTGAGAGGATGATCAGTCACACTGGAACTGAGACACGGTCCAGACTCCTACGGGAGGCAGCAGTGGGGAATATTGGACAATGGGCGAAAGCCTGATCCAGCCATGCCGCGTGTGTGAAGAAGGTCTTCGGATTGTAAAGCACTTTAAGTTGGGAGGAAGGGCAGTAAGCTAATACCTTGCTGTTTTGACGTTACCGACAGAATAAGCACCGGCTAACTCTGTGCCAGCAGCCGCGGTAATACAGAGGGTGCAAGCGTTAATCGGAATTACTGGGCGTAAAGCGCGCGTAGGTGGTTCGTTAAGTTGGATGTGAAAGCCCCGGGCTCAACCTGGGAACTGCATCCAAAACTGGCGAGCTAGAGTACGGTAGAGGGTGGTGGAATTTCCTGTGTAGCGGTGAAATGCGTAGATATAGGAAGGAACACCAGTGGCGAAGGCGACCACCTGGACTGATACTGACACTGAGGTGCGAAAGCGTGGGGAGCAAACAGGATTAGATACCCTGGTAGTCCACGCCGTAAACGATGTCAACTAGCCGTTGGAATCCTTGAGATTTTAGTGGCGCAGCTAACGCATTAAGTTGACCGCCTGGGGAGTACGGCCGCAAGGTTAAAACTCAAATGAATTGACGGGGGCCCGCACAAGCGGTGGAGCATGTGGTTTAATTCGAAGCAACGCGAAGAACCTTACCAGGCCTTGACATGCAGAGAACTTTCCAGAGATGGATTGGTGCCTTCGGGAACTCTGACACAGGTGCTGCATGGCTGTCGTCAGCTCGTGTCGTGAGATGTTGGGTTAAGTCCCGTAACGAGCGCAACCCTTGTCCTTAGTTACCAGCACGTTATGGTGGGCACTCTAAGGAGACTGCCGGTGACAAACCGGAGGAAGGTGGGGATGACGTCAAGTCATCATGGCCCTTACGGCCTGGGCTACACACGTGCTACAATGGTCGGTACAGAGGGTTGCCAAGCCGCGAGGTGGAGCTAATCTCACAAAACCGATCGTAGTCCGGATCGCAGTCTGCAACTCGACTGCGTGAAGTCGGAATCGCTAGTAATCGCGAATCAGAATGTCGCGGTGAATACGTTCCCGGGCCTTGTACACACCGCCCGTCACACCATGGGAGTGGGTTGCACCAGAAGTAGCTAGTCTAACCTTCGGGAGGACGGTTACCACGGTGTGATTCATGACTGGGGTGAAGTCGTAACAAGGTAGCCGTAGGGGAACCTGCGGCTGGATCACCTCCTTAATCGACGACATCAGCCTACTGATGAGCTCCCACACGAATTGCTTGATTCATTGTCGAAGACGATCAAGACCCTATATAGGTCTGTAGCTCAGTTGGTTAGAGCGCACCCCTGATAAGGGTGAGGTCGGCAGTTCAAATCTGCCCAGACCTACCAATATGCGGGGCCATAGCTCAGCTGGGAGAGCGCCTGCCTTGCACGCAGGAGGTCAGCGGTTCGATCCCGCTTGGCTCCACCACTCGCTTACTTGATCAGAACTTAGAAATGAGCATTCAGATCGAATGTTGATTTCTGACTTTTGTCAGATCGTTCTTTAAAAATTCGGATATGTGATAGATAGACTGGCACGCACTTTCACTGGTGTGATGTCAGGCTAAGGTAAAATTTGTGAGTTCTGCTCTTAATTGAGCAACATGCGAATTTTCGGCGAATGTCGTCTTCACAGTATAACCAGATTGCTTGGGGTTATATGGTCAAGTGAAGAAGCGCATACGGTGGATGCCTTGGCAGTCAGAGGCGATGAAAGACGTGGTAGCCTGCGATAAGCTTTGGGGAGTCGGCAAACAGACTGTGATCCAGAGATCTCTGAATGGGGGAACCCAGCCAGCACAAGCTGGTTATCTTGTACTGAATACATAGGTGCAAGAGGCGAACCAGGGGAACTGAAACATCTAAGTACCCTGAGGAAAAGAAATCAACCGAGATTCCCTTAGTAGTGGCGAGCGAACGGGGACCAGCCCTTAAGTTGATTTGAGATTAGTGGAACGCTCTGGAAAGTGCGGCCATAGTGGGTGATAGCCCCGTACACGAAAATCTCTTATCAATGAAATCGAGTAGGACGGAGCACGAGAAACTTTGTCTGAACATGGGGGGACCATCCTCCAAGGCTAAATACTACTGACTGACCGATAGTGAACCAGTACCGTGAGGGAAAGGCGAAAAGAACCCCGGAGAGGGGAGTGAAATAGAACCTGAAACCGTATGCGTACAAGCAGTGGGAGCCTACTTTGTTAGGTGACTGCGTACCTTTTGTATAATGGGTCAGCGACTTATATTCAGTGGCGAGCTTAACCGAATAGGGGAGGCGTAGCGAAAGCGAGTCTTAATAGGGCGTTTAGTCGCTGGGTATAGACCCGAAACCGGGCGATCTATCCATGGGCAGGTTGAAGGTTAGGTAACACTGACTGGAGGACCGAACCGACTACCGTTGAAAAGTTAGCGGATGACCTGTGGATCGGAGTGAAAGGCTAATCAAGCTCGGAGATAGCTGGTTCTCCTCGAAAGCTATTTAGGTAGCGCCTCATGTATCACTCCAGGGGGTAGAGCACTGTTTCGGCTAGGGGGTCATCCCGACTTACCAAACCGATGCAAACTCCGAATACCTGGAAGTGCCGAGCATGGGAGACACACGGCGGGTGCTAACGTCCGTCGTGAAAAGGGAAACAACCCAGACCGTCAGCTAAGGTCCCAAAGTCATGGTTAAGTGGGAAACGATGTGGGAAGGCTTAGACAGCTAGGAGGTTGGCTTAGAAGCAGCCATCCTTTAAAGAAAGCGTAATAGCTCACTAGTCGAGTCGGCCTGCGCGGAAGATGTAACGGGGCTCAAACCATGCACCGAAGCTACGGGTGTCATCTTTGATGACGCGGTAGAGGAGCGTTCTGTAAGCCTGTGAAGGTGAGTTGAGAAGCTTGCTGGAGGTATCAGAAGTGCGAATGCTGACATGAGTAACGACAATGGGAGTGAAAAACTCCCACGCCGAAAGACCAAGGTTTCCTGCGCAACGTTAATCGACGCAGGGTTAGTCGGTCCCTAAGGCGAGGCTGAAAAGCGTAGTCGATGGAAAACAGGTTAATATTCCTGTACTTCCAGTTATTGCGATGGAGGGACGGAGAAGGCTAGGCCAGCTTGGCGTTGGTTGTCCAAGTTTAAGGTGGTAGGCTGAGATCTTAGGCAAATCCGGGATCTCAAGGCCGAGAGCTGATGACGAGTTGCCTTTAGGCGACGAAGTGGTTGATGCCATGCTTCCAAGAAAAGCTCCTAAGCTTCAGATAACTGGGAACCGTACCCCAAACCGACACAGGTGGTCGGGTAGAGAATACCAAGGCGCTTGAGAGAACTCGGGTGAAGGAACTAGGCAAAATGGCACCGTAACTTCGGGAGAAGGTGCGCCGACGAGGGTGAAGGACTTGCTCCGTAAGCCCATGTCGGTCGAAGATACCAGGCCGCTGCGACTGTTTATTAAAAACACAGCACTCTGCAAACACGAAAGTGGACGTATAGGGTGTGACGCCTGCCCGGTGCCGGAAGGTTAATTGATGGGGTTAGCGCAAGCGAAGCTCTTGATCGAAGCCCCGGTAAACGGCGGCCGTAACTATAACGGTCCTAAGGTAGCGAAATTCCTTGTCGGGTAAGTTCCGACCTGCACGAATGGCGTAACGATGGCGGCGCTGTCTCCACCCGAGACTCAGTGAAATTGAAATCGCTGTGAAGATGCAGTGTATCCGCGGCTAGACGGAAAGACCCCGTGAACCTTTACTATAGCTTTGCACTGGACTTTGAATTTGCTTGTGTAGGATAGGTGGGAGGCTTTGAAGTGGGGACGCCAGTTCTCATGGAGCCATTCTTGAAATACCACCCTGGCAACTTTGAGGTTCTAACTCAGGTCCGTTATCCGGATCGAGGACAGTGTATGGTGGGTAGTTTGACTGGGGCGGTCTCCTCCCAAAGAGTAACGGAGGAGTACGAAGGTGCGCTCAGACCGGTCGGAAATCGGTCGCAGAGTATAAAGGCAAAAGCGCGCTTGACTGCGAGACAAACACGTCGAGCAGGTACGAAAGTAGGTCTTAGTGATCCGGTGGTTCTGTATGGAAGGGCCATCGCTCAACGGATAAAAGGTACTCCGGGGATAACAGGCTGATACCGCCCAAGAGTTCATATCGACGGCGGTGTTTGGCACCTCGATGTCGGCTCATCACATCCTGGGGCTGAAGCCGGTCCCAAGGGTATGGCTGTTCGCCATTTAAAGTGGTACGCGAGCTGGGTTTAGAACGTCGTGAGACAGTTCGGTCCCTATCTGCCGTGGACGTTTGAGATTTGAGAGGGGCTGCTCCTAGTACGAGAGGACCGGAGTGGACGAACCTCTGGTGTTCCGGTTGTCACGCCAGTGGCATTGCCGGGTAGCTATGTTCGGAAGAGATAACCGCTGAAAGCATCTAAGCGGGAAACTTGCCTCAAGATGAGATCTCACTGGAACCTTGAGTTCCCTAAAGGGCCGTCGAAGACTACGACGTTGATAGGTTGGGTGTGTAAGCGCTGTGAGGCGTTGAGCTAACCAATACTAATTGCCCGTGAGGCTTGACCATATAACACCCAAGCAATTTGCTGACGCAGATTGCGGTGGTGAAGACGAAACGACCGAAAGTTCGCAAGACCACAAATTCACATATCCGAATTGGCCAAGAGTGTTTACACGACATTCTGGCAACAGAATTTCTTGACGACCATAGAGCATTGGAACCACCTGATCCCATCCCGAACTCAGCAGTGAAACGATGCATCGCCGATGGTAGTGTGGGGTTTCCCCATGTGAGAGTAGGTCATCGTCAAGATTCATTTCGCAAAACCCCTATCTGCGTGAGCAGGTAGGGGTTTTGTCTTTAAGTAGAAGTTATAGATTTTCGCTGAAGCGTCCGCAGGACGGATCGGCACACAGAATTTCTTGACGACCATAGAGCATTGGAACCACCTGATCCCATCCCGAACTCAGCAGTGAAACGATGCATCGCCGATGGTAGTGTGGGGTTTCCCCATGTGAGAGTAGGTCATCGTTAAGATTCAAATCCAGAGCCCCTGTCTGCGTTGCAGACAGGGGCTTTGTCCTTTTGGGCTTATCGTCACGTCAATTGCTAAGCGCTTCAGGTGAGCACACTTAGCGGGCCGTTTGCTTGTCCAGGTAGGCCCTGATCACACGAGCGGCTGTATTGAGGTGCTTTTCCAGCACCGTGACCGCTTCGTCCACCAGCTTGTCGCTGGCCGCATCGACCAAGGCGTTGTGGTCATCCTGGGTCAATTTGCCCAGCCCCATCGAAGACAGATGGAAGCGCAGGAAGCGTTCTTCTTCGTTGAGTTCATTCTCGATCAGCCGCAGCAGTTTTTGGTTCGGCGCCTTGTTGTACAGTGCCATGTGGAGCAGCCGATTGAGACGACCGATTTCGGCGTGGCTGGTTTCGCTTTCCAATTGCTGGATATACCCACGGGCCTGAGCAATGTCATCGGCATTGAGCAGGGGGATCGACTGGCGCAATGCCTCGGATTCCAACAGTACCCGCAGTTCGTAGGTATCGACTGCATCTTCACCGATCAAGGGCGCAACCACGGCCCCTTTATGCATTTCCACCTTGAGCAGGGACTGCGCTTCCAACTGACGTAAAGCTTCACGCACTGGCATGCGGCTGACACCGAACAGGGTCGCGAGCTCCTGTTGGCGCAGGGCTGTTCCCGGAGGCAAACGACCGTCTAGGATGGCACTGCGCAAGCGTTCTTCGATCACGCTACGGGCCAGGTGTGCTGGTACCTGTTCGCTGGCCAGCACTTTGCTCAGTTTGAATTTCTCGGCCACGCGAAGTCTGCCTCGACGATTAAAGTTGGATCCAATTACACTAGTGACGAGCAAGGAGGCTTGTCAAACCACTGCCCACACAGCAGGGAGCGCCCCAAAACCGCGGGTATGGTGGAGCAAGTCGCCTACCAAAGAAAGCAATACACATATCGAGTTAACGATAAAGTTAGATTAGCCCGACTATCGGCATCGTGATTGCATCGCGCCATTGTCTTTTGCCTTGGCAGGCCGCACCATCGCTGCATTAGGCTGGCCTGAACAGGTCTTCGCAGTGGCGATATCCTGGATACTTAAAACCGTCTTGCGTTGTTTCGGCCTTGCCACGTTGCTGGGGGGCTTGTTGCTGGGCGCTCTGCACGCCGACTGGGATTTCTCCCAGATCAGCCGCAAGTCTCAGGCGCTCTACGGCCCCCTGGGTGCCGGAAAGGCCCGTATCGATGCCTGGCAGCAGTTGATGGCCACACAACAGCAGGGCAGTGAGCTTGAGCGGTTGCAGGTGGTCAATCGCTTCTTCAACCAGCAGTTGCGTTACGTCGAAGACATCGACTTGTGGCGTGAGGTCGATTATTGGGCAACGCCCATTCAGGCCTTGATCAAAGGCGCTGGCGATTGTGAGGACTACGCTATCGCCAAGTACTTCAGCCTACGGCGTATGGGCATCCCCAGTGAAAAGCTGCGCATCACTTACGTCAAAGCCTTGCGGCAGAACAGGGCTCACATGGTCCTGACCTATTATTCAAGCCCACAGGCCCAGCCGCTGGTACTCGATAGCCTGATGGATGCCATCAAGCCGGCGAGCCAGCGTCCTGACCTGTTACCGGTGTATGCCTTCAACGGCGAGGGCCTGTGGCTGACCGGTACCACGGGCAACAAGAAGGTAGGGGATACCAAGCGCTTGTCGCGTTGGCAGGATCTGTTGAAAAAAATGCAGGCCGAAGGGTTCCCGGCCGAACCGGTTTACTGAGGGAGCGCAGATGTCACTGTTCAAACAATTGCTGTTGGCCATTTGCTTGTTCCTGGTGGTCGCTTTCAGTGGAAGCTTCGTGGTCAGCCTGGAAAGCTCGCGCAGCCAGTACGTCAACCAGTTGCGTTCACACGCGCAGGATGCAGCCACTGCATTGGCCTTGTCGCTGACACCCAATATCGACGACCCTGCGATGGTCGAGCTGATGGTCAGCTCGATTTTCGACAGTGGCTACTACGCAAGGATCAAAGTTGTCGATCTGGACTCCAACGCCACCTTGGTCGAGCGCCACGCCGAGCCCGACAGCAGTGGTGTGCCGAGCTGGTTCGTGCGCATGATTGGCCTAGAACCCGCAGGTGGGGATGCCATCGTCAGCCGCGGCTGGCAGCAGGCCGCGCGCGTCGAGGTGGTGAGCCACCCCATGTTCGCCGTCGCCAAGCTCTGGCAGAGTGCGTTAGGCAGCCTCGGCTGGTTGTTGCTGTGTGGTGCGGCTAGTGCGGTGCTTGGCGCGTTGTTGCTGCGTCGGCAACTGCGACCGTTGGACTACATGGTGGAGCAGTCCCATGCCATTGCCCGCCGCGAGTTCCTCACCTCGCCGCTGCCACGTACCCCAGAATTGCGCCGTGTGGTGCAGGCCATGAACCAGATGGTCGAGAAGCTCAAGGCATTGTTCACCGAACAGGCCGAGCGAAGCGAGCGACTCCGAGCAGAGTCATACCAGGACAGCCTCACTGGCTTGTCCAATAGACGTTATTTCGAAATGCAGCTCAATGCCAAGGTGAGCAACCTTGAGGAAGCCCGAGCCGGCTATCTGTTGTTGCTTCGAGTGCAGGATCTTGCAGGCCTTAATGCCCGATTGGGTGGCCAGCGGACGGACCAGTTGCTGCAGGCGGTGGGTGAGCACCTGCGCCGTACCTGTGCCGGTTTTCCCGAAACCAAAGACCTGATTTCTCGCAGCCGTGGAGGCGAATTCGCCGTGCTTGCACCAGGCATGGTGCATGAAGAGGCGGTGAAGCTGGCCCAGGCACTCGAAGCTTCGTTGCACAGTCTGCATGACACTGGGGCCAGCGATGTCGCTCCGGTCGCCTGTATCGGCTTGGCACCCTACACCCCAGGCGATGCACCGCAGGCACTGCTAACACTGGCGGACGAGGCCCTGGCAAGGGCTGAGAACCAACCGACACCGGGCTGGGTGTGCCTTGAGCAGGGCGCGGCGGCCGTGGCCGGGGACAGCCAGCACGACTGGCATTCGCGCCTGGACAAGGCCTTCGTCAACGGCCATTTCGAATTGTTCTTCCAGCCCGTGGTGGACTGCCAATCCACTGAAGTAGTGCTGCACCATAAAGTTATTTCCCGACTTGACGACGGGCGTGGCGAAGCACTGACGGCGGGCCGTTTCCTGCCCTGGCTTGAGCGCTTTGGCTGGATGGCCCGGCTGGATCTGCTGATGCTGGAGAAAGTGCTCGCCCACCTGCGTGGCCATGACCAGGTGCTGGCGCTGAACCTGTCCGGGGCAACCCTGGCCGATCCCGAAGCCCTGAGGCGAGTCTATGAGCTTCTGGGCCAGAACGTTGCTTTAGGGCCACGGCTGATCTTCGAGATCGGAGAGGAGCAACTGCCCGAACAATCGATGCTCGAGCAATTGACCCGGCGCCTGCGTGGGTTGGGCTTCGGCCTCGCGTTACAGCGCTTTGGCGGACGTTTCAGCATGATTGGCAACCTGGCTAATCTGGGCCTTGCCTACCTCAAGGTGGACGGAAGCTACATCCGCAACATCGACCAGGAACAGCACAAGCGCCTGTTCATCGAAGCCATCCAGCGGGCGGCGCATGGCATCGACTTGCCACTGATCGCCGAGCGGGTAGAGACGGAAGGGGAACTGAGCGTCCTGCGAGAAATGGGGGTAGAGGGCGTTCAAGGACAACTGGTGGGCGAACCTGCGCCCTGGCGATGAGTACACGGGCATCCTAGGAGCCGGCTTGCCGGCGATTGGGCCAGCAAAGACAGCGGCTCCTGCATCCCCCCCGCCCTCAGATCAACCCACCTTCGCTTTCCTCCTCGATCAGGTTGTTCAGGCTGCCCAATGCCCTACGGGCCGTTGAGCGGTTGAGCAGCTTGGCCTGGGCGCCGACGGGCAGGTCGGTGATGCTGATCACCCCCTTGGTGGTCAGCACCTCGATCAGGTCCTCGAGCACCCGGATCATGTCCAGATCACTCTGCTTGAGTTGCTTGAGGCTGTTTTCGACGACGTCGTCGGCAAACCACTCCTGGATCTCGGCATGGTCGGCCGGGAGGATTTCCGCGAAGCCCTCGAAGGGGGCGGCCTCGACCCGCAGCAACTCCCCTTCACTGTCGCGTTGCACGTAGAACATGGCATCCGTCCTCGTCACTTGGGTTCCTTAACGGTTGAGCTATGCGCAGCTTAGGCAAAGTTCCCGAGCTGCGCCTGCCGGTCAGTTATTGGAATTGTCGATCTTGATGGTCGGGTCGGCACCGCTTATGAGCGAATTGATCGTGGTGTTGGACAAGTTGACCCCTTCCAGCTTGATCGAGACATCGGCATTGGCCAGCCCCCCGGCAGCATTGAGCTTGCCCTCCGTACTGATTTGCAGGGTCGACTCACCGCCAACGGTGGTGATCTTCAGGTAGTTGTCGATCGTCGATCCACGCTCCCCCTGCAGAAGGTCGCTCAGGTCAAGACGGTCGCCCTCGCTCATTTTGAAGTCCTTGATCACATCCTGGCCGATGTCGCCGAGCTTCCAGACGAAGGTGTCCGCGCCGGCGCCGCCGCTGAGGATGTCGTTACCCTTGCCGCCGGTCAGGGCATCATTGCCGGCTCCGCCAAACAGCAGGTCGTTGCCGTCGCCCCCCAGCAGGGTGTCGTTACCCGCGCCGCCCAGGAGGATGTCATTGCCCTTGCCGCCATCGAGGTAGTCGTTCCCGCCCTGGCCGAAGATGATGTCGTTGCCAGCACCTCCCATCAATGTATCGGCACCGTCGTTGGCGCGGGAGATATCGAACTCGGAGTAATGCTCGGAAACGTACTTGTGCATCGTTCGCGCATCCACGTCGCCCGCATCCACACCGAGCTTGAGGGCAACATAGGTCTGGATCGCTTCCACGCCGGTGCCAGGGATCGAGTCGAAGGTGACAAGGTCACCGAAGATGATGTCGTGGCCATCGCCGCCATCGACTCTGTCCGAGCCGGGCTGTGTCACTTCGGTGTGGCCAAGGATGGCCTCCGCCAGTTTGCTGGGGTCGATGTTCGATTGCGGCGTCTTGTCCGAGTCGAAGGGTTTCAGATCGTTCGTATCGACGCCGCTGTTCAGGCCGATTGCCTCCACTACCGACAGCGCCGCGAGAATCTTGAAACTGTCGTTGGAGTTGTTCAACGTTGCATCATTGGTGGTGTTGCCAGTACCTGCGCGAGTCGACAGCTCATAGCCGCCATTGCCTTCGGCGCGAATCGTGCCGCTGGTCACGGTGTTCCACTTGTAGCTCCAGGTCAGTAGGTCGAAGCTGCCGCGCGTCTCGGCGGTCAGTTTGCCGCTGCTGTCGATCGATACCCGGTTGGTGGTGTCGAGCTGGTAGTTCGTGACAGTGTCACCAGCCTTGTAGTTGATGCTACTGAGGAAGGTATCGAGTTTCACGCTGCTGTTGGCCAGGTTCGGGTTGGCTTGCTCGCCGGTCTGGTAGTAGGTCGGTTGGCCGTCGGTGATGAAGAACGTCTGGTTGCTGCCAGTGTTGCCGGCATTCTTGAGATTCTGGAACCAGTTGGCGGTGGTCTTGAAGGCGTCCTCGTAGTTGGTGCCGCCCTCTGAGCTCATGGTGCCCAGGGCGTTGAGCAAGGTCTTGAGCCCGGTATCATTGAGGGTAACCGAGATGGAACTCTTGACCTGCGTGGCGAAGTCCACCAACAGAATGTTCACCGTGCCCGATTGTGCACCCTTGACGCTGGCGGCCAAGGTCCGGAACACCGACTCCATGGAGGCTTTGGCGGCATCCACACCGGACGCCCCCATGCTGCCCGAGGTGTCGACGATGAACGCGATGTTGTAGTCCTTCCCCGCAACGACGTGCAGGCCTGTCACATCGGCGACGATGAGATCGTTGTTCACGGTACCGGTCGCGGTGTCGTTATCGGTACCCAGGTTGCTGGAGGTGTAGTTTTCCGGGTAGACGGTGACTTTAACCGAGCCTTCGTTGATGGCTTGGCTGCCTCCCACGCCTTCTTTGGAGGTGGAGGTGATCTTCACGTCGAACTGGCCAGAGTAGTAAGCCGGTGGCTTGATCGCCAGACTGCCCAGGTTCCAGCCAGTGACATCGACCGCCGTTGCACCCACGGTGATGCTGTGTCCCGCGTTGTCGCTCACCACCGAACCTGCCGGAATCCCGGCAAGCTTGACGCTCAAGGTTTCCGAACCGTCGGTATCGGTCAGGCTGGTGCTGATGCCCACCAGCTTGACGCTGCCGTTCTCTGGCCCTTCATTGAGCTTGTAGCCATCGTAGTAACCCTGGCCATTGCTGCCATGCAGGTCAGACACCGTCACCCCGGCGTTAGCCAACTCGGTGACGTTGGGGTACATCGGGATAGTCGCACTGTTGAAGTCGCCGACCGAACCGTTGCCGACCTTGATGTTGATGTCGTAGCTGCCTGGCCCGGCCTGGTTGGCGTGGTAGATCTCCAGGGTGTAGTAGCCGCTAGCGCTGGGTGTAAAGCTGCCCGAGACATTGCCGCCCGCACCCCAGGTGGCGGTGACCACCGTCTTGCCGCCGATATTGACCAGCAGACTGTCATCAGCCGTGCCGCTGAAGGTATAGGTCTTGCCGGCTTCCAGATAGATCAGGCCCGAAGTTTTCGAGCCGGACTGGGCGGCGACGCTGGCCTCGGACTGCACATTGGTCGTGGTTTCGCTCTTGCTCGCACTGCCGGAGTTGGCGAACACGGATTTCAACGCATCACCGGTGATACCGTTGCCGCTGTTGGTCAAGCCGGTGAGGGTGTTCCAGGTTTCTTTGGTCAGGCCTAGGGAGTTGACGTTGTTGTTGCCAATGTTCAGCTCAGGTTTGTCGGCGACGGGTGTGATGTCCACCTTCAGCGTCGCCTCGCTACCTGGGCTGCTGCCGTCGGTGGGCTTGTATTTGACCTGGGCATAATCGGCCTGCTTGTTGCCCACGCCGGAGCCGCCGTAGCCATCGGCCCCCGACTGATTGGTCAGCGGTACGAACTTGAGTTTGCCTGCAGCGATGTCTGCCTGGCTGATGGTCTGGTTGACCGTCACGTTCACCCAGGCCGTGCCGTTGAAGTACTTCAAGTTCCCGAGGTCAGGCAGCTTGGTGATAGTCACCCCAAGGTTTGCGGCGGAGCTGTCGACGTCGGTGATGTTGAAGTCACTCCAGTTCAGCACCAGATCGGTGTCCTCCGAGCCAGTGGCCGCCCCACCTATGGTGACTGGCGCATCGTTGACCGCAACCACATTGACCGTGGTGGTGGCCGTGTTGGATACGTTGACCCCATCGGTCACGGTAACGGTGATCACGCGGGGTGTAGTGCTTGGGTCGTCGCTGGTGTTGACGAAGGTGATGTTCTTGATGGCCTGCATGTAGTCTGCCAGCGACGCTGCACCGCTCAAGGTGAGCACCACTTTGCCGTCGGTCACGCTTGATGTGACGGTGATGCCGTTGACGCTGTTGCCGAGGTTGAGCGCATCGCCAGGCTGGCGATTGGTCAGGGTGACGGTAGCGCCGGTCAGTTGGCTGCTGTCGAAGTCGGTGATGGAGATGTCCAGGTCACTGATGGAATTGCCGTTGCCGTTCTCGGTGAAGGTGGTCTGGTAGTCCGCGCCGTTCTTGCCGCTGGAGTCGTTGGCATCGAGGTCCAGCACTGGGGCGGGTTCATAGATCTGGGTCGTGACACTGGATGCACCGGCGTTGATCACAAGGCCTTCGAAGTTGCCGCCTGTGGCTGAGTCGATCTTCACATTGATCTGTTCGGTGCCCTCATTGATGGCGTCCTTGAGGGTGGGGATAGTGAAGGTTGCCTGGGTGCTGTTGGCCTTGATCACCACAGTTGCGACGCCGGTGTAGTCGACGCCATTGGTCGCCGTACCGCTATAGCTCAGTTTGACGGTGACGTCAGTTTGCGGGGCATTGCTCAGGGTCAGGGTGTAGGTGGCATTGTTGCCCTCGGCCACTGCCGCGCTGCCGGAGATCCCTAGTGTGGTGTTGTTCAGGGTATCGGAAACGGCCGTGACCGCTGGCGCCGGGTTGACCACGAGGTTCTCGAAGTTGCCGCCACTGGTATTGGTTATCGTGGCACTGACTGGTCCAGCGTCGATGTAGACGTCATCGGAAGGTGCGGCCACCGTCACGCTGCCGGAGGATTGGTTGGCGCCGATGGTGATGGTCTGGCCGTTGCTCAGGGTTAAGGTAAGCGCGGTTTGCGCAGGATTGGTCAGGGTCGCGGTATAGACGATCTGGCCGCCCTCTGTCACGGTAGGTGTGGCCGTCAATGTGACGGTGGTGGTCTCCTGTACATCGGTGACTGTACTGCTGACCGGGCTATTGTTTGCCACCAGGTTTTCGTAGTTGCCGCCGCTGACATTGCTGATGCTGTTGGTGACTGGCGCGTGTCCTTGGTAGACGTCGTTGGTCACGGCACCGGTGGCGGTGCCGGAGCTTTGGCCGACTGGAATGGTGATGGTTTGGCCGTTGGCTAAGGTCACCAGCACTGGACTACCGGTGACGGGGGCGCCGACGCTGGCGGTGTAGACGATGGTCCCGCCTTCGGCGACGCTCGGCGTGGCGGTTAGCGTGACGGTGGTGGTGTCCTGAACATCGGTCACGGAGGTGCTGACCGGTGCCGGATTGGCAACCAGGTTCTCGTAATTACCCCCGCTAACCCCGGTGATGCTGTTGGTGACTGGCGCGTGCCCTTGGTAGACGTCGTTGGTCACGGCACCGGTGGCGGTGCCGGAGCTTTGGCCGACTGGAATGGTGATGGTTTGACCGTTGGCCAGGGTGACCACCACTGGACTACCGGTGACGGGTGCACCTACAGAGGCGGTGTAAATAATCGTGCCACCCTCGGCCACCGATGGCGTGGCGGTCAGCGTGACCGTGGTGGTGTCCTGAACATCGGTGACGGTGGTGCTGACCGGCGCCGGATCGGCGACGAGGTTTTCGTAGTTACCCCCGCTCACCCCGGTGATGCTGTTGGTGACCGGTGCCTGCCCTTGGTAGACGTCGTTGCTCACGGCGCCGGTGGCAGTACCGGAGCTTTGCCCGACCGGAATGGTAATGGTCTGGCCGTTGGCCAAGGTGACCAGGACCGGCGAACCTGACACTGGTGCATTGAGCGTGGCGGTGTAGATGATCGTCCCGCCTTCGGCGACGCTTGGCGTGGCGGTAAGGGTGACCGTGGTGGTGTCCTGAACATCGGTGACGGTGGTGCTCACCGGCGTCGGATTGGCGACCAGGTTCTCGTAATCGCCACCGGAAACGTTGGTGATGCTGTTGGTGACTGGCGCGTGCCCTTGGTACACGTCGTTGCTAACGGCGCCGGTGGCCGTGCCGGAGCTTTGACCGACTGGGATGGTGATGGTCTGGCCGTTGGCCAGGGTGACCACAACCGGGCTACCGGTGACGGGAGCCCCCACACTCGCGGTGTAGACGATGGTCCCGCCTTCGGCGACGCTCGGCGTGGCGGTTAGCGTGACGGTGGTGGTGTCCTGAACATCGGTCACGGAGGTGCTGACCGGTGCCGGATTGGCAACCAGGTTCTCGTAATTACCCCCGCTAACCCCGGTGATGCTGTTGGTGACTGGCGCGTGCCCTTGGTAGACGTCGTTGGTCACGGCACCGGTGGCGGTGCCGGAGCTTTGGCCGACTGGAATGGTGATGGTTTGACCGTTGGCCAGGGTGACCACCACTGGACTACCGGTGACGGGTGCACCTACAGAGGCGGTGTAAATAATCGTGCCACCCTCGGCCACCGATGGCGTGGCGGTCAGCGTGACCGTGGTGGTGTCCTGAACATCGGTGACGGTGGTGCTGACCGGCGCCGGATCGGCGACGAGGTTTTCGTAGTTACCCCCGCTCACCCCGGTGATGCTGTTGGTGACCGGTGCCTGCCCTTGGTAGACGTCGTTGCTAACGGCGCCGGTGGCCGTGCCGGAGCTTTGACCGACTGGGATGGTGATGGTCTGGCCGTTGGCCAGGGTGACCACAACCGGGCTACCGGTGACGGGAGCCCCCACACTCGCGGTGTAGACGATGGTCCCGCCTTCGGCGACGCTCGGCGTGGCGGTTAGCGTGACCGTTGTGGTGTCCTGAACATCGGTGACGGTGGTGCTCACCGGCGTCGGATTGGCGACCAGGTTCTCGTAGTTACCGCCACTCACCCCGGTGATGCTGTTGGTGACCGTTGCCTGCCCTTGGTAGACGTCGTTGCTCACGGCGCCGGTGGCAGTACCGGAGCTTTGGCCGACTGGAATGGTGATGGTTTGGCCGTTGGCCAGGGTGACCACCACTGGACTACCAGTGACGGGTGCACCTACAGAGGCGGTGTAAATAATCGTGCCACCCTCGGCCACCGAAGGGGTGGCGGTCAGGGTGACGGTGGTGGTGTCCTGGACATCGGTGACTGTGGTGCTCACCGGTGCCGGATCGGCGACCAGATTCTCGTAGTTACCGCCGCTCACCCCCGTGATGCTGTTGGTGACTGGCGCGTGTCCTTGGTACACGTCGTTGGTCACAGCACCGGTGGCGGTGCCGGAGCTTTGACCGACTGGAATGGTGATGGTCTGGCCGTTGGCTAAGGTCACCACCACTGGACTACCGGTGACGGGGGCGCCAATGCTCGCGGTGTAGATGATGGTTCCACCCTCGGCCACCGAAGGGGTGGCGGTCAGGGTGACGGTGGTGGTGTCCTGGACATCGGTGACGGTGGTGCTCACCGGTGCCGGATCGGCGACCAGATTCTCGTAATCGCCACCGGAAACGCTGGTGATGCTGTTGGTGACTGGTGCCTGCCCTTGGTAGACGTCGTTGCTCACAGCACCGGTGGTGGTGCCGGAGCTTTGGCCGACCGGGATGGTGATGGTCTGGCCGTTGGCCAGGGTCACCACAACCGGGCTGCCGGTGACCGGTGCGCCAATGCTCGCGGTGTAGATGATGGTTCCACCCTCGGCCACCGAAGGTGTGGCGGTCAGCATGACCGTGGTGGTGTCTTGAACATCGGTGACGGTGGTGCTCACCGGCGTCGGATTGGCGACCAGGTTCTCGTAACTGCCCCCGGAAACGCTGGTGATGCTGTTGGTGACTGGCGCGTGCCCTTGGTAGACGTCGTTGGTCACAGCACCGGTGGCCGTGCCGGAGCTTTGACCGACTGGGATGGTGATGGTCTGGCCGTTGGCCAGAGTGACCACCACTGGACTACCGGTGACGGGTGCACCTACAGAGGCGGTGTAAATAATCGTGCCACCCTCGGCCACCGATGGCGTGGCGGTCAGGGTGACGGTGGTGGTGTCCTGCACATCGGTGACGGTGGTGCTGACCGGTGCCGGATTGGCCACCAAGTTCTCGTAATCGCCACCGGAAACGTTGGTGATGCTGTTGGTGACTGGCGCTTGCCCTTGGTACACGTCGTTGCTCACAGCGCCGGTGGCCGTGCCGGAGCTTTGACCGACTGGGATGGTGATGGTCTGGCCGTTGGCCAGGGTGACCACAACCGGGCTACCGGTGACGGGAGCCCCCACACTCGCGGTGTAGACGATGGTCCCGCCTTCGGCGACGCTCGGCGTGGCGGTTAGCGTGACGGTGGTGGTGTCCTGAACATCGGTGACGGTGGTGCTCACCGGCGTCGGATTGGCGACCAGATTCTCGTAATCGCCACCGGATACGTTGCTGATGCTGTTGGTGACTGGCGCGTGTCCTTGGTACACGTCGTTGGTCACAGCACCGGTGGCTGTGCCGGAGCTTTGACCGACTGGAATGGTGATGGTCTGGCCGTTGGCTAAGGTCACCACCACTGGACTACCGGTGACGGGGGCGCCAATGCTCGCGGTGTAGATGATGGTTCCACCCTCGGCCACCGAAGGGGTGGCGGTCAGGGTGACGGTGGTGGTGTCCTGGACATCGGTGACGGTGGTGCTCACCGGTGCCGGATCGGCGACCAGATTCTCGTAATCGCCACCGGAAACGCTGGTGATGCTGTTGGTGACTGGTGCCTGCCCTTGGTAGACGTCGTTGCTCACAGCACCGGTGGCGGTGCCGGAGCTTTGACCGACCGGGATGGTGATGGTCTGACCATTGGCTAAGGTCACCACCACTGGACTACCGGTGACGGGGGCGCCGACGCTGGCGGTGTAGATGATCGTCCCGCCTTCGGCGACGCTCGGCGTGGCGGTTAGCGTGACCGTGGTGGTGTCCTGAACATCGGTGACGGTGGTGCTGACCGGCGTCGGATTGGCCACCAGATTCTCGTAATCGCCACCGGAAACGTTGGTGATGCTGTTGGTGACTGGCGCTTGCCCTTGGTACACGTCGTTGCTCACGGCGCCGGTGGCCGTGCCGGAGCTTTGACCGACTGGGATGGTGATGGTCTGGCCGTTGGCCAGGGTGACCACAACCGGGCTACCGGTGACGGGAGCCCCCACACTCGCGGTGTAGACGATGGTCCCGCCTTCGGCGACGCTCGGCGTGGCGGTTAGCGTGACGGTGGTGGTGTCCTGAACATCGGTGACGGTGGTGCTCACCGGCGTCGGATTGGCGACCAGATTCTCGTAATCGCCACCGGAAACGTTGGTGATGCTGTTGGTGACTGGCGCTTGCCCTTGGTACACGTCGTTGCTCACGGCGCCGGTGGCCGTGCCGGAGCTTTGACCGACTGGGATGGTGATGGTCTGGCCGTTGGCCAGGGTGACCACAACCGGGCTACCGGTGACGGGAGCCCCCACACTCGCGGTGTAGACGATGGTCCCGCCTTCGGCGACGCTCGGCGTGGCGGTTAGCGTGACCGTTGTGGTGTCCTGAACATCGGTGACTGTGGTGCTCACCGGTGCCGGATCGGCGACCAGATTCTCGTAGTTACCGCCGCTCACCCCCGTGATGCTGTTGGTGACTGGCGCGTGTCCTTGGTACACGTCGTTGGTCACAGCACCGGTGGCGGTGCCGGAGCTTTGACCGACTGGAATGGTGATGGTCTGGCCGTTGGCTAAGGTCACCACCACTGGACTACCGGTGACGGGGGCGCCAATGCTCGCGGTGTAGATGATGGTTCCACCCTCGGCCACCGAAGGGGTGGCGGTCAGGGTGACGGTGGTGGTGTCCTGGACATCGGTGACGGTGGTGCTCACCGGTGCCGGATCGGCGACCAGATTCTCGTAATCGCCACCGGAAACGCTGGTGATGCTGTTGGTGACTGGCGCGTGTCCTTGGTACACGTCGTTGGTCACAGCACCGGTGGCGGTGCCGGAGCTTTGACCGACTGGAATGGTGATGGTCTGGCCGTTGGCTAAGGTCACCACCACTGGACTACCGGTGACGGGGGCGCCAATGCTCGCGGTGTAGATGATGGTTCCACCCTCGGCCACCGAAGGGGTGGCGGTCAGGGTGACGGTGGTGGTGTCCTGGACATCGGTGACTGTGGTGCTCACCGGTGCCGGATCGGCGACCAGATTCTCGTAGTTACCGCTGCTCACCCCCGTGATGCTATTGCTGACGGGAGCGTGCCCTTGGTACACGTCGTTGGTCACGGCACCGGTGGTGGTGCCGGAGCTTTGGCCGACCGGGATGGTGATGGTCTGGCCGTTGGCCAGGGTCACCACAACCGGGCTGCCGGTGACCGGTGCGCCAATGCTCGCGGTGTAGATGATGGTTCCACCCTCGGCCACCGAAGGTGTGGCGGTCAGCATGACCGTGGTGGTGTCTTGAACATCGGTGACGGTGGTGCTCACCGGCGTCGGATTGGCGACCAGGTTCTCGTAACTGCCCCCGGAAACGCTGGTGATGCTGTTGGTGACTGGCGCGTGCCCTTGGTAGACGTCGTTGGTCACAGCACCGGTGGCCGTGCCGGAGCTTTGCCCGACTGGAATGGTGATGGTCTGGCCGTTGGCCAGAGTGACCACAACCGGGCTGCCGGTGACGGGAGCCCCCACACTCGCGGTGTAGATGATGGTTCCACCCTCGGCCACCGAAGGTGTGGCGGTCAGCGTGACCGTGGTGGTGTCTTGCACATCGGTGACGGTGGTGCTCACCGGTGCCGGATTGGCGACCAAATTCTCGTAATTACCCCCGCTCACCCCGGTGATGCTGTTGCTGACCGGTGCATGGCCTTGGTAAACGTCGTTGGTCGTGGCACCGGTGGCGGTGCCGGAGCTTTGGCCGACTGGAATGGTGATGGTTTGGCCGTTGGCCAGGGTGACCACAACCGGGCTGCCGGTGACCGGTGCTCCTACACTCGCCGTGTAAATGATGGTCCCGCCTTCGGCGACGCTCGGCGTGGCGGTTAGCGTGACCGTTGTGGTGTCCTGAACATCGGTCAAGGTGGTGCTGACCGGTGCCGGATCGGCAACCAAGTTCTCGTAATTACCCCCGCTCACCCCGGTGATACTGTTGCTGACGGGAGCGTGCCCTTGGTAGACGTCGTTGCTCACAGCACCGGTGGCCGTGCCGGAGCTTTGACCGACTGGGATGGTGATGGTCTGGCCGTTGGCCAGATTGACCACAACCGGGGTGCCGGTGACGGGGACGCCGACGCTGGCGGTGTAAATGATGGTCCCGCCTTCGGCGGCGCTCGGCGTGGCGGTTAGCGTGACCGTGGTGGTGTCTTGAACATCGGTGACGGTGGTGCTCACCGGCGTCGGATTGGCGACCAGGTTCTCGTAGTTACCCCCGCTCACCCCGGTGATGCTGTTGCTGACCGGCGCGTGCCCTTGGTAGACGTCGTTGCTCACAGCACCGGTGGCCGTGCCGGAGCTTTGGCCGACTGGAATGGTGATGGTCTGGCCGTTGGCGAGAGTCACCACGACCGGTGAGCCCGTCACTGGCGCATCGACCGTGGCGGTGTAGACGATCGTGCCGCTTTCGGCCACAGATGGGGTGGCGGTCAGGGTCACTGTCGATGTATCCGGGGTATCAGTAACGGTCGTCACCGCAGGTGTGCCGTTGATGGTGAGGTTCTCGAAGTCGCCGCCCGTGGCGCTGGTGATGCGCGAACTGACGACCCCGGCATCGATATAGCGATCATCGCTCGGCGCCGGCACGCTGACACTGCCTGAGGTCTGGTTGGCCGCGATGACGATGCTAACGCCATTGCTCAGGGTGACGGTGACCGCGGACTGGCCGGGGTTGCTGAGGGTCGCGGTGTAGATGATCTGGCCACCTTCGGCAACGTTTGGGGTTGCGCTTAGGGTAACCGTGGTCGTGTCCTGCACATCGGTGACCGTGGTGCTCACTGGCGTTGGATTGGCGACGAGGTTCTCGTAGCTACCGCCGCTCACGCCAGTGATGCTGTTGGTGACTTGCCCCTGCGATTGATACACATCGTTGCCCACCGGCACGCTGATCGTGCCGCTGCTTTGGCCAACCGGGACAGTGATGGCTTGCCCGTTGGCGAGCGTGACCACCACCGGACTACCCGTCACAGGCGCCGAAAGACTCGCCGTGTAGACGATGGTGCCGTGCTCGCTCACCGATGGTGTCGCAGTAAGAGTAACCGTGCTGTCGTCGGTCGAGTCGTTGACGACTGTCAGGGCAGGGGCCGGATTGACCTCCAGGTGTTCGAAGTTGCCTCCGCTCGCCGAGGTGAGGCTGGCACTGAGCGTCGTGCCGCCCTTGTACACATCGTTGGCGGTCTGCAGCGTTACGCTGCCACTGGTCTGTCCAGCCCCGATAGTGATGACTTGGCCGTTGGACAGCGTCAGTGTCACGGCCGTCTGCGCGGGGTTGCTCAAGGTTGCGGTATAAGTGACAGTCCCTCCCTCGGTGACCGCCGGGCTGGCAGTGAGGGTCGCGGTGGTGGTGTCCACCGTATCGACCACGCGCGTGGTGGCGGGGGTGCCATCGATGCTGACCGGCAGGCCACCTCCGCGGGTCCCGCTGATGCTCGCCGACACCGCGTGGTCATCGACATAAACCGTATCGTTGGCAGGAACCGCTACGCTCACCGAGCCGCTGGTTTGCCCGGCGGCAATGACGATGACCGCGCCATTGGACAGGGTCACTGTGAGGTCGCTGAGCGGTGCCTGGCCGACAGTGGCGACATAGACGATCGAACCCCCAGCCTCGCTGATCGAAGGAGTGGCGCTCAAGACTACGGCCGTGCCCGCAACAACTGGATCGGAAGGCGTCGTCGTATTCGAAGCCTGTAACCCTGCGAACTGCTCGAGGCTCAGCGCGTCGCTGAAGTCCAAGGGGCCGGTGGTATAACCCACGGTGGGTGCGACTGCGCCCGCAGTTGCCTCCAGCAGCACGAAGCTGTGTCCGCCACCGAGAGCGCCGCTACCGCCCGCGGCGCTTGGCCCGGCAGCGGTTGCCTCCAACGCAGTGGTCGGGTCGACACCAGCCTGGATCGCCTGCTGCAACTGTTCGACCGAGGGTGCTGCCTGCGCCGTTGCCTGGCTCAAATCGGTGCTGCTGTCTGGCGTTTCGGCGCTCCATTGGCTGTCACGCCCCAAGTCCACGTAGCGACCATCGGCCAGCTGCAAGGTGACGGCGCCACCCGGCCCGGTCAGCACTTGCTCACCCGCATACAGGCGGTCACCTTCGATCAGCAGGCGTCGGATGCCTTCTGGGGATACCGCGATGACTTGGCCAACTATGCTTTTGACGATGGCAACCACAGTGCTCATAGGGCTCTCCCGATAATCCCGATGCGTGTCTTCCATGACCGACCGATGGGTGAAATCAGCCGATGTCGAAGGTGCGGCGAAATGCAGTTAGTGTTTAATTATCAATGTGTCGAAGTCTTTCCCGTTCAAACGGCGGAACGTGGCGAACTATTGACTCCCCAGTCTCATCGCAGGACTTGGGCAATCTAATGTCATATCGTTAATTCGCTTGTTGCCAACTCTTACTTTTGTATTAGTTGGAATGTGAGCTCTTGGGCTTGGTGATCATTTAGTAACGACTTCCTGACCCGCACCCGGGTTGGTGCGCTGTATCTCAAGGGCGGCGATACCTTTTGTCATAGCGCTGTGTGGGCGATTTATATGTAACTTTTGGCTTGCGCCCATGGCGCCAGGCGTTAGTCTTTGAAGTAGTGTTGCCTGGCAACATGCGCCTGTACGAAATACTCAATGCACGCATGAACCTTTGGGTTGCCAAGGCGTCACCTGAAAGAACATCGGGCCATGGTTGACGGATTGTTACCCTCAACCACCAAGGAAGAGAGCGCCACGTGGAATCCGAAGTCGGTCGAGTCCAACTCAGTCACGATCCGCGTAGTCAGCACGACGATCCCCTGCTGGACTGTCTGCTGACCTTGTGTGTGTTGCATCAAAAGCCCGCCAGTCGGGTGATGCTGACCACCGGATTGCCACTGCCTGCCCAGCGCCTGTCCCCCGAGTTGCTACCCCGTGCCGCAGCCCGCGCCGGGTTGCAGGGGCGCTTGCTGCAGCGCAGGTTGGAGCAGATACCCAGTATCGCCATGCCCGCCATATTGTTGCTCAAGGAGGGCCGCGCCGCTGTTCTGCTGGGCTGGGAAAACGCCGACACGGCACGCCTGCTGCTCAGCGAGAGCGACGGTGGCGAGGTCCTGGTCAGCCGCGAAGCATTGCTTAGTGATTACAGTGGCCGTGTGTTCTTCGCCCAGCCGCAGCACAAGTTCGATGTCAACCACGGCAACCTCATCCCACGAGCCCGCTCCTGGTTCCGCGATACGCTGCTGCGCAGCAAATGGCTTTACATCGACGCCATCGCCGCCAGCCTGGTCATTAACCTGATCGCTTTGGCCGCACCACTGTTCGTGATGAACGTGTACGACCGAGTCGTACCCAACCAGGCCACCTCCACCCTCTGGGTATTGGCGGTGGGCATCACCGGGGCCTATGTCTTCGACCTTATCCTCAAGGGATTGCGCAGCCTGTGCCTGGACCTGGCTGGCAAGAAGACCGACCTGATCATTTCGGCGACGCTGTTCGAGCGCATCGTCGGCATGGCGATGAAGTATCGCCCGGCGCGGGTCGGCAGTTACGCGCAGAACATCCACGAATTCCAAGGGCTGCGCGACTTCCTGGCCTCGTTGACGCTCACCAGCCTGATCGACCTGCCGTTCACCCTGATCATCCTCATGGTGATCGCGATCATCGGGGGGCACCTGGTATGGATTCCCGTCCTGGCCTTCCCGTTGGCCCTGGGTATCGGCTACGCCTTGCAGAAGCCCTTGATGGCAACCATGGAAAAGACCATGGCACTGGCCTCCGAGCGTCAGTCGAGCCTGATCGAGACCTTGGCGGGCCTTGACGCGGTCAAGGTCAACAACGCCGAAAGCGAACGTCAGTACATGTGGGAGCAGACCCTCGGCACCCTCAGCCGCCTGGAGCTACGGGTCAAGGTGCTGTCGGGTCTGGCCATGAACATCACCCTGTTGATCCAGCAACTGGCCGGGGTCGCGATGATCTGCGTCGGCGTCTACCTCATCATCGACGGCAGCCTCAGCATGGGTGGCCTGGTAGCCTGCTATATGCTCAGCGGCCGTGCGCTCGGACCGCTGGGCCAGCTTAACGGGCTGCTGGCGCGCTACCAGCAGGCGAAGGTGACCATGGCTGCCACCGACCAGATGATGGAGCTGCCTCAGGAGCGCAATTTCGAAGAGCGTCCGCTCAGGCGCCAGGTGCTGCAAGGCGCCATCGAGTTCCGTGGTGTTGATTTCACCTACCCCAACCAGCAGAACCAGGCACTGAAGAACGTCAGCCTTACCATTCGCCCAGGGGAGAAGGTGGGCATCATCGGACGCAGCGGCTCGGGCAAGAGCTCGCTGGCCAAACTCATCGTCGGCCTGTACGAAGCTTCCAACGGTTCGCTGTTGGTCGACGGGGTGGACATTCGCCAGATCGACGTCAGCGAACTGCGCCACAACATCGGCTACGTGCCCCAGGATATCCAACTGCTGGCCGGCACCCTTCGCGATAACCTGGTCAGTGGTGCCCGCTACATCGAAGACGAGATGATCCTGCAGGCCGCGGAGCTGTCCGGCGTGCATGAGTTCGCCCGCCTGCACCCCGATGGCTACGAGCTGCAGGTTGGCGAGCGCGGGCAGAACCTTTCCGGCGGCCAGCGCCAGAACGTCGCCCTGGGCCGGGCACTGCTGCTCAACCCGCAGATCCTGTTGCTCGACGAACCGACCGCGTCCATGGACAACACCGGCGAAGAGCGCCTCAAGCAGCGCCTGCAGGCGGTCATCGAAACCAAGACTGTGGTGCTGGTGACCCACCGCGCTTCGCTGCTGTCGCTGGTCGACCGGCTGGTGGTCATCGACCGTGGCCAAGTGGTTGCAGACGGTCCGAAAACCGCCGTCATGGATGCGCTGAAGAAGGGGCAGATCAGTGTCGCTTAAGCTCGATATCGGTCACCTCAAGGACCACCTGCGGCGTTACTTCAAAGGCTCGGATTCGCTCCGTGGGCAGCCGCTGCCCGAGGTCAACAAGGCGCTGATCGAAGATGCCCCGCGGGTGGTGCGCATGACCATCTGGGGGGTGATCACCTTCTTCATTTTCCTCATCGTCTGGGCCAGCTTCGCGCCCATCGACGAAGTGACGCGGGGCGAGGGCAAGGCGATTCCGTCGTCCAGGGTGCAGAAAATCCAGAACCTCGAAGGAGGTATCGTCGCCGAAATCTTCGCCAAGGAAGGGGAGATCGTCGAAGTGGGCGAGCCACTGTTACGCCTGGACGAAACCCGCTTCGCGTCGAACAAGGGCGAAACCGAGGCCGATCGCGTGGCCATGGCCCTGCGTGTCGAACGCCTGAGCGCCGAGGTTGAAGGCACGCCTCTGAACATCGACCAGAAACTGCGCGACGCAGCGCCCAGCCAGGCCGCGAGCGAAGAGTCGCTGTACCAGAGCCGACGTCAGCAGCTAAGCGATGAGGTGGGGGGCTTGCAGCAACAGTTGGTGCAGCGCCAGCAAGAGCTGCGCGAGTTCCAGTCCAAGCACGACCAGTACGCCAGAAGCCTGCAGCTGCTGCGTCAGGAAATCAGCATGTCCGAGCCACTGGTGGCCAAAGGCGCGATCTCCCAGGTCGAGATCCTGCGCCTGCGTCGTTCCGAGGTAGAAACCCGCGGCGAGGTCGATGCTACGGCCCTTGCCATTCCCCGCGCCGAGGCGGCGGTGAAGGAGATCCAGAGCAAGATCGAGGAAACGCGCGGCAAGTTCCGCAGTGATGCCCTGACCCAACTCAATGAAGCCCGGACCGAACTGAACAAAGCCACCGCTACCACCAAGGCGCTCGACGATCGAGTCAACCGCACCGTGGTCACCTCGCCGGTGCGTGGCATCGTCAAGCAGTTGCTGGTCAATACGATCGGCGGCGTGATCCAGCCGGGCAGCGACATCATGGAAGTGGTGCCGCTGGACGACTCCCTGGTCATCGAGGCCAAGATCCTGCCCAAGGACATCGCCTTCCTGCACCCGGGCCAGGAAGCCATGGTCAAGTTCACGGCCTATGACTTCACCATCTATGGCGGCCTGGAAGCCAAGCTCGAACAAATAGGCGCCGATACCATCCTCGATGAGGACAAGAAGACCACTTACTATCCCATTCGTCTGCGCACCGAGCGCAGTCACCTCGGCAGCGACGATAATCCGCTGCTGATCATCCCTGGCATGGTAGCCACGGTCGATATCAAGACCGGCAAGAAAACCATCATGAGTTACCTGCTCAAGCCGATCATCAAGGCGCAGACCGAGGCGCTGCGGGAGCGTTAGGCGCTGTGCAAGCGTCGGCGGAATGCGTTTGCGGGCGGCTGGCGAGATCTGGAATTACCGGCGAAATTTGACCTTGGTCACACAAATCGTTCGGCAAACGTGTGCGCCCGCGTCGTTACATATCATGTTGACACTACTTTTCCGAAGTGCTGTAGAATTGACGTCCTAAACCAAGCCTGCCTTCGCATATGTCGTTTTTTTGACGCCTCCTTTTCGTCATTAAGCCGCAGTTGCTCGTGTGCGGCTCTAACCCTCGAAATAGCTTCATCTAGAATTCAGAGTCAGAGTTTTGACGAAAAGCATTCCGTTGTTGGCTATTCCCGGATTAGGTGCCGAGCATAGTCAGTTTCACGAGCAAGGCCTGTATTGGTTGGCCTGTGACACCGCAGAAGACGCCACCACACTATGCCGGCAAGTCATCGAGGGCATGTCCGATCAGGGTCGGGCGGCTCTGATCGGTGACGGGCGTGGTGTGCGTGAGGTACTGGATGGGCTGGATGCGGCTCGCGGTCCAGCGGAGCTGGCACTGTACGAGGCCGAAGGCCAGGCTACCTTGCGCCTGCTCGATGACCTGCCCCGTATCGATATCCCCGGACGCGTTATCCTGGCCCTGGTACCCACCGACGTGTGGGAGGGTAGCAAGGTCGAGCGCTGGTGCCATGCGCTACGCCAGGCTGCCCTCAAGGATGGCGCATTGCTGCTGGTCGTCAGCACGGGGCAAAGCGTCTGGCTGGTGGAACGGCTTCGCGCGTTCAACCAGGCTATCGACGGGCTGGCACAGGTTTACCGTGGCAAAGGCGGCGTGCGGTACCTGCAGCATTTCTGGAGCAACATGCTCGGCGTGACGGGTACGCAGGACGTCGAGCTGGCGCGCCAGGAAGGGGGCTTCGCGGTTGCCGGTACCCTGCAATCGCTGCCTGATACCGGCGGCGATGAAATACTCTGCCTGGCCCAGCGCGAGGTGCTGGAAGGTGCGCCCGCGTTCTCTGAGCATTGGGAAGTGTTCGACAGTATCAGCGAGCTTGGCGCCAAAGCCAGTCGCGCCATCTCTGCCACCGTGATCTTCGCCATGGACGCTGGGCAGCGTCTCGATGTCCTGGCCCGTCAGCTGCATACCCTGCGCCATTTGCGTGGTAATGCCCTGAAACTGGTCGTGCGCGAGATGGCCCCCACACTGCGCTATCAGGACGAACAGTTGCTGCTGGCCTGTGGCGCCACGCAGATCGTGCCGTTCGGTGCCAGCCTTTCGCGCTTCCTCACCATGGTCGACAGCATCCAGGGCTATGTCTGGCGCCGCAGCTTGCCAACCGATTTCGATGCCTTGCTTGCGCGCCTCCGCCCGCTCCCCGTGTGTGGTTTGGTTGCGCCCCGTACCTTCGCCGAGGCGGTGCAACAGATGTGGCATGGCGTGCGCAATGGTGAAATCGTCCACCAGTTGTTGGTGCTGCGCCCAGCGCCCGGCTTGAGTCCCTTGCAGGCGTGTTCGCGCACGGTGTTCCGCCGCGATGGCGACATAGCCTGTGTCGTGGGCGATGTGCTGTTCCTGTTCCTGTTCGCATGCCGCTCGGAAGGTGTTGAACAGGCGCTGGATCATATCTTCCAGCTGTCCTGGAAAGAGCTCTTCATCAGTCAGGATGTGTTGGTGGGTCTGGACAACCTGGCCACCCCGGCATTTCTCGACGAAACCATGCCGAAGCCTCCGCTGGCCGAATCGGTCGCCTTGCCATCGGCGCAGAAAAGGGCGGCCCTGGCGCCTCGTCAGATCGCCCTACGTCAGTGGGGGGCAGTATGAATTTTGCGCAATTGCTGCAGGTCATTGGCCTCAGCGCACTGATGACCCTGCTGCTGGTTCTGTTCGTGATGCGTGTTCGCACCCTGGCGCTGGGCTGGCTGCGCCGTCATTTGCGCCCCCGCCACTTGCGACCGGTCGGTGTGCGCCGCCGAGTCGTGCGCCAGGATCCTGAACATGACTAGTTCGACACTCACCGCATCGGTACCCGCAGGCTGGCGCGGCCTGGGTGCCTGGAACCTGTATTTCCTGGCCAAGTTCCTGTTGGTCGCGCTTGGCATGCTCGACTTCCAGGCATTGCCGAACCTGCTGTTCGCGGCACTGCTGTTGGTACCGTTGCCGGGAAAGTGGCTGCGAATCGGTCGGCAGGTCGTCGCGATCCCGCTGGGTGCAGCGTTGTTTTATCACGACACTTGGCTGCCGCCGTTCCGCCGTCTGCTGGAGCAACCGGGGGTACTCGACTTTTCCTGGAGCTACCTGCTGGAGCTGATGGCAAGGTTCATCAATTGGAACCTGATCGGTGCACTGGTATTGCTGTTGGTGGGCTACCTGTTCCTGCGCCACTGGTTGCGCCTGAGCACCCTGAGCCTGGTCGGGCTCGCGTGGCTGGCCGTCGGCGGCCTGCCATCGCTGAACGTCGTGAGCAGCTCACCGACCCTTGCGGGAACCACCACGGCGGCTGCCAGTACGCCCACGGCGGCGGTGGCTGACAATGCGACCCTCAATGCCTGGCTCGACCGCTTCTTTGCCAGCGAGCGCCAGCGGGTGACCTCATTCCCCGCTGTGAAAGAGGATGAGCAGCCGTTCGACTTACTGGTGATCAACGTCTGCTCGTTGGCGTGGGACGACCTCTCGGCCGTCGGCCTGCATGACAACCCGTTGTTCTCCCGGATGGACGTGATCTTCGATCAATTCAACTCGGCCACTTCCTACAGCGGCCCCGCCGCCATTCGTGTGCTCAGGGCCAGTTGCGGGCAGTCGTCCCATGCCGGCCTGTACCAGCCGGCTCCCGACCAGTGCCTGTTGTTCCAGAACCTCTCCAGGCTGGGCTTCCAGAGCCAGACCTTGCTCAACCACAGCGGCCGTTTCGACAATTTCATTGGCGACATCACTAGCCAGCACATGCCCCAACCTGGTTTCAGCACCGGCGATTTTCCAAGGGCGCTGGTCAGCTTCGACGGCTCGCCGATCGCTGGCGACCTGGATGTCCTGAGCGGATGGTGGGGCAAGCGCAAGGCCTCGGGAGAGCAGCATGTCTCGCTGTTCTACAACACCATCAGCCTGCATGACGGCAACCGCATGGTGACGGCCGACGGCGGTACACGCCCGGCTGACTATGCCACGCGGGCCAATCGCCTGTTCTCGGACCTTGGCAAGTTCTTCGATGAGCTCGAAGGCAGCGGCCGTCGGGTGGTGGTGGCCATCGTCCCGGAACACGGCGCCGCCTTGCACGGCGACCGCATGCAGTTGTCCGGTATGCGTGAGATTCCAACGCCATCGATCACCCACGTACCGGTCGGCCTCAAGTTCATCGGCATGGGCCAGCCTGCTCGTAGCGAGCCGCTCAAGGTCAGTTCGCCGACCAGCTTCCTGGCCTTGTCCGAGCTGGTGTCGCGCGTGTACGCAGGCCTCGGGGCTGGCCAAACCCTGGACTTGCCAAGCTTGCTGACAGACCTGCCGACCACCGAGCTTGTTTCGGAAACCTCCGGTGCCCAGGTCCTGAACTTCCAGGGCCATACCTACATGCGCTTGCAAGGCCAGCCGGATTGGCAGCCCATTCCCAAGGAGAGCCCGTGATGGCTGGTAAAGCTGACCCATCCGATCGCAGTGACGACATCGCTCAGCTTCGTCAGTTTCTGGACATGTCTACCCTGAGTTACCAGGACATCTCCATGATGGTGGGTGTGCAGCAGGCATTGCAGCGCTGGCCATTGCTGGGTGAAAGCTGCCGGGCTCGCCAGGAGCAGGCCCGGCATGATCGCGATCGTACAGTGCAGCCTGAGGCAGTCGTGCCGTGATCAGCCTGGCGATGCACGGTTTGCGTGGTGGCCTCGGCCGCAGTGCTGTGCTTGCAGCGCTGGGTTATGCCCTGCGCGAATTGGGCGAGCGCGTGCTGTTGGTCGATCTGAGCCCGGATAATCTGCTGGGCCTGCATTTCAACCTGCCACTGGACCAGCAAGACGGTTGGGCACTTGCCGAACTGCAAGGGCGGCCCGTCGAAGAGCCTCTGTATGAAGTGCTCGATAGACTGTGCCTGATCCCCTTTGGCGACGTTGGCCACAGCCAGCTCAGGGGCCTCGAGGGTTACGACACGGCTGAGCGTTGGCGTCTGCGACAGGCCGTGCTGAGCAAGCATTTCGACTGGCTGTTGTTCGACCTTCCCCATCCTGTCAGTGCCGAGACCACCCGTGGTTTCGAGACGGACATGCGAATCTTGGTGGCCGAGGCCGAGATGGCAAGCCACGTCCTGCTCGGTCGCCAGCAGGTCGAGCGCTACGACCTGCTCATGGTCAATCGCTTCGACCCCGCGAGCAGCCTGCAGAGCGATGTATTGATGGTTTGGCGTGACCTGTTCCGCAACCGTTTGCCGATGCAGTTGGTGCACCGGGACGAAGCTTTCGTCGAAGCCTTCGCCTGCAAGGCGCCGGTGGGCCACTATGCACCGCAGAGCCTGGCATCCCGTGATGTGCAGAGCCTGGCGGTGCGTTGCCTGGCGAGGCGGCAAGCGTGAATCTGACGCCTCTTTCGGCCTACGACTACTTCACCGCTCGGGGCGCTCATCGCCCCGTCGCACTGCTGTTCACCCTGGGCGTATGGCTGGCATATCTGTTCCTGCGCCTTGAGTCGCCTGCCTGGCAAGCGTTGCTGGCTGAGCGTCAGCGACTGTTTCCGCAGTTCGTCGGCAAACGGCCCACGTTGGGCGACCCGCTGCGCCTGTTGATCCAGTGCCTGTGGTTACTGCTCAGACGCGTACCCTCACCTCGCAATCCAGGCCGATTGGCGCGTGGTTTGACCGCCGTGGCGAGTCGCCTGCGTAGCGTGTGGCAGGGTATACGCCGTTACCGCGCCCGATTGGCCGAAACCATGATGCAGGTACCCGCGCGCTTTCGAGACAGTGCCTTGCAGCACGATGCGGCCCAGCGCTTGCGCCGCTTGAGCGTTTTCGGCAGGCGCCTGTTCTATACCGTTCTTACCCTGTGCGCCGTGGCGCTGGCCCTGCTGTGCGTGACGGAGCCCTTCGGGTATATGGCGCAGTTGGTGTTCATTTTCCTGCTGTGGGGCATCGCCATGCTGGTGCGCTACATGCCAGGCCGATTCCCGACGCTAATGCTCATCGTGTTGTCGACGATCATCTCGTGCCGCTACCTGTGGTGGCGTTACACCTCGACACTGAACTGGAACGACACGCTCGACCTGGTCTGCGGTGTGATTCTGCTGGCAGCGGAGACCTACTCGTGGTTCGTCTTGATCCTGGGTTATATCCAGACGTGCTGGCCGCTGCAGCGCAAACCCGCAAGCCTTCCGCAGAACCCCGGACACTGGCCCACCGTCGACCTGATGATCCCCACTTACAACGAGGATCTGTCGGTGGTACGCACCACCGTGCTCGCCGCACTCGGCCTGGACTGGCCACGTGATCGCCTGCGCATCTATATCCTCGACGATGGCCGGCGCGACGCGTTCCGTGCCTTCGCCGACGAAGTGGGTGTGGGCTACATCGTGCGCCCCGACAACAAGCACGCGAAAGCTGGCAACCTCAACCATGCCCTTGGTGTGACCGAGAGCGAGCTGATTGCCATTTTCGACTGCGACCATGTGCCGGTGCGCTCCTTCCTGCAGATGACCGTTGGCTGGTTCCTCAAGGATCCCAAGCTGGCGCTGGTACAGACACCGCATCACTTCTTCTCGCCCGATCCATTCGAGCGCAACCTGGGCTCTTTCCGCCGGCGGCCAAACGAAGGCGAGTTGTTCTATGGGCTGATCCAGGACGGCAACGACATGTGGAACGCCGCCTTCTTCTGCGGCTCCTGTGCCGTCCTGCGCCGCACCGCGCTGGAAAGCATTGGTGGTTTCGCCGTCGAAACGGTCACCGAAGATGCCCATACGGCCTTGCGCATGCACCGCCAGGGCTGGACCTCGGCCTACCTGAGCATTCCCCAGGCCGCCGGGCTTGCCACCGAAAGCCTGTCGGCGCACATCGGCCAGCGCATTCGCTGGGCGCGTGGCATGGTGCAGATATTCCGTACCGACAACCCATTGTTCGGCCGTGGCTTGAGCCTGTTCCAGAGGGTGTGCTACGCCAACGCCATGCTGCACTTCCTTGCGGGCCTGCCTCGGTTGATCTTCCTCACGGCGCCCTTGGCGTTTCTGCTGCTGCATGCCTACATCATCTATGCGCCTGCCGTGATGATCCTGCTCTACGTGCTGCCGCACATGATTCATGCCAGCCTCACCAACTCGCGCATGCAGGGTAAATATCGTCAGACCTTCTGGGGCGAGGTCTACGAGACGGTGCTGGCCTGGTACATCGCACGCCCCACCACCGTTGCATTGTTTGCGCCGAAGAAGGGCAAGTTCAATGTCACGGCCAAGGGCGGGTTGATGGAGCAGGAGCAGTTCGACTGGCGCATTGCCCAACCGTACTTGGTCCTGGCGGCGCTCAATGTCGTTGGTCTCGGGTTCGCCGTCTGGCGCTTGATCACAGGCCCTGCTGCGGAAATCGGCACCGTGATCGTCAGTTCGCTGTGGGTGATCTACAACCTGCTGATCCTCGGCGCCGCCTGCGCGGTGGCTGCCGAAGTGCGTCAGGTACGTCGGGCCCACCGTGTACAGATGCACTTGCCGGCTGCGCTGCTGCTCGAAAGTGGCCACGGCTTCCCCTGCACATTGGTCGACTACTCCGATGGCGGCATCGGCCTGCAACTGGGCGACGGTGTGACGCCAGCCCCAGGAGCGCGTGTACGCTTGCTGTTGACCCGGGGCCAGCGCGAGTTTGCGTTCAATGCCCGGGTCACCCGAATCGTCGGCCGTCACCTGGGCCTGACCTTCGACGGCCTGAGCCTGCAACAACGTATCGACCTGGTGCACTGCACCTTTGCCCGTGCCGACGCCTGGCTGGGCTGGCAGGACAAGCATGAAGTCGATCGCCCGCTGCGCAGCCTCGGCGAGGTGCTCAAGCTGGGTGGCATAGGCTACCTACGGCTGGTCGAACACGCCCCGGGCTGGCTCAGCGAGCGTCTGCAACCAGTGCGTGAACTGGCGCGTTGGCTGGCCAGCTACATGCCACGCACACCACAACCCCTTCCATCCACGAATCTTGTTGACCGAGACGCATGATGACTCGTTACCCCGCGCGCACTTGGGGCCTGGCGCTGGCGCTGCTCGCCTCCCTGTTCCAGAACGCAGCTGTCGCCTCCGTAGCCCCTCTCGTTATGCCGGCCGAGCCAACGGTCCCCAACTGGCCGGTGATCAAGACGTTCGAGCAACTCGGCCAAGCCTCCGACAGCCTGTTGCTGGGTGTGCGCAACAGCGAAAACATCGAGTTCGGCGTGCGTCGGGATCGGCTGGCCACCGAGGCGGTCCTGCAACTGGACTACACCCCTTCGCCAGCGCTGTTGCCGAACCTTTCCCACCTGCGCGTCTACCTCAACGACGAGTTGATGGGCGTGGTTCCGGTAGAGAAGGATCAGCTCGGCCAGCGTGTGCGGCGTCAACTGCCTTTGGACCCGAAGCTGGTGACCGACTTCAACCGCGTTCGCCTGGAGTTCGTCGGGCATTACACCGACATCTGTGAAGACCCGGCACACAGCGGCCTGTGGTTGAACCTCAACCGCAAGAGCCAGGTGCAGCTGCGCGAGCAGGCGCTGGCTGTGGGAAACGACCTCGCTTACTTCCCGCTGCCGTTCTTCGACGCGCGCGACACTAGCAAGGTCGAGCTTCCGGTGGTGTTCGCCGATTCGCCGACGCTGGGTGAGCAGCGAGCGGCAGCGATCCTGTCGTCATACTTCGGCAGCAAGGCCGGCTGGCGCAAGGCGACCTTCCCGGTATCGTTCGACAGCCTGCCTGCCAGCGGCGACAAGCCCAAGCCGGCCATCGTGTTCGCCAGTAACGAACGGCGCCCGGCGTTCCTCGCCGACCTGGAGAAATTTCCGCCGGTAGATGGTCCAGTGGTGCAACTGATCGACCATCCGACCGATCGCTGGAGCAAACTGCTGCTAGTGCTTGGGCGCAACGACGACGACTTGGTCAAGGCCGCCTCGGCGCTGGCGGTGGGCACCGAATTGTTCCGCGGGTCTCGGGTCAAGGTCGAGCAGATGGCCGCCCTTGAGCCGCGCAAGCCATACGACGCGCCGAACTGGACGCGCACCGACCGGCCGGTGCGTTTCTCCGAGCTGCTCGATTATCCGGAACAGTTGCAGGTCAGCGGCTTACAGCCACGGCCGATTACCCTTGACGTGAACCTGCCACCGGACCTGTTCGTCTGGCGCAACCAGGGTATTCCGTTGCAGACCCTGTACCGCTACACACCGCCGGCCGTTACCGACGAGTCGCGCCTGAGCATCAGCGTCAACGACCAGTACATCACCAGCATGCCGTTGGTGGGTAACGATCGTCGCAGCAGTACGCTCGAAGAAATGCGCTTGAGCGTGCTGTCCACCGACAGTACTGCATTGACCGAGCAATCGTTGGTGCCCGCCCTGAAAATCGGTGCGCGTAACCGCTTGCGCTTCGACTTCAGCTTCGCCAGCACTCTGGGCAGCGCCCAGCGTGACCATTGCCAGACCTCACTGCCCGTTGATGTGCGAGCGGCGATCGATGAGAACTCGACCATCGACCTGTCCGGTTACCACCACTACATGGCCATGCCAGACCTGCGCGCCTTCGCCCGCAGCGGTTTCCCTTACAGCCGCATGGCCGACCTTTCCGAAACCGTGATCGTCGTACCGAGCACGCCCACACCGATGCAGGTCGGTACCTTGCTCGACGTCGTCGGCAGCCTGGCTGGGCAGATCGGTTACCCCGCGCTGAACGTCCGCCTGAGTGACAACTGGAGAAACGTCGCGGATGCCGACGCCGACCTGCTGCTCATCGGCACACTGCCCGAGAGCCTGCACGACGTCCCCAACCTCGGGCTGTTGCTCAATGCCCAGCGAGACTGGATGGTGCAGGGGCGTACCCTGGATGTACCGGGCAGCCAGCGCTTCGATAACGCGCCGGTTGTGCCCAATAGCCGCGTCGAAGTCAGCGCGCAGGCGCCGCTCGCTGCAATCACCGGTTTGAAGTCGCCGTTCCATGAGCAACGCAGTGTCGTGGCGCTGCTGGCCCGTTCCGACGCCGATTACGCCTTGTTGCGCGACGTGCTGGCGGACTCCGGCAAGCTGGAAGCCGTGGCCGGTTCTGTCGCGTTGGTGCGCACCAGCGGCGTCAGCAGCCAGTTTGTCGGTGAGCATTACTTCGTCGGTGAGCTGCCATGGTGGCTGTTGCTGTGGTTCCACCTGTCCGACTACCCGATGCTGATCGCAGTGATCGCTACCGTCAGCGTGCTGTTGTTCGCCTTCCTTCTGTGGCGTGCGCTGCGTTGGGCCGGGCGTCGTCGCCTGGGTGAGGCTGACTGAACATGCGTCGGCTGCTGGGAGCATTGCTGGTGATGTGCTTGCCCACTGTCGCGGCGGCCTCGACGGCTTGTCCGTGGCCGGCCTGGGAGCGTTTCAAGACCGAGTTGGTCAGCGAAGATGGCCGGGTGCTCGACCGCAGTGACAAACGCTTGGTCTCGACGTCCGAAGGGCAGAGCTACGCGTTGTTCTTTGCCCTGGTGGGCAATGATCGCCAAGCCTTCGCCAACGTGCTGCGCTGGACCAGCAACAACCTTGCCGAAGGGAACCTCGCAAGGCATCTGCCAGCCTGGCTTTGGGGGCGTAGCCCGCAAAACCAGTGGCAGGTGCTGGACAGCAACAATGCCAGCGATGCCGACCTGTGGATCGCCTACAGCCTGCTCGAAGCAGGGAGGCTCTGGAGCGAACCCGGCTATGGCCAATTGGGCCAGAGCATGCTCTGGCGTATTGCGGCACAGAGCGTCCGCAAGCTTCCCGGCCTGGGCGTCATGTTGCTACCCGCGGACTACGGTTTCGAGAGCGACAAGGGCTGGCGGTTGAACCCCAGCTACCTGCCACCGCAACTGTTCGACCGCTTCGCCCTGGTCGACCCGTTGTGGGGCGAGATGGCCAGTAACGTTCGCCGAGTCTGGTTGCAGGCTTCGCCCAAAGGGTTCGCACCGGACTGGCTGTTGTGGACTCCAGCGGCCGCTATCCGCCCCGACCCTGAGCATGGAAGTGGCGGTGACTATGACGCCATTCGCGTTTACCTGTGGCTCGGCATGCTGGCCGAGGGGGCGGCGCAGCGCGACGAGATGCTGCGCCATTTCGCACCGATGGCTGCGTTGACCCTGCGCAGCGGCCTGCCGCCGGAAAGCATCGATGCCCGCAGCGGTCAGGAAAGTGGCCATGGCCCGATTGGCTTTTCAGCGGCCTTGCTGCCACTGCTGGCCAGCATTCCGGATGGCCAGGTGGCCCTCGCAGCCCAGCGCAAACGGCTGCATGAGTCACCGGCCGAGCCGCAAGCATATTACAACCAGGTCCTCGCCTTGTTCGGCCAAGGCTGGGACGAAGCCCGCTATCGCTTCGACAAAGAAGGTCGTTTGCTGCCTGCCTGGAGTGCACCATGTTCCGAATGATCGGCGTGCTGACGCTGAGCGCGTTGTCCTGTGCCGTGGCCGCTCAACCGAAGGACAGCGACGGGCAGCGCCAATGGCTGCTTGAGCAGGTGCGAATCGGCGAGGCGTTGCACCGTGACGATCTGGTTCATAACGCCCTGGCCAGGTTGCGGTTGTTGGAGCCACGAAACCCCGACGCGTTGCTCGCCGCGCTGAGCCTGGCGCTGCGTGAGCAAAAGCCGCAGGAAGCAGAGCAACTGCGCGAAAGCATAAGCCAAGTCGCTCCCGGCAGCCCCCAGGAGCGCCAGGCCAGGCGTTTGCTGCAACTGCAGCAGCCGGAGCAGGTGCAACGCCTTCAGCAAGCCCGCCTCATGGCCGTGACAGGGCGCTATGACGAGGCACTGGTTGCCTATGACCAGTTGTTCGCGGGCGAGCCCCCTAGTCTGGAGTTGGCCCTGGATTATTGGCGCGTGCGAGGAAACCTCGCCGGTCAGCGGCCGGACGCGATCGAGCAGTTGCAGCAACTGGATCGACAGTACCCGGGCAACGCCGGTCTACGGCAAACCCTGGCCAGCTGGTTGTTCAGTGAAGGGCGCAACCACGAAGCGCTGGCGGTGCTCGAACAGCTGTCCCGCGACCCAGCGGCACGCGACGCTGCCGCGCAGCGCGAATTCGACTATCTGTCCGAACAACCTGTGAGCGCCAACAGTGTCGCGGGCTGGCAGGCTTTCGCCCAGCGCTATCCCGCTTCGCCGCTGTTGCCACTGGCCGGCGAAAACCTCAAGCAGCAGCGCACCCTCGTGGCTGACCCTGCCTGGCAGGCCGGCCAGCGGGGCAAAGCGTTGCTCGACCAGGAGCAGAACGTTCAAGCCGAGGCACAACTGCGCCTGGCGCTGCGTCGTTATGCGGACGATGCAAGCCTGCACGGGGCGCTGGGCGTCGCATTGATGCGCCAGCGTCGCTATGCGGAGGCGAACACGTCATTCCGCCAGGCGGCGTCCATCGAGCAGAACACTCGCCTGATGAGCAAGTGGAAAGACCTTGAAGCGTCCAGTCAGTACTGGGGCCTGCTGCAGAAGGCAGACAGCTTGCTCGAGAAGCAAGACCTGCGCGGTGCTCGTGCACTTTACCAACAGGCGCGTCAGCAACGTCCTGAAGACGAGTTCGCCTTGCTTGGTCTGGCCGATGTGGCATTTGCCGAAGGCGATCTGGCCGGTGCCGAGCGGCAGTACCTGCAAGTGCGGCGAATGGTGCCGGACAATGAAAGCGCGGTGCGCGGCCTGATGCGTATCTATCAGGCGCAATCCACGGCCAAGGCCGAAGCCTATCTGGACAGCTTGCCAGCAGCGCAACAGGCCCAGTTCGCCAGCCTGCGCCGCAGCCTTGTCCTTGGCCGCCTGCGCGAGCAGGGCGACGCGGCCCTACAGCGACAGGACTGGATCACTGCCAGCCAAGTGCTGGGGCAGGCTGTCGAGCTCGCACCGGATGAGCCATGGCTGGTTTATCAACTGGCCAACAGCCTGCGCCAGCAAGGGCGTGACGGCGAGGCGGACGCCGCGTTCGCAAGGTTGCTGCAGCGCCAGCCAGCGGATCCGGCTACCCGCTATGCCCATGGCTTGTACCTTGAGTCCAGCGACCGTGATGCATTGGCTCGCAATACCCTGCAGGCTGTCCCGCAAAGCGCCTGGACCGACGATATGCATGCGCTGGACAAGCGCGTGCGTCGTCGCATGACCTTGGCGCAAGCTCAGCGCTTGCAGGAGCAGGGCCGTACCGATGAGGCGACCGCCGTTCTGGAAGCGGGTCTGGCCCACGGCGAGGGTGACCCCGACGACCTCCTGCTGATGGCTGACTGGGCGGCAGAGCGGGGCGAGCATGGCAAGGCCCGTGGCTATTACCAGCGTGTGCTGGACGTTCAGCCGCAGCGAGCCGAAGCGCGCCTTGGCGTGATGGAGAGCTGGGTTGCCGAAGGTGACCTGGCGCGTGTGCGACAGGCATTGGCCGCACAGCCGCTGCAACTGAACGATCAGGAGATCGACTCCCAGCGGCGCCTGGCGACCGTCTGGGTCGCATTGGGTGAGAAGGACAAGGCCGCCAGGCTATTGGACCGGATTGCCGCGCGGCAGACCCAGCCCGACCCATTGCTGCGCCGAGACGCTGCCCGCCTGGTCGCGGCCAAGGACCCTCAGCGGGCGCTGGACTTGTATGCCGCAGCGATGGCCGACGCGCAGTTGCTCAGCCGCTCGGCGGTATCGCCACGCGACGACCGCGCCCTGACCTTGGCCAGTCGCGCCAAGGACGCGGACGACTGGTTGGTGCGCAGCCTGCGCAGCGATGTGGATGAGCTGTACCGCCAGCGCAATACCAACGTCACCCTCATGCATGACTACGGTTGGCGCAAGAACGACGGCACTCCTGGTATTTCCAGGTTGAGCACCCAATCGACCCTGCTGCATGTCGATACGCCCTGGGAAGACGGTAGGGCGTTTGCGCGCGTGGAGCGCATTGGCATGGATGCTGGTTCGTTCGATCTGGACGAGAATGGCAACAACACCGCTGATTTCGGTACTTGCCAGTTTGTCGGCGTCACCCGTAGCGGGGCGCTATTGCCGACCTGCCGCCCGGGCTCGCAAACGGCCAATGGAGGTGTTTTGGCGCTTGGTTGGCAGAACGAGCGCTGGGGCTTCGACCTGGGCACTACCCAAGGGTACGAGGTCAATAACTGGCTGGGCGGCGCAATCGTCAACGGCGACCTCGGACAGGTCGGTTGGTCGCTGGCTGCCTCGCGCCGGCCGATGAGCAACTCGTTGCTGTCTTTCGCAGGTGCTCGCGACCCGGCTACCAACGTCCGCTGGGGCGGTGTTACGGCCAACGGTGCCACCCTTGGCCTGAGCTGGGACCAAGGCGGGGACCATGGCGTCTGGGCAAGCCTCGGGCACCACTGGCTGTACGGTGAGAACGTTGCCGACAACCAGCGTACCCGCGCGATGGCCGGCTATTACTACCGTGCGGTCGAAAAGGCGGACGAGCGCGTGCGGGTCGGCCTGACCCTGATGCACTGGCGATATGACAAGGACCTGGGAGGCTACAGTCTGGGCCAGGGCGGTTACTACAGCCCGCAGCGCTATGAGTCGATCGGAGTACCGGTCAGCTATGCCTGGCGCAACTTCGATTGGTCGTTCCTGGTGGAGGGGTCGGTCAGTTGGTCCCGTGCCCACAGCGACAGCAGTCGTGTCTATCCGAACGAGAGCCTGAACCGCAAGTTGCTGGCGCGTTACGACATCATCGCGTCGAACATCGACGCCATGACCGAAGCCAGCGACAGCAATGGCCTGGGCTACCGCTTGCATGGGGCGTTCGAACGGCGCTTGAGCGACCGCTGGGCATTGGGCGGTGGGTTCGACTGGCAACACAGCGATGACTACGCACCCAGCCATGCGATGCTCTATGTGCGCTACATGTTCGAACCTTGGCGAGGCAACCTGGCGTTACCGGTCACCTCACTGGAGCCCTACAGCGAGTGGCGCTGATGGGCATCCAGCGCTTGGGGCGTTGCATGAACGGCTTCATATGTTTATTCGTTAAAGATATTTAAATTATTTTTCTTATGCCCTTATAGTCGCTCCCACTGCGTACCCGCCGACCAATCGGCGCGCCGCACGACTTGAACCCACACGGGAAAACCCCGTGCGTTTCTGATCGTCGCGCGCCCTGAAGTCGCGCACTGCGTGGGAGTGAAACATGTCAGCCGCCTCGAACGCCTTGTCGTCCATCGACAGCGCCCAGCCGCAATTCTTCGAAATCCGTCCATTCTCCGGTGCCGTGGGGGCCGAGATCATCGGCCTGGACTTGGCCAAACCAGTCAACGCCGAAGATTTCCAGCGCATTCACCGTGCCCACCTTGACCACCATGTGCTGGTGTTCCGGGAGCAACGGATCAGCCCCGAACAACAAATCGTCTTCAGCCGCCGCTTCGGCGAGCTGCAGATTCATGTGCTCAAGCAGTTCCTGTTGGCGGGCCACCCGGAAATCCTGATCGTGTCCAACATCGTCGAGGAAGGTCGCAACATAGGCCTGGGTGATGCTGGCAAGTTCTGGCACTCGGACCTCTCGTACAAGGAACTCCCCAGCCTCGGCTCGATGCTCCATGCCCAGGAGCTGCCCAGCGAAGGGGGCGACACGTTGTTCGCTGACATGCACAAGGCCTGGGACGCGGTGCCCGAAGCCCTGCGCAAGGTGGTCGAGGGCCGCAGCGCTGCACACTCCTATACCGCGCGCTACGCCGAGACCAAGTTCGAAGGCAACTGGCGTCCGACCCTGACCGCCGAACAACTGGCTCAAGTACAGGAGGTCATCCATCCGGTGGTGCGTACGCACCCGGAAAACGGGCGCAAGGCACTGTTCGTCAGCGAGGGGTTCACCACCCGTATCGTCGGCCTGCCAGAGGACGAAAGCCGTGACGTGCTGCAGCAGCTCTACGCCTTGAGCGTGCTTGAGCAAAACATCTACCGCCATCAGTGGCAGCCCCATGACTTGGTGTTCTGGGACAACCGCTCGCTGATCCACCTAGCCACCGGCTGCCCCGCACACCTGCGGCGCAAGCTGTACCGCACCACCATCCAGGGCGATGCCCCGTTCTGACGACTGAGGAACCACATCATGCGCAAATCCATCAGCCGCCTGGCGGCGAGCATCGGCCTGGGCGCAAGCCTGGTCATCGGCAGCCTCGCCGCACCCGCGGTAGCCCAGGCCGAAGGCAAGATCCGCATCGCCGAGCAGTTCGGCATCGTCTATCTGCTGTTGAATGTGGTGCGCGACCAGCACCTGATCGAGAAGCACGGCAAGGAGCAGGGCATCGACATCGAAGTCGACTGGGCCCAGCTTTCCGGTGGCGCCGCGATCAACGACGCATTGCTGTCTGGCTCGGTTGACATCGCAGGTGCCGGTGTCGGCCCGCTGCTCACTGTCTGGGACCGCACCAAGGGCCGGCAGAACGTCAAGGCCGTGGCTTCGCTAGGCAACTTCCCGTACTACCTGGTCAGCAGCAATCCTAATGTGAAGACCATCGCCGACCTTTCCGAGAAGGACCGCATCGCGGTGCCGGCCGTGGGTGTTTCGGTGCAGTCACGCTTCCTGCAGTACGCTGCCGCGCAGCAGTGGGGTGACAAGGAATACAACCGCCTGGACAAGTACACCCTGGCCGTTCCGCACCCGGATGCCACCGCAGCCCTGTTGGCGGGTGGCACGGAACTCAATGGACACTTCTCCAACCCGCCGTTCCAGGACCAGGTGTTGGCCAACAAGAACGTGCATGTAGTGCTCAACAGCTACGACTTGCTAGGGCCAAATTCGCCGACCTTGCTGTTCGCCACCGAGAAATTCCGCAAGGACAACCCCAAAACCTACAAGGCCTTCGTCGACGCGCTGGCCGAGGCGGCGGACTTCGCCCAGAAGAACAAGGCCGCCGCGGCCGATACCTACATCCGCGTGACCAAGGCCAAGATCGACCGTGACGCGCTGATCAAGCTCATCGACAACCCGCAATACGAATTCACCGTTACGCCGAAGAACACCTACAAGCTGGCGGATTTCCTCTACCGCGTCGGTGCCATCAAGAACAAGCCGGAGTCGTGGAAGGACTACTTCTTCCAGGATGAACGCCCGCTGCAGGGGAGCTGATCGATCATGACCGCCCCATTGCCAGGCCACACGGCCAGCAACCTGAGCCGTGTCGACGCACCCGCCTTGCTGCAGGTGAATAATCTCAGTCTCGAATACCGCACGGCGCAGCGCGTGGTGCGGGCTACCCACCAAGTCAGCTTCGAAGTCGATCACGCCGACCGATTCGTTCTGCTCGGCCCGTCTGGTTGCGGCAAGTCCACCTTGCTCAAGGCCGTGGCCGGCTTCATCGAGCCCCAGGAAGGGCAGATCCTGTTGCAGGGCCAGCCGGTCAAGGGCCCCGGCCCCGACCGCATCGTGGTATTCCAGGAATTCGACCAACTGCCGCCGTGGAAGACGGTGAAGCAGAATGTGATGTTCCCGCTGCTGGTGTCTGGTCAGCTCAAGCGCGCCGAGGCCCAGGAGCGCGCCCTGCACTATTTGAACAAGGTTGGCCTGGCGGCATTCGCCGATGCCTACCCGCATACCCTGTCGGGTGGCATGAAGGCGCGGGTGGCCATTGCCCGGGCACTGGCCACCCAGCCCAAGATCCTGCTGATGGACGAGCCTTTCGCCGCGCTCGATGCACTGACCCGTCGCAAGATGCAGGAAGAACTGCTGCTGCTTTGGGAAGAGGTGCGTTTCACCCTGTTGTTCGTCACCCACTCTATCGAAGAGGCGTTGGTGGTGGGTAACCGCATTCTGCTGTTGTCGCCGCACCCAGGGCGGGTGAGGGCGCAAGTGCACAGCCATCAGTACGACCTTGGCAGCCTGGGGGCTGCCGATTTCCAGGCCAGCGCCCGGCGTATCCATCGTCTGCTGTTCGACGAGGCGGACGCACCCGAGCAGGCGGCCGACCTCGGCTTCAACGATATTCGCATCGCCTACTGACAGGAGCTCAGCCATGACCACTACACCTGTACGCCAGGAATACGAGGTGCAGCTGGAGCCGCTGCTCAGTGTGCCTCTTGAACGTCGACTGCCACTGGCCCAGCGCCTTTGGCAACTGGGCGGGTTGCGCAAGGCGGTGATCCTGATCGCCATCGCCGCCCTGTGGGAAGCCATCGCCCGCTACCAGGGCAATGACCTGTTGTTGCCGAGCTTTTTGCAAACTGCAACAGCGCTCTGGGACGGCATGTTCAGTGGTGAACTGCCAGCCAAGGTCGGCGTGTCGCTGGTGGTGTTGCTCAAGGGCTACGTGCTCGGCATCGTCCTGGCGTTCGGGCTGACCAGCCTGGCGGTATCGACCCAGCTCGGACGCGACTTGCTCGGCACCCTCACCTCGATGTTCAACCCATTGCCGGCCATCGCCCTGCTGCCCTTGGCCTTGCTGTGGTTCGGTCTGGGGGACAACAGCTTGATCTTCGTGTTGGTGCACTCGGTCCTTTGGGCGCTGGCGCTCAATACCTATGCAGGGTTCCTCGGGGTATCGGACACCTTGCGCATGGCCGGGCGCAACTACGGCCTCAAGGGACTGCGCCTGGTGTTGCACATTCTGGTGCCGGCAGCGTTGCCGTCGATTCTGTCGGGGCTGAAGATCGGCTGGGCGTTTGCCTGGCGTACCTTGATCGCGGCGGAACTGGTGTTCGGCGCCAGCAGCGGCAAGGGCGGCTTAGGCTGGTACATCTTCCAGAACCGCAACGAGCTTTACACCGACAAGGTGTTCGCAGGCTTGGCCGTGGTGATCCTGATCGGCTTGCTGGTGGAAGGGTTGGTGTTCAACACCCTGGAGCGGCTGACGGTGCGGCGATGGGGAATGCAGCGGTAGATGACGGTGCAAACGACCTTTGCCAAGCCGCGCGGCGGGAGCCCCCTCCCTTGGCGCGACTGGCTTTGGCCTAAAGGCGCTCAATCCGCATCGGAGTCGAACAACCGCTCCAGCTCCATGCGCGCCTCCTTGGCGGTCTGCATGACTTTTGCCCGGTCATCGCGCACCTGTCCCTGAGCAACCAGCACTTCTTCATCATGCTGGGTGAATCGTTCGATGCGGTCAGTGGCCTGCTCTTCGCTCAAGCCCAACCCAACCAGAGCGCGGCGTGACATTTCCAGGCTCGAGTAGAACGTCTCGCGAATCGGTTCGGCACCCACATCCACCAGCTTGTGCACATGCTGACGGTTGCGTGCGCGTGCCAGCACCTTCAGGTGGGGGTACAGACGCTTCACGCGTTCCGCCGTGCGAGTGGTGATTTCCGGATCATCTGTGGTGATCACGAAGTACTCCGCTTCGCCGACCTTGGCCGCGTGCAGCACTTCAGGACGCAGTGGGTCGCCGTAGAACACCGGAGCCTGCTCGAACATGCGCGTCATTTCGATGGCGTCCACCGACGTTTCCAGGGCAATGAATGGGATCTTCTGGGCCCGCAGGATACGCGACACGATCTGCCCCATGCGGCCCATGCCGACAATCACCACGCGTGGCGTACCAGCATCGATGGACTTGTACTGCTCCGGCACTTCACGCGGTGGCTGCGGGCGTTTCAGTGCCCGAGCGCAACCGAGCATCAGCAGCGGCGTGATGGCCATCGACAGGGTGATGGTCATCAGCAGCAGGTCGTAAGTCTGTGCATCGAACAAGCCCTGGTCCTTGCCGAGCTTGAACACCACGAAGGCAAACTCGCCACCCGCCGCCAGGACCATGCCCAGGCGCAGGGCGCTGGCGCTGTTCAGGCCACCGGCCAAACGCCCCACCCCAATCAACAGCACCAGCTTCACTGCCACCAGCAACAGTGTCAGGCCCAGCAGTACCAGCGGCATGTCCAGCAGCAGGCGCAGGTTAGCGCCCATGCCCACGCTGATGAAGAACAAGCCCAGCAGCAGCCCTTTGAACGGTTCGATCTGCGATTCCAGCTCGTGGCGGTACTCCGAGTCAGCCAGCAGCAGGCCGGCAAGGAAGGCGCCCAAGGCCATGGAAATACCGGCTTGCTCCATCAGCCAGGCGGTGCCGATGACCACCAGCAGCGCCGTGGCGGTGGACACTTCCGGCAGTCCGGTACGGGCCACTGTGCGGAACACCGGACGCAGCAGGTAACGACCACCGACGATCACCACGGCGATACTGGCAAAAACCTTGAGGCCATGTTCCAGACTGTCGCCGTGGCTGGTGTCAGGGCCGCTCGCGGCCAACAGCGGTACCAAGGCAATCAACGGGATGGCGGCAATGTCCTGGAACAGCAGGATGGCGAACGCCAGGCGGCCATGGGGGGCATTGAGTTGCTTGCTTTCGGCCAGGCTCTGCAGGCCCAGGGCGGTAGACGACAACGCAAGGCCCAGGCCCAGCACCACGGCGGCGGGCAATGACTGGTCGAAGCCATACAAGGCAATGGCACCGATGACCGCGCCGGTCAGCAGCACCTGTGCAGTACCAACGCCGAACACCGATTTGCGCATCAGCCAAAGGCGCCGAGGTGACAGTTCCAGGCCGATGATGAACAGCAGCAGGACGACTCCCAGTTCCGAGATGTGGGCGACGCTTTCGGTGTCGCGAATCAGGCCCAACGCCTGCGGGCCGATGGCCACGCCGGCCAGCAGGTAACCAATGACGGCGCCCAGTTGCAGGCGCTTGGCCAAGGGCACGGCGACAACGGCGGCGAGCAGGAAGATGACGGCGGTTTGCAGCAGGCTGCTTTCATGTGGCATAGGCTCGGACTCCATGAGCTGCCTGGGCAGCGAGGTACAGGGTGAATACGCATTTTGCGGACTGTGGCCGGGTACGACAATCCCGCGGCGAGGGGACAGATTGTCCTATCATGGAAGACAATCAATGCCCGCCAAACTGCGCTCGATACTGCGCCGGCGTCATGCCGATTCGCTCGCAAAATACTTTGCGCATGTGCCGGTCGCTGCTGAATCCGCATTGTGCCGCCACGACTTTCAATGGCAGGTCGCTCTCTTCCAGCAGCTTGCGCGCCCGGTCTATACGGGCATTCTGCAGGTACTGCATGGGTGTGATGCCGACTTCACGCTGGAAAGCACGGGCGAAGTTGCGGCTGCTCATGGCCACCCGCTCAGCCATTTTCTGCACCGTGAAGGGTTGCTCGATATGGTCGACGATGTAGGCCTGAGCGCGGGCGATGGGGGTGTCGTCCCGAGGTACAGCTGCCAACAGCGGCCCATACGGCGTCTGCCCGCCCTGGCGATGGCGGGCTACCAGCAACACCTTCGCCACCTCCAGGGCAAGCGACTTGCCGTGGTCTTCCGCCACCACGGCCAATGCCAGGTCGATACCCGCGGTGATGCCGCCGGAAGTGATCAAATTGCGGTCGATGACGTAGATCTGCTCGGTTTCCACTTTCGCTTCAGGAAAGGCCCGGGCCAGGCGCTCTACGTAGTTCCAGTGAGTCGTGCATCGATAACCGTCCAGCAACCCGGCACGCCCCAGCAGGAAGACGCCCGTGCAGATGGCACCGAACCGTCTGGCGCTACGCGCCGCCTGGGGTAACCAGCGCTCCAGTGCGGGCAAGGCGACATCGTAGGCCCCCGGTCCACCCGGCACCAGCAGCAGGTCGACCGCCTCGGGCAAGTCTTCGAGGGGTGCATCGGCCAGGGCCTTCAACCCACAGGATCCGCGAATCGCGGCGTGCCCTTCGGCCACCGTGATCAAGCGATAGTGTCGATCCTCCGGTAAGAACCGGTTGGCGATGGCAAAGGCATCCAGCGGGCCGGTGACATCCAGCAACAGCACATCATTGAACAACACCATGGCCACGGTGCGGTGAGCACGATTTTCCTGCATGCCTTTCTCGCCTTGATACGGGCCCGTTCAGGGGCCGACTACTGAACACGAAACTCATCTTAGGTTATCGGTCTGGCAGGGAGGGCCAGTAGTGCAGGTTTAAGAACTATTAAGGTTCGGCTCAGGACTTTGTCATGCTCCGGGCGCGAGACTTTCTCCATTGAACAGGAGAGTCGCCATGCACCCGGACCCTTGCCCTCCCGGCGCCCTGACCCCCGCCCGCCTGCATCAGGCCAAGGAGCTGATGCTGCGCAGCTCGTTGTCGATCATCGAGATTGCCGGGGTGTGCAACCTCACCCGCAGTCACTTCTCGCGCGCCTTCAAGGTCACCACGGGTCTCTCGCCCCAGGCATGGCGTTTGCTGGCGCGGATGGAAAAGGCCAAGCGCCTGCTGGCCACCGAGGCGCCGATCACCCATGTGAGCCTGGAGTGCGGTTTTTGCGATCAGGCCCACTTCACCCGTGCATTCAGCCGTCTGGTCGGACAACCGCCCAAAGCCTGGCGCCAGGCAGCCAAGGCCGAGCCCCTCGGCGCACATCCTTAAGCCGAAAGTATCCGTCGGTATAGCCACATAGGGACAGTACCGGCCCCGTTCACCCAACCCAAGGAGTCACACTCATGAGCCAACCAGACTACAAGCGCCTGAACAAAGACGACGCAGTCGTACTGCTGGTCGACCACCAGACCGGCCTGATCTCGCTGGTGCAGGATTTTTCCCCCAACGAGTTCAAGAACAATGTGCTGGCCCTGGGCGATCTGGCCAAGTTCTTCGGCTTGCCAACCATCCTCACCACCAGCTTCGAGCAAGGCCCTAACGGCCCGCTGGTGCCAGAGCTCAAGGAAATGTTCCCGGATGCTCCCTACATCGCACGTCCGGGGCAGATCAATGCCTGGGACAACGAAGACTTCGTCAAGGCGATCAAGGCGACCGGCCGCAAGCAACTGATCATCGCGGGTGTAGTGACTGACGTCTGCGTGGCGTTCCCGACCCTGTCGGCGCTGGCCGAGGGCTTCGAGGTGTTCGTGGTGACCGACGCCTCGGGCACCTTCAACGAAACCGTGCAGCAGGCGGCTTGGGTACGCATGACCGAGGCGGGCGCGCAGATGATGAACTGGTTCTCGGTGGCCTGTGAGCTGCACCGTGACTGGCGCAACGATATCGAAGGCCTGGGTAACCTGCTGTCGCAACGTATTCCCAACTACCGCAACCTGATGAACAGCTATGCGGCCCTGAGCGCCCGCTGACATTACCCAGTCGCCGGCTAGCCGGTGGCTACGCGAGGGGAGGCTGGATCGGTACGCTGAATCTGATCCGGCATCCCCCCAGCTCCGACACCAAAGCTTGCAAGCGCCCACCGTGGGCCTGCACCACTGAATTGCAGATCGCCAGCCCCATGCCCAATCCACCCGATTTGGACGTGTAGAAAGCCCCGAACACACGCTCCCGTTCTTCTGGCGCTATGCCTGGGCCGTTGTCATCCACGCAGATTTCCACCGTATCGCCCACCACTGTCGAGACAATGCGTAGCACGCCGTCACTGCGGTAACCCGCCAGGGCTTCCAGGGCATTGGTGATCAGGTTGTACACCAATTGTTGCAACTGCACCGGATCTGCCATGACGCTCACTGCCGCGTGCAATTGGGTACTCACCTGCACCCCACACTTGAGGGCATCGGCGGAGGTCAGGCGGACCACTTCAACGACTAGCTCATCGAGATTCATGGCCTTGCGCTGCATCGGTGACTGTTTGGCCAACGAGCGCAACGCCTGGACGATGTTCGCGGCCCGCTCGCTGTCAGCACGGATGTCTTCCAGGCCGGCGATGGCTTCGGCCAGGTCAGGCTCACCGCGCTTGAGCCAACGAAGGCTGGCCGCGGCGTTGGAGGCTATGCCCAGCAGCGGTTGGCTGATTTCGTGGGCAATGGACGCCGACAGTTCGTTCATCACCTGCAGGTGCGCGCTGCGGGCCAGTTCGGCGCGCGACCGACGCAGTTCGGCTTCCATCTGGGCGCGGGCCTGATTGTCCTCGGCCAGGCGTGTATAGAACTTGGCGGTCTGTAGCGACACCGCCGCCTGTGAGGCGAGGATTTCCAGCATGGCCAGACGCTGGCTGCCGAACAGGTTGGGCACCAGACGGTTTTCCAGGTAGACCAGGCCGATCAGCACGCCCTGGATCACCAGGGGCAGGCACAGCACGGATCGCGCGCCGCGGGCCTGAAGCTCCGGGCGAAAGGCTTCCGGGCAATCGTTCGCTGCGTCGTTGAGCGTCAAGGGCTTCTTGGTACGCATGGTGGCATTGATGATCGACAGTGGCGCCTGGGTCCTGAACGTCTGGCAGTCATCCAGCCGGACATGCAGGCCCGCGTCGTCGATATAGGACAGTGCTGCCATCTGGAACTCGGCACCGCTGACGATCAGCAGGGCACCATGGTCGGCACCGGAATGCTGGGTCAGGTGGCCCATCAGGGTTTCGATCAGCCCTTCGAGCAGCACTTCTTCGGACAGCGCTCGCGCGGCTTCGATGCCCACTTCCAGGTCCAGCCGGGCCTGGCTGGAGGCGCGGTAGGTTTCCTGCACCGGTTGAGTTCGCAGGAATGGGTGCAAGGTCTCCAACTGGCGGACCTTGCCTGTCGCACCCCAAATGTGGAAGCAGTCGCGTGCAAGTCGCAGGTGCAGGTTGGCACCGGAGATCAGGCCGCTGGGGATGCACACTTCGGCCAACTGTTCGTGGGCAAGCGCCTGTTCGTGAATGAAGCCGGCGGCAGTGGCGGCGATCTGGGCCTGGTCGAAGCAGCGTATGGCTGCCAGGCCGTCACCGTTAAGCTTGGCGATGACGCCTTCGATCAACAACAGCTTGTTACGGAACGTGATGGGGTTGAACTCGGCCCATTGCGCGAAGCGCTCGCGCAGTTCGCCCAAGGTCTTGCGTTTCATCTCGGGTGTGCCAGGCGCTTCTGGGCTGCCCAGCGCCAGACCGCGAAACAGCTGGTAGTCGGCCAGGTTGATATGCGCCGGGGCAGCCCAGGCATGTGTTCCGGCTTCGTCCAGGCTTACGATCGCCTGGCGTATATCGCCCAGGTAGAACGCGGACATACCGTTGAACAGCGCCTGGAAGAACCGCGTCGTTCTGGAGGTGCCGAGTTCGTGCGTGAGGGTCGCTGTCGTGCCTGACGTCAAGCCACTGCGGCAAGGTTCGGCAATGCTCATGTTGGCAACGAAGTGTTGTTGCGCCAGGAGGATGCGTTCGATATCCCGATAGCCGTAACGGCGCACGGTGTCGAGGCCCTGTTCTACCTCGGCAGCGACTGTTTGCAGATGGTGGCCCATGAACAGCGAATCCGACACCAGGTGGTTGCAGGCATAGCAGGCCATGGCCAGGTCGCCGCTCAGGCGCGCCGAATCGATGGCTTCGAGTGCGGTGCGTCGGGCGAACTCCATCGGGGCGGTCCAGGCACTGACTTGGTCCAGCGCGAGCAGGGCGCTGGTCAGGTCGGCCTCGAACCCCTGTCGCTCGATCAACTTGAGCGCGGCCAGGCAGTAGGCGTGCCCATCATGATAGGCGGCGAAGCGTTCGGCATTCATGACCCCGAACCAGGCCAGCCCATAAGTGCTGCCAGGGGCCACGCCATATGCCAGGGTCAGCTCCATGATCTTGGCCAGGTGCAGGCAGCACAGGTCATCCTCCACGAAGAACGACGAAGAGAGCGTCGCCAGCAGTTCTATCGCGACGATCGCGTGCTCGGCTTCGGCCTTGGGCAGCGATTCGAGGCAGTGGCGACCTTGCTGCTCGATCAGGCCGCGTATCCGTGCATATTCGCTCTCGACCATGTGCCTATCGTTGCCGCGTGCCAGCGAGATACCCAGCAGACCAAGGCCTGTCAGGGCTGCATCGATGGCGGTTTCATAGTCGGAACGCAAAGTGTGCAACCGTGCCTCCAGCCGGTAGGCGCGGGCGTGCAGCAGGGGTGTGCTGGCGCGTTGTCTGCATTGGGCGATGTGTGCTTCGGCTTCGGGCATGCGCGACATCAGCATGTCGCACTCCGCCGCCAGGGCGGCGAAGGTGAAGGCCTTGGCCCTGTACGTTGCTGATTCGCAGCATTGCCTCAGCAGGGCTTCACCGGCTGCCAGGTAGCTGGCGGCTTGCGCGTATGAGGCGTCATCGCGGGCCCGAAGCGCGGCGTCCTCCAGCATCGTCAGGAACGTTGAGTATTCATCTGCTTCGAAGGCCTGCAGGCTGGCGCGTTGCACCTGGTTGGCGATATCGAGCACGGCATTGGGCAGGTCGTCCTGCCAAACCTCACGCATGGCCTTGGCGATACGTGCATGTTGCGCAGCTCGTTCGCACTCTGGGGTCAGTTCGTAGGCAGCTTGCATGACCCGGTCATGGGCGAAGCACAGGCCTTTCTGGCTGGGCAGCAGAAAGCCCGCGTCGACCAGTGCCTTTAGCCGTTCACCGAGACGGGGTACGCCGCAAGGCAGCGTCTTTTCAAGCAAGCGCTCGTCGCAACGGCCGCCTGCAGCACTGGCAAGGCGCAGCACATCGCGTTGGGCAACCGGCAGGCGTGTCAGGCGATCGACCATCAGGTCGGCGACGTTGTCGGCGTAGCGATGCTGCGACACGGCCTGTAAGGACCACGTCCAGCGCATGGTCTGGGTGTCGAAGGTGAGCAGGCCATCTTCGACCATGACCTGCAGGATCTGGTTGATGAAGAACGTGTTGCCGGCGGTCTTGGCGTGCACCAGTCGTGCGACCTGTATCGCCTCTTCGGGCGGCACATGGTAGCGCTCGCCGATCAGATCCGACACCGCCGCAACGGAGATCGGGCGTAGCTCGATGGTCGTGATGCGCACTTCCTCGGGGCGAGTCGGTAGGGCATGGGCGGGTGCTGGATCGTTGCGCCGGGCGAGGATCAACAACAGGCTGTCGGGCGGCTGCGCGAGCAGTTCTGCTAAAAGGTGCAGGGTTGCGCTATCGGCCCACTGCGCATCATCGAAAAACAGCACCAAAGGCTGGCCGGGCCGGCTGAACACCCCTAGAAACTCGACCACCGCCCGCAGCTCTTTCTGCATCGCAAGGCGGGTGGGTTTTTCCGGCAATTCCGCCATGGGCCCGATGATCAATTGCAGGTCAGGGGCGAGCTTGCCCAGCAGCCGTCCGCGTCCCTTGAGGCGACGCAGGATCTTGTGTCGCAAGGAAGCCAGGTCTTCGCTGTTCTTGGCCAGCAGCTGCGTGGCCAACGAACCCAGTATGTCCAGCCACGGCGCATAAGGCGCGCCTTGTTCCAGGCAGGTGCACTTGCCAGATGCCCAATACCCCTCGGCGTAAGTCTTCAGTGCGGCATGGACCAGGCTGGACTTGCCCATGCCGGTGGCACCGTTGACGAACAGCACTTGGGGCTTGCTGTCCCGGCGCAGGGCCCTGAACAGTAGGCCGATGGTTTTCAGCTCGGCCGTGCGTCCATGAAGTCGCTCGCGGGTGGGTGATATCGGTTCGGCGCAGCCAGGCGTGAAGTGATCGAGGGGCTCTTTGGCTGGGTAATGTCGGCGGCAATGGGCAAGGTCGATCGCCAGCGCCCGTGCACTCTGGTAGCGGGCATCGGGTTCCTTGGCCAGCGCCTTGTTCAGCACTTGGCTAAGTGCCCGTGGCACCTTGGCGTCGACTTCGCAGGCCGTTCTGGGCTGCACGCCAGCATGCAGTTGGCGCCAGTGCGACATGTCACGGCCTAGCAGAGGCAGTTCGCCCAGCAGCAGCTGGTAGAGGATTGCACCCAAGGCATAGATGTCGCTGCGCCGGTCGCTGACGCTGCCATGGGGGCAGACCTGCTCTGGGGCGAGGTAAGCCCAACTGCCTACCGGTGTCTGCTGTTCGCCGACCAGCTCCGGTGGATCGGCATGGAAGCCGCCGATCTTCACGCCCAGGTCGTGCTGGACGAACACATGCTGAGGTTGCAGGGCACCGTGCAGCACGTTGCGCTCGTGGGCCTGAGCCAAGGCCGTGGCGGCGTTGGTCGCCACGTCGAGGAACGTCGATAGCGTGATCGGGCCAAGCTCCGCAAGGTCATTGATCGAGCGACCTGCCGGATAGATCAGCAACGGGCCTTCTGCGGAGCGGACGAAGGCTGAGGGAAGTACAGCCCATTGCGGGTCCAGCTGAAGGCGGTAGTTGCGTTCGAGGCGCCGGCAGGCGGCAGGGGCTGCGAGGGCCGCGCGAATCGCTACCCAGGCCTGCCCCGTCGCACTGTCGCGCAGACGGAAGTAGGTCAGGTCGCCTTCCTGCCCCAAAGGCGTGATGTCGCAGCGGCCCAGCCAGCCGTCGTCGATCGACTGGTCATAATCGATGGGCCTGTAGGCAAGGCGTTCATCGAGCATAAAGCACCCCTGCTAGCGACATCCAAGGGCGCGAGTATACGCAGCGCGAATGCCCCGCACGCTCTGGCTGGCCGGTTTGGCAGGATCGGGAACCATCTTGACCGTAATCGGCCCCAGGGTGGCGGCGCTGGCTTGTATAGTCCAAAGGCCAACCTATCCCTCGGGATAATTGTATGAATGTGGATGCTGGCCTAGATTGCACGGGGCTGCGCAACCGCCCGGACTCGCGAGATTCGAAAAGATCATGATCCGTATAGGCAATGCCCAGGTGTCGCTGGAGCGGCGGGAAGTGTTTCTGGACGGCAAACCGCTGCCCTTGGGTGGGCGTGCGTTCGAGGTGCTGGCGACGCTGATCCGGGCCAACGGCCGGGTGGTGTGCAAGGACGAGCTGTTCAGCCAGGTCTGGGCCGGCACAGTGGTGGAAGACAACAACCTGCAGGTGCAGATTTCGCTGCTGCGCAAAGCCTTTGGTGACCGGGGCCTGATCCAGACCGTTCCCCGCAGGGGTTACCGGCTGGCGGCGCAAGTGTCCAGCGATGTGGCTGCGTTGGCGCCAGGCAGATCGCCGCTTTCAGCCACTGCTGGGCCGCCGCAGGACGACATCGAAGCCGTGATGGTGCTGGTGGTCGATGACGACCCGTCGGTACGCACGGCCCTGGGCCGGCTGTTCCGTGCCGAGAATATTCCTCATCGGTTATACGCCTCGGCGGAGGAACTGCTCGAACAACCCTGCGACACACCCTACGCCTGCCTGTTGCTGGACATCAACCTGCCGGCTGCCAGCGGCCTGGACGTGCAGCAGGCGCTGCGCAGGCTCGATGTTCCCTGGCCGGTCGTGTTCATGACCGGTTACGGCACCATCCCTATGACCGTTCAGGCCATGCGTGCGGGTGCTGTTGAATTTCTCACCAAGCCGTTCGATGAGTACGAGCTGCTGACGCTGCTGGGGTCGGTACGTGCGCGCGCCTTGGCGCAGGGGCGCAAATGGTGGGATACGCGTCAGGTCCGGGAAAAGTACCGGCGCCTGACCCAGCGCGAGCGGCAAGTGTTCTCGCTGGTGGTAGGGGGGCTGACGCACAAACAGATCGCCAAGACCATCGGTACCAGTGAAGTGACGACCAAGGTTCACAAGAAGAACATCATGAACAAGATGCAGTCGCGCTCGCTGGTCGAGCTGGTCGCCATGCACCATGTCATCGATGCCGGCCCCCGCCTTGAAGACCAGGGCGTTGCATGAGCGCAACGGTATGCATCGTCGATGACGATGCTTTCGTGCGCAGAAGCCTGGCCAACCTGTTGCGTTCGGCCGGCTTCGACACCTTGCTGTTCGGGTCGGGTGCGCAGCTGCTGGCTTCGCCCCAGGCGCGTGGGGCGGGGTGTGCCTTGCTGGACTTGAGAATGCCTGGACTGACAGGTTTGCAGGTCCAGGGCGAGCTGGCCCGGTTGGGTTGGCAGCTGCCCGTGATCTGCATGTCGGCGCATTGGGATGATGCGGCCTTGGAAGCTTCCCAGCGCAATGGCGCGGTAGCCTGCCTGGGCAAACCGTTCAATGAAGACGTACTGCTGAAGGCGGTCGAGGCTGCGTTGGCCTTGAACGTGCGTTGAACGTTCACGAGCCAGGCCGCCCAAGCGGCCTGTCCGTGCGCGTCGCCTCAATTCTGGTTGGCCAGGTTGGTGTTGGGTTGGCTGTAGCTCAAGGAGCGGACTTGGCCATTGCTGTCGCGGTAGGTCAGGGTGGCGGTAGTGGTGTGGCCTTGAGCGTTGGCTGGCGTTTGCACGGCGATCACCTGGGCAATATCCAGCGCCATGCCGTAATGGTAGGGCGTGGCTTCGACGGACTGGGCGAAAGCGCCGGTGCTGGTGACCAAGGCGAAGGTGGCGGCGGTGAGTGCTTTGCTGAGGGTCATGATCGTTCTCCAGGTTCAGTGAGGTGGGTGACGACTGCTTGCTGTCTGGAGTTAATATTGCGCTCAATTAATTAGCGCGCAAAATAAAATACCACTATGGCCTGCATTGACTTCGCCCATCGGCGAATCTGCACACGTCGATGAGTCAGGTGCCAGGGCGATACTGGAGGGCTTCGGCCAAATGAGCCCTGGCTATCGAGTCGGTTCTGTCCAGGTCAGCCAGCGTCCGCGCGACCTTGAGTAGGCGGTGCGCAGCCCGTAGCGACAGGGTCAGCCGTTCGCAGGCGCTTTCCAGCCAGGCCTGGTCAGCTGCAGTGAGCTCGCAGTGACGGCGCAAGCCATCGAGGTCGAGGAAGGCATTCGCGCAGCCCTGGCGGCGCTGCTGCCGTTCGCGGGCCTCAGCCACGACACGGGCGACCTTGGCGCTGGTGTCGCCACAGGGGTGGTTGTCGAGTGTGGTGGCTTCGCGCGCCACAGTCAGGTGCAGGTCGATGCGGTCGAGCAACGGGCCTGACAGTTTGTTGCGGTAGCGCTGGATCTGCTCTGTGCTGCAGCGGCAGCGGCCTGAGGGATCGCCGAGGTAGCCACAAGGGCAGGGGTTCATCGCCGCTACCAGTTGGAAACGGGCAGGGAAGCGCACTTTGTCCTTGGCACGGGCGATGACGATCTCGCCGGACTCCAAGGGTTCACGCAGAACCTCAAGCACCCGTCGCTCGAACTCTGGCAACTCATCGAGAAACAACACACCATGGTGCGCCAGCGTGATTTCGCCGGGTTGCGGCCGGCTACCGCCGCCTACCAGCGCAGGCCCGGATGCTGAGTGATGGGGGTGGCGGAACGGACGCTGCGGCCAGCTTTTCAGGGGCGTGTGCCCACTGATCGACTGGATAGCCGCGACCTCCAGGGCTTCGTGCTCGTCCAGCGGCGGCAGCAGCCCTGGCAAGCGACTGGCCAGCAAGGTCTTGCCGGTACCGGGTGGCCCGGTGAACAGCAGGTTGTGCGCGCCAGCGGCTGCCAGCAGCAGTGCCCGTTTGGCCGCGACCTGGCCTTGTACTTCGCTCAAGTCGGGGTAGGGCCGACTTTGCAGCAGCAGGCCATTGGCGGCATATGGCGGCAACACCACCTGGCCGTTGAGGTGGGCGACCAACTCTAGAAGGTGCCCCACTGCGTAGACCACCAGGCCACCCGCCAGACTGGCTTCTTCAGCGTTTTCCTGCGGGACCACCAAGGCCCGACCTGCTTCGCGCGCTGCCAGGGCGGCCGGCAGTATCCCCTGCACAGGCCGTAATTTGCCGGACAACGCCAGCTCACCCAGGCACTCGATGTCGTTCAAGGCGTGCACCGGTACCTGGCCGTTGGCGGCGAGTATCCCCAAGGCGATGGCCAGGTCATAACGGCCGCCATCCTTGGGCAGATCGGCTGGGGCAAGGTTCTGGGTGATACGCCTGGCGGGATAGTCCAGGCCGGAATTGACGATGGCGCTGCGTACTCGATCCTTGCTCTCCTTGACCGTGGTTTCGGGTAAGCCGACCAGAGTGAGATTGGGCAGGCCGTTGGCCAGATGCGTTTCGACACTGACTGCAGGTGCCTGCACGCCCACCTGGGCGCGACTGTGGACGAGGGCTAGGGACATGGACGCTCCGTTGTCGTTTAAGGCGCCGCATCCTGCGGCATCTGCCAAGCATAGTGAGCCGGCGCAGGAGAGGCGGCAGAAGAGTGCGTCGAGGTTTTGCAGGGTGGCCGAGCACCTGCCGGGCCACGATAGGTTGCCTGTGCCGTCGTGGCATTCGGCAGGCACAGCAATGTGCTCGAAGGAAAATCGGAATGAACCCTCACAGCTGGCCGGGACTCAATCGAATACATGCCAGCAGGAGAGTGCTTATGGAAATCGGAACGATCTGGATCATTGTCGCGGCCTTGGTCATCATCCTTGAGATCTTTGCCATCTGGCACATCATCGGCAGCGACCGGCGCGCAGAGCGCAAGATGCTGTGGATCGTGTTCGTGGTCTATGCACCGTTCCCAGGGTTGCTTTTCTGGGCCTGGCGGGGGCCGCGGGCGGTGAAGGGCAGGGCGGTGCTGCAGGAGAAATGATTGAGCGACCAGGATGAAATCCCTTGACCCGGTAGCGCAACGCCATGAGCAAGGCTCAGCAGGCTCTCTCTTAGGGCTCGCTATGCTCAGTTACTTGCTTGACCGCTTCGATCTTGAATGCTTTGGGGTTGCGTTGACCCGTCATGACACCTCCTGGGCCTCATCATGTGGGCCTGGAGCCTCCGAAAGTCAGGGGGTTTTAATCCGCAACTTTTGGATCCAATAATTTTGCGCAGGGCTTGCCAATGGCTTAGTGTTCAACGATCACTGACGTTGTCATCGGACGACAACGCAGCTTCGTCTAAATGGACTTACAAGGTAAAGCCCTGTGCAAACGCTCACTCGCACCCGTCAGGACATCCACGAACTGGTGCAGGCCAATGCATTTCCTGAACTCAACGATTACTTCAACGCTCTCGAAGCGCGCTGGTTGCAGGCGTCCCCTGGTGAGTGTCCTGCTTATCTGGAGGCATTCGAATGGCACCTGCAGGCCCGTTCGGGCATCCAGGGTGGCAAGGCTCTCACCCAGTTCCTCAAGGCCTGGATCCAGGCCTGCCCCAATGCCTATCACCCGCGGGTGGCCATGGGTTTTCACTGCCTTGATCGTGCCCGCCATGTACAGGGGGGCGATGGCACCGACGAAGTGAGCGAAGCGCGTTGGCTGGCGGCCGAGCAGGTCTGCGAAATCGGCGCGGTGCACCTGCTGCGGGCCATGGCGCTGTCCAACGTGCCGGTGGCAGCGGCCATCTGCATGCTGCACATGAGCGCGCATTTCCGTGAACCGGGGTGGCTGAACGAGCTTCTACATGGCAAGCCCGCACGCTACAGGCCCAGTGCCCACCCTGACGTGGAGATCCAGGAGGCAGCGGCACCGTTTCTGGTCCGATTTGGCTTCGCACCTTTAGTCGACCTGCCACAGTACCTGCCACCCTGCCTGGCCATGCGGTCTGCGCGCTGGGACGAAAGTGCGCAGCAGTATTGGCTGGGCCATGCTCTGCGCTGGTTTGCCGGCTGCTTCGAGGCGGTCGAGGCATATGCAACCTACCTGCTACCCCGTTGGGGTGGGAGCCTGCAGGCGCTCGAAGATTTGGTCAGCGGCCCGTTTTGCCAAGGTTGGGGGGACGCCCAACGTAACGCCATCCGCGCGCTGCAGTTCGAAGGCGACTTCCGGCTATCGGGCCCCCTGCAGTCTCAGGAGACCGGCCAATGGCAATGTATCTTCGACCACTGGTGGCCGCGTGAACTCAGGCCGAGGGAGCGTGCCATGCTTCTGGCACGACGGGGTACATGGCGCTGGCACACGTCGCGTGACCATGCCGGTGCCATGGACGACTTCGTAGCCTGTGTCGACCTGAGCCCTGACCACTGCTTCGAGCGCGGCGGGGCGCAGTCGTTCTACACCTTCGCCTGCCTGGTCGTGCAGCACGGCATGCAGGACGACAGGCAGTCGCTGCGCATCGCCATCGAGCATCTGTGCGAGAGCCGCATGTTTGCGGCAGCCTGTGCGCTGCGGGCTGTAGGGTGTCAGTTCGGGCTGTGGGGCTTTGTCCGGTCCCTTGAGCAGGCCCGCGAATGGTTGGAGGCCGCTGTAAACCGGCAATCGGAATGCCAAGGGCAGGGCTTCGACATGCAGGAAGTACCGCGTCTGTTATGGGCAGCCCGGTTGTACGAGCCCGCGCGTTTCTTCGACGAGCAATGTGCCGAATGCGGGCTGTCGGACGCTGCCATGCGCCTTCACGATCTGCATCGGGGAGGGCTGGAGGGCACGCCGGAATGCTATCTGGACGCCGGGGCCGCGCAGCGCTGGTTGATGCGTGCGCTGGCCTTGGGCAGCCCGCGGGCTAGCTACGAGGTGGCTTGTCGGCGCATGGCTGATGAGGACCTGAGTGAGCGCGGTGCGATGCTGTCGGTCAAGCGATTGTTGCTCGATGCCATGGGCCACGCGCAGACAGATGCCCATGCGCGGCTGCAACTGGGAAGCTTGTTGCGCCAGTTCGGTGAACCTGTCGAGCGCGAAGAGGCCGTCGGATACTTGCTTGAACTGGTACAGCACGAGGATCCCTGCATCGCCGGGCGTGCCTGCGCGCACATGGGGCTGGCCTGGATGCAGGGACACGGCACACGCAAGCAAAGCCGCTTCGCCGCCATTGAGTGGGTAAGCAGGGCTGCCGTGCTGCAGCCGGACGACCCGGAAGTCGAAGGTATCCGCAGCGCGATACTCAACTCGCACAACGTGTTCAGGACACTGCTCACGTTCTGCGGCGCAACGCTGTTTCGCGGAACGCTTTACCCCAACGAGTTACCGCCTCCGGCATCGACCGCCAGGCGCGAGCGCACGCGCGCCTTAGTGTAGAGCAAGGCCAGCAGGGCTGGCCGGGGGTTATTCCTGGGCGTTAGGCGCCATGCGGGCTTCCAGCTCGGCGACCTGCTTTTCCAGGGCCTCCAGGCGAGCACGGGTGCGTGCCAGAACGACCATCTGGCTGTCGAATTCGTCGCGGCTGACCAGGTCCAGCTTGCTGAAAGCGCCTTGCATCAGCACCTTGAACTGGCTTTCCAGTTCGGCGCGGGGTTGGGCAGTGTCGCTGTTGAACAGGCGCGAGGCCTGGTCGCTCAGGGCGTCGAGAAAAGCTTTTGGCGCGAGCATGTTCGGCTTGTCCGATAATCGTCGAGAAAGAGCGGGAGTGTAGCACGCGGGCGTTTGGCTGCTTCAGGGCGCCGTCGATCGCTGCCGAGCATGACCCAACAGAGGGCGGGGATGAACTGCTTGGGTTGCACGCTTTTTGCGCAGTGTGCGAGGGCTGCGCGCACTGAAATTGTGCATCTTTTTAGTGCTGGCGACTGGCCAATTCCGACTGTTTTACGCAACACGCTGTTTTTTGGCGGTTTATCGGAACTGGCAAGGTTTCTGCAAAGACCACTGCGAGCCATGCACTGATGCAGTTCCTTGTGACCAGGCAGTGCGCACGCGGAGCCGGAAGGTCTTGCGTCACAACCGAAACGTCAGTCGGTTGCAAGAACGAGCCGACGACGCGTTACAAAGCCAACCGCTGCGCTTAGACTTGAGACGGGTTTGTTTTCCTGGGGCAAGTCCACCAAATCGGGAGAGAGTTTCATGAAGCTAGTCACAGCCATCATCAAGCCGTTCAAGCTGGACGACGTGCGCGAGTCGCTGTCGGAAATCGGCGTGCAGGGCATCACCGTCACCGAGGTCAAGGGCTTCGGCCGGCAGAAAGGCCACACCGAGCTGTATCGCGGCGCCGAGTATGTCGTCGACTTCCTGCCCAAGGTGAAGATCGATGTCGCCATCGACGACAAGGACCTTGATCGAGTGATCGAGGCCATCACCAAGGCCGCCAACACCGGCAAGATCGGCGACGGCAAGATCTTCGTTGTGAATCTGGAGCAGGCGATCCGTATCCGTACCGGCGAAACCGATACCGACGCGATCTAAAGCGACAAAAAAAGCCTCACCAAACCCAACGCCCCAGGAGAAAACAAATGACTCTGCGTAAGATCGCAGGGCTAGGAGCCCTATTGTCCCTCGTAATGCCCGGTCTCGCCCTGGCAGAGGAGGCTGCCCCAGTGCTGAACTCCGGCGACACCGCGTGGATGCTGACCGCGACGGCGCTGGTGCTGTTCATGACCATCCCAGGCCTGGCCCTGTTCTACGGTGGCATGGTGCGTTCCAAGAACGTGCTCTCGGTGATGATGCAGTGCTTCGCCATCACCGGCCTGATGAGCATTCTCTGGGTCGTCTACGGCTACAGCATGGCCTTCGATACCACAGGTATGGAAAAGGGCGTGCTCAACTTCAATTCCTTCGTCGGCGGCTTCTCCAAGGCGTTTCTGAGCGGTGTCACGCCCAGCAACCTGACCTCGGCCGCTGCGCTGTTCCCTGAGGCAGTGTTCATCACCTTCCAGATGACCTTCGCCATCATCACCCCGGCGCTGATCGTCGGTGCGTTCGCCGAGCGCATGAAGTTCTCCGCCATGCTGATCTTTATGGGCGTCTGGTTCACCCTGGTCTATGCGCCGATTGCGCACATGGTCTGGAGCGGTGACGGCGCGCTGATGTGGGACTGGGGCGTGCTGGACTTCGCGGGCGGCACCGTGGTGCACATCAACGCCGGTATCGCCGGTCTGGTGGCCTGCCTGGTGTTGGGCAAGCGCAAAGGCTACCCAACCACTCCAATGGCACCGCATAACCTGGGCTACACCCTGATGGGTGCTGCCATGCTGTGGGTCGGTTGGTTCGGCTTCAACGCAGGCTCCGCCGCCGCTGCCAACGGCACTGCCGGCATGGCCATGCTGGTTACCCAGATCGCTACCGCCGCTGCCGCGCTGGGCTGGATGTTTGCCGAATGGATTGGTCACGGTAAGCCGAGCGCCCTGGGCATCGCCTCGGGTGTGGTGGCTGGCCTGGTGGCCATCACCCCTGCCGCCGGCACCGTTGGTCCGATGGGCGCACTGGTGATCGGCCTGGTCGCTGGCGTGGTCTGCTACTTCTGCGCCACCACCCTCAAGCGCAAGCTGGGCTACGACGACTCGCTGGATGCTTTCGGTGTGCACGGTATCGGCGGCATCATCGGTGCACTGCTGACCGGTGTGTTCGCAGCCCCGGCCCTGGGGGGCTTCGGCGCGGTCACCGATATCGGCGCACAGCTCTGGATTCAGGCCAAGGGCGTGATCTTCACCGTGGTCTACACCGCTATCGTCACCTACATCATCCTCAAGGTGCTGGACGTGGTGATGGGCCTGCGGGTCAACGAAGAAGAAGAGTCGGTCGGCCTCGACCTGGCTCAACACAACGAGCGCGGCTACAACCTGTAACCGCGACGCTGGAAAAACTTGCCCGGTTCGCCGGGCATTTTTTTGCCTGAAATTCGTCATTTCCAGCAGTGCAAACGGTTTATCGTTCACGTTCGCGACGTAGGGCGAATACTTACAAGATGCAGGGCATTCATGGTGCTTTGCTTTTTCTGCGAGCGCGCTAGAATGCGCGCCGAAGGGTGTTTGACGAGCAGTCCACACGCTTCGCCAGCCTTTGCTAGGCTTGCCAATAGCGTGTGGCCAGCAGGGTCCGGAAGAATTTGTCAGTCCCTGCCAGGAGTAGGGTCTGTTTGGTACCGCCTCCCATCAGGAGCGGGTGCCACAAGGGCAGTGGCCAACCCACGGCCAGTTGAATTTTCACTGGTGACAGCCGGTCTACGGCTGCGCACTGGTCTATAACTAACCTGCTTTTCGCAAGTCATGAGGTAGAACATGAGCGACGACGATCTGGAAAACGATGACCTCGAAGTAGGCGACGAAGACGAGGGTGATGAGGGCCTCGAAGCTGCGGCTGACGATGGCGCCGAAGATGCTGGCGATGACGACAGCAGCCCGGCACCCACTGCCAAGGGCAAATCCTCCAAGTCGGCTGTCTCGGTAGACGAGATGCCGAGCATGGAAGCCAAGCAGAAGGAACGTGACGCCCTGGCCAAGGCCATGGAAGAGTTCCTGGCCCGTGGTGGCAAGGTTCAAGAGGTCGAGGCCAACGTGGTCGCCGATCCACCCAAGAAGCCGGACAACAAGTACGGCAGCCGCCCTATCTGAGTGGCTGACGCAAAAAAGCCCGCCGTCGCTGCGGGCTTTTTTGTGGGCCGTGGTCAGGCCTGAAGGCGCGGGCGAGCGTCAGCGCCAGCGCGCGATCACGTCGGGCAACTGCGACAGTCGTTGAATTTCGGCATCCGGTGCGTTTTCTCCGGCCCAGGTCTTGCCCTGCGGGTTGAACCACACAGCGCGCAATCCAGCACGCTGAGCCCCGGCAATGTCATCGCCTGGGTGGTCACCGATATGCACCGCCGCGCTCGCGTCAACCTCGCCACGGCGCAGCGCTTCCACGAACGGTGCGGGGTCCGGCTTGCCGATGCCAAGGTCTTCGGCGCACAGGGCAAACTTGAAGTAGTCCGCCAGCCCCAGGCGGCTCACGTCGGCATTGCCGTTGGTCACCACTCCCAGGGTGTAGTGGTGACGCAGGATTTCCAGCACGGGCTGCACCTCGGGGAAAACCTCGACCTGGTGCCGCGCGTGCAGGAACACTTCGAACCCTTCGTTTGCCAGCTCCTGGGCGTGCTTTTCACTGTAGCCGACTTCTTCAAGGGCATGGAACAGTACGCGCCGACGCAACGCGCTGATGCGGTGCTTGAGGCCTGGTTCGGCCGCCACCAGCCGCTCACGGATGGCGAACAGGTGTTCTACAGGCACACCGCCGAGGATTGGGGCATTGGCTTCGAGCCAATCGCGCAGGACCACCTCCGCGCTGGCGATCACCGGCGCGGTGTCCCACAGAGTATCGTCGAGGTCGAAGGTGATCAGCTTGATGCTCATGAGTCTGTGCCTGTGCTGCGTTTGGCCCGAGGGTGGGCGCTGTCGTAGACCGCGGCCAGGTGCTGGAAGTCCAGGTGGGTGTAGATCTGCGTGGTGCTGATGTCGGCATGGCCGAGCATCTCCTGCACCGCGCGCAGGTCCTGGGACGACTCCAGCACATGGCTTGCGAAAGAATGGCGAAGCATGTGCGGATGCAGGTGTTGGCCAAGCTCGCGCTCGCCAGCGGCTTTTACCCGCATCTGGATGGCTCGTGGGCTCAGGCGGTTACCTTGACGCGTGATGAACACCGCGCCGTCGCGAGGGTTGCCGATGCCGCGCAGTCGATACCATTCCTGCAAGGCCTCACGGGCCTTGCGGCCTACCGGCAGTACGCGTGCCTTGCCGCCCTTGCCTAGCACTTGCACTAGGCCGGCGGCCAGGTCGAGGTGTCCGAGGTCGAGGTTGGTCAGCTCGGACAGGCGCAGGCCAGAGGAATAGAACAGCTCGAGAATGGCCTGGTCGCGGCGGGCGATGAAGTCATTGTCCACGCCTCCTTCCAGCAACTGCAGGGCGCGGTCGGTGTCCAGTACCTTGGGCAGGCGTCGCTCGGTCTTGGGCGGTGCCAGGCCGTTGGCGGGATCGTGCTGGCACAGGCCTTCACGGACCAGATAGCGATACAGTCCGCGCACCGCTGAAAGCAAGCGCGCCAGGCTGCGTGAGGATTGGCCATCGTGATGCAGGCGTGCGATCAGCTGTCGAAGCTGCTGAATCTGCAGTTCATTCCAGCTGGCGATGCCTTGGTTCTTGCAGTATTGGATGACCTTGGCGAGGTCGCGGCGATAGCCCAGCAGGGTGTGGTCGGACACTTGGCGCTCGTTGCGCAGGTACGCGCAATAAGCCTCCAGCTGGCGCTCCATCAGCGCACCGGGCGCAGGGTCTGGGTGACACGGGGAACCACGCGGCCAAGCACCTCAGCGATGTAGCCGAGGAACAGCGTACCGACACTGCTCTTGTAGTGTTGCGGGTCACGGCTGCCGATTGCCAGGACCCCATGCAGCCCCTGGTATTCAAGGGCGGCCACGGCGCTGGAGCCGACTTCGTGACGCTGCTCCTCACCGAACAGAAAGGCCAGTTCGTGTTCGCGCAGGTTGCCGCTGACGGTCTTGCCACCGCCCAGCAGCCCGCCAATGGCCTGCTGGGCCTCGGCATTGCTGACCCAGCGTCCGACTGGGGCGACGTTTTCCCCGAACAGGATCAGGCTCACGAAGGGCACCTGGAACTCCTGGCGCAGGCTGTCTTCGACGGCCATCACCACTTCTTCGAGGCTGGCGGCATCCAGCAAGTCGAGGATCAGCCGACGGGTCTTGTCGAACAGTCGGTCGTTGTCCCGTGCCACGTCCATCAGTTGCGACAGGCGATGGCGCATCTCGATGTTGCGGTCGCGCAGCAGCTTGAGCTGACGCTCTACCAGCGACACGCTGTCGCCACGCTGATGCGGAATGCGCTGCTCCATCAGCAACTCATCGTGCTCGGCGAAGAAGGTCGGGTGGGCGCGCAAATACGTGACCACCGCTTCGGCATCGAGCTCGCTGGGTTGCTGGGGTACAACGTTAGGCTGTTCGGTCATGGCGGTTACTCGTTTAGAGACGAACCTGTCCTTCGTAGACACGCACGGCGGGGCCGGTCATCAACACAGGCTTGCCGGGGCCGGCCCATTCGATGTTCAGGCGTCCACCAGGCAGGTCGAGGGTGACCGGAGAATCCATCCACCCCTGACTGATTGCAGCGACCGCCGCAGCGCAAGCACCGGTGCCGCAGGCCTGGGTTTCCCCCGCGCCGCGCTCCCACACTCGCAGGTTGGCACGATGACGGTCGATGACCTGGAGGAACCCGGCATTGACCCGTTGTGGGAAGCGAGGATGATTTTCGATCTTCGGCCCCAGCTCATGCACCGGTGCCGTTTGTACGTCATCGACACGCAGCACCGCATGGGGGTTACCCATGGAGAGGGCGGCAATCGAATAATCGCGGCCGTCGACCTCCAGCGAGTAGCTCAGCGCCTGTTGCTCGGCGATGAAGGGAATCTCGGCCGGGATGAACCGTGGCGGGCCCATGTCGACGCATACCTGGCCATCGTTCTGCACGTCCAGCTCGATGATCCCGCCTTTGGTTTCGACGCGGATGCGCTTCTTTGCAGTCAGGCGCTTGTCCAGCACGAAGCGGGCGAAGCAGCGCGCGCCGTTGCCACACTGTTCGACCTCGGACCCGTCAGCGTTGAAGATGCGGTAACGGAAATCCACTTCCGGATTGTTCGGCGCCTCGACGATCAGCAACTGGTCGAAACCGATGCCGGTATGGCGGTCACCCCATTGCTTGGCGTGCTTAGGCTGGATGTGGGCGTGCTGGCTGACCAGGTCCAGGACCATGAAGTCGTTGCCCAGCCCATGCATCTTGGTAAAACGCAGCAGCATGGGCTCACTCCGGCAGCAGGCTTTCGCCAGCGTACAGTTCGGCGATGGTCTCGCGGCGGCGGACTTCGAAAGCCTGATCGCCGTCGACCAGGATTTCCGCGCAACGGCCACGGGTGTTGTAGTTCGAGCTCATGACGAAACCATAGGCGCCCGCGGACTGAACGGCCAGCAGGTCGCCCTCGGCCAGGTTCAGCTCACGGTCCTTGGCCAGGAAGTCGCCGGTTTCGCAGATCGGCCCGACCAGGTCATAGGCCCGGCCTTTGCCCTCGCGTGGCTTGACCGCGCTGACACCCATCCAGGCCTGGTACAGGGCAGGGCGGATCAGGTCGTTCATCGCCGCATCGATGATGGCGAAGTCCTTGTGTTCGGTGTGCTTGAGATATTCCACGCGGGTCAGCAGGACACCTGCGTTGGCCACGATGTAGCGGCCCGGCTCGAACACCAATGCCAGGTCGCGGTCGCCCACGCGCTCACGGATGGCTTTGATGTAGTCGGCCACCTGCGGTGGCTCTTCGTCACGGTAACGCACGCCAACACCGCCGCCCAGGTCCAGATGGCGCAGGTGGATACCACACTCGGCAAGGCGGTCGACCAGCACCAGCAGGCGGTCGAGGGCATCGAGGAACGGGTCGACGGTGGTCAGCTGCGAACCGATATGGCAGTCGACGCCGACCACTTCCAGGTTCGGTAACTGCGCGGCGCGCACATAGATGGCTTCGGCATCGGCAATGGCGATGCCGAACTTGTTCTCTTTGAGGCCGGTGGAGATGTACGGGTGGGTACCGGCATCGACGTCCGGGTTGACCCGCAGCGAGACCGGGGCGACCTTGCCCATCTCGGCGGCCACCACTTGCAGGCGTTCGAGTTCGTCGGTGGATTCGACGTTGAAGCAGTGCACGCCGACTTCCAGTGCCCGGCGCATGTCTTCGCGGGTCTTGCCGACGCCAGAGAACACCACGCGATCGGCGCGGCCGCCCGCGGCCAGCACACGCTCCAGCTCACCGCCGGAAACGATGTCGAAGCCCGCGCCCAGGCGCGCCAGGACGTTCAGTACGCCCAGGTTGGAGTTGGCCTTGACCGCGAAGCACACCAGGTGCTCGACGCCTTGCAGGGCATCGGTGTAGCTGCGGTACTGAGCCTCGATATGGGCGCGCGAGTACACGTAGGTAGGGGTGCCGAAACGTTCGGCAATGGCCGACAGGGCCACGCCCTCCGCGAACAGTTCACCGTCGCGGTAGTTGAAAGCGTTCATCTGATTTCCTTACTGCTCTGGCGTCTGCTCGGGCTCGATTGGCTGCTCTGGCTGCTGCTCTTGCATTGGCGCAGGTTGAGCGTGCTGGTGCTGATGCGATTTGTGGCTGCCTTTGCCGTCCTTGCCTTCTTCAGGCAGGTACAGAGGGCCTTTCTGACCGCAGGCCGAAACGAGGCAGGCAACAGCGACCAGCGCCGCAAGTGAGGAAATCAGGCGCTTCATGGGTGAAATCCTTTGAAATAAGCAGTATTGCGACCGAGTATACCGAGCGACCAGCGGATTGCCTATGCAAGAGCCGGTCCGTCGGGCGGGCTATCCTTGTGTGCTGCCGGTGCCGGAAATCGCCTTGCGCAGGCACTGTAGGAGCCGGCTTGCCGGCGATGAGGCCAATGAAGGCCACGGCAAACCTTTGCATTCAACGGCAAGCGCCCGTATCTTGCCCGCCTTGCCTGTAAGCAGCCAATTTCGAGGTTCCTGCAATGAGTTTGAGCGAAGCGCGTTTCCATGATCTGGTCGACGCGACCCAACAGGCCCTGGAAGACCTGTTCGACGAGAGCGACCTGGACTTGGACATGGAGAATTCCGCAGGGGTGCTGACCATCAAGTTCGACAACGGCAGCCAGCTGATCTTCAGCCGCCAGGAGCCGCTGCGCCAATTGTGGCTGGCCGACCGTTCCGGTGGGTTCCACTTCGATTATGACGAAGAGAGCGGCAAGTGGGTCTGCGAGAAAAGCGAAGAGCTGCTCGGCGAGATGCTCGAGCGCATTGTCTGGGAACGGGCCGGCGAGAAGCTGGACTTCGACGAGATCTGACATGAGCGCCCAGGTGCGGCCGCCCAAGCCGCTGTACAGCAATGTCAGTCCCGCAGTGCCGTCGCCATGCATCAGCGTTTGCCGACTGGATGAGCACAAGGTTTGTACCGGCTGCCACCGCCATGTCGAGCACATCCGTGAATGGCGCTCGGCGGACGACGAACGGCGCCGGCAGATCTGCCGCGAGGCCCAGGCGCTGCGCGAGCAGGCACAGGCACATTGACCCCACGGGGTTGAGTATTTGCCCGTCTGTGGTAGTGTCGGGGTCTGCGTCGGTGACGCCAAAGCATCCACAAACCCCGCCCTTGGGCGGGGTTTTGCTTTATCTGTCCGATGAAAACAGCCTGTTCACAAGGAGCCTGACTGGATCATGAGCACCAAGCCTTCCCTCATCCTCACCCGATTGGACGTACAGCGTCTCGAGCGCCTGATCGACAGCCTCGACGAAAGTACCCCGGGTGTGCTCGCCCTCCAGGGCGAGCTGGACCGCGCCGAGCAGGTGGTCGGTCATGAGGAAGTGCCAGCCGGCGTGGTGACCATGAACTCCCGCGTGCATTGCCGCGAGGAGGCCAGCGGCAAGGACTACCACCTGACCCTGGTGTACCCGAAGGATGCCGGTGCTGACGGCAAGGTCTCGATCCTGGCGCCCATTGGCTGTGCGCTGTTGGGCCTGTCGGTGGGTGAGCAGATCGACTGGCCGGCGCCGGGTGGCAAGACCCTCAAACTGAAGCTGCTGGCAGTCGAGTACCAGCCGGAAGCTGCGGGCGACTTCGACCTCTGACGGTCATCGCGGCCGTTCAGGGCTCCAGGGCCGCCTGTAACTGTGCCAGGCCCTCGTTAAGCGACTGTTCCAGTTGGCGCTTGTAGCGCAAGTAGAGAATGGTCGACCCTAGTTCGTCGCCGAGCAGCTCCGAGAGGTCCAGGTCGGTGATGTAGCACCGGTACTGCCCGGCGCTACGACGCTGGCCGAGAATCTGTCGGGCGACCACGGCATACAGCTCATCGCCGTGGTCCAACTCGGAAAATTCCAACTGGTCGCAATAGAGCGTGACATGCACGTCGTTGTCAGTGCCTGCCTGAAGAATGGCCTGGACTTCGTAGCAAGGCTGATCGAGGCCTTCGTTCGGTGCGGGTCGTGGCTCGATGCCGCGTGCCTTGCCAGGCCCGGACGGCAACAGCTGCGCATAGTGGATTTGCAGCGGCACTTGCCTTGAGTAATCCAGGGGTAAGCGGGCATCACGGCGCATCACCACCGAACGCAGAAAACGCTGCAAGGGCAGCAATAGATGACGCTCGTCCTGCAGCGGCAGGCGTTGCTGCCACAGGGCGTTGTACTCGTCGAGCACATACAGGTCAGCCCAGCCATCGAACAATCGGTAGAACACCTGGATGCAGTCGGGGCGGCCTTGCTCGAGCACCAGTGGCAGATCGTGATCCTGCAGGGCATTGGCGTCCAGGTACAGTGGGCTGTAAGCGCTGCGTTCCTCGCCCAGGTAATCGAGCACGGCCTCCTGGCTGTCCAGCGTGACCAGGGCGACTTGGCCGGGTTGCAACTCCAGGGCATGCGTATGCTGTGCTACTTGCAGCAGGTAGCGATGGTTCTGGCCTTGATCGAGCAGCAGTTGCACCGTGTCGAAAATCTCTTCGACCCGCTGGCTGATGGCCTGGGCGCGGTTGTGGCAGAAACAGCGCACCCGCACCCGTGGTCGATGGCTGCGCTGGCCGAGTGTGTTGAGGAAGTCGCGTAGGCAACGCAGCAGCGCATGCTCGCCGTCGTAACGCTGCACCAGCACTTCGTTCCAGCTATTGAGGGTGATTTGGTCAACGGTCAGCACCAGGTTCTCGCGCACCCCGGCGTAGCTCAACGAGTCGGTGCGCTCGGTGGTCATCAGGATGTTCAGGTCACGGTGATGGCGCAGCGGGTCGACCCCGACGTTGACCAGCAGCAGAATTTCATCGGCAACGCTGGGTTGCAGCAGGCGCACCTCGCTGACACTGCCCAACGGCAGGGGGAGGCTCTGCTGCAGGCTGCCCAGCAGGTTGAACAGCTCGAATTCCGTCAGGTCGCTGACCCCAGGGTGCAGCGCCAGGCGCGTGCTGCTGTCGATGACGCCGTTGCGGTGGGCCCAGGTCAGCAGTTCGAGCAATTCGCGGCAGCGCTTGATCGGGCTGAAGTGTTCCCACTCGTGCACACCGAGATTGCCGTTGTACAGGCCCCAATGGTGGCTGCCAGGCTCCTTGCGATTGGGCGACTGGACCAGCGTCAGGGTGTCCTCGGCCAGGTCCGGGGCAATGCCGGGGTTGATTACCTCGATCTTGCCCGCCCGGCGCTCGAAGGCGGCATACAGGCGTCGGCCGAGCACGTTGAGGTCGCGCTGGTCAGCGCGGCTGCTGGCATTCTGGTTGTGTGCGAACTGGCTGAGGAAGCGGTAACTGTGGTTGAGTTCGGCAACCAGTTCGCGGCGTTCGAGGGCGACCTGGCGCACTTTCCACTGGCTACGGCTGTCGAGCATGGCCAGTTGTCGTTCGTCCCAACCCCACTCATCGGTCAGGCGCTGCAATAGCCGACGCTGCCAGCCACTGTTGCGTGAGCGGTCAAGTGTGCTGATTTTCTTGTTTACCTTCAGGTAGAGGCTGCGCCGCACCAGTTCGAGGCGGGCGGTTTCTCCCCGTTGCAGCAGATAACGCTCGATTCGCCGGTACACCATCACGTAGGGGTCCAGTTCATCGAGGTTGAGCTGATTGGCGAAGACAGATTGCTTGTAGTCCAGGCTCAGGCAGCGCCCGCTCGGGTGTTCACTGGCATAGACCTCGGTCAGCAGTAACTTGAGCAAGGATTTGTAGGGTGAGTCGATCCCCTTGAACAGCTGCCACAGGCCGGCGCCGACAAACTCACCGGGCGGAATGTGCGCCAGGTTGCCCAGGTCCAGGGCATCGGTGCTACGAATGAATCGCTTGGACAACAAGGTTTCGGTGTAGCCGCGATAGTTGTGTTCCTCATACACGGGCACGAGCCACCACAGCGGCGTACGTCCGGCCAACCAGATAGCGGTGCGGTAAAATTCATCGAGCAGCAAAAAATGCTGGGTGGTACCGCAATCGTCCGAGCTGAGCTGGCTGTCTCGCTGGCCTTGGGCGAAACCTTGCGGGTCGATCAGGAAGAAGTGCGCTTCGGCGCCCTGGCTGTCGGCCCAGGTTTCGAGCAACTGGCATTTGCGCCGCAGCTCCTGGAGCTGATGGTCGTTCAGGCCTGGTGCATGGCACACCCAGAGGTCCATGTCGCTCTGTTCGGCCTGGGCCAGAGAACCCAGGCTCCCCATCAGGAACAGGCCATGAATCGGCCGATGCGGGTTGCCCAGGCGCGTCTTGTACGAGAACGAGCGGGCCAGTCGTTGGCCCTCGGCGACCAGTTCTGCATCGGGCTCGAAGCCCGAGACACCGGCCGGTGTGCTGCCGGAGACATAACCGGGCAGCAACGGATGGTTGACGTGAAACAACAGCGGCAGAAGGGTCAGCACCTGTTGCTGGCGCGTCGAAAGCCCGTCCTTGGCGCGCTGCAGCCTGCCTTCGTTGACCTGCAGGAACCGCGCACGCAATTTCGCCAGCACCTTGCGGTCGATGCCTTCGTCCAGGTCGGGGCGGATTTCGTGGGGGTGGTTCATTCAGCGCTCAGAGCAGGCCAGGGTAGCTGCGGCGAGTTTAGCCTGAGTATCGCAGTCGGATAAGTCGAAAAGCGCAAAATTTGACGCCATTTTGCCAGCGCATGGGCCCCCACCAGCGGCGCGCCGCTGATGGGGCCCATGCCATCAGGCCGGTTGCGCAGTCTTGAGGATGGTCAGCAGCTGCTGGACACTCTGGGCGGCATCGAGCCCCAGGCTAGTCAGGTAGCCGCCGTCAGGCTGGTCGGTCAGTTGTTTGTCGAACAGCCGCTTGGCTGCCGCGACAAGGGCGGGCGACGCGTTGCTGTGGACCTTGATGCCTTCCTGATGGCTGTCCAGGTTGAACAGGGCGAGGACTTCCAATTCGGCGATCAGTTCGGGGGTGAAGGACATGGCGACTCCTGACTTCCAGACGAGGATGGCGGCACCGGCAGCGGTGCCTGATCCTGGAGTGTAGTCGGCTTATTCGTCGTCGCCTTGATACGCCTCAGGGGGAAGCTCCGGCAACGCGCGCAAGGCTGTTTCGTACCACTCACCGTCGAACGGACGGTCTTCATCGAGCATGTTGTCGATTTCAATGGCCAGCACATGGGCCATGAGGTTGAGGATGTCTTCGCGCGCGTAACCCACCAGGGTCAGCTTGTTGAACGTGGCCTTGGCAGCGGGCGGCTCGCCGCTTTCGATCTGGTTCTCGATAGCCTGGGTCAGCGTCGCTTCGGCGAACGCTTCTTCGTCGTCATTGTCGATGTCGGTGGGCTCGCTCATGGCGGTACTCCTGTAGTGGGGCATACAGTTTGCCACGCCTTGGCTGGTCATGCCTGGCTGTTCAGTCTATAAAAGCCGGGCCAACCCCACACGGCCTGGAGGCTGTCAACCAATGCTCAAGCTTCATGGATTCTCGGTCAGCAACTACTACAACATGGTCAAGCTGGCGCTGCTGGAGAAAGAAATCCCCTTCGAAGAGGTGCCGTTCTTTGGCGGCCAGCTGCCCAATGCCTTGGCCATCAGCCCGCGTGGCAAGGTGCCGGTGCTGGAGACTGAGCACGGTTTCCTGAGCGAAACCAGCGTCATCCTGGACTACATCGAGCAGACGCAGGGCGGTAAGCCATTGCTGCCTGCCGATGCGTTTGCCCAGGCCAAGGTGCGTGAGCTGCTCAAGGAAATCGAGCTGTATATAGAGTTGCCCGCGCGTACCTGCTATGCCGAGTCGTTCTTCGGTATGGCGGTCGAGCCATTGATCAAGGAGCGTGCGCGCGCCGATCTGCTGGCGGGGTTCGCCACACTCAAGCGCAACGGGCGTTTCGCGCCCTATGTCGCGGGCGAGCAGATGACCATCGCCGACCTGATGTTCTGCTTCTCGGTGGACCTGGCTTGTGCCGTGGGCAAGAAGGTGCTGGGCATCGACTTCCTGGCGGACTTCCCGCAGGCGAAGGCGTTGCTGGGTCAAATGAATGAGAACCCGCACATGGCGCGGATCGTGGCGGACAAGGAGGCGGCGATGCCGGCGTTCAGGGAGATGGTGCGCAGCGGTAAGCGCTGAAAGCAATCGCCGGCAAGCCGGCTCCTACAGGTCGCACATCCACTGTAGGAGCCGGCTTGCCGGCGATCGAGTGCCTTAGCGCGAAGCCAGCAGGGCCTTGCCGCGCGCCACCGCAGCACGCACCTGGGCAGGTGCGGTGCCGCCAATGTGGTTACGGGCATTCACCGACCCTTCCAGGGTCAACACGGCGAACACGTCCTGTTCGATCTGGTCGCTGAACTGGCGCAGTTCGTCCAGGCTCATCTCGGCCAGGTCCTTGCCAGTGTCGACGCCGTACTTCACGGCATGGCCCACGATTTCGTGGCAATCACGGAACGGCAAGCCGCGGCGTACCAGGTAGTCCGCCAGGTCGGTCGCGGTGGAGAAGCCGCGCAGCGCCGCCTCGCGCATGATGGCATGGCGTGGCTTGATGGCCGGGATCATGTCGGCGAAGGCACGCAGCGAGTCGCGCAGGGTGTCGGCAGCGTCGAACAGCGGCTCTTTGTCTTCCTGGTTGTCCTTGTTGTAGGCCAGCGGCTGGCCTTTCATCAGGGTCAGCAGGCCGGTCAGGGCGCCGAACACACGGCCGCTCTTGCCGCGCACCAGTTCCGGCACGTCCGGGTTCTTCTTCTGCGGCATGATCGAGCTGCCGGTGCAGAAACGATCGGGCAGGTCGATGAACTGGAACTGGGCGCTGGTCCATAGCACCAGCTCCTCGGAGAAGCGCGACAGGTGCATCATGGCCAGGCTGGCGGCGGCGCAGAACTCAATGGCGAAGTCGCGGTCCGAGACGCCGTCCAGCGAGTTGCCGGCCACGGCCTCGAAGCCCAGCAGCTTGCAGGTCAGTTCGCGGTCGATCGGGTAGGTGGTGCCGGCCAGCGCCGCGCTGCCCAGGGGCATGCGGTTGGTGCGCTTGCGGCAGTCGACCAGACGCTCGTAGTCGCGGCTGAGCATTTCGAACCAGGCCAGCAGGTGGTGGCCGAAGGTAACGGGCTGGGCCGTCTGCAGGTGAGTGAAGCCGGGCATGATGGTTTCGGCTTCGCGCTCGGCCTGCTCCAGCAGGCCCTGCTGCAGGCGGGTGATCTCGGCCAGGATCAGGTCGATCTCGTCGCGCAGCCACAGGCGAATGTCGGTGGCGACCTGGTCGTTGCGGCTACGGCCGGTGTGCAGCTTCTTGCCGGTGATGCCAATACGATCGGTCAGGCGAGCTTCGATGTTCATGTGCACGTCTTCCAGGTCGACGCGCCAGTCGAAGTTGCCGGCCTCGATTTCAGCCTGGATGGTTTTCAGGCCATCGACGATGGCATCGCGCTCGGCATCGGTGAGGACGCCGACCTGCGCCAGCATGGTGGCGTGGGCGATCGAACCCATGATGTCGTGGCGGTACAGGCGCTTGTCGAAATCGACCGAGGCGGTGAAACGGGCGACGAAGGCGTCGACGGGCTCACTGAAGCGGCCGCCCCAGGACTGATTGGTCTTGTCGGTGCTCATGGATTCACTCATTGAAGGCGTGAACGAAAAAAGTGGCGCCGATGATAACAGGGTTGGGCTGGCCGCCGTAGGACGCCGGTCGAGAGAAATATCGAGAAAATACCCGCAGGCGGGGAGGCCAGCGATATTTGACGATTGAACGGCAGTGTTCCACGGACCGTCTACAGTTGGACAAAGGACTGGCAACGAATATGCCGGCCTAGTGAATCTTTGGCCATCGCACCGGTCTAGAGCGTGACCGCAGTGTCGCTCGAACCATACCTGTCTACGCTATACCTGTGCGAGACTCACTCAGGAATCCAGCGCAATTATGAATGTCCTGATCGTTGATGACGAACCCCAGGCCCGCGAACGCCTAACACGGCTGCTTGGCGAACTGGAGGGTTACACCGTGCTGGAGCCCAGCGCCACCAACGGCGAGGAGGCCTTGGCCCTGATCGAAAGCCTCAAGCCCGACGTGGTCCTGCTGGACATCGGCATGCCAGGCCTTGACGGCTTGCAGGTGGCCGCCCGCCTGTGCGAGCGCGAGGCTCCGCCGTCGGTGGTGTTCAGCACCGGCGACGATGAATACGGTAGCGAGGCGTTCAAGGGCAGCGCGCTCAGCCATGTGACCAAACCGATTCAGCCCCAGGCGCTGCGCGAGGCGCTGCGCAAGGCCGAAAAGCCCAACCGCGCCCAGTTGGCAGCGCTTACCCGACCGGGCAGCGAAGGGGGCGGCCCGCGCAGCCATATCAGTGCGCGAACCCGCAAGGGCATCGAGCTGATCCCTTTACCCCAGGTCATCTACTTCATTGCCGACCACAAGTACGTCACCTTGCGTCATGAAGCAGGCGAGGTGCTGCTCGACGAGCCCCTCAAGGCACTCGAGGACGAATTCGGCGAGCGGTTCGTACGCATTCACCGCAATGCGCTGGTCGCCCGCGAGCGTATCGAGCGCTTGCAACGCACGCCGCTAGGGCACTTCCAGCTGTTTCTCAAGGGGCTGGAAGGCGATGCCCTGACAGTCAGCCGCCGCCATGTCGCTGGCGTGCGCAAGATGATGCAGACGCTCTAAGCGCGTCTCGTCGGCAAGTCGGCTGCGACCACGCCCAAGCCGGCTTGCCGACGATAGCCCCGCAACAGGCCGCGCCAGACGAGCGATTGACCCGCATCTGCTAGCGAAGCCGGCGGAGCTGTTATCATCGGCGGCATTTCTCTGGTTCGGGGCGTTCCATGTCCACTCGCGAAATCCGCATTGCCACCCGTAAAAGTGCCTTGGCCCTGTGGCAGGCCGAATACGTCAAAGCCCGTCTGGAGCAGGCCCATCCAGGTCTGCTGGTTACGCTGGTGCCCATGGTCAGCCGGGGCGACAAGCTGCTCGACGCGCCTTTGGCGAAAATCGGCGGCAAGGGCCTGTTCGTCAAGGAGCTGGAAACCGCCTTGCTGGACAACGAGGCCGACATCGCCGTGCATTCCATGAAGGATGTACCGATGGATTTCCCCGAGGGCCTGGGCCTTTATTGCATCTGCGAGCGTGAAGACCCGCGCGATGCCTTCGTTTCCAATACCTTCGCCAGCCTGGAGGCACTGCCGGCCGGCAGCATCGTCGGCACCTCGAGTCTGCGCCGTCAGGCGCAATTGCTGGCGCGTCGTCCTGACCTTCAGATCCGTTTCCTGCGTGGCAACGTCAATACTCGCCTGGCCAAGCTCGACGCCGGTGAGTACGACGCGATCATCCTCGCCGCGGCGGGTCTGATTCGCCTGGGCTTCGAAGACCGTATCACCTCGACCATCAGCGTCGATGACAGCCTGCCGGCAGGCGGCCAGGGCGCGGTTGGCATCGAATGCCGCAGCGCCGACAGCGAGATTCATGCTCTGCTGGCACCGCTACACCACGTCGACACCGCTGACCGCGTGGTGGCCGAGCGGGCCCTGAACAAGCGACTCAATGGCGGTTGCCAGGTGCCCATTGCCTGCTACGCGGTGCTCGAAGGAGAGCAGTTGTGGCTGCGCGGGCTGGTCGGCCAGCCAAGCGGAGGTACCTTGCTGGTGGCCGATGCCCGTGCTCCCCGCTCCCAGGCCGAGACGCTCGGTGTTCGGGTGGCTGAAGACCTGCTGGGCCAGGGTGCCGAGGCAATTCTCAAGGAAGTCTACGGCGAGGCGGGTCACCCGTGAGCCCCTGGCGCCTGTTGCTGACCCGGCCCGAAGAGGACTGCGCGGCACTGGCGCAGAGCCTGCTTGCCGCAGGAATAGCCAGCAGTTGTCTGCCGTTGCTAGCGATCGAGCCAGTTGCGCTGGATGACGGTCGACGTCAGTTGCTGGCCGATCTGCACCGTTACCAGGCAATCATCGTGGTCAGCAAGCCGGCGGCCCGGTTGCTGCTCGAACGGTTGGCGGAGGTCGGCTTGCCCCTCCCGGAGCGCGGCTGGTTCACGGTAGGCGAGGCGACCGCTCAGGTGCTGCGCGAGGCGGGGGCGTACGTGACTTGCCCGCCACGGGGCGATGACAGCGAGGCCTTGTTGGCGCTCCCTGAATTGCGTGAAGCCATCGAGGCGTCTGCGCCGCGGGTTCTGATCGTTCGTGGCAAGGGAGGTCGCGAACTGCTCTGCGAGCGTCTTGGAGAGCAAGGTGCTAGTGTCGATTATCTGGAACTGTATCGTCGATGCCTGCCAGAGTATCCGGCGGGCACGTTGCTGCGTCGCATCGAAGCGGAACGCCTCAATGGGCTGATGGTCAGCAGTGGGCAAGGTCTTGAACATCTGCGGCAAATGGCGGGCGCCGACTGGGCCAAGCTCGCGCAACTGCCGCTGTTCGTGCCAAGCCCCCGAGTCGCCGAGCAGGCCAGGGCCGCTGGGGCTCAACAGGTTGTGGATTGCCGTGGCGCCAGTGCCGCGGCCTTGCTGGCAGCCGTGCAGCGCAGCGCTGCACCTGCCTCTTAAGGCGCTAAGCTCAGAGCGATGCGCCCCCATGCAAAGGATGGATACGTGAGCGAAACTGTCTTGTCCAACAATGATCAACCGTCGGCACAGGCGCCGGCGGATCCTGTCAGCACGACACCCACCAAACGTTCCGGTAATGGCCTGGCCCTGCTTGCTCTGCTGCTGGGTGCGGCCGGTGTGGCAGTGGGCGGCTGGGGTGTCTGGCAAGTGCGGCAGCTGCAAGGCAGCGAGCAAGGCCAGGGACAGCACCTGGAGGCACTGACCTTGCGCGCCGAGGCATTGCAGCAGCGCGAGCAGCAGATCAGCGCGCAGCTGGCCAGCCTGCCGGCAGCCAGCGAGTTGGAAGACCGCCGTCGTCTGGTGGCCCAGCTGCAAAGTGATCAGCAGCGCCTGAGTCAGCGTCTGGAGACCGTGCTCGGTGAGAGCCGCAAGGAATGGCGCCTGGCCGAGGCCGAGCACCTGCTGCGTCTGGCTACCCTGCGTCTGTCGGCGTTGCAGGACATCACCAGCGCCAAGGCCCTGGTCGAAGGGGCCGACGAAATCCTCCGCGAGCAGAGCGACCCGGGTGCCTTCGCGGCTCGCGAGCAACTGGCACGCAGCCTCGCGACGCTCAACAGCACCCAGCAGCCGGACCGCACCGGGCTATTCCTCAAGCTTGCCGCCCAACGTGAACTGGTGCAGCAGCTCAGTGCCCAGTCCCCAGAATTCGATAGCAACGCCGATGCGCTGGGCGCCTTGACCTCCGACGGCGATGGCGCCAGTCGCTGGTCGCAGTGGTGGGCAGAGATATCCAAGTATTTCCAGATCGACTTCAACGCCGATGAAAATGTGCGGCCCTTGCTGGCCGGGCAGTCGCTCAACCAGCTTCGCCTGGCCCTGAGCCTGACCATCGAGCAGGCCCAATGGGCGGCGCTCAACGGCGAGGCCAAGGTGTACGACCAGGCTCTGGACGATGCTCGCAGCGTGCTGCTGGCCAACTTCAATGCCGACAACCCACAAAGCAAGGCGATGCTCGAAAGCCTCAATGAACTGGCCGCACAGCCGGTCTCGGTCGTTACCCCTGACCTGAGTGAAAGCCTTGCTGCCGTGCAGGCCTACATCCAGCGCCGCCATCTGCCCGCCGAGGCTGAAGGGGGCAAACCATGAAGCGCGTCTACTTGCTGGCGGTGCTGGCCATCGTGGTCGCAGCAGCGCTGGGCATTGCTGTCGCCAAGCACAGCGGCTATGTGCTGATCTCCTACGGCAGCTTCCGCTATCAATCGGGGCTCTGGGCGGCTTTGGCAGCATTGCTCGTGATCGTTGCGCTGCTGTGGTTGCTGCGTTACCTGGTTGGCCTGGTGCTGACGTCTTCCGGTGTAGTCAACCCATGGTCGCGGCGCAATCGTAGTCGGCGTATCCGCCTGGCGGTCGAACAGGGTCAACTCGACCTCGCCGAGGGACGCTGGGCCAGTGCGCAGCGTCACCTGCATCGAGCCGCCGAGGCCGAGCGCCAGCCTTTGCTGTACTACCTCGGCGCTGCCCGCGCCGCCAACGAGCTTGGGCGTACGGAAGACAGCGACAACCTGCTGGAGCGCGCTCTTGAGCGTCAGCCCCAGGCTGAGTTGGCGGTGGCCTTGACCCATGCCCAGCTGCAGATGGACCGTGGCGACAGTGATGGCGCCCTGGAAACCCTGCTGGCGATGCACGAGCGCCACCCGCACAACGGCCAGGTGCTGCGTTTGCTGCAACGCCTGTATCTCGAGCGTGGCGACTGGTCGGCGCTGATCCGTCTGCTGCCTGAGTTGCGCAAGGGCAAGGTGCTGCCCGCCGATGAACTCGCCGCGCTGGAGCAACGCGCCTGGGGCCAGAACCTGAGCCTGGCAGCGACCCGCGGTGAAGATCCAGGCAGCGCGCGCCAGTCACTGGAACGGGCCTGGCAGCAACTGACCTCGGCACAGCGTCAGGAGCCGCAGTTGGTGCTGGCCTACGCCGAGCAACTGCGGCAGGTGGGCGCCCAGGGTGAAGCCGAGCAGGTGCTGCGCAACGCTCTGAAGCGCGAATACGAAAGCCACCTGGCCCGCCTCTACGGGCTGGTACGTGGCGATGACCCCGCGCGGCAGCTGCAAACTGCCGAGGGCTGGCTCAAGGCCCATCCACAAGACCCAAGCTTGTTGCTGACATTGGGGCGCCTGAGCTTGCAGAACCGCCTCTGGGGCAAGGCGCGCGATTACCTGGAGAGCAGCCTGCGGATGGAGCGCAACCCTGAAGCCTGTGCTGAACTGGCCCGTCTATTGGCAGGCCTGGGTGAAACCGAGCGCAGCAATCAGCTGTTCCAGGAAGGCTTGGGTCTGTTGGACGAGCGCCTCTTGGCCTTGCCGCTGCCGGAGAGCGTTCGCGCTTGACCGACCCATGGACCCGCGCCAAGGCGCGGGTTCACGGGCCGGGTAACTTATCTTCTTCTGTAAGCTGGTTCTGCAGTCCATTTCTTCGGAGTTTTCCTACTGCACGACTGGAAAATTCTCTGCTATTCAGCGACTTGTCACGCCTGTAGCGCCTTGAAACAAAGCGCGCGTTTCCTCTACCGTTTCAGGCCATGTCACTGACCCTGGGACTCTCACTGCCCATGCTGCCGGCCCGTTTGCGCACCTATTTCGTTCCTGCATGCCTTGCATCGTTGGCCGTGCTGCTGGCGTCTTTCCATCTGGAGCACGCGCTTGGGCTGGTTCCTTGCCCGCTGTGCTTCAGCCAGCGTCTGCTGCTTGGCCTCTATTCGCTCGCGGGCCTCTGCGCGGTGTTGCATTTCCCTGGGCCATCGGGGCAGCTTCGCTACTCACGGGCGATGCTCGCTTTCGCTGGCAGCGGGGCCTTGCTCGCCGGGCGGCATGTCTGGTTGCAAGGTGATGAGACGGTGCACGGTTGCCCGCTGCCGTTCCTGCAGGTGCTGGAGCGGTCCTGGAGCGAGGCTGCACGGCAGTTGCTGCTGGGAGGCCCTGACTGCAACTCGCTGACTTGGAGTTTTCTCGAGCTGACGCTGCCAGAATGGAGCCTCTTGGCCTTCCTGCTCCTGGCGGCGCTGCCCTTGAGCTGCCTGCTGGCGTATCGTTTCCGCACACTGAGCAAAGCTTGATCCAGAGCAAGGCCGACCCTGCAGCGCGACCAATGGTGCTGAGAAAGGGTATTAAACACTTGTATGAACTTTGTCCGCTGCGTACCTTGAAGCTCAGCACGCGCGGGAATAATCTCCCAGCACGCATACCGAAAACACAACTGCTCGATGCCGTCCTGCTGATGTCACCTTTGTGCTGCACGGTCGTGGTGCGAGGTGCAGCGGCATCTACCCAGAAGGGATGAGAACGCCATGCTCGATAGTTGTCAGAACGCTCAGGAACGCTGGGGTGGGGTTCACAAGCTGATCGACCGCTGGCTGAAAGAGCGCCAGGACCTGGTGCAGGCTTTCCGCAATTTGCGGGACGTCAAGCCAGCTTTTGCCGACAAGGACAAGAACCGCGATTTCTGCGCGATCCTGGTCGATTACGTTTCGGCGTGGCACTTCGAAGTGTGTGAGCAACTGGTCAGCGAGGCGAAGGCCTTCGGTGATGAGAAAGCGCTGAAGCTCGCCGAAGAAATCAACCCGCGGATCAACGACATCACTCAGATCGCCATCGCCTTCAACGACCACTGCGAAAAGGGCGAGTGCAAGGACACCGAGCGCTTTGCCGAGAAACTGGGCAAGCTGGGCAGCCTGTTGCACGAGCGCTTCGAACTCGAAGACTGCCTGATCGAAGTGCTGCATAACGCGCACAGCCAAGAGGATGTTGTCCAGGCCTGATGGCGTGGATCAGTTGGCCACCGACAGCAACTCGATTTCGAACACCAGTGGTGTGTAGGGCGCAATCAGATCACCTGCGCCCTCGGCACCGTAAGCTTTTGCCGAAGGGATCACCAAGCGCCATTTCGCACCTGTCTTCATGTGCGGTAATGCCACCTGCCAGCCTTCGATCACCGAGTCCAGGCTGAACCATTGCGGCTGCTGGTTCTGGTCGAACACAGAGCCATCCGGCAATCGGCCTACGTAACGCACCTGTACCTTGCCCCCGGCCTTGGGTTGAGCGCCTGTACCGCTTTGCAATTCACTGTAGAGCACGCCTTCTGGCAACTCGTGCACGCCAGCGCGTGCCCGTTCGTTGGCCATGAAGCGCGTTTCCACTGCCTGCAGTTTGTCCGCTTCAGCCTGCTCGACGGCGCTGCCTGCCTGTTCTTCATGCTGCTGGAGGATGGCCTGCATCCGCGCTTTGTCGAGCTTCAGCGGCTGGCCTTGATAGGACTGGCGCAGGCCTTCGATCAGGGCATCCAGCTGCAACCCGGGCATTTCCTGGCGCAAGCGCTCACCCAGGCTGGCGCCAAGGCTGTAGGCGAGATCCTGGTCGTTGGCAGGAGGGGTGTCAGGGTTGGCCAGGGCAGCGGTGGCCAGAAGGCAAAGGCCGAATAAAAGATGACGAGACATGCTCAACTCCTGCTCCAATGAGCGGGGAAGTATGCCAGCCCTGTTGTCGATGGATGTGTAAATATCAGCAACGATTTATTAAGCAACTACACTTGCACGGAGCTGCAAGATAACAACTTTGCCCAGGCATGCAACGCGGCGCCATCGATACTGTCAACATGCCCTAGCGGCGGTAGCAGCAGAAGCATAGTATGAGCCGCAATCTCGTCAGCCAGGAGGTAAACCATGTCGGCTAAGAAGAAGCCAGTCAGTACGCCGTTGCACCTGCTCCAGCAACTTTCGGGCAGCCTGCTCGAACATTTGGAAGACGCCTGCTCCCAAGCGCTGGCGGATGCTGAGAAACTGCTGGCCAAGTTGGAAAAACAACGCGTAAAGGCCCAGGAAAAACTGCATAACGGTCGCCTGAAGTTGCAGGACGCGGCCAAGGCAGGCAAAGCCAAGGCCCAGAGCAAAGCGCACAAAGCCATTGGCGAACTTGAAGAGTTGCTCGATTCGCTCAAAGACCGTCAATCGCAGACACGTACTTATATCCAACAACTCAAGCGCGATGCTCAGGAAAGCCTGAAACTGGCCCAGGGTGTTGGCAAGGTTCGTGAAGCCGTGAGCAAGGCGCTCGACCAGCGTGCAGTGGCCACTAAAGCCAAGCCTGCGGTTGCCAAGGCGCCGGCGAAGGCTGCCGCTAAACCAGCCGCTGCCAAATCTCCTGCCAAAGCGGCTGCTGCGAAAACCCCAGCCAGGACTGCTGCCGCCAAGCCAGCTGCTGCGAAAGCTCCAGCCAAGACTGCTGCCGCCAAGCCAACTGCTTCGAAAGCTCCAGCCAAGACAGCTGCCGCCAAGCCCGCCGCTGCGAAAGCCCCAGCCAGGACTGCTGCTGCCAAGCCCGCCGCTGCGAAAGCCCCCGCCAAGGCTGCTGCTGCCAAGCCCGCCGCTGCGAAAGCCCCCGCCAAGGCTGCTGCTGCCAAGCCCGCCGCTGCGAAAGCCCCCGCCAAGGCTGCTGCTGCCAAGCCAGCTGCTGCGAAAGCCCCAGCCAAGACTGCTGCTGCCAAGCCAGCTGCTGCGAAAGCTCCAGCCAAGGCGACTGCTACCAAGCCAGCTGCTGCGAAAGCCCCCGCCAAGGCAACTGCTGCCAAGCCGGCGGCTACCAAGGCTCCAGCCAAAGCCACTGCTGCCAAGCCAGCCGCTGCCAAAGCTCCCGTCAAAGCTGCTACCGCCAAGCCAACTGCTGCCAAGGCGCCAGCCAAGCCAGCCGTCAGCCAGGCACCTGAAGCCAAGCCGGCCTCACCCGCACCCGCGACCAATTCGGCCGCTCCCGCCCCATCGCCGGCACCTGTGAGTACTGCTGTTCAGGCGCCGTCCTCGGCGTCCTGAGTCCCTGCGGCCGCGACGCGCAATCGAACCAGCGCGTCGTGGCTTCGGGCCTGGTCCGGCACGAGCAGGGCCAGCCAATCCTCCGTACGCTCACCAGCGTCCGCGGGCCATTGTTGCGAACGCTGCTGCAAGCGTTCGAGCAGCGCCTTCTCTGCCTGCAGTTCCAGCCCCTTGACCTGTTCGCGCAGCGCCAGCAACTGCGGGTCGCTCGTCGCCGCTTCACGCCATTGCTGGCGAAGGTGGCGCAGTGGGGCCACTACCTCGCGTTGCCAGGGGGCGGCCAATTCACGCAAGGCACCCACGCGCGCGCGACTGGCTGCCACTCCACGTATTTGCAGCCAGGTGCCACACAGCAACAGGCAGACATCGGCCCCTGACGCTTGCAGTGCCAGGCAGGCCTGTTCCACACCAGGCCGGGCGTACAAAGCGAGGGCGTGATTCCATAGGTCGGTGTACATGATTCCACTCACGCTACGGGCCGAGGAAGCTGGTAGACTCCGCGACCATCATGATCAGACTATCCAACCTCACTTTACAGCGTGGTCCGCAGCGCTTGCTAGAAGGCGCCGAGATGACCCTGCACGCCGGTCACAAGGCCGGCCTGATCGGCGCCAACGGTGCCGGAAAATCCAGCCTGTTCGCCCTGCTGCGCGGTGAGCTATCGCCCGATGCCGGTGACTGCCAGCTGCCGGGCGACTGGCGCATAGCCCACATGCGCCAGGAGGTCGATACCCTCGACCGGGTTGCCGTGGACTATGTGCTCGATGGCGATGTCCGCCTGCGCAAGGTCCAGGCTGAACTCGCCGCCGCCGAGGCTGCCCACGACGGCACCGCGCTGGCGCGCCTGCACAGTGAGCTGGACAGCGCCGACGGCTATACCGCCGATGCCCGTGCGCGCAAGCTGCTTGCCGGCCTGGGGTTCACCAACGAGCAGATGGACCGCCGCGTAGGTGATTTCTCTGGTGGCTGGCGGATGCGCCTCAACCTGGCCCAGGCACTGATGTGCCCATCCGACCTGTTGCTGCTCGACGAACCGACCAACCACCTGGACCTCGATGCGATCCTGTGGCTGGAGGACTGGCTCAAAGGTTACCCCGGCACACTATTGCTGATTTCCCATGACCGCGATTTCCTCGACGCCGTGGTCGATCACGTTCTGCATGTCGAGCAGCGCAAGCTCAACCTGTACAAGGGCGGCTACACGGCTTTCGAGCGCACCCGTGCCGAACGCCTGGCGCAGCAGCAGCAGGCCTATGAGAAGCAACAGGCCCAGCGTGCGCACATGGAGAAGTACATCGCTCGTTTCAAGGCCCAGGCCACCAAGGCTCGCCAGGCGCAGAGCCGGATCAAGGCCCTGGAGCGCATGGAAGAGCTGTCGGCGGCACATGTCGATTCGCCGTTCGACTTCGTCTTCCGCGAGTCGGAGAAAATCTCCAGTCCGTTGCTGGACCTGTCCGAAGGGCGTCTGGGCTACGGCGACAAGGCGATCCTGGAAAAGGTCAAGCTGCAACTGGCGCCGGGTGCCCGCATCGGTCTGCTCGGCCCTAACGGTGCCGGTAAGTCGACCTTGATCAAGAACCTCGCCGGTGAGTTGCAGCCATTGGGCGGGCGCCTGGTGCGCGGCGAAAACCTGGCCGTCGGCTACTTCGCCCAGCACCAACTCGACTCCCTCGACGACAAGGCCAGCCCGCTGCTTCACCTGCAGCGGATTGCCCCGACCGAGCGCGAGCAGACGTTGCGCGACTTCCTTGGCGGCTTCGACTTCCATGGCGACCGTGTCGACGAGCCGGTGGTGAATTTCTCCGGTGGCGAGAAGGCGCGCCTGGCCCTGGCCCTGATCGCCTGGGAACGCCCGAACCTGTTGTTGCTCGACGAACCGACCAACCACCTCGACCTGGAAATGCGCCTGGCTCTGACCATGGCGCTGCAGGAGTTCGCCGGTGCCGTGGTAGTGGTCTCCCACGACCGTCACCTGCTCAAGAGCACCACCAACGATTTCCTGCTGGTGGCCGATGGCAAGGTCGACACCTTCGATGGCGATCTGGACGACTACAGCCGCTGGCTGGTCGATTACCGCCAGCGCAGCGCGCCGGTCAGCAGCACGGTGGCCAACCCGGACAAGACCGACAAGAAGGCCCAGCGCCAGGCAGCAGCGGCCCTGCGTCAGCAACTGGCGCCGCACAAGCGTGCGGCCGAGAAGCTCGAGGCCGAGCTCAATCAGGTGCACAGCCAGCTGGCCGAAATTGAGACCGCGCTGGGCGATGGCGGACTGTACGACGCAGCACGCAAGGACGAGTTGCGTGACCTGCTGGCCCGTCAGAGCAAGCTCAAGCAGCGCGAAGGCGAGCTGGAGGAAGCATGGATGGAAGCCCTGGAGACTCTGGAAAGCATGCAGGCCGAACTCGAGGCGCTGTCCTGATGGAGGAGCTGCGCTCGCTGTTGCCGGGGCAATGGATGGATACCTTCTGGCTTGGGCTGCAGATACTGCTGATTCTGGTCGTAGCGTTCGTCCTTCAGCGTATCGTGGCCCGTGGCCTCAGCCGCCTGGGCCAGCGTTACCCCTTGCCGCCGGAGCTGCTGATGCCTGTGCGTGGTGGTCTGCGCTGGCTGATCATGGGCAGTGCACTGCTTTTCGTGCTGGAGCGCATGGGGGTATCGGCGACGGTGTTGTGGACGGCGTTGTCCGGCTTCGTCGCCGTCGCTGCGGTGGCGTTCTTCGCCATGTGGAGCGTGTTGTCCAACCTGCTGTGTGCGGTGTTGATCTTCACCGTCGGGCCGTTTCGCATCGGTGATGTGGTCGAACTGGTCGATACCCTCGACAAACCTGGCGTCAAAGGTCGGGTGATCGCTATCAACCTGCTGTTCACCACGCTGATGGAAATGCCCGAGGCCGGTGGTGCGCTGGTGCAGGTACCCAATAGTCAGTTCTTCCAAAAGTCGGTACGTCGCTGGCGGGGAACCGAGGTGCAGTCCCTCCAGCAAGACGCTTCGGTCGAGGCGGACTGAGTTGTCCGAGGCGGCCGTGTCGTTGTGTTCCGGCGATACAAATCCTTCAGAAAGCACTGGTTATTTTTTCGCCAACACCTTAGCTTAATGTTTTGCAACAAATGTTCGAGCGAGGTGTGTGATGTCGATGGAAGTGTGGTTGGGCTTCTTTGCCGCGTGCTGGGTCATCAGCCTGTCGCCGGGTGCGGGGGCGATCGCCTCCATGTCCAGTGGGCTGCAGTACGGTTTCTGGCGCGGTTACTGGAATGCCCTGGGCCTGCAACTGGGCCTGATCATGCAGATCGCCATCATTGCCGCCGGTGTCGGCGCCATCCTTGCCGCCTCTGCCACCGCCTTCCAGGTCATCAAGTGGTTTGGCGTGTTCTACCTTGTCTACCTGGCCTATCGGCAATGGCAGGCGTTGCCGATGGACATGTCCGACGAGTCGGGAGTGCGCCCCATCGGTAAGCCGCTGAGCCTGGTGTTCCGTGGTTTTCTGGTGAACGTCAGCAACCCCAAGGCACTGGTGTTCATGCTGGCGGTACTGCCGCAGTTCATCAATCCGCACGCGCCGCTGCTGCCGCAGTATGTGGCGATCACCATAACGATGGTCACCGTCGACATGCTGGTGATGGCCGGATACACCGGATTGGCTTCGCGGGTGTTGCGCCTGCTGCGTACGCCTAAGCAACAGAAGCGCCTGAACCGCACCTTTGCCGGGTTGTTCATCGGCGCGGCGACTTTCCTGGCCACCTTGCGTCGTGCGCCGCTCTGATTGAGCGTGGGCTGCCGTGCAGCCCATCTCCTTGCACCGACCCGCGACTCGACCGTGTCTATTTCTGCCGGTCCATCAACCCCTTGAGCAGGTCCAGCGGCAAGGGGAAGACGATGGTCGAGCTCTTGTCTCCAGCGATCGTCCCCAGGGTCTGCATGTAGCGCAGTTGCATGGCCCCTGGCTCCTTGCTGAGCGTCTGCGCGGCCTGCATCAGTTTTTCCGAAGCCTGCAACTCCCCTTCGGCATGGATCACCTTGGCCCGCCGCTCACGCTCGGCCTCGGCCTGGCGGGCAATGGCCCGGACCATCGACTCGTTCAGGTCGACATGCTTGATCTCGACGTTGGCTACCTTGATGCCCCAGGCATCGGTTTGCGCGTCCAGCACTTGGCGAATGTCCGAGTTGAGTTGCTCGCGCTCGGCCAGCAACTCATCGAGCTCATGTTTACCGAGCACAGCGCGCAGGGTGGTCTGGGCCAGCTGGCTGGTGGCGACGAGGAAATCCTCCACCTGGATGATCGCCTTTTGCGGGTCCAGTACGCGGAAGTACAGCACGGCGTTTACCTTGACCGAGACGTTGTCGCGGGTGATCACGTCTTGCGGTGGAACGTCGAGTACCACCGTGCGCAAGTCGACCCTGACCATCTGTTGTATCACTGGAATCAACAGGATCAGTCCAGGCCCTTTGACCTGCCAGAAGCGCCCCAGCTGGAACACCACACCACGCTCATACTCGCGCAGGATGCGAAACGCCGAGAGCAGCAAAACCGCCAGCAACATCAGCAGGGCACCGAAGCCCAATTGCATGAACATCATCATTCCCCTTGCGCCCCGGGTGCTGCAGCGCTCACATCCAGCATGACACCGTGACGGGCCATCACCCGGACGGACTGGCCGACTTGCAGCGGTGTCTTGCACTGGACTTGCCATTGTTCGCCCTGGGCCTGTACCGAGCCGCAGAACGGGTTGTCCGCCATCACTTGGGTAACCTTCACCAGGCTGCCGACCAGGCCGGCATCACCGCTGACCAGCGCCCGTCGTCGCGCCCTGAGGGCCATGCCCACCACGCCGCCGAGCAGCAGTGCCGAAGCCACTGCGAGCGTGACGATCAACGCCAACGGTATGCCGAAGCCAGGGGCGTCGGTATCCATCAGGATCACAGCGCCGACGACAAAGGCGACGATGCCGCCAAAACCGACCACGCCGAAACTGGGTAGGAACGCTTCGGCGATCATGAACGCAAGGCCGAGCAGGATCAGCGCCACCCCCGCATAGCTCACCGGTAACAGCTGCAGGGCATACAGCGCCAGTAGCAGACATATCCCTCCCACCACTCCGCCTACCCCCGAGCCGGGGTTCATGAACTCGAACAGCAAGCCGTACACACCGATCATGATCAGAATGAGCGCTACGCTCGGGTTGGTGATGACCGCGAGCAGCCGGGTGCGCCAGTCCGGCAAGTGCTCGACAACGCGAGCTCCATCGGTTTGCAACGGGCGTGGCTGGTCAGCAGCCGTAAGTGTCTTGCCATCGAGCTGACGCAGCAGATCGGGCAGGTCACTGGCGACCAGGTCGACCACCTTCAGACGCAGCGCTTCACTGGCCGACAAGCTGACGGCCTCGCGCACGGCCTGCTCCGCCCAGGTCGCATTGCGTCCACGCAATTGCGCCAGGCCTCGAATGTAGGCCGCGGCGTCATTGACCTGCTTGCGTGCAAGGGCGTCTTCGTCACCACTGGGTTTGGCCTTGTCATCCTTGGGGGTACCTGGCGGCGCGCCGATTTGCACCGGCGTTGCGGCGCCAAGGTTGGTTCCCGGGGCCATGGCTGCCACATGGCTGGCATACAGGATGTAGGTACCAGCACTGGCGGCGCGGGCGCCGCTGGGGGCCACGTAACTGGCCACAGGGACAGGGCTCGCGAGAATAGCCTTGATCATCTGGCGCATCGCGCTGTCCAGGCCGCCAGGGGTATCCATGCGGATGACCACCAACTGCGCGCCTTGCTCATGGGCTTGTTCAAGGCTGCGAATCAGGTAATCGGCGCTGGCCGGGCCGATGGCATCGTCGATGCTCAGCAGCCAGACTGGAGCGGGCGCGGCAAGGCCGCTCTGGAAGGTGCCGAGCATCAGTAACAGACATAGCCAGCGCACGCAGCACCTGATCACCTGTCGTCACCTCGTCCACCTCTGTAAATGAAGTTTAGTCGTGCCTGTTGGGGTAAGGCCTAAACTTGGAGATTAGGGGCCGCGTCACCAAGGTATTTCGAAGCTGATCTTCAGCTCGTCGCGACGTAAGGCCGCTCCTGACAGAGACTTGGGGGGCGAACCGGAGGTGCATCATGCGTATGGCCAAGACCCTGCAGCAGCGCCTGGACCAGGCCAACTGCGATTACGACATCATTCCCCATCCACACTCCGCCACGAGCCTGGAATCGGCACGCACGGCCGGTGTACCCGCGGAACGGGTTGCCAAGTCGGTGATGCTTGATGACCGTCATGGCAACTACATCATGGCGGTGCTACCGGCCAACCGCCATTTGGACATGAGCAAGGTACGCATGTCCGGTGACTGGCAACTTACCCGCGAGAGCGGGCTACCGAGCCTCTTCGTCGATTGCGAGCGAGGCGCCGTGCCTGCGGTGGGCGATGCCTACGCTATAAAAATGCTCTTGGACCCCAACATCACCCGTCAAGGCGATGTCTACCTCGAAGCAGGCGATCACGATCACCTGATCCACATGAGCATGGAGCAATACCTCAAGCTCGTGCCGAGCGCCGAAGTGCGCGAGCTGTGCTGATGTTCTCAAACCAATGCCGGGCCGGCGTCGTGGACGGTCTGCCCGGCGCATGAGGAGGAATCATGGAAGCACCGATCCATCCATTCGCTGAATTGTTCAAGCAACTGGGTCTGCCGGACGATGCCGTGAGCATCGACCAGTTCATCGCCAGCCATTCGCCCTTGAAGAATGAGATAAAACTGGTGGATGCACCGTTCTGGACCGACGCCCAGCGGGCTTTCCTGCAGGACAGCATCATCGAAGATGCCGATTGGGCGGTCCCTTTCGACCAGTTGAACGAGGCCTTACGTCGCCCTCGTAAATAAAGCGCCGAGCGGCACCTGATGAGTGATTTGGCCGTTGCTATGCTCAGGAAAAACAAGAGGGGATAGCGCAATGAAAGATCCCTACGCGCCAGGCTTCTGGTGCTCCGTGACGATCCTGGGCACACTGACGGCCGGTTATTTCTACGGCATCCGCCATACCCAGCAGATGAACCAGGCGGTGCAGTTCCTCTATGCCGCCGCGGCGGTGACCGCGGCGGTTGCCCTGATGGGACTGGCCTGGATCGCCTGGCAGCAGTTGCACCTGAACAAGCGCGAGGTGGTTCAGGGGCGAACGTTGTTGACCATCTGGAACACCAAGGTTGCGCTGCGCCGTGTCGAGACTGTGTTCGACCGCTATTTCTGGGGTAGCTACTGGCACTCCGGGCGTACCTTCGAAGAGGTCATGGGCGAACTCAAGGGGACGCCACTGGAGCAGAGCCTGGATGCGCTCAAGCGCCAATGCCGGGCGCTCGACCGCGAAGTGCACGACCATCATCACCGCTGGCTTGCCAACGCCCGTGACCTGTCCAGCGTGGCGACGGCCATGGCCCGCGAGCGTTATCAGCTGGATCTGTGCGAGCCGTCTAGCACGGGCCATGGCAACACGGCAGTGCTGAATCGGGATCTTGAAGTGCTGGTATACACCTGGTCGGCGCGCCTGCGCAGTTTCGACCATCAGCTGGACGAACTGGAGCGCGCTTACCATTGAATACCAAGGCGATCATTCGCCGCGGATGTATTGCTCCAGCTGCTTGATCAGGTTGGCCTGTTCGGCGATGGTTTCCTTGACCAGGTCACCGATCGACAACAAGCCCAGCAGTTCATCATTGCTGACCACGGGCAAGTGCCGCAGGTGCCGGTCGGTCATCAGGTTCATGCAGTACTCGAGGTTCTGCTTGGGCTCCACCGTGACCACCGGCGCGCTCATGATGTCGCGCACCGGCGTGGCAGCCGAAGAGCGGCCCTTGAGCACCAGCTTGCGGGCATAGTCACGCTCGCTGACGATCCCCACCACTTTGTCGTTCTCCACCACGGGCAGTGCGCCGACATTCTTTTCTGCCAGCAACTTCAGGGCGTCGAGCACCGAGTCGTCAGGGCCGATGGTGTAGACGGTCTGATGCTGGGACTTGGTCTTGAGGATTTGTTCGACGTTCTTCATACAGGCCTCTGCGGGTGGAAAAAGCGATCTGTCCGAGTAAATAAAGCATCCGGTACGAAGGCTTGCACGGCAATGCAGGAAACGGCATGGAGGCGATTGAAAAACGTCATGACGCGGCGCGCCTGTTTTCGGCCGGGCTCATTCGCGAGTGGCCTGTCAGGCGGCCAGAACGAAAAAGCCCCGGGAGTGATCCCAGGGCTTTTGATATGGCGCACTCGGCGGGATTCGAACCCACGACCCCTGCCTTCGGAGGGCAGTACTCTATCCAGCTGAGCTACGAGTGCAACGCGCACGCATAATACCCATCTGTGTCGAGGACGTCCATCGCCTTGATCTGTGGCCATTTTTCCCCCAGTCGTCCGGCACCACGCTGTACCTGCAGGGGCCGGCTTGGCGGAGGTTGCACCGTGAAATTCCAGACGGGGTGTTCAACCGTTCGTTCTTTTTTTCGAACAGCCTATTGTCCAACACCCCAGCACCCGCTTAGCATTCGTTTGAGATTTCAAACGCTCCGTGCCACGGGCGCGCTTTTCAACAATCAACAATTCGGGAAGCCGACATGCAGCTCAAAGACGCTCAGTTGTTCCGCCAACAGGCCTTCATCAATGGTGAATGGCTGGACGCGGACAGCGGCCAGACCATCAAGGTGACCAATCCGGCCACTGGTGAAGTCATCGGTACCGTGCCGAAGATGGGCACCGCGGAAACTCGCCGCGCCATCGAAGCCGCCGACAAGGCCCTGCCGGCCTGGCGTGCACTGACCGCCAAAGAGCGCTCGGCCAAGCTGCGCCGCTGGTTCGAACTGATGATCGAGAACCAGGACGACCTGGCTCGCCTGATGACCACCGAACAAGGCAAGCCACTGGCCGAAGCCAAGGGCGAAATCGCTTACGCCGCCTCGTTCATCGAGTGGTTCGCCGAAGAAGCCAAGCGCGTGTACGGCGACACCATTCCGGGCCACCAGCCGGACAAGCGTCTGATCGTCATCAAGCAGCCGATCGGTGTCACCGCCGCGATTACCCCGTGGAACTTCCCGGCCGCGATGATCACCCGTAAAGCCGGCCCGGCCCTGGCCGCTGGCTGCACCATGGTGCTCAAGCCTGCTTCGCAAACCCCGTACTCCGCCCTGGCCCTGGTCGAGCTGGCCAACCGTGCCGGCATCCCGGCTGGCGTGCTGAGCGTCGTGACCGGCAGCGCTGGCGAAGTCGGCGGCGAGCTGACCGGCAACTCCCTGGTACGCAAGCTGTCCTTCACCGGCTCGACCGAAATCGGTCGCCAGCTGATGGAAGAATGCGCCAAGGACATCAAGAAGGTTTCCCTGGAGCTGGGTGGCAACGCCCCGTTCATCGTGTTCGACGATGCCGACCTGGACAAGGCGGTCGAGGGCGCGATCATCTCCAAGTACCGCAACAACGGGCAGACCTGCGTCTGCGCCAACCGTATCTACGTGCAGGACGGTGTCTACGACGCGTTCGCCCAGAAGCTGGCTGCCGCTGTCGCCAAGCTCAAGATCGGTAATGGCCTGGAAGAAGGCACCACCACTGGCCCACTGATCGATGGCAAGGCTGTCGCCAAGGTCCAGGAGCACATCGAAGACGCCGTTGGCAAAGGTGCCAAGGTGTTGGCGGGCGGCAAGATCATCGAAGGCAACTTCTTCGAACCGACCATCCTGGTCGACGTACCGAAGACCGCTGCCGTCGCCAAGGAAGAAACCTTCGGCCCGCTGGCGCCGCTGTTCCGCTTCAAAGACGAAGCCGAAGTCATCGCCATGTCCAACGACACCGAGTTCGGTCTGGCTTCGTACTTCTACGCCCGTGACATGAGCCGCGTGTTCCGTGTTGCCGAGGCCCTGGAATACGGCATGGTGGGTATCAACACCGGCCTGATCTCCAACGAAGTGGCGCCGTTCGGCGGCATCAAGGCTTCCGGCCTGGGTCGCGAAGGTTCCAAGTACGGTATCGAGGACTACCTCGAAATCAAATACCTGTGCATCAGCATTTGATGTAAAGGCTTTACCTCTGCCAGCGGGGCGCGAGAGCGACGCCTCGCTGGTCTTTTTGACACTGCAGTACCTGGTGGCCAGGCCGTTCGCGACAGTCGATCAACGAATACTGATCGCGGGCAGCGCCAGCCACCCCCGAATAAGAGCGCCGTCAGAGTCGGCGCGAATGAGGGCATTATGAGCAAGACCAACGAATCCTTGATGCAACGTCGTGTAGCCGCCGTCCCACGTGGCGTTGGCCAGATCCACCCGATCTTCGTCGAAAGCGCGAAGAACTCGACCGTGATCGACGTTGAAGGCCGCGAACTGATCGACTTCGCTGGCGGCATCGCCGTACTGAACACCGGCCACCTGCACCCGAAAGTGGTCGCGGCCGTGCAAGAGCAGCTGACCAAGGTCAGCCACACCTGCTTCCAGGTCCTGGCGTACGAGCCCTATGTAGAGCTGTGCGAAAAGATCAACAAACTGGTTCCAGGTGACTTCGCCAAGAAAACCCTGCTGGTGTCCACCGGTTCCGAAGCTGTCGAGAACGCCGTCAAGATCGCCCGCGCCGCCACTGGCCGTGCTGGCGTCATCGCCTTCACCGGCGGCTACCATGGCCGCACCATGATGACCCTGGGCCTGACCGGTAAAGTCGTGCCGTACTCCGCTGGCATGGGCCTGATGCCAGGTGGCATCTTCCGCGCCCTGTTCCCGAGCGAGCTGCACGGTATCAGCGTTGACGACGCCATTGCTTCGGTCGAGCGTATCTTCAAGAACGACGCCGAGCCGCGCGACATCGCCGCGATCATCCTCGAGCCAGTACAAGGTGAAGGCGGCTTCCTGCCAGCGCCGAAAGAGCTGATGAAGCGTCTGCGCGAGCTGTGCGACAAGCACGGTATCCTGCTGATCGCCGACGAAGTACAGACTGGCGCTGGCCGTACCGGTACCTTCTTCGCCATGGAACAGATGGGCGTTGCGCCTGACCTGACCACCTTCGCCAAATCCATCGCCGGCGGCTTCCCACTGGCCGGTGTCTGCGGCAAGGCCGAGTACATGGACGCCATCGCCCCGGGCGGCCTGGGCGGCACCTATGCCGGTTCGCCGATCGCCTGCGCCGCGGCCCTGGCCGTTATTCAGGTGTTCGAGGAAGAGAAGCTGCTGGACCGCAGCAAGGCTGTTGGCGAGCGCCTGACCGCTGGCCTGCGCAAGATTCAGGAAAAGCACCCGATCATCGGTGATGTTCGTGGCCTTGGCTCGATGATTGCTGTCGAAGTCTTCGAGAAGGGCACTCACACCCCGAACCCAACCGCGGTAGCCCAGGTGGTTGCCAAGGCGCGCGACAAGGGGCTGATCCTGCTGTCCTGCGGTACCTACGGCAACGTTCTGCGTATCCTGGTTCCGCTGACCGCCGAAGACGCGCTGCTGGACAAAGGCCTGGCAATCATCGAAGAGTGCTTCGCTGAACTCGCTTGATGTGACCTGCGTCAGAAAAAAACCCGCTTCGGCGGGTTTTTTTTGTGCCAAGAAAACGCCGGTGGCGCTATGTTTGTCGGAGGACTTGCCTTGGAAGCTGCAACGGATTGCGTGTCAGGGATATTCAGGAGTTGGCCATGAACGCTGCAGACCCCACCCCACCTTGCGTATTGATTGCCGAGGGCGACCCCTGGGTGCGCGATATGCTCAGCGAAATGCTGCTCAGTGTCCGCTGCGATGCTCGTCTGCAAGTGTGCGCCGATGGCGCCCAGGCGCTGACTGCACTGTCCAGCAAGCCCGACCTGATCATTGCGGCCCGTGAGCTGGCAGGTGTCGATGGTCTTGACCTGCTGCGCAAGGTCCGCGCCAAAGGCCCGGAGTTGCCGTTCATTCTCATGAGCAACCGCAGCGACAGCGCCAGTGTGCGCGAGGCCTTGCCATTGCACCCCACGGCCTATCTGAGCAAACCACTGAACCTCGATAGCCTGCGCAAGCGCCTGGAAGCGTTGCTGTTGGAAGTTGGCGAACAGATCGCTTGCCCGGTTCAACCCTTGCAGCCGGGTATCACGCTGAGTGCCTTCCTGGAGCAGCGCCGTGCCACCGCTGATGGCGGCCCCCTGTTCGCTGACGTGGAGCTTGCGATCAAGCGAGCGCTGAATCCACAGGGGTTGGACCTGAAGGTGCTCGAAGCCGAAGTGCGTGACGATCCGCAAATTACCGCGGTGCTGATCGCCGCTGCCAACAGCGCCGCCCTGCACCGCGATGCCCCGGTGCAAACCCTGTTGCAGGCGTTGAACAAGCTGGGCAGCACGCAGAGCATGAACCTGATACTGGGTATGACGCTCAAGCGCAGCGCGCGCCTGAGCGACCCGTTGCTGGCGAGCCAGGCCACGCACTTGTGGAAGCTGTCGCTGCACAGCGCTGAGTATGCCCGCAGCTTGGCGCGCATGCTCGAGCTCGATGAAGAGCGCTGTTATTGCGCAGGCTTGCTGCATTGCCTGGGCGACCTGGCTGTATTGCGCTGCCTGCAGGAGTGGCGACTGGGGGGAGGCGCACTGGACGAACATCAGGTGCAGCAGTCGCTTGATGAGTTCGGTGCGGCGTTCGGCTCGGCGTTGCGCACCCGTTGGCGCTTGCCGCTGAGTCTGCGCGAGCTGATTGCAGCCATCTACCAACTGGGTGGGGGGGTGTACTCGCGGGAGATCCTGGCCATGAACCTGGCTGGGCAATTGGCGCGGTTGCCTGGGGACCAAGGGCTGGAAAAGCTGGCCAGCAGCAAGACCGCCCGCCTGCTCAAGGTCGGCTTGCCCGAGTTGAACCGGCTGCGCAAGTTGGACAGTGCCGAGGTGAAGCCGAAGGAGGACGTGACGGTTGAGGTGGCTGTAGCAACTGCTGATGAAGAAGAGCCCTCATCCAACGAGGGAGAGTCTCCGGCCTGACAAACCGGAGTCGCAGTACGGGCTAGGCGCTGGTGGCTTGCCGGTTCATCCCATCACTATCTGGTTCTTGCCTTGCCGCTTGGCCTGGTACATGGCCGCATCCGCCCGGGCGAATACGCTGTCCAGCGATGCATCTTCATCGGTCAGCCCGGTCAATCCCTGGCTGATGGTCACGCCATAGGTGTGATCGCCATGGGTGAAGCTCAATCGCTGAATCTCTCGCTGCAGGCGCTCGGCGATCTGCTCCGCCATCTGCGCCGTGCAGCCTGGAAACACCGCGGCGAACTCCTCGCCGCCAATACGCCCGAATACGTCGCCGCGCCGTAGAACGGCTTTGCCGCTATCGGCGATGCGCTGCAGGACTTGGTCGCCTTCCTGGTGGCCGTAGCTGTCGTTGATCTGTTTGAAGTCGTCGATGTCCAGCAGCAGGAAGGCCAGTGGTGTGCCAGCCTCGCGGGCACTGGCGAAGGCCTGGTTGGCACAGTCGAAGAAATGCCGGCGATTGCTGCTCTGGGTCAGCACATCAGTGGTGGCCAGGCGCTGCAGTTCGCCTTCCAATTGCTTCTTTTCGGTGATGTCCTCGGCGATGCCGACGATGATCACGCGTTGCTCGCCATCACGCTGCTGATTGATGTAGCACTTGTCGCTAAGCCAGCGTACTTGGCCGTCGGCATTGATGATCCGATACTCGCGGTCTTCCATCGAGCCTTTGAGCAGCACCTGGGCCAGACTGCGTTCGGCGTGCTCCAGGTCATCCGGGTAGATGCTGTCGCGCCACTCGTTGTAGTCGGCCAGCACCAGGCTGGCCGGTCGGCCGAAGATGCGTTCGTAGGCTGGGCTGACGTACAACACTTGACGGGCTTCCCAGTCGAAAGCCCACAGCACTGCGTTGACGCTGTCGAGCAGCGAGCTGAAGAGCTGCTCACGCTCGCTGAGGCGGGCGACTTCACCTTGCGCATGCAGCAGAGCCAGCAGGGTCTGGGCGGCTTCCGGTGGTTGGGATGAATGGTTGGGCTTGGCCATGTGCACGAAGCAGTTCTCGACATGAAAGCGTGCGGCCACAGACCGGCCTGCCACGCGGGCGATGTGCCGATTTGAGTTCAAGTGCTGGCGGGAAGTTCCAGGCAAACGCCCCGCTGGATGGGGCGTGCCGATCAACGGTTATCAGGCGCCGGTAGGGCGCAGGGAGTAGGTCTTGAGCTGCGCTGCGAAGTCGTGCAGCGCGTGGATACCACTGGCCTCGGCCTCATGCACCCAGTCCTTGATGGCGGCAAGCATGTCATGGCCGTTGGCGCTGGTCCGGGCCCAGATCTGCTGCAGGGCCAGGCGCTTCTCGTAGATGGTCTTCAAGGCCTGGCTATGGGCGAGCATGGACTCGATGCGCGCGTGGTGGCGATCTTCCAGCAAGCTGGTTTCCCGCGACAGCAGGCGTTTGGCGCGGCGGAAGTGGTGGCGCACCGAGGCGTCCACCTTGGCCAGCTCTTGCTTGACCAGCGGGCCGATCACCAGCTTGCGGTACTGAGCCATGATCTGGAAGCGGTTGTTGAGGATGGCCATGGCGGTATCCATGTCCAGGCTGGCCTTACCCTCGACCCGGTGGGCGATAGGCGCGACCCGTTGTACCTTGGCCAGGCGCAGCAGGCAGAACAGGCGGATCCAGGCCCAGCCCATGTCGAATTCCCAGCGCCTGACCGAAAGCTTGGCCGAGTTAGGGTAGGTATGGTGATTGTTGTGCAGTTCTTCCCCGCCAATGACGATGCCCCATGGCACCAGGTTGGTGGCGGCGTCGCGGCATTCGAAGTTGCGGTAGCCGACGGCATGGCCCAGGCCGTTCACCACGCCTGCGGCCCAGAATGGAATCCACATCATCTGAACTGCCCAGACGGTGATGCCGAGGGTGCCGAACAGCAGCAGGTCGATGACGGCCATCAGCGCGATGCCGCCCAGCTTGTAGCGTGAATAGAGGTTGCGCTCGATCCAGTCATCCGGGCAGTTCTTGCCGTAGATGCGCAGGGTCTCGGGGTTGCGCGCCTCTTCCCGGTAGAGCTCCGCACCTTTGCGCAGCACGGTGCCCAGGCCCTTGTAGACCGGGCTGTGCGGGTCTTCAGGGGTTTCGCACTTGGCGTGGTGCTTGCGGTGGACGGCGGTCCATTCGCGGGTATTCTGCGCCGTGGTCAGCCACAGCCAGAAGCGGAAAAAATGCTTGAGCGCACCGTTGAGCTCCAGGGCGCGGTGGGCGGAGTAGCGGTGCAGGTAGACGGTGACGCTGACGATGGTCACATGGGTCATCAGCAAGGTGATGGCGACCAGTTGCCAGGCCGACAAGTCGAGCAGGCCGTTGTACCACATAGGTTTGGAAACCCTCGAAAACAGGGAAGGGCCTGATTATCCCTTGGTAGGGAAATAAAACCAGTCACCCTTTCAGATAGGAAGTCACGACATGTTTCAGCCTTTATAATGCCCCATCCTTTTTCATGGGCTTTGCACCCGACATGTCTGTTTCTGTTCGCGACGCCTTGCGCATGGCTGCGCTCTACGTGGTGCTCTCGATCCTCTGGCTGGTGATGTCCGAGGTGGTGTTGCACAGTATGTCTGAAGACCCGCTGGCGTTGACCGTGGGGCGGCAGATCAACGTCGTGCTCTGGGTGCTGGTCAGCGCTGCGCTGATTTTCGTCTCCCGCGCCCGCCTGCTCAATTTCATCGGGATGGGCGCCCGCCTGCGCAGCGAGGACCGTGAGCGCTTGCGCATGGCGGCCGCGGTGTTCGACAGCACCCTCGAAGGTGTGTTGGTCACCGATCGTCAGGGCCTGATCGTGCACGTCAATCGTGCGTTCATGCGCATTACCGGCTATCAGCAGGACGAAGTGCTCGGCCAGCGGCCCAGCAAGTTCAAGTCCGGACGCCACGGCGCGCCGTTCTACCAGCAGATATACGCCACTTTGGCACAGAAGGGCGAGTGGAGCGGAGAAATCTGGAACCGGCGAAAAAGTGGCGAGATCTACCCGCAATGGCAGACGATCTGCGCTATTCGCGACGATGGTGGTGACCTGACTCATTATGTTGCCGTGTTCAGCGATATCAGTGCGATCAAGCATTCCGAGCAGGAGCTTGCCTACGTGGCTCACCATGATCCGCTCACCGGTCTGCCTAATCGTTTGCTGTTCAACGACCGTGCCGCCCAGACCCTGGGTGCCGCCCAGGCCAACAAGCGCGGTTGTGCGTTGCTGCTGCTGGACCTGGACCACTTCCAGAGCATCAACGACGGCCTGGGCCACACCATTGGCGATCAGTTGCTCAAGCTGGTCGGCGAGCGCCTGGTCGAAGTGTTGGGCAATGGCGTGACCCTGGCGCGCCTGGGTGGCGACGAGTTCGGCGTGTTGTACGAAAACTGTCAGCAGGTCGGCCAGGCCGGCAAGTTGGCTCAGCGCATCATCGAACGGATGCGCGAACCGTTCACCTTCGACGGCCATCGCCTGTTCATCAGCGCCAGCGTCGGTATCAGCCTGTTCCCCAACGATGCGCTGAGCGCAGAGCAGCTGTTGCGCAATGCCGACTCCGCGCTGTTCAAGGCCAAGAGCAACGGCAGGGCCTGCTATGCGTTCTATACCGAAGAGTTGACCGCTCACGCCCAGCATCGGGTGGAAACCGCCGGCGAGTTGCGGCGGGCCCTTGAAGAGCAAGAGCTGCGGGTCTTTTTCCAGCCAGTGCATGACCTGTTCACATCGAAAATGGTCGGGGTCGAGGCACTGGTCCGCTGGCAGCACCCTCAGCGTGGCCTGGTACCGCCAGGCGAGTTCATCCCGATTGCCGAGCGCACGGGGCTGATCGCCGAAATCGATGCCTGGGTGTTGCACCAGGCCTGCCGGCAGATGGTGCAGTGGCAGGTCGAAGGGCGGCAGTTGGCGTTCGTCGCGGTGAACATTTCCAGCCGCCTGTTCAGCCAGAACGACCTGTATCGGCAGGTGGCCGAGGTGCTGCACGAAACCGGGCTGAACCCGGCTTTGCTGGAGCTGGAGGTGACCGAAAGCGCGGTGATGGAGGACCCGGAGGTCGCCTTGGAGCAACTGCACCGCTTGCGTGAGCTCGGTCTGAACCTGGCCATCGACGACTTCGGCACGGGTTACTCATCGCTGCTGCGGCTCAAGCGCCTGCCGGTACAGAAGCTGAAGATCGACCAAGGCTTCGTCGCCGGCCTGCCGCTCGATGACGATGACATCGCCATTGTCCGGGTGATCATCGCCCTGGCCCGCAGCATGGGCATGCAAGTGCATGCCGAGGGCATCGAGCAGCCCGAGCAGGCCCGGTTCCTGCTCGAACAGCAGTGTCAGCTGGGGCAGGGGTACTGGTTCGGACGCCCAGTGCCCGCGCGGGATCTGCACTGGGGTTGATCCCTTTGCTGGCAAGCCAGCGCCCTATGGGAGCCGGCTTGCCAGCGAGACTCACCGCTTGTTCAACCCTTTCGCCAGCCGATCTCCACCCAGCTGGATCAACGCCACCAACGCTACCAGCAAGGCGATGACGGTCAGCATGATCTGGCTGTCGAAGCGCTGGTACCCGAACCGATAGGCGATATCCCCCAGCCCGCCAGCGCCGATCGCCCCGGCCATGGCCGAGGAGTTGATCAAGGTGACCAGGGTAATGGTAAATCCGCCGACGATCCCGGGTAACGCCTCGGGCAGCAGCACATGCCAGACGATGTGCCAGCGGCGGCAACCCATGGCCTGGGCTGCTTCCACCAGGCCATGGTCAACCTCGCGCAGGCTGACTTCGGCAATACGGGCGAAGAATGGTGTAGCAGCGATGGTCAGTGGCACCACGGCTGCCCACACGCCATAGGTTGTGCCGACCACCAGGCGGGTGAAGGGGATCAGTGCGACCATCAGAATCAGGAACGGGATCGAGCGGAACAGGTTCACGAACGCTCCTGTCACCCGGTTCAGCAGCGGCGCCTCGAAGATTCCGTCCTTGTCGCTGGTGACCAGCAGCACCGCCAGGGGCACCCCTACCAGCAGCGCGATCAATGAAGACACACCGACCATCAGCAACGTGTCGAGCAAACCTTCCAGCAAGCGATCAAACCACATGGCCCAGCACCTCCACGTCTTCTGCCCAGAGGCAGGCACGCTCCAGCAAGTGGTGAGTGTCGTGCGGCGAACCCTGCACCGACAGGATCAGTTGCCCCAAGGCCTGCTCGCCGATGGTTTCCACACCGCCCTGGAGTAACCGCACACGACCACCCAGGTCATTGAACAGGTCGGAAAGCGCGGGCTCGCCGATGACGGTCAGCTTGAGGACCACTGCACTGTTACGTCCGGCCGGGGCCGACCTGAGACTGGCCTGCAGCGCTGCGGGAAGCTTGGCCTGCAATGGCGCCAGCAAGGTCCGTGTGACTTCGTGGCGGGGAGAGCCGAACACCTTCCAGACTTCACCCTGCTCGACAACTTCGCCGCGTTCGAGCACCACCACGCGATGGCAGATGTCACGGATCACCGCCATCTCATGGGTGATCAGCACCACCGTCAGGCCCAGGCGCAGGTTGATGTCGCGCAGCAGTTCGAGGATCGAGGCCGTGGTTTCCGGGTCCAGCGCCGAGGTGGCCTCGTCGCACAGCAGGATCTCGGGGTCATGGACCAGCGCCCGGGCGATGCCGACCCGCTGCTTTTGTCCCCCGGACAGCTGCGCCGGGTAGACATGATGCTTCTCGCCAAGGCCCACCAGTTCCAGCAACTCGCGTACTTTGCGCTGGCGCTCGGCCCTGGCCACGCCGGCCACCTTCAGTGGCAGTTCGACGTTCTGCCACACGGTCTTGGCCGACATCAGGTTGAAGTGCTGGAAGATCATGCCGATGCGTCGACGCAGCGCAACCAGGCGATCCTCGTCGAATGGGGCGATGTCCACCTGGTCGATCAATACCCGGCCCTGGCTGGGTTGCTCCAGGCGATTGATGGTACGCAGCAGTGAGGACTTGCCTGCGCCACTGCGTCCGATGATGCCGAAGATCTCACCGCGGCGGATGTTCAGGTCGATGCCCTGCAAGGCCGGTTGCGCCTGGCCGGGGTAGGTCTTGCCCAGGCCAATGAAGCGCACGTGGGCTTCATTGACGTCCGGGCGCAGGGCCTGCTCGCGTGACGGTGGTGGCGAGGTGTCGGTGATGGGCGCCTTGAAGGCGCGGGCCTGGCTCATGTCAGCCTTCCCAGCCGGCCTGGTAGAGCTTGCCGTGCGCCTTGTTCAGCGCCGCGCGCACGGTCGGCGAGTGCTGGTAGATGTCGACGAACTTGGCCAGGCGTGGGTCGTTCTTGGTTTGCGGACGAATGACGAACTGGATGACGTATTCCTTGTTCTCCAGGCCATCGAACAGCAGTGCCGAAGTGGCGTCGAAACTGTTGGCCAGGCGGATGTAGGCAGGGTAGCCCTGGACCAGGTCGGCATCGTCATAGGCACGCACCAACTGGACGGCCTCGACCTGGAGGATTTTCAGCTTTTTCGGGTTGGCGACGATGTCGTCTTCGGTGGCCTTGTAGCCAACGCCCGGCTTGAGGGTGATCAAGCCAGCCTTGGCCAGCAGTTGCAACCCGCGTCCGCTGTTGATCGGGTCATTGGCAATGGCCACGCTGGCGCCTTCGGGCAGTTCGGCGAAGCTTTTGTATTTTTTCGAGTACAGCCCGACGTTGTTGATGATTCCCGGTGCGTACGGCACCAGGTCAAATCCAGCGGCGGCCTTGGCGTTCTCCAGGAAAGGGATGTGCTGGAAGTAATTGACGTCGATGTCGCCGCTGTTGAGGCTGACGTTGGGTGCGATCCAGTCGCTGAACTCGATCAGCTTCACTTCCAGGCCTTGCTTGTGCGCCTCTTCCACGGCGGCCTCCAACGGAATCGCGAAGGCTGCGGTGGTGCCGATCTTCAGAGGCTCGGCGGCGAGCAGCGAGCTGGACAGGCCAAGGGTCAGGGCGATGGCCGCGACGGGCCGGAACAGTTTCTCAAGCATGGTGCAGGACTCCAGTCGGGGCAGGGGCGGTTGAGCGGTAATTCGAGCCAGGGTGGCCGTCGGGCAAAAAGGGGTGAGCGCTGTCGAACAGCTTCTCGCGCAGGGTGCCCTCGGCGTAGGCAGTCTTGTAGCGGCCTCGTTGTTGCAGTTGCGGGACCACCAGGTCGATGAAGTCTTCGAAACTTTCCGGGGTGACGGTACGGGTCAGGTTGAAACCATCCAGACCGGTCTCGTCGATCCAGGCGATGAGCTGCTCTGCGACCTGTTCGGCAGTGCCGACCAGGGTCACGTAGCGTCCGCCCAGAGCGTGCTGCTGCAACAGGCGGCGGCGGGTCCAGGCGTTCTCCTGCAACTGGCGGGTGGCCGACTGGATGGCATTGCCTTTGCTGAAACCGATGGGCTGGTCCAGCGCATAGGCGGCGAAGTCGATCCCGGTGGAGGCCGCGAAGTGCGCTACACCCGCTTCGGGGCTGGCGTAGCGCAGGTATTCGACATGCTTGGCCTGCGCCTGGTCTTCGGTGGGCGCGACGATCACGGTGATGCCCATGAACACCTTGATGGACTGGGGGGCGCGGCCGGCTACCTGGGCCGCTGCGCGCACCTTGTCGACCTGGGCGCGGGTGCCGGCCTTGTCCTGCCCGCTGATGAACACGCATTCGGCATGATTGCCGGCAAAGGCCAGGCCGCGAGGCGAGCTACCGGCCTGGAACAGCACCGGGGTGCGCTGCGGCGAAGGCTCGCACAGGTGATATCCTTCGACCTGGTAGAACTCGCCTTGGTGCCGAACTTTACGCACTTTGTCTGGCCGGGCGTAGATACGCTGTTCGCGGTCTTGCACCACGGCATCGTCGTCCCAACTGCCTTCCAGTAGCTTGTACAGCACCTGTAGGTATTCATCGGCCTGGTCGTACCGGCGGTCGTGCTCAGGCTGCTGCGCAAGGCCCATGGCGCGGGCGGCGCTGTCGAGGTAGCCAGTGACGATGTTCCAGCCGACCCGGCCATTGCTCAGGTGGTCGAGGGTCGAGAGGCGTCGTGCGAACAGGTACGGCGCCTCGTAGGTAAGGTTGGCGGTCAGGCCGAAGCCCAGGTGGCGGGTCACCGCGGCCATGGCCGAGACCAGCAGCAGTGGGTCGTTGACCGGTAGCTGGATGGATTCCTTGAGCGTCAGGTCCAGCGAACTGCCGTAGATGTCGTAAGTGCCGACGATGTCGGCGATGAACAATCCGTCGAATAGCCCGCGTTCGAGCAGCTTCGCCAGGTCGGTCCAGTATTCCAGGGTCTTGTAGCGTGTCGAAGTATCCCGGGGGTGGGTCCACAGCCCGTGGTTGATATGCCCGACGCAGTTCATGTTGAAGGCATTGAGCAGAATCTGCTTGGCCATCAGATGGTCCCCCGGCGCGGCGGGTTCGTGTCGTTCAGGTAGTAGTTGCCGATGGCGTGGTACTTCCAGCGCACCGGGTCATGCAAGGTATGAACCCGGGCATTGCGCCAGTGGCGGTCGAGGTTATGTTCGGCGAGGGTGGCCTGGCTGCCGGCCAATTCGAACAGCGTGGTGCCGGCGGCGAGGGAGATTTCGGTGCTGATCGCCCGTGCCTCGGCCACGGCGATCGACGCAGCGGCGACGGTGTCGGCGTTGCTGTCGTCGCGGGCGCGGTCGAGGTATTCCCCTGCGCGTTCCAGCAGGGCTTCGGTGGCGTGCAGGCGGATCGCCAGGTGACCGAAGCTTTTCAGGGTCAGCGGATCGTCAGTGGCTTTGTCGAGGCCGGAGTCGACCCAGGGCCGGCTGCGGGTGCGCACGAAGTGCAGGGCATCCTCATAAGCGGCGCGGGCGATACCGGTGTCGATGGCGGCATGAAGAATCTGGGCCAGCGGGCCGACGGGTGTCGGCCGCTCGAAGGCGCTGTCGAACGGCACCACGTCGTCGGCGCGCACTAACACGTTGTCGAACACCACCGAGCCGCTGCCGGTGGTGCGCTGGCCGAAGCCACTCCAGTCGTCGATCACCTGCAGCCCTCGGCTATTGGCAGGGACGAAGGCCAGGTGCTGAGTACCGTGCTCATCGACGACCGAGGTGGGGATGCGCTGGGCATAAAGCGCACCAGTGGCGTAGAACTTGCGGCCATCGATACGGAAACCTTCGCCATCGCGGGTGAGGCGAGTGGTGCGGTCGTGGGCGTTCTTGGTACCCAGTTCGGCCAAGGCATTGCCAAAGCGCTGACCTTTGAGAACTTCACCGTAAAGGCGTCTTTGCTGCTCAGTGCTGCCATTCACGCGCAGCACTTCCAGGGCGTAGAAGTGGTTTTGCGGGATCTGCCCAAGGGAGGCGTCGGCCTGGGCGATGCGGGCGATGACCTTGGCCAGCGTGACGTTGGATACGCCCGCGCCGCCGAAGGCTTTGGGCACGCTGATGGCCCACAGGCCAGAGCGGCTGAACAGATCGAGCTCGGCGTGGGGCAGGCGGCGTTCGCGGTCGCGCAGGGGGCTGTCCTGGCGCAGTTTCTGGGCAATTTCTTCAGCGACGGACAATGCCTGGGCATCGCTGGTGATGATCGATGTCGTCATTTTGTTCTCCGGGGTGGAGCCGCGTGCCACGCCATCGGCGACAAGCCAGCGCCTACAGGGCACCGGCGGTTCGGCGATGGGGGGCGAATCAGATCCAGGAATGCCGTGCAGGCAGGGTGCCGTTAAGGTGGTACGCGCCCACCGCGTGGTACTTCCAGCGCACCGGGTCATGCAGCGTGTGCACCCGGGCATTGCGCCAGTGGCGGTCGAGGTTGAACTCGGCGAGGGTGGCGCGGCTGCCGGCCAGCTCGAACAGTTTCTCGCTGGCCTGCAGCGAAATCTCGGTGGTCAGTACCTTGGCCTCGGCCACGGCGATAGAGGCACGGGCTGCCGCTTGGGCGTCGATCGGTCCGGCGTTGACCTCGTCAAGCACTCTGGCCGCCTTGCGTAGCAGGGCTTCGGCGGCGTGCAGCTCGAGTTTCAGGCGGCCGATGTCGGCGATCACATAAGGGTCGTCGCTGGCGCGCTCGACCTTGGCTTCGATCCATGGCCGGGATTTATCGCGCACGAAGGCGATTGCATCTTCGATCGCCGCTTCGGCGATGCCTGCGTCGATGGCGGCCTGGATCAGTTGCGACGCAGCCCCTTGAATGTTGGGGATGTCACGCTGGCGCCAGTTGTCGATGACCAGGTCGGCCTCCACCGGCACCTCTTCGAGCAGCACGGTGCCGCTGGCGGTGGTGCGCTGTCCGAAGCCCGACCAGTCGTCGACGATGCGCAGCCCAGGGCTGCCCCGGCGTACGAATGCCAGGCGCTGTCGGCCTTCGTCGTCCAGTGCCTTGACGGCAACCCAATGGGCGAACAGGGCACCTGTGGAATAGAACTTCTCGCCGCTGACGCGGTAGCCGTCACCTGTGCGGGTGATCCTGGCCTTGAGGGTCAGGGTATCCTTGGTGCCGCGTTCAGGCCCGGCATTACCGATACGCCAACCGTCGAGCACGCTGCGGAAGATCACCGCCTGCTGGGCTTCGCTGGCGGTCAGACGCAGCAATTGCAGCATGCCGAACTGGTTCTGTGGGATCTGCCCCAGAGCCGGGTCGGCGGCGCTGATCAGGCGGAATACCTCGGCGATGGTTTCGAAGGAAACGTCCGGGCCGCCATAGGCCTTGGGCACACTGATGCTACCCAGGCCGCTGCGGGTGAACTGTTCGATCTCGGCCCACGGCAGCTTGCGTTGCTGATCGCGGCGCGAGGCCTGCTCGCGAGCGATCGCAGCCAGTTCACGGGCGGCTTGCAGAGCTTCGGCGTCGGTACGCAGCACCTTGGCCGGCAGCAGCAGTGGCGAGCTGTCGAGGTCGCTGTGAAATTGGGTATTTGGCTGGCTGGACATCAGTGCCGCTCCTTGGCTGCACTCAATGCCCTGGCGTTGCGCACTGGGGTGATTGTGACCCTGACCATTCCTTACCTCACAAAATAGAAACGTCGCTTCAGCTGAACGCGACAAACATTTGTTGGTCCGGTGGTCCGGTATATATACCCTAATGGCTTATCAGGGGTTTATGAACTAACTCTTTGGAATATGCATAGAAGGCGGGGTGAAGACGGCGCAGGCCCTGAACGTAGAGCCTGCGCCGCCCAGCTGTTACTCGGCTTTCAGGCTTTTCACGCCTTCTGCAGTGCCCAGCAGCAGCAAGTCGGCGGGACGGGCCGCGAACAGGCCGTTGGTGACGACGCCGACGATCGCGTTGATCTGGCGCTCCAGCTCTACCGGGTTGGTGATCTGCAGGTTGTGCACATCCAGGATGACGTTGCCATTGTCGGTCACCACGCCCTCGCGGTACACCGGGTCGCCGCCCAGCTTCACCAGCTGGCGCGCGACATGGCTGCGGGCCATTGGGATGACTTCGACTGGCAGCGGGAAGGCACCCAGCACCGGCACCAGCTTGCTGGCGTCGGCGATGCAGATGAAGGTCTTGGCCACGGCGGCGACGATCTTCTCGCGGGTCAGGGCCGCACCGCCGCCCTTGATCAGGTTCAGGTGCGCATCGCTTTCGTCGGCGCCGTCGACGTAGAACTCCAGTTCGCTGACGCTGTTGAGCTCGTACACCGGAATACCATGGCCCTTCAGACGCTGGGCGGTGGCCTCGGAGCTGGCGACCGCGCCATCGAAGGCGGTCTTGTGCTGGGCCAGGGCATCAATGAAGAAGTTGGCGGTCGAACCGGTTCCGACGCCGACGACGCTCTTTTCATCCAGCTTGGGCAGAATGAAGTCGACAGCGGCCTGGGCGACGGCCTGTTTGAGTTGGTCCTGGGTCATGCGGGCTCCGAAAGGGGCAGGGCGGTTTCAAAGTTGCCTAGTATAACGGCTCGGGCGGCTTTGCTGTGGTCGCCCGACGTAGCGCTGGGGTAGACTCCCAGCCCTTGTCCCGCGGCCAGTGATGCTTTCCCGATGCTCGAACAGTACGTCAAGAAGATCCTCACCTCGCGCGTCTACGACGTTGCGGTCGAAACCCCGCTGCAGAGCGCCGGGCAGCTGAGCAAGCGCCTGAACAACCAGGTGCTGCTCAAACGTGAAGACCTGCAGCCGGTGTTCTCCTTCAAGATCCGCGGGGCGTACAACAAGCTGGCGCAGTTGAGCGCAGAAGAACTGGCCCGTGGCGTGGTCACCGCCTCCGCCGGCAACCACGCGCAGGGTGTAGCCCTGGCGGCCCGCGAGCTGGGCATCAAGGCCACCATCGTGATGCCCAAGACCACCCCGGAGATCAAGGTCGAGGGCGTGCGTTCGCGGGGCGGCAAGGTGGTGCTTCACGGCGATTCGTTCCCCGAGGCGCTGGCTTATTCGCTCAAGCTCGTGGACGAGAAGGGCTTCGTCTACATCCACCCTTACGATGACCCGCACACCATCGCCGGCCAAGGCACCGTGGCCATGGAAATCCTGCGCCAGCACCCCGGCCAGCTGGACGCGATCTTCGTGCCTGTGGGCGGCGGCGGTCTGATCGCCGGTATCGCGGCCTACGTGAAGTACCTGCGCCCCGAGATCAAGGTGATCGGTGTCGAGCCGGACGACTCCAACTGCCTGCAGGCAGCGATGGCGGCAGGCGAGCGCGTGGTGCTGCCCCAGGTGGGGCTGTTCGCCGATGGCGTCGCGGTAGCCCAGATCGGTCAGCATACCTTCGACATCTGCCGTCACTACGTGGACGAGGTGGTGACCGTCAGTACGGATGAAATCTGTGCGGCAATCAAGGATATCTACGACGATACCCGCTCGATCACCGAACCTGCTGGCGCATTGGGCGTTGCGGGCATCAAGAAGTACGTCGAGCTCAAGGGCGTGAGCGGCCAGACCCTGGTGGCCATCGATTCGGGCGCTAACGTCAACTTCGATCGTCTGCGCCACGTGGCCGAGCGTGCCGAGTTGGGTGAAAAGCGCGAAGCGATCATCGCCGTGACCATTCCCGAGCGGCCAGGCAGCTTCAAGGCCTTCTGCGAGGCCATTGGCAAACGCCAGATCACCGAATTCAACTACCGTCGCCACACTTCCGATGAGGCGCACATCTTCGTGGGCGTACAAACCCATCCGGAGAACGACCCTCGGGCGGCCTTGGTGCAGCATTTGAGCGATCAAGGTTTCCCGGTAACCGACCTGACCGACAACGAACTGGCCAAGCTGCACATTCGCCATATGGTCGGCGGCCATTCGGCAGGCGCCAGCGATGAGATCGTGCTGCGTTTCGAGTTCCCTGAGCGGCCCGGTGCGCTGTTCAACTTCCTCAACAAGCTGGGCGGGCGCTGGAACATTTCGATGTTCCATTACCGTAACCATGGTGCTGCCGATGGACGCGTGGTAGCCGGTTTGCAGGTACCGGAAGATGAGCGCCATTTGGTGCCGGCGGCCTTGGCCAAGATCGGTTATCCGTACTGGGACGAGACCGACAACCCAGCATACCGGCTGTTCCTGGGTTGAGCGGCTAAGCTAGACCTATCGCTCAAGGACGTGAAGACATGGAACACCTGACAACGCTCAAGACCCTGCACATCGTCGCCACCGCCCTGTTGTTGCTGGGTGCGCTGGGGCTGGCGGTCTGGACCATTGTGGCGCGCCGGCGAGGCGATACCCAGGCGTATGGCAAGCTGTTGCGCCGACCGTTGGTGTTCGTCTGGCTGCTGATGGGGGTGTGCTTGGTGAGCATGCCGTTCACCGGGTGGTGGCTGGTACACCTGGTCGGCTGGCCGCTGGGGCAGACCTGGCTGCTGGCGTCCAGCGTCATCTACACCTTCGGCGCGTTTGCCGTGTGGTGGTTGCTGGTGCGTCTGAATCGCCTGCGCAAGGCCGAGGTGGTGGGTTTGAAGTTCACCCTGGCGCTGGCGGTATTCAGTGGGGTGTGCTTGCTGTCCATCGCCGGGTTGATGGGGGCCAAGCCGATATAAGGCAGCTTCGCTGCGCTGGGGGAGCGGCTTTGTGTCGCGAAGGGGCCGCATAGCGGCCCTGTCGGTCTCAATCCCTGAGCGACAACACCTGCCACCCACGCAGCTCCGCCTCCGCCCGCAGTTTCGGATCCGGGTCCACGGCCACCGGCCGCTCAACCTGCTCCAGCAAGGGCAGGTCGTTCATCGAGTCGCTGTAGAAGCTGCTGCCCTGCAGGTCATAGCCGTTCTCAAGCATCCAGCGCTTCAGACGCGTCACCTTCCCTTCACGGAAACACGGTATATCGGTACTGCGCCCGGTGTACCGGCCGTCGATGATCTCGCATTCGGTAGCCAGCAGGGTGCGTACACCCAGGCGGCGGGCGATGGGTGCGGTGACGAACCGGTTGGTGGCGGTGATGATCAGCAGGTGGTCGCCGGCCTCGCGGTGCTGGCGCAGCAGAGCCTCGGCCTTGGGCAGGATGATCGGCTCGATGCAGTCGCGCATGAAGTCGCGGTGCCATTCGTCGAGCTGGGCAGGCGCCGTGGCAGCGAGGATTTCCATGGAAAAGGCCAGGTACGCCTGCAGGTCCAGGGTGCCGGCCAGGTAGTCCTGGTAGAAACCGTCATTGCGTTGTTTGTAGGCGACCGGGTCAAGGATGCGCCGTTCGCACAGGTAGTCGCCCCATGCATGGTCGCTGTCGCCACCGAGGAGGGTATTGTCCAGGTCGAATAAAGCCAGGCGCATCGCGGTCACTCAGGTCTGCCACAAGGAAGCCCGCAGAATACGGAGTTTTCACCTTGCTGCACATAAGCTTGGTGGGCGCGTTGCTGCGCTCGTGAGCTTTGTGGAACAATGCGGTGACATGCGTTTGCGAGGTTGCTGCCGTGATCGACCCGGATGGTTTTCGCCCTAACGTCGGGATCATTCTCACGAATGATGCCGGGCAGGTGCTATGGGCTCGGCGGATCAACCAGGATGCCTGGCAATTTCCCCAGGGCGGTATCAACCCTGATGAAACGCCGGAAGATGCCCTGTACCGCGAGCTGAACGAAGAAGTTGGCCTTGAACGCGACGATGTGGAAATTCTTGCCTGCACCCGTGGCTGGTTGCGTTATCGTTTACCCCAACGCCTGGTACGTACCCACAGCCAGCCGTTGTGTATCGGCCAGAAGCAGAAGTGGTTCCTGCTGCGCCTGGTGAGTAACGAACAGCGGGTGCGGATGGACCTGACCGGCAAGCCAGAGTTCGACGGCTGGCGCTGGGTCAGTTATTGGTACCCGCTGGGCCAGGTGGTGACATTCAAGCGCGAGGTCTACCGACGCGCCCTGAAAGAGCTAGCACCGCGTCTGCTGACGCGCGACTGACGACGGAGTTCGACCCCGAGCCATGCTCAATACGCTGCGCAAGATCGTCCAGGAAGTGAACTCCGCCAAAGATCTCAAGACGGCGTTGGGTATCATTGTCTTGCGCGTCAAGGAGGCCATGGGCAGCCAGGTCTGCTCGGTCTACCTGCTCGACCCGGAAACCAACCGTTTCGTGCTGATGGCCACCGAGGGCTTGAACAAGCGCTCCATCGGCAAAGTCAGCATGGCCCCCAACGAAGGTCTGGTCGGCCTGGTCGGCACCCGCGAAGAGCCGCTGAACCTGGAAAACGCCGCCGACCACCCCCGTTACCGCTACTTCGCCGAAACCGGCGAGGAAAAATTCGCCTCCTTCCTTGGCGCGCCAATCATTCACCACCGCCGCGTGGTGGGGGTGCTGGTGATCCAGCAAAAGGAGCGCCGCCAGTTCGACGAGGGCGAAGAAGCCTTCCTGGTCACCATGAGCGCGCAACTGGCCGGGGTAATTGCCCATGCCGAGGCCACAGGCTCGATCAGGGGGCTGGGGCGCCAGGGCAAGGGTATCCAGGAAGCGCGTTTCGTCGGCGTGCCGGGCTCGCCAGGCGCTGCAGTCGGGCGTGCCGTGGTCATGCTGCCGCCCGCTGACCTCGAAGTGGTTCCCGACAAGGCGGTCGACGATATCGACGCCGAGCTCAATCTGTTCCAGAACGCGCTCGAAGGCGTGCGCGAAGACATGCGCAAGCTGTCCGCCAAGCTGGCCACGCAGCTGCGCCCGGAAGAGCGCGCGTTGTTCGACGTCTACCTGATGATGCTCGAAGACGCCGCCCTTGGCGGTGAGGTAACCGAAGTCATCAAGACTGGCCAATGGGCTCAGGGCGCGCTGCGCCAGGTGGTCGGCGAGCACGTCAGCCGCTTCGAGCTGATGGACGATGATTACCTGCGCGAGCGCGCATCCGACGTCAAAGACCTCGGTCGACGCCTGCTGGCTTACCTGCAAGAGGCCCGCTCGCAATCGCTGGTCTATGCCGACAATACCATCCTGGTCAGTGAAGAGCTGACCCCGGCCATGCTCGGCGAGGTGCCGGAGGGCAAGCTGGTAGGGTTGGTGTCGGTACTGGGCTCGGGCAACTCCCACGTCGCGATCCTGGCTCGGGCCATGGGGATCCCGACGGTGATGGGTCTGGTCGACCTGCCGTATTCCAAGGTCGACGGCATCGAAATGATCGTCGACGGCTACAAAGGCGAGGTGTTCACCAACCCCAGCGACGTGCTGCGCAAGCAGTACAGCGATGTGGTGGAGGAAGAGCGCCAGCTCGCCCAGGGCCTTGACGCTTTGCGCGAACTGCCCTGCGTGACCCCCGATGGCCACCGCATGCCGTTGTGGGTCAACACTGGTCTGCTCGCCGATGTTGCCCGTGCCCAGCAGCGCGGCGCCGAAGGTGTAGGGCTGTACCGTACCGAAGTACCGTTCATGATCAACCAGCGCTTCCCCAGCGAGAAAGAGCAGCTGGCGATCTACCGCGAACAGTTGGCGGCGTTCCATCCGCTGCCGGTGACCATGCGGACCCTCGACATCGGCGGTGACAAGGCCCTTTCATATTTTCCGATCAAGGAAGAGAACCCGTTCCTGGGCTGGCGCGGCATTCGCGTCACGCTCGACCACCCGGAGATCTTCCTGGTTCAGACCCGCGCCATGCTCAAGGCCAGCGAGGGCCTGAACAACCTGCGCATCCTGCTGCCGATGATCTCGGGCATTCATGAGCTCGAAGAAGCCCTGCACCTGATCCACCGGGCCTGGGGCGAGGTCCGCGACGAGGGCACCGATGTACCGATGCCACCGGTCGGCGTGATGGTCGAGATCCCTGCTGCGGTGTACCAGACCAAGGAGCTGGCGCGGCAGGTGGACTTCCTGTCGGTGGGCTCCAACGACCTGACCCAGTACCTGCTGGCGGTCGATCGCAACAACCCGCGTGTCGCCGACCTTTACGACTACCTGCACCCAGCGGTGTTGCAGGCGTTGAACACCGTGGTGCGCGACGCCCATGGCGAAGGCAAGCCAGTGAGTATCTGTGGCGAGATGGCCGGTGATCCGGCGGCGGCGATCCTGTTGATGGCCATGGGCTTCGACAGCCTGTCGATGAACGCTACCAACCTGCCGAAGGTGAAGTGGATGCTGCGCCAGATCAACATGAGCAAGGCCAAGGAGCTGCTGACCGAGGCCATGGGTCATGACAACCCGCAGGTTATCCACAGCTCGTTGCAGCTGGCGCTGAAGAACCTTGGGTTGGCGCGGATGATCGGCCCGAACAAGGCGCTCTGATTGATGTGTCCCTATCGCCGGCTAGTCGGTTCCAACGGCCTTCGGGGCCTGGCTTGCTGGCGATAGGCATCAGACTTCGAGGGTAACTTCCCCCAAATGCCCACCAAACGGGCCGAAACTGCGCTCGAACAGCCGTCTTCTGCCATGATCGTCCACGATCAGTACCGTACTGGCGCGTGTTCCGTAGCTCTGGCTGGCGATGAACACACTCGACAGCAACTTCTCGGTCGCCAGTCCCACACCCGTCTCAGGCAGTTCGCCATCCGCCGCGGGTTCGGCATCGGCCAGCAACGCCAGCATGCGTTGTGGGTCCGCTGATTCCAGTAACGCCTCCAGGCCGTTTCGCGCCTTCACCAGCTTCGGCCATGGCGTATCCAGCCCGGCATTGGACAGCCCATACACACCGGGGGCCAGCAGTCGGGGCTCTGCTTCGCGGGCATGCAGGTAACCCAGTCGCTGACCGTCACCGACCAGTAAGTTGAACCCCGAATACTGCCCGCTGCGGCTGGCGACTTGGTCGAGATACCCTTCGAGCCCCTGATCACCCTGCAGAAACGCCGCCACCAGTTCACCCCGGCTGCGCGCCCCCAGCGGCTGGCTAGGGTCGCGGATGTTGGTCAGCGCGGCGAAGCGCCCCTGGGGTCCCACGCCCAGCCAGGTGCCCCCGGCCTCCAGGTCGCGACCGGCATACACGCCGGGCGCATCATCCCAGCCCGCCAGGGCCAGTGCGGGACGGGCATAGAATTCGTCACGGTTGGCCGCGACGATCAGCGGCAGGGGGTGTCCGGGCCGCCAGGCGAATACGATCAGGCACATCGGTTGGGCCTCTGTGTTTTTAGCCACTCTACCCATTGCGGCCGTGTCGATCCATCCTGTCACAGACTTCACTAGAGCCCCGAGCCCGGCTTCCGTTACCATGCCGGATTGTTTTTCTTGGGGGCGACGAATGGAGTTCGTACTCTATCTGCTGTTGGGCGCGTGCGCCGGCGTGCTGGCCGGGCTGTTCGGCGTGGGCGGCGGCATCATCATCGTGCCGGTGCTGGTGTTCAGCTTCACCCTGCAGGGCTTCGACCCCTCGGTGCTGACCCACCTGGCGGTCGGCACTTCACTGGCGACCATCGTATTCACATCGATCAACGCCGTGCTCGAGCACCAGCGTAAAGGCGCGGTGCAATGGCCGATTTTTGCCTGGATGACCCTCGGCATCCTCATCGGGGCCGGTATCGGTGCCAAGACGGCTTCGCTCATCCAAGGTCCGCAGTTGCAGAAGATCATCGGTGTGTTCGCCCTGATCGTCGCCGTACAGATGGCCCTGGACCTGAAACCCAAGGCCAGCCGTGGCATCCCCGGCAAGCCCGCATTGGTCGGTGCTGGCGGTGTGATCGGCTGGGCCTCGGCCATTTTCGGCATCGGTGGCGGTTCGCTGACCGTGCCGTTCCTGACCTGGCGCAGCCTGCCCATGCAACAGGCAGTGGCGACCTCCTCGGCGTGTGGTCTGCCGATTGCGGTGGCCAGCGCCCTGAGCTTCATGTGGCTGGGCTGGCGCGAGGAACATTTGCCGGCCCATAGCCTGGGCTACGTGTACCTGCCGGCACTGGTCGGCATTGCCGTCACCAGCATGTTTTTCGCCCGCTACGGCGCGCGTCTGGCGCACAAGCTTTCGCCACGTTTGTTGAAACGCCTGTTCGCAGTACTGCTGTTCTGCGTCGGCCTCAGCTTTTTGATTTGAATCGAGAGGAAGTTCCATGCTGCCTTACCCGCAGATAGACCCCGTGGCCGTGGCCATCGGGCCGTTGAAAATCCACTGGTACGGCCTGATGTACCTGATCGGCATCGGCGGCGCCTGGCTGCTGGCTTCGCGCCGTCTGAACCGCTTCGACCCCACCTGGAGCCGTGAAAAGCTCTCGGACCTGGTGTTCTGGTTGTCGATGGGGGTGATCGTTGGCGGGCGCCTGGGCTACGTGTTGTTCTATGACCTGCACCAGTACCTGGCCAATCCGACGTTGATCTTCGAGGTGTGGAAGGGCGGCATGTCGTTCCATGGTGGCTTCATTGGCGTGATGTTGGCGGCGCTGTGGTTCGGCAAGCGCAATAACAAGTCGTTCTTCGAACTGATGGACTTCGTCGCCCCGCTGGTACCGATTGGCTTGGGCGCCGGGCGTATCGGCAACTTCATCAACGCCGAACTGTGGGGCAAGGCCACCGATCTGCCTTGGGCGATGGTGTTCCCACCGTTCAGCGACCCGGCCCAGTTGCCGCGTCACCCGTCGCAGCTTTACCAGTTCGCCCTCGAAGGTGTGGCACTATTCGTCATCCTCTGGCTGTACTCGCGCAAGCCGCGCCCGACCATGGCCGTTTCCGGCATGTTCGCGCTGTTCTACGGTATCTTCCGTTTCATCGTGGAGTTCGTGCGGGTACCCGACGCCCAGCTTGGCTACATCGCCTTCGGCTGGTTGACCATGGGTCAGTTGCTTTGCGTGCCGATGATCGCCGGCGGCATCTTCCTGATCTGGTGGGCCTACAACCGTAAACCGACGGCCAAGGCCACCGTTTGATTTTCACGGCAGGGGCGATCCCCCTGCCGTTCTTGTTACAGGTAAGCCATGAAACAGTATCTAGATCTGGTCCGTGACGTCATCGAGAACGGCACCTTGCAAGGCAACCGCACCGGTATTCGCACCATCAGCCTGCCGGGCGCCATGCTCAAGTTCGACCTGCAGAAAGGCTTCCCGGCCATCACCACACGCAAGCTGGCGTTCAAGTCGGCCATCGGCGAGATGGTGGGTTTCCTGCGTGGCGTGAAGAGCGCCGGTGAGTTCCGCGAGCTGGGCTGCAAGGTCTGGGACCAGAACGCCAACGAAAACGCCCAGTGGCTGGCCAACCCATTCCGCCAGGGGCATGACGACCTCGGCGAGATCTACGGCGTGCAATGGCGCAAGTGGCCGGGCTACAAGCGCGTTCCGCTGAGCAACCCGGCAGCGATCGAGATGGCTGAAAAGCAGGGCTTTCGCAGGATCGCCCAGGACGAGGAAGAGGGCCAGGCGTTCGTCATCCTGTACAAGGCCATCGACCAGGTGCGTCAGTGCCTGGACACCATCGCCAACGACCCGGGCAGCCGTCGCATCTTGTTCCATGGCTGGAACTGCGCCCAGCTGGATGAAATGGCCCTGCCGCCGTGCCATCTGCTGTATCAGTTCCACCCCAATGTCGAGACCAAGGAAATTTCCCTGACGCTCTACATTCGTTCCAATGACCTGGGCCTGGGAACGCCGTTCAACCTCACCGAGGGCGCGGCCCTGCTGTCGTTGTTCGGCCGCCTGACCGGTTATACACCGCGCTGGTTCACCTATTTCATTGGTGATGCCCATGTGTACGAGAACCACTTGGACATGCTCAACGAGCAGCTCAAGCGCGAGCCGCTGGAAGCACCCAGACTGGTCATCAGCGACCGCGTGCCGGCGTTCGCCGAGACCGGCAAGTACGAGCCGGAGTGGTTGGAGAAGATCGAGCCGAGTGATTTCTGGCTGGAAGGGTATGAACATCATGCGCCGATGACGGCGCCGATGGCAGTCTGACGGCCCCATCGTCTGCACCGGCCTCTTCGCGGGCACTTCTAGTGCCCGTGACTGCGCCCCACGTGCGAATGCTCGGTTTCTGGCACCGACACCGCCCCGTTCACTTCCAGTTGCTGCAAGATCGCGCATTCGTTTCCCTGTGCGTTGCAGCGCTGTCGCAGTTCCACCAACTGTTCTTGCAACGCCACCAGGCCATCGATTCGCGCCTGCACATGCGCGATATGCTCATCGATCAGCGCATTGACGCTGCCGCAAGAACCTTCCGGGCTGTCGCGAAGGCTTAGCAGGCTGCGGATCTCGTCCAGGGTCATGTCCAAGGTACGGCAGTTGCGGATGAACGTCAGTCGCTCGACATGCGCCTGGGTGTACAGCCGGTAGTTGCCGTCCGTACGAGCGGGCTCTGGCAGCAAGTGCTCTCGTTCGTAATAGCGGATGGTCTCCACGGCGCAGTCGGTGGCTTTGGCCAGTTCTCCGATCTTCATCACGAAATCTCCAGCGTGTGGCTTGACCCTATAGTGGCTACAGGGTGTTCACTTGGCAACAGGCGCATTTTAAGGACGACCTCATGAACCAGCCTGTCAGCCACGAACACACGCACGACCATGCCCACGGCCAGGGTGGCGATAGCCACTGCCACGATTCCCATGCTCACAGCTGCTGCGGCGCCAGTGCTGCGCCCGCGTTCGTGCAATTGACCGAAAAGGCCAGTGATGATGCGCAGTTCAGCCGCTTTCGCATCGAGGCCATGGACTGCCCGACCGAGCAGACGCTGATCCAGGACAAACTGGGCAAGCTGGCCGGTATCGAGCAGTTGGAATTCAACCTGATCAACCGCGTGCTGGGTGTGCGCCACACGTTGGGTGCAACAGCCGACATCGAACGGGCCATCGACAGCCTGGGGATGAAGGCCGAGCCGATTGCTGCCCAGGACGATGCCACGCCAGCCACGCCACAACCGGCCAAGATCCGCTGGTGGCCTCTGGCATTGTCAGGTATTGCCGCGATCGCCGCCGAAATCGTGCACTTTGGCGCACTGGCCCCGGAGTGGGCAGTAGCCGCATTGGCGCTGGCAGCCATTCTTGGCTGCGGTCTGGGCACTTACAAGAAGGGCTGGATCGCCCTGAAAAACCGTAACTTGAACATCAACGCGTTGATGAGCATTGCGGTGACGGGCGCCGTACTGATCGGGCAGTGGCCCGAAGCTGCCATGGTGATGGTGCTGTTTACCATCGCCGAGCTGATCGAAGCGCGTTCGCTGGACCGCGCGCGCAATGCCATTGGCGGGTTGATGCAACTGACTCCGGACATGGCAACAGTGCAGCAGGCGGATGGCCAGTGGCGCGAGGTGGCGGTGCGTGAGGTGGCTCTTGGCGCGCGGGTTCGGGTACGCCCCGGTGAACGCATCGGCCTGGACGGTGAAGTGACCAGCGGCCGATCCAGTGTCGATCAAGCACCGATCACCGGCGAAAGCCTGCCTGTGGAAAAGACCGTGGGCGACAAGCTGTTTGCCGGCACCATCAACCAGGCGGGGGCGCTGGAGTTCCGGGTAACTGCTGCTGCCGGGCAGTCGACCCTGGCGCGGATCATCAAGGCCGTCGAGCAAGCGCAAGGCGCGCGCGCCCCTACCCAGCGTTTTGTCGACCGTTTTTCGCGTATCTACACGCCGGCAGTGTTTGCCATCGCCTTGGCTGTGGCACTCATCCCTCCGCTGCTCATGGCTGGTGCCTGGTTCGACTGGGTTTACCGCGCCCTGGTGCTGCTGGTGGTGGCCTGCCCGTGCGCCCTGATCATCTCGACCCCGGTGACCATCGTCAGCGGCCTGGCGGCAGCCGCGCGCAAAGGCATCCTGATCAAGGGCGGCGTTTACCTGGAGGGTGGACGCCATCTGGATTTCCTGGCCCTGGACAAGACCGGCACCATCACCCACGGCAAACCGGTGCAGACCGACGTCAAGGTGCTGGAACCGACGTTCGAAGACCGCGCACAAGCCCTGGCCGCCAGCCTGGGCGAGCGCTCTGACCACCCGGTTTCCCGCGCTATCGCCCAATACGGCAAGGAGCAAGGCCTGGCCATGAGCGAGGTGGATGATTTTGCCGCGCTGGCCGGGCGTGGCGTGCGAGGCACCATTGCCGGTGAGGTCTACCACTTGGGCAACCACCGCCTGGTAGAGGAGCTGGGGCTGTGTTCGCCCGAGTTGGAATCCCAGCTGGATGCGCTGGAACGCCAGGGCAAGACCGTGGTCCTGCTACTCGACCGCTCTGGCCCGCTGGCGCTGTTCGCCGTGGCGGACACCGTCAAGGACAGCAGCCGCCAGGCCATCGAAGAGCTGCATGGGTTGGGCATCAAGACTGTCATGCTCACGGGTGACAATCCGCATACCGCGCAAGCCATCGCCGCCGTGGTAGGGATAGACCGTGCCGAAGGTAACCTGCTGCCCGCCGACAAGCTGAAAACCATCGAAGCGCTGTACGCCCAGGGTCATCGGGTGGGTATGGTCGGTGACGGCATCAACGACGCCCCGGCCCTGGCCCGCGCCGAGATCGGTTTTGCCATGGCGGCAGCCGGTACCGACACTGCCATCGAGACTGCCGATGTGGCACTGATGGACGATGACTTGCGGAAAATCCCGGCCTTCGTCAGGCTGTCGCGCCACAGTGCGGCGATCCTCATGCAGAACATCGTTCTGGCATTAGGCATCAAGGCGATATTCCTGGCGATCACCTTCGCCGGCATGGCCACCCTGTGGGTGGCGGTATTCGCCGACATGGGCGTGAGCCTGCTGGTGGTGTTCAACGGCTTGCGCCTGTTGCGCAAATAGAGGACATGCATGCTGAGTTCGGAGCTGAAAGCCTTCTACATGGTGGCCCGTCTGGGCAGTATCACCTTGGCGGCGAAGAAGCTTGGGCTCAGCCAGCCCACGGTCACCACGCAAATCCGTAACCTGGAAGGCCAGTACGCCGTGGAGTTGTTCTACCGTGGCGGGCGGCGCCTGGTTTTGAGCGAGGAGGGCGTGCGCCTGCTGCCGATGGTCAAGGCATTGCTGCAGCAGGAGGCCGACATCGAGTTCGAGCTGCGCAACAGCGGCCAAGCCCAAGGCAGCTTGCGCCTCGCGGCGACCGCGCCGTTCTACATTCTTGACCTGGTAAAGATCTACCGCGAACGCTTGCCGCAGGTGGAAGTCGCGGTGGAGATCGGTAACTCGCAGCAGGTACTGGAAATGCTTGAGGACTACCGGGTGGACATCGCCGCATCGTCGCAACTGGTAGAAGATCCGCGACTGGTTCGGCGGGTCCTGGGGAGCGATCCGCTGGTGGTGGCGGTGCACCGTAGCCACCCGTTGGCCCATCGCCAGACGGTATCGATCGAGGCGGTGGCCGGGCATTGCCTGCTGGTACGCGAGAAAGGCTCGACCACCCGCAAACTGACCGAGCAGATGATGCAGGAGGCGGGGGTGAAGGCCGGGGCACTGTTGGAAATCGGCAGCCGCGAGTCGATACGCGAGGCGGTGCTGCGCAATATCGGCATCAGTGTGATTGCCCGCCACGAGGTGCCGCACAACCCGGAACTGCGGGTGCTGGCGCTGGAGGATGCGCCAGTCATGCACGAGTACCTGTACTGCCTCAAGGAGCGGCGCCAGGCCAGGTTGCCAGCGGCCTTCCTTGGTGTAGCCCAGGAAGTGGCCGGTTCACGCTTCTGAGGATCTTGCAGGAGCGGTCGATACAAAATCTGCCTATGCCACTATCACCGGCTTTTGCCTGAAAGCCACAGAACCTTCGCACAGCATTCCTAGCATGGCCCCATCTCTTCGATGAGGCCCTGCCATGACCCCCACCAACTCCGGCGCACCACTGAAAGTGCGCAACATCCACAAGCGCTTCGGTGCCTTCACGGCGCTCAACGATGTTTCGCTGGACATCACCGCCGGCGAACTGGTGTGCCTGCTTGGCCCATCCGGCTGTGGCAAGACGACGCTGCTGCGTTGCATCGCCGGGCTGGAGCGTCAGGACCGTGGTGCGCTTTACGTCGGCGAGCGCGATATCTCCGAGCTGCCACCCCAGGCCCGAGACTACGGCATTCTGTTCCAGTCCTACGCGCTGTTCCCCAACCTTACCGTCGAAGCCAACATCGCTTACGGCCTTGCTGGTAGTGGTCGCGAGCAGGTCCGCCAGCGGGTGGCCGAGATGCTCGATCTGGTAGGCCTTTCTGGCAGTGAGAAGAAGTATCCCGGGCAGCTCTCCGGTGGCCAGCAGCAACGGGTGGCCCTGGCCCGCGCACTGGCGCCGTCGCCATCGCTGTTACTGCTGGACGAGCCGATGTCGGCACTGGACGCCCGGGTGCGTGAGCACCTGTGCACCGAACTGCGCGAACTGCAACGCCAGTTGGGTATCACCACGTTGATGGTTACCCACAACCAGGATGAAGCCATGCTGATGGCCGACTGCATTGCGGTGATGAACAACGGCCAGGTCGAGCAGTACGCCACCCCGCAGGAAATCTACGACCAGCCGGCCACGCCGTTCGTCGCCGAGTTCGTCGGCCAGGGCAACTGGCTGCCATTCCAACGCCGCGACGACAGCCATGCCCTGGTCGGCGGCCTGGACATGCGTCTGGCGCCAGGTTCGGCCCAGGCCAACAGTGGCCGGCTGTTCTGCCGCCCGGAGGCCATCACGGTGAACCCAGTGGTACACGAAGACAACGTGTTCCCCGCCAGGGTCCGCGAGATCACCTTCCTCGGTAACCGCTGCCGCATGAGCTTCGAACTCAAGGGGCTGCCAGGCCATGCCCTGCTGGCCGAACTGACGCCCGAGGTGATGCCACGCCTGGGTTCGCAGGATATCTGGGTGGCGTTGCCACCGCAGAGCCTGCAGGTGTTTGCCTGAGATGGCCGTGCCAATGTCCCTGCCGCTCAACCAGGGCAAGGCCGCGCCGCGTGCTGGCGTCGCCCTGAGCGACCGGTTGTTCGTCGTCGGCGGCAAGAGCCTGCTGCTGATCCTTCTGGTGCTGGCCGTGCTGATGCCGCTGCTGGCGATCTTCTGGCGTGGTTTCAGTGGTGAAGCGGGTCAGGGCGGTGGCTTGCTGGCGGCCCGTGAACTGTTCGCCAGCGACAACTTCCACTGGTTGCTGGGCAACAGCCTGTCGGTGGCCTTCACCGTCGCGGTCATCGTCGTGCCGCTGGCCTACCTGTTTGCCTTCGCCTTGCAACGCACGTTGATCCCGGGCAAAGGCCTGTGGCGAGGGATTTCGCTCTTGCCGCTGCTGGCCCCGTCGATGCTGCCAGCCATCGCATTGGTCTACCTGTTTGGCAATCAGGGCCTGCTGCGCGGGTTGTTCGACGACAACATCTATGGTTTCTGGGGCATCGTGCTGGGCGAGGCGATCTACACCTTCCCGCATGCGCTGATGATCCTGCTGTCGGCATTGTCGCTGGCCGATGCTCGCCTGTTCGATGCCGCCTCGAGCATGGGCGCCGGTCCGTGCCGGGCATTTACCAGCATCACCTGGCCGGCCACGCGCCACGCTGTGTTCGCTGCGTTCTGCCTGGTCTTTACCCTGACCATCACCGACTTCGGCGTACCGGTCGTGGTCGGTGGCGACTATCAGGTGCTGGCGCTGGAGGCTTACAAGGCCGTGGTCGGCCAGCAACAGTTTGGCCGTGGCGCGCTGATCGGCATGGTGCTGCTGCTACCAGCCCTGTTCAGCTTCAGCGTCGATGCCTGGCTGCGCCGGCGTCAGGGCCAGGCCATGAGTGGCCGTGCCCAGGTATTCGAACCCAAGCCGTCGCGTGGCCGCGATGCCTGCTGCCTGGCCATCGTGCTGCTGGTGTGTGCGGCATTGCTGCTGGTGATCGGCATGGCGGTGTACTCATCGCTGGTCACCTTCTGGCCCTACAACCTGTCGCTGTCGCTGCGTCACTACAGGTTCGAAGACACCGCCGGTGGCGGCTGGCTGGCCTATCGCAATAGCGTGACCATGGCCATTTGCACCGCGCTGATTGGCAGCGTCGTGATCTTCACCGGTGCCTACCTGATGGAGAAGACCCAGGGCCAACGCCTGCTCAACCAAGCGCTGCGCCTGCTCAGCTTCATTCCCATGGCCGTGCCGGGACTGGTGCTGGGGCTGGGCTACGTATTCTTCTTCAACCTCAACGGCAACCCGCTGCATGTGTTTTACGGCGGCATGGGGTTACTGGTGGTGTGCACCATTGCCCATTACCTCACCACCGCGCAGATGACCGCGACCACTGCCCTGCGTCAGCTCGACGGTGAGTTCGAGGCGGCTGCGCTGTCGTTGAAGGCGCCGCTGTGCAAGCACTTCCTGCGGGTGACCGTGCCAATCTGCCTGCCGGCGCTGCTGGACATCATCCGCTACCTGTTCGTCTCGGCGATGACTACCGTGTCGGCCGCGATCTTCCTGTATAGCCCCGATACCCTCCTGGCCGCCGTTGCCGTGCTGAACATGGACGACGCCGGCAACGTGGGGGGTGCCGCCGCCATGTCCACCTTGATTCTGCTGACCAGTGCCAGCGCTTCACTGTTGCTGGCCACAGCCTCACGCGGCCTGCTGCGCCGCTCCCAAGCCTGGCGCCAACGCGCCGCGACCGCCTGACCTGTAAGGACCCAACCCATGTACAAGCACCTTGCACTTGCCGCAGCCGTTTCCGCCATGTTCAGCCTGCAGGCCTCGGCCGCGGGTACCCAGCTGATGGTTTACACCGCCTTGGAGGCGGAACAGCTCAAAAGCTACAAGCAGGCCTTCGAACGGGCCAACCCGGACATCGAGATCAAGTGGGTTCGGGACTCCACTGGCATCATTACCGCCAAGCTGCTGGCCGAGAAAGACCGTCCGCAAGCCGACGCGGTATGGGGCCTGGCGGCGTCCAGCCTGGCCATCCTCGACCAGAACGGCATGCTCGAAGCCTACGCCCCGAAAGACCTGGGCAAAATCGCCGCCAATTACCGCGATGCCGCCAACCCCCCTGCCTGGGTGGGCATGGACGTGTGGGCCGCGACCATCTGCTTCAATACCATCGAGGCCCAGAAGCAGGGCCTGAGCAAGCCGGTGAGCTGGCAGGACCTGACCAAGCCGGAGTACAAGGGCAAGATCGTCATGCCCAACCCCGCTTCGTCGGGTACCGGCTTCCTCGACGTGAGTGCCTGGTTGCAGACCTTTGGCGAGCCGCAAGGCTGGGCCTACATGGATGCGCTGCACCAGAACATCGGCCAGTACGTCCACTCCGGTTCCAAGCCGTGCAAGCTGGCGGCGGCAGGCGAGTTCCCGATCGGTATCTCGTTCGAGTACCCGGCCGTGCAGCTCAAGCGCCAGGGTGCGCCGCTGGACATCGTATTGCCGAAGGAAGGCCTGGGTTGGGAAATCGAGGCGACGGCGGTGATCAAGGGAACGCCCAAGGCAGATGCGGCCAAGCGTCTGGCTGATTTCTCGGCAAGCCCAGCGGCCATGGAGCTGTACAAGGAAAACTTCGCCGTACTGGCTGCGCCGGGCATCGCCAAGCCGCAGACCGAGTTGCCGGCGGACTATGAACAACGCCTGATCAAGAACGACTTTGCCTGGGCTTCGAAGAACCGTGATCAGATTCTGGCCGAGTGGCGCAAACGCTATGACGGCAAGTCGGAAAAGGTGGCCCAGCAGTAACCACCTGCCCTTTCTCGGGCGCAGCGGTTTTGTCCGGGAAATGGCCAGCAACCCATCAAGCCAGGAGAAAACAGTCATGCCCACCCCAGCGCAGATCGTGGACAGCACCTTCGCCCTTTATGAGCGGCACGGCAGCGACGACTACATCGGCGAAGCCATCACCCAGCTCGAACACATGTCCCAGGCTGCGCAACTGGCCATGGCCGAAGGGTTCGACGATGAAGTCGTGCTGGCGGCGTTCTTCCATGACATCGGCCATCTGTGTGGCGGTGACGCCAGCATGGGCGGCTATGGGGTGGTTAGCCACGAACGTATCGGTGCCGAGTATTTGCGCCGCTGTGGCTTTAGCGAGCGCATGGCGCGGCTAGTTCAGTTTCACGTGGAGGCCAAGCGCTACCTGACCTTGCGGCAACCGGGGTATTACCAGCGGTTGAGCGAGGCGAGCCGGCGGACCTTGGAATATCAGGGAGGCGTGATGAGCGACTCGCAAGCCGATGCGTTCGAACGGGACCCGCTGTTCGACGTGAGCCTACGGATGCGGGAGTGGGACGAAAAGGCCAAGGAGGTCGGAGTGCCGGTGATCGACCTCCATGTGTTGAGGCAGAAGGCGCTGGCGCTGCTTTAAGGAATGGGCACTTGTGCTCGGCTCTTCGCGGGTAAACCGTTCCTACAGGTTCAATGCAACCCCTGACTGTAGGGGCGGGTTTACCCGCGGAGGGGCCAGGGCGCCTCTCAAAATTGCGAAACCAGCGCCTCCAACTGTTCCTGCCGTTCAGCCTGATTCAGCTTCGCCCCCGGATTGAGGGTCGACCATTGCGGGTGCGCCCGCGCCTTGCTCAAGGCTTCTGGCAACTTGCCCTCGCGCCAGGCCTTTTCATCCAGCTCACCCAGGCGGATGCTGTCTTGCGCGGCATGCCCGCGGTTGTCCAACGCCACCATCAACTGCTGCTGACGCAAGGCCAGCAAGCGTAATACCGTGTCGTCCACGGTCAGCTCGCGCTTGCCCTTGAGCTTGCCCATCAACCGCGACCCATAGTTGCGCGCGGTCTGTAGCGCGCCTCCGGCTATTGCCCCGGCCAATGCCGCCGCGCCCAGGGTGAGGCCGCCAACCAGCAAATCGACTCCGGCACCGGCTGCAGCGCCGGCAGCCACGCCGCTGCCCAGGCGAACACCGAGTAATTTCAAGGTTTCGGGGTTGAACAGATCGTCACCCCAGCGGCCATCCAGCAATGGAAGTTCGCCCGCATGGGCATCCTCACGGCGGAAGGCATACAGCTTCAACAAGGCTTCGACGCAACGCTGTTCACGTTGACGTATATCTTGTCGCAGCGCTTCTATGGCTCGGGCTTCGGCGGCCGGCTCGGCCGCGACACTGCGGCGGCAGGCGGCGCAGTCCAACAGCAGTTCGGCGATCAGACGTTTGCCGCTTTGCTGGCGAGCCAGGCGCTGTGCCTGCTGGTCGTCGATCAAGCGCTGCAAGGCCGGGCGGGCCTCCTCCAACAACAGGGCCAGGCTTTCGTACAAGCGGCGTTCACCGTCTTCGGGCGGGGCCACGCTATCGAACCGCACCAGTGCGTGCAGGCCCAGTCGGGCCAGGGCTTCACGCCACTGCGGTTCGCGGTGTTGGTGGCTGGCGACGAAGTTGAGCACGGGCAAAAGCGGCTTGCCACAGCCGGCCAACACCTCTAGTTCGTCTCGGTACTTGGCCAGCACCGGTTCGCGGGCGTCGATCACGTACAGACCGGCATTGCTGGCCAGCAACTGACGCAGGACCTTGGCCTCCTGCTCGAAGCGCTGGCGCGCTTCGCTGCCCTGAAGAAACCGTTCCAGTCGGGCCGGGCCGTCGAGGCGCTCGCCGGGGCGTTCCAGGCGCTCCAGGTAGTCGAGCAGGGCGATGGCATCTTCAAGGCCCGGGGTGTCGTAGAGCTCAAGCAGCGGCTGGCCATCCACGGACAGGCGTGCGCCTTCGACGTGGCGGGTGGTGCTCGGTCGATGGGATACTTCGCCGAAGCCGACATCGCGGGTGAGGGTACGCAGCAATGAGGTCTTGCCCACATTGGTGTGGCCTACCACGGCCAGTTTCAATGGCTCAGTCATGGCCTTGCTCCAGCCAGGTCAGGGGCGAAGTGTCGGCGTGTGGCAGGCCCAGGCGATCCAGGGCTTCATGCCAGTCGCCCAGTCGTTCGGCATCCAGTGCCTCGCCCGGTGCTGCTTGCAGCAGCCAGATGCGCGTGGCCCCGGCATTGCGTGCCAACTCGGCAAGCAAGGCGAGGCTGCCGCGGTCCGGCGAGCGGCGGGGGTCGCAGGCGATGGCCAGGCGGGCCGGGGGGAAACGGCTCAACTGTTCGAGCAGGCGGTTGCGCGACTCGCGGCTGTCGAGCACGCCAGCATCGGTGACGGCCTTGGGCAAGACGGGAGGCCAGGGGCGCTGGTCATCGAGCTCCAGCCCTACCAGCAGCGCGCCGCCATTGCCGCGCTGAGAGTGGCCCGCTTCGAAGTGCGGCAGGGTGTCGGGGGCAGCATCCTGCACACCGATACGCTCGCTACGAGGCATCAGCACTTCGCGCAGTTGCGCATAGCCTGGCAAACTCAAGTCCAGGGTCAGGCGTTCGCGACCCTGGCGCCAACGCCACAGGCAAAGCCCGGCCAGTAATAGCCGAGGGAGCAGGCCATAGACCAGCACCACGCCCAGCAACCAGCTTGCCCAGGCCTGACGAGCGACCTCCAGGGCCGGTAGTGTGTCGCCGCTGGCTCGAATCATGGTTTCGTCTGGCGTGGCGAAGCCCAGAAGCGAGGGCAGGGCACCCAGTACCTGGGTCAGGTGAATGAATGGCTCGGCGGCCAGCAAGGTGGTTTCCCAGACGAAGCCATAGCGTCGGGTGGCGAGCAAGGCGAGCAGCATCCCCAAGGCGCTTAGCATTGCCAGCAGCCATAGTCCGTGCACCAGCAGGCCAAGCAGCCAGCGATTCAGGCGTTGGCGTTGCAGCAGCACCATCAGGGCGGGCGCCAGATGCGCGGCCTTGGCATCGCGAGCGAAGCGCTCACTGAGCCAGAGCCAGAGGCGCCCAAGGCTGGCGCCATGTTCACCGCTCAGGGTGAAGCCAACAGCCCAGCCCACCAACATCAGCAGGTTCAGCCCGAGCAGGCTGCCCAGCGCCCAGAACACATTCACCGCCCGCTGGCCATCACCCAAGGCCGCCAGCGCCAGGCCAGCGCCGCTGAATACAGCCATCAGCAGCAGAGCCAGCAGCGCCAGGCGGGCGCCTTGCTTCCAGTGGTGCAAGGCAGCGGTCATGCCATCGCGCTCGGCAAGGAACAAGGCGCGGCGCTCGATGCGCACCGCCAGGTCGCCGCCTTGCTGGCGGGCGTGTCGGTTGGCTTCCTGGTCCTCCAGGGGGCCGGCGTGTTCCTCGCGCAGGCGCACCGCTTCGGTGAGCCAGCGCTTGTCGAGTTCGGTCGGTCCAGTCACAAGGTCTTCCATTGCACGGTTCAGGGCAGAAGCATAACCCACGGCGGGTTTGCTATCCTCGCCGGCATGACTACCTCACTCCCCCTCAGCCTGATCGCGGCGCTCGCCGAGAACCGTGTGATCGGCATCGACAATTCCATGCCCTGGCATCTGCCGGGGGATTTCAAGTATTTCAAGGCCACCACCCTGGGCAAGCCGATCATCATGGGGCGCAAGACCTGGGATTCTCTGGGGCGGCCGCTGCCGGGGCGCTTGAACATCGTCGTCAGCCGCCAACCTGGCCTGCAGCTGGCGGGTGCCGAGGTGTTCGCTTCGCTGGAAGCGGCGTTGGCCCGTGCCGAGCAGTGGGCGCGTGAGCAGGGCGTCGATGAGCTCATGCTGATCGGCGGGGCGCAGCTGTATGGGCAGGCGCTCGAAAAGGGGCTGGTCAGCCGGATGTACCTGACCCGGGTGGAGCTGTCTCCGCAAGGGGACGCGTGGTTCCCCGAGTTCGACAAGGCGCAGTGGGCTCTGCGCTCGAGCGATCCGCGACCCGCAGAGGGCCAGGGGCCGGCGTACCATTTCGAGGTCTGGGAGAAGGCCTGAGGGTTGGGCTTTCGGTCTTGTGACGGGGCTATGGCCTACACCCCCCCTACATCAATGGCGGTGTAGGGGCGGTTCGCGGGCGATCAGCGCTATGAACGGCTCAGGAGTGACTCAGCTCTGCATGCTGATCACCTGCCAGCACATCCTTGTCGGTCTCTTTCAGTAGCTGACTGGTCACCACACCAGCAGTCATCGAGCCATTCACGTTCAGCGCCGTGCGGCCCATGTCGATCAGCGGCTCGACCGAAATCAGCAGCGCCACCAACTCCACTGGCAGTCCCATGGCCGGCAGCACGATCAGCGCCGCGAAGGTCGCACCGCCGCCGACGCCGGCAACGCCTGCCGAACTCAAGGTAACGATGGCCACCAGCGTGGCGATCCACAGGGGGTCGAAGGTGTCGATGCCCACGGCGGGTGCCACCATCACCGCGAGCATCGCTGGATAGAGACCGGCGCAGCCGTTCTGGCCGATGGTCGCACCGAACGAGGCGCTGAAGCTGGCGATCGACTGCGGTACGCCCAAACGGCGAGTTTGCGCTTCGATGTTGAGCGGGATGCTGGCTGCACTGGAGCGGCTGGTGAAGGCGAAGGTGAGCACCGGCCAGACCTTGCGCAAGAAGCGCAGCGGGCTGACGCCGGTCATGGCAAGGATGATACCGTGGACCACGAACATCAGGCCCAGGCCGATGTACGACACCAGTACGAAGCTGCCCAACTTGAGGATGTCCTCCAGGTTGGAGCTCGCCACTACCTTGGTCATCAGGGCCAATACGCCGTAGGGCGTCAGTTTCATTACCAGGCGCACCAGGCGCATTACCCAAGCCTGTAGGGTGTCGATGGCCGACAGGGCGCGCTGGCCTTTTTCAGCGTTGTCCTTGATCAGCTCGAGCGCGGCAAGGCCGACGAACACGGCGAAGATCACCACACTGATGATCGAGGTTGGTTTGGCCCGGGCCAAGTCGCCCACCGGGTTGCTGGGGATGAACGAAAGCAGCAACTGCGGGATGTTGAGGTCGGCGACCTTGCCTGCATAGTCGCTGTGGATGGCTTGCAGGCGCGCGCTCTCTTGGGCGCCAGCCACCAGGCCCTCGGCGCTAAGGCCGAACAGGTTGGTCAGGGCGATACCGATCAGTGCTGCGATGGCCGTGGTCAGCAGCAGCGTGCCGATGCTCAGCACACTGATGCGACCCAGCGAAGAGGCATTGTGCAGGCGAGCCACTGCGCTGAGGATCGAGGCGAAGATCAGCGGCATGACGATCATCTGTAGCAAGCCAACGTAGCCGTTGCCGACCAGATCGAGCCAGCCCAGGGTGGCTTTGAGAACCGTGTGACCTGCACCGTAGACAGTGTGCAGCGCGAGGCCGAAGACCACGCCTAGCACCAGCCCCAGCAAGACTTTCTTCGCCAGGCTCCAGTCGGTGCGGCGGGTTTGTGCCAGGCCCAGCAACAAGGCCAGGAATGCCAGCAGGTTGAGTAACAGCGGCAGATTCATTGAAGCTCCAGGAAAAAGCAGAAGAGGCATCGCCTCTGTGAGCGATTGCGAACAGAAATGCTAACAGCCTGAAAACAAACGAATTTATATCTAAAAGTAATTTGGATAGTCGCTAATGGAATAACACCGTGTCGCAGGTGGCAATCAACACGGCGTTTGCAGCTGTGTGAAGGTCGTTGTGGGCCTGGGGTCTTGTTGCTTCCTGAACTAGTTTTCTTCGGTCATTTCAGGAGATCCGCACATGAAGTTCGCTCCGAAAGCTCTGGCCATCGGCCTTTCTTTGTTATTCAGTGTCGAAACCTGGGCCACCGAGCTCAAGCATTGGCCGGCCGAGGCGGCCAAACAGCTCGATTCGATGATTGCCGCCAACGCCCACAAGGGTAATTACGCGGTGTTCGACATGGACAACACCAGCTACCGCTTCGACCTTGAGGAGTCGCTGTTGCCGTTCATGGAGAACAAGGGGCTGCTCACCCGCGACAAGCTCGACCCTTCCCTCAAGCTGATCCCGTTCAAGGACACCGCCGAGCACAAGGAAAGCTTGTTCAGCTACTACTACCGCTTGTGCGAAATCGACGACATGGTCTGCTACCCCTGGGTGGCGCAGGTGTTCTCCGGGTTCACCTTGAAAGAGCTGAAGGTCCAGGTCGATGAGCTGATGGCCTTGGGCAAGCCGATTCCCAGCACCTATTTCGAAGGCGACCAGGTAAAAGCCATCGAGGTACAGCCGCCCAAGGTGTTCACCGGGCAGACCGAGCTGTACAACAAGTTGATGGAGAATGGTATCGAGGTGTACGTGATCTCGGCCGCCTCGGAAGAGCTGGTACGCATGGTGGCTTCCGACCCCAAGTACGGCTACAACGTGAAGCCTGAGAACGTCATTGGCGTGAGCCTGCTGCTCAAAGATCGTGCAAACGGCCAGCTGACCACCGCGCGCAAACAGATTACCGAGGGGAAATACGATGCCAAGGCCAACGAGGGCCTGGAACTGACGCCTTACCTGTGGACCCCTGCCACCTGGATGGCGGGCAAGCAGGCGGCGATTCTCACCTATATCGACCAGTGGAAGAAGCCAGTGCTGGTGGGCGGCGACACCCCGACGAGCGATGGCTACATGCAGTTCCATGGGGTGGATGTGAACAAGGGTGGAATCCACCTGTGGATAAACCGCAAGGCCAAGTACATGGACCAGCTCAACGGGATGATCTCGAAGAACGCGGCGGCGCAGGCCAAGGAAGGCCTGCCGGTGACGGCGGACAAGAACTGGGTGATCGTGACGCCGGAGCAGATTCAGTAAGGGGCGGACCGACTCCATCGCTGGCCAGTCAGCGCCGACAGAGGGTGACGCACCCTATGTCGAGGCCTTGGCAGGCAAAAAAAACCGGCGCACCAGGCGCCGGTTTTTTTGCCGCGGAGCCTTACAGCCCTTCGAGCATCGCTTTGTTGCGCACAGCACCCTTGTCGGCACTGGTCGCCAGCAACGCATAGGCCTTCAGTGCGGTAGTGACCTTACGGGCACGCGCTTCGACCGGCTTCCAACCCTTCTTGTCCTGCTCGACGCGGCGCTCGGCCAGCTCTTGGTCACTGACCAGCAGGTTGATCGAACGGTTGGGGATGTCGATCAGAATCTTGTCGCCATCGCGCACCAGGCCAATTGCACCACCGGCAGCCGCCTCTGGCGAGGCGTGGCCGATCGACAGGCCCGAGGTACCGCCAGAGAAGCGGCCGTCGGTGAGCAGGGCGCAGGCTTTGCCCAGGCCCTTGGACTTCAGGTACGAAGTCGGGTAGAGCATTTCCTGCATGCCCGGGCCGCCTTTCGGGCCTTCGTAGCGGATGATGACGACGTCACCGGCTTTCACTTCGTCGGCGAGGATGCCGCGAACGGCGCTGTCCTGGCTTTCGAAGATCTTCGCGGTGCCTTCGAACACGTGGATCGACTCGTCGACACCGGCAGTCTTCACCACGCAGCCGTCGAGGGCGATGTTGCCGTACAGCACGGCCAGGCCGCCTTCTTGCGAGTAAGCGTGCTCGACGCTACGGATGCAGCCTTCGGCGCGGTCGTCGTCCAGGGTTTCCCAGCGGGTCGACTGGCTGAACGCGGTCTGCGTCGGAATGCCCGCCGGACCTGCCTTGAAGAAGGTGTGCACGGCTTCGTCATCGGTCTGGGTGATGTCCCACTTGGCGATGGCTTCTTCCATGCTGCGGCTGTGCACGGTCGGCAGGTCGGTGTGCAGCAGGCCGCCACGGGCCAGCGAACCGAGGATGCTGAAGATGCCGCCAGCGCGGTGGACGTCTTCCATGTGGTACTTCTGGATGTTCGGCGCCACTTTGCACAGTTGCGGCACCTTGCGGGATAGGCGATCGATGTCACGCAGGTCGAAGGCCACTTCGGCCTCCTGGGCCGCGGCCAGCAAGTGCAGGATGGTGTTGGTCGAACCCCCCATGGCGATGTCCAGCATCATGGCGTTCTCGAACGCCTTGAAGTTGGCGATGTTGCGCGGCAATACCGAATCATCGTTCTCGCCGTAGTAACGCTTGCACAGCTCGACGATGGTGCGGCCAGCGGTGAGGAACAGCTGTTCGCGGTCGGAGTGGGTAGCCAGGGTCGAACCGTTGCCCGGCAGGGCCAAGCCCAGGGCTTCGGTCAGGCAGTTCATTGAGTTGGCGGTGAACATACCGGAGCAGGAACCGCAGGTCGGACAGGCGCTGCGTTCGTATTCGGCGACTTTTTCGTCGCTGGCCGACGAGTCGGCGGCGATGACCATGGCGTCGACCAGGTCCAGGCCGTGGCTGGCGAGCTTGGTCTTGCCGGCTTCCATTGGGCCGCCGGAGACGAAGATCACCGGGATGTTGAGGCGCAGGGCGGCCATCAGCATGCCGGGGGTGATCTTGTCGCAGTTGGAAATACACACGATGGCATCGGCGCAGTGGGCGTTGACCATGTACTCCACGGCGTCGGCGATGATCTCGCGGCTCGGCAGCGAGTACAGCATGCCGTCGTGGCCCATGGCGATGCCGTCGTCGACCGCGATGGTGTTGAACTCCTTGGCCACGCCACCGGCGCGCTCGATTTCGCGGGCGACCAGCTGGCCCAGGTCCTTCAGGTGCACATGGCCCGGGACGAACTGGGTGAATGAGTTGGCGATGGCGATGATCGGTTTCTTGAAGTCTTCGTCTTTCATCCCGGTGGCGCGCCACAGGGCGCGGGCGCCGGCCATGTTGCGGCCTTGGGTGGATGTCTTGGAACGATAATCAGGCATGAAGCACTCCTGGCGGCTGAATCAGGTCACAAAAAGGGGAGTGAGCTTCTCTTGTCCTTTGCGCCGCAGGCCGGTTGCCACTGGCACGGATGAGGCCGAAGACACTGCGGGATCGCCGCATGTTCGACCAGAGCTCATAAACCCGCCGGGGATGACTGGCGATGAATAGGTCGATTCTACACCGCTGGCGCCGCGAGGGAATGGCGATGTGTCTGGGCGGTGACTTTGACCGAATGGCCGGTCGTTTGTAGGACCGTTCTGAAATGCCTCCGGAGGGGCTGACACACCCAGCCTGGCTACCTATGATCCGCCGCGCCGCATGTGCGGCTTCACGAGAAATGACCTCAATGGACCTTCCCAGTTTCAGTTCGTACAGAACCTGCAAATTGGCACTGAGCGCGCCGTCGCCAGGGCTGCCGAGGGCTTGAGTCCGTATGACTGAGGTCTGCGGGCGCCTGGCGCGGCGTCTGGAGAACCTCATGCAACATCCAATCGATAACGACACCCTGCACCTGGACACCCGTGCAGCCCTCGAAGCAGAGCGGCGCGAAGCGACCGAAGACATTCACAAAGGCGCGTCGATCACCAATCATGTCGGCAACCTGCGGGATGCAACCCTTGGGCTGCTCTACCGCAAGCGCGTGCTATGGCTGGTGGTGCTGGTTTTCGGAAACCTGTTTTCCGGGGCTGGCATCGCGGCCTTTGAAGAAACCATCGCTGCCAACATCGCCCTGGTGTTCTTCCTACCCCTGCTTGTGGACAGCGGCGGTAATGCGGGGGCCCAGTCTGCAACGCTGATAGTGCGGGGGCTGGCGACCGGCGAAGTGGTCATGCGCGACTGGTGGCGGATGCTGGTCCGTGAGCTTGGTGTCGCTTTGGCACTTGGATGCACCATGGCATTGGCGGTGGCGTCGTTGGGCTTGTTGCGCGGCGGGCCGCTGATTGCCCTGGTGGTGGCCAGCAGCATGGTCGTGATCGTGCTGGTCGGTAGTCTGATCGGTATGAGCTTGCCGTTCCTGCTCAGCCGCTTCAGGCTCGACCCGGCCACAGCGAGTGGGCCGCTCATCACATCAATTGCCGATGCGGTGGGGGTGATGGTGTATTTCGGGGTTGCTTCGTTCGTTCTGGGCGTCTGAGACGCAGCGACCGATTCTTGAAAGGTCACCCATGGGCCAGTTCGAGAGCTGGCCCATGGGTGACCTTGGTTCTTTCAGGCTTTCATCAGCTGTTGGGCAGCAACCGGCACGTAATGCTCTTGATATAGCGGGTTTCGGCAATGGCCGGATGCACCGGGTGGTCCGGGCCTTGGCCGCCGCGTTCGAGCAGCTGCATGTTGCGGTCCAGGTGGCGGGCGCTGGTCAGCAGGATGTTGTGCAGGTCGTCCTCAGGCAGGTGCATCGAGCAGGAGGCGCTGACCAGGATGCCGTCCTTGGTCAGCATGCGCATGGCCTGTTCATTCAGGCGGCGGTAGGCCGCTTCGCCGTTTTTCAGGTCCTTCTTGCGCTTGATGAACGCGGGTGGGTCGGCAATGATCACGTCGAAGCGTTCTTCGGCGGCCTTGAGCTCACGCAATGCCTCGAAGACATCGCCTTCGATGCAGGTGAGTTTTTCGCTGATACCGTTGAGCGCGGCATTGCGCTCCACGCCATCCAGGGCGAAGCCCGAAGCATCGACGCAGAACACTTCGCTGGCGCCGAAAGCGCCGGCTTGCACACCCCAGCCTCCGATGTAGCTGAACAGGTCGAGCACGCGCTTGCCCTTCACGTAGGGGGCCAGGCGTGCACGGTTCATGCGATGGTCGTAGAACCAGCCGGTCTTCTGGCCTTCACGTACCGGGGCCTCGAACTTCACGCCGTTTTCTTCCAGCGGCACCCAGTCCGGAACTTCGCCGTAGACGGTCTCGACGTAGCGCTGCAGGCCTTCTGCATCACGCGCGGCGGAATCGTTCTTGAACAGGATGCCGCTGGGCTTGAGCACCTGGACCAGTGCCGCGATGACGTCATCCTTGTGCAGTTCCATGGTGGCCGACGCCAGCTGAACCACAAGGATGTCGAAGAAGCGGTCGACCACCAGGCCTGGCAGCATGTCGGAATCGCCATAGACCAGGCGGTAGCACGGTTGCTCGAACAGGCGCTCGCGCAACGACAGGGCGATGTTCAGGCGATGCACCAGCAACGACTTGTCCAGCGGCAGCTTGGCATCGCGCGACAGCAGGCGGGCGCAGATCAGGTTGTTGGGGCTTAGCGCGACGATGCCCAGCGGTTTGCCGTTGGCTGCCTCGAGGACGGCCTGCTGTCCGGCCTGCAAGCCTTGCAGCGGGGTCGCATTGACGTCGACTTCGTTGCTGTAGACCCACAGGTGGCCGGCGCGCAGGCGGCGGTCGGCATTGGCTTTGAGGCGAAGGCTGGGCAGGGACATGACGTCGCTCCGGGAAAAAAGAGCGGGATTATATCCTTTTGCTACGGGATCCGGGGCCAGGCGCGACAAAGTGGCGGCTGTACCGACAGGAATACGCGGCGCCGGCACGGTTCATCTGGGTTAGAATCCCCTCGACCTTCACGAGTGTGCACGTATGTCCCAAGAACTCAGCGCCGAGCAGATCCAGCAAGCCTTGCAAGGCATCACCATTCCGCCGCAACCGCAGATCATGGTCGATTTGCAGTTCGAGCAGTACATGCCTGACCCGGACCTGGAAACCATCGCCAAGCTGATTTCCCAGGACCCAGGCCTTTCGGGCGCCTTGCTCAAACTGGTGAACTCCCCGCAGTTCGGCCTCTCCAACAAGATTGGCTCGATCCAACGTGCGGTGAACCTGCTGGGCAGCCGCTCGATCATCAACCTGATCAACGCCCAGTCGATCAAGGGTGAAATGAGCGACGAAACCATCGTCACCTTGAACCGCTTCTGGGACACCGCCCAGGATGTGGCCATGACCTGCCTGACGCTGGCCAAGCGTACCGGTATCCAGGCCGTGGACGAGGCCTACACGCTCGGGCTGTTCCACGATTGCGGCGTACCGCTGATGCTCAAGCGCTTCCCCAACTACATGGATGTGCTTGAAGAGGCCTACGCCCAAGCCGGTGAAGAAACCCGCGTGGTCGATACCGAAAACCGGGCCTTCAACACCAACCACTCGGTGGTCGGCTACTTCACCGCCAAGTCCTGGCGCCTGCCAGAGCACATCAGCGGGGCCATCGCCAACCACCACAACGCCTTGGCGGTGTTCCGCGACGAATCCTCGCGCAATGCCCAGACCCAGCTGAAGAACCTGCTCGCGGTGCTGAAGATGGCCGAGCATATCTGCGCCTCGTATCGCGTGCTGGGTAATCAGGCCGTCGACCATGAGTGGAATGCGCTCGGCCCGCTGGTCCTCGATTACATCGGGTTGTCGGAGTACGACTTCGAGAACCTCAAGCAGACCCTGCGCGAGTTGGGGCACTGATTCATGCCTGAGTTACCAGAAGTCGAGACAACCCGACGTGGCATCGAGCCCCATCTGGTTGGCCAGCGTGTCAGCCGGGTAGTCGTGCGTGATCGGCGGCTGCGCTGGCCAATCCCTGAGGATCTGGACATACGCCTTTCGGGCCAGCGCATCCTCAGCGTGGAGCGACGCGCCAAGTACCTGCTGATCAACGCAGAGGTTGGCACCTTGATCAGCCACCTTGGGATGTCGGGGAACTTGCGCCTGGTCGAATTGGGGGCGCCGGCGGCCAAGCATGAGCATGTCGACATCGAGCTGGAATCGGGGCTGATGCTGCGCTACACCGACCCGCGCCGCTTCGGCGCGATGCTCTGGAGCCTCGACCCGTTCAATCACGAATTGCTATTGCGCCTGGGGCCGGAGCCGCTGACCGACCTGTTCGATGGCGAGCGCCTGTTCCAGCTTTCCCGCGGGCGCTCGATGGCCGTGAAACCGTTCATCATGGACAACGCCGTGGTGGTAGGGGTGGGCAACATCTACGCCACCGAGGCGCTGTTCGCCGCCGGTATCGACCCACGCAGAGAGGCGGGCGGCATCTCGCGGGCCCGTTACTTGAAGCTGGCCATCGAGATCAAACGGGTGCTGGCCGCAGCCATCGAACAAGGTGGCACGACGCTGCGCGACTTCATCGGTGGCGACGGGCAGCCTGGGTACTTCCAGCAGGAGCTGTTCGTGTATGGCCGAGGCGAACTGCCGTGCAAGGTGTGCGGGACGACCTTGCGAGAGGTTAAGCTGGGACAGCGGGCCAGCGTGTACTGCCCGCGCTGCCAGCGCTGAATTCCAAGGCTAGATCGCCGGCAAGCCGGCGATGGCGGCATCACGCTTTACCGGTGATCCGCCGGTACTTGGCCATCAGCTCATCATGGGTTTCTGGATGGGCCTCATCCAGCGGAATGCAATCTACCGGGCAGACTTGCTGGCACTGCGGCTCGTCGTAGTGGCCGACGCACTGGGTGCACAGATTGGGGTCGATCACGTAGATCTCTTCGCCTTGGGAGATTGCCTCGTTCGGGCACTCGGGTTCGCAGACGTCGCAGTTGATGCAATCGTCGGTGATGATCAGGGACATTGGGACTCCGGCCGGGGCTCACAGCCCGGGCATGTTCAACGCGGTAGGCACAATTGTGCCGCATTCGCGCCCGCAGTGCACGCGGGCGCGATGGTCAGGCGATGAGGGTTACTTCTTGAAGCGTTCGGTCAGGGCGTCGGCCACCGCTGGGTGGACGAACTTGCTGATGTCCCCGCCCAGCGCTGCGATCTCCCGGACCAGCGTCGAAGAGATGAACGAATAACGCTCCGATGGCGTCAGGAACAGGCTCTCGACATCGGGTGCCAGTTGCCGGTTCATGTTCGCCAGCTGGAACTCGTATTCGAAGTCGGACACTGCACGCAGGCCACGCAGGAAGACGTTGGCGTTCTGTTCCTTGGCAAAATGCGCCAACAGGGTGGAGAAGCCGATGACTTCGACATTGGGCAGGTGCTTGGTGACCTCACGGGCCAGCTCTACCCGTTGTTCCAGTGGGAACAGGGGGTTTTTCTTGGGGCTGGCCGCCACCGCGATGATCACATGGTCGAACAGGCGCGAAGCGCGTTCGACCAGGTCGCCATGGCCCTTGGTAATGGGGTCGAAAGTACCCGGGTACAACACTCGGTTCATCGCGTCATCCTGGCTGGAGTGCGTTGGGGAGTCGGATGGTAGCGCAGCGACTGCGCCCGGCCAAGTCGCGCGGCCGGAAGTTGGCACTATAGACAGAGGGGGCGCAGGTTGTCATGCGCCCTGTGCCAGCCGGGTAATCAGGGCATCGGTGAGCTTGGCGCTAAGGGCGTAGACCGATAGCTGCGGGTTGGCACCGATGCTGGTGGGAAACAGTGAACCGTCGTGAATCGACAGGTTTTCCAGCTGGTGATGTCGGCCCAGGCTGTCGCACACCGCTTGGCGCGGGTCCTCGCCCAGCGCGCAGCCGCCCATGACGTGGGCGCTGCCAAGGCGGGTACGGAAAAGCTCCAGGCGCAGGCCATCGATCAGGGTCAGGGCCTGTTGCAGGTTGTCGACATAGCGGGCATCGCTATGTACGGGGGCTACCTGTCTCGCTCCAGCGGCGAACTGGATCTGCGCCATGCTTCGATAGGCCCGCCGCAGGCCGTCGCGCAGGTAGTCGGTGACGGGGTAGTCGAGCACAGGCGAGCCGTCGCCCCGCAGTTCCACTTCTCCCCCTTGGCTCTGCGGATGAAAACCGTCACGCAGCAACGCCAGCATGACATGGGTGTGGGGCAGGTCAGCCATGCGCTGGGCGTTCTCGGCGCCATACCCGCCCAGCAAGGTGCTGGCCAGGGCCGGGTGCAACGGTGGTACCTCCAGTTTGTAGCCCACAGGGCCGTCGGTACCGTCCTGCCACTGGAAGTGGTCGCTATAGATGGATTGCGGGGCGCCGTAATAAGGGTCGATGCGCGCGTCGAAGCGTGCTGCGCTGAAGTTCACCAAGTGCAGGAAGGTGCGTTTGCCCAGGCGCTTGTGCGGGTCGGGGGCTTGCGAGCGCAGCAGCAGGGCGGGGCTGTTGATGCCGCCGCCGGCGAGAACGAAGTGTCGGGCACGAACCGTGATCTGCCGGCCGTTGGGGTGCACTCCCTGAGCGTCGAGCGCCTGGCAGTGCAGTTGCACGATGCGTTCTCCGTTGTGTTCCAAGCGCACGGCCCGCGCCAGGTAAAGCAGCTCGCCCCCGTTGTCGAGGGTGGCCGGGATATGGGTCACCAGCATCGACTGCTTGGCGTTGACCGGGCAGCCCATGCCGCAGTAACCCAGGTTCCAGCAGCCGCGCACGTTGCGTGGGATCACCGCCCAGCGGTAGCCCAGGCTTTCGCAGCCACGGCGCAAGACGTCATTGTTGGCATTCGGGGGCACGGCCCAGGGGGTGATTCCCAGTTGTTGCTCCACACGCTCGAACCACGGCTTCAGCACGTCCTCGGCCAGCCCTTTCACGGCATGTTCCCTGGCCCAGTGCGCCAGGGTCTGGGGCGGCGTACGGAAGCTGGAAGTCCAGTTGACCAGCGTGGTACCGCCCACTGCACGGCCTTGGAGGATAGTGATGGCGCCATCCTTGCTCATTCGCCCCAACCCTTCCTGATACAGACTGGCGTAGGCCTCATCCTCCAGCAGGTGGAAGTCGCTGCTGGTCTTGAGCGGGCCTTCTTCGATCAGCAGTACCTTGAATCCGGCTTCGGCGAGCATGTGCGCGCTGGTAGCGCCGCCCGCGCCGCTGCCGACGATGGCGATATCGGCCTGCAGGCTCAGGTCGTGCTCCAGACGCGAGCCGTCGTGGGTGATCCAGCCGCGTTCGAGGCCTTGACGAAACGGGTCGATGACAGGCATTGGCGATGCTCTTGTTGGGGGGTCAAATGTTCGGGGGGCCTGGGTAGCCGCACGCGGCCCAGGCTTCGGGCCGTTCGTACCAGGCCATCAGCAGCAGTTGCAGCAAGGATGAGTGGCCCATGCGTAGCAGGTTCAGCGAACTGTCCTGCCAGCGTTGCAGAAAGGCATTCACCTGCTGGGCGTCGGCCTGTTCCCAGCTACCCCAGATGCCTGTCAGTGGGCCGCGGGTGAGGGGCAGGCTCAGCACATCGAACAGCTGCCGGGTGAGCTTGAGCATCTCTGGCGACAATGCCGCCAACGTGTGATCGAGGCTGTGCAGCACCAGCTCCCGTGACGCTCGTGTACCCGCCAGCACCACGGGAATCAGGGCCTGAAGCACAGGCACATCGTCGTCTCGCAGCACCTGGAAGCCCGCCGCGGGCAATTGGGACGTGCAGCCAACCAGGCTGGTGGTGGCCAGAAACGCACTGGCGCCCAGGCTGAAACGCAGCAGATCGCGGCGATGCATGGGCGGCCCTCAGCGGATGAACAGCTTGTAGATCAAGCGCTGCACGGCTTTGCCATAGGGCGGGTAGATCAGTCGAGCCGTGTTCAGGCGCTGTTTGGCCAGCACTGCCTTGGCCTTGCTGAAGGTCTGAAACCCCTCCAAACCATGGTAGTGCCCCATCCCCGAGGGCCCGATACCGCCGAAGGGCAGGTCGTCCTGAGCGACATGCAGCAAGGTGTCGTTCAGGCACACGCCGCCCGAGTGGCTATGGCGCAGGACGTGCTCCTGTTCGCCGCGCTCGTAACCGAAGTAGTAAAGCGACAGCGGGCGCGGGCGCTGGTTGATGTAGCTGAGGGCGTCGTCGAGGGTGTCATAGGGCACCATAGGTAGCAGCGGGCCGAAGATTTCGTCCTGCATCACGATCATGTCGTCGTTCACACCCAGCAACAGGTGCGGCGGCAGGCGTCGGCCCTGCCGGGTTTCGTCCGGATACAGGTCGATGACCTGTGCCCCTTTGTGCCGGGCATCGTCCAGCAGGCCTTGCAGGCGTTGCAGTTGTCGCGGGTTGATGATTGCGCTGTAGTCGCGGTTGTCGGCAATCGTGGGATAGAAGCGTCGAACGGCGCGGCGGTAGGCATCGCTGAAGCCATCGAGCCGATCACGGGGCACAAGGACGTAATCAGGGGCGACGCAGGTCTGGCCAGCATTGAGGGTCTTGCCGAAGGCGATACGCTCGGCAGCGTCATCCAGCGGGACCGTGGCCGAGACGATGGCCGGTGATTTGCCGCCCAACTCAAGCGTTACCGGCGTCAGGTTGTGGGCCGCGGCCAGCATCACCTGTCGACCGATGCTGGTGGCACCGGTGAACAGCAGATGGTCGAACGGCAGGCGGGCAAAAGCCTGGGCGACCTCGACCTCTCCCAGTACCACGCTGACCAGGTCGCTGGGGAACACCCGTTCCAGCGTTGTCTTGAGGGCCAGTGCGCTGGCGGGTGTAGCCTCGCTGAGCTTGAGCATGACGCGGTTGCCCGCTGCCAGGGCGCAGGTGAGCGGCCCGATGGCAAGGAACAATGGGTAGTTCCACGGCACGATCACGCCCACTACGCCCAACGGCTGGTACAACACCTGGGCCTTGGCGGGCTGGAAGGCGAGTCCAACCTTTCGGCGGCTTGGGCGCATCCAGCCGTGCAGGTGACGCTCGGCATGGCGCAGGCCCTGTACCGAGGGCAGCAGTTCCGCCAGCAGCGTTTCATCGGCACTACGGCCGTCGAAGTCGGTGTCGATCGCCGCGACCAACCGGTCCTGGTCCGCCAGCAGAGCCTCGCGCAGGCTCTTGAGCCACTGTCGTCGCTGGGCCTCAGGGGGCATGGGGTTGCCGGCGAATGCCTGGCGCTGGGCGGCGAACGTCGCCGCCAGGTCGGTGTCGGAATTCACGGGAGGCAAGGCGATGGACGAGGACATTTCGGCTCCGGCGAGGCTGAGAGTCTCTAGAGCCTATACTCTAATTCGTACGGTGGTACGAAAATTTCAAGCGGTGATCCGCTGCAATACACCGTAATATGCCCATCAATGGAAGCCCGCAGACTGGGAGCTGAGCATGGCCCCGCGCATAAAGACCCGAGAGCGCATCGTGCAGAGCAGCCTGGAGCTGTTCAACCAGCAGGGCGAGCGCAGCGTCAGCACCAATCACATTGCTGCATTCATGGAGATTTCGCCCGGAAACCTCTATTACCACTTCCCCAACAAGCAGGCGATCATCGCCCTGTTGTTCAGCCAGTACGAAGCGCTGGTGGACAGTTTCCTACGCCCACCCCAAGGCCGTGCGGCGACGGTGGAAGACAAGCGTTTCTATCTCAAGGCATTGCTGGCGGCGATGTGGAACTACCGATTCCTACACCGCGACCTGGAGCACCTGCTCGACAGCGACCCGGAGTTAGCCGCCCGTTACAGGCGTTTTTCCGAGCGCTGCCTGCGCCAGGGCCAGGCGATATACAGGGGCTTCGTCGATGCCGGGATCCTGACCATGGAATCGGCGCAGATCGAGTCGCTCACCATCAACGCCTGGATTGTGCTGACTTCCTGGGTGCGCTTTCTCAGCACCACTCGTGAACATTCCGCGCACCTGGGTGAAGAAGCATTCAAACGAGGTGTCTATCAGGTACTGGTGCTGGAGCTGGGGTTCGTGACCCGCGAGGCGCGCAGTGCCGTGGATGCGCTGTGCCAGGAATTCCATGTACCGTTCAACCAGGCCCTGGAGCCATGAACCAGGGCTTATCTGCCATTGTTCAGGAGACTGTCATGCCCTTAGCGCAATTGATCACCCCGCAGCAGCTGGCCGAGCGTCTGGACTCGCCCACGTTGGTGGTCCTCGATTGTCGTTTTGCCTTGGAAGATGTCGATTACGGCCAGCGCAGCTATGCCGGAGGTCATATCGCCGGGGCGCATTTCGCCGATCTGGAGCGCGATCTCAGTGGTCCGGTGACCAAGGGCAAGACGGGCCGTCATCCCTTGCCTGAGCCGCGCCGCCTGGTAGAGCGGCTGCGTGAATGGGGGGTGGACAATGACAGTGAAGTGGTGCTGTACGACGATGGACCGGGTGCGTTTGCCGCGCGTGCCTGGTGGCTGCTGGCTTGGCTGGGCAAGCGCGATGGCGTGTTCATCCTCGACGGTGGGCTCAAAGCGTGGCACGCCGCGCACCTGCCATTGAGCCTGGATCCTCCGCCCAAGCGCCAAGGGACCTTCACCGGCGAGCCGGACATGAAGTTGCTGATCGACGCCGGGCATCTGGCCAAGCGCTTGGGGAGCCCGGACCTGACCCTGCTGGATGCCCGGGCCTTGCCACGTTTTCGTGGTGAGGTGGAGCCGATCGACCCCGTCGCGGGGCACATTCCAGGGGCGCAATGTGCGGCCTTTACCGACAACCTGGGGGCGGATGGACGATTCTTGCCGGCAGAGCAGCTCAAGCAGCGCTATGCCGAGAAACTGGCGGGGCGTGAACCTGATCAGCTGGTGGCTTACTGCGGGTCGGGCGTAACGGCGTGCCACAACCTGTTCGCGCTGGCGTTGGCGGGGTATCCGTTGGGACGGTTGTATGCGGGGTCTTGGAGCGAATGGATCAATGACCCCGAACATGGCGTCGCTACAGGGGAGTGAGTCATCGGTTGCCGGGACTGTCGCCGGCAATGGCGCTACAGGCCTTCGACCAGCCACTGCGGAATCCGGCGCTCAAGGTAGTAACCCGGATTTCGCAGGCTGCCGTCGACGAACCCCACGTGCCCGCCACGGTGGTGTAACTCGAAGTGCGTTTGTGGCGCGAGTTCTTCGAGCCCAGGCAGGCTGTGGCTGGACACGAATGGGTCGTCGCTTGAGTGGATGATCAGCGTCGGAGTCCGGTTGGCGCCCAGAAAGTAGCGGCTCGATGAGCGCCGATAGTAATCGTGTGCGTCCTTGAACCCGTTCAGCGGCGCGGTAACCTTGCCGTCAAAGTCCCAGAAAGTGCGCAGGTTGCGCAGCGGTCCGAGCCGCGCCAACGCCTCAAGCCCTTCATCATGGCCACGGTCGCGGAAGTGTTTCTGCTTTTGCAGCACATAGGCGAGCATTTCCCGCATGAAATGTGCCTGGTAGACCTTCGAGAAGCCCTGCCCGATGCGGTCGGCGCACTGGTCCAGGCGAAACGGCACCGACACTGCCACCGCCGCCTCCAGCCCGCTGGCTGCGCCACTTTCGCCCAGGTACTTGAGCAATACATTGCCGCCGAGCGAATAGCCCACTGCGAACAGCGGCGAAAGCGGACGCTGGGCCCGCAGGTGGGCGACGATCTCGGCAAGGTCTTCACTGGCGCCTGAATGGTAGCTGCGCGGCAACAGGTTCGGCTCGCCCGAACAGCCTCGCCAGTTCACCGCCACGCTGGCCCAGCCACGCGCTTGCAGGGCACCCTGCAAGCCTTTGACATAGGGTGAGTGGGAGGACCCGGTCAGTCCATGCAGTACCAGTACCAGGGGGGCATCCGGCTGGTGCGGTCCATGCCAGTCAAGATCGATGAAGTCGCCGTCGGCCAGCCACAAGCGTTCACGGTCGCGTGGGAGCTCGGGCAGCTTGCGCCAAAGCGGCCCCCACAACGTCTGCAAATGAGGGTTGGACAGGCCGGCGGCCGGGCGGAAAGTGACGTTGAGGCTTGGCATGCTGGGCGGCTCGTGATGTGCCCACCTAGATTGCCATGAAACACCGCCACTGTATCTGCACTATTGGTCGGTGGACGGAAGATCGGGCAAGGGGCGTTGATCGGCGGTGGGGCCGACACTCACGAACACCCGGCGCGACCATTCGAGCCGGGTTTGCAACACCGCTCGAACCGCTTCCGGGGTCACTGCCTGCAGCTGCTCGATATAGAGGTTGGTGTGGTTGGCGGGCTGACCGTGTCGGGCTGCCCCGGCCAGGAGCGCGGCCAGTGTCTGGTTACCTGCCACGGCGCTCATGAACCGGCCGGCCAACTGATTTCTGGCTAGTTCGAGCTCCGCAGCGGTCGGCCCTTGAGCAATGAACGTTTCCAAGAGTTCTGCGACAAGTGACTGGGAGGCAGTGATGTAGGCCGAGGCGATTTCCCACTCGATGTTCAGCAATCCACCTGCTTCATGCGGCGTCAGCCGGCTGCTTGCGCCATAGGTCAGGCCACGTTTCAGGCGCAGTTCCCGGAGCAGCCTGGAATCCACCCCAGCCCCCAGCACTTCGCTTGCCAGTACAAGGGCCGGATAATCAGGGTCGTCTGGTCGAACGCTCATTGGGATGGCCAGCACCATCGCATTGCTGGCCCCCGCCAGCTCGACGTGTATCGTCTTGCTCGCAACCTGCGGCACCTCGGGAAGCTGAGCGGCTGCCCAGCCCTGAGGCAGTGCCTGGGTGATGCGCTGGACGATGGCTTCTGCTTGCTCACGGGTCAGGTCACCGACCATGGCGACACAGAGATTGTTGGCGCTGTAGGCGCGTCGATGAAAAGCCACCAGCTGATCGACAGTCGTCGTTTCGATGCCTTCTGGCGTAGTGCCCAGGGGATTGCCATAGGGGTGCCCGGCGAATAGATAGCGGTTGGCTTCCAATCGGGTGCGTAGCTGCGGCGTGGTGTGGCGCGATGCCTGGTAGGGAAGCAATTGCCCTTTCATTTTTGCTAACTCCGCAGAGGCGAAGGCGGGACTGGCGACCAGGGAGGTGAACAGTTCGATTGCCGGGTCGAGGACCTGCTCGGCGGTCAGGCAGCGCAGGGATACGCTCGAATGTTCGAGGCGGATGCTTGTCTTGACTTGCGCGCCCAGGCGCTCGATCTGGCTGGCGTACTGCGTGGCATCCAGCGCGGTGGTTCCCTTGTCGAGCATGTGCAGCGTCAAGGCGGCAACACCTGAAGTATCTCCATCGAGCGAGGTGCCTGCGTTGAAGTAGAGCATGAGGTCGACCATGGGCAGTTCAGGGCGGCGCACGAACCGTACTTGGGTGCCACTCTGCGTCCGCCAGGCTTGGACCTGGATGCGAATATCATCGAAATGGCTGAAATCCCGCCCTTGCACCGATTGCAGCGCAGTTGCATTCGAGTCGTTCATGGGCGTTCTTCCTCTTTCATGTAAGTAACGGTCAGCCGTTCATGGCTCAGGTAGCGATGGGCCACAGCTCGTACGTCTTCCGCAGTGACGCTTTGCAGAATCTCGGCCTCCCGGTCGAGCGAATGCGGATCGAGGCCGCTGGCGGCCATCTGGCCAATCGCACCGGCTTGCTCGCCGATGTCGTCACGGCCGAAGACGGTGTTCGCCAGCAGCCTTGCCTTTGCCCTCGAGATCTCCCGTGCCGTCGCGGGTGTTTGCCTGAGCAGCTCGATCTGCGCCCAGACGTGCTCCATCGCCTGTTCCGGCGAGGCCTGTTGCGGATTGTTGAAGAAGTAGAACGTGAGCAGGCTGTCACCTCGCAGCACATGCAAGTACTGCGAGCCCTTCGCATGCAGAATGTCGCGTTCGCGCATCAGACGTTGAACAAGGCGCGCGCCTCTGCCCTCGGTGAGCAGTTCGGGAATCAGCCGCAGGGCCAAGGCTTCGAGGTCGGAAGCGGCGGTCGACTGGCTCGGCACATTGAACGCCATGATCAGACCTTCACGCAGGCGAGGCAGGGTGATGGTCTGTGTGCGATGAACGGATGCGGTGGCTGGCTTCGGTCGTGCCTTGCTGGGCAGGCGGTTGGCGGGAATTGCACCGAAATAGTGCTCGACCCACCCGCGTAACCGATCCGATGTCGTGTCGCCGACGACCACCAGCGTTGCGTTGTTTGGGTGATACCAGCTCTGGTACCAGGTTCGGACAGCATCAGCGGTCATGTCGGCCAAATCCGGGGCGCGGCCGATGATGGGCGTGGCGTAAGGACCGCCCTGCAGCGCCAGTGTGTCGGCTTGCTCCAGAGCCTGAGCGAGGGGGCTGTTGTCCACTCGGGTGCGGCGCTCCGCCTTGACCACTTCGAGCTCGCGGTCGAAGGCCGCTGGTTCGAGCGTGGCGCTGGCCATGGAGTCCGCCATGGCCTCCAGAACGACTTCCAGGCGATTGCTGGGCAGGGTGACGGGAAAGTAGGTGGCGTCGTGCGTGGTGGCGGCGTTCGGTGACCCGCCGAGCGTGCTGATCAGCTTCGAGTATTGGCCGCCAGCAAGCTTGCTGCTGCCTTCGAACATCAAGTGTTCCAGTAGGTGAGACAGCCCGGAATGACCTGGCGGCTCGTAGCTGGCACCCACGTGGTACCAAAGCTGGGCGCTAACCAAGGGGGCACGGTGGTCCTCACGCAGATAGACCACCAGTCCGTTGGCTAGGACGAAATGCTGCAGCGGTGGCGCGCTGGTGGCAGCGGTGGATGTCAGAGTGGCCATGACCGAGTTGCTCCTGTGTGAAAGTCGAAACAGGAGCAGCTTGTTTGAATGGGGAGGCCCGTCTGCGTTACTTACTTATGGCGACGGGCCACAGGCCTCAGCCTCGCTGCCATAGGGCGTAATGCACCTGGCCGGTTTTCTTCTCTCGGTGCAAGCGCCAGTTGGCAGGCAATTGCAGGGTCGACGGGGCAGCTTCGCTCTCGGTATAGATCCACGCCTGTTCGCGCAGCCAGTTACCTTGTTCCAGCAGATTGCAGGCGTTTGCCAGCAGGTCCTGGTGGAAGGGTGGGTCGAGAAACACCACATCGAACTGCTGCTTGGTCGGGCCTTGCAGGTAGCGCAGGGCGTCGGTCTGCAGGATCTGCCCGCGTGGGCAGCGCAGGATCTCCAGGTTGTTCTTCAGATTGCTGATGGCTGCCGGGTTGCTGTCCAGTGCCACGGCATCCTCCGCGCCACGGGACAAGGCTTCCAGTACCAAGGCGCCACTGCCGGTGAAGGCATCCAGCACCCGGGCGCCTTCGATGTAGGGCGCCAGCCAGTTGAACAGGGTTTCACGTACCCGGTCGGTGGTGGGGCGCAGGCCATCGCCTTCAGGTACCGCCAGGCGCCGGCTGCGCCACTCGCCGGCGATGATGCGCAGGTAGCCCTGGCCCTTGCTTTGGCCCTGGTTGGGGCGGGCGGGTGGGGTGGGTCTTGGCATTAATGCTCCGGTACGCCGAGCGGTGGCTCGGCGGGTTTATCAGTGGGGGCCGGCAGCGGCTTCTGCGCCACTTTCGGGCCAGCGGTGACGATGACCAATTTGTCGGCCGACAGGTGTTTGTTCATGGCCGCCTTGACCTGCTCGACGGTCAGGGCCTGGGACTGCTGCATGAAGTCCTCCAGCCAAGTCAGGGGCAAGTTGTAGAAACCGATAGCACCCAACTGGCCAACGATGCTCGCGTTGCTGGCGTTGGACAGTGGGAAACTGCCGGCCAGTTCGCGCTTGGCGTCATCCAGTTCCTGCTGCGTCGGACCGTTTTTCAGGTATTCGGCAAGGATGTCCTGGACCAGCTTGAGGGTGCCCTCGCTGAGTTCGGCGCGGGTTTGCAGGTTGATCATGAAGGGGCCGCGTACCTGCATTGGGCTGAACACGGAGTAGACCCCGTAGGTCAGGCCGCGCTTCTCGCGCACTTCGCTCATCAACCGGGTGCCGAAGGCCCCTCCGCCGAGGATCTGGTTGCCCAACGAAAGGGCTGGCCAGTCCGGGTCCTGACGGTCGATGCCCAGTTCGGCCAGCATCAGGTGAGTCTGCTTGGATGGGAAGTCGATATGGGTCAACCCAGCCTTGGGCTCCGCAGGCTCGGCGGGTTTCGCCAGCGCGGGGCCCTTGGGCAGGGCCGAGGACACTTGTTCGGCGATGGCTTCGGCCTCGCTGCGGCTGAGGTCACCAACCAGGGCTATGACCGCGTTACCGGCGGTATAGGCCTTGGCATGGAAGGCGCGAAGCTGTTCCAGCGTGATACCGGGCACACTCTGTGCCGTACCGTCGCTGGGGTGAGCATACGGGTGGTCACCATAGAGCTTGGCGAACAGGGCCTTGCCGGCGATCTTGCCAGGGTTCTGCTTTTCGTACTCGAAACCGGCCAGCAGCTGGTTCTTGATGCGCTTGAGAGCCTCTTCGGGGAAGGTCGGCTTGCCCGCCACTTCGGCGAACAGCTTGAGTGCAGGGTCACGCTTGTCCTTGGCACTCAGGCTGCGCAGCGAGGCCACTGCCATGTCGCGGTAGGAACCATTGCCAAAGTCCGCGCCCAGTCCCTCGAAGCCTTCGGCGATGGCGGTCACGTCCTTGCCGGCCACGCCTTCGTTGAGCATGGCGTTGGTCAGGGCGGCCAGGCCAGGGGTGTCGCCATCCTGGCTGCTGCCGGCGGCGAAGGTCACGCGCAGGTCGAACATGGGCAGCTCGCGGGCTTCGACGAACAGCACGCGGGCGCCTTCGGCGGTGGTCCAGTTCTGGATGTTCAGCTGACGCCGGCTTGGCGCCTTGCCGTCCAGATCGGCCAGCGATTGCAGGGTGTTTGCAGGGCGCGCCGCAGGAGGCTCTGCCTCGGACTGGGCCGGGCGCGCCAGGACAGCGGCCACCGCCACTACCAAGGCAATGATGCCCGTACCGATCAGCGTGTAGCGTGGTGCGCTGCGATCACTCATGAGCGGACTCCTCAGGCAGTACGTGGGCAACGCTCAGGCGTTCGCGGGTGAAATAAGTGCGTGCGGCGTTCTGCAGGTCTTGCGGTGTCACGCGCTTGAGCTCGTCCAGTTCGCTGTCGATCAGCTTCCAGGACAAGCCAACGGTCTCCAGTTGACCAATGGTGGTGGCCTGGCTGCTGATGGAATCGCGGTCGTAGACCAGACCGGCGATGACCTGGGCACGTACGCGCTCCAACTCTTCGGCGCTGGGCGGAGTGGTCTTGAGCTCGTCGAGCAGTTGCCAGATGCCTTTTTCCACTTCTTCGAGCGTTTTCTGCTTCTGCACGTTCGGAGTAGCCGAGATCAGGAACAGGCTGTCGCCGCGTGTGAAGGCGTTGTAGCTGGACGACGCGCCGGCGACCAATTCCTGGCCACGCTCCAGGCGTGCCGGCATGCGCGCGCTGTAGCCGCCGTCGAGCAGGGCCGAGATCAGGCGCAGGGCATGTACGGTGCGCGGGTCCTTGGCGGTGGCCAATCCAGGCACGTTGAACCCGTAGATCAGGCTTGGCAGTTGGGTGCGTACGTGCAGGGTCAGCTGGCGGTAGCCTGGTTTGGCCAACTCCAGCGGCAGCTTGGCCGATGGCACGGTGCGCTTGGGGATGCTGCCGAAATACTTCTGTGCCAGGCCCTTGACCTCATCGGCGGTGACATCGCCCACCACTACCAGGGTGGCGTTGTTCGGGGCGTACCAGGATTCGTACCAATGGCGGAGCTCCTCGACCTTCATGCGTTCGAGGTCGGCCATCCAGCCGATGGTCGGGGTGTGATAGCCGCTGGCCGGATAGGCCATGGCGCGAAACAGCTCGAACGCCTTCGAACTAGGTTGATCGTCGGTGCGCAGGCGGCGTTCTTCCTTGATGACCTCGATTTCGCGTGCGAACTCGTCGGCGGGCAGGCGCAGACTGGCCAGGCGGTCGGCTTCCAGCTCCATGGCCACCGGCAGCCGATCGCGGGCAAGTACCTGGTAGTAGGCGGTGTAGTCGTCGCTGGTGAAGGCGTTTTCCTCGGCACCGAGGTCCCGCAGGATGCGCGAGGCCTCGCCGGGTCCGATCTTGGCGCTGCCTTTGAACATCATGTGTTCGAGGGCATGGGACAAGCCGGTCTGGCCCGGTGTCTCGTAGCTGGAGCCAACCTTGTACCAGATCTGCGAGACCACCACCGGGGCGCGATGGTCCTCGCGAACGACCACTTTCAGGCCGTTGTCGAGGATGAACTCGTGGGTGGGTTGCACATCGGCGGCCAGGGCCGCGAGGGGCAGGCAGAGCGTGCCGAGCAACAGGCCAGCGGCGCGGCGGGCTAGAGCATTCATACGGTGTTTAACCTGTTCGGCGGCCCGCTGGGTTTAGCGTCAGTAGGCCAGGAGGTGCTAGGATACTGATCCGGTTGCCTGGCGACCATGCCTGTCGCCGTTCTGGCCTGCAGGACCTACGACAAAACATTGCGCATGAACCAGCCGGATTCAAAATAGTCTGTTCTGCGTTTAGAGAATTCCCGATGCGCCAAGTGCTGGCCCATCGCTACCCTGAGATAGCCGTCTTCCATGTTTGGTTCCAACGACGACAAAAAAGCGCCGGCCGAGGCTGGCGAGAAAAAAGGCCTGTTCAGCTGGTTTCGCAAGAAGCCGCAGCAACCTGTCGCCGAACAGCCACAAACGCCTGAGCCTCAAGCGCAGGAGCCGCAGGCCGCCGAGCCGGTAGCACCGCAGCCCGCCGTCGAGCAGCCTCCGGTCGCTCCGGTCGAGCCGGTGTTGCCCGTGGTCGAAGCGTCCGTGCCCGAGCCGGTAGCGTCCCAACCGCTGCAGGCTCCGCAACCTGAGCCTGTGGCTTCCCAGCCCCTGCAGGCCGCGACGCCCGAGCCGGTCGCCTCCATGCCGCTGCAAGCGGCGCCAGTAGAGACTGCGCAGCCGGACGAGCCCGCGGCTCCGGTCAGCAACCTGGTGCTGCCGGTTGCCGAAGAGCCTGTGGCCTTGGTCCCGGACCTCGAACCGAAGGCGCCACCAGCCATCCCGGTGCGCCCCGCTGCGCAAACCCTGGCGCCTGCTGCCCCGGTCGCGGCTCCCGTGCCTGCATCTGCCCCGGCTCCGGTTGCGACCCCAGCACCAACGCCTGTCGAGCCCGAGCCCACCCCGGTCGTCGTCGAACAGTCCAAGCCAGGCTTCTTCGCTCGCCTCAAGCAGGGGCTGTCGAAGACCAGCGCCAGCATCGGCGAAGGCATGGCCAGCCTGTTCCTGGGCAAGAAGGCCATCGACGACGACCTGCTCGATGAGATCGAAACCCGCCTGCTGACCGCCGACGTGGGTGTCGAAGCCACCTCGACCATCGTTCAGAACCTTACCCAGAAGGTCGCCCGCAAGCAGCTGGCTGACGCCGATGCACTGTACAAGTCGTTGCAGGAAGAGCTGGCCGCCCTGCTGCATCCGGTCGAGCAACCGCTGAAAGTCCAGGCCCAGAACAAACCCTACGTGATCCTCGTGGTCGGCGTGAACGGTGCGGGCAAGACCACCACCATCGGCAAGTTGGCCAAGAAGCTGCAGCTCGAAGGCAAGAAGGTCATGTTGGCCGCCGGCGATACCTTCCGCGCCGCCGCTGTGGAGCAGCTGCAGGTATGGGGTGAGCGCAACCAGATTCCGGTGATCGCGCAGCACACCGGCGCTGATTCGGCTTCGGTGATTTTCGACGCCGTGCAGGCCGCCAAGGCCCGTGGCGTCGATGTGTTGATCGCCGATACCGCGGGCCGCTTGCACACCAAGGACAACCTGATGGAGGAGCTGAAGAAGGTCCGTCGGGTGATTGGCAAGCTCGACGCCGAGGCGCCACACGAGGTGCTGCTGGTACTCGATGCCGGCACTGGACAGAACGCTATCAGCCAGGCCAAGTACTTCAATCAGAGCGTCGAACTGACCGGCCTGGCATTGACCAAGCTGGACGGCACCGCCAAGGGTGGGGTGATTTTCGCCCTGGCCAAGCAGTTCAACATTCCGATCCGCTTCATTGGTGTCGGTGAAGGCATCGACGACCTGCGCACCTTCGAGGCTGAACCCTTCGTCAAAGCCTTGTTCGCCGAGCGAGAGCACCCATGATCCGATTCGAGCAGGTTGCCAAGCGCTATCCCAATGGCCATGTCGGCTTGCATGAGCTGAGTTTCCGGGCGCGCCGGGGCGAGTTCCTGTTCGTCACGGGCCACTCGGGCGCGGGCAAGAGCACCTTGCTGCGCCTGCTGCTGGCCATGGAGCGTCCGACCAGCGGCAAGCTGATGCTGGCAGGCCAGGACCTGGGCCAGATCAGCAACTCGCAGATCCCGTTCCTGCGCCGGCAGATCGGCGTGGTGTTCCAGAACCACCAGTTGTTGTTCGATCGCACGGTATTCAACAACATCGCATTGCCGCTGCAGATTCTCGGGTTGTCCAAGGCCGAGATCGCCAAGCGCGTGGACTCGGCGCTGGAGCGTGTGTCACTGACTGACAAGGGCGAGCTGTTCCCAGCCGACCTGTCTACCGGTCAGCAACAGCGCGTGGGGATCGCCCGCGCCATCGTCCACCAGCCAGCCTTGCTGCTGGCCGACGAACCTACCGGTAACCTCGACCCACGTCTGGCCGCGGAAATCATGGGGGTGTTCGAGGACATCAACCGCCTGGGCACCACAGTTTTGATCGCCAGCCATGACCTGGCACTGATCGCGCGCATGCGCCACCGCATGCTGACCCTGCAGCGCGGTCGTTTGATCGGCGATGGGGAGGCCGGGCAATGAGCACTACACGTACACCGAAGGTGTCCGAACGGGTCGCACCCAAGGCTGCTGACCCTGCGCCAGCGAAGAAAAAGCCCGGCGAACACGACGATGACGGTCCGGATTTCCGCACCCTGCTGCACGCCTGGCTGGAAAGCCACCGCGCCAGCCTGGCCGACAGCCTGCGCCGCCTGGGCAAACAGCCGATCGGTAGCTTCTTCACCTGCCTGGTGATGGCCGTGGCATTGAGCATGCCCATGGGCTTGTCGCTGCTGTTGAAGAACGTCGAAAAACTGGGTGGCTCCTGGCAGCGTGCAGCGCAGATTTCGCTGTACCTCAAGCTGGATGCCGGCAGCAAGGCGGGGGAAGCCCTGCGTGACGATATCAAAGCCATGCCTGGGGTGGCCGATGCCCAGTATGTCAGTCGGGAGCAGGCGCTCGAGGAGTTCCAGCAGCAGTCCGGGCTGGGCGAGGCGCTGCGCGAGCTGCCCGACAACCCGCTTCCGGGCGTGGTGGTGGTGACCCCGACCGAAGTCGACAAGCCTGCTCTGGAGGCCCTGCGCCAACGTCTGTCCGAACTGCCTCGGGTCGAGGTGGCGCAGCTTGACCTGGTGTGGGTCGAGCGTCTGGCGGCGATCCTCAAGCTCGGCGACCGATTCGTCTTTGGCCTGGCCGTCATGCTGATTTCTGCGCTGCTTTTAGTAATCGGTAACACAATTCGTCTACATATTGAAAACCGTCGGGTCGAGATCGAAGTGATCAAGCTGGTCGGCGGCACCGACAGCTACGTACGCCGGCCTTTCCTCTACATGGGCGCCCTGTACGGGCTGGGTGCGGGCCTGCTGGCCTGGGGCATACTGGCTTTCGGCCTGAATTGGCTGAACGAGGCCGTTGTAGGGCTCTCCGGGCTGTATGGCAGTGATTTCGCGCTGGGGGGTGTGCCAGCGTCCGATGGTTTTTCGCTCTTGATTGGTGCGGTACTGTTGGGGTATATCGGTGCATGGATCGCGGTGGCCCGCCATTTGAACGAGCTGGCGCCACGATAGTTTTTTCGTGCCAGCATTGACATTTTTTTCATTTTGGAACTTGTACCGTCGTTCCGGGTCAATGTTGGCAGCGCTCACAAGGCGCGAGTTTTGAAAGTCGGAGGTTCTTGAATGACCACATCGTTGCAACCTGCCTATGCCCTGGTTCCTGGTGCAAACCTGGAAGCCTACGTGCACACGGTCAACAGCATTCCACTGCTGACTGTCGAGCAGGAGCGTGATCTGGCCGAGCGTCTCTACTATGAGCAGGATCTTGAGGCCGCTCGGCAAATGGTGATGGCCCACCTGCGTTTCGTGGTACACATCGCCCGTAGCTATGCCGGTTACGGGTTGGCCCAAGCTGACCTCATCCAGGAAGGCAACGTCGGCCTGATGAAGGCAGTCAAGCGCTTCAATCCGGAAATGGGCGTGCGCTTGGTATCGTTCGCGGTGCACTGGATCAAGGCAGAGATCCACGAATTCATCCTGCGCAACTGGCGTATCGTCAAGGTGGCGACCACCAAGGCCCAGCGCAAGCTGTTCTTCAACCTGCGCAGCCAGAAGAAGCGTCTGGCCTGGCTGAACAACGATGAAGTTCATCGTGTGGCCGAGAGCCTGGGTGTCGAGCCGCGTGAAGTGCGCGAGATGGAAAGCCGCCTGAGCGGCCAGGACATGGCGTTCGATCCAGCGGCCGAAGCCGACGATGACAGCGCCTTCCAGTCGCCTGCGCATTATCTGGAAGACCACCGTTACGACCCGGCTGTGCAGCTGGAGGATGCCGACTGGAGTGACAACTCCACCAGCAACCTGCACGAAGCCCTGCAAGGCCTGGACGAACGTAGCCGCGACATTCTCTACCAGCGCTGGCTGGCCGAGGAAAAAGCGACCTTGCATGAATTGGCGGACAAGTACAGCGTGTCGGCGGAGCGGATTCGCCAGCTGGAAAAGAACGCGATGAACAAGGTCAAGGCATTGATCACCGTCTGATCAAGCCTGCTTGCAGCGAAAAGCCGCTGTCCCGAGGAGGGGCAGCGGCTTTTTTGTGTGTTCGGATCCTGCCAATCGGCTTACGGCCTGCGGGAAGCGTCCAGCTGCATCAGGTAGCTGGGTCCGCCCAGCTGGCTCATCTGGCGGCGAATCCACCCGGCTCGGCTGGCCACATAGGCGCTCGGCCGGCTGGCGCTCCATTTGAGAGGGCTGGGCAGCACTGCGGCCAGTTGCGCGGCCTGCTGGCGGCTCAAGCGGCTGGCGTCGATGCCAAAGTGGTAGCGCGCCGCAGCCTGGGCGCCGAATACGCCTTTGCCCCATTCGGCGCTGTTCAGGTAGACCTCCAGGATTCGCTCCTTGGACCAGAACAATTCGATCAGCGCTGTAAACCAAGCCTCCAGCCCTTTGCGCAGCCAACTGCGCCCGGACCACAGGAACAGGTTCTTGGCGACTTGCTGCGTCAGGGTGCTCGCCCCGCGAATATTGCCGCCACGCTCGTTGTAGGCCAGCGCTGCCTGTATGGCGGGAATGTCGAAGCCCCAATGGCTGGCGAACTTCTGATCCTCGCCGGCAATGACCGCCACTTTGAGCTCATCGGAAATCCTATCCCATGGCTCCCAGTCACGCTGCAGGTCGATGGGTTCGCCATTGAACCAGGACTGGACCTTGCGTTCGACCATCAACGCCGTGCCTGGCGGCGGTACCCAGCGAAACACCAGCACCAGCACGACACTGCCGGCGGCGAACCAGAGCAGGGCGCGGGCGAAGCGGCGAAGGAAGGATGACAGCATGGTGATAGCTTGGCCGGACCGGTGGAACGGGCCATTATACAGACCCGATACAAGGAGTCGTCCCATGCTTCGCAGCTTCCTGATGCTCGCTGCCTTTTTCGGCTTTACCGGTGTCGCCCTGGGCGCATTCGCCGCGCACGGGTTGAAAAGCCGCCTGACGGCTGACTATTTGTCGGTCTTCCAGACTGGCGTCACCTACCAATTGGTGCATGCCCTGGCGATCCTTGGCGTGGCCGTGCTCTCGGCGCACCTGCCAGGGCGTCTGGTGGGTTGGGCGGGCGGTCTGTTCGCCGTGGGTATCCTGTTGTTTTCCGGCAGCCTGTATGTGCTTACCCTGAGTGGGTTGGGCAAACTGGGCATGATCACCCCCATCGGCGGTCTGTGCTTTCTCGCCGGTTGGCTGTGCCTGGGCCTGGCAGCCTGGCGTTTGGGTTGACCGAACGGTCCACTCTCACGACTAATGGTGTCCGCCGGCCTTGGGTTGAAGCGTCGATCAGCGCTAGAATGCGGGCCCCCAAAGCACAATGGTGGCCGTGCGCATGCGCATTCAACTGAACGGTGAACCTTACGAACTGCCCGCTGGCGAGAGCGTCGCGGCCCTGCTGACCCGCCTGGAACTGGCTGGGCGCCGGGTAGCGGTGGAACTCAACCTGGATATCGTGCCGCGTAGCCAGCATGACACCACGCTGCTCAATGACGGCGACCAGGTCGAAGTGGTCCACGCCATCGGTGGTGGTTGAGCCCGGTTTGGCAATTCACCTGCAAGTCCCGCAACCTTTTCCCGAGGAACAACGATGAGCAACGTTCGTAGCGACAAGCCTTTCACTCTGGCCGGACGTACTTTCCAGTCGCGCCTGCTGGTCGGTACCGGCAAGTACCGTGACATGGAAGAAACCCGCCTGGCCATCGAGGCCTCGGGTGCCGAAATCGTCACCGTCGCCGTGCGTCGCACCAACCTCGGCCAGAACCCAGGTGAGCCGAATCTGCTCGACGTGCTGCCACCGGATCGCTACACCATCCTGCCGAACACCGCTGGTTGCTACGACGCGGTAGAAGCCGTGCGCACCTGCCGCCTGGCGCGCGAACTGCTCGATGGCCACAACCTGGTCAAGCTGGAAGTGCTGGCGGACCAGAAGACCCTGTTCCCCAACGTGATCGAAACCCTCAAGGCCGCTGAAGTGCTGGTCAAGGACGGTTTCGACGTGATGGTCTACACCAGCGACGACCCGATCATCGCTCGCCAGCTGGCCGAAGCCGGCTGCATCGCGGTGATGCCGCTGGCTGGCCTGATCGGCACCGGCCTGGGTATCTGCAACCCTTACAACCTGCAGATCATCCTGGAAGAGTCCAAGGTTCCCGTGCTGGTCGATGCCGGTGTAGGCACTGCATCCGATGCCACCATCGCCATGGAAATGGGCTGCGAAGCTGTGCTGATGAACTCGGCCATCGCCCATGCCCAGCAACCGGTACTGATGGCTGAAGCCATGAAGCATGCCATTGTCGCGGGTCGGATGGCTTACCTCGCCGGGCGTATGCCGAAAAAACTCTATGCCAGCGCCTCTTCGCCGCTGGAAGGTCTGATCAAGTAAGAGCCCCTGATGACTGAATCGCAAGATACGCCGAGCACTGCTGACGGCGAAGCGCGCCCCCACCGCCGCATCAAGAGTTTCGTGATGCGCGCCGGGCGCATGACCGAAGGCCAGCAACGCGGCCTGGACCAGGGTGGCCCGTTGTTCATCCTGCCGCTGGCCGACAGCCCTGTGGACTACGACCAGGTGTTCGGCCGCTCGGCCCCGCGCACCCTCGAAATCGGCTTCGGCATGGGGCATTCCCTGCTGGAAATGGCTGCCGCTGCCCCTGAGCAGGACTTCATCGGTGTCGAAGTGCACCGTCCCGGTGTTGGCGCGTTGCTCAACGGCGTGCTGACCCAGGGCCTGAAGAACCTGCGGGTGTATGACTGCGATGCCATCGAAGTGCTCAACCGTTGCGTGGCCGACAACAGCCTCGACCGCCTGATGCTGTTCTTCCCCGACCCGTGGCACAAGGCGCGCCATCACAAGCGGCGCATCGTGCAGCTGGAGTTCGCCGAGCTGGTGAGGCGCAAGCTCAAGCCGGGTGGCGTGTTCCACATGGCCACCGACTGGGAACCGTACGCTGAGTACATGCTGGAAGTGATGAGCGCTGCACCGGGTTACCGCAACCAGGCCACCGATGGTGCCTACATTCCTCGTCCGCCAGAACGTCCGATCACCAAGTTCGAGCGCCGTGGTGAGCGCTTGGGGCACGGGGTTTGGGACTTGAAGTTCGAGAAGGTGGATTGATCGGCTGTTTCAGCCTTCATCTGCTGGCACTTGTAGGAATACAGGCGAAAAAACCGCCTTGAGAGAGGCGGTTTATGCAAGCGAAGGGACTGAGTATTCTTCGCTCAAGGAACTCACTGAAAACGCCCACTTGGCAACATCATCCTAGGCAGCCTAGGGTCAACGCTCAGAAACTTCCCGCAGAGCGTGTGTCTGGGGACCGTTTTGGCAGGTTCTAGCCCCGGCGATCAGCCACCACGCCAATCAATACCAGCACCACCAGAAGTACCGGTGCCAGCGCATAGTTGTTGAACTGGCCAAGCCCTTTCACCACCCATGGCGTGGCGTAGATCAGCGCCGCGCCGCTGCCAATCATCACCAGCAAGGCCATGAACGGCACACGCAGAGCGCCAGCCAGACCGCCCAGGCGTTGTTCCACCCAGCCTTTGATATCGGTGCCAAACAGCACCAGCAGGCAGCCTACCAGCGCCAGGGAGATTTCCGACAGGTTGCTGCGGCTCCAGCGAGAAACGGTCGCGAGCAGATCAAGTACCAGATCCATGGGTCATCCTTAGGTCAAGAAATACTGCAGCAGGTCATTGAGGAACAACTGGCCCCGCGGCGTGGCCACCAGTCGATCCGGTTCGACCTGCAAAAGGCCCTTTTGTTCGGCGGCGCTACGCGCATCGGCCAGCTGTTCCAGCGGCAGGCCGGTGCGCTGGGTGAACAGCTCGGCTTCAACGCCCTGGGTCAGGCGCAGGGCGTTCATCAGGAACTCGAACGGCAACTCGTCGGCTGGCAGTAGCTTCTCGCCGGCCTTGAACGGTTTGGCCAGGTTCAGGTAGTCCTTGGGCAGCCGGGTTTTCCAGGTTCGCAGGATGCGTCCGTCGGCGAAGGTCAGCTTGCCATGGGCACCTGCACCAATGCCGATGAAGTCGCCAAAGCGCCAGTAGTTGAGGTTGTGTCTGGCCGGTCGGCCCGGCTGGGCATAGGCGGACACCTCGTACTGGGCGAAGCCATTGCTGGCCATCAGGGCCTGGCCTGCCTCCTGGATATCCCAGAGAATGTCATCTTCCGGTAACTCGGGCGGCTGGTTCCAGAACACCGTGTTCGGCTCGACAGTCAACTGGTACCACGACAGGTGCGTCGGCCCCAGGTCGATGGCCTGGCGCAGATCGCCCAGTGCGTCTTCCAGCGACTGGTCAGGCAAGCCGTGCATCAGGTCCATGTTGAAGTTGTCGAAGCCTGCAGCCCGTGCCATGCCGGCAGCGCGGATCGCTTCATCGCCATTGTGGATACGCCCCAGTGCTTCGAGCTTGGCCGGCTGGAAGCTTTGCACACCGATGGACAGGCGGTTGATCCCGGTCTGTCGGTAAGCCTTGAACTTCTCCTGCTCGAAGGTGCCTGGGTTGGCCTCCAGGGTGATTTCGATATCCGCCGCGAACGGAATGCGCCGCTCGACGCCACGCAGAAGGCGGCCTAGGGCGTTGGCGCTGAACAGGCTTGGGGTGCCGCCGCCGAAGAAGATCGAGCTGATTGGACGGCCTTGTACCGCCACCAACTCCTGGTCGAGATCGGTCAGCAGTGCGTCGACATAGGCTTCTTCCGGCAAATCAGGCCCGGCAGCGTGGGAGTTGAAGTCGCAGTAAGGGCATTTACGTACACACCATGGAATATGGATGTACAGCGCCAGCGGCGGTAGCACGGCGAAACCCGCCGCACCCGGCAGGTGCGGTCGGGTGGACAGCGTATCGGTCATGCCAGGCCCAGACGTTGACGCAGCAGGGCCATGGCGCGGGCGCGGTGGCTAAGCTGGTTCTTCTCTACAGGAGGCAGTTCGGCGCTCGAACAGTTGCGCTCCGGCACCCAGAACAGCGGGTCGTAGCCAAACCCATGTTCGCCACTGGCCTCGAACAGGATCTGTCCGTGCCACAGGCCTTCACACAGGATCGGCAGTGGATCGTCGGCATGACGCACAAGAGCCAGCACGCAGACGAACTGGGCGCCACGCTGCTCCTGTGGGACGTCTTTCAGGGCTTCGAGCAGCTTGGCATTGTTGGCTGCGTCGCCCTTGCCGTCGGCGTAGCGCGCCGAGTAGATGCCTGGTGCACCGCCAAGAAAGTCCACAGCCAGGCCCGAGTCGTCGGCCAAGGCCGGCAGGCCGGAGATGCGTGCTGCGTTACGTGCCTTGAGAATGGCGTTTTCGACGAACGACAGGCCGGTCTCTTCGGGTTCTACCTGGCTGAACTCGCCAATCGAGCGAAGTTGGACGGAGGCTCCAAGCATGGCTTGGAGTTCCTTGAGCTTGCCGGCGTTGTGGCTGGCCAATACGAGTTGCTGGAAATTCATCATTCGCCTGGGAACACTTCCTGGTTGAAGCTGAGTTTATGGCTGACGCCACCGGTTTCGACATTCACATCGAATGTCAGGGTCTCCGCCTGTTCGATCTTGAACTGGGCGATGTAGTACACGGCACCCCGGTCGGTGATTTGCTTGAACGACAACGGGCTGCTACGTCCGGTCAGGTCTTTCACCGTGCCGCTGACGACGGCTGTCGCTGGCTTGCTGGCCTTGAGTACGGCAATGTTCAGCACGCCTTGGTTCTTGCTGCGGGTAAGCCCGGTGGCGGCGGCGATTTCCGGTTGCAGCATGCTCGAGGTAAAGGCGCTGTAGTGGACCGTCACATCACCGAATACTTCCTTGCGATCGGGTTTGGCGGCATCGGCAGCCAGTACCGGCAGGGCCAGGCACAGGCTGATCAGGAACAGGGCGAGTCGACGCATGGTGCATTCCTCCGGTGGGCGTCAGACGGCCAGCTGGTGCTCCTGCAGGCCAGGGCTGCTAACGCGATAAATGCCGATTTCACCTAGAAGATTAGGCCAAAGCCGTCCACCCCACCCATTGCGGTGCAAATGGTCGACCGCCAGGCGGTCGAGAACCTTGGCGTGGCGTTCGCGGCACAGCTCTTCGAAGTCGGCGAAGGTGCAGAAGTGGATGTTCGGCGTGTTGTACCAGGTATATGGCATGAAGTCCGATACCGGCATGCGGCCTTTGGTCGCCAGGTACCAACGGCAGCGCCAGTGGCCGAAGTTGGGGAAGGTGATGATGCATTGGCGGCCCACGCGCAGCATCTCGTCGAGGATGCGGTCGGGGTATTCCACCGCCTGCAGGGCCTGGGTCATGATGACCACATCGAAGCTGTTGCTGGCGAAGTTGCCCAGGCCTTTGTCCAGGTCCTGCTCGATGACGTTGACCCCTTTGGCCACGCAAGCGGCGATGTTGTCGGCGTCGATCTCAAGGCCGTAGCCAGTGACTTGCTTGCGATCACGCAGCGAAGCCAGCAGCTCGCCATTACCGCAGCCCAGGTCGAGTACCCGGCTACCGGCGGGGATCCAGTCGTGGATGATTTCCAGATCGGCTCTCATGCTGTCCTCAGATGGCGATGCGGTTCATGTAGTTCGAGAAGCCCTGAATGTACCGAGGTGTCGGGATCAGGAAGGCATCGTGCCCATAGGGTGAGTCGATATCCAGGTAGCAGACGTTCTTGCGTGCGGCCATCAGGGCATCGACGATCTCCCGTGAGCGGGCCGGCGAGAAGCGCCAGTCGGTCGTGAACGACATGATGCAATAGTCGGCCTTGACGTGGGCCAGGGTCGCCGCGAGGTCGCCACCGTGGGCGGCGGCGGGGTCGAAGTAGTCCAGCGCCTTCGTCATCAGCAGGTAGGTGTTGGCGTCGAAGCGGCCGGAGAACTCTTCACCCTGGTAACGCAGGTAACTCTCGACCTGGAATTCGACGCTGTGGAAGTCGTAGTTGAGCTTGTCGCTCTTGAGCTCGCGCCCGAATTTCTCACCCATCGAGTCATCGGACAGGTAGGTGATGTGGCCCACCATGCGGGCCAGCATCAGGCCGCGCTTGGGGATCACGCCCTGGTCCTGGAACGAGCCACCGTGGAACTCGGGGTCGGTGAGGATGGCCTGGCGAGCGACTTCGTTGAACGCGATGTTCTGCGCCGACAGCTTGGGGGCCGATGCGATGTCGACGCAATGGCGCACGCGGTCGGGGTAGGTGATGGTCCACTGCAAGGCCTGCATGCCGCCGAGGCTGCCGCCCACGACCGCGGCCCACTGCCGGATGCCCAGACGATCGGCCAGGCGCGCCTGGCTGTGTACCCAGTCTTCCACCGTGAGGACCGGGAAGTCGGCGCCATAAGGCTTGCCGCTGGCAGGGTTGATGCTGCTGGGGCCAGTGCTGCCGTTACAGCCGCCCAGGTTGTTCAGGCTGACGACGAAGAAGCGGTTGGTATCGATCGGTTTGCCAGGGCCGATGCAACTGTCCCACCAGCCCGGCTTGCGGTCGGTGACGGCATGGTAGCCTGCGGCATGGTGATGGCCAGACAACGCATGGCAGATCAGCACGGCATTGCTCGCGCTGGCGTTCAGGGTGCCATAGGTCTCGAATACCAGCTCATAGCTGGCGAGGGAGCGGCCACAGGCCAAGGCCAACGGTTCATCGAACCGGGCAATTTGCGGTGTTACCAGACCGACGGAATCTTCGGGAAGGACAGTGGACATCGACCCTGCTCACGCTTGACGGAGGCGTAAGTCTAAAGAGCGCTACCCCTAGCGGCAAGCGAAGGCTTGCCGCCAGGTATCACGCAGGGTCAGATCATCCGCCACAGCTCTTGTGGCATGCCCGCGTAGGCCGCCAGCGGAGGCATGACGAACGACTGGACCACCTGGATGGCCAGGAAGGCGAAGATCGGCGAGATGTCCATGCCGCCAAGGTTCGGCACGATACGGCGGAACGGTGCCAGCACCGGCTCGCTGATCTGGTAGGCCAGTTCGGCGGCAGGGTTGTGGCTGTTCGGTGCGACCCAGGAAACGATCACCATCACGATCATCGCCACCCAGAAGATCTTCAGGAACAGCGAGGTGATACCGATGATCGCCCACATCAGCAGGTGCAGGATATCGCCGAAGGTCCCGTAGGTGACCATCAGCACGAAGCCCATCAGCAGTGCCTGGATGACCACCGACAGCAGCAGCGAGGATGTATCCAGGCCACCGACGCTGGGGATGATGCGGCGAATCGGCTTGAGCAGTGGCTGGGTAGCGCGCACCGCGAACTGGCACAGCGGGTTGTAGAAGTTGGCCTTGACCAGTTGCAGCACGAAGCGCAGCAGGACGATCACCAGGTACAGGCTGACCAGGGTCTGCACCACGAAAATCAAGGCGCCGGACAGTGCATTCATCAAAAGCTCCTTATTTGCCCAATTGTTCGGCCAGTTCGGCGGAACGTTTCGCCGCTGCTTCCAGCGCCTGTTCCACGATGGCTTCGAAGCCGTTTGCCTGGAACGACTTGATGGCCGCTTCGGTGGTGCCGGCAGGCGAGGTGACACGGCGGCGCAGTTCGGCGGCATCGACATCGCTGGATACGGCCATGTGTGCGGCACCCAGCGCTGTTTGCAGGGTCAGCTTGGAGGCGGTTTCGCGCGGCAGGCCGAGTTTTTCACCAGCGGCGGTCATGGCCTCAATCAGCAGGAAGAAATAGGCCGGGCCGCTGCCGGAAACAGCGGTTACCGCATCCAGTTGCTGTTCTTCATCGAGCCACAGGGCGATGCCAACGGCGGACAGCAGTTGCTCGGCCTGCTGGCGTTGCACGTCGGAGACTTCCTGGGTGGCATACAGGCCGCTCACACCCTGGCGCAGCAGTGCCGGTGTATTGGGCATGCAGCGCACAACCGGGCGCGGGCCGAGCCAGGCTTGCAGGCTGGCGCAGGTGATGCCGGCGGCGATGGAGACGATCAGTTGGCCTGCTTTGAGGTCAGGGGACAGCGCCTCGCAAACGGCCTTCATGACCTGCGGCTTGACGGCCAGGACGATCACATCGGCACCGTCGATGGCCTGGGCGTTTTTTTCGAAGGTTTCGATACCGTGCTCGGCCTGAACGCGGGCGCGGGTTTCGGCACCTGGGTCGCTGGCGCGGATCTGCGAGGCGTCCAGGCCCTGGGCGCGCAGGCCGCCGATCAGGCTGGCAGCCATGTTGCCGGCGCCGATGAAGGCAATACGTGTCTTGCTCATGTCAGGTCCTTGAGGGAAAGAGTGAGTAAAGCATGGAATCAGGCGGGGCCGTAATTGCGCGCGCCGAACAGGGCGGTGCCAATGCGCACCCAGGTCGCTCCCTGAGCGATGGCCGCTTCGAGATCGTGGCTCATGCCCATGGACAAGGTGTCGCAATCAAGGTCCAGGCCCTCCTGCAAACGGCGCAGGCTGGCGAAGGCCGCCTCCTGGGCTGCGCGGTCTTCGGTGGGTTCGGGAATCGCCATCAGGCCACGCAGGCGCAGGTTGGGCAGCGCAGCCACCGCCTTTGCCAGCGCAGGCAAGTCGGCCGGAGCACAGCCAGACTTGCTGTCCTCGCCGCTGACGTTCACCTGCAGGCAGATGTTGAGCGGCGCTAGGCCGGCAGGCCGTTGTTCGGACAAGCGTTGAGCGATTTTCAGGCGGTCCACGGAATGTACCCAGTCGAAGTGCTCGGCGATGGCTTTGGTCTTGTTCGACTGAATGGGGCCGATGAAGTGCCAGATCAAGGGCAGGTCGCGCAGTTCGTCCTGTTTGGCCAGGGCCTCCTGCAGGTAGTTTTCGCCGACGTCGCGGACACCGGCGGCATGGATCTCGCGGATGGCACTGGCCGGTTTGGTCTTGCTCACGGCCAGCAGTTGGACGCTGGCCGGCTCACGCCCGGCAGCCCGTGCCGCGCTTTCGATGCGGTTGGCGAGGGCGGAAAGGTTGTCTGCTATGGTGGACATGGATCGCTGCCGTCGGCTCATGGGTCTGCGGCATTCTACCTGCTTGATGGTCTTTAGGGAGTCTCATGGACGTGACTGACCTCTTGGCCCGGGCGATGGCTGCAGGGGCGAGTGACCTGCACCTGGCCGCGGGCGACGTACCGCTGATTCGCCTGGATGGCGAGCTGCAACGCCTGGATCTGCCGCCGTTGTCGGCGACGGCGCTGCACGACGGGCTGGCGCCTTTGCTGGCCGAAGCGCAGTGTCGCCAGTGGGCGCAAGGTGATGAGCTGGACCTGGCGCTCGATCTCCCCTCGCTTGGGCGTATCCGCTTGAATCTGTTTCGCCAGTCGAATGGGCCAGCGGTGGCCATGCGGATCATTGCGCAACGAATCGCCACACTCGAAGCGTTAGGCCTGACAGAAGTGTTTCGAGCTTTTGCCCAACATACCGATGGCCTTGTCCTGGTAGGTGGGCCGACCGGTAGCGGGAAGTCCAGCACGCTGGCCGCGCTGGTCGACCAGCTCAATCGCGAGCGCTCGCTGCACATCATCACATTGGAAGACCCTATCGAAGTTATCCACAGTTGCCAGCGCAGCCTGGTCAACCAGCGCGAGGTCGGACGCCACTGTCGTGACTTCGCCCAGGGGTTGCGCAGTGCACTGCGCCAAGACCCGGATGTCATCGTGATCGGCGAACTGAGGGATCTCGAAACGATTCGTCTGGCGCTCCGGGCTGCCGAGACGGGGCATCTGGTGCTGGCGACCGTCCATACCCGGTCGGCGATCAACAGCATCGACCGTCTGGTGGAGGTGTTTGCCGCCGAGGAGAAGCCGTTGGTCAGGGCCATGCTGGCCGAATCGCTGCGCTTGGTGGTAGCGCAGGTGCTGGTGAAACGAAGAGGTGGCGGCCGGGTGGCGGCGCGGGAAGTGTTGGTGGCGACGCCCGCTGTGCGTAACCTGATCCGAGAGGGGCGAGCGGCGCAGTTGCAGTCCGTGATGCAGTCGGGGGCGGCGGCGGGGATGAAGACGATGGAAGGAGCGATGGAGGCGTTGAGGGCAGAAGGGCTGATCGACGCGTTGTAGCGGCCTATTCGCCGACAAGCTGGCGCCTACAGGTTGTTGTGCGTTCTGCAGGTGCTGGCTTGTCGACGCTGAGGTTTAGCGCTTGGCCAGCGCCAATTGCTGCTGTTGCTTGGGCAAGACCCGCTTGGCCACTACATAGTGCTTCTGCCAGTAAGGTTTGCTCAGGGTGTCGATGCTCACACGCTTGCCGCGGCGCGGTGCATGGATGAAGCGGTCGTTCCCCAGGTAGATCGCCACGTGGTTGACGCGGCGGCTCTTGATGTTGAAGAAAATCAGGTCGCCTGGCTTGAGGTCGCTCTTCGCCACCTTCACGCCCTGGCCCTGAGCCATCGCATTGGAGGTGCGCGGCAGGTCGACGTCGGCCACATCGTTGAAGGCGTATTTCACCAGCCCACTGCAGTCGAAGCCCTTGGTCGGGCTGCTGCCACCCCAGCGATAAGGGGTGCCCAGGACATTGACTGCCCGGCTGAGCACATTGCTGCTCTGCTTGGGCGACATCGCTGCCACCGGCTGGTATTGAGCGTTGGCGACGTTGCTGGGACGCACGCGCAGGTTGGCCTGCTTGGTCGGCGCATGTTTCACCGTGGCATTGGTGGTGTAGCCAGTGAAACCGTTGGGAAGACGTTGCTCACGATTGGTGGCGTGGGCGGCCAGGGGCAATAATAGGCAGAGGGTCAGCCATGTCTTGAACAAAGGCGGCATAGTTGAAGCTCTTATGAATGTTTTGTGTGTGTTGGCGCGCAACTTTATAACAGCTTTTTGACCACGTTCTGATCCGTTGGTCGATTGTCATGCTGCCGTACGTCGGCCTGCGCCGAAAAAGTCACATTTTCCGTTAGAAAATTTTTGGATAACCCACGGGGGCTATGAATGAACAGTTATCAACAGGGGGCGCCGTTCCACGATACCCACAGCAAGGTACTCGGCTATCTGCTCTGGATTTTCGGCTTCACCGGGTCGCACCGCTTCTACTACGGCAAACCGATCACCGGGACGATCTGGTTCTTCACCTTGGGCCTGCTGGGCATCGGCTGGCTGATTGACCTGTTCCTGATCCCGTCGATGGATCGCGAGGCCGACCTGCGGTTTCAGTCGGGGCGGGTGGACTACAACCTTGCCTGGATCTTGCTGACGTTCCTGGGGATCTTCGGTGCACATCGCCTCTACCAGGGCAAATGGATCAGCGCGATCATCTACTTCTTCACCGGCGGGCTGTTCCTGTTGGGCGTGCTGTATGACTTCTGGACGCTGAACAGCCAGATCTCGCAGGTCAACGCCGAGCGCCGCTGATAGAAAAAAGGCCTTGTCGCGTTGGGCGGCAAGGCCTTTCTTCACTGGCGGGTTTGTCGCTGCTGCAGCAACAGGTTGCTGAAGCCAGCCCCTGCCAATTGCTTTTGGGCCACGGTCAGCTGTTCACGGTTGCTGAACGGCCCGACCAGCACGCGGTACCAGGTCTCTTCCTTGACTGTGCCGGACTCCACCTTGACCGCTTGGCCGAGCAGAATGATCTGCGCCCGCACCTTGTCGGCATCGGCCTGCTTGCGGAACGAGCCTGCCTGCAGGAAGAACTGGGTGGTGGCCGCAGGCTTGATCACTGGTGGTGCCGGAGGCGGCGTTTGCCCCATCAGGGCTGCCTGGGCGCGGGCGGTGTCGATCTTGGCCGCTTCAGCGGGTGTGACCGGGGTCACCGGCTGTGCCGGTACTGGGGGTGTCTTTTCCGGTACAGCCTCCGGTGGCACGATTACCTCGGACTCTGGCAGCAGGGTGTAGAAGTCGTACTTCGGTTTCACTGGCTGCTGTGGGGTGACCGGAGCCGTCTTGCTGGCTTCTGCCACCTTTTCTGGCTTCTGCTGTTCCGGCTTGGTGCGCTTGATGTCGCCGCCACCTGGTTCAAGCTTCATCAGGAAGACAATGAAGGCACCCACGGTCAGACCGACCGCCAGCCATACCCAGCCTGGGATCGGCTGCTTGGTCGGCGCCTGTTGACGGCTCGCGCCGCGCTTGGGAGCAGGTTTTTTCTTGGCAGCCAACTTACATGCGCTCCAGGGTTTCCAGGCCGAGCAGTTCCAGACCTTGTTTCAGGGTGCGGCCGGTCAGTGCGGCCAGGCGCAGGCGGCTTTGCTGCTGTTCCGGGTTCTCGGCAGCCAGGATCGGGCAGTTCTCGTAGAAGCTGGAGAACAGGCCGGCGAGGTCGTACAGGTAGCTGCACAGTACATGCGGAGTGCCTTTGTCGGCGACGTTGTTGAGGATTTCGCCGAACTGCGCCAGGCGTGCGGCCAGGTCCTGCTCGTGGGGCGCCTGCAATACGATCTTGCCCTCGACCTCGTCAAAGCCTTTGCCGAGCTTGCGGAAAACGCCGGCTACGCGGGTGTAGGCGTACAGCAAGTAGGGGGCGGTATTGCCTTCGAAATTGAGCATCAATTCGAAGTTGAAGCTGTAGTCACTGGTGCGGTGCTTGGACAGGTCGGCATATTTGACAGCGCCGATACCCACCACTTCGCCGATGTGGCGCAGATCGTCCTCGGCCAGGCTTGGGTTCTTTTCCTTGACCAGGGTGTAGGCGCGCTCCTTGGCTTCGGTAAGCAAGTCGATCAGCTTCACGGTGCCGCCGTCGCGGGTCTTGAATGGACGGCCATCGGCGCCGTTCATGGTGCCGAAGCCCATGTGTTCCATTCGCATCGGATGGCCGACGAAGCCGGCACGGCGGGCCACCTCGAACACTTGGTTGAAGTGCAGGGCCTGGCGCTGGTCAACGAAGTACAGGGCGCGATCGGCCTTGAGCACGTTGCTGCGGTAGCGCACTGCAGCCAGGTCGGTGGTGGCGTACAGGTAGCCGCCGTCGGCTTTCTGCACGATTACCGGCAGAGGTTCGCCTTCGCTGTTCTTGAATTCCTCGAGGAACACGCATTGTGCGCCCTGGTCTTCGACCAGCAGGCCCTTGGCCTTGAGGTCGGCGACCACATTGGCCAGGTCATCGTTGTAGGCGCTTTCGCCCATCACGTCGGCCATGGTCAGTTTGACGTTGAGCAACTCGTAGGTTTTCTGGCAGTGCGACAGCGAGATGTCCTTGAAGCGTGTCCACAGCGCCATGCAATCCGGGTCGCCGGCTTGCAGCTTCACGACCAGGCCACGGGCGCGGGTAGCGAACTCTTCGGATTCGTCGAAACGTTTTTTGGCGGCGCGGTAGAAGTTTTCCAGGTCCGACAGTTCGTCGCTGGTGATTGGGTTTTCTTCCAGATACGCCAGCAGCATGCCGAACTGGGTCCCCCAGTCGCCCACGTGGTTCTGGCGGATCACGTCATCGCCGAGGAATTCCAGCACGCGCGCGACACTGTCACCGATGATGGTCGAACGCAGGTGGCCGACGTGCATCTCCTTGGCCAGGTTCGGCGCCGACATGTCGATCACGACCTTTTCCGCCGGCCCCGCCTTGTGCACGCCCAGGTGGGCATCGGCCAATGCGGCGTCCAGGCGGTTGGCCAGGGCGTCGGTGTTCTGGAAGAAGTTCAGGAAGCCTGGGCCGGCGATCTCGACCTTGCTGATGTCGGCGCTGGCCGGCAGCGCATCGATCAGCTTTTCGGCCAGGTCGCGGGGCTTCATGCCCGCAGGCTTGGCCAGCATCATGGCGATGTTGCTGGCGAAGTCGCCGTGGGTCTTGTCCCGGGCGTTTTCCACCTGGATCGCCGGCGACAGCCCTTCAGGCAGCACACCGTCGGTGACGAGTTGGGTGAGGGCTTGCTGGATCAGCTGGCGAATGGTGTCTTTCATGGGGTTCTCTTTTCGACCGCAAGCGCGGTGGAGCGCCTGGATGCGCAGGTGGAAAAACTGGGCATTATCCGTTGCTGGGGCCGGGTTGCCAACCTTTGCGCGGCAACCTTAATAAAGGTCGACTGGATCGACATCCAGTGACCAGCGTACCTGACGCCCGCTCGGCATCTGCTCCAACACTAGCAACCAGGCGCTGATCAGTCGATGCAAGGGGGCGCGGGTGTTGGCCTGGATCAAGAGTTGAGCGCGGAAGCGTCCCGCGCGGCGCTCCATCGGTGCAGGCACTGGGCCCAACAGCTCGATACCAGGCAGGGCCTGCTCGGCAACCAGTCGCTCGGCTGCGGCGCACGCCTCGTCGAGGAAGCTTTCTGCCTGGCCCGGCTTGTGGGCTTCGGCACGCAGCAGGGCGAGGTGGGAATACGGCGGAAGGCCCGCCGTGCGGCGCTCGCTCAGGGCCTGTTCGGCGAAGGCGAAATAGCCTTGCTCGGTCAGTTGCACCAGCAGCGGATGATCGGCCAGGTGGGTCTGGATGATGACCTTGCCTGGCTCCTCCGCACGGCCAGCACGGCCTGCTACCTGGACGATCAACTGCGCCATGCGCTCGCTGGCGCGGAAGTCGCCGGAAAACAATCCGCCATCGGCATCGAGAATGGCAACCAGGGTCACCCGCGGGAAGTGGTGACCCTTGGCCAGCATCTGGGTGCCTACGAGAATGCTCGGCTGGCCGCGCTGGATGGTGGTGAAAAGGTTGTGCATGGCGTCCTTGCGAGCGGTGCTGTCGCGGTCGACGCGCAGGATCGGGTAGTCCGGGAACAGAACCTTCAGGCGCTCTTCGGCCCGCTCGGTACCGGCCCCCACAGGGCGCAGGTCGACGTGATTGCACTGCGGGCACTGCTGCGGCAGGCGCTCGTCATAGCCGCAGTGGTGGCAGCGCAGGACACCGGAGCGCTGGTGCACGGTCATGCGGGCATCGCAGCGCGGGCATTCGGACAACCAGCCGCAGTCATGACACAGCAGGGTGGGGGCAAAGCCGCGCCGATTGAGGAACACCAGCACCTGCTGGCCGGCTTCCAGGGTCTGGCGGATGGCCTGCTGCAGTGGGCCACTGATGCCACTGTCCAATGGCAGGCTTTTCACATCCAGGCGCAGCATGCGCGGGGCGCGGGCGCCGCCGGCGCGCTGGTTCATGCGGAGCAGGCGGTAGCGTCCGGTCAGGGCGTTGTGCAGGGTTTCCAGCGAAGGTGTCGCGGAGCCGAGTACGATCGGGATGTTCTCTTGATGCGCCCGTACCAGCGCCAGGTCGCGGGCGTGATAGCGCAGCCCTTCCTGCTGTTTATAAGAGCCGTCGTGCTCCTCGTCGATGATGATCAGGCCTGGGTTCTTCATCGGCGTGAACAAGGCCGAGCGCGTTCCGATGATGATGTCGGCTTCGCCATCACGGGCGGCCAGCCAGGCGTCGAGGCGCTCGCGGTCGTTGACGGCCGAATGCAGCAAGGCGATGCGGGCATTGAAGCGTTGCTCGAAGCGCGCCAGGGTCTGTGGGCCCAGGTTGATCTCCGGAATCAGCACCAGTGCCTGCTTGCCGGCCTCCAGGGTTTCGCGGATCAGTTGCAGGTAGACCTCGGTCTTGCCGCTGCCGGTGACACCAGCCAGGAGAAAGGCGGCGAAGCTGCCAAAGCCCTCGCGCACGGTGTCGAAGGCCTCGCGCTGCTCTTCATTGAGCGGCAGTTCCGGCTGAGCCAGCCAGTGCTCATGCCGTGCCCCGGGCAGATGGCGGCGGACCTCGACCTGGACCAGGTCCTTGGCCAGCAGCAGGTCCAGGCTGTCCTTGTTCAGGTTGAGTTTGCTCAACAGGCTATGGGCCACGCCGTGCGGATGCTGGGCCAGTGTCTTGAGTGCATCACGCTGGCGCGGAGCACGGGCGATGCGTGGGTCTTCCAGGCGCGCGCCAGGGGCGACGTGCCAGAAGCGCTCCTGGCGCATCTCGGCCGGTTCACCCTGGCGCAGCAGGGAGGGCAGCGCCCAGCTCAGGGTGTCGCCCAAGCTGTGCTGGTAGTACTGGGCGGTCCACAGGCACAGCTTGAACAGGGCAGTGGGCACGGGTGAGACCGGGTCGAGCAGGGTAATCGCCGGCTTTAGCTTGTCAGCGGGCACTTCGCTCTGGTCGCAGACCTCCACCAGCACGCCGATGATTTCGCGCCGGCCGAATGGCACGCGAATACGCATGCCAGGCTCCAGTACCTGGCGCGCCATGCTCGCCGGTGCCCGATAGTCGAACAGGCGACGCAAGGGAGAAGGGAGGGCAAGGCGCAGTATGACGTCGGACACGCGGAAGGTCTCGGCAGGGTATTTCAACGAGTGGCGAGACTAGCAGACGACCGTCGGTGCAAGCGACAACTTGCGCTGACGCTGTGCTCTGGTATTATTCGCCGCCTAATTACGTGCGGTATTCAACAATTGGTGTTGGGTGGCGGCACGCAGCTCGAGGAAGTGACCATGAAAGCAGATATTCATCCGAACTACGAAGTAGTTGCAGTCACCTGCAGCTGCGGCAACAAATTCGAAACCCGTTCGACCCTGGCCAAGCCGCTGGCGATCGACGTGTGCTCCCAGTGCCACCCGTTCTACACTGGTAAGCAGAAAGTCCTGGACACCGGTGGTCGCGTACAGAAGTTCGCCGATCGCTTCGGTATGTTCGGTACCAAGAAGTAATCATGCGCATGGCGAATCCTTCGGGCTTCGCATTGCTGCAAAAAAAGGCGCCCCTTGTGGGCGCTTTTTTTGTGGGCGCGATGTGGCATTTTCCGGCTCTGGCGTTCTGCCCGCTGCCGGAAAACCCGCAGATGGTAGCCGTGCGACAGATCGTCGATGGCGATACCTTGCGCCTGACCGACGGTCGCAGTGTGCGTCTGATCGGTATCAATGCCCCGGAGATTGGGCGCCAAGGGCGCAGCAGTGAGCCTTACGCCGAAATGGCCAGGCAACGCCTGCAGGCGTTGGTCAAGGCCAGTGATGGCCGCGTAGGCCTGGTGCCGGGTGTCGAGGCAAAGGACAGGTACGGCCGCACCTTGGCCCATGTCTACGGCCGCAATGGCGACAATTTCGAAGCTCGTTTACTCAGCGAGGGGCTTGGCTATCGTGTCGCGGTCGCGCCCAATGTTCGCCTCGCCGGTTGCCAGCAGAGCGCCGAACAGGCAGCGCGTGCTTCCGGAGCGGGGTTGTGGCGACGTTCACCGGTGGTGCGCGGTGGCGATGTCAAACGGTCCGGGTTTGCCGTGATCGGCGGCAGAATCACCGGCATCGAGCGCAATCGCGGTGGTGTCTGGCTCGAACTCGACGATGCGCTGGTGCTGCAGGTTCCCGCTCGTCTGCAACGCAACTTCCCTTCGAGCTTCTTCGATAACCTCAAGGGACGCCAGGTCGAAGCGCGTGGCTGGGTGCTGGACCGTTCCCGCAAGGGGGGGCTTAAGCCAGGGCAGCGACGCTGGGTGTTGCCATTGACTGATCCGAGCATGCTGGAGCGCGTTTCACGGTGAAATAATTGTAGACATTTCGCCATCAGATTGTACACACTGGAAGCCGTATCCACCGTGGGTTGTAGCGTAAAGTCGTAGGCTAAAGGCCTTGACACAAGTGACTGACCAGTCTTGTGGCTCCCCGGCTCTTTGCGTATCCTCGGCGGTCCGTCAGAACAGTAAATAGCGGAAATGCCCACCATGTCAGACCTGAAAACCGCCGCTCTCGAATATCACGCTCAACCTCGTCCGGGGAAACTGAGCGTCGAGCTCTCCAAGCCAACTGCCACCGCCCGCGACCTCGCCCTGGCCTACAGCCCAGGTGTTGCCGAGCCCGTGCGCGAGATCGGCCGTGATCCGGAGCTGGCCTACAAATACACCGGCAAGGGCAACCTGGTTGCGGTGATCTCCGATGGCACTGCCATCCTCGGTCTGGGTGACCTCGGCCCACTGGCGTCCAAGCCGGTCATGGAAGGCAAGGGTGTTCTGTTCAAGCGTTTCGCTGGTATCGATGTATTCGACATCGAAGTCGACTCCGAAAGCCCACAGGCGTTCATCGACACCGTCAAGCGTATCTCCATCACCTTCGGTGGCATCAACCTCGAAGACATCAAGGCGCCTGAGTGCTTCGAGATCGAGCGCACCCTGATCGAGCAGTGCGATATCCCGGTCTTCCACGATGACCAGCACGGCACCGCTATCGTGACTGCCGCTGGCATGATCAACGCCCTGGAAATCGCCGGCAAGAAACTCGAAGATGCCAAGATCGTCTGCCTGGGTGCTGGTGCCGCCGCTATCTCCTGCATGAAGCTGCTGGTCAGCATGGGTGCCAAGGTCGAGAACATCTTCATGATCGACCGTAGCGGCGTGATTCACGCCGGTCGTGACGACCTGAACCAGTACAAGGCTCAGTTCGCCCACGCCACCGACAAGCGCACGCTGGCCGATGCCCTGGATGGTGCCGACGTGTTCGTTGGTCTGTCCGGTCCGAACCTGCTGAGCGCTGAAGGCCTGAAGTCGATGGCAGCCAACCCGATCGTGTTCGCGTGCTCGAACCCTGATCCGGAAATCTCCCCAGAGCTGGCCCACGCCACCCGCAGCGATGTGATCATGGCGACCGGTCGTTCCGACTACCCGAACCAGGTCAACAACGTGCTGGGCTTCCCGTTCATCTTCCGTGGCGCTCTGGACGTTCGTGCCAAGCGCATCAACGAAGAAATGAAGATCGCCGCCGCCGTCGCCCTGAAAGACCTGGCCAAGCTGCCGGTGCCGAAGGAAGTCTGCGAAGCCTACGGTGTTGAAGGTCTGGAGTTCGGCCGTGAGTACATCATTCCGAAGCCGCTGGATGCACGTCTGATCACCGTCGTTTCCGATGCCGTGGCCAAGGCTGCGATCGAATCCGGCGTGGCTACCCTGCCGTATCCGAAGCACTACCCGCTGAAAAGCGTGGATGAAGTGTTCAACGGCTGATCCAGTCGTAGCGATGTGAAAAAGCCCTGGCTCGCGAGAGTCGGGGCTTTTTTTCGCTTGAGTTTTGTGGGGGTGTAAATCGAGCGGCGCATCGCGAGCAGGCGCGATAAAAGGCGCTTGCGCGCATCTACCACTGACGTTACTGGCCCGAAACAGACGTAGGAGCGAGCCTTGCTCGCGATGCGCCGCGCGGGCGGCGCTCGATTCACGCACCGCCGCGGCGCTAGGCAAGCACCCGAACGGGCTTAGAACAGATCCATCGGCGCTGCTTCATCCGCTGGCAGCGGGCTACCTGGCGCTGCGCCATTGCCCAGTTCATCCACCGAGGGCGGTGAGTCTTCGGCCTTGAACAGCTCGAAGTAGGCGTTCGGCGTGCTTGGCGAGGCGGCACGACCGCTGATGGGGTCGACCCGCAGGCTGAGAATGCCTTCCGGCTCGGCCGGCGCATGGTTGGGCTTGTCCTTCAGCGCCGCGCCCATGAAGTTCATCCAGATAGGCAGGGCCACGGTGCCGCCATATTCTCGGCGGCCAAGGGTTTCCGGCTGGTCGAAACCGACCCATACCGTGGTGATGTAGTCGGCGTTGTAACCAGAGAACCAGGCGTCCTTGGACTCGTTGGTGGTACCGGTCTTGCCTGCCAGGTCGGTACGGCCCAGGGCCAGCGCACGACGGCCGGTGCCTCGCTTGATCACGTCCTGAAGCATGCTGGTCAGGATGTAGGTGGTGCGGCCATCAATGATCTGCTCGGCAGCCACCGGTGCTTGTGGGGTCGGTGCGACCTGGCCGTAGCTGGACGGTGCTTCACCTGGCATCGTGGCCGTGCTGATCGGCTGCTCCGGCGCAGCCAGACCTGCATGGTCTTCGGCGCCTTGCGGGACGCGTGCCGGATTGGCGGTGAACAGGGTCTCGCCGTTGCGGCTCTCGATGCGCTCGATCAGGTAGGGGTTGATCTTGTAGCCGCCATTGGCAAAGGTGCTCCAGCCGGTGGCGATTTCCATGGGCGTCAGGGTTGCGGTCCCCAGCGCCAGCGACAGGTTGCGCGGCAAGTCCTGCTTGTTGAAGCCGAACTTGGCGATGTAATCGATGGTGCGGTCCACGCCCATCGCCTGCAGCAGGCGGATCGACACCAGGTTTCGCGACTTGTACAGGGCTTCGCGCATGCGAATCGGCCCCAGGAACGTGTTGGTGTCGTTCTTCGGACGCCAGACCTTGTCCAGGTACTCATCGACGAACACGATCGGCGCATCGTTGACCAGGCTGGAGGCGGTGTAGCCGTTGTCCAGCGCAGCGCTATAGATGAAGGGCTTGAAGCTCGAGCCCGGTTGGCGCTTGGCCTGCATCGCGCGGTTGTAGTTGCTTTGCTCGAACGAGAAGCCGCCGACCAAGGCGCGGATCGCGCCGTTGTAAGGGTCGAGGGTTACCAGAGCGCTTTGTGCGCCGGGAACCTGGCTGAACTTGAGCTTGCCATCATCCAGGCGCTGCAGGCGCACCAGGTCGCCGACCTGGGCGACATCGGCCGGCGATTGAGGCGCGCGACCCTGGGAGTTGGTGTTGATGAACGGGCGGGCCCATTTCATGGTGTCCCAGGAGACTTCTTCTTCCTGGCCGCCACGGGTGAGCACTTTCAGGCCGCTCTTCTCGACCCAGGTAACGATGGCAGGCTCAAGCCCGCCCAGGGTGCGCTGCTTGTTAAGCTCTTGCAGCCAGGCTGCCTGGGTCTTGCCCGGGAAACGTGCCTCGGGGCCGCGGTAGCCGTGGCGCTCATCGTAATCGGAAAGCCCATTGAGGACGGCCTTGTTGGCCATTTCCTGCATGTCGCTCGGCACCGTGGTGGTCACCCGGAAACCTTCGGTATAGGCATCGCTGCCGTAGCGGCCAACCATCTCGGCGCGGGCCATCTCGGCGATGTAGGGTGCATTCACCTCGGGCGTCGGCACGTGGTAGCTGGCGTTCAACGGTTCGGCCAGGGCGGCCTGGTAGCTTGCCTCGTCGATTTTGCCGAGCTTGTACATGCGGCCGAGAATCCAGTCGCGGCGCTCCTTGGCGCGTACCGGGTTGGCCAGCGGGTTGAAGCGAGACGGAGCCTTGGGCAGGCCGGCGATCATTGCCATTTGTGCCAGGCTCACGTCACGGATCGACTTCCCGTAGTAAACCTGAGCGGCGGCCTCGATGCCGTAGGCGCGGTTACCCAGGTAGATCTTGTTGACGTACAGCTCGAGGATCTCGTCCTTGGTCAGTTCGCGTTCGATCTGCAAGGCAAGGAGGATCTCGTTGGTTTTACGCGAGAAGCTGCGCTCGCTGGTGAGGAAGTAGTTCTTCGCCACCTGCATGGTGATGGTGCTGCCGCCGGTCTGGATGTGCCCGGACTTTACCAGCTGGCTCGCAGCGCGCATCAGGCTGCTTGGGTCGACGCCATAGTGGTTAAGGAAATTGTCGTCCTCGGCAGACAGAAGCGCCTGAATGAACTGTGGGGGAATTTCCGCGAAACGAATCGGCGAGCGGCGCATTTCGCCGAACTCGGCAATCAGCTTGCCGTCGCTGCTGTACACCCTGAGCGGGATCTGCAACTGGATACTTCTGAGCGATTCGACCGAGGGCAGGCTGGGACTAAGATACAGAAACGCACCGCTCACACCGAGTACGAGCGCGCAGGTGACTGCGACGAGTGACCACCAGAAGAACTTCAGCAGGCGTATCAAGGCTTTTGGGTGTCCAGGTTGAGGAGTGAATTGCGCGTGGGTCCGGCGGACAAAAAACGCTGGGCATTATAAGCATTTTTCGTCTTTCCGGGTGACCGGCCGGGTGGCTTGCGCAACCGTCCGGCCCATCAGGCCAGGTTGTGGTCTGCCCATTGAAGCAAGGAAACAAGGATGTTTGGACGCTTCGGCAAGGATGCCGGTTCATTGTTGGGGGTGGAAATCACCTCGGATTCCGTACGAATGCTGCAACTTCAGCGGCGACGTGGGCGCTGCCAGGTGCTGGGGTGGGCCGTAGAGCCAATCGATCTGCCTTCGGTGGGCGAACAGCTGGCTGATCCCGAGCGGATCGTGTCGGCTTTGCGACGGGCCCATCGGCGAACGGGCATTCGTCAACGCCAGGTTGCCATGGCCCTGCCGGCGAACCAGGTGATCTGCAAGGTGTGCCAGTTGCCCGCAGGTCAGTCTGAAACCGAGCTCGAAGCGCAATTGCTGCTCGATGCCGATCAATTGTTTCCCTTCCCGCTTGAAGACCTGGCGTTGGACTTTCAGATATTGGGTGCTTCTCCGGTGCAGCCCGGTACGCTGGACGTCATGGTGGTGGCGTGCAGGCAGAGCGCCCTCGACCCGTTCGAGGCGCTGTTCCTCGATGCCGGCCTGGCGCTTGAGGTGGTGGAGGTCGACAGCCTGGCCTTGCAGCGGATGCTGCCGAAGCCCGGTGCCGATGATCTGGCTTTGGTCCGGATCGAGAGGGGCAGTGCGACCTTGCATTACTGGCCCCAAGGCGCGTTGCCGCAACGCCGGGAGGTGCAGTTAGCGCCGCCCGCCACCCGGGAGCAGGTGCGCTGTGCCGTGCAGCAGCTGCTGGACGAGCATGTGTCGGTCAGCGACATTCTGGTCGCCAGTCATGCTCCTCCCGAGCCAGGGCTGTTCCCTGAGTGGCGGACGCAGCGTGTGGCCCCTTGCCGGCGACTTCCGCCAAGGCCTGGCCTGGGTAATTGCAGCGAGACGTTGGTCCTTGCCTATGCCCTGGCGTTAGGAGGTATGGGTCAATGCCGCGCCTGAACCTGCTGCCTTGGCGTGAACGGCATCGACAGGCCGCGCTCAAGCGATTCAAGGGCTCCTTGGTTGCCAGTGGGGCCCTGGCTTTGTGCCTGGTGATCGCGCTCGATCAGCTCGCTCGCCAGCGTGTGCAGCGTCAACTTGCGCTCAACCAGCACAAGGAGGCGAAGCTTGCCGAGTTGGGTGAGCGAATGCAGTTGCTTGAGGAATCCCAGGCGGCCCTTGCGTCACTGCGCGAACAGCTCCAGGCGCTGGAAGGGCTACGGGCGGAGCAAGGTGTCCTGCAGGCCGTGTTCGTCGATCTGGAACGCGCTATTGCGCAGGGCGTTCAACTGACCGAGCTGAAGCTCGTGGATGGGCGACTGCGGATCGTCGGGCTCGCGGGGTCTGGTGCGCTGCTGGCCCAGTTGCTGCGCGATCTGGAGCGCTCATCGGTGATGCTCGATCTTCAGCTGCACAGGGTCAGGAGCGTGCCGGGTGGTGACGAATTCTTGCTCGTGGCTCAGGTGCGAGCGTCCTGGTCATGAGGAGGCTGCAGGCAGTGGACTGGCAGGGGCTCGTGGGGCGCTCCACGGCTTTCAGGGTGCTTGTGCCCGTCGGTCTGGCGTTGACGGTGCTCATGCTGGGTGGCTTGCTCAGGTGGCCGGAGCTGCGTGAGCGCCAAGGCTTGCAGCTGGCCAGGCACGCGCAGTTGGAGCAAGAGCATCGGTCCAGGGTCGGGCAGTTGCAAACGCTGGCTGGTGCGCAGGAGGCGCTCAGCGATGCCGAGCGGCGTTTGGATCAGGCGCGCTGGAGCCTTGCAGCCGGCGAAGGCATGAGTGACCTGCTCGATCGGTTGGTGACTTCCGGGCATACGCAGGGGTTGCACATCGAACAACTGGATGTGCCCGATCACGTCATGCAGGCCGGCTACCGCCAGACGCCTTTGAATGTGCAGGTGGTGGGGCGCTACTCGGCGGTGCGGCAATGGCTGGACGACTGGCTCGGCCAAGTGCGCCTGTTACGGCCCGCTGATATGACGTTGTCTGCGGTAGAAGGTCGCCCAGGGATGTTACGACTGCGCTTGCAAGTGCACACCTACCATGCCGAAGCGCCCGAGCCGGCCAATGAGTGGCTGGCCCAAATACCTGCAAAGGCCCAACCCCTGGCTCCAGTGGTCGATCCGTTTGCCGCGTGGTCGAGTCGTTCGCCTCGGGTCGGGCTGGAGGGCATGCCTCTGGCGCAACTGGAAATGGTCGGCAGTCTTGCGCGTGGACATACATACGAAGCCTTGTTGCTGGCTGCTGGGCAGCTGCACCGCGTGCGTGCCGGTGACCGGCTGGGGCGAGACGAAGGCATTGTGGTGCGAATCGACGAACGATCGACGCAAGTGCGCGAGCGCCTCTACCTGGGCGGCGCCTGGCAGGCGCGTACGGTTGTTCTGGCGATGCGCAAGCGCCTGGAAGAGGGGAGCAGGGAAGACGATGAAATGCCTGTTGAGGTGGATCGCGGCGGCGTTGTTGGTAGTCCCGCCGGTCATGGCGGCGCCTGACCGGGGGGAGCCGCTGTCGCTGAATTTCCAGGATGTGCCCGTGCGCTCAGTGTTGCAGGTGATGGCCGACTACGCGGGCATCAACCTGGTAGCCAGCGATGCCGTGCAAGGCAACATCACGTTGAGATTGCAGGATGTGCCGTGGGATCAGGCGCTGGAGCTGGTGTTGCGCAGCAAGGGGCTGGGCCGTCACCAAGAGGGCAATGTGTTGCTTGTGGCGCCGGCCGCCGAGTTGGCCGAGCAGTCCCAGGGCGAGCGGATCGGGCAGGAGCTGGAGGCTCAGTTGCAGCCCCTGAGCCGGGCATTGCTGCCCATCCACCATGCCAAGGCTTCTGAACTTGTCGAGTTGCTCCAGGCGACCCTGGCGGACGACGGTATTCTGACCGGTCGCGGCAGCCTGGCGGTCGATGCGCGTACCAACACGCTGATCGCCCACCAGCCAGCCGATAGGCTGGCCGAATTGCGCAGATTGGTGGCCGAACTGGACGTGCCGCTGCGGCAAGTGGCGATCGAGGCGCGCATCGTCGAGGCCAATGTCGACTACGAAAAGAGCCTGGGCGTGCGCTGGGGTGGACCGCTGTATGGCGAAACAGCGCAGTTGGGTCGTGATTTGTTCGTTGACTTGGGGGTAGACAGGGCGACCTCCGGGGTGGGGTTGGGCTTGCTGCGCGCGGAAGTGCTGCTGGATCTTGAGCTCAGTGCCATGGAGAAAAGCGGCAACGGCGAAATCATCTCGCAGCCCAAGGTGGTGACGGGCGACAAGGAAACCGCCAGAATCCTCAAAGGCACCGAAGTGCCATATCAGGAGACCAGCAAGAGCGGCGCCACGTCTGTCGCTTTCCGCGAGGCATCGTTGTCCCTCGAGGTCACGCCGCAGATCACCCCAGACGGCAAGGTGATCATGGCAGTCAGAGTGACCAAGGACGAGCCGGACTACGTCAACGCCTTGAACGACGTGCCTCCGATCCGCAAGAACGAGGTCAATGCCAGGGTTCGTGTAGCTGATGGCGAAACGATAGTGATCGGCGGAGTCTATTCGACCACGCAAAACAAAGTGATCGACAAGGTGCCATTTTTTGGCGATCTGCCGTATGTTGGGCGGCTGTTTCGACGCGATGCATTACAAGAGAAAAAATCCGAGCTGCTGGTCTTCCTGACTCCGCGTATCATGAGTGACCAGGCGATTGCTGTGAGTCGTTGATTCTGTGCGAAATTTGATACTTGTGGGGCCCATGGGCGCTGGAAAGAGCACCATCGGGCGCCTGTTGGCCAAAGAGTTGCGCCTGCTGTTCAAGGATTCCGACAAGGAAATTGAATTGCGAACCGGCGCCAACATCCCGTGGATCTTCGACAAAGAGGGCGAACCGGGCTTTCGTGACCGTGAGCAGGCGATGATCGCCGAGCTCTGCGGCCTCGATGGCGTGGTCCTGGCGACCGGCGGTGGTGCTGTGTTGCGCGAAGCCAACCGTCAGGCCCTGCATCGGGGCGGGCGGGTCATCTACCTGCATGCGTCGGTCGAGCAACAGGTCGGCCGGACAGCGCGGGACCGGAATCGCCCGTTGTTGCGCACAGCCAATCCGGAAGCGACCCTGCGAGCCTTGCTCGAAGCTCGCGACCCGCTCTACCGTGAAATCGCTGACGTGGTGGTGGAAACCGACGAGCGGCCGCCACGCATGGTCGTGCTCGATATCCTGGAGCGCTTGCAGCAGTTGCCGCCCCGGTAAGCCGGGACTATTCTCGGCGTCCGGCGCCGAGGCGAGGTTCAACGTCACCGCGTGGGTCGCTCTACCGACGCCGCGCCAAAGTACATTGTGGGGATACATGCAGACACTAAAGGTCGACCTGGGTGAGCGTAGCTACCCGATCTACATTGGCGAAGGCCTGTTGGACCAGCCTGAATTGCTGGCACCCCACATTGCCGGGCGGCAAGTCGCCATCGTCTCCAATGAGACCGTCGCGCCTCTGTACCTCGAACGCCTTGCCAATACCCTGGGCGCCTACTCGGTGCTTCCTGTGGTGTTGCCGGACGGCGAGGCCCACAAGAACTGGGAAACCCTGCAACTGATCTTCGACGCGCTGTTGACCGCCCGCCATGACCGTCGTACCACCGTGGTAGCCCTGGGTGGCGGCGTGATCGGCGACATGGCCGGTTTTGCGGCCGCCTGTTACCAGCGTGGTGTCGACTTCATCCAAGTGCCTACCACCCTGTTGTCGCAGGTCGACTCCTCCGTAGGTGGCAAGACAGGGATCAATCACCCGCTGGGCAAGAACATGGTCGGTGCCTTCTATCAGCCCAACGCGGTGCTGATCGACACCACCAGCCTCAAGACCTTGCCCCAGCGTGAGCTGTCCGCCGGCCTGGCTGAAGTGATCAAGTACGGCCTGATCTGCGACAAGCCTTTCCTGGACTGGCTCGAACAGAATATGAAAGCCCTGCGCGCCCTGGAGCCTGCGGCCTTGACCGAAGCCATCCGTCGCTCCTGTGCGGCCAAGGCGGCCGTGGTCGGTGCCGACGAGCGCGAGTCCGGCGTACGGGCGACCCTGAACCTTGGGCATACCTTTGGCCACGCCATCGAAACCCACATGGGTTATGGTGTCTGGCTGCACGGCGAAGCCGTGGCAGCGGGCACGGTAATGGCCCTGGAAATGTCCATGCGCCTTGGCTGGATCGACCAGCCGGCGCGGGACCGCGGAATCCGCCTGATGCAGGAAGCAGGTTTGCCGGTGGTGCCACCACAGGAAATGACCCCGGCGCATTTCATGGAGCATATGGCGGTCGACAAGAAGGTGCTCGACGGTCGCCTGCGTCTGGTGCTGTTGCGCCAGCTGGGTGAAGCCGTGGTAACCGACGACTATCCGAAAGAGATTCTTCAGGCCACGCTGTCGGCGGACTACCGCGCGATCGTGGCCCAGCTTTGAGGTTGTGACAGCGCAATGACCAGTTTGCATGCCGATGAGGCGTTTCTCGACCATTACCAGTTGAGCCACGATCCGTTCGCGCCGCGTGTGCCCGGCTTCAAGTTCTTCCCGGCCCAACGCAAGCCGGTGCTCGGGCAATTGCATCACTTGGCCCGTTATAGCCATTTGATGCTGGTCGTCACAGGTCCTGTAGGCAGCGGCAAGACCCTGCTGCGCCAGGCACTGGTGGCCAGCACCAACAAACAGTCCGTGCAAAGCGTGGTGGTTTCCGCCCGCGGTGCCAGCGATGCCGCCAGCGTGCTCGGGCAAGTCGCGCAGTCGCTGAGTGTGGCCCAGCCGGAGGTGCAGGCTATCCTGTCCCAGGTGGTGCAGCTGGCGCTGACCGGGCAAGAAGTCTACTTGCTGGTGGACGATGCGGAACAACTCGACGAGTCGGCACTCCAAGCGTTGCTGGAATTGGCAGCGGGCATGCCGGAAGGGCGTCCGCATGTGTTCCTGTTCGGCGAGCCGTCCCTGATTGCCGGGTTGGAGGCAATCGAAGTCGAGGAAGAGCGTTTTCATATCATCGAGCTTGCGCCCTACAGCGAGGAGGAAACCCGCGAGTACCTGGAGCAACGCCTGGATGGTGCTGGCCGGGGCATCGAGGTGTTCACCCGTGAACAGATCGTCGATATCCATGAAAACTCCGACGGCTGGCCTGGCAACATCAACCAGGTCGCCCGCGATACTTTGATCGAAGCCATGATCGCCAGCCGTGGAACGGCCAAGCGACCAACCATGGGGTTCAAAATGCCTAAGAAACACGTGCTCGCGCTGTCCGCTGTGGTTGTGGTCGCCGTTGCGGCCGCGGTTCTGATGCCGAAGAAAAGCGACAAGGCGCCCGCCGAAGCCCCTGCCGCACAGGCGCAGTTGCCGTTGGGCGAAGGTCAGCCGGGGGCTGCGCAGTCGAACAATGGTGGCCCGGCCATCGAGTTCTCCGGTACGTCCCAGCCGATGCCGCTGCCGCTGGTAGGGCAGTCGCAGCCAGTGATGCGTGAGCCGCTGGCTCAGGCCGCGGGCATGGGTGAGGGTGAGGAAGGCAGCCCGGCTGGCGACACCGCGCTGCAACCGGGCACTCCCCCTACAGTGACGACCATCGCACCGCCCCAGGGCGTGGCTGCTGGCCCTGCGCCGACGCCCGCGCAACCTGTCACCACGGCTCCGGTGCAGCCGGTTGCGCCTGCGCAGAAGCCTGTTGCAACCCAGCCTGCCAAACCGGTTGCGCCTACCAAGCCAGCCCAGGCACCGACCCAGGTCGCTGCGGCCAAGCCGGCCGCCAAGCCGGCCGAAAAACCGGCAGCCGGTGGCAGTGGCAACAGCGGCTGGTACGCGGGCCAGAAACCTGGCAACTATGTGGTGCAGATCCTTGGTACCAGCTCCGAGGCATCGGCACAGGCGTTCGTCAAGGCGCAGGGTGGCGACTATCGCTACTTCAAGAAAAACCTGCAGGGCAAGCCGCTGTACGTCGTCACTTATGGCAACTTCGCCAACCGCGATGCAGCGGTTGCGGCAATCAAGAACTTGCCAGCCAAGGTCCAGGCTGGTAAACCTTGGCCACGTACCGTCGCCAGCGTCCAACAAGAGCTGGCCTCGGCCCGCTGAAACCTTCCGGGCGGCAATACCCCGCCGCCCAGTTGCTGAGCGACCACTGACATTCGACTAGCCTGCTGCGCCTGAGCGCGGCAGGCTTTTCTGTCCCAGACTGCCGGCCACAAGCCAATCTTGCAGTCATGGCTGAAACGCTTCAGACTCGAGCCAGGCCGCTATCACGGCGCATGGCGCAAAAACATTCAAAATTGCGACATAAATTTTCAATGGTGAGACATGAAAATTTGTGAGTATCACTGTCGCTGTGCAACAATGGTTTTCCATGGCCACCGCAAAAAAGCTGGCGTTTGATCGGCGTGGATGGTAAGTGGTTGTACTAAAAAGAGATTTGCCTCCGGTTGAGAGGTGAACCTGGTGAGAAAGTGTCTATGAAAACAGGTCTGTACCATCCCGAAGAATTCAAGGACAACTGTGGTTTCGGCCTGATCGCCCATATGACGGGCGAGCCAAGTCACCACCTTCTGCAAACCGCCATGCAGGCGCTGACCTGCATGACCCACCGCGGTGGGATCAACGCCGACGGCAAGACCGGTGACGGTTGCGGTCTGCTCATGCAGAAGCCCGATCAATTCCTGCGTGCCGTAGCCCAGGAGCACTTTGCCGTCGAACTGCCCAAGCAGTACGCCGTCGGCATGGTGTTCTTCAACCAGGATCCGGTCAAAGCCGAAGCCGCCCGTGCCAACATGGACCGCGAAATCCTCGCGGCTGGCCTGAAGCTGGTTGGCTGGCGCAAAGTCCCGATCGACACCAGCGTGCTTGGCCGCCTGGCCCTGGAGCGCCTGCCGCAGATCGAACAGGTGTTCATCGGCGGTGAAGGCCTGAGCGACCAGGAATTCGCGATCAAGCTGTTCAGTGCCCGTCGCCGCTCGTCCGTGGCCAACGCCCATGATGCCGACCACTACATCTGCAGCTTCTCGCACAAGACCATCATCTACAAAGGCCTGATGATGCCGCGTGACCTTGCGGCGTTTTACCCAGACCTGAGCGACGAGCGCCTGCAGACCGCGATCTGTGTGTTCCACCAGCGCTTCTCCACCAATACCCTGCCGAAATGGCCGCTGGCGCAGCCGTTCCGTTTCCTCGCCCACAACGGCGAGATCAATACCATCACTGGCAACCGCAACTGGGCCATGGCCCGTCGCACCAAATTCGCCAATGACCTGATCCCCGACCTCGAAGAGCTTGGCCCACTGGTCAACCGCGTCGGTTCCGACTCCTCGAGCATGGACAACATGCTGGAGCTGATGGTCACCGGTGGCATCGACCTGTTCCGCGGCGTGCGCATGCTGGTGCCGCCAGCCTGGCAGAACGTCGAGACCATGGATGCCGACCTGCGCGCCTTCTACGAATACAACTCCATGCACATGGAGCCGTGGGACGGCCCGGCCGGCATCGTCATGACCGAAGGTCGCCACGCGGTCTGCCTGCTCGACCGTAACGGCCTGCGTCCTGCACGTTGGGTGACGACCAAGAACGGCTACATCACCCTGGCTTCGGAAATCGGCGTGTGGGACTACAAGCCGGAAGACGTGCTGGCCAAGGGCCGTGTCGGCCCGGGTCAGATCTTCGCCGTCGATACCGAGACTGGCCAGATCCTCGACACCGATGCCATCGACAACCGTCTGAAGTCGCGTCACCCATACAAGCGCTGGCTGCGTCAGCACGCCTTGCGTATCCAGGCGACCCTGACCGACGACCAGGGCGTGGCCAGCTACGATGCTGACCAGCTCAAGCAATACATGAAGATGTTCCAGGTCACCTTCGAAGAGCGTGACCAAGTGCTGCGTCCGCTCGGCGAGCAGGGCCAGGAAGCGGTCGGCTCGATGGGCGACGACACGCCGATGGCCGTGCTGTCCCAGCGCGTGCGTTCGCCTTACGACTTCTTCCGCCAGCAGTTCGCCCAGGTGACCAACCCACCGATCGACCCGCTGCGCGAAGCGATCGTGATGTCCCTGGAAATCTGCCTGGGTGCCGAACGCAACATCTTCCAGGAGTCCCCGGAGCATGCTTCGCGGGTGATTCTCAGCTCGCCGGTCATCTCGCCCGCCAAATGGCGTTCGCTGATGAGCCTGGAGCGCGAAGGTTTCGACCGCCAGCTGATCGACCTCAACTATGAGGAAAGCGTCGGTCTGGAAGCAGCCATCCGCAATATCGCCGACCAGGCTGAGGAAGCGGTGCGCAGCGGCAAGACCCAGCTGGTGCTGAGCGACCGCTACATCGCCCCGGGCAAGCTGCCGGTGCATGCCTCCCTGGCCGTTGGCGCGGTGCACCACCGCCTGACCGAGCAAGGCCTGCGCTGCGACAGCAACATCCTGGTGGAAACCGCCACCGCCCGTGACCCGCACCACTTCGCCGTGCTGCTGGGCTTCGGCGCCTCGGCTGTCTACCCGTACCTGGCTTACGAAGTGCTGGCCGACCTGATCCGCACCGGTGAAGTGCTGGGCGACCTGGACGAAGTGTTCAAGTACTACCGCAAAGGCATCTCCAAAGGCTTGCTCAAGATCCTGTCGAAGATGGGTATCTCGACCATCGCCTCGTACCGTGGCGCCCAGCTGTTCGAAGCGGTGGGCCTGTCCGAGGAAGTGGTTGGCCTGAGCTTCAAAGGGGTCTCCAGCCGGATCAAGGGCGCGCGCTTCGTCGACCTCGAAGGTGACCAGAAGCTGCTGGCGGCCGAAGCCTGGAGCGCGCGCAAGCCGATCCAGCAAGGCGGCTTGCTGAAGTTCGTCCACGGCGGCGAATACCACGCCTACAACCCAGACGTGGTCAACACCCTGCAGGCTGCCGTGCAGCAGGGCGACTACGCCAAGTTCAAGGAATACACCACGCTGGTCGACCAGCGCCCGGTGTCGATGATCCGTGACCTGCTGAAGGTGAAGGTGGCCGACCAGCCGCTGCCGCTGGATCAGATCGAGCCGCTGGAGGACATCCTCAAGCGCTTCGACTCCGCAGGTATCTCGCTGGGTGCGTTGTCGCCAGAGGCCCACGAGGCGCTGGCCGAGGCCATGAACCGTCTGGGCGCGCGCTCCAACTCCGGTGAAGGCGGCGAGGACCCATCGCGCTACGGCACCATCCGCAGCTCCAAGATCAAGCAGGTGGCCACCGGCCGTTTCGGTGTGACCCCCGAGTACCTGGTCAACGCCGAAGTGCTGCAGATCAAGGTCGCCCAAGGCGCCAAGCCCGGCGAAGGCGGCCAGCTGCCAGGTGGCAAGGTCAACGGCCTGATCGCCAAGCTTCGCTATGCGGTTCCTGGCGTGACCCTGATCTCGCCACCACCGCACCACGACATCTACTCGATCGAAGACCTCGCGCAACTGATCTACGACCTCAAGCAGGTCAACCCGCAGGCGCTGGTTTCGGTCAAGCTGGTGGCTGAGGCGGGCGTGGGTACCATCGCCGCTGGCGTGGCCAAGGCCTATGCCGACCTGATCACCATCTCCGGTTACGACGGTGGTACCGGTGCATCGCCGCTGACCTCCATCAAGTACGCTGGTGCCCCGTGGGAACTCGGCCTGGCCGAAACTCACCAGACCCTGCGCGGAAACGACCTGCGCGGCAAGGTCCGGGTACAGACCGACGGCGGTCTGAAAACCGGTCTGGACGTGATCAAGGCCGCGATCCTCGGCGCCGAGAGCTTCGGCTTCGGCACCGCGCCAATGATTGCCCTGGGCTGTAAGTACCTGCGCATCTGCCACCTGAACAACTGCGCGACTGGCGTCGCCACTCAGAACGAGAAGCTGCGCAAGGACCACTACATCGGCACCGTCGACATGGTGATCAACTTCTTCACCTTCGTCGCCGAAGAGACCCGCGAGTGGCTGGCCAAGCTCGGCGTGCGCAGCCTCGGCGAGCTGATCGGCCGCACCGACCTGCTCGATGTGCTGCCAGGCGACACCGAGCGCCAGCAGTACCTCGACCTGACACCGCTGCTGGGCAGCTCGCACATTCCGGCCGACAAGCCGCAGTTCTGCGAAGTGGACAAGAACCCGCCGTTCGACAAGGGTGAGCTGGCTGAGAAAATGGTCGAGATGGCCCTTCCGGCGATCCGCGACCAGGCGGGTGGCGAGTTCGCGCTCGACATCTGCAACTGCGACCGCTCCATCGGTGCCCGCATCTCTGGCGAAATCGCCAAGCTGTACGGCAACCAGGGCATGGCCGACAAGCCAATCACCTTCCGTTTCAAGGGGACTGCGGGCCAGAGCTTTGGCGTGTGGAACGCCGGTGGCCTGAATCTGCACCTGGAAGGTGATGCCAACGACTACGTCGGCAAGGGCATGACTGGCGGCAAGGTGACCATCGTGCCACCGGCCGGAAGCCCGTTCGAAACCCAACACAGTGCTATCGTCGGCAACACCTGCCTGTACGGCGCCACTGGCGGCAAGCTGTTCGCCGCTGGCACTGCCGGCGAGCGCTTCGCTGTGCGTAACTCCGGCGCCCACGCTGTTGTCGAGGGTACTGGCGATCACTGCTGTGAGTACATGACCGGTGGCTTTGTCTGCGTTCTGGGCAAGACCGGTTACAACTTCGGTTCTGGCATGACTGGCGGCTTCGCCTACGTGCTCGACATGGACAATACCTTCGTCGACAAACTCAACCACGAGCTGGTGGAAATCCAGCGGATCAGTGGCGAGGCGATGGAGGCCTATCGGAGCCACCTGGCGCGCGTCCTGGCTGAGTATGTGGAAGAGACCGGCAGCGAGTGGGGGCGTGAGCTCTCCGAGAACCTGGACGACTACGTGCGGCGTTTCTGGCTGGTCAAGCCGAAGGCGGCCAACCTGAAGCAACTGCTGTCCAGCACCCGTGCCAACCCGCAGTAAGAACAGCTGCAAGTGACGGCCCCGTGCGCGGGGCCCGTCGTGCTCAAGTGATCGTCTTGCAGCTTGCGGCCTGAGGCTTGCAACTGCGGTAAAGAGGTTTTGAAAAATGGCTGAACGTCTGAACAACGACTTCCAGTTCATCGAAGTGGGCCGCAAGGACCCGAAGAAAAAGCTGCTGCGCCAGCGCAAGAAGGAGTTCGTGGAAATCTACGAGCCCTTCAAGCCGCAGCAATCCGTGGAGCAGGCGCACCGTTGCCTGGGCTGCGGTAACCCTTACTGCGAATGGAAGTGCCCGGTTCACAACTTCATCCCCAACTGGTTGAAGCTGGTGTCCGAAGGCAACATCCTGGCCGCGGCGGAGTTGTCGCACCAGACCAACACCTTGCCGGAAGTGTGCGGTCGTGTCTGCCCGCAGGACCGTCTGTGCGAGGGTGCCTGTACCCTGAACGACGGTTTCGGTGCAGTGACCATCGGCTCGGTGGAGAAGTACATCACCGACACCGCTTTCGCCATGGGTTGGCGCCCGGACATGTCCAAGGTCAAGCCGACTGGCAAGCGTGTGGCGATCATCGGCGCAGGCCCGGCAGGCCTGGGTTGTGCCGATGTGCTGGTACGCGCCGGTGTGACGCCGGTGGTGTTCGACAAGAACCCGGAAATCGGTGGCCTGCTGACCTTTGGCATCCCTGAGTTCAAGCTGGAAAAGACCGTGTTGAGCAATCGCCGCGAAGTCTTCACCGGTATGGGCATCGAGTTCCGCCTGAACACCGAGGTAGGCAAGGACATCACCATGGAACAACTGCTCGCCGAGTACGACGCGGTGTTCATGGGCATGGGTACCTACACCTACATGAAGGGCGGCTTCCCAGGCGAGGACCTGCCGGGCGTGCATGACGCGCTGGACTTCTTGATCGCCAACGTCAACCGCAACCTGGGCTTCGAAAAGTCGCCGGAAGACTTCGTCGACATGCAAGGCAAGAAGGTGGTGGTGCTCGGTGGTGGTGACACCGCGATGGACTGCAACCGCACCTCGATCCGCCAGGGCGCCAAGTCGGTGACCTGCGCCTACCGTCGTGACGAGGCCAACATGCCGGGTTCGCGCCGTGAGGTGAAGAATGCCAAGGAAGAGGGCGTGAAGTTCCTCTACAACCGCCAGCCCATCGCCATCGTTGGTGAAGACAAGGTCGAAGGCGTGAAGGTGGTCGAGACCCGTCTCGGCGAGCCAGATGCCCGTGGCCGCCGCAGCCCCGAACCGATTCCGGGCTCCGAAGAGATCCTGCCGGCCGACGCCGTGGTGATCGCCTTCGGTTTCCGCCCGAGCCCGGCGCCGTGGTTCGAACAGTTCGATATCCAGACCGACAGCCAAGGCCGCGTAGTGGCGCCTGAAAAAGGCAAGTTCAAGCACCAGACCAGCAACCCGAAAGTGTTCGCCGGTGGTGACATGGTGCGCGGGTCCGACCTGGTGGTGACCGCCATTTTCGAAGGCCGTACCGCTGCCGAAGGCATCCTGGACTACCTGGAGGTGTGATCCTGGCCTGTCGCTGGTGCAAGGACTTTGCAGTCTTCGTAGGCGGCGACTTGCCGGCGACAGGGGCGTTAGCAACAGCCTATCAATAGTTTTGTATACAAAATCTATTGATCCAGGACATACCGATAGACAAAAGGCACGGCAAACAGCCGTGCCTTTTCTTTGTGCGTCTGAGAAAATGCCCGCACTTTTTTTCCGGATGCCGACATGACTGCCCTGAAGAACGATCGTTTCCTGCGTGCTCTGCTCAAGCAACCCTTAGACGTCACCCCGGTGTGGATGATGCGCCAGGCCGGCCGCTACTTGCCGGAGTACCGCGCCAGCCGCGCCAAGGCCGGTGATTTCATGAGCCTGTGCATGAACCCGCAGTTCGCCTGCGAAGTCACCCTGCAGCCGCTGGACCGCTACCCTCTGGACGCGGCGATCCTCTTCTCGGACATCCTCACCATCCCCGATGCCATGGGCCAGGGCCTGTACTTCGAGACAGGCGAAGGCCCTCGCTTCAAGAAAGTCATCAGCACCCTGGCCGACATCGAGGCGCTGCCGATCCCCGATCCGCAGAAGGACCTGGGCTATGTGATGGACGCCGTCAGCACCATTCGCCGCGAGCTCAATGGCCGCGTGCCGCTGATCGGCTTCTCGGGAAGCCCATGGACTCTCGCCACCTACATGGTCGAAGGCGGCTCATCCAAGGACTTCCGCAAAACCAAGGCCATGGCCTACGACAACCCCGAAGCCCTGCACCTGCTGCTGGACAAGCTGGCCCAGTCGGTGACCAGTTACCTCAATGGCCAGATCCTTGCCGGTGCTCAAGCGGTGCAGATCTTCGATACCTGGGGCGGTAACCTGTCGGCGGCGGCCTACCAGGAGTTCTCCCTGGCCTACATGCGCAAGATCGTCAGCGGTCTTGTTCGCGAGCACGAAGGCCGCAAGGTTCCGGTGATCCTGTTCACCAAGAATGGCGGCTTGTGGCTGGAAAGCATTGCCGAGGCGGGTGCCGATGCACTGGGCCTGGACTGGACCTGCGAGATCGGCGATGCCCGTCGCCGGGTGGGTGACAAGGTGGCCCTGCAGGGCAACATGGACCCGACCGTGCTGTATGCCAAGCCAGAGGCCATCCGCAAGGAAGTGGCGCGCATCCTGGCCAGCTACGGCAAGGGGAGCGGCCATGTATTCAACCTCGGTCACGGCATTACCCCGGAAGTCGACCCTGAGCATGCTGGCGTGTTCATCAACGCCGTCCACGAGTTGTCGGCGCAGTACCACAACTAAGCGTTCTTCCAGTGGCTGTCAGGTCGCAATGGCCTGACAGCGCCTGGTTAGGTTTTGCAGCCAGTCGCCAGACTTTTCCTATAGGGCGGTCTGGAGCGGTTCTCTAGTCTTGAGGCTTCGCCCGAACCCCTCACGTGCGCCTGGAGCCTTCATGCAAAACACATCCATCAGGCAAGTATCCACCTTCGGTCCTCCCTGTGTTCACGTCAGAGAGCTGCTGGCCTGGCCGCCTCAAAGACCGTGTCATGCATGAACGAAAGTATTGCTGGCAACGGATTCTGCTCCACTGGCTTTCCGCTGTATTGATTCTGTGGGTACTGCTCAGTGACCTTTGCGTCGCACTGATGGATGTAGAGCGCTCGACCTACGAACGCATCAGTGGTTTCAATGCGGCGATCTGCGTGCTCTATATTCCCCTGTTCCTGCTGCGTTGCCTGTTGTACCGGCTCTGCACCCAGCGCGAAGTCGGCCCCGCCGGTCAACCACTGAAATTGATGGTTTGCACGGTGCACGAGGCGCTCTACTTGAGTACCGCTGCCGTTTTGTTGTCCGGCGTATTGATGATCAGGCGCGAGGTCGATGTGCTCGGCTGGTTCATCGTTCCTGCGTTGCTGGACGATCCGCTGTGGCTGGATATCTGGTTTGAACTGCATCGTGTCTCCCGCGCACTCCTGACGGTCTTGTTGCTGGTGCATGTCGGCGCGGTCGTCGTGCAGGGCTATCAGGGACGTAACGTGCTGCGACGAATGCTGCCCTGAGTGGCTGATGCCCTCCTGAGTCCTGGTCTGGCCGGTGACGCTGCATCTTGCGATGTCGGTGGGGAGGGGCGTGTTCGCTGCCTAATGGTCCTCCCCAAACTCCATCAACAGGTTTGTTTACATGCTCATACGTTTTACTCGTCCGCTCCGGCGAGGTTTGACGCTGGTCGAAATCATGATGGTGATGGCGACGCTTGGCATGCTGGGAGTGCTGGTGATGCTCAGCCTCCTGGTTCTCCCCGCTCAGCCGAGTGTGTTCACGGTGCGGGAAGACCTGAAGTCGATCGCCTCGGCGCTGGAGGTGTATCGACTGGACAATGGCACCTATCCCACCACGGCGCAGGGGCTTGAGGCGCTGGTCAAATTGCCTACCCGGCCACCCCTGCCAAGATTCTGGGATGCCCAAGGCTATTTGGCGTCATTGCCAGCCGACCCCTGGGGCTCTGCCTACCAGTACGAAATTCCGGGCACGCGCTCGAACCTGGACTATGACCTGTTCTCCTGGGGCGCCGACGGTGAAGCGGGTGGGGAAGGGGAAAACGCCGACGTTGGCAACTGGGCCGAGTGAGCCCACCGCCGAGCGATTAAGTTTCGCTTCAGCAGTGCTCGCTACTCTGAGGCCATCGAAACCCAAACAAGGACTTACCCTATGAAATTCCGTTACCTGGCCTTCCTGCTTGTGCCTGTGTTCAGCACCGCTGCCCTGGCTGCAGGCTACACCGGCCCCGGTGCCCAACCCGTGATCACCGTGGCAGCGGCCAACGAAGCCGCAGACGACACCCCGGTCGTACTGCAAGGGTTCGTGACCAAGAAGATCAACAACGACGACAAGTACGAATTCAAGGACAACACCGGCACCATCACCGTTGAAATCGACGATGAGGACCTGCCAGCAACGCCGTTCAACGAGAAGACCAAGGTAAAACTGACCGGCGAAGTGGAAAAGCACCTGATGAGCCGTGAGGTGGACGTGGACATCGTCGAGATCATCAACTGACTCGGTGCCTGCTGGGGCCGTTGCCCGGCCCTGGCTTCACGCTGTCTTGGTCGGCAATGTGCTCAGGTGCAGCGCCACCAGGAGTGCCACCGCCAAGAGGCTGCCGATGAACAGCCCGATTCCGTACCAGCCCGCATGGTGCCAGAACACACCACCTGCCGTCCCGGCCACGCTCGACCCCGCGTAATAGCAGAACAGGTACAGCGATGATGCCTGCCCTTTCGCCTTCAGTGCCCGACGGCCGATCCAGCTGCTGGCCACCGAGTGCGCACCGAAGAAGCCGAACGTGAACACCAGCATGCCGAGGATGACCATCGCCAACGGGCTGAACAAGGTCATCAACAAACCGCTGGCCATCACCAGGATACTGGCCCAGAACACCTTGCGCCGGCCCAGCTTGTCGGCCAGCGCGCCTACCTGCGCGGAACTGTAGATACCCGACAGGTACACCACCGACAGCAGGCCGACCAGCGCCTGGTTCATGTGGTAGGGCTCGGCCAGCAGGCGGTAGCCAATGTAGTTGAACAGGGTGACGAAAGCGCCCATCAGCAGGAAGGCTTCGAGAAACAGCCAGGGCAGGCCTGCGTCTTTGAAGTGCATGACGAAGCCATCCAGCAGGTTGCGCGGGTTCATGGCCTGCGGGCGGAAGTTGCGCGATTCGGGCAGCACTTTCCAGAACACCACCGCTGCCACCAGGGCCAGGCCGCCAATGGTCAGCATCGCCGTGTGCCAGCTGACGAAGTCGATCAGGACGCCGGTGATCAGCCGCCCACTCATGCCGCCAATGGCATTGCCGCCGATGTACAGGCCCATGGCCAGGCCGATGTGCTGGGGATGGATCTCTTCGCTCAAGTAAGTCATTGCCACCGCTGCCAGGCCGCTCAGCGACAGACCGACCAGTGCACGGGTTGCCAGTACCCCTTCCCAGGTCGGCATGACTGCGCTGGCCAAGGTCGACAGTGCCGCGCACAGCAGCGCGAACACCATCACCGGCTTGCGCCCGATGCGATCGGAAATCGGCCCGGTGATCAACAGTCCGAAGGCCAGCATGGCAGTCGAAACCGACAACACCAGGCTGCTCTGCGCGGCGTTGATGGCAAACTCCTTGGAGAGCAGCGGCATCATTGGCTGCACGCAGTACAACAGGGCGAAGGTGGCGAAGCCACCGCTGAACAGGGCCAGCACGGTCTTCATGAAGGCGGGGGTGCCTTTTTCGATCCAGGTGTCGTTGAAGGTCGTCGGGTCAGGTTCGGTAGGCTGGGAAGCTACAGCTGTTTTCACGGACAGGTACCTCAAGCGCGATGAAAAAAGCATATAGCTCGCTAATGATTACATCCAATATATTGTTCGACCTATTTGAGATGTTCTGCGACTTGATTGGAGCCCTTCATGGAACTGCGCCATCTGCGGTACTTCATTGCCGTGGCCGAAGAACTGCACTTTGGCCGTGCCGCTCAACAACTGGGAATCTCTCAGCCCCCTCTGAGCCAGCAGATCCAGGCATTGGAACTCGAGTTGGGGGCGCGTCTGTTCGAGCGCACCAACCGCCGCGTCGAACTGAGCGAAGCAGGACGCCTGTTTCTCGAGGAAGCGCGTCAAGTGCTGGCCCAGGTCGAGAAGGCGGCCGATGTGGCGCGTCGGGCTCAGTTGGGTGAGCTGGGTGAAATGAAGATCGGCTTCACCTCGTCGGCACCGTTCACGTCGAAGATCCCCAAGGCCATCCATGCGTTTCGCCAGCGCTTTCCCGCGGTGCATCTGAACCTGAAGGAAATGAGCAGCCGCGATGTTGCCGAAGGGGTGTTCGATGAGTCGATCGAGGTCGGCCTGATGCGTCCGATGCCCTTACCGGACGGGCTGGTAGCCACCGAGCTGTTTCGAGAGCCGCTGGTGGCGGTGATCAACGCATCGCACCCCTTGGCCGTTGGCACCGAGCGGGGAGTGCACATCGCGGCGCTGGCCCATGAACCGTTCGTGTTCTTCCCGCGTAGCTATGGCAGTGGCCTGTATGCGCAACTGCTGAACCTGGCGCGCGATGCCGGGTTCAGTCCGCACTTCGCCCAGGAGGCAGGTGAAGCGATGACCATCATTGGGCTGGTTTCAGCGGGCCTGGGGGTGTCGGTGTTGCCTGCTTCGTTCCAGCGCATGCAGATCGAGGGCGTTGTGTATCGCACCTTGCTGGACGAGGGGGCGACGAGCGCGGTGTGGCTGGTGCAGCGTGAGGGTGGTGGATCGGTCATGGCCAAGGCATTTGCCGAGCTGCTGACGGGGTTGTTGATGGGATGAAGGGCTGGGTAAGGGCGCAGCCCCGGCAACCCGGCGCCCACTGCAGGGGCCGGATCGCCGGCGCTTGGTCAGCCCCAGCGACGGAAGATCAGCGAAGTGTTGACCCCACCAAAGGCAAAGTTGTTGTTCATCACGTACTCGTGGCTCATGGTGCGAAAACCGCCGGTCAGGTAGTCCAGCTCGCCACAGCGCGGGTCGATGCGATCGAGGTTGAGGGTATGCACGTAGCGGTCGCTGTTCATCATCTCGATGCTGAACCACGACTCCAGTGCACCGCAGGCGCCCAAGGTGTGGCCTAGGAAACTCTTCTGCGAGCTGATGGGCATGCGTGGGCCGAACAGGCTGCTGGTGGCCAGGGTTTCGGCGATGTCACCCTGTTCGGTGGCGGTGCCGTGGCCGTTGACGTAGCCGATGGCGTCGGGTGCCAGGGCTGCGTCTTCCAGCGCCAGTTCCATGGCTCGGCGCATGGTGGCCTGCTCCGGTCGGGTGATGTGCTGGCCATCGGCATTGCTGCCAAAGCCCACCACCTCGGCATAGATCTTCGCCCCCCGCGCCAAGGCGTGCTCCAGCTCTTCGAGCACCAGCATCCCTGCGCCTTCGCCAATCACCAGGCCGTCGCGGTCGAGGTCGTAGGGCCTTGGGGTCAGGTGCGGCGTATCGTTCTTGAGGCTGGTGGCGTACAGCGCATCGAACACCATGGCTTCGGTGGGGCACAGCTCCTCGGCACCCCCGGCGAGCATCATCGGCAGACGACCGTACTTGATCGCCTCGTAGGCGTAGCCGATGCCCTGGCTGCCGCTGGTGCAGGCGCTGGAAGTGGGGATCAGGCGTCCGGTGAGGCCGAAGAAGATGCTGATATTGGCGGCAGTGGTGTGGGGCATCATGCGCACGTAGGAGTTGGCGTTCAGGCCGTCGGCCACTGCGTTCATCAGCATGTTGCCGAAGGTCTTGATCTCGTCGGTGCTGCCGGTGGATGAGCCGCAGGCTACCCCCATGCGTCCATCGCGGATGCTCGGGTCGTCGAGCAGCCCGGCGTCGGCCAGGGCGCGCTCGGCGCCAGCGACCGCCAGGCGCGAGACACGGCCCATGCTGCGCAGCTGCTTGCGGGTCCAGTGGCTGGGGACCTTGAAGTCATCGACCGGGCCGGCCAGGCGGGTATTGAGCTCTGCATAACGGTCCCACTCGTCCATGCGGCGGATCCCGCTGCGCTGGCTGGCGAAATGCCCGGCGATGGTGGCCCAGTCATTGCCCAAGGAGGTGATGCCGGCCATGCCGGTGACCACGACACGGCGCATCAGCACAACCCTCCATTGACCGCCAGGACCTGGCGGGTGATGTACGCGGCTTCAGGCGACATCAGGAAGTTCACCGCCCCGGCAACTTCTTCGGCCGTGCCCATGCGCCCGGCCGGGATCATCTTGAGCAACTCGTCCACGGGCACATGCTCGTCGAGCATGGCTGTGTCGATCAGGCCAGGGGCCACGCAGTTGACAGTGATGCGTCGTTTGCCCAGCTCGATGGCCAGCGCCTTGGCGGCGCCGATCAGGCCGGCTTTGGAGGCACTGTAGTTGACCTGGCCACGGTTGCCGATCAACCCCGACACCGAGGTGATGCAGACGATGCGGCCCGGCGCGCGGCGGCGGATCATGGGCATCGTCAGGGGATGCAAGACGTTGTAGAAGCCGTCCAGATTGGTGCGCATGACCTGGTCCCAATCCTCGTCGGTCAGTGCCGGGAACGCGCCGTCGCGGGTCAGCCCTGCGTTGCACACCACGCCATAGTAGGCACCGTGGGTTTCGACATCCTCTTCCAGGATGGTCTTGCACGCTGTGCGGTCAGCCACGTCGAATTGCAGCACCCGTGCCTGCTGGCCCAGAGCCCGGACCTCGGCGGCAACCGCGTCGGCTTCGGCACGGCCACTGCGGCAATGCAGCACCAGGTCGAAGCCTGCACGGGCCAGGCGCAGGGCGATGGCTCGGCCGATGCCGCGGCTGGAGCCTGTGACCAGGATGGTATCAGTCATGGGGGGACTCCTCTGGGTCTGCCTCGGCCAGATAATGGGCGGTTTGCGGCGGGCGATAGACATTCAGGCGCGCGGTGGCATGGATGCCGGGGCCACGCAGGTGGCACTCGAACACACCCATGCCGCTGTCATCTTCCAGTGAACGCAGGGCGTGAAGGTGCAGTTCGGTGCCCGCCGGGAAGTGTTCTACATCGCAGCTGTACTTGCGGGTGCCGAGCAGGAAACCCAACTCCACCGGTTGGCCTTGTCGACGCGCCCGGCAACCGGCGAAGGCGGCCACTGTCTGGGCCATCAGTTCGATCCCGAACCATGCCGGCAGGCTGCCGTCGGCGCGATTGAACAGGCCGCCGTGGCGCACGGTGGCGCGAGCATGAATCTGCTCGTCGTCGCAGCTGTCGACCTGGTCGATCAGAATCATGTCGCCAGCGTGTGGCAACAGCTCGGCCAGTGGCCAGGGGATCATGCGGTGTCTCCGAGAATCAGACTGACATTGTTGCCGCCGAAGGCGAACGAATTGCTCATCAACCGGCGTGGGTGCTGCGCTGGCAGCCGTTGTTGGCCGTCGACGAGGTTCAGCGCTGCCAGTTCAGGGTCGCGCTGGCCATCCCACACGTGGGGCGGCAGCAGCCCCTCAGGGTTGTGCTCGCTCAGCGTCAGCCAGCAGAACGCGGCTTCGAGCGCGCCAGCAGCACCCAGGGTGTGACCGGTCATGGGCTTGCTCGACGAACACGGCAGGTCGGCGCCGAACAGTGCGCTGACGGCCAGGCTTTCCATGGCGTCATTATGCACCGTGGCGGTGCCATGCAGGTTGAGGTAGTCGATCTGCGTTGGGGCCAGGCCTGCATTGTCCAAGGCTTTGGCCATGCACTGCAAGGCGCCGGCGCCAGTCGGGTCTGGCGCTGATATGTGGTGAGCGTCGGAACTGGCGCCGGCCCCGAGCAAGGCGATGGAGGGGCCTTCGTTGTTGACTTCACGGGTCATCAGGAACAGCGCAGCGGCCTCACCGATATTGATGCCGTTGCGGTTGATCGAGAACGGGTTGCAGCGCTGCTCGCTGATCGCTTCCAGCGCGCTGAAGCCATTGAGAGTAAGACCGCACAGGCTGTCGACACCGCCGCACAGCACCGCATCGCAGATACCCTGTCGCAGCAGTCGGTGAGCGCTTGCCAGGGCGCGGCCGCTGGAGGTGCAAGCGGTGGAGATCACGTAGGCCGGGCCGCTCAGTTGCAACCAGTCCGCCAGGAAGTTGGCCGGTGCACTCAGGGCCTGCTGGGCGTAGCGGTAGTCGTCCGGAAAGTGCTGTTGCCGAAGGTAATGGGCAATGCCTTCGGTGGCTTCGGCGATCCCCGAGGTGCTGGTGCCCAGTATGACCGCCACCCGGTGTGCACCATGGCGTGCGATGGCCTGGCGGATGGCAGGCTCGATCTGCAGGGCGGCGCTGTACAGCAGTTGATTGTTGCGGCTGTGCTGGTCCGGCAAGGGCAGTACGGGCAGTTGGCCGGGCACGGCACCGACGGGAGGTCGGCGGTCGGGTATCCAGCCGTCCTCGGGCTGCACGCCCGAGCAGTCGCCTGCGAACAGGCGGGCGGCGACTTCGGCCTGGCCGTGGCCCAGCGCGCAGACCACGCCCAGGGCGTTGAGGTAGGCAGTCATGGCAGGTTCTCGCTGGGCAAAGGGGCAATTACATAACGCAGGCCCTCACCGAGGTTCAAGTCGAATCCATCGGCGTCTCGATAAGCGATGTGCCAGCGGTCTTCCAGCCAGCGTTGCCCGCGCTGTTGGCGAGCGCCGGGGTAGAGCGCCTGCAATTGCTCGCCCGGAGTCAGGGCGAACAGCACGGCGGCGAACAGCTCGCGCGCCGCTGGATTGGGCGGTAAAAGGCCATCCGCCTGCCAGCGCTGGCCTTCGAGCAACTGACGGGCCTGGGGAATGCCGAGCAGGTCGAGCAGCGACCAGCGCAGGTGGCCGTCTTCACGTTGAATCACCAGTAGCCAGTCTTGTTGCTGCCCGGCCTGTTCGCGCCGGACGTGCAACTGCTGCGGCAGGTCGAGCGTAGGCAGGTGTGCCGGCAATGGTGGGCGTGCGCTGCAAGCGCCCAGCAGCGCACAAAAGGCAATCAGCAGCAGCTGTTTCATGCGTGCTCCAGGGGTTTGGCCCATGGGGCCAGTATGAAACTGAACACCAGGCCCAGGCTTACCGCCAGGCCGAAATTGCTCACCGCCGGTGTGCTGGAAAGCGCCAGCAGACCGAACGACAGCCAGGTGGTGAGTGCGGCCAGCAGCGTGCCCAGCAGACTCACAGCGGCCCCGCCGATCTGCTCGTGCATGAGGATCGCGTAATCGACGCTGATGGCGGTGACCAGCAACAGGCCGAACAGGCTGAACAAGGTCAGCGGTTGTCCCAGCCAGCCCAGGCAGGCCAGGCTGCACAGGGCTGCCAGCAACGGCAGGGCGACGATGCGCAGGGCACCCCGCAGGCCGAATGGCAGCACCAGCAACAGCAGGATCAGCACGCACGACAACAGCTTGAGCTCGGCGGCGCTGAGCTGGGTGGCGGCGAATAGCTGGTTCAGTTCGCCGAGACGGTCCACCAGTTGCACCCCCTCCAGATCGTCGGTCTGCACACGCAGCAGCGCAGTATCGTTCAGGCCCTGCAAGCTGACGATGGCGGCCACCCCCGAGTCGGTCCGCCCCAGCCACAATGGCCGCCAGGCTTCACCCAGCGGTCCCGCCAGTACCTGTTCGACGGTCAGTGTGGGTAGTTGCAGCAGGTGGTTCAGCTCGTTCTCCAGCGCCGCCTGCGGCACACCTAGCGCCTGCAGCGGTTGCCAATGCTCGCGCAGGACGGCCAGTGCCTGTCGGGTCTGCTGTTGTTCTGCCGGGCTTGCGACGATCTGGTCCAGGCTCATGTAGCCCTTGAGCTTACCCAGTTCGACCAGCTCGTCGAGCTTGGCGGACAGCGTCCCCAGGCGGTCGAGCAACTGCTGCGGGTCGTGGCCACGTACCAGGTAGAACTGGCTGGTGGGTTGGTAGCCGGTGATCCGCGCCACTGCCTGGGCTTGCGCCAGCAACTGGGGTGGGCTGCTGACCCACTGGCGGATGTCATTGCGGCTGTCGAGGCGCCACAGGCCGGCAGCGCAGAACAGCATCACCAGGACCAGCAGCACGGCACTGGGCATTTTGCGCAGCAGGCGTTCACGCCAGCGCATGAGCGTTTCGGCGACCTGTAGCGGCCAGTGCGCCGGGCGTAGTGCCACACCGTTCAGCAGGGCCGGCAGCAGGCATACCGCGCAGAGGTAGGCTCCGAGCAGGCCCGCGGCGGAAAACGCGGCAATCTGGGTCAGCGCCGGGAAGGGCGTGAACGCCAGGGCAAGGTAGCCGATGCAACTGGTCGCCAGGCTCAGGCTCAGGCCTGGAAGTGTCAGGCGCAAGGCGGGCCAGCTACGCCAGGGCTTGAGGCTCCAGCTCTTGGACAGATAGTGCAAAGGGTAGTCCACGGCTACACCAATCAGGCTCGAGCCCAGGACCAGCGTCATGACATGGATCTGGTCGAACAGCGCTACGCACACCACCGTCCCGAAGAGCACTCCCACCAGCACGGGAACGAAGGCCAACAGCCCGCGCCAGCGGCGAAACGCCAGCAGCAGCAACAGCAGAATGGCAAGGGTTGCGCCGCCACCGACCCAGGTGATTTCGCGGCTGGCTTGCTGTTGCCCGGCGGCGGCATACAGCAAGCCACTGGCGGCGACCAGTTGGGCGCCGGATTGCTCCGCTTGTTGGCGACTCTTGTCCACCAGGTCGGCCACTTGCAGCGGCAGGTTCAAGTCGAACGCATTGCCCTCGGTGCGTGCGCGCAGCAGCACCCAGTGCAGGCCCTCGGCGCTGGCCACCAGCGCGCCGCTGGCGGTATCCAATTCTACGTTCGGCGGTTTCGGTTGGCTGGCCTGGATGCGCCCGGTCAGGCCTAGCCAGTCGTCCTGGCTGGGTACCAGGCTGAAACCGGTGAAGGGGTCGAACAGGCTTTGCACGCGCTGCTCGATGAAAACGTCTGGCTGGAGGCGCAGTTGCTGGCGGTCCTGGGGCGCAAGCATGGCCAGCCGCCCTTGCAGCAGCTGTTCGCGCACGGCGGCGAGGTCGGTTTGCAGGTTCCACTGCACCCTGCTGAATAAACCGCTGGCTTGCCACTGCGCGGCCAGATGTTCGGCGAGGGCGAGTGCCTGCTGGCGTTCGGTGTGGCCAACCAGCACCAGTATTTCGCGGTTGAGCGGCTCTTGTATGCGCAGTTCGGCGCGTTTGACCAGCGGGTCTTGGGTGGCGCCGGGCACCAGTGTCATCAGGTCGGCCGACATCGGCGCCCCACGGTGCCACTGCCAGCCAGCGACCGCGAGCACAATGAGCAACAACCCCAGGAAGGCGCGTGGGAGCAGGCGTTCAATCGGCAAAATCGCGGCGCTCCCTGTCGCTCAGGGCAGTCTCGGCGCTGCTTTCAGGCATGCGCAGGACGGTGCTGTCGCCTTGGGTTTCGCTGAGCTCGATGCGCTCGACGAACGAGCCACCGCTGATTTCGATGGCGCTGAATACCTGCTTGAGCAGCAGCGAGCGAGGCGTCAGGTGCAATGTCCAGTGCGCGGCATCGCCCGACAGGCTCAGGTCGAAGTCGCGTTGCAGGCCACTGCTGTCGCCCTGCAGTACGGCAAAGAACAGGCGGTTTTGTTCGGCTCCAGCGCTGCGGCTGGGCAATGTTTGCCAGCCGCTCGGATCGCGGCGGGCGATGCCGTCGGCGCGAATGCGGTAATCCTGGCGCAGCGGGGTTTGCAGCAGCCATAGCAGGCCGTGGTCGCGGGCCAGGATGAAGTGGCCCTTGCTCAGCAGTGGCTGGGGCAGGGCGCGCAGGTGCTTTTCCTGGATGAACGGGCCTTTGACGACTGCGGGCGTGCTGAGCTGTTTTTGCAGATCGTCCAGGCTGAATGCCAGGGTCAGCGGGCTGATGAACAGCAGGATGAGGACGGTGAGCGTGCACAACAGCGGGTGGACAGGGGTGGCGTGAGCAGGTGGCGCCGCGTCGCGCCTCTGTCGCGACGCAAGGCCACTCCCACGGAATCCGCGCAGTGGCTTCAGGCGTGTCGTGACGAGTCGATTCATGAGAGTACCTTGGCTACCGCGTCGAGCATCACCTGCGGCGAGGCCAGTTGCATCTCGCCGCTTTCCACATGTACGGCGACCTGCACGGTGCTGGCGCGGGTCATGCGCTCGCCCGTCTCGGCATCGCTGATCAGGTAATGGATCTTCAGGCGGTTTTCCCATTCCACCAAGCTGGCACGCACCTTCAGGCGCTGGCCGAAGGTGGCGCCGCGGATGTAGCGCAGCTGCAGGTCGATCACCGGCCAGATGTAGCCGCTGGCGTGCATTTGCAGGTAATTGTGCTCGAGTCGGTCGAGCAGCGCGCAGCGGGCCACTTCGAGGTATTTGACGTAGTGACCGTGCCAGACGATGTGCATGCTGTCGACGTCGAAGAAGGGTACGACGATTTCGCTGTCGACATGGAAGACGCCGGGGTTACGCATGCAACCTCCAGTGGCGCTGGGCGATGCGTTGCAGGCACAGGCGCAAGTCGCTTTCCAGGGCACGGTCTTCGACGACCGGAGCGAACTCCGCCACCAGCGCTTGATGCATCTGAGCCAAGGCTGGCGGCAACGGCCGTGCGTTGTCCTGGCGGCCACGCAGCCACACGCCCTGGTTGGCTGCCAGCAAGGCTGCGGCGGCGACCTGTTCGGTCAGCTCCAGCACCCGCAAGGCGTCACGGGCGGCGATGGTGCCCATGCTCACCTTGTCCTGGTTGTGGCATTCGGTGGAGCGCGAGAACACGCTGGCTGGCATGGTCTGCTTGAGTGCTTCGGCAGTCCAGGCGCTGGCACCGATCTGCACGGCCTTGAAACCGTGGTTGAGCATGGCTCGGTCGGCTTCGGCGCCGGACAGGTTGCTGGGCAGGCCATGGTTGTAACGTACGTCCACCAACAATGCGAGCTGGCGGTCGAGCAGGTCGGCGACGTTGGCGACCAGGGTCTTGAGGCTGTCCATGGCGAAGGCGATATGACCGCCATAGAAGTGCCCACCATGCAGCACCCGCTCGGCGTCGCCGTCGATGATCGGGTTGTCGTTGGCGCTGTTGAGCTCCGTCTCGATGAAGCCGCGCAGCCAGCCCAGGCTGTCGGCCAGCACGCCCAGCACATGGGGTGCGCAGCGCAGCGAATAGCGGTCCTGCAGACGATGCAGGGACGGTAACGGCGCGTCGATGGCGAGGTCCTGGCGGAGCCAGGCGGCAACCTGCATCTGTCCAGGGTGCGGCTTGGCGGCGAACAGGCGCTCGTCGAAATGCTCGGGGTTGCCTTGCAGGCCAATGACGTTGAGGGCGGTGATGCGCGTAGCCAGTTTCAGCAGGTAGTCGGCGCGGGCAAACGCCAGGCAGGCCAGGCCGGTCATCACCGCGGTGCCGTTCATCAGCGCCAGGGCTTCCTTGGGCCGCAGCACCAGTGGCTGCCAGCCCAGTTCGCGGTGCACGTCAGCGCTGCCACGGCGTTGACCTTGGTACATCACCTCGCGCTCGCCGGCCAACGTGGCCGCGACGTAGGACAGTGGCGTCAAGTCTCCGCTGGCGCCCACCGAGCCTTCTTCGGGAATCAGTGGGAGGATGTCGTGAGCGAGGAAATCACGCAGACGTTCGAGCAACTCCAGGCGCACCCCCGATACGCCGTGGCTCAGCGATCGCAGGCGGGCAGCCAGCACGGCGCGGGTTGCGGGGGCGTCCAGCAGGCGGCCCAGGCCACACCCATGGAAGGTGTAAAGGTGTTGTGGCAGGGCCTCCACATGCTCAAGCGGCACGGCGACCACGCAGGAGTCGCCGTAGCCGGTGGTTACGCCGTAGATTACGCCTTCCTTGTCCAGCAAGGTGTCCAGGAACCGCGCACCACGCGCGATACGCTCGCGGTACCGGGCATCGTCCTGCAGCCGCGCCGAGGCGCGGCACTCGGCCAGGGCCAGGATGTCTTCGATCGCCAGCGGCGACTCGCCGAACGTGACAGGTTCATGCGGATGCATCGTCATCGGTCTTCCAGAAGGGGTAGAAGTTGAACCACTGCAATGGCGCCTGGCTGCAGTATTGGCCCAGGCGTTCGGCATAGCGTGAGGCCCACTGGGCAATCACCTGGTCACGCTGGCCGCGGCACCACTGCAGACGCTCGGCGAAGGGCTCCAGGGTGATGCGGTAGCGGCCTTGGCGCTTCAGGCAGAACAGTAGGTTGACCGGGCAATCGAGCAGGCCGGCCAGCAGCCAGGGGCCTTGCGGGAATGGCGCGGGCTGGCCGAGGAAGTCCACCTCGACCGTACGTGTGCCGTGCAGTGGCACGCGGTCGCCGGCAATGGCCAGCCACTCGCCGCGCTCCAGGCGCTCGGAGAGTTGCAGCATCACTGCCGGGTCCAGTTCGCTGACCTGGATCAGTCGCAGGTTGGTCGCGCCGGCCTCGCCCAGCAGGCGGTTGAAGCGCTCGGCATGGCGGGTGTGGACCAGCACGTTCATGGTCACCTGCTCGCCGATTTCAGCCAAGGCGCGGCACACTTCAAGATTACCCAGGTGCGCACCCACCAGCATCTGACCGCGCTCGCCGCGCAGTTGCTGACGCAGATGAGCGGGGTCGACGATGTCGATGTCTTCCAGCCGCAGCCGGCCATTCCATACGTCGAGCTTGTCCAGCAGGGCGTCGGCGAAGGCCATGAACTGGCGAAATACCTGGCGTTGGCTGGGCGCTGGGGTTTGCCCGCCATTCCAGCGATGCAGTCGCTGCTGGTACTGCCAGGCACTGCGCCGGGCGCGGCGGCCGAACACGAAGAAGTAGGCGACGATGATGCGTATCAGGGGGCCGAGCACACGCCGGCCACACAGCCGCACCAGGGCGGCGGTCAGTTTCATCAGCCAGAAACTGCCACGCTCCTGCTGATCGGCCCAGTGTTGCGAAGGATTGCTGCTCATCCACGCCACCTGCGCCAGAGAATCAGCGGTGCGCGCAGCAGCATGCCGAAGAACAGCTTGGCGTGCATTTTCGAGATCAGCGCATTGTCATGGAACAGGCGAAAGTGCGACAGGCCGTCCTGCGGGTAATGGACCCTGGTCGGCAGCCAGCGCATCGGCTGGTCGCGCCACGACAGGCGTACGAGAATCTCGGGGTCGAAGTCCATGCGCCGGCCGAGTTTGACGCTATCGATCATCGCCAGGGTTGGCGGCAGCGGGTACACGCGAAAGCCGCACATCGAGTCCGGTATCTGCAGCGACAGGCTGTTGATCCATACCCACACGTGGGTGAGGTAACGGGCATACAGACGGCCCTTGGGCACGCTGGCGTCGTACTGTGGATAACCGCATACCAGCGCCTGTGGATAAGCCTGCGACTGTTCGAGGAAGCGGCGAACATCGGTCAGGTCATGCTGGCCGTCGGCGTCCACTTGCAAGGCATGGCTGAACCCCAGCCGTGAAGCTTCACGCAGCCCGGCCATGACCGCGCCACCTTTGCCCTGGTTGGTCGCGAGCGTGACCAGGTGCACGTCAGGATGCAGGGCCAGTTGGCGCAGCACCTGGGCGCAAGGCGCATGACTGGCGTCGTCGACCAACACGCAGGGCAGGCCCGCGTCAAGCAAGTCGGCCACCACTGCTGGAACGGCCAGTTCGTGGTTGTACACCGGGATCACCGCGCAAGGCTTATGCACAGGCAGTCTCCATCAGGATGCGGCCACTGGAGCAGGCCTGCCCGGCGCAGCTGTAGGCGAAATACAGTTTGCCGCGCTCACCATCCCAGCGCAGGTTCAGCACCAGTTCATCGCCAGGGCGCACCACATGCTGGAACTTGAGCACTTCCATGCCGGCGAAGCGGTAGCCCGGCAGCAGGTGTTCGCTGGCCAGGGCGATGGCCCAGTCGATCTGCACCACGCCGGGCAGCACCGGGGCTTCTGGGAAGTGACCGGCAAAGCATGCCAGGTCCACGGGGACGACCAGGGTCAGGTGCAGTTCATCGCCTTCATGGCGCTGCTCCAACACCTCAGGCGTCATGTTGCGCGGCGCCAGCAACAAGGCCTGGACGTCGGCCCGTGGCAGTTTGCCCTGCGCATTGAGCGGCAGTTGCCGCAGCAACCGCCAGCGTCGTGGCAGGGCCAAGGGCTCGCAATGCCCCGCCAGGTGCGCCCGCAGGCGCTCGACCAACGCCTTGCGGCCCTTGCTGCGCAGCGCGTGCAGGCCAGAGGGGGTCAGCACTACCAGCGCGGCGAGGTAGGCGCGGCCGTGTTCGACCATGCCCAGCCGGGCTTCACCGACCCAGGCGTGGGCGCATAGCGCCTGTTCGAGCATGGGCAGGGAAATGCGTTTCTCTTCCAGCTTGACGATGCGGTCGAGACGGCCGAGCAGATGGAAGCGCCCGTCATCGGCGAACGCGACGGCGTCGGCACTCTGCTCGACATGGCCTGCGGGCAAGTATGGCGAAGCGATGCACAAGGCGCCTCGTGCGTCCTGGCTCAGGCGTACATCGGCAAATGGCTGCCACAATGCTTCACCCTGACGCCAGGCAATACCACCTGTCTCCGAGCTGCCGAGGATTTCCGTCGGCCATTGGCCCAGACGCTGCTGCAGGCGATGGGCGGCGTCGGCCGGCAATTCACCGCCGGAGGAAAACACCTGGCGGACCTGGCCCAGGGCTGCCCAGTCGAGATTGTCGCCCATGCGCTTGAGCAGGGCCGGGCTGGCCACCCAGGCGAAGGCAGGATGGGCCAGGCTGGCGCGCTGCAAGTCTTCAGGGAAGGGCAATTGGCGCCGTTCGAAGCCGCGCCCGGCACACAGCGGCCAGAGCACGCGGAACAACAGCCCGTAGATGTGCTGGGTGGCGACACTGCCGACGATCCATGCATCGCCCAGGGTGTGGCCCCACAGTCGCTCCAGGGCCTGGACTTCATTGGCCAGCTGACGAAGGCACTTGTCGATGCGCTTGGGTTCGCCGCTGGAGCCAGAAGTGCACAGGCTGATGCGGCATCGGTCCAGGTCGAGGTCGGCAGGCGTTAGCGGCTCGCCGAGCAAGGAGGCGAAGTCCAGGTCACCGGGCTGGTCGCTGAGCCACAGGTCTACCTGACTGTGCCAGCGCTCGCGGGTCGCCGGTTGCAGGTCCGAAGGCAGCAACACCTCGACATCGGCGCGCCAGGCACCCAGCAAGGCGGCGGCGAGTTCGGCAGCATCTTCCAGGTGCACAGCCAGCTGTTTCACGCCACGCTGGCGCAGGCCGCCGGCCAGGCGCAGTGCCTGTTGGCTCAACTGGGCATGATCCAGGCTCGGGCACTGGCTCACCTGGCGCGGCGCATCCAGCGGGCGCAGCAGGTGTTCGAGGTTGATCCAGTTCATGAGCGTCCTCGCACACGTTGTCTTACCCACCATTCGACCGCGAACAGCAGCCCCATTGCGGCATAGGCGATCACGCCGTTGTACAGCGTCCACCAGCGCAGTGGCGCCCACAGGGTCAGGCTCGCGGCGATCAGGCCGTTGATCACGAAAAACAGGCACCATACCTGCGTTACCTGGCGGGTGTAGTGCACCGCTGCCGGGGGAAGTTGCGGCTCCTGCAGACGGGCCAGGCGCTCGACCAGCGGCATGCCGTGCACCAGGCTGGTGCCGAACAGGACGAGCATGAAGGCATTGACCAGCACTGGGTACCAGCGCAGCAGCTGCTGGCTGTCGGACAGACCCAGGGCGGCGCAGAACGCCAGCGCCGCCACGGCCATCCACACAGCGCCCGGGCGACGTGGCGTACTCAGCGCACGGGCCAGCCACAGGGCGCCAAGCAGCACGCCGAACTGCCAGGGGGCGAAACGGGCCATGCCGAAATGCACCGCGAAGGGATACAGCACGCCGGCCAGCAACAGGCCGAGGCCGATCAGTCGCTTCATGCCGCGGTGTTGACCAGGCGGTACACCGCTTCGACCACGTCATTGACGGTACGCACTGCCTTGAAGTCTTCGGCGGCGATTTTCTTTCCGGTCTGGCGCTTGATGTGGTCGAGCAGGTCGATGGCATCGATGCTGTCGATTTCCAGGTCCTGGTACAGGTTGGCATCGAGGTTGATGCTGGCGGGGTCGAGCTCGAACAGCTCGACCAGGGCGTCGCGCAGGGTATTGAAGATATCTTCGCGGGTTTGCATGGTGCAGTCTCAGGCAGCCTTACGGGCAGTGACGAACGCGGCCAAGGTGGCGACGTTACGGAAATGGTTGCGGGTGTCCTTGGCATCGGCGTCGATCTTGAAGCCATAGCGCTTCTGCAGTGCCAGGCCCAATTCCAGTGCATCCACCGAGTCCAGGCCCAGGCCTTCGCCAAACAGCGGTTGCTGGTCGTCGATGTCCTGCACGCCGATGTCTTCAAGGCCGAGGGCGTCGATGATCAGTTGCTTGAGGTCACGGTGCAGGTCGTGTTGTGGATCGCTCATCTGTGGCGAGCTCCTTGAGGTAGTACTGATGCAGGTAGTCGTTCAGCTTGCGTGATGCTTGAGGCGCCGGCCCCTGTGTGGCGAAGGCCTGAGGGTCGATATCGGCGCCGACCGTGAGGGTGAAGTGCACGCGACGGCTGGGGATGCGGTACCAGGGTTCGTTCTTGGTCAGGGTGGTCGGGCTGACCTTGATGGTCACCGGCGTGATGATATTCGCACCCCGCAAGGCAATCGCGGCGGCGCCGCGATGAAAGGCCGGTACCTGGCCGGGCGGGGTGCGCGTACCTTCCGGGAATATGATCAACGGCTGTCCTTGGCGCAACACGTCCACGGCTTCTTCGAGCATGTCCATGCTGCCGTCGTTGCCAATGTACTGGGCCTCGCCGACCGGGCCACGGGTGAATGGGTTGTCGAACAGGCTGTGCTTGACCACGCAATTGGCCTGGCGCACCAGGCCGATGAGAAAGACCACATCGATCAGCGACGGGTGGTTGGCGATGATCAGCTGACCAGGGCGGCCCAGGCGTTCGGCGCCAATGACCTGGTAGGTCAAGACGCCAGCGCCCTTCATGAAGCGAATGAAGTGCCAGAACAGCCAACCGATGGTTTGCCGGGCACGCTGGCGGTGGCGTTCGCGACCGCCCGGCATACAGGCCAACAGGGGGAACACCAGCAGCCGCAGGCACAGGCCGCCGAGCCCAAATACGGCAAAGCTCAAGGCGGTGGCCAGCAGGCGCCAGTAGTAGGCATCGCGGGGGCGGTTCACGGCTGTCGTTGCCAGGTCCATACACGACGCTTCACGGTGTGGGTGACGGTATTCTGGTCGGTCAGCGAAGCACGCAGCCAGCTCAGGGCATGGGGCAATGCGGTGCCTTGGCCCGCCGGCGTCTGGCCCAGGGTGAGCTGCCATTGTTGGCCGGATGTCAGCAACAGGCCCAGGGCGTAGGAAAAGGGTACGTCGTCGATCCAGTTGCGGTAGGCCTCGGGTGGTCGCTCTTCGGTGATGATCAGCAGCACGGCCGGGGCGCCCTCGGCCAGCAAGGCCGCAGCTTCGATCACGCCCTGCTCGAAGCCATCCTGCTCGGCTGCCAGCGCGGTCATCTCGCTGGTTTCACTGCGCATGATCGACCACAGGCCGATCACCGCATTGTGCACCGACAGGCTGAACTGGGTGGGCGACAGCGGCTGTTGCTCGGCCAGCTCGCTGAGCATCGCGAAGGTCCGTGGGGTTTCTCCATGGCGCGAGACGAACACCAGCGGCAGTGCATCGTGGCCCTCGGCCAGCGGCCAGCCGACGGCAAATGCCATGCGGGCCAGCAGGCTCAGGCGACGGCGCTGCATGGCCGGCAAAAACGAAACATCGGGAGGCGGCCCGTCGCTCTGCGACGGCTGCGTGCCGTGTGCCCAGGCGTGCCAGTCGGCAGGTGTCTGCAACCCTGGGGACCAGGCGCGCCATTGGCTGATATCGAAGCTGATCACGATAGTGTTGACTTTCCGCCCTGAGGAACTTCCTTGTCGAGGGAATCACTCGAAACAACGACCTGACAGGGTTGGCGCAATCGCCGAGTGGCGCGCATTATCCCGGTGCTGGCGGCGTGTAGCAAATGTTGGTTAGCTGATTGCCATCAGACAATGGGCAGAGGCGATTGCGTCAAGTCCGACCGCGGGCTTGCGTGATTTCCGATGGACGGTATGAAGAGGTTGTCGGTCGCCGTTCGCTCAAGTTGAGCGAATAGGTGCTGGTCATTGCGCAGACGCCGCCACATACTCGGGCATTCGTTGATACACGGAGGTCTCTCATGCGGCGCGTGGTGTTCAATCAGAAAGGTGGCGTGGGCAAGTCGAGCATCGCCTGCAACCTGGCGGCAGTCAGTGCCAGCGAAGGTTACCGGACCCTGTTGATCGACCTGGATGCCCAGGCGAATTCGACTCAGTACCTCACCGGCCTCACCGGCGAGGACATTCCCATGGGCATTGCCGACTTCTTCAAGCAGAGCCTGTCCAGCGGCCCGTTCAGCAAGAAGAACAAGGTCGATATCTACGAAACGCCGTTTGACAACCTTCATGTGGTGACGGCGACGGCCGAACTGGCCGACCTTCAGCCCAAGCTCGAGGCCAAGCACAAGATCAACAAGCTGCGTAAGTTGCTCGACGATCTGGACGAGGACTACGAGCGCATCTACATCGATACGCCCCCTGCACTCAATTTTTATGCGGTTTCTGCGCTGATTGCCGCTGATCGCGTGCTTATTCCCTTCGATTGCGACAGTTTCTCGCGCCAGGCGCTGTATGGCCTGCTGGCCGAGATCGAAGAGCTCAAGGACGACCACAACGAGGACCTGGTGGTCGAAGGCATCGTGGTCAATCAGTTCCAGTCCCGCGCCAGCCTGCCTCAGCAGATGCTCGACGAACTGCTGGCCGAGGGTCTTCCGGTGCTACCGGTATATCTGGGCAGTTCGGTGAAGATGCGCGAATCGCACCATGCCAGCCTGCCGCTGATCCACTTGGAGCCACGGCACAAGCTCACGCAGCAGTTTGTCGAGTTGCATGACCTTCTTGAGGAAAATGGGTGATCTGCGACGCCTGCCAGAGCGAGCGCCGCCTGCGCGGCGCATCGCGAGCGAGGCTCGCTCCTACAGGCGTACGGCGCGGTATCGAGTCAAATCAAAAAGGCGGCCGCGCGCGACTGTTACAGGCATCATTGGCCCGAAACAAACGTGGCGAGCTTTGCTCGCGATGCGCCGCGCGGGCGGCGCTCGATCTCACAGCCGACCCTAAACCCCCTGGCTGCGCAGCCATTCCAGCAGTGTCTGCAGTGGAAACGCCCCGGCCTGGCGGGCGACTTCGCGGCCGTTCTTGAACAGGATCAGGCTGGGGATCGAGCGGATGCCCAACTGGCCTGCCAGGTTGCGGTTGGCTTCGCTGTCGAGCTTGGCCAGGCGGCAGCGGCCCTGAAGCTGGCGAGCGGCCTGTTCGAAGGTGGGGGCGAAGGATTTGCAGGGGCCGCACCAGTCCGCCCAGACGTCCAGCAGCAGTGGCAAGTCGCCTTTGATCTGGCTGGCATAGCTGCTTTCGGTGAGCGCGAAGGGTTTGCTCAGCAGCACGTCCTGTTTGCAACGCCCGCATTTGGGCGCGTCGCCCAGGCGGGCGGCGGGCAGGCGGTTGAGGCCGTTGCAGTGGGGGCAGGGGATCAGCAGCGGGTCGGACATGAGGGCTCCTTGGGTGTTTGTTCTGGCCTTGTCGCCGGCCGTGTGAATCAGGACGAGCAGCTGATTTCCAGGTGCTTGCCCCACTCAGGTGGCCGTTCGGCATAGGCCTGCATGCCGGGTTGTTCGTCGAACGGCCGGCTCAGCACCAGGTGCAGTCGCCTCACTTCACTGTAATCCCCCGCCTCGGCCGCTTCGATAGCTTTCTGCGCCAAATAGTTACGCAGCACATACAGCGGGTTCACCGCATGCATGCGTTCACGCCGTCCGTCGGCATTACCGGCTTCCCGTTGGCAGCGCGCCAGGTAGTCCACGCCCCAGGCATCGAAGCCGGCCAGGTCGACGAAATCGTCGCGCACCGCCTTCAAGGCATCGGCCACCGGTTGCTCGCCCAGCCTGCGGAAGAACAGGTTGTAGTCCACGCCACCGCTTTGCATACGCTGCAGCAGTCGTTCGACCAGCGCCAGGTCGTCATCCTCGGCAGTGGTCAGGCCCAGGCGCCGCCGCATCAGGTCCAGGTAATGTGCCTGGTACAACGGCAGGAACAATTCCAGCGCTTGCTTGAGCGGTTCCACCTCGATCACCGTGGTCAAGGCCTGGGCCAGCGCGCTGAGGTTCCAATGGGCGATAGGTACCTGGTTGCTGTAGCTGTAGCGGCCACGGTCATCGGAGTGGTTGCAGATGAAGTTGGCGTCGAAGTCGTCGAGGAAGGCGTAAGGGCCAAAGTCGAAGGTGATGCCGAGGATCGACATGTTGTCGGTGTTCATCACCCCGTGACAGAAGCCATAGGCCTGCCAGCGGGCGATCAGTTCGGCATTGCGCTCGACGATGGTACGGAACATCGCAAGGTAAGGCTGTTCGGCCTCGCGGCACTCGGGGTAGTGCTGTTCCAGTACATGGTCGAGGAGTATGCGCTGCTGCTCGGGTTGGCGGGTGTAGTAAAAGTACTCGAAATGACCAAAGCGAACGTGGCTTGGCGCCAGACGCATCAGCATGGCGGCGCTTTCGCGGGTTTCGCGCCACACTGGAGTGCTCGAACCTACCACGCACAAGGCTCGGCTGCTGGGAATGCCGAGGGCGTGCAGGGCCTCGGAGGCGAGGAACTCGCGGATCGACGAGCGCAACACGGCGCGGCCGTCGCCCATGCGCGAGTACGGCGTCTGGCCGGCACCCTTGAGGTGCAGGTCCCAGTGCTCGCCGGCATCGTTCAGTACCTCGGCCAACAGCAGGCCGCGGCCATCGCCCAGGCGCGGATTGTAGGAGCCGAACTGGTGGCCTGAATACACCATCGCTCGCGGGTCGGCTTCTTCCCACAGCTTGTGACCGCTGAACAGCTCGGCGAACAGCGGGGATTGGGCCTCTGTTGGGTCGAGGTCGAGCAGTGCCATGGCCGACTCGCTCGCCACTACCAGGCGCGGCTCGGCGATGGGCTCGGGCAGTACCTGGGTGGAGAACGCATCGCCCAGGCGGGCGAAGCGGTTGTCGAAGCTGAGTTGGTCGAGGGTTTTCACGGGCGGCTCCTGAGTGGGGTGCCTGGGGCCGCTTCACGGCCCAATCGCCGGCGAGCCTGCTCCCACAGGGCAGTTGCAGGAGCGGGATCGCCTGTGATCGAGGGCATCGCCCTCGCAGGGATTGTGCACAGCATAAAGGATTCGAACCCACTCAGGCCGGTTGAGCTCCATCCGGTTTCGGTTGCTCCATCGGAATCAGCTGCTGCTTGCCACCCTTGGGATCTATCAGGAACACCTCGACCTGGCGTACCGAGATCTTGATGTTGTGTGCCTTGAACTCACGGTTGATGTAGCGGTTGATCTCATCCAGGGTCGGGTTGCGGTCGCCCAGGTCGCGCACATGCATGCGCAGTTCGTGGTCGAGCGAGCTTTCGCCGAAGTTGAGGAAGTACACGATCGGCTCAGGGTCCTTGAGTACCCGCGGGTTCTCATGGGCGCCCTTGAGCAGAATCTCACGGACCAGGTCCAGGTCCGAACCGTAGTCGATACCCAGCTTCAGGGTTACCCGGGTGACCGTGTCCGTCAGCGACCAGTTGATCAGCTGGCCGGTGATGAAGGTCTTGTTGGGGACGATGATGTCCTTGCGGTCGAAGTCGGTGATGGTGGTGGCGCGGATGCGGATCTTGCTCACCGTGCCGGACAGATTGCCGATGGTGATGGTGTCGCCGATTCGTACCGGGCGCTCGAACAGGATCATGATGCCGGAGATGAAGTTGGCGAAGATTTCCTGCATGCCGAAGCCCAAGCCAACCGACAGCGCCGCCACCAGCCATTGCAGCTTGTCCCAGCTCACGCCAAGGGTCGACAGCGTAGTCACGATACCGACGCCGACAATGGTGTACGACAGCAGCGTGGTGGTGGCATAGGCACTGCCTTGCGCCAGGTTCAGGCGTGACAGTACCAGCACCTCCAGCAAACCGGGCAGGTTGCGGGCGAGGGCGAAGGTAATGCCCACGATCACCAGCGCGCCCAGCAGGTCGCCCAGGCTGATGGGCACCATGCTGGCGTTGGCGCCGGTGCCGCTGGTGTATTCGTACAAGGTGAAGTTGTTCAGGTATGCGAACACCGAGATGAGGTCTGCCCAAACCCAGTACAGGCCGGCGATGAAACCACCGAGCAAGGCCAGTCGGATCAGGCGCAGGGACTGCTGGTTGACCTGTTCGATATCCAGGGTCGGCTCTTCGGTGACGACCTCGCCATCGAGGCCCTCCTTGGCCGCCGCACGTTTGCTCAGGGCACGCTGGTACGCCAGGCGCCGCGCGGCAACCGACAGGCCGCGCACGAAGGCGGCTTCGATCACCAGCCAGAACAGCAGCAGGTACAGGGTGTAGATCAGGCGATCGGTGAGCTTCAGGGCGGTGTAGTAGTAGCCGAAGCACACCGCCACGAACAAGGCGATGGGCAGGGCGGTGAAGGCAACCCCGACGGCCTTGCGGAACAGCGACGTGTCGCGGTGAGCAGGGCTACTCAGCAGCAGGCGGCTGAGCAACCAAGCCATCAGTGCGTAGCACGCCAGCACCACGCCGATGCCTAGCACATCGTCGGCCAGTGCCGAGGGCTGGTGCTCGGCGACCGCCACCACACCGACCAAAGCCAGCACCACGGAGCCCAGGCGGCGCACCCAGCCCCGCAGGAACTCGACCTGCGGCTTGTACCAGCGGAAGTGAATTTCCGCCACGCCACCCGGGGCGAGGATGCGGTAGGCGGTGTAGAACACAAGCCACGCCTGTGCCAGCTGCCACAGCGCCGCGCCGAGGTTGGCGTTCTGACCACGTGCATCGATCTGCAAGGCATAGCTGCACAAGGCCAGGCCCAAGCTGACTGGCATGGCAAGGAGGATGTTGATAAGGATGGCCTGCGGCGTGTGCCACTGGCTGTCGCGGCGGAAGTGGCCGATGTCCTGATGCACCTTGCCCAGGCGCTGGTAGAGGTACTTGCGTCGCCACAGCAGCCCGCCAATCACCAGCAGCAATGGCAGGAACAACAGCGGTCGCTGGCCCAAGCCGTCGGCCAGCTCCTTGAGGCCCGACCCCCAGGGCAGGCTGGCAACCTGAGCGGTGAAGCGCTCGGGTACGTAGCGCAGCCAGTCCCAATCCAGCGGCTTGTTGCTGGGAATCCAGAACATCTGCTCTTCGAGGGTGGTGCGCAGCCCTTGTGCGGTGCTGAGCAACTGCTTCTGGTTCAGTTGCAGGGTGATCGACTCATTGAGCAACGCCGACAGTTCGCGGTTCAAGCGTTCGAGCAGGTCGCTGCGGGTGATCGCCACTTCCAGCAGGGCCTTGCGCAGTTGCGGGGTGACGTCGTCCGGCGGCTGGTTGGCCAGCAGCTTGTCGACATAGCTCACCGGGCTGCTCATCTGCTCGCGTTGCTGGTTGATCTCGAACTGGTACAGGCGAATGTCGGCGATCTGGTCGGCCAGGTCGCGGTCGAGCTTCAGGTGCGGCAGTGCCTGCTTCTGCTTGTAGAGGATCTTCGACAGCAGCAGGCTGCCCTTGAGCACGTTGATCTGTTCATCCAGGGCTTGGTCGGCCTGGGTCAGGCTGTCGAGTTGCTGTTTGGTGCGCAGGTTCTGCTGGGTCAGCTCGTTGAGGCGGTCGGTGCTCTTGAGCAGATAGTCGGAGAGCTTGAGGTTGGCGGCACTCTCGTTGGCCAACAAGGTGCTGCCGCCAGCCTTCTGCGCCTCGATCGACTGCTGGGTGACGGTCTGCTGGGACTGGGCCAGGCGCTTGTCGTTGATCAGCGTCTGCAGGTCCTGGATTTCCTGCTCAAGGCGCGCTGCGCGTTCGATCAACAGGTCGTGCCGGGCGTTGCCCAGGTCTTGCAGCAAGCCGTTGCCGGCCAGCTCCTGGCGACGCAGCAGGGTCAGGGCATTGAGCGATGCCAGCTCGGCGTTGAGCTGGTTGCGTTGGTCGGCGTTGAGTGGCTTGCCGTTGTCCTTGCCGTTCTTGAGGCTGCTGTTGATCTGCTGGGTGCGGGTCTGGTTGTTGCTGATTTCGGCCTGGGCCCGCTCCGGCCGGGTCTGCGAACTGATGATCAGGCTGTTGGCTTCGGACAAGGCCTTTTGCAACTCGCCTTGTTGGGTGCTGCGCTCGCTGAGCAGTTGTTCAAGCTGAGGCACTGTGAAGTTGGCATAGCGCTGGGCCACCGGCAGTGGCTTGCTGTCCTTGAGCTTGGCCAGTTCGCGTTGGCTGTCGGTGGTTTCTTTCGGCGCTGTGGCCAGTTGTTGCTTCAGCGCAGTGAGCTTCTTCTCGCTGTCTTCCTTGCTGGCCAGCAGGCTCAGGGTCTGTTCGAGAACCTGCTGCAGGGCCTTCTGTTCGGCCTCGGGCAATTTGCGCTCGGCGATCTTGTCGAGGCTGTTCTGGATGCTGGCGGTGGTCGGGACCTCGGCCGCGGTGGCCGCGAACGAGAGGGACAGGCACAGCCCGAGCAGGGCTGCGCGAAGGTGCGCGCGCAGGGACATAGGCAGACTACATTGTGGATCGGGCAGAATCGGAGTTTAGAGGAACAAGCCCGGGCCGGGTCGGGTTCCTTCGGGGAATCTGACGCCGACTTTCTGGACATTGTTCCCGTCCATGGTCGCGACGGTCCAGATGGTGCCATGCCATTCGACCTGGTCGCCTACTACTGGAGCGCCTCCGACCTTCTGTCGGATGAACTGCGCCAGTGGCATTTTTGCGTCGAGACCATCGAGTTTCAGGCCGTAAAGCGCCGCCACCGCACCCAGTTCGGCATCGCCTTCGAGGACGAAGTCGCCGAAGAAGCGCAGGTCGAGGCCGCGCTGCGGCGCCTGGCTGAACAATTTGCCCAGGGCTGGAAGGTTATGTTCATGGCCAATCACGCAGAGCATGTCGCCGACTTCCAGCACGGTGCTCCCGGAGGGGTGCAGCAACTGCTCGCCCCTGAACAATGCGGCGATGCGCGTGCCTTCGGGCATCTTCAGCTCACGCAGGGCGGCGCCGATGCACCATTTCTCGGCGCCCAGGCGATAGACGAACAACTCCCACTCGCTGGTGACGTGCACCTCCAGTGCGGAGCGGGAAATCGGCGCAGGGTCTGGCGGTACGGTGACCTTGAGCAGCTTGGCCATCCACGGCAGGCTGGTGCCTTGGACCAGCAGCGACACCAGGACGATGAAGAAGGCCAGGTTGAAGAACAGCTGGGCGTCCGGCAAGCCCGCCATGAGCGGAAACACCGCCAGGATGATGGGTACCGCGCCGCGCAGGCCGACCCACGAGATGAAGGCCTTCTCGCGGCCATGGAAGGCCTTGAATGGCAGCAGGCTGGCCACTACCGACAGCGGGCGGGCCACCAGGATCATCCACAGCGCAAGGCCAAGTGCAGGCAGGGCGATGGGGAGCAGGTCATGAGGGGTTACCAGCAGGCCCAGGACCAGGAACATGCCGATCTGCGCCAGCCAGGCCATGCCGTCGAGCATGTGCAGAATGCCGTGGCGGCTGCGAATGGGTTTGTTGCCCAGCACCAGGCCGCACAGGTAGACGGCGAGGAAGCCGCTGCCATGCAGGGCGTTGGTCAGCGAGAACACCACCAGGCCGCCTGCCACCACGAGGATCGGGTACAGGCCACCGGCCAGGTTGATGCGGTTGACCAGTTGCAGCATCAGCCAGCCACCGCCCAGGCCCAGCAGGCCACCGATACCGAACTCGCGGATCAGGTGGGTCAGCAGGCTCCAGTGCAGGCCAGTCTGGCCGCTGGCGATCATGTCGATCAGGGTGACGGTGAGAAACACCGCCATGGGGTCGTTGCTGCCCGACTCGATCTCCAGCGTCGCCGTCACCCGCTCGTTCAGGCCCTTGCCGCCCAGCAGCGAGAACACCGCCGCGGCGTCTGTGGAGCCAACGATGGCGCCGATCAGCAGGCCCTGGATCAGGTTCAGGTCGAACAGCCAGGCAGCGACCATGCCCGTCAGGCCGGTGGTGATCAGCACGCCGACGGTGGCCAGCGACAGGGCCGGCCACAGGGCTACGCGGAAGCTCGCCACCCGTGTACGCAGGCCGCCATCGAGCAGGATCACGGCCAATGCCAGGTTACCCACCAGGTAGGCGGTCGGGTAGTTGTTGAAGATGATGCCGCCACCGTCCACGCCCGCGACCATGCCGACGGCGAGGATGATGACCAGGATGGGGATGCCCAGGCGCGAAGATAGCGAGCTGACCAGAATACTTGCGCCCACCAGCAATGCGCCGATCAGGAACAGGCTGTTGATGGTGCTTGCATCCAAAGGCAGGTACTCCGGGACATCGCGAGAGAAGGGACTTGCGAGAATGAACTAGCAGGTCGCGTGCCAACTGATTCTAACCTGATGAATTAGCAGGCTGTAAAGCGTTTCCGCAGATGAAAAAAAGGCACCGCGCAGGGTGCCTTTTCTGGTGTTGCAGGGGTGGGCTCTTTCGCGGGTTCACCCGCGAAGAGGCCGGGGCAGGTTCATGCCTGCTTCACCTCGCGCATCGGCTTGCCCTTCACCGGTGCACCATTGGCCACGTAGTACTTGGCGGTGCTGCGCGGCAGTGGCTTGCGGCCACGGATCTTGTCCGAGATCTTCTCGGCGATCATGATCGTGGTGGCGTTGAGGTTGCCGGTGATGATGATCGGCATGATCGACGCATCGACCACACGCAGGCCTTGCATGCCATGCACTCGGCCTTCGCCATCGACCACCGCCATGTCGTCGGTGCCCATCTTGCACGAGCAGGACGGGTGGAAGGCGGTTTCGGCGTGCTCGCGGATGAACTTGTCCAGTTCTTCGTCCGTCTGCACGTGCGCGCCCGGGCTGATCTCACGGCCACGGTACGGGTCGAGTGCCGGCTGGGCCATGATCTCGCGGGTCAGGCGGATACCGTCACGGAATTCCTGCCAGTCCTGCTCGGTGGCCATGTAGTTGAACAGGATGCTTGGGTGCTGGCGTGGGTCTTTGGACTTGAGCTTGATGCGGCCACGGCTAGGCGAACGCATGGAGCCCATGTGTGCCTGGAAGCCGTGCTCCTTGACCCCGTTGGAACCGTTGTAGTTAATCGCGACCGGCAGGAAGTGGTACTGAATGTTCGGCCACTTGAACTCAGGGCGAGTACGGATGAAACCGCCCGCCTCGAACTGGTTGCTGGCGCCGATACCGGTGCCGTTGAACATCCATTCGGCGCCGATGGCCGGCTGGTTCCACCACAGCAGCGACGGGTACAGCGAGACTGGCTGGGTGCAGGCGTACTGCAGGTACAACTCGAGGTGGTCCTGCAGGTTCTCGCCAACGCCAGGCAGGTCGTGCACGACCGGGATGTCGAGGCTTTCCAGCAGGGCGCGCGGGCCCACGCCGGAGCGCTGCAGCAGCTGTGGCGAGGCGATGGCGCCGGAGCTGACGATGACTTCCTTGCGGGCGCGGGCTTCGACGCGCTCTTCGCTGTCGCCGACCAGGTAAGTCACGCCGATGGCGCGCTTGCCGTCGAACAGCACGCGGTCGGTCAGGGCATGGGTGACGATGGTCAGGTTCGGACGCTTCTTGGCCTGGTCCAGGTAGCCTCGGGCGGTGCTCGAACGGCGGCCTTTCTTGGTCACGGTACGGTCCATCGGACCGAAGCCTTCCTGCTGGTAGCCGTTGAGGTCTTCGGTGCGTGGGTAGCCAGCTTGCACACCGGCTTCGACCATGGCGTGGAACAGCGGGTTGTTGCCGGCCTTGGGCGTGGTGACGCTGACCGGGCCTTCGCCGCCGTGGTAGTCGTTCGGGCCGATGTCGCGAGTTTCTGCCTTGCGGAAGTACGGCAGGCAGTCCAGGTAGGTCCAGTCTTCCAGGCCTGGCAGTTCTGCCCAGCCGTCGAAGTCCATGGCGTTACCGCGGATGTAGCACATGCCGTTGATCAGCGAGGAGCCACCCAGGCCCTTGCCACGACCACATTCCATGCGGCGGCCATCCATGTGCGGCTCTGGATCGGTCTCGTAGGCCCAGTTGTAGCGGCGGCCCTGCAGTGGGAAGGCCAAGGCGGCTGGCATCTGGGTGCGGAAGTCGAAGCGGTAGTCGGGGCCACCGGCTTCCAGCAGCAGTACGGTGACGCCGGCGTCTTCGGTCAGGCGGGCGGCCAGGGTGTTACCGGCCGAGCCGGCACCGACGATGATGTAATCGAATTCTTGGGACATGGAAGTACCCTCGTGTTGGCGGTGATCAGGGAGCGGAAACGCCCGTGCTCATTGGCACGGGCGTGGCTAGACAGGGTTCAGAAAACCGAGTTGTAGCCGCCCAGCTCGACCTGGACCGACTTGATGCGAGTGTATTGAGCCAGCGAGCTGACGCCGTTCTCACGGCCGACGCCCGACTGCTTGTAGCCACCGACCGGCATTTCCGCCGGCGATTCACCCCAGGCGTTGATCCAGCAGATACCGGCTTCGAGCTTGTGGATGATGCGGTGGGCGCGGCTGATGTCGTTGGTGCACACGCCAGCGGCCAGGCCGTATTCGGTGTCGTTGGCGCGGCGGATGACTTCTTCTTCGGTCTCGTAGGTGAGGATGCTCATCACCGGGCCGAAGATTTCTTCCTTGACGATGGTCATGTCGTCGGTGCAGTCGGTGAAGACGGTCGGGGCCACGAAGGCACCCTTGGCGAAGTCGCCTTGGGTCAGACGCTCACCGCCGCACAGAACGCGGGCACCTTCTTCCTTGCCCTTGGCGATGTAGCCCAGGACGCTCTCCATGTGCGGGAAGCTGACCAGCGGACCGAAGTTGGTGTTTTCGTCTTCTGGGTTGCCAGCACGGATACGGGCCACGCGCTCGACGATCTTGGCTTCGAAGGCTGCCTTGAGTTCGGCTGGGATGAACACGCGGGTGCCGTTGGTGCACACCTGGCCCGAGCTGTAGAAGTTGGCCATCATGGCGATGTCGGCGGCCTTGTCCAGGTCGGCGTCGGCGCAGATGATCAGCGGCGACTTACCGCCCAGTTCCATGGTCACTTCCTTCAGCGAGGAGCTGGAGGCGCTGGCCATGACCTTCTTGCCGGTGGTGGTGCCGCCGGTGAAGGAGACTTTCTCGATGCGTGGGTGCTCGGTCAGCCAGGTGCCGACTTCACGGCCGCTACCGGTCAGGACGTTGAATACGCCATCCGGCAGGCCGGCTTCGGTGTAGATCTCGGCCAGTTTCAGCGTGGTCAGCGAAGTGACTTCCGAAGGCTTGAAGATCATCGCGTTGCCGGCAGCCAGGGCTGGCGCGGATTTCCACAGGGCGATCTGGATCGGGTAGTTCCAGGCGCCGATACCGACGGTTACGCCCAGTGGCTCGCGGCGGGTATAGACGAAGGAGGATTCACGCAGCGGAATCTGCTCGCCTTCGATGGCCGGTACCAGGCCAGCGTAGTACTCCAGCACGTCGGCGCCGGTGACGATATCGACGTAGCGGGTTTCGGAGTACGACTTGCCGGTGTCCAGGGTTTCCAGCATGGCCAGTTCGTCGTTGCGCTCGCGCAGGATGTCGACGGCGCGGCGCAGGATGCGCGAGCGCTGCATGGCGGTCATGGCAGCCCAGACTTTCTGGCCGCGCTCGGCGCTTTCCACGGCTTTTTCGACGTCAGCCTGGGTAGCGCGCTGTACGTAGGCGAGGACTTCGCCAGTGGCCGGGTTGATGGCTTCGAAAGTGGCATCGCTGCCGGCGTCGACATAACCACCATCAATGTAGAGTTTTTGCGTTCCGAAACGGGCCATAGTGTCCTCGCAAGTGCAGTGTGTGGTTGGCTTTCGCGTCACGCTCCTGCCGGGTTGGCAAGTGCCGTGCGCGGTTGTTCAGCGGCCTGGTCGTCAGTGCCCAGGGTGTGCTGTTTAGCCAGTTGTAGATCCATGTATTCGTAAGCAATCCGTATCGCCTGATCGGTGTCGAATGCGTCACCCGACAGTGCTCCACGCAGCCACAAGCCGTCGATCAGGGCCGCCAGGCCGCGGGCTGCCTTGCGCGCATGGTAGAGCGGCAGGGCGCGGCGGAACTGGCAGCACAGGTTGGAGTACAAGCGGTGGTCATTGATCCGCTGCAACCTGTGCAAATCGGGCTGGTGCATGCTGGAAGCCCAAAAGGCCAACCAGGTTTTCATCGCCGGGCCGTTCACCTGGCTGGCATCGAAGTTGCCCTCGATGATCACTTTCAGGTGGGCTCGCGGGCTGTCGTCGGTCAGTGACTGGCGACGCGCCCTCACGCCTTCGTTGAGCATGCTCATGATGTAACCCATCGTCGCTGCGATCAGGCCGTTCTTGTCCCGAAAGTAGTGACTGATGATGCCGTTCGACACCCCGGCCAAACGGGCAATCAGCGCAATGCTGGCGTCCCCCAGGCCGACCTGATCGACCGCCTGTAACGTGGCTTCGATCAACTGCTGGCGGCGGATGGGTTGCATACCGACCTTGGGCATCTTGCTATCTCCTCAGGCCTGCGAGCAGACGACGGGCGGCTGACTCGGCGAAGGCCAGTCTATTTTGTTTTGATTGAACGTTCAATCAATAAAGAATAAGCTCTGCGACAATTTGTGCCATTGACAGTATTTCACACGGTCGAGAAGGCACGAATCGACACCCCAGGAAATCGTGTAACCCCCGGAATACAAGGCGTTGACGGGCTAGAGCGAAGCGAAAGACAGATTCTGCCAGACGGTCGACGACCTGCGGCAGGCCCTTGGAGCGGGCGGTGTGCTCTGTGACCAATGCGCGCACTTTCAGGGTGAGTGCACAGTCGGACACGGACCACCTGTCTGGTTTTTTGCAACGTTTCGATTCGGGATCACGGTTTCCAGGGTGCTTTTATAACACCTGACGCAGTGGGGCTATTGCACCAATTGCGCGGGAAAAGACTGATTAGCCTCCACAGCCGCACTGCCCGGAGCATTCGTGCAATGAGTTCTGCCTCCCTTACCAAACCCCCCGCCGAGAGGGTGCGGGTCAATCGCGTGGTGTTCTACACCTCCGCGCTGTTGGTCCTTGTTCTGACTGCCTTGCTGATCGCTGTACCCGAAACCGCCGGCCAAGTACTGGGCGTAGCCCAGAAATGGCTCACCCGTACCTTCGGTTGGTACTACATGCTGGTGATCTGCGGTTACCTGCTGTTCGTCGTTTACCTGGCTTTCTCCGATTTCGGAAAACTCAAGCTCGGTGGCAAGGACGACCAGCCCGACTTCAGCTACGGCGCCTGGGCCGGCATGCTGTTCTCTTCGGGTATCGGCATTTCGCTGCTGTACTTCGGCGCTTCCGAGCCGCTGGACCACTACTTCAACCCGCCGGAAGGTACGCCAGCCAGTCTCGAAGCCGCGCGCCAGGGCTTGCAGCTGACCTTCCTGCACTGGGGCCTGCATGGCTGGGCGATCTATGCGCTGGTCGGCCTGGCCGTGGGTTACTTCGCCTACCGTCACAACCAGCCGCTGGCATTGCGCTCGGCACTGTTCCCGCTGGTCGGTGAGCGTTGGGTCAAGGGCGCTGCCGGCAATGCCGTGGACATCTTCGGGATGTTCGTCACCCTGCTGGGTCTGGTGACCAACCTGGGTATCGGCGCGATGCAGGTATCGTCGGGCCTGGAGTACCTGTTCGGCATGCAACACAGCCAGACCAACCTGCTGATGGTGATCCTGGTGATGGCTGGCGTTGCTACCGTCGCTGCGGTATCGGGTGTCGAGAACGGTATCCGCCGCCTGTCGAACCTGAACATCATGCTGTTCAGCGGCCTGCTGATCTTCGTTCTGCTGGGTGGCCAGACCCTGCACCTGCTCAATGGCTTCGTGCAAAACATTGGCGACTACCTCAATGGCATCGTGCTGAAGACGTTCGACCTGTACGTCTATGAAGGCGAAGCGGGCAAGTCCGAGCGCTGGTTGGGCCTGTGGACCGTGTTCTACTGGGCCTGGTGGATTTCCTGGGGTCCATTCGTCGGCATGTTCATCGCCCGTATTTCCAAGGGCCGTACCGTGCGTCAGCTGGTCAGCGGTGTACTGTTGATTCCACTGGGCTTCACCCTGGCCTGGCTGTCGATCTTCGGCAACACTGCGCTGGACCTGGTGATCAACCAGGGTGCTGTGGAATTGGGCAAGACCGCGCTGGAACAGCCGTCGATGTCGATCTACCAGCTGCTGGAATACTTCCCTGCGGCCAAGATCGTGATCGGTGTGGCGGTGTTCGTTGGCTTCGTGCTGTTCCTCACCCCAGCCGACTCCGGCGCGGTGATGATGGCCAACCTGTCGTGCAAAGGCGGCAAGGTCGATGAAGACGCCCCGCACTGGATGGTGGTGTTCTGGTCGGTGGTCATCACCCTGGTAACCATCGGTCTGCTGTTCGCGGGTAACTTCGAGGCCATGCAGACCATGGTGGTTCTGGCAGGCCTGCCATTCTCGGTGGTGCTGGTGCTGTTCATGTTCGGCCTGTACAAGGCCATGAAGCAGGACGTCGCGGTTGAAAACGAGCGCGCCGAGCTGGCAGCCCGCGGCCGTCGCGGTTTCAGCGAGCGCTTGACTCAGCTGGATCTGCAGCCGACCCAAGCGGTGGTTCAGCGCTTCATGGACAAGCAGGTCAGCCCGGCGCTGAAAGAGGCGGCCACACAGCTGCAGAACCTTGGCTTCGACGTGGAAACCCGTGTAGGCCAGTCGCGCAACATGATGGGCCTGCGGGTGATGATGGAAGAGGGCAACCCGTTCGTCTATGAAGTGAGCCTGGATGGCTACCTGGCCGCGCCGAGCGAAGCCCCGGTGGAGGGCGAACCGCAAGTGCGCCAACGCTTCTACCGTGCCGAGGTCTACCTGCACGATGGCAGTCAGGAGTACGACCTGATGGGCTTCGCGCCTGATCAGATCGTGCGTGATGTGCTCGATCAGTTCGAGAGCCATCGGCAATTGCTGGGACGCGTCTACAGCTGATGCGTATGAAAAAGCCCTGCTGCAATAGCAGGGCTTTTTGTCGGTGCTTGCAATAAGTAGCACCGCAGGCGCGACCCTGCGCGCAAGGCTTCCGGTCCACTCACCAGGAGGCCAAGGGCATGCCCAGTTTCGACACCCCGACATTCGACTTTCAACGCGCCGCTGCCCGGCAGTTCGGCGATCGCCCGACGCTGCGCCAGGTCGCGAGCGAACAACTGCTCAAACTGCTGCTTGCCGAGCTGCCGTGGCTGGCATCCGTACAGCCTGCATTGTCGTCCGCCGACCCATTGACGTTGGACAGTCCAGACCCATCGACCCCGTACTGGAACACCCAACCGTTGGTCGAGCGCGTTCTGCAGGCCATGCTCCAGACCCAGTCCATCGACCTGCAACCGCTTGATGGGCGCCATCATAACCTCGGGCTGATCGCACCTTATCGCTTCGCCGGTTCCAGCAGCGCGTACGACACCCGCCAGTTGCCGGACCTAGGCCCGGCGCTCGACGAGCTGATCGAGCGATTGCCGCAACATTTCTGCCAGGCTCAGCTCGACTATTGGAACGGTGTCGGCAGTGGTGCAAGCAGCCGAGACAGCTGGATGCGGTTGCTGTTGAAGACCGCGCTATTGCGTGGGTTGCCATTGCAAGGCTTGGATGCCCAGGAGCAGGCGTGCATACGAGGGCTGATTCGCGGTGGTGGCGATCAGCCTGACGTGAGCTTCGTGCAGGTCGAGTTATCCACAGGCTCGCGTAGCGTGAACGAAACCTTGGGTCATCTGCTGGTCACCGGCGAGTGGGATGAGCGGGAGGTCATCCTATGGTGCGCGCCTTCTGGGCAGGTGAGCAGTTTCGCCTCGATGAAGGCGTTTGCCGTGGCCCTGCGCAATGAACTGGCGCAGCGCTACAGCTTCGATGCCATGAGCTGGCAGCGATACAGGGTGGAGGGCAATGTCGCGGCGCAACAAGTGGTGCAGTTGCTGGAGCAGATGTTCGAACGGGTCCAAAGGGTGCGCTACGGGCGCTTGGCCGATGTGCCGGCGCTGGAACAGCTGTTCGCCCAGCTGAGCGACCCGGCGCAGTGGTTCGTCAGCTACCTGGACGACACGCCTGCGGTCAAACCGCCACCGGGGCTGCTGACAAGCGCAGCCAATGACACGTTCCAATACCGCAATGCGTTGCTGCAGCTCGCTGTGGACCACTTGGATGCCGAAGGCGTGGCTGCCCTGGATGGCGTCATGAGCTTGCACGACTACACCCACCAACGACTGAGCGAGCAAATGCTCAAGGAGCATGGCGATGCCATGTCGCCGGATGAACTGCTCCTTGAATTCTACATCGCGTCGGGTATCCCCGGAGGATCGGCCACAGGAGCCGGTGGGGGCGAGCCTCTTGCCTGGGCGGGCGAAAAGACCTTGACCGAATATGCCATCGGCAAGCTTGGCTCGCTCAAGGACGCCTCGGTAATACGTATCCGTCATGCACAGGGGGCCACAGTACCCGCGTGGCTGAACGCCGAAGCGGCCAGGCGACTGGTCGAGCGCGTCGACATCGGCGGCACCTATCCTCGCTATGTAGCGCAAGTGCTGGATGATCCGCTGCAGCGGGACCGGCGTGTCCAACGGTTTGGCCGGGAATGGCGCAATGCCCTGCGGTTCAGCGCCCTGCAAGGCAAGCTGGACGGTAAGATCACCGATACTGGCCTGCAGTGTGTCGTCAACTTCTGCAATGGTCATGACGATCCGGACGCACCGCGAATTACCCTGATGCCACTGACCTTCAGGCGCCAGCCCCAGTCCCGCCACGATGACACGGTGCGTGGCATGTACGTGTTGTTCTGCGCCGAGCCCACGCGGGTGCTGCTGTATCGTCCGTTGTACAGGCAGGACACACTGCGTGAGTATGCAAGCTTCGAGAAGTTGCTGGAACACGTGCAAACGTCCGTGCGATTGCAAGCGAGCGTACTCGACTGGTTGCAGCCGCAGGTTCGCCATATCTACGACAACGGCGGTTTCATCGAGCCGCATGTCGCCAGCATCGGCCTGGACCCTTCCAGCTTGCCCGAGCGACCGGCTCCGCCAGTCCTTCAGCCGGTGTTCTGGAATACCAGTCTGGACAACAAGCTTTACGACGCGAACCGTGATTTGCTGGTAGAGCTGGCCGACCAGCAGTCCACCTCCAATGCCGAGCGCCGCTGGGAAACGCTTTCACAAGGCGCTTGGCTGCTGTTCGATGTGGTCACGCTGGTGTTGCGCGGGCCTGTGGCCAGCGTGACGTGGATGGTGCAACTGCTAACGTCTCTCGATCACGATTTGCTTGCCCTTGAACAGGAAGGTGACTTCGACCGGTCTGCCGCCGTGGTCGATTTGTTGCTGAATCTGGGAATGGTCCTGTTGCATGCACGCCAACCCGGCGCTTTGCCTGAAGGTTTTGGGCAAATCCCAGACGCATCGGCTCTTGAAGGGCTGGCCGCGCAGAGCGGTGCGTTTCGCGAGATTTCCCTGGTGCCCTCAGAAGGGCCGGTAGCGATGGTCGGTGCACTGGGGGCGCTGCCCGACCGCCAGCTGGACTTCACCTGGCGGGGCAACCATGGTTTCAACTGGCTGCCACCTACTCAGCGCCAGGCGTTGCGCGCCATGCGCTCGGGCGTGGCGTTCGATTCCTCCAGCCTGCAGGCCAGCGGAGATGCCGCGGGCCTGCACCTTGTCGACGGGCAGTTCTATGCCGTCATGAGCGCAGACGCCTACCCTGTGGAGGTGACGGCGCAGGGCGTGCGGGTAATCGACGGCAAGGGCGGTTACGGGCCCTGGTTAGTCCATGTGGATGGCGGCTGGCGAGTGGATAGCACGCTGCGCCTTGCCGGAGGCATGAAGAACAGTCGCTTGGGCAAGAACCTTGCCGCTCAATTCGAAGCGCTCAGGCACTCGGTCGAAGCGCTCGATAGTCAAGGCAAGGTCGCGATCAGTGCCTTCAGCCAGATCAGTCTGGACATCACCGAACTGCTGGAGAAGATCGACAAGCTCAAGGCGCTTCGCCAAGGTGCGCAGGCCACGCTCGAGGCTGGAGGCTCAGCCGACCAACGCAAGTCGACCGAGGCTGTCATCGAGCACTACGACGCTCGGATCGGTCAATGGCAAGCGCAACTGCTCAGCAAGCGCCATGAATCGGTTCCTCACCTTGAGGTGGCCGTGCAAAAAGACAAGCAGATCAAGGTCAAGCTCGACGCCATGCTTGAACCGAAGTATTCCAACAGCCGCAGCCAGGCGCTCGATAGTGCGATCCAGCAACACAGGGACAATGTCCTGAGCAGCCTCATCTATTACAGCGACTTCATCCTCAACGAACTGTGGAGCCTTGCTGACTACACCGAGTTGTTGGCGCTCAAAGCGGCAGTCGAAGGGCAGCCGCTGGTGCAGGTACAAGAACAGTACCTGGCCTATCTCGACAAGCTCAAGCGTGTCGCGGCAGTCCAGGATCGTATTCTGAGCGCCTATGAGGACCTCGACGTGTTGCTGGTCGAGGCTCCTGCCGATCTGGTCATAAGCATCGGCATGGAAGCCGTCACTCGAACCGCTGGTTCACTCATTCCCAAGCGAAAGTTCAGTACGGTGCAGTTTCGCTTTCACCATGTCCTGAATCTGGCCGACCTGGCGCTGAATCTGGGGTCTGTGAATGATCAGCACATCTTGCGTGGTTACCGGAAAGAATTGGCCGGGCATGAGTTGCGTAATGTGGCCGGTGCCCATGGTGAGCTTGATTTCGCCAATCTGCCGGTCGATGACCGCATAACCATTCTCCAGGATGCCTGGGATGGCTACTCCGAGGCGCTGCTCAACAGCGCGCGCATCGGCAGGGAAGGTGGTGCCTTGGTCAGGGGCGAGATGCTTGACCGCTACCGGACCGAACTGGAAAAACTCAAGGCAGATGCAGGACGACGGCTGGTGGACGCCGTCGAGGAGGCCGAGAAAGGCGTCGTGGCAAGCCAACGTAAAGCTTATCTGGCTACCACCAACTCTCAACGGGTGGTGCGTAACGGGAAGGGGCAGATACTCATCGGCACTGTGATCTCGGAGAACGGACAGGACGTCCTGGAGGTGCGGGAGCCATTCAGCGATACGCTGCTGGCCCGTTTCGATCGGGTGAATGACCGTTGGCAAGAGCGCGACTCAGAGCCAGTCTCTGCCGAGCCGGTGGTGCAAGAGACGGATTCGGCGATGCGCGTGCAGCGCTTGTTGGATGAAAATGCTCAGCTCTCGCGCAAGGCTGATGAATATGTCAAAAGCGACATCAAGGGAACGCGGCTGGCGCAACTGTTCGATGAACAAGTCGATAAGCTAGGCCGTGAGGTGGACTGGTTGACCAGGCAAGGTGCTAGCACCAGTTTGATCAAGGCATTGGAGGCTGCCTCCGACGAGCTGCGCGCGGAAAAGAACCTGAAGCTGATCAAACTCTACACCGAAACGCGTTATCCAACCGCCGAGGCGCTTCGCTTCCTGCATTCTCAGCAGCTGCTGAGAGTGCAGTACATGGGCCCGCGACAGGTCATGCGCAATGACAGTGCATTCGATGAGTACAAGATTATGCGCACCCAGGCGGGCGCTGCGTCTGGCAGGCCGTTGTGGGTGGCGCATTTTCACATGCGATCTGCGGACTCGCCGGCGCGGGATTTCACCCGAGGCCACCTCAAAACCTGGGCTCAGCGGCGCGTGAGTAGCCAGGAGGCCGCGCAGATGGGGCGTCGGGTCCATCGTGGCAGGCTGACCCTCGAGCAAGCCGAGGGCATCATCCCGTTCGATTGAAGCCTCAGCGGTTGCTGTAGCGGCCATGCTTGCCATGGGCAGGCATGGCCTGGTTGCTTCGTACGCTTATCATCTGGCGCAGTCCAATCAGGACAACACCTTCAGACTTCAGGCGAGGCAGCTCGCGCTCGAGCACTTGCAGGGTCTGTGGGTAAGGATGCCCGATCACCACGGCCGAGCCTTGGCGCTGCGCCAAGGCGACAGCCTGGTGCAGCTGTCCCTCGATCGCCTCCACGGTGCGTACGTCATCCAGGAACACATCCCGCGAGACATGCGCGACGTCCTGGGCCTGCGCCTCGGCTGCGGCCACGGTGGCGGCGCTGGTGCGGCTGTCGACGAAGAACAGATGGCGCCGTTGCAGCTCGCCCATCAGCCAGGTCATGGGCTCGCGTTGGGCGGTCATGCGGCTGCCCATGTGGTTGTTGAGACCGGCGGCATAGGGCACTTTGGCCAGGGCTGCATCCAGTCGACTGGCCAGTTCCGGCAACGGGGTGCCGGGGTGCCAGGCATAGGGGCCGGTGGCCGGATCCATGGGCATGTGCAGGATGACGGTCTTGCCTGCCTTATGGGCCTGGCGGGCGAAGTCGGTGGCATGGGGCGTATCGGGCATCACGGCCAGGGTGATCGGGCCGGGCAGGGCGAGGGTGCGGCTGTCGCGCTCGCTGCTCTGGCCTAGGTCGTCAATGATGATGCTGATGTAGGCCTTGCCGGCCGGTGCCGCTTGCGCGACCCCGGCCAACAGCCATAGCAGTGAGAACAACAGGTACCGCATGGGGGGCATCATTTACCCGAGGTGATGTTCAAACCTTTGAGCAGGCTCAGCGCCTGGCTCAGTTGGAAGTCATTGTCCTGCGGGCGCTCCTTGCGCTTGCCGCTACCGGTCGGACGGTCGGCGCCACCGTTACCGTTGCCCAGGTGGCCTTGCAGGTCGGCTTCCTTGAAGTTGTCATTGTCGACCTCTGCGGTGAGCTTGGCCGGGCGCACTTCGATGTCCGGCACGATACCCTGGGCTTGGATCGAGCGGCCATTGGGGGTGAAGTACAGTGCGGTGGTGAGCTTCAAGGCACGGTCGTTGGCCAGCGGCAATACGGTCTGCACCGAGCCCTTGCCGAAACTGTCGGTACCCATCAGCACGGCGCGTTTCTGGTCCTGAAGGGCACCGGCGACGATCTCCGAGGCCGAGGCGCTGCCGCCGTTGATCAGTACCACCAACGGCACGCCTTCGCTGGCGTCGGCCGGGTCGGCGGAGAAGCGCAGCTCGGAGTTGGCGATGCGGCCCTTGGTGTAGACGATCAGGCCCTTGGTCAGGAAGTGGTCGGCCACCTCCACGGCAGACTGCAGCACGCCGCCTGGGTTGTTGCGCAGGTCCAGCACCACGCCGCGCAGTTTCTTGCCGTTGTCCTTGCGCAGCTTGGCCAGGGCCTTGCCCACTTCGTCGCCGGTCTTGACCTGGAACTGGGTGATACGGATGTAGCCGTAATCGTTTTCCAGCAGCTGGCTCTTCACGCTCTTGACCTGGATCACCGCGCGGGTGAGGGTCACATCGAATGGGTTGCCGCCATCGCGAACCAGGGTCAGGGTGATCTTTTCGCCAACCTTACCGCGCATCTTGTCCACGGCTTCGGTCATGGTCTGGCCGCGAGTCGGTGCGCCGTTGATCTTCACGATCAAGTCGCCAGCCTGGACGCCTGCGCGCGAGGCCGGGGTGTCGTCGATGGGCGAGACCACCTTGATGAAACCGTCTTCCTGGCCGACTTCGATGCCCAGGCCGCCGAATTCGCCGCTGGTGCTTTCCTGCAGCTCCTGGAAGTCTTCCGGGCCCAGGTAGGCCGAGTGTGGGTCGAGGTTGCTTAGCATACCCTTGATGGCGTTCTCCAGCAGGGTCTTGTCGTCCACGGGTTCGACGTATGCGGCCTTGATACGGTCCATGACCTCGGCAAAGGTACGCAGCTCCTCCAGCGGCAACGGCGCCTTGGCCGTCACTTCGGTGGCCGGTACCGAGGCTGGCTTGGCCGGCTCGGCAGCGATGGCCAGGGGCGCGCCGACCACCAGGGCGATGGTCAGGGCCAGCTGGGTGAGACGTGGGGAGTGCAGCATGTCGAACGAACTCCTGATCCTGTAGGCGCTCCCTGCGGGAGCATCGGTGCGGTGCCGGGCACCGCGCCGTAAAAAAGTGAACTAGCCTCGGCACCACTGGGCTGGGTCGGTAGGACGACCCTGCTGACGGATGGCGAAGTACAAACCTGCGCTGTCCTGCCCACCGCTGTCACCCACGGTGGAAATGGCCTCGCCGGCCTTGACGATGTCGCCGGCGCTCTTGAGCAGGCTTTGATTGTGGCCGTACAAGCTCAGATAACCATTGCCATGGTCCAGAATGACCAGAAGTCCGGCGCCACGCAACCAGTCGGCGAACACCACGCGCCCGCCATGCACGGCGCGGACCTGGGTGCCGGGGCTGGCGCTGATCATCACGCCGTCCCACTTGGCCCGGGCATCGCTGCCTCGGGCATCGCCGAAGCGTGCAAGCAATCGACCATTGACCGGCCATGGAAGTTTTCCCCGTGCGGCGGAAAATGCACCGCCATAGCTTGCGCCATCGCTGGACACCATCGGGCCCAGGGTGGTGCGGGCCTTTTTCGCAGGCTCGGCATCGTCGCGCTCGCGGGCGGCGGCCAGGGCCTCCTGCTGACGGCGCTTTTCCGCTTCCTGCTGGGCCAGCAGGGCTTTCTTGCGCGCCTCCTCGGCCTCGCGGGCCTGGCGAGCCAAGGTTTCCTCGATGGTCTTGAGCACCTTGGCCAGGTCGGCCTGGTCCTGCTCGCGGGCCTGTAGTTTCTGGTCGCGGTCCTTCATGTCGCTGTTGAGCTTGGCCAGCACTTGCTGACGCTTGCTGCGCTCAGCCTCCAGGGCCTGGCGCTGGGTATCGAGGTCGGCGCGCTGGGTGAGCAATTGTTCCTGCTGGCGAGCGATGTCCTGTTCGACATTGGCCAGTTGGCGCAGGGTTTCGTTGAAGGCGCGCAGTTGCTCCATGCGTGCCTTGCTCAGGTAGTCGTAGTAGGTAAGGGTGCGCGCGAACTTCTCCGGGTTCTGCTGGTTGAGCAGCAGCTTGAGGTACTCCTCGCGACCGTTCTGGTAGGCCGAACGGGCCTGGATGGCAATCAGTCGCTGTTGTTCAGTGCGGGCGCTCTGGAGTTTTTTTTTCTCGGTATCAAGGCGCTCCAGCTCGCCCTCGGTCTTTTTTAGTTCTTGCTGCAGAGCCTCCACCTGCTTTTCGAGGTTGCCGATGTCGGTCTCGGTGCTCTTGAGGTCTTTTTGCACGCCTGATTTTTCTTCCTGGAGCTTGCCCAGCATCTTCTTGAGCTCGGCGATGTCCTGGCGGGTGGCGTCCAGTTGTTGCTGGGTCTGTGCGCGCTCGTCGGCGAAGGCCGGGCTGAGCAGGCAAGACAGGGCGAGGAGGATCAGGGCGCGAAGCATGAGGTTGGGCGTACCAAGGATGGAGACTGGCCTAGTATGCCCGCGCAAGCCTGCAAAAAAAACGCCTCACTGCCGGTGCAGAGAGGCGTTTGTCTGGAATTCATGTGCCAGGGGGCCGCAAAGCAGCCCCTGGGTGTCGATCAGGCATCGACCAGAATCGAGGTGCCGGTCATCTCCACCGGCTTTTCCAGCCCAAGCAGCTTCAGCATGGTCGGCGCCACGTCAGCCAGGACGCCGCCTTCGCGGACCTTGACGTTGCGCTTGCCGACATAGATGAACGGTACCGGCTCGGTGGTGTGGGCGGTGTGCGCCTGGCCTGTGCACTCGTCTTCCATTTGCTCGACGTTGCCGTGGTCGGCGGTGATCAGCGCCTCGCCGCCGACTTTATCCAGAGCCTCGACAATGCGCCCGACACAGCCGTCCAGTGCCTCGACCGCCTTGACCGCTGCTTCGAACACGCCGGTGTGACCGACCATGTCGCCGTTCGCGTAGTTGACCACGATCACGTCATAGCGCTGCTGCTCGATGGCTTCGACGATACGGTCGGTGACCTCGGGGGCGCTCATCTCCGGTTGCAGGTCGTAGGTGGCGACCTTCGGCGAAGGGATCAGGATGCGTTCTTCGCCTTCGAACGGCTCTTCGCGGCCGCCCGAGAAGAAGAAGGTCACATGGGCGTATTTCTCGGTCTCGGCGATGCGCAGCTGGGTCTTGCCCTGTTTCGCCAGATACTCGCCCAGTACGTTGTTCAGGCTGGCCGGGGCGAAGGCGGCGGGTGCCGGGATTTTGGCCGAGTACTGCGTCAGGCCGATGTAGGCGGCCAGTTTCGGCAGGCGGGCGCGAGGGAATTCGTTGAAGTCCGGCTCCACGAACACCCGGGACAGCTCGCGGGCGCGGTCGGCACGGAAGTTCATGAAGATCACGGCATCGCCATCTTCGACCTTGACCGCTTCGCCGATACGCGTGGCCTTGACGAACTCGTCGCTTTCGTCACGGGCGTAGGCGGCTTCCAGGCCAGCAACGGCGCTGTCTGCGGTGTACTCGGCAACGCTGTCGACGATCAGGTTGTAGGCGGCGCTGACGCGGTCCCAGCGGTTGTCACGGTCCATCGCGTAGTAGCGGCCGATCAGGCTGGCGATACGGCCCTTGCCGAGCTTGGCGAAAGTGGCGTCGAGCAGCTCGATGGAGGTCTGCGCGCTACGCGGCGGAGTGTCACGGCCGTCCAGGAAGGCATGCAGGTAGATTTTTTCAGCGCCACGTCGAGCGGCCAGTTCGGCCATGGCGATCAGGTGGTCCTGGTGGCTGTGCACGCCGCCGTCGGAGAGCAGGCCGAGGATGTGCACCGCCTTGCCGGCACCGGCAGCCTTGTCCACGGCGCCAGTGAGTACGGGGTTTTCGAAGAACTCGCCGTCGCGGATGGCTTTGGTGACGCGGGTGAAGTCCTGGTACACGACACGGCCAGCGCCGAGGTTCATGTGACCGACTTCGGAGTTGCCCATCTGCCCGTCCGGCAGGCCGACGTCCATCCCGGAACCGGAAATCAGACCATGCGGCTGACTGGCGCGCAGGCGGTCGTAGACCGGGGTGTTGGCGGCATAGATGGCATTGTATTCGGGGCTTTCGCTATGACCGAAGCCATCCAGGATGATCAGGACCAGGGGTTTGGGCGTGCTCGTCATCAATCAAACTCACGGTTGTTCAAAGATGATAAAGACACGCATTTTAGGGCAAATGCGCCATCAACGGCGAATAATCGTCCCGTTGCCCGACCGGCGCGGCGATGGTGCGGGATGAAAGTGCCTTCGCCGCCGGCCCGTCGGGCTTTGGTGGTCATAAGCGGCTGTGTATACTGGCCGGCATTTTCAATCGCGTGGAACACCCCAGATGGTTGCTAACCTGATTCAATTTGCGACAAACCACTACATCCTGGTGGCGATCTTCGTTGTCTTGCTGGTCGCCCTGTTGGTCAACGAAATCCGTCGTGGCGGGCAGAGCCTGAGCAACGGCCAGTTGACCGCACTGGTCAACGCCGAAAAAGGTCTGGTCATCGACATTCGTCCGGCCAAGGAATACTCCACCGGTCACATCGTCGGCGCGCTGAACATCCCCCAGGACAAACTGGTCAACCGCATGACCGAGCTGGAAAAGCACAAGGCCAAGACCCTGATCGTCGTCGATGCAATGGGCCAACAGTCCGGCACCATCTGCCGCGAGTTGCTCAAAGCTGGTTACACAGCCGCCAAGCTCAGCGGTGGCGTTTCCAGCTGGAAAGCCGATAACTTGCCCCTGGTGAAGTGATATGAAGCCCGTCATCGTCTATTCCAGCGACTACTGCCCCTACTGCATGCGCGCCAAGTACCTGCTCGAGAGCAAAGGCGTGGAGTTCGAGGAAATCAAGGTCGACGGCAAGCCGCAGGTACGCGCCGAGATGAGCCAGAAGGCCGGCCGTACTTCGGTGCCGCAGATCTGGATCGGCAGCACCCACGTCGGTGGATGCGATGACCTCTACGCCCTGGAGCGTGCCGGCAAGCTCGACGCGCTGCTGGCGGCCTGATTTGCATTGCATTCAAAAACATTAGGATAAGGATCTGCCATGACTGACCAACAGACCAACGGCGCAGCAGAAGACAACAGCCCTCAGTTCTCCATGCAGCGCATCTATGTGCGTGACCTGTCGTTCGAGGCCCCGAAAAGCCCGCAGATCTTCCGCCAGCAGTGGGAGCCGAGTGTTGCCCTGGACCTGAACACCAAGCAGAAGGCACTGGAAGGCGACTTCCACGAAGTGGTGCTGACCCTGTCGGTTACCGTGAAGAACGGCGAAGAAGTGGCCTTCATCGCTGAAGTCCAACAGGCCGGCATCTTCCTGATCAAGAACCTGGATGCGGCGTCCATGAGCCACACCCTGGGCGCTTTCTGCCCGAACATCCTGTTCCCTTATGCCCGTGAGACCCTGGACAGCCTGGTCACCCGCGGTTCGTTCCCGGCGCTGATGCTGTCGCCGGTCAACTTCGACGCCCTGTACGCTCAAGAAATGCAGCGTATGCAGGAAGCCGGTGAAGTGACCGTGCAGTAATCGCTGCCCACGAAAAAGGCGACTTCGGTCGCCTTTTTTTATATTCGTGCGCCGTGCTGATCGCCGGCAAGCCGGCGCCTGCAGGGACTGCGATGGTTTTCCGAACGCCGTAGGTGGTCGATCAACTCCCGGCAAACCCGTTTTGTCGCCACGCCTCGTACACCGTCACCGCCACGGTATTGGACAGGTTCAGGCTGCGGCACCCAGGCCGCATCGGCAGGCGCAGGCGTTGTTCGGCTGGCAGGCTGTCCAGCACCTCGGCCGGTAGCCCACGGCTCTCGGGCCCGAACAGGAACGCATCGCCCGGCTGGTAGGCCACTTCGTGAAAGGGGTGCGAGCCTTTGGTGGTGAAGGCGAACAAGCGGGGATTGCCGAGGCTCTCCAGGCATCCGGCCAGGCTCTCGTGGCGTTTGAGCGTGGCATACTCGTGGTAATCCAGCCCCGCCCGGCGCAGGCGCTTGTCATCGAGCTCGAAGCTGATGGGTTCGATCAGGTGCAGGTCGCAACCGCTGTTGGCACAGAGGCGAATGATGTTGCCGGTATTCGGCGGAATTTCTGGTTGAAAAAGGATGACGTGAAACATGCACGGCTCCAAGCGTGAAGATGGCGAGCATTCTACCCCTGAACCGGACCTGCGTTCGAAAGGCTTCCCACGGGTGATGCTCTCGTTGGCGATCATCGGTCTGATGGTCGGCCTGATGATCGGTAAGTTGACCACCCCTGACCAGCGTGTGCTGGAGCAGGTGGAGGTGGTGCAGGACGGGCTGGACCTGTGGTTCAACGAAGAACCCAAGCTGCATGGCGAGAACGTGGAGGGAACGGTCGCGGTGCTTTTCGAGGCTGAGGGCAAAGCCCAGCGAGGCCAGTTGAGCCTTCAGGGCAAGCCAGTGGGCTGGCGTTTACAGAAGCGTGATGAAGGGCTGCTGCTGACCCTGGTAGCCGCGCGTCCCCTGCACGGCGAGTGGGCCGGTGCAGAGGACGCCGGACGTTGGCGCGTGCAGGTGAGGCTGCACGAATAAAAGAGGGGATTCCCGGCCTGCCTGTACCGAGGTCCCCGAAGGGCGATGCTACGGCATGTAAAAGAGGGGATGTCTCGGCCTGCCTGTACCAAGGTCCCCGAAGGGTGGTGCTACGGCATGTAAAAGAGGGGATGTCTCGGCCTGCCTGTACCAAGGTCCCCGAAGGGTGGAGCTACCGCGTGTAAAAGAGGGGATGTCTCGGCCTGCCTGTACCAAGGTCCCCGAAGGGTGGAGCTACTGCGTGTAAAAGAGGGGATGTCTCGGCCTGCCTGTACCAAGGTCCCCAAAACTGGAGCGACTGCGAATAAAAGAGGGGTTCACCCGGCCTGCCTGTACCGAGGCCCCCGAAACTGTAGGTACAGGTCTTATTGCAGATGGCGTGCCAGTTTTGAAATACCCGGAAACAGGCGGGTTTAGGGTGATTTGGCCGACTTTTGAGGGGGTTTGTGCCTTAGCAAGGTGCAGCGGGCACAGGATCGGTGCAGGAAGCCTTACCGAGTTCAGTCAAGGGCGCTTGGGTTTTAGTGTCGATATCGGCATTTGCCATCCATCGAAACGGAGATGAATCATGAGCGAAGACAAGCAGCCCACCACCGTGGAGCAGGCGATGAAGATCCTGGATGATCTGTCCCAGCTGGGGAAAGTCGAAGAGATCGGGAAGGGCGGCCAGCAGTCGCTGGCGCTTCTGGTCGATAAGCTCCTGGGTGTCCGTGGGGCCTTCGACAAGTGGCGGGCCAAAGCCCAAGCAGAGTAATTGATCCAAATGCTGGTCGCCCTACACCACTGGCCTGCCAGATTGGCCGGTGGTGCAGGGCAGCGACGGGTTTGAGGATTGGGACTTAACCTTCCTCGTCTCCATCGTCATCCGCGGCATCGACATTCATGCCCAGTTCCTTGATCTTGCGGGTCAGCGTGTTGCGACCCCAGCCCAGCAACACCGCGGCATCCCGGCGACGGCCAGCAGTGTGCTTGAGCGCTGTCTCGATCATGATCCGCTCGAAACTGGGCACCGCGCTGTCGAGCAAGTTCGACTGCCCGCGTGCCAGTGCCTGGTCGGCCCACTGACGCAGGGCCTGCTCCCAGTTGGTCACCGGGGCGGCGTCCTGAGGCAGGTTGAGCAGTTCAGGGGGCAGGTCGCCAATCAGCACTTCGCGGCTGGATGCCATCACCGTGATCCAGCGGCAGGTATTTTCCAGCTGGCGCACGTTGCCCGGCCACGGCAGGTTACGGATGAACTCCTCGGTCTCAGGCTTCAGCAGCTTCGGCTCGACCGCCAGCTCCTGGGCCGCGCGGCCGAGGAAATGACGAGCCAGGGCCGGAATATCTTCACGACGGTCCGCCAGGCGCGGAATGTGGATACGGATCACATTCAGGCGGTGGAACAGGTCTTCACGGAACTTGCCAGCCTGTACCAGGGATTCGAGGTTCTGGTGCGTCGCGGCGATGATGCGCACATCGACCTTCACCGGAATATGGCCGCCGACCCGATAGAATTCGCCATCGGCCAGGACCCGTAGGAGACGGGTCTGGGTGTCGGCGGGCATGTCGCCGATCTCGTCGAGGAACAGCGTGCCACCGTCGGCTTGCTCGAAGCGGCCACGGCGCAGGTTGGCCGCACCGGTAAATGCGCCTTTCTCGTGGCCGAACAGTTCCGATTCCATCAGATCCTTGGGAATGGCCGCCATGTTCAAAGCGATGAACGGCGATGCCGCTCGCGGACTGTGGCGGTGCAGGGCGTGGGCCACCAACTCCTTGCCGGTACCGGATTCGCCGTTGATCAGTACGGTGATGTTGGAGTGGCTGAGGCGGCCGATGGCGCGGAATACCTCCTGCATGGCCGGCGCTTCGCCGATGATTTCCGGCGTGCGCGCCAGGCTTTGCGGAACATCCAGTCCCTGCTGCTCCTGTGCGTGCTGGTTGGCCCGCTTGACCAGCGAGACTGCCTCGTCCACGTCGAACGGCTTGGGCAGGTACTCGAAGGCGCCGCCCTGGTAGGACGCCACTGCGCTGTCCAGGTCCGAGTGGGCCGTCATGATGATGACCGGCAGGCGTGGGTGCTGTTCGCGGATCTGTGCCAGCAGGTCGAGGCCGCTGGCACCCGGCATGCGGATGTCAGAGATGATCACATCCGGTTGCTGGCGGGCCAGCCGGCTCATCACGCCATCGGCGCTGTCGAAGCTCTGGGTGGCCATGCCTTCCTGTTGTAGGGCTTTTTCCAGGACCCAGCGAATGGAACGATCATCGTCGACGATCCATACGGTTTCACTTCGGCTCATGAGGCAGTGGCTCCTTGTTCCAGGGGCAGGAAGATCGAGAAAGCGGTATGGCCGGCATGGCTTTCGCACTCGATCAGGCCCTGGTGCTGGCTGATGATGTTCTGGGTGATGGCCAGGCCCAGCCCGGTACCGTCCGGGCGTCCACTGACCATGGGATAGAAGAGGGTGTCCTGCAGTTCCGCCGGAATGCCTGGGCCGTTGTCGATGATCTCGACCCGGGCGACCAGGCGGTGGCGCACATGGCCGATGGTGAACTGACGCACCGCACGGCTGCGCAGGGTGATGCGGCCAAGGCGCAGTTCGTTCTGCGAGCTGATCGCCTGCATGGCGTTGCGCACGATGTTGAGCACCGCCTGGATCATCTGCTCGCGGTCGATCAGTACGTCTGGCAGGCTAGGGTCGTAGTCACGCACCAAAGTGATGCAACCCTGGCTTTCGGCCTCCACCAAGCTGCAGACCCGCTCCAGCACCTCATGGATGTTGGTCATGGCCAATGACGGCAGCTTGTTCGAGCCGAGCATCCGGTCGACCAGATTACGCAGGCGATCGGCCTCTTCGATGATTACGTTGGTGTAGTCGCGCAGTCCGTCATCGGGCAGTTCGCGCGATAGCAACTGCGCCGCGCCGCGAATGCCGCCAAGGGGGTTCTTGATTTCATGGGCCAGGCCGCGCACCAGCATCTTGGTGGTTTCCTGCTTGCTCAGCTGAGCTTCTTCCTTGGTGATGCGCAGCAGTCGGTCACGCGGGTGCACCTCCAGCAGCAGCAAGGTATTGCCCAGGTGCAGGATTGGCGTGACGGCATAATCGACGGTGATGGTCTGGCCGGTCAGCGACGTCAGTTGCGCCTCGCGCTTGGTGAACGGGTGTGCCTGTTCCACCGCCTGGCGCAGCGAATTGAGCGCTTCGGTCGATTCGGTGAACAGCTCGCTGATGAACTGCCCGTGGCTGCGCTGACCGCTGACTGCCAGAAGCATTTCGGCAGCCGGGTTCATGTACTCCAGACGCAGCTCCGAATTGAGCAGGAGCGTGGCCGTGGTCAGGTTGTCCAGAAGCAGACGGTGCTGTGCATCGCTGATGGTCATAAGGCGTCGGTGACCTCTTTTTGCGCTGGCGTATCCTTGGCCGTGCCAGGGATGGGGGCGCTATGGATCCGCTGATGCCAGGAAAATGCAAGAAACAAACCAAAGCTCCGAAAAGAAGCGGTATTTCGTGACAAAGTCCCGAAATTGCGCTTATTCGGATCAAAAAGCGGTGGTTTAACGTTTCAAGTGACCTTTTTTGGGCTGCAGCGTGGGGCGTCGATCATTGTTGCGCACCAATATAGAGCATAGCGATGGTCAGGACTTCACGCACAGCTGCGCCGTGGCTCGGACCAGCGCTATGTGCCGTAGCGGATCATTGGTGCGTTGTTGCAGTGCGCTAGCCAGCTTTTTCGGGCAGTCACGCATGTCGAGCAGGTCAAAACGGCGGAGCTCGTCCAGCAAAGTCGCTTGAAGCGTGTCCAGCCGTGGGCGAAGTTCGTGCACGAGGTCGCGGGATGTGCTGGTGGGCTGACTGCCCAGGGCATTCCAACGATCGATCAGCGTGTATTGAACGAGCTTGTTGGCTTCGATCTGGTCGCTGAAGAATGCCGCTGCGCGAGGTGGATCGAGGTCGTAGTCGGGCGCATCCTGGCGGACCTTGGCCAGGACTTGCTGCTCGCGTTCAGGGGCTTGGACCGGTAGCGTGAGTTTCCATTTGTGCGTCGCGACCGAAACAGCAAGGTCCAGGCGGTGTTCGATGGCGGTGAGCAACGGGTCGAATTCGGGCTGGGTGGGCGAGGTTGCGCGGCAGCCGTTAAGGGCCAAGGCCAAGCACATCATGGCGGGGATAAGGCGCATGTTGATCTCCTTTTCGTGGAGACCTGAGTGTGGCCAGTCTGCGGGCTTTCACTTGTAGGAAGCTGCTGATAGGTCTGTGCGTAAACAAAAACGGCCTTCGTATGAAGGCCGTTTCTGGTGATTCAATCAGCGCAGCGCGCCGATGTCATCAAACGCTGTAGTACAGGTCGTATTCCAGCGGGTGAACGAAGGTACGGACCTTGATCTCTTCTTCCGATTTCAGCTCGATGTAGGCATCGATGAAGTCGTCGGAGAACACGCCGCCCTTGGTCAGGAACGCACGGCCCTTGTCCAGCTCTTCCAGAGCTTCCTTCAGGCTGCCGCAAACCTGCGGGATTTCCTTGGCCTCTTCAGGCGGCAGGTCGTACAGGTTCTTGTCGGCTGCATCGCCTGGGTGGATCTTGTTCTGGATACCATCCAGACCAGCCATCAGCAGGGCGGCGAAGCACAGGTACGGGTTGGCAGCTGGGTCCGGGAAGCGCGCTTCGATACGGCGGGCTTTCGGGCTGGAGACGTAAGGGATACGGATCGAGGCCGAACGGTTACGGGCCGAGTAGGCCAGCATGACCGGCGCTTCGAAGCCAGGTACCAGACGCTTGTAGGAGTTGGTCGCCGGGTTGGTGAAGCCGTTCAGGGCCTTACCGTGCTTGATGATACCGCCGATGAAGTACAGGGCGGTGTCGGACAGGCCGGCATAGCCTTCGCCCGAGAAGGTGTTCTTGCCGTCTTTGGAGATCGACATGTGAACGTGCATGCCCGAGCCGTTGTCGCCGTACAGCGGCTTCGGCATGAAGGTAGCGGTCTTGCCGTAGGCATCGGCAACGTTGTGCACGCAGTACTTCAGGGTCTGAACTTCGTCAGCCTTGGTGACCAGGGTGTTGAAGCGCACACCGATTTCGTTCTGGCCGGCAGTGGCCACTTCGTGGTGGTGAACTTCGACGACCAGGCCCATTTCTTCCATGGCGTTGCACATGGCGGTACGGATTTCGTGGTCGTGGTCGCACGGCGGAACCGGGAAGTAGCCGCCTTTCACGGCAGGGCGGTGGCCCTTGTTGCCGCCTTCGACGTCCTGATCGGTCATCCAGGAGCCTTGCTCGGAGTAGATCTTGAACATCGAGCCCGAGATGTCGGACTTGAACTTCACCTGGTCGAAGATGAAGAACTCAGGCTCCGGGCCTACCAGTACGGTGTCACCGATACCGGTCGACTTCAGGAATTCTTCGGCACGCTTGGCGATGGCGCGTGGGTCGCGGTCGTAGCCTTGCATGGTGGACGGCTCGATCACGTCGCAGACCAGGATCAGGGTCGGCTCTTCGGTGAACGGGTCCAGGACGGCGGAGGAGTCGTCCGGCAGCAGGATCATGTCGGAAGCTTCGATGCCTTTCCAGCCTTCGATCGACGAGCCGTCGAACATCTTGCCAGCTTCGAAGAAGTCGTCATCCAGCGCGTCGCGAGCGGGCATGGTGACGTGGTGCTGCTTGCCTTTGGTGTCCGTGAAACGCAGATCAATCCACTTGACGTCATGATCTTTGATGAGTTGAACCGACTTCGACATGTTGTCCTCCGGATGGTCTAGGGCGCTTAGCCGCTGCCCTGGAAAAAGGGTGTCGCCGGGCGCGCATAGTCGGCCAAGCTTACCTGCCTCACAAGAGAGCAAATTGCATGCCAGTGCCCAAAAATGGCGAGGGCGGGATAAAAGGGGGCGTTTACGGGCATCTGGCCGGCGTCTGGCGTACAAAAGTGCATCTTTTGAGGGCGCTTTCTGGTGCTCGCGCACCAAATATGTGCGTGTCGTGGTTTTTGTGGTGCGCCTGAGGTCGCACCGCCCGCGCGGCGCATCGCGAGCAAGGCTCGCTCCTACATTTGTTCCTGGCCACTAACGTCAATGACAGGCGCGCGCGACCGCCTTGTGTGTACGCCGCGATATCGTGCCGGGCACCAAGGCGTTCGCGCGTAGATCCCACAGACCTCATAGGCCAGAAACAAATGTAGGAGCGAGCCTTGCTCGCGATGCGTCGCGCGGGCGGCATTCGATCTCACAGGCAGCGGAAAACCCGCCCCCGGCATCCCCTCCCAAACGCTCTGACCAAAAGTTGGTCAAAACCTGAGCAATATCCGCTATAATTCGCGCCCCTCATTTTCGGCAGGCCCTGCGCGCGCTGTTAACCAATGAAACTTATCGTCAAAGTCTTCCCAGAGATCACCATCAAGAGCCGGCCGGTGCGCAAGCGTTTCATCCGTCAGCTCGGCAAGAATATCCGTGTCGTGCTCAAGGACCTGGACCCTGAGCTCGCGGTCGATGGTGTCTGGGACAATCTCGAAGTGGTCACCCGCATCGAGGACGAGAAAGTCCAGCGCGAAATGATCGAGCGCCTCACCTGCACGCCGGGTATCACCCATTTCCTGCAGGTCGAAGAATACCCGCTGGGCGACTTCGACGATATCGTCGCCAAGTGCAAGCAGCACTTCGGCCACCTGCTGGCCGGCAAGCGTTTCGCCGTGCGCTGCAAGCGCGGCGGCCATCACGATTTTACCTCGATGGACGTTGACCGCCACGTCGGCAGCCAGTTGCGTCAGCAGTGCGGCGCCGTCGGCATCGACCTGAAGAACCCGGAAGTGCTGGTGCGCATCGAAATCCGCGATCAGCGCCTGTACGTCATTCACAACCAGCACAACGGCATCGGCGGCTACCCGCTGGGTGCCCTTGAGCAGACCCTGGTGCTGATGTCCGGTGGCTTCGACTCCACCGTGGCGGCCTATCAGATGATGCGCCGCGGCCTGATGACCCACTTCTGCTTCTTCAACCTGGGCGGCCGTGCCCACGAGCTGGGCGTGATGGAAGTGGCCCACTACTTGTGGAAGAAGTTCGGCAGCAGCCAGCGCGTGCTGTTCATCAGTGTGCCGTTCGAGGAAGTGGTCGGCGAGATTCTGAACAAGGTCGACAACAGCTACATGGGCGTGACCCTCAAGCGCATGATGCTGCGCGGTGCCGCGCGCATGGCCGAGCGTCTGGAAATCGATGCGCTGGTCACCGGCGAGGCGATTTCCCAGGTTTCCAGCCAGACCCTGCCGAACCTGTCGATCATCGATTCGGCTACCGACAAGCTGGTACTGCGTCCGCTGCTGGCCAGCCACAAGCAGGACATCATCGACACGGCCTCCCAGATCGGCACCGCCGAGTTCGCCAAGCACATGCCCGAGTACTGTGGCGTGATCTCGGTGAACCCTACTACCCATGCCAAGCGTCACCGCATGGAGCATGAAGAGAAGCAGTTCGACATGGCCGTGCTTGAGCGCGCCCTGGAGCGCGCCAAGTTCATCTCCATCGACCATGTGATCGACGAGCTGGGCAAGGACGTCGAAATCGAGGAAGTGGCGCAGGCCTTGCCGGGTCAGATCGTCATCGACATCCGCCACCCCGATGCCCAGGAAGACGAACCTCTGGTCATCGACGGTATCGAAGTCCAGGCCATGCCGTTCTATGCGATCAACAGCAAGTTCAAGCACCTGGATGCCAACCGCCAGTACCTGCTGTATTGCGACAAGGGTGTGATGAGCCGTCTGCACGCACACCATCTGCTCAGTGAGGGACATGCCAATGTGCGTGTTTATCGTCCGACATAAGACGCCAGGGCTATATGGCGGCAGCATCCGCCATCGCCCTCCCGACAGCCGGCCCCGCTGAGCCTTATGCCTTACATATTGGCCGCCTAGACTGGGCGGCAACCCGAATCCTCTGATCGAGATACAGTTGTGATCGAAAATCTGCGTAACATCGCCATCATCGCCCACGTTGACCATGGTAAAACCACCCTGGTCGACAAACTCCTGCGCCAGTCCGGCACCCTGGAGCGTAACGAGCTCAACGACGAGCGCGTCATGGACTCCAACGACCAGGAAAAAGAGCGCGGTATCACCATCCTGGCGAAAAACACCGCCATCCGTTGGAACGACTACCGCATCAACATCGTCGACACCCCCGGCCACGCCGACTTCGGTGGCGAGGTTGAGCGTGTCATGTCGATGGTCGACTCGGTGCTGCTGCTGGTCGATGCCCAGGACGGCCCGATGCCGCAAACCCGCTTCGTGACCAAGAAGGCCTTCGAAGCTGGCCTCAAGCCGATCGTCGTGATCAACAAGGTCGACCGTCCGGGCGCGCGTCCTGACTGGGTACTGGACCAGATCTTCGACCTGTTCGACAACCTCGGCGCCACCGACGACCAGCTGGACTTCCAGGTTGTCTACGCCTCGGCCCTGAACGGCATCGCCGGTCTGGACCACACCAACATGGCCGAAGACATGACCCCGCTGTACCAGGCCATCGTCGACCACGTTCCGGCTCCGACCGTTGACGTCGACGGCCCGTTCCAGATGCAGATCTCCGCGCTGGACTACAACAGCTTCCTGGGTGTTATCGGCGTAGGCCGTATCGCCCGTGGCCGCGTCAAGCCGAACACTCCGGTCGTCGCCATCGACACCGAAGGCAAGAAGCGCAACGGCCGTATTCTCAAGCTGATGGGCCACCACGGCCTGCACCGTGTCGACGTCGAAGAAGCTACCGCTGGCGACATCGTCTGCATCAGCGGTTTCGACGAGCTGTTCATCTCCGACACCCTGTGCGACATGAACCACGTCGAGGCGATGAAGCCGCTGACTGTCGACGAGCCGACCGTTTCGATGACCTTCCAGGTCAACGACTCGCCGTTCTGCGGCAAGGAAGGCAAGTTCGTCACCAGCCGTAACATCAAAGAACGTCTGGACAAAGAACTGCTGTACAACGTTGCCCTGCGCGTCGAAGAAGGCGACTCGGCTGACAAGTTCAAGGTTTCCGGCCGTGGTGAGCTGCACCTGTCGGTACTGATCGAAACCATGCGCCGTGAAGGCTTCGAGATGGCTGTAGGCCGTCCTGAAGTGATCATCCGTGAGGTGAACGGCGTCAAGCAGGAACCGTACGAGAACGTCACCATCGACATCCCTGAAGAATCCCAGGGCAAGGTCATGGAAGAAATGGGCCTGCGTAAGGGCGACCTGACCAACATGGCGCCGGATGGCAAAGGCCGTGTTCGTCTGGAGTACAACGTCCCAGCTCGCGGTCTGATCGGTTTCCGTAACCAGTTCCTGACCCTGACCAACGGTGCAGGCATCCTGACCTCGATCTTCGATCGCTATGACACCATGAAGCCTGGCCAGATGTCCGGCCGTCTGAACGGTGTTCTGGTTTCGATCGAGACCGGCAAGGCCCTGACCTACTCGCTGGAAACCCTGCAGGCTCGTGGCAAGCTGTTCATCGAGCACGGCCAGGATATCTACAACGGTCAGATCATCGGTCTGAACAGCCGTGACAACGACCTGGGCGTCAACCCGACCAAAGGCAAGAAGCTCGACAACATGCGTGCTTCGGGCAAGGACGAAGTCATCGCCTTGGTTCCGCCGGTTCGCCACACGCTGGAACAGGCCCTGGAATTCATCCAGGACGACGAGCTGTGCGAAGTCACGCCGAAGTCGATCCGTCTGCGCAAGAAGATCCTGGACGAAGGCGAGCGTACCCGCGCTGCCAAGAAAGCCAAGGCTTGATCGTCTAGCTTGAGTTGAAACGAAAACGCCCCCGGTCGAAAGGCCGGGGGCGTTTTTGTTTGCCTGCTGTTCCTGAGAGAACAGGGCAGGCAGGCGATCAGCGGGTTGTGGCCTTGGGCTTGTAGGCGCAGTACCCCGGGCGAGGCCCGACCTTCGGATGGTTCCGGCAGGTATCCGGTCGCTTGTCATAAATGGTGCACAGCCGGCTCTTGCGATCCAGATAGAGGCAATCGTCGTTGCTCATCCGCGTCAGGGTGAAAATGCCTGACTTCTGGTTGAAACGCTCGATGATGCCGTCTTTCTGCAGGCGTTTGGCGATGTTCTTCGGCGGCTCGTCCTTCTCGAACTCGTCTACCACGCCGATGCGGATCAAGTCTTTGATCTTCACTTCAACCGGCAGGGTGCAGCAGGTCGAATGGCAGCCCCCGCACATGTGGCTGGCATAGCGCTGCCAGGTTTCCAGGCGGTCTACTTCGGCCGCGGCAATCAGGGTCGTTTTCATCGTTTTTTAAGAGGTGAATCACGGTCTTGGGGCGCGCGATCATACCGGAGTTGTTCAAATTGTGAACAACCTTTTGCCGGAATCGTAAAGCGGGCATGAAAACTGCGAACAGGTGCTGTCACTCCTTGTCGAAGGGTCTAGTCTCAACACTCTCCCTCCGCTTTCGTCAACTTGCCCGAGGATGCCGCATGTCCCAGGAACCCAAAGCACGTGACGCCGAGGTGGCCGAGTTCCGTGCCGCTGTACTGGCCAAACTGACCTATGCGGTCGGCAAGGACCCAGAGCACGCTTTCGACCATGACTGGTTCGAAGCCATCGCCCTGGCTGCCCGCGACCACATGGTCGAACACTGGATGGATCACACCCGTCGCGCCTATAGACGCAGTCAGAAACGGGTCTATTACCTTTCCCTGGAGTTCCTCATCGGTCGGCTGCTGTATGACAGCCTGAGCAATCTGGGCCTGCTGGACATTGCCCGTGAAGCCTTGGAAGGGCTGGACGTGGACCTGGAGCGGATTCGCCTGCTGGAGCCGGATGCAGCGCTGGGCAACGGTGGCCTGGGCCGGTTGGCGGCGTGCTTCATGGAGAGCATGTCGACCCTGGGCATCGCGGCCCATGGCTATGGCATTCGCTACGAGCATGGCCTGTTCCGTCAGGCGGTGGTCGATGGCTGGCAGCAGGAACAGACCGAGAACTGGCTGGATTTCGGCAACCCCTGGGAGTTCGAGCGGGCAGAGGTCATCTACCCGATCAGCTTCGGTGGCAGCGTCGAGACGGTACACGATGCCAATGGCCAGCAGCGCCAGGTATGGTGGCCGGGCGAAACGGTGCGGGCGGTGGCCTACGATACGCCGGTAGTCGGCTGGCGTGGCGCCAGCGTCAATACCTTGCGGCTATGGCGTGCCCGGGCGCTGGAAGAGCTGCATTTGGAGCGCTTCAATGCGGGCGACCACCTGGGCGCGGTGGCCGAAGTGGCAAGGGCCGAGAGCATTTCGCGGGTACTGTACCCCGCGGACAGCACCGAGGCCGGCCAGGAACTGCGGCTGCGTCAGGAATACTTCTTCGTGTCCGCCTCGCTGCAGGATTTGCTGCGCCGCCACCTGAACATGCACAAGGACTTCCTCAACCTGCCTGATGCGGCCGCCATCCAGCTCAACGATACCCACCCCTCGATTGCCGTGGCCGAGTTGATGCGGCTGTTGGTCGACCAGCATGAAGTGCCTTGGGACAAGGCCTGGGAGCTGACCGTCGGCACGCTGGCCTACACCAATCACACGTTGTTGCCGGAGGCACTGGAAACCTGGCCTGTGGCCCTGATGGAGCGCATGCTGCCACGGCACATGCAGATCATCTATCTGATCAACGCCTACCATATCGACGCCTTGCGCGCCAAAGGCCTGCACGATTTCGACGTGCTGCGCGCGGTCTCGCTGATCGAGGAGGACAATGGCCGCCGTGTGCGCATGGGCAACCTGGCGTTCCTCGGTTCGCACAGCGTCAACGGTGTTTCGGCGCTGCACAGCAAGCTGATGAAAAGCACGGTGTTCGCTGAGCTGCACAAGCTCTACCCGCATCGAATCAACAACAAGACCAATGGCATCACCTTCCGCCGCTGGCTGTATCAGTCCAACCCGCCGCTGACCGCGATGCTGGTCGAGGCGCTGGGGCCAGAGCTGTTGGATGACCCGGAAGGGCGCCTGGCCAATCTGGTGCCTTTCGCGGACAAAGGCAGTTTCCGCAAGCAGTTCGCCGCCCAGCGCCTGCACAGCAAGCGTGCGCTGGCCAGCATCATCCAGGACCGCCTGGGGGTGACGGTCAATCCCGAGGCGCTGTTCGACGTGCAGGTGAAGCGTATCCACGAGTACAAGCGGCAATTGCTCAACCTGCTGCACACCGTGGCGTTGTACCAGGCGATGCGCGCCGAGCCCGGTACCGCGTGGGTGCCACGGGTGAAGATCTTCGCCGGCAAGGCGGCAGCCAGCTATCACCAGGCCAAGCTGATCATAAAGCTGGCCAATGACATCGCCCGTGTGGTCAACAACGACCCGACCGTGCGCGGGCTGCTCAAGGTGGTGTTCCTGCCCAACTACAACGTCAGCCTGGCCGAAAGCATTATCCCGGCGGCAGACCTTTCCGAGCAGATCTCCACAGCCGGGTACGAGGCGTCGGGCACCAGCAACATGAAGTTCGGCCTCAACGGAGCACTGACCATCGGGACCCTGGACGGCGCCAACGTGGAGATGTGCGAGCAGGTCGGTGCCGACAACATGTTCATCTTCGGCCTGACCGCCCAGCAGGTGGAGACGCGGCGCCGTGCCGGGGATTTCGGTGCCGGTGCCGCCATTGCCGCCTCCACGCGCCTGAGCGACGTATTGCAAGCAATCCGCAGCGGGGTGTTCTCGCCAGACGACCCCTCGCGCTACGCTGGGCTGATCGATGGCCTGGTGGCCCATGACCGGTTCCTGGTATGCGCCGACTTCGACGCCTATTGGGATGCCCAGCGACGGGTGGAGGAGTTGTGGCACAAGCCGGAGGAATGGTGGCGCATGGCGGTACTGAATACGGCGCGAATGGGCTGGTTCTCGTCTGACCGGACCATACGCGAGTACGCCACCGAAATCTGGAAGGCGCTGGATTGATGCAAAGGGGCCGCGACGCGGCCCATCGCCGGCTATTCGGCACCTGCCGTAAGCTCGCGCGGGAGACGGCTTGCCGGCGACCGGCCCCGACCATTGGCAGGGCGGTGGCTGAACTCAAGGCAGCAAGATGAGTCTCTTTGCTCGCTAGCATTGAACACTCCCTGTAAACTGCGGGGGTTTTCTCCCCCTATCCTTTCGGAGCCATACATGTCCCGCGTTACCCTGAGTCGCTATCTGATTGAGCAGACCCGCAGCAACAATACCCCTGCCGATCTGCGCTTCCTGATCGAAGTGGTGGCGCGTGCGTGCAAGGAAATCAGCCACAACGTGTCCAAGGGCGCCCTGGGTGGCGTGCTGGGTAGCATGGGCACTGAAAACGTGCAGGGCGAAGTACAGAAGAAACTGGACGTCATCTCCAACGAGATCCTGCTCGAAGCCAACGAGTGGGGCGGTCACCTGGCCGGCATGGCCTCCGAGGAAATGGACAACGCCTACCAGATCCCGGGCAAATACCCCAAGGGTGCTTACCTGCTGGTCTTCGACCCGCTGGATGGCTCGTCCAACATCGACGTCAACGTCTCGGTCGGCACCATCTTCTCGGTACTGCGCTGCCCGAACGAGTACCTGAGCCAGAACGAAACCCTGAACGAAAAAGCCTTCCTGCAGCCAGGTACCCAGCAGGTCGCCGCCGGTTATGCCATCTATGGCCCGCAGACCATGCTGATCCTGACCCTGGGCAATGGCGTCAAGGGCTTCACCCTGGACCGCGAGCTGGGCAGCTTCGTCCTGACCCACGAAAACATTCGCGTACCGGAAAGCACCGCCGAGTTCGCCATCAACATGTCCAACCAGCGTCACTGGGAAGCCCCGGTTCAGCGCTACGTGGGCGAACTGCTGGCTGGCGAGACCGGCCCGCTGAACAAGAACTACAACATGCGCTGGATCGCCTCGATGGTGGCCGACGTACACCGCATCCTGACCCGTGGTGGCCTGTTCATGTACCCGCGCGACGCGCGCGAGCCGAGCAAGCCGGGCAAGCTGCGCCTGATGTACGAAGCCAACCCGATGTCCTTCATCATCGAGCAGGCGGGTGGCGCTTCCACCAACGGTTACGATCGCATCCTCGATATCCAGCCAGAAAGCCTGCACCAGCGCGTGTCGGTCATCCTGGGCTCGAAGGAAGAGGTCGAGCGCGTTACCGCTTACCACAAGGAGTAAGACATGCTCGCACCTTGGCAGCCGTTGCTGGAGTGGTGGTTCGGTTGGGGCACCAGTCCCCAGGCCGTGGCTGACGAGAAGAGCACGTTGTGGTTCGGCAAACACCACGACGGCGAGGCTCAGGCGCTGTTCGGCGAGCTCGTCGAGCAGGCCTTGGCCGGCGGCCTCGATGAATGGCAGCAAAGCCCGCAAGGCTGGCTGGCCCTGCTGATCCTGCTGGACCAACTGCCGCGCATGATCTACCGCGACACGCCGCGCGCCTTCGACGGCGACCGGCGTGCCCAGGTGGTTGCCATGCAGGGGCTGCAGAAGGACTGGGATTACCAGCTGCTGCCTATTCAGCGGGTGTTCGTGCTGCTGGTGCTGGAGCATGCCGAGGTGCTGGACTGGCAGAACCTGTGCGTCGAGCGTTACCAGATCCTGCTCGATGAACAGCCGGAGGCGAACCGCCGGTTGTTCGAAGGGTTCCTCGACTATGCCGAAAAGCACCAGCGGGTAATTGCCCGGTTCGGGCGTTTCCCGCATCGCAACCTGGTGCTGGGGCGGCCGAGCACCAGTGAAGAGATGGACTTTCTGCTGGAGCCTGGGTCCAGGTTCTAGCGCCGTGCGCCGGCTCCCACAAGACGCGTAGGAGCCGGTTTGCCGGCGATGCGGCCCGCCATCTCAGATCCGGAAACTCCCCACCAGCTGTTTCAACCGCTCCACCTGGTGTTCGAGGTCGGTGCAGGCACGCAAGGTGCTCTGCAGGTTTTGCACGCCTTCCTGATTCAATGCATTGATCTCGGTAATGTCGACGTTGATCGACTCCACCACGGCAGTCTGTTCTTCGGTAGCGGTCGCGACCGACTGGTTCATGCCATCGATTTCCCCAATGCGCTGGGTCACGCTGCTCAACCGTTCACCCGCCTGATTGGCGATGCCAACGCTGTGGTCGCTGTGCTGTCGGCTCTGGTTCATGGTGCTGACCGCCACCTGCGCGCCGGCCTGCAGCTCTTCGATCAGGCACTGTACCTGCTGTGCCGATTCCTGGGTGCGATGGGCCAGGTTGCGTACCTCATCGGCCACCACGGCAAAACCACGTCCGGCCTCGCCCGCGCGAGCAGCTTCGATCGCGGCGTTGAGCGCCAGCAGGTTGGTCTGCTGGGAAATACCGCTGATCACATCGAGAATCTGGCCGATGTTCGCGGTGTGTGCGTTCAGCGTTTCGATGTTGCCGCAGGAGTCGCTGATGCGCGCCGACAGCTGGTTCATCACCTCTATCGTGCGACCAACCACCTGGTGGCCATCCTCGGCCAGGCCTCGTGCTTCGCTGGAATGCTGCGAGGCCAGCGCCGCGTTCTGGGCGATTTCCTGGGCCGCGGCACCCAGCTGGTTGATGGCCGCGGCCACGCTGCTGGTGCGGCTGGACTGCTGGTCGGCATTGTCGATCGAGGCATTGGAGGCCGACACCACCTGTGCCGCTACCGCATTGACCTGGCCAGTGGCCGAGGCGACTTCGCGGATGGACTCGTGGATTCGCTCGACGAAGCGGTTGAACGATTTGCCGAGGCTGCCGAATTCGTCCTGAGCATGAATGGTCAGGCGGCGGGTCAGGTCACCTTCACCTTCGGCGATGTCATGCATCGCGCGTCCCATCAAGTGCAGTGGCTCCATCAGCACGCGGATCAGCAGGCTCAGCAGGCCAATGATCACCACCACCGCAATCAGGGTCGCGACGATGGCCGAGGTGCGTAGTTCGCCCAGCATGGCGAAGGCCGCGTCTTGGTCGAGGACCAGTGCCACGTACCAATCAGCAGAGGGTACGCCGTCGACATGGGTGAAGCTGATGAACTGCTTGCGCCCGTCCAGCTCGACCTCCTGCAGGCCGCTGGTGGTGCGCGGCGGAGTGCCTGGATAGACGTCGGCCAAGGTCTTGAGCGCAAGTTCGGCCTTGGGGTGGATCAGGATCTTGCCTTCGCCGTTGACGATAAATGCATGCCCGCGGCCATCGAAGTCCAGGGTGTTGATCAGGTTGCTGATGGTCTGCAGGTCGGTGTCTACGCCGCTGACGCCAATCAGCTTGCCAGCCTGTTGCACCGGCGTGGCCAGGGTGATCACCAGCTTACCGGCGGATGCCGAGATGTAGGGTTCGGTGACGATGGTCCGGTTGGCGGCGCTGGCGGCCTTGTACCAGCCTCTTGCACGAGGGTCGTAGTCGGCGGCGCGGTTGCCGACCGGTACCGACTGCATGCTGCCATCCTGGCCGCCGAAGTAGGTGAGTTGGAAGTTGCTGCCATACACCGGCAGCGACAGGCTGCGGTCGAGGCTGGCGTTGCCAGGGCCGTCCAGCGCGACTTGCTGGGCCAGCGAGTCGAGCAGTTGGATGCGGCTGTCGAGCCAGTTGTGGATGTTGCCCGCCGTCAGATTGCCCAGGTCCCTCAGGGTAGCTTGCGTATCGCTGCGCAGCGACTGACGTTGTCGGTAGTCGTTGAACAGGACGAAACAGGTGAAGGCGACCGCTACCACGAGGGCGGCGGCCAGCAGAATCTTGTGGCTGAACTTCAGGTTCTTGGTCATGAATACGGTCTGCGCAAGGCAAGTCGGAGGGAGAGGGTGTGGCAATCCGCCACAGCGCCGCTCGCTGTGTCGACCTGGCGTAAGGAAACCTTAATCGTTTGCGCAGCGCCAGCCGACCGACGGTGCATGTGTAAAGGGTGGCATCCAGGGAACCAGGGAGGGTTTTTCCCGTCGAAGGACACTGCAGGCCACTCGCCTGCACCTACTTGTCCAGGAGTGTCCCTTCATGTCGTTGCGTTCCCTCGCCCTGTTGTCCTTGTGCGTCGTCCTGACTGCGTGCAGCAAGATCAATCAGGAAAACTATTCCAAGCTCAAGGCCGGTATGAACAAGGCCGAGGTCGAGCAACTGCTCGGCACGCCCACCGAGTGCTCTGGCGCACTGGGCATGAGCAGCTGCACCTGGGGGGACGAAAAGAGCTTCATCAGCGTGCAGTACGCAGCTGACAGGGTTCTGATGTACTCAGGGCAGGGTCTCAAATGAAGCGTCTGCACCTGCTGCTGGGTCTGTGCCTGGTGATGCTGCTGGGGGGGTGCGCCACGTCGGCCAACGACCCGCTGGCACCAAAGACCGCAGGCAACGTCGACCTCAAGCGTTACCAAGGCAAGTGGTACGAGCTGGCCCGACTGCCAATGCCTTACCAGAGCGAATGTGCCCAGTCAGAGGCCCATTACAACCTCAAGCAGGATGGCTCGTATGGCGTGCTCAACCGGTGCCGGACGATGGGCGACGAGTGGTTGCGCGCCGAGGGGCATGCCAACATTCAGGAGCCAGGCCATACCGACAAGTTATGGGTGGAATTCGATAACTGGTTCACCCGCCTGGTACCGGGTCTGACCAAGGGCGAGTACTGGATCCTGTACGTAGATGACCGTTACCGCACGGCAATCGTCGGCAGCCCGGACCGCAAGTACCTGTGGATTCTTTCGCGCACGCCGACCTTGCCGGCCTGGGAGCGCGAGAACCTGTTGTCCAAAGCCCGGCAGCAGGGTTATGACACCAGTCGCTTGATCTGGCGCACGGCCGACAAGCAGATCGTGCAGATGCATTGATGCCAGCCTCCTCGCCGGCATCCAGCTCCTCGTAGGAGCCGGCTTGCCGGCGAAAGGGCCATTTCTCGACACGTCATCCCAACAGCTGCCGCAACACCTGTGCGAACGCCCGCGCGCTTTCCTCTTCCTGGGCATGTCGCCCCTGACGCACTACCCACTGACCATTGACCATTACATCCCGTACCTGACGATCTCCACCGGCAAACAGCCAGCGGTTCAGAATGGCGTCGCCATCGGCAGTGGCGATGTACGGGTCCTGCCCGTCGAGCACGAGCCAGTCGGCCCGTTTGCCCCGTTCCAGGGTGCCGATGGTCTGGCCCAGCGCCTGGGCCCCGCCGCTTAGCGCTGCGTCATACAGCGTGCGTCCCACCATCGGCTGGCGTTCACCATGCAGGCGGTTGCGCCGCTGGTCCCGCAGGCGCTGTCCGTATTCCAGCCAGCGCAGTTCTTCCACTACGCTCAGCGAGACATGGCTGTCCGAGCCGATGCCCAGTCGTCCACCTTCAGCCAGGTAATCCACCGCCGGGAAGATGCCATCACCCAGGTTGGCTTCGGTGGTCAGGCACAGGCCTGCGACGGCACCGCTGCGGGCCATGGCCGCCACTTCATCGGCAATGGCGTGGGTGGCATGTACCAGGCACCAGCGCGGGTCGACGCTTACGTGCTCGTACAGCCACTGCAGTGGGCGCAGGCCGCTCCAGGCCAGGCAGTCATCCACTTCTTTCTGCTGTTCGGCGATGTGGATGTGAACCGGGCACTGCTGATTGGTCGCTGCCAGCACCTGGTCGATCTGCCCAGGGGTAACCGCACGCAAGGAGTGGAAGCACAGGCCGAGCTGCTGCGCGGGTTGGGCCGCCAGGACAGGGGCGAGCTGTGCCTGCAGGGCCAGGTACTGTTCCGTGGTGTTGATGAAGCGGCGCTGGCCTTCATTGGGGGCCTGGCCGCCGAAGCCTGAATGGCTGTAAAGCACGGGCAGCAAGGTCAGGCCGATACCGCTGCTGGTGGCGGCGGCGCTGATGCGCCGGGACAGCTCGGTGGGGTCGGCGTAGGCCTTTCCTGCCTGGTCATGATGGACATAGTGGAACTCGGCCACCGAGGTATAACCGGCCTTAAGCATCTCGATGTAAAGCTGGCGGGCGATGACGTGCAGTTGCTCCGGCGAGATCTTGCCGACCATCCGGTACATCAGCTCGCGCCAGGTCCAGAAGCTGTCGTTGGGATTGCCGGCCACCTCGGCCAGGCCTGCCATGGCGCGCTGGAATGCGTGGGAGTGCAAGTTCGGCATGCCCGGCAACAGCGGCCCGTGCAACCGTTCGGCGCCCTCAGCGCTGGCATTGGCTTGCACGTCTGTCAGGTGGCCATCAACAGCGACCTCCAGACGGACATCGTTAGCCCAACCGTTGGGCAGGAGGGCGCGTTCGGCGAAGTAGGCGGGCATGTGGCGATCCTGTTATTGTTCAGCTTGTATATACATATACAGCCGTTTGCCTGCCGGGTAAACTCCGGCAAGCTACCGCTCAATCAATTCGCACAAGGACCAAACGCCGTGCCGACACCTCCTGTCTCCACGCTGGTCGCCCAGATGGGCGAAGGGCCGGCGCCGCTGTATGCCCGGGTCAAGCAGATGATCGTCCAGCAGATCGAAAACGGCAGCTGGCCGCCACACCACCGGGTTCCCTCGGAAAGCGAGCTGGTCAGCGAACTGGGCTTCAGTCGCATGACCATCAACCGCGCCCTGCGCGAGCTGACCGCAGAGGGCTTGCTGGTCCGCATGCAGGGCGTAGGTACCTTCGTCGCCGAACCCAAGACCCGCTCGGCGCTGTTCGAAGTCCATAACATCGCCGACGAAATTGCCGCCCGGGGCCACCAGCATAGCTGTCAGGTGATCACCCTTGCCGAAGAGGCGGCCGGTTCCGAGCGGGCGCTGGCCCTGGACATGCGCGAAGGCCAGCGGGTGTTCCACTCGCTGATCGTGCACTACGAGAATGGCGTACCGGTGCAAATCGAGGACCGCTATGTCAACGCTGCCATCGCCCCGGACTACCTCAAGCAGGATTTTACCCGGCAGACCCCGTATGCCTACCTGTCCCAGGTTGCGCCACTGACAGAAGGCGAGCATGTGGTCGAGGCCATCCTCGCCGAACCCGATGAGTGCCAATTACTGCAGATCGAGCGTGGCGAGCCTTGCCTGCTGATCCGTCGGCGTACTTGGTCCGGTCGTCTGCCCGTGACCGCCGCTCGGTTGATTCACCCCGGTTCCCGTCATCGCCTGGAAGGACGTTTCAGCAAATGAGCCAGCTGCAGTTGTTACGCGCACGGGACTACCCGCGCATGCCTTGGAAGAACGGTGGCGGTTTCACCGAAGAAATCACGCGCGATGCGGGTGATGGCCTGGACGGTTTCGGCTGGCGCCTTTCCATTGCCGACATTGAAGCATCCGGCGGATTTTCCAGCTTCGCCGGCTACCAGCGGATCATCACCGTGCTGCAGGGTGACGGCATGCGCCTCAGTGTCGATGGCGTCGCGTCACGGCCATTGTTACCGCTCGATGCGTTCGCCTTCGATGGCCAGAGCCAGGTGAGTTGTCACCTGCTGGGTGGGCCGATCCGTGATTTCAACCTCATCTATGCCCCCGAGCGTTACCGTGCGCGCCTGCAATGGTTCAACGGCAGTACCCGGCTGTTCAGTGCTGCCGGCACTGTGTTGGTGTTCAGCGGGCAGGCGCAACTGCAAGTCAGTGTCGGTGGCCAGCCTGTGGATAACCTCGACCGCTATGACTGCCTGCACCTGAGCGGTAATGAGCGCCTGATGGAACTGGCGATCACTGGCTTGTGCTGTGTCATCGAACTGAGCGACGTTTCCCGGTAACGCACTGCGATCGCACAATTTGTTACCGAATGCCCCAGGGTGGCGCAATGCCGCCTTGGCCTGAATCCTCTACCGCAACGCCTCCCCAGATTTTTCTCACATCCCGTAACCCTTGAATGACGTGGCTTTCAAGCAGCCGCGGGGCCGCTGTCGCGCGCTGGGAAAAGTGACTTGGCAATTCAATTGCATATGCTTGTATGTACAAGTAAAGCCAAGTGCGCGAAAGTGGATAGGCCGTCCCTCTCGCGTTTGACCCAACGCACCACTGGCCCGCCGATCACGTCGGGTTTGGATAGATCGCTCAAGGAGCACTTTTCGTGACTGACAACAACTTGAACAAATTCCGTGACGTCGAGATCCGCGCCCCGCGTGGCAACAAGCTGACCGCCAAAAGCTGGCTGACCGAAGCGCCGCTGCGCATGCTGATGAACAACCTCGACCCACAAGTGGCGGAGAACCCCAAGGAGTTGGTGGTATACGGTGGTATTGGCCGCGCCGCGCGCAATTGGGCGTGCTACGACAAGATCGTCGAGAGCCTGACCAACCTGAATGACGACGAAACCCTGCTGGTGCAATCGGGCAAGCCGGTCGGTGTGTTCAAGACCCACGCCAACGCCCCGCGTGTGCTGATCGCTAACTCCAACCTGGTGCCGCACTGGGCCAACTGGGAACACTTCAACGAGCTGGATGCGAAGGGCCTGGCCATGTACGGCCAGATGACCGCTGGCAGCTGGATCTATATCGGCAGCCAGGGCATCGTTCAGGGCACCTATGAAACCTTCGTCGAAGCAGGCCGCCAGCACTACAACGGCAGCCTCAAGGGCAAGTGGGTACTGACCGCCGGCCTTGGCGGCATGGGCGGCGCCCAGCCGCTGGCCGCGACCTTGGCAGGTGCCTGCTCGCTGAACATCGAATGCCAGCAGAGCCGCATCGACTTCCGCCTGCAGACCCGCTACGTGGATGAGCAGGCCACCGATCTGGACGATGCCCTGGCGCGCATCGCCAAGTACACCGCCGAAGGCAAGGCCATCTCCATCGCCCTGCACGGCAACGCCGCCGAGATCCTGCCCGAGCTGGTCAAGCGTGGCGTACGTCCGGACATGGTCACCGACCAGACCAGCGCCCACGACCCGCTCAACGGCTACCTGCCAGCCGGTTGGACCTGGGAGCAGTACCGTGATCGCGCCCAGACCGAGCCCGCCGCTGTGGTCAAGGCCGCCAAGCAGTCCATGGCCGTGCACGTCCAGGCCATGCTCGACTTCCAGAAACAGGGCATCCCGACCTTCGACTATGGCAACAACATCCGCCAGATGGCCAAGGAAGAGGGTGTGAGCAACGCCTTCGACTTCCCAGGCTTCGTGCCGGCCTACATCCGTCCGCTGTTCTGCCGGGGCATCGGCCCGTTCCGCTGGGCGGCGCTGTCCGGCGACGCCGAGGACATCTACAAGACCGACGCCAAGGTCAAGGAACTGATCCCGGACGATGCCCACCTGCATCGCTGGCTGGACATGGCCCGCGAACGCATCAGTTTCCAGGGCCTGCCGGCGCGTATTTGCTGGGTTGGCCTGGGTCTGCGCGCGAAGTTGGGCCTGGCGTTCAACGAAATGGTACGCAGCGGCGAACTGTCGGCACCGATCGTGATTGGCCGTGACCATCTGGACTCGGGTTCTGTATCGAGCCCCAACCGCGAAACCGAAGCCATGCGCGACGGCTCGGATGCGGTGTCCGACTGGCCGCTGCTCAACGCCCTGCTGAACACCGCCAGTGGCGCCACCTGGGTGTCGCTGCACCATGGTGGCGGCGTGGGGATGGGCTTCTCGCAGCATTCGGGCATGGTAATTGTCTGCGATGGTACCGACGAAGCCGCCGAGCGTATCGCCCGCGTACTGACCAACGACCCGGCCACTGGCGTGATGCGCCATGCCGATGCGGGGTATCAGATTGCGATTGATTGTGCCAAAGAGCAGGGGCTGAACCTGCCGATGATCACTGGCTGACGGGCCCTGAGGCTGCTGTGCAGACCATGGCCGGTACGCCGGCTCCTACAGGTACGGTGTTGAGCCCTGAGGGAGCCGATTTGCCGGCAATGGTCCGTCACGTGGCCTCGGCCCCCTTTTTCGAGCCCTGCCGATTTCCACTTTCAAGTTTGGGAGCGTCACGCAATGAAAACCAACAAGACCCTGCTCGCCTCGCTGTTCGCCCTTGGTCTGCTCGGTGCTGCCGGTAGCAGCCAGGCCGCGGGCTGGTGTGAATCCGGCAAGCCGGTGAAGTTCGCCGGGCTGAACTGGGAAAGCGGCATGCTGCTGACCGACGTGATGCAGTTCGTGCTCAAGCACGGCTACGGCTGCGAGACCGACAGCCTGCCCGGCAACTCCATCACCATGGAGAACGCCCTGGGCACCAATGACATCCAGGTGTTCGCCGAGGAGTGGGTAGGCCGCAGCGAGGTCTGGAACAAGGCCGAAGCCGCCGGCAAGGTGGTAGGTGTCGGCGCCCCTGTGGTGGGCGCGCAAGAGGGCTGGTACGTGCCGCGCTACGTGATCGAGGGCGATGCCAAGCGCAAGCTCGAAGCCAAGGCGCCAGACCTGAAGAACGTCGCCGACCTGGCCAAGTATTCCAGCGTGTTCAAGGACCAGGAGGAGCCGAGCAAAGGCCGCTTCTACAACTGCCCTGCCGGTTGGACCTGTGAGCTGGACAACACCAAGATGCTCAAGGAGTACGGCCTGGAAAGCAGCTACACCAACTTCCGTCCAGGTACTGGCCCGGCACTGGATGCTGCCGTGCTGTCGAGCTACAAGCGCGGCGAGCCGATTCTTTTCTACTACTGGACCCCAACCCCGCTGATGGGCCAGGTCGACCTGGTCAAGCTGCAAGAGAAGGAAGGCGTGGACAAGTCCGTGACCATCAAGGTCGGTCTGTCGAAAGCGTTCCACGAGCAAGCCCCCGAACTGGTCGCGGTGCTGGAGAAGGTCAATCTGCCGATCGACCTGCTGAACCAGAACCTGGCGCGCATGACCAAGGATCGGATCGAATCGCCAGAACTGGCCAAGACGTTCCTCAAGGAACATCCTGAAGTTTGGCAGTCCTGGGTCAGCACGGATGCCGCCAAGAAGATCAACGCGGCGCTCTGAGCGTCCTCAGCTGATGAGTGGAACCTATGTTTCCTGACAACCTGACATTCTCCATCGCCGACTGGGTCAACGGCTGGGTCGACGCCCTGGTGACCAACTACGGCGATGTGTTCCGGCACATTTCCGACACCCTGCTTTGGGCCATCGTCAGTCTCGAAGGCCTGCTGCGTGCCACACCCTGGTGGCTGATGCTGGGGGTGGTGGCGGTCATCGCCTGGCACGCCACCCGGCGTGTACTGCCGACCTTGGTGATCACCGGCTTGTTGTTCCTGGTCGGCGCTGTCGGCCTCTGGGACAAGTTGATGCAGACGTTGGCACTGATGCTGGTCGCCACCGTGATCTCGGTGCTGGTGGGCATTCCGCTGGGCATCCTGTCGGCGCGCAGCAACCGCTTGCGCGCAGTGTTGATGCCATTGCTGGACATCATGCAGACCATGCCAAGCTTCGTGTACCTGATTCCGGTGCTGATGCTGTTCGGCCTGGGCAAGGTGCCGGCGATCTTCGCCACGGTGATCTACGCCGCGCCGCCCCTGATCCGCCTGACCGACCTGGGGATTCGTCAGGTCGACGGTGAAGTGATGGAGGCCATCAACGCCTTCGGCGCCAACCGCTGGCAACAGCTGTTCGGCGTGCAGTTGCCACTGGCATTGCCCAGCATCATGGCCGGCATCAACCAGACCACCATGATGGCGCTGTCGATGGTGGTGATTGCCTCGATGATCGGCGCCCGGGGGCTGGGCGAAGACGTGCTGGTCGGTATCCAGACCCTGAACGTCGGCCGCGGCCTCGAAGCGGGTCTGGCGATCGTCATTCTCGCGGTGGTGATCGACCGCATTACCCAGGCCTATGGCCGGCCACGCCACGAGGTGAGCAAATGAGCACGCAGGCGATCAGCAAGATCGAGGTGAAGAACGTCTTCAAGATCTTCGGCGACCGTGCCGAGGAAGCCTTGCAACTGATCCGCAACAAGCAGGGCAAGGAGCAGGTGCTGGCGCAGACGGGTTGCGTGGTCGGGGTCAACGACCTGTCGCTGTCCATCGGCAGCGGCGAGATCTTCGTAATCATGGGCCTGTCCGGTTCCGGCAAGTCGACCCTGGTGCGCCACTTCAACCGGCTGATCGACCCCACCAGTGGGCAGATCCTGGTCGATGGCGAGGACATTCTGAAATACGACATGGAAGCCTTGCGCGAGTTTCGCCGGCGCAAGATCAGCATGGTGTTCCAGAGTTTTGGCCTGTTGCCGCACCGCAACGTGCTGGACAACGTCGCCTATGGCCTGAAGGTGCGGGGCGAGAGCAAGCAACTGTGCGCAGAGCGCGCTCAGCAGTGGATCGAGACCGTCGGTCTGAAGGGCTACGAGAAGAAGTATCCGCACCAGCTGTCGGGCGGCATGCGCCAGCGCGTCGGCCTGGCCCGGGCCTTGGCGGCGGACACCGACATCATCCTCATGGACGAGGCGTTCAGCGCCCTGGACCCGCTGATCCGCGCTGAAATGCAGGACCAATTGCTCGAACTGCAGAAAACGCTGCACAAGACCATCGTGTTCATCACCCATGACCTGGATGAAGCCGTGCGCATTGGCAACCGCATCGCCATTCTCAAGGATGGCCGCCTGATCCAGGTCGGTACGCCGCACCAGATCCTTCACAACCCGGCCGACGAATACGTCGACCGTTTTGTCCAGCGCCGCGCGGTTGCGGTATGAGGAGCGCCATGTCGCAAGCTGAAACCGTCGTCATCACTGGCGCCCCGGTGCGCTGGCAGGACATCGCCGCCGTCGCCCGCCATGGCGCGCGCCTTGAGCTGGCACCTTTGGTGTGGGCGCGTATCGACAACGCCCAGGCCATCGTGCGGCATATCGTCGACAGTGGTGAGCGTGCCTATGGGGTCAACACCGGCCTCGGCGCGCTGTGCAACGTATCGCTGCAAGGCGAGCAACTGAGCGCGCTGTCGCGCAACACCTTGCTCAGTCACGCCTGCGGCGTGGGGCCGGCGCTGCCCGATGAGCAGACCAGGGCGATCATCTGCGCCGCCATCGTCAACTACAGCCATGGCAAGTCCGGCCTGCAGCGTGGCGTGGTCGAAGCGCTGCTTGCACTGCTCAACCACGGCATCACCCCGCAGGTGCCGTCCCAGGGTTCGGTGGGCTACCTGACCCACATGGCCCATGTCGGTGTGTGCCTGCTGGGTATCGGCAGGGTCAGCTATCGCGGGCAGGTCGTGGAAGCCGCCCAGGCCCTGAGTGCCGAAGGGCTGGAGCCTGTCCAGCTGGGTGCCAAGGACGGCCTGTGCCTGGTCAATGGCACGCCGTGCATGACCGGCTTGGCCAGCTTGGCCGTGGACGATGCCAGCCGCTTGCTGCAATGGGCCGATGTGATCGGGGCCATGAGTTTCGAAGCGTTGCGTGGTCAGATCGCCGCCTTCGACCCCGAGATCATCGCCCTCAAACCTCATGCGGGCATGCAGGTGGTGGGTGCGAATCTGCGCGCCTTGCTCGAAGGCAGCGAAGTGATCGCCACCAGCAAGGGTATCCGCACCCAGGATGCGCTGAGCATTCGTTCGATCCCGCAGGTGCATGGCGCTGCCCGTGACCAATTGGCCCACGCGGTGCGGCAGATCGAGGCGGAACTCAACGGTGCCAACGACAACCCGTTGCTGCTGGGCACGCCGGACGATTTCCGCGTGGTCTCTCAGGCCAACCCCCACGGCCAGTCGGTGGCCATGGCGGCGGACCTTCTGGCAATCGCCATGGCCGAGATCGGCTCGATCGCCGAGCGCCGTCTGGACCGTCTGGTGAACCCGCATGTCAGCGGCCTGCCGGCCTTCCTGGTCAGCGACCCTGGAGTCAACTCGGGCATGATGATCGCCCAGTACGTCGCGGCCTCGCTGTGCGCACAGAACCGTCAGCTGGCGCAACCGGCGGTGCTCGACAACTTCGTCACCTCGGGCTTGCAGGAAGACCACCTGAGCCTGGGCACCAATGCCGCCTTGAAGCTGCACCAAGTCCTGGAGAACTGCACGCAGATCCTCGCCATCGAGTACCTGCTGGCAGCCCAGGCCTTCGAGTTTCTCAAGGAGCAGCGCTTCGGCGTCGGTACCGACGCTGCCTGGCGCCTGCTGCGCAAACAGGTTCCGGCCTACCTGCAGGATCGTTGGCTGGCACCGGACATCGCCTGTGCCGCAGCCCTGCTCAAAGATCCCCGGTTGCCGCAGCCTGTGCTGTCGGCGCTGAACTGAACAATAACAAGGAGCCAGCACATGGAAGCTTTCAACCTCGTTCCCGGCAGCCTGACTTTGGCCCAATTGCGCCGGATCCACCATGCACCGGTTCGGCTGACGCTGGACCCAAGTGCTGACGCTGGGATCGACGCCAGCGTCGCCTGTGTCGAGCGCATCATCGCCGAAGACCGCACTGCCTACGGCATCAACACCGGTTTCGGTCTGCTCGCCTCGACCCGTATCGCCAGCCACGACCTGGAGAACTTGCAGCGCTCGCTGGTGCTGTCCCATGCAGCCGGCATCGGCGCGCCACTGGACGATGCCATGGTGCGGCTGATCATGGTGCTGAAGATCAACAGCCTGAGCCGCGGTTTCTCGGGCATCCGGCGCAAGGTGATCGATGCGCTGATTGCCTTGGTCAACGCCGAGGTCTACCCGCACATCCCGCTCAAAGGGTCGGTCGGTGCTTCCGGCGACCTCGCACCGCTGGCGCACATGTCGCTGGTCTTGCTCGGCGAAGGTAAGGCGCGCTACCAAGGTGAATGGCTCCCCGCCAACCAAGCCCTAGCTGTGGCGGGCCTCGAGCCGCTGACCCTGGCTGCCAAGGAAGGTCTGGCGCTGCTCAACGGCACCCAGGCCTCCACCGCCTACGCCTTGCGCGGGCTGTTCCAGGCCGAAGACCTGTTCGCCGCGGCCATCGCCTGTGGTGGGTTGACCGTGGAAGCCGCGCTGGGCTCGCGTGCACCGTTCGATGCCCGCATCCATGCGGCGCGCGGCCAGCCTGGACAGATCGACACCGCAGCCTGCTTCCGTGATTTGCTGAGCGACTCGACCGAAGTGTCGCGCTCGCACCAGAACTGCGGCAAGGTCCAGGACCCGTACTCCCTGCGGTGCCAGCCTCAAGTCATGGGGGCTTGCCTGACCCAGTTGCGTCAGGCAGCGCAGGTGCTGGCAGTGGAGTCCAATGCCGTGTCCGACAACCCATTGGTATTCGCCGAGCAGGGCGATGTGATTTCCGGTGGCAACTTCCACGCCGAACCGGTAGCCATGGCCGCGGACAACATCGCCCTGGCGATTGCCGAGATCGGTGCGCTGAGCGAGCGCCGCATCTCGCTGATGATGGACAAGCACATGTCCCAGCTACCGCCGTTCCTGGTGGAAAACGGCGGGGTGAACTCAGGGTTCATGATCGCCCAGGTCACCGCTGCCGCATTGGCCAGCGAAAACAAGGCCCTGTCCCATCCGCACAGTGTCGACAGCCTGCCGACCTCGGCCAACCAGGAAGACCATGTGTCCATGGCGCCGGCCGCTGGCAAGCGTCTGTGGGAAATGGCCGAGAACACCCGGGGCGTGCTGGCCATCGAATGGCTGGGCGCCTGTCAGGGCTTGGACCTGCGCGAGGGGCTGAAAACCTCGGTGAAACTGGAGCAGGCGCGCCAGGTGCTGCGCCGCGAGGTGCCGCACTATGACCGCGACCGCTTCTTCTCGCCGGACATCGAAGTGGCCAGCGCCTTGTTGGCTGAAGGCAAATTGACCGCGCTGTTGCCGGCCGGCGTGCTGCCAAGCCTCTGACAGGAGTACCCATATGAGAACGCTTTGGCAGCACTGCCACGCGGCAACCATGGCCCAAGGCAGCTACTCGATCATCGAGGACGCGGCCATTGTCAGTAGCGCAGGGCTGATCGAATGGATCGGCCCGCGTGGCGAACTGCCGACGCTAGAGATCGACCGCACGGTGGACCTGAACGGCGCCTGGGTCACTCCAGGCTTGATCGACTGCCACACCCACGCCGTGTTTGGCGGCAATCGCAGCGGTGAATTCGAGCAGCGCCTGCAAGGCGTGAGCTACGCCGAGATCGCCGCGCAAGGCGGCGGCATCGCCAGTACCGTGCGGGCCACACGCGCAGCCAGCGAGGACGCGTTGTTCGCCAGTGCCAGGCAGCGAGTCCAGGCGCTGATGCGCGATGGCGTGACGGCGATCGAGATCAAGTCCGGCTACGGCCTGGACCTGGCCAACGAACGCAAGATGCTGCGCGTCGCGCGGCGCTTGGCCGAAGAGCTGCCGGTGGCCGTGCGCGCCACCTGCCTGGCGGCCCACGCCCTGCCGCCGGAGTATGCCGGCAGGGCGGATGACTACATCGCCCACATCTGTGACGAGATGCTGCCTGCGCTGGCCGAGGAAGGGCTGGTGGACGCCGTGGATGCCTTCTGTGAACACCTGGCGTTCTCGCCCGACCAGGTGGAGCGGGTGTTCATAAAGGCGCGCGAACTGGGCCTGCCGGTCAAGCTGCATGCCGAACAGTTGTCGTCACTGCACGGTTCGAGCCTGGCGGCACGCTATCAGGCGTTGTCGGCAGATCATCTGGAGTTCATGACCGAAGACGATGCAATTGCCATGGCCAAGGCCGGCACGGTGGCCGTCTTGCTGCCAGGCGCCTTCTACTTCCTGCGTGAAACCCAACTGCCGCCGATGGATGCCCTGCGCCGTCATGGCGTGAGAATCGCCCTGGCCAGCGACCTCAACCCCGGCACCTCGCCTGGGCTGTCGTTACGGCTGATGTTGAACATGGGCTGCACGCTGTTTCGCATGACGCCGGAGGAGGCGCTGGCAGGGGTGACCCTGCATGCCGCCATGGCGTTGGGCCTGGGAGCCAGTCACGGTTCGCTGGAGCCTGGCAAGGCGGCGGACTTCGTCGCCTGGCGGATCGAGCGCCCCGCCGACCTGGCCTACTGGCTCGGGGGGGACTTGCCCAAGCGTATCGTGCGCATGGGTCACGAGATTTCCAATTGAGCGAGACGAGATGGACAAGGTACTGAGTTTCCACCAAGGCACGCTGCCGTTGCTGATCAGCATGCCCCATGCCGGCCTGAAACTGTCTGCCACGGTGCGTGATGGGCTGGTCGATCAGGCCCGCAGCCTGCCGGATACCGACTGGCATATCCCCCGGTTGTACGATTTTGCCCGTGAGCTGGGTGCCAGCGTCGTAGCGGCGGAGTACTCGCGGTTTGTCATCGACCTGAATCGTCCCGACGATGACAAGCCCCTGTACGCTGGTGCTACCACTGGCCTTTATCCGGCCACGCTGTTCGACGGCGAGCCTCTGTTCAAGGACGGCCTGGCGCCCAGTGGCGAAGAGCGCAAGACCTACCTGGAGCGAATTTGGCGTCCCTACCACGACACTGTCCGTCACGAGCTGGCGCGCCTGCGTGAAATCCATGGCTACGCCCTGTTGTGGGATGCCCACTCGATCCGTTCGGTGATTCCGCACTTGTTCGACGGCACGTTGCCCGACTTCAACCTGGGGACCTTCAACGGCAACAGTTGCGATGCTCAGCTGGCCGAGCGGCTGGAGAAGGTTTGCGCCGAGGCCAAGGGTTACACCCACGTTCTGAATGGGCGTTTCAAGGGCGGGCATATCACCCGTCACTACGGTCAGCCGGCCTCGCATGTCCATGCGGTGCAGCTTGAGCTGGCGCAAAGTACCTACATGGAGGAGGTGGAACCCTTCGCCTACCGCGAAGACCTCGCAGCGCCAACCCAGAAAGTGCTGAGGCAATTGCTCACGGCGATGCTCGATTGGGGGCGTGAACGCTACCCTGGCTGATGGCCGGGTACAGCCTGCGCAGTGCCGTGGAGCAGTCTGCGCAGGCTGGCCTGGTGAGGTGGGTGGCGGCTACGCGCTTGTCGAGCGTGGTCGGCGATCAGGGTTTGCAAAAGCGGTGAGTTCACGGATCAGCCGTGATTCGCGAGCTTTCTTGCTGCGATCCAAGGCTTCGAGCGCTTCGGTAAGGGTGCTGAGCGGGCTGTCGGCATGTTGCTCCGACAGTTCGGTTACCTGGGCGCGATAGGTGTTCTCGATATCGGCGAACCGTTCGGCGTGGGTCAGGCGCAGGTGTTGCACCCAGCGCTCGTTCCCTTCGGCGAAGTGCAGGAAGTCCTCGCCCAGTTCGCCACGCTGTACCTGCAACTCCGCATCGGTCAGTTCCTCGATGCTGGCGTTGATCGCATAGCGCAGGCTGTCCACGGGTTGGCCGAGTTCCAGGGGGACGTTCAACTCGCGCAGGTAGGTCAGGCGCACCTCCGCTTCGTCCCTGTCGCCGGTCTCCCGCTTGGCCACTTCGTCCAGCGTGTGCAGGCGATACAGGCGTCGTACTTCCCGGTAGAGGTTGGCCTCGGAATCGACCCCGTCGATCTGCAAGCGTTGGTTGGCCATGTAGAACTCGATGTTCTTGAAAGCCAGCAGTGCCCCGTCATGGCAGGTCTGGCTACCGTTCTCCTGGGGCAGGGCTTCCCTGGCCTGGAGGTTGAACAACACCAGGTCGTCCGGGTTGAGCAAGGCCTGGACCAGCACCTTGCGCACCCGCTCGCAGAACGCCAGGCGAGTGCTGCCGTTCTGGTAAGACGCGGTATTTTTCAGGCGACCCACCAGCATCAACAGGTCGTTTGCCGCGCCGGATGCTTCGAGTTGCTGCCAACAATCGCTCATGGCCTGATTTTCGACCTCCGATGCCAGCAGCCAGTCGTCCAGGCGTGGCTCATCGCTGAGCGTGTCGAGCACGGGCGAATGGAAATGGCCGAACCAATCGCCGTCGTCCGAAGAGTCTGGAGCATCCATGGCGAAGGTAAAACTGCGCTGACTGTCCGAAGACAGCCGGGCACGGTAGACCGTTTCGTCGGTCAGTGGGTTGTTCAGCAACAGGATCGAGCTGATGGGAAGGTCGCTATCGAGGTTGGCCAGGACATTCGCCGGCAATTCGGTGAGGCGGTTGTCACTCAGGTCCAGCATCTCCAGGGGAAGCAGACTGTCGACCCAGCTGGGCCAATGCCTCAAGCCCATCTCGTTCAGGTCCAGTCGACGCAACGAGCGCAGGGCCGGCGGCGTGGTGGTGATCTGGCCCATCCGGTTACCGCTGAGGTCCAGTGTATCGAGGCTGTGCAGGCGCCCAAGCGTATCGAGTACGGCCTGGTCGATCTCCAGCCCCGAGTTGCGCAGTGCGAGTTCGGTCAGGTTGGGCAGACGCAGCAGTGCCGACGGCAGTGTCTGCTGTGCCTGGAGATAACTGTCGACGGTCAGGCGAGTGACCTGCGCGAAGCGGCCTAGCAGTTCGCTCAACTGGTTGCTGGTGCCTCTGACGCGCTCCAGTGTGAGGCTGCGTACCTGGTCTGTGAAGAACGCGGGCAAACGCCTGGGGAAATGTTCCAGTGAAATGCCCTCCAGGCGCAGTGGCGAGCGCGTCAGGCCGATCTCTTGGTTGTGCCAGAAATCGGACAGGGCCGTTGCGATGCGCATTCGACTGGCCATTACCGCCTGACTGAGGATAGCAGTCGAGCTGGAGGCATTGACGTAGTTATCGATAAGGTCGCGCAACTGCTGCCGCCGCTCCAGCAGCAGGGCGAGGTGGGCCCTGAAATCGGCGGTCTGGTCCATTTCGAAGCGGGCTGCGCGACCATCTTCGCTCAGCAGCACACGTTGCATCTCGTCCTCGAAGATCTGGTTGCCCTGCAAAGAGAGCTGGGCATGCTCGGCGACGCTGACGCGGTTGCTCAGGAGCAGGTTGGGCAACACCCTGATCTGATTGTTGCGCAGGGAAATGTGACGTATGTGGCTGACGGCGTTGTAGCCCAGGCCGCGTGGCCAATGGTCCAGGTTCATATTGTCCAGGCCGAGGTAATCCAGCGTCAGTTCGTCGAAGCTGGGTGGGTATTCCTCCGACAGCCGATTACCGCTCAGGTCCAGGCGTCGCAGGCTCGTCAGTGTCATCAGGCTGTCGATGTCCGTTGCCGACAGCGACAGGTTCTGATGGGTAAGGCTGAGCGATTCGAGTGAATGAACGTGCTGGGCAATCAGTGGCAGGCTGAACTGGAACGGAGAGGGCGGCGCATCAGGTCGATAGGCGCGGCTGATGTCCAAGGTCCTCAGGTTCGAAAACTGTCGCAGCAGGTTGTTCAGTTGTGGCGCGTGCCGAGTCCAGCCTTCGAAGGCTTCGGGTGATGTGTCGACCAGTTGCAGGTCGGTAACGCCCTCGGTGAAGAACTCCGGCAAATTTAGCGGGAATTCGAGCAAGGACAGGCGTTCGAGCCGCAGCGGCTGACTGGCCGGAGCAAATGCACTGTCGTACCAGTACTGCGAAATGGTGCTTAGCAGTCGCTCCAAGTGATCAGCCGGCTGATGGGGCATGCGTTCGGCCAGTCGCCGCCATTGCCCGAGGCTGCTGTGCAACTGATTGCGCTGGCCCATCAGGTTTTGTAGCAGGTCGTTGATCGAGGTGCGTGTCATGCCTCGGCTTTCCAGGGCGGCCAAGGTCTGTTCGGCAGGCCTGGGGACTGGTGCGTGAAGCCCTATCTGGCGGATGGCGTTGAGCAACGTTTGCCGGGAAATGCTGGTGATGCGAGGGCGAGTGCCACCCAGCGGGTAGCCGATGCGGCCATCCGCCAGGCGCATGGGCGAGCGAAAACCTGGACGCACCGGCTGCATTCCCAGCACCTTGCGCAAGGCCGCACGCGTTAATGGAGTGCCTTGCTGAACCAATCGTTTGAGCGCCTGCCCATGCGTTACGCCCAGCGCCTGGCGCTGCGTGGGTGCAAGCACTTCGAATAGAGCCCCGTACAGTGAGCCGTGAGCGAAAATCGGTTGGTCGAGGCTGTCACTGTCCACCACGACGTAACCGGTGCGCGTGCAGATGATCGTTTTGCGTCCCGACGCATCATGCGGGCCAATGCTGTCGGCCTGGGTCGGTGAATGCAGGCGCTGCTCCAGGGTGATAGCGATATCGGGTGACCAGCCAGGCAGGCCTTCCAGGGTGTGCAGGACCAGCAGGTCGGTATCCCAGTTGCGCACATTCTCCAGGTACAGGCCTTCATAGGCGCGATTGAGCCTTACCTGCTGTTGCAGCAGGCGGGCCTCTTCGGCGAGGCGCCGAGGGATTCTTCCCGTGCGCAGCTCGGCCAGTTCGTCCGGCACGACGTTTTGCAGCAGCTCTTCGATGACCGGCTTCGGGAGGTTCGGGTAGCGCGAGCGGACAGTATCGGCGCCGGGGAAGACGCTGACGGGTTGCTCCAGGTACTGCGCCTGGAATGCGGCATGGATGTGGCCGGGCTCTGTCAGCGCGGGCTGCTGGGTGATCGACTGGTACAACTCGAAGCGGGTCATCGAGTCTTGCAGGGGCCCCGGCAGTCGGTGCTGCTCGATGACTGTCCGTCGCAGGACATCTTCATCGGTACCACTCACACGCAGCAGGCGCACCGCTGTCCGATCATCGAACCTTGTGCTCAGGTGGCTGGCGCGGCGGAACAATGCCAGTTCCTGCCATTGCTCGGGGCGGTCCAGGGGATGCAACCAGGCGCCCGCGCCATTATGACGCAGCGGTGGTTCATAGCTCAAAGGACGGACGGGGTGAACGAGGCGATATTCATTCTGGGGAGGTGACTGTTCGACCCTGTAGGTTTCGCCGTCGATGGGTAGCCAGGTCTTGCCGTCATGGTGGTACAGACCGGCCTCGTCAGGTTCGAGGCCGGCAGGCAGCACAATGTCATGAGCGAACGGCTTGAGGTCTGGCTGCCACAGGCGAGTATCGCCGTCGGGCAGGGTGACAGGTTCGAGCGCTTCGATGAACGAAGGCGTTTCCACCGAAATACGCTCGATGGCGGGCGTGCCATTGGCTCCGCCCGTTGCGCCCAGCACGCCTAGGAGAGCGACGTTTTCCACCACGTCCAGCAAATAGTCGAATGCTTGATCCCGGTCGCCGTCTGCCCAGCTCTCGACGCCTTCGTACACTTCGTAACTCAGTTGGATGGCCGAGAGGCCCAGCATCAGCGCGCCCAGGCCGGGTACGACGAACGCACCGATATTCAGTGCGGTGAATGCCAGTTGCTCGAAATAGGCACGCCGTTTCTGCGCACTTTTCTGATCCTCGAACGCAGTCGGTACGGCATGGAACAGCGCGTCATCCTTGAACCGAAGCTGTTTCTGACGGGCCAGTTCATCGGCGAGCGGACGGGTGATCGGTTGCAAGGTGACCGGGACCCAGGCGTCGGGGTCGCGTACCCGCTGGGCCTGGCCACCCTGATGCCCCGGCTTCGGGGTGTACGTGGTCCAGTCGATCGGTTGCAGGCAATCGCGCAGCCTGGTGATGAACGTGGCGCTGTCGCGAGCCGCTACGGCCTGCTGCAGGTGGCGCACCTCCATGGCCCACAATTGCTCCCGCAGATGCGCCTGAGCCTGGTGCACGCCAGCATGGGCCTTCAAGGGTATAGGCGCGCCTGGCAGATAGGTGAGCAGAACGTCCTTGTAGGGCAGGGTGGTCGCGTCGTACCACAGGAGCTGCTCTGGGGACGGCACGACACCGATGACCAGCGCGCCAGTAAGCGGTATTTCAAAAAGGTTGAGGAACGCGCATCGCAGGTAGCCACCCTGGTAGTCGCCCTGGCCATGATCGACGAAGGCCAGAAGGGCTTCATGCAAGGTCTGGTCGATCAGCTCGCCGAGATAAGCCCTATGGATCTCGAGACGGAACGCCGATTGCTCCGCCGCTGCGAGGGCTGTCGAAGCGTCCTGGATCAAGGCCTGGTATTGGCCGCCAATGTCCAGTTCGCGCACCCGCGCAGCGAACGCGTGTGGCGCAAGCCGCACAGGGTTGCCAGTCGGTTGAAGCCCCTGGAAAGCGTTGCTGTCCAGCACGCTGGACACCAGCGTTTCGCCATCGAGCCCCCCAGGCAGCGCTTCGGCTGCTTCAAAATTCTGCAGGGCACAGTGCAGCAAGGACTGCGTCGCAAGCCTGAAGGCCCGCTGGGCGCCAATGAGCGGATCGCCATTGACGGGCGCCTGGTAGGCTTGGGCCTTGCTTGCGTTGAACAGAAAGGTCTGGGTGACATCCAGGTCGAGGTCGAATCGCGTTTTCATTGCCGCCGTCAGCTGTTGCCTGGCGAACTGCTCCAGGTCGGGCAAGGACTCGAAGTGGGACCGTACCTGCGCCTGTGCGGTTCGGTAGACCTCATAGTCGCGGGCCAGGCGGCGTGCGACCGTCGGTTTGCTGGCGCATGCTTGCAGGAAACCGTGTGGCGCGTCTTTGATCGCCGCACGCATTTGCTCGAACGTGTGTGGCGCAGCGCTGAGCATCCAGGTGGGGAGCTTGGCGAGGATAAGGTCGTGGGGATGAAGGTGCTGGTGGTTATCCAGCGGCAAGTCGCTAAAGGTGGTCATTCGGGCGCCTCGTTCGGTAAAGCGCCGATGCTAGGGATCGCTGTTCTGCTCAAGCACATAACATGATCTATCCATAGACACATGCTCAAAGGCCAATTCAGGTTTATGATGCCCAACGGCAGATTAAATCCTCACACGGAGTGCGTAATGCAGACCCTGTACCCGCAGATCAAACCCTACGCCCGGCACGATCTGGCCGTGGAAGCGCCGCATGTGCTGTATGTCGACGAGAGCGGTTCGCCAGAAGGTCTGCCGGTGGTGTTCATCCACGGGGGGCCAGGCGCGGGCTGCGATGCCCAGAGCCGTTGCTACTTCGATCCCAACCTGTATCGCATCATCACCTTCGACCAGCGCGGCTGTGGCCGCTCCACGCCTCATGCGAGCCTGGAGAACAACACCACCTGGCATCTGGTCGAGGACCTGGAGCGCATTCGCAAGCACCTGGGTATCGACAAGTGGGTGCTGTTCGGTGGCTCGTGGGGTTCTACCCTGGCCCTGGCCTATGCCCAGACCCACCCCGAGCGGGTCCACGGCCTGATCCTGCGCGGCATTTTCCTGTGCAGGCCGCAGGAGATCGAATGGTTCTACCAGGAAGGTGCCAGCCGCTTGTTCCCTGACTACTGGCAGGACTACATCGCACCGATTCCGCCGGAGGAGCGAGGTGACTTGGTCAAGGCCTTCCACAAGCGCCTGACCGGCAACGACCAGATCGCCCAGATGCATGCCGCCAAGGCGTGGTCCACCTGGGAGGGTCGCACCGCTACGCTGCGCCCGAATCCGCTGGTGGTCGATCGATTCTCCGAGCCTCAGCGGGCGTTGTCGATCGCCCGCATCGAGTGCCATTACTTCATGAACAACGCCTTCCTCGAACCGGACCAGCTGATCCGTGACATGCCGAAGATCGCCCACTTGCCGGCGGTGATCGTGCATGGTCGCTACGACGTGATCTGCCCGCTGGACAACGCCTGGGCGCTGCATCAGGCCTGGCCGAACAGCGAGCTCAAGGTCATTCGCGATGCCGGTCATGCCGCTTCCGAGCCGGGTATCACCGATGCGCTGGTGCGTGCCGCCGACCAGATGGCCCGCCGTTTGCTTGATCTGCCACTGGAAGAAGCATGAAGGGGTTGTTGCAACGGGTACGCGGCGCAAGGGTAGAGGTAGCGGGCGAGATCGTCGGGGCCGTCGACCAGGGTTTGTTGGTGCTGGTGGCCGTCGAACCTGGGGATACCCGCGAACATGCCGACAAATTGCTGCACAAGCTGCTCAACTATCGGGTGTTCAGCGACGAGCAGGGCAAGATGAACTTGTCCCTCAAGGATGTAGCGGGTGGTTTGCTGCTGGTGTCCCAGTTCACTCTGGCCGCCGACACACGAAGTGGGATGCGTCCGAGCTTCTCGACAGCCGCTTCACCTGCCTTGGGCGCCGAGCTGTTCGACTATCTTTTGCAGCAAGCCAAGGGCCAGCACGCCGATGTGGCCAGCGGGCGCTTCGGTGCCGACATGCAGGTGCATCTGGTCAATGATGGCCCCGTAACATTTATGTTACAAATATGAGGTCGAAAAACCCCTTGTTTGTAGGAAAACAAGGGGTTTTGTACGATAAATAGTTGCTCCAGCCTGATGCGTTGTAACGCGACCTGCTGGATAATCGCGCGCTGCGTGGACCTGCGTTCGCAGGTTCGTTTTACTCTGACTTGAGCATTGTCTGGATCCGTTTGGGGAATCATTGCGCCCTTACGGGGTCCGAACAGTGCTCGCCAACCCGGCATTGGTCGCTGGCCGTTGGTTTCATGATCTGTTTTCGGCGAGGGTTGCTCGTGATTGTTAGTCCCCATAATGCATCAAGAATCCCCGGCAATCGGTTGCGCAAGGCTCTGATGGCCAGCGTGGCGCTGGTTGGCCTGATGAGCGCGGGCCAGCTGTGGGCATTCAATCTTGACGATGTTGCAGCCAAGGCAAAGGATCTGGCCGGCCAGAAGTACGAAGCACCGAAAAGCAACCTGCCTGCGGTTTTCCGCGACATGAAGTTCGCCGACTACCAGAAGATTCGCTTCCTGCAGGAGAAAGCGGAGTGGGCCACGGACAAGACCCCCTTCAAGCTGTCCTTCTATCACCAGGGCATGCACTTCGACACCCCGGTGAAGATCAACGAAGTCACCGCCACCAAGGTCGAGGAAATCAAGTACGACCCGAGCCGCTTCGAGTTCGGTGACGTCCCGCATGACCCGGAAACCACCAAGAACCTGGGCTACGCCGGTTTCCGCGTGCTGTACCCGATCAACAAGGCCGACAAGCAGGACGAGATCATGACCCTGCTTGGTGCCAGCTACTTCCGCGTTGTGGGCAAGGGCCACGTGTACGGCCTGTCGGCCCGTGGCCTTGCCATCGACACCGCGCTGCCGTCGGGCGAGGAGTTCCCGCGCTTCACCGAATTCTGGGTCGAGAAGCCGAAGCCTGCCGACAAGCACCTGGTGATCTACGCCCTGCTCGACTCGCCACGCTCCACTGGCGCCTACAAGCTGACCCTGCGTCCGGGCACCGACACCATCGTCGACGTCAAGTCGCGTGTGTTCCTGCGTGACCAGGTCAGCCGCCTGGGCATCGCGCCGCTGACCAGCATGTTCCTGTTCGGCCCGAACCAGCCGTCGAAGGTCCTGAACTACCGTCCGGCCCTGCACGACTCCGAAGGCCTGGCCATCCATGCCGGCAACGGCGAGTGGCTGTGGCGCCCGCTGAACAACCCGAAACACCTGGCTGTGAGCAACTTCAGCATCGAGAACCCGCGTGGTTTCGGTCTGATGCAGCGTCAGCGCGCGTTCAGCGACTATGAAGACCTCGACGACAACTACCAGAAGCGCCCAAGCGCCTGGATCGAGCCCAAGGGTGACTGGGGCAAGGGTACCGTCGATCTGGTCGAGATCCCGACCGCTGACGAGACCAACGACAATATCGTGGCGTTCTGGAGCCCGGAAAAGCTGCCCGAGCCAGGTAAGCCGTTCGAGTACGACTACCGCCTGCACTGGACCATCGACGATGCCAAGTTCCAGGCCCCTGAGTTGGGCTGGGTCAAGCAGACCCTGCGCTCCACGGGCGATGTCAAGCAGTCCAACCTGATCCGTCAGCCTGACGGCAGCGTGGCCTTCCTGGTCGACTTCGCCGGCCCGGCGCTGGCCAGCTTGCCGGAAGATACCCCGGTGCGTAGCCAGATCAGCGTTGGCGACAACGCCGAGGTGGTCGAAAACAACCTGCGTTACAACCCCGAGACCAAGGGCTGGCGCCTGACCCTGCGCTTGAAGGTCAAGGAAGCCAACAAATCCACCGAAATGCGCGCGGCATTGGTACGCGACGTTCCGGTCGAGCCGGCCAAGGATGCCAAGCAGGACAAGGCTGCCGCCAAGCATGCCAAGGCTGAGAAGGCCGCCAAGACCGAACAGCCAGCCAAGGCCGAACAACCTGCCGCCGATGCGGCGTCCACCAACGGGACCCCGGCCACCACCGAAAAAGTGCTGACCGAGACCTGGAGCTATCAGTTGCCTGCCGATGAGTAACTCAAGCGCACGGCCAGAGTCGCTTCGCGAATACCTGGCCCATCTACCACTGAGCGACGAGCAGCGTGCGGAACTCGCCAGCTGCACATCGTTCAGTGAGCTGCACCAACGTCTGGCGGCCAAACTGGCCGCCGACCCAACCGAGGCCGTGCAGGCCTCGGTCGGCCCGCGCCTGACCGTGGGCAGCGCCGCCGAGCTGGAAGACGCCGAGATGCTCAGCGTCGACGGCAGCGGCCGCCTGTGCCTGAAGATCGCCCCGCCGATCAAACGCACCAAGGTGGTGCCCGAGCCGTGGCGTACCAACGTACTGATTCGCATGTGGCGGCGCATGACCGGCCGCACCAACGCGCCGCAGCCGCCCAAGCGCGAGCTGCCGCCTGCGCGCTGGCGCACCGTGGGCTCGATTCGCCGCTACATCCTGCTGGCCTTGATGATCGGCCAGACCATCGTAGCCGGCTGGTACATGAAGGGCATCCTGCCTTACCAGGGCTGGTCGTTCGTCGACTTCGACGAAGTCGTGCAGCAACCGCTCTGGGATACCGTGGTGCAGGTTTGGCCCTATGCGCTGCAGACGTCCATCCTGATCCTCTTCGGCATTCTGTTCTGCTGGGTATCGGCAGGCTTCTGGACCGCGTTGATGGGCTTCCTCGAGTTGCTCACCGGGCGTGACAAGTACAAGATTTCGGGCAGCAGCGCTGGCAACGAGCCGATTGCCCCCGAAGCGCGCACCGCTCTGGTGATGCCAATCTGCAACGAAGACGTGCCGCGGGTGTTCGCCGGTCTGCGCGCCACCTTCGAGTCGGTGGCCGCCAGCGGTAACCTCGACCGCTTCGACTTCTTCGTGCTCAGCGACACCAACGACACCGACATCGCCGTCGCCGAACAGCAGGCCTGGCTGGACGTATGCCGCGAAACCAAGGGTTTCGGCCGCATCTTCTACCGCCGTCGCCGTCGCCGCGTGAAGCGCAAGAGCGGCAACCTCGACGACTTCTGCCGTCGTTGGGGTGGCGACTACAAGTACATGGTCGTGCTCGACGCCGACAGCGTCATGAGCGGCGAGTGCCTGAGCAGCCTGGTGCGCCTGATGGAGGCCAACCCCGACGCCGGCATCATCCAGACCGGGCCGAAAGCCTCGGGCATGGACACCCTGTATGCACGTCTGCAGCAGTTCGCCACCCGTGTATACGGCCCGCTGTTCACCGCCGGCCTGCACTTCTGGCAGCTGGGCGAGTCGCACTATTGGGGCCATAACGCGATCATCCGCATGAAGCCGTTCATCGAGCACTGCGCCCTGGCGCCGTTGCCCGGCAAGGGCGCCTTCGCCGGTGCGATCCTGTCCCATGACTTCGTCGAAGCCGCGTTGATGCGCCGCGCCGGTTGGGGCGTATGGATCGCCTACGATCTGCCGGGTAGCTACGAAGAGCTGCCGCCGAACCTGCTCGACGAGCTCAAGCGTGACCGTCGCTGGTGCCACGGCAACCTGATGAACTTCCGCCTGTTCCTGGTCAAGGGTATGCACCCGGTCCACCGCGCGGTGTTCCTCACCGGCGTGATGTCGTACCTGTCGGCGCCGTTGTGGTTCCTGTTCCTGGTGCTGTCGACGGCATTGTTGGCGACCAACACGCTGATGGAACCGCAGTATTTCATCGAGCCGTACCAACTCTACCCGCTGTGGCCGCAGTGGCACCCGGAGAAGGCTGTTGCGCTGTTCTCCACCACCATCGTGCTGCTGTTCCTGCCCAAGCTGCTCAGCGTCATCCTGATCTGGGCCAAGGGCGCCACCGAGTACGGCGGTCGCATCAAGGTCACCCTGTCGATGCTGATGGAGATGCTGTTCTCGATGCTGCTTGCCCCGGTGCGGATGATCTTCCATACCCGCTTCGTGCTGGCCGCCTTCCTTGGCTGGGCCGCGACCTGGAACTCGCCGCAGCGTGACGACGACTCCACCCCATGGAGCGAGGCGGTGCGCCGCCATGGCCCGCAGACTTTGCTGGGTATCGCCTGGGCGGCGCTGGTTGCTTGGCTGAACCCCAGCTTCCTGTGGTGGCTGGCGCCGATCGTCGGCTCGCTGGTGCTGTCGATTCCGGTTTCGGTGATCTCCAGCCGTACGCGCCTGGGCCTGGCGGCCAAGGACGAGAAGCTGTTCCTCATCCCTGAGGAATACGCGACGCCACAGGAACTGCTGGCGACCGACCAGTACACCCATGAAAACCGCTGGCACGCCCTGCACGATGGCTTCGTGCGCGCGGTGGTCGACCCACGGCAGAACGCCCTGGCTTGCGCCATGGCCACGGCCCGTCACGGGCAGGCTGCGCCGATCGAGGCGTTGCGTGCCGAGCGTGTGGCCAAGGCGATGGAGGTCGGGCCCAAAGGACTGGATCTCACTACCCGCCTGGCCCTGCTGAGCGACCCGGTGGCGCTCACCCGCCTGCACGAGCAGGTGTGGGCCGAGCACAACGCAGCGTGGATCGACGTGTGGCGTGCTTCGATCAAGAACGACCCGCATTCGCCGCTGTTGCCGCTGCACCCGGAGAACGAAGGCCAGCCGGCGCTGGTCGGCGCCTGATCGGGCCTCTTCGCGGGTGAGCCGCTCCCACAGGGTATTCAACGTCCCTGCAGGAGCGGGTTACCCGCGAAGCGTTTCGGGCCCCACCGATTTTGGCCAACAAAGTCCCCCCCGGCTCTAGGTCCCAGAGCCGCCATGCGTTAGCATCCTTCTCCGATATTCCGCATAGGCCTGTAAGGCCGTGCCAACAATAAGATTCGATTATTTTCTTGCTAGGGGACCTGGTGATGATCAAGAAATACCTCTCGCGACTGCTGGTCGGTGTCACCGCCCTGGTCGCCGTGACGGCGGCCCAGGCTGGCGCCATCGATGACGCGGTCAAGCGTGGCACCCTGCGTGTGGGCATGGACCCCACCTACATGCCGTTCCAGATGACCAACAAGCGCGGCGAAATCATTGGTTTCGAAGTCGATATCCTCAAGGCCATGGCCAAGTCCATGGGCGTCAAGCTGGAGACGGTCTCCACCGCCTATGACGGGATCATCCCGGCCCTGCTGACCGACAAGTTCGACATGATCGGCAGCGGTATGACCCTGACCCAGGAACGTAACCTGCGCCTGAACTTCAGCGAACCCTTCATTGTCGTGGGCCAGACCCTGCTGATCCGCAAGGAGTTGGCGGGCGAGATCAAGTCGTACAAAGACCTGAACAACGAGAAGTACCGCATTACCTCCAAGCTTGGCACCACCGGTGAGATGGTCGCCAAGAAGTTGATCAGCAAAGCCAAGTACCACGGCTACGACAACGAGCAGGAAGCGGTGATGGACGTGGTCAACGGCAAGGCCGACGCCTTCGTCTATGACGCGCCTTACAACGTGGTTGCGGTGGAGAAGGCCGGCGCTGGCAAGCTGCTGTTCCTCGACGAGCCCTTCACCTACGAGCCACTGGCTTTCGGCCTGAAGAAAGGCGACTACGACAGCATCAATTTCATCAACAACTTCCTGCACCAGATCAAGCATGACGGGACCTACGATCGTATTCACGACAAGTGGTTCAAGAACAAGGACTGGCTGAAGGAAATGGAATAAGGCCAGGCCACAAGCCCAGGCTTTGACCCCGACGCGCAGGCAAACCCTGCGCGTTCGCATTTACGGAAGTACCCTCGTGATCAAACACAAGAAAGCCCAGTGGCCCTGGCATGCGCTGACCGCGCTGGTCCTGGTGGGCCTGGCGTTCAGCCTGTACCTGGCCACCTCGATGATTTCCTACGAGTGGCGCTGGAACCGCGTGCCGCAATACTTCGCCTACCAGGCCGAAGAAGCCCAGCGCGCCGCCAGCTACGGCACGGTCCAGGACATCGTCGTTTCCGGTGACACCGCGCGTGTCACGCTCAAGGACGAAAACGGCGACCAGCAGGTGCTCGACGTGGCCAAGGACAGCCTGCAACTGAGCCGCGGTGACGATGTCTCCGAAGGCGATCAGATCGGTGTGACCCGTCACTGGGCAGCCGGTCCTCTGGCGTGGGGCTTGTGGACCACGCTGTGGATTTCTGTGGTTTCCGGGGCACTTGGCCTGGTGATCGGCTTGTTTGCCGGATTGTGCCGGCTTTCCAGCAACCCGACCCTGCGCGACCTTTCGACGGTCTATGTCGAGTTGGTGCGCGGTACGCCGCTGTTGGTGCAGATCTTCATCTTCTACTTCTTCATCGGTACGGTGCTCAACCTGTCCCGCGAATTCGCCGGGGTGGCGGCCCTGGCGCTGTTCACCGGCGCCTACGTCGCCGAAATCGTCCGTGCCGGCGTACAGTCGATCGCCAAAGGCCAGAACGAAGCTGCGCGCTCGCTGGGCCTGAACGCCAGCCAGTCGATGCGTCACGTGATCCTGCCTCAGGCATTCAAGCGCGTGCTGCCGCCCTTGGCCGGGCAGTTCATCAGCCTGGTCAAGGACACCTCGCTGGTTTCGGTGATCGCCATCACCGAACTGACCAAGAGTGGCCGCGAGGCCATTACCACCTCGTTCTCGACCTTCGAGATCTGGTTCTGCGTGGCAGGCCTTTACCTGCTGATCAACCTGCCGCTGTCGCACCTGGCCAGCCGGCTCGAGCGGAGGCTTGCGCAAAGTGATTGAAGTTCGTGACCTGTTGAAAGTCTTCGACACGCGTGGCCAAGTGGTGCGCGCGGTGGACAAGGTGACCACGCACGTGGCCAAGGGCGAAGTGGTGGTGGTGCTGGGCCCTTCGGGGTCGGGCAAGTCGACCTTCCTGCGTTGCCTCAACGGCCTGGAGCACTTCGACGACGGCCACGTGGCCATCGACGGCCTGCAGCTGGACGACCCGAAGACCGACATCAACGCCTACCGCCGTGAAGTCGGCATGGTGTTCCAGCATTTCAACCTGTTCCCGCACATGACCGTGCTCGAGAACCTGTGCCTTGCCCAGAAAGTCGTGCGCAAGCGTGGCAAGGCCGAGCGCGAGGCCAAGGCCTGGGCATTGCTGGAGAAGGTCGGGATCGCGCAGAAAGCCAACGAGTATCCGTCCCGGCTCTCGGGCGGCCAGCAGCAGCGGGTGGCGATTGCCCGGGCGTTGGCCATGGAGCCCAAAGTGATGCTGTTCGACGAACCGACCTCGGCGCTTGACCCGGAAATGGTCGGTGAAGTGCTCGATGTCATGAAGACCCTGGCCCAGGAGGGCATGACGATGGTCTGCGTGACCCACGAGATGGGCTTTGCCCGGGAAGTGGCGGATCGGGTGCTGTTCTTCGATCACGGCAAGCTGCTGGAAGATTCGTCGCCAGCGGAGTTCTTCGCATCGCCTAAGGACCCACGGGCACAGGCGTTTCTGCGGCAGGTGCTGTAACTGCGGGGCGCGTGATGCAGGTCATGCGCTTGCCGGGGGTGCTTCAGCGTTTATCCGACCAAGCGCCGCCCTCGCGGCGCATGGCGAGCGAGGCTCCTACGTTCGTTTCTGGCCAATTGACAGAGGCGCGCGCAGTTCGCGCAGGGAAAACTGGCCCGAAACAGCCGTAGGAGCGAGCCTCGCTCGCGATGCGCCGCGCGAGCGGCGCTCGATTCACGCAACACCTCAAGACTCAAGACCGGCGCCGCAACCTCTCAAAGGCTGAACCGCCCCACCATCCCCCTCAGCTGTCGCCCCAACTGCTCCAGCTCACCACTGGACGCTGCGGTCTGCTCGCTCGCCGTACTGGTCTGGTCCGACGCATCGCGGACGTTGATCACGCTGCGGTTGATCTGCTCGGCCACCACGCTCTGTTCTTCGCTGGCCGTGGCGATCTGCTGATTCATGCCCTGGATACTCGAGACGGTATCGGTGATTTGACTCAACGCACAACCTGCCTTGCGACTCAACTCGACGCTTTGCTCGGTCAGGAGCTTGCTGCTGTCGAGCAGTGTGGTGACCTCATCGGTCCCGCTGTGCAGGTTCTCGATCAGTTGCTCGATTTCTTCGGTCGATTGCTGGGTGCGCTGGGCTAATCCGCGCACTTCGTCGGCGACCACGGCAAAACCGCGACCGGCCTCCCCAGCGCGGGCCGCCTCGATGGCCGCGTTCAGCGCGAGCAGGTTGGTTTGCTCGGAAACCGACTTGATCACATCGAGAATGCTGCCGATCCGCTCGCTTTCTCCGGCAAGGTGCTGCATGGCGGCCAGGCAGCGGTCCATTTGCCCCGCCAGTTGCTCGATGCGACCAATGGCCTGCGCTACCACCTGATCGCCCAGCTGTGCCTGGTGATCGGCGTCGGTGGCCGCCAGCGAGGCCTGTTCGGCATTCTGAGCCACCTCTTGCACGGTCGCGCTCATCTGGTTCATGGCCGTGGCCACCTGGTCGGTTTCCTCGCGTTGCTGATTGATCCGTTGCTTGGTGTCTTCGCTGCTGGCAGCCAGCTGTGTCGCGGCCTGGGACAGGTGGCTGACGCCCTGGTCGATACCGCCGATCAGCTCACGGAGGCTGATGGTCATCTCGCGCATGCTCGCTTGGAGTTGCCCCATTTCGTCGCGCCGTTGTACTGGCTCCAGTTGACTGAGGTCGCCACGGGCGATGCGTGCAGCCAAGGCCAGGGTCTGGCGCAGGGGTTGGGTGATCTGCAAGGTGATCAACCAGCCGGCCACCACGCCCACCACCAAAGCCAGCATGGCGACGCTGGTAAGCAGCGAACGGGCCGCCAGAGCCTCGCTGTCTCGCTGCTCGATCTTTCTCTGGCTCAGTTCCAGACTGGTGGCGCCCAGCTCATCGCCCATTGTTTCCATGCGCTCCTGCAGTTGCTCGACAGCCAGGGCAGCGTTGCGGTATTCGTTCAAGCTGGTCCGGTACTTGGCCAGTTCGACGCCGGGCTGCTCTCTCAATGCGCGGGATAGCCCCAGGGGAGCAAGGCCGACCAGCAACTGGGCGAGGCCTTTGTCGGCCGCATCCAGTGCTGAGTCCCCGACCTTGGCGAAGTCACTGAGCGGCGAGAAGGTGTAGGCCGGCATCTGGCTCTGCTGGTTGGCCCCATCTATGTGCCGGCCAAGCGTGTCCATCAGCCCCAGTACGCTTGCTTGCTGGCTGTCGGCAGGCATTTTCAGCAAGGCCTGGGTCTGTAGCTCGTCGATTACCTCGCTGAGTGTCTGCTCCTGCATCGCCATGGCCTGGCGTAGCGTCTGGCGGCTCTCGACCGTGCGTTGCAGGGTGGCGAAATCCTCGCGCAGACGCTGCAACTGCTGCAGCTTCTGCGTGAGCATCTGGCGTGAGGCATCCACGCCACTGCGCTGATGCAGGGTGGTCAGCATGCTTTCGAGTTGTTCGAGTATCTGCCCGATGCGGGCCTTGCTGGTGTCGTCGCTGAGGACACGGTAGGTAATGCGCTCGGCGCGCAGGTCCTTGACCAGGTCGTTGATCAGGCCGATTTCACTGAGCTGTTCCGAGCGCTCGATGGCGCCGTCCAGGGCGGTCCAGCCGGTGACGGTGGTGGTCAGGGTAAGCAGCAGGACCACGGCGAAGCCCATGGCGAGCTTCGCGGCGACGCTGATGTTGCCGAGCTTGCGATTGAGGTAGCCGAACATGTTGAGTCTCCGTGCGATTGAGAGGGGGATGAGGGCGCATTGCCAGCATCACACCTCTGCCAATCGGCAGCGGAGCTGTAGGACTTGACCTGAAAATCAGGTAGGAAATTTCACCGCAGCATGCAAGAAAATTCTGCCTGTACTGGCCTCTGCACGGGACTACCCCCGAAGAGGCCAGTACAGGCGCCCCCCGGGCAGCCTAGAGCCTGAACCGCCCCACCAACCCTTGCAGGTGCGTACCCAGGCGTGCCAGTTCCACGCTGGAGCTGGCTGTTTCCTCGCTCGCCGCCGAGGTCTGGTCGGAGATGTCCCGCACATTCATCACGCTGCGGTTGATCTCCTCGGCCACGGCGCTTTGCTGCTCGGCAGCCGTGGCGATTTGCTGGTTCATCGCCTGGATCGACGACACGGTGCGGGTGATGGTCTCGAGCGAGCTGCCGGCACGGCGGGTCAGTTCGACACTGCTGTCGGTGAGTCCGCGGCTGCTGTCCATGACGTTGGCCACGCGCTCGGTGCCACTTTGCAGGCCGGCGATCAGCTCTTCGATCTCTTCGGTCGACTGCTGAGTGCGCTGGGCAAGGCTGCGTACCTCGTCAGCGACCACGGCGAATCCGCGCCCGGCTTCGCCTGCGCGGGCCGCTTCGATGGCGGCGTTCAGGGCCAGCAAATTGGTCTGCTGTGCCACCGACTTGATCACATCCAGCACGCTGCCGATCTTGTCGCTCTCGGCCTTCAACTGGTTCATGGCTTCGCTGGAATTGACCACCTCGTTGGCCAGACGCTCGATCTGGGCAATGGCTTCGCCGACCACCCGATCACCCTCACGGGCCTGCTGGTCGGCCATGACTGCCGCTTCCGACGCCTGCTCGGCGTTACGCGCCACTTCGTGAACAGTGGCCGACATTTCGTTCATGGCCGTCGCAACCTGGTCGGTCTCGACCTTCTGGTTGCTGACCCCGGCGCTGGTCTGTTCCGTGACAGCCGACAACTCCTCGGCGGCACTGGCGATCTGGGTGACGCCGTCGCCTATACCGCCGATCAGCTCTCGCAGGCTCTTGGTCATGCGCTGCATGGTCGCTTGCAGTTGGCCAAGCTCGTCGCGGCGATCGACCGGCAGATCGTGGCGCAGGTCGCCATCGGCCACGCGCTCGGCGGCGGTCAGCGTATTGCGCAGCGGAATGATGATTTGACGGGTGATGACCCAGGCGGCCAGCACGCCCAACAGCAGAGCCAGGCCCGTTGCGGCGGCCAGCATCATCTTGGCCTGGCGAGTGCCGGCATTACGCACGTCAGTCTGCGAAACCGTCATTGCCTGGCTGGCCTGCAGCAACACCGTGCCTTGCTCAGCCATGCGTTGCAGGGCCTGTTCGCTGGCCGCCTGGGCAGTACCGAACTGGCTGACCGCATCGCGGTAGCCCGCCAGCGCGGTGGCTGCGTCGTCGAGGCTGGAGGCGTGTTCGGCGCCCACTTTGGCAGGCAGTGCCTTGAGTTCGGCCATGGCCTGGTCGATAGCTTGCAGAGCGGTCTGCTGGAAGTCGGCATTGCCGCTGTAGGTGTAGCCCCGTACCTGGAAGCGCGCTTGCTGCAGCAGGGCGCTGACTTCAACGGCGTACTGGTACTGGTTGATGTCGCCGCCTTGCAGCAGGCGCTGCTGGACCTTGCCGATCAGGTCGGCAGCCTTGTCGGCACTGTCACCCAGCACGCTGCGGCTGGCTTCGCGGCGTTGGCTGGACTGCTTGAGCTGGTTGAAAGCTTGCTGGTACTGGCGAACGGCTTCCTGTTGTTGTTCCAGGCGCTGGCGATCGACTGGCTGTTCGATCTGGCCGAGCATCAGTTGCACCTGGCGCTCCAGGTTCGTCAGGGACTTTTCCAGCTCGCCGATGGAGGTCTCATCACGTTTGCGCTCATAGTGCTGGCGCGCGATGCGTAGTTCCTGGGTGTACTGGTAGATCACGGAAATATTGCCTAGCTTGTCGCCACGGTCGATGACGCTGTCCAGGCCTTTCCAACCGGTCAGCGTGATAGCCAGGGTCAGCAGCAGCACCAGCCCGAACCCCAGCCCCAATTTGCGATTGACGCTCATATTTCCCAGCGATTGGGCAAACCAACGGTACATGATCGACTCCCCGGTTAACTCGCAACACGGATTATTGTTGTGTTGTTAAACCATCGGCCTGCGCGGAGGAAACTTGATGGGCAGAAATATCTGACTTAACTGTCAGAATATTCGCGATAACAGTGCAGTGACGGCAGTTTCGACTCGCAGGATGCGGTCACCCAGTTGCACAGGTGTCAGCCCGGCCTTGCCCAAGAGCTCGATTTCATAGGGAATCCAGCCGCCTTCAGGGCCGATGGCCAGTGTCACGGGGCCTTCGACAGCGCGTGGGCACGCCGGGTAAGGGCCAGGATGACCGACCAGGCCAAGGGTGTTTTCGACGATGGCTGGCAGGCGGTCTTCGACGAACGGCTTGAAGCGCTTCTCGATGATGACCTCGGGCAGCACCGTGTCGCGGGCCTGCTCAAGGCCGAGGATGAGGTTTTCGCGGATGCTGTCGGGGTGCAGGAAAGGCGTTTGCCAGAAGCTTTTCTCGACCTTGTAGCTGTTGACCAGGACCAACCGGGGCACACCAAGGGTGGCAACGGTCTGGAACAGCCGGCGCAGCATCTTCGGCCGTGGCACGGCCAGCACCAGGGTCAATGGCAGCTTGGCCGGTGGCGGCTGGTCGAAGCTGACGTCCAGCTCCGCTTGGTGTTTCTCCAGGCGGACCACTGTCGCTTTGCCCATCAGGCCACCGATACGTCCGACGCGCAGGGTATCCCCCACCGCGACCCGGTGGATCTCCTGCATGTGGGTGAAACGGCGGTCGGCCAGGACGACGCGGTCGGCCGAAACGAAGTCGGCCTCCTCCAGTAACAGCAGGTTCACGATTGCGTCGCTGGCGGTTGGTCGTTGTGGTCGTCTGCGGCTTCGTTCTCGTGGCCGCGTTTACGGATCAGGCTGCCACACAGCACGCCGATCTCGAACAGCAGCCACATGGGGACCGCCAGCAAGGTCTGGGAGAAGATATCCGGTGGCGTCAGGACCATGCCGACCACGAAGCAGCCGATGATCACGTAGGGGCGGATCTTCTTCAGGTACTTCACGTCGACCACGCCGATCCACACCAGCAGCACCACGGCCACTGGGATCTCGAAGGCGACGCCGAAGGCGAAGAATAGCGTCATGACGAAATCCAGGTAACTGGCAATGTCCGTCATCATCGACACGCCTTCCGGCGTGGCGCTGGCGAAGAAACCGAAGATCAGCGGGAACACCAGGAAATAGGCGAAGGCCATGCCGGCATAGAACAGCAGGATGCTCGACACCAGCAATGGGATAGCGATGCGCTTTTCATGGCGGTACAGCCCTGGCGCGATGAAGCCCCAGATCTGCTGGAGGATGAACGGGATCGCCAGGAACAGCGAGACGATCATGGTCAGTTTGAACGGCGTCAGGAACGGCGAAGCCACGTCGGTGGCGATCATCGTCGCATTGGCTGGCAGGTGTTCGCGCAGCGGGGCCGAGACCAGGGTGTAGATCTGCTGGGCGAACGAGAACAGCCCGGCAAAGATCAGGAAGATGACCGCCACGCAGCGCAGCAGGCGGGTACGCAGTTCAGTCAGGTGCGAAACCAGCGGCATCGGCTGGTCGTGTTCCGGATTTTCGCTCATGGGGCTCGCGGCGGTTGGGGCTGTTCGGACGTTTCCGGCGCACCGCCGGAGGTTACAGGCGTTGTCGCGGCTGCGGCGGGCGGTTGGCCAGGCGCGGCGGTCGGCGGCTGAGCGGGCGGCGTCTGTGGGTTGAGGATGCGCCGTGCTTCCTGCTCCATCTGCAGGATGTGCTCGTTGTGCAGCTGGCGGCGGATGTCGTCGGCGCCGATTTCACGCTCGACTTCCATCTTGATGCTGTTGAAGCTGCGCTTGAGGCGGCCGATCCACAGCCCAGCGGTACGGGCGGCGCCGGGCAAGCGCTCGGGTCCGAGCACCAGCAGGGCAACCAGGCCGACGAGCAGCAACTCGCTGAAGCTGATGCCGAACATGGGTCAGTCTTTCCGTTGCGGCTCTTGGACCGGCTGGGCCTGGCCCTCGATGGTCTGGCCCTGGGCTTGTTGCGGCGCGCTTTGCACCGGCGGCACGGGTTGGGCTGGGGGAGGCGTCTGTTCGGCTGGCTTGTTCTCTTCTTCGTTCATGGCCTTGCGAAAGCCCTTGATCGACTCGCCAAGGTCGCTGCCGAAGTTCTTCAGCTTCTTGGTGCCGAAGACCAGGACTACGACGACCAGCAGGACAATCCAGTGTTTCCAGTCAAAAATACCCATTTCGTACTCCTGAAATTTACAGGTACAGCGAAATTGTCTGGCAGCGCGGTCCCTGTGGGAGCGGTTTCACCCGCGAACACCGGCTAAGCCGGGCGATGCACCGCGTTGCACTCTTCGCGGGTAAACCCGCCCCCACGATAGGCGCGCCAAGCGCCCTCGAAAACGTATCAGGCAGAAGGCTGACGCGCGGCCTTCTCGTCATGCCCGGAAAGACCGAAACGGCGCTCCAGCTCATCGAGCACCGCTTGCGGATGCTGGCCCAGCGCACTGAGCATCACCAGGCTATGAAACCACAAGTCGGCGGTTTCATAGATGACATCGCTGTAATCCTTGCTGACGGCAGCATCCTTTGCAGCGATGATGGTTTCGACGGACTCTTCGCCAAGTTTCTCAAGGATCTTGTTCAGGCCCTTGTGGTACAGGCTGGCCACGTAAGAGCTGTCGGGGGCCGCTTGCTTGCGTTGCTCAAGCACTTCGGCCAGGCGGTTCAGGGTGTCGCTCATGTCAGTGTCCTGCGCTGTAGATGGCGTGCGGGTCCTTCAGGACCGGGTCGACGGTTTTCCACTGGCCGTCTTCGTAGACGCGGTAGAAGCAGCTTTCGCGTCCGGTATGGCAGGCGATATGGCCCAGTTGCTCGACCATCAGGATGATCACATCGGCATCGCAGTCCAGGCGCATTTCGTGCAGCTTTTGCACATGGCCCGACTCCTCGCCCTTGCGCCACAGCTTGCCACGTGAGCGCGACCAGTAGATAGCGCGTTGTTCGGCGGCGGTCAGGGCCAGCGATTCGCGGTTCATCCAGGCCATCATCAGCACGCGTCCGGTCTTATGGTCCTGGGCGATTGCCGGTACCAGGCCATCGCTGTTCCACTTGATCTCGTCCAGCCAGTCTTTCATCGTCGACTCCAAAACCGGGCCCGCGCCTGTGCCGAGCCCTTTGCGCTAGTGTGCCAGCCAGCCACGCTGCTGGCTATTGGCGCACGATCAGGTAAAGCCCCGCGGCCAGCATCAACCAGGCCGGCCAGGCGACAGGGGCGGCCAGGCTGGCGGTCTCGGCAGCGCCCACCGCCAACACCGCGCCACCGCCGAGCAGTCCCGCACCGAGCAGGCGCAGCGCCCAGCGGTCGCCCTGGCGACGACGCTCCGGCAACTGCGGATCGTGCAGGTGCGGTTGTGACAGGCGTTCGAGCAAGTCGCGGGTCATGTCGGCCAGGTGCGGCAGTTGCTCGACCTGGCTGTGCAGGTTGCCCAGAACCGCCTTGGGGCTCATGCGCTCGCGCATCCAACGCTCCAGGTACGGCTTGGCGGTGCTCCACAGGTCCAGGTCCGGGTACAGCTGACGGCCCAAGCCCTCGATGTTGAGCAAGGTCTTCTGCAGCAGCACCAGTTGCGGTTGCACTTCCATGTTGAAGCGCCGTGCGGTCTGGAACAGGCGCATCAGTACCTGGCCGAAGGAAATGTCCTTGAGTGGCTTCTCGAAGATCGGTTCGCATACGGTGCGGATAGCTGCTTCGAACTCATTGACCTTGGTGTGCGCCGGTACCCACCCAGAGTCGATGTGCAATTGCGCGACACGGCGGTAGTCACGCTTGAAGAAGGCGATCAGGTTGCGCGCCAGGTAGTCCTGGTCCTCGGCGGTGAGGCTGCCGACGATGCCGCAGTCGATGGCAATGTACTGCGGGCTCCACGGCTTGACCGTGCTGACGAAGATGTTGCCTGGGTGCATGTCGGCGTGGAAGAAACTGTCGCGGAACACCTGGGTGAAGAACACCTCGACACCCCGTTCAGCCAGCATCTTCATGTCGGTACGCTGGTCGGCCAAGGTCACCATGTCGGTCACCGGTACGCCATAGATGCGCTCCATCACCAGCACCTTCGGGCGGCACAGGTCCCAGTAGACCTGGGGCACGTACATCAGCTCCGAGCCCTCGAAATTACGCCGCAACTGGCTGGCATTGGCCGCCTCGCGGAGCAGGTCGAGCTCGTCGTAGATGGTTTTTTCGTAATCGCTGACCACTTCCACCGGGTGCAGGCGGCGCGCATCGGCCGACACCCGTTCGGCGCCCTTGGCGATCAGGAACAGCCACGCCAGGTCCTGGGCAATCACCGGCTTGAGGCCGGGGCGTACCACTTTGACCACCACCTCTTCGCCGGTTTTCAAGCGCGCGGCGTGCACCTGGGCCACCGATGCCGAGGCCAGGGGCTCGACATCGAAGCGACTGAACACATCGCTGACCCGGGCGCCCAGTTGCTCTTCGATCAGGGCCACGGCCTTTTTCGGGTCGAAGGGCGGGACACGGTCCTGCAGCAGCATCAGCTCGTCGGCGATGTCGGTGGGCAGCAGGTCGCGGCGGGTGGAGAGCAACTGGCCGAACTTGATGAAGATCGGCCCCAGGTCTTGCAAGGCCAGGCGCAGGCGCGCACCGCGGCTGAGCTCGGAAGGCTTGCGCGGCAGCCAGCGCCAAGGCATCAGCAGGCGCAGGCTCATCAGCCACCAGGGCAGGGGCAGGTCGAACAGCAGGTCATCGAGGCGGTAGCGGATCACGACGCGCTGGATGCGCAACAGACGGCGGACGGCAAGCAGCTTCATGCTTTATCGCTGGTATCAAGGGTTCGGGAAAGGCGCTGGAGGCGCGCCTCGAGGCGTTCGATGTCGACTTTAAGGGCGTCGAGCTCGCTGAAGGCGGCTTCGGCTTCGCGCTTGCCCACGAGGGTGCGCGACTCTTCGGCCAGGTACTCGGACAGGTTCTGGCTGAAGCGGGTCAGGCCTTGGCGGGTCCAGCGCGCGCGCAGACGAAGGTGGCCTGCGAGCAGCGAGGTGGCCACTGGTCCCAGCCAGCGCGACAGCTCGAACTCCCAGTCCAGTTCCAGGTCCTGCAGCACCCCGACCAGGTCGAGCAGCACGGCACTGTCACCATGCAATTCGACCTGTGGGCTGTGCAGCACGGCGTTCTTGTCTTTGGCCAGAGCCAGTTGGGCCAGGCTGCCCGCCGGGGCGCGAAGGCTGCAGTCGACCTCGCCCTCCCAGTGGGCTGCGAGCATCAGGCCTTCCTCGTCCGGCAGGATGAATACCTGCAGGGCGGGTTGGCGACAGTCGATTTCGATGACCTTGCCTTCCAGCGCAGCCAGCCGCGGCAGGGCGGTGCTGTCCATGCGCAGGACGCGGTTCAGGCCATGTTCGACGCTGGCGAGCAGCCCGGCCAGCAACATCAGGGCTTGATTCCCCGGTGCACGGCAACGATACCGCTGGTCATGTTGTGGTAGGTGACGCGGTCGAAACCGGCATCGACCATCATGGCCTTCAGGGTTTCCTGGTCGGGGTGCATGCGGATCGACTCGGCCAGGTAGCGATAGCTCTCCGAGTCGTTGGTGATCAGCTTGCCGGCCAGTGGCATGAAGGCGAACGAGTAGGCGTCGTAGGCCTTGGACATCAGCTTGTTGGTCGGCTTGGAGAACTCCAGTACCAACAGGCGACCACCGGGCTTGAGCACGCGCAGCATCGAACGCAGGGCTTCGTCCTTGTGGGTGACGTTACGCAGACCAAAGGCAATGGTCACGCAGTCGAAGTGGTTGTCGGGGAACGGCAGCTTCTCGGCATCGGCCTGGACGAACTCGATGTTGCCGGCAACACCACGGTCGAGCAGGCGGTCGCGGCCGACCTTGAGCATCGATTCGTTGATGTCGGCGAGCACCACCTGGCCGGTAGGGCCCACGAGACGGGAAAACTTGGCCGCCAGATCGCCGGTCCCGCCAGCGATGTCCAGCACGCGGTTGCCGCTGCGCACGCCCGACAGCTCGATGGTGAAGCGCTTCCACAGGCGGTGCATGCCGCCGGACAGCACATCGTTCATCAAGTCGTACTTGGCCGCCACCGAGTGGAACACCTCGGCGACCTTCTTCGCTTTTTGGCTTTCAGGCACGTCCTGGTAGCCGAAATGGGTGGTGGGTTCGGCGTGTTCGCCTTTGCGCTGGTCGTTCATATCGCTTCACCGGAAAAAATTACCGCCATTCTAGGGCGAACGGGCGGATTTGTCTTGGCGGGGTGTGCCTGGGGGAGGGGACGGGCATAATGGCGAGCATGTCTCATATCCAGGATCGTCCCCATGACCCAGATCAGCGTTGAACGCAAGCACTCCCTCGGCCGCGAAGCCGCCCGCGCCAAGGCCCAAGCGCTGGTGGAAAAGCTGTCCCGCGAATACGACCTCAAGGCCAACTGGAACGGTGACCGCGTCGATGTGACGCGCAGCGGCGCCAATGGCAGCGTCCATATCGGCGAGGACACCATTCGGGTCGAACTGAAGCTGGGCATGATGCTGTCGATCATGGGCAGCACCATCAAAAGCGAGATCGAGCGGGCGCTGGACAAGGCGTTGGCCTGATTCCACGGCCAGGGCGGTGCCCTCGCCAGTACCACCGCCCCACCTTAGGGTGAAGATTCTAATTTCACCCCCTACCTTATGCTCAAGCCCACCCCCATGGGCTCATCCTCCCTCCACTCATGAGCATGAGGTACAGAGCATGGCCAAAGTGAACGTGAAGAAAAAGGACGAAGTCCTGGGTACCTTGGGCGAGGTACGCGGCTACGCACGCAAGATCTGGCTGGCGGGCATCGGCGCTTACGCCCGTGTCGGCCAGGAAGGCTCCGATTACTTCAAGGAGCTGGTAAAAGCCGGTGAAGGCGTCGAGAAACGTGGCAAGAAGCGCATCGACAAAGAGCTCGATGCCGCCAACAGCCACATCGACGAGGCCACCGAGGAAGTGAGTCGCGTACGTGGCAAAGTCGAAGTTCAACTCGACAAAATCGAAAAGGCCTTCGACGCACGCGTCGGTCGCGCCTTGAATCGCCTCGGCATTCCGTCTAAACATGACGTTGAGGCGCTGTCCATCAAGCTTGAACAGCTTCATGAGCTGCTCGAGCGCGTCGCGCACAAACCATAAGGAGAGCAGGATGGCTGGCAAGAAGAGTACCGACAAAGAAAGCAGCTCCTGGATCGGCGGGATCGAAAAGTACTCCCGCAAGATCTGGCTGGCAGGCCTGGGTATCTATTCGAAGATCGACCAGGATGGCCCCAAGCTGTTCGACTCGCTGGTGAAGGACGGCGAGAAGGCTGAGAAGCAGGCCAAGAAGACCGCTGAAGACGTGGCGGAAAGCGCCAAGTCCACCACCACCTCGCGTGTGTCCGGCGTCAAGGACCGTGCCTTGGGCAAGTGGAGCGAGCTCGAGGAAGCCTTCGACAAGCGCCTGAACAGTGCCATCTCGCGTCTGGGCGTGCCGAGCCGCAACGAGATCAAGGCCCTGCACCAGCAGGTGGACAGTCTGACCAAGCAGATCGAGAAACTGACTGGTGCGTCCGTCACCCCGATCTCCTCCCGTAGCGCGGCCAGCAAGGCTTCCGCAACCAAGACAGCGGCCAAACCGTTGGCCAAGGCTGCTGCCAAGCCTGCGGCGAAAACCGTAGCTGCCAAACCCGCCGCCAAGACCGCTGCAGCCAAACCAGCAGCTGCCAAGCCAGCAGCAGCCAAGCCAGCAGCAGCCAAGCCAGCAGCGAAGCCGGCTACCAAGCCTGCGGCCACCAAGCCTGCTGCCGCGAAGAAACCGGCAGCGAAGAAGGCCCCGGCCAAACCGGCCGCCGCTAAGCCAGCAGCACCCGCTGCGAGCGCTGCTCCGGCCGCTACCGCCGCTCCGGCGCCTGCTGCCACTGCGGCCAGCAGCACGCCGTCGGCGCCGCTGAGCGTGGTCGGCCAGGCCTGATACCGCGCCGTGCCATCGCCGGCAAGCCAGCGCCTACACCTGAACCGTAGGAGCCGGCTTGCCAGCGATCGCGTCAACCCTTGTGCTCGCTTTCATCCTTCCAGATACCGCACCGCCAACTGTTCCGCCGCCACGCGCGCGGGTGGCTGCAGATGCGGCGCCACTAGCATCATCACCTGGTAGACCACGATCCCCACATCGCCTTCCCGGCCTAGTACCCGCTGGTAATCCAGCGAACACATCAAGGTCAGGGTGATCTGTTCCACCAGTTGCCCCAGCGCCTGCGTTTCGCTGACGACCTGCCCCTGGGCCTTGAGGCTGGCCAGCAAGGCAGCGAGCGTGCGCTTGAGGGCATTGATCAGGCTGCGGATGCCACGGGCCAGCTTCGGCAGGCGTCCGATCAGATTCGACAAGTCTTGGAACAGAAACCGGTACTGGGCCATGCGCTCGACGATCAGGTGCAGGAACAGCCAATAGTCCTCGGCGTCCAGACGTACATCCAGCGGAGGATCGAGCAGCGGCAGCAGTTCCTCTTCGAAGCGCTCGAACAACCCAATCACCAGTGGCTCCTTGCCATGGAAGTGGTAGTACAGGTTGCCGGGACTGATGCCCAGTTCGTTGGCGATCTCAAGGGTCGAGACATTGGGTTCGCCCTGCTGGTTGAACAACTGCAGGGCGCATTCGAGGATACGGTCGCGGGTCTTCATCCGGTCAAGGTGCTCAGCGTGCCAGTACGTAGCTGCCTGGCGCGGGGCCCAGCGGTGGATAGGTGCTGTTGCCTAGCTCCAGGCGCGGGGCCTTGAGCGGGCCGGAACGCGGTGTGATCCATTCCAGCCACAGCGGCCACCAGCTGCCATCGCTGCGCTTGGCGTCATGGAACCAGGCGCGAGGGTCGCTGGAGAGCTTTGGGTTGTCCAGGTAGTAGGACTTGGGGTTGCCAGGCGGGTTGATGATGCTCTGGATGTGCCCGCTGTTGGCCAGCACGAAGCGCCGCTCGCCCCCCAGCAGCAACGCCGATCGGTACACCGCGTCCCACGGGGTGATGTGGTCGTTGCTGCCAGCCACGGTAAAACTGTCGAGATCGACCTGCTTGAGGTCGATGGGCGTGCCACACACTTCCAGCCCCGCAGGGTGGGTCAGTGGATTGTGTTTGAAGAAGTCCAGCAGGTCGCCATGCAGCGCGGCGGGTAGGCGCGTGCTGTCGGCGTTCCAGTAGAGGATGTCGAAGGCCGGTGGGGCCTTGCCGAGCAGATAGTTGTTGACCCAGTAGTTCCAGATCAGGTCGTTGGGCCGCATCCAGGCGAAGATCCGCGCTACCTCGGCGCCATCGAGGACGCCACGTTGGTACGAGCGGCGTTTGGCTGCCTCGATGGTCTGCTCGTCTGCGAACAGGCTGGCCGGGCTGTCGAACTTGCTGTCGAGCAGGCTGACCAGGTAAGTCGCGCTGCGTACCCGGCGCAACTGATGCTTGGCTTGCAGGTGGCCCTGCAACGCCGCCATGGTCAGGCCACCCGCGCAGGCGCCCATCAGGTTGGGGTCACGGTTGCCGCTGATACTGCGGCAGGCATTGAGCGCTTCTTCGACGGCCTGGACGTAGGTGGACAGCCCCCATTCGCGGTGGCGTGGGTCGGGGTTGCGCCAGCTGATCATGAATACCTGCAGACCATTCTTGAGCATGTACTGGACGAAGCTGTTGGTCGGCCCCAGGTCGAAGATGTAGAACTTGTTGATCTGCGGCGGCACCACCAGTAGTGGCCGTGCATGCTGCTTCTCGCTCATTGGCTTGTACTGGATCAGCTCCAGCAGCTCATTGCGAAACACCACTGCGCCCGGGGTCGAAGCCAGGTTGCCGCCGACTTCGAAGGCGCGTTCGTCGACCTGGCGTGGCAGACCGTCGTTGTGGCGCAGGTCGTCGAGCAGGTGGGACACGCCCCTTAACAGGCTTTGGCCGCCAGTATTGAGCAGTTCTTTCACCGCCAGCGGGTTGAGCAGCGAGTTGCTTGGCGCCAGGGCATCGTTGATCAAGGTGAACAGAAACTGCGCGCGAGCCCGGTCGTCATCGGACAGTGAACTGTCTTCGATCCAGAGGCGGGTTTGCTTCTGCCAGGCCAGGTAGGCTTGCAGGCCACGACTGTAGAGCGGATTCTGGCTCCAGGTCGGATCGCTGAAGCGGTTATCGCGGGGGTTGGGCTGGTTGGGCGTTTCGCCGAGCATCACCCGTCCCAGCTGGCCACCCAAGGCCAGCAGGTGGCGTGCGGTATGCAGCGGGTTGCGCAGGCCATGGCGCCCGACATGGCGCAGGGTGGAAATCAGGTCGCGACCACGCAGGCCGACGATGGCGCTCTGCACGTTCATGCTGCTCACGGGAGCGTGGATCGTCCCTCTTTCCGGTTTCTCTTTCATGTCAACACTCCCTCGTTGAACCGTTCTCACCTTCACGCCGTACAAACAAGAGCGCAGCGCGCTGCTCAGCCACCAGAGGCGGGCCGAGGGTGCATGACTGCCCGTTGGCGTTCTTCGTGGAGGAACTTCATGATGATCGGGGCCACGGCTTCTGCCCGTGTAATCAGGAACAGGTGGCCATCGTCGATTATGTGTAGCTCGGCGTTGGGAATTCGCCAGGCCAGCAAACGCATGTTGATCAGCGGGATCAGTGGGTCGTCGTCGCCTGCCAGTACCAGCGTGGGCTGGCTGATCTTGTGCAGCCAGTGAATGCTGGTCCAGCCAAGCCCCGCGAACAGTTGCCAGTAGTAGCCCATCTTGCCGCCGGAGCGAACCTTGGCGGCATGGTGCATGGCCAGTTCAGGGTCGCGGCGAAAACCGCCGCCGTAGATCAACGGTGCGATGCGGATTACATGGGAAGGCTGCACGTAGCGCCGGGGACTGGCCATCATCCACAACACCTTGGGCTTGCCTGGCACCATCACCGCGCCCGCGGCAGTCGCCGCCAGCACCAGTTTCTTGCAGCGCTCGGGGTAGTCATGAGCGAATTGCTGGGCAAGCGCTCCGCCCCAGGACACTCCGATGACGTTGACTTGGCCATAGTCGAGGTAGTCGAGCATGCGTGCGGTAAGCTTGGCCAAGCCGGGAAAGCGATAGGGGTGGCGTGGGGTCGACGAACCCCCGACGCCGGGCACATCGAAGGCGATGACTTCCAGGTCTGGGTCCAGGGCCTCGATGAACGGAAACACCAGTTCCAGGTTGGCACCGATGCCATTGAATATCAGCAACGGCGTCAAGTGCGGCTTGCCTGGTCGGACGGCGGTGCGGATGGACTGGTTGTCCAGCTCGACAGTCCTGAATATGTAAGGTTGCGGCATGCGCGTGACTCTGTGGTGAAAGTAGCGCCGTGGCTCACCGCTCGGTGGCCACGGCTGTGCAACTTAACGTTCGTGGACGTAGGTGCCTGGCGATGCCTCCCCGGCAGCGTAGGTGCGGTTGCCAAGGCGCGTCGGTGCTTTCTTGAGCTCGCCTGCACGCTCGCCCAGCCAGCTTTGCCAGTGCAGCCACCAGGAGTCGGCGTGCTTGGTGGCGTTTTCCTGCCAGGCCAGTGGGTCGCCGGGGCGGTCGGCACCGGTCATGAAGCGCGCCTTGGGGTTGCCCGGCGGGTTGAGAATGCTCTGGATATGGCCGCTGCTGGAAAGCACGAACTCGATCTTGCCACCGAACAGATGCGCCGAGCGGTAGCATGACTGCCATGGCGTGATGTGGTCGGCAGTACCGGCAAGGCTATAGATATCGCATTTGACCTGTTTCAGGTCGATGGCTGTGCCGCACACTTCCAGCGCGTCGGGGCGGGTCAGCGGGTTGTTCTTGAACATCTCGATGAGGTCGCCGTGGAAGGCGGCCGGCAGGCGCGTGGTGTCGTTGTTCCAGAACAGGATGTCGAACACCGGTGGCTCGTTGCCCAGCAGGTAGTTGTTGACCCAGTAGTTCCAGATCAGGTCGTTGGGGCGCATCCAGGCGAAGACCTTGGCCATGTCGCTGCCTTCGAGCACGCCGGCCTGGTAGGAGTGGCGCTTGGCCGACTCGAGGGTCTGCTCGTCGACGAACAGCGCGACCTGGTTGTCCACCGTGGTGTCCAGCACACTGACCAGCAAGGTCAGGGCATTGACCTTCTTCTCACCCAGTGCGGCGTAGTGCCCGACCAGCGCGGTGCAGGTGATGCCGCCGGAGCAGGCGCCGAGCATGTTCAGGTCCTTGCTGCCGGTGATCGACAGCACGGCGTCCACCGCCTCCTTGAGCGCATCGATGTAGGTCGACAGGCCCCATTCGCGCTGGGCCTTGGTCGGGTTGCGCCAGCTGATGATGAATGTCTGCTGCTGGGAGCGCAGGCAGAAGCGTGCCAGGCTCTTTTCCGGGCTCAGGTCGAAGACATAGAACTTGTTGATCTGCGGCGGTACCACCAGCAGCGGGCGACTGTGCACCTGTTCGGTGATCGGGCTGTACTGGATCAGCTCCAGCACGTCGTTGCGGTACACCACCGCGCCCTCGCTGGTGCCGAGGTTCTTGCCCACTTCAAACGCCTTCATGTTCACCTGGCTGGGCATGCCGCCATTGTGCACGAGGTCCTTGGCCAGATTGGACAGGCCATCGAGCAGGCTCTTGCCGCCGGTTTCGAAGAAGCGTTTGACTGCTGCCGGGTTGGACAGGGTATTGGTCGGCGCCATCGCTTCGGTCATCAGGTTGATGACGAACTGGCCGCGACTGATGTCTTGCGGGGACAGGTCGCTTTCACCGATCCAGTCGTGCAGCTCCTTGCGCCAGGCCAGGTAGGTCTGCAGGTAACGACGGTACAGTGGGTTGTTGCTCCAGGCCGGATCGGTGAAGCGACGGTCGTCGTTCTCGGGTTTCAGGGCGGACTTGCCCAGCAACACGTTTTTCAATTCCAGGCCGAAATGCGCCACGTGCTTGGCACTGTGCAGGGGTTGGCGCACGGCCTGGCGCAGTACGGTACGAGCAGAGCTCAGCAGGTCCTTGCGGCGAATGCCGATGACCGGGTTCAACCCCAGGGTGTTTTCCGAGGCTTGCCGCTGCAACTCATCGTTGTTCTTGTTACTCATCTACGACGCTCCGTTGTCCTGAGACGCGTACCGGTTTTCCGTGACAGGTGCACGGACGACAGCCCGGTACTACTACTCGGTTGACCAGTGATAAGGAACAGCGGTACTGCGACCGGGTGCGTGTCGGTGATGAGCTGCGGGGATTCTGCGTGTGAAGACAGCCTGCTTTCGCTCGCGACCTCTACAACAACCAGCCTCTCCCCCGAACGCATGAATAGCGATGCAGGGAACTTGCCAGCTCCATTGGTTACCCGACTTTCATGTAATGCGCAAGACAACCCGTAGCGGGTCGTCACTAAGGCATTCAAGCAGATGAGATTAGAAAATGCGCTCTAATGCGTGCGGCCATTGAGCTAGAGCATCAGCTTGACGACGGATTCCGAGGGATCGCGGGATTTTCCGGCCTTGTGCAGTTCATCCAGGTACTCGGCCCAGAGTTGTTCCTGGCGCAGGCACAGTTGCTCGAGGTACTCCCAAGTGAACAAACCGCTGTCATGCCCGTCGTCGAAGGTCAATTTCAGTGCATATTGACCCGCCGGTTCCAAACCGACCAGACCGACGTTGATCTTGCCAAATTGCAAGATGGGATTGCCGTGGCCCTGGACCTCGGCGGAGGGGGAGTGCACCCGCAGGAATTCGGCAGGCAGGTGGTAGACCTCGTCGGGGCCGTAGGTGAGGCTGAGGGTTTTCGAAGCTTTGTGCAGGTTGATGGCGGTGGGCAGGCGGGCCATGGGGCGAATCTCTCGGACGCGGATATTGCTAGCTTCCAGCTTCCGCTGCAGGGATTCAAGGGCCCATTCGCGGCTAAACCCACCGCCACAGGCTCCTATGGCGGCGGGTTTAGCCTTGATGCAGTTGCCAGTCTTACAGGATGTAGCGCGACAGGTCTTCGTTCTGCGCCAGCTCACCCAGGTGGCCATTGACGTAAGCTGCGTCGATCTTGATCGGCGTCTCGTCATGGGCGCTGGCCAGATCGCCAGCACTGAACGACACCTCTTCGAGCAGGCGCTCGAGCAGGGTGTGCAGGCGACGGGCACCGATGTTCTCGGTCTTCTCGTTGACTTGGTAGGCGATCTCGGCCAGGCGCTTGATGCCGTCGGCGGCGAACTCGATGTTCAGGCCTTCGGTTTTCAGCAGCGCGGCGTACTGCTCGGTCAGCGATGCGTGCGGCTCTTGCAGGATGCGCTCGAAGTCTTCCGGGGTCAGCGCCTTGAGCTCCACGCGGATCGGCAGACGGCCTTGCAGCTCGGGCACCAGGTCGCTTGGCTTGCTCAGGTGGAACGCACCTGAGGCAATGAACAGGATGTGGTCGGTCTTGACCATGCCCAGCTTGGTATTGACGGTGCAGCCTTCGATCAGCGGCAGCAGGTCGCGCTGCACGCCTTCACGGGACACATCGGCACCGCCGACGTTGCCACGCTTGGCCACCTTGTCGATTTCGTCGATGAACACGATGCCGTGCTGTTCGACCGCTTCCAGGGCCTTGGCCTTGAGCTCTTCCTCGTTGACCAGGCGGCTCGCCTCTTCGTCGCGCACCATCTTAAGCGCTTCCTTGACCTTGAGCTTGCGCGACTTGCGCTTGCCCTTGCCCATGTTGGCGAACAGGCTTTGCAGCTGGTTGGTCATCTCTTCCATGCCCGGCGGCGCGGCGATTTCGACGCCCATGGAGTCAGCCACTTCGATCTCGATTTCCTTGTCGTCCAGCTGGCCTTCGCGCAGGCGCTTGCGGAACAGCTGGCGGGTGTTGGAGTCGGTGCTGGTCTGTGCGGCCTCTTCGGCGAAGCTGCTGACACGGGCTTGCGGCAGCAGTGCGTCGAGGATGCGATCTTCGGCAGCGTCTTCGGCGCGGTGGCGCACGCGGATGATCTCTTGCTCGCGCAGCATCTTCAGGGCGGCATCGGCCAAGTCGCGGATAATCGATTCGACATCGCGGCCCACATAGCCCACCTCGGTGAACTTGGTAGCTTCGACCTTGAGGAACGGCGCGTTGGCCAGCTTGGCCAGTCGGCGGGCGATTTCGGTCTTGCCGACGCCGGTAGGGCCGATCATCAGGATGTTCTTCGGGGTTACCTCGGCGCGCAGCTCGGCGGGCAGCTGCATGCGCCGCCAGCGGTTGCGCAGGGCGATCGCCACGGCGCGCTTGGCGTCGTCCTGGCCGATGATGTGGCGGTTGAGTTCGTGGACGATCTCGCGGGGGGTCATGGACATGGTCAAAACGGTCCTTGGGCGGAGTGGTTCAGTGTGGAAAAGCCCCATCACCGGGAGGGGGCGCCAGAACAACTGATTACTCGGCCAGGTCCTGCTCCTCGATGGTCAGGTTATGGTTGGTGAACACGCAGATGTCGGCGGCGATGTTCAGGGCGGATTCGGCGATCTCGCGCGCCGAAAGGTCGGTCTTGTCCAGCAGGGCGCGGGCTGCGGCCTGGGCGTAGGCGCCGCCGGAACCCATGGCGATCAGGCCATCTTCGGGTTCGACTACGTCGCCGTTGCCGGTGATGATCAGGGAGGCGTCCTTGTTGGCGACGGCCAGCATGGCTTCCAGGCGGCTCAGGGAGCGGTCGGTACGCCATTCCTTGGCCAGCTCGACGGCGGCGCGGATCAAATGGCCTTGGTGCTTTTCCAGCTGGCCTTCGAAGCGCTCGAACAGGGTGAAGGCGTCGGCAGTGGCGCCAGCGAAGCCCGCGATGACCTGTCCGTGGTACAGGCGGCGCACCTTCTTGGCATTGCCTTTCATCACGGTGTTGCCAAGGGATACCTGGCCGTCGCCGCCCATGACGACTTTGCCGTTACGGCGGACAGAAACGATGGTGGTCAAGGGGAGAGTCTCCACGCAGCGGGGCGAAAGTGCCTGATGCAGACTCATATGGGGGTGTGGGGAAGGATTTCAACCGCGGGGGATGAATGGTCAGGCTTGGCAGGTAGGCCTGTGTCGGATCATTCGCGGGTAAACCCGCTCCTACAGGTCTTGCGCTGCCCTTGAAAACAGCCGTGTCCCTGTAGAAGCGGGTTTGCCCGCGAATGTCTTGACTCAGGCCTCGTGGCAGAGGTGCCCATCGACCAAGGTATAACGCACCGCACCCGGCAGGCAGTGGCCGATGAACGGACAGTTCTCACCCCGGGAGAACCACTGTTCGCCAGCAACCGTCGACGCTTTGGGATCGAACAGCACCAGGTCGGCCGCGCCGCCTGCTTTGAGCTCACCGGCCGGCAGGCGCAGGGCTGCAGCCGGGCCACTGGTCAGGCGAGCCAGCAGGGTCGGCAGATCCAGCAGGCCGTCGTCAACCAGGGTCATGGCCAGTGGCAGCAAAAGCTCGACGCTGCTGATGCCTGGCTCGGTCGCGCCGAAGGGGGCCAGCTTGGCGTCACGTTCGTGGGGTTGGTGGTGGCTGGAGATCGCCTGGATCACCCCCGACTTGACCGCCTCGCGCAGGCCATCGCGGTCAGCGGCGGTGCGCAGCGGCGGTTGTACGTGGTACAGGCTGGAGAAATCTCGCAGCGATTCGTCGGTGAGAATCAACTGGTACAGTGCCACGTCAGCGGTCACCGGCAGCCCCAACTGCTGCGCCTGGGCGATCAGCCGGGCGCCGCGGGCGCTGGTGATCTGGGTGAAGTGCGCACGCACGCCGGTCTGCTCGACCAGCAGCAGGTTGCGCGCCAGGGCAACGGTTTCGGCGGTTTCCGGGATGCCCGGCAAGCCGAGGAAGCTGGCCATGGCGCCTTCGTGAGCCAGGCCGCCTTGGGCCAGGTCGCGGTCCTGGGAGTGGAACACCACTGTCAGGTCGAAGGTGGCGGCGTACTCCAAGGCACGAGCCAGGGTGCGGTTGTTGGGGATTTCCTTGAGGCCGTTGCCGAAGGCTACGCAACCGGTGTCGCGCAGGGCCACCAGCTCGGCCAGTTGCTCGCCTTCCAGGCCTTTGGTCAGGGCGCCGATGGGGTAGACCTTGCTGTTGCCTGCCTCGCGCGCGCGGTCGAGGATCAGTTCGGCCACCGCCGAAGTGTCCAGCACTGGGCGGGTTTGTGGCGGGCAGCACAGGCTGGTCACGCCGCCAGCCACGGCCGCACGGGTTTCACTGGCAATGTTGCCTTTGCGGCTGTAGCCCGGTTCGCGCAGCGAAACACCCAGGTCTACCAGGCCGGGCGCGGCGACCAGGCCGTCGGCCTGGATCGTGCGGCTGGCGCTGAAACCTGCCGGTGCCGCCCCGATGGCGGCGATGCGGCCACCGTCCAGGTGCAGGTCGGTGACCTGGTCCAGGCCAGTCTTGGGATCGATGACCCGGGCGCCGAGAATACTGATGGTCACTGGGCGTTCTCCTGGTCGAGTTGACGTTGCGCGTTCTGCCCGCTCATGGCCATGGACAGCACGGCCATGCGCACGGCGATGCCGTAGGTGACCTGATTGAGGATCACCGAGTGTTTGCCATCGGCCACTGCCGACTCGATTTCCACGCCGCGGTTGATCGGCCCCGGGTGCATGACGATGGCGTCGGGCTTGGCGGTGGCCAGGCGAGCGGTGGTCAGGCCGAACAAACGGTAGAACTCGCCTTCGCTGGGCAGCAGGCCACCGGCCATGCGCTCGCGCTGAAGGCGCAGCATGATCACCACGTCGACATCCTTCAGGCCTTCGGCGAGGTCGGTGTAGACCTTCACGCCGTATTGCTCGATGCCGATCGGAATCAGGGTTTTCGGGCCGACCACGCGGATGTCCGGGCAGCCCAGGGCCTTGAGCGCCAGCATGTCGGAGCGGGCGACGCGCGAATGCAGGATATCGCCGACGATGGCCACCGAAAGGTTCTCGAAGCTGCCTTTGTGACGGCGGATGGTGAGCATGTCGAGCATGCCCTGGGTGGGGTGTGCATGGCGGCCGTCACCGCCGTTGATCACCGCGACATCCGGGCAGACATGCTCGGCGATGAAGTGGGCGGCACCGGAGTCGGAGTGGCGTACGACGAACATGTCGGCGGCCATCGCTTCGAGGTTGCGCAGGGTGTCGAACAGGGTCTCGCCCTTGCTGGTCGAGGAGGTCGATACGTTGAGGCTGATCACGTCAGCCGACAGGCGTTGGGCAGCCAGTTCGAAGGTGGTGCGGGTTCGGGTGGAGTTCTCGAAGAACACGTTGCACACGGTCTTGCCGCGCAGCAAAGGAACTTTCTTGACGGCCCGGGCGCCGACTTCCAGGAAGGAGTCGGCAGTGTCGAGGATCTCGGTCAGCAGTTCGCGGGGCAAACCGTCGAGCGAGAGGAAGTGGCGCAGCTGGCCCTGATCATTGAGCTGCAGCGGGCGCTTGGCGTCGAGTGGCGTCATCGCGGGGGACTCTTAAAGGGCGGAAGCGGTGGCGAGGTCCTGGCGCTCGAGTGCGAGCGGTGCGGGTCCGGTCAATTTTACCCGCTCATTGGGGGCCAGCGACAGGGTGGCACCGAGCACGTTCGGGCGGATCGGCAGTTCACCGGCGTCGAGATCGACCAGGCAGACCAGTGTCACGCTGGCCGGGCGGCCGTAGTCGAACAGTTCGTTGAGGGCGGCGCGGATGGTGCGGCCGCTCATCAGCACGTCATCGATCAGCACCAGATGCTGGCCTTCGACCTCGAACGGCAGCTCGGACGGCCGCACCTGCGGATGCAGGCCGTTCTGGCTGAAGTCGTCACGGTAGAACGAGACATCCAGGGTCCCCAGTGGGCTGCTATCACCCATTTCCTGCTGCAGGGCCTGGGCTACCCAGACACCGCCCGTGCGGATGCCGATGAAGCGGGGTTCGGTAATGGCGCGGCGGGCCAGATGGGCGCGAAGGTCGACAGCCATCTGCCGGATCAGCTCGGCGGGGTTGGGTAGGCTCATTGCGTGCTCCTTGGGAGGGCGCCGGGTTGGCCCGGCGGCAAAGCGGATTTAAGTGTTGGCCTCCAGCCAGCCTTGCAGCAGCAGGGCAGCGGCGATGGCATCGACCGGGTTGTCGCGGTAGCTGCCGTGCCGGCCGCCACGGGCCATCTGCTCGCCTTTGGCTTCAAAGGTAGTCAGGCGTTCATCGTGGGTGTGCACGGGCAGGTTGAAGCGGCCATTGAGGCGGCGGGCAAACTTTTCAGCACGCTCGCTCATGTCGCTGGGCGTGCCGTCCATGTTCAGCGGCAGGCCGACGACGATGGCGTCGGGTTTCCATTCCTTGATCAGCTTCTCCACCTGGTTCCAGTCCGGTACGCCGTTCTGCGCCTTGAGCACACATAGCTCGCGGGCTTGTCCGGTGATCACTTGGCCCACTGCCACGCCAATTTGTTTACTGCCGTAGTCGAAGCCCAGCAGCAGGCGAAGTTCGGCCATCAGGCGTGGCCCGCCTGGCTGGTCAGCAGATTGAGGTTGATCCCCAGGCTGGCGGCGGCGGCATCAAGCCGCAGGTCGCTGGCCAGGCCAAAGATGATCTCGGGGTCGAAGGGGCAGTTGAGCCAGGCGTTGTCGGCCAGTTCGGCCTCCAGCTGGCCAGCTTCCCAGCCCGCGTAGCCCAGGGTGATTAGACTCTGTTTAGGGCCCACCCCGGCAGCGATGGCCAGCAGCACGTCCTGCGAAGTGGTCAGCGACAGGCCGTCGAGGGCGACGGTGGCCTGGAAGCTGCATTCGTTGGTGTGCAGGACGAACCCTCGGTCGGTCTGCACCGGGCCGCCTTGGTAGATCGGCACCTGCAAGGTGCTGGCCGGTGGCTCCTCGTCCGGGCGCAACTGCTCGAGAATGTCGGCCAGGTTCAGCTCCTGAGGTCGGTTGACCACCAGGCCCATGGCGCCATTGGCGTTATGCTCGACGATGTACGTGAGGGTCTGGGCAAAGTTCGGATCGGTCATGTGTGGCATGGCGATCAGGAACTGGTGCTTGAGGTAGCTCGGAGTGAGGGTTTTCATGGGAGATAGTGTGGCGCCAGGTGGCGAGACTGACAAGGTGCTCTGTATGTCGGGAGGTTTTTGGCGTTTGTGGGATTGGGCGCCGCTTGTGCGGCGCATCGCGAGCAAGGCTCGCTCCTACGAGGGGGGAGCGGTGTCGGGTGCAAGTTATGCTGGCGTGACTGGCCCGGAACAAGCTGGCGTTTGTGGGATTGAGCGCCGCTTGTGTGGCGCATCGCGAGCAAGGCTCGCTCCTACGAGGGGGGAGCGGTGTCGGGTGCAAGTTATGCTGGCGTGACTGGCCCGGAACAAGCTGGCGTTTGTGGGATTGAGCGCCGCTTGTGTGGCGCATCGCGAGCAAGGCTCGCTCCTACGGGGAGGGGCGGGTGCTAATTACGCTGGCGTGACCGGCCCGAACAAAGCGTAGGAGCGAGCCTTGCTCGCGATGCGCAGCGCGAGCGACGCTCGATTCACGCCCCACCACAAGCCCCAGACCGTACCCTCTCGATCAATTACTGGACAGCCGGTCCCCACGGGCAAATCGCCAGGTCCGAATGATCTCCAGCCGATCGAACTCCGCCAGATCCCCGGTAAACGGCGCAAACGGCGCAGCCAGCCGCACGATTCGTTGCGCCGCCTGGTCCAATACTGGCTGTCCGGATGACTCCAGCACCAGCACCTCGTACAGCGAACCATCGCGGTTGATCGACACCATCATCCGCAAGTTGCCGTAGATCTGCTGCCGGCGCGCCTCTTCGGGGTAGTTGAGGTTGCCCACCCGTTCGACCTTTTTGCGCCACTCCTCTTTGTACCAGGCGCCCTTGTCGCGCATGGTCGAGGCGGCGTTGAGCCGGTGGATGCGCGGGCGTTTGGCATACAGCTGCTGCTCGTGGGACAACTCGGCCTCGAGGCTGGCGATCTGGCTGGACAATTGCGAGCTGTCGAAGTCCGGTGCGGGCACCGCAGGCTTGGGCTGCGGTTTGCTCTCCTTGGGCTCGACCTTCTGCGGTTTGGGCGCCTTGGTGGCCACTGCGGATTTTTGCGGCGCCGGTGGTGGCTCCACGTCAGGCTTCGCCGCTGGAGGAGGGGTGACCTTGTTGATCTTGCTGTCCTGGAACGGTGCAACCTCGGTGGTCTTCGGGACCGCCTTTTTGTCCAGGGTACCGCTGCCTTGCTGGTCGTTCTGTGCCTGGAAGTCGGCCTTCTCCGGCGGCTTCTCGCTCTTGAAGGTGGCCAGGGTGATGTCCATGGTGTGACGGATCTGCGCCGGTTCGACGGCGCTGAAGCCCACACCAAGGATCAGCGCCAGGTGAACCAGGGCAGCCAGGAACAGGGTGAAGCCAAGCCGGTCCACCGGGCGAACGCGCGGTGGCAGCAGGTCGGCGGGGATGTCGGCAGGCAGCGTCATCAGGTATCCAGCAACCGCGGGGCGGGGCAGCAGGTCAGTTGTAAAGGACCGGCATCATACCCCACTCCGCGTATTTGCCGCGTGTCGGCGGTCAGCGCGTCTTCAACTGGCGATCAATGGCGTCCATCAGCTTGCCGCCGATGTCCGTGTTGTAGGCCGCATCGATCTCGCGGATGCAGGTCGGGCTGGTGACGTTGATTTCGGTCAGGTAGTCGCCGATCACATCCAGGCCGACGAACAGTAGGCCCTTCTCTCGAAGGGTCGGGCCCACCTGGGCGGCGATCCAGCGGTCGCGCTCGGTCAGCGGGCGGGCTTCGCCACGGCCGCCGGCGGCCAGGTTGCCACGGGTTTCGCCACTGGCCGGAATGCGCGCCAGGCAATAGTCGACCGGCTCGCCGTCGATCATCAGGATGCGCTTGTCGCCGTCCTTGATCTGCGGCAGGTAGGCCTGGGCCATGATCTGCTGGCCGCCGTGCTGGGTCAGGGTCTCGAGGATCACCGAGAGATTGGGGTCGCCCGGGCGGTGGCGGAATACCGAAGTGCCGCCCATGCCATCCAGCGGCTTGAGGATCACGTCGCCATGGGTGGCCGCGAATTTGCGCAGGATGTCGGCGCGACGGCTGACCAGGGTCGGGGCCATGCACTGCGGGAATTGCGTGGCAAAGAGCTTTTCGTTGCAGTCGCGCAGGCTTTGCGGGCGGTTGACCACCAGCAGGCCGTCACGCTCGGCCTGCTCCAGCAGGTAGGTGCTGTAGACGAACTCCATGTCGAAGGGTGGGTCCTTGCGCATCAGCACCACGTCCAGATCGGTCAGCGCGCTGTCCTGCTCCTCACCCAGCTCGAACCAGCGGGCCGGGTCGGCGAATACCTTCAGTGGGCGCATCTGCGCACGGGCCTGGCCAGCACCCAGGTACAGGTCACGCTGTTCCATGTAGAACAGGCTCCAGCCACGGGCCTGGGCGGCCAGCAGCATGGCCAGCGAACTGTCCTTCTTGTAGGAGATGGACGCGATGGGGTCCATGACAATGCCGAGGCGAACGCTCATGGGGTGGTTCCTCTTGGCGGCCCGAGGCCGCGATGGATCGAAAGAAAAGTGGCTCAGGGTGGCGCCGGGAACGCGGCTGGTCAAGGGGCGCGGCAGATGGAATGGCCTTGCGGAGTATGCTAAAAGTGCAGCTGCAAGCACTTTGTGGCGTCTGTGTCGCAGCGGGCGCACAGCCCATCGCCGGCAAGCCTGCGCTCACCGTGTAGGCGCCGGCTTGCCGGCGATGGCCGCACCACTTGCAGCTAACTTCCACTGGTAGGCATTTATGGAACAACCCCTGAAGGTGATGGTGATCGACGATTCACGCACGATCCGCCGCACCGCGCAGATGTTGCTCGGCGAAGCGGGCTGCGAGGTGATCACCGCCAGCGACGGCTTCGATGCCCTGGTCAAGATCGTCGACCACCAACCGCAGATCATCTTCGTCGATGTGTTGATGCCGCGTCTGGACGGGTATCAGACCTGCGCCGTGATCAAGCACAACAGCGCCTACAGGGACATCCCGGTCATTCTGCTGTCGTCCCGCGATGGCCTGTTCGACAAGGCTCGCGGCCGGGTGGTCGGCTCGGACCAGTTCCTGACCAAACCCTTCAGCAAGGAAGAGCTGCTCGACGCGATCAGGGCGCATGTCCCTGGTTTCGCCGCGCCCGAACAACACGCACCCTGATCGCGCCCGCCATGGCGCCGTTTTCATTGTCCTGATGGGGAACCAGCATGGCCCGAGTTCTGATTGTCGACGATTCGCCGACAGAGATGTACCGATTGACCGAGTGGCTTGAAAAACGCGGCTACCAGGTGCTCAAGGCCAACAACGGTGCCGATGGTGTCGCCTTGGCCCGCCAGGAAAAGCCCGACGCGGTGCTGATGGACATCGTCATGCCAGGCATGAATGGTTTCCAGGCTACCCGGCAGCTCAGCAAGGACCCGGAAACCAGCGCCATCCCGGTGATCGTGGTCACCACCAAGGACCAGGAAACCGACCGCATCTGGGCCACGCGCCAGGGCGCCCGTGACTTCCTGACCAAGCCCGTGGAAGAAGACGCACTGATCGCCAAGCTCAAAGAGGTGCTGGGCGCTTGACCACCCGTCCGCAAGGCGCGTCGCTCACCGCTTTCGAGCTGTTGCTGGACATAGACCGGCGCTGCCGTTTGCTGGTGGCTGACCAGCCACCGCAGGATACCCGCCTGCAACAGTGGAGCGGCATCGGCTTTCGCATTGCCGGACAATGGTTCGTAGCACCCATGGGCGAAGTCGCCGAAGTGCTGCGTGAGCCGCGCAGCAGTCGGGTGCCGGGCGTGCAGCCGTGGGTATGCGGTGTGGCCAATCTGCGTGGCCGGTTGCTGCCGGTCATGGACCTGAGCAGCTTTTTCGGCCTCGGCCCGGCGGCTCCGGGCAAGCAGCGTCGGGTCCTGGTGCTGGACCACGAAGACCTCTTCGTTGGGCTGTTGGTCGACGAGGTGCTGGGCCTGCAGCACTTCGCCTTGAGCAGCCTTGAACTGTCGCCGCCCCAGCCGTTGCTGCGTGCTGCGACGCGTTTCGTCCAGGGGCATTTCCCCCGCGAGCGCAACTGGGCGATTTTCAGCCCCTTCGCCCTGGCCCAGGCCCCGGGCTTTCTCGATGTGGCGTTATAGGACCTTCGAACGTGAACAAGCCGGCCACCAGTGTCACTCCGCCCCCAGTGACCCAGCGCACGCGCAGCAGCGCGCAGATCACCGTGTTGTTCGTGGTGTTGATTCTGTCGATCATCCTGCTGTTCGCCAATTTCGCCTACCTCAACACCCAGTCCAACCACGACAAGCAGTACATTGGTCATGCTGGCGAGTTGCGCGTGCTGTCCCAACGCATCGCCAAGAACGCCACCGAGGCGGCCGCCGGCAAGGCCCTGGCTTTCAAGCTGCTGTCCGATGCACGCAACGACTTCGAGCGGCGCTGGAGCTACTTGCGCGAAGGTGACAAGTCCACTGGCTTGCCTGCAGCGCCTGTCGCGGTGCGCGACGAGATGGAGGCGGTGCGCCAGGACTGGGAAAACCTGCGCAAGAACACCGATACCATCCTGGCCAGCGAGCAGACCGTGTTGTCGCTGCACCAGGTAGCGGCAACCCTGGCTGAGACCGTGCCGCAGTTGCAGGTCGAGTACGAAAAAGTCGTGGAGATCCTGCTGCAGAGCGGCGCCCCGGCCAACCAGGTGGTGGTCGCCCAGCGCCAGTTGTTGCTGGCCGAACGTATTCTCGGTTCGGTCAACACGGTGTTGGCGGGTGATGACACGGCCGCCCAGGCTGCCGACGCCTTTGGTCGCGATGCCAGCCGGTTCGGGCAGGTGCTCGAAGGCATGCTCGGGGGCAACCCGGCGATTCAGGTCACGCGCGTGGAGGACGCCGATGCGCGGGCGCGGTTGGCCGAAATTGCCGAGCTGTTCCAGTTCGTGGCCGGTTCGGTGGACGAAATTCTTGAAACTTCGCCCGAGCTGTTCCGCGTGCGCGAGGCTGCCAGCAACATCTTCAGCCTCTCGCAAACTTTGCTGGACGAGGCCTCGCACCTGGCCAACAGCTTCGAGAACCTGGCCAGTGGGCGGACCCTCGACACCGTCGGCGGTTACGTGCTGGGTCTGCTTGCACTGGCCTCGATCATCCTGATCGGCCTGGTGATGGTGCGGACAACGCATCGGCAGTTGCAGGAAACAGCAGAAAAGAACGAGCGCAACCAGCAGGCGATCATGCGCCTGCTCGATGAGATCGAAGAACTGGCCGACGGCGACCTGACCGTGACGGTGTCGGTGACCGAGGACTTTACCGGCGCCATCGCCGACTCGATCAACTATTCCGTGGACCAGCTCCGCGATCTGGTCGCGACCATCAACCACAGCGCCGAACAGGTCGCCGCGGCGGTGCAGGACACCCAGAACACCGCGCGCCAGCTGGCCAAGGCTTCGGAGCATCAGGCCGAGCAGATCAGCGAGGCGTCGCTGGCGGTGGGCGACATGGTCGAGTCGATCGACCGGGTATCGGCCCATGCCTACGAGTCGGCCAAGGTAGCCGAACGGTCGGTGGCCATCGCCAACAAAGGCAATGAGGTGGTGCACAACACCATCAACGGCATGGACAACATCCGCGAGCAGATCCAGGACACCGCCAAGCGGATCAAGCGGCTTGGCGAGTCCTCCCAGGAGATCGGTGATATCGTCAGCCTGATCGACGACATTGCCGACCAGACCAACATCCTTGCCCTTAACGCGGCAATCCAGGCATCGCTGGCGGGCGAAGCCGGTCGCGGCTTTGCCGTGGTCGCCGACGAGGTGCAGCGCCTGGCGGAGCGCTCCTCCTCGGCAACGCGGCAGATCGAGGCCTTGGTACGCACCATTCAGGCCGATACCAACGAAGCGGTCATCTCGATGGAACAGACCACCGCCGAAGTGGTGCGCGGCGCGCGCCTGGCGCAGGACGCCGGGGTAGCACTGGCTGAGATCGAAGGCGTGTCGCAGAACCTTGCCGAGCTGATCCACAGCATTTCCGATGCCGCCCAGTTGCAGACGTCGTCGGCTGGTCAGATTTCCCACACCATGGCGGTGATCCAGCAAATTACCGCGCAGACCTCCGCAGGCTCTGGGGCGACCGCCGACAGTATCCGCCACCTGGCTCGCATGGCCAGCGAGATGCGTCGCTCGGTGTCCGGCTTCACCTTGCCGGCACCTGCCGAGCCACGCTGAGGAGTTGTCCATGGCGTCTGCCGCAGTCACCCCCGAACGTCACGATACGGTTGCCCTGGCCTGGACCAAGGCAGCCATCCTCGATTGCCTTGGTCAGGCCCGCCAGGCGCTGGAGCGCTTTGCCGGGGAACCGGGCGACCTGTCGATACTGGCGTTCGTCGTCGATAACCTGCACCAGGTTCATGGTTGCTTGCGCATGCTTGAATTGCGGGGCGCGGCCCACCTGGCTGAAGAATTGGAGCTACTGGCCAGGGCCTTGGCCGAAGGCCAGGTCAGCCCACGAGGAGAGTGCCTGGGCGCGGTGTTCCGGGGCCTGGAGCAGCTGCCCTCCTATCTGGAGCGGTTGCGCGGTGCGCGCCACGACTTGCCCTTGGTGATGTTGCCCTTGCTCAACCAACTGCGCACCTGCCGTGGTGTAGGCCCGCTGGCCCAAGGCAGCCTGATCGGCGGCGCCGCCGAGCGCTTCGCCGGGGCCGACGACCTCGCCAACCTCGACCTGTCGCTGGGCAACTGGCGCGAGCAGATGCAGGCGGGGCCAGGGCGCGATGCCCTGCGCTCGGTGGTGACGGCGTTGTGCGATGACCTGATGCGCATCAAAGAGCGCCTGGACCATTTCGTGCGTGGCGACCGTCAGCACAGCGAGCAACTGGAAGACTTGCTGGCGCCCCTGCGCCATGTCGCCGACACCTTGGCGGTGTTGGGTTTCCAGCAACCACGACGGGTGATCATCGACCAGGTTCTGGCCCTGCAGGCACTGGCGCTCGGCGAGCGTGCAGCAGATGACGCCGTGCTGATGGATGTGGCAGGCGCGTTGCTGTACGTCGAAGCCACCCTCAACGGCATGGTCGGGCCACTGGAGGAAGGCGGCCAGGGCGGGCTGCCTGGCTCGGACCTGGCCGAAATTCGACAGCTGGTGCTGAGCGAGTCGCTGTCAGTGGTGCAGCAGGCCAAGGACCTGATCGGTGACTGCCTGGAATCCGGCTGGCCCCGGCAACGTCTGCAGCCCCTGCCAGGCTTGCTGCAGCAGGTGCGCGGCGCGTTGTCGATGCTCATGCTGCCGGTTGCCGCCGAGGTGTTTGCCGGCTGCGCAAGTTACGTCCAGGGGTGGTTGCAGCACCTGGACGTCGAACCGCCAGCGGACGAGCTCACGCACCTGGCCGAAGCACTGAGCGCTGCTGAGTGCTACTTGCAATGGCGGGTGGCCGATCCATTGGCCGATGGCCAGCCCTTCATCGACATGGCCCGTGCCAGCCTGGCGGCATTGGGGGTGCAATGCACGCTGGTCGAGACTGGCGCCGACTCGTCGGCGGGAAGCGACGGCATCGACGACGAACTGCGCCAGGTGTTCCTTGAGGAAGCCGGCGAATTGCTGCCGGACATCGAACGGCATTGGTTGCGCTGGCGGGCCGACAACCACCTGCGTGAAGCCTTGATCGAAGTGCGCCGCGCCCTGCACACGCTCAAGGGCAGTGGGCGCATGGTGCATGCCGAGGCGGTAGCGGAGCTGGCCTGGGGCGCCGAGCATTTGCTCAACCGCGTGCTGGAAGGGCGCATCGCGCTGGTGCCGGAGGCCGTGGTGACGTTGCAGCGTGTATTCGTTCACCTGCCCGACCTGCTGGCCGACTTTGCGGCAGGGCAGTTGCCACAACTGACCGAAATCGAACAGCTGGCGAGTCACCTGCACGTGCTGGCCGAGAACGATGCACCTGCCAGCACCGAGGTCGAGGGTCTCGACCCGCAACTACTGGACATTTTCCGCAACGAGGCACAGGGGCACCTGGCTTGCCTGGACAGCTTCCTGCAGGAGGCGGCCGGCCACGACACCCCGGTGAGCGATGCCCTGCAGCGTGCCTTGCATACCTTGAAAGGCAGCGCGGCCATGGCGGGTGTCATGCCGATCGCCGAGCTGGCCACCGCATTCGACCGGCTGGTTCGTGAATACAAGGGGCATCAGTTGCCGCTGCAAGTCGCCGAGCTGCAATGGCTGGAAGCAGCGCGCACCTTGTTCCACCTTGGCCTGGCCCAGCTCGGCAGTACGCCGCTGGCGGCCATTGCCGGTGCGGCGCAATTGATGGAGCAGGTCGGGCAAAGGGTGGACGAGCGCCTGGCCACGCTGCACGAAGACCCCCAGCATGGGCGTCGAAGCAAACGGGATCCGCAATTGATCGCCAGTTTCCTGGGGCAAGGCATGGACATCCTGCTCGATGCCGAGTCGCTGCTTTCACGCTGGCAGGAGCACCCCGGCCAGCGGCAGGAACTGGACACCCTGCTGGATGAACTGACCACCCTCGGTCACGGCGCGCACTTGGCGGACCTGTGGCAGATGGATGATGTCTGCGAGGCGCTGCTGGATCTTTACGGGGCAGTGGAAGAGGGCAGCTTGGTTGCGGATGCGCGCTTCTTCGCCCAGGCCCAGCAGGCCCACGAGGCGCTGCTGGACATGCTCGACGAAGTGGCGGCGGGGCAGGAGGTCACGGCCAGGCCGGAGCGGATCGATGCGTTGCGCAGCCTGCTGGCCGAGGCCCTGGCACCGGATGCCACCGGCCTGGTGGGCCGCGATTCGGTCAAGCCTCTGCGGCCCGCCGTGGACCTTGAAGACCCGGCGTTGGCGCAACTGTTCCTCGAAGAGGCGCGGGACATCCTCGACAGTGCCGACCAGGCCTTGGAGCAATGGGGTCAGGAACCGGACAATCTTTCCACGCTCTCGTCCCTGCAACACGACATGCAGACCCTCAAGGGGGCTGCACAAATGGCTGCGGTCGGCGCGGTCGAGCGGCTGGCCCAAGAGCTTGGCCTTTTTTACGAGGCCCTGGTCGACCGCCGTCTTGGCTCAAGTACCGGGTTGATCGCTTTGCTACGGCGGGGCCACGCGGCCCTGGGCGAGATGCTCGACACTTTGCGCCAGGGCCAGCCGCCGTCTTCGGCGGTCGACTTGTTGGGCGAAATGCGCGAGGTGCGCCACGCGCCGCCACCGCCCAGCAGCGAGGCGATTGTGGAAGAGGCGGACAGCCCGGGCGACAAGGAACTGCTGGAAGTCTTCCTGGAAGAGAGCTCGGACATCGTCGAAAGTGCCGCCGAGGCCCTGGCGCGCTGGCAAGCCGACCCGCGCAGCAGCGTCGAGGTGGATAACCTGCTGCGTGACCTGCACACCCTCAAGGGCGGGGCACGCATGGTCGAAATCGCGGCCATCGGCGACCTGGCCCATGAGCTGGAGTTCCTCTACGAACTGCTGGCCGCCGGGCGTCTGCCACCCAGCCCGCCATTGTTCGCCTTGCTGCAAAACTGTCACGACCGCCTGGCGCACATGCTCGATGCCGTGCGCCTGGGCCAGCCGTTGCATGCAGCCACGGCGCTGATCGACTACATCCGTAACTTCAGCAGTGCGGCCCTGACCGACAGCGCTGCCGGCCAGGCCCCGGCCGACGCGACACCGGCCGAAGCGCCCGCCACGACGCCCGAGCGGGCAGCGGGCGATATGGTCAAGGTCGATGCCGAGTTGCTCGATGAGCTGGGTAACCTGGCCGGCGAGCATTCGGTGATTCGCGGGCGTATCGAGCAGCAGGTCAACGACGCGCAGTTCGCGTTGAACGAAATGGAAACCACGCTGGAGCGCATGCGCGATCAACTGCTGCGCCTGGACATCGAGACCCAGGGGCGGATTTCCAGCCGTCAGCAAATCGAGGGCGATGCCTACGACGACTTCGACCCGCTGGAAATGGACCGTCACTCCCAGTTGCAGCAGCTGTCGCGGGCACTGTTCGAGTCGGCCTCCGACTTGCTCGACCTCAAGGAAACCCTGGCTCAGCGCGCCCAGGAGGCCTACAGCCTGCTGCAGCAGCAGGCACGGGTAGCCAGCCAGTTGCAGGAAGGCCTGACCGCGACCCTGATGGTGCCGTTCGAGCGGCTGGTGCCGCGCTTGCAGCGAGTGGTACGGCAGGTGGCGACCGAGCTGGGCAAGCAGGTGGAGCTGGTGGTCGGCAATGCCGAAGGCGAACTGGATCGCAGCGTTCTGGAGCGCATGGTAGCGCCCCTGGAACATATGCTGCGCAATGCCGTGGACCATGGTCTGGAGTCGCGTGAGGCACGCCTGGCCGCTGGCAAGCCGGAGCAGGGCACCATTCACCTGAACCTGCTGCACGAAGGCGCCGACATCGTCATCGAAATGACCGACGATGGTGCCGGTGTGCCGTTGGAGGCGGTGCGGCGCAAAGCGATCAAGCGCGGGTTGCTGGACCCGCAAGCACAATTGAGCGATCACGAAATCCTGCAGTTCATCCTGCGCCCAGGTTTTTCCACGGCCGAGAAGATCACCCAGATTTCAGGGCGCGGACTGGGCATGGATGTGGTCCATGAAGAGGTCAAGCAGCTGGGCGGCTCGATGAGCATCGAGTCGGCCCAAGGCAAGGGCGCGCGTTTCCTGATTCGCTTGCCGTTCACGGTGTCGATCAACCGCGCTCTGATGGTGCACCTGGGGGAAGAGCAGTACGCCATTCCGCTCAATACCATCGAAGGTATCGTCCGCGTGCCGCCAGCGGAACTCGATGCCTGCTACCAACTGAGTTCGCCTCGCTATGTGTACGCCGGCCATGCCTACGAGCTGCGTTATCTTGGCGAGTTGCTGCAGGGCGTGGCGCGGCCCAGCTTGCTGGGCCAGAGCGTGCCCCTGCCGGTCTTGCTGGTTCATTCCCAGGAGCAATCGTTCGCCATCCAGGTCGACAGCCTGTCACCCAGCCGTGAGATCGTGGTGAAGAGTCTGGGCCCGCAGTTCGCCGCAGTGGCGGGGCTGTCCGGTGCGACCCTGCTCGGTGACGGCCGCGTGGTGCTGATTCTTGACCTGCTGGGCCAGCTGCGTGGTCAGCAACGGCGTCTGGCACGCCTGCCGGGAGGCAGCGATGCGCAGCGCCAGGCATTTGGCCCCGCGCCACGACGGGCGCTGCTGGTGATGGTGGTGGACGACTCGGTTACCGTGCGTAAGGTCACCAGCCGCCTGCTGGAGCGTCACGGCATGAGCGTGTTGACGGCCAAGGACGGTGTAGATGCCATGACCCAGCTCGAAGAGCATCGGCCCGATGTGCTGCTGCTGGATATCGAAATGCCGCGCATGGACGGTTTCGAGGTGGCCACCCGCATTCGCCGCGACGAGCGCCTCAAGGACCTGCCGATCATCATGATCACCTCGCGTACTGGGCAGAAGCACCGTGATCGGGCGATGGCCATCGGCGTCAACGAATACCTCGGCAAGCCTTATCAGGAGTCGGTCCTGTTGCAGAGCATCGCCCACTGGAGCCAGACCCATGCTTGAACTGATCGCAGGCCAGCGCAGCAGCCTGACCGGGTTGCTGCTGCCCCTGGGGGACCGCACCTTGGTATTGCCCAACGTTGCCGTGGCCGAGTTGCTTGGCCGACGTTCGCTGCCGTGCGAGCGCAACGCGCTGGCCTGGCACCTGGGCTGGATCGACTGGCGCCAGCAGCACTTGCCGTTGATCGGTTTCGAAGCGGCCTGCGGCGGCGAAACCCCCTGTGGCGAACGCGCGCGCATCGTCGTGCTCAATGCCTTGGGCGACACCGGGCTGCGTTACCTGGCGTTGTTGCTGCAGGACATTCCCCGTTCGTGCAAGCTCGACAGCCAGCTCAACTATGTGGATGTGGCGCTGGGCAGCCTGGAGCTGGCAGCGGTGCAGGTGGGCGAGCAGGTGGCGCGGGTGCCGGACCTGGTGGCGCTGGAGCGGTTGGTGCGTGACGCGCAACTGCAACCTGTCGCCAGTTAGCATGTGCTTTGGCTAGCCCCTACACACAGCGAGTTGTAGAAGCCGGCTTGCCGACGATAGAGTCGGAATCGACCAAGACAGGAACCCTGCCCACCTCAGGAGGTCTGTGTTTGCATGTATTACGGTGAACGCTTCAACGCCTGGACGCATCTGGTCGGTGCTGTGCTGGCCTGCATCGGCGCCATCTGGCTGATCGTGGTAGCGGGCCTGCAGGGCGACCCCTGGAAAATCGTCAGTTTCTCCATCTATGGCAGCACATTGCTGCTGCTTTACAGCATTTCCACTCTCTACCACAGCACTCGTGGACGGGCGAAAGTGATCATGCGCAAGCTCGATCATCTTTCGATCTACCTGCTGATCGCCGGCAGCTACACGCCATTCTGCCTGGTCAGCTTGCGGGGGCCTTGGGGCTGGACCCTGTTTGGCGTGGTCTGGGGCCTGGCGGTGATTGGGATGCTGCAGGAAATCAAGCCGCGTTCCGAAGCTCGGATCCTGTCGATCGTCATCTACGCGGTGATGGGCTGGATCGTCCTGGTCGCGGTCGAACCGTTGTTGCGCAGCCTGGGTGGCGCCGGCTTCGCCTGGTTGGCGGCCGGCGGGGTGTTCTACACCGTGGGCATCATCTTCTTCGCCTTCGACAGTCGCTTCCGCCACTGGCATGGCATCTGGCACCTGTTCGTGATCGCCGGCAGCCTGATGCACTTCATTGCCGTGTCGTTCTACGTGCGTTAGAAGTCGCCCCACAACTGCTGTGCCACCGACAGCGCCACCACCGGTGCAGTTTCGGTGCGCAGCACCCGTGGGCCGAGCCGGGCGGCGTGGTAGCCGGCGGCTTTTGCCTGGTCGACTTCCGCTTCGCTCAGGCCGCCTTCCGGGCCAATCAGGAAGGCCAGGCGCGTCGGTTTGGCGTGGCGGGTCAGAGGCTCTGCTACCGGGTGCAATACCAGCTTGAGGTCGGCTTCGGTGCTTTTGAGCCACTCGGCGAGGGTGACGGGAGGGTGAATGATCGGCAGGGTGGATCGGCCACATTGCTCGCAGGCGCTGATCGCCACCTGGCGCCAATGGGCCAGGCGCTTGTCGGCGCGCTCGTCCTTCAGGCGCACTTCACAGCGTTCGCTGACGATTGGGGTAATCTCGTTCGCCCCAAGCTCGGTGGCTTTCTGAATCGCCCAGTCCATGCGTTCGCCTCGGGACAAGCCCTGGCCGAGATGAATGTGCAGTGGCGATTCGGCCTGCCCAGGCAGAGCCTGGTCAAGGCTGACGCGTACGCTTTTCTTGCCCACCTCCAACAGTTGGCCGAGGTACTCCTGGCCGCTGCCGTCGAACAGTTGCACGGCATCGCCAGCCGCCATGCGCAGCACGCGGCCAATGTAGTGGGCCTGCGCTTCGGGCAGGTCGTGCTCGCCTGGGCTCAGGGGGGCGTCTATGAAGAAGCGGGACAGTCTCATGGTTCTGCTCGGAGTATTGAGGGTACGAATCTCCCGGTGGGAGCGGCGAAATGCGAGGTCAGCCCGGATCACGGAAGCCAGGGTGGAAATCAGCCGGCACCGCGACACTCACACTGTCGCGCGTGGCGATGTCGATACCTTCGCTGGCCACGTCGGCAAGGAAGTCGATCTGCTCAGGGGTGATCACGTACGGCGGCAGGAAGTACACCACGCTGCCCAGCGGGCGCAGCAGTGCGCCGCGTGTCAGGGCATGCTCGAACACTTTCAGGCCGCGACGCTCTTGCCAGGGGTAGGCGACCTTGCCGGCTTTGTCCTGGACCATCTCGATGGCCAAGGCCATGCCGGTCTGACGGATTTCCGCGACATGCGCGTGATCGGCCAGGTGCGCAGTGGCACTGGCCATGCGCTTGGCCAGGGCCTTGTTGGCTTCGATGACGTTGTCTTGCTCGAAGATGTCCAGGGTCGCAAGTGCCGCTGCGCAGGCCAACGGGTTACCGGTGTAGCTGTGCGAATGGAGGAAGGCCCGCAGGGTCGGGTAATCGTCGTAGAACGCCTGGTACACGGTGTCTGTGGTCAGGCACGCGGCCAACGGCAGGTAGCCGCCGGTAAGGGCCTTGGACAAACACAGGAAGTCCGGACGTATGCCAGCCTGTTCGCACGCGAACATCGTCCCGGTGCGGCCGAAGCCGACGGCGATCTCGTCGTGGATCAGGTGCACGCCATAGCGGTCGCAGGCTTCGCGCAGCAGTTTGAGGTAGACCGGGTGGTACATGCGCATGCCGCCGGCACCCTGGATCAGCGGTTCGATGATAACGGCCGAGAGGGTCTGGTGGTGCTCGGCCAGGGTTTGCTCCATGGCCGCGAACATGTTGCGCGAGTGCTCTTCCCAGCTCATGCCTTCCGGGCGCAGGTAGCAATCCGGGCTAGGCACCTTGATGGTATCGAGCAGCAGCGCCTTGTAGGTTTCGGTGAACAGCGGCACGTCGCCCACCGACATCGCGGCGATGGTCTCGCCGTGGTAGCTGTTGGTCAGAGTGACGAAGCGCTTTTTCGCCGGCTTGCCGATGTTCTGCCAGTAATGGAAGCTCATCTTCAACGCCACTTCGATGCACGATGAGCCGTTGTCGGCGTAGAACACCCGGTCGAGCCCGGCCGGTGTCATGGCGACCAAGCGCTCGGACAGCTCGATGACCGGCTGGTGGCTGAAACCGGCCAGGATGACGTGCTCCAGCTGGTCGACCTGGTCCTTGATGCGCTGGTTGATGCGTGGGTTGGCGTGACCGAATACGTTGACCCACCAACTGCTGACGGCGTCCAGGTAGCGCTTGCCTTCGAAGTCCTCGAGCCACACACCTTCGCCGCGCTTGATCGGGATCAGCGGCAGCTGCTCGTGGTCTTTCATCTGGGTGCAGGGGTGCCACAGGACCTTCAGGTCACGTTGCATCCACTGATCGTTGAGGCCCATCGGCACTTCTCCTGGCATTGCAGCTTGGTTTGACCGCGTAAGCCTAAGCAATGCCGCCGGGCACGACAACCGCTGCCGTCAGATGGCGACAGGTGCGCGTCCAGGCCCGCTTGGGCAAGGTGCTGAAAATCGTGTGCTGGCGAGACGCAAAAACAAAAATGTCAGTTGGCAAAGGCACTTGATATCACTGAGCTGGCAGGGTCTGCAGACCTGACGTATTCTTAACGCATCTCCCTCGGGGCATCCCTGCCTCTCCCTATTCTGTTGCTTTTAACTCGGAGTTCGCCGATATGGCCGCTGCTTGGGTGCGCCTGTGCGCGTTGGTATTGATTGGTGTGTCCAGCGGTGCCGCGCTGGCAAAGGACAAGACACCCTCGGCAATCGTGGTGGGTGGCGGCCTGGCAGGCCTGACCGCCGCTTACGAGCTGCAGAACAAGGGCTGGCAGGTGACTCTGCTGGAAGCCAAGTCGGGCATGGGTGGTCGCTCGGGGCTGGCCACCAGCGAGTGGATCGGCAACAGCAAGGCCCAGCCGGTGCTGAACCAGTACCTGGACCGTTTCAAGCTTGAAACACTGCCCGCGCCAGAGTTCGTTCGTACCCCTGGCTACCTGATCGACGGCGAGTATTTCAGTGCCACGGACCTGGCCGCCAAGCAGCCGGCCACCGCCGAAGCCATCAAGCGCTACGAGAAGACGCTCGATGATCTGGCCCGCTCGATCGAGGACCCGCTGAACCCGCAGGCAACCAGCACCCTGTTCGCTCTGGACCAGATCAACGTCTCCACCTGGCTCGACAAGTTGCAGTTGCCGACCACTGCACGACAGTTGATCAACCAGCAGATCCGTACCCGCTATGACGAGCCGTCGCGTCTGTCGCTGCTCTACTTCGCACAGCAGAACCGTGTCTATCGTGGGGTCAGTGACCGCGATCTGCGCGCCGCCCGTCTGCCCGGGGGTAGCCCGGTCCTGGCGCAGGCTTTCGTCAAGCAGCTCAAGACCATCAAAACCAGCTCGCCGGTGACCTCCATCGTGCAGGACAAGGACGGCGTGACGGTCAAGGTCGGTAGCGTCGGCTATCAGGCGGACTACCTGGTGATGGCCGTGCCGCTGCGTGCCCTGGCCAAGATCCAGATGACCCCAGGCCTGGACAGCCAGCACCTGGCGGCCCTCAAGGGCACCAACTATGGCTGGCGCGACCAGCTGATGCTCAAGTTCAAGCAGCCTGTGTGGGAAAGCAAGGCCCGGATGTCGGGTGAAATCTTCAGCAACGCTGGCCTTGGCATGCTGTGGATCGAACCAGCGCTCAAGGGCGGTGCCAACGTCGTTATCAACTTGTCCGGCGACAATGCCCGCCTGTTGCAGGCATTTGGCGACAAGCAGATGGTCGACCAGGTACTGATCCGGTTGCACGCGTTCTATCCAAAGGCCCGTGGTTCGTTCTCTGGGTATGAACTCAAGCGCTACAGCACCGACGCCAACACTGGCGGCGCTTACTTGGCCTATGGCCCAGGCCAGATCAGCAAGTACTGGCGCCTGTGGGAGCGTCCGGTGCAACGCATTAGCTTCGCCGGCGAGCACACCGATGCATTGTACCCAGGCACTCTCGAAGGCGCCCTGCGCAGTGGTCAGCGTGCTGCCAGCCAGGTTCAGGACCTGCTGGCAGGCAAGTCGTTCGACCCGGCTAAAGCGGCGCCGGTGGCTGCAGCTGCGGCAACCGGTGCTGTAGCGGCCAAGAAGGAGGGTGGGTTCTTCTCGCGTCTGTTTGGCGGCGGCGACAAACCCGAAACCAAACCAGCAGCCGTCGTGAAAACAGATGCGGTGGCTCCGGCCCCGGCCCCGGCCCCTGTCGCCACCCCTGCGCCGACCCCTGTAGCAGCGCCTGCGGTCGTGGCCAAGGAAGAGCCGGCCAAGCCTGCCGCTACCAAGGCCACCCCGGCCAAGCACGCCCCGGCGCACAAGCCGGCAGTCAAGCAGGCGCACAAACCTGTCGAGGCGAAGAAGGCTACGGTCAAATCGGAGCCGGTCAAGAAAGCGGTAAACAACACCCAAGCGAAAGCTGACTGAAGCCCGCGTACCGGCTCCTGCACGACCTGCAGGAGCCGGCCTGTCGGCGCTGAGTCCGGCACTGACAAGCGATCCCTCCCCGACTATTGTTAATGTTTCCTTAATAGGAAACGTTCACAATCGGCATCGGAATTTTCGATTAATCGAAGCAACTTTTTGTGCTTTTCTTCGATACGTTACGCGTTAGTCTGTGCACAGCTTTCACGGGGGAACACGTCGACATGCAACTGCGCAACTCACCCGCTCGTTACGGCGCGGTCAGCATCTTTTTGCACTGGGGCGTGGCCCTGGCGGTCTTCGGGCTTTTTGGCCTGGGCCTGTGGATGGTCGGCCTCGACTACTACAGCCCATGGCGCAAATCCGGCCCTGATCTGCACAAGAGTATCGGTCTGGTGCTACTGGTGGTGATGGTATTGCGTGTGGTTTGGCGCTTCATCAGCCCACCGCCTCCAGCGCCGGCCAACCATGGGCCGCTGACGCGTGTAGCTGCCAAACTGGGCCATCTGGCACTGTACCTGGGGCTGTTCGCGGTGATGATCGCCGGTTACCTGATCTCCACCGCCGATGGCGTCGGTATTCCGGTGTTCGGCTTGTTCGAAGTGCCGGCTCTGGTCAGTGATTTGCCCGACCAGGCCGATCTGGCTGGCGAGATTCATCTCTACCTGGCTTGGGCGCTGGTGATTTTCGCCGCCTTACATGGCCTGGCAGCGCTGAAGCACCACTTCATCGACCGTGACGCGACCCTGACCCGCATGCTGGGCCGCAAAGCTTGATTCTCAACCTCAATTGCAAAGGAAAGAAAGGATGTTGAAAAAGACTTTTGCCGCTCTGGCGCTCGGTACCGCTCTGATCTCTGCTGGCCAGGCCATGGCCGCCGAGTACAAGATCGACAAGGAAGGCCAGCACGCGTTCGTCGACTGGAAGATCAGCCATCTGGGCTATAGCTTCATCCACGGCACCTTCAAGGACTTCGACGGTAACTTCACCTGGGACAGCGCCAAGCCTGAAGCCAGCAAGATCAATGTCGACCTGAAGACCGCCAGCCTGTGGTCCAACCATGCCGAGCGTGACAAGCACATCGCCAGTGCCGACTTCCTGGATGTGAAGAAGTATCCGCAAGCCAAGTTCGTCTCCACCAGCGTCAAGTCCACCGGTGCCAAGACTGCTGACGTGACTGGCGACCTGACCCTGCACGGCGTCACCAAGCCGGTCACCTTCAAGGCTGTGTTCAACGGCGAAGGCAAAGACCCATGGGGCGGTGAGCGTGCTGGTTTCAACGCCACCACCACGCTGAACCTGAATGACTTCGGAATCAAAGGCCCAGGCCCTACCTCGCAGACCCTTGACCTGGATATCAGCGTCGAAGGTGTGAAGCAGAAGTAATTCGCGCTAGCAATGAAAACGCCGCCCAATGGGCGGCGTTTTCATTTGTAGCCGAACGATCAGCGATTGCGGGTCAGCAGCGCAGGGCGCTCACCACGCGGCCGGCTCGGCAGCTCTTCCAGTTGTTCCGGCGTTGGGTAGCGGTCGAGCTTGGATTCCTTGCGGATGATCACCGGCTGATGCTGCGGTTCGCGCGGACTACGCACTGCCGGTTCCTGCCGTGTGTTGTCGCTGCGACCGGCCGAGCGGTTACGACCACCCGCGTTACCATCACGGCGCGCACCGCCACCTCCACCGCCATTGTTGTTGCGGGGCGGGCGTTTTTCGCCGCTGGCGCCGCGTTGCTGGCCGCCATTTCGGCCTTGGCCCTGGCTGCCGCCGTTGCTGCGCTGTCCCTGACCTTGCTGTTGACCCTGGCCTGCGGCGCCTGGGCGACGGTTGCGGCCCTGGTTCTTGGCGTTTTGGTAGGGGCTGACGTAGTCGGCACGGTTACCGAAGTTGTCGATCTCGTCATCCAGGAACTCTTCTGGATCACGGTCGGCAGGTACTTTCGGCACAGCGTTGGTGCTGGCCTGCTGCTGGCGAGGCTTCTTGTCGCGTTGCTTGCGCTGCTGTTGCTGGCGCTCGCCGGACTTCTCCTTGTCAGCGGGTTTGTCGGCGGCCTGTTGCTTGGCCTTGCCTTTGTCCTTTCCCTTGTCCTTGCGTCCGCCACTGCCTTCCTGGCCTGCTTCGCCACGGGCCTGCTGGTTGCGACCACCACGGCCATTGTGCTGTTGACGCTCACGGGTTTCTGGCTTCTCGGCTTCGACCTTGCTGGCATCGAAGCCCATCAGGTCGCCGTCCGGGATCTTCTGCTTGGTGACGCGCTCAATGCTCTTGAGCAGCTTCTCTTCATCAGGAGCGACCATCGAGATCGCTTCGCCCGAACGCCCGGCGCGGCCGGTGCGGCCGATACGGTGGACGTAGTCTTCCTCGACATTGGGCAGCTCGAAGTTGACCACATGGGGCAACTGGTCGATGTCCAGGCCGCGGGCGGCGATGTCGGTGGCGACCAGTACGCGAACACTGTTGGCCTTGAAGTCAGCCAATGCCTTGGTGCGGGCGTTCTGGCTCTTGTTGCCATGGATCGCCGCGGCGGTGAGGCCGTGCTTTTCCAGGTATTCGGCCAGGCGGTTGGCGCCATGCTTGGTACGGGTGAAGACCAGCACTTGTTCCCAGGCGCCGAGGGTGATCAGGTGAGCCAGCAGTGCGCGCTTGTGGCTGGCGGGCAGACGGTAGACGCGCTGTTCGATTCGCTCGACCGTGGTATTCGGTGGTGTGACCTCGATACGCTCCGGGTTGTGCAGGAGCTTATCGGCCAGGTCGGTGATGTCCTTGGAGAAGGTAGCCGAGAACAGCAGGTTCTGGCGCTTGGCCGGCAGGCGGGCAAGGACTTTCTTCACGTCATGGATGAAGCCCATGTCGAGCATGCGGTCGGCTTCGTCGAGCACCAGGATTTCCACATGGGACAGATCGACACTGCCTTGGCCTGCCAAGTCCAGCAAGCGACCCGGGCAGGCGACCAGGACATCGACGCCCTTGGCCATGGCCTGAATCTGCGGGTTCATGCCGACGCCACCGAAGATGCAGGCGCTGACCAGGGAAAGGTCACGGGCATAGACCTTGAAGCTGTCATGGACCTGGGCCGCCAATTCGCGGGTTGGCGTCAGAACCAGCACGCGAGGCTGGCGTGGGCCATGGCGTTGCGATTTGTCGGGGTGGCCACCCGGGAACAGGCGCTCGAGGATCGGCAGGGCAAAACCGCCAGTTTTGCCAGTACCTGTCTGGGCGGCGACCATCAGGTCGCGACCTTGCAACACGGCGGGAATGGCCCGCTGTTGCACCGGAGTCGGCTGGGTGTAGCCCGCTGCCTCGATAGCGCGGACAAGAGCCTCGGAGAGACCGAGGGAAGCAAAGGACATGGGCAATCCTGTTCTCGTGGGGGCTGGGCCCGTTGGGATATTCTGCCTGGCGCGACGGGCATCGGCGGGATGCGATCGCGTCCGGTCCAGCTGGGCTTTCACTGCGCATCCGGGCAGCGGAGGGCGAGCGCGAAGGGGCGTCGTTACCGATCAGGATGCCTGTTGCGAGGCCGAGCGTCCGGGCGTGAGCCGGGCGGGAAGGCCCGAGTATAACAGAGCTATCGCTGCGTGCTGCGTTCCTGCTGCTCAACGGCGCCAGGAATATTGTCGAAGTCGTCGGAGTAGCGGTTGTTGATCGCCGCGTAGGCCGGTTCCTGCTTGAAGCGTTGCAGCTCTTCGGAGAAATGCCTGGCCAGGTCCTCGCGCCCAGGTTTGCGGGCCAAACCCAGGTATTGCGCCTGGCGACTGATCATCAGTGGCAGCTCCTCGACCTGCCGTTCGAGCCCCAATTGCTTGCGGAGATAACGACCGACCCGGCGGTCGGTCACCAGCAAGTCGATGCGGCCGAGCATCAATTTGCCGAAGTTGGCCTCATGGGTAGGGGCTGCCTCCCGGCGAAAGTAAGGCGATTCGCTGAACGAGGCGCCGTAGGAGTAGCCGGGCGAAGTGCCCACCGTCAGCCCGGTCAGGTCTTCCAGGCGGGTGACGGGGTGGCGGCGCACGCTGGCTTGGAACAGGACGAACTCGACGTCCGACATAGGCTCGTCGGGGTAGACCATGTACGGTTTGCGCGATTCGGTCTCGAAAATATCCATCACCCCGTCGGCCAGCCCTTGCTCGACCATGGCCAAGCACCGTTTCCAGGGTAGGAACTGCCATTCGACATCGAAGCCCAGGCGCTTGAACACTTCGGTGGTGACTTCGTAGTCGATGCCTTTGGGCTGGCCGTCGTGCTGGTACACGTACGGTGCCCAGTCGTCGGTGACCAGGCGCAAACGTTCACCCAAGGCCAGAGGGCTCAGGCAGGCGAACAACAGGAGGCACAGCAGGCGGGCGACGTCATGCATGGCCGCAGATTACGCGCTCGCTTAGGCCAAGGCCAGATATCGGCGCGCCAGTTCAGGTCTGCGGGACGTCGAGCAGGTGGCCCTCGATTTCCTTACGCCGGCCACCGAGTGACAGGCGCATGCCCGGATGGCGCAGGCAGCGGCGCAATTGCTCGGGCTCCATGCGGCCCTCGCGCGCCACATAGTTCTCCAGGGCTTTGTCCCACCAGGCCGGGGCGCAGGCCCGGTCGAACTCGTTGCCATACGGGTAGCAGCCGTACAGCAGTTCTCGGGCGAACTGGCGTTCCTGGCTCGGCAAGGTCAGCGTCAGTGCCTTGTAGCCCAACCGGTGCAGGGCTGGCGGGCGCGGCAGTCGGTCATTGACCTGCAGCACGTCGGCCCGGGCCGCCTCACTGAGTGGTTCATCGGCGTGCTTGCGCAGCCAGGCCTGGATCTTGGCGCGGAACTGCTGCTTGCGGCTCCAGTAGTGGTGGATCACATCGGTGCACTCGGCCAGCGCGAGGGTGCGGTGGGCGGCCACTGCAAGGCAGAACTCTTCGAGTGTGTAGGCGGTGGGTGCCAAGGGATAGAACTCGTCCATCATGGCAATGGAGCGGTCCAGTATCTGAGCATCAGCCTGGGTCAGGCCGATGACTCCGGAGTTGACCATGCGCGTCTGATCGTCAGCCAGTCCGCGTTGGCGAAGTATGGCGTGAAGGCTTTCGTACAGCACGGCCTTGCGGTTCGCGCCGTAGGGCGCGCCAATGAAGTTGCACAGCAACTGGCCTGGCTTGACGCGTTCGAACAGGCGCAGCGGCGAGGTGCGGAAGAACGTATCGGTGTCGATCAGTACCGCCAGCGGATGCTGTTCGAGCACTTGGCGCAATAGCACGTGCTTGCTGCGAAAGTGATAACCATGGGGAAGATTCCAGGCCGTGCGCGTCGCAGCGTCCAGCACGTGGACGTTGACGGGCAGTTTGCCGTAGGGCGCCGGGTTGTCGGTGTAGACATGGATGTCAACGGCGGCGCCAGGCGTTTCACCCAGGTGAGTGAGGGCGCTGACGATGCTGAAGCAGGCCTCTTGGTGATAAGTCACCGGGCCGAACGCGAGGTAGATGAGCTGCGAGCGTGCAGGCGACGGTGTCTGCATATCGGGCAAACCTGGCTGTCCACAGGGATAATAAGGCTTTAGTGTAAGACTAAAGCCTTAATTGTTCCTTAAACAGATGTTTCCAAGTTGTTTCAGCGAGGCAGCTTCAGGTTGTTCCAGATAGCCAGACTTGGCTCGGCCTGGTTCAGGGTGTAGAAGTGCAGGCCCGGTGCGCCGCCTTGCAGCAGTTGTTCGCACATGCGGCTGATCACGTCTTCGCCGAAGGCCTGGATGCTGGCGGTGTCATCGCCATAGGCTTCCAGCTGCTTGCGGATCCAACGTGGAATCTCGGCGCCGCAGGCGTCGGAGAAACGGGCCAGCTTGCTGTAGTTGGTGATGGGCATGATGCCCGGCACTACAGGGATGTCCACGCCCATCTTCTGTGCGCGCTCGACGAAATAGAAGTAGCTGTCGGCGTTGAAGAAGTATTGGGTGATGGCGCTGTCGGCACCGGCCTTGACCTTGTGCACGAAATTGGCCAGGTCGTGTTCGAAGTTGCGTGCCTGCGGATGCATTTCCGGATAAGCGGCAACTTCCAGGTGGAAGTGATCGCCGGTTTCCTGGCGGATGAACTCGACCAGATCGCTGGCGTAGCGCAGCTCGCCGCTGGCCATGCCCATGCCCGATGGCAGGTCACCACGAAGGGCGACGATGCGCTTGATGCCGGCGGCCTGGTACTGGTTAAGCAGGGCGCGCAACTCGTCCTTGCTATCGCCGACGCAGGACAGGTGGGGGGCGGCCGGTACCTTAACTTCGCTTTCCAGCTGCAGCACGGTATTGAGCGTGCGGTCGCGGGTCGAACCACCGGCACCGTAGGTGCAGGAGAAGAAGTCGGGGTTGTAGCTGGCCAGCTGGCGGGCAACGCCCATCAGTTTTTCGTGGCCGGCATCGGTCTTGGTGGGGAAGAACTCGAAACTGTAGCGGCGTTCTTGTGACATCTCTCGTTCCTTCAGCTGCCAGCGCCAGGCGGGCAACTGCAAATAAAAGCCAGGGCGGTTTGGGCCGGCCTGGCTCGGGCATCGTTGCGAAGCGTTGCCTGCAAGGGCCAGGCAAGGTGCCTGGCCCTTGGGCCGCTGATCAGTAGCGGTAGGCGTGCGGCTTGAACGGGCCTTCGACAGTCACACCGATGTACTCTGCCTGCTGCGGGGTCAGCTGGGTGACCACGCCGCCGAAGCCGCGGACCATTTCCAGGGCCACTTCTTCGTCGAGTTTCTTCGGCAGCACTTCAACGGTCAGGCGCTCGGCTTTCTTGGCGGCTGGCAGGTCGGCGAACTTCTGCTCGAACAGGAAGATCTGGGCCAGTACCTGGTTGGCGAACGAACCATCCATGATGCGGCTTGGGTGGCCAGTGGCGTTACCCAGGTTAACCAGGCGGCCTTCGGCCAGCAGGATCAGGTAGTCGTCGTTGTGCGGGTCGAAGGTACCAGCGCCGGTGCGGTGGATCTTGTGGACCTGTGGCTTGACCTCTTCCCATGCCCAGTTCTTGCGCATGAAGGCGGTGTCGATTTCGTTGTCGAAGTGGCCGATGTTGCAGACCACGGCACGCTTCTTCAGGGCCTTGAGCATGTTGGCGTCGCAGACGTTGACGTTACCGGTGGTGGTGACGATCAGGTCGATGCGGCCCAGCAGGTCGGCGTTGATGCCAGCTTCGGTACCGGTGTTGATACCGTCCTTGAACGGCGAGACGACTTCGAAGCCGTCCATGCAAGCCTGCATGGCGCAGATCGGGTCGATTTCGGTGACCTTGACGATCATGCCTTCCTGGCGCAGGGACTGGGCCGAGCCCTTGCCCACGTCACCGTAGCCGATCACCAGGGCTTGCTTGCCCGACAGCAGGTGGTCGGTGCCGCGCTTGATGGCGTCGTTCAGGCTGTGACGGCAGCCGTACTTGTTGTCGTTCTTGCTTTTGGTGACCGAGTCGTTGACGTTGATCGCCGGGACTTTCAGCTCGCCCTTGGCCAGCATGTCCAGCAGGCGGTGCACGCCAGTGGTGGTCTCTTCGGTCACGCCGTGGATTTTCTCCAGCATGGCCGGGTATTTCTTGTGCAGGATTTCGGTCAGGTCACCGCCGTCGTCCAGGACCATGTTGGCATCCCATGGCTGGCCGTCCTTGAGGATGGTCTGCTCGATGCACCATTCGTATTCCTGCTCGGTTTCGCCTTTCCAGGCGAACACAGGGATACCGGCGGCGGCGATGGCCGCGGCAGCCTGGTCCTGGGTGGAGAAGATGTTGCAGGACGACCAGCGAACTTCGGCACCCAGGGCAACCAGGGTTTCGATCAGCACGGCGGTCTGAATGGTCATGTGGATGCAGCCGATGATCTTAGCGCCCTTGAGCGGTTGCTCAGCCTGGTACTTGCGGCGCAGGCCCATCAGCGCTGGCATTTCCGATTCGGCGATGATGACTTCCTTGCGGCCCCAGTCGGCCAGGGAGATGTCGGCGACCTTGAAGTCGGAAAAACCTGCAGGCGTGTTTACAGCGCTCATTGAGAGCCTCCATTCGTAGTGTGCGAATGGGCGCCGTTGTGCGTTGAGCGTCCGCGTCGCGGACAACGCCCCAACCGAGCCTGACAGGCCGAGCCTGCTGCAGCGCCCCTCGGATGGGTGGCGGGCATGGCGCCACAGTGGGCGACCATGTTAAACGGCAGGGATTATAGCCTTGGCTGTGTGACACACCCAAGGCTTTCTGTCGATTAATCGCGACGATAGTCGATGTTCAATGGAGCGCCGGCGGCCGCTCTGCCATCATTACTCCACGTTAGCCAAGCAGGTCAGGAGTACCGATGAACTTTCACACCCGCAAATGGGTAAAGCCCGAAGACCTCAACCCCAATGGCACCCTGTTCGGCGGCAGTCTGCTGCGCTGGATCGACGAGGAGGCGGCGATCTACGCCATCGTGCAGCTGGGTAACCAGCGCGTGGTGACCAAGTACATGTCGGAGATCAACTTCGTCAGCGCCTCGCGTCAGGGCGACATCATCGAGCTGGGCATCACCGCCACCGAATTCGGCCGCACATCCATCACTCTCAAGTGTGAAGTACGCAACAAGATTACCCGCAAGATGATCCTCACCGTCGACAAGATGGTCTTCGTCAACCTGGGTGAGGACGGGCTGCCGGCGCCGCACGGGCGGACCGAAATCAAGTACATCCAGGACCAGTTCCCGGATACCGCTGTCGAGTAAGCGTCGCCCAAAGGTAGGAGCCAGCCTTGCTGGCGAACCAAGCACCACGGTGCATGGCGCCGGCTGTGCTGGTGTTCGCCGGCAAGGCCGGCTCCTACGCCGCGTGTCATTCGGCCGGTTGGCTCACCTTGCGCACCATCTTGCCGACCGTCAGACCCTGCACCAGGATCGACGACAGCACCACGATGTAGGTGATCGACAGCAACAGGTCACGCTCGTCGCCCACCGGCAGCGACAGTGCCAGTGCTACCGACACCCCTCCACGCAGGCCGCCCCAGGTCAGCACGCGCACGGTCCCCTTGGGCACGCTTCTCCAGCGGCGCAGCAGGACGATGGCCGGTGCCACGGTCAGCAGCCGTGACAGCAGTACCGCAACCGCCAGCACGCCGCCTGCCGCCAAGTGCAGCCAGTTGAATGGCAGCAGCAACAGTTCCAGGCCGATCAGGGCGAACAGCAGGGCGTTGAGCATGTCGTCGATCAGTTCCCAGAAACCGTCCATGTAGCGACGGGTCATGTCGTTCATCGCCAGGTTGCGCCCCAGGTTCCCGATGATCAGGCCTGCCACCACCATGGCGATGGGGGCCGAGACATGCAGTTCGTAGCACATCGCCGAGCCACCAATCACCAGCGCCAGGGTCAGCATCACCTCGACCTGGTATTGCTCGACGCTTTTGATCATCCGGTAGGTGGCATAGCCGATCAGTCCGCCAAACAACACGCCACCCACGGCTTCGTGAACGAACAGCATGGCGGTTTCAGCGACGCTCGGCGTCTCGCCCATCTGGATGATGCCCAGCAGCACGGTGAACACCACGACCGCGGTGCCGTCATTGAACAGCGACTCGCCAACGATGGTGGTCTTCAGCGGTTTGGAGGCGTTCGCAGTACGTAGTGCACCGAGTACGGCAATGGGGTCGGTCGGTGAAATCAGTGCGCCGAACAGCAGGCAGTAGATCAGCGGCACGTTCCAGCCGAACAGGGCGAACACCCAGTGGGCGAGATAGCCGATGACGAAGGTGGCGATCAACACGCCAAGGGTGGCCAGCAGGCCGATCGGCCAACGGTAGCTGCGCAGGTCGGTGAGGTTGACGTGCAGTGCGCCGGCGAACAGCAGGAACGACAGCATCCAGTGCATCAGCAGGTCGTTGAAGTCGATCTGGTTCATCAGCCCTTCGACGCGCTCTTCCAGGCCAGGAAAGCCAATCAGGCTCAGGCCCTGCAGCATCAGGGAAAACAGCAGAGCAGTCACCATCACGCCGATGGCGGGGGGGAGACCGATGAACCGGTAATTGACGTAAGTGAGGAGGGTGGTAAGGCAGATAAACGCTGCAACTAATTCAAGCATCCCAAATCCTGTGACGGTGGCTTCCAAGTCGTAACCCGAATGGCTCGGGCAGTTCTTTGATGGCCTGGCGCGGGGTTCGGGACACAGACTTTGACCGGATTCTTTCGAATCGTTCCCGATATGGACTGTTGCACTGCCTAGATTCCATAGCAGCCGGTCTGCCGGCGATGCGGCGCACAGGGCGCCTCAATCGCTATATATTCACAGGCTTGAAACGTCACAAGGATACAAGGCGTGTTGGCAACATCCCTGGTGCTGGTCGCCGCCCTGCTGCATGCGACCTGGAACACCCTGATCAAATTCAGTGGCGAGCGACTGCTGGTCATTGCCAGCATGGATGCGGTGGCATTGGTCTTTGCGGTGTTGGCGGTAGCCTTCGTCGCGTTTCCTCCGGCTGAAATCTGGCCATGGCTGCTGGCGTCGGCCCTGGCCGAGCAGTTGTACCGTGTCCTGCTGATCAAGGCCTACCGGGTTGGCGACCTGGGGCTGGTCTATCCTCTGATGCGTGGCTTGTCGCCGCTGGTGGTGCTGGGGCTAACGCTGGCATTCGCGGGCGAGTCACTGAGCCAGCAGCAGATCATCGGTATCTTGCTGATCCCCTGCGGCATGGCGTGTCTGCTCTGGCAGGGCGGCGGCGGTGAGCGGCTGCCGTGGTCGATGCTGCCAGTGGTTGCACTGATCGGCTTGTGTATCGGTTGTTACACCTGGTTCGACGGGCAGGCCGTAAGGCTCTGGGGCAAGCCCTGGGACTACCTGGTCTGGCTGACGTTGCTGAGCGCCTGGCCCTTCCCGGTCCTGGCGTGTGTGGCCCGGCGGCCGCAGTTTGCGCTGTTTTGGCAAACCCAGTGGCGGCTGGGGTTGGCGGTGGGTTTGTGCGTGCTGTTCAGCTATGCATTGGTGTTGTGGGCCATGCACCTGGGGTCGGTGGCCGAAGCTGCCGCGCTGCGCGAACTGAGCGTGATTCTGGTGGTGCTGCTTGGCATGCGCTATCTCAAAGAACCTTTTGGCGGCCCGAGACTCCTAGCTTGCGGGCTGGTCCTGGCTGGCATGCTGGTGATGAAGCTCTAACCCCGAACTCGAACAAGGAGTCCTGAACATGACCGTTGCCCTGTGGTGCATCCTGATCGCGCTCGTGCTGCCACCGCTTTGTGCCTTGATCGCCAAGACGAGTGGTCGTTTCGGTCTGAAGGATAATCACGACCCGCGCGGCTTCCTCGACACATTGTCGGGTTTGCCACGTCGTGCCCATGCTGCGCAGCAGAACGGGTACGAGGCATTCCCAGCGTTTGCGGCGGCGGTGCTGGTGGCCGATATCGTCGGCAATGCGGAGCAGGTGACCCAGGATGTGCTGGCGGTGCTCTACATCACCAGCCGGCTGCTGTACATCATCTGCTACCTGGCAGACTGGGCTGCCCTGCGTTCGCTGGTGTGGTTTGCCGGGTTGGGCCTGATCGTTTCGTTCTTCGTGGTATCGATCTGAGTTGAAGTGGCGCTCATCGCCGGCTTGGCGGCGATGAGCCTGCGCAACCTCAAGGTACTTTAGGCACCTCAGGCAGCGGCTTGTCCTTGGGCCAGAGCATCCAGATCTGTCCCTGCTGCTTCATGTTACCGGCCAGTTCACCCGCTTCGGGCCCAGTGCCCCAGAACAGGTCCGCGCGCACCTCGCCGGTGATCGCGCCACCGGTGTCCTGAGCGCCCACCGGGCGTACCACGGGGGAGCCATCAGGGCGAGTGGTAGACAACCACAGCAAGCTGCCCAGCGGGATCACCTTGCGGTCGATCGCCACGCTGTAGCCAGCGGTCAGCGGCACGTTGAGCGAGCCACGCGGCCCTTCGTTGCTGTCTGGGCGGGTGCTGAAGAAGACATAGCTGGGGTTGCTGGCCAGCAGCTCTGGCACTCGTTGTGGGTTCGCTTGTGCCCAGGCGTGGATGCTGCCCATGGTGACATCTTCTTTCTTCAATTGGCCTTGTTCGACCAGCCAGCGCCCAATGGGGCGATAGGGGTGGCCATTCTGGTCGGCGTAACCCAGGCGCATCTGTCGGCCATCTTCCAGCTGGATACGGCCCGAACCCTGGATCTGCAGGAACTGCAAGTCCATCGGGTCGGTCAGCCAAGCCAGCACTGGCGCTTTCACGCCATCGCGGTTGATCACTTCGGCCGTGTCATAGGGCTTGAGCACGCGACCGTCGAGCCGCCCGCGCAGGCGCTTGCCCTTGAGCTCCGGATAAACGCTGGCCAGGTCGACCACGATCATGTCCTCGGGAACGCCGTACACCGCGACCCGTGCTGCGTCGGTGCGCTCCAGGCTGCCGGGGTAGACCGGCTCGTAGTAGCCAGTGATCAGGCCGGTGGCGTTGTTCTCGGCCGAGCGCAGCCCCAGTACTTGCAACTGCTGTTGCAGGAAGGCGCGGATCTGCATCGCGTTGTCAGGCACTTTGGCCGCTGCTTCGCAGGTTGCAGCCCAGACAGGGTCGCGCTTGAGCTTTTCGCAGCCGTTGCGCCAAGCCTGGAAACCGGCCCGCAGGTCACTGTCGCTGACGCTGGGTAAGTCGTTCCAGGTGGCGGGGGCGTAGGTGGCAATGGCGTGGGGTTCGGGTTTGGCGTTCTCACCGCCGTTGCAGCCGGCCAGCAGGGCCAGGGCAGGCAGCGCCCAGGCGAGGTGGCGCAGAGCAGATTTCATGGCTGAATCCTTGAGGGGAGGCCTTGGAGCTTCCCTTGTTTTTCGTAAGGGTATTGGTCTTTGTCGAGCAGGCGAGGATACTGTCGGCCCTTTCCTTCTGCCAATGTGACCGTGATGTTCAAATGTTTCACAGCCCTGCTGCTGATCAGCCTGGCCCTGGTGGGCTGCGACCGTGTCGATCCTAACTCACCTTTGGGGCAGCGCAAGGCGATCTTCAAGCAGATGCTCAAGACCAGTGAGGATATGGGCGGCATGTTGCGCGGACGTTTGCCGTTCGATGGTGTGAAGTTCGCCGACGGGGCGGTGAAGCTCGATGGCCTGGCTCATGCGCCGTGGCAGCATTTTCCCCAGGTCAAGGATGAAGGTGACAGCAGTGCCCGGCCTGAAGTCTGGGAACGACAGGCGCGCTTTCACGACCTGGCGATGCAGTTGGAAGGGGTGACGGGCGAGTTGGTCGATGTTACCCGTAAGCAACCGCTGGATGCGGCAAGTCTGAAAGCGCCGATGGACAGGGTCGAAGCGGCTTGCAAAGCCTGTCATACGGAATTTCGTAACCATTGAGGGAGGGCGCCTCTCCCGAAGGTTCAGGGGAGGCGATGGGCGGGTCAGCGGTCCAGTTGGTCCACGGCTTCCTGCAGTTCCTTGCGGGACTCGGCAAGCTTGTCCTTGCGCTTGTTTATTTTTTCCGCGTCGCCTTTGGCTTCGGCCTTCTTCAGGTCCTTCTCGCGTTGCGCCACTTCATGGCGCGCATCGAGCACCTTCTGTTCGCGCTCTTTGCGCAGGCTGGCATCATTGCAGTTCTCAACCCCGCGCAGGGCTTCCTCCAGGCCCGCGACCTGAGCATCGTTACCGTGATCGCGGGCAATTTTCAGCTGATTCTCGATGGCGCTGCGCTTGGCGGCGCAGCCGGTCAGGCCTTCGTCCGGTTGAGCGGCCTGTACGGCGGTGGCCGCAAGGCCAAGTGTTGCCAGCAGGACGAGGGTGTGAACGCGTTTCATGAGGGCCTCCTTGACGGGGCGGGGCAGCAAAAGTTGGGGGAAATCCTGCCTTGGTTTTGCGGATTTATAAACCCTTGTTGGTTTTTCTAGCCCAGACAAAGATTTTTCCTACATGTTTTTAGGGGGTTCTTTGTTGAGCGGACCCGTCACCGATCATGAAACCGCGAATACCCGCCGCGCTCAGTCGAGCGGCTATGGTTTGCAGTTCATCGTCCACGAAAAAGGCGGCGAGCTGCTTCGATCGGGTGTCACCGATGCCTGGCAAGGCTTGCCAGTCCCTGGCGGACCTACCCGCCAGCGTTTCCCAATCGCCATCAAGTGCCAGGTTGCCCGGTGCGGGTATGCCGAGGCCGCGCAGCCAATGGGCAAAGGGGCGTGATCGGCCAGCTTCGAAGCTGTGCTTGAGCTGGCGGGCGCTGGCATGGCTGATGCCCGGAACTTCGGTCAATTGCTCCGAATCCAGCGTCAGCCAATCCGTCAAAGTGCGTACCTTGCCGCCCTGGACCAGGCGGCGCCAGGTGCCGGGGCCTACACCAGGCATGGCCAGCCCATGCTTGCCACTGAGCCAGGTGAGCCTGGCGATGAATTGCTCTTCGCAATCGTGGCTTGCTTGCCAGCAGCTTCTGGTGTGATACCGATCGGGCGTGGGGGATGCCACGGGTTGCCGCGCCAGGGCGCGGTGCACCACCTGCTCGAAGCGTGGAATGGTCAGTCCTGCCAGGCTGATCGCTACCTGGTCTCCCGGGCGTACGTCGAGTGCCTGCCAGCGAGCCAGTGAGCCCAGACTTACCTGGCTGATCATCCGGTCATCCAGGCGTATGGGCTGCAGTTGCAGCACAGGAGTGACCTTGCCCGTGCGCCCGACACGAAAGCGTACTTCGCGAACCGAGGCCAGCGCTTGCGAGTAGGGGTACTTCCATGCGGCGATCCAGTATGGCGCCTTGGCTTGCCAGCGCTCGGCGGGCGGTCGGTTGTCCTGGCGCAGAATGATGCCGTCGGTAGCGAAGGGCAGAGGGGTGCGGTACCAGTGTTGCCTCCAGTGGGCGGCATCGCTCGCTTGAACGATAGCCTTGCTGAAGCGTTGGCTGTCCGGAAACCCCAGCGCAGCCAACTGCGCCATGCGTTCGACCTGGGTGGACGGCCCATGAGGCCAGTCCCACACGAACAATCCGATGCTGGCGCCTTGTTCGGGTGAAAGCTGCTGACGCGCCAGCAGCCCTGCGACGGTCCCTCGGGCATTCATGCCACCGGCCTTGGCCTGAACGTGCTCTTCGAGGCGGTGGTACAGCTCTCCCTGCAGCACCAGGTCGATGGTTTGGGGTAGCTGCCGGGTGATCGACCCCAGATGAGGGATGTGGCGGCTCCAGTCATGGCCGTGGATGCCATCGCCCCGGCTCAGCAGACGGACCAGTCGACCTTGCCGGTAGACCAGCGAGACGGCGACCCCGTCGACCTTGGGTTGTACCCAAACGTCCGTCTTCCCAGTCAGCCAGCGTTCGGCCTCGGTGTTGTCGCTCAACTTGTCGACGCCGGTGTGGGGGACCGGGTGCGGGATCGGCCCTCGTGCACTTGCCAGGGGATTTGCGTGACCGGCGAGGCCGAAGCAGTTTTCCAGGTGTTTCAGGCGCAGGCGGCTCTGGTCGTAGATGTCGTCAGCGACTTCGGCCTTGCCCAGGCGATGGTAATGGTCATCCCAGCCGGCCAGGGTGCCGCGTAGCTGGGCGATTTCGGCCTTGGCTTGTGCGAGTGGCCAGTCAGGGCATGGCGCGGCGAAGGCCCCGCAGGCTTGGAACAGCAACAGCGAGAGCAGCAAGCGTTTGAGTGGCATGGCCAGCATCCTTGCATGGCGGGTGGAGCCCTCAGCCTAGGCAAGTACGGGGTCCGCTGCGGTGAACAGTTGTCAGTGCATATGTCATGAAAAAGCCCCTGCCGATCACTCGGCAGGGGCTTTCATTTCACCGCTGTAGGAAAATTACAGCCCGGCAGCGTCACGCAGCGACTGGGCGCGGTCGGTACGCTCCCAGGTGAAGGTGGTGAAGGTGTCGTCGCCGACAGTCTTCTGCTGCGGGGTACGGCCGAAGTGACCGTAGGCGGCGGTTTCCTGGTACATCGGGTGCAGCAGGTCGAGCATCTTGGTGATCGCGTATGGACGCAGGTCGAAGCACTCGCGCACCAGCTGGATGATCTTGTCGTCGGAGACCTTGCCGGTACCGAAGGTGTTGATCGAGATGGAGGTTGGCTGGGCTACGCCGATGGCATAGGACACCTGGATCTCGCAGCGCTCGGCCAGGCCGGCGGCAACGATGTTCTTGGCCACGTAGCGGCCAGCATAGGCGGCGGAGCGGTCGACCTTGGACGGGTCCTTGCCGGAGAACGCGCCACCACCGTGACGGGCCATGCCGCCGTAGGAGTCGACGATGATCTTGCGACCGGTCAGGCCGCAGTCGCCCACCGGGCCACCGATGATGAAGTTACCGGTCGGGTTGATGTGGTACTGGGTGCCTTTGTGCAGCAGCTCGGCCGGCAGGGTGTGCTTGACGATCAGCTCCATCACCGCTTCCTGCAGGTCTTTCTGCGAAACCTCAGGGTTGTGTTGGGTCGACAGCACCACGGCGTCGATGCCGACTACCTTGCCGTTCTCGTAGCGGCAGGTGACCTGCGACTTGGCGTCCGGGCGGAGCCATGGCAGCAGGCCGGACTTGCGCGCTTCAGCCTGGCGCTCGACCAGACGGTGCGAGAAGCAGATCGGTGCCGGCATCAGTACTTCGGTTTCGTTGCTGGCATAGCCGAACATCAGGCCCTGGTCGCCAGCGCCCTGGTCTTCAGGCTTGGAGCGGTCAACGCCTTGGGCGATGTCCACCGACTGCTTGCCGATGATGTTCATCACGGCGCAGGTGGCGCCGTCGAAGCCGACGTCGGAGCTGTTGTAGCCGATGTCGATGATGACTTTGCGCACCAGGTCTTCCAGGTCGACCCAGGCAGACGTGGTGACTTCGCCGGCGATGATGGCGACACCGGTCTTGACCAGGGTTTCACAGGCTACGCGAGCGTACTTGTCCTGGGCGATGATGGCGTCCAGGACCGCGTCGGAAATCTGGTCGGCGATCTTGTCCGGATGCCCTTCGGACACGGACTCGGAGGTGAAAAGGGAATATTCGCTCATCTCGACGGGTTCCTAAAATTTACCGATGGTGAGTGTCGCCAGCCGTCCGCTGGAAATGTCGGACCTGAATCTGGAAACCGTTACGCAAGCCTACATAGAGGCTGTCCCCGGGTGTCAGCCCGGCAGCATGGGCCCAGCGGGCCAGGTCGTCCTGCTCGAAACCTAGCCAGAGGTCGCCGCAGGCTTCCCGCGCCCAACTCTGGTCATGGCTGCACAGCTCGGTGACCAGCAGGCTGCCGCCGGCCTTCACCCGTTTGGCCAACTGGCACAAGGCCTGGGCCGGGTCGCTGAAATGGTGCAGGACCATGTTCAGCACAACGCAGTCGGCTTCCACATCCGTTGCACCCAGTGCATCGGCCAACTGCAGATTTACATTACCCAGGCCTTGGCGTTCGCAGACCTGGCGGGCCAGCTCGAGCATGGTCGGGCTGTTGTCCATGGCGGTGACCTGAGTGAAGCGCTGGGCCAGGTCTGGCAGGAAACCGCCGTCCCCTGGGCCGACTTCCAGGGCCGTGGCCGTGGGCGTGAAACTGAGATTGTCCAGCAGTGCCAACAGGCTTTCGCGGTACTGGGGCAGCCCCGCGATCAGGTCTTGCTGGGCGCGGAATTTTTCTTCCACCCGCAGGAAGAAGTCCTGGCTGGTGGCGGCGCGGCGTTGTTGCACCTGCGCGATTCGGGCCAGCACGTCTTCTGGCAGGGCCAGGTCGTCGACTTCTTCGAGCAGCGCCGCATGCAGCCGGCCGCCTGGGCGAAGGCCGTCGGGCAAGGCGCGGCGGTAGAAAATGGCATTGCCTTCGCGACGGGTGGCCACCAGTTCAGCCTGGGCCAGCACTTTCAGGTGATGGCTCATGCCCGACTGGCCGATGTCGAAAATCTGTGCCAGCTCCAGCACCCCGAACGAGTCGCTGGCCAGTGCGCGCAGGACATTCAGGCGCAGCGCGTCGCCACTGGCCTTGCACAGGGCGGCCAGGGTGTCGCTTCGCTGAATGGAAATGGGCTGCGCACGTAGGTTCATGACGCGGCAGTCTAGACAGGCAGGGCTACCCCCGCAATAGCAATATCAAAAAGTTTTGATATTGGGTGATGAGCGGAGCACGCACCCAGCACCACGTGAGCCTGCGCAAGCGGGTTTACCCGTGATCAATCCACCGCCGCTCCCTGTGTTTCCCCCGAATTGGAGGCCAATCACAGGAAAAATGCCCGACTGCGACCATCCGTCATTGCCCCCGAGCCCGCCTGTGGGCGAAAATGGCCGCCTTTTTTCGTTTCACTACCTATTCAAGCCCCAGGAGATTAGCGATGCCCAGCCGTCGTGAGCGTGCCAACGCCATTCGTGCCCTCAGCATGGATGCCGTGCAAAAGGCCAACAGCGGCCACCCAGGTGCCCCCATGGGCATGGCGGATATCGCCGAAGTGCTTTGGCGCGATTACCTGAAGCACAACCCGAGCAACCCGAAATTCGCCGACCGCGACCGCTTCGTGCTGTCCAACGGCCACGGCTCGATGCTGATCTACTCGCTGCTGCACCTGACCGGCTACGACGTCACCATCGATGACCTCAAAGGCTTCCGCCAGTTGCACAGCCGCACCCCGGGCCACCCCGAATATGGCTACACCCCAGGCGTCGAGACCACCACTGGCCCACTCGGCCAAGGTATCGCCAACGCCGTGGGCTTCGCCCTGGCCGAAAAGGTCCTGGCAGCCCAGTTCAACCGTGAAGGCCACAACATCGTAGACCACCACACCTACGTGTTCCTGGGCGATGGCTGCATGATGGAAGGTATTTCCCATGAAGTCGCCTCGCTGGCCGGCACCCTGGGCCTGAACAAGCTGATCGCCTTCTATGACGACAACGGCATTTCCATCGACGGCGAAGTGCACGGCTGGTTCACCGACAATACCCCGGCACGTTTCGAAGCGTACAACTGGCAGGTGATCCGCAACGTCGACGGCCATGACGCCGACGAAATCAAGACGGCCATCGAGACCGCTCGCAAGAGCGACCGTCCGACCCTGATCTGCTGCAAGACCATCATCGGCTTCGGCTCGCCGAACAAGCAGGGTAAAGAGGATTGCCACGGTGCCCCGCTGGGCAACGATGAGATCGCCCTGGCCCGCAAGGAACTGAATTGGAACCACGGCCCCTTCGAAATCCCTGCCGACATCTATGCCGAGTGGGATGCCAAGGCCGCTGGCGCCAAGGCAGAAGCCGACTGGAACCAGCGTTTCGACGCCTACGCCAAGGCCTACCCGGAACTGGCGGCCGAGTTCAAGCGCCGCGAGAGCGGTGAGCTGCCGGCTGACTTCTCCGAGAAAGCCCAGGCCTACATCAACGAAGTGGCTGCCAAGGGCGAAACCATCGCCAGCCGTAAAGCCAGCCAGAATGCCCTGAACGCATTCGGCCCGCTGCTGCCGGAGTTCCTGGGCGGTTCGGCCGACCTGGCCGGCTCCAACCTGACCCTGTGGAAAGGTTGCAAGGGCGTCGAAGCCAACGATGCCAGCGGCAACTACGTGTTCTACGGTGTGCGCGAATTCGGCATGACCGCCATCATGAACGGCGTTGCCCTGCACGGCGGCCTGGTACCTTACGGCGCGACCTTCCTGATGTTCATGGAATACGCCCGCAACGCCGTGCGCATGTCGGCACTGATGAAGCAGCGCGTCATCCACGTCTATACCCACGACTCCATCGGTCTGGGCGAAGACGGCCCGACCCACCAGCCGATCGAACAACTGACCAGCCTGCGCAGCACCCCGAACCTCGACACCTGGCGCCCGGCCGACGCGGTCGAATCCGCCGTGTCCTGGAAAGCTGCCCTGGAGCGCAAGGATGGCCCATCGGCGCTGATCTTCTCGCGTCAGAACCTGCAGCATCAGGACCGCGACGCCGACCAGATCGCCAACATCGCCCGTGGCGGCTACGTGCTGAAGGACTGCGCCGGCGAGCCTGAACTGATCCTGATCGCTACCGGTTCGGAAGTCGGCCTGGCCACCCAGGCACACGCCAAGCTCACCGAGCAAGGCCGCAAGGTTCGCGTCGTCTCGATGCCGTGCACCAGCGTGTTCGATGCCCAGGACGCGGCTTACAAGCAGTCCGTGCTGCCGGTCGAAGTCGGTGCGCGTATCGCCATCGAAGCCGCCCATGCTGACTTCTGGTACAAGTACGTCGGCCTGGAAGGTCGTATCATCGGCATGACCACCTACGGCGAGTCGGCTCCGGCCAGCGCGCTGTTCGAAGAGTTCGGCTTCACCCTGGACAACATCCTGGGTACCGCCGAAGAGCTGCTGGAAGACTGATACAGGCGTAAGGCGAGGGCTTAGCCCTCGTTTCGCGACACAAGGCCGCTCCCACAAGGTTACTGCACGTGCGGTCCCTGTGGGAGCGGCCTTGCGTCGCGATGGGCCGCAACGCGGCCCCAACCGCCATCATGCGTTAGCGAGCCAACGAATGTCCCACCTGCGTCCCTACAAAGTTGCACTCAACGGTTACGGCCGCATCGGCCGCTGTGTCCTGCGCGCACTGTTCGAACGTGGGGCAACGGCCGGTTTCGAGATCGTTGCGCTCAATGACCTGGCCGACCAGGCCAGCGTCGAATACCTGACTCGTTTCGACTCCACCCACGGGCGCTTCCCCGGCGAGGTGAAGGTCGATGGCGACTGTCTGCATATCAATGGCGACTGCGTGAAGGTAATGCGCAGCGCCACGCCGGAAGGCGTCGACTGGGCGGCACTGGGCATCGACCTGGTGCTGGAGTGCTCCGGCGCCTACCACACCCGTGCCGATGGCCAGCGTTTCCTGGATGCCGGCGCGCCACGGGTATTGTTCTCTCAACCGATGGCCAGCGAGGCGGACGTGGATGCCACGGTGGTCTATGGCATCAACCAAGACTGCCTGAGCGGCAATGAACGCCTGGTGTCCAACGCCTCCTGCACCACCAACTGCGGCGTGCCGCTGCTGCGGGTGCTGGACCAGGCTTTCGGCATCGAGTACGTGCAGATCACCACCATTCACTCGGCGATGAACGACCAGCCAGTGATCGACGCCTATCACCACGAAGACCTGCGCCGCACGCGCTCTGCCTTCCAGTCGGTGATACCGGTGTCCACCGGTCTTGCTCGTGGTATCGAACGCCTGCTTCCGGAACTTGCCGGACGAATTCAGGCCAAAGCGGTACGCGTGCCGACCGTGAACGTGTCGTGCCTGGACATCACCCTGCAGACCGCCCGCGACACCAGCGCGGCCGAGGTCAACCGGGTGCTGCGAGAGGCGGCGCTGGATGGCCCGCTGAAAGGCTTGCTGGCCTATACCGAGCTGCCGCATGCCAGCTGTGACTTTAACCATGACCCGCATTCGGCCATCGTCGATGCCAGCCAGACCCGTGTTTCAGGCCCACGCCTGGTCAACCTGCTGGCATGGTTCGACAACGAATGGGGGTTCGCCAACCGTATGCTCGACGTAGCCGAACATTTTCTGCACGTCGTACACCCAACCCGCACCAAACAGCCCTGAAGGACTGCATTCATGACCGTGTTGAAGATGACCGACCTCGACCTGCAAGGTAAGCGCGTTTTGATCCGCGAAGACCTCAACGTCCCTGTGAAGGACGGTGTGGTAGCCAGCGACGCGCGTATCCTGGCAGCGCTGCCGACCATCAAGCTGGCCCTGGAAAAGGGCGCGGCGGTAATGGTTTGCTCGCACCTGGGCCGCCCGACCGAGGGTGAGTTCTCTGCCGAGAACAGCCTCAAGCCAGTTGCCGACTACCTGAGCAAGGCGCTGGGCCGCGAAGTGCCGCTGGTGGCCGACTACCTGGACGGCGTCGAGGTCAAGGCGGGTGATCTGGTGCTGTTCGAGAACGTACGCTTCAACAAGGGCGAGAAGAAGAACGCCGACGAGCTGGCGCAGAAGTACGCCGCCCTGTGCGATGTGTTTGTCATGGACGCCTTCGGGACTGCCCACCGCGCCGAAGGCTCGACCCACGGTGTCGCCAAGTTCGCCAAGGTCGCCGCTGCCGGCCCGCTGCTGGCTGCCGAGCTGGATGCCCTGGGCAAGGCCCTGAAGGCCCCGGCCAAACCGATGGCGGCCATCGTTGCCGGCTCCAAGGTGTCCACCAAGCTGGACGTGCTGAACAGCCTCAGCGCGGTCTGCGACCAACTGATCGTCGGTGGCGGCATCGCCAACACCTTCCTCGCTGCCGCAGGTCACCCGGTTGGCAAGTCGCTTTACGAACCGGACCTGGTCGATACCGCCAAGGCCATCGCCGCCAAGGTCAGCGTTCCGCTGCCCGTGGACGTGGTGGTTGCCAAGGCGTTCGCCGAGAGCGCTGAAGCCACCGTCAAGGCCATCGCCGACGTGGCTGCCGACGACATGATCCTGGATATCGGCCCACAGACCGCTGCCAACTTCGCCGAGCTACTGAAGTCGTCCAAGACCATCCTGTGGAACGGCCCGGTTGGCGTGTTCGAGTTCGACCAGTTCGGTAACGGCACCAAGGTACTGGCCAAGGCCATCGCCGACAGCGCCGCCTTCTCCATCGCAGGTGGCGGTGACACCCTGGCGGCCATCGACAAATATGGCGTTGGCGCCGATATCTCCTACATTTCTACCGGTGGCGGTGCGTTCCTCGAATTCGTCGAGGGCAAGGTCCTGCCTGCCGTGGCAATCCTGGAAGAACGGGCCAAGGCCTGATAGAGAAGGCGCCTGGCAAAGGGAGCGACCGGATGGTCAAGCAATTGCCTGTGATGATCCTTGCCGGACTGCTGGGCGCATGCTCCAGCAGCCCGTCCTCGGATGCCGAAGGCCCGCAACCGCCCAAAGGCGGTTGCTACCAGTCTGAATGGCAGGCCGAGACCGTGCCGGTGATCAACAAGCGCCTGGGGCCGACCGGCCTGGAAAAGTACGACGACGAGCATCAGCGCAAAGCGCCCGGCTGCCCTTGATCGGGTGGCAGGCAACCTGACGGGTATTTCGTGGTCTGCGTGATGAGGAGCCGGCTTGCCGGCGATGGGCTGCAATGCAGCTTCAAGCGGAGTAATTTGATGAAAGCGCTGCTGGCCTCGATGGCCCTGGCGACACTGGCAGGATGCTCACTGCTGCAACCGGCGCAGCCCGCGCCGACGGACAACTGGACCCGTTGGGTCTGCGACACCCAGACCGAAGTCCTGTGGCGTTTCGCTGATGCGAAACGGGATGAAGTCGACGTACGCCTTGGCGGCGGTGACCAGGTCTACCGGCTCAAGTCCGAACCGGGTGCTTCCGGCGCGCTGTACAGCGATGGCGTGCTGGCCTTCCACACCAAGGGCGAAGAAGGCCTGGTGTACTGGGTGGCGACGAACGATCTGATTGGGCGGGGCTGCAAGGCACCGTGACTGGCCGGGCCGCGCTGGCGGCCCACACTACTTGAACAGCAACCGCCCCTGCGGCAGGCTTGCACGAAACAAACGACGCTTGTCGGGAGAGAGATACACAATGGCACTCATTAGCATGCGCCAGATGCTGGACCACGCCGCCGAGTTCGGTTACGGCGTTCCGGCTTTCAACGTCAACAACCTCGAGCAGATGCGCGCCATCATGGAAGCGGCCGACAAGACCGACTCCCCGGTGATCGTCCAGGCCTCGGCCGGCGCCCGCAAATATGCCGGTGCCCCTTTCCTGCGCCACCTGATCCTGGCGGCCATCGAAGAATTCCCGCACATTCCGGTGTGCATGCACCAGGACCACGGCACCAGCCCTGACGTCTGCCAGCGCTCCATCCAGCTGGGCTTCAGCTCGGTCATGATGGACGGTTCGCTCAAGGAAGACGGCAAGACTCCGTCCGACTACGAGTACAACGTTCGCGTCACCCAGCAGACCGTGGCATTCGCCCACGCCTGCGGTGTATCGGTAGAAGGCGAGCTGGGTTGCCTGGGCAGCCTGGAAACCGGCCAGGCCGGTGAAGAGGACGGTGTGGGCGCCGAAGGCATCCTGGACCACAGCCAGATGCTGACCGACCCAGAAGAAGCCGCTGACTTCGTCAAGAAGACCCAGGTCGATGCCCTGGCCATCGCCATCGGTACCAGCCACGGTGCTTACAAGTTCACCAAGCCGCCAACCGGCGACATCCTGGCCATCGACCGCATCAAGGAAATCCACAAGCGCATCCCGAACACCCACCTGGTGATGCACGGCTCCTCCTCGGTACCTCAGGAGTGGCTGAAAGTGATCAACGAGTACGGCGGTGACATCAAGGAAACCTACGGCGTGCCGGTCGAAGAAATCGTCGAAGGCATCAAGTACGGTGTACGCAAGGTCAACATCGACACCGACCTGCGCCTGGCTTCCACGGGTGCCATCCGTCGCTACATGGCTCAGCACCCGAGCGAGTTCGACCCACGCAAGTTCTTCGCCGAAACCGTGAAGGCCATGCGTGACGTGTGCATCGCCCGTTACGAAGCCTTCGGCACTGCGGGCAATGCCTCGAAGATCAAACCGATCTCCCTGGAAGGCATGTTCCAACGTTATGCCAAGGGTGAGCTGGCCGCCAAGGTCAACTGATCCGGCTGCTGCGTAACCCGAAAAGCCCGCATTCGATATGCGGGCTTTTTGTTTGTGCAAGGCTTGACCGGCTTCCCAGGCCTTGCTCGACTTTTTGCTGGTGGCGGGTTGACCGTTAGTCGGCTACCGTCCTAGTTGATGGCGCTTAGCCATTCCTTGCATTGCGCGTTTGGTCATCAAGGCTAGAGTTCATAATCGGATCCAATTGGATTCGAAGGCAGTCTTACAAGAGAAGCAGCATGGATGGCGCTCATACTCAATTGCCGGATGGCAACTCGGTTTTACTGGTTGTAGACGACTACCCGGAAAACCTCATCAGCATGCGGGCGCTCTTGGCCCGCAAGGATTGGCAGGTGTTGACGGCGAGCTCGGGGATGGAAGCCCTTAGCGCGTTGCTCGAGCACGATGTCGATTTGGTGCTGCTGGACGTTCAGATGCCGGAAATGGACGGCTTCGAAGTCGCCCGCCTGATGCGCGGCAGTCAGCGCACGCGGCTGACGCCGATCATTTTCCTGACGGCCAACGAGCAGTCCGACGAAGCCGTGCTCAAGGGGTACGCCAGCGGCGCCGTGGACTACATGTTCAAGCCGTTCGACCCGCAGATACTCAAGCCCAAGGTCCAGGCTTTGCTCGACCAGCAGAGTAACCGGCGCATGCTCCAGCGCCTTACCCGGGAGCTGGAGGCTGCCAGGGCGTTCAATGCCTCGATTCTGGAGAATGCCGCCGAGGGCATTCTAGTGGTGGATGCTACAGGCATCATCAGTTTCGCCAACCCGGCTATCTCGCGGCTGTTGCAGGCGCCGGTCGAGCAATTGCAGGGCGTGTCCGTACTGGACTTGGTGCAACTGCCCAATGTCAGCCTGTGGGTCGATTCAGAGTTCTACCAGGCCTACCTGGCACGGCGGATTTTTCGTGTGCATGACGCCCAGCTGCGTACCCAGACCGGTCAGTTGGTACCGGTGGCGCTGTCGTGCGCGCCACTGCCCGCCGAGCAGCAGGCCATGGTAGTGACGGTGCTGGACATGTCGGTGGTGCGCAACCTGCATCAGCAGCTCGAATATCAAGCCGTGACCGACCCCCTCACGGGCCTGCTCAATCGTCGCGGCTTCTATCAGGCGGCCGACGCGGTGCTGATGCGTAACGAGCACTCGGACAAGTGCCAGGCGCTCATGTACATGGATCTGGACGGGTTCAAGCGCATCAATGACTCCCTGGGTCACGACGCCGGTGATCGTGTGCTGCGTTGGGTCGGCGAGCAGCTCAAGGACTGCTTGGGTAATGAAGCCCTGCTGGCACGCATGGGGGGCGATGAATTCACCGCGCTGTTCGACGGGCTACCGTATCCGGAACAGGCCGGGCGTTTTGCCGAGCGACTGCTCGAGCGGATGTCCAGCTGCCAGCATATAGATGATCTGGACCTGAACCTGGGGGTCAGCATCGGGATCGCCACGTACCCGGACTGCGGTGCCAGCGTCGAAGGCCTGCTGCGGGCCGCCGATGTGGCGATGTATGCAGCCAAGCGAGCCGGACGTCAGCAATACCGCTTCTATGATCAGGAGCTCAACGGCCGAGCACGTTCGAGGCTGATGCTCGAAGACGGTGTCCGCGCTGCCATCGAGGAACGCGCCTTCACCCTGGTGTATCAGCCCCAGGTCAGTTTCGCCGACGGTCACCTGCGTGGTTTCGAGGCATTGTTGCGCTGGCAGCACCCTAGTGTCGGCGATGTGCCGCCGGGGCTGTTCATTCCATTGCTGGAAGAGGCCCGGTTGATCAACCGCCTGGCCAGTTGGATCTATCGTCAGGGCGTGTCCCAGCGCCGGGCCTGGCGTGAACACTTCGCGCCGGACGTGGTACTGGGTATCAGCCTCAGTCGCGCACAGTTTTCCATGCCCAGCCTGGTGGACGAACTGCAGCGGGTAATCAACGAACAAGGGCTGAGCCCGTCGCAGTTGGAGGTCGAGGTCGCGGAGACTTCGCTGATGTACAACATCGACGAGGCGGTCAAGCAGGTCAATCGTTTGCGTGAGCTGGGTGTTCGGGTAGCCCTGGACGACTTTGGCGCAGGCGATTGTTCGCTGCGCATGCTGCGCGACCTGCCAATAGATACCTTGAAGATCGACCGTCATCTGGTTGCACGACTGCCGGACTCCGCGGTTGATGCAGCCCTGGTGCGCAGCGTGATCGCCTTGTGCGCGGACTACGCCATCACGGTCATCGCCGAAGGCGTTGAAACCCCGGCCCAGGCAGCTTGGCTCAAAGCCAACGGTTGTGCGTACGTGCAGGGTTTCATCGTCGCCCACCCGATGACGGCAGCGGATGCCGGGCGCTTCCCGACAATTTTCCCCTGGCCGAGGCTATGATTGGCTAAACTCGCCCTTCGTTCCGCCATACCCTGTGCCATGACCGCATTACGCTACTTGCAAGCCTACCCGCCGCACCTGCAGGCGCAGGTGCGCCAGATGATCGACAGCAACCGCCTGGGCGATTACCTGCAACGCCGTTACCCTGAACGTCACGACATTCAGAGCGACAAGGCGTTGTACGGTTATGCCCAGGATTTGCGTCAGCAGTACCTGCGCAGTGCGCCGAGCCTGGACAAGGTGTTGTTCGATAATCGTCTGGACCTCACCCACCGTGCGTTGGGGCTGAACACGGCGGTGTCGAGGATCCAGGGCGGCAAGCTCAAGGCAAAGAAGGAAATCCGCATTGCCTCGCTGTTCAAGGAGGCCGCGCCACAGTTCCTGCGCATGATCGTGGTGCATGAGCTGGCCCATCTGCGGGAGCGGGAGCACAACAAGGCGTTCTACCAGCTCTGTCAGCACATGGAACCGGACTATCACCAACTGGAATTCGACCTGCGCGTCTACCTGACCTATCGGGAGCTGCAGGGCAATTGTTAAGGACCAAGCGGCATGGATGTGAGCAAGACCAAGAGCAGTTTCTATCGTCGTCTGTATGTGGCCTGGCTGATCGATAGTCAGACAGCCACCAGCGTACCGGCGCTGATGGAGGCCACCGGTATGCCACGGCGCACGGCGCAAGACACCATTGCCGCGCTGGCCGACCTGGATATCGTCTGCGAGTTCGAGCAACAGGAAGGTGCGCGCAACCATGCCGGGCATTACCGCATCCATGACTGGGGGGCCATCGACAAGCAGTGGATCATCCAGCACCTGCGGCAGATCCGTGAAGTCTTGGGGTACCCTTGACCGCTGTGGCGCGAGCCCCCTTGAACAGCGCAAGGCCGTCCTCCAGATCGCATCCATACGCCAGGAATTTGCAGATGTCCGCTAATCGGCAGGCTCTATCCCCTCGTTTCAGTAATTACGCCGCCATGGCCGATGGCGTTGCTACCCTGCTGTTCCCCCATGCCGAAGTCGTGGTTCACGACCTGCGCAGCCAGACCGTGGTGCATATCGCCAACAACATCTCCAAGCGCCAGCTGGGGGATGATTCGGCGCTGGATGACCTGCCCGCCGAACTGGACCCCTCGGCGCCCCTGGGGCCCTACGAAAAGCTCAATTGGAATGGCCAGAAGATCCGCTCCATCAGCAGCGTGATGGTCGATGAGTCCGGTCAGCCGGAAGCGCTGCTGTGCATCAATTTCAACATCTCGGTGCTCGAGCAGGCCAAGCAGGCGCTGGACCTGTTCTTCCAGGCCAGCCGCTTGCTGCCACAGCCAGAAGCACTGTTCCGCGACGATTGGCAGGAGCGGATCAATACCTTCCTGCACGCCTGGCTCGCGGACAAGGGGTTGAGCCTCGGCAGCCTCGACCGTGACCACAAGCGTGAGCTGGTGCAGGCCCTGCATGGACAAGGGGCTTTTCGTGGCAAGAGTGCCTATGACTACGTGGCCAATGTCCTGGGCATGGGGCGGGCGACGGTCTACAAGTATGTGAAGCTCATGCGGGAAGCGTGAAGGCAGGTCTCCAGCGACAGGCGATGCTTGCTGTTTGTAGATAAATATTCTACGGTGGACGAATATTCTATTCGTGGCGGCACTGTGGCCGCCTTTCACCCCGGAGAACCCGTCCATGGAAATCAACGATGCCGAGCTCGACGCGCTGTTTCTGTCGATCTTCCAGGCTCATCAGGCGCTACGCCCGCAGGTACCCGTCACCCCGTTGCTCCCCAGTGCTGGGTTGTCCGCGCTGACCGGCTGTAACGTTCTTCTGAAGTGCGAGCACTTGCAGTGCACGGGGTCGTTCAAATTCAGGGGGGCCAGTAACAAGCTGCGGCTGTTGGATGCTCAGCAGCGTCACCTCGGGGTAATCGCCGCGTCCTCGGGCAACCATGGCCAAGGCCTGGCGCTGGCTGGCCAGTTGCTGGGGGTGCCCGTCACGGTCTACGCCAGCAGCGAGGCATCGCCGGTGAAGATCGACGCCATGCGCGCGCTGGGTGCCAATGTCCAATTGCTGGATTGCGACCCGCTTGAGGTCGAGCTCGAGGCAGGACGCCGGGCAAGGCAGCAAGGCAAGCCGTTCGTCTCGCCGTACAACGATCTGGAGGTCATCGCCGGGCAGGGCACCATCGGCATGGAATTGCTGGAGCAGCATTTCGACCTGGATGCAGTGTTCGTTGCCGTCGGTGGCGGGGGGATGATTTCCGGCATCGCTGCCGCGCTGCATAAACTCAAGCCGTCGGTGGAGGTGATCGGTTGCTGGCCGGTCAATGCGCCGACGCTGCAGCGCTCGCTGGTAGCGGGACGGATCATCGAGGTCGAAGAAACCGACACGCTCTCGGACGGCACCGCAGGCGGAGTCGAACCCGACAGCATCACTTTCGGCCTATGCCAGCGGCTGCTGGACAGGACCGTGCTGGTCAGCGAGCGTGAAATCAAGGACGCAATGCGCGATGTCGCCTCCCATGAACGCTGGATCATCGAAGGCGCGGCAGCGGTCGCTCTGGCGGGCATGAAGCAATTGGCCAAAGACTATCAAGGCAAGAATGTCGCGGTGGTGCTGTGCGGGCGCAACATCCAACTGGAGCAATACCTGGAGGCGATCGCATGAACGTCTTCGACAGGCACCGCATCGAACAACATCTTGACCTGGGCGTGGCCGAGCGTTGGCTCGAAGAGGGTTTCATCGCCTATTCCCAGGGAAAGGTCCAGGCACCCCCGGTCCAGACCTTCGTTTTTGCCCAGTCCAATGGTGACTGTTGCATCAAGTCGGCCTACGTGGAAGGCAGCGAGACCTTTACCGTCAAAGTGTCCACCGGCTTCTACGACAACCCTGCACGAGGATTGGAGAGCAATGACGGCTTGATGCTGGTGCTCTGTGCCCGAACCGGTCAGCCGCTGGCGTTGCTGGCGGACCAAGGTTGGCTGACCGGCATGCGTACAGCATTGGCCGGGCGGATCGTCGCGCGGCGGATGGCACCCGCGAAGGTCGAGGCGATCGGGATTCTTGGGACTGGAACCCAGGCGCGAATGCAACTGGCGCAACTCATGCCCGTTACCACGTGCCGCGAGGTGAGTGTGTGGGGGCGCAGCGATGCGGGGCTGGCTGCCTACCGGGATTACGCCCAGGCACTGGGGTTCGACGTGCGGGTGGAACGTGAGCCCAAGGCGGTCGCCGAAGCGGCCAACCTGATCGTCTGCACCACCCCGTCTCGTGAGGCCTTGCTGCAACGTGAATGGATACGGCCCGGTACGCACATCACTGCGTTGGGCGCCGACACGTCCGGCAAGCAAGAACTCGACCCAAGGCTGGTAGCCAGTGCCGACCGCATCGTGGTCGACTCGATCCGCCAGTGCAGTCAATATGGCGAGGTGTCCCACGCCTTGCAGGCTGGCTTGATGAGCCCGGCCAGGCTAGTGGAAATCGGGACTGTGCTCGCCGGTGACGCCATCGCTCGCGAAGATGAGGGGCAATTGACCGTGGCGGACCTGACCGGTGTCGCGGTTCAGGATGCGCAGATCGCGCGCTGTGCCTTCGAGTCGCTGCGTGGCTGAGAATCAGGCCTCGCAATGAGGCCTGAACATTACGCCCAGTCATGGCGGCATATCGCAGACCAAAATAGAGGCTATTTGACATCATTGCCCGCTATCGCTTACCTCTCCCGATGTGTAACCTGCAAGTCCTGTAGTTGCGAAGACCGCCTTCAATAGCGTGAGCCCTCTACTACAAAAGGACTTGAGCATGCGGCCACTGCTGTGCGTTCTGGGGTTACTGGGAGTGTTGCTGGCCATGCCTGCCGTGGGCCAGGAGAAGTTGCGGCTGGTAGCCGACAACTGGCCTCCGTTCACCGACAGTGGCATGCCAGGGGGGGGATTAGCCACCCGCATCGTCACCACGGCGCTCGCCCGCGCAGGCTATGACAGCGAAGTGGAAGAGGTGCCTTGGGCGCGGGCACTGATGGGGGTCGGGGAGGGGCGCTATGACGTCCTGATCGACGCGTGGTACACCGACTCACGGACGCAGATTGGCCACTTTTCCAAAGCCTACCTGACCAACCGCATTCGTCTGCTCCAGCGTAAGGGAAGCAACGTGCGCTACCAGCGTCAGTCGGATCTGTATCCCTACAGCATTGCCGTGGTACGCGATTATGCCTATTCGCCGCAATTCGATGGCGACAGCCGTCTGAACAAGGTGACTGTACGAAACTTTTCCACTGCCTTGCGCATGCTGGCCGCAGGACGGGTTCAGCTGGCGGTGGAGGATGAGTACGTTGCCCGCTACAACCTGCAGCGTGAATCTTCGAAAGTGCGCGATGAAGTCGAGTTGGTCGAGCCACCACTGGGGGAGAACAGCCTGCACATTCTGGTCAGCCTAAAACGGCCCGACCATCTGCAGATCGTCGATCGTTTCGAGCGCGCCATCGCAGCGATGAAAGCCGATGGCAGCTATGCCCGCCTCATGCACCAGTACGGCTTCTGATCCCACCCTCTGAAACCGGCGTGCCGGCGATAGGGTGTACAGGTCAATCAGCCCGGTGCACCCTCCTTGATCAGATGCGCCGCCAGCGTTCGCAGCGGCCCCAATTGCCGGCAGATCAATGCCAATTGGGTCTGTACCAACCGCTGTTGTTCATCCAGCTCTTCCGGCATCTGCTCCAGCGTGTTGGCCAAGGCCTCTTCGGTATCGCTATGGATCGGCACCGGCAGTCGCGCCGCCAGTCCGTTGGCGATTTCGTCTAGGCTGCTGGCCAGGCTCTGGCCGGCACCTTCGATCAACTGCTCCTGGACTTCGGTCGGCAGCGTCGTATCGCGGTGGGCACCCAGCCCGGAGAGGTAGCTGAGCAAGGTATGCGACAGCACCAGGAAACGGAAACCGACATCGGCCTCTTTGCGAAAGTGCCCAGGCTCCATCAGCATGTTGGCCAGGGTAGTGGACAGCGCCGCATCGGCGTTGTGAGCATTGCGCCGCGCCAGGCGATAGGCCAGGTCATCGCGCTTGCCATGGGCATACTGCTGCATGATCTGGCGCAGGTACGCGCTGGCGCAGGACAGGGTGTTGGCCAGCGCCTTGTTCAGGTTACGGCCCTGCCAGTCAGGAAGGAACAGGAATACCGCGAGAATGGCGATCAGGCTACCCACCAGGGTATCGAACAGACGCGGCAGGAACAGCCCGTAACCGTCGCCGATCTGGTTGAAGCAGAACAGCACCATCAGGGTGATCGCAGCGGTGGCCAAAGTGTAGCGGGTCGTGCGGTTGACGAAGAACACCACGCCGGCGACCACGGCGAACATTGACTGGATGATCGGGCTGGGGAACAGGTCGAACAACGCCCAACCCACCGTGAGGCCGATGGCTGTGCCGATGACCCGCTGCACCAGTTTGCGCCGCGTGGCGCCGTAGTTGGGCTGGCAGACGAACAGCGTGGTAAGGATGATCCAGTAGCCCTGGGTCGGGTGAATCAGGTGCACCATGCCGTAGCCGACCGACAGTGCCAACGGCAGGCGCAGGGCATGGCGGAACAGCAACGAGGTGGGCGTAAGCTGCGTCCGCAGGCGGTTCCATACGTCCTTGAGGTTGCGTGGCGAACGGTCGAGCAGGCTGCTGTCGCTGGCGTCGGCAAGGCTGTCCGGGTTGCTTGCCGCCCCTAGAAGCCGGTCAAGGGTGGCAAGGTTGGCCGCCAGCGCACGCAATGAGCGCAGCAGCCCACGCCAGGCCGGGTTGCTCTGGATGCGCAAGTGCTCCAGTGAGGCGTTGAGGTCTTCCAGTGCTTCGGCAAAGCCAGTGTCCAGGACGAAGGGCTGGCGCAGGCGGATCGAGCGCGACAGCTCCTGGCACGCCGAACCCTGCTGGCGCAGCAGGCGCTGGCAGCGGAACATGACGTCACTGTGGAAGAACGCCTCGGCCAGGGCATTGTAGGGGTAGTGCGAGGCGCTGACCCGCTCGTGAATGTCTTGTGCCAGGAAGTACAGCTTCAGGTAGCGGCTGAGCTTGGAGTTCGGCTGGCTGTTGCCTACCCGGTGCAGAATGATTTCCTTGGCTGCGTTCAAGGCCGCTACGACCTTGCCGTTCTGCTGGGCCAGTTCCAGTCGCCGGGCCTCCACGTCGAGGTTGCGGATGGGCTCGAACAGATTGGCCTTGAGCTTAAGGTAGTGCCCCAGTTCACGGAATAACTTGGCCAGACTCTGTTGCACCGGCTGGTTGGAAAACAGTGCCTGCCACAAAACCGACAGCAGACCATACCAGGCGGCGCCTGCCACCAGCAGCAGTGGTTCGTGCCAGAAATCGGTTACCTGGCCGCCGCGCTGGTCCACGCCAATCATGGTGTAGACCGAAAGAATCAACGTTGCCGAGGCGATCGCGCCGTAGCGCTCGCCCAAGGCGCCGAGCATGGTCAGGCTGAAGGCTGCCAGGGCCAGGGCTGCGGCGAAGATCCAGGGATAGGGGAACAGCAACTCGACCGACAGGGCGGCGATGGCGAAGCACGCCAGGGTAACCGCCAGTGCGCTGAGACGGCCCTGCCAACTGTCATCGGTTTCGGCCAGGGCGCTGGCGATGATACCGAGGAACAGCGGGATCAGCAGTGCCATCTCGTCTTGATACCAGCACAGGGCCATGCTGCCGGTCAGGGCGATCGTTACCCGAATGCTGTAGCTGAACTTGTCTTGGCCCCACAAACGACGCAATGAATGGCGGAACGAGCTCGATGACATGATGGCCTTGGGCAGTGATCGAATGAATACCTTTCGAGGCCGGGCAATCGGGGCCGTTCACATCAGCCCCGGAAAACCGGCACTCCGCGCACAGACCAGCAAGAAGCGTTCCGTGCTGCTGAATGGATTCTACTCTACACGAACTGCGCCGCGGCGTTAGCAGATGCCCAAGCCCATTGGAAATTGAAGCCGCCCAGGTGCCCGGTCACGTCCAGCACTTCTCCGATGAAGTAAAGACCTGGGCTCTTGAGCGACTCCATGGTCTTGGACGACACCTCTCGGGTGTCCACGCCGCCCAGGGTTACCTCGGCGGTGCGATAACCCTCGGTGCCGGCGGGCACCAGTTGCCAGGCCGACAACTTGTCGGCGATCTGGCCAAGCTCCGCCGGGGTGTACTGCTTCATGGGCTTGGACTCGAACCACTGCTCGGCCAACAGGTTGGCCAGCTTGCGGGTGAAAACTTCACCAAGCACGGTCTTCAGTTCGGCGTTGGCGCGCTCGGTCTGCTGTTGCTGCAACCATTCCAGCGCGTCGCGATCCGGCAGCAGGTTGATCTCGACCGTGTCGCCGGCTTCCCAGAACGACGAAATCTGCAGAATTGCCGGCCCGCTCAGGCCGCGGTGAGTGAACAGCAGGTTCTCGCGGAAACGGGTGCCGTTGCAGCTGGCGGTGCAGTCCAGCGAGGTGCCCGAAAGCTCGCTGCACAATGCCTTGAGTTGGGGCTCGGTGATGGTGAACGGCACCAAGCCGGCGCGGGTCGGCAGCAGGGTATGGCCGAACTGGCGGGCCACCTGGTAACCAAAGCCGGTGGCGCCCAGTGTCGGGATCGACAGCCCGCCCGTGGCGATCACCAGCGACTGGCAGGCGAACGGGCCGGCGCTGGTCTGCAGCAGGTAACCCTGCTCGGTCTTTTCGATGTGCTCGATGCGCGTTTCCATGCGCAGTTCGGCACCCGCTTCATCGCACTCGGCCAGCAGCATGTTAAGGATGTCGCTGGACTTGTTGTCGCAGAACAGCTGGCCGAGCTTCTTCTCGTGGTAGGGCACGCCATGCTTGGCCACCAGTTCGATGAAGTCCCACTGGGTGTAGCGGGCCAGGGCCGACTTGCAGAAGTGCGGGTTCTGCGACAGGAAGTTGGACGGCTCGGTGTACATGTTGGTGAAGTTGCAGCGCCCGCCGCCGGACATGAGGATTTTCTTGCCTGGCTTGTTGGCGTGGTCGAGCAGCAACACACGGCGGCCTCGGCGGGCACTGAGCTGGGCGCACATCAGGCCGGCGGCGCCGGCGCCGAGGATGATTACATCGGTGGAATGCACGGTGTAAACCTGTCGGTATGAAACACGGAACCCTATGGCAGCGGGTTGACCCGCGAATACGGGGGTGCATTCGCTGGCGCATTCGCGGGTCAACCCGCTCCCACAGGATAGGCGTTTGGTTTTAGAGGATGCGAACCTTCAGGGAGCGTCCCTTGATCTTGCCGCTATTGAGCCGCTGCATGGCCTGCTTGGCCAGAGGACGCTCCACCGCCACGAACGCCTGGAAGTCGAAGATGGCGATCTTGCCCACCTGCTTACCCGGAATTCCGGCGTCACCCGTCAGCGCACCCAGGATATCGCCCGGGCGCAGCTTGTCCTTGCGGCCAGCCGCGATGCACAGCGTGGTCATTGGCGGAAGCAACGGCTCGCCGCCCTTGTGCTTCAGGCTGTCCAACTGGTCCCAGCGCAGCGGGCTCTTCTGCAGGGTCTCGATGGCCTGGGCGCGGTGACCTTCAGCCGGGGCCACCAGGCTGATGGCGATGCCTTTCTCGCCAGCACGGCCAGTCCGGCCGACACGGTGCACGTGGATTTCCGCGTCGCGGGCCAGTTCAACGTTGATGACCATGTCCAGGCCGTCGATATCCAGGCCTCGGGCGGCCACGTCGGTGGCCACCAGTACCGAGCTGCTGCGGTTGGCGAACATGGTTAGCACCTGATCGCGATCACGTTGCTCCAGGTCACCATGCAACGCCTGGGCGACGATGCCTTTGGCGGTGAGGTGGGCGACCACGTCTTCGCATTGTTGCTTGGTGAAGCAGAACGCCACGCAGGACTGCGGGCGATAGTGGCCCAGTACACGGGTGACCGCCTCCAGGCGCTGCTGTGGGTCGATCTCGATGAAGCGCTGCTCGATCTGGTTGTCGGCGTGCAGGCTCTCGACCTTCACTTGCTGTGGCTTGCGCATGAAATCGGCAGCCAACTGCTCGATGCCTGCCGGGTAGGTGGCGGAGAACAGCAGGGTCTGACGGCGCGACGGGGTCTTGCCGATGATGCTGGCGATGGCGTCGAAGAAGCCCATGTCGAGCATGCGGTCGGCTTCGTCCAGCACCAGGGTGTTAAGGCCGTCGAGCACCAGGGTGCCCTTGTCCAGGTGCTGCTGCACCCGGCCTGGCGTGCCGACGATGATGTGCGCACCATGCTCCAGCGAAGCGATCTGCGGGCCGAGCGAAACACCGCCACACAGGGTGAGGATCTTGATGTTGTCCTCGGCACGGGCCAGACGACGCAACTCCTTGGCCACCTGGTCGGCGAGCTCGCGGGTCGGGCATAGCACCAGGGCCTGGCAGCCGAAGTAGCGCGGGTTGATCGGGTTGAGCAGGCCAATGCCGAAGGCGGCAGTCTTGCCGCTGCCGGTCTTGGCCTGGGCGATCAGGTCCTGGCCCTTGAGAATGACCGGCAGGCTCTGGGCCTGGATCGGCGTCATCGAGGCGTAGCCGAGGGCGTCCAGGTTGGCCAGCATGGCAGCGGACAACGGCAAAGTGGCAAAGGCGGTGGTTTCGGTGGTCACGAGGCGGGCCTGCGGTGCGAAGCGAAAAATGCCGCACAGTCTACCAGCCTCGTGGCCATTCGCCCTACGAATCCATGTGGGCTTCCTGACGACGGGCACGCCTTCCGTCAGTCGGGGCCAGTTGCAGGAAGATCGCAGCGGCCAGCATGGCCATGATGCCAACCGTCAAGAACGTGAGCTGGAAGGCGCCAAGTGTCGTTTCCACGCCTTCGGCGCTGCCCGCCGCGGTGAAGCCGCCAAGCAGGGCGCCAGCGCAGGCTACGCCCAGGCTCAGCGACAATTGCGCGACCACCGACAACAAGCTGTTGCCGCTGCTGGCGCTGGCGTCGTCCAGGTCGATCAGGGTCACCGTGTTCATGGCGGTGAACTGCAACGAGTTCACCGCGCCGAGCAAGGCCAGTTGCACCAGCAGCAGGGCATAGGGCGTCTGCTCATCGACCAGGCCCAGGCTGGCCAGGAGCATGCCCAGCAGCAGCGTATTGCCGGTCAGCACGATGCGATAGCCCAGGCGCTCGATCATCGGTCTGGCGACCGACTTGGCCACCATCGCTGCGGCGGCCAGCGGAATCATGCTCATGCCGGCCTGGGACGGCGAGTAGCCTAGAGCGACCTGCAGCAGCAACGGCACCAGGAAGGGCAGGGCGCCGCTACCCAGGCGTGCGAACAGGTTGCCAAGGATGCCGATGGCGAATGTACGCACGCGGAATAGGCTGGGCGAAAACAGCGGCTGTGGGTCGCGCCCGGCGCGCAGCCAGTAGGCGGCCAGGCAGGCCATGCCGGCGAACAGCAACAGCATCACCCGCAGGTGCGGCAAATGCAGCTCGCCCAGGCCCTCCATGGCGATGGTGATCAGCACCATCGCTGCGCCGAACAGGATGAAGCCGGGCGTGTCGAAGGAGGTACGCTCGGCGCCGCGCAGGTCGGGGATGAACTTCCACACCGCCAGGCAACCGATTGCCCCTACCGGCAGGTTGAGCAGGAAGATCCAGTGCCAGCTCAGGATTTCTACCAGCCAGCCGCCCAGGGTTGGGCCCAGCAGCGGGCCGAGCAGGCCGGGGATGGTGATGAAGCTCATGATCCGCACCAGCTCTGAGCGCGGATAGGCACGCAGCACCACCAACCTGCCGACCGGCAGCATCAGCGCGCCCCCCAGGCCTTGCACGACGCGGGCGAAAATCAGGAAACCCAGGCTGTTGGCGGCGGCGCACAGCAGCGAGCCGAAGCTGAACAGCAAGATGGCGCTGAAGAAAATGTGCTTGGTACCGAAACGGTCGGCGATCCAGCCCGAGGCTGGAATCAGCAAGGCCACGGTCAGCATGTAGGAGATGATCACGCCCTGCATGCGCAACGGGTCCTCCTGCAGCGAGCGGGCCATGGCCGGCAGGGCGGTGTTGAGGATGGTGCCGTCCAGGGACTGCATGAAAAAGGCGATGGCCACCACCCAGGGGATCCAGCGGGCGGTGACGGGGTCCATCGGTGCACGATCAGGCATGACGTCCTCTTTTGTCTGTGCCGGCCGCTTCGCGGGCATACCGGTAATGCACCGGATGCTGTGCACTACCCTCAGGTACGGGCTTGCCCACGAAGAGGCCGCTAATGCCTATCACAATGTCAGGGTCAGGCTTTTGACCAGCGCCCCTGGTAAATGACTCGACCCGGTACTGCGCTGTCCATAGGTGCTGGTCGACAGGATCATTTCGCGCTCGTGGGTCAGGTCCTGCAGTTGGCTACCCAGCAGGTTGAACAGGCTGTCATCGAAACGCATGGTGCTCACCGGTCCCTGGATCTTGCCGTCTTCCACCCAGAACGTGGCGAAGCGGGTCAGCCCGGTCATGCGTGCTGCCGGCAAGTCCGAGTAATTCAGGTACCAGAGGTTGCTGATGTACAGACCAGTGCCAAGCCGTTGGAGAACCTCCGAGCGGGACAGGTTTCCTGCAGCCATGCTCAGCGCGCATGGCGATTCATGGCTGTCGGCCCCATTGGCCACCCCTTCGAACTCGGCTGCACTGCGCGCACTGATCAGCCGCTGCAACGCCTCGCCTTGCTGGATCAATGGCACGTCCATGCGCGGCGAGCCCTCATCGGAAAATGCCGGGCTCAGTGAACCGCTGACTTGCTCCGTGAAGCTGACCAGCGGACTCAGCCTGGCATCCCCGTTGTAAAGGCGCTGCAAGGGGCTGTTACCGGTAGCCAGGGCCTGGGCCGAAAAGCCTCCCCAGCACAGCATGCTGGCGATTTCGTCCATGGCGGCGGGCGCCAGGTAGGCACGGTAGCTGCCAGGTTCGAGGTTAATCGCTGGGCGACCGAGGAAGCCCAACTGCTCGCGTGCCTGGCGCAGGCGGGCGGTGAAGTCATCGGCGCTCCAGACCTGTCCTGCATAGTTGGACTTCACGGCCTGGCCGTTTGCGTGGAACAGGCTCCAGTCGAAGTTGAAACTGTTGGCCTGGTGCCAGCCGAAAGCCCCGAACGAGCTGGCAAAACCTCGGTAGATCGGCCCGGCGGCGTAGATGCCGACCAGATCCAGGTCGCCGGCCTCCCGGTCGAGCAGGGCCAGTACTTCGCTCAGTTCCGGAAGTGACTGCTCCTGCAGGCTGTGGCTGTTCCAGGCGTTTTCGTCCAGGCGCAGGTAGGGGTCGACTGCCAACAGTGGCAAGGTCTGGCGCAGTTGTGCGAGAGCGTCGAACAGGCGCTGTTGGTCAAGCTGGGCGTCACCACTCAACGTCACGTGCTGTTCCGCCTGGCGTCCGTCGCGAATCAGCCGCATCTGCGCGCTGGCCTGGCTGACTTCGCCGGCCTGGCGCACCCTGGCGTGGTTGAAACGCACGAATTGCGACTGCTCGGCGCCATAGCCGAGCGTGAACTGCTCGCCCGGTTGCAGGGCGCTGCGCACCGCGCCGACCAGGGCTTCGAAAGTGCGTTTCATCAGGCGTCTCCCCCGAATACGTCGATCTGGCGGAATACGCAGGCTGGCGAAGCATGGCCGACCCGTACCACTTGGTTGGGTTCGCCCTTGCCGCAGTTGGGCGTACCGAGAACCTGGAAAGTACTACGGTCGCCGACCGCCGAGAGGTTACGCCAGAACTGCGCGGAGATGCCGCGGTAATTGGGGTTCTTGACGATGCCCTTGAGCTCGCCGTTCTCGATCAACTGGCCCCATTCGCAGCCGAACTGGAACTTGTTGCGTGCGTCGTCAATGGACCATGAGCGATTGGTGCGCATCAGGATGCCATGCTCGATGCCCTGGATCAGTTGTTCGAGCGACTGGTCGCCTGGCTCGATGTTGAGGTTGGCCATGCGGTCGATGGGTGCGCGGTTCCAGCCGCATGCCCGGCTGTTGGCCACGCCATCGAGGCCGGAGCGGAACTGCGACAGGGCGCCGCCCAGCGGGCGCAGCAACAGGCCGTCGCGAATCAGGAATTGCTTGCTGGCCTCGGTGCCGTCGTCATCGAAGCTGTAGCTGGCCAGTTCTTCGCCGATGGTGGGATCGAAGGTCACGTTCAGCAGCGTCGAGCCGTATTGCAGGTGACCGAAATCAGTGGTCTTGACGAAGCTGGTGCCGGCGTAGTTGCGTTCGTCACCCAGGATTCGGTCCATTTCCAGCGGATGGCCGATGGACTCGTGAATCTGCAGCATCATCTGGTCAGGCATCAGCAGCAGGTCACGTGGCCCGCTGGGGGTATTGGGCGCCAGCAGCAATTGCAGCGCTTCATCGGCAACACGGCGGGCCGCGCCAACCAGGCCGCAGCGCTCGATGATTTCGAAGCCCCCTTGCTGGCCAAAGTTCTCGCGGCCCAGGCTCCGGCTTTGGCTGTCCTGGCCATCGCTGGCGGTCACGCTCAGCCCAGGGAACAGGAAGCGTTGGGCATGGCGCAGCTCGGCACCGGCAGAGTTCAGGAAGGTTTGCTCGACCAGGCTAAGGCCAAGGCTCGCCTGCCAGTCCACCAGGCGGCTGTCCTTGGGTACGCTGGCCGACTCGTCGGCGAGCAGATCCAGGCAGTCGGCAAGGCTCGGCAGCGACTGGTCGTAGTTGGGCGAGATGTGATCGTGGCGTGCGCAGGCGACTGGTTGTTCGCGCAGGTCGAGCAGGCTGTGCGCAGCAATTTGCCGGGCCAGTGCCTCGGCCTGCTCCAACGCCCGCTGCAGGCCCACCTGAGACAGGTCGGCGGTGGCCGCGTAGGCCTCGACGCCATTGAGCCGGACGCTGAGCATGGCACCTTCGTCCTGGCTGAAGAGCGGCGGCTCGGCCACGTTGCGACGTACGGAAAGTGACTGGTGCGACTGCTTTACATGACGCAGGGAAAACAACTCGGCCGTACTGCGCAGCGCGGCGAAGCGCTGACGCAGCAGGGCGCCGGAATCGAACATGCGGAAACCTCCGTTGGCACGGTGGCTCCCCCTAGAACCACCCGTCTTGCATGGCGAGGCAGGTGTCGTCGCGTGCCTCGAGCAATGCCAGGTCATTATGGCAGGGCGGCAGTTCCCAGGTCAGGAAATAACGAGCGGCTTGCAGCTTGCTGAGCCGGCTCATGCCGCTACAGCGCAGAGAAAAGAGAAAAGCCCTACGCGCTATCAGGAATTGGCTGGCTAACCTTTTTTGTGGAGTGGGAGCTTGATGGATTTTTGATCAGTTGGTGTCCACATGATACTTCTGATTCCTCGCTCGAAAGCGGACGTTCACTGTTCATTTCGCTTCGAAACGCCTTTCTTTGCCGTTTATCGTGTGTCCGAATCCTTGTTAAGGCCGGACGATTTGCCGGGGCTGCATGAGCTAATCCAAGAGTGCGGATTTTCACCCCATGAGTGCTTATTTGAGTACGCCAAAAATATCACTCTAAAAAAAGTCGGTGATGGTGATTGGTTGCTAGCGTGTTCAGAGCCAATCAGTCCATTCAAGCCTAAAAGGGCTGAGTTTTGGCCCCTGCACAGCTCTCATGGCCAAGATTATTTGGAGTCAGTGACAGACAGTGCACGGGCAGAGGTTTTTTCAGCAGGATCGAACCCAACGGAAACCAGCGGGCCAGGAAAGTGGTTGTTAAAAGTGATCGATAATGATGCGTTGTGGAACATATTGGCAATAGCCTCGAATAGAACCGGCACGATTGCCAATGAAGGAAGTATGTTTTTTTCGGATGGTAAGGACTGGGCAAATACTAGCCGTACACTCACACATGAATGGACTAGACTGGCGGATGACGAGCAGCACTTCGAGTCGGGCTCTGCGGTTTACCGTTATGGCACTCTGAAAAAAACGGTTCAGAAGTATGTGGAGTCGGATGACAATTGGGCGGTGAAAGGCCTGTCATGGTATTGGGTGCCGGTGACGCCCAATGTTATTTTCGAACGGAAGCATTAAATGGATGAGAGGGTAGCGAGGAAGTACGTGTGGTGGGGATGGGGCGCCTTGGATGCACTGTATATGTTGAACTATGTGGCGAAGAGTGTGCTGCAAGATCGGCTCCCCTTTTTCTCAGACGCGCTGAGTGCGTTGAGGATCATTGATGATCACGGCAGCTATGCCGTTGTATTCATAACGCTGGGGTGGTGTTTGCAGTTGTCCATTGCTGCAAGTGGTATCTTGCTCTTGCGCAGGAGTCGGTGGGGTGAACGCTTGGTTTGGCTGCAGTTGCCATTTAGGTTATTGTTGTTCGTACCTTCTGCATCGGTGCTGTTTTATTATATGGCTCCTCATTTTTCGCAGGGCTCAGTTGTAGGGATTGCACTTGTGGTTGCTAGCGAGCTCGCAAAGGTCTGGAGCCTGTGGTTTTTCAAAGAATCTGCACCCACCACAGGAAGCATCACATAACGGGGAGTCGAGTTGGTATGAGCCACCGTGTTCTCGGTGGCTCCCCCTTTAGAACCACCCGTCTTGCATGGCGAGGCAGGTGTCGTCGCGTACCTCGAGCAATGCCAGGTCATTATGGCAGGGCGGCAGTTCCCAGGTCAGGAAATAACGAGCGGCTTGCAGCTTGCCGAGGTAGAAGTCGCGGTCCGCTTCGGTGCCCTTGATCAAGCCCAGCTCGGCATGAATTGCCTGCTCCAGCCAGCGCCAGCCAATGACGCAGTGGCCGAAGGCCTTGAGGTACAGCGCCGAGTTGGCCAAGGCTCCTGCGACCTTGCCCTGGGCCAAATCGCCGAGCAAGGCAAGGGTCACGGCTTGCAGCCGATTGACCAGCTGCTCGAGAGGTTGGCGCAGCGCGTCGAGGCTCGGGTGGTGGCTGGCGCGCTCGGCAGTGGCGGCGATCAGACGGACCAGCTGCTTGAGCCCGGAGCCACCGTTTTGCGCGAGCTTGCGGCCCAGCAAATCGAGTGACTGGATGCCGTGGGTGCCTTCGTGGATCGGATTCAGGCGGTTGTCGCGGTAGTACTGCTCGACCGGGTATTCGCGGGTGTAGCCGTGGCCGCCGAGAATCTGGATGGCCAGTTCGTTGGCCTTGAGGCAGAACTGCGAAGGCCATGACTTGACGATGGGCGTCAGCAGGTCGAGCAGTTCGTGGGCCTGGCGGCGTGCTGCGTCGTCGCTGGCGGTTTGAGTGTCATCGAACAGCCGCGCGGCATACAGGCCGAGGTCGAAGGCACCCTCGACATAAGCTTTCTGTGCCAGCAGCATGCGCCTGACATCAGTGTGAGCGATGATCGGCACTGCCGGGCTCTGAGGATCTTTGTTGTCCGGCAGTCGTCCTTGTGGCCGCTGGCGGGCGTATTCCAGTGAGTACAGGTAGCCTGCATAACCCAACATCACCGCACCCATGCCCACGCCGATGCGAGCTTCATTCATCATCTGGAACATGCACGCCAGGCCTTGGTGTGGCTGGCCGATCAGGTAGCCGACGCACGCGCCGTTGTCACCGAAGTTCAGTGCAGTGGACGTGGTGCCGCGCCAGCCCATCTTGTGGAACAGCCCGGCCAGCAGTACATCGTTGCGCGCGCCGCGGCTGCCATCTTCGTTGACCCGGTACTTGGGCACGATGAACAGCGAGATGCCCTTCACTCCGGGGGGCGCATCCGGCAGTTTGGCCAGGACCATGTGCACGATGTTTTCCGACAGTTCGTGATCGCCGCCGGAAATGAAAATCTTGTTGCCCTTGATGCGGTAGCTGCCGTCGCCAGCAGGTTCGGCGCGGGTGCGGATGTCGGCCAGCGACGAGCCCGCGTGGGGTTCGGTCAGGGCCATGGTGCCGAAGTAGCGGCCCTCGATCATCGGCTGGAGGAACAGGCGTTTCTGTTCCTCGGTGCCGAAGCTTTCGATCAGGTTGGCCGCACCCATGGTCAGGAACGGGTAGGCCGTGGTGCCAGCGTTGGCGGCCTGGAAATGGGCGAAGCAGGCCTGCGAGAGCAGGCTTGGCAGCTGCATGCCGCCCACTTCGAAGTCACGGTTGGCGTTGAGGAAGCCGGCTTCCAGAAACGCATCGACGGCCGGTTTCACGTCCGGGATCAATTCCGCGCGGCCATCCACGTAGCGCGGCTCGTGCTCGTCGCCTTTGCGGTTGTGTGGGGCGAAGAACTTTTCGGCGATGGTACGGGCGGTGGTGAGCGCCGCGTCGAAAGTCTCGCGGCTGTGCTCGGCGAAGCGCGGGCGCTGGGTCAGGGCCTCGGCGTCGAGGACTTCGTAGAGTTCGAAGGCAAGGTTGCGTGGGCTGAGCAGGGTCTCGGGCATGGTGGCGGTCCTTGGACGGGCTTGGGGCGAGTCTAGGGCTGCTGTTTTGGTAGGGACAGGGTTATTGGTGTTGGTGATATGGGAGAAGAAGGCGGAGCGGCAGCTGGATGGAAGACGTGATGGCGGGCAGGTGCTTGTCGTTGGTTTGGCTGGGGTCTTGAGATCGAGCGCCGCCCGCGCGGCGCATCGCGAGCAAGGCTCGCTCCTACGGCTGTTTCGGGCCAGTAACGCCAGTGGCAGACGCGGGCGACCGTCTTGTTTGGACGACTCGATATCGCGCCGTTCACCAAAGCGGTCGCGCGCCAATATCACAGGAATAATTGGCCCGAAACAAACGTAGGAGCGAGCCTTGCTCGCGATGCGCCGCGCGGGCGGCGCTCGATCTCACGGCCACTGCAACGCCTACGTCGACCCCCCCTGAAGCATCGCCATATGCATTACCTGAACGCCAGCCAAAAAAAAGGAGAGCCTAAGCTCTCCTTCCTTTTCGCATCAGCCCAATCAGCCAATGGTCATCAAGCTGGCGTTACCGCCCGCCGCTGCGGTGTTCACACTTACCGCGCGCTCGATCACCAATCGCTCCAGCGCAATCTGATGGTCGCCGCTGGACAGCCCGTGAACGCCGACGATCGCACCGGCACGCTTGGCCACCTGTTGGCAAATGCCGCGCAGCTGGTCCGAGTCGCCATGATGGAGGACTGCATCGAAGGCCACTTCGTCCTTGTTCCAGTCAGCCACCAGCTTGACCTTGGCCTGCAGCTCTTTCGGCAGGCGGGCGCGCAGGCTCTTGGCCGGTTCGCCATCCTGGAACACCGCCGAGCTGCCGACCGCCAGCACTGCAGCCAACTGAGCCAGCAGGTCCGCTTCGTTGTCCGCCAGGCACAGCACGTGCTCGCGTGGCAGGATGGTGTAGCTGTTGCGCTCGCCAGTCGGTCCTGGCAGGACGCGGGAGATACCGCTTTGCGACTGCGCGGCGAACTGCTCGCAGAGGGCGGCCAGATCGCTCAGCTGGTTGCTGTCTGCCCAGGCCTTGAGGCTGTGCAGCGGCTTGGTCAGCTGTTCGTGCAAGGTGCGGTCCGGCTTGCCTTCGCCATCCTGATGCTGGAAGTGACGGGCAATGGCATCGGCCGGACGGGTCGACAGCAGGCGATACAGGTACAGCGGGCCGCCCGCTTTCGGGCCGGTGCCGGACAGGCCTTCGCCACCGAATGGCTGTACACCCACCACCGCGCCGACGATGTTGCGGTTGACGTACATGTTGCCAGCGTTAGCGGTCTCGACCACCTTGGCGATGGTCTCGTCGATACGGGTATGCACGCCGAGGGTCAGGCCATAGCCGGAAGCATTGATCTGCTCGATCAGCTGGTCGAGGTTGCGGCGGTTGTAGCGCACGACGTGCAGCACAGGACCAAAGATCTCGCGCTTGAGCTCGTCGAAGCTCTCCAGTTCGATCAGGGTCGGCATGACGAAGGTGCCGCGCTTGCATTCCTCGGCGTTGGCGATGGCGACCTGGTAGACCGAGCGACCTTTCTCGCGCATACCCTGGATGTGCTTCTCGATGCCAGCCTTGGCCTCGGCGTCGATCACCGGGCCGATGTCCACGGCCAAGCGGTCCGGGTTGCCCAGGCGGCTTTCGGCCATGGCGCCCTTGAGCATCTCGATCACGCGGTCAGCGGAGTCTTCCTGCAGGCACAGGACCCGCAGGGCCGAGCAACGCTGGCCAGCACTGTCGAAGGCCGAGGACACCACGTCGATCACCACCTGTTCGGTCAGGGCCGAAGAGTCGACGATCATTGCGTTCTGGCCACCGGTTTCGGCGATCAGCGGAATTGGGCGGCCCTGGTTGTCCAGGCGACCGGCGACGTTGCGTTGCAGCAGGCGAGCAACTTCGGTGGAGCCGGTGAACATGACACCCTTGACGCGCTCGTCACCGACCAGGCCGGCGCCGACGGTTTCACCGCGGCCTGGCAGCAGTTGCAGCACGCCTTCCGGAATGCCGGCTTCCAGCAGCAGACGCACGGCCTGGGCTGCGATCAGCGGGGTTTGCTCGGCCGGCTTGGCCAGCACCGGGTTACCGGCAGCCAGCGCCGCGGCCACTTGGCCGGTGAAGATCGCCAGCGGGAAGTTCCACGGGCTGATGCACACCACCGGGCCCAGTGGGCGGTGGGCGTCGTTGCTGAAGTCGTTGCGTGCCTGTACTGCGTAGTAGCGCAGGAAGTCCACCGCCTCGCGCACTTCGGCGATGGCGTTGGCGAAGGTCTTGCCGGCTTCGCGGATGAGCAGGCCCATCAGCGGCTGGATCTCGGCTTCCATCAGGTCGGCGGTGCGTTCGAGGATCGCCGCGCGTTCGGCCGGTGGAGTGGCCTGCCAGATCGGCCCGGCATTGAGCGCGCACTGGATGGCGTTGTCTACGTCGGCAACCGTGGCTTCCTGAACGTGACCGACCACGTCACGATGGTCGGCTGGGTTCAGTACCGGCGCGGCAGTGCTTTCGCTGGCGGCGCAGGCCAGCAGCGGGGCGGCTTTCCAGTCGTTGTGAGCGGTGGCCAGCATGGCGCAGGACAGCGACGCCAGGCGATGTTCGTTGGCCATGTCGATACCGGCGGAGTTGGCTCGCTCGGTGCCGTACAGATCACGCGGCAGCGGGATGCGCGGGTGTGGCAGGCCGATGCTGCCTTCCTGAGTGGCCATGCGCTCGATGCTGGCGACTGGGTCGGCGACCAGTTCCTGGATCGAGATCGAGTGGTCGGCAATGCGGTTGACGAACGAGGTGTTGGCGCCGTTTTCCAGCAGACGACGTACCAGGTAGGCCAGCAGCGTTTCGTGCGTACCGACCGGTGCATAGACGCGGCACGGGCGGTTGAGCTTGCCTTCGGAGATCTTGCCGACAACCTGCTCGTACAGCGGCTCGCCCATGCCGTGCAGGCACTGGAACTCATACTGGCCCGGATAGTAGTTCTGGCCGGCGATGTGGTAGATGGCCGACAGGGTGTGGGCGTTGTGGGTGGCGAACTGCGGGTAGATGGCTTCTGGCACCGACAGCAGCTTGCGGGCACAGGCGATGTAGGAAACGTCGGTGTACACCTTGCGGGTATAGACCGGGTAGCCTTCCAGGCCTTCCACTTGGGCGCGCTTGATCTCGCTGTCCCAGTAGGCGCCTTTCACCAGTCGGATCATCAGGCGGTGACGGCTGCGCTTGGCCAGGTCGATGACGTAGTCGATCACGTACGGGCAGCGCTTCTGATAGGCCTGGATAACGAAACCGATACCGTTCCAGCCTGCCAGCGACGGCTCGAAGCACAGGCGCTCGAGCAGGTCGAGGGACAGTTCGAGGCGGTCGGCTTCTTCGGCGTCGATGTTCAGGCCGATGTCGTACTGCTTGGCCAGCAGGGTCAGTGACAGCAGGCGCGGGTACAGCTCTTCCATCACGCGCTCGTACTGGGCGCGGCTGTAGCGTGGGTGCAGGGCCGACAGCTTGATGGAGATGCCCGGGCCTTCATAGATGCCGCGGCCATGGGAGGCCTTGCCGATCGAGTGAATGGCTTGTTCGTAGGACGCCAGGTATTTCTGCGCATCGTGCTCGGTCAGTGCGGCTTCGCCGAGCATGTCGTAGGAATAGCGGAAACCTTTGGACTCGAAACGGCTGGCGTTGGCCAGGGCTTCGGCGATGGTTTCACCGGTGACGAATTGCTCACCCATCAGGCGCATGGCCATGTCGACGCCCTTGCGGATCATCGGTTCGCCGCTCTTGCCGATGATGCGGGTGAGCGAGGAGGTCAGGCCGGATTCGTTGTGGGTGCTGACCAGCTTGCCGGTCAGCAGCAGGCCCCAGGTGGCGGCATTGACGAACAGCGACGGGCTGTTGCCCAGGTGCGGCTGCCAGTTGCCAGTACTGATCTTGTCCCGGATCAGGGCGTCGCGAGTGCCTTTGTCAGGGATGCGCAGCAGGGCTTCGGCCAGGCACATCAGGGCTACGCCCTCCTGGGACGACAGCGAAAACTCCTGCAGCAGGCCCTGGACGATACCGGCACGGCCTCCAGCGCTCTTCTGGTTACGCAATTTTTCAGCGATGCCGGCGGCCATCTTGTTGGTGGCTTCGGCTTGCGCTGCGCTCAGGCGAGCCTGCTCCAGCAGCATCGGAATGACTTCCTGCTCCGGACGGCGATAGGCGGCAGTGATGGCCGAGCGCAGTACCGATTGCGGCAGGATGCTCTCGGCGAACTCTAGGAAGCACTGGTGGACGTGGTCGGGCTGGACTTCGCCAGCTTCGTCCGCCAGGTTGCTGGCATGACCGTTGAGTTCGGTCAGGGTGGCGCCACCCTCTAGCTTCTCCAGATAGTTGAAGATCGCTTGCTTGATCAACCAATGCGGCGTGCGGTCGATGGACTGCGCAGCTGCTTTGAGTCGCTCACGGGTCGGGTCGTCGAGTTTGACCCCAAGGGTGGTCGTCGCCATTTCTTATCCTCGTTATTGCCACGGCTGTGGCCTAAGCTGTGCCAAGAGTATCCGTAGGTGTTTCCGGGTGCAACCAGGTGCAACCCGAATTTTTTCGGGAAAAGGTGCAACTCGTCCGGTCGGGTGCTTGGGATCCGAAAACGAGGCGTTCCTGGTGCATTTTCTTCTGAAAAACGGGGTTTTTGCTCCAAAAGGGAGCAAGAAATCGGCTTTCTCTGAAAACGCTCGGGCAGGTGCAACTTGCAAGTGAAAAATGGTTGCACCCACTTTGCGTTGTTGCATAGGATTCGCCGCCTGGGTGCAACCGTCTCGCTACGGTTGCGCATGAGATAAAAACAAACGCCAGGGCACACGCATGGGCAATCCACTAACGATCACCTTCGTGATCTACATCGCGGCAATGGTGCTGATCGGCTTCGCCGCCTATCGCTCCACCAAGAACCTTTCCGACTACATCCTTGGCGGTCGTAGCCTGGGCAGCGTGGTTACCGCGCTTTCCGCCGGCGCTTCCGACATGAGCGGCTGGCTGCTGATGGGCCTGCCGGGCGCCATCTACTTCGCAGGTCTTTCCGAAGCCTGGATCGCCATTGGCCTGACCATCGGTGCCTACCTCAACTGGCTGTTCGTCGCCGGTCGTCTGCGTGTGCAGACCGAGTACAACGGCGATGCGCTGACCCTGCCGGACTATTTCTCGAGCCGGTTCGAGGACAACAGCGGTCTGCTGCGAGTCATCTCGGCCATCGTGATCCTGGTGTTCTTCACCATCTATTGCGCCTCCGGCATCGTTGCGGGCGCCCGTCTGTTCGAAAGCACCTTCGGCATGTCCTACGAGACTGCACTGTGGGCCGGTGCTGCCGCGACCATCGCCTACACCTTCGTCGGCGGCTTCCTGGCAGTGAGCTGGACCGACACCGTGCAGGCTTCGCTGATGATCTTCGCGCTGATCCTCACCCCGATCATCGTGCTGATCTCCACTGGCGGCTTCGATACCACCTTCCTGGCCATCGAGGCGCAGAACCCGGCGAACTTCGACATGTTCCGCGGTGCGACCTTCATCGGTGTCATCTCGCTGATGGGTTGGGGCCTGGGCTACTTCGGCCAGCCGCACATCCTGGCACGCTTCATGGCAGCCGATTCGGTCAAGTCCATCGCCAACGCCCGTCGCATTTCGATGACCTGGATGATCCTGTGCCTGGCCGGTACCTGCGCCGTCGGCTTCTTCGGCATCGCCTACTTCTCGGCTCACCCTGAGCTGGCAGGCCCGGTCACCGAAAACCACGAGCGCGTATTCATCGAGCTGGCCAAGATCCTGTTCAACCCTTGGATCGCCGGTGTGCTGCTGTCGGCCATTTTGGCGGCGGTGATGAGCACCCTGAGCTGCCAGCTGCTGGTGTGCTCCAGTGCGCTGACCGAAGACTTCTACAAATCGTTCCTGCGCAAGAATGCGTCCCAGAAGGAACTGGTCTGGGTCGGTCGCCTGATGGTGCTGGCCGTTGCCCTGATCGCCATCGCCATGGCGTCCAATCCGGAAAACCGCGTGCTGGGCCTGGTGGCATACGCCTGGGCAGGCTTCGGCGCCGCGTTCGGTCCGGTCGTTCTGATCTCGGTGCTGTGGAAAGGCATGACCCGTAACGGCGCGCTGGCTGGCATCGTGGTCGGTGCACTCACCGTGATCCTGTGGAAGAACTATGTAGGTCTGGGTCTGTACGAGATCATTCCAGGCTTCCTGTTCGCCACCCTCGCCATCCTGTTGGTGAGCAAGCTGGGCAGCCCGTCGAAGAGCATGGTCACTTGCTTCGAGAAGGCTGATGCCGCGTATCACGCTGGCAAGTAATGCCTGCTGACTCGGTGTAGTCCTGCGCCGCCAAGCCGGCTCCTGCGTCCCCTGCAGGAGTCGGCCTGCCGGCGAAGGCTGGCCACCGATCGGCTGCCGGGCCTGACTCCGCCCGCAAGGCAAGGTAAACTTGCCGCCCCCGCAGGAGTTGCCATGAACTATCGTCACGCCTTCCACGCCGGCAACCACGCCGACGTCCTCAAGCACATCGTGCTGACTCGCCTCATCGCCCTGATGTCGCGCAAGGAACAGCCGTTCGCCTATATCGACACCCACGCCGGCCTTGGGCTGTATGACCTGCAAGGCGACCAGGCTACCCGCACCGGCGAGTATCTCGAAGGCGTCGCCCGGCTGTGGAATCGCGATGACCTGCCGGCAGCGACCGCCGATTACCTGCGCATCATCAAACGCCTGAATGCCGATGGCGAGCTGCGTTACTACCCCGGTTCGCCTGAGCTGGCCCGGCGCCTGATGCGCCAGCAGGACCGTGCGCTGCTCAACGAGAAGCACCCTGAAGACGGTCCGCTGCTCAAGGAAAACATGAAGAAAGACCCGCGTGTGGTCGTGCACCTGGGTGAGGGTTGGCATGTGCCGCGGGCATTGCTGCCGGTACAGGAAAAGCGCGCGATCATGCTGATCGATCCGCCATTCGAGCAGGCTGACGAGCTCAAGCGTTGTACCGTGGCGATGAAAGAGGCCATCGGCCGCATGCGCCAGACCGTCGCGGCCATCTGGTACCCGATCAAGGACCAGCGCTCGCTGACCCGCTTCTATCAGGACCTGACCAGCACCGGCGCGCCGAAGCTGCTGCGGGTCGAGCTGTACGTGCATCACCAGGACAGCCCGCAGGGGCTCAACGGCTCCGGCCTGGCTATCGCCAACCCGCCATGGGGCCTGGAGGAAGAGCTCAAGGAGCTGCTGCCATGGCTGGCCAAGGAGCTGGCCCAAACCGCGGGCAGCTATCGTATGGACTGGCTGATCGCTGAATAACCGATCGGCATGTTTCACTGTGGGGGCGGCCTTGTGTCGCGAAAGGCTTGCACGACACCCCCGCCAATCCCGCGGTGAGCTCGGCGCGCGTCGGCGGCCCTTTCGCGACACAAGGCCGCCCCTACAACGACCGTGCAGGCCATGCTGTTTGCGTTATAATCCCGCCTTTTAGCCGCCACCCGCCTATGAGGCCGCTGGCGCATCTCTACCGAATGAAGAGGCTAGTCCCTTGGCATTGACGATTCTTGGCCTGTCCGGCGCCCTTAGCCATGACCCTTCCGCGGCCCTGTACATCGACGGCAAACTGATTGCCGCCGCCGAAGAAGAGCGCTTCGTGCGTGACAAGCATGCGAAGAACCGCATGCCCTACGAGTCGGCGAAGTTCTGCCTGGAGCAGGCTGGCATCAAACCGTCCGATGTGGACGTGGTGGCCATTCCGTTCGCCCCGATCAGCCTGTTCGGCAAGGCCCGCTGGCACTATGCCAAGCGCTATTGGTACGCCCCGGACCGCGCGCTCGACGCCATCCTGATGGGCAACCGTCGCTACAAGCGCTACCGCAAGAAGATCGTCTGGTGCCTGGAACAACTCGGCTTCGACCCGAAAAAGGTCAAGATCGAACCCGTCGAACACCACCTGGCGCACGCTTCCAGTGCCTACCACTGCTCGGGCTTCAAGGAAAAAACCGCGATCCTCGGCATCGACGGCAAGGGCGAGTACGCCACCACCTTCTTTGGCTACGGCGAAAACGGCAAGATCCACAAGATCAAGGAGTTCTTCGATCCGGACTCGCTGGGCGGCCTGTATGGCGCGATCACCGAGTTCCTCGGTTTCGAAATGCTCGACGGCGAGTTCAAGGTCATGGGCATGGCGCCGTACGGCGATGCCAGCAAGTACGACTTCTCCCGCCTGGCCAGCTTCGAGAATGGCGAACTGGTGATCAACACCGAGTACGCCAACGTCATCGGCCTGCGCCGCTATAAAGAGAAGGGCAAAGGCTTCTACTTCTCGCCGAAGCTCATCGAGTGGCTGGGGCCGAAGCGTGAAGGCGATATCGCCGACGAGCCGTACATTCACTACGCGGCCAGCATGCAGGCGCTGTTCGAGAAAATCGCCCTGCAGATGATCGACTACTACCTGGGCGACACCCTCAAGCAGACCGGCAAGCTCGCTTTCGCCGGCGGCTGCGCGCTGAACGTCAAGCTCAACCAGAAAATCATCGCTCGCCCCGACGTCAAGGAGCTGTTCGTCCAGCCGGCTTCCGGCGACGCCGGTACCGCCGTGGGTGCCGCAGCCTATGTTTCCCATGCCCGGGGCGTGCCGGTCGAGAAGATGGAACACGTCTACCTCGGCCCGTCCTACTCCAACGAGGACGTGATCGCCGCCTGTGCCCGTCACCCGAGCGCGCCGAAGTGGCGCAAGATCGACGACATGCCGCAGCGCATCGCCAAGATCATGGTCGACGGCAACCCGGTGGCCTGGTTCCAGGGCCGGATGGAGTTCGGTCCGCGTGCCCTGGGCGGCCGTTCCATCATCGGCTGCCCGAGCGTGCCGGGCGTGGCCGACCGCATCAACGAGCAGATCAAGTTCCGCGAACGCTGGAGACCTTTCTGCCCGTCGATGCTCGACACCGTGGCACCGCAGATGATCAAGGTCGATCACCCTGCGCCGTTCATGACCTTCACCTTCGAAGTGGCCGAAGAGTGGAAGACCCGTGTGCCGGAAGTGGTCCACGAGGACGGCACCTCCCGTGCCCAGGTGCTCAAGCGCGAGTACAACCCGCGTTACTACGACATGATGAAGGCCCTGGAAGACCTGACTGGCAACGGTGTGTCGCTGAACACCTCGTTGAACCGTCGTGGCGAACCCATGATCTGCTCGCCGACCGATGCCTTGAACATGTTCTTCGGCTCGGACCTGCAGTACCTGATCATGGAAGACATCCTGGTCGTCAAGGACGGTGCGGCCCCGTATGACCAGCCGCTCTGACCTGCGCGTCCTGCAGTTCTGCCATGGCTATGACGGGCCGTTCCTCGACTGTGCCCGTCAGTACGCCAGCCTGTTCCAGGGCACCGGCTACAAAGTCACCACGGTGTTCCTCACCGGCGCCGCCGACCCGCAGGTTGCCGCTGGCTGTGCGTCGGACGAGGTGCTGTTCCTGGAGTTCAGCTCCAAGGCCGTGCGTGGCCTGAAGCTCGGGGCTATCCGCGCATTGCGCCGGATTGCCGCCGAGCGCGAATTCAGTTTCTGCATCGCCCACCGCTTCAAGCCGATCTATATTGCGTTGCTGGGCACAGGGTTGCCGGTGATCGGCGTGCACCATGCCTTCGGTGACTATGAGCGCAAAGGTCGTCGGCTGTTCGCCAACCTGTTCAGCAAGCGCTTGAGCCTGCTCGGTGTGTCCGATGCCGTGCGTGACGACATGCGCCGTTGCTTGCCACAGTGGCCGGCTGAGCGTATCCAGACGCTCTACAACCGAATCGACATCCAAGCCTTGCAGGCCTCGCTCGTGCCCCGAGCCCAAGCCCGCGAGGCCTTGGGCCTGGATGCGCAGGCCTGGGTCGTCGGCAACGTTGGCCGGCTGCATCCAGACAAGGACCAGGCGACCTTGCTGCGAGGCTTTGCCCAGGCACTGCCAGGGCTGCCCGCCGGATCGCGGCTGGCCATACTGGGGCAAGGGCGTCTGGAGGGTAAGCTCAAGGCGCTGGCCGGCGAGTTGGGTATCGCCGGCCAGGTGGATTTCCTGGGCCAGGTGCCGAACGCTCGCTGTTATTTCCAGGCGTTCGATGTTTTTGCCCTGAGCTCTGACCACGAACCTTTCGGCATGGTCCTGCTCGAAGCCATGGTTGCCGGGGTGCCGGTGCTGGCCACGGCCTGCGGCGGTGCCCGCGAAGTGGTCGAGGGCGTGGGCGTGCTGTTCACGCTGGGCGATGCTGCGCAGCTGGCGCAGGGCCTGCAGCACATGGCGCAGCTGGATGCGCAGCAACGCCAGGCCTGCGCCGGACACATGCTTGAGCGCCTGCACGAGCGTTTCTCCGACGCGGCCGTGCGTGAGGCCTTCTGGCAGTTGCCGCAGGTGCGTGCGATGGTGGCGCAGGCGTGATGCTCAATCATATTCAAGCGTTTCGCGAGCGTGGCTGGCAGGCCATCGACGCTGCAACCTATGCCGAAGTCTGGGGGCGGTACGGGGGAAGCGTCGCGACGCATCCGCTGGTGGTCGAGCAGTTGGCCCAATTGGCGCGAATTCCCGTGCGTTACCTGGGCTGGCAGCAGGGCGGTGAGCTCAAGGCCGCCATCCCCACCTGGGGGCGACACCTGGCGCTGTCCAAGGACGTGCTCAAACGTGCCGGCAAGAAAGGCCTTTTCGACCTGGGCAATGCCGAGATCATCCTGCCTGCCGCCGCGCAGGCAGGAGCCCCGTTGCGTCATGCCGGGCGTTATTTGTCCGAGCTCAACCAGGGGCGGTTCACCGGCCTCAAGGCGCAACCAGAGCAACTGGCTATGGCGCGGGCACACGAAGACCTGTCGAAGAAATTTCGCTACAACCAGCGCCGCGAGCTGCGCCTGTTGGAAGAGGCGGGCGGTGTGGTACGCCCGATCGGCGACTTCAGCGCCAGCGACATCGCCGCCATGTACTGCGACCTGTTCCAGCGGCGCTGGGGCTTCCCGGCCACCGGTGCGGCGCACATGGCCGAGGTGCTGGAGCGTCTTCGCGAGCTGCTGATCGGCTCGGTGCTGATGCTGGATGGCAATGCTATTGCGATCCAGTTGGTGTATCGGGTCGAGGCGCCGGAGTGGGTCAGCGTCGAGTACATCAACGGCGGCGTCGATCCCGAAACCAAGGCCTTCAGCCCCGGTAGTGTGTTGAGCTTCCTCAATACCCAGGCGGCCTGGGACGACGCACAGGCGCGCAACAAGCCACTGCGTTTCTCGTTCGGGCGCGCCGACCGCGAGTACAAGGACCGCTGGTGCAACCCCGTGCCGGTGTTCCAGGTATGAGCCGCAAGCAGCAGTTGCTCAAGCGTCACCGGCGCAACAAACGCCTTGGCCTGCTGGCCAGCCTCGGGCTCTTGCTGGCCTTGGGCTGGCTGACCTGGTGGTGGCTGGCGCTGCTGCTGTTGCCTGTCCTGTGGGCGGCCCATGAGGCTTGGTTCGCCGACCACCTGTTCTATACCCCGGGGGAAGACTACGTCTATCGCTTCGGTGACCAGACCCGCGAGGCAAAGGCCAGCCTGCAAGGTGGCACGCTGCGCACCGACGCCGCACTGAATGGCGATGAAACCTTGGTGCTGCAAGTGCGCGTCAAGAGCCGCTGGCTCGGGCGCTTCCTCGACCCGCGTGTCGAACTGTTCAGCGACGGAGGGCAGGACAGCCAGGCATTCGAGCGTGGCGTCGATGGCGTGCGTTTTCTCAACCTTACCGGCCTTGCTGCCCCGCTACAGGCAGGGAAATTGCGGTTGCGCGGACGTTGCTGCCGGCTGCAGGGCGAGCCACGGCTGTGGATAACCCCCAGCGTCGAGCTGCAGCGTCGCCGGGTGATGGTCATCGCTCCCCACGCCGATGACGCCGAGCTGGCGGCCTATGGACTCTACAGCCAGGCTGACGAAACCTGGGTGGTGACGCTGACTGCAGGCGAGATCGAAGCCGAGCATTACCAGCGGATGGGAATGAGCGGTGCCGAGGCGGCGCGGTTGAAGGGTCGCCTGCGCGCCTGGGACAGCATTGCCGTACCGCGTTGGGCCGGCGTTCCGGAGTCTCGCTGCGTCCAGCTGGGTTATTTCTGCCTGCAATTGCCCGCCATGCAGGCCGCGCCCGACCAGCCAGCTGTTTCCCGTGAAGCCGAGATGGTCGATATTCGCCCGTTTCGCCAGTTCAACCCGTTCCCTTTGCCGGCCGACAGCGATGGCCGGCCGACCTGGAACAACCTGCTGGCCGACCTGCGTGCCCTGTTGGAGCTGGCCAGGCCCGAGGTGCTGGTGATGCCGCATCCGCAACTCGACCCTCATCCAGACCATATCTGTGCCCAGGCTGCTGTGCTGGAGGCCCTGCAGGGCCTGGCGTGGCAACCGCAGACCCTGCTGTGCTACGCCAACCATCTGCACGACAACGACCGCTGGCCGATGGGGGACAGTGGCGATGGCGTAGCCTTGCCGCCGCAGCTGAGCGCCGACCAAGCCTGGGCGCCTTGCAGCCTGGTGCTGGACGTGGCAACTCAGCGCGACAAGGCGATGGCCCTGGGCATGATGCACGACCTGCAACCGCCCGCGCCGTTCAAGCGACGTGTGCGTCGGCTGCTGCAGCGCTGGCTGGCCGGGCGCCGTCCATCGCCCTACGGGGAGAACGAATTCTTCCGTAAGGCCGTGCGCCGGCATGAACTGTTCTGGCGGCGTGAGCTGTAACACGCCTCCGGTTGACCGAGTTGGCGCCGAGCGCCCAAGGAATGCAATGAAAGTCCTATTTCTGGTGCAGAAGGAACAACGGGCGATTCTCGACCGCCTGTACGATGGCGTCGCGGCCAACTGCGAGTGCGACCTGCGCTGGCTGAGCAGCGAGGAGCAACGCAACCTGCGCCGTTACTTCAAGCGTGAAGTGGATGTCGAGCGCTACGACCGGATTCTGTTCTTCCTGCGTTTCAAGCAGGAGATCCGCCAGGTGGCATTCATCCGCAGCGTACCGAACCTGGTCATCCTCGAACACGATGCCTACCAGAACTACATCCCCTGCAAGTACACCGGCAAGTTCAGCGCGCACTACCGCAAGCTGCCGTGGGCGCGGGTGATCAGTTCGGGCTACATGGTCAGCGAACGCCTGCGCCAGGAGGGTTTCGACGCGGTGTTCGTGCCCAAGGGCTATGATGAGCAACTGCTGGCCGACCAGGGGCGCGAGCGCGATATCGAACTCGCGTTCGTCGGCAGCACCAAAAGCGTGGCCTACAGTGGCCGCAAGGCCCTGCTGGACGAACTGGGACGGGTCGAAAACCTGGTGGTGACCCGCACCAAGTCGGGTGAGGACTACTGCAACACGCTCAATCGCATCCGCTTCTTCGTCAGCGCCGATGTCGGCATGGGCGAGTACATGATCAAGAATTTCGAGGCCATGGCCTGCGGCTGCGTGCTGCTGGCCTATGATCAGGGCGAGGCGGAGAACCGCGCCCTGGGACTTGAGGACATGCACAACGTAGTCCTTTACGACAGCATTCCAATGCTGCAGGAAAAACTTCGTATACTGCGTGCAGACCCTTCTCTGGCTCAGCGGATTGCAGAAAATGGACGACGTTTGTCCGTATCCCGTTTCAGCTTCGCGGAAGTAGGTCGTAGCATCGTCGAACACATGCGCCCTGCGCTGAGGCCTCATCCCCCGCTGACGTTCTTGCAGCGGCTTCGTCTCAAGCTCGGCATCTGACCAGCAGGCGTTTCGCTCGCCAGGGACGGTGAGCAGCGGTTGAAAGCATTGCGGAGGGAATCCGGTGCGCTTTTCCGTTGATAGTGACATCACGCTCGTCGTGACCAGTTGTGGACGGTTCGATCTGCTCAGGCAGACCCTGGACAGTTTCGACCGTTGCAACACAGCACCCATTCGCGAGGTCTTCATCACCGAGGACTCAGGCGACGACGCCGTGCACGCCTGCGTGCCCGAGCACTGGAAGCCCCACTGCCAGGTGTTCGTCAATCGGCCCAAGCTCGGTCAGTTGGCCTCGATCGACCTGGCCTACCGTCACGTCAAGACACCCTACATCTTCCACTGCGAGGATGACTGGAAGTTCTACCGGCAAGGTTTCGTCGAGGACTCCCATGCCATTCTGGAGGCCAGTCCGGGCCTTTTGCAGGTCTGGCTTCGCAGTTACGCGCACGATCTGGCGATTCACAGCCCCTACATTCACCTGGGTGAGCGCCAGGTGATTGCCGGCGTGCCCTGTTATCCGTTGCTTTCCGACAAGGCCGACTGGCAGGCGTTTTCCCTCAATCCTGGCCTGCGACGGCTGAGCGATTATCAGCGGCTTGCACCATTTGCCGCCTATGCTGGGGAGAAGGCGCTTTCCCGACGTTACGCCGAGTTGAACCTGGCCGCCGTGACTCTTGAGGGCGATGCGGTCTTGCACACCGGCTTCGGCATGCATGTGACCTTGCCCGGAGAAGACCGGCGCAAGGCCAGGCGGCGCAAGCGTGATCGGGTGAAGCTGGCATTGACGCTGCTGATAGGCGCGCTGCTTGGTATGGGAATTACCCTGTTCGTTCACTGAGATCGCAGTCCCACCTGGTTCGAGCGGGAGGGGAGCGTTATGCCATGAACATCGTCAACATGATGTGGTCGGGTGGTTCGCGGTACATCTCCATCCACAAGGTGCATTGTCAGGTGCTTGCCTGCATTGGCACCGATGCGCGCATCAGCAACTGGTTGTTGCTGGGCAGCGGCGTGTGCCATGCACTCGGACCGACCCAGGAGTGGCATCTGCCACCGAGGGCCCTGAAGGGCCGCCACCTCTGGCGCCTGCTGCGCCCGTGGCTGCGCAGGCGCCTGCGCAAGGCGCTGGTCGAGGCCCGGGCCGAAGTGCTGCTGCTCGACGGCGTGGGTGTTGCCCGTCTGGTCCTGCCGCTATTGCGACAGGTGCCAGAACTACGGGCCAATGTGTTGTTCCATGGCGGAACCCGGCTAAGCGCCGCCGACATTCGCCTGCTGCGTGAACAGCCCTCCGACCGCCTGAATCTTGCGGCGGTTTCGCAAACCCTTGCCCAATCCCTGTCGCACGACCTGGGCAAGCCGGTCAGGACGCTGCGTATCGCGCTCGACCCGAAGGCTGTTGCCGAGTCGTCGCTCAACGCGGCGCAAGCCCGACATACCCTGAAGCTGCTGCCGCCGCCAAACCTGGTCTTTGGGGCCGTGGGCCGCCTGGTGGAGGGGAAGGGGTTCGAGATGCTGATCGAGGCCTTCGCCAAGGCCGCCTCCCGGCAAGCGCACCTACACTTGGCGATCCTCGGCGATGGGCCGCTGCACGCCACCCTGCAGGCGCGAATCGAGGCGTTGGGCTTGGCCGAGCGCATACACTTGCGCGGTCATCGAGAGGACGTGCAGCAGCTGTACCGCGCATTCGACTGGGTGTTGATCCCTTCGCGCTCGGAAGGTTTGGGGCTGGTGGTGCAGGAAGCGGTGCTGGCCGGTGTGCCTGTGATTTGCAGCGACCTGCCGGTATTTCGCGAGCAGTTGCAGGACGCCGGCTGCTATTTACCTGTGGGCGACGCTTGCGAGTGGGCGGTGGCGATAGAGCGCTGCATCACGCTCGACCCTGCCTCCATGGCTGCTCGGCAGCGCCAGGTGCTGGCGCCGGAACAGGCATGGCAGATGTTTCAGGAAAGCTCGGCGAGCCTTCTGCGTGGCTGACCCTCAGCGGGCCAGCAGACTGGCTTCGAATTCGGCGAGCGGGAAGCGATCGCCCAGTTTCTCTCGTTCGATATAGCGCACCATGTGCTGGACGTTGCGTCGGATCATCCGCGCCGACAGCGGTGGGCGCAGGAAGCGCATGTCCGCCACGTCGATCAGCCCCAGGCGCTGGTCGGGGGTAACGACCACGTTGCCCAGGTGCAGCGAGCGGAAGTAGATGCCAGAGCGGTGCAAGTGGCGAATCAGCGTGATCAGTTCTGGCAGGTAGGTGTCCCAGCTGAAGCCTTCGTCGCGCGACATCTGCAACAATGTCCGGCCTGGCAGCGGGCGGTACAGCACCGCCGTCCTGCCCGGCAGGTCGAGCTTGTGCTGACTGATGACCTCCAGTGTCGGAATACCCAACTGCGCCAGGCGTGCGGCGTTGTCGACGAAGCGCTGGGAGTAGGGGCGCAGCAGCGCAGATGAAATCAGACGCTTGCGGCGGAAAACCTTGAGGAAATTGCCATCCTTGAGCAGATAGACTTTGGCTCCATGGCTGTCTGCCTCGAGCACCTGGGCGCCGAGTGTCAGCTGATCGAATTCGACCTGGGTGAGCCGGGAGCTATGCATGAGTAGGGCCTTGCCGTCTGGCGAACAAAATGACCGGCAATAATGCCGAAAATAACGCGTGAGCACCATGTCGGTGTCGGTGATTCACAGGGAGCGCAGATGTTGCATCAGAAAAGCTGGGCGCAGGTCTGGTTGGGTTTCGGTCTGGTCTGGTTCATGGCGGCAATCGCACTGGCACCCAGCAACAAGGTCTACCAGCAGGGTTTGATCCTGTTCCTTTGGTTGCCGACCCTGATCATGGCATGGCCTGCCCGACAGGTGCTGGCCGAGGCCTTTCGGCGTCAGCCCGTATTGTGGTGCAGCGTGCTGTTGCTGCTGGCCTGGAGCGCCATCAGCCTGGCCTGGTCAGCGAACCCTCAAGTGCTGCGTGAAAGCAAGCGCCTGCTGTATGTCCTGGTGTTCCTGCTGGCGTTCCCCTTGCTGGCGCAGGCTGGCGAGCCCAGGCTGCGGCGCTTGCTGCAGGCCGGTGGGCTGTTGCTGGCGGTCGCGGCGCTGGTATCGATGATCAACTTCTACGGGGTGCATGGGCTCGCGCTGCGGTCCAGGCTGCAAGGCATCGGCGAGATTTCGCACCCCATCCTGGGTGCCTATGTCATTGGCGCTGGATTGCTGGTGTTGTTGTACGAGGTTCCGCTTCATCGTGGCCTGCAGTTGGCCTGGCTGCTGGCTTTGCTACTGCTGGGGGCATTCGTCGCGTTCAGTCAGAGCCGTGGGGCGATCCTGTCGCTGGTCTTTACCGTGGTGGTTGCGCCGCTGTGGTTCCGTGACCGGTACAGCCGCCTGGTGGCGGCTTTGGCACTGCTGGCCAGTGGCATGGCGTTGTTCTTCATGTACGACCTGCTCACCCTGCGCGGTGCGTCCTATCGGCCCGAGATTTTCCAGGTGGCGTTGCAGATGATCGCCCAGCATCCATGGACCGGCGTGGGGCTGGGGGGTGATTACAACGTGTTTGCAGCGGGCAGGCGCTTCGACCACACCCATAACATGTTCACCCATGTGGCCCTTGAACTGGGGGTACCGGGGATGTTGCTGTGGATTGCCGTGTGGCTGTCGGCCCTGCGGGAAATCCTGCGTGCCCGGAGCAGCCTGTTCGGCAAGGTGTTGCTCGGCCTTTGGCTATTCTCCACGCTGGCCATGCAATTCGATGCCGCCAGTCTTACCGCTACGCCCCGTGCAGAGTGGTTCATCAGCTGGCTGCCCGTGGGTTTGGCCATGTTGTTACCCTGGGGAGTGCCGAAAATGACGCCTGTGGTAAAATTCGTCGTTCAACCTCAACAGCGAGCTCAATGATGGCCGAAACACCGCGACCTGCGGAGCATACCTCCAGCCTGAAGATCTATTTCCGGCTGCTGAGCTACGTGAAACCTTACGTCGGCATTTTCCTGCTGAGTATCGTGGGTTTCGTCATATTCGCCTCGACCCAGCCAATGTTGGCCGGGATCCTCAAGTATTTCGTCGACGGCCTGAGCAACCCGGAAGCGGTGTTGTTCCCCAATGTACCTTACCTGCGCGACCTGCAATTGCTGCAGGCAGTCCCCTTGCTGATCATTTTGATCGCCGCGTGGCAGGGGCTGGGGTCCTTCCTCGGCAACTACTTCCTGGCCAAGGTTTCCCTGTGCCTGGTGCACGATCTGCGCGTCGAGCTGTTCAACAAGTTGCTGGTGTTGCCTAACCGTTACTTCGACAACCACAACTCGGGGCACCTGATTTCGCGCATCACCTTCAACGTGACCATGGTCACCGGCGCGGCAACCGATGCGATCAAGGTGGTCATCCGTGAAGGCCTTACCGTGGTGTTCCTGTTCGCCTACCTGCTGTGGATGAACTGGCACCTGACCCTGGTGATGGTCGCCATCCTGCCAGTGATCGCGGTCATGGTGAGCGTGGCCAGCAAGAAATTCCGCAAGCAGAGCAAGAAGATCCAGGTGGCCATGGGCGATGTGACCCATGTTGCCTCCGAGACCATCCAGGGCTACCGCGTGGTGCGCAGCTTCGGCGGCGAGGCCTACGAAGAGCGCCGCTTCGGTCGTGCCAGCCAGAGCAACACCGACAAGCAGCTGCGCATGACCAAGACTGGCGCGTTGTACACGCCCATGTTGCAGCTGGTGATCTACACCGCCATGGCTGCCCTGATGTTCCTGGTCCTGTTCCTGCGTGGCGAGTCCACCGCCGGTGACCTGGTGGCTTACATCACCGCGGCAGGCCTGCTGCCCAAGCCGATCCGTCAGCTTTCCGAAGTCAGCTCGACCATCCAGAAAGGCCTCGCAGGTGCGGAAAGCATCTTCGAGCAGCTCGACGAAGAGCCGGAAGTCGACACGGGCACGGTCGAGAAGGCGCGTGTGGACGGCCGTCTTGAAGTTCGGAACCTGAGCTTCACCTATCCAGGGACCGACCGCGAAGTGCTCAGCGACATCAGCTTTGTCGCAGAACCTGGGCAGATGATCGCTCTGGTAGGGCGTTCGGGTAGCGGCAAGTCGACCCTGGCGGCGCTGATTCCGCGCTTCTATCACCATGACAAGGGGCAGATCCTGCTCGATGGCGTGGAGATCGAGAACTACCGCTTGCGCAATCTGCGTCGCCATGTGTCTCAGGTGAACCAGCACGTGACCCTGTTCAACGACACCGTGGCCAACAACATTGCCTACGGCGACCTGGCCGGGGCTCCGCGCGCGGATATCGAAGCCGCAGCCGCCGATGCCTATGCCAAGGAGTTCATCGACCAGCTGCCCAAGGGCTTCGACACCGAGGTCGGCGAGAACGGCGTGCTGTTGTCCGGCGGCCAGCGCCAGCGCCTGGCCATTGCTCGTGCGCTGCTCAAGAACGCGCCATTGCTCATTCTCGATGAGGCGACTTCGGCGCTGGATACCGAGTCCGAACGGCATATCCAGGCGGCACTGGACCATGTGATGCAAGGTCGTACCACGCTGGTGATCGCCCACCGATTGTCTACCATCGAAAAGGCAGACCAGATTCTGGTGATGGACCAGGGGCGTTTGGTGGAGCGCGGCACCCATGCCGAGCTGCTCGCAGCCAATGGCTATTATGCCCGCTTGCACGCCATGGGCCTGGACGAGCCCGAAAAGGCCGACATCACCTGAAACACCCTGTGTCGGGGCCCTTGTGGCCCCGATTGTCACCGGAATTTTCCAGGGCCTGATCTGGCCGTAAAGCCGTCGTCCACCCTGTGCTAATATCCTGCCCCTGTTCATTTTTTCATTTTGGGTTGCCCATGAAGTTGTCCATGCCGCGTTTCGATCAAGCCCCGGTACTGGTGGTCGGCGATGTCATGCTTGACCGCTACTGGCATGGCGGTACTTCGCGTATCTCGCCGGAAGCGCCAGTGCCGGTGGTCAAGGTCGATCAGATCGAGGATCGTCCCGGCGGTGCGGCCAACGTTGCCTTGAACATCGCGGCGCTCGGCGCGCCTGCGTTGCTGGTCGGTGTCACCGGCCAGGACGAGGCCGCCGACAGCCTGGCCAACAGCCTGCATGCCGCTGGCGTGCGTTCGGTGTTCCAGCGCATTGCGCACCAGCCGACCATCGTCAAGCTTCGGGTCATGAGCCGTCACCAGCAGCTGCTGCGTATCGACTTCGAAGAACCCTTCGCCACCGACCCGCTGTCGCTGGGCGCTGAGGTCGACAACCTGCTCGAAGGCGTCAAGGTGTTGGTGCTATCCGACTACGGCAAAGGCGCTTTGCGCAATCACCAAAGCCTGATCCAGGCGGCGCGGGCCAAAGGCATTCCGGTGCTGGCCGACCCCAAGGGCAAGGACTTTTCCATCTACCGTGGCGCGAGCCTGATTACCCCGAACCTCAGCGAGTTCGAAACCATCGTCGGCCGCTGCGCCGATGAGACCGAACTGGTCGCCAAAGGGCTGCAACTGTTGCAGGACCTGGACCTGGGAGCACTGCTGGTGACCCGTGGCGAGCACGGCATGACCTTGCTGCGTGCGGGTCAGCCAGCCCTTCACCTGCCCGCGCGTGCCCGTGAAGTGTTCGATGTCACCGGTGCCGGCGACACCGTGATTTCCACCCTGGCGGCCGCCATCGCTGCTGGCGAGGACCTGCCCCACGCGGTGGCGCTGGCCAACCTGGCGGCCGGTATCGTGGTCGGCAAGCTGGGTACTGCGGCCATCAGCGCGCCTGAATTGCGCCGGGCGATTCAGCGCGAGGAGGGCTCCGAGCGCGGTGTGCTGGGCCTGGAGCAGTTGTTGCTGGCTATCGACGATGCCCGCGCGCACAAAGAGAAGATCGTCTTCACCAACGGTTGCTTCGACATCCTGCATGCCGGCCATGTCACCTACCTGGAGCAGGCAAGGGCCCAGGGCGATCGCCTGATCGTCGCGGTCAATGACGATGCTTCGGTCAGCCGTCTGAAAGGCCCTGGGCGGCCGATCAATAGCGTCGACCGGCGCATGGCCGTGCTGGCAGGCCTGGGTGCGGTGGACTGGGTGATCAGCTTCCCTGAGAGTACGCCGGAGAACCTGCTGAGCCAGGTCAAGCCGGATGTGCTGGTCAAAGGCGGTGACTACGGCATCGACCAGGTAGTGGGCGCTGATATCGTCAAGGCTTACGGCGGTACCGTGAAGGTGCTGGGGCTGGTCGAGAACAGCTCGACCACGGCGATCGTCGAGAAAATCCGCAAGCACTGAAATAGGTTAGAGGGGCCGCTTCGCGGCCCCACGCGTTACTTGTGCAACGAGGTTCGCGCCCGCGCCAGCAACGCCCGTGCCTTTTCACCGAACCGGCGCAAGTGCGAGCCGGTATTGCTATCGGCCAACCCCTGCTGTTTCAGCCAATCCTTCCAGCGTATCCGCTCTTCCTTGACGACCCATCCTGTCTGGTTGGCGAAACTCTCCGCCAGGTAAAGCCCTCGTGTGCTGGCCGGCACCAGTTCGTCTTTCTTCAGGGTGTACAGCTCGGCCAGCGGTTGGCCGTCTTTCAGGGGCATCAGGTACAGGTCAGGCCGTTTGCGGTTGAGTCGCGCCACCAGCTGGTCACCCTCCAGCCGCTCATCGACGTGAAACAGGCTGAGTTTCTTGGCGTCCCGGGGTACCTGCAGGCGCATGTCGTAGATCAACTGCAACGAGGCGGTGGGCAAATGCACATAGGCCCTGGGCCGCTCCAGTAGCATCAGGTTGCCGCAATGCACAGGGCGAGCGGCGCCGGATTCCGGTGTGAGGATGAAGGGCAAGGTTTCACGATAATGCAAGGCAGCGGCATAGGGCGCGGGTAGCCAGGTGTCGTTGAAGCGTCCCCCCAGCCAGCCTTCCGGGGTTTCCAGCAAGCATTCCTCGGCCACCTCCTGCACTGCCGTGTGCAGGGGCAGGTTGAGCTCTTGTGCGGGGACATATCCGGATATCAGTTTCAGCACCACATCGCCCCGGTCCTGGCGGCGCTGGCGCACCAGCACCCAGTAGTCGCGGTGCTGCCAGTGCAGGGTCAGGCGTACCGAGACGCCCAGGTTGGCTAGCTCGACCACGAAACGCTGGTTGTCCGGCAGCTCGATGGCCTTGCGCCGCTGCTGGGTCTGAGCGAAGTTCAGCGGCATGCCGATGCTCTGGTAGATCAGGCCTTCGGGCGTCGCTTCGACATGCAGGGGCAGTGTCTTGAAGTTGCTTGGGTTCTTGCGAATCAGCGTACGCGGCACGAGGCTCCTCCTTGCGTCGGATCAGTCTCCAGACCTTGGGCCCAGACGGCTCAGTGCTGGCTCAGGATGCGGGCGACAGTGGCCACGTTGTGGGCCAGATGCAACGGATTGATGGTGCCGACGATAGCACTGCTCACACCAGGGTGGGAGAACAGCAGCTCGAAGCTGGCTTGCACCGGGTCGACACCAGGGGCCAGGCAGATGTGCCCGCTGGCCAGGGCCTTCTTCACCAGAATGGCTTTGCCATGTTCGGCAGCGTAGTCGAGGACCGGGCGCTCTGCCTGCTCGTTGAGGTTGTAGGTGACCATGGCGCAATCGCCGGTCTCCAGCGCCTTCAGGCCGCCGGCGACCGTCTTGCCGGAAAAGCCGAAGCCCAGGATCTTGCCCTCTTGCTTGAGCTCGGCAAGGGTCTGATAGACCTCCTGCTGCTCGAGAATGGCCAGGTCATTGCCGTCCGAGTGCACCAGCACCAGTTCGATGCGGTCGGTTTCCAGGCGGCGCAGGCTGCGCTCAACCGAGCGGCGGGTATGGGCGGCGCTGAAATCGAAGTGCGACTGGCCGTTCTCGAATTCCTCGCCGACCTTGCTGACGATCACCCATTGCTCGCGCTGGCCGCGCAGCAGTGGGCCCAGACGTTCTTCGCTGCGGCCATAGGCCGGTGCGGTGTCGATCAGGTTGATACCCAGCTCGCGGGCCTGGGCCAGCAGCAGGCGTGCTTCGTCATCGTCTGGAATGGTGAAGCCGTTCGGGTATTTGACGCCCTGGTCGCGGCCGAGCTTGACCGTTCCCAGGCCCAAGGGCGACACCTTGAAGCCGGTGCTGCCCAGCGGGCGGTGAATGTCGTGCAGGGTAGGCAGGGTCATGGCAGCAGTTGCTCCCAGGCCGGTACGCCCAGCACCGGGCGCGGAAGGTTATCGAGGGCGGGTTGAGCGCTTGGGCGAATGCCATCGCGATCGAGACTTGCCAGTACCCGATCACTGAAGTCGGGGGCCAATGCCAGTTTGGTCGGCCAGCCCACCAGCAGACGCTGCTGGTCGGCCAGGAAGGCATTGTCCGGGCGTACCAGGCCAGATTGCGCGGGTTCGGCGCGATCCACACGCAAGGTCGCCCATTTCAGTAGCGTCTGGTCTACCCATGGCAGCAGGTGTGCGATTTCCTTTTGCGCCGCGGCGATCTGCGCGGCTGGGTCGCGGGCTACGCCATCGGCTTCGGCCAGGTCGCCACCCATGTACCACACCCACTGGCCATCGGCTGCCGGGTGAGTGGTGATCGTCACCCGTGGCTTCGGGCCGCCGCCCAGGCAGTGGGCGTAGAGGGGTTTGAGGTTCGGCCCTTTGGCCATGACCATGTGCAGCGGCCGCAACTGCATCGCTGGCTGGTTGAGGCCGAGGGCCTGCAACAGCGCCTCGGTACCGCCACCTGCACTGAGGACGATGCGCTGGGCGCGGATTTCACGGCCATCGACGCGCAAGCCGACCAGCGCTTGGCCTTCACGCAAGGGTTCGATCTGCTCGCCCGCCAGCAGACTGTCACCGGCCAGCTCGGCCAGGTTGGCAAGCAGGCTGGGGACGTCGATCACCAGTTCGGCCAGGCGATAGACCTTGCCCTTGAACGCGGGGTCTTGAAGGGCAGGCGGCAGTTGCTCGCCCTTGACTTGGTCTACCCGGCCACGCACTGCCTTGCTGGCGAAAAAGCTGGTGAGGTTGCCGGCCAGGGTGCCGGGGGACCACAGGTAGTGCGCATCGGACAGCAGGCGGGTCTTGTCCAGCGCCAGCTCGCCGGTGCCGGCCAAGGCTTCGCGCCAACGTCGCGGCATGTCGGCGATGGCTTCCGAGGCGCCGGTCAGGGCGCCGTGCAGGGCGTACTTGGTGCCGCCATGGATGATGCCTTGCGATTTGATGGTCTGCTCACCGCCCAGGCTGGCACGCTCCACCAGCACTGTCGAATAGCCCAGTCTGCGCAGACGAGCATTGAGCCAGAGGCCTGCGACCCCGGCGCCGACGATCAGTACGTCAGTGGAAATGGCAGATGGCATGGCGGTACCTCGGAGACTGGGACAGCTGGCAAGTATACAGGCTTACCTTGTCATGACCCTATCGCTGCGCTATCCGCCTCCTTCAACGACCGCGCCGGCCGCCTAGCCGCCGGCTTGCCGGGGAGGCCGAACACCCAGGCGACTCAGTGTCCGGCAGTCTTCGAAAACAGCTGGATCACTACCACGCCCCCGACGATCATCGCCATCCCCAGCATTGCCGGTACATCCAGCTTCTGCCCGTAGATCACCAGCGCTGCCACGCTGATCAGCACGATGCCCAGCCCAGACCAGATCGCGTAGGCAATGCCCACCGGTATGCTGCGCACCACCAGGGTCAGCATCCAGAAGGCGATGGCGTAGCCACACACCATCAGCAACAGCGGCAGCGGCGTGCTCAAGCCCTTGACCGCTTTCATGGAGGCGGTGGCGATGACTTCGGCGCAGATGGCGATGGCCAGGTAGGTGTAGGCATTCATGGTGGTTTCCTCCGGTTTCTGCCGGGCATTTTAGGCATGTGCTGGATGGGGTAAAGTCATTACCTATCAGTATTGGAGATAGGTTGATGGCAGAGCAGTGGAATCTCGAGCAACTGCGCGTGTTCGTGCGTGTCGCCGAACTGCGGTCCTTTTCCGCGGTGGCCCGGGAGCAGCGCCGGGCGCAGTCGGCGGTCAGCAGTGCCATCGCAATGCTCGAAACGGACTTGGGTGTGACCTTGTTCGAGCGCAGCAGCGGTCGTCAGCCCAAGTTGACGGAAAACGGCGTGGCCTTGCTGGAGGATGCCCGCGAGCTGTTGCGCCAGTGCGAGCGCCTGGACGGCCGTGCGCTGGCGTTGATGCGTGGGCAGGAGGCGCTGTTGCGGGTTGCTCAGGACGAGGCCATGCCCTATCAGCCGGTGATCGACAGCCTTGACGAGTTGGCCAGCCGTTTTCCCTTCCTGGAAGTGCAGTTGGCCAGCGGCGCCCAAGGGGATGTGGCACGCAAGCTGGTGGAACGGCGCGCCGACCTGGGGTTGTTCTTCCATCACGAAAGCATCCCCAGTTCGCTGGAGCGGCGCGCCCTGGGCAGCGTGGAAATGGTCACTGTCTGCGCGGTCGGGCATCCGCTCGCCAAGGAGCTACGGGTCACCCGCCAGCAATTGGCGCGGCATCGACAGTTGTTGATCACCCCCCAGCAGAGCGGCTACCCGGGTGGCGAAGCGATCAGTCCGCAGATCTGGCGTGCGGACAGCTTCTATGCCATGGCCGAACTGCTGATGCGCGGCCTCGGCTGGGCCTGGTTGCCACGGCATGTGGTGCAGTATCCGACCTATCAGACACAGATGGTCGAGTTGGACAGCGAATGGCGGCCACCTGCTTTGGTGGCGGAGCTTGCCTGGCGGCGCGACGAGCCCTTGGGACCGGCGGCGCAATGGCTGGCCGAGCGCTTCGCGGTGCACCTGCGCGCGATCGGCTAGCCATTTTCCAGATGGTTCCTAGTACACTTCGCCACCATGAACAGAACCCTTTATTCCTTGTTGTTTCACCTGGGCCTGCCGCTGGTCGCGCTACGCCTGTTCCTGCGTGCCCGCAAGGCGCCGGCCTACGGCCAGCGCATCGCTGAGCGCTTTGCCCTGAACCTTCCGGCCATGCGCCAAGGGGGGATCTGGGTGCATGCGGTGTCGGTAGGCGAGAGCATTGCCGCCGCACCCATGGTTCGCGCCCTGCTCAAGGCCTACCCGGACCTGCCGATCACCCTCACCTGCATGACCCCGACTGGATCGGAGCGCATCCGCGCGATGTTCGGCGACGAGCCGCGCATCCAGCATTGCTACCTGCCCTATGACCTGCCGTGGGCGGCGGGGCGCTTTCTGGACCATGTGCGTCCACGTCTGGGCATCATCATGGAAACCGAACTTTGGCCCAATCACATTCACCAGTGCGCCAAGCGCGGCATTCCCGTGGCCTTGGCCAATGCACGGCTATCCGAACGGTCGGCCCGTGGCTACGCACGGTTTGCTGGCCTGACCCGGCCGATGCTCACCGAGATGAACCTCATCGCGGTGCAAACCGAAACCGAAGCCCAGCGATTCCGTGACCTGGGCGCACGGCCTGAATGCGTGAAGGTGACCGGCTCGATCAAGTTCGACTTGAAGATCGACGAGCAACTGCAGCCTCGGGCGCAGGCATTGCGCGGGCAGTGGGGGGCCGACCAGCGCCCGGTGTGGATCGCCGCCAGTACCCACGAAGGCGAAGACGCCCTGATCTTGCAGGCGCACCGCCAGTTGCTGCAGGTACATGGCGACGCGCTGCTGATTCTGGTGCCTCGCCACCCTGAGCGCTTCAATGCCGTGCATGCCCTGTGCCGTGAGCAGTTAACTACTGTGCGCCGCTCCTCGGGTGGTGCCGTCGACAGCCAGACCCAGGTGCTGCTGGGCGACACCATGGGTGAGTTGCTGTTCCTCTATGCGCTGGCCGATATCGCCTTCGTCGGCGGCAGTCTTGTCGCCACCGGCGGTCATAACCCGTTAGAGCCAGCGGCGCTGTCGTTGCCGGTGATCATGGGCCCGCATGTGTTCAACTTCCTCGAGATCAGCGCGATGTTGCGAGACGCAGGGGCGTTGCAGCAGGTGGATGATGTCGAAGGGCTGGCGGCGGCAGTACGTCGGCTGGTCGAGCTGCCTCAGGATGCCCAGCGCATGGGGGCGGCGGGCAAGCAGGTGATGTTGGCGAACCAGGGGGCGTTGCAGCGGTTGCTGGATGGGCTTGGGGCGTTGATTGGCTGAAATCCGAGCAGGCATCATCGCCGGCACGCCGGCGATGATGCAGCACCGACCTACGGCCTGCGCTCGAAATTCTTCGCCGCCGCCGCTGCCAAATCCGGTGGCAGGAAGTCCTTGTCCGGGTTGTAGTCTGGCTTCAGATACCGCTTGAGGTCCTGCAGGTCCTGCGGGCTCAAGGTTCCGGCAGCCTGTTTCAGGCTCAGGTTGTCGAGAATGTAGTCATACCGGCTGTTGTTGTAGTCGCGCACCGAGGTATACAGCTGGCGCTGGGCGTCGAGCACGTCGACGATGTTGCGGGTACCGACCTGGTAGCCGATCTCGGTGGCTTCGAGCGCGCTCTGGTTGGAAATGATCGACTGCTTGCGCGCCTGGACCTGTTCCACGTCGGTGTTGACCGCGCGGTGCAGGTTACGGGTGTTTTCCACCACTTGGCGGCGCAGGCTTTCGCGCTGCTGCTCGCTCTGGCTCAGGCGCTGGTAGGCCTCGCGTACCTGTGAGCTGGTCAGACCGCCGCTGTAGATCGGGATGTTCAGTTGCAGGCCGATGCTGGTTTGCTCAACGTCGCCGGCATAGCGCACGTTTGGCTGCGGGTTGCTGAATCCGAGGCTGTCGTTATCGCCTTTCTGGTAGCGAGCTACCGCATCGACCGTGGGCGCATGGCCGGCCTTGCGCTGGCGCAAGGTCTCTTCAGCTGCGGTGACGGCATAGTTGGTGGCCAGAAGGTTGAGGTTCTGGCGAGCAGCGGTTTCGACCCAGGCCTTGGCATCATTGGGCGTGGGCACCTGCACCGGCAGGGTGTGGACCACGCCCTGGATCGAGGCGTATTCGCGATTGGTCAGGGTCACCAGGGCCTCGAAGGCATCCTGGACCTGGCGTTCGGCAATGATCCGGTTGGCCCGGGCAGTGTCGTAGCTGGCTTGCGATTGCAGGACGTCGGTCTTGTCGGAGAGGCCCACGTCGAAACGTTCGTTGGACTGATCCAGCTGGCGCTTGAACGCCGCCTCCTCGGCCTTGGTGGCAGCCAGGTTGTCTTGGGCGCGGAGTACGGCGAAATAGTTCTGCGCGGTTTGCAGGATCAGGTTCTGCTCGGTGGCCGACAGCTCAAGCGCCGCCTGTTCATTGACAGACTCGGCTGCCTTCAACTGGAACCAGCGGTCGGCGCGGAAAATCGGTTGCGAGAGGGTCGCGCTCCACGAATTGCCGCTGCGGTTGGAGGTGATCGATGGCTCATCGAACTTGGTGCGGGTGTTCATCATTTCGGCACCTGCCGACAGGTTCGGCAGCAACCCGGCCCTGGCCTGGGGCACCACCTCGCGACGGGCGCCGTAGTCGGCGCGGGCCGCAGCCAGGTCGGCGTTGTTATCGACCGCTTCCTGGTAGACGCTGACCAGATCGGTCTTTACCGTTGCGGGCACATCCGCTGCCCAGACCACTCCGTTGGACGCACAAGACACGGCTATCGCCAGTGAGAGTTTGCGCAGCATAGAGGCAATCCTTGTACGAAATTTAATTACTGAACTGTTGAGTATCGAAAGACCGGCCAGTGTAGTGCCATGTGCAGCTGGCAACAATCGTCGACGGTGCCTTTCATCATCCGTGCGTTTTAGTCGCTTGGCTTTGCCGACCACTCCAGTCTAGACTGCGCATGTTCTTGTCGGGGTGCCTTGAAGCAAAGGCTGAGATCGGAAAGTTCCGGATCCCGTTGAACCTGATCAGGTTAGCGCCTGCGTAGGGAACAAGATTGCTCGCCTTCCCGGGGAGCCTCTTGTGCCAGGTCCGGGAATGTCACAGCTCGCGTAGCTCAAGGCACCTCCATGTACCGGCACTGCACACCCGTCCAGGGGGTGCGTCCGCGTCTTTCAGGTTCACCCCGACATTCCGTCCGCAAGGAAGACGTCTGGAGAGCCTGTGATGAGTAAACAAGAAAAAACGATCAACCTCAGCGAGTCGGCACAAGTCGACCAGCAGTCCGTGCAACCCTTCCCGCGTTCGCGCAAGGTGTACGTCGAAGGTTCGCGCCCGGACATCCGCGTGCCCATGCGCGAGATCAGCCTGCACGACACCCCCACCGATTTTGGCGGCGAGACCAACGCACCGGTGCTGGTCTATGACACCTCCGGTCCCTACACCGACCCCAATGTCGTCATTGACGTGCGCAAAGGCTTGGCCGATGTTCGTTCGTCCTGGATCGATGCCCGTGGCGACACCCTGCGCCTGGACGGGCTGAGCTCTGATTTCGGCCAGCAGCGCCTGAACGATGCCGAGCTGGCCAAGCTGCGCTTCGCCCATGTGCGCAATCCGCGTCGCGCCAAGCCTGGTGCCAACGTCACGCAGATGCACTACGCCCGCCAGGGCATCATCACCGCCGAGATGGAATACGTTGCCATCCGCGAAAACATGAAGCTGCAGGAAGCCCGCGCCGCCGGCCTGCTGAACCAGCAGCACGCTGGCCACAGCTTCGGTGCCAGCATCCCGAAGGAAATCACACCCGAGTTCGTTCGCGAGGAAATCGCTCGCGGCCGCGCGATCATCCCGGCCAACATCAACCACCCGGAACTGGAGCCGATGATCATCGGCCGCAACTTCCTGGTGAAGATCAATGGCAACATCGGCAACAGTGCCCTGGGTTCCTCCATCGAGGAAGAAGTGGCCAAGCTGACCTGGGGTATCCGCTGGGGCTCGGATACCGTCATGGACCTGTCCACCGGCAAGCACATCCATGAAACCCGCGAGTGGATCATCCGCAACTCGCCGGTGCCGATCGGCACGGTGCCGATCTACCAGGCCCTGGAAAAGGTCAATGGTATCGCTGAGGACCTGACCTGGGAGTTGTTCCGCGACACCCTGATCGAACAGGCCGAGCAGGGCGTTGACTACTTCACCATCCATGCTGGCGTACTGCTGCGCTACGTGCCGCTGACCGCCAAGCGGGTTACCGGCATCGTCAGCCGTGGCGGCTCGATCATGGCCAAGTGGTGCCTGGCGCATCACAAGGAAAACTTCCTGTACACGCACTTCGACGAGATCTGCGAAATCATGAAGGCCTACGACGTCAGCTTCTCGCTGGGCGATGGTCTGCGCCCAGGCTCGATCGCCGACGCCAATGACGCCGCCCAGTTCGGTGAACTGGAAACCCTCGGCGAGCTGACCAAGATCGCCTGGAAACACGACGTGCAGTGCATGATCGAAGGTCCTGGCCATGTGCCGATGCAGTTGATCAAAGAGAACATGGACAAGCAGCTGGAGTGCTGTGACGAGGCGCCGTTCTACACCCTCGGTCCGCTGACGACCGACATCGCCCCAGGCTACGACCACATCACCTCTGGCATTGGTGCGGCGATGATCGGTTGGTTCGGTTGCGCCATGCTTTGCTATGTAACCCCCAAGGAGCACCTGGGCCTGCCGAACAAGGATGACGTCAAGACCGGCATCATCACCTACAAGATCGCCGCCCATGCGGCCGACCTTGCCAAAGGCCACCCTGGCGCGCAAATTCGTGACAACGCCTTGTCCAAGGCGCGCTTCGAATTCCGTTGGGAAGACCAGTTCAACCTCGGTCTGGACCCGGACACTGCCCGCGCGTTCCACGACGAGACCCTGCCGAAGGAGTCGGCCAAGGTCGCCCACTTCTGCTCAATGTGCGGGCCGAAGTTCTGTTCGATGAAGATCACCCAGGAAGTACGTGAATATGCCGCCAACCAGCGTATCGACTCGGTCGATGTGTCGGTTGAGGAGGGCATGCGCGAGCAGGCCGAGCGGTTCCGCCAGGAAGGTAGCCAGCTCTACAAAAAGGTGTAAGTAGACCTTGGGGCCGCTTTGCAGCCCTTTCGCGACACAAGGCCGCTCCCCCTTAGATCGCGTGATCTTTGTGGGAGCGGCCTTGTGCCGCGCCAACCCCAACAACAAATCCGGCGAGCTACAAGCATGACCACCCCCAGCCACTTCTCCGCGGACCACCCGGTCCCCTCCAGCCACCGCCTGTTCGGTGCCCGCGACCTGTTCGCACTCTGGTTCTCCCTCGGCATCGGCCTGATGGTCCTGCAGGTCGGTGCCATGCTTGCCCCCGGCCTGGGGCTGGCGGGAGCCGTTCTGGCCATCGCCCTCGGCACAGGCGTGGGCGTGCTGTTGCTCGGGGCCGCTGGCGTCATCGGCAGCGACACCGGCCTGCCCGCCATGGGCACCCTGCGCTTGAGCCTGGGCCGCCATGGCGCCCGACTGCCGGCAGTGCTCAACCTGCTGCAACTGGTTGGTTGGGGCGCGTTCGAGATCATCGTCATGCGCGATGCCGCCAGCCTGCTCGGCGCACGCGCCTTCGGCGAGGACAGCCTGTGGAACAGCCCGATGCTGTGGACGGTGTGTTTCGGTGCCATGGCCACCTTGCTTGCGGTCAGCGGGCCGCTGGCTTTCGTACGCAAGATTCTGCGCAAGTGGGGTATCTGGGTGTTGATGGCCGCCTGCCTGTGGCTGACCTGGAACCTGTTCGCCAAGGCCGACCTGGCCGAGCTGTGGGCACGTGCCGGTGACGGTTCGATGTCGCTGGCCGTAGGCTTTGACATCGTCATCGCCATGCCGCTGTCCTGGTTGCCGCTGATTGCCGACTACTCGCGTTTCGCCAGCAGTGCCAAGCGCGTCTTCGGCGGTACCGTGCTGGGTTACTTCATCGGCAACACCTGGCTGATGAGCCTGGGCGTGGCCTACACCCTGGCCTTTGCGTCGAGTGGCGAGGCCAATGCCCTGCTGTTGGCCCTGGCTGGCGCGGGTATCGGTATCCCGCTGTTGCTGATCCTGCTGGACGAGTCGGAGAAGGCGTTCGCCGATATCCACTCCGCTGCAGTCTCGACCAGCGTGCTGGTGCGCTTCAAAGTCGAGCACTTGGCCCTGGCCATCGGCGTGGTGTGCACCCTCATCGCGCTGCTGGCGCCGCTGGCCCAGTACGAGAACTTCCTGCTGCTGATCGGTTCTGTGTTCGCGCCGCTGTTCGGCGTGGTGCTGATGGACCACTTCGTGATCCGCCGCCGCCGCGCGCCAGCGTTGGTCGAAGGGCTGCACTGGCAAGCGCTGGTGGCCTGGGTGGTGGGTGTTGCCGCTTATCACACGATTGCCGCGCAGGCCCCTGAGTTTGGCGCGACCCTGCCAGCACTGGTACTGGCAGGTGGGCTGCATGCGCTACTGAGCGTCAGCCGCGGCCGGGAAACAGTTCGGGCTTGAGCACGCCATTGAGGCGTGGGTACGGGATCTTCAGCTCGACGTGGCCCATGGAATAGGGCGCGATGGAATAGACTTCGTACTTCACCACTACCGCGCCGTACGTCAGGGCGATGTGCGGCGACTTCTTGAACGGCCAGGTCTTCACGAACTCGGCATCCTTGTCCATGCCAACGCTGATCAGCCAAGCGCGGTGGGACTCTTCGACGGTCTTCCAGAAGGTGTCTTCCTGGCCGGGCACCAGCATGTCCTGCAAGGTCAGCACTTTGTCCAGCTTGCGCGAGTAGTTGATGAAGCCGCGTCCTGGCATGCCATGTGCACCGCCGCTGTCCAGGTAGCTGGACAGTTCGATGATCACCAGTCCGTCATGCTGCTCGCGTACCTTGGCCTGCAGGTAGCTGCTATTGCGCTTGTCGGCGCTGGCCAGGTAGTGCTGTTCGTAGGCCTGCAGCGAGGCAGGCGCGGTGCCACGCTGGTTATCTTCGGTCAGTTGCAGCAGGCGTTGCTCGACGATGCCGTCGAGCTTGGGCAGCGCCGGGAAGTGGATGGTGTCGATGTTCACCAGCGGGCAGTCGCTTTCGGTGCAACCAGGTTTTACATGCTCCCAGGCGTCGCGCTTGACCTCCAGCGGAGCCCGGTAGTTGGGTGCGAACACGCTTTGGCAGGCACCAAGCGCCAGTGCCAGCACGGCCACGGAAGTCAGTTTGACCAGTGTCATGATGATCCTTGCAGAACAGGAAAAGTCGCCCTTTGACCGTCGGCGCGGCCTTCAGTTCGCCACTAAGCTAACAGAGAGAAGGCCTGCTGTCCCGAGTGGGCGAACGGTTGCCAGAAAGGGATGAAACAGGCTGGCGTGCAGAGTAGGATGGCGCGATGCGGTAAATGAGGTCATGAGGATTTCCATGTCAGACACGTTCAATTCGGTGCCCAAGGCGGTCGAGATCGTCAAGCGGGTCAATTGTTTCCAGGGTTTCTACAAGCTCGACAAGGTGCACCTGCGCCACGAGCTGTTCGCTGGAGGCATGGGCCGCGAGATCAGTCGCGAACTGTTCGTGCGGCATGACGCGGTCTGTGTGCTGCCCTACGACCCGTTGCGCGATGAGGTGGTGCTGATCGAGCAGTTTCGCGTGGGCGCCATGGACAAGGTCGCCAACCCGTGGCTGATCGAGATGGTGGCGGGGCTGATCGACAAGGACGAGCAGCCAGAAGAAGTCGCCCATCGCGAGGCTGAAGAGGAGGCAGGGCTTACCTTCAGCGCGCTGTGGCCAATGACCCGCTACTTCCCGTCTCCGGGCGGTAGCGATGAGTACGTTCATCTGTTCCTCGGTCGTTGCAGCAGCGAAGGCGCCGGTGGCCTGCACGGCCTGGAAGAAGAGGGCGAGGACATTCGTGTTCGCGTGTGGTCATTCGAAGATGCCCTGCAAGCGGTACGTGACGGGCGTATCTGCAATGCCGCGACCATAATCGGGTTGCAGTGGCTGGCGTTGAATCGAGACGAAGTACGAGGTATGTGGAAGTGAACCTGTTGCGTGAGCGTTATCGGGTAGATCTGGCCGGGCTGCAGGCAGCCTGTGAGGCCAACTATGCCCGGCTCATGCGCTTGCTGCCAGACATGCGCACCACCCAGAGTTCGCGCCGCATCGGCATGACCCAGGGCGACCAGATGCTTGGCGTACTGGTGCTCGACGTGGTGCTGGCATGCCCCTATACCACCACCTTGCGCGTACGCCAGGAGCACAGCCTGCCCTGGCTGCCGGTGCCGCACCTGGAGGTGCAGGTGTATCACGATGCGCGCATGGCCGAGGTGGTCAGTGCCGAGCACGCCCGACGCCTGCGCAGCATCTACCCGTACCCCAATGCCGCCATGCACCAGCCGGACGAAAAAGCCCAGCTCAATCTGTTCCTGGGCGAATGGCTGAGTCACTGCCTGGCCTGTGGTCACGAACTGGCAAGTGTGCGCTGAAATGTGACGCGGGTTGGTTTCGAGTATTTGCTCGAAAGCCTTCCGCCGCCATAATCCGTGCAATATCCGTTCGAGGAGACGGCCGTTGCCGCACCCAGACTCCCTACCGGCACCCATTCATGTGGTGCAACTGACCGACGCCCACCTGTTCGCCGACCCGGCTGGTTCGCTGCTGGGCTTGAGGACTCGGGACAGCCTGCGCCACGTGATTGCCCAGGTGCGCCGTGAGCAGCCGCGCATCGACTTGCTGCTGTGCACAGGTGACCTGTCCCAGGACGCCAGCGTGGCTTCCTACCAGGCTTTTCGAGCGCTCACCGCTGAGTTCGGTGCGCCGTCCCGCTGGTTGCCAGGCAATCATGACGAAGCCCGGGTGATGGCCGAGGTAGCGCCGGAGCAGACGCAGGCCGTGACCGATATCGGCGCCTGGCGCATCGTGATGCTCGATTCGGCAGTCGTCGGCGCAACCCACGGCTTGCTGGCAGATCAGCAACTGGCCACGCTGGACGCAGCGCTGGCAGGTGCCGGCGAGCGCCACTGCCTGGTGTGCTGCCACCATCAGCCGGTGGACATCGGTTGCGCCTGGATCGCCCCGATCGGCCTGCGTAACGCCGATGTACTGCTGCAGCGCCTGCTACGTTATCCACAGGTGAAGGCGTTGCTGTGGGGGCATGTTCATCAAGAGTGGGATGAAGTGCGCGATGGGCTGCGTTTGCTGGCCACACCCTCGACCTGCATCCAATTCGCAGCGCGCAGCGAAGAGTTCAAGGTGAGTGAGGAACAGCCAGGGTATCGCTGGTTGCGTCTGCATGCCGACGGACGGTTGGAGACCGGCGTGGAGCGGGCGCTGGATTTCGAAGTGAAGCTCGACTTCGACAGCCCCGGCTACTGAGGTGAACGCCCGTCGACGCGGCCTGGTGTCGCCAGCGGGCCACATCGCGGCCGATGCTTGATTGAAGATTGTGTTGCGAAATTCCCGATCCAGCGCCAAAACCCGGCGAACACGCTACACTGCGCGTCCCTGCGCCCACTCCGATCGGGCGCGAAGCCACAGATTCCGGGGGCAGCATGTCGGGTTCCATCCTCTATATCCATGGCTTCAACAGCTCGCCGCTTTCAACCAAGGCGCGGCAGCTGGAGGCCGTCATGCAGCAGTTGGGGCTGTCCGACCACGTGCGCATACCCGCTTTGCACCATCATCCGCGCCAGGCCATCGCCCAGCTCGAAGCGGTCATCGCCGAACTGGGCAAGCCCCTGCTGGTAGGCAGTTCGCTCGGCGGCTACTATGCCACCCATCTGGCCGAGCGCCATGGCCTCAAGGCCTTGCTGGTCAACCCAGCGGTTACCCCGCACAAGCTGTTCGACGGCTACCTGGGTACCCAGCGCAACTTCTACACCGATGAAACCTGGGAGCTGACCCTGGATCATGTGCAGGCCCTGGCCGAACTGGAAGTGCCGGCGCCCACGGACCCAAGCCGCTATCAAGTGTGGCTGCAGACCGCCGATGAAACCCTGGACTACCGCCACGCCGAGCGCTATTACCGCGCGTGCGCCCTGCGTATCCAGGCCGGAGGCGATCACGGCTTCCAAGGCTTTGCCCAGCGGTTGCCGGCTTTGCTGGCGTTTGCCGGTATTGCCCGAGGGCAGTACGCAGCGCTCGATTTTTCTGTATTTTGATCTTTTTGCATTCACCAGACTGACGACGAGAACCCATGGCCAATCCCAGCGCTAGCGCCTATAACGCAGACGCCATCGAAGTCCTCTCGGGCCTTGACCCGGTCCGTAAGCGGCCGGGCATGTACACCGATACCAGCCGGCCGAACCACCTGGCTCAGGAAGTCATCGACAACAGTGTCGACGAAGCCTTGGCCGGCCACGCCCGTTCGGTGCAGGTGATCCTCCACGCCGACCACTCGCTGGAAGTCAGCGACGATGGCCGCGGCATGCCGGTGGACATCCACCCTGAAGAAGGCGTGTCGGGGGTCGAGCTGATCCTGACCAAGCTGCACGCAGGCGGCAAGTTCTCCAACAAGAACTACCAGTTCTCCGGCGGCCTGCATGGTGTCGGTATTTCCGTGGTCAACGCCCTGTCGACCCAGGTGCGTGTGCGCGTCAAACGCGACGGCAACGAATACCAGATGACCTTCGCCGACGGCTTCAAGGCCAGCGAGCTGGAAGTGGTCGGTACGGTGGGCAAGCGCAACACCGGTACCAGCGTGTACTTCAGCCCCGACCCGAAGTATTTCGATTCGCCGAAGTTTTCCATCAGCCGCCTCAAGCATGTGCTCAAGGCCAAGGCCGTGTTGTGCCCGGGCCTGCTGGTCAGCTTCGAGGACAAGTCCACGGGCGAGAAAGTCGAGTGGCATTACGAGGACGGCCTGCGTTCTTACCTGGTCGACTCGGTCAGCGAGTTCCAGCGCCTGCCCGATGAGCCGTTTTGTGGCAGCCTGGCGGGCAACAAGGAAGCCGTCGACTGGGCACTGTTGTGGTTGCCTGAGGGCGGTGACAGTGTTCAGGAAAGCTACGTCAACCTGATTCCCACCGCCCAGGGCGGTACCCACGTCAATGGCCTGCGCCAGGGCCTGCTCGACGCCATGCGCGAGTTCTGCGAGTTCCGTAACCTGCTGCCACGGGGTGTGAAGCTGGCGCCGGAAGATGTCTGGGAGCGCATCACCTTCGTCCTGTCGATGAAGATGCAGGAACCCCAGTTTTCCGGTCAGACCAAGGAGCGCTTGTCCTCCCGCGAGGCGGCGGCGTTCGTCTCGGGCGTGGTCAAGGACGCGTTCAGCCTGTGGCTCAACGCCCACCCCGAGATGGGTATGCAACTGGCGGAGCTTGCCATCAGTAACGCCGGCCGCCGCCTCAAAGCCAGCAAGAAGGTCGAGCGCAAGCGCGTGACCCAGGGCCCGGCGCTGCCTGGCAAACTGGCGGACTGCGCAGGTCAGGACCCGATGCGGGCCGAGCTTTTCCTGGTCGAGGGTGATTCGGCCGGTGGCTCGGCCAAGCAGGCGCGCGACAAGGAGTTCCAGGCGATCCTGCCGCTGCGCGGCAAGATCCTCAACACCTGGGAAGTGGACGGTGGCGAAGTCCTGGCCAGCCAGGAAGTGCACAACATCGCCGTTGCCATCGGTGTCGATCCGGGTGCCGCGGACCTGTCGCAGCTGCGTTACGGCAAGATCTGCATCCTCGCCGACGCCGACTCCGACGGCCTGCACATCGCAACCTTGTTGTGTGCCCTGTTTGTGCAGCACTTCCGGCCGCTGGTCGAGGCCGGCCACGTCTATGTGGCGATGCCGCCGCTGTACCGCATCGACCTGGGCAAGGAAATCTACTACGCCCTCGACGAGGCTGAGCGCGACGGTATTCTCGACCGCCTGGTGGCCGAGAAGAAGCGTGGCAAGCCGCAGGTCACCCGATTCAAGGGCCTGGGTGAAATGAACCCGCCGCAGCTGCGCGAGACCACTATGGATCCGAACACCCGGCGCCTGGTCCAACTGACCCTGGATGATCTGCAGGGCACCACCGAAATCATGGACATGCTGTTGGCCAAGAAGCGTGCCGGTGACCGCAAGAGCTGGCTGGAAACCAAAGGTAACCTGGCCGAGGTCCTGGTTTGATTCGTCTGCTGTTCGCGGCCTGCCTTGCGTTGGTTGCCCTGCCGAGCCTGGCGGGCAACTGGCCGGAGCTCAAGCTCACCGCAGAGCACCCGATCGAGGGCATGCGTGGTGGCAACCTGTCCGGTCTGGCCTTTTGCCGCGGCGGCTTATGGGGCGTGTCCGACCGGGATGACGACCGCATCTACCGCTTCGACCAGCAAGGTGCAGTCTGGCGTGCCCAGCCGCTGACCTTCACGCCGCCGCCCGTGCCGGAAAGCGGCCTGCCCTGGGGGCTGAAGTCGCGCAACTGGGCGGCTTCGTACATTCGCGGTGGCGAATTGGACTACGAAGGCATTACCTGCGATCAGGCAGGCAATATCTTCCTGGTCAGCGAGGCCCACGCGGCGGTGCTGCAGTTGCCCGTCGACGGGGAGCCAGTCTGGTTGAAGATCGACCCTGCGATGATTCGCCAGGCCCGTGCCAGTGGCATGCTGCTGAACTTCAATGCCTTGTTCGAAGGACTGGCGATCAACCCGGCGGGCGACCGCCTGTGGTTGGCAGCAGAGCGTGAGCGCCGGGGCCTGGTGGCGGTGCAGCGCCAGCAGTCGGTCTGGACCTGCGAGCGCAGTTGCGTGCTGCTCAGCGAGGCCGGTGTCGAGATGCAGCCCGCACAGATGCCTAACCCGCAAGCGTTATCGCGAGACTTTTCCGATCTGGCCTGGTTCGACGGCAAGCTATTCACGCTCGAGCGCAACGCCTACCGCATCTGCCGTCGCGATGCCGGTACGGGCACGGTCGAGCGTTGCTGGTCGTTCGCCGCCGATGCCCTGGTGGAGGGGCGCCGCTATGATCAGCCGTTCGGTCTGGCCGAGGCCTTGGTAATCGATGCGAAAGGGGCCTGGGTCGGCCTGGACAACAACAACGGCGACCGTGCCGACGGTGAAACGCGCCCGATCGTCTGGCGCTTCGCTGCGCCCGAAGGTGGTTGGAGTGCCAAGCCATGAGCCAGCCACCGGGAAAGCGCGCGGGCAAGGTCCTGATGTTCGTCGCCTGGGTGGCGGCGCTGTTTCTGGCCACGCGTTTTTTTGGTGATTGGGAAGCCCGTGAACACAATCCGAACGTGCACGTGCAGTCCGAGCATGGCGAAGGTTTCATCGAGGTGCGCTTGCTGAGCAATGGCCAGGGCCATTTCGTCGCGGACGGCGCGATCAATGGCCAGGGGGTGCATTTCATGCTCGACACTGGCGCTACGGATGTGGCGATACCCGAAACGCTGGCCCGCGACCTGGACCTGGAGCGGGGCAGCCCGGTGACCCTGAGCACCGCCAACGGTCGCACCGAGGGCTATCGGACTCGCCTGGACAGCCTGCAGTTGGGCGATATCCGCCTGCAAGGCGTGCGCGCACTGGTGGTGCCCGGTCTGGATGGCCAGACGGTACTGCTGGGCATGAGCGCGCTGAAACAACTTGAATTTACCCAGCGCGGCGGCACCATGCTGCTGCGCCAGAACCTGAAATGACGAGGCCCGCATGAGCGACTCACTGGAACTCAGCCTCGACGGCGTCGAACGCCGCTCGCTGGCTGACTTCACCGAACAGGCCTACCTCAACTATTCCATGTACGTGATCATGGACCGGGCCCTGCCGCATATCGGCGACGGCCTGAAGCCGGTGCAGCGACGCATCGTCTACGCCATGAGCGAGTTGGGGCTCGATGCCGACGCCAAGCACAAGAAATCCGCCCGTACCGTCGGTGACGTGCTCGGCAAGTTCCACCCCCACGGCGACTCGGCCTGCTACGAAGCGATGGTGTTGATGGCGCAGCCGTTCAGCTACCGCTACACCCTGGTCGATGGCCAGGGTAACTGGGGTGCGCCGGATGATCCGAAGTCGTTCGCCGCGATGCGTTACACCGAGGCGCGCCTGTCGCGTTACTCCGAAGTGCTGCTCAGCGAGCTGGGCCAAGGTACGGTGGACTGGGTGCCGAACTTCGACGGTACCTTGCAGGAGCCGGCGGTGCTGCCGGCGCGCCTGCCGAACATCCTGCTCAACGGCACCACGGGTATCGCCGTGGGCATGGCGACCGACGTGCCGCCGCACAACCTGCGCGAGGTGGCCAGCGCCTGTGTGCGCCTGCTCGACGAGCCCAAGGCCACCATCGAGCAACTGTGCGAGCATATCCAGGGCCCGGATTACCCGACCGAAGCCGAAATCGTCACGCCGCGTGCCGAGATCCTCAAGATCTACGAAAGTGGCCGCGGCTCGATCCGCATGCGTGCGGTCTATCGCGTCGAAGACGGCGATATCGTGGTCACCGCGCTGCCGCATCAGGTCTCCGGTGCCAAGGTGCTGGAGCAGATCGCCGCGCAGATGCAGGCAAAGAAGCTGCCGATGGTTGCCGACCTGCGCGATGAGTCGGACCACGAGAACCCTTGCCGTATCGTCATCATCCCGCGTTCCAACCGTGTGGATGCCGCCGAACTGATGCAGCACCTGTTCGCTACCACTGATCTGGAAAGCAGTTATCGGGTCAACGTCAACATCATTGGTCTGGATGGCCGTCCGCAGCTCAAGAATCTGCGTGCGCTGTTGCTGGAGTGGCTGGAATACCGCATCGGTACTGTCCGCCGCCGCCTGCAGCACCGTCTGGAAAAGGTCGAGAAGCGCCTGCACCTGTTGGAGGGTTTGCTCACCGCGTTCCTCAACCTGGACGAAGTGATCCACATCATCCGCACCGAGGACCAGCCCAAGCAGGCCCTGATCGCGCGTTTCGACCTGACTGAAATCCAGGCCGAGTACATCCTTGAAACCCGCTTGCGCCAGCTGGCTCGCCTGGAAGAAATGAAAATCCGTGGCGAGCAGGACGAGTTGCTCAAGGAACAGGCCAAGCTGCTCGCGCTGCTTGGCAGCGATGCGAAACTGCGCAAGCTGGTGCGCAGCGAGCTGATCAAGGACGCTGAAACCTACGGCGACGACCGCCGTTCGCCGATCGTCGAGCGCGCAGAGGCCAAGGCGCTGTCGGAAAATGAGCTGATGCCGACTGAGCCTGTGACCGTGGTGTTGTCGGAAAAGGGCTGGGTACGCTGCGCCAAAGGCCACGATATCGATGCCACCGGGCTTTCGTACAAGGCGGGCGACGGCTTCAAGGCGGCGGCTGCTGGTCGCTCCAACCAGTTTGCCGTGCTCATCGACTCGACCGGCCGCAGCTATTCGCTGGCTGCGCACACCCTGCCTTCGGCACGGGGCCAGGGTGAGCCACTGACCGGTCGTCTGACACCGCCGCCAGGTGCCACCTTCGAGTGCGTGCTATTGCCGGACGACGATGCGCTCTACGTGGTGGCTTCGGACGCCGGTTACGGCTTCGTGGTCAAGGGCGAGGACCTGCAGGCGAAGAACAAGGCCGGCAAGGGCCTGCTGAGCCTGCCAAACGGTGCCAAGGTGATGACTCCGCGCCCGGTGGCCAACCGTGAGCAGGACTGGCTGGCCGCGGTGACGAGCGAAGGGCGCCTGCTGGTGTTCAAGGTTGCCGACCTGCCGCAGTTGGCCAAGGGCAAGGGCAACAAGATCATTGGCGTGCCCGGTGATCGAGTGGCCAGCCGTGAAGAATTTGTCACAGATTTGGCCGTCATCGCCGAGGGAGCGACTCTTGTGTTGCAAGCTGGCAAGCGTACCCTATCCCTGAAACCAGATGACCTTGAGCACTACAAGGGTGAGCGGGGCCGACGCGGTAGTAAGCTGCCACGCGGGTTCCAGCGGGTAGACGGGTTGCAGGTGGAAGTCCCGGCATAAGCGAGTAGTCTGTCTGGAACGGCAATTTCAGCGTCGTTCCAGGCAGAAATGCTGGAGTCGGGCCAATATTTCGCGGATGATAGTGCCCTTGTGGTGCCGGCGTGGCCGAGTACCCGATTGAATCTACATGAGTATCACTGCGGTTTGCCTGGTGGCGACCGCCTGGATGGGATGAATGAAATTCCTGCGCCTTCCATTTGCGCTGCTGATGACGGGTTTGCTGGGACTGGGCGGATGCAGCATGCATCAGCCCATGGCCCTGTACCAACTCGATAGTGGTGATCCCGGCCAGCCTTCGCAGAGTGCGGGCATGGCCGTGGTGCTCGGCCCGGTATCGATCGCCGATTACCTGCAGCGCGAAACCTTCCTGCAGCGTCAGCCTGACGGCAGCTTGAGTTCGGCCACCGATGGCCGTTGGGCGGGCAGCCTGTCGGCGGATATCGATCAATTGCTGGTACGTCAGCTGGCCTGGCGCCTGGACAGCCAGCGCGTCGTCCTGGCCCCGGCGAGCACGGGCTTCACGCCGGACGTGCAGGTGCTGCTGTCGATTACCCGCCTGGATTCGGGCAAGAACCAACCGGCGATCCTCGACGCCCAGTGGCGTCTGCTCGACCGTCGTGGCCACGTCCGTGACAACCGCATCGTCCACCTCGAGCAGCCGCACGAGGGTAGCGAAGCTTCGCAAGTGCAAGCCCAGGGGCAGTTGCTGCAGAAGCTGGCTGAACAGTTGAGCACCGCGGTCAAGCCGTTGGCCAATCAACCGGCCATCGCCGAAGAGGCGCCGAAGAAACCCGCTGCACCGGTGCAGGTGAAGAAAGGGCCAGAGAAATCCAAGATTCCGATGGCGTCACCGATTCGTACCGATATGGAAGTCTATCGGTTCTGATCGAACCGCCAGGCAAAAAAAGGCCCGCATCGCTGCGGGCTTTTTTGTGTCTGGCATTCTGGCCATGCAGCCTCTGCAGGGCGCCGGCTCCAGGAACGCTTGGCCGGCGATCAGGCTCGGCGCTCGTGCATGCGCGCCAGTTGCCGCTCCAGCATCGACGGATAAGGCTCCATCAAGCGTTCTACGCAGCACGCGCCTTCAGGGCTGGCGATCGGCCGGATACGAGCCCGCTGGCGAATCAGGTTGTCATCGCTGATCTGGCGCTCGACCAGCAGCAGGTTGCGGCTGTGCTGGGACAGGGCCAGGGCGTCCTGGGCCTTTTCGGTCATCAGCAGGTCGACCTGCTCCATACCTTGCAGATCATCGCCCGATACCAGGCCCAACTGCAGTTGCAGGGTAATACCGCTGTCCGCCACTTCGATCTGCAGTGCATGGCCCAAGGCGCGCAGCAACTCGCCACAGCAGATGGCATTGGTCAGGTAGTCCTCGCCACTGTCGCCACTGTGGAAGAGCACCAGGGTGCTGCCGTCATTGAGCGTGTAGGTTTCGCCTTCGTACAGCGACGCCGCTTGTTCCAGGCAGTCGCGGTAACGCTCCAGCAGCTCGGTCAGGCGTGTGCGTGGCAAACGGCGCAGCTGCTCCTGGGAGCCCAGCTGGACCGCTAGCACTGCGGTGTTCTGCGGCTCGCTGGAGGAGACAGCGCTGGCCTTGGGGGGGCTGTCTTCGTCCAACAGCCCGGCAAACGCCTCATCGTCTTCGTCGTCCGCCTGCGCCACGGCGTGCGCTCGTGGTGCTGGCTTGGCGGTGGTGGCGACGTCGTGCAGGTCGTCGAAGCTGTCCTCGTCGTCTTCCTCTTCCTCCGGCTCCGGGGGCGGAGGAGGGGCCAGGCGTGCGTGCAGTTGGCGAGCCAGGTCGCCGATTTCATCCTGACGGTCGGTAGCCGGGGTATAGGGGTGCGGATCACGCAGCCATACGCGCAGTTGCAGCAGCGGCGTGGTGATGTAACGGCCCTGGCGCAGGCTCAGGCTCAAAGCCAGTGCCAGTAGGATCGCAGCCAGGATGCCCATGCTTTGCAGGCTGATCAGCATCGGTTGCTGGAACTGGCTCATGTCCAGGCTGATGCGCAGTTGCCCGGCGGTCACGTCCTGGAAGGTGATTTTGGTCTGATACAGGCCCTCGGCCTCGCCCAGCAGGCTGTTGCGCGGGCGCTGGCCGGCTTCGGCCAGTATGCGGTTATCCACGCTGTAGATGGCGGCATGGGCTACCAGCGGGTTCTTCACCAGGTTGCCCAGCAGCACGTTGAGGCTGAGGATGTCGTTGGACACCAGCAACTCGGTCGCCGAGGTGGCGGTCTGGGTGGTCAGGCTCTGGCCAAGGGCGTCGGCCTGTTCGTGCATGGCCTGCTTGAATTGCAGGCCCATCACGCAGGCGTAGATCACTAACGCTAGCGCCACCAGGAAAATGTTGGTGATGGCGATGCGCAGTGCCAGGGGAATGCGACGTTGGCGCAGGGCACGGAAGATCATCAGGAAGAAGTTGTCTGGTTTGACGGGCGTAGGCCGGTTCACAGAGCGCGGCTCTTTATGGCGGAAAAGTGTTGCGCAGTATAGCGAGCCGTGTTTTGTCGGCAAAGTATCGTTGGCGCCCGATGGTCACGGAAAATCGGTAGAATGCGCATTTTTCATCGAAGTCGGAGCCAGGTTGTGCGCGAAATCGTCCTGATCAACATCACCGGTGAGGACCGTCCCGGTCTCACTGCGGCCATTACCGGCGTCCTGCTCCAGGGCGGAGTGAACATCCTCGACATAGGTCTTGCGGTCATGCATGGCACGTTGTCGTTCGGCATCCTGGTCGATATCCCGGACAACGAAGTGTCCACCCGCCTGCTGCAAGCCGTCCAGGCCAAGGCCCATGAGCTGAACCTGCAGGCGCGCTACACGCCCATTTCCGAGGCTGACTACCAGCACTGGGCTGACGGTCACGGTGAGGCACGCCACATCGTTACGCTGCTCAGCCGTAAGATCACCCCCGAGCAATTGCAACGGGTGAGTGCGGTCATCAGTAAGTACGAGCTGACCATCGAGCGCATCGAGCGCCTGTCGGCCCGGGTGGTGCTGGATGCCCAGCAGGAAAAAGGCAAGGCCGCCCTGGAGATCTCCGTCCGTGGCGAACCGAGCGATGCCCAGGCCCTGCGCGCGGACTTCTTCGCCCTGTCGGACGAGTTGAAGATCGACATCGCCTTCCAGAAGGACGACCTGTATCGCCGCAATCGCCGTCTGGCGGTGTTCGACATGGACTCGACGCTGATTGAGGCCGAGGTCATCGACGAGTTGGCCAAGGCCGCGGGTGTGGGCGAACAGGTCTCGGCTATCACCGAGCGGGCGATGCGCGGCGAGCTGGATTTTCGCGCCAGCTTCAAGGAGCGCATGGCGCTGCTCAAGGGCCTGGATGTGGGCGTACTGGACGAGATCGGCGCTTCCCTGCGTCTGACCGAGGGTGCCGAGAACCTGTTCGCCGAGCTCAAGCGCCTGGGTTACAAGACCGCGATCCTCTCGGGCGGCTTCTCCTACTTCGCCAAGCAGGTCCAGGCGCGCCTGGGCATCGACTATGTGTTCGCCAACGAACTGGAAGTGGTCGATGGCAAAGTGACCGGCGTGGCCGTGGAGCCGATCGTCGACGCCCAGCGCAAGGCCGACCTGCTGCAGCAACTGGCGAGCGAAGAGGGCCTGCAACTGGACCAGACCATCGCCGTGGGCGACGGTGCCAACGACTTGCCGATGCTCTCGCTGGCCGGCCTGGGCGTGGCCTTCCGGGCCAAACCACTGGTGCGTCAGTCGGCCAAACAGGCGATTTCCACCTTGGGCCTCGACGGCGTGCTGTATTTGCTGGGCATGCGCGACCGCGACGCGCGGGGTTGATCCCAGCCTCTGGTGCCCTGCACGGCACCGTGGGAGCGGCCTCGAGTCGCCAGAGGGCCGCCTGGCGGCCCTTTCCCGGCACAAGGCGGCGTCTGCGGGGCTGAGGGGCGTGGCAACTGGCCGCTACATCGCTGATTGCGAACTGTTCTAAGTCATCCTTTGATCACCATCTAGGCTTGGATCCGTACGGTTCACCCATCGACCGTACTGGCCCGGGGGGAGTCCTCGTGGCTATCAACTTCAAGGAGATGAAGTTCATGTTCAAGTACGCAGTGGAGAATCAGTGGGGCGGTAACTCGGCACCTTGGCACCCGGGCGGGATCTGGGTAATCGGTGGCCGCGACAATCAGAAGGTGGTGTCGGTGGACGTCAAGTCGACCGATGGAGGTCAGACTCTGCAAGGTGTCATGACCTATGCCGGCGAGGGACCGATCGGCTTCCAGGGCAAGCGCATTGCGCAGAACCGCTACCAGGTGCAGAACCAGTGGGGTGGCAGCAGTGCCCCTTGGCATCCGGGCGGGGAGTGGGTGATCGGTGGGCGCGACAACCAGAGCGTCGTCGCCTTGAGCGTCAGGTCCGAGGATGGCGGGCTTACTCTCAACGGTACCAACACTTACAACAACGAGGGCCCGATCGGCTTCCGCAGCCTGCTCGGTTAGCCATTGCTGCCAAGAAGACGCCCCCGGCCTTGCGCCGGGGGCGTTGAAGCGATCAACCTTGTTGCGGCTGAGCCAGCAGCTGGCCCATGCGCACCGCCGAGCCAGCGCCCAGCGACTCGGCCCACTTCACTTGCTCTGGACCGAACAGCACGATGGCGGTCGAGCCCAGCTTGAAGCGACCCAGTTCGGCGCCTTTTTCCAGATGAATCGGCGCACGGCTGCCTTCGTCATAGCGGAACGTCTTCAGCTCACGCTTGGGGGGCGTGACCAGGCCTGCCCAAACGGTTTCGATCGAGGCGACGATCATCGCACCGACCAGCACCACGGCCATCGGGCCCCGCTCGGTATCGAACAGGCAGACCACACGCTCGTTGCGGGCGAACAGTTCGGGGACGTTCTCCGCGGTGGTCTGGTTGACCGAGAACAGGCGGCCCGGCACATAGACCATTTCGCGCAGGGTGCCGGCAAGCGGCATGTGCACGCGGTGGTAGTCCTTGGGCGACAGGTAGATGGTGGCGAATTCACCGCCCATGAAGGGCGCCGCCAGGGCAGGGTCGCCGCCCAGCAGCTCCAGCGCGCTGAAGCTGTGGCCCTTGGCCTGGAAGATCCGGCCGTGCTCGATCGGGCCCAGTTGGCTCACCGCACCGTCGGCCGGGCAAAGGATCGCGCCGGGGGTTTCGTCCAGCGGGCGCGCGCCTGGCTTGAGGGCGCGGGTGAAGAAGGCGTTGAAGTGCTCGTAGGCGGTGAGGTCTTCGACCAGTGCTTCGTTCATGTTCACCTGGTAGCGCTTGGCGAACCAGGCGGTAAAGGCATTCTTGAACCAGCGCGCGCGGCACTCGGCGATGCAGCCCGCCAGCCGCGACAGCAGATGATGCGGCAGCAGGTACTGGCTGATGATGAACAAACGGGATTTCATGCAGGTTCCTTAGACTTCTACAGGCGTGTCCGGGTGGTTGCCCCATTCGCTCCACGAACCGGCGTAAGCCTTGATGCGCGGGTAGCCAAGGGCTTTGGCCACCAGGTAGGTGAAACCGGAGCGGCGGTGGGTCTGGCAGTGGGTGATCACTTCCTTGTCCGGCGTGATGCCCAGGCTCTGGAGGACTTCGGCGATGTCCTTGCGGATGCGCAGGTGGTCGTTGAGGTCCATGCCTGCGGTCCACTCGAAGTTGATGGCCCCTGGAATGTGTCCGCCCTTGGCCGCCAGCACCTTCTCGCCAGAAAACTCTTGTGGGCCGCGGGCATCCCAGATCACCAGGTCGTCGGCACCCAGGCGGCTTTGCAGGTATTCGCGGGTGGCGGTGGGCTCCTGGTGCAGGTGCAGTCTTACCGATGTGCTGGCCGCGGCAGGCACGTCGGTGGACAGCTTGTCGGCCGGCCACGACTGGATACCGCCATTGAGGTAGTGGTAGGCCTTGTGACCAATCACATCCAGCAGCCAGATGAAGCGGCCGGCCCAGCCGCCCCCTTCATCGTCGTAGACCACATAGACGGCATCGTCGCGATGGCCGAGTTCGCCGAACAGCTTCTCCAGGTCAGTCAGGGCTGGCAGCAGGCCTGGCGCTGGCGGCTGGCCGAGCTGGGTGCGCTTGCCCTCGACGAAGCGTGCCCCGGGGATATGCCCGCTGACATAGCGGTTGGCGCTGCTCAGGTCGACCAGGATCAGTTGCGGCGAATTCAGGCGTGGCAACAGGTCCTCGGGTTCGATCACCAGGGGCAATCCGGAAAAGTCAGTCATCCACGTTCTCCAGTGTGGAAAGAGGGGCGATTGTAGCGCAAGGCTCAGGCGTTGCGGGTGGCAAACACCGCCAGAGCACGCTCGATGCATTGCGCGGTCTTGCCGAAAGCTTGCACGCTGACATCGGCCAGTGGCTTGCCGCCCTGGTCGGCCACGGCCAGCATCAGCACCTGGTCGTTGACCGCCAGCGAACGCAGCAACACATGCTCGCTGCGAAAGAACGCGCGTAGGGGGGGAGGCAGCAGTGCTGAGAACTGGGCATGGTTTTCGGGTGTCAGGCGCAGCTGGCCGGCCTTGCTGACCAGCTTCTGCAACAGCCTGTTCTGAGCAACCGGCAAGGCGATCGCCGCCGCCTCCTTGGGCAGCCCGGCGGCTTGCTGGACGCGCAGCAGGTCGCTGGCCTTGTCCAGGGTCAACAGCAGGATGCGCTGCATGCCGCATGCCTGCAAGGCTTGGCGCGCCTGGTTGGACAAGTGCACGGCGTTGGTGAATGGGCTGGGTTGCGCGAGCATCTGCTCGCACAGCTTGCGCCAGGCGCCCAGGTCCTCGCGGGTAGGGGGCGGTGGTGCCAGCATGTCAGGGTGCGGGCGGCGCTGATGCCATGGCCAGATAAGGGCTTCGGCAGGGTGGAACAGGGCATGCCTGGCGTGGCGGCGGGCGCTGGCGGCCGCCTGTTGGTGAACCTGTTGCTGCACGTCTTCCAGCGAAGTCTGCAGGTAGAGCGCGGTCAGTAACTGCCAGCGCAGTAGGTGCGGATTGTCCCAGCCGACCTGGGCCGCCAGCGCGAGGTTGTTGGCCAGCAGCACGGTGTTGGCCGGTTGATTGAACCAGCGGCTCAGGGCGGGCGCTTCGTCCAGGCGATGCTGCTGGCTCAGCAGGTCCTGATCGCGGGCGATGCTCAGGATCTGGCTCAGTTGCTCACGTTCTTCCAGCAGCAGGCGATAGCCTTGTGTCACCCATTGCGACAGGCGCCAGTGCTCGGCCACGGCTTGGCACAGCGCCAGGATGCGCACGCCAAACAGTTCGGACTCGACCTCTGCGGCCTCTTCGCCTTTGTGGATAACACGCAGCTCCCAGGCATCGAGCAGCTTCGGGTAGGCCAAGGCCATGGGCCACAAGGGCGACAGGAACAGCAGGCTGCCCCAGTGGATCTCTTGCCACAGCCGCGCCAGGCGGCTGGCGAACAGGCCGTTGGCCTGCTGCGAGGCGTGCTGGCTGATCAGCAGGAATTGGCGCAGCACGGGCGGGATATCGTCATCGGGCAGCGCGGGCAGGCGCATCAGCAGTTCCCGGGTGCGCCCCAGGCCCAGGCGATTGAGGGCGATTTCCAGGCTTTCGGCCGGTTCCGCCAGGCTGGCGTTGGCCGGGTGATTGGCCTCGCGCATCACTGACAGCACCAGGGCCGGGCTGTCCTGCATCAGTTCGGCAATGTCGCGCAGGGAGCGGCGGCTGTCGTTGATCGCCGACAAAACTGTGTCATGGCTCTGCTTCGGCACCGGCAATCGGACACTGTCCAGCAGTTTGATCCACGCGTCTAATGTACGCGGAGCCTGAGTAGGTACCTTAGTTTCAATTGGCATTTTGACATCAGTCCGAACTGGCTTTTCGCATTGAGTGGCTATAGTCTGGCGCAGTTCTGCCGATAAGTAGAAGAAGAGTTTTAAGGCTCCCGTCCCTCATCCTGACCACGACTGCAAGTGCTTTGAACCTATGGCTAAAATTATCGGCATCATCGTCGTATTCGCGAGCGTGCTCGGCGGGTACGTGCTTTCCCACGGCAAGATCGCGGCACTGATCCAGCCGTTCGAAGTGCTGATCATCGGTGGGGCGGCCTTCGGCGCCTTCATGCAGGCCAACCCTGGTTACATGACCATGCATGTAATCAAGAAGTCGCTGAAGATGTTTGGCTCGCGTTTTACCCATACCTTCTACTTGGAGGTGCTGGGCCTGGTGTACGAAATCCTCAACAAGAGCCGTCGCGAAGGCATGATGGCCATCGAGAGCGATATCGAGGATGCAGCGGCCAGCCCGATCTTCGCAAAATACCCCGCAGTGCTTGGCGATGAGCGCATGACCGCGTTCATCTGCGACTACTTGCGCATCATGTCCACCGGCAACATGGCGCCCCACGAGCTGGAAGGGCTGTTCGACATGGAGCTGCTGAGCATGAAGGAAGAGCTCGAGCACCCATCCCATGCGGTCAACGGCATCGCCGACGGCATGCCCGGTTTCGGTATCGTCGCGGCGGTACTGGGTATCGTGGTGACCATGGCTTCGCTGGGTGATGGCGACCAGAAATCGATCGGTCTGCACGTGGGTGCGGCGCTGGTCGGTACCTTCTTCGGTATTCTGGCGGCCTATGGTTTCTTCGGTCCACTGGCCAAGTGCCTGGAGCACGATGCCAAGGAAGAACTCAACCTCTACGAGGCGATCAAGGCCTCGCTGGTGGCCTCGGCCTCTGGTATGCCGCCTTCGCTGGCCGTCGAGTTCGGTCGCAAGGTGCTGTATCCGAAGCATCGTCCGAGCTTTGCCGAATTGGAACAAGCGGTTCGCGGTCGCTGAGTCATGGAAAACAACCAGCCGATAATCATCAAGCGCGTCAAGCGCTACGGCGGCGGTCACCATGGCGGCGCCTGGAAGATCGCCTTCGCCGACTTCGCCACGGCGATGATGGCGTTCTTCCTGGTGTTGTGGTTGCTGTCTACCGCCACGCCCGAGCAGAAACTCGCCATCGCCGGTTATTTCAAGGACCCGATCGGATTCACCGAAAGCGGCACACCCTTCATCATCGACTTGGGTGGTTCGCCGCAGTTGGCTCCGGAAAAGACCATCAACCCGGAGCAAAAATCCGAGCCTACACCTGATACCAGCATTCAGCTGAACGAAGACCAGGTGCAAACCATGGCCGAGCAGGTGGAGCGCGAGCGCCTCGAACTGCTGCTGCAGGAGTTGCAGAACAAAGTCGAGGAGAACCCGCAGCTGCAGAAGTTCAAGGACCAGATTCTCTTCGAGATCACCCAGGACGGCTTGCGTATCCAGATCATGGACGCCGAGAACCGCCCGATGTTCGACCTGGGCAGCGCACGCCTGCAGCCGTACTTCGAAGATATCCTGCTGGCCATGGCTGACACCATCAAGGCGGTGCCTAACAAGATCAGCATCAGCGGTCACACCGATGCCAAGCCTTATGCCGGTACCGGCGAGTTCGGCAACTGGGAGCTTTCGGCCAACCGAGCCAATGCGGCGCGCCGTGCACTTGTCGCAGGCGGCTACCCGGATGAGCAGGTGGCGCGGGTAGTAGGCTATGCCTCATCGTCGCTGTTCGATCGCAAGAACCCGTTCAACCCGGTCAACCGGCGTATCGACATCATCGTGCTGACGAAAAAGGCCCAGCGCACCATCGAGGGTGAGCAAGGTACACCGGAGACGCCGCCTGCCGAGACGCCCGCGCCCGCAGCGCCTGGAGCACCCGGAGCATCGGCGGCGCCGGCGCCGACCGAGGCACCGATGCAGCCGCGTGAGCTACGGCAGAAGCTGAACATCTTCGAAGACGGTGTGTTGAAGATGGACGAGGCCAAGGACCAGTAGCCGGTCAGGGCCGCTTTGCGGCCCATTGCCGAGGCTCAGTAACTGTCTTCGGGCAAACTGGCGATGATCGAGCGGTAGCTGTTCATCCGCTGCTGCTTGATGCGCCCATCCTCCAGCGCCTTGAGCAGTGCGCAACCCGGCTCGCGATCATGCTTGCAGTCGCGGAAGCGGCACGTCCCGAACAGGTCGCGAAACTCGATGAATCCATCCTCGACATCGTTGCGGCTGACGTGACCCAGGCCGAACTCACGGATCCCCGGTGAGTCGATCAGGTCGCCGCCGTTGGGGAAGTGGTACAGCCGTGCGGTAGTGGTGGTGTGGGTGCCTTGGCCCGACCACTCCGACAGATCGCCGACGCGGGTGCTGGCCTCGGGCAGCAGGCTGTTGACCAGCGAAGACTTGCCAACCCCGGATTGACCGACGAACACGCTGATGTGCTCGTTCAGCATCTGCTGCAGGCGTTGCATGCCATCGCCGTGATGCGCCGAAACCTCAAGCAGCGGGTAGCCCAGGTCGCGGTAGACCTCGAGCAGGGCATGCAGCGCCGGGCCGTTCTCTTCGTTGATGAGGTCGGCCTTGTTCAGCAGCAGCAGCGGGCGAATACCGGCGTGCTCGGCGGCCACCAGGTAGCGGTCGATCAGGTTGGGGTGCGGTTCGGGCGCCGGGGCGAAGACGATCACGATCAAGTCGACGTTGGCCGCCACCGGTTTGAGCTGGCCATGGTTGTTCGGTCGGCACAGCTCGGTACTGCGGGGCATCTGCGCGACGATCACGCCGATGCCTTGGTTGCCTGCACGCCAGACTACGCGGTCGCCGGTCACCAGCGCTGGCAGGTTGGCCCGCAGGTGGCAGCGAAACACCTGGCCGGCAATCTCGCCGTCCTGGGCCTCGACCTCGACTTGTACGCCGAAGTGGGCGATCACCAGGCCCAATTGCTCCGGCCCCAGGTCGCCGCCCTCCAGCTCCTGCAGGACATGCTGCTCGCGTTTGGCGGCGCGAGCGGCGCGCTCGTTCTGGATTTTTTCGATGCGCCAGTTCTGGCGGCGGTTGAGCTGGCGTTTGGCCATGAAGGTTCCGTGTTGGCGGTGCACAAAAGAAAACGGCACGCAGTTTAGCATGCCGGGCGACGGACCATTCTCGTTACCTTTGCGCTTCGAATGCATCGGTCAGCCCCGCTAGGCTACTATGACGGCCTATACGAGGAGCCCCTTTCATGCAGAACCCACAGAACCTGATCTGGATCGATCTGGAAATGACCGGCCTGGATCCGGACAACGACGTCATCATCGAGATGGCCACCATCGTTACCGACAGCGACCTGAACACCTTGGCCGAAGGCCCGGTGATCGCCATCCACCACAGTGACGAAGTGCTGGCGCGCATGGACGAATGGAACACTCGCACCCACGGTGCCTCGGGGCTGACCCAGCGCGTGCGCGAGAGCAGTATCAGCATGGCCGAGGCCGAGGCGCATACCATCGCTTTCCTCGAACAGTGGGTGCCCAAAGGCAAGTCGCCGATCTGCGGCAACAGCATCTGTCAGGACCGCCGTTTCCTTTACCGGCACATGCGCGAGCTGGAAAACTACTTCCACTACCGCAACCTTGACGTCTCGACCCTCAAGGAGTTGGCCGCACGCTGGGCGCCTAACGTGCGCGACAGCTTCAAGAAGGGCGGAACCCATCTGGCGCTGGACGATATCCGCGAATCGATCGCCGAATTGCGCCACTATCGCGAGCACTTCATCAAGGTTTGAGCCGTGAGGGTGCAGATATTGTCTGCACGCCCTCTTTTGGTGCCCTTGGCAACTGGTTAGACTGCGCGCCTTTTTCGCAGGGATCTGCACCATGTTGTTGATGCTCTATCTCATTGCCATCACCGCAGAAGCCATGACCGGCGCCTTGTCCGCCGGTCGACGTGGCATGGACTGGTTTGGCGTGGTGCTGATCGCCTGCGTCACGGCCCTTGGGGGCGGCTCGGTGCGTGATGTCTTGCTCGGCCATTATCCGTTGACCTGGGTGAAGCACCCGGAGTACCTGGTGCTGACCAGCTGCGCTGCGCTGCTGACGATTTTCATCGCGCCGATGATGCGTCGCCTGCGCTCGTTGTTCCTGGTGCTCGATGCGCTGGGGCTGGTGGCCTTTACCCTGATTGGCTGCATGACGGCGCTGGAGATGGGGCAGGGGATGCTGGTGGCCTCGATCAGCGGAGTGATCACCGGGGTGTTTGGCGGGATCTTGCGGGATATCTTCTGCAACGATATTCCGCTGGTGTTCCGTCGGGAGCTGTATGCCAGTGTGTCGTTCGCGGCGGCTTGGTTCTACCTGGGGTGCGTGCATTTCCAGGTGCCAGCGGAGCAGGCCATGCTACTGACCTTGTTCGGTGGGTTCCTGTTGCGCTTGTTGGCAATCAGGTTCCATTGGGAAATGCCCAAGTTTCACTATAACGACCAGCAGTAAGAGCGGGCTGCGACGGGCAGTAATGCCAGTGGTTCGAATGGGCCTGAGATCGCGGTAGGCGCGAGCGTTGCTCGCGATACGCCCGCGCGGGCGGCGCTCGATCTCCCGCGCACTGAACGCTGCGAGACGACCCCGCCAGCTTCGACCTCCTCTACAGCGCTCCATGCCGCCCCAGCGCCCATTCCACGTGCTCGCGCACCAGCGCCGAAGGGTCGTCCCGGCGCGCCTTCAACGCTTCCAGCACCGGAATCGTCGTCGGCGCATTGCCCAACCCCACCGCCAGGTTGCGCAGCCAGCGCTCGTACCCGGCGCGGCGCAATGGCCCTCCTTCGGTCTTGCGCAGGAAGGTCCTCTCGTCCCACAGGAACATCTCGGCCAGTTCGCTGTTCTCCAGCCCGTGTCGAGGCATGAAGTCGTCCTCGCGGGTGTGGCTGGCGAATCGGTTCCACGGGCAGACGATCTGGCAGTCGTCGCAACCGAATACCCGGTTGCCGATCATCGCGCGCAGTTCCACCGGAATGGCACCCTTGAGCTCGATGGTCAGGTAGGAGATACAGCGCCTGGCATCCAGCACGTAGGGCCCCACGAACGCCTGGGTCGGACAGATGTCCAGGCATGCCTGGCAGCGTCCGCAGTGCTCGCTGGTGTGGGCTTCGTCCACCGGTAACGGCAGGTCGACGAACAGTTCGGCGAGGAAGAAGTAGCTTCCGGCTTTGCGGTTGAGCAGCAGGGTGTTCTTGCCAATCCAGCCAAGCCCGGCCTGTTCGGCAATGGCCTTTTCCAGCACCGGGGCACTGTCGACGAAGGCGCGATAGCCGAAGGGGCCGATCACCTCCTGGATGCGGTCGGCCAGATGCTGCACGCGCTTGCGCACCAGCTTGTGGTAGTCGCGGCCCAGGGCGTAGCGCGAGACGTAGGCTTTTTCCGGCTGGGCCAGGCGCTGGGCCATCTGGGTATCGCCGGGCAGGTAGTCCATGCGCAGCGACACCACCCGAAGGGTGCCAGGAATCAGCTGGTCGGGGTGCGAGCGCTTGCTGCCGTGGGTCGCCAGGTAGTCCATCTCGCCCTGGTAGCCTGCATCCAGCCAGCGCTGCAGGTGCTGTTCGTGCTCGCCAAGGTCGACGCCGGCGATGCCAACGTGGGCAAAACCGAGTTCGCGGCCGAAATCCTTGATCGATTGGGCCAGTGCGGCGAGGTCAGGTGTGGAGACAGGCATGGATGGGTAAGGCAATACAGGCTCAGGTGCGTATAATTCTGCCAGACATTGGAGCCTTTGACCCCATGCCCCAGACCAAACAACCCGGCAATGCCCCGCTGCGACTCGACCGCGAGACCGTCGCGGGCCTGCCTGCACGTTCTGCACAGGCTCACAAAGGCGATTTTGGCCACGTGCTGGTGGTGGGCGGCGACCTCGGCACCGGGGGCGCCGTGTTGCTCAGTGCCGAGGCGGCATTGCGCTGTGGTGCCGGGCTGGTCAGTGTGGCCACCCGTCCCGAGCACGTTGCAGCGGGCCTGGCTCGGCTGCCCGAGGTGATGTGCCTTGGGGTGAGTTCGGCGAACCAACTGGTGAGCGTGCTGGAGCGGGCGTCGGTGCTGGTTGTCGGCCCAGGCCTCGGGCAGGCTGCCTGGGGACGCAGCCTGCTGTCTGCGGTAGCCAATGCCGATCAACCTCAGGTGTGGGATGCCGATGCCCTGAATCTGCTGGCACGCACGCCTTTGGCCTTGCCCAGCGGGAGCATCCTCACCCCACACCCTGGTGAGGCTGCGCGTCTGCTGGGTATTTCCACCGAGGCGGTGCAGGCGGATCGACCTGGGGCGGCGCGTAAGCTGGCTCGCCGCTATGCCAGTGTGTGCGTGCTCAAGGGGGCGGGCTCACTGGTGGCCGACCCATCAGGGCGGTTGGCATTGTGTGAGCGTGGTCATCCGGCGATGGCCGGAGCAGGCCTCGGCGATGTGCTGACCGGCGTGCTGGGGGCATTGCTGGCCCAGGGGCAGGATGCCTGGCGTGCAGCCTGCCTCGGCGTATGGCTGCATGCTTGCGCGGGTGAGCGTCTGGGCGTCGAAGGTAGAGGCTTGGCGGCCAGTGATCTGGCGCCGGTCATTCGTGAGTTGTTGGAGGAGCATTCTGCGTGTCAGGCATAACCCTTTTTCTGGCCGATGAAGAGGCCATGGTCGCCTTTGGTGCGAAGCTGGCTGGAGTGACCGGCGGTCACGGCGTGATCTTTCTCGAAGGCGACCTGGGCGCGGGCAAGACCACGCTGTCGCGGGGCCTGATTCGCGGCCTGGGCCATACGGGGGCAGTGAAAAGCCCCACGTTCACCGTGGTCGAGCCCTACGAAATCGGTGATGTGCGCGCCTTCCATTTCGACCTTTACCGCCTGGTCGATCCTGAAGAGCTCGAGTTCATGGGGATTCGTGACTATTTCGAAGGTGACCCGTTGTGTCTGTTCGAGTGGCCACAAAAGGGTGCGGGCGTTTTGCCAAAGCCTGACCTGACCATTACCATAAGCCCCCAAGCGGGCGGACGCTCGCTGAACCTGTCGCCGCAGGGGGCTCGCGGCGAGGCATGGTGCCTGGCACTGGCCAAAGACTATAAACAGTAAGTGGGGTAGGTATGCGCATACGCGCACTGGTCGCCGTGGTAGGGCTGCTGCTGACAGCGGTGACCGTTGACGCTCTGGCCGTCACACAAGTCAAGAGCATGCGCCTGTGGCGCGCGCCGGACAACACGCGGCTGGTCTTCGACCTGTCTGGCCCCGTGCAGCACAGCGTCTTCACCTTGAGCGCTCCGGATCGCCTGGTCATCGACATCAACGGTGCGACCTTGGCCGCGCCGCTGAACGTCTCCACGTCCAATACGCCGATCAGCAGCGTGCGTTCCGCCCAGCGGACCCCCACCGACCTGCGCGTGGTGGTCGACCTGAAGAAGTCGGTCACGCCAAAGAGCTTCACCCTGGCGCCCAATGCCCAGTATGGCAACCGCCTGGTGGTCGACCTGTACGACCAGGAAGCCGATGCCGTTGCTGCCAGCACGCCAGCCGCGCCGCCAGCACAGGCGCCTGCGACCACCCCTGCGGTCCCAGTAACCCCAGCCCAGCCGGCCATCAAGTTGCCGCCGGTGCCCAGTGGCAAGCGCGATATCGTGGTTGCCATCGACGCCGGCCACGGTGGCGAAGACCCGGGGGCTTCGGGTTCGCGTGGTCAGCACGAGAAAGACATCGTGCTGCAGATCGCCAAGGAGCTGCAGCGCCAGATCAATACCGAGAAGGGCTACCGCGCCGAGCTGACCCGCACCGGCGACTACTTCATTCCGCTGCGTAAACGCACCGAGATTGCCCGTAAGAAAGGCGCAGACCTGTTCATTTCTATCCACGCCGATGCCGCGCCGTCCCGTGCCGCCTTCGGTGCCTCGGTGTTCGCGTTGTCCGATCGAGGTGCCACTTCCGAGACTGCCCGCTGGCTGGCGGACACGGAAAACCGCTCCGACCTGATCGGTGGTGCGGGCAACGTCAGTCTGGACGACAAGGACCGCATGCTGGCCGGAGTGCTGCTCGACCTGTCGATGACCGCCACGCTCAGCTCGAGTCTCAATGTCGGCCAGAAGGTGCTGGGCAACATGGGACGGGTCACTTCCCTGCACAAACAGCGGGTCGAGCAGGCCGGGTTCATGGTGTTGAAGTCACCTGATATCCCGTCGATCCTCGTGGAAACCGGGTTCATCTCCAACAACAACGAAGCTGCCAAACTGGCCACCGCCAGCCACCAGCAAGCCCTGGCGCGCTCGATCCATACCGGCGTACGCCAGTACTTCCAGCAGAACCCGCCACCTGGCACCTACATCGCCTGGCTGCGCGACAGTGGCAAGATCGCCCAGGGCCCGCGTGAACATACCGTGCGTCCCGGCGAAACATTGGCGATGATCGCCGTGCGCTACCAGGTCAGCGTGGCCAGCCTGCGCAGCAGCAACAGCCTCAAGAGCGATGAGCTGAAGGTCGGCCAGCACCTCGATATCCCCGCCACCACCCTGGCCTCTCAGCAATGAGTGGGGGCTCGCGCATCCAGCTGCTCAGCCCGCGGCTGGCCAACCAGATCGCTGCGGGCGAGGTGGTCGAGCGCCCTGCTTCGGTGGCCAAGGAACTGCTGGAAAACAGCCTTGACTCGGGCGCACGTCGCATCGATGTCGAAGTGGAGCAGGGCGGGGTCAAGTTGCTGCGGGTCCGCGACGACGGTGGCGGTATCTCCGCCGACGACCTGCCGCTGGCCCTGGCTCGACACGCCACCAGCAAGATCCGCGAACTGGAAGACCTTGAAGGTGTATTGAGCCTCGGTTTCCGTGGCGAGGCACTGGCGTCGATCAGTTCGGTGGCGCGGCTGACCCTCACCTCGCGCACTGCCGATGCCACCGAAGCCTGGCAGGTCGAAACCGAGGGGCGGGACATGACCCCGCGCGTACAGCCTGCCGCGCACCCGGTCGGCACTTCGGTAGAGGTGCGCGACCTGTTCTTCAATACCCCGGCCCGACGTAAGTTCCTCAAGGCCGAGAAAACCGAATTCGATCATCTGCAGGAAGTCATCCGACGCCTTGCGCTGGCGCGATTCGACGTGGGTTTCCACCTGCGCCACAACGGCAAGAGCATCCTCAGCCTGCACGAGGCCCACGACGAGGTTGCGCGGGCGCGACGGGTCGGCGCCATTTGTGGGCCGGGGTTCCTGGAGCAGGCACTGCCGATCGACGTCGAGCGCAACGGTTTGCGTCTGTGGGGTTGGGTCGGACTGCCCACGTTCTCGCGCAGCCAGGCCGACTTGCAGTACTTCTTCGTCAATGGCCGCGCGGTGCGCGACAAGCTGGTCGCCCACGCGGTGCGCCAAGCCTACCGCGACGTGCTGTTCAATGGCCGGCACCCGACCTTCGTGCTGTTCCTGGAGCTGGAGCCCAACGGCGTCGACGTCAACGTGCACCCGACCAAGCACGAAGTGCGGTTCCGCGAAGGGCGCATGGTGCACGACTTCCTGTACGGCACCTTGCACCGGGCCTTGGCCGATGTGCGTCCGGAAGACCAGCTGGCGGCACCGGCCCCTGCGGCGGAAATCGTCCGTCCCAGTGGTCTGCAGGCGGGAGAGTTCGGCCCGCAGGGCGAAATGCGCCTGGCCTCGCCAGTGCTCGAGCAGCCCCAGGCCGAGCCGCGTTCCTATTCCAGTACTGGCAGTGGCGGTAACGGTGCCGGTTACCAGTACTCGTATACGCCGCGCCCGTCCCAGCCGGTACCGGCTGCCGAGGCGCAAGCGGTCTATCGCGAGTTCTACGCGCCGTTGGGCGGCACCACCGGCGCGCCAGTATCGCTGCCTGAGGGCAAGGGTGACATTCCGCCCCTCGGTTACGCCCTGGCGCAGTTGAAGGGCATTTACATCCTCGCCGAGAACGCGATCGGCCTAGTGTTGGTGGACATGCACGCCGCCCATGAGCGGATCATGTATGAACGCCTCAAGGTGGCCATGGCCAGCGAGGGGCTCAGTGGCCAGCCGTTGCTCGTGCCTGAGACGCTGGCCTTGAGCCAGCGAGAAGCCGACTGCGCCGAAGAGCACGCCCAATGGTTCCAGCGACTGGGTTTCGAATTGCAGCGCCTGGGCCCCGAGACCCTGGCGATCAGGCAGATTCCGGCACTGCTCAAGCAGGCCGAGGCCAACCGTCTGGTGCAGGACGTGCTCGCTGACCTGATGGAGTATGGCACCAGCGACCGTATCCAGGCGCACCTGAACGAACTGCTGGGCACCATGGCCTGCCACGGCGCGGTGCGCGCCAACCGGCGCCTGGCCATCCCAGAGATGAACGCCCTGCTGCGCGACATGGAAAACACCGAGCGCAGCGGGCAGTGCAACCATGGCCGACCCACCTGGACCCAGATGGGCCTGGACGACCTGGACAAACTTTTCCTGCGCGGTCGATGACATGAGCGGCAAGCCTCCAGCGATTTTTCTCATGGGCCCGACAGCGGCCGGCAAGACCGACCTCGCCATCGAGCTGACCAAGGTGCTGCCGTGCGAACTGATCAGCGTCGATTCGGCGCTGGTCTATCGCGGCATGGACATTGGTACCGCCAAGCCTTCCAAAGAGGTGTTGGCCGCCCATCCGCACCGGCTTATCGATATTCTCGATCCGGCTGAAAGCTATTCGGCGGCGCATTTCTGTCGTGATGCCCTGGAGGCCATGGCCGAGATTACCGCGCGCGGCAAGATCCCACTGCTGGTCGGTGGCACCATGCTCTACTACAAGGCCTTGGTCGAAGGGTTGGCTGATATGCCCGCCTCGGACACCGCGGTACGCGCAGAACTCGAAGCCTTGGCCAACGAACAGGGCCTCGGCCAATTGCACCGCCAATTGGCCGAGGTCGACCCGGAATCGGCAGCGCGTATTCACCCCAATGACCCTCAGCGGCTGATTCGCGCCCTGGAGGTTTACCGAGTCAGTGGCGAGACAATGACGGCACATCGCCAGCGTCAATACGCGGAAAGTCGCGCCGCAGACGCAGGCGCGGGCGGGCATTTGCCCTATACTGTCGCGAGTTTGGCGATAGCTCCTACAGATCGTCACATTTTGCATCGGCGAATTGCGCTACGATTTTCGCAGATGCTGGAACAGGGCTTCGTCGACGAGGTCCGATCGCTGCGAGCCAGAAGTGACTTGCACGCCGGACTGCCGTCTATACGGGCAGTGGGGTATCGGCAGGTCTGGGATTACCTCGATGGCCAGCTGACTGAGAATGAGATGCGCGAACGCGGTATCATTGCCACCAGGCAGCTGGCCAAGCGGCAGTTCACCTGGTTGCGAGGCTGGAACGATGTCCATTGGCTCGACAGCCTGGCCTGCGACAATCTGCCCCGCACCTTGAAATACCTGGGGACCGTCTCCATATTGAGCTGAGTCCCTGCTCATTGCCGTCTATTCTTGCGATGGGGCGGCAGAATTTATTGATTTTTCTGATTTTCTACTATTGATCCTTACAGGAGTGCGGCATATGTCAAAAGGGCATTCGCTACAAGACCCTTACTTGAACACCTTGAGAAAAGAAAAGGTCCCGGTTTCCATCTACCTGGTAAACGGTATCAAGCTGCAGGGCTCGATCGAATCTTTCGACCAGTTCGTGGTACTGCTGAAGAACACCGTCAGCCAGATGGTCTACAAGCACGCCATTTCGACCGTGGTTCCAGCCCGTCCGGTTCGCCTGCCAAGCCCGTCCGATTCCGAACACGGCGACAGCGAGCCAGGCAACGCCTGATAGGAGCCTGCATTGTTCTTTGAGCGCCACGGTGGTGGTGAGCGGGCACTGCTCGTTCACTTGGAAGGTCAGAACCCTGAGGCGCGCGAAGACCCGCAGGAGTTTCAGGAGCTGGCGCTGTCGGCCGGAGCGGATATCGTTTCGCTGGTTACAGTGGCAAGGCACCAGCCCACAGCCAAATACCTGATTGGCAGCGGCAAGGTCGAGGAATTGCGCGACCTGGTCAAAGCCGAGCAGGTAGACCTGGTGATTTTCAATCACACCCTCACGCCCAGTCAGGAGCGCAACCTCGAGCGAGTCTTCGAGTGTCGCGTGCTTGACCGTACCGGGCTGATCCTCGATATCTTCGCCCAACGGGCGCGTACCCATGAAGGGAAGCTGCAGGTCGAACTGGCCCAGCTCGAGCACATGAGCACGCGACTGGTGCGCGGCTGGACCCACCTCGAACGACAGAAAGGGGGTATCGGCCTTCGCGGTCCGGGTGAAACCCAGCTGGAAACCGACCGCCGCCTGTTGCGGGTTCGCCTGCGTCAGATCAAGGCGCGGCTGGAGAAGGTGCGCAGCCAGCGCGAGCAGGCCCGCCGTGGCCGCAAGCGCGCGGAAATCCCGTCGGTGTCGCTGGTGGGTTACACCAACGCCGGCAAATCCACCTTGTTCAACGCCCTGACCGCTTCCGAGGTCTATGCTGCCGACCAACTGTTCGCCACCCTCGACCCGACCTTGCGCCGTCTCGAACTGGACGACCTTGGGCCGATCGTGCTGGCCGATACCGTGGGCTTCATTCGTCATTTGCCGCACAAGCTGGTCGAGGCATTTCGGGCTACGCTCGAAGAGTCGAGCAACTCCGACCTGCTGTTGCATGTAATCGATGCCCATGAGCCAGAGCGCATGGAGCAGATCGAGCAGGTGCTGGCGGTTCTGGGCGAGATCGGTGCCGAAGGCTTGCCGATCCTCGAGGTCTATAACAAACTCGACCTGCTCGAAGATGTCGAGCCGCAGATCCAGCGCGATGCCGATGGCAAGCCGCAGCGGGTCTGGGTGTCGGCTCGTGATGGGCGTGGTCTGGAGCTGGTTGGCCAGGCGATTGCCGAGTTGCTGGGGGATGATCTGTTTGTCGGTACCCTTTGCCTGGAGCAACGTTTTGCCCGCTTGCGTGCGCAATTCTTCGCCCTGGGTGCCGTGCAAAGTGAAGAGCATGACGAAGAAGGGCGCAGCCTGCTGAGTATCCGGCTGTCCAAGGTCGAGTTGAATCGCCTGGTCAGCCGCGAAGGCATGGAGCCGCAAGTGTTTGTCGAGCAACACACTTTGCAATAAATGCCCGGTGAGGTCGTCGGGCAGCAGTGGCAGGCATTCTGTAGCATTGGACGGCGCGCCGTGGGCGCGTCTTTGCTTTATCAGATGGAGAGCGCTATGGCTTGGAACGAGCCGGGTGGCAACTCGAACAATCAGGATCCCTGGGGCGGCCGTCGCGGTGGCGGCGGTGGTGGCGACAAGAAAGGTCCGCCGGATCTGGACGAGGCCTTCCGCAAGCTGCAGGACAGCCTGAACGGCATGTTCGGCAGTGGCAAGAAACGCGGTGGTGACCGCAACGTCGGCAAAGGTGGAGGCCTGGGCCTGCTGGGCATAGGCCTGGCAGTACTGGCGGCCATCTGGCTGTACAGCGCCGTGTACGTGGTCGACGAGCAGGAGCAGGCCGTCGTGCTGCGCTTCGGCAAGTACTATGAAACGGTCGGTCCCGGCCTGAACATCTACTTCCCGCCCATCGATCGCAAGTTCATGGAAAACGTCACGCGTGAGCGTGCCTATACCAAGCAGGGCCAGATGCTGACCGAAGACGAGAACATCGTCGAGGTGCCGCTGACCGTCCAGTACAAGATCAGCAACCTGCAGGACTTCGTGCTCAACGTCGACCAGCCTGAGGTGAGCCTGCAGCACGCGACCGAAAGTGCCCTGCGCCATGTGGTGGGCTCCACCTCCATGGACCAGGTGCTGACCGAAGGTCGTGAGCAGATGGCCGTGGATATCCGCGAACGCCTGCAGCGCTTCCTCGACACCTACCGTACCGGTATCACCGTTACCCAGGTCAACGTACAGAGCGCGGCAGCCCCGCGTGAAGTGCAGGAAGCCTTCGACGACGTGATCCGTGCCCGCGAGGACGAGCAACGTGCCCGCAACCAGGCTGAGTCCTACGCCAACGGCGTGGTGCCGGAAGCCCGTGGTCAGGCTCAGCGCATCATCGAGGATGCCAACGGCTATCGCGACGAAGTGATCGCCCGCGCCAAGGGTGAAGCCGACCGCTTCACCAAGCTGGTCGCCGAGTACCGCAAGGCACCTGACGTCACCCGTCAACGTCTGTACCTGGAAACCATGCAAGAGGTGTACAGCAACTCGAGCAAGGTCATGGTGGCAACCAAGGATGGGCAGAACAACCTGCTCTACCTGCCGTTGGACAAGATGGTCGAGGGCAGCCGCAATGCTGCCGCACCGGTCGGCAGCGTGCCTGCCTCGGTCAACGATGCCGCGTCGCGTGCGGTGCAGGACATGCAACAGCAACAGCCGCCGCGCACTAGGGAGAGCCGCTGATGAGCAATAAATCGCTGATCGCCCTGATCGCCGCTGTGGTGCTGGCCATCGTGGCCTGGAACAGCTTCTACATCGTGTCTCAGACCGAACGTGCGGTACTGCTGCGCTTCGGTAAGGTGGTCCAGGCGGATGTCCAGCCCGGTCTGCACGTGAAGATTCCGTATGTGAACCAGGTGCGCAAGTTCGACGCCCGCCTGATGACCCTCGACGCTCCGACCCAGCGGTTCCTGACCCTGGAGAAGAAGGCGGTGATGGTCGACGCCTACGCCAAGTGGCGCGTCAAGGATGCCGAGCGCTTCTACACGGCCACTTCCGGCATGAAGCAGATCGCCGACGAGCGTCTGTCGCGTCGTCTGGAGAGCGGCCTGCGTGACCAGTTCGGTAAGCGCACTCTGCACGAAGTGGTCTCCGGTGAGCGCGATGCGTTGATGGCTGACATCACCGCCTCGCTGAACCGCATGGCCAGCAAGGAGCTGGGTATCGAAGTCATCGACGTCCGCGTCAAGGCCATCGACCTGCCGAAGGAAGTCAACCGCAGCGTGTTCGACCGCATGAGCACCGAGCGTGAGCGTGAAGCCCGTGAACACCGCGCCAAAGGTAACGAATTGGCCGAAGGTATTCGCGCCGATGCCGACCGTCAGCGCCGTGTACTGCTGGCTGAAGCCTATCGCGAAGCTGAAGAGACCCGAGGTGATGGCGATGCCCAGGCGGCAGCCATCTACGCCAAGGCCTACACCCAGGACGCCGATTTCTATGCGTTCTACCGTAGCCTGCAGGCGTACCGCGAGAGCTTCTCCAGCAAGAGCGACGTGCTGGTCCTGGATCCGAAGAACGAGTTCTTCCGCTTCCTGGACAAGAGCAAGCCATGATGATCTGACCCCTTATCGGACCAGAAACCACCCCGCCTGGCAGCTAAAACACCAGTCGGGGTGCATCCTGAATGAAAAGGGGTGTATGATGCGGCAGCCGGGAAATTTCCCGGCTTTTTTGCGTCTGCAAGGTTGATTGGTCGAAGGCCAGTTGACGGTTTGGTCAGGACGCAAGGCAATTCGAGGGTATTGGCTACGGTGGTTGCGCTGGGATCGGTGCTGCCCGCTGCTGTGCGCCAATACCTGCTTCACTGACGGCTAGCCACAGGCAGGCCGCCCGGACCAGAGGGGAAATGGCGTAATGGCAACGGTAGACCGCTGGCTGCTGCCAGATGGCATCGAGGAAGTACTGCCACCTGAGGCTGCGCGCATCGAGATCGCGCGTCGCCAGGTGTTGGACCTGTTCCAGAGTTGGGGCTACGAACTGGTCGTCACCCCACATATCGAGTACCTGGAGTCGCTGTTGACCGGCGCCGGCCAGGACCTGGATCAGCGCACCTTCAAAGTGGTCGACCCGCAGTCTGGCCGCCTGATGGGCTTCCGCGCCGACTTCACCCCGCAGGTAGCGCGCATCGACGCCCACACCCTGCGCCGTGAGGGCCCGAGCCGCCTGTGCTACGCCGGCAGCGTGCTGCATGCCCAGCCGCGTGCCCTGTCCACTTCGCGCAGCCCGATCCAGCTGGGCGCCGAGCTGTACGGTGATGCCAGCCCCACCAGTGATGTCGAGGTCATCAGCCTGATGCTCGCCACGCTGCAACTGGCCGATGTGCCGGATGTACACATGGACCTTGGCCACGTCGGTATTTACCGAGGTCTGGCCCGAGCCGCCGGCCTGTCCGGTGCGGTCGAGCAGCAGCTGTTCGATGCGCTGCAGCGCAAGGCGGTCGATGAAGTGCAGGCGCTCACCGCCGACTTGCCGAAAGACCTGGGCAACATGCTGCGTGCCCTGGTCGAGCTGTGCGGTGGTCGCGAAGTACTGGCCGAAGCCCGCGTGCGCCTGGGCCGTGCCCCGGCCAGCGTGCTGGCGGCGCTGGATGATCTGCTGGCGATCGCCGATCGCCTGGCGTCGCGCTACCCGGACTTGCCGCTGTACTTCGACCTTGGCGAGTTGCGCGGTTACCACTATCACACTGGCGTGGTGTTCGCGGTGTTCGTGCCTGGCGAGGGTCAATCGATCGCCCAGGGCGGCCGTTACGACGACATCGGCGCCGATTTTGGCCGGGCACGCCCTGCCACCGGTTTCTCCACGGATTTGAAGACCCTGGTCACACTGGGGCGAGCGGAGGTCGTATTGCCAACTGGCGGCATCTGGATGCCCGACAGTGGCGACGCGGCCCTCTGGCAGCAGGTCTGCCAGTTGCGCAACGAGGGCCAGCGTGTGGTCCAGGCCCTGCCTGGCCAGCCGTTGAGTGCTGCTCTCGAGGCGGATTGTGATCGGCAATTGATTCAGCAAGACGGGCGCTGGCAGGTACTGCCGCTGACCCAGTGAGATTCTTCGTCGGCGATGGCCGGCAACCAAGTTTGCGTGAATGAGGACAAGTGTTATGGGTAAGAATGTCGTCGTCCTGGGCACCCAGTGGGGTGATGAGGGCAAAGGCAAGATCGTCGATCTGCTGACCGAACATGCTGCCGCCGTAGTGCGCTACCAGGGCGGTCACAACGCGGGCCACACCCTGGTGATCAACGGTGAGAAAACCGTTTTGCACCTGATCCCTTCCGGTATCCTGCGTGAAGGCGTTCAGTGCCTGATCGGCAACGGCGTCGTCGTTGCTCCGGATGCCCTGATGCGTGAGATCACCAAGCTGGAAGAGAAGGGCGTGCCAGTGCGCGAGCGCCTGCGTATCAGCCCGGCTGCCCCGCTGATCCTGTCGTACCACGTGGCCCTGGACCAGGCTCGCGAAAAAGCCCGTGGCGAAGCCAAGATCGGCACTACCGGTCGTGGTATCGGCCCAGCGTACGAAGACAAAGTCGCCCGTCGCGGCCTGCGCGTCGGTGACCTGTTCCACCGTGAGCGTTTCGCCGCCAAGCTCGGTGAGCTGCTGGACTACCACAACTTCCAGCTGGTGAACTACTACAAAGAGCCGGCCATCGACTTCCAGCAGACCCTGGACGAGTGCATGGCCTACGCCGAGCAGCTCAAGCCGATGATGCTCGACGTGACCGCCGAACTGCACAACCTGCGTCGCGCCGGCAAGGACATCATGTTCGAAGGTGCCCAAGGTTCGCTGCTGGACATCGACCACGGCACTTACCCGTACGTCACCAGCTCCAACACCACCGCTGGCGGTATCTCCACCGGTTCCGGCGTTGGCCCGATGTACCTGGACTACATCCTGGGTATCACCAAGGCCTACACCACCCGTGTCGGTTCCGGTCCGTTCCCGACCGAGCTGTTCGACGAAACCGGCGCCACTCTGGCCAAGCGTGGCCATGAGTTCGGTTCCACCACCGGCCGTGCCCGTCGTTGCGGCTGGTTCGATGCCGTCATCCTGCGTCGCGCCATCGACGTCAACAGCATTTCGGGCATCTGCCTGACCAAGCTGGACGTACTGGATGGCCTGGAAACCATCAACATCTGCGTTGGCTACAAGAACGAGAATGGCGCCGTCATCGACGCACCGTCCGATGCCGACAGCTACATCGGCCTGGAGCCGGTGTACGAAGAGATGCCAGGCTGGAGCGAATCGACCTTGGGCGTGAAGACCCTGGAAGAGCTGCCACAAGCGGCGCGCAACTACATCAAGCGCATCGAGGAGCTGATTGGCGCGCCGATCGATATCATCTCCACTGGCCCGGACCGCAACGAGACCATCGTGCTGCGTCACCCGTTCGCCTGATCTGCCTTCCTGGCTGATCGAACGCCGCGGTCCTGAGAGGGACCGCGGCGTTTTCGTTTAGGGGGGCTGCGCAGGCCCAGGCGCGGGCGAACCCGCTCTCACTGAATCTCCATGGTTCCAGAAGCCCGCGAAAGTGCCGGCCTGGACAATCCCTTGCTGGACCTTGGCGTATATCCCTGCTGCCCCCGGCACAACCCTTGCTGTAAGAAGCTTCTGTAGATGCCATCAGAATAATGGCGCCAGAAAACACGAGGGTTACACCGTGTCTGCCATCCTCTCACTGTTACGAAGCCGCCTCTTGCGGCCTGTGTTTGTTGCCCTTGGTATCGCTCTTTTGGTGCAGGTGCTGGTTGCCGTTGCGCTGACCCGGAGCACCGTTACAGCCTTGGAAGCCGATCTTGGGGAACGGCTGGGGGCTGACAGCAGGAAATTGGGTGCCGAACTGGAGCAAGCCGGCCAGGACGTTCGTTCCGGCCTTGAAAGCCTTTCGAGCAGCACCCGTCAGCGTCTGAGCGCTGGATTGTCCGAGCGGTTGCAAAGCGAGCAGCAACAACTGCGCGCCACTCTGGAAAAGAACCTCAAGGACTCCGCCAACGACATGGCCGAACTGCTGGCCTCGGTGGCACCGCGCGCCATCTGGGACAACGATGTGCCGATGCTTTCGGACTTCGCCCGACGGGCCCAGCGCAATCCCAACGTATTGTTCGTGATCTACGACGACGCCCAGGGCCAGCACCTGACGCGTTACCTCAATCGACAAAACCCCATCAACCAGGCCCTGATGGAGAAAGGGCAGGGTGAGCGAGCCTTGGACAAGGTGCTCGATGCTGCCCGTCGCGACCCGTCGGTGTATTTCGTCCAGGCATCGATCAACCCCAACGGCGCGGAAATCGGCAAAGTGCTGATGGGCGTCTCCACCGCTGGGGTCGACCAGGAGCTGAAGGCCCTCGACCAGCGCTTCGCGGCCCTGATTGCCAGTGGCGAGCAACTGGTGGGCGACAGCCTCGGTGCTGCGGCCGCCGACAGCGGAAAGACCCTGCGCGAGCGGCTGGAAACCGCCCAGAACAGCGCCACGGCCATGCAGGCCAACACGGCGCATACCGTGCGCGAGGCGGCGGCCGAGTTGCGTTGGCGCATTGGCCTGGGCCTGGTGCTCGTTGGTCTGGGGGTTCTGCTGGTGGTGGCGCTGGTGTTGGGTCGCCGGGTACTCAGCAAGCTGCGCCTGCTGATCGCAGCGCTCAATGACCTGGCGGCCGGTGAAGGCGACCTGACCAAGCGCGTCCCTCTCGACAGCCGTGATGAGATCGGCGACATGGCCTCGGCGGTGAACCGCTTCGTCGACAAATTGCAGCCCATCGTTCGCGAGGCCGGGGAGGTCGCGCAGCGTACCGGTGTGGAGATCGGCGCCATGGCCCAACGCAACGCGGGTGCCGATGCCGCCGCAGCCTTGCAGCGTGACGAGGTTGCGGCCAGCCTGCGCGACCTTTCCAGCATGGCAGACGAAGCCCAGGCGGAAAGCCACGCAATGCAGGCAGCGCTGCAACAGGTGGTGGACATTCGCCAGGCCACGGATGAGAACAGTCGCACCTCCTCGCAACTGGCGGGGCTGATCGAAAACCTTGCCGGCCAGGTCGATACCGGCTCCCAGGTGATCGAGCGGTTGGCCAAGCAGAGCGAGCAGATCGAAGTGGTGTTGACGGTCATTCATGGCATTGCCGAGCAGACCAATCTGCTTGCGCTCAATGCTGCCATCGAGGCCGCGCGGGCCGGTGAAACTGGGCGTGGCTTCGCCGTGGTGGCCGATGAGGTGAGGGCATTGGCGAGCAAGACACAAAGCTCCACCGGCGATATCCAGGCGCATATCGCTGCCTTGCAGAAAGGTGCCAAGGAGGCGGTGGCAACCATTGGCCAGGCAGGTGTGAAGGCCAGCGAAGGGCTGCTCGTGCTGCGTGACAGCGAGCGTCGCCAACAGTCGGTGCAAGCTGCGGTGGAGCAGGTGCACGCTGCGATTGGCCTGGCGACGCGTGCGGCTGAGCAGCAGGCCCATGGCGCGCAGGCAGTGCGGGGCCGGGTGGAGAACATTCATGCCCAAGCCGAACGCTCCGCTGAGGTGGTGATGCAGACCACTGCCAGCAGCAAGGTGTTGGACGAGCTGGCGGCGCAGTTGCGGGCGAGTTTGGGCCAGTTCAGGGCCTGATAACGGGCCGTTCGATCAGCGGCATTCGGGGCTTGGGAGGATAAATGCAGGGACGCGCCATCCGTTAGAAGATATCGAATTGATATTGCTCAATGCCGATGTCGACCAGATGGTCTAGACTCGCGCGCCACGTGAGCAGCAGGGCATGGACATGCTCTGGATTCAGGGAGGGAGAGCGATGATGCAATGGATGGGCGATGTGTTATCGGCGGCCTACGACGCGCAGGACGCGCAAGGGCTGCTGGACAGGATTCAGGCAGCGGCGCGGACCCTGGGGTTCGAGTACTGTGCTTACGGTCTGCGCGCTCCGCTGCCGGTGACCAAGCCCCGCGTGACGCTGCTCAGCACCTACAGCCGGACGTGGTGCGACCATTATCGACGATCGGGTTATCTGGCATTGGACCCTACCGTCCTGCACTGCCAGCAATCGGTTCAGCCGGTGGTCTGGGGGGATCGGGTTTTCCAGGATGCCCCGCAGCTCTGGGATGATGCCCGCAATGCCGGTTTGCGCCATGGCTGGGCTCAATCCTGCCTGGAGGGCCGCAACGCCGGCGGCATGCTGACCTTGGCCCGCTCCGCCGAAGCGCTGGGAGACTGTGAGCTGAGGTGTAACGAGGCGAAGATGCGCTGGCTGGCCAATGTCGCCCACCAGGGCTTCTCACGCTTGCTGTCGCCCACCTGGCAGCCCAACCCCGCCTCGCCATTGTCCAGCCGTGAGCGCGAAGTGCTGCGCTGGGCGGCCGATGGCAAGACGCTCAACGAAGTTGCCGACATCCTGGCCTTGTCGATCGAGACCGTGAAATTCCACACCCGCAATGCGGCGGTGAAGCTCGGCGCAGTCAACCGTACCGCTGCCGTGGCCCGGGCGGCCTTGCTGGGGTTGTTGGCCTGAGGGCAGGCCTGGACCTGCCAAATAGTGGAGTTTTCCGCCGTCAGCGCTTGAAGTCGAATACGCGTCCTTTCTCCCCAGGCAACAGGACGCGACATGGACATCGTCATTGGCACACGGCAGCAACTCGGGAGCGCCCGACTTGCGCAAATGGAGCGTTACCGCTATCGCGTCTTCGTCGACGAACTGGGTTGGGACCTGGCCTGTGAGCCGCAGTGCGAACGCGATCAGTTCGACCACGACAACACGCTCTACCTGCTGGCCTGCAACGGGCGGGACGACATCGTCGGCACGGCGCGCCTGTTGCCGACCCATCGCCCCTATCTGCTCGACGAGGTGTTTCCACAACTGATGGCTGGCCAGGCGCTGCCGCACAGTGCCCAGGTCTGGGAGCTTTCCAGGTTCGCGGCGATGGATTTAGCCGGGCCAGGCCTGCGCGGGCGCGGTCAGTTCTCGTCCACGATTGCGGTGCAGCTGCTCGATGCGGTCTTGCGCTGCGCTGCCGGCCATGGGGCGCAACGATTGATCACCGTGTCACCCCTGGGCATCGAACGGCTGTTGCGACGGGCCGGTTATCGCTACCAGCGAGCGGCGGCCCCGGTACGTGTCGGCGCGCATTGGCTGTTCGCCTGCTGGCTCGACGTAGCCGCGCAGCCCTACACAATTGGTGAGGTTACAAAGGCCCCGGCCTGTCGTTCAATGCACCGCGCTGCCTGACTGGCCCCCTGCCTGTTGGCATCAACCCTAAAAGGATTTCGAACATGGAAAACGTTCTGGTCGTCATCGGTCATCCGGACCTGAGCACCTCGCGCGCCAACGCAGCGATCGTCGAGGCGCTGCGCGACAGCAAGGTCACCCTGCATCCGATCAGCGCCGCCCTTGGCAGCGATGGCTTCGACATTGCCGCCGAACAGAAGCTGCTGTGCCAGCACCAGCGCATCGTGTTGCTGTTCCCGCTGTACTGGTATTCGTGCCCGGCATTGATGAAGCGCTGGATCGATGACGTCTTCACCCCAGGCTTTGCCTACGCGCGGGGTGGCGACAAGCTGCAGGACAAGGAATTCATGATCGTCACCAGCGTCGGTGCACCGGCTTCCGGCTACCGTGCAGGTGGTTTCAACCGGTTCACCCTGGATGAATTGCTGCGCCCGCTGCAGCAGACGGTCGCGTATGTCAAAGGTCGCTACCTGCCGCCGATTCCGCTGTACGAGTCGGTGTTCATCGCCGACGACGCGCTGGACCAGGCAGCGCGCGAAATAGCCGGCCTGATCACCAGCAACCAGGAGTCGCCTGACGAGGCCTATGAAAAGCTGCTGCTCAAGGCTGAGCTGGCGGCCATCGCCTTGCTCCAGCAATGACACGGAGCCTGTCCTATGTCTCGAACCCTGGCCTTGGCGCCTGAGTGCGTGCAGTTGGTAGCGCCTGTCGAGCGCCTGGACTTTTTGCACTGCGACGCCGCACAGCTCGCCGCGCCGGTCACTGCGCTGGGCGTTTACCACGCGATGACATCGGACATTCCGGCATGGCTGGCCGCGGCGTTTCGCCTTCGCGATTTCATCTCGCGCCGGTTCAATGTCGCCGACATCCGGGGTTTTTCTGCACGCCCCCCGGAACGGGCGCCTGTGGTGGGCGAGCGCTTGGACTTCTTCACGGTGGAGGCGCTGAGCGACAGCCAGTTGGTGCTGACTTCGCGAGATACGCACCTCGCCGTGATGGTGTGCATGGATCTGCAGCACACCAGACCAGGCACGCAGCATCTGAGCGTGACCACGTCGGTGCAGTGCTTCAATGCGTTCGGGCGCCTGTACATGTTGCCGGTGGGCCCCGCCCATGGGCCGATCGTCAGGCGCATGCTGCGCAATGCCGTGGCGGCTTTTCCCGTCCAAACCCGTTAGGTGATCAACATGGATCGTCAATTACCGTTGACTCCGCAGGTCCTGCACAAGGGCACGGCGGAGGATGTACTGCTTTCAGAATTCCAGGACTTGTTGCCCGCCCGACTCACCTGTCGGGAGGTCGAGCGGTTGCAAGGCGAGCTGGACCCGGCGGGTCTGACAGCCCTGCACCATGCATACCGCGAGGATGCCCGGCAGGGTTGGGTACTCGCCAGCTTGCCTGCCTCGATCAGCGAGACTGACTTTGCCGTGCTCGGCGGTTTCGAGATGAACGTGCAAGGTTTCTACGCGCTGCGCGACGGCGTCTACCATCTCGCTGCACCCTGGTTGCCACGCCAGGTAGAGCTATACCTGCAGCGCCACTTCGGGCTGCCCGCAGTGGACCAGGCGCAGGTGGCCCTGCTGGCGGACAGGCTGCATGTTCTGCCCGGTTGGGAGCGGGCCAACCTGTCGTCCTACACCGTGCTGAATGACACCAACAATTACTTCTTCTACAACAAGCCTCACGAGCATGTGCCTGGGCTGATGCTCATCGAGGTCGCGCGTCAGGCCATGTACCACTACTTCTACAGCCACTCCGGCTACCGTCGTGGCGATGTGTCCATCTCAATCGAGGACCTCGCGGTCTCGTTCAACAATTACACCGAGTCGACCTATGCGGTCGAAGTGGTGGTGCAACACAGTGCTGGTCAGAAACGGCATCAGCCGCGCACGGTGGACAAGACGGCGATGTTCTACCAGAACGGCAGCCTGGTCACGACCCTCCGGCTGCGTGGCAGCGCCATGAAGATGCCGCTGTTCAAGCGCATGCGCACGGTCAACTTCCCTGAGCACCATTGGTTCGCGCCCTCCAACCGGGTGCTACCGCAGGTGTTGCTGGGCATGAGCGATGGCAGCAGCGTGGAAGGCCGACTGGAGCATGTGTCTCTGCGGGGCGTGCGCTTCACGGCGCAACTGCCCCACGCAGCGTCGAGCGTGCGGCAGTTGTCGATCTACGTCAGAGATAGCGGGTTTCTCAGCTTTGCGATCGCCGCGGTTCACCCCTCGCGGCAGGAGGGCGTGCAACTGGCGATGTTCGCCAAGCTCGACCGCGCCACGCTGTCGACCCTCAAGGAGGTCATCAAGTGCCACTGCTTCCATGAGCCTCTGCTGGAGTATGCCGCGGTGGCCGATGCGAGTAACGATCCTTTGGCCAGTCCGTGTGTCCGGCAGAGCGTGTGAGCATGACTTCGGGTTATCCGCTGACACGCCAACCCATCGACCTGGGGCGGCACCTTCAGTTGAAGAACCGGGTGTACTTTGCGCCGATGGGCATCGATCTCGGGCGTGACGGCTGCCTTACCGAGGAGATGTTTGGGTTCTACCGAGGCATCATCGACGGCGGTTGCGCCATGGTCGTGCTGGCCAACTCGGCGGTGGATGCCTCCACGCGCCTGCATTCAGGCGGCCTGTGCCTGTATGACGAGCAGCATGCCGAGTGTCTGGCGCCGTTGATTGATTATGGCCGGCAGCACGCTTGTCCGGTGGTCGTGCAATTGCAGCATTACGGTGCGCAGGGCAATCGAGCCCTTGGCGGTGGGGTGTTGCTGGCGCCCAGCCGGAGCGCGCCCGGCAAGCGCCAGCCTGGTGTCCGGGTGATGACCCACGCCGATATCCGAGCGGTCTGCAGCCAGTTCGCCCATGCCGCTCGGCTGGCTCGGCAGGCGGGCTCGCGTGCGGTCCAGTTGCAGGCGTCCAATGGATATCTGTTGAGCAGTTTTCTCTCACCTCACACCAACCGCCGAACCGACCGTTATGGCGGTTCGCCCCTGCGGCGAGCGCGTCTGCTGTTGGAGGTGATCGAGGCCATTGCCGAGGCGACGCAGGGTGAAGTCGATATCTCCGTCCGCCTTGGCATCGATGATTGTCTTGGTGAGAAAGGCCAGCAGCCCGCGCTGCTCGAGCACGTGGTGCCAGCCTTGCAACAGGCTGGCGTGAGCGCGCTGATGTGTTCGGCAGCCGTTCGTGAAACCTTCCACTACATGTTGCGTGCCGACCCCAGGGTGCATGCCCTGCTCGTGCAGGGTGTGCGGCACATACGCGAGTTGACCTCGCTGCCGGTCGGTTTCGCCGGTTTCACCGGTTCGCTCGCCCAGGCCGAGGCGTTGCTCGATCTGGGCGTAACCGACCTGGTGGGCATGAGCCGGGCGCTGTTTGCCGACAACGACCTGGTCAACAAGTCCCTGGCCGGCAAGCCGGGCAGCGTCAATGCCTGCCGCTTCGACGGCAATTGTTTCCGTGACAAGAGCAACCCGAGGCTGGACCGGGTGTATTGCTGCGTGAACGACAAGTACAAGCGGCCCGATTCGATTCGATATGACTAAGGAGAGTCCAATGCAATTCGAGGAAAAGACCGTTGCTGTCACCGGCGGCACGAATGGGATCGGTCTGGAGGTGGCTCAACGCCTGGTCGCGCAGGGCGCACGGGTGGTGGTGCTGGGCCGCAGCCTGGAAAAGGGGCGTGCGGCCATGGCACTGCTGGGTGAACGGGCATCGTTCATTGCCTGCGATGTGGCCGAGGCGGGCGCCGTGCGAGACGCCTTCTGTGAAATCGAAACGCGCTTCGGTGGCCTTGATCATGCGGTGAACGCGGCGGGGGTGACTGCCCCCTACGCGCCAGTAGCCGACTTGCAGCCGCAGGACTGGGATCGGGTCATGCGTATCAATCTGCATGGTCCGCTTTACTGCCTGCAGCAAGAGCTGCGTCTGATCGGCCAACGGGCAGGTGGTGCGATCGTCAATGTCTCGTCCTGCGCCGGCGTGATGGCCATGCCCAACCAGGCTGCCTACGTTGCCAGCAAGGCCGCACTCAATGCCCTGACCCAGGTGGTGGCGATGGAAAGCGCCACCGATCGCGATGGCCGTCACGCCGTTCGAGTCAATGCCGTCGCGCCAGGCCCGATCCTCGGCGGCATGAATTCGCCGGAGCGACTGGCGGCCAGCCCCGCGAACACGCAGCGCAAGATCAATGCGACGGCCATGAAGCGCTTCGGTGAGGCCGGCGAGGTCGCCGATGCGGTGTTGTTCCTGCTGAGCGCAACCGCCTCCTACATCACCGGTAGCGTATTGAGCGTCGATGGTGGCTATCACATCGGCAAGTTCGAGTGAGGACCTCATGAACCACGTTTTCATCAGTGGCGTCAGTTCGGGCATCGGCCATGCGCTGGCCGCCTTGCACCTGGCGCGGGGCGACGAGGTATGGGGTGTCTCGCGGCGTGCGCCCGAAGATCTGCTGCGTCACGCGGGCTTCCATTTTCGCGGCCTGGACCTGTGCGCGCCTTCGGGCTCGGAGGCTGCGCTCCAGGTGTTTCTCGGCGAGACCTGCTTCGACACCGCCTACCTCAATGCCGGGACTTTCGGTTCTGCCCCGGACCTGGCCTGCAACACCTCGGCCGAGGCCTTTCGCGAGGTCATGGAGCTGAACGTGGTGGCGGTCAAATGGGTGCTCGATCTGCTGCTCAAGCGTGATGCGCTGCCACGTCAGGTCGTGTTCTCGGCTTCCGTCTCGGGCATTCGTCAGCGCGCTGGGATGCTGTCCTACAGCGTGTCCAAGGCGGCGTTGAATGCGCTGGCCAAGGTCTATCACCTGGAGAACCCGGAGGTGTTCTTCGCCGTGCTCGGTCTTTGCAATGTCGACACCACGGTGGCCCATACCATCCTGCAGGCCGATGAACGCTTTCCCGAACTGGTCGCCTTGCGCGAGCGCGCCGCACAGCCTGGCTACGTTGCCAGCCCGCAGGAGCGCGCACGCGATATCGTCACGCTGTTGGCACGGCGACAGGCCATTGCCCTGCAGTCAGGGCAATTCTACGAAGTCAGGCAACTTCTTGAACGTTTGAACATGGAGGTTTGAGCCGCATGAATCAGTCCCGCTACGCCACTATCGTCCGCGTCGGTGCGGTATACGACGTGATCGCCACCCTGCCATTCGCCATTCCATTCGTCGCTGGCTGGGCCTTGCAAGTGTTTGCCGGCCTGGATGCCTGGCTGGGCCTGGGCACGCCATTCGCCAGGCTCGATGCGACGTCGCTGTTCTTCATCAACCTGGGTGCTTTGGCTTACGTGGTCTGGGGCATTGCCCGTTGGCGCCAGCCCACGGTGAGCAACGGTCGGCTGGATGCGGCGCTGCGCCTGGCGGTCATCGGCTTGCAGCTGTATGCCCTGAGCCAGGGAGCCACGCCAATCCTGTGGGGGCTGGCGGCAGTGTTGTTATTGCTGGCGGTGCTGCAGCTGCGCACGCCTGCGTCAGTCGGGCAGGTAGATGAGGGGCGTGCGCTGTTCACGCGTTGAGTCGGTGGCCGTGAAGCCCCCTGCTCCAGTTGGAGCAGGAGGTGCAGGTTCATGCCTTGTTCAGGTACATCCGCGTGGTCAGCAGGTACACCGGCAACCCCGACACCACGATCAGCAACGCCGCATAAGGCGCCGCCGCCGCGAACTCGACGTTGGCGGTATGAGCCCACACCTCGGTGGCCAGGGTTGTCATCCCGGTCGGGCTGAGCAGCAGGGTGGCGGTCAGCTCCTTCATCGCATCCAGGAACACCAGGGCAAAGGCCGCTGCCATCGCCGGGAAGATGATCGGCAAGGTCACCCGGCAGAACGCCGCGAAGCTGCTGGCGCCCAAGGTCCGTGCCGCTTCTTCCAGCGTTGGCGAGGCTTTGTTCAATGCGGTGCGTACCGGTGATTGGGCCAGCGGCAGGAACAATAGTGCATACGCCAGTAGCAACAGCGCTGTGGTCTGGTATAGCGCCGGCACATAGTGCAGGGCGAAGAACACCAGCGTCAGTGCGATGACCAGCCCGGGCAGGGCATGCAGCAAGTAAGGCAGACGCTCGGCCCAGATCGCCAGGCGGCCTTTGAAGCGCACCACCAGGAAGCTGATCGGCAGGGCCAGCAACACGCAGAAGCCGGCGCCACCCAGCGACACCGACAGCGAAGTCAGCAACGCCTTGCTGATCGCCGCTACAGGGAAGGCCGCCGATGAACCCACGCTCAACCAATAGCCAAGCATGGCCAAGGGTATGCCGCTGCCCAGGATCGCCAGGCCCAGGCAGAACAGCTGCGCCACGGGCATCCAGGCACGTAGGCGAACCGGCTGCGCCCGACGGGCAACGCCCTGGCCAATCCTTACATGGCGTGCCTTGCCGCGTACCCGCAGCTCCAACCAGAGCATGATCAGGCACAGCACCAGCAGCACGGCCGATAGCATGGCCGCGTTGGCATTGCTGAATTCGAGCTCGAACTGTTGGTAGATCGCGGTGGTGAAGGTCTGCAGCCCAAGGATCGACAACGCGCCGAATTCCACCAGCATGTGCAGCGCAATCAGCAGCGCGCCGCCCAGCATCGAGGGCCAAAGCAGCGGCAAGGTGACTTTGATGAACACGCCCCAACGGCTGCAGCCCAAGGTGCGCGCAGACTCTTCCAGCGAGGTGTCGAGGTTGCGCAGGGTTGCTGCCACCGGCAGGAATACCAGCGGATACTTGGACAAGGCCATGACCATGATCGCCCCGCCCAGGCCCTCAAAGTCCGAACTCAGCGACACCCAGGTGAAGCTGCTGACGAACGAAGGCACAGCGAAGGGCAGGCACAACACCACGCCCCACAGGCGCCGACCAGGCAAGTTGCTGCGTTCGAGCAGCCAGGCCAGGGCCAGACCGACGATCATGCACGTCAGGGTCACGCCCACCATGAGCATCATGGTGTTGCGCATCAGCCCCCAGACGAAGGGACGCCACAACAGGTGCAGCGCCTCGCGCCAGCCGGCGTCCCAGGTCTTGATGGCGACGTACAGCAACGGCAACACGCTCATTGCCACCAGGAACAGGACAGGCAGCACCACCCAGACCGACGGGCGTTTGCGGCGCGGCACGAAACGTACCGGCACAGGTTCGGACAGGGCGGCGGTCATCAGAGCAAGCCGACCTCGCGCTCGAGCTCGATGGCTTCCTCGGCATTGCCCAGGTCAGCTGGCGAGATCTTCGGCGGACGCAGGTCTTCGAACGGCTTCAGGCCGCGATCGGAGACCATGCCTTTATGCAGTGGGTACTCAGCGGTGGTCTGGGTGATCACGCGCTGGCCTTCTTCACTGGCCATCCAGTTGAGCAGGGCCTGGGCTTCTTTAGGGTGTTTGCTGGCTTTGACCACGGCGGCGCCAGAGATGGTCACCAGGTTGCCGGCATCGCCATCGGCCAGGTAGTACAGCTTCGACTCCAGTTTGCCGCGTTCGCGCTCGAGTGCGTACCAGTAGTAGTTGTTCACCAGCACGGCGGCGACTTCACCTTTTTCCACCGCCTTCAGGGCGACCATGTTGTTGGTGTAGGTCTTGCCGAAGGCCTTCAGGCCGGTCAGCCACTCTTCGGTGGCGTCGCGACCATGCATCTTGAGGATGGCCACGGCTTGTTCCTGGAAGGCGCCGCTGGTGGGTACGTAACCGACCCGACCTTCCCACTCAGGGTTGGCGAAGTCCATGACCGTGGTCGGCAGGTCTTTCTCGTCGACCTTCTTGGGGTTGTACACCACGATCCGCGTGCGGGCAGTGATACCCATCCAGGTGCCGTTGGCGCCCACGTATTCCTTGGGCATCATGCTCTGCGTGGCATCGTCGATCTTCGCCAGCAGGCCCAATTCACCCAGGTTGTTCAGGGGGGGGGACTCTTCGGTGTAGATGATGTCGGCTGGCGAACGGTCGCCTTCTTCGATGATCTGGCTGGCCAGCTGATTGCTGCTGCCCTTGCGGATGTTGATATGGATACCGGTCTTGGCCTCGTAGGCCTTGGCGATGGCCTCGCCGATTTCCTTGTGTTGACCGTTGTACAGGGTCAGTGTCACCGGGTCGTCTGCCATGGCGGCCGGAGCGCCAATCACCAGGCTCAGGACTGCGGCGGCCAGGGTGCGCATCAGCGGTTGCGGACGGATCGTCATGCGGGTACTTCCTCGCTTGCGGCTACATATTTGGAAACAATGGTAAACGAAATCGTTTCTCAAGTGGCCGTGTGACGAGAAATTCATGGGCAGACCATGGTTCAACGTCTGGGGGCGCGGGACAGCTTGCGGGGGAGGGGGATAAAAATCGCAGGCAAGAAAAAACCCACTAGCAAGCTAGTGGGTTTTTGTATGGTGCCCAGGAGAAGACTCGAACTTCCACGACCGTTAAGTCACTGATACCTGAAACCAGCGCGTCTACCAATTCCGCCACCTGGGCAAAGCTTTGCATCATCTGTAGAAGGCGACTATCGTTCGCTTTCACACAGTAGTAACAGATCCTTGGTCATCTATTACTTGAAATTTTTGGTGCCCAGGAGAAGACTCGAACTTCCACGGCCGTTAAGCCACTGATACCTGAAACCAGCGCGTCTACCAATTCCGCCACCTGGGCACACATTCGAGATTACATGATGCTTTACAGCGCCGTTCATCTCTACTACAACTTCGGGGTTGTCCGTCGTTGTGGTGCGCACTATACGGACGCTCCGGAGGGCTGTAAAGCCCCTGATCGAAAAAAAATTCAAAAAATTCAACTTGTTGATTCCGCAGGCCTATTGCTTCGCTCCGGACATGCCGCTGGGGCTGTCCAAGGCTGACATTTCCGGTTTCAATACGCCTATGCCAGAATTCCTATCTATATACCCCAAGGTGAACCCCTTCTGATGGCCGATTGGCAATCCCTCGATCCCGAGGCCGCTCGCGAAGCGGAAAAATACGAAAACCCTATTCCCAGCCGTGAGCTGATCCTGCAGCGTCTTGCCGACCGTGGTGAACCGGCGGCACGCGAAGAACTGGCGGCCGAGTTCGGCCTCTACGATGAAGACCAGATCGAAGCCCTGCGCCGCCGCTTGCGTGCCATGGAGCGTGACGGTCAACTTATCTATACCCGGCGCGGCACCTATGCCCCGGTGGATAAGCTGGACCTGATCTGCGGCCGTGTCTCTGGCCACCGCGACGGTTTCGGTTTCCTTATTCCCGACGATGGCAGCGACGACCTGTTCCTCAGCCCATCGCAGATGCGCCTGGTGTTCGATGGCGACCGTGGCCTGGCCCGGGTTTCCGGTGTCGACCGCCGTGGCCGCCGCGAAGGCGTGCTGGTGGAAGTCATTTCCCGCGCCCATGAAACCGTGGTCGGTCGCTACTTCGAAGAAGGCGGCATCGGTTACGTGACGCCCGACAACCCGAAGATCCAACAGGAAGTGCTGGTTACCGCCGGTCGCAACGGCGGTGCCAAGATCGGCCAGTTCGTCGAGATCAAGATCACCCACTGGCCGACCCCGCGCTTCCAGCCGCAGGGCGATGTGATCGAAGTGATCGGCAACTATATGGCGCCGGGCATGGAAATCGATGTCGCCCTGCGCAGCTATGACATTCCGCATGTCTGGCCCCAGGAAGTGATCAAGGAAGCGCGCAAGTTCCGCTCCGAAGTCGAAGAAAAGGACAAGGAAAAACGCGTCGACCTGCGCCACTTGCCGTTCGTCACCATCGACGGCGAAGACGCTCGCGACTTCGACGACGCCGTCTACTGCGAACCGCTGGGCAAGCTGCGCCTGTTCTCCGGTGGCTGGCGCTTGTACGTCGCGATCGCCGACGTCTCCAGCTATGTTCGCCTGGGCTCGGCCCTGGACGTCGAGGCCCAGCAGCGCGGCAACTCGGTGTACTTCCCCGAGCGTGTGGTGCCGATGCTCCCCGAGGAGCTGTCCAACGGCCTGTGCTCGCTGAACCCGCACGTCGATCGCCTGGCCATGGTCTGCGAAATGACCATCAACAAGACCGGTCAGATGGTCGATTACCAGTTCTACGAAGGCGTGATCCACTCCCATGCGCGTCTGACCTACAACAAGGTCAGCAGCATGCTCGAGCATGCCCGCACCCGCGAAGGCAAGGCGCTTCGCGAGGAGTACAAGGAGGTCCTGCCGGATCTGAAGAACCTGTACAACCTCTACAAAGTGCTGGTAGCGGCCCGTCACACTCGTGGGGCCATCGACTTCGAGACCCAGGAAACCCGCATCATCTTCGGCGACCAGCGCAAGATCGCGGAAATCCGCCCCACCGTGCGCAACGACGCGCACAAACTGATCGAAGAGTGCATGCTGGCGGCCAACGTGGCCACCGCCGAGTTCCTGCAGAAGCACGGGGTTCCGGCCCTGTACCGCGTGCACGACGGTCCGCCGCCGGAGCGTCTGGAAAAACTGCGAGCCTTCCTGGGTGAGCTGGGGCTGACCCTGCACAAGGGCAAGGACCCGTCGCCCAAGGACTACCAGGCCTTGCTGGCCAGCATCGCCGATCGTCCGGATTTCCACCTGATCCAGACCGTGATGCTGCGCTCGTTGAGCCAGGCGGTGTACAGCACCGACAACAACGGCCACTTCGGTTTGAACTACGAGGCGTATACCCACTTCACCTCGCCGATCCGTCGCTACCCGGACCTGCTGGTGCACCGCGCCATCCGCAGCATCATCCGCTCCAAGGTCGAGACCCCGCACGTCAAGCGGGCTGGCGCGATGAGTATTCCGAAGGCGCGTATCTACCCGTACGACGAGAACACCCTCGAGCAATTAGGCGAACAGTGTTCGATGACCGAGCGCCGTGCCGACGAGGCCACCCGTGACGTGGTCAACTGGCTCAAGTGCGAGTACATGAAGGATCGCGTGGGTGAAACCTTCCCCGGCGTGATCACTGCCGTGACCGGTTTCGGCCTGTTCGTCGAACTGACCGATATCTACGTGGAAGGCCTGGTGCATGTCAGTGCGCTGCCGGGCGACTACTACCACTTCGACCCCGTGCACCATCGTCTGTCGGGCGAGCGCAGTGGGCGCACCTTCCGCCTGGGCGACACCATTGAGGTCAAGGTCATGCGCGTCGACCTGGACGAGCGCAAGATCGACTTCGAGGTGTCCGAGCAGCAGCTCAGCGCACCAGTGGGCCGTAAAGGTCGTAACGCCGCTCCAGTCGCCGACAAGTCCGAGGCCCCGAAGGTCGAAGCCAAGGCGACGCCCAAGCCGCGCAGCCGCAAGAGCGAGGCCGCCGAGGCGTACTTCCCGAAAGACGCGGTCCAGCGTAACGCCGAAGTGCGCAAGAGCCGTGAAATGAAAAAGGCGCTGATGAGCGAAGCCCGCAGCAGCGGCCATGCCAGCAGCAAGTCGGACAAAGGCGGCAAGTCGTCCGGCAAGCCGACCAAGCACCGTAAAGGTCCGTCCAAATCTGGCGGGCCACGCAAAGGCAAGAGCAAGCCATGAGTCAGCTGGAAAAAATCTACGGCGTGCACGCCGTGCAGGCGCTGCTGCAGCACCATCCGAAGCGGGTCAAGCAGATCTGGCTGTCTGAGGGGCGCAGCGAGCCACGTGTCCAGGGCTTGCTGGCGCTGGCCGCCGAGAACCGCGTACCGGTCGGCCAGGCCGAGCGCCGTGAGTTGGACGCCTGGGTCGAAGGTGTTCACCAGGGTGTGGTTGCCGAGGTCAGCCCGAGCCAGGTCTGGGGTGAGGCGATGCTCGACGAGTTGCTCGAACGCACCGAAACCCCACCGCTGATCCTGGTGCTCGACGGCGTCACCGACCCGCATAATCTCGGTGCCTGCCTGCGCACCGCGGATGCCGCCGGTGCCACAGCCGTGGTCATTCCCAAGGACAAGTCGGCCACGTTGACCGGCGTGGTGCGCAAGGTGGCGTGTGGTGCGGCAGAGGTGATTCCGCTGGTGGCTGTGACCAACCTGGCGCGTACGCTGGAGAAGTTGCAGCAGCGCGGGCTGTGGGTGGTCGGTACCGCAGGCGAAGCCGAGCAGGAGATCTACCAGCAAGACCTGACCGGGCCGCTGGTGATGATCATGGGCGCGGAAGGCAAGGGCATGCGCCGCCTGACCCGCGAGCACTGCGATTTCCTGGTGAAGTTGCCGATGGCCGGCAGTGTCAGCAGCCTGAACGTGTCGGTAGCGACCGGCGTCTGCCTGTTCGAAGCCGTTCGTCAGCGCCAGGCCAAGCGCTGACCCTCAGCCTGTACCGCCCTTTTCGCGGTTTTACCCGCGAAAAGGGCGGTAGCTCGTGAATATGTTTCTGGCTGTTCAAATATTCACCAATCACCTTGCTTGTGCGTCCAGCCTTCTCTACAATTGCGCCCCTTGCCGAGCTGGCAGGTGCGCATGTGCCTCTACTCCCTGGCAAGACACACCAGTGTCATTCACTCCTTGTCTGACCAGATTCGCTGGCAGACTACTAACCCGTAAGGAGCATTCATGCGTCATTACGAAATCATCTTCCTGGTTCACCCGGACCAGAGCGAGCAAGTCGGCGGCATGGTTGAGCGTTACACCAAGCTGATCGAAGAAGATGGTGGCAAGATCCACCGCCTGGAAGACTGGGGCCGTCGTCAACTGGCCTACGCAATCAACAATGTTCACAAGGCTCACTACGTGATGCTGAATGTTGAGTGCACCGGCAAGGCCCTGGCCGAGCTGGAAGACAACTTCCGCTACAACGATGCCGTTATCCGTAACCTGGTCATCCGTCGCGACGAAGCCGTTACCGGTCAGTCCGAGATGCTGAAGGCAGAAGAGAACCGCAGCGAGCGCCGTGAGCGTCGTGAACGTCCTGAGCATGCTGACTCCGCCGAAGGCGATGACAGCAATGACAGCGACAACAGCGATAACGCTGACGAGTAATCCACGGACCTTTTGAGGAGCCTATTACATGGCACGTTTCTTCCGTCGTCGTAAATTCTGCCGCTTCACTGCTGAAGACGTGAAAGAGATCGACTTCAAAGATCTCAACACCCTGAAAGCTTACGTATCCGAAACCGGCAAGATCGTTCCGAGCCGTATCACTGGTACCAAAGCTCGTTATCAGCGTCAGCTGGCTACCGCTATCAAGCGCGCCCGCTTCCTGGCCCTGCTGCCCTACACCGACAGCCACGGCCGCTGAGACCGGGTCGTCGACAAGAAGTAAGGGATAAGCATGCGAGCGTTAGCTGATTTCATCATGCGCGGTCGTGTGCAGGCCACCCTGGTGGTGGTCGCAAGTGCGGTATTACCGCTGCTGTTCTGGTTGAGTGCCGCTGCCGGAAGCCTGGTGCTTCTGCGGCGCGGATTCAAGGACGCTTCAACGGTCATCGCCTGGGGCCTTTTGCCTGCGGTGGCCATTTGGGTCTTCGGCGATCCAAGCACCTTGCTGGTGCTGTTGGGAACGCTGGGGCTGGCCGCCTTGTTGCGTGCCGGGCATTCCTGGAGTCGGGTGTTGATGTCCAGTGTTGTGTTGGGGTTGGTCTACAGCCTCATCCTGGACACGGTACTGCGCGAAACCTTCGAGGTGTTGGCCAAGGCGCTTGTGAAAGCCCTGCCGCAAATCGAAGGCAAGCCGGTTATTCCCGGTGAGCTGATCGGCCCCGTGCTGGTCGCTTCCACAGCGGTGATGTTGCAATTGTTCAGCGTGCTGGCGTTGATGCTGGCGCGTTATTGGCAAGCGGTGTTGTACAACCCTGGAGGCTTCGGTCGCGAGTTTCGCGCCCTGAGGCTGCCGCGGGGTGCCATGTTGGCGTTGGTTGCAGTGATGGTGTTGGGCCCGTTCATCGGCCCGCAGTTCATCGTCCTGGCATCCGCGTCCAGCCTGGTGCTCGTTCTGGCCGGCATCGCCTTGATGCATGGACTGGTGGCGCAGGGGCGACTGGCTGGTTTCTGGCTGGTTGGCATGTACGTGACACTGCCGCTGATCATGCAGCTGATTTATCCGTTGCTCGTGGTTTTGGCCATTGTCGACAGCCTGATTGATTTTCGCGGTCGCAAGTCCCCTCAGGGGAATGACTCCGCGAACGGTGAAGGTTAAAAGTTAAGAGGTTTTACCAAATGGAACTGATCCTGCTGGAAAAAGTCGCCAACCTGGGCAACCTGGGCGACAAAGTAAAGGTTAAGGCTGGTTACGGCCGTAACTTCCTGCTGCCATTCGGCAAGGCCACCGTTGCCAACGCCGCCAACCTGGCTGCGTTCGAAGAGCGCCGCGCCGAGCTGGAAAAAGCAGCTGCCGAGAAGAAATCGTCGGCTGAAACCCGCGCAGCCCAACTGGCTGAGCTGGAAGTCACCATCACCGCCACCGCTGGCGATGAAGGCAAGCTGTTCGGTTCGATCGGCACCCACGACATCGCTGACGCCCTGACCGCCTCCGGCGTTGAAGTGGCCAAGGCTGAAGTTCGTCTGCCGAACGGCACCATCCGTCAGGTTGGCGAATACGACGTAGCCGTGCACCTGCACAGCGACGTTGAAGCCACCGTACGCGTGGTCGTCGTAGCTGCCTAAGCTGCGCTGATCGGCTGGCCCCTCGCGGTTCAGCCGGTTAACATCGGGCACGGTCCTGTCTTTCACAGGCCGTGCCCTTTGTCTTTTTCATCCTCCAGAATTCTTTCGTGGCCATGAACGAGATCACCAATCCCGAACAGCTAGACTTGCAGACCGCAGCCCTGAAGGTGCCCCCGCATTCCATCGAGGCCGAACAGGCCGTGCTCGGTGGCTTGATGCTGGACAACAACGCTTGGGAGCGGGTGCTGGATCAGGTCTCGGACGGTGACTTCTACCGGCATGACCACCGCCTGATCTTCCGCGCCGTGCACAAGTTGGCGGACGCCAACCAGCCGTTCGACGTGGTGACCCTGCACGAGCAGTTGGACAAGGAAGGCTTGTCGAGCCAGGTGGGCGGGCTTGCCTATCTGGCGGAGTTGGCCAAGAACACCCCGTCGGTGGCCAACATCAAGGCCTACGCGGCGATCATTCGTGAACGTGCCACGCTTCGGCAACTGATCAGCATCAGTACGGACATCGCCGACAACGCCTTCAACCCCCAAGGCCGCAATGCCGAGGAAATCCTCGACGATGCCGAGCGGCAGATCTTCCAGATCGCCGAGGCGCGCCCCAAGACTGGCGGCCCGGTGGGGGTCAACGAGCTGTTGACCATGGCCATCGACCGGATCGACACGTTGTTCAACTCCGACAGCGACATCACCGGCGTATCCACGGGCTTCACCGACCTGGACGAGAAGACCAGCGGCCTGCAGCCCGCCGACCTGATCATCGTCGCCGGTCGTCCGTCGATGGGTAAGACCACGTTTGCCATGAACCTGGTCGAGAACGCCGTACTGCGCACCGACAAGGCGGTACTGGTGTTCTCCCTCGAGATGCCAGGCGAATCGCTGGTCATGCGTATGCTTTCGTCCCTGGGCCGTATCGACCAGACCAAGGTGCGTTCCGGCCAGCTGGACGACGACGATTGGCCGCGGCTGACCTCGGCGGTCAACCTGCTCAACGACCGCAAGCTGTTCATCGACGATACCGCCGGTATCAGCCCATCGGAAATGCGTGCACGAACCCGACGCCTGGCCCGTGAGCACGGCGACATCGCGCTGATCATGGTCGACTACCTGCAGCTGATGCAGATTCCGGGCTCGGCCGGTGATAACCGGACCAACGAAATCTCCGAGATATCCCGCTCGCTCAAGGCCCTGGCCAAGGAATTCAACTGCCCGGTCATTGCCTTGTCGCAGCTCAACCGCTCCCTGGAGCAACGCCCGAACAAACGCCCGGTGAACTCCGACTTGCGTGAATCCGGTGCAATCGAGCAGGACGCCGACGTGATCATGTTCGTGTACCGGGACGAGGTGTACCACCCCGAGACCGAACACAAAGGCGTGGCCGAAATCATCATCGGTAAGCAGCGTAACGGCCCTATCGGCTTCGTGCGCCTGGCGTTCATCGGCAAGTACACCCGCTTCGAGAACCTCGCGCCGGGCATGTACAACTTCGATGATGACGAATAATGGCTGTACTCACTGGGCTGCGGATAATTCATTGATTCAGTAGGGCACTGTGGGATCGCCTGCGAGCTCAGGTTTTCAAGCTGCGGAGCATCCCACTTGTGCTTGGCTGACGATCCGACCTTCGCTCATGGTGATCACCCGGTCAAATCTTGGCAGAGCGTTCTGATCATGCGTTACGCAGATCAGCCCTTTCCCTTGGAATGTTTCGAATAGCAGATCCCAGGTACGCTCCGCCGACCCGGCATCAAGGCCACTTGTGGGTTCGTCGAAGAAATTGAACTCGCCAGGCTGATTAAGTAGGCGTAGCAGTGTCAGCCTGCGAGCTTCGCCGCCAGAAATGGAGTCTGCGCGTGCATCCAGCTCGCGTTCGTACCAGTCTTTGTTCAGGCCTAGCCGTTCAAGCCACAGTTCGATTTGAGCTCGATCATGAGTGTGCTCGAACAGAACTGCTCGGGGCAGCGCTCCTGGAATGAAATGGGGGGCTTGAGGGCAAAGGCGTAAACGGCTGAACTGCTCGCTTGCGTCGAACTGTGCCAGACATCTGCCCTGGAGATAGACATGTTCACGCAACTGGAACACCGTTCCCGCCATGACGTGCAGTAGCGTCGACTTGCCACATCCGCTGGGCCCAATCAGCGCGACCCGTTCACCATTGCGCAGCGCCAACGGCTCATCCAGTTGCAATTGCAATGTGTTGCGAGTGCTGAGTTGACAGGGGGCGATGCGCAGCCCTGCGCCTTCGTCGTTGGATTGAATGTCTGTCGTGGATGATGGACCGAACAGCGGGAGTTGAAGCCAGTGTTCAAGTTTGCGTTTGTCGAGCCGAAACTGATCGAGCATTCGCCAGGCATCGGCCATTTGCGCGACCCCCGACAGCAGTCCACTCACCAAGGTAAATAGAGCAACCAGTTCACCCAGGCTCAATTGCGGTGATGTCAGGGATTGATCATTTATACCCCACATCAGCAAGCCGCCACTGCCCAGACCGATGAACAGAATACGCAGGGCCTGAAGCCAGCCGCCGCTGTAGGCTACCCGAACGGCTGAATCGGCGTAGTCAGATAGTGTCTGGTTGACCGGAATCATTGCTGCAGCCTCGGCTTTTTCCAGCTTGACCGTAGACGCAATGGCAAAGGTATCCACCCACTGTTCGGCCAGTTCGTCCTCTCGCGAGTTCACCGCCTCGATATGCGGTCGGCGCCAACGCACCAAGCGATCATTGGCCCATAAGTACACCAAGCTCAAAGGAATGAGACCAATCAGGACCGAGCTAGCCCCCAGATAGGCGAACAGTGTGGCCAGCAGCATCGCCTCCGCCAACACTGGCCATGCTGATCCGATCAGAAAGCCGAGCCATCGCTCTTGGGCCGTTAATCCCCTATCCAGTACTTTTACCAAGGTTCCGCCATGGAGTTGTCCATAGGCTTCGAAGCGTTTGTCCAGCAATCCTCGGCACCAACGGATGGAGAGTTGCTTCACACGGTCTTGGCAGAGGCGTGCCAGGCTCCAGGCTTGTATAGGGGTCAATGAGGCTTGCAATGCGATAAGGCATATGAAGGCTCCGAGCAAAAACTGGGAAGACGAGACGGAGATCGACAGGTTATCGATAACGTTGGCCAAAATCAGGGCTGGTACGACGGTCGCGACTTTCAATATCAATGTCGTGCTCAAGGCAGCGACAACGCCTCGATAAATATGCATGTCAGTCCCTTGTGTCTTTGAATACGGATTGCGGGGCGACTGGAATGCCGGACCTGATCAAATGGAATCGCTCCAGTCCAGGTATGAAAACCTGCACGACTGTGGCGAAATTCGGGTGCGCATAAAGGGTGCGGTAAAATATGGCTCTATTGTGCTTGCCCAGATTTATCAATGTGCGCTTTATCTGCCTGCGTACGCTGAGTTCGGGGCTCTGGGGGTGCCAGGTAGGTACGGTATGAGTGGGGCAGGGGTTCAGAAGGGCGGCAAGTCGCTCGGATTGTAGCAGCATCGTTGCTGTAGAAAGGTCTTCTTGTTTTTCCACATGACCATGAAGTTGTTCGCATTGAATATTTTCAGTCACGGCGCGATACATTGCGATGGATGGGCTTATGGAGCAGCCGGAGCCGACATGGCAGAGTGTGCCGATTCTTTTTTCGGGTGAAATGGCAATGCAAAATGGCACGTCATAAAAGTCATGGGACAGGAAAATATTCAAATTCTTGGCGTGGCGAAAGAGCGCATTGTCATGAGTGAAAACTTCTTCCAGGAAAGTGTCCGAGGGGCGGTAAAGTTCTGGTGGAGAAGACAATCCACAGAGCGATAGATAATACAGGGAGAGCGCATGGCGCTCGATGGCCTCATTGATGGCATGCAACAGTGCTTCATTCTCTGTGCAACCCAGCGCCATGCCAGCGTTCGTTGCATATTTGGCAAGGAAGCCAGCGGCAGTCCTTTCGATTTCGTCTACATTTTTGGGTGAGGGAGCCATCATTATCGCCGGTACGTTAATTTCGGCGTGGCTGTCCAGGGCTTCGAGCTTGAAATAAGGTATTTGGCAGTTGGAAGGTATAGACTTTAGCAGCCAATCGTCGAACGGCTCCATGGACTTTAAGATATGGTCGCTGCTGATCAGGGTGGGAGCGATGGCATCCATAAAGTAGTGTTCAAGGCTCTCGGCAAGTGCGCCTAGCTCACAGTATTCTCCCTTGCCGGCACCACTGGAAACCTCTTTAAAGGATCTGTCGTATAAATGGCAGGTGGCGACCAGTCCATTTTTTTTCGAGTGATGTATCCTCGCATGCAAGCCTAGCTGACGATGCAACCCTGTCAGGCGGTTGTAGGCTTCCTCAATATTCAGTTCTCGCTCGGTTATCATTTCTGGCTCCTAGGCGTGACCAGAAGGGGCGGTTGCCCCTTCTGGTCAAGGTCTTACATCATGTTGAGGAAGTCGATCTCGGACTCAGTGAACGTATAGTTCATTGCGCGAGAGAGCTGCAGGGTGTGAATTTCAGAACGACGACGTCCCATGGTATGTGCTCCTTTTAGTTGTTTGAGTTGCGCGTGTCAGCGCATGGGTGTTGTAACACTTGCTTTTTTGTTTGTTCAATATTGGTTTTGGCATTGCAAGGGAAAGTTTGTGTAGGTTTTTTTACTTGAGTGTGAAGTCTTGCTCCTACAGTTCTCGGTGGAGTTGGTAAATATTTGTTGATAATTAGTGGGTTAATGTTTTTTTAGGGGGGAAGGGGGGAATCATTTTGTAAAAGATTGAATGGATTGCTAACGGTTGGCTGGGAAAACAGGGAAGGGGACGGAGGTCTGATGGTCGGGATTTCCATTGGCAACCTGTCCAGGCGTCGGGCAGGTCATCAATTCCCAGGAAGGTGGTCGGATTTGGTCAAAATTTGTGCTATATTCCGCGCCCGCGATTTCCCTGCACACCAGAACCGGTCACTGACATGCAAGCAGCCAAACCACTCTACGACTATCCAAAGTACTGGGCCGAATGCTTCGGGCCAGCGCCTTTCCTGCCCATGAGCAGGGAGGAGATGGATCTGCTCGGCTGGGATTCCTGCGACATCATCATCGTGACCGGCGACGCCTACGTCGACCACCCGTCGTTCGGCATGGCCATCATTGGCCGCCTGCTGGAAGCCCAGGGCTTTCGCGTGGGGATCATCGCCCAGCCGAACTGGCAGTCCAAAGACGACTTCATGAAGCTCGGCGAGCCGAACCTGTTCTTCGGTGTGGCCGCGGGCAACATGGACTCGATGATCAACCGCTACACCGCGGACAAGAAGATCCGTTCCGACGACGCCTATACCCCAGGTGGCCTGGCCGGCAAGCGTCCGGATCGCGCCAGCCTGGTGTACAGCCAGCGCTGCAAGGAAGCCTACAAGCATGTGCCGATCGTGCTTGGTGGCATCGAGGCTTCGCTGCGCCGTATCGCCCACTACGACTACTGGCAGGACAAGGTCCGCCACTCGATCCTGATCGACGCCAGCGCCGATATCCTGCTGTTCGGCAACGCCGAGCGGGCGGTGGTCGAGGTGGCTCAGCGCTTGTCCAACGGCGAGAAGATCGAAACCATCACCGATGTGCGCGGCACAGCCTTCGTGCGTCGTGACACGCCAGAGGGCTGGTACGAGATCGACTCCACCCGTATCGACCGTCCGGGCCGTGTCGACAAGATCATCAACCCGTACGTGAACACCCAGGACACCCAGGCCTGCGCCATCGAGCAGGCCAAGGGCGAGGTCGAAGACCCGAACGAAGCCAAGGTTGTGCAGATTCTCGATAGCCCGCGCATGACCCGGGAGAAGTCGGTCATTCGCCTGCCGTCGTTCGAAAAGGTTCGTAACGACCCGGTGCTGTATGCCCACGCCAACCGAGTGCTGCACCTGGAGACCAACCCTGGCAACGCCCGCGCCCTGGTGCAGAAGCATGGCGAAGTGGACGTGTGGTTCAACCCACCACCCATCCCCATGACCACCGAGGAAATGGACTACGTGTTCGGCATGCCCTACGCCCGTGTACCGCACCCGGCCTATGGCAAGGAGCGCATCCCGGCCTACGAGATGATCCGATTCTCGGTGAACATCATGCGTGGCTGCTTTGGTGGCTGCACCTTCTGCTCGATCACCGAGCACGAAGGCCGGATCATCCAGAACCGCTCGCACGAGTCGATTCTTCACGAAATCGAAGAGATGCGCGACAAGGTGCCGGGCTTCACCGGCGTGGTCTCCGACCTGGGCGGGCCAACCGCCAACATGTACCGCATCGCGTGCAAGAGCCCCGACATCGAGAAGCACTGCCGCAAGCCGTCGTGCGTGTTCCCAGGTATCTGCGAGAACCTCAACACCGACCACAGCTCGCTGATCGAGCTGTACCGCAAGGCGCGTGCCTTGCCGGGTGTGAAGAAGATCCTGATCGCCTCGGGCCTGCGCTACGACCTGGCTGTCGAATCGCCGGAGTACGTCAAGGAACTGGTCACCCACCACGTTGGCGGATACCTGAAGATTGCCCCGGAACACACCGAGCGTGGCCCGCTGGACAAGATGATGAAGCCAGGTATCGGTACCTACGACCGCTTCAAGCGCATGTTCGAGAAGTTCTCGAAAGAGGCGGGCAAGGAGCAGTACCTGATTCCTTACTTCATCGCGGCGCACCCTGGCACGACCGACGAAGACATGATGAACCTGGCCCTGTGGCTCAAGAGCAACGGCTTCCGTGCCGACCAGGTGCAAGCGTTCTACCCTTCGCCGATGGCATCGGCCACGGCCATGTACCACTCGGGCAAGAACCCGCTGCGCAAGGTGACCTACAAGAGCGAAGGGGTGGAGATCGTCAAGAGCGAGGAGCAGCGTCGTCTGCACAAGGCGTTCCTGCGCTACCACGATCCGAAGGGCTGGCCGATGCTGCGTGAGGCGCTGCAGCGCATGGGTCGTGCTGACCTGATCGGCCCGGGCAAGCATCAGTTGATTCCGTTGCACCAGCCGCAGACCGACGCTTACCAGAGTGCCCGTCGCAAGAACTCGACGCCGGCCGGTAGCCATAAAGTGGGCAAGGACCAGAAGATCCTCACCCAGCACACCGGCCTGCCGCCGCGTGCCAGCGATGGCAGCAAGCCTTGGGACAAGCGCGAAAAGGCCAAGGCCGAAGCGTTCGCCCGCAATCAACAGGCGGCCAAGGAGCGCAGGGAATCGGCGAAGGGTGGCAAGGGCAAGAAGCCGCGTCAGCCAGTAATCCCGCGCTGATCGAGCGCTAGAACCCTGTGGGAGCGGGTTACCCACGCGTGGGTGGATTCACCGACGTATGTGCGGATGAACCCACTCCCACAGGTTAGCTGTCAGGCTATCGATCGAGATCAATCAGGTTTCTTGTCTACCCACTTTGGCGCCACTGGCGCGACAAAGTTGTCCATCCCATCCAGTAGCTCATCCGGCTGCTCACCCAGCAGCAACATCGCCCGATGCTGCGGCCGCACGAATCCTTCCTCGACGATATGGTCGAGGAATCCGCCCAGCTTTTCATAGAAACCCTTCACATCGAGCAACCCTAGCGGCTTGGCGTGATAGCCCAGTTGCCCCCAGGTCCAGACCTCGAACAGTTCTTCAAGCGTACCCAAGCCACCGGGCAGCGCGATAAAGGCATCGCTCAGCTCAGCCATGCGCGCCTTGCGTGCGTGCATGCCGTCGACCACCTCCAGGCGGGTCAGGTTCTTGTGGCCGATTTCAGCGTTCATCAGGCTCTCGGGGATGATCCCGATCACTTCGCCACCTGCGGCCAGGGCCGCGTCGGCCACGGTGCCCATCAGGCCGACCGCGCCGCCGCCATACACCAGGGTCAGGCCGCGTCGGGCAATGGCCTGGCCAAGGGCCACGGCTGCTTCGCGGTAGGCAGGGTTGGCACCGATGCTGGCGCCGCAGAACACACAAACGGAACGTACAGGCATTGCTCATCTCCAGTCGCATTGCGTTGACAGGGTACGGCTCATGCCTGCTGGTTCCAAGGGCGGTTTCACTCTGGGCGGGAGAATTCGCACATCGCGCCACTGGCACCGTGGGCGTAAGCGGCGAGCAGGCTGTTCATCAGGCTTCCAAGGGACATTTCGGGTGACTCCTAATTGAGAGGTTGTCCCATCGTCCACTATAAGGGCATGATGTGCTCTTAGATTGGTTGTATACAATCAATCGAACAATTCTACTGACTGGCCTCTTGACACCCCTTTGATTCACATCAGGTGGGGGCTGAACGGTTTCAGGCAGTCTCGCAATTGATAAAACCCTGCCAAGGAGATTCATGATGTTTGCGAAAGCTGTAGCGGTATCCCTGCTGACCCTCGCCAGCGCCTCTGTCTTCGCAGCCGAGTGTTCGGTAACTGTCGACTCGACCGACCAGATGTCCTACACCACCAAGGAAATCACCGTCGACAAGAGCTGCAAGGAATTTACGGTCAAACTGACCCACTCCGGCAACCTGCCGAAGAACGTCATGGGCCACAACCTGGTGATCAGCAAGACTGCCGACATGCAGGGCATTGCCACCGAGGGGATGAGCAAGGGCCTTGATAACGATTACATCAACGCCGCCAATGCCGGGATCATTGCCCACACCAAGATGATCGGCGCACCGGAAAAAGAAACCGAGGTGAAGTTCGACACCTCCAAGCTCGAAGCGGGTGGCGACTACAGCTTCTTCTGCACCTTCCCTGGCCACATCTCGATGATGAAGGGCAAGGTGGTCGTCAAGTAATGATGGCTTGAACCAGGGGAGGTCTTTGCCCTCCCTACGCGACGCAAGGCCGCTCCCACAGGATTTAGCGCTTTCTCAAGCACTGCGCAGTCCTCGTGGGCGCGGCCTTGTGTCGCGACAGGGCCGCAAAGCGGCACCAGACGGCTCAAGGGGCGAACGGCAGTTCGCGCTTGTGCTGGGTCTTGCGGTAGGTGTTCACGATGATGTTGAACGCTTCCTGATCCACTGGCAGCCCATGCAGGAACGCGTCGATCTGCTGGTAGGTCACGCCATGGGACGCTTCGTCCGGCTTGCCCGGCGCGAGGTCTTCGAGGTCCGCGGTCGGCACTTTCTCCACCAATGATTCCGGCGCACCGAAACTACGGGCGATCGCTCGTACCTGGTTTTTCACCAGACCGCTCAGCGGAGCCAGGTCACACGCACCATCACCGAACTTGGTAAAGAAGCCCATTACCGCCTCTGCGGCGTGATCGGTACCGATCACCAGGCCAGCGCGGGCGCCCGCGATGGTGTATTGGGCCACCATGCGCATGCGGGCCTTGGTATTGCCCACCACGAAATCCACCATCGACGGCGAGCCGCCTTCCAGTGCTTTCACTTCAGATGCCAGGGCGCGTACTGCCGGGGCGATATCCACCGTGTGCACTTCGTCGGCCTTGATCACGTCCAGGCAGGCCTGGGCGTCATGCTCATCGTGCTGCACCTGGTAAGGCAGGCGCACGGCGATGAAGGTATAGGCCTTATCGCCAGTCTCGGCGCGCAACTCGTTGATCGCCCGCTGGGCGAGCAGGGCGGCGGTCAGCGAGTCGACACCGCCGCTGATGCCCAGTACCAAGGTCTTGAGCCGGGCATTGGCCAGGCAATCCTTGATGAAGGCCACGCGCCGGGCGACTTCGGCCTCGATTGCGGCTGCGTCGGCGAACGGCGGCTGTACCTTGAGCGCCTGGGCAATCTCTTGCTGAACGGCTTGCATGGGTTACTCCTTGCTGGGGATTTTGAATACGTGGCGCATGTAGGCGACGAAGTTTTCATCGCGGCACTGGGTCTTGGCAGCCTCGTCGGAGATCTTGGCCACCGGCGAGCCGTTGCAGTCGGTCATTTTAAGCACGATGTTCATTGGCGCCACCCCAGGAATGTCGCAGGTCAGGTTGGTGCCGATGCCAAAACTGACATTGATGCGACCGCGCAGGGCGCGGAAGATTTCCAGCGAGCGGGTCAGGTTCAGGCCATCGGAAAACACCAGGGTCTTGGTCATGGGGTCTATACCGAGTTTCTGGTAATGGGCGATGGCCTTTTCCGCCCAAGCCACCGGGTCCCCCGAGTCATGGCGCAGGCCATCGAACAGCTTGGCGAAGTACAAGTCGAAATCGCTCAGGAATGCGTCCATGGTGATGCAGTCGGTCAGGGCGATACCGAGCAGGCCACGGTATTCGCGGACCCAGCAATCGAGGGCGGCGATCTGGCTGTCGATCAGCCGTGGCCCCAGTTGCTGGTGCGCCATGATCCATTCATGGGCCATGGTGCCGAGGGGTTTGACATCCAGTTTCCATGCCAGGTCGACGTTGCTGGTGCCGACGAACCGCGCCGGGAAGTCATCGCGCAACACCCGCACCACCTCTTCCTGGACGCGGCTTGAAAAGCGCCGACGTGTGCCGAAGTCAGCGACCTGCAATTCGGCCAGCTCGTCTTCACTGGCATGGGCGCGCAGCCAGTCGAACTTGCGATGCAACTGGTCGCGAGCCTCGGCCAGGCGCATGCGCGGGTGCAAGTGGCGGTTGCGCACTTCGCTGATGATGGCCAGCAGGGGCACTTCGAAGAGGATCACATGCAGCCATGGGCCGCGCAGCCGAAGGCACAGCTGGTTGTTCTCGATGCCCAGATGGACGTAGCTCAGGTTGAAGCGGAACAGCCCGAGAAAGCGCAGGAAGTCGGGTTTGAGAAAACTGATGCGTTCGAGAAAGGCCAACTGGCCTTCGTCCAAGGTCAGGTCGCCGAGCCGTTCGATCTGGTTGCGAATCTCGCCAAGGTAGGGGCGAAGGTCTTCGCCGTTACGACAGCGGAATTCCCATTCCACATCGGCATCCGGGTAGTTGTGCAGCACGCCCTGCATCATGGTGAGCTTGTAGAAGTCGGTGTCGAGCAGGTTATGCACGATGCGCTCGGCGAATGCGCTCTCGCTCATCAAAGGGGCTCCAAAAGCGGCGAATGGCGAACATTGTGCCAGCCTTTTCAGTGCTGATGTGTCGATGCAGGTGCTGTGGCGGGGAAGTCGAGTCGTGCAGACAGGTAACGATTGAAGGCGTTTCGGGCAAATCAGGTGTTTTTTCGTGCACGAGCTAGCCTTGAAGCGGTGCGGTCTGTAGCAGTCGCGCACCAGCGGTGTGCACTTCGGTGACGTCCGCTGTTACAGGCAGGTTGCACGTAAACACTTGCCGAGGTTGCAATGATGGCACCCGATGGTTGCTCCTTGTCTGTACGTGTGGTGGCGCCCGCCGCGCGGCAGACGGTTGCACGCTCAATAAAGAAAAGGCCGTCGGTCGCTTGGACACGACCCTTGCAGTGAGTTTTTCCAGTTCTTATTACCGATGGCACGGCCCTTGCTCCAAGTACAGGGCTGAGAAGTTGTAGTGCCAACCAAAAAAACTCTAGGAGCACCACCTCATGTCGCAGACGTTTTACAAGAAAGGTTTCCTGGCTCTGGCCGTAGCTACGGCACTGGGTGTTTCTTCGTATGTTCAGGCCGACATCAAGATCGGCGTCGCTGGCCCCATGACGGGTGCCAACGCAGCGTTTGGCGAGCAGTACATGAAGGGCGCCCAAGCGGCAGCCGACAAGATCAACGCCGAGGGTGGCATCAACGGCGAGAAGATCGTTCTGGTAAAAGGCGATGATGCCTGCGAACCGAAGCAAGCCGTGGCCGTGGCCAACCGCCTGGTTGACCAGGACAAGGTGGCCGGCGTGGTGGGCCACTTCTGTTCCTCCAACACCATCCCCGCTTCCGAGGTCTACGATGAGGCTGGCGTGATCGCCATCACCCCAGGCTCCACCAACCCGCAGGTCACCGAGCGCGGGCTTTCCGCCATGTTCCGCATGTGTGGGCGCGACGACCAGCAGGGCATCGTCGCTGGCGATTACATCGTTGACGTGCTCAAGGGCAAGAAGGTAGCCGTCCTGCACGACAAGGATACCTATGGCCAAGGCCTGGCCGACGCGACCAAGGCGCAGCTGGAGAAGCGTGGCGTCAAGCCGGTGCTGTACGAAGGCCTGACCCGCGGCGAGAAAGACTTCAGCGCCGTGGTCACCAAGATCCGCTCTGCCGGTGCCGACGTTGTCTACTTCGGCGGCCTGCACCCAGAGGCTGGCCCGCTGGTGCGCCAGCTGCGCGAACAAGGCCTGAAGGACGTCAAGTTCATGTCCGATGACGGCATCGTCACCGACGAACTGGTCTCCACCGCTGGCGGCGCCCAATACGTCGATGGCGTCTACATGACCTTCGGTGCCGACCCGCGCCTGCTGCCGGACAGCAAGTCGGTGGTGGAAGAGTTCCGCAAGGCCGGTACCGAGCCTGAAGGCTACACCCTGTACGCCTACGCCTCGCTCCAGGCGCTGGCTGCCGCGTTCAATGGCGCGAAGTCGAACAAAGGCGAAGATGCTGCCAAGTGGCTCAAGGCCAACCCGGTCAAGACGGTCATGGGCGAGAAGAAGTGGGACAGCAAGGGCGACCTGACCGTGTCCGACTACGTGGTCTACCAGTGGGATGCCAACGGCAAGTACCACCAGCTGGATAAACAAAAATAAGAACGGCCAGGCCCGGGGCATGCTTCGGGCCATAGCCCCGCGGTACCTGTCTTTATCCGTAGATCTGCACAGTTCTGCGCTGCGAGGGCCGCTTCATCCGTGGCCCGCCGTGGTCGGCGCTCGTGCAATCTCAATCAGGTGAGATTGCGTTATGGATGGTATTTTCCTGCAGCAACTGGTCAACGGCCTGACCCTAGGGTCGGTCTATGGCCTGATCGCCATCGGCTACACAATGGTCTATGGCATCATCGGCATGATCAACTTCGCGCACGGCGAGGTGTACATGATTTCCGCGTACCTCGCGGCGATCAGCCTGGCATTGCTGGCTTACTTCGGTATCGAGTCGTTCCCCCTGCTGATGCTGGGCACCCTGTTGTTCACCATCATCGTCACTGGCGTCTACGGCTTTACCATCGAGCGCATCGCCTACAAACCCTTGCGTAACTCCACCCGACTGGCACCGCTGATCAGTGCCATCGGCATCTCGCTGATCCTGCAGAACTATGCTCAGATCAGCCAGGGTGCTCGCCAGCAAGGCGTTCCAACGCTGCTGGAAGGCGCCTGGCGCGTCGAAGTCGGCACCGGCTTCGTGCAACTGACCTACACCAAGATCTTCATTCTGGTAGCCGCTTTCGTCGGCATGGGCTTGCTCACCTACGTGATCAAGTACACCAAGCTCGGCCGTATGTGCCGCGCCACCCAGCAAGACCGCAAGATGGCCTCGATCCTGGGTATCAATACCGACCGGGTGATTTCCTACGTGTTCGTCATTGGCGCGGTGATGGCCGCCCTAGCCGGCGTACTGATCACCATGAACTACGGCACCTTCGACTTCTATGCCGGGTTCATCATCGGGATCAAGGCGTTCACCGCAGCGGTACTCGGCGGCATCGGCTCGCTTCCTGGCGCGATGCTGGGCGGGATCATCCTGGGGATTTCCGAGTCGCTGTTCTCTGGCCTGATCAACTCAGACTACAAGGATGTGTTCAGCTTCTCGTTGCTGGTGATGATCCTTATCTTCCGCCCACAAGGCCTGCTGGGTCGCCCGCTCGTGGCTAAGGTGTGAACATGTCCGCTGCCAATACTGCCCCTGTTATCGAAAAAGGTTTCGACCTCAAACGCAGCTTGCTGGAGACCATCGTCGCCGGCCTGCTGGCACTCATTGTCTTCGGTCCGGTCGTCGGCGTGGTGCTCGACGGCTATAGCTTCAACGCCGAGCCCACCCGTGTCGCCTGGCTGGTCGGCGGGGTGATGGCCGGGCGTTTCCTGCTCAGCCTGTACCTGCAGACCGCCGCCGGACGCCGCATGCTCCAGGGCTTCGAGAGTGGTGGCTCGGGCGTGCATGTGCGTGCGCCTGACTACAAGTCGCGCCTGCGCTACATCATCCCGGCGCTGGTGGTGATCGCCATCGTCTTCCCGGTGTTTGCCAACAAGTACCTGCTTACCGTGGTCATCCTCGGCCTGATCTACGTGCTGCTGGGCCTTGGCCTGAATATCGTGGTCGGTCTGGCCGGTCTGCTCGACCTGGGTTACGTGGCCTTCTATGCCATTGGCGCCTACGGTCTGGCCCTGGGTTATCAATACCTTGGGCTGGGCTTCTGGAGCGTGCTGCCATTGGCCGCCATCGCCGCGGCGTTAGCGGGGTGCATACTCGGCTTCCCGGTGTTGCGCATGCACGGTGACTACCTGGCGATCGTGACCCTGGGCTTCGGCGAGATCATCCGCCTGGTGCTGAACAACTGGCTGTCGTTCACCGGTGGTCCCAATGGCATGCCGGCGCCGTCACCGACCTTCTTCGGGCTGGAGTTCGGTCGTCGGGCCAAGGATGGTGGGGTGCCTATCCATGAATTCCTCGGCATCGACTACAACGCCAACTTGAAGTTCGTGTTCATCTACGCCGTGCTGTTCCTGGTGGTGCTGGCGGTGCTCTACATCAAGCATCGGCTCACCCGCATGCCCGTCGGTCGTGCCTGGGAAGCGCTGCGCGAAGATGAAATCGCCTGTCGTTCGATGGGCCTGAACCACGTACTGGTCAAACTCTCGGCCTTCACCCTGGGCGCTTCCACCGCTGGCCTGGCCGGTGTGTTCTTCGCCACCTACCAAGGCTTCGTCAACCCGTCCTCGTTCACCTTCTTCGAGTCAGCGCTGATTCTGGCCATCGTCGTGCTCGGCGGTATGGGCTCGACCGTGGGTGTGGTGATTGCGGCGTTCGTGCTGACGGTGGCGCCAGAACTGCTGCGCAGTTTCTCGGAGTACCGTGTATTGCTGTTCGGCGTGTTGATGGTGTTGATGATGATCTGGCGACCGCGTGGGCTGATCCGCATCAGCCGCACCGGTGTGGTCCCGCGTAAAGGAGTGGCGCCATGAGCGACGATATCATTCTCTCGGTCGACAACCTGATGATGCAGTTCGGCGGCATCAAGGCGCTCAGCGATGTGAGCCTGAAGGTCAAGCGGAACCAGATCTTCGCCCTGATCGGCCCCAACGGGGCGGGCAAGACCACAGTGTTCAACTGCCTCACCGGCTTCTACAAGGCCAGTGGCGGGCGCATCGAACTGAATGTGCGCGGCAGCCACACCAATGTGATCCAGTTGCTCGGCGAGCGTTTCCAGGCTGCGGACTTCGTCTCGCCCGCGCGCTTTGCCAACCGTTTGTACTACAAGATGTTCGGCGGCACCCATCTGGTGAACCGTGCGGGCCTGGCGCGCACTTTCCAGAACATTCGCCTGTTCAAGGAAATGTCGGTGGTGGAAAACCTGCTGGTGGCCCAGCACATGTGGGTCAACCGCAACCTGCTGGCCGGAGTGCTCAACACCAAGGCTTACCGCAAGGCCGAAAGCGATGCACTCGACCATGCGTTCTATTGGCTGGAGGTGGTCGACCTGGTCGACTGTGCCAACCGCCTGGCGGGCGAGTTGTCGTATGGTCAGCAGCGGCGCCTGGAAATTGCCCGCGCCATGTGCACCCGGCCGAAGATCATCTGCCTGGACGAACCGGCTGCCGGCCTCAACCCGCAGGAAACCGAAGCCCTGAGCGGCATGATCCGTGTGCTGCGTGACGAGCATGACATCACCGTGGTGCTGATCGAGCACGACATGGGCATGGTCATGAGTATTTCCGACCACATCGTCGTGCTGGACCACGGCAACGTGATCGCCGAAGGCTCGCCACAGGATATTCGCCACAACCCGACGGTGATTGCCGCCTATCTGGGTGCCGATGAAGAGGAACTGGTATGAGTGCACCCATTCTCGAGCTGAAGGACCTGGACGTGTTCTACGGGCCGATCCAGGCGCTGAAGAAAGTCTCGATGCATATCAACGAAGGCGAGACGGTCAGCCTGATCGGCGCCAACGGGGCTGGCAAGTCGACACTGCTGATGTCGATATTCGGTCAACCGCGGGCTGCGTCCGGGCAAATCGTTTATCGCGGTACCGACATTACCCGTAAGTCGTCGCACTACATCGCCTCCAACGGTATCGCCCAGTCGCCGGAAGGGCGTCGGGTGTTCCCCGACATGACCGTCGAGGAAAACCTCATGATGGGCACCATCCCCATTGGCGACCAATACGCCAACGAAGACATGCAGCGCATGTTCGAGCTGTTCCCACGGCTGAAGGAGCGCCGCAACCAGCGGGCCATGACCATGTCCGGTGGTGAGCAGCAGATGCTGGCCATCGCTCGCGCGCTCATGAGCCGGCCGAAGTTGCTGCTGCTCGACGAGCCATCGCTGGGGCTGGCGCCGATCGTGGTCAAGCAGATCTTCTCCACCCTGCGGGAGCTGGCCAAGACCGGCATGACCATCTTCCTGGTAGAGCAGAACGCCAACCATGCGCTGAAGCTGTCGGACCGGGCATACGTGATGGTCAACGGGCAGATTCGCATGACCGGCACGGGGCAGGAGTTGTTGGTGAACGAGGAGGTGCGCAACGCCTACCTGGGCGGGCACTGAGTCATCCAAACGCCGGGAAGCCGGTTCCTGCAGCGAGCGCTTCAACCTGTAGGAGCCGGCTTGCCGGCGATGTGGACAACTTGTCGCATATCTTTTCCGAAGCACGCCAGAATCCACTCGCAAGTCATTGTTTCCACAGTTTCTATTTTTCCACGGATAATGTGGAACCGCCTGTGGAAAACATGGTGGCATCTCGTTGTATCCCTTTAACGACGGGGCCTGCAAAGGATCGGTCGTTTTTTGATCAAGCAGCCTTAGTACATGACTTTCCTGGGGATTCTTGCCCAGGCAGGGATGATCGACGCGCGTTCAATGCCTGTGGATAACTCTGTGAAAAAGCCTTGGACAGTCCGCTGTAGGCGGCATGTTTGAAAGCCCTGGGCCATCATGAAGACCGTGGCGGACGACCGCAGTAAGCTGAAAGGGTTCCGCTGTGTCGATAAGTTGCCCCCAATCCGTGGGGAAAGCCTTGTGGATAAGTTCTGCATACCTGCCGGCGGGCCCTCTGTTCCGAGGCTTCCGAGCATATGTACAAAAAATGACCAGCGCAGGACACGGCTTGCTGCCCGCGCGCTCGGAAGGCATGCTGCAAACCCTGCCGACGATAATCCACAGCGAGGAACAGAGCATGACGTCCACCGTATTCATCACAGGCGCGACTTCCGGTTTCGGCGAGGCCACCGCACGGCGCTTTGCCGAGGCGGGTTGGAAGCTGATCCTGACAGGCCGCCGCAAGGATCGCCTGGACGCCCTGTGCGCTGAGTTGGCGGCCAAGACCGAAGTGCACGGCCTGGTCCTGGATGTGCGTGACCGCAAGGCCATGGAACATGCCATTGCCAACCTGCCGGCAGGCTTTGAGAAATTGCGCGGCCTGGTCAACAACGCGGGCCTGGCGCTGGGGGCGGACCCGGCGCAGAAGTGCGACCTGGATGACTGGGAAACCATGGTCGACACCAACATCAAGGGCCTGATGTACACCACCCGCCTGCTGCTGCCGCGGTTGATCGCCCATGGCCGTGGTGCGTCGATCCTCAATGTGGGTTCGGTGGCCGGCAACTATCCGTACCCTGGCAGCCACGTGTATGGCGGTACCAAGGCGTTCGTCGGTCAATTCTCGTTGAGCTTGCGTTGCGACTTGCGTGGCACTGGCGTGCGCGTCAGCAACATCGAACCGGGCCTGTGCGAGAGCGAATTCTCGCTGGTGCGTTTCGGGGGCGACCAAGCCAAGTATGACGCCACTTACGCTGGCGCCGAGCCGATTCAGCCGCAGGATATCGCCGACACGATCTTCTGGATCCTCAACCAGCCGGCGCACATCAACATCAACAGCCTGGAGCTGATGCCGGTGAGCCAAGACTGGGCAGGTTTTTCGATCGACCGTTCGGCCAAGGGCTGATCGGCGGCCAGCCCGCTCCTGCAAGGCTCGCATGAGCCTTCGGGAGCGGAATTGCGTCAGTTCAGGCGCTGTAGGCCTTGCAGGCAGGTCGCCAAGTGATAGGGGGTGGTTGAAGGCATGTCGTGGCGGCTGACAGCGCCCTGACCATCCCGGCACTCATACCAGCCGCCAGCGTGAAGGAACCGTTGATCCATCGCCTTCAACTGCGCAGGCAGTTTCGCGAGTCCCTCTGGCCGCAACACCAGCGCCCGCAGGTATTCCGCCTGTGCCCAGATCCGCTGGGTGGCATCGAGCACCTTGCCGTTCACATCCAGCATCGCCAGCACGGCCGCGTCCTTCACGCCGCACCGCTCGGCATAGTCGAATGCGCGGTCTATCGCTGCATGCAGTGGGGTTTCGCGCAGCAGCGGTGAGGTATCGAGCAGGTAGAACCATTCGAACTGATGGCCCGGCTCGAACCAGTTATCCACCGCATCGCGCGGTTTTTCCAGCATCAGGCCGTGCTCCGGCTCGATGAAGTGCGCGTGCAGGGCGTCGCACAGCCGCAGCAGTGCCTGGCGTGCCTGGTCGTCCTCGCGCACTGCCAGTACCTGAAGCAGGGCCTCGGCCAGGTGCATCTGCGGGTTCTGCAGCGGTCCGCTACCCAGATCCGACCAATCCTGGTCCAGGCTGGCTTCGTACAGGCCGTCGTCGCGGGCAAATTGTTGCGCGATGACTGTCAGGGCTGCGTTGAGGGTGGACTCCACCAGGCTCTCGCGCACCTTGCCCCAGTAGTGTGCGCAGGCGAACACGATGAACGCGTGGGTGTAGAGGTCCTTGCGGGTGTCCAGTGGCTTGCCGTCGGCATCGATGCTGTAGAACCAGCCGCCGTGCTCGGCATCGTGGAAATGCCGCTGCAATGAGCGGAACAGCGCGGCGGCACGTTCCGCTGCACCGGGCTGCTCGATGCGGCTGCTGAACAGGTAGAGTTGGCGGGCGCAGGCCATGGCGCGGTAGCGCTGGACCGGCAGTGGGCGATGCTGGGCGTCCAGCGCCTCGTAGGGCAGGGCCATGTCGGCGTTCCAGCCCGGGCCTTGCCACAGCGGCACGATGCGCTCGGCGAAGTGCTGGTTGAAGCGGGCCAGTTCGGGCAGGGTGGGGCGGGGGTCGGACATGAAGGCGCTCGTCGCAGTCGGGCAGTGCGCCATGTTAGCAGAAGTGAGGTTGGGGATTGTTCGTGCCAGCCTGCCAGGAGCCCGGCCGCTGCAGCCAGCCGATCAGCCAGGATTGCCCAACCCCTGCCAATGTCGTGCCCCGACGAAGATGAAGCGCAGTTGCTGGGTGATCTTCTCTTGTGGCGTCAGTGCCTGTGGATAACCAGGCTCCGGACTGTCGATCAATTCGGGCAAGGTTGCGAACACGGTTTTGACCACAAGGTCGGCCATCACGGCCAACGCGGCCTGATCCAGATGTTGCCAGCGCTTCATGCGTCCAAGGTCGGTCGCCAGGTCGTTGCTGATGCCTTGGCGCAAACCGGCGATGGCTTGACGTACTGCCTGTGAACCCCCGTATTGCTCGCGGGCCAGAAACAGGAACTGGGCACGGTGAGCCGCGACCACATCGAGGAAGATGCGTACCGAAGCATCGGTGATGCCGCCAAGTTCGAATTCGTTGTGCCGAACAAGGCGAATGGTCTGGCGGAAGGTGGCGTCGACCTCGGCGACCAGGGCCAGGCCCAGGGCGTCCATGTCAGGGAAATGCCGGTAGAAACCGGTGGGTACGATGCCCGCGGCCCTGGCGACTTCACGCAGGCTGATGCTGCCGAACCCACGGCCGCTCTCCATCAACTGGCAGGCAGCGTCCAGCAGGGCCTGGCGGGTCTGTAGCTTTTGTTCGGCGCGAGGCAGCATGGGGGCGAATTCTGTGGCTGTACGGCTGGGCATTCTGGATAAAAAAACAAAGCCCGGTCAATGGACCGGGCTTGGAGGGGAGCAGGCGCTTTGCGTGGGATTGTTCTTTTCGGCCATGGCGATCAGCTCACACGGCTGAGTTCGACCAGACGATCCGAACCACCCTCGGCGACACGGCTGGAGCGTTCGATCAGACGGTCCGAGCCACCTTCGGCAACACGACCGGAGCGTTCGATCAGACGGTCCGAGCCACCTTCGGCAACACGGCCGGAGCGTTCGATCAGACGGTCCGAGCCACCTTCGGCAACACGACCGGAGCGTTCGATCAGGCGGTCCGAGCCACCTTCGGCAACACGACCGGAGCGCTCGATCAGACGGTCCGAGCCACCTTCGGCAACACGACCGGAGCGTTCGATCAGACGGTCCGAGCCACCTTCGGCAACACGGCCGGAGCGTTCGATCAGACGGTCCGAGCCACCTTCGGCAACACGGCCGGAGCGCTCGATCAGGCGGTCCGAGCCACCTTCGGCAACACGACCCGAGCGTTCGATCAGGCGGTCGGAGCCACCTTCGGCAACTCGACCCGAACGTTCGATCAGGCGATCCGCGCCACCTTCTGCCAGCGTTTTCAGCGGTTGGGCCATTTCGGCAGCGCTGGAACGCGATTCGGCGGTCAGGTGCTGGTCATCGGCTGGCATGGCGAAAGCGTTGGCGGCAAGGATTGAAAGGGTCAGGGTCAGCAGTTGGCGTTTCATGATTTCGGTGCTCCTCTCGGGGGCTGGAAAGTGGGTACGGAGTTAATGTTACGCCCGGTAACGCCAGAGAGAAGTTCATAAGGGTAATGGTGACAATCGACGATATTGATAGACGTTTAAACCGCTCTAGCACGGGGTTTCCATGGCAGGTAACGGCTAACGGCCACTGTTTCCGTGATGCGTGCGAAGGGCTGGAGATGACGGAAAGCTGAGCGGGGCATCTGGAAAAACCTGGTTATCATGGCCTCCTCGATAAAACCTCACTGGTTTTCATCAGTCCGAGATATTGAGTGCCACCATTGCGCTCGCTTCGTGCCATGTTGTCAGGAGAATCACGCAATGACGCGCCCCGCCAGAATCCTCGTCTGGACCCTCAGCAGCCTTGTGACCGTACTGGCGATCGTGCTGGTGGTGATTGCCACGTTCGACTGGAACCGCATCAAGCCGCTGCTCAACGAGAAGGTATCCGAAGCCTTGCATCGCCCTTTCGCGATCAATGGCAATCTTGCCGTGCAATGGCGTACCGAGCCGGAGGAAGGGGGCTGGAGAGCCTGGGTGCCGTGGCCGCGCTTCATCGCCGAAGACCTCACCTTGGGCAATCCTGACTGGTTGAAGGCGCCGAAGATGGTTGGGCTGGAACGTGTGGAGTTCCGCCTGTCGCCCTTGCCGCTGATCTTCCGGCAGATCGTCATCCCCCGTATCGACCTGACCCAGCCGACCGCCAGCCTCACACGGCTAGCTGACGGCCGTGCCAACTGGACATTCGACTTCGGGCCGAAGGACGAAAACGAAGCGCCTTCGCAGTGGCAACTGGATATCGGCGCCATCGGTTTCGACCAGGGCAATGTCAGTGTCGATGACCAGACATTGAAAACCAGCATGAAGGTGCAGATCGACCCGTTGGGCAAGCCGATCCCATTTGGCGACATCGTCGGTAAAGCACGCGCCGAGAAGGCCGGTGGAGCCCAGGATTATGCCTTCGGCCTCAAGGCCCAGGGCCGTTACAAGGGCCAGCCGGTGTCTGGTACCGGCAAGATGGGCGGGCTGCTGGCCTTGCAGGACGCCAGCCAACCCTTCCCGCTGCAAGCCGACGTCCGGATTGCCGACACCCATGTGGTGCTGAGCGGCACGCTGACCGACCCGCGCAATCTTGGCGCGCTGGATTTGCGCCTGAAGTTGTCGGGTGCGAGCCTGGGCAACTTGTACCCCCTGACTGGCGTGACCCTGCCGGACACCCCGGCGTACTCCACGGACGGGCGGTTGAGCGCCAACCTGCGAGCCCCAGAAGGCGCAACGTTCAATTACCAGTCGTTCAACGGCAAGATCGGTGACAGTGATATCCATGGCGACCTGGCCTTCGTCGCCAGTCAGCCCCGGCCAAAGCTGTCGGGGAACCTGGTGTCCACTCAACTGCTGTTCAAGGACCTGGCACCGCTGATCGGTGCCGACTCGAACGCCGAGCAAAAGGCCCGCGGCGGGGCCAGCAAGCAGCCGTCGGGCAAGGTGTTGCCTGTGGAGGCGTTTAGGACCGAGCGCTGGCGGGCGATGGATGCCGACGTCACCTTCAGCGGCAAGCGCATCGTCCACAGTGCACAGTTGCCTTTCACCGATTTGTCAGCCCACGTGATGCTCGACGATGGATTGCTGCGCCTGGAGCCTCTGCGCTTCGGTGTGGCGGGTGGCAACCTGGCGTCGGATATCCGCTTGGACGGTCGCAATGTGCCGTTGCAGGGGCGCGCCAAACTGACTGCCAGGGGGTTCAAGCTCAAGCAACTGTTCCCAAGCTTCGCGCCGATGCAGACCAGTTTTGGTGAACTGAACGGCGATGCCGACATCAGTGGCCGTGGCAATTCGGTGGCGGCGTTGTTGGGCACTGCAAACGGTGACCTGCGCATGTTGATCAATGACGGCGCTATCAGCCGCAGCCTGATGGAGATCGCTGGGCTGAACGTGGGCAACTACGTGATTGGCAAGTTGTTTGGCGATGAAGATGTGAAGATCAACTGCGCAGCCGCGGACGTTGGGATCAAGAATGGGTTGGCGACGACGCGATTGTTCATTTTCGATACGGAGAACGCGATCATCTACATCAACGGTACGGCCAACTTTGCCAGTGAACAGCTCGATTTGAAGATCACACCGGAGTCCAAGGGCGTTCGCTTGTTCTCGCTGCGCTCGCCATTGTATGTACGGGGGCCGTTTGCCAAGCCTAGTGCGGGTGTGCAGGCGGTGCCGTTGGCGTTGCGCGGGGCGGGGATGGTGGCGCTTGGCGTGGTTGCTGGTCCGGCGGCGGGGTTGTTGGCATTGATAGCGCCGAGTAGCGGTGATGAGCCCAATCAATGTACGCCGTTATTGCAACAGATGAAGGCAGGCAAAGCACCAGCGGCAGTGAAGAAATAGCGCGGTCGCGCTGTGCGCTTCGCTTGTTCTGCTGTTGCGTTGCTGCTGCTGAGCTTTGCTTTTAGTGCGCGAGGATCCAGGCACCACACATCACGAGGTCAGGAGGCCGGAGTGAGGGAGCCCCGAAACGTAGGGGCTGGATGGTAGGGGCCAACGGTTATGGTTACTTTGGCCACGACCAAAGTAACCCACCGGAAGGGCGGAAAGGTGAAGAAGCGACTCCATGGCAAATGGATATTCACGCGGGACAAATGCCGGCTTTTAGTTAAATTTTCGGCCTATGGTTGGCCCGTGGTAAGTGGGTCAGCCTAACCTTGTGCCAAGGCGAAGTTCCATCACCGTTCCGCTCTTACGCAAAGCAGTCAGAGGCCCTGCAGCAAATCCGACATGTCATCGGCGTGCTCTTCTTCCTGTGCCAGAATATCTTCGAAAATACGCCGCGTAGTTGGATCCTTATCGCCGATGTATTGGATGATCTCCCGGTAACTGTCGATGGCAATCCGTTCCGCTACTAAGTTCTCCAACACCATTTCCTTGAGCGATTTACCCTCTACATACTGGGCATGCGAGTGCTTCGAGAGGTTATCCGGATTGAAATCAGGCTCCCCCCCCAGCTGAACAATCCGCTCAGCCAATTTGTCAGCATGCTCGGCTTCCTGGTTGGCATGTTCCAGAAACTCCTGCGCCGCTACACTGGCCTTGATACCACTGGCCATGAAGTAGTGCCGCTTGTAGCGCAAGGTACAGACCAGCTCGGTGGCCAGCGACTCGTTGAGCAGCCGCAGGATTTTCTCGCGATCAGCAGGGTACCCCTCGGTCACGGCGCCTTGCTCGACATGCTGGCGTGCCCGCGCGCGCAAGGTGTTCACATCGGTCAGTTCAACGTTGCTCATGGTGGTCTCCAAACAGATCAGGACAGGTGTTCAGGTGTCAGGAAGGTTCACGCGCCATGGACAGCTTCGCTGTCCTTTTCGCGTTGGTTGCAGGTCTTGAAGCCCTTGGCATCGACATGGCCGGTCGCATCGAAACGCACGTAGTAAGGTTGCTGGTGCCCATCGCGGTTGAGGATGTAGTCATTGCAGGTGCCGCCGTGGGGCAGGTCGATCACGTTCGAGGGGCTGCCACCGATGGCGATGACTTTCTGCATGGTCATGCCGTTCTCCACCTGCTTCACCAGCGGCTCGTCACGGAAGGTGACATAGTCCACCGGGTTTTCCGGACGGCTGCCGCACGCCGCCAGGGTGGCACTTGCCAGAAGAATCGCCAGGGTCTGCTTGTACATGGTCCCGCTCCTTGCTAAGGGTCTGTTCTGGATTGGAACCACAGCGCACGCCAGGAGTTCGATTGCGATGCCCGCCGCCTGCGCGGTAGTGTTGGTCCATCGTCCAAGGACAGGGGCCAGGCAATGGCGCAGGAACTGGCAACGCGATACCCACTGGTACTGGTGCCGGGCATGCTTGGGTTCGTGCGGGTGCTGCTCTACCCCTATTGGTTCGGCATCGTCCCGGCCCTGCGTCGCGGCGGTGCACAGGTGTTTCCGGTACAGGTCTCGCCCGTGCACTCCAGCGAGGTGCGAGGCGAGCAACTCCTGGCGATCATCGAAGCGCTCTGTCAGCGCAGCGGCGCCGAGAAGGTCAACCTCATCGGCCACAGCCAAGGCGCCCTGGATGCGCGTTATGCGGCGGCCAGACGGCCAGATCGCATCGCGTCAGTGACCTCGGTGGCAGGGCCCAACCACGGCTCGGAGCTGGCCGATCATCTGGCGCGGGTGGCGCCTGGCGACTCCCCGCAGGGGCGCGTGCTCAAGGCGGTGCTGCATGGGGTGGCGGTATTGCTGGTGTGGCTGGAGACCAGCTGGCGCCGCGATCCGCTACCCATCGATGTGCATGCCTCGCACCAGTCGCTGACCAGCGATGGCGTTGCACGCTTCAACCAGGCTTATCCACAAGGCTTGCCGCATACCTGGGGTGGTGAGGGGCCAGTAGAGGTCAATGGCGTTCGCTACTACTCCTGGTCGGGAACGCTGCAGCCGGGGCTGACCGACCAGGGCCGCAACCGGTTCGATGGCAGCAACCGCTTCTGCCGCCTGTTCGCCCGCAGCTTCGTGAAAGAGAAGGGACAGTGCGACGGCATGGTCGGGCGGTTCAGCTCGCATCTGGGGCAGGTGATCGGTGATGACTACCCGCTCGATCACTTGGACATCGTCAACCAGCAACTGGGCGCGGTAGGCAAGGGGGCCGATCCGGTGCGGCTGTTCACCGAGCACGCAGCCCGGCTCAAGGCTGCAGGGCTGTAGAGAAAACGACTACACTCAGCCCCATGTCCGTGCATCGGGCGCGGAGACAAGGAGACCACTCCATGAAGATGCTGCAAGTGCCTGTGCTGGTGTTGGGTGTGTTGATCTGTGGGCAAGGATTCGCCGCCACGGCGCAACAGGAGAAGATGAAAACCTGCAATGCCGAAGCCACCGAACAAGCCCTAAAAGGGGACGAGCGCAAGGCATTCATGAGCAAGTGCCTCAAGGCGACCCAGCAGGAAAAAATGAAAACCTGCAACGCCGACGCCACCGCCAAGGCGCTTAAGGGGGACGAGCGCAAGGCTTTCATGAGCGACTGCCTGAAGAAGAAATGACCTGTGCCTATGCCTGTAGGACGAAGGCTGGCAGACTGCGAATCTTTTCCGTTGTCTGCCGCTGAGGCTGTATGACCTTCACCCCCCGCCAGATCAACCTGGCCAGTTGGATCATCGTATTTGCCGGCCTGTTGCTGGCGTTGCCCCTCAAGTTGCTGCCCAGCCTGCTGGCCGGGTTACTGGTGTTCGAACTGGTCAACATGCTCACGCCACGCTTGCAGCCGGTCATTACCGGCCAACGGGCACGCTGGCTGGCCGTGGCCATGCTGGGGACCTTGGTGGTCAGTACCCTGGCGCTGCTGATCGCCGGAGCCTTCAGCTTTCTGCTGCACGAAGCCGAGAACCCCGGTGCCTCGCTAGACAAGTTCATCGGCCTGGTAGAGCGTGCACGTGGCCAACTGCCGCCGTTCATCGAAGGCTACCTGCCGGCCAGCGCCGCTGAGTTCAAGGTCGCCATCGGTGACTGGATCAAAAGCCACCTCAGCGACCTGCAGCTGGTGGGCAAGGGCATGGCGCACATGTTCGTGACCCTGCTGATCGGCATGATCCTGGGTGCCATCGTCGCCCTGCAGCGCATTCCCGACATTTCTCGGCGCAAACCCCTGGCGGCGGCACTGTTCGAGCGGCTTAGCCTGCTGGTGCAGGCGTTTCGCAACATCGTCTTCGCACAGATCAAGATCTCGCTGCTCAACACCGTGTTCACCGGCATCTTCCTGGCGGTGGTGCTGCCTCTGTTCGGCGTGCACCTGCCGTTGACCAAGACGCTGATCGTGTTGACCTTCCTGCTGGGGCTGCTGCCGGTCATCGGCAACCTGATGTCCAACACCTTGATCACCATTGTCGGGTTGTCGCTGTCGATCTGGGTGGCGGCCGCCGCCTTGGGCTATCTGATCGTCATCCACAAGGTCGAGTATTTCCTCAATGCGCGGATCGTTGGCGGGCAAATCAGTGCCAAGGCCTGGGAGCTGCTGTTGGCGATGCTGGTGTTCGAGGCGGCGTTCGGGCTGCCAGGGGTGGTGGCGGGGCCTGTTTACTACGCGTATCTGAAGAGTGAGTTGAAGCGGGCCGAGCTGGTGTAGGTTCCCCTGCCTCATCGCCGGCTCGCCGGCTGCTGCGGGCGATGAGGCAGGGAAGGATTCAGGCCGCGCCGTATCGCTTGCGCGCCTCGATCGCCAAGCCGCTCCCAATACTGCCGAAGATGTTGCCTTCCACGTGCTGGGCATTGGGCAGCATTGCCGCCACACTGTTGCGCAGCGCGGGAATGCCGCTGGAGCCCCCGGTGAAGAACACCGTGTCCACCTGGGCTGGGCTTACACCAGCCTTGCCCAGCAGCTCGGTCACGCTGCCACGCACACGCTCCAGCAACCCCTCGATAGCGCCTTCGAACAGTGTGCGGGTCAGGTCGACACCCAGCTCCCGCTCGACGCGGCCCAGGTCGATGCGTCGGCTATCGTGCTCGGTCAGCTCGATCTTGCTGGCTTCCACTTCCATCGCCAGCCAGTGCCCGGCGCGCTGCTCGATCAGCTTGAACAGACGGTCGATGCCGAGTGTATCCTCGATGTCGTAGCGCATGCTGCCCAGCGCCAGTTGCGACTTCTGCGAGTACAGGGCGTTGATGGTGTGCCAGGTGGCCAGGTTAAGGTGGTAGCTGGTGGGCATCAGGGCGCCGCTTTTCATCCGGCTGCCATAGCCGAACAATGGCATCACCCCTTGCAGGCTCAGTTGCTTGTCGAAATCGGTACCGCCAATGTGCACGCCGCCGGTGGCAAGGATGTCGCTCTGGCGTTCGGCCACCTCGTGGCGCTCGGGCGACAGGCGGATCAGGGTAAAGTCCGAAGTACCACCGCCGATATCGACGATAAGCACCAGCTCTTCGCGGCTGATGCCCGACTCGTAGTCGAAGGCCGCGGCGATGGGCTCGTACTGGAACGACACGTCCTTGAAGCCGATCTTGCGCGCCACTTCGGCGAGGGTGTCCTCGGCCTCTTGGTCGGCAGCCGGGTCTTCATCGACGAAGAACACCGGGCGGCCCAGCACCACGTGCTCGAATTCGCGACCGGCGGCAGCCTCGGCGCGTTTTTTCAGCTCGCCGATGAACATGCCCAGCAGGTCCTTGAACGGCAGGGCGCTGCCCAGCACGCTGGTGTCGTGCTTGATCAACTTGGAGCCCAGCAGACTCTTGAGCGAACGCATCAGGCGGCCTTCATAGCCTTCCAGGTACTCGTGCAGCGCCAGACGGCCATACACCGGGCGGCGCTCTTCGAGGTTGAAGAACACCACCGAGGGCAAGGTGATCTTGCCATCTTCAAGGGCGATCAGCGACGAAGCGCCCTGGCGGTGCCAGCCGACGGTGGAGTTCGAGGTGCCGAAGTCGATACCGAGGGCGCGGGCCGGTGATACGTCAGACATGGGAAAAGGCTTCCGGAGGCAAAACGGCCGCGCAGTTTATGCCACTTGGCAACAGAATCAAGACCGGCCGTCTGCCTTGGAGCAAAGCCAAGCGAAGCTTGAAAGGCTATGCTTGACCCCAATCTTCAGAAGCAACACGCAATTTCACACTGGTGATCCATAGATGGACTTCAAAGACTACTACAAGATACTTGGCGTAGAGGCCACCGCGGACGAAAAGGCGATCAAGGCCGCGTACCGCAAGCTGGCGCGCAAGTATCACCCCGACGTCAGCAAGGAGCGCGACGCCGAGGAGAAATTCAAGGAGGCCAACGAGGCCTATGAAGTGCTGGGCGATGCGCAGAAGCGCGCCGAGTACGACGAAATTCGCAAGTACGGCGGCCAGCATGGCCGACCGTTCCAGGCGCCCCCAGGCTGGGAAAGCCGGGGGGGTGGTGGCGGTTTCGAAGGCGGCGATTTCTCCGACTTCTTCAGCTCGATCTTCGGCGCCCGTGGCGGCAACCCCTTCGGTGGCCGTGGTCAACAGCGCAGTGCGGGTAGGCGAGGGCAGGACGTGGAACTGGAACTGGCGATCTTCCTCGAGGAGACCCTGAGCAAGGAATCCAAGCAGATCAGCTTCCAGGTGCCGCAAACCAATGGTGCAGGCCAGCGCACTGGGTTCACCACCAAGACCCTGAACGTGAAGATTCCCGCCGGGGTGACCGACGGCGAGCGCATTCGCCTCAAAGGCCAGGGCGCGCCGGGCAGCGGTGGCGGGGCCAATGGCGACCTGTTCCTGACCATTCGCATGGCACCGCACCCACTGTTCGATGTCGAAGGTCATGACCTGATCGTCACTGTGCCGCTGGCACCGTGGGAGGCAGCCCTGGGCACCAAGGTGGAGGTGCCGACCCTGGAGGGCAAGATCAACCTGACCATCCGCCCCGATAGCCAGAGCGGCCAGCGCCTGCGCGTAAAGGGCATGGGGCTGGTGAACAAACAGGGCGAGCGCGGCAACCTTTACGCGCAGCTCAAGGTGGTCATGCCGACCACATCCAATGAGGCTGCCCGCGAACTGTGGACCAAGCTTTCCGAGAAGGCAGCGTTCAATCCGAGGGCTCAATGGAGTAAGTGATCATGAGCAGCACCCTGATCGTTCAACTGGATATGCGCACCCTGTGCCAGGAAGCCAACATCACGAAGGATTACGTGATCGAGATCGTCGAGCACGGCATCGTTGAACCAAAGGGGCGAACGCCGGAAGACTGGCTGTTCGACGACCAGGCGCCGCTGTTGGCCAGGCGCGCGGTCAAGCTGCACCAGGAGCTGGATCTGGAATGGGAAGGCGTGGCCCTGGCGCTGGAACTACTGCAGGAGGTGCAGCAGTTGCGCAGTGAGAACAGTATGTTGAGGCAGCGCCTGGGCAGGTTTACCCAACTCTAGGCCGTAACGGCCGATTTCTGGCCCAGCCTCAAGGTTGCAGGGGCTGCTTTGCAGCCCTTTCGCGACGCAAGGCCGTTTGCACAGGGGAAGGCGCTTCAGCGTGGTTCAGCTCCTGGGGTCAGCAGCAACTGCATGAAGGTCAGGTCCAGCCAGCGCCCGAACTTCACTCCAACCTGCGGCATTTGCCCGGTCACCACGAACCCCAGCCGTTCATGCAGGCGCACCGACGCCGCATTGCCGCTCTCGATGGCCGCCACCATCACATGCTTGCCACAACCCCGGGCACGCTCGACCAGCGCACTCATCAGCTGCGGCCCGAGTCCTTTGCCACGCTGATCGTCGCGGATGTACACCGAGTGCTCCACGGTATGGCGAAAGCCCTCGAATGGCCGCCAGTCACCGAACGAGGAATAACCCAGTACACCGCTGTCATCCACGGCCACCAGGATCGGATACCCCTGTTGTGCCCGGGCTTCGAACCAGGCCTGGCGGTTGGCCAGGTCGACCGGTGTTTCGTTCCAGATGGCCGTGGTGTTGCGCACCGCGTCGTTGTAGATGTCGAGGATGCCCGGCACATCGGCGGGCAGGGCGTCGCGGATTTCGTAACTCATGACAGCGTCTCGCAGGATCGATGGCTGCAGATTAAATGGTTACCAGCCCGCGCACACCTTCTGCCTGCATGTTTTCGCCACGACCCCGTTGCACGATCTCACCACGGGCCATGACCAGGTACTGGTCCGCCAGCGCCTCGGCGAAGTCGTAGAACTGTTCCACCAGCAAGATGGCCATGTCGCCGCGCGCTGCCAGGCGCCGGATCACTGCGCCGATCTCTTTGATCACCGAGGGCTGGATGCCTTCGGTGGGCTCGTCGAGGATCAGCAGGCGTGGGCGGCTGGCCAGCGCGCGGCCGATGGCCAGCTGTTGCTGCTGGCCGCCGGAGAGATCGCCCCCCCGCCGTTGTTTCATCTGTTCGAGCACTGGGAACAGCTCGTAGATGAACGCGGGCACTTCACGGGCTTCGCGGGCCGGGAAGCGCGACAGGCCCATCAGCAGGTTCTCCTCGACGGTCAGGCGCGGAAAAATCTCGCGGCCTTGGGGCACATAGGCGATACCGGCATGCACCCGTTGCTGGGGCTTGAGCGTGGTGATGGCCTTGCCTTCCCATTCGATGCTGCCTTCGCGGGCTGGCACCAGCCCCATCAAGCAGCGCAACAGGGTGGTCTTGCCCACGCCGTTGCGCCCGAGCAGCCAGGTGACCTCGCCGACCTTGGCCTCGAAGGACAAGCCTCGGAGGATGTGGCTGCCGCCGTAGAACTGGTGCAGGGAGTCGATTTTCAGCATGTGAGAATTCCTGAAATGGTTGCAGTGCTCATGCCAGCCGCTTTGCGGGTAAACCACGAAGAGGCTGGCACAGCCACCGGAGAATCATCGGCCCAGATACACCTCGACCACCCGCTCATTGGCCTGCACCTGCTCCAGCGATCCCTCCGCCAGCACACTGCCCTGGTGCAACACCGTCACATGGTCGGCAATGCTGCCGACAAACCCCATGTCATGTTCCACCACCATTAGCGAGTGCTTGCCGGCCAGACCCTTGAACAGTTCGGCGGTGAACTCGGTCTCGGCATCGGTCATGCCGGCCACCGGCTCGTCCAGCAACAGCAATTGCGGCTCCTGCACCAGCAGCATGCCGATCTCCAGGAACTGCTTCTGGCCATGGGACAGCAACCCCGCCTGGCGCTGAGCCAAGGGCAGCAGGCGCAAGGTGCTGAGCACCTCTTCGATGCGCTGGCGCTGTTCGCCGCTCAAGCGCGCCGCGAGGCTGGCCCAGACCGATTTGTCGGTCTTGAGCGCCAGCTCCAGGTTCTCGAACACCGTCAGCGCCTCGAACACCGTCGGCTTTTGGAACTTGCGGCCGATCCCGGCCTGGGCGATCTGGTACTCGCTCATGCGGGTCAGGTCGAGGGTGTCGCCGAAGTAGGCACTGCCGGTGTCCGGACGGGTCTTGCCGGTGATCACGTCCATCATCGTGGTCTTGCCCGCCCCGTTGGGGCCGATGATGCACCGCAACTCGCCGACGCCGATGTAGAGGTTCAGCGCGTTGAGGGCCTTGAAGCCATCGAAGCTCACGCTGATGTCTTCCAGGCTCAGCACCGTGCCGTGGCGGGTATCCAGGCCGGCCTTGCGACGCTGGCCCAGGCCGATGGCGTCACGGCTGGGGCCGAGGTTGTCGAAAACCGGTTCGAGCATGAACTCCGGATGCACAGGGGGGACGCCTTTCATGGCTGGCTCCTTTTTTTCAACAGGCCGACCACCCCCTTGGGCAGGTAAAGGGTGACGAGGATGAACAGCGCGCCGAGGAAGAACAGCCAGAATTCCGGGAATGCCACGGTGAACCAGCTCTTCATGCCATTGACCAGGCCGGCGCCGAGCAACGGGCCGATCAGCGTGCCACGGCCACCCAGGGCGACCCATACCGCGGCTTCGATGGAGTTGGTCGGCGACATCTCGCTGGGGTTGATGATGCCTACCTGGGGCACGTACAAGGCGCCGGCCAGGCCGCATAGAACCGCGCTGAGCACCCACACCAGCAGCTTGAACCCGCGCGGGTCGTAACCGCAGAACATCAGGCGGTTCTCGGCATCGCGCACGGCGGTGAGCAAGCGTCCGAACTTGCTCTGGGTCAGACGCCAGCACAGGTACAGGCTCGCCAGCAGCAGGCCGACCGTCAGCAGGAACAGAACCGCCCGGGTGCCCTGGGCGGCGATGTCGAAGCCCAGGATGGTGCGGAAGCTGGTGAACCCGTTGTTGCCACCGAAGCCCGTCTCGTTGCGGAAGAACAGCAGCATGCCGGCGAAGGTCAGCGCTTGGGTCATGATCGAAAAATACACGCCCTTGATCCGCGAACGGAAGGCGAAGAAACCGAACACCAGCGCCAGCAGCCCAGGTGCCAGCACTACCAGGCATAGCGCCCAGGCGAAGTGCTGGGTTCCAGCCCAGTACCAGGGCAGCTCGTTCCACGACAGGAATGTCATGAACCCAGGCAAGCCGTCGCCAGCGGCCTGTCGCATCAGGTACATGCCCATGGCGTAGCCCCCCAGGGCGAAGAACAGGCCATGACCAAGGGACAGCAAGCCGGCATACCCCCACACCAGGTCCAGTGCCAGCGCGACGATGGCATAGCAGAGGATCTTGCCGACCAGCGTCAGTGTGTAGGCCGAGACCTGCAGGGCGTTGTCCGCCGGCAGCAGTGACAGCAGTGGCAGGGCCACCAGCACCAGCACGACGAGGGCACCGATGGCCAGGGTCAGGCGTGGCCCGGCCTTTTGCGAAGCGGTAACAAGCAGAGGCTGGTTCATCAGTCGATTACCCGTCCCTTGAGGGCGAACAGGCCTTGCGGGCGTTTCTGGATGAACAGAATGATCAACGCAAGGATGAGGATCTTGCCGAGTACCGCGCCAATCTGCGGCTCCAGCAGCTTGTTGGCGATGCCCAGGCCAAAGGCTGCCCAGAGGCTGCCGGCGAGCTGGCCGACACCGCCGAGCACCACCACCAGGAACGAATCGATGATGTAGCTCTGGCCCAGGTCCGGGCCAACGTTGCCGACCTGGCTCAAGGCCACGCCGCCGAGCCCCGCAATACCAGAGCCGAGGCCGAAGGCGAGCATGTCGACGCGCCCGGTGGAAACGCCGCAGCAGGCCGCCATGTTGCGGTTCTGGGTCACGGCACGCACGTTCAGCCCCAGTCGGGTGCGGTTGAGCAGCAGCCAGGTGAGCAGTACCACCGCCAGGGCGAAGCCGATGATCACCAGGCGGTTGTATGGCAGCACCAGGTTAGGCAGCACCTGGATGCCACCGGACAACCATGCCGGGTTGCTCACTTCGACGTTCTGCGCGCCGAAGATCAGACGAATGGCCTGGATCAGGATCAGGCTGATGCCCCAGGTCGCCAACAGGGTTTCCAGCGGCCGGCCGTAGAGGTGGCGGATGACGGTACGTTCCAGCGCCATGCCGACCCCGGCGCTGACAGCGAAGGCCACAGGCAAAGCGATCAGTGGATAGAACTCGATGGCGCCCGGTGCATAGCGTTGCAGCAGCACCTGGACCATGTAGGTGCTGTAGGCGCCCAGCATCAACATCTCGCCGTGGGCCATGTTGATCACCCCGAGCAGGCCGAAGGTGATCGCCAGGCCCAGGGCGGCCAGCAGCAGGATCGAGCCCAGGGACAGCCCGCTGAAGGCCTGGCCGAGCAATTCGCCTGCCAGCAGCTTGCGTTTGACCTGGGCCAGGCTGGTTTCGGCCGCGGTACGCACGCCGGGGTCGCGTTCGGCGTCAGGTTGCAACAGCGCTTCCAGCCGGGTACGGGCCAGGGGGTCGCCGGTTTCGCCGAGCAGGCGCACGGCTGCCAGGCGCACGGCCGGTTCGCTGGCGCCTAATTGCAGGTTGGCCAGTGCCAGGCCGAGCGCGGCATGCACGGCGGCGTCCTGCTCGCTGGCGAAGCGCCGGTCGAGAAAGGCCATTTGCGCCGGTTGTGCGCTTTTCTGCAGTTGCTGGGCGGCGGTCAGACGCGTGTCGCGGTTGTCGCTCAGCAGTTGGTGGCTGGCCAGGGCGTTGTCGATCAGCCCGCGCAGGCGGTTGTTGAGGCGGACTTTGCGGCTATCACCTTCGGCGATGCGGCCCTGACGAAGGTTTTCCAGCAGCGCAAGACGCGCGGCATCGGGTTGCGCCGCCCAGCCTTCGAGCAGGCGAGCCTGCTCGGCGGGCTTGGCGGTGAGGAAGAATTCGCCCTCGTTGGCCTGGGTTGCCAAGGGCATCAGCAGGAGCAGGGTGAGCAGCAGTCTGAGCATGCGGGTAATCCTGGAAATCGGCGGTGGATTCTTCGCGGGTCAACCCGCTCCCACAGGTACGCTGCACAGTTTGAATAGGGTGCGGTCTCTGTGGACGCTGGGTTACCCGCGAATGGGCCGCAAAGCGGCCCCAATGCACTCAGTTACCTTTCACCGCGTAGTCCGGCCGCTTCTCATTGCCCGGAATGAACGGGCTCCACGGCTGTGCACGCAGCGGCTGCTCGGTTTCCCACACCACGCTGAATTGCCCGTCATCCTGGATCTCGCCGATCATCACGGGCTTGTGCAGGTGGTGGTTGGTCTTGTCCATGGTCAGGGTGAAGCCCGACGGTGCCTTGAAGGTCTGCCCGGCCAGGGCTTCGCGGACCTTGTCGACATCGGTCGACTTGGCCTTCTCGGCAGCCTGTGCCCACATGTGGATGCCCACGTAAGTGGCCTCCATCGGGTCGTTGGTCACTGCCTTGTCGGCGCCTGGCAGGTTCTTGGCCTTGGCATAGGCTTTCCAGTCGGCGACGAACTTCTGGTTGACTGGGTTATCCACCGACTCGAAGTAGTTCCACGCGGCCAGGTGGCCCACCAGTGGCTTGGTGTCGATACCGCGCAGCTCTTCCTCACCCACCGAGAAGGCCACCACCGGCACGTCGGTGGCCTTCAGGCCCTGGTTGGCCAGTTCCTTGTAGAACGGCACGTTGGAGTCGCCGTTGACGGTGGAAATGACCGCAGTCTTGCCACCGGCGGAGAACTTCTTGATGTTGGCGACGATGGTCTGGTAGTCGCTGTGGCCGAACGGCGTGTAGACCTCTTCGATGTCTTTGTCCGCCACGCCCTTGCTGTGCAGGAAGGCGCGCAGGATCTTGTTGGTGGTACGTGGGTAGACATAGTCGGTACCCAGCAGGAAGAAGCGCTTGGCGCTGCCGCCGTCCTCGCTCATCAGGTATTCCACGGCCGGGATGGCCTGCTGGTTCGGCGCGGCGCCAGTGTAGAACACGTTGGGCGACATCTCTTCACCCTCGTACTGCACCGGGTAGAACAGCAGGCCATTGAGCTCCTCGAACACCGGCAGCACAGACTTGCGCGACACCGAAGTCCAGCAACCAAACACCACGGCGACCTTGTCCTGGGTCAGCAGTTGGCGGCTCTTTTCGGCGAACAGCGGCCAGTTGGAGGCCGGGTCGACCACCACCGGCTCGAGCATCTTGCCGTTGACCCCGCCCTTGGCGTTGATCTCGTCGATGGTCATCAGCGCCATGTCCTTGAGCGATGTCTCGGAAATCGCCATGGTCCCGGACAAAGAATGCAGGATGCCGACCTTGATGGTTTCGGCGGCCTGGATGCTCCAGCTCAGGCCCATCGCCGCGAGCGATGCGCTGAGGGTAAAGGCCTTGATCAGACTGCGACGCTTCATGTGCTCTCTCCGCTGAGTTTTTTATGGTGTTGGGCAAGCGGGGAGGGGCTTTGCAAGGGGTGTGCCTAGTGGCAGAAGGTGCACAATAGAGGGGTTGTGCGAGGTATTAGGGCGTGAAGTGGATCCGATTTGGTGCCTGCGCTTTTGGCGTGCACAGGATTGGGGCCGCGTAGCAGCCCCAAGGGTTGTATCAGCTGTTGGACGCTTCACTCACGGCTGCACGCGGATGCCGCTTGCTGCGTACGAACTGATAGGTCACCGCCAGCAGCAGGAACCAGATCGGCGTCACCACCAGCGCAGAGCGGGTGTCCGCTTCCAGGCTCAGCAGCACCAGGATGAACGCGAAGAACGCCAGGCAGACGTAGCACATGAAACGACCGCCAGGCATCTTGTAGATCGAAGCCTGGTGCAGCGCCGCGCGGTGCTTGCGGTACTTCAGGTATGACAGCAGGATCAGCGTCCACACGAACATGAACAGCACCGCCGACACGGTGGTCACCAGGGTGAATGCCTCGATCACGTTGGGTACCAGGTAGATCAACACTGCCCCGAGCAGCAGGCAGGTGCAGGAGAAGTACAGGCCGTTGGCCGGCACCGAGCGGCTCGACAATTTCTCGAATGCCTTGGGTGCATCGCCTTCCTGGGACAGGCCATAGAGCATGCGGCTGGTGGAGAACACGCCGCTGTTGGCGGACGACGCTGCCGAGGTCAGCACCACGAAGTTGATGATGCTTGCCGCCGCCGGCAAACCCGCCAGCACGAACAGCTCGACGAACGGGCTCTTGCCCGGCACCACCTCGCGCCATGGGGTCACGGCCATGATCGCGACCAGCGCCAGGACATAGAACACGATGATCCGCACCGGGATCGAGTTGATCGCCCGTGGCAGGGTGCGCTCTGGGTTCTTCGCTTCAGCAGCGGTGGTACCGACCAGCTCGATGCCGACGAAGGCGAACACGGCAATCTGGAAGCCTGCGAAGAAGCCCATCAGGCCATTGGGGAACATGCCGCCGTCGTTCCACAGATTGGCCAGTTGCGCGGTATGGCCGCTAGGTGCGTTGAAACCGGTCACGACCATGTACAGGCCGGTGGCGACCAGGCCGAGGATGGCGACGATCTTGATCAGGGCGAACCAGAACTCGAGTTCACCGAACATTTTCACGGTCACCAGGTTCAGCGACAGCAGCACCGCCACGCAGGTCAGCGCGGGTATCCACTGCGGCAGTTCGGGGAACCAGAACTGGGTGTATGCGGCGATGGCGACCACGTCGGCAATGCCGGTGACTACCCAGCAGAACCAGTAGGTCCAACCCGTGAAGTAGCCCGCCCATGGGCCGAGCAGGTCGGCAGAGAAGTCGATGAACGACTTGTAGTTGAGGTTCGACAGCAGCAGCTCGCCCATGGCGCGCATGACGAAGAACAGCATGAAGCCGATGATCATGTAGACGAAGATGATCGAAGGGCCTGCCAGGCTGATGGTCTTGCCCGAGCCCATGAACAGGCCGGTGCCGATCGCGCCGCCAATGGCGATCAGTTGGATGTGGCGGTTGCTGAGGTTGCGTTGCAGGTGCTGATCTTCAGCAGGAGGAGATGAGGTCCGGGTCATGGGCTGCATTCCATCGAGAGTCGGTCTTCTTTTCAGAGGTAGCCGGCTAGGCTAACACGCTCGTTCCAGATGTGTGCGTGACAGATCGACTCGTTTTTTGGGTGGCAGCCTGTGCCCCGCGGCGGCCCTTTCGCGGGAAAACCCGCGAAAGGGCCGGCACCTATCGAGATTCAGGCATTGGCCAACGCCCGGTGGCGCCGCAGCACCAGGCTGTCCACCCCCCACATCACGACCATCGACACTCCCACCAGCGGGAACATCACCCCGAGCACCAGCATCACTGCCACCGCCGTCTTCCAGCGCGGCAGGTCATGGCGCAGTGGCGGCACGCCCAGGCCACCTGCTGGCCGGCGCTTCCACCACATCACCAGGCCGCTGACCGAACCCAGCAGAATCATCAGGCACACCAGCAGGATGATGATCTGGTTCAGTGCCCCGAACATCTTGCCTTCATGCAGCATCACACCCAGTTCGGTGGTCTTGGCCACCGGGCTGTAGTCGTGCCAGCGCACGTCGGCCAGAACCTTGCCGCTGTACTGATCCACGTGCAGGGTGGCATCGTTGCGCGGATCGTCGGCGAACACCGAGACGGTGAATACGCCTTCGGCCGTGGTCGGTAGCGTGATGCTGTAGCCGGGTTCGACCTGGCGGGCGGTGGCGATGTCCTCGACCTGCTGCACGCTCACTTGGGGCGCCGCTGGCGCGTTGGACATCATGTGATGCCCAGCATGTTCGGCATGGGCACCGGATTGTGGCATTGGGGTGTTCTCCATGGCCCAGGGCACGGTCTGGCGATGGGCGCTGTTGAGTTCACGCGCTTGCTGGTCCGACTTGGGCACGTCGTTCCACATGGCCGCCGGGAAGCGGTTCCACAGATCGGCGTACTGCTTGCCCCACAGCCCGGTCCAGGTCATGCCGCTGAGCAGCATCATCAGCAACAGCGCCGAGCCCCAGAAGCCGCTTACTGCGTGCAGGTCGCGCCACAACACGCGGCCACGGGCAGACAGCCTGGGCCACAACACGCCGCCACCGCTGCGCCCTCGCGGCCACCACAGGTACAGGCCAGACACCACCAGCACGATACCCCAGCCGGCAGCCAGCTCGACCAGCCTGTCGCCGACCGTGCCGACCATCAGCTCGCCGTGCAGGGCCCGGGCGATAGCCTGCAGGTTCTGCTTGGCGTCCTGGTCGCCGAGGATCTTGCCGGTATAGGGGTCAACGAAGACGTTGAGCTCGCGAGCGCCCTCGTGCACCACGAACTGCGCACTGCGCTCGGCATCGACGGGCGGCAGGTACTGGCCCACGTGCCCCTGTGGATAGGCCTGGCGCACTTCGGCCAACAGGGTGTCGGCACCCTGTCGCTGCGTACCGGCTTCGACCACCATCAGGTCGCGGTACATCAAAGGATCGAGCTGTGGCTTGAACAGGTAGATGATCCCGGTGATCGCCAACAGGATCATGAAGGGCGCGACGAACAGCCCCGCATAGAAATGCCAACGCCAGGCCAGGTTGTAGAAAGAAATGCGTGTTCCGCTCATGGGAGCCTCCTGTCTTGACCTGCTGATGGGCGCGCCCGAAGCCGCGCCCGTTGTTATTGTCAGAAGCTGAAATCGACCTTGGTCCAGAAGGTCCTGCCTGGCTCGTTCACCGGCTGTGGATCACTGGCCGGGTAGCCGAACCCGGCATTCCCTGCCAGGTTCAGGTGCTCGGCGTAGGCCTTGTCGAACAGGTTGTCGACCCCCGCGCTGAGCTTGAGGTTGTGGCTCACCTTGTAGGCGCCGTTGAGCGAGAACACGCCGAAGCCCGCGCTTTTCTGATAGTCCTTGCCCACCACGTTGCCCTGGTTCTCGGCGATACGGTTCTGTTCGGCGACCAGGCGCCAGAGGGCGCCGACGCTCCAGGTGTCGCGGCTGTAGGTCAGGCCCAGGCGGCTCTCCAGCGGTGGCATTTGCGGCAGTGCCTTGCCGTCGCTGCTGTTCTTGCCCCAGGCGTAGGCCAGGGTGGCGTCGGCCTTCCAGTTTTCGGTCAGCTTGTAGGCCGCCCCCAGTTCGCCGCCCATGATGCGGGCGTCGATGTTCTGTGCCTGGGTACTGCTCATGCCCATCATGCCGGTGCGATAGTCGAACAGGATGTAGTCGCGTACCTGCCCGATATATCCCGAGGCCCAGGCTTCCAGGCGCTCGTCGCGGTACTGGATGCCAACGTCGAGCTGGGTGGTTTTCTCAGGCTTGATGCTGTCGAAGGCATTGGTCGAGCCGGTTGGGCCCTGGTCCGGGGAGAACAGCTCCCAATAATCGGGGAAGCGCTGGGCATGGCCGAGGCCGATGTAGGTGGTGGCTGGCAACGCCGCCAGGTCGTGCTCGTAGCGAACGAAGCCGCTGGGAAGGGTGTCGGCACGGGTGTTGCCCTGGGTGGCGCTGTCCTCGCGAAAGTCCCTGGCTGAGGCACGGTCCAGGCGCAGGCCGGTGACCAGGCGGTCTTCGCCGGTGGCGTACCAGGTGAGTTCGCCGAAGGCGCCATAGTTGTGGAAGTCGGCGTCCTTGTCCCAGGGTTTGTCCTTGTAGGTGTCCACGCCCATTGCGCTGCGCGCGCGGTGCTCGTTGGTCTGCGCGTCGATGCCGCTGATCAGTTGCACATCGGCCCAGCGCCAGGTGGCCTTGATCCGTGCCCCCAGCGTGCGGCGTTCGACAGCGGCGGCCATCGGCCCGGCCATCATGCCGGTGCCTGACGGAGTACGCAGGCTGTAGTTGTCCATCACATGGTCGGCGTAGTTGTAGTAGACCTGCGCCTCGATTTTGTCGAGCACCTCGCCCAGGTTGGATTTCTCGAAGCGCAGGCCTAGGCTCTCGCGCTTGAACTGCGAACCATCCATGCCCCGCCCGGCGTAGCGTGCCTCGCCGTCGCCCTTGCCGGCGGTAAGCTCCAGCAGGGTGTCCTGATCTGGCGTCCAGCCAAGGGTCACATCGCCGTTCCATTTGTCCCAGCGAGACGGCACGGTGTCGCCATTGCCGTCCTTGTAGTCGTCCGAGCGTGACTGGTTACCGACGAAGCGAGCGTAACCGAGACTGTTGCCAGCCGCGGCGTCGAGGACCTTATCGAAGCGGCCGTTGGAGCCGGCCAGTAGGCTGGCGTTGACGCGGCTGCCGAGGGTGCCGAAGCGTTCCGGATCGCGTTCGAAGAGAATGGTGCCAGCCGAGCCCCCGGGGCCCCAGATCACGCTTTGCGGGCCTTTGATGACGGTGAGGCGGTCGTAGGTTTCCGGCGAAATGTAGGAGGTCGGCGCGTCCATCCGGTTGGGGCAAGCGCCGAGCATCACGCCGCCGTTGGTGAGGATGTTCAGGCGTGAGCCGAACATGCCGCGCAGTACGGGGTCGCCATTGGTGCCGCCGGCGCGGATCGCCGAGAAGCCGGGAATGGTCTTGAGGTAGTCGGCACCATCGCTGGCCGGCACCGGTTGGCGAGGGTCTTTCGGATGGGTGACGACGGTCAGCGGCGAGCTTGGCGCTACGGCGGTGATCACCGTCGGGCTCAGTTCCGCTTCATGGCCTTCATGGCCGGTATCGGCGGCCAAGGCCATGGGGGCGAGCAACGAGCCGCACAGTGCGGCGAGGGTCCCGCAGACGGCGGGAGTGAATACAGGGGTGCAGCCGGACATAATGATTCCAGTCGATCAGTCATGAGTAAGCGCGAAGCCTCCTGGCTCCGGGCGATATCGGGGGTTCAGACGCTGATCGAAAGGGGCGGCGCGCGGCTGCGTGCGCCGGGGAACACGGCCTGCCGGGCATGGCCCTGGCGCGTGGGTGCAAGGATGAAGGTGGAGGGCGCTGTGCTGGCTACGCTGAGCGGGCTAAGGGTTTGCGGCAGGGCGGGGCAGTTGAACAGCAGGCTGCAATAGCCGCATTTTTCCCACATCACATGCAACTGGCCATCGTTGCCCATGCCGTGATGTGTATCGCCGTCATGCTGATGGGCAGCCGCCATCGGCATGCTCATGCCGGCGTGGTGATCCATCGGCATCGACTGGGAAATCAGCGGGCCGATGAAGATCATCCACATGGCGAACAGGCTCAGCCAACCGCCACCGACGCGCCTGCGTTCAGGGCGGGTGGTACGGCTGAGGCTGTTACGTGGCAGGCTCATGGTGGCGAGCGCCTGTCAGCTGGCGTCAGTGCGCGTGTTCGTGGGCCTGCGGCTGGTCCGTCGGTGGCTGCTTCTGCACGGCCACATCGACGGTGATGTCGCCGGCCTTCTCGAAGTGCAGGGTCAATGGAAAGCGCTTGCCGTCGCTGAGCAGGCTGCGTTCTTTCGGTTGCATCAGCATCACGTGGTAGGCGCCAGGGGCGAAGGTCAGGTCCTTGCCCGCAGGTACCGTTACGCTTGGCACCTGCTGCATCTTCATGGTGCCGCCGCTGGTCTGGGCGTGCTCGTGGAGTTGCGCATCATCGCTGATCGGGCTGTCGACGCCGAGCAGGCGATCGTCGGCCTTGCCATTGTTGTGGACGACGAAATAGGCCGCGACGTTGGGGGCGTTCGGCGGTAGCGCCAGCGACCAGGGGTGGGCGATGTGCAGGTCGCCTACGGTGTACTCGTGGGCATTGGCGTAGGCGCCAGGCAGCAGCAGGGCAGCCAGCATGAGGGTGCGTTCGAGCATGGGCATGTCTCCGTTCTGATCGGGTTCGAAGCGAAAGCGTGATGAACTCAGACCAGGGGAGAGGCTCGGGGGTTGAGCGCGGGCCAAAGCTGGCGGGGCGTAGGTTGGTACGCGGCAAGCTGAGGCGCGAGCCCGGCAAGCACGGTGGGCGGATTGTGCAATTGCGGCGGATAGCCCGGCAGGGCAAGCAAGGGCGCGGCGCCCGAACAGCACCAGCAGTGCTGCATGTTGGAGTGGTCGTCGCTTTGCGTACCCAGGTCGATCTTGGCCAGGGCCTGGACATCGACCTTGGCCTTGCCCGCCATGCTGGAACAGAAAGCCCCCCACAGCAGCTGCTCAGCAGGGCCCTTGGGCGCAGCAGAGGACAGCGGCATGGCCAGCAGGTTGAACAGCACTGCAAGGCAGGCTATCCAGGCGATGTGCCGACGTGGGGGCATGGAGAGATCCGGTCAGGAATCGTGGTGGCTATTGTACGGCGGAGTATAGGTAAAAATGGCGGGGTGCGGTGAAGTGACGCAGTACCCCTGGACGCTTCGCTTCGATCCGCTGACCGAATCCAGCTTCGACGCCGCACAGCTAACGCTGAAAGTCTTCGCCCACCTGGCTTTCCGGCTGGCCGCGCTTCGGCAGATCCGCCGCGCGGTCGGTGCTTGGCAAGCCCAATGCCTCAAGCAGCGTGCTTGCCGAGTGGAATTCGCGCTCTGCCTTCGGCAACGGCGGGCGTTTCAGGACCAGTACCGGCACCCCCCGTTCCCGCGCCACTTCCAGCTTTGGCTCGGTGGCCACGCTGCCGCTGTTCTTGCTGACCAATACATCGATGTCCCGACGATCGAACAACGCTCGCTCACCGGCGATGTCGAACGGCCCGCGTGCGCCGATCACCTCGCAGCGCGCATTGCCTGGGCAGGCCTCTAGGGCGCGGAGTGTCCAGAACTGGCCAGCCGGTATCTCCTCCAGATGTTGCAAGGGCTCGCGGCCCAAGGTGAACAGCGGGCGGCGGAAAGGGGCGAGAGCCTGGATCAGGTCCGCCCAGTTTTCCACCTCGCGCCAGTCATCGCCAGGCTGAGGCTGCCAGGCCGGGCGGCGCAGGGCCCAGCACGGGGTGCTGGTGGCGCGGGCGGCGCTTGCCGCGTTCTGGCTGATCTGTGCGGCATAGGGATGGGTGGCGTCGATCAGCAGGGTAATGCCTGCTTCGCGCAGGTAGCGCGCCAGTCCCTCGGCTCCCCCGAAGCCGCCGACGCGCACCTGGCAAGTCAGGTCCTGGGGCACACGGCCTATACCGGCCAAGCTGTAGACGTGCTCGGGGCCCAGTCGACGGGCGATGGCCAGGGCCTCGGTGACGCCACCGAGCAGCAGGATGCGTCCGCTCATAAGGTACCCGCGCGGCCTACGATGCCGCCTTGCCGGTCGATGGCGATCACTTCCATTCGCACCTGCGCGGGCACCACGCTGCGGGCAAAGGCCAGGGCGTGGTCACACACTGCATCACCCAGGGCTATGCCTTGGGCATGGGCCAGGGCCAGCGCCTGCTGGCTGGTGTTGGCGGCGACGATGGCGGTTTGCAGTGCCGGGTCGGCACCGATGTCCGCCGCCCAGCCGGCCAGTTGCGGCAGGTCGATGCTCGAATGGCGGCTGTGCAGGTCCATGTGCCCGGCCGCCAGCTTGCTGATCTTGCCGAAGCCGCCACACAAGGTCACCTGGGCTACCGGCACTTTGCGCAGGTGCTTGAGCACCGCGCCGACGAAGTCGCCCATCTCGATCAAGGCGATTTCCGGCAGGCCGTAGACGCGGCGTATGGTGTCCTCGCTGGCATTGCCGGTGCAGGCGGCGATGTGGGTGTATCCGTTGGTATGGGCGACGTCGATGCCTTGGTGAATCGAGGCAATGTAGGCGGAGCACGAAAACGGCCGGACGATGCCGCTGGTGCCGAGAATCGACAAGCCCCCCAGGATGCCCAGCCGTGGGTTCATGGTCTTGAGCGCCAGCTGTTCGCCGTCGCGCACGTTGACCGTGACCTCGAAGCCCCCAGCGTAGGCACAGTCGCTGGCAAGTTGTTGCAGGTGCTCGCTGATCATGCGCCGCGGCACCGGGTTGATCGCAGGTTCGCCTACCGCCAGTACCAGCCCAGGTCGCGTGACCGTGCCGACGCCTTTACCCGCGACGAAGCGGATGCCTGGCTCCGCCAGTAAACGCACCTGGGTGTAGAGCAACGCCCCATGGGTGACGTCCGGATCGTCGCCTGCATCCTTCAGGGTACCGGCTTCAGCGCCTTGGTCATTGCGCCGGCAAAACTCCAGGCGCATCTGCACCACTTTGCCCTTGGGCAAGGTAATGCTCACCGCATCATGGCACTCACCGGTCAGCAACAGGCGCGCCGCCGCCAGGCTGGTGGCCGTGGCGCAGCTGCCGGTGGTCAGGCCGCTGCGCAGGGGGGCTGGTTGTTCTTGGGTTTCTTCACGCATCGGCAGGCTTCACCACGTCGAGCAGGGTGATTGGCAGGGCTTGGCGCCAGGTGTCGAAGCGGCCCAGAGGTTGCGCCTGGGCGATGTGGATACGCGTCAGTTCGCCACCGTGCTGTTCGCGGAAGTGGGCCAGGGCCAACTCGCTTTGCAGGGTCACGGCGTTGGCGACCAAGCGCCCACCAGGCCGCAGACGCTCCCAGCACAGCGGCAATACGCCCTCACGGGTGACGCCGCCGCCGATGAAGATCGCGTCGGGGCGCTCCAGTGCCTGCAGGGCGTCGGGTGCCTTGCCACGGATCAACTGCAGCCCAGGCACGCCCAGCGCGTCGCGGTTATGTTCGATGAAGCCTTGCCGCCCTTCGTCGGCTTCGATGGCCAGTGCCCGACAGGCAGGATGCGCGCGCATCCACTCGATGCCAATCGAGCCGCACCCCGCGCCCACGTCCCACAGCAGCTCGCCCGGCTGCGGTGCCAGGCGGGCCAGGGTGATGGCGCGGACATCGCGTTTGGTCAGTTGGCCGTCATGGCGAAAAGCCCCGTCGGGCAGCCCGGCGACCCGAGGCAGGCGCAACGCATGCGGGGTCGCGATGCACTCGATGGCGACCAGGTTGAGTGCGGCAACCTGTGCATCAGGCCAGTCTTCGGCCGTCGCTGACAAGCGACGTTCCTCGACGCCACCCAGATGCTCGAAGACTTGCACGCGGCTGGGGCCGAAACCCCGCTCGCGCAGCAAAGCAGCGATGGCACCGGGGCTGCTGCCGTCATTGCTCAGGACCAGCAGGCGCACACCGCTGTGCAGATGAGCGTTCAGCGTTGCCAGGGGCCGGCCGACGACCGACACCACCTGCACCTCCTGCAATGGCCAGCCGAGGCGGGCGGCGGCCAGGGCACAGGACGAGGGCATCGATAGCACCTGCATCTCGTCGGCGGGGAGCTGTCGCGCCAGGCTGGCGCCGACGCCGTAGAACATGGGGTCGCCGCTGGCCAGCACGCACACCGGCTCGCCGCGCAGGGCCAGGACCGGGGCCAGGGAGAAGGGGGCAGGCCATGGCTGGCGCTCGCCAGGCACGCAGCGTGGCAGCAGGGCCAACTGGCGCGGGCTGCCGATGATCCGCGAAGCGCTCAGCAGGGCGCGCCGGGCGTGCTTGCCCAGACCGCTGAATCCGTCTTCGCCGATACCTACTACTGTCAGCCAGGGGGCCATGGGTTCCTCTTCACTATTTTCGGGGTTGTGCACCGACCCCAAACCACGTCACAAGACCACCGGCTTTTCATGCCGCCGGACAAAGCAGGCATAATACCGCGCCTTCTACACTCAAGCGCATTTTCGCAGATTGCCGGACGCCCCATTGAAGCAGCCCAACGCCCCCGAAGTTTCACCCCGTCCCTCGGCTTGTCCGGGGTTGTGGCGCATCGTCAGTGCGCTTGACGGTGGAATCTGCCGGATCAAGTTGCCCGGTGGCCTGCTGCTGGCCGACCAGGCCGAAGCCGTTGCGGCGGCAGCCGAGCGTTATGCCGGTGGTGTGATCGAGGCGACCAACCGGGGCAACCTGCAGATTCGCGGCATTGGCCGCGATCCGAGCGGCTTGATCGACAGCCTGCTGGCTGCCGGGCTCGGCCCGCGCGAGGCAGCTGGCGACGATGTGCGCAACGTCATGCTCAGCCCTCTGGCCGGGCATGACCCGGCAATGTTGCTGGATGTGCGGCCCTTGGCGCTGGAGATCCTCCAGATGCTGGAAAGCACCCCGCGCCTGCATCAGCTCTCCGCCAAGTTCGCCGTGCAGCTCGATGGCGGCGAGGGCCTGGCCATGCTTGAGCATCCACACGACCTGTGGCTGTCGGCCGTGCGCCTGGAGCATCGCACCTGGTTGGCGTTTGGCCTGGCGGGCAGCCTGGTCGATGGGCAAGTGCTGGGCGCCGTGCCGGTGGCGCAGGGCTTGGCCCTGGTGCGTGCCGTGCTGGAGCGCTTCCTCGACCTGGCCAGCCCCGAGCAGTCGCGTATGCGTCAATTGCTGAAAAGCTGCACGCCCCAGGCGTTCATCGATGGGCTCGGACTGGATATCCGCCACGATGCCGCCGTGCTGAGCTGGAGGCGGACAGGCCGCGCCAGTCCCCGGCTGGGCGTTCTACCCCAGGCCCAAGGCATTGCCCTGGGCGTTGCACCGCCGCTGGGGCGACTGACACCCCACATGCTGCGCGGCGCCGCAGAGGTTGCCCGCGAAATGGGCGATGGCAGCCTGCGCATGAGCCCTTGGCAAAGCCTGGTGCTGACCAGTATCGCTGCCGACCGCAGCGATCAGGCGCTGGCGGCGCTCGCAGCCACCGGCCTGTTGTGCGACAGCCAGGCTCCCCTGGCCCGAATCACCGCCTGCACCGGTGCCAGCGGCTGCGCCAAGGCCCAGGCCGAAACCAAGGCCGATGCCGTTGCCCTGGCCTCGCTGTTGCGCCCAGGCGCTCCTGGCAGCGTGCATTTGTCTGGCTGCCCGCGATCCTGCGCCATGGCCCACGTCGCCCCAGCCACGCTGCTGGCCCGCTCGCCGGGCCGTTATGACCTTTACCTGCGCGATGCGCGCCTGCCGGGCTTCGGTGCCCTGCGCGCCGCCAACCTCACCTTGAACGAAGCAGGCGCCATGCTCGACCTGCCGACGGAGCACCTTGATGATTGACTACATCCGCGATGGTCAGGAGATCTATCGCAATTCCTTCCGGATCATCCGTGAGGAGGCCCGGCTCGAGCGGATTCCCGCAGATCTCGAAAAGCTCGCCGTGCGGGTGATTCATGCCTGTGGCATGGTCGACGCCATCGATGGCCTGCAGTTCTCCGAAGGCGCGGGCCGCGCCGGGCGCCAGGCCCTGGCCAACGGTGCGCCGATCCTGTGTGACGCGCACATGGTGGCCGAAGGCATCACCCGTGCGCGCCTGCCGGCCAACAACCAGGTGATCTGCACCCTTCGCGACCCAAGCGTGCCGGGCCTGGCCAAGGATGCCGGTAATACCCGCTCTGCCGTGGCGCTGGAGCTGTGGCGGCCTTACCTTGAGGGCAGCGTGGTGGTGATCGGCAACGCGCCGACCGCCTTGTTCTATCTGCTGGAGATGCTCGACGCTGGTGCACCGAAGCCTGCGTTGATCCTCGGTTTCCCGGTCGGCTTCGTCGGTGCCGCCGAATCCAAGGCGATGCTTGCCGCCGACAGCCGTGGCGTGCCGTTCGTGATCATGCAGGGCCGCCTGGGCGGCAGTGCGATGGCCGCCGCCGCGGTCAACGCCCTGGCCACGGAGGTGGAGTGATGACGCCGCGCGGACGTCTGCTGGGCCTGGGCGTGGGCCCTGGCGACCCTGAACTGATCACCGTCAAGGCGCTGCGCCTGCTGCGCGAGTCGCCCGTGGTTGGCTACTTCGTGGCCAAGGGGAAGCGTGGCAATGCCTTCGGCATCATCGAGGCGCACCTGCAACCTGAGCAGACCTTGCTGCCGCTGGTGTACCCGGTGACCACCGAAGCCTTGCCAGCACCCTTGTCCTACGAGCAGGTGATCAGCGATTTCTACGACGAAGCCAGCGTACAGGTGGCCGAGCACCTGGATGCCGGCCGTGACGTGGCGGTGATCTGCGAGGGCGACCCGTTCTTCTATGGCTCGTACATGTATCTGCACGACCGGCTGGCCGAGCGCTACGACACCGAAGTGATTCCGGGGGTGTGCTCGATGCTAGGGGGGGCTTCGGTGCTGGGTGCTCCCCTGGTGTACCGCAACCAGAGCCTGTCGGTACTGTCTGGCGTGTTGCCGGCCGAAGCGCTCAAGCGCCGCCTGGCCGACGCCGACGCAGCGGTGATCATGAAGCTTGGCCGCAACTTCCCCAAGGTGCGCGAGGTGCTGGCTGAACTGGGCCTGGACGGTCGTGCGCTGTATGTCGAGCGCGCGACCATGGCCAATCAGAAGATCGTGCCGCTGGATGAGGTCGATCCGCAGTCGTCGCCGTACTTCTCGTTGATTATCGTGCCGGGTGAAAAATGGCAGGGATGAACATGCACAAGGCGCCTGCGATCATCCTTCTGGGCCCTGGCAGCCTGGCCACGGCGCAGCGGATCAAGGGGCTTTACCCTGGTGCTGCGATCCATGGCCTGAGCGGGCGGGTCGAAGGCACCGACCATAGCTATGCGTCGTTTGGCGACACCTTGCGTGGTTTGTACCAGCAGGACACGCCGATCATCGCGCTGTGCGCGGCCGGCATCGTCATTCGCAGCCTGGCCAGCATGCTCACGGAGAAAGGCGTCGAGCCGCCCGTGCTGGCGGTCGCCGAGGATGGCAGTACGGTGGTGCCACTGCTGGGCGGTCTGGCCGGGGTCAATGTCATGGCCCGCGAGATTGGCGAGGCACTGGGTGTGCCTGCGGCGATCACCACCAGCGGCGAGTTGCGATTCGGCACCTGCCTGTTGAACCCACCCGAGGGGTATGCGCTGGCGGACATCGAGCAGGGCAAGCGTTTCGTTTCGGACCTGCTGGCTGGCGAGACGGTACGTGTCGAAGGCGATGCCCCGTGGCTTGCGCAGGTTCAGCTGCCGGCCAGTGAGTCCGCGCAGCGCATCATTCACGTAGGGTGCGAGGCGCGTCCGGCCAGCCGTGATGAATTACTGATCCACGCCCGCTCGGTAGTGGTCGCCATCGAGTCCGTTGGGCCGGCTCTGGTCGAGCAGGTGCGTGCTGCCTTGGGGGCTGCAGGCATCGCCGAGCCGTCACTGGCCTGCTTGCTGGTGGCCGAGCAGGCCATGGCAGAGCCGTCCCTGCATGAGGCCGCGCAGACGCTCGGCGTTGCGCTGCGCTTCGCCCCGAGGGTGTCCGGCCTGGCGGACCTGGCGAGTGCTGCCTTGCCTGGAGCACGCCTGATCGAACAAGGCGGTGTGGTCATCGCGTTGGCCCCGTCGCCCGTGGATGTCACCCAGGTCGGCCGCCCCCGTGGCCGCCTTGCGGTCATAGGACTGGGGCCTGGCGCCGCCGAATTGATGGTTCCCGCGGTCAAGGCTGAACTGGCCCGCGCCCAGGATGTGCTTGGCTACGAGACCTATGTGCGCATGGCCGGCCCCTTCCGTGGCGACCAGATTCTGCATTGCACCGACAACCGCGAAGAGATGCAGCGTGCTCGCCACGCCTTCGAACTGGCCGCCCAGGGGCGCTCGGTGGTGGTGGTGTCGTCGGGCGACCCAGGGGTATTCGCCATGGCTGCCGCCGTACTGGAAGCCCTGCACGAATCGACCGACCCGGCCTGGCATCGCGTGGACCTGGAGATCCTGCCGGGTGTGTCCGCTTCGTTGGCCACTGCCGCGCAGGCTGGCGCGCCGTTGGGGCACGACTTCTGCGTGATGTCACTGTCGGACAACCTAAAGCCCTGGTCGATCATCGAGCGACGTCTGGACCTGGCGGCGCAGGCCGACCTTGTCCTGGCGTTCTACAACCCCATCTCGCGCTCGCGACCTTGGCAGTTGGGGCGTGCCCTGGAGATCGTGCGTCAGCATCGGGAGGGGAACACGCCTGTAGTCCTCGGTCGCGACGTTGGTAGGCCCGGGCAGACGCTCAAGGTCGTACCTTTGGCCGAACTGGTGCCAGAAATGGTCGACATGCGCACCATGGTATTGATCGGATCCTCCACCACCTGCACCTTCGAGCGTGCGGACGGGGGGCTGTGGACCTACACCCCGCGCTGGTACGGCAGCAAACCGTAAGCGGTTGGAACAGCTGCCGTCGAGGAAGCATTTCAGGCAGGGCAAGGTGTCTGGCGATCGGTAGGTTTGTGGGTGGGCCGCAAGGGCTCACCCCCCCTATCACGGAGATCCGCCACATGACCGCCACCCGCGAGAAACAGACACTTCAACTGCTCGCCGACGAAAACCTGTTCGTGTTCAGCGACAACGTCACCGAGCTCGTTCGCGAAGCCAGTCGCGACAGCCATGCCCTGGCCACCCAGGCCGCCAACAAGAAATATCACCCCACCAAGGAGGTGGAGGCCTGGTTCGAAGAATACCTGCGGATCATGGGGGCGACGGGTTGGACGGCACTCAAGTACGAAGTCAACAAGGTTACGGAGTCCGGGTCGTACGTCGAGATGAGCAACCTGTTCTACCAGGGGCTTCAGTCTGCATACGGGTCGGCGACCGGCGATATCAGGCAAAGCCTCAAGGACCTGGGTGGCGCCGTCATGGAGGCGCTTCAGGACAGCAAGATCATCAAGCTCCTGGGTACCCGCACGCGTGAAGACGACCGGGTGAGCATCAGCCTGTGCAAGTGCGCTCAATCGGAAAGTGGTGAGGTGGTCATGTTGGTCTGCGCCCTGCAGAACGATGAACTTCCCGACAGGAAAGGCGAAACCCTGCTGGGCAAATGGGAGCACCGTGGCGCCACGACCTATGCCTGCGCCGCTTCGCTGAGCTTCAGCCGCCGCCGTTACAACAATGCCCGCGAACTGATCGAGCTGAAACTCGATGCCAAGGCGCGTGAAGTGCTGGCTGAACTCAAACTCGACTGATTTGCGGGGCGGGACATCGGGACTGGCTTTCCGATGTCCCGCCCGGTATGCGACCTGGAGGTACTGGAAGATGTCTGACCTGAACCCTTTATCGTTATGCGGCACGGTTGTCGAAAGCAGCATCATGCCGTTTTCTTCCGATGTCAGCCGTGAGGCGCGAGAGGACATTCTGTTGGTGGTCCGCTTTGCACACCGTGTGGCGACGGAGGAGAAGGAGGAACCGCTGTGTCTGGACTGGTTTACCAACTACCGGCGCAAACTGTGTTTTCTTGGATGGGATGCGACGCCTGCGCCTATCGTAAGACACCCAGGCCCAAGCCGAGAGCGGATACTGGAACGGGCATTGTCGCGAATCGGGCAAGTGGGTAGGCCGGAGCACCTGGCTGTCGCGGAACGGTCCATCCTGGCATTGCAGCGCGATCCGACGTTGATCAAGCGCTTCGAAACGCGGATGAGAGAGCAGAACAAGACCCAGATTCAGCTGATGCCTTGTGTGCGCAGAGCGGGTGACGTCTACGACATGGTGCTGTTCCACATGGAGATGCTCGAACTGGACAGCTACAAGAACCTCTTGTTCGCCAAGGGGGAGTTGAAAATGGCACTTCATGCACACAGTGCCGAATTGATACGGTTCAACCTGCGTTTGTTCAGGGACCAGCACAAGCAGTTGGTCTTGTCGCGGGTGCTGTCCAAGGATCGCCAGCTTATCGAGGACTTGAAGCTCTAGGGCAACAGATAACCTTTGATTCCGGTAAAGATGATCTGCGCCGCAAGGGCGCAGACGAACAGCCCCATCAGGCGACTGACGATCTGCAAGCCCTGGTCACCCAGAATCCGCTCGATGCTGTTGGAGAGGTACAACACCAGGCCGACGGTGAAACTGGCCAGGGCGATGCTGACGATGGCCAGCAGCTTGTCGTCCCAATGCGGTTGGCCCACGCCCATCACCAGCAAGGCACCGATGGTGCCGGGGCCAACGGTCAGGGGGATGGTCAGTGGCACGATGGTCACGTCTTGTTGCACGTTGTCGGCCTGCACCGCCGGCTTGCCCTGGGCCATGCCCAATGCCGAGATGAACAGCACGCTGCCGGCGCCGATGCGGAAGGCGTCGGCCGTGATGCCGAACACCCCGAAGATCACCCGCCCGAACAGGTACAGCAGCACGCTGGCGACCAGCGCGGCGAAGGCCACGCGCCATGCCAGTTGCTTGCGTTCCTTGCTGGAATAGCCGCGGGTCAGACCGATAAAGCACGACAGCACGAAGAATGGGCTGTAGAGCACGAGCATCTTCAGGTAGACGCTGAACAACTCATGGAGCATGGCAAGGTCCATGGCAGGAAGGGTGTGGGGAGTGTATCAGCGCCCCCATCGCCCGTGTAGGCGCGACAGGCCCTGCACATCACGAGGTATGCGCAGTATCCGCCTGGGCCTCACGGTTGTTCGCCCAGTACTGGATCAGCTCGCGCAATTGCGAGAGCTCCACCGGCTTGGCCATGTGCCCGTCCATGCCAGCGAGGCGCGCACGCTCTTTGTGCTCGGCCAGAATATGCGCGGTCAATGCCACCACCGGCGTGCGCTGGCGTTGGTTGGCGGCCTCCCACGCGCGCAGTTGCTGCGTCGCGGAGAACCCGTCCAGTACCGGCATCTCGCAGTCCATCAAGACCAGGTCGTAGCGCTGTGCCTTCATGGCTTGCAGGGCTTCTTCGCCGTTACTGGCGGTATCTGGCTCCAGGTCCAGCTTGCCGAGCATACCTCGGATCACCTTGGTCGAGATGCTGTTGTCCTCGGCCACCAACACGCGGAAATCGCGGGGCAGCTCAAGTGCTGGCGCCGCGCCGGGCATCGGTATGGACACGGCCTGTTCGCGGCCGCGTTGCGCCAGTTCCTCGGCCAGGGTGGTCTTGAGCGTGTAGCCCGCCACGGGCTTGGCCAGGATTCGCTTGACCCCGGCATTGCGGGCAATGACCTTGCTCGGTGCATTGCTGATGCCGGTGAGCATCACCACCAGGATGTCGTGGTTCAGGCTCGGGTCTTCCTTGATCTTGGCGGCCAGCTGCATGCCGGTCATGCCAGGCATGTTCTGGTCCAGCAGCACAGCGTCGAAGTAGTCGCGCAGGTGCGCCTTGGTGCGCAGCAGGGCCAGCGCCTCCTTGCCCGAAGGCACGGCGCTGACATTCATGCCCCAGGCGCTGCATTGCTGCACCAGGACCTTGCGGCAGGTGTCGTTGTCGTCGACCACCAGCACCCGGGCATCGCGCAGCGGGCCGTCGAGGTCGGTGGGCGGTTGTTCGAGTCGCGAAGGGTCCAGCGGCAAGGTCAGCCACAGGGTGTTACCCATGTTGGTGCTGCTCTTGATGCCGAACTCGCCCTGCATCATGCCGATCAGCTGCTTGGCGATGACCAGGCCCAGGTGGCCGCCCAGCTTGTTGCTCGACAGGAAGTGATGACTGTGCAGCTCGGCCTGCAGCAGGGCTTCGCGCTCTGCGGCCGGCAGTGGCTCGCCGCTGTCCTGTACGGCGATGCGCAAGCGTGGTGCCTCGCCGCGCTGGTCCAGCGCCACCACCAGCAGGATCTCGCCCTGGTCGGTGTTCTTCAGGGCGTTTTCCAGCAGGCTCGACAGTGCCTGGCGCAGGCGGGTCGGGTCGCCGCTGATGACGCGTGGCACCTGCGGCTGGGTGAAGCTGATCAGCTCGATGTTCTGCTGTTCGGCCTTGGCCCTGAAGATGTTCAGGCAGTCTTCGATCAAGGCATTGAGGTCGAACTGCACATCGTCCAGCTCGATCTGCCGCGACTCGAGCTTGGAAATGTCGAGAATCTCGTTGATCAGGGTCAGCAGTTCGTTGCCGGCGCTGTGGATGGTCTGCACGTAGTCGCGCTGCTTGACCGACAGCGGCGTGCCTAGCAGCAGCTCGGTCATGCCCAGCACGCCGTTCATGGGGGTGCGGATCTCGTGGCTGATCTTGGCCAGGAACTCGGCCTTGGCATTGATTTCGGCATCGCTGGCAGCCAGCGCGCGGCTGGCGCTGAAGCGTTCCTCGCTCATCCGGCGCAGGCGTTCGCTGACGGCCAGGTTGAGCAGCAACCCGCTGGCCACGGTCATGGCCATGAGGATGCACAGCAGCCAGGGGGTCGAGGTGCGGGTCAGCCCGAGCAGTGCCGGAAGCAGTACCAGGCCGCAGAGGTTGTAGATCACCATGGCGAGGCTGAACAGGCGCGCTGGCCCATAACCCTTGTACCAGTGGTAGCTGCTCACCAGCAGCATGCTTACGCTGCCCAGCGACAGCAGCGCATAGGTCATCAGGTTCAGCGGCAGGGTATCGACGAACAGCAGGACCAGGCCGCTGACCGCCGTGACCAGTATCTCGCCCTGCAACAAGCGGTTGAGCCGTGGCGAGCTGCAGGGGGAAAAGAAATGCTGGGTGAAGTACAGCCCGGCCAGCCCTGCCAGGACCAGGGTCAGGTAGGCCGCCGGCGTCTGCGCGCTATGCCACAAATGCCACCATGGGCCGCTGAGGTTCAGCAGAATCAGGCCGCTGAGCAGCATCAGGCCGTGATACAGGGCCAGCACCAGGGTGGTGCTGGAGCGGGTGTAGAGGAAGCGGATCAGGTTGTGCAGGATGAGCATCACCAAACCGCCGAACAGCATGCCGAACAGCAAGGGCTGAGCCTGGTCGGAGGCTGCTACCGCGGCGGGCTCCAGGCTGATGGCCGGGCGCAGCTGGTGCTCGGAGACCAGGCGCAGGTAAATATCCAGCGGCTGCTGGCGGTTGGGCAGAGGTAAGACATGGTCGCTGCCGCGCAGGGTCGGGCTGGCGTTGCCGGCCTGGGGGCCATGGTGCAGCTGACGGAGCAATTGGTCGCCGTCGAGGGCATAGAGGTCGAGGCGTGAGAGGTCCGGGGCGAACACCCGCAGCAGTTGTTCCTGGTCGCCAGGCTCCAGCCGGTAGTGCAGCCACAGGGCCTGTTCCGCGGGCGCGGCATCCAGGTCGCCGAGGGCGATGGGGCTGAACTGGCTGCGGTAGCGATCGGAGCGCACATCGCTCAATTGCAGGTTGGCCTGTTCATCGAGCAGAACCGACCAGCCTCCGCCTTGTTCGGCCGAAGCCGGAAGCAGGCAGAGCAAGGTCAGCAAGCTGACGATCAGGGCTGTGGCAATCCGAAGCCGACGCACGACGAAATCCCTTCTTAGCTGATGTGCCGGGTATTAACTATGCGCGGCGCGCCAAGTCGAAGGCAAGGCCTTGGCCAGAGCCTGTCGACGAGCCGAAGGCCGTGGGCGCAGGGCACCACGGCGATTCGGTAATGCTTACTGCTGGTGCTCACCGCGCTCGCGGGCAATGGCCCGGTAGCCGATGTCGGTCCGGTAGAAGCTACCGTTCCAGCTGATTTCCTTGGCCAGGCGGTAAGCCTGCTGCTGAGCGTCGGCAACCGTGCTGCCCATCGCCGTGGCGCAGAGCACGCGGCCACCGTTGGTCACCACTTGGCCATCCTTGAGCGAAGTACCGGCGTGGAACACCTTGCCTTCGATCTTGGCCGCTGCTTCCAGGCCGCTGATCACGTCGCCCTTGGCGTAGTCGCCTGGGTAACCGCCTGCTGCCAGCACCACGCCCAGGCTCGGGCGCGGGTCCCACTGGGCCTCGACCTTGTCCAGGGCCTTGGCGAAGGCGGCCTCGACCAGCAGCACCAGGCTCGACTCCAGGCGCAGCATGACCGGTTGGGTTTCCGGGTCGCCGAAGCGGCAGTTGAACTCGATGACCTTGGGGTTGCCCGCTTTGTCGATCATCAGGCCTGCGTACAGGAAGCCAGTGTAGACGTTGCCTTCCTCGGCCATGCCCCGCACGGTCGGCCAGATCACCTGCTCCATCACACGCTGGTGCACCTCGGCAGTGACCACCGGGGCAGGGGAGTAGGCACCCATGCCGCCAGTGTTCGGGCCGGTGTCCTTGTCGCCGACGCGCTTGTGGTCCTGGCTGGTGGCCATTGGCAGCACGTTCTGGCCGTCGACCATGACGATGAAGCTGGCTTCCTCGCCGTCGAGGAACTCTTCGATCACCACGCGCGAACCCGCGTCGCCGAAGGCGTTGCCGGCCAGCATGTCACGCACGGCGGCTTCGGCTTCTTCCAGGGTCATGGCGACGATCACGCCTTTGCCTGCAGCCAGGCCGTCGGCCTTGATCACGATTGGCGCACCCTTCTCCTTCAGATAGGCCAGGGCAGGCTCGATCTCGGTGAAGTTCTGGTAGTCGGCGGTCGGAATCTTGTGACGGGCGAGGAAGTCCTTGGTGAAGGCCTTGGAGCCTTCGAGCTGGGCCGCGCCCTTGGTCGGGCCGAAGCAGTCCAGCCCACGGCTGCGGAACAGATCGACCACACCGATAACCAGCGGTGCTTCAGGACCGACGATGGTCAGGTCGACGTTCTTCTCGGCGAAATCGGCCAATTGCTCCAGGGCACAGACGTCGATGGCGACGTTCTCGCACTTGGCTTCGATGGCGGTGCCAGCGTTGCCTGGGGCAACGAAGACTTTCTCGACGCGTGGGTCCTGGGCGACTTTCCAGGCCAGGGCGTGCTCACGGCCGCCGCTGCCGATGATCAAAACTTTCATGTCAAAACCTCGAAATCTGTCGAACGAGAGTGGTTGCCTCTCGCTTTGCGAGGTCGCAGTAAAGCAGGTGGATGCAAGGCGAAGCCGGTTCCGATGAGCGTAGTTGCCTTCTGGCAATGAGCATCAGCGGAACCGGCCCCAACGCAGCAGATACCTGCTTCAGTGCGGCCGATTGCCGTAAATCAGTGGCGGAAGTGGCGCATGCCGGTGAAGACCATCGCGATGCCGGCTTCGTCAGCAGCAGCAATCACCTCGGCATCACGCATCGAGCCACCGGGTTGGATCACGGCGCTGATACCCACTTTAGCCGCATTGTCGATGCCATCACGGAACGGGAAGAACGCATCCGATGCCATGACCGCACCCTGAACCTGCAAGCCGGCATGCTCCGCCTTGATGGCGGCGATACGGGCGGAGTTCACGCGGCTCATCTGGCCAGCACCGACACCGATGGTCTGACGCTGCTTGGCGTAGACGATGGCGTTGGACTTGACGAACTTGGCCACTTTCCAGGCAAACACCAGGTCATGGATTTCCTGCTCGGTCGGGGCGCGCTTGGTGACGATCTTCAGGTCATCGGCGGTGATCATCCCGATATCGCGGCTCTGCACCAGCAGGCCACCGTTGACGCGCTTGAAGTCCCAACCGGCGGCGCGCTCGGTAGGCCACTCGCCACACTCCAGCAGACGCACGTTCTGCTTGGCGGCAACCACTTCACGGGCGGCCTGGGAAATTTTCGGCGCGATGATCACTTCGACGAACTGACGGTCGACGATGGCTTTGGCGGTTTCGCCGTCCAGCTCGCGGTTGAAGGCGATGATGCCGCCGAAGGCCGACTCGGTGTCGGTGGCGTAGGCCAGGTCATAGGCCTTGCGGATGCCGCCTTCGTCTTCAGGGACGACGGCCACGCCGCATGGGTTGGCGTGCTTGACGATGACGCAGGCTGGCTTGACGAAGCTCTTCACGCACTCCAGCGCGGCATCGGTGTCGGCCACGTTGTTGAACGACAGCTCCTTACCCTGCAGTTGGAGGGCGGTGGAAACGCTGGCCTCGCCTTTCTTGGCCTCGACGTAGAACGCCGCGCTCTGGTGTGGGTTCTCGCCGTAGCGCATTTCCTGGGCCTTGACGAACTGGCTGTTGAAGGTGCGCGGGAATTCGCTGCGGCCTTCGGTGCTCAGGGTCTCTTTGGCCTGGTCGATGGTGCCCATGTAGTTGGCGATCATGCCGTCGTAGGCGGCGGTGTGTTCGAAGGCCTTGAGCATCAGGTCGAAGCGCTGGGCGTAGGTCAGGCCACCGGCCTTGAGGTTCTCAAGGACGCTGGCGTAGTCGCTGGCGTTGACCACGATGGCCACGTCCTTGTGGTTCTTGGCGGCCGAACGGACCATGGTTGGACCACCGATGTCGATGTTCTCGATGGCGGTTGGCAGGTCACAGCCCGGCTTGGCGATGGTGGCTTCGAACGGGTACAGGTTGACGGCGACCAGGTCGATCGGCTTGATGCCGTGCTCGTTCATGATGGCATCGTCGATGCCGCGGCGGCCCAGGATGCCGCCGTGGATTTTCGGGTGCAGGGTCTTGACCCGGCCATCCATCATTTCGGCGAAGCCGGTGTAGTCGGCCACTTCCACCGCGTTCACGCCGTTGTCCTTGAGCAGCTTGTAGGTGCCGCCGGTGGACAGGATCTCGACACCGAGCTGTTGCAGCTCACGGGCGAATTCGAGGATACCGGTCTTGTCGGAGACGCTGATCAGGGCGCGGCGGACTGGCAGGCGGGTAGTCTGGTCGGTCATTTCGGGTTCCAATAACGCGGTGGAGTCAGCAAAAAAGGCGTCCCTTTGCAGAGGCCGCCTTTTCTGATTGGGATTCTGGCTTTACAACAAGTCGTACTGCTTGAGCTTCTTGCGCAGGGTGCCACGGTTGAGTCCGAGCATCTCGCTGGCCTTGGTCTGGTTGCCCTTGACGTAGTTCATCACGCATTCGAGCAGGGGCGCCTCGACTTCAGAGAGCACCAGGTTGTACACGTCCGTAACGGTAGCGCCTTCCAGGTGGGCGAAGTAGTTGTGCAGCGCCTTCTCGACGCTGTCGCGAAGGGTCTGGCCCTCTTCGCTCGGCGTGTTGAGGTGCTGTTTGAGGTTGGCGTTGTCGCTCACGGGCGTTGTTCCACTCACTAATGTCTCGGTCATCATCGTCATGCGGCCACCCCTTGTCCGTCCTCTGTCTCAAGGCTCTGTCGACGCTCGCTGAAAAAGGCGCGAACGTTGGCGCACTGCGCTTGTGTGTCTTCCAAAGCGTTGAACCGGGAGCGAAACTCCTTGCCACCGGGTCTTGTTGCCAGGTACCAGCCGACGTGCTTGCGGGCGATACGTACGCCCATTACATCGCCATAGAAGGCATGCAGCGCGGCCAGGTGCTCCAGCAGGATGCGTTCCACTTCGTCCAGCGTGGGGGCTGGCAACTGCTGGCCAGTCCTCAGGTAATGCTCGATCTCGCGAAAGATCCAAGGCCGCCCTTGGGCAGCCCGGCCAATCAACAGGCCGTCGACGCCGGTGGCGTCCAACACCGCCCGGGCCTTTTCTGGCGAAGTGATATCGCCGTTGGCGAAAACCGGGATCGACACCGCCTGCTTGATGGCAGCGATGGTGTCGTATTCGGCTTCGCCGGTATACAGGTCGGCGCGTGTGCGGCCATGTACCGCCAGCGCCTGGATGCCGGCCTGCTCGGCGATTTTCGCCACGTTCAGGCCGTTCTTGCTCGCCCGGTCCCAACCCGTGCGAATTTTCAGCGTCACCGGGACATCCACTGCACCGACTACGGCGTGGAGGATCTCGCTGACCAAGGCTTCATCTCTCAATAAAGCAGAGCCTGCGGCTTTGTTGCAGACTTTTTTTGCCGGGCAGCCCATGTTGATGTCGATGATCTGGGCGCCAGCTTCGACGTTGGCCCGGGCCGCCGCTGCCATCATCTGCGCGTCACCCCCGGCGATCTGGACCGAGCGAGGCTCGGGATCGCCTTCATGGATGCGGCGCAGGCTGGACTTGCGGCTGTTCCACAGGCTCATGTCGCTGGTCACCATTTCCGATACCACCATGCCTGCGCCCAAGCGCTTGCAAAGTGTGCGGAAAGGTTGGTCCGTAACCCCGGCCATAGGAGCAAGGATCAGGTTGTTTCGCAGTGTATAAGGGCCGATGCGTACCGCCGACATAGGTGTTCCCTGTTGTGGGGCCGAATCATTGGAGTCCGAAAAAGGGTTGGCATGATACCCGCTCTCGGTGACCGGATAAAGATGGATTTGGATAAAATCTGAACAGCTGCGGCCTTATGCCCGAAGGTTTGCGACAGCAGGCCAGCGCCGGCAAGATGCCGGCCCGACACCGCCGGTCACTCGGGAGAGCGGAAGCTGAGGCTGTAGTTCACGGCCTTGGGGCCCGGGTCGAGAATGTCCAGGGCGATGTGGATCGGGGTCTGGCTGGGCATTTCGCCACGCCCGGCCAGCTCCCCGGAGAGGTACTCGCTGGGCTTGAAGCGACGGCTGGCGATCAACTGGCCGTTGAGGTCGGCAAAGCGCAGCTCCAGCAGCGGGAATGGCTGCGCGAAGGGCGCGCGGTTGTAGATGATCGCATCGACGATCAGTGCACCCTTGAAGTCGGGGTGGCTGCGCACCACAAGGTTGCTGCTCTTGATGCGGGATATGTCGACGCGGGTCGGCACCTCGCAGCCCAGCAGCGGGCAGACTTGCTGGAACCAAGGACGGTACTGGTCCTGGCGGGCCATCTCGTCGAAGTGGTACCAGATGTACTGGAAGGCCAGCAGGCCTGCGGCCACTAGCGTCAGTAGGCCCCACAAAAGACGTTTGCCCCAGTTGGGTCGGGGTTTCTCCCAGTCCAGTTGCAGCGGGTCGTCGACCACATCGACCAGGGGTTCCTTGCGCGCCGGGCGCTCGGCCTTGGCGACCAGGTCGGGTTCGATGCGCTCGCCCGGCACCGGCTCGAACGGTTCGTCGTCACGGGCCGACAGGTGCAGGTCGGTGTCGTCATCGTCACGGGCGCTCAGGCCTTTGACGTGGACTTCATCCTCGGCTACCGAGAGCGGCTCGCTGAAGGTCTCTTGCGGCTCGACCTCGGTGCTTGAGCGCGCTGGCGGTTCGTCGTCGAAATCCAGGTCCAGGGTCGTGCCCAGGGTCGGCTCGGTGCGGTCGCCGGGTTCAGGCTCCCGTTCCAGTGGCTCCTGCTCCAGCAAGACGGGGGCAGGCTCGGCCGCAGCTTGGGGTTCGAGCGGTTCAGGTGGTTCGTCGATGGCGTTGCCGAACGGCTCGTCTGCCAGATCGGGCGGGGCGGGCTCGTCACGACGGGCGTGCAGTGCCCTGTCGCTGTTCGGGATGTGTGGCTCTGCCGGTTGGCCACGTCGCTCGAGTCGGGCCAGTTCCTGGTCCAGGTCGAGTGCGTCCAGCGCTTGCGCGGTGGCAGCCCAGTCTTGCGGCTCGGCAGCAGGCTCGCTGACCGGCGGTAGCGGCGCGAGAGCAGGTGCCGCGACAGGCTCTGCTGGCGGTACGGGCGCGCGAGCGGCGCCAGCACGGTTTTGCTCCAACAGTTGCTTGGCCGCATTGAACACCTGCAGGCAGTGGCCGCAACGTACTACGCCGCGCGCCACGCTCAACTGGTGATGGGTGACGCGAAAGCTGGTTTGGCAATGCGGGCACTGGGTGACGAAACTGTCGGTCATGCGGCAATCCGGGAGCTGTGCAGAGACTTATTCTAGGCCTGCCTATCGGCGGCGACCACTGATGAGCACCCAGCCGTCACGGACGACGATCGGGTCCAGCTCGAAGTCGGCGGCGTAGGCAGCGGCCACTTCTTCGCCTTGCTCGGCGAGAATGCCCGACAGGGCCAGCAGGCCACCTGGACGAACCAGGCCAGACAACTGCGGTGCCAGCGAAACCAGCGGGCCGGCCAGAATGTTGGCGACCAACACGTCGGCCTGCATGGCCGGCATGTCTTCAGGCAGGTACAGGGCCAGGCGCTCATCGGCGATGCCGTTGCGCTGGGCGTTGTCGCGCGAGGCCTCCAGGGCCTGTACGTCGATGTCGGTGCCGACTGCTTCACGGGCCCCCAGCAGCAGCGCGGCGATGGCCAGGATGCCCGAGCCACAGCCGAAATCCAGCACCTGGGAGTCTTTGAGCTGTTGGCCATCGAGCCATTCCAGGCACAGGGCGGTGGTCGGGTGGGTGCCGGTACCAAATGCCAGGCCGGGGTCGAGGAGCAGGTTGACCGCGTCTTTCTCGGGCGCCTCGTGCCAGCTTGGCACGATCCACAGGCGCTGGCCGAAGCGCATCGGCTGGAAGTTGTCCATCCAGCTACGCTCCCAGTCCTGGTCCTCGATCACTTCGGCGTGGTGCTCGGGCAACGTATCGCCGGTCAGCAGGCGCAGGTGGGCGAACACATGCTCCGGCTCGGCGTCGGCTTCGAACAGGGCCAGAAGATGGGTGTGCGACCACAGTGGGGTGGTGTTGAGGTCGGGCTCGAAGATCGGTTGATCCTCGGCGTCCATGAACGTCACCGAGACGGCGCCCACTTCGAGCAGGGCGTCTTCGTAGGTTTCGGCTTGTTCCGGGCTGATGGCCAGGCGTACTTGCAGCCAAGGCATGGCGGGCACCTTTGGTAAATCGACAGGGGCAGCCCGAGGCTGCGCGAAGGCTGGCAGTTTACGCGAGTGCGGTGGGTTTGTGGATGACTTGCGGGCTAATCGGCGGCAAGCAGACGCCTACGGATACACACGTGCGCTGTAGGAACCGGCCTGCCGGCGATGGAGTGCAAAGCACTCCTCCAGAATCACTGCTGACGCAGGCTCTCGAGCAACTTGTGCGTCGGATACCCATCCGCCGGCCATCCCAGCCCTTGCTGGGCATTACGAATGGCCTTGCGGGTGTTCGCGCCAATGATGCCGTCGGCATTGCCTGCTTCATGGCCGCTGGCGTTGAGCAGGTTTTGCAGTTCAACGCGCTCGGTCCGGCTCAGCGGCAGGTCTTCCTTCGGCCAGCTGCCGGCGATGAAGCCCCAGCCACTGAAACGGTCCCCCAGCAGGCTCACGGCCAGGGCATAGGACGACGAGTTGTTGTACTTGAGGATCGCGCGGAAGTTGTCCAGGACCAGGAACGCCGGGCCGCGTGCGCCGGCCGGCAGCAGGAGTGCGGCAGACAGCTGGTTGCTGCCCGAAGGCAACTGCGTGCCGGCGGGCAGTTTCACGCCCATCTGCAGCCACTCGTAGACAGGCTTGCGCAGCGCGCCATCAGCTTGCCAGTAATCGAAGTCGGCCGGCAGCTGGACCTCGAAGCCCCACGGTTGGCCGCGTTTCCAGCCCGAGCTCTGCAGGTAGTGAGCGGTGGAGGCCAGGGCGTCGGGGGTGCTGTTCCAGATATCCCGGCGGCCATCGCCGTCGAAATCCACTGCATGGGTGTTGTAGGTGGTCGGGATGAACTGGGTCTGGCCCATGGCACCGGCCCAGGAGCCGCGCATGGCGTCTGGCTGGATGTCGCCGTTCTGCAGGATTTGCAGGGCAGCGATCAGTTGGTCCTGGGCGAACTGTGGGCGGCGGCCTTCATAGGCCAGGGTAGCCAGCGAGCGGATCACCGACTTGTTGCCCTGGAACTGGCCGAAGTTGCTCTCCATGCCCCATACCGAGACCAGCACCTGGCGGTCGACACCATATCGTTGCTCGATGCGGCTCAACAGTTCGGCGTTCTGCTCCAGCAGCTTCTTGCCGTTGCGTACGCGCAGCGGCGACAGGGCACCTTCGAGGTACTCCCATACCGGACGGGTGAATTCAGGTTGGCTGCGGTCAGCCTTGATCACGTCCATGTCTGGCGTCACGCCAAGGAATGCACGGTCGAAGGTGTTGGCCGCAATACCGGCTTGCAGGGCTTGCTGGCGGAAACCGGCCTGCCACTGGGCGAAGGTTTGCAGAGGCTGGATTTCAGTGCTGACGTCAGGCGTTGCGGTAGGCAGCGTGACTACCGGGGCGGGCTGGGCGGGTGCCAGCGGCAGGGCGTCGGCGGCGGTGGGTTTCTCCGCGCAGGCGACGAGCAGGATGAGGCTGGATGCCACGATCAGTTGGCGGGTTTTCCAGCGAGGGCGAAGACTGAGAAGCATGCACAGATCCAGAATTGCAGGTCAGGTGCCGACCATACCATGCCTGCGCTCGCGATGCTTTCATGCTGCCAAAAAGTACGAAGCCTCCCAATCTCTCGATTGGAAGGCTTCGCGGCGGTAGCTGCCTTTGCCCTTGTTCGGTCGTTCTTGTCGGCATCGGAACAGGGGCTGGGCGACGATGGACTTGGCCTTGTTGGGCCCGTGCTTTTTCGGCTTTTTGCTCATGGTGCAATTCCCGTTGGGGTGGGTGTCGGGGCGCACTGTAGGCCTGTGGGCAGGGTGAGGCCAATTGATTGTGTTTATGGTCCGGCGGCCTATCGCCGTGGTTCGTCGTCGCGGCAATCTGGTACCTGGCGGGTGTGCAGGAGCTGCGTGTCGGCCAAGAGGCTCATTCGGGGGGCAGGACCAGACGCTGTCCGGCCATCAACAGCGATAGCCTGGCAAGCCCCGTCCATGGCGAGCCCTCGGCCTGGCCCTTGATCTGCGCATCGATACGCTGGGCGTCCTGCAGCAATTGCGCCCAACGCTGCGCGGAGAGACGCTGCAGGGCCTTGCTGACCAAGGGGCGGCGTTTGTCCCACACGGGCGGTCGCGCCTGGCTGAAGGCCTTGTCCAGCGGCACGCCTTGGCTGAACTGCTGCGCCAGGCCCGCCAGCAACCGCAACTCGCGGGCCAGCGCCCAGAGGATCACGGGTGGCTCGACACCTTCGCCACGCAGGCCTTCGAGCATGCGCAGGGCGTGGGCTGCCTCGCCATTGAGAATGGCATCGACCAACCCGAATACGTCGAAGCGGGCGCTGTCGGCAACTGCCGCCTGCACGGTTTCGACGGTGATCTGGTTGCCTTCGGCGAGCAGTTTGAGCTTTTCGATTTCCTGGGCGGCGGCCAGCAGGTTGCCCTCGACCCGTGCGGCGATCAGGTCGACGGCATCGCGCTGCGCCGACAGGCCAGCCTGGGACAGGCGCTGATTGATCCACTGTGGCAGTTGCTGAGTATCCACCGGCCAGATCTGGATGAACTGGCAGTGGGGCCCTTCGATCAGCGCCTTGCCCCATTTGGTCTTCTGCGCGCTGCCGTCCAGCTTGGGCAGGCTGATCAGCAGCAGGGTGTCCTCGGCAGGTTTGGCGCAGTACTCCATCAGCGCGCTGGCGCCCTTGTCGCCGGGCTTGCCCGAGGGCAGGCGCAACTCCAGCAGGCGGCGCTGGGCGAACAGGGAGAGGCTGGCGCCCGCCTGGAGCAGGGTGCCCCAGTCGAAGTTGGCGTCGGCACTGAACACCTGGCGTTCGTCGAAGCCTTGCTGACGGGCTGCGGTACGGATGGCATCGGCGGCCTCCTGGCACAGCAGCGGATCGTCACCGCTGACCACGTAGACCGGCGCCAGGGCACCTTGCAGGTGCTTGTTGAGTTGGGCGGGGGAGAGCTTCATGGGAAACAGGCGGGGCACCCTGGGGCGCCCCGCACGGGCTTAGTTGCCCGGAACTTCCAGCGGCGATTGCTGTGGCGTCTCGGCCTGCTGGCGGCGAGCGGCCTCCAGTGCGGCGGCTTCTGCCTTGGCGCGTTCGTCGGCTTCCTGCTGCAACTGGTCAAGCTGCGTCGGCGTCAGCATCTGCAGGCGCACGACCATGGCTTGCACCAGGTCGCGACGCATCTCGGTGCGGGCCTGTTCGGCTTCCTGGTCGGAACCTGTGATGTTGGAACCGTCGTGGATGTAGATCTTGCGGACTTCCAGCTTGTCGCTGAGCAGTTCGAGGTTGTTCAGGCCCAGGATGCTGTAGTCCAGCTCGGTGGTCAGCTCGTATTCGGCCGAGCGGTTGCCACCGCTGTAGGTCGCGGCGCGCTGGCTTTCTTTCTCGTTGGTCAGCACCAAGCGGTAGGGTGCGCCTGCGTGAACGTTGACGCCACTGCGCTGCAGCACTTCGCGCAGCTGGGTCACGGTCTCGCCGTAGGCGTTGCGCGCGCTGACGTCCATCTCTTTGACGCTCAGCTCGGTGGTACCGGTGCCGCGCAGCTGGAAACCACAGGCGCTGAGCACGACGGCCAGGCCTATTACCAGCAGATTGCGTTTGATCATGTTGTTGCTCCCTTGTGAGCCGATTCCGCCCGCCCGCATAGGCTGCGGGCGGGCGTTGCCATCAGTTGGCGACGATGTTGACCAGCTTGCCCGGTACCACGATGACCTTGCGGATGGTCAGGCCGTCGGTGAAGCGCAGGACGTTCTCGTTGCTGCGGGCTGCGGCTTCGATCTCCTCGCGGCTTGCGGCGGCCGGCATTTCCACCTGGCCACGCAGCTTGCCGTTGACCTGGACGACCAGGGTCACGGTGTCCTGCACCAGTGCGCTTTCATCGACAACTGGCCAGCTGGCGTCGATCACGGCCTGGTCATGGCCCAGTGCCTTCCACAGCTCATGGGAGATGTGCGGGGTGATCGGGGCCAGCAGCAGGGTCACGGCTTCCAGGCCTTCCTGCAGCAGGGCGCGGTCCTGTTCGGTGGCCTGCGGGGCTTTTTCCAGTACGTTCATCACGGTCATCACCTGGGCGATGGCGGTGTTGAACTTGTGGAACTGGCCGACATCATTGCTGGCCTGCTTGATCGCAGCGTGGATGGCTCGGCGAATGACCTTCTGCGCGTCGTCCAGGGCGGCGACATCCAGCTTGCCCGGCAGACCCTGGGTAACGTGGGCCTGGGCCAGACGCCAGACACGGCGCAGGAAGCGGCTTGCGCCTTCGACGCCGGAGTCGGACCACTCCAGGCTCATGTCGGGCGGCGAGGCGAACATCATGAACAGGCGGCAGGTGTCGGCGCCGTAGGCTTCGATCATCGACTGCGGGTCGACGCCGTTGTTCTTCGACTTCGACATCTTCTCGGTGCCGCCGATTTCAACCGGCAGGCCATCGGTCTTCAGGCGAGCGCCGATGATCTTGGCCTTGGCATCACGCTCGACTTCGACGTCGGCCGGGTTGAACCAGTCCTTGCCGCCGTTGCTGGCAACGCGGTAGTAGGTCTCGGCGACCACCATGCCTTGGGTCAGCAGGTTCTTGAACGGTTCGTTGGAGGTGACCAGGCCTTCGTCGCGCATCAGCTTGTGGAAGAAGCGCGCGTACAGCAGGTGCAGGATCGCGTGCTCGATACCGCCGATGTACTGATCGACTGGCAGCCAATGGTTGGCCGCTTTCGGGTCGACCAGGCCCTTGTCGTAGTTGGGCGATGCGTAGCGGGCGAAGTACCAGGAGGACTCGACGAAGGTGTCCATGGTGTCGGTTTCGCGCTTCGCTGCGGTGCCGCATTTCGGGCAGGTGCACGCATAGAACTCGGGCATGCGCGCCAGCGGCGAACCAGCGCCGTCCGGTACCACGTTCTCCGGCAGGACGACCGGCAGTTGGTCTTCTGGTACTGGCACGTCGCCACAGGATGGGCAGTGGATGATCGGGATCGGGCAGCCCCAGTAGCGCTGGCGGCTGATACCCCAGTCGCGCAGGCGGAACTGAGTGCGCGATTTGCCCAGCTCCTTGCGGATCAGGGCTGCTTCGATGGCGTCGAATGCGCCCGCGAAGTCCAGGCCGTCGAACTCGCCGGAGTTGATCAGCTGGCCGTGTTCGCCATAGGCCGCCTGCCATTCGCTGCCGACTTCGTCGCCAGCGCTGGTGCGTACCACTGCCTTGACTGGCAGGTTGTACTTGTGGGCGAACTCGAAGTCGCGCTCATCGTGGGCTGGAACAGCCATTACAGCGCCGTCGCCGTAATGCATCAGCACGTAGTTGGCGACCCAGACCGGCAGCTTCTCGCCGGTCAGCGGGTGCTCGACCAGCAGGGAAGTGGCCATGCCTTTCTTCTCCTGGGTGGCCATGTCGGCTTCGGCAACGCTGCCGCTCTTGCATTCGTCGATGAATGCCTGCAGCGCCGGGTTGCCCTGGGCGGCCTGGGTGGCCAGCGGGTGCTCGGCGGCGACGGCGACATAGGTGGCGCCCATCAGGGTGTCCGGACGGGTGGTGAAGACCTTCAGGGTACCTTCGTGGCCGATGCTCGCCTGGTCGTAGGGGAACTGCACTTCCATGCCGCGCGACTTGCCGATCCAGTTGCGTTGCATGGTCTTGACCTGTTCAGGCCAGCCCGGCAGCTCGTCGAGGCTTTCCAGCAGCTCGTCGGCGTAGTCGGTGATGCGGAAGTAGTACATCGGGATTTCGCGCTTCTCGATCAGCGCGCCCGAACGCCAGCCACGGCCATCGATGACCTGTTCGTTGGCCAGTACGGTCTGGTCAGCCGGGTCCCAGTTCACGGTACCGTTCTTGCGGTAGATGATGCCTTTCTCGAACAGGCGGGTGAACAGCCACTGCTCCCAGCGATAGTAGTCGGGTTTGCAGGTGGTGACCTCACGTGCCCAGTCGATGGCCAGGCCCAGGCTCTTGAGCTGGGTCTTCATGTAGTCGATGTTTTCGTACGTCCACTTGGCCGGCGCGACGTTGTTCTTCATCGCGGCGTTTTCCGCGGGCATGCCGAAAGCATCCCAGCCCATCGGTTGCAGGACGTTCTTGCCCAGCATGCGCTGGTAGCGGGCAATCACGTCGCCGATGGTGTAGTTGCGAACGTGGCCCATGTGTAGCTTGCCGCTCGGGTACGGGAACATCGATAGGCAATAGTAGGTGTCTTTGCCTGGCTGTTCGGTAACAGCGAACGATTGTTGCTCGTCCCAGAACTTCTGGGCGGCGGCTTCGATATCACGGGGCGTGTATTGTTCGTGCATGGCTACTTTTGGCTGAGAGAGAAGAGACCTTGTTCCAGGCAGCGGAACCTCGCTGCGTCCGGCACTCCGGTGTCGTGAGCGTGAACGCCGTAGCATACAGCAGCGCCGCACATCGTGGGAAACCCTGATTGCGAACGTCCGCTGGTCGCAGGGGTCGGCTGCTTTTTACAGTGACGCTAAGCTCATGGTTGGGGGGAGATATTCTTATCTTCAATGAGGTGAACGGATGGGAGAGACGCAGCTACCCGCAATCAAACCGGAGCTTTACGAACGCCTGATCGACCGTCTTGGGCTGGCGCTGGAAGTTGCCAGGACCTCGGTACGATTGCGCGACGAGATGCCCGCCGAGCTGGAACTGCGCGGCTTGAGCCATGCAGAGTTCGAAGTGATCAAGGCCTACCTGGAGTCGCTCCCGGAACGCCGAAATGCCTGCGTTGGCGCATACCCGCAAGCGGAGCCGGCCTCGGCAAAGATCATCTGGCTCAAGGACAAGCGACGCTCCACCGGCACGGCAAGATCCAGGACGCTGCCAAATCGTTAGCCGTTCAGGATTAAAGGCGCAGGCCATCGTGCGCCGGTGCTTCGATATACACCCTATGATCGGCGTCGGTCGCACTCTTGTTGCCCGACGCCGATCCTCTTAGGCTGCACGCCTTCCATGGAGGTGTGCCAATGCCGATTCGATTCTTCATCAAACAATGGTTGATGCCACCCGGCATCCTGTTCCTGCTCTTGCTGGCTGCCTGGTGGCTGCGTGCCAGGCGCCCGCGCCTAGCGGCGTTGTGCTTTGCTGTCGGGCTCGGAGGCTTGTGGTTGATGAGCCTGCCTGCGGTGGTGCAGGAGTCGGCGCGTTTGCTGGAGACCGAACCGCCTCTGGCTGTTGGTGAATGGGCGGGCCTGGCGAGCCGGGCCGATGCCATCGTGGTACTGGGGGCCGGGCGTGAACGGGGCGATCCGGCCTGGGGCGGTGGCGACCAGCCCAGCGCCTTGGCGCTGGAGCGCATGCGCTTTGCGGCGCGTCTGGCCAAGGCCTCTGGCCTGCCGGTGCTGACCAGCGGCGGCTTGCACTACGGCACGCCGCCGAGTGAGGCGCAGTTGATGGCCGACCGGTTGCAGGAGGACTTTGCCGTTGGCGTCAAATGGAAGGAAGAAGCCAGCCGTACGACCTGGGAGAATGCCCAGCTCAGCGCCCGGCTGCTTCAGCCTTTGGGTATTCGCCGGGTAGTGCTGGTGACGCAGGCATGGCACATGCAGCGCTCGCGCTGGAGCTTCGAGCAGGCGGGCTTCGAGGTGGTGGTGGCGCCGATGGGATTTCTTGGGCGTGATCATGCGCGGCCGTTTGGCGGGTTGCTGCCGGAGAGCCGGGCGGTGTGGCAAAGCGGGCAGTTGCTCAATGAGGCGGTGGGGTTGCTAGGGTATCGGTTGTTCTATTGAGATGGCCGTTCACCGGCAAACCGGCTCCAGCAGTGCCCCGCACGCGCTCGGCTCTTGCCCAGGGCTGTTGTTTCCAAGCCCCGAAGTTCTTGGATGGGCGCGGCCATGCGACGCGAAAGGGCTGCGCTGCAGCCCTCGCCTGTCCCGTGTCGTCAAACGGTCTTCGCGATCCGCCCGGCTGCCAACGCCCAACCCAGCAACAGCGCACAGACGATCGCCAGCGGCCACGAGCGCCATTGCAGATAAGGTGTCAGTTGCTGCATGGGCACCACCTCGCCATACAGGATCGCCTGCTGGAATTGCGGTATTTGCGCGGTGATCTTGCCGAATGGGTCGATCAGCGCGGTGACCCCGTTGTTGGTGGCCCGGATCATCCAGCGGCCAGCTTCCAGGGCACGCATCTGCGCCATCTGCAGATGCTGCAGCGGGCCGATCGAGGTGCCGAACCAGGTGTCGTTGCTGATGGTCAGCAACAGGTCGCTGCGGGCAGCCAGGCCGGCGGCGAATTCCGGGTAAACGACTTCGTAGCAGATGTACGGCGCAATCTGGTAGCCCTTGGCTTGCAGTAGCGGCTGGTCTTCAGGTCCCCGGGCGAAGTCGGACATTGGCAGGTTGAAGAACTCGATCAGCCCCCGAAGCATGTCCTGCAGTGGCACGTATTCGCCGAACGGCACCAGCTTTTGCTTCAGATACGTGCCATCGCCCTCACCGGTGACGGTGATACCGTTGTAGTAGCGGCGCTGGTGGTGCACCACTTGCCGCACAGGTACGCCGGTGATCAGCGCAGAATGCCGCTCGGCGGCAAAACGCCCCATCACGTCGATGTAGCCCTGCGCCTGGTCCTTGAGCACCGGTACGGCTGTCTCTGGCCAGACCAGCAGGTCCACGGGCTTGGAGGTGAAGCTCATGTCGCGGTACAGCGCCAGCTGTGCGTCGATATGGGCGGGGTCCCACTTCAGGTCCTGCTCGACGTTGCCTTGCACGGCAGCGACCTTGAGCGGGTCGCCGACCGGGGTGGTCCAGGCGTGGCCCTTGAGCGCAAGGCCCAGGCCCCAGGGTGCCAGCAGCAGCACGATGCCGACCGCCAGGAATGACGGGCGTGCCCGCAGACGCGGCAGGTTGCACAGCAGCGCAGCGCTCATGGCCAGAACGAAGGACACCAGCCACACGCCACCCAGCGGGGCAAGCCCGGCCAGCGGACCGTCCAGCTGGCTATAGCCTGCGTATAGCCACGGGAAACCGGTCAGGAACCAGCCTCGGAAGGCCTCTTGCAACAACCACAGCGCAGCAAAGCACAACGCATCGGCCAGGGGCGCTTCATTGCGCCGTAGCCAGCGCGCCCACAGCCATGTGGGCAAGGCGAAGAACCAGGCAAGCGCCGCGAAGAACGCCAGCAGCAGCAGAGTCGCCAGCAGCGGAGAAGCACCGCCATAGGTGTTCATGCTGACGTAGATCCACCAGGTGCCGGCACCGTACAGGCCGAAGCCGAAGCACCAACCGCGGCCCATGGCCTGGCGCGGGCTGAGCTCGCGCAGGCCGAGGTAGAGCAGGGCGATGGACACCAGGGCCAGCGGCCAGATGTCGAATGGCGCCAAGGCCAGGAGAGTGGAGGCGCCGGCCGCCATGGCCAGCAGGTTACCGGGCCAGCCGGGGCGGGTGATCCAACGCATGTTTGTCCTTAGCGGGTGATCGGTGTCAGGCGCAGCAAGTGTATCCGCCGGCTATCGGCGTTGAGAATACGGAATCTGTAGGAACCGATCTCGGTAGTCTCGTTGCGCTTTGGCAGGTGGCCAAAGGCGCTCATCACCAGGCCGCCGACCGTGTCGAACTCGTCGTCCGAGAACTCGCTGTCGAAGAACTCGTTGAAGTTGTCGATCGGTGTCAGTGCCTTGACCAGAAAGTCGCCGCTTGGCAGTGGCTTGATGTAGCTGTCTTCCTCGACATCGTGTTCGTCTTCGATGTCGCCGACGATCTGCTCGAGCACGTCCTCGATGGTCACCAGGCCCGCCACACCACCATATTCGTCGATGACGATGGCCATGTGGTTGTGATTGGCGCGGAATTCACGCAGCAGCACGTTCAGGCGCTTGGATTCCGGCACGAAGGTGGCGGGGCGCAGCAGGTCCTTGATGTTGAAACTGTCGCCGTTCTCTTTGAGGATCAGCGGCAGCAGGTCCTTGGCCAGCAAGATCCCGAGCACATCGTCATGGCTTTCGCCGATCACCGGATAGCGCGAGTGGGCGGCGTCGATCACCGCAGGCAGGAACTCACGTGGCGACTGGGTAGCCTTGATGCTGATCATCTGCGAGCGTGGCACCATGATGTCGCGCACCTGCAGGTCCGCGACCTGGATGGCACCTTCGACGATGGTCAGCGCTTCGCTGTCGAGCAGCTTGTTCTGATGGGCTTCACGCAGCAGCTCGAGGAGCTCCTGGCGGTTTTTCGGCTCATGGGCAAAAGCCTGGGTCAGTTTACCCAGCCAGGACTTCTGCCCGTTGCTCGATCGATCTTCGCTCATGGCGGTTCTCGTGATCCTTGCAGTATCAGTGTGTGATTGATTCGTTTTCATCGTCGGCATATGGGTCGGGGTGACCCAGTTCTGCCAGCAATTCCCGTTCCAGCGCTTCCATTTCCTCGGCCTCATCGTCTTCGATGTGGTCATAGCCGAGCAGGTGCAGGCAGCCGTGGATGACCAGGTGCGCCCAGTGAGCCTCCAGGGACTTGCCCTGTTCGGCGGCCTCGCGCTCGACCACTGGCACGCAAATGACCAGGTCGCCCAGTAGCGGGATATCCAGCAGGTCGTCCGGCACGTCGGCTGGGAACGACAACACATTGGTTGCGTAGTCCTTGTGCCGGTAGGTGTGGTTGAGTTCGCGGCCTTCGGTTTCGTCGACCAGGCGAATGGTCATTTCCGAGTCGGCGCTGCGCTGGCGCAAGGCCAGTTCGCACCAGCGGCGGAAGGCGGCGTCATCCGGGGCGGCAGCGTCCGTGGCCCGTTGCAGGTCGAGTTCAAGCATCTTTGCCGGGAACCTCGGGTTTTGCCTGACGGGCGTCGAAACGGTCGTAAGCTTCGACGATGCGCTGCACCAGTGGGTGACGAACCACGTCTTTGGGTTGGAAGTGGGTAAAGCTGATGCCCGGAACGTCCTTGAGCACCTCGATGACGTGGGCCAGGCCCGACTTGGTGCCGCGTGGCAGGTCGACCTGGGTGATGTCACCGGTGATCACCGCCGTCGAGCCGAAGCCGATTCGGGTGAGGAACATCTTCATCTGTTCGAGCGTGGTGTTCTGGCTCTCGTCGAGGATGATGAAGCTGTTGTTCAGTGTGCGGCCACGCATGTAGGCGAGGGGGGCGATCTCGATCACCTGGCGCTCGATGAGCTTGGCCACATGCTCGAAGCCCAGCATCTCGTAGAGCGCGTCGTAGAGCGGGCGCAGGTACGGGTCGATCTTCTGCGCAAGGTCGCCTGGCAGAAAACCGAGCTTCTCGCCGGCCTCGACGGCCGGACGCACCAGCAGGATGCGACGCACTTGCTCGCGTTCCAGGGCGTCCACGGCGCAGGCCACGGCCAGGTAGGTCTTGCCGGTACCGGCCGGGCCGATGCCGAAGTTGATGTCGTTGGCCAGGATTTCCTTGACGTAGCGCTGCTGGTTGACCCCGCGCGGGCGAATGTTGCCCTTGCGTGTACGCAACGAAACGCTCACCTCATTGACCGCCGGGTTGTCGATGTTCTCGACCGTGGACTCCTGCAGGTACAGGTGGACGGTTTCCGGCGACAGGTCGGAGGATTTGGCCTCGCGATAGAGACGTCGCAGCAGTTGCTCGGCAGCGGAGGTCGTCTTGGGTTCGCCGATCAGCTCGAATTGGTTGCCGCGGTTGCGGATTTCGATGGCCAGGCGTTGTTCGATCAGGCGCAGGTGCTCGTCGAACTGGCCGCACAGGTTGGCGAAACGGTGGGCCTCGAAAGGTTCGAGGATGAAACGATGGGGTTCTATGGGTGCGTTCAAGGTCGTTTTTTAGCCGCTCGACGGCAATGAATGTGATCTCAAGAATAACCCTTCGATGGCAGTGGCGAAAGCACTGAAACGATCAAGGGTTGGCACAAGCTATGTACTGCCCGTTCCGGCCTTGTCGCCGGCGAGCCGGCTCCGGCCGGAAGTGCGGGACTCGTGCTGGCTGGAACCGGCGGCACAGATCGATCTGCCTCTCTGCTATGATGCCCGCCTTTTCTTACGCATGTGTTATCTCCGCAAACATGAGCAAACGCGAACCCGCCATCTATAAAGTCATTTTCCTGAATCAGGGCCAGGTCTTCGAAATGTATGCCAAGCAGATCTACCAGAGCGATCTGTGGGGCTTTCTCGAAATCGAGGAGTTTGTCTTCGGCGAGCGCACCCAAGTGGTGGTCGACCCGAGCGAAGAGAAGCTCAAGAACCAGTTCGAAGGGGTGATCCGCAGCTTCGTGCCGATGCACTCGATCGTGCGTATCGACGAAGTGGAGCGTCTGGGAACGGCCAAGATCAGCGAAGCCAAGGGGGGTGGCAATGTAATGCCATTCCCGATGCCGATGCCGGAGAAGTAAGGCGTTTCAGGGAAGTGGCGAGAACGGCGTGCGCCCTTCGGCGTTCTGTAGTTCAAGCAGGTACTTGCGGAAGATCTGGCCGAGCACCTGGGTGGCATGCTCCAGCTCGTCACGGGGCATCTGCTCGGTCACTTCATCGGCCATGTCCAGTGCATCCTCGGCACCGTTGACCGCGGCCATCTTCAGCAGGATGTAGGCCTGCACGTTATTGGCCTTGACCCCTTCGCCATGGAAGAACATGGCGCCCAGGCGGTATTGGGCTTCGGCGTGACCTTGCAGCGAAGCTTTCTCGAACCAGTCCAGGGCCTTTTTCAGGTCCTTTGGCGTTTGCGTGTAGTAATACTCGCCCAGTTCGAACTGCGCTTGGGCGTCCCCGGTCGCCGCCGTCTGCTCACAGGCCTTCAAGGCATTGTGCAGGTCTTCTGGCTGAACGTTCAAAGTGCAGCGGCCCGTCGCTGGAATCAGCAACGAGTTACCGCCCTCCGCCAGGGCCAGCAGGGGCTGAAGAAGCAACAGGCAGCCCATGGTCAGGGCGCGGCCGGTGCGGTTCATGGGGATCGACTTACCTCTGCAAAGCTACGGCCAATGTCTCTGGTGGCACATTATGGGATAAGCAGCGCCAACCTTACAAAGTTTTACGCGAATTTCTGTTTGGTTGGGGAAGTCAGTGGGTGTTGCAGGCTCTTTTATTACCCGCCCCCACAGGTATTGCACAGGTTACCAGGCCTGTGAAGTACCTGCAGGAGCCGGCGGCCGGCGATCAGGGAGCTTACTTGAGCTTGGCGAAAGCGCGCTCGGCCGCATCCAGGGTGATCTGCAGCTCTTTCTCGCCGTGGGCGATCGAGGTGAAGCCGGCCTCGAACGCGCTTGGGGCCAGGTATACGCCACCTTCGAGCATCAGGTGGAAGAAGCGCTTGAAGCGCTCGGCGTCGCTGGCCATCACGTCGTCGAAGGTGACGATGTCGTCGGCGCCACTGAAGTACAGGCCGAACATGGCCCCCGCCTGGGTCGTGACGAACGGAATGCTGGCAGCATCGGCGCGCTGCTGCAGGCCATCGAGCATGCGGCTGGTGAAGGCGCTCAGTTCATCGTGGAAGCCCGGGCGGCTGATCAGTTTCAGGGTGGTCAGGCCGGCCGCCATGGCCAGTGGGTTACCCGACAGCGTGCCCGCCTGGTAGACAGGGCCCAGCGGGGCGATGCAGCCCATGATTTCGCGTTTGCCACCGAAGCAGCCGACGGGCATGCCGCCACCGACGATCTTGCCGAAGGTCGACAGGTCCGGCTTGATGCCGTAATGGCCCTGTGCGCCACCGAGGGAGACGCGGAAACCGGTCATCACTTCGTCGAAGATCAACACCACGCCGTGCTTGTCGCACTGCTCACGCAGGCCTTCGAGGAAGCCTGGAGCCGGTGGTACGCAGTTCATGTTGCCGGCCACCGGCTCGACGATGATGCAGGCGACGGTCTGACCGACTTCGGAAAGGGTCTTCTCCACCGCAGCGATATCGTTGAACGGCAGGGTCAGGGTGTGCTTGGCGAAGTCCGCCGGGACGCCGGCGGAGCTAGGCACGCCCTGAGTCAGCAAACCAGAGCCGGCCTTGACCAGCAGGCTGTCGGAGTGGCCATGGTAGCAGCCCTCGAACTTGATGATGGCGTCGCGGCCAGTGTAACCACGGGCCAGACGAATGGCGCTCATGGTCGCTTCGGTGCCCGAGCTGACCATGCGCACCATTTCCATGGACGGCACGATCGAGCAGACCAGGTCGGCCATTTCGGTTTCCATGGCGGTCGGTGCGCCATAGGACAGGCCGTGTTCGAGCTGCTTGCGTACCGATTCGAGTACGTCCGGGTGGCCGTGGCCGAGGATCATCGGGCCCCAGGAGCCGACATAGTCGACGTAGCGCTTGTCGTCCTCGTCAACCACGTAGGCGCCTTCGGCGTGCTTGAAGAACAGTGGCGTGCCGCCGACGCTCTTGAAGGCACGGACCGGCGAGTTGACGCCGCCGGGGATGTGCTTCTGGGCTTGGGCGAACAGGGATTCGGAACGGGACATGGAGTTATCTCTCGAAATCAGGAAGCGAACAGGGCGTTGAAGGCGCGGGCGCGGCGGGTAACTTCCTGCGCGCTGTCGGCACCGAACAAGCCATGGATCACCGCCAGCAGGTCTGCACCATGGGCGACCAGCGGGGCGGCGTTGTCGAGGGTGATTCCGCCGATCACGGCGATCGGTAGCTTGACCTGGGCACGGGCCTGTTCCAGCAGCTCTACGCTGGCGGCCGGCGCACCGGGCTTGGTCACCGAGTTGAAGAAGCGCCCGAAGGCCACATAGCTGGCGCCTTCGTTGGCCGCTTGTCTGGCCAGGTCGAGCTGGGCGTGGCAGGTCGAGCCGATGATGGCATGGCGGCCCAGCAGGGCGCGGGCGGGTGTCAGTGGGCCATCGGTTTGGCCCAGGTGCACGCCGACGCCCAGGCGCGCGGCTAGTTCGGCATCGTCGTTGATGATCAGCTGGGTGCCGTAGCGCTCGCAGAGCTGCTTCAGCGCCTCTGCTTCGCGCAGGCGGCGGGCGGCATCGTCGCTTTTGTCACGGTATTGCAGCAGGCACACGCCGCCTTCAAGGGCTGCCTCGACGTGGGACAGGAAACGGCCGGCGAGCAGCTGGCTGTCGGTGATCGCGTACAGACCGCGTAGCTTCATCGGAAAGCCTCGTATCAGGAACAGAAGTCCAAGGGCAGACGGCGCGGGACGAACTGGCCTTTGCCCAGTTGTTCGGCATCGCGCAGGGTTCGCCAGGTGTAGTCCAGGGCACTGCGTACGGCGCTCTGGAGCTGCTCGCCAAGTGCCAGGCGACCGGCTAGGGCACTGGCCAGCGTGCAGCCCGAACCATGGTAGCTGCCGGGCAGACGTTGGCAGGTCCAGGTGTGGCTCTGGCCGTCGCGGCTGTACAGGCGGTTATGGATTTCGTCTTCGTCACCGTGGCCACCGGTGATCAGCAGGTGTTTACAGAACGGCAACAGTTTTTCGGCACACTCGTCGGCGCTGCCGTCGGGCAGTTCGGCCAGAATGCGTGCTTCGGGTAGGTTTGGCGTGGCGATGGTGGCACGCGGCAGCAGGCGTTCGCGCAGGGCATAGCCGACCTCGTCCTTGCCCAGGCGGCCGCCGCCACCCGCGCGCAGCACGGGGTCGCAGACCAGCGGGAGGTGAGGGTGGGCGCTGAGCAGTTCGGCAACGGTGTCGACCATTTCGATCGACCCGAGCATGCCAAGCTTGACCGCAGCGACATCGGAGTCGGCCAGCACGGCGTTGGCCTGTGCCAGTACCCATTCGCGGTCGAGCACGCGGAAATCGGTAACGTTGACGGTATCCTGGACGGTCAGGGCTGTTACCGCGGGCGCGGCGTGACAGCCTTGGGCGATCAGGGCTTCGATATCTGCCTGCAGGCCGGCACCGCCACTGGGGTCGTGGCCGGAGAGACAGAGGACAACGGGGCGGGAGCTGTAGGTATTCATGGTCGGCGAGCTTACCACCAATCCCATTTGCGCGGATCGTCCTACAAACGCTATTTGTTGATCAATCGGTCAATTTATTGGTTTCGGATGTCTGCAAGCCATTGATCTAGAGCGGTTTCTTTAAAATATGAAGTGGCCCAATGCTATCGTTGAAGGCTATGCTAGAGTGCTCGGATAATTCGACTAACGGGTACTGCCGGGGTACGTCGTCTCAAAGGGATGGGGGGCAACCACGACGCGACCGGACAGGCCATGCTGGGGCTGTATGCGCTATTTGCTGATTGTGCTTCTGGGCTGGCTGCCCGTGCTGGCCGGTGCGGTCGAAATAACCGACGCGACCCGGCATCTCCCGCTTGGCAGGGTCATGCAGGTCTACGAGGACCGCGACGGCAGCGCCAGTATCGCTCAGGTCAGCGCACCTGCGTTCGCCAGCCGTTTCCGCCAGCATGGTCAGGACGTGCTCAATGCTGGTTACTCGACGTCGGTGTTCTGGCTCAAGTTCGACCTGCGTTACGCCGCTGCCCCGGGTGCGGCGCCGCGTCAGTGGCTTCTTGAACTGGCCTACCCGCCATTGGACCATCTCGAACTGTATCTGCCTGACGCCAGCGGAGCCTACCGCCTGGCCCAGCGTACCGGCGACGCGCTGCCTTACCACAGCCGGCAGATACGGCAGAACAACTACCTCTTCGAACTGCCCTTGCGCCCGGGCCAGGCGGTCACGGCCTATCTGCGCCTGCACAGCCAGGGCTCGGTCCAGGCCCCCTTGGCGCTGTGGTCGGCCGAAGCCTACATCGAAGAGCAACCTGCGCGTTTGTACGTGCTAGGGATCATCTACGGCGTTTTGCTGGTGATGCTGGTGTACAACCTGTTCATCTACCTGAGCGTTCGCGACGTCAGCTACCTCTATTACATTGCCTATATTGCGTCGTTCGGCTTGTATCAGGTATCGGTCAATGGCGCGGGCGTAGCCTACTTCTGGCCCGACAGCCCCTGGTGGGCGAATGCGGCGACGCCGATGTTCATTGGCGCTGCCGGCTTGTTCGGGTGCCAGTTCGCCCGGCATTTCCTGCAGTTGAGCAGTATTGCCCGTGGTTTCGACCGGCTGTTGCAACTGTTGATGCTGGGCGGTGCGCTGGTCATGGTGCTGGCAGTGAGCATGCCCTATGGCGTCGCCTTGCGCATGGCCACCTTGCTGGCGCTGGCGTTCACCGTGAGCATTTTCGCGGCGGGGCTTTATGCCTGGTGGCATGGCCTGCGGGTGGCGCGCTGGTTCATCATCGCCTGGTCGGCGTTCCTGCTCGGCGGCCTGGTCAACACCCTGATGGTGCTGGGCTATCTGCCGAATGTGTTCCTCACCATGTACGCCAGCCAGCTCGGCTCGGCGCTCGAGGTGGCGCTGCTGTCCTTGGCCCTGGCCGACCGGATCAACAGCCTGCGCGAGCAGCAGGCCAGCACGTTACGCGACACGGGGCGGACGTTGGAGCAATTGAACCAGCAACTGGCACGCAGTAACCGCCTGAAGGACGAGTTCCTGGCCACTGTGACCCACGAACTGCGCACGCCGATGAATGGTGTGATCGGTTCGCTTGAGTTGATGCACACGCTACCCATGGACGCGGAGATGGCTCAGTACCACCGGACGGCGGTGGGCTCGTCGCAGGACATGATGGACATGGTCGACGACATTCTCACCCTGACCGAACTCCAGGCCGGCCGCCTGCGTGTGCAAGGCACGCCGTTCAGCCTGCGGCGTCTGGTCCAGGACCTGCGGGCGGGCTACGCCGGGCGTGCGTTGGGCAAGGGTTTGTACCTGAGCCTGGACATTCCTGCAGAATTGCCTGACGCGCTGGTTGGGGACGCGCAGAAGCTGGCCCGCTGCCTGGGTTGCCTGGTGGATAACGGCCTCAAGTTCACCCATCAGGGGGGTGTCATGATTCAAGCCCGAGGCCGGCGTCTTGGCCCGGACAGCCTGTCGCTGACCTTCACGATCAGCGACAGTGGCATCGGCTTCGATGACCTGGACCAGGCGATTCTCTACCAACGCTTCTTCCAGGTGGATGGCTCGATGACCCGACGTTATGGCGGCCTGGGTATCGGCTTGTCGATCTGCCGACAGTTGGGCGAGTTGCTCGGGGCCACGTTGTCCCACGAGTCGACGCGGGGGTTGGGTAGCCGATTCGAACTGACGCTGGAGGTGGCCATCGAGCAGGTGCAGATGCCTCCCGGGCGGACGGCCTCCGGGGCAACGCGGTTCTAGGTCATTCCGTCGCCGTCTGTTTAGTCATATTTGTCACTATGACTGCCTGGCAGGGAGTGCTTCACTGGGGTTTCAGGCTTGCCCGGATCCAGGAGCTCGACGATGAACCTGCACCAGTACGCTGAAACCCACGAAGTGACGAACCAGCCGCCCTCCCTGGATGGCGCCAACCTGTACCGTCTGGACCAGCCGCTACAGGAGTGGTCGCAGCGTTGCGGCGCGGGCTGGGCGGAGTCGCGGATCGACGCCTATGGCGCCCTGGCCGGCGGACCGCTGATGGCGGCTGGCTTTCTGGCCAATGCGCACAAGCCGGAGTTCAGCAGTCACGACCGTTATGGCCATCGGATCGACCTGGTGGAATTCCACCCCGCGTATCACGAGCTGATGCGCACGGCTGTCGAGCACGGGTTGCCTTCACTGCCCTGGGCCGAACCACGCCCGGGCGCCCACGTGGCCAGAGCGTGCATGACCTACCTGCACAGCCAGGCCGAAGCCGGCACGGGCTGCCCGCTGACCATGACCTTCGCCGCGGTGCCGGCTTTGCGCGTGCAGCCGGAGCTGGCCGAGTACTGGTTACCGAAGATCCTGGCGCGGGAGTACGACCCCCGAAACGTCGGTGACCGGCACAAGGCCGGGGTTACCCTTGGCATGGCCATGACGGAAAAACAGGGCGGCACCGACGTGCGTGCCAACACCACCCGGGCCTACCCGGTTGGCGCTTCCGGGCCCGGCCAGGCGTACGAGTTGGTCGGGCACAAATGGTTCTGTTCCGCGCCCATGTGCGATGCCTTCCTGACGCTGGCCCAGACGGAAAAGGGCCTGAGCTGTTTCCTGTTGCCCCGGCATCGGCCTGACGACAGTCGTAACCAGTTCTATATCCAGCGGCTGAAGAACAAGTTGGGCAACAGCTCGAATGCTTCGAGCGAAGTGGAGTTTCGTGGTGCCTTGGCGTGGATGATCGGTGAGGAGGGGCGGGGCGTGCCGACCATCATCGAGATGGTGGCCATGACCCGTTTCGACTGCATGGTGGGTTCCAGTGCCTTGATGCGGCAGGCGTTGACCCAGGCGGCCCATCATTGCGCGTATCGCAAGGTGGGTGGCCGGGTATTGAGCGAGCAGCCGTTGATGCAGAACGTGCTGGCTGACCTGGCCCTGGAAAGCGAGGCGGCGCTGGCCTTGAGCTTGCGCATGGGGCAGGCGCTCGATCAGTTGGACGATCCTCAGCAAGCGCACTTCGCGCGGTTGGTGACGGCGGTGGGCAAGTATTGGATCTGCAAGCGGGCGCCGGGGATGATCAACGAAGCGGCGGAGTGCCTTGGGGGCGCGGGTTATGTCGAGGAGAGCATCTTGCCCCGGCTGTACCGAGAGGCGCCGGTCAACTCGACTTGGGAGGGTTCTGGGAACGTGCAGTGTCTGGATGTGCTGCGGGCGTTGTCCAAGGAGCCGGGAGTGTTGGACGCGTTGTTCGCCGAGTTGGGCGATGGCCATGGTGACCCGCGGCTTGCAGCGCATATTGGCAATCTCAAGGGGGCTTTTGCCGACACCGGAGACATTCAATACCGCGCCCGGCAGTTGACCGAAGATATTGCGCTGGCGCTGCAGGCCAAATTGTTGCTGGAGGCAGGTAATACAGCGGTGAGTGATGCATTCATTGGCAGCCGGTTGTGCACGGGTGGCCGGGTGTATGGGGCGTTGCCCAGGGGTATTGATGTAGGAGCGCTCGTGGCGAGAGCTACGCCTGTTTGGTCAAATTGAGAAGCGCCTCATTTTGAGTTCTTGCTCTTGCTCTTGCTTTTGCTCTGCTTTTGCTTCTAATGCGCGATAGTCCAGACGCCACGAATTGCGACGTCAGGAGGCCGAGCGTAGGGCTTGCGGAGGGAGGTGACGGGCATGGATGCCCGTCAAGCGCTGCGGCCCAGGATGGGCCGTTCAGCGCGGTCCTCCCGGGAGCAAGACCGTAGCGAGGGGACCCCGAAGCGCAGCGTAGGGGCCGGATGATAGGAGCCAACGGTTTTGGTTACTTTGGCCACGACCAAAGTAACCCGCCGGAAGGGCGGAAAGGTGAATAGGCGCCTCCATGGCAAATGGATATTCACGCTATTTGAATGCCAGTACCAAGTATTCGCTTTGAGGTTTGAGGTTTGAAGTTTGGTATTTAGATTTATGAGCATATCCATTTGCCAAGGCGACGCTCAATCACCTTTCCGCTCTTACAGCGGGTCACTTTTTGGCAGACGCCCCAAAAAGTAACCAAAAAAGTCTGGCTCCTATCATCCGGCCCCTACGCTGCGCTCCGGGGTTCCCTCACTCCGGCCTTGCTCCGGGAGGACCGCGCTGAACGGCCCATCCTGGGCCGCAGCGCTTGACGGGCATCCATGCCCGTCACCTCCCTGCGCAAGGCCTGCGTTCGGCCTCCTGACGTCGCAATTCGTGGTGTCTGGACTATCGCGCACGAAAAGCCAGAGCAACAGCCAGAGCACAAGCCACAGCACAGCCAGAGCACAAGCCACAGCGACAGCCAGAGCGACAGCCAAGCCAGAGCGAGATACTCCTGATCAATGGGGATGTAATTACCCGCGAAGGTAGGCAAGATGACTCCCATGCATGTCCAGACAGGAAGCCCAGTGTGAGCCAAGCTTTTGTAGTCGTTGATACCCCCGAACAGGCCGTCGATCGTCTGGCGGCCTTGCATGAACAGGCCACCGGGGCCCTCAGCCAGGCCCTGAAGCTTTACCTGAAGGACCGTACCCAGCCCAATGACGACGAGCGGGCCTTGTTCCGCTACCCGGCCCTGCGCCTGACCTACTACAGCCATGGCGAAGTCGCCGCCACCACCCGGGCCTACGCCAAAGTCCAGGTAGCCGGCACCTACAGCGTTACCGTCACCCAACCCGCCGCGTTCAGAAGCTACCTCCTGGAACAGCTGCGCCCGCTGATGAGCGACTACACCGTAACGGTGGAAGTCGGTGTCAGCGAACAGAACATCCCATACCCCTACGTGGTCGACCAAGGCGACGAACTCGCCGGCAGCGGCATCACCGCCGCAGAACTCGCGCGGGTATTCCCCAGCACCGACCTGTCAGCCGCCACCGACAACATCGCTGACGGCCTGTGCGACTGGGGCAGCGCCGAAACCCTGCCGCTGGCGCTGTTCGACGCCGCCCGCGTCGACTTCTCGCTGCGCCGCCTGGTGCACTACACCGGCAGTGACTGGCGCCACATGCAGCCGTGGATCCTGCTGACCAACTACCACCGCTATGTCGACCAGTTCATCAGCCACGGCCTGGAGCAATTGCGCGAGGACCCACGCTTCGTACGCATGGTGTTGCCAGGCAATGTAGTGATCGAGAAGGGCATGGACCACGGTGAGGCCCAAGCGCTGGTCGCCAGCGTCGTCTGGCACCGTTACCAGATGCCGGCCTACCACCTCATCGCCGGCGATGGTGATGGCATCACCCTGGTCAACATCGGTGTCGGCCCGTCCAACGCCAAGAACATCACCGACCACCTGGCGGTGCTGCGCCCGCACTGCTGGCTGATGATCGGCCACTGTGGCGGCCTGCGACAGTCGCAGACCATCGGCGATTACGTGCTGGCCCACGCCTACATGCGCCGCGACGGTATCCTCGACCGGGTCGTGCCGCCGAACATTCCGATTCCGGCCCTGGCGGAAGTGCAACTGGCACTGCAGGAAGCCGCGGCGCAGGTGACCGGCGAGCGTGGCGAGGCCTTGAAGAAGCGCCTGCGCACCGGCACCGTGCTGACCTACGACGACCGCAACTGGGAGCTGCGTTGGGCCCAGGAGCGTCCGCTGATCAACCTGTCCCGCGCCGTGGCGGTGGACATGGAAAGCGGCACCATCGCCGCCCAGGGCTACCGCCTGCGTGTGCCGTACGGCACCTTGCTGTGTGTTTCGGATAAGCCGCTGCACAGCGAGATCAAATTGCCTGGCTCGGCCAATGCCTTCTACAACCGCGCCGTCAGCCAGCACCTCAAAATCGGCATCGCTGCCCTCGATCTGTTGCGTACCGAGCTCAATTCGTTGCACTCGCGTAAACTGCGCAGCTTCGATGAGCCGCCGTTCCGCTGAGGATCCATGCCCCTGCCACCCCGTTCCAAGCCGCGCCGTCCCTCGGCGCGGCCTGCCGGTCCACGTCGCCAACCCAAGGCGCCGCCGGCCGAGCCCCGCCTGATCCTGTTCAACAAGCCGTTCGACGTGCTGACCCAGTTCAGTGACGGCGAAGGGCGTGCCACCCTCAAGGACTACATCGACATCCCGGGCGTCTATCCAGCCGGGCGGCTGGATCGTGACAGCGAAGGCCTGCTGCTGCTGACCAACGACGGTGGACTGCAAGCGCGCATCGCCGATCCGAAGCACAAGTTGGCCAAAACCTATTGGGTGCAGGTCGAAGGCGAGCCGAGCGACGAGCAATTGCAGCGGCTGCGCGACGGCGTGGAACTCAACGACGGGCCCACCTTGCCAGCACAAGCGCGGCGCCTGGATGAGCCTGATCTGTGGCCGCGCAATCCGCCGGTGCGGTTTCGCAAGAGCGTGCCGACCAGTTGGCTGGAGCTGGTGATTCGCGAGGGGCGCAACCGCCAGGTGCGGCGGATGACGGCAGCGGTAGGGCTGCCTACCTTGCGTCTGGTGCGGGTACGTATTGGTGACTGGACCCTGGATGGCCTGGACCAGGGCTGCTGGCGCGAGGTGGCGCCAAAGCTCGTGCGCTAACCCAGCGCCGTCGGCAGGGGCAACACCGCCCCTGCAGGAGCTGGCTTGCCGGCGCTGAGCTCCGCCAAACCGCTAAACCCCCTCCAGAAACCCCACCACCACGCTCTTGATGATGAAGGCCAGTACACCCAGGCCCAACACGAAGAACAGAATCAGCGTACCAAAACGCCCCGCCTTGGATTTCTTGGCCAGGTCCCAGACGATGAAGCCCATGAAACCGATCAGCACGGTCACCAGGACGATCATCATCCACTCTTCAAATACAGCCGGATCCATCTGTTTTCTCCTGTTGCGATCAGCGCAGGTGGGTCAGCGGCATTTCGGTGCTGGCCAGCACCTGGTTGAGCACGAAGCTCGAACGCACGCTGGTGACGCCTTCGATACGGGTCAGGCTGCCTAGGAGCAACTTCTGGTAATGGTCCATGTCGGGCACCACGACCTTCAGTTGATAGTCAGCGTCCATTCCCGTGACCAGGCTGCATTCCAGCACCTGGGGCAGGTTGCGGATGGCGGCTTCGAAGGTTTCGAAACGCTCCGGGGTGTGACGGTCCATGCCGATCAATACATAGGCAGTCAGGCTCAGGCCGAGTTTCTTGCGGTCGAGCAGGGCGACCTGGCGCGAGATATAGCCGTCGTCTTCCAGTTGCTTGACCCGACGCGAGCATGGGGAGGGCGAAAGACCGATACGTTCTGCCAGCTCCTGGTTGGAGATGCGTGCGTCACGCTGCAATTCGGCGAGGATGCTCAGGTCGTAGCGGTCAAGCTTGCTCATGGGAAAGGCCTTTTCTGTTCAGATTGCGATGAATTATCAATCCAGGGTGAAAAATTGCGCAAGTGCTATTTATCCGAGCAATCTTCGCAATCATCTGCTGCACCGTCTCCCGTATCGTTACTCACAGAATCACTGCCCGGACATGAGTCCACGGCGACGCGCCCTAGGCGGGCGGTCGCGGCCAGCCATCCAACAGGATCCGCCAGGCCCCCGGGCTACACACCGTCCAGAAGACGATGTGAGGTGAGCCGGTGCCACAAGCACCGAGCACGGACGACAATTCCCAAAGGGAGGCCCAGCGGCCTCCCTTTTTTCATGCCTGCGTTTTTCATCTGCCCTTGCCATGGGCGCGGTAGACTGGCGGCCAGTGCAGTGCATTCACCGAGAGGAACAACATGAAGTCGCGCATCTGGCAGTTGGCAGGTGTTGGTGTGTTGGGGCTGGGCATCAGCTTGGGCGCTTTGGCCCAAGGGCCGGGCGAGGGCTATGGCGGTCAGGGCGACACCCCCCAGCAAGGCGCCAATGGTGGCGCCCCAGGCCGTGCGCTCAACTCGCGCGACGAAGTGCGTCAAACTCAACCTGCGCGACAGGGTTACTACCAGGACATCCCGCGTCGCAATGGCGAGGTGCGTTCGTGGGAGGCGGGTGGCCCAGGTCAGCGGCCTGGGGGCGACTGGCATGGGCGTCCGGACGGGCATGGCAATGGCTGGGGGCCTGGGCCGCAGTACCGCCCTGGGCATACGGTAGACCGCTTCCCCGACCGTTACTGGAAGGTGCCCTACCGTGGGCAGGATTACTTCTACTCGGGCGGTTACTGGTATCGCCCTCATGGGGGCCGCTATATCGTGGTGACCCCGCCGTATGGTGTGCGGGTCGATTACCTGCCGCCTTACGCCCGCGAAGTATGGCTGGGCGGGGCGTTGTTCTTCCTGGTGGCCGATACCTATTACCAGTACCTGGCCGACAGCCGCGAATATGTAGTGGTCAACCCGCCTGTGGCCAGGCCTGCACCGGTAGTGCCCGCCGCCAACGGTTATGACGTGGTGGCCTACCCGATGTATGGCCAGGGGCAGGAGCAGCAGGATCAGGATCGCTACCAGTGCCACCGCTGGGCCGTAAGCCAGTCGGGGTTCGACCCCGCGAACGCCAGCTATGCGCCCGCCGCCAACGTGGCGGACACCTACCGACGTGCGCTGGGCGCTTGTCTGAGTGGGCGGGGATACAGCATCAACTGAGGCTGTGTGTCGCCTGGATAGACCCTATCGCCGGCCAGCCGGCTGCCGCACCCGTTGGCGATAGGGGGCTCAGACAGGGTCCGCATGCACCATCACATCCGCCTTCGGATACCGCTGGCGGATCGCCGCAGATGCTGCCACGCACAATGCATGTGCCTCGTGCAGCGGCAGTTCCCCGGGCAGCTCCAGATGCAGTTGCACGAACCATTGGTTGCCTGACATACGCGTGCGCAGGTCATGCACGCCTTTTACCCCAGGCACCGCCAGCACTTGTTCGGCCATGCCTTCGGCGACATCCGCAGGCAGCTCCTGGTCCATGAGGATCGCCGTGCTCTCCCGGGCAATCTGCAGCGCGCTCCAAAGGATGTATACCGCGATGCCGAGGCCGAACAGCGCATCCACTTGTGGCCAGCCGAAGCGGGCCAGCACCAGGGCCAGCAGGATGCTGCCATTGAGCAGCAGGTCAGAGCGGTAGTGCAGCGAATCGGCGTGTACGGCCGTGGAGCCGGTCAGGCGGATGACCTTGTGCTGCAAGGCCAGCAACGCCACGGTCAGTACCAGCGACAGCAACATCACGGCGATGCCGATGCTGGTGTCGCCCAGAGGCTGCGGTGTCTGCAGGCGCTCGACCGCTTGCACCGCGATCAGCACCGCGCTGCCACCGATGAACAATGCCTGGGCCATGCCGGCCAGGGCTTCGGCCTTGCCATGGCCGAAACGGTGGTCGTCATCGGCCGGGCGCAAGGCGTAGTGCACGGCCAGCAGGTTGAGGAACGAGGCGACGGCGTCCAGCGCCGAGTCGGTCAAGCCCGCCAGCAGGCTCACCGAGCCGCTGAGCCACCAGGCGACCGCCTTGCTCAGGACCAGGATGCTGGCCACGGCCAATGAGGCGCGGGTAGCCAGGCGCAGCAGGCGTTGGTGTTCAGCCGGGGTGATCATGCCGGAGGCGATGTCCTTGTGTGGTTCAGGCGGCCGGGACCAGGCCGTAAGCGGCCAGTTGCTCGACGCTGCCACGGTGCTGGATCAAGCGCGGGTCGTTCAGCGGCAAGCGCTGGCCCAGCTCGCTTTCGAGAATGGCCTGCAGCTTGAGGTTGTCGACCTTGCCGTCGGGCGTGACGGCTTGGCGCAGTTTCTCCGGCGCGACCTGGGCCGTGGTGCCGCCGGGGTAATAGATGGCACCGGTGGCGAAGTCCACGCCGAAGGCGATCAGGCCAGGAATGACATAGAACAGGATACCGATGGCATCGAGCGCGGCGACCACAGGGTCGATCTTGCCTTCGATCTGACCGCGACGGTCAGGGTAGAACAGCGTGCCACAGGCCGTCAGCTGGGTCAGCAGGGTGGCGATGAGTACGCTGCCAATGACGCGGGAAGGGATACGCATGTGAATCTCCGAAAAAGGTGTACTGCAAGGCTAGGCGTTACGCCAGCACCTGATGCTAAGACCATGATAGAGCAGGCTCGGTTCGCCGTTATACTCGGACGATTGTTCGAGGACCACCATGATTTCATTACCAATCGATGCTGTCTTGCCCGCCCTGCGCCGGGCGCTGGAAAACCGTGACGAAGCGGTGCTCGAAGCGCCTCCCGGTGCGGGCAAGACCACCCGGGTACCCTTGGCGTTGCTGGACGAACCTTGGCTGGCCGGCCAGACCATCCTCATGCTCGAACCCCGTCGCCTGGCCGCCCGTGCGGCGGCCGAGCGCCTGGCCAGCGAGCTGGGCGAGAAGGTCGGGGAAACCGTGGGCTACCGCATCCGGCTGGACAGCAAGGTGGGCCCCCATACCCGCATCGAAGTGGTCACCGAAGGTATCCTCACGCGGCGCCTGCAGGCTGACCCGGCGCTGGACGGGGTGGGCTTGCTGATTTTCGACGAGTTCCACGAACGCAGCCTGGACGCCGACCTGGCCCTGGCGCTGAGCCTCAACGGCCGCGAACTGCTGCGCGACGAGCCGCCGCTGAAGATCCTGCTGATGTCCGCGACCTTGGAAGGCGAACGCTTGTCGCGGCTGCTGGACGATGCGCCGGTGGTCAGCAGCGAGGGTCGCATGCACCCTGTGGATATCCATTGGGGGCGCCCGTTCCAACCCGGTGAATTCATCGAGCCACGGGTTGTGGACAGTGTGCTCCAGGCCTTGGCGGACCAGACCGGCAGCCTGTTGGTGTTCCTGCCCGGTCAGGCCGAGATTCGACGTGTCAACCAGAGCCTTCGCGATGCCCTCGGCGAACGTCCCGAGATCCTGCTGTGCCCATTGCACGGCGAACTCGACCTCAACGCCCAGCGTGCGGCCATCGACCCTGCGCCCAAAGGCCAGCGCAAGGTGGTGCTGGCCACCAATATCGCTGAAACCAGTCTGACCATCGACGGTGTGCGCGTGGTCATCGACGCCGGCTTGGCACGCGTCCCGCGTTTCGACCCAGGCAGTGGCATGACGCGCCTGGACACGCAGCGCATCTCGCGGGCCAGTGCCACCCAACGTGCCGGGCGGGCTGGACGTCTGGAGCCGGGGGTGTGCTACCGACTGTGGTCCGAAGCCCAGCACGACCAGCTGGCGGCCCACGGCAGTGCCGAAATTCTTCAGGCCGACCTGGCAGGCCTGGCCCTGCAACTGGCGCGATGGGGGGTTGAACCAGGGCAACTGCGCTGGCTCGACCAGCCACCGACTGCTGCGTTCGCTCAAGCCCGGGACCTGCTGGCACGGCTGGGCGCGTTCAAGCCGGGCAGCCGCGATCATCTCAGCGAGCACGGCCAGGCCATGGCCGAGCTGCCTGCCCACCCGCGCATTGCGCACCTGCTGTTGCGCGGGCAGAGCCTGGGGTTGGCCGACATGGCCTGCGATGTCGCCGCCTTGCTGGGCGAGCGCGATATCCAGCGCGGGGCTGGCGCCGACTTGCACAGCCGACTGGCGCTGGTCAGCGGCGAGGCCAAGGCCGGTCGTGACAGCCAAGGGGGCGTGCAGCGTGCGCGCCAGCTGGCCCGTCAGTACCGGGGGCTGTTGCGCGGCAAGGCCGCAGCGGCGGTTACCGACCCTGATCATCCTCGTTGGCTCGGTGCGCTGTTGGCGCTGGCCTATCCCGATCGGGTCGCTCAGCAGCGCCGCGAGGGCGGTGCCGAGTATCGCCTGGCCAATGGCCGCGCAGCGCTGTTCGCCGAGGTCGATGCTCTGATGAAGTGTCCATGGCTGGTGATCGCCGACCTGGGCAGCCGTCAGGGGCAGCGGGAAGAGCGCATCTACCTGGCGGCCGAGTTCGACCCGGCGCTGTTGGACGGCGTGCTGGCCGAGCAGGTCGATGTCCTCGATATCCTTGACTGGGACGAGCGGGAGAACGTTTTGCGTGCCGAGCGTCAGCGCAAAGTGGGCGAACTGGTACTCAGTCGCGAACCCTTGCCTGGTTTGGATGAAGAGGCGCGAACCAAGGCCCTGCTCGGTTTGGTGCGACGCAAAGGCCTCAACCTGCTGACCTGGACGCCGGAACTGCGCCAGTGGCAGGCGCGTATTGCGTTGTTGCGCCAGCTCGATCTCGCGCAGGACGGCCAAAGCGAATGGCCTGATCTGAGCGACGAGGCATTGTTGGCGAGCCTCGATGTCTGGCTGCAGCCGTACCTGGGCAACGTGTCGCGGCTGAGCCATTTTGCCGCGCTGGATGTGTCCTCGATCCTGCGCAACCTGCTGCCCTGGCCGTTGCCGCAACGTCTGGATGAGCTGGCGCCGCAATCGCTGACAGTGCCTTCGGGTTCGAACATCAGGCTCGATTACAGCGAGTACCCGCCGATTCTCGCCGTGCGCCTGCAAGAGCTTTTTGGCTTGGCGGATACGCCACGTCTTGCGCAAGGACGCCTGCAGGTGAAGCTGCACTTGCTGTCACCCGCGCGCCGACCGGTGCAGGTCACTCAGGATCTGGCCAACTTCTGGCGCACGACCTATGCCGAAGTGAAGAAAGACTTGAAAGGACGTTACCCGAAGCACTACTGGCCGGATGACCCGCTGGTGGCCGAGGCCACGGCGCGGGCCAAACCACGCGGCACGTGACAGCGCCGGCACCGTTGCTGAAATGGGCGGTGCCGGTCAGGTATCACGCGCCAGCTTCGCCTTCGAGCAGCATGAACAGGCGGTAGAGCACCACGGTGCTGAACAGTTGCAAGAACCCGCTGAGGCTGTCCATGGCCAGCTTGGCGGCCGGCGAAGGCTCTGCAATGGCCATCAGCAGCGTGCCATCGATCAGCCAGATCGGCGCCAGCACGCCCACCACGCAGATCATGATGCGCATGAAATGGCCGGTGGTCATCCGCGCGCTTTCGCGCATCGCTTGCACCACTGGCAGGCCGCGCAGAACCAGCAGGTACTCGGCGAACACCAGGTTGATCATGATCCACACGCCCGGGAAGATGAACAGCGCCAGGCCCGCCATGATCAGCAGCGAGCTGATCAGGATCAGCAGCGCCAGTTGCGGCCACAGCTGCACGGCGCGGGCGAACAGGTTGCGCTTGGGGATGTCCTGGCCGTTGCTGCGGGTGTCCAGGTAGAGGATCAGCGCCGCGCTGTAGAGCGGGTAGAACAGAAGACTGACCAGCATGCCGTAGGCAGGTGAGGCCTGCTCGCCCATTTGCCGGTACAGCAGTTGAGTCAGCAGGGCTTCGAGCACCACCAGTGGCAGGCACAGCGCAATGATGCTCTTTAAGTGGCGGCGGAAGAAGTACAGGGAGTCGCGCAGAACGCTCAGCGGATTCATCAGTCAACATCGCATGGCTGTAGAAGCAGGGGCCTTACTTTAGCCCAGAGCGGCCAGTTGCTAAAAAATGTTTCACCGTCTCGATGATTGAATCCTCTGGTTACGCGCCCCATCTTTGACACATCCGATGTCCTGCTCCCCCATGAGGTAGCTCCATGAACACTGAAGAACAAACCCTGATCGACGGCCTGTTCGGTCGCATCAAGCAAGCCGAGGACCCGAGCCAGCCTCGCGATGCCCAGGCCCAGGCGCGCATCGAGGACCACCTGCGACAGCAACCGGCCGCGCCTTACTACATGGCCCAGGCCATTCTGGTCCAGGAGGCTGCGATCAAGCGCCTGGACGAGCAGAACAAACAGCTCGAAGCCGAACTCAAGCAAGCCCGTGCCCAGCTCGAGGCAACCCGCAGCAGCAACAGCAGCAGCGGTGGTTTCCTGTCCAGCATCTTCGGCGCAGGCACACGCAACCCAGAGCCGGTTCAGCAACCTCAACGCCCAGCAGCGCCTGCTTCCGGTGGAGGCGGCTGGCGCGAGCCGTCCGCACCTGGGTTCTCCCAGCCCCCTGTGCAGCAGCCAGGTTTCGGTGCAGCCCCGGCCCGCAGTGGTGCCAGCAGCTTCCTCGGCGGTGCCATGCAGACCGCGGCCGGTGTGGCGGGCGGCGTCTTGCTGGCGCAGGGCATCAGCAGCCTGTTCAACCATCACTCGCAGCCGGATGAGGTGGTCGAGGTGATCAAGGAAGAACCGGCCCCGGCCAGCGACAACGGTGGTTGGAACGACGCTTCCGAGCCTCGGCAGGTCGCCGACAACGGTGGCTGGGGCGCTGATCAGGGGGGGTATGCGGATACCGACTATGGCAGCGATGACGGCGGGTTCTTCTCCGACGACGACACCTTCGTCTGACCGGTCTGGCATACTGGAGGCATTTCAGGGGTGCGTTGCGCCCCTTCCTGCCGAGAGTGAGTCGTGAAGAAGATCGCGCTGTTCGCCGATGTGCAGAACCTCTACTACACCGTGCGCCAGGCCTACGGTTGCCACTTCAATTACACCGCGCTATGGGCCGATGTGTGTCGCGAGGGCGAGATCGTCGAAGCTGTGGCGTACGCCATCGACCGTGGCGACACCAAACAACAGCAATTTCAGCAGATCCTGCGCAACCTCGGTTTCGATGTACGTCTCAAACCCTTCATCCAGCGCAGCGATGGCTCGGCCAAGGGCGACTGGGACGTGGGTATCACCCTGGATGTGATCGATGCCGCCAGCCGTGTCGACCAAGTGGTGCTGGCCTCAGGCGATGGCGATTTCGACCTGTTGCTCGAGCGCGTGATCCAGCGCCATGGCACCGAGGCGGTGGTCTATGGCGTGCCAGGGCTGACCGCGTTGTCGCTGATTCGCGCCGCCAGCCGCTACGTACCTATCGAGGGGCGCCTGTTGCTGCGCCATTGAACTCAGCTTTTCTTGCCATTGCTCTGCAGGTGATCCAGCGGCACCCGCCGTTCCACCGCGCTGGACAGAATGATCGAGGTCTTGCTGAAACCCAGCTGCGAAACGCGGTTGATCAACGCTTCCAGTTCAAGCATCGAACCCACGGCAGCCTGCATTATCACGCAAGGGTCGCCGGTCACCCGGTGGCACTCGGTCAGCTCGGGTATGCGGGCCAGCTCGTCGTAGCTCTGTTGATTGCCATGGCTGGCCAGCCGCAATTCGATCACGCACTGTATCGGCAGGCCGATCTTGGCCAGGTTGACCTTGGCCGTGTAGCCAGAGATGACCCCTGTGGCTTCAAGCTTGGCCACCCTTTCCGCGACCGCCGGCGCCGAAAGATTCACCTGGCGAGCCAGTTGTGCGTAGGTGGCCCGTCCGTTTTCGAGCAGGGCGGCGAGCAGCATGCGGTCGTATTTGTCCATCTGAGGTTCCTGCTTTGCATTCAACGGCAAAATGGCCGAACAAACGTTCATTGCAAAGTATAAGGGCGTGTTAAACGTGTTTTGTAACTTAAGTTTGCACGGAAGCCTTTCTAAACTAAGTCACCCGTAAACGGATTTCGAGTCTTTTTCCATGCCTGCCTCCCGTCGCCTTCCCTGGTTGCTCATTGGTGCCTTCCTGGCCTTGTATCTGGTCTGGGGTTCCACCTACCTGTTCATCCGCATCGGTGTCGAAACCTGGCCGCCGATGCTCATGGCCGGGGTGCGATTTTTGATTGCCGGTAGCCTGTTGTATGGCTTCCTGCGCTGGCGTGGGGTGCCGGCACCGAGCTGGACGCAGTGGCGTGCGGCAGGCGCCATCGGCTTTCTGTTGCTCAGTTGCGGCAATGGCGGTGTGACCCTTGCCGAGCATGCCGGGGTTGCATCGGGTGTGGCGGCCTTGGCGGTTGCCACCGTGCCCCTCTTCACCTTGCTGTTCGGGCTGCTGTTCGGTCACCGCAACTCGCGGTTGGAGTGGGCGGGGATCGTCCTTGGCCTGGTCGGTATCGGGCTGCTGAACCTGGGGTCGAACCTGCAAGCCAGCCCCATGGGCGCGGCACTCATCCTGTTCGCGGCGGCGGCCTGGGCGTTCGGCTCGGTGTGGAGCAAAAACCTGCCCTTGCCCCAGGGCGCGATGGCCAGTGCCGCCGAGATGCTGGTCGGCGGCGCGGTATTGCTGCTGGGCAGTGCCCTGAGCGGCGAGCGCTTGACGCAGATGCCCACCGCAGCCGGTTGGGGCGCGCTTGCCTACCTGGTGTTCTTCGGCTCGATCCTGGCCTTCAGTGCCTACATGTACCTGCTCAAGCACGTACGTCCGGCGGCAGCGACCAGCTATGCCTATGTCAATCCGGCGGTTGCGGTGTTGCTCGGCATCGTCTTTGCCGGTGAGACCATTGGCGCCGAAGAATGCCTGGCCATGGCGGTGATCATTGGCGCGGTAGTGCTGATCGGCCTGCCACAGTGGCGCAGGCCGCCGCAGCCCGTGCAGCCGTTGAAAGGCGAAATCTGCAAGTAGGGTGGGGTGTTGCGGTAAACTTGCCGCCTTCGCTGAACCCCCCTGACGGTATTGCCATGAATTTCGCCAAACTCGGCCTGATCGAACCCTTGCTGCGCACGTTGCAGCACCTGGGCTACAACACTCCGACCCCTGTCCAGGCCAAGGCCATTCCCGCCGTGCTGGCCGGCCGCGACCTGATGGCCGCGGCCCAGACCGGTACCGGCAAGACCGCGGGTTTTGCCCTGCCGGTGTTGCAGCGCCTGGCCCTCGAAGGGGAAAAAGTCGCCAGCAACTCGATCCGAGCGCTGGTGCTGGTGCCGACCCGTGAACTGGCCGAGCAGGTGCATGCCAATATCCGTGAGTATGCCGAAAACCTGCCGCTGAGCACCTATGCGGTGTATGGCGGTGTCAGCATCAACCCGCAGATGATGCGCCTGCGCCGGGGTGTCGACCTGTTGGTGGCAACCCCAGGGCGACTGCTGGACCTGTTCCGTCAGAATGCGGTGAAGTTCGCACAAGTGCAGACCCTGGTGCTCGACGAAGCCGACCGAATGCTCGACCTGGGGTTCGCCGAGGAACTGCAGGCGGTGTATGCCGCCTTGCCGCGCAAGCGCCAGACCCTGCTGTTTTCCGCCACCTTCTCCGACCAGATCCGCATGTTGGCGGGCCTGGCCCTGAACGATCCGCTGAGCATCGAGGTCAGCCCGCGCAACACCACGGCTTCGACGGTCAAGCAGTGGCTGGTGCCGGTGGACAAGAAGCGCAAGGCCGACCTGTTCTGCCATCTGCTGCGCAAGCAACGCTGGAAGCAAGTGCTGGTGTTCGCCAAGACCCGTAACGGTGTCGACCAATTGGTGGAGCGTCTGATGGGCGAGGGCGTGAACGCCGATGGCATTCATGGTGACCGGCCACAAGCCACGCGCCAGCGTGCGCTGGACAGTTTCAAGGCCCGCGAGATTCAGGTGCTGGTGGCCACCGATGTGGCGGCGCGCGGCCTGGACATCGACGACCTGCCACTGGTGGTCAACCTGGACCTGCCGATCGTGGCCGAAGACTATGTGCACCGCATCGGCCGCACCGGCCGGGCGGGCAACAAGGGCGAGGCCATTTCGCTGGTGTGTGCCGACGAAGTGCAACTGCTGGCCAGCATTGAAACCTTGATCCGCCAGACCCTACCGCGTCATGAAGAGCCGGACTTCATCCCCGATCACCGGGTGCCGATGACCGATGCCAGCGGCCAGGTGATCAAGAAGCCGAAGAAGCCCAAGAAGCCGAAAGAGAACAGCGCCAAGCGTGGGTTGGGACGGTGGATGGACAGTGCCGAGTCTGGGGCCTCGGAAGCCCCGGTCAAGGCAGTACGCAAGGTGCCGAGTTTCAACAGTGGGCCGCGTAAGCGTAAGCCTTGAGGTGGTCGGGGCCGCATTGCGGCCCAATCGCCGGTGAGCCGGCGCCTACCGTGCGGGTTTGGGATGGGCCAACCACTGTGCGGCAGCGCGCCCCGCTCGCAGCCCGCTGGCAAAGCACGCCGTCAACAGGTAGCCCCCGGTCGGGGCCTCCCAGTCCAGCATCTCTCCGGCACAAAACACGCCGGGTAGTTGCTTGATCATCAACCCCTCATCCAGCCCCTCGAAGCGCACGCCGCCGGCGCTGCTGATCGCTTCATCCAGCGGCCGTGGACGCAGCAACTCGATGGGCAATGCCTTGATCGCCTGTGCCAACGCTTGTGGGTCGGCAAAGGTGGCCTGGTCGGTCAGTTCGCGCAGCAAGGCGGCTTTCACGCCGTCGAGCCCCAATTGGCTGTGCAAGTGCTTGGCCATGGAACGCGAGCCTCGTGGCTTGGCCAGGGCGAAAGCGATTTTATCCACAGGCCGGTCAGGCAGCAGGTCGAGTCGCAACGTTGCTCGGCCATCACGGTTGATCGCCTCGCGAACCGGCGCCGACCAGGCATACACCAGGCTGCCCTCGACACCCTGGGCGGTAAGAATGAATTCGCCCTTGCGCGGCGCACTGCCAGGCACGCTGAGGGCGATGTTCTTCAGTGGTGCGCCGGCGAACTTGTCCTTGAGCAATGCACTCCAGCCTGCGACTTCAAAGCCACAGTTGCTCGGTTGCAGCGGCGAGATATCCACACCCCGGGCGGCCAGCAGCGGCTGCCAGCTGCCATCCGAGCCCAGGCGTGCCCAGCTACCACCACCCAACGCCAAGACTACCGCACTGGCGCGTACACTCAGTTCGCCCTGTGGATAAGCAATCCGCAGGCTGCCGTCATCGTTCCAGCCCAGCCAGCGATGGCGGGTGTGGATAACCACGCCACTGTCGCGCAGGCGCTTGAGCCAGGCGCGCAGCAGTGGCGCGGCTTTCATGTCGCGGGGGAAGACACGGCCCGACGTGCCGACGAAGGTCTCGATGCCCAGGCCGTGGATCCACTGGCGCAAAGCATCGGCATCGAAGTCGTGCAGCAGGGCGTCGATCTCACCCTGGCGTTCGGCGTAGCGCGAAACGAAGGCCGGGTAAGCCTCGGAATGGGTGATGTTCATGCCACCCACGCCCGCCAGCAGGAACTTGCGACCCACCGAAGGCATGGCGTCGAACACCTCCACGGCGAGGCCGGCCTGGGCCAGGGCTTCGGCGGCCATCAAGCCAGCGGGGCCGGCGCCAATGACGGCGACCAGGGGAGGGGAGGCAGGGTGTAGATCGGGCATGGTGGGGGGCAGGCTGTGGAAAAGAGCGCGCATTCTACCGCAGGCAGGCCTGTGGCGGCACTGAACAAAAAATGATCAGTACCTTGTACGCCAGGTGTTCAGAGGGCTGCAGCCGCTTTCCCGCAGGTTATCCACAAGCGGTTCCACAGTCATTGTGAACAACCGATGACTTTCGCAGCGCTGTGGTGAAGGATCCCGTGGCGCTTGGCCAGGGCCAGACGGTCCTTACTGTAGCCGCCACCGATGACGCCCACCACTGGGATATCGCGGCCCAGGCAATGGCGCAGGACCTGTTCGTCACGCGCAGCCAGGCCCTCATCGGTCAGTTGCAGGTAACCCAAGGCATCGTCCTTGTGCACATCCACCCCAGCGTCGTACAGCACGAGGTCGGGCTGGTACAGCGGTAACAGGTAGTTGAGGGCATCGTCCACCACCTTCAGGTACGCAGCGTCGCCCATGCCTCGGGGCAACGGGATGTCCCAGTCGCTTTGCGCCTTGCGGGCCGGGAAGTTCTGTTCACAGTGCAGCGACACGGTGATGGCATCGGGGGTGTCATGGAGAATGCGCGCGGTGCCGTCGCCCTGATGCACGTCGCAGTCGAAGATCAGGACCCGGTGCACGCGCCCAGCCTCCAGCAGGTAACGGCTGATCACCGCCAGGTCGTTGAAAATGCAGAAGCCGGCGGGGTGGTCATAGTGGGCATGGTGGGTGCCGCCGGCCAGGTGACAGGCCACCCCATGGCGCAGCGCCATTTCGGCGGTGAGCAGCGACCCGCCGACGGCGCGCACGGTCCGCCGAGCCAGGGCCTCGCTCCATGGCAAGCCAAGACGGCGCTGGTCTTCGCGAGACAGTTCGCCACTCATGTAGCGCTCGATGTAGCCCCTGTCATGGGCCAGGGCGAGGACGTCGTTCGGGCAGATTTCCGGACGCAGCAGCGCCTGGTCGGTGGTCAGTCCGCTGTCGATCAGGTGATCGTGCAACAGGCGGAACTTGTCCATCGGGAAGCGGTGCTCGGGGGGAAATTCCGGGCTGTAGTCTTCGTGGTAGATCAACGGCAACGGCATGGCAGGTTCGCATTCAGGGCCAGCGGCCATCTTGCCAGCAGTTGCCGTGTCGTTGCCAATGCCAGCGTTGCAAGGCTACCGCTCGGTCGTGGCCAGTACCCGCTGCCAGTCCGGCGCGTTCATGCGCCCCAGGATCCTTGCCTTGCCGGTGCTGTCCACCGAAACGAACAGGGCGCTGGCGTATCCGCTGTCACGCTCGCCGCCAGCCACCTTCTGCGCGCGCTGGAAATGGTCGATGCAACCATTGTGGGTGACCAGCACCAGGTTGTGGCCTGGGCGCTTGCGAGCCAGCGCATCGTCGACGAACGAGCGGTCGCAGCGCTCCAGCCAATCTTCGCTGGGCACGGCTTGGCCAAGAATGAAATGAGCCGTCTGGCGTGTGCGCAGCTTGGGGCTGCTGAGCATGTCAGCGTTGGCCAGCCCCAGGTGTTGCAAGCCCTGGCCGACGCGGGTGGCGGCCTCACTGCCGGCCACGGTGATGCCGGTGGGGTCGTCCAGGCACGGGCCGGGGGCGCTGTCGCAGCGTTCGGCATGGCGGACCATGACGATCACCGCACCCTCGGCCCAGTCCTGCAGCAGGCCGCTGTCACTTAACTGTTGTTCGTTGCCAAGGTCCACGATATGCGTCCTCGTTGCCAGCCAGGTGCTCAACGCCGCCAGTATCAGGCACAGGCCGAAGGCGGCACCGAGAAGCGTGCGCAGGCGTCCACTTCGCTTGCGTTGGGTGTGGGCGATAGGGGCTTCCAGTGTGTTGCTCGACTGCATGCGTCACTCCGATGGCATGACCGCGCCAGGCGCGGCGTTGGATGCCGGCATTCTGGAAAGCGTGCTGTCGGGAGGCGGTGAAGGGGTTGTGAAAATTGCATTCAAGGCGCCCTGGCCGCGCCTACGCTTTAAACTGCAAGACCGTGAAACCGGAGCCTCATCGATGACCCCTATCCTGCATCTGGAAAGCGCACGTCTGGTGCTGCGTCAATGGCACGACGACGACTTGCGTGAGTTCGCCGCCCTGTGCGCGGACCCGCAGGTGATGCGTTATTTCCCTGCCCCCATGACGCGCCTGGAAGCGGCAGCCTTGATCGGACGGATCCGTGGTCACTTCAACGAATACGGCTTTGGCCTGTGGGCGCTCGAGCGCAAGGACAGTGGTGCCTTCATCGGCATGACTGGCCTACTCAACGTCAATTTCGACGCCCCCTTCGCCCCGGCCGTCGAGATAAGCTGGCGCCTGGCGCGGCGGCACTGGGGGTTGGGTTTCGCCAGCGAGGCGGCCTGGACGTGCCTGCGTTGTGCTTTCGCCCAATTGCGCCTGGATGAAGTGGTGTCGTTCACTACCGAGGGCAACCTGCCGTCGCAGAAAGTCATGCAGGCCATTGGCATGGTGCAGGACGTTTCTGGCAGTTTCGAACACCCCCGCCTACCCGCAGGTCACCCTTTGCGCCCCCATGTGCTGTATCGCATCGACCGGGCGCACTGGGAGCAGACCCTGCGCGGCTGAATGGTTGGCCATGCGCGGTGCCGATGACAAACCCTGTATCATTTACCCCGATGAGCGCGCCGAAGAGCTGTGATGCCTTGCTAGGAGAACCCCCGATGAGCCATGTGTTGGACGACCTGGTCGACCTGTTGAGCCTCGAGTCGATCGAGGAAAACCTGTTCCGCGGACGCAGCCAGGACCTGGGCTTCCGCCAGCTGTACGGTGGTCAGGTACTGGGCCAGTCGTTGTCGGCGGCCAGCCAGACGGTCGAGGATGCGCGCCATGTGCATTCGCTGCATGGCTACTTCCTGCGGCCGGGCGATGCCAGCCTGCCGGTGGTCTATTCGGTCGACCGCGTGCGCGACGGCGGCAGCTTCAGCACGCGCCGGGTGACGGCGATCCAGAAGGGCCAGACCATCTTTACCTGCAGTGCCTCGTTCCAGTACGACGAGGAGGGCTTCGAGCACCAGGCGCAGATGCCTGATGTGGTGGGCCCCGAGAATCTGCCCAGTGAAGTCGAGCTGGCGCGCACCATGGCCGATCACCTGCCCGAGCGCATTCGCGAGAAGGTGCTGTGTGCCAAACCGATCGAAATCCGCCCGGTCACCGAGCGCGACCCGTTCAATCCCAAGGCTGGCGACCCGGTCAAGTACGCCTGGTTCCGCGCCGACGGCAGCCTTCCGGACACCCCGGCGCTGCACAAGTACCTGCTGGCCTATGCCTCGGACTTCGGCCTGCTGACCACCTCGCTGCAGCCCCATGGCAAGTCGGTGTGGCAGAAGGATATGCAGATCGCCAGCCTCGACCACGCGCTGTGGTTCCACCGTAACCTGCGCGCCGATGAATGGCTGCTGTACGCCACCGACAGCCCGTGGGCTGGTAACTCCCGTGGTTTCTGCCGTGGCAGCATCTACAACCGCGCCGGTCAGTTGGTGGCGTCCTCCACCCAGGAAGGTCTGATTCGTCACCGCAAGGACTGGGCATGAGCCTCGCCGAGATTCGCAACTGGGTGTTCGACATGGACGGCACGCTCACCGTGGCGGTGCACGATTTCGCGGCCATCCGCGAGGCGTTGGAGATTCCTGCCGAGCATGACATCCTCACCCATCTGGCGGCGTTGCCAGCAGCGGAGGCGGCAGCCAAGCATGCCTGGCTGCTGGAGCACGAGCGTGACCTGGCCATTGCCTCCACGGCCGCGAGCGGCGCGGTGGAGCTGGTGCGTGAGCTGGCCGCGCGTGGCTGCCGGCTGGGTATTCTGACCCGTAATGCCCGGGAGCTGGCGCATGTGACCCTGGAAGCGATCGGTTTGGCGGACTGCTTTGCAGTCGAGCACATCCTCGGGCGTGACGAGGCCGCGCCCAAGCCCAGCCCAGATGGCTTGTTGAAGATCGCTGATGCGTGGGGCGTGGCCCCGGGCGAGCTGGTGATGGTCGGGGACTATCGTTTCGACCTCGATTGCGGGCGCGCAGCGGGCGCGCGAACGGTGTTGGTGAACCTGCCGGACAACCCCTGGCCTGAGCTTGCCGACTGGCATGCCGCCGACTGCCACGCGTTGCGCAGCCTGTTGGGCTGAAGGGCCTGTCGCCAACGGACAATCCGCCTGGGGCTGCGCGGCGTCCGCCGGCGATGGGGCCATTACAGACACCGCCGCCATTGCTGGCTAAGCTCCTGTTCTGCTTCCCCATCCAAGGAGTTCCAGCCATGAGCAGCAAGGCCATCTACGTCCAACCCGGCGGCGGCTACGACAAGGTCCAGGTCGGCACCTGCGAGGCCCCGGCACCAAAGGCCGGCGAGATCACCGTGCGCCTGCACGCCAGCTCCCTCAACTACCATGACTTCGCCGTGGTCAGCGGCATGTGGGGGCCGAGCGAGCGGCGTATTCCCATGGCCGATGGCGCGGGCGACGTGGTTGCGGTCGGCGCGGGTGTCGATGAATTCAAGGTCGGCGATGCTGTGGTCAGCACCTTCTTCCCAGGCTGGCTCGACGGCCAGGCCCAGGTCGAAGGCTTCGCCAGCGTCCCCGGTGATGGCATCGACGGTTACGCCCGCGAACACGTGACCGCCCGTGCCACCGCCTTCACCCTGGCCCCCAAAGGCTACAGCCATGCCGAAGCCGCCACGCTGACCACCGCCGGCCTCACCGCCTGGCGTGCGCTGATGAGCGATGACCACCTCAAGCCCGGTGACACGGTGCTGGTGCAAGGCACCGGTGGGGTGTCGATCTTCGCCCTGCAATTCGCCAAGTTGGCCGGCGCGACGGTCATCGCCACCTCATCCAGCGACGCCAAGCTCGAACGCCTCAAGTCGCTGGGCGCCGACCACCTGATCAACTACCGCACCACCCCCGCCTGGGGCGAGCAGGTGCGCCAGCTCACCGACAACCGGGGTGTCGATCACGTCATCGAAGTGGGCGGCCCTGCGACCCTGGAGCAGTCGATGATCGCCGCACGGATCGGCGGGCATATCTCGCTGATCGGCATCCTCACCGGTGTGGCAGGGCAGTTGCCGCTGGTGCAGGCGCTGGTACGGCAGATCCGCCTGCAGGGCGTGCTGGTGGGCAGCCGGGCGCAGCAACAGGCGATGGTCCGGGCGATCGATGCCAATGGCCTGCGGCCTGTGGTAGACAAGCACTTCGAACTGGAGCAGATCGTCGATGCGTTCCGCTACCAGGAGAGCAATCGCCATTTCGGCAAGATCTGCCTGACCTGGTAACCCGTTCGGTCAGTCCGGCAACAAACGGTCCCGGCTGTTGGACAGGTGCAAGCAGATCGCCGCCCGCGCCGCATCCGGGTCCTTGCGCCGAATGGCATTGAGGATGGCCTCGTGTTCGAGGTTGGCCAGGTAGGCATGGCGAGCCAGGTTGGCGCCCGAACGCTCGTTCAGGGCCATGCGGTTGCGCGGGATCATGCCATTGCCCAACTGCATCATCATCTCGGTGAAGTACAGGTTGCCAGTGGCTTCGGCAATCAGCAGGTGGAAACGCCGGTCGGGCTCGATGCAGCTGTCGCCGGCCGCTGCCAAGTCCTGGTAGTCGTCCAGCGCCTGGCGCATGCGCTTCAGGTGCTCGTCGCTGCGGCGCAGGGCGGCGAGGGCGGCGGCCTGGCCTTCCAGGCCGATTCTCAACTCCAACAGGTCGCGCACACTGGCGGCGTTCTCTGCCGCCACCCGCAAGCCCGCCTGGGCCTGGCGCTCGATCACGAAGGTGCCGATCCCGTGGCGTGGCTCCACCAGTCCCGACGCCTGTAGCTTCGACAAAGCCTCGCGTACCACCGTGCGGCTGACGCCATGCTCGCGCACGAGCGTGTTTTCTGAGGGCAGCTTGTCACCGGGCTGGAAGGTGCCCAGCAGAATGTGTTGGGTCAGGCTCGAAACCAAGTCGTGGGCGCGGCTGTGGCCACGGGAGTGGGTGTCCATGGGTTTTCCTGGTAGCCGTTAACTTGTATGACAAGTTAATGCATCGAAATATTTTTTGCAGATTTTTTGTATCGAAGACGGAGTGGTCTTGCCGCTGTTTTAACGAATATCGCGCAATTTAGGCTTTTTGCAGCTTGTATTTTGCCATTTAGATGGTTTTTCACGTCTTGTCGTACAACTGCCCGGCGAATATGCTCGTTCCCACTGGCCTGTCAGACAACCCCGGCGGACTGCCTTCCGCCAACGACAGCCTCTCGACCCGCACAAAAACAATTAGTGGGAGATTTCACGTGAACGACACCCTCGATCCGTCCGCCCGAAGCGGTGGCGACGCGTTGGCCAGTGCCGTGGCCAAGGTCAAGCGCCATGTCCTGCCGCTGTTCGTCATCATGTTCATCGTCAACTACCTCGACCGCGTCAACATCGGTTTCGTGCGCCCGCACCTGGAAAGCGACCTTGGCATCAGCGCGGCGGCCTACGGTTTCGGCGCAGGGCTTTTCTTCATTGGCTACGCCCTGTTCGAAGTGCCGTCGAACATGCTGTTGCAGCGTGTCGGTGCACGCCTGTGGCTGACCCGCATCATGTTCACCTGGGGGCTGGTCGCTACGGCCATGGCGTTCGTGCAGAACGAAACCCAGTTCTATGTACTGCGCTTCCTGCTGGGGGTGGCCGAGGCCGGTTTCTTCCCAGGGGTCATCTATTACTTCACCCGTTGGTTGCCAGCTGCCGAGCGCGGCAAGGCCATTGCCATCTTCCTCAGCGGTTCGGCAGTGGCATCGCTGATTTCCGGGCCCCTGGCCGGCGCCTTGATGCAGATTCAGGGCATGGGCCTGCACGGCTGGCAGTGGATGCTGTTCATCGAAGGCATGGCCTCGGTGGTGCTGTGCTTCTTCGTGTTCTTCTGGCTCGACTCCAAACCACAGGACGCCAAGTGGCTGGGCAAGGCCGAGCAGGATGCCCTGGTCGAAACCATCGACCGCGAGCAGCGTGAGCGCGAGGCGGGCGGGGTGGTGAAGGTGTCGGCCTGGCGACTGCTCAAGGACCGTCAGATCGTGCTGTTCTGCGTGATCTACTTCTGCATCCAGCTGACCATCTACGCAGCGACCTTCTGGCTGCCGAGCATCATCAAGCGCATGGGCGAGCTGTCCGACATTCAGGTGGGCTTCTTCAACTCCATCCCCTGGCTGATCTCGATCCTGGCGATGTATGCCTTCGCGGCAGGCTCGGCGCGCTGGAAGTTCCAGCAGGCCTGGGTGGCCGCCGCGCTGGTGGTCGCGGCCATCGGCATGTTCATTTCCACCACGGGCGGGCCGGTCTTCGCATTCGTCGCCGTGTGCTTCGCCGCCATCGGTTTCAAATCGGCCTCGTCGTTGTTCTGGCCAATCCCCCAGGGGTACCTGGATGCGCGGATCGCTGCGGCGGTGATCGCCCTGATCAACTCCGTCGGCAACCTCGGTGGCTTTGTCGCTCCCACCACCTTCGGCCTGCTCGAGCAGCAGACCGGCTCGATCCAGGGTGGCCTGTATGGCCTGGCGGTGACCTCGGTACTGGCAGCGATCCTGGTGTTCTTCGTCCGCACCCGCCCCAACACCTCCTCGAACAGCCTCAAGCCGCAGTCGGCGTTGAGCCAGACCCACTGAACCTGCAGGAAACCCTACATGAACATGCAGAGCACTCCAGAATCCTTCAGCGGCTCCCCGGTACACACCGCTACCCCAGTGGTCACCGACCTGCGCGTGATCCCGGTGGCCGGCCACGACAGCATGCTGCTCAACCTCAGCGGTGCCCATGGCCCGTACTTCACCCGCAACGTTGTGGTGCTGCGTGACAGCGCTGGCAATACCGGCCTGGGTGAAGTGCCTGGCGGCGAGAGCATTCGCCAGACCCTGGAGGACGCCCGCAGCCTGGTGGTCGGCCAGCCCATCGGCCACTACCAGCGCGTGCTCAACGCCATGCGCCAGACGTTCGGCAACCGCGACGCTGCTGGTCGTGGCCTGCAGACCTTCGACCTGCGCATCACCGTGCACGCGGTGACGGCCATCGAGTCGGCCTTGCTCGACCTGCTTGGCCAGCACCTGGGGGTGCCGATGGCAGCACTGCTGGGTGAAGGCCAGCAGCGCGAAGCAGTCAAGATGCTGGGTTACCTGTTCTACATCGGTGACCGTCAGCAGACCAGCCTGGCCTACCGCAACGAAGCCGACGCCGATAACGACTGGTTCCGCCTACGCCACGAAAAAGCCCTGACCCCTGAGGCCGTGGTGCGCCTGGCGGAAGCTGCGAAGGCGCGTTATGGCTTTGGCGACTTCAAGCTCAAGGGCGGCGTGCTGCGTGGCGAGGAGGAGATGGAAGCGGTCACCGCCCTGGCCGAGCGCTTCCCTGAGGCACGCATCACCCTGGACCCCAACGGTGCATGGTCACTCAAGCAAGCCATCGCCCTGTGCCGCGACAAGCACGCTGTGCTGGCTTACGCCGAAGACCCATGCGGTGCCGAAAATGGCTACTCGGGCCGTGAAGTGATGGCGGAATTCCGTCGTGCGACCGGGCTGCCAACCGCCACCAACATGATCGCCACCGACTGGCGGCAGATGGGCCACGCGATTCAGTTGCAGTCGGTGGACATTCCGCTGGCCGACCCACACTTCTGGACCCTGCAGGGTTCGGTGCGTGTAGCGCAGATGTGCAACGACTGGGGGCTGACCTGGGGCTCGCACTCCAACAACCACTTCGATATTTCCCTGGCCATGTTCACCCAGGTGGCGGCCGCGGCGCCGGGCGAGATCACCGCGATCGACACCCACTGGATCTGGCAGGACGGCCAGCGCCTGACGCGCGAGCCGCTGCGCATCATCGACGGCCATGTGCGCGTGCCGCAGCGCCCCGGGCTGGGCGTGGAGCTCGATGAAGACCAACTGGCCAAGGCCCATGAGTGCTACCGCAACATGGGGCTCGGCGCACGGGATGACAGTGTGGCGATGCAATTTCTGATTCCGGGCTGGACGTTCGATCACAAGCGGCCCTGCCTGGTGCGCTGATTCCAATCTGCTCGCGAAAGCCCTTTCGCGGATAAACCGCTCTTACAGGCACGGCGCCGTCCCCAAAAACCGCCGGGATCCTGTAGGAGCGCGTTTCACTCGCGAACACCGGCGAAGCCGGTGCCATCCTCCCGGAAACGTCTACTCCGCCCTTAACCCCGCCCCGCAGGCTCACGCCGCTCCAGCACATCCGCATGAAAAACGAAACCTCCAATTCGCCAGCAGGCGCGTTCAGACACGCCATCTGCAACTTGTGACGCAATCGGAAAACCCTTGTCGTGATCGCGCACCTACGGGACGTTCTCGTGTAATTTCCTACAGCCTCACAGGGCTTAAATGAAGCCCGAATTCCGCTGGCGCGTTGCTCTGTAAAGCGTGCAAAAGGCCTACAACAGAGCGCGAGTGACGTGCCCCTTACGTTCTTCCCAAGGAGATTTTTTCGCTTACGTCTGCCCGTCCTTTCCTTGTGTCAGCAAAAAGAGAACAACATCAATGAGCACCGTGGGATCTGATGGCAACCTTGCACAAGGTTTCAAGCCACGTCACGTAACGATGCTGTCCATCGCGGGCATCATCGGCGCCGGACTTTTCGTGGGTTCCGGGCACGCCATCGCGGCGGCCGGGCCAGCAACCATTCTTTCTTACTTCGTGGCCGGAACCCTGGTGGTGCTGGTCATGCGCATGCTCGGCGAAATGGCCGTAGCGCACCCCGATACGGGTTCATTCTCCACCTACGCCGACCAGGCCATAGGCCGCTGGGCCGGCTACACCATCGGCTGGTTGTACTGGTGGTTCTGGGTCCTGGTGATTCCCATCGAAGCACTTGCCGCCGGGCACGTGCTCAACGCCTGGTTCCCGCAGGTGGACAGCTGGATCTTCGCCCTCGCGTCAGTCCTGCTGCTGGCCAGCACCAACCTGTTCAGCGTGGCCAAGTACGGTGAGTTCGAGTTCTGGTTCGCCATCCTCAAGGTCACGGCGATTCTGGGCTTCATCGGCCTAGGTTTCGCCGCGCTGATGGGCTGGCTGCCCAACCGCGAAGTCAGCGGCCTGAGCACCCTGATGGCCGAGTACGGCGGCTTCGCCCCCAAAGGCTGGTCGGCGGTGGTCGGTGCCTTCATCACCGTGATGTTCAGCTTCATTGGCACCGAGGCGGTGACCATCGCCGCATCCGAGTCCAGCGACCCCTCGCGCAACATCGCCAAGGCCACCCGCTCGGTGATCTGGCGCATCAGCACCTTCTACATCCTGTCGATCTTCGTGATCATCTCGGTGGTGCCGTGGAACGATCCACAGCTTGCGGTGGTGGGTTCGTACCAGCGCGCGCTGGAGATCATGAACATCCCCAATGCCGCACTGATGGTGGATTTCGTGGTGCTGATCGCCGTCACCAGTTGCATGAACTCGTCGATCTACATCGCCTCGCGGATGATGTACTCCTTGGCCAAGCGCGGTGATGCCCCAGCCTTCCTCAACAAGACCTCCAAGGTCGGCGTGCCGCGTGCGGCCGTGTTCGGCAGCACCCTGATCGGCGCGGCCATCGCCGTCCTCAATTACTTCGCGCCCAAGGGCGTTTTCGAGTTCCTGCTCGCAAGCTCCGGCGCCATCGCTTTGCTGGTGTACCTGGTGATCGCCATTTCCCAGCTGCGCATGCGCCGTCGCCTGGAGCGGGAAAATGCCGAGCTGAAGTTCCGCATGTGGCTGTTCCCATGGCTGACCTGGGCGGTGATTGCCTTCATCAGCGGTGCGCTGGCGGTGATGATGTATACCCCGGAGCACCGGGCTGAGGTGACGGCGACCTTGAGCCTGGCGATCGTGATTTCCTTCCTAGGGATCGTGACCTCGCGTGGGCATGCGCGGGCAGTGGCGGTGCGGTCGGTGGGCTGATGGGGTTCACTGATTGAAGGTGAAAAGAGCACCCTGGGATGGGTGCTCTTTTTGTTTGGGGGCGACTTGCTTCAACGCAGCAGGCCCAATTCAGCATCATCCAGCAGGGCTTTGCCCAGCGCGCAGAGGTAATGCGCAGCCCATATCAGGCTGGGTTTGTCCTCCATCAACCCGTCGATGGTCAGGTCTCGTGCATAGCCCATCAGTTCCGAGGCCTGTTCGCGGGCGTTTTGGCAGGGGATGCCGGCTTCGATGCGAAACAGGGGGTGGGTCTTGTTTTCACCTTGGTAGAAGATGGTTTTGCCCACTGTGCATTTGATGTCTTCGGTGGCCATTGAGGAATCTCCCTGGGGTGGGACGGTGCCTGGGCTGGCCCTATTGCCGGCAAGCCGGGCTCGTACAGGTTCAGCGCTCGACGAGGCGGGGCTGAGTGGGGGGGAAAGGGCCAGGCAGGTCGTGATGGCGGGTCAATGCAGCGTTTGCGGGTCCGCTGGTTGTTGGACCTGGGCCAGTGCGGTTTCGAGTAACCTTCGCAGGGTTTCGAGCTCGTGCATCGACGCCATGAGCAGCAACGATGCGGGCGATTTGGGCTGCATCAGCATCGCTTGGTGAGCGACGGCTTCGGCACAGACTGCGTAGTCCGAGGCCAGGATGAGCGTGTCTTCCAGGGAATGGAGGTGGTGGGGTGGATCGGGGACAACCTTCAGCATGGTTCGGCTCCTGACGTAGTGAAGCGGCCACCAACCGCGGCTAATCAGTAAGGTGGCAGCTGTACGCGGGTTAGCCGACCGGGACGTCAGGCACCCGGCGCACCCGAAGGTGCCCCACGCACAGCCGCCATAAGGCGCCAATGCCGATTGCTCGGTATTGCACTGCTGCGGTGTCCGACGATTGCGGGCGGCTAAACCCGGTCGTTGAGTACCAACGACAGGCCGAGACTAGAGTCAGCATTCAGCGTGTGCAATGGAAAATAGGCGAGGGGAGTATCTTTGGGAAATGGCCTACACGGAAGGGCTTAAGTCTGATTTTTTGGCTCTCAGACCCCGAACCCCAGACCCGGGAAAGAAAAAACGCCCGAAAGGGCTTCTTGTTTGAGAGTTGGGCCGGGGGAATCTGAAACGATTAGCTATCTTGTTGGAATATGTTAGAAAAGTCCGGTTTGATATTTGATTGGAATACCTTTTGGAATACCGAGTGGCTGGATTTGAGCTCAGGATCCCGTGGCGCTCCTTGTGGCTGATCTCGTGGTCTCTGCCGGTGGAGCGGTATTCAAACATCGGCGAGGTATAAGCCAGCGTCAGCCTCCATCCTCACTAGGTTCTCAATGATTTGAGCGCGTTTCACGCCATGCGTCTCAGCTAGCGCATCAAGCTGAGCGATCACCGCTTTCGAGAGTATGACGTTGACCTGCTTCTTGTCTGCAGCGCGTTCGTCGAACTGCTTACGGGCCCATCGCTTCTTGATCTCTCGAATCATCGCCGCCCGTTCGTAACGGCCTACATCAGCATGGTCGAAGAACATCAGCAGCTCTTGGTGGTTGCTGATTGGCGCTTGCCTGGATAGCGGTGACAAATGCTTCTTCTCAAGCCATTCCCAGGCGCAAGCACAGCGCCTTTCGCTCTCCTTTTTATCGGCAAACCACTCGAACTCGACGTCCTTCGCCTTGTGCCTACGCCAGTCCCGGTGAAGGTCATCGACCTGGGACGCCTTCTCAGCAATATCGACATCCCAAAGGTCGACCATGGCGATGAGGCGATCCTTGCCAGTGAGGTGGACTAGGCCGCGATGCAGGCGCAGGTCAGTCATCTGTTCGATCTCGCGGATCAGCCACCGGTACTGCCGTTCATCCTCTTCGATCCAGTCCAGCTTTTCGTTTGGCAGTAGGAATCGGTCCTTCTGTCTAGGGATGCGGGACTGGAAGAACCTCTCGCCCCTCAGGGCCCTGGCTATCTCGTCACGCATGGTGAGGCCGTTGCAGGTTCTGAGATCAAGCCTGGCCTCTCTGTAGTAGTAGAGGAACAGCCACAACCAGATGTCGTGGCGATGGTTTCGATGAGGCTCTTGGAGGAGCTCGCTCAGCCTGTCCGCATCCTTATTGGATGCGCGATTGTTGATTTCCATGTCATCTCATCTGGATCTAGGGGCGGCTATGGGGGCAAAATCTAGATGATTCTACATTGATTCTATTGCTGATCTAGATAGATTCTTGCTGATTTCTATGCTTATTCTATGGCGATTCTAGAATCATATTGTTTAATTATCTCCAGATTTCATTGGGGTTTATTGAGGTTATTGCAGGCTTCAGAGTCTCTTTTAGCTTTTCATTGTGAAATAGGAGAGCTCAGCACAGTACGCGCTGCTGGAAGCATGGCTTGGTAGCCACGCTCAGGCGGGCGAAAGTGCATCTAGGGTGAGACTGGTCTGATGTACAAACTCAGGCCGGATGCCCTGCTGGGCGTGGCGTGGGTCCAGGCGATTTCTGAATGAGGTCGGGTAGTCACAAGGTGGGGCCAGGGTTTGAGTCAGCGCTCGGGACCAGAGCGCTGTACATATGTACGTTCACAGCTTGAAGGTGCACTGTATGAGCGCCTGCGGATCAGTTCTTCAGTGTTTTTTTACCAGCTCTGCCAATCCTCTGAACGAATACGAGGAGCCCCGTTCATGAGGATCATCCGTCTGAAAGAAGTCATTGACTCGACCGGCCTTGCCCGGTCGACCATCTACAAATACATCGCGGAAGGCACCTTCCCGAAACCGGTGTCACTGGGCGACCGCTGCGTCGGCTGGGTCGATAGCGAAGTGCATGACTGGATCCTGGCAAGGATCGAGGAGCGGGACCTGGCAGGCGGGACTGTGCTGCGCCCGACCAGCCACTTAAGCGTGGCTAGCTAGAAATGACCATCTGCGCCATGATCGGCTAAGGCTGGTCATGGCGTTTATGCCGCTGGAAAGCCCAGCGCTCTCAGCTAACTCTCCCTGGAGGCCGATCGGTAAATCTCTCGGCAGGCTCGGCAATGTTGCTCCCCATTGCCTGGCCAGCCTGGGATGGCCGCTGGGGCTTGGGTCGGGATCCAGTTATATAGCTCTAGGCTATCAATTTATAACCATCCAATAGCCTGAGCTCTAATAGCAACACGAGCGCTATTACCCGGCCTATGGGTTAGGTCATCAGTTAAAAAATACACAACACGTACCTGGTATGCGAACCCCAATCAGGTACACAATCATGACCAAGCGAAACACCAGAACCGTTCGATCTCAATCCTATATCGCTATCCGGATTGAGCGCCTCATAAACGCCATCCAGCGTACAGACAGCCAAGCCTTTCGAATCACATACTCGAAGCATGGTGATGAGCAGGTCAGTGAAACCAGGCTGTCAAAATACTTCGATGGGATCATGCAGATGGTCGCGTTGTTCCATTGTGATGCGGAGTATCAATGCAGCTGGCAATTGAGCCTTTTTCAGGAAGCCTGTCAGGCCATTGGGGTTGAGCGCAGTCCCTTTGGCATTACCTGCTTGAACGAGAGTGAAACGCGCTATCTGAGCATCAGCGAGGCGCTGAACGAGCTGACCAAGAGCATCCGTACTCTCCTCACCCAAAAGAGATTCAAGCGTAGGGAACACGACCAGCGCTACCAGGCGATTCAGCAAGAGATCGAGGTCGGCCGCTATGTTGATACCGTGCTTGATCGCTACGCCCGTACCTGCGTGGTCAGGGTTGATCTGTATTATCGAACTGAAGCCCAAGTTAGGTTGCGTGTGGAGCGCGTTTTCGACGACCTGAATCGGTTGATTGCTGAGCGTGAACGTAACCTGATTTTCGATCATGAAACTGGCTACATCTGCAGCGTTGAACAAGGCGAGGATCGTGGGTATCACATCCATGCTGCTTTCTTCTTCAACGGCGCTGAAGTGAGTGCCGACATCTACAGGGCACAGCGGATCGGTGAGCTGTGGGAGCGCATCACCCGTGGTCAGGGTTGCTTCAACAACTGCAACCTCGAAAAAGATAAACATCAAGACAGACTGGGGATTGGCCTGATCCATAGGCGTGACCTGAGCGCGCGGGATAACGTGCATTACGCCATGCGTTACCTGGTCAAGAATGATCAACATCTGCGGCTCAAGCCGGTAGGCGCTCGTTGCTTGCGTAAGGGGCTGACAAGGAGGGTTTCCGGGATGACTAAGCTGTCCATTCCCCGGCGAGCGTAACTCATCAGGTAGGTTGGGGTTTATGGCTCAAGTTCGCGCTGGTGATTCGAAGGGTTGCCAGCGTGCAGGGTGCTAACACGGTGCTTGTGGAGTCTTGGTTGGCCGACGGTTTAGTCTCTGGTCAGGAGTCTAAGGCTAGCGTGAGTGCTGTGGATGACAGAGAAAGGGAAGCGATGCCGGCAGCATTACCAATCGGTTTATGAAAGGAATATCAACACTGAAAACAGCTTGGGCACTTATCCCTGCTGGAATCGTTTTCCTACCTCTGCGTGCTGGCCTATCAGGCATTTGCCGAAGATGCCTCCGATGATCGCTCCGGCCAGCAGTGGCAGGTATACAGCCGCATTATCCTGAGGAAACCTCAGGCTGCCCGGAGGAAGAGTTTCATCTGAACGAGTCACGGCTCGGGCATCGCTGAAGCGTCACCTGTCACCGATTATTTTCCCGAATCGTTTGCCGCTGATGCAGCTAGATGTCGTGGAAACCTGGAATGACTATCCGCAGCGTTGGCTTCTGGCTCGGAGTGGGCATTCTTCTGTTTCCAATCATCGTCGTCTGGTTCCTGCTGCGTCAGGATCATAGCACCACTAGCCGGGTAATTGGCTTTGCTTGGCTTTCCCTGGTTAGTGACTGTCTAGCCAGCAATTCGAAGGCTGTCATGAGCGGCCAGAGCCAGCCGGCCAAGGTTGTTGCCACATCCGAGCCGCTGATTGAAGTCGGGGCCCAGAAATTGGCTCAAGCCTACGACCGCAACACGGTCGCGGCTGATCAACAGTTCAAGGACAAGCGATTCAAAGTGACCGGAGTGGCGGATAGCATCAATGCCGATCTGTTCGGCAACCCCTATGTCACTCTGTGTGGTGGGGTAAACCAGTTAATGGATCCGCAGTTGAGCTCGATGACACCCATGCCAACTACGCCGCCGCTCTGCAGGGTGACATGCGCATCAGCCTGATCTGCACAGAGCGCGGTGATGTGGCGAAAACGCCAATGTCCAAGGATTGCGTACCAGATTTTCAGTAAGAAATTGGCGAGTACTTAACATTCGCTTTGACCCTAAATTGCCAGGCCAAATCGAGTGTCGATGGCCGTCATACCAAGTAAACTCATCAATTTTACGATTATCTGGATGCCTAAATGGTCAAGCTGGAAGACATCACCAAAGACTCCCAGATTCGTGGCCTGCATGGCGACGAGGTGGTGAAGGTCATCAGCGTCGATAAGGTCGGTGACTCGGCAATCAGCGTCGTCTACCAGAAGAGTGCGGGTGGCTACGGTGATCAGATGCTTTTCCGTAGCGATGAAGCTCGCCTGGAGCTAGCCCAGGCGGGCAAGGCCTGGGCATTTGATGCCCCCGGAGACGATTTCAAGCTGGGCCTTGAAGCCTGGCGTATCCAATTGGCTCACCTTTTTGACCCGATGATGGCAGTGCACACCTCTAACGTCGATCCGCTGCCGCACCAGATTTCCGCCGTCTACGAATCCATGTTGCCTCGTCAGCCGTTGCGATTTGTACTGGCTGATGACCCCGGGGCTGGCAAGACCATCATGGCCGGTCTGCTGATTCGCGAGTTGCTGATGCGTGCCGATGCTCGGCGTATCCTCGTGGTGTCGCCCGGCTCACTGACTGAACAGTGGCAGGATGAGTTGCTGGAGAAATTCGGTATCAAGTTCGAAGTGTTCAGCCGTGAGAAGCAGGAACAGTGCGCCACTGGCAACTACTTCGAAGAGCAAAACTTGCTCATCTGCCGCCTTGACCAGCTCTCGCGCAATGAGGACTACCAGCTCAAACTCAAGAATACCGACTGGGATCTGATCATCGTCGACGAAGCCCACAAACTGTCGGCCAACTACTTTGGTAACAAGGTCAACAAGACCAAGCGCTTCGAGCTGGGCGAGCTGCTCGGCTCGATCACCCGACACTTTCTGTTGATGACGGCCACTCCGCATAACGGAAAGGAAGAAGACTTCCAGATCTGGCTGTCACTGCTCGATGGCGATCGCTTCTACGGCAAGTTCCGCGAGGGAGCCCACAAGGTCGACGTATCCGACCTGATGCGGCGCATGGTCAAGGAAGAACTGCTTAAGTTCGACGGCACCAAGCTGTTCCCGGAGCGACGTGCCTACACTGCCAATTACTCGCTGTCTGACCTAGAGGCTTCGCTCTACCACGACGTGACTGAGTATGTGCGCAATCAGATGAACCTGGCGGATCGTCTCGATGGTCAGCATAAGAGCAACGTCGGCTTTGCCCTGACACAACTGCAGCGCCGTCTGGCTTCAAGTCCTGAGGCGATCTATCAGTCCCTGCGCAATCGTCGCAAGCGTCTGGAGAATCGAGTCGAGGAAGAGAAGCTGCACCTGCGTGGTGTCGCCAGTGTGCTGGGCGAGTACCTGGTAAAAAAACGCATCGAGGTGCCAGACAATCTCGACGACATGGAAGACGAACTCAGCGCAGACGAGTACGAGCTGTATGCCGACCAATTGGTTGACCAGGCCAGTGCTGCAGAAACCATCGCTGAGATGGAAACTGAAATCTGTCTACTCCAGGGCCTGGAACAGCAGGCGCAGCGCCTCGTGGCCTCGGGCAGTGACCGTAAGTGGGAAGAGCTGTCCTGTCTGTTGCAGGACTCCCCGCAGATGTACAACGGAGAAAGTCGTCGCAAGCTGATCATCTTTACCGAGCATCGCGCCACCCTGGATTACTTGGTCAGACGCATTGCCGACATGCTTGGGGATCCGCAGGCCATCGTCACCATCCATGGCGGTACCAATCGTGACGAGCGGCGCAAGGTGCAGGAAGAGTTTCGCCACAACTCGCGCGTGCTAGTGCTGATCGCCACCGATGCGGCGGGTGAGGGCGTCAACCTGCAGAATGCCAACCTAATGGTGAACTATGACCTGCCCTGGAACCCCAATCGGCTGGAACAGCGTTTCGGCCGTATTCACCGTATCGGCCAGGATCAGGTCTGCCACCTGTGGAACATCGTCGCCAATGAGACCCGCGAGGGTGAGGTGTTCCAGAAGCTGTTCGAGAAGCTGGAAATCGAAAAGCAGGCTTTGGGCGGTAAGGTGTTCGACATCCTGGGCGAGGCCTTCGACAACGTATCGCTAAAGGATTTGCTGATCGAAGCCATTCGTTACGGCGACTCGCCCGAAGTACGTGCACGGCAAAGCCAGGTCATCGAAGGGGCGCTGGACACCGAGCATCTGCGCGAAATACTTCGGCGCAACGCGCTGGTTGAGCAGCACATGAGCCTCGACCAGCTTTATGCCGTCAAAGAGGAAATGGAGAAGGCCGAAGCCCGCAAGCTACAGCCCTATTTCATCCGCGCATTCTTCAATGAAGCCTTCATCAGCGTAGGTGGTGAGCTGCGCAATCGCGAGCCTGCGCGCTACGAGATTCGTCACGTACCGGCCGCATTGCGCGAGCGTGACCGGGTAATCGGTGAAACCCGTACGCCTGTGCTCAAGCAGTACGAGCGCATCTGCTTCGAGAAAGAGCAGGTGCGCGTGCCGGGAAAACCCATGGCTGACCTGATCCACCCTGGTCATCCGTTGATGCAGGCACTGACGGATATCACTCTCAGCGCTCACCGTGGCAAGCTCAAGCAGGGCTCGGTACTAGTCGATCCCAATGACGACAGCCTAGTCCCTAAAGTGCTGTTCATGCTCGATCACAGCGTGCGTGAGAGCGCGAGCCATGGTGTTGACCAGCCGAAAATCGTCTCGCGCCGTCTACAATTTGTGGAGATCGACCCGCAGGGCCAAAGCAGCAATGCGGGCTGGGCGCCGCACCTTGATTTTTTACCGATCAAGCCGGAGGAAATTGCTCTGGTGCAGGACGTGCTAAACGCATCATGGCTGCAGAAAAATCTAGAAAATGTCGCGCTACAACATGCATCGCAACAACTGGTGCCTGAGCACTTCAACGAAGTGAAAAGCCGTGTTGTGCGTCAGGCCGAGCGCGTGCTGGCAGCGGTACATGAGCGCTTGGTCAAAGAAATCAACTACTGGTCAGATCGCTACCTCAAGCTCAGTGAGGACGTGGCTGCAGGCAAGCAGCCGCGCATGCAGCCGGGAAATGCACGTCGCCGCTATGAGGAGCTGACCGCTCGACTGGAGCAGCGCACACGTGAGCTACAGGCCATGCAACAAGTCAGCTCTGCCACCCCTGTGGTGATTGGCGGAGCACTGGTGATTCCTGCAGGACTGCTGGCTCAACGCCAAGGCGATACTGCGTTCTGCGCAGATGCCGAGGCGCGCTCGCGTATCGAGTGGTCTGCTATGCGTGCCGTCATAACAGTTGAACAGGCACTGGGGCATACCGTGAAGGATGTTTCCGCCGAGAAATGTGGCTGGGACATCACTGCGCGTCCGCCAGTTGCCGCCGATGGCAGCATCAAGGATGACCGTCATATCGAGGTCAAAGGACGCATAAAGGGCTCAACCACTGTCACTGTGACCAAGAATGAGATCTTCTCCAGCTACAACCAGGGCGAGAAATACATCCTCGCCATCGTGCTTGTAGATGGTGATCAGGTGGACGGTCCGCATTACATAAAGCACCCGTTCAAAAGTGAACCGGAATTCGGTGTGGCCAGTGTCAATTACGACATGGGTGAGCTGTTATCCCGAGCGATCAAGCCGGAGGAGAGCCTATGAAGCTCGAACGACTTCATCTGAAGAATTTTCGCTGTTTTGAAGAGTTATCGTTGAGTTTTGGTAAACGATTGACAGTGATTGTTGCTGAAAATGGGGCGGGTAAAACCGCTATTTTGGACGCGATTGCGATTGGTTTTGGTCGCTATTTGACTAAATTGCCTGGGGTCAAAGGCATTGCCATCAAAGATACTGACCTGCGCGTTGTTAATGGGGAGCGCGCTACTCCGTTTACGATGCTGGGTTGGGAAGTAAATACGATTGACCAGAAGGCTGTTATCTGGATAACGGGTCGTAGACGTGATGGCTCAGTTACAGCATCTGATATTAAAAATGAGCTTTCGGAGCACCTGTTGGCTTTGTTGCCAAAGGGTACTAAAGAAATTGATGAATTAGCCTTAGGGCTCGCACATGCTGAGGCAGAGCAGCAGCCATATTTTCTTCCGGTCATCGCATATTACGGGACCAACCGAGCCATTAGGGAAGAGGTTCAGCGTCGTCGTGGCTTCAAGAAGAAGTTTTCTCGATTTGATGCGCTAAGTGGTGCGCTAGAGGCTGACGCACGTTTCCGATCTGCATTTGAATGGTTCAATGCCATGGAAGATGCGGAGCGGCGCGAGCAGAAAGAACGTCGTGATTTTGATTACAAAAACTCTGACTTAGAAGTTGTTCGAAGCGCCATTGAACGAGTACTACCAAGCTTAAAGAGTCCTCGAACAGAAATTCGCCCGCTACGTTTTGTTATCGATCACGTAACGCCAGATGGTCAAGTTCGAACGCTGAGAATTGGACAGTTAAGCGATGGCTATCGCATCGTGTTGGGCGTCGTAATGGATTTGGCGCGACGCATGACGGAGGCCAACAGTTGTGGCCTACCGCCGAGCCAGAAAGGAGTTAATCCTCTGGACATGCCAGCGATTGCACTGATCGATGAGCTGGACTTGCATCTGCACCCAAGATGGCAGCAGCGTATCGTGACCGACTTGATGCAAACATTCACGAATACTCAATTTATTGTTACCACGCACAGCCCTCAGGTATTGAGCACCGTCAAGCGCGAGAATGTTCGCGTAATTAGTACGGATTCCGCAGGGCGGTCTTTTGTCGGTCTGCCATTGGCGGCTACGTATGGTGAGCCCAGCGGCGATGTGATGCACAGTGTCATGCTGGTAGACCCTCAGCCTCCTGTGGTCGAGAAGTCAGATCTGGAACGGTTGACTGAAATAGTCGATCAGGGGGGGTACGATAGTGAGCCGAGTGCTCCGGGCTTGATGCAACAGCTGATTGATGCTTTCGGCGAGCAACATCCACAGCTGCAGCGTCTGCAACGCAGTATTGTGCGGCAAAGGGCGCTTAAGGGATGAGGCATATTCGCAAGCAAGGGAATGGTGGATACCATTTAAATCAGTCACACGCCAACCCACCACAGACGGATCAAACTGCGACCAGCCGTTGGAGCAGTTTTGGTCATAAGCCAGATGTGCTGGATTACCTGCTTTATGAGCAATATCAGCTGTGCTGCTATAGCGAGATGCGTGCTGACGTAGATGGCTTGGGTTACCACATAGAGCATGTGGAGAACAAAAAACAGCATCCTCAACGTACTTTCGATTATTCAAATCTCGCTGCTAGTGCCTTGGAGAGTGATGAACTTTCGCCCTTTGTTGCCGCTCAACCAGTAGCAAATCAGCCGCAGGCTGTATTCGGTGGTCATGCTCCTGGCAAGCAGCGATCTGTCGATATGCAGCGATTCATTCCGCCGCATCAGGCGGACTGTGCGCACTTTTTTGCTTATCTGTCAGACGGACGTATTGTCCCCGCGAGTGGGCTGGATGCCGTGGGCACAGATCGCGCCCGCTACACCATCGACCTGCTTAATCTGAACAGCCCGTACCTAGTGACCAAGCGCCGCAATTGGTGGGGTGAGCTGGACGACTTGTTTACTGACCACGTTGCCAATGAAATGGACCTGGGCTGTCTCGCTTCCATTGATTTGGTCCCGCGCAATCGTGCTCTAAGCCCTTTTTTTAGCCTGACCCGCCAGTTCTTTGGCCGTATTGCCGAAGATATCCTGCTTCAGAATGCCCCGGACTTGATATGACTTATCCCATCAAAACCCCGAAAAAACTCATCGAAGTCGCACTGCCTTTGGACGCGATCAACGTCGCAGCGGCCCGTGAAAAGTCCATCCGTCATGGTCACCCCAGTACTTTGCACCTGTGGTGGGCGCGGCGGCCGTTGGCGGCGGCGCGGGCTGTGATCTTTGCGCAGATGGTCAATGACCCTGGCTACGAGCGTCATTTGGGGCGCGGAGTGAACAAGGAAAAGGCTGCGGCTGAGCGTGAGCGCCTGTTCAAGATCATTGAGGAGCTGGTGCAGTGGGAGAATACCAATAACGAAGAGGTGCTGGGTCGAGCGCGGGCGGAGATTTGGAAGAGCTGGCGCGAGACGTGTGAGCTGAACAAAAGCCATCCGCTGGCTGCCGAGCTGTTCAATCCAGAAAAGCTGCCGGGCTTCCATGATCCGTTTGCGGGCGGTGGTGCGCTGCCGCTTGAAGCCCAGCGCCTCGGCCTAGAAAGCTACGCCTCCGACCTCAATCCGGTGGCGGTGACCATCAACAAGGCGATGATCGAGATTCCGCCCAAGTTCGCCGGTCGTGCTCCTGTCGGGCAGGAAATCGCCGGTGACAAGGGCAGCAAGAAGCGCGCAACCCGCGATGCCTTTGAGGACTGGTCGGGCGCGAAGGGTTTGGCCGAGGATGTGCGCCGCTATGGTGCTTGGATGCGTGAAAAAGCACAGAAGCGCATCGGCCAGCTCTACCCGCAGATTGAAGTGACTGCTGAAATGGTCGCCGAGCGTCCGGATCTGGCCCAGTACCAAGGTGAAAAGCTCACGGTCATCGCTTGGTTGTGGGCGCGTACGGTAAAAAGCCCCAACCCGGCGTTCAGCCATGCAGAGGTCCCGCTGGTATCATCTTTTGTCCTATCGAACATGGTGGATAGAGGTGCGTGGGTCGAGCCAGTACTGAAGGGTGATTGTTACCGATTTTTTGTGAAGGTAGGTACACCGCCAGTTGATGCCCAGGCAGGCACCAAGGCTCATGGCAGAGGAGCAAACTTTCGGTGTCTGCTCTCGCAGACACCGATTAGTGGCGATTACATCAAGGCGGAAGGTCAGGCGGGGCGCATGGGCGTACGCCTGATGGCAATTGTTGCTGAGGGGCTGCGCGGGCGAGTTTATCTTGAGCCCACAGCGGAGCATGAGGCGATTTCAATCCCCGCTTCCCAGCCGTGGAAACCAACTGCGGATATTCCTTCGCGTATGACTGGTGGGAATTGTACCCCTTACGGAATGACAACTTGGGGTGACCTTTTTACACCCAGGCAGCTGGTTGCGTTGAACAGCTTCTCCGATTTGGTACAGGAGGCCATCGTCCGCGTGCATGATGATGCCCTGGCGGCCGGCATGGCCGATGATGGTCTGGGCCTGGATGAGGGCGGTACGGGTGCTACGGCTTATTCGCAGGCTATTGGTATTTATCTGGGGTTTTTTATCGGAAAGCTTGCTGACAAGGGGTCGTCTCTCTGCACATGGGACTCTGGTCCCACATCAACCAAGACCGCTTCTGGTCGCTCTGCTCGTGTGGCGACAGTACGAGTTACATTCGGTCGTCAGGCACTGCCGATGACGTGGGATTTTGCAGAGGTAAATTTCTTCAGTGATTCAGTGGGCAGCATGGGGACGGTGCTGAAGACATTGACTGCGCCGTTGGATTATTTCTCGGTTACGGCTAGCGGCGGGCATGGCTGTCAGTTTGATGCTCAGACCCAAAGCATCAGCCATAACAAGCTTATCTCTACCGACCCACCGTACTACGACAATATCGGCTACGCAGACCTGTCGGATTTCTTCTACGTCTGGTTGCGCCGCTCGCTACGCCCGATCTTCCCTAGTTTATATGCCACCCTGGCGGTACCCAAGGCTGAGGAGCTGGTGGCCACCCCACACCGGCATGGGAGTAAGGAAAAAGCTGAAGCCTTCTTCCTTGATGGCATGACTGCCGCCATGCACAATCTGGCCGAGCTTGCTCATCCTGTCTTCCCGGTGACCATCTATTATGCCTTCAAGCAGGCGGAAACCAAGGCTGAGGCCGGCACCTCTAGCACCGGCTGGGAAACCTTCCTCGCTGCCGTGCTTAAGGCAGGTTTCGCTCTGACTGGCACTTGGCCTATGCGTACAGAGTTGGGCAACCGCATGATTGGCTCCGGTACCAACGCGCTTGCCTCCAGCATCGTGCTGGTCTGCCGCCCACGTGCCGTCGATGCGCCTACTGTCTCTCGCCGCGAATTTATCCGCGAACTCAACGCCACCTTGCCAGATGCCCTGCTGGATATGACCCGTGGCGGCATCAACTCGCCGGTGGCCCCGGTCGACCTTTCCCAGGCCATTATTGGCCCCGGCATGGAAGTTTTCAGCAAGTATAGCGCCGTGTTGGAAGCCGACGGCTCGCCGATGAGCGTGCGCAGCGCCCTGCAACTGATCAACCGCTTTATCGGCGAAGACGACTTTGATCACGACACCCAGTTCTGCCTTGCCTGGTTCGAGCAGCATGGCTGGGCGACAGGCAAGTACGGTGATGCAGAGGTCTTGTCCAAGGCCAAGGGCACCAGCGTCGGTGGCCTGGTGGATGCCGGGGTGGTGGACAGTACCAGCGGTAATCTGCGCCTGCTCAAGTGGGCAGAGATGCCGCGTGACTGGTCGCCGGAGGACGACAACCGTGTGCCGGTTTGGGAAGCCCTGCACCAGCTGATTCGCGCCCTCAACCAGGACGGTGAAACCGCCGCGGGCCAGCTGCTCGCACGCATGCCCGACAAGACAGCCGGCCTCACTGCGCTGACTTATCGCCTCTACACCCTTTGCGAACGCCAGGGCTGGGCCGAGGAGGCCCGTGCTTATAACGAACTCCAGGGCGCTTGGCTCGGTATCGAACAGGCCAGCCAGGAAGCCGGTCACATCGGCAGCCAAGGCGCATTGGATATTTAACGCAGCATCTTTGGGATGAATTGACGTAAAGGAATAAAGGGATGCAACGGGACGATGCTGAGAGGCTGCTGAAAGTCGCTATTGGTAATGCGGCAGCCGTATTTAGGGATGGACAGTGGGAGGCTATCGATGCTCTGGTCAACCAGCGCAAGAAAATGCTGGTTGTCCAGCGCACAGGCTGGGGCAAGAGCTCCGTGTACTTTATCAGTACGCGGATTCTGCGTGATCGAGGGCAGGGGCCAACCATTATCATCTCGCCTTTGCTGGCGCTTATGCGTAATCAGATTGAGGCGGCTGGTCGGCTGGGCATTAACGCTGTCACCATCAATTCCACAAATTCCCATGAATGGGAGCAAGCTCGGCAGGCGGTGCTTGCCGATCATGTCGATTGCTTGTTGATCTCTCCGGAACGGCTGTCGAACGATGGTTTTATGGAGACCATTCTTCAGCCAATCGCGGATCGTATCGGCCTGATGGTGATTGACGAGGCGCACTGTATTTCCGACTGGGGGCATGATTTTCGGCCGGATTACCGGCGCATCGTCAACATTCTGCGGTTCCTCCCGGCCAATACCCCTGTCCTGGGGACGACTGCTACAGCCAATGATCGTGTGGTAAAGGATATTCAGGCGCAGTTTGGTGATATCCATATCGTGCGTGGCACGCTGACTCGAGAGAGTCTTGCGTTGCAGAATTTGCCCATGCCGGATCAAGCGAGCCGTTTGGCATGGCTGGCTCAAACCATCCCGACGCTACCGGGTACTGGCATTCTGTATACGCTCACTCAGCGTGATAGCGAGCAGGTCGCTCGCTGGTTGCGCGCGAATGGGATCAGTGCAGCGTCGTATCACAGTGATGTAGCCCACCCCGAGTTCGATAACAGTGACCAATACCGTCAGCACCTGGAAGATGAGTTGCTGGCGAATAACATCAAGGTGTTGGTAGCGACCACTGCGCTTGGTATGGGCTATGACAAGCCGGATCTTGGCTTTGTCATTCACTACCAGGCGCCTGGCTCCATCGTTGCGTACTACCAGCAGGTTGGTCGAGCAGGGCGGGCGATCGATTATTCGCTCGGTCTGCTGATGTCTGGAGAGGAAGACGAGAAAATTCATGCTTTTTTCAGGCGCTCGGCCTTCCCACCGGCTGGCCAAGTTCGGCACTTACTGGGTGTACTAGCAAGTCATGATGGACTGACGCTTCGTGATTTGGAGGAGCACAGCAACCTCGCTCATGGGCAGATTGAGAAGATCGTTAAGCTGCTCAGCGTTGAAAACCCTGCACCGCTGATCAAGATCGGCAGCAAGTGGTATCGCACACCGGTTCCTTACGAGCTTGATGAAGAGCGAATTGCTCAGCTCACCTCGCTACGTGAGCAGGAGTGGCAGCAGGTGCAGGCTTATCTGAATGAGACTGGCTGCCTGATGGCTTTTTTACGCTTTGCGCTTGACGACCCGGAGCATGAGGTGTGCGGTAAATGCGCAAACTGTCTGGGTAAGGCGCTGGTGTCCGGTACTGTGGACAGCAGACTGATACATGAGGCCGCGACCTTTATTCGGCATGCCGAGTTCCCCATCAAGCCCAAGAAGCAGGTGGCCAAGGGAGGCTTTCAACATTACGGTTTCCCGACGAACCTGCCTCCTCATCTTCAGGCCGAAGAGGGGCGTGTGCTATCGCAATGGCGCGATGGCGGCTGGGGAGATTTAGCGGCTGACGGCAAGGAACGAGGCCAATTTGATGACGCGTTGGTTGCTGCTATGGCGGAGATGATCCAAGCGCGTTGGCGGCCCGAGCCCAAGCCCACGTGGCTGTGCTGTGTGCCTTCTCTGGGGCATCCAACGCTGGTTCCTGAATTCGCTCGGCGGCTGGCGGCTGCTCTGAGGATTCCCTTTGTCGAGTGCGTAAGCAAGGTCAGGCAGAATGAGCCGCAGAAGTGGCAATACAATCGCTTCCACCAGTGCCGGAATTTAGATGGTGTGTTCGCAGCAGGCGAAGGCATCCCATCGGGCCCGGTACTGCTGGTTGATGACATGATCGATTCAGGCTGGACGATGACCGTTATTGCTGCACTGCTTAGGCGTGCGGGTAGCGGGCTTGTCTATCCGCTGGCAATTTCATCTACGGCAAGCAAGGCATGATAAATACCAATACACAGTCGATCCTGCTGCTGACTTCTTACTTCTCGAAGTCAGCTGGCTACGCCAAACCGCTTTCTCCGACGGAGTGGGGGCGTTTCGCACTGTGGCTCAACGAGCAAGGCAAGACGCCTGCAGACCTGGTGACGGCTGAGCCGCGTGCAGTGTTGCAGGGCTGGCAAGATGACAAGATCTCATTAGAGCGCATCGAGCAGCTGCTTGGGCGAGGGCATGCATTGGCATTGGCCCTGGAGAAATGGAGTCGCGCAGGGATATGGGTGCTTACTCGCTCGGATGCAGACTATCCCAAGCTGCTCAAGCAGCGGCTGCGTAACAGTGCTCCCCCTGTTCTGTTCGGTTGTGGCAATGCGCGCTTGCTGAATCAGCGGGGTGTTTGTGTGGTTGGTGCACGCAAGGCGGATGACGCGGACCTCGGTTTCGCCACGGCCTTGGGTGAGCGTATTGCGGTGGCAGGTTTGTCTGTGGTTTCGGGGGGCGCGCGTGGCGTCGATGAGGCTGCGATGTTGGGTGGTTTGAAACAGGATGGAACCGTCATCGGCATTATGGCAGATAGCCTGCTGTCGGCGGCGATGGCCAGCAAGTGGCGGAAGGGATTGATGGACAACAATCTCGTGCTGGTTTCGCCATTTTATCCTGAAGCTGGTTTCAACGCCGGAAATGCCATGGCGCGGAATAAGTACATCTACTGCCTGAGCCAAGCGGCGGTGGTGGTTCGTTCTGATACGAAAGGCGGGACCTGGAGCGGTGCGACTGAAAACCTGAAAAAGGCCTGGGTGCCTTTGTGGGTCAAGCCAGCTCAGGATGCTCAATCCGGCAACCAGGCGCTGGTATCAGAAGGTGGGTACTGGTTGGAGGGGGCAATCGAGCATCTGGATATACAGAGCTTGTGTGCGTCAGCCACTTCCAATCCGGTTGCTGCCGATTTGCTCTCTGCTGCTAGCGGGGTTGCTGTTACCGATATAGAGCAATCAGTCCCGAATGTCGCTGAGGAAGAGTCTCCTCAAACATCCTACCCAATCAGTGGCCAGGATGATCAGGGCTTTCAAGCGAATTCTGAGCCGAACACCGATGCTGTTGAAATGAGTTTTTATCAGTTCTTCCTCAGCAAAATGGCGTGCATCCATGCAGCTGTCACAGCGGACGAGTTGGCAGAGCGGTGGGACGTCCCAAAGAAACAGATCAATGATTGGCTCAAGCAAGCGGTAGACGAAGGGCGTGTGCAGAAGCTGACAAAGCCTGTGCGCTATCAGCTTATGAAAGACTCTGGGCTAGAAAACGTAGCTGCTGAAGAAACAGCCGGTGAATCTGTCGGGCAGCTGGGGCTTGGCCTCGATTAATTTTTGAAGGGATTATCTAATGTCGTTGAAACCCTGGCGCCTTATCGCCGAACCCCATGAAGACGTGCGCAGCGGTACTTTTGTTCAGGCGGAGTTCGCTGCCGATATCACTCGTGTCCACACCGGTACGGCGGCGGCGGAGTACCAAGATCCTAAACTTTTCTTCCAACGCACCTTTATTACCGAGGGCATGCGTCTGTTGCTGGATTCGGTGGTTAAGCGCTTGTCTGGCAAGGGCGGTGACCCTGTCATTCAGCTGCAGACTGCCTTCGGTGGCGGCAAGACCCACACCATGCTGGCGGTCTATCACCTCGCTCAGGGCAAGTTGCCGGCTAGCGAGATGCCAGGCGTAGGCACGATTCTAAACAAAGCAGGTGTTAACGAGCTGGCTCCTGCGCGTGTAGCGGTGCTTGATGGCATCAAGTCTTCCCCCAACCAGCCGGTGCAACATGGCGCCTGTTCAGTGCGCTCGTTGTGGGGTGAACTGGCCTGGCAACTGGGCGGAGAAGAGGGCTATGCACTGGTGGCTGACGCTGACTTGTCTGGCACTTCGCCGGGTAAAGATGTGCTGGTTACGTTGCTGAGCCGTTATGCTCCGTGCGTGATCCTGGTAGACGAGCTGGTGGCCTACATCCGTCAGTTCGAGGAAGGCGTTTCGCTGGTCGGCGGAACCTTTGACTCCAACCTGACCTTTATCCAGGCTCTGACTGAGGCGCTCAAGGCTGTACCGACGGCCGTGATGTTGGCCTCGTTGCCTGAGTCCGAAAAAGAGGCTGGTAGTCAGCGTGGCGTGCGTGCCCTGGAAGCACTGTCGCACTACTTCGGCCGTGTGCAGGCTCTGTGGAAACCGGTGGCCACGGAGGAGGCGTTCGAGATCGTTCGTCGCCGACTGTTCAGCCGAATCAATGACCAGCTAGCCGCCGAGCAAGTGTGCCGCCAGTTTGCGGATTTCTATATTGCCCACAGCGGCAAGTTTCCCTCGGAAACTCAGGAAAGCCATTATTACGAGCGCCTGAAGCAGGCTTATCCGATTCATCCGGAGGTTTTTGACCGGCTGTATGACGACTGGTCGAGCCTCGATAACTTCCAGCGTACCCGTGGCGTCCTGAAGATGATGGCCAAGATCATCTACAGCCTGTGGAAAGACGGAAATAACGATCCGTTGATCATGGCAGGCAGCCTGCCGTTTTCGGATACCGACACTCGCAACGAGTTTACCTATTACCTGCCAGCAGGCTGGGATCCGGTGGTGGATCGGGATATCGATGGGCCGCGCGCCGAAACCGTCGCCATTGAGAACCACGATGCGCGCCTTGGTGCTGTGCACGCCTGTCGTCGGACTGCGCGTACGATTTTCCTGGGTAGTGCGCCGACAACCTCCAGCCAGCTGGTTCGCGGTATCGAGCTTGAGCGCGTGCTGCTGGGCAGCGCTCAGCCGGAGCAGCAACTCGGCCTGTACGAAGATGCACTGCGTCGCTTGGGTGACAAGTTGCATTACCTGAACAGCGCCAACAACCGCTACTGGTTCGACACGCGCCCAAACCTGCGTCGCGAGATGGAGGAGCGTAAGAAGCGCTTCAAGGATCGAGAGGATGTGTTCCCGACCCTACGTCAGCGCCTGAATAATCTTGGCGGCTGTTTTGGTGGTGTGCACGTATTCACTGGCAGTGGTGATGTGCCAGACGACTGGACGCTCCGCCTGGTGGTGCTGGCGCCTGATTCGCCGTACAGCAAAACCGGGCCGAATGTTGCGCTGAACAAGGCGTTGGAGATCCTTAAAAATCGTGGTGAACAGCCACGGCAAAAGCAAAATCGCCTGATTTTCCTGGCGGCCGATGCCGACAACGTAAGCCGCTTGAAAGATCACGCGCGTTCAGTGTTGGCCTGGGAGTCTATCGTCAGCGACTATAAGGACAACCGTCTGACGCTCGACAATCTGATGGCCAAGAATGCTTCGGTCAGTCTGGAGCAGGCCCGGGAAACACTGAATCGTAGCTTGCGTGAAACCTGGAAATGGTTGCTGGTCCCCGTGCAGCATGCAGGTAATCTGACGGAGATTGTCTGGGAGCCCTATGCCATAAATCCTGGCGCTGCCAACCTGTCGCAGGAAATTGAAAAAGTCCTGCGGGAAAACGAGCTGTTGATCACCGAGTGGGCTCCGATCCATCTCTCGAACATGCTCAAACGCTGGTTCTGGAAGGATGGTGTTGCTGAGGCTGGTGCCCTGGAGGTATGGCAGAAAACCTGCTGTTACCTCTATCTACCGCGTCTTCGCGATGAGCAGGTATTTGTCCGCACGCTGAACCAAGGTGTGCAGAGTAAGGACTTCTTCGCTGTAGCGCAGGGCAGGGAGGGCGACCGCTATCCGGGGTTTGTATATGGCAAGTCGACCTCGGTCATTCTCGATGGCTCTTGCCTACTGATTGAGCCGGGTGTGGCATCGGTCTATGCAGAGGCGCTCCGAGCCAAGGAGGCAGCGGCCAATGCGGCGTCCACAGTGCAGATCCCCGCAGGCGAGCTGATCCATGACATTCCCGCTGGTAGCTCTGCTGGATCGGTTGGCGGTGCTGGTGCTCTGGATGGCTCAGGAGGCTCGGTGGATGCTCCGGTGGTGAAGGCACTGCCGACGCAGTTCTATGCCAGCGCCGAGCTAGATCCGATCAAAGCCAAGATGCAGTTTGCAACGCTGGTCGATGAGGTAATTCAGCAGTTCTCGGCGAAGCACGGCGTGAATGTGACCATTTCCATTGATATCCAGGCCAGCAGTTCAGGTGGCTTCGATGACTCGCTTCAGCGCTCGGTTAAGGAGAACTGCAACGTGCTCAAGGTGAATACCTACGAGTTTGAGTAGCGGTGTTCGCGGTGGGCGCCCTAGTTGACGCCCGCCGCTATGGCCAGTGAGCCGGGATTTCGATGCTGTAGTTCTTGGCGACGGTTTTCAGTGTGGCGAGGATCTCAGCGTGTCGTGCCTGATCGGCTGGTTGCCAAGCCTCACGGCGATCCAGTAGGCCTTTCAGCTCGCCCAAGTTGTACATGCCAAGGCGATGGAAATTACCCCAGCTGGGAATGCCGAATAGGTTGTAGATGACCACGGTAGCATCGCGTTCGCTGGCCAGACGCTTTTCTCCGATGAGCTTTTCAGCAGCTGCTTCGGCTTCGTCGCGGTCGTCGTAGGTGTTGAGTAGTTTCATCGGTGCTTGGCTGTGTTTCGAATGGGCGGTGGATTCTGCCTGACTGACAAAAAAAGAACAGCTAGTGACCTGTTCAGAGAGAACCGCTTGAATGCGGCTCTCACTGAATATTCGCTATCAAATTAAGTCCGTTGGAGCCGATTGAGGACCCAACACGCCACCACCACAGCCGCGAGCAGTGGCGGAAAGCGCACCATCAGTACTACCAGCAGCAATATTACCAAGCAGCCGACCAATATGCCGGTAAACATGAACGCGGCTGTGAAGGTGCGTATTAGTTGCTTCATATCGCCTCCTTACAGACAGCCCTGTTCCGCCAGCGATACGCAGCCTTCATGGCCTACCACGATATGATCTAGGGTTCGCACCCCGACCAGATCCAGCGCCTCCTTTAGCTTGTGGGTGAGGTTGCGATCAGCCAGGCTTGGTTCGGGGTCTCCAGATGGATGGTTGTGCACTAGGATCATTGCGGCGGCATTGTGCTCTAGAGCTAGCTTCACGACCTCACGTGGATAGACGCTGGCGCCGTCCAAGGTGCCCCTGAACAGCTCATGGAAATTGATCACGCGATTTTTGCTGTCGAGCATGAGCAGGCCGAAAATTTCATGCTCATACTCGGCCAGCAGTGCTTGCAAGTGGCTAAACACCTCTGTCGGTGATGTCAGTGCTCGCCCTCGACGCAGACGCAGACTCGCCAACTGGCGGGCCATCAGCAGGATGTCGGTTTCGGTGACCGGTGACTCGATCAGGTAGGTGCCGGTCGAGTCACTGGCTTTCAGCTTGTGCAGGCGCATGCTGGGCTCCTTGGCGGTGATCAATCGGTGGGGTATGGCGCTGGGCTTGTACCTCCAGCTTCTCGGTCAGGCTGTTTTTCACAGATCGCTGGGGAGTGTTGGCAGCAGGGGATTGGCTTTCCTCTGCGGGGTAGAACTCCTTGACGATGGTGCCGGCGTCCTCCTCGCTGTCCTCGAACGCGCCATTGGCGAAGCCACTCTGCGCCGCTTCATCCAGCGCAGCTTGATCGAAGCCTGCTGCTTGCCGCTGCGCATCGAGCTCATTGGCGGCTTGCAGCGCCTCGGCCATGTCCATACCGCCGCGTACTGTCAGGTCGACGTAGAAGATCGGCGTGCCATGACTCTGGCGAGTGGACTTGCCATGCAGGCGCAGTTCTAGCGGCAGGCACGCCAGGCGGTTACCGGAGATGGCCTGGAAGTAATACAGCCGGGCAGCTAGGGTGCGGATGCTGTTGAAGCCGGTGGTGCGGAACACGAAGCTACCGAGCGGATCCTCATCGCCAATGACCACGTTCAGCCGTCCGTAGGGCCTACAGGCATTACCCTTGGCCAATGGGCAGGCATCCGGCGAAGGGCAGGGCAGGGACTGCATACCGTCTTGGGTGACGCGCTTGCAGGTCTCACCGTTGCCCACGCACAGCGGTCGTCCGGACTGCCGATCAAATAGGGTGTAGTCGGCACGAAAGTTCAGCTCAGGCTCGTTGAACAGCAGGCGCACCGGGATGCTGCGCAATTTGTTGTCCTTGCCCTGACGCAGTTCGTCGTTGAGCGGATGCAGCAACCAGCCGTCCTTGCCTTGCACTTGGGAGGTAACGGTGAACTGGTCATCCTTCTCCGGTAGGCGCTTGCCGTTCTTCTCGGTGACCTTACCGATGGAGATGCGCCCGAGCACGGGAGGCGTTAGGGCTAAGCCTTTCAACATGGTGGTTCTCCTAGAAATGAAAAAAGGCCAGCGATGCAGCGCGACTGCATGGACTGGCCAAGGGGAGGAAAGGGGGATGAAGATGGTTCAGCCGACCAGAAAGCGCCGCGCACCGGGTTTCAATAGCGGGTACTTGGCCTGCAGGTAAGGCTTGTCCTGGAGCAGCTGAGCGACATCGAGACCGACACTGTCCTTGGCTTTGCGCCAGCTGACGTAGCCGCTGGTGAACTCCGCCCGGCTGGCATCGCCCATGGCCTGCTGTAGCATCTGCTTGAGCTCGGCCTCGCGCTTTTCCTTGCCGGCAATCGACTGGCGGACGGCCTTGAGCTCGATGAAGGCAGCGCTCAGTCCTGCATGATCACTGAAGTCGACGACTTGGCCGTTGTCCTCCGGATAAAGACAGCGCAATGCGGATTCAGCAGAGGCGGTGCCATCGGCTGGCGGTGGTGTATCGGTCTCCACGTACTGCCAGAACTTGCGCTCCAGTTCGATCAGGCGCGCGATGAGTTGTTCGTCCCTCTCAATTCGATGGACCTCCAACTCCTGACCGCCGATCAGCACCGCCACATCTGCAGCCTGCTTGCCGGTGACGGCGAGTTGGTGCATCACTTGAAGCTGAACATACTCGGGGACGCCCTCTTTCCAGAGGCGTGCCCCGTTTATGCCGGCGGTCTTGCATTCGAGGATCTGCACACCGTCGGCACCGATCACCTCGCGGTCGATGTTAGCGAGCATCCAGGGCAACTCCGGATCCGGATGCTGCAGAACAGCGTTGATGCGACGGACCCTGTTCTTGGTGCGTTTGCTGTAGTGCCAGGCCACGATGGGCTCCAGGACATTGCCCCAGTACATCGGGCTTTCCTCATCGTGAGGATCAACCTTCGGTAGCCCAGCATCGCGGCCGGTTTTCTCCAGCCACAGTTCCAGCTGCGACTTGTAGGGGTTTAGCCCCACCGCAGCGGCGGCATCCGAACTGCCGATACCTTGTTTGCGGATCTGCAGCCAGTCCTCGCGCGGCAGCTCCTTGGTGCTGACCAGGCGCAGGGCAGGGCGTTTCTTGCGGGTGCTGCCGTTCAATGACGTTGCTTTCATGGTATTCACCTGCAGACATAAAAACGCCCAGCCAGCACAAGGCTGACTGGGCGCGAGGTTGAGGTAAGTGCGGGTTAAGCTGCGAGCTGCAGTGCGGCATCCAGGGCGCGTTGCTTGATCTGCGCCCCCTGGCCAAACCAGGCCGAGTCCATGCGGTACTCGTTGCTACGGGTGCGGCGCTCGTGGTCGACAAACTCGGTCACGGCATTGAGCAAGCCCCAGGCGGTGCCGCGTGCCGAATCCAGCTGACTGCCCCGGCCCCGGCCCTCGTACAGCTCCTGGACTTTGCGCAGGGCGCGCTCGTTGGGCAGTTGCTCCGGCAGCGCACCGGTCGGACTGGTTTCGCATAGCACGCCCATAAAGAACCCCAGTGCCTCATGCCACTGCACCTTGCGTTCGGCCAGCGCGCGCATGCGGTACATGAAGTCGTCCCATTGCGAGACGGCGATACCGAGTTGCTTCTTCACCACTTTCGAATCGAAGCGGGTGTTGTGTGGCACCTTGATCGCCCGGCTGGTGCCGTCAAGGGCGATGGTCAGGGTGTTGTTGCACACGACACGCACCGTGGTTGGTGTGGCTGTGGTGGCCAGGGTGCCGTCGCAGGAGGTCGCCAGCAGCAGATAGCCATTCACCTGGTCGTTGTCCTTGAGCGCCGCGCCTTGCCCGGTACGCGCCAGCGCCCAGAACTTGCGCCCACCCTTGAGCACGCCGGCCGTTTCCAACTCGTAGCCGGAAACCTCGGTGAGGTCGCGATAAAACTCCAACACTTCCCGAGGTTGCACAGCGTGGTAGCGCTGAGAGACCACCGATAGCGGTGCCTTGGTGTCCGAACGGAACAGCACTTTCTGTTCGGGAAAGGAGTGGATCGCACCCAAGTGGCCAACTGCATCCGACTTGAAGTGCACAGGGCTTTCCAGGATCTGCCAGTCCATGCCGGCTTCGCGTTGCCAGACTTCGATGGGCTGTTTCTGGGTGAGTTGATTGCCCAGGGCGTGCCAGGGAGTTGTGCCAGCGTAGGCCATAGTTTCGACGAGATGAGCCATGTGAACGATTCCTTTAGGTGCAAGTCGGCATGAAACGCTGCGCGAGGCGCAGCACCGACCGGACGTAATAAATAGAAGGTAAGTTGACTTGGTTAGGTCGGGAGGTTGAAGCGGTGACCGCAGAGTAGGCAGAGGTTGTGGGCCAGGACGTGGCGGTCAAGCGACTCACCGAGCTGAGCGCCGAGCGCGCAACCGCCAACCCCGCCAGCCAGGCCACCGAGGATGGCGCCCGACACGGAACCTAGGGTGATGCCGACTGGCCCGGCGAGCACACCGATAGCTGCGCCGGCCTGACCACCAGCCAGGGCAGCACTGACGCCACGCGCAACACCGCCCACGGTGCCGATGGTCGCGCCGACTTTCATGGCGTGATGGAAAGAAGCGACTTTGCGGGAATGACAACGGGGGCACTGCAATGACATGGGACGAATCTCCTTGGTACTGATGTCATTGCGGTAATGTGGGGCTGAGAATTTTTTGAATCGAATGGCCGCTTTTCAGCAGCGAAGCTAATGGCGTAACGGCCTACAGTCGGCCAGGAGAGGACAGTCAATCCCAATAAATAAATCTACCCCCTTTTCGCTTGCGCCACACTTCAAGGTCGTGGATGCCCGAGGCGGGTACGTATGCTCGCCTGAGACCCTGAGAGGTCCATTTGCGAGACCGACTCTTGAGTCGGCTGATTCGGGATGGCTGGGCCACGGGCGCAATTCGGGATGCTGCGTTTTCTCAAGATTTGGGTCTTTAGCCGTGGGCGGTATCGCGCGAAGGATAGGCGCAGCCCTAATGTACGCCGCCTGGCAGCGCCCGACCTATAGCAGCAGAGTGTCATGTAGCCTAAATAGAGCGGATGGCCAGTTGTCTCTATCTACATCGGATCCGTTACTATAGATGCCTTGCCACGGCTACATGCTGACAGCGGCCAAGGAGGGGCATGATGTGGGTCGATAACGAAACAGACACGGACTTCCTCAATTTTTCTGGGGTAGCCGACACCGTCGCAGAGATCGTGTACCAGGCCAATGGACGTCCGATTTCCATCGGGGTTTCTGGTGCGTGGGGGGCAGGCAAGTCATCCATGATCAAGCTGATCCAGGCGTCGCTACGTAATCCTCCGGAACCGGGGAAAAAGCCTGAGAAAGACTTCGTCTTTGTTGAGTTCAATGCCTGGCTGTACCAAGGGTATGACGATGCGCGCGCTGCATTGATGGATGTCATCGCGTCCCGCCTGCAAGAAGAGGCCGAGGCGCGGCAAACGGCACTCGACAAGGTTACCGAGCTGGCTGAGCGTGTGAATTGGCTGCGTGTGGCCAAGCTTATGGGCGGCGCGGCGGTGTCTTTCGCAGCTGGTGTGCCGGCACCTGGTCTTATCGGTGATATGTGGGGCTTGGCCAAGCAATGGTGGTCTGGTGAGGTCGATCAGGCGATGATCGGCGAGACCCATGATAAAGCCGAGAAGGTGGCGGATGAGGCCAAGAAACTCATCAGGGAAAACCCCAAAAGAACCTCTCCGCCCAAGGAGATTCAGGCGCTTCGAGATAATTTTGAGTCGGTCTTGGACGAGCTTGGTGTCACATTGGTCGTTCTGATCGACGACCTGGATCGTTGCTTGCCCGAAACAACAATCTCGACCCTCGAGGCAATCAGGCTTTTCCTGTTCTTGCGCAATACGGCCTTTGTCATCGCTGCGGATAACGAAATGATCAAGCATGCGGTGCGCCGGCATTTCAGCGGGGTACCGGACGATATCCTGGTCACCAGCTATTTCGACAAGCTGATCCAGGTTCCGATCCGGGTGCCGCCTTTGGGGACGCAGGAAGTGCGGGCGTACATGATGATGCTGTTCACAGAGAACAGCGGCCTGCCCAAAGAAGAGATCGAGTCAATTCGTGTCAGCGTTCGCGATCAGCTTCGGACAACCTGGCAGGGTGGCCGAGTGGACAGGGCCTTCATGCAGTCCCTGTCCAACAAATACCCTGAGGAGCTGATCGGGAAATTCGACACGGCAGAGCGACTTGCAGCAGTGATGACCTCAGCGTCGGGCATTCATGGCAACCCCCGGCTCATCAAGCGGTTTCTAAACGCTCTGGCGATCCGGATGAGTATCTCTCGTGCCCACGGTGTGGGGGTGGATGAGGCAGCATTGGTCAAATTGATGTTGTTCGAGCGCAGCGGGAATCCCAAGGCCTTTGAAGAGCTGATGAAGGCGGTTGCGGCTGATAAGCATGGCAAGCCCGCGATGCTCACCGACTGGGAAGCTGATGTGAAGCAGGGCAAGGACTTTTCTTTGCCGCAGCCCTGGGATCACCCCTTCGTGAAAGAGTGGCTTGCCCTGCCCCCGGCACTGGCGGACAAGGATTTGCGCGGCGCCATTTACGTCAGCCGCGAACATGCGCCGATTATCACGGACGAAGATCGACTTTCATCGACCGCCGCCGAGTTGCTTACCGCGTTGCTCGACTCGCCCGATATGGCGGCTCAGCTCAAGGATCGCCTTGGGCACATTGCTCCCATCGAGATCAATGTGATCATGGATCGACTCCTCGACAAAGCAGGTAGCGAGCAAGAGTGGGGAGTGCCAGCTGTTCTGGATGCGATGCTGGTCATCGCCGGTATTGATGGGTTGCAGGGCCCACGCCTCGCAGCATTTTTGAAAGAGCGTCCGCCCGCGCAGATCCAGGCGGGGATTGTGCCGAAGCTGAAAGACGAAGCATGGGCGAGGTCTGTATTCGATTACTGGCTGAACCTTGATGCCAGTGCCCCTGTTAAAGCTGCAATAAGGAAGTTGAATGGGAACGTCCCAAAATAGCGACGGACCAGGCAAAGGGGTGCCTATGGTGCCCCCGTGGACGCCTCCGCTGCCGCCAGTGCCTCCACCACCTGTTCCACCTCTGCCTCCAGAGCCACAGGATCTGCCAGACCCTGAGCTGCCTGATCCCGGAGAGGATCAGACTGATCAAGATGGTCATCAACCAGATGATTCTCCGGAGGATGACAACGACTCGAGGACAGCTCCGGAGTCGCCGCCACCACTCGCGCCACCAGGCCGTTTTGGCGGGGCGCGTAGGGGGTTGGGTGACTATGCCAAGAACGGTGATCGCAGCGGTCTCCAGAGGAGTTTGAAGCACTACGTCAAGTATGGGTATGGAGGAGCCAAGACCACCACTGCTCGATTTGGCGGCACAGCGGCAGTTGCCGCGATACTGGGCAGTACCCTGCAGTCGGTGGCTGAAGGTACCAGCCAGGCAAATCCGAACCCCATTGATCCCGTTCTATTGAGCGGTCAGTCGGCATCGGAAGTGATGGATGCGCTGGTCGAGGCCGTACGCCCTGTGGATGGCACTCAGGATGCGGAAGCTGAGCGAGCTTCAATCCGTGGTTCTCTATCCGATGTCCTTGTGAAGTACCCCAATGCCGATTTGCTGAATCTGGCTCCTGAGGAGCGGGCCTACGCAATTGAGCGCTTCACCGCGATGGATGTGTTTCACCGGTACGAGCTTGATCTGGGGAAAACGATCCAGGAGAAAGCCTCGTCGGCCTTGGTTGCGGTACGGCGCCTGAAAGAGATCAAGGAGTACATCAAGGAGTGTGTATCGGCGTCCTTTCGCACAATTGCAGCCACTGGAGCACGGTTGACGACGGGGCGGATTTCCCAAGTCGTGACCCAGGCGCTACAGGAGACCTTTGAAGTTTTTGAGGGGTATGTCGAATGAAGTTCATTTGTGGCCCTGCCGGCTTCCAGGTGCGAGCTGTTGACCAGGCGATGCAGGTGGTGATCTATGGCCAGGCGAAAAAGGGGCAGGTAAGTGTTGGAGGCTATGCCCGGCATCTGCTTGAGAAGGCTCACTTGGAAATCTCACCTCAGGCGTGGGATTTTCTGAGCATTGCTCTTTCCGTCGTTGCGGCGGACTTCACAGATCTGCGTGCCAGTAGCACGGATGGATGGACGCGTACGCTCGAACTTCATATTGCTGTTCAGGATCCTGCGTTCTGGAATGCTCAGTCACGAGCGCTGGAAGCTGCGTTGGGCTTTTTGACGACAGACGTGTGGACGTTCGTCTTTCATTCAGGTGGGTATGGGCCACCTGCTCAGCTGCAGGCATTACATCCCCGAGAAGATTCGGTCGCCCTGCTTTCTGGTGGAATGGATAGCCTGATCGGTGCCATCGATCTGGTCGCTCAGGGGGTGAGGCCTTATGCCGTAAGCCAAATTGTCCGGGGGGATGGTGAGAAGCAAGACGCGTTCGCTCAAAGTCTTGGGTTGTCTAGGATCGGCCTCAATCACGTTGCTAAGTCTCCGGGGCCTCAAGAGCCTTCCCAGCGGGCACGATCCATCGTTTTTCTGGCATTTGGATTGGCCGTTGCGACGTCCCTTGATCGCTATCATCAGGGTGATCGCGTACCTCTCTACATCTGTGAGAATGGTTTTATTGCCATCAACCCCCCATTGACCGTGACTCGGCTCGGTAGCTTGAGTACCCGCACCGCGCACCCTGAATACCTCGGTCGATTGCAGCAGATCTTCGATGCTGCCGGTATCAACGTTCAGATTCAGAACCCCTACGCGCTGATGACAAAAGGCGAGATGTTGGCGGGGTGCCTAAACCAGGATCTACTCAAACTGCATGCTGTGACATCGACCAGCTGCGGGCGTTTTCAGCGGTTTGGATACAAGCATTGCGGGCGATGTGTTCCGTGCCAGGTCAGAAGAGCCTCCTTCAAGCGATGGGGTGCGCTGCGAGACAGTACGCCATACGTCTACGGCGACCTGAGCATCGATAGCCCTCAGTATGGGCGCTTCGAAGACGTTCGTTCTGTGGGGATGGCGGTGGCGAGTGTTGCGCAGGACGGGTTCGATCAGTGGCTAGGGCACAGCCTTTTTTCGCCGTTCATTACTGACAGGGTCGGGTATCGGCGAATGCTCGTCCAGGGCCTTGATGAGCTGGCGAAATTGCACTCGTTCTATGGGCTTGTCTGAATGACGCTGCACTAGCCATACTGCATTCATTCATCCGGGCTCAAGCGAGCTCTCAGAAACTCGATGAATCCCTGCGTCTTTGCGGGCAGCAGTCTCGTCTCTTTCATCGCGTAGATAGTGATGGGCTGGCCTTCCCAGCCCTCAAGTACCTGAACCAACTTACCACTGGCGACTTCTTCAGCGACGATTTCCGCTAGGGCTAGCAGGATTGAAACCTCACATAGCCTAGACAAATCGCAGAGTGTCTGCTTATGGCTGTTTGTAGCCTGCTGCGACCGGCTACTTTGGGACAGTGTTTGTTGATCAGCGTATCAAAACGACTTTTCTGTCCCGATTCTCCTGGATAGCTGACACCGATAGATTGCCCGTCGCTGATTCCTGGATGTGCTCACTCCACCAGGCCATCATTGGGCGTCTCCGTTCGATGTAGTCCGCACGGTTGTAGGCGCTGCGAACCTCGTCCTTATCGACGTGGGCAAGTGCTACCTCGATTAATTCGGGATCCCAGCCATGCTCGTTGAGGATGGTGCTGGCCATCGAGCGCATGCCGTGGCTGACCAGACGCCCCTCGAAGCCCATTCGCTTCAGCGCCATGTTGGCAGTCTGGCTGTTGCAGTGGGTGCGGGGGTTCCGGTCTGCGGGGAACACATACTCCCGATGTCCGCTGTAGGGTTTGATCGCTTCCAGGAGCGCGAGAGCCTGCTCTGTGAGCGGGACAATGTGCGTGCGGCGCTTCTTCATACGCTCCGCAGGGATCGTCCAGATCTTCTTCTCGATGTCGATATCTGCCCAGCGGGTGGTTGCTGCCTCCACTGGCCGGGTCATGGTGTGGAGCTGCCACTCGATCAGGCAGCGGGTTGTTCTTTTTATGCTGGCATTGGCGATTGCCACCATGAGCTCTTTCAGCTCATCGGGGGGCAGTGCCGCCATGTTTTTCTTTTTCGGTTTCTTGAAGACGGAGCGGATACCGCTGAGCGGGTTCGCGTGAATCAGTCCCGAGTTGACCCCGTAGGTCATGATTTCGTTGAGCCGCTGCGTCAGCCGCTTCACGGTTTCAAGGCTGCCCTTGGTTTCGAGTGGTCGGAGCAGATTGATGACTTGCGGTGCGTTGATGGCTGAGATCGGTGTGGAGCCCAAGTCCGGGAATATGTGCAATGTTAGCGAGCGCCAGATGTCCTCAGCGTAGGCCGGCGTCACAGCATCCTTCTTCAGTTCATACCAGGACGTCGCCACATTCTGAAGTGTGTGCTCAGTCGCAGCTTGTTTAGCTTGCAGCACAGCATCCCGCTTCTCTTTAGGGTCGATGCCGTGGGCAAGTGCTTCCCTCGCTTCAACGGAACCCTTGCGTGCTTGGGCCAGCGAGACTTCGGGGAAGGTTCCCAGTCCCATGTTGATCCGCTTCTTCGTCACTGGGTGTCGATAGTTGAAGTTCCACAGCTTGGAACCATTGCTTCTCACTCGCATTTGAAGTCCACCGCCATCAAATAGGACGTAGTCCTTTTCAGCAGGCTTGGCAGATTTGACTTTGAGTTCAGAGAGGCGGGTAGCTTGTGCGCACATTGGCATTCCAGACTTGATTTTGGCATTCCAAAAATTAGCACCTACGGGCTTGGAATGCCATTTGGAATGCCAAAAGGTGTAGCTGCTCATGGACGTCCGTGGACGCCGATGGCGTAGAAAGCCGCGTATTTACTGGCTTTCAGACACAAAAAAAGACGTCCGTGGACGTCTTTAGATGTAAATTTGGTGGAGCCGGGGGGATTTGAACCCCCGTCCGCCAGTACTCCGCTGTCGGTACTACATGCTTAGCCGTGTCTACTGAGTTAATCCGCAGCCGCCCGACGGGCAGGGTGCTTTGGACGAGTTGGGTAAGTTTTAGTCGCTTTGCCCCCAACGTGCTACACGACGATCCTGTTCTGTATGACAATCATTTCGGGTTTACAGGCATCCCCTGATGATTGCTGGAGCCGAAGCTACCAGGAGAGCGGGCTCAGCTGCTTACGCAGCGAGAGCGTAGCCCTCGTAGTTTTCGTCATTGGCAACTATAGAAAGTTGCAACAGTGGATTTACGAGTTCTGTTACCAACTCGGCATGCACCTAGAGTTTCGCTACCGGCGTCGAATCCTGATCGGCCCCACGCTACAGCTCTCTAGCTGGCTTACCTTTCGGTACGCACGATGGAGTATACGCGTTTGCGCGGGCGACGTCGACTGTCCGTCCTGTCGCCCGCCCCTTGGGGTCACGCTCCGCTCGGGGAGCCGCTGCTCTTGTCGGTTTTCTCCAGACGCTCAAGCACTTTGGTGGTGATGGCGATGCACTCTTTGGTATCGCCTGAGGCTTGTGCTGCCTTGGCTTTGTCGACGTGCTCGGTGATGGCTTTGTCCAGGCCTTCGGAGGTGGCGCCAGCGGTGGCCATGCTGTCGTCGATTTTCTGCAGGTTGGCCGTGCAAAGGTCTTCGGCGGCGAACGCTGGGGCAGCCAGGAGGGTGGCCGCGGCGAAGAGGGCGGAAAGCGCAGTACCTTTCATGGGTGTCTCCTTTGAGGGCCTCTGGAAGGTGGGCCTGTTAGGTGGACTGTGGGGAGGTGCCGAGGGTTCAATCGGGGTGGTGGGGGGGGGAGGGCTTGGGGTTGTTAGGGGGGATTGGGCGCGGCGCATCGCGAGCAAGGCTCGCTCCTACACTGGTTGGGGGCCGTTTTTGCCGATGCGATATGTGTGCGAGCGCTTGGGTGCCTAGCGCGATACCGGGTCGTACATACCAGGCGGTCTCGCGGATCTGTCACTGGCGTTATTGGCCCGAAACAGACGTAGGGAGCCAACTGTCTTTGCGCTTACGCCCGACCAACGCACCTATTAGGGCGTGCAGGCGCTAATTCTGCCTCCAGGGTACACGTTCGAACTGGCTGATCACCCCCAAGGCATCGCCCATGGGGGCCTGGGAGATCGAGCGCCGCCCGTACGGCGCATCGCGAGCAAGGCTCGCTCCTACGATTCCTGCGGGATTCGCGCGCGAACGCCTGGGTGCATGGCACCATATCGTGTCGTACAAACCAGGCGGTCGCGCGCATCTGTCACTGTCGTGACTGGCCCGAAACAGACGTAGGCGCGAGCCTTGCTCGCGATGCGCCGCGCGGGCGGCGCTCGATCTCCCATCCCCTGAACACCTCAAGGCGATCACCTCTCGAGACCACCCACCGCCCTCAACTCACCCCCCCCCGAGGCCGTGTCACGCGGTCCACCAGGTACACCAGCCCGTGGTAGTCGATACCGCTATGACTGGACAACCCAATCTCACAGGTACGACTCGTAGAAATGCCCTCACTGCAATACTGCACCGCATCCTTCAAGCTGCGCAGCGAATGCGCATTGAGCTCAGGCGTGGTGAAGCCCTTGTCACCGGCAAAGCCGCAGCAGTGAATCCCTTCCGGGATCACCACCTGATTGCTGCAACGCCGCGCCAGGTCGATCAGGGCCTGGCTCTCGCCCAGGTGCTGGGTGCTGCAGGTCACATGCACGGCCACCGGCTCGTCCTGAGGGGTGAACTCCAGCTTGTCGAGCAGGTGAGTGCGGATAAAGCGCACCGGGTCGTACAGGTCCAGGCGGGTTTCACCCAGGTCCTGCACCAGGCGCAGGGTGCAGGGGCTGGTGTCGCAATAGATCGGGTCGAGGCCGCCACGGCTGGCATGCAGCAGGGCGTTGATCAGCTCCTGGCGCTTGTGCTCCGCTTGCTCGGGATAACCTTTCGAGGCGAACGGCTGGCCGCAGCACAGGCTGTCGGCGTTCTCCGGGAACACCACCTGGTAACCTGCCTTCTCCAGCAGGGCGCGGGTCTTGTCGAGCAGTGAACTTTGCTCGCGGTCGGCATAAGCCGGGCCCATCACCCGCGAGACGCAGGCAGCCAGGTACACCACGCGTGGTCGGGCGTCGTTGCTGGCCGTGCCGAAATCCAGCGGGCGCAGCGGCTGGGGCATTGCCGGCGTCCACTGTGGCAAGCGGCCTTTACTGGCTTTGCTCAGGCTGGCGCTCAGGCGGCCCAGGCGGGGGGCGCCGAGCAGCTTGCGGGCGGTGTTGGCGGCGGTCAGGGTCAGGCGGGCACCGCCCAGCGCGGTGCCGAAGTGGTCGGCCAGCCAATCGGCGGTCTTGCCATGCTCGGCGGCCTGGCTGCGCAATTTCTTCACCAGTTCGCCGGTGTTGATGCCCACCGGGCAGCGCTGGGCGCACAGGCCGGTGGCAGCACAGGTGTCGATGCCTTGGTATTGGTAGGTCTGCAGCAGTTCGCGGGTGTCGATGCCGGCGCGTTTCTTGGCCTGGATGTCGCGCCACATGACGATGCGTTGGCGTGGGCTGAGGGTAAGGCCCTTGGACGGGCACACGGGCTCGCAGAAGCCGCACTCGATGCACTTGTCGACGATCTCGTCGGCCGCCGGCAGGGGCTTGAGGTGCTTGAGGTGGATGTCCGGGTCTTCGCTCAGCACCACGTCCGGGTTGAGGATGCCGTTGGGGTCGAGCAGGCGCTTGAGCGTCCACATCAGCTGATAGGCATCATGGCCCCACTCCAATTCGACGAACGGCGCCATGTTGCGGCCGGTGCCGTGTTCGGCCTTGAGCGAACCGCCGAACTCCACCGCCACCAGTTGCGCCACGTCATCCATGAAGGCTTGGTAGCGCGCCACTTCCTCGGCGCTGTTGAAGCCTTGGGTGAAGACGAAGTGCAGGTTGCCCTCCAGCGCATGGCCGAAAATGATCGCTTCGTCGTAGCGGTGCTTGTCGAACAGCTGGATCAGCCGGTTGACGCCTTCGGCCAGTTGCTCGATGGGGAAGGTCACGTCTTCGATGATCACGGTGGTGCCGGTCTGGCGCACGGCGCCGACAGCGGGGAAGGTGTCCTTGCGGATTTTCCACAGCTGGTTGTACACCGCGGGGTCTTCGCTGAAGTCGACTTGCTGCTCCAGCGGGAACTCGGCGATGGAGGTCATTACCTGCTGCAGTTGTTCGTGCAGCAGGCTCCGGCTGGCGGCGCGGGACTCGATCAGCAGGGCGCAGGCGTGGTCCGACAGGCCTTTTACCCACAGCGGCATGCCGGGCATGTCCTGCACTGAACGCAGGCTGCGGCGGTCGAGCAGTTCGACGGCGGAAACCGGCTGGCGCTTGAGCACGGTCACGGCGCGGCAGCAGCTTTCCACGCTGGGGAACACCAGCAGGGCGCTGGCTTTGTGCGGGTGGTCCGGCACGGTGTCGTAGGTGACGGCGCTGATGAAGCCCAGGGTGCCTTCGGAACCGACCAGCAGGTGCTGCAGGATATCCAGCGGTTTGTCGTAGTCCACCAGGGCGTTCAGCGACAGACCGGTGGTGTTCTTGAGCCGGTACTTGTGGCGGATGCGGTCGGCCAGTTCGGTGTTGGCGCGGGTTTCCCGACCGAGGCGGGCCAGGGCTTCGAGCAGGCTGGCGTGGCTGTGCTCGAAGGCTGCGACGCTGGCGGGGTCCTCGCTGTCCAGGCGCGTGCCATCGGCCAGCACCAGGCGCATGCCGGCCAGGGTGTGGTAAGTGTTCTGGGCCGTGCCGCAGCACATGCCGCTGGCGTTGTTGGCGACGATGCCGCCGATCTTGCAGGCATTGATCGAGGCCGGGTCGGGGCCGATCTTGCGGCCAAAGGGGGCCAGCCAGGCGTTGGCCTGGGCACCGATGACGCCGGGCTGCAGGCGGATCTGCTCGCCCTGGCCACGGATTTCGCGGCCGTTCCAGTTGTCGCCCAGGACGATCAGCACCGAGTCGCTGATGGCCTGGCCAGACAAGCTGGTGCCAGCCGCGCGGAAGGTGACCGGCACGCGTTCGCGCTGGGCCAGGTGGAGCAGGCCGACCACTTCGTCCTCGGACTCGACGCGCACGACCAGTTTGGGAATCAACCGGTAAAAGCTGGCGTCCGTGCCGAAGGCCAGGGTCGAGGTCGGGTCGTCGAAACGGCGTTCGGCGGGGATCAGGCGCTCGGCATCACGCAGGAACGCGGCGGGCAGGCTCATGCAGTCTCCTCGCGGGGCCGGGCGTCTGTCGCGCCGCGTGCCCCGGGTTTATCAGGCAGTCAGGCGGGGATGGCTTCGTGGGAGCGGCTCAGCGCGCCCAGTTCGCGAACCAGCGAATCGCGGGTGATTTCGCTGATCGACTTGGCACCGGTCAGCACCATCGCCACGCGCATTTCCTTCTCGAACAGTTCGAGCAGGTTCTTCACCCCAGCCTGGCCGTGGACGGCGAGGGCATAGAGGAAGGCGCGGCCGATCAGGACGGTGTCGGCACCCAGGGCGATCATGCGCACCACGTCCAGGCCACTGCGAATGCCCGAGTCGGCGAGAATCTTCAGGTCGCCTTTCACCGCGTCGGCAATCGCCGGCAGGGCGCGGGCGCTGGACAGCACGCCGTCGAGCTGGCGGCCGCCGTGGTTGGACACCACGATGCCGTCGGCGCCGAACTTGACCGCGTCGCGGGCGTCGTCGGCGTCGAGAATGCCCTTGATGATCATCGGGCCGTCCCAGAATTCACGAATCCATTCCAGGTCTTTCCACGAGATCGACGGGTCGAAGTTGTTGCCCAGCCAGCCGATGTAGTCGGCCAGGCCGGTGGGGTTGCCCCGGTACTTGGAGATGTTGCCCAGGTCGTGCGGGCGGCCCATCACGCCAACGTCCCACGCCCATTCAGGGTGGGTCATGGCTTGCAGCACGCGGCGCAGCGGGCCGTTCTTGCCGCTCATGCCGGAGTGGGCATCGCGGTAGCGGGCACCCGGCACTGGCATGTCGACGGTGAACACCAGCGTCTTCACGCCGGCGGCCTTGGCGCGCTCCAGGGCGTTGCGCATGAAGCCGCGGTCTTTGAGGACATACAGCTGGAACCACATGGGCCGGTCGATGGCCGGAGCCACTTCTTCGATCGGGCACACCGACACCGTGGACAGGGTGAACGGAATGCCATGGGCAGCGGCTGCGCGCGCCGCCTGCACTTCACCACGGCGCGCGTACATGCCGGTCAGGCCAACGGGCGCCAGGGCCACGGGCATGCTCAGGGTTTCATCGAACAGCTGGGTCTTCAGGCTCAGCTCGGACATGTTCTTCAGTACGCGCTGGCGCAGGGCGATGCTGGCCAGGTCCGAGACGTTGTGACGCAAGGTGTGCTCGGCGTAAGCGCCGCCGTCGGCGTAGTGGAAGAGGAAAGGGGGCAGCTTGCGTTGGGCCGCGGCGCGATAGTCGGTGGAGGCGGAAATGATCATGGATTCTCGCAGCGTGGGTTGAGGAAGTTACCGGGCGCGCCATGGCGCCCGGCCCCTTTCACTTTAGTGATGAACCAGCATGCCGGTCAGCCAGTAAGCCTGGATCAGGGTGATTAGGCCGACGATGGTGGCGAAGAACAGGCTGTGCTTGACGGTGAAGCGGAACAGGTCGGATTCCTTGCCGACCAGGCCGGTCGCGGCGCAGGCCACGGCGATCGACTGCGGCGAGATCATCTTGCCGGTCACGCCGCCGCTGGTGTTGGCAGCCACCAACAGGGTGTCGTTGACCCCGATCTGGTGCGCGGTGGTGGCCTGCAGCGAGCTGAACAGCGCGTTGGACGAGGTGTCGGAACCGGTCAGGAACACGCCCAGCCAGCCGAGGAACGGCGAGAAGAACGGGAAGGCAGCGCCAGTACCAGCCAGCACCAGTGCCAGGGTCGACGACATGCCCGAGTAGTTGGTGACGAAGGCGAAGGCCAACACCATGCCAATCGAGAGAATGGGCCAGCGCAGCTCCCAGAGGGTTTCTTTGAAAGTGGTCAGACCAGTTTTGACGTTGATCTTGAGCACTGCCATGGAGATCAGCGCCGACAGGAAGATCGCGGTGCCGGTGGCGGAGATTGGGTCGAGCTTGAACACGGCCGGCATTGCGGTGGCGGTGGTGACGATCGGCGCGGTCTTGATCACCAGCTGGTCAAGGTGCGGGATGGCGAAGTTGAACACGAAGTTGTACATCGATCCGCCAGCGGCGAAGGCGGCTTTGAACGGCTTCAGGGTCCAGAGGGTGACCAGCACGGTGAGGATCAGGAACGGCGACCAGGCCTTGAAGATCTCGCCCAGGCTGTAGGGCGAAGGCTGGCTGCCACCGCTGCTGACCACGGCGGCGCCGACACTGCCCTTGGCTTCTGCGAACGAGCGCTTGGGTTGCCACACTTTCAGGAACAGGGTCAGGGCGATCAGGCTGGCCAGTGCCGAGGTGATGTCCGGCAGTTCTGGGCCGATGAAGTTCGAGGTGAAGTACTGGGTGACGGCGAAGCTCAGGCCTGCGACCAGGGCTGCTGGCCAGGTTTCTTTCACGCCTCGCAGGCCGTCCATCATGAACACCAGCCAGAACGGTACGAACAGCGACAGCAGCGGCAGTTGACGACCGGTCATGGCGCCAATGTGGAAGGCGTCGATACCGGTGACCTGGCCCGCAACGATGATCGGGATACCCAGGGCGCCGAAGGCCACGGGCGCGGTGTTGGCGATCAGGCACAGACCGGCGGCGTACAGCGGGTTGAAGCCCAGGCCGACCAGCAGCGCGGCCGTGATGGCCACCGGTGCGCCGAAGCCGGCCGCGCCTTCGAGGAAGGCACCGAAGCAGAAGCCGATCAGCAGCACCTGCAGGCGCTGGTCATCGGTGATCGACAGCACCGAGCTGCGGATGACTTCGAACTGGCCGCTCTTGACCGTGAGTTTGTAGAGGAACACCGCGGCAACGATGATCCAGGCAATTGGCCAGAGGCCGTAGAGGAAGCCATAACCGGCGGCGGCGAAGGCCATGTCGGCAGGCATCTGGAAGGCGAAGATCGCCACCAGGATCGACAGTGCAAGGGTGATGCTGCCGGCGACGTGGCCTTTGAGGCGGAACACGGCGAGCGCGAGGAAGAAGAACACGATAGGGATGACCGCCGCCAGTGCGGACAGGCCGAGACTACCAAGCGGGGTATAGAGTTGTTGCCAGGTTTGCATATGGGGTGGCCCCTAATTGTTGTTGGTCAGGCACTGGCATTGGATAATTGGTAAGACCAATTTACAATGGCTGGACGCTAGGTTAAAAGCGCTGTCGTGGGTGTGTCAATTTGTCCGAGGCAAAACTTTGGTCGCGTGCCGATGAGTGGCCAGCTGATTGGCTGGCAAAATCCATAGCTGATGGGTGTCTGCGCGGCGCGGATCGGCGAGAATAGACGCCCCCCGAAACAAGCAGGGGGTTCGTGGAGAGCATGTGATGGTTTTTGATCAGGTCCGCCAACGGCGTCTGTCCGACGACATCGTCGATCGGTTGGAAGGGATGATTCTCGAGGGTACCTTGACCTCCGGGCAGCGGCTTCCTGCGGAGCGCGTGCTGGCCGAGCAGTTCGGGGTGTCCCGTCCGTCGCTGCGCGAGGCCATCCAGAAGCTGGTGGCCAAAGGGTTGCTGGTCAGCCGTCAGGGTGGCGGCAACTATGTCGCGCAGAGCCTCGGTTCGACCTTCAGTGACCCTCTGCTCCAGCTGCTCGAGCACAGCGCCGAGGCGCAGCGCGATTTGCTCGAGTTTCGCCATACCCTGGAGGCGTCCTGCGCCTATTACGCGGCGCAGCGTGCCACCGAGCCTGATCGCGTGCGCCTGAAGGCGGCATTCGACACCTTGCAGGACTGCTATACCCGGGTCGATGAAGTCACCCGGGCGGAGGAGGGCGCAGCCGATGCGCGTTTCCACTTGGCCATTGCCGAGGCCAGCCACAATGCGGTGCTGCTGCACACCATCCGTGGGTTGTTCGACCTGCTCAAGCGTAACGTGGTGACCAATATCGGCGGCATGTACCAGCAGCGCTCAGAAACCCGGGACATGCTGATCAGTCAGCACCGGGAGCTGTACCTGGCGATTGTCGAGGGCAGGGCTGACGATGCGCGGGAGGTGTCCAGCCGGCACATTCTGTATGTGCAGGAGGTGCTGGAGGAGGCGCATGAAGAGGCGCAGCGGGTCGCGCGGGCGGAGCGGCGTAGCGGGCGTTGAGTACGCTGGCCTTTTCGCGGGTTTGCCCGCGAAAGGGCCAGCACAGGCCGAAGCGTATTACTCTTCCTTGCCCTTGTTGCGCACCGCACGCTGCAGCTCGCGGTTGGAGTCGCGTTCGCGCATGGTATCGCGCTTGTCGAACTCCTTCTTGCCCTTGCCAAGCGCGATTTCGCACTTGATCAGGTGCTTGCTCCAGTACAGCGACAGCGCCACGCAGGTGTAGCCTTTTTGCGCCACGGAGGCTTCCACGCGCTCGAGCTCGCGCTTGTTCAGCAGCAGCTTGCGGGTGCGGGTGGGGTCGGCGATGACATGCGTGCTGGCGGTGGTCAGCGGGGTGATGTGGCTGCCGAACAGCCAGGCCTCGCCATCCTTGAGCAGCACGTAGCTGTCGGTCAGGTGTGCCTTGCCGGCCCGCAGGCTCTTTACTTCCCAACCGGACAGGACCAGTCCGGCCTCGAACTTGTGTTCGATGAAGTAATCGTGTCGCGCCTTCTTGTTTTGCGCGATGGTCCCGGTCGGATGTTTCTTTTGTTTAGCCATAGGGGCGGCATTATAGGCAGTCGCTGCGTCGTCGGCTACGGGATTTCAGTGTGCTTGAGCCAGTGGAATGAATACCGGACAATACGGGCCCTGTCTTTTGCACAGAACCTGTTTTCGGCACGCTGCGAAGCGCCGCCACCCAGCCTTGGAAGTGACGCCTGGATGACTACCCATATTCAACGCTCCGCCCTGCTGCCGTATCCCGCCCAGGCGCTGTACGATCTGGTCAACGACGTAGCCAGCTACCCGAAGTTCCTGCCCTGGTGCTCGGCATCGACCGTGATCGAAGCCAGCGATACGCACATGCGCGCGAAGCTGGAAGTGGCCAAGGGTGGCATGAGCCAGCAGTTTGTAACGAGCAATGTGCTGGTGCCAGGCCAGTCCATCGAGATGAATCTCGAAGAAGGGCCGTTCACCCAGTTGCATGGTGTATGGGTGTTCAAGCCGCTGGGTGAAAAGGCCTGCAAGATCAGCCTGGACCTGTCCTTCGACTATGCCGGGCCTATCGTGCGGGCAACCCTGGGGCCGTTGTTCAACCAGGCGGCGAATACCCTGGTAGATGCGTTCTGCCAGCGCGCCAAGCAGCTCAATGGTTGAGCGCTCGCTGAAAATCGAAGTGGTCTACGCCACGCCCGAGCGCCAGTGGTTGCTTGCCTGCGAAGTGCCCCGTGGTACGACCGTACGCGAGGCGTTGCGTATTTCGGGGATTGCGGGGCAGGTGGCCGGTCTGGATGTCGAAGGTTGCCCTGTGGGCATTTTCGGCAAGGTGGTCAGTGACCCGGCGGTGCGCCAGGTAGAGGAGGGCGATCGCCTGGAGATCTATCGGCCCCTGCTGGTCGACCCTCTGGAGGCGCGCAAGCAGCGCGCCGCCAAGGCCAGGGCCAAGCGCTAGTCGCCTGGGGTGCACAAAAAAGCCCGGATGCGATCCGGGCTTTTTGTTGTCCGCAATATTACTGCGGCGAGGTTTCCAGCGGTGCTGGGGTCGGGACCGGGGTGGTCTCGATGGTGTCGATTTCGCGCTGGATGGATTCTTCCACCGAACCGGGTTTGGCAGGTTTTTCTTCCGGCTGCGGCGTCGGTTGGCCTTCGCCGGCTGGGCTGACGGTGGTGTCGCCGCTGCCGCCGAGAATTTCCTGGTCCTTGCTCACGCCGGGCATGAAGTCGCCGGACAGGCTGACCAGTTGGTCGCTTTCGTTGAAGAAGACGCTCATGCGCTCCTGCTGGCGCTGCCCGCCACCAGGCTGCAGACTGTACAGGTAGTCCCAGCGGTTGGTGTTGAACGTGTCCTGAATCAGCGGGTTGCCCATGATAAACCTTACTTGCCGGCGGGTCATTCCGGGACGTAATTGGTCTATCATGTCTTGCGTAACGACATTGCCCTGCTGGATGTCGATTTTGTAAACCCCGGGAAACGAGCAACCGGCGAGTGCGAGCAGTCCCACAAAGGTGAGGCTGGTTAGCAAGAGCTTGGTGTTTTGCATCGGTGGGCGACTTCCACTATCTTGGCTGGACAACGTAAACCCCGATCATACCCGTATTAAGAGAAGCTGCGAAGCAGCATCGGCGAGAAAGCTGACCATGGTTGAAAATAGCGAATTGCGCAAAGCCGGTCTCAAGGTGACCCTGCCTCGAGTCAAGATCCTTCAAATGCTGGACTCGACCGAGCAGCGTCACATGAGTGCCGAGGATGTCTACAAGGCGCTGATGGAGGCGGGCGAGGACGTCGGTCTGGCTACTGTTTATCGCGTACTGACCCAGTTCGAAGCAGCGGGTCTGGTGGTTCGCCACAACTTCGACGGCGGTCATGCAGTGTTCGAGCTGGCGGACGGCGGTCACCACGACCATATGGTCAACGTGGACACCAGCGAAGTCATCGAATTCATGGATGCCGAGATCGAAAAACGTCAGAAAGAGATCGTCGCCGAGCATGGCTACGAGCTCGTGGACCACAATCTGGTCCTGTATGTACGTAAGAAGAAGTAACGATTTTTATCGTTGTTCATGACAAAGGCGACCTCAGGGTCGCCTTTGTACTTTAGGGCTCGGGTGATTCATGTCTGCCCAATCGCCAGCGCGCCGGCTCGGACACGGCTCCGGTGGGCCCGAAGATTTCAAGCCTTCCCGCTGACCACCATCTTGCGCGCATGCGCCAGGGATTCCTTGGTCAAGTCGATACCGCCGAGCATCCGCGCCACTTCCTCGACCCGCTCGCGCTTGGCCAGGCTGGTCACTGCGGTGTGAGTGGTGTCGCTGTTGCGCACCTTGTGCACGAACAAATGGTGATGCCCTTGTGCGGCGACTTGCGGTAGGTGGGTCACGGTCAGGACCTGGCCGCGTTCACCCAATCGGCGCAGCAACTGGCCGACGATTTCGGCGGTGGGGCCGCCGATGCCGACGTCGACTTCGTCGAACACCAGCGTCGGGATGCGGGAGGTTTGAGCAGTGATCACCTGGATCGCCAGGCTGATGCGTGACAGTTCACCGCCCGAGGCCACCTTGGCCAGGCCCTTGAGGGGTTGCCCAGGGTTGGCGCTGACCAGCAGTTCGATCTGCTCAAGGCCATGGGGCGACAGTTCCTGGCCGTCGTTTGGTGTCAGTTCGATGCAGAAACGCCCACCGGGCATGCCCAGGCGCTGGATCTCCTGCTCGACGGCAGTTGCCAGCTGGCTGGCGGCCTGCCGACGCAGTGCGCTCAGTTCGCTGGCCTTCTCTTTATAGTGGTGGGCGTAGGCGGTCAGCTCATCGCCCAGGCGTTCGATGGATTCGTCACTGGCATTGAGCCCTTCCAGCTCTTCCATCAGCTGTTGTTGCAGGTGCGGTAGCTCGGTCGGGTGCACGCGGTGCTTGCGTGCCAGGGTGTAGAGGGTGTCGAGGCGTTCTTCCAGGGCTTGCAGGCGCATGGGGTCGGCATCGAAGTTGTCCAAGAAGCGGTTGAGTTCGCCCACGGCCTCTTCGACCTGGATCTGCGCGCTGGCGATCAGGTTGGCGGCCTCTGCCAGTGCCTTGGGGGCATGGTTGGCGGCGCCCAGCCGGTTGAGGCTGGAGGTGAGGGCGCTCAGCACATTGCCCGAGTCGCTCTCGCTGCACTGGTCGATGACCTGGCGGCAAATGCCGAACAGCGCCTCGGCACTGGTCAGGTTCTTGTGTTCCTGTTCGAGTTGTTCGAGTTCGTTTTCGCCCAGGCCCAGGTTGTCGAGTTCTTCCAGTTGATAGCTGAGCAGCTGATGGCGAGCGCGTTGCTCGTCGCTCGAGTTGGTCAGGCGCTCCAGTTCGAGGCGGGTCTGGTTCCAGCGTTTGGCGGCCAATTGCACCTGGCGCGCCAGGTCGATGGCACCGGCATATTCGTCCAGCAGGCGGCGATGGGTGTCGGTCTTGAGCAGCGACTGGTGTTCGTGCTGGCTGTGAATGTCGATCAGCAGTTCGCCCAGCGCCTTCAGGTCGCCCAGCGGGCAGGGTGTGCCGTTGATGTAGCCGCGGCTCCGGCCCTCGGCGGTGATGACCCGGCGCAGGATGCACGGCCCGTCGATGTCCAGGTCGCGTTCGGCCAACCAGGCACGTGCCTCGGGGATGTCCACCAGGTCGAAGGTGGCGAGGATGTCCGCCTTGTCTGCGCCGGGACGCACAACGCCGCTGTCGGCACGGTCACCCAAGGTGAGGCCGAGGGCGTCGAGCATGATCGACTTGCCTGCGCCGGTCTCACCGGTGATGACGGACATGCCACGGGCCAGTTCGAGGTCGAGGTGCTCGACGATGGCGTAGTTGTGAATGGACAGGTGCACCAGCATGAGGGCGGCTCCCGAAGCGGTTGGTCTGGTTATTTATACAGTAGTTTTTTCGAGGCTGACAATGCCCGTTGGCAGATTCTTGCGTTGCCTGAAAACCACATTGCCCCTTGAAGCCTGTTTTTCCGGCCCCATATAGCCGACAAACAAGGCGAGCCAGGCTCGCAGACCAGAAATTTGCGGAGGAGAACACCCATGGCTGACGAACAGCTGGATGAAAACACCCTTAATACCGAAGAGGCTGGTGCGACGTCCGTCGATGCCCGCGTCCAGGAGCTAGAGGAGCAGCTGGCCGCCGCCAAGGATCAGTCCCTGCGCACCGCCGCCGAACTGCAGAACATTCGCCGTCGTGCCGAGCAGGACGTCGAGAAGGCGCACAAGTTCGCCCTTGAGAAATTCGCCGGCGACCTGCTGCCGGTCATCGACAGCCTGGAACTCGCCCTGACGCACTCCAGTGCCGAAGACGAGCACGTCAAGCTGATTCGCGAAGGCGTCGAGCTGACCCTGAAGATGTTCCAGGACACCCTCAAGCGCTACAACCTCGAAGCCATCGACCCGCACGGCCAGCCGTTCAATGCCGAGCACCATCAGGCGATGGCCATGCAGGAAAGCGCCACTGTCGAGCCCAACAGCGTGCTGAACGTGTTCCAGAAGGGCTACCTGCTCAATGGCCGCCTGCTGCGCCCCGCCATGGTGGTGGTCAGCAAGGCGCCAGCAGCGCCACAACCTTCTATCGATGAAAAGGCTTGAAATCCGTCAGGGCATCCCCATCTAGGTGTCAAGCCTTCAAGTATTACCGCAGTTGGCTGAATGAAGTCGCTGCTACCAAATTCAAGTTTCGGGAGATTCAACATGGGTAAAATCATCGGTATCGACCTGGGGACCACCAACTCGTGCGTCTCCATCCTGGAAAACGGTAACGTCAAAGTCATCGAGAACGCCGAGGGCGCGCGTACTACCCCTTCGATCGTGGCTTACGCCAACGATGGCGAAATCCTGGTTGGCCAGTCGGCCAAGCGCCAGGCCGTCACCAACCCGCACAACACCCTGTTCGCCGTGAAGCGTCTGATTGGTCGTCGCTTCGAAGAAGACGTCGTGCAGAAAGACATCAAGCTGGTGCCGTACAAGATCGTCAAAGCCAACAATGGTGACGCTTGGGTCGAGGCCGGCGGCAAGGAAATGGCTCCGCCGCAAATCAGCGCCGAAGTCCTGAAGAAAATGAAGAAGACCGCCGAAGACTACCTCGGCGAGCCGGTCACCGAAGCGGTCATCACCGTTCCGGCCTACTTCAACGACAGCCAGCGTCAGGCCACCAAGGACGCCGGTCGTATCGCGGGTCTGGACGTAAAACGCATCATCAACGAACCGACCGCTGCTGCCCTGGCCTACGGCATGGACAAAGCGAAGGGCGACCACACCGTGATCGTCTATGACCTCGGTGGTGGTACCTTCGACGTTTCCGTGATCGAGATCGCTGAAGTCGACGGCGAGCACCAGTTCGAAGTACTGGCCACCAACGGTGACACCTTCCTCGGTGGTGAAGACTTCGACATGCGCCTGATCGACTACCTCGTCGACGAATTCAAGAAAGAATCGGGCATGGATCTGAAGAACGATCCGCTGGCCCTGCAACGTCTGAAAGAAGCGGCTGAAAAGGCCAAGATCGAGCTGTCCTCGTCTCAGTCGACCGACGTCAACCTGCCGTACATCACTGCGGACGCTACCGGTCCTAAGCACCTGAACGTGAAGATTTCCCGCGCCAAGCTGGAGTCGCTGGTCGAAGACCTGGTCAACCGTACCATCGAGCCTTGCCGCATCGCGCTGAAAGACGCGGGTATCGACGCAAGCAAGATCGACGACGTGATCCTGGTCGGTGGCCAGACCCGTATGCCGATGGTGCAGAAAGCCGTTGCCGACTTCTTCGGTAAAGAAGCACGTAAGGACGTCAACCCGGACGAAGCCGTTGCCATGGGCGCAGCCATTCAAGGCGCGGTACTGGCCGGTGACGTGAAGGACGTACTGCTGCTGGACGTCAGCCCGCTGACCCTGGGTATCGAAACCATGGGCGGCGTGATGACTCCGCTGATCGAGAAGAACACCACCATCCCGACCAAGAAGTCGCAGGTGTTCTCGACTGCCGATGACAACCAGGGCGCCGTGACCATCCACGTTCTGCAGGGTGAGCGTAAGCAGGCCGCTCAGAACAAGTCGCTGGGCAAGTTCGACCTGGCCGACATTCCGCCGGCCCCACGCGGTGTGCCGCAGATCGAAGTGACCTTCGACATCGACGCCAACGGCATCCTGCACGTCAGCGCCAAAGACAAGGCCACCGGCAAGTCGCAGTCGATCGTGATCAAGGCCAACTCCGGTCTGTCGGACGAAGAAATCGAGCGCATGGTGCGTGACGCCGAGGCCAACGCCGAGGAAGACCGCAAGTTCGAAGAGCTGGCCGCTGCCCGTAACCAGGGTGACGCGCTGGTTCACTCGACTCGCAAGATGGTCGCTGACGCCGGTGACAAGGTTACCGCCGAAGAAAAAACCGCCATCGAAGCTGCGGTCGTTGCCCTGGAAGCCGCCGTCAAAGGCGACGACAAGGCTGCCATCGATGCCAAGGTCGAGGAGCTGTCGAAAGTCTCCGCGCCAGTGGCTCAGAAGATGTACGCCGAACAGGCTCAGCAGCCGCAGGGCGGTGCCCAGCAGGCTGAGCCGGAAGCCAAGCACGATGACGTGGTTGACGCCGAGTTCGAAGAAGTGAAAGACAACAACAAGCAGTAATCCCTGCATGTTGTCGGCCAGTGAGCGTCATTTGACGATGAACTGGTAGGATGTCGCCGCGCGGGGGCTTGCTCCCGCGTTGGTGTGTCTGGAATACGAGAATTTTTACAGCATCTGTCAGGGCGCTTTGGGCGTGTAGCGGCAGGTGCTGACGGCATGGAGCATGCCGAACGCCCTCAAGAGTGCAAATGACCTATGGCAAAGCGTGATTATTATGAGGTCCTGGGTGTCGAGCGTGGCGCCAGCGAAGGTGACCTCAAGAAGGCTTATCGCCGCCTGGCGATGAAGTACCACCCCGACCGCAACCCGGATGACAAGGCGTCGGAAGAGCAATTCAAGGAGGTCAGCGAGGCCTATGAAGTGCTGTCCGACGCGAACAAGCGTGCATCCTACGACCAGTATGGTCATGCCGCTTTCGACGCTGGCATGGGGGGCGGTGGCGGCGCTGGTTTCGGTGGTGCCAACTTCTCTGACATCTTCGGTGATGTCTTCAGTGATTTCTTCGGCGGCGGACGCGGTGGTGCTCGTGGCGGCGCGCAGCGCGGCAGCGACCTGCGATACACCCTGGAGCTGAATCTGGAAGAGGCTGTGCGCGGTACCACGGTCAATATCCGGGTGCCTACGCTGGTCAACTGCAAACCCTGCGACGGTTCGGGTGCGAAGAAGGGGTCGACCCCATCCACCTGCCCGACCTGCGGCGGTGCTGGCCAGGTACGCATGCAGCAGGGCTTCTTCGCCGTGCAGCAAACCTGCCCCCGTTGCCATGGGCAAGGCAAGATCATCACCGACCCTTGCACCTCTTGCCATGGCGAAGGCCGTGTCGAGGAATACAAGACCCTTTCGGTCAAGGTGCCGGCGGGCGTCGATACCGGCGACCGCATCCGCCTGTCCGGTGAGGGCGAGGCCGGTACCCATGGTGGCCCGACCGGCGACCTGTACGTGGTCATCAATGTGCGTGAGCACGCGATCTTCCAGCGTGATGGCAAGCATCTGTACTGCGAAGTGCCGATCAGCTACACCGATGCGGCCCTGGGCGGCGAGCTGGAAGTGCCGACCCTCGATGGTCGGGTCAAGTTGAAGATCCCCGAAGGCACCCAGACCGGCAAGCAGTTCCGCCTGCGTGGCAAGGGCGTGGCGCCGGTGCGTGGGGGTGCGGCGGGCGACCTGCTGTGCCGTGTCGCGGTGGAAACGCCGGTCAACCTCAGCCGCCGTCAGCGCGAGCTGCTTGAAGAACTGCGCGATTCGCTCGATGGCGACAGCTCTCATTCGCCCAAGGCCAGTGGCTGGTTCGAGGGTGTGAAGCGCTTCTTCGGCGATCTCTGACAAGGAACAGACGTATGCGACGTATTGCAGTGATGGGCGCGGCGGGGCGGATGGGCAAGACCCTCGTCGAGGCCGTGCAGCAACAGGCGCCTCAGGCAGGCCTGACGGCGGCGATCGATCGCCCCGACAGTTCCCTGGTGGGGGCGGATGCGGGTGAGTTGGCGGCCCTGGGCCGTATTGGCGTGCCGATTTCCGATGACCTGGCCAAGGTCGCCGACGAGTTCGATGTGCTGATCGACTTCACCCATCCCTCGGTCACCCTGAAGAACCTGGCGTTCTGCCGCAAGGCAGGCAAGGCCATGGTCATCGGTACCACTGGCTTTACCCCGGAAGAAAAGCAGCAACTGGTCGAGGCGGGCAAGGAGATTCCGATCGTCTTCGCCGCCAACTTCAGCGTTGGCGTCAACCTGTGCCTCAAGCTGCTGGATACCGCAGCGCGGGTATTGGGCGACGATGTGGATATCGAGATCATCGAGGCGCACCACCGACACAAAGTCGATGCACCTTCGGGTACCGCCCTGCGCATGGGTGAGGTGGTTGCCCAGGCGTTGGGGCGCGATCTGCAGGAAGTGGCCGTTTACGGTCGCGAAGGCCAGACTGGCGCGCGCGATCGTCAGACCATCGGTTTCGCTACTGTGCGTGCCGGTGACGTAGTCGGTGACCACACCGTGCTGTTCGCCGCCGAAGGCGAGCGCGTGGAGATCACCCACAAGGCGTCCAGCCGCATGACCTTTGCCAAGGGTGCCGTGCGTGCGGCGCTGTGGCTGGATGGGCGTGAGCCGGGCCTGTACGACATGCAGGATGTGCTCGAGCTGCGTTAAGCAGGTCGAGCGGCGGTGGCTTCATCGCGGTAAGCCTGCTCCCGCTCCCGCATGGAATGGCGTTGCTCCGAGGTTTGGCGCGGTGTCTGTAGGAGCGGGTTTACCCGCGAAGGGGTTTTCAGGGATGTCAGTCTGTCGCAATCATGTGTTTTAGAGACACATATGCGGTAGACCTAAAACGCACTTTTCTGTAAGCTACAGCTTTAGTGTGTCCACTAAAAGCGCGCAGCGAATTGAATTCAGCACATGAAAGCGGGGTGACGTGTCCATACGTCACTCCGCTTTTTTGCAACCTGCGATCGCCCTTTCATGCTTGATTAACGGGAGGTCTTCTTGACAAAGCCAGCCATACTCGCCCTTGCCGATGGCAGTATTTTCCGCGGTGAAGCCATCGGAGCCGACGGTCAGACCGTTGGTGAGGTGGTGTTCAACACTGCTATGACCGGCTACCAGGAAATCCTTACTGATCCTTCCTACGCGCAGCAAATCGTTACCCTGACCTACCCGCACATCGGTAATACCGGCACCACCCCGGAAGATGCCGAGTCGAACCGCGTCTGGTCCGCTGGCCTGGTCATCCGTGACCTGCCGCTGCTGGCCAGCAACTGGCGTAACACCCAGTCGCTGCCTGAGTACCTGAAGGCCAACAACGTCGTCGCCATCGCCGGTATCGACACCCGTCGCCTGACCCGCATCCTGCGTGAGAAGGGCGCCCAGAACGGTTGCATCCTGGCCGGTGACAACATAAGCGAAGAAGCCGCCATCGCCGCTGCCCGCGCCTTCCCGGGCCTCAAGGGCATGGACCTGGCCAAGGTCGTTTCCACCAAAGAGCGCTACGAGTGGCGTTCCAGCGTGTGGGAGCTGAAAACCGACAGCCACCCGACCATTGACGCTGCCGACCTGCCTTACCACGTGGTGGCCTTCGACTACGGCGTCAAGCTGAACATCCTGCGCATGCTGGTCGCCCGCGGCTGCCGCGTGACCGTGGTGCCTGCCCAGACCCCGGCGAGCGAAGTCCTGGCAATGAATCCAGATGGCGTGTTCCTGTCCAACGGCCCTGGTGACCCCGAGCCTTGCGACTACGCGATCCAGGCGATCAAGGAAATCCTGGAAACCGAGATCCCGGTCTTCGGTATCTGCCTCGGCCACCAGCTGCTGGCCCTGGCCTCCGGCGCCAAGACCGTCAAGATGGGTCATGGCCACCACGGTGCCAACCACCCGGTCCAGGACCTGGACACCGGCGTGGTGATGATCACCAGCCAGAACCACGGTTTCGCCGTCGACGAAGCCACCCTGCCGGGCAATGTCCGCGCCATCCACAAGTCGCTGTTCGACGGCACCCTGCAGGGTATCGAGCGCACCGACAAGAGCGCGTTCAGCTTCCAGGGCCACCCTGAAGCGAGCCCAGGCCCGACCGACGTCGCGCCACTGTTCGATCGTTTCATCGATGCCATGGCCAAGCGCCGCTGAGCATCCTGCTTCAAGGCCCCGGGCCGGCTCGTGCCGCGCCCGGAAGCGCCTGACCCAGATTGTTCAAGACGGCTTGCCGACTGACCCGCGGATTTGAGTGACAACCCAATGCCAAAACGTACAGACATTAAAAGCATCCTGATTCTCGGCGCTGGCCCGATCGTGATCGGCCAGGCCTGCGAATTCGACTATTCCGGCGCCCAGGCCTGCAAGGCCCTGCGCGAGGAAGGTTTCCGCGTCATCCTGGTGAACTCCAACCCAGCCACCATCATGACCGACCCGGCCATGGCCGATGCCACCTACATCGAGCCGATCAAGTGGCAATCGGTGGCCAAGATCATCGAGAAAGAGCGTCCGGATGCCCTGCTGCCGACCATGGGCGGTCAGACCGCACTGAACTGCGCCCTGGACCTGGAGCGCCACGGCGTTCTGGAGAAATTCGGCGTAGAGATGATCGGTGCCAACGCCGACACCATCGACAAGGCCGAAGACCGTTCGCGCTTCGACAAGGCGATGAAAGCCATTGGCCTGGAGTGCCCGCGTTCCGGTATCGCCCACAGCATGGAAGAGGCCAACGCCGTTCTCGAGCGCCTGGGCTTCCCGTGCATCATCCGTCCGTCGTTCACCATGGGTGGCACCGGTGGCGGTATCGCCTACAACCGTGAAGAGTTCGAAGAAATCTGCGCCCGTGGTCTGGACCTGTCGCCGACCAAGGAGCTGCTGATCGACGAATCGCTGATCGGCTGGAAGGAATACGAGATGGAGGTGGTCCGTGACAAGAAGGACAACTGCATCATCGTCTGCTCCATCGAAAACTTCGACCCGATGGGTGTGCACACCGGTGACTCCATCACTGTCGCTCCGGCGCAAACGCTGACCGACAAGGAATACCAGATCATGCGTAACGCCTCGCTGGCGGTACTGCGTGAAATCGGCGTCGAAACCGGCGGTTCCAACGTTCAGTTCGGTATCTGCCCGAACACCGGCCGCATGGTCGTGATCGAGATGAACCCGCGTGTATCGCGCTCCTCGGCCCTGGCCTCGAAGGCTACCGGCTTCCCGATCGCCAAGATCGCCGCCAAGCTGGCCGTGGGTTACACCCTCGACGAGCTGCAGAACGACATCACCGGCGGCCGCACTCCGGCTTCCTTCGAGCCGTCGATCGACTACGTCGTCACCAAGCTGCCGCGCTTCGCCTTCGAGAAATTCCCGAAAGCCGACGCCCGCCTGACCACCCAGATGAAGTCGGTCGGTGAAGTCATGGCCATCGGCCGTACCTTCCAGGAATCCCTGCAGAAAGCCCTGCGCGGCCTGGAAGTCGGTGCCTGCGGTCTGGACCCGAAAGTCGACCTGGCCAGCCCGGATGCCAACAGCATCCTCAAGCGCGAGCTGACCGTACCGGGCGCCGAGCGTATCTGGTACGTGGCCGACGCCATGCGTGCTGGCATGACGTGCGAAGAAATCTTCAAGCTGACCGGCATCGACATGTGGTTCCTGGTGCAGATGGAAGATCTCATCAAGGAAGAAGAGAAGGTCAAGACCCTGGCCCTGTCGGCCATCGACAAGGACTACATGCTGCGCCTCAAGCGCAAGGGCTTCTCTGACCAGCGTCTGGCCAAGCTGCTCGGCATCACCGACAAGAACCTGCGTCGTCACCGCCACAAGCTGGAAGTGTTCCCGGTCTACAAGCGCGTCGACACCTGCGCCGCCGAGTTCGCCACCGATACCGCCTACCTGTACTCGACCTACGAGGAAGAGTGCGAGGCCAATCCGTCGACCCGCGACAAGATCATGATCCTGGGTGGCGGCCCGAACCGTATCGGTCAAGGTATCGAGTTCGACTACTGCTGCGTACACGCTGCCCTGGCGCTGCGTGATGACGGTTACGAGACCATCATGGTCAACTGCAACCCGGAAACCGTTTCCACCGACTACGACACCTCGGACCGTCTGTACTTCGAGCCGCTGACCCTGGAAGACGTGCTGGAAGTCTGCCGCGTCGAGAAACCCAAGGGCGTCATCGTCCACTACGGTGGCCAGACCCCGCTGAAGCTGGCTCGCGCCCTTGAAGAAGCTGGCGTGCCGATCATCGGTACCAGCCCGGACGCGATCGACCGCGCCGAAGACCGTGAGCGTTTCCAGCAGATGGTTCAGCGCCTGAACCTGCGCCAGCCGCCAAACGCCACCGTGCGCAGCGAAGACGAAGCCATCCGTGCCGCTGGCGACATCGGCTACCCGCTGGTCGTGCGTCCGTCGTACGTACTGGGCGGTCGCGCCATGGAGATCGTCTACGAACTGGACGAGCTCAAGCGCTACCTGCGTGAAGCGGTCCAGGTCTCCAACGACAGCCCGGTGCTGCTCGACCACTTCCTCAACTGCGCCATCGAAATGGACGTGGATGCGGTGTGCGACGGCACCGACGTGGTGATCGGCGCGATCATGCAGCACATCGAACAGGCCGGTGTTCACTCCGGTGACTCGGCGTGCTCGCTGCCACCTTACTCGTTGAGCAAGGAAGTCCAGGACGAAGTCCGTGACCAGGTGCGCAAGATGGCCCTGGAACTGGGTGTCGTCGGCCTGATGAACGTGCAGCTGGCCCTGCAGGGCGACAAGATCTACGTGATCGAAGTCAACCCGCGTGCGTCGCGTACCGTTCCGTTCGTTTCCAAGTGCATCGGTACTTCCCTGGCGATGATCGCGGCGCGCGTCATGGCGGGTAAAACGCTCAAAGAGCTGGGCTTCACCCAGGAAATCATCCCGAACTTCTACAGCGTCAAGGAAGCCGTCTTCCCGTTCGCCAAGTTCCCAGGTGTTGACCCGATCCTCGGCCCTGAGATGAAATCTACCGGTGAAGTGATGGGTGTCGGCGACAGCTTCGGTGAAGCCTTCGCCAAGGCCCAGATGGGCGCCAGCGAAGTGCTGCCGACCGGCGGTACTGCGTTCATCAGCGTGCGTGACGACGACAAGCCACAAGTGGCTGGCGTTGCCCGCGACCTGATCGCCCTGGGCTTTGAAGTGGTTGCAACTGCCGGTACCGCCAAGGTGATCGAGGCGGCTGGCCTGAAAGTGCGCCGTGTGAACAAAGTGACCGAAGGTCGCCCGCATGTGGTCGACATGATCAAGAACGACGAAGTGTCGCTGATCATCAACACCACCGAAGGCCGCCAGTCGATCGCCGATTCCTACTCGATTCGTCGCAATGCGCTGCAGCACAAGATCTACTGCACGACCACCATTGCGGCAGGTGAAGCCATCTGCGAAGCGCTGAAATTCGGCCCTGAGAAGACCGTTCGCCGCTTGCAGGATCTGCATGCAGGACTTAAAGCATGAGCATTACCAAGTACCCGATGACCGTCCAGGGCGCTCGCGCCCTGGAAGAGGAACTGACCTTCCTGAGCAAGACCGAGCGCCCGCGCCTGAGCCAGGCGATCGGTGAAGCGCGTGAGCTGGGCGACCTCAAGGAAAACGCCGAGTACCATGCTGCCCGCGAAGAGCAGGGCATGGTCGAGGCGCGTATCCGTGACATCGAAGGCCGTCTGCAGAACTCGGTGGTGATCGATGTCACCACCATCGCGCACACCGGCAAGGTGATCTTCGGTACCACCGTGGACCTGGAGAACACCGAGACCGGCGATCAGGTGACCTACCAGATCGTGGGCGAGGACGAAGCCGACGTGAAGAAAGGCAAGCTGTCGAACAGTGCGCCGATCGCCCGTGCCATCATCGGCAAGGAAGAAGGTGACACCGTTGTCGTCAAGACGCCAAACGGTACGGTCGAGTACGAGATTGTCGAAGTCAAGCACATCTGACCGGCGCCTTCGGGCGCCCTCCCTCGAGGGAATCCTCTGGCAGCTGGCCCAGGTCTTCTGGGTTGGCGGCCTCTGGGTGTTCCATGTGGGTTTGGTGCCTGCGCTCAAGGTCAGTGGCCTGGCGCCATTGCTGGTGCAGGATATCGCTGGGCAGATTGACCGCTGGTTGATCGGCGTGGCGTTGCTTGGGCTGTTGACCCAGCTGGCGGTGCTGGCGAGGGTGGAGGGCCTGGCGGCCTGGTGGCGGCAGTTTCGCGGCCAGATGCTGTTGCTCGGCTTCGGTGCTTGCGTGGGGTACTACACCCTGCGCTATGGCATCTCGGTAGGCGAGCGCTGGCAGATGTTCTGTTTTCTGGTGCTGGGCTTCTCCGGTATCGTGCTGGTAGCCCAGCCTGTCCCGGTCAAGACGCGTTCACCGCGCCACTGACAGGGAAGGCGCCGAGGCCTCGACGCTGGCAAGCCGGCCCCCACAGGGTGAATACCTGCGGGGGCCTTTCCGTTACTTGTAACGGTGGATGTTGGACAGCTGCTTGTTCGGCTGCGGGTTCTTGCGGTAGATCAGCGCTTTCTTGCCGATGGTCTGCACCAGCTCCGCGCGGCCAGCCTTGCACAGCTCGGCGATGGCGGCGGCACGTTCTTCGCGATCTTCGGAGCGAATCTCGACCTTGATCAGTTCGTGGTCGGTGAGTGCACGTTCCAGTTCGGCGATGACGCCTTCGTTCAAGCCGTTGCCAGCCACGATCAAGACCGGCTTCAGGTCATGACCAATGGATTTGTACTGTTTCTTCTGCTCGTTATTGAGCGGCATAATCTGACCCTTTTCGTCTGATTCTGTAAAATTGACGGGCATTTTACCCGAGGGCCCGTGGCTCCGCCCAGTCAAACACGACGCATATCATCGAGGTGCCCCGTGGCGCAACGTTCCAAAAGCAGCCATAACTGGCTGAGAGAGCATTTCAACGATCCTTTCGTCAAGCAGGCGCAAAAGGATGGCTACCGCTCGCGCGCGAGCTACAAGCTGCTTGAGATCCAGGAAAAGGACCGACTGATCCGTCCTGGCATGAGCGTGATCGACCTGGGCGCCGCCCCGGGAGGCTGGTCGCAGGTGACCAGTCGTCTGATTGGTGGGCAGGGTCGCTTGATCGCATCCGACATCCTGGAAATGGACGCGATCCCCGACGTTACCTTCATTCAGGGCGACTTCACCCAGGATGAAGTCCTCGCCAGCATTCTGCAGGCAGTCGGCGATTCGCACGTGGACCTTGTGATTTCCGACATGGCCCCCAATATGAGTGGTACGCCTGCGGTGGACATGCCGCGCGCCATGTTCCTGTGTGAGCTGGCCCTCGATCTGGCCACCCGCGTCCTCAAGCCGGGCGGCGATTTCCTGATCAAGATTTTCCAGGGCGAAGGTTTTGACGTGTACCTCAAGGACGTGCGCAGCAAGTTCGACAAGGTACAGATGCGCAAGCCGTCGTCCTCGCGGGATCGCTCGCGTGAGCAATACCTGCTGGCCAGGGGCTTCAAAGGGGTGTGAAAAGGCGGGTTGGGGGGTGGTCGATAGTTATTTCCAATCGCCCGCCCCCTCAGGATCGTCCGAACTTCGTGTAGTCTAGGTTTCACAAAGGGTTACAGACGGTGCCTGCGGATGCGTAGGTAATGTAGTAAGTTAGGGCGACGAATATCATGCGAGGCACGGCTGCGTCGTGCGCCGGCCTCAGAGGGTAGCGAATTGAACGACATGGCAAAGAATCTGATCCTCTGGTTGATCATCGCGGCGGTCCTGGTGACGGTGATGAACAACTTCTCGAGCCCTAACGAGCCGCAGACCCTCAACTACTCCGACTTCATCCAGCAGGTAAAAGACGGGAAAGTCGAGCGTGTGACCGTCGATGGCTACATCATTACCGGCAAGCGTTCCGACGGCGACAACTTCAAGACCGTGCGTCCGGCCATTACCGACAATGGCCTGATCGGCGACCTGGTCGACAATCACGTCATCATCGAAGGCAAGCAGCCTGAGCAACAGAGCATCTGGACGCAGCTGCTGGTAGCCAGCTTCCCGATCCTGGTGATCATCGCCGTCTTCATGTTCTTCATGCGCCAGATGCAAGGCGGCGCGGGAGGCAAGGGCGGGCCGATGAGCTTCGGCAAGAGCAAGGCGCGCCTGTTGTCCGAAGACCAGGTCAAGACCACCCTGGCCGACGTCGCAGGTTGCGACGAAGCCAAGGAAGAGGTTGGCGAGCTGGTCGAGTTCCTGCGCGATCCGGGCAAGTTCCAGCGCCTGGGTGGCCGTATTCCGCGTGGCGTACTGATGGTAGGCCCGCCCGGTACCGGTAAGACCTTGCTGGCCAAGGCCATCGCCGGTGAAGCGAAAGTGCCGTTCTTCACCATTTCCGGTTCCGACTTCGTGGAAATGTTCGTGGGTGTCGGTGCCAGCCGCGTCCGTGACATGTTCGAGCAGGCCAAGAAGCACGCGCCTTGCATCATCTTCATCGACGAGATCGACGCCGTGGGTCGCCACCGTGGCGCGGGCATGGGCGGTGGTCACGACGAGCGCGAACAAACCCTCAACCAGTTGCTGGTCGAGATGGATGGCTTCGAAATGAACGATGGCATCATCGTCATCGCCGCCACCAACCGTCCGGACGTACTGGACCCTGCGCTGCTGCGTCCCGGCCGTTTCGACCGTCAGGTCGTGGTCGGCCTGCCGGATATCCGCGGCCGTGAACAGATTCTCAAGGTGCACATGCGCAAGGTGCCGGTCGGCGAGAACGTCAATCCGGCGGTCATCGCCCGTGGTACCCCTGGCTTCTCCGGTGCCGACCTGGCCAACCTGGTCAACGAGGCTTCGCTGTTCGCCGCACGCTCCAACAAGCGCCTGGTCGAAATGAAAGAGTTCGAACTGGCCAAGGACAAGATCATGATGGGCGCCGAGCGCAAGACCATGGTCATGTCCGAGAAGGAAAAACAGAACACTGCCTACCACGAGGCGGGTCATGCCATCGTCGGTCGTCTGGTGCCTGAGCATGACCCGGTCTACAAGGTGTCGATCATTCCTCGTGGCCGCGCCCTGGGTGTGACCATGTTCCTGCCGGAAGAGGACCGCTACAGCCTGTCCAAGCGCGCGTTGATCAGCCAGATCTGCTCGCTGTACGGTGGCCGTATCGCCGAGGAAATGACCCTGGGCTTCGACGGTGTCACCACGGGTGCCTCCAACGACATCATGCGTGCCAGCCAGATCGCCCGGAACATGGTGACCAAGTGGGGCCTGTCCGAGAAGCTCGGCCCGCTGATGTACGCCGAAGAGGAGGGCGAGGTGTTCCTCGGCCGCAGCGCTGCCAGCCAGCACGCCAGTGTCTCCGGTGAAACCGCCAAGCTGATCGACTCGGAAGTGCGCAGCATCATCGACCAGTGCTATGCCACGGCCAAGCAACTGCTGACCGACAACCGCGACAAGCTCGATGCCATGGCCGAGGCGCTGATGAAGTACGAGACCATCGACGCCGAGCAGATCGACGATATCATGGCCGGCCGTCCACCCCGCGAACCGCGTGACTGGGACGACGACTCGGCTTCGGGCACCTCTGCAACCCAGGGTGATCGCCCAGAGTCGCCGATTGGCGGCCCAGCGGCACAACACTAAGGGCACTTATGAGCTCACAGCAGTACCCGACCCGGTTGCCTTGCGGCAACCGGGTTCTTGATTTGTCCCGTACCCATGTCATGGGTATTCTCAATGTCACCCCCGACTCCTTCTCCGACGGCGGGCGCTTCAATCAGCGCGACGAAGCGCTTCGGCATGCCGAGGCGATGGTCGCTGCAGGCGCCACGCTGATCGACATCGGTGGCGAGTCGACCCGGCCTGGCGCGCGGGCAGTATCGGTTACTGAAGAGCTCGAGCGCGTGGCGCCGATGGTCGAGGCGATCAACAGTCGCCTGGATGTGGTGATTTCCGTGGATACGTCCACCCCGGCCGTGATCCGCGAGTCGGCGCGCCTGGGGGCCGGCCTGATCAACGACGTGCGCGCGCTGGAGCGCGACGGTGCACTGGATGCCGCTGCCGATACCGGCCTGCCGGTCTGCCTCATGCACATGCGTGGCGAGCCGGGCAATATGCAGGATGATCCACATTACGACGATGTGACCGCCGACGTTGCGCGCTATCTTGAACAGCGGATGGCGGCCTGCGCAGCGGCCGGTATCGACGCTGACCGAATCATTCTTGATCCTGGCTTCGGTTTCGCCAAGACCCTGGCGCATAACCTGAGCCTGTTCAAACACATGGAAGCGCTCTACCGCTTGGGGCGCCCGCTTTTGGTGGGCGTTTCGCGCAAAAGCATGATCGGCTTGACCCTGGATCGCCCGGTGGGCGAGCGGTTGTACGGCAGTCTTGCGCTGGCGGCATTGGCGATGACCAAGGGTGCTAGCATCCTGCGCGTCCATGACGTGGCCGAGACCGTTGATGTCGTGCGCATGATCGCTGCGGTACAGAACGCCGAATAAGAACATTGGAGTCCCTATGAGCAGAAAATACTTTGGTACCGACGGCATTCGTGGCCGCGTCGGCGAATACCCGATCACACCGGATTTCATGCTGAAACTGGGTTGGGCTGCGGGCATGGCGTTCCGCAAGCAGGGCAATTGCCGAGTGCTGGTAGGCAAGGACACCCGTATCTCCGGGTACATGTTCGAATCGGCGCTCGAAGCCGGTCTTTCTGCCGCCGGTGCCGATGTCATGCTGCTCGGGCCGATGCCGACGCCGGCTATCGCCTACCTCACCCGGACTTTCCATGCCGAAGCGGGGATCGTCATCAGCGCCTCGCACAACCCGCATGACGACAATGGCATCAAGTTCTTCTCGGGCCAGGGCACCAAGCTGCCGGACGAAGTCGAGCTGATGATCGAGGAGTTGCTGGACCAGCCGATGACAGTGGTCGAGTCGAGCAAGCTGGGCAAGGTGTCCCGTATCAACGACGCCGCCGGTCGCTACATCGAGTTCTGCAAGAGCAGCGTGCCGAGCAGCACCAGTTTCGAAGGCCTCAAGCTGGTGGTCGACTGCGCCCATGGCGCTACCTACAAGGTTGCGCCCAGCGTGTTCCGTGAGTTGGGCGCTCAGGTGACCGTGCTGCATGCCCAGCCGGACGGCCTCAACATCAACGAGAATTGCGGATCCACGCACATCGAGTCGCTGCAGGCTGCCGTACTGGTCGGCCATGCCGACCTGGGCATCGCATTCGATGGCGATGGGGACCGTGTGCTGATGGTCGACCACACTGGCGCCATCGTCGACGGAGACGAATTGCTGTTCATCATCGCGCGCGACCTGCACGAGCGCGGCAAGCTGCAGGGTGGCGTAGTGGGTACCCTGATGAGCAACCTCGGCCTGGAGCTGGCGCTCAAGGACCTGGATATTCCGTTCGTGCGGGCCAAGGTCGGCGACCGCTATGTCATGGCGGAGTTGCTCGAGCGCGAGTGGCTGGTTGGCGGGGAAAACTCCGGGCACGTGGTTTGCTGCAACCACACCACCACTGGCGATGCGATCATTGCCGCGCTGCAGGTGCTGTTGTCGCTCAAGCGCCGTGGCGAGACCCTGGCGCAGGCCCGCCAGGCCGTTCGCAAATGCCCACAGGTGCTGATCAACGTGCGCTTTGGCGCAAGCAAGGTCGACCCGCTGGAGCATCCTGCGGTGAAGGAGGCCAGTGCCAAGGTCACCGAGGCGATGGCTGGGCGCGGACGGGTACTTTTGCGCAAGTCGGGTACCGAGCCGCTGGTGCGGGTCATGGTCGAAGGCGACGACGAAAACCAAGTGCGCAGCCACGCCGAAGCCTTGGCCAAGCTGGTCAGCGAAGTTTGTGCCTGAAATAGGCTTGCCAGCGCAGATCTGGTTGGGTAAGATCTGCGCCCACTTTGACCGACGAGGTAAAGCATGCGTCGCCCCATGGTAGCTGGTAACTGGAAGATGCACGGTACCCGCGCCAGCGTCGCTGAGCTGATCCAGGGCTTGGGCAATATGTCCTTGCCAGACGGTGTGGAAGTCGCGGTGTTTCCGCCGGCGCTGTTCATCAATCAAGTCATTGATGGGCTGCAAGGCAGGGGGATCATCGTAGGTGCACAGAATTCTGCGGTAAAACCCGAAGAGGGTGCGCTGACGGGTGAAATTGCACCCAGTCAGTTGGTTGAAGCAGGTTGCAAGTTGGTTCTGATTGGCCATTCCGAACGCCGCCAAATTATGGGTGAAACTGAGGAAGTGCTGAAAGATAAGTTTGCAGCTGCTCAACTTAGTGGTTTAATGCCGGTGCTTTGCGTAGGGGAAACTCTCGAAGAGCGCGAGGCGGGCAAGACGCTTGAAGTTGTCGGGCGTCAACTAAGCAGTATCATCGATGCATTCGGTGTTAAGGCTTTTGCCAATGCAGTAATTGCTTATGAGCCCGTATGGGCCATTGGCACAGGTTTGACGGCTTCGCCGCAACAAGCGCAGGATGTGCATGCAGCCATTCGCGCGCAGTTGGCGGCGGAAGACGCCGAAGTTGCCGCGAACGTGCAGCTTCTCTACGGCGGCAGCGTGAAGGCGGCCAATGCGGCTGAGCTGTTCGGCATGCCGGATATCGATGGGGGGCTCATTGGTGGAGCGTCCCTGAACGCAGACGAATTCGGTGCAATTTGTCGCGCCGCAGGAAACTGAACAAATGCTGGAAACAGTTATCGTTGTTTTTCATCTGTTGGCAGCGCTGTCACTCGTAGTGCTGGTTCTGTTGCAACAGGGTAAAGGTGCGGAAGCAGGTGCATCTTTCGGCGCAGGTGCCTCTAACACTGTGTTCGGAAGCCAAGGTTCTGCTACCTTCCTGAGTAAATTGACTGCTATACTCGCTGCCACTTTCTTTTTGACAGCACTTGGGTTAGGATACTTCGCCAAGCAACAAGCTCACCAGCTGAGCCAGGCGGGTCTCCCAGATCCAGCGGTACTGGAAGTGAAAGAGCAGAAGCCGGCAGTTAATGATGATGTACCGGTGCTCCAGGAGCAGAAGAGCGAAACCACCAACGCTGGTGACGTACCTCCTCCGGCTCAAGAGCAGAAGTAACGGGTTTCAAGTAGTAATATTGCCGAGGTGGTGGAATTGGTAGACACGCAACCTTGAGGTGGTTGTGCCCATAGGGTGTAGGGGTTCGAGTCCCCTTCTCGGTACCAATTAAAGCTTGAGAGCCCGCTTTAGCGGGCTTTCTTGCAGGTGGAGGTTAGATTGACCCTGTAGCGGGTTCAGTCTTATACTTTCGCCCCAGCTTTGTCGCGGGGTGGAGCAGCTTGGTAGCTCGTCGGGCTCATAACCCGAAGGTCGTTGGTTCAAATCCAGCCCCCGCAACCAGCTTCAGCGGAGCCCCTTTTCAGGGGCTTTTTGCTAGCCGAACAGTTATCGGCGTCGTTGTCCAACGGCGCTTTCAGGGATGGGCGCTTCGCCCATTTTTTATTTGCACAGCATGCACGAGGGGGTTCAGGTGTCGAGCAAGCTAGAACAGTTGCAGGCCTTGTTGGCCCCGGTGGTCGAGGGTCTGGGCTACCAATGCTGGGGGATCGAATACATCTCCCAGGGCAAACATTCGGTCCTGCGTATCTACATCGACAAGGAAGGCGGAATCCTGGTGGACGACTGCGAAGCGGTCAGCCGTCAGGCCAGTGCCATCCTGGATGTTGAAGATCCGATCAGCAGTGAATATACCCTCGAGGTGTCCTCTCCAGGCATGGATCGCCCGCTGTTCACTCTGGAACAGTTTGCTTCGCATGCCGGCGAACAAGTGAAGATCAAGCTGCGTACGCCCTTCGAGGGTCGTCGTAACTTCCAGGGCCTTCTCCGCGGTGTGGAGGAGCAGGATGTGGTGGTCCAGGTGGACAATCACGAGTTCCTGTTGCCGATCGACTCGATCGACAAGGCCAATATTATTCCCAGTTTTGACTGAGACGTGCCGGGCCCGGCGGACTGTCCGGACCCAATGGCTTGCGCAAGGCGAGGCGTACGATGAGCAAAGAAGTACTGCTGGTTGTTGAATCGGTATCCAACGAGAAAGGTGTACCGCCCGGCGTCATTTTCGAGGCGCTGGAAGTGGCCCTGGCCACTGCAACCAAAAAACGTTTTGAGGACGAAGTCGACCTGCGTGTGGAAATCAACCGCCACACCGGTAGCTACGAGACCTTCCGCCGCTGGACCGTGGTCGACGAGAACGACCTGGACGATCCGGCTATCGAAACCTGGCTGAGCAAGATCCAGGACACGCATCCGGATGCCAAGATCGGTGACGTGATCGAAGAGAAGATCGAGTCCATCGAGTTCGGTCGTATCGCCGCCCAGACCGCCAAGCAGGTCATCGTGCAGAAAGTGCGCGAGGCCGAGCGTGCCCAAGTGGTCGACGCCTACCGCGAGCGCGTTGGCGAGATCATCTCCGGTACCGTCAAGAAGGTTACCCGCGACAACGTCATCGTCGACCTGGGTAACAACGCCGAGGCCCTGTTGGCTCGCGAAGACATCATTCCCCGTGAGACCTTCCGTGTCGGCGTGCGCCTGCGTGCGCTGCTCAAGGAAATCCGCACCGAGAACCGCGGTCCGCAACTGATCCTGTCGCGCACTGCGCCACAGATGCTGATCGAGTTGTTCCGCATCGAGGTACCGGAAATCGCCGAAGGCCTCATTGAAGTCATGGCTGCATCCCGTGATCCGGGTTCGCGTGCCAAGATCGCCGTCCGCTCCAAGGACAAGCGCATCGACCCGCAAGGTGCCTGTATCGGCATGCGCGGTTCGCGTGTCCAGGCCGTATCCGGCGAGTTGGGTGGTGAGCGTGTGGATATCGTCCTGTGGGACGAGAACCCGGCGCAGTTCGTCATCAACGCCATGTCGCCGGCTGAAGTCGCGGCGATCATCGTTGATGAAGATGCCCATGCAATGGACATCGCAGTTGCCGAAGACAACCTGGCCCAGGCTATTGGCCGTGGCGGTCAGAACGTTCGCCTGGCCAGTCAGCTGACCGGTTGGACCCTGAACGTGATGACCGAAAAGGACATCCAGGCCAAGCAGCAGGCTGAGACCGGCGACATCCTGCGCAACTTCATTGAGGAACTGGAAGTCGACGAGGAGCTGGCACAAGTGCTGGTCGACGAAGGCTTCACCAGCCTTGAAGAAATTGCCTACGTACCGTTGGAAGAAATGCTCAACATCGATGGCTTTGACGAGGATATCGTCAATGAGCTCCGCGCTCGTGCCAAGGACCGTTTGTTGACCAAGGCCATCGCTACCGAAGAAAAACTGGCAGACGCCCATCCGGCTGAAGACCTGCTCTCCCTCGAGGGCATGGACAAGGACCTGGCGGCGGAACTGGCGGTGCGCGGCGTGGTTAACCGCGAAGACCTGGCCGAGCAGTCGATCGACGATCTGCTCGACATCGACGGCATCGACGAAGAGCGTGCCGGCAAGTTGATCATGGCCGCCCGAGCCCACTGGTTCGAGTAATTAGGCGCGGCCTGAGGAGAGAAGTGCATGACGCAAGTCACGGTGAAAGAACTGGCCCAAGAGGTCGAGGCACCGGTAGAGCGCCTGCTGCAGCAGATGCGTGAGGCAGGTCTGCCGCACACCGACGCCGGTCAGGTAGTGACCGATAACGAGAAGCAGGTTTTGCTGACCCATTTGAAGAGCAGCCACAAGAGCAAGGCGGAAGAGCCGCGCAAGATCACCTTGCAGCGCAAAACCACCAGCACCCTGCGTGTAGCCGGTAGCAAGAGCATCAGCGTAGAAGTACGCAAGAAGAAAGTATTCGTGCAGCGCAGCCCGGAAGAGATCCAGGCTGAGCAGAAGCGTGAACTGGAAGAGCGTCGTGCGGCCGAGAACGCCGTTCGCGAGAAGGCTGAAGCCGAGGCTCGCCAGCGCGCCGAGGAACAAGCCCGTCGCCAGGCCGCCGAAACCACTGCTACGGCCCCTGCGGCCAAGGCAGAGCCGGCGCCTGCCCCTGCAGCTGCTGCTCCGGTAGTGGCCGAGGCGCCAGCGTCCGAAGACGCTGCCGCACGCGCTGCCGAGCGCAAGAAGGACGAGACTCGTCGCAACGAAAGCCGCACTCGCGACGAAGACCGTCGTGGCGGCGAGCGTCGTGGCGAAGCCCCGCGCGTGTCGATCAAGGTCAAGGTCAAGGAGAAAGAAAAAGCTCCTACGCCTCGTGCCGCGCCACGCACCACCGATGAAGAAAGCGATGGTTTCCGTCGCGGTCGCGGTGGCAAGGGCAAGCCGAAGAAGCGTAACCAGCATGGCTTCCAGAACCCGACCGGCCCCGTCATTCGTGACGTGACCATCGGCGAGACCATCACGGTCTCCGAACTTGCCCAGCAGATGTCGGTGAAAGCCGCTGAAGTCGTCAAGTTCATGTTCAAGCTGGGTACCCCGGTCACCATCAACCAGGTGCTCGACCAGGAAACTGCTCAGCTGGTCGCTGAAGAACTGGGCCATAAGGTCACCCTGATCAGCGACACCGCCCTGGAAGACTCCCTGGCCGAATCGCTGAAGTTCGAAGGTGAGACCGAGCCTCGTGCACCGGTAGTGACCGTCATGGGTCACGTTGACCATGGTAAGACCTCGCTGCTCGACTACATCCGTCGTGCCAAGGTTGCTGCTGGCGAGGCCGGTGGTATTACCCAGCACATCGGTGCCTACCACGTGGAAACCGACCGCGGCATGGTCACCTTCCTCGATACCCCAGGCCACGCTGCGTTCACCGCCATGCGTGCCCGTGGTGCCAAGGCCACCGACATCGTCATCCTGGTGGTGGCGGCTGACGACGGCGTGATGCCGCAGACCCGTGAGGCCGTGCAGCATGCCAAGGCAGCTGGCGTTCCGCTGGTGGTCGCGGTGAACAAGATCGACAAGCCGGGTGCAGACCTCGATCGTATCCGCAACGAACTGGCCGTCGAAGGCGTAACCTCCGAGGACTGGGGTGGTGACACTCCGTTCGTCAAGGTTTCGGCGAAGATGGGTACCGGTGTCGACGAGCTCCTCGAGGCCGTCCTGCTGCAGGCCGAGATCCTCGAACTCACCGCCACTCCGACCGCACCAGGTCGTGGCGTCGTGGTCGAATCGCGCTTGGACAAGGGCCGCGGTCCAGTGGCTACCATCCTGGTTCAGGACGGTACCCTGCGTCAGGGCGACATGGTCCTGGTCGGCTCCAACTACGGCCGCGTGCGTGCCATGCTCGACGAAAACGGCAAGCCTGTGAAGGAAGCCGGTCCGTCGATTCCGGTCGAGATCCTCGGTCTGGATGGTACGCCGGAAGCCGGTGACGAGCTGTCCGTGGTTGCCGACGAGAAGAAAGCCCGCGAAGTTGCCCTGTTCCGTCAGGGCAAGTACCGCGAGGTCAAGCTGGCCCGTGCTCACGCCGGCAAGCTGGAAAACATCTTCGAGACCATGGGTCAGGAAGAGAAGAAGACCCTCAACATCGTCCTCAAGACCGACGTGCGTGGTTCTCTGGAGGCCCTGCAAGGCTCGCTCAGCGGCCTGGGCAACGACGAGGTTCAGGTTCGTGTCATCGGTGGCGGCGTCGGTGGTATCACCGAGAGCGACGCCAACCTGGCGCTGGCGTCCAACGCGGTGCTGTTCGGCTTCAACGTGCGTGCCGATGCTGGCGCCCGCAAGATCGTCGAGCAGGAAGGTCTGGATATGCGTTACTACAACGTGATCTATGACATCATCGAAGACGTCAAGAAGGCCCTGACCGGTATGCTCGGCAGCGATGTTCGCGAGAACATCCTGGGTGTCGCCGAGGTCCGTGACGTGTTCCGCTCGCCGAAGTTCGGCGCCATTGCCGGCTGTATGGTCATCGAGGGTACTGTGTACCGCAACCGTCCGATCCGCGTACTGCGCGAGGACGTGGTGATCTTCGAAGGCGAACTGGAATCGCTGCGTCGCTTCAAGGACGACGCCTCCGAAGTGCGTAGTGGCATGGAGTGCGGTATCGGCGTCAAGAGCTACAACGACGTCAAGGTCGGCGACAAGATCGAAGTCTTCGAGAAAGTCCAGGTGGCTCGTACCCTGTAAGGGGTGGGCATGGCGCAGGCCTCGCCCCAGGGCGTTTGGCAGTGCCTCTGAAGGTAGCGCCCGGTCAGGCTTCAGCTTGACCGGGCGTTTGCCGCTTTACGTTACAGGTAGCAAGAATGGCAAAAGAATATAGCCGTACCCAACGCATCGGTGATCAGATGCAGCGTGAGCTGTCGGAGCTGATTCGCCGTGAAGTCAAAGATCCGCGCGTCGGCCTGGTGACCATCACCGCCGTGGACGTCAGCCGCGACCTGGGGCACGCCAAGGTCTTCATCACCGTCATGGGCCAGGACGGGACCGACGCCGTACCTCAGACCCTCAAGGCCCTTACCAGTGCCGCGAGCTTCCTGCGCCTGCACCTTGGGCGTGTCATGCAACTGCGCAGCGTGCCGCAGCTGCACTTCCACTTCGACGAGAGCGTCAGCCGTGGTGCCCATCTGTCGGCACTGATCGAGCGCGCGGTCGCCGAAGACCGTCTGCACCAGGATGCCGACAAGCCGGACGCCGGGGAGTAAGCGGTGGCCCAGGTCAAACGTATTCGCCGTAATGTCAGCGGCATCATCCTGCTCGACAAGCCATTGGGGTTCACCTCCAACGCCGCGCTGCAGAAAGTCCGCTGGTTGCTCAATGCCGAAAAGGCCGGTCACACCGGTAGCCTCGACCCACTGGCCTCCGGCGTACTGCCGCTGTGCTTCGGTGAGGCGACCAAGTTCTCGCAGTACCTGCTCGATTCCGACAAGGGCTACGAAACGGTCATGCAGCTGGGGCAGACTACCAGCACCGGCGATGCCGAAGGGGAAGTACTCAAGACTCGCGACGTGACCGTTGGTCGCGCCGAGATCGAGGCTGTGCTGCCGCGTTTTCGTGGTCAAATCAGCCAGGTACCGCCGATGTACTCCGCCCTCAAGCGCGACGGCCAGCCGCTTTACAAGCTAGCTCGTGCAGGAGAGGTAGTGGAGCGCGAGGCGCGTTCTGTTACTATTGGCCGCTTGGAATTGCTCGAGTGCGAAGGCACCCGTGCGCGCCTGACCGTCGGTTGCAGCAAAGGCACCTATATCCGCACCCTGGTGGAGGATATCGGCGAGGCCCTGGGCTGTGGCGCCTATGTCGCCGAGCTGCGCAGGACCCAGGCCGGGCCCTTCGAGCTGGCGCAGACGGTAACGCTCGAAGAACTCGAGCAGGCCCACGCCGAAGGGGGCAACGAAGCGCTCGATCGCTTCCTCATGCCGTCCGACAGCGGCTTGCAGGACTGGCCGTTGGTGCGCCTGTCCGAGCACAGTGCGTTCTACTGGCTGCATGGGCAGGCCGTGCGTGCTCCGGACGCGCCGCAATTCGGCATGGTTCGGGTACAGGATCACAATGCCCGCTTCATCGGTATCGGTGAGGTGAGCGAGGACGGGCGCATTGCGCCGCGTCGACTGATTCGGTCGGAATGACCGAACACACAGGGTCAGGCTTGCGCCGAGCCCTGTGGACACGAGGGTGGCTGTCAGTAGGCACGGTCACACCTCTTTTATTAATACGGGGATATTGTCCCTGGCCTATTGGACCCCGCTTGCGGGATCCGTTTATCAGGAGAAGCCAAATGGCCCTCAGCGTTGAAGAAAAAGCTCAGATCGTTGCCGAATACCAGCAAGCCGCCGGCGATACCGGTAGCCCGGAAGTGCAGGTTGCTCTGCTGACCGCCAACATCAACAAGCTGCAAGGCCACTTCAAGGCCAACGAGAAAGACCACCACTCCCGTCGTGGTCTGATCCGTATGGTTAACCAGCGTCGTAAGCTGCTGGACTACCTGAAGGGCAAAGACACCACTCGTTACAGCGCCCTGATCGGTCGCCTGGGTCTGCGTCGCTAATAGCGGCCTGGCCAGTGGTGTGCATGGCGTGTTGCATGCTCGATGCTGTATGGCAGCAATGCTGTACAGCGTTGGCGTCCAACACGCCACGCGTATCTCCGAGGTTGGCAGCCTGGTGATGTCGAGCGGATTTTCCGCTGGGCAGCCAGGCTCCCAGCCTCGTGTTGTATCTGGACGGTCAATGGGGCCGATTCCCCGTTCTGCCCAAGAATTCGCAAGAAACCAGTTCCCCCAGAGCCACTGAAAAAGGTAGGAAACCGTGAACCCGGTAATCAAGAAGTTCCAGTTCGGTCAATCGACCGTTACCCTCGAAACGGGCCGCATTGCCCGTCAGGCGACCGGCGCCGTGCTGGTCACCGTCGACAACGACGTCACCGTGCTGGTGACCGTGGTTGGCGCCAAGCAGGCCGACCCAGGCAAGGGCTTCTTCCCGCTGTCGGTCCACTATCAGGAAAAGACCTACGCCGCCGGTAAGATCCCAGGTGGCTTCTTCAAGCGCGAAGGCCGTCCTTCCGAGAAAGAGACGCTGACCTCGCGCCTGATCGACCGTCCGATCCGCCCGCTGTTCCCAGAAGGTTTCATGAACGAAGTGCAGGTTGTCTGCACCGTCGTCTCCACCAGCAAGAAGACCGATCCGGACATCGCTGCGATGATCGGTACCTCGGCTGCCCTGGCGATTTCCGGCATTCCGTTCGAAGGCCCGATCGGCGCCGCCCGCGTTGCCTTCCACGAGAGCACCGGCTACCTGCTGAACCCGACTTACGAGCAGCTGCAGGCTTCGAGCCTGGACATGGTCGTGGCCGGTACCGAAACCGCCGTTCTGATGGTTGAATCCGAAGCCCAAGAGCTGACCGAAGACCAGATGCTGGGCGCTGTCCTGTTCGCCCATGACGAGTTCCAGGCCGTGATCAAGGCCGTCAAGGAACTGGCCGCCGAAGCCGGCAAGCCAACCTGGGACTGGCAGGCGCCAGCCGCCAACACCGAACTGCTCAACCTGGTACGTGCCGAGTTCGGCGAGGCTATCTCGCAGGCCTACACCATCACCATCAAGGCCGACCGCTACAACCGCCTGGGCGAATTGCGCGACCAGGCCGTTGCCCGTCTGGCCAACGAAGAAACCGGCCCGACCGCTGGCCAGATCAAAGAGATCTTCGGCGAGCTGGAATACCGCACCGTTCGCGAGAACATCGTCAACGGCAAGCCGCGTATCGACGGCCGTGACACCCGCACCGTGCGTCCGCTGAACATCGAAGTCGGCGTTCTGCCGAAAACCCACGGTTCGGCCCTGTTCACCCGTGGCGAAACCCAGGCCCTGGTCGTTGCGACCCTGGGTACCGCCCGTGACGCCCAGTTGCTGGACACCCTGGAAGGCGAGAAGAAAGACCCCTTCATGCTGCACTACAACTTCCCGCCGTTCTCGGTGGGCGAGTGTGGTCGCATGGGCGGTGCTGGCCGTCGTGAAATCGGTCATGGCCGTCTGGCGCGTCGTGGCGTTCAGGCCATGCTGCCGAGCGACACCGAGTTCCCGTACACCATCCGTGTGGTTTCGGAAATCACCGAATCCAACGGTTCGAGCTCCATGGCTTCGGTCTGCGGTGCTTCCCTGGCCCTGATGGACGCCGGTGTACCGATGAAGGCGCCGGTTGCTGGTATCGCCATGGGTCTGGTCAAGGAAGGCGACAAGTTCGCGGTCCTGACCGACATCCTGGGTGACGAAGACCACCTGGGCGACATGGACTTCAAGGTAGCCGGTACCGCCAAGGGTGTTACCGCGCTGCAGATGGACATCAAGATCAACGGCATCACCGAAGAAATCATGGAAATCGCCCTGGGCCAGGCCCTGGAAGCGCGCCTGAACATCCTCGGCCAGATGAACCAGGTCATCGCTCAGTCGCGCAGCGAGCTGTCGGCCAACGCTCCGACCATGATCGCGATGAAGATCGACACCGACAAGATCCGTGACGTCATCGGTAAAGGCGGCGCCACCATCCGCGCGATCTGCGAAGAAACCAAGGCCTCGATCGACATCGAAGACGATGGTTCGATCAAGATCTTCGGCGAAACCAAGGAAGCGGCCGATGCAGCCAAGCAGCGCATCCTGGGCATCACTGCCGAGGCCGAGATCGGCAAGATCTACTTGGGCAAGGTCGAGCGCATCGTCGACTTCGGTGCTTTCGTGAACATCCTGCCTGGCAAGGACGGCCTGGTGCACATCTCCATGCTCAGCGATGCGCGTGTCGAGAAAGTCACCGACGTGCTGAAAGAAGGTCAGGAAGTCGAAGTGCTGGTACTGGACGTGGACAACCGCGGCCGCATCAAGCTGTCGATCAAGGACGTTGCCGCTGCCAAGGCATCGGGCGTCTAGGTCTTTTTCGAAAGGCTGGAAAGAAGGACCCTTCGGGGTCCTTTTTTTGTGCGTGCGATTCTATTTGGCGGACTTGCATCTTGCATGCAGGAAATACCCCCGGCGTGCAAAATGCACGATGAACGATCCCGGGGTTTTTCTATAAGTCATTGATTTAATTGGTGTTTTTATAAAGGCAAAAGCTGGCACATGCCGTGCAATATCTCTTGTACCTGCCGCCAGGAATCAAGGCGCAGACCTTTCGACAAACAGGAGTGACCTAAATGAAGAAGTTCGCCATTGCTGCCGCTACTGCTACCGCTCTGACCCTGACCATGGCTAACGCGGCATTCGCCCAGCAGTCCACCCAGGCCCCGATGACGCTGGCGGCCGGTGAGGTGACCAAAGCCAAGGAAGCAACCTCCGATACCTGGATCACCACCAAGGTCAAAGCTGACTTGATGACCGAGAAAGGCGTGCCTGGCAGCGATATTAAAGTCGAAACCAACAAGGGTGTGGTCTCGCTCTCTTCCGACGTTGCCATCACCGATTCGCAGAAAGAAATGGCCATTGCCATCGCCAAGAAGATCAAGGGCGTTCAGGCCGTGTCGGCCGATGGCCTGAAATCCGAGTAAGGGATGTCCCGTCGGCCAAATGGATTTGGCCACTCATTCAAGAAAGCCCCGGCATTGGCCGGGGCTTTTCTTTATGCGACGGGGTTTCGCGCTACCACATCGCTTTCGAAGCACACCTGCTCGATGATCAGGGGCTCGACGAGCGGCCTGCTGTCGCGAAAGTGCGCAGTCTGGGTATGGGCTTCATAGGCGTGCTCATCGCGGTAGATTTCGTAGAGGTAGATCAGATCCGGGTCAGCGCGGTCCTGGGATACGTCGAACACCAGGCAACCAGGCTCGGTGGCCACCGAAGCCGCAGCGTTGGCTTTGATAGCGCTGAGGAACGCGGCAGCGGTACCGGGTTTAACCCGGGTCTTGATGAAGAGACTGTACACAAGCGGATCCTTTTGTTTTAAATTCACAAACGAATTGTATACAAAATAGGAGCCGCGCGAATGTCCGAATTACCCACCCGTCCTGGTCGACTCAACGGCCTGCGTCATATCGCATTACTGGTGCCCAACCTGGAGGAGTGCGAGCGCTTCTACGTGGACGTGCTGGGCATGCAGGTGCTGCACCGGGCCAACGAAGACCTGGTGTACCTCACCTGTGGCAACGACAACCTTTCGCTTGGACGTGGGGCGGGCGCGTCGAACGGTTTTCAGACCCTGGATCACTACGGCTTCATCGTCGATACCGTGCAGGAGCTGGAAGCCTGGTACCACTACTTCAAGGCACACGGCGTGACCCTGCTGGATCGGCCCTTCGACCATGGCGACGGTGCCCGGAGCTTCCACCTGCTTGACCCGGCGGGCAACAAGGTCCAACCGCTTTATCACCCAGCGGTGTCGGGGCAGCGTTTGGCGTGAGGATGTATGTGGCTCTCTGGCCGGCAAACGGGCTCCTACAGGCGCCTGTTTGCCGGCGATGAAGACCTGGCGATCACTCCGCGTCCAGGTGCATTGGCGTCACCACGCGGCCATCGCGCTCGGCTTGCCCCAGGTTGGTGTCGATGAAGTACACCCGGTCGTCCTCGAGCTTGCCCTTGTCGACCAGATAGTCCTTGATGCTGCTGGCGCGCTCCTGGCCCAGGGTGCGCAACAGTGCTGTGCTTTCAGCCCAGGACTTGATCACCGCTTCGCGTAGCTTGGCCGTGCGCTCTTCGCGGCTCAGTTGCTCCCATTCGGCCGGTGGCTGCTGCTTGAGCCTGTTACGGTAGATGCCTTCGAGCATGGCGGGCTTGTCGCTGTCGTCGACTACCAGCATCGAGGCATTGGCCGGGACCTTGTCGCCACGGCGTTGAAGGATCTTGTACCAGGTGGCCTGATACTCACGCTCCAGGCGCTGTTCAGCGATCAATGGGCCATCGCTGCTCTGGGCACTGGTGCCTTCGATCTCCAGGCGCAGTTCTGGGCGCTGTTTGAGCGCGGCCGACAGTTTGTCCAGTGCAGCCTGCGCATCGGCGCTCAGTTCGCTGGAGCCTGGTGCGAAGGCGACGCTGCCAAGGTCTTCCGCGCCGCCGCCGGCAATCAGCCCGCCAATGAACTTGAACGGTGCCTGTGCCGCACGCAGCACCAGGTTGCGCAGTGTCTGCCAGACGATGGGCATGACGCTGAACTGAGGGTTGTTCAGGTCGCCCGCAACCGGCAGTTCGATGGAGATCTTCCCTTCGGTGTCCTTGAGCAGCGCCACCGCCAGGCGAATCGGCAAATCGACCGCGTCCGGGCTGTCGACCTTCTCGCCCAATTGCAGCTGCTCGACGACCACTTTGTTCTCGGCCTTCAGCTGGCCATTGGTGATCAGGTAGTGCAGGTCGAGATTCAGCCGGCCTTTGCGGATGCGAAAGCCTGCGAACTTGCCGGAGTAAGGCGTAAGCGTAGTCAGCTCGACTCGCTTGAAGCTGGTGGCGATGTCCAGGCTGGCCAGTGGGTTGAAGGGGTTCAAGGCACCTTTGATGGTAACCGGCGCATAACGGTCGACTTTGCCTTTGATATCGACCTTGGCCGGTGACGGCCTACGGTTGTCGATGGTGCCGATCTGACCGTTAAGCTGCTGGATGGCGGTGGCGAAGTTCGGGGTAAGGGTCAGGTCGGCGAAGTTTGCCGAGCCATCGTTGATGTCGATCTGGCCGATGTGTATGCCCAGCGGCTTGTCGCTGCCGCCTCCGGCTGGCTTGGCCTTGGCCGAGGCAGGGGCATTGGCCGGTTGAGGGATCAGCAGGTCGTCAATATTGGTGGTGCGGTCTTCGTTGATGATGAAGCGGGCATAGGGCTGCAGCAGGGTCACCTTGTCGATGGCCAGGGCGTCGCCGTGCACGTACGAGAGACCGTCAACGTTGACCTGCTGCCATTTCACGAAATCGCGGTTCTTGATGGTATCCAGGGTGTGCAATTGGCTGACCTGCGCTTTGCCGGCGACCGTGAAGGCCAGTGGCTCGGTGCTCTTGAGGTCGACCTTCAGGTCGCTGCCCAGCATGCCGCTGCGCAGCTCCAGGCGGATGAACGGGCTGATGTAGGACTGGGCGACACGCAAGTCGATGTCCCGGGTGCTGACATCGAGCTTGGCGCTGACCGGTGCCAGGTTCACCTGACCTGCCGCTTGCAGCTTGCCCTGTTTACCGACGCCCGTGTCGAGCTTCAGGGTGAAGGGTGATTGGTTGAGGCTGTCGAAGCCCTGCAAGTCCAGGTTCAGGGGGCCGACGTCCAGTGCCACGGGCTCCGGCTGGCTGCGGTCGGCCAGGTGCACCCTGTAGTTGCGCAGCTGCACGTCCTTGAGCAGCACCTGCCAGGGCTTGGCCGGCTCCTTGGTGGCTTTTTCTTCGGGTGTAGGCTCGGCGGCGGCGGGCTCGGCTTTCTCCTGTGGGGTGGCCTTGGCCGGCTGGCTGGCAAACAGCTTCTGCCAATCGAGCTGGCCGTCTTTCTCGCGTGCTGCCCAGGTTTCGAGCTGTTCGCTGCGGACCTTGCCGACGGTGACCAACTGCTTGGCCAGGTCGATCGACGTATCACTGACTTCCAGGCTGGCCAGGCGCGCCAGCTGACGGCCATCCGGCGCCTTGATGGCGAAGGGCGCGACCCGCACGGAGGTCTTGTCGAGCAACAGCTGTGTTTCTTTGGACAGGTTGAGAGTGTAGTGGGTGTCGAGGTTGATCACGCCGTCTTCCAGCACCAGCGGTACGGCATCGCGTACATAAGGCCAGAACACTTTCATTTTGCCGTCGGTGACCTTCAGGGTGCCTTCCGAGGCGATCGGCGACAGGCTGAACGTGCCGTTCCAGTCGATGCGCCCGCCGTTGGGACCCGCGGCCACCAGGGTCATGTCGGCGTTGTCATCTGGCAGGGTGCTGAGGTTTTTCAGCTCCAGATTCATCGCGTCGTAGAGGAACTCGATCGGCTCGCTGGGGCGGTCGTCCTTGAAGTGCAGGTAGCCGTCCTTGAGCTTGATGCTGCCGATGCGCAGGGGGAACGGATCGCTCGGCGGCTCCTCGGGCTTGGGCTCACTGGGCGGCAGCTTGAACAGCTGGGTCAGGTTGAGCGTGCCGTCCTTGGCGAACAGCAGTTCGCTGCGCGGCTTGTCGAGCTCGACCGCATCCAAGTGCAGTGCGCCTTTCCACAGGCTGTCCAGCGACAGGTTGGCGTACAGCCGCTCGAAGCCGACCTGCTCCTTGCCAGGCTCACCCAACTGCAAGCCCCATAGCGTCAGTTCGAGGCTGAAGGGGTTGAGTTCGATACGTTGCAGGTGCGCAGGTAGCGTGGCGTATTGGGCCAACTGCTGGTTGGCGATGCGCAGGGCGACGCCAGGGAGGATAAGGAAGCCGAGCAGGCTGTAGAGGGCAACGAGGGCCAGCAGTGCGCCGAGGGCGCGAGTCAATCCTTTGTACATGTGTCGCTTCGTCTGTCTAAGCAGGGGTCGTTGGAGTATGGCACGTTAAATCGGTTCCGCAGCGGCGACCATTTGACCTCACTCAATGCCCATGCGCCGTTTGGCCCGGTGGGCGGAGCCATTGCGCATGGCCCAGCGCAACACGGGGGCCGTGCGTTCGATTCCCAGGCGGATCATGCGCCGCTGTAAAGGGCCTTGCTCAAGGCCCAGCATGGCTTGCGCCCATTCCGGCAACAGGTCGATGCCTGCCTGCAGCATCAGCTTGCCGATCGGCTCGGCCAGTCGGCTGGGGGCAGGGGCGTTGAGCAGGATCTCTACCACTTCCAGGCTACGGGCATCACATTGCAGGTGTGGGCGCATGCGCTGCAGATAATCCTCGACCTGTTGGCGTGAGCGCGGCACATCGCGGGCGCCCAGGCGTTCGGCGATCAGGGCGATCTCGTCGTAGTAGGCATCCTGGTCGGCAAGAGACAGTTGCGGATTGCGGTAGCGCAAGTGGGCGGCCAGGAAACTGCTGACCTCGGCAACGTGCACCCAGGTCAGCAGGTCGGGATCGCTGGCGGAATACGGACGGCCGTCGGGTGCGACGCCGGTCACCTTGAGGTGAATGGTGCGCACTTTCTCGATCAGCCATTCGGCATCGCGGGTGGAGCCGAAGGTGGTGCCCGAGATGAACTGGCTGGTGCGGCGCAGGCGGCCAAGCAGGTCGTGGCGGAAGTTGGAATGATCCCACACCCCTGCCAGTGCCAGCGGGTGCAGCAATTGGAGCATCAGCGCGCTGATACCACCGACCAGCATGCTGGGAAAATCGCCATGCACGCGCCAGCTGATGCTGTGCGGGCCGAACAGGCCCGGGTCGCCCTTGGGCGACTCCAGGTCGAGCTGGCCCAGCGCCAGCCCGGTGAGGCTCATGACCTGGGTTTCGATGCGGCGACGTAGGGTTTCCATGGCGACCTGTCTTCAGGGCGGCCATGAACCCAGGCCGCCGGTTATTTGTTGAGGCGTGTGTCGATCAACCCCTGGACCACGCTTGGGTCAGCCAGGGTCGAGGTATCGCCCAGGTTCTCCAGTTCATTGCAGGCGATTTTGCGCAGTATACGCCGCATGATCTTGCCCGAGCGGGTCTTGGGCAGTGCGGGGGCCCATTGGATCAGCTCGGGTTTGGCGAAACTGCCGATTTCCTTGCTAACCAGATCGAGCAGCGCTTTCTTGAGCTCATCGTCCGGGGTGACACCGTTCATGGGCGTGACGAAGGCATATACCCCTTGGCCCTTCAGATCGTGCGGGTAGCCGACAACGGCCGCCTCGGCGACGCTGTCATGCAGCACCAGTGCACTTTCCACTTCGGCGGTGCCGATGCGGTGGCCGGAAACGTTGATTACATCGTCGATGCGACCGGTGATCCAGTAGTCACCCTCGGCATCGCGCCGAGCACCGTCGCCGGTGAAGTAGTAGCCTGGCATGGGTTTGAAATAGGTGTCGACCATACGCTGGTGGTCGCCATAGACACTGCGGATCTGCCCCGGCCAGCTGGCCTTGATGGCCAGAATGCCAGCCCCGGGCCCTTCGATGAGCTTGCCTTTGTCATCCAGCAGCACCGGTTGCACGCCGAACATCGGTTGCGTGGCGCAGCCTGGCTTGAGCTTCTGCGCGCCGGGTAGGGGTGTGATCATGATGCCGCCGGTTTCGGTCTGCCACCAGGTGTCGACGATGGGGCAGCGTTTCTGCCCGACTGCCTCGAAATACCATTCCCAGGCTTCCGGGTTGATCGGCTCGCCAACGCTGCCCAGCAGCCTCAGGCTTTGACGCGAGGTGCTCTGCAGCGGCCCGGAGCCTTCACGCATCAGCGCCCGCAGGGCGGTGGGGGCGGTGTAGAAGATATTCACCTTGTGTTTATCCACGACCTGCCAGAAGCGTGAAGTGTCCGGATAGTTGGGCACGCCTTCGAACATCAGCGAGATGGCGCCGTTGGCCAGCGGGCCGTAGACGATGTAGCTGTGGCCGGTGACCCAGCCGACATCGGCGGTGCACCAGAACACCTCGCCCTCGCGGTAGTCGAACACCACCTTGAAGGTGAGGGTGGCCTGCAGCAAGTAGCCTGCGGTGGTGTGCAGGACTCCCTTGGGTTTGCCGGTGCTGCCGGAGGTGTACAGGATGAACAGCGGGTCCTCCGCTTCCATGGCCTCTGGCGGGCAGTCGTCGCCGGCCTGTTCGGTCGCCTCGTGGTACCAGAGGTCGCGCTGGTTGATCCAGGCCACTTCGCTGCCGGTGCGACGCACGACGAATACGCTGCTGACATTGGGGCAACTGGCCAGGGCTTTGTCGACGTTCTGTTTCAGCGGGATGCGTTTGCCGCCGCGGATACCTTCGTCGGCGGTAATCACCGTGCGGCAGTCGGCATCGAGGATACGGTCGCGCAACGCATCAGGGGAAAAACCACCGAACACCACTGAATGGATGGCGCCGATGCGTGTGCAGGCGAGCATGGCATAGGCGGCCTCCGGGACCATCGGCATGTAGATGCAGACCCGATCGCCTTTCTTCACGCCCCGCGCTTTCAGGGCATTGGCCAGGCGGCAGACCTGGCGGTGCAGCGCTCGGTAGGTGATGGCCTTGGACTCGCCAGGGTCATCGCCCTCCCAGAGCAGGGCGGTTTGCTCGCCCCGTTTGGCCAGGTGGCGGTCGATGCAGTTGTAGCTCACGTTCAGTTGGGCGCCGTCGAACCAGCGCGCCTTGCCACTTTTCATGTCGCACTGCTGCACGCTTGACCAGGGGTTGATCCAGTCCAGGCGTTTGGCCTGTTCGGCCCAGAAGGTGTCGGGGTCTTCGACCGATTGACGGTAGAGGCGACGGTAGTCGTCGGGGGTGATGGCGGCAGATTGGCTGACGGCGAGCGCCTGGGGAAAATCGCGGATATCGAACATGGCGGGTTGTCCTGCTCTTGTCGGGGCGATGGACTGCTTCGGCTATTCGATAGGACAGTGTAGCTGGAGGGGTGTTCAACCGGTGCCGACCCTTCGCGGAGGAACCCAGGGGTACTGCGCCGCTTCACGGCGTGCGCAGTACCTGGAGAGGCGGGTTCACCCGCGAGCAAGCCGGTGTCGGCGCGGAATCAGCCGCGGTGACGGCCGCGGAAGTAGTTGATCAGGCCTTGCGTCGAGCCGTCCTCGGCGCTGTCTTCCAGGCTGCCGACCAAGCGTTGGTAGACGCCCTTGCCGAGCTCTTTGCCCAGCTCCACGCCCCACTGGTCGAAGGCATTGATGCCCCAGATCACGCTTTGCACGAAGACCTTGTGTTCATACATGGCCACCAGGGCGCCCAGGCGGCGCGGGCTGATGCGTTCGACCACCAGGGTGTTGCTCGGCCGGTTGCCCGGAATCACCTTGTGCGGGGCGAGCTTCTCGATATCGGCCTCGTTCAGGCCTTTCTGGCGCAGTTCCGCCTCGGCTTCCTCTCGGGTTTTGCCCAGCATCAGTGCCTGGCTCTGCGACAGGCAGTTGGCGTACAGCCACTGGTGGTGGTCCGCCACGGGGTTGAAGCTCACCACCGGTACGATGAAGTCCGCCGGGATCAGCTGGGTGCCTTGGTGCAGCAACTGGTGGTAGGCATGCTGGCCGTTGCAGCCAACGCCGCCCCAGATTACCGGGCCGGTATCGGTCTTCACTGGACTGCCGTCCTGCAACACGCTCTTGCCGTTGGATTCCATGTCCAACTGCTGCAGGTGCTTGGTGATGTTGCGCAGGTAGTGGTCGTACGGCAGGATCGCGTGGCTCGATGCCCCCCAGAAGTTGCCGTACCACACACCTAGCAGGGCCAGCAGCACGGGCATGTTCTTGTCGAACGGCGCGGTCTGGAAGTGCTGGTCCATGGTGTAGGCACCCGACAGCAGTTCCTTGAAGTTGGCCATGCCGATGGCCAGGGCGATCGGCAGGCCGATGGCCGACCACAGCGAGTAACGCCCGCCAACCCAGTCCCACATCGGGAAGATGTTCTCTTCGCGGATGCCGAAGGCCACGGCGGCGGCCTTGTTGCTGGAGACAGCGATGAAGTGGCGGTACAGCTCGGCTTCGGAGCCGCCCTGGGCGAGGTACCAGGTACGTGCGGCCATGGCGTTCTTCAGCGTCTCGAGGGTGTTGAACGACTTCGACGAAACGATGAACAGGGTCGTCTCGGCGCGCAGGTTGGCCGACAACTCATGGAATTCGCTGCCGTCGATGTTTGCCAGGTAATGGCAACGCACACCGCGCTGGGCATAGGGCAGCAGGGCTTCGGAGACCAGCTCTGGGCCGAGGAACGAGCCGCCGATGCCGATGTTCACCACGTCGGTGATCGGTTTCTCGCTGTAGCCCCGCCACAGGCCATCATGAATGCGGCCGACCAGCTCGGTGATCTGGTTCAGTACCTTGTGCACTTCCGGCATCACGTTGACGCCGTTGACGCTGAGTTTGTCGCCGACCGGACGACGCAGGGCGGTGTGGAGCACCGGGCGTCCTTCGGAAGCGTTGATGATCTCGCCGCTGAACATCGACTTGATCGCATCCTGCAGGCCGACCTCATTGGCCAGGCCTACCAGCAGGTCACGGGTCTGCTCGGTGATCAGGTTCTTGGAATAATCGAGGAACAGGCCGCAGCTGCTCAGGGAGAACTGGTCGAAGCGCTTGGCATCGCTGGCGAAGGCTTCGCGCATGCTGAAGCCTTGCATGGCGTCGCGGTGTTGCTGGAGTGCCTGCCAGGCGGGCAGGGCCGTAACATCGTGGGGTGTACGGTAATACGCCATTGCGGAGGGTTCCTTGGTGCGTGGTGTTGCCTTGGACAGGGCAGTGATTGCCGGGTTCAGGCTGGCCATCATTATAGGCAATGGCCCGGCGCAGGGAATGGGGCGAGAAGGGGAATTTAGGCGTGCCGCGATCCCTTTAGGAGCGGCCGTGTGTCGCGGTAGGGCTGTGTAGCAGCCCCGGATTCCAGCGTCCCTGCATCAGAGGGTGGGGGGCTGCCGGGCAGCCCTATCGCGACACAACGCCGCTTCCACACCCAATCGCAGCAGGCTTACGCGGTTTTTTCGTCCAGGTGCAGATACAGGTTGTCGATCAACCGGGTGTTACCCAGGTAAGCCGCAGCCAGAATCACCAGGTCACGGTCACCAAAGGTGGCCGGTTGCAGGTTCACGGCGTGGCGCACTTCGAGGTAATCCGGGCGCAGGCCGGCGGCGTTCAACTGTGCCTTGCCTTCCTCGACCAGTGCGGGGAAGTCGACTTGGCCACGGGTAATCTGTTCGCTGATGTGTTTCAGGGTGCGATACAGCACCGGCGCGACAGCGCGCTGCTCGGGCGTGAGGTAGCCATTGCGCGATGACAGCGCCAGCCCATCCTCGGCACGTACGGTCGGCTCGCCGATGATTTGAATCGGCATGTTGAGGTCACGCACCATCGCCCGGATAACTGCCAGTTGCTGGTAGTCCTTCTCGCCAAAAACGGCGAGGTCGGGCTGGACCATGTTGAACAGCTTGTTGACCACCGTGGCCACACCCTCGAAGTGTCCCGGTCGGCTGGCACCGCACAGGCCTTCGGAGAGGTTCGGCACGCTGACGCGGGTCTGCACGCTCATGCCGTCGGGGTACATTTCCTCGACCGTCGGGGCGAACAGTAGGTTGCAACCGGCCTCGAGCAGGCGTTCCTGGTCGGCAGCCAGGGTGCGAGGGTATTTGTCGAGGTCTTCGTTGGCGCCGAACTGCAGCGGGTTGACGAAGATGCTGGCAACCACGAAGTCGGCTCGTTGAGCCGCCTTGGTCACCAGTGCGGCGTGGCCGCTGTGCAGGTTGCCCATGGTGGGCACGAAGCCGATGCGTTTGCCCTCGCTGCGCGCGCGCGCGACGGCGGCACGCAGTTCCCGGACGGTCTTGACTGTATTCATGCGCTGAACCCGTGTTCGCTACCTGGGAAGCTGACCTCTTTGACGGCCTGTACGTAGGCGGCAAGGGCGCTCTGGATGTCTGGCTGGCCGGACATGAAGTTCTTCACGAACTTCGGTACGCGACCGCTCAGGGACAAGCCGAGCATGTCATGCAAAACCAGCACTTGGCCGTCGGTAGCATTTCCCGCACCGATGCCGATCACCGGGATGCTGACCGCCTGGGTGATCTCAGCTGCCAGTTCACTGGGCACGCACTCGAGCAGCAACATGGCCGCTCCGGCCTGCTCCAGGGCAATGGCATCGGCACGCATTTGCCGCGCCTGGGCTTCCTGGCGACCCTGTACCTTGTAGCCGCCCAGCACGTTGACGGTTTGCGGGGTCAGGCCCATGTGCGCGCACACAGGTACGCCACGGTCGGCGAGCAGTCGAATGGTCTCGGCCAGCCAGGCTGCACCTTCGATCTTGATCATGTGAGCGCCGGCACGCATCAGGGTCGCGCAGTTGGTGAAGGCTTGCTCTGGCGTGGCGTGGGCCATGAACGGCAGGTCGGCCAGGATCAGGGCGCCATCGTTGCCGCGTTTGACGCAGGCAGTGTGGTAAGCCATTTCGTCGGTGGTGACAGGCAGCGTGCTGTCATGGCCTTGCAGGACCATCCCCAGGGAGTCGCCCACCAGCAACACTTCGACACCGGCTTGGCTGGCCGCCTTGGCGAAGGTGGCGTCGTAGCAGGTCAGCATGGTGATTTTTTCACCCTTGGCCTTCAGGCCATGGAGGGTGGTCAGGGTTACTTCAGGCATTTAGGAAAATCCTCGTTCAGGCGCTTTGAAAAACGACTGCGACCAACACGTTGAGTCATCTTCCGGAGCGGCACATCATCGCTTGTGATGTTCGGGCACAGGTCCGTCCGGGCCTAGATACGGGTATGCGGCACTTTGGTGCCACACGGGACGCCTATAGTCGTGAGCGAGGTGGGGGAAGTCAATCACCCTGTTACCGCATTGTTACGATTCGGGTGTTACTGGCGTTACCTTGGTCTGGAGCGCCCGGATTACAGGCGTTCCAGCCCGACGAACGGGCAGTCTGCGAGCAACTGCGCGAGGGCGCGGCCATCGGCCAGGCGGAAGTCCGCGGGTACCAGTTCGGCAAGCGGGTACAGCACGAAGGGCCGTGCATGCATGTGGTAGTGCGGGACTTTCAGGCGCGGTACGTCGAGCACCTGGTCGCCGAACAGCAAGATGTCCAGGTCGAGCGTGCGCGGGCCCCAGCGCTCCTTGCGCACACGCCCCTGGTCATTTTCGATGGCTTGCAGGGCATCGAGCAGCGCCAGCGGTTCAAGCGATGTGTCGAGGGCGGCTACGGCATTGGTGTAACGCGGTTGGCCTGGCAGCAGCGAGTCGCTGGAATACAAGGCGGATGCGGCGACCAGGTGGGAGCCTTCGACCTGGTCGAGCGACTGCAAGGCACTGCGCAGTTGCTCGGCAGGCTGGTCCAGGTTGCTCCCCAGGCCGATGTAGGCGCGCGTGTTCAATCGAAGGCCTCGTCACCGCCACGCTTGCGCTTGCTGCCACTGCGTTTGCGTTTGCGCGGGCCGGCACCGGCGCCATCGTCACGGCTGCCCAGCTCGCGGATCATCTCGCGGCGTTCGCTGTCGTTGGCGTCCTGGTAGTCGGTCCACCACTGGCCGAGGTCGTCGGTGTCTTCACCGGCGCTTTCACGCAGCAGCAGGAAGTCGTAACCGGCACGGAAGCGCGGATTGTCCAGCAGTAGGTCGGCACGTTTGCCGCTGCGGCGCGGCAGGCGCTCCTGCATGTCCCAGATTTCGCGGATCGGCAGCGTGAAGCGCTTCGGGATGGCGATGCGTGCGCATTGCTCGGCGATCAGGTCGTGGGCTGCGCCGTTCATGGCCGGAATCGGCGGTACACCCTGGTTCTGCAGGTGCAGGACGCGGCTTGGCAGCGCTGGCCAGAGCAAGGCGGCGAACAGGAAGGCCGGTGTTACCGGCTTGCCTTGCTTGACGCGCAGGTCGGTGTTGTTCAGCGCCTGGCTGATCAGGGTGTGGGTGTAGGTCGGCCGCTCTTCCAGGGCATGGGCACTGGCCGGGAACAAGGGGTCGAACAAGTGCAGGTCGACCAGCATCTCGAAGGCGATCGCGCCTTGGCCGGAGAGGAACAGCTTGAGGGTTTCCTCGAACAGGCGGGCTGGCGGGATGTCACGCAGCAGCGGAGCCAGTTCACGAATGGGCTGGTAGGTGTGCTTCTCGATACCGAAGTCGAGCTTGGCGGCGAAACGCACAGCGCGCAGCATCCGCACCGGGTCTTCCTGGTAGCGGTGGGTTGGGTCGCCGATCAGGCGCAGCAGGCGGTTGCGGACATCGTGCACACCGTTGGCGTAATCGAGGATGCGCTCGCTGACCGGGTCGTAGTAAAGGGCGTTGATGGTGAAGTCGCGGCGTTGGGCGTCTTCCTCCAGCGTGCCGTAGACGTTGTCGCGCAGAATGCGGCCACTGGCATTGTGTGACGAACGGTGGCTGTCGCCCTGGTCTTCTTCGGAGTGAGGTGCACGGAATGTGGCGACTTCGATGATCTCACGGCCGAAATGCACATGGACCAGCTTGAAGCGGCGGCCAATGATGCGCGCATTGCGGAACTCGGCGCGGACCTGCTCGGGGGTGGCACTGGTGGCGACGTCGAAGTCTTTCGGCGTGATGCCCAGCATCAGGTCGCGGACACAGCCACCGACCAGGTATGCCTGGTAACCAGCACTTTGCAGCCGCTCGACGATATTCACCGCGTGGCGGCTGAACTGGTGGCGTTGCAGCGAGTGTTGGCTCTTGTTGATCACCTCAGGCGTGGTGCGTCTGTGGTGCTGGCCCGGTACGGGCGGGCGGAACGACTGGAACAGCTTCTTCAGCATGGGATGCACTGTTTGAAGGAATGTTCGGCCAAGAATAGGAGAATGGCCGCATGATGGGCGGGGATTCTAGCATTTACTCGGGGAATGGTGTAGGCGGTCGCAGGAAGCCTGCTGGAAGGAGAGAAACGACAAGGGGAGCCTAAGCTCCCCAAGAAGTCGTTGCGTGCTCTTATTGTTCTTCTGCTGGGCTTCTTGTTTTTGTTGAGTGCCCTGTCCACAAATCTCAAAGCTTGTGGACGACCCCCAATCCAGGGGTTAAGAGCAAACGGATTGCTTTGGTCGCTGATGTCACGTTGATCTATCGATCCAACCAGTTCAGGCGCTGCTTTTTAGTGCAGTTTTTGTTGTTCTCTGCCTGGTCGTGGGGCAAGCCCCAAACACGCATCCTCTCCAAAAGAATCAGTTAGCTGCGCCTCCGCCGTCTTGTTTTTATTGTGCGTGAGCCGTTTCGTCTTGTTCTTATTCTGAGTTGCAGTGCTTGTTATTGTTCTTGTGCCAAAGATATAGCAGGTGCCGTGCCAACTTTTGAAAACACAATAAAATCAATGGCTTGGCGAGATTTGGCGGAAGCGGGCGGGCGGGAAATGTAGAAATTTCGTTACCGTACACCTCGGGAACTGTTACGCGGGGAGAGCCTGGGTAACAGATTGTTGGGGTGGGGAGGTGTTACCTGGGAGGTTTACAGTCCGCAAGGGCCTGACGTAGCAGGTTTGGCGCCTGTGGGACCGAGCGCCGCCTGCGCGGCGCATCGCGAGCAAGGCTCGCTCCTACGTTTGCTTCGGACCAATCATCCCTGCGAGATGGGCGCGCGACCTGTAGGAGCGAGCTTTGCTCGCGATGCGCCGCGCAGGCGGCGCTCGATCTCACAGGCCCCTGAAAATCGGGCAGCGCGCCGTCCCCAGCCTCAATTATCGCTGGTGGCGTTGCTCTTGCGACGAGGAATGCCCAGGCGCTGGCGGCGCTCCCACAGGCACTTGCGGCTCACGCCCAGCTTGCGCGCAAGCTCGGGGGAGGTGTTACCTGGGAGGTTTACAGTCCGCAAGGGCCTGACGTAGCAGGTTTGGCGCCTGTGGGACCGAGCGCCGCCTGCGCGGCGCATCGCGAGCAAGGCTCGCTCCTACGTTTGCTTCGGACCAATCATCCCTGCGAGATGGGCGCGCGACCTGTAGGAGCGAGCTTTGCTCGCGATGCGCCGCGCAGGCGGCGCTCGATCTCACAGGCCCCTGAAAATCGGGCAGCGCGCCGTCCCCAGCCTCAACTATCGGTGGTGGCGTTGCTCTTGCGACGAGGAATGCCCAGGCGCTGGTGGCGCTCCCACAGGCACTTGCGGCTTACGCCCAGCTTGCGCGCAAGCTCGGGGGAGGTGTTACCTGGGAGGTTTACAGTCCGCAAGGGCCTGACGTAGCAGGTTTGGCGCCTGTGGGACCGAGCGCCGCCTGCGCGGCGCATCGCGAGCAAGGCTCGCTCCTACGTTTGTTTCGGGCCAATCATCCCTGCGGGATGGGCGCGCGACCTGTAGGAGCGAGCTTTGCTCGCGATGCTCCGCGCAGGCGGCGCTCGGTCTCACAGGCCCCTGAAAATCGGGCAGCGCGCCGTCCCCAGCCTCAATTATCGCTGGTGGCGTTGCTCTTGCGACGAGGAATGCCCAGGCGCTGGTGGCGCTCCCACAGGCACTTGCGGCTTACGCCCAGCTTGCGCGCAAGCTCGGGGGAGGTGTTACCTGGGAGGTTTACAGTCCGCAAGGGCCTGACGTAGCAGGTTTGGCGCCTGTGGGACCGAGCGCCGCCTGCGCGGCGCATCGCGAGCAAGGCTCGCTCCTACGTTTGTTTCGGGCCAATCATCCCTGCGGGATGGGCGCGCGACCTGTAGGAGCGAGCTTTGCTCGCGATGCGCCGCGCAGGCGGCGCTCGGTCTCACAGGCCCCTGAAAATCGGGCAGCGCGCCGTCCCCAGCCTCAATTATCGCTGGTGGCGTTGCTCTTGCGACGAGGAATGCCCAGGCGCTGGCGGCGCTCCCACAGGCACTTGCGGCTTACGCCCAGCTTGCGCGCAAGCTCGGTTTCGGTCATGTGGTCCTGGTGCTCGAGGACGAAGTGCTGGAAATAGTCCTCCAGTGACAGGTCCTCGGTGGGCTCATGGCTGGCATTGTTGGCGTTGCTACCCGCGATGATCGGGGTGTCGTCGAGAATATCGTCGTCCAGGTCGCTCAACTCGATATCGATGCCCAGCAGTTCGGCAGAAATTTCCGGGCTTTCGCTCAGAATGACTGCACGCTCCACGGCGTTCTCCAGCTCGCGCACGTTACCTGGCCAGCTGTAGTGACGGATCGCTTGCTCGGCCTCTGCCGAGAAACGCAGGTCGTCACGGCCAATGCGCGCACTCTGGCGAGCCAGGAAGGCGTTGGCGATTTCGTTGACGTCACTGCCGCGCTCACGCAGGGCCGGCAATTTCAGGGCAATGACATGCAGGCGGTAATAAAGGTCTTCACGGAATTGCCCGGCCTTGGCCAGGTTCTTCAGGTCCCGGTGCGTTGCAGCGATCAGCCGCACATCAACTTTCTGCGACTGAACCGAACCCACCCGGCGAATCTCGCCTTCCTGCAGCACACGCAGCAGGCGTGCCTGGGCCTCCAGCGGCAGTTCGCCGATCTCGTCGAGGAACAGGGTGCCGCCGTCGGCTGCTTCCACCAACCCCGCACGCCCCGCGCTGGCACCGGTGAAGGCGCCTTTTTCGTGGCCGAACAGTTCGGATTCGATCAGGGTCTCGGGAATGGCCGCGCAGTTGACCGAAATCATCGGTGCCTTGGCGCGGCGCGATAGATTGTGCAAGGCGCGAGCGACCAGCTCCTTGCCGGTGCCCGACTCGCCCTGGATAAGTACGTTGGAATCGGTGGGCGCGACCTTGCGGATCTTGCTGAACATGTCCTGCATCGGCGGGCAGGACCCGATGATGCCGATTTCACCATTGGCCGGTGCCATGCTGCCTTTGTCGGCCAGCGGTGCCTTGCCATTGGGGCGCGGTTCGGCGGTGACTGGGGCCACGACAGGTGCGTTCTGCCGGTCACGCAGAATGCGCGCGACGGCCTGGAGCATCTCGTCGTGGTCGAACGGTTTGGCGATGTAGTCCACCGCGCCCATTTTCATCGAATCTACTGCCGAGCGCAGGCTGGCATAGCTGGTCATGATCAGCACCGGTGTGCCCTGGCCGAGCTTGATCAGCTCGGTACCGGGTGCACCGGGCAGGCGCAGGTCGCTGACGATCAGGTCGAAGGTGGCAATGCTGAAGCGTTCCTGTGCTTCCTGTACCGAGCCGGCTTCGCTGACCTGGTACTGGTTCCGCTCCAGCAGACGACGCAGGGCCGAGCGGATGATGGTTTCGTCTTCGACGATCAGAATGTGCGGCATTGATTCAATTCTCTCGACGGTCTCGAATTTCAGGGGACGTCGCTACGACATGCCGGGGCAGGGTCACGCGGATCCGGGTGCCACGTTGCCGTTCGATGTCGGCCGGGCTGTCGATGGTGATTTGCCCATAATGCTCCTCCACGATGGAATAGACCAGAGCGAGCCCCAGTCCGGTTCCCTCGCCAGGGTCCTTGGTGGTGAAGAACGGTTCGAACAGGCGGTCCATGATGTTCTTGGGAATGCCGCTGCCTTCATCCTCCACGATCAGGTCGACCGTGTGCTCGTTGGCCTCGCTGCGCACACGAACGGCGCTGCCAGGTGGCGAGGCATCGCGGGCGTTGGAGAGCAGGTTGATCAGCACCTGAGCCAGTCGCTGCGGGTCGCCCTCGGCCCAGTGGTCGGGGTCGCAGAGGTTGAAGAACTGTACTTCGAAGTTGCGCCGGTTCAACGCCAGCAGACCAATGGCGTCCTGGGCCACCTCTGCCAGGCACACCGGCTCTTCGCTGTTCTGGTGGCTGCCGCCGGCGTGGGCGAAGCTCATCAGCGACTGGACGATGCGCGACACTCGCTTGGTCTGCTCCAGGATCTGGCTGGACAGCTCGATGATCTCGCCGTCACCCTCGCGCTCTTCACGCAGGTTCTGCGCCAGGCAGGCGATGCCGGTGATCGGGTTGCCGATCTCGTGGGCTACACCGGCGGCCAGGCGGCCAATGCTGGCCAGGCGTTCGGAATGCACCAGTTTGTCTTCCAGGGCCTGGGTCTCGGTGAGGTCCTCGACCAGCAGCACCAGGCCGCTGTTGCCTGGTGCCAGTGGCTCATCGATGGCCGCCTTGTGCAGGTTCAGCCAGCGGGGTTGACCGTCCAGGGCCAGGCGCTGCTTGTGCAGGTGCTCGTCGGGCACATTGATGAAGCCTTGCAACAGGCCGCGCCAGGGTTCGCTGATGGTGACCAGGCGCGAGCCCACCACGTGCTTGGCGGCAATGCCGGTGAGTTCTTCCATGGCCTTGTTCCACATCAGGATTTCCTGGTCCTTGGCCAGCGAGCATACGCCCATGGGCAGCTCTTGCAGGGTCTGGCGGTGGTAACGGCGCAGGGCATCGAGCTCGGCGGCCAGGCCGGTCAGGCGCGAGTGGTAGTCTTCCAGACGGCTTTCGATGAAGTGGATGTCTTCGGTGACATAGTTCTCGTTGCCGGACTTGTAGGGCAAGAAGGTCTCGACCATGTCCTGGGCAACGCTTGGCCCCATCAGGCCGGACAAGTTCGCCTCGATGCGGTCGCGCAGGCGGCGCAGGGCGTAGGGGCGGCGCTCGTCGAAGGGCAGGTAGAGATCGCGTAGCGCCTGCTCGACTTCCTTCTGCGCAGCCTTGGCGCCCAATGGCTTGGCCAGCTGGGTGGCGAACTCCTGGGGCGAGGCGGCATGCAGCTCACGACGTTGCGGGCGGCGTACGTTGTCCACCGCGCAGGCCTCGGCGGCGCTGGCTTCTTCGGTGCTGGCGTTGGTGAACAGCGAGATCAGGGTGAACAACAGCACGTTGGCCGCCAGCGAGGCAATGGCCGCCATGTGCCAGCTGGTGTCGTCCAGCACGTAGATCATGTCCAGCAGCGGAATGTAGAAGCCCTGCAGGTTGCCCAGCAACGGCAACAGCATCGTTACCATCCACACCAGGGTGCCCGCCAGCAGGCCGGCGATGAAGCCACGGCGGTTGGCGGTCGGCCAGTACAGCACCGACAGCACGCCGGGCAGGAACTGCAAGGTGGCAACGAAGGCGACGATGCCGAGATTGGCAAGGCTTTGGTGGTTGTTCTGGGTGAGGTAGAACATGAAGCCGGCGGTGATGATGGCGACGATCAGTGCGCGTCGGGTCCATTTCAGCCAGCGGTAGATGTTGCCCTCGGCGGGGGGCTGGTACAGCGGCAGCACAAGATGGTTGAGCGCCATGCCCGATAGCGCCAGGGTGGTGACGATGATCAGTCCGCTGGCGGCCGACAACCCGCCGACGTAGGCGAGCAAGGCCAGAGCCGGATTGCCGGCAGCTATTCCCAGGCCCAGGGTGAAATACTCGGGGTTGGTGCTGGCGCCCAGGCGCAAGCCGGCCCAGAGCACCAGGGGCACCGCCAGGCTCATCAACAGCAGGAACAGTGGCAGGCCCCAGCTGGCGCTGACCAGCGAGCGCGGGTTGAGGTTCTCGGTGAAGGCCATGTGGTACATGTGTGGCATGACGATAGCCGAGGCGAAGAACACCAGCAGCAGGGTGCGCCATGGCCCTTCCTGCAGCGGGGTATGCAACGCCGCCAGGGCGGTCTGGTTCTGCAGCAGCCACACCTCGAGCTGGTGAGGGCCGCCGAACACGCCATACAGGGCATACAGTCCGATACCGCCCAGGGCCAGCAGTTTGATCACCGATTCGAAGGCGATGGCGAAGACCAGACCTTCGTGTTTTTCGCGCGTGGCGATATGACGTGAGCCAAAGAAAATGGTGAACAGGATGATCAGCACGCAGAAGGCGAACGCCACCCGCGCCTTGACCGGTTCTCCGGTGAGAATGCTGATCGAGTCTGCGACCGCCTGGATCTGCAGGGCCAGCAACGGCAACACGCCGATCAGCATGATCACCGTCGTCAGCGCACCGGCCCAGGTGCTGCGAAAGCGAAACGCCAGCAGGTCTGCCAGCGAGGAAAGCTGGTAGGTCCGGGTGATCTTCAGGATCGGGTAGAGCAGCACCGGGGCGAGCAGGAACGCGCCTGAGACCCCCAGGTAACACGCCAGGAAGCCATAGCCATACTGGTAGGCCAGGCCAACCGACCCATAGAAGGCCCACGCGCTGGCGTATACCCCCAGCGACAGCGTGTAGGTCAGGGGGTGACGGATGATGGAGCGGGGAATCAGCCCCCGCTCGCTGATCCAGGCCACGCCGAACAGCACCAGAAGGTACGCGGCGCTGATCAGGATCATCTGGGTCAGGCTAAAGCTCATCGGCATCTCGTTGGCTCTGCAGGATGAAGGTGACGACGATCAGGATCAGCCAGAGCAGGTAGGGGCGGTACCAGGCTCCGGTCGGTTCGATCCACCAGTCCATGATGGCCGGGGAGAACAGGTAGATCCCCACGACCAGAAGCAGGACCAAACGATAGATGTACATGCTGGCCTCGATGGTTGGGCGCTGCGGGCTTGGACTTATTATTGGCGCAAATGGCTGGGGCGATGCTAGCGGGAATCCATGGGGTTCGCCAAGAGTTTGAATTTATTGGGCTTTTGTTTTCGAGAGGCCGGGCCTGCGTCAGTGCAAGTCTGCCTCTGCAACAGTGGCCTGCCGGGCAATCGCCTCTGGCCGCCACTGCTTGCGGGCTACCGCAAGGACTTCAGCCGGTGTTGCCAGCCGCAACTCCGGGTCTGCTGCCTGCCCCAAGGCCCGCAGCGCGCGCAGCAGCAAAGGCGTCGCCTGTTCCGCCTGCAGCGGCGGCGAGCGATAGGACTTGCCCAGCTTGTGTCCATCCGGCTGCACGATGAGCGGAATATGCAGGTAACGCGGCTGCGAAAGGCCCAGCAGTTCCTGCAGGTACAACTGGCGTGGGGTGTTGTCGAGCAGGTCCGCCCCGCGCACGATGTCGGTAACACCCTGCCAGGCATCATCCAGCACCACCGCCAGTTGATACGCATACAGCCCATCACGCCGCTGGATCACGAAATCGCCCACTTCACGCCCCAGGTGTTGCTGGAACTCGCCCTGCACCCGGTCTGTAAAGCGGTAGATCAACTCAGGCACCCGTAGCCGGATCGCTGCGCCTTCTCGGGCATGCCCGGCGTTACGGCAAAAGCCTGGGTAGATGCCGTTGTAGCCCTCCAGCTGCTTGCGCGAACAGGTACAGGCGTAGGCCAGGCCCATGCTGAACAGGCGGTCGACCACCGCGGCGTAGGCGTCGTGGCGCTGGCTCTGGTAGACCACTTCGCCATCCCACTCCAGGCCGTAGCGCTCTAGGGTCTGCAGGATCGCGTCGCGGGCCCCGGGCATTTCCCGGGGCGGGTCGGTGTCTTCCATGCGTACCAGCCAGCGGCCATCGACCGCGCGGGCGTCGAGCCAGGAGGCGAGGGCGGCGACCAGCGAGCCGAAGTGCAGGAAGCCGCTGGGAGTGGGGGCGAAACGTCCGATATAGCGGGAGTCTTTCATGGGCCGTACAGGTCGTAAAAATGAAAACGGGGCGCATGGTGCGCCCCGTTCGAATGGGAAAAGAGTCAGCCTTTGCCGACCGTCTTTTCCTTCTTCTCCGCGATTTCCTTGCAATCGAAGCACAGGTCGGCGGTGGGACGGGCTTCCAGGCGACGCAGGCCGATCTCGATGCCGCACGATTCGCACCAGCCGTATTCGTCGGCCTTGATCTTGTCGAGGGTCTTGTCGATCTTCTTGATCAGCTTGCGCTCGCGATCGCGGTTGCGCAGCTCAAGGGCGAATTCTTCTTCCTGGCTGGCGCGGTCAGCCGGGTCGGGGAAGTTGGCAGCTTCGTCCTTCATGTGATCCACGGTGCGGTCCACACTGTTCATCAGTTCCTGTTTCCAGGCACCGAGAAGCTTGGTGAAGTGCTTTTTCATGGGCTCGCCCATGTACTCTTCGCCCTGCTTTTCTACGTAGGGCTCGACACCGTACATGGTCTGGGCTTTGTGCTTTTCTACGGTGGACATGAATAGACCGCCTCTCACTCATCTGATCCAATGCGCAGGCTGCTCCATCTCCGGCACCCGCCGGCCCTGCGACTGCGAGCCGCCGAACTTACCAGATAGATCGGGGGTGCGCTACCCCGCCCGATTCTAGTGGTTGACAGCGGCGCAAGTCGTACGTTCGGTGCCGCGCAGAGGTAGAATCCACAGTTTAGACCCAATTGAGAGAAGGTCATGGCCCACACCCACAGTGCGCGCAGTCGCGCCATCGAACCCTTCCATGTCATGGCACTGCTGGCGCGGGCCAACGAGTTGCAGGCGGCTGGGCACGATGTGATCCACCTTGAAATCGGCGAGCCAGATTTCACCACCGCTGCACCCATCGTCGCGGCGGGCCAGGCGGCGCTGGCGGCAGGTCATACCCGATACACCGCGGCCCGTGGCTTGCCGGCCTTGCGCGAGGCGATCGCCGGCTTCTACCAGCAGCGTTATGGCGTGACGATCGACCCGCAGCGCATTTTGATCACCCCTGGCGGATCGGGCGCGCTGTTGCTGGCCAGCAGTCTGTTGGTGGACCCCGGCAAGCACTGGTTGCTGGCCGACCCAGGCTACCCCTGCAATCGACATTTCTTGCGCCTGGTCGAAGGCGGCGCCCAACTGGTCCCGGTGGGGCCGGACGTCAACTACCAACTGACGGCCGATCTGGTCGAGCGCCACTGGGACAAGGACACCGTTGGCGCCCTGGTCGCTTCGCCAGCCAACCCGACCGGCACGGTGCTCAGCCGTGACCAGTTGGCCAGCCTGTCCAGGGCCACCCGTGAGCACCATGGTCACCTGGTGGTGGACGAGATCTACCACGGCCTGACCTATGGCATGGACGCTGCGAGCGTGCTGGAAGTCGATGATGAGGCCTTTGTCCTTAATAGTTTTTCCAAGTATTTCGGCATGACCGGATGGCGCCTGGGTTGGCTGGTGGCACCGCCCAGTGCCGTGGCCGACTTGGAGAAACTGGCGCAGAACCTCTATATCAGCGCACCGAGCATGGCCCAGCACGCCGCGTTGGCATGCTTCCAGCCCGAGACCTTGTCGATTCTCGAAGAGCGCCGCGCAGAGTTCGCCCGCCGTCGCGATTTCCTGTTGCCGGCGCTGCGCGAGCTGGGCTTCGGGATCGCCGTCGAGCCTCAGGGCGCGTTCTATCTTTATGCCGATATCAGCGCATTTGGCGGCGATGCGTTTGCGTTTTGCCGGCATTTCCTCGAAACCGAACACCTGGCCTTTACCCCAGGTCTGGACTTTGGCCGCCACCTGGCCGGTCATCATGTGCGTTTTGCCTATACCCAGAGCTTGCCGCGCCTGGAGGAGGCGGTACAGCGCATTGCCCGTGGCCTGCGGAGCTGGCAAGGCTGATGCGCTTTTCACCCGCACTCGAACAGGGGCGCCTGCTGCGTCGCTACAAACGCTTTCTGGCCGATATCGAACTGGCCAGCGGCGAGCAGCTGACCATCCATTGCCCCAACACCGGTTCCATGCTCAATTGCATGCTTGAAGGTGGTCAGGTCTGGTTCAGCCGCTCCAACGACCCCAAGCGCAAGTTGCCTGGAACCTGGGAAATCAGCGAAACGCCTCAGGGGCGCCTGGCCTGCGTGAACACCGGTCGGGCCAATGCATTGGTCGAAGAAGCGTTGCACGCAGGTGTCATCCGTGAGTTGGCAGGTTTCACCGGACTCAAGCGCGAGGTGGCGTACGGCGAAGAACGTAGCCGTGTGGATTTTCGCCTGGAGTTCGCCGATGGCCCGGCTTATGTCGAGGTCAAGAGCGTGACCCTGGGTTACCCGGACTCCTCGGTCGCCGCCTTCCCCGATGCGGTGACCCAGCGCGGTGCCAAGCACTTACGCGAATTGGCGGCCCTGGCCCGGCAAGGTATTCGTGCGGTGCAGCTGTACTGCGTCAACCTGACCGGTGTGGACGCTGTGCGCCCTGCCGAAGAGATCGATGCGGCCTACAGTCAGGCCCTGCGCGCGGCCGTGGCGGATGGCGTAGAAGTGCTGGCCTACGGCGCTCGCCTGGACGCCGGTCAGATCGTCATCGACCGCCCTTTGCCGGTGCTGCTCAACCGGTAAGCCAGATGCCCTGGCTGTCCTCACGGCAGCCCAGGGCCTCCAACGCCTCGCCCTCGCAGGGGCCGGCCACGCATTCGCCACTTTCGATCAGGAACAGGGCGCCGTGATGGGCGCAGTGGATCAGGCTGGCGCTGTCATCGAGAAAGCTGTCCTCTGCCCAGTTCAACGCAATACCGCGGTGGGGGCAACGGTTGCGGTACAGGTACACCTGGCCTCGGCGACGTACGCCGAACACCGCGGTGCCGTCTACGCTGAAGGCGCGGCTATGGCCCTCGGGCAGCCCGTGGGAAGTACAAAGGAAGTGCATGGCAGGGGTGTTCCAGGTGGCAACGTCTGGCTTGACGCTTTAATGCGAATAATTATCAAATTGCAGCCGCTCGCTGCGCCTGCCTGCCTATGGTGCGCAGTTCCGCCGCCCGCCACAAGGCGCGTGGCCTGCCTTCAGGAGGAATCCGATGATGCGCCGTATCGCTGCCCATGTCGCCCTGTGCGTGGGCCTGGTGCTTTCAACCCAGGCCCTGGCCACCGACTCGCCGCAACGCTGGGTCAGTGCTGGGGGCTCCCTGAGCGAATGGATCAGCCTGCTGGGTGGCGAGCAGCGGCTGGTTGGTGTCGATACCACCAGCCAGCATCCTGAGTCGCTGAAGGCATTACCAAGCATCGGGTATCAACGGCAGCTGTCGGCCGAGGGCATTCTCAGTTTGCGCCCGGATGTACTGGTTGGGACCGAGGAAATGGGGCCGCCGCCGGTGTTGGCGCAGATTCGCAAGGCCGGTGTGCAGGTCGAGCTGTTGTCCAGCAAGGCCGAGCTGGCTGCCGTGGATGAAAACCTCAAGCAGCTGGGCAAATTGTTGGGGGTGCAGCAGAAGGCTTCGGAGCTGGCTGCGGGCTACCACCAGCAACTGGAAGCGCTATCGGCAAGGGTCAGACAGGCCCAGGCAGGCCAGAAGGCGCCGGGCGTATTGCTGCTGGTCGGCCATGCGGGAGCCAAACCGTTGATTGCCGGGCAAGGCACGGCGGGCGATTGGGTAGTGCGTCAGGCTGGTGGGCGTAACCTCGCCGAACACCCAGGCTACAAGCATTTCTCCGTCGAAGCGTTGGCTGCGCTGGACCCGGATGTCGTGGTGTTCTCCGACCGTGCCCTTGTGGGCGAGCAGGCCTTGCAAGCATTGCTCAAGGAAAACCCGGCACTGGCCGTATCACGCGCGGTGCGTGAGCAGCGCCTGGTTGCGCTGGACCCGACCCTGTTGGTGGGTGGCCTTGGCCCACGCTTGCCGGCCACCCTGCAAGGGTTGGCGGAAAGCTTCTATCCCAATGCCAAGGCACGTCCCACTCAATGAAGCAGCGGATCGCGCCGCGCAGCGTGTGCCTGGGTTTGGGCCTTCTGTGTCTGCTGGCGGTCTGGCTGTCGCTGGCACTAGGGCCGGTCAGCTTGCCATTGTTCGATACCCTGCGCGCGGGGCTGCGCTTGCTCGGGCTGCCCGTTGGAGGTGATGGCCTCGAGCAGGCGCAGATGATTCTTGGCCAGATCCGCGTTCCGCGCACCTTGCTAGGCCTTGCCGTCGGAGCGGTGCTGGCGCTGTCCGGGGTTGCCATGCAAGCGCTGTTTCGTAACCCGTTGGCTGACCCGGGGCTGGTGGGCGTGGCGAGCGGCGCGGCGCTTGGCGCGGCAGTGGCGATCGTGGCGGGGAGCTGGCTTGGAGGTTTGCCAGAAGCGCTGGCACCGTACCTGCTGTCGGCTTGTGCATTCGTCGGTGGGCTCGGTGTGACCGCGCTGGTGTATCGCCTGGGCCGGCGCGATGGCCAGACCCATGTCGCCACCATGCTCCTGGCCGGCATCGCCATGACCGCTTTAGGCGGCTCGGCGGTGGGGTTGTTCACCTATCTGGCCGATGACGCCACGCTGCGTACACTGACATTCTGGAACCTGGGCAGCCTCAATGGCGCCAGTTACGAGCGTTCATGGCCAGTGCTTCTGGTCACGCTGGCCGTGGCGATCTGGCTGCCGCGTCGGGCGCAGGCGCTAAATGCCTTGCTGCTGGGTGAATCGGAGGCCCGTCACCTGGGAGTCGATGTGGAGCGGCTTAAGCGCGAACTGGTGCTTTGCACGGCGCTGGGCGTAGGTTCGGCGGTGGCGGCAGCCGGCCTGATCGGCTTCGTCGGTCTGGTGGTGCCGCACTGGGTGCGGCTGCTGGCTGGCCCGGATCATCGGGTATTGCTGCCGGCCTCGCTGCTGGCAGGCGGCGCGTTGCTGTTGTTTGCCGATTTGGTTGCGCGCCTGGCCCTGGCCCCAGCCGAGTTGCCGATTGGGATCGTTACCGCGTTCATTGGTGCGCCGTTCTTTCTGTTCTTGCTGGTACGGGGGCGCAACTGATGCTTTCAGTCGAGGGCCTGCACTTGCGGCGGGGAAGCAACGAGGTGCTGCACGGCCTCCACCTTCAGTTGCAGCCAGGCCAGGTGCTGGGCGTGCTCGGTCCGAACGGTGCGGGCAAAAGCAGTCTGTTGGGTGTGCTGTGCGGCGAGCTGGCGCCCAGCGAGGGCCAGGTGAGGTTGCAGGGGCGGGCATTGGCCGACTGGCCAGGGCAGGCGCGGGCACGACGCCTGGCGGTGCTGCCACAGGTGTCCAGCCTGGGGTTCGCCTTTCGTGTGGACGAGGTGGTCGGCATGGGGCGTCTGCCTCATGACACCGGCCGGCAACGTGATCGAGAGATCGTCGAGGCGGCGTTGCAGGCAGCGGATGCCTGGCATCTGGTCGAGCGCAGCTACCTGGCGCTGTCCGGCGGCGAGCGTCAGCGGGTTCACCTGGCGCGGGTCCTGGCCCAGCTATGGCCAGGCGAAGTGGGGGCCACGTTGCTGCTCGACGAACCAACCTCGATGCTCGACCCTCTGCACCAGCACACCACGTTGCAGGTTGTGCGAAGCTTTGCCGACCGTGGTGCGGCGGTGCTGGTGATCCTGCATGACCTGAACCTGGCGGCGCGTTACTGTGATCGCATCCTGCTGCTGGAGCAGGGGCGCTGTCATGCGCTTGCTGAGCCGCAGGCGGTCTTGACGCCTCGGGCGCTCAAGGCGGTATTTGGCATCGATGTTCTGGTGCAGGAGCACCCAGAGCGTGGCCACCCGTTGATCATCACTCGCTAGGAGGCTCTGTGCATGCGTCATCCATGGCTGTCTGCTGTTTCGCTGGGTCTGGGGCTGGCCTTGGGCGGGTGCCAGGCGAGCTTGCCGACGCTACCGGCCTGGCAAAGCAGTGAAGGGCGTGACAGTGCGCGGTTGGGGCAGATTCGCGACCTGACCAGCGGTCAGTCGATCAGCCCTGAGCAACTGGTCCGGCGCCTGGCCGATGCGCCACGAGTGATTGTGGGCGAGAAGCATGACAACCCTGACCACCATGCCCTGCAGCTATGGTTGCTGCGTGCCGTGCAGACCCAGCGCCCCCAGGGCAGCCTGTTGATGGAGATGCTGCAACCGGACCAGCAGTCCCAGGTCGATGCCGTGCAGCAGCAAGCCCAGTTGCCTCAGGACCTGCCCAAGGCTCTGGCCTGGGATGACGGCTGGGATTGGCCATTGTATGGGCCGATCGTGCGGGAGGCCTTGCAGGGGCATGTCCCCTTGCTGGCGGCCAACCTTTCACCCGAGCAGATGCGTCAGGCCTATCGCCAGCCGCCGCCATTGCCCGGCACACTCTCCAACAGCCCGGCAGTGAAAGCGGCATTGCTCAAGCAGGTACGGGAAGGACACTGTGGTCTGTTGCCGGAAAGCCAACTGCCGGCGATGCTGGCCGTTCAGCAGCAGCGTGACCGGCGAATCGCCGAACGACTCAACGATGCGCCGCAGCCTGCAATGTTGCTGACCGGGGCCTATCACGCGCGCAAGGACCTGGGCGTGCCACTGCATTTGGCCGACCTGGAGGCGAAAGGGGAGACCAAGGTGTTGATCTTGGCCGAGGTGGGTCAGACTGTGGAAGCTGGCATGGCCGATTACGTGTGGTACACCGCCGCCCTGCCCGAGCAGGATTACTGCGCGACGCTGCGTCAGTAACGATTTCGGCGCGCCGGTCAGCGTCCAGGCAAAAAAAGACCCGGCAAAACTGCCGGGTCAATAACCGTGATTAGCCTGATGAGGAGATAATCTGAGAGTCCGAACCAGGGGCTTTCAGCTTATCCAACCAGTCTCGCGACCAGTTGTGATAATCATAACGATTCTCATTTAATCGTCAATCCCCTTTGTGCGTTCATTTCGCATTTTTTTGCGTAAGGCATTTCGCATCCAGTTGTTGGTTGAGTGCTTCCTTGCGTTCGGCCGGCAAATCGTTCCAGTGCATGTCCAGGAGCGCGCCTTCAATGGCGTACAACAGCACCTTCGATGCCCGGAATCCCCGCGTTTTGACGGCTTGGTACGCACCCACGGCACCGAGACGACGCAGGTCCGACGCACTGTGTATACCCGCCGCGTGCAACCACTGCGCAGAGGTCTTGCCAAGATTCTTCAGATGCTGCAATTCATCGTTCATCTAGCCTCCTTGCGATGGCTGAACGGGTCTTGGGGGATAAATCGCGAGCAGGTCAGAAAGGAGTGTAGCGGGGGTTCGCAAATGCGCGGCCTTTTGCCATCGGGGCCGACGAGATGCCCGAGAGGTGGGGCTGTCGGGCAGCCCCAGCCATGATTCAGGCTTTCGGTCGATAGCGCATGCGCGTGCCGAACTTGGCTGACATGAGGATTTCGTCCGCGCTCAGCTCCGGCGGGAAGTACGTGCCGGAGATCTGGGCATGGGCGATGCTCGCCCCTTCCAGGCCATTGTCACGCAGGTCCAGCCCGCGCAAGTCGGCAGCGCGGAAGTACGCGTCGGTGAAGTCGATGCCACGCGCATCCAGCTCACGCAGGTCCAGGCCACGGAAGTCGCCGCCGCGAAAGTCGATCAGCCCCACGGCGGGTCTTTCACGATTGAATGCGCTGATGTTCTCGTCGCGGACCAATGCGTACAGGGCATTGTCCAGTTGACGGGGCTGGTTCATGACGGCGCCTCCTTATGATTGTGATGATATTGTAATGCCATCACTGTGGAGGCGCCGAACTTCAGGCGTGAAGTGTCGACTGCTTCACGCCTTTAGGCTCAGAGGCCTGGCAAACGCTGGCGAACCTGATCGATCACCTGGTTCATGCTGGCGCTGTCCTGGGTGTCGACGCGGGTGCTGTGTTTGAGTTCCTCCTCGTCCGGAGGCTCACGGCTGGCCTGCTGCGCCTTGATCACCTCCAGGGTGGCATCCGAAGGGTCGCTGTTTTCTGCCTGGCGCTGCTCCAGCCAGCTGGCGATGACGGCCTCAGGGGCGTGGCAGTCGAGGATCAGGAAAGGCACGCCGGTGTGATTGGCGACTTCCGCCGCTGACTGGCGCTGTGCGCGTTTGAGGTAGGTGGCATCGAGCACTACCGGGAACCCGGCGCGCAGGATGGTCGCCGCCAGCTCGTGCAGGCGCTGGTAGGTGGCGGCGCTGGCGTTCTGGTCGTAGATGCCGGTGTTCTGCTGCCCGGCGTTTGCCGCTTGCTGCTCACCGAACAGGCGTTTGCGCTCTACGTCCGAACGCACGCGGATGGCCCCCAGGGCTTCGACCATGCGCATGGCGACATGGCTTTTGCCCACGGCCGAAACACCGTGGGTGATGGCCAGAAGGCGCGAGGGGATGGCGCTGTAGCTTTCCGCCAGGTTGGCGTAGTTACGGTAGGTACGCAGGGTGGTGGCGCGTTGTACGCCGTCGGCGTCTGCCGGCAGGCTGAACAGCGCAACCTTGGCGCGTACCAGGGCACGATAGGCCTTGTAGAAGTTGAGCAGCTCCAGGCCCTCGTAGTCGCCGGTGAGCTCCAGGTACTGGCTGATGAAGCGGCGCGACAGACACTTGAGGCCACGGTCTTCCAGGTCCATGGCCAGGAAGCCGACGTCGGCGTAGACATCGGTCAGGCGGAAGGGCTCGTTGAACTCGATGCAGTCGAAGATCACCACCTTGCCGTCGATCAGGGTGGCATTGCCCAGGTGGATGTCGCCATGGCACTCACGGATGAAGCCTTTGGCCTTGCGTTGCTCCAACAGGCTGTGCAGGCGCTCGAAGCTGCTGTGGGCCCAGGCTTGCAGGTTGTCCAGTTGTTGCAGGTCGGCCTTGTCGGTGAGGAACGGACGGATCTGCTCGAAGTTCTGCTCCACCGGCGCCATGACGCTGTCCGGGGTGCCCAGCGGGTGGTCGACCGGCACTTTTGGCGCCTGCAGGTGGAACTCGGCGATCTGTCGGGCCATCTGGTCGATATGGCCAGCATTCAGTTCACCGTTGGCCTGCAGCGTGTTGAGCATTTGGCCCTGGGGGAACTGGCGCATTTTCAGGACGTATTCGATAGCCTCGCCCTCGCCGCCGATTTGCGGTGCCTCGGCAGTACCGGTGATCGGCAGGACCTCAAGGTAGAGACCGTCGGTCAGGCGCTGGTTCAGACGCAACTCTTCGTTACAGAAATGCTGGCGCTTATCCAGGCTGGTGAAGTCGAGAAAGCCGAAGTTCATCGGTTTCTTGACCTTGTAGGCGTACTCGCCGGTGAGCAGAACCCAGGAGATATGCGTCTCGATGAGTTGGAAGCCATCCACCGGGTGAGGGTAGAGGGCTGGGTTCTGCAAGGCGTTGATCAAGGCTTGGCTCACGAGAAATCCTTCCGGGGCAGGGAATTCGAATGCGCCATTATGGTCAATGGTGCCGTCCCTGCATACCGCCAGAGGGCGTCTGCCCAGCCTTTACAAAGTGCGTATAATCCGCCGCCATGACTCGAACTCGATCCCCCCGCACCCCTCAGAAACGCCCGACCGGCCGCTCCCGCGCCTGGCTGGGCTGGGCTTTGAAGCTCAGCCTGGTTGGCCTTGTGATCGTCGCCGGCTTCGCGGTTTACCTCGATGCCGTCGTCCAGGAGAAGTTCTCTGGCAAGCGCTGGACCATCCCGGCCAAGGTGTATGCCCGGCCGCTGGAGCTGTTCGTCGGACAGAAACTGAGCAAGAACGACTTCCTCACCGAACTCGATGCGCTCGGCTATCGGCGCGAGAGCGCCGCCAACGGCCCAGGTGCGGCCGCGGTCAATGGTAACAACGTCGACCTCAATACCCGTGGCTTCCAGTTCTACGAGGGCATGGAGCCGGCCCAGTTCGTGCGCGTGCGTTTCTCCGGTGACTATGTTGCGGGGCTCTCCGGCGCCAACGGCGGCAAGCTCGATGTGGTGCGCCTGGAGCCTTTGATGATCGGCGGTATCTATCCGAAGAACCTCGAAGACCGCATTCTGATCAAGATCGACCAGGTGCCGCCGTACCTGCTCGAAACCTTGGTGGCGGTGGAAGACCGCGACTTCTACAGCCACTTCGGCGTATCGCCCAAGTCGATTGCCCGCGCCATGTGGGTCAACACGTCATCCGGCTCCATGCGCCAGGGCGGCAGTACCCTGACGCAGCAGTTGGTGAAGAACTTCTACCTGACCAGCGAGCGCAGTCTCAGCCGCAAGCTCACCGAAGCGATGATGGCCGTGCTGCTGGAGCTGCATTACGACAAGCGCGAAATTCTCGAGGCCTACCTCAACGAAGTGTTCGTTGGCCAGGACGGTCAACGTGCCGTGCATGGCTTCGGCCTGGCCAGCCAGTTCTTCTTCAGCCAGCCGCTGTCGGAACTCAAGCTGCATCAGGTCGCGTTGCTGGTGGGTATGGTCAAGGGGCCGTCCTACTACAACCCGCGCCGTTACCCGGAGCGTGCGCTGACTCGCCGTAACCTGGTGCTCGACCTGCTGGCCGAGCAGAACGTGGTGAGCAAGGAAGTCGCCGAAGCGGCCAAGAAAATGCCCTTGGGCGTGACCAAGCGTGGCAGCCTGGCCGACAGCTCGTTCCCGGCCTTCCTCGACCTGGTCAAGCGTCAGCTGCGCCAGGACTACCGCGATGAGGACTTGACCGAAGAAGGCCTGCGAATCTTCACCAGCTTCGACCCGATCCTGCAGATGAAGGCCGAGAGCGCCATGAGCGAGACGTTCAAGCGCCTGGCCGGGCGCAAGGGCGCTGATGAGGTGGAGTCGGCAATGGTTGTGACCAACCCGGAAACCGGTGAGGTGCAGGCGCTGATCGGCAGCCGCCAGTCGGGCTTCGCCGGCTTCAACCGCGCCATCGATGCGGTGCGTCCGATTGGTTCGCTGGTCAAGCCAGCGGTCTACCTGACCGCGCTGGAGCAACCGACCAAGTACACCCTGACCAGCCGCGTGCAGGATGAGCCGTTTTCGGTCAAGGGCGCTGACGGCCAGGTATGGCGTCCGCAGAACTACGACCGCCGCCCCCATGGCACCATCTACCTGTATCAGGGGCTGGCCAACTCCTACAACCTGTCGACCGCCAAGATCGGCTTGGAAGTGGGGGTCCCGAACGTCATCAAGACCATTGGGCGGCTGGGCGTGAATGTCGATTGGCCAGCCTTCCCATCGATGCTGCTGGGCGCCGGTGGGATGTCGCCGATGCAGGTCGCGACCATGTACCAGACCATCGCCAATGGTGGCTTCAATACCCCGATGCGCGGTATTCGCAGCGTGCTGACGGCCGAAGGCGAGCCGCTCAAGCGCTACCCGTTCCAGATCCAGCAGACTTTCGATCCGGGCTCGATCTACCTGGTGCAGAACGCCATGCAGCGAGTGATGCGTGAAGGTACCGGTCGTTCGGTGTACAGCGTGCTGCCAAGTTCGCTGACCCTGGCAGGCAAGACCGGGACCAGTAACGATTCGCGCGACAGCTGGTTCTCCGGCTTCAGCCAGGACCTGCTGGCCGTGGTCTGGCTGGGCCGCGACGATAACGGCAAGACACCGTTCACTGGCGCCACCGGTGCCCTGCAGGTATGGACCAGCTTCATGCGCAAGGCCGACCCGCTGCCGTTGGACATGCCGCAGCCGGACAATGTAGTGCAGGCCTGGATCGACCCGTACAGCGGGCAAGGTTCCGATGGCAGCTGTCCGGGAGCCGTGCAGATGCCGTATATTCGCGGGAGCGAACCGCCCGCGGGTGCGACCTGTGGCGGTGAGCAGGATCCGGTTGAGTCGGTCATGGACTGGGTCAAGGGCTGGATGAATTAAGCACTGGCTGCATTGATGAGGTGTGAAGTGAAAAAGTGGTGGTTTCCTGCCGTGACGGCACTGGTTGTGCTCCAGGGTTGCTCCAGCGTTCCGCGGGGCAATATCCCGGTCGTCGACTCGAGCACACGCGTGTCCAACAGCGAGCGCATCACTGCCAACCGTTCGGCGGTTGGCATGAGCGGTGGCACCTCTCAGGCACAGACGCTGCCCGAGGACTCCGGGGTGACCGTGGTCATTCCACAGGGCGCGGGTTCCGCGCCAATCCAGACGTTCCCGGCCGCGACCGGGGCGGCACCGATCAGCACTGCGCCAATCAGCACCACACCGATCACGACCAACCCCAATCCGATCGCCGACGAGCCGTTCGACATCGCGTCGATGAGTGGCGGTTCGAGCGCCACCAGCGCCCCGACCGGTATTCCACGCAGCGGTGCCTCGGGTGGCCTGTCGGCCGATGAGCAGTTGGACGGCCCGGTGCTGGCATTGCTCACCACCGCCCAGCAGCAGCAAGGCAGTGGCGACTTCAATGGCGCGGCTTCCAGCCTGGAGCGTGCCCAGCGCATCGCCCCGCGCGAGCCGCAAGTGCTGTTCCGCCTGGCCCAGGTACGCTTGTCCCAAGGGGATGCCGCTCAGGCCGAACAACTGGCGCGTCGTGGCCTGAGCTATGCCAACGGCCGCCCGAGCCTGCAGGCCGAGCTGTGGAACACCATCGCCCAGGCACGCGAAAAGCAAGGCGATAGCGCCGGTGCCGCACTGGCGCGGCAAAAGGCTCGGGTCAGCTCCTGATGGTCGAACAACGGATCCTGGACATCGCCGATCACCTGCTGCTCATCGAGCGTGAGCTGCAGGTGCAAGGCTGGTGGAGCGACGCCTCGCCGAGCAAGCAGGCGCTGGCCAGCACGGTGCCATTTGCGGTCGATACGCTGAGCTTCGAGCAGTGGCTGCAGTGGATCTTCCTGCCCCGCATGAGGCTTATCATCGAGCGGGGCCAACCGCTGCCCAACGCCTCGGGCATCCTGGTCATGGCCGAAACCGTCTTTGTCGATCGTCCGGAGCAAAGTCGTGAGCTGCGGCGCCTTTTGGCAGCTTTCGATCAATTGATCGCTCCTTCCGCCTGATTTCTTCTTTTTTTCCTTCAAGGGCCGCAGATTGTGGCCCTTTTTTATGGAAATCTTATTTTTTCTGCTGCTGAGGCGGTTTTTAGTGGTGGCAGGAATTCATCTTGAGGAAAAATTGGCAATAATTTTTCTTGACTTGTAGCCGCCAAATCACAAGAATCCAGATTCCGCTGTAGAGGGACTGCCAGAAGCAGACCCGCTAAGCAGATCATGAGGCGCACACCCGCGCCGACCTGTTACACCCCGCAACGCGTTACCTCGCGCTGGGTGGGAAACCCCCGCAACACTCTGGGGAGCTCCCAATACTTGCTCAGTCAGTGCTGACGTTCGCTCATGCTCTGCTTGGCAGTAAACCTATTAAGACCCGTCCATGTGGGCGGTATTCTGGCGTTTTAGAGGTGAACAACGTGGAGCTTTTATCTGGCGCTGAGATGGTCGTCCGCTTCTTGCGTGACGAAGGCGTTAAGCACATCTACGGGTACCCTGGTGGTGCTCTCCTTCATGTTTACGATGCACTGTTCAAGGAACCGGAAGTCGAGCACATCCTGGTTCGTCACGAGCAGGCTGCTACCCATATGGCGGACGGCTACGCCCGTGCCACCGGCAAGGCCGGTGTGGTGCTGGTGACTTCCGGCCCGGGTGCGACCAATGCCATTACCGGTATTGCCACCGCCTACATGGACTCGATTCCGATGGTCATCCTGTCCGGCCAGGTGCCTAGCACCATGGTGGGTACCGATGCCTTCCAGGAAACCGACATGATCGGGATCTCGCGGCCTATCGTGAAGCACAGCTTCATGGTCAAGCATGCCTCGGAAATCCCTGAAGTCCTGAAAAAAGCGTTCTACCTGGCGCAATCCGGCCGTCCTGGCCCGGTCGTGGTCGACATTCCAAAAGATATGACCAACCCGGCCGAGAAGTTCGAATACGTCTACCCGAAAAAGGTCAAGCTGCGCTCCTACAGCCCAGCCGTACGCGGCCACTCCGGTCAGATCCGCAAGGCAGCCGAGATGATCCTCGCCGCCAAGCGCCCGATCGTGTACTCCGGTGGCGGCGTCATCCTCGGTGGTGGCTCCGAAGCCCTGACCGAAATCGCCAAGTCGCTGAACCTGCCTGTCACCAATACCCTGATGGGGCTGGGTGGCTTCCCGGGCACCGATCGCCAGTTCCTTGGCATGCTCGGTATGCACGGCAGCTTCACCGCCAACATGGCCATGCACAATGCCGACGTGATCCTGGCGGTTGGTGCGCGTTTCGACGACCGTGTGGTCAATGGCCCGGCCAAGTTCTGCCCCAACGCCAAGATCATCCACATCGACATCGACCCTGCGTCGATCTCCAAGATGATCAAGGCTGACGTACCGATCGTGGGGCCAGTCGACAGCGTGCTGAGCGAAATGCTCACCATCCTCAAGGAAATCGGCGAGCAGCCTGACAAGGCCGCGTTGGATGCCTGGTGGAAGCAGATCGACGAATGGCGCGGTGATCGTGGCCTGTTCCCTTACGACAAGGGCGACGGCAGCGTCATCAAGCCACAGACCGTGATCGAGACCCTCTGCGAAGTGACCCATGGCGACGCCTTCGTCACCTCCGACGTAGGTCAGCACCAGATGTTCGCGGCGCAGTACTACCGCTTCAACAAGCCGAACCGTTGGATCAACTCTGGTGGCCTTGGCACCATGGGCTTCGGTTTCCCGGCGGCCATGGGCATCAAGCTGAACTTCCCGGATCAGGACGTGGCCTGCGTCACTGGCGAGGGCAGTATCCAGATGAACATTCAGGAACTGTCCACCTGCATGCAGTACGGCCTGCCGGTGAAGATCGTCAACCTGAACAACGGCGTGTTGGGCATGGTCCGCCAATGGCAGGACATGTCCTACAACGGTCGTCACTCGCATTCGTACGTCGAGTCGCTGCCTGACTTCATCAAGCTGGCTGAGGCCTATGGCCATGTGGGCATCCGCATCACCAGCCTGAAGGACCTCAAGCCGAAGCTGGAGGAAGCCTTCGCGATGAAGGACCGCCTGGTGTTCATCGACATCGCGGTTGACCGTACCGAGCACGTCTATCCGATGCAGATCAAGGATGGCTCGATGCGTGACATGTGGCTGAGCAAGACGGAGCGTACCTGATATGCGGCACATCATCTCCCTGCTGCTGGAAAACGAACCCGGTGCGTTGTCCCGTGTGGTCGGCCTGTTCTCCCAGCGCAACTACAACATTGAAAGCCTGACCGTGGCGCCGACCGAAGACCCGACCCTGTCGCGTCTGACGCTGACCACCGTTGGCCATGACGAAGTGATCGAACAGATCACCAAGAACCTGAACAAGCTGGTCGAAGTGGTCAAATTGGTCGACCTGTCGGAAAGTGCTCACATCGAGCGCGAGCTGATGTTGGTCAAGGTCAAGGCCACCGGTGCCCAGCGCGCCGAGATCAAGCGCACCACGGATATCTTCCGTGGCCAGATCGTCGACGTCACCGCCAGCGTGTACACCGTGCAACTGAGCGGTACCAGCGACAAACTGGACAGCTTCATCCAGGCGATCGGCACTGCATCGATTCTCGAAACCGTGCGCAGTGGCGTCACCGGCATTGCCCGTGGCGACAAAGTGCTCAGCATCTAAATTCAAAAATTAGCGATGGCTCCGCAGGGGGCCGAGATATAACCAGGGGTATTTCCATGAAAGTTTTCTACGACAAAGACTGCGACCTTTCCATCATTCAGGGTAAGAAAGTCGCCATCATCGGTTACGGCTCCCAGGGCCACGCTCAGGCGTGCAACCTGAAAGACTCCGGTGTGGATGTCACCATCGGTCTGCGTAAAGGTTCGGCCACCGTTGCCAAGGCAGAAGCCCATGGCCTGAAAGTGACCGACGTTGCCTCTGCCGTCGCTGCTGCCGACCTGGTCATGATCCTGACTCCGGACGAGTTCCAGGGCCAGCTGTACAAGAACGAGATCGAACCGAACATCAAGAAGGGCGCCACCCTGGCCTTCTCCCACGGCTTCTCGATCCACTACAACCAAGTCGTTCCTCGTGCCGACCTGGACGTGATCATGATCGCGCCGAAGGCTCCGGGCCACACCGTTCGTTCCGAGTTCGTCAAAGGCGGCGGTATCCCTGACCTGATCGCTATCTACCAGGACGCCTCCGGCAATGCCAAGAACGTTGCCCTGTCCTACGCTTCGGGCGTTGGTGGCGGCCGTACCGGCATCATCGAAACCACCTTCAAGGACGAGACCGAGACCGACCTGTTCGGTGAGCAGGCTGTTCTGTGTGGCGGTACCGTCGAACTGGTCAAAGCCGGTTTCGAAACCCTGGTCGAAGCTGGCTACGCGCCGGAAATGGCCTACTTCGAGTGCCTGCACGAGCTGAAACTGATCGTTGACCTCATGTACGAAGGCGGCATCGCCAACATGAACTACTCGATCTCCAACAACGCCGAGTACGGTGAGTACGTCACCGGCCCAGAAGTCATCAACGAAGAATCCCGCAAGGCCATGCGCAACGCTCTGAAGCGCATCCAGGACGGCGAATACGCGAAGATGTTCATCTCCGAAGGCGCCACCAACTACCCATCGATGACCGCCAAGCGTCGTAACAACGCTGCCCACGGCATCGAGATCATCGGTGAGCAACTGCGCTCGATGATGCCTTGGATCTCGGCTAACAAGATCGTCGACAAGACCAAGAACTAAGTCTTATCGAAAGATGAAAAACGCGGCTTCGGCCGCGTTTTTTCGTTCCGACAGTCAGCTTCTGGTATAAAGCAGACCAGTGGCTTGCTGTAAGAACCTGTTTTGCAGGCCCGTGTCGAACATTTTCCATCCTGTTGCAAGGTACCCTCCATGAGCGAACGTCCCGAAGAGCCGAACAAGCCCTCCGACGCCGAAAGCCTGCTACCTGTCGATGAGCACGTTGAAGAAGGGCATGACGCCGAAGGGCGCAAGGTGCGCCATCGCGGCATCTATCTGTTGCCTAACCTGTTTACCACCGCCAACCTGTTCGCGGGTTTCTATTCCATCATCAGTTCGATGAGCGCACAGAGCGCCCTCAGTGCCGGTGACCCGCGGGAGGCGAGCAAGTATTTTGCCTTTGCCGCCATCGCCATCTTCGTTGCCATGGTGCTTGACGGTCTCGATGGCCGAGTGGCACGCATGACCAATACCCAGAGTGCCTTCGGCGCCGAGTACGACTCGCTGTCGGACATGGTTGCCTTTGGCGTGGCACCCGCGTTGCTGGCGTTCGGCTGGGCGCTGGGCGACATGGGCAAGGTCGGCTGGATGGTCGCATTCATCTACGTCGCTGGCGCCGCGCTGCGCCTGGCGCGTTTCAATACCCAGGTGGGCACTGCTGACAAACGCTACTTCATCGGCCTGGCCAGTCCGGCTGCCGCCGGAGTGGTCGCCGGTACCGTATGGGCTTTCAGCGACTACGGCATCCAGGGCTCGAAACTGTCGTTTCTGGTCGCGCTGCTGGTAGCCGCTGCCGGCATGCTGATGGTCAGCAACATCAAGTACAACAGCTTCAAGGAGCTGGACCTCAAGGGACGCGTTCCGTTCGTGGCGATCCTTGCTGTGGTGCTGGTGTTCGCCGTGGTGTTCAGCGACCCGCCACGCATCCTGCTGCTGATCTTCCTTGCTTACGCGGCTTCGGGGCCAATCCAGTTCCTGTTGAAAGCGCGCCGTCGTAAAGCGTGACATTCTTTTAATGGTGGAATAACCCTCCGGCTCCATAGTCTTACTGGAACATCCGCTATCCAGTGCTATGGAGCCGACCATGCTCATCAAGCTTCCCAAGTCTTCCGAGTGCAAGGCATCGGAGATCACCCCCGAAGGCGTATACCTTTCCCGTCGAACCCTGCTGGGTGGCTCCCTGGCTGGCCTCGCCCTGGGCGCATTGCCGGGCCGGGCCAGCGCGGTTGAAGCCTCGCGTTATGCCGATGTGCAGGCCGGCGCCGCACCGGCTTGGTTCACCGAGAAGCTTGCAGCTACACGCTGGCAGGCGGTAACGGTCAAAGATGAGGCGATCACGCCCTTCAAGGATGCGACCCACTACAACAACTTCTATGAATTCGGGCCCGACAAGGGCGACCCGGCGGCCAATGGTGGCAGCCTGAAGACCGAGCCGTGGAGCGTGGTGATCGATGGTGAGGTGGGCAAGCCGGGGCGGTATGCGCTGGAAGACTTCGTCAAACCCTATCAGCTCGAAGAGCGTATTTACCGATTGCGCTGTGTCGAGGCCTGGTCGATGGTCATCCCCTGGCTGGGTTTTCCGTTGGCGCAGTTGCTTAAGCAGGTCGAGCCGACCTCGAAGGCGCGTTATGTGCGCTTCGAAACCCTGAACGATCCAGAGCATATGCCTGGGCAGCGTTCAGGCTTTGCCCTGATCGACTGGCCCTACAGGGAGGGGTTGCGCCTCGACGAGGCGATGCACCCGCTGACGATCCTGGCGGTTGGCATGTACGGCCGGGAACTGCCTAACCAGAATGGCGCCCCTTTGCGGCTGGTGGTGCCTTGGAAGTATGGGTTCAAGAGCATCAAGTCGATCGTGCGCATCAGCCTGGTGGCCGAGCAGCCTGGCACCACATGGCAAGGGTTGGCGCCGGATGAGTATGGCTTCTATGCCAATGTGAATCCGACGGTCGACCATCCGCGTTGGACTCAGGCGCGTGAGCGGCGTCTGCCCAGTGGGTTGTTCAGTCCCAACGTGCGGGAAACCCAGATGTTCAATGGCTACGCCGACGAAGTTGCGTCGCTGTATACCGGGCTGGATCTGCGGAAGAACTATTGATGCGTTATCCCTGGTTGCGACTGGCCATTTTCGTTGTGGGCTGCCTGTTTCCGGTGTGGTGGCTGTATGAGGCCGCGATGAATCTGCTTGGGCCGGATCCGGGCAAGATCATGATGGATCGCCTGGGGCTCGGGGCGCTGACCTTCCTGCTGGTCACCCTGGGCATGACCCCGCTGCAGAAGTTATCGGGGTGGTCGGGCTGGGTCGTGATTCGGCGGCAGCTGGGGTTGTGGGTGTTCGCCTATATCGTGCTGCACATCCTGGCCTACCTGTTCTTTATCCTCGGGCTGGATTGGGCGCAGTTGGCGGTGGAGCTGCGTAAGCGGCCTTACATTATCGTGGGAGCGCTCGGGTTTCTTGGCTTGCTGGTGTTGGCGGTCACCTCGAACCGTTACAGCCAGCGGCGGCTTGGGGCACGCTGGAAGAAGCTGCACAGGTTGGTGTATGTGATTCTTGGGTTGGGGTTGTTGCATTTCCTTTGGATCGTGCGTTCCGACCTCAGGGAGTGGGCCATCT
>NZ_CP026674.1:0-1662500 GCF_002947915.1 Pseudomonas sp. SWI44 | reverse complement strand
TGCCCAGACCTACCAATATGCGGGGCCATAGCTCAGCTGGGAGAGCGCCTGCCTTGCACGCAGGAGGTCAGCGGTTCGATCCCGCTTGGCTCCACCACTCGCTTACTTGATCAGAACTTAGAAATGAGCATTCAGATCGAATGTTGATTTCTGACTTTTGTCAGATCGTTCTTTAAAAATTCGGATATGTGATAGATAGACTGGCACGCACTTTCACTGGTGTGATGTCAGGCTAAGGTAAAATTTGTGAGTTCTGCTCTTAATTGAGCAACATGCGAATTTTCGGCGAATGTCGTCTTCACAGTATAACCAGATTGCTTGGGGTTATATGGTCAAGTGAAGAAGCGCATACGGTGGATGCCTTGGCAGTCAGAGGCGATGAAAGACGTGGTAGCCTGCGATAAGCTTTGGGGAGTCGGCAAACAGACTGTGATCCAGAGATCTCTGAATGGGGGAACCCAGCCAGCACAAGCTGGTTATCTTGTACTGAATACATAGGTGCAAGAGGCGAACCAGGGGAACTGAAACATCTAAGTACCCTGAGGAAAAGAAATCAACCGAGATTCCCTTAGTAGTGGCGAGCGAACGGGGACCAGCCCTTAAGTTGATTTGAGATTAGTGGAACGCTCTGGAAAGTGCGGCCATAGTGGGTGATAGCCCCGTACACGAAAATCTCTTATCAATGAAATCGAGTAGGACGGAGCACGAGAAACTTTGTCTGAACATGGGGGGACCATCCTCCAAGGCTAAATACTACTGACTGACCGATAGTGAACCAGTACCGTGAGGGAAAGGCGAAAAGAACCCCGGAGAGGGGAGTGAAATAGAACCTGAAACCGTATGCGTACAAGCAGTGGGAGCCTACTTTGTTAGGTGACTGCGTACCTTTTGTATAATGGGTCAGCGACTTATATTCAGTGGCGAGCTTAACCGAATAGGGGAGGCGTAGCGAAAGCGAGTCTTAATAGGGCGTTTAGTCGCTGGGTATAGACCCGAAACCGGGCGATCTATCCATGGGCAGGTTGAAGGTTAGGTAACACTGACTGGAGGACCGAACCGACTACCGTTGAAAAGTTAGCGGATGACCTGTGGATCGGAGTGAAAGGCTAATCAAGCTCGGAGATAGCTGGTTCTCCTCGAAAGCTATTTAGGTAGCGCCTCATGTATCACTCCAGGGGGTAGAGCACTGTTTCGGCTAGGGGGTCATCCCGACTTACCAAACCGATGCAAACTCCGAATACCTGGAAGTGCCGAGCATGGGAGACACACGGCGGGTGCTAACGTCCGTCGTGAAAAGGGAAACAACCCAGACCGTCAGCTAAGGTCCCAAAGTCATGGTTAAGTGGGAAACGATGTGGGAAGGCTTAGACAGCTAGGAGGTTGGCTTAGAAGCAGCCATCCTTTAAAGAAAGCGTAATAGCTCACTAGTCGAGTCGGCCTGCGCGGAAGATGTAACGGGGCTCAAACCATGCACCGAAGCTACGGGTGTCATCTTTGATGACGCGGTAGAGGAGCGTTCTGTAAGCCTGTGAAGGTGAGTTGAGAAGCTTGCTGGAGGTATCAGAAGTGCGAATGCTGACATGAGTAACGACAATGGGAGTGAAAAACTCCCACGCCGAAAGACCAAGGTTTCCTGCGCAACGTTAATCGACGCAGGGTTAGTCGGTCCCTAAGGCGAGGCTGAAAAGCGTAGTCGATGGAAAACAGGTTAATATTCCTGTACTTCCAGTTATTGCGATGGAGGGACGGAGAAGGCTAGGCCAGCTTGGCGTTGGTTGTCCAAGTTTAAGGTGGTAGGCTGAGATCTTAGGCAAATCCGGGATCTCAAGGCCGAGAGCTGATGACGAGTTGCCTTTAGGCGACGAAGTGGTTGATGCCATGCTTCCAAGAAAAGCTCCTAAGCTTCAGATAACTGGGAACCGTACCCCAAACCGACACAGGTGGTCGGGTAGAGAATACCAAGGCGCTTGAGAGAACTCGGGTGAAGGAACTAGGCAAAATGGCACCGTAACTTCGGGAGAAGGTGCGCCGACGAGGGTGAAGGACTTGCTCCGTAAGCCCATGTCGGTCGAAGATACCAGGCCGCTGCGACTGTTTATTAAAAACACAGCACTCTGCAAACACGAAAGTGGACGTATAGGGTGTGACGCCTGCCCGGTGCCGGAAGGTTAATTGATGGGGTTAGCGCAAGCGAAGCTCTTGATCGAAGCCCCGGTAAACGGCGGCCGTAACTATAACGGTCCTAAGGTAGCGAAATTCCTTGTCGGGTAAGTTCCGACCTGCACGAATGGCGTAACGATGGCGGCGCTGTCTCCACCCGAGACTCAGTGAAATTGAAATCGCTGTGAAGATGCAGTGTATCCGCGGCTAGACGGAAAGACCCCGTGAACCTTTACTATAGCTTTGCACTGGACTTTGAATTTGCTTGTGTAGGATAGGTGGGAGGCTTTGAAGTGGGGACGCCAGTTCTCATGGAGCCATTCTTGAAATACCACCCTGGCAACTTTGAGGTTCTAACTCAGGTCCGTTATCCGGATCGAGGACAGTGTATGGTGGGTAGTTTGACTGGGGCGGTCTCCTCCCAAAGAGTAACGGAGGAGTACGAAGGTGCGCTCAGACCGGTCGGAAATCGGTCGCAGAGTATAAAGGCAAAAGCGCGCTTGACTGCGAGACAAACACGTCGAGCAGGTACGAAAGTAGGTCTTAGTGATCCGGTGGTTCTGTATGGAAGGGCCATCGCTCAACGGATAAAAGGTACTCCGGGGATAACAGGCTGATACCGCCCAAGAGTTCATATCGACGGCGGTGTTTGGCACCTCGATGTCGGCTCATCACATCCTGGGGCTGAAGCCGGTCCCAAGGGTATGGCTGTTCGCCATTTAAAGTGGTACGCGAGCTGGGTTTAGAACGTCGTGAGACAGTTCGGTCCCTATCTGCCGTGGACGTTTGAGATTTGAGAGGGGCTGCTCCTAGTACGAGAGGACCGGAGTGGACGAACCTCTGGTGTTCCGGTTGTCACGCCAGTGGCATTGCCGGGTAGCTATGTTCGGAAGAGATAACCGCTGAAAGCATCTAAGCGGGAAACTTGCCTCAAGATGAGATCTCACTGGAACCTTGAGTTCCCTAAAGGGCCGTCGAAGACTACGACGTTGATAGGTTGGGTGTGTAAGCGCTGTGAGGCGTTGAGCTAACCAATACTAATTGCCCGTGAGGCTTGACCATATAACACCCAAGCAATTTGCCGACGCAGATTGCGGTGGTGAAGACGAAACGACCGAAAGTTCGCAAAACCACAAATTCACATATCCGAATTGGCCAAGAGTGTTTACACGACATTCTGGCAACAGAATTTCTTGACGACCATAGAGCATTGGAACCACCTGATCCCATCCCGAACTCAGCAGTGAAACGATGCATCGCCGATGGTAGTGTGGGGTTTCCCCATGTGAGAGTAGGTCATCGTCAAGATTCATTTCGCAAAACCCCTATCTGCGCGAGCAGGTAGGGGTTTTGTCTTTCTGGCGCAGAACACTACTGCTCTGGCGCACCGCGCCCCCCAGTTCAAGGGCTGTCGCACAACCGACTGCGACACATTTCGGTGTCTGCCCCGTGATATGGTTCCGCACCAGAACCGACCAGTTACCAGAGAACGCTCAATGGCTAACAGCACCCCACTTCATCCCGGCTTCATGATCGTCCACGGCAACCGACTGGATGACCTGCGAAGCCTGGTGGTGAGCTGGATGCGGCGCTACCCGCTGGCGCCACTGGAAAACGAAATCGCCCTCGTGCAAAGCAACGGCATCGCGCAGTGGCTCAAGCTGGCCCTGGCTGAGGACCCGCAGGACGACGATCAAGGAGGTTGTGGCATCGCGGCCGCCATTGACGTGCAACTACCTGGCAGTTTCATGTGGCAGTTGTACCGGGCCATACTGGGGCGCGAAGAAATCCCCGAGGTATCCCTGCTCGACAAGGCCCCGCTGACCTGGCGCCTGATGCGCTTGCTTCCCGCCTTGATCGAACGTCCCCATTTCGAGCCGCTGCGCCGTTTCCTCACCGACGACAGCGACCTGCGTAAGCGTTATCAGTTGGCGGAACGCCTTGCCGACCTGTTCGACCAATACCAGGTCTACCGCGCCGACTGGCTGAAGGGCTGGGCTGCCGGTGAGCATGTACTCAACACCGCCCGTGGCGAACGCAAACCGTTGGCCCCCGGTAATCGTTGGCAAGCCGAGCTGTGGCGAGCGCTGTTGGAAGATGTCGGCGAGCAAGGCATGGCCCAGAGCCGTGCCGGAGTGCACCAACGCTTCATCGAGCGTATCAACCAACTTCAAGACGCACCGGCGGGCCTGCCTTCACGGGTAATCGTGTTCGGTATCTCGTCCTTGCCTGCCCAGGCACTGGAGGCGTTGGCCGGCCTGGCCCGTTTCAGTCAGGTCTTGCTTTGTGTGCACAACCCATGTCGTCACCACTGGGCCGATATCGTCGCCGACAAGGACCTGCTGCGTCATCAGTACAAGCGCCAGCAGCGCAAGCAGGGCATGCCCTTGCAACTGGATGATGAATCGCTGCATCAGCATGCCCATCCCCTGCTTGCCGCTTGGGGCAAGCAGGGCCGCGACTACATCAACCTGCTCGACAGCTACGACGACCCTGGCAGCTACCGGGGCGTGTTCAGCGATGGGCGTATCGACCTGTTCAGCGACGGCGCGCCCACTACATTGCTCAACCAGTTGCAGGACGACATTCTCGAACTTCGTCCGCTCGCGGAAACCCGCGAGCGGTGGCCACAAGTCGACCCTGGCAAGGATCGTTCGGTGCGTTTCCACGTGGCCCATAGCCCCCAGCGTGAGGTCGAGATCCTCCATGACCAGTTGCTTGCCCGGTTCAGCGCCGACCCTACCCTGAGGCCACGTGACGTCATCGTCATGCTCCCGGCAATCGACACCTATGCCCCGCACATTCGCGCTGTGTTCGGTCAACTGCAGCGTAACGATCCCCGCTACATCCCCTACACCCTCACCGATCAGGGGCAGCGTGGTCGTGACCCACTGCTGATCGCCCTCGAGTACCTGCTCAAGCTCCCCGACAGCCGCTTCGCCGTCAGTGAAGTACTCGATCTGTTGGATGTCCCGACCGTTCGCGCCCGTTTCGGCATCCGTGAGAGCGACCTGCCGACACTGCATCGCTGGATCGAGGGTGCCGGTATTCGTTGGGGTTTGAGTGCCGAGCAAAGGGCCTCGCTGGGGTTGCCGGAAGGCCTGGAGCAGAACAGCTGGCGATTTGGTTTGCGCCGCATGCTGCTGGGCTATGCCGTCGGCGTGGGTGAGAGCTGCGACGGCATCGAGCCCTACGATGAGATCGGCGGCCTCGACGCTGCCTTGATCGGCCCATTGGTGGCGCTGCTGGAGGCCTTGGACGTGGCCTGCGAAGCCTTGCGCCAACCCGCTACCGCCGCGCAGTGGGGCGAGCGTCTGCACGCGCTGTTGCAGGTATTCTTCCTGGCAGAGGAAGAACACGATGAATTCCTCTTGATGCAATTGCAGGAGCTGCGCGACAGCTGGCTCGAAGTCTGCGAAACCGTGGGGCTGCAGGATTTGCTGCCGCTTACCGTCGTGCGCGAGGCCTGGCTGTCCGGTCTCGACCAGGGCAAGCTGTCTCAGCGTTTTCTCGCCGGGTCGGTGAACTTCTGCACCTTGATGCCCATGCGCGCCATTCCTTTCCGTGTAGTCTGTCTGCTGGGCATGAACGATGGCGATTACCCGCGCGCCCAGCCACCCCTGGACTTCGACCTGATGGCCAGCGATTACCGTCCAGGTGACCGCTCCCGCCGTGAAGACGACCGCTACCTACTGCTCGAAGCCGTGCTTTCGGCTCAGGACCAGCTGTATGTCAGTTGGGTCGGTCGCAGCATTCGCGACAACAGCGAGCGGCCAGCCTCGGTGTTGATTGGCCAGTTGCGTGACCACCTTGCGGCCGGTTGGCGCCTGCTCGGTGCCCAGGATGGCGAACAGCAAGACCCCGGCCAGCAACTGTTGCATGCCCTGACCCAGGAGCATCCATTGCAGCCGTTCAGCTGGCGTTATTTCCAGAAGGGCAGTGCATTGTTCAGCTATGCCCATGAGTGGCAGGTGCTGCATCAGGCAGTCGAACAGGTGCCACTCAGCGACGCACTGGCGCCCTATGACAATGAGGAGGCCCTGACGCTGATGCAACTGCAGGACTTCTTGCGTCACCCGGTCCGGCATTTCTTCAGCCAACGGTTGAAAGTGTTTTTCGAGGCGTTGGAAGCACCAACCCCAGATGAGGAACCGTTCGTGCTCGACACCCTGCAACGCTACAGCGCCAGCGAAAGCTTGCTGGGCGCCGCGCTGGCCGATCCCGACCACGCCGAGCAGGCCTTGCACGCCCAGGCCCGTCGTCTGCAGGCCTGTGGGGCGCTGCCTCTGGCGGGCTTCGGTGAACTGCTGCAGGCCGACTTGGTCGAGCCCTTGCCTGATCTTTTGCAACGTCACCGACAACTGTTGCAACGCTGGCCAACCTTGGTTGAGGGGGCGCTACCAATTCATTTCGAGCAGGGTAAGCATCGCCTCGAGGGTTGGTTGGGACGCGTCTACCAGGCCGATGACCAGAGCCTACTTAGCGTCACCACGGTACCCAATACCATCAGTGCCGGGCGCAACAACTTCAAGTGGCACCGCCTCACGGCAAGCTGGGTGATGCACCTGGCAGCCTGCGCTGCCGGTTATCCGCTCAACAGTGCCGTGGTGGCCAGTGACCTGACCCTGCTGCTGCCGCCCCTGCCACAGGCGGATGCCGCCAATCTGCTTGGCCACCTGCTCGTGGCACGCCAGGCGGCGATGAACGCACCGCTGCCGGTGGCCGCTAAGACAGCGTTCGCCTGGCTCGCCCAGGAAGACCCGGAGAAGGCCCTGGCCGCCGCTGAGCGTGCCTATGAAGGGGATGGCCGAACCAGCTTTGGCGAACGCAGCGAAAGCCTCGCCCTGGCGCGCCAGTTCCGCGACTTTGCCGCACTCATGGCCGACGAGACCTTCGAGGGCTGGTGCGAGACCCTGTACCGACCGTTATTTACCGCACCCTGGCAAACCCTGGGTAACCCGGAGAGTGGCGCATGACCCAGGTTCGACCTCTGGCATTGAGTTTTCCCCTGCATGGCAGCCAGCTGATCGAGGCCAGTGCCGGTACGGGCAAGACGTTCACCATTTCCGCACTGTACCTGCGCCTGATCCTCGGCCACGGCGGCGAACAAGGCTTTGGTCGCGAACTGCTGCCACCGCAAATTCTCGTGGTGACCTTCACCGATGCCGCCACCAAGGAGTTGCGCGAGCGCATTCGTGCCCGTCTGGCCGAGGCTGCACGCTTCTTCCGGGGCGAACTGGCCGCCGCCGATCCGCTGCTGCAGCAGCTGCGTGACGACTACCCCGAGCACGACTGGCCGCGCTGCGCCAGCCGTCTGGAAATCGCCGTTCAGTGGATGGATGAAGCCGCGGTATCGACCATTCACGGCTGGTGCCAGCGCATGTTGCGCGAGCATGCCTTCGACAGTGGAAGCTTGTTCACGCAGAGCCTGGAGACCGACCACAGCGAGCTGCTGGGCCAAGTGATGCGCGACTACTGGCGACGCTTCTGCTACGCCATGCAGGGCGAAGCACTGGCCTGGGTGCGCGACTACTGGGGCAGCCCGGACGCGCTGCTTCCCCGTATTCGTCCGCTGTTCGGGCGAGTGGCCATCGACCTGGACGGGCCAGAGCCACAAGCGTTGATCGAGGCTGCGCTGCGCCAGCGCGGTGAACAGCTGCGCCAACTCAAGGCGCCCTGGGCGCAATGGGCCGACGAACTACAGCAGCTCTGCCAGGATGCCGTCGCTGCCAAGCAGGTCGACGGACGTAAACTACAGGCGCGGTTTTTCGTCCCATGGTTCGACAAGCTGCGTGCCTGGGCCAGCGACGATCAGCTCGCGGAGCTGGAACTGGGCACCGGTTTCACACGCCTCACCCCAGACGGCATGGCCGAGATCTGGAAGTCGGGCGCGCCTCCGGCGCATCCCGGACTGGATGCCATGCAGTCGCTTGAGCAGCAATTGCAGGCCCTGGCCAGTCCCGACGCACGCTTGCTGGAACAGGCTGCGGGCTGGGTATCGGCACGCTTTGAAGTGGAGAAGCGCCGCCGTGCGGAAATGGGCTTCGACGACATGCTGACGCGATTGCAGCAGGCATTGACGAGCGAGGCTGGTGAGCGCTTGGCGGGACTGATACGCGAGCAGTTCCCCGTGGCGCTGATCGACGAGTTCCAGGACACCGACCCGGTGCAGTACGGCATCTTCGAGTGCATCTACCGGATTACCGAGAATCGCCGGGAAACCGGTCTATTCATGATCGGCGACCCCAAGCAGGCGATCTACGCTTTCCGCGGCGCCGACATCCATACCTACCTGACTGCCCGACGTGCCACCGCCGACCGACTGCATAGCCTGGACACCAACTACCGGTCCAGCCAGGCCATGGTCGCGGCAGTCAACCAAGTGTTCCTCCAGGCAGAAGGCCGGACGCAGGGGCGAGGGGCGTTCCTGTTCCGCGAGGCGCATGACAACCCATTGCCCTTCGTAGAGGTGAAGGCCAAAGGTCGAAGCGAGCAATTGCTCGTCGATGGCCAGCCATGCGCGGCACTGCATTGCTGGCGACTGGAGCGTGACGAACCGATCTCCAGTACGCTCTACCGGCAGCAACTTGCGGCCAGCTGCGCCAGCCACATCGTGACCCTGCTCAACGGCGGCCAGCAGGGCACGATCGGCTTCGGTAAGGGGGATGGCGACTGGCGTCCCTGCCTGCCTTCGGATATCGCCATCCTCGTGCGCGACGGCAACGAAGCGCAGTTGATTCGCAGCGAACTGGCGGCGCGCAGCGTGCGCAGTGTGTACCTGTCCGACAAGGACTCGGTGTTCGCCGCCCAGGAAGCCCATGACCTGCTGGCCTGGCTCAAGGCCTGCGCCGAGCCGGACTCCGAGCGCCTGCTCAAGGCTGCCCTGGCCAGCCTCACCCTCGACCTGCCGCTGGCCAGGCTGGACCAGCTCAACCAGGATGAGCGGGTCTGGGAAGACTGGGTGATGCGTTTTCGTCACTACCGCGAACTCTGGCAGCGCCAGGGCGTGCTGCCGATGCTGCGCCACTTGTTGCACGACTTCGAGCTGCCCCGAACCTTGCTTGGCCGCACCGACGGCGAGCGTGTACTGACCAACCTGCTGCACCTGGCCGAGCTGCTGCAACAGGCCGCCACCGAACTGGATGGCGAGCAGGCGCTGATCCGTCACCTGGCCGAGCACCTGGCCAACTCGGGCCAGGCCGGCGAGGAGCAAATTCTGCGTCTGGAAAGCGATGAGCAGTTGGTCAAGGTAGTCACGATTCACAAGTCCAAGGGCCTGGAGTATCCGCTTGTCTATCTTCCGTTCATCTGCACCAGCAAACCGGTGGATGGCTCACGACTGCCGCTGGCCTGGCACGACGGCGCGGGCAACGCCCACCTGACCTTGACGCCCACCCCAGAACAGATAGCTCAGGCCGACGACGAACGCCTCGCCGAGGACCTGCGTCTGCTCTACGTGGCCCTCACCCGCGCCCAGCATGCCTGCTGGCTGGGTATTGCCGATCTCAAGCGTGGCAACCAGAAAAGCTCGCAGTTGCACCGTTCGGCGCTGGGTTACTTGCTCGGCGGCGGGCTGGCGCTTCCCACCTCTGAACTGTTGGCGGACTGGTTACAGGCATTGGCGTCGGCTTGCCGCCATATCGTCTGCTCCAGCCCTCCTGAAGTCGATGAAACGCTGTACAGCGCACCGCGCAGCGAGCAAGAAATGGTGCCGGCGCGCAAACCGCGTCGGGCCGCGGCCGAGCATTGGTGGATCGCTTCCTACAGTGCGCTGCGGGTTGGCGAACAAACCCTGGGGGCAGATAGCTCCCTGGCTCAGCAACTGCTCGATGATGAAGCCGTCGATGCCCAACGGGTGCGTGAAGTGCCAGCCGAAGGGGGGGATATCCACCGCTTCCCCCGCGGACCGAACCCCGGCACCTTCCTCCATGGCCTACTCGAATGGGCCGGTCGCGAGGGCTTTGCCGAGGTCAGCGCCAACCCCAGGTTGCTCGAACGCACGGTGGGCCAACGCTGCAATCGGCGAGACTGGACCGGCTGGATTCCGGCCTTGAGCCAGTGGTTGCAGCGGCTGCTGACCGAGCCGCTGTCGATCGACGGTGGCGATGCGACGCTGTCACTCGCCCAGTTGCGGCACTACCAGATCGAGATGGAGTTCTGGTTCGCGAGCCACCAGGTCGACGCCGAGCAGCTTGACCGCCTGGTGGCACGCTACACGCACCCCGGTGCTGGCCGTCCGGCTGCCCAGCCGACGCTGCTCAATGGCATGTTCAAAGGATTCATCGACCTGGCCTTCGAGCTCGATGGCCGCTATTACGTGGCGGACTACAAGTCCAATTGGCTCGGTCCCGACATCCAGGCCTATGACGGCATGGCCATGGAAAAAGCCATCCTGGAGCACCGTTATGACCTGCAATACGTGCTGTACCTGCTGGCCCTGCATCGCCAGTTGCGCGCACGACTGCCTGACTACGACTACGACCGCGATGTCGGCGGTGCACTGTTCATTTTCCTGCGGGGAGCCAGCAGCGGCCACGGCGTGTACTTCGCCAAACCTCCCCGAGTGCTGATCGACGCGCTGGATGCCCTGTTCCGTGGCGTTCACCAACCCGAACAGCAGGACCTGTTTGCCGGAGTCGCGCCATGAGCCGAAGCCTTGACGATCTTTTGCCCACGCCGCTGGATGCCGAGCACCTGCAGGCACTGGCGCCGCAACGTGACAGCAACGACCTGTTGCAATTGCTCGACCGTTGGGTAGAGCGGGGCTGGCTACGCGCCCTGGACCGCGCGTTCGTGTCGTTTCTCGAAGAGCGGGCGCCGGGCAGTGATCCTTTGTTGCTGCTGGCGGCGGCGCTGGCCAGTCATCAGCTGGGCCATGGCCATGTCTGTCTGGACTTGCAGCAGACCTTGGCCGAACCGGACTTCGCCCTGTCACTGCCGCCCGAAGGCGATGCCTTGGCCGGTCCGCTGATGCTGCCCTCGCAACTGCTGGCGAATCTGGACCTCTCTACCTGGCGCCAACGTATCGCCGCCAGCCTACTGGTGGCCGCCGGCGATAGTCATGAGCAGCGTTCGCGTCCATTGGTACTCAGTGGCGAGCGCCTTTACCTGCGCCGGTACTGGAGCTACGAACGGCAGATCGACCAGACGCTGCGCCAACGCCTGGGCCGCGGCGAGGTACCGCCCGATGAACTGCCCGAACGTCTGGCCCAGTTGTTCGATGGTGGCTCACCGGCAGGCCAGGTGGACTGGCAGAAGCTCGCGTGTGCCCTGGCCACGCGGGCAGGCTTCAGCATCATCACTGGCGGCCCCGGCACCGGCAAGACCACCACGGTGGTGCGCCTGCTGGCGCTGCTGCAGGCTCCGGCGGTCGAGCAGGGCCGGCCTCTGCGCATCCGCCTGGCCGCGCCGACCGGCAAAGCCGCTGCTCGCCTGACCGAGTCCATTGGCCAGCAGGTCGAGCGGCTGCAGGTCAGCGCCGAGGTACGCGGGCAGATTCCCACCGACGTGAGTACGGTGCACCGCTTGCTGGGCAGTCGCCCAGGGTCTCGGCATTTCCGTCATCACAGCGCCAATCCGTTGCCGTTGGATGTACTGGTGGTCGATGAAGCCTCGATGATCGACCTGGAGATGATGGCTAACCTGCTCGATGCCCTGCCGCCAAGGGCCCGCCTGATTCTGCTGGGCGACAAGGACCAGCTGGCCTCGGTCGAGGCCGGTGCCGTGCTGGGTGACCTGTGCCGGGACGCGGAGGAGGGCTGCTATTCGCCTGAAACCCGAGCCTGGCTTGAGCAGGTGGGCGGCCAATCGCTGGCCAACAGCGGTCTCAAGGCCGGTGATGCACAGCGCAACCCACTCGCCCAGCAGGTGGTGATGCTGCGTTTCTCCCGCCGCTTCGGCGAGGGCAGTGGTATCGGCCAACTGGCTCGTCTGGTCAACCGCCAGGAGGCGCAAGCTGCGCGCGACTTGTTGACCTTGCCACCGGCGGACGTGTTTGGCCTTGCCCTGCGCGGTGAACAGGATCGTGCCTTCGACCGCCTGTTGCTCGATGGCCTGAACCGGGGCGAGGAGGGGCCACACGGTTACCGTCACTACCTGCGTGCCATCGGGCGTTTTCGCCCCGCGCCAGGCACCGCCTTCGACGACCCACGCTGGCAGCAATGGGCGAGCAAGGTGCTGCAGCATTTCGAGGACTTCCAGCTGCTGTGCGCGGTGCGCAAGGGCGCCTGGGGGGTGGAAGGGTTGAACGAGCGGGTGACTCGCGTGCTGCACAATGCAGGCCTGATCAATAGCCAGCAGCCCTGGTACGAGGGGCGTCCAGTCCTGGTGACGCGAAACGACTACGGCCTGGGGCTGATGAATGGCGACATCGGGATCGCCCTGTACCTGCCGGATGAACAGGGCCAGCCCCTGTTGCGCGTGGCCTTCCCACGTAACGACGGCAGTGGCGGTGTGCGTTTCGTCCTGCCCAGCCGCCTTAACGAAGTGGAGACGGTGTTCGCCATGACGGTGCACAAGTCCCAGGGCTCGGAGTTCAGCCATACCGCCCTGGTACTGCCCGATGCCCTGAACCCGGTGCTGACCAAGGAGCTGGTGTACACCGGCATCACGCGCGCCAAGCACTGCTTCAGCCTGATCGAGCCGCGCCAGGGTATTTTCGAAGAGGCGGTGATGCGTAAGGTCCGGCGTATCTCGGGGTTGATGCTGGAGCAGGTCTAGCCGCCTGTGGGGCGGCGTTATGCTATCGTTGCGAAATAATTTGAAAGGGATGTGAGAGATTTCCCACATGACAGGGGCTGGGGGACGGTTGTCGCGCTGCGCGCTTTCGCTGCTTCTGGCTGCTCTGTCGCTACTGGCAGGCCCTGTGCGCGCCGACGCCACGGCGACGGCCGAGCAGGCGCAACAGCGGGCCAAGGCCGTCACTCAGGTAGTGCTGGGGATCTTCAGCTATGCCCGTTGGCCGGTGCCACCTTCGCCGTTGCGCTTGTGCCTGGTCGGGCCTACCGAATATGCCGACGACCTGATCAAAGGCAATGTCCAGAACGCCGGCCAGCCGCTTCAGGTGCGCCGCCTGTTGGCCGACGATGCCCAGCTCGCCCAGTCCTGCGATGCGCTGTACATCGGCAGGCTTGACCCCGGCCAGCGTGACCGCCTCTTCCAGTCGGTTAGCGGCCACCCGGTGTTGAGCATCAGCGAGGCTGACGACCCCTGCACGGTGGGCAGCCTGTTTTGCCTGCGGGTCACTGACCAGCAGGTCGCCTTCGAGGTGAACCTCGACTCCGTGGCGCGCTCAGGCGTTCGTATTCACCCTAGCGTGCTGCAATTGTCGCGGCGTCGAGCGGTGCAGCCATGAAGCCTGGCAAGCAGCGTAATGCACGCCCGACCCTGCGCTTGGTGCTGAGCCGTGGCCACCTCAGCGTGGCGTTGCTGGCAGTGGGGCTGGCCGGTATATCCCTGACCCTGCTCGGGGTGCTTGCCCTGCAAGCTTATGCCAATCACAACCTGCACTTGATTGCCCGCTCGATCAACTACACCGTCGAAGCCGCCGTGGTGTTCGACGACAGTGCCGCGGCCAATGAGGCGTTGGCGCTGATCGCCAGCACCGAAGAGGTGGCCGAGGCCAAAGTCTTCAACAACGATGGCGATCAGCTTGCGCACTGGCAACGCCGCGATGACAGCATGCTTGCCCATCTGGAAGCCCGGGTGGCAACTGCCTTGCTGGACGAACCGATCAACCTGCCGATTTTTCATCAGCAGCAGAAGGTGGGGCATATGGAGCTGGTTGGCCAGGGCCGCAGCCTGTTGTTATTCCTGCTCAGCGGATTGGGCGGCATTCTGTGCTGCACTCTGTTGAGCGCGGTGGTTGCCCTTTACCTGTCGCAACGCATGCTGGGCGACATTGTCCGCCCGCTGCGCGGCCTGGCCAGCGTCGCCCATGCCGCGCGCCGTGAGCGCAGTTTCGACCGTCGCGTGCCGGAAGCACCCATTGCCGAGCTCAACGAACTGGGTAACGACTTCAATGCCTTGCTCGATGAACTGGAGGTCTGGCACAGCCACCTGCAGAACGAGAACCAGACCCTGGCCCATCAAGCCAGCCACGACAGCCTCACCGGCTTGCCCAACCGCGCGTTCTTCGAAGGCCGTCTGAACCGCACGGTGCGCAATGCGGCCCGTCAGGGCGATCACCTGGCACTGTTGTTCCTCGATAGCGACCATTTCAAGCAGATCAACGACAGCCTCGGCCATGCCGTGGGCGACGAAGTGCTGATCTGTGTTGCCGAGCGCGTTCGCGCCCAGTTGCGCGAACACGACTTGGTGGCGCGCCTTGGCGGTGATGAATTCGCCGTGATCCTGACACCGATGCAGTCGCGCGAAGATGCCGAGCGCATTGCCGAGAAGATCGTTGCCAGCATGAAGCTGCCCATCCAACTGGACAGCGGCAGCAGCATCAGCACGTCGGTGAGCGTGGGCATCGCTTACTACCCGCAAGATGGCACCGACCCTGCCAGCCTCCTCAATGCCGCCGATGCGGCGATGTACCAGGCCAAGCGCAGGCGTCGGGGTCATTGGCAAGCGGCGCAGACGGAGTAGTCCGCCGCAAATGTAAAAGACAGGAGTTGAACCGTGATACTGCGTTTACGTTTTCCCTTCGTTGCGTTGTTGCTGGCCCTGCTGGCGCTGGGTGGTTGCCAGAGTGCGCCACCCAAAGGACTGAGTGCCGAACAGATCGCTGTCCTCAAGCGTGAAGGGTTTGCTCCGACTGAGGAGGGTTGGGCTTATGACCTGTCGGGCAAGGTGCTGTTCGGCAGCGACCTGGACAGCCTCAACGGCCAGAGCGAGGAGATAGTCGAGCGGATCGGCAAGGCGTTGTTGAGCGTGGGTATCCAAGGTGTGCGGGTCGACGGCCATGCCGATGCCTCGGGCAAGGCTGCCTACAACCAACAGCTTTCCGAGCGCCGGGCACAGAGTGTGGCCAGGGCTCTGATTGGCATCGGCATGCCGGCACAGAACATTCAGACCCGAGGTCTGGGCAGCAGTCAGCCGGTTGCAGACAACCGCAGCAGCGCTGGGCGCATGGAAAATCGCCGTGTGTCGATCGTGGTGGCGTCGTACTGAATCTTGCGCGATCACGGTAGAAGCCAACACGCCGGCTCCTACCGTGGCCTTGTGGCCTCTCAGGTCTGAACGAACCGCATCTTGCGCGTTTCACCCATCAACAGCGGTGCATTCGCCTCGGTCACCTCACGTATGTAATCCCACAGCAAGGTAATCCGCTTCAACTTGCGCAAGTCCTCCCGGCAATACATCCAGAACTGCCGCGTCACTTCGATCTCCTCCGGCAGCACCGTCACCAGCCGTGGATCCTGCGCCGCCAGGAAGCACGGCAGAATCGCCAGTCCTCGACCCTGCAGCGCGGCGGTGAACTGGGCGATCACGCTGGTGCTGCGCAGGTGCGCACTGGCATTGGGAATCAGGTTGGCCAGGTACAGCAGCTCCGAGCTGAACGCCAGGTCATCCACATAGCTGATGAACGGATGCTCGACCAGATCGCTCACCTGGCGAATCGGCGCGTGGCTGTCCAGGTACTCCTGGGTGGCATACAACCGCAGGCGGTAGTCGCACAGCTTGCAGCACACGTACGGCCCATGCTCCGGACGTTCCAGGGCAATCACGATATCCGCCTCGCGCTTGGACAGGCTGATGAAGTGCGGCAGCGGCAGGATATCCACCGAAATGGCCGGCCAGGCATCGACGAAATGGCTCAATTGCGGGGTGACGAAGAAGCTGCCGAAACCCTCGGTGCAGCCCATGCGTACATGCCCCGACAACGCTACCCCAGAACCGGAAACCTGTTCGCAGGCCATGTGCAGGGTGCTTTCGATCGACTCGGCATAGCCCAGCAAGCGCTGGCCCTCGGCCGTGAGCACGAAGCCGTTGGTGCGTGATTTTTCGAACAGCAAGGTGCCCAGGGCGCCCTCCAGCGAGCTGATGCGCCGCGATACCGTGGTGTAGTCGACGCTCAGGCGCTTGGCGGCGCTGCTGGCCTTGCGGGTGCGTGCCACTTCGAGGAAGAACTTGAGATCGTCCCAGTTCAGCGCGCTCAATGAGGTGAGGTCTTTTTGCATGATGATCCGGTTTTTTTGTGCGTTCTTGTTGGATGTTTGCACATCTATACTCGAAAAAAGCCCCAGGACCCAAGCGCCACCTCGCGTTTGCCCCCGGCGCTGGCGATCTCGTCCTGACAATAATTCCAAGGAGAACGCAGATGAACGCACCGCAATCCCCCGACCAGACCAAGGTCGAACAGGTCAAGCTGCTGATCGATGGCCAATGGGTCGAATCGAAGACCAGCGAATGGCGTGACATCGTCAACCCGGCCACCCAGCAGGTGTTGGCGCGAGTTCCCTTCGCCACTGTCGAGGAAGTGGATGCTGCTGTGGCCGCCGCCCAGCGCGCCTTCCTGACCTGGCGCGACACCCCGATCGGCGCACGCATGCGCATCATGCTCAAGCTGCAGGCGTTGATCCGCGAGCACACCAAGCGCATCGCCCAGACCCTCAGCGCCGAGCAGGGCAAGACCCTGGCCGATGCCGAAGGCGATATCTTCCGTGGCCTTGAAGTGGTCGAGCACGCAGCGTCCATCGGTACCCTGCAGATGGGCGAGTTCGCCGAGAACGTCGCCGGTGGTGTCGACACCTACACCCTGCGCCAGCCCATCGGCGTGTGTGCAGGCATCACCCCGTTCAACTTCCCGGCGATGATCCCGCTGTGGATGTTCCCCATGGCCATCGTTTGCGGCAACACCTTCGTTCTCAAGCCATCCGAGCAGGACCCGCTGTCGACCATGATGCTGGTCGAGCTGGCGCTGGAAGCCGGCGTGCCAGCGGGCGTTCTGAACGTGGTCCATGGTGGCAAGCAAGTGGTCGATGCGATCTGTACCCACAAGGACATCAAGGCCATCTCCTTCGTCGGCTCCACCGAAGTCGGCACCCACGTCTACAACCTGGGCAGCCAGCACGGTAAGCGCGTGCAGTCGATGATGGGCGCCAAGAACCATGCCGTGGTACTGCCCGATGCCAACCGCACGCAAACCGTCAATGCTCTGGTCGGCGCCGCTTTCGGCGCAGCCGGCCAGCGCTGCATGGCCACGTCGGTGGCGGTGCTGGTGGGCAAGGCCCGTGAGTGGCTGCCGGACATCAAGGCGGCGGCGAGCAAGCTCAAGGTCAATGCTGGTTGTGAACCAGGCACCGATGTGGGCCCGGTGGTATCCAAGCGCGCCAAGGAGCGTGTTCTGGGCTTGATCGAAAGCGGTATCAAGGAAGGCGCCAAGCTTGAACTGGATGGGCGCGATGTGAAGGTCCCAGGCTACGAGCAGGGCAACTTCGTTGGCCCGACCCTGTTCTCTGGGGTGAAAACCGACATGCAGATCTACACCCAGGAGATCTTCGGCCCGGTGCTGGTGACCCTGGAAGTCGACACCCTCGATGAAGCCATCGCCCTGGTCAACGCCAACCCGTTCGGCAACGGCACTGGCCTGTTCACCCAGAGTGGCGCGGCGGCGCGCAAGTTCCAGAGCGAGATCGACATCGGCCAGGTCGGTATCAACATCCCGATCCCAGTGCCGGTTCCGTTCTTCAGCTTCACCGGTTCGCGCGGCTCGAAGCTGGGCGACCTGGGCCCGTACGGCAAGCAAGTGGTGCAGTTCTACACTCAGACCAAGACCGTCACCGCCCGCTGGTTCGATGACGACAGCGTCAATGACGGTGTGAACACCACCATCAGCCTGCGCTAAGGAGATCGCCATGCGTATCGCATTCATCGGCCTGGGCAACATGGGTGCCCCCATGGCCCGCAACTTGATCAAGGCCGGGCACTCGTTGAACCTGTTCGACCTGAACAAGACCGTGTTGGCCGAGCTTGCCGAGCTCGGGGGGCAGGTCAGCGCCTCGCCCAAGGACGCGGCTGCTGGCAGCGAACTGGTCATCACCATGTTGCCGGCTGCGGCCCATGTGCGCGCCGTGTACCTCAACGAAGAAGATGGCGTACTGGCGGGCATCCGCCCCGGTACGCCGACGGTGGATTGCAGCACCATCGACCCGCAGACCGCCCGCGATGTATCCAAGGCCGCCGCGGCCAAGGGGGTGGACATGGGCGATGCTCCGGTGTCTGGCGGCACCGGCGGCGCGGCGGCTGGCACATTGACGTTCATGGTCGGCGCCAGTGCCGAGCTGTTCGCCACCCTCAAGCCAGTGCTGGAGCAGATGGGCCGCAACATCGTGCATTGCGGTGAGGTCGGGACCGGGCAGATCGCCAAGATCTGCAACAACCTGCTGCTGGGCATCTCCATGATCGGAGTATCCGAAGCCATGGCCCTGGGCAATGCGCTGGGCATCGATACCAAGGTGCTGGCCGGCATCATCAATAGCTCGACCGGGCGTTGCTGGAGTTCCGACACCTACAACCCATGGCCGGGCGTCATCGAGACCGCCCCGGCGTCACGGGGCTACACCGGAGGTTTTGGTGCCGAGTTGATGCTCAAGGACCTGGGGTTGGCCACTGAGGCTGCGCGGCAGGCGCACCAACCGGTGATTCTCGGCGCCGTCGCCCAGCAGTTGTACCAGGCGATGAGCCTGCGGGGGGACGGTGGCAAGGACTTCTCGGCGATTGTCGAGGGGTATCGCAAGAAGGATTGACGAGCGAGGCTTGATCGCGGGTTGGGTGCTTTTCCCTCTGTAACTGCGCACCAGAGGGAGGGACACCTGGCCCGCGATTTTTTTGCCTGTTGTAAGGTTTTGGCGTTTGCAAGATTGAGCGCCGCCCGCGCGGCGCATCGCGAGCAAGGCTCGCTCCTACGCGTGGCGAGGGGTATCGCCAGAAGGATTGACGAGCGAGGCTTGATCGCGGGTTGGGTGCTTCTCCCTCTGTAACTGCGCACCAGAGGGAGGGGCACCTGGCCCGCGATTTTTTTTGCCTGTCGTAAGGTTTTTGGCGTTTGCAAGATCGAGCGCCGTCCGCGCGGTGCATCGCGAGCAAGGCTCGCTCCTACGCGTGGCGAGGGGTATCGCCAGAAGGATTGACGAGCGAGGCTTGATCGCGGGTTGGGTGCTTCTCCCTCTGTAAATGCGCACCAGAGGGAGGGGCACCTGGCCCGCGATTTTTTTTGCCTGTCGTAAGGTTTTTGGCGTTTGCAAGATCGAGCGCCGCCCGCGCGGCGCATCGCGAGCAAGGCTCGCTCCTACGCGTGGCGAGGGGTATCGCAAGAAGGATTGACGAGCGAGGCTTGATCGCGGGTTGGGTGCTTTTCCCTCTGTAACTGCGCACCAGAGGGGGGGGCACCTGGCCCGCGATTTTTTTTGCTTGTCGTAAGGTTTTTGGCGTTTGCAAGATCGAGCGCCGCCCGCGCGGCGCATCGCGAGCAAGGCTCGCTCCTACGTTTGTTTACGGCCAATAACGCCTGTGACAGACGCGCGCGACCGCCTTGTTTGTACGGCGCGATATCGAGCCATGCGCCAACGCGTTCGCGCACGAATCTCGCAGGAATAATTGGCCCGAAACAAACGTGGGAGCGAGCCTTGCTCGCGATGCGCCGCGCGGGCGGCGCTCGATATACGCATTACCGCTAAACCATGACAGCCACCTAGCATCCCCAACCCATATCAAGAATCAGGCGAAGACGAAATACTTGCGCACGGTCTCGACCACTTCCCAGGTGCCCTTCATTCCCGGTTCGATCACGAACACATCACCGGCTTTGAGGTGCTTGGGCTCTTCACCTTCCGGGGTGATGATGCAATAGCCATCGAGGAAGTGGCAGAACTCCCACTTTTCGTAATTCACCTCGAACTTGCCTGGCGTGCAGATCCAGGTACCCATGATCTTGCTGCCGTCGGCAGACAAGTAGGCGTTGAGGTTGACGGTGTGCGGATCGCCGCCGATGCGCTTCCACTTGGTGGCGTCCACGACCGGCGTCGGGCAGGTCTCGCGCAGGACGGTGATGAAATCGGACATGGCACAACTCCTGGTGACTGGCTGAATGACGTATCACCATAGGGCCATTGGCCGAGCGCCAGTTGCCTGGGCTCGACGTCCAGCTGCCTGACCGCGCTATGCCGTCGACCCGTGCAGCGCCACGGCTCACGCCCACCAGTAGCGCACAAAGTGAAAGAACACCGGCGCAGCGAAGCACACTGAATCCATCCGATCGAGCATGCCTCCGTGGCCCTCGATCATGTGCCCCCAGTCCTTGACCCCACGGTCGCGTTTGATCGCCGACATCACCAGCCCACCGAAAAAGCCCATGGCATTGACCGTCAAGGCCATCAATGCAGCCTGCCAGAAGCTGAACGGGGTGATCCAGCACAGTAGGGCGCCGACCAAGGTCGCCAGTGCCACACCGCCGGCCAGGCCTTCGATGGTCTTCGACGGTGACAGGTTGGGCGCCACCTTGTGCTTGCCGAACAACTTGCCGCACACGTACTGCAGCACGTCGCTGATCTGCACCACCAGAATCAGCCAGGCGATCAACAACAGGTTGCGGCCTTCGTAACCGGGTATATCGAGGGTCAGCAGGGCGGGTACCGAAGACAGGCAGTAAACCGCGATCATCAGGCCCCACTGTACCTTCGAGGCCCGTTCCAGAAAGCGCGTGGTGTCACCGCCGAAGCTGGCCAGAATCGGCAGCAGCAGGAACAGGTACACCGGGATGAAGATGCTGAACAACCCGTACCAGTCCATGGCAATCAGCAAATATTGCACCGGCAGCGCCACGTAGAAGGCGGCCACGAGCGCCGGGTAGTCGCTGCGTCGGGTCGGGGTGAGGGTCATGAACTCGCGCAAGGCGTAGAACGAAACGCCGTAGAACAACACGATCACACCGTACTTGCCGAACAGGAAGGCGATGCCGATCACCAGTACCATCACCCACCAGGCATTGATGCGGGCGTTGAGGTTGTCGATTACCGCATGAGGGGCAGGGCCTGCACGCCATTTGAGCAAGCGACCGATCACACTGGCGAGCAATAGGAGCGCGCCAATACCGGCGAACAGCAGAAGGGTGTTGTCGTCCATGTCAGGCATCCTTTGGTGCCAGATTCAGCAGGGCCTGACTGGCCCGCTCTAGAAAGTCCTGCTTGCCCTCGTCGGCCTGCAGGTGAATGGGCTCACCAAAACTCAAGGTGCACAACAGCGGCAGCGGTAGGGCCCGGCCCTTGGGCATCACACGGTTGAGGTTGGCGATCCAGACGGGCACCAATTGCATGCCGGGATTGGCGGCGGCCAAATGGAACAACCCACTTTTGAAGGGCATCAGCGGCTCATCGCCCAGGTTGCGGGTGCCCTCCGGGAAGAAGATCAGGGAGTCGCCCTGGGCCAGGGCGTTGAAGATCGGTTGCAGTGGGTTGCCCTGGCCTTCGACCCGGTGCCGGTCGATCAGCACCCCGTTGAACACTTTGCGGATCAGAAAGTCGCGCAGCCCAGGCTTGGCCCAGTAATCGGCGCCTGCCACGGGCCGGGTATGCCTGCGCAGCGGCGCAGGCAGTGAGGCCCAGATCAGCACGAAATCGCCGTGGCTGCTGTGGTTGGCGAAATACAGGCGTTGCACCGGTTGCGGTGCACAGCCTAGCCACAGGGCGCGGGCGCCGGTGATCAGGCGCGCTGCGCTGGTGATGATGAAGGCAGTCAGGGCGGCAAGCATGGCTCGGTGATCATCCAATGAAAGGCACTGTCAGCAGGGTAGCCAACGTCAGCAGCGCCTGCAGGCCAAGGCACAGGGTCTGACGGCGCAACAGCGCCAGTGCCGCCTGGCTTCGGGCAGACCAGTCGCGGGCGTCTTCGGGCTGGGTTTTCAAATGCAGGTCGAACAGGGCATGGTCCAGAGCCTGGGTATCGGCCGCCAAATCGGTGCTGGCGCCAAGTCGGGCGAACAGGTCGGCGTCCAGCGCGACACGTACCGCCCAGTATTTGTGCAACACACCGAGGGCGAGCAGGGCAGCGCACAGCAGGCTGGCTGATGGCGTCAGCGCTGCACCCAGCAGCGGCGCCAGGCCATAGGCCAAGGCCAGCAGGCTGATGCCATCGGACAGACGCTCCAGCTGCGCGCCACGACCGAGCAGGCTGGCCACCACCATCAGCTTCATGGCGGGCTGCCCAGCCGTTGCAGCGCCAGGCGATGGGCGGGCGACAGCACCACGCCCTGGCGAGCCTTGCGGATCAGTACCTGTGCCTGGGCGATGTCGCTGCATCGACCAGTCAATAGCAGCCAGGCGGCGACCGCGCTGGCACTGCGCGAGTAGCCCAACGCGCAGCAGACCAGCAAAGGGCCTTGGTGGCGCGACCGCTCGATCGCCGAGGCGGCTTGCTGCAGCAACTGGCTGTTCGGCGCGATCAGGTCGAGCGTGGCCAGCACGTGGTAATCGACCCCCTGGGTCATCGGGCAAGGCAGTTCCGCACAGAGGTCGACGATTGCGGCATAGCTCGAAGCTTCAACTTGGCCTGGAATACGCCCCAGGAAAACCCCGTCGCAGACTGCGTCGGCATTGGGGTGACGCCATGTCCACAGTCGCGAATTGATCCATGCCGCCAGCGTGTAGGGGGCAAGCAGCGCGCTGGCGGCAATCGACAAGCGTCCGTCATCACCTTTCTGAAAACCCTGTGCGCCCAGCGCCGCGTAGTTCAGCGCTACCAGCAGCAGCGCCACGGCCGGCCAAAGCAGCCATAACCCGGCACCACCCACCAGCAGCGCAATTACCACGCTGCCCATCGCCCCGGCCCCATAGCGCAGCGCCAGGCGCCAGCGATACGGTTCGCGAGCCAGGTGGGCATGCTGCCAGGGCAACTGGCCCTTAGGCGGCCAGAGCCAGAGGCAGGCGAATCCGGACAATGCTCCGGTGGGCAGGTCGATGAAGTGATGCTGCCAAGTGGTGAGCACGGACACCCCGATCAGCGCCATCCACCCATGCATGACCCAACGCCAGAGCGGGCGATGCAGATGCCGGGCGAACATCGACCAGATGATGACCAAGAGTGCGATGTGCAGCGAGGGGGCCTGGTTGAATGGCTTGTCGAACCCCATCAGCACCTCGAACAGCCAGCCGAACAGACCATCCATTGCCGGCCGTTCGAAGGTGAAACGCAGGGGCCAGAGCAGAAAGCAGCTGACACTGATCACCTGCGCGGTGAGCAGGGCCAGGGCATGGCGGTCCATTTCGCGGCGTGTACGCGGCAGCAGGAAGGACAGGCCATAAAGGAGGTCGATCGACCAGTACGGCAGGATGGTCCAGGGCCAGAGCGGTATGTGCCGTTCCCAGGCGAACACCAGGCTGCCGACATCGTCGCGGCCCTCGGTGTGACTGTTGGCCAGGCCATAGCTGAGGAAGAAGACTGGCCCGAGCAGCAACAGCCACAGCACGCCTCGCCGGATAAGCCCAGGCTCACGCATCGGCTTCACTCACGAACTCGCTGCGCCAGGCTCACGCTGAAGATGCCCCATTCATCGATGCGCTGGGCCAGCTTGCGAAAACCCGCGGCTTCCACCAGTTGGTCCATCTCTGCCTGGCTGCGTCGCCGCATCACCCAGGCCTCGCCACCACGATGGCTGGTAAGGGCGCGGGCGATCATCTCAAGCTGCGGGTGCCAGGGTTGGCCGGTGTAGACCAGGTAACCGCCACTCTCCACGGCTTGGGCAAGGCCAGCCAGGGAGTTGCCGACCAGGGTGTTGCTGGCGAACAGTTCATACAGGCCGGACACCACGGCCAGTGTCGGGCGTGGCTCCAGCGCAGCCAGGCCCTGGCGGTCGAATGCATCGGCTTGCACGAAGCGGGCGATGCTGGTCAAACCCTTTTCTGCGATCAGCGCGCTGCCTTGTTGCACGTTCAGTTCGCTGTAGTCGCGCAGCAGAATCGAGTCCGGCTGCCGATCATGTGCCTGCAAAGCTTCGAGAATGTAGCGGCCATGGCCTGCCGCGATATCGACGATATGCACGGGTCGCTGTTGCTCGCGCAGGCGATCGATGGCCAGTCGCAGCAATTCCTCGACGTGCAGCTTGCGTTGGCGGATGCCTCGCCAGCCTATGGCGTTCAGGTAGTTCTGGTCGATCAGACGGCCCAGTGACCCCTTGCCCGAGGGCTGGTTGCGGTAGACGTAGTCGAGTGTGCTGCCAGAGTCGAAGCCGGTGTCGAAGCCCAGCCTCACGCCTTCGGAGAAGCCCCTGCCCAGGCGCAGCCCTGCGCGGGTGGCGCGCCAGTAAAGCTCGCGGGGCGAGTTGCGGGGTAGCGGCGCGGCGAGGCTTTCGGCTTCGGCGCAGCTGGCGCCGGTCTTGTCCGCATCGAGCAAGCTGGGCGCTGCCACGGGGTTGTCGAAGCTGTGCTCGACGAAGCGCTCGATGCGCCTGAGTACATGGCCGCGGTCGCGTTCGCCCAGGGTGTCGTGGAAGAAGCCGGGAAGCACATGCATTTCCTTGCGCAGGCACCCAAGGCGCTCGAAGAAGCGCTCCTGCGGTGCGCGCTCGACCACCAGGTCGGCCCCCGACACCAGCAGTTGGGTCGGCACCTGGATCGCCTGGGCATCGGCGACCACGCGGTCGGCTGCCTCGTACAAGCCCAGCAGCATGGTTACCGAAATGGGCCGGCTGATCAGCGGGTCGGCGATATACGACATGACCCGCTCCGGGTCGTGGGTCAGCAGGCGCGGCTTGACATAGCTGTTGACGAAGAAGTTGCCGCGCAGGGCCTTGAGCAACTTCAGGCCTGGGCGGGCGAAGGGCACGTACAGCTTCACCTTGAAGGCCGGCGAGGCAAGCACCAGGCAGCGCACCTTGGGGGCGTAGTCATGGGCCCAGGTGGCGATCAGAACCGCGCCGACGCTCTGGGCAAGCACCACGATGTCTGGCTCGGCAATACCGTGGCGCGCCTGGATGTGCTCGATGAAGGTCTGCACATCACGCACGCTGGTGGCAAACCCTGGGCTATCGCCGCGAGCACCGGGCGACTGGCCATGGCCACGCGCATCCCAGGCGAAGAAGTCGTAGCCAGGCATGTCCAGCTCGTCGGCCAGATGAGCCATGCGCCCGCCGTGCTCATGGCCTCGGTGGAACATCACCACCGCCCGTCGTGGCTGATGTTCGTTTCGGGTGGCGGGCCAATGACGGTAATGCAGTTCGACACCATCATGGGTAGGGAAATACAGCGATTGCGCTTGGCGCATGGCGAAGGTCCTTGTCCGGCGACACTAGGCTCAGCGGGTTTCTACCAGACCCTGGCGAACCCGGTTGTAGAGGGTATAGAGCGAGAGGGCGAGGATGACCAGCAGCAGGCCGTCGATCCACGCCGGGCTCAGGAGGTGGAACGCCACGCCCGCGCCCAGCAGGCCGAAGGCGAAGGCCCGGTCGCTTTTGCCCATGGGGCCGTCATAGCGCCGCGAAGCACCCACCAGCGGCCCCATGACCCCGGCGTATTCGCTGATCAGCGCACTGATCACCACCAGTACCACCAGCAGTGGCGTCACCCCAGGCAAGCATGCGAATGGCAGGTAGAGCGCGGTGTCCGCGATCACGTCGCACAGCTCGTTCAGGTAAGCCCCCAGTTTCGATTGCTGGCCGAATTCACGGGCCAGCATGCCATCGACCGCATTGAGCGCCATGCGCAGCAACATCCATATGGGGATCAGGATGAACAGCCATGTGACAGGGCTCAACCACGCCAACAGCAAACCCAGCAATACCGACACCAGTGCCGCTGCGACCGTGACCTGGTTGGCCGTGACGCCACGGCCGTGGAGACGGTCTACCGCAGGGCGCAACAGGGCCTGGAAGTGTGGTTTCAATTGGTAGATCGATAGCACATCAGGCTCCCATTGCAGTTCGGTATTGCAGGACGACTGGAGCAAGTGGCCTCGAGCCTGAGGGCTACGGCTCGATGAGCTGCCTCAGGTAGCCTCTTGCCAGAGCAATGGTAGTCAATGGTTGGAGGATCGCGGGTGGGTTCGTTGTGAAACGGCGCACTATGTGATCTTTCTGACGTATGAAGCAGACGAGTCCTACATCGGCTGCGTGAGGGGCCGCTTGTCACCTTTGGCGTGTAGCAAGCTGCTGACCAAGCCAGCCGTATAACCTGGCAGCGCGGCGAAGTCCCGCGCACAGAGCAGCAGTTGCCGCTTGGCCCAATCCTCCTGCAGTCTTCGCCAATGCAACGCGAGTGTCGCTTCCCAACGGCGTACCGAGGCCAGCGGCACGATGCCGATACCGGCGCCCCCGGCCACCATACGGATCAACCCATCGAAACCCTCCGCCCGTACCCGCACCTGCATGCGTCGCCCCTGTCGCAGCGCTTGTTCTTCAAGGTGCAGCGCCAATGCACTGCTCGCATCCAGGCCCACATGGCCATGGGCGAGGCTGGCGTTGAAACTGACATCTTCAAGGCTTGCCAGCGGGTGGTCAGGGGACATCACCAGCACCAATGGATCTTCGCGAAACGGGAGAGTCTGCAAATGATCACTGGGCACGGCGGTGGAGATGATGCCAAGGTCGGCCATGCCCTGGGTGATCGACTGGACGATGCGCAGGCTCGGCAGCTCTTGTACATCGATGCTGACGCCCGGTTGCTCGGCCAGGTAACCGGCCAGCAGCTCCGGCAGGTATTCGGTCAGTGCCGCCGTGTTGCACAGCAGGCGTACCTGGCCTTGCTGCCCCTGGGCATATTGCGCCAGGTCGAACTGCAACCGCTCGACCTGCTGCCCGATCATCCGGGCATGCTGCAACAGCGCCTGGCCAGCAGGCGTCGGCTGCACGCCCCGGCGATTACGGGCCAGCAGCGCAATCCCGAGCGAGCCCTCCATCGCACGGATACGCGCACTGGCCGCGGGCAGGGACAGGTGGCTGCGCTGGGCACCTGCCGTGATACTGCCGCACTCCAGCACATGCTGGAACAGGTTCAGGTCGATCAAGTCGAAGTGCATGTGCCTCTGTCCTGGCAAGAGTCAGGCTGAGTATATGGCAGATGTTCAAACCAGCGGATACTGCCCATCATGGGCGCATGAACACACTGATCGCTTTCTATCAAGACATAGGACCGGCGCTGTCGTTGCTGGTGGTGATGACCTTCCTGCTGGCCGGTACGGTCAAGGGTGTCATCGGCCTGGGCCTGCCGACCATCGCCATGGGGCTGTTGGGTCTGGCTATGACGCCGGCACAGGCTGCGGCGTTGTTGATCGTTCCGTCGACGTTGACCAACCTGTGGCAATTGGGTGCTGGCGGGCACCTGCTGGCGTTGTTGCGCCGTCTGGGCCCCCTGTTGCTGATGATCGTCGTTGGCACCCTGCTTGGCAGCGCCTGGTTGGGTATCGACAGCGGACCTTGGGCCGTTCATGCGCTGGGCGCAGCGTTGCTCGCCTACGCGCTGTACGGCCTGGTCGGCCGTGGTTTTCAGCTAACGCCAGCGCAGGAAAGATGGTTAGGCCCCCTGTGCGGACTGGTGACCGGTGTGGTGACGGCGGCAACCGGCGTGTTCGTGATGCCGGCGGTACCTTTTCTGCAGGGCCTTGGGCTGAACCGTGACGAAATGATCCAGGCCCTGGGCCTATCGTTCACGGTGTCTACGCTGGCCCTGGCCATTGGCCTGGCCAGGCAGGATGCCCTTGGCGGTCAAGCCTTGGGCGCATCGCTGCTGATGCTGGCGCCAGCATTGCTGGGCATGCTGGCCGGCCAGTGGTTGCGCCAACGCATCAGCGCGGTAGGGTTCAAGCGTTGCTTCTTCGTGGGCCTGGCCGCGTTGGGCGGCCACCTGCTGGTCAACGGCTAGCGGATGAAGGGCTGAGCATCTCGATGAGCTGGATATCGAAATCGCGCTCCAGGTAGTCCATGCGCTTTTCAAAGAATTCGCGCATGTGCGGCAAGGCCGAGTGCTCATCCAGGGCGGCCTTGCTGGCCCAGACTTCGTAGAACACGAACAGGGTCGGGTCTTGCTTGTCGCGCAGCATGTGATATTCGACGCAGCCCGGTTCCTGGCGGCTCGGTTCTACGTACGCCCGGAACAGGGTTTCAAAGGCTTCGGACTTTTCAGGACGGGTTTTGGCCTTGAGGATGAAGGCGTGCTGCTCGCTCATGGGGGGTGCCTCTAAGGTTGAATGACTGAAACGATTCTAAGGCAACAATGGCCGAACCATTGATGATTTCAAGGCAAAAGTATTTTGCCCCAAGGCCGCTTTTTCTCAGCTTGCCCGCTCCGTAACCTGCCGCCATCCCATTCGGCTCGATCGGCAGGCGCAGCGCCTCGGATCGACACCCACGTTCGAGGTTACCCATGAAAAAGATCCTGTTGCTCAACGGCGGCAAGCAGTTCGCCCATTCCGACGGTCGTCTGAACCAGACCCTGCACGATGCGGCGGTTGCCTACCTGGACCGCGCCGGTTTCGATGTGCGGGAAACGTTCATCGATGGCGGCTACGACGTCGCTGAAGAAGTGCAGAAGTACCTGTGGGCCGATGTGGTCATCTACCAGATGCCAGGTTGGTGGATGGGCGCGCCGTGGACCGTGAAGAAGTACATCGACGAAGTCTTTACCGCAGGCCATGGCAGCCTCTACGCCAACGATGGTCGCACCCGGTCGGATGCCTCGCAGAAGTACGGCAGCGGCGGACTCGTGCAGGGCAAGCAGTACATGATTTCGGCGACCTGGAATGCTCCTGAGCAAGCCTTCGACGACCCGACCGACTTCTTCGAAGGTAAAGGTGTGGATGCGGTGTACTTCCCGTTCCACAAGGCCAACCAGTTCCTCGGCATGACCGGTTTGCCGACGTACCTGGCAGTGGATGTGATGAAGCGGCCTGACGTACCGGCGGCAGTGGCGGCGTATGAAGCGCACTTGGGTGAGGTGTTCGGCAAGCAAGGTTAGCGGTTTCGCGGTGCCGGTGCCGGCTTCATCGTCGGCGAGCCGGTGCTAGCAGGCACTTCGCTTGACTTGCGCGGTGCCCGGTGACCGGCTATCAATCACAGCACTTTTCGATACAGGCCTGCCACGTGAAAACCCGATCCGAAGAACTCCAGGTTTTCGTCGCCGTTATCGACAGCGGCTCCATTTCCGCCGCTGCCGAGCAACTGGGCCAGACGCCGTCTGCTGTCAGCCGCACCCTGTCGCGTCTGGAGGCCAAACTCGATACCACGCTGGTCAACCGTACCACCCGACGCATGGACCTGACCGAAGAAGGCCGCTTCTTCCTTGAGCGCTCGCGGCTCGTCCTCGAACAGATGGATGAAATGGAAGAGCGTCTGTCGATGAACCGCCAGACCCCCTCCGGCCGCCTGCGTATCAACGCCGCTGCCCCGTTCATGCTCCATGCCATCCTGCCGTGGATTGGCGAGTTCCGGCGCCTGTACCCCGGCATCGAGCTGGAGCTGAACACCGACGACCTGATCATCGACCTTCTGGAGCAAAGCACCGACGTGGCCATTCGCATCGGTGAACTGGCCGATTCGAGCCTGCATGCGCGTTCGCTGGGGTGCAGCCCCGTGCAGGTGCTGGCCAGCCCGGCCTACCTGGAGCGGCACGGCGCGCCGCAGCGAGTGGAAGACCTCGACGACCACTGCTTGCTCGGCTTCAGCCAACCCGAGGTGCTCAATCAATGGCCGCTGCGCCATGCGCACGGCGATCGCTGGACGATTCGTCCGGCACTCATCGCTTCGAGCGGCGAAACCCTGCGCCAGTTGGCCTTGGCGGGAGAGGGCATCGTCAGCCTCTCGCACTTCATGACCCACGAGGACATTCGTACCGGTCGTCTTCAGGTCGTGCTGGGCGATGCCAACAATGGCTACCGGCAGCCGATCAACGCGGTGTACTACCGCAACACGCAATTGGCCCTGCGTATCCAGTGCTTCCTGGATTTCATCCAGAACAAATTGGCGATGTACGCCTGCTGAGTTGCCTGGGGGCGACAATTGCTGTCCAAGGGCGGCGAAAGCTCCTAGGCTCTGTACGAAAAGCGTTGATACTCGGTGATGCTGCGTTGAAAACAGCCTGACCTTCGTCTCAAGACTTTTCACACAGAGCCTAAGGTTGTTTGCACGGTCGGTAAGTTCCGGTATTACTGACCGATCAACAAAAACAACACCAAGGAAGTGTTATGCGTAACGTCCTGTTCACGTCCATGGCTCTCGGAGCCGCGATTCTGAGCTGTTCTTCGGCTTACGCCGTAACCCTTGAGGGCGCAGCGGTGGCTGCACCTGATCAATATGGTGCGCAGGTGGCCGCCGATATCCTGAAGAAAGGCGGCAACGCAGTGGACGCCGCAGTGGCCACTGCCTTCACCCTGGCGGTGACCTACCCTGAGGCAGGCAACATCGGCGGTGGTGGTTTCATGACCCTGTTCGTCGACGGCAAGCCCTATTTCCTCGACTACCGCGAAGTGGCGCCCAAAGCTGCAACGCGCAACATGTACCTGGACGAAAAAGGCGAGGTGATCGAGAACCTCAGCCTGGTCGGCGCCCGCGCAGCAGGCGTGCCTGGCACTGTCATGGGCTTGTGGGAAGCGCACCAGAAGTTCGGCAAGTTGCCCTGGAGCGAACTGCTGACCCCCGCCATCGGCTATGCCAAGAATGGCTTCAAGGTCGCGCAGAAACAGTACCAGTACCGTGACGACGCCCAGGGCCTGTTCAAGGCGGGCACCAACTTCAACGACTACTTTTCCAGCATGAAGGTCGGCGAGCTGTTCAAGCAGCCGGAAATGGCGCAAACCCTCGAGCGCATCGCCGACAAAGGTGCCAGCGAGTTTTACCAGGGCAAGACCGCCGATTTGCTGGTGGCACAGATGCAAGCCGACAAAGGCCTGATCACCAAGGAAGACCTCAAGGACTACAAGGCCATCTGGCGCCAACCGATGGCAATCGACTGGCGTGGCAATGTGGTCTACACCGCTCCGCCGCCCAGCTCGGGAGGCGTTGCCCTGGCGCAATTGCTGGGCATCAAGGCCAACCGCGAAGCTGACTTCAAGGGCGTGGAGCACAACTCGGCGCGCTACATCCACTTGTTGGCCGAAATCGAAAAGCGGGTGTTCGCCGACCGTGCCGACTACCTGGGCGACCCGGCCTTCACCCAGGTGCCGGTGGACAAGCTGATTGCCAAGGACTACCTGGCCAAGCGCGCAGCCCAGGTCAACCCGAATGCCATCTCCGATACCGATGGCGTCAAGCCGGGGCTGGAGTCGCACCAGACCACGCACTTCTCCATCGTCGACAAGCAGGGCAACGCCGTCAGTAACACCTACACCCTGAACCTCGACTACGGCAGCGGCGTAGTGGTCAAGGGGGCGGGCTTCCTGCTCAACGATGAGATGGACGACTTCAGTGCCAAGCCTGGCGCAGCCAATGCCTTCGGTGTGGTGGGAGGCGCGGCCAATGCCATCGAACCTGGCAAACGCATGCTCTCGTCCATGAGCCCGAGCCTGATGACGCGCGATGGCAAGGTGGTGCTGGTGATCGGTACGCCAGGCGGCTCGCGGATCTTCACCTCGATCTTCCAGGTGATGAACAACTTGTACGACTATGGCATGCCGCTTGAGAAGGCAGTCGCGGCCCAGCGCGTGCACCATCAGTTGTTGCCCAAGGACACCCTCTACTATGACAGTTATGCACCGCTCACCGGGCCAGTGGCGGATGAGCTGAGGAAGATGGGTTATGTGCTGGAGGACCAGGGCTGGGAGATGGGTGATATCCAGGCGATCCGGGTGACGGGAGAAAAGCTTGAGACGGCGTCTGACCCGCGTGGACGTGGGGTAGGGATGATCGTCAAGTGATACTGGACTGACCGTGCTGACGCATTCGCGGGTGAACCCGCCCCCACCGGTACGGCGCCTTGCGCCGATTCCGTGGGAGCGGTTCTACCCGCCAAGGCCATCTCTCGGTCAAACGCGGAACTGACTGACCAGCATCTGCAGGTGCCCACCCAGGCGAGCCAGCTCCACGCTGGAGGCCGCCGTCTCGTCACTGGCCGCCGCGGTCTGCTCCGACACATCCCGGACATTGAGGATGCTACGGCTGATTTCCTCGGCCACGGCGCTCTGCTGCTCGGCCGCTGCCGCGATCTGCTGGTTCATCGACTGGATGTTCGACACCGTACTGGTGATGCTTTCCAGCGATGCACCGGCCTTGCGCGCCAGCTCGACGCTGCTGTCGGTCAGGGTGCGGCTACCTTGCATGGCGTTGGCCACCTGCTGGGTGCCACTTTGCAGGCTGGCCACCAGCTCTTCGATCTCTTCGGTGGATTTCTGCGTACGCTGGGCCAAACCGCGCACCTCGTCGGCGACCACCGCGAAACCACGGCCGGCCTCGCCAGCACGGGCCGCTTCGATGGCGGCGTTCAGGGCCAGCAGGTTGGTCTGCTCGGCGACCGACTTGATCACGTCCATGACGCTGCCTATCTTCTGGCTCTCCTGCTGCAGCAGGTTCATGGCCTCGGTAGAACGGTGTACTTCCTCGGCCAGGCGCTCGATCTGGCTGATCGCTTCACCGACCACGCGATCACCGTCCCGGGCTTCGCCGTCGGCACCGGTGGCGGCATGGGAAGCGTGTTCGGCATTGCGCGCCACTTCCTGAACCGTGGCGGCCATTTCATGCATGGCCGTGGCGACCTGGTCGGTTTCGACTTTCTGGCTGTTGGCGCCGGCGCTGGTCTGCTCGGTGACGGCCGAAAGCTCCTCGGCGGCGCTGGCGATTTGGGTAACCCCGTCGCGAATGCCGGAGATCAGTTCGCGCAGGGTGGTGCCCATGCGGGCGATGCCCTGCTGCAGCACACCGATTTCGTCGCGGCGGGTCACCCGCAGATCGTGGGTGAGGTCGCCGCCAGCGATCCGTTCCACCGCGTGCAAGGTTTCGCGCAGCGGGCGGGTGATCTGGCGGGTGATGATGACCGCCGCCAGCACACCTACCAGCAGTGCCAGCAGGGTGGCGATGGTCTGCAGGCTGCGGGCCTGGGTGCTTTCCGCGTCACGACGCTCAAGTTGGATCTTGTACAGCGCATCGCTGCGCTTGACGATGTCCGCGCCCTGTACGGTCATTTCCGCGCGTGCAGTGGTGATACCGGCGACGGCATCGCGGAACTGACGCACGGCATCCCGGTAGGCCTGCACCGACTGCTCGAACTGCTGCAGGCGGTTGGCGTCGCCAGGCAGTTGGCGCTTGAGGGTTTCGACTTCAGCCAGCGCCGCGTCGAGCTGGCGCAATGCGGCCTGTTCGTTGGCAGCAGTGTTGTCGGCAATGTAGCCGCGTACATCGATGCGCACCTGCAGCAATTGCTGGCGGGTCTTGCTGATCAGTTGGTACTGGGCCAGACGCACGCTGTCGGTCTCTGGGCGGGCCATGACCTCCTCGCTGAGGGTGTCCATGGCTTGGTCAGCCTTGATGGCCGAGCTGTTCATGGCTTCGCGGGCCGCCAGGGAGTTCTTGTAACCGGCGCGCATCTTGTTCAGCGACACCTTGTACTCGCTGATGGTCTGGCCCAGTTCATTGAGCAGCTTGACGTTCTCTGGGCTCTTGAAGGTATTGGCCAGGTATTGCTGCTGCTTGCTGAAGGCATCGAGCTTGGCCTGGGTATTGGCTGCCGCTGCGTCATCGCCGTTGGCGATCATGTATTGCAGGCGCGCGACTCGAAGGTCGGTCAGGTCTTTGTTGAGCTGACCGATGTCGCCCATCCAATTGCTACGGTCGATCAGGCTGCCCAGACTGGTCCAGCCAGTCAGGGCCAGCAGGCCGGTCAGGACAAGGACCAGGCCAAAGCCCAGGCCCAGCTTGAGGTTTACGCTGATGTTGGCGAACCAGGTGTTCATGCACGCTCTCCAGAAAAATGATTTCGCTCGCTTGATCTTCGATCGCTAGGCGTTGTTCTTCTGGGTGCCTGCTGATTCGTGCAGCAGTTATCGGCAAGAAAAACGGAAGCTGAAACGCTTTTTCAGCTGATTTGTAACCTTATGAAAACGTTTGCGTTTTCATAAGGCCGTGGGTGGACTTACCCGTGAATCTCAAAGATTCCGCGCACTGAAGGTATCGCAGCTGTTCACATCCCCCTGGGCGAAACCGGTCTTGAACCAACGCACCCGTTGTTGCGAAGTGCCATGGGTGAACGAATCGGGCACCACGCGCCCTTGGCCCTGCTGTTGCAGGCGGTCGTCACCGATGGCATTGGCGGCATTGAGCGCTTCTTCGACATCACCCGGCTCAAGCCAGTTGAGCCGCTGCTGCGCCTGATAAGCCCAGACGCCGGCCAGGCAGTCGGCCTGCAGTTCCTGGCGTACCAGCAGGCCATTGTCGCCCTCCATGCGCTGGCCGTTGCGCCGCGCGGCATCGACCTTGGCCGACACGCCGAGCAGGGTCTGCACGTGGTGACCGATCTCATGGGCGATGACATAGGCTTGGGCGAAGTCGCCTGCGGCAGCGAAACGGGTTTCCATTTCACGGAAGAAGGTCATGTCCAGGTACACCCGTTGGTCCGCCGGGCAGTAGAACGGGCCCACCGCCGCCGAGGCAAAGCCGCAGGCCGAGTTGACCTGGCCGCTGAACAGCACGAGCTTGGGGTCGCGGTATTGCTTGCCGGCCTGGGAGAACAGAGCCTTCCAGGTATCTTCGGTGTCGCCGAGGATCGAGGCGACGAACTCGGCCTGCTCGTCGTTGGCCGGCGGCGCCTTGCCGCCAGCCCCACTGGGGACTTGTTGCTGCTGTTCCATCTGCCCGGCGAGCTGGCCAAGGATCTGCAGAGGGTCCTGTCCGGTGAGCCAGCCAATGCCGACGATCAGTAGGATTGCACCCAGCCCCAGCCCCTTGCCGCCGCCAAAGCGCATGCCGCCGCCACCACCTTCGCCTCGGGCATCGACCACATTGTCGCTGCGTCGGCCTTTTCGCCATTCCATGAAGTGCGCTCCAGAGCGTGAAACATGAAGACATAGGTTAGTTCAGTGCAGCGCAACCTGTTAGCCCTGGGTAGAGATGCATAACCATTTGGTTATGTAATTGGCGCGTGTTTTCAATATTCATCCCGCGCGACTTATCTGAAACTGCAAGTCCGCCTGTCATCCACAGGCGTTCTGATAATTCCAAGAGAGGAAATCGGCATGCCCGCTCAGGACAACAGCCGCTTCGTGATCCGTGATCGCAACTGGCACCCCAAGGCCCTCACGCCCGACTACAAGACGTCCGTTGCCCGCTCTCCGCGCCAGGCTCTGGTCAGTATTCCGCAGTCGATCAGCGAAACCACCGGTCCGGACTTTTCCCACCTGGGCTTTGGCCCGCACGACCATGACCTGCTGCTGAACTTCAACAATGGTGGCCTGCCGATCGGCGAGCGCATCATCGTGTCCGGCCGCGTCGTCGACCAGTACGGCAAGCCTGTGCCGAACACCCTGGTCGAGATGTGGCAAGCCAACGCCGGTGGTCGCTACCGGCACAAGAACGACCGTTACCTGGCGCCGCTGGACCCGAACTTCGGTGGTGTCGGCCGCTGCCTGACCGACCGTGACGGCTACTACAGCTTCCGCACCATCAAGCCCGGTCCGTACCCATGGCGCAACGGCCCGAACGACTGGCGTCCGGCGCACATCCACTTCTCCATCAGCGGCCCGTCGATTGCCACCAAACTGATCACCCAGCTGTACTTCGAAGGTGATCCGTTGATTCCGATGTGCCCGATCGTCAAGTCGATCGCCAACCCCGAAGCCGTGCAGCAGTTGATCGCCAAGCTCGACATGAGCAACGCCAACCCCATGGACTGCCTGGCGTACCGCTTCGACATCGTGCTGCGTGGCCAGCGCAAGACCCACTTCGAGAACTGCTGAGGACCCCGACATGCCCATCGAACTGCTGCCGGAAACCCCTTCGCAAACCGCCGGCCCATACGTGCACATCGGCCTGGCCCTGGAAGCGGCCGGCAACCCGACCCGTGCTCAGGAAATCTGGAACTGCCTGGCCAAGCCAGACGCCCCAGGCGAACACATCCTGTTGATCGGCCATGTATATGACGGCAACGGCCACCTGGTGCGGGATTCGTTCCTGGAAGTGTGGCAGGCGGATGCCAACGGCCAGTACCAGGATGCCTTCAACCTGGAAAATGCCTTCAACAGCTTCGGTCGCACCGCCACCACCTTCGATGCGGGTGAGTGGACCTTGCAGACGGTCAAGCCGGGTGTCGTGAAGAACGCTGCGGGCGTGCCCATGGCGCCGCACATCAACATCAGCCTGTTTGCCCGAGGCATCAACATTCATCTGCACACGCGGGTGTATTTCGATGACGAGGCAGATGCCAACGCCAAGTGCCCGGTGCTCAACCTGATCGAGCAGCCGCAGCGCCGCGAGACGCTGATTGCCAAGCGTTGCGAGGTGGATGGGAAGACGGCGTACCGTTTCGATATCCGTATTCAGGGGGAAGGGGAGACAGTCTTCTTCGACTTCTGATTCAAGCCTGGGGCTGCCTTGCAGCCCCTTCGCGACCCAAGGCCGCTGCCACGGATATTGCGATAGCGCGATATTCGTGGCAGCGGCTTCGTCGTTGAGCCGTCAGCGCCGGACCAGCAACACCCCACTCTCCATGTGGTGGGTATAGGGGAACTGGTCGAACAACGCACAGCGCTCGATCTGGTGCGTGTCCTGCAACTGGGCAATGTTGGCCGCCAATGTTTCCGGATTGCACGAGATGTACAGGATCCGCTCGAAACGCCGGGTCAGCTCGCAGGTGTCCGGGTCCATGCCGGCCCGTGGCGGGTCGACGAACACCGTGCCGAACTCATAGCGCTTGAGGTCGATGCCTTCCAGGCGGCGGAACGGGCGAACGTCGTTCAAGGCCTGGGTCAGTTCCTCGGCCGACAGGCGCACCAAGCGCACGTTATCCACCGCGTTCTCGTCGAGGTTGCTCAGTGCGGCATTGACCGAGGTCTTGCTGATCTCGGTGGCCAGCACCTTATGCACGCGGGTGGCCAGCGGCAGGGTGAAGTTGCCGTTGCCGCAATACAGCTCCAGCAGGTCGTCGTCGCGCTCGCCAATGGCGTCGTAGGCCCAGTTCAGCATCTTCTGGTTCACCGCGCCATTGGGCTGGGTGAACGCACCTTCCGGCTGGCGGTAGCTGAACACGCGGCCCGCCACGTCGAGCTTTTCCACTGCATAGTCACGCCCGACCACCAGCCGCTTGCCCTTGGAACGACCGATGACGCTCACCCCAAGGTCGCTGGCCAGTTGGCGCGCAGCCACTTCCCACGCCTCGTCCAGCGGGCGGTGGTAGCACATCGTGACCATCGCATCGCCGGCCAGGGTGGTGAGGAACTCCACCTGGAACAGGCGGTTTCCCAGTGCCTCGCTGGCCTGCCAGGCCGCTTTCAGGCGCGGCATCAGCGCGTTGATGCGCTCGCTGGCGATGGGGAAATCGTCGATCAGGATCGCCTTGTGTTTCTCCCCGGGGGCGAACATCGCATAGTGACGCTGGCCGTCCTCGCGCCACAGGCGGAACTCGGCCCGCAGGCGGTAGTGTTCGCGGGGCGACTCGAAAACAACCGGCTCCGGCGCGCCGAAGGGCGCCAGCAGCTCTCGCAGCCGGGCTACCTTGGCGTCCAGCTGCGTGGCGTAGGAGGAGGGGTCGAAGACAGCACTCATGCGTTGAACCAGCCCAACTTGATGACGAACAGGATGGAGAGGATCACCAGTGCCGGGTTCAGGTCGCGGTGGCGGCCGGAGATCAGCTTGACGGCGGTCCAGGCGATGAAGCCGAAGGCAATGCCGTTGGCGATCGAGTAGGTCAGCGGCATGGCCAGGGCAGTGACCACCACGGGGGCCGCTTCGGTGACATCGTCCCAGTTTATTTCCGCCAGGCCCGAGGCCATCAGCACCGCGACGAACAGCAGCGCCGGGGCAGTGGCGAAGGCCGGTACGCTACCGGCCAGCGGGGCGAAGAACAGCGCCAGCAGGAACAGCACGGCAACCACGATGGCGGTCAGGCCTGTGCGGCCACCGGCACTCACGCCCGCAGCCGATTCGATGTAGCTGGTGGTGGTCGAGGTGCCCAACAGCGAGCCGGCCATGGCCGCGGTGCTGTCGGCGATCAGGGCGCGGCCCATCTTCGGCATGTGGCCGTCCTTGCCCATCAGGCCGGCGCGCTTGGCCACACCGATCAGGGTACCGGAGTTGTCGAACAGGTCGACGAACAGGAAGGCGAAGATCACGCTGACCAGGCCAATGTCCAGGGCGCCTTTGATGTCCAGCTGCAGGAAGGTCGGTGCCAGCGATGGCGGCATCGAGACCACACCACCGAACGGGGTCACACCCATCAGGATCGAGGCAAGCGTGACCGCCAGGATACCGATCAGGACCGCACCGCGGACCTTGAGCGACTCAAGGCCAACGATCAGGAAGAAGCCCAGAGTGGCGAGAATCGGAGCGGGTTGCTTTAGGTCCCCCAAACCCACCAGGGTGGCAGGGTTATCGACGACGATGCCGGCATTGTGCAAGGCGATCAGCGCCAGGAACAGGCCGATGCCGGCGGCGATCGCCGAGCGCAGCGGCAGCGGGATGCTGTTCACGATCCATTCGCGGATGCGGAAGATCGACAGCAGGAAGAAGCACACCGCCGAGATGAACACTGCACCCAGCGCCACCTGCCAGGTGTGCCCCATATGCAGGACCACGGTGTAGGTGAAGAACGCGTTCAGGCCCATGCCCGGTGCCAGGGCGATCGGGTAGTTGGCGACCAGGCCCATGGTCGTCGAGCCGATGGCCGCGGCCAGGCAGGTGGCGACGAAGATCGCCCCTTTGTCCATGCCGGTCTCGCCGAGGATACTCGGGTTGACGAACAGGATGTAGGCCATGGCCAGGAAGGTGGTGACGCCCGCGAGAATCTCGGTGCGCACATTGGTGTTGTGTGCTCTTAGTTGAAACAGCCTTTCCAGCATGCCCGCTCCCCAAGGCGCCCCCGGCGCCGTGAATGTATCGACCCCATCAGCAAAGCACACGTCGTGGCGAACGGTGGTTTATGTGGGGCGGAAAAAAGCCGCGCATCATACCAGCATGGGGGGCCGGGGAGTATGGCCGTCGGGAGGGCTGTTCGGCCCTATCGCCGGCCAAAGGTACCTCGGCGACGTGCAGGCACCGGTGCAGGCCACGCTTCAGCTGTTGTGAAGCCGATCCCGCTTGGCCAACGTCGGGAACAGTTTTATCCACACCCCAGTCACCACCAGCGTCCCCACGCCACCCAGCACGACCGCCGGCACCGTGCCGAACCAGTGCGCCGTGACTCCGGATTCGAACTCTCCGAGTTGGTTCGAGGCACCGATGAACAACCCGTTCACCGCGCTCACCCGCCCGCGCATTTCGTCCGGTGTCTCCAGCTGTACGAAGGCACCACGGATCACCATGCTGATCATGTCGGCCGCGCCCAGCACCACCAGTACCGCCAGCGAGAACCAGAAAGAGGTGGACAAGCCAAAGGCGATGGTCGCCACGCCGAACACGCCGACAGCGGTGAACATGGTCCGGCCCACTTTGCGCTCCACCGGGAAGCGTGCAAGCCATAGCGACATGAGCAGCGCTCCCACTGCAGGCGCCGAGCGCAGCAGACCAAGGCCCCAGGGGCCGGTGAGCAGGATGTCCTTGGCGAACACTGGCAGCAGCGCGGTGGCTCCGCCCAGCAGCACCGCGAACAAGTCGAGCGATATCGCCCCGAGAATATCGGGGCGGCTGCGGATGAAGCGGATCCCAGCCATCAGCGATTCCAGGCTGGCGCGGCCACGCTGAGTCACCTGCTGGCGGGATTCGAGGCTGAGCATTAGCAGGCAGGCGGTGGCATACAGGGCCACGGTTGGGCCGTATACCCAGATGCTGCCGAAGGCGTACAGGAACCCCCCCACGGCTGGAGCGATGATGGTCGCCGCCTGAGTCGCCGAGGCCGAGGCCGCCACCGCCCGCGGGAACAGTCCAGGCGGCACGACATTGGGCAGCAGGGCCTGGGTGGCCGGCATCTCGAACGAGCGGGTCGCCCCCAGGAGGAAGGCCAGCGCGAAGATCAGCTCGCGGGTGACGTTGTCGGTCAGGCTGCCCACGGCCAAGGCCAGTGCGATCAGCCCCTGGAGGCTTTGGCAGAGCGCGGCGACCTTGCGCCGGTCATAGCGGTCGGCGACATGCCCGGTGTGCAGCATGAACAGCACGCGGGGAGCGAACTCCACCAGACCGACCAGGCCCAGGTCGAGGACATTTCCGGTGAGCTGGTAGAGGTGCCAGCCGATGGCCACGGTGAGCATCTGGAAGCCGCTGGCGGTGAACACCCGGGCGAGCCAGAAGGCCAGGAACGGACGGTGGTGACGCAACAACTGCGGTGCGGAATCGGACATCGGAAACCTGTGGGCCTCGGCGCAGTAGAGGGGGCGGCAGGTTACCATCTGTTTGTAACAAGCGGTTACTGTTTGCCCAAATCGGCACTTTTTCACACCCTGGTAAAGTGGGTGGGGCAACCGGTCACGCGGCAATCCACCACACCGCCCAACGGTCCAATCGGGACTATGCTTCCAGAAAATTGTTGACTTGGATCAATCGTTGCGGTTGCAACGATACCGTCAGCGATTTTGGCCTTTTGGCCGGATTCCCTGCAGTCGAACAGAACAATTCCAACGCGCCGCACTCGACTACCGTGGGGGCAGTGGGTGATTGGGCCACACGCCCGGTCGCCGGATTATCTGAAGAGGAAGCACCATGTTCGGCTTAGAAGCCCTTGAGCTCGCCCGAATCCAGTTTGCCTTTACCGTGTCCTTTCACATCTTGTTCCCAGCCATCACCATCGGGCTGGCGAGCTACCTCGCGGTCCTCGAAGGCCTTTGGCTCAAGACCCACAACGATGTCTACCGCGACCTCTACCACTTCTGGTCGAAGATCTTCGCCGTCAACTTCGGCATGGGTGTGGTGTCCGGCCTGGTCATGGCCTATCAGTTCGGCACCAACTGGAGTCGATTCTCCGATTTTGCCGGTGCCGTTACCGGGCCATTGCTGACCTACGAGGTGCTCACGGCGTTCTTCCTCGAAGCCGGTTTCCTGGGTGTCATGCTGTTTGGCTGGAACCGTGTCGGTCGCGGCCTGCACTTCTTCGCCACGGTCATGGTGGCGCTCGGGACCCTGGTCTCGACCTTCTGGATCCTGGCGTCCAACAGCTGGATGCAAACACCCCAGGGCCACGAAATCATCGATGGCCGGGTGGTACCGGTGGACTGGCTGGCGGTGGTGTTCAACCCATCGTTCCCCTACCGCCTGATGCACATGGCCACCGCCGCCTTCGTCGCCACCGCCTTCTTCGTTGGCGCCTCGGCGGCCTGGCACCTGCTGCGCGGCCGGGATAACCCGGCGGTGCGCAAGATGCTGTCGATGGCCATGTGGATGGCCTTGATCGTGGCACCGGTGCAGGCAGTGATCGGTGACTTCCACGGCCTGAACACCCTCAAGCACCAGCCAGTGAAGATCGCCGCCATCGAAGGGCATTGGGAGAATGTGCCCGGCGAGCCGACCCCGCTGATTCTGTTCGGCATCCCTGACATGAAAGCCGAGACCACCCGCTTCAAGATCGAGATTCCCGCACTCGGCAGCCTGATCCTGACCCATAGCCTGGACAAGCAGGTTCCGGCGATGAAAGAGTTCCCGCCTGAGGACCGCCCCAACTCGACCATCGTGTTCTGGTCGTTCCGGGTCATGGTGGGCCTGGGCTTGCTGATGATCTTCGTCGGCCTGTGGAGCCTGTGGCTGCGCAAGCGCGGCACGCTGTACAGCAACCGCCCCTTCCTTTACCTCACCTTGTGGATGGGGCCATCCGGGCTGATCGCCATCCTTGCCGGTTGGTTCACCACTGAAATCGGCCGTCAGCCGTGGGTGGTGTATGGCTTGATGCGCACCTCCGAAGGGGTTTCCAACCATAGCTACTCCCAGCTTGGCTTCACCCTGGTGGCGTTCGTGGTGGTGTACTTCGCCCTGTTCGGTACCGGTCTTGGCTACATGATGCGCCTGGTACGCAAAGGGCCTAAGACAGGTGAGGGCGACGAGCACACGCCCGGGGGGCCTGGCCAGAAACGCACACCGGCGCGGCCGTTGTCCGCCGCCGATGATGGCAAAGAAGCCAACACCGTCAGCCTGAGCAAGGGGAACTGAGCCATGGGTATCGACCTTCCGCTGATCTGGGCGGTGATCATCATCTTCGGCGTCATGATGTATGTCGTGATGGATGGTTTCGACCTGGGAATCGGCATGCTCTTCCCCTTCGTCAAGGGCGAGCGTGACCGCGATGTGATGATGAATACCGTTGCGCCCGTATGGGACGGCAACGAGACTTGGCTGGTCCTGGGCGGGGCAGGACTGTTCGGTGCCTTCCCGATGGCCTATTCGGTGGTGCTCGAAGCGCTGTACCTGCCGCTGATCCTCATGCTGATCGGCCTGATCTTCCGGGGTGTGGCGTTCGAGTTTCGCTTCAAGGCCAAGGCCGACAAGCGCCACATCTGGGACAAGGCCTTCATCTGGGGTTCGCTGGTCGCGACGTTCTTCCAGGGCGTTGCGTTGGGCGCTTTCATCGAGGGCTTCAAGGTCGTCGATCGGCATTTTGCCGGTGGCACCCTCGACTGGTTGACCCCGTTCAGCCTGTTCAGCGGTCTGGGCCTGATCGTCGCCTACACACTGCTCGGCTGCACGTGGTTGATCATGAAGACCGAAGGGGCGCTGCAGCAGCAGATGCATGACCTGGCCAAGCCCTTGGCGCTGGTGCTGCTGGTGGTGATCGGTATCGTCAGCCTGTGGACGCCGATTGCCTATCCGCAAATCGCCGACCGCTGGTTCAGCATGCCCAACCTGGTCTGGTTCATGCCGGTGCCGATCCTGGTGCTGGTGACCTTCTACGGGTTGCTCAAGGCGGTGGCGCGCAATGCCCACTACACCCCTTTCCTGTTGACCCTGGTGCTGATTTTCCTCGGCTACAGCGGATTGGGTATCAGCCTGTGGCCGAACATCATCCCGCCGTCGATCTCGATCTGGGATGCCGCGGCACCGCCGCAGAGCCAGGGCTTCATGCTGGTGGGCACCTTGTTCATCCTGCCGTTCATCCTGGGGTATACCTTCTGGAGCTACTACGTGTTCCGCGGCAAGGTGACCCCTGACGACGGCTATCACTAGGAGGGCCGCACGATGACCGGTAAACATGGCCTGGAAGAGAAAAAGCCACTGTGGCAGCGACTGGGTTGGCTGGTGTTGATCTGGGCGTTGAGTGTCGCGGCACTGGGCGTGGCGGCTTACGTGATGCGCCTGTTCATGGGGGCGGCGGGTTTGACCACCCACTGAGCCTTTTGGCCTGATCGCCGGCAAGCCGGCTTGCCGGCGATCAAGCCCTGGACCTTAGCGACTCACTTGCGGGCTTTGAGAATCACGAACTTCGGTGTCGCCGCCACTTGCTCCACACCCCGGAACAGCCGCGACAGCTTGCTGTGGTAACCCAGGTGCCGGTTACCGACGATGTACAGCGCGCCGCCCACCACCAATGCCTCACGGGCCTGCTGGAACATGCGCCAGGCAAGAAAGTCGCCTACCACTTGCTGTTGGTGGAACGGCGGGTTGCACAGCACGACGTCCAGCGATTGTCTTTCCTGTCCTGCCAGCCCGTCGCCCGGCATGACGGTCACCGCGCGGTCGCCCAGCGCGGCTTGCCAGTTTTCCCGGGCCGATTGCACGGCCATGTACGATTCATCGACCAGCGTGTAAAGGGCGTCCGGGTTTTCCAGAGCGCTGGCGATCGCCAGCACGCCATTGCCGCAACCCAGGTCCGCCACGCGGGCCTGGCCCAGATGACGCGGCAGATGTGGGAGGAAGGCGCGGGTGCCGATATCCAGCCCTTCGCGGCAGAACACGTTGGCATGGTTGACCAGTTCGAGCGTCGGGGAGTCCAGGCGGTAGCGTGTCGGGTAGGGCGAGGTGGCGACTGTGCGCTCGGCGACCGTGGCCGTCAGCAGCCGTGCTTTTTTCTGAGCCAGTGACGCCTGTACCGGGCCGATGTACTTTTCCATCAGGTCGCCCGCAGCGCGCGGCAGGTGCTTGATCATGGCGCCGGCAATCACCTGGGCCCCGGGCGTCAGGTGACCTTGCAGACGGATCAGCTGCTCTTCGAGCAGGGCCAGGGTCTTGGGTACGCGCACCAGCACACGGTCGAAGGGGCCTTGCCAGTGTTCGCTGGCCGGGACGAAGGGCACGCTGTCATAGGCCTGGCCATTACGCGCAAGGTTCTTTTCCAGGGCCAGGCGGGCCAGGTGCGAGTCGCCGCTGCTGACCACCTGGAAGTGGCCGGCCAGACTGACGGCCAGGGCGCCGAAACTGTCATTGAGCACCAGTACCCGGCAGCCTGCGTCGTTCGCCTGAGCGTGCAAGTGCTCGAGCAGATACTCATCGGCGGCATCGAAAGCCTGCAGCGGGTCGTTGGCCTGCTCCGGCTGGCGGATCAGGTCGAGTTCGGCGTAGGGGGTGTTCAACAGGGGCATGGCGTCTGGCTCGGGTACGGATCTGCCCAAGGCGGATCGCCTCGGACTTTGCTGCGGATTCTACAGGGCTTTGCCGAAGGTCGCAGGAAAGGCTGTCAGATCCACCCGCGCAATGCGGCAATGGCAATGGCGCCTGCCTTGTTGGCGGCATTGGTCTTGGTGATGACGCTGCGGATGTGAAAGTTCACCGTGCTTTGCGACAGGGACAGGATGCAGGCAACGTCGGCGGCGGTCTTGCCGGCGGCCGACCACTTCAGCACTTCCAGTTCTCGCTCGCTCATCTTCGGTTGCGGGGGGCACAGTTCACTCAGGTGGTATTCGCCAATCACCGCGTGCAACGTTTGGCACAGCCACAGGACGCTCGCGCCTTTCTCATAGAGCTCTTGAATACCTATCGGGTTGCACGGTCTGGACACACTCAACTGGCTTTCGTTGTGCTGTAAATCGTGCACCGATTGGGTCCAGCCGTGACGCAGGCCGTGCAGGCAGGCGGCTTCACGAAACTGCGGCGCTTCACGATACAGCTCGTCCGACCAGAGCACCGGCATGGTTGAGTGGTGACTCATTTGCGCGGCCGCGTCTTGCTTGTGAAAGTCATCGCACTGACAGCGTGTGATCCATTCGTTCGGGTAGTTGCTATAGAGATAAAGCTTGGGCGTCTGCGTGGCGATCTGGATGCGAAGCTTCAGGCCGACGTATTCCATGCCGAGGTCCTGGGCCAGATGCACCGCCAGGTCGAACAAGCGAGAGGGGTCGCGCTCGGTGGCAAGCTCATGAAGATGCTCGGGCTTCCAGTGAAGCATCGGGTCACACTCCCTTAAGGCTCTTGAAGAATCCAATTCATTTGCACACAGCGATTGATTGTAGGAAAAGTCCGACTATTAAGTTGGGATTTTTTTGTTATAGCGATCAAGTTTTTCTGTGAATTTGACGTGATAATCCGACTTTGGCCCTACAATCCGACGGTTTTTATCCAGGCTGCTTTGCGCGACACTGGGGGCACGCCCACCATGGAAGCCCGTCATGACCGCCAGCGCCGAGAAGTTCACCCGTCAGACCCTGCTCGATGTTCAGCCGCTGACCCCCAGCCTGTTCAGCTTGCGCGTCACCCGTGACCCGGGCTTCCGTTTCCGCGCGGGTCAGTTCGCGCGGCTGGGCGTGACCAAGGCTGATGGCAGTGTGGTATGGCGTGCCTACTCCATGGTCAGCGCACCCCATGACGAATTTCTCGACTTCTTCTCCATCGTGGTAGCCGGCGGCGAATTCACCAGTGAGCTGAGCCGGCTGAAAGAGGGCGATTCACTGCTGATCGATCGCCAGGCTTTCGGCTATCTGACCCTGGACCGCTTCGTCGGTGGGCGTGATCTGTGGCTGTTGGCAACCGGCACAGGTATCGCGCCATTCATGTCGATCTTGCAGGACTTCGAGGCCTGGGAGCGCTTCGACAACATCAAGCTGGTGTATTCCGTGCGCGAGGCCAGGGAGCTGGCGTATGTGGATGAGATCGCCGGGTTGGAGCTGCGTGACTACCTGGCGGAGTACGCGGGCAAATTGCAGTTCATGCCAGTGGTCACCCGCGAAAGGCACCCAGGCGCGTTGAATGCGCGTATCACCACGCTGATCGAAAACGGCGAGCTGGAAAAAGCGGCGGGGCTGGAACTGTCGCCTGAACATTCGCGGATCATGCTGTGCGGTAACCCGCAAATGATCGACGAGACACGCAAGGTGCTCAAGGCACGGGATCTGCACTTGAGCCTGAGTAAGCGCCCGGGCCAGGTGGCGGTGGAAAACTACTGGTAAGCGTCTGAAACGGTGCCGGTTCCGTAGCGGCCGGCTGGTCGGCGATGGGGGGCGCAAGGCGCCCCCAGCCATGTCACGGCAAGCGATTCTGGTTCTGCGTCTTGAGTAGATCGCGAATCTCGGTGAGCAGCGTTTCCTCGGCGCTCGGCACTGGTGGAGCGGAGGGCGCCACGGCTTCTTCACGCTTCAGGCGGTTGATCGCCTTCACGCCCATGAAGATGGCGAAGGCAACGATCAGGAAGTCGATGACGGTCTGGATGAACTTGCCGTAGGCCAGCACCACCGCCGGGACATCGCCCTCTGCGGCCTTCAGGGTCACGGCGAGGTCGCTGAAGTCGACACCACCGATGATAAGGCCCAGTGGCGGCATGATCACATCGCCCACGAAGGACGAGACGATCTTGCCGAAGGCGGCGCCGATGATGATACCTACCGCCATATCGACGACATTTCCCTTGACCGCGAAGGCCTTGAACTCACTGAGCATGCCCATGCTGGACTCCTTGTAACAAATGGTTAGGTAAACGCAGTGTAAGCCAACAAATCGCTTTATGCGTTGCATTCAGGCTTACCGACTGCGGCTGCAACGAATAGTTTTGTCGCATCCCGAGGCGTTCGAGACACGTCCCGCTCGGCTATCATGGCGGTTTTTTCCAGGAGACCGAGTCCATGGCCAAGGCCAAGCGCTTGTATGGCTGCACCGAGTGCGGCGCGACCTTCCCCAAATGGGCCGGCCAATGCGGTGAGTGTGGGGCCTGGAACACCCTGGTCGAAACCATGATCGAAAGCGGCGGTGCAGCTGCACCGAGTGGCCGTACGGGATGGGCTGGGCAGCAGGCTCAGATCAAGACCCTGGCCGAAGTCAGCGTCGAGGAAATCCCGCGTTTCACCACCAGCAGCGCTGAGCTTGACCGCGTACTGGGTGGCGGTCTGGTGGACGGCTCGGTGGTGCTGATCGGGGGCGATCCGGGTATCGGCAAGTCGACCATCCTGCTGCAGACCCTGTGCAACATTGCCACGTCCATGCCTGCTCTATACGTCACGGGCGAAGAGTCCCAGCAACAGGTGGCCATGCGCTCGCGACGCTTGGGCTTGCCGCAGGACCAGCTCAAGGTGATGACCGAGACGTGCATCGAGACCATCATCGCCACTGCGCGCGTGGAAAAGCCTCGGGTGATGGTGATCGACTCGATCCAGACCATTTTTACCGAGCAATTGCAGTCGGCCCCCGGTGGCGTGGCTCAGGTGCGCGAGAGTGCGGCGTTGCTGGTGCGCTATGCCAAGCAGAGTGGAACCGCGATTTTCCTGGTCGGGCACGTCACCAAGGAAGGTTCGCTGGCTGGCCCACGGGTACTGGAGCACATGGTCGACACCGTGCTGTATTTCGAGGGTGAGTCCGATGGCCGACTGCGTTTGTTGCGGGCGGTGAAGAATCGCTTCGGCGCGGTCAACGAACTGGGCGTGTTCGGCATGACCGACCGTGGCCTGAAGGAAGTCTCCAACCCGTCGGCGATTTTCCTCAACCGCGCCCAGGAAGAAGTGCCGGGCAGTGTGGTCATGGCTACCTGGGAAGGCACCCGGCCGATGCTGGTGGAAGTGCAGGCATTGGTCGACGACAGCCACCTGGCCAACCCGCGCCGGGTCACCCTGGGCCTGGACCAGAACCGCCTGGCGATGTTGCTGGCAGTGTTGCATCGTCATGGCGGTATCCCTACGCACGATCAGGATGTGTTCCTTAACGTGGTGGGTGGGGTCAAGGTGCTGGAGACAGCCTCCGACCTGGCCTTGTTGGCGGCGGTGATGTCCAGCTTGCGCAATCGCCCGCTTGCCCATGGCTTGCTGGTATTCGGTGAAATCGGCCTGTCCGGCGAGGTTCGCCCGGTGCCCAGTGGCCAGGAACGCCTGAAAGAGGCGGCCAAGCATGGCTTCAAGCGCGCCATCGTGCCCAAGGGCAATGCGCCGAAGGAGGCGCCGGCAGGATTGCAGATAATTGCAGTGACACGCCTGGAACAGGCGCTGGACGCACTTTTCGAGTAGCGTTTAACCCGTTGCGGCCCTTTGGCGGGTACTGCGCTGCGTTGAGCACCTACGGCGAGGGGGCCAAGGCAGGCCAATGAAAAAGGGGCCGACGATGCGCATCGGCCCCCACCTTACCGCTCAGTCAGCGGTCAATGCTCGGCAACCGGCGTTCGTCTGGGAGCTGCGTTGCCATGCTCGTCGAGCTCCATCACGGGCACTTCAGTCCCCTCGGCATCGAATAGCTTGCCGTCCTTGAAGTAGTCGCCATCACGCAACGCCGAGATATCCGAGTACTGGATGGTGCGCTCATAGGCTGCGGCAAACACCGACTGCTGGTCCGAGTTACCCGCAGTGAAGTGGTTGAAGATCAGGTTGAGCAGAATCGCCATGATCGCCGCCGAGCTGATGCCCGAGTGGAAGATGGTCTCGAACCAGTTCGGGAAGTGATGGTAGAAGGTCGGTGCCGCGATCGGGATCATGCCAAAGCCCAGCGAAGCGGCGACGATGATCAGGTTCACGTTGTTCTTGTAATTGACCTTCGACAGGGTACGAATCCCGCTGGCCGCCACGGTGCCGAACAGCACGATGCCGGCACCGCCCAGTACAGGCGTGGGTACCGCGGCAATCACGCGTCCCATGATCGGCAGCAGCCCGAGTACCACCAGGATCACGCCACCGGTGGCCACCACATAACGGCTCTTGACCCCGGTCACCGCGACCAGGCCGACGTTCTGGGCGAAGGCGCTCTGGGTGAACGAGCCGAAGATCGGTGCCAGGATGCTCGATGCCATATCGGCGCGCAGGCCGTTACCCAGGCGCTTGGAATCGACCTTGGTGTCGATGATCTCGCCGACGGCGAGGATATCGGCCGAGGTTTCCACCAGGGTCACCATGATCACGATGCACATCGACAGGATCGCGGCGATGTGGAAGGTCGGCATGCCGAAGTGGAACGGGCTTGGGAAGGCGAACAGCGGGCCTTCGGTGACCTTGCTGAAATCGGTCATGCCCAGCGCCCAGGCAATCAGGGTACCGACCACCATGGCCAGCAGGATCGACAGGCGCGAGATGGTCGCGCTGCCCAGCTTGCTCAGCAGCAGGACGATGGCGAAGGTCAGCGCCGCCAGGCCAATGTTGGCCACACTGCCGAACTCCGGTGAGGCGCTGTTGCCCCCCATCACCCAGCGTGCGGCCACGGGCATCAGGGTCAGGCCGATGGTGGTGATGACGATACCGGTGACCAGTGGTGGAAAGAACTTGGTGATGCGCGAGAACACCGGGGTGATCAGGAAGCCGATGAACGACGCCGCCATGACCGCGCCTAGCACGCCTGGCAAACCGCCGCCTCCCTCACTGCTGAGAATCGCGCCCATGGTCGCCACGCCGGCGAACGACACCCCTTGCACCAGTGGCAACTGGCAACCGAAGAACGGCAGGCCAAGGGTTTGCAATAACGTGGCCAGCCCCCCGGCGAACAGCGACGCTGCGATCAGCAGGCCGATCTCGGCGGGGTTCAGGCCGGCAGCCTGCCCGAGGATCAGGGGGACCGCGACGATCCCGCCATACATGGTCAACACATGTTGCAGACCATAGGCCAGGTTGGCACCAAGACCGAGGTTTTCGTCCTCGGGGCGCTTGGCGGGAGACGTGCTAGGGGACGACGTAGTCATGGAGCAGGCTCTCTGTTTATTGTTGTGCGACTACTGTAGACATTTCCTACAAATCATTGCCACAACAATTGTATACAATTTTTTGATTGGAGCAGGAACACAGATGCCCGCAAGGGGCGTTTTGCGTGAATGCAGAATGCGTTCCAACTTGTGAAAAGCTGTATCAGAGGGGTGTGTACAAAGCGCCGGTAACCCGGAAGAAAGCTGTCTGGGTAGACAAGAAACGTGATGTGGGAACTACGTTAGCTAGCTAAGAGATTTCATTCTTCGATGAGTTGGCGCAGTTCGCGCATCATTTCGGTGCTGTCGGCCACGTTCAATTCCACAAGACGGTGCAAATGCGTCATGGACTCGATGTCGATGTATAGGCAAGTGAAGCCGAGGCGGTGAGGTTCCTCATGGCGCAGTTCCACCTGCATCTTCACGCGGTTCTGTGGGTCGAGTTCGATGATCGCGTCGAAATCCTGGGTCAGGTCGGCATCCCAGGGTTGAGGGCATTCGACCAGCAAGCCCTTGAGCGACAGATCGAGCAGTTTCACCGGCCAGCGGCGATTGCCCTGGCGCAGTTCGGTGGGGGCATCGAAGGGGATGCGCTGAAAGCGGCGGCGTTCGTCGTGTGCGCTCATGTGAAAGCCCTCGTGGGTTCTTCCTGACTATAGTTATTGCTGTAGATGAACCAGGTACTCGAATCTGGCCGCAGAGGCTCTAGGCCAAAGCAGGTATGGCAATGCGCGATGACACGCCCTAGACTCGATGGGCGGTCTTTTCCAATCCACCAGCTGGAAGCAAACCATGAACAACAATAATAGCCTGCTACGCCACATTCCGTGGTTGGCGCTGGCAGTCATAGGCGCCTGTGCGCTGGGTGTGGTCGCCCTGCGCCGCGGCGAGGCGATCAACGCCTTGTGGATCGTGGTCGCGGCAGTGGCCATCTACCTGGTCGCCTATCGTTACTACAGCCTTTTCATCGCCACCAAGGTGATGCAACTCGACCCTCGGCGGGCAACCCCGGCGGTACTCAACAACGATGGTCTGGACTATGTCCCGACCAACAAGCACATCCTCTTCGGTCACCACTTCGCTGCCATCGCAGGCGCTGGCCCCTTGGTCGGTCCGGTTCTGGCCGCGCAGATGGGCTACCTGCCCGGCACGCTCTGGCTGATTGCCGGTGTGGTGCTGGCCGGTGCGGTGCAGGACTTCATGGTCCTGTTCCTGTCTACCCGCCGCAATGGCCGCTCGCTGGGCGACATGGTGCGCGAGGAAATGGGGCGTATCCCAGGGACCATCGCCCTGTTCGGCTGCTTCCTGATCATGATCATCATCCTGGCGGTGTTGGCGCTGATCGTGGTCAAGGCCCTGGCCGAGAGCCCATGGGGTATGTTCACGGTCATGGCGACGATCCCGATCGCGATGTTCATGGGCATCTACATGCGCTACATCCGTCCGGGCCACATCGGCGAGATTTCGGTCATCGGCGTGGTCTTGCTGCTGGCGTCGATCTGGCTGGGGGGCCAGATCGCCGCGGATCCAGTCTGGGGCCCGGCGTTCACCTTTACCGGCGTGCAGATCACCTGGATGCTGGTGGGCTACGGCTTCGTCGCTGCCGTGCTGCCGGTATGGCTGGTGCTGGCGCCGCGTGACTACCTGTCGACCTTCCTCAAGATCGGTACCATCGTTGGCCTGGCCATCGGTATCCTGATCATCGCCCCTGAGCTGAAGATGCCGGCGCTGACCCAGTTCACCGACGGCACTGGCCCGGTGTGGAAGGGCACCCTGTTCCCGTTCCTGTTCATCACCATCGCCTGCGGTGCGGTGTCCGGCTTCCACGCGCTGATCTCCTCGGGGACCACGCCCAAGCTGCTGGATAACGAAACCAATGCCCGTTACATCGGCTACGGCGGCATGCTGATGGAATCGTTCGTCGCCATCATGGCCATGGTTGCCGCGTCGGTGATCGAGCCGGGCGTGTACTTCGCCATGAACAGCCCGGCCGCAGTGGTCGGTGCCGACGTCGCTTCGGTGGCGCAAACGGTCAGCAGCTGGGGCTTCATGATTACCCCAGAGCAGTTGGAAGCCACTGCCCGCGACATTGGCGAACACACCATCCTGGCCCGTGCCGGTGGTGCGCCGACCTTGGCGGTGGGTATCGCGCAGATCCTGCACCAGGTGCTGCCGGGTGAGAACACCATGGCCTTCTGGTACCACTTCGCGATTCTGTTCGAGGCCCTGTTCATCCTGACCGCGGTGGATGCCGGTACCCGTGCTGGCCGCTTCATGCTGCAGGACCTGCTGGGCAGCTTCGTGCCCGCCCTCAAGCGCACCGAGTCGTGGACCGCCAACCTGATCGGTACCGCAGGATGCGTGGCGCTGTGGGGTTACCTGCTGTACCAGGGCGTGATCGATCCGCTGGGTGGCATCAACACCCTGTGGCCGCTGTTCGGTATCTCCAACCAGATGCTGGCCGGTATCGCCTTGATGCTCGGCACTGTGGTACTGATCAAGATGAAGCGCCAGCGCTATGTCTGGGTCACCCTGCTGCCAGCGGTGTGGCTGCTGATCTGCACCACCACGGCGGGCCTGATCAAGCTGTTCGACCCGAACCCCGCGGTCGGTTTCCTGGCCCTGGCCAAGAAATACAGCACCGCACTGGACGCCGGCCAGGTACTGGCCCCGGCCAAGGACATCGGTCAGATGCAGCATGTGATCTTCAATGCCTACACCAACGCCGGCCTGACCGTGCTGTTCTTGTTGGTGGTGTTCAGCGTGCTGTTCTTCGCCATCAAGGTTGGCTTCGCCGCCCTGGGTCGCAAGGAGCGCACCGACAAGGAAACCCCGTTCCAGGCGCTGCCTGACGCGTAACCCAAGAGGAATACCGAGATGTTCAACGACCTGGGTCGACTGGGGAAGTACCTGGGGCAGGCAGCCCGCCTGATGGTCGGCATGCCCGACTACGACAACTATGTCGAGCACATGCAGACCAAGCACCCGGACAAGCCGGTGATGACGTACGAGGAGTTCTTCCGGGAACGCCAGGAAGCGCGTTACGGTGGCAAGTCCGGACCCAAGTGCTGTTGAACATCGACCTCTGCTAGCTTGTCCCGGCCTCATCGCCGGCAAGCTGGCTGCTACAGGAACCCAACAGGCCTCAGGGCGCGTTCGGTTGTAGTAGTAGCCAGCTCGCTGGAGATGGGGCCGCTGTCTTTTCCGCCAAGGAGATTTTCTGCGTGCAGACGCCTATTCCCGTTACTGTTCTCACCGGCTTCCTCGGGGCTGGCAAGACCACGCTGCTCAAGCACATGCTCAAGACCGAGCACGGCCTGAAAATCGCCGTGATCGAAAACGAATTCAGCGAGGCCGGCATCGACAGCCAGTTGCTGGGTGACGAGCCGGTTCAGGTGATGACCCTAGCCAATGGCTGCGTGTGCTGCAGCATCCATGGTGACCTGACCCGCGCGCTCTACCTGCTGCTCGAACGCCTGGATGCTGGCGAAATTGCCTTCGATCGCCTGGTGATCGAGTGCACCGGCCTGGCCGATCCGGCACCCGTGGCCCAGACCTTCTTCGTCGATGAGGAGCTGCGTGATCGCTACATCCTCGACGGCATCATCACCCTGGTCGACGCCGCCCATGCCGACGTGCACCTGACCCAGACCATTGCCCAGGCACAGGTCGGTTTTGCCGACCGCCTGTTGTTGAGCAAGACCGACCTGGTCGAACCGGCAACCGTGGAGGCACTGCGCGAGCGCCTGGCGCGTATCAATGGCCGGGCGGCCATTCGTGTGGTGGAGCACGGCCGTATCGATCTTGCCGAGCTTCTGGATGTTCGCGGTTTCAACCTCAATCCGGACTTGGGCACGAACCTCAAGCCATCCTTGCGCCCGGTACTCAAGCCGGCCACGCCGGACCGCATCAGCACCCTGGTGTTGCGTACCGAAACGGCGCTGGACATCGACCGCCTCAGCGCCTTCATGAACGAGCTGCTGGAAAACCACGGCAAGCAATTGCTGCGCTACAAGGGCGTGTTGAACATTGCCGGGGAGGACCGCAAGCTGGTGTTCCAGGGCGTGCTCAAGCTCTATGGCTTCGACTGGGATGCCGAATGGGCCGAGGATGAAGTGCGTGAAAGCGTGATGGTGTTCATCGCCGACGAGCTGCCCGAAGTCAAGATTCGGGCTGGGTTCGAGGCGCTGGCCGAGGGTTGAGCCGGGTGGGCGCCTGGGCCTCGAACCACTGTGGCCATGAGCTGCGGTGGCGTGTCTGGACTTCGATGCACGGGATCAGCCGCTCGCTGAGCACCGCGGTCTGCCGCACCGCCTTGGCGGTGCGATACTTGACGCTGTGGATGCATTCGCGGTCGCCGAACTCGCAGCGATTCAGCGCGGTGCCGCCGCAGGGCCCGTTGGCCAGCCCCTTGGGGCAGGTTTCCGGACAGATATAGAGCGTGTCTTCGAGGCGGCAGTGGCCGCATGTGTCGCAACCCACCAACGGGCGCTTCACGCCACGTTCCAGCGTGTGCAGCACACGGGCGCCAAGGCGTGTTGTCCACAGCGGTTGTCGCACCGCCCAGCCAAAGGCCTTGCTCAGCCAATTGCGGCGGCTGAACAGCAGTCGGTGCATCCCGTGCATCACGTGATAGCGCAGCTTCTCTCTACCCGAGGCAGCGACCCGCGACTCACCCTGGCGCCAACCGGCCTGAGGAGGATGGAACACTACCGCAGGCAGCCCCGGCATCTGCCAGCTGGCCTGCCAGGCGGGTGCCCATTGCTGCAACGAGTGGATTTGCCCTTGCCAGTGCTCGATCCGTGCCTCCAGGGCCAGCAGTTGCTTGAGCGCGTGAATACCTGACAGGTGCACGCCGGCGTAGCCCATCAACCGGGTGCCAATGATCTGCAGCGCCAGCCGATCGATGCTGCGGGCCTGGGCGAAGGCCTTGGACTGTGCGGCTTCCGCTTCAAGGATGTCGCGCATGGAGGGCGTGACGGTGACGCCGGCCACATGGTCGAGCATCGCTGCGCGCCCATGGGTGAGGCTCATCAGGCAGGCTAGCATCGGCTTGGGCGTGGCCTGGCGGCTCATCCAGCGGATGGCTTCCTGATGTTTGTCAGCGTCGAAGCCCAGTTGAAGGGTGAAGAAATCGGCGCCTGCTGCCAGTTTTTTCTCGGCCTTGAAGTACTGGGCACCGCCTTCTTCCTCGCGGTACTTGAATGGATTGAGCGCGGCACCGAGCAGCCAATGGGGGCAGGCTTGTCGCGCGATCTGCAAGGCTGCTACCGATTCCAGGTAACGTATCGAACGTTGTCCGGGTTCATGGCCTGGCAGGCGGTCGCCAGTGAGCAGCAGCAATTGATCGAGGCCGGCGGCGTCCATGCGTTGCAACTGGGCAAGCAGATGATGGCGCTCGCGGTCCTTGCCAGAAAAATGCGGCAAGGCAGGCAGCGGTTTGCCGAAAGAGGCGAGGGCGTCCAGGGGTGACATGTCCAGCGGGCTGCCGACTCGGTCGCCGATGGCCACGGTCATCGGCCAGCCACACAGATGCGCACGGTCCATGATCGCTTCCATGGCGGCGAAGCGTTCCGCGGAGGGCTTGGGGACGAACTCCATGACGCAGACGAAGGTATTCTCGCGAAGCGCCGTTTTCAGCAGGCTCATGGGGGTACCTGGTTGGGGCAGGGGAGCATTGTGCGGCAGGTTGTGAAGAGGGTCATGTCTGATAGCGTATGGAATTGCTTTGAAAGAGACATTCATCCTCATGCCGCGGGTGTAATCCGCTTTGTCGGCAAAAAAGAAGCGCGAACCCAATCATGAGTAAATCTTGTGTTCATCTCAAATTTAATGAGTTTGTCTCAAGATTACCCGTGCCTGACAATTCCCTCATTCATTTTCTGCATTCTGAGGGACAAGAACATGGCACTGGCACACAACCTCGGCTTTCCGCGTATCGGCCGCGATCGCGAGCTGAAAAAGGCCCAGGAAGCTTTCTGGAAGGGCGAGCTTGACGAAGCCGGACTGCGAGAGGTCGGCCGTGCGCTGCGTGCCAGTCACTGGCAGTTGCAAAAGGACGCGGGTATCGACTTGCTGCCAGTGGGCGATTTTGCCTGGTATGACCAGGTACTGACCCACTCCCTGACGTTTGGCGTGATCCCTGAGCGATTCCGTGGCCAGGACGGCGCCAGACCTACCCTGCAGACGCTGTTCGCCATGGCACGTGGCGTCAGTGCCAACTGCTGTGGCGGTGCTCACGCTCAGGAAATGACCAAGTGGTTCGACACCAACTACCACTACCTGGTCCCGGAGTTCACCGCAGACCAGCTGTTCAGCCTGAGCTGGGAACAGCTGTTCGAGGAAGTAGACGAAGCCAAGGCGCTGGGGCATGGGGTCAAGCCGGTGGTGATCGGCCCCTTGACCTACCTGTGGCTAGGCAAGACCAAGGGATCGGACTTCGACAAGCTCGACTTGCTCGATCGCCTGCTGCCGCTCTACGACCAGATCCTCAATCGTTTGGCTATCCAAGGCGTGGAGTGGGTGCAGATCGATGAGCCGATTCTGGCCCTGGACCTGCCACAAGATTGGAAAAACGCGTTCGAGCGTGCCTACAACATCCTTCAGCGTGCACCGCTGAAGAAGCTGGTCGCCACTTATTTTGGCGGCCTTGAAGACAACCTGGGCCTGGCTGCCAACCTGCCCGTCGATGGTTTGCACATCGACCTGGTACGTGCGCCGGAACAGTACCCGACCATCCTCGACCGTCTGCCGGCCTACAAGGTGTTGTCGCTGGGGCTGGTCAACGGTCGGAACGTCTGGCGCTGCGACCTGGAAAAAGCCCTGCAAGTGGCGCGTAATGCCCATGACCGCCTGGGTGATCGCCTGTGGGTCGCACCGTCCTGCTCGCTGCTGCACAGCCCAGTGGATCTGGCCCGTGAAGACCAGCTCGATACCGAGCTCAAAAGCTGGTTGGCTTTCGCTGTACAGAAGTGCGAAGAGGTGGCGGTGCTGGCCCAGGCGCTCAATCAGCCGCAAGCGGCCGAAGTGGCGGTGGCCCTGGAGCGTAGCCGAGCGGTGCAGGCCAGCCGCGCTGCTTCGCCGCGTATCCACAAGCCCGCGGTGCAGGCGCGTCTGGCGGCCATCAGGCCCGCCGACAGCCAGCGCCAATCGGCCTTCGAACAGCGTATTGTCAAGCAACGCGCAGGCCTGGCCCTACCAGCGTTTCCGACCACCACCATTGGCTCGTTCCCGCAGACCTCGGCTATTCGCCTGGCGCGCCAGTCGTTCAAGCAGGGCAAACTGACCGAGGCCGACTATGTCGAAGCCATGCACAGCGAGATCCGTCACGCTGTCGAGATCCAGGAAAGCCTGGGCCTGGATGTGCTGGTGCACGGTGAAGCCGAGCGCAATGACATGGTCGAATACTTTGCTGAACAACTCGATGGCTATGTGTTCACCCGTTTCGGCTGGGTCCAGAGCTACGGTTCACGCTGCGTGAAGCCTGCGGTGATCTACGGTGACCTGAGCCGTCCCAAGCCCATGACCGTGGGTTGGATCAGCTACGCCCAGAGCCTCACCAGCAAGGTGATGAAGGGCATGCTGACCGGGCCGGTGACCATGCTGATGTGGTCGTTCCCACGCGAGGATGTGAGCCGGGAAACCCAGGCCCGCCAGCTGGCGCTGGCGATTCGCGACGAAGTGGTCGACCTGGAAGCAGCGGGCATCAGGATCGTACAGATCGACGAAGCAGCGTTCCGCGAGGGCTTGCCTCTGCGCCGCAGTGCATGGGCGGCGTACCTGGAATGGGCGACCGAGGCCTTCCGACTGTGTGCGTCGGGCGTGCGTGACGAAACCCAGATCCACACCCACATGTGCTACAGCGAGTTCAATGACGTGATCGAGTCGATCGCCGCCATGGACGCGGATGTGATCACCATCGAGACCTCGCGTTCGGACATGGAGTTGCTGGAAGCCTTCGAGCAGTTCGACTACCCCAACGAGATCGGTCCAGGCGTATACGACATCCACTCGCCGCGAGTGCCCAGTCGTGAAGAGATGGTCAAGTTGCTGCGCAAGGCGGCTCAGCGTATTCCAGCCGCGCGCTTGTGGGTGAATCCGGATTGCGGGCTGAAGACCCGTGGCTGGCCGGAAACCGAAGCGGCGTTGGTCAACATGGTCGCTGCGGCACGCGAGCTGCGCGCCACGGCGTGATGACCTTATCGCCGGCAAGCTGGCTCCTACAGGTGCGACGTAGGCGGCAGGCGTGCCGGCGATGAGCCACGAATCAGCGCTCGATGGCCAGGGCAACGCCCTGCCCACCACCAATGCACAGGGTAGCCAGCCCTTTCTTCGCATCGCGTTTGATCATTTCGTGCAGCAGCGTCACCAGTACGCGGCATCCGGAAGCCCCGATCGGGTGGCCCAGGGCAATGGCTCCACCATTGACATTGACCTTGTCGGTATCCCATTCCAGCGCCTTGCCCACGGCCAGGGCTTGTGCTGCGAAGGCTTCGTTCGCTTCGATCAGGTCCAGGTCGGCCAGCTGCCAGCCGGCCTTGTCCAGGCAACGCTGGCTGGCGGATACCGGGCCGATGCCCATGATCGCCGGGTCTACCCCCGCGCTGGCGTAGGCGGCAATCCTCGCCAGCACCGGCAAGCCCAGGGCTTGGGCCTTGCTGGAGCTCATCAGCAGCACGGCCGCAGCGCCGTCGTTGAGGCTGGAGGCATTGCCTGCGGTCACGCTGCCATCCTTCTTGAATGCCGGGCGCAGTTTGGCCAGGGATTGTGCAGTCGTGTCGGGGCGAGGTTGCTCGTCACGGTCGAAGACCTTGGGGTCGCCTTTTTTCTGCGCCAGCACGATCGGGGTGATCTCGTCCTTGAAGCGCCCGGACTCGATGGCAGCCACGGCCTTGCGTTGGGACTCGGCGGCAAAGGCATCCTGCTGCTCACGGCTCAGGCCGTACTTGTCCACCAGGTTCTCGGCGGTGATGCCCATGTGGTAGTCGTTGAACGCGTCCCACAGGCCGTCGGTGATCATGCTGTCGACCAGTTGGCCATGGCCCATGCGCTGGCCGGTGCGGGCCGACGGCATGACATAAGGCGACAAGCTCATGTTCTCCTGGCCGCCGGCAATCACCACCTCGGCGTCGCCGCAGCGAATAGCCTGGGCCGCCAGGTGCAGGGCCTTGAGGCCCGAGCCGCAAACCTTGTTCAGGGTCAGCGCTGGCACACTGTAGGGCAGGCCGGCCTTGATCGCCGCTTGGCGGGCAGGGTTCTGGCCGGCTCCCGCGGTGAGTACCTGGCCAAGGATCACTTCGTCGACCTGGGCCGGGTCCAGTCGGGTTTGCTCCAGCAGATGCTTGATCACGGCCGCGCCGAGCTCTACGGCAGGCACGTTGGCCAAGGCACCCTGGAAGCTGCCGATGGCGGTGCGGGTTGCGGCGACGATCACCACGTCGTTCATTTTGTTGTTCTCCGGGCAAGGGGGCGCCGCGCGGGCGCATTACCGCCAGCATCGGTCGGTTGGGTTCATTTGTTAAGTTTGTTTTTCTTTGGCATTGATATGAAAAACAAATGAGTGCCTGGCCTCGCCGCTCTTCGTGCGGATACTTCAACCTGGTGTCACCGGATGGGCGCCAGAACGCCTCGCGCGGTTTGAATCCCCCCAATCACCCCGTAATATGTGTCGGATAACCGGTGGGGGTAGTCTCACCCTCTAGATCAATCGGAATCGCCCGTGGCGGCGCTTCCTGGCATAAACCTGACGAGGTACAGACATTGGCCATCATTCATCCTAAGGTCCGCGGTTTCATCTGCACCACGACCCACCCGAAGGGCTGCGAGCTCAACGTCCGTGACCAGATCGAAGCCACCCGCAAGCTGGGCGTGCGCGAGGATGGTCCGAAGAAGGTCCTGGTCATTGGTGCCTCCAGTGGCTACGGCCTGGCTGCTCGCATCACCGCAGCCTTTGGCTTCAAGGCCGATACCCTGGGTGTGTTCTTCGAAAAACCGGGCACCGAGACCAAGGCGGGTACCGCCGGCTGGTACAACGCCGCTGCCTTCGACAAGTTCGCCAAAGCCGAAGGCCTGTACAGCAAGTCGATCAACGGTGATGCCTTCTCGGACGAAGCCCGCGCCAAGGTCATCGAACTGATCAAGAACGAAATGGGCGGCCAGGTCGACTTGGTGATCTACTCGCTGGCTTCGCCTGTGCGTAAGCTGCCACAGACCGGTGAGCTGGTTCGTTCCTCGCTCAAGCCGATCGGTCAGCCGTACAAGTCGACCGCTATCGACACCAACAAGGACACCATCATCGAGGCCAGCATCGAGCCGGCCACCGAGCAGGAAATCGCCGATACCGTCACCGTCATGGGTGGCCAGGACTGGCAACTGTGGATCGACGCCCTGGCAGGCGCCAACGTGCTCGCCGAAGGCGCACGCACCGTTGCCTTCAGCTACATCGGCACCGAAATCACCTGGCCGATCTACTGGCATGGTGCCCTGGGCAAGGCCAAGCAGGACCTGGACGAAACCGCCCTGCGCCTGGACAAGAAACTGGCCGGTGAGATCAAGGGCGGCGCCAACGTGGCAGTGCTCAAATCGGTGGTCACCCAGGCCAGCTCGGCCATTCCGGTGATGCCGCTGTACCTGTCGATGGTGTTCAAGATCATGCAGGAAAAGGGCGTCCACGAGGGCACCCAGGACCAGCTGGACCGTATGTTCCGCGACCGCATGTACCGTGCCGATGGCCAGCCGGCCGACGTCGATGAAAAGGGCCGTCTGCGCCTGGACGATTGGGAGCTGCGCGACGACGTACAGGACGCCTGCAAGGCGCTGTGGCCGCAAGTGACCACCGAGAACCTGTTCGAGCTGACCGACTATGCCGGTTACAAGAAGCAGTTCCTCAACCTGTTCGGTTTCGAGCGTGCTGACGTCAACTACGACGAAGATGTGGCTACCGACGTGAAGTTCGACTGCATCGAGCTGTAATCGGGTCCGGCCCGTACTGCCCCTGATCGCCGACAAGTCGGCTCCTGCAAATCCTGTAGGGGTCGGCGTGCCGGCGATAGGGCCGGTACAGACATGCCATTTTTTGCTAGCGTTGGCGCACAACAACAGGACGCGCGCCATGAGCAGCCTTACCCAGCCCGCCACTGCTTTTCGTCACGCCACCGCCGACGGCTACAGCCTCGGAGGTTTCCTCTGGCGTCACGCCGAACCCGACGCCCAGCGTCCCCTGGTGATCATCAACGCCGCCACTTCGGTGCGTTGCCGCTACTACTCGCGTTTTGCCGACTACCTGTTCGCCCACGGCTGGGATGTGCTGACCTACGACTACCGTGGCATCGGCGAGTCACGCCCGAATTCGCTACGCGGGTTCAAGGCGTCCTGGAGTGACTGGGGGCAGTTGGATTTCGAAGCCATGCTGACCTATGCCGCACAGCAGTTTCCAGGGCAGCCCGTGGATGTGGTCGGGCACAGCTTCGGCGGTTGCGCAGTAGGACTGGCGCCGTCGGCCGGGCAGGTGCGGCGAGTGGTGATGGTAGGGGCGCAATTCGCCTATTGGCGTGACTATGCGGCGGACCAGCGTTGGCGGCTGTTGGGTAAATGGCATGTGGTGATGCCGTTGCTGACGCGGGTTTTCGGGTATTTCCCCGGCAAGCGTCTGGGCTGGATGGAAGATACACCGGCGGGGGTGGTACAGGACTGGACGGCGCGCACTCCACGTTACGAGCAGCGCCCCAGCGGGAGGCAGCTGCAAGGCTTGCCCTTTGCCCAGGTGCGCGCTGCGACGCTGGCGATCAGCCTGACCGACGACCCGTTTGGCACGGTGGCGGCGACAGAGCGCCTGCTGGGGTACTTGAAGCATGCACAGCGGTTGCACCTGCGCCTGGCGCCTGTGGATATCTCAGTCCGAGAGATCGGCCATTTCGCATTCTTCCACGACCGCTTCCGCGAGCCGCTGTGGCCGATTGCGCTTGCCTGGTTGCAGCGGGGGGAGGTTTCGGCCGAGTGGGCGGGGCAGATCTTTTCGGCCTGATTGCCGGCAAGCCGGCCCCTGCAGCGGTCTTGCAGGACCCGGCTTGCCGGCGATGAATCACGCGGGGCTCACGCCAGGCGCGAGAGTGGCTGCTCGGCGAACTTCACGCCAGCCAAACCCTGCTTGATCAGTGCACGGATATTGCCGTGGTCGCTGCCTTCAGGGGTCGCCAGCACGCTGCGGTAGTGCTCGCCGAATGCCAGCAGTGCTTCCTCATCGCTCAGGCCTTCTAGCAGGGCCAGGCCCAAGGTCTTGCACGAGCCTTCGTTCTGGCCGGCGGCGTTCTCGACACCGCCGTTGTTGAAGGCCTGCGGCTGGTAGCTGTAGTGGGCGGCAATGAACGCCAGGGTGTCGGCAAAGACGTGTTCGCCGCTGGTCAGGCTGGCGCGCAGGGAATTCAGATCAGTCACGAGGTTTTCCTTTTTCAAACGCCGCTTGCTGCTCGGCGCTGGCTTCTTTCTGGTATTGGGCTTTCCACTCGGCGTAGGGCATGCCGTACACCGCTTCGCGCGCATCATCCATGCTCAGTTCGACCTGGCGCTCGTCGGCGGCGGCCTTGTACCACTTCGACAGGCAGTTTCGGCAGAAGCCGGAGAGGTTCATCAGGTCGATGTTCTGAACATCGGTGCGTTTTTGCAGGTGTTCGACCAGGCGCCGGAATGCGGCGGCCTCGAGTTCGAGTTGCTGTTGAGGCGTCATGGGGTTCTCTCAGGTCATGCGATTCTTCAGGTGACGGCCGCCATTGATGACCACCTGGCTGCCGGTGCTGTACTGGCTGGCAAGCAGGTATTTGACCGTCTCGATCAGTGGGCCGGCGCCGGGTTCGAATTCCAGCAGGGCCTTTTTCAGCGTCTGCTGGCGGTACGCTTCATCGCCGCCTTCCTTGAGGATCAACAGGCCCGGGAGGATACCGTTGACATGCACCTTGGGCGCATATTTTTCGGCGAATGACAGCACCATGTTCTGCAATGCGGCCTTGGTGGCGGCATAGCCGATGTGGCTCTTGCTGCCGCGCGAGGAGGTCTCGTCGCAGATGTGAATGATATCGGCCTTGTCCACCTTGGACAGCAGGTCGCCCAGTGCCAGGTTCAGGTGGTAGGGCGCTTCGACGTGAAGGCGGAACATGGTCTCGAGGTTGTCGAGGCCGTCATCCAGCCACAGCGAAGCGTTGTGGATGATCGCTCGCAATCCGTCGTAATGACTGTGCAGGAAGTCGATCAATGCCTGGCGATCGGCCTGCTGGCAGAGGTCGGCCTTGAACGGGACGATATTCGGGTGCGCAGGTTGCGGCTGGAGGCTGCGGCTGGCACTGATCACCGTATGGCCGGCCTGTGCCAGTTCGAGGGCCAGAGCCAGCCCGACACGCTGGCTGGCTCCGGTAACGAGGATTGGGCTGTTCATGTTCGGGCGGTCAACTTGTCTGTCCTTTCATTGCTGACCAGCATACCCGAACTGTTTCCCTCTTGCGTGGCCTGGCCTCAACGGCTGCGTAGCGCCGCGCCGGTGTGTGGCGTGGCATTAAGCCAGTTGGCCAGCAGGCGGGTGGAGAGAGGAATGAAGACATAGACCATCACGGGGGTCAGCATCAGTGTGCTGAGCATCACCCGGGGTACCAGGTCCAAGGCCGCCAGCCAATGGCCGAACAGCAGATTGAACAGCAGCGAAACCGGGAAGAAGGCGAGCCAGATAGCAACGGCTTGCTTCCAACGCGGCGGTTTTTGCACCATATTAGTGCCGAACCAGTCGTCAATGCCGGTTACGCGCCTCTCTTTGGGGCGCTCGAACAGGCCGTTGCCCCGCTGCAACCAGGCTCGGCGCGAGGCGGAATGTTCCCAAGCGTGCAGGGTGGGTTCGTCGCTGAAGCGGAAGATGATCTGAAATTCATCGCCATCGTGGGGCGGTGCGAGGATGCCCGAACCAAGATAGCCGGGAAAATCGGTGGCCAGTTGCTCGCCTTCGTGTAGCCAGGCCAGCAAGTCCTGGTAGCGGCCATGGGCGGCGCGACGTGACACCATCAGGGTGACGGGTGGCGTAGACATCGTGTATCTCCTGACGACGGGGCTGGCGGGTAGCTGGCCCCTTGGCTGTGTCGCCCGGGGTGGTGGGCGACGCAGGCGAACATGCAAGAATCGGGCACGGATTATCGCGACTGTTGAGCGCCAGGCAAGTCTCAGGCGGCGAACGGTCACAGACCGATAATCTATTCTGTCGTAGTAGTATGCGCGTTCAATCAAAGCGCACAGGGTGCTTAGTGCAGATGAACAAAACGGCAATGGAGGCCGGCCTGGAACACCAGGACCTGTTTCCAATCCGCGAAGTTTCCCGCCTCACGGGCGTCAACCCGGTGACCCTGCGTGCCTGGGAAAGGCGCTACGGGCTGATCCAACCGACCCGAACCGACAGTGGCCATCGTCTTTATTCCCAAGCCGATATCGACGACATTCGCCTGATCCTGGGCTGGCTCGAGCGTGGTGTCGCGGTGAGCAAGGTCGGTGGCATTCTTGCCCGAGCCCAGGCCGTGGCGCGCGAAGCCCGTCCCGCCGTCACAGCCAATGCCCAGGGGCCGTGCCAGGCCCGGTTACGCGAGGCCTTGCGCACCTTCGACAGCGCGATTCTGGGGCAGTTGTTCGACCAGGCATTGGCCCATGGCACCCTACAGAACGCTTTCACGGAGCTGTTTCTGCCGGTCTGGCACGATCTGGCGGCAGGGCATGGGATGTTTGGGCAGACCAGCGAATGGCTGTTCCTTGATCAGTTCTTGCGAGGACGCGTGCTGTCGCTGCTGCAGTCTTCGCGCAAGAGCGGTACTCAGCGAGTGCTGATGGCGGCTCTGCCCGGGCCTTGCCAAGAGCTGGAGTTGCTGGTGGCCGGCCTGCTCTTGAGCAGTGATGACGTGGCGGTGACCTTGCTGGCCCCAGGGCAACCGCTTGAAGAACTCACGCTGGTCTGCGAGCGGTTGCGTCCCGCTGCCTTGGTGATGTTCTCCAATCACCAATTGACGCTGGACCTTGGCAAACGTTTGGTGCGCCTGGTGGTGGGGCTGGAGTGCCCACTACTCTTGGCTGGAGAAGCCGCGGAGCTGGCCCAGGACAGTCTGGCAGGAAGCCCGGTGGCGTGTCTGGGCGCTGAGGCGGGGTTGATGCGGCGGCGCTTGCGGCAGTTTCTGGCCGGTCAGCTCGATACCTGAGCGTACAGTTCAGGGTGGGCCTGGCGATGTGCCTGGAGAATGTACTCGCGCAGCCGCTCGATTTCTTCAGCCGGGCTTTGGCTCAGGTCATAGGCAGCCAGATCTGGACCAATGCGCCGGCCCAGAGTCCCCTGCAACTCGATCGGTGTGATTCCACCTGGGGCGAAATACAGCTCGAAATGCGCTGGGGCATGCTTGAGGTCACGAACTTCCAGCAGCGCCCCTTTGAAGGAGATTTCGCGCACCCACAGTCCGCTGACCTTGTCGTGAGCATCGAGCAACGCGCTCGGCTGGTCCAGCGTCAGGCGCCAGGGACGCAGCATCGGGCCGTCCTCGTAGATTTCCGGTGAGCCCAGTTGCAGGTGCAGGGCGTGGAACTCGTCTTCGACCAGTTGCAGCGGGAAGCTGATCTGCTGGTTGTTGAATTGGGCCTGCAACGTCACCTGCTCATTGGCCACAAGGCGGGTGAGCAAGGTCTGGATGCGGCGGTCGCCATTGACCAGCAGGCTCGACATGGGGTCGGCCAGGTTCAGCTGCGGCGTGTGCTGCATGCCCTGTATGAAGTCCAGCTCGTCCTGGGTCAGGAGCGCGTTTGCTTGCATGATCGAACTCGGAGGCGATTTCTTCAACGGGATGGACAATGCTCCTGGGGCTTGGTTCAGGTACGTTCGTCGGAATTCAGGCGGGCATTGAGTTCGGCCAGCTCGCGCTCCAGCTCGACCTGCCGGCTGACATCCTTCTGGATGCCGATGAAATAGGTTCGTTGCTCGGCGTCGTTCTTGACCGGTGTGATGGACAACTCGTTCCAGAAAGCCGTGCCGTCCTTGCGGTAGTTGCGTAGCACTTCTCGGCACGGGCGGCCTTCGGCGAGGGCTTTGCGGATGCGCGCACGGCCGAGTTGATCGCGATCGTCGGCCTGCAGGAAACGGCAGTCCTGGTAGAGAATCTCGTCCCGGCTGTATCCGGTCAGGCGTTCGAACGCCGCGTTCACGTAGATCAGGATGGTGTCTTCGCCCTCCTGTTCGGCAACCACGATACCGTCGTTGGACGCATCGACCATGGATTGCAGCAATTGCGCGTTGATCATGTCCGGGCCATCAATTGAAAAGGAGGACTATGGTAGAGGCGGCCTTTTGCCAGCGCCGGATGTTAGTATCCTACGTTTTCACTCAGTTTCGGAATCCTCTCCCCGATGAAAGTCGCCATTATTTCCGGGTCGGTGTATGGCACCGCCGAAGAAGTCGCCCGTCACGCCGAGTCCTTGCTCAAGGCAGCAGGTTTCGACGCCTGGCACGCTGCGCGGGCTACGTTGCAGGATTTGCAGGGCTTCGCGCCAGAGGCCTTGCTGGCGGTCACCTCGACCACCGGCATGGGTGAGCTGCCGGACAACCTCATGCCGCTGTACTGCACCATTCGTGACACCTTGCCCGCTGCCTGGCGTGGCCTGCCGGGCGCGGTGATCGCCCTGGGCGACTCCAGCTACGGTGATACCTTCTGCGGTGGCGGCGAGCAAATGCGCGAGCTGTTCGCCGAACTGGGCGTGCGTGAAGTGCAGCCGATGCTGCGTCTGGATGCGAGCGAGACGGTAACCCCGGAGGCCGATGCCGAGCCTTGGCTGGCCGAGCTGGCCCAGGCGCTCAAAGGCTGATTCCAGCGGCTCCTGCCAGGTCCGCTGCGGACCTCGCAGGAGCCGGCTTGGCGGCGATGAGGTCGGTCAAGACGCTCAAGGCGCCTGCCGCACCAATTGCAACCATGCCTGCGCCGCCCGCGACAGATAGGCCCCGCGCAGCCAGATAAAGGCGATGTCCCAGCGCAGCTCCGTGGGCGCGCGCAGTGCCAGGCGCACCACTCCGGGGCGCTCCAGCGCTTTTGCCACCACCCGGGGCAGCAGCACCACGCCTTGGCCCGCCGCCACCAGCGCAGCCAGAAAGTCAGCCTGGCCGCTGCGTCCACCTTCCTTCGGCGTGAATCCCTGCTGCTGACAAGCCTTGAGCAAGCGGTCGTTCAGTACGAAGCTGCGCTGGTACAGCAGAAACGGTGTCTCGGCCAACTGATGTAGATCGATCTGGCCCAGGCCCGCCAATGCATGCCCAGCCGGCAACAGCACATCCAAAGGCTCGTTACAGAACGGTTGGTACGCGAAGGCCGGGTCACTGGGCGTCAGGCTGCCGCCAAGTTCCAGTTCGCCGGTTCTCACCGCTTGTTCCATGCTGTGGCTGCCGCCTTCGAGCAGTTGGATCGAGATATTCGGGTAGCGCCGTCGATACTCGGCGAACAGCCCCGCGAACAAGGCATCGCTGCCTAACAGCGGCAGGCCAAGGCGCAGTTCACCCCGGCCCATCTGGTTCAGGTCGTCGAGTTCTTCGAGTAGCGCCTGGCGTTGGCGCAGCAAGGCTTCGCCACGCTCAAGGACGATGCGCCCGGCAGCGGTCAGGTGCAGCTGCGAAGCCTGGCGCTCCAGCAGGGGCTGGCCTACATCTTGCTCAAGTTGAGCGACCTGTTTGCTGACCGCGGACTGGCTGATGTGCAGGGTGTGCGCGGCTTGCGTGAACCCCCCGCGGTTGACCACTTCGATGAAGCTACGCAGTTGTTTGAATTCCATGGCCTGAATTCCAAAATGGAATGCCGTGCAGTCTAACAATTCGCTTCTGGCCTAGGCAGGCAAATTTTAAGATGAGGGCCTGTCGAGGACTCCCCCATGAAACCCGCGTTACTGAAAAAGATCCTGCGTCTGCTTGGCGAGCTGGCGGCGCTGTTGGCGTTGTTCCTGCTCGGCGGCCAATTGGCCGCCTGGTTGGGCTGGCCCATCCCGGGCGGTGTGATGGGGCTTGCGCTGCTGTTGCTGCTGTTTGCCAGCGGCGTGATCAAACCCGCCACCTTGCAACTGGGCGCCGGCTGGCTGATGGCTGAGATGCTGCTGTTCTTCATTCCGGCACTGATGAGCCTGCTCGACTACGGCGCCTTGGTGCGCCACGAAGGCTGGCGAATATTGCTGGTGATCGCCGTGAGCACACTGATGGTGATGGTGGTCACTGCCGTGACCGTCGAGTGGGTGTGTCGCTGGAGGCTGCGCCATGAGTCTTGAGCCCATGCCGCTATTCTGGTTGGCCCTGACCCTGGCCGCCTACCTGGGCAGCCGCTGGCTGTACCGGCGTAGCGGTCGCTACCTGCTGTCGCCGTTGATACTGGTGCCAACGCTGCTGTTGGCGGTCGCCATTCCGCTGCACACGGCCTACGCCGAGTACGCACGCAACACCCATTGGCTGATGAGTGTCCTTGGGCCGGTGACCGTGGCATTCGCGGTACCTATCTGGCAGCAGCGGGCCCTGTTGGCCCGGCACTGGCCAGCATTGTTGATCGGCATGGTGGCTGGCAGCGCGGCTTCCATTGCCAGCTCCTGGGGGCTGGCGCACCTGTTGGCGCTGGACAATGCGATCAGCCTGTCGCTGGTGCCTCGCTCGATCACCACGCCCTTCGCCATGCCGCTGGCCCACGACCTGGGTGGCGTCCCGGAGCTGACGGCCGTGTTCGTGATGTTCACCGGCGTGCTGGGGGCGATGTTCGGGGGTGTGCTGCTGCGTTGGTTGCCCTTGCGCACGCCTTTGGCCAGAGGGGCCCTGTTCGGGGTTGGGGCTCATGGCGCTGGGGTCAGTCGGGCGCAGGAAGTGGGCCGCGAAGAAGGTTCCGTGGCCGGCCTGGTCATGGTCCTGACGGGGCTGCTGAACCTGTTTGCGGCGCCGCTTCTGGCCATGCTGTTGTGACCGTTCGTGCCACTGACTCGCTGAGTCATCAAGCTGGCTGTCAACGCAAGTTTCTCTGCTTCGGCGGCTGGCTAGACTGAGGTTCGATGTAGAGAGCACATGTAAGTGCCGAGGTGACATGCAATGACCGCAGCCTTGCCCTATTCCACCAACCCTTATCCGACGGGACGATTCTGATGCCTTTGGCCGAGATTCCATTGTGCGTCTGGCGTACCCGGGGACAGCATTTCTCATTCCGGAGCCAGAGCATCCGCTACTGGACCGCAGGGCAAGGAGAGCCCCTGCTACTGTTGCACGGATTTCCCACCGCGAGTTGGGATTGGCACTACCTGTGGGCGCCGCTGGCTCAGCGCTTCCGGGTCATTGCCTGCGACATGCTGGGTTTTGGCGACTCTGCCAAACCGCTCAAACACACCTACAGCTTGATGGAGCAAGCCGACTTGCAGCAGGCTTTGCTTGCCCATCTGCAGGTCGACCAGCCGGTGCACCTGCTGGCGCATGGCTATGGTGGCAGCGTCGCCCAGGAGTTGCTGGCGCGACACCACGAACAGCGCGCGGAAATCGCCAGTTGCGTGTTCCTCAACAGCGGATTGTTCCCCGAGCGCTGCCAGGTGTTGCTGATTCAAAAGCTCCTGCTCAGCCGGCTGGGTTGGCTGGTGGGCCGTTCGTTCGGGCGGGACGACCTGGTGCGCAGCGTCACCCAGATCTATGGCCCATGCACACATCCCAGCGAGAGCGCGCTGGACGATTGCTGGAGTCTGATCGCGGCCAACCGGGGTACACGCATTCTGCACAAGCTGGTGGGCTATGTACCCGAACGCAGGCTGCACCGCGAGCGCTGGGTCGCGGCAATGCAGCGCGCAGGGGTGCCGATGCGCTTGATCAACGGTGTGGTCGACCCGATCTCGGGCATCCGCATGGTCGAGCGCTACCGGGAACTGGTACCCGAGCCGGACACCGTGCAGCTACAAGGCATTGGCCATTACCCGCATACCGAGGCACCCGTGCAGGTGCTGCGTCACTACCTGACGTTTCGCGAACAGCCGCTGAGTTTCCTGCCGCTGAAGGTCGCCTGGTCCTGACCAGGCGATCATCGCCCTGCGTTATCGCCCGGCATTCAGCCTGAGTGAGCTTGATTGTTCGCCCTGCGGGGCTGGCGGACACTCGCTGCATCCAACCTGACCAGGAGCCACGAACATGAGCGAGCCGGTGCAACTGCAAGACCGAGTGGTGATCGTCACGGGAGCCGGGGGTGGCTTGGGCCGCGCCCATGCATTGTTGTTTGCCGAGCGTGGCGCCAAAGTCGTGGTCAACGATCTGGGCGGCTCGACCCACGGTGAAGGTGCCAGTGCTTCGGCGGCTGATCGCGTGGTGGCCGAGATCCGCGCTGCAGGGGGAACGGCGGTGGCCAACCATGACTCGGTCGCCGACGGCGCCCGTATCGTCGAGCAGGCCCTGGACAGCTTTGGTCGGGTCGATGTACTGGTGAACAATGCCGGCATCCTGCGTGACAAGACGTTCCACAAGATGGAAGACAGCGACTGGGATCAGGTCTATCAGGTGCATGTCGAAGGCGCCTACAAAGTGACCCATGCAGCCTGGCCGCACCTGCGCGCGCAGAACTGGGGACGCGTGATCTTCACCGCCTCGACGTCCGGCATCTACGGCAATTTCGGCCAGGCCAACTACGGGATGGCCAAGCTCGGCCTCTACGGCCTGACCCGTACACTGGCCATCGAAGGACGCAAGCATGGCGTTCTGGTCAATGCCATAGCGCCGACGGGGGGGACCCGAATGACCGAGGGGTTGATTCCGCCGCAAGTGTTCGACCGGCTCAAACCTGAACTGATCAGCCCGCTGGTGGTGTACCTGGGTAGCGAGCAGTGCCAGGACACAGGTCAGCTATTCGAGGTCGGCGGTGGCTGGATTGGCAAAGTGCGCTGGGAGCGTAGTCTGGGCGTCGGCTTTGACCCACGGGAAGGTTTCACCCCCGAGCAGGTGGCGCAAAGCTGGGAACAAATCGGCGATTTCCAGGGTGCGGTACACCCAGAGGACAGCCTGCAGGCATTGCAGCAGATGATGGCGAACCTGCAGAAATATCCGCTGGGTTGATTGTGGCAAGCCAAAAAAAAGACCGCTGCAAAGGCAGCGGCCAATCGAGACGTATGATCAAGGAGCTTCAAAATCAACGTCGGTGAACCCTGTTCGGCGCGAAAGGCGGGGGGAGAGCCCTTCGTGCCAGCCAGTGAGACAAGAATAAGCGCTTGATCCTGGGGGAAAAATAGTCGCTGGTGACATTCACCTTTACGTTTCGGGTAAAAGTGCCCGTAGCGCAATTCCTGTCTCTTTTCAGGTTTTCACCTCCGCCCTGCAGGCTCACTCAACCCTCGGCGAATAGCCCATCCGCCAACTGACCTCTTGAGCCGCCGCCAACAGCTGCCGTGCCGCCGGGCCAGATTCGTCGGCATGGAAGATCGAGGTTGGCCCCACCACGGTCATCACGGCGGCAATCTGGCCCATGGCATTGAATACGGGTGCCGACAGCGCATCGACCCCCGGCATCAGCAGGCCATGCACATGGTGCAGGCCGCGCGCGCGGATACCGGCCAGCACGGGTCCATAATCCGCAGGCGTTTGCCCCAGCGAAGCCAGCTCGCGGTCACGCAATTCTCGCGTTTCGCGTTCGGGCAGGTAGGCGGCGAAGACCAGCCCGGTCGAGGAACTCAGCAACGGCAATACCGAGCCGATCTGGGTCACCACGGTCACCGCACGCACCGCCGGCTCGATGCTCACCACGGTCGCTCCCTGGTTGCCCCACACCGCGATGAAGCAGCTTTCGTTGAGTTCGTCGCGCAACTGCGACAGCGGCAAGGCCGAGATTTTCAGCACATCGATGCTACCTAACGCGGCTAGCCCCACCCGCAAGGCCTCGCGTCCCAACCCATAGTGGTTGGTGGCTGCATCCTGCTCAGCGAAGCCGCTGGCGATCAGCGCCTGCAAATAGCGGTGCACCTTGCTTGCGGGCATCTGCACATGCTCGGCCAGACGCGACAACGACGTGGAAGGGGAGAGCTCGGCCAGGGCCTTGAGGATGTCGGTGCCGACTTCTGCCGAGCGGACCTTCTGCTTGCCGTTGTCGGCGGGGGGGCTGGCTTTGGCCATGGACTGGGGCTTCCGAAGTCTTCGAGTGGCGTCTTTATAGCTTGACGCCTTTCGGGGAGCAAATTACGTTATACGTAATCTGATTACGATAAAAACAATGCAGACGCGCTGCCTTCTCCCGCAGCCAGCTGCCAACAACGGCTCTGCACGAGCCCGGAGGCATCGATGAACAGTGACACGTCCCCCGACCTTCACTACTTGAGCGGCTTTGGCAACGAGTTTGCCAGTGAAGCGTTGCCTGGCGCATTGCCGGTGGGGCAGAACTCGCCGCAGAAAGCCCCTTACGGCCTGTACGCCGAACTGCTTTCCGGCACCGCCTTCACCATGGCCCGCAGCGAACTGCGTCGCACTTGGTTGTATCGCATTCGTCCCTCGGCACTGCACCCGCGCTTCGAGCGCCTCGAGCGCCAGCCACTGAACGGCCCGCTTGGTGCGAGCACTCCCAACCGCCTGCGTTGGAACCCACAGCCAATCCCCACCGAGGCCACCGATTTCATCGAAGGCTGGCTGCCAATGGTGGCCAACGCGTCGGCGGACAAACCCGCTGGCGTCAGCATCTATATCTACAGCGCCAACCGTTCCATGGAACGGGTGTTCTTCAATGCCGACGGCGAACTGCTGCTGGTGCCGGAGCAGGGACGGTTGCGCATCGCCACCGAGCTTGGGGTCATGGAAGTCGAGCCGCTGGAAATCGCGGTGATCCCGCGGGGCATGAAGTTCCGTGTCGAACTCCTCGACGGCCACGCCCGTGGTTACCTGGCAGAGAACCATGGGGCGCCGCTGCGCATTCCGGAGCTGGGGCCAATCGGTAGCAATGGCCTGGCCAACCCGCGTGATTTCTTGACGCCGGTCGCCCATTACGAAGAGTCCACCGGGCCGGTACAACTGGTGCAGAAGTTCCTCGGCGAGCACTGGGCCTGCGAGCTGCAGCACTCGCCGTTGGATGTGGTCGCCTGGCACGGCAGTCATGTGCCCTACAAGTATGACCTGCGCCGTTTCAATACCTTGGGCACGGTCAGCTTCGACCACCCGGACCCATCCATTTTCACCGTGCTGACATCACCGACCAGCGTCCACGGCATGGCCAACATGGACTTCGTGATCTTCCCGCCACGCTGGATGGTGGCCGAGAACACCTTCCGACCCCCATGGTTCCACCGCAACCTGATGAATGAGTTCATGGGCCTGATCCAAGGCGCCTACGACGCCAAGGCCGAAGGTTTCCTGCCTGGCGGCGCTTCGCTGCATGGCGTGATGAGCGCCCACGGGCCGGATGCCGAAACCTGCGAGAAAGCCATCGCCGCAGACCTTGCGCCGCACAAGATCGACAACACCATGGCTTTCATGTTCGAGACCAGCCAGGTGCTGCGCCCAAGCCGCCATGCCCTCGAATGCCCCCAATTGCAGGCCGACTACGATAGTTGCTGGGCAACCCTGCCGAGCACCTTCAACCCGAACCGGAGATAACCGATGAACCAGACCGCCATTGCCCGCAGCTGGGTAGAGCACGCCAACGGGCATAGCGACTTCCCGTTGCAGAACATGCCATTGGGAATCTTCAGTCGTCCTGGTGAGGCACAGCGATGTGGCGTCGCCATTGGCGATGCCATCCTCGACCTGGAGGCGGTACTGGCCGCCGGCCTGTTCGAAGGGCAGGCCAAGACTGCGGTCGAGGCTACTCGGGGTGGGCAACTGAATGCCTTCTTCGCGCTGGGCCGCAGCGCCCGTGTCGCCCTGCGCGAGCGCCTGTTGGTGCTGCTGGGGGAGCACAGCGAGCATCAGGCTGCCCTCAAGGCCGCGCTGTATCCGGCCGGTGACTGCCAGCTGCACCTGCCAGCCAAAGTCGGCGATTACACCGATTTCTACGTCGGTATCGAGCACGCCAAAAATGTCGGCAAACTGTTCCGTCCCGACAACCCGTTGCTGCCCAACTACAAGTATGTGCCGATCGGCTATCACGGCCGGGCATCGACCCTGCGCCCCTCCGGTACCGAGGTGCGTCGTCCCAAGGGCCAGACGCTGCCGGCCGGGCAGAGCGAGCCGACCTTCGGCCCCTGCGCGCGGTTGGACTACGAGCTGGAGCTGGGCATCTGGATTGGCCAGGGCAATGACCTGGGCCAGGCGATCCCAGTGGGGGATGCCGCCGAGCACGTGGCCGGCTACTGCCTGCTCAACGACTGGTCGGCGCGTGATATCCAGGCCTGGGAGTACCAGCCGCTTGGCCCGTTCCTGTCCAAGAGCTTCATCACCAGCATTTCGCCCTGGGTGGTGACCGCCGAGGCGTTGGAGCCTTTCCGTTGCGCCCAGCCAGCACGCCCTGAAGGCGACCCGCAACCGCTCTCGTACCTGCTGGACAAACGTGACCAGGCCAATGGCGCACTGGACATCGAGTTGGAGGTGCTGCTGCTCACCGAAGGCCTGCGCGAGCAAGGCCTGCCGGCCCACCGCCTGACCTTGAGCAACACCCGCAGCATGTACTGGACCGTGGCGCAGATGGTGGCTCATCACAGCGTCAACGGCTGCCAGCTACAACCGGGCGACTTGTTTGGCTCCGGGACGCTGTCCGGGGCCACGCCTGGCTCCTACGGCAGCCTGCTGGAGATCACCGAAGGTGGCAAGCAGCCGGTAGCCCTGGCCAGTGGCGAAGTGCGCAAGTTTCTCGAAGACGGCGACGAAATCATCCTGCGTGCCCGCTGCACGCGCGAGGGCTTCGCCAGCATCGGTTTCGGTGAATGCCGCGGCAAGATCGTAGCGGCCAATTGAGCGAGGGTCGGCACATGGAGCTGTATACCTACTACCGTTCCACCTCTTCCTTTCGGGTGCGTATCGCCCTGGCGCTCAAGGGCCTGGACTACCTGGCCCTGCCGGTGAACCTGCTCAAGGGTGAGCAGCTCGGTGCAGGTTATGCCGCCATCAACCCACAGGGCCGTGTGCCGGCCCTGCGCACCGATGGCGGTGATGTGCTGGTGCAGTCCCCTGCGATCATCGAGTACCTCGAAGAGGCGTATCCACAGCCTGCACTGCTGCCTGCGGGTACCGAGGACAGGGCCAGGGTGCGAGCTGTAGCGGCGATCATCGCCTGCGATGTCCATCCATTGCACAACGTCAGCGTGCTCAACCAGCTGCGGCAGCTGGGGCATGACGAGTCGCAGGTCAACCAGTGGATCGGCCACTGGATTGGCCAGGGGTTGGCGGCGATCGAACAACTGATCGGTGACGAGGGCTTCTGTTTCGGCGCTTCGCCAGGGTTGGCGGATGTGTACTTGATTCCACAGCTGTACGCGGCCGAGCGGTTCACTGTCGACCTGGGTGCCTACCCGCGTATCCGCCGAGTCGCGGCCCTTGCGCAGCGACACCCCGCCTTCGTGACGGCTCACCCATCCCGCCAGCCGGACACACCGGCTCAGTGAATCGACCGGTTTACCGCCGGTAGCTGGCCGATGCGCTCGGTCAGCTTCAGGCGCTGGATCGGATCGTCGGTCAGCAGCAAGGCATGCTCCAGGTCGAAGCGTTCGGCCTGGGGGCAATCCAGATGCTGGTAAAGCGAGGCCCGGGCCGTGTAGTCACTGGCCTGGACTGGCCCCAGTTGCATGACCCGCTCAGCATCGATCAACGCGGCCAGGTGGTTATCGTTGCTGATGTGCAATTGACGCAGGTTGCGCGACAGTCGCTGCAGCATCTGCGTCGGGCTTGCCACCCGCAGATGTTCGGCGGTCAGTGGCACATGCGGGCCGAACTGGCGGGCCAGCAGTTCGCGGCAATCCGCCGGGTACAGGCGCCGGCCGCCGCAGGGGTCGAGCAGGTGATCGGCACCGGGAACGCGCAGCAGGAAGTGCCCGGGAAAACCAACGCCCTCAAGGGGGATGGACAGCCGTTGCGCAAGCTCCAGGGCCAGTATGGCAAGGGTCAACGGTTGCCCGCGACGACGTTGCAGCACCTTGTCCATCAAGGCTGCCTGTGGGCGTAGCGGGTGGTATTCGTCCTGCTGGAAGCCAAGGGCATTGAGCTGACGCAACAGTGGCTGGGCCAGTTCACACAACGGCAGCATCGGCAGGTTGGCGCTGATCTCACGCTGCAGGTTGTGCACCGTGACAAGGCACGCGGCCGGGTCGACATTTCGGTCGTGCTCGGCGGCGATCCAGAGGGCGGCTTCCAGCAGGGCGACCGGCTGGCGCTCCAGGCAGGTCTGGCAGGCTTGACGTGGGTTCATCGCGCTTCTCCACATACGCTTAACTATTAGCTTTGACGCCCTCGTTCGTCCAGTGGTCCGCCAAAGTGCCTTGGATGGGCTGCCTGCCTATACTCAAAGGAGCACCTCTTGGGGGAGCCAGTTGATGTTCGCGCTGATGCAAAGCACCCGCACCCAGTCAATGCACCTGTGGATCGACCCGACCACAGGGTTGAAGGCTGTGGTGGCGATTCACAGCGAACACCTGGGGCCGGCCATGGGGGGCTGTCGCTACCTGCCGTACGCCGATGACGAAAGCGCCATGACCGATGCCATTCGCCTGGCTCAAGGCATGAGCTACAAAGCGGCGCTGGCTGGTTTGTCGTTCGGTGGCGGCAAAGCGGTGATCATGCGCAACCCGCATGTGGAAAACCGAGCGGCGTTGTTCGAGGCCTTTGGCCGTTTTGTCGACACCTTGCAAGGTCGCTTCATAACCGCCGTGGACAGTGGCACCTCGACCCTGGACATGGACTGCATAGCCCAGAGCACGCCCCACGTCACCAGCACCACCGCCTCGGGTGACCCATCGCCGCATGCTGCGATGGGCGTGTTCGCCGGTATTCGCGCCACGTCCCAGGCTCGCCTGGGCAGTGGCAATCTGGAGGGCTTGCGGGTAGCGGTCCAGGGGTTGGGCAATGTGGGCTATGCCTTGGCCGAGCAACTGCATGCGGCCGGTGCGGAGTTGCTGGTGAGTGACCTGGACCCTGGCCGCGTGCGCCTGGCGGTTGAGCAGTTCAACGCCCACCCGGTGACCAACGACGCCTTGATCAGCACCCCCTGCGACATCTTCGCTCCGTGCGGCGTGGGGCCGGTTCTCACCGGCCAGAGCGTGATGCAGCTGCGCTGCGCGGCGGTAGCGGGATCGGCGAACAACCAGCTCACCACATTGCAGGTGGCGGACCAGTTGGAGGCCCGCGGAATTCTTTATGCGCCCGACTACGTCATCAATGCTGGCGGGTTGATCTATGTGGCCCTCAAGCACCGTGGTGAAGACCTGACCACCATCACCGCGCATCTTGCGCGGATCCCCTCGCGCTTGACCGAGGTATTCGCCCACGCCCAGGCAGAAAAGCGCTCGCCAGCGCGGGTGGCGCAGATGCTGGCGGAACGGCTGTTGTACGGTTGAGAGGCGAAGGCTCATGCTCCTTCGCCTGCTGCGCGCCAGCCGCTATTCGCTCGGCTGAACCAGTTCGCCCAGGGCCGACGCGTTGCTCTTGAACGCAGTAGCGAACACTGCGCGGTTCTTGGCCATGAAGATGCCTGCGTCTTCGGCCTGTTTTTCACTCAGGTTGGCGACATTCTTCAGCAACACTTCGGTGAGCGCCTCGGCGAGTTCGAGCATTTGGTCATGCGCATCGGCGAGTTTGCGGTCCACGAAAAGGGTCTCCAGGTCTCGAGAGCTGCGGTAAAGGGTTTCAACAGCCATTGTTTGGCCTCTTCAGCGAAGGAGAAGGGAAGGTGCTAGGTGATATCTGTATATTCATACAGTATCGACGCTAATGCAATCCTGCATGCTGGCGAACTGGCATTTTTATAGCCCAGTTTGGCGTCGGCGGCCTCTCTCAGGTGTCTTGCGGCGTTCGGTCGCCTTCCAAGAGAGGGGGCCTGGCCCTTTAACTGCATGGCACAAGCGTCACAGGCGTGATGCATCATCCTTCATGTCGTATCGGGGAATGGACAATCGTGAACATCAAATGGGCTGAAAAACTGCGCAAGGGCCTGCACGGCTCGGCCGACTCGCTGGGCAATCTGTGCGTCGAGGCGTTCCACTACTTGGCGCTGTTCGGCATCGGCGCTATCACCGCCTATGCGGCAGTGATGACCTTCCTGGACATGCTGGGCAAAGGCGGCATCAGCGTGGATGACATCCTGCTGCTGTTCATCTACCTGGAGCTCGGGGCGATGGTGGGGATCTACTTCAAGACCAACCACATGCCGATCCGCTTCTTGCTGTATGTCGCCATCACCGCGTTGACCCGCCTGCTGATCGGTGACGTATCGCACCACAAGGCGCCGGACGAAGGGCTGCTGTACCTGTGCGGCGGTATCCTGTTGCTGGCGTTCTCGATTCTGGTGGTGCGCTACGCGTCGTACCGCTACCCGTCGACCAAGGTGCTGGACGCTAACGGCAAAGAATTGGAAGAGGGCAAATGAGGGGCTAGATAGTTAGCGCGGGTGTTAACGCCCCCGGCGGTTCAATGATGTCCGGCGTCGAGTCCTTGATCGCGACACAGGGTCGCGAGCTGCGTACGCCGAATGGAGAACCCCATGACGATTGAAGCTGAAAGCGTCCGCGCTTACCTGACCGAGGCCTTCCTGCCGCTGGGAATCGACCTGGATACGGTGTATGTCACCGAAATTGCCGATGTGATCGATTGCGATGTGGTCGTCTCGCGCAACCTGGTCGATGAAGTCTTGCACCATCTGCGTCGGGGTGAGGAGCCTACCTACGATCAGGGGTTGTTTGGCCTGTTCCACCAACCTGCCACTTTCGACCTTCGTTACCGTGTGCGCGGCCTGCATTTGCTGGACCTCGAAAAAGAGATCGGCAACATGCTGGGTCTTGGCTGACAGCCCACCCCTGCTTCAGTTAGCGACGCCCACGGCGGAGAAATTGCGCGGTTCGGGACGTGGGTCGCGGGTTAGCGCAGCAAGCACCTGCAACGGGTTCTGTCCCAACTCGATGGCCAGGCCCAGGCGAATGCTGTCGATGACACGCTGCAAGCGCACCGGGTCGTTGCGCTGGGCCTGGCTGATCAGGCGCTTGACGACCATGCCGCTATCGTCCGAAAGCGTCAGCATGATACTGCCGTCCAGGCGTTCGATGCTCAGGTTGACCCGGTAGTCGGGGGCGAAGGCGGCGCTGATCTGCTCGAAAGGGTTGTTCATGGTCAGGCTCTGCACGTGATGATTGCAGAAGTTGACCGGCAATCGCTGGCTTGGTTCAGGCGCGATGGCCGACGGAAACGAAAACGCCCGGCGCAAGGCCGGGCGTTGTTGTACATAGGGCTTGATCAGGCGTCAGGATCACTCAGTTCCAGTGCCCCGCGCTTGCTGCGTAATTTGCCGTAGAAGTGCTCCAGCGCATTGTTCAGCTTGCTGGCGGCGCCATCGACGGCCTGGTCCAGCGAGGTGGCGGTGTGGGTCACGGAAATCGGCTGATGGCCTTTCGGGCGAGCCTCCATCTGGCAGCGTTTGTCATGCGGTCCGGGCTTGGCGCCGTTCTCGTCGCGCAGGTGCACCTCGATGCGGGTGAGGTCGTCCTCGTAACGTTCGAGAGTGCTCTGCAGTGTGCTGCGGACCCACTCATTGAGCCGGATGTTGCCTTCGATATGGTTGCTGCTGTTGACCTGGATTTGCATGATTCAATCCTTATTCAGCTTGCTCGCATGGAGGCGTGCCTAGGCCATTGAGGCCCTTGGAATTTCTTCGCCTCTTGACCCTAAGGTCAGGCAACGGCGCGACGATTACAACCCCTTTTTGAAAATAAATTTCCTGTTGCAATTAGCCTGTTGCGGCTACTGCGCAAACAGACTTGCGGCAGTCAGGTCAGGAAAACCGCATTCCCGGCCTTTGCTTATGAGAATTGAAATCATTATTATTGAATGCGGCCTGGCCAGCTATGGCGGCAACTTCACGGCTATCTCAATGACCTGTTTCTGCCGCCCGGGGCGGGTGGCGCTGGCCCTATGAACCCATGAACGAATCAGACTCCGACAGCACAGGCGGGCGTGCACGTTTTCTGCAGGTATTCCTGGCCCAGCGCGCCCGCATGGAAGCGCTGGTCAGCCGGCGGATCGGTTGCCGCGCAACAGCCGCGGACCTGGTCCAGGAACTGTTCCTGCGCTTCTGGCGTCGGCCCGAGGTCAAGGTCGAGGCGCTCGACACTTATCTGCTGCGCTGCGCTGGCAACCTGGCCATCGACCATCTGCGCAGCGAAGGCAGCCGCGAGCGCGTTGCCGAAGCCTCGCTGCCGTTGGACGAAACGCCTGTCGCCCAGGCACCAGAGCAGGCGCTGGAGGTCGAGCACGACCTGCAATGCATCGAAGCTGCGCTGCGGGCGCTGCCCGAACGCACACGGCAGATCTTTCTGCTCAACCGCATTCATGGCTGCAAGTACGGTGAGATCGCCCAAGCCATGCAACTGTCCCAGAGCGCCGTTGAAAAGCATATGATGCGCGCCCTTGAAGCGTGCAAGGCGAGCGTCGCCGAGCCCGTGTCGTCCACACGCAGGCCAGGGAGCGCCCGTCGATGAGCCGCCGTCCGAATTCGATTTCCGCCGCCCAGTCCCAGGCAGCGTTGCACTGGCTCAGCCGCATCAATGAACGGCCAGAGGAAGCGAACGGCGCGGCGTTCAAGCGCTGGCTGCTGGCCGACCCCGCACACCGTGATGCCTATGCCGATGCCCAGGAACTCTGGCGGCTGAGCGCCGCACCGGCTGCCCGACTGGCGCAGGAGGAGCGTGCAGGCTTGCAGCAGTACCTGGACGCGATGGTAGCGACCCCGCGCAGGCGCCGCTGGTCGCGAATGGCAGGGCCCCTGGCTGCAGCGGCATGCCTGGTGTTGGCCTTGGGCACTGCCGGTGGTTGGCATCCAGGCAACTGGCTGCAAGACCTGCAGGCCGACTACAGCAGCACCGGGCGAGTGCGCCAGGTCAGCCTCGCCGACCAGTCGCAGGTCGTGCTGGATGCCGACAGTGCGATTGCCGTCGACTTCAGTCAGGGGGAGCGTCGCGTACGGCTGTTGCGCGGGGCCGCGTACTTCCAGGTGACCCACACCGGCGAGCCGTTCCTGGTAGAGGCGGCAGGTGGTGAAGTGCGCGTGCTGGGAACCCAGTTCGAAGTGCGCGAGCAGGGCGCCGGTGCCCAGGTCACCGTGCGCAGCGGTCGCGTGGCGGTGACGCCGGCTCAGGGCCGGGCTGCTCGTGAGTTGACTGCCAATCAGCAACTGGTCTATGCCGAGGGACGGCCAGGCGAGACCTTGAGTGTGGACAGCGAAACCCGCTTGGCTTGGCGCCAGGGCTGGCTCAATTACTACCAGGTGCCGTTGGCGCAAGTGGTCGAGGATCTGGGGCGTTATTACCCAGGCCGTATCCTGCTGCTCGATGAGCAGTTGGCTCAACGCAAGGTCAGTGGCAGTTTCCCGGTCCAGGACCCTTTGTTGGCGCTGGACTCACTGGGCAAGGTGCTGGGCTTCTCGCGTCAGACGGTCCTTGGGCGTCTGACTGTTGTTCGGTAAGTGTGCAAGCCCAGGGAGGAGCCGGCCTGCCGGCGATGCGGCCGACACAGGTAAAAAATGTTCAAAACAAGGTGAGGTAACGGAACCTGGCGTACGTGTAATGAGTGGAAGTGCGATTCATTCGCAGTAATAACCCTCTCACAGGTCAGCGTCCATGAAGTTCACCCCGCGTTGCATTCCTCTCTGCTTCGGCCTCGCGGCGCTTGGCGCCGTGCCCGTCGCCCCGCTGGTGCAGGCCGCCGAGCAGGTTCAGTTGTATGCCTTCGCTCAGCCCAGCCAACCTTTGGCTCAGGCAATCAACGCTTTCAGTCGCGCCACTGGCCAGAGCGTGGTTTATACCCTTGAACTGCCTGTCATTCAGGCGCCGGCACTCAACGGCAGCTTCAGTGCCGAGCAGGCATTGCAGCAGTTGCTAGGTAATTCCGGCCTGACCTGGCGGCGTGTCGATGCCCGTACCTTGACCCTCGAACCTATGGACACCTCGGGCGCGCTGAACCTGCAAGCCACCACGGTGACCTCGCAGATGGACACCCACAGCTACCAGCCACCAGCGGTAGCATCAATCATGCGTGGGCAAGGACCGACGCAGGACATACCCCAGGCTATCAACGTGGTTCCGGCGCAGGTCATTCGCGACCAGGCCCCACGCAACCTCGACGATGCGCTGACCAACGTCAGCGGCATCACCCAGGGCAACAATTTCGGCGGCACCGCCGACACCGTGATGAAGCGCGGCTTTGGCGACAACCGTGACGGTTCGATCATGCGCGATGGCATGCCCATCGTGCAGGGCCGAAGCCTCAATGCCAGCGCCGAGCGGATCGAGGTGCTCAAAGGTCCGGCCTCGCTGCTGTATGGAATCCAGGACCCAGGTGGCGTCATCAACGTGGTCAGCAAGCGGCCACAATTGGAGCAGTACAACGCGCTGACCGTTCGAGGCTCCACCTATGGGAGCGGCAAGAACGGCAGCGGTGGCGGGTTCGACAGCACCGGCGCGTTGGGTGACAGTCAATTCGCCTACCGCCTGATCGTCGATCATGAAGACGAAGACTACTGGCGCAATTACGGCGTGCATCGCGAGTCTTTGGTCGCGCCGTCGCTGGCCTGGCTGGGCGAAGACACCCAAGTGGTACTGGCCTACGAGCACCGCGAGTTTCTCTACCCCTTCGACCGCGGCACCGCCTTCGGCAGCGATGGCCATCCGTTGAACATCCCGGCCACCCGGCGCCTGGACGAGCCGTTCAACGACATGCAAGGGCGCTCTGATCTCTACCGTCTGGAGGTCGACCACCAGCTGGCCGATGACTGGAAACTGCACGTCGGCTACAGCTTCAACCGCGAGACCTACGATGCCAGCCAAGTTCGCGTGACCGGCGTGAACGAAGCCAATGGCACCCTCAAACGCAGCATCGATGGCACCCACAACGCCATGAGCCGCGACCAGTTCGTCACGGTCAGCCTCAACGGCAATGTCGAACTGGCGGGCATGCAGCATGACCTGTTGCTCGGTGCCGACCACGAGGACCGCAAGATCTTTCGCGGCGACCTGATTCGCCAGAGCAGCCAGTCGACCTTCAGCTACCTCAACCCAGTCTATGGCCAGGAAGTGGAGGGCAGCACCGTGCGGGCCAGCGACAGCGACCAGACCGACAAGCTGCGTACCGATGCGCTGTTCTTCCAGGACGCGCTGCACCTGGACGACCATTGGATCCTGGTGGCCGGCGCGCGTTTCCAGCAGTACGACCAGTACGCCGGACGCGGTCGCCCGTTCAAGGCCAACACCGACACCAGCGGCCAGGCCTGGGTGCCGCATGCAGGCATCGTGTACAAAGTGGACGAGCAATTGTCGTTCTACGGCAGCTACAGCGAGTCGTTCAAGCCTAACTCGAGCATTGCCCCGTTGACCGGCGGGCTGGTACTGGACTCGTCCATTGCGCCGGAGGAGGGCAAGTCCTGGGAGATTGGCGCCAAGCTCGATGTGCCTGGCAAGCTCACCGGTACCCTGGCGCTGTTCGACATCACCAAGCGCAACGTGCTGGTGGCCAACTTCGATACCAGCAGTGGCGAAACCGTGTACAGCAACGCCGGCGAAGTCGGTTCGCGAGGCGTCGAACTCGATCTCACCGGCCAGTTGAGCGAGCGCTGGAGCCTGATCGGCAGCTATGCCTACACCGATGCAGAAGTCACCAAGGACCCGGAGCTCAAGGGCAATCGCCTGCAGAACGTGGCCAAGCACAGCGGCTCGTTGTCGGCGGTGTACGACTTCGGCAGTCTGTTCGGCGGCGACAACCTGCGCCTGGGGACAGGAGTGCGTTATGTGGGGGAGCGGGCAGGCAACGCGACCAACACCTTCGACTTGCCGTCCTACACCGTGGCCGATGCGTTCGCCAGTTACGAAACCAAGCTGGACGAGCACAAGGTACGCCTTCAGTTGAACGTGAAGAACCTGTTCGACAAGGTGTACTACAGCTCGGCCGTGAATCAGTACTTTGTCGCGATAGGCGATGCGCGGCAGGTGAGCTTGTCCAGCACGCTTGAGTTCTAGGAATGTGGGGCTGCAGTGCGGCCCCGATTTCACGTGTCGAAAGCCAAGCGGTATTCGCCGGGTGTTGCACCGAACGCCTGCTTGAACCGATTACTGAAATGGCTGGCACTGGCAAAACCGCACGACAAGGCAATCTCCCCGAGCGCCATCTCGCCCCGCCGCAACAGCTGGCAAGCCCGGTTCAGGCGCCGGGCCAGCAGGTACTGGTGCGGCGGTAGCCCGAAGCTGGTGCGGAACATGCGTGCAAAGTGATATTCGGAAAGGTTGCAGTACAGCGCCAGCTCGCCCAGGGTAATCGGCTGGTCCAGATGCGCTTCGATGTAGTCGGCCAGTTGCCGGCGCGCACTGGGCGCCAGCCCACCTTTCAAGCGCAACCCTTCGCGCAGGCCAACCTGACCGAGCACTGCATGGTCGACGATCTCATGGGCCAGGCTGCTGGCCAGCAGTCGTTCGCTGGGTTCGTCCCAGTTCAGGGTGATCAACTGGCGAAAGCGCCCGGCCTGCTGCGGGTCGTCCAGGAACGTCGCTTCCCGTAACTGCAGTTCGCGAGGTTCGCGGTCGAGCAGACGTATGCAGCCAAGGGCGAACTGCGTTTCGCTGACGTACAGGTGCGCCAGGCGTATCGAGCCATTGACCACCCAGTTCGACTCGTGGCCGGCGGGCATGATGCACAGCTTGTTCGGCGCGCCTTTGTCGTCCGGGCGCTGGCGCCGGAAAGTCCCTGTGCCGTCGGCGATGTAGCACGACAGCGTGTGGTGGCTCGGCGCCTGGTAGTCGCGGGCATCGTCGCGGTTGCTCCACAGCGCCGCTGCCAGCCCATCGCCCAGGTGCGCGCTCAGCTCCAGCCTGGCGTTGGGCGAGGCGTGCATGGCGTTGAAGACTTGCAGCTGGGACAGTGGGGTCATGGGCGTTTCCTCTGGCAGCCATCGTACTGCGGTTGCAAGGCCGTGGCAGCTACCGGCGAAGCAAAAGCGCAAGTTTGTGCAAGCGCCAAAGGTCGACAGAAACAACACTGGTGTCTCATCCCCGGCAATACCGGGCTTCTCCAGGAGCCAGCTTGCCGGCGATAGGCCGCCAAGCGGCCTTAGCAAGCATGGACGAATACCCAAGGAGCCACCCATGAACCTGTCCTTGTATTTACTCACTGTGCTCATCTGGGGCACCACCTGGATCGCTCTCAAACTGCAGTTGGGCGTGGTCGCCATCCCGGTATCGATCGTCTACCGTTTCGCCTTGGCCGGCCTGATCCTGTTCGCCATCCTGCTGTTCACGCGCCGGCTGCAGCCGATGAACCGGCGTGGCCATCTGGTTTGCCTGGCGCAGGGTTTGTGCCTGTTCTGCGTCAACTTCATGTGCTTTCTCACGGCCAGCCAATGGGTCGCCAGTGGCCTGATTGCGGTGGTGTTCTCCACCGCCACCCTGTGGAATGCGCTTAATGCACGGATCTTCTTTGGCCAGAAAATCGCCACTAATGTGCTGGCTGGCGGGGCGACGGGCTTACTCGGCCTGGGCCTTCTGTTCTGGCCTGAACTGTCCAGCCACACGGCCAGCCGCGAGACCTTGTATGGACTGGGCCTGGCCCTATTGGGCACCCTGTGCTTCTCGGCCGGCAACATGCTTTCCAGCCTGCAGCAGAAAGCGGGGCTCAAACCCATGACCACCAACGCCTGGGGCATGGTCTATGGCGCGTCGATGCTGGCGCTGTATTGCCTGGTCAGCGGTATTCCCTTCGCGATGGAATGGAACCTGCGCTACATCGGTTCGTTGCTGTACCTGGTGATTCCAGGTTCGGTGATCGGCTTCACCGCCTACCTGACCCTGGTAGGTCGCATGGGGCCTGAGCGAGCGGCCTATTGCACGGTGCTGTTCCCGCTGGTGGCATTGAATGTGTCGGCGTTCGCGGAGGGGTATCAGTGGACGGCACCCGCCCTGTTGGGGCTGGTGGCGGTGATGGCGGGGAATGTGCTGGTGTTTCGTAAGCCCAAGGCACGTGACGTGGCTGGGGCGGTGGCAGTCAGGTAGCGCCCATCGCCGGCAGGCCGACTCCTACGGAGGACAGCGCGGTAGGAGCCGGCTTGCCGGCGACAAGGCTGGAAGAACTCAACAACGATACATCAATGCTTCCAGACCTGCGGGTTCACCAAGTCCCGTGGACGCTCACCCAGCAGCGCCGCGCGCAGGTTGTCGATCGCTCGGTTGGCCATGGCTTCACGGGTCTCGGCGGTGGCCGAGCCAACGTGTGGCAGGGTCAGGGCGTTTGGCAGCTTGAACAGCGGCGAGTCGCTCAGCGGTTCTTTCTCGTACACATCCAGGCCGGCGCCGCGAATGGTTCCGGCTTGCAGCGCCTCGACCAGCGCTGCCTCGTCCACCACCGGGCCACGGGCGATGTTGATCAGGAACGCACTTGGTTTCATCAGTTTGAGCTCCCGTGCACTGATCAGCTTGCGGGTGGCATCGGACAGCGGCACCACGATGCAGACGAAATCGGATTCGGCCAGCAGTTGATCCAGGCTGCGGAACTGAGCGCCGAGTTCCTGCTCCAGCGCGGTCTTTCGGCTGTTGCCGGCATACAGAATCGACATGTTGAAGCCGAAGCGACCACGACGGGCCACGGCCGCGCCGATGTTGCCCAGACCGACGATACCCAGCGTCTTGCCGTGCACATCGGTGCCGAAGTGGGCCGGGCCGACGGTGGCCTGCCACTGGCCAGCCTTGGTCCAGGCGTCGAGTTCGGCGGTGCGGCGGGCGCAGCCCATGATCAGCGAGAAACCCAGGTCGGCGGTGCTTTCGGTCAGCACATCCGGGGTATTGGTCAGGGCGATGCCGCGCTCGTTGAAGTAATCCAGGTCATAGTTGTCGTAGCCGACCGACACGCTGGAGACCACTTCCAGCTTGGCCGCGCCTTCAAGCTGGGCGCGGCCAAGCTTGCGACCGACGCCGATCAGACCATGGGCCCCGGGCAGGGCTTCGTTGAACTGGGCAGCGATGTCGCCGAGCTTAGGGTTCGGCTGGATCACGTTGAAGTCTTGCTGCAGGCGCTCGGCCATGGCCGGGGTGATACGGCTGAAGGCCAGGACGGTCTTTTTCATCGGGCTACTTCTCTGCAAGGCGGTAGGACAGTGGTGGCGGCTTCGCGGATGAACCGGATCGTTGCGAAGAGGCCGGTATTGGTTAGCAACCTACCATTGTCCACCGCCTTGGCGCAGCAGCTTTTTCAGTTGGCGATCTGCAGCTCGTGGGTTTTCAGGTCCGCTTCGTGGGCCGCGAGAATCTCTGGCAGGGAGTTACGCAAGTACTCCACCCAGGTCTTGATCTTCGCATCCAGGTACTGGCGAGAGGGGTAGATGGCATACAGGTTCAGCTCCTGCAGCCGGTACTCGGGCATCACCCGCACCAGGCTTCCGTCGCGCAGGCCGTCGATTGCCGAATAGATCGGCAACACGCCCATGCCCATGCCGCTGCGAATCGCGGTTTTCATCGCATCGGCCGAGTTCACCTGGAACGGCGAGGTGGAGATGTTGACCAGTTCCTGGCCTTCCGGACCATCGAACAGCCACTTTTCCAAGGGAATCACCGGGCTGACCATGCGCAGGCAGGCGTGCTTGAGCAGGTCGACCGGTTTGTGCGCGAAACCCTGCTTGGCCACGTATTCAGGCGAAGCACAGACAATGCTGTAGGTGATCCCCAGGCGCTGGGAAACGAACCCCGAGTCGGGCAGTTCGCTGGCCAGCACGATGGACACGTCGTAGCCCTCGTCGAGCAGGTCCGGTACGCGGTTGGCCATGGTCAGGTCGAAGGTGACGTCCGGGTGCGATTCGCGGTAGCGGGCAATGGCGTCGACCACGAAGTGCTGACCGACACCGGTCATGGAATGCACTTTCAGTTGCCCGGCCGGACGGGCGTGGGCATCGCTGGCTTCGGCTTCGGCTTCCTCCACGTAGGTGAGGATCTGTTCGCAGCGCATCAGGTAACGCTTGCCCGCCTCGGTCAGGGCGATACGCCGGGTGGTGCGGTTCAGCAGCCGGGTTTGCAGATGGGCTTCCAGATTGGATACCGCCCGCGAAACGTTCGCGGTGGTCGTATCGAGCTGCGCGGCGGCAGCCGTAAAGCTGCCCAGCTGAGCTACGCAACTGAAAGCACGCATGTTTTGCAGGGTGTCCATGGGTCACTCTCGATGTAGAGGACAAAATTGTGACACGAAGTAACGAAAATGTTCCTTCGACCAAAGCCGGATTATCGCCGTTTTGGTAACAAAGATTCGCAGGAATGTGCGCTTATCGCCAGTGCGGCTGCCCCCTAGAATTGCCCGGCCTCTCCACTTCTTCCTCGGGAAATCGCAGCTGTGCCGCGTCGCATCATCGGAACGCTCCAGGCGTTCAGCGTCTGTGCCCTTAGTCTCGCCTTGAGCGGCTGTATTGGAACCTGGGGCATAGCCCCGAAAAGCAAAACCCTGCAAGCCAACACCCTGATCACCGATGCGGCCATTCGCGAAGCCGCAACCGATGCCCATTGGCCCGATCAACAGTGGTGGCACGCCTACCACGACCCGCAACTGGACCGTTGGGTCGCCCTGGCAGTGGCCGGCAGCCCGAGCATGGCCATGGCCGCCGCGCGAGTGCGTCAAGCCAAATCCATGGCGGGCGTGGTCGAGTCCGCAGAAAAGCTGCAGGCCAACGGCCAGGCGACGCTCAAGCGCCACAACTGGCCCGAGGACCAGTTCTACGGCCCCGGCGCGTTGTCGGGTGCCAACACCTGGGACAACAATGCCGCCATTGGCTTCAGCTACGCCCTCGATCTGTGGGGGCGCGAGCGCAATGCCACCGAGCAGGCCGTGGACCAGGCGCACATGAGCGTGGCCGAGGCGCGTCAGGCGCAGCTCGAGCTACAGAACAATGTGGTACGTGCCTATATTCAACTGAGCCTGCATTTCGCCCAGCGCGATATCGTCAAGGCCGAACTCGATCAGCAGGAGCAGATTCTGGCCCTGGCCCAGCGTCGTCTGGACGCCGGCATCGGTACCCATTTCGAAGTCAGCCAGGCCGAAGCGCCCCTGCCTGAAACGCACCGCCAGCTCGACAGCCTCAACGAAGAAATCGCCCTGACCCGCAACCAGTTGGCGGCATTGGCCGGCAAAGGCCCAGGGGAGGGTGCCAGCATCGAGCGACCCACCCTGACCCTGGGGGCCGACCTCAAGCTGCCATCGGCCTTGCCTGCCGAGCTGGTCGGGCAGCGCCCCGACGTGGTTGCCAGCCGCTGGCAAGTGGCGGCTCAGGCGCGGGGCATCGACGTCGCCCATGCCGGGTTCTTCCCCAATGTGGACCTGGTCGGTAGCCTCGGCTTCATGGCCACCGGCGGCGGCCCGCTGGAGTTTCTCACGGGACGCAAGTTCAACTACAACGTAGGCCCGGCCATCAGCCTGCCGATTTTCGACGGTGGTCGCCTGCGCTCCGAGCTGGGCGTCGCCTCGGCCGGTTACGACGTGGCCGTGGCGCGCTACAACCAGACGGTGATCGGCGCGCTGAAGAACATCTCCGACCAGTTGATCCGCCGCGAGTCGATGAAAGAGCAGTCGCACTTCGCCGCCGAGTCCGTGGCCGCCGCGCAGAAGACCTATGACATCGCCATGGTGGCCTTTCAGCGTGGCTTGACCGATTACCTCAACGTGCTCAACGCCCAGACCCTGCTGTTCCGTCAGCAACAGGTGCAACAGCAGGTGCAGGCTGCACGACTGGCCGCCCACGCCGAGCTGGTCACCGCGTTGGGCGGCGGCCTTGGGGCCGGTGAAGACGTACCGGACCAGGCGCGTCAGGCCGCGCCGAAAACCCCCGCCACGCTGGCCATCTTCGACAAGCCGGAACACGCTGAATGAGCACATCGAGCTTGCCCCTGCGCTGGCTGCAAAGCCTTGAGTGGCGTCGGGGTTTCTTTGCCTGGGCGCGTACCGATGGTGTGACCTGGGTCTACATCTTCAAGATCATCGCGGCTGCGCTCATCACCCTGTGGTTGGCCATGCGGTTGGAGTTGCCGCAACCGCGCACGGCAATGATCACTGTGTTCATCGTCATGCAGCCGCAGAGCGGTCATGTATTCGCCAAGAGCTTCTACCGGGTGCTCGGCACCTTGGCCGGCTCGGCGATGATGATCGCGCTCATTGCCCTGTTCCCACAGAACACCGAGTTGTTCCTGCCTTGCCTGGCGGTGTGGGTCGGCCTGTGCTCTGCCGGTGCCATGCGCTACCGGACCTTCCGCGCCTATGGGTTCGTGCTCGCCGGCTATACCGCGGCGATGATTGGCCTGCCGGTGCTCGAGCACCCAGACCAGGCCTTCATGGCCGCCGTGTGGCGGGTGCTGGAAATTTCGCTGGGCATCTTGGTGTCGACGCTGGTCAGTGCCGCCGTGTTGCCACAATCGGCCAGTGCTGCCATGCGTAACGCTCTCTACCAGCGCTTTGGCGTGTTCGCCGGGGTCGTGGTCGAGGCGCTGCGCGGCGAAAGTCAGCGTGACCGCTTCGAAGCCAGCAACGTGCGCTTCGTCGCCGAGGCCGTGGGCCTGGAAACCCTGCGCAACGTCACCGCGTTCGAAGACCCGCACATGCGACGTCGCAGTGGCCGGCTGGTACGCATGAACAGCGAGTTCATGGCCATCACCACGCGCTTCAATGCCCTCAATCGCCTGCTCGAACGCTTGCGTGCACGCGGGCCGCTGCAGATCGTCAGTGCTATCGAACCCGGTATCGAGACCTTGGCCAAACTGCTCGACCCGTATGTGGGCCGGGCCTTGACCGATGCCGATGCCCTGCGCCTGGCCTTGGAGTTGGCGGCCTACAAGGAAGGTCTGCAGGCCCAGGTGCGCAGCCTGCGCGCCGACTACCTGCGAACCGAGCCCAGCGAGTCGGACCTGCTGGACTTCCACACCGCGTTCGAGTTGCTGTACCGGTTCGTCGACGAGATGTTCAGCTACGCCGAAACCCATGCCTCGCTGGCGGCCCACAACCATGCGCGTGAGCAGTGGGACGAGCCTTACGTGTCGCGCACTAACTGGCTGGTGTCGCTGGCCGCGGGCGTGCGTGCCTCGGCGGTGTTGCTGCTGTTGGGCAGCTATTGGTTGCTCAGTGACTGGCCTAGCGGCGCCATGATGACCTTGGTCGCCACGGTGACGGTGGGCCTGTCGGCGGCCTCGCCAAACCCTAAGCGCATGTCGTTCCAGATGGCCTGCGGCACGATGCTTGGGGCTTTCATCGGCTTCTACGAAACCTTCTTCGTCTTCCCCTGGATCGACGGCTTCCCGTTGCTGTGCGTGGTCCTGGCACCGGTCTTCGTGCTAGGCGCGTTCCTCGCATCGCGCCCGGCCTATGCCGGGTATGGACTGGGGCTGCTGGTGTTCTTCTCCATCGGGTCGGTGCCCAACAACCTCACCACCTACAACCCTTACAGCTTCATCAACGACTACATCGGCATGGTCATCGGTATGCTGGCCTGTGCGGCTGCGGGGGCGATCATCCTGCCGCCGAACAGCCGCTGGCTGTGGAGCCGCCTGGAGCAAGATTTGCGCGCGCAGGTGCTGTTCGCCATCGGCGGACGCCTGCGCGGTTTGGGCAGCGCCTTCGAAAGCCGAACCCGCGACCTGTTGCACCAGGCCTACGGCCTTGCCGCTGGCAAGCCCGAGGTGCAAAGCCAATTGATGCGCTGGATGTTCGTGGTACTGGAAATCGGCCACGCCATCATCGAACTGCGCAAGGAACAGGCCCGTGCTCCGGTGCATCCGGCCTATGCCGAATCGCAGCCTTGGCGCCAGGCTATCCGCGTGATGGGCCGTGCCCTGGCCCGGTTGTTCCTGCAACCTAGCGCCAGCAATCACGAACGTGCCCTGGTGGCGGTGGACCATGCCATCAGCCGTGTGCAGGCCACCGACGAACCCTTTGCCCGGCACTTCGACACTTCGGTGCTGCGCCGGGTGCAGAGCTATTTGCATTTCATCCGTACTTCCCTGCTCGACCCACAGTCGCCACTGGCCCCGGCGAAAGGATTGCACCATGCCCCGTGAGATCGCCTTCCATGGCGTTTACATGCCCACCATGACCCTGATGTTCCTGCTCGCCCTGGGCCTGGCCTGGGGTCTGGACCGGTTCATCGCCAGCCATGATGGCTATCGTTTTTTCTGGCATCCGGCGCTGCTGCGCCTAAGCCTGTTCGTCTGCTTGTTCGGCGCCATGGCGCTGTCTCTCTACTGGTGAGAATCCTTCGATGAAAAAGTTCTTCAGCTTGATCGCCACTCTGCTGGTGCTGGCCGCCGCCGTGGTGATCGGCCACCAGTTGTGGAAGCACTACATGACAACGCCGTGGACCCGTGACGGCCGCGTGCGTGCCGACATCATCAACGTCGCCGCCGACGTGCCCGGCTATGTAGTGGAGGTGCCGGTCAAGGACAACCAGCGGGTCAGGAAGGGAGACCTGTTGATCCAGATCGACCCTGAGCACTACCAACTGGCGGTCGACCAGGCCAAGGCCCTGGTCGCCTCGCGTAAGGCCACTTGGGAAATGCGCAAGGTCAACGCCAAGCGCCGTGCCGACATGGACAACCTGGTGATCTCCAAAGAGAACCGCGACGACGCCAGCAACATCGCCAATTCCGCGCTGGCCGACTACCAGCAGGCCCAGGCACAGTTGGCGGCCGCCGAACTGAACCTGAAGCGTACGCGCATCGTTGCGACGGTGGACGGGTATGTCACCAACCTGAACATTCACCGGGGCGACTATGCACGTACCGGAGAAGCGGTGATGGCAGTGGTCGATGAGAACTCGTTCTGGGTCTATGGCTTCTTCGAGGAGACCAAGCTGCCGCATGTGAAGGTTGGTGACCAGGCCGAGCTGGAGATGATGAGCGGCGAGCGCATCAAAGGGCATGTGGAGAGCATCGCCCGCGGTATCTACGACCGCGACAACCCACAAAGCCGCGAGCTGATCGCCGATGTGAATCCGACCTTCAACTGGGTGCGCCTGGCGCAGCGGGTGCCGGTGCGGATTCATATCGATGAAGTGCCGCAGGGGTATCTGCTGGCGGCGGGGACCACTTGTACGGTGGTGGTGAAGCCTGGGGAGAGGTGAGATGTTCTGGGGCCAGGCATGGGATTTGTGGCGGGTTTGAGATCGAGCGCCGCCCGCGCGGCGCATCGCGAGCAAGGCTCGCTCCTACGTCTGTTTAGGGCCAATTATGCGTGAGTGCATGGTGCGATACCGTGTCGTACAAACAAGGCGGTCGCGCGCGCCTGCCACTGGCGTTACTGGCCAGAAACAAACGTAGGAGCGAGCCTTGCTCGCGATGCGCCGCGCGGGCGGCGCTCGATCTCACTGACGCTACAACACTCACGGCGAGCCCTCCGCAGCCCCCACCAAAACAGGCACCTGCACCCGATCAATCACCTTCGCGCTGATCGACGGATCCAGCAACCGCCCCAGCCGGGACAGGTGCCGGTGCCCCATGATGATCAATTCGCACTCCAATTCCTGGGTCTTGGCGACAATCGCCTCGACAGGCTGCCCGGCAACCATGCAGCCCCGGGCAGCAAAACCAGCTCCTTGCAAAGCCTCTACAGCCTCGGCCACCGCGCGGTCGCCCAAGCGCTGCTCTTCACAGGCAGCGGGGTATTGCTCCAGTTCTTCGGCGGTGTAAGGCGCGGGTGTGTCGTGCACGGCGAAAGTGGAGTCGATGGCCAGCAGGATATGCAGTTCATGTTCGCCTGGGCGGCAGTAGCGTTGGGCCAGGGCGAGCAGCCCGGTGGAAGCGGGGGAAGCGTCGATGGCGATGAGTACGGGGCTGGGCATGTGCGATCCTTGTGGGGGTGATGTGTTGCCGGCGATGGCGCCGGTACAGCCACTGCATTCCTTATGGCCCATCCGCACGCCGAGATAAATGCCCCATCATGCATGGCCGCATTGCGTCTGGTGCAATCGTCCGACCTGTTAACATGATGGCCCCCACAGCTGTCACGGAAAACGGTCATGCAACTCCCGGACATGAACCTGCTCGTCGCCCTCGACGCCCTGCTTGATGAAGGCAGCGTGGTCGGCGCGGCGCAACGCATGAACCTGAGCCCGGCGGCGATGAGCCGGACCCTGGGGCGGATTCGTGATGCGCTGGGCGATCCGATCCTGGTGCGTGCCGGCCGTGGTCTGGTGCCGACGCCCCGGGCACTGGCCCTGCGCGAGCAGGTCAGCCAGCTGGTGGAACAGGCCGGGCAGGTGTTTCGCAATGGCGACGATGTCGACCTGCCAAGCCTCGACCGGGCCTTCAACATTCGCACCAATGACCTGTTCATCGCCCTGTATGGCGCCCGTCTGCTGCACAAGATGCACGAGCAGGCACCGCGCACCGTCTTGCGTTTCGTCCCGGAAAGCCCCGGGGGCGATGACGACAGCGTGCTACGTGATGGGCGCACTGACCTGATCATCAGCTCGACCGTGGACTTGGGTCCGGAAATCAAGGTACAGAGTCTGTTTCATACGCATTACGTTGGGCTGGCGCGCAGCGACCACCCGATTTTCCAGCAACCGATCACGCCGTTGAGCTTTGCCAGTTATCCACAGATCAGCGTGTCGCGGCGTGGCCGTGCCAATGGGCCGATCGACGTCGAACTGGCCAACTTCAAGGTGGAGCGGCGGGTGGCATTGATCACCCCCAGTTTCCACTCGGCGCTGTTCTCGCTGCCGGACTCGAACCTGATCCTGCCGATGCCGGCCAATATTCTCAGCAGTGTGGAGAGGCTGGGGTTGCCCCTGCGCTCGTTCGAAATTCCAGTGCCGCTGGAGCGGGTGAACGTGATGCAGGCGTGGCATCCGCGGTTTCACAACGACCCGGCGCACCGCTGGTTGCGGCAAACCCTCAAGGCTTGCTGCAACATCGACCCTTGATGCTCACGTCGCTCGCTTCGCAGGTAGCTCCGCGAAAGTACGCACTGCTCCACCGATTGCGTCTGACGCAACATAAAACTGCCAATAAGTCGATTTTCGTCAGCATTCGACTTTCATAGACTTCTCCAGCCCGAAATTTGTTGCTGGAGATGTCACCCCGTGAGTTCCCTGTCTGCGCCCGCCACCGCGATAGTCGCCGCCCCAGCGCCGGCCGCGCCCGTGCAGACGGCGTTCGGCCTGCGGGTGGTGGTTGGCCTGTTCGGTGTACTGCTGGCGGTGCTGTGTGCCGGTCTGAACGAGTCGGTGACCAAGATTTCCCTGGCCGATATTCGTGGCGCGATGGGCATCGGTGCCGACGAGGGCGCCTGGTTGCTGGCGGTCTACAGCGCGGCATCGGTTTCGGCCATGGCCTTCGCGCCGTGGTTGGCCACCACCTTCTCCTTGCGCCGCTTCACCATGACCGCGGTCGGCCTGTTCGCCGTGCTCGGTCTGCTCCAGCCGTTCGCCCCGAACCTGCACAGCCTGATGCTGTTGCGCATACTCCAGGGCTTCGCTTCCGGCGCGTTGCCACCGATGCTGATGAGCGTGGCGCTTCGCTTCCTGCCGCCGGGCATCAAGGTCTATGGTCTGGCGTGCTACGCACTGACCGCCACCTTCGGGCCCAATCTCGGCACGCCGCTGGCCGGGCTGTGGACCGAATATGTCGGTTGGCAGTGGGCGTTCTGGCAGATCATCCTGCCCTCGGCCGTGGCAATGTTCTGCGTCGGCTGGGGCCTGCCGCAGGACCCGCTGCGCCTGGAACGCTTCAAACAGTTCGACTGGCGTGGCGTGGTGCTGGGCTTGCCGGCGATCAGTTGCATCGTGCTGGGGCTGTCGTTGGGCGACCGTTGGGGGTGGTTCGATTCCCCGTTGATCTGCTGGCTACTGGGCGGCGGCCTGCTGCTGCTGGTGCTGTTCATGTACAACGAATGGTCCGAGCCACTGCCGTTCTTCCAGTTGCGCATGTTGCAGCGGCGCAACCTGAGCTTCGCCCTGTTGACCCTGGCGGGTGTGCTGATCGTGCTCTCTGGTGTGGGCAGCATTCCATCGGCCTACCTTGCGCAGATCCAGGGTTATCGCCCTGCGCAGACCAGCCCGCTGATGATGCTGGTGGCCATGCCGCAACTGATCGCCCTGCCGCTGACGGCAGCGCTGTGCAATATCCGTGCGGTCGATTGTCGCTGGGTGCTGGGCATTGGATTGGCCATGCTGGCGATGTCCTGTGTCGGCAGTAGCCTGCTGACCTCCGAATGGATTCGCGGCGATTTCTACCCCTACTACCTGCTGCAGGTGTTCGGCCAGCCGATGGCGGTACTGCCGTTGCTGATGTTGTCCACCAACGGCATGACCCCGCAGGAAGGCCCCTTCGCCTCGAGCTGGTTCAACACCGTCAAAGGCCTCGCCGCCGTGATCGCCACAGGCCTGCTGGATGCGCTTGGCACCCTGCGTCGACATTTCCATTCCAACCACCTGGTGGACAGCCTGGGCAATGCCCCGCTGATCGACGACAACACCGCAGGCCTGGCCGGGCGCATTCACGAGCAGGCGCAGGTGCTGACCTGCGCTGACCTTTACCTGGTCATGGCCTGTATCGCCGTGGCGCTGATCTGCCTGATTCCTTTCGTGCCTACCCGGGTCTATCCACCGCGTGCGGTGGCCTGAACCCTGGATGAATTCGAGAACGCTGAAAATGAGCAACAACCGCAAGACTATCGTGATCGGCTCGGTGCTGGCCGTGGCTGTGCTGGCCGGCATCGTCGGCCCCTGGATGCTGGGCAGCGATCATCGTCAGAGCACCAATGACGCCTATGTGACCGCCGACTACACCGTGGTCGCCCCCAAGGTCGCAGGGTTCATCAAGGACGTACGGGTGGAAGACAACCAGCAGGTTCACGCTGGCCAACTGTTGGCGACCATCGATGACCGCGATTATCGAGCCGCACTCGATGCCGCCCAGGCGCAGTTGTTGGTGGCCAAGGCGCAGAGCGCCGATGCCCGCGCAACGCTCGATCGGCAGGCGGCCCTGATCGCTCAGGCTGAAGCGGCCGTCAAGGCCGCCCAGGCCGAGGCAGCTTTCGCCGACCATGAAGTCAATCGCTACAGTCGCCTCGCCGAACAGGGCGCCGGAACCGTGCAGAACGCCCAGCAGGCGCGCAGCCGGGTCGACCAGGCCCGTGCTCGCCTGGCCAATGCCCAGGCTGCGCTGGTGGCCACGCGCAAGCAGGTCGATGTTCTCACCGCCCAGGTCGCCAGTGCCGATGGCCAGCTCAAACGCGCCGAGGCAGGTCTGGAAAAAGCCCAGCTGGATCTCTCCTACACCCGTATCACCGCCCCCGTCGACGGCATGGTGGGCGAGCGCGCGGTGCGGGTTGGCGCTTACGTCAATCCAGGCGCGCGGCTGCTGTCGGTGGTGCCGCTGGAGCGCGCCTACGTCGTGGGCAACTTCCAGGAGACCCAGCTGACCCATGTGCAGCCAGGGCAGCCGGTGAGCATCAGCGTCGATACCTTTTCCGGTGAAACCCTCAAAGGCCACGTCCAGAGCATTGCCCCGGCCACAGGCGTGACTTTCGCCGCTGTGAAACCTGACAACGCCACTGGCAACTTCACCAAGGTCGTGCAGCGTATTCCGGTGAAGATTGTGTTCGAAGATGGCCAGCCGCTGCTTGCCCGCCTGCGCGTGGGCATGTCGGTGGAGGCGACCATCGACACCCATGGCGACAAGTTCGAAGGCAAAGAGGTCAGTGCGCGATGAAACCGGCCTTGCGTTTGAGCCCCGTGTTGCTGGCTGTGGTGCTGGCCGGCTGCACCCTCGGGCCGGATTTCCAGCGTCCGGATAGCCAGGCGCCACAGAACTGGGCGTCTTTGCAGGGTGACGCTGCTCCCAGCCAGCCGCAGGCCGAACCTATGGAATTACGCTGGTGGGATAGCTTTAACGACGCCCGCCTGAGTGCCTTGATCCAGAAAGTCGCCGAGCGCAACCTCGACCTGCAGATGGCCAGTGCTCGCCTTGTGCAAAGCCGTGCGCTGCGCAGTACGGTGGCCGCCGATGAAGCACCGTCTGTGGACGTCGACGCAGGCTACAGCCGCGCCCGTAACAGCGCCGAGGGGCTGAGCGACCCGTCCGGCAACGCCGGCAAGTCTGCGTTCAACCTGTGGCAGGGCGATTTGGTCGCGGGTTGGGAACTGGACCTGTGGGGTCGCGTACGCCGCCAGGTGGAGGCTGCCGATGCCACAGTCGAGGTGGCCGAGAACGACCGTCGCGCTGTGCTGCTGGCCCTGCTGTCCGAAACGGCCGGCAACTACATCCAGCTACGCGCCGTGCAGCACACGTTGGCGGTGACCCAGGACAACCTGGAGGTGGCACGGCACAGCCTGAAACTGTCCGAGGACCGCCAGGCCGAAGGGGTGGCCACCCGACTCGACGTCGCCCAGGCCAGCGCCCAGGTGGCCTCGATCGAGGCACGCCTGCCTAGCCTCCAAGCCAGGCGCGATGACCTGATCAACGCCCTCAGCTTGCTGGCCGCCGAACCGCCACGCAGCTTGCAGGCCGAGTTGCTGGAGGGAGGTGAGCTGCCGACGCCGCGACAGAGGTTTGCCATTGGCCTGCCGTCAGAGTTGGCCGAGCGACGCCCGGATATCCGGCTTGCCGAAGCCCGATTGCATGCCGCCACGGCCAGCATCGGTGTGGCCAAGGCCGACTTCTACCCGAGCATACGGCTGTCGGGCAGCATGGGTTTTCAGGCCATGCAACTGTCGGACTTCGGTAGTTGGGATTCGCGGCGTTTCGCCTTTGGTCCGCAATTGTCGCTGCCGATCTTCGAAGGCGGCAGGCTCAAGGGCACCTTGGAATTGCGCGAGGCGCAGCAACAGGAGGCCGCGCTGAACTACCGCAAGGTCGTGCTCGGTGCCTGGCATGAAATCGACGATGTACTGCGTCTGTACAACGCCAGCCAGTTGCGTCGCGACCACCTGGCCGAAGCGGTGCGGCAGAACCGCATCGCCCTGGAGACTGCCCAGCGTCAGTACGTGGAAGGGGCGGTGGACTTTCTCAATGTGTTGAGCGTGCAGGGTGCCCTGTTAGCCAGTGAAGAGCAGTGGATCGACAGTTCGGCTGCGGTTTTCCAAGCGTTGGTTGGCCTATACAAAGCCCTGGGTGGAGGGTGGCAGGCATTCGATATGCAGCCGCATAAAGCATGAGGATTGGCGCCGCCGCTGCTTTGAGGGAGGGGCCCTGTGTCTTGGAAGGGCTGCACAGCAGCCCCCCATGACGGCATGGGCTCAAAGCGGACGCAAAAGCCCAAAGCGCTTGCGCAACACCCAGTCCAGCATGCGGCGCGGCAGCAGCCGGGCCATCAACGGTAGTGCCGTGCTGCCATTGCCCAATCGCACAACGGCGGGCACCTTGCGCTTGCCCGTCGCTGCTAGCACCCCTTTGGCGAACACCGCCGCAGGCGTTGGGCGGTCCTGCGATGCCCGGGCCCGTGCCTGAACCTGTTCGCGCAAAGGCCACCACGCCGAGTCCGCTGCCAGCACCTGATCGGCCTGGCGTTGGGCATTGCTGGCGAACTGCGAGGCAATCGCCCCTGGCTGCACCTCCATCACCTGAATGCCAAAGGGCGCCAACTCAAGGCGCAAGGCATCGCTCAGCGCGTTCACCGCGGCTTTCGAGGCGCAGTAGGCTCCCGCAAACGGGGTCACCAGCACGCCTGACACGCTGCCGATGTTCACCACCAGACCACGGGCGCGGCGTAGCAGCGGGAACAGCGCGCGCGTCACGCCGATCACCGCGAAGACATTGGTTTCGAATTGCTGGCGCAGGGCATCAACCCCACCGTCGAGCAGCGGCCCCATGGCGCCGTAGCCGGCATTGTTGATCAGCATGTCCAGTCGGCCATGACGGTCCTCCAACTCGTCAGCCAGTCGCTTCAGGGCCTCGCTGTCATTCACATCCAGCTCACGTGCGGCGAAACCGGCTGCGGCCAGCACCGCGACGTCTTCGGGCTTGCGGGCGGTGGCCCAGACTTCATAGCCAGCATCGCGGAAGGTATCGGCCAGGGCGCGGCCGATGCCGCTGGAACAACCGGTGATCAGGACGGTGGGCATGCTTGGGACCTGTTGTCAGTGAGTGGGTTATTTCCCGTGCCGCGTCTTCGCGGGTTACCCCGCCGAAGGGCCGGTAGAGGCGACGCATCAGTTGGCAAATGTACCTTGCAGGTGCTCGGCCCGGAATTCCAGGGTCTGTGGCCGGTACCCCGAGCGCAGCGGCGGAAGTGGCAAGCAGTCTTGCCACTGTGCCCCCGGCTGCAATTCGCCCGGTCCGCGGTAACGCGGTGCATTGTAGGTATTCTCGGCAAGGTTCACCGTATCGCCAGGGGCGTAGGCTGCCACGCGCCAACGCAGTTCGGTCAGCGGGACATCGTTGCCGTTTTTCATGGTCACCCGCAGTGCGCGGTCGGCGGGGCATTCTTGCGGTGCGTAGGTCAGGCGCAGGTCCAGGCGTGCCAACTGCGAGGTTTCACGGTTGTCCTGCCAGGCCACCCACAATGCCACCAGACCCAAGCCGCACACGGCGGCCATGGAAATCGGCAAGGCCTTGGCCGGGTAGCGCAGCAGCAGGACAAGCCAAGTGAGTATCAGAGCGGCGCCGATAAGCATCAGTCAGTGACCTTCAATGCACAGGTTCATCCATCCTAGCGGTAAATCGATCCAGCTTGAAGGACGCGACGCTGTCTACGGCACACCTGGCATTTCTGCCAGTTTCGAATGCCTCTCTGCGCTCGTAGCCTTTCTCCAAGGCGGCACGTTCTCACATGCAGCATCTACTTCATAACGCTTGCGCCGCCGCAGGAGACAAGAAAGTGAATTCAAGCAAGGAAAAAGTGGGGCAGTTGGTTGGACAAATGACTGCCGTGATCAGTGGGCGCGATGCAAGGTTCAAGGCCAGCACGATCAACTATCTGCCAGGCAATGCGGTGTTCGCGATCGACGATGAAGCCATCGATAACGAGCCATTCATTTATATTCACCTGCCCGAAACGCCAGAGGTGAAAACCTACGATATCGAGCCTCTGGAAGCTGGCAAGGTTTGGGCGCACCTTGGCATCGAAGGCGCCGGTTACGCGCAGACCGGCAGGCTGGCCATCGAGGTGTTGGGAAGCTCGGGCGAGCCGAAGCAGGCAAGCTTCGACTTCAAGGGCGGCAACAGCTCGTTTTCGGTGAGCGATGGTCACTTTGAAATCGACAGTCAGGTGAGAACCCTGGCAGCGAAGGCTTCCGGGACCGCCACGGCACAGGTAAGCCCGGTCCTTGAAAGCAATGGTGGGTTCACGGCTGATCAAATCCGGCCACTCTACAACTCGGCAGGTGAACTGTCGGGCGTTCTGGTTAGCCAGCGAGAGGGGCTCAAGGGTGGCCTGGAGGATTTTGGCGCGTTTTTCCTGTTCACTGCTGACAGCGTCACCAATTACTTCGCCGTTGTTGACCGTGGGCTTTATGCGGGGCAGCCAAGTGGTGGCAACCCGCCGATCGGCAAGTTCGAATACAGACAGGGTCAAAGCCTGCTCATCGAATTCGAGTTTGAATTCACCAGGTCCGGCAAGAAGTACGTGCTGAACAGCGGGCGAGTCGAGCTCGATCTGCGTCCCAAGTAACGCCGCATTGAAAAAGCCCCGTGGTCGTCCAAGGCCACGGGGCTTTCTTTACGTCCGCTATTTACTGCGCGATGGTCTTCACCGAAATGCCGCGTTCGATGGGTGTGGATGTACGCCCATACACGTCTTCGAATCGCTCGATGTCATCCTCGCCCAGGTAGCTGCCAGACTGAACCTCGATGATCTCCAGTGGGATCTTGCCCGGGTTGCGCAGGCGGTGGACCGAGGCGATCGGGATGTAGGTCGATTGGTTCTCGGTAAGCAGGAACACATTCTCGTCACACGTCACTTCGGCGGTGCCGGACACCACGATCCAGTGCTCGGCGCGGTGGTGGTGCATCTGCAGCGACAGGCTGGCGCCCGGCTTGACGGTGATGTGCTTGACCTGGAATCGCCCGCCCATGTCCACCGAGTCGTACGAGCCCCACGGGCGATACACTTCCAGGTGGTTCTGGGTTTCGCTGCGGCCTTGCTCGTCGAGCGTCTTGACCATCTGCTTGACGCCCTGGACCTTGTCCTTGTGGGCGATCATCATCGCGTCCTTGGTCTCGACCACCACGATGTTCTCCAGGCCAATCACCGACACCAGCTTGCCGTTGCCATGGATCATGCAGTTGCGGCTGTCCTGCACCACCACATCACCCTTGGTGACGTTGCCGTCGGCGTCCTTTTCGTGCACGTCCCACAGCGACGACCAGCAGCCCACATCGCTCCAACCGGCGGACATCGGCACCACGCAGGCGCGCTGGGTCTTTTCCATCACGGCGTAGTCGATGGAGTTGTCCGGGCAGCAGGCGAAGGTGGCTTCGTCGATGGTCAACACGTCGCCGTCTTCAGCGCTGCGCTCCAGGGCCAGTACGCAGGTGTCGTAGATGTCGGCGTCATGTTTCTTCAGCTCTTCGAGGAAGCGGCTGGCGCGGAACAGGAACATCCCGCTGTTCCAGAAGTAACCACCGGCCTGAACGAATTCGGCGGCGCGTTTTTCATCGGGCTTTTCGACGAACTGCGCAACCCGCGCCACGCCCTCAGGCAGCAGGGCATCCTGGCTGGAGCGGATGTAGCCGTAGCCGGTTTCAGGCTTGGTGGCCGGCACGCCGAACAGCACCATCTCGCCACGTTCAGCAGCCACGGTGGCCAGGGCCAGGGCGCGTTGCAGTGCCTTCTGGTCCTCGATCACATGGTCGGCCGGCAGCACCAGCATCAGCTCGTCGCGGCCTTCGTTGACCAGCTTCATGGCCGCCATGGCTACCGCTGGGGCGGTGTTGCGACCGAACGGCTCCATCAGGATGCCTTGGGTCTGCAGCTTCAGCGCGGCGAGTTGTTCCTGAACGATGAACTTGTGGTCCTTGTTGCAGACCACGATAGGCGCGTCCATGCCTTCGAACACCAGGCGCTTCAGGGTTTGCTGGAACAGGGTGTGTTCACCGGTCAGGGCCAGGAACTGCTTGGGGAACTGCTTGCGCGACAGAGGCCACAGACGGGAACCGCTACCACCAGAAAGAATTACCGGGATCATCATGTTTCTCCAATAGTCGTTTAGAGGCAGGGGGATCAGTTGCTAGCCACGGGGCGAGTTACCCACACCGGCGACAAGTTGTTGCCGGAACCCGTTACGTACAGCACTGCGGCTTCGCCGCGCTCCAGAGCGACCGGCTTGAGGTCGCTGACTTTCTTGTCGCCTTCGAACAAGGCCAGGTTGACCTTGACCGGATTGATTTCACGTTCGCCACGGCCCTTGGCGGTTACCGAATCCACCACGGCAGTCTTGCCATCGGCGGTTTTCAGGGTCAGGGTCTGGTCGCTGAGGTTCTGGACCCGGACAAGTGCTTTCTGCTTGTTCTTGAACGGCGGTTCTTCGATCAACTGCGGGTTGCCGCCGGCGTTGTTGACCAGGGTGTAGTACTTGTCGGCGGCCAGTTTGACCGGGACGCTCTTGCCGCCGACCTGGGCGGTGTAGTCACCCCCCGGCAGGAAGCTGAAGTCGCTGCTGGCCTGGGCGCCGACCTGCTTGATCTGGGTGTTGCCGACAGTGGCGGCGGTGGGTGCGCTGGAGGCGTTGTACAGGCGCACGAAGGTCGAACCCTTCGGTGCGGTTGGGCCGTACAGCGCAGCGTCGGCGCCGGCGAAGGCTTGCATCGAAGCCAGGGAAAGGCCTGCCGCGAGGGTGAGGGCTTTGGCAATGGAAGTCTTGGTAGTCATGTGCGTGTTCCTCTCTATCAGTGGTTCGTCCGGGAGGACGACAAGGCCAGGTTTTCTTCGGATTTACGTGCGCTCTTGAGCTGTGCGATCCAGTTCGGGTCGAAGCTGCTGAGGTCGTTCTTCATTGGCAGATATCGTTCTGGGAATTCCCACACCACCACTTGTGGCGCGGCATTTTTGAAGGCATCGCTTTGCAGGTACTTGAGCATCGGCAACACCGGGCCATGGCCGTCTTCGGCGTAGTTGGCCACGTCGCTGCGCAGGGCTTGCTGCAGGGCACCGAGGAAGTTCCAATGCGGGTTTGCGCTGTAGCTGGTCCCCACCAGGGCCACTGGAATCCGGGTGTCGGCGAACAGTGCGTCGTCGGCCTCGCCCTCGGTTTGCGCAGGGCGCGTGGTGCGCTGCTGCAGGTTGTCGGGGGTCGGCAGCAGGTTGCTGAAGAGTGGGTCCAGCGGCAGGAAGTTGGTCAGGTCGCCCTTGTACGGTGCGCTGTTGCCAGCCTCGGTGATGAACGTCTGCGGCTCGCCATTGAGCAGGTTCTGACGGCCAACGGCTTCGGCCAGGGCCTGTGCGACGACTTCGGCGCCCATGGGCGTCCAATGGGTGTCGGTACGCAGGAACACCTGGCCACGGGCCTTGGCCTGTTCCAGGGCCGCCTGCAGGTCGGGAGCGAACACGTTGGCCTGGCGGGCCTGGGCATGGAAGCGGTTGTACAGGTCATCGTGCAGGCTGGCCGGTTGTTCCTTGCCCAGGTACTCCGAGTAGATCCGCGCCTTGGCTGGGACGATTGCCAGCACCAGTTGCACGTTGTGGCGCTTGAGGGTTTCGCTCACGCCACGGATGAGGGCGAGGTTTTCCTGCATCAACTGTTCGGCGCCGGCAGTCGGCTTGAACTCTTCGTCACTGAACAGCCACTGGTCGCGCCCCAGGACCACGCCCGGGCGGCCTTCGTTGAACAACTTGAAGTCCAGCGCCGCCCAGACGTTGGTGCCCAGGCGCTTGATCGGGAACTGCTCGTCGTAATGGGTCTCGGCAGCCTTGGCCAGCTTGCCGTCGAGCATGGTCATCTGCTCGGTGCGCTGGAAGCTTTGCAGGCCACCGGTGGACCACACGCCCATGCCCACCAGCAGACCGAGGAACGACAGGGAGTAAGTGATGCGTAATGTCCGGGTCATGGTCATCAGCCTCAGAACTGGAAGTAGAGGAACGGCGAGTAGCTCTGCGCCGAGAGCTTGAGGATCGAAGCCACGAACAGCAGCAGGATCAGGGCGCGGGACATTACCCGGGTCCAGTCCAGGCCGATCGAGCCATCGGCATTGACCTGCACCGGGCTTGCCACGGGGCTCGGCTTGGCATTGCGGTAGAAGTCGCGCAGGCCGAAGAACGCCAGGGTGATGTAGGCGATGACCAGCGTGGCCACCTGCAGGCCAGTGAGCTGGGCGCGATTGAGTTCGGACAGCTGCCACTGGCCGAAGCTGAACATGGCGCCATACATGCGGCCGGCCACTTCCAGGTTCTCGGCGCGGAAGATCACCCAGCCGACCACTACCAGCAGGAAGGTGAAGGCCCATTTGACCGGGTTGAAGCGTTGCGGATTGGTGTCGATGCCCAATGCACGCTCGATGGCCAGCCACATGCCGTGCCAGGCGCCCCAGATGATGTAGGTGAAGTTGGCGCCGTGCCACAGCCCGCCCAGCAGCATGGTCAGGAACAGGTTGCGGTAGGTATTGAAGGTGCCTTTGCGGTTACCGCCCAGGGTGATGTACAGGTAGTCCCGCAGCCAGGTCGATAGGCTGATGTGCCAGCGGCGCCAGAACTCGGTGATCGACTGGCTGATGTAGGGCTGCTTGAAGTTCTCCATGAAGCGGAAGCCCATCATCAGACCCAGGCCGATGGCCATGTCGCTGTAGCCGGAGAAGTCGAAGTACAGCTGCGCGGTATAGGCCAGGGCGCCGAGCCAGGCGTCGCCAGTGGTGGGGTTCTGCAGGGCGAAGCAGTGATCGGCGACCACCGCCAGGGTGTCGGCGATGAACACTTTCTTGATGAAGCCCTGCATGAAGCGGGTGCAGCCTTCGGAGAACTTGTCCAGTGTGTGGGTGCGGTTATTGAACTGGTCGACCAGATCCTTGAAGCGCAGCACGGGGCCTGCGATCAGGTGCGGGAAGATGGCCACGAACGCCGCGAAATCGATCAGGTTGCGGGTGGCCGGGGTGTCGCCGCGATACACGTCGATGATGTAGCTGATCGACTCGAAGATATAGAACGAGATACCGATCGGCAGCAGCACGTGGGTGAGGATGAACGGCTCCAGGCCAAACGAGGTGATGATCGCGTTCAGGCTGTCGACGCCGAAATTGGCGTACTTGAAGTAGCCCAGGATCGCCAGGTCCACGCCTACGCCAAGCAGCAGCCAACGTTGGGCCGGCTTGGTGCGCACGCCCGCGGCACCGACTTTCAGGCCGATCCAGTAGTTCCACAGGGTGACCCCGGCGAACAGGGCGAGGAAGTCCACCCGCCACCAGGCGTAGAAGATGTAGCTGGCAACCAGCAGCAGCAGGTTGCGATAGCGTTGCCCGCTCAAGTAGTACAAGCCGAGGAAGACCGGCAAGAACAGGAACAGGAACACGTTGGACGAGAAGACCATCCCGGTTCTCCTTTTTGTTCACAGCATCCAGGGCAAAGCGCCCCCCAAACCCCCCACTCGAAAAGTGGGAGATACCTAGTCCCTTGCAGGAGCGGATTCATCCGCGATTGCGATGGTCATGGCAGTGGTTGTGAGCCTGCCGACGCCAGCGCGGATGAATCCGCTCCTGCAGGGCCTTTGCGTTACTTCTTGCGCGCTGCGCTCGGGTCGTAGACCCGGGTCAGGTTGCCACCCAGCCGGAAGCTGTCGAATGGCTGCATGTCGCGCTTGCGCTCAAGGGTGTCGGCGTTGCACGAATACAGCTGGCACCAGGGCTCCAGCCAGGCGTACTTGTTGTCGATCTTGAGGTCGTCCATGTCCTGCTTCTCGCCATTGCGGGTCTTGAACGCACTCGGATCCCTGGCCCCGGCCAGCACTTTCTGCCCCAGGCGCTGCAGGGCGTTGTTGTTCTCGCCACGCAGGTCCACGCCATTGGCCTGGGCGAAGCTGGCAATCATCGCCAGGGGGGGCAGGGCATAGTTGTGGTAGGCCAGGGCGCGCTGCTTGCGCTTGAGCTCGTTTGGCAGGAAGCCCTGGGCATCGACCTGGTTGGCGCCGACCTTGTATTCCTTCACCGCCCAGTCGAACAGGTCACGGCGGTCGGTGGCCACGGCGGTAGCCATGACCGACCAGGCCGCCCAATAGCTGTGGTTGTTGATCTTCTGCAGGGGCAAGTTGCTCCAGTCGCGTACGGTCTGCTCGGCCAGGCGGGCGAACCACTTCTCGATCAGTTCGGCCTGGGCCTGGTGCGCCGCCAGTGGTTGCGAGTTAGAGAACTTAAGGCGCAGCCAAGACCCGCTCATGCTGCCCAGTGCCCATTTGCGCATGGACTTGCCGGTGTGGTTGTAGTTGGTCGACATCAGGGCATCGGCCCGTGCCCAGGTGCTCAGCCAGTTCAGCGTGCAGTCGAGCTGCGCGGGCCGACCGTCTCGCATGTACTGGTTGACCATCTTGGCCACGCCACGCTCCAGGGTGGTGATTTCCTTGGTGGAGTCGCGGAAGGCCTGTTCCGAGTCCAGGTTCAAGGTTGCCCGGGCACTGTCCGAGCCCTCGTACTTGCTGCGAAACTGCAACGCGCCGGTATAGGGTCTGGGCGGTGCCGCGCAACGGAAATTGCCGTCGCTGGTCTTGAGTTTCTCGATGCCTTCGTAATAGCCCTGGGGCGGTACCAGCGCGGCATGCGCGGCGCCGCCGAACAGCGCCAAGGCAAGAAGTGCGGGTGCGGTGGTTCTGCTGAGCTTGGTCATGTTCGCCTCACTGGCCAGCTTGCGCGGTGTGCATAGGGCTGGCGAAGTTGTTGCGTTTGCAAAGCTTGGCTTCGACTTTGCGGGTGCCGTCCTCAGGCCCCTGGACCTCGACGGCCAACAGGTTCTGGCTGGCCCAGTCTTCGTCTTCGCGCATCTGGAAAACGAAGCGACCGTCGGTTTCGGAGGTGTCCGGCTTCTCGATCTTGATGTCTTCGTGGCGGCCATTGAGGTACCACAGGGTGGCCTGCAGGGTCTTGACCGAGGTGTCCTCGAACTTGAAGTCCATCTGCAGGTTGCGGTTGATCAGGTCTTTGATCACGCCGCCCTTGCCGTTGACCATCAGCTCGTTCTTGCCGGGCTTGAGTTCGGCGCTGGCGCTCATCAGCGCAGGACGCGCGTCGCAGCCATCGTCGAGCAAGGCGAGGATCTGGCGCCAGATGGTTTCCTGGTCGAGGCGATACAGCGGAGAGAACTCCCAGATCAGGATCTTCGGCGGGTGCTTCTGGAACTCTTCGCTGCCCAGGTACTGGATCATCGAGCCTTCCAAACCGCCGCCTGGGAAGGCGACGTTGAGCACATCGGCGCCGATGTACTGTTGCAGGAACCCGGAGAAGTTGTAGTTCTTGCCGCTGTGGCTGGTGCCGACCAGGGTGATCTGGGCATTACCGCTGTCACCGAACAGGTCGTCGCCGCCGCTCGAACCCTTCGGTTCGGTGGCGAACTGGTCCATGTACTGCACGGCGTAGCTGGTGCCACAAAGCTGGCCGGCAACGTTATGCAGCGTACCGGTCTTACCCATGCGGCCCGACTTGTGGGTTTCGAATTCCTTGCGTGGAATGCCTTCGAACGCCGGCATCTTGTGCACGGTCTCGGCCACGATCTTCGCTGCGCGCTCGGCGCCGTAGGGCGTCCAGTGCTGGTCGCCGCGGAAGTAGAAGTCCTTGCCCTGGTCGGCTGCGGCCAACTGCTCGTTGGTTAGCGGCGAGAGGTCGGGTACGTTGTAGCCCATCTTGGCAAAGCGCTGCAGCATGGCCTGGTAGTTGCTCAGGGCCTTCTGATAGTTGAAGGCGGCTTTTTCTTCAGGCTTGAGCATGTTGCGGTTCACCAGGCCGCGGGTCGGCTGGTACACCACGACCAACTCCACGCCGCGCTTCTTGAAGGCGTCGTGCACTTGCTGAAGGCGTTTGTAGCCAGACGGTGTGGTGTCGAACTCGGTACGCAGGTCTTCGCGGGTCCGGAACAGCCAGTCGCCCTGGGCTTGCACCAGGGTGGTGAAGTTCTGCTGGTAACGCGTGGTGTAGCGGCTGGGGTCATGCGCCTCGGGGCACAGTTGGCAGCACGGCTCGGCGGTGAAGGTCGGTGCCTTCACGTCGTCGGCGCGCACGCCCTGGCTAATGGCCAGGAGGGCAGCGGACAGACCGAGCAGTTTCATCAGATGTGGGGTCATGGTCGGGCTTCCTTAGTCGATCATTTCGGTCTGGCGTTCGACCGGGTCGATCAGCACAGCCTTCTGCTGGCGCACCAGCAGGTCGAGGATTTCGTCCTGGCGCTCGCCGAGGATGCCGTTGAGGCTGATGCCGTTGGCCTTGCGCGGGGCGAGCATCGAGACCTTGTACAACTCCACCGAAAGGGGCGAGTCGATCGACAGCGGCCCCGAGCCGTTGGCCGCCAGCTCACCGCCGACCACGATCAGCGAGACCTTGGTGTCGAACGGGTCGAGGGCGATGTCACGGTCGGTATCCGACAGATCCTTGATGTGCCCGTAGACGCCCACCAGGCCGTTGGCCATGGCGACGTTTTCGTACAGACGAATGTTCACGCTGTTGCGCACGCGGATGCCGTGGCGACGGTTGTTGATCAGCTTGTTGCCCCAGATCAGGTTGTCGCCGCTTTCGTACAGGGTGATGCCGTCGGTGTGGTTGCGGTAGATCTCGTTGTAGGCGATCAGGTTGTTGACGCTGTTACGGTCGATCACCACACCCGAGAGCTTGTTGTCGTAGCTCTTGTTGTTGATGATCCAGCTGTCGTTGACCTCACGCGAGACGATGATCCCGTGCTTTTTCTTGGTGCCGTAGACAGTGTTGCCGGCGATGATCAGGCGGTGCGAACGGTCGTGCGGGTCGATGCCGTAGACGATGTTGTCGCGGTAGACGCTGTCCTTGACCACGAAGTCCTGGGTTTCGTAGCAGTAGAAGCCGTACCACATGTCGCTGAACTCCGAACCGATGATCCAGCCGGTCGGTTCAGGGCGGCCCATGCGCTTGGCCATGTTCGGGGTGTACTGCGAGATGCTCACACCGTAGGACTTGGACTTGGCATAGCCGAAGCTGGCCATCTTGGTGTTGACGATGTAGGTCTCGGTGCCGCCCCAGGACAGCAGGAACGGGCGGAATTCGCTGGGCGAGCGGAAACTGGCCGGGCCGTTGTCCTTTTCGCGCCAGCCGGTCACCTGGGTGTCGGTGACGAACAGCTTGCCGTCGTTGACCAGGAACGAACCGCCTTCCTGGGACAGGCGCAACTGCTTGACCTTGCCGTCGATCTCGAGGATGCCCTTCTGCCCGACCACGATCGGCAAGCGTGCCAGGTACACACCAGGCTCGACCTCGCTCAGGTACTGCTTGGGTACTTTCTTGCTCAGTTCGACCAGGTCGACATGGCCGTTGTCGACGAAGATCGCCTGGGGAATGCCATGCTGGCGCTGCACCCACTCGGCGGCTTTGTTGTCACCGCCGATGAACTCCTTGAGCGATTCTTCCTGCAGCATGCGGCGTACGCTGACGGTGCCCTTGTGGCTGCGGTCGATCTTCTTCTGCACGGCCTCTGCGGTGTAGCCGGACAGGTCGGGCAGCTTGGGTGGGTCCATGTGCAGTGGCTCGACCGGTGCACTGGACACGGTGTAGGTCTTGGCCTGCTGCAGTTCCTTGGCCTTGTTGGCGGGGTTGTCCGCGAACGCAAGGCCCGAGGCCAGCAGCAAAGCGCTGGCCAGGAGGCTGTGGCGAAGGTTCGGGTGAAGGGTCATGTGGTTCCTCTCCCGGCTCAATAGCGCCAGATCACGTCGACGAAGGCGCGGTGCATGTACGAGTCCGCTTCCTGGCCATAGGCGTCGCCCGGCTTGAACACACCGGCACGCAGACGTACCAGGGCCGAAGGTTCGTCGATGGCCTGGCTCATCGACGCCGGCAGCAGGCCTTGCTTGAAGTACTTGGTGACGACCACGTCCATCTCCTGGCCCAGGTCTTTCTCGCCATTGACCAGTGGGCGGTTCACGCCGTTGTCGTTGACCACGGCGTTGATGCCGCTGGAGCCGATGTTCTGTTGGTCATCGACACGCCAGAACTTGTGGTAGATGAAGCTTGCGTCGTAGTCGTCGCGCAGTTGCCAGGAGGCGAACAGGGTGGCCGCCTGCAGGTTGCCCAGCTCGCCACGGAACGCCTCGCCGAAGCGGTGGACGCGCGAACGGGTGCCGGTGAAGTTGGACCGGTTGCTTTCAAGGCCGGTCTGCTCGAAGTTGTTCGAGCCGTCGCTGCCGCCACCGCCGCTGCCACGGGCATAGGCCGCGCCGACTTGCCAGTTGGGGTCCAGGCGCAGGCGGATGCCGAGGTCGGTGCCCCAGGCGTTGACGTCACCGCTCTGCTTGCCGGTTGCCACCTGCTCGTTGCCCACTTGTTGGCTGCTCAGGGTGTCGCGGTCGCCCGTCAGCCAGGTGACGCTGCCCCAGTAGTTGACGGTGTGGTCGTTGCGCCAGTTGTAGGCATCGCTGTTGGCTTCCAGGCCCAGCCAGGTGAGGTCGCCAGTGCGGGTCTTGTCCAGTGCGTCGACGGTTTCGCCTGGGTTTTTCAGGCTGCCGCTGTCGTGGCTGTGGTGAGCGCGCAGGCCGACCCAGTGGCCAGGGGTCCACTGTGTGGCGACATTGCCGTAGACATGGGTGCGGTCCTTGTCTTCCGGCGCCAGTTCGGTGAGGTCGGTGCGGTATTCGCTGAAGCGCTGGGCCACGCCCAGGTCAGCCTTGAGCAGGGTGGTGTCGAAGGTCCAGTTCAGGGCTTCGATATTGGTGTCGCGCCACATGCCATCATCGCTGCGCAGGCGTTGGCGACCCAGGCGAAGCTGCTCGCCGGGGTAGGCGGTGAGGCCGCTGTAGCCGACCCAGAACTCGCGCAGGGCCAGGTAGCTCTTGTCTGGCGTGCGGCTGTCCTCGCCAGTGTCGGTGGTGGTGCCGTCGTCGTTCTGGCGCAGGGTGTCGGTTTCGATGGTGTCGGTAGCGGTCACGGCCTGGCCCATGGCGTAGGCACTCCAGTTACCGCGTTCGCCGTACACCCATGGGCGCAGGTCCAGGCCCAGGCCATTGACGTCGCCGCCGGAGCGGGTGCCCAGGTCACGGTCGTCCTCGGACTGACCGGTGATTTTCACGTCCAGACCAAAGTTCTTCTCGGCGGTCATGTCCGCCAGGGTCGGGCACGACCACAGCAGGGCGAAGCTCAGGCCGATGCCGGCCTTCACGAAGGGATTGAGCGTCATAGCATGTCCTCACCGTCTACTTCTTTTTCATCGTCTTGCAGCGCTTCGATGGCCAGTGTGCTGGTGGCACCCCGGCCTATGCTGCCGCGTGCCTGCTTCTCCTGGGCCAGCAGTTGCTGGGCCTGGCTGCGTTGTTCAGGCGTGAGTTGCTGATCGAGCTGTGCAAGCAGTTCAGCCGACTGCGGCGTCGGGTTGGCCTGGGACAGCTGGGCGAACACCCAGGCGTTGGCCGGGTTGCTGCGGATACCATGGCCCTCGCTGAACAGCTGGGCCAGGGCGTAGTCGGCGCTGTTCTGGCCACCACGGGCGGCATTGAGCAAGTGGTCGACCGCTTTCTGCGGCTCGACATCGCCCAGGTATCCACGGCGGTACAGTTGGCCCAGGTAGTAGTCGGCACTGACTTCGCCGGCGTTGGCCGCCGCTTGCAGGTGTTGTTCGGCCTTCACGGCATCGGCCGGTACGCTCTTGCCTTCGTAGTAGAGACGGCCAAGCAGCAGTTCAGCACGGGGCTGTTGCGCTTCGCGACCTTTGTCGATGTAAGCCATCAACTGGTCGGTGTCGCCCAGCTCGGGGAAGTCGTACACCAGTTGCGCGAGGCTGACCCAGGATGCCGGATTAGATGGCGCGATCTGTTCGAGCAGGTCCTTGGCGGTTTTCTCATCGGTCTGGCCGAGGTTGCGGTCGGCCAGGACGCGGGCGACGCTGTCGACGCGGCTGGCCGGCACCGAGCCGCGGGCGTAGGCCGACTTGAGCTGTTGCAGCAGGGCAGCCTGCTGGTCGGTCTGGCCCCGCTTCTGGTAGACGGTCGCCAATTCGGCATAGCAGACGTCCAGGGTGTTCAGGGCTTCCTTGCAGAGCGCCTCGACCTTGTCCAGATTCTGGTCATAGGTGCCTTGGGTGCGGTACAGCAGCACCTGGGCCAGGCCGGCTTCCGGATAGCCAGCCGCGCGCCACTGGTCGATCTGCTGCTGGGCGTTGACCTTGGGGAAGCTCTGCGGGTACAGCAGGTAAAGCATCGCCAGTGGGATCAGGGTCTTGTTTTCGCCCTGCGCCGAAGCCTGCTTGAGCAGCCGTTCAGCTTCCTCGCGCTCGGCCTGGGTGCTGTCGGGTTTGGCCACCAACAAGCGGCCAAGGCGCGCCTGGGCACGCGGCGAGGTTGCTGCCGCGGCGCGGTAGGTCGCTTCGGCTTCCTTGAACTGCGCAGGGTCGCCACTGGTGACCTTGATGTCGGCCAGGCCCACCTGCGCGTCGCTGTAGCCCAGGTCGGCCAGCGCTTTGTAGTTGCGCTCGGCCAGGGCAGTGTCGCCACGCTTGAGCGCTTCGTTGGCCAGGCGCTGGTCGGGCAGACCGGCGCAACCGGCCAGGCTGACGGCCAGCGCCAGTGCACACCATGCAGATGGGCGAGCGCTGCGTGCTCCAGTGGACGACGCAGGCCCTGTGGCTGTGGCCTTGAGTCGCGATGGAGGGCAGAGCCCTCGCAACGGCGTCATGCAATTCATCAGCTCGATCCTCTTAAAGCCCACGGGCAACGGCTTTGTCGATCAACCAGTCCAGCGATGGACCACGGTCGCTGGTGACCGAGGCCGGGCGGCCGGCCAATTCGGCCGGCAAGGCGCCGTCAGGCTTGATTTGAACGCGGATATCGGAGGCCAGGTCTTCGCTGTTGAGGCTGGTGCTGCTGACGATATGGCCGGTGCGCACGTCGTCTTCGCCGGCGATCTGGAAGTTGACACGGGTGCCTGGTTGGACCTTGTCGAACTGGCGGTAGCTGAAGCGCGCCTCGATCAGCGGGTTGCTGGTACGCGGGATCAGCTGGAAGATCGGCTGGCCCTTGGCGGCGTACTGGCCGTCGTCCACCAGCTGGCGGGCGACCACGCAATCGCAGGGACTGGTGAGAGTCCCGGAGAGTTGCTTGCCGAACAATTCCTCGACCTTGGCCGGCTCCAGCTGCGAGTCGTCCAGATGGCCCTTGAGCATGTCCAGCATGCTGGTGCTGAAGCTGGCCAGCGGGGCGCCTTTGGCGATCAGGCCACCGCTTTCGACCAGGCTGCTCACCGTACCGTCGCGGGGCATGGTGACGTTGGTGGTCGGCACTGCCACCACGCCGGCTTCGGCATGGCTCACGAAATACATGCCATACAGCGACTTGGCCACGAAGCCGAAGGCGGCAATGCCCACCACGAACACGCCCAGGGTCACGGTCACCGCTTTCAGGCGGCCGAAGGCCGACAGGCCGGTACCTGAATCCTTCTGCTTGCGGGCCTTGGTGAAGTTGTCGCGCTGCAGGGTGCTCAGTACATCGCCGATGCTGATCAGCTCACCGGACAGGTGGCTGGTGATGATGTGGCGCAAGGTGGCGATGTCGCGTGGTTCCAGGTTCTGGAACTGCGCGCCGGTACGGCCGGTGTCGGCGAGGTAGGAGCGCACCTGGAATTCGATGTCCATCGACAGGCCAAGGTTGTCGACCACGAACTGCAAGCGCCCGCGCAGCACATCGCCAACCTTCAGTGGCTGCTTGGTGTGGAAGCTCAGGCCACCGGCGGAAAGGTCGTCGACCTTCACATCATGGGGCTGGCGCTGGGCATCCAGGAAGCGCAGCTTGGCGGGGATGCGCACCCGGGCGTGTTGGCGCTGGGCTTCGGACTCATGCACGACGTTGACATTCACGGCGGTATTCATGGTGGTTTGTTCCTTTAGTTCCGATCCGGGTTGGGCTCACACGACCATGAACAGCACAGCAACGAAGATGCTGGCAGCCGAGAAGGTCATGGTCCGCGAGGACCAGGTGTTGAACCATTGTTGAAAACTGGCGAGGTCGCGCTTCAGGGCAGTGGGCTGACGGGTCCAGGACTGCTTGTCGAGGCGGAAGAACACGTAGATCTTCATCAGCGCGCCGACGATCTGGTTGTAATAGAGAATCAGCGGGTAGGCCGGACCCACGTTGTGGCCAGAGCACAGCAGCATCACCGTCAGGATCAGGCGGGTGATGCCGATCCACAGCAGGTAAACCAGCAGGAAAGCCATGCCGAACTTGAGGCTGGCGATCACCGCCACGGTAAGGCCCAGCAGGCTGGTCCACATCGACACGCGTTGGTCGAACAGCACGATGCTGGTGAACAGCCCCAGGCGACGAACACCCAGTCCCAGGGCGCGGGAATTTTGCCGCAGGTTGTTGCCGTACCAGCGGTACATCAGCTTGCGACTGGCCTTCAGGAAGCTCTTCTCGGGCGGATGTTCGACCGTGTTGATGGCGGCATCGGGCACGTAGAAGGTGTCGTAACCCAGGCGCATCAGGCTGAACCAGCTGGACTTGTCGTCACCGGTGAGGAACTTGAACCGGCCCAGGCGCCAGTGCATCAGCGAGTCGCTTTCGACGTCGGCGATGAACTCGGGGTTGGTCACCACGCTGGCGCGGAACATCGACATGCGCCCGGTCATGGTCAGCACGCGCTTGCTCAGTGCCATCGAGCACATGTTGATGTGACGCTGAGCGAAGCGCAGCTTGTGCCACTCGCTCATGATGTAGCCGCCGCGCACTTCGCAGAATTCGTTGGTGGTCAGGCCGCCAACGTTGGGGTAGAGCTTGAACCAGGGCACGGTCTTGTTCACCACGCCATCGGCCAGCACGGTATCGCCGTCGATGACCGCGACCACGGCGTTCTCGTCCGGCAGCATCCGCGAGATGGCGCGAAAGCCATAGGCCAGGCCGTCGCGCTTGCCGGTGCCGGCGATGCGCACGATGTCGAGTTTCACATGTGCTGGCGGGTTGTACTTGGCCCACAGGCTTTTCACCAGCAGCTCGTCGGACATCTCCACCAGTGAGCACACCACGGTCGTCGGGTAGCCGCAGTTGATCGCTTCACGGATCACCGAGCTGTACACCTGGGCCGTGGTCAGTGCGTCGATGCGGAAGCTGGTCACCATCAGGTAGACATGCGACGGGTCAGCCGCCTTGCCCAGTTTCTGCACCTTGCGGCGCAGGTAGGGGTAGACCAGGTACAGGAAGATCATGCCGCGGATGAAATGGGTGGCGCCCATGGAGTAGCGCCAGATGCCGACTGCGCCGACCAGGAAGATGAAGTGCTTCGACTGCGAGTCGAAGATATCGCTGGGCAGGGCCAGGGCGATCAGCATGAGCAGGCTCATGTAGAGCAGCCACCCGGCGCACTGCAACAGCACTGTCTGGAGCCTTTGCATGTTCAGCATCCGTCGCGAAATCAGAAAAAGGGAGGGCAGCGGCGGTGGGGAGGCCACCGCTGCCCGGCCAAGGGCTTACCAGCAGATACCTTCGGTACGGCTGGCAGCGCAGGTGCCTTTGCTCATGAAACCGACCAGGTCGATCACTTGCTTGCCGGCCGGCGCTTGCTCGGCAAGGGCGCGGAACTGCTCGTCACGGTTGCCCAGGACGATGATGTCGGCGTTGTCGATGACCTTTTGGAAGTTGGCGTTGAGCAGCGACGAGACATGCGGAATCTTCGACTCGATGTACTCTTTGTTCGCCCCGTGAACGCGGGCGTACTCGACGTTCTCGTCGTAGATATCCAGTTGATAGCCCTTGCCGATCAGGCGCTCGGCCAGTTCCACCAGCGGGCTTTCACGCAGGTCGTCGGTGCCGGCCTTGAAGCTCAGGCCAAGCAGGGCGACCTTGCGCTTTTCATGGGCTTCGATCAGCTCGAAGGCGTTCTGGACCTGCGATTCGTTGCTGCGCATCAGCGAGTCGAGCAGGGGAGCGCGTACATCGAGGCTGGCGGCACGATAGGTGAGGGCGCGTACGTCCTTGGGCAGGCAGGAACCACCGAAGGCGAAGCCTGGGCGCATGTAGTACTGCGAAAGGTTCAGCACTTTGTCCTGGCAGACCACGTCCATCACATCGCGGCCATCGACACCCACCGCCTTGGCGATGTTGCCGATTTCGTTGGCGAAGGTGACCTTGGTGGCGTGCCAGACGTTGCAGGTGTACTTGATCATCTCGGCCACTTCGATCGGCTTGCGGATGATCGGAGCGTCGAGCTCTTCGTACAGGCTTTGCAGGATGTCGCCGCTGGCGCTGTCCAGTTCGCCAATGACGGTCATCGGTGGGTGGTCGTAATCCTTGATCGCGGTGCTTTCGCGCAGGAACTCAGGGTTGACCGCGACGCCGAAGTCGACCCCGGCCTTCTTGCCCGAGCAGTCCTCGAGAATTGGGATGACCACGTTCTTGACGGTACCAGGCAGCACGGTGCTGCGTACCACGATGGTGTGACGACGGGTGGTGTCGCGCAGCACATAGCCGATTTCGCGGCACACCGACTCGATGTACTCAAGGCCCAGGTCGCCGTTTTTCTTGCTCGGGGTGCCGACGCAGATCATCGATACATCGCTGGCACGGATGGCCTCGGCGAAGTCGGTGGTGCCACGCAGGCGGCCGTTGGCGATGCCTTGCTGCAGCAGTGCTTCCAGGCCTGGTTCGACGATGGGCGACTTACCCTGATTGATCAGGTCGATCTTGGTGCTGGAAACGTCCACACCAATCACGTCATGGCCACGTGCCGTCAGGCAACCTGCACAGACTGCACCCACATAACCCAAACCAAAGATGCTGATACGCATCGCTATCACCTCATGTGTTTATCACGCCAGCTCCTCCGGGAAGAGCCGGACTGGGTTGATTAACAACAGTTTTCGGGCGCACGGATCCATGGCGAAAGCACACTTCGCCGAGCGCAGGCATGAATGAATCCAGAGCGCACGAAGTTGTGCACTCAAAGTTGGCAGTCAAAAGCCAATAATTAAAAGGCGTGCCCTGAAATGCAGCCGTCTTTATTGCAAGGCGCTACTTGGCGCGATGCTGTGCTTGTTCTTTCAAGTGAAAAAATCCTTTGAAATCAACCACTAGGACGATTTGTTAGGGGCGCGTCTCTCCTGTAAAGACAGGGTTCTCGGGCTTTCCGTAGCCACTGTCGAAGTTTCCATGGCGGGTATGGATACCTGCCGTTGTCATCTGTAAGTCATCTCTCACACCCACGGCGCAAGATATTCGTTACGGCACTATGAGCGATGGGTCGTAGCAGAAGTTCCGAGGTGGGTTCCGCTCGGATGAAAGATTTCTAAATATTTTTTCAGTGGCTAATACTTTCATTCTGATAGCACGTCCCGGTTTCGTACCTATATACAAAGGGCGAAGTCGGGGTGGGATGTTCTTGTGCCAGCATCCAAAAAATTTTTTCAAAAATCGTCAAAAAACTACGGGCGGTCTTATGGCGTTTGGCGATAAGGGGGTTGCTGCTGGATTTTTGGCGCTGGAAAAATGGCGCTTTGCCGAATGAAGCCTGCGCTGCCGTGGTGCAGGGTCACATTCAGACATATTCAAAGCCCATAAAAAGTCTAAGGCTTTCTCGATGGCTGCCGTTAAGCCCTATGGACGCCCTTCGGGAGCTGTCCACGTACGAAGGAACGTCTTGGACATGCTTGGGACCACCTAAGGGCGCCTCATCCATCAACACACGGAAGAGTCGAGAGAGCGCCAACGTATGAAGAAGACATCGCTGTCACTGTTTGCCACGGCTTCGCTGATTTTTGCCGGAGGGGTGCAGGCGGGGCCGCCTGTAGAGGTAACGTTCAAGAATCTGGGAACACAGCCAGCTGTGTTGAAGCTAGTGACATCCAACGAGAGCAGTACTTACCAGATAGCCAATCCCAAACCTGACCAGACCGTTGAGCCTGGATCGGCGACCTACATGCGCGTTCAGCGCATTATCAGCCCGGACGTGAATGCCGCAATGGTGCGTTACACCATTGGTAGCAAAGCCTGTGCCTTCGGCACAACGTACCAACTGCGAACACTCCCAGGTGGAATCCAGAAGCCCGAATGGACAAAGGCTGCAACGCCGAGTGGTGGGGCCACTTGCCAGGCAACCATTATCAGGACGGCTGCTGATTATTCGTGGGTCGTTGAGTTCACCATGAAATAGCACACGGTAATAGCCTGGCCATGAAGGCACCTCATTGGCGAAGTGATGAGGTGCCGCTATTTCAAGATGCAATGGATATGTTGAGGTGCAATTAATGGATTCCATAAAACGGGATTTACTATCCAGTAGTGTACGGGCTGTTGTCACTCATGTGAAACGCTTGGATGAAAGTTCGGGCAAGTCAGTCATTGCTGTCGATCCCACGGAGGATGCTGGAAAAGAAGTAGAACTGTCAGCGTTCGCACAGCAACTAGGTGCTGCTGCCGAGCGTGCTGCAGCCCGAGACAGCCAGCTTTCACGCAAAGAGCTCGCCGCATTCGCAGCCAGGATCCTAGATAGCATAGGAGGGGCTGGGTACTTGCTTGCGAAAGACTTCTATGACAGCCAGCTCCCCGACACCGATGATCCTGAACTCATTGAACGTGCCAAAAAGGCAAACGCATTTGCCATGGGGACAGGTGATAATCCCTTCAAAGGGCTCAGTCGCGATCAGTTGAGTCTGATTATTTACGATGAGAGTGGGGCATTCACCATCAGTGAACGGCGTGCCGCATTGAGTGAAAGAACTGAGCAGCACAATGCGTGGGCTCGGCATATTATCGACAAGATGAATTCGGAGTATCGGAAAACGGGGCGTATTGATAACGGATTGCAGGAGACTCTCGATTACTACAAATCGCTCCCCCCTGTAGAGGTGGCGCAGTACGGTAACTACGAAGCCGGAATCATGATGCAGATGGGCTTGCAAGAAGTTGAGAGGCCCGAATTCAACATCTCTCTAATGGACCTGATGGCCAACGAATGGAAGCTCGCTACCGAAAGCGACCCATCGTCAAAGGACCCAGAGGCCGCCCTTCCAGCGACTGACACTGACGAGGAGGGAGCACGCCGATGAGCACAATCCTTTCCCTGGATGGCGTTACCCGTTTTCTGGGCAATCAGCCCATCCTGCACGATGTCTCGCTGTCGATCCCTTCTGCCCAGACCTGTGCCATCGTCGGCCCTTCCGGTTCAGGCAAGAGCACCTTGCTTAATTTGATGGGCCTGCTGGATCAACCCTGCCAAGGCCGTGTGCTATTGGCCGGCCGCGACATGACAGCCGCGAACGCCGACCAACGCGCGATCCTGCGCAACCGCATGATCGGCTTCGTCTTCCAGAGTTTCAACCTGATACCGCGCCTCACGGCGCTGGACAACGTTGCCTTGCCGCTCTGTTATCGGGGTGTTCGGCAAGCAGCGGCACGCCGGGCGGCGCAGGTGCAATTGGAGGCGGTCGGGCTTGGGCTGCGGGTCCAGCATCGCCCCGCAGACCTCTCGGGTGGCCAGCGCCAGCGGGTGGCCATGGCCCGAGCCTTGGTGACAGAACCTCGATTGCTGCTAGCCGACGAGCCGACAGGCAACCTGGATGCGGCTACGTCCAACGAGGTGCTGGAATTGTTGTTGGCGCTGAACCGGGAACGGGGCGTGACCTTGGTCATGGTCACTCATGACGCCACCCTGGCCCGTCGTATGGAGCGGTGCCTGCAGGTGCAGGATGGAGGTGTCGCGAGTGCCTGAGGCCTACGGCCCTGATTGGCGGCATCGCGTGGGTGAGGCGTTGGCCAGTTTGCGTTTGCTGGGGCGCCGTGCCTGGCTGGCGTTGCTGGGTATCGCGGTAGGCTGCGCTGCCGTGGTGGCTTTGCTCAATATTGGCCACAGTGCGGCGCAGCATGCCAGGCAACTGTTTCAGGGCCTGGGCAGCGAGCTCATGCTCATCGACCTGACACCCGCAGGCCGTTTCCCTGGATTTTCCGGGCTGCCGGCGGAAATCAACGCGATCGCGCCGTTGGCAATGGCGGTGGTCACTGTGCAGTCGCGTGGACAACAGCGAGAAGTGCTGGTTGCCGGCAGTACTCCACATTTGGTGCAGGTCCTCGGCTTGACCGCTGGCGAGGGGCGTCTGTTGTCGATGTATGACGATTCCAGCCCCCACGTGCTTTTGGGTGCGACATTGGCTCAGACCCTCGATGTCAACGTAGGAGATCGGCTGGCGCTGGGCGCCTACCTGTTCAATGTCGTGGGGATACTCGCGCCGCTGGGCTACAACCCGATGCTACCGGTGCAGCTGGACGATGCCGTGCTCATGCCGTTGCAGGGCATGAGGCGCCTATTGGCCTCCCCTGAGATCGGCACACTGCTGGCGTTGGGGCGTGATACTGCAGTCATGTCGCAGGCTGCCATTGCCCTGAAGGACTACCTGAATGCTCGGCTTGCGGGGCATGAAGTCGAGGTACGTCTTCCGCAGCAACTGATCGAAGGCATGGCCGACCAGTCGAGCCTGTTCCGTTGGTTGCTTGGCGGGTTCGCGGGCATTGCGTTGTTGCTGGGTGGCGTTGGGGTAATGAACGTGATGGTGATGAATGTCGCTGAACGACGCCGAGAGATCGGTGTGCGTTTGGCGTTGGGCGCACGGGCTCGGGATATCGCCTGGCTGTTCCTGCTCGAAGCCATTTTGTTGGCCGGTGCGGGTGCATCAACGGGAGCGCTGGTCGGGCTTGTAGGCGCTTGGCGCTTTGCAGTCGCATCGGGGTGGCGTTTTACGGTGGACGGCTCGTCGTTGCCGTTGGGGGTTGGCAGTTCACTGATTGTGGGCGTGTTCTTCGGGTTGCAGCCCGCGCTCGCCGCTGCGCGTTTGCAACCGGTGGTGGCGTTGCGTGATGACTAGGTGGCTGGCGATCGCCTGTGGGTTGTTGATGCCTTTGCAAGGGGTTGCCGGTGACCGCTTGCAACCGTCTCGGCCAACGCAAATCCACGCGGTATCGGCCAAAGCCTTCGCGGTCGATGTCGGGGAGGAACTGGCCCTGGAACTGGTGGATGCCATCGCCTTGGCCCTGCGTGACAATCGGGCGATTCGCAGCGCCTACCTCGAGCGTATCGCTCAGAAGTTCGACTTGCGTGTGGCACGTGATCACTTTGCCCCGCAACTAACGCTCAAGGCGCGTTTTCTGGGCAGTCGTAACCAGGACGATCGCTATCGCGAGGCAGAGGTGACGCCGTCGGCCAGCCTGCTGACGCCCTATGGCACTCGCTTGAGCCTTGACTGGGCCTATGGCCAAACGCGTGCCGAGGAAGCGGGTAATCGCTACCGTGATGGCGCCAACCTCATGGTGGTCCAACCCCTGTTGCGTGGTGCCGGGCGAGCGGTGGCAAGCGCACCGTTGCGCCAGGCGCGGTTGACCGAGCAGACCAACCGGCTGGCGCTCAAGGACAGTGTGGCGCAGGTGATCACTGACACGATCAAGGTCTACCGTGACCTGCTGCAAGCCCAGGAACAACTGCGCATCGCTCGCGATAGCCTGGCCAGGGCGCGGCAACTGGTGGAGGTCAACCAGGCGTTGATCGCTGCTGGGCGCATGGCAGCGTTCGAAATTGTCCAGGCTGAAGCAGAAGTTGCCAATCAGGAACTGGCATTGCAAGGCAGTCTCAATCAACTGCATGCCCGCCGCCTGGCACTCGCTCAAACCCTTGGCATAGCGCTTTCCACACCGCTACGGGCGACGGAAAAGCCAGTGGTACGGCCGCTGCAGGTGGATGGCCAACAGGCGATAGGCAAGGCCGAAGCGATGCAGCCTGCGTACCTGATGCAACTGATTGCCGGCGAGCAGGCCGCGATCGATTTGCAGGTGGCGCGCAATGACCAGCGGTGGGACCTGTCGCTGGTCAGCGGTGCCACTCAGGCACGAGCGCGCCCTGGCAAGGACAAGGCGTGGGAACACTACGTTGGGTTGGAACTGGACATTCCCATCGGTGACTTGAGTCGTCGTCAGACGGAAGTCCGGGCGCAGGTCGCCTTAGAAAACCATCAAGTGAGCCTGGCGGAGTCCCATCAGCAACTGCAGCGCGATGTCGCCAATGCGGTTCGGGACATCAATGTCCGTTGGCGTCAGTTAGAGATCGCTGGGCGTGCGTTGGCACTGTCACGTCGAAAGCTGCAGATCGAGCAGGAAAAACTGGCCGTGGGGCGTTCGAGCAATTTTCAGGTGCTCAGTTTTGAAAACGACCTGCGCACTGCCCAGAGCATTCACCTGGATGCCACGATCGCTTACCTCAATGCTCAAGCCGAACTGGACCAGACATTGGGTACCACGCTCGATAGCTGGGATGTGACGCTCAATGACTAGGCGACACCTGTTGGCGTGCGCGTTCGTGATGCTTGCTGGAGCCTTGATGGTGTTCTGGCTATCGCGACCTGTGTCGACAGTGCAGGGCGGTGTCGAGCGCTGGCAGCGCGTGGAGCCGCACCTGCTGGAGAGTCAGTTGGGTCTTGTCGGGCGGATTCACGCCGGTCGCCAGCTCATCCTGGCCGCGCCTTTCGATGGCTCGATTGCCGCGTTGTTCGTCGAGGATGGGCAACAGGTGCAGTCTGGCGAGACGTTGATGATGCTGGATACCGAGGGTCTGGAAATCCAGTTGCGCGAAGCGCAAGCGCAAGTGCTCAAGGCCGGTGAGGCGCTGCGGCAGATGCAGGGTTGGCAGGACGGGCCAGAGGTGGCGCAGGCCCGACGTGCGCTGGACCGCGCCCGTGGCGCATTGGCTGTGAGTCAGGCGGAGCTTGACGATACCCGACGTTTGTTCGATCGCGGCATCGTTGCGCGAATGGAGGTCGATAACCTCATTCAGCAGGTACGGGTCCAGCAACAGGGCGTGCTGGAGGCAGAACATGCGTTACGGCTGACCCGCGCGCGTGGTCAAGGCAATGGCCTGCGCATTGCGCAGATGGAGATGACCAATGCCCAGGCGCGTTGGCAGGCATTGGCGCGCATGTGCGAGCAACGGGTGATCAAGGCGCCTTTCCCGGCATTGGTGGCGCGGGCAAGCCATGCTGTTGCAAGACCGCAGCGGCACCTTCAGGTGGGGCAACAGGTTGCTCAGGGGCAGCCTTTGCTGGCCTTGGTCGATGTGGGGCGGTTAGAGGTGTTGGCGAAGGTGGAGGAGGGGGACCTGGGCAAACTGCGCGAAGGCATGTCGGTTGAGGTCAGGGTGGCCGGCCAGCAGCTTGCAGGGCGGGTGCAGCGCATCGCACTTCAGGCCAGGGAGGACGGAGGTGACGGTGCCTGGTATGACCTGGTGGTATCGCTCGATACACCGTCCCAACCGTGGGCGTTGGGTTTGCGGCTAGGCATGAGCGCGCAGTTGAAGGTGGTCGTGCATCGCAGCGAGCGGGGGATTGCCGTGGCGCCTGAGTCGTTGCGTGTGGATGAATCAGGACGAACCTATGTGGTCTACCGCGAGGCGGAAGGCCAACCCGAGCGCAATGTCTTCGTCGAGATTGGCGCAACCGTGGCCGAGGGCGTTGAGGTGCAGGGGCTGGGAGCGGGGGATGTGCGGATGCCTTAGGCGTAGGTCGATAGCGTTGTTGTGGTCTTGAGATCGAGCGCCGCCCGCGCGGCGCATCGCGAGCAAGGCTCGCTCCTACGTTTGTTTCGGGCCAGTGGGTTCTGTGGGATTTGCGCGCGACCGCTTTGGTGCACGGCGCGATATCGAGTCGTGCAAACAGGCCGCATTGGCCGGGGAGAGGCTATGTGGTCTACCGCGAGGCGGAAGGCCAACCCGAGCGCAATGTTTTCGTCGAGATTGGCGCAACCGTGGCCGAGGGCGTTGAGGTGCAGGGGCTGGGGGCGGGGGATGTGCGGATGCCTTAGGCGTAGGTCGATAGCGTTGTTGTGGTCTTGAGATCGAGCGCCGCCCGCGCGGCGCATCGCGAGCAAGGCTCGCTCCTACGTTTGTTTCGGGCCAGTGGGTTCTGTGGGATTTGCGCGCGACCGCTTTGGTGAAGGCCTCATTGGCCGTAAACGACCGTAGGAGCGAGCCTTGCTCGCGATGCGCCGCGTGGGCGGCGCTCGATTTCAAAACCACACGCCAACCAAAACAGGGCCGACACTCATTCCCCCGGATGATCCCGCAAGAACACGAGGTGATCCGCCTTCGACTGCTCCGCGCTGTAGTAATACCCCTGCACATCGAACTGCTTGAGCTGTGCCGGGTCGTTGACCTGCTCCTGGATCACGAAGCGGCTCATCATCCCGCGGGCCTTCTTGGCATAGAAGCTGATGATCTTGTACTGGCCGTTCTTCAGGTCCTTGAAGTCCACGTCGATCACCCGCGCCTTGAGCGCCGAGCGCTTCACCGCGCTGAAGTACTCGTTACTGGCCAGGTTCAGCAGCAGGTCATCGCCTTGGTCGGCCAGGGCCTGGTTCAGCCATTCGCTGATACGTGTCCCCCAGAAGGCATACAGGTCCTTGCCCCGGGCGTTGGCCAGTTTGGTGCCCATTTCCAGGCGGTAGGGCTGCATCAGGTCCAACGGGCGCAGCAGACCGTACAGGCCGGAGAGCATGCGCAGGTGGTCCTGGGCATAGCTGAAGTCGTCCTCGCTGAGGGTCTGGGCATCCAGGCCGGTGTAGACGTCGCCCTTGAAGGCCAACAGCGCCTGCTTGGCGTTGGCGGGGGTGAAGTCCGGGGTCCAGCTGCCGAAGCGGGCGGCATTGAGACCGGCAAGCTTGTCGGAAAGGTGCATCAGTTCGCTGATCTGGGCTGGCGACAGGTCGCGCAGTTGCTGGATCAGCACCTGGGAGTCGTCCAGATACTGGGGCAGGGTGAACCGCTCGGTCACCGGCGGGGTTTCGTAGTCGAGGGTCTTGGCGGGGGAAATCACCGTCAGCATCGGTTCGGCTCCTGGAATCGTTGCCGCGAATTCTACGGATAGATGGAGTTAAGTCCAAACTATGGCGACGATAGCCACAGACCATCGCCTCATCAGGCGCTATAGTGCGCGTTTCGCCGCTGCGGAGAGTCTGAACGTGCGCATCGCTGGTGCCTTCCTGGTCATGCTGTTAAGCCTGGCTACCCAGGCCGCCCCCCTTCCACCGGCCAGCCTGGACCGCCGCGTGTGGCCAGAAGCGCTGAACAGTCCGGCGCTGTTCGATGTCGCTTCGCGCGCCGAGATTCTCTCGTTTGCCCAGGTGCTGCACGAGAGCGAGCTGCTGGACGACGCGGCACTGGCCAAGCGCCTGGGCCTACGCCAGATCAACCTGCAAAAGATTCGCGCGGTGCGGGCACGCATGTGGCAACGCGTGTTCCAGGGTTACCAGCAAGCCCAACGCAGTTGCGAGCAGGACGCCTCGTTCTGCTATCCGGTCGACTCGATGGCCGACTTACGTGCTCAAGCGGCGACGTTCGCAGGCGATGTTGGCACGTTCTACACCGGTTGGATCGAGCCGAGCCACCAGTTCCATGTGCTGTACCTGGATGAGCAGTTGCGCAAGGCGGCGCTGTTGCCGCAGACCACCAGCGAGGTCGAGCGTCTGTCGAGTCGTGAGCGCAATGGCGATGAGCTCAATGACCGTATGTTCCTGCTCACCTTCGTGGGCGGCCCGGGTCCGGAGGAGGGCAGCACCGATGCATTGAGCCGTTACCTACGTAGGCAGAAGATGCAAGGCACGTTCTTCGTGCTGGGTAACCGGCTGCAACAACGGCGCGACGGCGGCAAGGCCAATGCGCTGGCCGAGCTTTATCGGGGTCAATGCGTGGGTATCCAGGGCTGGGAGTACCGTTCCCATGCCCAGTGGCAGGACTGGCAGGATTCGCTCAAGCGCAGCCAGGCCAGGGTGCAGGCCGACCTGCCAGAGCAGTATGTGCCCCTGTTCCGTCCACCTTACGGCCAGCGGCGGGCCGATGGCGAGGCGTTCATGGCCCGTCAGCAGTTGCAGGTTTCGCTATGGGATATCGATGCCCAGGACGCTAGCGCCCTGAGCGCCGAGGCCTCGGCACAGCGTGTGCTGACCTTGATGTTGCTTTGGCGCAAGGGTGTGATCCAGCTGCATGACAGCCTGCCCAAGGCGCAGCCGGTAGTGGAGTGGCTGTTGCACAACACGGCGCAGAGCGGAATCGGCTGGGAAGGCTGCCGCGATTACGGGTATCGCGAAACGGGGGTATGACTTTTGACTGTAGTCCTCGCGAGCCTGGTCGCCAACCCCTGTTCGTCAATCGGAAAAATAAACTTCATTGACGCGTAAAAATACTTTTTTTAGTCATGGTTTTTGCGGTATGAAGAAACCAGACAGCCGATTCCTGCAGCACAGGTGGCGTCATCCAGGCCCTCCTTGCCAGGTGCGCTCCCCGCCCGTAACAACGCGGATACGGGGAGAACGGCAGTCACTCTGCGGCGCAGCGGTACGCGTCGTGTGGCTTTCACATAAGGTGACCGAGTATGGATGACCAAGGACGCAACCCTTCCTCCAACCAGCCTATCCTGTATGTGCTCGATACCAACGTCCTGATTCACGACCCCAATGCTTTGCTGAACTTCGAGGAGCACCACGTCGCGATCCCGATGACCGTGCTGGAGGAACTCGACAAGCTCAAGACAGGCAAACATACCATCGCCGCCGAATGCCGCCAGGCCATCCGCCTCATCGACCAGACCCTCGCAGACGCATCCCCCAGCGATGTCGAGCAGGGTGTGCCGATCCAGCGTGGCAAGAGCGGTCCCAAAGGGTTCCTGTCGATCCTGATGAGCCCACGCAGTGAACCCAACCGGCTGTTGCCGGAGAACCTGGCCGACAACATCATCATCAACCAACTGCTGGAGCTGCGTTCACGCCGCGCCGACCTGGACGTGGTGCTGGTGACCAAGGACATCAACATGCGGCTGAAGGCGCGTGCCTGTGGCATTGCCGCCGAGGATTACAGCACCGACCAGTTGGTCGACGACGTGTCGTTGCTGTCCAAGGGTTACCATTCGGTCACCGGTTCGTTCTGGGACCGAGTCAGCAAGGTCGATACCCGCCAGGAGCGCGGCCGCACCTGGCATCGGGTGCAATTGATCGACAACCTGCCCGCTGTGCACGTCAATGAATTCATCATCGACGAGCAAGGCTTCGTTGGCTGGATCAAGGGCATTCGCAACGATGAACTGCTGCTGCTCGACCTGCACCAGGAGCCGCTGCTGCACCAGGAGGCCTGGGGCCTGAAGCCACGTGACATCCATCAGAGCCTGGCGTTGTTCGCATTGCTCGACCCCGATATCCACCTGGTCAACCTGACGGGGGCCGCCGGCTCCGGCAAGACCATCCTGGCGCTGGCCGCAGCCATCGAGCAAACCATGGTCAGCAAGCGTTACCGGCGCATCATCGCTACCCGCAGCGTGCAGGGGCTGGACCAGGAGATCGGCTTCCTGCCGGGCACCGAGGCCGAGAAAATGGAGCCTTGGCTGGGTGCCATCACCGACAACCTCGAAGCCTTGCACATGGATGACGAAAGCACCCATGGCAGCGTCGAGTACATCCTCGAGCGGGTTCCGTTGCAGTTCAAGTCGCTGAACTACATCCGTGGTCGCAGCTTCCAGCAGAGTCTGATCCTGATCGACGAGTGCCAGAACCTGACGCCGCACCAGATGAAAACCATCATCACCCGTGCCGGCTCGGGGTCCAAGGTGGTCTGCCTGGGCAACCTGGCGCAGATCGACACCCCCTACCTGTCCGCGACCAGCTCGGGCCTGACCTACCTGACCGAGCGCTTCAAGGACTTCCCTCATGGTGTGCACATCACCCTGCAAGGGGTACCGCGGTCGGTGCTGGCCGAGTACGCCGAGTCCCATCTGTAACCTTTGCAGCCGGGCGGCCCGCCGCCCGGCTTTTTTGCCGCCACACAGACCTGTCACTGGATTGAGTGCCGGGGGTGCCTGCACGGGAGTAGGTTGACCGCGACGAGGCCAGGGCTGGCGATACATTGCACTGCTCAAACCTGACCCACAGGTTTACACTCTTCGTTCCCTTCCCAGGAGCAGAGCAGTGCTGACTCATCTCGATTCCCAGGGACGCGCCAACATGGTCGACGTCACTGAAAAAGCCGTAACCGAGCGCGAAGCCACCGCCGAGGCGCGGGTGCGCATGTTGCCGCAGACCTTGCAGATGATCGTCGATGGCGAGCATCCCAAGGGCGATGTATTCGCCGTGGCGCGTATCGCCGGGATACAGGCGGCGAAAAAGACCAGCGACCTGATTCCACTGTGCCACCCGCTGATGCTTACCAGCGTCAAGGTCGAGCTCAGCACTGACGGTCAAGACGCCGTGCGTATCGTCGCCCGCTGCAAGCTGGCCGGGCAGACTGGCGTGGAGATGGAGGCGCTGACCGCTGCCAGCGTTGCTGCCCTGACCCTCTACGACATGTGCAAGGCTGTGGACAAAGGCATGGTCATCGAGCAGGTACGCCTGCTGGAGAAGCTCGGTGGCAAGAGCGGCCACTACAAGGCGGAGGCGTGATGAAGGTCAAGGTGATGTATTTCGCCCGTTACCGTGAGCGGCTGGGCGTGGATGCCGAGCGCCTTGAAGGTGAATTCAAGGTGCTCGACGACGTGCGCCAGGCCCTGTTGGCCAAGGGCGGGCGGTATGAGGTGCTGGCCGAACAGAACCTGATGTGCGCGCGTAATGAAGAGCTCTGTCGGCTTGACGAGCCGCTGGAAGAGGGCGACGACGTGGCGTTCTTCCCACCGGTGACTGGAGGCTGAACATGGCGGTTCGAGTGCAGGAAGGTGCTTTCGACCCCGGGGCCGAGGTCAATGCCATGCATGCCGCGAATGTCGGTGTGGGAGCGGTGGTCGGCTTCGTCGGCTATGTGCGCGACTTCAACGATGGCCGGGAAGTGGCCGGGATGTTCCTTGAGCACTACCCGGGCATGACCGAGAAGGCCTTGGCCAAGATTGTGGTCGACGCCGAACAGCGCTGGCCGTTGCTCAAGGTGGAGGTGTTGCACCGTATCGGTGCCCTGGAGCCGGGGGAGCCGATCGTGTTCGTGGGCGTGGCCAGTGCCCATCGGCAGGCAGCGTTCGATGCCTGCAATTTCATCATGGATTATCTGAAGACGCGGGCACCGTTCTGGAAGAAGGAAAATACCCAGGAAGGGCCGCGGTGGGTCGAAGGGAAGCAGAGTGACCAGGAGGCGGCGGGGCGCTGGTAGGTGTGTGGTGGATGACCGGGGCTTTGCCCCGATTCCTGGGTAAACCCGCTCTCACAGGGTGGCGCTGGCCTGTGGGAGCGGGTTTACCCGCGAAAAGGTCACCACCGATCAATGATGCTTGCGCGGCACCGGCTTGAGCAGTTCATCCGGTGGCATCTCGCATTTGATCTTGCGCCCCAGTAGCGCCTCGATAGCCGGTAGCTGGTAGGAGTCATCCTCGCCGGCGAAGCTGATCGACACACCACTGGTGCCCGCCCGTCCGGTACGACCGATGCGGTGCACATAGTCATCCGGGTCTTCCGGCAGGGTGAAGTTGATCACATGGCTGATGCCGTCGATGTGAATGCCGCGCCCCGCCACGTCGGTGGCCACCAGCACGGTGATGCGGCCTTCGCGGAAGTTCTCCAGGGTGCGAATCCGCTTGTGCTGTGGCACGTCGCCGGAAAGTTGGGCGGCATTGATGCCATCGCGCACTAGCTTCTCTTCGATGCGCCGCACTTCGTCCTTGCGGTTGGCGAATACCATCACCCGTTCCCACTTGTTCTGGGTCACCAGGTTGTACAGCAGCTTGTACTTGTCGCTGCCCGCGACTGCATAGACATGCTGCTCGACCGTCTCGCTGGCCACGTTCTCCGGTTCGATCTCGACGATTTCCGGGTTGGTGGTCCACTGCTTGGCCAGATTCATCACATCGTCGGTGAAGGTGGCGGAGAACAGCAGGGTCTGGCGCTCGCTCTTGGGCGGTGTCTGGCGAATGATCTGGCGGACCTGCGGGATGAAGCCCATGTCCAGCATGCGGTCGGCCTCATCCAGCACCAACACTTCGACCATGTCCAGGTGCACTTCGCCGCGCTGATTGAAGTCCAGCAAGCGGCCCGGTGTAGCGACGAGAATGTCGCAGTGGCGCGCTTCCAGGCTCTTGAGCTGCTTGTCGAAGTCCATGCCGCCGACGAAGCTCATCACGTTCAGGCCACTGTACTTGGTCAGGGCCATCGCGTCCTTGGCGATCTGCACCACCAGCTCGCGGGTCGGGGCGATGATCAGCGCGCGAGGCTCGCCCATGTAGCGTTCCTTGGGCGGTGGTGTCTGCTGCAGCTGCGAGATGATCGAGATCAGGAACGCTGCGGTCTTGCCGGTACCGGTCTGGGCCCGGCCGATGGCGTCCTTGCCGCGCAGAGTATGGCCGAGCACCTGGGCCTGGATCGGCGTGCAGTATGGGAAGCCCAGGTCGTGGATGGCATGCATCAGCTCATTGGAGAGCTTGAAGTCATGGAAGCGTGTCTTGCCTTCCTGTGGCTCTACCACGAAGTCTTCAGGTTTCCACAGGCTGGCTTGTGGTTTGGGTTTGCGCTCGCGGCGCGGTTTGTCTTTGGCCGGTTTGTCGGCGGCGGCAGGGGCTGTGGGTTGGGTGCTGGCCTCGGCCGGAGCGGCTTCGGGTTGCACGGTAGGCGCCGGCGCGGACTTGTTCACCGGCGCTGCGGGTTCGACGGCCTGAGGCGCGGCGTCTCCCTTGCCGAATATTTTCTTGAGTGCCTTGAGCACGATCGTCTCATCAATTGGTTAAGGAATGTACGCCGGGCAGTGTAATGCAAGATTCAGGCGCGGCGTAGTGGAATGCGCAGGCAGCTACACGCTTGGCCTATTGCAGTTGCTGGCTCAACCAGTCGTGGATGTCGCCCAGTTCTTCGACCATCACTTCATGTTCCATGGGGTATTCCTGCCAGCGGGCGGCAACGCCCCAAGTATTGAGGAATTCGAAGGCCGTACGGCCCATCGAAGGGATCACCACCGAATCGTGCACACCATGCAGGCACAGGGCTGGCGTGCGTTGCTGGCACGCGCTGAGCTGATGACTGTCGGTAAAGGTTGGAGCGTAGGTGGACAGCGCGATTACCCCTCCCAGTGCCTCCTGCCACTTTATATAAGCGGTGTGCAGCACCACGGCGCCGCCCTGGGAGAAACCGGCGAGGAAGATTCGCGACAGGCTGATGCCCTTGGCCTGCTCGGCCTTGATCAAGGCGATGACCTGCTGCGCCGACTCTTCCAATTGCCCTTCGTCGATGGCGCGGGCCGGGGTCATGGCCTTGATGTCGTACCAGCTTGGCATGGAATAGCCGCCGTTGATGGTAACCGGACGGGTGGGCGCCTGCGGCATCACGAAGCGGGTAGTGAGCAGCCGTTCCTGCAGAAATTCGGCCACCGGTAGGAAGTCGTAACGGTCGGCACCCAGGCCGTGCAACCAGATCACACAGGCGTCTGCGGTTTTCTGTGGTTCGAGAATCAGCGGGTTGGTCATGACTGCTCCGAAAGTGTGCATGCCTGGTAAGAACGTGCGTGAAAAGAAGGCCTGGCTATTGATTGTCAGAAAAAGAATGTCGCAACGATACAACTTTCCCTACTTGACTAGCGCTTAAACGCTTAAGCCGCCAACTGTGGTACGCGCTTTGCTATGGATCCGTTGAGGCAAAGGGACTATCCGCGACGGTAACACCCTTTGCACGCGAAGGCTGTCACAGAACAGCTCATTGCGCCAATTGACCCAATAACAAGCCAACAAGGGTCGGATGCGCCTCATAAGGGTGCGGTGCAATTCCGGCTCGGTACAACAAGAGCGATTTGGAGGTTGTGAATGAAGATGTTGAAAACCACCCTGGCAGTCCTGACCGCTGCCGCCGCGCTGGGAGCCACCAGCTTCGCACAGGCCGGCGCCACTCTCGATGCGGTCAAGAAGAAGGGCTTCGTCCAGTGTGGCGTGAGCGACGGTCTTCCAGGCTTCTCGGTCCCCGATGCTAAAGGCAAGATCATCGGTATCGACGCCGATGTATGCCGCGCTGTCGCCGCTGCGGTGTTCGGTGATGCCACCAAGGTCAAATTCAGCCAACTCAACGCCAAGGAGCGCTTCACCGCCCTGCAGTCGGGCGAAGTCGACGTGCTGTCGCGTAATACTACCTGGACCAGCTCGCGCGATGCCGGCATGGGCCTGGTGTTCGCCGGTGTCACCTACTATGACGGCGTGGGCTTCCTGGTCAACAAGAAGCTGGGTGTTTCCAGTGCCAAGGAGCTCGATGGCGCGACCATCTGCATCCAGGCCGGTACCACCACCGAACTGAACGTATCCGACTTCTTCCGCGCCAATAATCTCAAGTACACCCCGATCACCTTCGATACTTCCGATGAGAGCGCCAAGTCGTTGGAGTCCGGCCGTTGCGACGTGCTCACCTCGGACAAGTCGCAACTGTTCGCCCAACGCTCCAAGCTGGCTGCACCGACCGACTACGTGGTGCTGCCGGAAACCATCTCCAAGGAGCCTCTGGGCCCGGTGGTGCGTAAAGGCGACGAGGAGTGGTTCAGCATCGTCAAGTGGACCCTGTTCGCGATGCTCAACGCCGAAGAGGCCGGCATCACCTCGAAGAACGTCGAGGCCGAAGCCAAGTCCACCAAGAACCCGGACGTCGCCCGTCTGCTGGGTGCCGACGGTGAATACGGCAAGGACCTCAAGCTGCCCAAGGACTGGGTAGTGCAGATCGTCAAGCAAGTCGGCAACTATGGTGAAGTGTTCGAAAAGAACCTTGGTCAGAGCACCGACCTCAAGATCGACCGTGGCATGAACGCCCTGTGGAACAACGGCGGCATCCAGTACGCGCCACCTGTGCGCTGATGGCTGCACCCTGCGGCGGCATCCCGCCGTCGCAGGTTGTTCGGATCCCTTTTTTTCGGGGCACTTCATGCAAAATCAAATCGGCGCACCCAAGGGGTTATCCCTGAGCGATCCACGTGTGCGCGCGTGGCTGTTCCAGATCCTCACGATCGTTTTCGTGGTCGGTCTGGGCTGGTATCTGTTCCACAACACCCAAACCAACCTGCAACACCGGGGCATCACCTCCGGCTTCGACTTCCTGGACCGCAGTGCCGGGTTCGGCATCGCCCAGCATCTGATTCCTTATGTGGAATCCGACAGCTATGCGCGAGTGTTCGTCATCGGCCTGCTCAACACCCTGTTGGTGACGTTCATCGGTGTCATTCTGGCGACGATTCTGGGCTTCATCATCGGTGTGGCTCGTTTGTCACCGAACTGGATGATCAACAAGCTGGCGACCGTGTATGTGGAGACCTTCCGCAACATTCCGCCGCTGCTGCAGATTCTGTTCTGGTACTTCGCGGTGTTTCTGACCCTGCCGGGACCGCGGGGTAGCATCAACATCGACGACACGTTCTTCATCAGCAACCGTGGCCTGAACATGCCGGGTGCCTCGATGGCCGAGGGCTTCTGGCCGTTCTTCGTCGCGCTGGGACTGGCGATCGTGGCCATCGTGTTCATGGTGCGCTACGCCAACAAGCGGTTCGATGAAACTGGCGAGCCTTTCCACAAGTTCTGGGTCGGCCTGGCCTTGTTCATCGTCATTCCTGGCGCCAGCGCCTTGCTGTTCGGCAGCCCCGTGCACTGGGAAGTGCCGCAGCTCAAGGGCTTCAACTTCGTCGGTGGCTGGGTGCTGATTCCCGAACTGCTGGCCCTGACGCTGGCGCTGACCATCTACACCGCGGCGTTCATCGCCGAGATCGTGCGCTCTGGCATCCGTTCGGTCAGCCATGGCCAGACCGAGGCTGCGCGCTCGCTGGGGCTGCGTGAGGGGCCGACCCTGCGCAAGGTGATCATCCCCCAGGCACTGCGGGTGATCATTCCGCCGCTGACCAGCCAGTACCTGAACCTGGCGAAGAACTCGTCCCTGGCGGCCGGTATCGGCTATCCGGAGATGGTCTCGCTGTTCGCCGGTACCGTGCTCAACCAGACCGGCCAGGCCATCGAGGTGATTGCCATCACCATGAGTGTCTATCTCGCCATCAGCATCAGCATTTCGCTGCTGATGAACTGGTACAACAAGCGCATTGCGCTGATCGAGCGGTGAGGATACGCCCGTGAATGCCCATGTTTTCAAACCCGACATGCCGCCGCCGGTGAAAACCGTCGGCGTGCTCGCATGGATGCGTGCCAACCTGTTCTCCAGCTGGCTCAATACCTTGCTGACCCTGTTCGCCCTGTACCTGATCTGGCTGATCGTGCCGCCTCTGGTGCAATGGGCGCTGATCGACGCCAACTGGGTAGGCACCACCCGCGCCGATTGCACCAAGGAAGGTGCCTGCTGGGTGTTCGTCCAGCAGCGTTTCGGCCAGTTCATGTATGGCTACTACCCGACCGAACTGCGCTGGCGCGTGGACCTGACCGTCTGGCTTGCCGTGCTCGGTGCCGCACCGCTGTTCATCAAGCGCTTTGCGCGCAAGGCGTTTTACGGCCTGGGCTTCCTGGTGCTGTATCCGATCCTGGCCTACACCCTGCTGCACGGCGGCTACCTGGGGCTGGATACCGTGCCGACCAGCCAATGGGGCGGCCTGATGCTGACGCTGGTGATCGCCACCGTGGGCATCGTCGGCGCCTTGCCGCTGGGCATCCTGCTGGCGCTGGGCCGACGGTCGCGCATGCCGGCGGTGAAGGTGGTATGCGTCACCTTCATCGAGTTCTGGCGTGGCGTGCCGCTGATCACCGTGCTGTTCATGTCCTCGGTGATGCTGCCGTTGTTCCTGCCCGAGGGCATGAGCTTCGACAAACTGCTGCGGGCGATGATCGGCGTGATCCTGTTCCAGTCGGCGTATATCGCCGAAGTAGTGCGCGGCGGCCTGCAGGCCATTCCCAAGGGGCAGTACGAGGCGGCCGCGGCCATGGGCCTGGGCTACTGGCGCTCGATGGGGCTGGTGATTCTGCCCCAGGCGCTCAAGCTGGTGATCCCAGGCATCGTCAACACCTTCATTGCTCTGTTCAAGGACACCAGCCTGGTGATCATCATCGGCCTGTTCGACCTGCTCAACAGTGTCAAGCAGGCGGCTGCCGATCCGGCCTGGCTGGGCATGGCCACTGAGGGCTATGTGTTCGCCGCCCTGGTGTTCTGGATTTTCTGTTTCGGTATGTCCCGCTACTCCATGCATCTGGAGCGCAAGCTGGACACTGGCCACAAGCGTTAGGAGTTTCGAAATGAGTGAAGCGATCAAGCAGCCTGCCGGCCCCGAAGGCATCATCCAGATGCAGGGCGTCAACAAGTGGTACGGCCAGTTCCATGTGCTCAAGGACATCAACCTGAACGTACGCCAGGGCGAGCGTATCGTGCTGTGCGGGCCGTCTGGCTCGGGCAAGTCCACCACCATCCGCTGCCTCAACCGCCTGGAAGAGCACCAGCAGGGGCGCATCGTCGTCGATGGCGTAGAGCTGACCAACGACCTCAAGCAGATTGAGGCGATCCGCCGCGAGGTGGGCATGGTATTCCAGCACTTCAACCTGTTCCCGCACCTCAGCATCCTCGAGAACTGCACCCTGGCACCAATGTGGGTGCGCAAGATGCCGCGGCGCAAGGCCGAGGAAATCGCCATGCACTACTTGGAGCGGGTACGCATCCCGGAGCAGGCGCACAAGTACCCCGGGCAGTTGTCCGGTGGTCAGCAGCAGCGCGTGGCGATTGCCCGGGCCCTGTGCATGAAGCCCAAGATCATGCTGTTCGACGAGCCGACTTCGGCGCTTGACCCGGAAATGGTAAAAGAGGTGCTCGATACCATGGTAGGTCTGGCCGAGGATGGCATGACCATGCTCTGCGTCACCCACGAGATGGGCTTTGCCCGCACCGTGGCGAACCGAGTGATCTTCATGGACAAAGGTGAGATCGTCGAGCAGGCAGCGCCGGATGACTTCTTCGACCGGCCGCGCAGTGACCGGACCAAGCTGTTCTTGAGCCAGATTCTGCATTGATGTGACGGGGGGCGCCTTGCGGCCCTTTCGCGCTGCAAGGCCGCCCCAGCATCAACTTACTTCTCTTCTTTGGCAGCCACCGGTGCAGGTGGCGGTCGCAGCCCCACCTCGGCAACCAGTTTCAGTTGCTGCCCGTTGCGCACCACCTCGATGGTGATCTTCTCGTTGGGCTTGATCCGCGCAACTTGGTTCATCGACTTGCGTCCGTCTCCCGCAGGTTCGCCATTGATGCTCAGGATCACGTCACCCAGCTGCAACCCGGCCTTTTGCGCCGGCCCATCGCGGAAGATCCCCGCCACGACGATGCCTGGGCGGCCCTGCATACCGAACGATTCCGCCAGTTCCTGGCTCAATGGCTGCACTTCGATGCCCAGCCAGCCGCGAATCACCTGGCCATGCTCGACGATCGACTTCATCACCTCCAGCGCCAGCTTGACCGGGATGGCGAAGCCGATGCCCTGGGAACCACCAGACTTGGAGAAGATCGCGGTATTGATGCCGATCAGGTTGCCATTGGCATCGACCAGCGCACCACCGGAGTTGCCTGGGTTGATGGCCGCGTCGGTCTGGATGAAATCTTCGTAGTTGTTCAGGCCCAGTTGGTTACGTCCGGTGGCGCTGATGATGCCCATGGTCACGGTCTGGCCGACCCCGAACGGGTTACCGATGGCCAGGGAGACATCGCCGATGTGGATGTTGTCGGAACGGCCGATGGTGATCGCCGGCAGGTTCTTGAGGTCGATCTTCAGTACCGCGAGGTCGGTTTCCGGGTCGCTGCCCACGACGCGCGCCAGGGTCTCACGGCCGTCCTTGAGCGCCACCACGATCTGGTCGGCGCCGCTGGTAACGTGGTTGTTGGTCAGCAGGTAGCCCTCGGGGCTCATGATCACGGCCGAACCCAGGCTGGACTCCCAGCGCCGCTGCTTGGGCAGGTTGTCACCGAAGAAGCGGCGGAACTGCGGGTCTTCGAACAAGGGATGGGCGCTCTTGTTCACCACTTTGGTGGTGTACAGGTTCACCACCGCTGGGGCGGCGAGGGTCACGGCGTCGGCATAGGACACCGGCCCCTGCATGATCCGGGTGGTCTGCGGAGCCTGCTGCAGGTTGACGTCCTGGCTGGGGAGGCCGACCCATTCAGGGAAACGCTGGATGACCAGCATGGCGATCAGCACGCCAGTAATCAGGGGCCAGCCAAAATAACGCAGAGCCTTGAGCATGAACGAATCCTGGGAGTAGGGCGGGGGCCAATTGGCAGCGCAGCGGGGCGCGAGCGCGCGCGATCATACACAGGTACAGAGCGATCGGCGATGTGCAAACCGATTTACCTGCTTCGCGGTTGAGTCCATGTCCTCCAGGGACCACGCTGGCCCCTGGGGGAGCGGGTCTGCCCGCGAATGCTGGCGCCTCGGTCTTGCCCCCATGCGACTGCCGCCGGTTTCCCCGAAGCCGGCGACGGCCCATAATGGCCGCCATTATACGGGCGTTGTGCCCGTCGAAAGCGCAGATTTCGAGGAGATTTTCCATGGCCGTCGCACTGAACACCCTGGTCGAGGAGGCCGAGCGCTACCTGGGTAGCGCGAAGATCCAGGATTACTGCCCCAACGGCCTGCAAGTCGAAGGGCGACCGCAGGTCAGTCGCATCGTCAGTGGCGTGACCGCCAGCCAGGCGTTGCTCGACGCGGCGGTCGAGGCCGATGCCGACTTGGTGCTGGTTCACCATGGTTATTTCTGGAAGGGCGAGAACCCGTGTGTCACCGGCATCAAGCAACGCCGCTTGAAAACCTTGCTCAAGCACGACATGAGCCTGCTGGCCTTCCACCTGCCGCTGGATGTGCATCCCGAAGTGGGCAATAACGTGCAATTGGCTCGTCAGCTGGACATTACCGTCGAGGGGCCGCTGGACCCGGAGAACCCAAAGGTCGTGGGGCTGGTCGGGTCGCTGGCCGAGCCAATGACAGCGCGGGATTTCGCCCGGCGCGTGCAGGAGGTGATGGGACGTGAGCCGCTGCTGGTGGAAGGCGATGTCATGGTTCGCCGGATCGGCTGGTGCACCGGAGGCGGCCAAGGCTACATCGATACCGCGATCGCCGCCGGAGTCGACCTGTACATCAGTGGCGAGGCGACCGAGCAGACCTTTCATAGCGCGCGCGAGAACGGCGTGAGCTTCATCGCCGCAGGCCACCATGCCACCGAGCGTTATGGCGTGCAGGCGCTGGGGGATTACCTGGCGCGTCGGTTTGCCCTGGAGCACCTGTTCATCGACTGCCCAAACCCGATCTGACCTTTGGGGCCTCATCGCCGGCAAGCCGGTTCCTGCTGGCGCGCTCGTCTCGGGCGCTGGCCTGTCGGCGATGCGTTGCTTGAGCCCCAAACCCCCAGTCATATCGTTAGATTGTTTCGATCTAGTGCGGCTCCTAAATAGAATCAGCCGCTGTGATAAAGTGGCTCGCTCGAACACGGCCCGCAGGCCGTCCATAAGATCGTTTTTCGTGAGTAGCCATGGTCGACAAACTGACGCACTTGAAACAGCTGGAGGCGGAGAGCATCCACATCATCCGCGAGGTGGCCGCCGAGTTCGATAACCCGGTGATGCTGTACTCGATCGGCAAGGACTCCGCCGTGATGCTGCACCTGGCGCGCAAAGCCTTCTTCCCAGGCAAGCTGCCGTTCCCGGTGATGCACGTCGACACCCAGTGGAAATTCCAGGAGATGTACCGCTTCCGCGACAAGATGGTCGAGGAAATGGGTCTGGAGCTGATCACCCACGTCAACCCCGAAGGTGTGGCCCAGGGCATCAACCCGTTCACCCATGGCAGCTCCAAGCACACCGACATCATGAAGACCCAGGGCCTGAAGCAGGCGCTGGACAAGCATGGTTTCGACGCCGCCTTTGGTGGCGCCCGCCGCGACGAAGAGAAGTCCCGGGCCAAAGAGCGCGTTTACTCGTTCCGCGACAGCAAGCACCGCTGGGACCCGAAGAACCAGCGCCCCGAGCTGTGGAACGTGTACAACGGCAAGGTCAACAAGGGCGAGTCGATCCGTGTGTTCCCGCTGTCCAACTGGACCGAGCTGGACATCTGGCAGTACATCTACCTCGAAGGCATCCCGATCGTGCCGCTGTACTTCGCCGCCGAGCGGGAAGTGATCGAGAAGAACGGCACCCTGATCATGATCGACGACGAGCGCATCCTCGAGCACCTCACCGACGAGGAAAAAGCCCGTATCGTCAAGAAGAAAGTGCGGTTCCGTACCCTTGGCTGCTACCCGTTGACGGGTGCCGTCGAGTCGGAGGCCGAGACCCTGACGGACATCATCCAGGAAATGCTCCTGACCCGTACGTCCGAACGCCAGGGCCGAGTCATCGACCATGATGGCGCAGGCTCGATGGAAGACAAAAAACGCCAAGGCTACTTCTAATTTCAGGGTTTCATCATGTCGCACCAATCCGATTTGATCAGCGAAGACATCCTCGCTTATCTGGCTCAGCACGAGCGCAAAGAACTGCTGCGTTTCCTCACCTGCGGTAACGTGGATGACGGCAAGAGCACCCTGATCGGGCGCCTGCTGCACGACTCGAAGATGATCTACGAAGACCACCTCGAGGCCATCACCCGCGATTCGAAGAAAGTCGGCACCACCGGCGAAGAAGTCGACCTGGCATTGCTAGTCGATGGCCTGCAGGCCGAGCGCGAGCAGGGCATTACCATCGATGTCGCCTACCGCTACTTCTCCACCGCCAAACGCAAGTTCATCATTGCCGACACCCCGGGCCACGAGCAGTACACCCGCAACATGGCGACCGGCGCCTCGACCTGCGACCTGGCGATCATCCTGGTCGATGCCCGTTACGGCGTGCAGACCCAGACCCGCCGTCACAGCTACATTGCCTCGCTGCTGGGCATCAAGCACATCGTGGTCGCGGTCAATAAGATGGACCTCAAGGGCTTCGATGAGCAGGTCTTCGAGTCGATCAAGGCCGATTACCTGAAGTTTGCCGAAGCGATCAACCTGAAGCCGTCGAGCCTGCACTTCGTGCCGATGTCGGCGCTCAAGGGCGACAACGTGGTCAATCACAGCGAGCAATCGCCGTGGTACGCCGGCCCGACGCTGATGGAAATCCTCGAAACCGTGGAAGTGTCGGCCGACCGCAACGTCACCGACCTGCGTTTCCCGGTGCAGTACGTCAACCGTCCGAACCTGAACTTCCGCGGCTTCGCCGGCACCATCGCCAGCGGCGTGGTACACAAGGGTGACGAAATCGTCGTGCTGCCTTCGGGCAAGAGCAGCCGGGTCAAGTCCATCGTCACCTACGAAGGTGAACTGGAGAACGCCGGCCCCGGCCAGGCCGTGACCCTGACCATGGAAGACGAGATCGACATCTCCCGTGGCGACTTGCTGGTGCATGCCGACAACGTTCCGCCGGTGACCGACCAGTTCGACGCCATGCTGGTGTGGATGGCCGAAGAACCGATGCTGCCGGGCAAGAAATATGACATCAAGCGCGCCACCAGCTACGTGCCGGGCTCGATTGCCAGCATCACCCACAAGGTGGATGTGAATACCCTGGAGCAAGGCGCTGCCAGTGCACTGCAACTGAACGAGATCGGTCGCGTCAAGGTGTCCCTGGATGCCGCGATCGCCCTGGACGGTTACGACAGCAACCGCACCACCGGCGCGTTCATCGTCATCGACCGCCTGACCAACGGCACTGTCGGTGCCGGCATGATCATCGCCCCGCCAGTCCTGCCGCATGGCACCACGGGTCAGCATGGCAAGTTGGCTCACGTGTCCACTGAAGAGCGCGCGCTGCGCTTCGGTCAGCAACCGGCTACCGTGCTGTTCAGCGGCCTGTCCGGCGCTGGCAAGAGCACCCTGGCCTATGCCGTCGAGCGCAAGCTGTTCGACATGGGCCGTGCGGTCTACGTGCTCGATGGCCAGAACCTGCGTCACGACCTGAACAAGGGCCTGCCGCAGGATCGCGCGGGCCGCACCGAGAACTGGCGCCGCGCCGCCCATGTGGCGCGTCAGTTCAACGAAGCTGGCCTGCTGACCCTGGCCGCCTTCGTTGCGCCTGATGCCGAGGGCCGTGAACAGGCCAAGGCCTTGATCGGCAAGGAGCGCCTGGTAACCGTTTACGTGCAGGCATCGCCAATTGCCTGCCGCGAGCGTGATCCTCAGGGCCTGTATGCCGCTGGCGGTGACAACATCCCGGGTGAAAGCTTCCCGTACGATGTGCCGCTGGATGCCGATCTGGTGATCGACACCCAGACCACCAGCGTGGACGAGGGCGTGAAGCAGGTGCTGGATGTGCTGCGTCAGCGCGGCGCGATTTAAGCGTTAGTGCTGTACGAGAAACCCCGCTTCGGCGGGGTTTTTGTATTGGGGATTGGCGTCGGGGCTGTTGGGTGCTTGGCGTGAGAGGTGCGGCGCCTGTGAGATCGAGCGCCGCCCGCGCGGCGCATCGCGAGCAAGGCTCGCTCCTACGTTTGTTTCGGGCCAATTATTTCTGTGAGATTCGCGCGCGAACGCTTTGGCGCTTGGCGCGATATCGCGTCGTACAAACAAGGCGGTCGCGCGCGTCTATCACTGGCGTTACTGGCCCGAAACAAACGTAGGAGCGAGCCTTGCTCGCGATGCGCCGCGCGGGCGGCGCTCGATTCGCGCACCACCTCAAAGCTCAAGTCAGGCCGTCCTCACCAGAAAGAACCTCAACTTGTTTCCGCGATGCAATACCGCTCCTTCAGGTGTCGATCGTGGCAGATCTGTCTCAGATATGCTTTTCCGATACAGGAATCACGCGCTTTTCCTTAACCGCCTTATACGAAAAGCTCGAATATATCTCCTTCACCCCCGGCAACCGCTGCAACACCTCACGGGTGAATTCCCCAAACGACTCCAGATCCCGCGCCAGAATCTCGAGCAAGAAGTCATACCGCCCGGAAACATTGTGGCAGGCAATGATCTCTGGAATTTCCATCAGCCGCTTTTCGAACGCCAGCGCCATGTCCTTGGTGTGCGAGTCCATCATGATGCTGACGAACGCGGTCACACCAAACCCCAGCGCCTTGGGCGAAAGAATGGCCTGATAACCGGTGATGTAGCCGTTGTCCTCCAGCAACTTGACCCGACGCCAGCAGGGCGAGGTGGTTAACGCGACTTGGTCGGCAAGCTCGGAGACGGTGAGGCGGGCGTTGCCCTGCAAGGCTGCGAGCAGGGCGCGGTCGGTGCGGTCGAGGGTCGAAGGCATGTTTTGCCCTCCTGATCTGTCATGTGTTGTTTTTGTTCCAAAACTAGCCATTTCGCGTAGGAGATTTTGGAAAAAATCAGGCGGCTTGGTGGCATAAGCTTATAACAAACCACCAGAGGTTGTTGCCATGCGCGACTCCCATAACAACAGCGGTTTTTCCACGCGGGCCATCCATCACGGGTACGACCCGCTCAGCCATGGCGGCGCCCTGGTGCCGCCGGTCTACCAGACCGCTACCTACGCTTTTCCTTCCGTCGAATACGGTGCTGCCTGTTTTGCAGGCGAAGAACCCGGGCACTTCTACAGCCGTATCTCCAACCCGACCCTGGCCTTGCTGGAACAGCGCATGGCCTCGCTGGAAGGGGGCGAGGCAGGCTTGGCCCTGGCCTCGGGCATGGGGGCCATCACTTCGACGATCTGGACGTTGCTGCGCCCTGGGGATGAACTGATCGTGGGGCGCACACTGTATGGCTGCACCTTCGCCTACCTGCACCATGGGATTGGCGAGTTCGGAGTCAAGATCCGTCACGTCGACCTCAATGACATCAAGGCGCTGAAGGCGGCGATCACCAGTAAGACGCGAATGATCTACTTCGAAACCCCAGCCAACCCGAACATGCAGTTGGTCGATATCGCTGCCGTGGCCGAAGCGGCGCAGGGGCATGACCTGCACATCGTGGTCGACAACACCTATTGCACGCCGTATCTGCAGCGGCCGTTGGAGCTGGGTGCCGATCTGGTCGTGCACTCGGCTACCAAGTACCTCAGCGGCCATGGCGATATCACCGCCGGGCTGGTGGTCGGGCGCAAGGCGCTGGTCGACCGGATTCGCCTGGTAGGGCTCAAGGACATGACTGGCGCGGTGCTGTCGCCGCATGATGCCGCGCTGCTGATGCGTGGTATCAAGACATTGGCCCTGCGCATGGACCGCCACTGCGCCAATGCACAGCAGGTGGCTGAGTTCCTGGCGGAGCAGCCTCAGGTCGAGCTGATCCATTACCCGGGCCTGTCGTCATTCGGGCAGTACGCGCTGGCACAGCGGCAAATGCGCATGCCGGGCGGGATGATCGCTTTTGAGCTCAAGGGCGGGATCGAGGCCGGCCGACGCTTCATGAATGCCTTGCAGCTGTTCGCACGTGCGGTCAGCCTGGGGGATGCCGAGTCGCTAGCGCAGCATCCAGCGAGCATGACCCATTCCAGCTATACGGCGAAGGAGCGGGCGCATCACGGGATATCGGAAGGGTTGGTGAGGCTGTCGGTGGGGTTGGAGGATGTAGAGGACTTGCTTGCCGATATCGAACAGGCGCTCAAGCACTGTGTATGAGGTTGGCTGCAAACTTCCTACTTATCGATGCCGGTTTTCGACAGCGATATCAAGAAACGTCGGATAGAGCCTGTTGAGGTGGTCACTTAGTTTGGGTGTTCGCACGGAATCTGTTCCGTGCCTAGTCCATTCACCTGAACAGGCATGAGTATGAAATTCAAGAGTGTACTTTCGCACGCCGCCCTGGCGCTTGCGGTGGTTACTGCCAGTGGGGTCGCTTTGGCAGGCGATGTGGGCCAGCCATGCTGCCCTTTCAGCGATAAAAGCCTGAAGACGTCGCCAGAGGCGCTGTCGGGTTCCACTCAGCAGTTGTTGAAACTGCAAGGTATGAAGTTCACCTGGAAAGAAACGGGGCGCAAGGATATTGGGCTGATGGCGCAGGATGTCCAGGCCGTGTACCCGGAACTGGTTCATGAGAAGAACGAAAAGCTGACGGTGGACTACCAAAAATTGGTCGCACCACTGATTGAGTCGATACGTGAACTGAATCAGCGGATCGATACACTGGAGAAGGCTCAGGCCAAGACGATGTAACGCGGGTTGTTGCCGTGTTCTTCACGCAATAAGAAAGGCCTCTTCCGAGGCCTTTTTGCATTTCACCCGCTTAACGCTTGAGCCCGTAGCTCTCGTCCAGCATGCCTGGCGAGTTCGGCGCCTTCGGCGCATAGTCGCGAGGCACTTCGGCGGTGTCCTTCGGCGGGGTCAGGCGGTCACGTGGGGCCTGGGCGGCCTCGGAGTGCAGGGCGGCCAGCAGGCGCTGACGGGTAACCTCGTCCAGCGCCAGGGCATTGGCGCCTTCGGCCAGGTGGTCCTGGACATCCTGGTAGCTCTGGGTCAGCTTTTTGACCAGCACGGCAGTGCTGTTGAAGTGGGTGACCACTTCGTTCTGGTAGGTGTCGAAGCGTTGCTGGATATCGTCCAGCTGGCGCTGTGTGCTGCTCGGCGCGGCATTGGGCAGCAGGCGCGCGACGACGAAACCGACCACGACGCCGACGACCAGGGCCAGGGTCGGCAACAACCAAACAAGGAGCGAGTGTTCCACGAGTCCTTCCTCTATAAACGGCTTTGCTTTACGTTAACGGCTCAGACCTGCGCTGTATACCGCGAGCGATCGCAAATCAGAACAGAATTCCTCAGCTAGACGAATCGACCCCTCCCGAGGTCACGGAGTAGTGCCTTGCTTGTCCGCGAAACCCCCTTGTTCATCGATGGCCCCGTTGGCCAGCTGGAAGCCTTGTACCTGGACGTGGCCGATGCCCGTGGTGCGGTGCTGATCTGCCACCCCAACCCAGTTCAGGGCGGCACCATGCTCAACAAGGTGGTTTCGACGTTGCAGCGTACCGCCCGCGATGCAGGCTACGTGACCCTGCGCTTCAACTACCGTGGTGTGGGCCAGAGCGCCGGCAGCCATGACATGGGCGCAGGCGAGGTAGCGGATGCCGAGGCCGCTGCTGGCTGGCTGCGCGAAAAGCACCCCGATCTGCCCTTGGTGCTGATGGGTTTCTCTTTCGGTGGTTTCGTCGCTACCAGCCTGGCCGGGCGGCTGGAGGCTTCTGGCGTGGCCTTGCAGCAGTTGTTCATGATTGCCCCGGCGGTGATGCGTCTGACGGCCGATTTCCCGCTTCCGCAGCATTGCCCGATCACCGTGGTGCAGCCGGAGAGCGACGAAGTCGTCGATCCGCAGCTGGTTTACGACTGGTCCGACAGCCTGTCGCGCCCCCATGAGCTGCTGAAAGTGGCAGAATGCGGACACTTCTTCCATGGCAAGCTGACCGATCTGAAGGATCTGCTGCTGCCGCGCCTTTCGAACTGAGCCAAGCCTGAATAAGCGAACACCCATGACCACGCGCATTCTCACCGGTATCACCACCACCGGCACCCCGCACCTGGGCAACTACGCCGGAGCTATCCGCCCGGCCATTCTCGCCAGCCAGCAGCCCGGTGCCGACTCGTTCTACTTCCTGGCCGACTATCACGCCCTGATCAAGTGCGACGATCCGCTGCGCATCCAGCGCTCGCGCCTGGAAATCGCTGCCACCTGGCTGGCCGGTGGCCTGGATCCGGACAAGGTGACCTTCTACCGTCAGTCAGATATTCCCGAGATTCCTGAGCTGACCTGGCTGCTGACCTGCGTTGCCGCCAAGGGCCTGCTCAACCGCGCCCACGCCTACAAGGCTTCGGTGGACAAGAACGTCGAAGCCGGTGAAGACCCGGATGCCGGTGTGACCATGGGGCTGTTCAGCTACCCGGTGCTGATGGCGGCGGACATCCTGATGTTCAACGCGCACAAGGTGCCGGTAGGCCGTGACCAGATCCAGCACGTGGAGATGGCCCGTGATATCGGCCAGCGCTTCAACCACCTGTTCGGTCAGGGCAAGGACTTCTTCGCCCTGCCAGAAGCTGTGATCGAAGAAAGCGTGGCGACGCTGCCAGGGCTGGACGGTCGCAAGATGTCCAAGAGCTACGACAACACCATTCCGCTGTTCACCAGCGCGAAGGACATGAAGGACGCAATTTCGCGCATCGTCACTGACTCCCGTGCCCCAGGCGAGGCCAAGGACCCGGACAACTCGCACCTGTTCACTCTGTTCCAGGCCTTCTCCACACCAGCCCAGTGCGCTGAATTCCGTGAAGAACTGCTGCAGGGCTTGGGCTGGGGTGATGCCAAGCAGCGTCTGTTCCAGCTGCTCGACAGCCAGCTTTCCGAGAAGCGTGAGCACTACCACCAACTGATCTCGCGACCGTCGGACCTGGAAGACATTCTTTTGGCCGGTGCCGCCAAGGCACGCAAGATCGCCACCCCGTTCCTCGAACAACTGCGCGAGGCCGTAGGCCTGCGCTCGTTCCGCAGCAGCGTCCAGGCAACTGCCGAAGTGAAGAAGAAAGCCGCCAAAAGCGCCCGTTTCGTCAGCTTCCGTGACGAAGACGGCAGCTTCCGCTTCCGCCTGCTTGCCGCCGATGGCGAGCAATTGCTGCTCTCGCGCAGCTTCGCCGATGGCAAGAGCGCCGGTGCGGTAAGCAAGCAGCTGCAGCAGGGCGGTGAGGCTGATGTGCGAGTCGAAGGCCTGGGCTTCAGTCTGTGGCTGAACGGCGAGCAGGTGGCCGACGGGCCGCAGTTCGACAGCGCCGAAGCCCGCGATTCGGCTATCGAGAGCCTGCGTGTAGCGCTGCAGCCCCTGTAGGAGCGGATTTATCCGCGAACACCGGCATAACCGGTGCCAGGCACCGCGTTGTCTGTTTTGCGGGTAGGCCTTCGCCCTCAGGAATGCATACCGCCTGAGGCATTTCGCCGCAAGTCTGATTGCCATTAAGCGGGCCTGTCGCTACAGTGACGGCCCGTTTTTTGTTGCCTCGCTAACGAATCATGACGCCCCTAGAACGATATCAAGCAGATCTGAAACGTCCCGACTTCTTCCATGACGCGGCGCAGGAGACTGCTGTGCGTCACTTGCAGCGTCTATACGACGATCTGGTCGCTGCGCACAACAACAAGCCAGGTGTATTCGGCAAGTTGTTCGGCAAGAAGGAGCAGACCCCGGTCAAGGGCCTGTACTTCTGGGGCGGTGTGGGCCGAGGCAAGACCTACCTGGTGGATACCTTCTTCGAGGCGCTGCCATTCAAAGAGAAGATGCGTACTCACTTCCACCGCTTCATGAAGCGTGTGCACGAAGAGATGAAGACCCTCAAGGGCGAGAAGAACCCCTTGACCATCATCGCCAAGCGCTTCTCCCAGGAAGCCAAGGTCATCTGCTTCGACGAATTCTTCGTTTCCGACATCACCGATGCCATGATCCTGGGCACGCTGATGGAGGAACTGTTCAAGAATGGCGTTTCCCTGGTCGCGACCTCCAACATCGTGCCGGACGGCTTGTACAAGGACGGCCTGCAGCGGGCGCGCTTCCTGCCGGCCATCGCGATGATCAAGCAGAACACCGACGTGGTGAACGTCGACAGCGGGGTCGATTACCGCCTGCGTCACCTTGAGCAGGCCGAGCTGTACCACTACCCGCTCGATGATGCGGCGCACCAGAGCCTGCGCGCCAGCTTCAAGGCACTGACCCCTGAGTGCACCCAGGCGGTCGAGAATGACGTGCTGATGATCGAGAATCGTCCGATCAATGCCTTGCTCACCTGCGACGATGTGGCCTGGTTCGACTTCCGCGCCCTGTGCGACGGGCCTCGCAGCCAGAACGACTACATCGAGCTGGGCAAGATCTTCCACGCCGTGCTGCTGAGCAACGTGGAGCAGATGGGTGTGGCTACCGATGACATCGCCCGTCGTTTCATCAACATGGTGGACGAGTTCTACGACCGTAACGTCAAGCTGATCATCTCGGCCGAGGTGGAGCTGAAGGACCTGTACACCGGTGGCCGCTTGAGCTTCGAATTCCAGCGTACCCTGAGCCGCCTGCTGGAGATGCAGTCGCACGAGTTCCTGGCGCGCGCGCACAAGCCATAAGCCTCGGAGTTCGGGGCCGCTTGCCGGCCCCGCTCATCTCAAGCTTCTTGCATGAACTGCTGCCGATACTGGTTCGGGGACAGCTCAGTGTGCTGCCGGAACAGTCGGGCAAAGAAGCTGGCATCGTCGTAGCCAACCTCGTAGCTGATGGTCTTGATGCTCTTGCGCGTGCTCGACAGCAACCCCTTGGCCGTCTCGATGCGTAGCCGTTGCAGGTAGTGCAATGGTTTGTCGCCAGTCGCGCCCTGGAAGCGACGCATGAAGTTGCGAATGCTCATGCCGTGGTTGCGGGCCACGTCCTCGAAGCGGAACTTGTCGGCGAAGTGTTCTTCAAGCCAGTGCTGGATCTGCAGGATGATCAGGTCCTGGTGCAGCTTCTGCCCACCAAAGCCCATGCGTCCAGGGGTGTAGTTGCGCTGCACCTCGTAGAGGATGTCGCGTGCCACGGCGCGAGCCACGTTGGCGCCGCAGAAGCGCTCGATCAGGTAGATGTACAGATCACAGGCCGAAGTGGTGCCGCCGGCACAGTACAGATTGTCGGCGTCGGTAAGGTGCTTGTCCTGGTTCAGCCTGATCTTGGGGAAGCGCTCGGCGAAGCTGTTGAAGAAGCGCCAGTAGGTAGTCGCTTCCTTGCCGTCGAGCAGCCCGGCCTCGGCCAGCCAGAAGACCCCGCTTGCCTCGGCGCACAGTACGGCGCCGCGGGCATGTTGCTCGCGTAGCCACGGCAGCACCTGAGGGTAGCGCTGCAGCAGGTTGTCGAAGTCGTCCCAGAAGGCTGGGAGGATGATCACATCGGCATCGTCCAGGCCGCCGTCGACCGGCAACTGTACGCCGCTGAAGCTGTCCACGGGCTGCCCGTCGGGACTGACCAGGTGGATTTCGAACATGGGCTGCAAGCCCAGGCCCAGTTGCTTGCTATAGCGCAGGCTGGCCAGGTGGAAGAAATCCTTGGCCTGCATCAGGGTCGAGGCGAACACCTTGTCAATGGCCAGGATGCTGACGCGCCGCAACGACGCGGAGGGTTGGGTAAACATCATTGTCATTGTTCTTATAGGGTAGAGTGGTCAATCACCGGCTGGATCGTCTTATTTTTTGGCGATTGTGTCTACCCCGCAGATTCGCGCTACCTGCTTCGCGGGTAAACCCACGCCCACGAGGGCTGCGCGTAGCCCTACGGGAGCGGGCTCACCCGCGAAGCAGGCAATTGTGGTTCGGGTCAAGGCGCCGGATTGGGCTGCTGCTGATGAATCGCCTCGATCCCCGCCAGCAGCTCATCGCTGAGGTTCAGTGCCAGGCTATTGAGGTTGCTCTTGAGCTGATCCAGGTCGGTCGCTCCGATGATATTGCTGGTCACGAACGGTTGCCGAGTCACGAACGCCAAGGCCATTTGCGCCGGGTCCAGGCCATGATCGCGGGCCAGTTGCACGTAGCGGCTGCAGGCTGCGACTGTCTGTGGGTTGGAGTAGCGGGCGAAGCGGCTGAACAGGGTCAAGCGTGCCTTTGCAGGGCAGGCGCCATTCTCGTATTTGCCCGAGAGCATGCCGAACGCCAGTGGCGAGTAGGCCAGCAGGCCGCATTGTTCGCGAATCGCCACTTCCGCCAGGCCCACCTCGAAGCTGCGGTTGAGCAGGTTGTACGGGTTCTGGATCGACACCGCGCGCGGCCAGCCACGGGCCTCGGCCAGTTGCAGGAACTTCATGGTGCCCCACGGCGTTTCGTTGGACAGGCCTACATGGCGGATCTTGCCGGCGCGAACCTGCTCATCGAGCACTTCGAGGGTTTCCTCCAGCGGGGTGAAGTGGTCCTGCGGCAGGTGTTGGTAGCCCAGTTTGCCGAAGAAGTTGGTGCTGCGTTCGGGCCAGTGCAGTTGGTACAGGTCGATGCAGTCGGTCTGCAGGCGCTTGAGGCTTTCGTCCAGCGCCGCGACGATGTGCTGGCGGTTGTGCTTGAGCTGGCCGTCGCGGATATGGCTGATACCGTTGCCAGGGCCCGCGACCTTGCTGGCGAGGATCCAGTCGTCACGATCACCGTGCTCGCTGAACCACTTTCCGATGATCCGCTCGGTGGCGGCATAGGTCTCGGGGCGGGGTGGCACCGGGTACATTTCGGCGGTGTCGATGAAGTTGATCCCGGCCTGCTTGGCCAGGGCGATCTGTTCGAAGGCCTCTTCCTGGGTGTTCTGCTCGCCCCAGGTCATGGTGCCCAGGCACAGGGCGCTGACGTGGAGGTCGGTACGGCCGAGCTTGCGGTATTCCATCGGAAAGACTCTCCTTGGCAAAGATGCCCATAAAAGCAGGTTGAATTTTCTGGCGCAATCTGGATAATTCGGCCCCTCTCCGTGTGGCGGAAGTGATGCACCACCATGCAGGAAGAACCCCGTCGAACATTGGCGTGCCCGACCCGAGCCCCCAAAAGCGTCAGCGTTCGGCTGCGCGCTTGCCCTTGGCAAGTTGTGCACTATCCAGTAAGATTCGCCGTCTATTTTTCGCTGGGCGGCCTCTGAGGCTTTAGAGAATGAAAACTTTTACTGCTAAACCGGAAACAGTAAAGCGCGAGTGGTTCGTAGTCGACGCCGCTGGCCAGACCCTGGGTCGTCTGGCTACCGAAATCGCTAGCCGTCTGCGTGGCAAGCACAAACCAGAATACACCCCTCACGTTGACACCGGCGACTACATCGTCGTTATCAACGCCGAGCAGGTTCGTGTGACTGGTGCCAAGTCTTCCGACAAAATGTACTACTCCCACTCCGGTTTCCCAGGCGGCATCAAGGAAATCAGCTTCGAGAAGCTGATCGACAAAGCCCCTGAGCGTGTTATCGAAACCGCGGTCAAAGGCATGCTGCCTAAGAACCCGCTGGGTCGCGACATGTACCGCAAGCTGAAAGTGTACGCGGGTGCAACTCACCCACACACTGCTCAGCAGCCTCAAGAACTGAAGATCTAACGGGAAAAGTTCATTATGTCGGCGACTCAAAATTACGGCACTGGCCGTCGCAAGACCGCAACCGCTCGCGTTTTCCTGCGTCCGGGCACTGGCAACATCTCCATCAACAACCGTTCTCTGGACGTGTTCTTCGGTCGCGAAACCGCTCGCATGGTTGTTCGCCAGCCGCTGGAGCTGACCGAGACCGTTGAGAAGTTCGACATCTATGTCACCGTTTCCGGTGGTGGTGTCAGCGGTCAAGCCGGTGCGATCCGTCACGGTATCACCCGCGCTCTGATGGAATACGACGAAACCCTGCGTGGCGCTCTGCGTCGTGCTGGCTACGTCACCCGCGACGCTCGTGAAGTTGAGCGTAAGAAAGTGGGTCTGCGTAAAGCGCGTAAGCGTCCTCAGTACTCCAAGCGTTAATACCGCTTCGGCAGTCAAAGAAGCCCGGTTCCTTTGGAACCGGGCTTTTTTTATGTCTTGAACTAACCTGTCAGCATGTCGGTGACAACTGGCCGCATAGACGCAGATCAAGCAAAGCGAGGGTTGTAGCCCGTTGCAGGGGTAATCACCTTGTCAGTGTGTGGTTTTGTTTCTTACCATGGCGGCCAATTTTTAGTGCCACAGACATTACCTAAGTACAGGCCTGATTCAACAGGCCAAGCAAGCTGATGGGAGAGGACTGAATGAGCAATGACGGCGTCAACGCAGGCCGGCGCCGCTTCCTCGTAGCCGCGACATCCGTGGTCGGGGCGGCGGGGGCAGTGGGGGCTGCGGTACCGTTCGTAGGGTCATGGTTTCCCAGTGCCAAGGCGAAGGCCGCAGGTGCACCGGTGAAGGTCAACATCGCCAAGGTCGAACCCGGGCAGCAGATGGTGGCCGAGTGGCGCGGCCAGCCTGTATTTATCGTCAGGCGAACGGAAGAGATCCTCGGGAATCTCAAGAAGATCGCCGGTGAGCTGTCCGACCCTGAATCGAAGGCATCGGTGCAGCCGGCCTATGTCGATCCCCAAGTGCGTTCGATCAAGCCGGAGATCCTCATTCTCGTCGGTCTGTGCACCCACCTTGGGTGTTCCCCGACGTTCCGTCCGGAAGTGGCGCCGGCCGACCTTGGTCCTAAATGGGTGGGTGGCTACTTCTGCCCTTGCCATGGCTCCCACTACGATCTGGCCGGGCGGGTTTACAAGGCCCAGCCTGCACCTCTCAACCTGCCAGTGCCGCCTCACTCTTACGAGTCGGACGACATCATTGTCATCGGCGTCGATCAGGAGAACGCATGATGAGCAAGTTCATGGACTGGATTGATGCTCGCTTCCCCGCTACCAAGATGTGGGAAGACCACCTGAGCAAGTATTACGCGCCCAAGAACTTCAACTTCCTGTACTTCTTCGGCTCCCTGGCCCTGTTGGTATTGGTCAACCAGATCGTCACGGGTGTGTGGCTGACCATGAGCTTCACGCCGTCGGCGGAAGAGGCCTTTGCCTCGGTCGAATACATCATGCGTGACGTGGAATACGGCTGGATCCTGCGTTACCTGCACTCCACGGGGGCGTCGGCATTCTTCATCGTGGTCTACCTGCACATGTTCCGCGGATTGCTCTACGGCTCCTACCAGAAGCCCCGTGAGCTGGTGTGGTTGTTCGGCATGCTGATCTACCTGGCGCTGATGGCCGAGGCCTTCATGGGCTATCTGCTGCCTTGGGGGCAAATGTCCTATTGGGGCGCCCAGGTGATCATTTCGCTGTTCGGTGCCATTCCGGTGATCGGCGATGACCTCACTCAGTGGATTCGTGGTGACTACCTGATCTCCGGCATCACCTTGAACCGCTTCTTCGCCCTGCATGTCGTGGCCTTGCCGATCGTCATCCTGGGCCTGGTCGTGCTGCACATCCTCGCGTTGCACGAAGTAGGTTCGAACAACCCCGATGGCGTCGATATCAAGAAGAAGAAGGACGAAAACGGCATACCGCTGGACGGCATTCCGTTCCACCCGTACTACACCGTCAAGGATATCGTCGGCGTGGTGGTCTTCCTCTTCGTATTCTGTGCCGTGGTGTTCTTCTTCCCGGAAATGGGTGGCTATTTCCTGGAAAAACCGAACTTCGAGCAGGCAAATGCCTTCAAGACGCCAGAGCATATCGCCCCGGTGTGGTACTTCACGCCGTTCTACGCAATCCTTCGGGCGGTTCCTGACAAGCTGTTCGGGGTGATCGCCATGGGGGCGGCCATTGCCGTGCTGTTCGTGTTGCCCTGGCTTGACCGCAGTCCTGTGCGCTCGATGCGCTACAAAGGCTGGTTGAGCAAGATCTTCCTGCTGGTGTTCTGCGTGGCCTTCGTGATCCTCGGTGTGCTGGGCGTTCTGGCGCCGACACCAGGGCGCACCTTGCTGTCGCAGGTGTGCACGGTGTTGTACTTCGCCTACTTCCTGCTGATGCCGTTCTACACAAGGCTTGAGAAGACCAAACCGGTTCCGGAAAGGGTGACTGGCTGATGAAAAAGTTGATTGCAGTATTTTTGCTGGCAGTGATGCCTGCCTTTTCCTACGCTGCCGAAACTGGCCTGACGTTGGACAAGGTCGATATCGACCTCGCCGACAAAGCGGCCATGCAGGATGGTGCTCGTACCTTCGCCAACTATTGCATGGGCTGTCACAGTGCGAAGTTCCAACGCTATGAGCGTGTGGCCGATGACTTGGGCATTCCACACGAGCTGATGCTCGAGAAACTGGTGTTCACCGGTGCCAAGATTGGCGACCACATGAAGATCGGCATGCAGCCCAGTGATGCCAAGACCTGGTTCGGCGCGGCGCCACCTGACCTGACGCTGGTTGCCCGGGTGCGCGGTACCGACTGGTTGTACACCTACCTGCGCAGCTTCTATGAAGACAAGTCGCGTCCTTATGGTGTCAACAACAAGGTGTTCCCGAACGTCGGCATGCCCAACGTGCTGGTGGGACTGCAGGGTAACCAGGTCATCGGCTGCAAGCAGGTGCAGACCGTGGTCGACGGCAAGAAGCAATTCGACCCATTGACAGGTAGTCCGCTGACCCATGAGGCTTGTGACCAGCTGACCATTACGCCGAATTCCGGTACCCTGACCACCGAGCAGTTCGACGAGAAGGTCAAGAACCTGGTGACCTTCCTGGCCTATTCGGCCAACCCGGTCAAACTGGAAAGCCAGCGTATCGGTACTTATGTGTTGCTGTACCTGGCTTTCTTCTTCGTATTCGCCTATTTGCTCAAGCGCGAATACTGGAAGGACGTGCACTGATCACGCAGTAGTTTCTGGTAGTTGAACGCGCCCTGGGCGCTCCACCGCTGACGCGGAGGGGCCTCCAGGGCGCGTTTGCATTTGCAGTTTCTTAAGCATCCCCATGCGAGGAGGCGCTACATGGGCGCAACCAACAGGTTAGCCTGCTATTCCGACCCCGCTGATCACTATTCCCATCGCGTGCGCCTGGTGCTCGCGGAGAAAGGCGTCAGCGTGCAGATCATCGATGTGGATCGCGGTCGTCTGCCACCCAAGCTGGTTGAAGTGAACCCCTATGGGAGCGTGCCGACCCTGGTCGACCGTGACCTGGCGTTGTATGAATCGACCGTGGTGATGGAGTACCTTGAGGAGCGGTACCCGCATCCGCCACTGATGCCGGTATACCCGGTGGCACGTGGCAACAGCCGTCTGCTGATACATCGTATCCAGCGCGACTGGTGTGCGCTGGCCGATACCATCCTCGATGCGCGCAGCGCCGATGCCGCGCGTACAGAGGCGCGCAAGGCGTTGCGCGAGAGCTTGACCGGCGTGTCGCCGCTGTTTGCCGAGTTCGCTTGCTTCATGAGCGAGGAGCAAAGCCTGGTCGACTGTTGTCTACTGCCCATACTCTGGCGTTTGCCGGTATTGGGTATCGAATTGCCGCGGCAGGCCAAGCCGCTGCTGGATTACATGGAGCGACAGTTTGCCCGTGAGCCATTCCTGGCAAGCCTGTCCTCCGTTGAACGTGAAATGCGCAAGCTTTAAGGAGCCGTTGATGAACTCCAGTCGCCCCTATCTGGTTCGAGCGCTGTACGAGTGGATCGTCGACAACGATTGCACCCCTCATATGCTGGTCAATGCCGAATATCCGGCGGTCCAGGTGCCGCAAGGCTTCGCCAGTGACGGTCAGATCGTCCTGAATATTTCCCCCAGCGCGGTACGCAGCCTGCACATGGACAACGAAGCGGTGAGCTTCGAAGGCCGGTTCGGCGGTGTGGCGCATTCGCTGTTCGTGCCAGTTGGCGCGATCCTCGGTATCTATGCCCGCGAAAACGGCCAGGGTATGGTCTTCGAGCTGGAGCCTCCACTGATGGATGGCGACGACGACATCGAAGATGAAGGTGTCGAGCCGGATGACGATGGCCCGCCTGAGGGAGGTGGCCAGCCGCCGCGTCCGAGTGGGCGGCCAAGCCTGAAGGTGGTCAAGTAAACAAAAAAGGCGATCCATGCGGGATCGCCTTTTTTATGGCTGCGGGCCAGGACTTACAGGTCGCTGATGCTGCGCACCTGGTCCTTGTTGACGCGGGTGCGTTTGCCGTCGAGCTGCTGGAATTCGTAGAAGCCAGCGTCCTGGTCGAACTGCGGCTCATCGACGGTCTGGAACTCGCGGCCGTCGTTGAGAGTGATCAGGCTTGGAGTGGAGCAGCCGGCCAGGGTGGCGAAGGCGCCGATCAGCAGGGCGGGCAGCAGAAGCTTTTTCATGCGGTGTTTCCTGGGTTTCTGTAGGGGTGGTGCGGAGGGAGGCCCATGCCGGCTCCGTACAGGTCGTTTCCACCTGCAGGAGCCGGTCGCCGGCGATCATTCCGGTGCGGGCAATCAAGGAATCAGTCGATGTACTCGTACAGCTTGACGATTTTCTGCACGCCCGACACGCCCTGTACCACGGCGGTGGCTGCGTTGGCCTCGCCTTGGGTGACCAGGCCGAGCAGATAGACGATACCGTTTTCGGTGATCACCTTGATGCGCGAGCTGGGTACGTTGGCGTCAGCCAGCATCTGGGTCTTGATCTTGGTGGTCAGCCAGGCGTCGTTGTTGCGCGCAAGGATGGAGGAGGGCTGCATCACTTGCAGCTCGTTGTGTACTTTCTTGACCCGCTGGACCTGGCTGGCGGTCTGTTCCGCCAGGCTCTTGAGGTCGGCGCGAGGTGTCTGGCCGGCAAGCAGCACGATGCCGTTATAGCTGCTGACGACAATGTGCGAACCTTTGTCCAGGTCCGGGCTGGCCTTGGCGATGTTTACCGCAGCCTTGGTTTCGATCAGCGAATCGTCGATCTTGCTACCGATGGTGCGAGTGCCGCGATCATCCTCGATCGGCGAGTTGCGGGTCGAGGTCAGTACCGAGCTGCAGCCGGTGACGCTCAGGCACAGGGTCAGGGCCATCAGGCCGAGGCGCTTGGGGATCATTCTTCACTCCCGAACAGTTGGCTGTCGATCAGATCGCACAGGCAATGGATCGCCAGCAGGTGGACTTCCTGGATGCGTGCAGTGACCGTCGAGGGCACGCGAATCTCGACGTCCTCGGGCAGCAGCAGTGAAGCCATGCCGCCGCCGTCACGACCGGTCAATGCTACGACAATCATTTCACGATCATGTGCGGCCTGGATGGCCTGAATGACGTTCGCCGAATTGCCGCTGGTGGAAATGGCCAGCAGAACGTCGCCCGGTTGGCCCAGGGCGCGGATCTGCTTGGAAAAGACCTCGTTGTAGCTGTAGTCGTTGGCAATTGAGGTCAGGGTCGAGCTATCGGTGGTCAGGGCAATGGCCGGCAGACTCGGGCGCTCGCGTTCGAAGCGGTTGAGCAGCTCCGACGAGAAATGCTGGGCATCGCCGGCCGAGCCGCCGTTGCCACAGGCGAGCATCTTGCCCTCGTTGAGCAGTGCGTTGACCATGACCAGACTGGCCTGCTCGATGTGCGGTGCCAGGATGTCCATTGCCTGTTGCTTGGTGTCGATGCTGGCCTGGAACAGCCGGCGAATTCGGGATTGCATGTCCATCGGGTGACCTTAAGTGGGGCGGTGGCCGGCGCGGCGCGCAACAGAGACCAGCCCGCGAAACATAGAGCAAAAAAAATGAAGTGGGTTCAGCATTCGAAGGCGTTTTTCAGCCATTGAAGCGGTCGGCCTGCATGCTGGCTGCCCTGCAGGGCGACAACGTCGAAGCGGCAGGGTTGGTTGGCCCAACGGGACTCCTTCTGCAAGAACAGGCTGGCGGCAAGCGCCAGTCTTTTCTGCTTGCGCCCGTCGATACTGCCGAGGGCGCCACCGAAGTCCGCATGCAAGCGGTAGCGGACTTCGACGAATACTACTGTATCGGCGTCGAGCATGACCAGATCAAGCTCGCCGCCTTTACATCGCCAATTGCGAGCCAGCAGTTGCAGGCCTTGACCCTGAAGGTATTCAAGGGCTTGGTTTTCTGCGGTTTGGCCGGCACGGGTCGGCGATGCGTCCGGCATCAGCGCGCAGTGTCCGGCAGGCGCTTGATCTGGCCGCCCGAGAACTCGGCCCACGGCAGCTGACGCTCCACGCGCTGGTTGGCGTTCATGGTCAGGCTTCCGGAGAGGCCTTGCACGCGGTTATCCGGCAGTGCCTTGAGTTGGCCCAGGCGAGGCGCCAGGCTGTAGGCGTCAACGCCCATGGCGTACAGGCGGCCAAGGCTGCCGGCGGCTTGCGGCCACTGTTGGACCACTTGTTGACGCAAATTGTTGGTGGTGTCGAGCAGCCACGGGGTTTCGCAGAAGCGAATGCCGTTCATGTCGTTGTACTGGTTGACGTCACCGCTGGCGCTGTAGAGGTTCGAGGTGGCGTATACCGGTACGTCGCCCGCGTACTGGAAGTTCAGCGTCGGCTTGATCTGTTGCGCCTGTTGCGGGGTCGAGGCGAGGAAGATGAAGTCGATGTCCTGGCGACGCGAAGGCTGTGCGGCAATGTTGCCACCTACCGTGCTTTGCAAGCTCTGGGCGCGACCTTCGCTCTGGCGAAGTTGGAACAGGTCGGCGATTTGCTGGGCCAGGGCTACTGGCTGGGCGATGCGCTCGGCGGCCAGCAGGGTGCCGCCGTTGCTCTCCCAGTCCTTGCGGAAGGCGGCAAGCACGCGGTCACCCCATTCGCCGCTCGGCACCAGGGCAACGGCCCGGACCATGCCGTCGGCACGGGCGCGGCGAGACACTTCGCGAGCTTCGTCCTCGGCGGCCAGGCCGAACTGGAACAGTTGCGGTGGGGTGGCTTGCCCGGCGTCCGCGTAGTTCAGCGCCAGGGTGGTGATTGGCAGTTGCGGGTAGGCCGCGAGCTTTTTCACCAGTGGTTTTTCCAGTGGGCCGACCACCAGCTGTACGCCTGCGGCCTGCGCCTGGCGGTAGAAGTCGTCGAGGGAGGTGATGCGCGAGCTATCGAAGACCTGAACGGCGGGCGCCGGCTGGCCGGCCTGCTGGGCCTGGAAGTGCGCAGCCATGAAGCCATCACGCAGGGCGCGGGCGACACCGGCCAGTGGGCCCTCCTGAGGCAGCAGCAGGGCGATCTTGGTCAGTGGCTGGCTGGCCAGTTCCTTGAGCTTGGTCAGCGCCAGCGGCAGTTGCTGTGCTGCAGGGTGGTCAGGGTGCTGCTTGCGCCAGGTTTCGATGGCCGCTTGCTGCTGCTCAAGGGTGCCGGCGCTCTTCACTGCAAGGGCCAGGCTGGTCCAGCCGCCCAGGGTTTCGTTGCCTGCTGGCTGCTGCAGCTGTTCGGCCGGCAGTGATGCCACCAGCGCCCAGATCGAATCGTTGTTGCTGCTGGCGGCCTGGCCACTGAGCAGGGGTGCCAGCAGAACGCGCTGCTGGGCTGCGGCAAGCGCCTGGCCGTCGGCTTCGAGGGCGGCGGCATGCACATTGTAGGTGCGGGCCTGTTGTTCTTCCGGCAGCTCGGCAACGCGTTGCAGGCTCGGGTGCGACAAGGCGGCCAGCGCCGCCTTGGGCTGCTTGCGGCTCATCGCCAGTTCTGCGGCGAGGGTGCTGGCGAACACCTGCTGCGCAGGCTTGAGCGTGTCCAGTGGTACTTGTTCGAGAATGCGCGCGGCGCGCGGGAAGTCCTTCTGCTTGTAGGCCAGGTCGGCGGCGCTCAGGCGCAGCAGTGCGGCATCTTCCGCAGATTTGCTGGTGGAGGCTTTTTCGAGCAGTTGCTCGATGCTGGCGTCCGGGGTGCGTGGCAGTTCGCCCAGGCTGGATGAGGGCGAGCTGGCGCAGGCTGCCAGCAAGGTAGCGAGGCAGAGGGCTGTGAGCAGCCGCAGGCAAGCGATCATGTAAAGGTCCTGTTACTCGATCAAGTTGGCCGGCAATTGTACCCAAGCGCTGGCCGGGGCGCGATGTCGCCGATGCGGAACCTTCACTATAGGTGGCTCACCATTGGTCGTATGCGAAGTTCTTTGCGCTCTGTAACAAGCGCTCGGGCTACAATGGCGCCTTTGATCCGAAAGACAGGTGTGCGCAGTGACTGATGTGGCAGGGGCTTCCAAAACCACCGTGGGTACGCTGTACGTCGTGGCAACGCCCATTGGCAACCTTGACGACATGAGCGCCAGGGCGCTGAAGGTACTGGCCAATGTCGCCCTGATAGCGGCCGAGGACACCCGGCACTCGATCCGCTTGCTGCAGCACTTTGGCATCGATACGCCGCTGGCTGCCTGCCATGAACACAATGAACGCGACGAAGGCGGTCGGTTCCTGGGCAAGCTGTTGGCCGGCGACGATGTGGCGTTGGTCTCCGATGCTGGTACGCCGCTGATTTCCGATCCTGGCTACCACTTGGTGCGTCAGGCGCGAGCGGCAGGCGTCAATGTGGTCCCGGTGCCAGGTGCGTGCGCGTTGATCGCCGCACTGTCGGCAGCGGGCCTGCCGTCCGACCGGTTCATCTTCGAAGGCTTCCTGCCTGCGAAGGCTGCCGGTCGCCGTGCCCGGCTCGAGCAGGTAAAGGAAGAGCCTCGTACGTTGATCTTCTACGAGGCGCCTCACCGTATCCTCGAGTGCCTGGAAGACATGGAGGCTGTGTTCGGGGCCGAGCGGCCGGCACTGCTTGCACGTGAACTGACCAAGACCTTCGAGACGCTCAAGGGCTTGCCCCTGGGTGAGCTGAGAGCTTTTGTCGCCAGCGATGCCAACCAGCAGCGCGGTGAGTGCGTGGTGTTGGTGGGCGGCTGGAGTGCGCCGGAGGGCGACCAGGCCATCAGCGCCGAGGCCCAGCGGGTGCTGGATCTGTTGCTGGCGGAATTGCCGCTCAAGCGCGCGGCGGCATTGGCTGCGGAAATCACCGGTGTGCGCAAGAATCTGTTGTATCAGGCCGCACTTGAAAAGCAGAAAGCCCAGTAGTGGCCTTATGCTATTCTTTGCGGTATGGCTTGTTCTTGGGCGCGCCTACCGTTAACCTTGGCGGCGGAGAGTCGATCGGACAGTCGCTGCCTGCTTTTGTTCTGCAACTTTTGTTGCGTGACGGCAGGGGGAGGAAAGTCCGGGCTCCATAGGGCAGGGTGCCAGGTAACGCCTGGGAGGCGCGAGCCTACGGAAAGTGCCACAGAAAACAACCGCCTAAGCACTTCGGTGCCGGTAAGGGTGAAAAGGTGCGGTAAGAGCGCACCGCACGGCTGGCAACAGTCCGTGGCTAGGTAAACCCCACTCGGAGCAAGACCAAATAGGGTTCCATTAGGCGTGGCCCGCGTCGGAACCGGGTAGGTTGCTAGAGGCGTCCAGTGATGGCCGTCGTAGAGGAATGACTGTCCTCGACAAAACCCGGCTTACAGATCGACTCTCCACCTTCCTCTCCTGCTTGAATCGATAGCAGATCCCTCTTGGTAATACCGAAAAATTCTTACTCTTAATAAATCACTTTAACTTCAAACTCTATCCGTCTGGGAGCGTTTGATTTTCCCCGTCTTTTTTTCTTTCCGGCAGTGCTTCCTTCTTCCCTTGTTGCGCTAAATCTCGGTCCTGTAAGGGTTTTCCTTATGAACGTGCCTTGACGGTGCAGCGGGCGGATTCCTATAGTGTGCGCAAGTGGCAGAAAGTGGGATGAAGTGGGTTTTCTGGCACAAAAAAGCTAACATTGTGGGGAATCGCAGCCGTGTTCCGCGGAGCCAACGCCGTCAGCCTCGATGCAAAGGGCCGTCTCGCAATGCCGAGCCGGTACCGTGACGAGCTCGATTCGCGTTGCAATGGCCAGCTGATCGTGACCATCGATGCCGTTGATCCCTGCTTGTGCGTATACCCCCTCGATGAGTGGGAACAGATAGAAGCCAAGTTGCGTGCCTTGCCGTCGTTGCGTGAGGAAAACCGCCGCCTGCAGCGTCTGCTGATCGGCAATGCGGTTGACCTGGAGCTCGATGGCAGCGGGCGTTTCCTGGTACCGCCCCGTTTGCGCGAATACGCCAAGCTCGACAAGAAGGCGATGCTGGTGGGGCAACTGAACAAATTCCAGTTGTGGGATGAGGATGCCTGGAACGTGGTTTCGGCAGCCGACCTCGCAGCTATTCAACAACCGGGCGCCATGCCCGACGATTTGCGTGACCTGATCCTGTGACCATAGATAGCGGCTTCAACCACATTACCGTATTGCTCGACGAAGCTGTCGAGGCATTGGCCCTGCGCGCCGACGGTTGCTATCTGGACGGCACCTTTGGCCGTGGCGGACACAGTCGGCTGATTCTCAGCAAGCTCGGGCCGCAAGGTCGCTTGCTGGGCTTCGACAAAGATCCACAGGCGATTGCAACCGGGCAAGCGCTGGCGGCCGAAGACGGCCGCTTTGTCATTGTGCAGCGCAGCTTTGCCGAGCTGGGCTCGGAGGTGGCCGCGCGCGGGCTGGATGGCAAGATCAGCGGCATCCTGCTCGACCTGGGCGTGTCTTCGCCGCAGCTGGACGACCCCGAGCGCGGTTTCAGCTTCCTCAATGATGGCCCCCTGGACATGCGCATGAACCCGGACCAGGGCATCAGTGCCGCCGAGTTCATCGCCACCGCTGCCGAGGAAGAGATCGCCCGCGTCTTCAAGGAATACGGCGAAGAGCGTTTCGCCAAGCGCATGGCCCGTGCCGTGGTGCAGCGTCGCGAACAACAGCCGTTCACCCGCACCGCCGATCTCGCCGAAGTGCTCAAGGTGGCCAACCCTGCCTGGGAAAAGGGCAAGAACCCAGCGACCCGGGCATTCCAGGGCCTGCGCATTCACGTCAATAACGAGCTGGGCGACCTCGAAGCCGGCCTGGAGGCTGCAATCGATGCGCTTGAGGTCGGTGGCCGCCTTGCCGTCATCAGCTTCCACTCACTCGAAGACCGTATCGTCAAACTGTTCATGCGCAAGCTGGCCAAAGGCGAGGCGGACAATCTGCCGCGCAACCTGCCGGTGCAGCACAAAGCCTTCGAACCGAAAATCCGCCTGATCGGCAAGGCGCAATTCGCCTCCGAAGCAGAGCTCAAAGCCAACCCGCGGGCACGCAGTGCCGTCATGCGGGTGGCGGAGAAACTGCGGTGAGCCGGCTTTTTGCCAAGCCTCTTCCAGGTGGGAGCTTCCTGATGCTTCTGCTGTTCGTCGCTGTCCTGATTTCGGCCATCGCGGTGTCCTACAGCGCCCACTGGAACCGTCAGTTGCTCAACACGTTGTACGGTGAGTTGAACGAGCGCGACAAAGCCCAGGCCGAATGGGGGCGCCTGATCCTCGAACAAAGTACCTGGACTGCTGCCAGCCGTATCGAGAGCCTGGCTTCCGAGCAGCTCAAGATGCGCGTTCCTGCGGCTGACGAAGTGCGAATGGTGGCGCCATGATGAAGCTCGAAGGCGCACTCTACCCCTGGCGCTTCCGGGTCGTGATCGGCTTGCTGGCTTTGATGGTCGGTGCCATCTGTTGGCGTATCATCGACCTGCAGGTGGTCGATCGTGACTTCCTCAAGGGCCAGGGCGACGCACGCAGCCTGCGCCACATCCCGATTCCAGCACACCGTGGTCTGATCACCGACCGCAACGGTGAGCCGCTCGCCGTCAGTACGCCGGTCACCACCTTGTGGGCCAACCCCAAGGAGATGCAGGCATCCAAGGACCGCTGGCCTCAACTGGCTGCTGCGCTTGGGCAGAATGTCCAGCAATTGACCGAGCGTCTGACCCAGCAGGCGAACAAGGAATTCATCTACTTGGTGCGCGGCCTGACCCCGGAGCAGGGCCAGCATGTGCTCGACCTCAAGGTGCCGGGTGTCTACGGCCTGGAGGAGTTCCGCCGCTTCTATCCAGCTGGCGATGTCACCGCGCACATGGTCGGTTTCACCGACCTGGACGACCACGGTCGCGAAGGGGTCGAACTGGCCTACGACGAATGGCTGGCCGGAGTGCCCGGCAAGCGGCAAGTGATCAAGGACCGGCGTGGCCGGCTGATCAAGGACATTCAGGTAACCAAGAACGCCAAGGCCGGAAAGACCTTGGCGTTGTCGATAGACCTGCGCCTGCAGTACCTGGCGACCCGCGAACTGCGCAACGCCATCGCCGAGCAGGACGCCAAGGCCGGCAGCCTGGTGATCATGGACGTCAAGACCGGCGAAGTCCTGGCGATGGTCAACCAGCCGACCTACAACCCGAACAATCGCCGTAGCATGTTCCCGGCCGCGATGCGCAACCGGGCGATCATCGACGTGTTCGAGCCGGGCTCGACCGTCAAGCCGATCTCCATGAGTGCGGCACTGGAAAGCGGTCGCTGGAAGCCTACCGACAAGGTCGAGGTGTATCCGGGCAGCCTGCAGATCGGCCGCTACACCATCAAGGACGTGTCCAAGAGCGAAGGCCCGATCCTCGACCTGACCGGCATCCTGATCAACTCCAGTAACGTGGGCATGAGCAAGATCGCCTTCGACATTGGTGGCGAGGCGATTTATCGGGTCATGTCCCAGGTTGGCCTGGGCCAATACACCGGCCTGGGCTTCCCGGGCGAGCGCGTCGGCAACCTGCCGAACCACCGTGAGTGGCGCAAGGCCGAAACCGCGACCCTTTCCTATGGCTACGGCGTTTCGGTCACCGCCTTGCAGTTGGTGCACGCCTACGCGGCGCTGGCCAACGACGGCAAGATGGTGCCGCTGTCGATCCTCAAGGTCGACAAGGCGCCTGAAGCCGTGCAGGCGATTCCCAAGGAAACCGCCGAAACCATCCAGGGCATGCTGCAGCAGGTCATCGAAGCGCCGCGCGGCGTGTTCCGTGCCCAGGTGCCGTTCTATCACGTCGGTGGCAAGTCCGGTACGGCGCGTAAGGCCACGGTTGGCTCCAAGGGCTACACCGAGAACGCCTACCGTTCGTTGTTCGCCGGCTTCGGGCCGATGAGCGACCCGCGTTACGCCATCGTCGTGGTCATCGACGAGCCGAGCAAGGGCGGTTACTTCGGCGGTCTGGTTTCGGCGCCGGTATTCAGCAAGGTCATGTCGGGCACCCTGCGCCTGATGAACGTGCCCCCAGACAACCTGCCGCCCCCAGCACCCGTTGAAACATCGCAAGTCAATGCAGCAGCCGCCAAGGGAGGGCGTGGATGATGACAATGCCATTGAGCAAGCTTTTCGCCCATGCCAGCCGCGATCCGCTGATTCGTGAGCTGACCCTGGACAGCCGCCATGTGCGCCCTGGTGACCTGTTCCTGGCCGTGCCAGGCGCGAAGGTCGATGGTCGTGATCATATTGCCGATGCCTTGGCCCGTGGCGCTGCCGCAGTGGCTTATGAAGAGCGTGGCGCCAATGTGCTGCCGCTGACCGACGTGCCGCTGATCCCGGTCAAGGGCCTGGTTGCCCAGTTGTCCAAGATTGCTGGGCACTTCTATGGTGAACCCAGCCGCCAGTTGAACCTGGTGGGTGTTACCGGCACCAACGGCAAGACCAGTGTCACCCAATTGGTGGCCCAGGCGCTCGATCTGCTTGGCCAACGTTGCGGCCTGATCGGCACCCTGGGTACTGGTTTCTATGGCGAGTTGCAGAGCGGTCGGCTGACCACGCCAGATCCGATTGCCGTGCAGTCGACCCTTAACGATCTCAAGAAGGGTGGCGCCAAGGCCGTGGCCATGGAGGTGTCCTCCCATGCGTTGGAGCAGGGGCGTGTCGCTGCGCTGGAATTCGACATCGCGGTCATGACCAACCTGTCCCGCGACCATCTGGATTACCACGGCAGCATGGAGGCATACGAGGCCGCCAAGGCCAAGTTGTTCGCATGGCCCAGCCTGCGTTGCCAGGTGGTCAATCTGGATGATGATTTCGGTCGACGCCTGGCCGAAGACTATGCCCGCCGCCCGAGTGTCGACCATGTCGAGACCCGGCTGCTCAGTTACAGCCTGGAAAACCCGGACGCTTCGCTGTTCTGCCGCGAAGCGCATTTCGATGATGATGGCGTGCGCGCCACACTGGTCACTGCCCAGGGCGAACGTATCCTGCGCAGCCAGCTGCTGGGCCGCTTCAACCTGAGCAACATGCTCGCCGCTGTTGCCACGCTGTTGGCGCTCGAGTACTCGCTTGACGAGATTCTCAAGGTCACCCCCGACTTGCAAGGGCCGGTCGGCCGCATGCAGCGCCTGGGTGGCGGTGACAAGCCGCTGGTGGTGGTCGATTACGCCCACACCCCGGATGCGCTGGAGAAGGTCCTCGAGGCCCTGCGTCCGCATGCTCACGGCAAGCTGCTATGCCTGTTCGGTTGTGGTGGCGACCGTGATCGCGGTAAGCGCCCGTTGATGGCCGACGTGGCCGAGCGCCTGGCCGACCGCGTGCTGGTCACTGACGACAACCCGCGTACCGAAGACCCCCTGCGCATCTTCGACGATATTCGCCCCGGTTTCAGCAAGCCGGACGCCGCCGAATTCGTCGCCGGTCGCGGTGAAGCCATCGCGCACCTGATCGCAACTGCCGCCGCCGATGACGTGATCGTCCTGGCCGGCAAGGGGCACGAGGACTACCAGGAGATCAACGGCCAGCGCCACGATTTCTCCGACCTGGTCGAAGCCGAGAAGGCACTTGCAGCCTGGGAGGCTCCGCATGCTTAAACCCATGATACTCAGCCACCTGACCACTGCACTGAATGCGCGGTTGGTGGGTACCGATGCCAGCTTCAACGGTGTCAGCATCGACAGCCGCAGCGTCAGCGCCGGCCAACTGTTCGTTGCCTTGACGGGGCCGCGTTTCGACGGCCACGACTACCTGGCTGATGTAAAAGCCAAGGGCGCGGTTGCTGCCTTGGTCGAGCGCGAAATCGCCGATGTCGAACTCCCCCAACTGGTCGTGGCCGATGCCCGGCTGGCCCTGGGACAGTTGGGTGCATTGAACCGCGCCGAGTTCGACAAGCCGGTCGTGGCGATCACCGGTTCCAGTGGCAAGACCACGGTCAAGGAAATGCTGGCGGCTATCCTGCGTACGCGTGGGGTGGTACATGCGACCCGTGGCAACCTGAACAACGACTTGGGCGCGCCGCTGACACTGCTGGAAATCGCTCCCGAGCACAGCGCCGCCGTCATCGAGCTGGGCGCGTCGCGCATTGGCGAAATCCGTTACACCGTGGGCCTCACCCAGCCACAGGTGGTCATCATCAACAATGCCGGTACTGCCCACGTGGGTGAGTTCGGTGGGCCGGAGAAAATCGTCGAGGCCAAGGGTGAAATCCTCGAAGGGCTGGGCGAGGGCGGCACCGCCATCCTCAACCTGGCAGACAAGGCCTTCGAGATCTGGCGCAAGCGTGCCGGCACTCATCGGGTCCTGAGCTTCGCCCTGGACAACCCGCAGGCGGACTTCCATGCCAGGGATATCGGGCGTGATGCCCGGGGTTGCCCGTCCTTCACCCTGGTGGGGCCAGATGGCAGCGTGCCGGTGCAGCTCAACCTGCTCGGCACACACAACGTCAGCAACGCCCTCGCGGCCGCGGCCGCGGCCCATGCCGTTGGTCTGAGCCTGCACGGCATCGCCGTCGGGCTGGGCGCCGTGCAGCCGGTCAAGGGCCGGACTGTGGCGCAGATTGCGCCGAACGGCGTGCGCGTCATCGACGATAGCTACAACGCAAATCCCACCTCCATGTGCGCGGCCATTGATATACTCGCCGGCTTTTCCGGGCGCACCGTTCTGGTGCTTGGGGATATCGGCGAATTGGGCCAATGGGCCGAGGAAGGTCACCGTCAGGTGGGCGACTACGCGCGCGGCAAGGTCGATGCCTTGTATGCGGTGGGAACCAACATGACACACGCGGTCAAAGCGTTCGGCGCCAATGGCCGTCACTTCGCAACGCAAGCTGAGCTGATCGACGCCGTTCGCGGCGAGACGGCCAGCGACACCACAATCTTGATCAAGGGCTCGCGCAGCGCTGCGATGGAAAACGTCGTGGCGGCTTTGTGCGGTGCCAGCGGGGAGAAACATTAATGCTGCTGCTGTTGGCTGAGTATCTGCAACAGTTCCACAAAGGCTTCGCAGTCTTTCAGTACTTGTCCCTGCGCGGGATTCTCGGTGTACTGACCGCGTTGTCCCTGGCGCTGTGGCTGGGTCCGTGGATGATCCGCACCTTGCAGATTCGCCAGATCGGTCAGGCTGTCCGTAACGACGGCCCGCAATCGCACCTGTCCAAGTCCGGCACCCCGACCATGGGCGGTGCCTTGATCCTGTCCGCCATCGGCGTCAGCACCCTGTTGTGGGCCGACTTGAGCAATCGTTATGTGTGGGTCGTGCTGATCGTCACCCTGCTGTTCGGTGCCATCGGTTGGGTCGACGACTACCGCAAGGTGATCGAGAAGAACTCCCGCGGCTTGCCGAGTCGCTGGAAGTATTTCTGGCAGTCGGTGTTCGGCCTGGGAGCCGCGGTCTTCTTGTACAAGACCGCTCCGACCAGCATCGAGACCACCCTTATCGTGCCATTCCTCAAGGATGTCACCATCCCGCTGGGTATCGGCTTCGTCGTGCTGACGTACTTCGTGATCGTCGGCTCCAGCAACGCGGTCAACCTGACCGACGGCCTGGATGGCCTGGCCATCATGCCGACCGTGATGGTGGGCGGTGCCCTGGGTATCTTCTGCTACCTGTCGGGTAACGTGAAATTCGCCGAATACCTGTTGATCCCGTACGTGCCGGGCTCGGGCGAGCTGATCGTGTTCTGCGGCGCGCTGATCGGTGCGGGCCTGGGCTTCCTTTGGTTCAACACGTATCCGGCCCAGGTCTTCATGGGCGACGTTGGCGCACTGGCACTGGGGGCCGCGCTGGGTACCATCGCCGTGATCGTGCGTCAGGAAATCGTGCTGTTCATCATGGGCGGCGTGTTTGTCATGGAGACCTTGTCGGTGGTGATTCAGGTCGCCTCCTTCAAGCTCACGGGCAAGCGCGTGTTCCGCATGGCACCGATCCACCACCACTTTGAACTCAAGGGTTGGCCCGAACCGCGGGTGATCGTCCGTTTCTGGATCATCACCGTGATTCTGGTGCTGATCGGCCTTGCAACCCTGAAACTGAGGTAGATGAGCGTGTCACTGATCGCTTCCGACCAATTCCGCATCGTTGTCGGCCTCGGCAAGAGCGGCATGTCCCTGGTTCGCTTCCTGGCGAACCAGGGCATTGCCTTTGCGGTCGCCGACACCCGCGAGCAACCACCGGAACTGGAAACCCTGCGCCGTGAGTACCCGCAGGTGGAAGTGCGCTGTGGCGAGCTGGACGTGGACTTCCTGTGCCGCGCCAACGAGTTGTATGTGAGCCCAGGTCTTGCGCTGTCGACCCCGGCGCTGCAGCAGGCGGCCGCGCGTGGCGTGAAATTGTCGGGTGACATCGAGCTGTTCGCTCGCCACGCCAAGGCGCCGATCGTCGCGATCAGTGGTTCCAACGCCAAGAGCACCGTGACTACCCTGGTCGGCGAGATGGCGGCCAAGGCAGGAAAGCGAGTGGCAGTAGGCGGCAACCTCGGCACGCCGGCGCTGGATCTGCTCGCTGATGATGTCGAGCTGTACGTCCTGGAGTTGTCGAGCTTCCAGCTGGAAACCACCGACCAGCTCAACGCCGAAGTGGCCACGGTACTGAACATCAGCGAAGACCACATGGACCGCTACAGCGGGCTGCCGGCCTATCACTTGGCCAAGCACCGTATTTTCCGCGGCGCCCGTCAGGTCGTGGTAAACCGCCAGGATGCGCTGAGCCGCCCGCTGCCGATCGAAGGTCGCCCCTGCTGGACGTTCGGTCTCAATGCGCCTGACTTCAAGGCATTTGGCCTGCGCGAAGTCGACGGCGAGAAATACCTGGCCTTCGAGTTCCAGGCCTTGATGCCGGTGCGCGAGCTGAAGGTCCGTGGATCGCACAACCAGAGCAATGCCCTGGCTGCCCTGGCCCTTGGCCATGCTGCTGGCCTGCCGTTCGAGCCCATGCTCGAAGCCCTGCGTGAATTTGGTGGCCTGGCCCACCGCTGCCAATGGGTACGCGAGCGCAACGGGGTGAACTGGTACGACGATTCCAAGGCCACGAACGTGGGGGCGGCCCTGGCGGCCATCGAGGGCCTGGGGGCCGACATCGACGGCAAGCTGGTGCTGATCGCGGGTGGCGACGGCAAGGGTGCCGATTTCTCTGCCCTGCGCGAACCGGTAGCGCAGTACTGCCGCGCCGTGGTGCTGCTGGGCCGTGATGCCGAGCGCTTGGCCGAGGCTTTGGGTGATGGCGTGCAGTTGGTGCGGGTCAAGACGCTGGACGAGGCCGTGCACCAATGTGCCGAACTGGCCCGGTCCGGTGACGCCGTCTTGCTGTCGCCTGCCTGCGCCAGCCTCGATATGTTCAAGAACTTCGAAGAACGCGGGCGCCTGTTCGCCCAGGCGGCGGGAGGGCTTGCATGATCTTCGGCATCCTCAAGCCATACCCGTCGCCGCTGATCAGCGGACGTGGCATCGACCTCGATTTCCCGCTGCTGGCCGGGTGCCTGGCGCTGCTCGGCCTGGGCCTGGTGATGATCACCTCGGCTTCCTCGGAAGTGGCTGCGGTGCAGTCCGGCAATCCGCTTTATCACATGTTCCGCCACCTGGTTTACGTGGTCCTGGGTCTGGTGGCGTGTGGGGCGACCATGATGGTGCCTATCGCTACCTGGCAACGCATGGGCTTCATGATGCTGCTTGGCGCCTTCGGCCTGCTGGTACTGGTGCTGGTGCCAGGTATCGGTCGCGAAGTGAACGGTTCCATGCGCTGGATCGGCTTCAGTTTCTTCAACGTCCAGCCTTCGGAAATCGCCAAGGTGTTCGTGGTCATCTACCTGGCCGGCTACCTGGTAAGGCGGCAGACCGAGGTGCGCGAGACCTGGATGGGCTTCTTCAAGCCCTTCATCGTCCTGCTGCCCATGGCCGCGCTGCTGCTGATGGAGCCGGACTTCGGCGCCACCGTGGTCATGATGGGCGCAGCGGCGGCCATGCTGTTCCTCGGCGGGGTGGGGCTGTTCCGTTTCAGCTTGATGGTGGTGCTGGCGGTAGTGGCGGTGTTCGTGCTGGTGCAGGCACAGCCGTACCGGATGGCCCGTCTGATCACCTTCACCGATCCGTGGTCCGATCAGTTCGGTTCCGGCTACCAGTTGACCCAGGCGCTGATCGCCTTCGGCCGTGGCGAGTGGCTGGGCGTGGGGCTGGGCAACAGCGTGCAGAAGCAGTTCTACCTGCCCGAAGCGCATACCGACTTCGTGTTCTCGGTCCTGGCCGAGGAGCTGGGCGTCGTCGGTTCGCTGGCGACCATCGCTCTGTTCGTGTTCGTCACCGTGCGCGCCCTCTACATCGGCTTGTGGGCCGAGAAAGCCAAGCAGTTCTTCGCCGCCTACATGGCGTTCGGTCTGGCCTTCCTGTGGATCGGCCAGTTCCTGATCAATATCGGGGTGAACGTCGGTCTGTTGCCGACCAAGGGCCTCACCTTGCCGTTCCTCAGCTACGGAGGCAGCTCGCTGGTGATCTGCTGCGCCTGCGTGGGGTTGTTGCTGCGCATCGAGTGGGAAAGCCGCACGCACCTGGGTAGCGAGGAACATGAATTCAAGGAAAGCGATTTTGCCGAGGAGACCAGCCATGGCCGCTAACGGCAAAAACGTACTGATCATGGCGGGCGGCACCGGCGGGCATGTATTCCCGGCCCTGGCCTGCGCCCGTGAATTCCAGGCTCGCGGTTACAGCGTGCACTGGCTGGGCACGCCGCGCGGCATCGAAAACGAACTGGTGCCACAGGCCGGTCTGCCACTGCACCTGATCCAGGTCAGCGGCCTGCGCGGCAAGGGCAAGCTGTCGTTGCTCAAGGCACCGTTCACGTTGGTCAAGGCTGTGCTTCAGGCACGCCGTATCATTCGGCAGCTCAAGCCGGTATGCGTGCTGGGCTTCGGCGGCTACGTGACCGGCCCGGGCGGTGTCGCTGCGCGTCTGTGCGGCATACCGCTGGTCATTCACGAGCAGAACGCCCGCGCCGGCACTGCCAACCGCCTGCTGGTACCGCTGTCGGCACGCGTTTGCGAAGCGTTTCCGAACACCTTCGAGGCCAGCGACAAACGTCGCACCACGGGTAACCCCGTGCGCCCTGAGCTGTTCATGGACGCTCAGCGTGCGCCTTTGGCCGAGCGCCGGGCCCGCCTGTTGGTCATGGGGGGCAGCCTGGGTGCGGAACCCTTGAACAAATTGTTGCCTAAGGCCCTGTCCGAGGTGCCCGCGAACCTGCGGCCCGAGGTATTCCACCAGGCCGGCAAGCAGCACGCGCCGATCACCGCCGAGCGTTACCGCGAGGCTGGGGTCCAGGCTCAGGTCGAACCGTTCATCAAGGACATGGCCCAAGCCTATGCCTGGGCCGATATCGTGGTCTGCCGGGCCGGTGCCCTGACCGTCAGCGAACTCGCGGCGGCTGGCCTGCCTTCGATGCTGGTGCCCTTGCCCCATGCCATCGACGATCACCAGACCCATAACGCCCAATACCTGTCTCGGGAAGGCGCGGCCTTCCTGATGCCACAAGCGACAACTGGCGCAGCGCAGCTCGCTGAACGCCTGAACGAGGTGCTGATGCAACCCGAGAAACTCAACACCATGGCCAGCACCGCACGGAGCCTGGCCAAACCTGCTGCAACCAGCACCGTGGTCGACATCTGCCTGGAGGTGGCACATGGTTGAAAGCCAGAAAGCCATGCCCCAGCCGAAAATGGGTCGGATCAACCGTATTCACTTCGTCGGTATCGGCGGTGTGGGCATGTGCGGTATTGCCGAAGTGCTGCTCAACCTGGGCTACCAGGTGTCCGGTTCCGACCTGAAGGCCTCGCCAGTTACCGAGCGCCTGGAATCGTTCGGTGCCCAGATCTTCGTCGGCCACCGTGCCGAGAACGCCGCCAATGCCGACGTGCTGGTCGTGTCCAGCGCCATCAATCCGGCCAACCCGGAAGTCGCCACCGCACTGGAGCGCCGCATTCCAGTGGTGCCGCGCGCTGAGATGCTTGCCGAGCTGATGCGCTATCGCCACGGCGTAGCGGTTGCCGGTACCCACGGCAAGACCACCACCACCAGTCTGCTGGCCTCGGTGTTCGCCGCGGGTGGCCTGGACCCGACCTTCGTCATCGGCGGGCGCCTGACGGCGGCCGGGACCAACGCGCAGTTGGGCACCAGCCGTTACCTGATCGCCGAAGCCGATGAAAGCGATGCCAGCTTCCTGCACCTGCAGCCGATGGTCGCGGTAGTCACCAACATCGACGCCGACCACATGGCCACCTATGAAGGCGACTTCAACAAGCTGAAGAAAACCTTCGTGGAGTTCCTGCACAACCTGCCGTTCTACGGCCTGGCCGTGATGTGCCTGGACGACCCGGTAGTGCGCGAGATCCTGCCGCAGGTCAAGCGCCCGACGGTCACCTACGGTTTCAGCGAAGAGGCCGACGTGCGCGCCATCAACGTGCGCCAGCAGGGCATGCAGACCCACTTCACCGTGCTGCGCCGCGACCGCGAGCCGCTGGATGTGTCGGTGAACATGCCCGGTAACCACAACGTGTTGAACGCCTTGGCCACCATCGCCATCGCCACTGACGAAGGCATCAGCGACGAAGCCATCGTCCAGGGCTTGTCCGGCTTCCAGGGCGTGGGGCGGCGCTTCCAGGTCTACGGCGAGCTGCCAGTCGAAGGCGGCAGCGTGATGCTGGTCGACGACTACGGTCACCACCCGACCGAAGTGGCTGCGGTCATCAAGGCCGTACGTGGCGGCTGGCCAAGCCGTCGACTGGTGATCGTCTACCAGCCGCACCGCTACAGCCGTACCCGTGACCTGTACGACGACTTCGTGCAGGTGCTCGGCGACGCCAACGTGCTGCTGTTGATGGAAGTCTACCCGGCCGGCGAAGAGCCGATTCCGGGTGCCGACAGCCGTCAGCTCTGCCACAGCATCCGTCAGCGCGGCAAGCTCGACCCCATCTATATCGAACGTGGCGTGGAACTCGCGCCGTTGGTCCAGCCGCTGCTGCGCGCCGGCGACATCCTGCTGTGCCAGGGTGCCGGTGATGTCGGCGGTCTGGCCCCGCAATTGATGAAAAGCCCGCTGTTCGCTGGCGCCAAGCAGGAGAAGTCGAAATGACCAGCGCCTACGACAAGCTGCATTCCACCCTCGACGTCAAGGCATTCGGTCGTGTCGCCGTGCTGTACGGCGGCAAGAGCGCCGAGCGCGAGGTGTCGCTGAAGTCTGGCGCCGCCGTGATCGATGCGCTGACCACTGCCGGTGTGGACGTGGTAGGCATCGATGTGGGTGATGACCTGCTGGCCCGCCTGCAGAGCGAGAAGATCGACCGCGCCTTCATCATTCTCCACGGCCGTGGCGGTGAAGACGGCAGCATGCAAGGCCTGCTCGAGTGCCTAGGCATCCCTTACACCGGTAGCGGGATCCTGGCGTCTGCCCTGGCCATGGACAAGCTGCGCACCAAGCAGGTGTGGCAGAGCCTGGGCATTCCGACACCGTGCCACGCCGTGCTGGCCAGCGAGAGCGATTGTGTTGCCGCCGGTGCGGAACTGGGCTTCCCGTTGATCGTCAAACCGGCCCATGAAGGTTCAAGTATCGGCATGGCGAAGGTGAACAGCGTGCAAGAGCTGGTCGCCGCCTGGAAGGACGCCGCCAAGTACGATTCGCAAGTTCTGGTCGAGCAATGGATTCACGGCCCGGAGTTCACCATCGCAGTGTTGCGCGGGCAGGTGCTGCCTCCGATTGCGCTGGGCACCCCGCACGTGTTCTACGACTACGACGCCAAGTACATTGCCAATGACACCCAGTACCGCATTCCGTGCGGCCTGGACAGTGCCAAGGAAAAGGAACTGATCGACCTGACCGCGCGCGCCTGCGATGCCATCGGCATCGAAGGCTGGGGGCGGCTGGACGTGATGCAGGACGAGCAGGGCCGGTTCTGGCTGCTCGAAGTCAACACCGCACCCGGCATGACCGACCATAGCCTGGTGCCCATGGCGGCGCGCGCGGCCGGCCTGGACTTCCAGCAACTGGTGCTGGCGATCCTGGCTGAAAGCGTCGTGACGCGAGGTTAAGAGCCATGCAAGGCGCGATGATACGTCAGCAGCAACCCGTTACCGGCCGTAGCAAGCCGGTGCCGCGTGGTGCCAGCCGACTGGTGGCCGACGAGCCCGTATCGGCGCGCCTGCCTCGGCCAAGCCTCGGTGGTCTCAAGCGCCTGCTGTGGCCCGTGCTGCTGGTGGCGGCGGGCTTTGGTGCCTACGAAGGCGCCATTCGCCTCATGCCTTACGCCGACCGGCCGATCACCAAGATCGCCGTACAAGGCGACCTGAGCTACATCAGCCAGCAGGCGGTGCAGCAACGGATCGCGCCGTACGTGGCGTCGAGCTTCTTCAGCGTCGACCTGACGGCGATGCGCGCAGAGCTCGAGCAGATGCCATGGATCGCCCATGCCGAGGTTCGCCGGGTATGGCCGGACGAGGTGGTGATTCGCCTTGAGGAACAGTTGCCGGTTGCGCGCTGGGGGGACGAAGCCTTGCTCAACAACCAAGGCCAGGCCTTCACCCCGCGCGAGTTGGCCAACTACGAGCACCTGCCGCAGCTGTTCGGGCCGCAGCGCGCTCAGCAACAAGTCATGCAGCAGTATCAGGTATTGAGCCAGATGCTGCGCCCCCTGGGCTTTTCCATCGCTCGCCTGGAGCTGCGCGAGCGGGGCAGCTGGTTCCTGACCACAGGCGCGGGTAGCGCCGGGTCGGGTGTCGAGCTGCTGTTGGGGCGCGATCACCTGGTGGAGAAGATGCGCCGTTTCATTGCCATTTACGATAAGACACTCAAAGAGCAGATCACCAACATCGCCCGCATTGATCTGCGTTATTCCAACGGACTTGCCGTTGGTTGGCGGGAACCGATTGCACCGACGACGGCCCAACCCGCCGTTGCGAAGAATTAGAGAGAGGCAGGACCATGGCAAACGCGCATAGCGGCAAAATGATCGTCGGGCTGGACATCGGCACCTCCAAGGTGGTGGCGCTGGTGGGTGAAGTGGCCGAAGACGGCACCCTGGAAATCGTGGGTATCGGCACCCATCCGTCCCGTGGCCTGAAGAAAGGCGTGGTGGTGAACATCGAGTCCACCGTGCAGTCGATCCAGCGCGCGGTGGAAGAAGCGCAGCTGATGGCCGGTTGCCGCATCCACTCCGCATTCGTCGGCGTGGCCGGCAACCATATCCGCAGCCTGAACTCCCACGGTATCGTCGCCATTCGCGATCGCGAAGTGAGTCTCGCCGACCTTGAGCGGGTACTCGACGCTGCCCAGGCCGTGGCCATTCCGGCCGATCAGCGCGTGCTGCACACCCTGCCGCAGGACTACGTGATCGATAACCAGGAAGGCGTGCGCGAGCCGCTGGGCATGTCCGGCGTTCGTCTGGAAGCCAAGGTCCACGTGGTCACCTGCGCAGTCAATGCGGCACAGAACATCGAGAAGTGCGTGCGCCGCTGTGGCCTGGAAATTGACGACATCATCCTCGAGCAACTGGCCTCGGCCTACTCGGTGCTGACCGACGACGAGAAAGAGCTGGGCGTGTGCCTGGTAGACATCGGTGGTGGCACGACCGATATCGCCATCTTCACCGAAGGCGCCATCCGCCACACCGCGGTGATCCCGATCGCGGGCGACCAGGTGACCAACGACATCGCCATGGCCCTGCGCACGCCCACCCAGTACGCCGAGGAAATCAAGATCCGTTACGCCTGCGCCCTGGCCAAGCTGGCCGGCGCTGGCGAGACCATCAAGGTGCCAAGCGTGGGCGACCGTCCTCCGCGCGAGCTGTCGCGTCAGGCCCTGGCCGAGGTGGTGGAGCCGCGTTACGACGAGCTCTTCACCCTGATCCAGGCCGAGCTGCGTCGCAGCGGCTACGAGGACCTGGTGCCAGCCGGCATCGTCCTTACCGGTGGCACCGCGAAGATGGAAGGTGCCGTGGAACTGGCCGAAGAAATCTTCCACATGCCGGTACGCCTTGGCGTACCGCACAGCGTTCGGGGACTGAGCGACGTGGTGCGCAACCCGATCTATTCCACTGGCGTGGGCTTGCTCACCTATGGCCTGCAGAAGCAGACCGAGGACTTGCCCCTGACCGGTAACAGCAGCAGCAACAGCTATGGCGATGAACCGAAGGCCCCAGTGCTTGAGCGCTTCAAGCGGTGGGTCCAGGGCAACTTCTAAGTTTCAAAGCAGTAGTGGTAGGCGCGACAACTAGAGAACTGTAAGGAGAGGGAAAATGTTCGAGCTCGTAGACAACGTCCCGCAAAGTCCGGTCATCAAGGTGATCGGCGTTGGCGGTGGCGGCGGCAACGCCGTCAACCACATGGTGAAGAGCAACATCGAAGGCGTCGAGTTCATCTGCGCCAACACCGATGCTCAAGCGCTGAAAAACATCGGCGCGCGCACCATCCTGCAACTGGGTACCGGTGTGACCAAAGGCCTGGGTGCCGGTGCCAATCCGGAAGTCGGTCGTCAGGCCGCGCTGGAAGACCGTGAGCGTATCGCCGAGGTGCTGCAGGGCACCAACATGGTGTTCATCACCACTGGCATGGGGGGTGGTACCGGTACCGGTGCGGCGCCGATCATCGCCGAAGTGGCCAAGGAAATGGGCATTCTCACCGTTGCCGTGGTGACCCGTCCGTTCCCGTTCGAGGGCCGCAAGCGCATGCAGATCGCCGATGAAGGCATCCGTATGCTGGCGGAAAGCGTTGACTCGCTGATCACCATCCCTAACGAAAAACTGCTGACCATCCTGGGCAAGGATGCCAGCCTGCTGTCTGCCTTCGCCAAGGCCGACGACGTGCTGGCCGGCGCCGTTCGCGGTATTTCCGACATCATCAAGCGTCCGGGCATGATCAACGTCGACTTCGCCGACGTGCGTACCGTGATGGGCGAGATGGGCATGGCGATGATGGGCACTGGCTGCGCCAGCGGTCCGAACCGTGCTCGCGAGGCGACCGAGGCAGCCATCCGCAACCCGCTGCTCGAAGACGTCAACCTGCAGGGCGCTCGCGGTATCCTGGTCAACATCACCGCAGGTCCCGACCTGTCGCTGGGCGAGTACTCCGATGTGGGTAGCATCATCGAAGCCTTCGCCTCCGACCACGCGATGGTCAAGGTCGGTACCGTTATCGACCCGGACATGCGCGACGAGCTGCACGTCACCGTGGTCGCCACTGGCCTGGGCGCTCGTATCGAGAAGCCGGTCAAGGTGGTGGACAACACCCTGCAGACCGCCCAGCAGGTATACGAGTCGTCCAACCCTGCGCCTGCGCGTCAGGAGCAGCCAGCGGTCAACTACCGTGACCTGGAGCGTCCGACCGTGATGCGCAACCAGGCCCATGCAGGTGCCGCCGCGGCAGCTAAACTCAACCCACAGGATGATCTGGACTACCTTGATATTCCGGCATTCCTGCGTCGTCAGGCTGATTAATGGAATTTATCAGGGGTATAGGGGTGATTGGTGTTCAGCAAAGGCCGGGTCTGTTATCATCCCCAGCCTTTGTTGATACCTGTTCGCAATTTGCGCTGAAGCGGCCAATGCCATGATTAAACAACGCACCCTGAAGAATACCATCCGTGCCACAGGTGTCGGTCTGCACTCCGGGGAGAAGGTCTACCTGACCCTCAAGCCTGCGCCTGTTGACACCGGCATCGTCTTCCGTCGCGCCGACCTCGACCCTGTGGTCGAAATCCCGGCGCGCGCGGCCAACGTCGGTGAGACAACCATGTCGACGACGCTGGTCAACGGTGACGTCAAGGTCGATACGGTCGAGCACCTGCTCTCCGCCATGGCGGGCCTGGGCATCGATAACGCCTACGTCGAGCTCTCCGCCTCGGAAGTGCCGATCATGGATGGCAGCGCCGGTCCCTTCGTATTCCTGATTCAGTCTGCTGGCCTGGAAGAACAGGACGCAGCCAAGAAGTTCATCCGTATCCTGCGCGAAGTGACAGTGGAGGAGGGCGACAAGCGCGCTACCTTCCTGCCGTTCGACGGGTTCAAGGTGAGCTTCGAGATCGACTTCGACCACCCGGTGCTGCGCAACCGGACCCAAAGTGCCAGCGTCGACTTCTCCAGCACGTCGTTCGTGAAGGAAGTCAGCCGCGCCCGTACCTTTGGTTTCATGCGTGACATCGAGTACCTGCGCAAGCACAACCTCGCGTTGGGCGGCAGTGTCGAGAACGCCATCGTTGTCGACGAAGACGGCGTGCTGAACGAAGACGGCCTTCGCTATGAAGACGAATTCGTCAAGCACAAGATCCTCGATGCCATCGGCGACCTTTACCTGCTGGGCAACAGCCTGATCGGCGAGTTCAAGGGCTTCAAGTCCGGACACGCGCTGAACAACCAGCTGCTGCGCAAGCTCATTGCTGAAAAAGATGCCTGGGAAGTGGTCACTTTCGAAGATGCCAGTACGGCACCGATCTCGTACATGCGCCCTGTTGCGGCCGTGTAAGTTCGAACACTCTCTAGTTCATTGAGGCCACCTTCGGGTGGCCTTTTTATTGCCTGGATCGTGTGGTGTCGGGAGGAAGGGCTCCCACCTCTGTTTCGGGCCAGTCATGCCTGCGGGATGCGCGCGCGACCGCTTCGGCGCCTGGCACGTTATCGCGCGCATCTTCGGTAGAAGCGAGCCTTGCTCGCGATGCGCCTGGCTACTTCTCTCGGGCGTGCGCGGCCAGTCGTTCCAGTGCGGCGCGCAACTTGGGGTCAGCAATGCCCTCGGCGGTGTCACGCAAGCTCTCGGCCGCCGTGCTCGACAGCTCGATGGCATGTCCGCCACGCTTGGCAGGCACCAGCGGCGGCTGCACCTTGAACAGGATACGGGAGAGGTTGCCGAACGCTTCCATGGCCTGTAGCTGGCGCATCAGGCGCTTTTGCTGATAGCGCAGGCGTGTAGCCCAATGACCGTCGGTCACCACCAGTAACAGCGTGCCGTCGCGCCACGATGCCACATGGCAGTGCTCGCGGGCGGCTGGTTGCAGCTGGCTTTCCAGTAGGCGCTGCAAGTGCTCCAGGCGCTCGGCCTGGTTCAGTAACAAGCGCAGCGGGCGGTTCTGGCGCAACAGGGCAGAGGGCGGCTGGGCGGGAGTGGGTTTGTAGGCCATGGGGTACGCACGCGGTTACAAGATCGGCAGTCTAACATTTCCGGCACCCTGGCTGGCCTCATCGCCGGCTGGCCGGCAATACGTCGGTGCAGACCCTGCGGGATACGAGTCATTCGCGATACGTTTCATGAACACAAGGGTTGAACTCAGTGAAAATGACCCTATCTTAGAAACGCCCCCGCCAAAGCGCTGTGCCAGCATCGTGGAAATCCACCACTTTCCTCACCATCGTTTCCGGGTAGAATGCTCGTTCGCATGCGGCCTCAGGGCTGCACGGGCGACTCATGGGGCCGCCCTCCATCCCTACGTGTGGAAGATCCTGCCGATATGTTTGCGCCTTTGTTAAAGAAACTTTTTGGAAGCAAGAACGAGCGTGAAGTCAAACGCATGCTCAAGACGGTGAACATCGTCAATGCTCTCGAAGAGAAGATGGTGGCCCTCTCCGACGAGCAGCTGCGGGGCAAGACCGCAGAGTTCAAGGAGCGCCTGGCCAAAGGCGAGACACTGGACCAATTGCTGCCCGAGGCCTTCGCCGTTGCCCGTGAGGCCGGCAAGCGAGTCATGGGCATGCGTCACTTCGATGTGCAGCTGATCGGCGGCATGACCCTGCACGAGGGTATGATCGCAGAAATGCGCACCGGCGAAGGCAAGACCTTGGTCGGTACCCTGGCCGTCTATCTCAATGCATTGTCCGGCAAGGGCGTGCATGTCGTGACCGTCAACGACTACCTGGCCCGCCGTGACGCCAACTGGATGCGTCCGCTGTACGAATTCCTCGGCCTGACCGTTGGCATCGTATCGGCCTTCCAGCCGCCGGAAGAGAAGCGCGCCGCCTACGCCGCCGACATCACCTACGGCACCAACAACGAATTCGGTTTCGACTACCTGCGCGACAACATGGCCTTCAGCCAGGAAGAGAAGTTCCAGCGTGAACTGAACTTCGCCGTGATCGACGAAGTCGACTCGATCCTCATCGACGAAGCCCGTACCCCGCTGATCATCTCTGGCCAGGCCGAAGACAGCTCGAAGCTGTACATCGAGATCAACCGCCTGATCCCGCGCTTGAAGCAGCACATCGAAGAGGTCGAAGGTCAGGTCACCCAGGAAGGCCACTTCACCATCGACGAGAAGAGCCGCCAGGTCGAACTCAACGAGGCCGGTCACCAGTACATCGAAGAGATGCTGACCCAGGCCGGTCTGCTGGCCGAGGGCGAAAGCCTCTACTCGGCGCACAACCTGGGCCTGCTGACCCACGTCTACGCCGGCCTGCGTGCGCACAAGCTGTTCCACCGCAACGTCGAGTACATCGTCCAGGACGGCCAGGTCCTGCTGATCGACGAGCACACCGGCCGTACCATGCCAGGCCGCCGTCTGTCCGAGGGCCTGCACCAGGCCATCGAGGCGAAGGAAAACCTGAACATCCAGGCCGAAAGCCAGACGCTGGCTTCGACCACCTTCCAGAACTACTTCCGTCTCTACACCAAGCTGTCCGGCATGACCGGTACCGCCGATACCGAAGCGTTCGAATTCGCCCAGATCTACGCCCTCAACGTGATGGTCATTCCGCCTAACAAGCCGCTGGCGCGCAAGGACTTCAACGACCTGGTCTACCTGACCGCGGACGAAAAATATGCCGCGATCATCGCTGACATCAAAGAGAGCCTGAGTCATGGCCGTCCGGTACTGGTAGGTACCGCGACCATCGAAACGTCCGAGCACATGTCGAACCTTCTGAAGAAGGAAGGCATCGACCACAAGGTACTGAACGCCAAGTACCACGAGAAGGAAGCCGAGATCATCGCCCAGGCCGGCGCGCCAGGTGCGCTGACCATCGCCACCAACATGGCCGGTCGCGGTACCGACATCCTGCTGGGTGGCAACTGGGAGGCCGAAGTGGCGGCCTTGGAGAACCCGACCGCCGAGCAGATCGCCCAGATCAAGGCGGATTGGCAGAAACGTCACCAGCAAGTGATCGAGGCTGGCGGCCTGCACGTCATCGCTTCCGAGCGTCACGAATCCCGCCGTATCGACAACCAGCTGCGCGGCCGTTCCGGTCGTCAGGGCGACCCGGGTTCGAGCCGCTTCTACCTGTCGCTGGAAGACAGCCTGATGCGTATCTTCGCCTCCGACCGGGTGAAGAACTTCATGAAGGCCCTGGGCATGCAGTCCGGCGAGGCTATCGAACACCGCATGGTGACCAACGCCATCGAGAAAGCCCAGCGCAAGGTCGAAGGCCGCAACTTCGACATCCGCAAGCAGTTGCTCGAATACGACGACGTGGCCAACGAGCAGCGCAAGGTGATCTACCACATGCGCAACAGCCTGCTGGCCGCCGAGAACATTGGCGATACCATCGAAGAGTTCCGCAAGGAAGTCCTGGATGCCACCATCAGCCAGCACATTCCACCGCAGTCGCTGCCTGAGCAGTGGGACGTGGCTGGTCTGGAAGCGTCGCTGGCCAGCGATTTCGCCATGAAGCTGCCGATCCAGCAGTGGCTCGACGAGGACGATCACCTCTACGAGGAGACCCTGCGCGAGAAGCTGCTGAACGAGATCACCCGCGCCTACACCGAGAAGGAAGACCAGGCCGGCATCGAGGCCCTGCGCACCTTCGAGAAGCAGATCCTGCTGCGCGTGCTGGACGACCTGTGGAAAGACCACCTGTCGACCATGGACCACCTGCGTCACGGTATTCACCTGCGTGGTTACGCGCAAAAGAACCCGAAGCAGGAGTACAAGCGCGAATCGTTCACCCTGTTCCAGGAACTGCTCGAGTCGATCAAGCGCGACACCATTCGTGTGCTGTCCCACGTTCAGGTGCGTCGCGAAGATCCAGCCGAAGAGGAAGCCCGTCTGCGTCGCGAGGCCGAGGAGCTGGCCAGCCGCATGCAGTTCCAGCACGCCGCTGCCCCTGGTCTTGAAGCCGAGCAGCAGAGCGAGGAGGGCGCCGAAGTGGCCGTGGCTGCCGCGCCGGTGCGCAACGAGCAGAAGCTGGGCCGCAACGAGCCGTGCTGGTGTGGTTCGGGCAAGAAGTTCAAGCATTGCCATGGTCAGATCGAGTGATCTGACCTGAGGGGCCGCTCTGCGGCCCTATCGCGACACAAGGCCGCTCCCACAGGTACTGCGCCCAGCTCATCGGCGGCGTGGTATCCGGTGGGAGCGGCTTTGTGTCACGAAGGGGGCGCCAAGCGGCCCCGCTCTACACATTGTTCTCAAACCCTATTTCTAGGAGCGCTCTAATGGCTGTTGGTCTTGGTCCTTTGCCCACCTTGCACCCGGTTCCGGGTTTCGAACTCGGTATTGCATCCGCGGGCATCAAGCGTCCCGGGCGCAAGGATGTGGTGGTCATGCGCTGTGCCGAAGGCTCCAGCGTCGCAGGTGTGTTCACCCTCAATGCCTTCTGCGCAGCGCCGGTGATCCTGTCCAAGCAGCGTGTGCAGGGCACCGTGCGCTACTTGCTGACCAACACCGGCAACGCCAACGCCGGTACCGGCGCTCCTGGTCTGGCCGCTGCCGAGCGTACCTGCGCCAAGCTGGCGGAACTGGCCGGCGTACCTGCCGAATCGGTACTGCCGTTCTCTACCGGTGTCATCGGTGAGCCGCTGCCGGTAGAGAAGATCGAAGGCGCCCTGCAGGCCGCCCTGGACAACCTGTCGGAAAACAACTGGGCTGAAGCCGCCACCGGCATCATGACCACCGACACCCTGCCCAAAGGCGCCAGCCGTCAGTTCCAGCACGATGGCGTGACCGTCACCGTGACCGGCATCAGCAAGGGCGCGGGCATGATCCGTCCGAACATGGCCACCATGCTCGGTTATATCGCCACCGACGCCAAGGTCGCACCGGCGGTGCTCAAGGACCTGATGCTCGATGGCGCCAACAAGTCGTTCAACCGCATCACCATCGACGGCGACACCTCGACCAACGATTGCTGCATGCTCATCGCCACCGGCAAGGCCAACCTGCCGGAGGTCACCCAAGCCAGCGGTGCGCTGTTCGAAGCCCTGAAAAAGGCGGTGTTCGAGGTGTGCATGGAAGTGGCTCAGGCCATCGTCCGTGATGGCGAAGGCGCTACCAAGTTCGTCACCGTTCAGGTCAATGGCGGCGGCAACCACCAGGAGTGTCTGGACGTCGGTTACGCCGTGGCCCACTCGCCGCTGATCAAGACCGCGCTGTTCGCGTCCGACCCGAACTGGGGCCGTATTCTGGCTGCAGTGGGCCGCGCCGGTGTGCCGGAACTGGATGTCAGCCTGATCGACGTGTACCTGGACAACGTCTGCATTGCCAGCAAAGGCGGCCGCAGCCCAAGTTACACCGAAGACCAGGGTGCCAAGGTGATGGCCCAGGAGGAAATCACCATTCGCATCGAGCTGGGCCGTGGCCAGTGCAGCGAAACCATCTGGACCACCGACCTGTCCCACGAGTACGTGAAGATCAACGCCGAATACCGTACCTGATACAAGGTCCTGTTCGCCGGTAAGTCAGCTCCTGCAGGTGCAATGTCCACAGGAGCCGGCTTGCCGTGGTGCCGAACCGCGGCGATAGCCTGCCAGGCAGCCGCCACTCACCCGCATTCAATGGAGCCGACCCATGAGCTATCACCTGATCATCGGCGACAAACGCTATTCTTCGTGGTCGCTACGTGGCGCCCTGGCCCTCGAGCTGGCTGGCGCGGACTATGAAGAAACGCTGATCAAACTCAACCAGCCAGACACCCGCCAGCGCATCCTTCAGTACTCCGCTACCGGCAAGGTGCCATTGCTCAAGACCGAGCACGGCGTGATCGCCGATTCCCTGGCGATTGCCGAATACCTCAACGAACGCCACCCCGCTGCCCAGCTATGGCCTGCAGATATCGCAGCGCGTGCGCAGGCCCGCTCGGCCTGCGCTCAGATGCACAGCGGGTTCACCGCCTTGCGCAGTGCCATGCCTTTCGACTTGTCCCGAGACGCCGCCCTGGAGAGCATCCCGCTGGAGGTGCAAGTGGACATCGATCGTATCGTCGCGTTGTGGTCGGAGTGCCGCCTGGTGGCCAAGGACAGTGGCCCGTTCCTGTTCGGCAAGCCGACCCTGGCCGATGCCTTCTTCGCGCCGGTCGCCGTACGCCTGCGTACCTATCGAGTCGATGTGCCGGCGCATGCGGCGGCCTACATCGAAACCCTCTACCAGTGGCCGGCCTTCCAGGCCTGGCAGAAAGCAGGACTCGCGGAGCGTGAAGGGTGAAACGGATTCATGTCGTAGCAGCGGTCATTCGCGGTGGTGACGGCCGGATCCTTATCGCCCGGCGTGCCGATAGCCAGCATCAGGGTGGCCTGTGGGAGTTCCCTGGGGGCAAGGTGGAGGAGGGCGAAGGCGTCGAGTCGGCGCTGGTCCGCGAGTTGCGCGAGGAGTTGGGCATCGAGGTGACCCGTTCGCGACCGCTGATCAAGGTCAGCCATGACTACCCGGACAAGCAGGTGTTGCTGGATGTCCATGAAGTCGACGCCTTCACCGGCGAACCTCATGGTGCCGAAGGGCAGCCGCTGGCCTGGGTAGCCCCGCGTGATCTTGGGCAGTACGCGTTCCCGGAAGCCAACAAGCCGATCGTCGCTGCCGCGCGGTTGCCGGATCAGTATCTGATTACCCCGGACGGGCTTGAGGTACCCGAGATGCTCAAGGGCATCCAGAAGGCCGTCGCCTCGGGTATCCGTCTGATCCAGCTGCGGGCACCGGACATGTACGACCCCAAGTACCGGGATGTGGCGGTGGACGCGGTTGGCCTTTGTGCTGGCAAGGCGCAACTGATGCTCAAGGGGCCGCTGGAGTGGCTGGGCGACTTCCCCGCGGCTGGTTGGCACCTCACCGCCGCGCAGTTGCGTAAGTATGCGGCCAAGGGCCGACCGTTCCCGACGGCGCGTTGGCTGGCGGCGTCCTGCCATAATGCAGAGGAACTGGCGTTGGCCGAACGGATGGGCGTGGACTTCGTCACCCTGTCGCCGGTTCAGCCGACCCAGACCCATCCAGAGGCGGCGCCACTGGGCTGGGATGCGGCGCGGCAGATGATTGCCGGTTTCAACCAACCGGTATTCTTGCTGGGTGGGGTTGGACCCAGTGAGCGCGAGCGTGCCTGGGACGTCGGGGCACAGGGCGTTGCGGGGATCCGGGCCTTCTGGCCTGAGGTCTGAACGGCGGGGCCGCTGAGCGGCCCTTGCGCGACACAAGGTCCACCGTCAGTCTGGCGTCTTCCCTGTAGGCTGCCACAAAACCTCAGCGATTCCTTGGCGGCGCCCAATGATGCGGGCCGCCACGAACAGCAGATCGGAAAGCCGGTTGATGTAGGCCAGGCCCACGCCTTCGAGCGGTTCTACGGCGTTCAACTGCTGACACCGGCGTTCCGCAGTGCGGGCCAGGCTCCGACACACATGGGCCTGGGCCACCAGAGCAGAGCCGCTGGGCAGAATGAAATTCTTCAACGGCCCCAGCTCTTCGTTCCACACGTCGATGGCGGCTTCCAGTCGCTCCACCTCGGCCTGGTCCAGCGCCTGGTAACTTGGCATTGCCAGCTCGCCACCCAGGTCGAACAACCGATGCTGGCACGGCGCAAGCACCTCGCTCACTTCATCCAGCCCTTGTTCGGCCAGGCCGGCCAGTAGTAGCCCAAGCTGGCTGTTAAGACTGTCCACTTCGCCGATCGCCTCGATCCGTGGATGGTCCTTGGGGACGCGACGACCGTCGCCCAGGCCGGTTTCGCCTTTGTCGCCGGTGCGTGTGTAGATCTTTGAAAGGCGGTAGCCCATGTCATGCCTCCGTTGTGCCTGGCGCCGCCGTGGTCGGCTGGCCGAGGGGCAGGCGCAGAGTGAAGCAGGTGCCTTGGCCCGGCGTGGACTGCACCTCCATCTGCCCTTTGTGGTTGTTGGTGATGATGAAATAAGAGACCGACAACCCAAGGCCTGTACCCTGGCCCACTTCCTTGGTGGTGAAGAAGGGCTCGAACATGCGCTTGCGCACTGTTTCGGGCATGCCGATGCCGTTGTCTTCCACTTGGATTTCCGCCCAAGGCGGATTGAGCCGGGTACGCAGCGTGATGCGTCCGGGTTCGCAAGGTTGCGGGCGCTGGTGAATCGCCTGGGCGGCGTTCTTCAGCAGGTTGAGCAGTACCTGTTCGAGCTCGTTGGCGGTGCAAGGGACCGGCCCCAGCTCAGGGTCGAACTGGCGGACGATGGCTTGTCCTTTGAAGTCGAAACCGATGGTGAGGTCGAAGTCGTTGCTGGCGATGTCCACTGCCTGATCGATCAAGGCGGGCAGGTCGCACGGCGCCAGTTGCCGATTGCTGCGGCGACTGAAGCTGAGCATGTGGGTAACGATCTTCGCCGCACGCGTGCCGGCCTGCTGGATGCCGTCGAGTAACTGAGGAACGTCGCGGCTCTCCAGATAGCGATTGACGTTGGACAGGTCGATGCCCAGCTCGCTGGCTTGCTCCTGGTTACGGGGCAGCTCTGGCGACAGGCGCCGTCGGATGTTCTGCACGTTGTGCAAGATGGCGCCCAACGGGTTGTTGATCTCATGGGCCATGCCTGCGGCCAGGCCGCCGACCGACAGCATCTTCTCCGACTGCACCATCATTTCTTCCAGTGACAGGCGTTGAGTGATGTCGTCGATGCGGATCACCACGCCGCGGCCGCCGCCGCCCATCAACGGGTAGAACGTCAACGCGTAATGGCGCAGGTCGTCCCCCTTGGGCCAGGTGACCCGCTCTATCTTGGCTACGCGGTGCTTCTCGACGCTTTCCTTGAGCTGCGGCAGGAAGGGCTTGAGCGGCTCGAAGGCGATGAAGATCGGCTGGTTCAGCGCTTCGTCCAGGGGCGTGCCGGAGAGCACCGTGGCCTCATGGTTCCATTGGGTGACGTAGAGCTGCTCGTCCAGGGCGATCAGGGCCGATGGCATCGAGTCAATGATGCTGTTGAGGTAGTTCTGGAAGCCGGTGAGCTTTTTCTCGATCTTGCTGCGTACCTGAACTTCCAGTTCCAGTTTACGGTTGGTGTGGCGGGTTTCCTCGGCAAGACCCTGGGCCTGGTCATAGGCCGTCTGGAATTCATCTCGGGCGCGCTTGAGTTGCTGCTCTCGCGCCTCGATGCGCGACAACATGGTGTTAAAGGCTTCGGCCAGACTGCCGATCTCGTCCTCGTTGCCACGCTTGGCACGCAGGGCGTAGCTCTCTTCGCGGGTGACCTGGCGGCTGAGTTCCTCGAGCTGGTTGATCGGCTGTGTGATCAGCCGCTTGATCTGTCTGGCGATGACCACCCACAACAGGATACTGAATATCAGGATGGCCAGGCTGGCGCTGAGCGTGCCGGTGTAGAAAGCGGTCGGTAGCTCGCTGCTGGCCACCAGCAGCAGGTGGGCTGGCGGACTGGCGTCCCGGGGGATGCGGATCAGTTGCGTACTGCGAAACTCCATCAGCCGCCAGCCGTCGATATTGCGGTAGCGCTTGGGCAAGGTCAGTGGGTCGCCATGCTGGAGCTGCGCGAGCATGCGGCCGTCACCGCCGTAGATCGCGGCGGCGCGCAGAGGGGTGTAGCTGTCCAGTTCCTTGAGCAGGGCGCTGGCCGACTCCGGGCTATCGCCCGCGCGGGTCGACAGCTGGGGGTTGGCCACCAGCCGGCCGATGGTCTGCAGTGCCTGGGGCGCCATGCTCTCCTGGGTGATCCAGTAGGCGGCGCTGATGAACGTCAGGTTGGCCACCAGCAAAATGGTGACCAGCAGTACCAGCAGGGCAGCCAGCAGTTTCTGACCTACCGGGAGGTTTTCCAGGCGTTGGCGCAGGGTCATGGGCAAGGCAATGTCCGTATCGGGTTCAATGGCCAGCGTCAGGCGCTGGGCAAGCCGCGGGCCTGCAGGTTATCGACCAGGCGCTGGTGCAACTGTTCCAGCTGCGGCAGGGCTACGCCATGACGGGTGGCGACCCGGCATGCATGGCCGAGCAGGTAATGCACCTCGGTACGTCGGCCGGCCCGCACATCCTGATACATGGAAGAGTAGTTGGCGGCGGTGGCGAGGATCACCCGCTGTACTTCTTCATCGAGGTTTTCCGCTGCCTGGGGCTGACCGCAATAGCACAGCAGCGCGCCCAGCTCGGCGCAAACGGCGTCGACTTCCGGTAGATGCCCCAGCAACCCGCCGTTGTGACAATCATGCAGCACGGTCAGCGGGTTGATGGCGCAGTTCAGCGCGAGTTTGCGCCACAGCCGGGTAAGGATATCCACCGTCCATTCGGCGGGAATCCCCGCCTCATGCAGGTCATCGAACCATTCCGGCGTGCTGGGGTTGACCGGGTCGCCCAGCCAGTTGAAACCATGGCCGGCAAAGCGGACCCGCCAATCATCCTCACGGAACGCGCCTTCGGTGCTCGAGGCGAAGATGCACCGGGCATGGGGGACCTGGTCGGCCACCTCATCCTGGCTACCCAGGCCATTTTGCAGCAGCACGATTTCTGCGCCTTCGGCCAGCCTGGGCGCCAGGTGAGCGACGGCTGGCGCGGCGTCATACGCCTTGCAGGCGACCAGCAGGCGGTGGATCGGCCCGTGGGCCGCAGCGGTTTCGGCGGGTATCGCGTAACGGTTCGAGAGGTCCTGCTCGAGCAGGGTCAGCCCTCCGGCTTGCTGATAAGCCTTCAGGCGACGCTCATCGCGCAGGATCAACCGTACTGCCTTGCCTGCCCGTGCCAGGCGGCAGGCCCACAGGCTGCCGAGGCTGCCGGCGCCGAGAATATGCCAGGTGCTGCTCATCTGCGTTTCGCAACCCGTTATAATGAGCTCGCATTTTAACCGTCAAACCCCGCGCGCTCCATCTTCACGCCGAGCGCGCTTTTATTTTGGAGAACAACATGCCTTCGTTCGACGTGGTATCGGAACTGGACAAGCACGAAGTGCAGAACGCTGTCGACAACGCCATCAAGGAACTGGACCGTCGCTACGACCTCAAGGGCAAGGGCAGCTTCGAGTTCAAGGAAAAGGAGCAGACCGTGCTTTTGACCGCCGAAGCCGAGTTCCAGCTTGAGGCGATGGTCGAGATCCTGCGCCTGGCCCTGGTCAAGCGCAAGATCGACGTAAAGTGCCTGGAAGTGAAGGACGCTTATCCTTCGGGCAAGGAAATGAAGCAGGAAACCAAGTTCCGCGAAGGGATCGACAAAGACTTGGCCAAGAAGATCGTCGCTACCATCAAGGACGGCAAGCTGAAGGTCCAGGCCGCCATCCAGGGCGAGCAGGTACGCGTCACCGGCAAGAAGCGTGACGACCTGCAGGAAGCGATCGCCCTGCTGCGCACCAAGGAATTCGACATGCCGCTGCAGTTCAACAACTTCCGCGATTGATCTGTCCGGCGCAGGAACCTTGGTGGCGTATTGATGTCCACCGGTTCCTGCGGCCGCTGAACGCTCCGCGGACCGTTTTACTGTGCAATTGCCGCTCGGCATCAGGAGATGAATATGGATTTGAACGCTGAAGTCGATCAGCTGGTCCGCCAATCGCAGACCTGGATTCCCTTGATCATGGAGTACGGCAGCCGCCTCTTGCTGGCACTGTTGACCCTGGCCATCGGCTGGTGGTTGATCAACAAGCTCAGTGCGCGGCTGGGCAAACTGGTGGGGCTGCGGGCCGATGTGGCGCTGCAAAGCTTCATCAGCACCTTGGCCAACATCGTACTCAAGGTGCTGCTGGTCGTCAGCGTGGCGTCGATGATCGGCATCGAGACCACCTCGTTCGTTGCGGCTATCGGTGCCGCTGGCCTGGCCATTGGCCTGGCCTTGCAAGGTAGCCTGGCGAACTTCGCCGGCGGCGTGCTGATTCTGATGTTCCGCCCATTCCGAATTGGCGACTGGATCGAAGCTCAGGGTGTCAGTGGCACCGTCGACAGCATCCAGATCTTCCACACCGTGCTGCGTACCGGTGACAACAAGACCGTGATCATGCCCAACGGCAGCCTGTCCAATGGCATCATCACCAACACCAACCGTCAGCCTACCCGCAAGGTGGTGTTCGATGTCGGCGTGGACTACGAGGCCGACCTGCAGAAGGCGCGTAATGTGCTGCTGGAGCTGGCGCAAGACCCTCGCGTGCTGCCCGACCCTGCGCCGCAGGCGGTAGTTGCGACGCTGGGTGACAGCTCGATCACGGTGTCCCTGCGTCTGTGGACCAAGACCGCCGATTACTGGGACGTGATGTTCATGCTCAACGAGCATGCCCGTGACCGGTTGAAGGCTGAGGGTATCGACATTCCGTTCCCGCAGCGCGTCATTCGCGTGGTGCAGGAGACGGTGGCGTCGTAAGCTACCAGTGCAAGGGGCTGCTGTGCAGCCCACTCGCGACACGAGGCCGCTCCGACGGGTACAGCGTATGGCTGCTACCTGCGGGGCGGTTTCTGTTTTTCCACCGTTACACTTGTTCACAGCCAAAGCTCGCCGTTTCTGGCATATAGGCTGGCCCAAGCTATTTCCACCCGATACCCACCATGAAGCCATTGTTGTACATCACCCCCCTCAGGGCCCTGCTGTTCGGCCTGACCCTTGCCCTGTTCGAGCTGCTGACTTACCTGGCCAGCGATGCGGTCATGCCTGCCATGCCGGTGGTGGTCGATCATTTGAACGCCAGCCCCGAATACATACCTCACGCCCTGAACCTCTACCTGCTCGGTGGTGTGGTCCTGCAGTGGCTGATCGGTCCATTGGCCGACCGCTACGGGCGTCGCCCCCTGCTGTTGGCCGGTTGCGCCTTCTTCGGCGTGGCTTGCCTGGCGACCTTCTGGGTGAACGACATTGGCCTGTTCAACCTGCTACGCCTGTTGCAGGGCATCGGCCTTGGCTTCGTGGTCACGGTCAGTTATCCAGCCCTGAACGAAGCCTTTAGCGAAGCGGATGCGGTGCGGATGATGGCCCTGTTGGCCAATATCGCCCTGCTGTCGCCATTGCTCGGCCCGCTGGTGGGCACGCTGCTGTTGCAATGGCTGGACTGGCGTTACCTGTTCGTCGCCTTCGCGGTTGGTGCGGTGCTGACGTGGGTGCTGTTGCACCGGTTGATGCCGGAAACCCTGGGCGTCGAGCGTCGCGATGGCTCGCGCCTGGCGTTCACGCCGATCCACTTGCTGCCGTTGCTGGCGGGCTACGCCCAACTACTGAGTAACCGCCGCTTCGTCGCTGGTAGTGCCGCGCTTGGCCTTGTCGGCCTGCCTCTGATCGGCTGGATTGGCCTGTCGCCGGTGTTGCTGATCCACGACGAAGGGCTGAGCACGATGGCGTATGCCCTGTGGCAGTTGCCGGTGTTTGGCGGTTTGATCCTGGGTAACCTGATCATCAACCGCATCGCCGACCGCTACCCGCTGCCAGCACTGGTGCGGGGCGCGCTATGGCCTTACCTGGCCGGTCTGTGCCTGATGGCCGTGGCGACCTGGTACTGGCCTACCGTGACCAGCGTGGTCGCAGGCATGTCCTTGTATGCGCTGGGGCTGGGGGTGGCCAATGCGGTGCTGTATCGCATGACGTTGTTCGCCAGCGAGCAGAGCAAAGGGCTGGTGTCGGCGATGCTGGGGATGATCACCATCGCTTTACTGGGACTGGGCGGGGCGGTATTGGCGATGATCGGGGCGGGCGCCAGCCTGCTGCACTTTGCCCTGGCCGCGGGTGCAGCCGGGGCGCTGGCGCTTTGGCCGCTGTGGTTCGTGGTGGGTGGACGGCCTGGGGAAGGGGCGGTCGCTCAGTAATACTCATGCCCCTATCGCCAGCCAGGTGGTCACCGGCAGGAGCCGGCTTGCCGGCGATAGGATCCGTTGAATCGGTACCCGCCTCAGGGCCGTTCGGCCGCTGAATTCTCCGCCGGCACCTGCTTGCCACGCCCCACTTCCTGATGCCACTGCAGCGCGATCAGAATCAGCGTCGGCACCCCAAGCAAGGCAGTGATCAGGAAGAAGTCGTGGTAGCCGAACTTCTCCACCATCACGCCGGAATACCCGCCAATCAGGCGTGGCAGCAACAGCATGATCGAGCTCAGCAGGGCGTACTGGGTGGCCGAGAACTTGAGGTTGGTCAGGCTCGACAGGTAGGCGACGAATGCCGAAGTCGCCATGCCGGAGCTGAAGTTGTCCAGCGAGATGGTGACCACCAGCATTTCGAGGTTCGGCCCCATGTCCGCCAGCATCAGGAACAGGATGTTGGTTGCCGCCGAGGCCACGCCACCGATGAACAGGATCGGCAGGATGCCGAATCGCACGATCAGCAAGCCGCCGATCCCCGCGCCCACCAGGGTCATGATCAGGCCGAAGATCTTGCTGACACTGGCGATCTGGTCCTTTGTGAAGCCCATGTCGATGTAGAACACGTTGGCCATCACCCCCATGACCGTGTCCGACATGCGGTAGGTTGCGATCAGGCCAAGCAGCAACAGGGCCTGCCAGCGATAACGGGCGATGAAGTCGTTGACCGGCGTGAGCACTGGCGCCAGGCCTCGGCGGCCCAGGGACGACAGGCAGGCCCAGGTCAGCAGCACGTAGAGAATCAGGCGCAGGAAGGCACGGTCTTCCAGCAGCAGGTCGAGCGGGGTGGCATCACCGAAGATCACGCTGGCCCAGTCGGTGTTGAACAGCTGGGTGAAACTGGCGGGTACCGAAACCAGCAGGATGATCAGCACGAACACCGACGCCAGCTGGTGAACCAGCCCGTAGCGTGCCGCAGACAGCTGGGTGCGCAGGGGGACTGGAGGTTCGCGCATCACCAGGGTGGTGAACACTGCCGGAAGCATCATCACGCCGAACAGGATGTAGGTCCCAGCCCAGGCCTTGTGCAGGTAGCTGAAGCCCGTGGAGCCGAACCATTCGGCGAAGAACAGCGCGCCCGCGGTGGCCAGCAGCGCTGCGACGCGGTAACCCGCCATGTAGCTGGCGGCCAGGGCAGCCTGACGTTGGTCGTCGGCGATTTCCAGACGATAGGCGTCGACGGCGATGTCCTGGGTGGCGGAGGCGAATGCCACCAGCACCGCCAGTGCAATCAGCCACGACAGGTGCTGCTGTGGGTCGCACAGGCTCATGCCCACCAGGCCGATGACCACCAAGCTCTGCGACAGCAACAGCCATGAGCGGCGGCGGCCAAGGCCACCGAGCAACGGCAGGCGCCATTGGTCGAGCAGCGGCGACCAGACCCACTTGAAGGCATAGGCCAGGCCGATCAGGCTGGCGTAACCAATGGTCTCGCGGGCCACACCCGCTTCGCGCAACCACACCGACAGCGTCGAGAACACCAGCATGTAGGGCAGACCGGCGGCGAAGCCGAGCAGCAAAAGCACCAAGGTTGACGGGCTGGCATAGGCAGCGAGCGCAGCGCGCCAGGTTTTACGGGGCATGGGCCAACATCTGCCTCAAAATTGCGAAAACAAAGCGCGCACTCTAACCGCTGTGCTCCATCGGGCGCCAGCCATGGCGCGTCATATCCACACGATTATTGGTCACATTCACACCTTCCGCGCGCAGTCGGGCGCGCTGTTCATCGCCCGAAGGCGTGCCCAGCGCCAGGCTCAGGCGGCCGCCCGAACCCAAGACACGGTGCCATGGCAGGCGAGTGTCGGCGGGCAGTTGCCCCAATGTGCGTCCGACCCAACGCGCTGCGCGTCCCAGTCCTGCCAGCTCGGCCAGTTGGCCGTAGCTTACGACCTTGCCGGCAGGCACCTGTCCCAGCACCGAATAGAGTGCCGTTCGTCGGGCGTCTGGGCTGTCTTGGACAGGCGCGTTTTCGCCAGACATCAGGGCTGCCCTGCGCTACGGATGAAACCGGATGAGTGGTCGGGGTAAATGAGAGTTGAACTCATCGGCATGGTCTGTGTCTGTCCTTGCTCTGGTCGTGGGTATCTGGATAATGCCCGGCTTTTTTCGTCAAATCGAACCCATAGTCCGCTTATGCATTCTAGATTCGTGTTGTGCCTGCTTGCCGTTTCCCTGTGCGCCGCTCCTGCGTTCGCCGATACCGTGTGGATGAAGAACGGCGACCGGCTCAGTGGCAAGATCAAGGTGTTCGACGGCGGCAAGCTGCTGCTCGAAACGCCATACGGCGGCTCCATTGCCCTGGACTGGAAACAGGTCCAGACCCTCGAAAGTGATCAGGAGCTGCTGGTCAAGCAAGACGCCTACACCGGTGAAAAGGCCAAGTCGCTCAAGGCTGCCGAGCCTGGCAAGGTCACCCTGGCCAATGGCGAAGCACCCAAGACCGTCGACCTGGCCAGCATCGAGCAGATCATGAAGCCCAAGCCGGTGGTCGAGGACCTTCTGTGGAAAGGCAACATCGACGTCGCCATGGACTACAAGCGCGCTGAGTCCGACAGCGACGATTATGACGTCAGCTTCAAGACCACCGGTCGCCATGGCCGTTGGCGGCACAATGCCGAAGGCGAGTACAACCGCGAGACCAAGGACGACGTCACCACCACCAACAACTGGAGTGCCGAATACGCACTGGACCGCTTCATCACCGAGAAGTGGTTCTGGAAGGGGCGTTTGGAATACAAACGCGACCATATCGAAGACCTGGCTCGCCAGCGGACCGTGGGTACGGGCCCGGGTTACCAGTTCTGGGACGACGAGTTGGGTGCATTCTCCTTGAGCACCCTGGTCAACCGCACCGATTTCGAATACCGCGACGGCGGTAAGGACAACTTCTATTCCACGACGGTGAAGTGGGACTACAACCGCTACCTGATCGGCAAGCGGGTCGAGTTGTTCACCAACGGTGAGATCGGCAAGCCCCTGGGGGGCGTGGCCAACTACTCGCTGGATGCCGAACTGGGGCTTCGTTACAAGGTGACCGAATGGGCCTCGCTCAACCTCAAGGCGGAAAAGGACGTCATCAGCGGCACGCGTGAAAGTGACCTGGACAAGACCCGCTACACCGCAGGCTTCGGCGTCGCCTGGTAGGCTGCGGCGTTCCTTCGCCTGATTGTGGCACCCGGCTTCGATAGTGCTTATCTTGTCCCCCATCCCTATCACCGCCAGGAGTGCCCTTCGTGAGTACCAACGCCATTCGTCCCGCCCGCGAACTGCTGCTCAAGGAATACCGCGGCGTGCTCTCGACCCATTCCAAGTCCATGCCGGGCTATCCCTTTGGCTCGGTGGTACCGTACTGCCTGGACGCCCAGGGCAATCCGTTGATCCTCATCAGTCGCATCGCCCAGCACACCCACAACCTGCAGAAAGACCCCAAGTGCTCGCTGCTGGTCGGTGAACGCGATGCCGAGGACGTGCAGGCCGTTGGGCGTCTGACGGTCATGGCCCAGGCCCACAAGCTGGTGGCTGAGGCCGAGATCGAGGCTGCGGCCGAGCGCTACTACCGCTACTTCCCCGAAGCCGCCAATTACCATAAAGCCCACGATTTCGACTTCTGGGTGTTGCAGCCTGTGCGCCATCGCTACATCGGCGGCTTCGGCGCCATCCATTGGCTGGACCAGATAACCCTGGCCAACCCGTTCGTGGGCAAGGCCGAGGCCAGCATGATCGCGCACATGAACAGCGATCATGCCAACGCCATCGCCCACTATGTCGAGCTCAGCGGCCTGCCGCGCAGCGCGACGCCGGAAATGGTCGGCATCGACAGCGAAGGTATGCACTTGCGCATCGGGCAGGGTGTTCACTGGTTGCCTTTCCCCAGCACTTGCAACACCCCGACACAAGTCCGCGAAGCCTTGGTGTTGCTGGCCCGCGCCGACCAATGGCCGGTCGCGACAGAAATCGAGGGTTGAAAAGGCGAGCAAACGCATCCATTTGAGGTTCTTACTGGGAGATTGTCTTCCGTCGAGGAACACTTGATGCGTGCTTTTCTACTGCTGTTTCTGATTTTTCCCGTGCTGGAGCTGTTCGTCTTCGTCAAGGTCAGCGCGGCGATCGGTTTCTTCCCGGCGTTGCTGTTGATCATCGCCGGTTCTGCACTGGGTGTGCTGGTCATTCGCGTGGCCGGTCTGGCCACCGCCTTGCGTGCCCGTGAAAGCCTGCAGCGCGGCGAACTGCCCGCTGAGGACATGTTCCAGGGCCTGATGCTGGCCGTCGGTGGTGGCCTGCTGTTGCTGCCTGGCTTCATCAGCGACGTGCTGGGCCTTTTGTGCCTGCTGCCTTTCACCCGCCACCTGGCCGCGCGCAAGATGCGCGAGCGGGCCGAGGCCCAGGCCATGCGCCAGCGAGCCTTCCAGGATGACCCGTTCCAGGCTCGACCCAACGATGCAGGCCATCGCCCCAATGTGATCGAGGGTGAGTACGAGCGCCGCGACAAATAAGATCCAGGGTCGCTGTTGGCCCCCTTCACGACACCAAGGCCGCTCCGGCAATCGTCCGCAGGAGCGGCCTTGTGTCGTGAAAGGGGCACCGCAGCGGCGCCGGTTTCTGGGTCACCTGGTGGTCTGATAAAAAATTTTCCATGGCAAACCTTGTAATTGAATATGACGGCCTCATGTATGTGGTCACCGCAAGGTTTCTGGTGGTGACACCAGACATTACACAGGTGGTTCGCTCCAAGCGGGCCACTCCCGGCTACGCCGGATCGTATCAACCCGCCGGTGTCGACACCGGCCGATGAAAACCACAATTTGGGAGAGATCGACAATGAAGCTTCGTCCTCTGCATGACCGCGTAGTCATCCGTCGCAGCGAAGAAGAATCGAAAACCGCTGGCGGTATCGTCCTGCCGGGTTCGGCCGCTGAAAAACCAAACCGCGGCGAAGTTGTCGCCGTGGGCACCGGTCGCATCCTGGACAACGGCGAAGTACGTGCACTGGCCGTCAAAGTGGGTGACAAAGTGGTTTTCGGCCCTTACTCGGGCAGCAACACCGTGAAAGTCGATGGCGAAGACCTGCTGGTGATGAGCGAGAACGAAATCCTCGCCGTCGTTGAAGGCTAATTTCCCCGACTTCCCGTTACTCCAAAGAATTTCAAGGATTAAACGATCATGGCTGCTAAAGACGTAAAATTCGGCGATTCCGCCCGTAAGAAAATGCTGGTTGGCGTCAACGTTCTGGCTGACGCGGTTAAAGCGACCCTGGGCCCGAAAGGCCGTAACGTTGTCCTGGCCAAGAGCTTCGGCGCTCCGACCATCACCAAAGACGGTGTTTCGGTTGCCAAGGAAATCGAACTGAAAGACGCCTTCGAAAACATGGGCGCCCAGTTGGTCAAAGAAGTGGCTTCCAAGGCCAACGACGCTGCCGGTGACGGCACCACCACCGCCACCGTTCTGGCTCAGGCCATCGTCAACGAAGGCCTGAAGGCCGTCGCTGCCGGCATGAACCCGATGGACCTCAAGCGCGGCATCGACAAGGCCACCGCTGCCATCGTCGCCGAGCTGAAGAACCTGTCCAAGCCATGCGCTGACTCCAAGGCCATCGCCCAGGTAGGTACCATCTCCGCCAACTCCGACACCTCCATCGGTGAAATCATCGCCGAAGCCATGGAAAAAGTCGGCAAAGAAGGCGTGATCACCGTTGAAGAAGGCTCGGGCCTGGAAAACGAACTGTCCGTCGTAGAAGGCATGCAGTTCGACCGTGGCTACCTGTCGCCGTACTTCGTCAACAAGCCAGACACCATGGTTGCCGAGCTGGAAGGCCCGCTGCTGCTGCTGGTCGACAAGAAGATCTCCAACATCCGCGAGCTGCTGCCAGTTCTGGAAGCCGTTGCCAAGGCCGGCCGTCCTCTGCTGATCGTTGCCGAAGACGTCGAAGGCGAAGCCCTGGCTACCCTGGTGGTCAACAACATGCGCGGTATCGTCAAGGTTGCTGCGGTCAAGGCACCTGGCTTCGGCGACCGCCGCAAGGCCATGCTGCAGGACATCGCCACCCTGACTGGCGGCCAGGTCATCTCCGAAGAAATCGGTCTGACCCTGGAAACCACTACCCTGGAGCACCTGGGTAACGCCAAGCGCGTCATCCTGTCCAAGGAAAACACCACCATCATCGACGGCGCTGGCGCCGACGCTGACATCGAAGCACGCGTCAAGCAGATCCGTGCCCAGATCGAAGAAACCTCTTCGGACTACGACCGTGAGAAGCTGCAAGAGCGTCTGGCCAAACTGGCTGGCGGTGTTGCCGTGATCAAGGTCGGTGCTGGCACCGAAGTTGAAATGAAAGAGAAGAAAGCCCGCGTCGAAGACGCCCTGCACGCTACCCGTGCAGCCGTCGAAGAAGGCGTAGTGCCTGGCGGTGGTGTTGCGCTGGTTCGCGCCCTGCAAGCCGTTGCCGACCTCAAGGGCGACAACGAAGACCAGAACGTCGGTATCGCGCTGCTGCGCCGTTCGGTCGAAGCGCCGCTGCGCCAGATCACTGCCAACGCCGGCGACGAGCCAAGCGTTGTCGCTGACAAGGTTAAGCAAGGTTCGGGCAACTACGGCTACAACGCTGCTACTGGCGAATACGGCGACATGATCGAGATGGGTATCCTGGACCCAGCCAAGGTCACCCGTTCGGCTCTGCAAGCTGCAGCTTCGATCGGCGGTCTGATGATCACCACCGAAGCCATGGTTGCTGACCTGCCGGAAGACAAGCCAGCTGCTGGCATGCCTGACATGGGCGGCATGGGTGGCATGGGCGGCATGATGTAAGCCAGCCTTACCCCCTGCACCATGAAAAAGCCCCGGCTCGCGAGAGTCGGGGCTTTTTCATGGGCGTTCGCAAGCGGCGTGGCGGCTATCGCCGGCACGCCGGCTCCCTACACGGTTTTCGGTGCGACCGCGGGCACCACTGCCATCCCCCGTCGGTACAGGACCAGGTAATACGATCCCAAGCCGATCAGCCAGCAGAACACGGCTGTCCACACGTTGTGCGACAGGAAGTGCGCACCTTGCATCATCCGGCCAATCGACAGCACCGACCCGGCGACGAAGGCCACCGCCAAGGCCACCCGAGCCAGGCGAGGGCGACGGTCGCGCAGCATGAAGAACAGGCCGAACAGGCAGAAACCAGTCGCGGCGTGGCCACCGGGCCAGCACAGCCCAGGCTTGTCGGTGGCCGGTCGCGTTTCCAGCAGCTTGCTGTAGGTTTCCTTGCCGCCAAACTGGGTCAGGCTCCATGGGCACTGCACCTGGGTCACTTTTTTCAGTGGCGTGACGAACGCCGTGGAAAGGCCCAGCGCCAGCACCAGACAGCCCAACTCACGGCGCCAGCCGAAAAGCCGCTTCCAGAAGAAACTCAAGGCGAAGGTCACCAGCGCCAGTACACCTAGCAGGATCACACCCTGCTTGACCCTGTCATGCAGAATGTTTTCCAGCAGATAGCTATGGCGGCCGATGAACTGACCGGCCGCCGGGTCGAAGAACAGGTTGGCCACATCCATGTCGAGCGAGGTCAATTCGAGCAGGATCAGCGCCAGCGCGGTGGCCAACGGAATGCCCAGGTACAACCAGAAATTGATCGGACGGGGAGGGGTAGCTTGCTGCATGACAACTCCAGGCACACAAAAGAGCAGCCATTCTGGGCTGCCCGCTATCCTGTGTTCGTGAAGGAACGGTGAAAAATCCGTCAGCCGGGCCGATATTTTCCCAAAGCTGGCGCCAGGCCAGCGATGGCCTTAAGCTGCGCCTGCCGCGCACAGCGAAAGCGCCGCACAGGAGACCTCGATGCGCATTCTTTTGGTTGAAGACAACCGCGATATCCTCGCCAACCTCGCCGACTACCTCGGCATGAAAGGCTACACCGTCGACTGCGCCCAGGACGGCCTCTCCGGGCTGCATCTGGCTGCTACCGAACATTACGATCTGATCGTGCTCGACATCATGCTGCCAGGCATCGATGGCTACACCCTGTGCAAACGCCTGCGTGAAGATGCGCGGCGCGATACCCCGGTGATCATGCTCACCGCCCGCGACCAACTGGACGACCGCCTGCAGGGCTTCCGCTCCGGTGCCGACGACTACCTGCTCAAACCCTTCGCCTTGTCGGAACTGGCCGCGCGCATCGAGGCGGTGCTGCGCCGGGCCCAGGGCGGCGGGCGACGCACCCTGCAAGTCGCCGACTTGAGTTACGACCTCGACACCCTGGAAGTCACCCGCCAAGGGCGCCTGCTCAAGCTCAACCCAGTCGGTCTCAAGCTGTTGGCGGTGCTGATGCAGAAGAGCCCGCACGTGCTGCGCCGCGAAGTGCTGGAAGAAGCCTTGTGGGGCGACGACTGCCCGGACAGCGACAGCCTGCGCAGCCATGTCCACCAGTTGCGCCAGGTCATCGACAAGCCTTTCGAAAAGCCGTTGCTGCATACAGTCCATGGCGTCGGCTATCGCCTCGCCGAGGGCCGCGATGGAGTTTAAGCAAAGCCTTGCCCAACGCATCATCATCGCTTTTGCGCTGATGAGTGCGCTGGTGGCCGGCGCTTTCGCGTTCGGCATCGTCGCCACCGTGCACCTGGTGGAAGAGCGTTTGATCTCCTCGGTCCTCGGGGGCGACCTGCAACGGTTGCTGCGTATGGACAGTGTCAGCGACTGGAGCCACAGGCCGCGCCCCGACCAGCTGTTCTACTTCAGCGGTGGCCGAGACGATTTCGAACTGCCCAAGGACTTGCGTCACCTCGACGTGGGCTTCCACGAGGTGTTCCGAGACCAGCTGTCCTACCACGCGATGGTCGAGATCGTCGACGGACGGCGTTACGTGCTGCTGCAGGACCAGAGCGATTTCGAGGAACGCGAGCGAGTGCTGTTCGCCGTGGTCGTGGTTGGTTTCGTGCTCAGCTTGGTGCTGGCGGTGGTGCTTGGCTGGCTGGTCGCCCGGCGGGTGATGGCCCCGGTGATCCGCCTGGCGCGCCAGGTTCGTCACCGCGACCAGTTGCTGGGCCTTGCCCCCCCGTTGGCGCCAGATTACGCGGCGGATGAGGTCGGCCAGTTGGCCGTGGCCTTCGATGATACCTTGGGCCGGCTGCGTGACGCATTGACCCGAGAACGTCTGTTCACCAGCGACGTCAGCCATGAACTGCGCACCCCGCTGATGGTGCTGGCCACTTCCTGTGAATTGTTAATGGAAAACCCTGCGCTCGACAGCCGGTCGCGTAGCCAGGTAGAGCGTATTGCCCGCGCCACCGAAGAGATGCGTGAGCTGGTCAAGACCTTCCTCATGCTCGCCCGCGCCCAGCGCGACGAGGGCGCGGTGGCGTCGCAGGCGACTTTGCGTGAAGTGGCCGATGACCTGATTGGCGTCTGGCGGGACACCATCGAGCAGAAAGGCCTGACCTTGTACTTCGATGGCCGCGTCAGTGCCAGTTCCGTGTTGTACAACGCCACCTTCCTGCAATCGGTGATGGGCAACCTGCTGCGCAACGCTGCCCATTACACCGACAGCGGTTACATCCGCCTGAGCCTGGAACCCAATGGCTTCAGCGTGGAGGACAGCGGTGTGGGGATCCCGGAAGAGCAGCGCGAGGCCATGTTCCGACCCTTCGTACGCGGGGACGAGCGTCGCGGTGAGGGCCTCGGACTGGGCCTGTCGCTGGTTCAGCGCATCTGCGACGACCAGGGCTGGAGGGTTACCCTCACGGCGACCTCGCCCCACGGTTGCCGCTTCCAGGTGGACCTGAGCAAGACTGCGGAAAAAGCCAACAATCTGGCTATAGCCGAGTAATGTTTAGAAACAGCCCGCATGGCGGCTAACGTATTTTTCACATCCGCATAACCTGATTCCAACGCTTCCTTACCTAAGGTGGGCGCACTGGAGTCAGGAGATGCCCCATGCGCAGCCCCATCAAACTAGAATTTTCCGAGAAGTACGACCAGCAACATGCACAAGAGTACTTCTTGAAGCACCAGGATGGACTGGCTCGCCGCCTTTCTCACCAGCGTGACGAGCAACTGGCTCGCCGCGCCCTGGCCTTGGCTGGCGAGCCAGGGTTGGTGCTTGACCTACCCTGCGGCGCAGGCCGTTTCTGGCCGTTGCTGGCTGAGAAGCCCAACCGCGTAATCATCGGTGCCGACAACTCCGAGGCGATGATCGAGACAGCCTGTGCCTCGCAACCGCCAGAAGTGGTAGCCCGGGTACGACCTTTGCAGACCTCGGCTTTTGCAATCGATCTGCCGGATAATTCCGTGGACAGCATCTTTTGCATGCGGCTGTTCCACCATATCGGCGAGGCGGCCCACCGGAAAACAATTCTTTCGGAATTTCAAAGGGTTAGCCGTGACAGCGTAATCCTGTCATTGTGGGTGGACGGTAATTTCAAGGCGTGGCGGCGGAAAAAGCTCGAGCAGCGCCGTAGCGCCAAGGCGAACAAAGACAGTTACCAGAACCGTTTCGTGTTACCGGCGACCACGGTTGAGGATGAATTCGAAGCTGCCGGCTTCAGGATTCAGGAACGTTTGGACTTCCTGCCGTTCTATGCGATGTGGCGAGTCTATGTATTGCGCAAGGGGTAGTGGTTAATGGCAGTCGGCCAAAGTCAGGCATCGAAGTTCGATTTCTACTGGCACCAGCAGGGTGAATGGGTCGAGGAGCCCAACCAGCGGCGTGGCGGTGAAAGTGGAGTACAGCGGTTGAGCGATGCCAATGGGCAAGTGTTGTACGCCAAGCGTCAGGTCGGGCACATCTATCGAAGCCTGCTGCATCCGTTCGGCAGGCCGACCGTGCTACGCGAGCTCGACGCATTGAACAGCTTCGAGCAACTGGGGGTGCGCGTGCCCCGCATCGTCTTTTGCGGTGCCGAACGCGATGACGACCATCAATGGCGTGCTTTGCTGGTCAGCGAGGCGCTCGATGGGTTCGTCGATCTGGACACCTGGCATGCCGAAGGCGCGCGCGAGCGCTACCCGCAAGTCGTGCACCAGCGCATGATTCAGGACTTGGCCGATAATCTGGCGCGCATGCACCTGGGGCATTGGCAGCACGGTTGCCTGTATGGCAAGCACGTATTCGTCAAGGTGATTGGTGACGGCGAGCAAGCCCGTGTGGAAGTGGCGTTGCTGGACTTGGAAAAGTGCCGGCGGCGGATCAGTTGCCAGCGTGCGGCAGCCAATGACCTTCGCCAATTGCGCCGCCATTCGTCGTTCACCGACGCAGAATGGCAATCGCTGCTCTATGTTTACAAGATGGCGTTTGGCAGCGCTGTCAAAGGGTTAGAGCAATGAAACTAGAAATCGCTCGAGCTTTGTTCCTGGTAGCTGGCCTGGCGGTGACCACGGTAGCGGCGGCGGCCTGGGAAGAGCCGAAGCCCACGGTGTTCAGCAAGGCCGAGTTGAGCGAGCAGTGTGCACTGCCGCGGGAAGTCAAACAGCAATCCCAGGCCCAGACCCAACCGGATCAGGACCTGCTGCTATTGCTGTTCGGCTTGCGCCAGGGGTTGAGGCCATTTGGTTGAACCCTGCGTTAGCTAGAAAAGCCAGAGGCCTCGCGATTGCGGGGCCTCTGGTTTTTTTGTGTCTTTCCGTCCGGCAAAAGTCAGCAATGCTGCGTGCTATCGACCTTGAGGCACATAAGCAGCAGGCAACCGCTAAGCGCGCTGCTCAAGAATAGAATTCCTAAGCTCATTGGAAGTAGGTGTTCGGCTGACGCGACCAAAGTGCCTGCAAGTCCACCGCCGGCAAATAGCAATGTAGTACTGAGGGACGCGGCTGCCCCTGCCTGCTGCGGATAACGGGCCAACGCCTGCGAAGTCGAGGCGGGTCGTACCATCGTTGTTCCTGCCGTGCATAAGATCATCGGTATCATGAGACCTGCTACCGATAGCACTGCTGCCCACTGCCAAATCAATAAAGTGACCCCTGCGGTACCTATAAGCAGGAATCCCGTGCAAATTTGAGCCTGCACACTGACGCGATTGTTCAGGAAGGTCGCGGTTGCACCACCGACGACATACGCCAGCCCATAGGCGATGAATACAACGGAAAACTGATACGGCGTGAGGCCAAGTTGATCCATCAGTACCAATGGTGCAATGACGATGAAGGCAAAATGGCAGGCGAACGCGAAAGTGGCCTGCAGGGAATAGGCTATATAGAGCGTGTCACGCAGCATGGGAAGATAGCTTCGAATGCCCGCATTACTGCTGTATGACGCAGGTTCTTCATGCGATAGCACCCAGGTAAGAAACATGACAAAAGTAGCGATCAAAATAAATGCCGTAAAGCTGCCTTCCCAGCCAAATAATTGTTGGAGCGCAGCGCCCGCGATCGGTGAAATTGATATGAATAAACAACTTGCACTCGTTATTACGATGCGCATGGTGTTGCGCTGCTTTCCGCTATAGAGGTCCTGTATCAACGCCTGGCCCAGAACCAGACTTCCACAGCCGGCAGCCTGTAGCAACCGGAATGCCATAAAGGTCTCATAGTCAGATGAAAGTAGGCAGCCGGTAGCCCCGGCAATGGATACAGCCAATCCACCGAGTAGCAACCGATTACGACCAATTCGATCTGACAGGGGGCCAATCACCAATTGCGCCACCGCTACGCCAAAGGCGAAGAAACTTACGGAGTAAGCTATTTGCTTTGGTTGTACTTGAAAGGCTTCTGCAAGCGCTGGGAATGAAGGGAGAATGACGTCCAGAGGGAAAACGCCTAGTAGGCATAAAAGAATCAGTAACAATGGGCGAAGAATGGTGCTTTTTAAAGTTTTGGCCTGGTTCATGCTGGCAGTCCTGCTGCCCTGAATTGAATCGCATAGCGCTCATCTTTAATTAGCTTGGTGCGCTTAATCGCCTGAAGCGTTATTTTGGAAATTGCGGGTAATCGAAGCGTCCAGTTGGATGTTATGTCGTTGATAATGACTTTTGCAATGGATGGGTGCTTTTTGAAAATTGACTGTAAGAATGGCTCGTCGGGTTGGCAGAAAGCGCGGAGCGCTTTCAGTAAAGTAGGAATTAGATAATCCTTCTGAGAGATTGATAGCTGATGCCAGAGTTGTGCGAAACAGTCTGAGAAAAAATGGCATGGCGCCCTTCATCATGAAGGTGGTCAATCAGCATGTTTGCCACAGGCGTGACAAGTGAATCGCGAATCAAATTGTACAGTTCGTTGGTTATTATTGTTTCAGAAACAAAGGCGATGCAAAAGCGGGTAATCCCGTTGAGCGATTGGGGGCTATTTTGTAATAATTGGTCAAGGCTATTAATGCGCGCAGAATTTATTCGTTCAAGGCAAAAATGGTTCGCTACTGGGGCCGCAATTTCTTTAGAAAAAAGCGCGTGATACGCCTCGTCGGTATAAAGTTTTAACGCATTAAGTTGCTCGTCTTTATCAAAGAAATGTTTTAAGTCGCCAGAAATGATGCATTGCACGGTTTCATTGATGTGACCCATTTCAAGTCGTGTCGTGTAGTCCATGAAGTGGATGAGGTGGTAGGCGTGCAGTACTAGCAAATCTTTTTTTGAAAGCTGTTTGGCTGAATCATGAGCCAACGCTGGACTTAACGCCCTAGGAAACCACAGGTCGGGTTCGGACTGTGTAAAATCTTCTACGGAAAAATGGTAGGCATAAGGGCGCGAGCGTACAGCACTCGTGATGTGCCAGCTTTTAAATACAGTACTGCTACGGGTTGTAATTTTTTCCATGCGTGTGTCTCGCGCCAGTACTTTACGATATCAGAGCCCTTAAGGAACGAGGTGTCGCATTTCCGTTGCTATAGCCACATGCGACGAAAAAAAGGACGTGTTCACTTGGGTTGTCGAACATGAGTAGAGGCTCGATGCTCGTTTCGTTTAATGCGCCGGTGAGCCAAGTATTCATGCCTCTGTCGGTTGCGGCGAGTTGGAAGGTCTGTGCGGCATGACCAACTTCTATTAGTGCCATTCGATAGGCGCGCGAATGCTCGTATTTCCACCACAATTTGTCGAATCTGGAGCTCAAGAACAATCCAGCGGGTATGTCATTGGCGAAGTGCTGGCCCGATAATAAATCACCCAGGGCACAAGGCAGTGGGCTTCGCCAATGAAGCTCATGTCGCCGTGGGTCGTAGTAATAAATTCCGGCTTCCAGGCTGTCTACGTTGTTTACATATACATAGCCTTCAGTAGCGTTCAGCCCGCCTACTGAGGGGGTGGCGCGGCGTCTTGAGTATTCATTTTCTTCCTCTTTGACGTAATTAATGGTTCTGCTTCCAATAAAGCCTAAGGTATGGTGTAAAATTTCGGCAAGATCAGCTAAGGAGATCGGTATTCGCTGGAAGTCTCTAACGGTTGCTCGGTTTTTGAATGCCTTGTCAACTGCAAATGTACTTCTTGGTATAGGCAGTGAAATGCCGCTTTCGCTGGTGCGGGAATTATCAGGCTGTATATTCTTGTTTAGTACGGAGTTGCAGTGTTCAAGGTACTGCAGTGCCCACTCCTCCTCGCTTGAAGGGTGATTTTCTATAGGGATGTCTTTAGTGCCGTAATGGAATATTCTTGAGAGTACATCCCAGCCCCAGTCAGAATTGTCGTCGGCATCGTCCATGAAAACGTTGCAGCATTTCAGATCGGCGGTTAGATCGTCATTTAACTCTTTGTGATCTTTCTCGTAAATGAGATGGATTAACCGGTTTGCGTGGTCTCTGGATAACTGGTACTGTTTGTGGTTTTTGAAATCCCAGCAAATCAGGGAGTTATTCATGGCGATAAAGAAGCAATTTTTACTTATCATGCTCCCTCCTTTAACAACTGAAGGGCAGGCCGGCACTGCTCTTCAGTATTTATGGGTTAAGGCTTATTTGGTTTTTTTGACCAAGTGCGCCATGTTCGCCAATTTGGTGCATTCCATCTTAATGGTTTTCATATTGTTCTCTCCATTTTGGTGTCGCGTCATTGTGACGTTTTTGATAATAGCGGTAAGTTCAAGATGTACAAGTCGAAGAGGGTGGCGAAAATTCTGATGTGGTTGTAGGAATTTTTACCATGGCCACTTTAAAGAGCGGATTTGTTTCTCTGTAAGGCGTCTAGAATGCGGGTGCCCTAGCATCTCCATGCTGACTGTTATCATGCGAATTAGATGCAGGAATTGCTCTGTCTTTCACTGATAACCAGCAAGATCAGGCGTGAATGGATGATGTGAGAGCCTGGGAGCGGTAATTTTTAGATTGTGTTGCGGAGCAGCGCTTTTCTATTGGGGATTTTGTATCTGGCTTTTCGGCCTCTTCGCGGGCGAGCCTGCGAAGAGGCCGGATCAGGTTAATGCGGGCTCGTTGGCCTTCGCCTTGTGCGCCAACAAGGTGTAGATACAAGGCAACACAAACAAGGTAAACAGCGTGCCAATCGACATCCCGGTGGCAATCACCGTACCGATGTCAAAACGGCTTACCGCCCCGGCTCCGGTCGCCAGAATCAGCGGCACCATGCCGAACACCATCGCCGCCGTGGTCATCAGCACCGGCCGCAGTCGAATGGCCGCCGCTTCCTCGATGGCCTCACGCACGCTCAAGCCGCGTTCCTCACGCAACTGGTTGGCGAATTCGACGATCAGGATGCCGTGTTTGCTGATCAGCCCGATCAAGGTCACCAGCCCGACCTGGGTGTAGATGTTCATGCTCGAAATACCCAGGAATAGCGGCAGCAACGCCCCGCAGATCGATAACGGTACCGTTACCAGGATCACCAGCGGGTCGCGGAAACTCTCGAACTGTGCAGCCAACACCAGGAAGATGATTGCCAGCGCCAAGCCAAAGGTAACCCATAGTGCGCTGCCTTCCTGGACGAACTGCCTGGCCTGCCCGGCGTAGTCGAAGGCGAAACCGTCCGGTGCTTCTTCACGGGCGATATCCTGCATCGTCTTGAGCGCTTCCCCCATGCTGACCATCGGGACGCCCTGAATGATCGCCGAGTTCAACTGCTGGAACTGGTTGAGCTGGCGTGGGCGGGCGCGGTCGCTCAGGGTGATCAAGGTCGACAGCGGCAGCATCTGGCCCTGTTCGTTCTTTACGTAGTAACTGTTCAACCAGCCAAGGTTGTCGCGGTAGGGCCGCTCGACCTGGGCGATCACCTTGTAGCTGCGGCCTTCGAGGGTGAATCGATTGATTTCCGCCTCACCCAGCAGGGTCGCCAGGGTACCGCCGAGGGTCTCCATGGAAACACCCATTTGAGCCGCCTTCGCCCGGTCGATGTCGACCAGCACTTCAGGCTTGTCGAAGGCCAGGTCGATATCGAGGAAGGCGAATTTTCCCGAGGCCTGAGCGCGAGTCTTGACCCGTTCGGCAACCTCCAGCAGGGCAGGGTAGTCACCGGCTGTGTTGATCACGAACTGGAACGGCAAGCCTTCGCCGGTGCCGGGCAGCGACGGCAGGTTGAAGCCGAAGATCTGCAAGCCACCAATCTCTTCGAGCTTGGCTTGTACCAGCGGCAGCAACTCCATCTGGGTGCGCTCGCGTTCGTTCCAGGGTTTGAGCAGGAAGCCGCCGATGCCGGTCTGCACGCCGTTGAAGCCATTGATCTGGAATGACGAGTAATACTCGGGGAAGGTCTTGAAGATTGGCGTGAAACTATCGGTGTACGCATTGAGGTAGTCGAGGTTGGCCGGTTGCGGCGAGCTGCTCATCATGAATATCACCCCCTGGTCCTCGTTGGGGGCCAGTTCGCTCTGGGTGAATTTGAGCAGCACCGGAATCAGGCACAGGATGATCACCGCGAACACCAGTACCACGGGCCGACTGTCGAGGGTGGCATGCAACATTCGCTGGTAGCGGACTTTCAGACGCTCGAACAGGACGTCCAGCCGGTGGGCCAGGCCGCTGGGGTTTGCATCGGCGCGCAGCAGCAGCGCGCACATCATCGGTGACAGGGTCAGGGCGACGATGCCCGAGATGATCACCGCACCGGCCAGGGTCAGGGCGAACTCCTTGAACAGTGCCCCGGTCAGCCCGGTCAGAAAGCCGATGGGGGCATAGACGGCAGCCAGGGTGATGGTCATCGACACCACCGGCAGGGCGATCTCGCGTGCGCCTTCTATCGCCGCATTGAACGGTGACTTGCCTTCCTCGATGTGTCGGTGGATGTTTTCCACCACGACGATGGCATCGTCCACCACCAGCCCGATGGCCAGCACCATCGCCAGCAGGGTCAGCAGGTTGAGCGAGTAGCCCATCATCTGCATGAAGAACAGTACGCCGATCATCGACAGTGGGATGGTCACCACGGGGATCAGCACCGAGCGCAAGGCACCGAGGAACAGGAACACCACCACGATGACGATCAGCACTGCCTCGCCAAGGGTCTTGATCACTTCGTCGATCGAGGCCTGGATGAACAGCGTTGCGTCGTAGGCAATCGACACTTTCAACGCCGAAGGTAACTGGCTCTCCAGCTCGGGCATGATGCGACGCACTTCCTTGATCACGTCCAACGGGTTGGCAGCGGGGGTGGCCTTGATACCGATGTACACCGACGGGGTGCCGTCGAACGAGCTGACCGTATCGTAGTTTTCCGCACCCATCTCGACCCGCGCCACATCCCCCAGCAGCACCCGGCTGTCGCCGTTGGTCTTCACCGGCAGGGCGGCGAACGCCTCGGCCGACTTCAACTCGGTGCTGGCGTTGATGCTGGTGACCACGTATTCGCCCTTCACTTCGCCGGCAGCGGAGAGGAAGTTGTAGAGGCGCACGGCGTCGGTCACGTCAGTGGCCGACAGGCCGAAACCGGCAAGCTTCACAGGGTCGAGCCAGATTCGCATGGCAAACACCTGGTTACCGAGGATCTCCGCTTCGGCCATGCCTGGCAGGGTGGCGAGCTTGGGCTGGATGACCCGTGACAGGTAGTCGGTGATCTGCGGGTTGCTCATCTCCTTGCTGTAGAAGCTGATGTACATCAGCGCGGAAGCATCGGCGGCTTCCTTGCTCAGCACCGGGTCTTCGGCGTCTTGTGGCAGTTTGTTGCGCACTTCGTTGGCTTTGGCCAGCAACTCGGTGAACAAGCGGTCGCTGTCGGCACCAATGCGCGCGTAGATGGAGATGACCGAAAAATTCTGCCGGCTGACCGAGGTCATGTAATCGATGCCCTCAGCACTGGCGAGGCTCTGCTGCAGGGGCTGGGTGATGTAGCCCTGGATGGTTTCGGCGTTGGCCCCGGGGTAGGCGGTGGTCACCGTGATCAGGGCATTCTCCATTTGAGGATACTGGCGGATCTGCAGTTTGCTCCAGGCCTGGAAACCCAACAGCAGAATTAGCAGGCTGACCACGCAGGCCAGTACCGGGCGGCGGATGAACGGGTCGGTGAATGCCATGCCTGACTCCTGTTCAGTCCGCGGGCGGGGCGCTTTGGGCGGGACGCAGCGCGGTGTCCTGGCCGATGCGGATGGCCGCACCAGGCGTGAGCTTGAGCTGCCCGGCGGTGACCACCTGCTCCCCGGCCGCAAGGCCTTTGCTGACCACCACCACGCCGTCGCGACGCTCGCCGGTTTGCACGGTGCGTTGCTCGGCAGTCAGTTGCGGGTGGCCTTGTGCATCGTGCTCGATCTTGCCGTCCTTGTCCTTCTTCGGGGTGGCTACATACACCGAGTTGCCGTAGAGGGTGTAGGTGATGGCGCTTTCAGGCACCACTACCTGGAGTTGTGGGTTGAGCAACAACACCAGCAGGTTGGCGAACATGCCCGGTAGCAGCTTGCCGTCCGGGTTGGCCATGGTGGCGCGCACCAGCAGGTTGCGGGTGTCCTCATCGACTTTGGGGTTGATCGCGCTTAGGCTGGCGGGGAAGGTCTGGCCTGGGTACGCCGCCACCTGTACCAGCACCTGCTGGCCCAGGCTCAGTTGCGGTAAAGCTTGCTCGGGCACGTTGAAGTCGACGTAGAGGCTGCTCAGGTCTTGCAGGGTAGCGATCACCGTGCCGCTGGCCAGGTAGTCACCGACATCGACCTGGCGAATGCCGATGGTGCCACTGAAGGGGGCGTTGATGCTCTTTTTCGCCAGGGAGGCCTTGAGTTGGTCGACCACTGCCTGGTTGCGCCGGTACTGGGCCGTCAGGCGGTCGAACTCGCCCCGAGAGATGGCTGAGTCGCCCACCAGCTGGCTGCCGCGTCCGTAATCAACCTTGGCCAGGGCCAGGTCAGCCTGAGCCGTGCCCAGCAGAGCGGCTTCCTGGTCGCTGTCCAGTTGCAGCAGGAGTTGCCCTGCCTTGACCTGCTGGCCGGAGTCGAAGTGCAAGGCCTTGACCGTACCGGACTGCTCCAGGCTCAGCTCGACTCCCTGCCATGCCTTGAGGCTGCCCACAGCAGGCAGGCGTGTCTGCCACTGGCGCTCTTCCGCCAGGGTGGCAGCCACGGTGATCGGTGGCCTGGGCGCAGAGAACACCTGGATCTGTTGATAGATCGAGTACGCCTTGATGCCCCCCAAGGCCAGCACGATCAGCACAACGACGGCCAACATGATAAGCATGCGGCGGCGCAGCATAGGTCCACTTCCTTGGATAGGTGGTTGTTATTCGCTTTGACACGACAACGGGCGATCCTGCCCACGTGCGATGGGGGAAGTATTGACTGTTTTCGACGGGCGGGGAAGGGGAGTGTCGTGGCTGTGCCGCCCCCATCGCCACGGTGGGTCTTGGCGACCAACCGTGGCGATGGGGGCAGCACAGGTATCAAGCCAGGTGCAGATGGTTGTCCCAGAAGCCCGAAGGCAGGTTCATCGGCTGCCCGATCAGTTCCGCTTTGCGGCAATCATAGAACCTGCAACGGCCCTGTCCGGAGGTCACGACGAAACCGTCCTGCACCGCACCCACACCGGCGCAATCGGGCATCGGCGCATCGAGCTTGACCGCGCCGCTGTCCAGGTCCCAGATGAACAGCCGGTTGGCCCGAGGCGCGGTCAACGCCACCAGGCGCAGGTCGCTATGGATGGCCACGCTGGCGGTGTATTGGGCCATTGACTGGAGTTGGCGTTCCGGCACCGGGAAGGCCTTGAACGGCTCGCCCGGACGCTTGATCGCCAGCAGCTCGGCGGTCTCGGTGGCATCGCCCATGAACTGTTGGCAGGCGGCAATGGTACCGTCGCTGCCCACCGCCAGGTGGCGCACGCTGTTCATCTGTTGGGCGAGGGTTTCCTTGCTCAGCAGGGTGCCGTCACGCTGCATCAGCACCAGGCTGGGCTCCATGGCATCAAGGTTCATCTCGACCCGGCTCTCGGCTTCGGTGCGGATGCCGCCGTTGGCCACGACCAGGGTTTCGCCATCTGGCAGCCAGGCCACCTCATGCGGGCCGATGCCATGGGTCGGGATCTCGCCGGTATGCACCAGGCGCTCGCCCTCGAAGCGATAGATACCCAGCACGCCCCGACCTGGGTCGGTGGTGTCGTTTTCCGTCGCGTACAACCATTGGCCATCCTTGTGAATGACTGCATGGCCATAGAAGTGACGGTTCGGCTGTGAGGTGACGGTCTGCAACAGGCGCCCGTCGCGCAGGTCGACCAGGTAGCTTTCGGTACCAGGACGCCGGGCGACGAAAAGCGCTATCGGCAACTCGGGGTGGTTGATGATGGCATGGCAACGCTGGGCGACCTGGGTGCTGAACACCAGGGTGCCATCCAGGCGAAACCCGACGGCATAGTGCTTGCCGTCGCCATCGTCACGCGCCGAGAGCAGCAGGGGCTCGCTGCCTTTGTTGCGCAGCAGGCTCCAACCGCCCAGGGTAAGGGCGCTGAGCAATACGCTACCGAGTTTGAGTGCCTGGCGTCGCAGCATGATCAGTCACCGTCGTTGGCATTGAAGCCAAGCTGGATGTTCAACGCCTTGGCCAGCTCGCCTTCGTGCAGGCGGTGGACGACGTTGAGGCTGTCGTAGATCTGGTTGAGGGTCTGTTGGCCAGCTTCGTCGGCAAGCAGTTCACCCAGTGTCTTGTGATTGTCGGCCAGCAATTTGAGCGACGTCGCGTAGGCGTCGTCGATCTTTTCCACCAGCGCTTTCTGATCGCTGCCCAGCAGACCGCGCAGGCCCTGGTTGTCGACCCCGACCCAGACCGCTTGGGCAGCTTTCAGGCTGGCTTCCAGGCTCTTGAGCGAGGAGTGGCTACGCCAGGCTTCGGCTTGCAACGGCTGGGCGATACCCTTGCTCTGACGGCCCATCGGTGCGCCGAGCTTTTTCTTCAGAGTGTCCAGGGCGGTGACCTGGGCGCGCAGCAGGTCGGCGATGGCCTCGTGGGAGTCGGCATAGCGCTGGTTGGGGAACTTGGTCATCTGCGACAGCATGCCGTCGGTGCTGTTCCAGGTCTTGAGGATCTCCTCGGCCAACACCTTCTGGTGTTCGCCGATGGCCACCAGCAGTGGGCAGTAGCGGGCTTTCTGCTCGGCCGTGGCGATGTCCGGCTTGCTGTCGAACAGAATGTATTCGTAAGCCGACAGGCCACGGACCACGACGCTGGCCTTGCTCAGGGCTTCGGCGTCGACCGGCTTGTCGCCACTGAGCAATTGCTCGACCTGGCGACCGACCAGGTTCTTCTTGTCTGGCCAGAACTGCACTTGCCAGGCCCGGTTGCCCTCGGCCAGCGGGCCGACGAGCAGCGGCTGCAGTTCGGCCCATGCCTTCTGCGCATTGAGGAAGTCGGCGCGGGCGGCCTCCAGGGACTGCTTGCCTTCGCAATAGGCCAGGGCGCTGGCAGCCAGCTGGCGGTCGGCTTCGACCCAGCGGCTGTAGGTGGGCAGGATCACTTGCTTGGCGATCGCGGCGGAGGTGATTGCCTGCGGATCCTGCGGCGAGCAGGCGCCCAGGGCGAGTGCGGCGAGGCTGGTGAACAACAGTTTGGGTCGGAACATGCCGGGTCCTTACGCGTTAAAGTGAATTCAGGAAAGCCAACAGCGCAGCGCGCTGTTCGGCATTGAAGGTGAGCACTTGGTTGCGTGCCGCCTCGGCTTCGCCACCGTGCCAGAGCACGGCCTCGAGCAGGTTTCGGGCACGACCATCGTGCAGGAACTGGGTGTGGCCGCTGACCGTTTCGGTCAGGCCGATGCCCCAGAGCGGCGGCGTGCGCCAATCCTGGCCGTTAGCGGCGAACTCGGTGCGCTCGTCGGCAAGGCCGGGGCCCATGTCGTGTAACAGCAGGTCGCTGTAGGGGCGGATGACCTGGCCCGACAGTTCCGGCTCGGCAGCATTGGTGGCTGTGGTGAACTGAGGGGTGTGGCAGCCTTGGCAACCGGCTTGGAAGAACAGGTTCTTGCCGGCCAGTACCTGCGGCGCATCCACGTTGCGTCGGGCTGGCACGCCGAGGTTGCGGGTATAGAACGTGACCAGTCGCAGAATGTTGTCGCTGACTTCCTTTTCGCCATTGGCGCCGTCGCCATTGGGCGCAGACAAGCAGGCGGTTTGCGCCGAGGTACAGTCGTCCTTCGGTTGCAAGGTGCTGGTCAGGCCCATGTCGCCAGCAAAGGCGTGCACATTTTGCTGGTTGACGTTGGGCTGGCCGGCTTTCCAGCCGAAACGGCCAAGCACCGGTTTGCCCTGTGCGTCGTCCCAGACCCGGTTGGCGCGGCCACGGATGCCGTCGCGGTTGCGGTCATCGGGGTCTTCATTGGCCAGGATGTCGGCTTCGGGGATGGCTTCGAGCAGGCCGAGGCCGATCATGGGCGGCGCTACACGGGCGGAGAAGCGTGTATCGGGGTGCATCGGCCCATAACCAAGCTGGGTGATCTGCAAGGTCGGCTTGCGCAGTTCGACCTGGTGGCCGTCCTCGAAGGTCACGGTCTGGCGGTCGTAGCTCACGCGCACCTTGCCTTCTGGTGCCACGCCGGGGATGGCCATGTCCTGCAACTGGGTGCCATAGACTGGCTCGGGCACCACGCCCAGGCGTTCGATTTCCTTGGCCAGGTAGGGTTGGTCGGGAATCGACAGGCGCACGAGCATCGACACCGCATTGCTGTCATCCGGGCCGGGCGGGTGGCCGCGTCCGTCACGGACATGGCAGTTCTGGCAGGCATTGGTGTTGAACAGCGGGCCCAAACCATCACGTGCGGTGGTGGTGGAGGGAGCGATCACCCAGGGGTTGCGGAAGAAACTGTTGCCGACGCTGAAGTCCAGGCGCCGCTCGGGCGACAGGTTTGCCGACGGCATCGAAAAGGCGTTGCGGTCGCTACGCTGCACGGTCGCTTGACCCGCGGACAGCGCTTCGCCGGGCTCGGCCTGGGTAAAGCGCGGGGCGTCGTCACAGGCGGTGAGCGCGAAGGCCAGCAGCAGAGGGGAAAGTCGGGACAGCGACAAGGACATCGAGAATCCTGGGCGTGAGCGAAAAACCGGCGTGCAAGCTTAGCAAACCAGGGAAGTTTGAATAAGAGCAATTTGCAATTGCCAGATGAAATGGGTGTGAACGAAAAAGGCGACCCAAAGGCCGCCTCTTCCCACATTGCCACTGCTGAATCAGAACTCGTGATCAGCGGTATCCGGGTTCAGGTTGGCAATACCCAGCTTGCCAGCGGCCTGTTCGATCGCACCGGTCTGCTTGACCAGCGAGGCGATGGCGTCGCGCACGATCTGGTTGCCGGCAGCATTGTCGGCGGCGATCAGTTGGTCGTAGTGCTCGCCTTTGAGGGCGTGGTCGACGATGACCTGAATCTTCGCCTCGGTGGCCTCCAGATCGGCCTTGAGGGTGGCGTCGGCAGCCGGATCGACCTTGGCCACCAGTTCCGACAGGCTTGGGCCGGTCAGCTTGGTGCCGTCGGGACGGGTGTACTCGCCCAGGTAGACGTTGCGGATGCCCTTGGCGTCATAGAAGTGCGAGTAGTGGGTGTTGTCGCTGAAGCAGTCCTGCTCGTCTTCAGGGGAGTTGGCTTCCAGGGAAACCTTCATGCGCTCGCCCGCCAGTTCACCCAGCGACAGGCTGCCCATGCCGAACAGCATCTTGCGCAGACCGTCGTTGACAGGCTCGGCTTCCAGCTTGGCGCGGTAGTTGTCGGCGACGTTCGGCGCCCAGTTGCCGACCATCTCTTCGAGGTCTTTGACCAGCAGTTCGGTGACGGCCTTCAGGTAGGCGCGGCGACGCTCGTTATGGCCGCCAGTGGCGCCTTTGCCTTCCAGGTAGTCGGAGGCTGGACGGTTGCCAGCGCCTGGGCCGGTGCCGTTGAGGTCCTGGCCCCAGAGCAGGAATTCGATGGCGTGGTAGCCAGTGGCGACGTTGGCTTCGGAGCCGCCCAGCTCATTCAGGCTGGCCAGTTTCTCTGGGGTGATGTCCTTGACGTCGACCTTCTCTTCGCCCACCTGGATCTGGGTGTTGGCGATGATGTTGGCGCTGGCGGCCGGGTTGCCCAGGGCGTGTTCGTAGCTCTTGTCGACATAGTCGATCAGGCCTTCGTCCAGGGGCCAGGCGTTAACCTGGCCTTCCCAGTCGTCGATGATGGTGTTGCCGAAGCGGAAGGCTTCGCTCTGCAGGTACGGAACGCGCGCGGCGGCCCAGGCAGCCTTGGCGGCTTTGAGGGTTTCGTCGTTGGGCTTGGCCAGGAATGCCTCGACGGCGGTCTGCAGGGCCTTGGCGGTGCTCAACGAGTCGCTGTACACGGCGTAGACCATCTCGGTGTAATGCTTGACCACGGCCTTGCCGGCCGCTTCGTCGACAGCCCCCGGCGCTGCTGCAGCGGTGCTGGCGGCAGCAGGTGCCTGAGCTTGCGGAGCGGCAGCCTTGTCATCCTTGCCTTCACCGCAACCGGCGAGAGCGATGGCGATGGCCAGCAGACTGGCGGAGGCCAGAGGCATTCGAATCATTGTTGGTTTCCTGCGTCGTGGAGTTGGACCATGGGTTAGGCCGTGTGCCGTGGCACGCGAAAGCGTAACATCATGCGAAAGATTTGCATTTGCTGTAAAGAGGCCAGCATGCAATTCATGTAAATGCAGGTCACGGCCTGTAACCAGAGGGGAGCGGTGTTACAGCGCGGATACGTGGTTGCGCTGCGCCTGCTTGAGGAAACTCACCAGTTCACGCGCGGACAGCGGTTTGCTGTAGTGGTAGCCCTGGCCCTCATGGCAGCCCTGGGCAATGATGTAGCTTTCCTGCTCGGCGGTTTCCACGCCTTCGGCAATCACCTGCATGCCCAGGCTCTTGCCCAACTGGATGATGGCGCGAACGATGGTGGCATCGTCGTCATCGTCCAGCAGGTCCTGGACGAAGCTCTTGTCGATCTTGATCTTGTCCAGCGGTAGCGACTTCAGATAGCTGAGCGAGGAGTAGCCGGTGCCGAAATCGTCGATGGCGATCATCGCGCCGGAACGACGCAGGCTCAGCAGGTGCTGGGCAGCGGTGCTGATGTCTTCCATCAGGCCGGTCTCGGTGACTTCCAGCTCCAGGCTGCGCGGCGGCAGGCGGTAGGCCTGCAGCAGGTTGTTGACCACCCGTGGCAGTTCATTGTGGTGCAGTTGCACGGTGGACAGGTTCACCGCCATGCGCAGATCGCTGAAGCCCATGTCGTGCCATTCGCGTAATTGGCGACAGGCCTGGTCGAGCACCCATTCGCCGATGGCGATGATGTTGCCGTTCTGCTCGGCCAAGGGGATGAACTGGTCCGGTGGGACCATGCCCAGCTCGGGGTGATGCCAGCGCAGCAGCGCTTCCACACCCACCACCCGGTTGTCGCGGTAGCTGATCTGCGGCTGGTACACCAGGTACAGCTGGTTACGCGACAGGGCTTCGCGCAGGTCTTTTTCCAGTTCGCGGCGTCGGCGCATCTCGCTGTCGACGCTGGCGATGTAGAACTGGTAACGGTTGCGCGAGCGTGCCTTGGCCAGGGTCATGGTCTGTTCGGCTTTTTGCAGCAGTTTTTCGGTGCTGTCGCCATCCTCAGGGAACAGAGTGATGCCAATGGTGGCGCGCAGGCGGATTTCCTGATGGTCGAGGGCGAACGGCACTTCCAGGTCGTCGAGGATGCTCTGCGCCAGCTCGGCCGCCTCATAGGGCTGCTCGATATTGGCCTGGACCAGGGCGAACTGGTCGCCGCCCAAGCGCGCCAGGGCACCGAGACGGCCGCTATGGGCGCGCAGACGGTCGGCCAGGGCCAGCAGCAGTTGGTCGCCCGCCTGGTAGCTGAATTGCTCGTTGATGCCCTTGAAGTCATCCAGTCCCACGCACAGTACCGCTACGCGGTGCTGCAGGCGGCCGCCGTCGACGAGGATCTTGTCCAGCTGTTCCTGTAGTTGCTGGCGGTTGGGCAGGCCGGTGAGGAAGTCGTACTGGGCCATGCGCTGCAGGCTGTTCTCGGCTTCATGGCGCAGGTGGGTATTGCGCTCGATGGAGGCCAGCAGCTGGTTGGCAGTGTTGACCCAGATGCCCAGTTCGTTCTTTTCGTGGCCCTTGAGCAGCGGTATCTGGTGCTGGCTGGGGCGGTCGGGGTTGATCTGGGTCAGGTGGTCGATGATCTTCGACAATGGCTTGGTGAGCAGCCAGTGGTAGACCAGGTACAGTACCAGGCCCATGGCCAGGGCGCGCAGTACGCCGGAAATGAAGATGATCACCGCATTGATCAGGAAGTCTTCGCCATAGGCGGCGGTGTCGAGGGTGATGCTCAGGTCGCCGTAGTACTCGCTGTAGGGGCCGCGGCCAACCAGTTGGGTGGTGTAGGTGCGTTCCTGGCCGAGGATCAGGTCGGTCAGCCAGCGCATCGACATGTCGCGCAGTGGGCGGGATTTTTCGGCCAGCATGGTTTCGTTGGGGTGGCCGATCGAGGCCATGCGCACCGACTCGTCCTGGAACAACCCCTCCATGACCTGCATGCCCATTTCCCGGTCGAGGCTGTACACCGCCTGGGTCGATGGATCGCGGAACATGTCGAGGATCCGCTGGGCATCGCTGTTCACGGCCTGGCGGGTCTTGTAGGTGTCGTAGACGATCTGCGCGCAGCTGAGAACCACGCCGACCGCCAACGCCGACAGCAGCACGACCCTGAGCAACTTGACCGACAAGCTGTTCCGCAATTCCAGCTTCAATGGGGTTTCCTTAATCCATGCGCATGGCATCATTTTGCCATCAACGTTGGCAATACACTATCGGCCGGTTGCCACGGGCAGTTCGCGAGTCGCGGCGGCTCATTGCGGGTTCCGTCCTGAGCAGTGTATCGGTTGCGCTGCCATGCGACTTGAGTGCGCTGCATCAACATTCCAGACGTTTGATGTTAGCGCGCTATGCGAGGGGAGCAAGAGGGGGAGGCATGTATTCGGACATGAGGGAAAATGCGAGCGGTTATGAGATCGAGCGCCGCCCGCGCGATGCGTCGCGTAAGCGGCGCTCGATCCTGCACCGGCCCCATATCGGCGAACAAAAAAGCATCGCGAGCAAGGCTCGCTCCTACCTTGATTGGCGTGAAACAACCGTAGGAGCGAGCCTTGCTCGCGATGCACCGCGCGGGTGGTGCTCGATCTGACATGCCCCGCACCACTCACGGCATGCATCGAAGTCAACGCTGAGCCCAATAAAAAACCCGGCGCTGGGCCGGGTTTTTCGGACAAGCCTGAATCAGGCCTTGAAGGTCTTGCCTTCGAACTGCTCGGCAACGAAGGCCCAGTTGACCAGGTTCCAGAACGCCTCGACGTACTTCGGACGCAGGTTGCGGTAGTCGATGTAGTAGGCGTGCTCCCAGACGTCGCAGGTCAGCAGCGGGGTGTCGCCGCTGGTCAGCGGGCAGCCAGCGCCGATGGTGCTGGCCAGGGCCAGGGAGCCGTCGGCCTTCTTCACCAGCCAGCCCCAACCGGAACCGAAGGTGCCGACGGAAGTCTTGGTGAACTCTTCCTTGAACTTGTCGAAGGAACCGAAGGCGGCGTTGATGGCGTCAGCCAGGGCGCCGGTCGGTTGGCCACCGCCGTTTGGCGACAGGCAGTTCCAGTAGAAGGTGTGGTTCCAGACTTGAGCGGCGTTGTTGAAGATGCCGCCCGAAGAGCTCTTGACGATCTCTTCCAGGGTCTTGCCTTCAAATTCGGTGCCTGGGACCAGGTTGTTCAGGTTCACGACATAGGTGTTGTGGTGCTTGTCGTGGTGATACTCCAGGGTTTCCTTGGAGATGTGCGGCTGCAGGGCATCATGGGCGTACGGCAGCGGCGGCAATTCAAAAGCCATGGTGGATCTCCTGATTCAGGTCTAGTTCGCGGTTTGCGCAAGGCCGATCACGGGCGGCCCGGTAGGCGTCAGCGAGTATGTACTCTTTGCGACGCGAGGGCAGGATCATAGCACCAGCCCCCGCGCATAACCACGCGACAAAGATAGGGAATAGAGGTTCCAGAGCGGTTGCCAGCACCGGCCTCATCACTGGCACGCCAGGTCCTGCAGGCGCTGGGCTCAGTTGAAGATCAACTGCGCCGCCACCGCGAACATCATCACCGCTACCATCAGGTCTAGCAGGCGCCAGGTTGTTGGGCGTGCCAGCCAGGGGGCCAGCCAGGCCGCGCCCAGGGCCAGGGTCGAGAACCACACCAGTGAAGCACTGGCCGCACCGGCCACGTAGGCGCCTGGCACAGTTTGCTGGGCACCGAGCGAACCGATCAGCAGTACGGTGTCAAGGTACACGTGTGGGTTGAGCAGCGTTACCGCCAAGGCACTGAGCAACACCGCTCGGCGCGAGCGCATACCCTGGCCTTCCTGATGTTGCAGGCTCTGCTTCGAGCAGGCGCTGCGCAGCGCCTTGGCGCCATACCAGAGCAGGAACAGCGCGCCACCCCAGCGGGCAATCGCCAGCAGCGTCGGATTGTGCGCCAGCACCGTGGCCAGGCCGAACACACCGGCGGCGACCAGGATCGCATCGCACACGATGCACAGCGCCGCCACCGGCAGGTGATGCTCCCGGCGCAGGCTCTGGGCCAGGACGAACGCATTCTGCGCGCCGATGGCCATGATCAGGCCGAAGGCCACCAACATACCGTTCAAATAGCTTTGCCACATGGCGGGAACACTCCACTGACACCCACGAAGCCGTGGGTGCTGATGACTGAAAGAAGTTGCTGGCCATTGTGGGGAACAGCGCTGTATAAGAAAAACAAATAACGCTGATCCGTCATTAGGGAAATTGATGTTCGACTACAAATTGCTCTCTGCGCTCGCCGCCGTGATCGAGCAAGGCGGCTTCGAACGGGCGGCACAGGCGCTGGGGTTGTCGCAATCGGCGATATCGCAACGCATCAAGTTGCTTGAGGCGCGAGTCGGCCAACCGGTGCTGGTGCGGGCTGCACCACCGAGTCCGACCGAGGTCGGTCGGCAGTTGCTCAACCATGTGCAGCAGGTGCGTCTACTTGAGCGCGACTTGCAGCGCCAGGTACCGGCGCTGGACGAGGAGGGCTTGCCCGAGCGCTTGCGCATCGCGCTTAACGCCGACAGCCTGGCGACCTGGTGGGCGCGCGCGGTGGGGGCGTTCTGTGCCGAGCAACAAGTGCTGACCGACCTGGTGGTGGAAGACCAGGAGGTTGGCCTCAAACGCATGCGCGCCGGTGAAGTGGCGGCCTGCCTGTGCGGCAGCGAACGGCCGGTGGCCGGTGCGCGCAGCCTGGCGCTGGGGGCGATGCGCTACCGGGCGCTGGCCAGTCCGGCATTCATGGCGCGTTATTTCCCCAAGGGTTTCGATGCCAAGCGGCTGGCGCGCTCCCCGGCCATCGTCTACGGGCCGGACGATTTCCTCCAGCACCGCTACCTGGCATCACTCGGCATACAGGACGGCTTCCTGCACCACCTTTGCCCATCGTCTGAGGGTTTTCTGCGCATGACCGAAGCCGGCCTGGGCTGGGGACTGGTTCCCGAATTGCAGGCCCGCGAGCAACTGGCCAACGGTCAGTTGGTGGAAATCTGCGTAGATACTCCTATCGATGTCCCGTTGTACTGGCATCATTGGCGCAATGGCGGGCACCTGCTCGCGCAACTGACCGATCACTTGCGGCACAGCGCACGGCAATGGCTGGTGCCCTTGTAGTCGCGGCTGGCGTCAGTTGCATCTGAAATCTGGCAAGACGGGGTCTTACATGCGAATTCTGGTCACCGGCGCGAGTGGCTTCATCGGCGGACGCTTTGCGCGTTTCGCCCTGGAGCAAGGCCTGGACGTGCGGGTCAGCGGTCGGCGTGCCGAAGGTGTCGAGCATCTGGTCAAGCGCGGTGCGCAGTTCATCCCGGGCGACCTGGGCGATGCCGAGCTGGCGCGTCGTCTGTGCCAAGGGGTCGAGGCGGTGGTGCACTGCGCCGGAGCTGTGGGCAACTGGGGGCGTTACCAGGATTTCCACCAAGGCAATGTGGTGGTCACCGAGAACGTCGTAGAGGGCTGCCTGAAAGAGCATGTGCGGCGCCTGGTGCACTTGTCGTCGCCGTCGATCTACTTCAATGGCCGCTCGCGTCTGGACGTTCGTGAAGACCAGATACCCCGGCGTTTCCACGACCACTACGCGCAGACCAAGTACCTGGCCGAACAGAAGGTCTTCGGCGCCCAGGAGTTCGGCCTGGAAGTGTTGGCCCTGCGCCCACGGTTCGTCACGGGCGCAGGGGATGCCAGCATTTTCCCGCGCTTGATGAACATGCAGCGCAAGGGCCGGGTAGCCATCATTGGCAATGGCCTGAACAAGGTCGACTTCACCAGTGTGCACAACCTCAACGAGGCGCTGCTCAGTGCCCTGTTCGCCGAAGACCGTGCCCTTGGCCAGGCCTACAACATCAGTAACGGGCACCCGCTGCCGTTGTGGGACGTGGTCAACTATGTGATGCGCCAGATGCAGTTGCCGCAAGTCACCCGCTACCGCTCCTATGGGCTGGCCTACAGTCTCGCGGCCATCAACGAGGCGGCCTGCCTGCTCTGGCCCGGTCGACCGCAGCCAACGTTGTCACGCCTGGGGATGCAGGTGATGAGCCGCGATTTCACCCTGGATATCAGCCGCGCGCGGCACTACTTGGACTACCAGCCCAAGGTGAGCCTGTGGACGGCGCTGGATGAATTCTGTGCGTGGTGGAAGCACTTGCCGGCTGGCCAGTGAACCTGGCGTGCCGATGATGGTCATCAGTGCGCCGCGCGAGCGGTTTATAATCATGCCTCTTTGCTACTACTGCGGTTGAATGCACCCATGCGTAACGATTCCCACGACGACTTCGATGACGGGCCGACCCTGCGGGCCGGCACCCCTGATGATGACGAACTGCTGCCCGCGCACGTGGCGCGCAGCCGGCACAAGGCTGCTCGCCCGGCCAGCACCGGCCCGCTGTGGGCCTTGCTCGGGGCTTCGGTCATCGCGCTGGCAGGCCTCGGTTGGTGGAGCTTCCAGCAGATCACGCTGATGGAGCAGCAACTGGTAGCTACCCAGGAAAGCTTCGCCCGCATCAGCGAGGAAGCTGCTGGGCGACTGCAGGCGATCAGCGGCAAAGTGGCGGCCACGGAGTCCACTGCCAACACCGGGAGCGAGGCTTTGAAGCTGCAGATTCGTCAGTTGCAGGCCAGTCTGGCCGAGCAGGGCAAGCAGCAACAGGGTGTGGCCGGGCAGGCGGGAGACTTGGGCAAGCGTCTGGAGCAAGTGCTGGCTGACACCCGCGAACAGCAGAAGGCGGTCACCGAGCTGCAAAGCCAGCTGCAGGCGCAGTTGAAGGCAGTGAACGCTGAACTGGCGGCACTGAAGTCGGGGCAGGTGGACGGTGGCAAGCTCGATGGCCAGCTGAAGAACCTGAGCGAAGAAGTGGCAGCGCTGAAAAAGCAGGGCAACCCCAACGCCGCGATCGAGAGCCTGGAGCAAGATGTGCTGGTATTGAAGAGCCAGGCGGACAACCGACCGGCAGCGGCCTCTGGTGGGGCTTCGGTCCAGGAGTTCGATGCGTTTCGTGGGCAGACCACTCGTAGCATCAATACCCTGCAAAGTCAGATCCAGAACCTGCAACAGCAGATCAACGCGCGGCCCTGAGAACCGTTGCACCCCTGATCGCCGGGTTGCCGGCGACCAGGGCTGCGATTACATCCGCGGATAGTCGATGTAGCCGACCGGCCCCTTGGCGTAGAAGGTTTCAGGGTGCGCCTGGTTCAGCGGCGCATCCGCAGCCAGGCGTGCAGGCAAGTCAGGGTTGGCGATGAATGGCACACCAAAGGCCACTGCATCCGCCCTGCCACTGGCCAGTGCCGCGTTCGCGCTGGTCTTGTCGAAACGTTCGTTGACGATGTAAGGGCCTGCGAACGCTTCCTTGATCAGCGGGCCGATGCTGTCATCGGCTTCCTTCTCGCGCGAGCAGATGAACGCAATGCCGCGCTTGCCCAGTTCACGGGCGACATAGGTGAACGTTTCGGCACGATTGTCGTCGCCCATGTCATGGGAGTCGGCACGTGGCGCCAGGTGAACGCCGACGCGGCCAGGGCCCCATACTTCGATTGCCGCATCGGTCACTTCCAGCAGCAGACGCGCACGGTTTTCCAGCGAGCCACCATAACGGTCGGTGCGCTGGTTGGTGCTGCTCTGCAAGAACTGGTCAAGCAGGTAGCCGTTGGCGCCGTGAATCTCGACGCCGTCGAAACCGGCGGCCTTGGCATTTTCCGCACCTACCCGGTAAGCCTCGACGATGTCGGCAATCTCTTCGGTCTCCAGGGCACGCGGGGTAGGGTAGTCGGCAAGGGGCCGCACCAGGCTCACGTGGCCCTTGGGCTTGATCGCGCTCGGTGCTACCGGCAATTCACCATTGAGGTAGCTGGGGTGCGAGATACGGCCAACGTGCCACAACTGCAGGAACATGCGACCGCCTGCGGCGTGCACTGCCTTGGTCACGTTGTTCCAGCCGCGTACCTGGTCGTCGGACCAGATGCCGGGGGTGTCGGGGTAGCCGACGCCCATGGGCGTCACTGAAGTCGCCTCGCTCAGGATCAGCCCGGCGCTAGCACGCTGCACGTAGTACTCGGCCATCAGTGCATTGGGCACGCGGCCTTCGTCGGCGCGGCAGCGGGTGAGAGGGGCCATGATGATGCGGTTGGGCAATTGCAGGTCGCCGAGGGTGATCGGATCGAAAAGGGTGGTCATGTCGTGGTCCTTGTCAGAGCTCTTGGCTCATCTGCGCGAGGAACGCCTTGATGGTGTCCTCGTTACGTTTGAAAAAATGCCACTGGCCGATCTTCTGGCTGCTGATGAGGCCGGCGCGTTGCAAGGTGGCCAGGTGGGCGGAGACCGTCGACTGCGACAGGCCGCAGCGTTGGTCGATCTGCCCGGCACAGACGCCGTGCTCGGTGCTGTGGTACTGGTCAGGGAATTGCGCTGCCGGGTCCTTCAGCCAGGTGAGGATTTCTCGCCGGACCGGATGGGCCAAGGCTTTGATGATTTCGTCGAGATCGAGAGGCATGGTTAGGCTCGTGGTGTAGCGGTATATCGCGATGAAGCGAAATGTAGATCGTTAGTTCGCGATATACAAATATGAAGTCGTTCTGAGCTGAGCACGAATCGCTATATCGCGTTATAACGATATGCCCGGGGACGGTGCTAGACTGCGTCCATGAACTATCTCGCGCATCTGCACTTGGGGGGGCCGGCGCCACAGCAACTGCTGGGCAGTCTCTACGGCGACTTCGTCAAAGGCGCCTTGGAAGGGCGCTTCCCGCCAGCCCTTGAGGCTGCCATTCGGCTGCACCGTCACATTGACAGCTACACCGACCGCCATCCCCTAGTGTTGGCCGCGTTGGCGCGTTTTCCCCAGGAGCGGCGGCGTTATGCCGGGATCATCCTGGACGTGTTCTTCGACCATTGCCTGGCACGTCATTGGGGCGACTACGCCGATCAACCACTGGCGGCGTTCACGCAGGACTTCTATCGCGTGCTGCTGGCCGAGCTCGAGCTGCCAGGGCGACTGGCGCATATCGCGCCGTTCATGGCTGCGGATGACTGGCTTGGGGCCTATGGCGATTTCGCGACCCTGGAGCAGGTATTCAGGGGTATTGGCCGGCGGTTGTCGCGCCCTGAGGGAATGGCCGGTGTCATGGACGAGCTGGAGCGGTTGTACGAGCCATTGCTGGCGGATTTTCGTGCGTTCTATCCGCAGTTGCAGGCATTCGCCGCAGCGGGGCGTGTTTGAACCAGGGATCCCCCGCGAAAGCTTCAGGCCGCCCGAGGCTGCCGACGGGTTACCACCTCGTCCTCCCTGACCCCGAACAGCGTCAGGTGGATCGCCTGCTGCGCCTGAAATGCCAGGGCCGCTCGCTCTTTTTCCACGCTGCAGATAGGCGCCAGCAAGTGGATGTGCACCTCGCCTGGCGGCTGACCAAACAATCGCATCAAATGCGATACGAGGTCGTCCTCGCCAATGAACGGTGCAAAGGGGTCGGTTTCTCCTTCACGCAGGTACTGGATGGCCACCGGTTGCACCGGTATGCCGCGATCGATGGCGCCCGCCAGCAAGCGGCCGTGGAAGGTGCGCAGTTGCCGGCCATCGGTGGTAGTGCCTTCCGGGAAGATCAGCAGCGGCTGCGCCTGGCCCAACCGCTCGCTGATCTGCTCGCGCAGGCGCTGGGCGTCGCCACCGCCACGGCGAATGAACAGCGTGCCGGCCTTCTCTGCCAGCCAGCCGGCCAGCGGCCAATGGCGCACTTCGGCTTTGGACAGAAACGACAACGGCATCAGCATGCCCAGCAGTGGAATATCGGTCCAGGACACGTGGTTGCTGACCCACAGCATCGGTTTTGGCGGCAGCTCGCCGAATACCCGGATCTCGAAGGGCAAGGCGGCGACCAGCCGTTTCATGAACAGGCAAGTCCAGCGCTGGCGGCGTTCGGAGGACGCCTTCAACCCCAGGCGTTCGCCGAGGGCGATGACGCTGGCCATCAGCACGCCTAGCAGCAATACCAGCATCAGTCGTGTCAGGCGGGCCAGTACCCGCACTTTCGGCATCAGACTGCCGCCTTGAAGTGGCGGGCGTACCGCGGGCAGAGGTCGTCCCGCTTGAGCAGGATGAACACGTCGGCAACCTGGAAGTCTTCGTCCCAGCATGGCTCGCCGCAGATTTTCGCCCCCAGGCGCATGTAGGCCTTGAGCAGGGGCGGCAGCTGGGCAATGACGTTGTTCGGCAGCGGCAGGCTCGGCAGGGGGTTCTTCGGTTCGGCACGCAGGTGTTCGGTGCACAGGTAGCGTTCGCGCAGGCGCTGCATGATGGCGTGGGCCTGGACGCCGCCGTCCTGCATCGGAATGCTGGCGCAGCCCATCAGGTAGCTGTAGCGGCCTTCGTTGAGCACTTCGGCCAGTTCGCCCCAGAGCACGGCGATGGTGCCGCCATTGCGGTAGGCGGGGTCGACGCAGGTGCGCCCCAATTCCAGGAGCGGCCCTTGCAATTGCAGCAGACCGTGCAGGCTGAATTCTTCTTCGCTGTAGAAACGACCCAGGCTACTGGCAGCCTGGTGATCGAGCAGGCGTGTGGTGGCTACCAGTTCGCCGGTGCTCAGGTCGCGCACGCCGATATGACGGCAGTGCACGTCGTAGTCGTCCATGTCCAGACCCTGTTCGGCACCTTTGAGCTTGGCCTTGAATTCTGCGCTGAACACTTTGTAGCGCAAGGCCTGGGCTTCCTGCAGGGCCGTGGCGCCGACCAGGCGTTCGGCTTGCAGACGGCGTTCAGTGCTATTGTCGCCAGAGCGAGCGATCCGAGTCATACGAGTCTCCATAAGCCAGCCATGAAGGGTTGCGGCCGGTCGGCTTTGTTGTGCAAAGTCAGCCTAGGTAGGTGCGGTGTCACCCCCGTGAATCTTTAGTGATGCTTGCGTGACAACCCCTCGGAGGAGCCTGTGATGCCCTGGTTGCAACGACTCAACGACCCCTATCGCCAGCCGCTGGCGGGCACCCTGGGCGAGGTATACACCGCACAGCTGGAGCGCCTGGGTGCGGCTGCTCCGTTCGAGCTGGCCGTGCTCGGGGGGCGTGCCATGGCCACGCCGGGCCTGGCATTTCTGATCGGTTACCAGGCGGCGCTGCGCGTGCTCTGGCCCAGCGCGCCTGCCAGCCTTGGCGCCTTGTGCGCGACCGAACGGCGTAGCGTGCGGCCGGCGGACATGCATACACGGCTGGACGGGCTGCGCCTGAGTGGTAGCAAGGACTTCGTCACCGCCGGGCTCGATGCCGAGTGGCTGCTGGTGGCGGCGCGCAGCGAAGCGCCAGGTGAGGCGCCGAGGTTGCAACTGGCGGTGGTGTATCCAGGCGAGCCGGGCGTGACGCTGGAAGCGTTACCAACCTTGCCGCTGATGCCGGAGGTCGGCCATGGCCGATTGGTATTGCAGCAGGCTGCCTGCGAGTTGTTGGCGGGGGATGGCTGGGATGCCTACGTCAAGCCGTTCCGTTCGCTGGAAGACCTTTATGTGCTCGCGGCGCTGACGGCATGGCTGTATGGCGTCGGTCAGGAATGCGCTTGGCCGCAGGAATTGCGCTTGCGGCTACTGGGGGTGCTGGCGGGTTGCGCCGAGGGCAGTCGTCAATGTGCCGACAGCGTGGGTTGTCATCTGCTGCTGGGCGGACTGTTCGCCCAGTTCCAGGCATTGCGGGGGGATATCGACAAGGCCCTGAAAGCTGGGCCGGCGCATTGGGCGCAATTGTGGCAACGGGATCAGGGCGTCCTGGCGCTGGCAGCTGCGGCGCGGGATAAACGCCTGGCCAAAGCCTGGGAGACAGCAGGATTGTCATGAACGTCAGGCAGGCTTCGGAGATCTGACGAGCCTTGGGGCCGCTTTGCGGCCCTTTCGCGACGCAGGGCCGTAGCCCCCAGGACCGCACTGATCGTTGAATCCCATGACCCTTCTCAGGCAATTGCTGCTCGTGTCCGGTATGACGTTAGCCACAGCCTGGGCCGAGGAGTGGCCCGAGCCGGATTGGCGGCTCGAAAACACCCCTGTCGACTGGCACTCCGTCGACACTTACGCCTTCGCCGAACGCAGCCCCACCGAGCGCAGCGGCGTGCGCACCGATGCGCTGTTGATCATCCACGATGGGCGCATCATCCACGAGCGTTACGCAGCCCCCACCACGGCCAGCACGGCGCACCTGACCTGGTCGGTCAGCAAAAGCGTGCTGGCCACGCTGCTGGGGGTGGCCCACGGCGAAGGACGTTTTCAACTTCAGGACCCGGTGGCCCGCTTCTACCCGCCCATGCAGGCACACCCGGACGTGCGCCTGGCCGATCTGCTGCACTGGGCCAGCGGGCTGGACTGGCAGGAAGACTATGAATACGCGCCGTTGAAGTCTTCCGTGGTGGCCATGCTGTATACCCGTGGGCGTAACGACATGGCCGCCTATACCGCCTCGCGTGGCGCCAGCGAGCGGCCAGGCCAGCGCTTTTTCTACTCCAGCGGCGACAGCAATGTGCTGGCGGCAGCCCTGCACGGTATGGTCGAGCCGGAGACGTACGCCGACTATCCCTGGCAGGCGTTGTTCACTCCTCTGGGCATCGAAAGCGCAGTCTGGGAGCGTGATGGCGCAGGCACCTACGTCGGCTCTTCCTATCTGTACCTCAGCGCCCGGGACCTCGCGCGTATCGGCCTGCTGATGCTGCGCGAAGGCCGCTGGCGTGAGCGGCAACTGCTGCCTGCGCAGTGGGTCAGCTTCAACCGTACGCTGTTCGACGAGGCCCAGGCCGTACCCGGCGAAGCCAACCCAGGCGGCCATTGGTGGCTCAACCAGCCACTGCCCGGCCATGCCCCGCCGTGGCCGGATGTACCGCCACAGGCCTATGCCGCGCTTGGCCACTGGGGCCAGGCACTGTATGTGCTGCCGGCGCAGAAACTGGTGGTCGTCCGCTACGCCGATGACCGTGACGGCCGCTACAGCCACAACGAGTTGCTCAAGCGAGTGTTGGCGGCCGTGGTCAAGGAGGGGGGATGAAACCCGTGCTGTTGCTGGTGTTGGTGATACTGCTGGCCTGGGCGTGGCAGGAGCGTCAGGCGCTGGCGGATTTTCCCGCGATACTGTCAGCGTATTCTGCCAAGGAGTATTGCTCTTGCCGGTTCGTCATGGGCTTCGACCGGGCCTATTGCCGCGGTTACGTGAAGCAATACCTGCCGTTGAGCCTGCTACAAGAGGACCCCATGCAACGCCTGGTCACCGCCGAAGGCCTGGGCCAGCGCAACCAGGCGCTCTGGCAGGGCGAGCGCGAGGGCTGCCGCTTGCTGCCTTGAAAGCGGGCGGGTAAGGTTGGCGGTCAAGTTTCACGAGATCTGTCATGTTCAAGCTGCCCCGTCTTCTACCCGCATTGCTCCTGGCCATGTGCCTGCCCGCCCACGCCAACTGGCACCTCGATGGCGAGTCTTCGCGCCTCTCGTTCGTCACTGGCAAGAACGGCGACACGGCCGAGATCCATCGCTTTCTGGTCTTGCATGGCACAGTCGACCGCAAAGGTGCAGCGGCACTGCGTATCGAGATGGATTCGGTGAGCAGCGGTATTCCGTTGCGTGACGAGCGCATGCGTGAAGACTTGTTCGACGTCGACCAATTCGCCGAAGCGACGGTCAAAGCGCAGATCGACCTGCGGCCCATCAACGACCTGGCCAACGGAGCGCAAATTGAACTGCGCTTGCCGCTCACCGTTACCCTGCACGGTCGCTCCCACAGCTACAACGCCTTGCTGTTGGCCACTCGGCTGGATGAGCGGCGGTTTCAGGTAGTAACGCTCGAACCCCTGATTCTGCGCGCCGAGGACTATGGTCTGCTGCCTGGCCTGCAGCGTCTGCGCAAGTTCGCCAAGCTCAAGTCCATCAACCCTACGGTGCCGGTTAATGCGGTGCTGATCTTCAACGCCCGCTGACATGCCGGGGCCGGTATTCCCTTGGAGGGATGGCAATCAGTTCGAGCTGCTGATCGACGGCCCTGAGTTCTTTCCGCGCATGCTGCAGGCCATTGCGCGGGCCGAGTTCCAAGTCGATCTGGAGTTGTACCTGGTCGAAGCGGGCGCCTGTGCCGAGGCGGTGGTCGAGGCGCTGGAGCAGGCCGCCGGGCGCGGCGTGCGGGTACGCTGCCTGTTCGATGACTACGGCTCGCTCGCCTTTACGTCCGTTTTGCGCCAACGCTTGCTGGACGCCGGGGTGTACCTGCGCTGGTACAACCGCCTGCGCTGGCGTCGGGGGCTGCGAAACCTCTACCGCGATCACCGTAAGTTGCTGTTGGTGGACGAAAGCTGGGCAGCGGTCGGCGGTACGGGCGTCACCGACGAGTTCTGGACACCGGGCCACGAAACCAGCGAATGGCATGAGGTCATGGTGCAGATGAGCGGGGCTGTGGTGTCCGACTGGCAAATGCTTTTCGATCGCCAATGGCAGGCCAACAACCGGCGCACGGCCTGGCGTCCTGCCGAGGGCTTTGGCCTGCCGCGCCTGCCCAAGGTTCCGGTGCAAGGGCAAGGCATGGGCAGGGTGGCATACGCGGACGCCCGTCAGCATCAGGATATCCTGCACTCGCTGGTACGCGCGCTGAACAGCGGGCAGAAGCGCATATGGCTGGCGACGCCATACTTCCTGCCGACCTGGAGTGTGCGCCGGTCGTTGCGACGGGCGGCCGGCAAAGGGGTCGATGTCCGCCTTCTGCTGACCGGACCACGCACGGATCACCCCTCGGTGCGTTATGCCGGGCATCGGTATTACCCCCGTCTGCTGCGCGCCGGTGTACGGATCTATGAATACCAGCCTTGCTTCCTGCACCTGAAAATGGCGTTGGTGGATGACTGGGTCAGCATTGGCTCGTGCAACTTCGACCATTGGAACTTGCGCTTCAATCTCGAAGCCAACGTCGAAGCCCTGGATCCCTCGCTCACGGCCGCTGTGGCGGCAAGCTTCGAGCGTGATTTTGCCCTGAGCGAAGTCGTCGACCTCGACCATTGGAATGCCAGGCCACTCTGGCGGCGGGTGAAGCAGCGGGTGTGGGGTTGGCTCGATCGACTGGTGGTGAACTTCCTCGACCGCCGCGATTGAGACTGGCGGCGCATATCCAGAGGCGCATAACCCGTCTATCGTGCAGTGACTGTTCCCCTACAACGGAAGGAGTGGATGCGATGACGGCGAAGAAGATTCTCATGCTGGTGGGCGACTACGTCGAAGATTACGAAGCGATGGTGCCATTCCAGGCCCTGCGCATGGTCGGTCATACCGTGCATGCGGTGTGCCCGGAAAAGGTCGCCGGGCAGACCGTGCGCACGGCGATTCACGATTTCGAGGGCGAGCAGACCTACAGCGAAAAGCCTGGGCACAACTTTGCGCTGAACTACGACTTCGTGCAGGTCCGCGCTGAGCGCTATGACGCGCTGCTGATTCCAGGAGGGCGCGCACCGGAGTATCTGCGCCTGAATGAAAAGGTACTGGCGCTGGTCAAGGCATTCGATGATGCAGGTAAACCCATTGCAGCTGTGTGTCATGGCGCGCAGTTGCTGGCGGCGGCCGGGGTGCTCGAGGGGCGCGAGTGCAGTGCCTATCCGGCGTGCGCACCCGAGGTGCGACTGGCGGGTGGTAAATTCATCGATATTGCAGTGGACCAGGCGCATGTGGAAGGCAACCTGGTGACTGCGCCTGCCTGGCCGGCGCATCCGGCGTGGCTGGCGGCATTTCTGAAGGTACTGGGCACGCGTATCGCCTGACCGGGGCACGATCGCCAGCAAGCCGGCTCCTGCAGAATCGGTGGAGGAGCCGGCTTGCCGGTGATAGCGCGATTCGCTTCAGGCCACCTGCTCAACCCAGTCATTGAGGTTGTAGTAGTTGGTCACTCGGGCGATCTTGCCGCAATGAATATAGAAGAACGCCCCGGCCGGCAGCACATAGGTCTGTCCATTGGCCGGCGGCAAGCCCTCGTCATCGGCCAGATACGCCCCATGCACGGTGAACTCCGCTGCAGCCCGGCTGCCGTCGGCGTTCTGCATTACCACGATATCGGCCAGGCGCTCGCGGTAGCAACGGTTCATCTTGTCCATGAACGCGGCAAAGGCCGCCTTGCCCATCTGCCGCTCGCCCTGGTTGATGTCGTGGATCACATCTTCGCTGAGCAAGGCGAGAAAGGCCGGCATGTCGCCGGCATTGAAGGCGGCGTAGTAGGCGTTGACGAGTTCGGTAGCGGTCATGGCAATGTTCCTGTCGTGTACGGGAAAGGGATCGACGTTGGCCCGATGATAGGGTTTCCCCTCAAGCCCGGCTTAGCCGAGCACGTCATCCACATCGACAAAACGACCGCCAAGCATGGAAATCCGCCTGTTGCACGGCGCCGCCAGCGCGCCTTACATCGATGACCTCGCTCGCCTACGCCTTACAGTGTTCCGCGAGTTTCCCTACCTCTACGACGGCGACATGGAATACGAAGCCGATTACCTCGACACCTACGCGCGTTCCGGACGTAGCCTGGTCGTGCTGGCGCTCGATGACGGCAAGGTGGTCGGTGCCTCGACCGGCCTGCCGTTGGTCGATGTGGCCACGCAGTTCCAGCAGCCGTTCCTGGCCCAGGGGCGCGACCCTGCCAGCGTCTATTATTTTGGCGAGTCCGTGGTGCTTCCGGCTTATCGGGGGCGAGGCCTGGGTGTGCGATTCTTCATTGAACGTGAGTCCTACGCGCACAAACTGGCTGAGTTCGATCACTGTGCATTCTGTGCGGTCGAGCGCCCAGGCGCGCACCCGCGCAGGCCCGCCGACTACAAGCCCCTGCACGGCTTTTGGCGAAACCGCGGGTTCCTGCATGACCCCTCGCTGCGGACCACCTATGCCTGGCGCGACCTGGATGAGCAGGAGGAATCTGCCAAGCTGATGTCGTTCTGGGTCAAGGAACTGCCGATATGATTCGCCTGGCGGCTTGCCAGTACGCCATCGAGTTGCATGAAACCTGGGAAGCCTATGCCGGGCACTTACAGAGGCTGTGTGCGGCAGCGGTGGCCGAGGGCGCTCAATTGCTGCTGTTGCCGGAATACGCAGGGCTGGTACTGAGCGGGCAGTTACCGACGGAGCAGCGTGGCGACCTGAGAGCGTCCATCGCTGGCATCCAGCCCCTGGTGGAGCGTTGGCTGGCGTTGTGTGAAGGCATCGCTCGGCAATGGGGCGTTTACCTGCAGCCCGGCAGCTTGCCGGTGCTCGACAGTGATGGGCAGTACCGCAACCGCGCCTGGTTGTTCGGCCCGCAGGGGATGATGGGTTATCAGGACAAGCTGATGATGACCCGTTTCGAACGTGAGCAATGGAACATCGCAGCGGGGCAGGGGTTGCAGGTATTCGACACCCCTTGGGGGCGACTGGGCATTCTGATCTGTTATGACAATGAGTTTCCGATATTGGCCAGGCGTTTGGCGGAGCAAGGGGCCGACCTGATTCTGGCACCTAGCTGCACCGATACCGAAGCGGGTTTTCATCGGGTACGCATCGGCGCCCAGGCGCGAGCCCTGGAGAACCAGATCGCCGTTTTGCAAAGCCCTACGGTGGGCCTGGCGCCTTGGTCACCGGCCTTGGACGAAAACATTGGGCGGGCAGGGCTGTTCGTGCCACCCGATTTCGGGATGCCCAGCGATGGTGTGATTGCCCAGAGCGAGCAACTGAATCCGGCGAGCAGCCAGTGGTTGGTGTGCGAGGTGGACCTGGAGGCCGTGCGACGGGTGAGGCGAGAAGGGCAGGTGTTTACCCGTAGGGACTGGCCGGAGCAGTTCGAGAGGGTCGGCTAGGCTCGTACGGACCCATTGTCGGCAAGCCGGCACCTACAGGTTTTGTAGGGGCCGGCGCCGGTTACTACAGCCTTACTTCACTTCAACCGCCAGGCTTTCGGCGATTTTGCTCTGCCACAGGGCTGGGCCAGTGATGTGTACCGATTCGCCTTGGCTGTCCACGGCGACGGTCACTGGCATGTCCTTGACCTCGAACTCGTAGATCGCTTCCATGCCCAGCTCGGCGAAGGCCAGAACCTTCGACTTGCGAATCGCCTGGGCCACCAGGTAGGCGGCGCCGCCGACGGCCATCAGGTAGACGGCTTTGTTGTCCTTGATCGCTTCGATGGCAGCAGGGCCACGCTCGGATTTACCGATCATGCCCAACAGGCCGGTCTGCTCGAGGATCTGGCGGGTGAACTTGTCCATGCGGGTGGCGGTGGTCGGGCCGGCTGGGCCTACCACTTCGTCACCGACCGGGTCGACCGGGCCGACGTAGTAGATGAAGCGGCCTTTGAGGTCGACCGGCAGCTCTTCACCACGGTTGAGCATCTCGACCATGCGCTTGTGCGCAGCGTCGCGGCCGGTCAGCATCTTGCCGTTGAGCAGGATGGTCTCGCCCGGTTTCCAGCTGGCGACTTCTTCCGGCGTGATGTCGTCGAGGTTGACGCGACGGGCGCTCGGGCCGGCTTCCCAGACGATTTCCGGGTAGGCGTCCAGCGATGGCGCTTCCAGCTCGGCCGGGCCGGAGCCATCGAGCACGAAGTGCGCGTGACGGGTGGCGGCGCAGTTCGGGATCATGCACACCGGCAAGGAGGCGGCGTGGGTCGGGTAATCCATGATCTTGACGTCGAGCACGGTGGTCAGGCCGCCCAGGCCCTGGGCGCCGATGCCCAGTTGGTTGACCTTCTCGAACAGCTCCAGGCGGATCTCTTCGAGGCGGTTCTGTGGGCCGCGTGCTTTCAGTTCATGAATGTCGATGGACTCCATCAACACTTCCTTGGCCATGACCGCGGCTTTCTCGGCGGTGCCGCCGATGCCGATGCCGAGCATGCCAGGCGGGCACCAGCCTGCGCCCATGGTCGGGACGGTCTTCAGGACCCAGTCGACGATCGAGTCGGACGGGTTGAGCATGGCCATCTTCGACTTGTTCTCGGAGCCGCCGCCCTTGGCCGCGACATCGACTTCGACCTTGTCGCCAGGGACGATCGAGTAGTGGATGACAGCCGGGGTGTTGTCCTTGGTGTTCTTGCGGGCACCGGCCGGGTCGGCCAGGATCGAGGCGCGCAGGACGTTCTCAGGCAGGTTGTAGGCGCGACGCACACCTTCGTTGATCATGTCGTCGACGCTCATGGTGGCGCCGTCCCAGCGCACGTCCATGCCCACGCGGATGAACACGGTGACGATACCGGTGTCCTGGCAGATCGGGCGGTGGCCGGTGGCGCACATGCGCGAGTTGATCAGGATCTGGGCGATGGAGTCGCGCGCAGCAGGCGACTCTTCACGCAGGTAGGCCTCGTGCATCGCCTGGATGAAATCGACGGGGTGGTAGTACGAGATGAATTGCAGGGCGTCGGCGACGCTCTGAATCAGGTCGTCTTGCTTGATCACGGTCATGCAGCGCGCTCCTCTTAAAGACGGGAACATTCAAAAAGACGCTCGACGGTGCCGACCAGCGTGTCGAAGCGCCTTGCAAGGCGCCGGCTGGTCAGGCCGACGGAAAAAGGCGCGGCAGTATAGCGCGCCTGTGGCGATGAAACACCTGCGACTGGTCTGGACCATGGTCGGCAGCGCTTGGGCATCTTTTTTGCTGCCGTTGCGCCCTTGACTTACAGTGCAAGCGTGACTTTTGGAGAAACACCCACCATGCCCGAACTTTGCGTGGGCGAGCACCGCTGGGCGGTGCCGACCGGCAGTAACTTGCTCGATGCCCTCAACGAGGCAGGGTTCAACGTGCCTTTCAGTTGCCGGGCAGGCAGTTGCCATGCCTGCCTGGTGCATTGCCTGGATGGGCAGCCGGTGGATGCCTTGCCCGAGGCATTGGCACTGGAAAAGCACGCCCAGGGTTGGCGCCTGGCCTGTCAGTGCCGCGTGGTCGAGGATTTGCGCGTGGCGGTATTCGATCCGCTGCACGATGGCATTGCCGCGCAGGTCTGCGCGGTGGACTGGTTTGGCGAAGTGCTGCGTCTTCGTCTGCGGCCGGAGCGGACGTTGCGTTACCAGGCCGGGCAGCATGTGGTGCTGTGGAACGGCTCGCTGGCGCGGCCTTACTCCGTGGCAAGCCTGCCCGGCGAAGATGACTTTCTTGAGTTTCATATCGACTGCCAACGGCCAGGCGCCTTTTGCGACAAGGCGCGCGTGCTGCAGGTCGGTGACGTGCTGCGCGTGGGGGAGATTCGAGGCGGAGCGTTGCATTACGACCCAGACTGGCAAGCGCGACCGCTCTGGTTGCTGGCAGCGGGTACGGGGCTGGCGCCATTGTGGGGCATCTTGCGCGAGGCGTTACGGCAGGGGCACCAAGGGGAAATCAGGGTGGTGCATGTCACGCGCGATGACCTTGGGCACTACTTGGCGGGTCCGTTGCGGGAAATGGAGGGTGTTCAGGCCGAGCTGGTGCTGGCGGAGCATATGGAGGAGGCGCTGGCAGGGTTGCGGCCGTCATCGCGGCAGACCGTCGCGCTGGTGTGCGGGGCGCCGGGGAGCGTCGAGCGGTTCGCGCGGCGGTTGTTCATAGCCGGCGTGCCGAGGAATCAGGTGTTTGCCGACGTGTTCGTCGAGCATGCATGAGGCAGTTGCGACTGATCGCCAGTCAAGCCGGCTCCTGCAATCCTGTAGGAGCCAGCCTGCCGGCGATTGGGCCGGGGCTATCAGCCGACCAGCGGATCACCAACGTGCAGGATCTTCATGCCGTTGGTGCCACCGATGGTGTGGTAGCTGTCGCCCTTGGTCAGGATCACCCAGTCACCTTGCTCTACCAGGCCGCGCTTGAGCAGCTCGTCGACGGCCGCCTGGCTGACCTTGTCGGCTGGCAATGCCGCCGGGTCGAAGGCGATCGGGTAGACGCCGCGGAACATCGAGGCGCGAGCCTGGGTAGCGCGGTGTGGCGACAGGGCGAAGATCGGCACGTGCGAACGCAGACGCGACATGATCAGCGGGGTGTAGCCACTTTCGGTCAGCGCGATGATCGCCTTGACGCCTGGGAAGTGGTTGGCGGTGTACATGGCCGCCAGGGCGATGCTCTCGTCGCAGCGCTCGAACGTGGTGTGCAGGCGGTGGCTGGACTTCTGGCTGGTCGGGTGCTTCTCGGCGCCCAGGCAGATGCGGGCCATGGCCTGAACCGCTTCGATCGGGTAGGCACCGGCGGCGCTTTCGGCCGACAGCATCACCGCGTCGGTGTTGTCCAGCACGGCGTTGGCCACGTCCGACACTTCGGCACGGGTCGGCATCGGGTTCTGGATCATCGACTCCATCATCTGGGTCGCCACGATCACCGCCTTATTGTTGCGGCGGGCGTGCTGGATGATCTTCTTCTGGATGGCGATCAGCTCGGCGTCGCCGATTTCCACGCCCAGGTCGCCACGGGCAACCATCACCGCGTCGGAAGCGGCGATCAGGCCGTCGAGGGTTTCATCGTCGGCCACTGCCTCGGCGCGCTCGATCTTGGCCACCAGCCAGGCGCTGCCACCCGCTTCGTCCCGTAGCTTGCGGGCGTATTCCATATCTTTGGCGTCGCGTGGGAAGGACACGGCCAAGTAGTCCAGGTCCATTTCCGCGGCCAGCTTGATGTCTGCCTTGTCTTTTTCGGTCAGGGCTGGAGCGGTAAGGCCGCCACCTTTGCGATTGATGCCTTTGTGGTCCGACAGCGGGCCACCGACGATCACCACGCAGTGCAGGGCGTCGGCAGTGGCGGTTTCGACCCGCATCACCACGCGACCGTCGTCGAGCAGCAGTTCGTCACCGACGCCGCAGTCCTTGACCAGATCGGGGTAATCGATACCGACGATGTCCTGGTTGCCTTCGGTCAGCGGGTGGGCGGTGGAGAAAGTGAATTTGTCACCGACTTTCAGTTCGATGCGCTTGTTGCTGAATTTGGCGATGCGGATCTTCGGACCCTGCAGGTCGCCCAGCAGTGCGACATGGCGGCCGTTCTTGGCGGCGATGTCACGGATCAGGCGGGCGCGCGCCTTGTGCTCGTCCGGGGTGCCGTGGGAGAAGTTCAGGCGTGCCACGTCCAGGCCGGCGAGGATCAGCTGTTCGATCACTTCCGGCGAATTGCTGGCGGGGCCAAGGGTGGCGACGATTTTGGTACGGCGGATGGTCATGCACAGACTCCTATAGTGAAGCGCAGCGAAAGGCTACTCCTGAATCTCGCTGTAGTCATTGTTCCGTTGCACTACCTGCAACCAAGGCAGGGTGGCATTTGAACGGGCGGGGTATCCTTGCAAAAGGGTGTGAAGATTTGCGTGCAAAGGCCGATAATCTGGCATCAAAGGAGATTCCCCATGCGAGCCCTGATCGTTTTAGCCCTGGCGGCCAGCACCGTCGGTTGCACCCGCTGGTCCATGGACCATCATTTGAACAATGCCTACCGTGCCTATGACCGTGGCGATTGCCAGCGGGTCATGCTCGAACTGTCGCAGGTTGACCGAACCAGCCGTGCCCGGCCGTTCATCCATCCCGAAGTGTCCCTGCTGCGCGGCCAGTGCCTGGAGCGCCAGAAGCTGTTCGTCGATGCGGCGCAGACCTACGAGTACCTGATCCAGCAATATCCAGGCAACGAGTACGCCTATCGCGCTAAGGCACGCCTGCAAACGCTGGAGAAGACCGGTCATTATCGGGTGGGAGACACGGCAGTGGCGAACCCGGTCAACACCACTCCTTGGCGTTAACACCAACGTGTCAACTAATTCACGGGATTTGCCGCGAGTGTTGAGCTAACCTGTTAATTGGATGTAACAACCACTCGCCAGTCTCTTGCATTCCTGGCATCGGGTACGGACTGCAATAGCGATCATGTACAACCAACGCCATATCGAACGCCATCAGCTGCCTTGTGTGCTCAAGGTCTACAACCGCTTCACCGAGCAGCAGATCGGCTTTCTGGGTAATGCCTCGGAAGATGGCTTGATGTTGATCAGCCAGCTGCCGGTGCTGGTCGGCCCGGATTTCGAGTTGCAGCTGCGTCTGCCACTGGCCGGTGGCGGCTTGCAGTTCATCAACGTGACAGCCAGCTGCCTGTGGTGCCGTGAGGACCAGACCCCCGGCCACTACGATTCTGGTTTCATGCTCTTGCAAGCCCCCCGCGAGTACGACGATTTCGTCCGTTCATTGCGAGACTATTTCAGTTTTAACCCTGCCAACGCTTCCGCCTGAAGCTCGGTCCGCTAGAATCGGGACGACCTCGATACAGGACGACCCCGTGAGCTCCAGCATTTTCTGGCACGACTACGAAACCACCGGCATCAACCCACGCTGCGACCGACCGCTGCAGGTTGCCGGTGTGCGCACCGACCTCGATCTGAATGAGATCGAAGCGCCTATCAACCTCTATTGCCGCCCCTCCGACGACATCCTGCCGCACCCGGCCGCGTGCCTGGTAACCGGTATCACGCCCGAACAGTTGGCGACCCAGGGCCTGTGCGAAGCCGAATTCATGACCCGGGTTCACGAGCAGCTTGCGCGCCCGGGAACCTGTGGCGCGGGCTACAACACCTTGCGTTTCGATGACGAGGTCACGCGTTACAGCCTGTATCGCAACTTCTTCGACCCCTATGCCCGTGAGTGGCAGGGCGGTAATAGTCGTTGGGACCTGATCGACGTCGTGCGCACGGCTTACGCGCTACGCCCTGAGGGCATCGTCTGGCCCCAGCAGGAGGGCCGTACCAGCTTGCGCCTGGAGTTGCTCAGCCAGGCCAATGGCATTGTCCATGGGCATGCCCATGAAGCACTTTCCGACGTGCGGGCGACCATTGGGTTGGCCCGTCTGATTCGCCAGAAACAACCTAAGTTGTATGACTGGTTGTTCAACCTTCGCAGTAAGCACAAAGTGCTGGAACAGATTCGCTTGTTGCAGCCGCTGGTGCACATATCAGGACGTTTCTCGGCCGCGCGTCATTATCTGGGCGTGGTGTTGCCACTGGCCTGGCACCCGCGCAATCGCAATGCACTGATTGTGTGCGACCTGCATCAGGAAACCCTACCGTTATTAAGGGAAAGTGCCGAAGTCCTGCGAGCGCGCTTGTACACTCGGCATGAACATTTATCTGAGGGGCAACTACCGGTACCGCTGAAGTTGGTGCAAATCAACCGCTGCCCGGTAGTGGCTCCGCTATCGGTATTGCGCCCTGCAGATCAACAACGCCTTGGGCTGGACATGGCATTGTTGCAATCGCGCGGTGAGGCCTTGGCCACGCAACAGTCGGTTTGGCAAGACAAGCTTGAACACATCTATGGCATGGAAGATTTCACCCCCAGCGAAGACCCTGAACAGCAGTTGTATGACGGTTTCCTGGGAGAGCGTGACCGTCGTCTATGTGAACAAGTGCGTACCCTGGAACCAGCGCAATTAGGGCATGGCCACTGGATGTTCGATGACCCACGAATGCCTGAGTTGCTGTTCCGGTATCGTGCGCGAAACTTCCCCGAGACCTTGAACCCCCAGGAGCGTCAGCGCTGGTTCGCGTTCTGCCAGCAGCGTTTGAGCGACCCTTTGCACGGCGCCCCGAACACGCTGGCGGGCTTCGAGCAGGCCCGGCAGGGGGCTTGGGCCGATGCCGATGAAGCGGGGCGCAAGGTGCTGGACGCCTGGCAGGCCCATGCCGGGCAATTACAGGCACGGTTCGAATTGCACCCGTGAATGAGCCAACAAAAACGCCGGCATTAAGCCGGCGTTCGTGTTTGCAAAAGCGAGGAAACAGTGCGGACTATCAGTCCAGCAGAGTCGCCCAGCCTTCAACCACATCACCACCCCACTTGGCTTTCCATTCTTTCAGGGTCTTGTGGTTACCGCCTTTGGTTTCGATCACTTCACCGTTGTGCGGGTTTTTGTATTGCTTGACTTTGCGTGCACGCTTGGTGGTAGTGGTTTTAGCCACGGCGCGCGGGCCTTTGCTCAGTTTCGACTCTGGGTCGAGCAGGGCGATCACGTCGCGCAGCGACTTGGAGTATTCACCCATCAGTGCGCGCAGTTTGCCTTCGAACTCCAGTTCTTGTTTCAGCTTGTCATCCTGCGACAGGTTGGCCAGGCGGGCCTGAAGTTCCTTGATGGCTTCTTCGGTAGCGCGGTACTCGTTGATCAGGGACATGGAGTGTTCCTTAGTGCGTGTTCAGAAATGTGTGTGCCAATAATAGACAGGCGATACTCTCAAGTAAACATATAAATAAGCAATAAACTGTTAATTAGGTTGCGACAACATATTTCTTCGGTTAAGAAAAATTCACAAAACTCTCGATCCCGAGGTGGTAGTGCCAGGGACAGTGGCATAAGGCTGGCGCTGGCGGTGCGGGCGCACACGATCAATACTGCGTTTTTGCTGGTGTGCCGCTAGAATGAGCGCCTTTGCGAAGTTTTGGAGTCTTATTCATGCGCACCTATCGTCTGGTGATCGCCTGCCCCGACCGTGTAGGCATCGTGGCGAAAGTCAGTAATTTCCTGGCCTTGTACAACGGCTGGATCAACGAGGCCAGCCACCACTCCGACGAGCAAAGTGGCTGGTTCTTCATGCGCCATGAAATCCGTGCCGAGTCGCTGCCGTTCGGTATCGAAGCCTTCCGCGAGGCGTTCGCGCCCATCGCCGAAGAGTTCTCCATGACCTGGCGCATCACCGACTCTGCGCAGAAGAAGCGCGTGGTGTTGATGGCCAGCCGCGAATCCCATTGCCTGGCCGATCTGCTGCACCGCTGGCACACCGACGAGCTGGACTGTGAGATTCCTTGCGTGATTTCCAACCACAACGACCTGCGCAGCATGGTCGAGTGGCACGGGATCCCGTTCTTCCATGTGCCGGTGGACCCCAAGGACAAGGCCCCGGCCTTTGCCGAAGTGTCGCGCCTGGTTCAGGAGCATGCGGCCGACGTGGTGGTGCTGGCCCGCTACATGCAGATCCTGCCGCCGCAACTGTGCCAGGACTACGCTGAAAAAGTGATCAACATCCACCACAGCTTCCTGCCCTCGTTCGTTGGCGCCAAGCCTTACCACCAGGCTGCGCTGCGTGGCGTGAAGCTGATCGGCGCAACTTGCCACTACGTGACCGAAGAGCTCGATGCCGGCCCGATCATCGAACAGGACGTGGTCCGCGTGAGCCACGCCGACAGCATCGAAGATATGGTTCGCTTCGGCCGTGACGTCGAGAAGATGGTGTTGGCCCGTGGTCTGCGCTATCACTTGGAAGACCGTGTACTGGTCCACGGCAACAAAACGGTGGTCTTCGACTGATAGCGAGGTGGCCTGTGGCAGATCCGCGTGACAAGGCGGGTGCCTCGGCACATGCGACCCTCGGCGAGGGCTGCCTGGCCCGCTTCGATCCCGAAGCGCTGAGCGACGACGACGGCACCGAGTTTTCCGGTGCCGCCGAACTCTGGCAGCAGCTCAATGCGCCTGACCCCGCCAGCGCGCCAGCAACGGACGCGCCAGCAGGCACACGAACACCGGCCCTCCGGCAAGCAGATAGAAGTAGTAAGTGACTGCCCGCCAGATCAGCACTGCCGCCGCTGCGGTCGAGCTGCCGACCAAGGGGGTCAGCAAGCTCGCCGACGTCAGTTCTGCGGCGCCTGCACCACCTGGCAGCAAGCTGAACTGACCGGCGCTCAGCGAAAGCATCTGCACCAGAAAGCTCGGTATCCACGAAAGCTCCACACCCAATCCCCGCAGTACCAGGAACAACACGCTGTAGCGTAGGCTCCAGTGCGCGCAGGTGAGGGTGAATACCAGCGCCAGCGTGCGTTTGGGCAGGCGCCAGGTTTGCGCCAGGGCATGGATGAAGTGCAGCAGCTTGCGAGCCCAGCGTTGTCGACGTTGCCGGGCAACGCCAAGGCGCCTTAGCAGCCGCCCGATGAACCGCATCACCCGGCGTCGGTAGCGTAGTAAACCAACCACCAGCGCCAGCGCCACGCACAGCAGCGATGCGCTGCCCAGCAGCATGCTTTCCTGGCTTTGCCCGAGGCTGTGAAACGCGGCATAGCCGGCGATAGCCAGCAGGGCACAGAAGAAAAACACCAAGTCGTTCAGTTGGTCCATGGCAAACACCGCCCCGCTGCGCGCTGGGCCGATGCGATCATGGGCCAGCAGCGCCATCAAGGTCAGCGGTCCGCCGCTACCCCCCGGGGTGGTGCAGATTGCGAACTCGGTGGCCATCACCACGCCCAGGCTGCGTACCCGGCTAATCTTCTGCGCCTGCTGGCCGAGCAGCAGGCGCAGGCGAACGGCGTTGATGACCCAGCACAGCATGATCATCCCCAGCAGCGACATCATCAGTGTCGGTGCGAAGGCGCGTAGCCTGGGTAGCAGTTCGCTGCCGCCCAGCAGCGTCGGCACCAACACCGCCAAGAGCAAGGCCAGGACCAGCCAGCCCAGGCGGCTCATGCGATCACCTGGCGCTCCAGCCAGCTTGACTTGGTCAAGGGCTCGCGGCCTTCTGCCAGTAGGGTCTGGAGGGTGCGCAACCAGTACTGTCGTGAGTCGCGATGACGCATGTCCACCGGGTGCAGCCCCAGGCGCAGTGTCTCTGCCTCGCGCCAACGTCGGCATTGCCAGTCACAGAGCAGCCGAGACAGTCCCCGACGCCAGGCACTGCGGGCGCTCCATACCAAACCAGGGGCTGGGATGGCGGTGAACTCGGGCAGGCGGTACAGGTGCTGGGCTGTGCTGGTGTAGCGCAAGGGCAGATGGCGCAGCGCCTGTCGGGTGCCTTCGCTCATCAACCAGGCCGGTGCGACGAAACCTGCTACCGGCCAGCCTTGCCGCTCGAATAGCGCCAGGCCGCTTTCCAGGCGTTGCAGAGCTTGCTGGCGGTCCAGCCGGTAGAATTCGCCTTCATGGGTCAAGATACGGCGCATGAAGTATTCGCCAGGGCTGCGTGGTGGCGGCCCGTCATCGGCATGGTAGAAGCCATGCAAGGCAAGTTCGTCTCCCCGCGCCAAACGGTGTTCGAGCATGCGGCAGAAGGTGGGCGAGCGTGACAGCAGGTTGCGGTGATGGAAGTCCGGCACCACCAACCAGGTCATCGGCACATTGCCCAGTTGGTCGACGGCCTCGACGAACGGCTGGTAGTCGGGCCAGGTTTCGGGCGCGATGTCGTGCAGCACCAGCATCAGGCTGCGCGGCTTGCCGCTGTTTTCAACCATGGGCACGTACCTGCGGTGTGTGGCCGAGCACGGCCTGATAGTGCCCCAGCAAGCCGCTTACCACGCTGTCCCACGAGTAGTGTTGCTCTGCCTGGCAACGGGCTTGGACGCCTAGGTCGTGAATGCCTTCTTCGAACACCTCACGCACGGCGGTGGCCATGGCCCGGCCATCGTTGGGGCGGCACAGGCGCCCGCACCGGTCGTTGATGATCTCGCTGAACGCCCCGGCCCGCACCGCGACCACCGGGGTTGCGCTGGCCATCGCTTCGAGGATGACCAGGCCGAAGGTTTCCTGGTCGCCTGCGTGAACCAGCAGGTCGGCACTGGCCATCAGCCTGGCGACCTCATCGGGTGGGCAGAATCGATCGATCACGGTGACGTTGGCTGGCACATTGGCTGGCATGTTCGAGCCAACCAGCAACAGGTGATACGGTCGGCCCAGGCGCTCTATGCAGTCGAGCAGAACGGGCAGGTTCTTCTCCCGCGAACCGCGACCTGCGTAGATCAGCAGGCGGCTGGTGTCGGGAATCCTCAGTCTGGCTTTCAGATGCGGATCGCGGTGCCCAGGGTGGAAGGTCGACAGGTCGACGCCCAGAGGCTGCACATGAACTTGTTTAACCCCCAGGCGGCGCAGTTTGTCGGCCATGACTTGGCTGGGAGCCAGCACCCGGTCGAAGTTGCCATACAGCTTGCTGACATAGGCTTCGACATTGGGGGTGAACCAGTTGCCCATCCGATTGCTGACCAGCAAGGGGAGATCGGAATGATAGAAACCGATCACCGGCACGTTGAGCTTGCGCCGCGCTTCCAGGGCTGCCCAGGCGGTCAGGTAGGGGTCGCCCACCTCGATCAGGTCGGGCTTGAGGCGGCGAAGCACGTTGCACCAAGGGGCCAGGCGCACCGGGAAGCGGTAGCCGTTGCCAAACGGCAGGGGAGGAGCGGGCACCTGATAGATGCCGTTGTCGTGGCTGGCGCTGGCGCCGGGGATCAAGAGACTGTGGCGCACGCCTGCAATGGCGTCGAGTCGATGGTGTTTGGCATCAAGATAGGTACGTACGCCGCCGCTCGCCGGGGCGTAGAACATGGTGATGTCAGCAATGTGCACGATCAGCATCCCTCCGGGATCGTCTTCGGGTCTGTCATCCGGCTGCAACGGGCCGGCGATGACGCGCCTAAAGGTTGACCTTCCTGAAGAATAGTTTGTTCGATCGGGGTAGGGGGCTTGGCGGGATAGCTTTGAACGACAGGAGCAGGCAGGCGGACTGCCTGCTCCTGTGGCGTGCGGTCAGATGCGGAACGTGCCGACCAGATGCTTGAGGCGGCTCGCTTGCTGCTCCAGGTCAGAGCATGCACGCAGGGTGGCCTGGAGGTTTTCGACGCCTTCCTGGTTGAGCATGTTGATTTCGTTGATGTCCATGTTGATCGAATCGACCACGGCGGTCTGTTCCTCGGTGGCGGTGGCCACCGACTGGTTCATGCCGTCGATCTCGCCGATGCGCACGGTCACGCTGTCCAGACGCTCGCCGGCCTGGTTGGCGATCTCCATGCTGTCCTGGCTGTGGCGCTGGCTTTGGCCCATGGTCTCCACCGATTCGCGGGCACCGATCTGCAGTTCCTCGATCATGGTCTGGACCTGCTGCGCCGATTCCTGCGTGCGGTGGGCCAGGTTGCGCACTTCATCGGCTACCACGGCAAAGCCTCGGCCAGCCTCGCCGGCGCGGGCAGCCTCGATCGCGGCGTTGAGTGCCAGCAGGTTGGTCTGCTGGGAGATACTGGTGATGACTTCGAGAATCTGGCCGATGTTGACGGTCTTGCTGTTGAGGGTCTCGATGTGCGCGCTGGAGCTGACGATCAGGTCGGACAGGCGGTTCATCGCCTCGATGTTGCGCTCCACTACTTGCTGGCCTTCCTCGGCCAGCAGGCGAGCCGAGCTGGCGTGTTGCGAGGCTTGGGCCGCATTGCCAGCGATCTCCTGGGCGGCAGCACCCAGTTCGTTGATGGCGGCGGCGACGCTGTTGGTGCGGTTGGACTGTTCGTCGGAGTTGGCCATCGACGAGTTCGATGCGCTGATGACCCGAAGGGCTACTTCATTGACCTGCTCGGTGGCCGAGGACACTTCGCGGATCGAGCTGTGGATACGCTCGACGAAGCGGTTGAAGGCGGTACCCAGAATACCGAACTCGTCGTGGCTGTGGATTTTCAGCCGCTTGGTCAGGTCGCCTTCGCCTTCGGCGATGTCTTCCATCGCTCGGGTCATGGTGTGCAGCGGCTGCATGAGTGCGCGGATCAGCAGGCCGAGCAGACCGATGATGATCACCACGGCAACGACCGTGGCGATGACCGCCGAGGTGCGGAAAGTGCTCAGCATGGCGAAGGCTTTTTGCTTGTCCACCGACAGGCCGATGTACCAGTTGGCCGATGGCAGGCCTTTGATCGGCGTGAAGGTCAGCAAGCGCGCCTGACCGTCGGTATCGACTTCGGTCAGTTCACCGGACAGCTTGGGGGTCTTTTGCGGGAACAGGTCCGACAGCGACTTCATCACCAGCTCTTTGTCCGGGTGAACCAGGATCTTGCCTTGATCGTTGACCAGGAAGGCATAACCCATGCCGCCGAAGTTCAGCGAGTTGACGATCCGTACCAGGCCATCGAGGTCCAGGTCGCCGCCGACCACGCCGACGGAGCCGGAAACCTTGTTGATGATGCCGATGACCATCTTGTTGGTGGCCATGTCGATGTACGGTTCGGTAAGCGTCACGCCGGAGGCGTTCATGCCGTCCTTATACCAAGGGCGGGTACGTGGATCGTAGCCATCGGGCATCTTGGTGTCGGGGCGGACACTGAAACCACCATCGACCTTGCCCAGGTACACGGTCAGGAAGCTGGAGGTCAGGGCATTCTGGCCCATCAAGGTCTCAGCCTTGGCGGGTTCCTGGGCAATGTTCTGTGCCAGATTCTCCACCAGTTTTATGCGACCTTCGAACAGGTTGCGAATGTTGGTCGAAGTGGATTCGCCCATTTCAGCCAGATAATTCTCCAGATTTTCCCGGATCGCATTACGCTGGAGGTAATCGTTGTAGAGGGTGAACAAACTGAAGGCGAGTATCACGATCAGTGAGGCTGCCAATAGGATCTTATGGCTGAAACGAAGGCTTTTGTTCATGGCGTAATCGGTTCCGCTAAGGTTTTTATCGGGCGTTCGCACGAATACAGCAGTCAAACAGTGCAACATCCCGGAAAGTCCTTTTTCGGTTGTTCCTGCTTTGAAGGCGAATATCACATGGGTGTATCGGCCGATTCAGGGTGAAGCTTGAGTAGAGGAAGAGAGAACATGTCGGATTCTTCGCAATTAGTTGTCGGCGCAGGTTTGGATGGCCAGCCCGTCACCCAAGCCATGCGCCTGGCCAACCGTCATGGTTTGGTCGCCGGGGCCACGGGGACGGGTAAAACCGTCACACTTCAGCACCTTGCGGAAGCTTTCAGCGATGCGGGGGTGGCGGTATTCGCGGCCGATGTCAAAGGTGACCTGTGTGGCCTGGGGGCGATGGGGGCCCCGCAAGGCAAGGTAGCCGAGCGGATTGCCGGCATGCCCTGGTTGGGACACACGCCACAGGCTTATCCGACCAGCCTCTGGGATATCGCTGGCCAGTCCGGTCACCCGCTGCGTACCACCCTCAGCGAAATGGGGCCGCTGTTGCTGGGCAACTTGCTTGAACTGACCGACAGCCAACAGGCCGCGCTGTATGCCGCGTTCAAGGTGGCGGACCGCGAAGGCCTGTTGCTGCTGGATCTGAAGGACCTCAAGGCTCTGCTAGGGCATTTGAAGGACAACCCACAATTGCTCGGCGAAGACAGCGCTCTGATGACTGGCGCCTCGACCCAGGCACTGTTGCGTCGGCTGGCCACCTTGGAGCAGCAAGGCGCCGAGGCCCTGTTCGGCGAGCCAGCCTTGCAGCTCGAAGATCTGCTGCGCCCTGACCACGACGGGCGTGGGCGCATTCACCTGCTCGATGCCAGCCGCCTGGTGCATGAGGCGCCGAAGGTGTATGCGACCTTCCTGCTATGGCTGCTGGCTGAGCTGTTCGAGCAACTGCCGGAGCGTGGGGATGCCGACAAGCCTGTGCTGGCGCTGTTCTTCGATGAAGCCCACTTGTTGTTCAACGATACGCCCAAGGCTTTGCAGGACCGGCTGGAGCAGGTGGTGCGGCTGATCCGCTCAAAAGGAGTGGGGGTTTATTTCGTCACTCAGTCACCGGGCGATCTGCCGGATGCCGTGCTGGCTCAACTGGGATTGCGCATCCAGCATGGTCTGCGGGCATTCACCGCCAAGGAGCAGAAGTCGCTACGGGCGGTGGCTGATGGTTTTCGGCCGAATCCTGCGTTCGATACCTTGGCTGTGCTGACCGAGCTGGGTATCGGCGAGGCCTTGGTGGGAACGCTGGAGGAGAAGGGCACGCCAGCGATGGTCCAGCGCGTGCTGATCGCCCCGCCGCAGTCGCGGATCGGGCCGCTCACGGCAGCCGAGCGAAGTGCCTTGATCGCCGGCTCACCGTTGCTAGGACGCTATGACAAGCCGGTCGACCGCGAGTCGGCGTACGAGATGTTGAGTCAACGCAAAGGTGAGCCGGTGGAGCCTACGCCGGTGCCCAAGGTGGATGAAGACAGTTTTGCCGACAAGGCCGGGGAGTTCTTGCAGAGTGCGGCAGGGCAGGCAATCAAGTCGGCGGTGCGGCAAGCGGCCAACCAGTTGGGGCGCCAGCTGGTGCGGGGGTTGATGGGGTCGTTGTTGGGAGGCAGGAAGCGGTAGTGAACCTGCGCCGACCCTTGCGCGGGTAATCACGCTCTTACTAAGCAGGGGCGGAGAGCAGATATGAAAAGGGCGCCCGAAGGCGCCCCTTTCACATGTGCAGTATCACTTAGCCAATGGCTTTCGACGCCAGCCAGAACAGGCCGGCCGCGAGGCCCATCGAGGCCGGCAGGGTCAGGACCCAGGCCAGCAGGATGGTTTTCACGGTACCGCCTTGCAGGCCGCTCTTGTTGGCGACCATGGTACCGGCGACGCCGGATGACAGGACGTGGGTGGTCGACACCGGCAGGCTGAACACGTTGGCCATACCAATGGCGCAGGCTGCGGTGATCTGTGCCGACATGCCTTGGGCGTAGGTCATGCCCTGTTTGCCGATTTTCTCGCCAACGGTCAGTACCACGCGTTTCCAGCCGACCATGGTGCCCAGGCCCAATGCCAGCGCAACGGCAACGATCACCCAGAACGGAGCGTACTCGGTGGTGGCGGTGAGGTCCTTGCGCAGTTTTTCCAGGTCGGCCTTCTCACGGGCTTCCAGGCCTGGCAGCTTGCCGACCTTCTTGGCCGTGTCATCCAGGCAGAGCAGGTAGCGACGTACTTCCACGCGTTTTTCCGCGCTCAGGTCGCGGTAGTCGGTCACGCCTTGCAGCGAGGTCTGCAGTGCCGCGATGGTGGGTTCGGTCTGCTGGGGGTTGCAGCTGAACTGTTCCGGCAGGTCGCTGGCCTTGGCCTTGCCCAGCGCCAGGAATTCGCCCAGGGTCGCGGCGTTGCGCTGGTAGAACTGGCTCATGTGCAGGGTGGCGTCGCGGGTACGCTCGATCTGGTAGGTCGTGCTGTTCAGGTCGAGGACGAATTTGGCCGGGACGATACCGATCAGGACCAGCATGATCAGGCCAATGCCTTTCTGGCCGTCGTTGGAACCGTGCACGAAGCTCACGCCCATGGCCGAAATAACCAGCACCAGGCGGTTCCAGAAGGGGGGGTGTTTCTTGTCGTCGAGCTTGCGACGCTGCTCGGGCGTCTTGTGCATCTTCGACAGCGGGCGCCACCATTTCAGTCCGATCAGGACCAGGGCTGCCACGGCGAAGCCCGCCATGGGCGAGACCACCAGGGACATGGCGATGTCGATCGCCTTCTGCCAGTTGACGCCGTCACCCAGCGGAATGTCGTTGATCAAGGCATTGGCCAGGCCCACACCGAGGATCGAGCCGATCAGCGTGTGCGAGCTGGAGGCGGGGATGCCGAAATACCAGGTGCCGAGGTTCCAGGTGATGGCCGCAGCCAACAGCGAGAAAACCATGGCCAGGCCATGCCCGGTGTTCACATTGATCAGCAATTCGACTGGCAGCAGGTGCACGATGGCATAGGCCACCCCGACTCCGCCGAGCAAAACGCCGAGGAAGTTGAACACGCCGGAGAAGAATACGGCGAGGTGCGGCGGCATGGCTTTGGTATAGATGACGGTGGCTACCGCGTTGGCGGTGTCATGAAAGCCATTGATGAACTCGAATGCGAGCACGAATGTCAGCGCGAGCAGCAAGCTCACCAACACCCAGGCATCCAGTCCGCTGAATAAATCGATCATGAAGGTTGTCTGGCGGTCAAAGGGGGCGCGATTATGCCAGAAAACCTTGGCAATCGATGCACCTGCTGCTGACCGATGGCAGTCATTCTCGACCTGGGTTCGGACGCCGAAGCCGTATTTCAGGCAGATTAATGGCGCCTAAAAGTCGTGAAAACCCTGTAATTTCGGCAAATTATCAAAAAAAACAGTGCGGCCTCCCGGTTCAAACGGTCGTATGAAATTTGTGTAATTCCATTTCATCCCCGATCTCCCGGTAAAGATCGCCCGCGCCCTGGCCTTTCAGCCTGCGGCGCGGATGCCAGGGATCGGACGCTCAGGATTTCTCGCTGCGCAGTTCCTTTTCCATCTTTTCCAGTTCATGGCTGAAGGCTTGGTCTTGCACGGTGGCTCGTTTACGCCAGGGTTTGCGTTCCGGGTCCGGTTGGGCGGCGTAGGTTGTAACTTCCCCGCCGTAAACTTCCTTGTAACGTTCAGCCTGGCGCTCGAGTTCCGCGCGCAGTTCATCTTTCGTCACAGTAATACCTGAATGAGTTGGTTACCTATTTGTTGTTTGCCAGGTGCGTTGCGTCCACGCGGGTATCGCCTGTCGACGCTCTGGGTATTCGCCGAAAGCGCATGGAACAGCGGAAGGCGTGAATCAGCAGCCTGAGTGCTGGCGATTGGATAAGCATGACCCCGGTGAAGTCCATGACCGCGTCTCGATCCGGGCCAGCAGAATCGATTATAGCAACCGTTAATTCGTCGAACAGGGTTATTTACCCAATACTGACATCGCCTACGCAAGTTGTTGTCGCGTTCGCCACGAAGTGCTGGGGTTCGATGTTGGAACAACAGAAGCGGAAGTCGGTGTTGCAAGAGGATAATGAAAAACGGCCTCGCGCGAGGCGAGGCCGTTGCCTGGGGACTTCTACGGTGGGTACCTGACCAGTCTCTCCAAAGAAGCCACATGTGGCAGGAGAAAGGTATAAGCAAAAGTGTCAGCGGTCAATTGCGATTATCGGCCGTTCGTTCGATAATCGCACGAGCGAGCGATTTTTTTAGAGGTGTGCGATGAGCGATGAAACCCTGGTCAATGAGTCTGCCCACGCAGAGCCGGTGCGTGGTGCCGCTCCCTCGTTGGCACCACCGATCGTGGCTTCACCGGCCAAGCGGATCCAGGCGTTCACGGGCGACCCTGACTTCATGACCTCACTGGCGCGGGGACTTGCAGTGATCCAGGCGTTCCAGGAGCGCAAGCGCCACCTGACCATCGCCCAGATCAGCCACCGTACCGAGATTCCACGGGCTGCCGTTCGGCGTTGCCTGCATACCTTGATCAAGCTGGGGTATGCGACCACCGACGGGCGCACGTATTCATTGCTGCCCAAAGTGCTCACCCTTGGGCATGCCTACCTGTCTTCGACGCCGCTGGCCGTTTCGGCGCAGCCTTATCTGGACCGCATCAGTGACCAACTGCATGAGGCGGCCAACATGGCCACGCTCGAAGGTGACGACATTCTTTATATCGCGCGTTCGGCAACGGTCGAGCGGCTGATCTCGGTCGATCTGTCGGTAGGTGGGCGGTTGCCGGCCTATTGCACGTCGATGGGCCGCATCCTGCTGGCTGCGCTGGACGACGCCAGCCTCAGGGAGTACCTGGAACGGGCGGACCTCAAGGCGCGTACCAGTCGCACATTGCATGACCCCGATTCATTGTTCGCCTGCATCCAGCAAGTGCGTGCCCAGGGCTGGTGTGTGGTGGATCAGGAGCTGGAACAAGGGCTGCGATCGATTGCAGTACCCATCTATGACGCATCGGGTCAGGTGCTGGCTGCCTTGAATGTCAGCACCCACGTGGGCCGCGTCAGTCGCAGCGAGCTGGAGCAGCGGTTCCTGCCGATTCTGTTGGCCGCCAGCCAAGACCTGTGCCACCAGCTTTTTGGCTGAGGCGAGGCGTGGCAGCGTTTCCTGTTCGATAAACGCACAGTGTCGTTGCTGGTCAATTGCGCAGTCCCAAGGCGCTGATTAATGTCTCTCGCAACGGTCGGCTTTGCCGACCGAACAAAAACAACACGAGAGATACCTTGATCATGAACACTGTCGCTTCGCTGCTGCGGCCGCACCCGCACGCAGTGCCCTCGTATCCAGGCTGATTCCAGCCGCACTCCACCGACTTTCGAATACGTTGCTCGTGCCTCGCGTGCAGTGGTTTGTCCGTGCCCATCATTCTGGATAACAACAATGAATCAACCGCAATCTGTCGGGAACAGCCTCGACGTCCAGTCGTTCATCAATGAACAGCCTCTGTCCCGCTTTCAGTGGCGGGTGGTGATCCTCTGCTTCCTTATTGTCTTCCTTGACGGCCTGGATACAGCCGCCATGGGTTTCATCGCGCCGGCCTTGTCCCAGGAGTGGGGCATCGACCGCGCCAGCCTGGGCCCGGTGATGAGTGCGGCGCTTATCGGCATGGTGTTCGGGGCCCTCGGCTCGGGGCCTTTGGCTGACCGCTTCGGTCGTAAAGGTGTACTGGTGGGGGCCGTGCTGGTGTTCGGCGGCTTCAGCCTGGCTTCGGCCTACGCCACCAATGTCGATCAGTTGCTGGTGCTGCGCTTCCTGACCGGCCTGGGTCTGGGGGCAGGCATGCCCAACGCCACCACCTTGCTGTCCGAGTACACCCCCGAGCGCCTGAAGTCGCTGCTGGTGACCAGCATGTTCTGTGGCTTCAACCTGGGCATGGCGGGTGGTGGTTTCATTTCCGCCAAGATGATCCCGGCCTACGGCTGGCACAGTCTGCTGGTGGTGGGTGGTGTGCTGCCTCTGCTGCTGGCCTTGGTGCTGATGATCTGGCTGCCGGAGTCGGCGCGTTTTCTGGTGGTGCGTAACCGGGGCACCGACAAAGTGCGCAAGACCCTGGCACCGATCGCCCCTGCGGTGATCGCTCAGGCGGCCAGCTTCAGTGTGCCCGAACAAAAAGCGGTAGCTGCTCGCAACGTGTTTGCAGTGATCTTCTCCGGTACCTATGGCGTCGGCACTTTGCTGCTGTGGCTGACCTATTTCATGGGCCTGGTGATCGTGTACCTGCTGACCAGCTGGCTGCCCACACTGATGCGTGACAGCGGTGCCAGCATGGAACAGGCGGCCTTCATTGGTGCTTTGTTCCAGTTCGGCGGCGTGCTCAGTGCGGTCGGGGTGGGTTGGGCCATGGACCGCTTCAACCCGCACAAGGTCATTGGCATCTTCTACCTGCTGGCCGGCGTGTTTGCCTACGCAGTGGGGCAGAGCCTGGGCAACATTACCTTGCTGGCCACACTGGTGCTGATCGCAGGTATGTGCGTGAACGGTGCGCAGTCGGCGATGCCCTCGCTGGCGGCGCGCTTCTACCCGACCCAAGGCCGTGCCACCGGGGTTTCGTGGATGCTGGGCATCGGCCGTTTCGGCGCGATTCTGGGTGCCTGGAGCGGTGCGACCCTGCTGGGCCTGGGCTGGAGCTTCGAGCAGGTACTGACTGCCTTGCTGGTGCCCGCAGCGCTGGCGACGGTGGGTGTAGTCGTCAAAGGGTGGGTGAGCCACGCGGACGCGACCTGATCCTGGCCGGCAAGCGGGTGTCTGCGGGGCGTTGCAAGCCCCGCGTGAGCCCGGCTTGCTGGCGATGAGGTCTTGAGAGACAGAAGGTTAGCCTGGCAACAAATTGTTCGATAAACGCACAAATAGTCGATTATCGGATTGTAGCCACCCACCAGTCTCCTTAATCTGAGTTCAACGTAGCACCCTGACCAGGAGTCTCCCCATGGCTGCAATCCTCCCGCTTCACGAAGCTGTGAAGCAGTTCATTCAAGACGGCGATACCGTCGCGCTCGAAGGCTTCACCCACCTGATCCCGACCGCCGCTGGCCACGAGATCATCCGTCAGGGCAAGCGCGACCTTACCCTCGTGCGCATGACCCCGGACCTGATCTACGACCAGCTGATCGGCGCCGGCTGCGCCAAGAAGATCATCTTCTCGTGGGGCGGCAACCCAGGTGTCGGTTCGCTGCACCGTCTGCGTGACGCGGTCGAGAAGCAGTGGCCGCACGCGATCGAAATCGAAGAGCACAGCCACGCCGACCTCGCCAACGCTTACGTCGCTGGTGCTTCCGGCCTGCCATTCGCGGTGCTGCGTGCCTACGCCGGTTCCGACCTGCCGAAGGTCAACCCGCTGATCAAGAGCGTTACCTGCCCGTTCACCGGCGAAGTCCTCGCCGCGGTACCGTCGGTGCGTCCGGACGTCACCGTGATTCACGCGCAGAAGGCCGACCGTAAAGGTAACGTGTTGCTGTGGGGCATCCTCGGCGTCCAGAAAGAAGCCGCCCTGGCCGCCAAGCGTTGCATCGTCACCGTCGAAGAAATCGTCGATGACCTGCAGGCACCGATGAACGCCTGTGTCCTGCCGACTTGGGCGCTGAGCGCAGTCTGCCTGGTACCGGGTGGCGCACACCCGTCCTATGCCCATGGTTACTACGAGCGTGACAACCGCTTCTACCAGGATTGGGACCCGATTGCGCGCAACCGCGAGTCGTTCAGCGCCTGGATCGACACTTATATCCGTGGCACCGCTGACTTCAACGAATACAAGGCCAAGCTGGCCAGCTCCTCGGAGGCTGCACAATGAGCTACTCCACCTCTGAAATGATGACCGTCGCCGCTGCCCGTCGCCTGCGCAACGGCGCTGTCTGCTTCGTCGGCATTGGCCTGCCATCCAAGGCTGCCAACCTGGCTCGGCTGACCTCCTCGCCAGACGTGGTGCTGATCTACGAGTCTGGCCCGATCGGTGCCAAACCGAGCGTACTGCCGCTGTCGATCGGTGACGGCGAGCTGGCCGAAACCGCCGATACCGTGGTGCCGACCGGCGAGATCTTCCGCTACTGGCTGCAGGGTGGTCGTATCGACGTGGGCTTCCTCGGTGCCGCCCAGGTGGACCGCTTCGGCAACATCAACACCACCGTGGTGGGTGACTACCATGCACCCAAGACCCGTCTGCCGGGTGCGGGTGGCGCGCCGGAAATTGCAGGTTCCGCCAAGCAAGTACTGATCATCCTCAAGCAGTCGACCCGTGCCTTCGTCGACAAGCTGGACTTCATCACCTCGGTCGGTCACGGCGAGGGTGGCGATTCGCGCAAGCGCCTGGGCCTGCCAGGTGACGGCCCTGTCGGGATCATCACCGACCTGTGCATCATGGAGCCTGAAGCTGGCACCAACGAGTTCGTGGTCACCTCGATTCACCCTGGCGTCACCCGCGAGCAGATCGTTGCCGCCACCGGCTGGGCGATCCGTTTCGCCGACGATGTGCAGACCACCAGCGCACCGACCGAAGTCGAACTGACCGCTCTGCGCGACCTTGAAGCCCGTACCGCCGTGGCCCATGGCCAGGTGGCAGGAGAAGCCTGATGCGTGACGTATTCATCTGTGACGCCATCCGCACCCCGATCGGCCGCTTCGGCGGTGCCCTGGCCGGTGTGCGTGCCGACGACCTCGCCGCAGTGCCGCTCAAGGCGCTGATCGAGCGCAACCCGTCGGTACAGTGGGACCAGGTCGATGAGGTGTTCTTCGGCTGCGCCAATCAGGCTGGCGAAGACAACCGCAACGTGGCGCGCATGGCGCTGCTGCTCGCGGGCCTGCCCGAGAGCATTCCCGGCGTCACCCTCAACCGTCTATGTGCTTCGGGCATGGACGCTATCGGCACGGCCTTCCGCGCCATCGCCAGCGGCGAAATGGAGCTGGCCATTGCTGGCGGCGTCGAGTCGATGTCGCGTGCCCCGTTCGTCATGGGTAAGGCCGAGAGCGCTTACTCGCGCAACATGAAGCTCGAAGACACCACCATCGGCTGGCGTTTCATCAACCCGCTGATGAAGAGCCAGTACGGCGTGGACTCGATGCCCGAGACCGCCGACAACGTCGCCGACGACTACCAGGTATCGCGTGCCGACCAGGATGCGTTTGCCTTGCGTAGCCAGCAGAAGGCCGCAGCGGCCCAGGCTGCCGGCTTCTTCGCCGAGGAAATCGTCCCCGTCCGCATCACCCACAAGAAGGGTGAGACTCTGGTCGAGCAGGATGAACATCTGCGTCCGGAGACCACCTTGGAAGCGCTGACCAAGCTCAAACCGGTCAATGGCCCGGACAAGACCGTCACCGCTGGCAACGCGTCGGGTGTCAACGACGGCGCCGCAGCCCTGATCCTGGCGTCGGCCGAGGCAGTGAAGAAACATGGCCTGACCCCACGTGCTCGAGTGCTCGGCATGGCCAGCGCCGGTGTGGCGCCCCGTGTCATGGGCATTGGCCCGGTACCGGCAGTGCGCAAGCTCACCGAGCGTCTGGGTGTGGCGGTTGGCGACTTCGATGTCATCGAGCTCAATGAAGCGTTCGCCAGCCAAGGCCTGGCGGTGCTGCGCGAGCTGGGTGTGGCCGATGACGCGCCGCAGGTCAACCCCAATGGCGGCGCCATCGCCCTGGGCCACCCGCTGGGCATGAGTGGTGCGCGTCTGGTCCTGACTGCGCTTCACCAGTTGGAGAAGAGCGGTGGGCGTAAAGGCCTGGCGACCATGTGCGTGGGTGTAGGCCAAGGTCTCGCCCTGGCCATCGAACGGGTCTGACCCGTACCGGCGCTATTGCCGGCAAGTCGGCTCCTGCAGGGAACCACGCAATCCTTGTGGGTGCCGGCCTGCCGGCAATAGGGCCGGTAGCTACGACACAAGGCCAATTGCCAGCCTCCGTGCGGAACGAGTGTGTTACTAGGTATGTCTAGAATACCTATGACCCTCCAGGAGTAAACACACCATGACCTCAGCCTATTACACCGGCGAAGAGCGCAGTAAACGCATCTTTGCCATTGTCGGTGCCTCTTCGGGCAACCTGGTGGAGTGGTTCGACTTTTACGTCTACGCCTTCTGCGCGATCTACTTCGCGCCGGCTTTCTTTCCCTCCGATGACCCCACCGTGCAGCTGCTGAACACCGCTGGCGTGTTCGCTGCCGGCTTTTTGATGCGGCCCATCGGTGGCTGGATCTTCGGCCGCCTGGCCGATCGTCATGGCCGCAAGAACTCCCTGATGATTTCGGTGCTGATGATGTGCGCCGGTTCGTTGATGATCGCCTGCCTGCCCACATACGCCAGCATCGGCACCTGGGCGCCGGCGCTGCTGTTGCTCGCGCGCCTGATCCAGGGCCTGTCGGTGGGTGGCGAATACGGCACCACTGCCACCTACATGAGTGAAGTGGCGCTACGAGGCCAGCGTGGTTTCTTCGCCTCGTTCCAATACGTAACGCTGATTGGTGGCCAACTGCTGGCGGTGCTGGTAGTGGTCATCCTGCAGCAACTGCTGAGCGAGGATGAACTGCGTGCGTGGGGCTGGCGCATTCCGTTCGTGGTCGGTGCCATTGCCGCCCTGGTCTCGCTGATGTTGCGCCGTTCGCTGGAGGAAACCAGCAGCGCCGAAACCCGCAAGGACAAAGACGCCGGTACCATCGCTGGGTTGTTCCGCAACCACACCGCAGCGTTCATCACCGTGCTGGGCTACACCGCCGGTGGTTCGCTGATCTTCTATACCTTCACCACGTACATGCAGAAATACCTGGTCAACACGGCGGGGATGAACGCCAAGAGCGCAAGCTTCGTGATGACCGGCGCGTTGTTCCTGTTCATGATCCTACAGCCGTTCTTCGGCATGCTCTCCGACCGAATCGGTCGACGTAACTCGATGCTGCTGTTCGGCGCTTTGGGCACCCTGTTCACCGTCCCGCTGCTGATGGCGCTCAAGACCGTGACCAGCCCGTTCGTGGCCTTCGTGCTGGTGACGCTGGCCCTGTGCATCGTCAGTTTCTACACCTCGATCAGCGGCCTGGTGAAGGCCGAAATGTTCCCGCCGCAGGTGCGTGCGCTGGGTGTGGGCCTGGCCTATGCGGTGGCCAACGCCATGTTCGGCGGTTCCGCCGAATACGTTGCCCTGGGCTTGAAAACCATGGGCATGGAGAACACCTTCTACTGGTACGTGACGGCCATGATGGCAGTTGCCTTCCTGTTCAGCCTACGACTGCCGAAGCAGGCAGCGTACCTGCATCACGATCATTAAGGACGTTGCATGAGCAATCTGCTGTTCGACGCTTATTTCACCGCACCGGCCATGCGTGAGATTTTCTCCGACCGTGGCCGGCTGCAGGGCATGCTCGATTTCGAAGCCGCCTTGGCCCGTGCCGAAGCCAGCGCCGGGCTGGTACCGCACAGTGCGGTGGCCGCCATCGAGGCGGCCTGCCACGCCGAGCGCTACGATGCCCGCGCCTTGGCCGATGCCATCGCCACTGCCGGCAACTCGGCTATCCCCTTGGTGAAGGCGTTGGGCAAGGTCATCGCCAGTGGTGTGCCTGAAGCCGAGCGCTATGTGCACCTGGGCGCCACCAGCCAGGATGCCATGGACACGGGTTTGGTCCTGCAACTTCGCGATGCGCTCGACATGATCGAAGCGGACCTCGGCAAGCTTGCCGAGACCCTGGCGCACCAGGCTTTGCAGCACGCCGACACCCCGCTGGTGGGCCGCACCTGGCTGCAGCACGCCACGCCGGTGACCCTGGGCATGAAGCTGGCCGGCGTACTCGGTGCTCTGACCCGTCACCGCCAGCGCCTCAAGGAGCTGCGTCCGCGTCTGCTGGTGCTGCAGTTCGGTGGCGCGTCCGGCAGCCTCGCGGCCTTGGGCAATAAAGCGATGCCGGTCGCAGAGGCCCTGGTTGAACAACTCAAGTTGACCTTGCCCGAGCAACCCTGGCACACCCAGCGTGATCGCCTGGTGGAATTCGCCTCGGTGCTGGGCCTCATCGCTGGCAGCCTGGGCAAGTTCGGGCGGGATATCAGCCTGTTGATGCAGACCGAGGCGGGGGAAGTGTTCGAGCCTTCCGCGCCGGGCAAGGGCGGCTCTTCGACCATGCCGCACAAGCGTAATCCGGTGGGCGCGGCGGTACTGATCGGTGCTGCCACTCGTGTGCCGGGCCTGCTGGCGACCATGTTCGCGGCCATGCCTCAAGAGCACGAGCGCAGCCTTGGCCTGTGGCATGCCGAATGGGAGACCCTGCCAGACATCTGCTGCCTGGTCTCTGGCGCGCTGCGCCAGGCCCAGGTGATTGCCGAGGGGATGGAAGTCGATGGTGAACGCATGCGCCGCAACCTCGACCTGACCCAAGGCCTGGTGCTGGCCGAAGCCGTGAGTATCGTGCTTGCCCAACGCCTGGGCCGTGACCATGCCCACCACCTGCTGGAGCAATGCTGCCAGCGTGCCGTGGCCGAGCAGCGCCACCTGCGCGCCGTGCTCGGTGACGAGCCGCAGGTCAGCGCCGAGCTGTCCGCCGAAGAGCTGGACCGCCTGCTCGATCCTGCCCATTACCTTGGCCAAGCCCGCGTCTGGGTGGCGCGTGCCGTGGCCGAACATCAACGTTTCACTGCCTGAAGGAGACCGCTGTGGCGCAATTGCAACTGGCCGATGGCGTATTGAACTACCAACTCGACGGCCCGCAAGACGCACCGGTGCTGGTGCTGTCCAACTCGCTCGGCACCGACCTGGGCATGTGGGACAGTCAGATTCCGCTGTGGAGCGAGCACTTCCGGGTGCTGCGCTACGACACCCGTGGCCATGGCGGGTCGCTGGTTACCGAAGGCCCTTACAGCATCGAACAGCTGGGGCGTGACGTGCTGGCGCTGCTCGATGGTCTGGATATCGAGCACGCGCATTTCGTGGGCCTGTCGATGGGCGGCCTGATCGGCCAGTGGCTGGGTATCAATGCCGGTGCACGCCTGCACAGCCTGACGCTGTGCAATACCGCCGCCAAGATCGCCAATGACGAGGTGTGGAACACCCGCATCGACACCGTGCTCAAAGGTGGCCAGCAGGCCATGGCTGACCTGCGTGACGCCTCCATCGCCCGCTGGTTCACCCCAGGCTTCGCCCAGTCGCAGCCTGAGCAGGCCCAGCGTATCTGCCAGATGCTCGCAACGACTTCCGCGCAAGGTTACGCAGCCAACTGCGCCGCGGTCCGCGATGCCGATTTCCGTGAGCAACTGGGTCGTATCCAGGTGCCGACGCTGATCGTGGCGGGTACCGAAGATGTGGTGACCACCCCGGAGCATGGCCATTTCATGCAGGCTGGAATCATTGGTGCCACCTACGCCGAGTTCCCTGCGGCACACCTGTCCAACGTCGAAATCGGCGAAGCGTTCAGCCGCCGCGTGCTCGACTTCCTGCTGGCTCGCTGAGGGTAGCGCAATGGATGAGAAACAACGTTACGAGGCCGGCATGCAAGTGCGCCGGGCGGTGCTTGGCGACGCCCATGTCGACCGCAGCCTGGAAAAGCTCAATGACTTCAACAGCGAGTTCCAGAACATGATCACCCGGCATGCCTGGGGTGATATCTGGACTCGCCCCGGCCTGCCGCGCCATACCCGCAGCCTGATCACCATCGCCATGCTGATCGGCATGAACCGCAACGATGAGCTGAAATTGCACCTGCGCGCCGCGGCCAACAATGGTGTGACCCGCGACGAGATCAAGGAAGTACTGATGCAGAGTGCGATCTACTGCGGTATTCCGGCGGCCAACGCCACCTTCCACCTGGCGGAGTCGGTGTGGGATGAGCTGGGGGTCGAGTCGCGCCAGGCTTGAGTGTGCAGTCGCTGCCGCCTCTGGCACCGGCACGTCAGCCCCCGCAGGTTGGGGGCTGGCGTTACCGGCAATGTCCCATCAAACGGTCGCTTTCTTCTGCCGGATAGCCACCGGGCCGGCCTTGGCCTCCACCGCCTGCTTCAGCGTCGGACACAGTCCCAGCATGAATGCAGCTTCTGCCACCACGAACAAGGGCCCGATGATCAGCCCGCTGATGTCGTCGACGAATGCTGGCTTGCGGCCTTCGTAGTAATGGCCGACGAACTGAATGATCCAGCCCACCACGAAGGCACCGATTCCTGCTGTGAGCCACAGCGCGGTGCTTTGCATCGCCAGCACCTGGCCTACCCACAGGCACAGCCCCAGCAACAGCCCCATCACCAGGCCCAGGCGCAGGTCAAGGCGCAGGTAGAACCATACCGATGCCGCCGCCGCCAGCATGGCCGGGGACAGCCATGCGCCTGCAATGTCCCAGCCGGGGCGTGACAGCAGGATGGTCACGGCCACGACGATCATCGGGATTCCGATGAAATGAGTGGCGATGTTGCGTGGGTCGCGGTGGTAGCTGGCGTATTGGCTCAGGTGGTCGACGAGGTTTTTCATTGTTGTTCCTCCCTGGGGGGCCTGTTCTGCTCCCGATATAACTGAGGATAGCCCGCAACCGACAGCATCATCAGTTCAGCGAATGGCGGTAGCGTACGCCGGCGTATTCAGGTCGATCGCGGTGCGCAGGGCAGCGCAGGGGAGGTGGCGGGGGCCGTAGAAGCGCAAGTGAGGAAGGGTGCTGTAGTGGCCTCATCGCCGGGCGATGAGGCCAGGCCAGCTTACAACAGGTTCAGCGGATAGCTGACGATCAACCGATTCTCATCGAAGGCGTTGGTGCTGAAATCGCGGCGCATGGTGGAGTTGCGCCATTTGACCGACAAGTCCTTGAAGGTGCCGGACTGCACCACATAAGCCAGCTCGGTCTCCCGTGCCCATTCCTTGCCATCGTCGACGCTGCTGGTGTGAACGTTGTCGCCCTTGATGTAGCGGTTCATCAAGGTGAGACCCGGCACGCCGACAGTGGCGAAGCTGAAATCATGACGTACCTGCCACGAGCGTTCCTTGGCATTGTCGAAGCTGGAGTTGTAGCTGTCGTTGGCCAGGGTGCCGCCACTGGTGCCGTTGACCCGCATCCAGGCGTCGTCACCGCTGACCTTCTGCAAGCCGACGTAGAAGGTATGCCCCTTATAGCGGGCCGAGAGCATGGCCGACGCGGTGCGGTTGTCGAGTTCGCCTGCGCGCTCGGCGCCGTCTTCCTTGCCGATGAAGTAGCCGAGGTTGGCGCCCAGGGTCCAGTCACCCAGTGGCTGGCTGTGCACCAGGTTGATGTATTGCTGGCGGTAGATGTCCTTGAGCTGGGCATCCCACAAGCCAATCATCGTGCGCTTGTCGTTGAAGGTGTACTCACCCCCGCCGAAATTGAAGCGATCCGAGGTGAAGGCGGCGCGGCCGTTGAGCGACATGTCTTCCATGCTGGCGTCGTTGCGTGGGCTGTTGCCACGGAACTGGCCGGCATACAGGGTCAGGCCGTCGATTTCCTTGGAGGTGATCTGGCCGCCGCGGAAGGTTTGCGGCAGCGAACGGCCATCGTCCGAACGCAGGATCGGCAGCACCGGCATCCACTCGCCGACCTTCAGTTCGGTTTGCGAAAGCTTGGCTTTGAGCGCCACGCCCAGACGGCCGAAATCATCGGCAGGGCGACCATCGTCATGAACCGGGAGCAGGTGGGTGTTGGTGGTGCCTTTGCCGCCATCGAGCTTGACCGAGTACAGGCCTAATACATCGACGCCAAAGCCTACGGTGCCCTGGGTGAAACCGGAACGGGCGTCGAGGATGAAGCTTTGCGTCCACTCTTCGGCCTTCGCTTGTGGGTGGGCCGAGTCGACGAAATTGCGATTGATGTAGAAGTTACGCAGGTTAAGTGTGGCCTTGGCATCCTCCACGAAACCGCCTTCGGCGGCCAGAACAGGGAAGGCGCAGGACATGGCCAACAGGCCGGGCAGCAGCTGGCGTGCGGGGTACGAAGTGCTCATCTGTTGTCAATCTCTTGTTTTTATGGGGCGAACCGGCGCGCTGCAGGGACACGTGTGCAGGGGCGGGTCTTTTTTCTGATGAACGTGTGCAGCGTTTCGGGGCAGATGGTGCTGAATCGGGGGAGGGTGGGGCAATTGGTCGCAAACGGAAGCGGGCGATAATCGAACGGAATGTTCCAGCTGGTTAATTGTCCGCAGTCGATGGGGTCGATACGGCCAGGTCGCAACAAAAAGCCCACCGCGAAGGTGGGCTTGATGTTTTAGCTGTCGACTCAGCTTTTCGGTGTTTCCACCGAAGCTTGCTGGTTGGCTTGTCCGGTCTGCTCGTACCAGCCCCCACCCAGAGCCTTGTACAGGTTGACCTCGCTGGTCAGCTGCGAGAGGCGGTCGCTGATCAGGGCTTGCTGGGCGCTGAACAGGTTGCGCTGGGCATCGAGGAAGGTCAGGTTGCTGTCGATACCGATACGGTAGCGACGCTCGGCCAGGCGGTAGTAATCCTGGTTCGCCTGCACCAGGTCACGCTGTGCCTGCAACTGCTCTTCGAAGGTCTTGCGCGCCGCCAGGCCATCGGAGACTTCCTGGAAGGCGGTCTGGATGGTCTTTTCGTACTTGGCGACGTTGATGTCCTTCTGGATCTTGGAGTAGTCCAGGCTGGCCTTCAGGCTGCCGGCGTTGAAGATCGGCAGGTTGATCTGCGGCTGGAACAGCCAGGTGCCTTGGCCGCCCGAGAACAGGTGACCCATGTCCGGGCTTAGGCTGCCTGCGTTGGCGGTCAGGCTGATACTCGGGAAGAACGCGGCCCGAGCCGCGCCGATGTTGGCGTTGGCGGCCTTGAGCAGGTGCTCGGCTTCCTGGATGTCCGGACGGCGCTGGAGGATGTCCGATGGCAGGCCGGCCGGTACCTCGGCCAGCTGGTCGGCATTGAGCTCCAGCGGCTTAGGCAGGTCGGCCGGAATGCCGGTGCCGATCAGCACCGCCAGGCTGTTGACGTCCTGGGCGACCAGGCGCTGGTACTGCGAGTACTTGACCCGGGCGCCTTCCACGGCGGTGCGTGCCTGGCTGACATCGAGCGCGGAAGCCACACCGACTTCGTTGCTGCGGCGAGTCAGGTTGTAGCTTTCCTCGTAGGTCTTGAGGGTCTCTTCGGTGAGCTTGAGCAGCGCCTGGTCGGCCTGCCAGGTGTAGTAGGCATTGGCCACGCTGGCCACCAGGGCGATCTGCGTGGAGCGACGTGCCTGCTCGCTGGACAGGTAGGTTTCCAGGGCCTGCTCGGTCAGGCTGCGGACTCGACCGAACAGGTCCAGTTCGTAGGCGCTGACACCCAGCGTAGCCGAGTACTGGCTGTTGATCCCGGCTTCACCGGTGGTCGACATGTTCGCCGGCACCCGCTGGCGGCTGCCGCTGCCAGTGGCCGAAACCGCTGGGAACAGGTCGGCCCGCTGGATGCGGTATTGCGCGCGGTAGGCGTCGATGTTCAGCGCCGCCACGCGCAGGTCGCGGTTGTTCTCCAGGGAGGTCTGGATCAATCGCTGCAGTGCCGGGTCGTGGAAGAACTGGCGCCAGCCCTGCTCGGCGGCGGCTACCTCGGCCGATTGGGTAGGCGAGTACGCAGGGCCTTGCGGCCACTGCGCTGCCACCGGAGATTCCGGGGTCTGGTAGTCAGGGATCAGCGAGCAGCCGCCGAGAATGAAAGCGGTTACCGCCAGGGTCAATAAAGACTTGGTCATTGCCCAGCCTCATAACGTGGAGTTTCAGGGGTGGCGTCTTGTTTCGGTTCTTTGCTGCCGAACAGCGACGACACTGCGACGAAGAATAGCGGTACCCAGAAGATGGCCAGTACGGTCGCACTGATCATGCCGCCGATCACGCCCGTGCCGATGGCGTGCTGGCTGCCGGCGCCCGCGCCGCTGGCGATGGTCAACGGTACCACGCCGAGGATGAACGCCAGCGAGGTCATGATGATCGGACGCAGACGCATACGGCACGCCTCGATCGCCGCGTCGTACAGGCTGCGGCCCTGCTCGTGCAGTTCCTTGGCGAACTCGACGATCAGGATCGCGTTCTTCGCCGCCAGGCCGATGGTGGTCAACAGGCCCACGAGGAAGTACACGTCGTTCGACAAGCCGCGCAGACTGGTGGCGATCAGCGCACCGATGATACCCAGCGGTACGACCAACACGACGGCGATCGGGATCGACCAGCTTTCGTACAGCGCTGCCAGGCACAGGAACACGAACAGAACCGAGAGGGCGAACAGTGCTGGCATCTGCGAGCCGGAGAGTTTTTCCTCGTAGGACATGCCGGTCCACGAGTAACCGATACCGGACGGCAGTTCGCCAACGATGCGCTCGACCTCGGCCATGGCTTCACCGGTACTGTAGCCCGGCGCCGGGGCACCGAGGATCTCGACCGCTTCCACGCCGTTGTAGCGCGACAGCTTCGGCGAACCGTAGCTCCATTCGCCTTTGGCGAAGGACGAGAACGGCACCATCTCGCCTGCAGCGTTGCGCACGTACCACTTCTGCAGGTCTTCCGGGCTCATCCGCGAGCTTGGCTCGCCCTGGATGTAGACCTTCTTGACCCGGCCACGGTCGATGAAGTCGTTGACGTAGCTGGCACCCAGGGCGATCGACAGGGTGCTGTTGATGTCGGCGATGGTCACGCCCAGCGCGCTGGCACGTTCGTCATCGACTGTCAGCAGGTACTGCGGCTCGTCGTTCAGGCCGTTCGGGCGTACCGCGCTGAGGATCTTGCTTTGCGCGGCCTTGGCCAGGAACTGGTTGCGCGCCTCCATCAGCTTGGTATGGCCGACGCCGGCGCGGTCCTGCAGGAACACGTCGAAGCCGGTGGCGTTACCCAGTTCGAGCACCGCGGGCGGTGCGAAGGCGAACACCATGGCATCGCGGAAGCTGAAGAAGTGCTGCTGGGCGCGTTGTGCCAGGGCAAACACGCTGTTCTCCTTCGAGCGCTCGTCCCACGGCTTGAGCATGATGAATGCCATGCCCGAACTCTGGCCACGACCGGCGAAGTTGAAGCCGTTCACGGTAAAGACCGAGGCAACGGTTTCGGACTCGTCCTTGAGCAGGTATTCACGCATCTGGTCGATCACAACCTGGGTGCGCTCGGCGCTGGAACCTGCTGGCGTCTGCACCTGGGCGAACAGTACACCCTGGTCTTCCTCAGGCAGGAATGCCGTTGGAATGCGGGCGAACAGCCAGATCATGCCGACCACGATCAGGGCGTAGGCGAGCAAAAACGGCAGTTTGTTGCGCAGGATGGCACCGACGCTGCGCTCGTAGCCTTGTACGCTGCGGTCGAAGTTGCGGTTGAACCAGCCGAAGAAGCCGCGCTTGGCCACATGGTGTTCGCCTTTCTTCAGCGGCTTGAGCATGGTGGCGCACAGGGCCGGGGTGAAGATCAGGGCTACCAGCACCGACAGGCCCATGGCCGAGACGATGGTGATGGAGAACTGGCGGTAGATCACACCGGTGGAGCCGCCGAAGAAGGCCATCGGTAGCAGTACAGCCGACAGCACCAGGGCGATACCCACCAGGGCGCCCTGGATCTGTTGCATGGAACGCTTGGTCGCTTCCTTGGGCGGCAGGCCCTCCTCGGACATTACCCGCTCGACGTTTTCCACTACGACGATGGCATCATCCACCAACAGGCCGATGGCCAGTACCATGGCGAACATGGTCAGGGTGTTGATGCTGAAGCCTGCGGCGGCCAGGATACCGAAGGTACCCAGCAACACCACCGGCACGGTCATGGTGGTGATGACGGTGGCGCGGAAGTTCTGCAGGAACAGGTACATCACCAGGAACACCAGGACCACCGCTTCGATCAGGGTATGGATAACCCCGCTGATCGACTCGGTCACCACTGGGGTGGTGTCATACGGGAACACAGCCTTCACGCCCGGCGGGAAGAACGGCTCCAGGTCGCTGATGGTCTTGCGCAGGGCCTTGGCAGTGTCCAGGGCGTTGGCGCCGGTGGCCAGCTTGACCGCCAGACCCGACGCCGGCTTGCCGTTGAACTGGGCGCTGACGGCGTAGTTTTCGCCGCCGAGGCCAACGGTCGCCACATCGCCCAGGCGGACCTGGGAACCGTCGCTGTTGACCTTGAGCAGAATCTTCTCGAACTGTTCGGCGGTCTGCAGGCGGGTCTTGCCGATGATGGTGGCGTTGAGCTGGTTGCCAGGCAGGGCAGGCAGGCCACCGAGCTGGCCGGAGGATACCTGGATGTTCTGCGCGCTGACGGCGGTCTTCACATCGACCGGAGTCAGCTGGAACTTGTTGAGCTTGGCCGGATCGAGCCAGATACGCATGGCGTACTGGGCACCGAACACCTGGAAGTCACCTACACCGGCAGTCCGAGAGATCGGGTCCTGCATGTTGGAGACGATGTAGTTGGCCAGGTCGTCCTTGGTCATGCTGCCGTCTTCGGACACCAGACCGATCACCAACAGGAAGTTTTTCACTGCCTTGGTAACGCGGATGCCCTGTTGCTGCACTTCTTGCGGCAGCAGCGGGGTGGCCAGGTTCAGCTTGTTCTGTACCTGGACCTGCGCGGTGTCGGGGTTGGTGCCCTGCTCGAAGGTAGCGGTAATGGTCATGCTGCCGTCGGAGTTACTTTCCGACGACACATAACGCAGGTTGTCGATACCGTTGAGCTGCTGCTCGATGACCTGCACCACGGTGTCCTGCACGGTCTGCGCCGAAGCGCCCGGGTAGGTCACGGCGATGGCGATGGCCGGCGGCGCGATGCTGGGATACTGGTTGATCGGCAGCTTCAGGATCGACAAGGCGCCGACCAGCATGATCACCAAGGCGATCACCCAGGCGAAGATCGGGCGATCGATAAAGAACTTCGACATGGTTTACTCCGCTTTGGCGTCTGCTTTGGCCGTGCTGGCCTGGGCTTGGCCGGCCGGCTTCTTGACGTTGGTGGCTTCGCTGACCTTGACCTCGACACCCGGACGCACATACTGCAGCCCTTCGGTGATCAGGCGGTCGCCAGGGTTCAAACCTTCCTCGATCAGCCAGTCGCTACCCAGGGTCCGGCTGGCCTTGAGCTGGCGCAGCTCGACTTTGTTTTCCTGATTGACCACCAGTGCGGTCGGCGCACCCTTGAGGTCGCGGGTCACACCTTGCTGCGGGGCCAGGATGGCGTTGCTGTTGACCCCGGCCTGCAAGCGGGCATGTACGAACATGCCTGGCAGCAAGGTGTGTTCAGGGTTGGGGAAAATGGCGCGCAGGGTGACCGAACCGGTGGTCTCGTCGACCGCGACTTCGGAGAACTCCAGGCGACCTTCCTGCTTGAACAGGCTGCCGTCCTCCAGCACCAGTTGCACCTTGGCGGCATTGTTGCCGGCCTTCTGCAGCTGGCCGCTCTCCAGGTCACGGCGCAGCTTGAGCAGCTCGGCAGTGGACTGGGTGACATCGACGTAGATCGGGTCGAGTTGCTGGATCGTCGCCATGGCATTGCTCTGGCCATTGCTCACCAGGGCGCCTTCGGTCACCGAGGAGCGACCGATACGGCCGCTGATCGGCGCCAGTACCTTGGTGTAGCGCAGGTCGATCTGGGCGCTCTTGAGGGAAGCCTCGGCCTGCAATCGTTTGGCATTGGCATCGTCGTATTCCTGCTTGGAGACAGCCTGTTCGTCGATCAGCTGCTTGTAGCGCTCGGCCAGCGAGCGGGTCGCCTGCAGGTTGGCCTGGGCATTGGCCAGGTTGGCTTCGTAGACGGCCGGGTCGATCTGGTAGAGCTGCTGGCCTTCCTTGACGTCGCTGCCTTCCTTGAACAGGCGTTTGAGAATGATGCCATTGACCTGCGGACGCACTTCGGCGACCCGATAGGCACTGGTACGCCCCGGCAGTTCCGAGGTGAGGGTGAAGGCTTGTGGCTGGATGGTTACGACGCCGACCAGAGGAGCCTGCGCTGCGGGCGCTGCTTCTTCTTTCTTACAGCCACTGAGCAGGGTTGCCAGGGCGACGGCGGAAACCAGAGCGGTAACGGCTGGCTTGAATTGCATGAGGATCCTCGGGTCGCTAGAGCAGGGAGACGCTCAAGAGTAATGGAAGAGTCTTGTCAGAAAAAAATCTATCCGGTGGATAAATAGCTTACTAACGAATATACTTACATTCACGGTTGTTTGTAAATACCGCTGGGTGGTACTCGGCTACTGCCACAGCCCTTGATTAGCCTGTACGGAAGGTGCCCTGCAGAGGCAGCTCCGGTGGTTTCCCCGTCCGCGACACGCGTTCGGGCCCAAATGAGGTTGTACTGCCATGGTCCGTCGAACCAAAGAAGAAGCCCAGGAAACCCGCGCCCAGATTATCGAAGCCGCGGAAAAGGCCTTCTACAAGCGCGGAGTTGCGCGAACCACCCTGGCCGACATCGCTGAACTGGCGGGCGTAACCCGGGGGGCGATCTACTGGCATTTCAATAATAAGGCCGAGCTGGTTCAGGCGCTGCTGGACAGCCTGCACGAAACCCATGACCACTTGGCGCGTGCCAGTGAAAGCGAGGACGAAGTAGACCCGCTCGGCTGCATGCGCAAGCTGCTGCTGCAAGTGTTCAACCAGCTGGTGCTCGACGCCAGAACCCGGCGTATCAATGAAATCCTGCATCACAAGTGCGAGTTCACCGATGACATGTGTGAAATTCGCCAGCAGCGCCAGGGCGCGGTGCTGGACTGCCACGAGGGCATTACCTTGGCACTGGCCAATGCAGTGCGCCGGGGCCAGTTGCCTGCCGAACTGGATGCAGAACGCGCTGCCATCGCACTGTTCGCCTATGTCGATGGCTTGATCGGGCGCTGGCTTTTGCTGCCGGACAGTTTCGACCTGCTGCGCGATGCCGAACAATGGGTCGACACCGGGCTGGATATGCTGCGCTTGAGCCCGGCGCTGCGCAAATGACACTTTGTTAAGGATTGTGATGAAGTGTTTCCCCCATGTATTAAGGGGGGATTAACTGGGCGAGCCTGGCTTACCGTCCACGCAACTGCCGATCAGGCAACGCAATCGCCGCCAGCAACCCTAACACCGCGGCCAGCGCACTTCCCATCAATAGCTGGCGGAACGTCTCAAGCAATCGCGCCTGGGTCTGCGCGTCTGCCTCCCCGGCCTGCAGGCTCCCCAGCAGTGGGTTGCCCAATAATTCGAAGCCGCCCTGGTGCAGCAAGGCCAGCAGGAAGCTGGACATGCACGCCACGCCCATGGCTCCGCCGAGCGAGCGGAACAGGTTGGTGGTGCTGGTGGCTACACCGATATCCTTGATGTTCACCGCGCTCTGCGTGCCCACCAGCGAGGTTGGGAACTGCAACCCGCAAGCGATCCCGGTCAGCAGCATGAAGAGGCCACTGAGCAGGCTGGATTGTGGCGGAGTGATGGCCATGGCGAAGATCGCTACCGGCATCAGCAGCGCACCGGCCAGGATCTGTGGTTTGTAGCGGCCGGTGAAGCTGGTCAAGCGCCCGCCGGTGAAGGCGCCCACGGGCAGCCCCATGGCGAGTGGCAACAGGTGCAGTGCGGCGCTGTCGGCGCCGGCACCGGTGATGCCCTGGAAACGCAGCGGCATGAGCATGGTCAGCGAGATCGACTGGAAACTGGCGAAGAAAATCACGCACCAACACAGCACCGCGACGCGATTACCGAACAGGTCCATGGGCAGCAGTGGTTCGCGGCAGCGCCGCTCGTGCGCCACGAACAGGGCCAAGCCGAGGGCGGCGCTGGTCAAAAGGGCCAGTACCGGAGCGGCTGTCCAGCCCTCGCCCTGGCCGACCAGTGTGATGCCCAGCAACAGGCTGCCCAGGCCAAGAATCAACAGCACCGCGCCCAGATAATCGACCCGCGCCTCGCGACGCCTGACCGGCATGTCGCGCAGGGCGCGGTGGATCGCCCATAGCGCGAAAAGGCCCAACGGCAGGTTGATCCAGAACACCCAGCGCCAGGACAGGTATTCGGTGAGCCAGCCGCCGACCACGGGCCCGGCCACGCTGGCCAGGGCGTACATGCTGCTGAAATACCCCTGGTAGCGACCTCGCTCCCGAGGGGGCACGAAGTCGCCGATGATGGCCTGGCTCACCGATACCATGCCGCCGGCGCCGATCCCTTGCAGCACCCGGGCGAGCACCAGTTGCTGCATGTCCTGGGCCAGGGCACAGGCGACCGAGGCCAGGGTGAACAGGCCGATGCCGGTCAGAATCATGCGGCGGCGCCCATACAGGTCGCCGAGCTTGCCGTAGATCGGTACGGCCACGGTCATGGCCACCATGTAGCCGGAGATGACCCACGCCAACAGGCCGACGTCGTTGAACTGTGCCGAGATGGCAGGCAGTGAGATGGCAACGATGGTCTGGTCGAGGGCGCCGAGGAAGATGGCCAGCATCAACGCGGTGAGTACGTTGCGCAAAACGGCGGGGGGCAGGGCGGCGGTCACGGGGCTTACCTTGTCTTGGCTTTGGGCAGTGGCTCTATCTCGGTGACAGGGCGCCGTCGTCAGCGAAAGCGGCGTGTTTCCTGTGAGAGCGGAGTTGCCCGCGATGGGCGGGTGCGAATTCCCGGATTGTAACCCGAGTTAGGTAGCTCCCTATGTACTATCTGCATCCCCTATGCAAGATCGGCATTGGCGCATTCATCCAGAGCTGCATGGCTGCGTGCTATCTTGGCTGAGCCGCAGAGGCTGAAATCCGGGGCTTGCCCCAGCTTGGTGCGAACTGCAAATGCCGGATTTTCTCGTCGCTGTATCCCATACCTTTTATTCCTCTGCCTGCATGTCGAGCATGACCGCCCAGATGGCGACGGTTGGAACAGGTCAGGTAGACCCGATTCAGGGGTCGGTAGCAACCGTTCAATTTCACGTTATTGCGGAGTGATCATGCCCAAGGCTTCCCATAAAGATCTGCGTATTGCCTTCCGCGAGCTGCTCGCTTCAGGTTCCTGCTATCACACCGCGTCCGTGTTCGACCCGATGTCGGCGCGCATTGCCGCTGACCTGGGCTTCGAAGTGGGCATTCTCGGTGGCTCGGTGGCCTCGCTCCAGGTGCTGGCCGCCCCGGACTTCGCCCTGATCACCCTGAGCGAATTCGCCGAGCAAGCTACCCGTATTGGCCGTGTGGCCCAGTTACCGGTGCTTGCCGATGCCGACCATGGCTACGGCAACGCGCTCAATGTCATGCGTACGGTCATCGAACTGGAGCGCGCCGGTGTCGCCGGCCTGACCATCGAAGACACCTTGCTGCCGGCCCAGTTCAGCCGCAAGTCCACCGACCTGATCTCGGTCGAGGAAGGTGTCGGCAAGATCCGTGCGGCCCTTGAGGCCCGAGTCGATTCGTCGATGGCGATCATTGCCCGTACCAACGCAGGGGTGCTGAGCACCGAAGAAATCATCGTGCGCACCCAGAGCTACCAGAAGGCCGGTGCCGACGGCATTTGCATGGTGGGCGTGAAGGACTTCGAGCAGCTCGAGCAGATTGGCGAGCACCTGAACGTGCCGATGATGCTGGTGACCTACGGCAACCCGAACCTGCGCGACGACGAGCGCCTGGCCCGCCTGGGCGTGCGTGTGGTGGTCGATGGCCATGCCGCCTACTTTGCCGCGATCAAGGCCACCTACGACTGCCTGCGCCTGCAACGGGGCCAACAGAACAAGTCGGAGAACCTCAGTGCGACCGAGCTCTCGCACACTTACACCCAGCCCGAGGACTACATCCGCTGGGCCAAGGAGTACATGAGCGTCGAGGAGTGACCGGCGCGTGGCGCCGAGGTCAACGCACGGCGCTCAAGGTTGCACTCTGAGGCACGCAGTGCTCATGCTGGCAACTGGCTGCTGAGTGGGGTTGGCTGCGAAGCAGCTCTACCCGCCAGCAAGCCGAGCCGTAAACACCCGCTACGGCCAGCAGCATTACCACAAGGGCGATTCTTCTGGTTTTGATGCCCATGATGCTCACCTCCAGTCCCGGCAACAGGTGATACACCTGAGCATAGGTCAGTCGGGACGGCTTGTCAGGGCCAGCCCTGGTCCCATTCTGGTTCCGCCTGAAAACGTTGAGACAGAAAATCCAGCATGCTGCGCAAGGTTGCCGGCATGTGCTTGCGCGAGGTGTACACCGCGTTCAGGCTCAGCGCTTGCGGTTGTGCCTCTGGTAGCACGCGAACCAACTCTCCACTGCGCAGCGCCGCGGCAGCCAGGTAGCTTGGCAACATTGCGATACCCGCGTTGGCCAGCGTCGCCGTCTGCAGGGTCATGGCCTCGTTGGCGGTGATATTGCCTGCGACGGGGACCGCGATCTGTTGGCCCTGCACATCGAATTGCCACAGGTCGTGCCCGAAGTAGGCGTGGGTCATGCAGTTGTGCCGGCTCAAATCCTCGACCCGCTGTGGCGTTCCGTGCTGGCGCAAGTAGGCTGGTGAAGCGCACACCACCGAACGGCACACGGTCAAGCGTCGGGCGATCAGGTTCGGGTCAAGGTCGTTACTGGTACGAATCGCCAGGTCGATGCGTTCATCGACCAGATTCACAGTGCGGTCCAGTACCTGCAGGTCAACCTTCACCCCTGGGTAGCGCTGCACGTAATCGGCGATCGCGGCCACCAGTTGTGCCTGTGCGAACGACGTGCTGACGCTGATGCGCAGCTCACCACGCGGCGCATCATCCGGCTGGCGCACGGCTGTTTCCAGCTCGCCGGCCAACTCCAGCAATTGGCGACAGCGGGGCAGGGTTTGCTGGCCGGCGGCGGTCAGGCTCAGCTTGCGTGTGGTGCGTTGCATGAGGCGCGCGCCGACCCAGTCCTCCAGCGCTGCCAGATACCGCGAAACCACCGGTCGCGATAATTGCAGCTGATCCGCCGCCGCCGATTGGCTTCCCAGGTCGACGACGGTGACGAAGACGCGCATGGCGTTCAGACGGTCCATGATTTGCTCGATTTCAGAAACAAACTATGTCCCAGCATCGCATTTTTCGTAATGGAGCGGGCAACTAAGCTGATGAGCATGTTGTCGCCGCTGCCTTGGCGATCGAAGTGGTAAACACCTTAACGAAGGGAGTGTTGTTCATGAGCAAGATCGCAATCATCGGTGCCACCGGCCGGGCTGGCGGCCAGTTGCTGGAGGAAGCCCTGCGCCGTGGTCATAGCGTCGTCGCGATTGCCCGCGACCCCTCGCGCTTGCAAGGGCGTGCAGGTGTCACGGTCAAGGCGTTGGATGCCAAGGACAGCGCAGCCTTGCAGGCGGCCGTTGCGGACGTGGACGCAGTGCTGAGTGCTGCGCACTTCTCGACCCTCGAACCGCAGGCGGTTATCGAGCCGGTCAAGCGCGCTGGGGTAAAGCGACTGCTGGTGGTAGGCGGCGCCGGCAGTCTGCTGCTACCGTCCGGCCAGCGGGTGATCGACAGTCCTGACTTCCCCGAGGCGTACAAGGCCGAGGCCAGTGCAGGGGTTCGTTTCCTGGATGCGTTGCGCCAGGAACAAGCGCTGGACTGGACCTTCCTGTCGCCTTCGGCGGAATTCGTCGAAGGAGAGCGCACGGGCCATTACACGCTTGGCAAGGATCATCTGTTGATCGGCAAAGACGGCAAGAGCTGGATCACTTTCGCTGATTTCGCCATCGCCCTGATCGATGAATTGGAAAAACCAGCGCATTCGCGGCAGCGGTTCACCGTTGGCTATTGAGTCGGCTTCGAGTTCCGACAAGCCGGCCTCTACAGGGGGGCTGGTTCACTGATGGGCGCGTTGCTCCAGCCAGTCCAGCAATTCGATCAAGCCCGCTGGCAGGCTCTTGGCCTGGCTGACCAGATAGTAGCCTTTGCCGGTCGTGACCTTGACCCCGAATGGCATGCACAGGCGTCCGCTGCGCAGGTCGTCGCCAATCAGCGCCCAATCGCCAATGGCCACGCCGGTGCCCTGGGAGGCCATGGCCATCGCCATGTCCAGCGTCTCGAAATGTTGTTTCGGGCCTTGTGGGTCGAAGGTTGCCCCGGCAGCCTGCAGCCATAGCCGCCAGTCATGCTCGTCGCGCGAAGGGTGCAGCAGCATGTGACGCGCCAGGTCTTCGATCTGGCGCAGCGGCACGGGCCCTTCCAGTAGCGATGGCGCGCAGACCGGGGTCAGTTGCTCGTCGAACAGCTTGCGCACCCGCAGCCCATGGTTCGGCAGACTGCCGTAGACCACGGCGGCGTCAAAGCCTTCGCGACGGAAATCCACCCCGTGTTGCACGGTCGTGGTCAACTCCACCGGTATGTCGGGGCGCAAGGCCTGCCATTCCATCAGGCGCGGCAGTAGCCAGCGCATCACGCAGGTCGGTGCCTTGAGCTGCAACGTGGCATTGCGCCCGCTCACTTCGCGCACGCCTTGCTCGATCAGGGCGAATACCTGCTGCACCCGTGGCAGCCAGTCCTGGCCTTCACGGGTCAGGCTCAGCCCCCGGGCCTGGCGCTGGAACAGGGTATAGCCCAGATGTTCCTCAAGCCCGGCAATCTGCCGGCTTACGGCACCTTGGGTGATGTGCAACTGTTGCGCCGCACGGGTGAAGTTGCAGTGCTGCGCTGTCACCAGGAACGTGTGCAGGGCGGACAGGGGCGGAAGGCGTTTCATCGCGGCGAGCCATGATTAAAGGACATGGCTAGTATGTGTTTTTTTGCCTTGTGGCGATAGCCATGGCTTGGGTCCAATGGGCACAGATACCCAACAAGATCCAAGGTGAATTCCATGGCAACCTGCGGCGAAGTACTGGTCAAACTCCTTGAAGGCTATGGTGTGGACCATGTCTTCGGCATACCCGGCGTCCACACCGTGGAGCTTTACCGGGGCTTGGCGGGCTCCACCATCCGGCATGTCACCCCGCGGCACGAGCAAGGTGCTGGGTTCATGGCTGATGGCTATGCCCGTACTCGCGGCAAGCCAGGGGTGTGTTTCATCATCACCGGCCCGGGCATGACCAACATCACCACCGCGATGGGCCAGGCCTACGCCGACTCGATCCCGATGCTGGTGATTTCCAGCGTGCAATCGCGCGATCAACTGGGCGGCGGGCGCGGCAAGTTGCATGAGTTGCCGAACCAGGCAGCATTGGTGGGGGGCGTGGCGGCCTTCTCGCACACGCTGATGAGCGCCGATGACCTGCCGCACGTGCTGGCCCGAGCGTTTGCCGTGTTCGACAGCGGGCGTCCGCGTCCCGTGCATATCGAGATTCCCCTGGACGTTCTGGTCGAGCCGGCCGATCACTTGCTGCCCGCACGCGTGGTACGCAGTCATCGGGCCGGCGCCGCTGCGCAAGCCGTGGCGGCGATGGCCGAACGCCTGGCCAATGCACGCCGGCCGCTGATTCTGGCCGGTGGTGGCGCCTTGGCTGCGGGTGCGGTTCTGGTGCGTCTGGCCGAGCATCTGCAGGCTCCGGTGGCGCTGACCATCAATGCCAAGGGCCTGTTGCCGTCCGACCATCCGCTGCAAATGGGTTCGACCCAGTCGCTTGTGGCGACGCGCGCCCTGGTGGCAGAGGCCGACGTGGTGCTGGCCATTGGTACTGAGCTGGCCGAAACCGACTACGACGTGACGTTCAAGGGTGGTTTCGAAATCCCTGGCTGCCTGCTGCGCATCGATATCGACCCCGACCAGACCGTGCGCAATTATCTGCCGGCGCTGGCGCTGGTGGCCGATGCAGAGCTGGCGGCCCATGATCTGCTCAACGCCTTGCAAGCACAACCGCAGCCGGCGCGTGCCGAGGACTGGGGTGTGGCGCGGGTAGCGCGCCTGCGCCAAACGCTGTCGGCCGGCTGGGACCAACCGACTTTGAGCCAGACCCGGCTGCTGCGTAGCATCCTGGACCGGCTGCCCAACGCCATTCTGGTTGGGGATTCGACCCAGCCGGTGTACACCGGCAACCTGACCCTGGACATGGACCAGCCACGTCGCTGGTTCAACGCCTCGACCGGCTATGGCACCCTCGGTTACGCCCTGCCGGCCGCCATGGGCGCATGGCTGGGTAGCGCCGAAGCGGTGGCTGAGCGCGCACCGGCGGTGTGCCTGATCGGCGATGGTGGGCTGCAGTTCACCTTGCCGGAACTGGCCAGCGCGGTGGAGGCCCAGGTCCCGCTGATTGTCCTGCTGTGGAACAATCAGGGCTACGAGGAAATCAAGAAGTACATGGTCAACCGTGCCATCGAACCGGTCGGCGTGGACATCCACACCCCGGATTTCCTGGGTGTGGCTCGGGCATTGGGCGCTGCGGCGGAGCATGTGGCCGATGTCGCCCAACTGCAGGAGGCATTGGGGCATGCCGTGGAGCGCCAGGGGCCGACGTTGATCCAGGTGGATCAGAACCAGTGGCAGTCGGCGGTTCGCGGCTGAGTTTTATACAGCCACGGCGCCTGTGGAGCGGCAATCAACCGGCACTGGCACGCAGCCGGGCCACATCGCGGATCGGTGGCGCGCCATACAGGCGGCTGTATTCCCGGCTGAACTGGGATGGGCTTTCATAGCCCACCCGGTACCCCGCCACCGCCGCCTCCAGGCCATCGTTGAGCATCAGCCTTCGCGCCTCCTGCAGGCGCAGTTGCTTCTGATACTGCAAGGGGCTCATGGAGGTCACGGCCTTGAACCGGTGGTGCAGGGTCGAAGTGCTGAGGTTGACCTCTCGGGCCAGATCCTCGATGCGCAGCGGCAACTGGAAGTTCTGGTTGAGCCAGGTGATCGCCTGGCAGACCCGATGGGTCTGGCTGTTCGCCAGCGCAATCTCGTACAGCCGATAGCCCTGTGGCCCTCGCAGCAGGCGGTAGAGAATCTCGCGGCGGATCAAGGGGGCCAGCATGGCAATGTCTCGCGGTGTGTCCAGCAGTCGGACCAGCCGCAGCAAGGCATCGAGCAACTGCGCATCGGTCCTTTCCACATACAGGCCGCGGCCCGAAGGCAGGTTGGGCACCAGCATCGGTCCGCTTTCGGCAATCAGCTGGCTGATCTCGGCCGGGTCAAGGTCAAGGCGCAACCCCAGGCTAGGGTTCTCCGGGCTCGCATCGAGCTTGACGCCACTGATCGGCAAGGTCACCGACACCACCATGTAATGCAGAGGGTCGTAGGCATACTGCTCGTCACCCAGAAACAGGCTCTTGCTGCCCTGCGCCAGAATGCACAACGCTGGTTGTGCCAACGTGGGCACGGAGCGGATGTTTTCCCGATAACTGACCAGGTACAGGTCATCGATGGCCGAGGCCGGCCCATATGGGTCGCCGGCGTGGCGGCGGATCAGATCGGCCAGTTCCTGACGTTGCAGTTCCAAGGTCGGGTCGATGGACGTGGCGGTGGTCATGGTGGCTTTCCTCTGCTGACCGACGCAGCATAGGTTTGGGCAATGACGGGCGCTAGTCGAAACCTGCACATCGATTGCCTGATCCTGCCGCGCTGCAGGATCAGGCAATCGATGTGCAGTAATGGCCTAACGTGACGCGTGTGCGACGCCCTAACCTTGGCAGCCTCGCTTTTTTGTCTGTCCGCTTCAAGGAGATCGTGCAATGACCCTACGACAACCGGTCACCCATTTGGCTTTCATCCGTGCAAGCAGTGGTCGTTCGGCAGAGCTGGGCGCCCGTCTGCGTGATCTGCTCGAGCCTTCGCTGCGCGCACCTGGCTGCTTGAGCTTCACCGTGCAGCGTTCGCAGGCCGATGGCGACCTGTGGCTGCTCAGCGGCAGTTGGCGGGACCAACAAGCGATGACTGGGTATTTTGCCTCGCCTACCTTGGAATTGTTCGGCGAACTGGTGCAGGCCCAGGTGGTCAGCAGCCTGGATTTGCATACGTTCGATTGATCGTGCGCGGGCTGATCGTCGGTAAACCACCTTGTGCAGGGTGTGTGCAGCCGGCGGAGGGCGACAGGGCTCAAGTGGGCAAGCTTGAGGTAAGATGCCGGCCTTCGATCAACGACGCGGATTGCAACATGGCACGTAGAGAGTTCCCGCATTTCGAAGCGGTTTCGGCAATGGTCCCGGTGCAAGGCGGTGGCTACAACGCCGCCATCGCCATCAAGGCCCTGGGCATGGGCGGTGCCCCACGTTTTCATAAGGTGCTGGACGGCGAGGTGTTCAAGAGCGCCGTGGCGGCCGATGAGGCCGCCTGCGCCGAGCTGGCGCGCCTGCAGGGTGTCAGCGAAGAAGGCGAACTGATCTGGTGATCAGCCGTTTGCCTGGGGCCTGACCATCTTGAACAGGTTGCCCAGCTCGAAGTAGTCCGCCGGGCCACCGCCACGCAGGATCGGTTCGGCGGCAGCGGTATCGTAGATGCCATCCTTGAGCAAATGCTCGGCGATATGCACCGCCACCACTTCGCCAAGAATCAACCAGCTGGGCACCCGTTCCTGGTCAGCTCGTTTGAGCTGGACGATCTGGCTGACCTTGCACTCGAAAGCCACGGGGCTTTCGCCTACCCGGGGCACGTTGACGATGCGCGATGGCGCTGCTGTGAGGTTGCTCAATTCGAACTCGTTCACTTGCGCGGGCACCGCGGCGCAGCTCTGGTTCATGGCTTCGGCCAGGGGGCGGGTGGCGAGGTTCCAGACGAATTCCCCGGTCTGCTCGATGTTGTTCAGGCTGTCTTTGCGCCCGACACTGCAGAAACCGATGATTGGCGGAATGTAGTTGAAGGCGTTGAAGAAACTATAGGGCGCCAGGTTCAGCTGACCTTCGCTGTCTTGCGAGGAAATCCAGCCGATGGGGCGGGGGCCGACGATGGCGTTGAACGGGTCGTGGGGCAGGCCGTGGCCTTTGCTAGGTTCGTAGTAATACATCTGTAGTGGGCTTGCTGGCCCTACCTCTGGGGGGACGAGAGTCCTAGTGTGCCAATCCTTTGCTCCCCTGAAAATGATCAAGCCCGGCCGAAGCCGGGCTGGTTGGCTCACATCAGGTATCAGCTGATGCGGTTAGCGTTGGTGCGGTCGTAACCGTCTTCGGCGAAGCGTTGGCCGTTGGTGCGGTCGAAGCCGTCTTCGGCGAAGCGTTGGCCGTTGGTGCGGTCGAAGCCGTCTTCGGCGAAGCGTTGGCCGTTGGTGCGGTCGAAGCCGTCTTCGGCGAAGCGTTGGCCGTTGGTGCGGTCGAAGCCGTCTTCGGCGAAGCGTTGGCCGTTGGTGCGGTCGAAGCCGTCTTCGGCGAAGCGTTGGCCGTTGGTGCGGTCGAAGCCATCTTCGGCGAAGCGTTGGCCATTGGTGCGGTCGAAGCCATCTTCGGCGAAGCGTTGGCCGTTGGTGCGGTCAAAGCCGTCTTCGGCGAAGCGTTGCGCGTTGGTGCGGTCGTAACCGTCTTCGGCATAAGTAGCCGACTGGCTCTGTACTGCGGCGAAGGTGTGGCTGTTGGTGCGGTCGTAGCCATCTTCGGCGAAGGCGCCTGCTGCGAAAACGCTGAGGGCCAGGGTCAGGATGATTTTGTTTTTCATGATCGTTGCTCCGTGGGTTTTGAGAGGTTGTTTGTTTCTATGGGTTTAATGCTACTCCGATTAATTTGATTAAAAAGCGCAAAAAATAGCGTATAAAAATCGAATTAATAGATGTATTGGTGCGCCTAAGTGACCGCCCCAATGCAAAGTCTCAGCATTCAGATATGGGGAATTCCTCGGGCGTCTGAGGCTTTTCGCGCTATGGAAAGCATGGGGGAGTGAAATTAATGGGGGGTTAAGACAGAAAAAATTCCGCTCCATCGCCTGGCCAACGCTTTTTTCATACGTCGCCAACCGATTTTTCAGGCTTTGCTCATCACCATCGCCGCACCCCAATCTGGAGCGGTAAACAATGAATAAACTTCCGCAAATCACCTTGGCCTTCTGGGTCATGAAGATCTGCGCCACCACCCTTGGCGAGACCGCTGGCGACCTGCTGTCGATGACTCTGAACATCGGCTACGCGCTCAGCTCGGTGTTGCTGATCTGCGTGTTCCTGCTGACCCTGTCGGGCCAGTTGTTCTCGCGCCGCTACCACCCGATGCTGTACTGGTTGGTGATCCTCTCCACCAGCACCGCTGGCACCACCCTGTCCGACTTCATGGACCGTACTCTGGGTCTGGGGTATGCCGCCGGCTCAGCGTTGTTGATCGGCATTCTGCTGTTGACCTTCCTGGCCTGGCGTTTGAGCGGAAACCCGCTGGACGTTACCCGCATCAGGAATCGTGCTGGCGAGCTGTTCTATTGGGTGGCGATCCTGTTTTCCAACACCTTGGGCACCGCGTTGGGTGATTACCTGGCCGATGATTCGGGGTTGGGCTTTGCAGGGGGGGCTCTGTTGATTGGCACTACCATCGGCCTGGTGGTGCTGGCGCGCTACTGGACGCGTATCCCGGGCGTGGTGCTGTTCTGGGTCGCTTTCGTCCTGACTCGACCATTCGGCGCGACCCTTGGCGACTTCCTGACCAAACCTTACGAGAAGGGTGGGCTGGACTTTGGCACCATTGGCTCTTCGGCTGTGCTGGGCGGTTTGCTGCTGGTGCTGGTGCTGATGGCGACCTATTACCAGCGTCGTGAGCCGCGTCAGGTGTTGGAGATGTCCTGAACGGTCTGTTATCCCGCAATTGCAGTGTCGATCGCAATGAAGAAGGGGCGCTCCGTGCAACGGAGCGCCCCTTTCTCAACGGCGCAAACTCAGGATCAGTCAGTGGTGATGCGCGAGTGCTTGCGGGTGTCCTTCATGGTTGCGTACACCAGCAGTGAGCATGCGATGCAGCCGGTGACATACCAGTAGAAGCCGGTTTCCATGCCCACGCTCTTGAACCACAGGGCGACATATTCGGCGGTACCGCCGAATACCGATACGGTCAGGGCGTAGGGCAGGCCGACACCCAGGGCACGGATTTCGGTTGGGAACAGCTCTGCCTTGACCACCGCGTTGATCGAGGTGTAGCCGCTGACGATGATCAGCGCGGCCATGATCAGGAAGAACGCGCCCCACCAAGTCTGGATGGTGTGCAAGGTGCTGAGGATCGGCACGGTGAACAGGGTGCCGAGGACACCGAAGGCGATCAGGATCGGACGACGGCCGATCTTGTCGGACAGGCCCCCGATCACCGGTTGCAGGCACATGAACAGGAACAGGGTGGCCGCCGAGATGGTGGTCGAATCACTGATGCTCATGCCCACGGTGTTGACCAGGTACTTCTGCATGTAGGTGGTATAGGTGTAGAAGGCCAGGGTGCCGCCCATGGTCAGGCCGACCACGGTCATCAGTTCCTTGGGGTGGCGCATCAGGGTGCGCATCAGGCTTTCCTTGGACTTTTCCTTCTTGCTGAAAGAGGCGGTTTCTTCCATGCCACGGCGCAGCCACAGCGCGACCACCGCGCACAGCGCCCCGATCACGAACGGTACGCGCCAGCCCCAGGCATACAGCTGCTCGGTCGTCAGGGTCTGTTGCAGGACGATCAGCACCGCCAGGGCAATCAGCTGGCCGGAAATCAGCGTCACGTATTGGAAGCTGGAGAAGAAGCCACGGCGGTCCTTGCTGGCCATCTCGCTGAGGTAGGTGGCCGAGGTGCCGTATTCACCACCGACCGACAGGCCTTGCATGAGGCGGGCGATCACCAGCAGGATCGGTGCAGCGACGCCGATGGTTTCGTAGCCGGGGGTCAGGGCGATGACCAGGGAGCCGGCGCACATCAGCAGCACCGAGGCCATCAGCGCGGCCTTGCGGCCTTTGCGGTCTGCATACAGCCCCATCAGCCAGCCGCCGATCGGGCGCATGAGGAAGCCCACGGCGAAGATCGCAGCGGTATTGAGCAATTGAGCGGTGGAGTCGCCAGCAGGGAAGAAGGCTTTGGCGAAGTACAGCGAGAATGCAGCGTAGACGTACCAGTCGTACCATTCGACCATGTTGCCGATGGATCCACTGAAGATCGACTTCAGGCGGCTGGCGGTGGTTTTTTCCGCGGCGGGCGCAATGGCCGCCCCGGCGGGCAGGGAGGTGGCGTTATCCATCAGGGATACCTTCTCGTTGTTTTTGTGGAGCGCGCCAAAGCGCAGCTTGAGAAGGGTTTTGCAGAAGGTGTGCCAAATGAGTGCGGGACGATCCATTCGAGGGCGCCGCATGCCTGTCATCTACCGGCCAGCCCTTGCGCAGACTGGCCTTGCCGCAATCCCAGCAGGCGCTGGCGTGCCGGCGATGGGCTGCAAAGCTGAGCAGTCCGGACATGCCGATAAGCGGATTTCCGCCTATCTCTAGCGCTGGTTAGGCAAGTTTCCGCCTATTGCAGAAAGTCCTCGCGCACCAACCCATGCCGCTGCATCTTCTCGTTCAGCGTTCGCCGTGGCAGTTGCAAGGCCTCCATCACCGCCTTGATTTCGCCCTTGTGCTGGCGCAACGCTGCGCGCAGGCACTGTGCCTCGAAAGCCTCCATCTGCTCGACCAGCGACTGTCCGGCAGGACTCACTTCGATGTTCGCTGAACCCAACCCCAGGGCATGGCGTTCTGCTGCGTTGGCCAGTTCGCGCACGTTGCCCGGCCAGTCATGGGACAGTAACTGCGCCAACTGAGGCCCCGACAACGGCGGCACGGTCCGTCCCAATTTTTCAGCGGCCGCACGGGCGAAATGCTCGAACAGCAGCGGTAGGTCTTCACGCCGTTCACGCAACGGCGCCAGACGCAGTTCAGCCACATTCAGGCGGTAGGCGAGGTCTTCGCGAAAACGGCCGGCGCGGGCTTCTTCGAGCAGGTCGGGCTTGGTCGCGGCGACGATGCGCAGGTCGACATCGATGCTCTTGTTCGCTCCCAGGCGTTCCAGCTTCTGCTCTTGGATCACCCGCAGCAGTTTGGCTTGCTGGGCCAACGGCATGCTTTCGATTTCGTCGAGGAATACCGTGCCGCCGTTGGCGTATTCCAGTTTGCCGATGCGTTTGCCTTGGGCCCCGGTGAAGGCGCCACTCTCATGGCCGAACAGCTCCGCTTCGAACAGCGACTCGGGAATCGCCGCGCAGTTGAGCGCGACGAATGGTTTGTCCGCTCGCGGACCGAAGTCATGCAGGCAGCGCGCCACGCGCTCCTTGCCGCTGCCGGTTTCGCCGCGAATCAACACATTGACCGGGAGACTCGCCAAGTCGAGCACTTGCCGACGTAACTGCTGCAGTCCCTGGGACATGCCCAGCAACGTGGACTCAAGGCGCAACTTCAGGTCAGCCTGTAGGTGCAGGTGGCGGTTTTCCAGAACCAGCTGACGTTTTTCCAGGGCCCGGCGCAGGCTGCCCAGCAGGTGTTGCGGGGTGAAGGGTTTTTCCAGGAAGTCGTAGGCACCGTTGCGCATGGCCTCCACGGCCATGGGCACATCTCCATGGCCAGTCAGCAGGATTACCGGCAGGTCGGGGTCTTGCGCGTGCAGATTGCCAAGCAACTGCAGGCCATCCATGCCAGGCATGCGCACATCGCTGATGATCACGCCGGGAAAGTGCGCTGGCAGCTGGGCCAGGCAGTCTTCGGCGCGGGCAAACAGCTGCACGGTGAAGCCGGACAGGCTGAGCCATTGCTCTACCGCCGTGCGAATGCTGGCTTCATCATCGACGACGATCACTGAATTCAACATACAGGTTCCAGGTCGCGGGGCAGGGTGAGGCTGAGACGGGCACCGCCAGGCAGGTTCTGGGCCTGCAACTGGCCACCGGCCTCATGCACGATACCGTAGGAAATCGCCAGGCCAAGGCCCAGCCCTTCACCGACCGGTTTGGTGGTGAAGAAGGGATCGAAGACTTTGCCAAGGTCAGCCTCTGCGATGCCGCCTCCAGAGTCCAGAACGCTCAGGCGCCACTGCTCGTCATCGGCTTCGATGCGGATCTCCAGGCGTTTGTAGCGCTTGTCGGCCATGGCGTCCAGGGCGTTGTGCAACAGGTTGATCAGCACCTGCTCCAGGCGGATGGCATCGCCCCGTACCCAGGCCGGGCGCGCCAGGTACAAGGCGACTTCGACCCCTTCGTTGCGGATGCGGGTGTCGAGCAGGTGCAGCGCCTGGTCGACCACATTGGCCAGGTCCAGGCGCTCGCGCAGCCCGACCGGGCTGTTGCGGGCAAAGGTCTTGAGGTGGCTGGTCAACGCCGCCATGCGAGTGAGCATCTGTTCCAGCGGCTCCAGCGCCTTGCGGGCATCGTCGTAGCGGCCATGGTCGAGCAGCAGGCGCAGGGTTTCCAGTTGCATGCGCTGGGTGGTCAGCGGCTGGTTGATCTCGTGGGCCAGGGCCGCCGACATCTGTCCCAGGGCGGCGAGCTTGGCCGACTGCACCAAGCCTTCCTGGGCCGTGCGCAGTTCACGGGTGCGCTCCTCGACCAGGCGCTTTAGCTCTTCGCGGCTGCGCTGGCGCAGGCGTGCCAGGCGCAAGCGCTGGCTGACGAATAAGGCGGCGAACACCAGGCTTAGCCACACCGCCGCGGCGCCCAACGCTGCATTACGGCCGTCGGCGGCGACCTGCGGTTTGCGCAGCAGGTGCAAGGTCCAGTCCTCGCTCTGCAGCGGCAGGCTTTCCCACAGGTAGTCGGCCGGACCGTCCGGGCCTTGTACACGGGTCAGGTGGCTATTGCTGGCGAAACGGGTGAGAACATGGTGCTGCAAGGGCACCAGGGGCTGCTTGTCGTACTGGCGGGTTTCGGCGAGCTCCGCACGGTCGGCGGCACTGAGCGGTTGCAGCTCGCGGTAGCGCCAGCCGTCCTGGTTGGCGATGAACGTGATGCCACGGGCGTCGCTGACCAGCAGCACGTCGCTGCCCTGGCGCCATTCGCGTTCCAGCTCGGGGAATTCGAGCTTGACCACCATGGCGCCGAGGAAGCGCCCGTGTTCGTCGGTCACCGCGCTGGCAAGAAAGTACCCGGGTACGCCGCTGGTCACCCCAACGGCGTAGAAGCGGCCGCTGCCTTCGCTGCGGGTCTGTTTGAAGTAGGGCCGAAAGGCGTAGTTGGAGCCGACATAGGTGGTTGGCAGGCGCCAGTTGCTGGCTGCGATGGCCAGGCCGGTTCGGTCCAGCAATTCCAGTGTCGAAGAGTTGGCTGCGCCGTTTATTCGCTCAAGCTTGCGGCTCAGGGCGTTTTGCTTCGCCTCGTCGACCGGGCCGCGCAAGGCCTCGACGAACTCCGGGTCCAGCGCCAGTACCGCGGGCAGGGCGCGATAGCGCTCGATCAGGGTGTGCAGGGCATTGGCGTAGAGCCCCAACTGTTGGCTGGCGCGGCGGGCATCGTCCTCCATTGCCTGGCGCTTGGCCTGGTGCATGGCCCAGCCTGCGCTGAGCGAGGTGCCCACCAGAATCAGCAGGATGATCAGCCCCAGACGCAGGGCGCGAAAGGAAAATGGCATGGGGCGGTCCGGTGAACGATGGTTGAGGCCTTCTCGCCGGCAAGCCGGCTCCTACAGGGATTATCATGTCCTTGTAGGAGCCGGTTTACCGGCGATAGGGCAAGCTGCTTACAGCAATTCGAAACGCTTCTGTTGCACCGCCTCGGAATCGAGCCCGACCTGGACGTTGAATTCCCCTGGCTCGGCGACCCGCTGCAGTTGGCCATTGTAGAACTTCAAGTCGTCTTCACTGATGCGGAAGGTGAGCGTTCGCGACTCACCAGCCTTGAGCATCAGTTTCTGGAAGTTCTTCAGCTCCTTGACCGGTCGGCTCATGGACGCCGAAACATCCTGCAGGTACAGCTGCACGACCGTTTCGCCGTCGCGCTTGCCGGTGTTCTTCACGGTCACCTTGGCTTCCAGCGTGTCGCCGCGCTTGAGGTCTTTCTTCGACAGGGTAAAGCCGGACAGCTCGAAGCTGCTGTAGCTCAGACCGTAGCCGAAGGGGTACAGCGGGCCATTGGGTTCCTCGAAGTACTGCGAGGTGTAGTTGCCCGGTTTGCCCGGCGTGAACGGCCGGCCAATGCGGGTGTGGTTGTAGTGCATCGGAATCTGCCCGACCGAACGCGGGAAGGTAATGGCCAGCTTGCCCGACGGGTTGTAGTCGCCGAACAGCACATCAGCGATGGCGTTGCCGCCTTCGGTTCCGGCGAACCAGGTTTCCAGAATGGCGTCGGCCTGTTCGCGTTCCCACCCAATCGACAGCGGACGACCGTTCATCAGCACCAGCACCAGCGGTTTGCCGGTGGCCTTGAGCGCCTTGATCAGCTCACGCTGGCTGGCGGGGATTTCAAGGGTGGTGCGGCTCGACGATTCGTGGGACATCCCGCGGGATTCGCCGACCACCGCAACCACCACATCGGACTGCTGGGCGGCCTTGACGGCCTCATCGATCAGCACGGCGGCAGGGCGTGGGTCGTCGACGATCTCTGGCGCATCGAAGTTGAGGAAGTTCAGGTAGTCGAAGATCGCCTTGTCGCCGGTGACGTTGGAACCTTTGGCATAGACCAGTTTGGCCTTGCCTTCCACGGCGCGGCGCAAGCCCTCGCGTACGGTCACCGAGTGCACCGGTTTGCCGTCGGCGGCCCAGCTGCCCATCATGTCGATCGGGGCGTCGGCCAACGGCCCGACCAGGGCGATGGTGCCGGACTTTTTCAGCGGCAGGGTCTGGTGGCGGTTTTCCAGCAATACCAGGCTGCGGCGTGCGACATCCCGGGCCGCCTCGCGATGCAGACGCGCATCGGCGTAGGGTTCCTTGGGATCGTTCTCTGCCTTGCCGATCCGCACGTACGGGTCCTTGAACAGGCCCATGTCGTACTTCGCCCCGAGCACTTCGCGAACCGCCTGGTCCAGTTCGGCCTGGGTCACTTCACCCGTCTTGAGCAGCCCGGGCAGCTCCTGGCCATACAGCGTGTCGTTCATGCTCATGTCGATGCCGGCCTTGATCGCCAGTTTCGCCGCCTCGCGGCCATCGCGGGCCACGCCATGGCGGATCAACTCCTGAATGGCACCGTGGTCGCTGATGGTCACGCCCTTGAAGCCCCACTCCTTGCGCAACAGGTCATTCATCAACCAGGTGTTGGAAGTGGCTGGCACGCCGTTGATCGAGTTCAGCGCCACCATCACCCCGCCCGCGCCAGCATCCAGTGCCGCACGGTAGGGGGGCAGGTAGTCGTTGTACATCTTCGGCAGGCTCATATCGACCGTGTTGTAGTCGCGTCCGCCTTCCACTGCACCGTACAGGGCGAAGTGCTTGACGATGGCCATGATGCTGTCGGGGTTGGCCGGGCTGTTGCCCTGGAAGGACTGGACCATTACCTGGCCGATCCGCGAGGTCAGGTAGGTGTCTTCACCAAAGCCCTCGCTGGTGCGTCCCCAGCGTGGGTCGCGGGCGATATCGACCATTGGGGCGAAGGTCATGTCCAGGGCGTCCGCCGAGGCTTCGATGGCCGAAGTGCGGCCGACCTTGGCTATGGCGTCCATGTCCCAGGTCGCGGCCATGCCCAGGCCGATCGGGAAGATGGTGCGGTTGCCATGAATGACGTCGTAGGCGAAGAACATCGGGATCTTCAGGCGGCTGCGCATGGCCGCGTCCTGCATCGGGCGGTTCTCGGCGCCGGTACGGGAGTTGAAGGTACCGCCGATACGGCCGGCGGCGATCTCCTCGCGGATCTTGTCGCGGGGCATTTCCGGGCCGATGCTGATCAGGCGCAGCTGGCCGATCTTTTCGGCTTCGGTCATCTGGCTGATCAGATGGTTGATGAACGCCTGCTTGTCCTCGAGGGGGGGAGCGGTGGGGGCGGCGAGGGCCGCCTGACTGGCAAGGCCCAAGGCCAGGCCCAGCAAAGACAGTTTCATCATCAATTCCATTGTCGAGGCCTCTGCCGTATCCAGGGGGCGATACGCGCGCGGCCGAAGTTTTCAGGCGGCTATTGTTGTACAGTTTGCAAGGATCACGTCCAGCGGCGAATTATGCCTGAATATGCAAGCCGCGGATGAGCACCTGTGTGCCGGGACGACAACTATAAGAACGATCGAGAGCGCCAAGGCATGACCCTCCTCAACGAATATGACCGGCGCCGAATCGCCGAGGCCATCGCCCGTGCCGAAAAGCGCACCGATGCCGAACTGGTCACCGTGCTGGCGCGCCGCGCCGATGACTACGCTTATCTACCGCTATTCTGGGCCGCCGTGCTGGCATTGGCCGTGCCCGGCCTGCTGCAATGGTTGTCTGGCTGGCCGGGCATGCGCGGGCTCCTGGTCGCCAATGTGCTGCTCTTCGTCGGCTTGTGCCTGCTCTTGCGCAGCCCACGCCTGGCGGGATGGTTGATTCCACAGGCGCTGCGCCGCTGGCGGGCGTCGCGCCTGGCTCGCCAGCAGTTTCGCGAGCAGAACCTGCAACGCACGGCGGGCGGCACTGGTGTGCTGATTTTCGTCAGCGAGGCCGAGCAGCATGTCGAAATACTGGTCGATCGAGGCGTCAGCCAGCACCTGGACGCTGCTGCCAGAGCTGCCATCGTCGCCCGCTTTGCCGAACACGTGCGCCAGGGGCATACCTTGCAAGGCTTCGTCGAGTGCATCGAGGCTTGTGGCGAATTGCTGAGCGAACACCTGCCATCGACCCACGCCCGCAACGAGCTGCCCAACCGCTTGGTGGTCCTCGACTGATCGGCTCCCACTGGGTTGTCGTGGCACGGTAGAATGCGCGCATTGCGCCGCGCGCTTCCCGCTATTCGAGGCACCCGTTTTCCATGTCTGCTCGTACTTTCGCTTCACCCGCGCCGGATGCGCGTGCCCAGTTCCTTGAGCTGCTGGGCGCTGCCATGCACGGCAATACCCTGGTCAAGCTGGTGCTGGCCCGCCATGTGGGGGCCGACCAGACCTTGCAGCGGATCATGGCCAAGCCAGTGCAAGTCAAAGGGCAGCCCAACCTGTCGCTGGTGTACCGCCACCAGACCCGCGATATCACCCGCAACCTGTCATTGGACCAGGCCCTGACGCTGGTCGCCGAGCTGCTGCCGGAGAGTTTTCGCAATGCCCATCTGTTCGACGCTGACGGCGAAGTGCAGCTGACCTTCAGCAAGAAGGGCAAGCCAATGTTGCAGCGCCATGGCGCCCAAGCCCTCCGCGAAACGTCAGTGAGCACGGGGCACGACCGCGAGAAGAAGCGTTACCTGGAGCTGTCCCGGCCGTTTCTGCGTGATCTGGGGGTAACTGATGCACAGGGTGCGCTGATCCCTTCCATGTCGCGCAAATGGAAGCAGATCAACAAGTTCATCGAAGTTTTCGACCATGCGCTGGCCAATGCCCCGGTGCCGGCCGAGCAAGTGCTGCGGGTGGCCGACTTCGGTTCGGGGAAGGGCTACCTGACCTTCGCCATGCATGATTACCTGCGCAACACGCTTGGCCGTGAAGCCCAGGTGACGGGCGTCGAGTTGCGTCAGGACATGGTCGACCTGTGCAATGCAGCGGCTTCGCGCCTGGAGCATCCTGGCCTTGAGTTCCAGTGTGGTGATGTTCGCAGTGTGGTGCCAGAGGCCATCGAAGTAATGATTGCCCTGCATGCTTGCGACATCGCCACTGACTACGCCATCCACACCGGTATTCGCTGCAACGCCGCGATCATCATGTGCTCGCCATGCTGCCACAAGCAGATCCGTCCACAGTTGCACAGTCCAGGGCTGCTACAGCCGATGCTGCAATACGGCCTGCACCTGGGGCAGCAGGCCGAGATGCTGACCGACAGCCTGCGCGCGCTGTACCTGGAAGCCTGCGGCTATGAAACCAAGGTGTTCGAATTCATTTCGCTGGAGCACACCAACAAGAACAAGATGATTCTGGCGGTCAAGCGTCGACAGCCGGTGGACAATGGCGCATTGCTGGAGAAAATCTCGCAGCTCAAGGCGTTCTATGGGGTGCAGGAGCATTGCCTGGAGACGTTGCTCGCCGCCGACGGCCTGATCGCTCGCTGACCCCTCAACTGCGCCCGCTCGGTACCTCGATGGCCAACTCCGCCAGCCCCAACGGGTGGCTGCTCGCATCGAAGAAGTGCACTCCCGTTCCAGGCAAGTCACCGAACCTGTCCATGAAGTGTTGCTTCTGGTTGATTACCGAAGCGTCACTCAATGGTCGGATGGCGATCGCCAGGTAGGCCGGTCGGGCATGGCGAATGGCTTCGAGCAAATGCCCGTCTGTGCTGTCCAGGTGTTGTCCGAACAGGCACAGGCCCTGGCTTTCCTGCGCCAGCTGCGTCAGGCACCAGCCGAGGTAGTCGGAGTTGCGGATGGCGCGCAGTTTTTCGTCGCTGCGTTCTTCATTGACGAACAGTGGCACCTCCCCCGGAATGTTCACGGCGAAGCCATCGAGCAGTTCAGCGCATTCGGCACTGCGCTGGCGGGTGGAGCCGTCAGGCAGCTTGAGCAGGTGCATCCCGCCGTGCAGGTGCATGACCCGGGTGCCTTCGCAGCGGGTGCGGCGCAGGTCGAAGAAGCCTTGTTCGTCGAACAGCGTGGCGAACCCCTGTGGGGCGTGCTGCAGGGCCCACGGCAGAATCAGGTCGTAGTTGCTGGTATAGACGCTGCGGTACTGTCGCAAGGCCTGGTTGATGGTTGTCAATGTGCTCGCCGGCATCAGCGACCAGGGCAGGTGCACGGTGCGCACGGCGTGGATCAGTGCTTCCTTGATCGAGTAATAGCGGTTCAGGGGGGCAGTGGAGTTGATCGCCAACGCAGCATTGGCACGTACGGTATGGTTGAGGGTGCTGAGTACCGTCTCGAACATCTCCGTGCCCAGGGACTTGAACAGGGCTTGATCGCTGACAGCAAGGCCTTTCTTGCGTCCGGCACGCTGGGCTTGTTCGAACAGCGAAAAGTAGCCGAACGGTTTCCACAGTGCACGGCTGGCACCATTGCCCAGCAGCAGGGCGTCGCAGCGGTGGCGTTGGTGGAGGTCGGGCCAGGTGGCGAGGTGGGCGTCGAGTGCAGGCATGCGAAGGTCCATTCGGTGGAGCGGGGCGGGGCGACTTTAGCATGTCGGGCACGGCGAGGGTGGCTGGCTACCCAAAGGGCACACGCCACACAGCTTGCTCGCCCTCTGGACGCCGCCCCAGCCATGAAGTAGCGACCCCCGCCTGTGGCCTGCTGGCAATCACTCGGGAGCAGGGTTCCGTTGCGGGTTCCGGCTCCTGTTGCGCCATAACCGATACGCCCTTATCCCCGCGCGAACCGAGCCGAACAGCAGCTTGTCTTCCATTTCCCGCGCCATACCGGAGCGCACCAGCATGCGCAGGAACGTGCCACGGGCACGGGCGATGGCGAAGTGGATGCCCTGGGCCGAGAGGGTATCGCGCACTTCGCGCAGGGCGGCGATGCCGCTGACATCGATACGGGTCACCGCTTCGGCGTCGAACAGTACGGCCTTGGGCTCGGCCTGGCTTTGCACCGCTTCGAGCAGGCGCATCTTGAAGTAGTCGGCGTTGAAGAACAGGATCGCGTCATCGAAACGGTACACCACCAGGCCCGGCACGGTGCGGGCTTCCTTGTGGAGGCGGATGTCGACCTGGCCTTCTGTTCCTGGCAGCCAGCCCAGCACGGCGTCGGTGGGTTGGTAGATGCTGTACAGCAAGCGCAGGATCGCAAGGGTCACTGCGAAGACGATGCCTGGCAGTACGCCCAGGCTCAGTACGCCGACGGTGGTCAACAAACACAACCAGAACTCGAAGCGGCTCAGGCGTTTGATATGCTCAAGGGACTTGATGTCGATCAGCCCCCAGCCGGCCATCAGCAGCACGGCTCCGAGCGCGGCCTGTGGAATCCAGGCCATGGGGGCGGTGAAAAACAGCAGTATCAGCGCAATCACCAGGGCGGCGATGATGCCCACCAGCTGGCTCTTGCCACCGACCATGTCATTGACCGCCGTACGCGAGTCCGCGCCGCTGATGGCAAAGCCTTGGGAAATACCAGCGGCCAGGTTGCTCACGCCAAGGGCCACGAACTCATGGTTGGCGTTGATCGCGTAGCCGTGGCGTGCGGCGAAACTGCGTGCGGTGAGCATGGCGCTGCAGAAGCTGACGGTGGCGATACCCAGGGCGTCGCGCAGCAAGCTTTTGGTTTCCGCCAGGTTGCTCTGTGGCCAGGCCAACTGGGGAATGCCGGCCGGCACCGGACCGAGGATGGCCACCCCGAAGCGGTCCAGACCGAACAGGCCGACCACCAAGGTGAACAGTGCAACGGTGACCAGTGCCGCCGGTAGGCGCGGGTGGCGTCTTGGCAGCCACACCAACAGGCCCAAGGCGGCGAGGCCAATGATCAGCGTCAGCCAATGGATCTCGCCCAAGCGCTGGGCAAAGTTGATCAGGCTGAGAATGAAACCGTCACCTTCGATCTTGAAGCCAACCACCTTCGACATTTGCCCAGCGATCAGGCTCAGGCCGATGCCGTTGAGGTAGCCGATCAGAATGGGCCGGGAGAAGAAGCTGGCGATGAATCCGGCCCGGGCAAGCCCTGCGCCGATCAGCATGACCCCCACCAGCACCGTAACGATCACCGAAAGTTCGGCGATGCGTTGCGGATCACCCATCGCCAACGGCGCCACGGCGCCTGCGATCATTGCGCAGGTGGCAGCATCGGGGCCGACCATCAGTTGGCGCGAGCTGCCGACCAGGGCATAGACCATCATTGGGAGTACGCAGGCATACAGGCCGTATTGGGGGGGCAGGCCGACGATTTGCGCGTAGGCAATGGCGATGGGAATCTGGATCGCCGCCACGGACAGGCCTGCCTGCAGGTCGGCGTGGAACCAGTCACGGCGGTAATGCAGCAGGTTGGCCAGGCCCGGCAACCAGCGGGAAAGAAACATACGCGGTCCTTTCGAAATGTTTCACGAGTCCATGGAACATATGCCTGGCAAACTGCTTTGCCGGCAAGTGAATAGTGCGGCGGGAATTCAAGCCGAATGGGTGGCACATGGCCATAGGGCCAGATCAAGGAAAAGGCAGAAACGAAAAAAGGAGCCGAGGCTCCTTCTGACAGCGATGACGTTGCTGGAACGTCATGCGGGAATGCGATGTGGAGCGGGTAGAGGGAATCGAACCCTCGTCGGAAGCTTGGGAAGCTACTGTTCTACCATTAAACTATACCCGCGTAGACGGTCGACTTTTTACCAGAACCCTCCTTCCTTGAGAAGCCCAAGTTATAAAAAAGCTGTCGGCGACCCATAGCCTGCGGGTGAACGGCTACGGGACGCCGATGCGCTCAGATGGCCAGTGCATGTTGCCCCGGGACGAAGTTGAAGCGTTGACGGGTTTCACGCACGGTTGGCTTGAGGAAGCCCAGCACGACATCACGGGTTTCCTCGCAGGCGGCCTTGTGCTCCATGTCGAGGAAGTGGCCAGCATCGCGGATCACGCTGAAGTGGCTCTTGCCAACGTGCTGGCTGAAGTGCCGGGCATCCTCGGCGGTGGTGTACTCGTCGCGATCACCGTTGATGAACAGCACCGGAATGTCGATGTTGACCGCAGCTTTCAGTGCACGCTCCAGGTCGTGTTGCAGCACTTGATTGATGTGGAAGTGCATCTGTGCGTACTCGTGGCTGTCCAGGCTGCTGACATGCCGGTAGTTGAAGCGCTTGAACAGCGACGGCAGGTGCTTGCCAATGGTGTCGTTGACCAGGTTGCCCACCTGGTAGCGGTCGCAGGCAGCCAGGTACTGGCATCCGCGCTCCAGGTAGTCGCGCATCGCTTCGTTGATGATTGGCGAGAACGAGCTGACCACCGCTTTCTTCACCAGTCGCGGCTGGTGCGCCAGCGCCAGCAGGGTACAGGCGCCACCCCAGGAGAACGACATTACGTGGTCGGCACGGAAGTGCTCGATCAGCTCAAGAAGAATGTGCGCTTCGGTCTCCTTGGTGATCAGGCGCTCCTGGCGGTTGTGGGGCTTGGACTTGCCTGCATAGGGCTGGTCGTACAGCACCACGTTGAATTGCGGGTGCAGGTTGCGCACCGTCTGGGCGAACGAGGCCGTAGTGGCCAGCGACCCGTTGATCAGGATGATCGTTTTTTCGGCCGCTTCCGCGCGATAGAACTCCGTGTAAACCCGATACTGACCTTGAATATCAAGTACAGCAATTTCTGGCCTCATGTCTTCGACTCCTGGCGCAAAAAGGGTATTCGCGTCACCTAGGGTGCACGTTCTTTATGACAGGTAGGCATACGCCTGAAGAGAAACCGGGGGCCCTGTGTCGATCCTTGGCACGTGTGTCGACGGTATTGTTTTTCGCGGGCGATTCGCCGTGCCCCAAGGCATCGAGGCCCTGGGTGGCCGGCAAAAGGCGTCTTGGACTGCGTGTGTGACTAGCAAGTCACATGCAGACTGACGATTTGGATTCAAGCAGCAGGTGCGGGATCCCGCAAGTGCCGTTCAGGGAAAAATGTGACGTTGGCCGCTGGACGGTCGTGTGTCGATCATCTGCCGCCTGCCGGGGGGCCTTGGTCGGCACGCCTGCTCCCGCCTTCGCCGCTTTTCGTGGCCCTGGAAGGTGAGCTAGACCGAGGCGATTTCCTCGGCTGTCAGCGCCCTGAACGCCCCTGGCTCAAGGGCTGGGTCCAGTTGAATCGGGCCCATGCTTTCCCGGTGCAGCCCCACGACCTTGTTGTCGAAGTGCCCGAACATGCGCTTGACCTGGTGGTAACGTCCTTCGACGATTGCCAGCCGGGCCTGCCGCGGGCCGAGGATGTCCAGTTGGGCAGGCAGGGTGGTGAGGTTTTCGAAGGCGAAGTAGAAGCCTTCCCGGAACCTGGCGACATAGTGGTCGCCGATCTCGTCCTCGGTCTCGACCAGGTAGCGTTTGGGCAGTTTGGTCCTGGGCTGGGTGAGTCGTCTCGACCATTGGCCGTCATTGGTCAGGATCATCAGGCCGGTGGTGTTGTAGTCCAGGCGTCCGGCGATGTGCAGGCCGTCTCGCTGCTCGGCGGGTAGCAGGTCCAGCACCGTGCGGTGCCGAGGGTCCTGTGTGGCGCTGACGCAACCGGTGGGCTTGTGCAGCATCAGGTAGCGAGCCGGGTAGCCTGCCTGAAGCAACTTGTCGTCCACTTCGATGCGGCTGAAGTCGTTCACTTCCAGCAGTGGGTCATGCGCCACCTCGCCATTCACTCTCACACGTCGTTGTGCCAGCAGTCGTCGCACCTGCTGACGGTTGTAGTCGGGGAGATTGGCGAGGAAACGGTCAAGTCGCATGAGGCACGGCAGGGATAACAGCGGGGGGCAGTCTAGCGCGTTGGCGAGTCGGGCGCTGCTTCGAGTTGTGCCAGAACACCGGCACAGCGTGGACACAGGCAGGCCTTGTCGCGCAGCTCGGCGGGCAGGGCCTGGAGCACGGCGGGGTCGATGGCCACGCCAAAGCACCAGCAAGCCTGGGTGGCGCTGCGTGGATCGGCCAAGGTGCACTGGTTGGGGGCGCCACAGGCGGGGCAGTGCTGCTTGTCATTCATGGTCGGATCCGGGGATTTCAGTGCAGACGCGGTTGCGACCGGCCTGCTTGGCACGGTAAAGCGCTCGGTCGGCGCGGGTCAGCAGGGTATGGACGGTGTCGCCCGGCTGAAGGTTGCCCAGGCCGATACTGGTGGTCAGGCGTAGCGGTTGGTCTTCGTAGGTGAACGTCAATTGTTCGGTGCGTCGGCGGATCTTCTCGGCCACTTCGATAGCTTGGCGACCGTTGGCCTCGCGCAGCAACACGATGAACTCCTCACCGCCCCAGCGGCAGATTATATCCGACTGGCGCAGGCTGCCTTGCAGCACCTGGGCGAACTGGCGCAACACTTCGTCGCCTGCCAGGTGGCCGTGGGTGTCGTTGAGCGCCTTGAAGTGGTCCAGGTCGATCAGCAGCGCCACCAGTGGCGCCCGGTCACGCTGGGCTTCCAGCAATGCCTGGGCGGCCAGCAGGTCGAAACTGCGTCGATTGGGCAGGCCGGTAAGGCTGTCGAGCGTGGCCAACGCGGTCGTGCTGGCCTGGTGCCGCTGGAGCATTGCATTGAGCAACGACAGCACCACCAGGGTGATCATCGCGCAGATCGCCAAATTCAGGTAAAGAGCATGGCGGACGCGGTCCAGCGTGCCGGTCTCGCGCTTGTCCACCAGGAGGTACCAGTCCAGCTCAGGCAGTTTGCGCACGTTGAGGAAGTGACTGTGTCCAGCGCCATCCTGATATTCGTGGCTGCCTTCGTCAGGCACCGCGGCTTGCGCCAGCAGCGCGGCGAAGTCGCCGCTGTCGCCGAGCATCTGTCCGACGCGCAAGCCATGAGGACCGCCATCGGAGCCGGTCAGCAGGATCTTGCCTTGGGCATCGGTGAAGAACACCGAGCGCTGATAGCGCCGTTGGTAGTTGTCGATCAGCTTGACCACCGACGCCACGCTGAGCCCCACACCTGCCGCGCCGATGAAGCGTTGCTGGTAGTCCAGCACGCGATAGTTGATGAACACCGTCAGGCTGTCCTGGTTGGCCATGTCCAGGTCGACGTTGATCTCGTAAGGGGCCTTGAGCTCGCGCAGGCGGAAATACCATTCATCGCGCCAGGTGCCGGGCTGGACTTGCTTGAGTACGCCTTTGGCCTGGTAGTAAGTGAGGCTGCGGTCGGAGACGAAGAACGAGGTGCAGGTGTCCTGCTTGCCCATGACTTCGCCCAGGTAACGGGTGATGCGCCGGGTGTCCTGTTCGCCGGCCAGCACCCAGTCGCGCAGGAAGGTGTCCTGGGCCATCATCGAGGCGATCAGGACAGGGCGAATGAGGTCTTTCTGGATTTCCGAGTAGACCGTGTCGGACGTCAGCGGCAGTTCGGTATGGACGATTCCGTCATGGATGGCGCTACGCGAGGAGTAGTAGCTGAGCAGCGAGGTGGCCAGGAAGCCGCAGGCCAGCAGCACCAGCAGGGTGAGGATCAGCGAGCGCTGTGAAAACAGGGCGGAGCGTGGAGGCATGATCGTCCCGTGATGTGTGCCGAGCTGCCCATTCTAGTGAGATGCCCGAGAAATGACTGCATCTTTTTTGGGGGTACTCGGACCTGTTTCAATTTGTTGCGAAAATGGCACTGCACCCCGACTGGACGGTCTTATTGGTTGTCGACGATCGCTTCTCGTCGACGCTCGCCAGCGCCGCTGTTCGGGCACCCCTGCGGTCCAGGAGGCCGCCATGTCCTATCGAATTCTGCTGATCGCCCTGCTGGGCCTGATGACGTCCGCCTGCGTGCCCTACTACGAGAGTGGGGGCTATTACCGCTCGGATTACTACTCCTCCGATCGCTACGTGTCGCCGGGGTACTACCGTTATGACCGCTACTATGTAACGCCACAACCGCGCTACTACTATCAGCCAGCGCCACGCTATTACCGGCCAGCGCCTGCACCGTACTACAGGCCTCATCCCCGTCCGGGTGTGAACCAGTGGCATGGTAACCCTCGCTTCGACTATGGCCATCGCCAGCGCTATGACGATGGGCGTGACCGCGATCGTCACGACTACCGCAATGACAGCAAGCGTTACCAGAACGAGCGGTGGCATTCGAACGGACACGGTGACCGTGACCGGCGGCCGGACCGTGGCCGCGGAGGGGACCGCAACTGGCAACGGTGATTCAGCTCCATCGCTTGCTGCAGGGGCTGCACTGCAGCCCCGAACACCAGGGTGCTAGGCCAGGTCGGCCAATGGATGCCGGCCTTCCCACACTTTGGCGAAATGTGCCTCGACCACCGCCAAGGGCACCTGTGCGATGTCTGGCCAGTGCCAGTGTGGCTGGTTGTCCTTGTCCAGCAGACGGGCACGTACGCCTTCGCTGAACTCTGGGTGCCGGCAGCAGTTGAGGCTCATGGTGTATTCCATCTGGAATACCTGGGCCAAGGAAAGATGCCGCGCGCGCCGAATTTGTTCCCACACCAGATGCGCGGTCAGCGGGCAGCCTTCGTGCAGGCGTTGGCCTGCTTCGGCCAGCAGCGGGTCCGAATGCTGTTTCAGACCCTCAAGCGCACGCCAGGCACTCGCGGGGTCGGCCACGTCGAGCAACTCGTCGATCATTCGTCGGCGCGGCAACCACTGCGCCTCGGGTAACTCGGCACAGGCTCGATGCTGTTCGGCCTTGAGCAGACTGTTCAGTTGCAGTTCGGTTTGTTCCTGCCAATTCAGTTGCAGCAGCTCCTCGATCAAGGCCTCTTGCTGGTGTTCGCCCAAGAAGCGGTCGGCCAACCCCAGGTCAATCGCGTCGCGGGCGTTGATCGGTGCGCCGGTCAGACCCAGGAACAGCCCCAACCTGCCCGGCAGACGGGCGAGGAACCAGCTGGCGCCGACATCCGGATAAAGCCCGATGCTGATTTCCGGCATCGCCAGGCGGCTGCTGGGTGTCACGATACGTACCCCGGCGCCCTGCAGCAGCCCCATGCCGCCGCCGAGCACATGGCCGTGGCCCCAGCACAGCAGGGGTTTGGGGTAGGTGTGCAGCATGTAGTCGAGGCTGTACTCGGCGGCGAAGAAGGTCGCTGCCAGTGGTGGGACGCTGCCTGGGTGTTCGCGGCAGGCTTGGGCCAGCGCCCGCACGTCGCCTCCTGCGCAGAACGCCTTGGGCCCGCTGCCGCGCAGCAATACGCAGACTACGCCAGGGTCGTGGGCCCAGGCATGCAGGTGTTCAGCCAACACCTCGATCATCGGTAGATTGAGGGCATTGAGCGCCTTGGGGGCATCCAGCGTGGCAATGCCGATACGGGCGCCGTCGGCGCCGGTGAGTACCTCGCAATGAATGGACATGTGCTACCTCGTACAGGTCATCGCACAAGTATGGCTTGCCTTGCCGATCATGCCGGTCGCCGGTCGGACTGATTGACAAGGGGGGGCGGCTTACCTAGTGTCGCGCCATTGTTTACGGATGGCCCCATGACTGACGACGATCGCATCAAACTCGAACCCAGCTGGAAAGCCGCATTGCGTGGCGAATTCGACCAGCCCTACATGCACCAGCTGCGCGAGTTCCTGCGCCAGGAGTACGCGGCCGGCAAGGAAATCTACCCACCGGGGCCGCTGATCTTCAATGCGCTCAACTCCACCCCGCTGGAGCAGGTCAAAGTGGTCATTCTCGGCCAGGATCCTTACCACGGCCCAGGCCAGGCCCATGGTCTGTGTTTCTCGGTGCAGCCGGGCGTGCCGACACCACCGTCACTGGTCAACATCTACAAGGAACTGCAACGCGACCTGAACATCGCCATCCCTGATCACGGCTATCTGCAAAGCTGGGCCGAGCAGGGCGTGCTGCTGCTCAACACCACCATGACCGTGGAGCGTGCGAACGCGGCTTCGCATGCCAAGAAAGGCTGGGAGTTCTTCACCGACCGCATCATTCAGGTGGTGAGCGAGCAGTGCCCCAATGTGGTGTTCCTGCTGTGGGGCGCGCATGCCCAGAGCAAGCAGAAGCTGATCGACGGTACCAAGCATCTGGTGCTCAAGTCGGTGCATCCGTCGCCGTTGTCGGCCTATCGCGGTTTCTTTGGGTGTGGGCATTTCAGTCGGGCCAACAGCTTCCTCGAGCAGCGGGGGTTGGTGCCGATCAACTGGGCATTGCCGCCACTTTGAACAGGGTCATCGCCGGCTGCTACAGAGGCGACGCGCTCCGCACAGGAGCCGGCTTGCCGGCGATGAGGCCCGGGCGCGCTCAAGTCTTCCACAATCTGAACAACGGCTCTGCCAGGAACAGCACCATCAGCAGGCGCATCACCTGCAAGGCCGTCACCAGTGGCACCGACAGCTGCAAGGTCTCGGCCGTCAAGCTCATCTCGGCAATCCCACCGGGCATCATCCCCAGCGTCAATGACCGCAAATCCAGCCCGGTCATCACGCTCAAGGCCCACGCAGCACTTCCGGCAATAAGCATGCACAGCGCCGTGGCAATCAATGTGCGTCCGAGAAACGACGGTGCCCGGCGGAAGAACGCACGGTTGAAGTGGCAAGCCAGGCCGCTGCCGATCAGCCATTGGCCGATCTGACTGGCGCCGTTGGGCAGGGCGATTTGCAGATTGCCCGCCAGGCTGACTGTTGCCGCGACCAACAATGGCCCGAACAACCAGGGGTTAGGTTGACGTAAGCGCTGCCAGGCCAGGCCTGCCAAGATGCTCAGCGGCACGATCAGGGCCAGCCAACTCCAGCTCACGCTGCCGGTATGATTGAGCGGTATGCCATCCCCCAGCAGGAACTTGAACAGCGCCGGCACCACCAGCACCACGGCCAGCACCCGCAGGCTCTGCGCCGCAGCGACCTGGCTGAGCACGGCTCCGTTGCGTGCGCCGAGGTTGACCATTTCCCCGGAGCCGCCCGGCATACTGGCGAAGAACGCCGTCGCCCGGTCCTCGCCGGTGCGGCGCAGCATCCAGACCCCAATCACGCTGGACAGCGTGGTGAGCAGTGCGCCGAAGAAGATCAAGGCAAAATGGCTGCTGACCTGCTCGACCACCGCCGGCGTGAAGTGCAGGCCGATGCCGATGCCGATGATGCATTGCCCGCCCTTGCGGCCATTAGGGATTTCCGCGAGCTGCCAGGGCGTCAGGCAGCGCACCAGGATGATCGCCAGCAACGAGCCGACCATCCATGGCAAAGGCCAGCCGATCGTGCTGGCGAGAAAGCCACCAGCCAGCCCGACCAGCCCGGTTGCCCAGAACAGAGGGAACTGCCGATCAGGCATCGGCCATGGCCCGACGCTGCAGGCTGCGTTTACGCCAGATGCGCACCAGCGGCAGGGCCAACATGCACACCACCAGTACCCACACACCCATGCTGATGGGGCTCGACCAGAGGATGCCCAGTTCACCGTTGGAGATCGACAGCGCGCGGCGCAGGTTTTGCTCCATCAGGCCGCCGAGGATGAACCCGAGCAGGATCGGCGAAAGCGGGAAGTCCAGCTTGCGCAGGATGTAGCCCATGATGCCGATGCCGACCATCAGGAACAGGTCGAAGGTGGTGGCGTGCACGGCGTATACGCCGATCGCGGTGATGATCGCGATCACCGGCACCAGTGCCCAGTTCGGTACTGCGAGGATGCGGGTGAAGAGGCGGATCATCGGGATGTTCAGGATCACCAGCATGATGTTGGCGACGAACAGCGAGGCGATCAGACCCCAGACGATGTCCGGTTGTTGCTCGAACAGCAGCGGGCCCGGTGTGATGTTGTACAGGGTCAGTGCGCCGATCATCACCGCCGTGGTTCCCGAGCCCGGTACGCCGAGGGTCAGCATGGGCACCAGCGCGCCACAGCACGAAGCGCCGATGGCGGTTTCCGGGGCTGCCAGGCCTCGGGCATCGCCCTTGCCGAACTTGCCCGAGCTACCCGCGATGCGTTTTTCGGTCATGTAGGCCACCGCGCTGGCCAGGGTTGCCCCCGCACCTGGCAGCACGCCCATGATGAAGCCAAGCAGTCCGCAGCGGATGTTGACCACGAACACCGAGGCGGCTTCCTTGAAGTTGAACAGCATGCGCCCGGTGGCCTTGACCGCGGCGTGGCCGTGGTGGGTCTTCTCCAGCAGCAGGAGAATCTCGCTGATCGAGAACAGCCCCAGCACCAGGACCACGAACTGAATGCCATCGGCCAGGTGCACGCTGTCGCCGGTGAAGCGGTATACACCGCTGTTGGCGTCGATGCCCACTGCCGACAGGAACAAGCCGATAAGTGCCGCGATGAAGGTCTTCAGCGGTTTGTCACCGGCCATGCCGCCGAGGGCGACGATGGCGAACACCATCAGCACGAAATACTCGGCCGGCCCGAAGGCGATTGCCCATTTCGCCAGCAACGGCGCGAACAGCACCATGCCGCAGGTGGCGATCAAGGCGCCGATGAACGAACTCCACGCCGACAGCGACAGGGCCACGCCAGCCAAGCCCTGGCGGGCCATCGGGTAGCCGTCGAGGGTGGTCATGACGGTGGAGGCTTCGCCCGGAATATTCAGCAGGATCGAACTGATCCGGCCGCCGTACTCGCAGCCCAGGTAGACCGCGGCCAGTAGAATCAGGGCCGACTCCGGCGGCAGGCCGAGGGCGAAGGCGATGGGAATCAGCAGGGCCACGCCGTTGATCGGACCCAGGCCCGGCAACAGGCCGACCACCGTGCCGATCAGGGTACCGGTGAGGGCGGTCACCAGGTTGTAAGGGCTCAGGGCCACGCCGAAGCCCTGGCCCAGGTAGCTCAAGGTATCCATGTGTCAGTTCTCCAGTACGTCGAGCAGGCCGAGGGGCAAGGGCACATCCATCACACGGTCGAACAGCCAGTAGAGGAACAGGCTCATGCCCACCACCACGATGGCGCTGTGCAGCCAGCGGCCGCCGTACAGGCGGGCCATGGGGATGCCGACCAGGATGGCGCTGAGGATGAAGCCCAAGGCCTCGAAGGTGCTGGCGAAGACCAGCAACAGGCCAATGCACAAGCCGATCTTGGTGAGGGTTTCGCGGTCCAGTTCGGGTTCGTCGTCCTTGCGCACGATGGGCGTTGGGCGGATAGCCAGGTACAGCAGGCCGACGCTCATCAGGCCGAGCATCAGCAAGGGGTAGGCGCGCGGGCCCACCGGTTCATAGGAAAATGCAGCCTGGTAAGGCCAGGCCATCACGGCCAGGGCGGCGCACACCGCCAGCAGGACCAAGGCGAAGAGGCGTTGCAGGATCATCAGGGAGTCCTCGTAGAACGCGGCCGCTGTGGGAGTGGATCAGGTCCGCTCCCACAGGTGGGTGAAACAGCGTTGATGAGTTACTGAATCAGGCCGAATTCCCTGGCCAGCGACTTGTAGTCAGCCACCTGCTTCTTCACGTAAACGTCCAGCTCTTCACCGGTCATGGCGAACGGGAACAGCTCGCGCTGGTCACGCAGCTTGGCGAAATCCTCGGACGCCAGCATCTTGTCGAACGAGGCTTTCCACCAGGCGTAGTCTTCGTCGCTGACCTTCGGGCCGAGGTAGAAGCCGCGCACCACTGGCCAGACGATGTCGTAGCCCTGTTCCTTGGCGGTAGGGATGTTCTTCATCTCGGGCTCGTCCAGGCGGTTTTCGGCGAATACCGCGAGGATGCGCATGTCACCGCTCTGGATATGCGGCATGGAGTCGGAAATGTCGGTGGAACCGACCTGGATATGCCCGCCCAGCAGCGCGGTGGCAATTTCGCCACCCCCTTCCAGGGCCACGTAACGCAGATCGCGGGGGTTGATGCCGGCCGCCTTGGCGATCAACGCGGTCTGCATCCAGTCCTGGCTACCCACGGTACCGCCAGAGCCGATCACCACCTTGCTTGGATCTTTCTTCAGGGCCGCGACCAGGTCATCGAGGGTCTTGTAGGGCGAATCGCTCTTCACCGCGATGGCGCCATAGCTGGTGCCGACCGCCGCCAGCCACTTCACGGCGTTCTCGTCGAAGCGGCCGAACTTGCCCTGGGCCAGGTTCAGCAGCGAGCCGCTGGACCAGGCCACCAAGGTGCCGGCGTCGGCCGGGCGCTGGGCGACCACGGCGTTGTAGGCCACTGCGCCGACGCCACCTGGCATGTAGGTCACGCGCATGGGCTTGCTGAGGATTTTCTCCTCGACCAGCGCACTCTGCACCAGCTTGCAGGTCAGGTCGAAACCACCGCCGGGCGAGGCCGGGGCGATGCATTCAGGGCGTTTGGGTTCGGCGGCCAGGGCGTTGCCGGCCAACAGCAGGCAGCCGGTTGCCAGGACGAGGTGGCGCATTGAAAAGGTCATCGTCGATCTCCGTGAGCGTTGTTGTTATGGATTACCACAGGGCTACGCTGTAGCTCACCAGCAGCCGCACTTCGTCGGCATCGCGCGCGAAGTTGGAGCGGAAGGTGGCGTTGCGCAGGCGCACGGCGACGTTCTTCAACGGGCCGCTTTGTACCACGTACTTGAATTCGGTGTTGCGCTCCCACTCCTTGCCCTCGCTGCCATCGGCGCGGCTGACGTTGTCGCCATTGATGTAGCGGGTCATGAAGGTCAGGCCGGGAATGCCGAGCGCGGCGAAGTTGTAGTCGTAGCGCACCTGCCAGGAGCGCTCGTCGGCACCGGCGAAGTCGTTGATCTGGACGAAGTTGACCAGGTACGGGTCAGCGCCGTCGACGTAAGGAAAGGCGCTGTCGCCGGACAGATGCTGGTAAGCCGCGCTGACCTTGTGCCCGCCCAGGGCATAGCTGAGCATGCCGTTGACGGTGGTGTTGTCGATGTTGCCGGCCTTGGCTGCGCCTTGGTCGTCACTCACCGCCAGGCGCAGGTCGGCGCCCAAGGTGCCTGGGCCCCATGGCTGAGTGGCGACCATCCCAAGGAAGTGCTGACGGTAGATGTCGTCCAGCTGGGCGTAGTGGTAGCTGCCGGTGATGCGGTCGGTGAACTGGTAGTCGAGTCCGGCGAGGTCGAAGTTGTCGGCGGAGAAGGTACCGCCGAAGCGACCGTTCTTGTTGTTGAGGGCGAGGTCTTCCCAGTTGGTGTCGTTACGGTCCTTGGCCTTTTCCAGGCGCCCGCCGGTGAAGGTCAGGTGGTTGATCTCTTTGGAAGTCAGCAGCCCGCCTTCGAAGGTCTGCGGCAGGATCCGCCCGTCATTGGGCTGCAGGGTAGGCAGTTCGGGAATCAGGGTACCGACCTTCAGTTCGGTCTTGGAGACCTTGATCTTGCCGGTGAGGCCGAGCTTGGAGTACTCATCGGCGGCCTTGCCATCGTCGTGGGTGGGCAGCAGGCCGGTGTCGGTGCGATCAGGGCTGGAGTCGAGCTTGACGCCGAGCATGCCCAAGGCATCCAGGCCGAAGCCTACGGTGCCTTCGGTGTAGCCGGACTCGAAATTGAGCATGAAACCCTGGGCCCATTCGTCGCGCTTGGATTGTTGCGCGCTGGTGCCATCGCGAAAATCGCGATTGAAGTACATGTTGCGGGTTTCGAAGGTGGCCGTGCTGTCTTCGAAGAAAGCGGCCTGGCTCATCGGTGCGACACCGGCAAGGGCAAGAGCGCTGGCGATGGCGCTTGGACGTGCGGACAGGTAACGGGTAGGCGCGAACGCCTGCGGCTGCGATGACAGCATCGAGGATGACTCCGTTTATTGTTCTTATCGGCTGCACCTTGCTGGTGCTTTTTTCGGCGCGTGGGGCGACCGTGGTGCGATGCTAGGCAACGAACCTTTCGCTAACCTTTCAGCGTGAAAGGTTTGTGAATGGGGGCTACACAGGTCGTGCGACGGCGTTACACTCCGCGCCACCGTCAAACCCGAGCAGGGAGAATCCGATGCGTGTGCTGCTGGTCGAAGACCACCTGCAACTGGCCGAAAGCGTGGCTCAAGCGCTGAAAAGCCAAGGCCTGACCGTGGACGTTCTGCATGATGGCGTAGCCGCCGACCTGGCCCTGGCCAGCGAGGAATACGCCGTTGCGGTGCTGGATGTCGGCCTGCCGCGCATGGATGGCTTCGAGGTGCTGGCGCGCTTGCGAAGCCGAGGCAAGACCTTGCCCGTGCTGATGCTTACCGCCCGCAGCGATGTCAAGGACCGGGTCCACGGATTGAACCTGGGCGCCGACGATTACCTGGCCAAGCCGTTCGAACTGACCGAACTGGAGGCGCGGGTCAAGGCGTTGCTGCGCCGCAGTGTGCTCGGCGGTGAGCGTCAGCAGAGTTGCGGGCCTTTGGTCTACGACCTGGACACTCGGCGCTTCACCTTGGGTGAGGACAACCTGACCCTGACCTCGCGAGAGCAGGGCGTGCTGGAAGCGCTGATCGCCCGCCCGGGTCGCGTGATGAGCAAGGAGCAGTTGGCGGCCCAGGTCTTCGGCCTGGACGAGGAGGCCAGCCCAGACGCCATCGAGATCTACGTCCACCGCTTGCGCAAGAAGCTCGATGGCCATCCGGTGGCGATCGTGACCTTCCGTGGCCTTGGTTACCTGCTCGAGCACCGCGATGCGTGACAATGGCAGCCTGCGTGGCCGGCTGTTGGGCAACCTGGCCTTGCTGCTGGTGGTGCTGATGCTGGCCAGCGGCCTGAGCGCCTACTGGAACGGCCGTGAAGCTGCCGACACCGCCTACGACCGCACCCTGCTGGCTTCGGCGCGGACCATTGCCGCAGGTCTGTCACAGCGTGATGGTTCGTTGAGTGCCGACGTGCCTTACGTTGCCTTGGATACCTTCGCCTACGACAGCGCCGGGCGCATCTACTACCAGGTATTGGATATCCAGCAGCGGCTGATCTCGGGGTACGAGAACCTGCCGCCGCCACCACCGGGTACGCCGCGAACCGACGACTATCCGGCATTGGCCCGCTTCTACGATGCGACCTACCTGGGCCAGGACGTGCGTGTGGTCAGCCTGCTAAAGGCGGTCAGCGAGCCGAACATGAACGGTATGGCCGAGATCCGCGTGGCCGAGACCGAAGAAGCGCGGGTCCGTATGGCCCGCGGGTTGATGGCCGACACTTTGCTGCGCCTGGGCATGCTGGCCTTGGGGGCCCTGGTGATGGTCTGGTTCGCCGTGAGTGCCGCCCTGCGCCCGCTGGAGCGCTTGCGCACAGCGGTCGAAGAGCGTCAGCCGGATGACCTGCGCGCGTTGCCGGTGGTGCAGGTGCAGCGAGAGCTGGGCCCTCTGGTGCGGGCGTTGAACCACTTCACCGAACGCTTGCGCGGGCAGTTCGAACGCCAGGCGCAGTTCATCGCCGACGCGGCCCATGAACTGCGGACCCCGTTGGCCGCGCTCAAGGCTCGTGTCGAACTGGGCTTGCGCTCGTCGCAGCCAGAGGTGTGGCGCCAGACCCTGGAAAGCGCAGCCCAAGGCACCGATCGCCTGACCCATCTGGCCAACCAGCTGCTATCGCTGGCCAGGGTGGAAAATGGCGCCAGGGCGATCGCCGAAGGGGGCGCACAGCGTCTGGACCTGAGTCAGCTGGCCCGAGAGCTGGGCATGGCCATGGCGCCGCTGGCGCACAACCGTGGAGTGGCGTTGGCGCTGGAAGCCGAGGCGCCGGTATGGCTCAAGGGCGAGCCGACCCTGCTCAACGAGCTGCTGAGTAATCTGGTGGACAACGCCCTGGCCCATACCCCGGCGGGCGGTAATGTCATTTTGCGGGTATTGGCGCCAGCGGTCCTTGAGGTCGAGGATGACGGACCGGGAATTCCCGAGGCTGAACGCGAACGGGTGTTCGAGCGGTTCTATCGGCGTAGTGCCCAGGGCAGTGGCTTGGGGCTGGCGATTGTCGGAGAGATTTGCCGCGCCCATCTGGCGCAGATCAGCCTGCATGATGGGGCGAACGGTGGGCTGAAGGTGCGGGTGAGTTTTATCGCGGATTGAGGCGGGTATTGGGCAGGCTTGTTCGCGGACAAACCACGGTTTGGACTGCCCCCACGAAGTTGAACAAAAATCCAATCCGTTGGGGCAGTTCAGCTCACCCAGCGCATCCGTGGGCACAGGGCGCCCGCGAAAAGCCCAGGCGGCACCGCCACCTCAGCGCAACATGCTTCGGGCTTCGAGCAACTCACCGATCTCAAGCTCTGTCCCATGGGGCAGATTCAGGTGCCGGTAAGCCGGCAGTGCGGTCAGTGGCAGGTTGCGACCACGGTGGCTCAGGGCGCGGGCTATCTGCACGATGTCGATGTAGTCGATCTTGTCGGTCTCGCGTTCCAGGTTCTGAACCTGGCTTGGCAGATTGACCAGTTGCTCGGGAAACTCCCACGAAGTCAGAATCTTGTCGCCCAGAGCCGGCTGGATCTCCTCGATCACATAGTGCAGGCACACCGGGTCGGACAACAGTTCGTTGTGCTCCTCGGCGTAGATCAATACCGGCAGGGCACCGATCTGGTGAACCAGCCCGCCCAAGGTGGCCTGGTCAGCCTTCAATTGTGTGTAACGGCGGCACAGTTCATAGCTGATGCCTGCCACTTCCAGGCTGTTGGCCCAGATATCCCGTAATTTCTGCTCTACGGCAGGCGAGCGGGCATGGAAGATCTGTTCGATCACCAGGCCGATGGCCAGGTTGCAGCTGTAGTTGATGCCCAGGCGGGTGATGGCGGTATGCAGGTCGGTGACTTCGACCGCTGCACGCAGCAGCGGGCTGTTGACCACTTTGATCAAGCGCGCCGAAAGCGCGGCATCGCGGCCGATCACCTTGCTCAGGGCGGCAACACTGATCTCGCTGTCCTCGGCCGCTTCGCGGATGCTCAAGGCAACCTCGGGCAAGGTCGGCAGGACCAGGTCATCATTGTCGATGGCATCGAGCAGTTGTGCTTGAACCATCTCGGCCAGCTTGTTCATGGGCTTTTCTACCGCAGTGGTGGTGCGGCCCCGCCGACAGGGCGGGGCGGGCTGGTCAGCGTTGGATTTCCCGGTCGCGGTCCAGTGTGTAAGGCAGGTCGAGCAGGGTAAGGCGAGGGCCTTCCGGGCTACCCAGGTGCAGGTTGTCGTCCTCGACCGCCTCGGCGCTCAGCACGGCGAGCAGTTCGCAGCCCGGGCCGTCGCTGGCGGCGATAACGACTTCACCGACCGACGAGCCATGGGTGGGCGAGAAGATTTCGGTGCCGGGTGCGGGAACCGCCTGCTCGTCGAGCGCCAGCCGGTACTGGCGACGTTTGAGCTTGCCCAGGTACTGCATGCGGGCAACGATTTCCTGGCCGGTATAGCAGCCTTTCTTGAAGCTCACGCCATCCACGGCCTGCAGGTTGATCATCTGCGGTATGAACAATTCACGGGTCGGGCCCGTCACCTGGCCGATACCGGCGCGGATCTGACCCAGCAGCCAGTCGTTGAGGCTGCCTTCGGGCAGACTGGCAGCCAGGACCTCGCGCACGGCGTCAGCTTGTTCACCAGGCACCCAGAGTTCGATGCGATCTGCGCTGACGCAGAGGGCGATCAGGCCCTGGTGACGGACTGTGGCGCCGATCGAGGTTGGCGCTGTCAAGCCCAGCGCTGCCAGCGCTGCGTTGCCGCCTTGCAGGCCGAAGCGCGCCCATGCGGCGCTTTCGTCGGTCAGCGTCGCCTTGGAGAACACAGCGTACTTTTTCAGGTCGGCCATCTGCGCTTCGAGAAGTTCGCTGGCCATGGCCAGCAGGTAACCGTTGCCTTCGGGAAGGATACGGAAGCTCGACTGCATGCGCCCCTTGACCATGCAGCGGGCACCCAGACTGGCGTACTCGAGGCTCAGGTAGTTGATGTTGCAGGTCAGTTGACCCTGCAGGAACTTGCCGGCATCGGAGCCGCGGACGGCGAGGATGCCTTCGTGGGACAGGGGACTGAAGAAAGCGGAATCGGCCATGGGTCATCGAGGTGGCTAAAGACTGGCGGCCATCATAGAACGCCGGTAACAAAATAGGTAGGTGACTAGACCAACGCCCGGTGCCGCATCGTTGCGGGCGCTGTATACTGGCCGGCCATTCGAGGAGGGCCCCATGGTCGAACAAACTGAACTCAACCGGCTTTTCTGGCACAGTCGCCGCGGCATGCTGGAACTGGACGTACTGCTGGTGCCATTCACCCAGGAGGTCTATCCGACCCTGAGCGAAGCCGATCGCGAGCTCTATGTTCGCCTGCTCAGCTGCGAAGACCAGGACATGTTCGGCTGGTTCATGGAGCGTACCGAGTCCGAGGATCCTGAGCTGCAGCGCATGGTCCGCATCATTCTGGATCGTGTCCAGCCCAAGTGAGTCCTTCGAGTGCCGTTGGCAGGGCTCGCCGCTGCTGCTGACGGCCTACCTGTTCTGTCAGGTGTTGGCGTGGTTCGTCTTATGGGTCATCGCGCTGCCCTGGTGGTTTTCCGTCCTGGCCGTTGTCGCCTGCCTTGCTCATGCTGGCTGGGTAATTCCCCGACGTATCCTGTTGACCCATGATCACGCCGTTGTCGGCGTGCGCCGTGATGCACTTGGCTGGCGAGTGTTCAGCCGTGCGCGCGGTTGGCAGCCGGTGCGGCTGTGCCGCGATAGCGTGGCATTGCCTGGCGTGGTGGTGTTGAGATTCGTACGCGAAGGCGGCTGGCTGGGCGAAGGCCAATGCGTGCTATGGGATGCCGTGGGTGCTGATCAGCATCGGCGTCTGCGGGTTCGGCTGAAGTTCAGCCGTCGCCGGTGGGGTGAGGTGTCGGCGCGGTAGGCAGATGACGCGTCGTCGCTACCGCCTGCGAGCCGGCTCCTGCAAGGATGGCGCTGGGTGTGCAGGAGCCGGCTTGCCGGCGATCAGGATGAGGCCGAGTCACAGGCCGGGCTCAGGATCGTATCCTTCGCCTCAGCCAGCATTCCCGGATAATCCAGGGTGTAATGCAGCCCACGACTCTCCTTGCGCTGCATCGCTGAGCGAATCATCAGCTCCGCGACCTGGGCCAGGTTGCGCAATTCGATCAGGTCGCGGCTGACCTTGTAGTTGCTGTAGAACTCGTCGATTTCGTCCAGCAGCATGCGCACCCGGTGCTGGGCGCGCTGCAGACGCTTGCTGGTTCGTACGATGCCGACGTAGTCCCACATGAAACGCCGTAGCTCGTCCCAGTTGTGCGCAATGATGACGTCCTCGTCCGAGTCGGTGACCTGGCTGGCATCCCAGCAGGGCAGGGCCTTGGGCATTGCCACTTCATCGAGGTGCGCCTGGATGTCGGCAGCGGCCGAACGGCCGTACACGAAGCATTCGAGCAGTGAGTTGCTGGCCATGCGGTTGGCGCCGTGCAGGCCGGTGAAGCTGGTCTCGCCGATGGCGTAAAGACCCGGCACATCGGTGTGGCCGCGGTCGTCGACCATCACTCCGCCGCACGTGTAGTGCGCCGCCGGCACCACCGGAATCGGCTGGCGCGTGATGTCGATGCCGAAGGTCAGGCAGCGTTCGTAGACGGTGGGGAAATGGCTCTTGATGAAGTCGGCAGGCTTGTGGGTGATGTCCAGGTACACGCAGTCCACGCCCAGGCGCTTCATTTCATGGTCGATAGCGCGGGCCACGATGTCCCGTGGAGCCAGTTCTTCGCGGGGGTCGAAGCGTGGCATGAAGCGCTCGCCATTGGGCAGGCGCAACAGCGCACCCTCACCGCGCAGGGCTTCGGTAATCAGGAAGCTCTTGGCCTGCGGGTGGTACAGGCACGTGGGGTGGAACTGGTTGAACTCCAGGTTCGCTACCCGGCAGCCGGCGCGCCAGGCCATGGCAATGCCATCGCCGCACGCCCCGTCGGGATTGCTGGTGTAGAGGTAGACCTTCGCCGCTCCGCCGGTGGCCAGCACCGTGAAACGCGCACCGAAGGTGTCGACTTCGCCGGTATTGCGGTTCAGCACGTAGGCGCCCAGACAACGATCTCCCGGCAGCCCGAGGCGGCGTTCGGTGATCAGGTCGACTGCCACGCGCTGTTCCAGCAACTCGATGTTCGGGCGCTGACGGGCCTGGCCCAGCAGCGTCGTGAAAATGGCCGCACCGGTGGCGTCCGCGGCGTGGATGATACGCCGATGGCTGTGGCCGCCTTCGCGGGTCAGGTGAAACTCGAAGCCACCGTCGTCGACACTGTAGTGTTCGTCGCGGGTGAACGGCACGCCCTGTTCGATCAGCCATTGGATGGCTTCGCGGCTGTGTTCGACGGTGAAGCGCACGGCTTCTTCATTGCACAGGCCACCGCCGGCATTGAGGGTATCCTCGACATGGGACTGCACGGTATCGGTATCGTCAAGCACCGCCGCGACGCCCCCCTGGGCCCAGAAGGTCGAGCCGTTGGCCAGGTCGCCCTTGCTCAGTACCGCGATGCGCAGGTGGCCAGGGAGGTTGAGCGCCAAGCTGAGACCGGCGGCACCGCTGCCGATCACCAGGACATCATGTTGGAATTGTTGGCTCATGTCGGGACACTAGTAATCTTTGGAAGGGGCGCGGCACAATAGTCAGGCACAGATGGCATTGTGAAACTATCGTGAAACGCAGCCGGGCTGCCTTTATAGCAGCCCCCGGTGGCCAATTTCCATGCCACTTGTGCGGTGCGTTCAGCTTTTGTGGGAACTTTCCGACACGGCAGGAAATCCTATGAAGGCTGCCCGCACGCCATAATATGTCGCGGCGACGCAGGGCGGTGGCTCTATCCGGGCTGACCTCTGCGTATTCGAAACCCGATTATCGTCGCAGCCGGCCGTGACCGCGCTGCGTCTTTCGTGCGAGCCGACCAAGGGCCGCAGGAAACTTGCTTGGAGGGGAGAACTTTTGCGTAAAGCCCGAGTCTATGGTTGCAAGCCTGAACGAAGGTTGTTGCAACGCTCCTTCGAGTTCACTGAGGAGTGTTCATGCTAACCCAGGAAGAGGATCAGCAGCTTGTCGAGCGCGTGCAGCGTGGAGACAGGCGAGCGTTCGATCTGTTGGTGCTGAAGTATCAGCACAAGATTCTCGGGTTGATCGTGCGGTTTGTCCATGACACCCACGAAGCCCAGGATGTGGCGCAGGAGGCCTTTATCAAGGCTTACCGAGCGCTTGGTAATTTTCGCGGTGACAGTGCGTTTTATACCTGGCTGTACCGCATCGCCATCAACACGGCGAAGAACTACCTGGTGTCCCGTGGAAGACGGCCGCCAGACAGTGATGTGAGCTCCGAGGATGCGGAGTTTTACGACGGCGATCATGGCCTCAAGGATCTCGAGTCTCCAGAGCGCTCGTTGTTGCGGGATGAAATCGAAGGCACTGTCCATCGTACCATCCAGCAACTGCCCGAAGACCTGCGTACGGCACTGACCCTGCGCGAGTTCGACGGGTTGAGTTACGAGGACATTGCCAGCGTCATGCAGTGTCCGGTGGGTACCGTGCGCTCTCGGATCTTCCGCGCTCGGGAGGCCATAGACAAAGCCCTGCAGCCGTTGTTGCAGGAAACCTGAGACAGCGGCGACAGCCAAGAGAGGAACCGCCATGAGTCGTGAAGCTTTGCAGGAATCGCTGTCCGCGGTAATGGACAACGAAGCGGACGAACTGGAACTGCGTCGGGTATTGAATGCCGTTGACGATGCTGAAACCCGTGCCACCTGGTCGCGTTACCAGGTCGCTCGCGCAGCCATGCACAAAGAACTGCTGCTGCCCAAGCTTGATATCGCCTCGGCGGTGTCCGCCGCACTGGCTGACGAGGCCGTGCCGGCCAAGGTCAAGCAAGGCCCTTGGCGCAGCATCGGTCGCCTGGCGGTTGCCGCTTCGGTGACCTTGGCGGTGCTGGCTGGGGTGCGCCTGTACAACCAGGACGAGATCACCGGTGCCGAGCTTGCGGCCCAACAACCTGCGCAGCAGGGGCTGGCCATGCCACAAAGCCAGGGTCCGGCCGTTTTGGCAGGCTATAGTGAAAGCAGTGAGCAACCGACCGGGCCGATGGCCAACGGTGTGCTGCAGAACCAGGCCGGCTGGGATCAGCGTCTGCCAGGTTACCTGCGCCAGCATGCCCAGGAATCTGCGCTCAAGGGCACTGAGACCGCTTTGCCCTACGCACGGGCCGCCAGCCTGGAAAACCGCTAAGTAAGGAGGATCATGCGCGCGCTACCTCTCCTGTCGCTGCTGATAAGCAGCTGCGTGACGGTGCCAGCATTGGCGGCCAACTCTTCGCCTCAGGCGAGCGAGTGGTTGAGCAAGCTGGCCCAGGCCGAGCAGAAACAGAGTTACCAGGGCTCCTTCGTCTACGAACGTAACGGCAGCTTTTCTTCCCACGACATCTGGCATCGGGTCCAGGACGGCAAGGTCAGCGAGCGGCTGCTGCAGCTCGATGGCGCCGCCCAGGAAGTCGTGCGCGTGGATGGCAAGGTGCAGTGCGTCAGTGGTTCCCTGGTCAGTGGCGTCGGTACGCCGCCCGACTCAACACCGCGTGTGCTTGATCCTTTGAAGCTGATGAGCTGGTACAACCTGGGCTTGGCGGGCACGTCGCGGGTCGCCGGGCGCGATGCCGTGATCGTGACCCTCACGCCACGCGACCAGCATCGTTACGCCTTCGAGCTTCATCTCGATCGCCAGACCGGCCTTCCGCTTCGTTCGTTGATGATCAACGACAAGGGGCAACTGCTCGAGCGTTTCCAGATGACACGTCTTGAAACCCACCTGCCGAGCGACGACGACCTGCGTCCCAGTGCTGCCTGCAAGCCGGTCGAGCGGGTCGCCAGTACCGATGGCGAAGCCGTTGCCGGGTGGCGTTCGGACTGGCTGCCGGCGGGCTTCGAATTGATCAACAGCTCGGTCCGTCGCGACCCTGAGCGCAACAGTGCGGTCAGCAGCCTGATGTATGACGACGGCTTGGCGCGTTTCTCCGTATTCCTCGAACCGGTGACCGACGATGCCGGCCCTGACACCCGTGCCCAGCTCGGGCCTACCGTGGCGGTATCACGCCGTCTGAATACGCCCAAAGGCAAGGTCATGGTCACGGTGGTTGGCGAAATTCCGCTGGGTACCGCCGAGCGTATCGCACTGTCGATGCGCCCCCAGGACAGCTAGGCGTGCCAGTGACGACGGGCCTTGCGCAGGCTCCGGGAGTCCGCGGCTGAAATGAAATTAAAGCATTGTCATTTGCAATCCATCGGTAAATTTTCTATAGGTCAGGCTTCTTGGAGCCTGGCCTTTGCTGCTTCTGCAGATGGTCTAACTAACTTACGCTCGTTGTGACGGGAGCCGTATGTCAATACCACGCTTGAAATCCTACCTAACGATGTTCGCCGCCGTGCTCATGCTCGGTCAGGTGCTCACCGCCCAGGCCGAGGAAGCCCTGCCGGACTTCACGACCCTGGTCGAGCAGGCCTCGCCGGCCGTGGTCAACATCAGTACCAAGCAGAAACTGCCGGACCGCCGCGTGGCTGCCGGGCAGATGCCCGATCTCGAAGGCCTGCCGCCGATGTTCCGCGAGTTCTTCGAGCGCAACATGCCGCAACAACCGCGCGCGCCCCGTGGCGACCGCCAGCGAGAGGCCATGTCGCTGGGCTCGGGCTTCATCATCTCCAGCGATGGCTACGTGCTCACCAACAATCACGTGGTCGCCGATGCGGACGAGATCATCGTCCGCCTGTCGGACCGCAGCGAGCTGCAGGCCAAGTTGATCGGCACCGACCCGCGTACCGACGTGGCGCTGCTGAAGGTCGAAGGCAAGAACCTGCCGACCGTGAAGCTGGGCGATTCGGAAAAACTGAAAGTCGGTGAGTGGGTCCTGGCCATCGGCTCGCCGTTCGGCTTCGATCACTCGGTGACCAAAGGTATCGTCAGCGCCAAGGGGCGTACCCTGCCTAACGACACCTACGTGCCGTTCATCCAGACCGACGTGGCCATCAACCCGGGCAACTCGGGTGGCCCGCTGTTCAACATGAAAGGTGAAGTCGTGGGTATCAACTCGCAGATCTTTACCCGATCCGGCGGCTTCATGGGCTTGTCCTTCGCCATCCCGATCGACGTCGCGCTGGATGTTTCCAACCAGCTGAAGAAAGACGGCAAGGTCAGCCGCGGCTGGCTGGGTGTGGTGATCCAAGAGGTCAACAAGGACCTGGCTGAATCCTTCGGCCTCGACAAGCCCGCCGGCGCCCTGGTGGCCCAGGTACTGGAAGGCGGTCCTGCAGCCAAGGGTGGCCTGCAGGTGGGCGATGTGATCCTGAGCATGAACGGTCAGCCGATCATCATGTCGGCCGATCTGCCGCACCTGGTGGGTGGCCTGAAAGACGGCGAGAAGGCCAAGCTGGAGATCATTCGCAATGGCAAGCGCCAGAACCTGGACATCACCATCGGCGCGATGCCCGATGACGATGCCGATATCGAAGCCAGTGCCCAGGGCGGCGCAGAGCGCAGCAGCAACCGCCTGGGTGTCTCCGTGGCGGACCTGACCGACGAGCAGAAGAAAACCCTGGAGCTCAAGGGCGGCGTGGTCATCAAGGAAATCCAGGATGGCCCGGCTGCCTTGATCGGTCTGCGTCCAGGTGACGTCATCAGCCACCTGAACAACCAGGCGATCAGCTCGGCCAAGCAATTCACTGAAATTGCCAAGGACCTGCCGAAGAATCGTTCGGTCTCCATGCGCGTGCTGCGTCAGGGGCGCGCGAGCTTCATTACCTTCAAGCTGGCTGAATAAGCCGGGTTCGACGTGGAAAGGGCAGCTCAGGCTGCCCTTTTTCATGAGATTTCATCCTCGTCTGTGCCGGCCGGCGACAGGGCCGGGGTAGGCCACCCAGGCTATTTGCATTTTTGCGCAACAATGTCAGCCGATCAGGAATCTCCCATATCCCTGCGGCTTGAGGTACAATTCCCGGCTATTTTTCGGCGGGCGTCCGGCTCGCAGCCTTTTCGAGTGTTGACCCGTGAGTGATTTGAGTCATATCCGCAATTTCTCCATCATCGCCCACATCGACCATGGCAAGTCGACGCTGGCAGACCGTTTCATCCAGATGTGCGGTGGCCTGTCGGCACGCGAAATGGAAGCCCAGGTCCTCGATTCGATGGACCTCGAGCGCGAACGCGGGATCACCATCAAGGCCCACAGCGTCACGCTCAACTACAAGGCGCAGGACGGTAAGGTCTACCAGCTCAATTTCATCGACACCCCCGGTCACGTCGACTTCACCTATGAAGTCTCCCGTTCGCTGGCCGCGTGCGAAGGTGCGCTGCTGGTGGTGGATGCCGGCCAGGGCGTCGAGGCCCAGTCCGTGGCCAACTGCTACACCGCCATCGAGCAGGGCCTCGAGGTCATGCCGGTGCTGAACAAGATGGACCTGCCCCAGGCCGACCCTGACCGCGTCAAGGACGAGATCGAGAAGATCATCGGCATCGACGCCACCGACGCCGTGGCTTGCAGTGCCAAGAGCGGCATGGGCGTCGACGAGGTGCTCGAACGCCTGGTCCAGACCATTCCCGCGCCGGAGGGCGATATCGACGCGCCGCTGCAGGCGCTGATCATCGACTCCTGGTTCGACAACTACCTGGGCGTGGTTTCCCTGGTGCGTGTGCGCCATGGCCGTGTCAAGAAAGGCGACAAGATCCTGGTCAAGTCCACCGGCAAGGTGCACCTGGTCGACAGCGTGGGCGTATTCACCCCAAAACACACCCAGACCGCTGATCTCAAGGCCGGTGAAGTGGGCTTCATCATCGCCAGCATCAAGGACATTCACGGGGCACCGGTCGGTGACACCCTGACCCTGTCCACGACCCCCGAGGTCGAAGTGCTGCCAGGCTTCAAGAAGATCCAGCCACAGGTTTACGCCGGTCTGTTCCCGGTCAGTTCCGATGACTTCGAAGACTTCCGCGACGCGCTGCAAAAGCTCACGCTCAACGACTCTTCGCTGCAGTACATGCCAGAAAGCTCCGACGCACTGGGCTTCGGCTTCCGTTGCGGCTTCCTCGGCATGCTGCACATGGAGATCATCCAGGAGCGCCTGGAGCGTGAATACGACCTGGACCTGATCACCACGGCGCCAAGCGTAATCTACGAGCTCGAACTCAAGACCGGTGAGACCATCACCGTCGACAACCCGTCGAAGCTGCCAGACGTCTCGGCCGTGGCTGATTTCCGCGAGCCGATCGTCACCGCGACCATCCTGGTTCCGCAAGAGCACTTGGGTAACGTCATTACCCTGTGCATCGAAAAACGCGGTGTCCAGCGCGACATGCAGTTCCTCGGCAGTCAAGTCCAGGTGCGTTACGACTTGCCGATGAACGAAGTGGTGCTGGACTTCTTCGACCGCCTGAAGTCGACCAGCCGTGGCTACGCGTCGCTGGACTATCATTTCGACCGCTACCAGTCGGCCAACCTGGTCAAACTGGACGTGCTGATCAACGGTGACAAGGTCGATGCCCTGGCACTGATCGTGCACCGTGACAATGCGGCCTACAAAGGCCGTGCGTTGACCGAGAAAATGAAGGAGCTGATTCCTCGGCAGATGTTCGACGTGGCGATCCAGGCAGCCATTGGTGGCCAGATCATCGCGCGTACTACCGTCAAGGCACTCAGAAAGAACGTACTGGCCAAGTGCTACGGTGGTGACGTCAGCCGTAAGAAAAAGCTGCTGGAGAAGCAGAAGGCTGGTAAGAAACGCATGAAACAGGTCGGTAACGTGGAGATTCCACAGGAAGCCTTCCTCGCCGTGCTCAGGTTGGATAGCTAGGTCCTATGTCGCTAAATTTCCCGCTGTTGCTAGTGATTGCCGTTGTCGTCTGCGGCCTCTTGGGCTTGATCGACCTGCTGTTCCTGGCCCCGCGCCGGCGGGCAGCGGTCGCCAACTACCAGGGCAGTGTCAGCCAGCCTGAAATGGCCGTGGTCGAACGACTGAACAAGGAGCCGTTGCTGGTCGAGTACGGCAAGTCGTTTTTCCCGGTGCTGTTCATCGTGCTGGTGCTGCGCTCGTTCCTGGTCGAGCCGTTCCAGATTCCTTCGGGGTCGATGAAACCCACGCTGGAAGTGGGTGATTTCATCCTGGTGAACAAGTTCTCCTACGGCATCCGCCTGCCGGTGATCGACAAGAAAGTGATCGAGGTAGGTGACCCGCAGCGTGGTGATGTCATGGTGTTCCGCTATCCAAGCGACCCGAACGTCAACTACATCAAGCGAGTGGTTGGCCTGCCGGGCGATCAGATCCGCTACACCAACGACAAGCGGCTGTTCGTCAACGGCCAGCTGGTTGCCGAACAGTTGGTCGGCACCGAGCCAGGCACCTTGGGCAGTGCGCAACTGTACAAGGAGAAGCTGGGCGAGGCCGAACACCTGATCCGCAAGGAGATGAGCCGTTATCGCATGCCGCCGGACCAGCAATGGACCGTACCGGCTGGCCATTACTTCATGATGGGCGACAACCGCGACAATTCTAATGACAGCCGTTACTGGGACGATCCGAACATTCCGAAGGAACTGCACGGCATGGTTCCGGACCGGAACATCGTCGGCAAGGCCTTCGCGGTCTGGATGAGCTGGCCGGAGCCCAAGCTGAGCCACTTGCCCAACCTTTCGCGGGTCGGCTTGATCCATTGATACCCATCGGCGCTGTCCAGCAGACAGCGCCGAATGCATTTCTGACATAGGCTGTGTTCTCAGGGATGGAGAGATTCGCCGTTCATGGCGACGGACCACAGCCAAACAGTCTTTCAGGATGTTGATTTGAACAACGCGTTTAACAACGAGCGGGTGGCTGCATGAGTGCTTCCCTTACCCGTCTGGAGCGAAAGCTCGGATACACCTTCAAGAACCAGGAGCAGATGCTGCTGGCCCTGACCCATCGCAGCTATGCCGGGCGCAACAACGAGCGCCTGGAGTTCCTCGGCGACGCCATTCTCAACTTCGTGGTGGGCGAGGCGCTGTTCGAGCGCTTCCCCCAGGCCCGCGAAGGCCAGCTGTCGCGCCTGCGAGCCCGCCTGGTCAAGGGTGAGACCCTGGCCCGCCTGGCCCGAGGCTTCGACCTGGGTGAATACTTGCGCCTAGGGTCGGGTGAGCTCAAAAGTGGCGGTTTCCGCCGTGAGTCGATTCTGGCCGATGCCCTGGAAGCGCTGATTGGCGCGATCTACCTGGATGCGGACATGCAGACCGCCCGTGAGCGCATTCTCGACTGGCTCACCGACGAGTTCGATGGCTTGACCCTGGTCGATACCAACAAGGACCCCAAGACCCGCCTGCAGGAATTCCTGCAGTCGCGTGCCTGCGAGCTGCCGCGTTACGAAGTGGTGGACATCCAGGGCGAACCGCACTGCCGCACGTTCTTCGTCGAATGCGAAGTGGTGCTGCTGAATAACAAGAGCCGCGGCCAGGGCGTGAGTCGGCGTATCGCCGAACAGGTCGCCGCCGCCTCTGCATTGATCGCCCTGGGCGTGGAGAATGGCAATGACTGATAACAACCCGACCCGTTGCGGCTATGTCGCCATCGTTGGCCGCCCAAACGTGGGCAAGTCGACCCTGCTCAACCACATCCTCGGCCAGAAGCTGGCGATCACCTCGCGCAAGCCGCAGACCACCCGCCACAACATGCTCGGTATCAAGACCGAGGGTGACGTACAGGCGATCTACGTCGACACGCCTGGCATGCACAAGGCCAACGACAAGGCCTTGAACCGCTACATGAACCGCAACGCGTCGGCAGCCCTGAAAGACGTCGATGTGGTCATTTTCGTGGTTGACCGTACCCGTTGGACCGACGAGGACCAGCTGGTGCTCGAGCGCGTGCAGTACGTCACCGGCCCGGTCATCCTGGCGGTCAACAAAACCGACCGGATGGACGAGAAGGCCGAACTGATTCCGCACCTGCAATGGCTGCAGCAGCAGCTGCCGAATGCCGAGATCGTGCCCATCTCCGCTCAGCAGGGGCACAACCTGGAGTCGCTGGAAGCACTGATCGCCAAGCATCTTCCAGAAAACGAACACTTCTTCCCGGAAGACCAGATCACCGACCGCAGCAGCCGCTTCCTGGCCGCCGAACTGGTCCGCGAGAAGATCATGCGCCAGCTGGGCGCGGAGCTTCCGTACCAGATCACCGTCGAGATCGAAGAGTTCAAGCAGCAAGGGCATGTGCTGCACATTCACGCGCTGATCCTGGTCGAGCGTGATGGGCAGAAGAAGATCATCATTGGTGACAAGGGCGAGCGCATCAAACGCATCGGTTCCGATGCCCGCAAGGACATGGAAGTGCTGTTCGATGCCAAGGTGATGCTCAACCTCTGGGTCAAGGTCAAGGGCGGATGGTCGGACGACGAGCGTGCTCTGCGCTCGTTGGGTTACGGCGACCTGTAATCCCTTCAGGCGGCCAGCACCTCTCTGTGGGAGCGGGTTCACCCGCGAAAGCGTCAGTGAATCCACTGCAGCGTTCGCGGGCGAACCCGTTCCCACAGGCACATCTGGCCTTTAGAGAGTTCTGATGGAACAACCTGCCGCCCAGCCGGCCTACGTGCTGCACAGCCGCGCTTACAAGGAAACCAGCGCACTGGTCGACTTCTTCACGCCGCAAGGGCGTGTACGTGCCGTGCTGCGCCGTGCACGCGGCAAGGGTGGCAGCCTGGTGCGCCCATTCGTGCCGTTGGAAGTGGAATTGCGCGGACGCGGCGAGCTGAAGAACGTTGGGCGCCTTGATACAGTCGGAATTGCCGCCTGGTTGCATGGCGATGCGCTGTTCAGTGGCCTGTATCTGAACGAGCTGCTGATGCGCCTTTTGCCTGCCGAAGCCCCTCAGCCCGAGTTGTTCGAGCATTACGCCTTGACCTTGCAGGCACTGGCGGCCGGGCGTCCGCTCGAGCCCTTGCTGCGTTCGTTCGAATGGCGGCTGCTCGAAGACCTCGGTTATGCCTTCGCACTGGACCACGATGTCAACGACCAACCCATCGTTGCGCAAGGTTTCTACCGCCTCCAGGTCGAGGCTGGCCTGGAACGGGTTTATCTGGTGCAGCCTGGGTTGTTCAACGGCAACGAGCTGCTGGCCCTGGCTCAAGCCGACTGGGACGCACCGGGTGCGCTGCTGGCGGCCAAGCGCCTGATGCGCCAAGCGCTGGCGGTGCACCTGGGGTCAAAGCCATTGGTTAGCCGGGAACTGTTTCGCAAGCGCTGAGCACGTCGTATGCTGTGGGGCTACATCTTCAGGAGAGCCTTTCGTGACTCACAGCAACCGCATGCTTCTCGGCGTCAATATCGACCATGTGGCGACCCTGCGCCAGGCCCGGGGCACGCGCTATCCCGACCCGGTCAAGGCCGCGCTGGACGCCGAAGAGGCGGGCGCCGACGGCATCACCGTTCATCTGCGCGAAGACCGCCGGCATATCCAGGAGCGTGATGTCGTGCTGCTCAAGGATGTGCTGCAGACCCGCATGAACTTCGAGATGGGCGTCACGGAAGAGATGATGGCCTTCGCCGAGAAGATTCGCCCGGCGCATATCTGCCTGGTACCGGAAACCCGTCAGGAGCTGACCACCGAAGGTGGCCTGGATGTGGCCGGCCAAGAGGCGCGGATCAAGGCAGCAGTCGAGCGCCTGTCGCGCACCGGTGCCGAAGTGTCGCTGTTCATCGATGCCGACGAGCGGCAGATCGAAGCCTCGCGTCGCGTTGGTGCACCGGCCATCGAGTTGCACACCGGTCGTTATGCCGATGCCGAAACACCGACCGAAGTGGCAGACGAGCTCAAGCGCATCGTCGATGGCGTCGCCTTCGGCGTTGGCCAAGGGCTGATCGTCAACGCTGGCCATGGCTTGCACTACCACAACGTCGAGGCGGTGGCGGCAATCAAAGGCATCAACGAACTCAATATCGGCCACGCCTTGGTCGCGCATGCGTTGTTCGTCGGCTTCAAGGCCGCTGTAGCAGAGATGAAGGCGCTGATCGTGGCGGCTTCGCGCTGATTCTTCCTTCTCATCGCCGGTAGTCCGAACCTCTAGAGACAGGTTGACCGGCGATGGCACCCCGCGATTGAAACGGGTCCGGCCCTTCGGGCCAGCGGCCCACCGCTGCCTTCCTTCATGCAGCGGCATGATCACCGTCCCCTCGTTAGCCACCAGCCCCTGTCGGATCAGGAAAGCCTGCCCGCTGCTGTGGTGCATGACGTTTGCCGTACTTTGCCCTGACCGAGCCAATGTAGGGCTCGTATACAGGGGCGAAATCATGAATGAACAATGGGCTGACTATGAGCTGCTTCAACAGAAAGCTGCTAAATACCCGCAAGCTGTAGTGAACGGCTTGGCCTCGCTCGATGGTGAGGGCCAAGGCGGCCTGACGCTCAGTCGCGAACACATCCTCACGCTCAATCGCTATGCCAATTTTGTCTTCGCGTTGCCCTCCAGCCGCGACAACCTGGAGCGTTGGTTGGGCTACAAGCAAATCGAAGAGCCCGAACTTACGCCCGAGTCCATGGACGAGCTGTTCGAGAGCCTGCGCACTCATGCCCGTACATGGGCGCCGCTGTCGGACAGGAGCAAGAAACTGGCAGCCGGGCTTTCTTCCACCGCTGCTTCGATCAACGCGGCCGGTGAAGGCATCCTCGAAGAATCCCGGCGTGCGGTGGGCGAGGTCAAGCACTGGGAGAAGCTCCTGCTAAGCACTCCGGTGAAACTGGACGGCCCAGGCAGGCAGTCAGTTTCGCTACTCGTCGTTTACATGGGCATTCTCAAGGAGGATGTGCAGTGGTATGCGCAGCAGGTGGAAAGCGTAAGGCTCGAAACCGAGAGCTTCCGGGACATCGCGCGTTTCGAGCTGATTCCCGCGGTTAAGCAAAAAGGCCATGCAGTCGAGCGAAAGCAGGGTGACAACCAGGTAGAGAACCTGCGCGAGCAGCTGAAGGTGCTCGACCAGGACATCACTGCACTCAGCACTGAGTACGATCAATACGTGAAGCTGGCGTTGGGTGGCCTGGCCGTTGGCCCCATCGGAGCGGCAATCACCGGGGGAATATACGGCAGCAAAGCAGAGAAAGTGCGCAAAGAGCGCAAGAAGCAGCAGGAGGAGCGCCGTAAAGTCAGCGATCAGTTGCGTCTGCGGGTGAATCTTGAGGGCCGCATGGAAGAGTTGGCGACGTTTGTCGGCGAACTCGACACCCGACTGCAAGACGTGGTCACCGCTGCTTCCCACCTGCAAACGGCGTGGGACACCGTAGGTTCCTATATCGATGCGTCGATCGAAAAGCTCGAAAGCATTTCCGACAACAAGCAGTTGATCAGGTTCTCTTTGTATTTCCGCCAGTTCCTCGCGCAATGGAAACATATCCAGGAAAAATCCCTGCAATTAACCCAAATCTTCGACGATGCAGCCTCGGCCCAATAAGGTGAAACGACCATGAACGACAACGTCCACGTCCTGCCCATGACTGCCGATGCGCCCGAGCTCGGCAAAGTGCTCGCGGCAACACGAAGCTACACCGAGGTGTGGCAGAAGGGTCAATTGAAGTTTTCGACACCGCTCCAGGAAAACCTGGAGCGACACATGAGGCTGTTCACCCATTGCATCGATCAAACGGTGCGTAAGGCCCAAAGGCTGACTGCCGAGCTGGATAACGAAGCGTTGAGCGATATGCTCGCCAGCCTCGGTAGTGGTCACGACAGTGACGTTCTCGCCATAGCCGCAGAAGAGCGGGATACGGTGAAATCGCGACTGGCTGATCAAATATCCCATTTGGGCAGAGAGATCCAGGCGCTCGCTACGTTGCCTTTGCTGGTCGGTACAGCCGATCAGGAGCGATTGAACAAGCAGCAGCAAAACCTGGCCAGGACCCACGCCCAGTTGGTGGAAGAGCATGATCGGGAGCAGCAGAACAAGGAAACGGTCGAGAAGGCCATTGCCACCTTGGAAGCCAATGGACTGCAGACGCGATTCGGTGGTGTGGTCCCTTCACTCGACGATCTCGGCAAACTGGCCGTTCCGGGTGGTGAAACGGTCGTCACCGTCGAGGCTGTCTCCAAAGCCGTCGAACAGCTTCAAACCCTGCTGGGCGATGTCGTCGAAGGTATGCGCTACACCCAACTGCAGCAGGAGCGCCGCAACATCGGTGAGCGCGTGCGCAAGCTAGCCGTTCAGGTCAGAGAACTCGTACAGCGCCAGGCAACGGTGACGCAGAGGCTTGCTGCACTGGAAATGCTGCCGATGCTGCAGGAGCAACGCACGGATTGGGCATCTGGCATGACGGTCGTCAGGCAGGCTCTGGGCAATTTCCACACCCATTTGGAGCGCGCTCCGATCGGTGACGGCGAGCAATTGCGAGTACTCAATGGGCTCTTCAAGCAATTGCTGACCTACCAGCGCCAGCTGTTGGAGCAACACCGTCGCGCGCTTTGAGGGCGCCCATCATGTCGCGCTCTGCGGAGCGCGATTTCTTTGCTATCGACGTCAATTGAAGACTCATGAATCCACGTACGTTGCCTTTCGAAGAGCAGCAGATGAAAGCGATCGTCCTGCCGGGTGAACTGATCCAGGCCATGGATAATCGAGATGGGCAGGGTTCTGCGGGTTTGATCCTTACGGCCGAATCGCGGTCGACGATCAGAAACTACAGCGAACGCATGCGCGTATTGCCGTCCACGCTGGCGCAGACCATCGCGTGGCTGGGGTACGACAGAATCACCGAGCCAGAATTGGCTCCCGAACGGATGTTGGGCCTGTTCAAACACTTGGCGTTGCATGCCCGTACATGGTCGATCCTCGACAAGCAGTGCCTGGCTGTCACCACCGCCCTTGCAGAGCATGCCAGGCAGGTCGAAGCGCTCGGTGCCCAGGTGCTGGACCTTGCTGCACGCACACGGGCAATGGGCATCGATCGCGCATCCTGGGCCACGTTGCTTTCAGCGCCGGAAATGGACCTTGGCCCTCGGGACCTGCAATTGCTCCGGTCAATGGCTGACCAGTTGATGTGGCTGCACGGGCAAATCGACGATTTTGATCAACAAGTCGATGGGGTTCGCCTGGGACTCGAGAATTTTCGCGACCAGGCGCGCTTCACACTCAGGCCAGCGGTGTTCGAAAAGTGCCGTGCGGCCAAACGATTCTCGCTGGCGCCGGACGCTGAAGACCTCGAGTGGGAGTTGAGTCGCTTGGACGGTGAGATTCTAGACGTCCGTCATGATTACAGATCCTTCTCCAAGCAGTCGACATTGGGCTGGCTAGGTGGACCGTTCGGAGCCATTATCAGCAACTCGATCTATGGTGCAAAGGCCAGAAAGGCCCGCGCCCAGCTGCATGAGCTGGAGCTGCGGCACCGTCAGCTCAGCCAACGGCTGGCGGAGATCCAGCGGGTGAGCGGTCGCGTCAATGAGCTCAATGCATGCATGGGCGAATTGGAGATCGACTTATGGGACGTGGTGCTGGCGTCGGGGCATCTGCACACGACCTGGCAGACCATCGAGGCCTACCTGGAAAGTTCCGTGGTCCGGCTCGGCAGGATGAACACCCGTCAGGAACTGGTGGTGTTCATCCTGCACTTCCGCCAGTTCCTGGCACAGTGGAGCGGAATCGGCAGGCATGCGGGGCAGATGAGGAATATCTTCGCGTAGGCCAAAAAAACCGCGACGACCACGGGGGTTGCGTTTTACTTGCGGGCCACCAAGGTTGCCCGACGCGGGGCTGGCAGGCCTTCGATGGTCAGGCTGTGGTCGTGGGGATCGAGAAAATCGCTCAGCGACTGATAACGCATCCACTCGGTGCTGCGCTGCTCTTCGATGGTGGTCACGCTGACATCGACACAGCGTACGTCACTGAAGCCCGCCCGGCGCAGCCAGCGCGCGAGCGCAGGCACCGAGGGCAGGAACCAGACATTGCGCATTTGCGCGTAGCGGTCCTCAGGCACCAGCACCTGTTGTTCATCGCCTTCCACGACCAACGTTTCCAGCACCAGCTCGCCCCCTTTGACCAGGCAATCCTTGAGAGCCAGCAAGTGCTCGATCGGCGAGCGGCGGTGGTAGAACACGCCCATGGAGAACACCGTATCGAAGCCTTCCAGGTTGGCTGGCAGGTCTTCGAGGGCGAAGGGTAGGTGCCAGGCCGGCAGTGCTGGAAGGAATCGCTGCACCGCCTGGAATTGGCAGAAGAACAGCCAGTTGGGGTCGACGCCGATCACCATGTCGGCGCCAGCGCCGAGCATGCGCCACTGGTAGTAACCATTGCCACAACCCACGTCGAGCACGCGCTTGCCCTTGAGGTCCAGGTGCGGGCTGACACGCGACCATTTCCAGTCCGAGCGCCATTCGGTATCCACATGAACGCCGAACAGGTTGAACGGCCCCTTGCGCCAGGGCGACAAGCCCATCAGCGCCTGGCGCACCTGGGCGCGGGTCGCGTCGTCGCAGGCGCAGTCCAGACGCAGGCCGTCGACCAGGTCGATTTCGCTAGGCTGCAGGACGGGCAAGGCATCGAGGGCGCCGCGCCAGCGGTCGAGGTCGCCGTGGCCTTTTTCCAGCTTGGCATCCAGCTGTGCTTGCAGTCCCTGGGACCAGGTAGCGAGGGGCGTACCCGCCAAGCGGCGGACCAGAGGGGAAAGATCGATCATGGCAGGGCTATCAGTGAGGCGAAGTTGAGGCATTGGAACCAAGGCACGACCTTGGAGAAGCCAGCGGCGTGCAGACGTTCCTGGTGGGCCTGGAGGGTATCGGGCTTCATCACGTTTTCGATGGCACTGCGTTTCTGGGCGATCTCCAGTTCGCTGTAGCCATTGGCACGTTTGAAGTCCAGGTGCAGCTCATTGAGCAGGGTTTGCTCCTCGTCATCGGCGAACCGCAGTTTCTCCGACAGGATCAGCGCGCCGCCCGGCAGCAGGGCCTGGCGGATACGGCCGAGCAACACCAGGCGTTGGTCAGGGGCGATGAACTGCAGGGTGAAATTCATCGCCACCACCGAGGCCGGCTCGAAGGGCAGGGCCAGGATATCGGCTTCCAGCACCTGTACCGGCAGCAGTTCCTGGAACATCGAGTCCTGAGCGGTAAGGTATTGGCGGCAGCGCTCGACCATGGCCGCCGAGTTGTCCACGGCGATGACTCGGCAGCCATCGCTGCGCACGTGACGGCGCAGGGACTGGGTCACAGCGCCTAGCGATGCGCCCAGATCGTACAGCGCGGTATTGGGCTGGGCGAAGCGCGCGGCCAGCACGCCGAGGTTCTCGACGATGGTCGGGTAGCCGGGCACCGAACGCTTGATCATGTCCGGGAATACCCGCACCACGTCTTCGTTGAAGACGAAGTCGGGCACCTGCTCCAGAGGCTGGGCGAATAGGCGGTCGGGTTCTTTGCTCACGGTGGATCCAGGCGCTGGCGATAGACAGGGCCGGCATTCTAGCCAAACCGCGGCGAGGATGCATGGTTGGCTGACCAGCGCTGTGCGATCACTTTACCCGAATGGCGCAATCGAAGGTCTGGACAGGCCTTACTTCGGGAGCCCAGGGTTGTTGGTAGACCAGGACCAGGTGGCCTTCGCCAGCTGACTTGGCCTGGAAGCGCCAGGTCGACAGGCCGGAACTGCCGACGATGCCAGCGTCCTCAGGGTCGCTGTAAACCTCGGGGCCGAGGCTGCGCAGGATGTCCGACGCTGGGTTCTGCACCAGCCAGCGGTAGCCGGTGGTGGGGTTGCTGGGCAGGGTGAGGGTGAGCGATTGACCGACCTGAAGGCGCTTGGGGCATTCGCTTTCAGCGTCCAGTTCGACGGTTTGTCTGGGCTGCTGGGCGCAGGCGGTGAGCAGGGCAAGGCTCAGGGGAACGAGTAGACGAGGGACGGTCATGGTGGCTCCGGAGGCTGGCGTTGGCCTGAGGATAACCGATGATCGCGCGGTTTTGTGCCACTTGTGCCGGCCTCTTCGCGGGCTTGACCCGCGAAGGGCGCACTATCGGTCAGAACAACACTTTGGCGACATCGGCGAAGCGTTTGGCGAAATGCACGGTCAGCCCTTCACGCAGGTAGTCCGGCAGCTCCTCGAAGTCTCCACGGTTGGGCTCCGGCAGAATCAGCTCGAAGATCTTCTGCCGCCGCGCCGCGATCACCTTCTCGCGCACCCCGCCGATAGGCAGGACCTGGCCAGTGAGGGTCAACTCGCCAGTCATGGCCACGCCTTTCTTCGGTGCCTGGTCGCGAGCCAGCGACAACAAGGCGCTGGCCATGGTGATACCCGCACTTGGACCGTCCTTGGGCGTGGCCCCTTCCGGCACGTGCAGGTGGATGAACGCTTCGTTGAAGAACGCTGGATCACCACCAAACTGCTTGAGGTTCGAGCTGACGTAGCTGTAGGCAATTTCGGCGGACTCTTTCATCACATCGCCCAGCTTGCCGGTCAGCTTGAAGCCGCGGTTCAGGGTGTGGATGCGGGTGGCCTCGATCGGCAAGGTCGCACCGCCCATGCTGGTCCAGGCAAGCCCGGTTATCACGCCCTTGCCGGCCAAAACCTGTTCGCTGCGAAACACCGGCATGCCCAGGGCAGGCTCAAGGTCTTTGTTGCCGATCTTCAGCTTGGCGTCAGGGTCATCCAGCAACTTGACCACCGACTTGCGCACCAACTTGCCCAGTTGCTTCTCCAACTGCCGTACACCGGCCTCACGGGCGTAGCCTTCGATCACGGTGCGCAGGGCGCTGTCGCTGATGCTCAGGCTGGCCTTGGCGACGCCGGCTTTTTCCAGTTGCTTGGGCCACAAGTGGCGCTTGGCGATGGCCAGTTTTTCCTCGGTGATGTAGCCAGACAGGCGGATCACTTCCATCCGGTCGAGCAGCGGGCCGGGGATCGAGTCCAGCGTGTTGGCGGTGCACACGAACAGCACCTTGGACAAGTCCAGGCGCAGGTCCAGGTAGTGATCGAGGAAGTCGACATTCTGCTCCGGGTCGAGGGTCTCAAGCAGTGCCGAGGCCGGGTCACCCTGGTAGCTTTGACCCATCTTGTCGATTTCGTCGAGCATGATCACCGGGTTCATCACCTCGACCTCTTTCAACGCCTGCACCAGTTTGCCTGGCTGGGCGCCGATGTAGGTGCGGCGGTGACCCTTGATCTCGGCCTCATCGCGCATGCCGCCGACGCTGAAGCGGTAGAACGGCCGCCCCAAGGATTCGGCGATGGACTTGCCGATGCTGGTCTTGCCCACGCCAGGCGGGCCTACCAGCAGCACGATGGAGCCGCTGATCTCGCCTTTCCAGGCACCGACGGCGAGGAATTCGAGGATGCGTTCCTTGATGTCATCGAGGCCGGCATGGTGCTGGTCCAAGACCTTGCGGGCGTGCTTGAGGTCGAGCTTGTCCTTGCCGTACACGCCCCAGGGCAGGGCGGTGGCCCATTCCAGGTAATTGCGGGTGACGGCGTACTCGGGCGAGCCGGTCTCCAGAATCGCCAGCTTGCCCATTTCTTCGTCGATGCGTTTTTTCGCCTGCTCCGGCAGGGTCTTGCCTTCCAGGCGCTGTTCGAACTGCTCCAGGTCGGCGCTGCGATCGTCCTTGGTCAGGCCCAGCTCCTGCTGGATGACCTTGAGTTGCTCCTTGAGGAAGAACTCACGCTGGTGCTCGCCGATCTGCCGGTTGACCTCGGCGGAGATCTCGTTTTGCAGGCGTGCGACCTCGACTTCCTTGCGCAGCATGGGCAGGACTTTTTCCATGCGTTTGAGCATGGGCACGCAGTCCAGCACTTCTTGCAGCTGATTGCCGGTGGCGGAGGTGAGCGCTGCGGCGAAATCGGTCAGCGGCGACGGGTCGTTGGGGCTGAAGCGGTTGAGGTAGTTCTTCAGCTCCTCGCTGTACAGCGGATTGAGCGGTAGCAGTTCCTTGATCGCATTGATCAGGGCCATGCCGTAGGCCTTCACCTCATCGGTAGGCTCGGTCGGTTGGCGCGGATAATCGACCTCGACCAGATACGGTGGGCGGTGGTGCTTGAGCCAGGTGCGAATGCGCACCCGGGTCAGGCCCTGGGCGACGAACTGCAGCTTGCCGTTCTCGCGGCTGGCGTGGTGCACCTTGACCAGCGTGCCGTACTGCGGCAGGGCGGAGGTATCGAAGTGGCGATGGTCTTCGGGTGGCGTGTCCATGAAGAACAGTGCCAGGGAGTGGTGCGGTGTCTTGGCCACCAGGTCGAGCGTTTCTGCCCAAGGCTCTTCATTGACGATGACCGGCAGGACTTGGGCCGGGAAGAACGGGCGGTTGTGAATCGGGATCACATAGACCTTGTCCGGTAACTGCTGGCCGGGCAAGGCGAGGGCGTGGCCAGTGTTGGCCTGGGACTGAAGGTGTTCGACTTCGCTGTGTTCGTCGGGTTGTTCCGGGAAATCCTGCTGGTCGCTCATGGGGCACCTGCGTAAATGACTATGGTGCTTAGATGGGGCGGGGGGGAATGGGTTTCAATGGTGTAGGAGCGCCCTTGTGTCGCGCAAGGCTCGTTTAGCAGCCCCAGTTCCCCGGCCGGTAGCGTGACCTCGGGGTTGCTGGGCAGCCCTTTCGCGACACAAGGCCGCTCCCACAGGCGTGGACCTGGGGGAGCGGTGGTGCTTACTCCGAGAGTTTGTAAGCGATGATGTAATCGCCCATCTTGGTGCCCAGCGAGCCATGGCCGCCAGCCGTGACCAGCACATACTGCTTGCCGTCCTTGCCGGTGTAGGTCATGGGGGTGGCCTGGCCACCTGCTGGCAGGCGGGACTTCCACAGTTCCTTGCCGTTGTGGGTGTCGTAGGCGCGCAGGTACTGGTCCAGCGTGCCGCTGAGGAAGCCGACGCCGCCAGCGGTGACGATCGACCCGCCCATGCTCGGCACGCCTACCGGCAGGCCGATCGGAATCGGCGTGCTGTCACGGGTGGTGCCGTTCTTGTGCTTCCACACGACCTTGTTGGTGAACAGGTCGATGGCGGCTACATAACCCCAGGCAGGCGCCTGGCACGGAACGCCCAGTGGCGACATGAACGGGTGCATGATCACGGCATACGGAGCGCCGGTGTTCGGCTGCACGCCGCTGGTCTCGCTTTCGCGCTTGCTACCAGCGGCAACTTGCTCGCGTGGCACCATCTTTGAGACGAAGGCCATGTAGTTCGGCGAAGTGAACAGCAGCTGGCGCACCGGGTCGACGGAAACGCTGCCCCAGTTGAACACACCGACGTTACCCGGATAGACCAGCGAACCCTGCTCGGACGGTGGGGTGTACTGGCCCTCGTAGCGCAGCTCACGGAACTGGATACGGCACAGCATCTGGTCGAACGGGGTGGCGCCCCACATGGCCTGTTCGGTCAGCTCGGGGCCGAGGAGGTTGAGGTCCGAACGCGCCTGGGTCGGTGCCGTGTGGTCGCCCTTGACTGCGCCTTGCGGCACCGGGATCTCGCGGATCGGCACGATCGGGGTGCCGTCGCGGCGGTCCAGGACGTACAGGCTGCCCTGCTTGGTCGGCACGATAACCGCAGGCTTCACGCCTTCCTTGGTTTTAAGGTGAACCAGGGTCGGCTGGCTGCCCACGTCCATGTCCCACAGGTCGTGGTGGGTGAACTGGTAGTTCCAGCGAGCCTTGCCGGTGGCCAGGTCCAGGGCGACGATACCGGCGCTGTACTTCTCGGCGCCTGGGGTACGGTTGGCGCCCCATTGGTCAGGCGTCTGGTTGCCCAGCGGCAGGTAGATCATGCCCAGGTCTTCATCGACGCTGGCGATCGACCACATGTTGGCCGAGTTGCGGCTGTAGGTCTTGCCAGGAGCCAATGGCTTGGTGTCGTCCGGGTTGTTGCTGTCCCAGTTCCACACCAGGTGGCCGTCGTGCACGTCGTAGGCGCGAATCACACCGGAAGGCTCGTTGGTCGACTCGTTGTCGGTCACGTGGCCGCCGATGATCACCAGGTCACGGGTGATGGCTGCAGGCGACGTGGAGTAGTAGCCGCCAGCGGTGAACGGACCGATGCCGGTGGTCAGGTCGATCACGCCCTGGTTGGCGAAGCCTTCGCAGACTTTGCCGTTGTCGGCGTTGATGGCGATCAGACGGGCGTCGGCGGTCGGCAGGTAGAGGCGGCGTGGGCACGCCTGGGCAACAGCCTGGCCGGCATCCGAGATTTTCGGCGCAGGGCTGCCGTCGCGGCTGACGTAGCGGTTTTCGTCATAGTACGAAACGCCACGGCAGGTCATGTGGGCAAAGCCCTTGAAGGTGCCTACCGGGCTTTTCACCTGAGGGTCGAAACGCCAGATTTCCGCGCCAGTGTCCGGGTCCAAGGCCAGGACCTTGCTGTGAGCGGTGCAGGCATAGAGCATGCCATTAACCTTCAGCGGCGTGTTCTGGTTGGTCAGCTCAACAGGGTCGTTTTCCGTCGGCAGGTCGCCGGTACGGATACGCCAGGCCTCCTCCAGGCGATAGACGTTCTGCGGGGTGATCTGGCGCAGGGGCGAGTAGCGGTCGCCATGCTCGGTGCGGCCATAGGCCTGCCATTCACCGTCAGGCATGTCCGGTGCGGCGCTGGCCATTTCGCTGCTCTCGCGGCCCAATTCGCCGAACACTTCGCCAGGGTGGGTAAACTGGCTGGCCAGGGCGCAGGCACCAGAGGCCACGACCGCGACGCTGAGCAGGGCGGTATTGGCTTTCGAAGCTGGGCCGGTCAAGGGGCGGCGGGCCCACGGCAGCAGCAGAAGCACGCCAATGGCGAACCAGATGGCCAGGCGTGGTACCAGTTGCCACCAGTCCAGGCCGACTTCCAGCAGGGCCCACACCGTGCTGCCGAGCAGCACCAGGCCGTATAGCCCCAGGGCGATGCGCCGTTTGGCCAGCAGCAGGATGCCGGACAAGGCGAAGCCGATACCGGCGATCAGGTAATAGAGCGATCCCCCCAGCTGGCTCAGCTTGATGCCGCCTGCCAGCAGGGCCAGGCCCATCAGCAATAGCAGCACGCCCAGAAGGCGCGGCAGCCAGCGGGTTCCGTTCTTGGCACCGTCAGTGCTCATCGTAGGTTCTCCGTTAGGTCAAAAAGTGATGCAAATGCGTCGATCAGAAACTGCTTTGGATCTTCAGGCCGCCAATCAGGGCGTCCTCGACCTGCGACACCCCGCCCGGATGGCGGATGTACTGCAGGTTCGGGCGCACCGTGAGCCAATCGGCCAGGTGGATGCCGTAGTAGAGTTCGGCGCTGTACTCGGTGTCCTGTACAGGCAGGAAATTCGGGTTGTCATAGTCATCGAGGCCGGCGGCCTGGTTGGCCAGGCGGGCGTTCTTGCGGTAGCCGGGATTGACGTGCACGCGGGCGAGGGCGAAACCGATGTCGTCCTTGGCGCGGGCGTCGAATGGGCCCTTGTAAACCAGTCCTGCCTGAACATAGTTGTCGATGGCATTGGTCTTCTTGTCGTGCATGGTGGCGTTGGCGAACAGGCTCAGGCCACGTGACTGGTCGGACGCCAGCGATGTCACCTGCTGTTGAGCGCCAAGCCAGAAGCCATGCTTGCTCGAACGGCTGCGGTAGGCGGCGCCGCTCAGGGCTGCCGGCTGGCCGTTGCTGTCCTTGAGAACGTCCTGAGCCTTGGCATTACTGTAGTAGTACCCGGCGCGATATTCCCCTTTAAAGCCATTGAGTCTTGGGGTCCACACCAGTTCCACCGGCATCACCGCACCTTGGGTGCCGCTGCCGCTGAGCTTGAAGCCGTTGCCGGATTCGAGGTTGGAAGGGTTCTGCTCAAACACCCCGACCTGCGCGTACAACTCGCTGTTGAGGTTATAGCGCACACGCAGCGCCCACTGGCTGACTGGCCAGTTGTACCAGATGCCGCCCACCCAGTTGCCCACCTGCGAGCCGCAGAACGCCAGGTTCTGGAAGTCGCACGGGAAGCTGTTGAAGTCTTCGCCTTCGCCGAAGCGGCCGAATTTCACATCCAGAGCACCGTCGAAGTATTTCTGCTTGATCCACAGTTGGGTCAGCCGCCAGGTTTCGCCTCGACCCCAGACTTCCTGGGCAGAAGTGAAGCCGCCGACCCGTGGGTCGTTGATACGGTCGTTGCTGATGTTGTCGCCGTGGCGTTCGGTGAGGGTCAGTTGCAACTCGGTGTCTTGCCAGCCGAGGATTTTTTCCAGGTCCATATGGCTGGCGAAGGTGAACTGGTCGCTGTAGCGTGCGGTGCGGTCGTGGTCGTAACCACCGTGCAGGTTGCTGCCCATCTCGCCGGTGTAGCCGAGGGTGAAGTCGTAGCCTTTTTCCAGCAGTTCACTGCGGGTGCCCCCCCAGTCACCGAGCATCCAGGGAGAGTCGCTGGCGAACATGTCGTTGGCGCAGGCGTTGCTCGCGAGTGCAGTGAGGGCAAGGCCGATGTAACAGTTTTTGGGCAGTTGGAGCATGAGATAGCGCTATCTTTTGATTATTGAAAAAACGGCAAGCGCACCAAAGGGCGGGCCCTTCGATGAGGATGGAGACAGGGTTCGGTAGATGAAGCGATTCAGCTTGCGGTGTGGAGGATATAGAGGAAGTTGTAAGAAAAAAAGACAAATTGTCGCAGTTGATTGTTGTCGAGTTTGCAACAGTCCGGCCCTGCCGGAGCGGGCTTGCCGGCGATAGGGGCGCAAAGCGCCCCCGCGACCTCAGAACGAAGTGCGTAATCCGACTTCCACGCTGCGCCCAGGGGCCGGTGCGATATCGCGCAGGATCGAACTGGCGTAGCGCACCGTCTGGTCCGTCAGGTTCTCGCCCCGGACGAATGCCAGCCACTGACTCTGCCCGATATCGAACCGGTAGCCGACGCTCGCGCCCAAGGTGGTGTAGCCATCGGTGCGGGTTTCATTGGCTGGCTTGCGATGTTGCGCTGCCGCATGTTGTACATCCACCCTTGCTTGCCAGCGGTCCAGTTCCCACACCAGGCCGCTGTTCAGTCGCAGTGGTGCGATGCGGGGCAGGGGTTCGCCACTGTCGAGGTTCTTGGCTCGGGTGTAGTCGCCGGACAATTCCAGGGCCAAATTGCCGTAGCGGTTCTCGGCCAGTTGCCAACGATCCTGGGCTTCGATGCCGTAGAACCGCGCTCGTACCCCTTGGTACTGGTACTCGGGCAAGCCTTCGTCGTGGTCATGGTCATGATCATCGTCGCCATGGTCGTGATCATGGCCTTCACGCAGATTGCCCGTGCCGATCAGGCCGATGTAGTTGCGGAAGTGGCTGTAGAACACCCCCACGCTGCCCTTGTGGGTACCATTGTCGAAGCGCAAGGCCAGGTCGGCGGAAATGGCTTTTTCCTTGTTCAGATTGGCGTCGCCGACTTCGAAGGCGCCGGTGGCCACATGGGCGCCATTGGCGTACAGCTCGTAGAAGGTCGGAGCGCGTTCGGTGTAGCCAAGGTTCGCGGCCAGCGACCAGTAGGGGTCGAGCTGGTACACCGCACCCGACGATAGGCTCCAGGCATTGAACGTGCTGGCGCTGTCGGCGTTGGCGAAGTTGTCGTTGCCTTTGGCATCCGGCTCGACTCGTGTGTGCTCGAGGCGTGCGCCGAGGCTCAGGTTCAGACGCTCGCTGGCCTGCCATTGTTCGAGCAGGAACAGTGCCAGGCTGTCAGTATCGGTATGTGGGACGAAGGCTTCCTCGCCCAGTGCGGAGAATTCATTGCGGTTGACTTGCGCGCCGATCACGCCTTCGACCGGACCGATAGGCTGGTGGCGGGCCTCGACCCGCGCTTCGTAGCCTTTGTTCTTGAAGGTGGTGTGCACCTCGCCTTCTTCAATCTCGCTGTGTTCGTAGTCGGTGTAGCCGGCATCGACCTTGATCGAGCTGAAGGGGCCTTCCAGATCACGGACTTCGGTTTCGAAACCGTAGTGATCCTGTTTCATATCCAGGCGCACGCCGGACTCGGCCACCGAACCGTAATTGCTGTCGTAACGGCTGTAGGACATGCCGGTGTAACCGTGGTCCCAATGGTAGGCGCCTCCGAGGGCGCCGCCGTCCTGGCGCCCATCGCTGTTTTCCAGGCGGTGGCGGCTGCCGGGGTCGTCGCTGTCACGGACTTTGGAGCTACGTGCATAACCGGGTATGCGCAAGTCGTTGAACTGTCGGCTGCTGGCATCCAGATGCAAGGCGAAGGTCCCGTCGCCGGCCTCGAGCTTGCCGGCGCTGCTGCGAGTGGTATCGGCGCCGCCGTAGCGCAGTTCACCCGCGCCATGAATGCCTTCGATGGGGGTAGCGGGGATGCGGTTGTCGAAGGTGTTGACCACGCCGCCGATGGCATTGCCGCCGTACAGCAAGGCAGCGGGGCCGCGGACGATTTCGATGCGGTCGACGTTCACCGGATCCAGCGGTACGGCGTGGTCGTAGGACAGCGACGAGGCATCCAGGGCGCCTACGCCATTACGCAGGATGCGGATGCGGTCACCATCGAGGCCGCGAATGACTGGGCGGCTGGCACCAGGGCCGAACCAGGTGGAGGCGACCCCAGGTTGTTTGTTGAGCGTTTCACCGAGGCTGCCGTGCTGCTGTTGCAGCAGTTCGTCACCTTCAAGGATGGTGCTAGGGGCTGCCATCTGTGGGTTGCCCAGTGGGTTGGCGGTGATGACCTGGGGTTCGAGTTCAACGGCATGGCTGCTGGTTGAAACCAGCCAGAGCGTGGCGGCGAGGGGGGTTAGGCGTAAAGGTGAGCACAGCATGGGGATGTGACGGTCCTTGGCAGATAACGTTACTGTTATAATATAACGTTTCTATTTGATCATGCAGTGGCCTGTTCTGGCTAGCGTTATGTGCGGGCTGCTCTGGCCACTACACTCGTGTAAGGTGCGCATCTTTCCCACGCTGGAGCACTGGCATGAGCACGGCCCAACACAACGCGCTGCACGGCAAGACCTTGGAGCAGATCCTCACCGAGCTGGTGGCGCACTACCAATGGCAGGGGCTGGCCGAGCGCGTGGATGTGCGCTGTTTCAAAAGCAACCCGAGCATCAAGTCGAGCCTGACCTTCCTGCGCAAGACGCCCTGGGCGCGAGAAAAGGTCGAACAGTTGTACGTGAAATTGCAGCGCCAGGCCTGACATGCCGTGTCGTCCCTGGTTGACCTTGGCGGCGGTGCTGGGCTGGGTGGGCCTGTCGGTTCAGGTACATCTGGTACTGCTGGCGCGCTGGCAGGAGCAGGCCAGCCTGATCGGCGGCCTGGTCAATGTATTCGGCTATTTCACGGTGCTGACCAACACCTTGGTGGCGACGGTGCTCAGCTATGCAGCCTTTGGCCGTGATTCAGGTGCCAAGCGTTTCTTTCTGTCACCCTCGATAAGTTCCGCGGTGGCGGCCAGTATCGTGCTGGTGGCGATCGCCTACAGCCTGCTACTGCGCCATCTGTGGCAGCCCGAGGGTTGGCAATGGTTGGCGGACGAGTTGCTGCACGACGTCATGCCGCTGCTGTTCGTCCTGTATTGGTGGTGCGAGGTGCCCAAGGGGCGCTTGCGGCTTCGGCATCTGGCGGCCTGGGCACTGTACCCGGCAGCCTACTTCGCCTATGCCTTGTGGCGGGGCAATGAAATCGGCGTCTACCCCTATCCATTCATTGACGTGGCCAGCTTGGGTTACAGGCAGGTCATGTTGAATGCGTTGGGAGTGTTGGCAGGATTCTGGGGCATTGGCCTGGTGCTGCTCGGCCTGGACCGATGGCGGGGGCGGCGAGTGCCTGCGTCGGTGTAGGGCATCATCGCCAGCAAGCTGGCTCCGGCAGGTACCGCGTGGCACCCGCAGGAGCTGGCTCGATACTCATCACTCGTCGTCGGCAGTTCCATCGGCACGCCAGTAGGCGGCGGCCTTCAATGCACTTTCCTTGACGCCTTTTTCCAGCAACAACGCCTTGACCTGGCGGGTCAGCGATTTCTCCAATGCGACCCAGCTGTACAAGTCGCCCTCAGGCAAGCCCAGTGCTTCGATTCGGGCGAGCAGATCTTCATTTCGGTGCACCCAGATTATTTCCAGCTGGGCCTTGCTCTCCAGGGGCTGGCGCTCCTGATCGTCTTCGATCTGGACGACCGCCAGCACTTTGCGACCCGCTGGCAGTTCTTCCAATCGGCGGCCTATGGCGGGAATGGCAGTTTCATCGCCGATCAGCAGGTAGCTGTCGAAGATGTCTGGTACCACCATCGAGGCACGTGGGCCGGCGATGTCCAGTGTCTGTCCTGGGGCTGCCTGTGCGGCCCAGGTCGAGGCAGGACCATCGCCATGCAGGACGAAGTCGATGTCCAGTTCGTTGTTGACCAGGTCGATGCGTCGTGGCGTGTACTCGCGCATGGTAGGCCTGACGCCCCCGTCCCGCCCGAGATTGCGAGCGTCGATGGCCTGCTGCTGTTCGGCGGTTTCGGCGAACAGCAACTTGATATGGTCATCGCTGCCGAGGCTGGTGAAACCTTGCAACTCCTGGCCGCCGAGGGTGATTCGGCGCATGCGTGGGGTCAGGTCGGCCACCCGCAGCACGTGCAGGCGGCGCTGGCGAATCTGGTGGTTGACGCGGTGAATGGTGTCACTCATGGATGGTTCTCCGTAACGGGGTCGGCTGGCCCCGAGGCGATGGCCTTGGCCGTGTCGTTGAGCAGGTTGCGCACGCGTTCGATCTCTTCGGCAGTCCAGCGGCCACTGTGCATGTGCAGGGCATGACGCAGGTTGCCGACGGCTTCGTGAATCTCGGGTGGACGGTCATGCCCGCGCAGGGCGCGCTTGCTGACTTCGATGCGCATGCGCACGCCGTCCAGGGCAATGGCCTGCTCGCTCAGGGCGTTGCGGCCCGCTTCGGTGATGACGTACAGGCGTTTGCTGCCTTCGACCTGGCCGCTGATCAGCTCGGCTTCTTCAAGGAAGTTGAGGGTGGGGTAGATCACGCCTGGGCTAGGGGTGTAGTTGCCGTCGAACAGGCTTTCGATCTGGCGGATGAGGTCATAGCCGTGGCCAGGCTGCTCGGCCAGCATCGACAGCATCAGCAGTTTGAGATCACCGGGCGCGAACACCCGAGGGCCGCGTTCGCCCCGGCCGGGGCGGCGCTCGAAAGGGTCATGGGCAGCAGGGTCGCGCATGGAAGGTGGCTCCGTCTGTTTAGATATATCGCAAGATATTACTCAAGATATATCTAAAGACAAGACGAAAAATGCGGATGATTATCATCTAAAGCTTCGATCAATCCGCTACAACACCCTCAGTTTTGGCCCTGCATCGCCACTTGTGGCGGTTTGCACTCGTTCGGGTTACCTGGCTCCAGGTAGGGCATGAGAATTGGTGCCATGCCCTTGAGCACCTGTACCGGCAAGGCCGAGGTGAATTTGAATGCTTCCGCCGAACGCCCCGGCACGAAGGCGGTGAGCGTGCCGAAGTGGTTATCGCCAAGGAAGAACACGAAGGTCGCGGTTCTGTTCAACGAACGGGAACCGATCAGCCGACCACCCGCGCCGAAGCTCTCGATCCGGTTGTCGCCGGTGCCGGTCTTGCCCCCCATCACCAGCGGGGTGCCGTCATGCAGTTTGAAACTGCCGGAGATACGCCGCGCGGTACCGGCGTCCACTACCTGGGACATGGCCCCTTTGAGTGCGCGCGCAACCTCGACTGGCAAGATCCGCTGCCCCCGGTCCGGGTCGCTGATCAGCTTGGTTTCATAGGGCGTGTTGGCGGCGAAGTGCAGGGTATCGATACGCAAGGTCGGCAGCCGCACGCCATCGTTCTGGATGATGCCGACCAGCTCCGAGAGCGCCGCAGGACGGTCGCCGGAGCTGCCGATGGCGGTGGCCAGCGACGGGACGAGGTGATCGAACGGGTAACCCACGCGTTTCCAGCGTTGATGAATGTCGAGGAAAGCCTCGATTTCGACCATGGTGCGAATGCGGCTGTCGCGGGCGCCCTGATGACGGCTCTTGAACAGCCAGCCATACACTTCCTGGCGCTCGAAACGGCTGGCATTGGCCATTTCGGTGGGCGTTGCGCTGGGGTTCTTCAGCAGGTAACCCAGCAGCCACAGGTCCAGTGGGTGGACCTTGGCAATAAAGCCTTGGTCGGGCAGATCGTACTTGCCGGGGCCGTAGGCCTCGTACATCTCCACCAGGCGACTGTCGGTGAGCTTGGCGAGGGCTTTCTTGTCTTCCTTGCTGTGAGCGCGGACGAAGGCATTGAAGGTTTCCTGGCCGGCTTCAGGGAACAGGTAGCGATGCACCGCGGCCAGGCGCTGAGGGGTGATACGCATGCTGTCGAGGAATGTGTCCAGGCGTTGTTGCGAGGTCTTGCGCTGGTATTTCTTCCAGAAACGCATCAGGTAGTTGGTGCCTTCCTTGTCGGCGAAGCGGGCCAGGTATTCCTGGCGCCGTGGGTCGGCGTCATCCTTGAGCAGCGCCACGCGGTTGAACGGCTGCTGATAGGTCACGTACCGCACCAGGTCGCGCATCAGGCGGATGAACGGCAGGTTGATTGATTCGCGCAGCGCTTCCTTGAGGGTGGGGTTGCGGCTGTTGTCTTCCTTGCGGAAGTTGTTGAACACATGCATGCCGCCGCCGGTGAAGAACGCTTCGCCGGTGTTGGCCGAATACTTGCGCTCAAGCGCTGCGTCGAGCATGGCATCGAGGCTCTGGTTCTTGGCGTTGAGCATCAGCCATTCCAGCGACCACTGGGTGATGCGGTCGAGCTCCGCGACCTCGACTTTCTTCAGCTCGGCGGCAGGTTTGCCGGCGTATTTGTCGTGCAGTTCGGCGATGATTTCCAGATAGGTAGTGAGCACACGAAGCTTGGCTGTGGAGCCCAGTTCCAGCTTGCTGCCCTCGTTGATATCGAACGGCTGGTCGGTGCTGTCGGTCTGCACCCGAACCCGCGATCCGTCGGCTGTGCGTTCGAACAGCGTGAAGCTGTAGCGCACTTGGTCGGTGGTCTTGGAGGTCAGCAGGCGCTCGCCGATCAGGCCGATCTGCGCGGCGAATTCAGGGTCGGAGAGATTCTTCAGGTACTGGCTGGCTTGCATCTGCAGGTCGGCCTGCAGCGTGCTGGTGGCCGACAGGTCGAGGCGGTCCAGATCATACAGCGGCCGGTTGAGCATGGCTGCGAGGCGGTTGCGTGCCAGGCTGATACCCTTGTTGGTGATGATCGGCACGATGGTCGGTTGCGCCACCCAGTCGCGGTACACAGCCTTGCTGGCCAGTGCGGCATCGGCGGTCTTTTTGTCGACCACGCCGTTGGCCGCCAGCAGGCGAATGTGGGAGTCGGTCAGTTCGGCCAGTTCGACCCGACCCTTGGACAGGTAATGGGACGGACGGCGCTGGGCGATCATCAACGACAGCACCTGGCGCAGGGCCAGGCCGCGCGCGGCCATGCTGTCCGGGTCACTTGCCGTAGCGCTCAGGGCCTGATTCACCTGGTCGAAATCGGCGCCGTACCAAACCCGCAGGCCCTCCGCCATGCCGTGGACCTCGCCATGGCCAGGGACCGCCGACAGCGGCACGCTGTTGAGGTAGTCGCGCACGATGCGCTGGCGGGCCTCGGTGGTGTCCGGGCCGCCTTGGTAGGCCCGCACGCTGGCGGAAATCATCTGGCGGATTTTCTCGGCGCCGGAGACGGTCAGGCCATCGGGGGAGTGCCTGTATTTTTCCAACTGGGTCGCCAGGGTACTGCCACCGGCCGACTGCCCTGGCAGGGCCAGGTACTTGGCCACCTGGCTGTAGGCCGCCTTGGCGAAGCGTGGCCAGTCCACTGCTGGGTTGTTGCGAGGGTCCTTGGCATCGAGCAGGTCGCGGTTCTCGATGAACAGCAGGCTGTTGACGATGACCGGAGGGATCGAACTGAAGTCCGGGTACAGGTGTTGCGGGTAGTTGTACTGGTACAGCGTGTCGCCGCGACAGTCGGTGATCGACAGGCCCGCCTGGATCTTCTCGATATAGGGCGCGAACAAGCCATGATCGACATAGTTCATCAGCGCCGGCGAGAACCGTACTTGCTCGCTGATCAGGTAGTCGCGCTTGAGCAGGCGTGGCAGGAACTCGCCCAGCGCGCTATAGCCCAGGCGTTTGTCGAACGGGCCTTCACCGGGATAGACGATGGCGTCACTGGGCCCCGGTTGCAGCGAGTAGGTAAGTGTGGCGGCCAGCTTGCTGAACTCCCGGGACTGCAAGTTCGAGGTGCGGAACTCGTCATAGGCGGCGAAGCCGATGGCCACGAGCGCCACCAGCAGGATCAGCAGGATCAACCGCCACAACAGCCGACGCTGACGTGGGGGCTTGGGCTGTGGCGTCTCGGCCAGAGGTGTCTCGGGTGCTTCCGTTCTGGTTGGTTCCGATTGCCACAGTGCGCCCATAGTCTTCAATCCGGCCAGGTTTTTTCGTATTGCTTGCCTGAAGCTTAGACGTTGGCCGAGTCAGGTGAAAAATTTGTAGGAAGAACATAAAGCTGACGTGGGAATGCGGCTTTGGTGGCGCATTCGTTCAAGGCCGATATTGCTATGGTAGCCGTGCGAGAGGGCCCACTGGCACCTGCCAGCGACGGAAGTTTTCCCCAAATCTTCCGTTTTTATAGTGAAAAGCCCTACGACAGCCTTCCTATACTGCTCGGCCCCTTCGCCTTGCCGACCGCTCTATTCCGGCATGCGGGCCCTCCCACAAGGCTAGCCCGACAAGCAACGCCACGCCTATCGGCATGGCTGAGGCTGCACGAAGGTCAAATCCAATAACAAAATGAGGTTGTATTGCTATGCCAGTCGGCAACCACCCTGCCCACGGCGAGACCGTCCAAGGCGGCCCGCTCAAGCGTGAACTGGGCGAACGGCACATTCGTCTGATGGCGCTGGGCGCCTGTATCGGTGTCGGTCTTTTCCTCGGTTCGGCCAAAGCCATCGAAATGGCCGGCCCTGCCATCATGCTTTCCTACATCATTGGCGGCCTGGCGATTCTGGTGATCATGCGCGCGCTGGGCGAGATGGCCGTGCACAATCCCGTCGCCGGTTCCTTCAGTCGCTACGCCCAGGATTACCTCGGCCCATTGGCGGGCTTTCTTACCGGTTGGAACTACTGGTTCCTGTGGCTGGTGACTTGCGTTGCGGAAATCACCGCCGTGGCCATCTACATGGGCATCTGGTTCCCGGACGTGCCTCGCTGGATCTGGGCCTTGGCCGCCTTGGGCAGCATGGGCGCCATCAACCTGATCGCGGTCAAGGCATTCGGTGAGTTCGAATTCTGGTTTGCCCTGATCAAGATCGTCACGATCATCGCCATGGTGCTCGGTGGCATCGGCATCATTGCCTTCGGCTTCGGCAACGACGGTGTGGCCGTGGGTATCTCCAACCTGTGGAGCAACGGCGGCTTCATGCCCAATGGCGTGACCGGTGTGCTGATGTCGCTGCAGATGGTGATGTTCGCCTATCTGGGCGTGGAAATGATCGGCCTGACCGCCGGTGAAGCGCGCAACCCGCAAAAGACCATTCCACAGGCCATCGGCTCGGTGTTTTGGCGCATCCTGCTGTTCTATGTCGGCGCGCTGTTCGTCATCCTGTCGATTTACCCCTGGAGCGAGATCGGTAGCCAGGGCAGCCCGTTCGTGATGACCTTCGAGCGCCTGGGCATCAAGACCGCCGCTGGCATCATCAACTTTGTGGTCATCACCGCAGCGCTGTCGTCGTGCAATGGTGGCATCTTCAGCACCGGGCGCATGCTCTACAGCCTGGCGCAGAATGGCCAGGCCCCAGCGGCTTTTGCCAAGACCTCCAGCAACGGCGTGCCGCGCAATGCCTTGCTGTTGTCGATCGGTGCGCTGCTGCTGGGTGTGCTGGCCAACTACCTGGTGCCTGAGAAGGTGTTCGTCTGGGTGACCTCGATTGCCACCTTCGGTGCGATCTGGACTTGGGTGATGATCCTGCTGGCCCAGATCAAGTTCCGCGCCGGGCTGTCCACGGCTGAGCAGAAGGGCCTGAAGTACCGCATGTGGCTGTGGCCGCTGAGCTCTTACCTGGCGCTGGCGTTCCTGGTGCTGGTGGTGGGGCTGATGGCGTACTTCGAGGATACCCGGGTGGCGTTGTACGTCGGTCCGGCGTTCCTGGTGCTGCTGACGGTGCTGTACTACACGCTGCGCTTGGCACCGAAAGAGGAGCAGGGCGCGGTCGGCACGGCGTCTTGATCTGAGATTCTCGGGGCCGCTTCCATTGGGGGCGGTCTCGATTCGCAAGCGCTCAAGCCACCGTTTCACCCTGCGGCTCGAAGCTGTCTGCCCGTGCCATTTGCCACATACTCGAGTAGAACTGGCCATCCACCTCACCGGTAAGCCGCTCCCCCGGCTTGAGGAATACTGCATCTGCGAGAACAGCTTGATCTCGGTGGCCGACACGCGCCGCACCAGGTGCTTGGCTTCCAGTTGGGCCGGATGCTCCAACCCCGCCGCCGCCAGCATTTCGGCCAGGGCGCGCAGTGTGTTGTGATGGAAGTTCAGCACCTGCTGGGCCTTGTCCGGCACCACCAGGGCGCGTTGGCGCAATGAATCCTGGGTTGCCACGCCGGTCGGGCATTCTTCCCGCACCGCCCCCCACGCCTTGTACTGCCCCGCCCACGCAACGTTGCCGTGCTGATCGGTCAGCTCCATCGGCGTGCCCAGGTGATCGCAGTGGTACCAGGCAATTGCATGGAACGCCTGCGGCGGCATCGTCATTTGCCACAACGGATCCTGATCGAAGTCGTACTCGCGCTGACGCCAATCCGGCTGCCTGTGCAGCACGATCGGGCGCTTGCGCAGGGCCTGTGCCACCGGCACGAAGCTGCCCGGTTCATACAGGTAATGCACAGTACGCCCGGTATTGCCATCGTCCCGCTTCCGGCCGGTCCCAGTAGTGCGCTACCGAATACTTATGCAGCCGGCCGCCAAAAGTCGCGGTGCGAACAGTACGGAAAAGTGCTTCCCAGATATGTCAGACGCAGTTCGACACGACTCGTAGGATGCGGACTACATCAGGCGGGATGAGTAAACGTGGCCTTTAAAGGTGCGAGATTCGTGGGCAGCCTGGCTGGGGAAGATCGCTGGGCTTGCCCGCGTGTGGGGATACTTAGGGAGACACTGCATAAATAGCCAGCCGCCCCGGCGAGTCTGCTTTTTCTTGCCGGTGTATTCGAGTTCGGAGAAGGTCTTTTGCATGCGCGTAACAAAGCTCACGGAGGAGGCTGGTTGAGGGGGCTCAGTGTGCCAAGGGTAGGGGCGGCTGGCTATTTATGCAGTGTCTCCCTAAGGGATATCTTCAGTTTTTATGCTATTTAACCAGTGATTTAAATCTTCTTCGGTGTATAGATACTCCCTGTCTACACCATGAAGATCTAAAGCGCCCAGCAATTCTAAATACTTAAGTACAACCTTGTCCGCTATCCTTAAATCGTCATCCTCGTAGATGGCGAAAGCCCATCTCGCCACTTCGCTGCGTGATTCGACCCCATCAATCACAAGTTTTATTTTATTTATCATATCGCTGCGAGTTGGTTCAATATTCAAGTCTACCTCCTGCCGATATACTTACCGCTTGCTTCAAATATGTGGTGATTTTTTTCGTGCGTTATCGGCTTCGGCGCAACGCTTCGTATATTGTTGTAGTGATCTACCGTTTCATACCAGGTTCTTCGTTCATCGGTGTTAGGATCCCATTCTCGTACCAATCTAGCACCTTTCATTTCGCCTGGAGTCCTAGGCGACTTCAACTCTCCATAAAAACGATAACGCCCATTCTCTAACTCTTTTGCTCCAGCACTGCCGTATTTCTCATACTGAGTGTAGTATCGATTCAGTCTTTGTTGATTGATCACGCTAGTGGAAGTTTCAGTCAGTTTGCAAACGCATCCAGACAAACCCAGCGGATCAATCCATTGTGTAGAGCTTGGAACATAAACATATAAATTCAGTCCACCGCTCAACCCTATTGGATCTTGGCTTGTAAAGCGAGAGCCCTTTGAGTCATAGTACCGATAACGGTTGTAATGCAGCCCGGTCTCATGATCGTGGTACTGCCCCTGGAAGCGAATCGGGTTACTCAGGCCATGCTGCTTGGCCCACTCCGAACGCTCCTCCCGCACCTCTCCCCACGCCTTGTACTGCCCTGCCCAGGCAACGTTACCGTGCGGATCGGTCAGCTCCATCGGCGTGCCGAGGTGATCACAGTGGTACCAGGCAATCGCATCGAACGCCTGCGGTGGCATCGTCGTTTGCCACAACGGATCCTGATCGAAGTCGTATTCCCGCTGACGCCAATCCGGCTGCCTGTGCAGCACGATCGGGCGCTTGCGCAGGGCCTGGGCCACCGGCACGAAACTGCCCGGTTCATACAGATAATGCACGGTACGCCCGGTATCGCCATCGTCCCTTGGCGGTGAGCTTTCCCAGGCCAGGGTGTCGCCGTCCCAGCCGAACAGGGTGAAGCCACAGCCGAGATCACGTTGGCGCTTGGCCTGGCCCAGCGTGTCGAGGAAGCGCGGAACACGGGCGGCCAGGCGCTCAAGGGTATCGATCAGGGGCTGCAACAGTTTCGGCAAGGCTTCGTCGAACTGTCGCGCAACGCCGTTGTAGGCGCTCTTGAGCAGGCCTTCTCCAGCATTGGCGAGGGCCGCGGCGGCCAGGGTCCAGGCGTCGACTTCGAACTGGGAGTCGTACAGCGCCACCTGGGCCAGCTGTTGGCGGGCCTGGGCACGGTTGGCCTCGGCGTCGAGGTTGCCGCTAGCGGCGTCCTTGAGCAGCCCGGCCAGCCCACCGAACAGTTGGCTGGCGGTCTGGCCGGCGGCTTCGAGCATGGCAGGCAATTGCTCAAGGGCGCCGTCGACGTAGTGCTCCAGCTCACCGCGAAGGTTGGCGTGCAGGTGGCCTTCGAGGATTTCCAGGAACACCGCGCCCAAGTTGGCCCGGGGGTTGCGCCGCAGCTTCTGTCGGGTCAGGTGCAGCACCGGCCGCAGCACCATGCGCGCCCGTGCCAGGCCGAGCGGAACCGGCACCACGCCAATCAGGTTGATGCCCAGGCTGACCCATTGCAGCGGATCGTTGCTGGGATTTCGTACCAGCTCGGCGATATCGAGCAGCGCATCCACCAGGGCGAAGGCGTTGGCCACAACCGGCACCGAAGCTTCGAGGTGATAACGCACCGATTGCAGGTCGAGCAGACCGCAGCTGATGTCCTGAAGCCACTGGTCGACGGCGGCGGCAGCGGCACCGAGGTCTTCGCGCAGCAGGGTTTCCAGCGGGGCGATGGCGATCTGGACCTCGCGCTCGGACAGCGCGGACCCGGGGGAACCTTAGGGCATTTGGCAGGCCTTCCTGGTCGGGAAATCCGAGAAGGCCAAAGGGTATGAGTGGGGTTACCTGACTAGGTGCCAGGCAAATTCGACCCGTACTGTAGGAAAGATCGACTTGCACCCATCAGTGCGTGTGTATCAATCTCGGCGGTCGCGCGCGTCTGCCACTGACGTGACTGGCCAAAAACAAACGTAGGAGCGAGCCTTGCTCGCGATGCGCCGCGCGGGCGGCGCTCGATCTCCTAGGCGCAGAAACCTCATCCTGGTGCCCGTAGCCCCCCCTGAATCCCAGTCAACCCCCACCCATGTCACGCAACAGCTTCTGCTTCCAAACCGCCTGCTCCCCTGCTACCCCCTCCACCAGGTAGCTATAACGCCCAGCCACCCGCGCCGCCACCGGCACGCCATCGCGATAAAGTAGACGGTTACCCGCGACCGCGGGCACTTTCACCCCAGGAAGCAACGTCCCGATCAGGTTCAGCGGGTCGCTGGCGCTGATGACGATCAGCGACCCATCCAGTGCTCTGCGCCTTACCTGGCGCAGCAAACCGATCGCTTCCGGCAAGGCGAATTGCTCACCCGCCAGCCCGGCAATGAAGCGTCCCCCCCGAATCTCCCCTCGCGCCTCCAGCCGGCGATAGCAACGCAGCAGTTCACGCCAGGGCGGCAGCACATCGCTTTCCCGCTCCAGCAGCCGCCAGCAGATCACCCCATAGCGGCGCAGCAGCGCGCGGGCGACGTGTTCTGTACGCTGGCCTTCGTCCACCGGGCCACTGCCTCTGCGCAGCAACGCCCAACGTCCGGCATGGGCCATGCTGCTGGATAGCGGTGAGTGGCCGCGGCGGCTGTTGCGCGATGCGCGTTTCGCCGCCGGAGTGATAAGGCTGCGCAACCCGGTGAAGCTGTCGGCGCTTACCAGTCCGGCTCCCACCAGCTCCTGCAAGGCAGCTTCCAGCTCGCTGGGCAGCAGATGGGCCTCCACGACCAGTTCGTCGAAGAACAGTGCACCCTGCGCGCGCAGCGCCTCCAAGACCCGTTGCGCCCGCCCGCCCAGTGCTTGCGCTGCAGGCTCGGGGGCCAAGCTGCGCCACAGGTTCATGTGCTCGCGTGGCAGCAGGACCAATGGCGTACTGGACAAGGTGTTGCTCGCCGTTGTCGTGGCCAGTCGGCTCCAGGCGAACTGCCCGCTGCGACAGGCATCGTCGAGCCAGTGCGGGCTGTAATCCTTGATCCGTGCAGGTAGCAGCTCTGCTTCCCATGCCCCGGCAGCGCTGGGGAAACCTTGCAGTTGGGCCAGCACATGGGCCACGGCCTGCGGGCCGCGCAGGCGTTCATCCGCTGCCAGGTGCTGCCAGTCGAACAGAAAACGCATGAAGTCCTGCAAACTGACCGGCTCGATCTCCCGACGCAGGCGTTTGACCGTGTAACGATGGATGCGCGCAAGCAGGTGCCGCTCACACCACTGCGGTTCGTCCACCCCAGGAGTGAAGTGGCCGCGCAATACGTAGCCCTCTCTTTCCAGGCGGGCCAGCGCCTGCTCGACGTCAACAGGGCGCTGGCCCAGCGGCGCGGCGATCTGGGCCACGGTCTGCGGCCCGTAGCCACTCAGGCGGGCACGTAGCAGCTCGCTCAATGCGTTGTCCGGGTCGATGCCCTGGTCGAAGCCCGGCAGCACGTCCAGCGCCGGCTCCAGGGGGGATGCCGGATAGAGCGCCCGCAACAGGCTCAGGCGCTCACGCGCCAGCCAGAGTTTCGCTGCGGTCAGGCGCATGGCTCGTCCGGCCTTGGCGAGCTGGCGCAGCAGCAAATCCCAGCTGGGGTTGGCCTGGACCTCTTCATGGCCGATGGCGCCCAGGCTCATCAAGGCTTCATGCATCTCGTCGGCATTGCCCGGTCGTGGCCATGCCTCGTCCTGTACGCTGACGATCGCATCGGCGTCCAGCGCGCCGAGGTCATCGCGGCTGTTCACCGCGTTCCAGCGCCGGTTGAGCACCGCCTGGGTGCGCCGCTCTTCCAGCGGGGCATCGTCGAGGAAGGCATACGGCCTGGCATTGAGAATCGCCGAGGCCAGCGGCGAGGGGGTCGGTAGGTCACGGCTGAGCAAGCGTACCTCGCCGCTTTCGATGCGTCGCAGCAAGGCCAACCAACCTTCGCTGTCCATGGCCTCATGCAGGCAATCGTCGAGGGTTTGCTCTACCAGCGGGTGATCGGGTATCTGCCGCTCGCCGACGATGTTCTCCAGGCAAGCGATCTGGTCGGGAAACACCGAGGCAATCAGGTCTTCACTTTTCATCCGCTGGATCTGAGGGGCTACCTTGCGGCCGCCGACAAAGCGCGGCAGGGCCAGGGCCACCGATGCTGTCCAGCGCCAGCGCACGCCGAACAAAGGGGCATCGAGCAAAGCCTGGACCAGCATGTGTTCGGCGCTGCGGCTGGACAGGTAACGCCATACGTCGTCGAGCTCGAAGCTGTGGCTGGTGGACAGCGACAGCACGATAGCGTCTTCGCTGGCCGCTGCCTGCAACTCGAAATTGAAGGTGCGGCAGAAACGCTTGCGCAGGGCCAGGCCCCAGGCGCGGTTGATCCGGCTCCCGTACGGCGCGTGGATGATCAATTGGGTGCCGCCCGACTCGTCGAAGAAACGCTCCATCACCAGGGTCTGCTGCGAAGGCAGGGCGCCCAGCACCTGACGGGTACGGCCCAGGTAGTCGAGTAGCTGGCTGGCGCAGGCTTCGTCCAGTTCGAAGGTGGACTGCAGCCATTGCAGCACTGGCGGGAAATCGCCACCACTCATTGCCAGGCGTTCGTCGACCCGGGCTTGCAGGCGGGCAACCGCGGCAGACAACTCATCGCTGCGGCCCGGCGCCTCGCCGAGCCAGAATGGAATGGTCGGTGGCAGGCCATGGGCGTCTTCGACACGTACTCGCCCAGGTTCGACCCGCAGAATGCGGTAAGAGGCATTGCCTAACTGGAAGATGTCGCCAGCGATGCTCTCGACGGCGAAGTCTTCGTTGACGCTACCGATGTTCAGCGCCTGAGGTTCGAGCAGCACCGCATAGTCGGCGGTTTCGGGGATGGTGCCGCCACTGGTCAGCGCGGTGAGCTGGCTGCCCCGGCGCCCGCGCACCGTGCCACTGACCGCGTCGCGGTGCAGATAGGCGCTGCGCACGCCCTGTCGGCCGTTGTAGCCATCGGCGAGCATGCGCAACAGTGCTTGGTAATGGCCCTCGTCGAGTTCGGCGTAGGGCGTGGCTTTGCGCAGCATGTCGAACAGCGCGGACTCCGCCCAGGGCTGGTTGCTCACTTCCGCGACGATCTGCTGGGCGAGTACGTCCAGGGGCGCTTTGGGGACTCGCAGTTCATCCAGGTCTCCCCGGCGCACGCCGTCGAGCAGGGCCACGCACTCGATCAGCTCGTCCCGTGACGTGGGAAACAGCCGCCCCTTGGGCACGCCATCGACCTGGTGCCCGGATCGGCCGACGCGCTGCAGGAAGGCGGCGATCGAGCCGGGTGAGGCGATCTGGCACACCAGATCGACGTCGCCGATGTCGATGCCCAGCTCCAGCGAGGCGGTGGCCACCAGCACTTGCAGATCGCCGGCCTTGAGCCGTTGTTCGGCGGCCAGGCGATACTCCTTGGCCAGGCTACCGTGGTGCGCGGCCACCGCATCGTTGCCCAGGCGCTCGCCGAGGTGACGGGTCAGGCGCTCGGCCAGGCGCCGTGTGTTGACGAAGATCAGCGTGGTGCGGTGTTCGCGGGCCAGTTTGGCGAGACGATCGTAGACCAGGCCCCAGGCATCGGTGGACATCACCGCCTCCAGGGGAACCGGTGGTACCTCCAGTGCCAGGTCACGCTGGCGTACGTGGCCGACATCGACGATCGCACAGGGGCGCCCATGCCCGACCAGAAACTGCGCCACCCGCTCGACCGGTCGCTGGGTCGCCGACAAGCCGATCCGCCGCAGCGGTCGCCCGGCCAGCGCCTCCAGTCGCTCCAACGTCAATGCCAGGTGGCTGCCGCGCTTGTTGTCGGCCAAGGCGTGGATTTCATCGACGATCACCGTGTGCACACTGGCCAGGCCTGCGCGGCCCGAGGCCGAGCCCATCAGAATGTACAGCGACTCGGGTGTGGTCACCAGAATGTGCGGCGCCAGCTTGCGCATGGCGGTGCGTTCTTTCTGCGGGGTATCGCCGGTGCGCACGGCGGTGGTGATACGCGGTGCCTTCAGGCCTTGCTCTTCCAGGACTTTGGCGATGCCTTCGAGCGGTGCCTGCAGGTTCAGCTGGATGTCATTGGACAGGGCCTTGAGTGGCGAGACGTAGACGATCTGGGTGTGAGCGGGCAGCGCGCCATCTCGGTCAAGGCCGTCGCGAAAAAGCTCGTCGAGTACGGCCAGGAAGGCACTCAAGGTCTTGCCCGAGCCGGTCGGTGCGGCGAGCAACATCGACCGTCCGGCATGAATCAGCGGCCAGGCTTGAGCCTGGGCATCGGTGACCGTGGCGAAACGGCGGCGGAACCAGGTGCCGACGGCGGGATGGAACAGCTTGAGCACCGGGTGCTGGTGGGCTGGCAGGTTCATGTGTTGGTTATGGAGGGTTAGCGTCGGGTTGGCAAGGGGCCGTTCGTCGTTGATCTTCTGTAGACTGTAGCGCCCCAATCGTCGGCAAGTTGGCTCCTGCGGGTTTGGCAGGGGCTGGCGATCAGGCCCTCCTATGCATTTATTTTCAGCGAGCCCTTCAATGTCCAACACCATCCGCATCGCCGCCGCCCTGCTGATCGACCCGCAAGGCCGTACCCTGTTGGTACGCAAACGGGGAACCCAGGCCTTCATGCAGCCTGGCGGCAAGATCGACGCGGGCGAGTCGCCGGCCCAAGCCCTGGTGCGCGAGCTGCATGAAGAGCTGGGCCTGCGCGTCGATCCCGACGCCGCTGTGCACCTGGGCCGCTTCAGCGCTCCGGCTGCCAACGAGCCTGGATTCGAAGTGCAGGCCGAACTGTTCCGCGTCGACTGCGCCGAGGCTGTGGCCCCGGCGGCGGAAATCGAAGAAGTGATTTGGCTCTCGGCAGAGGAGGCCACGGCGCTTGACCTGGCTCCGCTGACCCGCGACCTGATCCTGCCGCTGTGGCGCGACGGCCTCAACGCACCGCGCTGACCCCATCGAGGGTGGCGAACGAAGTGTCCTTGGCGGTCAGCAGGAAATCGCGCATGTACGGCGCATCGAGCATGTCGGTGCGCACCGCTGCGTAGAGCGTGGCGAACAGGCCTTTCTCGCCCAGGCGCTTGCCCTTCACATAGCCCCGCGAACTGTATTCGTGCAGCGCCCAGTGGGGCATGCCGCACACCCCACGGCCGCTGGCCACCAACTGCATCATCATGACCGTCAGCTCGGACGTGCGAACAGCCGCCGGCTCGATGTCGGCCGGTTCGAGGAAGCGGGTGAAGATGTCCAGGCGGTCGCGCTCGACCGGGTAGGTGATCAGCGTCTGGTCGATCAAGTCCTGGGGCACGATGTACGGCTTGCTGGCCAGCGGATGCTGGTTGGCCACGGCGAGCATGGCCTCGTAGGTAAACAGCGGTACGTAGGTGATACCGGCCAGGTCCACCGGGTCGGATGTCACCACCAGGTCCAGGTCGCCACGGGCCAGTGCCGGCAAAGGGGCAAAGGCAAAGCCCGAGGCCAGGTCCAGCTCCACCTCCGGCCAAGCGTCGCGGAACTGGTCGATGGTCGGCATCAGCCACTGGAAGCAGCTGTGGCATTCGATGGCCATGTGCAGGCGCCCAGCGGTACCGCCGGCCAGGCGGGCGATATCGCGTTCGGCGCCGCGCAGCAAGGGTAGGGTGGCGTCGGCCAGTTGCAGCAGGCGCAGACCGGCGCTGGTGAAGCGAATGGGTTTGGTCTTGCGCACGAACAGCGGCATGCCCAGGCGCTCCTCCAGTTCCTTGAACTGGTGCGACAGCGCCGATTGGGTCAGGTGGAGGCGTTCGGCGGCCTCCACCAGGCTATCGGCCTCGCGCAGGGCATGAAGGGTTTTCAGGTGGCGGATCTCCAGCACGGCTGACTCCGAGGGTGAAACTGGGTTGAGAAGGGATTCAGTTGAGTTTCCCTCATGTTGCCCCTGGCTGTCGACTGGCCTTTGGTACTGACCGCTCAGCAGGGTTCATCAAACTGTCACCGAACTGTGGCAGCGCGCCCGAACAGATTTCATCAGACTCACGCTCTACTGGGGATATGCATTCTGGTGTTTCTTTCATGCGGGCCTTCTTGTTCTTTTTGTGCTTCGTTTTCAGCGTACCGACTACCTTTGCCACCGGGCGCTGCGATGCCCAGGTACCGGTGCAACGGGCTGAGATCGGTGAGTTGAGCCTGGTGTACCAGAGCGTCGGCGCGCCCAGGGACCCGGCTTTGCTGCTGGTGATGGGCCTAGGTGGGCAGTTGATTCATTGGCCCGACGATGTGGTGCAAGCGTTGTGTCGCCAAGGGTTTCGGGTCATTCGCTACGACAACCGCGATGTTGGCCTGTCGCGCTGGAACCAGTTGCCACCCTCGGCCAACCTGACGGTCGAGTTGCTGCGTTACAAGTTTGGCTTGCCGGTGGCCGCGCCTTACACCCTGACCGACATGGCGCGTGATGGCTTGCGGCTGATGGATACACTGGGGATAGGGGATTTCCATGTGCTGGGGGTGAGCATGGGCGGCATGATCGCCCAGCACATGGCGGCCATGGCGCCAGAGCGGGTTCGTAGCCTGACACTGGTGATGTCCAGCTCCGGTGCCGCAGGCTTGCCGGCACCGAACCCTGCCTTGGTCCAGCTGCTGGCCCGTCGCAGTGCGCCGAACCGGCAAGTGGCCATCGAGCAGCAGGCGGACTTGCTGGCTGCGCTGGGCAGCCCCGAAGTCCAGGATGATCGGGCGGTGTTGTTGCAGCAGGCCGCGGCCGCCTATGACCGGGCGTTCAATCCTGAAGGGGCGAAGCGCCAGATCATGGCGATTCTCGCTGAGCCAAGTCGGGTCGAGTTGCTCAACCAACTGCGGGTGCCAACGCTGGTGGTGCATGGCACCGCCGACCCGCTGTTGCCGGTGATGCATGGTGTGCATCTGGCAGCGCACATTCAGGGCAGCCAGTTACGGCTGATACCGGGGTTGGCGCATCGGTTCCAGGAGCCGTTCAAGGCGCCGTTGCTGGGGGCGGTTCTACCCTACCTGCAGTCGCAACGCGAAGGTGTCACGCACATTGCCGGGCTTTGAACCGCAGGCACGCGGGTTCCCTCAGTGCATCCGCACCCAAACCGTCACCAGCACCGTTGCCGCCATCAACCAGGCCACAGTCGCCAGCGCCAGCGATGCTTCAAGGCGCATCCGGTCTACCAGTACGTACAAGGCCGCCAGGTAGACGAAGTAGGGAATGATCGACCACATTCCGAACAGGATCGTGGTCTTCAGGTCCTCGACACCACGCCCTTTGCCCACGATGTAGTGGGCGATCAGGGCGAAGGTGGGAAACAACGGCACCAGCCCGGCGATGTAGTAGTTGCGGGTCTTTGAAAGAATGGCCAGCAGAACGACGACCCCAGCGCCCAGGGCCGCTTTGAATACCAAGTCCACGTCGTATATCCAGATCAGGTTGAATTCAGCCGAGGCCGTACTTTTTCACTTTGTCGAACAGTGTCGTCTTGGCCATGCCCAGTTCCTGGCTGGCCTGGCTGAGGTTGCCGCCAGTGCGCTGAAGGGCATCGCTGAGCAGGTTGCGCTCGAATGCCTCGACGGCCTCGGAGAACCCCAGGCCCTGGGCGGCGCCACCACTGCTGCTTTTCTTGAACGCTGGCAGGCCCAGCGCATAGCGCTCGGCAACGTTGCGTAGCTCACGCACGTTGCCTGGCCAGTCATGGGCCATCAGGCGCGAGAGGGTCTGGCTGTCGAGCGTGGGGACGTCGCGGTCGAAGCGTAATGCAGACTGCTGCAGGAAGTGTTCGAACAACTGCAGGATGTCTTCGCGACGCTCACGCAGTGGCGGCAGTTCCAGGGTGACCACGTTCAAGCGGTAATACAGGTCGCTGCGGAATTGGCCGCTCTGACCCAGCGCGTCGAGGTCGGACTTGGTCGCGGCGATCACCCGGCAGTCTACCGGGATGCTCTGGTTCGAGCCCAGGCGTTCCAGTGTGCGTTCCTGCAGGACACGCAGCAGTTTTATCTGCAGGTTGATCGGCATGCTTTCGACTTCGTCAAGGAACAGCGTGCCGCCATTGGCATGCTCGATCTTGCCGATGCGGCGCTTGCCGGCGCCGGTGAAGGCATTGGCTTCGTGGCCGAAAATCTCGCTTTCGAAGAGGTTTTCCGGAAGGCCGCCGCAGTTCAAGGCAACGAATGGTTGGCCGTGGCGGCGGCTGAAATCGTGCAGGCAACGGGCGACCAGCTCCTTGCCGGTACCGGTCTCGCCTTCGATCAGCACGTTGGCCGAAGTGTCGGCGACATTGGCGATCAGCTCGCGCAGGTGCTCCATGGCCGGTGAACGGCCGATGATGCGTCCCTCCAGGCTACTTTGACTCGCCAACTGGCGGCGCAGGGCCACTACCTCGCGCGACAGGCCGCGTTGCTCCAGGGCCCGGCGTACCACATCGACCAATCGTTCTGGCGAGAAGGGCTTTTCCATGAAGTCGTAGGCACCGTTGCGCATTGCGCCCACCGCCATGTCGATGTCGCCGTGGCCAGTGATCAGCACCACGGGCAGGCTGCGGTCGCGGGCCTTGAGCCGGTTCAGCAATTCCAGGCCGTCGATGCCCGGCAGGCGGATATCGCTGACGACGATGCCAGCGAAGTCATCGCCAATACGTTCCAGTGCTTGTTCGGCACTGCCGACGCCTTCGCAGGCGATATCTTCCAGGGCCAGTGCCTGTTGGCAGCCGAGCAGCACATGCGGGTCGTCTTCGACGATCAGGACAGTGAGAGGTGCTTGGTTCATGGGTGCTCTGCCGATTCGCTAGGGGGCGTGGCCAGGGGCAGGGCCAGCACGAAGGCAGTCCCGCCGCTGGCGGGGTGCTCGACGCTCAGGGTGCCCTTGGCGGCGGCGGCAAGGCTCGCCGACAGGGTCAACCCCAGGCCCAGGCCATGTTCGCCCGGTTTTGTGGTGAAGAAAGGTTCGAACAGGTGCTTGCGTGTTTCGGGGTCAATGCCATGGCCATTATCGCGTACTCGCAGCCGGTACTTGTCGTCCTGCAGTTCGCCTTCCAACCAGAGTTCCGGATGCGGTTGGCTGGCCATGGCATCAAGGGCGTTGCCGATCAGGTTGACCAGAATCTGCTCGAGACGGGTCTGGTCGATGGCCAACTGCTGGTCATCGAACTGGCTGTGCAGTCGCAGCTGGCAGCCGGCGATGCGGTTGCCCAGCACCTGCAGGCAGGCTTCCACGGCCTTGGCCAGCGAAGCCTGGCCGCGGTCGTCGCCACGGCGGGCGAACGAGCGCAGGCTGGCGGTGATGCGGCCCATGCGGTCGATCAGGTCGTTCATGGTACGCAAATTGGTGCTGGCGGTCTCCAGCGCACCGCGTTCGAGGAAGCGCACGGTATTGCCTGACAACGTGCGCAGTGCCGCCAGCGGCTGATTCAGTTCGTGGGCGATGCTGGTCGACATTTGCCCGATGGCCGCCAGCTTGCCGGCCTGGACCAGTTCGTCCTGGGCATGGCGAAGCGTCTGTTCCGCGTGGCGACGTTCGCGGATCTGTCCTTTGAGCCGCTCGTTGCTGGCCCGCAGGTCGGCGGTACGGTCGGCGATGCGCCGCTCAAGCTGGCTGTTGGCCTCTTCCAGGGCTTCACGGGCAGCCAGACGGGTGGCGATCACCTTGCGCCGCTCGTTCCAGGCGATCCCCAGAATCGCCAGCAGGGCGAAAGCCACCGCCACCAGGACGCCTTGCACCATGGACTCACGGCGCAGGTCCTGCAGCGGGGTCAGCAGGGTGAAGTGCCAGGGCGTGTCGACCAGTCGGCGGGTCTGGGCCAGGTAGGCCACTTCGTGGACTTTGCCGTGGGCGGTTTCGCTGTTGGCCGGGAAGGTCAGTTTCTCCACGCCATCGGCCAGTGTTTCGCGGGCCAGGGGTTGCAGCTCGTTAAGCGGCCACCAGTAGTACTGCAGGCTGCGCGCCAGGCGCTCCTTGATTTGTGGCGTCAGCGGACGAACCGACTTCAGCCGCCGGGCCGGATCGCTGGACAGGATGATGATGCCGTTCTCATCGCTGACGAAGGCTTCGAGTCGCGCGCGCTGCCAGCGCTCTTCGAGGGTATCCAGGCGCACCTTGATGACGGCCACGCCTATGATCTTGCCGTGCTCTTCCAGGCCATGGGCCAGGTAGTAGCCGGCTTCCCCAGTCGTGCTGCCGATGCCGTAGAAGCGCCCCGGTTCACCGCGCACGGCATCCTGGAAATACGCCCGGAACGACAGGTCTTCGCCGAGGAACGAATCGGCATCGCGCCAGTTGCTGGTAGCCTGCACCCGGCCATTGGTGTCGAGCACGAAGATCGCCCGGCTGCGGCTGCGTCGGTTCAGGCCTTCAAGGTATTCGTTGACGGTCTGACGGTATTCGCCATCCGGGTCGGTGAGCAGCTTCGAGACGCTGTCTTCCAGTTCGAGCAGGCTCGGTAGGTAGGTGTACTTGCTGATTTCGCTCTCTACTGTGCGCGCATGCAGTTCCAGCTGACGCTCGCCATTTTCGCTGAGGCTACGGATGCCGTTGCTCTCGCTGATCAGATAGCCAGCCAGGCCCAGGCCGATCATCAGCAGGATGACCAGGGGTGGCAGCAGCAGTTGGCGGATCAGGCGGGATTTCACGGCAGGCTTGGCAGGGAGAAGAAGCGAAGGATCGCATTTCATCACAGTGGCCTTGTCACGACCAGCACCCGCTGCCCGGAGGCAGCGGTGCAGGCCGGCTTGTTTGGCGCAGGATCAGTGTTGCAGGATCTTGCTGAGGAAGTGCTGAGTCCGTTCGTGGCGGGCGCCTGGGTCGCCGAAGAAGTCTTCCTTCTGGCAGTCCTCGATGATGCTGCCCTTGTCCATGAAGATCACCCGGTTGGCTACCTTGCGAGCGAAGCCCATTTCGTGGGTGACGCACATCATGGTCATGCCTTCGTGAGCCAGTTCGACCATGACGTCGAGCACTTCGTTGACCATTTCAGGGTCCAGTGCCGAGGTCGGTTCGTCGAACAGCATGACGATCGGGTCCATCGACAGCGCACGGGCGATCGCCACACGCTGCTGCTGGCCACCGGACAACTGGCCAGGGTGCTTCTTGGCGTGTGCGCCCAGACCTACTCGGTCGAGCAGCGCCAGGCCTTTCTTGGTGGCTTCGGCTTCGCTGCGGCCAAGCACCTTGCGCTGGGCGATGGTCAGGTTCTCGGTGATGGTCAGATGCGGGAACAGCTCGAAGTGCTGGAACACCATGCCCACCCGCGAGCGCAGTTTCGGCAGGTTGGTTTTCGGGTCGGCGATGGAGGTGCCGTCGACCACGATGTCTCCTTTCTGGAACGGCTCAAGGGCGTTGACGCACTTGATCAGGGTGGATTTGCCCGAGCCCGACGGGCCGCAGACCACCACCACTTCACCTTTCTTGACCTCGGTGCTGCAGTCGGTCAGCACCTGGAAGTCCCCGTACCACTTGTTGACGTTCTTGATGGAAATCATACGGTGATCCTTTTTTGCAGGCGCTTGACCAGCCACGAAGCGGAGAAGCTGATGAGGAAGTACACGACACCGGCGAAGATCAGGAACTCATGGGAGCGCCCGATGATGTCGCCGTTGGAGCGTGCCGAGTTGAGGAAGTCGACCAGACCCACGGTGTACACAAGCGAGGTGTCCTGGAACAGGATGATGCTCTGTTGCAGCAGCAGCGGGGTCATCTTGCGAAACGCCTGGGGCAGGATGATCAGGCGCATGGTCTGGCCATAGGTCATGCCCAATGCTTGCGCGGCGCCCATCTGGCCCTTGGAGATCGACTGCACGCCGGCCCGCACGATCTCGCAGAAATAGGCGGCCTCGAACATCATGAACGCGACCACGCAGGAGGTGAAGGCACCCACCGGGGTGTCCTCGCCGGTGATCCAGCGCAGCACGAACGGTACCGCCAGGTAGAACCAGGTGATCACCAGCAGCAGCGGGATCGAGCGGAAGTAGTTGACGTAGGCGCCAGCCAGGTTCGAGAGCAGCTTGTTCGACGACAGGCGCATCAAGGCCAGGATGGTACCGAGCACGATACCGCCGACCACGCCCATGACCATCAGCTTGAGGGTCATCAGCATGCCTTCCCAGAGGGCAGGCAGGGCCGGGATGATTTCGCTGAAATCCATGTCCATTTACTTGCCTCCCACGGAAATCAGGCCAGGCACCGCGACTTTCTTCTCGACCATGCGCATCAGCAGCATCAAGCCCATGTTCAAGGTGAAGTAGATCAGGGTGGCCAGGGTGAACGCCTCGAACAGGTTGGCGGAAAACTCGGCGGTCTGCTTGGTCTGCGCCAGCAGCTCCATCAGGCCGATCAGCGATGCCACCGACGAGTTCTTGAATACGTTGAGGAACTCGGAGGTGAGCGGCGGAATGATGATCCGGTAAGCCTGGGGCAGCAGCACGTTGTTGTAGATCTGCGGCAGGCTGAAGCCCATGGCGCGAGCGGCGGCCTCCTGGCCACGCGGCAGCGCCTGGATGCCGGTACGTACCTGCTCGCAGACACGCGCGGCGGTGAACAGGCCCAGGCAGATGACCACGCTGATCAGCGCCGAAGTGGTCGGGTTGAGGTCTTGCTTGAACCATTCCTGCAGGCCTTCAGGCAGCAGGTCCGGTACCAGGAAGTACCAGATGAACAGCTGCACCAGCAGCGGCACGTTGCGGAACAGCTCCACATAGGCGGTGGCGATGCCGGATACCAGGCGGTTCGGCACGGTACGCATGACGCCGAGCACCGAGCCCAGCAGCAATGCGATGATCCAGGCGGAGATGGCGATGGCGATGGTCCAGCCCAGGCCGGTGATGTACCAGTCCAGATAGGTTTCGCTGCCCACGCCGGTGGACTTGAAGAATACGCCCCAGTCCCAGTTGTAATTCATCGGGATTTCCCCTCAGACGGTTGTTTCACGGGCACCTTCGAGCATCCAAGGGCGTTGAACGCCCTCGGATGAAAGGGTAGACACTTAACGGTGGCCCGCACGGCAAAAGTGCGGCGGGCCACTAACCGGGGATCAGGACTTCTTCTCGTCCGCCGCCTTGTCGGTCGGCTCGGCGATCAGTTTCTTCAGCTCGTCGCTCATCGGGAACTGCAGGTTCAGGCCTTTTGGCGGGATCGGCTGCTGGAACCACTTGTCGTAGCTCTTGTTGACTTCGCCCGACTTGAAGTAAGCCACGATGGCATCGTCGACCGCTTTCTTGAACGCGGCGTCATCCTTGCGCACCATGCAGCCGTAGATTTCGAACGACTGTGGCGTGCCGGTGATGACCCAGTCGGTCGGCTTGCGAGCCTTGGCCATTTCACCGGCCAGCAGAGCGTCGTCCATCATGAAGGCCACGGCGCGGCCGCTTTCGAGCATGTTGAAGGCTTCACCGTGGTCCTTGGCGGAAATCACGTTCATCTTCATCTGCTTGTCGGCGTTCATCGCCTTGAGGAGGCGTTCGGAGGTAGTACCGGCGGTGGTCACCACGTTCTTGCCGGCCAGGTCAGGGAAGTCCTTGTATGCCGGTTGACCGTCCTTGACCTTGGTCAGAAGGCGAGTGCCGACTTCGAAGATGCCCACCGAGAAGCCAACTTGCTGCTGGCGCTCGACGTTGTTGGTGGTGGAGCCGCACTCCAGGTCGACGGTGCCGTTCTGCACCAGCGGGATACGGGTTTGGGAAGTGACGAGGTTGTAGCGGACCTTGATGTCGGTGCCCAGCTGTTTTTTCAGGGCCTCGACGACAGCCAGTTGGATGTCGTGGGAGTAACCCACGGGTTCCGGCTTGCCAGCCAGGTAGGAAAACGGAATCGACGAGTCGCGGTGACCCAGGGTGATGGTGCCCGAGTCCTTGATCTTCTTCAGGGTGCCGGTCAGCTCCTCGGCCATGACAGGCGAAGCGATGACTGCAGCCGCGATGGCGGCGCCCAGCAATTGACGAACGATACGCATCAAATTTTCCTCGACGTGTTTGTTTTTTTTATGGAGCCGTTGGCGGACTCTTCGTTCAACGAATACATCATCAAGTTGGTGTGCATTCGGCTACCAAGTGTAGAGCATGACTCGTGCCAAGCTGTTGTTCTTGTGTACAAGCCCCGAAAATTCAAGCCATTGCACGTTTCGGGGCCTGTTGCAGGAACGCCAATGTACGGACTTCCGAACGCGCGGCGAATTATTGTTCGGTAATCCGAACGTGTGTTTAGCCTCAGGTGACTAGAACTAACTAATTAACACCTTGGGTATGACGGACGGGGGTTTCTTGTTTCCTTTTAACCGAGGAAGCAGACATGACCCCCTTGATAGAAGATGAAGGAGCGTCCCACTCCATCGATACCCTGATTGCCGCGCAGTTGCCGGCCTGGGCGAAGAATGCCTCCGTCGAGGCGCTGCGATCCCTGCGAGCGGCCTTGATCAGTGAGCAGCATAGCGCCGAACAGGTCAGGCTGTTGTTGGGCCGTGTTCCTGACCTGGCGGATTTCTGCGCGCCCCTGCTGGAGAAGGCCATTCTCAGGAAGCATGGCGTGCGGGTTAACGCCAGAACCGCGAAACTGTCCACGGTCGTACGCAAGACGGTGGCTTTCGTATTTCCCCACGTTCCGGTGGAAAGGGTCGTAAGGATGGGCTCGCTGCCTTTACTGGCTGCGGCGCTGCATAATTTTGCCGAGGACGAATTGCAGCACCGGTCTCGCATTCGACGAAGGCTGGAAACTCACACTGGCGCTGCGTTGCCTATTTCGTTCGTGCAGTTCGCCAGGCTGTGCCGTGAGCTGGATCTGGGCGGTCGCTATCAAGCTGCCCTGCGTGAGCTGCTGTTGCCCGCGGATGCTGAAGGTGATGCTTCGGGGCAAGCTCGACAGGCGGTTGAGCGTGTGCTGGAAGAGGCCCAGCGGACAGCCATGGAAGCAGCCGTGCGGCTTGCCACCCTCCAGGGGCAGCTCGACGAGCGCAGCTATCTGCAGATGCTCAGGGTGTTTTCGCCCAAGGCAATCGTACCGGCCGATACCCGCGTGCTCGTGATGCGTCAGCTGCTGTTGCTAGGCAAACGGGTACGAGGTGTGGTCGTCGTCGAAGCGCGGGATAGCGACGGCGGCGCCCTGAGAAACCTCATCGTCTGGGTACCGGGCGATCCTGTCAGGGCTGTGCAGTCATGCCGAAACTGGGAAGCGGTATACCAGCTCTTTGGACTGCGCTTGCGCGAGTCGAGCTATGCGCAGTTTTTCATGCGATTCATCACGGAACGCGATCGCATGGTGTTCTCGGCGAGCCTACGCCGTCTGCATGCCGATACCGCAAAAGGTGTCGCGCTGCAGTTGGATGGCCGGAACCTGCCAATCGACCAGCCCATCTTTGCCTATCTACGCGCCCAGCGCATCGAAAAGATTCTCGACGATGCCAGAGTCCTCGCGGTTCCCACCGGCGATGAAGACGCCGCGACGCGAAGCGCTCGGCTGGCCGCCTACGAGAGTACCGGCCTGACCCTTCTGGGTCTGGCTGGCCTGTTCGTACCGGTGCTGGGAGAGGTCATGCTGGGCGTTGCGGCTGTACAGATGGCCGATGAAGTGTACGAAGGCTACCAGGACTGGAAGTTGGGTGACCGTGAAGCGGCCATGGGGCATCTGTTCGCAGTGGCGGAAAACCTGGTGGTCGGCGCAGCGATTGGTGTTGGCGTCTCGGCAGCGGCTCAGGTGGTCAAACGCGTGGCTTTCGTCGATGAATTGGTGCCGGTCTGGTCGGGTGCCAAGCGCCTGAAACTCTGCTCGGGCGACATGCAGCCCTACCGGGTCGAGGCAAAGCAAGCGCACCTCGCCGGTCAGCCACCGGAGCCGTTGCCCTGGCCAGAGCACGCCTTTGAACTTGCGCATGCCGAGGATAAACAGGGCCTGGTGATCAAGCATCCGACGCGTGCCAGCGCCTATCGGCCGCAGATCGAACGCAATGGCAGTTGGGGCTGGCGCCATTCCCTGGAGCAGCCTCAGGAATGGGCCGGTGAAGTGTACCTGTTGCGAAGGTTGGCCGCTAACTTCATCGACTTGAGCGACGAACAAGCAAGGGCGCTGATCGACTGCACCGGCTTCGATGAGGCGCAGCTGCGCCGCTTGCATGTGGAAAACGCGCCTGCACCTGCGCGGCTTCAGGATGCGCTGGAACGCCACCGGTTGCACACCTTGTATCCGAAGGTGGCGGACGAAGTGTTCGAGTTACTGATTGCCCAGGCCCAGGACGCAGAGGAGGTGGAGGACCGGGTATTGCGTCGAGACTTTCCCGGGTTGTCGGTGCGAGGCGCGAAGGAAATTCGCCGGCAAGCCGATGGACAGGATCTGGAGCAGCTTGCATCGACCGGGCGTGTGCCTTTGGCCGTGGCGGAAAGGGTACGCTGGTTCATCCGCGACAGCCGCCTTGATCGAGCCTGTGCCGGGCTCCGACAACCCCAGGCCCTCAACGCCGACAGCGAAAAACTGGCGCTTGGCTTGGTCCATGAACTGGCGCCATGGCCTGCGTCGCTCCGTGTCGAGTTGCGGGCATTCTTTTCCGAAGGACCACTGCTGAGCCACGTGGGTGCCGATACGGCAGAGGACGTCATCAGCATCATCAGCGACGAAAACGGTTACAGCGTGCAGGATCGGTCCCTCCATCCGCACGTTGCCGGATCAAGCACCGACAGCTTCATGCACGCATTGTTGCTGAGCATGGATGAAAGCCAGAAAAGCGTGTTGGGCGATGCCTCGCTCAACGAACAGCAACTGGTCGACATTCTGGCAGGCTGCGCCCGGGAGCGCCGCGACCTGGCTGCCAAGCTCATCGGGCTGGCGGATATCAGTGCCGGAGTCAGGCCGCCCGTTCGCTTCGCCGACGGTCGCCTCGGCTACCCGCTCAGCGGTCGCGGTGAGAGTCGCGGCCAGGCCAGCAGGCGCGGTATTAGGCAGATATTTCCGACCATCGACGACGTGGAGTTGCAGCAATACCTGCTGGGTCTGATTTCCGATGGCGTCGACCCCTGGACCCACTATCAGTCGTTGCACGGCCAGTGGACGGCTCTGCGCCAGGCGCTGATCAATTGGCGAGCCGAGTATGGTTCGATGCTCGACTTGTTGCGACGCAGCAGGGTGGCCAACACGATTCGGCGCTGCTGGCGTCGTAAACTGGGGCGGCGAGGCGATGGTACTTATGCATTGGAAGTCCGGGGCGAGCGGTTGAGCGAGTTGCCTGAATTGCCCCTTGGGATCATGTTCGAGCATGTTTCACGCCTGGCGCTGCGAAACATGGAGCTGACGGAAGTCGGCGCTGACTTCCTCGGTCACTTCCCCAATCTCAGGGAGCTCGACCTGCGCCACAATCGCTTGCTCGCGGTTCCGGCAGGTATCGAGCGGTTGACCGAGCTCCGCCTGTTGCGCCTGGACCATAATCATATCGTCCTGACGCCGGCAGACAGTCAGCGCCTGAACGCCTTGCTCAACCTGGAGCGGTTGGAAATCGGTTTCAATCCGCTGGGCAGCGTGCCTGAGGTCCGGCGGTTGCTGAATGTTCGCCAAGTAGGGCTGCGTGCTGCCCAGATAGCCGATGTGCCGGCGCAGATTCAGCAACTGCCTTGGCAGGGGATTGTCGACCTGCGGGAGAACCAGATCCGCCAGGTGCGTCAGGAGGTGCATGGAATGCGCATGCGTGTGCAGCAAATGGCGCTGCACGACAACCCGCTTGATGCCCCCAGCGAACGTTACCTGAATGAGTTGCGCACCCCTGCCTCTCCAGAACAAGTCGTCGCGCACAATCCTTATTACCGGCACCATCTGGTTCGTCAGGCCGAGTTGTCCGAATGGTTGGTTGGTTCGGCCGGTGCGCAACGAACCGAGCGCGAGGTGCTGTGGAGCAACCTTCGCAACGAGCCGGGGGCGGATGATTTCTTCAACTTCCTGGGCGATTTCTCGCGTTCGCCGGACTACCTCAAGCACCCCGCGTATTATCGGGCGCGGGCTTGGAACATTATCGAGGCCTGCGAGCAGGACAGCGAGCTGCGGGAAGTGTTGTTTGAGCAGGCCGGTGGCGTGGCGACCTGCGAAGATCGCTTGCTGTGGCTGTTCAGTGAAATGGAAGTACGCGTCCTGGTGCATCGGCAGACGGCGGGACTGTCGCAGATTCAGAGTGAGTCGGCCCTGATCAAACTGGGGCGTTCACTGTTCAGGCTGCAGGAAGTCAACAGAATTGCCGCCCGTAAGCTCGAGCGACTGCGCCTTACGTACGCAAACGAACCGGACGTCCTGGAACGCATCGACGATATCGAAACCTATCTTGCGTACCGAACTCGCTTGGCAGGCCCGCTCCAGCTACCGGGACAGCCTGTCCGTATGCACTATGAGTCCGAATCATTAGTGACCGCCGAGGACATCAACGTCGCCAGGGCTGAAGTGCTTTCGCTGGAAAACAACGAGACGCTGTCGCGCGCCTTGGCCGATCAGTCGTTTTGGCAAGAATTCCTGCGCGCCACCTATTACCGCAGTTTCAGGGAGCAGGTGGATGCCAGGCGGGCGGCGCTAGAGCTATTGGAGACGCAGGTGGAAAGCGGTGCGATCGACGAGCAAACTTACCTGGAACGCTGCGAAGAGCTCAAGGTCGACCTGCAAGTGCAAGAGCGGGTGCTGGTCCAACGCCTGACAGAGCAGGCCATTGCACGTTGGCCAGTTTGATGTGCCTGTGAAGCCCCCTTGCAGCGCTCGGCGCTGACAAGGGGGCGCTGGGGTTCATGCCGCTTGGGTAGCGTCTGGACGTTCAGTCTTGCGTAGGTAGTCGGCGAGCGCGTGTTGCTCGGCCTGCGTGGTGAACAGGCCAAGTTTGGTTCGACGCCACAGAATGTCCTCGGCGTCCACAGCCCATTCCTGGCTGCGCAGGTAATCGACTTCTCGACCGAACAACCCGCCGCCGATCGCCTGGCCCAGGTCATCCGGCCCTGTTACCCCTTCCAGCAATTGCCAGGTGCGGCTGCCATAGGTCACTGCCCAGCGTTTGGCGATATCCACTGGCAACCAGCCATGGCGGGCGAGTAGGGCATCGACCAGTGCTTGCACGCTGGTCATCTGCTCGCCACCAGGCAACGGCCCGCTGGCGGTCCAGCTGCCGCGCATCTGGCTGAAGAATGGCTTGAGTTCGGCCATGGCCGACTCGGCCAGCTTGCGGTAAGTGGTCAGCTTGCCGCCGAACACCGACAGCAGTGGCGCCTGGCCTTCGGCGCAGGACAATGCCAGGGTGTAGTCGCGGGTGACCGCCGACGGATTGTCCGATTCATCGTTGCACAGCGGGCGCACGCCCGAGTAGGTATGCAGGATGTCGGCGCGGCTAAGCTGATGATTGAAGTGCTGGTTGACCACATTGAGCAGGTAGTCGGTTTCCTGCTCGGTAATGGCAACCTTGGCCGGGTCGCCGCTGTACTCGCGGTCGGTGGTGCCGATCAGGGTAAAGCGGTCGAGATAAGGGATGCAGAACACGATGCGCTGATCTTCGTTCTGCAGGATGTAGGCATGTTCACCTTCGTACAGCCGCGGCACGATCAGATGGCTGCCCTGGATCAGGCGGATGCCGTACGGGGCATCCAGCTTGAGGTCATTCTTGATGAAACTGGCTACCCACGGCCCGGCGGCGTTGACCAGGGCGCGAGCGCGGAGGGTCTGCTGGCTGCCGTCGGCGTGTTGCAGCTCGACTTCCCACACGCCGTCGATACGCTCGGCGCGCAGGCAGCGGGTGCGGGTGCGGATGTGTGCGCCGTTCTCGCGCGCAGCCATGGCGTTGAGCACCACCAGGCGAGCGTCGTCAACGGCGCAATCGGCGTATTCGAAACCACGGGTGATGGAGGGTTTGAGCGGGTAGCCAGGTCCGAAGCGCAGGCTGCGCGAGGCGCCCAGGCGCTTGCGTTTGCCCAGGTGGTCATACAGGAACAGGCCGGCGCGGATCATCCAGGCCGGGCGCAGGTGCGGACGGTGGGGCAGCACGAAGCGCATTGGTTTGACGATGTGTGGGGCCTTGGCCAGCAGGACCTCGCGTTCGGCCAGTGCCTCACGCACCAGTCGGAACTCGTAGTGTTCCAGGTAGCGCAGGCCGCCGTGAATCAGCTTGCTGCTAGCCGAGGAGGTGTGTTGGGCCAAGTCGTCCTTCTCGCAAAGGAACACCTTGAGGCCGCGCCCGGCGGCGTCGGCAGCAATGCCTACGCCATTGATGCCGCCGCCGATCACGGCGAGGTCATAGCAGTCGGCGAGTGCGGGCTGGGACGGAACGGGTTGGGACACGGGCAAGGCCTCCTGAAGCTGCTCACATCGAATATGAACATTAATGTTCGTTTCCGAAAATACTAGCGCAACACAAAGCCGGTAGCCAGTCAGTCTTTATAGAAAAAACTGATCAGATGACAGTAAGTGAACAATTTCGAAAATGCAGGGCCGCTGGGCGACCCTGCACGGCTCAGACCACGTCTAGGCGAATCTTGTATTGGTTGAGCAGTTGGGTCAGCGCGGGGGAGGGCGCCTGGTCGGTCACCAGGCAATCGACCAGGCTTATCGAGCCCAGGCGAACCATGGCATTGCGCCCGAACTTGCTGGAGTCGGCGGCGAGGATGACTTGGCGGGCGTTGGCGATTATCGCCTGCGAGACGCGCACTTCCTGGTAGTCGAAGTCCAGCAGGCTGCCGTCTTCATCGATGCCGCTGATACCGACCAGAGCAAAGTCGACCTTGAACTGGTTGATGAAATCGACGCTGGCCTGGCCCACCACACCGCCATCGCGACGCACCGTACCGCCGGCGACCAGCACCTCGAAATCGTCCTTGGCAGCCAGGATTGCCGCCACATGCAGGTTGTTGGTGATCACCTTCAGGTGATTGTGGTTCAGCAGTGCCCGGGCGATGGATTCGGTCGTGGTGCCGATGTTGATGAACAAGGACGCATGGTCGGGAATCTGCCGCGCCACAGCTTCGGCGATGCGTTGCTTCTCGTCGCGCATCTGGTCGGCGCGCATGGCGTAGGCGGTGTTCTCGACGCTCGAATCGTAGGCCGCTCCACCGTGATAGCGGCGCAGCAGGTTGAGCTCGGCGAGCTGGTTGATGTCGCGACGGATGGTTTGCGGGGTCACGACGTACAACTGCGCCATTTCCTCGATGCTGACATAGCCACGTTCGCGTACCAGCTCGAGAATTTGTTGTTGGCGAGGGGGCAGATTCATGGGCGGTCCTTATGGGCTGCCGGACAAATTCTGCAATGATGCCGTAGGAAGGGGATGACGGCCAGTGGCTGCACGTTACGGCTCATCGACGGTAAGCCGACGTCTACAGGCGTGCGTGCGTTTTCTGTAGGCGTCGGCTTGCCGGCGATGGCTGCCCTGCAGCGTTCTCTGCTGCGATCAGGCGTCGTGGTCTTCCCAGTCACGGGTGCGCTCGACCGCTTTTTTCCACCCTGCGTACAGCGTCTCTTTCTGCGTCTCGTCAAGCTGAGGGCTGAACTCGCGCTCGATGATGGCCTTGTCGCGCAACTCGTCCAGGCCACTCCAGAAACCACATGCCAGCCCTGCTAGGTAGGCAGCGCCGAGCGCGGTGGTTTCGCGCATTTTCGGACGTTCGACGCAGGTGCCGAGGATGTCTGCCTGGAACTGCATCAGGAAGTTGTTGGCCACTGCACCGCCGTCCACGCGCAGTTCGGAAAGGCGCTGGCCGCAATCCTGCTGCATGGCGTCGAGCACATCGCGGGTCTGGTACGCGATCGACTCGAGTGCGGCACGAATGATGTGGTCGACTTTCACGCCACGGGTCAGACCGAACAGCGCGCCGCGGGCGTAAGGGTCCCAGTACGGGGCGCCCAGGCCTGTGAATGCGGGTACCAGGTAAACGCCGTTGCTGTCCTTGACCTTGCTGGCGAAGTACTCGGTATCCAGCGCATCGTTGACGATCTTCAACTCGTCACGCAGCCACTGCACGGTGGAGCCGCCATTGAACACGGCGCCCTCCAGCGCGTAGGCCACTTCACCTTTCGGCCCACAGGCGATGGTGGTCAGCAGGCCATGGGACGACTTGACGGCCTGGCTGCCAGTGTTCATCAGCAGGAAGCAACCGGTGCCATAGGTATTCTTCGCTTGGCCCGGCTCCACGCACATCTGGCCGAACAGCGCCGATTGCTGGTCACCGGCGATACCGGCGATGGCGATACCGCTCTTGGTCTGGCCGTAGACCTCCGAAGAAGGACGTACCTCAGGCAGCATTTGGCGCGGGATGCCTAGAATATCCAGCAGTTTGTCGTCCCACTGCAGCGTGTGGATGTTGAACATCAGGGTGCGCGAGGCGTTGGTGTAGTCGGTGACGTGCACCTTGCCACCGGAGAATTTCCAGATCAGCCAGGTGTCGACGGTACCGAACAACAGTTCGCCACGCTCGGCCCGTTCGCGGACGCCTTCGACATTGTCCAGAATCCACTTCAGTTTAGTGCCGGAGAAGTACGGGTCGGTCACCAGGCCTGTGGTGTCGCGAATGTACGTTTCATGGCCATCACGCTTGAGCTGGGCACAGATTTCAGTGCTGCGGCGGCACTGCCAGACGATGGCGTTGTAAACCGGGCGACCGGTTTCCTTGTCCCAGACCACCGTGGTTTCACGCTGGTTGGTGATGCCCAGTGCGGCGACCTGGGCATGGCTGATTCCAGCCTGCGCCAGTGCCTCGACCATGGTCGCGCTCTGGGTGGCGAAGATTTCCATGGGGTCGTGCTCGACCCACCCGGCTTGCGGGTAGTGTTGGGCGAACTCTCGCTGTGAGGTGCCGACCACGTTGGCGTCGCGGTCGAAAATGATAGCCCGCGAACTGGTAGTGCCCTGGTCCAGGGCGATGATGTAGTTCTTATCCTGGGTGTCTGTCATGGTCGTAGGCCTTGCAAATGGGTTAGGTCAGGGCTCGGGCGGGCGAAATCGCGCGGCGCCGGTATCAGTTGACTTGAGTATCGCCCTGGGGATTGTCGTTTGTCTCCGAGGTCACGGTTTGCGCCGCTGGCAGGTTGCGGGCGATCAGGCCACGGTACAGCGCAGCGCCCAGGCAAGCACCGAAGATCGGGGCGAATACCGGAACCAGGAAATAAGGGATGTCACGTCCGCCAGTGAAGGCGATTTCGCCCCAGCCGGCCAGGAAGGTCATCAGCTTGGGCCCGAAATCACGGGCTGGGTTCATCGCGAAACCAGTCAGTGGGCCCATGGCACTGCCGATCACGGCAATCAGCAGGCCGATCAGCAGTGGGGCCATGGCGCCACGGGGCAGGCCGTTGTTGTCGTCGGTCAGGGCCATGATCACGGCCATCAGGATGGCGGTGATCACTACTTCGACCAGAAAGGCCTGGCCGATGGACAGCGAAGGATGCGGGTAGGTCGAGAACACCGACGCCAGTTCAAGACTGGCCTGGCTGCCACGCAACATTGCGTGAGCCTGTTCGAAATCGAAGAACAGGTTGCTGTAGAGGGTATACACCAGCGCCGCACCACAGAACGCGCCGCACACCTGGGCGAGCATGTAGAACGGCAACTTGCGTTTGTCGAAGGCGGCGAACAGGGTGAGGGCGATGCTCACGGCCGGGTTCAGGTGCGCACCGGAAATACCGGCGGTGAGGTAGATCGCCATGCTCACGCCGACGCCCCAGATGATGCTGATTTCCCAGAGCCCGAAGCTGGCGCCCGCGACTTTCAGGGCTGCAACGCAGCCAGTGCCGAAGAAGATGAGTAGCGCCGTTCCGAGGAATTCGGCCAGGCATTGGCTGGACAGTGTGGGTTCGCGAAGAGCAGTCGTCATGTATGACCTCGTTTTTTTTGTTGTGAGGCGCTTGGCGCTCGACAGCAAAGCCCGGCGTCTATCCCCATTGACGACGGGCGGGTACAGGAAAATGCACCTTATAAGTGCACCATTTATTCACAAACGAAAAAATATAGACAAGAAACGCTGATGTCAAAGGTCGAAAGTGAACTGTCAGTCACGAATTGGCCGACTATTACAGGCGTGACTCCGCATGCTAGAGAGGCGCGTCCGCTCTGCGCTGGCTGGCTTGTGGGATTTATCCTAAAGTAGCCGCCGACCTGTCCCAGACCGGAGTGCTGCATGACCCCCGCCCTCGACTTGCTTAAAAAAGTGCGTGCCGAACATCGTGTGCACAGTTATGAACATGACCCCAAATCAGCCTCTTACGGGCTTGAAGCCGCCGAGAAGCTGGGGCTCGACCCGCAGCAGGTGTTCAAGACCCTATTGGCCAGCAGTGAGAAGGGGGAATTGCTGGTGGCCGTGGTGCCGGTGGTCGGTACCCTGGACTTGAAGGCCCTGGCCCAAGCGGCGGGGGTGAAGAAGTGCGAGATGGCCGACCCGGCGGTGGCCCAGCGCGCTACCGGCTACCTGGTCGGCGGTATCAGCCCTCTCGGGCAGAAGAAGCGGTTGCGCACATTCATCGACGAATCCGCGCAGCAGTTCCCAAGCATTCATGTCAGCGCCGGGCGGCGGGGGCTCGAGGTGGAGTTGGCGGCGGCAGTGTTGGCCGAGCATACCCAGGGCAAGTTCGCTGGGATTGGTCGAGGCTGAAGCTGGGCTGGTTCCCTGGCGGGCGGCGTGGTCCGCTCGGGCGTGCCGGAGGATCGCAGGTGATGGGCCGCAAGGCGGCCCTTCCAGGCTGTGAAATCAGGTTGCGGAACTGTACCGGCGAACCCCGTTTTCCTGACGCAGCAGCTGCGCCGCCACGCTACCAGGTACCGCGAAGAGCACCAGGTGGTCTGCCTTCACGGCAATGCCGACATCCTGACCGACCTGATGATCGATATGGCTGGGGAAGATCGCCTCGAGCTGGCTGCCCGTGGGCAGTTGCAGACGGTACAGGGTCGAAGCGCCCAGGAAACTCTTGCCGACGATATTGGCGCGCAGCTCGCTGTCCGGGTCCGGCACGATATCGTCAGGACGCAGCAGCACGTCTACCGAGCTGCCTACGGCCATGGTGTAGGCCCGATTGCCACGCAGCTCGCCCAATTCGGTGTTGACCGACTCATGGCTACTCATCTGGCCACGGATGAAATAGCCCTGGCCAATGAAGCTGGCCACGAACGGGGTCTGCGGTTCGTGGTAAAGGTTGTACGGTGTATCCCACTGCTCCAGGCGGCCTTCCTTGAACACGCCTACGTGGTCACTGACGGCAAAGGCTTCTTCCTGGTCGTGGGTGACCAGAATGGCGCTGGTACCACGGCTCTTGAGAATGTCACGGACCTCGTGGCTCAACCGGCGACGCAATTCCACGTCGAGGTTGGAGAAAGGTTCGTCGAGCAGCAATAGCTGAGGCTCGGGTGCCAGGGCGCGCGCCAAGGCTACACGCTGTTGCTGGCCACCGGACAGCTCATGGGGGTAACGACCGCCCAGGCCGCCCAGCTTGACCAGATCGAGCATCTCCTCGATCACGTCGCCCTGGCGCGGGTGCTTGGCAATGCCGAAAGCGATGTTCTGCGCCACGGTCAGGTGTGGGAACAGGGCGTAGTCCTGGAACACCATGCCAATGCGGCGTTTCTCGGGTGCCAGGGTGAACCCAGCACGGGATATGACCTCGCCAGCCAACTGGATCTCGCCTTCATGGACCGGCTCGAAGCCGGCGATGGCGCGCAAGGTGGTGGTCTTGCCGCAACCGGATGAACCCAGCAGGCAACCGATGTCGCCTGCGTTCAGGTGCAGGTTGAGGTTCTGAACGATGCGCTGCTCGCCATAGCCGCAGGCGAGGTCGCGCAGGTTGAGCAGTAGGGGTTGACTCATGCGTGGTGGTAAGCCGGTTCTACAAGGAATTCGAGAAGCGCCTTCTGTGCATGCAGCCGGTTTTCAGCTTCGTCCCAGGCGACCGAACGAGGGTCGTCGAGCAGGTCCTGGCTGATTTCCTCGCCACGGTGGGCAGGCAGGCAGTGCATGAAGAGGACATCGGGTGCCGCCAGGTCGAGCAGTTCGCGGGTGACCTGGTAAGGCGCGAAATGCGCCAGGCGCCGTGCAGTTTCCTCCTCCTGCCCCATGGAAGTCCAGACATCGGTGGTCACCAGGTGCGCGCCACGCACCGCTTCCTTCGGATCGCGGACGATCTGTATGCGGTCGCCGCCCAGGTCGAGGAAACGCTGCTCGGGCTCGTAGCCTTCCGGGCAGGCGATACGCAGTTGGAAATCGAACTGCACTGCAGCCTCGATGTAGGAGTTGCACATGTTGAAACCATCGCCGACCCAGGCCACGGTCTTACCCTGGATCGCGCCACGGTGCTCAAGGAAAGTTTGCATGTCGGCCAGCAGCTGGCACGGGTGCGATTCATCTGACAGACCGTTGATCACCGGAACACGGGAGTTGGCGGCGAACTCGGTGAGGGTGCTGTGGGCATGGGTACGGATCATCACCGCATCGAGCATGCGCGACATGACGATGGCGCTGTCGGCGATCGGTTCGCCACGGCCCAGCTGGGTATCACGCGGCGACAGGAAGATGGCCTGGCCGCCAAGCTGGATCATGCCGGCTTCGAACGACAGGCGGGTACGGGTCGAGGACTTCTCGAAGATCATCCCCAGCACGCGGTTTTTCAGCGGTTCGAACAGCACGCCTCGGTTACGCAGGTCCTTCAGCTCGATGCCTCGACGGATCACGCCGAGCAATTCGTCAGCTGTGAAATCCATCAGGGAGAGAAAGTGCCTAGCGCTCATGATTGACTACCTTATCTGCAACGGTATGCAGGTCGACCGTATGGTTTTTTTGACAACGGGAGTGACCTGCGGCGTAAGCCGCACGGGGCGGACGAAATAGGGAAAGGCGCAATACTATAATTAAATGTCGCCTGAAACCAAGAGGGAGAACAGCAGCTCTGTTGCAAAGGGTGTCGTAACCCGCTGAGCCTGTGCTGTTTTTTATTTGCTACACAGGTTGTACACGGCTTGCTGGCAATTTGGCAAATGGATGTCGCGAATCGTGCGCTTGATGTCGGGGGATTCATGGGACGAAGCGCGCTGGCCGCCGGCTCGGGCTGGGCGCATAGTCGTGCCTGGACAACTACAAGGCAGAGGCGGCCATGACCAAGACCCTGCATCACCGTGCCTGTCACCTGTGCGAGGCCATTTGCGGCCTGAGCATCGAAATTAGCCATGAGGCCGACGGGCGGGCGCGAATCAGTTCGATCAAGGGCGACGCCCAAGACCCATTCAGCCGGGGTCATATCTGCCCCAAGGCGGTGGCGCTGCAGGACATCCAGGACGACCCCGACCGGTTGCGCGTGCCTCATCGGCGCATCGGCGACCGTTGGCAGCCGATCAGTTGGCAGGAGGCCTTCGCCCTTGCCGCGGACAAGCTCTGGTCGGTGCAGCAGGCCCATGGTCGTAACGCCGTGGCGGTCTACCAAGGCAACCCCAGCGTGCACAACTATGGGTTGATGACCCACAGCAACTACTTCCTGGGCTTGCTCAAGACCCGCAACCGCTATTCCGCCACCTCGGTGGACCAGCTTCCACAGCACCTCACCAGCCACTTGATGTACGGCCACGGCTTGCTCCTGCCGATCCCGGACATCGACCACACAGACTTCATGCTGATCCTGGGTGGCAACCCGTTGGCATCGAACGGCAGCATCATGACCGTGCCGGATGTGGAAAAACGTCTGAAGACGCTGCGCGCCAGGGGGGGAAGGCTGGTGGTGGTCGACCCTCGGCGTAGCGAGACGGCCGCCATGGCGGATCGTCATCTGTTCGTGCGCCCCGGTGGCGACGCCGCGTTGTTGTGCGGCTTGCTCAACACTTTGTTCGATGAAGGGTTGGCCCGGGGCTCGCATCTGCCGGTCAATGGTTTGGAACAGGTCATTGAAGCGATATCACCCTTCACCGCCGAGAAGATGAGCGCCGTCTGTGGCATCCCTGCCACTGACATCCGCCAACTGGCGCGTGATTTCGCCGCTGCGGACACGGCCGTGTGCTATGGCCGCATGGGCGTATCGACCCAGGCCTTCGGCAGTCTCTGCCATTGGCTGGTGCAATTGATCAACCTGGTCACCGGCAACCTCGACCGTGTCGGAGGGGCGTTGTGTACCGAGCCTGCGGTCGATCTGGTGGCCAGCACCTCGGGCGGTCACTTCAATGCATGGCAGAGTCGCGTATCGGGCCTGCCTGAGTATGGCGGAGAGTTGCCGGTGGCGGCGTTGGCCGAGGAAATGCTCACGCCTGGGGAGGGACAGATCCGGGCGTTGATAACCGTAGCTGGCAACCCGGTGCTGTCCACGCCCAATGGCCGACAGCTGGATTCGGCGCTGGACAGGCTCGAGTTCATGCTTAGCATCGACCTTTACATCAACGAGACCACCCGCCATGCCGATCTGATCCTGCCATCGACCTCGGCGCTGGAAAATGATCACTACGACACCACCTTCAACCTACTGGCAGTGCGCAACGTCACCCGCTTCAACCGGGCGATCCTGCCCAAGCCAGAGGGGGCGCTGCATGACTGGGAGATTTTTGTCGGCCTGGCTCGCGCCTTCGCCGAACGCGCAGGCCTGGAGCTCAAGCCGACCCTTGCCCCGGCGCAGATGATCGACATGGCGCTGCGCAAAGGGCGCTATGGCGAGGCGTCGTCCTGGGGGCTTTCTTTGGACGCGCTTTTGGAGTACCCCCATGGCCTGGACCTGGGGCCGCTGCGGGCCAACCTTGGGACGCGCCTGCGCACCGAGAGCCAGGCCGTCGAGGCGGCGCCCCAGGTGTTGCTGGACGATTTGCACCGGCTTGCCTTGCAAGCGCCGCCACCGGCGGGGGAGCTGCTGCTGATCGGGCGGCGCCATGTCCGCAGCAACAACTCGTGGATGCACAATTACCAGCGCCTGGTCAAAGGCAAGCCACGCCATCATTTGCTGATGCACCCAGAGGACCTGCAGCAGCGGCAGTTGGAGAGTGGGCAGCGTGTGCGTATCCGATCGCGCACCGGCACGCTCGAAGTCGAAGTACTGGCCTGCGAGGACATGATGCCAGGCGTCGTCAGCCTGCCCCATGGCTATGGCCATGGCCGCCAGGGCGTGCAACTGCAGATCGCCCATGGACAACCCGGGGTCAGCGCCAACGACCTGACCGACGAGCATTTGCGCGATCAGGTTTCGGGTAACGCAGCTCTCAATGGCGTGCCGGTACAAGTGGAGGCCGCTTGAGCAATGGTAAGGCCGAGCACGTCGCTCGGCTTTCCGTTACAATGCGTCACCGTGCCGACGACCGTGTCGGAAAGTTCAGCCGAGGTGCTACATGGATATCATCGAAACGATCAAAGAGCAGATTGCCAACAACACCATTCTGCTTTACATGAAAGGCTCGCCGAATGCCCCGCAGTGTGGCTTCTCCGCGCGTGCCTCGCAGGCTGTGATGGGTTGCGGCGAGAAGTTCGCCTACGTCGACATCCTGCAGAACCCGGAAATCCGCGCCAACCTGCCTAAATACGCCAACTGGCCAACCTTCCCGCAACTGTGGGTGGCCGGCGAGCTGGTCGGCGGTAGCGACATCATGCTGGAAATGTTCGAAAAGGGTGAGCTGCAGACCCTGATCAAGGACGCGGCTGCCAAGGCCAAGGCTTCCGAAGCCTGATTGCTCCCAGGCATAAAAAAACCCGCTTGATGCGGGTTTTTTTATGGGGGTAGAAATTTATTCTTCGCCCATCTGCGATTGCAGGTAGTTCTCGATGCCGATCTTGTCGATCAGGCCCAGCTGAGTTTCCAGCCAGTCGATGTGTTCTTCCTCGGCTTCGAGGATGTCTTCAAGCAGATCGCGCGAACCGAAGTCGCCGGCCGTTTCGCAATGAGCGATGGCTGCCTTCAGGTCGATAAGACCTTTCTGCTCGATCTTCAGGTCGCACTCGAGCATTTCCTTGGTGTGTTCGCCGATCAGCAGCTTGCCGAGGTCCTGGACGTTGGGGATGCCTTCGAGGAAGAGAATCCGCTTGATCAGCTTGTCTGCATGCTTCATCTCGTCGATGGATTCTTTGTACTCGTGCTTGCCGAGCTTGTTCAGACCCCAATCTTCGTACATGCGCGCGTGCAGGAAGTACTGGTTGATTGCGACCAGCTCGTTTCCGAGGATCTTGTTGAGATGCTGGATGACGCTTACGTCGCCTTTCATGTCGGGTTCCTGCCCTTTAGAAGTGTGCCAATACTGCGAAGTTTGAGCCTGATGCCGGGGGCTGTCAAACCTAAGTTATTGAATAATAAATAAAAATTAATAGGAATAAGAATGTTTGTGAACCGCGTTAGAGCGCTAACTTATTGAATTGCGGGCATAAAAAAACCGGACGCAAGGTCCGGTTCTTCGAATTCGGGCAAATCAGGCAGCGGTAAATTCAACGGGGTAGGGCAGGGCGGCGTGTTGGCTTGCCTGGATTTCGGTCAGGGTCTCACGGACGACCTGTTTGGCGAGGCAAGCGCATTTGCCACATTGGCTGGCGACGTTGGTCGCGGTTCGCACTTCCTTGTAGCTGCAGCATCCTTCATAGATCGCATCGCGGATCTGTCCGTCGGTAACGCCGACACAAAGACACACATACATAGAGGCTGACCATCGCTGGTTGGGTCGATGGGAGGGAGCTTAATGTTAATGAGAATGCTTGTCAAAGGACTTTCGGAAAGGTGCGCGCTTGAGCGACCGGCGGTTGGATTCGGACTGTCACCGCAAGCCGTGTATGATGGACGGCCTTTGTTGGATGTCGGGCAAGCCAGCCTTGCACCGGCAAACGATTCTTCACCCTCATCAGGAGATAGCAATGAGCGTACTCGTTGGTAAAAAAGCCCCCGACTTCACCGTCCCCGCCGTACTGGGCAACGGCGAGATCGTCGACAGCTTCAACCTGGCTTCGGCCATCAAGGGCAAGTACGGCCTGGTGTTCTTCTACCCGCTGGACTTCACCTTCGTCTGCCCGTCCGAGCTGATCGCCCTGGACAACCGCATTCCTGACTTCCAGGCACGTAACGTTGAAGTGATCGGCGTGTCGATCGACTCGCACTTCACCCACAACGCCTGGCGTAACACCCCGGTGAACAGCGGCGGTATCGGTCAAGTCAAGTACACCCTGGCCGCTGACATCACCCACGAAATCTGCAAAGCCTACGACGTCGAGTCCGAAGGCGGCGTGGCCTTCCGTGGCGCCTTCCTGATCGACACCAACGGTGTGGTTCGTTCGCAGATCGTCAACGACCTGCCACTGGGCCGCAACATGGACGAACTGCTGCGTCTGGTCGACGCTCTGCAATTCCACGAAGAGCACGGCGAAGTCTGCCCTGCCAACTGGAAAAAAGGCGACCAGGGCATGACCGCTTCGCCGGAAGGCGTTGCTGCCTACCTGAGCGAGAACGCTGGCAAGCTGTAATTGCCGCGTGCATGAAAAAACCGGCCTAAGTGGCCGGTTTTTTTTGCTGCACTTTTCGGGAGTGCCGTGCGCTCGCGACACAAGGTCGCTCCCACACTGGGTGTGGAAACGACCCTGGCATTCGACTCAATCGTTGAAATCCCGCCAGCCGCCCATTTCCTTCCAGCGGTTGACGATGCCGCAGAACAGCTCGGCCGTCTTCTCGGTGTCGTAACGCGCCGAGTGCGCTTCACGGCCGTCGAAGTCGATGTCAGCGCTCTGGCAGGCACGTGCCAGCACGGTCTGACCATAGGCCAGGCCCGCCAGGGTGGCCGTGTCGAAGCTGGAGAACGGGTGGAATGGATTGCGCTTGATGTCGTTGCGCGCCACGGCAGCGTTGAGGAAGCCCAGGTCGAAGCTGCTGTTGTGCCCGACCAGGATCGCCCGTTTGCAGCCGTTAGCCTTGAGCGCCTTGCGCACGCCTCGGAAAATGTCCGTCAGCGCGCTGTCCTCGCTGACCGCCATGCGCAGCGGGTGGTCCAGCTTGATGCCAGTGAACTCCAGGGCCGCCGGCTCGATGTTGGCGCCTTCAAAGGGCTCCACGCGGTGAAAATAGGTGTGCTCGGGGAAGAGGAAGCCTTTCTCGTCCATGCCGATGGTGACAGCGGCGATTTCCAGCAACGCGTCGGTGGCGCTGTTGAAGCCACCGGTCTCGACATCCACCACCACGGGCAGGTAGCCACGGAAGCGTTCGGCCATCGGATGACGTGGGCCGCCGCTGACCTGACCGTCCTGGTCGTCTTCGTAGAGGTCTTCGCTCACGCGTTGTCCTCCAGCAGGCGCCAGCGCAGCTTTTCACCGGCGCGCAGCGGAACCACGGTCTGCTCGCCAAAAGGCAGGCTGTCCGGGGCGGTCCATTCCTCACGGACCAGGGTAATGGTGTCGGTATTCGCTGGCAGCCCATAGAAGGCCGGGCCATGCAGGCTGGCGAAGCCTTCCAGCTTGTCGAGCGCGTTACGCTGCTCGAAAGCCTCGGCGTACATCTCGATGGCCGCATAGGCGGTGTAGCAACCGGCGCAGCCGCAGGCAGCTTCCTTGGCATGCTTGGCATGAGGTGCCGAGTCGGTGCCGAGGAAGAACTTCGGATTGCCGCTGGTGGCGGCGTCCAGCAAGGCGACCTGGTGGGTGTTGCGCTTGAGGATCGGCAGGCAGTAGAAGTGCGGGCGAATACCGCCGACCAGCATGTGGTTACGGTTGTACAGCAGGTGCTGCGCGGTGATGGTGGCGCCGACGTTGGCCGGAGCCTCGGTGACGAACTGCGCGGCATCGCTGGTGGTGATGTGTTCGAACACCACCTTCAGGGTCGGGAAACGTTCGACGACGCGGCGCATGTGCTCGTCGATGAAGCGCTTCTCGCGGTCGAATACATCGATCTCGCTACGGGTCACCTCACCGTGTACCAGCAGAGGCATGCCAACTTCTGCCAGCGCCTCGATGGCGGGGAAGATGTTGTCGATGCTGGTCACGCCGGAATCGGAGTTGGTGGTCGCGCCAGCGGGGTATAGCTTGGCGGCGTAAACGAAGCCGCTGGCCTTGGCCGCGCGGATGTCCTCGGGGCTGGTGCGGTCGGTGAGGTACAGCACCATCAGTGGCTCGAAGCGGCTGCCGGCCGGACGTGCGGCCAGGATGCGCTCACGGTAGGCGCCCGCCTCGACGGCGTTGCGTACCGGCGGAACCAGGTTGGGCATGATGATAGCGCGGGCGAAAGTGCGCGCCACGTCGCCAACGGTATGGGGCAGGACGGCACCATCGCGCAGATGGATGTGCCAGTCGTCGGGGCGCAGGAGGGTCAGGCGATCGGACATTGGGGATTCCAGGCGGGTCGAACTCAAGCCCCAATGCTACCGGAAAACCCAGGGACGAGCACGGCTATCAAGTTTTCCGGTCGGCGCCCGATAGCCTCAAGGTAAGCCGTCAGAAATAGTGGAGCCGCCCGTGCGCCAGCGTTACCTAGCCCTGTTGACCCTGTTCGCCAGCCTGCCGGCTGGTGCGCTGACCTTCCAGACCCGCATGGAGAACATCGCCTGGAAAGTCGAGGGTGATCAGTTCGAATGCCGTCTTGTCCAGCCGATCGACGGTTTTGGCAGCGGTGAGTTCGTGCGCCGGGCTGGCGAGCAACCGGTCTTCAGGTTGCGTTCGGACACCAATGCCCTGGGCGCAGGTTCCGCGACGCTGCTGGCAGCGGCGGCGCCATGGCAGCCTGGACGGGCCGACATCAACCTGGGGGCGGTCCGTATGGCGCGCACCGGCGTGCTGTTCAGTTCTTCCCAGGGCCAAGCCAGCCGCTTGATCAACGGTCTGCTCGACGGACGTAGCACGGTGGTGCGCGCATACACGGGCGAGGGCGGGCGAGCCATGGAGGTGCGTGTGCTGCCGGTGAGCTTTGCCAAAGCCTACGGCGACTACCAGGCGTGTGCGGGCAAGCTGTTGGCAATGAACTTCGATCAGGTCCGCCAGACCCAGGTGGGTTTCCCAGGGGGTGGCATCGAGCTGGATGCCTCGGCCAAGGCACGTCTGGATGTGATTCTCGAGTATCTGAAGGCCGATCCGACGGTCAACCATATCGAGCTCAACGGCCACTCCGACAACAGCGGCAACCGCCTGACCAATCGTGACAGCTCGCGCCGCCGGGCGCTGGCCGTGGCCGACTACCTCAAGGCCAACGGTATACCGGAGGAGCAGATCGTCGTGCGCTTCCACGGCGAACGCTACCCGCTGGTGAAAAACAACACCCCTGCCAACCGTGCGCGCAACCGCCGGGTCAATATCGAACTGGACCGCGTCGCGGCAGTCGAGAAGCCTGTGGAGGCGCCCGTCGAGCAGCCGGCCGCGCAACCTGCCGCGGCACCGGCCGCCACAGCACCGGCCCCGGCCGCCCGGGCACCCGCGGCAAAATCCTGATTCCCCGCGACAGGGAGTCGCGCTATCGACAGTTCCTGTCGCTTTGTCATCACAAGCTGTCGCCCCACTGTAAATTTGGCCACAACACCGTTAGAATCGGTGGCTTTCCGTACAACCCCGTGGAGTGATGGCATGGCGGACGTAAAAAAGGTCGTACTGGCGTATTCCGGCGGCCTTGATACTTCGGTGATTCTCAAGTGGCTGCAGGACACCTACAACTGCGAAGTGGTGACCTTCACCGCTGACCTCGGTCAGGGCGAAGAGGTCGAGCCGGCTCGTGCCAAGGCCCAGGCAATGGGCGTTAAAGAGATCTACATCGACGATCTGCGCGAAGAGTTCGTGCGTGATTTCGTCTTCCCGATGTTCCGCGCCAACACCGTCTATGAAGGCGAGTACCTGCTGGGTACTTCCATCGCCCGTCCGCTGATCGCCAAGCGTTTGATCGAAATCGCCAACGAAACTGGCGCCGATGCCATTTCCCATGGCGCGACCGGCAAGGGTAACGACCAGGTTCGTTTCGAGCTGGGTGCTTACGCACTCAAGCCGGGCGTCAAGGTCATCGCCCCGTGGCGCGAATGGGACCTGCTGTCCCGCGAAAAACTGATGGACTACGCCGAGAAGCACGGTATTCCGATCGAGCGTCACGGCAAGAAGAAATCGCCGTACTCGATGGATGCCAACCTGCTGCACATCTCCTATGAAGGCGGCGTACTGGAAGATACCTGGACCGAGCACGAAGAAGACATGTGGCGTTGGAGCGTCTCTCCGGAGAAAGCCCCCGACACCCCGACCTACATCGAGCTGACCTACCGCAACGGTGACATCGTCGCCATCGACGGCGTCGAGAAGTCCCCGGCCACCGTCCTGGCAGACCTGAACCGCATCGGCGGCGCCAACGGTATCGGCCGTCTGGACATCGTCGAGAACCGTTACGTCGGCATGAAGTCCCGTGGCTGCTACGAGACCCCGGGCGGCACCATCATGCTCAAGGCTCACCGCGCCATCGAGTCGATCACCCTGGACCGCGAAGTTGCCCACCTCAAAGACGAGCTGATGCCGAAGTATGCCAGCCTGATCTACACCGGCTACTGGTGGAGCCCGGAGCGTCTGATGCTGCAGCAGATGATCGACGCTTCCCAGGTCAACGTGAACGGCGTCGTACGCCTGAAACTGTACAAGGGCAACGTCATCGTTGTCGGCCGCAAGTCGGATGACTCGCTGTTCGATGCCAACATCGCGACCTTCGAGGAAGATGGCGGCGCCTACAACCAGGCCGATGCTGCGGGCTTCATCAAGCTCAATGCGCTGCGCATGCGCATTGCTGCCAACAAAGGCCGTTCGATGCTTTAACTGCTGCCTTGAGCTGCACCAAAACCTCGGCTTCGGCCGGGGTTTTTTTTTGCGTTAATCGCGCCGCAGCACTTCAAGGCGCAAGTGCCGCCGTGTGCTTAGGAAGTGGTCCTAGAGTCAGGTTGATGGACTGATGTTTTTCCAGGTCCAGAAACAACCAGCTGCGCTCGGTGTCGTTGGGATACTCCAGCGCTTCGAGCACTTGCTGGCGTAGCGTCGACTGCGCATGGGGTCCATGGAACATCACTGTTACTGGAGTGGGCGTGAAAACCTGGCTCGGGCTCAGTGGGCTCATCGCATGAGTGGCTGTTTCGCCAAGGGCGGTGTCGGGCACGTAGAAGGACTTGTAGTTGAAGTTCAACGTGAGAAAGAACAACGCGGTGAGGAAGAACGGAAAGGCGACGAGGAACCAGGTGTACAGGGTTTGACTGTCCTCGCTGAGGAAGGGCAGGGTGGCCAGCGCGGAGGCTTCGATGATGCCCGCGAAGACAGCGATTATGGTCAGCGGCGCGACAGGTTGAGCGTTGGGCATGAGGGTGGTCTCCTGCTGTTTTCTTCTCAATACCGCACTAAGTCAATCAACTAAAGAGTGGGGCTTTCCACGCTTGAAGCCACCTGCCGTTCAACCTGACGACGATAAGTTTCGCTTGCATCCGCGCAGCGAAGTTTCACTCAAGTCGTGCGGATAGTTTCAACTGTTCAATTCCGAAGCAGCGCAGGTAATTTGTGATACGAAGAAGTTGAGTGAAAGTACAACCAACTTGTAGGAAATTTCTCCAATTGCTGTAAGTTCCATCTATTCGCGTATTCGAGCGGAAAATCGTAACGCAAGAGTTGTTCTGCTCGGTTATCTTGGCGCGTCAACGAAAATAATGAATGGATTTCGCATGAATAAAGTGCTTATCGTGGATGACCATCCGGTCATACGTTTGGCCGTACGCATGCTGATGGAGCGGCACGGCTACGATGTGGTCGCCGAAACCGATAACGGCGTGGCCGCCTTGCAACTGACGCGAGAACACCTACCGGACATCGTGGTGCTGGATATCGGTATCCCGAAACTCGATGGGCTCGAGGTGATCGCCCGCATGGCCTCGGCCAGTCCGGGAAGCCGAGTTCTGGTGCTGACCTCACAGGCACCAGGCCACTTCTCGATGCGTTGCATGCAGGCGGGGGCTTCGGGGTACGTGTGCAAACAGCAGGAGCTCACCGAGTTGCTCAGTGCGATCAAGGCCGTGCTGTCGGGTTACAGTTATTTCCCGAACCAAGCGTTGCACCCGTCGCGAGGAAGGGGAGGCGGCGCGACCGAGAGCGAAATGGTCGAGCGTTTATCCGCCCGGGAAATGATGGTGCTGCAGCAACTGACACGCGGCAAGTCAAACAAGGAGATTGCCGAAAGCATGTTCCTCAGCAACAAGACGGTCAGTACCTACAAGACTCGATTGTTGCTCAAGCTCAATGCCCGGTCGTTGGTTGACCTGATCGAGCTTGCCCAACGGCATGGCTTGACCTGAGTGCCATGAAGCGGAAGGCCTCCACCAGGGAGGCCTTCCGGGGGACTACAGGTCGTAGTCGAAATCGGCCAACTGCTTTTGCAGGCGTCGCTCTTCCAGCAGGTTGTCAATGGTGCGGCGTTTGCTCAGGTTGGTCTTCGCGGTTTCTACCTGAGGTTCCGCTTCGTCGTCGGCGGTAGCAAATTCATCTTCGATGGACAGGTCGTCGTCTTTATCGGTGCTCATTGAGTCGCTCCAAGCCAAAGGGCCATTGGCGGTCCTTATAACGAGAAAGCTGAGCCCGGTAAAAAAGATTTTTTCAATCGTCAGCCCCCGTTTTTTGCTATCGACTCAATCGTCCGAAGTCTTGTGCTTGTACTCGCAAAGGTCTTCGATCCGACAGCTTCCGCAACGCGGCTTGCGCGCCTGACACACATAGCGCCCATGCAGAATGAGCCAGTGGTGGGCATCGAGCAGGTAATCCTTGGGCACGAACTTGATCAGTTTCTTTTCCACTTCCAGCACTGTCTTGCCGGGCGCGATGCCGGTGCGGTTGCTGACCCGGAAAATATGCGTATCGACCGCCATGGTGGGTTGCCGGAAGGCGGTATTGAGGACCACGTTGGCTGTCTTGCGGCCCACACCCGGCAGGGCTTCCAGGGCCTCGCGCGTTTCCGGGACCTGGCTGCCGTGGCGCTCGATCAACAGGCGGCAGGCTTCGATGACGTTCTTGGCCTTGCTGTTGTAGAGCCCGATGGTCTTGATGTATTCGCTCAGCCCCTCAACGCCCAGGGCATAGATGGCTTCTGGCGTGTTGGCCACGGGAAATAGCCGCGCCGTGGCCTTGTTGACGCCAACGTCGGTGGCTTGAGCCGAGAGGGTCACGGCTACCAGCAGTTCGAACGGTGTGGTGTAGGCCAGCTCGGTCTTCGGGTCCGGATTGTCTTCGTGCAGCCTGCGGAAGATTTCCAGGCGTTTTGCGGCATTCATGGGGCGACGCTTTCCTTCGGCGTTAAGGGCAGGGTTGGGCGAAGGCGATTGTACAAGGCCAACAGCATGCCGAGTATCAGCAGGGCGCCTGGGGCAAGGCTGGCCAGATGCAGGTTCAGGCCTTCACTCAGCCATTGGCGGGTGGCGCCCAAGAGTGTGCAGATCATAACCATACCGCTCAGTTGCCATACCCACTGTCGCCAACGCCCCTCCATTGGCAACAAGTTGTCCCACGCGATGCACGCAAGGCACAACAGCACCGGGTAGAAGCCCAGCGACTGGGCAATCGGCAAGGCCCAGGCACGCAGGCCAAGCTGCAGGCAACTGGTAAGGGCAGCGATCAGTAGCAGGCTTGCCAGCTGGTACGCCGCTGCGCTGAGCCGGCAGCGCAGAGGCGCCAGCAATGCCTGGTGAGCGAGCGTCAAGCCCAGCATACACAGCGCGATGCAGGCGCCTTGGGTCAACGTGCGGGTAGCCCCGAGCACGGGGAGCAGGCTGGCAGCCAGCCAGAAATAGTTATTCATGAACAGCGTCCTCGAGCAGCGTTTGCCGATGCTTGTCGAAGTAACTTAAGGCGTCCTGCAACGCTGCGATCACTGCCCGCGAGGTGACCGTGGCGCCCGCCAACTGGTCGAAATCTCCGTGGTCGCGCTTGAGCGCCCAGCGGTCCTTCAACTGCCGGTTGGCAAACTGTGCCAGCCAATCCACTTGCGGGTCGATGATTCGCGCGCCCAGTCCAGGGCTTTCCTGTTGTTCGAGTACCTGGCTGCCAATCAAGCGCCCGTCGGGGGCGATGGCGATGCTCAGCTGGATGACGCCGGAATAGCCTTGGGTCTCGCTGAGCAAGATGATAGCCGTCAACCTCGTGCCGAGCGTCGCCCGGTAGGCCGCGATGATACGGCTGTGCGGCTGCTCGGCTTCGGGTACCTGCAACGCGGCGGCCAGCGGACGGTTGTCATAGCTGCCTGCGGGCAGGATGGCGAGCAGTTGACGTTCCTTCAATGCTTGCTCGGCTTGGGTGATCGCGGGTTGGGTCCAGTGGTGCCAGGCCAGTGTGGCTGACACGGCCAGTCCCCCAATGGCGATCAGCCAGGCTGTCGAGGCGATGAGGCGGTTCACGGCGAGGCCTGCGTGCGTCGCAAGGCAAGACGCTCAAGGCAGGGGACGGCAAGGTTCATCAGCAGGATGGCAAAGGCGGTGCCATCAGGGTAACTGCCCCACGTGCGGATAAGGTAGATCAACAGGCCCGCACCGAACCCGAACAGCAACTTGGCCAAGTCGCTCTTGGGGCCGGAGACAGGTTCGGTGGCAATGAAGAAAGCCGCCAGCATGGTCGACCCGGAGAACAGGTGAAGCAAGGGTGAGCCATGGGAGTCCGAGCCCGAGCCGTTCCAGCCCAGTAAGCTGAACAGCGCAAGCCCCGCGAGCAACCCCGTCGGCGTCTGCCAGCCGAACACCTTGCGCTGCATGAGCACGAGGCCTGTGAGCAGGAACGTCAGGTTGACCCACTCGATGCCGCGCCCGCCAAGGGTGCCGAAACCTGGATGTTGGGCGAACAGTTCGTCGATGGTCAGGCTGCGGTTGTGGCGCAGGCCGTCGAGGATGGTCGGTTGTGCCCAGGCATCGATGGGCTCGTTGGCCAACACCTGTTGCAGGCTGTCCAGAAGGCCGGGCGACTGCCCCGGCCAATGGTTCATGTGCAGCGGGAAGCACAGCAGTACCAAGGCGTAGCCGACCATGGCCGGGTTGAACAGATTGCGGCCCACACCCCCAAAGGCTTGCTTGCCAATACCAATGGCGGCGCTGGCGGCGATCACCGGAATCCACCAGGGCGCGTGGGTCGGCAGGGCGGCAGTCAGCAGCACTGCGGTCACCAGTGCACTGCCATCGGCCAGCGTTTCGGCGACGGGCTGGCCGCGCAATGCCAGCAGCGATGCTTCACAGGCCAGGGCTGCGCCGCAGCACAACAGCAAGCTCAACAATAGGCCCCAGCCGTGCAGCCAGAACAGTGCCAACAGGCCAGGCACGCAGGCCAGCAGCACCAGCCCCATGGCGTTGCGCATTCGCGGCTCAGGCGCTGCCATTTTCAGGGCCTGCCTGAAGCGCATCGAGGTGTTGCTGGGCCTGGTCAGCGGCAGCTTGCAACGTTTGCAGTTGAGCGAGCTGGTCGTCGCTGGGCGTTGCGCCAAGCGCGGTTCGGGCCTTGCTCAGCTGCGCCCGGCTCATGGCTGCGGCAATCTTGGCCTGTTTGAGTGCCGCATCATTGTTGGAGGCTTGCTGGGCTTGTACCCGTTCCATGGCCGCCTTGATCGGGTCGGACGCCCTTAGTGTGCTGTCAGGTGCGCTCGCGGCTTTGGCTGTATGGCGTGCCGCACGCTGGGCTTCGCGGCGGGCTTCATCGCGCAGCAGGCGGATCGCGCGCTGTTCATGGCGATGACGCGCCTGATCGCGACGCCGCTGGCGGTCCTGCAATTGCCTGGGGGTATGGGCCAAGCCACCGACTACCGGTACGACATCGGGCGGTACGGGGAGCATGTCGATGCAGTCGACCGGGCAAGGGGCCAGGCACAGGTCGCAGCCGGTGCACTCGGCGGCGATCACGGTGTGCATCAGCTTGGCCGCCCCGACTATGGCATCGACTGGACAGGCCTGGATGCACTTGGTGCAGCCGATGCACTCCGCTTCGCGTATGAACGCCACCTGCGGTGGCGCGCTGCCACGCTGTGGGTCAGGCGCGATCACCGGGAGGTCCAGCAAGGAGGCCAGGGCCTGGATGGTTTCGCTGCCGCCTGGCGGACATTTATTGATCGCTTCGCCCGCGGCAAGACCTTCGGCATAGGGCCGACAGCCTGGGTGGCCGCATTTACCGCATTGGGTTTGCGGTAGCAGGGCGTCGATGCGTTGTATCAGACTCATTGTGTGAATAATCCGTTCAGGCCGGAGAACGCCATCGCCATGATCCCGGCGCCGAGCAAGTCGATGGGCAAGCCCCGCAGGCTGACCGGGATGTCGGCCTGTTCGGTGCGCTGGCGCAGGTCGTTGAACAGCGCCAGTGCCAGCCAGAAGCCAAGGCCAGTCAGTAGCGCACTGGTGGTGACCACCAGTGCGCCCTGGCCTTCGGCCGTCGCTTGTACCGACAAGCCTAGCAGTGGAGCCCCGGCTGGCATGAGCGCCGTTAGCGCGGTAACAGGCCAGTCTGGCCGTAACTTTGCCAGTACCCATTGCACCGCCCAACTCACCAGCGCGAGCCATGGAAGTAGCAGCAACAGTTGCAGATCCTGCAGTTGCCAGGGCACCAGCAGTACGCGCACCAGCAATTGCCCGCCAGTCACTCCCAGTAAGATCGCCAATGCGCACGCCATGCCAAGCACATGCACGTGCAGCCGCGAAGCGGGCTGGCGTTGAAGGGTCAGGAAGCTGATCAGTGCAGCGCTGACCAGAACCAGCATGTAGTCGTTCATGGGATGACGATAGCCGGGAAATGTCGGCCGTGGATGCAAATGCCCCGGCGGTTGAGCCGGGGCTGGGGCGTTACTTGATGCGTTGGCCTGGCTTGGCACCACTGTCGGGGCTGAGCAGGTAGATTTCTTCACCACCAGGGCCTGCCGCCATGACCATGCCTTCGGAAACGCCGAAGCGCATTTTGCGCGGCTTGAGGTTGGCAACCATCATGGTCAGGCGGCCTTCCAGCTTCGATGGGTCAGGGTAGGCCGACTTGATGCCCGAGAACACGTTGCGTTGTTCGTCACCGATGTCCAGTGTCAGGCGCAGCAGCTTGTCTGCGCCTTCAACCGATTCGGCCTTGACGATCAGCGCCACGCGCAGGTCGACGGCGGCGAAGGTGTCGAACTCGATTTCGGCCGACAGTGGGTCCTTGGCCAGTTCGCCGTTGCCAGCAGGGGCCTTGGCTTCGGCGGCCAGCAGGTCTTCCTTGCTGGCGGCGACCATGGCTTCGACCTTGGCAGGTTCGATGCGGCTCATCAGCGCCTTGAATGGGTTGAGCTTGTGATTTTCCAGGCGCAACAGGTGGTCATTCCAGGACAGCGGGGCGACGTTGAGGAACGCCTCGGCATCGGCGGCCAGTACCGGCAGTACCGGTTTGAGGAAGATCACCAACTGACGGAACAGGTTGATGCCCTGGGCGCAGATAGCCTGGACTTCATCCTGCTTGCCTTCCTGCTTGGCCAGCGACCACGGCGCCTTGTCGGCGATCCAGGCGTTGGCGCGGTCGGCCAGTGCCATGATTTCGCGCATGGCCCGACCAAAGTCGCGACCTTCGTAGGCTTCGGCGATCGATGGCGCCGCCGCCAGGAACGCTTCGGTCAGCTCGGGTGCGGCGTCGCCGGCAACCATCACGCCGTCATTGCCCTTGTGAATGAAGCCTGCGCAACGGCTGGCGATGTTGACCACCTTGCCGACCAGGTCGGAGTTGACCTTCTGCACGAAGTCTTCGAGGTTCAGGTCCAGGTCGTCGACGCCACGTCCCAGCTTGGAGGCATAGTAGTAGCGCAGGTATTCGGGCTGCAGGTGGTCCAGATAGGTGCGCGCCTTGATGAAGGTGCCGCGCGACTTGGACATTTTCGCGCCGTTGACGGTCAGGTAGCCGTGCACGTTGATGCCGGTTGGCTTGCGGAACCCCGAACCTTCGAGCATCGCTGGCCAGAACAGGGCGTGGAAGTTGACGATGTCCTTGCCGATGAAGTGGTACAGCTCGGCCTTGGAGTCTTCTTTCCAGAATGCGTCGAAGTCAAGCTCCGGACGGCGTGCGCAGAGGTTCTTGAAGCTGGCCATGTAGCCGATCGGCGCGTCCAGCCAGACATAGAAGTACTTGCCCGGCTCGCCTGGGATCTCGAAGCCGAAGTACGGCGCATCACGAGAGATGTCCCACTCCTGCAGGCCGGCGTCCAGCCATTCGGCGAGCTTGTTGGCCACTGCGTCCTGCAAGGTGCCGCTGCGGGTCCACTGCTGCAGCATGGCCTGGAAGTCGGGGAGCTTGAAGAAGAAGTGCTGCGAGTCGCGCAAGACCGGGGTCGCCCCCGAGATGGCCGACTTGGGGTTCTTCAACTCGGTCGGCGCGTAGGTGGCACCGCACTTCTCGCAGTTGTCACCGTACTGATCTTCGGCCGCGCACTTGGGGCAGGTGCCCTTGATGAAGCGGTCAGCCAGGAACATGCCCTTCTCTGGGTCGAAGTACTGGGTGACCGAACGGGTGGCAATGTGTCCGGCATCACGCAGGCGCGTGTAGATCATGCTGGACAGCTCGCGGTTTTCTTCGCAGTGGGTGGAGTGGAAGTTATCGAAGTCCACCAGGAAATCGGCGAAGTCGCTGCTGTGTTCGGCCTGGACGTTGGCGATCAGTTGCTCAGGCGTGATGCCTTCCTTCTCGGCGCGCAACATGATGGCCGAGCCGTGGGCGTCGTCGGCGCAGACATAGATGCACTGGTTGCCACGCAGTTTCTGGAAGCGAACCCACATGTCCGTCTGGATGTACTCGAGCATATGGCCAAGGTGGATGGATCCATTGGCATAGGGCAGGGCGCTGGTGACGAGAATCTGGCGTGGCTCGGACATGTTGGCTCGGCTACTTATCTGGCTCGGGTAAAAACAAGGGTGATCGGCAACTATAAAGGGCTGGGAAATATATTTCACCCTAAGGACGCATCTACTGACGATTGACGGGTTAGGATAAGCGCCTGTTTCACTTTCGTTTGCCAATGGGAGCCTCCATGAGTGCCGTCACCCGTGCCGCCGTCGAAGGCGTGCTTCGCCAGTACACCGACCCGTATCTGAACCTGGACCCCGTGAGCGCCGGCTGCGTGCGGGCCATCGACATCCAGGGCGGCCAGGTCAGCGTGCAGTTGCAGTTGGGGTATGCCGCTGGCCTGTTCAAGAATGGCTGGGCCCAGGTGCTGCAGACAGCGATTGAGAACCTCGACGGCGTCACCTCGGCCCAAGTGTCGATCGACTGCGTGGTGGCTGCGCACAAAGCCCAGGCCCAGGTGCCGGCCATGGCCAATGTCAAGAACATCATCGCCGTGGCGTCCGGCAAGGGCGGGGTAGGCAAGTCGACCACCGCGGCCAACCTGGCCCTGGCACTGGCCCGTGAAGGCGCCCGAGTGGGCATTCTGGATGCCGACATCTATGGCCCGAGCCAAGGTGTGATGTTCGGTATCGCCGAAGGTACGCGCCCGCAGATCCGCGAGCAGAAGTGGTTCGTACCGATCAAGGCCCATGGTGTGGAAGTCATGTCCATGGCGTTCCTGACCGACGACAACACACCGATGGTCTGGCGTGGCCCGATGGTCTCCGGCGCGCTGTTGCAACTGGTGACCCAGACCGCCTGGGACGACCTTGACTACCTGGTGATCGACATGCCGCCCGGCACGGGCGACATCCAGCTGACCCTGGCTCAGAAGGTGCCGGTGGCCGGTTCAGTGATCGTCACCACACCTCAGGACCTGGCGTTGCTGGACGCCAGGAAAGGCGTGGAAATGTTCCGCAAGGTGAACATCCCGGTATTGGGTGTGGTGGAAAACATGGCCGTGCACATTTGCTCGAACTGCGGCCACGCCGAGCACCTGTTCGGTGAGGGCGGCGGTGAGAAACTGGCTGCGCAGTACGGTGTCGACCTGCTGGCCTCGTTGCCGTTGTCGATGCTGATTCGCGAACAGGCAGACAACGGCAAGCCGACGGCCATCGCCGAGCCGGAAAGCCAGATCGCCATGGTTTATCAAGAGCTGGCTCGCCAGGTGGGCGCGCGGATCGTGCTGCAGGAAGCGGCTGCACCGGCGATGCCGAGCATCACCATCAGCGAAGACTGAGGTTCGCTCAGGAGGCTGCGCGGCAGGCGCCGGTTTGCCGGCGATCACCGACGCGGCCACCACCAAGCAGCGCGCCAGCGCCTGCAAGCACCGCGACGATTTTCCGATCACTGCAGTAGCAGTGTGATCCAGGCATAAAAAAACCCGCCAGATGGCGGGTTTTTTTGAAAGCGAGGAAGCGAGATCGATTTAGGCGATCTGAACTTCTTCAGCCTGCATGCCTTTCTGGCCGCGGGTAGCGACGAAAGTAACAGCCTGGCCTTCTTTCAGGGTTTTGAAGCCGTCAGCTTGGATGGCTTTGAAGTGCACGAACAGGTCGTCGCCCGACTGAGGGGTGATGAAGCCGTAGCCCTTCTCATCGTTGAACCACTTAACAACACCGGATTGACGGTTGGACATGTTTCTGTCTCCTTGGACAAAGTTGATTACGGTCAGGAAAAACCCTGGCCGGGACTGAGCGCAAAGAGAGCAGAAAATTCAGCGATGGGTCGATAGGAATCGTGCATCAAACTAGAGATTCTCGGTGTCACGTGCAGCACAGTGGCGTCACCTTAACCCACTTTCCACGACCTGCCAATCACCAAGATGGCCTTTGTCGAAATTCAGATCGACGGCCACCGTAGGCCCCGTCTGGCGCGGGGTGCGGCATGGAACTTTAACCTGAGCGCGTGGACCGGTAAGATGCGCATCTCGATTTTTACCTCGCAACCCTTCAGGACACCCCCGCCATGAGCATCAAATCGGACAAGTGGATTCGCCGCATGGCGCAGGAACACGGCATGATCGAACCGTTCGTCGAGCGCCAGGTGCGCGGCGAGCAGGACAGCCGGGTGATTTCCTTCGGCGTCTCCAGCTACGGCTACGACGTGCGCTGTGCCGACGAATTCAAGGTGTTCACCAACATCAACTCGGCCACGGTCGACCCGAAGAACTTCGATGCCGGTAGCTTCGTCGACGTCAAGAGCGATGTCTGCATCATCCCGCCAAACTCCTTTGCCCTGGCGCGCACGGTCGAGTATTTCCGTATTCCACGCAACGTACTGACCATCTGCCTGGGTAAAAGCACCTATGCCCGTTGCGGCATCATCGTCAACGTCACCCCGCTCGAGCCTGAGTGGGAAGGGCACGTGACCCTGGAATTCTCCAACACCACTACCCTGCCGGCGAAAATCTATGCCAACGAGGGTGTGGCGCAGATGCTGTTCCTCGAGTCCGACGAAGAATGTGAAGTGTCCTACAAGGACCGCGGCGGCAAATACCAAGGTCAGCGCGGCGTCACCCTGCCGCGTACCTGAGTCGACGAGCGCGGGGAATTCCTTGCGCCTTTGGCACTCCAACGAGGTAACCGTGCCGATGCGCGTGAGGCGCATCGGCTCTGCTCAGGAGCTGTCAATGAAACTCCATCCCGCGATCAGTGCGAAGCTGGCTGTGCTTGAGCCTAATCAGATCGGCCTGCTGGCGTGGTCATTGCTGGCGCACCCGCTGCCGATGCAGGCGGGCGGTGTGCCGCATCAGCCCGACCCTGATACTCCGCAGCCGCCCGACCCTGGTGAAGGCCAACCCATGGAGCCCGGCGAGCCAACCTTGCCCGACGAGCCACCGCCTTCCCCCGTGGCCTGACACCCGGCTGCCTGAGCGTGCTCAGTTGGCCAGCAGGTAGCCGCTGCGCACCACCTGTTCCCCCGCGACATGGGCGATAACCATGCCGGCGGTTGCCATACGCCGCACACTGCGGGCGTACAGCAGCCCCGGCTGACTGTTGCGGATCGGCGTGACCCGGTCATTGAGCGGGTCGATGACTTCTGCGATCAATTGGCCCGCTTGCACATGCTCTCCCGGTTTGGCGTGGTACACCAGTAGCCCGCCCAGCGGGGTGTGTACCGGTTCAACGGCCGCCAGGGGAGTGGCCGGGCGGGGCAAGGCCGGCAGCGGCGCGCAGGCACCTTCGACAACCCCTTTGTAGGTCAGGTAGTCGAGAATGGCCTGGCAATCCTTGCTGGCCAGTTCATGGCTGACGTCGGCTTGCCCGCGCAATTCGACGGTGACCGAGCAATTGCCCAGTGGAATCGGATAGCGCTTGCCGAAGCGTTGTTGCAATTGCCACCAGACCAGGCTGAAGCATTCATCGAATGACTGGCCCCCGGAGTCGGTTGCCAGCAGGCTGGCCTGCGCTCCCAGGTAACGGGCCAGAGGCTCGACCTGCGGCCAGGCTTCCGGGGTGGTGTACAGATGTTCGACCGCTTCGAAGTCGCAATGCAGGTCCAGCACCAGATCGGCATCGCAGGCCAGGCGCTGCAGGGTCAGTCGCAATGACTGCAGGGGCGTTTGCGCCGGATGTGCGTCCAAACCCCGGCGCAGGTATTCGCGGATCAGCGCGACATTGTGCGCAGGATCCTGGCTCAGGTGTTGTTCGACCTGGTCGCCGATGCTGTCCGACAGGTCGACGAACTTGCGGTTGAAATTCTCGCCACTTTGCAGCTCGAAGCGCCCCAGCGGGGCGTCCAGCAGCACCTGTTCCAGGCCGACCGGGTTGGCCACCGGCACCAGAATGATCTCGCTGCGCAGGCGGCCTTGCTGTTCCAGTTCGGCCAGCCGACGCTTGAGGTGCCAGGCCACCAACATGCCCGGCAGCTCGTCGGCATGCAGCGAGGCCTGGATATACACCTTGGTGCTACCGCGGGGGCCGAAGTGGAAACTGTGCAACTGGCGAGTGATCCCCGGCACCGGGGAAAGCAGGTCATGGGTCGAGTGGTGCATGGTGGTCCTGGCTACGTGGCGAAAACGGTCTGCGACACGGGTCGGCACAAAAATAGAAGCATAAACTGCGCGGTTGCGCCTGTCCTGGACGCCACCGCGTGATCCATCTACTTGCCAGGGACCAGCGTCAGACGTTGGTTGCCGTACACCCGGGCGAAGTTCTGCGGTTGCATTGGCAGGCTGGTGAATCGACCTTTGAACCAAGCGTCCAGGCCGTCACTGTAATGCCTGCTGGCCGGGTTGCCGGATTGCCCATTGCTGGTCAGCACCTGCAGCGGTTCGGCCTGGCCAAAGTCGACGATCAGGCGGGCAGACGCCGGAAGCCGGGTATCGAAGTCGTTACCCCAGGCGTAAGGCGTCAGCGCCAAGGTGCTGAAGTCGCCTCCGGCGGCCAGCGGCGGGCGGCTGAGAGCATCGCCCAGGCCATGGTAGGCCGTGCCTGGCCAGCGATACTGGTGCAGTTTGCCCCACTGCCAGGCGCGACGGTCCGCACCCAGTTGCGCTATACCGGCATCCACCGCCGCCGCCAGGCTGCGCGCGAGAATGGCCGGTTTGTCTTCTTTTTGCGGGGTGTTGCGATCGTCCCAGAACGGGCTGTCTTCGCGTCCCAAGAGGTGATCGGCCTGGGCCGAGTAAGACAACCGCGCATTGCCGACGAAGGCGTGCCAGACGGCGCTGGATTCCGGGCCGAGGTCGTCGAGGAAGGTCTGCCGGGCAGCTTCCTGAAGGAACAGTTCATACAGCGCCGCATCGGCCGATACCGGGCTCAGGCGGCCATCGAATGCCTTGAGCCGCGCCAGGGCATCGCGGGCTTTCTCGCGCTGACCAGCGGGCAGGGCGTCGATGGCCTGCTTGAGTGGTTGGGCCATGCCTGGCGCGTCGAACATCTGCTTGAGCTTGTCGGCCAGCAGCGTGACCTGGTCGTTTTGCAGCGCCATCAGGCTGCGGCTGTCATGGCGACCATTGCCGGCCAGCTGAGCGAGGCGTTCGGCGCGCTCTGGGTAATACCAGGTGTTGGACAGTTGCATGCCATAACCGCGTGGCTGACTGCGCTGGTTGGCGTGGCCAAGCCAGCCGGCGGGTGGGTCCTGGTCGTAGGGGTGCAGCATCGGATCGGCGAAGCCGTCCCAGTCGTAGCGTCCGTCCCAGCCGGGCGATGGCAGCAGGCCCTGACCTTCGCGGCGGTTCGGGTATCGACCGCTGACCTGCCAGCCGATGTGCTCCGCTTCGGCGAAGACGAAGTTCAGAGCGACGGCTGTGACCTCGCGGGTGTTGTCGAAGGCGCGTTCCACCGAAGGCGCGCGGGTCAGGTCGAACAGCGCGTCGAGACTGCGGTCGCCCTTGAGCTGTGGCAGATTCAATGCCAAGCCCAGCGTGGCGTTGCCAGGTTGGGCGAGCAGGGTACCGTGGCGGGTGTCATACATGATTTCGCGCAGCGGGCGTTGGCCACGGACGAAGAAGGTTTCGCTGCGCGCGCGGGCAGCTTGCCACTTGCCATCGGCCAGGTAGTTCAGTTGGTTGCCCTGGCGGCGCAGCTGCTCTATGTACAGGTCCTGGTTGTCGGCCATGACCGCGCTGCTGCTCCAGGCCAGTTTGCCGTTGTAGCCTGCCAGCACGATGGGCAGGCCGGGCAGCGACAGGCCGGCGACTTGATACTTGCCAGTGTGGATCTGCACTGGGGTCAATGCCCAGGCTGCGCGGCTATCGCTGGCCAGCAGGCTCTTGCCACTGCGGCTGCGTTGCGGCCCCAGGGCCAGGTTGGCCGAGCCTGGGCTGCCGAGCAAGTCAAGGTCGGCAAGCTTTTGACTGGCCGCGGTCAGGGGCGCCAGGCCCGGTAGCTGACTGGAAATGTTCAGGCCTTTGAGCTTGTCGAGTTCGGCCTCGGCCAATGGTTCGTCCGCAGCGCCAGGCAACAGCCAGTGCAGCTTGTCGTTGCCGACCTTCTGCGCCAGGGTCAGGGCGCTCAGTTCTTCCTGCAGGTTCACGGACTGGCTGAAGGCGTACAGGCTGAAGATCAGGGCTGAGTCTTCGGGTTTCCAGTACTCCGGCCGGTAGCCGCTGTTGGCCAGGTTGGCAGGAAGTTTGTCGCGGTAGCGGAAAAGATAGGCATTGACCCCGCGTGCATAGACTTCGAAGAAGCGTTTCAGACGTGGTGAGGCGTCTGCATACAGTTGGGCCGAGCTTTGCTTGAGGTTGGCGGCCCGCATCAGGCGGTCGATGTCCAGCGCATCGCTGCCGGCCAGTTCGGCAAGGCGGCCTTGGGCGAGCAGGCGCATGGCCAGCATCTGTTCGATGCGATCGCCAGCGTGAAGGTAGCCCAGGCTGAACAGTGCGTCGTGGAAGTTGCTGCTTTCGATCAGTGGCGCGCCCATGGCGTTGCGTCGAACCGTGACATTCTGTGCCAAGCCTTTGAGCGGCTGGACGCCAGTGGTCGGTGGGACACTGTCTTGGTAGCCGCCCATCTGGCAACCGGCGAGTCCGAGCATGCCGAGCAGCGTGGCAGCCATCGTGAGCCGCGGGCGGAAGGGTGGAAAGGCGGGGGCGGCCATGACAAGGCTCCTGCTAGGTATGGCGGGGGGTTGGAAGGCGCTTAAGGTAGCATGCCGGTAGATTTTTCAGCGGGTTCGAGATCGAAAGGTGCCGGCGCGACGCATCGCGAGCAAGGCGCGCTCCTACAATCCCTTCGCACCTCGTTCACGGTCGAATGACTGTAGTGCGCGCCTCGCTCGCGATGCCGCCGTTCTAGGCGGCGCTAGAAAACCCAAGACCTGCTCGGTACTTCACGCACCGTGGCACTTCTTGAACTTCTTCTGGCTACCGCATGGGCATGGGTCGTTGCGACCGACGTCCTTGAGCGCATTGCGCACCGGCTCCTGGTGGCCATGGTTGCAGTGCGGACCGTGTACATGGCCGTGATCGTGGTCATGATGATCGTGACCGTGGTTGCAGTCCGGGCCATGAACATGGGGTTGTTGAGTCATTGCAGGGTTACTCCGGTTTGAGATCGCCGGGCATTATCTCACCACTGCGCGACAAGTGCAGGCTTCGGAAGATGAGCAGCCCGGTATTGAGCTCGCCCTGCAGGGTGTAATGCAGCGGCTCACCACTCTTGAGCAGCTTGGACAAGGGTTTGAGGTGTTCCCACAGGTTGGTGCGAGCCGTGATCTTGAAGGTCCGCCGGGCATGGCCGCCGACGCTGCGCCACAAACTGGCCTCATCTTCTACCAGCAGCAAGTTGTTGAGCCGCACCGAGTAATCGAGGTTGCGGATGAACAGGCGGCTGTCATTCGGGTTGTCGATGCGCACATGCAGCACGAACTCCTGTTGAAGCAACCTGGCCTTCACGGTCTCGACCTTGACCAGATGCACTTGAGGATCGCGCCAATCGCTGCGCCACCAGCCGGCACAGCCCGCCAGCAACATCAGCAACGCACTGAGTACGGACAGGCGGGCCAGGGCGAGCATGTTCAGCTACCCACGTAACTAGCGCAGCATTTCTTGAATTTCTGCCCGCTGGCGCAGGGGCAGGGGTCGTTGCGTCCGGCCTTGAGCCCGACGGTCGGGTCGATGAAGTACCACCGTCCGTCATGCTGTACGAACGCCGAACGCTCGCGATGCTGGTGGTCACCCTCCTGGTCGTGCCAGCGCGCCGTGAAGGTGACGAAGCCGTGCTCGGGCTGGCCACCCAATACCTCGGCACTTTCCACCTCCAGACCCAGCCAGGTGCTCTGAGCGCTCCAGGCAGCCATGGCCGTGCGGTCCAGGCCCGCCTGCTGGGCAGGCAGGGTGGTGGCCACCAGGTAGTCGATCAGGCCCAGCACATAGGCGCTGTAGCGCGAACGCATCAGCGTCTGTGCATCCGGCGCCGGGGTGCCGGCATGGTAATGCCCGCAGCAGGCATCGAGCAGGTTGCCGCTGCCGCAAGGGCAAACCGAGACACTCATCATCACCACCAGTACTTGCCAAAGTTTTCAGGGTTGGCCCAGAACTTGGCGTTGAGCCAGTCGGGGACCTGCTTGTAGTCATGTAGATCATAGGTGAACAGGCTCAATACCTGTTCATCGCGGCGGAATTTCTCGCTTGCCGACAGCGCCAAGGCAAAGAAGTCGGTGTCTTGCCAGCCACATACCGACAGGTCGGCCAGCACTGCCACTCGACTGGCATTGAGGTTGCGAATACCGCCCAGCAACTCCAGACCGACACGCTTGGGCAGGTGCTCCAGGCAGTCCACCAGCACAGCCAGGTCGAAACGTTGGGCCGCAAGTTCGGCAGGTAGCGGGCCGGCGGCAGCGGTTTCTATCCGTACCTGGGGATGCGCCTGGGCAAAGGCCTCCAAGGCCGGGAAACGCGTGCCGACCAGCAGCAGACGTTGCGGGGTGAAGCGCTCTAGCAGGGCCGCCAGGGCTTGTTGCGGGGTGCGTTGGGAAAAACCGTCGGTCATTGCCAATCCTCATTCTGGTCGTCCAAGACTAGCGGGCTGTCGGCTGTGGGCAAAGAGGCATGTGGCCGCGTCGTGGCTTATCGCTGGCAGGGATGGATTGCGCGGTCTTTACTCCCAAGGATCGGCCATATGCCGATTCCCCCTAGGAGACGCAACAAAATGAGCATAGTACGCACAGCGATACCCCTGGTACTGCTCACCAGTGTGTTGACTGGTTGTGCAGGTTTGCAGAAAACCGACTGGCCGAAGTGTGCTGCCGTCGGGGGCGTGGGCGGCGCCGCTTTGGGCGCCATAGAAAGCTCCAGCTGGGCTGGCTGGGGCGCGTTGGTGGGCGGTACCATGGCGGCCGGCTATTGCTGGGTTCATGGCGATGGTGACGAAGATGGCGATGGTGTGCCGGATAGCCGCGACAAATGTCCAGGCACGCCGCGCGGCGTGCAGGTCGATGCCAATGGTTGCCCACCTGAACCGGCTCCGGTGGTGCAGGAGGCTGTGGTCCAGAAAGAAGAAGTCATCGTCATTCGCGATGTACGCTTCGAGTTCGACTCCGCTCGCCTGACGACAGCGGACAAAGAGCGACTCAATACCATCGCCGCGCGGCTGAAGCAGGAAGCGCCGAGCGCTCGGCTGAGTGTCACTGGCCACACCGACAGCGTAGGCTCGGACAGCTACAACCAGAAATTGTCCGAGCGTCGTGCTCACTCGGTGACGGATTACCTGGTCGAGCAAGGCGTACCGCGCAGCAGCTTCGTCTCTGTGGTTGGTGCCGGCGAGACCCAGCCGGTGGCCGATAATGCCACGGCCGATGGCCGCGCCATGAACCGTCGCACTGAGATCAAGATCCAGCGTTGACAGCCAGCGCCCGCGTCTTGAGAAGTGGCGCGGGCGCGTCTTTACTCCTGTGTAGCCGGTTGCGGCCAATGACACAGGAGCATTCACCATGAGTGTTATGTCGAAGGCGGCACTGCCGCTGTTGCTGGCATCGAGCCTGCTCGCAGGCTGCGCTACGCACAGTGATGGCAGTGCGCCGCTCAATCAAAGGACTTGGCCTGTCTGCAGCCTGCTGGGTGGCTTGGCAGGCGGTGGTCTGGGGGCGATCGAGAGCTCTGGCTGGGCCGCGGGAGGTGGAGCCCTGGGCGCAATCGCCGGAGGCCTGATCTGCTATGCCCAGGATGGCGACGAGGATGAAGACGGCGTGTTCGATCGCCGCGACCGCTGCCCCGATACCCCGGCGAACACGCCCGTCAACCACATGGGTTGCCCATTACCGCAGTATCCAGCGTCCGCTCCGGCCAGCGAAGCTGCGCCCACGCCCGAGGTGATCACCCTGGATGATCAGGGGCAGGTCATGTTCGCTTTCGACTCCGCCGAGCTCACCAGCGCCGCCCAACAGCGCCTGCAAAGCCTGGTGCCCCGGCTCAACGAACCGGCGGTGAACCGCATCAAGGTGGTTGGCCATACCGACAGCGTGGGTGCGGACAGCTACAACCAGGCATTGTCCGAGCGCCGCGCCAGCAGCGTGGCCGAATACCTGATTGGCCAGGGTGTTGCACCCGCCAAAGTCACCAGCCAGGGCAGTGGAGAAAGTGAACCGGTGACTGAGAACGACACCGAGGAGGGACGCGCGCTCAACAGACGGGTGGAACTGCACCTCAATTGATGCCGCTGGCGCAAACCTTGGCATTGACGCTACTGTTAGCTGCGCAGCCCGCTCGAACGGGATGCGACGGCATAACAATAAATAAGTAGGGGCGGGTATGAAATTCATCCTGGGCCTTGGCAAGGCCCTGACGGTCCTTTTCTGGTGGGTGGTGTTGTTCAATCTGTTGAAGCCGCAACCGCTGCCACTCAATTTGCTGATCAACGCAGTCGGCATCACGTTGCTGACCCTGCATTTCCTTGAAATGCTGTTCTTCAATGGCAGCCTGCGCGGGCGTAGCCATCGCTGGTTCGACCGTCTGCAGATTCTGCTGACGGGTATCTTCCATGTCATGTCCATTCCGCGTCCGCAGGAGGCACCGCGCCATGCATAAATTGATGTTGCTGGCCGCATTGGTCGCTCCCCTGGCCCAGGCCGAAAGCCTGCAAGTCGCTGCCAACTCCATGTTGCGTCTGCCGAACAAGTCGGCAACCGTGCACCTGGAGCGCGTGCAACTGGCCAACTCGGCCACCTTGATGCTGCCCGCGTCGCTGAAAGCATTGAACATCGATCAATTGGAACTGGGGCGCGATGCCCGGATCGCCATCGCCCCATCGGAAAGCCCACTGCTGATTCAGGCGCGCGCCGCTCGATTGGAGGAAGGCAGCGAATTCAGCGCTACAGGGGCGGCCGGCACCTATGAACGGGCCGCCCGCGCCGGTCGCAACCTGGATTTGAGACTCGATGCGATCACGGCTGAACGTCTGGCCATCGACGCCCGAGGCGGTGCTGGTGCGCCGGGGTACGTCGGCTTGGATGGCGCCAATGGTCAGGCTGGTGGCTGCACCTGGGGGCAGGCCACCCGGGGGGGCAATGGCGATGACGGCGGCAATGGCCATGACGGCGCGCCGGGAGGGCGAATCCGCCTGAGCGTCCCGCAGAGCTTCCCGCAGGAGCGCATCGTGGTCCGCCTCGATGGCGGCGCACCCGGTAAACCCGGGGCTGCCGGCAAGGCCGGCAAAGGCGGGGCGAGCAAGGGCTGCCTGGTCTACCGCACCGATGCCGGGGCCAATGGTCGTCCAGGGCAGCCAGGGCAACCTGGCCTGGCAGGGGCCACTGGTGAGCTGATTCTGCAGCCGCTGTGATCTAGGCTCTCAGGACGTTTCATGCAGGCCCTAACGGCATGGCCGTGGCCGCTCTGCGTCTACAGCACCAGACGCGAGCTGGCCACCGCCACCACCGCCAGGCCCAGCAGCAGGTTGATCCCCACCATCCGGCGAATCCGCGCCAGTACCGCAGCGCCTGTCGACCAATCCTCGTCCTGCACGGCAGTCCTGAGCTCTGGCAGCAGCAGCGCCTGGATACGCATGAACAAGGCGAACATGGCAATGCCACCGCCGATCATCACATGCACGTAGCGCGGTGCGGTTTCGAAACCGTTGAAGCGCATGTGCAACATGCCGATACCACTTATCGCCAAAATGGCTACGGCCAGCCAGACCCATCCGAAGAAACGTCGGAAAACTTCCACCCACAAGCGCAGGCGGGCAGGCCCTTCAAGGGTCGCAACCGTGGCCGGGCGGAGCACCAGCCAGGCGAAGAACATGCCACCGACCCAGACCAGGGCCGCTAGAACGTGCAGTGTGTAGGGCAAGGCAAAGGCTAGCATCCGGATCTCCATGCGGCACAAAGGGCAATAGCGGGGTATGATAGCCGCCCCATGCGAAACACTGAAAATATATCCAGCCCTCCGGGCGCTTGCAGACCATGATCAGCAACGAACTCAAAGCCACCATCCAGGGCGCCTACTCGCGTTTTCTCGAAGCCAAGAGCCTGAAGCCGCGCTATGGCCAGCGTCTGATGATTGCCGAAGTGGCCAAAGTGCTCGGCGATATCGCCTGCGACGACGAAGGCCGTCGGGCGGGCGAGCCTGCCGTGGTGGCGGTGGAGGCCGGTACCGGTACTGGCAAGACGGTGGCCTACAGCCTGGCGGCGATTCCGGCAGCCAAGGCGGCCGGCAAACGCCTGGTGATCGCCACCGCAACGGTTGCACTGCAGGAGCAGATCGTGTTCAAGGACCTGCCCGACCTGATGCGCAGCAGCGGCCTGAACTTCAGCTTCGCCCTGGCCAAGGGGCGAGGCCGCTACCTGTGCCTGTCCAAGCTCGATGTACTGCTGCAGGAGGGCCATGCGCAATCGGCCACTGCCCAGTTGTTCGAGGAGGAGGGTTTTCATATCGAGGTCGACGAGCGTAGCCAGAAGCTGTTCAACAGCATGATCGAAAAGCTCGCCGGCAACCGCTGGGACGGCGATCGCGACAGTTGGCCCGAGGCACTGGAGGACCAGGACTGGGCCCGCCTGACCACCGATCACAGCCAGTGCACCGGTCGTCATTGTCCGAACTTCCAGCAGTGCGTGTTCTACAAGGCGCGGGAAGGCATGGGCAAGGTCGATGTCATCGTCACCAACCACGACATGGTCCTGGCTGACCTGGCTTTGGGCGGCGGTGCGGTGTTGCCCGACCCTCGCGACACCGTCTACGTCTTCGATGAAGGCCACCATCTTCCGGACAAGGCCATCGGCCACTTCGCCCATTATTCGCGGTTGCGCTCGACCGCCGACTGGCTGGAGCAGACGGCCAAGAACCTGACCAAGCTGCTGGCTCAACACCCGCTGCCGGGCGATCTGGGTAAGCTGATCGAGCAGGTGCCAGAGCTGGCGCGGGAAATCCGCACGCAACAGCAGTTCATGTTCACCCTGTGCGAGCAGGTCGCCGACTTCCGTCCCAGCGAGGACACGGAGGGCCGCGAACGCCCACGTTATCGGTTCGAAGGTGGCGTGGTTCCCGAGGCGATCCGCGAAGCGGGAATCGAGCTGAAAAAAGGGTTCGCCCGCCTCAACGACCTGTTCACACGCCTGGCCGACTTGCTCAAGGAAGGTATGGACGGCGAGGTCAACATCGGTATCGCCAGCCATCAGGCCGAAGAGTGGTACCCCTTGTTCGGCAGCCTGGTGACCCGCGCCCAAGGCAACTGGGAGCTGTGGACCGCCTTTACCGCCGAAGACCCTGAAGACAGCCCGCCGATGGCCCGCTGGCTGACCTTGGCCGAAAGTGGTGCGCTATTCGACATCGAGGTCAATGCCAGCCCCATCCTGGCCGCCGAGATGCTGCGCCGCAGCCTTTGGAACGTGGCCCACGGCGCCCTGGTGACCTCCGCAACCCTCACGGCCCTTGGCAAGTTCGACCGCTTCCGCATGCGCTCGGGGTTGCCCCGCGATGCCGTGACCTGCGTCGTGCCCAGCCCGTTCGTGCACGGTGATGCCGGCTTGCTGCGGGTGCCGGACCTGGGCGCCGACCCGCGTGACGCCACGGCACACACGGCGGCGATCATCCGCGAACTGCCGGGCATCGTCGAGGATGCCCGCGGCGCCCTGGTGTTGTTCTCCTCGCGCAAGCAGATGCAAGACGTATTCGATGGCCTGGACCGTGACTGGCGCAAGCTGGTGCTGATCCAGGGCAACTTGTCCAAGCAGGAAACCCTCAACAAACACAAGGCGCGGGTCGACGATGGCCAGCACAGCGTGCTCTTCGGCCTCGCCAGTTTCGCCGAGGGCGTCGACCTGCCCGGTGCCTACTGCGAGCATGTGGTTATCGCCAAGATCCCCTTCGCGGTGCCCGACGATCCGGTCGAGGCGGCATTGGCCGAGTGGATCGAAGCCCGTGGCGGTAATCCGTTCATGGAAATCGCCGTGCCCGATGCTTCATTGCGCCTCATCCAGGCCTGCGGTCGCTTGTTGCGTACAGAGCAGGATCGCGGCGTCATCACCTTGCTTGACCGGCGTCTGGTCACCCAGCGCTACGGCAAGGCTATTCTCAATGCGCTGCCGCCATTCCGGCGGGAGATTTCGTAACGGCCGGAGCACGATGCACCGGCTCGTTGTCCATTACCCGGACGTGGGCTCATGAGGGCCCTGAAGGAGAGCCCCAGCCCTATGATCCGCCACACCCTGCCCGCCATTCTCACCCTGTTGTTCAGCACGCCGCTGCTGGCCGGACAACAGACGCTTTTCAGCTTCGTGCGCCCGGCCTCGGTGGTCAACGTGGTGACCGACGATGCCAGCATGCCCCAGTACAACGCGGAGCAAACGGCCGAAGGCGAAGTCTTGCGGCGGGTGGTGTTCAACCCGGTGGCGCGCCCGACGCTGCGCCTGAGCCCACAAAGCGGTGTCTGGGACTGGTCCGCCGGTCGGTTCCTGACCCTGCGCCTGCAAAGCGCAATGGACTGGGCGCTGACCGTGGATGTCACCGTACAGGGCGCTGATGGCCGCACGTTGACCAGCCGTATCGACCTGCCTGCCGGGCCGGCGCAGACCGTCATGATGCCGCTGAAGGCGAGCTCGCCCCTGAACCAGGGCATGCGTGCTGGCCCGCCAATGCCTTGGACCCATGAAGGGCAGCGTCTGCTGCTGGCCAGCAGTGCCGGGGAAGTCGACCTCAAGCAGGTGGTGTCGGTCAGCCTGAGCATTCCCGGCCCCAAGGTTGCGCAGAACTTGCTGATCGAGAAAGTCGGCCTGCAGGATGACGACAAGGCGTACCAGGCCGCTTATCGCGAGCTGATCGATGCGTATGGCCAATCCACCCGGGCTCGCTGGCCGGAGAAAATCGTCGATGACGAACAGCTCAAGGTGGCCGATCAGCGGGAGCGGCAGCAGCTCAAAGGGTGGCTGGCCGAGCGCCAGAAGCAGCCATTGGACAACTACGGCGGTTTGCTGGCCGGTCCGGCCTTCGAAGCCAAGGGGTTCTTCCGCACCGAGAAACGAGCCGGACGCTGGTACCTGGTGACTCCCGATGGCCACCCGTTCTTCTCGCTGGGCGTCAATACGGTGGCTGCCGATGGCGGGCGCACCTATGTCGCGGGGCGCGAAACCATGTTCAAGGCATTACCGGCCGAGGGCGAGCCCCTGGCGGCTTTTTATGGCGAAGGGAACAATGACGATGGCAATGCCTCGTCGCAAGGTCGCGGCTTCAAGAAGGGGCGCTGGTTCGACTTCTATGCCGCCAACCTGCAGCGCACCTACGGCCAGCCGTGCGGTGCCGGTGCAGCCGACCAGCCCCCGGTGGGCTGCCCGCAGCCAGTGCTGGATGCCGCGCGCTGGCAGGCCCATACGCTGGACCGGTTGCAGGCCTGGGGTTTCAACACGCTGGGCAACTGGAGCGACCCTGCGCTGGCCCAGGTCAAGCGCATGCCTTACACCCTGCCGCTGTCGATCATCGGCGACTACGCCAGCATCAGTACCGGCATGGACTGGTGGGGGCGCATGCCCGACCCCTTCGACCCGCGCTTTGCCATGGCCACCGAGCGCGCCGTGGCCATTGCCGCCCGAGACCATCGTGACGACCCTTGGCTGATTGGCTATTTCGCCGATAACGAGCTCGCCTGGGCTGCCCCGGGAGACGATCCCAAAGCCCGTTACGGTCTGGCCTACGGTACCCTGCGGCTGACCACCGACGTGCCGGCCAAGCGTGCTTTCCTCAAGCAATTGCGGGACAAGTACCGCAACCAGGAAGGGCTGTCAAAGGCCTGGGGCATTGACTTGCAAGCCTGGGAGCTGATGGAAGACCCAGGTTTCGAGGCGCCATTGCCCAGCCCTGAGTACCCTGAAATCGAGCGCGATTACCAGCACTTCCAGCAGGTATTCGCCGATACCTACTTCAAGACCATTTCCGATGCCTTGAAATGGCACGCGCCCAATCACCTGCTGCTGGGCGGGCGCTATGCCGTGAGCACGCCAGAGGCAGTCAAGGCATGCGTCGAGTTCTGCGATGTGCTGAGCTTCAACTTCTATACCCTCAAGCCTGAAGATGGCTATGACTTCGCCCGCCTGGCCGAATTGGACAAGCCTGTGCTCGTATCTGAGTTCCAGTTCGGCTCCCGCGACCGCGGCCCCTTCTGGCCGGGGCCGGTGGAAGTGGCGCGTGAAGAGGACCGTGGACCGGCCTATGGCACCTTCCTCAAGGCGGCGATGGCACAACCGATGATCGTCGGTGCGCATTGGTTCCAGTACCTCGACCAGCCGGCCAGTGGTCGACTGCTCGATGGCGAGAACGGGCATCTGGGGCTGGTCGCGATCACCGACGTGCCTTATTCGTCGTTCGTCGAGTCGGTGCGCCAGAGCAATTGGCAGATTCTTGGGCAGTTTCGCAGCGGGCTGGAGAAGCCTGTATCGGCGACCACCGGGCCATAGCCAGTTTGCAAAACCTCCAACTACTGAAACAATGCACGCCTTTGACAGCAAGGTCGTACGGAGAACAGGCGGGTGCAGATCCAGGGTCACTATGAGCTGAAGTTCGAGGCAGTGCGGGAAGCATTCGCCGCGTTGTTCGATGATCCCCAGGAGCGCGGCGCTGCGCTGTGCATCCAGGTGGGCGGGGAAACCGTGGTCGACCTGTGGGCGGGCAGCGCCGACAAGGACGGCCAGCAGGCCTGGCATAGCGACACCATTGCCAACCTGTTCTCCTGCACCAAGACCTTCACCGCGGTCACCGCATTGCAGTTGGTGGGGGAGGGCAAGCTTGCCCTGGATGCTCCGGTTTGCCGTTATTGGCCTGAATTCGCCCAGGCGGGCAAGGAATCCGTCACCCTGCGTCAGTTGCTCAGCCACCGTGCTGGTTTGCCGGCCATCCGCGAGCTGCTGCCTGCCGAGGCCCTGTACGACTGGCAAACCATGGTGGATGCCCTGGCAGCAGAGGCACCCTGGTGGACACCGGGCACCGAGCATGGTTACGCCGCCATTACCTTTGGTTGGCTGATCGGCGAGCTCATTCGTCGGGCCGACGGCCGTGGTCCAGGCGAGTCGATCGTTGCCCGCACCGCCCGGCCGCTGGGGCTTGATTTCCATGTCGGCCTGGCCGACGAAGAGTTTCATCGCGTGGCGCATATTGCCCGTGGCAAAGGCAACGCCGGTGACGCCGCCGCCCAACGCTTGCTGCAGGTCACCCTGCGTGAACCAGAAGCGCTGAGCACCCGCGCATTCACCAACCCGCCTGCGATCCTCACCAGCACCAACAAGCCCGAATGGCGGCGCATGCAGCAGCCTGCGGCCAATGGCCATGGCAATGCACGGAGCCTGGCGGGTTTCTATGCCGGCCTGCTGGACGGCAGCCTGCTCGAATCCGAACTGCTCGATGAGCTGACCCGCGAACACAGTTTCGGCCAGGATCGCACCCTGTTGACCCAGACGCGGTTCGGCCTTGGCTGCATGCTCGACCAGCCCGACGTTGCCAATGCCACCTTCGGGCTCGGGGCGCGTGCTTTTGGGCACCCGGGAGCCGGCGGTTCCGTCGGATTTGCCGACCCGGAACATGACGTTGCGTTCGGTTTCGTGGTCAATACCCTGGGTCCATACGTGCTGATGGACCCCCGTGCGCAGAAGTTGGTCAGGGTGCTCGGCAGTTGCCTTTGATCGGGTTGTGCGGGTATTGCACGGTCCCTTTGACTATCCTGAATGCCAACGCCTGAAACGCGTGAGCAAAATTTCTTTTAATTTCATGGTGTATCGCTGATGTCTTCACATAAAACCTTAGCACTCGCCCTGTGCCTGACCGCTGTCACGGGCTGTGCCAGCCATTCCCAGGACGCCTCGAAGGACAGTGGCCATAGCTGGTGGCCCTTCGGTTCGGACAAGGTGGCCGAGCAGGAAGTGAAGGCAGCCGTCACCGATAAAGTGGCCAAGGCCGACGCCAAGTCCGAAAGTGCCAGCCGCTGGTGGTGGCCATTCGGTGGTGACGACAAGCAAGCCAAGGCGTCCGCCGTACCGAAGATCGATCAGAAGGCTACCCAGGCCTGGCTGGACGAGTACGAGCCGAAGGTGCGTGAAGCGATCAAGGGCAGCAAGCTGGAACTGGAGCGCCGTGAGGATGTGCTGGCTGTGACCATTCCGGTGGATGGTTCCTACAACCCTGACCGACCTAACATGTTGCTGCCAATCACCTTGGGCCCTATCACCCGGGTGGCCAAGACGGTCGAGGGCGATACCAAGTCGGCCGTGCTGGTACTGGGTCATGCCGACAACAGTGGTGCAGCCGCTGCCAACCAGAAGCTCAGCCTGGAGCGCGCTGCCTCGGTGTCGGCGATCTTCCGCCTCAGCGGCCTGCAGCGTGACCGCCTGACCCTCAAGGGCATGGGGTCGGTCATGCCGCGCGCCGCCAACGACAGTGCCGAAGGCCGCGCCCTCAACCGCCGTGTGGAAATGCTGCTGACGCCACAGAACACCATGGTTGCGCTGTTGGCCAAGTACCAGCAAGCCGCCCCGGCACAGAGCCCGGCGTCCCTGGTCGCTGTGCAGGACGCCAAGCCAGCCGCTGCCAAGGCCACTGACACCAAACCTGCTGCCAAGACCGCGGCGAAAAAGCCGGCGGCCAAGGCCAAGGCACCTGCAAAGGCACCCGCCAAGGCTACTGCCAAGAAGAAAGCCGCGCCGGCCAAGCCCGTCGCCAAGAAAACCACGGTCGACAAGAAAGTCGCCGCCAACAGCCCTGCGAAGACCAACTGATCGTCAAGGAAACGCAGCCATGACCCAATCCCTGGCCGATATGCGTCGCGACTACACCCGTGATGGCCTGGCCGAAGCCCAGGCACCGGCTGAGCCGTTCGCCCTGTTCCACCAGTGGTTTGCCGACGCGGTGAAGACCGAGCAGCCGCCAGTGGAGGCCAATGCCCTGACTCTGGCCACCGTCGATGGCGAGGGGCGGCCTCATTGCCGCGTTTTGCTGCTCAAGGGCCTCGATGAGCGCGGTTTCACCTTCTTCACCAACTACGACAGCGCCAAGGGCCAGCAACTGCTGGCCAATCCCTTCGCCGCCATGACGTTCTTCTGGCCGGCGCTGGAGCGTCAGGTGCGCATCGAAGGTCGGGTCGAGAAGGTCACGGCCAAGGAGTCGGACGACTACTTCCAAGTGCGTCCGCTGGGCAGCCGCCTGGGAGCGTGGGCTTCCCCGCAGAGTCGGGTGATTGCCGGGCGTGAAGAGTTGGAGGGCCTGGTCAAGGCGACCGAGGCACGGTTCTCCGACACCCAGCCACATTGCCCGGAGCACTGGGGGGGGTATCGCCTGTTGCCGGAGCGCATTGAATTCTGGCAGGGCCGTGCGAGCCGGTTGCACGATCGCCTGAACTACCGTCTGGTCGATGGCCAGTGGCTGCGCGAGCGCCTGGCTCCCTGATAGCGTAGGGGCCGCTGCGCGGCCCTTTCGCGTCACGAGGCTGCTCCTGCATGTACCCTGCAGATCGTGTGGGGGCTGGCTTGCCGGCGACGATGCCAGTCAGTTCCCTCGATATTCTTGCGCCTCGCGCGCCAACCAGGCCGCCAACGCCTTGCCCTTGAGCTTCTGCGCCTGGGCCCGTTCGAGGCTCCGCAGCATGAATTCACGCTTTTTGGGGTCCGTTCCCGCCAGTGCCAACGCCAGGTCCCGGTCCATCCAGCGGTGCATGCGTACATACAGCCAGCCGTGGAAGTACAGCCCCGCGAGCGTGGTTACAACGACGATGAAGTAATCCATGGCTATCCTTGGTCTGACTTCAAAAGCCTGCAAAACAGCCGGTTGTGGCTGTACCAGAGCTGAATAAAAGCAATTTTGTTACCTATGTATCGTGACAGCCGTCAAGGCACAGCGTCTAATGGACACCTGACTTATGGAGACTGTACCCATGCGTAAATCTGTTTTGCTGGTGGCGACCTTCACCACCATGTCGCTGTTGCTCGGTGGCTGTGCCTCGAGCCTGACAGGCGACAGCTATTCCCGTGATGAAGCCCGTCGCGTGCAGACCGTGCGCATGGGTACCATCGAATCCCTGCGTCCGGTGAAAATCGAAGGCACCAAGACCCCGATCGGCGGCGGCGCTGGCGCCATCGTCGGTGGTGTCGCCGGTAGTGCCGTTGGTGGTGGCCGTGGCAGCATCGTCGCTGCCGTCATCGGTGCGGTCGCTGGTGGTTTGGCAGGTTCGGCCGCTGAAGAAGGCCTCACCCGTACCCAAGGTGTGGAAATCACCGTACGCGAGGACGACGGCAGCATGCGTGCTTATGTCCAGGCCGTGCAACAGAACGAAATCTTCCGCGTCGGTGATCGCGTGCGCATCATGACCGTCGACGGTACCAGCCGCGTCACCCACTGATCGTAGACGCGACACGAAAAACCCCGAACGGGCATGGCCGGTTCGGGGTTTTTTGTTGGGCGGCGCTAGCGCTATCGCCGGCAAGCCGGCTCTTACAGGCCGAGCATGTCCCGGGCCACTGCCTCGGCGATGCGAATGCCATCGACACCCGCCGACAGGATGCCCCCCGCGTAGCCGGCACCTTCGCCTGCCGGGAACAGCCCCTTTAGGTTCAGGCTCTGGTAATCCGCGCCACGCGTGATGCGCAATGGCGACGAGGTGCGGGTCTCGATACCGGTCAGCACTGCATCGTGCAGGTTGTACCCCTTGATCTGGCGGTCGAACGCGGGAAGGGCTTCGCGGATGGCCTCGATGGCGAAGTCTGGCAGGCTAGGGGCCAGATCGCCGAGGGTGACACCCGGCTTGTAGGATGGCTCGACGCTGCCCAGCGCAGTGGAAGGACGCCCTGCAACGAAGTCGCCCACCAGCTGTGCCGGGGCCTGGTAATTGCTGCCGCCCATCACGTAGGCATGGGCTTCCAGGCGTTCTTGCAACTCGATACCCGCCAGCGGGCCGCCCGGATAGTCGCGCTCCGGGTCAATGCCGACGACAATGCCGGAGTTGGCGTTGCGCTCGTTACGCGAGTACTGGCTCATGCCGTTGGTGACCACACGTCCCGGTTCGCTGGTCGCGGCAACCACGGTGCCGCCCGGGCACATGCAGAAGCTGTAGACCGAGCGACCGTTCTTGGCGTGGTGCACCAGCTTGTAGTCGGCTGCGCCCAGTTTCGGGTGGCCGGCGTACTTGCCCAGCCGCGCTTTGTCGATCAGCGTCTGCGGGTGCTCGATGCGGAAACCAATGGAGAATGGCTTGGCCTCCATGTACACGCCCTTGGCGTGCAGCATCCGGAAGGTGTCGCGGGCACTGTGTCCCAGTGCCAGCACCACATGCCGTGAGTGCAGCTGTTCGCCGTTTTCCAGCACCACACCTGTCAGTTGGCCATCCTCGATCAGCAGGTCGGTGACTTTCTGCTGGAAACGCACCTCGGCACCCAGGGCGATCATGTCCTGGCGCATCTGCTCGACCATGCCGGTCAGGCGGAAGGTACCGATGTGTGGCTTGTTGATGTAGAGGATCTCTTCCGGTGCGCCAGCCTTGACGAACTCTTCCAGCACCTTGCGGCCGTGGTGGTTCGGGTCCTTGATCTGGCTGTACAGCTTGCCGTCGGAGAAGGTGCCGGCGCCGCCTTCGCCGAACTGCACATTGGACTCTGGGTTGAGCACGCTTTTGCGCCACAGGCCCCAGGTGTCCTTGGTACGCTGACGTACTTCCTTGCCGCGTTCGAGGATGATCGGCTTGAAGCCCATCTGCGCCAGCAGCAGGCCGGCAAAGATACCGCACGGGCCGAAACCGACCACGATGGGGCGCTCCTGGAGGCCGGTCGGGGCCTGGCCGACGAACTTGTAGGTAACGTCGGGGGCTACGCCGATGTTGTGGTCGTCGGCGAACTTGCTGAGCAGTTCGGCTTCGTTGCTGGTTTCCAGGTCGATGGTGTAGATGAACAGCATTTCGCTGTTCTTCTTGCGCGCATCGTAGCTGCGTTTGAACAGGGTGAAACCGAGCAGTTGCTCGTCCTCGATGCCCAGGCGCTGGACGATGGCCTCGCGCAGGGCTTCGTCGGGGTGGTCCAGGGGCAGCTTAAGTTCGGTGATTCGTAGCATGGCAGGGTCCAGTATCCCGGCCATGGCGGCCGGCGGCTTTACACAAACCGCCAAGTATAAGCTGTTAGCCGCCCTGACTGGCAGGATAAAAGTGCCCGGCGATCAGTTGTCCCGTGCACCGCCATAGTAGCCGCAGCCTTTGAGGGTCTGGCCGTCGATGTGCAATTCGGCGCGCAAGTGCTGCACGGCGCCGGTGGCCGTATCGACGCAGCGCTGTGGGGCAACCCACAACTCGACGTGCTTGCCGTTGGCTTCGCTGGTCAGGGTCAGGCCGCCGCCGGGCACTTCCTCTTCAAGGAAAGGCAGTGGCAGTGGGTCCTGGCCGACACGGTTGAGCACCATGCCCTTGCCGCTGGCTTTGATGTCCCAGCCCGGCTCGTGGCCGCTGGCACGCAGGGTCAGTTGCTTGAAGTTGGGGTCTTCGCAGGCGCGGGTGGAACCTTCCAGGCGGTACAGTCGGCGTACTTCGAGTTGGCCGTCGTTGTTCGCCTGCTTGCTGCCGGTCAGGCGGCCACGCACATCGGCGAAGAGTTTGTCGTTGGCATCGTCGGCCAGGTTGGCGGCTTCCTGCAGGATACCGGTACCGCCGACGTCGCTGATCACGAAGCGACGGCTCTCACCGCAAGGCTTGAAGAACAACTGGCCGCCACCGGCGCTCAGCTCGCCCTGCATGCGCGTGGTACCGATGTTCGGGTCGCTTGGTTGATGGGCCATGAGCTGGCAGCCGGCGAACAAAGGCAGCAGGCTGGCAAGCAGCAGGGCGGGGGTTATGCGCATGGGGCTGGCTCCGGGAATCTTGCATCAGGAGCTGGCCACGGTACTCAGGCCAAGGGATGTGCACAAGGGGGCTGTGCGATCGCGCTAGCGCTTTAGCAGCCGGCTTGCCGGCGCAAGGCACGCCATGGCGGACTCATCCTATTAGACAGAAAAAAGGGCCCGAAGGCCCTTTCCCGAAGCGGACGTCGATCAGCCTCCAAGGTACGCGTCACGTACCTTAGGGTCGGTCAACAGCGCTTCGCCGGTCCCTTGCATCACGACCCGACCGTTTTCCAGGACGTAGGCTCGGTCAGCAATCTTCAGCGCCTGGTTGGCGTTCTGCTCCACCAGGAACACCGTCACACCGTCACGGCGCAACTGCTCGATGATGTCGAAGATCTGTTGGATGATGATTGGTGCCAGGCCCAGCGACGGTTCGTCGAGCAGCAGCAACTTGGGCTTGCTCATCAGTGCGCGGCCGATGGCCAGCATCTGCTGCTCACCGCCGGACATGGTGCCGCCACGCTGGATGTAGCGCTCCTTAAGGCGAGGGAACAATTGCAAGACCTTGTCCAATTGCTCCTGATAATCGCCCTTGTTGGTGAAGAAACCGCCCATGGCCAGGTTTTCCTCGACGGTCAGGCGGGCGAACACGCGGCGGCCTTCAGGGACCACGGCGATGCTCTTGCGCATGATGTGCGAGGAGGGCTGCCCGACCAGCTCTTCACCCAGGTACTTGATGCTGCCGCTGTGGGCCTGGGGCGAACCGCACAGGGTCATCAGCAACGTCGACTTGCCGGCGCCGTTGGCACCGATCAGGGTGACGATCTCGCCTTGGTTGATTTCCACGTTGACGCTGTGCAGCGCCTGGATCTTGCCGTAGAAGGTGGAAACGTTTTCGAACTTCAGCATTTACGCTTCCCCCAGGTAGGCTTTGATCACGTCAGGGTTATCGCGGATCTCCTCCGGCGTACCGTGCGCCAGGGGCGTGCCCTGGTTGATCACCACGATATGGTCGGAGATGCTCATCACCAGCTTCATGTCATGCTCGATCAGCAACACGGTGACGTTGTGCGATTCCCGCAGGTAGGCGATCAACGCCTTCAGGTCCTCGGTTTCCTTTGGGTTCAGACCGGCCGCGGGTTCGTCGAGCATGATGATCCGGGGTTGGGTCATCATGCAGCGGGCGATTTCCAGGCGACGCTGCTGGCCGTAGGCGAGGGTTCCGGCGGTACGGTTGGCGAATTCGGTCAGGTTGACCTTTTCCAGCCAGTACTGAGCGCGCTCCATGGCCTCTTTTTCGCTGCGGCGGAAGCTCGGGGTCTTGAACAGGCCGGCGAAGAAGTTGGTGTTGAGGTGGCGGTGCTGGGCGATCAGCAGGTTTTCCAGGGCGGTCATTTCCTTGAACAGACGCACGTTCTGGAAGGTTCGCACCACGCCCTTGCGGGCGATCTGGTGGCCGGCCAGGCCCTGGATCGGCTGTCCATCGAGCAGGATGGTGCCGCCACTTGGCTTATAGAAACCGGTCAGGCAGTTGAACACGGTGGTCTTGCCGGCGCCGTTCGGGCCGATCAGCGCCACCACCTGTTTTTCCTTGACGGTCAGGCCCACGCCGTTGACCGCCAACAAGCCGCCGAAGCGCATGCTCAGGCCGCTGACTTGCAGAATTTCGCGGCTCATCGACGCAGCTCCATATGTGGACGTTGCATAGGCAGCAAGCCTTGCGGACGCCAGATCATCATCAACACCATCAGCGCACCGAACATCAGCATCCGGTATTCGCTGAACTCTCGCATCAGCTCGGGCAGCAGGATCATCACGATGGCCGCGAGGATCACGCCCAGTTGCGAGCCCATGCCGCCGAGCACGACGATGGCGAGGATGATCGCCGATTCGATGAAGGTGAACGACTCAGGCGTCACCAGGCCTTGGCGCGCGGCGAAGAAACTGCCGGCGAAACCTGCGAAGCAGGCGCCCAAGGTAAAGGCCGAGAGCTTGATCACGGTCGGGTTCAGACCCAGGGCACGGCAGGCGATCTCGTCTTCACGCAGCGCTTCCCAGGCACGACCGATCGGCATGCGCAGCAAGCGGTTGATGACGAACAGCGCCAGCAGGGCCAGCAGCAGGGCCACCAGGTACAGGAAGATGACCTTGTTGATCGAGTTGTATTCCAGCCCGAAGAACTCGTGGAAGGTCTGCATTCCTTCGGCGGCACGACGTTCGAAGGTCAGGCCGAAGAACTCCGGCTTGGGGATGTTGCTGATGCCATTCGGGCCGCCGGTCCAGTCGGTGAGGTTACGCAGGAACAGACGGATGATCTCGCCGAAGCCCAGGGTCACGATCGCCAGGTAGTCGCCGCGCAGGCGCAGCACCGGGAAGCCGAGCAGGAAGCCGAAGGTGGCGGCCATCAGGCCGGCGATCGGCAGGCACACCCAGAAGCTCCAGCCCAGGTAGTGCGAGAGCATGGCATAGCTGTATGCGCCAACCGCATAGAAGCCCACGTAGCCCAGGTCGAGCAGGCCTGCCAGACCGACCACGATGTTCAGGCCCAGGCCCAGCAACACGTAGATCAGGATCAGCGTGGCAATGTCGACCGCGCCGCGCGAGCCGAAGAACGGCCACACCAAGGCGGCGACGATCAGGCCCATGATCACGTAGCGCTGGGTCTTGGGCAGGGTCAGGTAGTTGCTGACCGCTGGCGGGATCAAGGCGCGATCCGAGCGACGGCCCATCACAGCATTCCACTGCTTGTCGAACAGCACGCGCAGGAACATCAGCACCGAACACACAGCGATGATGCCGATGGTGAACGAGCCTTGGCTGTGCACCACCAGGCTGATGCCGTCGATGCTCAGTTTCAGGCCAAGCACCGGGAAGGCCACGGCCCATACCAGCAAGGCGCTGAAGAACGCCTGTTTGAGATTTCTGTTCATACTTTTTCAACCTCCGGACGGCCCAGGATGCCGGTCGGCCGGAACAGCAGGACAAGAACCAAAAGGCCGAATGCAACCACGTCCTTGTACTGGTCGCCGAAGATGTCGGCGCCGAACGCTTCGGCCACGCCCAGCACCAGCCCGCCGAGCATGGCGCCCGGAATGCTGCCGATGCCACCCAGTACCGCCGCGGTGAAGGCCTTCAAGCCCACCAGGAAGCCGGCGTTGGGGTTGATAACCCCGTACTGCATGCTCAGCAGCACGGCCGCCACCGCCGCCAGTGCGGCGCCGATGACGAAGGTCAGGGCAATGATGTTGTTGGTGTTGATGCCCAGCAGGTTGGCCATCTTGATGTCCTCGGCGCAGGCGCGGCAGGCGCGGCCCAGGCGGGAGCGGGAGATGAACAGGGTCAGGCAGGTCATGGCCACCAGGGTGACCACGAACACCAGGATCTGCATGTAGGACACCAGGACTTCTTCCGCACCGCCTGGCCCGAAGGAGAAGCTTCCTGGGATCAGGTTAGGGATGGATTTGTCCTTGGAGTCCTGCGAGAGCAAGACAGTGTTCTGCAGGAAAATCGACATGCCGATGGCAGAAATCAGCGGGATCAGACGGTTGCTGTTCCGCAGCGGGCGGTAGGCGACCCGTTCGATGCTGTAGCCATAGGCACTGGTGACGAAGATCGTCGCGACGAAGGCGACGGTCATCAGGATCGGCAGGGAGTGGATACCCATCATGGCCAGACCCGCAAGCGCGATGAAGGCCACGTATGAACCGATCATGTACACCTCGCCGTGGGCGAAGTTGATCATGCCAATGATGCCGTACACCATCGTGTAACCGATGGCGATCAAGGCATAGGTGCTGCCGATGGTCAATCCATTAACCAGTTGTTGGAAGAAATGGTAGATCTCAGGCATTACAGCGCTCCTAAAAACCTGATTTGCATTTCGCCGGCCGGGTGACAGCCAGGAAACCGCGGGTGACGGTTTTAAGATTTTCAGGTGAACCCGCTGCCGGATCGCGGCAATCAGGCCCATGAACCTCGTAAAACAAAGCCCACTGCTCGCACAGTGGGCTTCTACGGTCAGCTATTAGTCACGCAGTTACTGAGGGGAGACTTCGGTCTTCGGCTTGCCGAAGTGCCATTCGTAGACCACGAATTTGAAGTCTTTCAGGTCGCCTTTCTCGTCGAACGACAGGTCGCCGGTCGGGGTCTTGAAGGTGCCGTTGTGGATGGCAGCAGCCACCTTGTCGGTGTCTTCGGACTTGGCCGCCTTGATGCCTTCGGCGATCAGCTCGACGGCCGAGTAGGCCGGGAACACGAACGGGCCGCTTGGGTCTTTGCCGTCGGCCTTGATAGCGTCGACGATGGCCTTGTTCGCCGGGTCGGCATCGAACGATTTCGGCAGGGTGACCAGCAGGCCTTCGGAGGCGTTCTGGGCGATCTGCGAGATCGAGTCATTACCCACGCCTTCTGGACCCATGAACTTGGCTTTCAGGCCTTTTTCCTGGGCTTGACGCAGGATCAGGCCGAGCTCTGGGTGGTAGCCGCCGTAGTAGACGAAGTCGACGTTGTTCTGCTTGAGCTTCTGGATGATCGAGGAGAAGTCCTTGTCACCGGCGTTCAGGCCTTCGAAGACGGCAACCTTCGTGCCTTTCTTCTCCAGCGTCTGCTTGACCGCGGTGGCGATGCCTTCACCGTACTGCTGCTTGTCGTGGAGTACCGCAACCACTTTTGGCTTGACGTGGTCGGCGATGTAGTTGCCGGCAGCCGGGCCCTGGGCACTGTCCAGACCGATGGTGCGGAAGATCAGCTTGTAGCCACGGGCGGTGATTTCCGGCGAAGTGGCGGCCGGGGTGATCATGATCACGCCTTCGTCTTCGTAGATGTCGGACGCAGGCTGGGTGGAGCTGGAGCACAGGTGGCCGATGACGAACTTGACGCCGTCGTTGACCACTTTGTTGGCGACCGCAACGGCCTGTTTAGGGTCGCACGCGTCGTCGTATTCCTTGGCTTCGAGCATCTTGCCATCCACGCCACCCTTGGCGTTGATGTCTTTGATGGCTTGTTTGGCGCCGATGAACTGCATATCGCCGTACTGAGTGACCGGACCGGTCTTGGGGCCAGCGATACCGATCTTGATGGTATCGGCGGCAAACGAATGGCTGGCAACCCCGGCCAGAACCATTGCGGCGAACAGCTTGGAAATCTTGATCATAGTGCTCCACTCATTCTGTTGTAATTCTTATAGTCCTGGCGGCCAGGGCTACAGACCGGGCGGGATTTGCGGTATGGCCACGCCATACTGCATGCCCACCTTCCCCCGGAACATGTCCCGGAACTGTACCGGTACAGTGTAGAGCGCCGTTCGAGCGCTTGAAAAGCGGGCGAATTGCGCCTGTCTCAGGGGTTGTCGCTTGATCGACAGAAAGATATAGAAAAGCGCCATCACTTTGCCTTTATCCCTGGCCCCACCCCACAACTTCGGGGCCAATCGACCAAATTACGTATTTGAAACCGGGTTTTTCTGCAAAAATAGCGGCCTTTTTTATTGGCCGATTGATGCGTGTACAAACCCATGACTGATCAAACAAGCACCCTCTATGCCAAATTGCTCGGCGAGACCGCGACCATCGAGTGGAAAGCCTTGGAGCGTTTTTGGGCCAAGGGTGACCTGATTTGGGTCGACCCCTCCCTGGACCTGATCGCCGTTGCCGAAGCGATGGCCGAGAATCGCAGCGAGATCTTCGCCAAGTGGCGTAGTGATGGCACTGTGGGGCCAGTCACCGCAGAGCAGGCGATGGACCTGCAAAGCCGCGATCCAGAGATCTGGGCGGTAGTGGTTTCGCCGTTCATCGTCATCCAGGTCAAGCAGGCTGAGTAGCTATGCGCTTTTTTGGTGCGTGAAAATGCGCAGCCGTGTCACAACGGTGCGCATTGACGCTCACGTAAGGTGGAAGTTGGTAACAGTGTCGTGTTGATTCGGCGGGGCGGTAACAGTTTACGGGATGCGTAATGTCCCACCGCCGACCAGCCGGCTCCTACCGGGTGCTGTAGGAGCCAGCACGACCGATGTCAGTAATCGACCCGGCCGGTGTGGCTGTTGAGCGAGATCACCCGGGTCTTGCCGATGCGGTGGCGGAAGATCTCGCGCAGGTACTTCACCGCCTTCTTCACGCATTCGCGCGACAGCCTAATGTCATTGATCGACACGAACCGGCTCTTGTCGTTGATCAATTCCCGGTATTTCTTCTCGTACATCGGCTTGATCGCATACCAGTTGGTATCGAGGATCTTCGCCGGGTTCTCGAACTCGTTCAGTAGGTCGTCGATGCGGTCTTCATCGAAGTGCTCGCTGGTGATGAACTCCAGGATGGCGTTGTCCAGGGTGTCGTCGAAACGGTACGGCGTGCGGGCGAAGCAGCGTTTGATGAACGCCACGATCAGGGTCAGGAAGTCATCCGACAGGCACGGGCTCTTGGCGATCAGTGTGGTCAGCGACAGGTTGGCCGAGGCGCCGATGACCAGCGCATAACGCTTGAGCGTGGTGTTGGGGAACAGGCTGTTGAGGTGGGTCTTGAGCCGATTCAGGTCCATGTACGACAGCTTGTAGTCCTTGGGCAGCGACACGATCGACACCACCGACGAGCAGTTCTTGAAGAAGTGCAGGTCGTGCAGGGCCGCGGCGTCGTAGCCCGAAGCCTGGTATTGCTCCAAGGCTGCCCGGTAGCGACGCGACTCGATCGGCAACAGGCTGATGCCTTCGATTGCCTGGGTCTGCTTGTTGAAGTGCGGCAGGTCGATCGAGCGGAAGAACAGGTCGTCGATGTCCAGGCGCGGCGTTTCGCGCTCGAAGACCTTGAACTTGTCCGAACCCTGGACCGGAATTTCCGGCACCACCGATTCTGCGTAGGCAATGGCCACTGGGCCGGCCAGGCTCATGAACAGGTCGTTGGCGTCCAGGCGGATGGTTTCGCCGATGTCGATGCCGGCGCGACGGAAGTAGTTCTGGTCGTAGTCGGTAGTGACCGCCTGGGCCGTGAGGATGTTGAAGATTTGCTGGGAGATGTACTGGTTGGCGTGCTTCTCCATGGCGTTGACGTCGATGTTGTGGATCGTGCCGTCGTCGCTTTCTTCGGCGTAGCGCATGATGTCGTTCGAGATCAGCATCATTGCGTTCCAGGGGCGAATGCGGCCCATGACGCTGGCTTCGCTGCTGTCCTCGTTGTCGAAGTTGTACGAGAAGTCCCATTCTTCGGACAGGTATTTGCACAGCAGCCGGCCGGCGTTGATGTGCAGCGCTTCGGACATTTCGCTGCGGTGGTCCGAAATGTTTGGCAGCACGCAGATGCCGCTGGTGAAGATCGGCTCGAAGACGAACGAGTGTCCGCTCTTGCCGTCGTTCTCGTCCGCCTGCTTGGTGTCGAAGGTCTTGTTCATGTACGAATACTGCTGGGCCAGGCCGAACTCCGAGGCCATGCCTGAGCCGGTACCGCCGCCAGCGCTGAAGATGTAGAAGTACAGGCGCGACTGGTTGGCCTTGATGCCGCAGGAGTCGATCAGGTACGAGTGGATCAGTTTCCAGTCGGCGCTGGAAAAGCGCTGGGTGTCCTTGTTGAGGATGATCTTGGCCAGGTACTGGCCGAGGATTGGGGCATTACCGGCCCCCCCTGCGTGGACCTCGGACAGGTCCATGATCTTCATCTTGCTGTAGTCGCGCAGGAACTCGCCACGCTCGCCCTTGCGCGAGAAACGAATGCGCCCGGCGATGTCTTTGTCCAGGTCGCCCAGCATCACCAGCGGTTCGACCAGAAACACGGGTTTCGCGCCTTTGTTTTGCACCAGGCGCAGGTTCTGACGAATCCAGCGCGCCGGGCTGTAGCCCGATTCGCCCTTGTTACGGTCCTCGTTGTTGAATTCGTTGAGGAAGAAGGTGCGGGCGTTGTACACCAGTTCGGCAACATCAAGAGCAATGTTCGAGCCGCAGCGGCCCAGGCCGATCAGGCAGACCGAGGGAAACTGCTGTTCCAGGCGCAGCTGGCTTTCGTCTTCGATGTGCAGGTTCTGGGGGAACACCAGGTCGCGCAGGCCGTCGAGGTTGTCGAGGATGCGCTGAATATCCTGCTCGGTGAAGTACAGGTACTGCTGTGCTGGCGCGCTGCGCACTGGCAGAGCTTCTCGAGCACCGCTGGCGGTCAGCGAAGTGGAGTGTGTCGTCGACTCGGGGACCGCATTGGCAGAAGTGTTCGTAGAAGTCATAGTGCGCCATTTACCTGAGGTGGTGGGCCCCTGGGTGGGCATGTCATCTAGCCATCACCAGGGTTTCGGCGACTGTAGCAGTGCGCCTTTTTCGGATGCGATAGGGGTTTGCCTTACAGCTTCTAAGGATTTTTTCTATCGCTCCGGCACTGCATCGTCCGATTGTCATGCTTCTTTAATCTTCTGCCAGGAGTCGTTCATGAGTACTGCACTGCCTTCGCTGGGATTCGCCGGAATTGGCCTGATGGGACTGCCAATGTGCCGGCGCCTGCTGGCTGCGGGTTACCCCCTGACCGTGTGGAATCGCAGCCCGGAGAAGTGTGCCGAGCTGGTTGCCGCCGGGGCGAAGCTGGCACATAGCCCAGCAGAACTGAGCCGTGGCAGCGACATGGTGCTGCTTTGCCTGGCCGATACGGCAGTGGTGCGTGAAGTGGTGTTCGGCGAGCAAGGCGTCGTTCACGGAGGGCGCAGCGGGCAATTGCTGATCGACTTCTCCAGTCTTGAACCGACGGCCACTCGCGAAATGGCTGCTGAAGTGGCCGCCCTGTGTGGCATGGCCTGGCTGGATGCGCCGGTATCGGGGGGGACGCCTGGCGCGGAAGCGGGGACCCTGGCGATCATGGTCGGCGGGGAGCCGAGTGATCTTGAGCGCGCTCGACCCATTCTGCTGACCCTGGGCCAGCGAGTCACGCACATGGGGGCAGTGGGAGCGGGGCAGGTGACCAAGGCCTGCAATCAGATGATCGTGGCGTGCAATGCCTTGGTGATTGCCGAAGTGGTGGCATTGGCGGAGCGGTCAGGGGTTGACGCGACCTTGATCGCCGAAGCGCTGGCAGGGGGCTTCGCCGACTCCAAGCCCCTGCAGATCCTGGCGCCGCAAATGGCCGAAAGCCGCTTCGAACCGATCAAGTGGCATGTGCGCACGCTGCTCAAGGACCTCGATGGCGCCGTCAAGTTTTCCCGCGAGCAGGGCTCGGCAACACCCGTTACCGCCCTCGCCGCGCAACTGATGCGCTTGCACGGTAGCCAAGGGAATCTGCAAAAAGATCCGGCGACCCTGGTAGAACTGTATCGTAACAAGGAGTGAGGCGGCTTTCCTGGCGGTCGAGCCGCTCCAGGATCGGCCGCAGGTCCGCCAGCGGCACTGGTCGGCTCAGCAGGTACCCTTGCAGGTAGTCGCAGCCGTGGGTGGCGAGGAATTCGTGTTGTTCGATGGTCTCGACACCCTCGCAGACCACCTGCAGGTGGAGGGTGTGGGCCATGACGATGATCGCCTGGACGATTTCCCGGTCCTTCTGGTTGCCGGGCACGTCCTGGAGAAAACTGCGGTCGATCTTCAGCACATCCAGCGGCAAGCGCTTGAGGTAAGCCAGCGACGAATAGCCGGTGCCGAAGTCATCGATCGACAGGGCAACGCCCTGGGCGCGGATACGCTTGAAAAGCCCTGCAGTGCGCTGGACATCACCCATCAGGGCATTTTCGGTCACCTCGAGTTCCAGTTGGCGCGGCGCAAGCCCAGCTTCCAGCAAGGCCATTTCTACCTCATTGGCCAGCTCTTCGCGGCCTAGGGTCACGGCCGAACAGTTCACCGTAACCTTCAGGCTGGTGTAGCCGTGGCGGTTGAGCTGGGCCAGGTCCTTGCAGGCGTGGTGCAGCACCCACAGGTCAAGGTCGACGATCAGCCCGTTGGCTTCGGCGATGCCGATGAAACGATCGGGGCTTAGCAGGCCGTGTTGCGGGTGTTGCCAGCGTACCAGCGCTTCGAGTTTGGCCACCTGGCCCGTGCGCAGGTCGAAGATGGGCTGGTAATGCACGCACAGTCCGCACTCCTCGAGCAGGGCGATGCGCAGTTCCTCTTCCAGTTGCAGTTCAAGGGTCGCCCGGTTCTTCAGTCCGCTGTTGAAGAAGTGCAGGCTATTGCGTCCGCAGCCCTTGGATTGATAAAGGGCCAGGTCGGCATGCTTGAGCAGTTCTTCAGCGGTTTGGCCATCTTCCGGGAATATGCTGATGCCAATACTGGTGGTCATCACCATGCGCCGGCCGCCCAGGTCGATGGGGTCTTTCATGCGTTGCATGATGCGTTGGGCCAGGTGGCGAGCCTCATCGGGGTTGTTCAGGCTGGTGACCACGCAGAACTCGTCGCCCCCCAGCCGTGCCACCAGGTCCTGACTGCGGGTGGCGGCCTTGATATGGTCGGCGATGACCTTCAGTAGCTCATCGCCCGCATCGTGACCAAGGCTGTCATTGATGCGCTTGAAATGGTCGATGTCGAGGAACATCACCGCCAGGCGACTCTGGCGGTCCTGATGCTCGGCCAGGCGTTCGGCGAACACTTCGTTGAAACCTCGGCGGTTGACCAGATTGGTCAAGGCATCGTAGTGAGCGGCTTGCTGCAGGGAGGCGCGGGCCTGATCGAGCTGGTTGAGCAGGACGCTGTAGCGGCGCAGGTCGTGTTCCTGACGTTGCAGCTTCTTGTCGGCCAGCGCGGCGCTGATGCTGCTGCCACTGATCAGCAAGGTGATCACGGCGATGGTCAGGCCCAGTTGCAGGCTGTTATCACCCGAAGGCAAGCTCAAGGCCGTGTCGGCTGGTATGACCAAGGTCATCGCGGCCATGGCGGTGAAATGCGTGGCGACGATACCGCCCGCCATGACCAGGCTGGCGCCGTATTTCATGGCCAAATGCCAAGTGCCGCTACCGTTGCGGAAGTACCGCGCCAGCAGCAGGGCGGTGAGGCTGGTGAGAAAGGCGATGGCGGTACAGGCCAGCAACAGGTCGGTACGGTAATACTGCTGGGCGCCGGTCTGCAGCGCAGCCATGCCGACGAAGTGCATGAGGATGATGCCCGCGCCAATGAGCAGGGCGCTTTGCAAATAGTTGTGCGCAAGCATTTGTACACGGTTGAGGCTGTACATCGCCAGCCAGGCAACCACCAATGCAATCAAGAGCGAAAGGCCGGTAAGAGAGACGTCATAGTGGACTTCCAGCGGTGCCTGGAAGGCGAGCATGCTGATGAAGTGCATGGCCCAGATACCGCCGGCCAGGCAGAAGGCGCCAAGTGCCCGCCATTGTCGTTGGGCTTTGGCATTTTCGCAGTGACATTGGCGTTCTGCCATGTCCAGGGTGGCGAAACACCCGGCACAGGCCACGGCATAAGCGAGCAGGATCAGTAGCGGCTCATGCTGGCAGTCAATGACAATCTGCCCGTTGATAGGAAGCTCGGAGAACAATTGCAGTCCCAGCCATTCCATAGCATGCCTCTTCGTCGAGTTTTCACTCGTCTCCAAAATGCGGGGTGGAGACTGACCAGAGGAAAGTATAGGAACAGCTATTCAGGCCTTCATGACTAATGGCACTTTGGAAGCAATGATTTCGGCATCGGGCTGATAGCGGAGGGATATAACGACCTCGCGAACGAAAACTTGCGGGACTTACCCATGTGGTAGCGGATCGCTGTGGGGGCGGTCTTGCGTCGCGATAGGGCCGCATCGCGGCCCCCCAGGCTTCCCGCGCAGCGGAGCGCGGCCCGTCTCGACAGCAAGAGGCTCCCACAGAGCCGGCGGATAATCAGCCTGCGACCAGCACTCGAATCGCCTCCAGTCGCAAGGCTGCCTTATCCAGCATTGCCAAGCCTTCTTCACGCTGCTTGCGCAGGGCGTCGATTTCGCTGTCACGCACGCTTGGATTGACGGCCTTGAGCGCGGTCAGACGCGCCAGCTCTTCATCCGCCTCGGCGGCCAGTCGGCGCTGGGCCTCGGCCACGCGCTCGATGTGGGTCGGCATGACCTTGGCTTCGCCACCGCTGATCCGTTTGGCCAGCACGTCGCGCTGGGCCTGGACGAACTTGTTGGCGCTGGCGCGAGGTACGCTTTCGAGTTGGTCGTTGAGGGTTTCGAAGGCGACGCGCGCCGCCAGGTCATTACCGTTGGCGTCCAGCAGGCAGCGCAGTGCGGCGGGTGGCAGGTAGCGGCCCAACTGCAGGCTGCGCGGTGCCACCACTTCGCTCACGAACAGCAATTCCAGCAGCACCGTGCCGGGCTTGAGCGCCTTGTTCTTGATCAGGGCTACGGCGGTGTTGCCCATCGAGCCGGACAGCACCAGGTCCATGCCGCCTTGCACCATCGGATGTTCCCAGGTCAGGAACTGCATGTCTTCGCGCGACAGCGCCTGGGTGCGGTCGTAGGTGATGGTCACGCCTTCGTCGTCTCCGAGCGGGAAGCTGGCATCGAGCATCTTCTCGCTTGGCTTGAGGATCAGCGCGTTCTCGGAGTGGTCTTCGCTGTCGATACCGAAGGCGTCGAACAGGGTTTCCATATAGATAGGCAGGGCGAACTGGTCGTCCTGCTCGAGAATCGCCTCGACCAGCGCCTGGCCTTCGCCAGCACCGCCGGAGTTGAGTTCCAGCAAGCGGTCACGGCCGCTGTGCAGTTCGGCTTCCAGACGCTCGCGCTCGGCGCGGGCTTCGGCCACCAGCCCATCCCATGCCTTGGCGTCGCCACCTTCGAGCATCGGCAGCAGGCGTGGGCCAAACTGGTGTTGCAGGGCGTTGCCGGTTGGGCAGGTGTTGAGGAAGGCGTTGAGGCCCTGGTGGTACCACTGGAACAGACGCTCCTGCGGGCTGTCCTGCAGGTAGGGAATGTGCAGCTCGATGGTGTGTTTCTGACCGATTCGGTCGAGGCGGCCGATCCGCTGTTCGAGCAGGTCCGGGTGGGCCGGCAGGTCGAACATCACCAGGTGATGGGCGAACTGGAAGTTGCGGCCCTCACTGCCGATTTCGGAGCAGATCAGCACCTGGGCGCCGAACTCCTCGTCGGCGAAGTAGGCCGCGGCGCGGTCGCGCTCGAGGATACTCAGGCCTTCATGGAACACCGTGGCTGGAATGCCGGAGCGCACGCGCAGGGCGTCTTCCAGGTCCATGGCAGTCTCGGCGTGGGCGCAAATCACCAGCACCTTGGTGCGTTTGAGCATCTTCAGGGTGTCGATCAGCCAGTCGACCCGTGGGTCGAAACGCCACCAGCGTTCGTCATCGCTGACCTCGCCCTGGGCCTGGAAGGCCACTTCCGGGTAAAGCTCCGCGTGCTCGCCAGCGGGCAAATCGCGGTACTGCTCCGGATTGGCCAGCGGGTAGGGGTGCAATTGGCGCTCGGGAAAGCCCTGGATCGCCGCCCGGGTGTTACGGAACAGCACGCGGCCGGTACCGTGACGGTCCAGCAGCTCACGGATCAGGCGCGCGCTGGCCTCGGTGTCGCCATCGCTCACGGCTGCCAGCAGGGCTTCGCCCTCGGCACCGAGGAAGTTGAGGATGGTGGCGTGGGCCTTGGGTGACAGGCGACCTTCGTCAAGCAGCTCCTGGACAGCCTCGGCAACCGGGCGATAGTGCTCGCTTTCGGCGCGGAAGGCGGCCAGGTCGTGGAAGCGGTTCGGGTCCAGCAGGCGCAGGCGGGCGAAGTGGCTGTCCTGACCGAGCTGTTCAGGCGTCGCGGTGAGCAACAGCACGCCCGGGATCACCTGGGCGAGCTGTTCCACCAGGCCGTATTCGGCGCTGACCTGGTCTTCGTGCCACACCAGGTGGTGCGCTTCGTCGACCACCATCAGGTCCCAACCGGCAGCGAACAGGGCATCCTGGGCCTTTTCGTCGTCCACCAGCCATTCCAGCGCGACCAGCGCCAGCTGGGCATCTTCGAATGGGTTGCTGGCATCGCTTTCGATGAAGCGTTCGGCATCGAACAGGGCGACTTGCAGGTTGAAGCGCCGACGCATTTCCACCAGCCACTGGTGCTGAAGGTTTTCCGGGACCAGGATCAGCACTCGGCTGGCACGCCCGGACAGCAACTGGCGATGGATCACCAGGCCAGCCTCGATGGTCTTGCCCAGGCCGACTTCGTCGGCCAGCAGAACACGAGGCGCGCTACGGTCTGCCACTTCGCGGGCAATATGCAGCTGGTGGGCGATGGGTTGCGCACGGCAACCGCCCAGGCCCCATAGCGAGGACAGCATCTGCTTGCTGGTGTGCTGCAGGGTGTTGTAGCGCAGGGAGAACCACGACAGTGGGTCGATCTGGCCGGCGAACAGGCGGTCACTGGCCAGACGGAACTGAATGAAGTTCGACAGCTGGGTTTCCGGCAGGGTGCGCGGCTGATTGTTGCCATCCAGGCCGTGGTAGACCATCAGGCCATCGGCATCCTCGACTTCGCGTACGGTCAGCTTCCAACCTTCGAAGTGTGTGATTTGGTCACCGGGCGAGAAGCGCACACGGGTCAGCGGCGCATTGCGCAGGGAATACTGACGTGTGTCGCCAGTGGCCGGGTAGAGCACGGTCAACAGGCGGCCATCCTGCGCCAGGATGGTACCCAGGCCGAGCTCGGCTTCGCTGTCACTGATCCAGCGTTGCCCCGGTTGATACTGCTGCGCCATACTGCCTGAACTCCCGCGTTGAAAAGCCGGCTATGTTAACGGATAGGCCGGTCAGACCAAAGAGTGAAGACCAAGAGTCTAGCTGTTTCATCGACGAACACCGTCCTGCCGACGAGGGTCCGAACCGATATGCCTGTGAAGCACCCCTGGTTGAGCGCCTCAATGGCCATTAGTAGCGTTTTGCTGCTGGCCGCCTGTGAACAGAAGAATTTCGAGACCCTGCCTGCGATCCCGGTCGATCAGCTCGAGGTGCTGGGGGTGCAGACGCCGATCAAGAGCGTCCACTTCCGTGACCGCGATGGCGAGGGCCTGTTGGTACTGAGCCGCGTCGATGGCCAGGCCACCGACCCTGACACCGAGCAGGAAGTGGACAAGGTGCAGCTCAAGGCCACCCTGTATGGGCGTGCCGCAGAGCGCGACGCATTCAAGCCGCGCTGGCAGATCGAACAGGAGACCAGTTGCCCGGGGCTGGACCTGGATGTGGACTTCTACACCGATGTCAGTGACGTCAGCGACTTGAACAAGGACGGTGTCGCCGAGGTCACAGTGGCAAGCCATGCCTTCTGCGGCGGTGGCATCGATCCGCACGATATCTCCATCGAGCTACGTGAGGGGCAGGCAAGCTACACGATTACCGGGCAGTCGCTGATCACGCCCGCGGGCGAGGAGCCGATCGGTGGCGAGCGCGACGACAGTGCATCGCTGAAGAACGCGCCCCAGGTCCTGCGTGAGCACATGGATGCGGTCTGGCAGCAGGTTTACAAGCGCCCCTGGAGCGAAACCAGCCCGCCGGTCGATGACGACCCCGAGGACGACACCGAGTAAGCGTCGTCCTCATCGGCGGCCACTGACCGTGATACACCACAGGTTTATACCCACCAGGATTCAAGGCGGATTCTGGCCGGCCGATACAGTGGCTACAGGAGAACTCCCATGCTGCCGCCGCTCATCCCGCTCAGTGCTGTCCCGGTCACCTCGCAACTGGACCCGGTCAAACCGACGCCCGACATCAAGCCGGTGGTGCCCGCGCAGCCATCCTCCAGCGAAAGCGCCATCGACCTCAAGCAGCACCGTGATCCCGAGGAGCAGGCCGTGCTGTTGCGCGACGAGCAGCGGCGTCAGCAGCGTCGCAAGAAGGGCGATGATGAGCGCTACACTGCGCTGCCTGGTGACGAGGTGAATGCAGACAACACCGTGCCGGTCGCGCCACTGATGGGCGAACAGCCGCGCCAAGGGCTGCTGGTGGACATCGAAGTCTGACCAGGGACTGGTCATGACCGGCTCCTGGCTTCATCATGCAAGACTCTGCTGACCGTCGAGCCCACCCATGAGCCAAGACAACCTCATCGACTTCGATGCTGAACGCGCCAAGCGCATTCACGACCTCAAGGAAAAGCGCCTGAACGAAGTGCGTCAGGCCTTCGAGCAAGCCATGCCGCTGGCTGGCGCGAAGAAAAAGAAGCCCAAGGGCAAGCCCAAGAAGCGCTGAAACTTGACGCAGGTCAACCCTGTACCCGCCTCGCGTGCCCGCTCCAGGGCACCATTGACACCGATCAATTATTCACTCCCCTCGATTAGATACCTTGCACCCATCGGACAACGGCAAACGAATGGGAGGCCGACATGTTCTTCGACAATGTGGTCATCGCTGGCGTGGTAACAGTCGGGTTGATGTTTGCATTCTTTGCCGGTCTAGGACTTTTCATCTGGAAGGATTCGAACAAGCGCAAGCCGCGCTGACCTTCCAGATTCACGTGCACGCAAGGCATTTAGGGCGACTTCGGTCGCCCATTTTTTTGCCCGCGATTTGCTAAATCCAGGCCAGGTATCGCCTGACTTGAATAGATTGATAGCTAGCTAATTAATCGGCTCCGCATTATCCTTCTCCGTGTTGTCTATCTTTTCTGTAACCAGCCCCGCAAGGTCCGATTCGTGCCCATCACTTTCCAGGCCCTGTTCGCTCCCAGCAGCCTCGCCATCAAGTTCGCCATCAAGACCGTGCTCGGCGGTGGTCTGGCGCTCTGGCTGGCCATGCGCTGGGGGTTGGAGCAGCCGTCTTGGGCGTTGATGACCGCGTTCATCGTGGCTCAACCGCTATCGGGGATGGTGGTGCAGAAAGGCCTGGCTCGATTGGCCGGGACCTTGGTCGGTACCATCATGTCGGTGGTGTTCATGGCGTTGTTCGCCCAGACACCCTGGTTGTTCCTGATCACCTTGGCGCTGTGGCTGGCGTTGTGCACAGCGGCCTCGACCCAGCTGCGCAGCGCCTGGGCCTATGCCTTCGTTCTGGCTGGCTACACGGTGGCGATCATTGCCCTGCCGGCAGTCAATCACCCGCTGCAGGTGTTCGACCAGGCCGTGGCCCGCTGCACCGAAATCTGCCTGGGGATCTGCTGCGCTACCGCCACCAGCGCGTTGCTCTGGCCAATGCGGGTCGAGCAGCAACTGAGCGGCCAGGCGCGTCAGGCCTGGCAGACCGGGCTGCAAGCGGCCGCCGCCATGCTCGGCGGGGAGGACGAAGCGCGTAAAGGATTGCTGGAGATTCTTGGACGCATCGTGGCCATCGATTCCCAGCGTGAACACGCCTGGTTCGAAGGTAATCGTGGGCGGCAGCGCGCCAGCGCCATCCGCGGGCTTAGCCAGAAACTGATGGTGCTGTTGCGCATCTCGCGCTCGGTGCGTCGGCAATGGCGCCAGCTCGATGAGCAGGAAGCCGGTCATATCGCGCCCTGGCTGGAGGAGGTGCGGGCGCTGCTGATCCAGCCTGACAAGCCAAGCTTGCTGGTTTTGCGCCAGCGTATCTGGGATGCGGCCCACGATGAACATATCAGCTCGGCAGAACACTATTGTCTGGCGCGCATGACGCTGTTGATCGACGTTGCCATGGCCGCGACCCAGGCGGTGGAGGATGTCGAGGCCGGCAGGGCGCCGAAGGATGCCGCGCCGGGCCTTGCCGTGCACCGTGACCTGCCGCTGGCCCTGCTGTTCGGTGCCCGCAGTGCGTTGGCGTTTCTGGTCATGAGCAGTTTCTGGCTGGCTACCGCCTGGCCGTCGGCGCCAGGCGGCCTGGTGTTGACTTGCGTTGTCTGCAGCCTGTTTGCCAGCCGTGAGAATGGCGCACAGATAGGCCTGAGCTTCCTGCGTGGGATCTTGCTGGCGTTTCCGGTGGCATTTCTGGTCGGAGAAATTCTCCTGCCCCAATGGAGCAGCTTCGCCATGCTTTGCCTGGGCATGGGCGTGCCGTTGTTCTTCGGCGCTCTGTGCATGGCCAACCCTCGCACGGCGGGTACGGCCACGTCCTATTGCCTGCACTTCATCGTCTTGGTGTCGCCGCTCAATACCATGAAATTCGATGTGGCGAACATGCTCAACAGCGCGCAGGCCATGTTGATCGGGGTCGGAGCGGCCGTGCTGGCGTTCCGTCTGGTGGTGTTGCGCCACCCAGCCTGGCTTGGCCGACGCCTGCGGGCCGCGACCCAGAGCGACCTGGTGCGCCTGACCCGACGTGATTTGCGGGGTGCCGACAGCTGGTTCGGCGGACGGATGGCCGACCGCCTGATGAAGCTTGCCCATCACGCCAGCGAACTCCCCGAGGCTGAGCGCAAACGATGGGACGATGGCCTGCATGGCCTGGATATCGGTGATGAACTCGTTCACCTGCGCATGTGCCTGGCGGTGGCGAACGTGCCGATTGGCAGCTTCGAGCGCGAATACCTGCAGCAAGTGGAGCACGTGTTGGCCAATGGGCCGGCAGCCGGGCGTGGGGAGCAGCTGGATGCTGCCAGCGAGCGCTTCATCGAGGTCTTGCGTCGTCAGCCACCCAGCGATCCGCTGCGATTGGCCGAAGGTGCGGTGCTGCAATTGCAGAAAAGCTGGCGTAAATGGTGTCGCTGGCAGGAGGAAGCCCATGGGTTTGCGTGAGTGGGCGGTGGGCGGCGTGCTGCTCAGCCCTTTTCTGATCTACGTCTTGATGGCATTGGTGGTGACTGGCGTATTGCGTCTGGTGGTCCAGGCCACGCCCCTGGGGCGCTGGATCTGGCACGAAGCGTTGTTCGACGCGGCGTTGTTCGTCTGCGTGCTGTACCTGGTGGTGCGTTCGTTGGGACCTTTGTAAGGAGTTGAGTCGATGCGTACAGTCGTACGTACCTTGGTGACCCTCTGCGTGGTGGCACTTGCCGTGCTCGCAGGTTTCAAGCTTTGGCAGTACTACATGCTCACCCCCTGGACCCGTGACGCACGTGTGCGTGCGGATGTGGTGGTGATCGCCCCCGACGTCTCCGGTTGGGTCCGCGGGCTGAACGTTCATGACAACCAGCAGGTCAAGGCCGGTGATTTGCTCATGAGCATCGACCGCGAGCGCTTCGAGGCTGCGGTGGAGCAAGCCAGCGCCGTGGCCGAGACCCGTCGTCAACAGGTTCGCCTGCGTGAGCGCGAAGCGGCGCGGCGCACGGCGCTGGGGCCGGACGCGATCAGCGCGGAGCTACGCGAGAATGCCCAGATCAACGCCGCCATCGCGCGTGGCGAGTTGCGCGAGGCAGAAGCCCAGTTGCAGGTCGCCAAGATCAACCTGGCCCGCAGCGAGGTGCGGGCGCCTCGAAGTGGGCATATCACCAACCTGCGCCTGGCCGAAGGCAACTATGTGAATACTGGGCAAGCGGTGATGGCCCTGGTCGACGATTCGACGTTCTACATCCAGGCCTATTTCGAGGAGACCAAGCTGCCAAGCATCCGCGAGGGCGATACCGTAAAGGTCTGGCTGATGGGCGCGGGCGAGGCGATGCAGGGGCATGTACAAAGCATCGGCCGGGGGATTACCGACAGCAACAGCAACCCGGACAGCCAGCTGCTGCCGGAGGTAGAGCCGACGTTCAACTGGGTGCGGCTGGCCCAGCGGATTCCCGTGCGTATCCGACTCGACGAGATTCCCGAGGGCGTGCACCTGAGTGCAGGGATGACTGCCAGCGTGCAAGTGCACGACGACCCGCAACCGTGAGGGCCGCAAAGCGGCCCCGGCAGACCTTCAGAGGAACATACCGCCCGAGACCTCCAGCCGTTGCCCGGTGATCCAGCCATTGCCCTCCGCGAGCAGCAGGGCAATCGCCGCGCCGATGTCGTCGGGCAAGCCGACCCGTCCCAGCGCTGTATTGCTGGCAATGAAGTCATTGACCTGGCGGTTGTCGCGCACCACACCGCCGCCAAAATCGGTCTCGATCGCGCCGGGGGCAAGGATGTTGACCCGGATACCCCGCGCGCCTAGTTCCTTGGCCTGATACCGCGTCAACACCTCCATCGCACCTTTCATCGCGGCATAGGCGGCGTAGCCTGGCAGTACGAAGCGCGCCAAGCCGGATGAAATGTTGACGATGCGGCCACCGTCGGCCAGCACAGGCAGCAGCTGCTGGGTGAGGAAGAACGGTCCCTTGAGCTGGATGTTCAGCAACTGGTCGAACTGTGCTTCGGTGGTTTGCGCGAACGGCACGTTCAGGCCGATTCCGGCGTTGTTCACCAGAAAATCCAACTTCTCGCGCGCGAATCGCTCCCGCAGTGTGGTGCTCAGGCGTTCGGCGAAGGTCTTGAAACTGCTGCTGTCGCTGACGTCGAGTTGCAGCATGGCAGCCTTGACTCCTGCCTGCTCCAGGGCGCTGGCCACTGCTTGGGCGTCGTCCACCTTGCTGTGGTAGGTGCCGATGATATCGATGCCACGTGCGGCCAGATGTTCGGCTGTGTTCCTGCCCAAGCCGCGGCTGGCACCTGTGATCAGGGCAATCTTGCGGGTCATGTCGATTTCCTCATGGGATGGCGATGAGGAAAGGTTATTGGTCGTCCTTGTGCTGTTAAATCCCGCGAAACCGGAAATACTGTTCGGCATGTCCGAATAATCAGAGGGTCCGTATGAACAAGCTGGCGTTGCTGCGCACTTTCGTCCGGGTGACCGAGGTCAACAGTTTTACGCTGGCCGCCGAAAGTCTGGGTCTGCCGCGTTCGACGGTTTCCGAGCAGATCAGGGCCCTTGAGCGGTTGCTCGGCACCCGGCTGTTCAACCGCACAACCCGACGGATGCAGGCCACGCAGGATGGTGTGCTGCTTTATGCGCGCAGCAAGGACTTGCTGTCGGGCATGGATGAGATCGAGAGCCTGTTCCGTGCCGATGACGCCGAGTTGGCTGGGCGCCTGCGCGTCGATTTGCCGACCATGATGGCCAGACGGGTGATCATTCCGGCATTGCCGGCGTTTCTGGCGCGTTTTCCGCGGCTGGAGGTGGAAATCAGCTGCACCGACCGGCAAGTCGATTTGCTGCGAGAGGGGTTCGATTGCGTGATGCGTATCGGCGCCTTGAGCGACCTGGATGTGGTGGCGCGGGCGATCGGCCAATTGAGCATGTGCAATTGCGCGAGCCCTGACTACTTGGCCCGCCACGGCGTGCCGAGCCGCCTCGAAGACTTGGCCGGACATCAGTTGGTGCATTATGTCCGAAACCTCGGTGCGCGCAGTCCAGGGTTTGAGTACGAGCGGGACGGCGAACTGCATTACCAAGCCATGGCCGGCGTGGTCACGGTCAACAATGCTGAAGCCTATTCGGCCGCCTGCCTGGCCGGCCTGGGGTTGATCCAGGTCCCTGCGGTTGGGGTTTCCGAGCATCTGGCGCAGGGCAATCTGGTGACAGTGCTTCACCCTTGGCAGGCACGCGCCATGCCGGTGTCACTGTTGTACGCCCGGCAACAACATGTACCGCGTCGGGTCCAGGCGTTCATGAACTGGCTGACGGTGCTGTTGGCGTCGCAGGTCGACCCTTCGCGAAACTGAAATTTCTTGGCAAATGCCTGGCCAGTTACGCTAGGCTGGCCGCTGCGCGTTGCCCGTCAGAGGCAACCGTTCCCCGCCAGGCGTGCGTTACTTCCCATTATTTTGCGAGGTTACGACATGGCCATTTCCTCCCAGGACATCTGCAACGCCGCCGACCAGCTCAAAGGGTTCGTGGGTTTCCACGGCAAGCGCGGGGTTCATATCGTGCGTTTTTCCGAAGACTCGTTCGGCATGGATGTGGCCGACGACAGCATCACGCCATGCAGCGAATTCGTCTGGCGGCCCGAGCCGGGACAGCGCATGGCGTTGTGCCGGACGCGGCTTGCCCTGTTGCTCGCGCAACACGTGGATGACCGCTTGAATATCGGCGAGCCATTGCGCATTTACCTGCGGCGTAGCGACCTGCCGGAAATCCTGGCCGAGCGCCGTTTGCGCTAACACGCTCAGGAGGCATCGAGCGAGCGGCCGGGCGCTTGCTGCAGCAACGCCTCGAACCCTGCCTTGTCCAGCGGCCGGCTGAGGAAAAAGCCTTGCACCTCGTGGCAGCGGTCGTTTTCCAGGGCCTTGAGCTGTTGGGCGGTTTCAACGCCCTCGGCAGTGACTGTCAGCCCCATGGCTTGCCCCAGGTTGATGATTGCCTGGACCACCGCACGATCGCTGGCGCTGGGGTTGTTCAGGCCTGCGATGAAGCGCTTGTCGATCTTGATGCTGTCGAATGGATAGGTGCGCAGGTAACCCAACGAGGAGTAACCGGTTCCAAAGTCGTCCATGTTCAGGCGCACGCCCAGTTCCTTGAGCGCCTGCAGGGTGGCCAGGGCGCCCTCGATATCATTGAGCATCACGTTTTCGGTGATCTCCAGCTCCAGGCGCTGAGCCGGGAAGCCAGTCTCCAGCAGGATCTGGCGCACATCGGCCACCACATTGCTGCGCAAGAACTGTGCGGGCGACAGGTTGACGGAGATCAGCAGGTTGTCCGGCCAGCTGTAGGCGGTATTGCAGGCCTCGCGCAGTACCCACCGGCCAAGGGCGTTTATCAGGTCGCTTTGTTCGGCCAACGGGATGAAGGTATCGGGACCCAGCAGCCCCTCCTGAGGATGCTGCCAGCGCACAAGCGCTTCGACCGAGACGATGCGCAGGTCGTCGAGGTTGTAGCGTGGTTGGTAGTACAGCAGCAGCTCGTCGTTGCGCAGGGCTCGACGCAGATCGTTTTCGAGCTGGCGACGGTACTGGATCTGCTGGTTCATTTCCGGGGCGAAATAGCGCCAGGTGCTCTTGCCTTCTGCCTTGGCCTGATACAGCGCAATATCCGCACAGCGGATCAGTTCACCGGCATCACAGCCTTGCGTGCGGGTCTGGGCGATGCCCATGCTGACGCCGATATGCACGGGCTGTTCTTCGAACAGGATCGGCTGCTTGAGCAGTTCGACCAGGCGCGCGCATAGCCGGTCGACTTCATTGCGGTTGTCGATGCCATCCAGCACCACAACGAACTCGTCGCCGCCCAGTCGGGCCACCAGGTCCACATCACGAGTGGTATCACGCAGGCGGGTGGCCACCTCTTGCAGCACCGCGTCACCCGCCGCGTGGCCGAGGGAATCATTGATCGGTTTGAAATTGTCCAGGTCCAGCAACAGCAAGGTCAGCGAACAGGCATCGCCTCCTTGCAGCAACGCCTGTTCAAGGTGCCGGGACAGCTTGTTGCGATTGGCCAGCCCGGTCAGCGGGTCGTGCAAGGACAAATGCTGGATGCGCGCATGGGCCGCGACCTCGTCGGTGATGTCGCTGGCGGTACCGCGAAATCCGAAGGGTTTGCCATCGTAGATGATCGCCCTTGCCGAGATCCGGCAGTAGCGGTTCTGTCCGGTACTGTCGCGGTAGGCACAGCGCAGGTTGGCCAGTTGCTGTGGGTCGGCCTCGGCCTGGGCATCGAGCCAGGTCGACAGGGGCGTGGTATCGCAGGCCAGCAGCAGGTTGATAGGTTGCCCCAACCAGCTGTCGACCGGGTAGCCTGTGACGCTGACGAAGCGCTGGGACAGATACGTCAGGCGCTGCTGGCGGTCGGTTTCCCAGATCCAGTCGGAAGCGGCTTCGGCCACGGCCCTGAAACGCTGTTCGCTGGCCTCGAGGGCGCGATTGCTCTGTTGCAGGCGCTCAAGACTCAGGTCGATGGCGCGGGCGCTGCGCAGGGCATGGCGGAACAGATACAGCATTACCAGGCTCAATACCAGTAGCGCGCACAGCAGCGGGGGCAGTACCGCCCAGAGCAATTGGCGCCCTGGCGATGGGCTGTCCCAGGCCAGGTGGTAACCGGTTTCACCCAGGGCAATACGCTGGGTCGTCCGTGAGCCGGGTGTGTCTCTTTCGATGTGCATGTTCGCAAGGCCTGCGCCAGCGCCGAGCCGGGCCAGCTTGTCTTCGGTCAACTGGTCGACGAACAGCATGACCGGCGCTTCCCGCACTTCGCTGTCCTGCACGTCCCTGTCCGGACGCACCGCAGCGGCGCTCAACACGGCGGGCCAGCCGTTGAACAGCACGAAACGGGTGACTTGCTCCCGTGCACTGGCAGCACGGCGGGCTTGGGCGACGATGTCGGCCAGCGGCGCGTCGATGTAACTACTGGCCGCAGCTTCGGTGGGCTTGCCCTTGAACAGGGCGTAGCCGGTGCGCTGGTCATCGACCACGAACACCCCTTCGTAACCACTGGCGCTGTAAAGCGACTCGCCGACGTTTTTCTCTTCATACGCCCACTGCCAGTCCACTACCTTGGCCAGGTGCTCGTAGGCGGCGTCCCAAACCGCGTAGCTGGAGAGAAATTGTCGCGATGCCTGCAAGCGCTGCTCCAAGGCCTGTGTGGCATGGAAAGTACTGCTTTGCTGCTCCTGTCGATCGAGGGTGGCGGCGATGTTGAACAGTGCCCCAAGGGTCACCAGGCACGCGAGGCCGAATACTGCGCAGAAGCCGGCGACCAGACGGCCCATCGGTAGGGACGGGGAGGGGGTGTCGAGAGGAAGGGTGGCGGTCCTGGCCATGGGCGAACGACTCCTTCGTGAACTCCGAGCTCCCGCAGGTCAACCCCTCGGAAGGTTCACTCAGGATAGGCCAGCTTGAGTGTCGTGGCCTTGTGGAGAGCGAAATTGACCGATGACAGCGTTCATCGCATCGATCGCACCGACATGAGTGAACAGCGCTTGATCGCGGAAAAATGCCCTTAAAAGCCATTTCACGGTTGATGCGAGCGCTGTGGGGTAACATGAAGGCTTTCCTCATGCTTGGAGTCCTGCAGCTCATGGTCCAGATGGCTACCCCTGCCAGCGAGCTGGCGCCACGGCGCGACGGGCGCTTTCACAACCAGGTGCTTCTGCCACAGGACGGCATGTTGAAGAAACTGCGTATTGGCCTGAAGTACCTGTTCATCCGCAAACCGCCTGAAACCCGACCCGCAGCGGCCATCAGTCTCCAGGCGATGACCCGGCAGCAGGTGCTCGATGCGCCAGATCACAGCCTCTGGCGGTTGGGCCACTCCACGGTGTTGATCAAGTTGCGTGGACGGTTTTTCATGACCGACCCCGTATTCGCCGAGCGTGCCTCGCCGGTGCAATGGGCCGGCCCGCTGCGCTTCCATGCGCCACCGATGGGGCTGGACGACTTGCCGCCGCTGGCAGCGGTGGTGCTGTCCCATGACCATTACGACCACCTCGACGAGCAGGCCATTCGCCGCCTCGCCCCCAAAACCGAACGTTTTCTAGCGCCGCTGGGGGTGGGAGACCTGCTGATTGGATGGGGTGTGCCGGCGCACAAGGTCGCCCAATTGGACTGGTGGCAGGAGACCGAAGTCGATGGCGTACGTTTCGTGGCTACACCCGCCCAGCATTTCTCCGGGCGCGGGTTGTTCGACAGCAATCGCACCTTATGGGCGTCCTGGGTGGTGATCGACGAACAGATGAAGCTGTTCTTCAGTGGCGACACCGGCTATTTCGACGGTTTTCGCCAGATCGGCGAGCGCTTTGGTCCCTTCGATCTGACCCTGATAGAGACCGGTGCCTATAACGTAGCCTGGCCGAACGTGCACATGCAGCCCGAGCAAAGTCTGCAGGCCCACCTCGACCTGCGTGGGCGCTGGCTGCTGCCGATTCACAATGGCACGTTCGACCTGTCCATTCATGGGTGGCAGGAGCCCTTCGAACGAATACTCGAATTGACCTCCGCCGCGCAGGTTCGCCTGTGCACCCCGCAGATGGGCGAGCGTGTCAGTATCGACTCGCCTCACGAGGGGCAGAACTGGTGGCAGCCACGGCCCGTGCCAGAGCAGGGCAGCGTGCCTGAACGTGCCGTGGCCAGCCGCTGAGGGCTATTGGCCATCCGGTCCACGGAAAGATCGTTTCTCGTCCTTCAATAGCTGCGACGGGGGCTTGCCGCTGTCGCTGCGTACCTGGGCATGGCTGATCAAGGCAAATATGAAACTGCCCCCGATGATGTTGCCGGCCAGTGTCGGCAGCGCGAATGCCAGCCAGAAATTCTGCCAGGTCTGCTCCCCGGCCCAGACCAGGTAGGAGACCTCCACAGACCCCACGACGATATGGGTAAAGTCGCCCAGCGCCATCAGATACGTGATCATCAGGATGATCCAGATCTTGGCATGTTCCATCGACGGGATCATCCACACCATGGTGGCGATCATCCAGCCAGAGACGATGCCTTTGGCGAACATCTGGCCGATGTCGTTCTTCATGACCTTGCGCCCCACTTCCAGGAAGGCGACGTCGGTCTTGGTGTCGAAAATCGGCAGTTCGAGCATGACCCAGGCGACCAACAGCGTACCGGCCAGGTTGCCCAGCAGCACGACGCCCCACAGGCGCAGCAGTCGCCCGAAATTGGCCAGGGTCGGAGTGGTCATCACGGGCAATACGGCGGTGAGGGTGTTTTCGGTGAACAACTGCTGGCGCGCCAGGATGACCGCCAGAAAGCCTGCGCTGTAGCCGATGCTGGCGACCACCTGGGCGCTCTCGCCCTCGGGCAGCCGGGCATAGAACAGACCCATGGCCATGAGTGACAGGCCCATGCTCAGCCCGGCAGCCAGCGCGGACCACCACAAGGCGGCCAATGTACGTTCCAGCTCCTGGTCACCCTGGAAGCGGATGATCTCGTGCAAGACCGCCGCCCTGGGCGGTTGATTCTGGCTGACCTCCTGCTCTTCGTCCGCTGACAGGCCGGGGGTCTTGTCGTTCTGTTCCTCGCGCATGGCCGTTTCGCTCCATAGGGTGTTCCTCTACAGATCCAGCACGTCTTCATTAGTTGCGCAGGAGGCGAGGAACGGCAGGGGAAAGTTTTTTCAGATCAAGGTGTTGACTCTGATTTCAAACCGCGTATTATTCGCCACCTCGCAGCGACAAACGCAGCGAGGCAAGCGGTAAGTTGTTGAAGTTGAACGCTTTTGCAAGAAAGCAGCTTCGCAAAAACTTCAAAATAAACGCTTGACAGCAAATGAGGAAGGCGTAGAATGCGCGCCTCGGTTGAGACGAAACGCTCTTAGCCAAACGCTCTTTAACAAATTGAATCAAGCAATTCGTGTGGGTGCTTGTGAGTACGGACTGATAGTCACAAAGATTATCAGCATCACAAGTGGCCATGCGAGAAATCACATAGTCATTTGAGATTGCTGAGCCAAGTTTAGGGTTTCTTAAAAACCCAAGCAGTATTGAACTGAAGAGTTTGATCATGGCTCAGATTGAACGCTGGCGGCAGGCCTAACACATGCAAGTCGAGCGGATGACGGGAGCTTGCTCCTTGATTCAGCGGCGGACGGGTGAGTAATGCCTAGGAATCTGCCTGGTAGTGGGGGACAACGTTTCGAAAGGAACGCTAATACCGCATACGTCCTACGGGAGAAAGCAGGGGACCTTCGGGCCTTGCGCTATCAGATGAGCCTAGGTCGGATTAGCTAGTTGGTGAGGTAATGGCTCACCAAGGCGACGATCCGTAACTGGTCTGAGAGGATGATCAGTCACACTGGAACTGAGACACGGTCCAGACTCCTACGGGAGGCAGCAGTGGGGAATATTGGACAATGGGCGAAAGCCTGATCCAGCCATGCCGCGTGTGTGAAGAAGGTCTTCGGATTGTAAAGCACTTTAAGTTGGGAGGAAGGGCAGTAAGCTAATACCTTGCTGTTTTGACGTTACCGACAGAATAAGCACCGGCTAACTCTGTGCCAGCAGCCGCGGTAATACAGAGGGTGCAAGCGTTAATCGGAATTACTGGGCGTAAAGCGCGCGTAGGTGGTTCGTTAAGTTGGATGTGAAAGCCCCGGGCTCAACCTGGGAACTGCATCCAAAACTGGCGAGCTAGAGTACGGTAGAGGGTGGTGGAATTTCCTGTGTAGCGGTGAAATGCGTAGATATAGGAAGGAACACCAGTGGCGAAGGCGACCACCTGGACTGATACTGACACTGAGGTGCGAAAGCGTGGGGAGCAAACAGGATTAGATACCCTGGTAGTCCACGCCGTAAACGATGTCAACTAGCCGTTGGAATCCTTGAGATTTTAGTGGCGCAGCTAACGCATTAAGTTGACCGCCTGGGGAGTACGGCCGCAAGGTTAAAACTCAAATGAATTGACGGGGGCCCGCACAAGCGGTGGAGCATGTGGTTTAATTCGAAGCAACGCGAAGAACCTTACCAGGCCTTGACATGCAGAGAACTTTCCAGAGATGGATTGGTGCCTTCGGGAACTCTGACACAGGTGCTGCATGGCTGTCGTCAGCTCGTGTCGTGAGATGTTGGGTTAAGTCCCGTAACGAGCGCAACCCTTGTCCTTAGTTACCAGCACGTTATGGTGGGCACTCTAAGGAGACTGCCGGTGACAAACCGGAGGAAGGTGGGGATGACGTCAAGTCATCATGGCCCTTACGGCCTGGGCTACACACGTGCTACAATGGTCGGTACAGAGGGTTGCCAAGCCGCGAGGTGGAGCTAATCTCACAAAACCGATCGTAGTCCGGATCGCAGTCTGCAACTCGACTGCGTGAAGTCGGAATCGCTAGTAATCGCGAATCAGAATGTCGCGGTGAATACGTTCCCGGGCCTTGTACACACCGCCCGTCACACCATGGGAGTGGGTTGCACCAGAAGTAGCTAGTCTAACCTTCGGGAGGACGGTTACCACGGTGTGATTCATGACTGGGGTGAAGTCGTAACAAGGTAGCCGTAGGGGAACCTGCGGCTGGATCACCTCCTTAATCGACGACATCAGCCTACTGATGAGCTCCCACACGAATTGCTTGATTCATTGTCGAAGACGATCAAGACCCTATATAGGTCTGTAGCTCAGTTGGTTAGAGCGCACCCCTGATAAGGGTGAGGTCGGCAGTTCAAATCTGCCCAGACCTACCAATATGCGGGGCCATAGCTCAGCTGGGAGAGCGCCTGCCTTGCACGCAGGAGGTCAGCGGTTCGATCCCGCTTGGCTCCACCACTCGCTTACTTGATCAGAACTTAGAAATGAGCATTCAGATCGAATGTTGATTTCTGACTTTTGTCAGATCGTTCTTTAAAAATTCGGATATGTGATAGATAGACTGACACGCACTTTCACTGGTGTGATGTCAGGCTAAGGTAAAATTTGTGAGTTCTGCTCTTAATTGAGCAACATGCGAATTTTCGGCGAATGTCGTCTTCACAGTATAACCAGATTGCTTGGGGTTATATGGTCAAGTGAAGAAGCGCATACGGTGGATGCCTTGGCAGTCAGAGGCGATGAAAGACGTGGTAGCCTGCGATAAGCTTTGGGGAGTCGGCAAACAGACTGTGATCCAGAGATCTCTGAATGGGGGAACCCAGCCAGCACAAGCTGGTTATCTTGTACTGAATACATAGGTGCAAGAGGCGAACCAGGGGAACTGAAACATCTAAGTACCCTGAGGAAAAGAAATCAACCGAGATTCCCTTAGTAGTGGCGAGCGAACGGGGACCAGCCCTTAAGTTGATTTGAGATTAGTGGAACGCTCTGGAAAGTGCGGCCATAGTGGGTGATAGCCCCGTACACGAAAATCTCTTATCAATGAAATCGAGTAGGACGGAGCACGAGAAACTTTGTCTGAACATGGGGGGACCATCCTCCAAGGCTAAATACTACTGACTGACCGATAGTGAACCAGTACCGTGAGGGAAAGGCGAAAAGAACCCCGGAGAGGGGAGTGAAATAGAACCTGAAACCGTATGCGTACAAGCAGTGGGAGCCTACTTTGTTAGGTGACTGCGTACCTTTTGTATAATGGGTCAGCGACTTATATTCAGTGGCGAGCTTAACCGAATAGGGGAGGCGTAGCGAAAGCGAGTCTTAATAGGGCGTTTAGTCGCTGGGTATAGACCCGAAACCGGGCGATCTATCCATGGGCAGGTTGAAGGTTAGGTAACACTGACTGGAGGACCGAACCGACTACCGTTGAAAAGTTAGCGGATGACCTGTGGATCGGAGTGAAAGGCTAATCAAGCTCGGAGATAGCTGGTTCTCCTCGAAAGCTATTTAGGTAGCGCCTCATGTATCACTCCAGGGGGTAGAGCACTGTTTCGGCTAGGGGGTCATCCCGACTTACCAAACCGATGCAAACTCCGAATACCTGGAAGTGCCGAGCATGGGAGACACACGGCGGGTGCTAACGTCCGTCGTGAAAAGGGAAACAACCCAGACCGTCAGCTAAGGTCCCAAAGTCATGGTTAAGTGGGAAACGATGTGGGAAGGCTTAGACAGCTAGGAGGTTGGCTTAGAAGCAGCCATCCTTTAAAGAAAGCGTAATAGCTCACTAGTCGAGTCGGCCTGCGCGGAAGATGTAACGGGGCTCAAACCATGCACCGAAGCTACGGGTGTCATCTTTGATGACGCGGTAGAGGAGCGTTCTGTAAGCCTGTGAAGGTGAGTTGAGAAGCTTGCTGGAGGTATCAGAAGTGCGAATGCTGACATGAGTAACGACAATGGGAGTGAAAAACTCCCACGCCGAAAGACCAAGGTTTCCTGCGCAACGTTAATCGACGCAGGGTTAGTCGGTCCCTAAGGCGAGGCTGAAAAGCGTAGTCGATGGAAAACAGGTTAATATTCCTGTACTTCCAGTTATTGCGATGGAGGGACGGAGAAGGCTAGGCCAGCTTGGCGTTGGTTGTCCAAGTTTAAGGTGGTAGGCTGAGATCTTAGGCAAATCCGGGATCTTAAGGCCGAGAGCTGATGACGAGTTGCCTTTAGGCGACGAAGTGGTTGATGCCATGCTTCCAAGAAAAGCTCCTAAGCTTCAGATAACTGGGAACCGTACCCCAAACCGACACAGGTGGTCGGGTAGAGAATACCAAGGCGCTTGAGAGAACTCGGGTGAAGGAACTAGGCAAAATGGCACCGTAACTTCGGGAGAAGGTGCGCCGACGAGGGTGAAGGACTTGCTCCGTAAGCCCATGTCGGTCGAAGATACCAGGCCGCTGCGACTGTTTATTAAAAACACAGCACTCTGCAAACACGAAAGTGGACGTATAGGGTGTGACGCCTGCCCGGTGCCGGAAGGTTAATTGATGGGGTTAGCGCAAGCGAAGCTCTTGATCGAAGCCCCGGTAAACGGCGGCCGTAACTATAACGGTCCTAAGGTAGCGAAATTCCTTGTCGGGTAAGTTCCGACCTGCACGAATGGCGTAACGATGGCGGCGCTGTCTCCACCCGAGACTCAGTGAAATTGAAATCGCTGTGAAGATGCAGTGTATCCGCGGCTAGACGGAAAGACCCCGTGAACCTTTACTATAGCTTTGCACTGGACTTTGAATTTGCTTGTGTAGGATAGGTGGGAGGCTTTGAAGTGGGGACGCCAGTTCTCATGGAGCCATTCTTGAAATACCACCCTGGCAACTTTGAGGTTCTAACTCAGGTCCGTTATCCGGATCGAGGACAGTGTATGGTGGGTAGTTTGACTGGGGCGGTCTCCTCCCAAAGAGTAACGGAGGAGTACGAAGGTGCGCTCAGACCGGTCGGAAATCGGTCGCAGAGTATAAAGGCAAAAGCGCGCTTGACTGCGAGACAAACACGTCGAGCAGGTACGAAAGTAGGTCTTAGTGATCCGGTGGTTCTGTATGGAAGGGCCATCGCTCAACGGATAAAAGGTACTCCGGGGATAACAGGCTGATACCGCCCAAGAGTTCATATCGACGGCGGTGTTTGGCACCTCGATGTCGGCTCATCACATCCTGGGGCTGAAGCCGGTCCCAAGGGTATGGCTGTTCGCCATTTAAAGTGGTACGCGAGCTGGGTTTAGAACGTCGTGAGACAGTTCGGTCCCTATCTGCCGTGGACGTTTGAGATTTGAGAGGGGCTGCTCCTAGTACGAGAGGACCGGAGTGGACGAACCTCTGGTGTTCCGGTTGTCACGCCAGTGGCATTGCCGGGTAGCTATGTTCGGAAGAGATAACCGCTGAAAGCATCTAAGCGGGAAACTTGCCTCAAGATGAGATCTCACTGGAACCTTGAGTTCCCTAAAGGGCCGTCGAAGACTACGACGTTGATAGGTTGGGTGTGTAAGCGCTGTGAGGCGTTGAGCTAACCAATACTAATTGCCCGTGAGGCTTGACCATATAACACCCAAGCAATTTGCTGACGCAGATTGCGGTGGTGAAGACGAAACGACCGAAAGTTCGCAAGACCACAAATTCACATATCCGAATTGGCCAAGAGTGTTTACACGACATTCTGGCAACAGAATTTCTTGACGACCATAGAGCATTGGAACCACCTGATCCCATCCCGAACTCAGCAGTGAAACGATGCATCGCCGATGGTAGTGTGGGGTTTCCCCATGTGAGAGTAGGTCATCGTCAAGATTCATTTCGCAAAACCCCTATCTGCGTGAGCAGGTAGGGGTTTTGTCTTTCTGGCGCATCATCACCCCCCCGGGCCCGTTCGGCGCATAGACCTCCGTCTAATTGCTGTTAGTCCATTATTGCTGTTCATAAATCTCAAGGTGCGACATTATTAACCATCCAGTGACGTGACTTTCCCGCGCCTTGCCTACGTCAAGGCTTAGGTTCGGGGCACTCCTGGCCCCCGGATAGAGCGATGCCAGCGTACCGTGCTGCGCATTTCTGGACTTTCACCGTCCTATCACTTGAGGTTACAAGCAAGATGGCCAAGGCCGCCGATGTCGTTGTGCAATGCCTGGAAAACGAAGGTGTCGAGTATGTGTTCGGCATTCCCGGTGAGGAAAACCTCGACCTGCTGGAATCCCTGCGCAAGTCGAAGATCAAGCTGGTACTGACCCGCCACGAGCAGTCCGCGGGCTTCATGGCCGCCACCTATGGCCGCCTGACCGGCAAGACCGGCGTCAGCCTGTCGACCCTGGGCCCTGGTGCGACCAACCTGGTAACCGCCAGTGCGTACGCCTACCTGGGCGGCATGCCGATGATGATGATTACCGGCCAGAAGCCGATCAAGAAGTCCAAGCAGGGCCGCTTCCAGATCATCGACGTGTGCGGGATGATGGACCCCATCACTAAGTACACCCACCAGTTCGCCTCGGCCGACAACATCCCGGCGCGCATGCGAGAAGCTTTCCGTCTGGCCGAGGAAGAGAAGCCGGGCGCGGTGCACCTGGAACTGCCGGAAGACATCGCCGCCGAGCAGACCGATGCCCTGCCGATCCCGCGCAGCCTGCACCGTCGCCCGCTGGCCGAGCACGTGGCCATTGAAGCTGCCGTGGAGAAACTGCAGAAGGCCCGTAGCCCGATCCTGGTGATCGGCGCCGGCGCCAACCGCAAGATGACCGCCAAGGTCCTCAAGCAATTGATCGACAAGACCGGCATCCCATTCATCACCACCCAGATGGGTAAAGGTGTGGTCGACGAGCGCCACCCACGCTTCCTCGGCAACGCCGCGCTGTCGTCTGGTGACTTCGTTCACCGCGCCATCGAAGCCGCTGACCTGATCATCAACATCGGTCATGACGTCATCGAGAAGCCACCATTCTTCATGGTTCGTGGGGGTACCGAAGTCATCCACATCAGCTTCCGCTCCGCCGAAGTCGATGCCGTGTACTTCCCGCAAGTAGAAGTGATCGGCGACATCGCCAACGCGGTATGGCAGATCAGCGAAGCACTGAATGACACGTCGCACTGGGACTTCACCCGCCTGATGACCATCCGCGAAGCGAACGAATCGCAGATCGCCGAAGGCGCCGACGATAACCGCTTCCCGGTTTACCCGCAGCGCCTGGTCGCCGACATCCGTCGCGTGCTGCCGTCCGAAGGCATCGTTGCCCTGGACAACGGCATCTACAAGATCTGGTTCGCCCGCAACTACAAGGCGCACAAGCCCAACACCGTGCTGCTGGACAACGCCCTGGCGACCATGGGCGCTGGCCTGCCATCGGCCATGGCTTCGCACCTTGTGTACCCAGACCGTCCGGTGATTTCCGTGTGCGGCGACGGCGGCTTCATGATGAACAGCCAGGAGCTGGAAACCGCAGTACGTCTGGGCATGCACATCACCGTGGTGATCCTGCGTGACGACGGCTACGGCATGATTCGCTGGAAGCAGGCCAACATGGGCTTCACCGATTTCGGCCTGGATTACGGCAACCCGGACTTCGTCAAGTACGCCGAAGCCTACGGCGCCACCGGCCACCGCGTGGAAAGCGCCGAAGGCTTGCTGCCGCTGCTCGAGCACTGCATCAAGACCCCGGGTGTACACGTGATCGACTGCCCGGTCGATTACAGCGAGAACGACCGCATCCTCAACAGCGAGCTGCGTGAGCGCGCGCTGGCGGTCTAAGCTGTAACGCCCTCCATCGCCGGCAAGCCGGCTCCTGCCGGTACCCTGTGATACCGACGGGGGTCGACTTGCCGGCGATTGCTTTTGAAGGGATACCCCATGTGCTAGGGTGCACGCAATTCGACTCCCCAGGACGTCCGCACATGCTTGCCCCGCTCAGCGACAAAGAACTCGCCCGCCTCGAAGACTTTTTGTACACCTACGGCAACGATTACTCGGTGCTGAACCTCGCCGAACTCAACGGCGTCCTCACTGCATTGGCCAGTTCTCCAGTCACGGTCACCCCCGAACAATGGTTGCCTGCCGTCGCCGGCGGCAAGGTGCCGAAATTCAAGAGCTCAGCCCTTGAAGAGGCGTACACCGCGCTGATGCTGCGTTATGCCCATCAGATAGCACAAGCCTTGGCTGACGACCTCGATCACTTCGAGCCATTGTTCGAAGAGCGCGAAGGCGAGCAGGGGCCCGGGGTCGACATGGAAGAGTGGTGCTTTGGCTATATGCGAGGTACCCAGGTCGCCGAATGGAGCGCACTGCCCCCCGAACAGGACCAGTTGCTCAAGGCCATCTCTCTGCATGGTTTGGAAGACGACTTCGAATTGCTCGACTCGATGAGCTTCGATGAGCGGCAGGCCTGCGTTCCAGGTGTCGTCCAGGCCGTGCGCGGACTGTATCGGTATCAGAAGCAGCAACGGCATTGAGGTCACCCATCCTGTCGTCAGCTTGCTGGCGACAGAATCGTGGATGCCGCGCGATTGTTTCGCAGCGCGAAATTATGGTTTCCCCACCACGCTGATTCTGCTGTCAGCCGAATCAGCGCAGCATGTGCTCCACCAGCCCATCCCGGTGCTGACCTGGAGCCATGCCAATGTCTACCCCGATCAAGCTCTACAACTTTCCCAAGTCCGGCCATGCCCACCGCATCGAACTGATGCTGTCCCTGCTCCAGCTCCCCACGGAGCTGGTGTTCGTCGATCTGGCCAAGGGGGCGCATAAGCAACCGGACTTCCTGGCCCTCAACCCCTTCGGCCAGGTGCCTGTGATCGACGACAACGGCACGGTCATTGCCGATTCCAATGCCATCCTGGTGTACTTGGCCAAGGCCTATGGCGGCGAGCGCTGGCTGCCGGACGATCCGATCGGCGCAGCCCGTGTGCAGCGCTGGCTGTCGGTCGCTGCCGGGCCAGTGGCCTTTGGTCCAGCCGCGGCGCGCCTGGTGACGGTATTCGGCGCTTCGTTCAACACCGACGAAGTCATAGGCCGTGCCCACACCCTGCTCAAGGTGGTCGACGCCGAACTGGCCAAGTCGCCATTCCTGGTGGGTGACCACCCGACCATCGCAGACATCGCCAACTACTCTTACATCGCTCATGCCCCCGAGGGCAACGTCTCGCTTGAACCCTACCCGAACGTACGCGCCTGGCTTGCTCGCGTCGAGGCACTGCCGGGCTTCGTGCCGATGCCACGTACGGCCATAGGCCTTCAAACCACCGTCTGAACCTTTGAGGAATGCCGCCATGCAAGAACGCACCGGATCGCCCTGGCACGCAGGTGAAAAGCGACTGCAGGAGCACGTTGGCGTTGCAGAACGCATGGAGGTATTCGGACAGAAGGTCATTCGAGACTACATGCCCGATCAACACCGCGCCTTTTACCAGCAACTGCCGTTCATGGTAATTGGAGCGGTGGACCCACAGGGCAACCCCTGGGCGACACTGCTCGAAGGCGCGGAAGGCTTCGTCAGTTCGCCCGACCCTCGGACATTGCTGATCAGCACGCCACCGGCCAGCGACGATCCAGCAGCGCCAGGCCTGGCCACAGGCGACGCCGTCGGCCTGCTTGGCATCGAACTGCATACCCGTCGACGCAACCGCATGAACGGGCTGATCCGCCAGGCTTCGGCCGAGCAACTGGAGGTGAGCGTCGAGCAGTCGTTCGGCAACTGCCCGCAGTACATCCAGCTGCGCAATTACGTACGCGTCGATGAGCCCGCCCAGCAACGCCGAGACTCGGCCGGGCTGGATGAGACGACCCGTGCCATGATCGAGAACGCCGACACCTTCTTTGTCGCCAGCTTCATCGATCATGAGGATGGGCGTCGCTCAGTGGATGTGTCCCATCGCGGTGGTCGTCCCGGCTTCGTTCGGGTCGAAGGCAATCGCCTGACCGTTCCCGACTACGCCGGCAACCTGCATTTCAACACCCTTGGCAATCTGGTCGAGAACCCGGTGGCGGGCCTGTTGTTCGTCGATTTCACCACGGGCAATGTGTTGCAGGTGTCCGGGCGCGCCGAAGTGATCCTGCAAAGCCCTTTGATCACGGCATTCGAAGGCGCCGAGCGCATCTGGACCCTGGAGGTGACGCATGTGGTGCTGCGGCCAGCGGCGTTGTCGCTACGTTGGGCATTTCAGGAATATGCGCCCACGAGCCTTGCGACTGGCACCTGGACCGAGGCCGAGCAGCGCATGCAACAGGTACAGCGCCAACGGCAATGGTTGAGCTGGCGAGTGGTCCGGATGGAGCAGGAAAGCCGCGACATTCGCTCGTTCTACCTTGCTCCAGGTGAGCCGGTGCCATTCGCGCCAGGGCAACACCTGCCCGTGCGTATCCCGCAGGGGGACGCTGCGCCATTGGTTCGTACCTACAGCTTGTCCTGCGCGTCCTCTGACGGTTTCGTGCGTATCAGTGTCAAAGCCCAGGGCCCGGCTTCCCGCCACCTGCATGAGCGAATCGCCGTCGGCGACCTGCTTGAGGTGCGTCTGCCGATGGGCAACTTTATCTTGAACAGCGAAAGTCAGCGGCCGATCGTGCTGGTTGCGGCAGGTGTGGGGATCACCCCGTTGATCGCCATGTTGCGTGCGCAGCTGGCCAGTCCTATGCCCCGGCGCATTCATCTGTTCCACGGCGCGCGCAGCCTTGCCGACCTGCCTTTCCAGCAGGAACTGGCCGGCTTGCGCCAGCAGGCAGGAGAGCTGCTGAGCGTGCATCGATCCCTGAGCCAGCCGGAGGCAGACGCCGTAGCAGGGCGCGACTACGAACATACCGGCCGCCTTGGCATCGAGCAGATCAAGGCAACGCTGGCGCTGGACGACTATGACTTCTACCTGTGTGGCCCAGCCAGTTTCACCCAGGACATCTACGACGGACTGCGCACGGTGAATGTGCCCGATGGCCGCATCCACGCAGAGGCCTTCGGTCCCTCGACGTTGCGTCGTCACACCGATGGCGATCGACCGGTGCTGCAACAACCGCCGGCAGCCAGTGAGCCGGTGCCGGTGTATTTCGCTGCGTCGGCCAAGGAGGCACGATGGACGCCGGGCGCTGGCAGCTTGCTGGAACTTGCCGAAGCACGAGGCTTGTCGCCTGATTTCAGTTGCCGAGGAGGCTCATGCGGGACCTGCAAGGCCCGGCTGGTGAGTGGCCAGGTGCATTACCCGAACCCGCCAGCCGAAATGCCGGAAAGCGGTACGGTGCTGATCTGCTGTGCAGTACCGGCCCAGGCGCAGGAGCGCGGATTGGTTCTGGACCTTTGATACGAAGATGAGCGAACGTTGCAGGCGTTGGCTTGTCGGCGACCGGGCCGGTGCGGACAATACACAACCCACGATACTCAGGAGCCGGCATGGATCAGATTCACCTGATGAAGGTGTTCGTAGCCGTTGGCGAGCTGGAAAGCTTTGCCGCCGCGGCCCGTCATCTGGACATCTCGCCAGCGGCAGTCACCCGGGCTGTCAGTGCCCTGGAAGAACAGCTTGGGGTCAAGCTGTTGCTGCGCACTACCCGCAGCGTACGCCTTACCGAGGCCGGTAGCCGTTACCTGGAGGACACCCGGCACATCCTGGCCAGCATTCACGAAGCCAACGAAGCGGCAGCCGGCATCAACGCCACGCCCAGGGGCGAACTGGCGGTGACGGCGCCGATCCTGTTCGGCAAGAAGTTCGTCATGCCGTGCATCGTCCGCTACTTGCAGCAGTATCCCGAGGTGGATGTATCTGCGTACTTCCTGGACCGAATCGTGAACATGGTGGAGGAGGGCATGGATGTGGCGGTGCGCATCGGGCCACTGCCCGACTCCGGACTCAAGGCCCTGCGCGTCGGCAGGGTGCGCCGGATGCTGTGTGCATCGCCCGACTACCTGGCCCGGCATGGTGTGCCCCTGCACCCGTCGGATCTGCTGGAGCATTCCGTGATCGCCACCACCACCCTGTCGCCGAAGGCCGGCTGGCGTTTCGGCCTGACCGACGAGCCGACCATGGTGCGGATGAAGCCCCGACTGACGGTGACCAGCAACGATGGCGCGATTGCCGCGGCTGTCGGCGGTTTGGGTATCGCGCGGCTGTTGTCGTACCAGGTGGTCGAAGAAGTCGCCAGCGGAAAGTTGCAGGTGATTCTGGCCGAGTACGAAGAGGCGCCCTGGCCCATCCATGTGCTGCACCGCGAGAGCAAGTACGGCTCCTCGAAGGTCAGGACCTTCATCGACATGCTGGCGCAAACATTACGGGCGCAACACCTGGACTGAGACCACATGGCAAGGGAGGCGTCGTCTAAGGCCCTCGGTAGCGCAAGCTGAAACCCAGACTCATCGCTTGCCCTTGCTGCAACAACCGCAACCCCGGCCGCCCCGGCAAGTGATGGGCATTGATCGGATGGCTGACCGGCTCGAAGCAGAAGAACGCCTGTCCCGGCGGGCAGTACAACAGAAAATGCTCGGTGCCACGGGCCCTGCATTCCAAACGATACCCCGCACCCGGCTGCTCGATGATGCAGTCTCCCGTCCATCCACTGAACGCATGATCGACCAGCGTCTCCGGCAGCAGTCCGGGGGCTTCAAAGTTCCAGTCCGGAGGTATTGCAGCCTGATACGACGGCAGCCGATCTGGCTCGGCCAGCCACACATGGCGCGCGGCAGCCTGTATCTGGGTGTCGGGATAGCGCGGGAAGTAGGGGTGCAGCCCCAACCCATACCAGGTAGCGACCTGGTCCAGGTGCGTCACGCGCAAGTCGAGTTTCAGGCACCCTTCGAGCAGATGTACATCCAGTGTCGCCCGGTACGCGAATGGCTGTTCACTGACGAGCGTCAGCCTTGCGTGGTGCTCGCGGTGAAGGTCCACATGCCAGGCCTGTTGCCAGGCGCTGCCATGAATTGGGTAGGGGTCATGGGCGGTGTTGGGGGCCAGCGCCTGCCACCCGTCGGGCCGTGCGAAACCGCCTTCGGCAATCCGGTTGGACCAGGGCGCCAGCGGATAGCACGCCAGTTGCCGTGGTGTTCCGCTGGCCAGCGCGGTCGGGTCGGAGTGACGCAGCAGCGCCTGTCCGGTGGACTTGGCCTCCCAGTTGATCAGGCTGGCGCCCAGGTCGGGCGTGAGGCTCAGCCGGGTCAGGCGGTCCTGCAGGTGCAGCTCGGTTACAGCCATCAACGACTCCTTCAAGCGTGGAGATCAGCTTGCCTTGCGGTAGGTCAGCAACACGATCCCGCACACCACCACGGCACCGCCGACCAGTTGCAGCGCGCTTAGGCGCTGGTCGAGCAAGGCCCAGCCCAGCAGCAAGGTAGCGATCGGCTCTACGTTCATCACGGGTGCGTTCTGGGCCATGTTCAGCCGTGGCACACAGACGAACAGCAGGCTGAAGGCCAAGCCGTAAAGCACCACCAGGCTGGCCAGGGCCACCCAGCCGCCGATACTGCCCGGGAGCGACAACCCCGATGGCATCACACCGCTCACACCAGCGACCAGCATGCTGGAGAACACCACCAGCAAGGTCAGCAGGCTGCGTACTGGCCCGCGTACGCCGGCCAGTTTGTGATCGGTGATCCACAAACCGCAGGCGAAGGCGCATGCGGCGCAGAAGGCAAGGCCAACGCCCAGGGCCCAGTGCGGATTGGCATCGCTGCTGTCGGCCATTCGCGCGGGTACGTCCAGTGCCAATACCAGGCCGCATAGAATCAGCCCCATGAACAACACCGTTCGGCCGGTCGGGCGTGGGCCGCCCAGTGTCCAGGTGAGCAGTGCCAGTAACATCGGGAAGGTGTTGCCCACCAGTAACGCCAGGGCCACCGGAATACGTGCCACCGCCGAATACAGGCACAGGCTCTGGGTGGCGATCAGCAAACCGAGCAGCAACTGCCAGCCCCGCGTGCCAGCCGGCAGGCTCAGCCCTTGGCGCTGCCACACCAGCAGGCAGGCCAGTACCAGGAAGGTAATGCCGGAGCGGCAAAGGATTGCCAGCAACACACCGGTGCCGTCATCGAAAGCGATGCGCGCGGCGACGTGGTTGGCGGCGAACGAGCAGGCCAGCAACGCCAGCAGAGCGATCGCCAGCTTGCGGGGAAACAGGGTAGCAGCGCAGGAGGGGAAAGCCATGTGCAGGATCCATTTGCAAAGACGGGCTGTCTTGCGGTTTATCGCCGGCAAGCTGGCTCCTGCAGGTTCCACACTCACCCTGCAGACGCCGACTTACCGGCGATGGGCCACATCGTGGCCCCAAACAAGGCCACCTAAAGCACGATGCTAGGCAGCCATAATGAGATAGCCGGGATGTAAGTCACCGCTATCAGCACCAGGAACAGCGCCAGGTAGAACGGCAGCAACGCCTTCACCGTGGCCTCGATACTGACCTTGCCGATGGCCGACCCTACGAACAGCACGGCCCCCACTGGCGGCGTGATCAGGCCTATGCCTAGGTTCACCAGCATGATCATGCCGAAGTGCACCGGGTCCACACCGATACCCGTGATCACCGGCAGCAGGATCGGGGTGAGGATCAGGATCAGCGGTGCCATGTCCATCACGGTGCCCAACAGCAGCAGCATGAAGTTGATGCACATCAGGATCACATAGCGGTTGTCCGACAGGGTCAGGAACGCGGTGGTGATCTTCGACGGGATCTGCATCAGGGTCATCACGTAGCCGAAGCTGGCCGCGAAGCCGATCAGGATCATCACGATGGAGATGGTGCGTACCGTGCGATGCATCAGCTTGGGCAGGTCGCGCCACTTGTAGTCGCGGTAGATGAACATAGTCACGAAGAACGACCACACCACCGCCACTGCGGCCGATTCGGTTGCGGTGAACACCCCCGACAGGATGCCGCCGAGGATGATCACCATGGCCATCAGGCCCCAGAGCGCCTCACCGGCGATCTTCAGCGCCTGGCGCAGCGGAATCACCTCGCCCTTTGGGTAGTTGCGCTTCTTGGCGAAGATCAGGCACAGGCCCATCATCACTGCGCTCAGCAGCAACCCAGGCATGACGCCGGCCATGAACAGCGAGGCGATCGATACCGTGCCGCCGGCCGCCAGCGAGTACAGCACCGAGTTGTGGCTTGGCGGGGTCAGCAATGCCTGCACCGAGCCACTGACCGTGACGGCGGTGGAGAACTCGCGTGGGTAGCCCTTGCGTTCCATCTCCGGGATCAGCACCGAACCGACCGACGCGGTGTCGGCCACCGATGAGCCGGAGATGGCGCCGAAGAAGGTCGAGGCCGTGATGTTGACCAGTGACAGGCCACCGCGTACGAAGCCCACCAGCACCCCGGCGAAAGCCACCAGCCGGCGTGACATGCCACCCTCGGCCATGATCGCGCCGGCCAGCACGAAGAAGGGAATGGCCAGTAGCGAGAACTTGTTAACCCCGCTGGCGACCTGGATCATCATCGCTTGCAACGGGATGTCGATCCACCACGCACCGATCAGTGCCGCCATGCCTAGCGCGTAGGCCACCGGCATGCCCAGCAGAATCAGCAGGATGAAGCTGCCCAACAGAATGAACGCATCCATTTACACCGCTCCTTCGCTTTCTTCCACCAGGTCGAAGCGCACGACCTTGCGGTTGCTCTGATCGCCCAGCATGAGTTTTTCCAGCACGAAGATCAGGGTCAGCACACCTCCAACCGGGATCGGTGCATAGCTCATGCCTACCCGCACCGCAGGCAGAGAAGCCATGTACTGGTTCCAGGTGGTGATGCACAGCTGGGTGCCGTACCAGGTCATGAAGATGCACACCACGACCATCAGCAGCTGCACCAGTACGGCCACCGAGCGACGGGTTGGTGCGGGCAGACGGTCGGTGACCATTGCTACGGCCATGTGTGCGCCGGCCCGGTAACTGGCGGCGGCACCGACGAAGGTGAACAACACCATCAGCAGAATGGCCACAGGCTCCGGCCAACTGGAACCAGTGCCCAGGACGTAACGGGCGAAGATGCCCCAAGGGATGATCAGCGACATGGCCAGTACCGCCAGGCCCGCGATCCAGATGCAACTGCTGTACAACCTGTCATTCACACGCAGGAAAAGGTTTTTCATTGGCATCACCGAAGCTGCAGGGCGGCGAAAACCGCACTGCAGGGGTCATCTGGGAACGGAGCCGGCGTCACTGGACGTCGGCGATACGCTTCATCAGGTCGGCGTATTGCGCGCCGTACTTCTCGCGCACCGCAGCGGTGGCATCGTAGAACGGCTTCTTGTCGACGGCGATGAACTCGACACCGGCGGCCTTGAGCTTCTCTTCGCTGGCAATGGACTTGGCGTCCCATAGCGCACGCTCTTCCATTTGCGCTTCACGGGCGACCTTCTTGACCAGCGCCTGCTGCTCGGGGGTCAGCTTGTTCCAGGTGGTCTTGGACATCACCACCGGTTCCGGAAGGATCAGATGCCCGGTCAGGGTGTAGTACTTGGCGTTCTGGAAATGGTTGTGCTCAAGCAGGGTCGGCGGGTTGTTCTCGGCCCCGTCGATGACGCCCGTCTGCAAGGCGCTGAAGATTTCGCCGGTGTCCATCGCGATGCCATTGCCGCCCATGGCGTTCATCATATCGATGAACACCGGGTTGCCTTGCACGCGAATCTTCATGCCCTTGAGATCGTCGATGCTGCGCACCGGGTGCTTGGTGTAGAGGTTACGGGTCCCGCCGTCCATCCAGGCCAGGGCCACCAGGTTGAATTCGGAGTTGGTGATCTTGTCGAGAATCTCCTGGCCGATTTCGCCGTCGATGACTTTGCGCATGTGGTCGTGGTCGCGGAATACGAATGGCATGTTGAACACGTTCACGTCAGGCACTACCGGGCCGACGATCCCCAAGCTCACGCGGGTCATTTGCACGGCACCGATCTGTGCTTGCTCGATGACTTCCTTCTCGGAGCCCAGCACGCCGCCGGCGAACATCTTGAAGGTGATATCGCCATTGCTGGCCGCTTCGAGTTTCTTGCCCATGTTCTGTTCGGCGACCACGGTCGGGTAGCCGGCGGGGTGAATCTCGGCGAACTTGATGTCCAGCGCCGAAGCGGTGGAGGACAGGGTGAAAGTGAACGGGAGTACGGCAAGAAGCAGCTTGCGTTTGAACGTCATGATGAAACTCCGTGTTTTTTATTATCTGGTTTCGTACGTGTCGGTGTAGGTGCGGCAGGTGGCGTTTCAGCCCCGGTAGGCAGGTTCCTCCAGGCCTTGGACGCCAGGGTTCAAGGCAAACACTCCCCCAGCCAATGGCTGGTCGGAGAGGTCGATGCCTGGGGGGCGAATCGACGTGACGAACAGGGTGTCGAGGTGGGCGCCCCCGAAGGCGCACATCGCCGGTTTTTTCACCGGCACGCTCAATGAGCGGTCGAGACGGCCGTCAGGGCTGAAACGGTGGATCTGGCCGGCGTCGTTACCGCAGATCCAATAGCAGCCGTCTGCGTCGACAGCGGCGCCGTCGGGCCGACCGGGGTAGGCGCGCATGTCGACGAACAGACGCTGGTTGTGTGGGGTGCCGCTGTCGATGTCGTAGTCGAAGGCCCAGATCTTCTGCACGTTGGGGTGCGAGTCGGATAAGTACATGCGTGTGCCATCGGGGCTGAATGCCAGGCCGTTGGGCACGATCATGTCCTTGAGATGCACGTGCATCTGGCCTTCGCCATCATGGCGGTACAGGGCGCCGACATGGGCGCCTTGCTGCATGTCCATGAGCATGGTGCCGGCCCAGAAGCGGCCTTGGCGGTCGCAACGGCCATCGTTGAAGCGCATGCCTGCCTGGGCATGTTCGACGGCGCTCAGCAGGCGGCTGTCGAGGGTACCGTCCGACCTGCTTCGAAGCTGGAAGATGCCGGTCTGCATGCCAGCGATCCAACCCTGCTCGCCACGGGCGATGCAGGCGAGCATTTCCTCGCCTTGCCAGACGTCGTGGCTGCCGTCTCCCTGCCAGCGATGCAGCTGGCGGGCGGGAATGTCGACCCAGTACAGGGCTTGTTCGAGGGGGTGCCACACGGGGCTTTCGCCGGTGCCGTTGCGGGCGTCGACGATCAGTTCGCAGTTCATGGCCGTACCTCCTGGCGCGCCGTGGATCAGTTGAACGGTCCGGCCACGGTGAACGCACCGCCCTGGTAGACCATGCTTGGATCATCGGCGGCGGGCGCCGGCTCGGCTTCAACGGCTTCGCGAAAGACCTCGGAGGTATCCTTGGGCGCATAGCCCAGATGCGCGGCATGACGGTTGTCCCACCACACCGTGCGGTTGTTCGAAGCGCCATAGACGACGGTATGGCCGACGTCGGGAGTGGACAGGCCGCGCGCTATCAACTGGACCAGATCGTCGTAACTGAGCCAGGTGCAGAGCATCCGGCGGTTCTGCGGCTGCGGGAAGGACGAGCCGATACGAATGCTCACCGTTTCGATGCCATAACGGTCGAAGTAGAAGCTGGCGACGTCCTCGCCATAGCATTTGGATAGCCCATAGTAGCTGTCGGGGCGGCGCGGGGAGAGAGCGTCGATGCGCTCGTCCTGACGGTAGAACCCTATGGTGTGGTTTGAGCTGGCGAAGACGATGCGCTTGACCCCGTGCTTGCGCGCCGCTTCGTAGATATGGAATACCCCGCAGATGTTGGGGCCGAGGATGTCCTCGAAAGAATGTTCGGTGGACACGCCGCCGAAGTGGATGATCGCATCCACGCCTTCGACCAGCGCATGAACGGCGGCCTTGTCGGCCAGATCGCAGGTCACCACTTCTTCATGGGGGCCCGCGGGGGGAGCCATTGGCTCGATGTCGGAAAGGCGCAGGACCTCGGCGTAGCCTTGCAGGCGTTCGCGAAGGACCTTGCCTAGGCCGCCTGCCGCTCCGGTGAGCAGCAGGCGATTGAGGGGAGTAGGGGTCATGGCCGGCTCTTGTTGTTAGTTGTTGTAAGTTGTCGTATGACTTTGTTGATTATCGGTAGTGGTTTCCGCGGTTGTCAATGCTGCTGTGCGGCTCCCACTGCAATTGCGTCAAAGGAGCGACAATGGGTAGTTGAAGATCAACCGGTTCTCATCGAACTCGTTGTTGCTGTAGTCACGACGAATGCTTGAGTTACGCCATTTCACGCTCAAGTCCTTCAGAACCCCGCTCTGAATCACATACGCCAGTTCCGTCTCCCGTACCCATTCCTTGCCATCGGTCACGGCCCCGCTGTGCACGTCGCGCCCGCTGATGTACCGGTTCATCAGGGTCAAGCCAGGCACCCCGACGGTGACGAAGTTGAAGTCATGACGCAGCTGCCACGACCGCTCGTTGGCGTTATCGAAGCTGGAGTTGTAGCTGTCGTTGGCCAAGGTTCCGCCGCTGGTGCCATTGACCCGCATCCAGGTGTCGCCATCGACCTTCTGCAGACCGACCCAGAAGGTGTTGCCGCCATATTTGGCCGACAGCATCGCCGAGTAGGTATCGTTGTCCAGTTTCCCGGCGCGTTCTGAGCCGTCCTCGCCGCCGTGGAAGTAACCCAGGTTGGCACCTAGGGTCCAGTTGCCCACCGGCTGGCTGTGGCTCAGCTGCAGGTACTGCTGCTCGTAAACGTCCTTCAGCACCGCGTTCCACAGCCCTACCAGCGTACGGTCTTGGTTGAACTTGTATTCGCCACCGACGAAGTTGAAGCGGTCAGACACCCCGCCGCCGTAGCTCATGTCCTCCATGCTCGCATCGTTGCGCGGGCTGTTGCCGCGGAACTGGCCACCATAGAGTGTCAGCCCGGCGATTTCATTGGAGGTTACCTGGCCACCACGGAAGGTTTGCGGCAGCGAGCGGCCATCGTCCGAACGCAGAATAGGCAGTACTGGCATCCATTCACCGATCTTCAGTTCGGTCTTCGAGATACGCGCCTTGCCCGCCACTGCCAGACGCCCGAAATCATCTGCCGGCCGTCCGTCGTCATGGCGCGGCAGCAGTGCGGTGCCGTAGGTGCCGCCACCGCCATCGAGCTTCACCGACCACAGCCCCAGCACATCCACACCGAACCCTATTGGCCCTTCGGTGAACCCGGAGCGTGCGTCGAGGATGAAGCTCTGGGTCCATTCCTCGGCCTTGCTTTGCGGGTTGCTGGGGTTGGTGAAGTTGCGATTGATGTAGAAGTTGCGCAGGCCCAGGGTGGCCTTGGCGTCCTCAACGAAGCCTTCGGCCAGGCTGATACCGGGCAGGCTGGCCAGCAGGCCGGCGCCAAACAGGGCGAAGGGGAGGGTTCTTTGGCAGATTTTCATTGTTGTTGTGCTCCACAAAAGGGTGCGGCAGCCCGTCCACCGCACGCGCGCGAGCGGCCTACGGGGGGGGAAGATATGCAGGTGCGACGATGCCGGGGCGCTAGGTGCCCGTGGCCTGAGTACAGGGGAGGTATGAAATGCGAGGGTGGGGTGCAATGGGTGTCGACATGGGATCGTCCACAGATTGTTGTTTTTGTTATGTGTTGTCGTACAACTATGGCGATTATTAGCAAGCACGGACGGGTGTGTCAACGCTTCGCGATGGCCGTATTGCTGGGGATTTCGCTCTGATTTCGAGTGCCTGTGCGAGCAATGGCTCTAGCACGCTAATCCGATGACATCCTACGACTAAAGTGTGGTTTATCCATCACCCACCCACTTTCGGGTCCGGGTCGAGCTAGCGGGTGTAATGCCCGTCGAAGAAGCGCCCGGTCATCCGACCGAGTTCGTGGGCGCAAAAGCACACTTAGGATTCGAACCCGAGTGCCTGGAGGGGACGGTTGTGACGGGTGAAGAGGAGGGCTGGTGGAGATCAGTCTTGGCTGGCCTCCGGGCTCTCCATGGTTTGGAGCAGACGGGGCGCATGTGCCAAAGGCCTGCGAACGCTGGTTTCGTTAGGGCTGGGTGTCGGGAGCTATGGGGAGTTGGGTTTAAACAATCAGAAGCTCGCCAGAAAACAAGTGCGGAAGAGCGTTTCTCCAATTCGATAAAAAGGCTGCCCGAAGGCAGCCTTTGGCGCTCATTCTCATTGGACTGAGAAATGTCACTGAGGAAAATCAAGGGCTGGCGAGGAGTTTATCGCTTGGAGCGAAATTCAATTTCCACTATTGTGTGAAATTTAGCGATTTTTTATCACTTATTTGTGAAATGACTATTATCAAGGGAAAGTATGCCCCGGCATCGTCGGATGGCTCGGCGTCTGGCCTATGATTTTAACCTATTTACTTCGTTGCGATGTAGTAGGCGGACAGTCGGGACATATCCTGGCTCCCCTGGCGATATTGGATTGATTTTTCCCATTCTCACAAGGTTGGTCGAATATCCGATGGGGCCGTCGAGCATCTCATCTGCCTCGCAGAGGCTGACGAACGATAGGCGGTGTTCTTTCAGTTGCGTTAGTCGGTTTTGGGGTATAAAGACCTTGGCACCCAAGCGCAGGTGCTCTACGAAACCGCTTTGGACAAAACGCCGAGAGAAGGTTTGCGGTGACATTGATAGTTCTTTTGCACAGCTTTTTAGCGTAAGCATTCTCTCCAGCAGGGCTTTGGTGTTGAGGACCGAACTCATCGTGAATCTCCGTTTTGCTCCCTGCACACGCGTGAGATGGCCAAGGTCGTGTAGGTGCTTAAGATCATGCAGGGACACTTGCAGCATACGCGCGGCGACAGCACTGACGCATGAATCGTCTGGCTCAGGGGCGCCGCAGCTAGCAGAGGCTCTTTTTCTGCCAGACTTCGATTTATAACGAACCAAGCCTTGGAGCGTTAGGAGTAGCTCCTGACCAAGATCCGTGCGCCGATAGATGGTTACTAGGCCACCGTCGATCAAAGGGCCTGATACTGGCTGCACTCCGAGGTGAAGCAGCTTGGCAGAGAGCGTGGTGCGAGGAAGTGCCAGCTCATCGGCAAGCTGACCGATGAATATGAAATCGGTCGAAAATTGAGCAACAGATGCCGCATTGATCAAAATTTTACCACGTGGACCTTTCTTTAGATGGGGCTGTATAAACCCATTGGAGAGCGCATTGCGTGCCGCCTCAGGATATACTCCGAGCCGGACTGCGGCCTCCTCAATAGTGATGAGGTCGTTGTGGTCGTCACTATGAAGAGCCTCTGGAACACTGAATACGGTATTTGGTGCGTGCTGCTGTGCTTCCAACAATTTGCACAGGTTGATCGCAGAATAGATCCAACGTACTCCTTGTTGCTTCTTTCGCTGAACCAGATTGCGTGACAGCAGTGACTTGAGATTTTTGGTAGATACATTCAAAGCCTTCAGCAGTTCATCTTGATAAAGCTGTAGCTCTGAACAACGGCATGAACCAATGTGCTCGTTCTTGGGGACTTCGGAAATGAGCAAGCGAGAGATTTGATTTCTGATCCATACGTCAGTAGCGGTCATCCAAGGCGCCATGAGTGCTCGAACCGGCAAACAGGGGTACTTTTTGCTTGCGAGAGCGAGCACCTCATTGAATGTTTGCTCATCGCAGTTGGCGACGCGTGCCGCCATTTCGAGAATCATCAAGCGCTGGGGGTGTGCTTCATAGCGAAGTGCCCGCAGTGCAAACATAAAACGGTCCAGTGCATCCTGGTCCCCTCTTCTGAAGAAGTCCAGAACCAGATGGGAGGCTTGAGACTGAGAGGCTGCGGTAGGACTAATGCAGAGATCGAAGCCGCAGCGGCAGTGGTTACCCACCAACTGGGTCCATTGAATCGGCTTCTGGCAGTTAGGGCAGGCGAACTCGTATCGACATTCATGGTAGGGGCAGGTATCCAGCCAGATGAGGTCTTGAATCGCGCGATGACCAACGTTCCGAAGGCATTCTGGGCAGAAACAGTAGGCTTCGGCACGGATCGATGCCGCTGGGACTAGCAGTCCCATCACTTCCACCGGACTTTCGCTTGTGGGGCCTCTCTGGGTATAAAAGCTTCGTCGGAATTGCCCCCCATTGAGAGCGGTGTTTTTGCTGAGTTCAGTGACTAGTTTCGAGTGTCGCATTTGCCATGCAAAGGGTTGTCGAGACTCCTTGGAGCCCATGGCTCTGGCCATTGCAGTGACTGAGCCGAACCCATTGGTCAGCGCGGTACGGATCAGGACATTGCGTGGACTTTCTTCGTCAGATCCATGAGCGAGGAAAAAAAGCTTCATTAACTCATCCTCCCGGCGATGATTCGGTCGAGCGACGCCGGGGGCAAACGGAAGGGATTATTGGGGCATTTGGCGGTTGGGATGAACGACAGGTCCACCGCTTTTGCGAGATCTTCATGGGTAAAGCATCCATCGTCCCGTAGGAGAGCGGCTTTAAGGGCATCGCTGAGCAGTTGCCTAATCCCATTCATGTTTCCGCCGCTGGCCAGGTACATTGCCTTTAGGTGTTGATCCGCGCAGATGTTCATACAGCTTGTGAACTCGCCAACCTCTTTCAGGGTGTTTCCCAGTGCACGGAGGGTTTTGCTGAATACCGATTTTGGATCTAGCGTCGAATAGGTAAATTCGGTCATTTGGTGACGATAAGGATAGCGTCGAGAAAGTTGCGGGTGGGCATTGATGATCTCTTCGCAACGTGGTATGCCAACAATAGCTATAGGGACGAGGGTTTCGTTCAAAAGAGTGCGAACCCAGTCGCAGACCTGCTCCCTTGATTTTTCAGCACCTTTTCTGAGCAGATTATCGAATTCGTCAAGGACTATCAGTTGTGTTTGGCAAGTTTCTAGCAAAACAACAAGACGGTTAAAAAGTGTCGAGTTATTACCTGAGGTATTGGTGGATCCCAGCTTTTCAAGCATGCTAACAGTCAGCGTTTTTATGGTTGCTCCAGCATTGAGCGAACAGTAGAATGCCGGCACAATCTCTCTGGTTCCATGCTCATCGGTAACGACGCTTCTTGCACCGAAACGGCTCATCGCAACCTTGCAAACAGTAGACTTCCCTGTACCAGGCTCTCCAACGATGAGCGCAGAGGCTGGCTCGCCGCGCACCTGAGTGGTTTCTACGCTACGATAAATGCAATCAAGCGCTTGGGTGTACTCAGGGTGGCTGACAATGCACTCTGCGAACTGCGATAGTTTGTCGGTAATAGTTTTGGTCATGGTTTCTTCCTGGGTAGTTGAATGGTTTGATAGTCGTCTTCCTCGGAGTCATCGACTTCGTTACCTCGGATGTCTTGTTTGATAAGGGCATTGTCAGTTTCCTGGGGCTCTAGCTCGTGATCATGGTCTGGAGGGAATTCGTGGGTAATATCAAGAGAGCGCTGTTGGATTAGCGCGTCTTGCAATTGCTGACGTTTGCGTCGTTCGCTCCGTGTTTTTCCGTTGCTGATTTCTGTGTGAATTCTGAGCAGGGCTTTTCTTGCGTCAGTTTCGTCATACGCTTTTTTCTCAGCCTTGAGTTTTTCTTGCACAAGTTCGTGCTCGTACATCGATAGGCCATATTGATAATCAGTGACTGCGTCAGCTGTGTAGAAAACGTGGCTTCCCGGTGCATGTACATAGGCAGTGCCGAGGTCAGAGCGGTCATACAAAACCTCTACAGATTGGCCCGCTCCAACCACCTCTGCGAGGTGTGAGAGGCCGGGTCCGGTCCAGGCCAAATTTTTATGTCTAACTCGTCCTTTGTTAATTGTGCAGCGGAAGCTTGCCATGCACAGAAAAGAAACGTTTTCCGGCGAGAAGACCTTTGGTGGGTTAATCGGATCGATGCTTTGCTTCCACATCTCTAGCGTTGGAAGGCTGCGCTGACCGTGTCTTCGCTTGTGATAATAATTGTGTACCCAATCTTCAAAAATATTCCGCAGTTTTGCCAACGTGAACGTTGCTTCGGTTGTGGAGTTGTAATCACCTTTTTCTGCTGGGTTTGATTTTGTTGTTCCCTCTAGGCAATGAATTAGCTGTTTGTTGAGCGTCTTGAAAAATGACTCAATAAACGGCTTTTGATCAGGTTGTCCTCGTGCGCAAAACCTTATTTGGAAGCCAAGTCGTTGGGCAGTTGCTAGAAGGGAGGCGTTGTAGAATTCGGAGCCGTTGTCAACGACCAACTCCTCAGGTAGTCCGGCTGGAGAGCCATCCTCTCGTTCAGTCAGTGCATGGCGCAATGCGCTAGCGGTCTTCTCGTAGCAGGGCGGTGTCATCGACAACGACCAACCAATTAGTGCTCCCGAGTAGGTATCTATGAGCATAGTCAGATAGGGTCTACCAATATTCAGGCCAAAGTCGTCGACCAGCTCCACATCTAGTTCTTGCGTATCGGCCTCAACTCTTGCGAGTAGGCGGCGTGAACAGTGAATGCTAGTGCCAAACTTATGTTTATTGGCAGCTGCTTTTTTCCCCAGGCGTGCGCAATCGGCCACATATGTGGGAATAGCATTCACTGCGCGGTAAAACGTCGCTGTGGAAGGAATGTCTAGATCCGTCGTTCGGTCTTCATTCAAAACCTCGATATGGCCTCTCATGAGTTGGTAGACGCAGGAGGCTGGTAGCCGGGTTGGCGTCAAATAGTAATTTTTTATGTAGTCTTGCATAATGTCGAGGGCCTCTGGTTCGAGCCTCTTAGCGCGCTGGCATTTACTCTGCGGTGCCTTTAGTAGCGCAAAAATATTCTGACCGCTCTCTACGTAGCGTTTCATCAGATTGTATATTTTTGTGTATTTTGGCGGCTTTGGGTCGCCGCGTTCTGATGCTAGATTCTGCAACTCAGCGAGAGTACTCTCACGTGGCAGTGAACCATGAAATTTTTCGTGTAGCTTGCGAATGTAATAAGCGATATTGTCCAGTTTGAGTTGTTCAGAAGCATCGAGATGGATCATTCTTAGTGCTTCAGTTTCATTCAAAATGGCACTGCGAGCAGGGACCAGTTGTCCCTGTTGTAGGCGCTTATCAATTTCACTGTCAAGGAGGTTTATCACTCCCTTGTGGTTGACGCCTCGTAGCTGAAAGTAGCCATTGTAAAAGCTAACTACTTCCATCAGTTCACCATTGAACAGGTAGCGAGCGCCCAGGCGCACTTCATGACGCTTTTCCATGCCCTTATCTCCAGTCAACTCGGCTGTCTTGGGTGAGGGGCTTACTCCAGTCGAGATGCAGGTCCTGATTGAAAATCGCCGCAGCTATCGCGCCAGGGGAAGGTGGCGAAGGCAGGTCCAGTAGCTCGCGAATGCGCAACGGCGGAGTCAGGGCGCCAAGTCGGTCACGCAGGTAGTCGAGTTCCAGTGGCGAAACGGCCCGTGACTGGTTATAGGCCTGGATCAGGTTGTTCAAGAGTGGCTGGCGGCGTATTTGTCGCTCTGTCAGCAGTTCGAAGTCAGCGCCTCGGGATTCGACGAGCTGCTTGGCTGCTTGGTAGAGGGCAAGGGACTTCGGTTTTTGAAAGACGTTGTCGGGTTTTACCTCAACAAAGCGGATGGGCCTATCTGCGTACTGAACGACGAAATCTGGCACGTAGGTGTGAGCCTTGCCCTCTACCAGCACGTGCAGCCGCTCGGGTTGTTCTCGGTAGGCTATGACATTCCGATCCTGTTCCCAGTGAAAGCAGGCGTCTGCTTCCAGCCGTGTTTCACAGATAATCAGCGAGCCATTCTTTCGAGAGGGAAAGACCGTGGTTTGTTTCCCATATTTGCTGCGCCCAATCAATCTTTCGGGCGAGGGGAGGCCACCGCCAGAACTGCGGATTTTTTTCATGATGTATACCCTATTGGTAGCGTTACTTAGGCTGGTACTAAGGCATCAGCTTGTCAAACGGCTGTCAGATAGATGGTCATAACATCATGGTTCGGTCCTGGTCGGTTCGTTTGCTAGATTGACTGGTTGATGAGAAAATCGGATTAATCAAGGGGTTGAAAAATTATATCTATATTTTCCTATTATTATTTTATAGAAATCACGGAGCATTGCCTGACGAGTGGCTAGGCGCCATGTCTAGTGGAATTCGGTAAGCTTACAGGTCAAGTAAGTTTTTCCTGCCGAAACGACAGGGGGTAGCAGAAAGCTGAAAGCTCGCTGATCAGCGATTGAGGAAGGGTAATAAGTATTGCAAGGGGAGGGAAAGTGCTTTCATTCTTGTTTCGCGCATTGATTAGATGCCGCCAGAGTATAACAAGGCTTGCCATGAAAGTCAATAGCTGGCTTCGCGTTAGAGTAGATCGACTTTTCGCCAAGGAGGGGGCTAAGGATCGCCCCATGCGGCGTAGGGCGGCCTATTTAGACGGTGACGCTGGCTGTGTCGAGCGGCTCAAGCCAGTTCAAGACTGTTTCCGCCAAGGCTAACCATGCAGAGGTCGCCGGAGTGGTCGTGGACTTGGCTAATCGGTGAGTGGCCATTGAACTTGAACTAATAGTCCTATGGGCCTCAAAAGTTGACAAGGACTTTCGGTATACTAAATTTCCAGTGCTGACCAAGGGCAAACTCTTCCCAAGGTAAATCAATATGTTGATGCCGCGTCAAAATATTGTCCTCCTTTTGTTCTGCTCCGATATTCGTAAGCTGACGATTCGGGATCCTGAAATTTTGCTGGTTCAGCCCCATGATCTCCCCGATTTTCCAGAGCGCGGGGTGGAGCTGATTTCGTTCAGGTATAGACGTGAAGTGGTGCAACTGAGTTTGCAGTTGACGCTGTTGTTAGGGACCTGTGTGCGGATTTATCCCATTGGCGAATGCACCAAGGGTAAGCTGAAGAGAAAGTTATCCTCCGCCCAGGGATTATATCGGGTGCTGACATTGTGGCACCTGGATCAGAACTCTACTCGTCATTAATAGCTAGATCGTAAAGCTAGATTTTTCGTAAACCTACCAAGTTTACAAGAAGATCAGGTTTACGATCGGGAAACAGGTGAAGCAAATGCAGGGGAAGGATTGGACGCAGCAGATCAAGGCTCTGGACCTAGACCTCGGTCCCGATTTTGCTGGCTGGCAACGTTTCGCCAATGCTTTACAGCTTGCTGCACTGGATTACGACTTCAAGCTCACCCTTGTAAAGCCCATGGATGGTTACCTGAGGATTGAGGAACCATTCGCGCCACTGCACATACAGACCTTAGCCATGGCAGTGGAATACGTGACCGACGCGATCTGCCAACGCTGTGGGAAGCCTGGGCCGCAGCGTCTGGTAAGCGCGAGGCGCGTTTGGAAACTCTGTGCTCGCTGCCAGACAGCCTTGGCGGTGCGAAATGAGTAATCCAAGTCCATCTTGTGCCGGTTGTGGCTGTGTTCTCCTGACCGAAGACCTCAGCAGCACTTGGGCTATTGTTGCCCGCCCGGCGCAGGGGGAGGGGGTGTTAAAGCTTTGCCTGCGCTGCACTACTCGCGTCGCAATGGCCCTCTGGCCTCAGTTGGCTGCGCTGGTAATGCCTACGACCGAGTGCCCAGAAGACGTTCTGGCCATGGTAGGAGTCATTCATCAGGTTATGGCGTTCTTCAGTCACGATCCATCGTGCGCTTCGCGTTGGTTCTCATCGCCTGTCATCGGTCTTGCTGGGCAATGTCCCAAAGACCTTGTTCAAAGTGAAGCAGGCCGCGAAGAGATCTTGAGGTTGCTTGGGCAGTTGGCGCATGGTGTGCCGCCATGAGCCAACTTGAACCGTTGTCCTTTGGGGGGCGACAAGACGGCCTGCCAGCTAAGGGCCTCTCACCGTAATCCTATTGTGTCCCACTTGCGTGATCGGATTGGGCCTCCGCAAAGGTCCGTCAGTGAGCGCTGCCTGGACCCAGGCAAGCCTCGATCATGTCCGCGACGTCAAGTAAGCGCTCGCGCAAAGCGGGAAGCCAGACGACTGCCACGGACGAGTTCCGCTGTGCCAATTCAAGCACTGCCTGAAGCGCATGGTCTGAATGCCGCATCAATTCAACCAAATGAAGGCCGCTGGGACCATGGCTGCCCGCCAGCCAGTGCTTAGCGGTACGCTCACTGGCATCGGTCCAATGGCGCAGCGTCTTGATTGCGCGATGTGACATGCCCAATTCGGTGCGTAAGGCTGCGGCTACGGCGCTGGCGTAGATTTCTGCGTTGATTGGAAATGGGTTGCCCGTTTTCGCGATCATTTTTCTGTGTCTCCTCTTTATATTCGTTTGTGGCGTATCTGACGAAGACCGGTAGGCGTGGTGAGGTCTACGGCTTGGCATGGGTGTAGACCACAAGCTGCTGAGGGGGCATCGATCAACAAATGAGACGAGCACAGCTATCCCTGGCAGAGGGCAGCAATAGAGCCGCTGCCTACGTCCGCATGTCGACGGAACACCAGCAGTACTCCACTGAGAACCAGCTGGATGCGATCCGCGTTTATGCCGCAGCGCATGAGCTGGAGATCGTCCGGGTGTACACCGATGCAGGGAAAAGTGGCTTGAGCCTGGATGGTCGGGAAGCTCTTCAGCAGCTACTTCGAGACGTTGACGCGGGTCAGTCCGAGTTCTCTGTGGTTCTGGTCTATGACGTAAGTCGCTGGGGGCGCTTTCAGGACCCTGATGTGAGCGCCAGCTACGAAGTTCGATGTCGGCAGGCGGGTGTCAGGGTCGAATACTGCGCCGAACAGTTCGTTAACGATGGCTCACCGGTCTCCAGCATCATCAAGAGTGTTAAGCGCATGATGGCCGGTGAGTACAGCCGTGAGCTGTCCGTCAAGGTATTTGCGGGGCAGTCGCGCCTGATCGAGTTGGGCTACCGACAAGGAGGCCCGGCTGGCTATGGATTGCGTCGTCAACTTATCGATCAGACTGGGCAGCCTAAAGCAATCTTGGGTCGGGGAGAGTACAAAAGCCTTCAGACGGATCGGGTGATCCTCACGCCAGGTCCGGAGTCCGAGCAACAGGTCGTTCAAGACATTTACCAGGCCTTTGTAAGGGAAGGTCGAACCGAAGCTGAAATTGCAACGCAACTGAATCGGCGTGGCCTGCTAACAGACTTCCAGCGGCCGTGGACACGGGGTGTAGTGCATCAGGTCCTGATCAACGAAAAGTACATCGGTAACAACGTCTGGAATCGCACGTCTGGCAAGTTGAAACAGCCCCGTACACCTAATCCAGTTGATCAGTTGGTGCGGGCCGACGGTGCCTTCTCCTCAGTGGTCGACCACGCCTTGTTTCTCGCGGCGCAGGCCATCATCCGTGCGCGGTCACGGCACTGGACTGATGAGCAAATGCTGGCCACGCTGAAGCAACTATTTGCGGAGCGAGGTTGTCTGTCTGGTTTGATCATTGATGAGCAAGAGGATTGCCCCTCCAGCAGTTGTTATCGCCAACGCTTTGGTAGTTTGCTACGCAGCTACAGCCTGATTGGTTATTCACCCGCACGGGACTACAGCTTTCTGGAGGCCAATCGCCGGCTGCGAGAGTTGTATCCGCAGATCTTGGTCGACACGCAGGAGCGCATTCGTCTTGTCGGTGGACGCATCTCGGTCGACCCTCAGACCCAACTGGTTTGGGTTAATGATGAGTTCTCGATCTCGGTGGTGCTGTGCCGCTGTCAATGTTCAGAGTCAGTGCGCAGGCGTTGGCAGCTGCGCTTTGATTTCGGTTTGTTACCTGACCTTACTGTCGCGGTTCGCATGCTCCCCGGTGAGCAGGAGGTGCTTGATTACTACCTCTTTCCCATGATCGATTTGGCGGCCCCTCACCTGCGTCTGGGAGATACTAATCCGCGCGAATTGGAACTCTACCGGTTCGACAGCTTGGATATCCTGGCGGCCCTGAGTCGACGTATACCCCTGGGGAGCGCTGCGTAATGGCCACATCGGGAGAGCATCTTGCACTACATGTGGCGCAGGCGGCGCCTATTGCGCAGATCCCACTCGCGGATATTCGCGTGCTCAATCCGCGTAGTCGCAATCAACAAGTGTTTGCACGCTTGGTGGAAAACATTGCGAGCCTGGGGTTGAAACGACCGATCACGGTGACCCGCAACGGTTCGAGTTTCGACCTGATCTGTGGGCAGGGGCGCTTCGAAGCCTTCAAGGTCCTGGGGGAGTCGGCCATACCGGCGGTCGTGGTGACGGCGGCTGAGGCGGACCGCTATCTCATCAGCCTGGTAGAGAATCTGGCGCGACGCAAGCACTCGAACCGCGACTTGCTGATGGCGATTAACGTACTGCACGAGCGTGGTTACTCCATCAGGCAGATTGCCCAGAAAACCTGCTTGGACCGTGCCTATGTTGGCGGCATTCTGATCCTGTTGCGGCAAGGAGAGGAGCGCCTGATCGCTGCCGTCGAAAAGGGCTGGCTACCGATTAAAGTCGCGATCCATGTGGCACGGTCTGACGATGGCCAGGTCCAGGCCGCCATGGTCGAAGCCTATGAAAGTGGATTGTTGAAAGGAGATGAACTCATCAAGGTGCGCCGTCTGATCGACCGAAGACGCGTTCTTGGCAAGGGCTATGGTAGGCAGCATGGAGGCGAGCGCATGACCACTCCTCGCCAGCTGCTGACCGCCTATCAGAGTGAGGTGCGCCGTCAGCGCCTGATGGTGAAGAAGGCGGACATCGGTGAGCAACGATTGCTCTTCGTCGTGACCGCATTGCGTCGGTTGTTGGCCGATGATTTTTTCCGGTCAATGTTACGCAGTGAAGGTATTGATGATATGCCGCAGGTATTGGCCGAGCGTATTCAGGGGGACCCATGACTGTCGTCAAGCGTGCCTTTGAGCCCGATTTGATTACCGTCCGCTTACCGCTGATCCTGCCCTCTCGCCAAGTCACCCACGATATGCTGACGTCCGTCAAGTATGCGGCGATTTTGGCCTCCATCCGTGAGTTGGGCGTGGTCGAGCCGCTCGCGGTGCATCCCGAGCCGGTTCACGGGGCGGGAGGGGAGCCCCGTTATCTACTGTTGGATGGTCATTTGCGGCTAGCTGCGCTCGTACAGTTGGGGGCGGAAGACGCGTTGTGCCTGTTGGCGACAGATGACGAAGGTTTTACCTACAACCGGCAGGTCAACCGACTTACCCCGATTCAAGAGCACAAGATGATTCTGGAGGCGATTCGCAAAGGAACGACCGCCGAGCGGATTGCCGAAGTCTTGAGCGTCAACGTTGGACGCATCCGCGAGCGCCAGCATTTGCTGCGGGGGATTGCGCCGGAAGTCGCTGAGATGCTGAAAACGCGAATGGTCAGTCAGGCGGTCTTTCGCGTGCTGCGCAAGATGAAGCCGATGCGCCAGATCGAATTAGTCGAGATGATGATGTCGGCTAACTGCTTTACTGGCCGCTACGCCGAAATGGTCTTGGCCGCAACGCGTCCTGAACAGCTGGTCGAGGCAAAGAAAGTCAGTGAGGGCGTGACTGCTGAAGACATTGCACGCATGGAGCGGGAGATGGAAAAGCTCTACCACGACTACCGGTTGGTTGAAGACACCCTTGGCGAAACCATGCTGGTACTCGTGGTTGCCAAGGGCTATGTGTCTCGCATGCTGCGCAATCAGACTATCGCCGCTTACTTGGAGCGTTTCGAGCCTGACCTGGTGCGGGAGCTGGCGGGGGTTGTGGAAGCGGTCACCGCCGATGCTCGTAGTCTGGAGCGTGAATAGACCTCTCCGCTGTGCTGAACGGCGGCGCGCGCCAGGCACTCACTGAGCGGCGCCAGCAAACGGCATCGCGGGTGAGGCTCCGGTTCGTCGCACGGTCGGCCTGTATCGCGGGGGCGATCCCCGGAGGGATCGCCTCGCGTAAGCAGAGCCGCTACTACCGGATCGGCATTCGGCAGCAAAGTAGTGTTGCTGCTTCTGAGTGGTAGGTGATCATTCGTATTTGGGCCAGATCGTCAGTGCTATGGTGGCGAGGGCATGGGCTCGGGCTGAAATCGCGGCTTCATCCCACGCAGAGGTAGCAATCAGTGGGACATTGAGACGCAGGCTGGTATTAGCAAGCAGCTTGTCGCGTTTCGCCGCGAAATCGCAGTGTTGCGCCGCTCTATTGACGCTGAGGTTCAGCAGCGTCAAGTTGCCTAGCGTTGGGATGCTCTCATGCCGCTCACGAATCAGGAGCTGCCAGGGCGTCAATGTGCCGCCAGAGCGCACAATCACTTCGATATCCGACTCGTCGCTGTCGGCTGCCACGCTGCCATCTTTCAGCGGCCAGTGGGCGTGCCAGCTGCGCGGCAAAATATGGTCGATATCAAGCGCTGATAGGTTTGGCAGTTCGGGCTCTTCGCTTTTAACGGATAGTCGTAAACCGCCCTCCAGCTCCGTTAGCAGCGAACGGGTTTTCGCGGTATCCAGCCGGCCTGGGTACAACGGTGCGCTGACGCAGGCGTTACGGAATTCGGCATCGTCGGGCCAACGGGAAGCATCTCCGTTGAGTGTACTCAGATAGTCGCCGAGGACCCCGCTGGAGATCCCTGATTTCGTCAGGTGACGTAGCGCACTGAGGAAGATGTTGTTGTAGTTTTTGGGCGTCAGTCCACAGATAGCGCGGCGTACCACGTAGGACACCAGGCAATTGAACATGCAGGCTTTGTCCGCCTCAGGCACTTGCGCAGTCGAAATCAGCAGGGCCAGCGGGTGGAGCGTCGTGACATCATACGCCGCAATACGACGCCCAAGACGAGCAATGAGGGAGGAGCCGGAGGTGCTGATCAGTTCGCGGTAATGTTCCGCGTATTGGGTCAGGGTCACCAACTGACGGTCTGCGGTGTTGGCTGGAGCCTCGGCTGCATAGCGCCGGTATTCGTTGTACAAGCGTGACAGATCAACCTCACTGCCCATCTCTGCTTGCAGGGTGGCGTGGATCAACCACTCCAGGCGGGGCTTGTTCAGGCGGCCACGACGCTGCTTGGTCGACCAGTAGTCTTCTTCGAACGGTAGCCACTGCTTGTCGTAAAGCGCTTGGGCATCGACTTTATCTTGGTCGGCACGCATGAAAATGTAGTTGCGGATCAAGTCCGTGGCATGCAGCTCTGCGCCCCGTCCATTAAGCGTTTCAAAAATCACCTGGGCATCGTCCTCGGCTTCCAGCGAAATGCTGACCAGCTTGAGGTCTTGCAACACCGCCATGATGAGGCTTTCTGCATAGGCGGCGGCCAAGTCGTTTCCTGAGCGAATCCAGCGTATGAACTCATGGGTAAAGAACCAGATCGCGGCCAGTGCAGGTGGGTGATCATGATGCTTGCGCAGGCTGCCGTGCTGCGTGAAATGGGCCGGATATTCGCTCCGGAAATCGTCCAGACGCTGGATGCCGAGGCTTTTGATGAAATGAGGGCGGTCGCGGAAGGTCGGCCACAGCTTATAGCGCTCCATTTTGGGGTTGCGCATGGTTTCTTCGTTGTTGTTTTGCATGCAGCCGATCACGCTGGGCTCAAAGGCCTGAATGCCGGTGGCACGTAACGCGAGCAGGAGCGACGCCAGCACGTACTGAAGCGTGGTCAACCGTTGCTGGCCATCAATGATGTGCAGAGTGTCGACGCCCATCAGCCCCTCTTTGGCTTGGGGTTCGAGGACCACCGCCCCCAGGAAATGCGGTGTGATGCTCAGGCCGGATACCCGTGCCTGGGCTTTTTCCTGGATGTCCTGCCACAAGGCATTCCATTGATTGCGCAGCGTCCACACATAGGCGCGTTGGTAGAACGGTACACAGTACTGGCGGCGGTCTTGGAAAAGCTGGCGCACGGTGAGCGTTTCGGATTTCATGGCGTCCCCTTGATGGTCTGCGCATTCTGGCCTGTGCGCACCACGGCGTCACTAGGGCGGGGCGACCGTCGCGTGCTGCGTGTAATTTCGCCTTATGGTCAATCGGCCCCCTCCTTTCACCCGCATCTGGCGAGAGTCTCAATGGGGACTGGTGACCAATACCCCGGTCGCTGGTCGACCGGAAGCTACCCAGCTGGTTGGGACGTGTTTCGACCACTAGCCTGGGTCGTCAGGACGAGGGCGGTTGGGGCTAGAAGAAATGAAAAAGGCGGTTGAGCAGGACACCCTGGTGGCGTTGATCGAGAGTGGCGCGGCGCGGGAGTTTCGCGCCACGCGTGGGCCGGGTGGCGAGGGCTGGAGTTTGAGCACGCGGCTGGGTCGGTTCTGGTTGCCGGTGCGCTCGCGCCGCGAGCCGGTCAGGACGTGGGCGAGCCTGACCGCGCTGGGACGGTTTTGCGAGACGGTGGGCATCCGCAGTCTGACAGTGGAAATGTGAGTTTCCCTGACTACTGCGGATCCGCCTCAACCATTAGATCGCCCTGGCGAACTGGCACCGGCTTCAGAAAGCTGGCGAGTTGCTCTTGCTGTTCGAGCAGGAATGGAGCGTCCTGGACTCTAGAGTAAAGGTTCAGAAGGCGCTTTTCGGCCCGAGTGAGGATGGTGTCGTAGAGCATGGGAATGATCTTGACCTCCTCGCCATGGGAGGTCGGATCATCTTCACCCTGTTCGATGATACTGCCGAGAATGAAGCCATCCACCCGCGTGTGCTGACGAATATGTCCCTTCGCTTTCAGCTCTTTCACGTACTTCCAAACCTGATCCTTTTCACGGGAGCCGAGCGGCAGTTCGGTAGTCTTGAGGTCCACGATCACGACGTGCGCCACACCATTCTCGTTGTAGTCCTCGTCGTAGGACGATCTGGCATAGAAGCTGACGCTGCAATCTGGTAGGGCCACAAAATCCGGGCGGTTACGGCTACCCTTGCCCTGGCTGTCGCCGAACAGTTGGCGGATGACGGAGGTCATGCCCTTGTTGGAGGTGAATTCAATGGACTCGAACTGGGCACCGAACATCCACAAGCCACGCTCGAACAGCGGCTGCAATTCGTGCACTTCGTCGATGCCTGCGACCTGAATCTTGGTGCGAAGCTCCCCGATGAGTTTCAGGCGATTCTGGATCTCGTCGAGCACGAGCTTGGCCATGCTGACCGTCCATTCGGAGAGGATGGTGTGCAGGGTGTCGTAATCGTTGGGCTCGCATTTATGCAAGAGATCGAGCAGGCCATAGCGTGACTTGGCTTTTTCCAGCTTGGCCAGGATTGTGGAGAGCTGAACAATCTCCTGTTCGCCAAAGTTGGGGCAGGTTTCTACCACTTCGTCGATGAAGGCTTCGACGCGATCCTTGCTGATGGGGGAGAGGGTGTTGACGGTATTGCCGACACGCTCAAAAACCGCTGCACGCTTGGCTTCGCGCTCACTTTCGCCACTGCCGTGAATGATCTGCCGGATGCGGTCCTGAACAGCTTCGCGGGTAGTGCGCCATGCCGGGTTGTCGTCCTTGAACCCGCTCCAGTCAGGGGTGACTGCGTCATGCTGGTTCAGGAAGTCGGCCTGGACGATGAAGGTGAAGCGCTTGGCCTCGGAGGTGCGGCCATCAAGCACGCTCTCGTAGTCGCTGCGACTCCATTTGCAGTCGCCAACGGCACGGTTCTGCACCCACCAGGCGATACCATGCTGCTTGGTGGTTCGGTCAGCCTTTTTGGTATCGATATGCAGGATGGTTACTTTCCCTAGATCAGGAATTTCAATTTCTTCGCTGGATAGCAGTTCAGGGATGTCCCTGAAAGTGATTGGGCTTCCGTTGATCGAAACCGTGAAGGCCGGGTTCGCCAGAAAGCGGCTGCCGATCAGTTCGCGGGCTTGCTCTTCGCTGAACCTCAGGGGAGGGATGCTGCCGTTACCAATGATCTCCGTGCCGTGACCTTCGACGCCCTCGGCCTTAAAGGATACCTCCTCCAGCACCAGTGGCTCGGTTAGCGTTCGATGAACCCGGCAGACGAATTCCTGGCCATTCTTGCGTGAGGTGATCAGGTATTCATCGGCAAAACAGAAACTGGCGAACCGTCCCTTGCCATTCTTACCAAATACTGGACGAAGCAGGCCTTCAACACCTTGAGGAGGTGCGGCGACTGCACCTTGGACCGAGAGTCGGTTGTAGGCAATGGTGCGCCATATGTGCTGGAACTCGTCACGAGTCATCCCGTGGCCGTTGTCTTTGATCCTAAATTGTCGACCTGAATCAGCTACTGGCCAGGCAATCTCCACCCTGGTGGCGTAGGCATCCCAGCAGTTGGCGACTAGTTCGACGATGGCGGTTGCTGGCTCGGTGACGATGGCCCCCGCGTAGCTTTCGAGAAAGCGGGCATCGTAGAGAAGAGATCGTTGCTCCATGCTGCTTATCGTCCTTAGGCTTACTTAACCGATTTCACGCGTTGTTGGCAGATCATCCACGCATCGCTTACCGGCAGATACTATGCGACTCCTCTGGAGTTGTGCAGCAAATAGTGGGGGCTGGCGTACGCAGGGGCAGCCGAAATACGGTATTGAAGCACTTTGCCTTTACACCCATGTTCTGTCGAACGATGATGGCCATCGCATTGGCGGCATGTAGCGTTACCCAGGGATGGCTTTTCCTTCGACTCTGCGAGGGATCAATGTCACCTGGTGTCTCTCTCGTTGCTACCCAAGCTTACTTTTGACCGGCCTTGATTAGCTGTGTCTAGTTAACGAAGAGAGAGAAGATGTCCATCATCAAGGTGAATTATCAAACCCTGCTCCCCCAGGGTAAGACCCTTCAGGATATTGTCGTACTGGCACAAGCTTGGAAGAAATCTCAAGGCTTTATTCGTCGACATAACTCGTATGCTGACGTTTTGGAACTCGACAGCTCCACTATCAATCTTGAGCGCCAACTCAAGGAGTGGAGCCAGGCTATAGGTGCCCCCGGTTTTCTACCGGAAGACCTCAAATTGGTACCAGCTCCTAAGAATGGAAAATGGGAGTTTCGCTCAAACCCTGGTTTGACTATCGAGGAGCTGCTAGATGCCCCTCTTACTGCTCTAGACTCGCTGTTTAACGAATGGGGACCCTGTGCGGATCAAGATGCTGGGGAGCCGCCAGCCCCGCCAGGGCTGCAAAAATTGCGACCTTTGGCTCACATTTCTATCCGGGACCAGTCATTGGCGACAGCCGTGATGATGTGCCTTGCGGAGTCCATTGAGACGGCGCAGGGAAACCCGGATGAGATCGATGCAATGAAAGCGCGGGAGTGCGGTCTGGCCAGCTATGGCAACCGTCTTCACTGTCGTTGGTCCGAGACCGGCGGTACGCGAGCCAGGGCTCATTTTTCCTGGGGCAATAGCCAAACCTACCGCAAGTATTTTCAAGACTATCGAGCATTCTTGTCTCGTCCTCGCCAGGTTTGTGCAGAGTTCTCACCACGCTTACCAAAAGGGCGGGAGCTATTTGTCGTCTCCCTAGATTTGAAGGCGTTTTATGATCGAGTGGATCGCCGGGCGCTGTTGGCGGAATTGCAACGCTTGGAGGCTGAGTACCGGCAAGACTTCCACCTCCAGGCTGAGAGTGGAGCTGACCAAGATTTCTGGGATAAGACTGCCCGGATCATGGATTGGCATTGGCGTGGTGGTGACATTGTCCACGCGGGGTTATTCAACGAGACAGAAAGCAAGGAGCTTGAGCTTGGATTACCTCAGGGGCTGGTTGCATCGGGATTTCTGGCCAACGCATACCTGATTGGCTTCGATAGAGCTGTCGACAAGGCCTCGAAGGAAGCGCATGAGGTAAGTGATGGCATCAAAATACTCGACTATTGCCGCTATGTTGATGACATTAGAGTTGTCGTTGAGGCACCGAGCTATGCGTCCCTGCTGGAACCGATCAAGGCGTTCATCGTGGAGCGACTCAAGGAGCATTGCGCACGTCTCGGTACCAGCAAGGAAATTAGCCTTTCCGAGGGTAAGTGCTCAGTCACTCCATATCGCTCCATGTCTGCGCAGAACAATGTCTCGACGCTGATGAGTGTTCTCGGAGCGGAGCTTAGTGGCACTTTCGACCTTGAGTCACTGGTGCAGGCTGCCGGTGGTCTTGAGGGGCTGCTGTGGATATCGGATCAGATCGAGGGATCGCAGGAGCCGCCTAGGTCGAGGCTCCGGTTGGCAACAATTGCGGCACCGGCCACAGATGTTCGAGACGATACGGTCAAGCGATTCGTAGCAACCCGACTTGCCGAGTTAATGAGGCAGCGTCTTGCCATGACTGACGTCAGTGCGCCGGACGACACAGGGGAGTCTCTTGGCGAACGTGTAACAAATGGAATGGCGCTTGCGCATGAGTTCGAGTCGACAGCTCGCAAGCTCATAAAGTGCTGGGCTGAGAACCCTGCTTTGGTCTTGCTGCTGCGATGTGGGCTTGACTTGTTTCCTCATCCCCGGCTGCTCGCACCAGTCTTGGAGGCACTGAACTCAAAGCTTTATGACGTGACACCCAGCTGGCTCAAACCGGAGCAGTTGCGTGAGATTCGGACTGCTGAATATGTTGCCGCTGATCTTCTGCGGGCTGGGGTTGTCGAGACAGGTTTTCGGGATATGGAGGACTACCCGGAGGCAATCGATATTCAGGGCTATAGGGAGGAGCTAGGTGTCTTTGCCAGGAGAGTCGTCATCGAGCGAGCTGATTCGCCATGGTATCTATTGCAGCAGGCTTTTCTTTATTTGGCTTCAATCGGGGACTGTGGCCTGGCTGTAAATGCTATTACAGAGCCCTCGCTAGGGGCCGCCTACAACAAGCTTCGAAGGGCAATGCTGTTCGAACCTACGGCGTCCAAGGACTTGCTGGAAATACTTCCGTCAGCACTAGTTACCCAGCAGATGCATCCGAACTCACGTCGTTTTGGTGTCTGGTTGTCCGAGGGACTACGTGCCACTCAGGATGAGGTCCTTGTCCAGGAGATCGTGAACACGGTTGCTCTTGAGAGACCTGATCTACTCCTTGAAGCGATAGGTAAGCGCGGTGGCCGCCCTCCTAAGTGGAGGGAGTTTGTTCCACAATCTCTCGTGGAAATTAACCGCATCAGCTCAAGCAAGCAAAAGGATGGAAGTGCTCTGCCATCTCGCCAGTTGTTGCGGGTCATGCAGGACCCATTCAATGTTTTTGGGCAGGAGAACGGGCTTCTTATGCTCGCCAAGGCCCTCTTGAGCGTGCCGCGTATTGAGGAGCGCCTATCAGCCGGTCTCAGTCCAGTCGATATTATTTTGAAATGCGCTGACTGGCCCAGCATTCATGCGCTACCTGAGGCTCCAGGGTTTCTAGAGGTCAGTCTAACTGAAGTTGAGGGGCCGGATAATCCGCTTTATGAGCGGCCTGAATGGGTGAGCAAGGAGGGGGCCTGGCTGTACGGCTTGGGAAGAGTCCTTCGATCTGCCCTAACTGGGGAGTTTGATTTCACAAGCCGTCGTTTTCTTGTGACCGAGGAAGTTGGACGCTACAGGGGAATTCGGAGCAGTTGGTATAAGCGACGTTTCGGGATGCTCAATTCCGTTAACGGATTGATGGATGAGCCTGCGCCAGTATCCCCCTGGCTTTCGGGTTTCCTTTCCACTTTGCTCCAGTGGCCGGGGATCGAATTCAAGGCAAACGATGCGGCCCCTGTCTCTGCGGTGCGTACGCCGGGTGAGTTGTTGGCGCTCTTAGAGAAACGTATTGCGGTACAGCGCACTTTGTATGGGGAAAGGAGTAAGACGCCTATCTACGTGCTTCCCACTAGTGACAATGCCCTGCTTGTTGATCGTCCCTTGCGCGTAGCGATTGTCCAAACTATTCGCCCGAAGATGGATGACTTCGATACAAAGGATCCTACGCATTGGACTCCGGCAATGTTGTCTCAGCATCGACGCCACTTGGCTGAGGTTTGCCGTCTGGCTCACGCTAAGTTGCGTGCATGGGCTTCGGCAAGGCCACTGCAAGACGGAGAAAGCGAAGCTCCCACCATAGATGTAATCCTTTTCCCCGAGCTGGCCGTGCATCCGGAGCATGTGTTTTTTCTGCGACGTCTCTCTGACAAACTCAAGGCAAATATCTTTGCGGGGCTAACCTTCATGCACTCCGATAAGTGCGGAGGTCCGATCAATCAGGGTTTGTGGTTGATTCGTACGGATGCACCGGATCATGGCCGCAGTATTCAGTATGTATGGCAAGGGAAACTCCACCCGATGAAGCTTGAGCAGCAAATGGGGATCAAGGGGTATCGACCGCATGTGACCCTGGTGGAGTTGCCAGTCGGTACGACGTCGCCGACGCGTCTCGCCGCAGCAATCTGCTACGACGCTACTGATCTCGATTTGGTTGCGGACCTCAGGGATCGCTCAGACGTATTCTTGGTCGCGGCCTTGAATCAAGATGTGCAGACCTTCGACAACATGGTCGCGGCGCTGCATTTCCACATGTACCAGCCCGTGGTGCTTGCCAATTCTGGAGAGTTTGGCGGCTCCACAGCCCAAGTGCCCCTTCCGAAACATGATCGTCTGGTCGCGCATATCCACGGTAATAACCAAGTCGCAGTGAGCGTGTTCGAGCTTGACCCCGCTCCCTTCAAGTCGACTAAACCGGCGAGGACACCAAAACAGTTAAAAACTGCGCCGGCAGGCTATAAAGGAAGGCCTTTTTGACTGGGGCATGTGCGTATGGGCCAGTGCCTACAAACACTGGACGAATGATCATACCGCATCCCCAAACATCGCCCGCTCCAACACCTGATGCTGCCGCTGCCAATCCGGCATATGGCTAGCCACCAGCGCCCAGAAGACCTTGGTATGGTTCTTTTCTACCGTATGGCACAGCTCATGGACGATGACGTAGTTCTGCACGCTGGCAGGTAGCTCCATTACCCGAGGATGAAACTCCAGTGTGTTGTTTGCATCGCAGCTGGCCCAACGGCTTTGGAAGTGACGGATTCGTGCACCCGTTGCCTGAAGTCCAGTTTCTCGTTGCCAGTGACGGACACGTACCAACAACTTCTCATGAGCACGATCCCGGTAGAACCGCTCAAGCAATGGCATCAGCACATCGGGCAGGATGCTTGCCCCATCCGGGCTATCCACGATAAAGCGCGAGGCTGTGAAGGTGAGTCGGGGCTTGGGGATATCCGGCGTATGCCGCACCTCGGTGAAGTACGTACGCCCGGCATAGAGAATAAAAAAGGGCTGCCCAATGGCAGCCCTTTTGGTGCATCCGTTTCACGTTTAGCGAGAAACTTTCGCGGTCTAGCGATTTTGAGCGTTTGGGGGCATCAATCCCAGCTCAACGCACCACCCGTCTGGTACTCGATCACACGGGTTTCGAAGAAGTTCTTCTCTTTCTTCAAGTCCATGATCTCGCTCATCCAAGGGAACGGGTTGGTAGTCCCAGGATACTCTTCCTTCAGGCCAATCTGGGTCAGGCGACGGTTTGCGATGAACTTGAGGTAGTCCTCCATCATCGCGGCGTTCATGCCCAGTACGCCGCGTGGCATGGTGTCACGGGCGTATTCGATCTCCAGCTGGGTCCCTTGCAGGATCATCTGGGTGGCTTCTTCCTTCATCGCCGCATCCCACAGGTGCGGGTTCTCGATCTTGATCTGGTTGATCACGTCGATACCGAAGTTCAGGTGCATCGACTCGTCACGCAGGATGTACTGGAACTGCTCGGCAACGCCGGTCATCTTGTTGCGGCGGCCCATCGACAGGATCTGGGTGAAGCCGCAGTAGAAGAAGATGCCTTCCAGCACGCAGTAGTAGGCGATCAGGTTGCGCAGCAGCTCTTTGTCGGTTTCGACGGTACCGGTGTTGAATTCCGGATCGGAGATGGCGCGGGTGTACTTCAGGCCCCAGGCGGCTTTTTTAGCGACCGACGGGATCTCGTGGTACATGTTGAAGATCTCGCCTTCATCCATGCCCAGTGACTCGATGCAGTACTGGTAGGCGTGGGTGTGGATCGCCTCTTCGAACGCCTGGCGCAGGATGTACTGGCGGCACTCGGGGTTGGTGATCAGGCGGTACACGGCCAGGGCCAGGTTGTTGGCCACCAGCGAGTCAGCGGTGGAGAAGAAGCCGAGGTTGCGCATCACGATGCGGCGCTCGTCTTCAGTCAGGCCGTCCATGCTCTTCCACAGGGCGATGTCGGCGGTCATGTTGACCTCTTGCGGCATCCAGTGGTTGGCGCAGCCATCGAGGTACTTCTGCCAGGCCCAGTCGTACTTGAACGGAACCAGCTGGTTGAGGTCGGCGCGGCAGTTGATCATGCGCTTTTCGTCAACGCGAACGCGGGCGCTGGAGCCTTCCAGCTCGGCCAGGCCTTCGGCGATGTCGAGGTCGTTCAGGGCGGCCTTGGCGCGCTTGACTGCGTCGGAGTCGTCGGCGGTGGCTACTCGGGCTTCCTGGGCGGCGGCATCGCCGGCGCTGTCGAGCTTGTCCAGGGTGGCGGCAGCGGCCTGCGCAGGGGTGTTGCCTTTTGCGGCGACTTCGCCGTCTTCCTTGTCGAATTCGTCCCAGCTCAGCATGGTTTGGCTCCTGCTTGAGGGTCGCCCTGGGGCAACCGGTTGGATAGTAAGAATGTGATGCCTGACGCAAGGCCGTTACGGCGAATGGACAGCTCGAGAGGCTGACTCTCGTTACATCTGAGTGTGTTCTGGCTTGTACCTGGCCAGTCCTCGCAGAGGGGCCAGGACAATAGAATGGGCCCTTTTCAGAGGGGGCGCAGTATACCGGATTTCGCCTTCGATCGGGGTGCGTGTCGCGCGGGCGAGGGTAACTTTTTCGACCGGTTTTACGCGCGTCCGTTCACGAAGCTCGTGTCGTTTTCTACGGTGAAAGAGTGTAGCGGCAAAAACAAACAAGCACTACATATTGTGCCTTATTATTTTTTCTGCACAGGATATTGGGTTGGCGCCACCGCTTGTAGAAGCGGCTTCATGTCGCGGAAGGGCTTGCTAAGCGGGCCCCCAATCGCATTGATGACGCCGAGATCAGGGGCGCGCCTCGCGACCCTTTCGCGATACAAGGCCGCTACCAAGAACACCGAGTCAACTGCGCTGCTTATGCAGCGTTTCGACGATATGCGTCTTGGGATGCCTGCGTGCTTCTTCGACCGACGTGAAGCGGCCGGTTTCAGCGTTGCGACCGATCTTGCGTATTGCCACTTGTTTCCGCGCCATGAGGATGTCCTTCTTGGAGAGGGGTCTGTCCCTTTTACCGAAGCGCCAGAGCGCAGGGCAAAGGGTGAGGTTTCTCCGTGACGCGGATACAAAAATGCCGCAAGGGGCACCCAAAGGCACCCCTGCGGCACTGAGCCTTACTGGCAGGCTTCGCAGTCAGGCTCGTCGATCGCGCAGGCCTTCGGCACTGGCGCAGGGCCGGCAGCCTGGACCGGGGTGCTGTCGCCACCGCTGGAAACGGCGTTGAGTTTGCCGGTGTTGATGGTCGACTTCTCGGTGCTGGTCGCGGCCAGGGCACGGAGGTAGTAGGTGGTTTTCAGACCACGGTACCAGGCCATGCGGTAGGTCACGTCCAGCTTCTTGCCCGAGGCGCCGGCGATGTACAGGTTCAGCGACTGAGCCTGGTCGATCCACTTCTGGCGACGCGAGGCGGCGTCGACGATCCACTTGGTCTCGACTTCGAACGCGGTGGCGTAGAGGTCCTTGAGCTCCTGCGGGATACGCTCGATCTGCTGCACCGAACCGTCGTAGTACTTCAGGTCGTTGATCATGACCGAGTCCCACAGGCCGCGGGCCTTCAGGTCGCGCACCAGGTACGGGTTGATCACGGTGAATTCGCCCGACAGGTTCGATTTCACGTACAGGTTCTGGTAAGTCGGCTCGATCGACTGCGAAACGCCGGTGATGTTGGCGATGGTCGCGGTCGGCGCGATGGCCATGATGTTCGAGTTGCGAATACCTTTCTTGACGCGCTCACGCACCGGCGCCCAATCCAGCGACTCTTCCAGGTTGACGTCGATGTACTTGGCACCACGGGCCTCGATCAGGATCTGTTGCGAGTCCAGTGGCAGGATGCCTTTGGACCACAGCGAGCCCTGGAAGGTCTCGTAGGCACCGCGCTCGTCGGCCAGGTCACAGGATGCTTGGATGGCGTAGTAGCTGACCGCTTCCATCGACTTGTCGGCGAACTCGACGGCAGCGTCCGAGCCGTAAGGAATGTGCTGCAGGTACAGCGCATCCTGGAAGCCCATGATTCCCAGGCCGACCGGACGGTGCTTGAAGTTCGAATTGCGCGCTTGCGGCACCGAGTAGTAGTTGATGTCGATCACGTTGTCGAGCATGCGCACGGCGGTCTTGACGGTACGCGCCAGTTTCGCGGTGTCCAGCTTGCCATCGACGATGTGGTTCGGCAGGTTGATCGAACCCAGGTTGCACACGGCGATTTCATCGGCGTTGGTGTTCAGGGTGATCTCGGTGCACAGGTTCGAGCTGTGGACCACGCCCACGTGCTGCTGCGGCGAACGCAGGTTGCACGGGTCTTTGAAGGTCAGCCACGGATGGCCGGTCTCGAACAGCATCGACAGCATCTTGCGCCACAGGTCTTTGGCCTGGATGGTCTTGAATACCTTGATCTTGTTGTACTCGGTCAGGGCTTCGTAGTACTCGTAACGCTCTTCGAAGGCCTTGCCGGTCAGGTCGTGCAGATCAGGCACTTCCGATGGCGAGAACAGGGTCCACTTGCCGTCGTCGAAGACGCGCTTCATGAACAGGTCAGGGATCCAGTTCGCGGTGTTCATGTCGTGGGTACGACGACGATCGTCACCGGTGTTCTTGCGCAGTTCGAGGAATTCCTCGATGTCCAGGTGCCAGGTTTCCAGGTAGGCACACACGGCACCCTTGCGCTTGCCGCCCTGGTTGACGGCAACGGCGGTGTCGTTGACCACTTTCAGGAACGGCACGACGCCCTGGGATTTGCCGTTGGTGCCTTTAATGTAGGAGCCCAGTGCCCGTACCGGAGTCCAGTCGTTGCCCAGGCCACCGGCGAATTTCGACAGCATGGCGTTGTCGTGGATCGCGTGGTAGATGCCCGACAGGTCGTCCGGGACGGTGGTCAGGTAGCAGCTGGACAGCTGCGGACGCAGGGTGCCGGCGTTGAACAGGGTCGGGGTCGAAGCCATGTAGTCGAACGACGAGAGCAGGTTGTAGAACTCGATCGCACGGGCTTCCTTGTCTTTCTCTTCCAGCGCCAGGCCCATGGCCACACGCATGAAGAACACCTGCGGCAGCTCGAAGCGCACGCCATCCTTGTGGATGAAGTAGCGGTCGTACAGGGTCTGCAGGCCCAGGTAGGTGAATTGCTGGTCACGCTCGTGGTCGATGGCCTTGCCCAGACGCTCCAGGTCATAGCCTTTCAGGGCCGGGTCCAGCAGCTCGAACTCGACGCCTTTCTCGACATAGGCCGGCAGGGCTTTGGCATACAGCTCGGCCATTTCGTGGTGGGTGGCGCTGTCGGCCACGCCCAGGAAGCCCAGGCCTTCGGCACGCAGGGTGTCCATCAACAGGCGGGCGGTGACGAACGAGTAGTTCGGCTCGCGCTCGACCAGAGTACGGGCGGTCATCACCAGGGCGGTGTTGACGTCCTTGATGGCCACGCCGTCGTACAGGTTCTTCAGGGTGTCGCGCTGGATCAGCTCACCATCGACTTCGGCCAGGCCTTCGCAGGCTTCGCTGATGATGGTGTTCAGACGGGCCATGTCCAGCGGTGCCAGGCTGCCATCGGCCAGGGTGATGCGGATGGACGGGTGCGGCTCGACCACGGCGTCGGTGTGGGCGCGGGTGGCACGCTCCTTGGCGCGTTGCTCGCGATAGATCACGTAGTCACGGGCAACTTTCTGCTCGCCAGCACGCATCAGGGCCAGTTCGACCTGGTCCTGGATTTCTTCGATGTGGATGGTGCCACCCGATGGCATGCGACGCTTGAACGTGGCGGTGACCTGCTCGGTCAGGCGCGCGACGGTGTCGTGGATGCGCGACGAGGCAGCGGCGGTGCCGCCTTCAACTGCGAGGAACGCCTTGGTGATGGCCACGGTGATCTTGTCGTCGGTGTAGGGGACGACAGTGCCGTTGCGCTTGATCACGCGCAGTTGGCCAGGGGCGGTGGCAGCCAGATCCTGGTTGGAATCGGCGGCCTGCGGCGCCTGGGCCTGCGGGTTCTCGCGAGTTGTCTCGGTTTGCATGGGTGGGTGTCTCCACAGTTTCTATATTGTTCAGGCGCCTTTTGGGCGCCCACCGTTCCGTCCGCTTGCTCGATGGCCCAGGGGGATGCGACGTGCACGCGCATCCGCCCGCTCGGGCGTACCGACTTCGGGACAGACTCAGGAATAAGGGGCAATAACCTGCCGCTCCCTGGCCGAAGTCAAAGGTTCTGGGCGTTGCCCAAAATCTGTTGCTGATGGATGTCAGGCTTGGCCTGCAACACCCATGCCCGAACAATGCCCTGCATGGGCTTGCCTCGGACGCCTCCGCAGGAGCGGTTTGGCTGCTGAAATCACCTGAAGTTCAGCCAGAAATTTCGCTTGAAATCCTGCGCCGACTTGTGTTTGTGATTTTGCGCGAACCCCAATATCTAGTGGTTCGCTGCGATGGGGATACAAGATAATGCGGTATCGGGGCCTTTGCAAGGATGGCGACTGTGGATAACTTGTGCGTACTTTGTGAGTGAATAGTGGGTATGCGCTGTAGGCCTTGTACCAAGAGGTTTGCACTATTTTTCTGCGTCTCGCTGCCCCCGGGCAGAATTTTGCGGGCGCGAACCCTATCACAAAAATCGGTTCAGTCGAGGGCCATTTCGGGTGAGGCTGGCAGTGTCGTGGAGCGGGCCGTAGTATCCGCAGCAAATGTGTCAGTTGTGCAGGCCTTTTCGCGGGTCAACCCGCACCCACAGGTCAAGCGCAGGCAGTCAATAAAGAACAACAACCAAGAGACCCGGCCATGGACCAGCCACCGAACCGCATCCTCATCGTCGAGGATGACCAGCGTCTTGCCGAGCTTACCGCCGAATACCTGCAGGCCAACGGCTTCGAGGTGGCGGTGGAGGGCGACGGCGGGCGCGCCGTGCGGCGTATCGTCGACAGCCAGCCAGACCTGGTGATTCTTGACCTGATGCTGCCAGGTGAGGATGGCCTGAGCATCTGCCGCCGGGTGCGCGGTCAGTATGCCGGTCCGATCCTCATGCTCACCGCCCGCAGCGACGAGCTCGACCAGGTCCAGGGCCTGGACCTGGGCGCTGACGATTATGTGTGCAAGCCGGTACGCCCACGCCTGTTGCTGGCGCGGATCCAGGCCCTGTTGCGGCGCAGCGAAGCGCCAGACAGCAAGCGTCCGGACCTGGCCTTCGGCGGGTTACGAATCGACAACCGACTGCGCGAAGCCTGGCTCAACGATCAACTGATCGACCTGACCGGCGCTGAATTCGATTTGCTCTGGTTGCTCGCCAGCAATGCCGGCCGGGTACTGTCCCGCGAACAGATCTCCACGTCCTTGCGTGGTGTCGGCTATGACGGTCAGGACCGCTCCATCGATGTGCGCATTTCCAAGATACGCCCCAAGATCGGTGACGACCCCATCCACCCGCGATTGATCAAGACCCTTCGCAGCAAGGGCTATCTGTTCGTCGGCGAGGGCCCATGAACAACTCGATCTTCCTGCGTATCTATGGCGGCATGCTTGCCGTGCTCGTGCTGGTGGCGGTGCTTGGTGTGCTTAGCCTGCACCTGGTCAACCAGGTGCGCGCCAGTCAGCACCGTGAGAACCTTGCCCAAGGTACCTTCAGCCTGATGGCCGATAACCTGGCCCAGCAGTCCGAGGTCGAGCGCAAGCGTTCGCTAGTGATGTGGGAGCGTTTGCTGGGGGTGCCATTGTCGCTGCAACCGATGTCGGCGCGCACCTTGGATGGCGGCCAGCGGGCGCGCCTGTACCGTGGTCTGGTGGTGGTGGTGAAGACAGGGCCGCATGCCGCCCAGGTGTTGCGCAAGGTGGGTGGCGAAGAGCTGCTGCTGGTGGCGCAGGTCAGCCAGGTCAGCGAGCAATTGGCGCGGGCCACCCTGTACCTGCTGGCCGACGAGCTGGTGCGTTACCCGGTGACCGAGCAGCAACGGCGCCTGGCCGAAATCAAACAGAGCAAGGGGTTCGGCTTCGACATCGCCCTGCAGCGCCTGGAGCGGGTCGGACTGGACGACGACCAGCGGCGGCGGGTGGAGGAGGGCGATACGGTCATGGCGCTGGGCAAGGACGGCGACTCGATCCGGGTGTTCGCCGGCTTGGCGGGTTCGCCCTGGGTACTGGAGATTGGCCCGCTGTACCAGCTCAACCCCTACCCGCCACAGCTGCTGATCCTGATCACTTTCCTGGGCTTGTGCCTGATTGGCCTGGTGGTTTATCTGCTGGTACGACAGCTGGAGCGGCGCGTTTCAGGGCTGGAGATCGCCGCCACGCGCATCGCCCAAGGCAGCCTGGATACCCGCGTGCCGGCAGGTGACGCCGACTCGGTGGGGCGTCTGGCCGCTGCGTTCAACGGCATGGCCGAGCACCTGCAACGCTCGTTGAGCATGCAGCGAGAGCTGGTGCGGGCAGTCTCCCATGAGCTTCGCACCCCGGTGGCGCGCTTGCGTTTCGGCCTTGAGATGATCGAAAGCGCCAGCACCGAACAGGCCCGCGCCAAGCACCTGGCTGGCATGGACAGTGATATCCAGGACCTGGATAAACTGGTCGATGAGATGCTGACCTACGCCCGACTGGAGCAGGGCGCGCCAGCGCTGAAGTTCCAGCGGGTCGACCTGGATGCCTTGCTCGATCGGGTCATCGAAGAGTTGGCGCCGTTGCGCGCGGACGTGAGCGTAGTGCGCGGGGAGTGCCAGTGCGATGCCGAGCAACAGGCGTGGGTCGAGGCCGAGCCCCGCTACCTGCACCGTGCCTTGCAGAACCTGGTGGGCAATGCCCTGCGTCATGCCGGCTCGCAGGTGCACGTGAGCTACCAACTGGGTCAGCAGCGCTGCCGTATCGATGTGGAAGACGATGGGCCTGGCATTCCCGAAGGTTACTGGGACCGCATCTTCACCCCGTTCACCCGCCTGGACGACAGCCGCACCCGTGCCTCGGGCGGGCATGGCCTGGGGCTGTCGATCGTGCGGCGGATCATCTACTGGCATGGCGGACGAGCAACGGTAGGGCGCAGTGAAGCACTGGGCGGCGCATGCTTCAGCTTGAACTGGCCCCGCGAGCAAGCGCCGCTGTAGGCCTCAGACGCTGATCAGGCTGAGCAAGTGGCCTTCGTGCTGGCAGAACTGGCCCTCCAGCTCGATACCGTGGCGCCACTGGGCGGAGAGGTCGGTGAGCAGGCGCAGGCGGGCCGAGCCCTCCGAGGACCACTCCAGCAGTTCGGCGTGTTCGAAGTAGAAGCGCTGTCCGGTCAGGGGGTACAGGGCCTTGAACAGACTTTCCTTGAGCGAGAACGTCAGGGTGACGGTCAGGCTTAGCTGGCGCCGGTCCAGGCGCTCGAGCTCTGCTGGGGTCAGGATTTCGCCCATCAGGCGTTCGGCGCGCTCGTCGTCGAGCAGGCTCTCCTGATCCAGCCCCAGTCCCTGGCAACTGCCATCGGCAGCGACCACGGCGGCAGCCCAGCCCTTGCCGTGGGTGATCGAGCCGTGGATACCCGGGGGCCAGATCGGCGAGCGATCCTCGTGGGTGCCGGGCACATAGTCACGACCATCCAGGCGTTGCAGCGCGGCCCGGGCGCATACGCGTCCCGCCAGGTATTCGGCCTGGCGCTTGGCGACCGAGCGCTGAAGGCTGGCGCTTTGCGCGATGCCGGCACGCTGGAAGTCGTCGGCGGCCAGGCGCGCGGGGTCGAAGGCGCAACTGACCAGCACCGCGCCGGGGAGCGGGCTGGGGAGGGGCCAGTGGTACTGGAGCGGGGCGCAGCAGTTTGGAAGTGTGTTCATGGCGGTATTGTGCCAGTGCCGAAGGCTCTTCGGGAGTCGCCCAATCGCCCTGTGGCTGGCCATAACCTCTGAGACGCCGGCGAACCTGCCGTAGGGAAGTAGAGACTGTGCGCTCGAATGCACGGGTGAACTTTGCGTTTAAAACAACTGGAACGAAATTCAGACGCAGCCGACATACGGTCGGCTCTCGGTTACGTAGGCTTTGGTCATTCACCTTTCGGGAGATTCGTCCATGGCTGTCAACGGATACATGAGCATCGTCGGTGAACGACAAGGCCTGATTTCGGCAGGTTGCAATTCGCAGCCGTCCATTGGTAACAAATGCCAGTCTTTGCATCAGGATGAAATCTTGGTGCTGGCTTACAGTCACGAGCTTGCCAATCCAGGCAGTACACAACGTGCCATCCATCGTCCAGTGATGATCACCAAGCTGGTTGACAAGGCCAGTCCCTTGTTGGCCCAAGCCGTGGACAGCCGCGAAGTGGTCCGCTGTGACATACACCTTTATCGCTTTCATCCAGCGGGTCATCAGGAAAGGTACTTTTCGGTAAAGCTGGAGGGCGCCGTGATCGTCGCCCAGAGTTTTGATGTCCCACACGCGATATTGATGTCCGATCAGGAGGCCGAAGAGCGGCTGCTCATCAGTTATCGCTCGATCAGTTGGATTCATCATACGGCTGGGACGACGGGGCATGCTGCCTGGGAAGAAACGCCATGAGTCGCCAGGACGATTTTGGCGAGCGTCTGGATCAAGCGTTTTGGGAGCTCAACACAGCTGCCTCCGGGCTGGTTGGCTACGGCTGCAGCGTCAGTGCGCGTTACCTGCAAGATCGCGGATTGCGTATGCAATTCAATCGGGAGTTGGCGTATTACGCGCGGCGGGTCCTGGACGATGTCATCCAGCGGCGCATCAGCCCGGAGGAGGGGCTTGAGCGCATTCAGGCGGAACAAAAGAGTTTGTTCTCGGAGGCCCATCGTGTTTTCACGCAGGTTGGTGGCATAGCCGGTGGTGTTTCGCAGGTATCCACAGGTCTGACGAGTTGTATAGGCAGCCTCGGTGCAGCGTGCGTGTTCCATGGAGGGCCCTTGATCGCACATGGCGGAAACAATGTCTATGAGAATGCCTTGGGGTTGTATGAAGGGCGCACTGATGTAGTGGGGCCTGTCCGAGAAATATATCAGGATGCCGCCAAGTCAATGGGGTATGGCGAGCGCGAGGGGAACATTGCTTATTACAGTGCTGATCTCATTTTTTCTGGGCGGGCTTTGTGGCACAAGGTTCCTAGGAAAGGCGCTTGGCGTCTTTATAAATATTTGGATACCGACAAGGAGCGAAAGTACAGGCAGCTAGGAATCAAGGGGCTTTCACTTGAAATTGGCGCGTCTGTATTGACGTTTAAGCAACTCATGGAGGAGTACAGTAAATGAAGTTGGTTGGTTTTCTGGTCTTTGTCGTATGCGATGTGATTCTGAGGTTGATACTGAATAGGTCATTTTTCAGAGAGCTGGTCAGTGGATGGAAGGTGTTTTTTGCACTTGCTTATTGCTCAATCATGGGGTGTGTTTATAGGGAAGTGATGGGGGGGGAAGGGGTGTTTGGGTTTTCCCAAGAATCCCCTCACCCCGTCGAAGCTTGGACTGTCATTATCCTCTGCGGTGTCATGGTATTTTTCCATATATGGGCGTTCACTTCGAAATTGGACGATTAGGGGCCGCCCCCTGATGCGCTGGTTCGGCCCCAACAATCCTCAATCAAACGCCTTCTTGAAAAACGCCTGCATGTCCGCCCACGAGCTTTCGTCCGCCGCCTTGTTGTAGCCGATGTCCGGCCCGCCATGCTCACCATGGCTCATGCGGTCTGCGTCGGGGTTGGTGAAGCCGTGCTTGGCGCCTTGGATGGTGACGAATTCGTAACTGACCCCGGCCCTGTCCATTTCCTCCTTGAACGCCGTGACCTGTTGCTCGGTGACGATGCTGTCGGCCGCGCCGTGCTCGACCAGGATCTTGGCCCTGACCACGCCGGGCTTGGCTGGTGTCTGGGTGGCCAGCGGACCATGGAAACTCACCACCCCATCGAGTTTCTCCCCACGCCGTGCGGCGTCGAGCACCACCTTGCCGCCGAAGCAGTAGCCGATGGCGGCCAATTGGTGCTTGTTGGTGTTCGGCTGAATCTTCAGCAGTTCCAGACCCGCGTCGAAGCGCTTGATGGCACCCTCGGGGTCCTTCATCGCGGCCTCGAGGAAGGCCTTGGCCTCATCCGGATGCTCGGTGTGCTTGCCATCGCCATACATGTCGATGGCCAGCGCGTTGTAGCCCAAGGCAGCCAGGTCACGAGCCCGGCGCTTGGCGTAATCGTTCAGCCCCCACCACTCGTGCACCACCAGAATACCCGGGCGCTTGCCTTCGACGGCATCGTCATAGGCGTAGTAGCCAATCAGGCGATTGCCGTCGGTATCCTGGTAGGGGATCTCACGGGTCTGTACCGCCGCCTGGGCCACGGCGGCGCTGCACAACAGGGTCAAAGCCAGCAGGGCACGCATGCTCAGTACTCCTTGTTCAGCAAACGGTTCGTTCAGCCCTGGTTCAGCCAGGGTTCAGCCGCGGTTCAGGGCGCTCTGCTTACTCTAGCTTCCAGACAGAAACAGCGCACCCAACTGGAGTACGAATCCATGAAAACGCTCAATTCCCTGATTGCCGCCATGGCCGTTTGCGCCGCAGGTTTCACCGTGACCGCCCAGGCCGACGACAACTTCGCCAGCCTGACCTATGGCCAGACCAGCGACAAGGTCCGCAAGTCCGGCCTGCTGCAAAGCAACACCGACCACCTCAATGCCGACGGCATCATCGGCAAGGACGACACCTGGGGCGTGCGCCTGGGGCGGATCAACGACCAGGGCCGCTACTACATGACCTACGACAACGTCTCGGGTGACCACAGCGGTTACAAGCTTCGCCAGGAAAACCTGCTCGGCAGCTACGACCTGTTCCTCCCGGTGGGAGATACCACCAAGTTGTTCGGTGGCGCCAGCGCGGGCATGACCAAGCTCACGCAGGACTCCCCGGGTGCCCGTCGTGACACGGACTACGGCTACGCGGTCGGCTTGCAGGCCGGTGTGATCCAGGAGCTGACCGATAGGGCTTCGGTTGAACTGGGCTACCGTTATCTGCGCAGCAATGCCAGCACCGAAGTCGGCGACCATGGTGGGCCTAAGGATGGCACCCTGCGCCTGACCAGTAGCGCCCAGACGTACCTGTCGGCCAACTACAAGTTCTGAAGACCGTTGCATGTCGCATCACTGGTAATCTGTAGCAGCCTGATCGCCGGCAAGCCGGCTCCTGCAGGGACAGCACCGCCCTGGTAGGAGCCGGCTTGCCGGCGATAGGGGCGCTACAAGCAGCAAATGACAAGGAGAACCCCCATGAAACTGCTGGTGGTCGAGGACGAAGCGCTGCTGCGCCATCACCTGCACACCCGCCTGGGCGAGAGCGGCCATGTGGTCCAGGCCGTGGCCGATGCCGAAGAGGCGCTGTACCAAGCCGGGCAATACCACTTCGACCTGGCCATCGTCGACCTGGGCTTGCCGGGCATGAGCGGGCTTGAGTTGATCGGCCGGTTGCGCGGCCAGGACAAGACCTTCCCCATTCTCATCCTCACCGCGCGCGGCAACTGGCAGGACAAGGTCGAAGGCCTGGCCGCCGGTGCCGACGACTATCTGGTCAAGCCGTTTCAGTTCGAAGAGCTGGAGGCACGCCTGAACGCCTTGTTGCGTCGCTCCAGTGGTTTCACCCAATCCACCATTGCCGCCGGGCCGCTGGTGCTGGATCTCAACCGCAAGCAGGCCACCCTGGACGACAACCCCTTGAGCCTGACGGCCTACGAGTACCGTATTCTCGAGTACCTCATGCGCCATCATCAGCAGGTGGTGGCCAAGGATCGGCTGATGGAGCAGCTCTACCCGGATGACGAAGAGCGCGACCCGAACGTTATAGAAGTGCTGGTCGGTCGCCTGCGTCGCAAGCTCGAGGGGGACCGTGGGTTCAAACCGATCGATACGGTACGCGGGCTGGGCTACCTGTTCACCGAGCGCTGCCGATGATTCGTTCACTGCGGGTGCGCCTGATGCTGGCAGCGGCATTGCTGGCACTGCTGTTCATGCTGGCGTTGCTACCGGCGCTGCAGAAGGCGTTCAGCCTGGCGCTGCAGGAATCCATCGAGCAGCGTCTGGCGTCGGATGTGACCACGCTGATTTCCGCGGCTCGCATCGAGCACGGCCAATTGCAGATGCCGACGCTGTTGCCGGACGAGCGCTACAACCTGCCGTACACCGGATTGCTGGGCTACATCTTCGACCGGAGCGGCCAGTTGGTCTGGCGCTCGCGCGCCACGGCCGACCAGAACATCAATTACCAACCGCGCTATGACGGGCGTGGCAACGAATTCGCGCGTATTCGCCAGCGCGATGGCGAGGAGTTTTTCGTCTACGACGTGGAAATCAAGTTGCTCGGCGGCCAGAGCGCGGCCTACAGCATTGTCGCCTTGCAGTCAGTGCGCGAGTACCAGCACACCCTCGATGGCCTACGCGAAAAGCTCTACCTGGGCTTCGGTGCGGCCTTGCTGGCCTTGCTCGGGTTGCTCTGGGCGGGTTTGACCTGGGGCCTGCGCTCGTTGCGCAGGCTCAGTCACGAGCTGGATGAGGTGGAGGCGGGCACGCGTGACGGGCTCAGCGCTGAGCATCCCCGCGAGCTGTTGCGCCTGACCGGGTCGCTCAACCGCTTGCTGCGCAGCGAGCGTGAGCAGCGCCAGCGCTACCGCGACTCACTGGGCGACCTGGCGCACAGCCTCAAGACTCCGCTGGCAGTCTTGCAAGGGGTGGGCGAAAGCCTTGGGCAGGGCAGTGGCGAGCGCGAGCAGGGGCGGGTCTTGCAAAGCCAGATCGAGCGCATGAGCCAGCAGATCGACTACCAGCTGCAACGCGCCAGCCTGCGCAAGAGTGGCCTGGTGCGCCACAAGGTCCTGCTGCGGCCGGTGCTCGACAGCCTGTGCAGCACGTTGGACAAGGTCTATCGGGACAAGCGTGTGCACGTTGACCTGGACCTTGCCGAGCAGGCGTTCGTGCCGATGGAACAGGGTGCCTTGCTGGAGTTGCTCGGTAACCTCTTGGAGAACGCCTACCGGCTATGCCTGGGCAACGTCCGCGTAAGCCTTCGGGAAGCCCCAGGGCAATTGGTGCTGTGCGTCGAGGACGATGGGCCCGGCGTACCGGCAGATCAGCACCAGCGCATTCTGCAGCGCGGAGAGCGGTTGGACCGCCAGCATCCGGGGCAAGGTATCGGGTTGGCGGTGGCCAAGGACATCATCGACAGCTATGACGCGCAGCTGAGCCTGGAGGCGTCGGCGCTGGGGGGCGCAGCGTTCCTGATCATCTTCCGGCTTGATTGAGCCGCTGGCAGTGCCGGCCCCATCGCCGGTGCGGGCGGATTCCCGCCAACCACCCTGTTCAAATTCCGCCATCGGGCGGAAATCCGCCAGGCCTTCCGGATTTTTCTGCCCTGCTCTTGGGCGTTTTCACCTCGTGAATACAGGGTTTGCACCCATCATGGGCATTTTGGCATCGCCCTTGCTATTGGACTTGTCAGAGGCCTGCCCAGGCAGCTCGAACACAACGACAAATCCCTCCGGGTGCAGGAGGGTTAGCGATTCAGGTGCCCCGACACCCTGGGAAGGGTGAAGCCGGCACACTTGAGGAAAATTAGCCATGACGACACGTCAGCCGCTGTACAAGTCCCTGTATGTCCAGGTGATCGTTGCCATCACCATCGGCATCCTGCTCGGCCATTTCTACCCCGAAACCGGCGTCGCCCTTAAGCCTTTGGGTGATGGTTTCGTCAAACTGATCAAGATGGTCATCGCGCCCATCATCTTCTGCACCGTGGTCAGCGGTATCGCCGGCATGCAGAGCATGAAGTCGGTCGGCAAGACCGGCGGCTACGCGCTGCTGTACTTTGAAATCGTTTCCACCATCGCCCTGATCATCGGCCTGGTAGTCGTCAACGTAGTCAAGCCGGGCGCAGGCATGCACGTCGACGTCAGCACCTTGAATGCCAGCAGCGTGGCCGCCTATGCCGCCGCCGGCGCGCAGCAGACGACGGTCGGCTTCTTGCTGAACATCATTCCGAACACCATCGTCGGCGCCTTCGCCAACGGCGATATTCTGCAAGTGCTGATGTTCTCGGTGCTGTTCGGCTTCGCCCTGCACCGCCTGGGCAGCTACGGCAAGCCGGTGCTGGACCTGATCGACCGCTTCGCCCATGTCATGTTCAACATCATCAACATGATCATGAAGCTGGCGCCGGTCGGTGCATTCGGCGCCATGGCCTTCACCATCGGTCAATACGGTGTGGGTTCGCTGGTACAGCTGGGCTACCTGATGGCCTGCTTCTACATCACCTGCCTGCTGTTCATCCTCATCGTGCTGGGCGGCATCTGCCGTGCCCACGGCTTCAGCATCCTCAAGCTGATTCGCTACATCCGTGAAGAGCTGCTGATCGTACTGGGTACTTCCTCTTCGGAGTCGGCCCTGCCACGCATGCTGGCCAAGATGGAGCGTCTGGGCGCCAAGAAGTCGGTAGTCGGCTTGGTCATCCCGACCGGTTATTCGTTCAACCTCGATGGCACCTCCATCTACTTGACCATGGCTGCGGTGTTCATCGCCCAGGCTACTGACACCACCATGGATATCACCCATCAGATCACCTTGCTGCTGGTGCTGCTGGTGGCTTCCAAAGGTGCCGCGGGCGTAACCGGATCGGGCTTCATCGTCCTGGCGGCCACCCTGTCGGCTGTTGGCCACCTGCCAGTTGCCGGCCTGGCGCTGATCCTCGGTATCGACCGCTTCATGTCCGAAGCCCGCGCCCTGACCAACCTGATCGGCAACGCCGTCGCCACCGTGGTCGTGGCAAAATGGGTCAAGGAAATGGACAACGACACCCTGGCCGCCGAACTGGCATCCGGCGGTGCGCCGCTGATCGACACTCGTCCGACCGACGACTTGGGTGTGGCTGAAGGCCCGGCCCGTTGATCGAGCGCTTGTAGTGTTGAAAAGCCCATCTTCGGATGGGCTTTTTTTGTTCTGTTTTTAGGGGGGAAATGTCCTACCCGAGAAGTGTGTTTTTCGCGCCTGTACGTCCGATTGGTTACCTGATGTCTGTCAGCCGTTGTTGCTAGATTCGACCTCACTGCAATGGCAACGCGAACGTTGTTTCGCATTACAGCAGGTTAAATTTTCGGCTTTACAGGAATTCAAGGTAATGACTCAATCCAATGATCTGAATAACCACACCGACAGTGTACTTGTCGGTGGCAAGGGCAATGACCGCCTGGTGGGCGGAGATGACGCCGACGTCATCCTCGGTAAAGGTGGCGACGATGAGCTGGAAGGTGGCGACGGTCCTGACGTCCTGCGTGGCGGCAAGGGTAGCGACGTGATCGACGGCGGCAAGGGCCACGATTACCTGCATGGCGGCAAGGATGACGATGTCCTGATCGGCGACACTGGCAACGATGTCATCTTCGGCGGCCAGGGCGATGATGCGATCGAAGGTGGGCCTGGCACCGATATTCTCAGTGGTGGCAGGGGGGCTGATCTGTTCGTGTTCGCCAAGCTGGTGGACATGGGCGTTGGCCAGAAGCGCGATATCATCACCGACTTCAACGGTGCCGAGGGTGATCGCGTCGATCTGCGAGGCTTGGCGCAATCCTCGGGGCTGGAGTCCCTGACCTACATTGGCAGCGAAGCGTTCACCGACAAAGGTCAGATCCGTTTCGAAAACGAAATACTGTCGGGCAGCATCCATGGCCCCCAGGTAGATTTCGAGATTCAATTGGTCGGTGTGAAGACCTTCACCGCTGACGATCTGCTGCTCTGATCGTAAGCCCCACGGCAACTGGACGAGACGTTTCGCTGCCGCCGGGGTCACTCGACGCGGGTTTCCCCGCTGTAGACCAGGATTTCCCGGCACCGCCGGCACAGATAACGCCGACCCTGGCGCACCAGCTTGTGCCGCTGGGCGGTGAACGGGAAATCACTCCCCGGGCACGGGCACCGATAGATGTACCGTGTCGCCACCCGCCGCTGCACTTCATAGTTATGGCACCGATGAGGGGGCAGTTCATACACCCCGCGCATGATCAACTGCCATTCCTCGCCATGGGCCTGGATCCGGTCCCCGAACAATTGATGAGCGACCAGGTGCGCCACTTCGTGCGCCACGGTCTGGCGCAGGAAGTCTTCCTGGTTCTCACGGTACAGTTGAAGGTTGAAGCGCAGCAGGTTCTCGTGCAGGTGGGCGACGCCAGCTTTCTGCCCGCGCAGCTTGAAACTGACTTCGGGGCGTGCAAAGGGGCGTTTGAAGAAGGCTTCGGCTTGCTGGTAACAGGTTTCGACGCGTTGTTTGAGCAGCTCTGGCATGGCGGGGTGGTTCTCCTGACCGGGCATTATGCCGCAAGCAAAAGCGGCTTGCCGAGCCGCCGGTCAGCAGACAGCCAAAGGCCGCCTTGCGGCGGCCCTTGGTTTGATGCCCCAGTGTTGGTTGGATCTAGTTGGTGTAAACGGGCCCCACGCCCAAGCCCCAGATGATGACCGTGGCGGCCATGATAGCCACCAGGACCACCAGCCCCACTGCCAATACCGAACTCGAGAACAGGAAGCCCTCGTCGGACGGTATGTTCATGAAGGTCGGCAAGCCGACATACAACAAGTAGACGGTGTAGCAGATGGCCGCGGTGCCGATCAGCATGCCCAGCCACAGGTGCGGGTAGAGTGCCGCCAGGCCGCCGAGGAACAGGGGGGTCGCGGTGTAGGTGGCAAAGGCGATGCATTGCGCCATGGAAGGGTTGGCGTCGTAGGTGCGGGCCATCCAGTGAATGAAGGCGCCCATCACCGCCACCCCGGCGAGCATCGCCAGGTAGGACATGATGCTCATCCACAGCGCGCTTTCCATGGTCAGCATCACCGCCGGCCTGTCGCCGATGACCCAACCGACCTGGGTAGTGCCGATGAATGCCGATACGGCAGGGATCGCTGCCAGGATCAAAGTGTGTGTCAGGTACATGTGGCTGATGCTTTCTTCCTCGCCACGAATTTCCCGCCATTCCTGGTCGGGATGAGTAAACAGCCCAACAACGTGATGAATCATGCCGGTCACTCCTCTCAATGTTGCCAACCGCCCCCCAAATGGAGCGCAAGCGGCCTGAGGCCTGAACACCGATGCAAGCGGTAATGTGGCCTTAAGTCGCAGTATAGGAAGCCGTTCCACGCACAAAACCGACTTTTTAGAGCAAATTGCGCTGTCAAGACGGGTGTTGATTACCTTGGGGCCTTTATCGGAATTGCATGTCTTTCACTGGCTAAGCCCTACGCCCAGGCTCGGTTTGTGCGTAAAATAGCCGGCTTTTGTCACACCTCGCGGATCCAAGCGCTATGGGCACCCTCTCGGTCAACCAGAACAAACTGCAAAAACGCCTGCGTCGCCTCGCTGGCGAAGCCATCACCGACTACAACATGATCGAGGATGGCGACAAGGTCATGGTCTGCCTGTCCGGCGGCAAGGACAGCTACACCATGCTCGACGTTCTGTTGCACCTGCAGAAGGTGGCGCCGATCAAGTTCGAGATCGTCGCGGTGAACATGGACCAGAAGCAGCCAGGCTTCCCGGAGCACGTGTTGCCGGCCTACCTGAAGGCGCTGGGCGTCGAGTACCACATCGTCGAGAAGGACACCTACTCGGTGGTCAAGGAGTTGGTGCCAGAGGGCAAGACCACCTGCTCCCTTTGCTCGCGCCTGCGCCGTGGCACCCTGTACACCTTCGCTGACGAGATCGGCGCGACCAAGATGGCTCTGGGCCATCATCGCGACGATATCGTCGAAACCTTCTTCCTCAACATGTTCTTCAACGGCGCCCTCAAGGGCATGCCGCCCAAGCTGCGTGCCGACGATGGCCGCAATGTGGTGATACGCCCATTGGCCTATTGCAGCGAGAAGGACATCCAGGCCTACTCCGACATGAAGGCGTTCCCGATCATCCCGTGCAACCTGTGTGGTTCGCAGGAAAACCTGCAACGCCAGGTGGTCAAGGACATGCTGGTGGAATGGGAGCGCAAGCACCCTGGTCGTACCGAGAGCATCTTCCGTGCATTGCAGAACGTGGCGCCCTCGCAGCTGGCCGACCGCAACCTGTTCGACTTCACCAGCCTGAAGATCGACGAGAACGCCACCCCGCGCTTCCTCGACGTGCTGAACATCTGAGCCCATGCGCGACTACCAGTGGCTGCACACATACTGCCTGAACCGCTTCGGCTCGGCCCAGGCGCTGGAGACGTTCCTGCCACAGCCCAAGTCGCCGGAGCAGTTGCGTGACATCAGCGATGACCGCTACCTGTCGACCCTGGCCCTGCGGGTGTTCCGTGCTGGACTGAAGCACAGCCTGGTGGATGCCAAGTGGCCGGCTTTCGAGCAGGTGTTCTTTGGCTTCGACCCAGAGAAGGTCGTGCTGATGGGGGCCGAGCACTTGGAGCGGTTGATGCAGGACGAGCGCATCATCCGCCACCTGGGCAAGCTCAAGAGCGTGCCACGCAATGCGCAGATGATCCTGGACGTGCAGAAGGACAAGGGCAGCTTCGGTGCGTTCATCGCCGACTGGCCGGTAACCGACATCGTTGGTTTGTGGAAGTACCTGGCCAAGCATGGCAATCAGTTGGGCGGCCTTTCGGCGCCGCGTTTTCTGCGGATGGTGGGCAAGGATACGTTCATCCCCACCGAGGATATGTCAGCGGCATTGATTGCCCAGGGCATCATCGACAAGGCGCCGACCAGTCAGCGAGACCTGGCGTTGGTGCAGCAAGCGTTCAACCAGTGGCACGAAGAGAGCGGGCGGCCATTGTGCCAGCTGTCGGTGATGCTGGCGCATACCGTGAATCATTGAGGCTTTCGGGGCCGCACGGCGGCCCCTGAAATTCAGCTCCCTTCGCCAGCAAGGCGCCGCTCATGCTGGAACTTCCAGCGTACAAACAGCAGGCCGCTGACGAACAACCCCAGGCTCACCAGCACCTCGACCCAGCCAAACAGCGCTCGGGCTGGGTCGAACGCTGCCAGCACCCCTTTGATGAAATAGAGGTTCACCACGAAGCAGGTCCAGGCATGCGCCCGGGCACTGCCCTTCAGCATGCCCGGCAGCAGCAACAGCAGGGGAACCAGTTCGATGGCCAGAATCACCCCGACCCGCGCCCCGTGCAGGTTGGCGAAGAACAAATTGTTCACCGCCAACAGCGTGATCAGGCCAAGGAAAAACGCCAGGCTCAGCGCCCGCGTCAAGCGCAGGCGAGGCTCCAGCCAGGCCAGTGGCGGCAGAACCTTGGGTTTTTTAGCCACGCGCGGCCTCCAGGGCCTTGGCAGTGGTCGCCAGGCGTTGGCCAAGGGCTCGGCACAGGGCGATCTCGTGCTCGTCCAGTTCGCGCTTGCCATCGGCACCGGCATGGTGGCTGGCGCCATATGGCGTGCCGCCTCCGCGGGTCTCGAGCAGCGCCGACTCACTGTAGGGCAGGCCCATCACCAGCATGCCGTGGTGCATCAGCGGCAGCATCATCGACAACAGTGTGGTTTCCTGGCCGCCATGCAGGCTGGCGGTGGAGGTGAACACGCCGGCCGGTTTGCCGACCAGTTCTCCGCCCAGCCACAGGCTGCTGGTGCCGTCGAGGAAGTACTTCAGCGGTGCGGCCATGTTGCCGAAACGGGTCGGGCTGCCCAGCACCAGGCCGGCGCAATGGCGCAGATCGTCCAGGGTGGCGTACAGTGCGCCGCTGGCCGGGATGTCTGGGGCCACAGCCTCGCATTCGGTGGAGATCGCCGGTACGGTGCGCAGGCGCGCCTCCATGCCGGCCATTTCGACACCGCGCGCGACATGTCGGGCCATCTCGCTGGTCGAGCCATGACGGCTGTAATACAGCACCAGAACGTAGGGTTCACTCACGGCAGAATCTCCAGGACTTTCTCGGGTGGCCGGCCGACCACGGCCTTGTCACCGGCGACCAGAATCGGGCGCTCGATCAATTTCGGGTGCTGGACCATCGCGTCGATCAACTGGGCATCGGTGAGTGCCTGGTTGGCCAGGTCAAGGGCCTTGTACTCCTCCTCGCCAGTACGCAGCAATTGGCGCGGGGCGATGCCCAGCTTGCCCAGCAGTGCCTTGAGGGTAGCGGCATCCGGCGGTGTTTCCAGGTAGCGAACGATGGTTGGCGCGAAGCCTCGTGCTTCGAGCAGTTCCAAGGCGCCGCGGGATTTTGAGCAGCGCGGGTTATGATAGAGCGTCAAGTCAGTCATGTTGGTTCGCATCCAGCGGGGTGTGGCAGCTATTCTAACCGCAGCGACTGACCCATTTGCTTGAAACTTCGAGAAGGATTGACCCATGGCAAGGCGTTTGGCAGCAGTACTGGCCATCACCGCGAGCCTGTTGCTCGGTGGTTGCGGTGCCGACTACGGCGTGGACCAAAATGGCAAGATGGTGAAGGCCGAGCAGATCGACGGGCACTGGGTGGTGCTCAATTACTGGGCGGAGTGGTGTGGTCCGTGCCGGACCGAAATTCCAGAGCTCAACGCCGCGGCCAAGCAATGGGCGAGCGAGGGTATCAAGGTGGTGGGCGTCAACTTCGATGGCTTGCAGGGGCAGGACCTGAAGCAGGCCGCCGAGACGCTCGGCATCGCTTTCACCGTGCTGGCCCAGGACCCAGCCGAACGTTATGACCTGCCGCGTAGCGAGGCGTTGCCGGTGACCTACATCATCGACGACAAGGGCAAGGTGCGTGAGCAATTGATGGGCGAGCAGACCCTCGAAGGGTTGCAGGCCAAGATCAAGGCGCTCAAGGGCGCTTGATGCAGGCCAGTGCCCGCCCTATCGCCGGTTGGCTGGCGATAGGGCGGGTGTTGCCATCAACCTTCCTCAGGCCAGAAACGCAGCGGCTTGCCCTCGGCCGGCCAGAAACGCATCTGTTCGATGGGCGATACATCCCAGCGTTGCACCGTCTCCAGAGCCTGCAGGAAACGTTTTTCCTGCTCCATCAATGCGGGCGCGCATAGTTTGCGGGTCTTGCCGACCTTGCCAAAGCGCAGTTGCTGGCCATCGAGGGTATAGGGTGCGAACCAGTGGTTGCAGCCTGCGTTGCCATAGGCACGGCCGTCGCTGGCCAAGGTCAGGGTCAGGTGGCTGTAGTCGATCAGCGGGCGTTCACCGATCCACTCCAGCACATAACTGCGCTCCTGCTGCAGCTGCGAAGGTTCGGTGGCACAGCCGAGCAGGCCGGTGGCAATCAGCGCGCCGGTCAGCAGATTCTTCACTCGGCGCTCTCCTGGCAACGCGGGCACAGGTGCTTGTCGCCACGGCTGGCCCAACCCAGCTCTGCGATGCGGGCGCTGGCCGCCGGTTGACGGGCTTTCTTGCCCAGCTTGGCGTCCACGGCGAACTCGAAGTCCAGCACGGCGTCGCAGTGATCGCAGGCGACCTGCCAAGTGAGGATCTCCAGCTCATTGAACACCGGGCCGCTGGCCACGGCGACCCATTGGCCGCGCGGATTGATCAGGTGGCGCACGCTTTCCACGGTCAGGCGCATGGACAGGTCCTTGCTGCCTTTGAGGGTGACCAGCAGAACGTCATCCTTGTGCATCGAACCGCCGTTGCCAGTGACCTGGTAACGGCCCGGCACCAGGGCGCGGCATTCGATCAGGGTGTGTTGCGGATTGAAAAGGGTGTAGCGGAAATCGTGTTCGACCATGGGTCCTCCAGAAATGCCGCGTATCCTAGCATCAACCCGAGACCAGATTCTGCGGATTGCCTGCCGCCCAGCGGATGATATTTTCCAGGGTGGTCGCGGCGATGGCGTCCAGCGCCTCGCGGGTCAGAAACGCCTGGTGCGCGGTGACGATCACGTTAGGGAAGGTCAGCAAGCGTGCCAGCACATCGTCCTGCAGCGGCTGGTCGGAACGGTCTTCGAAGAACAGCTGTGCTTCCTCTTCATAGACATCAAGCCCCAGGTAGCCAAGCTGGCCGCGCTTGAGTGCGTCGATCAGCGCAGGGGTGTCGACCAGGGCGCCGCGACCGGTGTTGATCAGCATCGCGCCGGGTTGCAGTTGGGCGAGGCTTTGGGCATTGATCAGGTGTTTGGTTTGCTCCGTCAGCGGGCAGTGAAGGCTGATGATTCGCGCTTGTTTCAACAGATCGGGCAGCGCCATGTAGCGTGCGCCCAGAGCCTGCAGTTCGGGATTGGGGAAAGGGTCGTAGGCCAGCAGTTGGCAACCGAACCCGGCCATGATGCGGGCAAAGGCGGTGCCGATCTGTCCGGTGCCCACCACGCCGACGGTCTTGCCGTACAGGTCGAAGCCAGTCAGGCCATGCAGGGTGAAATCGCCTTCGCGGGTGCGGTTGTAGGCCCGGTGCAGGCGGCGGTTGAGCGCCAATACCAGGGCCACGGCATGCTCGGCCACGGCGTGTGGTGAATAGGCCGGTACCCTCACCACGGTCAGGCCCAGGCGTTGGGCGGCGGTCAGGTCGACATGGTTGTAGCCAGCCGAACGCAGGGCGATCAGGCGGGTGCCGCCAGCGGCCAGGCGCTCCAGTACCCGCGCGTCGAGTTCGTCGTTGATGAAGGCACAGACCACTTCGAAACCTTGTGCGAGCGGGGCGGTGTCGAGGGTCAGTCGGGCAGATTGGAAGTTCAGGTCCAGGGCCGTTTCAGCGGCGGCCTGGGTGAAGCTTTCCTGGTCGTAGTGCTGGCTGCTGAACAACAGTGCGCGCATGGTTGGCGTCCTTTGTGAGCGTTTGCTTGGTTTCTCGGGTGTTGGGTAGATTGAGCGCCGCCCACGCGGCGCATCGCGAGCAAGGCTCGCTCCTACGTTTGTTTAGGGCCAATTATGTCTGTGCCGGACGCGCGCGACCGCCTGGTTTGTACAATCCGAAAACGGTCGCGCGCAAAGCCCACAGGATTCATTGGCCTGAAATAAACGTAGGAGCGAGCCTTGCTCGCGATGCGCCGCGTGGGCGGCGCTCGCTCTCAAAAACGCCACAACCCCGTCGCCAAACCCCATCCCCGAACCACTCAGGCGCTGAGCCGCGCCTGGGCCGCCAGGCGGATGATCGCCCCATCCAGCTCGTCCAATGCCTGCTCCGCCTGTGGGTGGTCCTGCTTGAGCAGGGTCTCGCTGCGCTGGCACGCCGCCCGCAACTGCGGCACCCCGCAATAGCGCGAGGCGCCGTTGAGCCGGTGCACCTGTTCGATCAGCGCCAACTGATCCTCGGCCTCTCGCGCCGCGCGGATCGCTTCGCGGTCGTCTTCCAGCGAGGCTAGCAACATTGCCAGCATGTCGGCGGCAAGGTCGGGCTTGCCAGCCGCCAGGCGCAAACCTTCCTCGGGGTCCAGCACCGGCAGCTCCCGGTTCTCGTCCTGTGGCTCGTCCGGCCGCTCCCGCGGTGGTGTGCCCAGGCTCATGCCGGTCCACTTCATCACCACCTGGGCCAATTGGCGTTCGCTGATCGGCTTGGTCAGGTAGTCGTCCATGCCGCTGTGCAACAGGGCGCGCTTTTCGTTGGCCATGGCGTGGGCGGTGAGGGCGACGATGGGCAGCGGGTTGCCGCTCTGGGTGTTTTCCCACAGGCGGATCTGTTCGGTACAGGCGCGACCGTCCATGCCAGGCATCTGCACGTCCATCAGCACCAGGTCGAACGGTTCGGTCTGCACGGCCTGCACCGCGGTATAACCGTTGTCCACCGCCAGCACCTCGGCGCCAAGGCCTTCGAGCAGGGTTTTCACCAACAGCAGGTTGGCTGCGTTGTCGTCGACGCACAGGATTTTCGGCTGGCGATGGCCATTGCCCGCTGCTGTTTCACTCTGCGGGCGACGTGGCTGCACCAGCTCCAGCAGCAGCCGTCGCAGCTTGCGCGTGCAGGTTGGCTTGGACAGCAACTGGCCGTGGCCATTGGGCAGGTACGGGTGGTACAGCGCCTGCTCGGTGGTGGGGCACAGCACAACGCACTGGCACTGACAGCGCTCGAACGCTTGATGGTAATGGCCCAACTGCTCTGGCGAGAGGTTGCCCAGGTTGGCACCCAGCACGGCGAACTCGAATGGCTGGCCCGCCTGGTGGGCGGCCTGTACACCTTGCAACAACTGGTCGTAGGTGGCGAACAGGCTGACGCTCAATCCGCAATCTTCCAGCTGGTGCTCAAGCGCTTGGCGGGCCAGTTCGTGGCTGTCGACAATGGCGGCCCGGCGTCCCAGCAGCGGTTGCAGCGGCCGCTCTTCCATGTCGTCGTGGGCCTTGGGCAGGCTCAGGCTGATCCAGAATTGCGAGCCCTCGCCCGGAGTGCTGTCGACACCGATCTCGCCGCCCATCTGCTCGATCAGGCGCTTGGAAATCACCAGCCCAAGGCCGGTGCCTCCGGGTTGGCGTGCCAACGAGTTGTCGGCCTGGCTGAAGGCCTGAAACAGCGTGCGCACATCTTGCGGTGACAGGCCGATGCCGGTGTCCTGCACGCTGATGCGCAGTTGCGCGCTGTCCTCGTGCTCGTCCTCAAGCATGGCGCGTACGACGATGGTACCTTCGCGGGTGAACTTGATCGCATTGCTTACCAGATTGGTCAGAATCTGCTTGAGCCGCAGCGGGTCGCCGATCAGCGAGGTGGGCGTATCGCGGTAGATCAGGCTGAGCAGTTCGAGCTGCTTGGCATGGGCCGCCGGAGCGAGGATGGTCAACGTGTCCTGGACCAGGTCGCGCAGGTTGAAAGGAATGCTGTCGAGCACCAGCTTGCCAGCCTCGATCTTGGAGAAGTCGAGGATCTCGTTGATGATACCCAGCAGGTTGTCGGCTGATTTTTCGATGGTGCCCAGGTAATCCAGCTGGCGCGGGGACAGTTCACTCTTTTGCAACAGGTGGGTGAAACCGAGGATACCGTTGAGCGGCGTGCGGATTTCGTGGCTCATGTTGGCCAGGAACTCGGACTTGATGCGGCTGGCTTCGAGTGCTTCCTTGCGGGCCATGTCCAGCTCGATGTTCTGGATCTCGATGGTCTCGAGGTTCTGGCGCACGTCTTCGGTGGCCTGGTCGATGCTGTGCTGCAGTTCTTCGTGGGCGCTGTGCAGGGTCTCGGCCATGCGGTTGATGCCGTGCGCCAGCTCGTCCAGCTCGTGGCTGCCCATCGCCGGCAGGCGTTCGTCCAGGTGGCCGTCCTTGAGTTGGTTGACCGCATGCTTGATGCGCTCGATCGGGTTGTTGATGGTGCGGCTCATGCGCATCGCCAGCAGGCCGCTCAGGGCCAGGCAGGCGAGGATCAACAGCAGGCTGGTGAACAGGTTACGATAGCCGCGCAACAGGGTGCCGTCATGGGACAGCTCGATCTCGACCCAGCCCAGCAGGCGCTCGGCTTCGGCGGGCACGGCATCGGTGGCCAGGTCGCGGTGATGGCCGAATACTGGCATCAGGTAGCGGGTGGCGTCATTGCCGCTGCGTTGCAACAACTGGGTGCCAGTGCCACCGCTGGGCGCCTGATTGAGCATGCTTGGCCCAGCATGAGCCAGGCGCGTGCGGTCCGGAGCCAGGAACGCCACGGCCCGTACATCGGCTTGTTCCAGTGTCTGGGCAGCGATCCGTTCCAGTTGCGCAGGCGTGTCTCTGGCCAACGCTGGCGCGGCCAGCGGTGCCAGTTGTTCGGCGATCATCTTGCCGCGCTGGAGCAACTGGGAGCGCAACTCACTTTGCTGCAGCCAGGTGAAATAACTGCCCAGCACCAGGGCCATCAGGCTGGCGGGCAACAAGGCCAGCAGCAAGACCCGGCTTCTGATTCCCAAACGATCGAGCACACTTGCCTCCTGTCATGTGCCTGCATGCCGTCCCCAGAGGGACGGACCAAGGCGAAAAGTTACTCTGCCTGCCCGATGAATGCACTCATTAGCTTGGCTTTTCGTGCGCCGGCGCAGCGCGTTGGTCGTTGTTCGGTTGCCTTGCGGGGAGTCGATGCTCAATAATCGTCTAATTGAGAATGCATGACAGTTGCCAATGAATCCCGAAGCTATTCAATCATCCAGCATCCTCGCCATCGAGGATGACCCGGTATTAGGCGCCTACCTGCATGAAGAGCTGCAGCGCGGCGGCTTTCAGGTGACCTGGTGCCGTAACGGGCTGGAAGGTCTGGAAACTGCGGGTCGCCAGGCCTTCGACGTGGTGCTGATGGACATCCTGCTACCTGGGCTCAACGGTCTGGAAGCCTTGGCCCAGTTGCGCCGGCGCAGCACCACGCCGGTCATCCTGATGTCGGCACTGGGGGCCGAAGCCGACCGCATCAGCGGTTTTCAGCGCGGTGCCGACGACTACCTGCCCAAACCCTTCAGCATGGCCGAGCTACAGGTGCGCATCGAGGCGATCCTGCGCCGCGTGGCCCTGGAGCGTCGTCACCCGCCGCGCCAGGAGATGGCCGGAAGCGGGCTGCAGTTCGACGATAGCCGTAGCGATGTCAGCCTGGGCGGTCAGTGGGCCGGGCTTACCCCAAGTGAATACCGCCTGCTCGACCTGCTCAATCGCAACCAGGACGAGGTGCTCAGCAAGCCTTTCCTTTATCAGCAAGTGCTGCAGCGCGGTTACTCGCGCCATGACCGCAGCCTGGACATGCACGTGAGCCAGATCCGCCGCAAGCTCAAGGGCATTGGTTACCTGGAACGGCAAATTCGCACGGTCTGGGGCAAGGGATACGTGCTCAGCGTCGGTGAGATGGACTGAGCCATGCTCGACCGCCATTCGCTGTTCTGGAAGCTGGTCATCCTGTTGGTGGGTTTCTGTTTACTGATGATTGGCCTGAGCTACACCTGGGGCCGTCACATGGAAACCCAGAACGCGTTTCTCTCAGAGCCCGCCCGCCAAACGCTGCGTGGTTATGCGTCGGAAGCCGAGCAGGCCTGGCGAAGCGCAGGCCGTGCCGGGCTGGACCTTTGGGTGGCGCAGATGCGGCAACGTGAGCAAGGTTGGATTGGCGTGCTCGACACGCGCCTGCAACCGCTGGACAGCGCCACCCTGACCCCCGATATCATGCAGCGCCTGACCCGCTTGCGCGGCGTCGACTGGCCCATGAGCCGGCGCAGTGTCGACCAGCCCTGGTTGCGCATCCCATTCCCCGGCGCGCCCGAGCAGGGCATGCTGGTGATCGAGCTGCCGGAGCGGCTGAACCCTGGCAAGTACCGCTTGCTGTGGCAGGTCGTGACCAACGGCATCATGCCTGGTCTGTTCACCCTGCTGTTGTGCGTGGGGCTTTATCGCATGCTGATCGTGCCGTTGAACCAGCTGCGCGAGCAGGCCAATGCCTGGCGCGCGGACCAGCTTGCGGCACGCCTGGACCCCCGCACCATCGCCCGTCACGATGAACTGGGCGAGCTGGCCCGTGCGTTCGACCAGATGGCCGAGCGCCTGCAAGGCACGGTGGCCTTGCAGCAACAGTTGCTGCGCGACCTGTCCCATGAAATGCGCACGCCACTGAGCCGCTTGCGGGTGGCTTGCGACGGTGAAACCGACCTGCAGCGCCTGCGGGAACGATTGGGGCGCGAAGTGGACTGCATGCAGCAGCTGGTCGAGGACACCCTGCAATTGGCCTGGCAGGACGCCGAGCGTGCCCCGATGAACCTGGAGCCGATCGAGGTTCAGGCACTGTGGGACCTGCTGGTGGAAAACGCTTGCTATGAAAGCGGTTGGGCCGCCGCCCGGATGCATTGCGAACTGCCCCGCAGTTGCTGGGTTCAGGGCAACCTCAATCATTTGGCCCAGGCCCTGGAAAACATGCTGCGCAATGCCATCCGCCACTCGCCGGAAAACGGCCAGGTGCGCCTGGGTGGCCAGCGCGAAGGCGGTCATTGGCGGCTGTGGCTGGAAGACGACGGCGGTGGTGTTGCCGAACAGGATCTGGAACGGATCTTCGCGCCGTTTTCCCGGCTCGAGGGTTCCCGGCCCGGCGATGGCGGGTTCGGCCTGGGGTTGAGCATCGCCCGCAGTGCGATCCAGCGCCAGGGCGGCACTTTGTGGGCCGAGAACGGCAAGCGCGGGCTCAGGCTGTGCATGCGTTTGCCGGTGCAGGCGACAACCCCATCCCGACGGCTGGCGGAGTCGCATTGACCTCAATCCTCGTGCAGGGGCCGGCTTGCCGGCGATGAGGTCGAAACCGTCAGATGACCGTTGTTCCCACGGTGATCATGCTGACAGGTATAGAATGCCCCTACGGGTGAGCGGGTTCACCCGCGAAGCAATGCTGGGGTTATAGCTTGTAGCTATACCGACTACAGATTGCGTGATATGGCCAAGCCGGGTTTGCCGGTATGATAGGCGCCCCTGCCGTCCGGACTGTGAAATACGCCATGACCTTGCAGTACCCAACCATCGCCGATTGCGTCGGCAATACGCCTCTGGTTCGCCTGCAGCGCATCGCTGGCGAAACCAGCAATACCCTCCTGCTCAAGCTCGAAGGCAACAATCCCGCTGGCTCGGTCAAGGACCGTCCGGCCCTGTCGATGATCACCCGCGCCGAACTGCGCGGCCAGATCAAGCCAGGCGACACGCTGATCGAGGCGACCTCGGGCAACACCGGTATCGCCCTGGCCATGGCGGCAGCCATCAAGGGTTACAAGATGATCCTGATCATGCCGGACAATTCCACCGCCGAGCGCAAGGCCGCGATGACCGCCTATGGCGCCGAGCTGATCCTGGTGAGCAAGGAGGAGGGCATGGAAGGTGCCCGCGACCTCGCCGAGAAATTGCAGGCCGAAGGCCGCGGCCTGGTCCTGGACCAATTCGCCAACGGCGACAACCCTATCGCCCACTACACCAGCACCGGTCCGGAAATCTGGCAGCAGACCCAAGGCACCATCACCCATTTCGTCAGTTCGATGGGCACCACCGGTACCATCATGGGCTGCTCGCAGTACCTCAAGGAACAGAATCCGGCGGTGCAGATCATCGGTCTGCAACCGATGGAAGGTTCCGCCATTCCAGGCATTCGCCGCTGGCCTGAGGAGTACCTGCCGAAGATCTTCGATGCGACCCGCGTCGACCGTGTGGTGGACATGTCCCAGCAAGAAGCCGAGGAAACCACCCGCCGCCTTGCCCGTGAAGAGGGCATTTTCTGCGGCGTGTCATCCGGTGGTGCGGTCGCGGCCATGCTGCGCCTGTCCCGTGAGCTGGAAAACGCGGTGATGGTGGCGATCATCTGTGACCGCGGTGACCGTTACCTGTCCACCGGCCTGTTCGACGCAACCTGATGTCCAAGAAAAAAAGCAACAGCGGCCTGCGCTTCCAGCCGGCCGGCGGCAACCGTACCCCACAGGTTCCCGTGGGCAAGAAGCAGCGTCTGGACATCGAGCGCCTGGCCGGTGACGGCCGTGGCATCGCTTTCCATGACGGGCGGACCTGGTTCGTCAGTGGCGCCCTGGCCGGGGAAGCGGTCGAAGCGCGGGTACTCAATGCCCGCGGCAAGGTGGTCGAAGCACGTCTTGAACGTGTGCTGCAGGCCAGCCCGGAACGCCGGCAGGCGCCGTGCCGCCATTACGCACGCTGCGGTGGCTGCAACCTGCAACACCTGCCCCATGAGGCGCAGTTGGCGCTCAAGCAGCGCACCCTGGCCGAACAACTGCAACGGGTGGCCGGCGTGCAGCCCGAGCAATGGGCCGCGCCGCTGAGCGGACCGGAATTCGGCTACCGCCGTCGTGCGCGGGTGGCCGTGCGCTGGGACGTCAAGACGCGCCAGCTGGAAGTCGGATTCCGCGCCGAAGCCAGCCAGGACATCGTCGCCATCGACGACTGTGCGGTGCTGGTACAGCCTTTGCAGTCCATTGTGCGCCACCTGCCGACCGTACTGCGGTCGTTGAGCAAACCCCAGGCCATTGGCCATGTGGAGTTGTTCAGTGGCACCGCCGAGGCGCTGCTGGTACGCCATGTGGCACCGTTGCCAGCCGACGACCTGAGCCGTTTGCAGGCGTTCTGCGATGAGGCCAAGGCGCAGCTGTGGCTGCAGGGCGAAGGCGAGCCGGCGCCGGTGGAGGCCGCTACGACACTGGGGTTCGTTCTTGAGCCATGGCAGCTCGAGCTTGCCTGGCGGCCGGGGGACTTCGTGCAGGTCAATGCCCAGGTCAATACGGCGATGATCGAGCAGGCACTGGCCTGGCTGGCGCCGCAAGCTGACGAGCGGGTGCTTGACCTGTTCTGTGGCCTGGGCAACTTCGCCTTGCCACTGGCTCGGCAGGCGCGGGAAGTGGTGGCAGTGGAAGGTGTACAGGCCATGGTCGATCGGGCCGAGGCCAATGCCCGGAACAACAATGTGCATAACGCACGGTTTTTTCAGGCCGATTTATCGCAGCCTTTGGCAGGCGCCGGATGGGCCGCCGAAGGCTTTTCTGCGGTACTCTTGGATCCACCGCGTGACGGTGCCTACGAGGTCGTGCAAGACATCGCACGCCTCAAGGCACGGCGGCTGGTCTATGTTTCGTGCAATCCGGCCACGTTGGCGCGAGACGCCCAGGTGCTGGTCGGCCAGGGGTACCGGTTAAAAAGGGCCGGGATTCTCGACATGTTTCCTCAGACGGCGCATGTCGAGGCCATGGCGTTATTCGAAGTGGGTTAGCCAAGCTGGCCCCTTGGTGCGGCTTCCATGGAGTGGAAGGCGTACGGTGATAGCCAGTGCACCCGCGAGGTGCGCTGTATGGAAAGGTAGAAAAAAGATGGTACAGGTGAGAGTGCACCAGCCGGTCAACACTGACGGCAGTATCAATCTCGAAGCATGGCTGGATCATGTGGTGAGCGTCGATTCGGCGTTGGATCGCGTGGCGCTCAAGGAGGCCTGCGAGTTCGCCCAGGAAATCGAGAAGAAGGGCAACCCGGCCAAGCATTCCTGGGCCGACGGTACGTCCAGCTTCCAGGCCGGCCTGGAAATTGCCGAAATCCTTGCGGACCTCAAACTCGACCAGGACTCCCTGGTGGCGGCGGTCATCTACCGCTCGGTGCGTGAAGGCAAGGTTACCTTGGCCGAAGTCGGCCAGCGTTTTGGCCCGGTGGTGTCCAAGCTGATCGACGGTGTGTTGCGCATGGCGGCCATCAGCGCCAGCCTCAGCCCGCGCCAGTCGCTGGTGCTCGGCTCCCAGGCGCAGGTCGAGAACCTGCGCAAGATGCTAGTGGCCATGGTCGATGATGTGCGCGTGGCCCTGATCAAGCTGGCCGAGCGTACGTGCGCCATTCGTGCGGTGAAGTCCGCCGACGACGAAAAACGCCTGCGCGTGGCGCGTGAGGTGTTCGACATCTACGCACCGCTGGCACATCGCCTGGGTATCGGTCACATCAAGTGGGAGCTGGAGGACCTATCCTTCCGTTACCTCGAGCCCGACCAGTACAAGCAGATTGCCAAGCTCCTGCACGAGCGCCGGCTGGACCGCGAGCGCTTCATCAGCGACGTGATGAACCAACTGCAGAACGAGCTGCTCGCCACCGGCGTGAAGGCCGACATCAGCGGCCGGGCAAAACACATCTATTCGATCTGGCGCAAGATGCAGCGCAAGGGGCTGGAGTTCAGCCAGATCTACGACGTGCGCGCCGTGCGGGTGCTGGTACCGGAAGTTCGCGACTGCTACACCGCGCTGGGTATCGTCCATACCTTGTGGCGGCATATTCCCAAAGAGTTCGACGATTACATCGCCAACCCCAAGGAGAACGGCTACCGCTCGTTGCACACGGCGGTGATCGGCCCAGAAGGCAAGGTGCTGGAGGTACAGATCCGTACCCACGGCATGCACGAAGAAGCCGAGCTTGGGGTCTGCGCCCACTGGCGGTACAAGGGCACCGACGTCAAGTCCAGCTCCAACCATTACGAGGAGAAGATTTCCTGGCTGCGCCAGGTGCTCGAGTGGCATGAGGAGCTGGGCGACATCGGCGGCCTGGCCGAACAGCTGCGTGTCGACATCGAACCCGACCGGGTCTATGTATTCACCCCCGACGGCCACGCCATCGACCTGCCCAAGGGCGCCACGCCGCTGGACTTCGCCTACCGGGTGCACACCGAGATCGGTCATAACTGCCGTGGCGCCAAGATCAACGGCCGCATCGTGCCGCTCAACTACAGCCTGCAAACCGGCGAGCAGGTCGAGATCATCACCAGCAAGCATGGCAACCCAAGCCGTGACTGGTTGAACTCCAACCTGGGTTATGTGACCACTTCGCGGGCGCGGGCCAAGATCGTGCACTGGTTCAAGCTCCAGGCGCGGGACCAGAACGTGGCGGCGGGCAAGACCTTGCTCGAACGCGAGCTCAGTCGTCTGGGTCTGCCTCAGGTGGATTTCGAGCGCCTGGCCGAGAAGACCAACGTCAAGACTGCCGAAGACATGTTTGCCGCCCTTGGGGCCGGCGACCTGCGTCTGGCCCATTTGGTCAACGCTGCCCAGCAGTTGCTCGAACCCGAGCGCATCGAACAGATCGACCTGGTTTCGCGCAAGCCCGCTACCCGCAGTGGCAAGCGTGGCGACATCCAGATCCAGGGTGTCGGCAACCTGCTCACGCAGATGGCCGGGTGCTGCCAACCGCTGCCGGGCGATGCCATTGTCGGCTACATCACCCAGGGGCGTGGTGTGACCATCCACCGTCAGGACTGCGCGTCGGTGCTGCAGCTGGCCGGCCGTGAGCCGGAGCGGATGATCCAGGTCAGCTGGGGACCGATACCGGTGCAGACCTACCCGGTCGATATCGTCATCCGTGCCTACGACCGTCCGGGCCTGCTGCGGGATGTGTCGCAGGTGCTGCTCAACGAGAAGATCAACGTACTGGCGGTCAACACCCGCTCGAACAAGGAAGACAACACCGCATTGATGTCGCTGACCATCGAGATTCCTGGGTTGGATGCCCTGGGTCGCCTGTTGGGGCGGATCTCGCAGTTGCCGAACATCATCGAAACGCGGCGTAATCGAACCCCGTGAGACTCGAAGCAGGGGCCGCCATGCGGTCCCTTGCCGGCGACACGGCGCCTGCAGCCTTGGCGCTGCAGTTGTAGGCGCTGGCTTGCCAGCGATCGGGGCTTCGCCTGCGGCCAGGAAAACACCAATGACCTATACCCTCGACGACCTGCTGCACCTCATGGCCCGCCTGCGCGATCCGCAATACGGCTGCCCGTGGGACCTGAAGCAGAACTACGCCAGTATCGTCCCGCACACCCTCGAAGAGGCCTATGAAGTCGCCGACACCATCGAGCGAGGCGATTTCGAGCACCTGCAGGGCGAGCTGGGCGACCTGCTGTTCCAGGTGGTCTATTACAGCCAGCTGGCACGGGAGGAGGGGCGTTTCGAGTTCGATGGCGTGGTCGATGCCATCACCCGTAAGCTGATCCGCCGCCACCCCCACGTATTTCCCACCGGTGAGCTGTATGCGCCACTGGACACTCCCAGCCTGAGCGAGGCCCAGGTCAAGTCGCGCTGGGAGGAGATAAAGGCCGAGGAGCGCGCTGAAAAGAGCGAGCCGGAACAGTTGTCGTTGCTCGACGATGTGCCGGCTGCATTGCCAGCGTTGTCGCGGGCCGCCAAACTGCAGAAGCGTGCGGCCACCGTCGGTTTCGACTGGCCTGACGCCTTGCCGGTGCTGGACAAGGTCCGCGAGGAGCTGGATGAAGTCTTGCAGGCGATGGCTGACGGCGATGGCCAGGCCCTGGAGGACGAAGTCGGCGACCTGTTGTTCGCTGCCGTCAACCTGGCGCGCCACCTCAAGCAAGACCCGGAGAATGCCCTGCGTCGTGCCAACCGCAAGTTCGAGCGGCGTTTTCGCTTCATCGAGCAGGCATTGCGCGACAGTGGCCGGCCGATCGAAGATTGTAACCTTGATGAGTTGGACGCCCTGTGGGGCGAGGCCAAACGTCAGGAAAAGAACCTGCCCAGCTGCGGCTGAGCGGCTGCATAAGTGAGTGAACATCCATGAGTCTTTCCCTTCGCGATCAATTGCTCAAGGCCGGTCTGGTCAACCAGAAACAGGTCTCGCAGGCCAACAAGGCCGAAAAGAAACAAAAACGCCTGGAGCACAAGGGCCAGGTCGAAGTCGATGACAGCCAGCAGCGCATGGCCAAGGAAGCGATGGCCGAAAAAGCCAAGCGTGACCAGGAGCTGAACCGTCAACAGCAGGAAAAGGCCGAGCAAAAAGCCCGGGCCGCGCAGATCAAGCAGTTGATCGAAGCCACGCGCCTGCCCAAGCTCAACAGCGAGGACTACTACAACTTCGTCGACGATAAGAAGGTCAAGCGCATTGCCGTCAACGCCTTGATGCGCAGCAAGCTGAGCAATGGCTCGCTGGCGATCGTGTCGTTCGGCGGTGGTTACGAGGTGATCCCGCGGGAAGCGGCGGTGAAGATTCAGGAGCGCGATCCTGGCCGCATCCTGTTGCTGAACACCCACGTTGAGGAAGCGGACGAAGACGATCCGTACGCCGCCTACAAGATCCCTGACGATCTGATGTGGTAAACGAGAAACCCCGCCTTGGCGGGGTTTCTTTTTGAAGACCCTGTCATTGTGTGGGACGCTGGTTCTCGAGGTTTTCCAGTTCTGCACGATATTGATGGGCTTCGTGTTCATGGTGGAACATGCCAACCAGTTGGCCTTGCTGATACACGTCCCAGATCCGCACACCGGCGGCCAGGCCTTCGTGGGACATTTTCGATTCGTCGCGTTCGGTTACTTGGACTGTCATCGGTAAACTCCACTTTTCAGTTAGCTGCGGCACTGTGTCGCAGGCCTCCTTTATAGAGTTTGTTAGCAGGCTAAGTAAATAAAACGGGCGTGAAACAAGTTTCATGTAGCACGAAGGATCCCCGCACGCATGAAAAAGCCCCGCACGCAGGCGGGGCTTGAGGTGCTGCTCGCGATGGTGAATCAGTTACCCTTCACCGACTTGCCATCGACCGTGCCATCTTGCAGCACGATCACGTACTCCTTGCCATCGGTCTCGACTTGACGCAGTTGTACCAACAGGTAGTCCCAGTCCTTGGCGAACCACAGCTCGGTGATGCGCTTGCTCTGGCTCGGGTCGCGCACGCGCTCGACTTTCACCGCCTCGACCTGGCCGGTCTTGGTGGTGACTTTCTCGGTGCCCAGGACGCGGAAGTCGTAGGTGTCGATCTCGTCACCATCGACCACCTGGTAGGTCATGCTTTTCTTGCCGGCAGCCACATCATGCTGCAGGGCCAGCTGATAGGACGATTTGTCCAGCACGCCGCGGTTGAGCGGCAGGCTGATCGCATCGCCACGGTCGCTACCGGTGACTTTCTTGCTGTTCCAGTCGAACGTCAGGTCGACTTTCTTGGCCTTGCCCAGGCCGCCGCGTTCGAAGTGGTACTTCTGTGGTAGCAGGGTGTCGTTTTCCTGGCGCAGGGTGCTTTGCTCGGTCAGGCTGGCGATCATCATGGAGGCCTTGAAGTTAAGGTCCCAGGTACCGTTGGCATTTTTGACCAGACTGCGCTCGGCGGTGCCGCTCATAGGCAGTTGTTTCCAGTCTGCGGTGTAGCTTGCCGAGAACGGCTTCAGATCAGCTGCCTGGAGGGGCAGGGCGAGCACGGCGAGAGCCAAGAGCAGGGCGCGACGCATAAAATCTCCTAGGGTCGAATCAAGTGACCGCTGGCCGGCAGCGGCTGGCCATCCAGTAACGCACCCTGATCGCCCAGGCGCAAGCGACCTTCGGCGAACCAGTGCACCGCTAGCGGGTAGATCTGGTGTTCCTGGTGGTGAACCCGTTGGGCCAACGTCTCGACGGAGTCGTCGGAGGCAACCGGGACCACAGCCTGTACGACCAGAGGGCCGCCATCGAGTTCCTCGGTGACGAAGTGTACGCTGCAGCCATGCTCCGCGTCGCCTGCCTCCAGCGCCCGTTGGTGAGTGTGCAGGCCCTTGTACTTGGGCAGCAACGACGGGTGGATGTTGAGCAGGCGTCCCTGGTAGTGGCGCACGAAATCACCACTGAGGATGCGCATGAAGCCGGCCAGAACCACCAGGTCGGGTGCAAAGCTGTCGATGCGCGCCATCAGCGCCGCATCGAAGGCTTCACGGCCGTCGAAGCCCTTGTGGTCCAGTACCGCGGTGTCGATGCCAGCCGCCGCTGCGCGTTGCAGGCCGTAGGCATCGGCACGGTTGGAAATCACCGCGCCGATGCGTACCGGGCTGCCGTCGATGCGGCTGCTGTCGATCAGGGCTTGCAGGTTGCTGCCGGAGCCCGACAGCAGTACCACGACATTGCAGGTCTTGCTCGGCATCAGTGTGCCTTGAGGTTCTGCAGCTCGACCTGGGCAGCGCCTTCGGCGGCTTCGGCGATTTTGCCGATTACCCAAGGTTGCTCGCCGGCCTTGCGCAGGACGTTCAGGGCATTCTCGACCTGGTCCTGAGCCACGCAGATGACCATGCCGACGCCGCAGTTCAGCACGCGGTGCATTTCGTGCTCATCGACGTTGCCTTTTTCCTGCAGGAAGTCGAACACTGCCGGACGCTGCCAGCTGGCCACGTCGATCACGGCCTGGGCGTTAGCCGGCAGTACGCGTGGGATGTTGTCCAGCAGGCCGCCGCCGGTGATGTGGGCCATGGCCTTGACCGCGCCGGTTTCCTTGATCAGCTGCAGCAGCGGCTTGACGTAGATGCGGGTCGGGGCCATCAGCAGGTCGGCCAGTGGCTTGCCGTCGAGCTGGGTGTTTTCGATGTCGGTGCCGGAGACTTCGAGGATCTTGCGGATCAGCGAGTAGCCGTTGGAGTGCGGGCCGGAGGACGGCAGGGCGATCAGCGCATCGCCAGTGGCGACCTTGGAGCCGTCGATGATTTCGGCTTTTTCCACCACGCCCACGCAGAAGCCGGCCAGGTCGTAGTCTTCGCCTTCGTACATGCCGGGCATTTCAGCGGTTTCGCCGCCGACCAGCGAGCAGCCGGCCAGTTCGCAGCCGGCGCCGATGCCGGTGACCACGGTGGCGGCCACGTCGACGTTGAGCTTGCCGGTGGCATAGTAGTCGAGGAAGAACAGCGGTTCGGCGCCGCAGACCACCAGGTCGTTCACGCACATGGCGACCAGGTCCTGGCCGATGCTGTCGTGCTTGTTCAGGTTCAGCGCCAGGCGCAGTTTGGTGCCGACGCCATCGGTGCCGGAGACCAGAACCGGTTGCTTGTAACCGGCCGGGATCTCGCAGAGGGCGCCGAAGCCGCCCAGGCCACCCATGACTTCAGGACGTGCGGTGCGCTTGGCGACGCCCTTGATGCGTTCGACCAGTGCTTCGCCGGCGTCGATGTCTACACCGGCGTCTTTGTAGCTCAGGGAGGGTTGCTTGCTCATTGATCCAGGCCTTTAGGAGGGAGGGATTCTTAAAAACGACCGTGACGGCCAAGGCCGGCGAGCGTGCGGCGGCTACCTGAAACGTCAGTGGTCTGTGAAGGCGCGCGATTTTATCAGGGTTGCCCGGCAGCGGCCATCCTCAGGCCGACGGGCAGGGCCCTAATCCATGAAAAAACATCCTTTCATGGTCTGCGACTGGTTGCCAGGCGGGGCGCTGTATAAGGTATAGAAACGCCGTCGAGGTGAAACGGGCCGCACACAGGGAGCATTTGTCGCCCTGTCGCGGTCACAGCCAGCACCCAAACTGACCCGGTGCCCCGTCATCTGGTCTTCTGGACAGGAATCCTCCATGCGTTCTTTCAATTTTCTGGCAGCCGGTTGCCTTGCGTTGGCCAGCGCCATCGTGCAGGCCGAGACCGTTTCCGGGCTTTACCAGGTGCGTGAGCCCATCGAAGGGCAGGGCGCCGAAGCCCGCGCCCAGGCCACCGGCAAAGCCTTGGACACCCTGGTATTGCGCCTGACCGGCGACCCCAAGGCCGCGCAGAGTCCGGCGCTGGCCGGACTGCGCAAAGACCCGCAGCAAATCATCAACCAGGTCGCTACCGAGGCTGGCCCGCCCGAGTCGGTGCTGGTCGAGTTCGACCCCGGCAGTACCGAGCGCGCCCTGCGTCAGGCAGGTCTGGCCTTGTGGGGCAACAATCGCCCGTCGATCCTCGGTTGGTGGCTGAACGAAAGTGCCGAGGGCAGTAGTCTGGTCGGCGATGGCCAGTCCAGCGCGCAGCCTTTGCGTCGAGCTGCCCAGCACCGCGGGCTGCCGCTGCGCCTGCCGTTGGCCGACTTGCAGGAGCAACTGGTGGCCAACGGCAAGCAGTTGGAGGGCAAGGACCCGGCGCCCCTGCGCGAGGTCTCCGAGCGTTACGGCGCCGATGCCTTGCTGGCGGTGCACGCCCAGGAGGCCGACGGCAAGTGGCAGGGCAAATGGCAGCTATGGCTGGGTGACAAGCGCGAGCAAGGCAACGCCGAAGGCGCCGATCAGGCGGCCTTGGCCGATGCGGTCATGCTTGCAGTGAGCAACCGGTTGGCGCCGCGTTACGTGACCCGGCCGGGTGCCAGCGGTGCCTTGCAGGTCCAGGTGCAGGGCATGAACCTGCAGCGCTACGCTGAACTCAGTCGCGTGCTCGAGCCGTTCGGCCCGCGTCTGCAACTGGCCGATGGCAAGACGCTCACCTACCAGGTCACCGGCAACCCGGATCAACTGCGCGCCCAGCTGGGCTTGGCCAAGCTGCAGGAAGTGCCGGCCGACCCCGTACCGGCCACCCCCACAGCACCCGCGCCAGGGGCTGCCCCGGCGGCTGAGCAACCTGCTGCCCCCAAGCCGTTCGATGGCTTGCGTTTTCGTTGGTAAGGAGACCCGATTTTGACCGATGTACGCCGTTGGATCTGGCTGGGCATCGCCCTGCTGATCGCCGTGCTGCTGTATAGCCTGCACAACATTCTTTCACCGTTTCTGGTCGGCATACTGCTGGCCTACCTGGCCGACCCACTGGTCGACCGCCTGGAGCGCCTGGGGCTGTCGCGAACCTGGGGCGTGGTCGTGGTGTTCAGCCTGTTCACCCTCATTCTGCTGGCGCTGTTGCTGGTGCTGATACCGATGTTGGCCAAGCAGTTGGTGCGCCTTTACGAGTTGGCGCCGCAGATGCTCGATTGGTTGCAGCACGTGGCGTTGCCGTGGGTGCAAAGCCGTCTGGGCCTGGCCGAAGGGTTCTGGAAGTTCGACAAGATCAAGGCCGCCGTCAGCGCGCACATGGGCCAGACCACCGATATCGTCGGCATGCTGCTGTCCCAGGCCACGGCCTCCAGCCTGGCGTTGGTCGCCTGGCTGGCCAATCTGGTGCTGATTCCCGTGGTGGGCTTCTACTTGCTGCGCGACTGGGACCTGATGATGGCCAAGCTGCGCGGCCTGCTGCCGCGCCACCGGGAATCGCAGGTGGTAGGACTTGCTGGTGAGTGCCACGAAGTCCTGGGCGCTTTCGTCCGTGGCCAGTTGATGGTGATGCTGGCGCTGGGGGTGATCTACTCGGCCGGCCTGATGCTGGTGGGGCTGGAACTGGGCCTGCTGATCGGCATGCTGGCAGGGCTGGCGGCCATCGTGCCATACATGGGGTTCATCATCGGTATCGGCGCTGCGCTGGTGGCCGGGTTGTTCCAGTTCGGCGGCGACCTTTATCCGATGCTGGGCATCGTGGCGGTGTTCATGGTCGGGCAGGCGCTCGAAGGCATGGTATTGACCCCGTTGCTGGTAGGGGACCGGATCGGCCTGCACCCGGTGGCGGTGATCTTCGCCATCCTGGCGGGCGGCGAGCTGTTCGGTTTCACCGGTGTGTTGCTGGCCTTGCCAGTCGCCGCCGTGATCATGGTGCTGCTGCGCCATGTGCACGATCTGTATAAAGAGTCGGACATGTATGCCGGGGATGTCGACCCAAAGCTGTGATCCTTTCGAGCGGCAAGCGCGGGCATGGCAGGAGCCGGCTTGCCGGCGATAAAACGGGAAGCGTTGCTTTTGTAGCGCAACTCGTTGATTTTGCTTGGGCAATCCTGCTCGGTCATTGTGCCGCCCGCAAGGCGGGTATAGACTTTGCACACTGTTCACCAAAGGCCCCCTGTGGTCCTCTCGACCGCCCGCCAGCATGAAACCGATCCAGTTGCCCCTGGGTGTGCGTCTGCGCGATGACGCCACCTTCATCAACTACTATCCGGGCGCCAATGCCGCGGCGTTGGGCTATGTCGAGCGTCTGTGCGAAGCCGACGCCGGCTGGACCGAAAGCCTCATCTACCTGTGGGGCAAGCAAGGTGTGGGTCGCAGCCACCTGCTGCAGGCGGCCACCCATCGCTTCCAGCAGCGCGGTGAGCCCGCGGTCTACCTGCCCTTGGCGCAACTGCTCGACCGAGGCGTGGAACTGCTGGATTACCTGGCGCAGTACGAGCTGGTCTGCATCGACGACCTGCACGTTATCGCCGGCAAGGCGGACTGGGAAGAGTCCATGTTCCACCTGTTCAATCGGCTGCGCGATAGCGGTCGGCGCCTGTTGCTGGCGGCCTCCAGCTCACCGCGTGAGCTGCCGATCAAGTTGCCCGACCTCAAGTCGCGCCTGACATTGGCGCTGATCTTCCAGATGCGTGGGTTGTCCGACGAAGACAAGCTGCGAGCCCTGCAATTGCGGGCCTCGCGACGGGGGCTGCACCTGACCGACGAAGTTGGCCACTTCATCCTGACCCGTGGCACCCGAAGCATGAGCGCGCTGTTCGACCTGCTCGAACGTCTCGACCAAGCGTCGCTGCAAGCGCAGCGCAAGCTGACCATTCCTTTCCTCAAGGAAACCCTCGGCTGGTAAGCCCCGAAATACGGGGCTTGCAGCAGCGTCACGGAAAAGTCACATCTTTTTCGATAAAATTTGCAAATGGTCCCGATAGAAGGCATAGTTTCCACCTTCTAAAGGATTACAGACACGGTCGTGCCCATGCTGAAGCGCTTCGCACCCCTCGTGCCACTCGCACTCGTGACCCTGCTTTTTGGCTGCGCGGCTCATGGCCCGGTTTCCCAGCCTCAGGATCACACCCCGGTCGCCTCGACGTCGGCGATCAACGCCAAGACTTCCACTTCGTCGGTATTCAGCGAAGAGGACCTGGCCACCGAAGATGACCTGGAGGCTTTCTCCAGCGGCAAGCCTTACCAATTGCCGGCCCTGGCCGACAGTATTCTCGAACGTGGCATGTCGTTGATCGGCACGCGCTACCGTTTCGGCGGTACCTCGGAGAAGTCGGGCTTCGACTGCAGCGGTTTCATCGGCTACCTGTTCCGCGAAGAGGCGGGTGTGACCTTGCCGCGCTCTACCCGCGAGATGATCAACGTCGACGCACCGAAAGTGGCGCGCAACAAGCTCAAGCCGGGCGATTTGCTGTTCTTCAGCACCAATGGCCGTGGTCGTGTCAGCCATGCTGGCATCTACCTGGGTGACAACCAGTTCATCCACTCCAGCAGCCGCCGCAGCGGTGGTGTGCGCATCGACAGCCTCGGTGATCGCTACTGGAGCAAGACCTTCATCGAAGCCAAGCGAGCCTTGGCGATGGCGCCGACCAATATCGCGCGCAACTGATGGCAAAATGATGTACCCTGCCGCGGCGGCGATGCTGAAAAGCTCGCCGCCGTGCGCATTTATAGAAAGCGTCTAATCTAAATTCTCAACTCTTTTGGGCTGCGGCCCTACGGTCTCAGACAGGAAGTTCTGGCCATGGCGATGATGGCGCGCTTCGCATTCCTTTCCCTGGTGGCTCTGCTTGCCGCCTGTTCCAGCCATGCTCCGGCACCGGCCCCTGTGGTTCAGCCACAGATCCCGTACGCCCAGCCTGACATTTCGCCGATTGCCGACGATGTGCTCATACGCGCCATCGGCCTGGTCGGTACCCCCTATCGCTGGGGCGGTAACACGCCGGATTCCGGCTTCGATTGCAGTGGCCTGATCGGCTATGTCTACCGCGATGCAGCGGGCATCAGCCTGCCGCGATCGACCCGCGAAATGATCGTCATGCGTGCGCCAACGGTGGACCTCAATGCGCTGCAGTCCGGGGACTTGGTGTTCTTCGCCACCGGTGGCGGCTCGCAAGTGAGCCATGCCGGGATCTACGTGGGCGAAGGCCGCTTCGTGCATGCGCCTTCCACAGGCGGCACGGTGCGCCTGGACTACCTGTCCAACAGCTACTGGGCCAAGGCCTACCTGCAGGCCAAGCGAGTCATTCCCCAAGGCCACCTGGCGCAGAACCGCTGATCAGCTGATCGCATCCCCGGCGAGCGCTGGCGCTTGCGGCGGTCACCGAGGTAAGTCGCCAGGCCACCGCCGCGCCGCGTCCTGGAGAATGACCCCGCTCGTCGAACGAGCGCTTCGATTGACGCTCCCGGCCCAACCCTCTAACCTTCGCGCGTGTTTCAGGTGTCCTGCCAGCCTCGACTGGGCAGGGTGAAACTGGGAAGCCGGTGGGCGTCGGAAGACGCGAGCCCGGCGCTGCCCCCGCAACGGTAGGTGAGACGCGGCCGCGCAGGGCCACTGGGTGAACGCCCGGGAAGGCGCGCAGGCCAGGGCCACAGGCCCGCTCACGAGCCCGGAGACCGGCCTGATACTGCCAACGGCATCACGGAGGGTGATGCGCGGTGCACCGTGACCAGAGCGGGTCATGGCCCCTGCGCGTCCTCCGTCTGCCTGCCTATCGACCTGCCGCCGCTTCTCGCGTGGCGTCAGCCTGCGGAGAACCCTCATGAGCGAAACCACCGAACGCGACGAACGTCATCTGGCGCGTATGCAGCGCAAGAAGGCGATCATCGACGAGCGCATCGCCAATTCCCCCAACGAATGCGGCCTGCTGCTGGTGCTGACCGGCAACGGCAAGGGCAAGAGCAGTTCGGCGTTCGGCATGCTCGCCCGTGCGTTGGGCCATGGCATGCAGTGTGGTGTGGTGCAGTTCATCAAGGGCCGCAACAGCACGGGAGAAGAGCTGTTCTTCCGCCGCTTCCCCGAGCAGGTGCGCTACCACGTCATGGGCGAGGGCTTCACTTGGGAAACCCAGGACCGTCAGCGCGATATCGCTGCTGCCGAAGCGGCCTGGGCGGTGTCGCGGCAGTTGCTGCAGGACCCTTCGGTGCAGTTCGTGGTGCTCGACGAACTGAACATCGCCCTCAAGCATGGCTATCTCGATCTCGACCAGGTGCTGGCCGATATCCAGGCTCGCCCGCCAATGCAGCATGTGATCGTCACCGGCCGCGCAGCCAAGCCCGAAATGATCGAGATGGCTGACACGGTTACCGAAATGGGCATGCTCAAGCATGCGTTCCAGGCCGGTATCCGTGCGCAGAAGGGCGTGGAACTGTGAACCAAGCGCGCCAATGCCCTGCGGTGTTGATCGCCGCACCTGCATCCGGACAAGGCAAGACCACCGTCACCGCTGCGCTGGCACGGCTGCATCGCAACCTTGGGCGCAAGGTACGAGTGTTCAAGTGTGGGCCGGACTTTCTCGACCCGATGATCCTCGAGCGGGCCAGTGGTGCGCCGGTCTACCAATTGGACCTGTGGATGATCGGTGCGCAGGAGAGCCGTCGCTTGCTATGGGAAGCCGCTGCCGAAGCCGACCTGATCCTGATCGAGGGCGTCATGGGCCTGTTCGATGGCACCCCTTCGAGCGCCGATCTGGCGCGTCATTTTGGTGTGCCGGTGTTGGCGGTGATCGACGGCACGGCCATGGCCCAGACCTTTGGAGCATTGGCCTTGGGCCTGGCGCGCTACCAGGCCGACCTGCCGTTCGCCGGCGTGCTGGCCAACCGCGTCGGCAGCCTGCGTCACGCCCAATTGCTCGAAGGCAGCCTGACCGAAGGCCTGCGCTGGTATGGCGGTTTGTCCCGCGAGCGTGGCATCGAGCTGCCCAGTCGTCACCTGGGGCTTGTCCAAGCCAGTGAACTGAATGACCTCGACGCCCGCCTGGATGCAGCTGCCGAAGCCTTGGGCGCCAGTTGCGACGCAAGCCTGCCACCGGCGGTCACTTTCGCCGCACCGGAGCCGCGTCAGCTGTCGTCGTCGTTGGCTGGCGTGCGCATCGGGGTGGCCCGGGACGAAGCGTTCGCCTTCACCTATGATGCCAACCTCGACGTGCTGCGAAGCCTGGGCGCGCAGCTTGAGTTCTTCTCGCCCCTGCATGACCGTGAAATGCCCCTGGTCGATAGCCTGTACCTGCCGGGAGGCTACCCCGAACTGCACCACCATGCATTGGCTGCCAACACCTCGATGCTCGACGCCCTGCGTGCCCACCACGCGCAAGGCAAGCCCCTGCTGGCGGAGTGTGGCGGCATGCTGTACCTGCTCGACGCGTTGACCGACGTGGCGGGCGAGCGGGCCGAGTTGCTTGGCCTGCTGCCTGGCGAAGCGATCATGCAGAAACGCCTTGCCGCCTTGGCCTTGCAGGCTGTGGAACTGCCAGAGGGCACCTTGCGTGGGCACACATACCACCATTCCCTGACCATGACCGAGCTTGAGCCGATCGCCCGAGGACTCAGCCCCAATGGCGGGCGGGGCAATGAAGCGGTCTATCGCCTGGGGCGCCTGACGGCGTCCTACGTGCACTTCTACTTCCCCTCCAACCCCGAAGCGGCGGCGGCGCTGCTGCAGCCATGAGCGAACACGCCTACAGCGACGCAGAACGCGCCGCCATCTACCGGGTCATCGGCGAGCGTCGCGACATGCGCCATTTCGCCGGTGGCGACATAGCCCCCGAGGTACTTGGTCGGTTGTTGGCGGCCGCGCATCAGGCACCCAGCGTCGGCCTGATGCAGCCCTGGCGGTTCATCCGCATCAGCCAGCGCGAGCTGCGTGGTCGTATCCAGGCCCTGGTTGAACAGGAGCGAGTGCGCACCGCCGAGGCCCTTGGCGAACGCTCCGACGACTTCATGAAGCTCAAGGTCGAAGGGATCAGCGACTGTGCCGAGGTGTTGGTGGCGGCCTTGATGGACAACCGCGAGCCGCACATTTTCGGCCGACGCACCCTCCCGGAAATGGACCTGGCGTCTCTGGCCTGCGCCATTCAGAACCTGTGGCTGGCCGCACGTGCCGAAGGGCTGGGTATGGGCTGGGTATCGTTGTTCGAGCCGCAGGCCCTGGCAGACCTGCTGGGGATGCCGGCGGGCGCCAAGCCGGTGGCGGTGCTGTGCCTGGGACCGGTCACCGAGTTCTACCCGGCGCCGATGCTGGTGCTGGAAAACTGGGCCGAACAACGGCCCTTGAGCGAGATGCTGTACGAAAACCACTGGGGAGAGCGTTGATGAGCGTGGCCTTGCTGACCGTGGCCGGAGTGGCCCTGGACGCGTTGCTGGGCGAGCCGCGCCGGCGCCATCCACTGGTCGGCTTCGGCAAACTGGCGTCGCGTCTCGAGCAGCGGATGAATGCCGGTGGACGTGGCTGGCGCAGTCACGGCGTGAGTGCCTGGTTCCTGGCTGTGGTGCCGCTGACATTGCTGGCATTGCTGCTGTCATGGCTGCCCTGCATCGGCTGGCTGGTGGACGTGCTGGCGCTGTATTGCGCCGTGGGGCTGCGCAGCCTTGGCGAGCACGTGCTCCCGGTGGCCAATGCCCTGCGCCACGGCGACCTTGAAGAAGCGCGGCGCCGTGTCGGCTACCTGGTCAGCCGCGAAACCCGTGAGCTGGATGAGCCCGCCGTGGCGCGGGCGGCTACCGAGTCGGTGCTGGAGAACGGCAGCGATGCGGTGTTTGCCGCGCTGTTCTGGTTCGTCGTGGCGGGCGCTCCCGGTGTGGTGCTGTATCGCCTGAGCAACACGCTCGACGCCATGTGGGGCTATCGCAACGAGCGTTTCGAACGCTTCGGCTGGGCGGCGGCGCGCATCGACGATGCACTGAACTATATTCCCGCAAGGCTGGTGGCGCTGACCTACGCGCTGCTTGGCAAGACCCGCCTGGCGTGGGCCTGCTGGCGCAACCAGGGGCCCTTCTGGGACAGCCCCAATGCCGGGCCGGTGATGGCGGCGGGCGCCGGTGCGCTGGGCGTCGAGCTTGGTGGCCCGGCGGTGTACCACGGCGAACTGCACGAGCGACCTCGGCTGGGCGAAGGGCCGATGGCCGATGCCGAGGCCATCGAGCGCGGCTGGAGCCTGGTGCAGCGGGGTGTATGGCTGTGGCTGTTGGTAATCTGCCTGGGAGCTTACTTGAATGCTTGAACACGGTGGCCGTCTGCTGCGCGCGGTGCGGCAATACGGGATTGCCCGCGAGCAATGGCTCGACTTGTCCAGCGGCATCGCCCCGTGGCCGTACCCGATCCCGCCGATTCCCGTGGACGCCTGGGCCCGTCTGCCTGAGGTCGAAGATGGCCTGGAAGCAGCAGCGCGAGCCTATTACGGCGCCAGCCAGTTGCTGGCCGTGGCAGGTTCCCAGGCGGCGATCCAGGCCTTGCCACTGCTGCGGCCATCGGGGCGGGTAGGGGTGTTGGCGCCATGTTACGCCGAGCACCCGCACGCCTGGCGACGGGCCGGGCATACGCTGGTCGAGCTGGATGCGTCCAGCGTCGAGTCCACGCTCGACAGCCTGGACGTGCTGGTGCTGGTCAACCCCAACAACCCCACGGGTCAGCGGATCAGTCGCGAGCGTTTGCTGGCGTGGCACGCCCGGCTGGCCAGGCGAGGCGGCTGGTTGCTGGTCGACGAAGCCTTCATGGACAACACGCCCGCATTCAGCGTGGTCGATTGCGCCGAGCGCGAAGGCCTGATCGTTCTACGCTCGTTCGGCAAGTTCTTCGGTCTGGCCGGCGTGCGCCTGGGCTTCGTGGCGGCCGAGCCGGTATTGCTGGCGCTGCTGGCAGACAGGCTTGGCCCCTGGACCGTCAGCGGGCCGACTCGGGTATTGGCACAGATCAGTTACGCCGACCACGCAGCGCATCAGGCCCAGATCGCCCGCTGCGCCGCTGCCAGCCAACGCCTTGCGGCGGTGCTCGAAGGCGTGGGCCTGGCGCCCAGCGGTGGCTGTGACCTGTTCCAGTACGTACGCTGCGAGCAGGCGGCGCAGTTGCATGAGTTTCTCGCCCGGCGCGGCATTCTGGTGCGTCTGTTCGACCAGCCGCCAGCCGTGCGCCTGGGCCTGCCCGCCACTGCGGCGGACGAGCAGCGTCTCGCCTTGGCCCTGGCGGACTACCACAAGGAAATGGCATGACCACCCTCATGGTGCAAGGCACCACCTCCGACGCTGGCAAAAGTACCCTGGTGACCGCCCTGTGCCGCTGGCTGCTGCGCCAGGGTATCGGTGTGGTGCCCTTCAAGCCACAGAACATGGCCCTCAACAGTGCGGTGACCGCCGACGGGGGGGAAATCGGCCGGGCCCAGGCGGTCCAGGCCCAAGCGTGCCGACTGGCGCCGCACACCGACATGAACCCGGTCCTGCTCAAGCCCAACAGCGATACCGGAGCCCAGGTGATCATCCACGGTCGAGCGGTCGCCAGCATGAATGCAGTGGCCTACCACGACTATAAGGCCATCGCCATGCAGGCGGTGCTGGCCTCTCACCAGCGCCTTAGCGCCACGTACCCCGTGGTGATGGTGGAGGGGGCTGGGTCGCCGGCAGAGATCAACCTGCGGGCTGGCGACATCGCCAACATGGGCTTCGCCGAAGCGGTCGACTGCCCGGTGATTCTGGTGGCCGATATCAACCGGGGCGGCGTGTTCGCCCACCTGGTCGGCACCCTGGAGCTGCTCTCTCCCAGCGAGCAGGCGCGGGTCAAAGGCTTCGTCATCAACCGTTTCCGGGGCGACATCGCCTTGTTACAGCCAGGGCTGGACTGGCTGCAAGCGCGAACCGGCAAACCGGTGCTGGGTGTACTGCCGTATGTCACCGACCTGCACCTGGAGGCCGAGGACGCGATCGACATGCGCCAGGCCGTGAAGGGCGAGCGCGTGCTCAAGGTGATCGTCCCGGTGCTGCCCCGTATCAGCAATCACACCGATTTCGACCCGCTGCGTCTGCACCCCCAGGTCGACCTGCAGTTCATTGGCCCAGGCCAGCCGATTCCTGCCGCCGACCTGATCATCCTGCCTGGCTCAAAGAGTGTTCGCGCTGATCTGGCGCAGTTGCGCGCACGCGGTTGGGACAGCGCCATCGCTCGTCACCTGCGTTATGGCGGCAAGCTGATCGGTATCTGTGGCGGTCTGCAGATGCTTGGCCGTGAGGTGCACGACCCGCTCGGCCTGGAGGGGCCGGCAGGCTCCAGCCCAGGGCTGGGGTTGCTGGACTACGCCACGGTGCTCGAAGCGGACAAGCAACTGCGCAACGTCGCCGGTACCCTGAATCTGGAACAATCCGCGGTGGCCGGCTACGAAATCCATGCCGGTGTCACCCACGGCCCTGCGTTGGAGCATCCTGCCGTGCAACTGGCCGATGGCCGCAGCGATGGCGCGATCAGCGCCGACGGGCAGGTCCTCGCCACCTACCTGCACGGTCTGTTCGAAGGTAGTCAGTCGTGCGCTGCCTTACTGCGCTGGGCCGGTTTGCAGGACGTGCAGACCATCGACTACGAAGCCTTGCGCGAACGCGACATCGAGCGCCTGGCCGATCTGGTGGAAAAGCACCTCGATACCGCGCGTCTGCGCGGGCTGTGTGGAGTCGCCTGACATGCTCAACCTGATCCTCGGTGGCGCCCGCTCCGGCAAGAGTCGCCTGGCCGAACAGCTGGCCACCAACAGTGGCTTGCCAGTGACCTACATTGCCACCAGCCAGCCGCTGGATGGCGAGATGAGCGAACGGGTGCGTCTGCACCGCCAACGTCGGCCCGCCGAGTGGGGGCTAATTGAAGAACCTGTGGCGCTGGCCAGTGTGCTACGCGCCCACGCCAGGGAAGGGCATTGCCTGTTGGTCGATTGCCTGACCTTGTGGCTCACCAACTTGCTGATGCTTGAAAACGACCAACGCCTGGCCGAGGAGCGCGATGCCCTGCTCGAATGCCTTGAACAGTTACCAGGCATGGTCATTCTGGTCAGTAACGAAACCGGCCTGGGCGTGGTGCCCATGGGTGAATTGACCCGGCGTTACGTCGACCTGGCCGGCTGGCTGCACCAGGCCGTCGCCCAGCGTTGTCAGCGCGTGGTGCTGACCGTGGCAGGCCTGCCCCTCATGCTTAAAGGACCCGCACTATGAACCAGCAATGGTGGCGTGAAGCCTGCCAACCTCTTGATAACGCTGCCATGGACCAGGCCCGCGCACGCCAGCAGCAGCTGACCAAGCCTACCGGCTCGCTCGGGCAGCTGGAAAGCTTGGCCATCCAACTGGCCGGCCTGCAGGGCCAGGAGCGCCCGACTCTGGAGCGGGTTGCGATCACGATCTTTGCCGGCGACCACGGTGTGGTCGAGGAAGGCATCTCGGCCTATCCGCAAGCCGTGACCGGGCAGATGCTGCGCAATTTCGTCGGTGGCGGCGCGGCGATCAGCGTGCTGGCGCGCCAACTGCAGGCCAGCTTGGAGGTAATCGACCTCGGCACTGTCGACACCCGGCTGGAACTACCGGGTGTGCGCCACCTGCGCCTGGGCGCGGGCACCGCGAACTTCGCCCGCCAGCCCTCGATGAGCGAAGAGCAGTTGCTGGCTGCGCTGCAAGCCGGACGAGACAGCGCCAAGCGGGCAGCCGACCAGGGCGCCCAGCTGTTCATCGGTGGCGAGATGGGCATTGGCAACACCACGGCTGCGGCTGCCCTGGCCAGCCATCTGCTGGACTGTCCGGCCCGCGAGCTCAGCGGCCCGGGCACTGGCCTGGACAGTGCCGGGGTGACGCACAAGGCCGAGGTGATAGAGCGCGCGCTGGCGCTGCATGGCCTGCGTGCCGACGACCCGTTGCAAGCGTTGGGTTGTGTGGGGGGATTCGAAATTGCCGCCCTGACCGGGGCGTACCTGGCCTGTGCTCAACACGGTATCGCGGTACTGGTCGACGGCTTCATCTGCAGCGTCGCTGCACTGGTCGCCGTGCGCTTGAACCCGCACTGCCGGCCATGGCTGTTGTTCGCCCATCAGGGCGCCGAGCCTGGTCACCGAGCGCTGATCGAAGCGCTGGAGGCCGAGCCATTGCTCGCCCTGGGCCTGCGTCTGGGTGAGGGCAGTGGTGCTGCTTTGGCCGTTCCGCTGCTGCGCCTGGCCTGCGCACTGCATGGGCAGATGGCCACCTTCGCCGAAGCTGCGGTGGCGGACCGTCCGGCATGATCCTCGACCTGCTGCGTCATGGTGAGACCGAACAGGGTGGCCTGCGCGGCAGCCTGGACGATGCCCTGACCGAAAAAGGCTGGGTGCAGATGAGCGCGGCCGTAGAGGCAGGTGGGCCGTGGCAGGTGCTGGTCAGCTCGCCCTTGCAACGTTGCGCCCGCTTCGCCGACGCATTGGGCGAGCGGCTGGGCTTGTCGGTACAGCGTGAAGCCGATTTGCGAGAGCTGCACTTCGGCGACTGGGAGGGACGCACCGCGGCGCAAATCATGCAGACCCAAGCCGATGAGCTTGGGCGTTTCTGGTCTGATCCCTATGCCTACACACCGCCTGGCGGGGAGCCGGTCGGCGCATTCGCCGAGCGGGTGGTCACGGCCATGGAGCGGCTGACGCGGCAGCATGCTGGCAAACGCGTGCTGCTGGTGACCCACGGCGGCGTGATGCGCCTGTTGCTGGCGCGAGCCCGTGGATTGCCCCGTGAGCAGTTATTGCAGGTCGAAGTTGGGCACGGCGCCATGGTGCGGTTGGTGTTGAATGAGGATGGTGTGTTGAGCGAGGCTGATTGAGATGGTGCCATTCTGGATCGCCTTGCAGTTTCTGAGCAGCTTGCCTGTACGGTTGCCGGGTATGCCGGCACCGCGAGACGTTGGTCGTTCGCTGCTGTGGTATCCGGTGGTAGGGGTGTTGTTTGGCCTGCTGTTGTGGTTGGCCAGCCATCTGTTGAGTGGCACGCCTGCGCACCTGCATGCCGCATTGTTGCTGACGCTTTGGGTGCTGCTCAGCGGTGCCTTGCACCTGGATGGCCTGGCCGACAGCGCCGATGCCTGGCTGGGTGGCTTCGGTGACCGTGAGCGCACCCTGCACATCATGAAGGATCCGCGCAGCGGACCGATTGCCGTCGTCACCCTGGTGCTGGTGCTGTTGTTGAAGTTCTGTGCGCTTTGGGTGCTGGTCGAGCGAGGCGCCGGCGCGGTGCTGGTGTTGGCGCCTTTGGTGGGCCGTAGCGCCATGCTCGGGTTGTTTCTGTCCACCCCTTACGTTCGGCCGGGAGGGCTTGGCCAGGCATTGGCCGAGCATCTGCCGCGTCGCGCCGGGGCCTGGGTATTGTCGGGTAGCTTGGTGCTGGGCCTGGCTCTGGTCGGCAGGTCGGCGATCTGGCCCTTGGTGGGCGCGTTGGTAGGCTTCTGGTGGTTGCGCCAGCTGATGTGTCATCGATTGGGTGGGACCACCGGGGATACTGCCGGGGCGATGCTGGAATTGCTTGAGTTGGTGGTGTTGCTGGCCCTCGCGCTGACGAGGTGAATGCGTCATCGCCAGCATGCCGTCACCCGCAGCGGTCGGGTGCTGAAATTTCTTGCAACACGCTATAAGCGGGTATATACACGTAACCATGTTGACCAGTGAATGCATCTGCACGCACCTGCGCCGAGCCGCTCGCGGGGTGAGCCGACACTATGACGAGGCCCTTGCCGGCTTCGGCATCAATGTCGCCCAGTTTTCCCTACTGCGCCACCTTCAGCGGCTGGATCGTCCGAGTATCACCACGTTGGCCGAGGCCATGGGCCTTGAACGCAGTACCTTGGGTCGCAACCTGCGGGTGCTCGAGGCCGAAGGGTTGGTGGCCTTGGCTGACGGCGACGACCAGCGTAACCGTGTGGTGCTGTTGACCGACGAGGGTACGGCGCGGTTGCAGCTGGCCTATCCGGCCTGGCAGCAGGCGCAGCGACAGTTGGTGGAGCAACTGGGTGAGGGCGCGCGGGATGAGTTGGTACGTCTGCTGGAGCGGCTTGCCTGATCAACTACGATTTCAAGCGGGTATATACCCGTAAAACCTTGCGATGGGCTGGAGAAGAACAAAATGACTTCGTTGTGGCGAACCAGCGGGTGGGTATTGGGGGGCGCGGCGTTGATCCTCGCGCTGTCCTTGGGCGTGCGGCATGGTTTTGGCCTGTTCCTGGCGCCGATGAGTGCCGAATTCGGCTGGGGGCGTGAAGTATTCGCTTTCGCCATTGCCCTGCAGAACCTGATCTGGGGCTTGGCACAGCCGTTTGCCGGCGCTTTGGCCGATCGCTTGGGCGCGGCACGGGTGGTGTTGATCGGGGGCTTGCTCTATACCGCAGGGCTGATCCTGATGGGCATGGCCGACTCGCCCTGGTCGTTGTCGCTGAGTGCAGGCCTGCTGATCGGCATCGGCCTCTCCGGCACGTCGTTCTCGGTCATCCTGGGGGTGGTGGGGCGTGCCGTGCCGGCGGAAAAGCGCAGCATGGCCATGGGTATCGCCAGCGCGGCCGGCTCGTTCGGTCAGTTCGCCATGCTGCCTGGCACCCTAGGCCTGATCGAGTGGCTGGGCTGGTCTGCGGCCCTGCTGGTACTAGGGTTGCTGGTCGCACTGATCGTGCCGTTCGTTGGCTTGCTGAAGGACAAACCGTTGCCCAGCCATGGTGCCGAGCAGACCTTGGGCCAGGCCCTGCATGAAGCCTGCTCGCATTCCGGCTTCTGGTTGTTGGCGCTGGGCTTTTTCGTGTGTGGCTTCCAGGTGGTGTTCATCGGTGTCCACCTGCCAGCGTATCTGGTCGACCAGCACTTGGCGGCTACCACCGGTACCACGGTGCTGGCCCTGGTCGGGCTGTTCAATATCGTCGGTACCTATACCGCTGGGTGGCTGGGCGGACGCATGTCCAAGCCGCGTTTGCTCACCGGACTGTACTTGCTGCGTGCAGTGGTGATCGTGCTGTTCCTGTGGGCCCCAGTGACCCAGTTCAGCGCCTATCTGTTCGGCATCGCCATGGGCTTGCTGTGGCTGTCGACGGTGCCGCTGACCAACGGCACCGTTGCCACAGTGTTCGGGGTACGGAATCTGTCCATGCTCGGTGGCATCGTGTTCCTGTTCCACCAGTTGGGTGCCTTCCTGGGCGGTTGGCTGGGCGGCGTAGTGTACGACCGTACGGGTAGTTACGATCTGGTCTGGCAGATTTCCATCTTGCTCAGCCTGCTGGCTGCCGCACTCAACTGGCCAGTGCGTGAGCGACCGGTGGCCCGGTTGCAGGCGCAAGCGATATGAACGGCACCCTGCGCCGCGTGCTGCTGGCGGCGGCTGCGCTGCTGGTGCTGGCCTTGGTCTGGTGGGGTTGGCAGCAGGGGGGGCTGGCATTGATGCAGTTGGGCATGAGCCTGTGTTAAGCGCTACCCTGCAAGTTCAAGGACTGTCTTGCCGGAGAACGACATCATGCGCGTACCTTGGTTGACTCTGCCATTGTTGGCCCTGCTGGCCGCCACTCCCACTTGGGCCGCTGACTGCCCGGCGCTGTTGCAGGGCACTTTGCCCGAGCTGCGCGGTAAAGAGCAGGTCGACCTGTGCCAGCGCTTCGCCGGCAAACCCCTGGTGGTGGTGAACACCGCCAGCTACTGTGGTTTCGCCCCGCAATTCGAAGGGCTCGAAGCCGCCTACAAGGAGTACCACGAGCAGGGCCTGGAAATGCTCGGCGTGCCGTCCAACGACTTCAAACAGGAAGCCGGTGACAGCGAAGAGACTGCCAAGGTGTGCTACGCCAACTACGGCGTGACGTTCACCATGACCAAGGCCCAGCCGGTGCGTGGCGAGGACGCGATCCCGCTGTTCGCCGAACTGGCCAGCCAAAGCAGCGCGCCGAAATGGAATTTCTACAAGTACGTGATCGACCGCAAGGGTAAGGTGATCGGCAATTTCTCCAGCTTGACCAAGCCTGACGACCCAGCCTTCAGGGCCGCGATCGAAAAGGCCATCGCATCGCAGCCCTGATCTCGGGCGCTAGGGTCTGTATGAAACGTCTTGAGACGAAGGTCAGGCAAGGCGAAAACAGCCGAGAAAGCGGTGTTTACGGGTTGTAAATGAGCATTCCGAGGCTGTTTTCAACGCAGCATCACCGAGTATCAAGGCTTTTCGTATAGAGCCTAGTGCGCGTGCACGGTGAGAGCCACCAGTCGCATCACCACCGGCCGGACCATCAACACGCAGACGAAGGCCACCGGCATGGCCAGCTGGTAGGCCTTCAGTACATTGTCCAGGTACTGCGGGTTAAAGCCAGTCGTGGCGGCGGTGATCACGAAGCACATCAGCAACGCCATGATCGACGACATGTAGAACGCAAAGGCATAGGGGGTTGCGCGTGGGTGCAGCTTCCTTCGGCTGCGCGGTTGGATCAGGTCGTTCATGCGAACTCCTTTCGATGAGAGTGGAGGGACAGGTTAACAACTGCCCAAGGGCAGGCTGTAGACTGGCCTTGCTGAGTTCTTTATAAAGAGATTCTTACGAATCAGCAGAGTCCACACATGGATTTGCTCAACGCCATCCGTAGCTTCATCAAGGTGGTCGAGGCGGGCAGCATCGCCGCCGGCGCGCGTAACCTGGGCATCAGCCCGGCGGCGGTCAGCCAGAACCTGGCGCGGTTGGAGCAGCACCTGCAGGTGCGATTGTTGAGTCGTACCACGCGCAGCATGGCACTGACCCCCGCGGGCAGTTTGTATTTCGAGCGGGTCAGGCATGTCGCACGCGATCTGGCGCTGGGTGAGTTGGCGGTGACGACGCCGGACAGCGAGCCGCAGGGGCGCTTGTGCATCGCCTCGACTTCGGCCTTCGGTCGTCATGTACTGGCGCCCCTGATTCCTGCCTTCAGTGCGCGCTATCCGCGGCTTTCGATAGAGTTGGTAACGACTGATCGGCGCGTGAACCATGCGCAAGAGGGTGTGGACGTGAGCGTGCGTATCGCCCCGCAACTGGAAGACCATTTGCTGGCACGGCATATCGCCCGGGTCCCGTTCATCTGTTGTGCCTCGCCTGGGTATCTGCAGCGCGCGGGGTTACCTTCAACGCCAGAGTCGTTGCGGGAACATCGGTGCCTGGTATTTCGCTACCCGGTCGATGGGCGCTTCTTGCGTTGGGGGTTCATCCGTGACGGGCTTCGTTTCGAGGCCGAATTCGGCACCGTGTTGATCAGCGACGATATCGATGCCCTGACCCAAATGGCCCTGAACGATGGTGGGATCACCCGGCTCGCCGAGTTCATCGTGCGGCCACACTTGGACGCTGGGGCGTTGGTTCCGCTGTTCGAGCAGGGGGAAGCGGGCCGGGCGTATGCCCAGACAGAGCCGATGGATGTCTATGTCTGCCTGGCTGACCGCTTTGCCATGACGCCCAAGGTGCGTGCGTTCATGGATTACCTGCAGGAGTGCCTGGGGGCTGACTGGCAGGTGAGTGCTTGAAGATCGGGGCTGCATAGCAGCCCCGATTCATGCAGCCGATGCGACTCAGAAGCGGTAGGTGAGGGAGGCACCGATACCGTGAGCGCTGTTCTCGTACTTAGCCTGGTAGCTGCCCTTCAAGGCACCTTCCGTCAGCGAGCTTGGTTGGTTGTTCACCTTGGTGTCCTCTTCCCACAGGTAGGAGTAGGCCACGTCGATGGTCATGTCGTCGGTCGGACTCCAGCCGGCACCAAGGCTGAAGACTTTGCGGTCGCCAGTCGGGATGCGCGGGGAGCGGTCATGATTGTTGGTAGGGGACTGGTCGACGGAGAAGCCTGCGCGCAGGGTCCATTCCTTGTTCACCTTGTAAGCAGCGCCAATGGCATGAGCCCAGGTGTCATGCCAATTCTGCTCTTCGGTGATGGTCTGGAGCGGGTACCCAGCAGGTGCGTCGTTCTTGACCGTGATGTTTTCCAGTCGGCTCCAGCGCGTCCAAGTGCTACCCGCGTACAGCGTCCAGTGGTCATCCAGTTCATGGGTGATCGAGAAGTCCACGGATTCTGGCGTCTTGATTTTCAGGCTGGCGTCGAACTTGCCGCTGAGGCCGAGCGCTGGAATTGGATAGGAAACACGGGTATCGCCTTCGAGCTTGTAGTCGACCATCGAGTGATAGGTCAGACCCAGGCGGGTGCGGTCGGTAGCCTGCACAAGCACGCCGATGTTGTAGCCGACGGCAGTGTCGTCGCCCTTGATCTTGACCTCGCCATCGGTGCCGGCTGGGCCCAGGAAGGCTTTGCTGCTCAGGTTCGAGCCCAGTTCACCCTTGATGCGGTTGATGGTCGGGCCGAAACCAACCGACACCTTGTCATTGAACGCATAGCTGACGGTTGGCTGGAAGGTGATCACCTCGACGTGGCTTTTCTTGCCCCAGTAGCGCGCAGCATCGTCGCTACCGTAGTCGGTGACCAGGCCAAACGGTACATAGACACCGAAGCCGACGCTCCAGTGGTCATCGATTGGCTTTACGTAATACCCCATCGGTACGCCAACCACAGGCACCATGTCGCCATCGGTTTCCCCCCCGTAGCTGCTACCTGGCCCTGAGATGTCGGTTTTTGCGATGACGGCGGCACCGCCCACGGTGATCTGCTCGCGTTTCAGGCGTGACATGCCGGCAGGGTTGCCGAACACGGTGCTGGCATCTTCGGCAGAAGAAGAGCGGCCAGCGAAACCTGTACCCATGCCACTGACGCTTTGTTCGTTGAGGGCAAAGCCGCTGGCGAACAGTTGGCTGGAAGCGAGAGCAACGGCTACGCCGAGGGAGGTTTTGAGCATTGCTTTTTTCATTATTAGAAACTCCTTGGTATCTCCGGGGCGGAAAGCTACCAACAATTCACGCGCCGCGCTATAGCCTCAATCACGGGAGATAGAGCGGTTTTGTAGGACAATCCGACCAAAATTCCGTTTTTTCCGGTAAATCTGTAAGGCCTTTCTCAGGAGGCTTGAGGCAATCTCTGATCTATGCAGGTGTGCCAAGCGTGAGTGAAGTCGCGCAGGCGACCTTGGGGGTGGAATATCTGCCGCCAGATGCGCGCCAACCCGAGCAGATCGTCAGCGGCTGGCAACGGCGTTGCCTGCTCTTCGATCAGCATCCAGGCGATGGCAGTGGAGTAACGCAGGTTGACCGTGAGTTCCAGGTGCGGACCACCCAGGAAGGCATGCTGGCTGGCCAGACCCCGTACCAGGCTGGCCAGTTCAGGATCACGCGCCAGGAACTGGTCCCAAAGGGCTTGGTGGCGGCTTTCGCCGATTCGGTACAGACCATGACCGCGTCGGTCATGCAGCGCCGAACCGAGCGCCGACTGGCTGGCGGCTATGCCCAGCAGCAAAGCCTCGGCACTGGCGCAATGACGGTTGAGGTAGACCAAGGTTGGTCGGATCACATACTGACACAATTCATTCGCCGCGATACCCATGATGCCCTCGAGCAATTAAGGGCCGACGGGCGCTGGAGCTTGGCAGCTGGTGGATGATCAGGCCCGCCGGAAGCGGCAAGTACCGCTCGAGTTGAAGTGTAGTGTGATAATCGTGGCGTAAAAGGCTGTTTTTAAATCGTTTGCTGCCTGAGGTCCTTTGCCATATGCCCTGTGGCAATTACAGCAAGAACGATCAGGCAGGCAAATGTCGCAATCATCGATGGGGTGAATACCGCAGTATTCGCCGCTCACGCGGTGAGCGATTGACGGGTCCGGGCGATTACCGCTTGCAGCGGTTCCGACGCGCTGTACTGCTCGGGGTACAGGCGCTCGGTGTGGCAGGCGACGCCATGTTCGTCCACCAGGGTGAAGCTGAAGCTGCCCTTGCGGGGGGCAACGATAAGGCACTTCAACGGCGAGAAGGCCTGGGAAAGGGTGCCAATGGCAGCCTGAATTTGAGGATGAGTATGCATATTGTTGGATGTTCCTGCTTTAAACACGGAAGTTAGGATCCGTGCATGATAGAAACGTTCCAGTGACGCCTTTATTAACGGACGAATGAACCTGACTGGAACAGGGCAGCCAGAGGGGCGCGATCAAAGGTTTGCGCTTGGGCTGACTGGTAGGTACTTCAGAAGGCAGGCAGCACACCGGGGCCAAGGTTCGAGGCCATCGGAGTGGAATCCTGATCAATCTGTCGCGTGATTCGTGCTTGGGCAGCCTTGGCTGGCGAGTGAATCATCGAGGGGGCCGGTCCTGGTTTCAGCAGCGATCACTCGGGAGAGGAAAGGCTGCAAGGACATTTTGGCCAGAATTGACTTTCAGCTTGGTACTAACGAGGCGCACCTTAACGTAAACGAGCACGCTTGGCAAGCGTTGCTGCTTTTCATCAGGCGAGCCGCACAGTATGGCGTTTCTTTTCCAGGCTGTGAAGGGGGGGAAAGTGCCAGCAATCTCCCCGGATGTCCTAATTTCGTGCAGGTCACTGCTGGTTTACGGTGCACTTGTTCACAATTGAGGCAGGCCTTGTAACAGCGTACTAACACCCCGGGAAGGCTTCGCCAATGCCTTGACTGACCCCTTAAGTCAATGAAAAAAAACACTAATTTTTGCTGGTGAAAAAATCGTCAGTTTGTTCGAAAGCCCCATTTCATAGGGGTTTGCGGGGTCTGTAATAGGGTTGTCCACCGAGTTATCCACAGGAATTGTGGATTGTCCCGAGCGCTTGCTCTAGGACGGGCGTGCCAGCAGTTTGTGGAACTGTCCGACAATTGTCGGGCAGTGAACGACCCACGGGTCACTTCTTCGAAACGTCAAGAAAAGAACACCGAAATTTTTTTTCAATACACCATGAATCGACAGGTCATGGGGCAAAAAAAAGAGTAGAGTGGCGCGCTTTTCGAGCTGCCTTCTCCATGGGTCATGAAGTTTCGCGGTAAACACCTCGCCAGCACCGCTGACGCCACGTCAGTGCCTTCCCCAAAACGCTTTTCCCTGAAAGTGGCCCTCTGGCTGCTGGACAGCCCACGCCTGGGGCACAAGCCACAGGTCAAGCACCTGGCCGGACGCCTGCTCAAGCAACCGGCGCGCCAGGGCGTGGTCGTGGCGCAGAGCCGTCTGGGGCAGATGCTCTGCCGCGACTGCGGCAATGCCCGCGATCGGCGCATCGGCCATGAGTTGCTGCGCCAGGCGGCCCGGGCGGGCGACCGCCGTGCCCAACTGGAGTACGCCCGCTTGTGCCAGGCGAACGAGCCGGATCAGGCCCGGTACTGGTTGGAGCTCGCAGCAGGGCAGGGCTCGCAAGAGGCCCGTCGCCTGCTTCGGCAGTGGTTCCCGGATTGAGCCTGGCAGACGCCATGTTCAGCAGGCTGATAAGCTGCGCAGTAAGTGCACAAGACGGATCGGGGAAACCATGGCAGTGGATCTGACCAGCATTCTGCTGGGGTTGGTGTTGGGGGCGGTGCCGTGCCTGGGGTGGGTGATGCAACTGCAGCGGCGTCAGGGGGCCCGCCAGGGCGAGCAGGCCTTGCTGGAGGAACGCCTTGCCAGTGCGCGGCTAGCCCAGGAAGGTTTGCAGGCCCAGCTCGATGGCAGCCGTGACGAAATCAGCGATCTCAGCGAAGCCAACACCCTCAAGCAAACCCAGTTGGCCGCCCAGGGCCGTGAGCTGGAATTGCTGCAGATCGAGCGCGACAATGCCCGCGATGCGGCCCATGCCTGGAGCCTTGAGCGTGCCAATCGCGAAGCCGAGCTGCGCCGTCTGGAATCGCAGACGGCACGGCTGGAGGCCGAGCTGCGTGAGCAACAGGAAAGCCATCAGCAGCGTCTTGATGACCTGCAGGAAGCTCGCGATACCCTGCGGGCTCAGTTCGCCGACCTTGCCACCAAGATCTTCGACGAGCGTGAGCAGCGCTTCGCCCAGACCAGCCAGCAGCATCTGGGGCAGTTGCTCGACCCACTGAAAGAACGCATCCAGGCCTTCGAGAAACGTGTCGAGGAAAGCTACCAGCAGGAAGCCCGCGAGCGTTTCTCCCTGGGCAAGGAACTGGAGCGCTTGCAACAGCTCAACCTGCGCCTGTCCGACGAAGCCACCAACCTGACCCAGGCACTCAAAGGCCAGAAGACCCAGGGTAACTGGGGCGAGCTGATCCTGGAGCGGGTACTGGAGCACGCCGGCCTGGAGAAGGGACGCGAGTACCAGACCCAGGTCAGTCTGCGCAGTGCCGATGGCGAGCGTTTCCAGCCCGATGTGTTGATCATGCTGCCCGGCGATAAGCAGGTAGTGGTCGACGCAAAGGTCAGCCTCACGGCTTACCAGCAATTCGTCAGCGATACCGACAGCGAACGTGCCCAGGCCGCGCTCAAGCAGCACGTACAGTCGCTGCGTAGCCATGTAAAAGGCCTGTCGAGCAAGGATTACAACCGCCTCGAAGGCTTGCATAGCCTGGACTTCGTGCTGCTGTTCGTGCCGATCGAAGCAGCATTCTCGGCGGCCTTGCAGGCTGAGCCGAACCTGTTCCAGGAAGCCTTCGACCGGCAGATCGTGATCGTCAGCCCGACTACCTTGCTCGCCACGCTACGGGTGATCGACAGCCTGTGGAAGCAGGAACGCCAAGGCCAGAACGCTCGTGAAATCGCCGAGCGCGCCGGCTGGCTGTACGACAAGTTCGTGTTGTTCATCCAGGATCTGGACGAATTGGGCAACCGCCTGCAGCAGGTCGACAAAGCCTACGCGTCGGCGCGCAACAAACTCTGCGAAGGACGCGGCAACCTGGTCAGCCGTAGCGAACAGCTCAAGCTGCTCGGCGCCCGGGCCAGCAAGAGCCTGCCCGCCGATCTCCTTGAGCGAGCGCTGTCCGACGAAGCCCTGGCGGACGAGGTGCTTACTGAACCTGGCTCAGATGGCGGTTGAGCAGGGCTCGTAGTGCTGCCGGCTTGACCGGCTTGGCCAGGTAGTCGAGGCCGGCGGCATGCACTTGGGCGATGGTTTCGTTGCGCCCGTCGGCGCTGATCACGACCCCCGGCACTGGCTCGCCCAAGTGGGCGCGTAGCCAGCCCATCAGTTCGGTACCGGTTTCGCCATCGTCCAGGTGGTAGTCCACCAGCGCCAGGTGCGGGCGCATGCCCTTTGCCAGCAGCGCTTCGCATTCGGCGCGGTTGCGTGCCGTCCACACCTGGCAGCCCCAGCGGCTGAGCAGGCTGTTCATGCCGATCAGGATGCTGTCTTCGTTGTCGACGCACAGCACCTGCAACCCGGCCAGCGGCTGGCTGGCCTGTTCCGCAGGGGCCACGGGGGCCGCCACGGCCTGACGGGCGATCGGTACGCTGACACGAAACACCGTGCCCTTGCCAGGCCACGAGCGCACTTGCAGCGTGTGCCCGAGGACGCGACACAAGCCATCGGCGATCGCAAGCCCCAGTCCCAGACCCTTTTCGGCACGGGTCTGATGGCTGTCCAGACGTTTGAACTCTTGGAAGATCACCTGCAACTTGTCGTCGGCGATACCCGGGCCGCGGTCCCAGACCTCCAGCCACAGGCGCTCGCCCTGACGCCTGACACCCAGCAGGATCGGGCTCTTGCCATAGCGCAGGGCGTTGGTCAGGAAGTTCTGCAGCACCCGGCGCAGCAGCCGCATGTCGCTGTCGACCCGCAGGCGGCTGCCGCGCAGGCGGAATTCCAACCCTTTTTCCGCGGCCAGTACCTTGAACTCGGCGCCCAGTGTGTCGAACAACTCGCTCAGGTAGAACGGCTTGGGGTCCGGGGTGATCTTGCCGTTTTCCAGGCGCGAGATGTCCAGCAGGTCGCTGATCAGCTCTTCGGCCGAGCGCAGCGAGCTGTCCATGTGCTGCACCAGTTGCTGTGCTTCTTCGTTCATGCCCTCGGCCTGCTGCGACAGGGCGGCGGAGAACAGTCGCGCGGCGTTGAGCGGTTGCATCAGGTCATGGCTGACCGCGGCCAGGAAGCGTGTTTTCGACTGGCTTACCGCTTCGGCCTGGCTCTTGGCTTCGCTCAGTGCCTGGTTCAGTTTGGAGAGTTCCTGGGTGCGCTCGGCGACCCGTTGCTCCAGCCCTTCGTTGGAATCGCGCAACGCCTGTTCGGCCTCGCGGAACGGGGTGATGTCGGTGAAGCTCATGACGAACCCGCCGCCGGGCATCGGGTTGCCAATCAGTTCGATCACCCGGCCGTTGGGGAACAATCGCTCCGAGGAGTGCGCTCGGCCCTGGCGCATCCAGTGCAGACGCCGGGCTACATGCACCTGTGCCTCACCCGGGCCGCACAGGCCACGTTCGGCGTTGTAGCGGATGATGTCGGCGATCGGCCGACCCACGCTGATCAGCCCGTCGGGGTAGTTGAACAGTTCCAGGTATCGGCGGTTCCAGGCCACCAGATGCAGGTTCTGGTCGACCACGCTGATGCCCTGGTTGATGTTTTCGATAGCCCCTTGCAGCAGAGCGCGGTTGAATTGCAACACCTCGCTGGCTTCGTCGGCGATGCGCACGACGTCCTCGAGTTGCATGTCACGGCCTTCGATGGCGGCCTTGACCACCGCCCGGGTCGAGGAGGTGCCCAGCACACCCGCCAACAGGCGTTCGGTGTGCTCGATCCAGTCACCGTCGGCGTTTTGGTTGGGGTTGAAGCCCTTGCCCTGGCGGTACGCGAAGCGGATGAAACTCTGCCGTGCGCGCTCCTCGCCAACGAAGCGCGAGGCAAGGTTGAGCAGGTCGTCGATCTGCACCGCCAGCAGCGGCTTGCTGCTGGGGCGGGCGCTGGTCTGCTGGCCAATGAAGCGGCCGGCCTGCCAGTGTTCCGAGACCCGGGTGCGCGACAGCATCGAGACCCAGACGAACAATGTGAAGTTGCCCGCCAGTGACAGCACTACGCCTTGGGTCAGCGGGGTGATCGGCAGGTTCAGCGGGTTGCCATGCAGCCAGGCCAGGCCTGGGAACAGCTCCAGCGACCAGCCGACGCTGTGAGCGGCAATGGGCAGTACCAGGGTGTAGAACCACAGGAAGATGCCTGCGGCCAGGCCGGCGAACACGCCACGGCGGTTGGCCTGCTTCCAGTACAGCGCGCCGAGCATGGCGGGGGTCAACTGGGTGACGGCGGCGAAGGCAATCTGGCCGATGGTCGCCAGGCTCGCCGTTGAGCCCAGCAAGCGGTAGCTGACATAGGCCAGCAGCAGGATGACCACGATGGTCACCCGGCGTACCGACAGCATCCAATGGCGGAACGCCTCGAACGGCCGCTCGGCGTTGGTGCGGCGCAGCAGCCAGGGCAGCAGCATGTCGTTGGAGACCATGGTCGACAGTGCCACGGCTTCGACGATGACCATGCCGGTAGCGGCCGATGCGCCACCGATGAACGCCAGCAGGGCCAGGCTCGGGTGGGCTTCGGCCAGTGGCAGGCTGATGACGAAGGAGTCGGAAATCACCGTGCCCGGCAGCAGCATCTGCCCGGCCAGCGCAATCGGCACCACGAACAGCGCCGCCAACGCCAGGTACATTGGGAACACCCAGCGCGCCAGGCGCATGTCCTGGGGCTCGATGTTCTCCACCACGGTCACATGGAACTGTCGCGGCAGGCAGATGATCGCCATCATCGCCACGGCGGTCTGCACCACCATGGACGGCCAGTTGATGGTCTCCTGCCAGTAGTCGCTCAGGTGTACCGACTCGCGCGCCTGGCTGAACAGGTCGTCGAAACCGTCGTACAGGTTGAACACCACGAACACGCCGACGGCGAGAAATGCCAGCAACTTGACCAGCGACTCGAAGGCAATCGCCAGCACCATGCCACGGTGGTGCTCGGTCACATCCAGACTGCGGGTACCGAAGACGATGGCGAACAGCGCCAGCACCAGCGATACCACCAGCGCGGTGTCCTGGACGCGGGTGCCGGTGGCGTCGGCGTTGGCGCCGATCAGCAGGTTGACGCCCAGCACGATGCCTTTGAGCTGCAGCGCGATATAGGGCAGCACGCCAACCAGGCAGATCAGCGCCACCACGACCGCCAGGCTCTGGGACTTGCCGTAGCGTGCGGCGATGAAGTCGGCGATCGAGGTGATGTTCTGCTGCTTGCTGATCAGCACCATCTTCTGCAGCACCCAGGGCGCGAAGATCAGCAGCAGCACCGGCCCCAGGTAGATCGGCAGGAACGCCCAGAGCTGCTCGGCGGCCTGGCCGACTGCGCCGAAGAAGGTCCAACTGGTGCAGTAGACGGCCAGCGACAAGCTGTACACCCACGCACGCAGCCGCGGCGGCAACGGTGTGCTGCGGCGGTCGCCATAGAAGGCGATAGCGAACATGATGGCCATGTAGGCCAGGGCGACCACAGCGATCAGCCCGCTGGACAACGACATGAAAACTCCAGAGCGAAAAAGGTAACGCAGTCCCGATCAACCAGTTTGGCACGCAGGTGCAGCTTCGTCAGTGCAGACGATGGTCGCAGCCCAGCATGATATCCCTGCAGGAGCGGGGTCGCTCGCGAGTGGGCCAGTCCAGCCAACATCAATGACGGCGGGTACCCAACCCGTAGAACACCCCCGCCAGTATCACCGACAACACCAGCAGGTAGAAGATCGCCCCCGGCCACAGATGCGTCAGGGCAAACCCCACCATTACAGGCCCCAGCGCCGCCCCCAGGTTCGACAGGTTCTGCGCGCCGTAATAGACCCCGCGCAGATGTTCGGGAGCGATCAGGTCGATGAACATGTACTCGGCCGGTATCACGATGATCTCGCCTAAAGTGAACACCAGCATCGCCAGGCACCAGGCCAGCACCGAGCCGGCCAGCGCGAACCCCAGCAGCCCAGCGACGAACAGCGCCATGCCGGCAAGCAGCCACGACATCAGGTTCTGGCGGCTGATGCGCCGACCGATCAGGTACTGCAGGGCGATCACCGTCACGGCGTTGGTGGTCACCAGGTAGCCAACCAGGCGTGCGGCCTGCTCAGCGCTCGTGGTCACCACCAGATACTGTGACAGGTAGGCGGTGAACTGGCCGAACACCACGGCGCTGAGCACGCCCCCCAAGGTGAAGTACACCAGGCGGCGGTCGCGTGCCAGGCCCATGGCTACCTGGGCGAACCCGCTGCGCTCCGGGCTTGGGTCTCGGGTCTGCAATCCACGGTCGCCCAGCTGCCAGTAGGCCAGGCTCATGCCCAGGCCAATCAGCGCCGAGGCCAGGAACGGCAGGTGATCGTCGAATTCCAGCAAGGCTACGCCAAGCAGCGGTCCTGCAGCGTAGCCCACATTGCTCAAGGTGTACTTGATGGCGAACACCTCGGCCCGCTCGTCCACCGGTAGCAGGGCACAGAAGCCAGCCTTGGCGGCGATGTCGACCACCGCCAAGGCTAGGTTGATCAGCACCAGGCACAGGAAGAACAGTGCGCTCGAGCGGCTGGCGATGGCGCCGATGAAGGCGAGGGCGAATACCAGGGTGCTGGCGGTGACTACCGTATGGTTGCGCAGGATATCGACCAGGTGCCCGCCGTAGAGGCTCAGCAGCGAAGCGACGATCAGCGCGCCACCGATCAGCAGGCCGATATGGCTGATCGACAGGTGGAAGGTGTGCGCCAGGTAGATCACCAGGTAGGGCAGGGTGAGGGCGCGGGCCACGGTCAGGGTGAAGGTGGTGCTGAGTAGCAGGCGTACGGCAGTGGGGTAGCGCTTGAGGGCGGCGAGCATTGCCACGTCCTTGTCAGGGTGAAGTTGCCGGTGCCTGAGCATAAGGGAGCCCAGGCGCTTGTGTCGCCTGTGTCTGCTGTTTCGTCGCCAGTTCACCTTCGCTGAGCAACGCTTCGGACTCGGGCCAGAGCTGACCGGTGGAGGATTGACATGCCAGCACCCACCGGGAATACTCTCGGAAAAATTCATATATATGTTTATATAACAAGACGAGAGCGACCCATGCACCCACTGTCCGGTGATGCTCGACTTCCCCGCTATCAACTGCTGCGCGACCACCTCGTGGAGCAGATCGCCAACAACCGCTGGCGTCCAGGCGAGGCTATTCCCACCGAAGCGGCGTTGTCGGCCGAGTTCGACATGTCTGTCGGCACCGTGCGCAAAGCCGTCGATGCGCTGGTGGCCGAAGGCGTGCTGGAACGCCAGCAGGGCCGGGGTACCTTCATCCGCCGCCCACAGTTCCAGTCCTCGCTGTTCCGATTCTTCCGCTTCGAAACCGTCAGTGGCGAACGGGTGATGCCGGAAAGCCGAATTCTGTCCATCGAGCCGGTCCTGGCGCCTTCCGCTGTGGCCCAAGCGCTTGGACTGCCGACCGAGGCCGAAGTCATCCGTATCATCCGTACCCGTCTGCTGGGGGCCCAGCCGGTGCTGGCCGAAGAAATCTGGTTGCCGCGCCAGACCTTCCAGCCCTTGCTGGAGGTCGACCTCAACCAGAAGGGCCCGCTGCTTTACCCCATCTATGAAGCGCTATGCGGCCAGGTCGTCGCCTCCGCTGAAGAGACCCTGACCGCCGAAGCGGTCGATGCGGTGCATGCGCGCGTGCTGCAACTGCCGGTCGACAGCCCGGTAGTGGTGATCGAGCGCCTGGCCCGTGATTACGCCGGCAAACCTCTGGAGTGGCGCCGTTCACGCGGCCATGCGCAGCACTTCCGCTACCGCATCGACATTCGCTAAGCCGGTTTCATCCCGTTACCCGTCTGTGCCCTGGCGTCAGGGCGCAGTGGCTTCGCCTGCCCGGTCGACGCGTGCCAAGCGCTTCGGCGCGCCCGACCGTCACACACACGACTAGAAGGATAACAATCATGTTCAGCTGGTATCGCCAGATCACTTCACGGGAACGCAAGACGTTCTGGGCCTGTTTCGGTGGCTGGTCGCTCGATGCGCTGGAAGTGCAGATGTTCGGCCTGGCGATTCCCGCCCTGATCGCCGCGTTTTCCCTGACCAAGGGCGATGCCGGCCTGATCAGCGGCCTGACCCTGGTCACTTCGGCAATCGGTGGTTGGCTGGGCGGTACCCTGTCGGACCGCTATGGCCGCGTGCGTACCCTGCAGTGGATGATCCTCTGGTTCTCCTTCTTCACCTTCCTCTCGGCCTTCGTTACCGGCTTCTACCCGCTGCTGTTCGTCAAGGCCATGCAAGGCTTTGGCATTGGCGGTGAGTGGGCTGCCGGCGCGGTGCTGATGGCCGAGACCATCAACCCGAAATACCGCGGCAAGGTCATGGGCACCGTGCAAAGCGCCTGGGCCGTGGGCTGGGGGCTGGCGGTGGCGCTGTTCGCGCTGATCTATTCGCTGGTGCCGCAGGAATTCGCCTGGCGGGTGATGTTCTTCGTCGGGTTGCTGCCGTCGCTGCTGATCATTTGGGTGCGCCGCAACGTGCAAGAGCCGGACAGTTTCCAGCGCTTGCAGAAAGAGAAGGCCATCCCCGGCAGCTTCTTCACGTCCATGGCCGGTATCTTCCGCCCGGAACTGCTGCGCGTGACGCTGTTGGGTGGCCTGCTGGGCCTGGGTGCCCATGGTGGTTACCACGCCGTCATGACATGGCTGCCGACCTTCCTGAAGACCGAGCGCAACCTCTCGGTGCTGAACTCCGGCGGCTACCTGGCCGTGATCATCTTCGCCTTCTGGTGTGGCTGCGTCGTGAGTGGCCAGTTGATCGACCGTATTGGCCGTCGCAAGAACATCCTGCTGTTCGCGCTGTGCTGCGTACTGACCGTGCAGGCCTATGTGTTCTTCCCGCTGACCAATACCCAGATGCTGTTCCTCGGTTTCCCGCTGGGCTTCTTCGCAGCGGGTATTCCGGCCAGTCTGGGGTCGTTCTTCAACGAGCTGTACCCAGCTGATGTGCGCGGTGCCGGGGTGGGCTTCTGCTACAACTTCGGGCGTGTGCTGTCGGCGGTGTTCCCGTTCCTGGTCGGCCACATGAGCGAGTCCATGTCCTTGGGGTCGGCCATCGGTATCGATGCGGGCATCGCCTATGGCGTTGCCGTGATCGCCGCGCTGTGCCTGCCGGAAACCCGTGGCCGCACCCTCGAAGCCGAACCGGCACCGGCGCTGTCTGGCGCTGTGACCAAGTAATTTCGATCAACCCGTTTCGATGAGAGCCATGCCCGACGTTCCCGCTCCAACCCTGACCGCCATCGACAGCCATGCCCACGTGTTCAGCCGTGGGCTGAACCTGGCCAGCGAGCGGCGTTATGCGCCCAGTTATGACGCCCCCCTGGGCGATTACCTGAGCCAGCTTCAGCACCATGGTTTCAGCCATGGTGTGCTGGTCCAGCCCAGCTTCCTGGGCACCGACAACCGCTACCTGCTGAGCGCCCTGCAGACCGTCCCGGGGCAATTGCGAGGCGTGGTGATGCTTGACCGGGACGTCGAGCGCCAGACGCTCGATGACATGACTCGCCAGGGCGTGAGGGGTGTTCGCCTGAACCTGATGGGCCAGGCTCTGCCAGACCTGACGGATGCGCAATGGCGCCCGATGCTGGAACGCATTGGCGAGCAGGGCTGGCATCTGGAGCTACACCGGCCTGTGGCGGACCTGCCCAGGCTGGTCCGCGCCTTGGAGCCCTATGGCCTGGATATCGTCATCGATCACTTTGGTCGGCCCGATGCCCGTGGCGGTTTGGGCCAGCCAGGTTTCGCCGAGATGCTGACCCTGGGCGGCAAAGGCAAGGTCTGGGTGAAAGTGTCCGGTGTCTATCGACTGGAAGGTTCGCCCGAGCAGAACCTGGCGTTCGCCCGCCGGGCGCTGGTTGCGCTTGAAGCGCACTATGGCGCCGAGCGTCTGATGTGGGGCAGTGACTGGCCGCATACCCAGCATGAGTCGGCGGTGAGCTTTACCACGGTGATAGAGCAGTTCGAGGCGCTGGGTTGTTCGACCGAGTTGCGTCGGGCGTTGTTGGTGGATACCGCTCGATCGCTGTTCGGGTTTGCGTGACCGGTGGGCTGTACTGGCCTTCGCGGGTTCACCCGCGAAGAGGCCAGAAGCCTTACACCCGCATCACAGCCGGAACCGGCTGATCATCTCCTGCAATTGCCCGCCCAACCGCGCCAACTCGACACTGGATGCCGATGTCTGCTGACTCGCTTCTGCCGTTTGCTCTGAAATGTCCCTTACCGTCACCACGCTACGGCTGATTTCTTCAGCCACTGCGCTCTGCTGCTCCGATGCCGCAGCAATCTGCTGGTTCATCGACTGGATTCCGGAAACCCGCTGGGTGATCCCTTCCAGCGCCAGACCTGCTTCGCGCACCAGTGCAACGCTGCTCGCGGTCAAGCTCTGGCTCTCTTGCATCAGCTCACTGACCGAGCGAGTGCCTTGCTCCAGGCTGCCGATCGCCGATTCGATCTCTTCGGTGGACGCCTGGGTGCGCTGGGCCAGGCTGCGCACTTCATCCGCCACAACCGCGAAGCCACGGCCAGCTTCACCAGCGCGGGCGGCCTCGATGGCGGCGTTGAGCGCCAGCAGGTTGGTCTGCTCGGCCACCGCCTTGATCACGTCCATCACCTTGCCGATGCGCTGGCTTTCGCTGCGCAGCGCATCCATGGCTTCACCGGTGGCCGCCACTTGGCTGGCCAGGCGATCTATCTGCACAACCGCGCGGCTCACTACGTGGTCGCCCTCACGGGCTTCCTGGTCGGTGGCGCTGGCGGCTTGCGAGGCTTCACCGGCATTGCGCGCCACTTCATGAACAGTGGCTGCCATTTCCTGCATGGCGGTGGCCACCTGGTCCGTTTCCACTTTCTGGTGAGTGGCGCCAGCGCTGGTTTGCTCGGTAATGGCCGACAATTGCTCGGTGGAACTGGCGATCTGCGAGATGCCGTCACGAACACGGGCAATGAGTTGGCGCAGGTTCCCGGTCATGGTCTTCAGGCTGTTCTGCAACTGGCCCAGTTCATCGCGGCGCTGGCTGGCCGGTTGCTCGCTGAGATCGCCCGCAGCCACTTGCTCCATGGCGCGCAGCACACGCTGCAGCGGCTGGCTGATCTGACGGGCGATGATGACCGCCGCCAAAGCACCCAACAGCAGGGCGAGGGCGGTGGTGACCAACTGCAAGGTCCTGGCGAACTGGCTGTCGTCTCTCACCGACGCCGCCTGGGCATCGAGCAGTTGGCCAATCACGCTGTTCAGGGTTTCGACGTTCTGGCCCATGGCGTTGCGGTAGTCCACCAGTTTGCTTACCTCGCCCCGGAAGGCTTCCACGGCCGCGGCGTAGGCATGTACCTGGCCGTTCAACTGTTCGAACTGCGGGCCAAAGCTGCCGTTGAACTTCGCCACCAGCCCTGGCAGATCATTCACGGTGGTAGCGATCTGCGCGTTCATCAACTGTTCGGTGTCGGCATTGGTGTTACCGGTATAGCCACGCACGTGGTAGCGCAGCAGGATCAGGTTTTCGCGGATCTGGTTGATCGCTTCGCTGCGCTCGAAACGCTGTTCGGCATCCGGCAGCGCACGCACCTGCTGGCGGATTTCTTCGATGCTGGCGAATGAGCGGGTGGCCAGCGCGCCCATTTCCTTCTGCGCTTCGCGCATCTTCTGATAGGACTGGAAGCTCAGCGACTGGTTGTGCGCATAGGCCTGCAAGGTTTGCTCGGCATCGTGCAGCCGCGAGAGATTGTCGCTCTTGACCAGGACGGCCCGCAATTTCGCCATCGGCGCCTGGAAAGCCTCCAGCGCGGCCTGCAACGCCTTGGCCTGGCTTTCCTCGCCATTGGCCATGGCATGGCGCAGGCGGGCCTCGCGCAAGTCGCCGAGCACATCGTTCAGGCGTGAGACATCGTTGACCACCTCGCTGCGGCGCACCAGGCTGCCGAGTCCGTTCCAGCTGATCAATGACTGGGCAAGGGTCAGGCACAGCACCAGGCCAAAACCAAGGAAGAGTTTACTGGCGATCTTCAGGTCGCCGAACCCGATAAACATAAACTGCTGCGCTCCTTTTCTTATGTGTTGGAGGAGACCGGAGGTCCATTCCCGCTACGAGATGTAGTCATCTATATGAATTATCGTCATATGTATCAAAATCTGAACCAGGAATGCATTAAATTTGCTGTCACATGGCCATCATTCTGTGATGAAGCGCCCAAATTCACGGCCTGGCTTGCCAACCCGAGGCTTTCCCGTGCAGATTTGTGGCCTGCCGCGTTGAACGTGCCTCCAATGACAAAAGCACTTCAGGAACATGGACGATGAGTCACCCCTCGCAATTCACCTTGCTCGGCAAACGGCGCTTCCTGCCGTTTTTCGTCACCCAGTTGCTGGGTGCTTTCAACGACAACCTGTTCAAGCAGTCATTGATCCTGGCGATCCTGTTCAAGCTCAGCCTCGGGGACGACGACCGCTCGATCTGGGTCAACCTGTGCGCGTTGCTGTTCATCCTGCCGTTCTTCCTGTTCTCGGCACTGGGCGGTCAGTTTGGCGAGAAATTCGCCAAGGACGCGTTGATCCGCGCGATCAAGCTGGCCGAGATCGGCATCATGGCGATCGGTGCGGTCGGCTTCGTCACCGATCACCTGGTGCTGATGTTGGTGGCGTTGTTCGGCATGGGGACCCACTCGGCGCTGTTCGGCCCGGTAAAGTATTCGATCCTGCCCCAGGCCCTGCGTGAAGAAGAGCTGGTGGGCGGTAACGGGCTGGTGGAGATGGGCACATTCCTGGCGATCCTCGCCGGCACCATCGGCGCTGGGGTGATGATGTCGACCGACAGCTATGCCGCGGTGGTGGCGGGCGGCGTGGTCGGTACCGCGGTGTTGGGTTACCTGGCCAGCCGCTGGATTCCGCGCGCCGCTGCCGCCTCCCCGCAGATGCCGCTGGACTGGAACATCTTCAAGCAGTCCTGGGCGATCCTGCGCCTGGGCCTGGGGCAGACGCCGGCGGTATCGCGCTCGATCGTCGGCAACTCCTGGTTCTGGTTCGTCGGCGCCATCTACCTGACCCAGATTCCGGCCTACGCCAAAGACTGGCTGCACGGAGACGGCACGGTCGTGACCCTGGTGCTGACCTTGTTCTCGGTGGGCATCGCCCTGGGTTCACTGCTGTGCGAGCGCCTCAGTGGGCGCAAGGTGGAGATCGGTCTGGTGCCGTTCGGCTCGTTCGGCCTGACCCTGTTCGGCCTGCTCTGGTGTTGGCATTCAGGGGATGTACCAGCCGCAGCCCCCCCCCACGACTGGTTGACCTTGCTGGGCATGAGCCAAGCCTGGTGGATCATGCTGTCGATCGTCGGGCTTGGTGTGTTTGGTGGTTTCTACATCGTGCCGCTGTACGCATTGATCCAGGCCCGCACGGCCGAAGACCAGCGCGCTCGGGTCATCGCCGCCAACAACATCCTCAACGCCTTGTTCATGGTGGTTTCGGCGATTCTCACCATCCTCCTGCTGGGGCTGGCGGAGCTGACCATCCCGCAGCTGTTCCTGGTGGTGTCGTTGCTCAATGTCCTGGTGAACGCTTACATCTTCCGCATCGTGCCGGAATTCACCATGCGCTTCCTGATCTGGTTGCTCAGCCATTCCATGTACCGGGTGGAGCACCGTGACCTTGAGCGTATTCCTGACGAGGGCGCGGCGCTGTTGGTGTGCAACCATGTCTCGTTCGTCGACGCCTTGCTGCTGGGTGGGGCCATTCGCCGGCCAATACGGTTCGTCATGTACTACAAGATCTACAACCTACCGGTGCTCAACTTCGTGTTCCGCACCGCAGGCGCCATTCCCATTGCCGGGCGCGGCGAGGACGAGGTGATCTACGAGCGTGCCTTTGCCCGCATTGCCGAGTACCTGAAGGCGGGCGAGGTAGTGTGCATCTTCCCCGAGGGCAAGCTGACCGGTGACGGGGAGATCGACGTATTCAAAGGTGGCGTCAGCCGTATTCTCGATGAAACCCCGGTGCCGGTGATTCCCCTGGCACTGCAAGGGTTGTGGGGCAGCTTCTTCAGCCGTGATCCGGCCAAGGGCTTCTTCAAGCGCCTGTGGTCACGCGTGACCATCGTGGCTGGCGCCGCCATCCCGGTGGAGGCGGCGCAGCCGGAAGCCCTGCGTGAGCAGGTCAGTCGCTTGCGAGGGGAGGTTCGCTGAGATGCAGGGGGAAGGTCAGCTGGCGCTGACCTTCAGGCCGACCAGGCCAGTGACGATCAATGCCACGCTGGCCAGTCGCACCAGAGCCATGGATTCGCCGAACAGGATGATGCCAGCGATCACCGTGCCGACTGCGCCGACACCGGTCCAGATGGCGTAGGCGGTGCCCAGGGGCAGTTCCTTCATCGCAAGCCCCAGCAGACCGAGGCTGATGGCCATGGCCGCGACGGTGAGCACGGTGGGCAAGGGTTTGCTGAAGCCGTCGGTGTACTTGAGGCCGACCGCCCAGCCGACTTCGAACAAGCCGGCGAAGAACAGAATGATCCAGGACATGAGTGTGTCTCCATCGTTTGAAAGATGGGGCCGTCCCCGGAATGGTCACGCGGTGCGTCGTGAGGCCGTCCTCACAGTGGGCACTATAGTGCACATTTGCGCGGTTCCGGGCAAGCCTGTGCCGACGTGATCGCCCCCTGTCCGACTGCAGCAGACAACCTGTGTGAACGGGGTTACCCGCGAAGAGGTCGGCACAGGCACGCTGTCAATTCCCGGCCGGTTCAATGTCTCCAACCGCAGGCTTCGGCGCTTCCAGGCGGCGGAACCAGGTGGACAGCAACGCCCCGGAAATATTGTGCCAAACGCTGAACAACGCACTCGGCACTGCCGCCAGCGGGGAGAAGTGCGCCGCAGCCAACGCCGCGCCAAGCCCCGAGTTCTGCATGCCCACCTCCAGCGCCAGCGACTTGCGCTGGGCCAGTGGCAGTTTGCACAGCTTGCCGGTGAGGTAACCCAGCAGGTAGCCGAAGCTGTTGTGCAGTACCACCACCGCCATGATCAGCAGGCCGGACTCGGCAATCTTCGCCTGGCTGGCTGCCACCACGGCGCAGACGATCATCACGATGCTGATCACCGACACCAGCGGCAGTACCTGTACCGCCACTTGGACCCGCGCACCGAGCAGGCGCTGGGCCAGCACGCCGAGCACGATCGGCAGCATCACCAGCTGCAGAATCGACCAGAACATGTCCATGAAGGACACTGGCAACCAGGCCGAAGCCAAGAACCAGATCAGCGCCGGGGTGAGCAGTGGCGCGAGCAGGGTGGTTACCGCTGCGATCGCCACCGCCAAGGCAAGGTCGCCCTTGGACAGCCACACCATCACGTTCGAAGCCGTGCCACTGGGGCAGCAGCCAACCAGGATCACACCCACCGCGATTTCGGCGGGCAGGTGGAATAGCTGGCAAAGCAACCAGGCCATGCCTGGCATGATCACGAAATGCGCCACCACCCCGAGGGCAACGCGCCACGGCTGGCGAGCGAGGGCGGCGAAGTCGTCGAGCTTGAGCGTAAGGCCCATGCCGAACATCACCACACCCAGGAGCGGCACGATGGCCACTTTCAGCGCGATGAACCATTGTGGTTGCAGGAAGGCCAGGCAGGCGAACACCAGTACCCACAGGGCGAAGGTGTTGCCGACGAAGCGGCTGAGGGCGGCGAGTGCACGCATGGGCAGGTCCTTGTTCTGTTAAACGCTGTTTTTTGCAGGCCCTATCGCCGGCTTGCCGGCGATAGGGCCGCTACTGACCCAGACTGAATTCCCGGCCAGCACCGCCAGTCGATGCGACTCAGACCCCTTGTGGGATCTCCTCGCCACCCAGTGCCTCGAACAGCGCCGGCAAGAACTCGGTGAAGGTCATCATCATCAACGTGAAGCTGGCATCGAACTGTTGCTGGGCTTCGTCGCCACCGTCCTGTTCGGCCTGCTCTTGCAGCAACTCCTCGAACTTCAGGCGCTTGATCACCATCTTGTCGTCGAGCACGAACGACAATTTGTCCTGCCAGGCCAGGGCCAGTTGGGTAACCACCTTGCCGGTGCTCAGGTGCAGCTGGATTTCCTCACCGGTCAGGTCCTGACGCTTGCAGCGCACGATGCCACCGTCTTCGGCGGTGTCGCGCAGCTCGCACTCGTCCAGCACATAGAAGCCTTCGGCCGCCTGTTGCGACTTGACCCAGTCGGTCATCGTCGCGGTCGGCGCGATCTTCACGGTCGCCGGGCGAACCGGCAGCGAGCCCATGACTTCACGCAGGGTCGACAACAGGTCTTCGGCGCGCTTGGCACTGGCCGAGTTGACCAGAATCATGCCCAGGCGCGGGGCGATGGCGGCGAAGATCATCGAGCGACGGATGAACGCGCGTGGCAGGAACGCCTGGATGATGTCGTCCTTGATCTGGTCGCGCTCCTTTTTATAGACCTTGCGCATTTGCTCGGTCTCGATCTCTTCGACCTTTTCCTTCACCGCATCGTTGACCACGCTGCTAGGCAGGATGCGCTCTTCCTTGCGCGCGGCAATCAGCAGGAATTCGCCGCTGACGTGCACCAGCGGGGCATCCTCGCCCTTGCCGAACGGCGCGACGAAACCATAGGTGGTCAGCTCCTGGCTGGCGCAGGGGCGGGCCGGCTTGCTGGCCAGGGCAGCTTCCAGCGCTTCGGGCTCGAACGGGACATCCTGGGTCAAGCGGTAGGTCAGCAGGTTCTTGAACCACATGAGGGGGAATCTCTCCTTAGTGCATAAGGCGGGCATTATTCTCCGAGGGGTGGTCCCAGGCCAACCCTGTCATAGGGCCAGTAGCTATATAGAGAGAAGGAAAAGCCAGCTGCTGCTAGGTCTTTGAAAGGCCTGAAAATTTTTTTTAAAAAAGTCGAAAAAAGTGCTTGCCAGGGTGGGAGGTCATCCGTAGAATGCGCGCCACACCGAGACGAAAGGGTGATTAGCTCAGCCGGGAGAGCATCTGCCTTACAAGCAGAGGGTCGGCGGTTCGATCCCGTCATCACCCACCACTCGATGTATAGCGCAGCGGTAGTTCAGTCGGTTAGAATACCGGCCTGTCACGCCGGGGGTCGCGGGTTCGAGTCCCGTCCGCTGCGCCATATTCCAGCTTCCAGGGCCCACTGAACACCCGGAAGCCACAAAGAAAGCGACCTTAGGGTCGCTTTTTTTGTTTCTGCGCCGGCTGAATCGGCGTGGCGGAAGGTGTCGCCGCCGATTTGCCCCTATTGGACGGCATCGCCACCTCGCCAGTCTCAACGATTGCGCTCTTCCTCCCGTAGCGTCAGTACCTCGACGCCGTTTTCAGTCACCGCCACGGTATGCTCCCACTGCGCCGACAGCGTGTGGTCGCGGGTAATCACTGTCCAGCCATCGCGCAGCGTTCGTGTTCCCCGCCCGCCCTGGTTGATCATCGGCTCGATGGTGAACACCATCCCCGGTTGCAACTTCATGCCCATGCCGCGTTGGCCGTAGTGCAGCACTTCGGGCGCCTCATGCATCTGCTTGCCGATACCATGCCCGCAATACTCGCGCACCACGCTGTAGCCCGCCGCCTCGGCGTGGGCCTGGATGGCGTGACCGACATCGCCCAGGGTGGCCCCGGGGCGTACCTGCCCGATGCCTTTCCACAATGCCTCATAGGTGGTGTCGACCAGGCGGCGGGCCTCGTCGCTTATGGCCCCGATGCTGTACATCTTCGATGAATCAGCGATGTAGCCACCCTGTTCGAGGGTGATATCGACATTAATGATCGAGCCTTCCTGGAGCACCTCCTCCGCCTTGGGCATGCCATGACACACCACATGGTCCACCGAGGTGTTGAGCGAGTAGGGGAAGCCGTACTGGCCTTTGCTGGCCGGGCGTGCCTTGAGGGTCTGGGTGATGAAGGCCTCGGCACGGTCGTTGATCTGCATCGTGGTAATGCCGGGGCGAATAAAACAGTCGAGGTCGGCGAACACCTGCGCCAACAGTTGGCCTGCGTTGCGCATCAGGTCGAGTTGGGCGGGCGTCTTGAGGATCACCTTGGACATGGGACAGGAAGCGGCTCTTGATGAAAAGTGCCCCAGCATAGCGCTGCGGGGCTTGATCACGCCACCGCGTGGTGCGCTGCCTGGCCGATACCGGCAGGCGCCGGCTTGCCGGCGATGGTGCCGGTCCAGCTGGCCCAAAACTTGCTCAGCCACTGCCTAGAGGGCCATCAACGTCGATGCCCCCCGACATTCCACGACAAAGGCGCCGTGTTGCCCCCCGCTTGCCAAGCAAGCTCGGGGCAGCCGGCGCCTTTTTCGTTTCTGCCTACAGGAGACTACCCATGACCCGCAGCGAAGTACGCAGTGTCTGCCCGTATTGCGGCGTCGGCTGCGGCATTGTGTTGAGCGTGGCCAATGGCAAGGTCGGCAAGGTCAGTGGCGACAAGCTGCACCCCAGCAATTTCGGTCGTCTGTGCACCAAGGGCCTCACCGCCCATGTGCCGCTGAACGCTGCCGGGCGTATGGAGGAGGCCTTCGTGCGCCAGCAGCGCAACCAGGAGCCAGCCCGCACCCCTCTGGACCTCGCCATCGAACAAGCAGCCGGGCGTTTGCGTGGCATCATCGACCAGCACGGCGCCGATGCCGTGGCACTGTACGTCTCTGGGCAAATGTCGCTGGAAGCCCAGTACCTGGCCAATAAATTGGCCAAGGGTTTCATCCGCACCCGCCATATCGAATCAAACTCGCGCCTGTGCATGGCCAGCGCCGGCAGCGGCTACAAGCTTTCGCTCGGCGCCGATGGCCCGCCCGGCAGTTACCAGGATTTCGAGCATGCCGAAGTGTTCCTGGTGATCGGCGCGAACATGGCCGACTGCCACCCGATTCTGTTCCTGCGCCTGCTTGACCGCGTCAAGGCCGGGGCCAAGCTGATCGTGGTCGACCCACGCCGCACGGCCACTGCCGACAAGGCCGACCTGTTCCTGCAAGTGCGTCCCGGCAGCGACATGGCGCTGCTCAATGGCCTGCTGCATCTGCTGCACCGCAATGGTCATACCGACCCGGATTTCATCGCCCGCCATACCGAGGGTTGGGACGAAATGCCCGATTTCCTCGAGGACTACAGCCCCGAGCGCGTTGCCGCCATCACCGGATTGGCGCAAGCCGATATTCGTCAGGCCGCCGAGTGGATCGGCTCGGCCGGGGAATGGATGAGTTGCTGGACCATGGGCCTGAACCAGAGTGTCCACGGCACCTGGCACAGCAATGCCCTGTGCAATCTGCACCTGGCCACTGGCGCCATCTGTCGTCCAGGCAGCGGGCCGTTCTCCTTGACCGGGCAGCCCAATGCCATGGGGGGCCGCGAGATGGGCTACATGGGGCCGGGCCTGCCGGGGCAGCGCTCGGCACTGGTGGACGCGGATCGGGCCTTTGTCGAGCACCAGTGGGGCCTGGCCCCAGGCAGCCTGCGCAGCGAAGGTGCAGAGGGCACGGTGGCATTGTTCGAGCAGATGAAGGCTGGCGAGGTGAAAGCCTGCTGGATCATCTGCAGTAACCCCGTGGCCAGTGTCGCCAATCGCCAGCAAGTCATCGAGGGCCTGCGCCAGGCTGAACTGGTCATCAGCCAGGATGCCTTTCTCGACACCGAGACCAACCGCTACGCCGACATTCTCCTGCCTGCCGCGCTCTGGGCCGAAGGCGAGGGTGTGATGATCAACAGCGAGCGCAACCTTACCCTCATGCCTCGCGCTGTCGAGCCGCCGGGGCAGAGCTTGCCCGACTGGCAACTCATCGCCCGGGTGGCCTGCGCCATGGGGTATGCCCATGCCTTCGACTACCGCGACGCCGAGTCGGTATACGAGGAGATCCGCCAGTTCTGGAACCCCACCACAGGCTACGACCTGCGGGGTATCGGCTACCCCGAACTGCGCCATAGCCCCCGCCAGTGGCCCTGCGCGCCAGGCGACGAGGGCGATCGCAGCCCAGTGCGCTACCTCAATGACGGTCGCAGCCAGCACCTGGTGAGCGACGCCGAAGGCCTGCGCCCCGCACTGGCTTTTCCTACCCCCAGCGGCAAGGCGCGTTTCTTCGCCAGGCCGTGGCTGCCGGCACCAGAGCTGCCGGATGCCGATTATCCCCTGGTGCTCAACACCGGGCGCGTGCAGCACCAGTGGCACACGCTGACCAAGACCGGCAAGGTGCCGGCGCTGAACAAGCTGGAGCCCGGCCCCTTCGTCGAGCTGCATCCGGAAGATGCCGAGCGCCTGGGCATTCGCGACAAGGACCCAGTGGCGATCCGCTCGCGCCGTGGCCAGGCCGTGTTGCCCGCACGGGTCAGTGACCGGGTCATGCCTGGCAATTGTTTCGCGCCATTCCACTGGAACGATGTGTTCGGCGAGCACTTGGCAATCAATGCCGTGACCTGTGATGCGGTCGACCCCCTGTCGCTGCAGCCGGCCTTCAAGCATTGCGCGGTGGCCCTGGAGCGGGTCGCCGGTGAACGCATCGACGCCCTCGACCTGGGCGCCGCCACCCGCACTTCGGAGCCCGCCACCATGCCGACCGCCACGCTGTCCCGTCTGCTTGGCCTGGATGCGCTGCCTGCCCCGGTTCTGGCCGACGATGAGCGCCACTACTTGCAAGGTTTCCTGCTCGGCCTGGACCAGGCGCGCATTGAAGGGGTGCCGTGCCTGCCAGCCAACGCGCCGCTGGCGGCGGCCCAACGTCTGTTCGTCGATGGGCTGCTGGCGGGGCTTTACGCCCAGTCGGCGCCTGCGCAGGTCGATGTCCCCCGGCACCAAGTGCTGTGGGCATCGCAGACCGGCAATGGTGAAGCCCTGGCCGAGCGTTGCGCTGGGCACTTGCGCAGCGCCGGCCTGGCGGTGCAGTTGAACTGCATGGAGGCGGTCACCCCACGGCAGTTGCAGGGCGCTGCGAGCGTTGTGCTGATTGCCAGCACGTTCGGCGACGGTGATGCGCCCGATACCGGTACTGCGTTCTGGAATGCGTTGCAAGGCGAAGAGGGGGGGCATTGCGCCGATCTGCCCTATGCCGTGCTGGCCCTTGGAGACTCGAGCTACGACCAGTTCTGCGGGTTTGGCCGCAAGCTCGATCAGCGCCTTGCCGAGCTGGGCGGCCGACGCCTGTTGCCGCGTGTCGACTGCGAGCCGGATTTCGACGAAACCTTCGCCAACTGGCTCCAAGCCCTGCTGCCCGAGCTCGGGCCTGCCACCACGCTCGAACCAGCCAGGGAAGCCCTGCCGGCGCCGCTCTACAGCAAGCAACGACCATGGTCGGCGACCCTACTCGAAAACCGCGTGCTCAATGCCCCAGGAGCCAGCAAGGAAACCCGTCAGCTGGTATTCGACCTCGCTGGCAGTGGCTTCACCTATGAGGCCGGTGATGCCCTTGGGGTGTGGCCACGCAACTGCCCGGCATTGGTCGAAGAGCTCTTGGCGTTGATGCACCTCGATGGCCAGGCGTTGGTCGAACTCAACGGGAAGCCAGCCATGCCCTTGGTTGAGGCCCTGGCGCAGCACCTGGAGATCGCGCGGGTCACGCCGCAGCAGTTGCAGGTATTCGGTCGCCACCAGCCGGCCTTGCAGCGTCTGTTGCAACCGGAGCACAAGGCCGAATTGCAGGAGTGGCTGTGGGGCCGGCAGTTGGCCGATGTGCTGCGCGAGTATCCTCAGGACTTACCGCTGGCCAGCTGGCTTGAGTTGCTCAAACCACTGCAACCGCGCCTGTATTCGATCAGCTCGAGCCCGTCCGCTCACCCCGATCAGGTGCACCTGACCGTCTCGACCGTACGCTATGGTCAGCGCAAGGGCGTTTGCTCGGCTTTTCTCGCCGACCGCGCGGACACCTTGAAGGTGGCGATTTTCCCGCAGGTATCGAAGCACTTTCGCCTGCCGGAGGACGACAACGCGCCTGTGATCATGGTCGGCCCCGGTACCGGCATCGCACCGTTCCGGGCGTTTCTGGAAGAGCGTGAGGCTCGCGGTGCCTGTGGCGAAAACTGGCTGTTCTTCGGCGAGCAGTACGCCGCCAGTGATTTCTATTACAAGGAGCAACTGCTGGCCTGGGTGGCAGCCGGGCATCTGCGTCTGGAGACCGCGTTCTCCCGCGACCAGGCCGAAAAGATCTACGTGCAACAGCGTCTGCGTGAGCAAGGCGCGCAGGTGTGGCGCTGGCTTGAATCAGGGGCGTACTTCTATGTGTGTGGCGATGCCCAGCGTATGGCCAAGGATGTGGACGGCGCCCTGCGCGAGGTCGTGGCGGTGCATGGCCAGATGAGCAACGAGGCGGCGGAGGCTTACGTTGAAGCGTTGAGCAAGGCCAAGCGCTACCGGCGAGATGTGTATTGATTGCACTGGGATGGTGAGGGATGCACTTCGGTGGTGCGGTTTTCAATGCCTTATCGCCGGCAAGCCGGCGCCTGCGAAGACCGCACCGAACCTGTGGGCGCCGGCTTGACGGCGATGAATCCAGCGCAGTCACCCCATCGGCAGTGGTCCAGCAGCATTTGGCACACTCCCTGCTACATCCGTTTCACAACATGCCCCACTGATCAACGGCGATCAATCAGGGGCCCACCGTGATGAGTACAGGCAAAGGCGCCTGGAGCTTCGGCTCCAGGCGCTTTTTTTTTGATCGAGGATCGGCTATGAACGCAACAGCGAACGGCGGGCAACGAGAGCGAGTGGTGATTGTCGGCAACGGCATGGTCGGCCATCACTGCGTCGAGCAACTGATCGAACGTGGCGCCCTGGCGCGCTTCGAGGTGCGGGTGTTCGGCGAAGAGCGCCAGCGTGCATACGACCGTGTGCACCTGTCCGAGTACTTCGGCGGCAGCTGTGCCGAAACCCTGGCCCTGTGCGAACACGGGTTCTACGGCGACAACGGTGTGCACCTGCATCTGGGCGAGGCGGTGCTGCAGATCGACCGCGAACGCTGCGAAGTGGTCACCGCCGAAGGCCGTTACGGCTACGACCACCTGGTCCTGGCCACGGGCTCGTATCCCTTCGTGCCACCGATCGAAGGTTCCAGCGGCAATGCTCGACTGGTCTATCGCACCCTCGACGACCTGGACGCCATTCGAGCCGCCGCCAGCGGTGCCCGTCGTGGCGTGGTGGTGGGGGGCGGCCTGCTTGGCCTGGAAGCGGCCAATGCACTCAAGTCACTGGGCCTGGAAGCCCATGTTGTCGAGTTCGCCCCACGGTTGATGCCGGTGCAACTGGACGGCGAGGGCGGTGCTGCGCTCAAGGCACGGATCGAAGCGTTGGGCGTGGGCGTGCACCTGTCCCGTGCCACCCAGTCGATCAGCGCCGGCGAGGCTTATCGCTACCGGATGAACTTCGATGGTGGGGAACACCTGGAAACCGACCTGATCGTATTTTCTGCTGGTATCCGCCCGCAAGATGCCCTGGGGCGGGCCTGTGGCCTCGAGATCGCCCCACGCGGTGGGGTAGTGATCGACAGCCACTGCCGCACCAGCGACCCGCGCATCTTCGCCATCGGCGAGTGCGCTTCGTGGAATGGCAGCATCTTCGGTCTGGTTGCCCCCGGTTACAGCATGGCCCGTAATCTGGCGGCGCTGCTCACCGGTGAGGCGGCCGCCGAGTTCGGCGGTGCCGATATGTCGACCAAGCTCAAGCTGCTGGGGGTCGATGTCGGCTCCATCGGCGATGCCCACGGCGCCACCCCAGGGTCGCGCAGCTACCGCTTCATCGACGAGGCCACCGCCGCCTACCGCCGTCTGGTGGTCGATGCCAGTGGCAAGCGCGTGCTCGGCGCGGTGCTGGTTGGCGACAACAGTTACTACGACACCCTGTTGCAATACGCCCAGAACGGCATTGCCCTGCCAGCGGACCCCGCGGGCTTGATCCTGCCGCAAAGTGCCGGCGCCCCAGCGCTTGGGGCCGACGCCTTGCCTGACAGCGCGACGATCTGTTCCTGCCACAATGTCAGCAAGGGCGCGGTCTGCGCAGCCATCGACAGCGGCTGTAGCGACCTGGCTGCCCTCAAGGGTTGCACCAAGGCTGCGACCGGTTGTGGCGGCTGCGCGGCCCTGCTCAAGCAGGTCTTCGAGCATGAGTTGACTGCCCGTGGCGTCACCGTCGACAAGCGTCTGTGCGAGCACTTCGCCTACACCCGCCAGGAGCTTTACGGTCTGGTCCGCGTCGAAGGTATCCGCACCTTCAATGAGTTGCTCGAACGCCATGGCAAGGGCCATGTCGGCTGCGACATCTGCAAGCCGACGGTGGGCTCGATTCTCGCTTCCTGCTGGAACCAGCCGATCATGGACCCGGCCCTGGTGCCGCTGCAGGACACCAACGACACCTTCATGGCCAACATGCAGAAGAACGGCACCTACTCGGTGGTACCGCGCATCCCGGGCGGCGAGATCACCCCCGACAAGCTGATCGTGATTGGCCAGGTGGCGAAGAAATACGACCTCTACACCAAGATCACCGGCGGCCAGCGTATCGACCTGTTCGGTGCCCAGTTGCACGAACTGCCGCTGATCTGGGGCGAGCTGATCGACGCCGGCTTCGAGACCGGCCATGCCTACGGCAAGTCGACCCGTACGGTGAAGTCGTGCGTCGGCAGCACCTGGTGCCGGTATGGCGTGCAGGACAGTGTGGGCATGGCGCTGCGCCTGGAAGACCGCTACAAAGGCCTGCGATCGCCGCACAAGCTCAAGTTCGCAGTGTCCGGCTGCACCCGCGAATGCGCCGAAGCGCAGAGCAAGGACATCGGCGTGATCGCCACCGACAAGGGCTGGAACCTATACATCTGCGGCAACGGCGGCATGCGACCACGCCATGCCGAGCTGTTCGCCACCGACCTCGACGACGAGACATTGGTGCGCCTGATCGACCGCGTGCTGATGTTCTACATTCGGACCGCCGACAAGTTGCAGCGCACTTCGGTGTGGCGCGAAAGTCTGGAAGGCGGCCTGGACTACCTCAAGCAGGTGATTCTCGACGACAGCCTGGGGCTGGCCGCCGAGCTGGAGGCGCAGATGCAGCATGTGGTCGACCAGTATGAGTGCGAATGGGCCAACGCCCTGAACGACCCCGAAAAGCTCAAGCGCTTCCGTACCTTCGTCAACGACCAGCGGCCCGACCCGGACGTGCATTTCGTTCGTGAACGCGATCAGCGCCGGCCTGCCGCACCGTTGCATCTGATCCCCACCGCCGAGGAGGCTGTCTGATGAACCTGTCCAATGCTGCTGTCGCCAAGCAACCGAACTGGCAAACGGTCTGCCAGGCCAATGACCTGGTCGCCGATTCCGGCGTTGTGGTGTGGTTCGACGGAGCCCAGGTGGCGCTGTTCTATCTGCCAGGCCAGGCACAGACGTTGTACGCTGTGGACAACCGCGACCCACGTTCCGGGGCCAACATCATCGGCCGCGGACTGGTGGGTAGCCTGCAGGGGGAGTTGGTGGTGGCGGCACCGTTGTACAAGCAGCATTTCAGCTTGAAAAGCGGTAGATGCCTGGAAGACGACGACCAGCGGTTGCGGGTATGGCCGGTACGCTTGAACGGTGAGGCGGTGGAGTTGGCGGTGGCCTGACGGTCGATTGCTGGCTGCGCTGGGGCGTTCGCGGGTTATCTACGTTCGTCAATGCGGTAAGCTTGCCGCATGAACCTCGATACCCGCATCAAGTACCGCCACCTGCTGTGTTTCCTGGAGATTGCCCGTCAAGGCAGCCTGGCTAGGGCTGCCGACATTCTGGCCATCAGTCAGCCGGCGATCTCCAAAACCCTCAAGGAGCTCGAAGACCTGCTTGAAACGCGGTTGTTCGAACGTAGCCGCCAGGGCGTCGAACTGACACCGGCCGGCGCACGCTTCATGCGTTACGCAGGCCCCAGCGTGCAGGCGTTGCGCGATGGGGTTAGCAGCCTTCGCGGTGAGGCGCGGGCACCTTCGCAGGTGCGTATCGGCGTCTTGTCCACGGTCGAAGGGCTGTTGATGCCCGAAGTGCTGTGCCGGTTGCATCAGCGGCACGAGGCGCTGGTGATCAGCGTGGTTACCGGGGTCAGCGCGCAATTGCTGGGGCAATTGCACCTGGGCGAGCTGGAACTGGTGGTCGGACGCATGACCGACAGCCCGCAGATCCAGGGCTTGTCGTTCGAGCATCTGTACAGCGAGTCGATGAGCCTGGTGGTGCGGCCCGGCCATCCGCTATTGGCTACAGCCCCGCTGGAGCGCTCGCAGGTCGGGCGTTATCCCTTGGTGTTGCCGCCGGCAGGCACGACCATCCGCCAGCACGCCGACAGCCTGTTCGTGCAATGCGGCATCCAGATGCCGGCCCAGCGCCTGGAAGCCCTGTCGCTGGCGCTGAGTCGGCGTTATCTGCTGGGTAGCGATGCGGTCTGGGTGGCACCGCGCGATGCGGTATTGCTTGACCTGCGCCGTGGCGAACTGGTCGAACTCGACCTGGGCGTGCGCGAGCCGGGCGGCTCGGTGGGCATCTGCCGTAATGCCGCCTTGCCGCAGAGCCTGCCGGGGCAGTGGGTATGCGAGGTGTTGCGAGAGGTGGCGGGGCAGTATCGGGAGGGTGAGTATCCCTGAGGCTTGCCGGGAGGTATTGAGCGTCATTGAGATCGAGCGCCGCCGGGGCGGCGCATCGCGAGCAACGCTCGCTCCTACGGTTATCCGGATGCACCAAACCCTCTTACAGATCCGATGACGAGCACTCTCGGAATCCCTGGAAACATATCGCCATAAAAATCCGGCAGAACCGGTGCAACGGGTCAATACTGGCCATTTACCGCACCCCCATGATGAAGATGTTTTTAATCACTGAACTTCCAAGGCCAAACCCGCTCTTATGCCGGTAGCCATTGGTCATGGCCGCCTGCTAAGCTCGCGGCTTTACCCTGATTGCCCTCATGGCGCATGAACAAGGAAATAGCATGAAACAGCATCGTCTGGCGGCTGCGGTTGCCCTGGTAGGCCTGGTACTGGCTGGCTGCGACCAGCAGGCCAGCACGCCCGAGCTGAAGACTCCGGCACAAAAAGCCTCCTACGGTATCGGCCTGAACATGGGCAAGAGCCTGGCTCAGGAAGGCATGGAAGACCTTGATTCGAAAGCCGTTGCCCTCGGCATCGAAGACGCCGTCGGCAAGAAAGAGCAGCGCATCAAGGACGAAGAGCTGGTAGAAGCCTTCACCGCGCTGCAGAAGCGCGCCGAAGAGCGCCTGGCCAAGGCCAGTGAAGAAGCTGCCTCCGCTGGCAAGAAATTCCTCGAAGAGAACGGCAAGAAGCCAGGCGTAATCACCACCGCTTCCGGCCTGCAGTACGAAGTGGTCAAGAAAGCCGATGGCCCGCAGCCCAAGCCGACCGATGTGGTTACTGTCCACTACGAAGGCAAGCTGATCGACGGCAAGGTGTTCGACAGCTCCGTCGAGCGTGGCAGCCCCATCGATCTGCCGGTCAGCGGCGTGATCCCAGGTTGGGTCGAAGGCTTGCAGCTGATGCACGTCGGCGAGAAGTACAAGCTGTTCATCCCGGCTGAGCTGGCTTACGGCGCTCAGAGCCCGAGCCCGCTGATCCCGGCCAACTCGGTGCTGGTGTTCGACCTCGAACTGCTCGGCATCAAGGACCAGAACCAGCCGCAAGGCGAGGCTCCGGAAGCTCCGGCTGAAGAGCCTGCCAAGTAAGAGCCTTCGCGCTACGAACAACGCCCCGTCCTGACGGGGCGTTTTCGTTTGAGTGGGGGCGAACCTCGTGCCGGGTGAACGGTCCGAGCAAAGGCGAGGGAACGAAGTGGGATGCGTCTGACGCAAATCGTTTGCGGATCTGAAACGACTGTGTAAAAAACGCCCGATCTGAGTGCCGCCCTTGCCTCATGGGCACCTGACGTCGGAAACTTCGCCCTGTTCACAAGGTTATCCACAATAAATGTGGATAACCCATTCGCTGTTGGAGGCTCCATGAGCGCACCTTGGAATTTCGCCCGTTTCCTGCCCCTGGCCGAGCGCCTGCTCAGCCGTGGCCGGTTACCTGCGCTGCTGTTCGCCGTGGCCCGGAAGGGGCCGCGCCTGGGGCAATTGCGTGAGGACGTCAAACTCTTGCAGTCGCTGTGCCTGGCCTGGTGGCGCGGCGAGTATCGCGCTATCAGTCCCAGGGCTTTGGTCACGGTGGTGGCGGGGCTGCTGTACTTCGTCAGCCCTATCGATGCCATTCCGGACTGGCTGCTGGGCGTGGGTTTTCTCGACGACATCGCCGTGCTGGGCTGGGTGCTCAAGACCGTGGCCGATGAGCTGGCACGCTTCAAGGCCTGGCGTGACAGCCAGTCACCCGAGCGCCTGAGGGTGCTCGAACGCTTGCCAGATACCCCGCAAGCGCTGCGCCTAGAACGGAATAAGCACTGAAATCAACCTGATCTGCACAGACTCCCAAGCTTGGTAATATAATTGGCATAAGGATTATGCCTACGGATTACATGCCGTAATCCTACGTGAGGGGGTTGTAATGGGTATTCAGGTTATCAGCCGGGACGGTCAGCCCGAGTACGCAGTCGTTCCATGGGAGCAGTATCAGGCGCTGCTCAAGGCCGCCGGGCAGGCGCCAGCGGTCGCCAGCGTCGCAGCCAGCGAGGACGACAAACCGAGCGCCAGGCTGCCGGATTTCAGTGAGGTTGCCCAGTTGCGCCAGGCCAAGGGCCTGGCACCTGAGCAGTTGGCCCGTAATGTCGGCGTCAGTCCGGCGTATCTGGCCATGATCGAGTCGGGAGAGCGCCAGCCAGACGCTGCGATTCGCCGCGCTCTGGCCTGGCATCTGGGGGTGGCCGGCTGGAGCGAGCCATCATGAGTCAGGTCAGGATCAGCCGCCAGAATTGGGATCACCTGCTGAGCGAGCTTGACCTGGCCCGACGACAGCGCCACTTGCTCACCTACCGCGCCCTGATCGAGCGCCTGCAATTGCCCAGCCCGGCCATGCAGACACTGACCGCCGCGCTCGAGTACCTGGCCGTGCTGGATGCTCGCGCCGAGCAGCCGCTGCGCAGCTCGCTGGTGATCAGCCAGGGCGCCAGCCGACTGCCGCGTACCGGGTTCTTCGAATGCGTCGAGCGCCTGGGGCGGTTTTCCGGACCGGTAGATGGGATGGAGGCAGCCTCCTGGCATGCCTCGGAGGTGGTTCGGGTGTTCGAGTACGCTTACCCCGAAGAGGCGTGAGGTATCGGTACTGGCGCTATCGTCGGTACCGACATCACACTGCGATGAATCTGGCCGCAGGGTTTGCCATCCCCATCGAGCACCGCCAGTGTTTCAAGGTGGGCATGGCGGCGGAACGCATCGAGCATCTGCCCAACCGTCGCATTCAGGCTCACGCTGGGGCGTTCGCTCGGGCGCGTGTGCAAGGGCACCGGCAGGTTGTCCTTCATCCCAAACTCCAGCGGTCTCCCCAACAGATACCCCTGCACCAGGTCCACCCCCATCTCCATCAACACCGCCAGCTCTTCGGCCAGTTCTATACCCTCGGCGATCACCTGCGCCTTCGAGGCGCGGGCGATTTGCAGAATCGAACCGACGAATTCGCGCTTTAGCGGGTCGCAGTGGATACCGTCGATGAAATGGCGGTCGATCTTGACGTAGTCCGGGCGCAGTTCCGACCACAACCGCAGGCTCGAATAACCGGCCCCGAGGTCGTCCAGGGCAATGGAAAAGCCCATGTCGCGGTAATGGTGCAGTGCATTGAACAGCAGCTGGAAGTCATCGGTGGGCGTTTGCTCGGTCAACTCGATCACGACCCGGCTGGGCGACAGCCCCAGCTGTTCCAGCAGCTTGAGGGTACGGCCGGACGGGTAGTGCGGTTCAAGCAGTGACTCCGGCGAGATGTTCAGGAACAACTTGCCTTCAAGGTTCTGCTCGCTGAAGCGGCGGCAGGCGCTTTCCCGGCAGGTGGCTTCCAACTCGGTCAGGCGGCCTGCCTGGCGGGCGATGGTGAACAGGTTAAGGGGCGAATGCAGCGGGCTGTTGGACGGGCCGCGGCTCAAGGCCTCGTGACCGAAAATGCGTCCATCGTTGGGGCTGATGATCGGCTGGAACAGGCTGTGAATACTGCGATGAGCCAGGATGGCGCTCAAGGCACTGAGCTGTTCGGCGACGGTCATGAAAAGTTCCTGAAAAGATTAAGGTCAGGCGTTGACGCGCCAGACTCTGTCATTTCACGACAGGACGATGTCCGTTTGATGACAGGGTGCGTCAATCTGCTATCAATGCAGAGCGCTGATCTGATTGGGTGATATTGAAATGCCATTGATTACTGTGATCCAATCCTCCGAATATTCATGTGTTACTTCATTTTTCGTTCAGGGACGAACGTGACCAGGCTACTTGCCTGCCAGTCGGCCCGAGCTCGTGAATCACTCAGGAGACTGGTTTGTCGCTTTCATCCTTTTCCCCTCGTCCGCCGCACCTGCGAGCTACCGTCCTGGCTGTGTCCGTTGTTTTAGGGATGAGCGGCTGTGCCAGCATCGAAGAGTTCTCCCATCGCCAAAGCCGGACGGTCAACTGCCTGGTCGGCGGTACGGTCGGTGCCCTGGCAGGTGCGGCTGCTGGCGCCCTGACCAACAAGGGGGATGGCGCGATTATTGGTGGGGCACTGGTAGGTGCCGCTGCCGGCTGCGGCGCCGCACTGGCCTACAAGGACCGTATCGATCGTCTACGCAAGCTGGCGGAGGAAGAACAGCTCACGCTTGAAGTGGAACCCCTCAACACGCCAGCGAGTAACCCCAAGGCGGCTCCACAGGAGGCCGGCTTCGTCGCCCAAGTGCAGGACCAGGGCATGTTCGCGGTGGGTAGTGCGCAACTGAGTGCCGACGGTGAACGGCAGGTGCGTAAGCTGGCGAGCGCTTTCACTGGGCAACGAGAAACCGCGATTCTGGTAGTTGGCCATACCGACGCCAGCGGCAGTGCCAGCTTCAATCAACAGCTATCCGAGCGACGGGCCCGGGCAGTAGCGAGCATCCTCGCCGAACAGGGGATTGCACCCCAGCGCATGTATTTCCAGGGCGCCGGTGCCTCCCGACCGGTGGCGGATAATAGTGACCCGCTGCAGCGTGGTAAGAACCGCCGCGTCGAGTTCGTCGAAGTCAACGACACTGCGACCTTGGTTAAACGCATCAATGCCGAGCAGAACAACCCCAAGTATCTTGCCCATGGCACTGCCACGGTAGCCAAGGCCCATGTCGCGCCACCCGCTGCCAAGCGGGCTGCCGCCGTGAAGCCCCGCACAGAGGATGCGGGCAAGTCTGCCAGCGTTGCCAGCGCTGCACCCGCCACGTCCAAGATTGCGCCACATAAAGGCGTTGTGGTCGATTTTGGAGGTCAGGCCGTCTCTGATACCCAGTGGACGCTTGGACAGACCATCACCCCGAAATCAGGTGGTTTCGCGATTATTTCCCCTGCCTATGCCAGCAGCATTCCGGTCAGCAGCTGCGAGGCCGACCAGCCGCGGGAAAGTGGCAAGGTGTTCAATTTTGCCAGCGGTCAATCGCTCGACACTCACCCGACTACCGATTACCTGCCTGGTTACAACAACCGTGTTTGGGCCCAGACGGTCAACGGCCATCTGGTCACCATCTCTCCTGTATCGATCCTACGCGTCGACGCAGCCGTAGATCGGCAGCCGTTCATTCAGGTGGTTACGGACTACAACCAGGGCAATCGCAAGGCGCTGATCAAGGCCGATGCAGTGGCCAACACTTATGAAGGCGAGGACCGGGTGTTGTACAGGGTATTCCTCAAAGACCCGCAAGCACCGGTCTCTTGCATGGACGTCGTGTTCAGCAAGGGGAGTGCGCAAGCCACCGACGGCGCGTTGTTCTATCCGTTGCGCAATGGTGAAACCTATACCGCCCGGTTCGTACCGGTTCGCACCTGAGACAAGGAACCCACATGCAAGAAATGAGTTTCAACGCCTTGATGGCCCTGGCGTGGGCCAACAAGCTGATCAGCGCCGGCGTGTTGTCGGCATTGCTGACCGTCATCCTGATCAAGGTCTACTGGGAACAGGTTGCTTACTTCGCAATGCGTGTCTGGCACGGCCTGCCGTTTATTGGCACTGTCGCGCGCCTGGCCCGGGCCAGCACTACGGCCGACAACCGCAAGTGGCTGCTCAGTGAAACTACGCTGTGCAATGACTACTACGACTACTACCAGGAGGTTGGCGACAAGAACGCCGAGTACTACAACAAGTGCGAGGCGTATTTGGACGCTATAGGCGAAAGCGATCGTCGTGAGCGTCCACTATGGGTGTTGGTGCTGATTTTCCTGTTGATTCTGTTCGAGGCCGTGGGTTTTGCCTACGTGCTAGTACCGTTCATTAACCAGAACTTGTCCAGCAATGACCAGACTTACCTGGGCTGGATGGCCGCCTTCCTGCTGTCGATCATCTCTGCTGGGTTCGCCGAGGCTGCTGGCCGAGCCATTCACCACAATAGTCTGGTGAACAAGGCCCGGCACTGGTGGGAAAGCGATCCTGATCGGGGCAGTCAAGCCCTCAAGCAGCTGCCTGGCATACGTATCAAGGACACATACAGCGACCTAAATGCGAAGGACTACAATCGCATTCTTGCTCGCCTTAACACTAACCATACAGTCACTCCCAAGCGTGGCTGGATAATTGGCTGTGCTTTGGTGGTCGTGATCATGGCCTGTGCGGCGTTCGGCATTCGTGCCTATCAGCTCAAGAGCATTGAGACCGAAATGGTCGGCAACCCCGATGTTTTCGCTCAACAGAGTTTCGAGAGCAACGCCAGCCCGTTCGAGCTACCCGATGAGTCGGCCAGCCTCAACCAGCAGGCAAGCGACAGCACTTTGACAGACAAGATGGACGCGATCCGCAGTGCCTCGCTGATCACCTTCGTGGTGCTTTCGGTGATCTATGTCGCCATCCAGGCAGTCAGTGTGTGGCTCGCTTCGATCTTCGGTTTTGCCGGCGTCGAGTCGAAGAAGGCCTGGGAGTATTCCCATTCCTTCAACAACGCCGCGGAACTGGAACGTTGGATGGAGAACCAGCGCATCAAGATCAGCGCCCATGCCGATCACAAGTTGCGCAAGCTGCAGATGAAACTGTCGCGCCGACCTACTACCGACCCGGATGTCGCTGTTGCCATCAACGGTGCGCAACACCGCGATTTCAATGCCTACGTGCGGCGTATGCAGGAGGACAACATCACCCATCGGACGGTGGCCAGTGAGGCTCCGGTCGTCGCTGTAGCTGCACCTTCGGTGGCGGCTGAACATGCGCCTCAGCCGGAAGCTGCAGGGACTTCCCTCGATGCGCTGCGCAGTAAGGACCTGACGGCCTACACCGAAGAACAGTTGCGTATGGTATGCCAGAGTAAAGGCTACGATGTGGCCGCTGTGCTCGCGTTGCGCGCCGAACAGAAACTACTGAAAGATTTCGAAGGCGTGTAAATGAACTTCAAGACCTTGTGCGCCTTGCTGCTTTGCTTGCCTTCCATTGCGCAGGCAATTGAGCGCAACGATGTTCCTGATTGCTACGGCTACGCAAAGATCGACTCGTTTCGCCAGAAGGGATCCGGTCGTGAGCTGACAGTGATCATCGATCAGACCATTCCAATGCCTGAAGGCATCCAGAAGGCGGCTTGGGCGCAGATCAATCGGTTTGTCGGCCCTGGCGACAAGTTGCGACTCTACAGTTTCTCGGCTTTCGTGCCAGGGCAATACATGCAGCTGCGTTTTGCCGGTGAGCTGAACAAGCCTCTGGCGGGAAAGGTACGTGACGAAGTTGGCATGCAGTCCCTGCGTACGTTCGACAAGTGTGTTGCACAGCAACAGACATTCATGCAAAAGAAATTTGGTCAGGTGTTCGTGCAGACCTTGCGTGAGGCGACCGAAGATATCCCCCGCAGCGAGATTTTCCACTCGCTGCGTGAAATCGGTCATGACCTGGCGACCCGGCCGTCCGAGGAGCGTGTGATCCTGCTGCTGTCAGACATGCTGGAAAACAGTGACTTCGGCAGTTTCTACGCCAACAGCCGGATCCGCGATCTTGACCCGTCTGCTGAGTTGAAGCGGGTTGCCGAGCGGCACCTGTTCGCCGACTTGCAAGGCGCAAGGGTCTATGTCGCGGGTGCTGGACTGGTGACCAAAGGCGTCAAGCACAGTTACCGTTCAGGCAAGACCATGGAGCAGTTACAGCGTTTCTGGAGCGGTTATTTCGAAGGTTCAAATGCCTCCCTGGCGGCATTCGGCACACCCAGCCTGAATGTGGATTTGCAGTAGTCGGGTTGAGCAATGAAAAAGGGGGCCGAACATGAAGATGTTCGGCCCCCTTTTTCATTGCGGCCATGGGGTAGTAGGCATCACTCAGTGCTTGGCCACCGCCGAGCTCAGGCTCAGGTAGTCGAGCAGGATGCGACCGGTTTCGGACAGGTAGGCGTCATCTTCCGGCTTGGTGTTCTCCTCCTCGGCCGGCAGGGCGTCTTCATCCTCTTTCTTCAGCTCCTTGAGCGGTTCCTCACCCTTGGCCTTGCGGCGGATGTTCTCCAGCGCCAGTTGCTTGCCCTCGATCTCGTCGTGGCGGGCACGGCGTGTCTGCTCATTGAGGCTGACGGTTTTCTCGTTCATCAGCTTCTGGGTCAGCGCCAGGCGGTCACGGATATAGGTGAACTCCGCATCCTTGGCGCTGCGTGCTTCATGCTGCGCCTTGAGCTGGGACAGGAACGGCTTGAACGGGTCGGCAGCAGGCCTGACCACCGGACGGATGGTGTCCCACGGCATAGCCTCGGGCAGGGCGCTCTCGCCAATTTCCTTGGTGTCGATGATCGACGGGTAGTCGATGTCCGGCAGCACGCCCTGGTGCTGGGTGCTCTGCCCGGAAACCCGGTAGAACTTGGCCAGGGTCAGCTTGAGCTCGCCATGGTTGAGCGGCTGGATGGTCTGTACGGTGCCTTTGCCGAAGGTCTGGCCGCCGATGATCAGCGCACGGTGGTAGTCCTGCATGGCGCCGGCGAAAATCTCCGAGGCCGAGGCCGACAGCCGGTTGACCAGCAGCGCCAGCGGGCCTTTGTAGAAAGCACCTGGGTTCTCGTCCTCGAGCACATCGACGCGGCCGTCACTGTTACGCACCAGCACGGTCGGGCCTTTCTCGATGAACAGGCTGGTCAGCTCGGTGGCTTCCTGCAACGAGCCACCGCCGTTGTTGCGCAGGTCGATGACCACGCCGTCGACTTTCTCTTTCTGCAGTTCGGTGAGCAGTTTCTTCACGTCGCGCGTGGTGCTCTTGTACTCGGGGTCGCCTGCGCGGTAGGCCTTGAAGTCCAGGTAGAACGCTGGGATCTCGATGATGCCCAGTTTGTACTCACGACCGTCCTGCTTGAGCTTGAGCACCGACTTCTTCGCCGCCTGCTCCTCGAGCTTGACCGCCTCGCGGGTGATCGAAACGATCTTGCTGGTCTGGTCGTTAGGCGCGTTGCTGGCCGGGATGATCTCCAGGCGCACCACCGAGCCTTTCGGGCCACGGATCAGCTTGACCACTTCGTCCAGGCGCCAGCCGACCACGTCGACCATTTCCTTGTTGCCCTGTGCTACGCCGATGATCTTGTCGGCCGGGGCCACCTGCTTGGTCTTGGCCGCGGGGCCAGCCGGTACCAAGCGCACGATCTTGACCTGGTCGTTGTCGCTTTGCAGCACCGCACCGATGCCTTCGAGCGACAGGCTCATGTTGATGTCGAAGTTCTCCGCGTTGTCCGGCGACAGGTAGTTGGTATGCGGGTCGTAGGACTGGGCGAACGTATTGATGTAGGCCTGGAAGATATCTTCGGCACGGGTCTGATCCAGACGCGCCAACTGGTTCTTGTAACGCTTGGTCAAGGTTTCCTGGATCTGCTTGGGATCCTTGCCGGCGATTTTCTGGCGCAGCACTTCGTCTTTCACGCGCTTGCGCCACAGGTCATCGAGCTCGGCCTGGTTCTTCAGCCACGGTGCATCCTTGCGATCGACCAGCAAGGATTCGTTGGCAGTGAAGTCCATCTTGTCGACACCTTTGGCCAGTTCGGCCAGGGCGAAGTCCAGACGCTGTTTCACGCGGTCCAGGTAACGCTTGTAGATGGTGAAGCCTGGGTCGAGGTTGCCGCTCTTGAGGAAATCGTCGAATTGCGTTTTCCATTTGTCGAATTCGGCAATATCGGCCGCGGTGAAGTAGCTGCGCGCAGGGTCCAGCAGCTTGATGTAGCTGTCATAGATGATGACCGAGCGGGCATCATCCAGTGGCGGTTTGCTGTAATGGTGCCGCTTGAGCAGCTCCACCACGTTGAGGCTGGCGACGATTTCGTCGCGGTCCGGCTGCAGGCTGTCCCACTTGTTGGCGGCCGCCGCATTGCCGCCGAGCGTAAGGCTACCCAGGCCAATCATCAGGGCCAGGGCGGTGCTTGGAAGGAAATGCTTCATGCTGATTCGACGTGGAGGCAATTGATCACGCATAGTAGGCCGTCTTTTCCGTTCGCCGGTTCCATCAGAGCCGGACGCATACTGCAAAAAGCCTGGGAAATGCTTGCCCAGGCTCAGTCATATGATTCAACTATGGAGGCACTGTGAAGGCATTGCAAGGCGTTGACGGACATGTGGCCTGGGTCGAGGCGCAGCGCCCGACCTGTGACGCCGGTCAGGTACGTATTCGCGTGGCCGCTGCGGGGCTGAATCGAGCCGATTTGCTGCAAATGAAAGGTCTTTACCCGCCACCGCCAGGCGCCAGCCCCTACATGGGCCTGGAGTGCTCGGGTGTGATCGAGGAAGTGGGTGCCGGCGCCGACTGGCGCATCGGTGACCGGGTCTGCGCGCTGTTGGCCAGTGGTGCGATGGCCGAGGAAGTGGTGGTCGATGCCCGCCATGTGCTGCCGGTACCCGAGGGCCTGAGCCTGCATGAGGCGGCGGCCCTACCCGAGGTGTACGCCACGGCCTGGCTGAACATCTTCCAGCTCGGTGCGGCCAAGGCCGGTGAGAAGGTGCTGGTGCACGCCGGGGCCAGTGGTGTGGGTTCGGCGGCAATCCAGTTGGGCAAGGCGTTCGGCAACCCTGTCTGGGTCAGCGTTGGCTCCCAGGACCGCCTGGCCTATTGCCAGGCGCTGGGCGCTGCAGGTGGCGTCGTGCGCAACGCGAACCTGGAAGACCTGGAAGGCTTCGGGCCGTTCGATGTGATCCTCGACCCGGTGGGCGCCAGCTATGGGGAGTTGAACCAGAAGCTGCTGGCCCGCGATGGTCGATGGGTGATCATTGGCCTGATGGGCGGGCGCAAGGTCGAGTTCGACCTGGCATTGGTGCTGGGCAAGCGTCTGCAGATCACCGGTTCCACGCTGCGTAACCGGGACGATGGCTTCAAGGCCGAGCTGCTGCGTGAGCTGCAACAGCAGGTGTGGCCGCTGTTTGCCGAAAAACGGTTGTCGCCGCAACTGGTCGACACCTACCCCGTGGAGTTTGCCCAGGCGGCCTATGCCGAGCTTGAGAGCAACCAGGTATCGGGCAAGCTGGTCATGGTGATCGACCCAAGCCTGGCCTAAGCAGGCTCTGCCCTTTCGCGGGTAAGCCCGCTCCCACAGGATAAACTGCGGTCCCTCTGGGAGCGGGTTCCACCGCGAGGAAGCTGGTACAGCTCACCTGGCGCTTCAGGCCCAGCTCAGTACCGGCCAGCCATTGGTCTGGGCATGCTCCCGCAATACCGAGTCCGGGTTCACCACGTGCGGGTAGTCCACCTTCAGCAGCAGCGGCAAATCGTTGCGCGAGTCTGAATAGAACGTCGCTCCTTCAAGATTCTCCTGCTCCTGGTCCAGCCACTCCAGCAGCCGCGTGATCTTGCCCTCGCGGTAGGTCAGCACCCCATGGGTCTTGCCGGTATACACCCCGTTCACCGCCTCCAGTTCGATCGCCAGGTATTCGTCTACCCCCAGCCGCGCCGCAATCGGCCCGACCAGATGGGTGCCCGAGGCGGAGATGATGAGAATACGGTCGCCACGCTTGCGGTGCTCGGCAATGCAGCGGCACGCATCGCCGAAGATGATCGGCTCAATCACGTCCTCGACCCAAGGCTCGACCAGGTGCTCGACCTCTTCCAGGGTGCGTCCGGCAATCGGCTCCAGGCTGAAGGCCATGTAGTCCTCCATCGCCAGGTGGCCTTTGCCGTAAGCCTCCATCAGTTCATGGTCGCGCTTGAGGAACGACGTGCCGTCGACCCAGCCGAGGCGGGCCATCTGCTCGCTCCATAGCGACGCACAGTCGCCGTGGATGAGGGTTTCGTCCAGATCGAAAATTGCCAATGCCATAGCGGTAATCTCCTAGGCCACTTCGCGCAGCGCCGTGGGGTCGATCGACAGCGAAACACGCTGGCCGTCGGCATGCAGATCCGCCGACGAACGATTGAGCACGTCCACCACCAGCTCCACATCGCGTACCTGGACCCGGTAGCGGATTACATTGCCGAGCAGGCTGTGGCTGCGTACCTCGCCGTCCAGATCGCCATCTGTGCCCAGGGTGATGGACTCCGGACGGATCGCCAGGCGGCTGTTCACCGGGCGCTGCAGCAGGCGGCTGGCGCTGTCGGCGTCCAGCAGGTTGTAATTGCCAATGAAGCCGGCGGCGAACAGGTCCACCGGCGCGGTGTAGAGGGTCTCGGCATCGCCGCTCTGGACGATGCGCCCCTGGTTCATCAGGAAGATGCGGTCAGACATCGTCAACGCTTCCTCCTGGTCGTGAGTGACGAAAATCGTCGTCAGCCCCAGTTCACGCTGGATGGCGCGGATCTGCTCGCGCAGGTGCTTGCGGATGCGCGCATCGAGCGCCGACAGCGGTTCGTCCAGCAGCAACAGGCGCGGCCGGGTCACCAGCGAGCGGGCCAGGGCCACACGCTGGCACTGACCACCGGAAAGCTGGTGCGGGTAGCGCCCGGCGAAACTGCCCAGCTCCACCAGCTCCAGGGCTTCGCGCACCCGAGCCTGGCTTTCTTCGGCGCGGACCTTCTGGATACGCAGGCCGAAGGCGACATTCTGCTCCACGGTCATGTTGGGGAACAACGCATAGCTCTGGAACACCATGCCGATCCCGCGCTTCTGCGGGCTCAAGGGCACCAGGTCCTGGCCATCGAGCAGGATCTTGCCGCTGTCCACCGGGGTCAGCCCGGCAATGCAGCGCAGCAGGGTGGACTTACCGCATCCGGACGGACCGAGCAGGGTGACGAACTCACCACGTTCGATCTGGCAGTCGATGTCGTGGAACACCGGGCTGCCGGCGTAGCTTTTGTGCAGTTTCTGTACGCTGACGAAGCTCATGTCAGGTTTTGTCCTTGTTCAGTCGGTTGGCGACCCAAGTCAGTACCAGCACGAAGGCGAAGTACGAGATCACCAGCGCGCTGTTGAAATGGCCGCTGCTGTTGCGCATGTTGTTCAGGTATACCTGCAAGGTCTCGTAGCGCGTGCCCACCAGCAGGTTGGCGAACACGAATTCGCCGAACAGGAACGAAAACGACAGCAGCAGCGCCACCATCAGGCCTTTGCGCAGGTTCGGCAGTACTACCAGGAACGCCGCCTGCCAGGTACTGGCACCCAGCAGTTGCGCGGCGTCCATCAGGTCGCGCAGGTTGATGGCCTGCAGGTTGTTGGTGATGGCCCGGTACATGAAGGGCAGGGCGATGGTGAAGTAGCAACCGATCAGGATCCACGGCGTGCCGACCATCGCCATCGGCCCGCTGCCATACAGCTGCAGCAGCCCCACCGAAGACACCACCGGCGGCACCGCGAACGGCAGCAGGATGAGGATGTTCATCAGCGCGTCGAGCTTGGGGAAGTGGTAATGCACCACGAACAGCAGCGGCAGGATCAGCACCACCGACAGCACCAGCGCACCGATGCACACCAGCAGCGACTGGCCGAAGGCGGCCAGGAAACGCGGTTCGCTCCACAGCGCCACGTACCACTTCAAGGTCAGGCCACTGGGCAGCAGGCTGGCCGACCAGCTGGTGGCCAGCGAGTAGAGCAGGGTGCCGGCCAGCGGCAGCAGCAGGATGAGAAACAGCAGGTACACCACGACGCGGTGGTAGAGGCTGCCGCGGGCAGATTCAGCGCGCATGGTAGCTCCTTTTCAGCAGCCATTGATGGACCACGGTCACAAGGGTCATCAGCCCCACCAGCACCATCGCCAGGGCACTGGCCAGGTTCGGGTCGAGGGTGATGTCACCGGCCACCAGCGCCGCGATGCGGATCGGCAGCACGTTGAAGTTGCCGGTGGTCAGGGCATAGACCGTGGCGTAGGCGCCCAGGGCGTTGGCCAGCAGAATGACGAAGGTGCCCAGCAGTGCCGGGGTCAGCACTGGCAGGCCGATGTGTCGCCAGTACTGCCAGGGGCTGGCGCCGAGCAACGCGGCCGATTCGCGCCAGTCCTCGCGCAGGGCGTCGAAGGCGGGGTAGAGCAGCAATACGCCCAGCGGGATCTGGAAGTAGGTGTACACTAGGATCAGGCCGCTCTTGGAATAGATGCTGAAGTCCTCGAGCAACCCGACCTGCTTGAGCAGCAGTGTCAGCGCACCGTTGAAGCCGAGCAGGATGATGAAGGCGAAGGCCAGGGGTACCCCGGCGAAGTTGCTGGTCATGTTGGCGAACGCGCTGACGAAGTCGCGCAGGCGCGAGTCCACCTGGCGCAGCGAGTAGGCACCGAGTGTAGCGACAACGATGCCGAACAGGCTCGACCAGAAGCTGATTTCCAGGCTGCGCTGCAATGCTTGCAGGTAGAACTTCGACGCGAACACTTTGCTGAAATTCTCCAGCCCCCAGCCGGCTTCCGATTGCACGCTGTTGAGGGCGACCCAGCCCAGCGGGGCGATCTGGAACACGATGAAGAACACGGCGAACGGCAGTAGGCAGAGCAGGGCCAGGTAACGGCCGCGATGGCTGGCATTCACTTGAGAAGCTCCCGGCACACGGGTTTGTCGTGGGGGGCACCCAACAGTTCGCAGAGGGTTCCGCACAGCTCGGTCTGCAGCGGCTTGGCCGCCGGGTCGAGGCTGAAGGCTTCGCCGAAGACGAACAGCGGCACTTCGCGTTCCTCGGCCAGCAGGCCATTGTGCGAGCGGTCGTTGTTCATGCCGTGGTCGGCGGTGACCACGACCTGGTAGCCCTCTTCGAGCCAGCGTGGCAAGTAGTCGGCGAGCAGGATATCGGCCGAGCGGGCAGCGTTACGGTACTGGCTGCTGTCCAGGCCATGGCGGTGGCCGGCGTCGTCGATGTTCATCGGGTGCACCAGCAGGAAGTTGGGCGCATGGCGGCGGCGCAGGTACTCGGCGTCGGCCAGCAGGTGCGAGTCAGGGTAATGGTCGGCCCAGTAGAACAGGCCGTGCTGGATCGGCAGCTTCGGCGCATGGGTGTGGCGGTCGCGCAGCGGGTCGAACGGCGAACGGTTGTACAGCTCGCTTATCCAGTGGTAGGCCGCCGCCGCCGTGCCCAGTCCCGCCTCGCGGGCATAGTGGAACACACTGCGCTGGTTGGACAGCCGGTTGACATTGTTGTGCACGATGCCGCTCTCGATGGGCGGAACACCGGTGAGGATGCACTCGTACAACGGCCGCGACAGCGAGGGCAACTCGCATTCCACGCGGTACAGCGCGGCGCGGTCGGCTTCGACGTAGGCATGCAGGTGACCCATGGCATGGTAGGCCACCTGATGGTTGAGGCCGTCGAGCAAGACCAGTATGACGTTGTGGTTCATTCAACACTCCAGGCAAGGGACCGGGGAGGACCATGCCCTCCGATCGCCGCTCCCACAGGCTTCCCGTCGTCCGCTGGGGCGACGCAACGACCTGTGGGCGCGGCCGTGCGTCGCGACGGGCCGCATAGCGGCCCCAGACAGCGAGTGCCTCACTCCATCTCGATGATCACTTGTTCCTGCCACATCTGCGGCAGTTTCTTCGAAGTCGCCTCCCAGGCCTCGGCGTTCTTGATTGGCTGGGCCGCCTTGTACTGCTCGTTCGGCAGCAACTTGGCCTGCACATCTTCCGGCAGCTTCAGGTGCTCGGCACGGATCGGCCGTGCATGGCCCTTGGCCAGGTTGATCTGCCCGGCATCGCTGAAGATGTATTCACGCGCCAGCTTGGCGGCGTTGGGGTGCTTGGCGTACTTGTTGATGATCGTGGTGTAGCCGGAAATCACCGAGCCATCGGACGGGATCAGCACTTCGAAACGCTTGGGGTCGATCTGCTCGCGGTAGCTCAGACCATTGAAGTCCCATACCACGCCCACTTCCACCTCGCCCTTCTCCAGGGTCTGGATGGTCGGGTTGGCCAGCGACAGGCGTTTCTGCTGGGCCAGCTTGGTGAACAGTTGCAGGCCTGGGGCCAGATTGCTCTCGTCGCCTTTGTAGGCAATCGCCGCAGCCAGCACGCCGTTGGCCGCTTGGGCCGCGGTACCGACATCGCCGATGGCGACCTTGTACTTGCCTTTTTCCAGGTCATGCCAGGAGGTTGGGCGTTCGCCTTCCTTCACCAGGTCCTTGTTGATGATGAACGCGATGGTGCCGGTATAGGCCAGGGCCCAGTGGCCGTCCTTGTCCTTGGCCCACTCCGGTACCTGGTCCCAGGTGCTTGGTTTGTAGGGTTGGGTTACGCCCTTGGTGGCGGCGATGGGGCCGAAGGCGGCCCCGACGTCACCAATGTCGGCGCTGGCGTTGTCCTTTTCGGCTTCGAACTTGGCGATTTCCTGGGCCGAGCTCATGTCGGTGTCGCTGTGCTTGAGACCGTACTTGCTGGCCAGGTCTTCCCAGGTGCCTTTCCAGTTGGCCCAGGCATCGGGCATGCCCACGCTGTTGACGGTGCCTTCCTTGCGGGCGGCCTCTTCCAGGGCCTTGAGGTCCGCGGCCATGGCCGAGGTGCAAAACGCGATGGCCGAACCGAGCAGTGACGCCATGAAGAACTTTTTCATCCGAAGCTCCTTGGGTGAGTGCTTAAGCGATCGTTGTTATGAGTGAAACCTGTGCTTGAGGACCGTTGGTCTAGGTCAGCAAACCTTGAGCCAAGGTAGGCTGCTTGCGTGACAGTTTGATGTTGGGGAAGGCCGGTTTGGGCTGGCGTGGCTTCCTGGAACTACAGCGTAGACCAGATGGCGGCCCTGAATTTGCTGGCTTGGCCCGGATCTGGCAACGCGCTGTCAAAGCCTTTGTCACAGGATGTTCATCAGCCCTGCCTAGGCTTGCACTATTCTCCAGATGCCCTGTTATGGGGCTGGACTAGTCCAGATAGGTAACCATTTGATGCAGTCGACGCCACCGCGTGCGGTAACAGCCATCTGTCACGCCCTGCAGGAGCAGATCGAGCACGGCCTGCTGGCGCCGGGTGGCAAGCTGCCGGCGGAACGCAAGCTCAGCGAGGTGTTTGCCACCACCCGCATCACCCTGCGCGAGGCCTTGGTGCAGCTCGAAGCCCAGGGGCTGATCTACCGGGAAGAGCGGCGCGGCTGGTTCGTCGCCCCGGAACGACTGACCTACGACCTGATCGAACGCAGCCACTTCCACGCCATGGTGCGGGAGCAGGGCAGAGAGCCGCGAACCGAGTTGTTGTCGGCACGCTTGCAGCCCGCATCGGCCGCCATCTGCGCCCGCTTGCGCTTGCCAGCGTTGTCCAGTGTGGTGCGCATCTGCCGTTTGCGGCGCATCGATGGGCGTGCGGTGCTGTATGCCGAGCATTACCTCAACCCCAAGTACTTCCCCGATATCCTCGAGCAGGACCTGGCCCAGTCGCTCACTGAAATCTACGGGCGGGTATACGGGATCCGCTATGGGCAGGTCTGCTTCGAGATCTTGCCAACGGCCTTGCCAGTGGATGCGGCCAGCGCGCTGAAAGTGTCCGCGGGCAGCCCGGGGCTGCACATCACCCGGGTCAACAGTGACCAGCATGGGCACCTGATCGACTGTGACCTGGAGTATTGGCGCCACGATGCGATTCGCATTCGGGCGCAGGCGGGGTAGGCGGTGGCCCTTTCGCGGGTTTACCCGCGAACAGGCCCTAACTGGAAGCGCTGGCCTCGCTGACGCCACCCCCGCCTGCCGTCACCACCTGTACCGATAGCCGCGGCGTCGCCAGGTCCAGCCCCGCCTCGTCCAGTTGCCGTTTCAACGCCAGGTTGAATGCCCGCGACACTTCCCACTGCTTGATCGGCGCGGTCTTGAACCGCGCCCGTAGAATCGCCGAGCCAGACTCGAAGCTCTCGACACCCTGCAACTCCAGCGGCGACCAGATGTTACGGCGCATCAGCGGGTCGTTGCGCAGCTTCTGGCCTACCTCGCGGATCAAGCTGATGGCCTGGTCGATGTTCATGCTGTGGGGAATGGCCACACGGAAAATCGCATAGCCGAACTCCCGCGAGTAGTTCTTGATGCTCTTGATCTCACTGAAGGGAATGGTGTGCACGATGCCGTCGATGTCCCGTAGGCGCACGGTGCGGATGGTCAGGCCTTCCACGGTGCCCAGGTGCCCGCCGACGTCCACGTAGTCATCGATGGCCAGCGAGTCCTCGATGATGATGAACAACCCGGTGATCAGGTCGGCCACCAGCGATTGGGCGCCAAAACCGATGGCCAGGCCAATCACACCGGCACCGGCCAGCAGCGGGGTGACGTTCATGCCCATGTTGGCCAGGGCCACGATCACCGCGATGATGAAAATGGCCACGAACATCACGTTGCGGATCAGTGGCATCATGGTTTGTGCACGGGCGTTGGCCATGCCCCGGCGCGAGCGTACCAGCGCGTGGTGCACGGCGGTATCGGCCAGGATCCAGACCAGCCAGGCGGCAATCAGCGTACCGGCCAGGCCCAGCAAGCGCAGGCTGACCTCGTGGCCCTCGCCCTCGGCGAACCCGATCATCGACAGGCCCCACACCCGAAGGCCCAGCTCGATGAACAGCAGCCAGATGAACAGATGCACCAGGGCATAGCCGAAATTGCGCAGTCGCTCGGTGTAGACGGCCTGGCGTTTGTTGGCGCGTTTCGGGTTGGCCGCGTGGCGGCGCACCAGGCCGTTGAGCACCATGCATACCACCACCAGTACGGTGCACATCAGCGACTGGCGCAAGGCAGTGCTGGTGTCGCCGGCCGAGACGAAGGTGGCGAACAGCGAAATGGCCACCAGGATCAGCGCCGGGATGAACCAGAAGCTGCCGAGGATCTCGATGGTATCGCTGAGGGTGCGCCGGGTCAGGCGCCGGGACAGCGGTTGGTTACGGATCAGGTGGGCGATCGGGCGTCGGAAGCGCAGGATGAACAGCCCGGTGCACAATGCCGCGATCACGTTGGCCAAGGTCGCCAGGGCGTGGGCCAGGTGGCTGCCCAGGGCGGCGGTCAGGCGAGGGTCGCTCATCGCCTCGCCGAACGCGGCGAAACTGCCGATCAGCCACAGCGGGCGGAAGGCCTGGTGACGCAGGATGTGCAGCGCGCGGTGGCGGTGCGGGCCGTCGAGCAGCGAAAAGGCGATGACGCAGATGGCCGAGAAACAGGTGCCTACCACCAGTGCGTAGGCCAGGACCATGGCCATCGACTTGCCCAGCGAGGGGGGCAGGGCAAAGCTCAGGTAGACGGTGAAGATCAACGCGACCAGCCAAGGTCCGAGTTTGCGCAAGGCAAAACGCACCAGGTCCCAGGTGCGCGGGTGGTGGGGCAGCTCCTCGGTCAGGCCAAAGCGCACGCGCACGCGGTGGCCAATCCAGTTGAAGGCATAGGCCAGCAGGCTCCACACCGCGATGACGGCGGCAAAGCCAAACAGGATGGCGGGCCACTGGTGCACCGGCACCATCAGTGCCGTCAGCTCGGCCTGGGCCTGGTCGATCTCCTGGGACCAGCGATTGAACGGGCTGGCATCGCCGCTGAACTGCTTTTCCAGATCGTGCAGCGCACCGCCAATCAGCCCCAGCACGCCTTGTTCCACGGTGGGTTGCGACTGTTTCGTGGCATCGCGCAGTTTTTTCAGGTCGGCCAGCAGTTTGGCCCGCTGCTGGTCGTTCTCCAGGTTCTTGATGACCTCGTCCAGCGACTTGGCCAAAGGTTCGCTGGCTTCGGGTTGCGCGCTCGCGCTCGAACCCAGCAGGCCGGGAAGCCCAGCGGCCTGGACCGGGGTGATGAACAGAAACAGCAGGAAGGTCAGGCAACGCAGGAGGGCAGGCACCGGTAAATCTACCTCAGGTCAAACGATTGACCGAGTGTAGAGGTTTATGACGGCAGTTGCTCCAGGATCTTCCAGCAGGTGAGGCCGAAGATGCCAAGGGTGCCGATCCACATCATCAGTACACCGATGTTGCGCTCGCGCAGGCTGAAGCCGATGGTCAGCAGCATCAGGAACAGGAAGACAGGGACGAACAGGGACAGGAAGGGGGACATGGACAGCAATCCTTGTGCTTTGGGGCATGTCTTAAGCATAGCGGTTCAAGCGGGTTGGGGCTTGATCTTGAGCAGGTCCGGGCTGATCGCCGACAAGCTTCGTCCTGTGGGATCGTGCTTGCCGGCGATGTGTCTGGCTCAGGGCAATTCGCGGCTGCGGTAGAACGCCGTCAGTACCTTCACCAGGTGCGCCAGGTCATGGCTGCCGCACAGCTCGCGGATCGAGTGCATGGCGAAGGTCGGCAGGCCGATGTCGACCGTGCGTACACCCAGATGGCTGGCGGTGATGGGGCCGATGGTCGAACCACAACCCATGTCGCTGCGTACCACGAAACTTTGTACCGGTACTTCCTCGGCCATGCACAGGTGGCGGAAGAAGCCGGCGGTTTCGCTGTTGGTGGCGTAGCGCTGGTTGTTGTTGACCTTGATCACAGGGCCGGCATTGAGTTTCGGGCCATGGTTGCCATCGTGCTTGTCGGCATAGTTGGGGTGTACGCCATGGGCATTGTCGGCCGAGACCATCAGCGAGCGCTGGAGGGTGCGCACATAGTCGTCACCGTCGGGCAGCAGGCGCTGCAGGGTCTGCTCCAGCATCGGGCCGTCAGCGCCGCAGGCCGAGCACGAGCCAACTTCCTCGTGGTCGTTGCACACCAGTACGCAGGTTTCGTCGCTGTCGGCGGCCAGCAGGGCCTGCAGGCCGGCGTAGCACGACAGCAGGTTGTCCAGGCGGGCACCGGCGATGAAGTCGCCGTTCAGGCCGACCAGTGCGGCGTCCTGGGTGTCGTAGAAGCTCAGTTCGTAATCCAGCACCACGTCGGCATTGAGGTCGTGCTCGCGGGCCAGCTGCTCGGTGAGTACGGCGCGGAAGTCGATACGCTCGTCGCCCGCCACCTGAGCCAGGATCGGCGGCAGTTCGTTCTGCGGGTTGATCGCCCAGCCCTCGTTGGCGGTGCGGTTCAGGTGGATCGCCAGGTTGGGGATGATCGCGATCGGCAACTTGAAGTCGATCAGTTGGCTTTCGACCTTGCCGTCGCGGCGGAAGGTGACCCGCCCAGCCAGCGACAGGTCGCGGTCGAACCACGGGGCCAGCAGGGCGCCGCCGTACACTTCGACGCCCAGTTGCAGGAAGCCCTGGCGCTGCAGCTCGGGCTGCGGCTTGACCCGCAGGCAAGGGCTGTCGGTATGGGCGCCGACCATGCGGATACCGCCCAGCAGGGGCGATTGCTTGCCCAGCTTGACGGCGATGATCGATGAGTCGTTGCGGGTTACGTAGTAGCGTCCACCAGGCACGGTGGCCCAGCTGTCGCGTTCGTCCAAGCGCTGGTAGCCGGCCGCCTCGAGGCGCTGGGCCAGGCTGGCGGTGGCGTGGAAGGGCGTCGGGGAGGCCTTGAGGAATTCGATCAGGCCGGCATTCAGGGAATCGCGCATAACTCACTCCAGACAGCAGTGGCGCGAGTTTAGCGCAGTTGGTCGGGAAAATGTGCCGGCCTCTTCGCGGGCAAGCTCACACAAGTTGACCTATGCCCTCAAGGCCAGTGGTGTTCCTGTGGGAGCGGGTTTACCCGCGAAGAACCCAGCACCGATGGATCAGAACGGCGCCGGACACTCGAACTTCAGGCGCTCGCCGGACACCGGGTGGGTAAAGCTCAGCATCGACGCATGCAGGCACAGCCGCTCATGGGCTGCCAGCGCCTCGGGGTTGGCGTACAGCCGATCCCCCAGCAGCGGATGGCCGATCGACAGCATGTGCACACGCAGCTGGTGCGAGCGCCCGGTGATCGGCGTCAGCTCGACCCGGCAATGATCACCGCAGCGCTCGACGATGCGCCAGAAGGTCAGGGCATGCTTGCCCTGCTCATGGTCGACCACGTGGCGCGGCTTGGTGGGCGGGTCGTAGCGCAGCGGCAGGTCGATGCTGCCGCTGTCCAGCGCCGGCTGGCCCCAGCACAGCGCGGTGTAGGCCTTTTCGGTTTCCCGGTCGTGAAATTGGCGAGACAACTCGCGATGGCTGTCGGCGTCGCGGGCCAGCAGGATGATGCCCGAGGTTTCCCAGTCGAGGCGATGAACGATCAGCGCCTCCGGGTAGCCGTTTTCCTGCAGGCGGGTGATCAGGCAGTCCTTGTTGTCCTCGGCACGGCCTGGCACCGACAGCAGTAGGGTCGGTTTGTTGATCACCAGGATGGCGGCGTCTTCGTGAAGGATCTGGATGTTCGACAGCGGCATTGCGGGGTCTCTGTGAAAGCGGGGAAACCATTGGGGCCACCTTGCGGCCCATCGCCAGCAAGCCGGCTCCTACCGGTTGGGTGTAGGAGCCGGCTTGCCGGCGATGGGCTGCAAAGCAGCCCCAATGATCACAACCCGATGCCGAATCAGCGATCCGGCAGGGTGATGTTCAGTTCCAGAATCGAGCAGCTACCCTGGTTTTCCAGCTCGATGTGCACATCGTCGTTGCCGATGTTCACATACTTGCGGATCACTTCGAGCAGTTCTTTCTGCAGGGCCGGCAGGTAATCCGGCTCGCTGCGCTGGCCGCGCTCATGCGCCACGATGATCTGTAGACGCTCTTTCGCTACCGACGCGCTGGTCTGTTTCTGTCTGCCACGAAAGAAGTCAAAAAGGTTCATGGTTTACTTGCCTCCAAACAGGCGCGCGAAGAATCCTTGCTTCGGCACTTCGATGAACCGCAGGGGCTTTTCTTTGCCCAGCAGGCGGTCGACGGTATCGCTATAAGCCTGGCCGGCATCGCTCTGGTCATCGAGGATGACCGGGATACCCTGGTTGGAAGCCTTGAGCACCGCCTGGGACTCGGGGATTACACCCTTGAGTTTGATCGCCAGGATCTCTTCGACGTCGGCGATGCTCAGCATTTCGCCTTTTTCCACGCGCTCGGGGTGATAGCGGGTGATCAGCAGGTGTTCCTTGATCGGCTCTTCACCGTTCTCGGAGCGGCGCGACTTGCTCGACAGGATGCCCAGCATGCGGTCGGAGTCACGTACCGAGGAAACCTCTGGGTTGGTCACCACGATGGCTTCGTCGGCGAAGTACATGGCCAGGTGCGCGCCTTTCTCGATACCGGCAGGCGAGTCGCAGATGACGAAGTCGAACTGCTCCTTGAGCTCCATCAGCACCTTTTCCACGCCTTCCTGGGTCAGCGCGTCCTTGTCACGGGTCTGGCTGGCGGCCAGCACGTACAGGTTCTCCAGGCGCTTGTCCTTGATCAGGGCCTGCTGCAGGTTGGCTTCGCCGTTGACCACGTTGACGAAGTCGTACACCACGCGGCGTTCGCAGCCCATGATCAGGTCGAGGTTACGCAGGCCCACGTCGAAGTCGACGATGACAGTCTTGTGGCCACGCAGTGCGAGGCCGGTACCGATGGCGGCGCTGGTAGTGGTCTTGCCCACTCCCCCCTTGCCGGAAGTAACCACGAGAATCTTGGCCAAGGTGTTTCACCCCTAAATAAGTCGGGACGCGGGTCCCTGCAAAATACAAAAAACGGCAACGCACAAAATGTTGCCTAAAAATGTCGGCAAGTATCCGTTAAAGACGGGTGATGTTCAACACGTCGCCAGACAGGCTGACCTGCACACCCGAGCCCCACAGCGGGTCGCGGCGCAGGTCTTCGCAAACCTTGTATTGGCCAGCGATCGAGACCATTTCGGCGGTCATTTGCTGGCAGAAGATACGCGCCTTGGTGTTGCCCTTGATACCTGCCAGGGCACGGCCGCGCATGGCGCCGTACACATGGATGTTTCCATCTGCGAGAAGTTCCGCACCTGGGCTGACCGAACCTGTGACCACCAGGTCGCCGCCCTGGGCGTAGATCTGCTGGCCGCCACGCACAGGCGAGGTGACGATGCGGGTCGGGCGCACCTCTGGCTCGGGCGGTGGCGGCGGGGCAGGGGCCGGCTCGGGCTTCTTCACTTCGGGCTCGGGCTCGAGCGGTCGCTCGCGGGCCCCGGAGGGCGGCAGCACCGGCAGGTCGATGGCGATCGCCGCGGCGATGTCCTCGATACGGCTGGCACGAATCGCCAGGGTACGCAGGCCATGGTGGCGACAGATGCGCATCAACCCAGGCAGGTCGATCGCCCCTTCGTCGGCCGGCAGCTTGTCCAGCGCCAGCACCAGCGGCGTGTTGCTGAAGAAATTCGGGGCCTGAGCCACTTTCGCCGCCAGCTGGCGATCGAGGGCTTCGAGGTCGTTGCGCCCCAGTTCCAGCACAGTGATGGCGAGCATGCTGCCCTTGAGCTGGAACACGGTGGGGGTGTCGGGTGTGTGGTTTGGGCTCATGGTCTGCATAGACGGCTTGTTGCGAAAAAAGTGCCCTGACTTATAACGATAAGACCGGTTGGCCGCAACCGGCGGCGAACCGATGTAGAATGCGCGCTCTTTGTCTTGCCGGAAGCTTCAATGGAACGCCCGCGTTTTCGACCCTATTTCCTTCACCCGCGATTCTGGGGCCTGTGGCTGGGCCTGGGCCTGCTGTGGCTGGTGGTGCAGCTGCCCTACCGTGCCCTGTTGTGGCTTGGCAGTGCCCTGGGCGCGCTGATGTACCGGGTGGCCGGTGAGCGCCGGCGCATTGCCGCACGCAATCTGGAGCTGTGTTTCCCGGAGTTGTCGGACGACGAACGGCGGCGTCTGCTCAAGGCCAACTTCGCCTCCACCGGCATCGCATTCTTCGAAATGGCCATGAGTTGGTGGTGGCCGAAGGCCAGGCTGGCTCGCCTGGCGCACATCGAGGGGATCGAGCACTTGCAGGCAGCCCAGCAGGCGGGCCAGGGCGCGATCCTGATGGCCGTGCACTTCACCACCCTGGAAATCGGCGCCGCATTGCTCGGCCAGGCGCACACCATTGACGGCATGTACCGCGAGCACGGCAACCCGCTGTTCGACTATATCCAGCGTCGCGGTCGCGAGCGTCACAACCTCGATTCGCTGGCCGTGGAGCGTGAGGATGTGCGCGGGATGCTCAAGTTGCTGCGTTCGGGCCGGGCGATCTGGTACGCACCGGATCAGGACTACGGCGCCAAGCAGAGCCTGTTCGTGCCGCTGTTCGGCATTCCGGCGGCAACCGTGACCGCCACCACCAAGTTCGCCCGCCTGGGCAAGGCGCAGGTCATTCCCTTCACCCAGAAGCGTCTGGAAGATGGCAGCGGCTATCGTCTGGTGGTGCATCCACCGCTGGCCGATTTCCCTGGTGAAAGCGAAGAGGCGGATTGCCTGCGTATCAACCAGTGGGTCGAAAGCGTGCTGCGCGAGTGCCCCGAGCAGTACCTGTGGGCGCACCGACGCTTCAAGTCGCGCCCTGAAGGTGCGCCACGGCTGTACGACAAGAAAAAGCGCTGACCTCCCGTGTGGCCAGTTCCGGCGATTAAAGTCAGAACAGACAGGATGAATCGATGACCTCAACCACAGGCCTGATCCTTTCCGGCGGCGGTGCCCGTGCCGCCTATCAGGTCGGTGTGCTGGCCGGCATCGCCGAGCTGCTGCCACCCGGTGCGCCCAATCCGTTCCCGGTCATCGTCGGTACCTCGGCCGGCGCCATCAACGCCGTGACCTTGGCCAGTGGCGCCACCCGCTTCACCGAAGCGGTGCACCGGCTCACCGCATTCTGGCAGAACCTGCGCAGCCACCTGGTGCTGCGCAGCGACTGGCCTGGCGTCATCCGTCAGGCCAGCCGTTTTGTCGCGCACAACCTGATGGGGCTGGGAGGGCCGGTGCCGGTCGCGCTCCTGGACAACCGACCCCTGCATCGCCTGTTGCAGTCGCACTTGGACCTGGATGGCATCGGCCATGCCCTGGCCAGCGAACAGCTGCGCGCCGTGGCGGTCACCGCTTTCGGCTACGAGTCAGGGCAGGCGGTGACCTTCTACCAGGCCCGTAGCACCATCGAGTCGTGGTTGCGTCATCGACGCATCGGTGTGCCCACGCCCCTGACCATTGAGCATCTGCTCGCCAGCGCGTCTATCCCGTTGCTGTTCGCGCCGGTAAGGCTGGGGGACGAATACTTCGGTGATGGAGCGGTACGTCAGTCCGCCCCTATCAGCCCGGCCCTGCACCTGGGCGCCAGCCGGGTGCTGGTGGTGGGGGTCAGCGGCAACCCCCAGCGGCCGGCACCGCCCCTGCCGACCCAGCGCGTGTTCAGTGGCCAGCAGCCCAGCTTGGCGCAGATCGGCGGGCACATGCTCAACAGCACGTTCATCGACAGCCTGGAAGACGATATCGAGCTGCTCCAGCGCCTCAATTACCTGAGCCGCCTGTTGCCGGCCCACCTGGACGCGCGGCGCCTGGGCCTGGCGCCGATCGATGTGCTGGTGGTGGCGCCCAGCCAGCCGCTGGACGAGATCGCAGCGCGGCATCGGCGTGAACTGCCTGCGGCTTTGCGGCTGTTCCTGCGCGGGCCGGGCGCGACCCGGACCAGCGGAGCGGGGGTGTTGAGTTATCTGCTGTTCGAGGCCAGTTACTGCAGTGAACTGATCGAACTCGGGCGGCGGGATGCGCTGGCCAAGAGCAAGGAACTGCGCCAGTTCCTCAACCTCTGAGCCATCGCGGCCGGCTTGCCGGCGATCGGGCCGCACGCGGCCCCTGCTCTGTCACTCCGCTATCTGCAGCTTGCGCGCCTGGGTATACACATACCGCACCTTTTCGTACTCGAACGGCGAGTTCAGCTGGCCATAGCGGAATTGGGTGGTGTAGCGCTTGTCCACCACACGCAGTGCCAGGATTTCCGGGTGGTCCGTACTGGCCTCGGCAACGTTCAGGTAGTTGGCCGCCTGCTCGCCAACGTAGTCCACCACCTGCCCCGTGGTGTCGCGCAGGTTCGAAGGCCCGAGGATCGGCAGCATGATGTAAGGCCCGTCAGGCACGCCATAGAACCCCAGGGTCTGGCCGAAGTCTTCGCTCTGGCGCGGCAGGCCCATCTTGGTTGCCGGGTCCCACAGCCCGCCGACGCCGATGATGGTGTTGAACATCAGCCGCGCGGTGATCTGCGCCGAGCGCTTGACCTTCAGCTGCAGCACGCTGTTGGCCAGGTTCGGCACATCACCCAGGTTGTTGAAAAAGTTGCTCACGCCGGTACGCACGAAGCTTGGGGTGACGTAGCGGTACCCGTCGACCAGCGGCAACAGCACCCATTGGTCGAAGCGGTAGTTGAAGTGGTAGATGCGCCGGTTGATCGACTCCAGCGGGTCATAGATGTTCAAGGCTTCCAGGGTCGAGCGCTCGAATTCGCGCTGATCGAGCCCAGGGTTGAATTTCAGTTCGCGCAGCGGGTCGAGGAAACCATCGGACTCGGGGGTCACGACCGGGTCGGCCTCGATCACGCTGGCTCGCGGCGCGCGCTCTGCCGCCAGGGTGTTGCCAGCAGCGAGGAGGGCGCAGACAAGCAGCAATTTCTTAACCACGGAAGAACTCCAGCATGGCGTCGCTGTTGACGCGGTAGTTGAGGTTGCCGCAATGGCCGCCATGGGGGTAAAGGGTCAGGCGATCACCGAACACCCTGCGCAGGAAACCGATATCGCCTGGGCCGAGGATGACATCGTCGGCATTGTGCATCACCGCGATCTTATCGTTGTTGCGCAGGTAGTCTTCCAGGGCATAGAGGCTGGCCTGGTCGATCAGTTGCAGGATGCTGCCGCCGTCGGTGCGTGCCCGCCACATGGGAATGACCTGCTCGGTCAGGTAGCAGTCGAAGTCGCATTGCAAGGCGCGCTTGAAGAACGGCGTCAGGCTGCTGCCCTCGGTGATCGGGAACTTCGGCGGAATGATCAGGCCACGGCGGTTGATCAGGTCGGAGGTGAAGGCGATGTCGGCTGCCGAGAAACGGAACGAGGTGCCGATCAGCATGGCCATCTGTTCGTTGGACAAGTGCTGGCGTGACTGCTGGAAGTCGTACAGCAGGGCATCGTTGAGGTCGATGTAGCCTTTTTCCTGGAAGTAGCGGGTGAGCTTTTTCAGCATCAGTTCATAGAATGTGGTGCTGCGGTTGATGCCTTTGACCTGGGTCTGCACCAGTTTGTCCAGGTTGTTGATCGAGGTATACAGGTTGACCGGCGGGTTGAGCAGCAGCACGCGCTTGAAGTTGAAGCTGCGGCGGGTTTCGTCGAGGTGGCTGACGAACGCTGCGTCCAGTGCGCCGAGGCTGTAGCCGGTGAGGTAGAAGTCCTTCACTGGCAGGCGCGGGTGCTGCGCACGTACCGCCTGCATGACCCGGTACATGTCCTCGGCGTCCTCCTGGCTGACGCCCGGTGTGGCGAAGCGCGAGGCGGCGCTCATGAAGTCCCAGCTGGTGGGCGACGACAGTTGCACCACATGGAAGCCGGCTTGGTAGAACAACTTCTTCAAGTACTCGTTGATGCTACTGGAGTAGGGCGCGCCGGTGCCGGCGATGATGAAGATCAGCGGCGCTTCGCGGTCCTGGCGGGCCAGGCGGTACTTGAGTTTCTTCACCGACCAGAAGTTGTCGGGCAAGGTGAATTCGCGCTCGGGGCGCAGGTTCAAGCTGTAATCGGCCTGGTTGATGTCATCGTCGCTGGGCAAGGCCGGGCGCTGCTCGGGCGGCGTGGTGGCGATGGTGGCCTCGAACGGGTTGGTCAAGGGGTAGCCGTAGCTCGCGGCGTCAATATCACGCGCCGACGCGGCCACAGCCATGAGCAGGCCGCAGAACAGGGCGGCAAGGCGCAAAGGTCGAAGCATGTGTTCCCCCAGAAAAGCGCAAGGTAATTCGGTACGCAGGCTAGGACCACGTTATCCGGGGCAAAGTTGCCCGGTGCGGTGGTCTTTGTCGCCCCAGATGTTATGGCGATGCAGGTTCTGTGCACCTTAGCTGTCGGGTTGTGATTTTGCCTTAGTCCTAGGCCTGGGCGATCATGAAGACCCTCGATTACCGCTATTGGAGAACTGGATGTCTCGTTCGTTGCCGGCCATTGTGCTGCTCACGGCGCTGGCCTTGTGGCTGGCTGCAAGCTACGGCGTGCGCTATGGGTTGATGGAAGACAGCCAATGGGTCGGGCTGTGCTCGGCGCCTGGCGAGTACTGGCAGTGCCAGGCGCGCGCGTTGCTGGGGTTGGGGATCCATTACCAGCTACTGGCCTGGGCCGGGCTGGGCCTGGCGTTGCTCGCCCAGGTGGTGCCGGGCAGGGCGGGCTGGTGGTTGGCGGTGCTGGCACTGCTGTTCGGCATTCCGGCTTTGGTGTTGTATACCGCCAGCATGGCGGTGTTCGCCGTGGTTTTGGCCGGGTTGCGGTTGGTACGGCGGGGTAGGGATTGAGATGCGCAAGGGTTGAATGCCAAGGTGGGCTGCAGTTTCACGCCTTCCTAAGCCGCAGGCTGCGCCACAACGCGCCCACCATCAGCACACTCACCACCGCCCAGCTCCAGGCCTGCTGGTTTTCAAGCCCTTCCCTGAACAGCTGCGGCGCCACGCCAGCACCCACGATCAACGCCAGCAAGGCCGCTTCCGCCCGCGCCGTTGCCACTGGCCGCAGCAGGTACACCACCGCCGGCAAAGCCAGCGCGGCGGTGGGGAAACTGCGGTAGCGTGGGTCGAACACCATCGCCAGCATGCTGACCGCCGCTGCGAAACCTGCAGCGAGCAACAGCCATCCGGCGCGCGCCTGCAACCAGGCGAACAGCCGCGCTCGCCAGCCTTCGTGGCGCGTCAGCGCCAGCACACCGTGCACCAGCACCAGCAGGTTCAGCGCAGCCAGCAGTAAAGCCCACACCCATTCACCGGCAAACCGAGCATGGGTGCGCATCAGCTCGCCCCACAGCCCCAGGCAGGCTGCACCGAACGCAGCCAGTAGCGGCAGCAGAAAAGCCGCCTCAGGCGTCGCAGGGCGCCCGGCCAGCAGTAGCAGGGCCGCCATCAGCATCCCGCAAGCCAATAGCCACTGCGGCCAATAGGGCAGGTTGCTCACGGGCCCTTCCAGCACGCCTTTGTCCTGCCGGTCGGCGTCGTAAAGCCCCCAGTAACCTCCCACCGCGCCCTCGCTGGCGCGCTTCCAGGGCTGGTCGAAGGCCTCGATGAGGTTGTAATCCCAGCCGTTTGCCTCAGCCATGGCGACGAAACCGCGGATGAAGCGTGCTTCGTTGACCCGGCTGGGCACGGCGGTTTCCCGTTGGCGGCCTTCGCTGGGCCAGCCGGTTTCGCCTATCAGGATGTTCTTGGGGGCGAAGCGGTTGCCGAACACGCGGCGTACCTCGGCAACATGGGCCAGGGCATCGTCTATGCCGCGTGGGTCATCTTCCCAATAGGGCAGCAGGTGAATGGTCAGGAAGTCCACTGCAGGTGCCACCTGTGGATGCTGTAGCCAGAACTCCCAGACATCGGCGTAGGTCACCGGCACCTTGACCTGGGCCTTGACCTTGGCGATCAACCCCGCAAGCCGTTCACCGGTGACCTCCTTGCGCAGCAGCGCCTCGTTGCCGACGATCACCGCGCTGACCACATCGGGGTTGGCGTTGGCCGCCGCGATGAGCAAGTCCACCTCCTTTTCGGTGTCCACCGGATTGGCGTTGACCCAGGCCCCAAGCATCACCTTCAGGCCGTGTTTGCGGGCCAGTGCAGGAATGGCTTCAAGACCGGTCATGGAATAGGTGCGGATGCACTTGAATCGTTCAGCCAGCAGCGCCAGGTCGGCGTCCATCCGCGCCGGGCGCAGGCGAAATGGCTGGTCGAAAGGGGACTGGTCCTTGTCGAAAGGGGTGTACGAGGCGCACTGCAGCTTGTGCGTGGGGCTCGCCGCATCGGCCAGGTGCACCGGCTTGCCAAGCCCGTACCAGAGCGCCCCAAGCCCGATGAGGGCCAGCAGGCAGGCAAGCAGGTATACAGGCAGCGTCCAGCGGGCAGCAGTGGGCATCAGGCGGTCCATCGTCAGGCACAAAAGGATAGATAGTAGCCTGGCGCCAATGCTTTGGCATGCAAGGATCGCGCAGAGCGGTGCAGAGATATGGCGCTAATGGCGAAGTGCTGTCGCATATGGTTCGGGTAAAGGTCGCAGATGGAGCAGGGGTGCCTGTGTGGCAGGCAGATGATGCAATCTCCAAGACCTGACGAGGGAATGCTTTGATGGCTACTTTTACAAAAATGCGTCGTTTCCTGGGCGTGGGCACCGCCATGGTATTGGCCATGAGCGCGGCTCAGGCAATGGCCAAAGAAGTCAGCATCGGTTACGTGGATGGGTGGGCCGACAGCGTGGCTACAACCAACGTGGCCGCCGAAGTGATCAAGCAAAAACTCGGCTATGACGTGAAGCTGCAGGCCGTGGCCACTGGCATCATGTGGCAGGGCGTGGCCACCGGTAAGCTCGATGCCATGCTGTCGGCCTGGTTGCCGGTGACCCATGGCGAATACTGGGCCAAGAACAAGGACAACGTGGTCGACTATGGCCCGAACTTCAAGGATGCCAAGATCGGCCTGATCGTCCCCGAGTACGTCAAGGCGGTGAGCATTGGCGACCTCAAGACCGATACTTCCTTCAAGCAGAAAATCGTCGGCATCGACGCCGGCTCCGGTGTGATGCTCAAGACCGACCAGGCCATCAAGGACTACGACCTGACCGGTTACAAGTTGCAGGCCAGTTCGGGCGCGGCGATGACCGCGGAACTGGGCCGTGCCTATGCCAAGCAGCAGTCCATCGCCGTGACTGGTTGGGTGCCGCACTGGATGTTCGCCAAGTGGAAGCTGAAGTTCCTTGAAGATCCGAAAGGCGTCTACGGCGCTGCCGAGACCGTCAACAGCATTGGCAGCAAGGAACTGGCCACCAAGGCACCGGAAGTGGCGGAGTTCCTGAAGAAGTTCAACTGGCAGTCCAAGGACGAGATCGGCGAGGTGATGCTGGCGATCCAGGAAGGGGCCAAGCCTGAGGCAGCGGCCAAGGATTGGGTCGCCAAGCACCCAGAGCGGGTCAAGGAGTGGACTGGCAAGTAATCACGGGTAGGGGGAGGTGCTTGCCGTTGATCCTTGAGCGCCTGTGAGATCGAGCGCCGCCCGCGCGGCGCATCGCGAGCAAAGCTCGCTCCTGCGTTTGTTTCGGGCCAATCGCTCGTGTGGGTCTGCGCGCAATGACAGACCTCCCTGGCCGTGAACCCACGTAGGAGCGAGCCTTGCTCGCGATGCGCCGCGCGGGCGGCGCTCTATCTACGTGCCTGTGCAAGACCCAAGACCAGCACAGCTTTTTTACGGATTCTGTAAAACACCGTTGCATCTAAGACTAAGGTCGTCTGGTTGGTGTCCAAAGGCAGCATAAAGTAAGGGTGTGGGTTCCATCCCCTATCTGTGCTGCTAGGACAAAAACAATGAACGACAGCATTTACCTCTCGATACAAAACAGCCCGCGGTTCAAGGAGCTGGTCACCAAACGCGAACGGTTTGCCTGGGTTCTCTCGGCAATCATGCTCGGCCTGTACTGCGCTTTCATCCTTCTGATCGCCTACGGTCCTCAGATTCTGGGCGCCAAGCTCAGCCCTGAGTCGTCGATCACCTGGGGCATTCCCCTGGGCGTCGGTCTGATCGTCTCGGCATTCGTCCTCACCGCCATCTACGTTCGCCGCGCCAACGGCGAGTTCGATGAGCTGAACAAGGCCATCCTGAAGGAGGCGCAACAATGATTCGCCACGCCAAAGCCTTGGCCGTACTGGCCTGCGGTGCTTTCGCACCCGCCGTGTGGGCTGCCGATGCCCTGACCGGCGAGGTGCAGAAACAGCCGCTGAACGTGTCGGCGATCGCCATGTTCGTGGCCTTCGTCGCTTTCACCCTGGGCATCACCTACTGGGCCTCCAAACGCAACAAGTCGGCGGCGGACTACTACGCTGCCGGCGGCAAGATCACAGGCTTCCAGAACGGCCTGGCGATCGCCGGCGACTACATGTCGGCAGCCTCGTTCCTGGGTATTTCCGCGCTGGTGTTCACCTCTGGCTACGATGGCCTGATCTACTCGATCGGTTTCCTCGTCGGCTGGCCGATCATCCTGTTCCTGATCGCCGAGCGGCTGCGTAACTTGGGCAAGTACACCTTTGCCGACGTGGCTTCTTACCGCCTCGGGCAGAAGGAGATCCGCACCCTGTCGGCATCCGGTTCGCTGGTGGTGGTGGCGTTCTACCTGATTGCGCAGATGGTCGGCGCGGGCAAGCTGATCGAGCTGCTGTTCGGCCTGGACTACCACGTCGCGGTCATCCTGGTGGGTATCCTGATGTGCCTGTACGTGCTGTTCGGCGGCATGCTGGCCACCACTTGGGTACAGATCATCAAGGCCGTGCTGCTGCTGTCCGGTGCCAGCTTCATGGCGCTGATGGTGATGAAGCACGTGGGCTTCGACTTCAACACCCTGTTCTCCGAAGCGATCAAGGTGCACAGCAAAGGCGAGGCGATCATGAGCCCTGGCGGCCTGGTCAAGGACCCGATCTCGGCGTTCTCCCTGGGCCTGGCGCTGATGTTCGGTACCGCTGGCCTGCCGCATATCCTGATGCGCTTCTTTACCGTCAGTGACGCCAAGGAAGCTCGCAAGAGCGTGCTGTATGCCACTGGCTTCATCGGTTACTTCTACATCCTGACCTTCATCATCGGCTTCGGCGCGATCCTGCTGGTCAGCACCAACCCAGACTTCAAGGACGCCGCTGGCGCCCTGATCGGCGGCAACAACATGGCGGCGGTGCACCTGGCCGATGCCGTGGGTGGCAGTGTGTTCCTCGGCTTCATCTCGGCGGTGGCCTTCGCCACCATCCTGGCGGTGGTCGCCGGCCTGACCTTGGCCGGTGCCTCGGCGGTGTCCCATGACCTTTACGCCAGCGTCTGGCGCAAGGGCAAGGCCAACGACAAGGACGAGATCCGCGTGTCGAAGATCACCACCATCGCCCTGGGCGTGCTGGCGATCGGTCTGGGTATTCTGTTCGAGAAGCAGAACATCGCCTTCATGGTCGGCCTGGCCTTCTCCATCGCCGCCAGCTGCAACTTCCCAGTGCTGCTGCTCTCGATGTACTGGAAGAAGCTGACCACCCGTGGCGCCATGATCGGCGGCTGGCTGGGGCTGGTCAGCGCGGTGACGCTGATGATCCTCGGCCCTACCATCTGGGTGCAGATCCTCGGCCACGAAAAACCGGTCTACCCGTACGAGTACCCGGCGCTGTTCTCGATGCTGATCGCCTTCGTCGGTATCTGGTTCTTCTCGGTCACCGACAAGTCCAAGGCCGCCGAAGACGAGCGTGCGCTGTTCTTCCCGCAGTTCGTTCGTTCGCAAACGGGCCTGGGGGCTTCTGGCGCTGTGTCCCACTAAACACTGAAGATGTAAAAAAACCGCGATACGGGGCGACCCGTATCGCGGTTTTTTCGTACCAGGCCGGCTAGATCATGCCCAGTAGCAATAGCACCAGCAGAATCACCAGCACCACGCCGATGATGCCGGAAGGGCCATAGCCCCAACTGCGCGAGTGTGGAAAGACCGGTAAGCCACCAATCAAGAGCAGGATCAGGATGATGATGAGGATCGTGGTCATAACGGAGTCCTTGGGTAGTTGAAGGGCAAGGGCCTCGGACTGCTGGCCTCTTGCTAATTCGGACTGGTGGGCGAGGGGAAAGATTCCATTTTTGTGTGTTCGGCCCCACGCACCCATCGTCGGCAGGCTGACTGCTGCGGGCGATGGGCCCCCATTCACTACCCTGATTAACCCTGCCTGCCACCCACGCCTTGATTAGACTCGTCTCATCACCTGTCAGAACAAGGCCTGCCACCATGCAAAACCGCATCATGATCACCGGCGCCGGTTCCGGCCTCGGCCGCGAGATCGCCCTGCGCTGGGCGCGCGAGGGCTGGCGCCTGGCGCTGGCCGACGTCAACGAAGCCGGCCTGCGCGAAACCCTCGAACTGTGCCGCGCGGTCGGTGGCGACGGCTTCGTGCAACGTTGCGACGTGCGCGACTACAGCCAGCTCACCGCCCTGGCCCAGGCTTGCGACGAGAAACTCGGCGGTATCGATGTCATCGTCAACAATGCCGGTGTCGCCTCGGGTGGCTTCTTCGCCGAGCTGTCGCTGGAGGACTGGGACTGGCAGATCGCGGTCAACCTGATGGGCGTGGTCAAGGGGTGCAAGGCATTCCTGCCGCTGCTCGAACGCAGCAGGGGGCGCATCATCAACATCGCCTCCATGGCTGCGTTGATGCAGGGGCCGGGCATGAGCAACTACAACGTGGCCAAGGCCGGTGTGTTAGCGCTTTCGGAGAGTCTGCTGGTCGAACTGCGCCAGGTCGAGGTGGCGGTTCATGTGGTATGTCCGTCGTTCTTCCAGACCAACCTGCTCGATTCTTTCCGTGGGCCGGACCCGGCCATGAAGGCCCAGGTCGGCAAGCTGCTGGAAGGCTCGCCGATCAGCGCCGCCCAGATTGCCGAGCATATCCATCGGCAGGTGGCAGCCGGGGAATTCCTGATCCTGCCTCACGAAGCGGGCCGCCAGGCCTGGCAACTCAAACGCCAGGCCCCGGAGCGGCTGTATGACGAGATGGCGGAAATGGCGGTGAAGATGCGAGCCAAGGCTCAAAGCCGCTGACCGTGAGGGTTGTCTGTAGGGCGATTTACCACATCGTGTAGGGTTGTTCTGAATTTCGGTCAAGGCGTTGAGTAGCCTAATGTACCCGATGCAGTCTCCAGTTTTCCCTGTCGCTGGAGGATCGGAGCATGTTGGTCATTACGCGTGAAATCGGCGAGGTCATCACCATCGGTGACGACATTCGGATCAAGGTGGTGGAGGTACGGGACCACGTGGTGCGCATGGGCGTGGATGCACCGCGTGAAGTGGCGGTGCACCGCAGTGAGGTCTATAAGCGCATCAAGGCCGGCGAGCAACCCAAGCTGCACACGCTTTGACGGTCAGTCGAGCAATTCCCGTGGCACATCGTGGCGGGCCAGCAGCTGGCACTGCTGGCTCTCGGGATCGAAGAGAATGAACGCCTGCCCTTTGGCCAGCGCTTGGCGCACCCGCAGCACGCGGGTTTCCAGCGGGGTATCGTCACCGTTGTCGGTGCCGTCGCGGGTCACGAAGTCTTCGATCAGGCGGGTCAGTGTGTCGGCTTGCAGTTGGTCGTAGGGGATCAGCATGTCAGGTGCGTTTCCAGGAGCGTAGGTACGGGCATGCTACGCGAAACCTCAGGAAGTGGGGGGCCGCTGTGCGGCCCATCGCGACGCAAGGCCGCCCCACTTCAACCTTTGTTGCCGATCAGGCTGTCCACCGCGGGCACCCGGGTGTCGCTCTCCATTTGCGCATCGTGCTCCAGTTGGTGGCTGAAGCGCTCGAGCGAGGTATTGGCCGGCTGCGAGTCGCTGGCGAACACCGGCGGACTGAGCAGGTAGCCCGACAACAAGCGGCTGAGCGCGGCCAGGCTGTCGATATGGGTGCGCTCATAGCCGTGGGTGGCGTCACAGCCGAAGGCCACCAGCGCGGTGCGGATATCGTGCCCGGCGGTGACTGCCGAATGGGCGTCGCTGAAGTAGTAGCGGAACACATCGCGCCGCACCGGCAGGCATTGGTCTCCGGCCAGTTTCAGCAGGTGGCGCGACAGATGGTAGTCGTAGGGACCGGAGGAGTCCTGCATGGCCACGCTTACCGCATGCTCGCTCGATGCCTGGCCGGGCGCGACTGGCGCGATGTCGATGCCGACGAATTCGCTCACGTCCCAGGGCAGGGCGGCGGCGGCGCCGGAGCCGGTTTCCTCAGTGATGGTGAACAGCGGATGGCAGTCGATCAGCGGCTGTCGTCCACTGTCGACCACCGCCTTGAGGGCGGTCAGCAAGGCCGCCACGCCGGCCTTGTCATCCAGGTGGCGGGCGCTGATATGGCCACTTTCGGTAAACTCCGGCAGTGGGTCGAAGGCAACGAAATCACCGATGGCCAGGCCCAGCGCCTCGCAGTCGGCCCGTGTGGCGCAATAGGCATCCAGACGCACCTCGACGTGTTCCCAGCTCACGGGCATCTGGTCGATGGCGGTGTTGAAGGCGTGACCGCTGGCCATCAGCGGCAGCACGCTGCCGCGGTAGACACCGGTGTCGGTGAACACACTGACCCGGCTGCCTTCGGCGAACCGGCTGGACCAGCAACCCACGGGCGCCAAGGCCAGGCGGCCGTTGTCCTGCAGTTGCCGCACGCTGGCGCCGATGGTGTCCAGATGCGCCGAGACGGCGCGGTCGGGGGAGTTCTGCCGGCCCTTGAGGGTGGCACGGATGGTGCCGCGTCGGGTCAGCTCGTAGGGGATGCCCAGTTCATCCAGGCGTTCGGCCACGTAGCGCACGATGGTGTCGGTGAATCCGGTGGGGCTGGGGATGGCAAGCATCTCCAGCAGCACGCGCTTGAGGTAGTCCAGATCGGGTTCGGGCATGTGCACTCCTCTGATCGTTGTATGGGCCATGCCGGCTTCTTCACCGGTAAACCCGCTCCCACAGATTCAGGGCAGGAGCGGAGAGGCCGGCACAGGCGCTGAAATTCATCCACTCAGGCTAGGCTCTGTACGAACAGCCTTGATACTCGGTGATGCTGCGTTGAAAACAGCCTCGCAATGCTCATTTACAACCCGTAAACGCCGCTTCCTCGGCTGTTTTCGCCTTGCCTGACCTTCGTCTCGAGACGTTTCATGAAGACCCTAATGGCCGGCTATGCGGAAACAGCAAGTCGACGAAGCGTTCGGCAGTGGGTTGCGGTTCATGGTTGGCCAGGCCAACCCGCTCGTTGGCCTCGATGATCACGTAGTCCGGCTGCGCGGCATCGCGCACCATAAGGTCAAGGCCAACCACCGGAATCTCCAGCGCGCGGGCAGCCCGCACGGCCGCATCGGCCAGCACCGGGTGCAGGCGTTCGGTCACATCCTCCAGGGTGCCGCCTGTGTGCAGGTTGGCGGTGCGACGCACAGCCAGGCGCTGGCCGGCAGGCAGCACGCTGGCGTAGTCCAGGCCTGCGTCGCGCAAGGTGCGCTCGGTTTCATCGTCCATGGGAATACGGCTTTCGCCACCGGTAGCGGCCTGGCGACGGCGGCTCTGGGCGTCGATCAGCTGCTTGACGCTGTGCTTGCCGTCGCCGATCACCTGGGCCGGATGACGAATGGCCGCCGCGACCACTTCATGGCCAATCACTACGATGCGCAGGTCGTGGCCGGGGTGGAAGCTTTCCAGCAGCACGCGGCTGTCGAAGCGGCGGGCTTGGTCTACAGCCTGGCAAACCTCGTCGTAGGTGGTCAGGTTGACCGCCACCCCTTGGCCTTGCTCGCCATCGACCGGCTTGACCACCACCGCCCCATGCTCTTCGAGAAACGCCAGGTTGTCGTCGGCGTTGCCAGCCAGCTGCTGCACCGGCACCTGCAATCCGGCAGCGTGCAGCGCCTGGCGGGTGAGGCACTTGTCCTGGCAGAGGGTCATGCTCAGCGCGCTGGTGAGGTCGCTCAGCGACTCGCGACAACGCACCCGCCGCCCGCCCAGGCTAAGGGTGAACAGCCCATGGGCGGCATCGTCCACCTGCACCTCGATGCCGCGTCGGTAGGCTTCATCGACGATGATCCGGGCATAGGGGTTGAGCTCGGCCTCGGGGCCGGGGCCCAGGAACAGTTGCTGGTTGATGCCGTTCTTGCGTTTGACCGCGAAGGTTGGCAGGTTGCGGAACCCAAGCTTCTGGTAAAGGCGCTTGGCCTGACGGTTGTCGTGCAACACCGACAGGTCAAGGTAGGCCAGGCCACGGCTCATGAAGTGCTCGATCAGGTGACGCACCAGGACTTCGCCGACGCCTGGACGGCTGCACTGCGGGTCAACCGCCAGGCACCACAGGCTGCTGCCCAATTCCGGGTCGTCGAAGGCCTTGGCATGGTTCAGGCCCATCACGCTGCCAATCACCGCACCACTGTCTTCATCTTCGGCCAGCCAGTAGACCGGCCCGCCCAGGTGGCGCGGCGTCAGTCGCGCGGCCTGGATCGGCAGCATGCCTCGCGCCTGGTACAGGCCGTTGATGGCCTGCCAGTCAGTTTCGCTTTGCGCCCGGCGGATACGAAACCCGCGGAATACCCGCTGTGCCGGACGGTAGTCGGTAAACCACAGACGCAGGGTGTCGGAAGGGTCGAGGAACAGATGCTGCGGCGCCTGGGCCAGCACTTGCTGGGGCGCGGCCACGTACAAGGCGATATCGCGTTCGCCGGGGCGCTCCTCCTGCAGCGCCTCGGCAAGGCTCGCGGCATCCGGGAAGGTGTGGCCGATCAGCAGGCGGCCCCAGCCGCAGTGCAGTGCCCGGGGCTGGTCGTGGGGTTCGCTGCCGTCACCGGCCAGGCGCGCCTGCAGGCGCTCATAGGACGGCGACTGGCCACGCAGCAGGCGCTGACCGTAAGCGATTTCGTGAGCTTTCATCGGTCAGATTCCTTGTTCGCTGAGCCACAGGTTCAGGGCTGCCAGTTGCCACAGCTTGGAGCCACGCAGCGGGGTCAGTTGGCCGTGAGGGTTACTCAGCAGGCGGTCGAGCATGGCAGGGTTGAACAGTCCACGGTCCTGGCTGGGGTCAGTCAGCAGTTCGCGCACCCAGTCCAAGGTCGCGCCTTGCAAATGCTTGAGGCCCGGTACGGGAAAGTAACCTTTCTTGCGGTCGATCACCTCATGGGGGATAACTCGCCGCGCGGCATGCTTGAGCACGTGCTTGCCGCCATCGGGCAGCTTGAAACGGGCCGGAATGCGCGCCGAAAGCTCGACCAGACGGTAATCCAGGAACGGCGTTCGGGCTTCCAGGCCCCAGGCCATGGTCATGTTGTCGACGCGCTTGACCGGGTCGTCCACCAGCATCACCGTGCTGTCCAGGCGCAGGGCCTTGTCGACGGCATCGGCGGCACCTGGCCGGGCGAAGTGTTCACGCACGTAGTCGCCGGCAACGTCGGTTTCCAGCAACCAGGGGGCCTGTACCGTGTCGCGATACTCGGCATGGCTGCGATCGAAGAACGCGTCGCGGTAGGCGCTGTAAGGATCCTGGGCGCCCTCCAGCTGCGGGTACCAGTGGTAGCCGGCGAACAGCTCGTCGGCGCCCTGGCCGCTCTGCACGCCCTTGCAGTGCTTGGCCACTTCGCGCGACAGCAGGTAGAAAGCGATGCAGTCGTGGCTGACCATCGGTTCGCTCATGGCACGGAAGGCGGCCGGCAACTGCTCGATGATTTCCTGTTCGGCGATGCGCAGCTTGTGGTGTCGTGTGCCGTAGTGCTTGGCAATCAGGTCGGAGTACTGGAACTCGTCGCCGCGCTCGCCGCCTGCGTCCTCGAAACCGATGGAGAAGGTCGACAGGTCGTCCACGCCGACTTCACGCAGCAGGCCGACCAGCAGGCTGGAGTCGACCCCACCGGAAAGCAGCACTCCGACATCCACCGCGGCGCGTTGGCGAATGGCCACCGCCTCGCGGGTGGCATCGAGCACCCGGGTGGTCCAGCCTTCAAGGTCGAGCTCCCGCTCATTCAGGTTCGGCCCATAGTGCAGCTGCCACCAGGTCTGGCGCTCGACTTCGCCATGGCGGTCGATACGCATCCAGGTGCCCGGTTCCAGTTTCTGCACGTTGGCCAGCAGTGTGCGTGGCGCCGGCACCACGGCGTGGAAGTTCAGGTAGTGGTTGAGGGCGACCGGGTCGATCATCGGATCGATGTCGCCGCCCTTGAGCAGCGCAGGCAGCGTCGACGCGAAGCGCAGGCGCTCACCGTTGCGAGACAGGTACAGCGGCTTGACGCCCAGACGGTCGCGGGCCAGGAACAGGCGCTGCTGATCGCGCTCCCAGATAGCCAGGGCGAACATCCCGTTGAGCTTGGGCAGCAAGGCGGCGCCCCAGGCGTGATAGCCCTTGAGCAGCACCTCGGTGTCGCCGTCGGACCAGAAGGTGTAGCCCAGGTCCTGCAGCTCTTGGCGCAACTCGGGGAAGTTGTAGATGGCGCCGTTGAACGCCAGCGACAGCCCCAGGGTGTTGTCGACCATGGGCTGGGCCGAGCCATCGGACAGGTCCATGATCTTCAGCCGACGGTGGCCGAGGGCGATCGGGCCTTGGCTATGGAAACCCCAGGCATCGGGGCCTCGGGGCGCCAGGTGATGAGTGATGCGCTCTACCGCGGCCAGGTCGGCCGGGCGAGGGGCTTGGTCGAGGGGGGTGAAACGTAACTCTCCTGCTAATCCGCACATAGGTCCTTACCGGTTTTTCCGTTGGGGAATCAGTGCCCTGTGAAGGGCGTGTACCAGAAACTGACCGGAGGGGATTGTGAGAGTTTTAGAACGATCTGTTATATGCAGCCCGCTGCGCTTACACACCGCGCCAGGAGCGAGCCGTGCTCGCGATACGCCGCGCGGGTCGCGCCCGATCCCACAGACGCACCCCATCGATCGGCAACCCGCCCATCACGTTCCCCGAATCAACCGGCGCAACGCGAACCGATTCGGATGACAGGCCTGTGCCACTGCCTGTGGCACTGGCAATGGCTCACCGCTTGCCCAAGCCGCCACCAGTTCCCCGCAAAGCGGCGCGGTAATCAGCCCGCGCGACCCATGCCCGCTGTTCACGTACAGCCCTTCGACCCACGGACACGGCACGTCCGGTACCTGCCGCGCATCCTTGCCCAGCACCGCGTAGGCCTCGTTGAACGCCTGCGGCTCGGCCACAGGCCCGACGATCGGCAGGTAATCCGGGCTGGTACAGCGGAACGCGGCTCGCCCCTGCAGCTGCGCGGGGTCGAGGTCGGCGGTAGCCAGACGTTGGGCCAGATCCACGGAGATCTCATCCAACAGCGCCAGGTTGCCTTGGTGCTCGGCCAGGGTCGGCGCCAGGTCCTGGTTATGGAAATCGAAACTGGCGCCCAAGGTGTGTTCGTCGCCACGCGGCGGTGCCACGTAGCCCTCGGCACACACGACCGTGCGCAGCGCACGGCTGCTGTCGGTCGCCGGCAGGCGGGTGATCTGCCCCCTGATACGCTTGAGCGGCAGCCCGGCGCAAGGTTCGAAGCGACGCACGTCAGCAGCACCGGCCAACACCACCACTGGCGCGCTGGCCAGCAGGCGTTCGCCATTCCAGGCCTGCCACAGGCCATTGGTCTTGCGCAGCTCGATCACCTCATGATGCGTCAACACGCGAATGCCGGGGTGCTGCAACTGTGCCTGGCACAGCGCGGGGGGGTGTACCCAACCGCCTTCCGGATAGAACAACCCGCCCGCTGGCAGCGCGACGCCGGCAACCGCCTCGGCTTCGGCGCGCTCAAGGCTGTGCAGCAGGCTGCTGTCGAAGGCGTCGGCGAGTTTCTGCTGGCGCTCGGCCTCCTTGGCGTCGAACGCCAATTGCAAAACCCCACAGCTGTCCCACGCCTCGCCGCGTTGCAGGCGCTCCAGTTGTCGCCGGGTGTAACCGAAGCCAGAGAGGATCATCTGCGACAGGGCGGTGCCGTGGGCGGACAGTTTCAGGTACAGCACCCCTTGGGGGTTTCCGGAAGCTTCCCGGGCCGCGGCATCGTGGCGTTCCAGCACCGTGACCTGCCAGCCGCGGGCGGCGAGGCTGGCGGCGCTGGCACTGCCGGCCAGCCCCGCGCCGATCACCAGCGCCTCGCGCGGGCCGTCGATAGCCGGTGGTCGGGCATACCAGGGTGGGGTTTGCGTGCTTGCCGCGAGGCCGCCGAATTCGCCGCTCATCACTTCCCATTTCTTGCCGATGCCGGGCACCTTCTTCATGGCGAAGCCCGCTTCCACCAGCCCACGGCGTACCCAGCCGGTGGTGGTGAAGGTGCCCAGCGTGGTACCTGGGTACGACAGCCGGGCCAGTTGCGCGAACAGCTCAGGGGTCCACATGTCGGGGTTCTTCGCCGGGGCGAAGCCATCCAGGAACCACACATCGACCTTGGCATCGAGCTGCGGCAGTTGCTCCAGCACGTCGCCGATCAACAAGGTGAGGGTGACACGGCCATCGTCGAAGGTGAACGGCTGAAACCCCTGGTGCACCGCCACGTACTGCTTCAGGAACGGCTCGGTGCAGGCCGCCAGCTCCGGCCACAGGCGTACCGCGCGGGCCATGTCGGCAGGGGCGAGCGGGTACTTTTCGACACTGACGAAATGCAGGCGCGCCGTGACGGGGGCGTGCTGCCTGAACAACTGCCAGGCGCAGAAGAAATTCAGGCCGGTACCGAACCCCGTCTCACCGATCACCAGGCAGGCTTGAGGTTCCAGGTTGGCGAAGCGCTGACGCAGACGGTTCTGTTCGATGAACACGTGCACGGTTTCCTCGATGCCTTCGTTCTTCGAGAAATACACATCGTCGTACTGCCGCGAATGGGGGCGGCCCTGGTCGTCCCAGTCGATCTGGGCGTGCTGGAGGAGGGTGGACATGGTGGGCTCGGGTTGTCGCGAAGGGGGGGATTTTATGCCATCTGCCGGCGTTGCGCAGTCCTCGCCGGCAAGCACCTCGATAGAGCCAGTGCAGGTGGCGCAAATCCGCTAGTCTTGTCTATCCAATGCAAGGAGCCAGCGCAGCCATGTTCGAATCCGCGGAAATCGGTCACAGCATCGACAAGGAAACCTTCGAGGCCGAGGTACCGGCCCTGCGTGAAGCCTTGCTCGAAGCCCAGTACGAGCTCAAGCAGCAGGCGCGCTTTCCGGTGATCGTGCTGATCAACGGCATCGAAGGCGCCGGCAAGGGCGAGACGGTGAAGCTGCTGAACGAGTGGATGGACCCGCGCCTGATCGACGTGCTGACCTTCGACCAGCAGACCGACGAAGAGCTGGCCCGTCCACCGGCCTGGCGCTACTGGCGCGCCTTGCCGCCCAAGGGACGCATGGGCGTCTTCTTCGGCAACTGGTACAGCCAGATGCTTCAGGGGCGGGTCCATGGCTTGTTCAAGGATGCCGTGCTCGACCAGGCGATCACGGGTGCCGAGCGCCTGGAGCAGATGCTCTGCGATGAAGGCGCGCTGATCATCAAGTTCTGGTTCCACCTGTCCAAGAAACAGATGAAGGCCCGGCTCAAGGCGCTCAAGGACGACCCGCTGCACAGTTGGCGCATCAGCCCGCTGGACTGGCAGCAGTCGGAGACCTATGACCGCTTCGTTCGCTTTGGCGAGCGGGTGCTGCGCCGCACCAGCCGCGACTATGCGCCCTGGCATGTCATCGAAGGTGTCGACCCCTACTACCGCAGCCTGGCGGTGGGGCGCATCCTGCTCGACAGCCTGCAAGCGGCGCTGGCCATCAACCCCAAGGGCAAGCACCAGGGCAACGTGGCGCCGCTGGGGCGTAGCATCGACCAGCGCAGCCTGATCGGCGCCCTGGACCTGACCCGGCGGCTGGACAAGAGCGACTACCAGGAACAGCTGGTCACCGAGCAGGCACGCCTGGCCGGCCTGCTGCGGGACAAGCGCATGCGCCGGCATGCCCTGGTCGCGGTGTTCGAAGGAAACGATGCCGCCGGCAAGGGCGGGGCCATACGCCGCGTGGCTGCCGCGCTCGACCCCCGTCAGTACCGCATCGTGCCGATCGCCGCGCCCACCGAAGAAGAGCGCGCCCAGCCGTACCTGTGGCGCTTCTGGCGGCACATTCCGGCACGGGGGAAGTTCACCATCTTCGACCGGTCGTGGTATGGACGCGTGCTGGTGGAAAGGGTCGAAGGGTTCTGCACACCGGCCGACTGGATGCGCGCCTATGGCGAGATCAACGATTTCGAAGAGCAACTGGTCAATGCCGGCGTGGTGTTGGTCAAGTTCTGGCTGGCCATCGACCAGCAGACCCAGCTGGAGCGCTTCGAGGAGCGCGAGCAGATTCCGTTCAAGCGCTACAAGATCACCGAGGAGGACTGGCGCAACCGCGAGAAGTGGGGCGTCTACAGCGAAGCAGTGGGCGACATGGTCGACCGTACCAGCAGCGAGATCGCGCCGTGGACACTGGTGGAAGCCAATGACAAGCGCTGGGCACGAGTGAAGGTGTTGCGCACCCTCAATGACGCGTTGGAAGCTGCGTTCGCCAAAGACAAGAAATAGCGGAAAGGGGAGGTTGGCTGGGCGGGCCTCCTCGTGCAACCTGCTTCCTCAGGCGTCGTGGGGCATGGCTGGCCCATCCATCAAGCCATGCCTTGCGAGAATGACCTGATGAATTCTTTTCTCGCCACACGCCGCAGACTCAGGCCTGTAAACCCGTAGAATCCTACCTACCCCCACCACGGGCTCGTTCGAGGACACTATGCACACCACTTCCGGCCGCTGGGGCTATGGACTGTTCCTGGCCCTGTTGACGGCGCTGCTCTGGGGCATATTGCCGATCAAGTTGAAGCAGGTGCTGCAAGTGGTCGATCCGGTCACCGTCACCTGGTACCGCCTGCTGGTGTCGGGCGGGCTGCTGTTCGCCTGGCTGTCGGCCCAGCGGCGGCTACCCTCGTTCGGCAAGCTGGGGCGCAAGGGCAAGGGCCTGGTGGTGGTTGCCATCGGTGGCTTGATGGGCAACTACGTGCTCTACCTGATCGGCCTCAAGTTGCTCAGCCCCGGCACTGCGCAACTGGTGGTGCAGCTTGGGCCAGTGCTGTTGCTGGTGGCCAGCGTGTTCGTGTTCAAGGAGCGATTCAGCCTGGGGCAGGGCATTGGTTTGCTGATTCTGCTGGCAGGCTTTGGCCTGTTCTTCAACCAGCGGCTGGAAGAGCTGCTGACCTCGCTGGGTGTCTACACCACTGGCGTACTGACCATCATCCTGGCCACCAGCATCTGGGTGTTCTATGCCTTGAGCCAGAAGCAGCTGCTGACGGTGTGGAATTCGCAGCAGGTGATGATGGTGATCTATCTGGGTTGCGCGGCGTTGCTCACCCCCTGGGTACACCCGCTGGAGGCGCTTGCGCTTTCGCCGGTGCAAGGCTGGCTGCTGCTGGCCTGCTGCCTGAATACCCTGGTGGCCTATGGCGCCTTTGCCGAGGCCTTGGCCCATTGGGAAGCGTCGAAGGTCAGTGCCACGCTGGCGCTGACCCCGTTGGTAACCTTCGTGGCGGTTGCGGCGGCGGCCTGGGTATGGCCGGACCATGTCCACGCCGAGGAGATCAATGGCCTGGGCTATGTGGGGGCGGTGACGGTGGTGATCGGTTCGGCGCTGGTGGCGTTGGGGCCGTCGCTGGTGGCCGGGTGGCGGGCAAGGAATGCACGCCTGGCCCAAGTTCGCTGAACATCGCCGCCCAGTCGGATTTTACAGTGCATTTCACGGCCCATGTGGCCCATGGGGAGTGGCCTTGCGTCGTGAAAGGGCCGCAGCGCGGCCCCGGCTTGCTCGACTGCGACGCACCCTGGGTTAGCCCTTGCCTCCGGGCGCCAACATGTTCTGCGGCCTGACCCATTCATCGAACTGTTCGTTGGTCAGGTACTTCAACTCCAGTGCCGCCTCACGCAAGGTCTTGCCCTCGGCGTAGGCCTTCTTGGCAATTTCTGCGGCCTTGTCATAGCCGATATGCGGGTTCAGCGCGGTCACCAGCATCAACCCTCGCTCCAGATGCGCGGCCATTTGCTCGGCATCCGGCTCGATCCCGGCCACGCAATGCGCCTGGAAGTTGCGACATCCGTCGGCCAGCAGTTCGATGGACTGCAGCAGGTTGTGGATGATCACCGGCTTGAACACGTTCAACTGCAGGTGACCTTGGCTGGCGGCGAAGCCGATGGCGGCATCATTGCCCAGCACCTGACAGGCCAGCATCGACAGCGCCTCGCACTGGGTCGGGTTGACCTTGCCAGGCATGATCGAACTCCCAGGCTCGTTGGCCGGCAGGCGCACTTCGGCCAGCCCTGCGCGCGGCCCGGAGCCCAGCAGGCGCAGGTCGTTGGCGATTTTCATCAGTGCCACCGCCAGGGTCTTGAGGGCGCCGGCCAGGCTGGTCAGGGGTTCGTGGCCGGCGAGGGCGGCGAACTTGTTCGGCGCGGTGACGAAGGGCAGGCCGGACAGTGCGGCCAGCTCGGCAGCCACGGCCTCGGCGAACCCGTGTGGGGCGTTCAGGCCTGTACCGACGGCCGTGCCGCCCTGGGCCAGTTCGCACACTGCCGGCAGCGTGGCGCGGATGGCGCGCTGGGCATAGTCGAGCTGGGCGACGAACGCCGACACTTCCTGGCCGAACGTGATCGGGGTGGCATCCATCATGTGCGTGCGGCCGGTCTTGACCAGCTTGTGGTGGCGCGCCGAGAGCTCGGCAAGGCCCGACGACAGTTCGGCAATCGCTGGCAGCAGGCGCTCCTGCACCGCTTGGGCGGCGGCGATGTGCATGGCAGTGGGGAAGCAGTCGTTGGAACTCTGCGAACGGTTGACGTGATCGTTGGGGTGGACCGGCGCCTTGCCGCCACGGCCCTTGCCGGCCAGCTCGTTGGCGCGCCCGGCGATCACTTCGTTGACGTTCATGTTGCTTTGCGTGCCGCTACCGGTCTGCCAGACGACGAGTGGAAACTGGTCGTCGTGCTGGCCTGCGAGCACTTCGTCGGCGGCCTGCTCGATCAGGCGGGCGATGTCGGCGGGCAAGTCGCCGTTGCGGTCGTTGACCCGTGCCGCGGCTTTCTTGATCAGCGCCAGGGCGTGCAGCACCGCGAGCGGCATGCGTTCCTTGCCAATGGCAAAGTTGATCAGCGAGCGCTGGGTCTGCGCGCCCCAGTAGGCGTCGTCCGGAACTTCGACCGGGCCCAGGCTGTCTGTCTCGATACGGCTCATGCTGCGCTCACTCCTTTGTAGTCTGAAATCGCAGTTTAGGCCCTCATTCGGCAGAGCGGTTCCATCGCTCGTCGTGCCACTTGAGCACTTCGCCACCACAGCGCAGAATGCTCTACTCTGAGGTACCCGCCTCCCTTTCTTGAAGGAAATGCAATGACCCGTCTCCGTGTCCTCTGTGCCGCCGTTGCCCTGGCCTGCGCCAGCGGCCAGGTGCTCGCTGCCACCGCCAGCCACAACGCTGCCGCCGAGAAATTCCTGACCCTGGCCAACGCCGACAAGCTGGGCACTCCGGTGTACATGCAGGTCCAGCAGATGTTCGCCCAGCGCTTCGCCCAGACCAAGGCGCCTGCCTCCAAGCAGTCGGTGCTGGAAAGCTACCAGGCCAAGGCCAACGCCGCCCTGGACAGCGCCATTGGTTGGAACAAGCTCAAGCCGAAGATGGTCGACCTGTACACCCAGACCTTCACCGAGCAGGAGCTCAAGGACCTGGTCAAGTTCTACGAGTCGCCGCTTGGCAAGAAAGTGCTGCGCGAAATGCCCAAAGTCACCCAGCAGTCGGCCCAGTTGACCCAGCAGAGCCTGGAGCCTGCCGTGCCGGTGGTGAACAAGCTGCTCGACGACATGACCAAGGAACTGGACCCGAACGCTGGCAAGGCCGCGGCGCCGGCGAAGAAGTGAGTAACACCCGATGACCATGCAGGAACGTATCCACCAGCAACTGACAGCGCTGGCGCCGCAACACCTTGAAGTGCTCAACGAAAGCCACATGCACAGCCGTGGCCAGGAGACCCACTACAAGGCAGTCATCGTCAGCGAGCAGTTCGCCGGCCTGAACAGCGTCAAGCGCCACCAGAAGGTGTACGCCACCATGGGCGAGCTGATGAGCCAGATCCATGCACTGGCGATTCACACCTACACCGCCGAGGAATGGACCCAGGTTGGCGCCGCACCGGCCTCGCCAGTGTGCGCCGGTGGCGGCAAGCACTGATTCCTTTTTTTTGTTCTGGTAGAATCCGCGTCATCCCAAGGGGGCCGCTGCGCGGCCCATCGCCAGCAAGCCCGCGCCTACAGCCTGTAGGCGTCGGCTTGCCAGCGATGGGCTGCACGGCAGCCCCTTTGCTTTTGTAGAACCCGGTCCGCCCCTTACGAGGGCAACCACCTGGAGATTCAGATTCATGTCCCAAGCTATCGTCGTGGCGGCGCTGTACAAGTTCGTCACCCTGGAAGACTACGTCGAACTGCGCGAGCCGCTGCTAAAGACCATGCTCGACAACGGCGTGAAAGGTACCCTGCTGCTGGCCCACGAGGGCATCAACGGTACCGTTTCCGCCACCCGCGAAGGCATCGACGCGCTGCTCGCCTGGCTGCGCAACGACCCGCGCCTGGTCGATGTCGACCACAAAGAGTCCTACTGCGACGAGCAACCGTTCTACCGCACCAAGGTCAAGCTCAAGAAAGAGATCGTCACCCTCGGCGTGCCGGGCGTGGACCCCAACCAGAAGGTCGGCACCTACGTCGATCCGAAGGACTGGAACGCCCTGATCAGCGACCCGGAGGTGCTGCTGATCGACACCCGCAACGACTACGAAGTGGCCATCGGCACCTTCAAGGGCGCCATCGATCCGAAGACCGAAACCTTCCGCGAGTTCCCCGAGTACATCAAGGCCAACTTCGACCCGAGCAAGCACAAGAAGGTGGCGATGTTCTGCACCGGTGGCATCCGTTGCGAAAAAGCCTCCAGCTACATGCTCGGTGAAGGCTTCGAGGAGGTCTATCATCTTAAGGGCGGCATTCTGAAATACTTCGAGGAAGTGCCTCAGGAAGAAAGCCTCTGGGACGGCGACTGCTTCGTCTTCGACAACCGGGTCACGGTGCGCCATGACCTGAGTGAAGGCGAGTACGACCAGTGCCATGCCTGCCGCCACCCGATCAATGTGGAGGACCGTGCGTCCGAGCATTACTCGCCTGGTGTCAGCTGCCCACACTGCTGGGACACCCTGAGTGAGAAGACCCGGCGCAGCGCCATCGACCGGCAGAAGCAGATCGAGCTCGCCAAGGCGCGCAACCTGCCACATCCGATCGGTTACAACTACAAAGCCGAGGCTTGATACATGTCCGCACGCCTGCTCTATGTGATGGACCCGATGTGCTCCTGGTGCTGGGGCTTCGCACCCGTTGCTGAGGCCCTGATCGCCCAGGCGCGTGAGGCCGGTGTACCGACGCGTGTGGTGCCGGGCGGGTTGCGTACCGGCGGCAGTGCCTTGGACGCATCCACGCGTAAGTACATCCTCGAGCATTGGCAGGCGGTGGCGGATGCCACCGGGCAACCGTTTCGTTTCGACGGGGCGATGCCCGACGGTTTCGTCTATGACACCGAGCCGGCATGCCGCGCCCTGGTAACCGCCCGCGAGCTGGACGCCGAGCGCGTCTGGCCGCTGCTGGCGCTGATCCAGCGTTCTTTCTACGAGCAGGGTGTGGATGTCACCCGTGCCCCGCAACTGGTCGAGCTGGCCGAACAAGTGGGCTTCGACCGCGAGCGGTTTGCCCAGCACTTCGCCAGCCACGACGTCCGCGCAGCCACGGCAGCCGACTTCAGCTGGGTGCAGGATTTGGGTATCGCCGGTTTTCCGACCCTGCTGGCCGAGCGTAATGGGCAGTTGGCCTTGCTGACCAATGGCTACCAGCCGCTGGATCGCCTGCAACCCTTGCTTGGCCGCTGGCTAGGGCAGGCCGCCTGTGCTTGATCTGCCAGGGTCACCCGACCCTGTGCCGGGGAAACCCTCTTCCGTGGCCGATCGTCTGAGCTGGGCGGAAATTCGCCGCCTGGCCCTGCATCACAAGAAACAGCTGTGGTCCGCCAACCTGGTCGCCGTGTTGGCCGCGTGCTGCAGCGTGCCCATTCCGCTGCTGCTGCCATTGCTGGTGGACGAGGTGCTGCTCGGCCACGGTGATGCTGCATTGAAGTGGATGAACCACCTGCTGCCGACCGGCTGGCAAGTGGCCGCGGGCTACATCGGCCTGATGCTGGTGGCCACGCTGTGCCTGCGCCTGGCGGCTCTGGCGTTCAACGTTATCCAGGCCAAGCTGTTCGCCGGTTTGGCGAAGGACATCGTCTACCGCCTGCGCATCCGCCTGATCGAGCGCCTCAAGCGCATTTCCTTGAAAGAGTACGAAAGCCTCGGCAGCGGCACGGTGACCACTCACCTGGTCACCGACCTGGATACCCTCGACAAATTCGTCGGCGAGACCCTTAGCCGGTTCCTGGTCGCCATGCTCACCCTGACCGGCACCGCCGCCATCCTCATCTGGATGCACTGGAAGCTGGCCTTGCTGATTCTGTTGTTCAACCCGCTGGTGATCTACTTCACCGTGCAGTTGGGCAAGCGCGTCAAGCACCTGAAGAAGCTCGAAAACGACAGCACCTCGCGCTTTACCCAGGCCTTGGCCGAAACCCTCGACGCCATCCAGGAGATACGCGCCGGCAACCGCCAGGGCTACTTCCTGGGGCGCCTTGGCCTGCGGGCCCGGGAGGTGCGGGACTACGCCGTGGAGTCGCAATGGAAGAGCGATGCCAGTGGCCGTGCCAGTGGCCTGCTGTTCCAGTTCGGTATCGATATCTTCCGTGCCGCGGCCATGCTCACGGTGCTGTTCTCGGACTTGTCCATCGGCCAGATGCTGGCCGTGTTCAGCTACTTGTGGTTCATGATCGGGCCGGTGGAACAACTGCTGAACCTGCAGTACGCCTATTATGCGGCCGGTGGTGCGCTGAGCCGTGTCAACGAGCTGCTGGCACGTGACGACGAGCCGCAGTACCCGGCGGCCTGCGACCCGTTCGCCGGGCGCGAGACGGTGGGCATCGAAGTGCGAGACCTGCGCTTCGCCTACGCCGACGAGCCGGTGCTGGAACACCTCGACCTGGCCATTGCGCCGGGGGAGAAGGTGGCCATCGTGGGCGCCAGTGGCGGAGGCAAGAGCACGCTGGTGCAACTGCTGCTGGGGCTGTACAGCGCCCAGGCCGGCACCATTCGCTTCGGTGGCGCCAGCTTGCAGGAAATTGGCCTGGAAACCCTGCGCGAGAACGTTGCGGTGGTGCTGCAGCATCCGTCGCTGTTCAACGACACCGTACGCGCCAACCTGACCATGGGCCGCGAATGTACCGACGAGGCCTGCTGGCAGGCCCTGCGCGTGGCCCAGCTGGATGCGACCATCGCTGCTTTGCCGCAAGGCCTGGACAGCGTGGTCGGCCGTTCCGGGGTGCGCCTTTCCGGTGGCCAGCGTCAGCGCCTGGCCATCGCCCGTATGGTACTGGCCGAGCCCAAGGTGGTGATTCTCGACGAGGCCACCTCGGCCCTGGACGCTGCCACTGAATACAACTTGCACCAAGCCTTGTCGCACTTCCTGCGGGGCCGCACCACGTTGATCATCGCCCACCGCCTTTCGGCAGTGAAGCAGGCGGATCGGGTGCTGGTGTTCGATGGCGGGCATGTGGCCGAAGATGGCGGACACCAGCAGTTGATCGCCGAAGGCGGCCTGTACGCCAAGCTTTACGGGCATTTGCAGCAGACTTGACGAGCCGGTCGCCGGCTCGTCGGTCCGCCCTGAACCGCAAAATTTTCCCGATTACCGCCCTTAAAAACCCCGTCGTGCAGATGGCAAATGGCCTACGCTGTGCTTGTCTGGGTTGATCGACGCCTCATCTGCTCTGCGACAGGGATTACATGAAGGGAAAACGGACTCTCGAAGCGCCAAAGCTACTCGGTATCATTTGGCCCTTCATTGCTGTTGTGGTCTTCCAGGTGTTGCTGGGCAGTCTCAGCCTTTATGCGCTGTCGGCTGTGCGCGCCTACGTGGCTGGTGAAAGCCTGTGGTCCAAGGCCCAGAAAGACGCCATCTACTACCTCAACCTTTATGCCGACAACCGCGATGCGCAAACCTTCGAGCGCTACCGCGAGGCGATCAAGGTGCCCCAGGGCGATCACGAACTGCGCGTGGTGCTCGACCAGCCCAACCCGGACCTGGACGCGGCGCGCCGGGCTATCTTGCAGGGCGGCAACCATCCCGATGATGTCGACCGCATCATCTGGTTCTACCGCAACTTTCGCCAGATCAGCTACATGCAGCGGGCAATCGCCTACTGGGATATCGGCGATGCCTACCTGAACCAGCTGGATGTGCTGGCCACGGAGATGCGCGAAGGCTTCGCGTCGGCCAGGGTCAATGCGCGGCAGTTGGGCGAGTGGAAGGCACGCATCGTTGCCATCAATGAAGGCGTGACCCCAGCGGCCAAGGCATTCAGCGATGCCCTGGGCGAAGGCTCGCGCATGCTGTTGCGGGTGCTACTGATCACCAACCTGCTGACCGCGCTGTTCCTCATCAGCTTTGCCTGGCGCCGTTCGAGCAAGCTGTTGGCCCAGCGCCAGGCCTTCGCCAGCGCCCTGCAGGAAGAGAAAGAGCGGGCGCAGACTACCCTGCAGGCCATCGGCGATGCGGTGATCACCACCGATGTCGAGGGTTGCATTGGCTACATGAACCCCGCCGCCGAGCAACTGACCCACTGGCAGGCCGGCCAGGCCCATGGCTTGCCATTGTCGGCGCTGTTCAGCCTGGTGGACGAACAGGACGACCAGGAAAGCGCCTCCCTGGTCGAACAGGTGATCAGCGGCAACCTCAAGGGTGGCTCCGACCATTCCAGGCTGATCCAACGCCTGGATGGCAGCACGGTGTCCATCAACCTGGTCGGCTCACCCATCATCAACGAAGGGCAGGTGGCCGGCATCGTGCTGGTGCTGCACGACATGACCCAGGAGCGCCAGTACATCGCCAACCTGTCCTGGCAGGCGACCCACGATGCCCTGACGGGGCTGGCCAACCGCCGTGAATTCGAATATCGCCTGGAGCAGGTGCTCAACGACCTGGCGCGGCAGAATGGCCGGCACTCGCTGATGTTCCTCGACCTCGATCAGTTCAAGCTGGTCAACGACACCTGCGGCCACGCTGCCGGCGATGAGCTGCTGCGGCATATCTGTGCAGTGCTGCAGGCCTGCCTGCGCGAAAGCGATACCCTGGCTCGCCTGGGGGGCGACGAGTTCGGCGTGCTCTTGGAGAACTGTCCGGCCGAGCAGGCCGAGCGCATCGCCGAGCACCTGCGCCAAAGTGTGCAGAGCCTGCATTTTGTCTGGAAGGGGCGGCCTTTCGTCACCACCGTCAGCATTGGCCTGGTGCACATGGCCCAGGCCCCTGGCACCCTCGAGGCATCGCTGCGGGCTGCCGACATGGCCTGCTACATGGCCAAGGAAAAAGGCCGTAACCGGGTTCAGGTGTACCACGTCGATGACAGCGAACTGTCCATGCGCTTTGGCGAGATGGCCTGGATCCAGCGCCTGCATGTGGCCCTGGAGGAAAACCGCTTTTGCCTCTATGCCCAGGAAATCGCCGCGCTCAAGACCCTCGAAGGCCCGGGCCACATCGAGATCCTGTTGCGCCTGCACGATGAAGGCGGCCGTACCATCCTGCCTGACAGCTTCATCCCTGCGGCTGAACGCTATGGCTTGATGACCGCCCTGGACCGTTGGGTGGTGCGCAACGTGTTCCAGGTGATTCGCCAGTGCCTGGACGAAGGTCGCGAAGGGCCGTTGTCGATGTGCGCGATCAACCTTTCAGGCTCCAGCATCGGTGACGACAAGTTCCTGGAGTATTTGCAGAGGCTGTTCGCCGAGTATTCGATTCCGCCCCGGTTAATCTGTTTTGAAATAACCGAAACCAGCGCTATCGCCAATTTGGGTAGCGCTATTCGCTTCATCAATGAATTGAAAGGATTGGGCTGCAAATTCTCCCTCGACGACTTCTGCGCCGGAATGTCGTCATTCGCCTATTTGAAGCATTTGCCTGTAGACTTCCTGAAGATCGACGGAAGTTTCGTAAAAGATATGCTCGACGATCCGGTCAATCGTGCCATGGTCGAGGTGATCAACCACATTGGCCATGTGATGGGCAAACGCACCATTGCCGAGTTCGTCGAAACCCCGTTGATCGAACAGGCCTTGCAGGAGATCGGCGTGGATTACGCCCAGGGCTATTTGATCGAACGTCCGCAGGTATTCACCTGCGACAGTCTGCAACGCCAACGGATTGCCGCGAGACCCCTTTTGCACAGGGCGCCGGGAACGTTTCGCTGAAATGTCCCGATAATCACATGGATCAAGGAGCTGAACGTGATTGACTCATTCATACGTATCGGGCCACTGATGGACCCGGCCAGTTACCCGCAATGGGCTCAGCAACTGATTGAAGAGTGTCGTGAAAGCAAGCGCCGGGTGGTCGAGCATGAGTTCTATGAGCGCCTGCGCGATAACCAACTACGACCTGCCACGATTCGCCAGTACCTGATCGGTGGCTGGCCGGTGGTCGAGCAGTTTTCCCTGTACATGGCCCATAACCTCACCAAGACCCGCTATGCCCGCCATCCCGGCGAAGACATGGCGCGGCGTTGGCTGATGCGCAACATCCGGGTCGAGCTGCACCATGCCGACTATTGGGTGAATTGGTGCCAGGCCCATGGCATTCACCTGCACGAGTTGCAGGCACAGGAAGTGCCGCCAGAGCTGAATGGCCTGAATGACTGGTGCTGGCGTGTGTGTACCACCGAATCGCTGGCCATTGCCATGGCTGCGACCAACTACGCCATCGAAGGGGCGACCGGAGAATGGTCGGCGGTGGTCTGCTCGACCGACACCTATGCCGAGGGCTTCCCGCCAGAGCAGCGCAAGCGCGCCATGAAATGGCTGAAAATGCATGCTCAGTACGACGATGCCCACCCTTGGGAGGCGCTGGAGATCATCTGTACCCTGGCGGGTGAAAACCCGACATTGGGTCTGCGCACCGAGCTGCGCAGGGCGATCTGCAAGAGCTACGACTGCATGTACCTGTTCCTTGAGCGGTGCATGCAGCTCGAAGGGCGCCAGCAGGGGCGTCTGCGCCCGGCGTTGGTGGCCGGTTGAGTCTTGCGGATGGGGCCGTAAAGCGGCCCCATCCGTGACGAACGGGCTTACTGGGCGTCGAACGCCTGCCCATTGACCCCGGAGCTGTCCGGCCCCATCAGGTACAGGTACACCGGCATGATTTCTTCAGGCAGCGGGTTGTTCTGTGGGTTCTCGCTCGGGTACGCCTGTGCCCGCATCGCGGTGCGGGTAGCCCCAGGGTTGATGCTGTTGGAGCGCACCGGGGCAACGCCGTCGAGCTCGTCGGCCAGGGTTTGCATCAGCCCTTCGGTGGCGAACTTCGAAACACCATAGGCGCCCCAGTATGCCCGGCCCTTGCGCCCGACGCTGCTGGAGGTGAACACCACCGACGCGTCCTCGGACAGCTTGAGCAGCGGCAGCAGGGTGCTGGTGAGCATGAAGGTCGCGTTGACGTTGATGTGCATCACGCGCATGAAATTGTCACCCGACAGCTGCTCCAGCGGCGTGCGCGGGCCGATGATCGAGGCGTTGTTCAGCAAACCATCGAGGCGGCCGAACTGTTCCTCGATCATTGCCGCCAGCTCGTCGTACTGGTGGGGCAGGGCGGTTTCCAGGTTGAACGGGATCACCACCGGTTGCGGGTGGCCGGCCGCTTCGATCTGGTCATAGACCTCGTTGAGGTTGGCCTCGGTCTTGCCCAGCAGCAGCACGGTGGCGCCCAGGGCGGCATAGGCCTTGGCGGCAGCGGCGCCGATGCCGCGACCGGCACCCGTGACCAGAATGATGCGGCCCTTGAGCAGGTCGGGGCGGGCGGTGTAGTCGAACATTGTTCTGTCCTTCGAGTTCGTGCGGGCGACCCGGCCCCCTTGTGGGGGCGGGTTTACCCGCGAATGCGTACGTTCAGGCGCCGTGGTCGTCCGGGCTGGCGCATTCGCGGGTAAACCCGCTCCTACAGGGACGGCGCCCGGCGCATCAGTCGGGTTTCAGCAACCGCACAGCGCGCTGTCGATCACTTTGCGCAGTTCCAGCGGGTGGTCCACCACCACGTCGGCACCCCAGTTGTTCGGGTTGTCTTCTGGATGAATATAGCCATAGCGAACTGCCGCCGTGCGGGTGCCGGCATCGCGGCCGGACTCGATGTCCCGCAAGTCGTCGCCGACGAACAGTACGCTGGCCGGGTCAAGGTTCAGCGTGGTGCAGGCCAGGATCAGCGGCTCGGGGTCGGGCTTGCTGTTTTTCACGTGGTCCGGGCAGATCAGCAAGGCCGAACGCTCGGCCAGGCCCAGCCGCTGCATGATCGGCTCGGCGAAACGCACCGGTTTGTTGGTGACCACGCCCCACAGCAGGTTGCCTTTCTCGATGTCGGCCAGCAGTTCGCCCATGCCGTCGAACAGCCTGCTGTGCACTGCGCAGTCGCGCTGGTAGCGCTCCAGGAATTCCAGGCGCAGGGCCTCGAAGCCCTCGGCGTCGGGGTCCATCGCAAAGGTGGCGGCGACCATGGCGCGGGCGCCACCGGAAATCACGTCACGGATGCGCTTGTCGTCGATGGCCGGCAGGTTACGCTCGGCCAGCATGGCCTGGCAGATGGCGATGAAGTCCGGCGCCGTGTCGAGCAGGGTGCCGTCCATGTCGAAGAGTACCGCTCGCAAACGCATGCTCATTCCTCGCGCAGGGTCTGGATCATGTAGTTGACGTCTACATCGCTGCTGAGCTTGTAATGCTTGGTCAGCGGGTTGTAGGTCAGGCCGATGATGTCCTTGACTTCAAGGCCGGCGGCGCGGCTCCAGGCGCCCAGTTCCGAAGGGCGGATGAATTTCTTGAAGTCGTGGGTGCCGCGCGGCAGCATCTTGAGGATGTACTCGGCGCCGACGATGGCCAGCAGGTATGCCTTCGGGTTGCGGTTGATGGTGGAGAAGAACACCTGGCCGCCGGGTTTGACCATGCGGTAGCAGGCGCGAATCACCGAGGAGGGGTCCGGCACGTGTTCGAGCATCTCCAGGCAGGTGACCACGTCGAATTGCCCGGGCATCTCTTCGGCCAGGGCTTCGGCGGTGATCTGCCGGTATTCGACCTGCACGCCGGATTCGAGCTGGTGCAGCTGGGCGACCGCCAGCGGGGCTTCGCCCATGTCGATGCCGGTGACGGTGGCGCCGCGCAGGGCCATCGCCTCGCTGAGGATGCCGCCGCCACAGCCCACGTCGAGCACTTTCTTGCCGGCCAGGCTGACGCGCTCGTCGATCCAGTTGACCCGCAGCGGGTTGATGTCGTGCAGCGGCTTGAACTCGCTTTCGCGGTCCCACCAGCGGTGCGCCAAGGCTTCAAACTTGGCGATTTCGGCGTGGTCGACGTTGCTCATGTGAACAGTCCTCTGAAACTTCGCTAGATTGCGCGGGAGTATACCCGAGCGCCCAGGGCTGAGGGTCGCTATAATCGCCCGCTTTTGACATCCGAACGACGGGGAGAGGCGATGCGCGAGCGACTTTTGGCGGCGGAGAAGGTGACCGGGATCCGCTGGCAGGACGGCGCCCTGCACCTGCTCGACCAGCGTTTGCTGCCATCGCAAGAGCGCTGGCTGGCCTGCGACAATGTCTCACAGGTGGTGGAAGCGATTCGGGATATGACCGTGCGCGGCGCTGCCGCCATCGGCATTGCCGCGGCTTTCGGCCTGGTTCTGGCGCTGCGCGAGCGCCTGGCGGCGGGCGGCGACTGGGAAACCGACCTGGAAGAGGATTTCCTCAACCTGGCCGAGGCGCGCCCGACCGCTGCCAACCTGTTCTGGTCGCTCAACCGCATGCGCGAGCGCCTGCTGCGCTTGCGCCCCGAAGAAGACGTGCTGGCGGCGCTGGAGGCCGAGGCGGTGGCCATTCACGAGAGTGATCGCGAGGCCAACCTGACCATGGCCCAGCACGGCATCGAGCTGATCCGTCGTCATCAGGGCAACGAGCAGACACTGCTCACCTACGGTAATGCCGGCGCCCTGGCCAGTGGCGGCTTCGGTACCGCGCTGGGGGTGATCCGCGCAGGGTTCCTGGAGGGTATGGTCGAGCGGGTCTACGCCGGCGAGACTCGCCCGTGGTTGCAGGGCTCGCGGCTGACCGCCTGGGAGCTGGCCCGCGAGGGTATTCCCGTCACCCTGTGCGCCGATTCGGCCTTGGCCCACCTGATGAAAAGCAAGGGCATTACCTGGGTGGTGGTCGGTGCCGACTGCATCGCTGCCAACGGTGACGTGGCCAGCAAGATCGGCACTTATCAGCTGGCAGTCAGCGCCATGCACCATGGTGTGCGCTTCATGGTGGTGGCACCGAGCACCAGCATCGACCTGAACCTGGCGACCGGCGAGGACATTCCGCTGGAAGAGCGTGATGCCGACGAGTTGCTGGATTACGCCGGTACCCGGGTCGCGCCGGATGTGGAAGTGTTCAATCCGGTGTTCGATGTGACTCCAGCGGATCTGATCGATGTAATCGTGACCGAGAAAGGTGTCGTCGAACGACCGGACACCGCCAAGCTGGCGCAATTGATGTGTCGCAAGCGTTTGCACTGACCGGGGTGTAGGGCGGGGGCGTCTTTGGGGTCGAGCGCTGCCCGCGCGGGGCATCGCGAGCAAGGCTCGCTCCTACGGTTGTTTCGAGGCAATGAGTTACTGGCCTGAAACAGGTGTAGGAGCGAGCCTTGCTCGCGATGCCCCGCGCGGGCGGCGCTCGATCGCCCAGGCGATACACCGCTCACGTCAGGCCACCTGCCACATCTCCCCACTGCCACTGCCTTTGTGGTAACATCCGGCAGTTTCCAAGACCGCCCATGACGGCGGCCTTCATTGCGCAAGTCCATGGCTCAACTCATTGATTTGTCGTAAGTCGTCGCACCCTTATGCGCTGCGGCGGCGAGCTTCGTTCGGCCCTTGAAGGAGGCTGCGAAGTTTCACCAGAAAAAGGAATCAGGCTTCTCATGGGCGAACTGGCCAAAGAAATCCTCCCGGTCAATATCGAAGACGAACTGAGACAGTCTTACCTCGACTACGCGATGAGCGTGATTGTCGGGCGAGCGCTGCCCGATGCGCGTGACGGCTTGAAGCCCGTGCATCGCCGCGTTCTCTTTGCGATGAGCGAGCTGGGCAACGACTGGAACAAGCCGTACAAGAAATCCGCCCGTGTGGTCGGTGACGTGATCGGTAAGTACCACCCGCACGGCGATACCGCGGTCTACGACACAATCGTGCGTATGGCTCAGCCATTCTCGCTGCGCTACCTGCTGGTCGACGGCCAGGGCAACTTCGGTTCGGTGGACGGCGACAACGCCGCGGCCATGCGATACACCGAAGTGCGCATGGCCAAGCTGGCCCACGAGCTGCTGGCCGACCTGCACAAGGAAACCGTCGACTGGGTGCCCAACTACGACGGCACCGAGCAGATCCCGGCGGTCATGCCTACCCGTATTCCCAACCTGCTGGTCAACGGTTCCAGCGGTATTGCCGTGGGCATGGCGACCAACATCCCGCCGCACAACCTGGGTGAGGTCATCGACGGCTGCCTGGCGCTGATCGACAACCCGGACGTCACCGTCGACGAGCTGATGCAGTACATCCCGGGCCCCGACTTCCCCACTGCCGGCCTGATCAACGGTCGTCAGGGCATCATCGAGGCCTACCGCACCGGCCGTGGCCGTATCTACATGCGCGCCCGCTCCGAGATCGAAGACATCGACAAGGTCGGTGGTCGCCAGCAGATCGTGATCACCGAGCTGCCTTACCAGCTGAACAAGGCGCGCCTGATCGAGAAGATCGCCGAGCTGGTCAAAGAGAAGAAGATCGAGGGCATCACCGAGTTGCGCGACGAGTCCGACAAGGACGGCATGCGCATCGTCATCGAGCTGCGTCGCGGCGAGGTGCCGGAGGTGGTGCTGAACAATCTGTATCAGCAGACCCAGCTGCAGGCCGTATTCGGCATCAACGTCGTTGCGTTGGTCGATGGCCGTCCGCGCCTGCTCAACCTCAAGGACCTGCTCGAAGCTTTCGTCCGTCACCGCCGTGAAGTGGTGACCCGTCGTACCGTGTTCGAGCTGCGCAAGGCCCGTGAGCGCGGCCACATCCTCGAAGGCCAGGCGGTCGCGCTGTCCAACATCGACCCGGTCATCGCCCTGATCAAGGCTTCGCCGACGCCGTCGGAAGCCAAGGAAGCGCTGATTTCCAAGGCTTGGGAATCCAGCGCCGTCCAACTGATGGTCGAGCGCGCCGGAGCCGACTCCTGCCGTCCAGAAGACCTGCCGGAGCAATACGGCCTGCGTGACGGCAAGTACTACCTGTCGCCGGAGCAGGCCCAGGCCATCCTGGACCTGCGTCTGCACCGCCTGACCGGCCTGGAACACGAGAAGCTGCTGGCTGAGTACCAGGAGATCCTGGAACAGATCGGCGAGCTGATCCGTATCCTCAACAGCGCCCAGCGCCTGATGGAAGTGATCCGCGAAGAGCTCGAAGCCATCCGCGCCGAATACGGCGATGCCCGTCGCACCGAAATCCTCGATGCCCGCCACGACCTCAACTACGGCGACATGATCCCGGAAGAAGAGCGCGTGGTGACCATTTCCCACGGCGGCTACGCCAAGACTCAGCCGCTGTCGGCCTACCAGGCCCAGCGCCGTGGTGGCAAGGGCAAGTCGGCCACCGGCGTGAAGGACGAGGACTACATCGAGCACCTGCTGGTCGCCAACAGCCATGCCACGCTGCTGCTGTTCTCCAGCAAGGGCAAGGTCTACTGGCTCAAGACCTACGACATCCCAGAGGCGTCCCGTGCCGCCCGCGGCCGTCCGCTGGTCAACCTGCTGCCGCTGGAAGAGGGTGAGCGCATCACCGCCATGCTGCAGATCGACCTGGAAGCACTGCAGCAGAGCGCTGGCGCCGAGGAAGAGCTGGAGGACGGGGAAGACACCGTGCTCGAAGGCGAAGTGATCGAGGCCGAGGAAGTCGACGAAGAAGACGGCGACACCCCGGAATGGGTCGCCGAACCGACCGGCGCCTACATCTTCATGGCTACCGCTTCCGGTACCGTCAAAAAGACCCCGCTGGTGCAGTTCGCCCGTCCGCGCTCCAACGGCCTGATCGCCTTGAAGCTCAAGGAAGGTGACACCCTGATCGCTGCGGCCATCACCGACGGCGCCAAGGAAGTCATGATGTTCTCCGACGCGGGCAAGGTGATCCGCTTCGCCGAAAGCGTGGTGCGTGAAATGGGCCGTAACGCCCGTGGTGTACGCGGCATGAAGCTGGGCAAGGGGCAGCGGATCATCTCCATGCTGATTCCTGAGTCCGGCGCCCAGATTCTCACCGCTTCCGAGCGTGGCTTCGGCAAGCGCACCCCGCTGTCCAAGTTCCCGCGTCGCGGCCGTGGTGGCCAGGGTGTCATCGCCATGGGGACCAAAGGCCGCAATGGCCTGCTGATCGGCGCCATCCAGGTGCAGGAAGGCGAAGAGATCATGCTGATCTCCGACCAGGGCACGCTGGTGCGCACACGGGTTGGCGAAGTCTCCAGCCTGGGTCGTAACACCCAGGGCGTGACGTTGATCAAGCTGGCCAACGACGAGACGCTGGTGGGCCTGGAACGGATCCAGGAACCGTCCGAGGAAGAAGTCGATGAGATCATCGAGTCGGACGAGGAGGGTGTCGAAGCGGCTGTGCCGGATGCGGCAGACGATGACAGTGCGGGTGCCGAAGAGGCACCGCAGGAATAAGCAAGCGCAAAACCCGAGCGGGGCGACCAAGGTCGCCCCGTTTGACTGATTAAGCTGGGCAATTGGGGCGCAGAGCAGCCCTGATACAGGCGTCACAATGTCGACTGGTCGGCATCGAATTACGATTTTGTTCTATTTGGCAGAGCGAGAGTGGATGTGAGCAAACGAGCCTTTAACTTCTGCGCAGGCCCTGCCGCGCTTCCGGACGCGGTCCTGCAGCGCGCCCAGGCTGAAATGCTGGACTGGAATGGCAAGGGCCTGTCGGTGATGGAGATGAGCCATCGCAGCGACGACTACGTGGCCATCGCCGAAAAGGCCGAGCAGGACCTGCGTGATCTGCTGTCCGTCCCCTCCAACTACAAGGTGCTGTTCCTGCAGGGCGGTGCGAGCCAGCAGTTCGCCGAGATCCCGCTGAACCTGCTGCCGGAAAGCGGTACCGCCGACTACATCGAAACCGGCATCTGGTCGAAAAAGGCCATCGAGGAAGCCCGTCGCTTCGGTAACGTCAACGTGGCTGCCAGCGCCAAGCCCTACGATTACCTGGCCATTCCTGGTCAGAACGAGTGGAAGCTGACCAAGAACGCGGCCTACGTCCACTACGCGTCCAACGAGACCATCGGCGGCCTGCAGTTTGACTGGGTGCCCGAGACGGGCGACGTCCCGCTGGTGGTCGACATGTCGTCCGACATCCTTTCCCGCCCGATCGACGTCTCGCAGTACGGCCTGATCTACGCCGGCGCGCAGAAAAACATCGGCCCGAGCGGCCTGGTCGTGGTCATCGTCCGTGAAGACCTGCTGGGCCATGCCCGTAGCATTTGCCCGACCATGCTCGACTACAAGATCGCGGCCGACAACGGCTCGATGTACAACACCCCGGCCACCTACTCCTGGTATCTCTCGGGCCTGGTCTTCGAGTGGCTCAAGGAGCAGGGCGGCGTCGAGGCCATGGAGCAGCGCAACCGCGCGAAGAAAGACCGCCTGTACGGCTTCATCGACGCGAGTGAGTTCTACACCAACCCGATCAGCCACAACGCCCGTTCGTGGATGAACGTGCCGTTCCGCCTGGCCGACGAGCGCCTGGACAAAGCCTTCCTGGCCGGTGCAGACGCCCGTGGCCTGCTCAACCTCAAGGGCCACCGTTCGGTGGGCGGCATGCGCGCCTCGATCTACAACGCCCTGGGCCTGGAGGCGGTAGAAGCGCTGGTGACCTACATGGCCGAATTCGAGAAGGAGCACGGCTGATGTCCGATCAAGAGCTCAAGGCGCTGCGGGTACGCATCGACAGCCTCGACGAGAAGATCCTCGAGCTGATCAGCGAGCGTGCCCGGTGCGCCCAGGAAGTGGCCAAGGTCAAGACCGCCTCGCTTGCCGAAGGCGAAAAGCCAGTGTTCTATCGCCCCGAGCGTGAGGCCGCCGTGCTCAAGCGCGTGATGGAGCGCAACAAGGGCCCACTGGACAACGAAGAGATGGCGCGCCTGTTCCGCGAAATCATGTCGTCCTGCCTGGCCCTGGAAGAGCCTCTGAAGGTCGCCTACCTGGGCCCTGAGGGTACCTTCACCCAGGCTGCGGCGATGAAGCACTTCGGTCATGCCGTGGTCAGTCGCCCGATGGCGGCCATCGACGAAGTCTTCCGCGAGGTGGCGGCCGGTGCCGTCAACTTCGGCGTGGTGCCGGTGGAGAACTCCACCGAAGGTGCAGTCAGCCACACCCTGGACAGCTTCCTCGAGCACGACATGGTGATCTGCGGGGAGGTCGAGCTGCGTATCCACCACCACTTGCTGGTGGGCGAGAACACCAAGACCGACAGCATCACCCGCATCTACTCCCATGCCCAATCGCTGGCCCAGTGCCGCAAGTGGCTCGATGCGCATTACCCGAATGTCGAGCGCGTGGCGGTGTCCAGCAACGCCGAGGCCGCCAAGCGAGTCAAGGGTGAGTGGAATTCCGCGGCCATCGCCGGCGACATGGCGGCGAACCTGTACGGTTTGACCCGCCTGGCCGAGAAGATCGAAGACCGTCCGGACAACTCCACGCGCTTCTTGATGATCGGCAACCAGGAAGTGCCGCCGACCGGCGACGACAAGACCTCGATCATCGTCTCGATGAGCAACAAGCCGGGTGCGCTGCACGAGCTGCTGGTGCCATTCCACGAGAACGGCATCGACCTGACCCGCATCGAGACCCGTCCCTCGCGCAGCGGCAAGTGGACCTACGTGTTCTTCATCGACTTCGTTGGCCACCACCGCGACCCGCTGATCAAGGCGGTGCTGGAGAAAATCAGCCAGGAGGCCGTTGCGCTCAAGGTCCTGGGGTCGTATCCGAAGGCGGTGCTTTGATCGAAGATTGCCGGGGCTGCAAAGCAGCCCCTGCGGTCTCACAGACTGTCCTGATTTCTGAACAGGGTTCGCACCAGTGGTAAAAGCAGTAACAACCAAACCCGCGCCAATCATCAACCGCCTGGTCGTGGTCGGCCTCGGCCTGATCGGCGGCTCCTTCGCCAAGGGCCTGCGTGAGAGCGGCCTGTGCCGCGAAGTGGTCGGCGTCGACCTGGATGCCCCGTCGCGCAAGCAGGCCGTGGCCCTGGGCGTGGTCGACCGTTGCGAAGAAGACCTCGCCGCCGCCTGTGTCGGCGCCGATGTCATCCAACTGGCCGTGCCGATCCTGGCCATGGAAAAACTCCTCGCCCGCCTGGCTCAGCTCGACCTGGGCAAAGCGGTCATCACTGATGTCGGCAGCGCCAAAGGCAATGTCGTACGCGCTGCCCGTGCCGTCTTCGGTGAGCGCCTGGCGAACTTCGTGCCGGGCCATCCGATCGCCGGTTCCGAGCAAAGCGGGGTAGAGGCCTCCAACGCGGCCTTGTTCCGCCGGCACAAAGTCATCCTCACGCCATTGCCGGAAACCGACCCTGCCGCCCTGGCGCTGGTCGATCGCCTGTGGCGTGCGCTGGACGCCGATGTCGAGCACATGCAGGTCGAGCGCCACGACGAAGTCCTGGCCGCCACCAGTCATTTGCCGCACCTGCTGGCCTTCGGCCTGGTCGATTCCCTGGCCAAGCGCAATGAAAACCTTGAGATCTTCCGGTACGCTGCGGGTGGTTTCCGCGATTTCACGAGAATCGCCGGAAGCGACCCGACCATGTGGCACGACATCTTCCTCGCCAACCGCGAAGCCGTCCTGCGCACCCTGGATACTTTTCGCAGCGACCTCGACGCCTTGCGCGACGCGGTCGATGCTGGGGACGGGCACCAGCTGCTGGGTGTGTTCACCCGCGCACGCGTTGCCCGCGAGCATTTCAGTAAAATCCTGGCCCGCCGGGCCTATGTGGACGCTATGAACGCCAACGATCTGATTTTCCTGGCCCAACCTGGTGGCCGCCTGTCCGGACGGATCCGCGTTCCGGGCGACAAGTCGATTTCCCACCGTTCGATCATGCTCGGTTCGCTGGCCGAGGGCACGACCGAGGTCGAAGGCTTCCTCGAAGGCGAGGACGCGCTGGCGACCCTGCAGGCCTTCCGTGACATGGGTGTGGTCATCGAAGGCCCGAACCATGGTCGTGTGACCATTCATGGTGTCGGCCTGCACGGCCTCAAGCCGCCACCTGGCCCGCTGTATGTCGGCAACTCCGGCACGTCGATGCGCCTGCTGTCCGGCCTGCTGGCGGCGCAGCCATTCGACACCACCATGACCGGCGATGCCTCGCTGTCCAAGCGCCCGATGAACCGCGTGGCCAATCCGCTGCGCGAAATGGGTGCGGTGGTCGAGACCGGTCCTGAAGGGCGTCCGCCGCTGACCATCCGTGGTGGCCACAAGCTCAAGGCCCTGACCTATACCCTGCCGATGGCCAGTGCCCAGGTTAAATCCTGCCTGCTGCTGGCGGGCCTGTACGCCGAAGGCAAGACCACCGTCACCGAGCCTGCGCCGACCCGTGACCATACCGAACGCATGCTGCGCGGCTTCGGCTACTCAGTGGAAAGCAATGGCCCGGTCGCGTCCTTGCAGTCCGGTGGCAAGCTCACCGCGACGCGCATCGAAGTGCCGGCAGACATTTCCTCCGCAGCCTTCTTCCTGGTGGCCGCCTCGATCGCCGAAGGCTCCGAGCTGGTGCTCGAACACGTCGGCATCAACCCGACCCGCACGGGCGTCATCGACATCCTGCGGCTGATGGGCGGCGACATCACCCTGGAAAACCAGCGTGAAGTTGGCGGTGAGCCGGTGGCCGACCTGCGCGTGCGCGGTGCCAAGCTCAAGGGCATCGACATTCCCGAAGAACTGGTGCCGCTGGCCATCGACGAGTTCCCCGTGCTGTTCGTCGCCGCGGCCTGTGCCGAAGGCCGTACCGTGCTGCGTGGCGCCGAAGAGCTGCGGGTGAAGGAGTCCGACCGCATCCAGGTGATGGCCGATGGCCTGATCACCCTGGGCATCCAGTGCGAACCGACCCCGGACGGCATCATCATCGATGGCGGCCAGCTCGGCGGCGGCGAAGTCCACGGTCACGGCGACCACCGCATCGCCATGGCATTCAGCGTCGCCTCGCTGCGAGCCAGCGCGCCGATCCGCATCCACGACTGTGCCAACGTTGCCACCTCGTTCCCCAACTTCCTGGCGCTGTGCGCCGAAGTCGGTATTCGCGTTGCCGAAGAGGGTAAGTCGTGAGTTCGCTGGCACCGGTCATCACCATCGACGGGCCAAGCGGCTCGGGCAAGGGCACGGTGGCTGGCTTGCTGGCCCGTGAGCTGGGTTGGAGGCTGCTGGACTCCGGCGCGCTGTACCGCTTGCTGGCATTCAATGCCACCAACCATGGTGTCGACCTCACCAACGAAGAGCTGCTCAAGGCCTTGGCCGCCCATCTGGATGTGCAGTTCATCGCTGCCGAGCCCGGTAAGCTACAACAGATCATTCTCGAAGGTGAGGACGTCAGTCACGTCATCCGCACCGAGACGGTCGGCGCCGGCGCCTCCATGGTCGCTTCGCTGCCAGCGGTGCGCGAGGCGCTGTTGCAGCGCCAGCGCGCGTTCCGTGAAGCACCGGGGTTGATCGCCGACGGTCGCGACATGGGCACGGTGGTGTTTCCAGACGCGCCGCTCAAGGTCTTCCTCACTGCCAGCGCGGAGGAGCGAGCGCGACGCCGCTACCTGCAGTTGAAGGCCAAGAATGAAGATGTTAGTCTGTCGAGTCTGCTAGATGAGATACGTGCGCGTGATGAGCGTGACACCCAGCGCGCAGTGGCCCCGCTGAAACCAGCGGCCGATGCCATACAGCTGGACTCTACCGAGTTGTCCATCGAGCAGGTGTTGCAACGTATCAGGAGCGAGATCGCCCAGCGCGACCTTCTCTGATCGCCAGGAAGGCAGGCAGGGGCACCAGTCAACGTCCTGCCCGCTTTCCTTTACTTAAACGAAACCCACATTGTCTGGAATGTGGCTCTGGGCGTATGTTTCGCCCGAATCTACAGGAATTAAAATGAGCGAAAGCTTTGCAGAACTCTTTGAAGAAAGCCTGAAAACCCTCAATCTTCAGCCGGGTGCCATCATCTCCGGTATCGTTGTCGACATCGACGGCGACTGGGTTACCGTACACGCTGGTCTGAAGTCCGAGGGCGTCATCCCGCTCGAGCAGTTCTACAACGAAGCTGGCGAGCTGACCATCAAGGTCGGTGACGAAGTTCACGTTGCGCTGGACGCGGTCGAAGACGGCTTTGGCGAAACCAAACTGTCCCGTGAAAAAGCCAAGCGCGCCGAGTGCTGGATTGTTCTGGAAGCAGCTTTCGCCGCCGAAGAAGTGGTCAAGGGCGTTATCAACGGTAAGGTTAAGGGCGGCTTCACTGTCGACGTTAACGGCATCCGTGCGTTCCTGCCGGGCTCCCTGGTTGATGTCCGCCCTGTGCGCGACACCACCCACCTGGAAGGCAAAGAGCTGGAATTCAAGGTCATCAAGCTGGACCAGAAGCGCAACAACGTCGTTGTTTCGCGTCGCAGCGTCCTGGAAGCCGAGAACAGCGCCGAGCGCGAAGCCCTGCTGGAAACCCTGCAGGAAGGCCAACAGGTCAAGGGTATCGTCAAGAACCTCACCGACTACGGCGCCTTCGTGGACCTGGGCGGTATCGACGGCCTGCTGCACATCACCGACATGGCTTGGAAGCGTATCAAGCACCCGTCGGAAATCGTCAACGTTGGTGACGAAGTCGACGTTCGCGTCCTGAAGTTCGACCGTGAGCGCAACCGCGTTTCGCTGGGTCTGAAGCAAATGGGCGAAGATCCGTGGGTAGCTATCACCGCTCGTTACCCAGAAGGTACTCGCGTAACTGCTCGCGTTACCAACCTGACCGACTACGGCTGCTTCGCTGAGCTGGAAGAAGGCGTTGAAGGTCTGGTACACGTTTCCGAAATGGACTGGACCAACAAGAACATCCACCCGTCGAAAGTCGTTCAGGTTGGCGACGAAGTGGAAGTCATGGTTCTGGACATCGACGAAGAGCGTCGTCGTATCTCCCTGGGCATCAAGCAGTGCAAATCGAACCCATGGGAAGATTTCTCCGGCCAGTTCAACAAGGGTGACAAGATCACCGGTACCATCAAGTCGATCACTGACTTCGGTATCTTCATCGGTCTGGAAGGCGGCATCGACGGTCTGGTTCACCTGTCCGACATCTCCTGGAACGAAACCGGCGAAGAAGCCGTACGTCGTTTCAAGAAGGGCGACGAGCTGGAAACCGTCATCCTGTCGGTCGACCCAGAGCGCGAGCGCATCTCCCTGGGCATCAAGCAGCTGGAAGACGATCCGTTCTCCAACTTCGTTGCTGTCAATGACAAGGGCGCTATCGTCAAGGGCATCGTGAAAGAAGTTGACGCCAAAGGCGCCATCGTCACCCTGGCCGACGACATCGAAGCTACTCTGAAGGCTTCCGAAATCAGCCGTGACCGCGTTGAAGACGCGCGTAACGTTCTGAAGGAAGGCGAAGAGATCGAAGCCAAGATCATCAGCGTTGACCGCAAGTCCCGCGTCATCAGCCTGTCCATCAAGTCGAAGGACGACGCTGAAGAGCGCGAAGCTATCCAGAGCCTGAAAAACACCGCTCCGGAAGCTGCTGCCGACACCACCATGGCTGCGCTGCTGCGCGAAGCTATGGCCAAGCAGAACTAAGTTCTGTTTGATCGGTAAAAAAGGGGTGGCCTTCGGGTCGCCCTTTTTTTTCGCTTGAGTTTTGTGGTGTGACGTAGATCCAGCGCCGCCCGCGCGGCGCATCGCGAGCAAGGCTCGCTCCCACGTTTGTTTTCGGCCAATTATGCCTGTGGCATACGCGCGCGACCGCTTTGGCGCACGGCACGATATCGAGTCGGACAAACAAGGCGGTCGCGCGCGCCTTTCACAGGCGTTACTGGCCGTAAACAAACGTAGGAGCGAGCCTTGCTCGCGATGCGCCGCGCGGGCGGCGCTCGATCTACCAGGCGCTGCATCCCGGCAGCCATGCACTCATAACCACACCGCATCCCAATGTGGATAATCGCCGACCCTGGCAACCAATCCAGCCCTGATCGGATTGGCGACGATATACCTGGCTATCTTCAAGACATCGTCATCACGACGCAGGGCTCGGTCGTGATATCCCGCTTGCCAGACCGGCGTGGCCTTTAACCCTGCCTTGCGCAATGCGTGACTGGTTCGGGATTTGAAGCGTTGCATCAGTGCGCTAAGCGTCACATCCCTTAACTCAAGCAACCAATGCACATGGTCAGGCATCACGACCCAGGCTAGCGATCGACAATATTGCTTATGTTCGACATGGCGAAGGTTGTGAATGACCAGGCGCGCAAAACGGAAGTTGAAGAACAGCGGGTGACGTTGATGCGTGACGGTGGTCAGCATATAGAGCCTGCCTGGCTCAGAGTGTCTTGCTCGGCGAAGCATGCAGCCATGAGGTTTGGGCACTGGTTTCTTCCTTGAACGATTTTGTGCCCGTTGAGCGTAGCGAAGCGCATTTAACCCCGGAATGGTTAAAGATTTTCAGTATGTTAAATACTGGTATTGGCTGCAGGGGGCGTGAGTGCCGTGGTCGCAATGTTTGAGTTTTGTGGTGGGGTGCAAATCGAGCGCCGCCCGCGCGGCGCATCGCGAGCAAGGCTCGCTCCTACGTTTGTTTTTGGCCAATAATGCCTGTGGCACACGCGCGCGACCGCCTTGTTCGTACGGCTGGATATCGCGTCGAGCACCAGGGCGAGGGCGGTCGCGCGCATTTCTCACTGGCATAACTGGCCCGTAACAAACGTAGGAGCGAGCCTTGCTCGCGATGCGCCACCCGGGCAAGGTGCTCAATCTCTCGTCGATACGACTCCGATCCCAAACGTCCCCCAGCCACAACAGTCCCGCAACACCCGTAGGAGCGAGCCTTGCTCGCGATGCGCCACCCGGGCAAGGTGCTCAATCTCTCGTCGATACGACTCCAATCACCAACGTCCCCCAGCCACAACAGTCCCGCAACCCCCGTAGGAGCGAGCCTTGCTCGCGATGCGCCACCCGGGCAAGGTGCTCAATCTCTCGTCGATACGACTCCGATCCCAAACGTCCCCCAGCCACAACAGTCCCGCAACACCCGTAGGAGCGAGCCTTGCTCGCGATGCGCCACCCGGGCAAGGTGCTCAATCTCTCGTCGATACGACTCCAATCACCAACGTCCCCCAGCCACAACAGTCCCGCAACACCCGTAGGAGCGAGCCTTGCTCGCGATGCGCCACCCGGGCAAGGTGCTCAATCTCTCGTCGATACGACTCCGATCACCAACGTCCCCCAGCCACAACAGTCCCGTAACACCCGTAGGAGCGAGCCTTGCTCGCGATGCGCCACCCGGCGGCACTCGATCTCCTGCCCCGCACGACCCCTCAAGCCAAGCGCCTCCCTGCCAATCTGCGGTCCGTTTCCTCGCACACCCATTCTTGAATTTTTTTATTAAGTCAAGAACCACCCTGTTCAAATCCCTCCCAGCGTGCTACAAACTGATTAAGCAATGATCTAGCTGCTTGATAACGAAGGGAAAAATATGACGAAGTCGGAGCTGATCGAACGTATTGTCACCCATCAAGGGCTGCTCTCGTCCAAGGACGTCGAGCTGGCAATCAAGACCATGCTTGAACAGATGTCCCAATGCCTGGCCACTGGCGATCGCATCGAGATCCGTGGTTTTGGCAGTTTTTCCTTGCACTATCGCGCCCCCCGGGTAGGTCGTAATCCCAAGACCGGACAGTCGGTGGAGCTCGAAGGCAAGTTCGTTCCGCATTTCAAACCGGGCAAGGAGCTGCGTGATCGGGTCAATGAAGAAGACCACGCACACACCTGAATGATCAAGGAGCAGTCTGATGCGTAACCTCAAGCGCGCCGTGGCGGCGTTGTTCGTGCTGCTGTTGGCGGCTGTGGTGCTGTTCTTCGTGCTGGAGAACCAGCAGACCGTCTCCCTCGTGCTGTTCGGGTGGTCGGCACCCGCGATGCCGGTTGCGGTGCTGGTGCTGGCAGCCTTGGTGGTCGGCCTGGCGATCGGCCCGTTGCTCGGCGCTTACGGCGTGATGCGCAGCAAGCGCAAGATTCGCGCATCGGCCCGGCAAGCCGCCTTGAACGGTAATTGAGGATTTTTCCGACCCCAAATCCGCCACCACCCTCTGTCAACGCGCCTCACGACATGAAGTAATACGCCACTTCATTTTTGATTCAGGCGAGTGTGAAGCAGCATGGAATTCCCCGTTCTTTCTCACCACGGTGGTACCCGAGGCGTAACCGGTTCCTGTCATCAGCTGCATCTCGACGCGACGACCAGCCTTTTGGTCGATTGCGGCCTGGAGCAAGGCGCCGATGCATCACCTGGTGCTGAGGCGGCGGCACTCGCCTTCGACATCCAGGGTATTCAGGCCCTGGTCATCACCCACGTTCATCTCGATCACGTAGGTCGCATTCCTGCCTTGCTCGCCGCAGGTTTTCGCGGCCCCATCTTGTGCAGCGAGCCTTCGGCCAAGTTGCTGCCACTGGTGCTGGAAGACGCCTACAAGTTGAGCATCAGCAGCCAGCCTGCCCATGTCGCGCGTTACCTGGAGTTTCTTGAACGCCTGATCGTCCCGGTGCCCTTCGGGCAGTGGCACGTAATCGTCGATCAACCGGACCTCAGTTGCCGCATTCGCCTGCAGCGCGCTGGGCATCTGCTGGGGTCTGCTTATGTCGAATGCGACATCGAAAGGCAAGGGATCAACACCCGTGTGGTCTTCTCCGGTGACCTGGGTGCGCCATGTAACCCGCTGCTACGCCCAGTCGAGCCGCCCGAGCGTGCGGACATGCTGATACTGGAAAGCACCTATGGCGACCGCCTGCATCCCGGGCGCAGTGATCGACTGCAGCAGCTGGAGGCTGCCATCGACCGCGCCCTGGCGGACAACGGCACGATTCTGATCCCGGCATTCAGCCTTGGTCGTACGCAAGAGCTGCTGTACGAAATCGAAGATATTCTGCACCGCAAGGCATTGCTGTCTGGCCCGCACAAGCGTGAGGGGCACGACCCGCTCGACTGGTCGCAGCTGCCGATCATCCTCGACTCGCCCTTGGCGCAGCGCATCACCAAAGCCTATCGGCAGTTGCATGAGTACTGGAATGCCGACGCCCGCGCGCGCTTGGGCGAGGGGTGTGATCCATTGGGGTTCAACCAGTTGATCAGTGTCGATACCCATGCCCGGCACCAGCAGGTGGTCAACTACCTCAAGAGCACCGGCCGCCCTGCGATAGTCATTGCCGGCAACGGCATGTGCTCTGGCGGGCGGATCGTCAACTACCTCAAGGCCATGCTCGGTGATCCGCGGCATGAAGTGATGTTCGTCGGGTACCAGGCCAAAGGTACGCCGGGAGCGGTGATTCAGGCCAGTGAAGGGGCAGAGGGGTTTGTCCAGATTGATCTGGATGGAGATATGTACGACATCCGCGCCAAAGTCATTACGTTGAGTGGCTATTCGGGGCATGCCGATCAGGCGGGTCTGGTGGCGTTCGCATCGGGGTGCTCAGCGCGGCGGGTGGTATTGGTGCATGGGGAGCAGCAGGCCAAGCAGGTGCTTGCTGGGGTTTTGCGGGAGCAGTTCGCAAAGCTGGAAAAAGAGGTGTGCGTCACAATTGCGCGATGACCATTGGGCGGGTAGCGTGGTGTCCGTCGGCTGCTGAGGAACTTCTGCGGGTGAGGTCCCTCTATTACTGATTGATGTTTAAGGTGAAGAGCGTGGTGAGCATGTTGGCAAAATGCCGCTACGCTTGCTCTGAGAGGTCGCAGAGGCGGTTTGCGGGCTGAGGGGCGACTTCCAGAGATGAATGCAATCAGACGGACCCAAGGAAAAATAGAATAAATGCGCAGTGAACGTGAGCGCCTGAGTGGTAGTGACGAGATTGATCTGGTTGAGGTTGTTCAGGGGGTTTGGCGCCAGAAGCTTTGGATTGCGCTTGTTGCGCTGCCGGTGTTCCTTGCTGGATTGGCTTATGTAATGCTTGTTTCGCCTGTTTATGAGGCGAAGCTTTATGTTCAGTTGCCCTCCCAAAATGATATTGCTCAATTGAATTACGGTCGTGGTGAAGGGGGCGGACTTGCACCTTTCAGTGCCAAGGACGTTTACGCTGTTTATTTGCGAGCTCTTCAGTCTGAAGCGGTGCGGAATAAGTTTTTTCGTACTGCATTTCTTCCTACGCTGAGAGAAGAAACTAGGCTTGGTTCACATGACGCCTTGTATGCCCAATTTAATAGTATGCTCAAGATCACGCAGGTGTCGAAAGACCTGCCTGATCGCTATGTGGTGACAGCTAATGCTGAAGATCCGCAGCTTGCGGCGACTTGGGTGGCAAACTACGCAAAAATGGCGGAAGAAAAGGCAAAGCATGAATTGCTAAGTGGTATTCGCAGTGATATTTCGATAGTGGCGGATAACCTCGATCAGGAAATTACCGCCTTGCGAGCTAGCGCTGGTAATAAGCGTGCTGACCATATTGCGAGACTAAAGGAGGCGCTGAGAGTAGCGAGGTCCATAGGTCTTGACAAGCCTCCGATTATCTCAGAAACCTTGTCCTCGGAAGTGTCTGCTGGTATGACTGGGGTTCTTGCTTACATGCGTGGAACTAAGGCACTGGAAGCGGAGATCGCTAATCTGGAATCGCGCCCATCCGACGATCCTTTCATTCCACATTTGCGCGAAAAGCAGGAGCGGCTCAACTTTTTGCGTAACTTCAAAATCGATCCTTCGCTGGTAGCCATGTATCAGCAGGATGGAGCTGTCGCTCAGCCTGATAAGCCAGTCAAGCCGAAGAAAGGCATCATCCTCGTGCTTACGACGCTTTTGGGGGGAGGGCTCGGTTTTTTGGTGGCGCTGGGGCGTCACCTTTGGGGGAGGCAAAGGAATGATGATTGATGGAGGCTTTTTGCTGGCTTGATGTGGGCTTGGTCGTTGTTGTCGGCTGCGGAAGGTGCAACAATGCGCCTCCGTCACCGATGACATGGATAGCTGAAAGTTGGCGCACGATGCGTTGATTTGACTTGCCTGTCTTGGTGCGCACCACCAACAGCATATAGGCAAGTATAGTGAACAGTGTTGCTCGCGTTTCTCCGATGGTCAATTCCGATGAGATCGACCTTTTCAAGCTACTTCGCAATGTATGGCGGAGGCCAGTGCTGGTTGTAGCTGTGGCCAGTCTCTGCACTGTAATTGGTGTAGCATATGCAACCCTCAGTACCCCGATCTATGAAGCGTCAACCATTCTAAGACCAGTAGCTCTAAACCAGCTAGACGCGTTGAATCGGTCCCAGATCTATACCTTAACTCCGACTGAAGCTCTAAAAAAGGTAGGGGCAGCGCTTGAATCTTATAATACCCGGTTAGATTTTTTTCGCTCTCGGCCAGATCTAATTGATGCATTCCAAGACGAAGGTCAAACCTTAGAGCAAGCATTTGAAGACTTCAATCGCAATTCATTAAGCATGAAGCAGTCTGATTCAAAAAAAATCGAGTCTATGACTGACAGCCTTGAATTGAATATGATTTACGAAAAAGGTGTCGAGGGTGCGGCTTTTCTCAATGATTTCGTTGATTTTGCCATTGAGCGCGAGCGTATTAGCTTGTCGCAGGATATGCAGGCAATTCTACTGAATCGTATCGCAGAGGTGGATTCTAAGTTAAGTTTTGCGGTTGCTGAATATCAGAAAGTAAAAGAGAGTCGAATTGCTCACCTTGAAGAGGTTGATGCTATTAAGCGTGCAGAGCTAAATGATGAATTGAAGGGGCTGCGTGTGCAGTTGAAATTGCGTCGAGAAGCAAGACTAGAGCAGCTTGAGGAGGCAATTAATATTGCGAAAAGCCTAGGGCTTAAGAAGCCCTCAACACCATCTTTAATGGCGGATGAGGCTTCGCTTAATAGTAACGTAATTCGGACCGAAGTTAATAGTCAGCAAGCTCCTTTATATTTCTTGGGAGTTAATGTATTGGAAGCGGAGCGCAAGGCTTTGAGGGAACGAACTTCCGACGATTTTATGGAGCCTCGAATTGCTCAAATCAGGAAGGAGCTTGTTATGCTATCTACGAACCGAAAAGTCCAAATCCTAAAGGCTCGGAAGAACGAGGGTGCTTTTCTCGATGGTATTGAAGCACTACGTATTGAGCATTTAAGGCTAAAGCGAATCAATACTAATTTGGATGGCGTTGATATAGTTAGCATTGATCGGCGCGCAGTCGCCTCAAGCAAACCTGTCAAGCCACGTAAGATGGTAATCGTGATCATTTCAAGTGTTATTGGACTTCTGCTTGGGTTTTCGCTTGCCATTTTGCGCGGAGCCTTCAAAGAGCGAGAGCGTCAAGCACGAGCGTTAGATGTTGATGGAGGAGCCAAACTGGTTCCTATAAGTGAGGGTGGTAAAGATCTTCAGTTGCGTTGAACGTAAGTTAGGGTCTTTGCGCTACCTGCTTTGAGTTATATGATGGCGTATTTTGTAAATAAAAGAGTGTTGGGTTTGTGGTAAAGGCTTGTCTGGTATGTAAATGCTACTTGCTTGCTAACTAGGGTGAGTTTGTGATTGTATCAAAAAAAAGCTTTTGGGCTGCGCAGGTACCTATGTTGTCCGTCGGAGGCATGGCAGCGGCTCTTATGTTTATAGATTTGCTTATGCCATTCACTTCTGCATATGCGGATGTCGCTCCAGCTTATCTTCTATACTTGGGTTTTTTTACCATACTATACGTATTCTACACGTTTCTAGTAGTGGCGCTTGAAGCAACGATACCGCATTATTCCAATGCCGTTCGAGTGCCGAACAAGGTGATGAATAGCAGCATGTCTATTGCTTGTTTTTTGTCTGTGCTGGGGGTTTGCTCGCTTGTCGTAGATAGAACTATTTATCAAGGAGTTGACTTTTTTACGCAGAATTTTGTAGAGATTCGTTCGCGTCTCAATGCTGAGCGCCCTCCAGGTTCCGGCGTGTCGTCAATTTTTAGTGTATTTGGAAATCTCTTCCAGTTTACATACTTCTTCACTTTGATTTGCTTGGTTTTTTATAGTGAATTAATTGGGAGGAGGAAGAGAATCATGTACTGGTTTGTTGTGTTGGGCTTGCTGTTTTCCGGATCTTATATGCTAGGGGGGCGCTCGATTATCGGCCTTTTTGCGCTTACTTTAGTAGGGGCAATAGTTGCGCGAGTGGTTTCGGGGCGTTCACAGCTTGGACGGCTACTTAAGTTCAGGTTCTTAGTGGTAATGTTTGTTTTTGGCTGGCTTGTATTGTTTGCGATAGCGTTTGTGTTTTATGCGCGTGCGAGTGTCAGTGATTTGTCGTCCAGTGATTATTTGTTGAATTTTGTCGAGCATTTGCGAGGCCGTGCTGTAGTTGGGTATGCTCGTTGTGGTGGAGGTGTAGAGTGTGATTTTTTGAACTACTTGCAACTCTCTGGGATATATGTATCTCATATTTTTTGGGTTTTTGCGGAGCTGGTTGAGAATCCAATTATAAATCCTCAAGGCTTTCCGGTTTATGGTGCAACTGCTGTTATCCTTGAAAAGATGACAGGTCGGTTTAGTGGTGACTATGAATTTGCAGGCTTGTTTAATTCGTTGCCAGGCTCTCTTTACTATCAATATGGTGCATTGGGCATGATAGTGGGGGGGATTTTTTTGGGTTGTTCACTCGCTTTTGCTGTAGTTAGTCTGCGTTCCCGTGGAGGTATTCTTTCTCTTGTTTCTTTTTATGCGCTCTTCATGATCTTGTTGGTGGCGCCTGTCTTATCTATATTGAATATGATGGTATTTATATTTATGTTCTTTTCCTTGGTTGTAATGAGTTTGGCTTATCTGGTTGGTGTAGCGATAAATAGGCGCTTGGCGAAATAGGTTGCCAGGGAAAAGATTTTTTACTGAGCGGTTTCAGAGGCTGAATGCAACACCCGACTATTGAGTTAAGGATGGGCTCTCATGGTGCTTGGCTATCATTGCCGTCATCATTTCGATAGGGCATTTGTAATCAAAGCGCTGGCGTGGTCAGATGTTCAGTTCGTACGCAATAGCCTCCAGTTGCTCTTGGCTATAGCCCGAAAGGTCAGTGCCTTTAGGCAGATACTGGCGAATCAGGCCGTTGATGTTCTCATTGCTACCGCGCTGCCACGGGCTAGGAGGGTCGCAAAGATAGATCGCCACTCCAGTTCGCTGGGTGATTTCTGCATGGCGCGCCATCTCTTTACCTCGATCATAGGTCAGTGTTTTGCGGGCCACTACTGGCATACGGTTCAAGCACTGAAGCTTTCGACTGCCGAGGTTGCCGTCGCGTCGCTCATTTTCACAAGCATCAAGTAACCTGTGCTGCGTTCGAAGAGCTTACCCACCGCAGAAGCATTGGCTTTGCCTTTGATTAGGTCGCCCTCCCAATGGCCTGGCATTTGGCGATCTTCCACCTCGGGCGGGCGAATGTGAATGCCGACCAAGTCGGGTTTTTGACCACGGCGATCCACCCCGCCAGAACGTGGGCGGCGGTTGGTTTTGCCCTATCGCAGACACATGATCAACTCCTTGCGAAGCTCGCCCACCGGCAGCGCATGAATGGCGTTTTAGATCGTCTCGCGACAGAAGTATGCATCTTCAATATTCGGAAATTCCATGGCGTTAAGCTTGCCGGCAATTTGCTGGAGGAAAAGCATTTACGCAGCAGATAAACCACCAGGTCAAACAGTTGGCTTCCGGGGAGCAGCTTACGCTTGGGGCGGCAAGCCAGACGCCGGTGTCACATGTGCTGATGGGCCGGACTCGCCGAGTACCGGCCCGCCTCAGGGGCGTTGCGACGAAGCGCTCGGCTAATGGGCGAGGGGCTGCGATCAAGCAGCCTGGCAATACCTCTGGCTCATGCCATGGAGTTGGCCAAATTGAATCGTGATTGGCATCTTCGATGCTGAGTTCTTGATAGGACATAGGCACACTGTACCGGATTGGTCAAGTGTTGTACTCAGTTTTTGCCGTCGCCCAATTAATTGGTGTGTTAAGTACTTAAATTGCCCTTGTGGTGATCTGAGGCTGGCTGATCCCCAGATCACCGTCCTGTTTAATTTTTGGCTTCGGAACGCCTCTGTTGATAGACCCAGTCCACTATTTCACCTTCTGGTGAGTAACCACTGACTGTTTCTCGCAACAGCTTTCTGACACGAGGAAAGTCCTCTTCTGCTACGGCGTTGAGCAGTTCGGAAAGTTTTTGTTTCAGAGTTTCCCAAGGTAAATAGTCTTCATTTGCGCTCATTATCATAGGGTGAGGCGTCGGTGATACATTGTCGCCTATCAGTAACTCTTCATACAGTTTTTCCCCTGGGCGTAGTCCTGTGAACTCAATTGCTATATCCCCATGGGGATTGCGGTCCGAGCGTACGCTCAAGCCGGACAGATTGATCATCTTTTCGGCCAAGCTCACGATTTTGACTGGTTCGCCCATATCAAGGACGAATACATCGCCACCTTGGCCCATGGAACCTGCCTGGATCACAAGTTGCGCGGCTTCAGGGATAGTCATGAAGTAGCGAGTGATTTTTGGGTGAGTAACTGTAAGAGGGCCGCCAGATTTGATTTGTTTGTGAAAGAGAGGGATAACCGAGCCGGAGGAGCCTAGCACGTTACCGAACCGGACCATTGTGAAACGTGTTTTGTTGGTGATTGCTACTGTTGCTGGATCACTAAATAGAACGGGCGTTGCTTCTTTGCTAAGGGCCTGTAATGTCATTTCGGACAGTCGTTTTGTACTTCCCATTACATTTGTTGGGCGTACTGCCTTATCTGTAGAGATGAGCACAAAATTTGCAACGTTAGCTTGTAATGCCGCCTCGGCGGTATTTAGTGTGCCAATAACATTGTTTAGAATACCTTCAGCGATATTGTGCTCCACCAGGGGCACGTGTTTATAAGCTGCAGCGTGGTAAACGGTATCGATATGCCAAGATCTCATTGTATCTAGCAAGTGCTTCTGGTTGCGCACGGAGCCAAGAAATGGGAGTAGGCGGATGGGGAGTGCTTCACGTGTAATGCGTTGCTCAAGCTCTCCTGCAATGGCATACAGGTTGAACTCACTATGTTCGAACAACAGTAGTGTTTTGGGTCTCAGCGACAGGATCTGTCGGCAGAGTTCGGAGCCAATTGACCCGCCGGCGCCCGTAATCATGACATTGCGCCCGGACACGCAAAGAGTTAGAAGGTCGTCTTGGGCTGGAACTGTATCGCGGCCTAGGAGATCTGCAATGTCTACCTCTTGGATATCATCAACTTTTACACGCCCGCTAGCCAAATCCATGAAGCTCGGAACACTGCGTACGTGCAGCGGAAACTTCTCTAGGCGGGCCAAGATCTCACGACGACGGGAGCGTGCAGCAGAAGGTATCGCAAGAAGGATCTCCTCAGCACCTGTCAACTCAATCATTCGCTGGATATCCTCTCCACGGAAGACCTGCAAGCCAGAAATGATGCGGTCAGCAATGTTTTCGTCATCGTCGATGAACGCAACAGGGCGCATGGCTCGATCCAGTCTCAGCGCTGCCATAAGCTGATTTCCTGCGGCACCCGCTCCGTAAATCGCTACCTTTGGCAGTCCATTGTCAAGGTTGGTAAAGGGAACATGCTGTTTGGTCGCGTACCAGTCACCTAGGAAATACTGTCTTAGCACCAGCCTGAGGCCGCCGATCATGATCAGGCTCAGCCACCAGTAATTAAAAATAATCGAGCGAGGCACTACCGTTTTATGGTTGCTGTACCAATAAACTATGAGGGCTAGAACTAATGCTGAAAGGCTAACGGCTTTTGCGATCGTGATAAGCGCGTCATTGCCAAAGTAACGCATAACAGCGCGATACATTCCAAAGCGGATAAATATGGGAATTGCGACGATAGGAGCTGCAATGAAAAGCCAGGCATGGCCCTGCATCGGATTGTTCAGTTCATCCAACCCTAGGCGAACGACGAAAGCTAACCAAAGTGCTAGCCACACTAGCAGCACATCAGTGAAAACCTGAAGTAGTCGTTTGTAACGGCGCGGTAGACCTAGCATCCGCTGTCTTAATCTGTCCATATTTCCTCTGTGCGTAGCCTTTGAATCAAACCTGGCAAATGACGGTCGACGGCTCCCGGCTTGTCAGCACACAAATTTAAAGTAATTATCGGTGCTAGGCTAGCTTGAGTACGTCGATATGCCTGCTGGTTGGTGTTCTATAGTGGAAAACTACCATGCGTCAACCGGCTTCGGCGCTCAGGATGGTAGAGCTAGTCCCGCGCCGCTAGGGTGGTGACTCTGCACCGAAAGTGGACATGGCTGGCCGACGCCGTTGGGCGGAATCTGCATGACATTTGAAGCAGCCCTGCCACGATTAGTAGCACGAGGGGGGCAGTAGGACGGATGTAGTGAAGCTAGAAAGGGCGAGAGGGGCATATCGTTAGGCTCAAGGGATAATCGGTAGGATGTCCGTTATTGAGCTGTCAACAATTGCTAGCAGTCTCGTAAGCATAATCTCATGGGTGACTCGAAAAATAATCCAATCAGCGTCAGGTTTACCCTATGGCAATATGCTTCCGGCTATGAGTGGTCGTGACTTGCTATAGATGGAGAGTCAACTCGCTGCCTTCTTGGGATTCGAATGTGCTGGAAGGCCCAGCTAGCTCGGTTTGCGACTGACGTTTCTTGGAGGGTGGTTTTCAGGGAGGAGGATGCAGTGTAAGATTTGTGGCCGGATTTGTCATTTTTTGAGCTTTTTACGGGTGCGTTCCAGAAGTGTTGATTTGGCATCGTTTCTGGTTGCGGGCCGAGGTTTATTTGGATTTATCTTTGGGGTTGTGGCTCATGGTTTCTCGATACAAAATAATGCGGGGTTTGCTTAAACGCAGAGTGATGAGGGTCGCGATTTGGAATCTGATAAAGGTTTTGAAAAAACGAGACTTGAGGAAATTTCAAGAGGCTCTGCGAATTTCGCCTAATGAATCGTATGTAGCACGTGGCTTAGGCTCGGTTAGCGAGATCGTCGATGCACTGAATGTTGATGGTGCCACGATGGGACCTGTTTTGCCTGTTGGGCATGTTGAGTATCTGGTTAACTTTGCAGAGAAGACGCCTTGTTATGCTGATCGCATCCCGTCGCAGGGGTTTTATCTAAAAGATCGTGCGCTGGCAGAACAAAAACTTGGCAAGAAACTGTTGTTGGCCCAGTATTTTAATGTGCAGTCTGATGAGTTCATTGATAGGCTTTCTAAGGATCCGTTTTTATTATCCGTTGCTGCTAGTTATCTAGGTGCTCCGCCTCAGTTGATGAGTGTGAATATGTGGTGGACGTTTCCTGTGGAAGCGAGTCGGGAAGACAAAGAAAAGCATGCGCATGTTTTCCACTATGATCTAGATGATGTTAAATTTGTTAAATTTTTCTTTTACTTGACGGATGTTGATGAGGGGGCGGGGCCTCATGTTTATGTGAGAGGTTCAAATCGTAACATCAAATATAAAAACTCCTTGTTTAAGTCAAAAAGATTTACTGATTCTGAGGTCGTTGAGGCTTACGGGGAGCAGAATATTATACATGTTCACGGCATGGCGGGTTCGTGCCTTGTTGAGGATACTATCACTTTGCACAAAGGGGTAACGCCTACTGAGCGCGCTCGTCTAATTTTGCAGTTTGAGTATTCTATAAACACTTATTCGGAAGTAAGTTGTGTGGTTCCGGAGTCGGAGTGCAAAATATTTGTCTAGGATTTCGAGCTGGTCTTACTTAGTTTATGCTGCCTTAGCTGCTTTGGTTGCGGCAATCAAGGGGTTCTTATATGCACATCTTTTGGATGTGGTGCAGTATGCTAGTGTGAACTACTATTTACTGATATTGGGTGTTGGCGTGCTGTTGGTGGGTTCTGGTGTTATGGTGCGCTGCCATACAGAAATCCCACTGTTAATCAAGTCAGGAGAAAGTGGGCTGGCTGATTTTGTCAGGGAGGTAAAAAGTACTGGTTTCCTTTGTTGGGTTGTAATAAGCGCTCTGGTTTTTTTTGGCGGTTGGGGCGGGGGGCTAGATTGGTGGGTTAAGAGTCTGTCGATTTTTCAGGTTTTAGTCTTTTTTCTATTTACTGTTGACTTGATGCTTGTGAAAGGGCGTCTCGATTTTGTTGGCTACGCAAAAAAATTATTTTTGCGTAATGCACTCATTGCGTTAGCAGGTTTCATTGTTGCATATTTTACTAGCGACGCGTCGGCTACAATCGCGGCAGAGGTAGTTTGCGCTTCTTTGCTTTACTTTCGCGGACTTTTTTCGTTTGTTTGTGAGTTTCGCATGCCGGGCGGAACGTTTCTGCGCGAGTCCTTGTCCTTTATGCCAGTGACGCTGATTGGTGCATTGCTACAGTTTTCAGATAGGTTAATCGCCTCGTCAGTATTAGGGGCGGAGGAGTTTTCACGCTTTTCTTATTTTTCATTGATTGTCATGGCTGGCTTATCGCTACAGCAGTTGGTGAATACCCGGGTGATTACGGTTCTACCGGACATATGTCGGCGTAGTTCTGTAGATGGTTTCAAATATGTTTTAAAGGTGTCGATTGTGATGGGGGTTGGGTTACTGGCCTTACTTACTATGGGGATGTTTATTCTGCAAAGTCCGTGGTTCGCCGCCAAGTGGGCCGGGGGGGGCTACGCGTTGGGTGGTTTGTTCGTGCTGATTGCTTTGGTTAGGTCTATTGATTTCTACACATCTTACCTGCTGGTCTTGGGGCGAAAGCGGTTGCTTTTTGTAATTCAGTGCGTCGTGGTTGTGTTCTTTTTGTTGATGTATGTGTATTTTTATTTTGGCGGAAAGGTTGCTTTTGGCGATCTTTTGATTTTCGTGCTTTGTGGGTTTAGTGCATTACTTCTGATGCTGGTTATTTGTTCTTGGAGAGTGCGTCATGATGTGGAAATTGCTCGTTAGGTTTAAGGGTATTTTGCGTGCGTTTTTTATATTCTTTGCTTGTTTGAGGCGGCGTGCGTTGTTCTATCCATTTGCGTCGGTTTCGGCTTCAGGGGAAATAGATATAGAGGCAGGTGTATCTGTGAAAAGAGTTAGGCTTAATGCGGTGGAGGGGGGGATAACTTTATGTAGTGGTGTATGGTTAAATGATGCGGTTGAAGTAAACTCGACTAATAGTGTTGTTATCGGTAGGGGCACCACTGTTCAGCGGAATGTTACGATAAATGGTGAGGTTAGTATTGGGGAGGAGTGTCTTTTGGCACCTAATGTCTTTATCTCCTCCACCTCTCATGCGCACGACTATCTCCCAGGTGTTGGGATACGGGAGCAAGAGCGCAGAATGTCCAAAGAAGAGTTCCTGGCTAGATACAATAGGCCTGTTTCAATTGGCAATGACGTGTGGCTCGGTGCAAACGTTGTTGTAATGCCTGGAGTACGCATTGGTTCCCATGTTGTGGTTGGTGCAAATTCTGTTGTTAACATTGATATTCCCTCTGGGGTCATTGCTGCCGGTGTGCCTGTGAGGGTTCTAAAAAAACGGGTTGGTTTTGACGGGGGCTCAGAGGCTGGTCCAGCCTGATGTTGCGATTTTACTTGTGTCGTGATGTTATTTTTGCCGACGATGTTCTTGTCGCTAAAGCGCACTGAAACGGTTTCGTTCCCAGTTGCTAATAAGATCGATTCACTAGAAGTGTGTGAGAAATGCTCGCGAGCTAGAAGTTCGCGTAACGGTTGAGGGGCCGCGTGTAGGGGCAGCCTTGCTGGTTGTAAGCGGTGGCAAAGCAATAGTTAGCTTACTAATTAACTGGTGTGTCCATGGCTGGGATAATAGATTTTTCCTCGGCGTGTAGATATTTTTTGCGATCACGCAGGGGGGGAGAAGGATTATTGATTGAATGCTTGGGTTTGAGATTGTAGGAGCGAGCTCTCCGTCGTTGGGTCACGGGTATCAGTCGAACTCGGCTTTTACGAGGGTGCATAGTGTCTGACTGCGTATGGCGAGTCATACAGCTTGAGCTAGAGGGGGTTGGTGGGCACTCGCTTAAGGTTGCGGGCCGCTTTCAAGCTGCTTACCCCAGCCGGTAAAGGAAGGCACTACCTTTTTGCATTAGCGGACGATGCTCGCCAAGGCTGGGGCGCACTGGAATTTCCTGGCTCTTGGGCGATTCCCTCCCCCCCGGCAAGTCCTCCAAGGCCGGGCTGGATATCGTGTTGGTCAGCCCCTTTGCACTGGATATCAGGTGGCGCGGCGTTGTAGGTGTTTGTATAATTCCGTATGAAGACTCAGGAAGAGCTGGCTATATGCAATTATGTCGTCGAGCTGCCCCTCATCGCAGCGCCCTAGGAGGCCCCGACTGCGGTTCGCAGGGCTGGCCTCTTCTATGAAGGTGTGTATCCTATTTCCCTTTGCGTGTGCTGATAGCTTTATTCGTTCCGCGGAGTAGTTTTAGCACTTTACTTGCTCATATCGTCCTGCAAATAGCCAGGTCGCCATTTAGGAAAGACGTAGTATGCTGACGAACAAAACCATTCTTATCACTGGCGGTACCGGGTCTTTCGGCAATACGTTCGTGCCCATGACGCTGGCCAAATACAACCCCAAAAAAATCATCATTTTTTCCCGCGATGAAATGAAACAGTGGGAAATGGCCAAAAAATTTGAGGGCGACTCCCGTGTGCGTTTTTTCATAGGAGATGTGCGCGATAAGGAGCGGCTTTACCGCGCCTTGGATGGTGTCGACTATGTAGTGCATGCAGCTGCTACAAAGATTGTCCCTACTGCGGAGTACAATCCGTTTGAGTGTATTAAGACGAACATCAATGGGGCTATGAATCTAATTGATGCTTGTATAGATCGTGGTGTTAAGCGAGTTGTTGCACTCTCTACCGATAAGGCCAGCAGTCCAGTCAATCTGTATGGGGCCACGAAACTTGCTTCGGATAAGCTTTTCGTAGCTGGTAACTCCTACGCCGGGGGGCACGAAACTCGCATGGCGGTCGTTCGCTACGGTAACGTTATGGGGTCGCGTGGGTCGGTAATCCCTTTCTTCATGTCAATTAAAGACAAAGGCGAGTTGCCTATTACCGATGAGCGAATGACCCGATTCATGATCTCATTGGAAGAGGGTGTGGAGCTGGTTTGGCACGCATTTGATGATATGGAGGGGGGGGAGGTTTACGTTAAGAAGATACCCTCCATGAAGGTTGTAGACCTGGCTCGAGTGGTAGCGCCTAATGCCACTCTGAAGGTGGTGGGTATACGTCCGGGTGAAAAGCTGCATGAACAAATGATTAGCGCTGAGGACTCTTACACCACATTTGAATATCCCGAGCATTTCAAGATTTTACCAGTCATCCATGACTGGGCTACTTGCCCTAAACGCATCAAAGATGGCAAGAAAGTACCTGAAGGCTTTGTCTACGCGAGTGACAATAACAGTGAGTGGATGAGCGACGCGGACCTACAAGCCTGGATCGACACCAACCGCGAAAAAATCGGGAGTATCTAACCAATGATTCCCTACGGTCGCCAGGACATCAACCAAGCCGATATCGATGCTGTGGTCGAGGTACTCAAATCCGACTTCCTGACTCAAGGTCCCGTTGTCCCGCGCTTCGAGCAAAGCGTGGCAGAGCATGTGGGGGCTCGTCATGCTCTGGCGGTGAACAGCGCGACATCGGCGTTGCACATCGCTTGTCTGGCCCTCGGGCTTGGTCCTGGTGATTGGCTGTGGACTTCACCGGTCACTTTCGTTGCTTCCGCCAACTGCGGATTGTATTGCGGTGCTAAGGTCGATTTTGTAGATATCGACCCGACCACCTACAACCTTTGCCCGAAAGCGCTGGCTACCAAACTTGAAGTTGCTGAGCGGGAAGGGCGTCTGCCAAAAGTGGTAGTGCCGGTCCACCTTTGCGGTCAACCTTGCGATATGCAGGCGATTCATGCGCTTGCCCAGCGTTACGGGTTCAAGGTCATTGAGGATGCTTCTCATGCAATTGGGGGGCGTTATCGCGAAGAGTTCATTGGCAACTGTCGTTATAGTGACATAACAGTGTTCAGCTTTCACCCAGTCAAGATCGTTACGACCGCCGAGGGCGGTATGGTGTTGACCAATGACGATAAACTCGCAAGCCGTATGGCGTTGCTGCGAAGTCATGGTATCACTCGTGACCCCGCGCTGATGACCCGTGAAATCGACGGTCCTTGGTATTATCAGCAGGTTGATCTTGGCCTGAACTACCGCATGACCGAGTTGCAGGCAGCGTTGGGCGTTAGTCAGATGACGCGGCTGGACAGCTACATCGAGCGCCGGCATAAGTTAGCTCGTCGCTACGATGAAAAGCTTGCTCATCTACCCATTACCACGCCTTGGCAGCACCCGGACAGTTATTCTGGGCTGCACCTTTATGTAATTCGCTTGCATCTGGGCAAAATTGGCGGATCGCATCGGCAAGTATTCGAGTCGCTTCGTGAACAAGGGATCGGCGTCAATTTGCATTACATTCCCGTGCACACTCAGCCGTATTACGCACAAATGGGCTTTAAGCCGGGCGATTTCCCTGAGGCTGAATCGTACTACCGTGAGGCAATAAGTCTGCCTATATTCCAGACGATGTCGCTGGAGCAGCAAGATGAAGTTATTTTCGCTGTCGAGCGAGCGCTGCAGTCATGAAGCTGGCAGTTATTCCTGCTCGTGGAGGTAGCAAACGCATCCCACGTAAGAATATTAAGTTGTTCTGTGGGAAGCCGATGATTGCTTGGTCGATCGAGGCTGCTCTTGCCAGTGGGTGTTTTGACAAGGTTATTGTATCCACTGACGATCAGGAAATCGCGGCTGTGGCACGAGAGTGGGGGGCGGACGTTCCATTCATGCGTCCTGCAGAGCTGGCGGATGATTTCGCCGGAACGCTGCCAGTCGTCAAGCAGGCAGTGGAGGCAATGTCCAGCGCGGGTGAGGTCGCGGATTTTGTATGTTGCCTCTACGCTACTGCGCCTTTTGTAACCCCAGAGGCACTCACCGAAGGATTCCGAACGCTTGAGAGTAGCGGAGCATCATATGCGTTCTCCGTTACCAGTTACGCGTTTCCAATACAGCGCTCTTTGCGGTTGGATTCACAAGGTCGTGTTTCCATGTTCCAGACCGAGCATGCGCTCACACGGTCACAGGATCTTGAAGAAGCGTTTCACGATGCCGGCCAGTTCTATTGGGGGACCCGTGAGGCTTGGATTGGGGAGACCCCTATTTTTTCTCGCGAAGCGGCAGCGGTCGTTTTGCCTCGCTACCGAGTGCAGGACATTGACACTGCTGAAGACTGGTTGCGCGCTGAATGGATGTTCAAGGCCCTGCGGGCGACCGGGGCCTGCGCATGAAAATTGTGTTTCGTGTTGACGCTTCGTTCGAAATGGGGACGGGCCATGTCATGCGATGTGTCACCCTGGCCAAGGCGTTGCGTGATCACGGCCATCATTGTTTGTTCATCGGTCGCGAGCACCCCGGAAACATGAATGGTTTCATCCGCGATCACGAGTTCGAGGTGTGTGGGCTGCCGCTAGGAAGTGAAAGAGACAGCGATCTTCCTCATTCTCACTGGCTGGGGGCTTCACAGTTTGAAGACCAACAGCAGTGTCGCGCAGTGGTGGATTCATTTCAGCCGGACTGGCTAGTAGTCGACCACTATGCTTTAGATGAGCGCTGGGAGTCGGTTGTTGTGCCTGCGGGCTGCCGGGTTATGGTCATTGACGATCTGGCCGATCGTAAACACCGGTGTGACTTGCTGTTGGATCAAAATTTGGGGCGTCAGCCGGGGGAGTATGCTCAGCGGGTGCCTGATAGCTGCTGTGTGCTCACGGGGCCTTCCCACGCGCTGCTACGGTCCGAATTTGCGGAACTGCGCCCGCCTTCATTGCAACGGCGTGCACCGGCCAAGATTCGTGAAATTCTTGTTTCCCTGGGTGGGGTCGATCAACACAACCACACTGGGTCGATTCTTACAGCGCTTACGCAGTGTGAGTTGTCGGAAGATATTCGGTTTACTGTCATCATGGGTGCTGCTGCTCCACATCTGGAAAGCGTACGCAGCATAGCAAGAGACTGCCCTTGGCCTGTTGAAGTGCTGTCGGGCATCAACGACATGGCTCGCCGAATGGTTGACGCAGACCTGGCCATTGGTGCTGGTGGAGGTACATCCTGGGAGCGGTGCTGTCTCGGGCTTCCAACATTGTTGGTTATTCTTGCTGAGAATCAGCGCCCTGCCGGAAATGCATTGCAGGCAACTGGTGCAGTGCAATTGATTGATCCTGCTGCAGAGCTCGCTAGTCAACTAAATGAAGCAATTCGTGTTTTGTCATCACCGGAGGTTCTCGGCCCTATGGTGGAGGCCTCCAGTCGGATCACCGATGGCCTGGGGGTATCTCGGGTGATCCGTGTGATGGAGACTGAGGTATGAGGTCTATTATTCGTCCGATGCGCTTCGAGGATCTGGACATAGTGTTGACTTGGCGTAACCACCCGGAAGTGCGTCGCTACATGTATACGCAGCACGAAATCTCGATGGAAGAGCACGCTCGATGGTTCGAGAATAGCCAGAAGAACCAGTCGCGTCATTTAATGATCTTCGAGCTCGATGAAAAGCCTGCAGGGTTTGTGAACCTGACGGAGGCCACCAAGGGGCACCTTGCTGACTGGGGTTTTTACTTGGCACCAGATGCCCCTAGGGGCACTGGACGCTTGCTGGGCGAGACCGCGTTAAGATACGCATTTTGTCAACTGGGGTTGCACAAGGTTTGCGGGCAGGCGCTGAGCTTCAATGAGCGCTCCATTCGCTTCCATCTTGCATTGGGTTTCCAAGAAGAAGGGGCGTTGCGAGATCAACATTTCGATGGCGCCCAATACCATGACGTCATTCATTTCGGCCTGTTGCAGCCTGAGTGGCAGGCCAAACAGCGAGAAACAGAATCATGAGCCATCCAAGCATCAGCATTGCTGGGCGTCGTATCGGTGTCGATGAGCCGCCTTATATTATTGCAGAGCTGTCTGCGAACCATAACGGCAAGCTTGAGACTGCCTTGCGAATCATTGAAGAGGCAAAAAAGGCAGGCGCTGATGCGGTGAAGCTTCAGACGTACACCGCCGACACGATCACCCTGAACTGTGATTCCGACGAATTTCAGATTCGTGGTGGCCTCTGGGACGGCCGTTCTCTCTATGAGCTCTACCAACAAGCACATATGCCGTGGGAATGGCACAGACCGCTTTTTGAGTATGCGCGCAAGCTTGGCATAACTATCTTCAGTTCGCCGTTCGACACGACCGCTGTCGACCTATTGGAGAGTCTCAATGCGCCGGCTTATAAAATAGCGTCATTTGAAGCTATCGATCTGCCGCTGATCCGCTACGTCGCGTCGACTGGCAAGCCCATGATAATTTCTACGGGGATGGCAGATGCTGAAGAAATTTCAGAAGCAATTGAGGCGGCGCGAGAGGGGGGGTGTAAAGAGCTTGCGATCTTGCACTGTGTGAGTGGTTACCCAGCGCCAGCTGAAGATTACAACTTGCACACCATTGGTGACATGATTGCCCGCCATGGCTTGGTAACCGGCCTTTCAGACCATACCCTTGACAACACTACTGCGATCGTCAGTGTTGCATTGGGTGCCTCGATCATCGAAAAACACTTCACGCTGGATCGTAGCGGGGGCGGCCCCGATGACAGTTTCTCCTTGGAACCAAGGGACCTGGCGGCCCTGTGTCAGAATGCCAAGGTCGCTTGGGAGTCGTTGGGCCGTGTGGACTACGGAAGGAAGTCTAGCGAGATCGGCAACGTGCAGTTTAGGCGGTCCCTCTACTTTGTTGAGTCGTTGAGGCGGGGAGAAGTTGTCACCGCCGACTCTATCCGGAGTGTGCGTCCGGGCTTCGGTTTGCCCCCCAAACACTTCAATGAACTGGTGGGGAAACGACTGAACCAAGATGTAGAAAAAAATTCGGCAACCAGATGGGATTGCTTTGAAAAAAATTAGTGTTGAGCAGCACATGGCACTGTGTTGAGAGTGAATGCAATCGTCTTCACTTTGTGGGCATGTGTTGGGCTTCTGGGCGTTTTCACTATGCGTTTGCTAGTGATCCAAAGTGTTGAGCGTTTTCGGTGGGTAGAGTAATGCAAAAAGGTCATTTAGTATGAAAATCGGATTGGTGAACATGTTCTCCTTCCGTCCCCATGTCGAGCAACTTTTCTTTCTTGCTCATATTTTGGAGCAAGCGGGGCATGAGTTGTTTTACTTGACCTGTGATGCGGCCGTCGAAAACTGCTATCCCCGCGCAATCAAGGGAACCAGCAAGGCCAAAGAGTGCTCGAAGTGCATGCTAGGTGGGGTCCGGAGCTTCACTGCAAAGCGCGTTACAGGGATTGATCGCCATTCGCAGGGTGATCTGTCGGTAAATGTTCTGGATGACCTCGCGATGTCCAGTTCTTGCACGTTGACTCGCACTGAGTCGGAAAATGAATGGGATGATGCTGAAGTCGCGGCAGTTCGAGCCTCACTCCACGGTCCTATCAATAGTACCTACTCGAGTGCGCGTCGCTGGATAAGTGAGAACAAGCTTGAAGGTGTAGTGTGCTTTAACGGTCGGATGGATTTGACCCGCGCGGTAACTTACGCCTGTGAGCAGGCATCTATTCCGTTCATTACCCACGAACGGCCGTGGTTTAGCGAAGGTCTTCAGCTCACGCCGAATGCCAATTGCCTTTCTTTGCAAGCTGTGGGGGAGCTGGTTGCAGAGTATGAAGAGCGGCCGTTGACAGCTTTACAGGTGGGTATCGCCGGCAGCATGGCTGCGCGCCGTTTCCTTCAGGGGAACGCGCTGGAGTGGCGGTTGTACAATACAAATCCTGAGCCGGCGCCTTGGCCTTTGTCTTCGCCCGGTCCGAGAGTCCTGGTGCTTCCGAGCAGTAAAAATGAATTCGCAGGTCATGCCGAATGGAAGACTGAGTGGGTCGACAATACCCTAGCGTTGGACGACTTCTTTGAGGCTTTCGGAATCAGCCCCGCCCAAGTCGTTATCCGTTGCCACCCCAACTGGGCAGAAAATATTGGTCGGGCCACTGGCGAACGCTCCTCGAAAATTTATCGGAATTGGGCGCAACGTCGCGGGATTCACTGCATCCAAAGCGAACAGAAGGCGAGTACTGCAGACCTTATTCAGCAAGCGGATATGATAGTTTTGAATGGGGGTAGCTCCTGTGTCGAGGCTGGCGTTTGTGGGAAACAAGTCATATGCCTCGGGCCATCAACTTATATTCGCGGTGGTTTCGTTAGAGCATTTTTGGACAAGGCCTCCATGTATGCACCGGGCGCTAAAACCCCTTTGGATCCGGACACTGTAATCCGCAAGACGCTGCGTTTTCTCTATGTTCGTTCCCATCGTCACCCACAGTTTGTGGATTATGTGCGGCCGATGGAAACAACTCGCTATAGTTATCGGGCGGGAGCCGACGCATCGCGCATCGTCAACATGCTCAAAACCGGTAAACTTCTTGCGGATGACCCAATTTGGGCTGCTGATGAGAGCGAAGAGGATCGCGTTGTAGAGCTACTTAAACAAAAGAAATGGGGCGAACTGGCCGAGTTCGAGGTTGTTCGCCCGGCCTTGCCACCATTGGAAGTCAAGCGCCGCCCGGCCTTTCGTTGGGTCGATGGCGTTAGGGCAAAAATGCCTAGGGGAGATAGAGGGTGAGTCAATTGAATGCACCGACGGTATCAATCATTACGCCGTCATACAATGCCGAACGCTTGATCGGTCGGACACTGCAGTCGGTGCTGGATCAAAGCTGGCAAGATTGGGAGCTGCTGGTCATCGATGATTGCTCTAAGGATGACACCCGTGATGTAGTGGCCCGATACGCATCCATGGACTCGCGCATCCGCCTGATTGCCCTGGATAAAAACAATGGTGCGCCTGCGGCTCCGCGCAATATTGGTATACGGGAAGCTCGCGGCCAGTGGATCGCATTCTTGGATGCCGACGACATCTGGCATCCGGAGAAGCTTGCTCTGCAGATGTCTGCCGCGCGCGAGAAGTCAGGCGAGTTTCTGAGCACGCAGATGCTCGATTTCGTTGATGATACACAACTGACTTTTTCCCCGGTGGGACGCGCTCCGGTGGGTGAGGTCACCTTTGCGCAGCAGCGTTTGAAGGGGCGAATTCCCACATCAAGTGTCTTGGTTACCAAGGACTTGATGCTTAAGTTTCCATTCAACGAAGACATACGTTACAAGGCAGTCGAGGACTATCACTGCTGGCTTCGTATTCTGCGCAGCGGCGTAAGCCATTGGAAAGTCCAATACCCGCTGCTTAGCTATCGACGCATCGTCGGACAAATATCCGGCTCAAAAAAATATATGCTAGAACGTATGCATATGGTGCATCGTGAGTTTCCGCAAACCAGCGAATTGCAGGCTGCATTTTACACTTTGAGCCACGCCGCGGGTGGGTTCTATTATCGAATTCTGAGGAAGGGTCTATGAAACGGATTATGGTGACCGGTGGCGCCGGTTTTTTGGGTTCGCATCTGTGTGAACGCCTTCTCGGAAGTGGTCACGAAGTTCTTTGTGTCGATAATTTTTACACGGGAAGTAAGCGCAATATAGCTCACCTGATGAGTAATCCTTACTTCGAACTCATTCGACATGATGTAACGTTCCCGCTCTATGTTGAGGTTGATGAGATTTTCAACCTGGCGTGCCCTGCATCCCCGGTCCACTATCAGTTTGATCCGGTCCAGACGCTCAAGACGAGCGTTCATGGGGCGATCAACATGCTTGGTCTGGCAAAACGTACCAAAGCAAAAATTTTCCAAGCTTCTACCAGTGAAGTATATGGTGACCCGGAAGTTCATCCGCAGCCTGAGGGGTATTGGGGGCGTGTCAATCCTATTGGTATTCGCTCGTGCTACGATGAGGGAAAGCGTTGCGCTGAAACGCTTTTTTCGGATTATCATCGCCAGCATGGATTGCGTATAAAAATCGCCCGGATCTTCAATACGTATGGTCCGAGAATGCATCCCAATGATGGTCGCGTAGTTAGTAATTTTATTGTTCAGGCTCTTCAAGGCAAGGACATTACTATCTATGGTGAAGGTCAGCAAACTCGTAGCTTCTGTTACGTAGATGACTTGATCGAAGGTTTTGTGAGGCTGATGAACAGCTCGGATGATGTCACGGGTCCAATTAACCTGGGCAATCCGGGAGAGTTTACCATCCGTGAACTGGCCGAGCGTGTGATTGAGTTAACCGGAAGCTCGTCTCGCTTGGTGTTCCACCCGCTACCTCAGGATGATCCTCAGCAGCGCCAACCTGATATCTCGAAGGCTAAAGAAGTATTAAATTGGCAGCCTACCATCATGTTGGATCAGGGGCTGGAGAAAACCATTAACTACTTTGACGCGTTGCTCAAAGAAAATGTCGAGGTGGTCTGAATTCTGCTATGAAAATTACAGTATTTGGTAGTGGTTACGTTGGTTTGGTTACTGGTGCGTGTCTAGCAGATGTCGGGCACTCGGTAATGTGTATCGATATTGATCAGTCCAAAATTGATGGGTTAAATAATGGCGTTGTGCCAATTTATGAGCCGGGCTTGGATGAGCTGATTCTGAATAACCGAAAGGCCGGCCGACTGATTTTTTCTACAGATGCATCCGAAGGTGTTCGTCACGGGCACTTGCAGTTTATCGCCGTAGGCACGCCTCCCGACGAGGATGGTAAAGCCGACTTGAAGTACGTGTTGGAAGTGGCATCTAGTATTGGCCGCTACATGACTGAGCCAAAAATCATCATCGATAAATCTACGGTGCCAGTTGGTACTGCAGATAAAGTTCGAGATTGCATTGGGACGATTTTGAGCGAGCGCGGTTTGTCTGTTGACTTCGATGTGTGCTCTAATCCGGAGTTCCTTAAAGAAGGCGCTGCCCTTGAGGACTTCACCAAAGGGGCGCGAATCGTGGTCGGTACGGACTCACCAGAGGTCCGCGATGTGATGCGTCACTGTTACGCGCCCTACAATCGCAACCACGATAAGATGATGTTCATGGATGTCCGCTCTGCCGAACTGACTAAGTATGCTGCAAACGCAATGTTGGCTACCAAGATCAGCTTCATGAATGAGATGGCCAATTTGGCAGAGCTGCTTAAGGCTGATATAGAGCAGGTCCGATTGGGCATTGGTTCAGACCCTCGCATTGGTTATCACTTTATCTACCCAGGTTGTGGTTACGGCGGGTCCTGCTTCCCCAAGGATGTTCAAGCCCTGGCACGTACCGCGCAGGATGTTGGCTATCAGGCTGACCTGTTGGAAGCAGTTGAGTCCGTCAATAATCGACAAAAAAATATGCTCTTCAAGAAATTGTCGCAGGCATTCGGCGGAGACCTGAAAGGCAAGCGCGTGGCTGTTTGGGGGCTAGCATTCAAACCCAATACCGATGACATGCGGGACGCCCCTAGTAGGGCCTTCATGGAGGCTGCTTGGGCGGAGGGCGTTAGCATTCAAGCGCACGATCCTGAGGCAATGGGTGAATGTGCTCGTATTTATGGCCAGCGTGACGATTTGACCCTTTGCGACTCCCACGAAGCAGCATTGCACGGCGCAGATGCGCTGGTAATTTGTACCGAGTGGAAAGCTTATCGTGCGTTTGACATGAATAGTCTTCGTGAAACTCTTCGGTTCCCATTAGTGATCGATGGCCGTAACCTTTTCGATCCCGCCGAAATGAGTGAGTCCGGGTTGCTTTACCATGGTGTTGGGCGCGGACTGAGGAAGGAATGATTCAATGGCCACGATCTTGGTAACCGGCGCCACAGGGTTTATCGGCAAAGCCTTGGTGACGCAGTTGGTAGGGCAAGGTTTCAACGTGCGTGCACTGGTGCGCGAAGCGCTACCGACACAGGACGGTATCGAGTATTTCGTGGCTGATATCACCGAGAGTGATCAGTTGGAGGTTGCCTGTCGGGGGGTTGACTGTGTTATCCACCTCGCCGGGCGTGCCCATGTAATCCATGAGACTGTCGGCTCACCGTTGGACGCGTTTCGGCGTGTGAATGTTGATGGCACTTTGCGACTTGCAAAAGCCGCTGCTAGCGTTGGTGTCGCCCGCTTCGTATTCGTCAGCTCGATTGGTGTAAACGGTGATAATACGACCAAGGTGCTGCTTAACGAAAGTTCTCCTGCGCGCCCGCACGCTGACTACGCTCAGTCGAAGTTGGAGGCCGAGCAGGGTTTGATGTCCCTATGTAGTCAGTTCTCGATGGAATGGGTGATTATCCGGCCGCCTATGGTTATCGATACGCAAGCACCGGGTAACTTCGCCCGCCTGCTTAAATTGGTTTATCGAGGGTTGCCTCTGCCTTTTGGGCTAGCGCGTAACCGTCGAAGCCTAGTGTCTCTTCGTAACTTAGTTGACTTGTTGGAGAAGACCGTTTCACATCCAGCGGCTGCTAATGAGATTTTCCTAGCAGCAGATGGTGATGACGTGTCTACAGCCGAAATGGTGCGCTCGCTTGCGCGAGGGATGGATCGGCCCGTCTGGCTTATTCCAGTACCTCCAGTTTTCATTCATACAGCCTGCTCCATTCTGAAGCGGCAACGACTTTATAACCAGCTATACGGATCGTTACAAGTTGATGCAGGAAAGGCGCGGCACCTTCTCGCTTGGACGCCCAAGGAAAGTACTGCTGAAGCGCTTAAGCGTATAGGCTCGGAATACCGTCAACGATTTTGATTTTATTGCTTGAATTGGACTAATTCATGACCCTTTTGCTTGCCGTGTCAATGGTTGTTGCTTTCTCTTGTGGTCTGACTTGGCTTTTACGTCGTTACGCTCTGGCTCGCAGCATCATGGACATCCCCAATGCTCGCAGCTCTCATAGTGTTCCTACACCCCGAGGTGGTGGAGTAGCGATCGTTGTAGCCTTTTTAATTGCACTTTTGTGGCTTAATGGAGCAGCCCTTATAGATGCAACGACCACTTGGTCTTTGTTTGGTGCCGGTGCCTTCATTGCTGTCTTGGGATTCCTTGATGACCATGGGCATATCGCGGCACGGTGGCGTTTACTAGGCCATTTTGGCGCTTCGCTATGGGCTCTGTTTTGGCTGGGTGGGCTTCCCCCATTAACGATGTTTGGCGTCGAATTAAATTTGGGGTGGCTCGGCCATGTTGTCGGATTGTTCTACCTCGTGTGGTTGCTCAATTTATACAATTTTATGGATGGTATCGACGGAATTGCCAGTGTCGAAGCAATAACTGTCTGCCTCGGTGCGTGTATGGTTTACCTGCTGATAGATGTTCCGGGGTTGCTGTTGGCGCCTCTGCTTCTGGCATCGGCAGTGGCTGGATTTCTGGTTTGGAACTTTCCACCGGCACGTATCTTCATGGGGGATGCAGGCAGCGGATTCTTGGGTGTTGCCTTAGGTGTATTGTCAATCCAGGCCGCCTGGGTATCGCCTAAGCTTTTCTATGTTTGGTTGATACTGCTGGGCGTGTTTATCGTTGATGCGACGGTTACATTGTTGCGGAGGTTGCTGCGAGGTGACAAAGTTTATGAGGCTCATCGAAGTCATGCCTATCAATATGCCTCCCGTAGTTTTGGTCGACACCTTCCGGTTACAATGGCAGTTCTTGTCCTAAATTTACTCTGGCTATGGCCGATAGCGGTATCGGTAGCAATGGGTTGGATTGATGGAGCGTTGGGTGCGTTAGTTGCATGGTTACCTTTAATGCTCGTGGCGCTAAAGTTTCGGGCTGGGAAGCTTGAGTCAGATTAAGCATCTGGATATTATTTGATAGCCCACTGTGTCGTGACGTGCCATGCGAAGTAGCTGCTTGAATTGCAGCTACTTCAGCAATAGCGGGTAGAATATAAAAATATTCATTGGCAATTCTTTAGCATGAAGCTGCTAGAGGCGCGCAGCCCCCTAACGAGCTAAAAATTCCGATGTGGCAGGGATCTTTGTGGTTGCATCCGTGCGTACACACCCTGATTGGGTGCTACAAGACGCTGGTGCTTTGGACCGGTGGGGAGGAGTTGCCTTGGCAAGCAGAGATCTCAGCTCTTACGAATGCAATTCATCATTGGAGCTCGGAATTCAGGTGCATGCCGGCGTGATCTAGGTATTCTAATCGCCGATGTGAGTGTTATACGTTTCTTCCCTGGTAGCTTCGTACGTCTACTCTCAGGTGTGGGAGCCCACTCTGCGTAAAACTTTCGAGGATTTTCGATGATCTTAGTCACAGGCGGTGCCGGCTTCATCGGCTCAAATTTCGTCCTCCAATGGTGTGCTCGTAACGACGAACCGGTCCTGAACCTCGATGCATTGACCTACGCCGGCAACCTCGGCAACCTTCAATCGATCGAAGGCAACAGCCGCCACCAGCTCATCCAAGGCAATATCTGCGACGCACCTCTCCTGGCCCAGTTGTTCGCCGATCACCGGCCCCGCGCCGTGGTCCATTTCGCCGCCGAGTCCCACGTAGACCGTTCCATCAGCGGTCCTGAAGCTTTCGTTGAAACCAACGTAATGGGCACCTTCCGTCTCTTGGAGGCAGCCCGTGCGCACTGGAACAGTCTGGTAGGCGCAGAAAAGCAAGCCTTCCGCTTCCTGCATGTCTCCACTGATGAGGTATACGGCACGCTGAGCCCAACCGATCCAGCATTCACCGAGACCACAGCCTACGCCCCCAACAGTCCCTACTCGGCAAGCAAGGCGGCCAGCGACCATTTGGTGCGTTCCTATTTCCATACCTATGGCATGCCAGTGCTCACTACCAATTGCTCGAACAACTACGGCCCGTTCCATTTCCCAGAAAAGCTTATCCCCCTCATGATCGTCAACGCTCTGGCCGGCAAGGCACTGCCGGTCTATGGGGACGGCAAGCAGATTCGCGACTGGCTATTTGTCGAGGACCATTGTTCGGGCATCCGCCGTGTACTGGAAGCCGGCACCTGTGGAGAAACCTACAACATCGGCGGCTGGAACGAAAAGGCCAATATCGACATTGTCCGCACTCTCTGCGCCCTGCTGGATGAGCTGGCTCCATCGACCACACGTAACGTGATCAACCAAGCCACCGGTAAGCCAGTCGAGCACTATGATGAGCTCATCACCTACGTAGCAGATCGCCCAGGCCACGACCGCCGTTATGCCATCGACGCCCGAAAGATCGAGCGTGAGCTCGGTTGGAAGCCTGCAGAAACCTTCGAGACCGGTATCCGCAAAACGGTCGACTGGTACCTGGCCAACCAGGAGTGGGTGAAGGGTGTTATGGATGGCAGCTACCGTGACTGGGTCGCACAGCAGTATGGAGCGAATAAAGCTTGAAAATTCTGCTGCTAGGCAAGAACGGGCAAGTAGGCTGGGAGTTGCAGCGTGCTCTCGCGCCACTGGGCGAGGTAATTGCGCTTGATCGCAACGGTGACAGTGGTCTGTGCGGCGATCTGAGTGATCTCGATGGCTTGGCATCCACCGTACGGTCGGTCTCTCCAGACGTGATCGTCAATGCCGCAGCCTATACGGCAGTAGACAAGGCCGAAAGTGAACTAGCGTTAGCCACTCGGATCAATGCTGAAGCGCCAGGGGTTTTGGCGCGCGAAGCTGCAAAACTGGGCGCATGGCTGATCCACTATTCCTCAGACTATGTGTTCGATGGCAGTGGCCAGGCAAAGTGGCAGGAAGACGCCCCCACTGGACCCTTATCCGTCTACGGTCGCACCAAACTTGACGGCGAACGGGCAATTCAGGCCACTGGAGCATCTGCCATAGTGCTGCGCACCAGTTGGGTATATGCTGCGCGCGGTCACAATTTCGCCAAGACCATGCTGCGCCTCGCGGGCGAGCGCGATGCGCTGAACGTGGTTGCGGACCAGTTCGGCGCCCCGACCGGTGCGGAACTGATCGCCGATGTCACCGCGCACATCGTGCGGCAGATCTTCAGCGGGCAGAGCTCGGGCCATTTGGCCGGTACCTATCATCTTGCCGCCGCTGGTGAAACCAACTGGCATGCCTATGCTCAGTTCGTATTGGCGCATGCCAGCCGCAACGGCGCTGTCTTGAAGGTTTGCGCCGAGCAGATTGGTGCAATCAGTACCGAGGCGTATCCGGTTCCAGCCCCGCGCCCGCGAAATTCTCGGCTGGCATTGGCTAAACTTGAAGAGACCTTCAATCTCAAAATGCCTCCTTGGCAACAAGGTGTGCAACGGATGCTGGACGAGATCCAGTAACAGGAATTCCTATGGCACGCAAAGGACTCATTCTGGCGGGTGGCTCGGGCACTCGCCTGCACCCCGCGACACTGTCGGTATCCAAGCAGTTGTTGCCTGTGTACGACAAACCGATGATCTATTACCCGCTCAGCACGCTGTTGCTGGCGGGCATTCGTGACATCCTGATCATTTCAACACCGCAGGACACTCCGCGCTTTGAGCAGTTGCTCGGCGATGGTAGTCAGTGGGGTATCAACCTCACTTACGCCGTGCAGCCTAGTCCAGATGGTTTGGCACAGGCCTTCACCATTGGGGCTGACTTCATCGGCAACGCTTCGTCGGCTCTCGTACTAGGCGACAACATTTTCTACGGCCATGACTTCCAGTCGCTGTTACTCAGTGCCGATAAGCAAGAGAGCGGCGCATCGGTCTTTGCGTATCACGTTCAGGATCCCGAACGTTACGGTGTCGCGGAGTTCGACGAAACAGGGCGCGTATTGTCGATTGAAGAGAAGCCGAAAGTCCCGAAATCCAACTACGCCGTAACCGGGCTCTATTTCTACGATAACCAGGTGGTAGACCTGGCCAAGCAACTGAAACCGTCTGCACGGGGTGAGCTTGAGATCACGGACCTGAACAACCTGTACCTGCAACAGCAGCAACTGCAAGTCGAGATCATGGGCCGTGGTTATGCCTGGCTGGATACCGGTACCCACGACAGCCTGCTAGACGCGAGCCAATTCATCGCCACCATGGAGCGCCGCCAAGGCCTCAAGGTGGCCTGCCCGGAAGAAATTTGCTACCGCGCTGGATGGATCGACGCCGAACAGCTGACGCGCCTGGCACAGCCGCTGCTGAAGAACGGCTACGGGAAGTACTTGCAAAACCTGCTTGAAGTGAAGGTATTTTGATGCACGCTATTCCAATGGCCATCCCTGAAGTCATCCTGTTCACTCCCAAGGTATTCGGCGATGAGCGTGGCTTTTTCTACGAGAGTTTCAATGCTCGAGTGTTCAACGAAGTCACTGGCCTGCAGCCGGACTTCGTTCAAGACAACCATTCCCGCTCTGTGAAGGGCGTGCTGCGCGGCTTGCATTATCAGTTGCCGCCTCACGCCCAGGGTAAGCTGGTTCGTGTGGTTCAGGGCGAGGTGTTCGATGTGGCGGTGGATATCCGTCGCGGTTCGCCCACCTTCGGCAAGTGGGTAGGTGCCGTGCTGTCATCGCAGAATCATCACCAGCTGTGGATTCCCCCTGGGTTTGCCCATGGTTTCGTGACCTTGAGCGAGACCGCTGAGTTTGTTTACAAGACCACGGACTTCTATTCGGCCAAGAGCGAACGTTGCATTGCCTGGGATGACCCTCAGATCGCTATCGAATGGCCGATTGACTTTGCACCTACGTTGTCTGCCAAGGACCAAGTAGGTAAGGCACTGGAAGACGCTGACGTGTTTGAGTGAATCAGCACTTCGGGAGTCGCCGTGTTTGCCTGCCAGGTGTGCTCAATCTTACTGCCAGGAAGGCGTTGTACCCGCTTGATGTAGGAAGTTGTACCGCAACAAGTTGTGACGTCTAATCCAGTCACAAATCCCACTGCAATCAAGCTGGTGGTATTGCGCGTGAGTCGCTAGGTTGAAGGGGCAGCGATGGAAACAGCTGCACACCCAATCAACTCAAAGGAGTGACTACTCATGCGCAATACCGTCCTCAATTACCTGCTGCTGCCGTTGTTCGCCGGCCTGTCCTTTTCGTTGAGCGCTGCACCGGCTGAAGTCGGTGCCATGAAAGAGCCTGTGCCGCTGGTAAGCCAGATGGAGGCGCCAGCCGGGCGGCTGGACTTGAACAAGGCCGATGCGGCCACCTTGCAGAAAGCACTCAATGGTATCGGCAAGGCCAAGGCTGACGCCATTGTGGCCTATCGGGAGGCTAATGGGCCTTTCACGTCGGTGGATGAGTTGCTGGAAATCAAAGGGATTGGCAATGCGTTGCTCGAGAGGAACCGGGGCAAGTTAATGGTCGAGTAAGCCTGGAGGTAGCGCCGAACGATTGTTGGCGCTGTTCTCTCAGGGCGTGCTCTGCCGGTAATAGGGCCGTTTTGCAGCCCTGTTACCGGCAAGCCGGCGATAGGGCCTCCAGATAAGCGCCGCTTGCCGCCCGGTCGTGCATCTTTCACCTATCCTGCGCATCCTTGGCATCTGCTTCAGCGTTGCGCTCATGCACTTTCCTAAGCTGCTCCTCCGTCAAAGGCAGCTTCTTCGCCGTATCTCGCAGCAACATCAGCCCACCGACAATCGAGCCGAGGGCTATGATGAGTATCAGCCAGGCATACCAGGGCATCTGTTGTTCTCCTGTTATCATCAATGCAATCGCTTGTACAAATTTTGAGCGATTGCCGTCTCCGTTGGTTCAATTATAGGAGCCGGCCACCGTTGGGCCAATTCTGCTGCCCCATGGCCACCCAAGCCTGTGCCACATCGTTTACAATGCGCGCCGTTTTCGAATTGCCAAGAGACCCAGACCATGTCCGCCTGCCAGACGCCCCTGATCGTTGCCCTGGATTTCCCGACCCGCGAGGCCGCCCTGAAGCTGGCTGACCAGCTTGACCCCGCCCTATGCCGGGTAAAGGTTGGCAAGGAACTGTTCACCAGCAGTGCCTCGGGCATCGTCGAGACCCTCTGCGCCAAGGGTTTCGAAGTGTTCCTCGACCTCAAGTTCCATGACATCCCCAACACCACGGCCATGGCAGTGAAGGCGGCAGCCGAGATGGGTGTGTGGATGGTCAACGTTCATTGCTCTGGTGGCCTGCGCATGATGTCGGCTTGCCGTGAAGAACTGGCCAAGCGCAGCGGGCCGCAGCCTCTGCTGATTGGCGTGACCGTGCTCACCAGCATGGAGCGTGAGGACTTGGCAGGCATCGGTCTGGATGTCGACCCGCAAGTGCAGGTGCTGCGCCTGGCCGCTCTGGCAGAGAAGGCCGGTATGGACGGTTTGGTGTGCTCGGCACTTGAGGCTCCGGCGCTGAAGGCGGCACATCCTTCGTTGCAACTGGTCACTCCGGGCATTCGCCCGGCGGGCAGTGCCCAGGACGACCAGCGTCGCATTCTGACCCCGCGCCAGGCACTGGATGCGGGCTCGGACTACCTCGTGATTGGACGCCCGATCAGCCAGGCAGCAGACCCGGCCAAAGCCTTGGCTGCGGTCGTGGCAGAGATTCGCGGCTGAGCCAAACGCAATCACTGAAGTTCAGAAACCGAAATCGTATAGGACATACGATTTCGATGTCCTATTTGTCAGAGAACGCTAAATGTCAGTTGATGTTGCAGTTGAATCGCCAGTTCAGCGCCTGGGTAGCCTGATCAATAGCTACGTTTTGCCGGTAGGGTGGGTGGTCATCCTCACAGGGATGTTCTGGGCTTGGGACCGTGCTGCGTTCCATAAACTGTTTTATATCTTTCTGGCGGTTCCCACGCTGCTGATGCTGGTCAAGCAGCGGGATCTGTTCAGGCCTATGGTCATGAACCCGTTGTTTCTGGCTTTCCTGGCGTTCAGTGCGTACACACTGTTGACCATTGCCTGGTCAGACACCGAAAACTCTACAGGCAGTCTGGTCAAGCGGCCCCTGTACATTGCCATGCTGCTGTTTGCTGCGGGTATCATCAGCCTGCGTTCCCCTACGCAACTGGACCAGTGCACACGGTTCGCGGCGATCTTTGCTGCGATGGCAGCGGGTTTGTCGCTGGCTTACTACCTGTACAGCACTCCAGTGCTAGCCGGTCGGCGGTTGAATGGATACGGTGCGCTCTACAATCCTCTGCTCACCGCTCACGTATTTGGGGCATTCGCGGCCTACTGGTTGGCGTCCTGGTTCCAAGCGCGCAGCCCGTTCAGCCCGCTGCCACTGCTCTCTCTCGCAGTGCTGGGGCTGGCAGTGCTGGCAACGGGTTCGCGTACACCATTGGTTGGCTTGGCTGCCGCTTTAGGCTGGCTTCTGATAGTAGGAGATCGTCGACGTGGTCTGCTGGCCATTGCGGCGGTCGCAATCGCAGCCATCTGCGTGGTACTGGCTTACCCTGAGGCTGTTATCCAGCGTGGTATGTCATACCGTCCGGCTATTTGGATGGAAGCCCTGCGTCAGATCGGTGAGCATCCCTGGCTTGGCCATGGTTTCGACGCTCCGATGACGGTGATCATTCCCGGTTTGACCAAAACCTTGGCCGACCCGCACAACATCGAATTGGGTGTGTTGTACGCGGGTGGCATCGTAGGGCTAGTGCTGTGGATGACGCTTTACGGATTGGCGATGCACTTCAGCTGGCTTTATCGCAAGCACCCCGGCGTTACAATTGCAGCCACTTGGCTGATCTTCGGCTTCGCCTCGGGCCTGACAGAAGGCAGCGCTTTCATGTCACGCCCTAAGGAGCATTGGTTCCTGATCTGGATCCCCATGGCGCTCGTCTATGGCCAATCGCTGATCCACTGGAAGCGCGGTCGGTCTGCTTAAGAACAGACCAGTCGCCACATGCCGCGCAAGGTCTTCCGGTTCCAGTACCTGACCGGGATTTCCGAAAGGATTTCCCGGCTCAGCGCCTTGTCTCGGTTGGCGTACTTCAACACCATCGAGTTACGGAAGTTCATGCACACCTGCTCATACTGTGGGTGGTCCTGGAACACCGCGTAGGTTTGCAACACATTGTCGACCATGAAGCGGCCGTTCTTGAAGGTATTGCTCGGGTGGTCGCGGTATTGCGCCAGCACCTCGCCCAGCACATCGATGTAGTAGCCGGCACGGGCAATCGCCAGTTCGATGTAAACATCCTCTAGCCGAATGCTGTCATGGAAGCCACCGACTTTATCGAGTGCTTCACGGCGTATCATTAGAGTCGCAGCCATCGGCCCGGGCTTACGGTCCAGGAACAGGTCATCGAAATCCAGACGGCGGAAGGGCAGGTTACGGTTGCGCTGCTCGCGTGCACCCATCACTCGGCCATTCTGGTCGATTGTTTCGATATTCGCCGAGCAGATGCCGACTTCAGGTTTCCCTTGCAGGTATGCCACTTGGGTGGCGATACGGTGGGGCAGCATGATGTCGTCAGAGCCGAACGGGACAATCAGCGAGCCTTTGGCACGTGCGATGGCGTCATTCAGGGTGCGCGCCAAGCCTTGGTTGGCCTGGAGTCGCAGGTCGAAGCCATGTTGCGCTTGCAACCGCTTTAAGAGAGTTGGGCTTTCATCTTTCGAACCGTCATCGATAATCAACAGCTCAATGTTTTTATAGGTCTGGTTTAAAACGCTGTTGATACTTTCTTCAATGTAGCGCGCGTGGTTGTAAGACGCGATGATGACTGTCACCAGAGGTGTATCAGTAGCATCGAGACATGGAGCGTGCATAGTTAAGCCTCTAACCTTGACTCTTTACTGCATTCATGGTGTGCAGTTTGTTGGCATTTTTTTACCGCTCGACTGGAAGGCCCAATGATGGCGGTTTCGCAGCAAGGGTACGCGAAGCTCAAAGGCTTGTACACCTGGGCCGGCTCTGGGGAGCGGCTACCGCTAAGCGGGAGCTACCCAGTGCAAGGGCAGGGTCGAGGACCGTAGCTGTTGTAGTTAGGAACCTACTGATTTCTCCAATCCCCTGTTGATTTTCAACCATTCTTTGGTGAATTCTCCTACTTTCATTTCAATTTCTTGGGCTATTGATTTTGTAACAATGATTAACATATTGCAGGATGTAGTAGCTCAATAGGCTACTTGTCTTTAGCGGTCGCCATTGTGGGTATGGGCTGACTAAGGAGAATGCAAATCCAGACGAAGGTTTCCTTTGGCGTCAGCTGAAAGGAGTGGGCGCGGAGTGCAGCAACCTGCTGCATCTCCGTCGCCATTTGGGCATCATGGCGGGTCGATCCCATTGGTACCCGCGTGTGAACCTCGAAAACCTACTCGAATGCTGGCGGCAGGAAGTCTCCAACAAGAAAAAGCCAGGACGCCGAATCAGCCTGTTGTTCAACATCCTCCGACGCATACGGCGGCACAATAAGCTGCGTTTTCTCTTCAAGTACCGGCTTGCTCAGTACCTAAACGCCCGAGGCGGCCTGGCCAGGAGCTACGCTCGGGGAATGCAGCAGAGGCTCAACCTCAAGTACGGGGTAGACATTGACATCGGCGCGCAAATCGGCCCCGGCCTACGCATCGCCCATTTGCCCGGCGTAGTGATCACTGGCTACGTGACTATCGGTCGCAATTTCTTCATCCGTCAGAACTGCACGATCGGCATCAAGACCCTCGGCCTGGAGCAATACTCACTAACCATCGGCGACAACGTCAGCCTCGGTGCCAACAGCTGCATCATCGCCGACTGCATCAGTATTGGCGACAATGTCGTCATAGGCGCCATGTCGCTGGTGACCCGGGACATCCCGGCGAACACCACCTTTTACAATCCTCGGCAGACGATTCTTCTTCCAATATCGGAATAGTCTGATGGTGGACTGGGGCTGTGCGTGGTTGATCTTGGATGGTTCTTGGTAAACGTTTTGTGTATAGTCCGCCGCGCACGATTTCAGTGGAGGCACGGTGGAAGTACTCAGCGTCAAGAGGCAATCTCTTTGGGGGCCTGTAAGAGATTTCGCAACATGCCGTGGTATCGCCAAAGGGCCGGTGTTTATTGTCGCCTCTGGCTCCTCAGCCAAGGATTTTCCCTTCCAGCGATTTGCCGACATTCCGATGATCACGCTCAACGGCGCGATCTCGATGTTCGAGGGTAGCGGTATCCGTCCGTTCTTCTATGTATGCACGGACACCGGATTCCCTCGGCAGCAACCTGACCTTTACGCCAGTGCTCTTTCGCTGAGCCGCCGGCTCGCTCTTTGGCCGGACGAGATTGAAGCGGCCCAGACTTCGACCAGTGCTGAAATCTACCCACTAACCAAGGCAAGCCGCTCGACCCTTTACGAATCGGCGTTCAATCCACAGCCGGACCTGGTACGCAGCCGTGAATTCTGGCGTTCGCGCTCACGGACATTGGGCTTCAGCAAGGACCTATCCGCTGGCTATTTCGACGCCCGGACCGTTGCCTATGCCGCATTGCAGATTGCCTACCACGTAGGGTTCACGCAGGTGTTCCTGGTGGGCGTTGATCTGACGCAGGCCGCTGGACGTTTCTACGAAACGGCGGGACGAGCTATTTCGCCTTGTGGCCTGGACGATTACTTCGAAAGCCGCATCTTGCCATCGATGAAGTTGATGGCTGACCGTGTCGTGGACGAACGCTTCTCCGTCTACAACCTGTCGCAAACCTCCAGGATTCCGGACGCAGTGATCCCAAAGGTGTCCGTCGAGCAGGCTGAAGACATCATCTTCTCCGGGTTCAGCTTCTAACCGACAAGCCAAGCCAACGGGCGCAGCGTTCATGCAAGCGTTGCGCCCACCGGGTCATCGGAGAGGGGAAGCTATCAAACCTTCAACACCAACTTCCCAAAATTCTCCCCACTGAACAGCTTCAACAACGTCTCTGGAAACGTCTCCAACCCTTCCACCACATCCTCTTTGCTCTTCACCTTCCCGCTGGCCAGCCACCCGGCAATCTCCTGAGCGGCCTTGCCATACTCCTTGGCATGGTCCATCACCACGAAGCCTTCCATGCGCGCCCGGTTCACCAGTAGCGCCAGGTAATTGGCCGGCCCTTTGACCGCTTCCTTGTTGTTGTACTGGCTGATGGCGCCACAAATGACGATGCGTGCCTTGAAGTTGATGCGGGTCAGCACGGCATCGAGGATCTCGCCGCCAACGTTGTCGAAGTACACGTCCACGCCTTTCGGGCACTCACGCTTGAGGCCGGCGAGCACGTCTTCGGCCTTGTAGTCGATCACGCCATCAAAGCCCAGTTCGTCCTTCAGGTACTGGCACTTCTGCGCGCCGCCGGCAATACCGACCACACGGCAACCTTTGATCTTGGCGATCTGCCCGACGAGGCTGCCCACCGCGCCCGCAGCGCCAGAGATCACCACCGTCTCCCCAGCCTTGGGTTGACCGACGTCGAGCAGGGCGAAGTAGGCGGTCATGCCGGTCATGCCCAGTGCAGAAAGGTAACGGGGCAGGGGGGCGAGGCGTGGGTCGATCTTGTGCAGGCCCTGGGGCTCGCCGGTGAAATAGTCCTGTACGCCGAGGGCACCGCTGACGTGGTCGCCCGGCTTGTAGTCGGGGTGGCGGGAGCTGATCACTTCGCCCACGCCCAAGGCCCGCATCACCTCGCCCAGGCCAACGGGCGGGATGTAGGACTTGCCTTCGTTCATCCAGCCGCGCATGGCCGGGTCCAGCGATAGGTAGAGGTTGCGCACCAGAACCTGGCCGTCGCCCGGCTCGGCGGCAGGCACCGCCTCGAAGGTGAAGTCGTCGCGGCGCACGGCACCGACCGGGCGTTTGGCAAGCAGGAAGCGGCGATTGGTGTGGGTCATGACAGGTCCTTTAGGCAGGTGGATGGCTCAATTTACCTTGCTGATGCAGGTGGGTCAGTAACATCACTGACAAGCATGTTAGCCCAACTGCTGCCTTGATGATGCTGCCCAGCCTAAAGGCGGTCTGACTAGACTCTGCTCGATATCCGATGAGCCTTCATCGCCGGCCAGCCGGCTCCTGCAACGGCCTCGGAACCCTGTAGGCGCCGGTGAGGCCGGAGCATCCAACCCAAGGAGCGAGCTATGAGCATGACCTTTTCCGGCCAGGTAGCCCTGGTCACCGGCGGCGCGGCGGGCATTGGCCGGGCGACGGCGCTGGCCTTTGCCCAAGAGGGCCTCAAGGTGGTGGTGGCCGACCTGGATGAGGCGGGCGGCGAAGTGACGGCCATGCGCATTCGCGAGGCGGGTGGCGAAGCGTTGTTCGTGGCCTGTGACGTGACTCAGGAAGCGCAGGTGCGCCAACTGCACGAAAAGGCCATCGAGGCCTACGGGCGGCTGGACTACGCCTATAACAATGCCGGCATCGAGATCGAGCAGGGGCGCCTGGCCGAGGGTAGTGAGGCGGAGTTCGACGCCATCATGGGCGTCAACGTCAAGGGGGTGTGGTTGTGCATGAAGTACCAGCTGCCGTTGCTGTTGGCGCAAGGCGGCGGGGCGATCGTCAACACCGCATCGGTGGCGGGGTTGGGGGCGGCGCCGAAGATGAGCATCTACAGCGCGTCCAAGCATGCGGTCATTGGCCTGACCAAATCGGCCGCCATCGAGTATGCGAAGAAAGGCATTCGGGTGAATGCCGTGTGCCCGGCAGTCATCGACACCGATATGTTCCGCCGCGCCTACGAGGCCGACCCGCGCAAGGCCGAGTTCGCTGCGGCGATGCACCCGGTGGGGCGCATCGGCAAGGTCGAGGAAATCGCCAGCGCGGTGTTGTACCTGTGCAGTGATGGCGCGGCGTTTACCACTGGGCACTGCCTGACGGTCGACGGCGGCGCGACGGCCATCTAGGACGACGCCTGGGCTGCCAGCTGTGCCGGGCGTGCGCCGCGTACCAGGGCCACGGCCACACTTGCGCAGCCCAGTAGCAATGCCAGCCCGAACACCACCAGTGCCAGCCGCGGCCCGAGCCGGTCGCTCAGCAACCCGGTGAAGATCACCGGCAGGCTGAAGCCGAAGTAGGCCAGCAGAAAGAACCCGGCGCTGGCGCGGGTCTTTTCTGTGCCGGCCAGGTGGTTCACTGCCGCTAATCCACCCAGGTAGATGAACCCGTAACACGCACTGCTGGCGGCGACTGCACCCAACAGCACTGCCGCCAACTGCCCGTGGTCGGCTCCCCAGGCCAGTAAGGCGTAGCTGCACGGTAAAATCGCAAGTCCCAGCAGAGTCGCTTTGCTGCTGGCCATGCGGCGTGCCATGGGCTGGAACGCCAACCCGCAAGTGATCACGCAAAACGTCGAGACCCCCGACCATTCACTCAGGCCGTGCTGGCGCAAAATGCCTGGCAACAGCGCAATCACCAGCCCCGAGCAGGCCCAGGCCAGCAGAATCGCAAAGCCATAGGCAACGCTGCCTCGGGGGTAGAAGGGCAGGCGCAGCATGGCGCCGCGTTGCGCCTGGCGTGGGTCGGGCAGGCGCCACACCAGCAGCACGGCCAAGGCCGCAAGTAGCAGTTGCAAGTGGAAACTGCCGGGTGTGAGGCTGGCTTCGTGCAACAGGAACAGGCTGGTCAGCGCCGCCCCCAGGCCAAAGCCCAGGGAGGTGCTGGCGGTCACCCAGGTGGCGGCGCGTGCGCTGTGGTCGGCGCCCATCAGTTCGCCCATGTAGGCGGTCGCCGTGGCGGTGGCGAGGCCAGTGCCAAGGCCCAGGCACAGGCGCGCCAAGGCGAGGGTGTGCAAGCCGGGGGCAAGCAGCATGAGTGAGGTCGCGATCATCGACAGCAACAGCGCGGCAATGATCAGTGGTCGTCGCCCGATGCGGTCGGCGAGGCCGCCCAGGGCCAGCAGCACGGGAATGACGCCCACCACGTAGGCGGAGAACGCCACGGCAGTGGCGGCGGCGCCTTGGCCGGAGAGGTCGGCGTAGGCGATGTACAGTGGGGCTGGCAGGTTCACCGCAAGGGTGATCAGGCACAGGGCGAAGGCCAGCAGGGCGGGGGTGGGGTGCGGGGGCATGGTGTTCAGGTCCTGAGTTTATTGGGTTTGCCACAACTTTTTTGGGTGCCTAGCAGATCGAGCGCCGCCCGCGCGGCGCATCGCGAGCAAGGCTCGCTCCTACGTTTGTTTCGGGCCAGTTATGCCTGTGGGATATGCGCGCGACCGCTTTGGCGCATCGTTCGATATCGAGTCGTACCAACAAGTCGGTCGCGCGCGCCTGTCACAGGCGTTATTGGCCCGAAACAAACGTAGGAGCGAGCCTTGCTCGCGATGCGCCGCGCGGCGCTCGATTTTCGTGGCACCTCAAAGCTCAAGTCAGGCCTCTTCTCCAGAATTCCGGTTAGGGTGTCAGTGCGCCCATGCCCCTCACAAGACACACCCCGCATCGATTTATGCTTAACTGTTCGCCAAAAAACAGCGAACACTTGCCCATGCACATCCCCCTGGACCGCGACAGCGCCACCCCTCTGGTGCAGCAACTCACCCAGCACCTCCAAACCTGGATCACCCAGCAGCGCCTGCGCCCAGGCGCGCGCCTGCCGTCGATCCGCACCCTGGCCCGCGACCAGTGCGTCAGCGCGTCCTGCGTGATCGAGGCGTACGACCGCCTGGTCGCCAGCGGCTGGCTGGAGGCGCGCCACGGTACTGGCTTCTTCGTCGCCGAGCGCAAGCCGGGCCTGGCTCTGGACGATGAGCCGACCTGGGGCGAGGCGGGAGATGGCAGCTGGCGCCAGTTCCGTGAAGGTCATGACGAGCTGGTGAAGCTGGGCTGTGGCTGGTTGCCCGCCGCCTGGCGCGCCCACGAAGCACTGACCCATGCCATACGCCAGGTCAGCCGCGCCAGTGCGCAGGACCTGTTCGACTATTGCCCGCCCCTGGGCCTGGCCAGTCTGCGCCAGCATTTGCACAAGCGTCTGGCGCGCCAGGATATCAACGCCGGCCCCGAGCGCATCCTCACCACCCAGGGGGCCAGCCATGGCCTCGACTTGCTGGTGCGCACGCTGCTGCGCCCAGGTGACACGGTGTTGGTGGAAAACCCTGGCTACTTCAATCTGTTCAACCTGCTGCGCCAGCACCAAGTGCGCATGTTGCCGGTCCCTCGTACCGTCGACGGCCCATGTGTGGCCACGGTCGAGCGTTTGCTGGCCGAGCACCGCCCACGCTGCCTGTTCGTCAACAGCTTGTACCACAACCCCACCGGCACCAGCCTCACACCCAAGGTCGCCTACCGTCTGCTGGAACTGGCCCGCGAACACGACCTGCGCATCGTCGAGGACGATATCTACGCCGACTTCCAGGAAGGGCCGGCCACGCGGTTGGCGACCCTCGACAGCGAACAGCGGGTGATCTACCTGGCCAGCTTCTCCAAGACCCTGAGCAGTTCGCTGCGGGTGGGCTACATGGTGGCCGATGCACCGCTGCTGGCGCGCCTGGCCGAGTTGAAGATGGTCACCGGCATCGGTACTTCGCGTTTTGCCGAGCAGGTGGTCGGGCAGATGCTCGCCAATGGCAGCTATCGCAAGAGCACCCAGCGCCTGCGGGTGCGCCTGGGGCAGCACATGGCCAGGCTGCTGGGGCAGCTGGAGCAGTTCGGCTGGGAGGTGTTGTGCGAGCCCTGTGGCGGTATGTTCGTTTGGGCACGGGTGCCGGGACTGGAATTCGCGCGCCTGGAGCAACTGGCGCGCGAGCACGACGTGCTGCTCACCCCCGGCAGCGCGTTCGACTACCAGGGCGCTCCCAGCCCATGGCTGCGCATCAATGTCGCTTACGGGCAGGACTCTCGCGCCCAGGCCTTCTTCCAGCACGCAGGACGACCTTCAGCACGCTGAAAACGACACGTTCATAGCTATTTGACACTATTCTGACGTCAAGCCCTTGTGAGCAGGCCAGCGGCATTGCCACTCTTGGCTTTCGGCAAAACCTGACAGGGTGAGGGGAGATCGGCAATGGGCGCGACCAGGCACGGTATTCTGGCCAATCTGGGCATGGCCCGCAAAATGGGCCTTGGTTTTGCCTTGGTGCTGTCGTTGACAGTCGCGGTGGCGGGCATCGGTGTCGTGGCGTTGCACGGTGTCGGCCAACGGTTCGATGGCCTGCGCCAACTGGCCCAGTTCAACACCGATTTATTGCGCTTGCGCCAGCATGAACAAGCTTTTGCGCTGCGCTCCGATATCAAGGAGGCCGAAGCCTTGCGTGCAGGCCTGAAGGACCTCACCGAGCGTGCGCGCAGTTTGCCGGCATTGAGCGGTGCACCCGCTGAGCTCGACGCCTACGGCCAGTCCTTCGAGGCTTTCGTCGAAGTGGTGCAGGCCAAGGAGCTTGCGTTGGACATGGCCAGTTGGGCGGTGTCCAGCGTGGCCAACAACCTCGACGTGCTGCAGTCAGGCCTGGCCGACGATGGTACCTATACCCTGAAGCAATCCCAGGGCCAGCAGGGCGGCGAATTCCTTGAGCAGGCGACCCAGGTGGCGCAGGTGTCGCGATTGATGCTGCAGGCCATGGACGAAGCCCGGGTGCGCCTGGATAAAAGCCGCAAGGGCGAGGAGCAAGGCAGCCAGGAGCGTATCGCCCAGACCGTCGAGGCTGCCAGCTTGGTCGATCAGCTCAAGGGTGCCATTAGCGATGCCGGCTATCAGAGCGTGCTGGGTGAAGTGGCCGGGCACATCGGCAGTTTCTCCGACAAGCTCAACGAATACACCGACCTGCTGGGCAAGGAGCAGGGCATCAAGGCCCAGTTGCAGGCGCGCGCGGCCCATGTCACTGACTTGGTCGACCAGGCCTACGTAGGCCAGGAAAAGGCCATGCAGGGTGAACTCTCCCGAAACGCCCTGGCCATCGCCCTGGCCACAGGCCTGGCCTTGCTGGTCGGGATAGTGGCAGGCTGGCTGATTACCCGTGCCGTGGTCGGCCCGCTCAAGCGCGTGATTGGCCGCGCCCAGCGCATCGCCGCGGGCGAGCTGAGCCTGGAGGAGGAAGCACCTCGTCGTGATGAGGTGGGGCAACTGATGCAGGCCATGCAGCAGATGGCTGCCGGTTTGTCAGGCGTGGTCAGCGGCCTGCAGCAGGGGATCGAGCAATTGGCCGGCAGCGCCCAGGCGTTGTCGGCGGTCACCGAGCAGACCAACCGCGAGGTGGGTAGCCAGAAAGAAGAAACCGAGCAGGTGGCCACTGCCATGCAGCAGATGACCGCCACCGTGCACGATGTGGCGCGCAACGCCGAAGAGGCGGCTCAGGCGGCGCAGTCGGCCGACGACAAGGTTGGCTCCGGGCAGCAGGTGGTGCGCCAGAGCATGCAGCGTATCGAGCAGTTGGCCGCTGCGGCGGAGACCGCCAGCGCCGGTATCGACAGCCTCAGCGCAGAGATCCACACCATCGGTGATGTGCTGGCGGTGATCAAGAGCGTGGCCGAGCAGACCAACCTGCTGGCGCTCAATGCCGCCATCGAGGCGGCGCGGGCAGGGGAGCAGGGGCGTGGCTTCGCGGTGGTGGCCGACGAAGTGCGGGCCTTGGCCCGGCGTACCCGGCAATCCACCGATGAGATCGAACGCCTTGTCGCCAGCCTGCGCGGCAATGCCCAGCAATCGGTCGAGCAGATCCGTGGCAGTACCGAGCTGGTGCGCCTGGCGGTGGCCGATGCACTGCAGACCGAAAGCGCCTTGGGCAGCATTGCGGTGGCGGTGTCATTGATCCAGCAGATGAATCAGCAGATTGCCGCGGCGGCCGAGGAGCAGAGTTCGGTGGCCGAGGAGATCAGCCGCAGCGTCACGCAGATTCGTGGGAGTGCCGATCAGGCGGCATTGGCCATGCAGGACAATGCCCGGTCCAGTATCGAGTTGGCGCAGTTGGGCAGTGACCTGAAGGGGATGGTGGGGCATTTCAGGTTGTAGGGGATGGGGGGTTGGCGGGGTTGGCGCGGTTGGCGGAAGATTTTTGGTGTTTTTGAGATCGAGCGCCGCCCGCGCGGCGCATCGCGAGCAAGGCTCGCTCCTACGTTTGTTTCGGGCCAGTAACGTCAGTGACAGGCGCGCGCGACCGCCTTGTTTGTACGACCCCAATATTGCGCCGTGCACCAAAGCGTTCGCGCGCAAATCTCACAGGCATAACTGGCCCGAAACAGACGTAGGAGCGAGCCTTGCTCGCGATGCGCCGCGCGGGCGGCGCTCGATCTCAACCGCGACCAATCCCTACCGCCGTACCTCCCGCGGATTCAGGATCATCAACGTAATCACCCCCGCCACGATCCCCCAGAACGCCGAACCGATCGAGAACAACGTCAGCCCCGACGCGGTCACCATGAAGGTGATCAACGCCGCCTCACGCTCCCGCGCCTCGCTCATGGCCACGCTCAACCCGTTCATGATCGAGCCGAACAACGCCAAGGCCGCAATCGACAACACCAGCTCTTTCGGCAACGCCGCGAACAGCGCCGCCAGGGTCGCGCCGAACACCCCCGCAATCCCGTAGAAAATCCCGCACCACACAGCTGCGGTGTAGCGCTTACTGGGGTCTTCATGGGCATGCGGCCCGGTGCAGATAGCGGCGCTGATCGCCGCCAGGTTCACCCCGTGGGAACCAAACGGCGCCAGCAGCAACGAGGCGAAGCCGGTGGCCGAGATCAACGGCGAGGCCGGCACCTGGTAGCCATCGGCACGCAGTACCGCCACGCCAGGCATGTTCTGCGACGTCATCGCCACCACGAACAGCGGGATACCGATGCTGATGGTCGCCGCCAGCGAGAAGCTCGGGGTGGTCCACACCGGTGTGGCGACCTCCAGCGTGAAGCCGCTGAAGTCCAGCAAGCCCAGGGCCCCGGACAACGCTGTGCCCACCAGTAATGCCGCCAGCACGCAGTAACGCGGCGACAGACGCTTGACCAGCAGATAACTGAAGAACATCCCCAGCACCAGCAGGGTGCGATGTTGGGCTGCGACGAAAATTTCACTGCCGATCTTGAACAGAATACCCGCCAGCAGGGCCGAGGCCAGGGACGCCGGGATGCGTTTGACCAGGCGCTCGAAGCTGCCGGTCAGGCCGCAGACCAGCACCAGCACCGCGCAAGTGATGTAGGCGCCGATGGCTTCGCTGTAGCTCACCCCGCCAAGGCTGGTGATCAGCAGCGCCGCGCCTGGCGTGGACCAGGCCACGGTAATGGGCGTGCGGTAACGCAGCGATAGGCCGATGCTGCAGATCGCCATGCCGATCGACAGCGCCCAGATCCACGACGAGATCTGCGCGCTGGTCAGTCCGGCTGCCTGGCCGGCCTGGAACATCAGCACCAGCGAGCTGGTATAGCCGGTGAGCATGGCGATGAAGCCGGCGACCACCGCCGAAGGGGAGCTGTCTGCCAGGGGCCGCAGGCGTGCGGATGTGGCGTGGGGCATGGGTAAGTCCTTGTACGTGGATTAGCCGTTTTTTGCAGACTAACGCGAGCGCGACCGATGCTTGCGATACAGCAGGCATTGCAATTAGCCGTACAGTCGCGAACTATTGGGCACAATTGCGCAACTGCACGGGAGAAATGGGCGATGTACAAGGTTTACGGGGATTACCAGTCGGGTAACTGCTACAAGATCAAGCTGATGCTGAGCCTGCTCGACCTGCCGTATGAATGGCACTCGGTGGATATCCTCAAAGGAGAGACCCAAACGCCCGAATTCCTGGCGATGAACCCCAACGGCAAGGTCCCGGTGCTCGAGCTCGAGGATGGCACCTGCCTGTGGGAATCGAACGCCATCCTCAACTACCTGGCCGATGGCACTGAGTTCCTGCCCAGCGAGCCACGTTTGCGTACCCAGGCGCTGCAATGGCAGTTCTTCGAGCAGTACAGCCATGAGCCGTACATTGCCGTGGCGCGTTTCATCCAGTTTTACCTGGGCCTGCCGGATGAGCGTGTGGAGGAGTACCGCAAGCTGCACAAGGGCGGCTACAAGGCGCTCAAGGTGATGGAGCGCCAATTGCAGATGACGCCGTACCTGGTGGGGGATCAATATTCGATCGCCGATGTGGCGCTGTATGCCTACACCCACGTGGCGCATCAGGGCGGCTTCGATCTGGCCGATTACCCGGCAGTGCGTGACTGGTTGGCCAGGGTGGCCAGCCATCCGCGTCATGTGCCGATGAGCGAGTGAACCTGGCCTCGCCTCTTCGCCGGTTTACCTCCGCGAAGAGGCGAGCGGTCGCTATCAGGCTTACGCGAACCGCTTGTCCAGGTAGGCAATGATGTCCTTGGACTCGTACATCCAGGTCACCTTGCCCGCTTCTTCGATACGCAGGCATGGCACCTTCACCCGGCCCCCGCCTTCCAGCAGTGCCTGACGGTGCACAGGGTCGTTCTTCGCGTCGCGCAGCGCCACCGGCACGTTCAAGCGGTGCAGGGTGCGGCGTGTCTTGACGCAGAACGGGCAGGCATGGAACTGATACAGCGCAAGGCCACTGGCCTGCTGCTCGACAAGCGTCTGGGCGGCGGCATCGCGTTTGCGCTTGGCCGGGCGGCTGATCCAGTCGCCGAACACGATAAGCTGGCCGAGGCCGACCCGCAGGGCTTTGACGATCATGGGCAACTCCTGAAAATGCAAAAGCCGACCCATGGGGTCGGCTCGAGGTTACGTGCCGATCACTTGATCAGGCTGAGGAACTCGCTACGGGTGGAGGCGTTTTCGCGGAATTCGCCCAGCATCACCGACGTGAGCATGGTCGAGTTCTGCTTTTCCACACCGCGCATCATCATGCACATGTGCTTGGCTTCGATCACCACCGCCACGCCAGCAGCGCCGGTCACCTGCTGCACGGCCTCGGCGATCTGGCGGCTGAGGTTTTCCTGGATCTGCAGGCGACGGGCGAACATGTCGACGATACGGGCAACCTTCGACAGGCCCAGCACCTTGCCCTTGGGCAGGTAGGCCACATGGGCCTTGCCGATGAACGGCAGCATGTGGTGTTCGCACATCGAATACAGCTCGATGTCGCGTACCAGCACCATCTCGCTGTTGTCGGAGCTGAACAGCGCGCCGTTGGTGACTTCTTCCAGCGTCTGCTCGTAACCGCGGCAAAGGTATTTCATCGCCTTTGCAGCCCGCTTGGGCGTGTCGAGCAGGCCCTCACGGGAGACGTCCTCGCCGAGTTGGCTGAGGATCTCGGTGTAGTTCTGTTCCAGGGACATGGATCTACCTGTGGGTAAAAAATCGCAAAAACGAAGGGTACGGCGGCAAAGGCGGCGCTGCAAGCGCGGCGTTATTCGTCGCGGCCTTCCATCATGGTTCGCTTGAGCATTACATACACGGCACCAGTACCGCCGTGGCGGGCCTGGCAGGAGGTGAAGCCGAGCACTTGCGGGTGCTGGCGCAACCAGGTGTTGACGTGGCTCTTGATCATCGGGCGCTTGCCATCGAGGCGCGCGGCCTTGCCGTGGGTGACGCGCACGCAGCGCACTTCCAGCTTCGTGGCTTCGGCGATGAAGGCCCACAAGGTTTCACGGGCTTTTTCCACGGTCATGCCATGCAGGTCGAGGCTGCCCTCGAAGGCGATCTGGCCAAGCTTGAGCTTGCGGATCTGGCTTTCCTGAACGCCGTCACGGCGCCACATCAACTCATCCTCGGCACCCACGTCGATCACGAACTGGTCGGACAAACCGTCGATGACCAGCGCCTGATCGCTGCGCACGGTCGCCGCTTGGCGCAGGCCAGCCAGTTGCTTGCGATCGGCCTTGGGCTTGCCGACGTCGGCGCGGTCGTGCTTGATCGGCTTGACGCCGCGGACCTCGGCGTGGAACAGGGAAAAGTCGTCGTCTTGCATGATGCCTCCACGTGGGCGGCGTAGTTTACGCGACTGCGGGCCGCTGTGCAGCCTTGTGTCGCCAGTGCTGGCCTGTCGCCGGCGCAGCTCACTCAGTCATGCTTCTTCATCAGGTGCGGTGCCAGGTTCAACTCGCGCCCGCGACGCAAGCGAATGCGGCTGCGCCGCCAGAAGCGCACGCCCAGGTACAGCATGGACAGCCCGACCACGGTCAGGATGGCGGACAGCGGGCGGTTGGCGTTGAGCTCGGCCAGGGCAGGGTAGTTGCCCAGCAGGCCGGCGACGCCAGCCATGGCCAGCAGCACGCCAAGTGTCGCCAGCAGGGCCGAAAGGCCAGCAGCCAGGCGAGCGCCCCAGTTACGCGGCTCTCGCGTACGCAGGTGTTTGGCATCGAAACTGCCTTTGAGCTTCATTCCGAGTTCCTCTGTAGGTAGCCGGAATTGGACCTGGCGCCCGCCCTTGGGTTCCGCCCGTGTGCCGGGCGGTCATGCCGGCCGGGGTCAGATCAGGCTGGCGGTCGGAGCGACACAAGCGAAGTTGTCGGCCATCACGGCCATTTCGCACTGGTGGATCTGTGCAGCCGGAATCACGCTGTCCTTGAACGCCAGGTCGCGTGTCGCCGAGGCGTCTTCCACCAGCGTGCAACGGTAACCATAGTCCTTGGCGCGGCGCACGGTGGTGCTGACGCTGGAATGGCTCATGAACCCGCAGACGATCAGGTCCAGGTGCCCCAGCTCCTGCAGGGTCTCGTGCAGTTTGGTGTTCTTGAAGGCGTTGGGCATGCGTTTTTCGATGACGATTTCACCCTCGCGCGGCTCCAGGCCCGGAATGAACTGGCCGGCAGGCCCCTGCGGGTCGAAGCGGCCGCCGACGGTACCGAGGTGGCGGACGTGGATGATCGGACGGCCAGCCTTGCGGGCGGCGTCGAGCAACCTGGCGATGTTGGCCACGGCCTCGTCCATGCCCGACAGCATGAGAGGACCGCTCAGGTACTCTTTTTGTGCATCGATGACGATCAGGCTGGCTTGGCTCAGCTTGGCCGGCGGATAGTCGCGGCCAGTGAGGCGGAACATCGTGGTTGGAACGGACATCAAGGGCTCCTTGGGTAGGGCTTTTGTATACCTATTCTCCCTTGCCTTGGCGCCAATGGGAATGGTTGACATCGCAGGCAGCATGGTTACTGGCCTGTGGCGGATCGCCGGTGACGCGCAAGGAACATTTGTGGCGGTTGGGCTGTTAGACTTTTGTCATGTCTGAATAGGAGTACCCCGTGATCACATCCCGTCTGCGCACGCTGCGCGACCATATCCGCTGGGCGGTCAGCCGCTTCCATGAGCACGAGCTGTTCTTCGGCCACGGTGCCGACAATGCCTGGGACGAAGCCCGCCTGCTGGTGCTGGGCGCCGTGCACCTGCCCTGGGAGGTGGCCGACAGCTACCTGGATTGCCAGCTCGAGGACGATGAGCGGGTTCGCCTGCAGCACCTGCTCAAGCGCCGTATCGAAGAACGCGTACCCACCGCTTACCTGCTTGGCGAGGCCTGGTTCTGCGGCATGTCGTTCCTGGTCGACGAGCGCGTGCTGGTGCCGCGTTCGCCCATCGGCGAACTGATCGAAAAACGCTTCGAGCCTTGGCTGGCTGCCGAACCTGCGCGCATCCTCGACCTGTGCACCGGCTCGGGCTGCATCGGCATCGTGGCCGCCGATGTGTTCCCCGATGCCGAGGTCGTGCTGGCCGACCTGTCATTCCAGGCCCTCGAAGTGGCCAACCAGAACATCGAGCGCCATGGCCTGGACGGGCGGGTGTACACGGTTCAGGGCGATGGTTTCGACGGTCTGCCGGGGCAGCGTTTTGACCTGATCCTGTCCAATCCGCCGTATGTCGATGCCGAGGACTTCGGCGACATGCCGGCCGAGTATCACCATGAACCAGAAATGGGCCTGGCCTGTGGCAACGACGGACTCGACCTGGTGCGGCGGATGCTCGCCGAAGCGGCTGATCACCTGACCGAAAAGGGCCTGATGATCGTGGAGGTGGGCAACAGCCAGGTGCATGTCGAGGCGTTGTACCCCGAGGTCGATTTCGCCTGGCTGGAGTTCGAGCGGGGCGGGCATGGCGTGTTCATGCTGACGGCCGAGCAGTGCCGCCAGCATCAGGAGTTGTTCAAGGCCAGGGCTTGAGGTGATCCCCTCGCAAGCGAGGCTCGCTCCTACGGTCACCCTGCTGTGTAGGAGCGCGCCTTGCTCGCGATGCGCCGCGCGGGCGGCGCTCGGTCTCACAGGCGCCAGAAAGCTCTAGCCAGCCCTCAGCGTGTAGCAATCCAGATCAACAACCCCGCCTGGAACACTGCAAACGCCACCAGGCAAGTGATGGTAAAGCGCAATCCGCTGTCTTCGCGACGGTACTTGGCCACCCGCTCATCACGCTCGCGCAGCTGCGCTTCCTTTTCCTGCAACTGCTGCTCGGCACTCTGCAGCATGTTCGCCGCATCGAGGATCTCGACCCGCTGCACCTTCTCGCTGTTCCAGCCCACCTTCAGCTGGCCCACCGTGGCTTCGACGGTGCGACCTTTCATGTGCTGAGGGTCGGCGTACTCCACCTCAAGGCCAGTGGCGCGCAGGAACTGGTCGCGGCGCAGGCGTGAATCTTCGTTCAGCGCATCCTTGCTGGGCAGGGTGAAGCCTTCGACCCGGTAGTGCGACCACTTGCGCTGCAGCCATTGCACCGCCTGGGACAACATGAAGCGGCCGAGGCCACGGTTGAGCGGTTCCAGTTGCAAACCGTTGCTGTCACCGATCGTCACCCGGCGCTCGGCGTGGTCCACACGCACATCCAGCTGGTTCTGTTCCTTGCGCACTTTCTGCCCTGGCAGGCGGATTTCCATGCGCAGCAGGCTGTGGTCCTTGTCGTGGCGTTCGGCATAGCCGAACTGCACGAAACGCTGCGGCCGTGCACCGCTGTTGCGGTCAGTGGGCAAGGCAGCCAGGCGCAGCAACTGGAAGTGCTCGACGGCCAGGTCGGTCCAGGGCAGCGGGGCGCTTTCCGGGGCTTGCGGCTCTTCGGTCGCGTCTACGGAGGCGGGGGCATCGGTCATTACGGCAGTCCTCATCAGTGCAGCCAGGCTGGGCGCAATGGCGACGCCAGCATCCGGTTATCGGCCGATCCGCCCAGGACGTGAGCGCAATCTATGCCGATACCTTCAGGCCGACGGCAGATGATGGATGAACGTGACGACCCGCTCGCCCAGTTCGCGGGCCAGCGGCAGTTCAGGGTTGAGGTAGCTGTCGCGCTGCTCGCTCATGGCCTTGGGGCTGATGCGCAGCATGTGGTTCATGCCGTCGATCAGCACCAGTTGCGCGTCCGGTTTGGCTGCCTTCAGGCGCTCGGCGTCGGCCACGTCGACCTGCACATCGTTGCGGCCCTGGACGATCAGGGCTGGCATGGGCAGTTGAGCGAAGGCGGCGGCCGGATTCTGCCGCAGCAGCGTGATCAGGTAAGGCTGCACGCTGGGGCGGAATACCTGGCGCAGGGGGGCGGGTACATCCAGGCTGGTCTGTCCTGCCTGCAAGCGGTCGAGCAGCGCGCTGCCGCGGGCGAGTTGGGCAGGCGGCAGGCGCTTGGCCAGTTGCTCGCGCAGCACTTCGGCCAGGGGGCGACCGCTGCCGGCCAGGGTGATCACGGCGCTTGCGCCGGCCTGTTCGGCGGCCAGGCTGGCGATCAGCGCACCTTCGCTATGGCCGATCAGGATCAGTGGGCCAAAACGCGGGTCGGCCTTGAGCTTGCGGCTCCAGGCCACGACATCGGCGACGTAGCGCTCGACGCTGAGGTCGCGCTCGTCCGGTGTGGCCGGTTGGCTGGCGGCGACGCCGCGCTTGTCGTAGCGCACACTGGCGATGTGTTCGTTGGCCAACAGCAGGGCGAGGCGCTTGAGGTTGTCGACCCGTCCGGCGGCAGGGTTGTTGCCGTCACGGTCGGTAGGGCCGGAGCCGGCGATGATCAGCACCACCGGTGGCGGTGTGTCCTGTTGCGGCAGCAGCAGGCTGCCATGCAGCACGCCCTGGCCGGTGTCCAGGTCGATGGGGCGTTGCAGCACAGTAGGGGCGGCGGCCTGGGCCAGGCCGGAGCACAGCAGCAAGAACAAAGCGACCAGGCGCGACATCATGCGGTACTACATAGGGAGGTGTCGGTTGGACCCCTCATTCACGGGAAGGTTCGGCGGGTTGGCGATAGCCCCCTCACACATAGCCAATCCTCTGTATACTGCCCGCTTTCGATCACCTCAGGCAGACTCGCGGAGCGTCCATGTCCGGTAATACCTACGGCAAGCTGTTCACTGTCACCACCGCTGGCGAAAGCCATGGCCCGGCGTTGGTCGCCATTGTCGATGGATGCCCACCGGGCCTTGAGATCTCCCTGGCCGACCTGCAGCACGATCTCGATCGTCGCAAGCCTGGCACCAGCCGTCACACCACCCAGCGCCAGGAGCCCGATGAAGTCGAGATTCTCTCGGGTGTGTTCGAAGGCCGAACCACCGGTTGCTCGATCGGCTTGCTGATTCGCAACACCGACCAGAAGTCCAAGGACTACTCGGCGATCAAGGACCTGTTCCGCCCGGCCCATGCCGACTACACCTACCACCACAAGTACGGCATCCGCGACTACCGCGGCGGTGGCCGCAGCTCGGCCCGCGAAACTGCGATGCGCGTGGCTGCCGGCGCCATCGCCAAGAAGTACCTGGCCACCCAGGGCATCCGTGTGCGTGGCTACATGAGCCAGCTGGGCCCGATCGAAATTCCGTTTCAGACCTGGGACTCGGTGGAAGAGAATGCCTTCTTCAGCCCCAACCCGGCCAAGGTGCCTGAGCTGGAGGCCTACATGGACCAGCTGCGCCGCGACCAAGACTCGGTCGGTGCCAAGATCACCGTGGTCGCAGAGGGCGTGATGCCTGGCTTGGGCGAGCCGATTTTCGACCGCCTCGACGCGGAGCTGGCCCATGCCCTGATGAGCATCAACGCGGTCAAGGGCGTGGAAATCGGCGCAGGCTTCGCCAGCGTTGCCCAACGGGGCACCGAGCACCGCGACGAGCTGACCCCGGAAGGTTTCCTCAGTAACAACGCTGGCGGCATCCTGGGCGGTATCTCGTCGGGTCAGCCGATCGTCGCGCACCTGGCGCTGAAGCCGACGTCGAGCATCACCACTCCTGGCCGCTCCATCGATGTGGACGGTAACCCGGTAGAGGTGGTGACCAAGGGCCGTCACGACCCGTGCGTCGGCATCCGCGCCACACCGATCGCCGAAGCGATGATGGCCATTGTGCTGATGGATCACCTGCTGCGCCACCGCGCGCAGAACGCCGACGTCAAGGTCGCCACACCGGTGCTGGGCCAGCGCTGATGCTTCAGTTGGCTCGGTGTTGATCGTACCGAACCTATCGCCGTCCAGTCGGCTCCCGCAAGCACACGGCTGTGGGGGCTGGCTTGCCAGGTATTAATGCACTACCGGCCTGCCCCCATGCCCCCGATTCCCTACTGGCGCCTGTCCAGCTTCTACCTGTTCTACTTCGCCCTGCTCGGTTCCACCGCCCCGTTCCTGGCGCTGTACTTCGACCACCTGGGTTTCTCCCCGGCGCGCATCGGCGAGCTGGTCGCCATCCCCATGCTGATGCGCTGCATCGCTCCGAACCTGTGGGGCTGGCTGGGTGACCGCAGTGGCCAGCGCCTGCTGATCGTGCGCCTGGGGGCGTTGTCGACGCTGGCGACCTTCTCGTTGATCTTCTTCGGCAAGAGCTACGCCTGGCTGGCGCTGGTCATGGCCTTGCACGCGTTCTTCTGGCACGCAGTACTGCCCCAGTTCGAAGTCATCACGTTGGCCCACCTGCATGGCCAGACCTCGCGTTACAGCCAAGTGAGGCTGTGGGGCTCGATCGGTTTCATCCTAACGGTGGTCGGGCTGGGTCGGTTGTTCGAGTGGTTGAGCCTGGATATCTACCCGGTCGCCCTGGTGACCATCATGGCCGGTATCGTCCTGGCCAGCCTGTGGGTACCCAACGCCCAGCCGGTGGAGCAGGGCGAGCGCAGCACGGCCGGGGGCTTTGTGCGCCAGTTGATGGCGCCAGGCGTGATGGCGTTCTATCTCTGCGTGGCGTTGATGCAGCTCAGCCATGGGCCTTACTACACCTTCCTGACCCTGCACCTGGAGCATCTGGGTTACAGCCGTGGGGCCATTGGCCTGCTGTGGGCGCTGGGCGTGGTCGCCGAAGTGCTGGTGTTCATGTTCATGAGCCGGATCTTTGCGCGGTTCTGCGTGCAGCGGGTGCTGCTGGCCAGTTTCCTGTTGGCGGCGTTGCGCTGGCTGCTCTTGGGCAACCTGGCGGGTGAGCCTGCAGTGCTGGTTTTCGCCCAGGTGCTGCACGCGGCCACATTCGGCTGCTTCCACGCCGCCGCCATCGCGTTCGTGCAATCGAGCTTCGGCGCGCGCCAGCAAGGCCAGGGGCAGGCGCTGTATGCGGCGCTCTCGGGAACCGGTGGTGCGCTGGGCGCTCTCTACTCAGGCTACAGCTGGAAATTGCTGGGGCCGACCTTCACCTTTGGTATGGCCAGCGCCGCAGCCCTGGCGGCAGCCGTTATCATTGCCCTACGTTCGAAACCGACCAGGACACGTCACTGATGAGCATCCTCAGCGTTTTTCACCCGTCCAGCCCGGACCTGCCGAACAAGGTGCTGACCCACCACGATGACATCGCCGCCACCTTGGCCGAGCAGGGCGTGCGCATCGTTCATCGCCCCCATGCCCTTCGTGTGCGGCCCGGCAGTCATCCGGACGAAGTGCTGGAGGCTTGCCGCGAGCACCTCGACCAATTGATGACCGCCCATGGCTGCCAGGCCTTCGCCGTGCTCAACCGCGACGGTGCCGACCTGGCCCAGACCGATCTGCGTGACGAGCATGTGCAGGATGCCGATGAGGTGTTCGCCGTGGTGTCCGGACGTGCCCAGGTTGGCATGCGTTTGGGGGACTACGTCTATGCGGTGCTGTGTGAGAAGGGGGACGAGCTGGTGATCCCGGCAGGCGTCCGGCGTTGGATCGACCTGGGTGACAACCCGTTCTGCGTGGCATTGCGATTATTCGCCAATGAGCAGGGGCGACAGGCGCGGTTCACGGGCGATGAGACGGCGCGGCAGTTCGCCGGGTTTGACGAGCTGTGAATCAGTGCTTCATCGCTGGCAAGCCGGCTTACCACAGGTAGGTGCAGGCTTGCCGGCGATGAGGCCCGTCAACGTTCAACGGTAGGTTGGCAGTGCGAACCGCTGTTGGCTCTGCAGCATCGAAATCACTGGCAATTCACTGGCTTGTTCCGCCAGATCGCGACGGATGGCACTGATCGCCCAGGACAGCTGCTCAGCGCTGTGCAACTGCGCGTAGCTCAGCACGCGTCGAGTCACCTTGCCGTCGGCAGCCCGCAAGGTCAGCAGGACGCCGCCGTCGGGTCGAGGCTGGGTGGTGACCTGATAGGCCGAAAACACCGAGACGAACTTTTCCTGGATGAGGTCCATATCAACTCCTGACTGTAGGTGGCAGACGTGAGTGGATATTTGCAGTGACCGTGCCAGTCGCAGTCTTGAATAAAATCCTTTTAAATCAATAAGTTAAATCGTTTCCGTAGTGTGAATATCGTGCAGGATGCAAGGTCGTGCATTTTGCACAGTGCATTTTGCACGGTCGCCGCCATGGCGGGCGGTTAACGGTCAACCGGCGTTTGCGGCTATCCTTGGCGACTTTTCACCCGTTGCAGGCTCCCCCATGAAAAACCAGTTGCTCGAACTCATCAGCCTCATCAGCGCCGGATGCATGCGCGAGGAAGACATCGAGCGCATCGCCGACGAGGCTGCCCAAGCCTACGCCGACCCTGCCGCCTTCCTGGCCGCCAACCCGGACATCAACTACGACGACACGTTCCCCATTCCGCTCGGCGAGTGGGTGGTGCTCGGCAGCTTGCCGGATACCGTGGTGTTCCAGGCAGACACCTATCAGGACCTGTTCCAGCAAATCAGCGACTCGTTCGACAAGAGCGTGCCGTTCACCCTCAAACCCAAGCAATTGGCGCGTGCCGAACCGCTGACCGCACTCAATCGCATCCAGGTGCAGATGGGGGCGCTGAACAAGGAAGCCGGCGGCTACGTGCTGTTGAATTTCAGTCAGTTGCTCGATGATGAGTTGCAGATGGTGATGGTGGGCCAGAACGATCTGGCGCGGGTACTGGAACTGGGCGAGGCGGTTGGCATCAAGGTCGAGCCAGCGCTGGAAGCCCTGAAAGTGGCGGTGCACGTCTGACGTCATCGGCGACTGGCTGATGACAGGGCCCTCACAGGGCAGGTTCCTCCAGCCGTCCAGCACCTGTGGTGCAGCCTTGCCTTGGGACAGGGGCGCACAGCGCCCCTCCTTCAGCGTCAACCCAGCGCCGTGTCCAGGAACATCATGACCCCAAAGCCACCCATCAACCCCAGGGTTGCCGCCGTCTGGTGGCCATTGCGGTGGGTTTCGGGAATCACCTCGTGGGAGACCACGAAAATCATCGCCCCTGCCGCCAGCCCCATGCTGATGGGGTAGGCCAGGGCAAAGCCGGTGGAAATCCCCAGCCCGATCACCGCACCCAAGGGCTCCATCAGCCCTGAACCGATCGCCACCAGAGCCGCCTTGAAGTTCGACAACCCCGTGGCGCGCAACGCCAGGGCGACCGCCAGGCCTTCGGGAATATCCTGAATGGCGATGGCGCTGGTCAGCGGCAAGCCGATGGCCATGTCACCGTTCGCGAAGCTCACGCCAATGGCCATGCCCTCTGGCAGGTTGTGCAAGGTGATCGCCAGTACGAACAGCCACACGCGGCTGACCCGCTCGGCGTCCGGCCCGCATGGGCCAGTGCTTTCATGTTCGTGCGGGGTGAAGCGGTCCAGGCCCAGCATCAGCAGCACGCCAAGGCCCATGCCCAGCACCACGGTGAAAGCGGCAGCAGGGCCATTGCCGGTGATCTCGCGGGCTGCATCCAAGCCCGGCAGAATCAGAGAGAAGGAACTGGCCGCAAGCATCATGCCGGCGGCAAAGCCGAGCATCACATCCTGGCTGCGAGCGCTCACATCGCGCATCACCACCGCCAGCACCGCCCCCAACGCGGTAGCGCCGAAACCGGACAACCCGCCCAGCAGCGCCAGGTGCAGGTTGTTGGCATGGTCGCCATTCACCGCGTTCCATAGGCTCGCCGCCAGCAGTATCAGGATCGCCAGCAGGCTTAGCCCCAGGCCTGCGCTCAGCCAGGGCGTGTTCAGGGCTTGTTGCCGCCAGGCGTTCAACCAAGAATGCGCCGTGGCTGTCGGGGAGTGGGCTGGGGGCATGTGAACCTCGATTCAGTCGATACAGGCAGTCTAACCAGTGACCCGCGCGCCAGGCCAAGGATTCCCTTCTATCAGGGCGATAGCCTGACTATGCTCACCCCGACAGTCTTTCAACAGGAGCGTATACAATGGGTTCCACATTCAACAGCCTGGTGGGCCTGATCATTCTGGCCCTGGATATCTGGGCGATTCTCAACGTGATCAAAAGTGGCCGCGAAGTCGGCGTCAAGGTCCTGTGGATCCTGCTGATCGCCTTGCTGCCGGTGGTCGGCCTGATCATCTGGGCGATCGCCGGGCCCCGGGGCAACATCCGCTTCTGATCGCCAGCCAAGGGCTGCACCGGTAGCGGGCCGGTGCAGACACCGTTGCAAATGACCCGTGACAAAATTTTCACATTGGTTTAAACACAATCCGCAGCCGCACTTGCTGCGTTGGACTATGCTCAGCACCCTCTTCGCAAACCTGCATTTCTAGGACCTCCCCATTCATGGCTAACCTGGACGCCTTGAAGCAACGAGGCGCGCAAGCGTCATTCGCGCCCACATTGAAATCTCACCTGGCCTATACGCTGCTTAGCGGGCTGGTGATCATGTTGATGCTCAGCCTGGTGCGCGTTGCGCTGTTGGCCTATAACAGCGACATGGTGGGCGATACGCCTGCTGCGACGGTCGCCGAAGGCTTCCTCAATGGCTTGCGCTTCGACCTTCGGGTGGTGGTGTACATCAGCATTCCGTTGCTGTTGGCCATCCTCAGCCCATGGGCCATGGCACGCCGTGGCGTGTTCCGCTTCTGGCTGACGATCGCCTCCAGTGTGGTGATGTTCCTCGGCCTGATGGAGATGGACTTCTACCGCGAATTCCACCAGCGCTTGAACGGCCTGGTCTTCCAGTACATCCAGGAAGACCCCAAGACCGTCCTGAGCATGCTCTGGTACGGTTTCCCGGTGGTGCGCTACCTGCTGGCCTGGCTGTTCGGCACCTGGCTGCTGAGCCTGCTGTTCAAAGGTATCGACCGTCTGACCCGCAGCAGCGCGGCCGTGACGCTCGCCAGCCCCCGCCGTGGTACGCCGTGGTACAACCGCCTGGCGGTGTTCATGGTGGTCCTGCTGGTGGCCGTGGTCGCTGCCCGTGGCACTCTGCGCCAAGGTCCGCCCATGCGCTGGGGCGATGCCTTCACCACCGATTCCAACTTCGTCAACCAGCTGGGCCTGAACGGCACCCTGACGCTGATCGACGCCGCCAAGAGCCGCTACGGTGAAGACCGCGCCAACATCTGGAAGCCGGTGCTTGAGCAGGGCATGGCCACCCAGAGCGTGCGGGAGCAGCTGCTGACCCCGCACGACACCCTGGTGGACGCCGACGAGGCGGCCATCCGCCGTGACTTCGTGCCGCCGGCCGAGCGTACCTTGCCGGCCAAGAACGTCGTGGTGATCCTCATGGAAAGCTTCGCCGGCCATTCGGTTGGCGCGCTGGGCAGCCCGAACAACATCACCCCGAACTTCGACAAGCTGGCCAAGGAGGGTCTGCTGTTCGACCGCTTCTTCTCCAACGGCACCCATACCCACCAGGGTATGTTCGCCACCATGGCCTGCTTCCCCAACCTGCCAGGCTTCGAATACCTGATGCAGACCCCGGAAGGCGGTCACAAGCTGTCGGGCCTGCCCGCGCTGCTCAGTGCTCGTGACTATGACGATGTCTACGTCTATAACGGCGACTTCGCCTGGGACAACCAGTCCGGGTTCTTCGGCAACCAGGGCATGACCACCTTCATTGGCCGTAACGACTTCGTCAATCCGGTGTTCTCCGACCCGACCTGGGGCGTGTCCGACCAGGACATGTTCGACCGTGGCGCCGAAGAGCTGGCCAAGCATGATGGCAAGAAGCCGATCTACGCACTGCTGCAGACGCTGTCCAACCACACCCCTTATGCGCTGCCGAAGGACTTGCCGGTGGAGCCGGTGACCGGCCAGGGCCGACTGGACGAGCACCTGACCGCGATGCGCTACTCCGACTGGGCCTTGGGCCAGTTCTTCGAGAAGGCGCGCAAGGAGCCGTACTTCAAGGACACCCTGTTCGTCATCGTCGGCGACCACGGTTTTGGCAACAGCCAGCAGGTGACCGAGCTCGACCTGGGGCGCTTCAACGTACCGCTGCTGTTGATCGCCCCGGGTATCCAGGAAAAGTTCGGCGCGGTCAATCACACCGTGGGTACCCAGGTCGACATCGTGCCGACCATCATGGGCCGCCTGGGTGGCCAGACCCGTCACCAGTGCTGGGGGCGCGACCTGCTCAACCTGCCTGAGGGTGACCAGGGCATGGGCATGATCAAGCCGTCGGGCAGCGAGCAGATCGTCGGCCTGGTGCAGGGTGATCGTATCCTCATCGAGTCCAAGGACATGAGCCCACGCATGTACCGCTACCAGCTGGGCCGTGAGTTCAAGGCCGAACTGATCGAGAGCCCGGACCAGCCAGACATGGTCAAGCGCCTGGAAGCCTACATCCAGACCGCGACCAAGAGCCTGATGGACAATACCGCCGGCGTCGTGCACGGCGTACCGAAGTAAGTCCCGCATCACCGGCGAGCCGTCTCCATCAGGAGTCGGCTTGCCGCTGATCGCCGCGCTGCACATCCCCCCTGACTGAACAAATCTCCCCGCCGACGGTCAAGCAATTACAGGTTGCACATCCCCTGTATTCCTTGAGGGCATTTCAATGAAAGAGTGGGAAGTCATTTTTGCCGACCAGAAAGGTGAGCCGACCTCGCTGCTACTGCACAGCGACCAATGCCCCAGTGAGGAGGACGCTGCGCGGGCCATTCGTTCGCATCTGTTCCCGGTCATGGACGAACTGGACCTCAACGACTTCCAGGATCGCACCCATTCCCCTACTGCCCGCTGGCTCAAGGAGCATAGCGGCGTGACCATCACCCGAATCTGTCCCGCCCCCTGAAGCCGCCTGGCTGGCGCGCTGCCGTGGCAGGCACTACGCTGGTGTGAGGTGCCGGCCGTTCAGCAGGTCGGCACCCCCTTGGTTCGCGTCTCGCATCAGCTCGATCTGACCGGTTCTGCCGGCAGGTGCGTAGTGCACGGAAAGTCTATCCATTGCTTTGCAGGAGGACGTTTCATGAGCAGCCAGAACGACGATATCAGCAGCAATGTCCTGCGCCAGATGAAAGCAGGCGGTTTCGACTTCACCCGCATCCATCCCATTGAGTTCTATGCCGTATTCCCCGACGAAGCCGGTGCGCGACGAGCCGCCGGACAGTTTCGCGGCGAGTCCATCAACGCCCAGGTGCGTGAGCTGGACGATGGCGTCTGGCACCTGGAACTCAGCAAGGTCATGTACGCCACTTACTGTGGCATTGGTGCATTCGAGGAAGCCTTCGAGGCCGTGATCTCGCCCTTGGGCGGAGAGCTCGAAGGGTGGGGCGTCAAACAGGAACGGCCCATCGCCTAGCGATGGGCGCGGCCTTGCCTCAGGCCCTCAGGGCTTGCGCAAGGCCATATGCCCCAAGTAAGCCAGCAACGCGTCCAGCGCCTGATCGCTCAACACATTTTCGGCAAAACCCGGCATCCTGGCCTGTGGCCAGTGCCGCAGGCTTTGCGGGTCGCGAATGTACTGGCGCAGGAACGCCGGCTGGAAATACTCGGTGGGGTTGTGCGGCAGGTTCAGGTCCGGACCGAACTGCGCATCGCCAGCGCCATTGAGCCGGTGGCACGCCAGGCAGTTCTGTTGGAACAGCGCAAAACCCTCGCGTACCGGGTCATTGGCCGGTAAGCGCGGGTCGGGCAGCAGGGCTGGGAAACGCTGTTCCACGGGCGCCAGGCGGCGCAGGGTGGTGATCTGGAACGGCCATTGTTCCGGGCGAATCCCGCTCGCCTGCGGTTGGGTCCAGACCAGGTAGAACGGCCCGGCACTGGGCTTGCCGTCACCCAGCGCCGGCCAAGGGGCAGCCGGGTCCTCGACCGCCAGCCAGGCTTGTGCCGGGCCATGCTGCAGCAGTGGCCCTGCTGGCATTTCGGCGGCAAAGCCATCCAGCGCCACGGCTTGCAGATGGTCGTTGTCGCTCACCCCGTCCAGCAGTGCGGCCAGAGGCACCGCGCGGTAATGCATGGGGCGCTTGTACGAGACATCCTGCTCGATGCTGATGTCCTGCGCCTTGGGGTGGTCGAGCAGGTCGCGGCTGCTTAACTGACGCGGCGTATCGCCCAGTTCAAGGTGCAGTTGCGCCGCCTTGAGGGGCAGGCTGAGAAGGAGGGCTAGCAGAGCAAGGCAGACGCGCATGGGAGGTCTCCAACCATCAAGGTTGGCAGGTTACCTGTGCATTGCCTGAAAAGGCCACAGCCACCATCATCCGAACAAGCGGGTAAGGTTCGGGAGAATCAGCAGCAAAGTCGTGGCGAAGAGAATGAGCCCAGCTTGGCGAATTTTCGATTGTCTGAACATGGCTGACCGCCTTCTTGTTGTTATTCCTGAATACCCGTTGGCTTCCTTGTCGCGCTTCGGGTCGATCACAGTGGCGCGCCTGGCGCCCACTCTGTTTGCCTCTTGTTACTGCATATACAACCAAAGGTAGGGGTTACGTCATCCATACCAGAGAACCCTTTGTTCTAAAAGATGAGAAAATTGCTGAAATACGGTTATGAGGCCAAAGGCCAGCTTGCTGGCATCCTCTGGCTAGACCGCTGCGTACCCGGGACCAGGACGCCGACGAAATGTGACCGTTCGTCAGTGCAGCCTACTTGCTTGTACGTGCCTTTCGCGTCAGTCTCTACAGCAGATTCCCACCCATGTCGTTCAGGACTATCCCTATGTCGTTACGCATCTGCATCCTTGAAACCGATGTCCTGCGACCTGAGCTGGTCGCGCAGTACCAGGGCTACGGAAGGATGTTCGAGCAGCTGTTCTCGCGTCAGCCCATTGCCGCCGAATTCGACGTGTACAACGTCATGAACGGTGACTACCCACCCGATGGCGATAAGTTCGATGCCTACCTGGTCACAGGCAGCAAGGCTGACTCGTTCGGTGATGACCCCTGGATCCAGACCCTCAAGGCCTACCTGCTCAAGCTTTATGAGCGTGGCGAGAAGCTTCTGGGCGTGTGCTTCGGCCACCAGCTCCTGGCGTTGACCCTCGGTGGCAAGGCCGAACGTGCCGACAAGGGTTGGGGGGTGGGCATCCACCGTTATTCGCTGGCGGCCCATGCGCCATGGATGGACCCGGAAGTGTCAGAACTGACCCTGCTGATCAGCCACCAGGACCAGGTGACCGAGTTGCCCGAAGGCGCCACGGTGATCGCCTCCAGCGATTTCTGCCCGAATGCCGCCTATCACATTCGTGACCAGGTGCTGTGCTTCCAGGGCCACCCAGAGTTCGTTCACGACTACTCCCGGGCACTGCTCGACGCGCGCAAGGACTTCCTGGGGCATGAGGTGTACCAGAAGGCCGTTGCCAGCCTGGCCTCGGAGCACCAGGGAGACCTGGTCGGGGAATGGATGATGCGCTTCGTTGGGCAGACGGCGAAGGCCGGCGATAACGCCGCGTGATCGCCGGCCAGCCGGGTCCTGAGGTAGGAGCCGGCTGGCCGTCGACGGGGCTGCGCGACAGCCGCTACAACCACCCCGACCGCTTGAAACTGGCATATAGCGCCGTACACCCCACGCCAATCAACCCCAGCACGCCAAAGTAGCCATAGTGCCAGCCCAGTTCCGGCATGTTCTGGAAGTTCATCCCGTAGATGCCGGCAATCGCCGTGGGGAAGGCGAGAATCGCCGCCCAGGCGGCGAACTTGCGCTGCACGATGCTCTGCCGTGACGACTCCAGCAGCATGCCGATCTCGATGGTCTGGCTGGCGATGTCACGAATGCCGGCCAAATCCTCCATCTGCCGGGTGACATGGATCTGCACGTCGCGAAAGTACGGGCGCATGTTCTTGTCGATGAACGGGAAACTCAGGCGCTGCAGTTCCTCGCTCACTTCCACCATCGGTGCCACGTAGCGGCGCAGGCGCAGGATGTCGCGGCGCAGGCTGTGCAGGCGCTGGATGTCTTCTTCCTTCAGCGAGCCGCTGAGCACGCTTTGCTCCAGCTCCTCGATTTCGCCATGAATGGCTTCGCTGACGGGCTGGTAGTTCTCGGTGACGAAGTCGAGCAGCGCGTACAGCACGAAGTCTTCGCCATGTTCCAGCAGCAGGGGGCGCGCCTCGCAGCGTTGACGCACCAGGGCGTAGGATTTCGAGTGGCCGTTACGGCACGTGATGATGTACCCGTTGCCAGCGAAGATATGGGTTTCGATGAATTCCAGCTTGCCTTCATGTCGGACGGGGGAGTAGGTGACGATGAACAGGGCGTCGCCGAAGGTTTCCAGCTTGGGGCGGCTGTGCTTTTCCAGGGCATCTTCGATAGCCAGTTCGTGCAGGTTGAACTGGCACTGCAGGTTGGCCAGCTCCTCGGCGTTGGGCTCTTCCAGGCCGATCCAGACGAAGTGCCCTGGCTTGCGTGCCCACTCGCTGCCTTCGTCGATGCTGATGTTGGTGACTTTTCTGCCGGCGCTGTACACCGCCGATGCCACGACTCGCCCCATGGTTGTCCGCTTTTGTCGGTTGAACACGTCCTACAGCTTGGGCCGTGAAGGGCGCGAGAGCAACCTGTCGGTTAGGCGAAGTCAGGCATGGGGCAGTTCGTTTTCCATGTGGTCGATGCACTGCTGCATTTGCGTGCGGCAGTGTTCGATCAGGGCCGGCAGGTCTTGCTGGGTCATGCCGGTGGTGGCGATGGGTGGCAGCGACCGCACGATCACCGTGCGCTGGCGCCAGCTGTTGAGACTCAGGCGTCGGGCGTAGCGGCTGACGCACACCGGCACGATTGGCACACCGGCTTCGACCGCCATGTGAAAGGCGCCTTTCTTGAACGCCAGCAGCTTCGCTTCGGGGTTGCGCGTGCCCTCCGGGAAAATCCAGATCGAGGTGTCGTTGCGCAGGGTACGGGTGGTCTGCTGCATGGCTTTGCGCGCCTGGTAGGCGTTCTGGCGGTCGACCAGCACGTTGCCGCCAAGCCAGAACAACTGGCCGAACAGCGGAATCCAGCCCAGGCTTTTCTTGCCGATGGCCACGGTCCGCTGCGGTACCACATGGCCAAGGATGAACAGGTCGAAGTTGGACTGGTGGTTGGCGACGATCACGCAACCGGGGGGCTGGTCCCACAGCGGGCCCACTTCGGACTTGACCTTGATGCGCATCATCCAGGTGGCCGGCAGGCTGTACAGTCGGGCAAAGATACGGCTGTTGTCGGGGTTGAAAGGGCGGCACAGGCCAATGACCAGGCCGACGGCACCCACCAGCAGAAAGTGCAGCCCCAGCAGGAGCATGCGAAGGGAATAAAGCATGGTACGACTCACACCAGACAGTCGCGGCGCAGTGTACGGCTGTGCACTGTTTGGGGCAAACCTTGGGTGAGCGCCTGTGAAGGTCTCATTGTCGTGGGAGCAGCCTTGCGTCGCGACAGGGCGCTCCCACAGGGGCGGCATCCTCGGTGGGGCTCAACCCATAGGGTTCTGGTCCGCCAGGATTGCTTCATCCAGGGCATCCAACAGCCCTTTGCGCACTTTCAGCTTGGTGTTCTTGTGGGCCAGCATGTTGAGTTTCTTCAGCTCACGCGCCGCCGCCAGGGCGGCTTCCTGCAGCTGCTCGGCAGGCACTACCTTGTCGAGGAAGCCAGCGTCCACGGCCGCCTGCGGGGTGAATACCTCGGCATTGTTGACCGCACGCTGGAACGCGGCGCGGCTCAACCGGTCCCGTGCCAGCTCGATGCCGGCATGGTGCATGGTCATGCCGATCTGCACTTCGTTCAGGCAAATCTTGTAAGGCCCTTCGACGCCGATGCGGTAGTCGGCCGACAGCAACAGGAAGGCACCCTTGGCCACGGCATTGCCCGGGCAGGCGACGATGATCGGGAACGGGTGCGAGAGCAAACGGCGGGTCAGGGTCGAGCCTGCGGTCACCAGGCCGATGGCTTCCTTGGGGCCCGCGGTCATCACCTTGAGGTCGTAGCCCCCGGAAAGAATGCCCGGCTGGCCGGTGATGATCACCACTGCTCGTTCCTGTGCTGCGCGATCCAGGGCTGCGTTGAAGGCCACGATGACATCCGGCGAGATGGCGTTGACCTTGCCGTTGTTCAGGGTCAGGGTGACGATGCCGTCTTCGGCGTGGTAGGTAATCAGCTCGCTCATGGCAGAGTCCTTTGGGTAACGTGGCAACGACGTTACCCAGCACCGCCAGCCAGGTAAAGCAGTTAGGCTGACCAGTCAGTCAGCGTTTGCGCGCCATGCCTTGCCGTGTCGGGGGAGGGCGTCAGGAGAGGGTAAAAGCGCAAGCGAGATTGGCAGCATTGCCCTGCCAAGCGAGGTTTTTCGGAGAATTTGCTTAAGCGCATGAAAATTCTGAAAAAAATGCTTGCCAAAGGAAAAGCCTTCTACTAAATTAGCGCGCCTCGACAGGCTGAATAGCTTGAAGAGAAAACGGTGAAGTGTCCGAGTGGTCGAAGGAGCACGCCTGGAAAGTGTGTATACGAGAAATCGTATCAAGGGTTCAAATCCCTTCTTCACCGCCACATTCTGCGAAAAGCCCCCGAACTGAAAGGTTCGGGGGCTTTTTGTTTTGGGGCTCACAGGGGTTCATCGGGAGATCTTTTCGGCTGTGAGATCGAGCGCCGCCCGCGCGGCGCATCGCGAGCAAGGCTCGCTCCTACGTTTTTTCGGACCACTGAGTCCTGCGGGATTTGCGCGCGACCGTTTTGGGTGACCGGCGCGTAGGAGCGAGCCTTGCTCGCGATAGCGGCATCACCGCAATACTCAGTCGTTAGAGGCCGGATGCCGATGGCGACGCCAACTGTCATCGATCTTCGACCAGGTCTTGCCGTCGGTGATGGCCATCAACTTGCGACCATCCTTGAAGGTGGCGAGGAAGGTCGCTTCCTCTTCCTTGCCGCCGAGCCACAGCCCGGCCAGCAAGCCGACCGGGCCTGCCACCAAGGCACCCGCCACGCCCCAGCCGATCGCGGTACCCAGGCTGCGGCTGGACTCAAGGCTGGCGAGCCTGAGGTCGGTGATTCGTGTGAGAGAAATCCGCTCGCCGGGCGAGGGGCTGCGCGGGGTCTTGAGAGTGAGCGCTCCATTGCGGTACTCGCCTTCACCTTGCAAGAAATCGCCGGATTGAACCGTGAGCCTTGTCATTGAGTCGTCCTGTCGGGAAAGGGTCTTGACCAACACCTACTGAGCCCCTCCTTGGCCGGCAAGTCAACGATCGGGCGACGGAGGGTCGTGGCGGTTGGTCGCGGTCCTGCCGGCAGGCGTGGCTCAGGTAAGTTGTAGCGCACGCTTGCGTTTGCGCTCGGCCATTGCCCAGACCAACAGTGCCAGCGCCCCAATGGCAAGGCCGGCCGTGACGATGCCCATCCAGCCGTGGTGCTGGAACAATTGCGTTCCCAGCAGCGAGCCCAAAGCGCCGCCAATGAAGTAGCACGTGATGTACCCGGCATTGAGCCGTGTGCGGGCTTCTGGACGAAGGGCAATCACCGCGTTCTGGTTGCTCACATGCACCAGCTGCACCGCCAGGTCGAGTACCAGCACGCCCAGTAGCAGCGCCAGCAGGGACTGCTCGGCAAAGCCCAGAGGCACCCACGACAGCATCAGCGCGACCAGGCCGACGGTGGTGCCCAGTGAGCCCTTGCCGCGGTCGGCCAAACGACCTGCCCAGTTCGCCGACAGCGCTCCCGCCGCGCCAGCCAGGCCGAACAGCCCGATCACGGCATCCGAATAGTGGTAGGGCTCACTGGCCAGGAGGAAGGCCAGTGGCGTCCAGAACAGCGCGAACAGGCTGAATGCCAGCAGGCCAAGCAAAGAACGCAGGCGCAGCACCGGTTCTTGCACGAACAGGCGGAACACCGAACCGATCAGTGCCGGGTACTTCAGCCCGGCATGGCTGTTGTGCTGCGGCAAACTGCGATAGAGGGCGATGGCGGATACCGCCATGAGGACGGCCGCGAGCACGTAGATACTGCGCCACCCGCCGAGTTCTGCCATGAAGCCTGCAGCCGTGCGGGCCAGCAGAATACCCAGTAACAGGCCGCTCATCAGCGTACCCACCGCACGGCCCCGCTGGTCTGGCGCGCTCAGGGCCGCGGCCATGGGCACCAGAATCTGCGCCACCACCGAGAACAGCCCGGTCAGTGCCGTGCCCAGCAGCAACCAGGGCAGGCTCGGCGCGCAAGCGCTGATTACCAGGCCCAAGGTCGAGATGGCCGTCATCACCACGATCAGTCGGCGCTGTTCGAACAGGTCGCCCAGCGGTGCCAGCAGCAGCAGGCCCGCGCCATAACTGAGCTGGGCGGCAATGACGATGCTACCGGCACTGGCGGTGCTCAGGCCGAACTGTTCGGCGATGCTGTGCAGCAGTGGCTGGGCGTAGTAGTTGCTGGCCACGGCCAGGCCAGTGGCGGTGGCCATCAGCAGGATGAGGGCGCGACTGAGGGTAGGGGTGTTCATGAGCATCTCGTTGCGGGCAGAAATCAGTGGGCGTCAGTATCGGGAAGTCTTGAGAATGACACCAATGTATAGTTTTCAGCTTGTCCATCTAAAAAGCAGATTGATTCGATGAACCTCAAGCAGCTTGAGTACGCCCTGGCCGTCGCCGACACCGGCAGTTTCACCCGTGCCGCCGAGCGCTGCCACGTGGTGCAATCGGCGCTCAGTCATCAGGTTGCGCGCCTGGAGGCGCAGTTGGGCGTGAGCCTGTTCGAGCGCAGTTCGCGGCGGGTGCGCCTGACCCACGCAGGCGAAGCATTCGTTCTCAGTGCGCGTCCGGCCGTGCAAGCTGCCCGACGGATTGCCGATGACGTCGCGGCGGCCTGTGGCCAGGTGAGGGGGCGTCTGTCGATTGGCGAGATCAGTTCGCTCACGGCGTTGGACCTGGTTGATCTGCTGGCGGTGTTCCACAGGCGCCATCCGGATGTGGACGTACGCTGGTTGACCGCCAAGAGCGAGCTGCTGGTGGCCGATGTGTGCGAGCGGCGCCTGGACGTTGGGTTCATCGGTCTGTGGCAGGGCGAGGAGCCGCAAGGGGTGCGCCACCGTCTGTTGGCACGGGAGGAGTTGGTGGCGTTGTTGCCACCCACGCACATCCTGGCTGGCCGTGGTCAACTGGCGCTGGCTGACCTGGCGAACGAGGTCTTGGTGGACTTCCCCGAAGGCACGGGGGCGCGGCGCCAGACCGACGAGGCGTTCCTGGCGGTGGGCGTGCAGCGGCGGGTGCAGTTCGAGATCGGCCATATTCGTCTGGTCGAGAAGTTCGTGCAGCGCGGTATGGCCGTGGGGCTGGTGCCGGAGCGACTGGCCGAAGGCATGCCGGGTGTGGCGGTGGCGCGCCTGGGAGATGCGCCGGTGCGTCATTTGTACGCGGTGTGGTCGCAGAGCCCGACGCCGGCGGCGCGGGCGTTTCTCGAAGTCATGGAGCAGCACCTGCTGGCGGATCGGGCCTGATCGCTGGCTAGCCAGCTCCCACGGTGGGGCTATCTGTAGGAGCCGGCTTGCCGGTGATAAAGCCCCAGCCGAATCTCAGGCCGCAAACCCACCATCTGCCGTCAGGCTGGCCCCGGTGATGTAGCCAGCCTCCGGTCCTGCCAGGTAGGCGACGAAGCTGGCGATTTCATCCGCCTGCCCGTAACGCCCGATGGCCATCAATGGAATGAGGCTTTCCGCAAACTCCCCGCTGGCCGGGTTCATGTCGGTGTCCACCGGGCCAGGTTGCACGTTGTTCACCGTGATGCCCCTTGGCCCCAGGTCGCGAGCCATGCCGCGGGTCAGGCCGACCAGGGCGGATTTGCTCATGGCATAGGGGGCACCACCGGCGAAGGGCATGCGTTCGGCGTTGGTACTGCCGATGGTGATGATCCGCCCACCTTCGCTCATGTAGCGTGCTGCCGCCTGGCTGGCGACGAACACGCTGCGCACGTTGACTGCCAGCATGCGGTCGAATTCGGCGAGGTCGAACTCGGTGATTGGCGCCACCGCCAGCACGCCGGCGTTATTGACCAGGATATCGAGGCGGCCGAGCTGTTTTACCGTGTCATCCACAGCCATTTGCACGGCGGCTGCATCGGCACTGTCGGCGCGCAGCGCCAGTGCCTGGCCGCCTTGCGCGTTGATTTCCCGGGCCAGCTCTTCGGCGGGGCCGGCGGAGCTGACATAGGTGAAGGCGACCTTGGCGCCCTCACGGGCCAGACGCCGCACGATCGCTGCGCCGATACCGCGCGAGCCGCCCTGGACCAGGGCGACCTTGCCTTCGAGTGTGAGTTGCTTGGACATAGTGATCTCCAGTGGAAAGCCAGGCCGTATGCCGTGGATGGACGCAGTATCAGTCGTCGATTAGGTGCTGATAAGATGGCAATCACTATCAGCTGAGTAAACTTTTGGTTGCCAATCATGGCCATGGAATCGTTCAGCGCCATCGAGTGTTTTATCCGTAGCGCCGAGGTGGGTAGCTTCGCCGAGGCGGCCCGCCGGTTGAGCCTCACGCCTGCCGCAGTGGGCAAGCATGTCGCCCAGTTGGAGGCGCGCCTGGGTGTGCGTCTGTTCCAGCGTAGTACGCGCAAGCTGACCCTGACCGAAGCCGGCCAGCGCTTTCTGGGCGAGGTCAGCGACAGTTTTCGCACCATCCAGCACGCCATAGCCAACCTGGCCAGTGCCGAGGGCCAGCCTGCCGGGCTGCTGAGGGTGAGCATCGGCACGGTGTTCGGGCGCTTGTACGTGGTGCCGCTGTTGGGCGAATTTCTGCGGCAATACCCAGCGATCACACCGGACTGGCATTTCGATAACCGTCAGGTCGACCTGATCGGCCAGGGTTTCGATGCGGCCATTGGTGGCGGCTTCGATCTGCCCCTGGGCGTGGTGGCGCGCAAGCTCACCCCGGCCCATCGGGTTCTGGTGGCGGCACCTGAGTACCTGCTGCGCCATGCGCCGATAGACGGTCCGCCGTCATTGCAGCGTCACGATGGCATTTTCATCCGTTCGCCGCAGACCGGTCGGGTGCGTTCCTGGCCGTTGACCAGCCGTTGGCAAGACCAGCAGCCGTTGCTGATGCGACAGGCCATGACCATGAGCGACTCAGATGCCGCTTGCGCCGTGGCGCAGCAGGGGCTGGGGGTTGCCCTGGTCAGCCTGCCGTTCGCCGTGCCCTACCTTGAGGCCGGAAGGCTGCAGCGGGTGCTGCCGGATTGGTACGTGGACGACGGGCACATCTGCCTGTACTACGCCGGGCACAAATTGCTGCCGGGCAAAACGCGGGCGTTCATCGATTTCGTGGCGCAGCAGTTCGCCGCGCAGGGGTTGGCGACGCGGTTCGATGCCTTGCAGGCGACGTGAAGGAATCGCTGCTTGCCGGCGGTAAAGTACTGTCAGTCGACCTCGACGATAAACAGCGCCTGGTTGCCCAGGATGATTTCATCCTCGACCCGCTTGCCAACCAGTTTCTGGCCCAAAGGCGACCGAGGGGTAATGACGGTTACCCGTTCATCCCCCTCGCCGATCTTCAGCCCGGCGGCTTCCGGCCCGAGGAACAGCACCCGACGTGCGCCATCTTCATCCTCCAGCGTCACCAGGTTGCTCACCTGTACCCCGCGCGACGGGTCGTAGTCGCGCAGCACCAACTGCTGGTAGGTCAGCAATGCCTGACGAATCTCGGCCGTGCGCCGGGCCTGGCCGGTGGCCAGGTACGAGGCCTCGAGGCCCAGGGTGTCGTACTTGTTCTCGGCGATATTCTCTTCAGCCGTGGCGGTTTCGTAGGCGCTTTGGGCAGCGCGACGCAACACGTCCATGTCGTGTTCCAGGGTGGCGACGATCTGGGCAAGGAGGGCGGCTTTGTTCATGGTCAGTAGCAGAACTCCAGGACATTGGCCTGGCTCTTGTCGGTTGGCGCGGTGCGGTTCTGTTGCAGCCAGAACTGGCACTTGGGGCTGTTGAGATTGCGTGGGTTGCCTTGGGCAGCTTCGGCGGCCTGTTGCATTTCCTGCTTTTGCAGGATGTCTTTGTAGCGTTCGAACATCTCGCTTTGCGCATCGGCTGGTTGCACAGGTGGTGCAGCGGGGTGCGCGTAGGTGGGGGCGACGGCCTGGGCCACCGGCTGCACCTGGTCGGGCCAATACTGCAAGGCCAGCCATAGGCTCAGGGCGATGGCCACGGCGCCCAGCCACAGGCCGAAAGCCACGCACAGGATCAGTTGCAGTGGCTTCAGGGTGATTTTCAGTTCACGGTGGCGGGGCATGGTGGCCTCCTGGCAAGGCGGGACGAGCGGGTATTGTCGCATGGCACCGAGGGTTTTTTCAGCGTCGGTGCTTTTGTCGGCGACAATTTATGCGCAGAATCCGCTGCTTTTCCGTACGACGAGGGTAGGGCACATGAAGGCCACCTGGGACATTTTCTGCACCGTCGTCGACAACTATGGCGACATCGGCGTGACCTGGCGCCTGGCCCGGCAACTGGTGGCCGAGCACGGCCTGGCGGTGCGCCTGTGGGTGGATGACCTGCAGGCCTTCGTGCGCCTGTGCCCTGGCGCCGACCCTGCGGCCGACCAGCAGTGGCAGCAAGGCGTCGACGTGCGCCGCTGGCCGACCGACTGGCAGCCAGTGAACGCCCCTGAGGTCGTGATCGGTGCCTTTGGCTGCCGCTTGCCGCCGGCCTACATCGACGGGTTGAAGCCCACTTCGACGTTGTGGCTGAACCTGGAATACCTCAGCGCCGAGGACTGGGTGGAAGGTTGCCATGGCTTGCCTTCGCCGCAGCCCAGCGGCCTGCGCACGGTGTTTTTCTTTCCCGGTTTCAGCGACAAGACCGGCGGCTTGCTGCGCGAAGCCTCCTTGCTTGTGCAACGAGAGGCCTTCGAGGCCAGCCCCGGGCTGCGCGAGGCGTTCCTTAACCGGCTGGGAGTGCACCCCCAGGCCGATGCCCGCTTGGTTTCGCTGTTCGCCTACGAGAACTCGCAGCTGAGTGGTTGGCTCGATGCCATGGCCGAGGCAGAGCGGCCCACCCACTTGCTGGTGCCGGAGGGGCGTATCCTGGGTGACCTGCAAGGTTGGCTGGGGGAGGCATCGTTGGCCCCGGGCGACCTGCGCCGCAAAGGCGCGTTGACAGTGCAGGTGCTGCCTTTCGTCAGCCAGGACGACTACGACCGCGTGCTCTGGTGCTGTGACTTCAATGCCGTGCGGGGCGAAGACTCCTTCGTCCGCGCCCAGTGGGCAGGGCGGCCGCTGCTGTGGCACATCTATGTGCAGGACGAGAACGCTCACTGGGAAAAACTTGAAGCGTTCTTGGCGATTTATCGACATGGGTTGTCGGAAGAAGCCGGTGAAGCACTGGTCGAGCTCTGGCGTGCCTGGAACATGCATCGCGACATGGGCGCCCCGTGGCGCGGGGTGCTGGCCCACTGGGACGAGCTGCAGGCGCATGCCCGCCATTGGTGCACCAAACAGGCCGCTCAGCCGGACCTTGCCATGACGCTGGTACAGTTTTACCGAAATTGGCTATGATACGCGGCCTCGATTTTTATAAATCCATCCAGATTCGGATACTTTGTAATGAAAACTGGTAAAGAACTGAAACCCGGTACCGTACTGCGGATCGACAACGACCCGTGGCTGGTACAGAAAGCCGAATTCACCAAGTCCGGTCGCAACAGCGCGATCATGAAGACCAAGCTGAAGAACCTGCTGACCGGCTACAAGACTGAAACCGTCTACTTCGCCGACGACAAGCTGGACGACGTGATCCTCGATCGCAAGGAAGTGACTCTGTCGTTCATCAGCGGTGACGCCTACACCTTCATGGACACCACCGACTACACCATGTACGAACTGAACGCCGAAGACATCGACGCCGTTCTGCCGTACATCGAAGAAGGCATGCAGGACATCTGCGCCCTGACCATGTACGAAGAGAAAGTGGTATCGGTTGAACTGCCGACCACCATCAGCCGTCAGGTCGTCTACACCGAGAACGCTGCCCGCGGCGACACCTCGGGCAAGGTCATGAAGCCTGCCAAGCTGGCCAACGGTACCGAAGTACAGGTTGCCGACTTCATCGAAATCGACGAGTGGATCGATATCGATACCCGCGACGGCAGCTTCAAGGGCCGTTCCAAGAAGTAAGACTTCTTGCGATACGCAGAAAACCCGGCCTTGGCCGGGTTTTTTTTGCTTGCGAGAATCTCGCCCGCTGGCGGATCTTCGCTTTTGCAGGGACCGCGCAAGCCTCTGTTGTGTCAGAGGCTGCGCGCATCCATCACACCGTCACATGCAGCCGCACATCCACGTTACCGCGAGTGGCGTTGGAATACGGGCAAACCTTGTGCGCCTTCTCGACCAAACCTTCGGCATCGGCCTGCGCCAGACCTGGCAGGTTGATGTGCAGGTCGATGTCCAGGCCAAAGCCACCTGGGATCTGGCCGATGCCCACGTTCGCGGTGATCGAGGCATCGGCTGGCAGGGCTTTCTTTTCCTGACCTGCGACGAATTTCAGGGCGCCGATGAAGCAGGCCGAATAACCGGCAGCGAACAGTTGCTCGGGGTTGGTGCCGTCACCGCCCGCGCCGCCCAGCTCCTTCGGGGTGCTCAGCTTGACTTCCAGCTTGCCGTCGCTGGAGCGGGATTTACCGTCGCGCCCGCCAGTGGAGGTGGCTTCGGCGATGTACAGCGGAGTGACCTTTTGCATGTTGAGCCTCGCTTGAGTGATGTGCGCCGGGGCGCTGAGTGGGTACGGGATTTAAATTAGCGCGCAATTAGTTAGTGCGCAAGATAAATCTTTGACCATTCATCCGAACGGCCACCTCAGAGCATAGTCCTCAGAGGTTCTTCTGCAGGTTGTCGCGTAGTTCCAGCAGTTCGGCTTGCAGCTGCTGCAAGCGTTCCAGGCTATGGCCGCTGGCCTTGAGGATGCACTGGGGCACGCTGCGCGCTTGCTGGTGGAGGGCACGGCCCTTGTCGGTCAGTTGCACCAGGACGACGCGTTCGTCTTCGCGACTGCGGGTGCGCTTGAGCAAACCTTCGCTTTCCAGGCGTTTGAGCAGGGGGGTAAGCGAGCCGGGGTCGGTGAGCAGGCGTTGGCTGATTTCGCCCACGGTCAGGCCGTCCTGCTCCCAGAGCACGAGCATGGCCAGGTACTGCGGGTAGGTCAGCCCCAACGCCTGCAGCAGCGGCTTGTAGACCTTGGTCATCAGCAACGAGGTGGAGTGCAGGGCGAAGCAGACCTGGTTATCCAACAGCAGCTCGTCACAGGGGGCTTTGGGGTCGGCGTTCATGCAGATCCTTGAAATTGATCAATGTGAAAATCTAGCACGCTGATGATTGGCGCGCTCATTACCAGCGCAATTCGCTTCGCAAGGCCAAGTCCCAAGGTGGAACCGGGCTGAAGCGGCTCTTGAGAAATTCGAGCAGTAAACGGCTGCGAGAGTTCGTTTCATGTTCAAGGCGCAGTGCGTAGATGCCGCTGGACTCAGGCTCGGGCAGGCCGCCTTCGCAGAACAGCGGTATCAGTTCACCGCGCAGCAGGTAGTCGCTGATCAGCCAGGTGGGCAGGTGCGCGACACCCAAGCCTGCCAGTGCGCCGAACAGCAGCGTTTCGGCGTTGTTGGCGGCCATGCGCATGCGCTGCGGGCGATACAGGCGGGTTTGTCCCGCGACCGTGAAGCGCCAGGCGAACGGCGGCGCGAGCCCGTCCCAGTCCAGGCCGTCGTGGTCAGGTAGCTCGCTGGGGCAAGCCGGTACGCCACGGTTGGCCAGGTAGGCGGGGCTGGCGCAGGCGATACGCACCATGTAGGCCAGCGGTGTGGCGACCAGTCGGGTGTCGGCCAGGGGACCGGCGCGCAGCACCAAATCCACCTCACCCAAGTGGCTGCCATGCAGGTCGACGAAACTGTCGATCAGGCGCAGTTGTACATCCAGCCCAGGGTAGGCCACCAGAAAATCGGCGATGGCCGGCGCCAGGTGGCGACGGCCGAATGCCGCCGGGGCGTCGATGCGAATCAAGCCTTCCGGGGCATTGCTCAACGACACTGCCTCGGCACGGGCCAGGCGCAGCTCTTCGATGATGCGCCGGGCGCGCTCGGCGAAGGCATTGCCAGCGGGGGTGGCACGCACGGCATGGGTGCTGCGCACGAACAGTCGGCTACCGACGGCCGCTTCCAGGTTGTCGATGCGCCGCGCCACCGCCGAGGGCGTCAGCGGGTGACGGCGGGCGGCGGCCGAGAAGCTGCTGGTTTCCAGCACATCGAGAAACAGGCTCAGTTGTTCGGTCAGGGTGTCGGGGCTCATGGCGACTCTGCTTTGCGAAACACGCATAGCCATTGTGCGTTGCTGTGCGTTTCCCCGCCAGCCCTGACTGGGTAGCATGCTTGAATTCCAACTACAGGCGGATGAGGCCCTGATGATCGAGTGGTTGATGTATGTCGCGCTGGGCGCAGCCCTGGGTACCCTGGGTGGGCTGTTCGGCATTGGTGGAGGGTTGATCGCGATCCCGGCGTTGGGTGTGTTGTTCGGCCTCGATCAGCAATTGGCGCAGGGCACCGCGCTGGTGATGGTGGTCCCTAACGTGTTGCTGGCGCTGTGGCGTTATCACCAGCGCAATCGCATCGAGCTGCGCCATGCACTGCCGCTGTCACTGTGCAGCCTGCTGTTCGCCTGGTTAGGGTCGATCTGGGCAGTGGGGATCGACGCGCAGTCGATGCGCCTGGGCTTCGTCGGCTTCCTGGTGGCCCTGGCCATCTGGAACGTGGCGCGGATGTTCCTCAAGGTGGCGCCACCCTCCGCCGAGCTGCGCTACCCCTGGCCGTGGCTGGGTGTGCTGGGCAGCTTCTCGGGCGCCATGGGGGGATTGTTCGGGGTAGGCGGGGCCGTGGTCGCAACGCCGATCCTCACCAGTGTGTTCGGTACCACCCAGGTGGTAGCCCAAGGGCTGTCCCTGGCCTTGGCGGCGCCAAGCACGGCGGTGACCTTGCTGACCTACGGTGTGCACCACAGCGTGAGCTGGAGCGTGGGCATACCACTGGCGGTGGGGGGCTTGCTCAGCATCAGTTGGGGTGTGCGGCTGGCCCATGCACTGCCCGAGAAAGTGCTACGGGCGTTGTTCTGCGTGTTTCTGGTGGTGTGCGCGGCGATGCTTGGGTTCGAGCTATAGCCGACAGTGGTGGCCCGCGGTCATTTGAACCCTTCCACGATGTAGTCGGCCATGCAGTCGGTAATCGGTGACTGGCTCTGCGAATTGCGCAGCAGCATCACATTGGCCAGCGGCAACTGCGGCAAACCGCTCTGTTCGCCAAGAATGCGCACATTACCGCCAATCAGGCTCTGCAGCTGCGCTGTCACCGCCAACCCAGCGGTGACGATGGCGAAGATCGCCGCCAGGCTGGGGCTTGTGTAGGCAATGCGGTAGTCGATGCCCTGGGCCTCCAGGGCATTGCAGGTCCAGGCGCGGCAGAAGCAATCGGTGTTGAACAACGCCAATGGCACGGGCCGCTGCTCGTGTGGGCAGAAGCCTTCGGCAGCGGCCCAGACCAGCCGCTCCTGGCGCAGCAGCTGGCCGACTTCGTTACCCGGCTCGCGGGTGACGATGGTCAGGTCCAAGTCCTGGCGCAGCATCAGTTGCTTGGACGAGTCGCAGTGCACTTCCACCTGCACCAGCGGGTAAGCCTGGGCGAAACTCGACAGGATCGTCGGCAGAAAACGCATCGCATAATCGTCCGGCGTGCCGATACGCACCACGCCGACCATGTGTGGCATGCGCAGGGTGTTGAACACCTCGCCGTGCAGCTTGAGGATGCGCCGGGCATAACCCAGCAACACTTGCCCTTCGGCGGTCAGGCGCACCTGGCGGCCGTCGCGCTCGAAAAGCTGGCGTTGGAGGATGTCTTCTTCCAGGCGCTTCATCTGCATGCTGACTGCCGACTGCGTGCGGTTGACCACCTCGCCGGCGCGGGTGAAGCCGCCTTGTTCGGCAATGGCGACGAAGGTGCGCAGCACATCGGCATCGAGACTCTGATAGTGGGACATTGCATCAATCTCCGAGATGCATGGCATCAGAAACATTCGTTGGATTGATCTTAAGCCTGGGATGAGACTGGAGCCATCAACACGGAGGGCCTCACGATGAAAGGTCATGTCAGCAGCATCGAGCACACCACCTTTTCCCTGAACCACCTGTGGCATGTGGCGATCGAGCGTTTGGCGCGCTGGCTGCAGTTGTATCGCCAGCGTCAGGAGTTGGCTCGCCTCAGTGACGCGACGTTGCAGGACTTGGGGTTGAGCCGGGCCGATATCCAGCAAGAGGCGGATCGGCATTTCTGGGACGATCCGCTGCGTAAATGAGGGTAAGAGCCTGTGCTGGCCGGAAACAAACGTAGGAGCGAGCCTTGCTCGCGATGCACCGCGCGGGCGGCGCTCGCTCTCACGAACGCCCCCGCTTTCAGCCAACCGCTCCCGCTCAGCGCCGCACTTGCTTGAGCGTCTCGGCGATCAGGAACGCCAGCTCCAGTGACTGGTCGGCATTCATGCGTGGGTCGCAATGGGTGTGATAGCGGTCTGAGAGCGCGTCTTCGGTGATCGGCCGGGCGCCGCCGATGCATTCGGTGACGTTCTGTCCGGTCATCTCGATATGAATCCCGCCCGCATGGCTGCCTTCGGCCTGGTGCACCTGGAAGAACTGTTTCACCTCGTCCAGGATCTGCGCAAAGTCACGGGTCTTGTAGCCGCTGCTGGCCTTGATGGTGTTGCCGTGCATCGGGTCGGAGCTCCACAGCACCTTGCGCCCCTCGCGCTCGACGGTGCGGATCAACCCCGGCAGGTGGTCACCCACCTTGCCGGCGCCCATGCGCACGATCAGGTTCAGCCGGCCCGGGTCGTTGTCCGGGTTGAGGATGTCGATCAGGCGGATCAGTTCTTCAGGGTTCATGCTCGGCCCGACCTTCACCCCGATCGGATTGTGCACGCCGCGCAGGAACTCGACATGGGCACCATCCAACTGGCGGGTACGGTCGCCGATCCACAGCATGTGCGCCGAACAATCGTAGTGGTCACCGGTCAGGCTGTCCTGACGCACGAAGGCCTCTTCGTAGTTGAGCAGCAGCGCTTCATGGGCGGTGAAGAAACTGGTTTCGCGCAGTTGTGGGGCGCTGTCCAGGCCGCAGGCGCGCATGAAGGCCAGGGTCTCGTCGATGCGGTTGGCCAACTGGTGGTACTTGTCGGCCAGCGCCGAGTTGGCGATGAAGTCCAGGTTCCACTTGTGCACCTGATGCAGGTCGGCGAAACCGCCCTGGGCGAAGGCGCGCAGCAGGTTGAGGGTGGCGGTGGCCTGGTGGTACGCCTGCAGCAGGCGCTCCGGGTCCGGCACGCGGCTTTTCTCGTCGAACCCGATGCCGTTGACGATGTCGCCGCGGTAGGCGGGCAGGGTGACGTTGCCGATGGTTTCATCGCCTGCGGAGCGAGGCTTGGCGAACTGCCCGGCCATGCGCCCGACCTTGACCACCGGGCAGCCGGCGGCGAAGGTCATGACAATGGCCATCTGTAGCAGCACCTTGAAGGTGTCGCGGATCTTCGCGGCCGAAAACTCGGCGAAGCTTTCGGCGCAGTCGCCACCTTGCAACAGGAAGGCCCGGCCTTCGGTGACCTCGGCGAACTGTCGACGCAGCTCGCGCGCTTCGCCTGCGAACACCAGCGGCGGGTAGCTGGCCAGGGTCTGCTCGACCTTCAGCAGGTGCGCGGCGTCGGGGTAGGTCGGTTGCTGCTGGATCGGCAGGGCACGCCAGCTGTCAGGGCTCCACGGTTGGTTCATCACAGGCTCGGTCTTGTCGGTTGTAGGCTGTTCGTCATGGTAACAGTTGGCGGTGCGCTTGTTGCGTTGCTGGTGTTGACGGACAATGCGCGTTTTTGTGTGGGCAGGTGGCAGTGATGGCGACGGAGCGGGAAGAGCGGCTACTGGCCCGGGTCGAAGATGCCTTTGGCGTGATCAGCGTGTACGAGGTGGACGACTACCGTTTTCTCGAGTTCGGCGATGCGATCGAGCAAAGCTGCGTGTTCACCGCCGACCCCAGCTGGCTGGAGTACGACTACACCCGTGCCATGCTGGTGGGGGCGCTGTGCCACGCACAGCCAGAGAGTGCGCTGTTCCTGGGGTTGGGGGCCGGTACCCTGACCCAGGCCTGCATGAAATTCCTGCCGCTGGAGGACATCGAAGCCATCGAACTGCGCCCGGATGTGCCGCGCCTGGCCATGGAGTACCTCGGTCTGGACGATGATCCGCGGCTTTACGTGCGTATCGGCGATGCCCTCGAGTTGCTGCCGAGCGCGGAAAAAGCCGACCTGATCTTCGTTGACCTGTACACCGATCACGGGCCGGGTGTCGGGCACCTGGCCTGGCGGTTCCTGGAAAACTGTCAGCAGCAACTCAACCCCGGCGGTTGGCTGGTGATCAACCAGTGGGCCAACGACGATGGCCGGCCGCTGGGTGCGGCGTTGCTGCGCGGGCTTTACCACCGGCATTACTGGGAGCTGCCGGTGAAGGAGGGCAATGTCATCCTGCTGGTGCCTGCGGACCTCGAGCAGACGTTGGACCTGGACGGGGTGCGGGCACGCGCCGAAGCGCTGGCGCCGCGCCTGGGGTATAGCCTGGAGAGCCTGATCCAGGAAATTCGGCCAGCGACCTGAAACCGTGTTGCGCTCTTCGCGGGTAAACCCGCTCCTACGGGGACTGCGCCGTGCTCCAGGGCAGTGGGCTCTTCGGAAGCGGGGCAGGAAGGGGGCTGCTGGAGAAAAACGTTTCAGCCGGTATCGATTGATGGCCTGATACTGGCTACCCAAACTGAAAAATTTCCTCACTGTCCCCTTCAATTCGGGTATAGTACGCGCCGGTCTTTTAGCGGACCTCAAAATCAGGTGGTGCAAATCCTCCGAGTCCAGCTTCGGCTGCGCGTCCGCTAGGCGGACCTTCCCACGTATTCATTTTCAATCGTTTTCGCAAATCCCCGCCGCCAAAGCTGCCTGGGTGACCGTTTGGTCTTTCAAGGCATGTGCAGCTTTGGAGCATGGGTCTTTGCGGATGCACCTAGAGGCAGACCCATGACCCAGGAAACCGGCGGATTCGCCGCTCTCGAACTCAATCCGAACATTGTTGCTGCCGTACTGGCTACCGGCTACGAAGAGCCGTCCGCCATTCAGCAACAGTCGATCCCGATCATCCTCGCCGGTCACGACATGATCGGCCAGGCGCAGACTGGCACCGGCAAGACCGCTGCCTTCGCCCTGCCGATCCTCAACAAGATCGACGTGAGCAAGCGCGAACCGCAAGCCCTGATCCTTGCGCCAACCCGTGAGTTGGCGCTGCAAGTAGCTACCGCATTCGAAACCTACGCCAAGCAGATGCCGGGCGTTAACGTCGTGGCCGTGTACGGTGGTGCCCCGATGGGCCCACAACTGCGTGCCATCCGTAACGGCGCGCAAATCGTCGTCGCTACCCCTGGCCGCCTGTGCGACCACCTGCGCCGCGACGAGAAAGTCCTGTCCACCGTTCAGTACCTGGTACTGGACGAAGCGGACGAGATGCTCAAGCTGGGCTTCATGGACGACCTCGAAGTGATCTTCGACGCCATCCCTGAATCGCGCCAGACCGTGCTGTTCTCCGCCACCCTGCCGTCTTCGATCCGCAGCATCGCCGAGCGCCACCTGCGCGAGCCGAAGCACGTCAAGATCCAGAGCAAGACCCAGACCGTCACCGCGATCGATCAGGCCCACCTGATGGTCCACGCCGACCAGAAGATCCCGGCTGTGCTGCGTCTGCTGGAAGTGGAAGAGTTCGATGCGCTGATCGCCTTCGTACGCACCAAGCAAGCCACCCTGGACCTGGCCTCCGCCCTGGAAGCCAAGGGCTACAAGGCTGCCGCGCTGAACGGCGACATCGCCCAGAACCAGCGTGAGCGCGTCATCGACTCGCTCAAGGATGGCCGTCTGGACATCGTCGTCGCCACCGACGTCGCGGCCCGTGGTCTGGATGTTCCGCGCATCACCCACGTATTCAACGTGGACATGCCGTACGACCCAGAGTCCTACGTTCACCGTATCGGTCGTACCGGCCGTGCTGGCCGCGATGGCCGTGCGCTGCTGCTGGTTACCCCGCGTGAGCGTCGCATGCTCCAGGTGATCGAACGTGTAACCGGTCAGAAAGTGGCCGAGGCCCGTCTGCCGAACGCGCAGGCCGTACTGGATGCCCGCATCAAGAAGCTGACTTCGAGCCTGGCGCCGCTGGTGGCCGAAGCGGAAGCCACCCATGGCGAACTGTTCGACCGTCTGACCGCCGACCTCGGCTGCAGCCCACGCGCACTGGCCTCGGCCCTGCTGCGCAAGGCCACCAATGGCCAGGCTCTGGATCTGGCGGCTGTCGAGCGTGAGCAGCCGCTGGTGCCAAGCTTCACCCCGCGTGAGCGCAGTGGTGAGCGTGGCGACCGTGGTGAGCGCAGTGAGCGTGGTGACCGCGAGCGTCGCGCGCCGATGCCGCTGGCTGAAGGTCGCGTTCGTTGCCGTACCGCGTTGGGTGCCCGTGACGGTATCGCCGCCAAGAACCTGCTGGGTGCGATCCTCAATGAGGGCGGCTTGGCTCGCGACGCCATCGGCCGTATCCAGGTTCGTGACAGCTTCAGCCTGATCGAACTGCCGGAAGACGGCCTGGAGCGTCTGTTGTCCAAGCTCAAGGACACCCGTGTGGCGGGCAAGCAGCTGAAGCTGCGCCGCTACCGCGAGGACTGATCCTGGCGCCATGAAAAAATCCCCGGCCTAGGTCGGGGATTTTTTTGCCTGCACGCTCAGCTTTACCGGCAGGCGGCGGCCTGCCGGCAAGAGGTCCCTTCAGTCGAATCGATAAATGTCCATCCCCAGGGCCCCCAAGGTGAACCCCTGGTGCACCACGGCAAACCGCTTTCCGGCCCCCAGGGCAAAGAACAGCGGCAGCAAATGCTCATCGCTGGGATGGTTGCGCACCGCAAACGGCGCCTGGTGCCGGTAATCCAGCAATGCAGCTTGGTCATCCTCGGCCAGGCGCGCCACCACCCAGTCCCTGAAGGCCAACGCCCAAGGCTCGATCACATCCGGCCCGGCGTGCCAGTCCAACTCGCCCAGGTTGTGGGTGATGCTGCCCGAACCGATCAACAACACACCTTCCTCTCGCAGCCCCGCCAACGCTTGGCCGACCTTGATCTGCAGCGCCGGGCCCATGTGGCTGGGCAGTGAAACCTGAATTACCGGAATGCCCGCATCCGGGTACATGAGCGACAGCGGTACCCAAGCACCATGGTCGAACGGTCGCTGCGGGTCCAGGCGGGCGGGCAGGCCGGCCTTGGTCAACCGTTCGCTGACCTGGCCGGCCAGGCCAGGTTCGCCCGGCGCCGGGTACTGCACCGCATACAACGCGGCGGGGAAGCCATGGAAGTCATGCCAGGTCCCTGGTTGCGCACTGCCGGTCACCCGCAGTTCGCGGCTTTCCCAGTGCGCCGACACCACCACGATCGCCTTTGGCCGTGGCAAGGCGTTGGCCAGACCAGCCAGGGCCGGACCGCTGGCGCCGGGTTGCAGGGCGAGCATGGGGGAGCCGTGGGAAATGAACAGGCTGGGCAGCATGGTGGTGTCCTGGCGGTTAAGATGCTGACATCTTCGATCAGATACAGATCGAATTCCAATATAAGATTTTAGCGTTATCTATCGAATAACCAGGAGGAAAGATGGACGCGGCGTTCTGGCATCGCAAGTGGGCCGACAACCAGATCGGTTTTCACCAGGCCCAGGTCAACCCCTATCTGCAGCGGTATTGGCCAGCGTTGGGGTTGGCACCCGGTAGTCGGGTATTGGTGCCGCTGTGTGGCAAGAGCCTGGACCTGGCGTGGCTGGCAGGGCAGGGGCACCGGGTGTTGGGGGTGGAGTTGTCGCGGCGGGCGGTGGAAGACTTCTTCCGCGAGCAGGGGTTGTCGGCCGAGGTATCGCAGCAGGGCGTATTCGAGCTCTGGCAGGCCGGCGCGGTGCAAGTGTTGTGCGGGGATGTCTTCGCCTTGCAGGCCGAGGATGTCGTCGACTGTGTCGGGCTCTACGACCGGGCCGCGCTGATTGCCTTGCCCCCTGAGATGCGGGAGCGGTACATGGCGATGCTGTCGAATATCCTGCCTTCTGGTGGTCGAGGGCTGCTGGTGACACTGGACTATGACCAGGCCAAGCTGGAGGGGCCGCCGTTTTCGGTGGGGGATGAAGAGGTGCGGCGCGGCTTTTGCGCTTGGAAGGTGGAGGCGTTGGAGGCCGTCGAGGTGATCGAGGAAAGTCCGAAGTTTCGCCAGGCTGGAATCGCGAGCTTGCTGGAGCGCGCCTATCGGCTAGGGTTTTGATCGATAGCGCGCAGGTCCCGGACGCTTTGCGGGTAAGCCCGTCCCCACAGGTGTTGGTGGGGAGAGGTAGGCGTAAAAAAAGGGCGACCTGAGTCGCCCTTTTCATACCTCGACCCATCAACCGCGGCGACGCAGCGCCTCGATGCGGTCTTCCAGTGGCGGGTGGCTCATCAGCAAGCCAGCGAGGCCATGCTTCAGGCCGCCGTTGATGCCGAAGGCACGCATGGTGTCAGGCATGTGCACCGGCAGGCCTTGCTCCACGCGCAGGCGCTGCAGGGCGCCGATCATGGCGTTGGTACCGGCCAGTTGTGCGCCAGCTTCGTCAGCGCGGTATTCGCGGCGACGCGAGAACCACATCACGATCATGCTGGCCAGAATGCCCAGCACCAGCTCGGCGACGATGGTGGCCACGTAATAGGCGATACCCTGGCCTTCCTCGTTCTTGAAGATGACCTTGTCGACGAAGTTGCCGATGATCCGGGCGAAGAACATCACGAAGGTGTTTACCACGCCTTGCACCAGCGCCAGGGTCACCATGTCGCCATTGGCCACGTGGCCGATTTCGTGGGCCAGCACGGCACGCACTTCATCGGGCGAGAAGCGCTCCAGCAGGCCTTGGGATACGGCGACCAGCGCGTCGTTGCGGTTCCAGCCGGTGGCGAAGGCGTTTGCCTCGTAAGCTGGGAAGATACCCACCTCGGGCATCTTGATGCCGGCCTCGCGGGACAGCTCCTCGACAGTCTGCAACAGCCACTGTTCGTGACGGGTGCGCGGCTGGGTGATGATCTGGGTGCCGGTGGTCATCTTCGCCATCCACTTGGAGATGAACAGCGAAACGAGCGAACCGGCGAAGCCGAACACGGCGCAGAAGACCAGCAGGCTGCTGAGGTTGAGGTCAACCCCATTGGCGGCCATGAACCCGTTGAAACCGAACAGGCTCAGGGTAATGCTTGCAACCAGCACCACCGCAAGGTTGGTGGCTACAAACAACAGAATGCGCATCATGGTTGTTACGTTCTCCTGACGGATGAGTTCGTTGCGTATGCGGGGTATATAAGGGGCCTGTCGCGCCGATTCAATCGGGCGACTATTTCAAACTGTGTACGGCGGAGTATGGCAGAGGATATCGCGGGGGCTGTGAGCTAGAGCGTTGCAGGATGTAAGAAACATGCTGAGAGGGCTGTCGGACGTTGTTTCATGGCCCTAAGCAAGCGTAGGAGCGAGCCTTGCTCGCGATGCGCCGCGCGGGCGGCGCTCGATCCACGCGCCGCCACGAACCCCAAGCCGACCCTACTGCGAATACCCCTTCAGGAAATTACCGATGCGGCCAATCGCCTGCTCCAGGTCATCCACACGTGGCAAGGTCACCACGCGGAAGTGGTCCGGCCACGGCCAGTTGAACGCGGTGCCCTGAACGATCAATAGCTTTTCCGACAGCAGCAGGTCGAGCACGAACTTCTCGTCGTTGTGGATTGGGCACACTTTCGGGTCGATCTTCGGGAACGCGTACAGCGCGCCCATGGGCTTGACGCAGCTCACGCCTGGGATGGCATTGAGCAACTCGTAGGTGCGGTTGCGCTGCTCCAGCAGGCGCCCTGGTGGCAGCACCAGGTCGTTGATGCTTTGGTAGCCGCCCAGGGCGGTCTGGATGGCATGCTGGGCGGGCACGTTGGCGCACAGGCGCATGTTGGCCAGCATGTCGATACCTTCGATGTAGCTCTGGGCATGCTGCTTGGGCCCGGAGATGATCAGCCAGCCGGAGCGGAAGCCAGCGACCCGGTACGATTTGGACAGGCCGTTGAAGGTCAGGCACAGCAAGTCCGGGGCCAGCGAGGCGGTGCTGATGTGCACGGCCTCGTCGTAGAGGATCTTGTCGTAGATTTCGTCCGAGAACACCACCAGGTTGTGCTGGCGCGCCAGTTCCAGCATGCCCAGCAGCAGTTCCTTGGAGTACACCGCGCCGGTCGGGTTGTTCGGGTTGATGATCACCAGGGCCTTGGTGTTCGGCGTGATCTTGGCCTTGATGTCTTCCAGGTCCGGGAACCAGTCGGCCTGCTCGTCGCACAGGTAGTGGACCGGTTTGCCGCCGGCCAGGCTGACCGCAGCGGTCCACAACGGGTAGTCGGGCGCTGGGATCAGCACTTCGTCGCCGTTGTTGAGCAGGGCCTGCATCGACATCACGATCAGCTCGGACACACCGTTGCCGAGGTAAATGTCCTCGATACCGACGCCTTCGATCTGCTTCTGCTGGCAGTACTGCATCACCGCCTTGCGCGCGCTGAACAGTCCCTTGGAGTCGCTGTAGCCCTGGGCGGTGGGCAGATTGCGGATCACATCCTGGAGGATTTCGTCCGGTGCCTCGAAGCCAAACGGCGCCGGGTTGCCGATGTTCAGCTTGAGGATGCGATGGCCTTCCTCTTCCAGGCGCTTGGCGTGCTTGAGCACTGGGCCGCGAATGTCGTAGCAGACATTGGCGAGCTTGTTCGATTTGCTGAACTGCATGATGTGATCCCGATTGAGAAGTCGCAGGCGCCGCCGTCGAAAGGTTTGAAAGGGCGGGGCGCGGGTGCCAGACTTGGAGCCTTGCACACGAAGCCGACTAATATACGTGCCACCCGCGCCCTGGAAAAGACGGCGCAGCGTGAAATTCAGCCTGCCGAGGTCACCTTATGCAAAAGATCGACAAAACCCTTGAAGAATGGCGTGCCATGCTCGACCCGGCCCAGTACCAGGTGTGCCGTCTCAAGGGCACTGAGCGGCCGTTCAGCGGCAAGTACAACAGCGAACGGCGCGACGGCATCTACCATTGCATCTGCTGCGACCTGCCATTGTTCGACGCACAGGCCAAGTTCGATTCCGGCTGTGGCTGGCCCAGCTTCTACCAGCCGATCGAAGACAGCGCGATGATCGAAATCCGCGACACCTCCCACGGCATGATTCGCACCGAGGTCACGTGCGCCCGCTGCGATGCCCACCTGGGCCATGTGTTCCCCGACGGCCCGCCACCGACCGGGCTGCGCTACTGTATCAATTCGGTGTGCCTGGACCTCAAGCCGCGTGACTGAACGGAGCTGAACATGGCTGGATCGATACTCGACATTCCCTGCGTGACCCTGGGCGGTGAGCACAAGGTGCTGGGCGACTTCGCCGGCAAGGCACTGCTGGTGGTCAACACCGCCAGCCAATGCGGCTTCACCCCGCAGTACAAGGGCCTGGAGCAGCTATGGCGGCAGTACCGTGATCGTGGGCTGGTGGTGCTGGGCTTCCCGTGCAACCAGTTCGGCCAGCAGGAACCGGGCGATTCGCGGGAAATCGCGCAGTTCTGCGAGCGCAATTTCGGCGTGAGCTTCCCACTGTTTCGCAAGATCGACGTCAACGGCCCTGGCGCCCACCCGCTGTTCGTCGAGCTCAAGCAGCGCGCCCCAGGCCTGCTGGGCACCCAGAAGATCAAGTGGAATTTCACCAAGTTCCTGTTCGACCCGGCCAGCGGCAAGGTCAAGCGCTACGGGCCAACCACCAAGCCCCAGGCCCTGGAGGCAGACATCGAGCGTTTGCTCAGCCGTTGACCGGTACCCAATGGTCGATCAGCGCCAACAGCTCCTCGCGGCGGAACGGCTTGGCCAGATAGTCGTTCATGCCCGCCGCGCGGCAGCGCTCGCGCTCCTCGGGCATGGCATTGGCAGTCAGCGCGACGATGGGCAGCTCAGGCCAGCGACCGCTCTGACGAATCCGCCGGCTGGCTTCGTAGCCGTCCATCACCGGCATGTTGCAGTCCATCAGCACCATGTCGAACTGATTTTCCTCGAGCATCTCCAGTGCCTCGGCGCCTTGGGTGGCGAGCTGCACCTGGCAACCGAGCTTGGCCAGCATGCCCTTGGCCACCAGTTGGTTCACCGGATTGTCCTCCACTAACAGAATGCGCGCGCGGCCTTCCTCAAGTGTGGCGCTGGGGTTGGCCAGTGGATGTTCGGGGGCCTGTCCTTGCAGGGTGCGGCGCAGCATCTGGTACAGCGGATTGCGCGCCAGCGGACGGGCCAGTTGATGTAACGGGGCGAGCAGGCTGGACTGTTCGCTGGGCAGGAAATTGCCATAGGCGGTCACCAGCAGAATCGGCGCCTTGAAGGCTGGGCGCAGGTCCTGCAGGTGGTCCAGGTCATCGGTGATCAGCACGTCGACGGCTTTCATCCGCACGTTGCTGGCATCGTCATGACGGCTGTAGTGCAGGCCCCAGGCGGGCAACAGGCTCTGCAGCAGTTCGCCCAGGCCGCTGCCGGCGCGGGTCAGGGCCACCACCTGGCCGTGCAGCGGCGCTGGCGCGATGGCTTCGGTGTGTGCGGCCAGTGGCAGGTCGGCGCTGAAGCGGCTGCCGAAGCCCGCCTCGGACTGGATGTGCAGGTGCCCTTGCATGGCTTTGCACAGGTTGCGGGTCAGCGCCAGGCCCAGGCCGGTGCCGCCGTACTGTCGGGTAATGCCGGCGCCTGCCTGGATGAAGGGCTGGAAGATGCGCGCCTGGGCTTCCTCGGGAATGCCGATGCCGGTGTCGTGCACTTCCAGGCGCACACCGCCGACGATGACGCTCAGGCGCACGTCGACGCGGCCGAAACGGGTGAACTTCAGCGCGTTGGACAACAGGTTACTGACAATCTGCCGCACGCGTGTCGGGTCGCCGAGTACCATGCTGGGGAAGTCGTTGGCGATCAGGCAGGTCAGTTCGACGCTTTGCGCGGCATTCTGCGACAGCAGGTTGGCGGTGTCCTCGATCATCGCGGCCATGTCGAACGGAATGCGCTCTAGCTCCAGCTGGCCGGCATCGAACTTGGACAGGTCGAGGATATCGTTGAGCAGCTCGACCAGTACCTTGCCCGAGTCGTGGGCGATCGACAGCTGCTGGCGCTGCTCGCCGGCCAGCGGGCTGTCCAGGGCCAGGGCGATCATGCCGAGCATGCCGTTGAGCGGGGTGCGGATCTCGTGGCTCATGTTGGCCAGGAAGGCGGCGCGGGCCTGGGCCATGTCCAGGGCACGCTGGCGGGCTTCTTCCAGTTCCTGGTTGAACTGGCTCAGGCGACTGTTGCTGGCCTTCAGCTCAGTGGTGCGCGACGAGACGATGTCTTCCAGTTCATTGAGGTACTGGGTGAGGCGGTTCTCGGCACTGCGCCGCTGCTGGATTTCGGTGGCCATGCTGACGAACTGCTGGTTGGCGACCTTCACCAATACGCCGATCTCGTCTTTTTCGTGACCGTGCGGGCAGTCCACCCGGGTTTGCCTGCGTTGGCCCGCGTCGTTGCTGAGCGCGCCGATGACGGTCACCAGGGGTTTGGTCAGCATGAAGTAGAACAGGGCCAGGAGGATGCCGGTAAGCACCAGGCTGCGGGCGAAACCGTTGACCAGGGTGACGCCGGCGCGGTCGAGGAAGCGGCTGCCGAAGGCGTAGGTGTCCACGTCCAGGTAGAGGGTGCCCAGGTACTCGTTGGGCATGTGGGTCAGGAACAGGCGGTCCTGGAACTGGCGCTGTTCGCCGAACAGGAAGTCACTCAGTGGCCGGTAGCGGTCCTCCAGGCGCGAGCGTTGCACGTCGGCCAGTACGGTGTCGTTGTTGTCGATCAGCCGCGCGCGGATGACGGCTGGCGATTGCAGCAGGCCACGGGTCAGCTCCAGGGCCAGTTCGGCGTCGATGTTGTAGGCGATGCGCGAGGCCGGGTTGTGGCTGATCTGTAGCAACGCCTGCACTTCGCGGTTGATGGACGCGTCTTCACTGGCATAATCAATGCCGATCTGGATGAGACTGAGCAATGTTCCCAGGATGAAGCCGACCAGGACTGTCAACCGGGCTTGCTTGTATGACAGGCGATTGGTGAACTTGATATCCATGGGTCCCGAGCCGGTTTCATGTCCCTTGCGCTGCGCAAGCATAGCCGATCAGCCCCGGCTGCTGGCGGGTCTGTCAAACATTCAAACTTGATTGTTGTTGGTTGTACCGGTGTCTTCGCGGGTAGACCCGCTTATACAGGCCGTAGCCACCTTTCAGGGGGCTGGATTGTTCGCGACAGGGCCGGTACCGCCGTAAAACTCATGTTGTCTTGCTAGGAGTCGTCATGGACGCCCGCTTGTATGCTTTCCTGGAACGCGCCGAATCGGTACTGGCGCGTCTTGAACCCCTGTTGCCAGCACCACGCCCGGACATCGACTGGCATACCACCCTGGCCGCCCGCTGGCAGCGCGACGGCCGCACCGGTTACCTGATGCCGCTGGAGGTCAGCCTCGACATCCGCCTGAGCGACCTGATCGGCGTCGACCAGCAGCGCGACCAGCTGGGCCGCAACACCCATCAGTTCATCAACGGTCTGCCGGCCAACCATGCCTTGCTGTGGGGCTCGCGCGGTACTGGCAAGTCGTCGCTGGTGCGTGCGCTGCTGGCCGAACATGCCGGTGCCGGTCTGCGCCTTATCGAAATCGAGCGCGATCACCTGGCCGACCTGCCGCGTGTGGTCGAACAACTGCAGACGCTGCCGCAGCGCTTCATCCTGTTCTGCGACGACCTGTCGTTCGAAGCTGGGGAGGGCGACTACCGGGTGCTCAAGAGCGTGCTCGACGGCTCGCTGGAGCAAGCCCCGGACAACGTGCTGCTGTACGCCACCTCGAACCGCCGCCACCTGGTCCCGGAAAAAGAGAGCGACAACGAAAACTGGAAGCGCGTCGATGGCGAGCTGCACCCCAGTGAAGCGGTGGAGGACAAGATCGCGTTGTCCGACCGTTTTGGCCTGTGGCTGTCGTTCTACCCCTTCACCCAGGACCACTTCCTCAATGTGGTGGAACATTGGATCGGCCAGTTGGCCGCCAAGGCCGGGTTGCGCTGGCAGCGTGACGAAGCCCTGGATATTCTCGCCGTGCGCTGGGCAACCGGGCGCGGCAACCGTAATGGCCGTTGTGCCTATCAGTTCGCCCGCTATTGGGTTGGGCTGCAATTGTTGGAGCAGAAATAAATGATCGACCTCAACGCCAGTGGCACTGGCCTCGATGGCTATGACCTGCTGGCTGCGCAAGTGCAGTCACTGTTCGCCGACGAGCGCGACTTCATCGCCAATGCCGCGCAGTTTTCCGCGTTTCTCTACCACCAGGTGGATGACCTGAACTGGGCGGGGTTCTACCTCAATCGCAACGAACAACTGGTGCTCGGCCCGTTCCAGGGTCAGGTGGCCTGCGTGCGCATCCCGTTCGACAAGGGCGTGTGCGGGGCGGCGGCGGCAACGCGTCAGACCCAGCGCGTGGAGGACGTGCACGCATTCCCAGGGCATATCGCCTGTGACAGTGCGTCGAACAGTGAGTTGGTGATTCCGCTGGTCAAGGAGGGCAGGCTGATTGGCGTGCTGGACCTGGACAGCCCGAAGCTTGCGCGTTTCAGTGAGGCGGATCAGGTGGGGCTGGAGCGTTTGGCAGCGATTTTTCTCGACTTGACCGACTGCTGAGACCGCAGCGTCGGGGTATTCACCAGAATGACTGAAGCTGGCGAGCTGCCTTTTCGCGCCCCAAGGCTGCCCACCAGCTTCCGCGCTCAGTCGTAGATGACGCGCTTCTTCCAGGTCTCTTCTTCATCGGTCTTGAGCCCTTGGGTCAGCGCGTTCTCGTCATTCTCGGCCGGCTCCATCTTGTCCAGCACCTGGGCATTGGCCCGCGCCAGCAGTTTTTCCAGATAAGTCAGCTGCTCTTCGTAGAGCTTCGGCTCAGGCTGCTTGCGCAGGTACTGCACGCCCCGTTCGAACGCCAGGCGTGCCTGGCCGGGTTGTTCCTGTTGCAGGGCCTGCTGGCCGAGGTTGTTGAAGAACTCGATATGCAGCAGCACCAGGATATGGCGGATTTCCTTTACCCAATACTTGCCCTCGTTGGTTTGCAGGACGTTTTCCTGGGTGGCGCGGACGATCTGGGTGTGCAGTGCCTCAAGCAGAAACCGCACGTCCTTGGCCTTGACCTCGGTCTGGATCGGGCTTGGCGGGTTGTTCACCGGAATCTGCTCGCCCTTGGCGACCAGGCCTTCGAGCTCGGCGATGCGCGCTTTCAGGTCGCCGTTGTGCTTGTCCAGTGCCAACTGGCGCTGGTTGAGGTTGAGCTCGAGCCGGGCGAGCATCAGCTTCAGCGCTGGCGTCATGAACTGGCCTGGGAAGGTTTCGGTGATTTCGCCACAGCGGCGTACACGGTCGGCCAGCTCGACCTTCAACCGGGCGCGTTCGAGCTTGCTGTTTTCGACCACGTTGTTGAGGTAGCCGATCACGATCAGCAACGCGATGCCCGCCACGATGAGCAGAGTGATCAGAAGTGGTGTCACCTTTAACGCCTCATCAAGAAGTTTTGCTTTATTGAGTGTAGTGAGTTCGCCGAGGGGCGAACAGCGCAGCCTGGCGGATGACTCTGTGTCGGCTCGGGCTGTGTTATCTAAAGCCTGATGGCACTTTGCTTGGGCTGCGTCAGAAAATCAACGTCAATCCTCGGACGCCCCTTGCCGTGGCCTGCCCGAAGGGTGGAAGTCATTGATTTAAATAAATTTCTACAAAGGGGTTGACGACCTGCCAAGGCATCCATAGAATGCGCGCCACTTGCAGCGTAAAGCACACAGCGAAACGCAGCAGGGAGTGAAAGCAGCATGTGAATGCTTGCAGCGTGTCCCCTTCGTCTAGTGGCCTAGGACACCGCCCTTTCACGGCGGTAACAGGGGTTCGAGTCCCCTAGGGGACGCCAATGCGGGAATAGCTCAGTTGGTAGAGCACGACCTTGCCAAGGTCGGGGTCGCGAGTTCGAGTCTCGTTTCCCGCTCCAGTTTCTCCGGCAACGCCTTGTGGCGCGGCAGGAAAAGAAAATCCAGGCTGAATCGTGAGGTTCATGTGCTGGTGCACTGAAAAGTGTTGTGTCCCCTTCGTCTAGTGGCCTAGGACACCGCCCTTTCACGGCGGTAACAGGGGTTCGAGTCCCCTAGGGGACGCCAAATGCGGGAATAGCTCAGTTGGTAGAGCACGACCTTGCCAAGGTCGGGGTCGCGAGTTCGAGTCTCGTTTCCCGCTCCAGTTTAGATACTGTGGCGTCTATGCGGTGCAGTGGTGGTGAAGGTCGTAAAGGCGCTTCACGCCGATTGGCGGTAAAGTTTCACAATGCGGGAATAGCTCAGTTGGTAGAGCACGACCTTGCCAAGGTCGGGGTCGCGAGTTCGAGTCTCGTTTCCCGCTCCAAATACAGGTATGCAAGGCTGAATCCAACCTTGCAAACCTTCAAAAAAGACGCTTAGGCGTCTTTTTTCGTTTCTGACCATTTATTCTTATCGTGACAAAGGCCGCAGGGTATTCGCCCTGTGGCCTTTTTTTGCGTGTTATTTGTAGCTTACGGTAAAGGTCAAGCCTCCTTCGGCCAAGCCTGGCGTTACCACCGGTGCGCTCTGGTAATAGCGTGCCTGAAAGTCCAGCTGGGTGATGCCAATACTGACTGGCTTGACCAGCTCGTCGGATTGCAGTGGCATGGGCGTTCCATCGCTGCGCAGTAGTTGAATTTCAACCCCGGCGGCATCGGAAGCGGCACCCAGGCTGAAGCGCCCCTCGGCCGGAACGGTCGGTACCGAGCCGTTGGCGCCATCCAGTTCGATGTACACATTCGCGGCCGCTGGATTGGGGGCGCTGGCGTCTTCGCAATCACTGAGCGTGATATGGAACGGGACGGACGCGGTCGTGGTACCTACCCCTGTGAAGTCAGCAAGGGTGTGATCACCCAGTTTCACGGGGTCGGCGCTTACGGCATTGGATTTCAGGGAGCACTGTGCCTGGTTCACCGTCGCGCTCAAGCGGTATTCCATGACCTTGCCCAGATTATGCAAGAATCCATGAAACATCTCGCCGTTGACACGTTGGGGGCCGGGTGCAATTGGCCCGGTCTTGATGAACCAGGCATTGCCGCGCATGACCGACACCAGTACGTTGAAGGGCTGGTCTCGCAGGGTCCCCGAGTAGGGGATAACCGCAGAGGTGCCAGGATCAGGGATAAAGGAGTTGTTGGCTGCGCCGTCAAAAGGTGAACCAAGCTCCATGTACACGCCGATGCCGGGAATGTTGGTTTCCATGACATGCCCATTGATGTCCTTGCCACCCAGCGGGGGCAGGGTGCCCGTGAAGATTGGCGCGGTGTTGGGCAGCCTTGCCTGGGGCGGGCTGGCGGAGTCCCAAAGGCACGAGGCCCTCGCGCCTTCGTTGTTGCTTCTGGTAAGCGAGCTGGTACCGATCACGGTACCGATTGCGGCATCGCGGGGTACCCAGAATGTCCCCATGTCACGCTCGAAGGTCATGTAGTTGCTGGCTGTCTGGAACGAACAGCTGGCGTAAGCGTTGCCAGAGAACAGGCCTAGGGTCAGGCAGCAGGCGGTCAGCCGCAAGCTGCGGTCGATGTTGAAGGTCAATGCGGTCATCAAAGCATTTCCTGGGTATTGTCGCCGGGCAGAAGAGGCTGGCCGCTGGCCACGGGCCGTGCGCAGCGCAGGGTTTGCAGGCGGTAGCCACCTTCTTGTGCAAGTGCCTGCGGGTCTATGTTGAGTGTGCAGTCCGTATCGCTGGCCTCGCCCCACATCACGCCTATCGCCTGCGGGCCTGTGGTGCGGGTGGACACTAGTGCTTGGCCGGCCTGCCCGACCACGCCCAAGCTCTGGCCATCGGCATCGAGCACCTGGGCGCCAAATGGCACGGGTTGCCCATTGGCTTGCAGCAGGGTCAGCACCAGGCGGGCCACATGCTCGGCCTCGTAGCTGGCCTTGACCACGGCGCCGCGGCGCGGAACCACTTGCTGGCTGGCATTGGCAATCACCACTTCCGGCGAAAGGTCGTCGGTTTGCAGCACCAATGCATTGAGCCGATAGGGGCGCAGGTACGGCACTAGCGCGTAGCCATGGGAATTGGTGCTCGCCGAGGGTGTATTCTGCACGCCGACACCTGGCACGTCGGGCACATGCACCAGGGCCATGGTTTCTCCCAAGTGGCTGCCAAATGCCACGCCGTCTCCATGCAGCATGACGGCACCGCTGGCGTTCACCGACATGCTGCGGTAATCGTTGCCTTCGTTGTAGCCCATGCCGACACTGGCCTGGCTGCCCTGATAGTTGATGGACAGCCCGCCACTACTGCGACCTTGACTGTCGTTGGTCAGCGAGGTGCTGTAGGTCAGCTGGTTGTCCAGCAAGCCGCCGCTCAGGCTGGCGCGTTCGCTGGCGCGGCCATTGTCGTTGCGCAGGTCGAAGCTGGCCTGTTGCTGCCGGCCGAAGTCTAGCGGCACGCTCAAGCTCAAGCCGAACAGGCGGCTATCGTCGTTTTTCGAGTCCAGCGCCTGGGAGGCAAACAGGTTGATCGCGACCTTGCCCACGCGGGTGGTGTATTGCAGTTGGTACTGGCGGCGCTGGAGGCTGGTTTGCCAGTAGGTGTCCTGGGAAAAGGTCAGGTTTAGCGCGCTGCGTTCGCTCACGCGCTGGTACACCGATGCTTCCAGGCGGCTGCGGCGGTTGCCCAGGTAGCGGCTGGCATTGCTGCGTTGCTGCACGGCTTCGTCGAAGTCGCGGTAGCCCTGGGTCGAGTAGCGATAACCGGCAAAGCGCAGGTTGGTGCGGGTTTGGAAGCTTTTGCCATAGCGCAAGGCAAAACTGTGGCCCTGGGTCTCACCCAGGGTGTTGCCCAGGTCGCTGGAGGAACGGGTGACATCGAACGATAGCGCGCCCAGATGGCCGACGTCGCGGGCCATGCCCAGCACACTGGCGTTGTAGTACTCACTGGAAAGCAGGCCGCCGTAGAGGGTGGTATCCCAGGCCCCGCCACGGGCCAGGGTGGCTTGCCAGAACAGTGGGTCGTCAAGCTGCTCGGCGCCGTCGTAACGGCCCACGGTCGCGCTGTAGCGCCATACGCCTTCGCGCAGCAGGCTGCCCATGCTCGAATAGGGTTGGGTAAAGCGACGCACCTGGCCGTCAGCCTCGGTGATCACCACTTCCAGCTCGCCGTGGCCGGAGCCCACGCTGAGGTCATCGATGGCATAGGGCCCGGGGGCCACGTAGCTGGAGTAGATGGGGTAGCCGTTGTGCAGGATCTCGACCTTGGCGCGGCTCTGGGCCACCCCGCGGATCACCGGGGCGTAATGCTGCATCGCGTCGGGCAGCATGCCGATGTCCGAGGCCACCTGTGCGCCGGTAAAGCGTACGCTGCGGAACATGTCGCTGTTGGTGAAGGTTTCACCCAGGGTGAAGTTGGCCTGTAGGCCTGGCAGGTCGCGCTGTGCGTAGGTGTCGCTGCGGGTCCAGCGGCGCGCCCCGTTGGCCTCCTCGCGCAGCGCCTGCTTGCTGCGTAGCCGCCAGGCACCCAGGTTGAGGCCGCTGTTGAGGTACAGGTCCTGGCTGCTGCGGTTGCCGCCGCCGTGTTGGCTGCTGTGCTGGGCCGAGGCCTGGTAGCTGATGAAGGCGGCGTTGATGCCGTCGCTCCATCTGGCCTCGGGGACGCTGCCTGAACGGTCCTGGCGCAGGGCGATTTGCGGGATCGACAGGGACAAGTGCAACTGCGCAGGGTCGAACATGACGCTGGCGTGCGGCACCAGTTGCATCAGGTTCACGCAGCTGTCGTCGTCTGGCAGTGGCGTTTCCAGGGCCTGTTCGCGCAGGTCGAGGGTGCGTAAAACCTCGGCCGTCAGGCAGGGCTGCAGCCCTTTACCATTTCGGGCCTCGAAGAAGTTGATGTCTTGCTCGGGCTGAGGGCTGAGGTTGAGCGAGACCCGCACCCGGTAGCGTCCTGGCGGCAGGTGTGCCTGCGCGGCCAGGTTTTGCAGCGCCAGGGCACCGGCCTCGGAAGACTGGCCGGGGGGCTGGCGCATGAAACCGGGTAGGAAGGCAATGCCGGCTTGGTCTGCCAAGGCGGCGGGGGCGAGGGCCAACGCCAGGCAGCCGCCGAGCAGGGGCGGCAGCGGGGCGAAGCGCGGGCGCAACGGCAATAGCCTGCGCCATTCGAGCTGGAGCATGAGCGTGTCCTGGGCGGCGCCTACGGACGATGCTCAGGTGGGCTCGTGGTGGGCGCCTGAAGCTGGAAATGAGGGGTGAAGGCAGGTGGTGCTGCCGGGTCACGGTTTTCAGGCGGGGACAGGGTAGGTGGGAGGGGGAGGTTTGAAATGTAGGAAAAGCCAGTAGCTGGAAGGGGATGATTCGACGAAGTAAGTGTTGGGAGGCCTTCGGGATCTTGCCCGCCACCTTTCGGCAGCGGGCTTCGAGATTGACTGGCGGCGCGCGTCGTCCATGCAGGCGCCGTGGGGTTGTGCAGGGTCGGTGTGGTCACCAGTACCCGGGCAGCGTTGGCGGGGCCACCCGTGACGAGTCTATCCTGCCGCCCCTAAGACTACTGGGTTTAAATACCCCGCCTTTGTATTTGCCAACAATGAAAACTCCCCATTGGTTGCCATTCGGCGCCGCCGGTGCACCGTTTTGCATTGGTAGTGCCATACCTCCGTTTTGTGGAGCGGCTACGGAGCGGGTCGCTTGTGCAGACCCGGTAGCATTGCTGCTTGCGGCAGGGGCAGGCGTAGATGCCGAGCTTGGTCCCGGAGCTGACGAAGGGCGTTCGGTCAATGACCGTAAACTCGCGCGAGGTCGCTGAATAATACCTCTTGATGATCTACTCGAGTAGGAAATGTGAGTTGTATAATTGTTCGTAATGTTCTGAACTATTGTCTTCCCACCTGCATTCGCCGTCATTACAGGCGCCGCCGCCTGCGTTGAATTCGCCCCCGAGTTGAATGCCCTCAACGCCCCTCTCGTCGCCGCAGCCCCATACCCTGACGCGAACATACCGATGACGGAAAACACGATCGCAAAGTTCTGCAGCAGGCTCGACACTTCCGGGTTGCTGTAAGTCATCGCCGTCGCCACCCCTTGCATGACCAAGGCGATGCCGTTGGCTGCCACACCGATCACGCCGACGACATAACTGGTGGTCACGCCGATGATGGCCGGTGCCGTCCATGGCATTGCTATCGCCGATGCCACGAAAATGGCGGCGGCGGCAGCCACGCCAATCCAGGCATACCAAGGCACCTTGGGCTTTTCCTCTTCGATGCGTTCCAGTGGTGCCTCGCGGCCGCGGGTTACGGGCACGTTGCGGTGGCCGCTCGGGTCTTGCCAGTAAACGGGGTTGCCCAGGGCGTAGACGTACGGGTTGATGCCGGCCTCTTCGGGCGGCAGCGAATCAGGGCTGTGGAAGCGCATCAAGACCGGGTTGTAGGCCCGGTAGCCGCTGCCCAGCAGATACCAGCCAAAAGCACGCTCGCGCGCCTCGCCGTTGAAGGCCAGCAGGCTGCGCATTTGCTTTTCAGTATCCTCAGGCAGTTGCTCACCATAGGGGGCATAGTGGGCATGGCGCGTGCCGTCTGCATCGTGCTCGGTGTTCACGCTGCCTGCATGGTCGGTCAGCAGCAATATGGCGCTGCCTGCTTGCTGCTGGCCCTGGGCTTGGCCGCCGGCATACAAGTACTCTGTGAGCAGGCCGTCTTCCAGAATGCTGTCCAGGGTATGCCCCTGATAGCGCCGCTGCGACTTGCGCTCATCGGTGCCCGAGTAAAGCAACTGATCATGCCCGTCGTAGCCGTACTGTGCCGCTACCTTGTTGTTGGCATCCTGCACCCGGTGCAGGCGACCGAGGCTGTCGTAGTACAGGGCATTGCCGCATTCATCATTGAGCATGTTGCCCAACTCATCGTATTGGAACGACTGTTCTGCCGGGCACCCTTCAGGAGGCAGGGTATGGGTGACCTTCTGTAACCGGAACCTGTCTTGAGATGAGTAGGTAAAGTTCGCGTCGTCCCGGTCTCCGTTGTTGAACGTTGTGCGGCAACGCTCGATGTTGTCTACCGCGTCGAACCTGAACAGTTGGGTTGTTATCTGCTGGCCGCCGGCGGTTTCGACGGGGCAATCGTACCTGATCAGGCGGCCGAGGTCGTCATACTCGAACATCTCCTCACGCAGCTTTTGCTCGCCTTGCCAAAGTGTTCGCGAATGCAGCATGTCGTTGTCCAGCCACACTTGCACCAACGTGCGCACGTGGGTGCCGGCGCTCAACGTGCGGCGGGTCTCCCTGCCCAGGGTGTCGTAGTGCAGGGTGCACAGGGTGACGGGCTGTTTTTTCAGGTCGGGGTTGGTCGTGTCGCGCGTCTCTGTGCTTTCCAGCAGCCCGGTGTCTTTGGAGTAGCTCAGCGTCGACTGGAGTTTGCCCTGTGTCACCGTTTTCAGCCGGCCCAACTCATCATAGGCGTAGTCACAGGCCTGGCCATCGCTGTGCTTGCGTCGCGTGGGCAGCCCTTGCCAGGAGTGCTGGTAAGTGGCGCTGTACGACGTGCCGTCAGTGTCGGTCAAGTGCTCTTCGCTAAGGTCGCCCTGGTCGTTGTATACATATCGGCGTTTACCCAACGCGTTGTTGGCATGGATAATTTCCGAGCTCTCACCGTCATAGTCGAAGTCTGCTGCCTGCTGGCCTTCTTGTGTCGCACGCCCGTGACCTTTTCGTACTTCCACTCGCTGGTGGTTGTCTTGTCGTTGATCGTCAGCGATTGTTGATCGAGTCGCCCATGCAGGAACGGCGTGTCCATTTTGTCCAGGTAGCGGCGATGCTTGCTGTTCAGTAGTTTGCGTTCTTTACCGAGGCCTTCGAATGTGTCTTCCTGTTCCAGTGACAGCCTTATGTACGGCTTGCCTACGTGCATGAGTTCATTCGCAACAATGAAGTGAAGGTGAATGACCATCGGTTCGACAACGACTTGTCAGGGTCACGGGCAGAACTGGGAATGGGCGTCGCCATCAATCTGAATGATCGCATGCAGCTGCATGCCGACTTCGACTACTCCAACGGGGAGAAGATCGAACAGCCGTGGGGGGCGAATGTAGGGCTCCATTACAGCTGGTAAGTATCAAGACGAAGGAAGGCCTGGGCCTTCCTTTTTTGTGGCTGGCAAAAAGAGGGTGGTGTAATGCGCATGATTCTAAAGCGGGCGCTGGGTTGGCTGAGCGCACTATGGCCTGGCTTTTTCCAGACCAAGTTGCTTGCCCCGCCAGACGCGCCAGATGCGTTGGAGGATATTCCTGACGGCGAGCCAAACCTGCTGCCGCTTTCAATCCTGGGTCAGCCCTTGAAGATTACAGTGCCCATGTGGCCGATCTCCAACCCGACACCGGCCACCCCGGAAATGCTTCGGCTGTACTGGAACGATGCGCTGGTTGATGAAAAGCGATGGGAGGCTCCGATTGCCGAAGCGGACCTGTTCGTTGAGGCCCCGGTTTCCGTACTGCAGCATGGCCGGGCAGAAGTATCGTACGAGGTGCAGGGTTTCAATAGTGTCATTACACCTTCCCAAGTGTTGATAGTGACGATAGACAAAGTGCCGCCAGTGCTCGGCAGTGCTGAGGGACTTCTGCTTTTCGATGAGGCGGTCCTGCGCGAAGGGTTAACGGCGCGCTATCTGGAGCAGCACGAGGATGTTGTACTTGCTGAGTTGCCCCCTTACGATGCGCCCGCTGTGGGTGATGTCATCACCTTGTATTGGGATGATCAGCCGTTCGCCAATGATCGGCTAAGTGAGCGCATTGTCACCAGGCAAGACCTTGACAAGACGATTTACCTGTCGATACCAGGGGATGATGTCAGGGCCCGCGGCGATGGGCAGCGCTATGTTCATTACCAGATTCGCGACCGTGCGGGTAACCTCAGTGTGCGCTCCAGGCCGGCAGTGCTGGAGGTGGATGCCACGCCCATTCCCAGAAGCCTGCCGTGGATCGAGGTACCCCAGGCCGTTGGTGCCGAGGGCGACCTTTCCATGAGGTTGGATGATTATGCCGACCCGTTGGTGGTCATCGTACCGGCAGATGCGGTGATCTATCCGGACGAGCGGATCACCGTGCAGTGGGGGGCGCCGGGTGACCATGGTTACTACACCTCGTCCGAGCCGCAACCGGGAACGAATGACCGGTTTTTGATTCCAGAGCCTAATGTATTGGCGTACAGCAAGCGCACGCTGGAAGTCAGATATGTGGTGAACGATGGAAAACAAGATTTCGCAAGTGTGCCATGCAGCCTGAAAGTGATCGAATTTGCTACGGGGGGATTGCCCAGAGTCGCGCTCGAAGGGGCCAATTCCAGCGGCTTCAGCCTCGGCTCAGCGCCACAGCAGGTGCCTGTCAGCCTGGGGACATGGAGGGGGATTGCCGTAGGGCAGCGGGTCAACATCACGGTGACCGGGGTGCTTCAGAGTGGGGCGGATGCGCGCCCCTACAATGTCCTGACCGCCCATGCAGTCACGCAGGCGCAAGTAAGGCAGGGCATTGGCGCGAACAAGGAAGTGACCCTGCCCAGGGCCTATCTTGAAACGCTGCGCAGAGGCGAGGCGTTCACCTTCCATGTCCAGGTCAGTTTTGACGGCGGTACCACATGGGTCGACTTCCCACTCTACAGCCCCAAGCTGATCCCTTGAGTGCATTCACAGGCGCCCCACTGGGCGCGACAATTCGGGCGTGAGGCCGCCGTAGTCATTGATGGTTGTGAACTGGACCTTCAGGCCGTCCTGCACGGTTGCAGCTTTGAGTGGGTAGGTTTGTCTGCCCATGGGGATAGCCATCTTCCTGGCATCGATTTTTTCGCTGCCCTTGGCGCTGTGCAAGGTGAGCTGGTTGAAGGTGAAGTAGTACGGAGATGGGTTGTCGACCACCAGGTGAGGCTTGCCGTCCAGCGTTTGCACCGACCAGGCCAGGCTTTGCAGGTAGTCTTGTGGACGGCCCTTGAGTTGGGTGGGGCGGTAGAAGACCTTGATGCGGGTCCGCAGGGCGATGGTCAGGCTATTGCTCGGCTTATCGTCTGCCTGCGGAATTTCCTGCAGATTGAAGTAGAACACCGACTCACGGTCGTTGGGCAGATCATTGGGCAGGCGGTTGAGCTGAACCGTCTGTTCGCCGGTCGGATCGATGCGGAACAGGGCAGGTGAAGCGATCAGGGGTACTGCGGTGGTGCTGTCGTCGGCCTCGGTATTGATCCAGGCCTGGGCCGCGTAAGGGCGTTGGCTGGGGTTGGCGACCACGATGCTGGTGCTTTGACGGTCGCTGGGCTGGATCACTCGGGTAGAGCTGATGGTCAGGGCAGCGTGGGCGCTGGCTTGGACGAGCAAGGCAAAGCAGGTGCCGATTGCCATGGCAAGCCTGGAGGCAAAGGAGTTGGGGCGGGGCATGGGCATGTCTCTCTGCTGCATTTCGCAGGGGACTCCAGGTGCATTCGCGGACGCGCCTGGAGTGCAACGGATTACTTGATGTCCACGAGGAAGGTGACTTCCGACGCCGCGTCGCCTTCAGTTACGGTAGCTGCGGTGGACTGATACATGGCGTAGAACAGCATGTCGGTGGGTTTTGCAACATCGAGTAGGTAGGCGACCGATTCCTTGTCCGGGGCCAGGTTGGTCAGGCTCTTGTCCTGAATGGCCAGTGCCAGCCCGCTGGTGCCGCCTGGGCGCAGTGCGTAGAGGTCGGTGCCTTCGGGGCCGTAGATCGCCGAGAAGGTGACATAGCCCTGTTCGCCAGCGGCGATGGTGCAAGTACCAGGGGTAAGGCGCAGGGCGAACGGAATAGGGCGTGTTTGCTTGCCGACCTTGTCGAAGAAACTTGGGTGATAGCTACCGATCACGACGCGAGGCAGACCACCGCCAGTGCCCGGTTCGACCACTTCGATAGGGCAGGTACCGCCTGGGGTGATGGTGCCGTGGAAGTTGATATTGCCAGTGTTTGCAAATGCTGCAGTGCTCGCCAGGCTCATGGCGAGAGCGATAAGGGTCCGTTTCATTGTTTATATCCTGGTGTTGGGAGGCGTTCGAACATGCATCTGAATGTTCGGTCGGCAGGATATTCAGGCGAGGCGGGCCGAGGCTGTAGGGCAATTCAACAATGGATGCAGGAGCGATGGACAAAAACCGGGACGGCGCAGCGAACCACGCCGGTCGGTCGACGTGGCTAGATGCACAGACTCAGTGTTGGAGGTTCCCGCCAGCTTGGCTCAGCAACTGCTTATGCTGGTTCCAGTCAAAGGCTTCGCCGTTCTGTTCAGCCTCGTAACGGCGTTCTTCCAGCTGTTGGTAAAGCTCCAGCTCTGGGTCAGGCATGAAGTGCAGGCAGTCGCCGCCGAAGAACCACAACAGGTCGCGCGGAACCAAGTGAGCAATTTGCGGGTAGCGCTGGATCACCTGGCAGATCAGGTCCTGGCCCAGGTACTGGCTTTGCAACGGGTCTGTCGGCAGCAGGGTCAGCAGTTCGTCGAAGCGTTCGAGGAACAGGCCGTGGCTTTCCTCCGGTACCTGCTCGGCCTCACCCAGTGCCACCAAGATGGTGCGCAGGTGATGCAGCAGTTGCAGGTGGTATTCCAGGTGGGGGTTGGCCATCGTGTGATCCTTGAGGGTAATTCAAACAAGGCAGAAGTATACGCCGGTTGTGGGTCTATTGTGGAACGTCCGCCGGACCAGCCGCCTGTCTGCCCATGATGTGTGCCGACCTATCATTTCTGCCAGGTGCGTGCCTGTCGCCGCTGATTTAGATTCAAGCCTGAGTCAACGATGCGGTCCTTCAACAGGTGATGGCCGGTGTCGAGGGCATACATTTTTCTGCGCGAGATCAGCACCATGGCAAACGACAACACCCTAAAGCAGAGCGGTTCTATCATCTTCTGGAATGGCAGCAACGATAGCGTTGGACTCAACTTGCCGGCAGAAGGAAGCGGCGAAAGCGTCAGCAAGACAATTGTCGCCAACCACAGCAAAATCGAGATGAGTGACATCCCTTCTGCCACGACCATCAAGTTGGTCTACAGACCAGCCCCAGACGACTGGACTGTCCTATCCTCCATTACACTGCGTACCACTCACAGACCCGCGTCGCTTAACCGTACCGAATACAGCTATCTCTTGAACACCTATGCCGTTGGCGATTTCATCAGTGAGGCGCTAGGTGTGGAGGTGATTGCAAAAAAGGCCGGACCTTCCCGTCAGGCTGATGTCCTGGCGGACCATCAAATCGATTGTTACGTCAGACTTTCCAGCTCGCCGCCCAGCGCCTGAACGGATCTCACCCCGGCATATGAGTATCGGTGATTGCAAGGTGCGGGGGCGTGCCGGGGAGGCACGCGGATGACGCTGCCTCTTGGCCAAGCGCCGCCCTGGCACCTGAATGGGGTTATCGCCTAGCGCACCTTACCCGCTTGCGGTAGCAACTGCCCCTTGTCGAAAGCGTCCACATCAATCACTGCGCGGCAGGCTTGCTCTGCTTCGCGCAGCCGTTGTGCCGAGCCGGGTTGAAGCACGCCGCATTCGACTGCCGCGTCGATCACCGATTGACCGAGCGCCGTTTGCACCTTGCCCTCCTTGATTGCCTGATGCAGCACCTTGCGCAATGGCCCTACTTCATCAAGTAGATCACAGGCCCGCTGCAGTGCTGCCACAGGGTCGTCTTTGGCGTGTGGTCGGAAGCAGCCGGCCAACAACGCTTCCAGCGCCGGGTCGCCTTTGCTGCGCCCGATCAGTGCCGCCACTTCGGCATCCAATTCATCGCTCGGCCCTGTATGACGGCGGCCGAACGGGAACACCAGCACGCGCAGCGCGCAGCCGACAAACCGGTTAGGGAAGTTGTCGAGCAACTGATCCAGGGCTTCCTCGGCCTGGCCCAGGCTTTCTTCCATGGCCCAGCGCAGCAAGGGCTGCATGTGTCCTGGCGAACCCAGGTCGTGGTAGCGCTTGAGTGCGGCGCTGGACAGATACAGGTAGCTCAGCACATCGCCCAGGCGTGCACTCAGGCGTTCGCGGCGCTTGAGCGCACCGCCAAGCAGCATCATCGACAGGTCCGCCAGTAGAGCAAAGGCGGCAGCCTGGCGATTGAGGGCGCGGAAGTAGCCCTGGCTCAACGTATCGCCCGGTACTTTCTCCAGGCGCCCTAGCCCCAGCCCGAATATCAGCGTACTGGCGGCGTTGCCGGCGGCGAACAGGATGTGTTTCATCATCAGGTCGTCGAATTCCTTCAGTGCCTGGTCACTGTCTTCCCGGCCGGCCAGGGCCATCTCCTTGAGCACGAACGGGTGGCAGCGAATGGCGCCCTGACCGAAGATCATCAGGTTGCGCGAAAGGATGTTGGCGCCTTCGACGGTGATGAAGATCGGCGCCCCTTGCCAGTTGCGGCCCAGGTAATTGTTCGGCCCCATGATGATGCCCTTGCCACCGTGCACGTCCATGGCGTGCTGGATGCATTCGCGGCCACGCTCGGTCAGGTGGTACTTGAGGATCGCCGACAGCACCGAGGGTTTTTCCCCCAGGTCCACGGCCTTTGCTGTCAGCAGTCGGGCACTGTCCATCAGCCAGGCGTTGCCGCCAATGCGCGCCAGCGACGCCTGAATGCCCTCGAAGGCTGCCAATGGCACGTTGAACTGTTCGCGAATGTTGGCGTACTGGCCGGTGACCAGGCTGGTGTACTTGGCCGCACCGGTGCCAACGGCCGGCAGCGAGATCGAGCGGCCCACCGACAGGCAGTTCATCAGCATCATCCAGCCCTTGCCGAGCATGGCCTGGCCGCCGATCAGGAAGTCCAGCGGTACGAACACATCCTTGCCGCTATTGGGGCCGTTCATGAAGGCAGCGCCCAGAGGCAGGTGGCGTCTGCCGATTTCGACCCCAGCGGTGTCGGTGGGGATCAGGGCCAGGCTGATGCCCAGTGCTGTCTCTTCACCCAATAGATGGTCCGGGTCATAGGCCTTGAATGCCAGCCCAAGCAACGTCGCGACGGGGCCGAGGGTGATGTAGCGCTTCTCCCAGTTCAGGCGCAGGCCGAGCACTTCTTCGCCGTTCCACTGGCCTTTGCAGATGATGCCGGTGTCGGGCATCGCGCCGGCATCGGAGCCGGCCAGCGGGCCGGTGAGGGCGAAGCATGGGATCTCATCGCCGCGCGCCAGGCGCGGCAGGTAGTGGTTGCGTTGTTCGTCGGTGCCGTAATGCAGCAGCAGTTCGGCGGGGCCCAGCGAGTTGGGCACCATCACCGTCGAGGCCAGGTCGCCGCTGCGGGTGGCGAGCTTCATGGCTACCTGCGAGTGGGCGTAGGCCGAGAAGCCTTTGCCGCCGTATTCCTTGGGGATGATCAGGGCGAAGAAGCCCTGTTCCTTGATGTACTGCCAGGCTTGGGGCGGCAGGTCCATGTCCTGACCGATCTGCCAGTCGCTGACCATGGCGCAAAGCGTTTCGGTAGGGCCATCGATGAATGCCTGTTCTTCTTCGGTCAACCTGGGCGCTGGGTAGGCAAGCAGGGTGCCCCAGTCGGGGCGGCCGCTGAACAGTTCGCCGTCCCACCAGACGGTGCCGGCTTCGATGGCTTCGCGTTCGGTCTGCGACATCGGCGGCAGGGTCCGTTTGAACCATTTGAACACCGGGCCGGTGAATACCTTGCGCCGCCATTCCGGCAGTGCAACCAGGGCAGTCTTCAGGGCCAGCACGATCCACAGTAGCGCCAGCAGCCAGCCAGGTGCGCTGCTGAAAATGCTCATCAGCAGCACATAGGCCGCCATGGTGCCGAGAATCTGCAAGGGCGCCAAGCGCCGATGCGTGAGGTACGCTGCGCCGATCACCAGCACCACCAACCACAACAGCAACATAATCGGTCCTCCTTGGAACCAGGGGCTTGAGCCGTCCCAGATAGCTTAGACGCATCGCTGTGAACGACAGGTTCACAACAGTGACAGGGTGTGGCGGTGGGAGTTTCAGTTGTTTGTTTGCCTGTGCCGGCTCTTTCGCGGGTAAACCCGCTCCTAGAGGAATATCGATGGCCTGAAGGTTGGGGCGATCCTGTAGGAGCGGGTTTACCCGCAAAAGGGCCGGTACAGGCGGCGAAGGTCTGGAGTAGACTGTGCCCCTCCCGCATTCATAAGGACGTTGCCATGCTGAAGATCTGGGGCCGCAAGAATTCGAGCAATGTGCGCAAGGCGCTGTGGATCGCCCATGAGCTGGGCCTTGATTTCGAGTCCATCGATGCCGGCGGTGCCTTCGGCGTGGTCAACGAGCCGCACTACCGGGCTCGCAACCCCAATGGCCTGGTGCCCCTGCTCGAAGACGGCGACCTGACCCTGTGGGAATCCAACGCCATCGTCCGCTACCTGTGCGCAGAATACGGTGCAGAGCAGGGCTGGTACCTGGACGACCCGCGCCAGCGCGCCCTGGCGGACAAATGGATGGACTGGACCACCTCATCCTTCGCCGGCCCGTTCCGCCCATTGTTCTGGGGCCTGCTTCGCACCCCCGAAGACCAGCGCGACTGGGTGGCGATCAATGCGGCGCTCAAGCAATGTGCCGAACTGCTGTCGATCGCCGACCAGACCCTGGCCCACCAGCCATACCTGTCCGGTGACCAGATCGGCATGGGCGACATCCCACTGGGTTGCTTCATCTATGCCTGGTTCGAAATGCCTATCGAGCGCCCGGAAATGCGCCATCTGGAGGCTTGGTACGCGCGCCTGAAACAGCGGCCCGCCTACCAGGCAGCGGTGATGACTGCGCTGACTTGATGCCGCTTCGATAGTCACTATCAATAGACATGACTGTACTTGTGCGGCCAGGCCTTGCACCATGGCCGCACTCACTGCGCCAGTGACCTGCCCTGGCGTGTCCTGACCTTTTCACTCGGTACGTGACCCGCTATGAGTTCCGCCCTGTCCATCCGACAGCTGACCAAGACCTACGGCAACGGCTTCCAGGCCCTCAAGGGCATCGACCTTGACGTCGCCGAAGGTGACTTCTTCGCCTTGCTTGGCCCCAACGGTGCTGGCAAGTCCACCACCATCGGCATCCTCTCGACCCTGGTCAACAAGACCAGCGGCACGGTGAGCGTGTTCGGCCATGACCTGGACCGCGAGCCAGCGGCACTCAAGCGCTGCCTGGGCGTGGTCCCCCAGGAATTTAACTTCAACCAGTTCGAAAAGACCTTCGACATTGTCGTGACCCAGGCCGGTTACTACGGCATCCCGCCCAAGGTGGCCAAGGAGCGCGCCGAAAAGTACCTGACCCAACTGGGGTTGTGGGACAAGCGTGACGTGCAGTCGCGTTCGCTGTCCGGCGGCATGAAGCGCCGTCTGATGATCGCCCGCGCGTTGATCCATGAGCCGCGTCTGCTGATTCTCGACGAGCCGACCGCAGGTGTGGACATTGAGCTGCGCCGCTCGATGTGGAGCTTCCTCACCGAGCTCAACCAGAAGGGCATCACCATCATCCTGACCACTCACTACCTCGAAGAAGCCGAGCAGCTGTGCCGCAACATCGGCATCATCGACCACGGCACCATCGTCGAGAACACCAGCATGCGCCAGCTACTGGGCAAGCTGCACGTCGAGACCTTCGTGCTGGACCTCAAGCAAGACCTGGCCAGCGCACCGACATTGCAAGGATACCCCTGCCGCTTGCTGACCCCGCACACCCTGGAGGTGCAGGTGGACAAGGATATTGGCATCACCGCGCTGTTCGGCCAGCTGGCGCTGCAGAACATCGAGGTGCAGAGCCTGCGCAACAAGACCAACCGACTCGAGGAGCTGTTCGTGTCCCTGGTGGAAAAGAACCTGTCGAAGGTGGCCGTATGAGTGTGGAACTGCGCACCAACTGGGTCGCCCTGAACACCATCGTCTACCGCGAAGTACGGCGCTTCCTGCGCATCTGGCCGCAGACCCTGCTGCCGCCTGCGATCACCATGGTCCTGTACTTCGTCATCTTCGGTAACCTGATCGGCCGGCAGATCGGCGACATGGGCGGGTTCACCTACATGGAGTACATCGTCCCGGGCCTGATCATGATGTCGGTGATCACCAACTCCTACGGCAACGTGGTGTCGAGCTTCTTCGGCAGCAAGTTCCAGCGTTCCATCGAAGAGCTGATGGTGTCGCCGGTTTCGCCGCACACCATTCTGGTCGGCTACGTGCTGGGTGGCGTGCTGCGGGGCCTGGCAGTGGGTGTGATCGTGACCATCCTGTCGTTGTTCTTCACCCATTTGCAGGTCCATCACTTGGGGGTGACGGTGGTGGTGGTGGTGCTGACCGCGACCATCTTCTCGCTGCTGGGCTTCGTCAATGCGGTGTTTGCGCGCAACTTCGACGATATCTCGATCATCCCGACCTTCGTGCTGACGCCGCTGACCTACCTGGGTGGGGTGTTCTACTCCATCAACCTGCTGCCGCCGTTCTGGCAGACCGTGTCGCTGGCCAACCCGGTGCTGCACATGGTCAACTCGTTCCGCTACGGCATCCTAGGGGTGTCGGACATCAGCATTGGCACGGCGATCACCTTCATGCTGGTCGCCACCGCAGTGCTCTACGTGGTGTGCGTTCGCCTGCTGGTCAGCGGCCGCGGCATGCGCGCCTGAGGCCTTGCACCGGCATTGGCGGCGGCGCCACTGCCGGCCCACCCACCAGCGCCAGTAGGCCATGGTGGTGAAGTAGGCAAGGATGCCGAGGACGATTCCGCATACCACCGAACCCAGCAGGAAGGGCTGCCAGAGGGTCGACAGCTGGTCGGTGATCCATTCGAAGGTCAGGTCGTCGGGCAGCGTGCGTGCCGGTGTCTGCAGCAACCAGGCACCGGTCATGTAGGTGACGAAGAACACCGGCGGCATGGTCAGCGGGTTGGTCAGCCACACCAGGCTGACCGCGATGGGCAGGTTGCCGCGCACCGGAATGGCCAGGCTGGCTGCCAGCAGCATTTGCATGGGAATGGGAATGAGCGCCGCGAACAGGCCAACCCCCATGGCCCGCGCCACCGAGTGGCGGTTCAGGTGCCAGAGGTTCGGGTCATGCAGCAGCTTGCCGAAAAAGCGTAAGGACTTGTGTTCCCGAATGCTGGTCGGGTCCGGCATGTAGCGTTTGAAAAGTCGGCGCGGCATGTAGGCTCCCGGGGCGTTGATGAAGGCAGTATGCCCTGATTCCATCTCAGCCTCGTTCAGAGTTTGTGACAATTGTTGAGCAAGCTCAGGCGCCAATTCGTCTATGCCTCAGAAGGTATTTTCGCTTCTGGAGCTCTATCTCATGCGCAAAGGGATGCTTGCGCTCGCCATTGGGCTGTTGTGCCTGGGGTTTCTGCCGGCCTTGCCGTCGGTCGGCTGGCTTTTGCTGCTTCTGTGCTGTGGCTTGGGCTGCCTGTGTGTTCGGTGGTGGTCGGTCGCCTGTTTTCTGCTGGGCGTGTGCTGGGCCTGCTGGTCGGCCCAGCAGGCCCTGGATGATCGGTTGGCGCCGCAGCTCGATGGCCGTACGTTATGGCTGGAGGGCAGGGTGGTCGGGTTGCCGACTCGCACCGCGCAAGGCGTGCGTTTTGAGTTGTCGCAGCCACTCTCGCGCCGAGCCGAGTTACCGACCCGTCTGCAACTGAGCTGGTTCGACGGTCCGCCGCTGCGCGCGGGCGAACACTGGCGTCTGGCCGTCACCTTGCAGCGCCCGACAGGCTTGCTCAACCCCCATGGTCCGGACCGCGAGGCAAGCCTGTTGGCCCGACGGATCGGCGCAACCGGCACGGTCAAGGCCGGCGAGAAGCTGTCGTCCGTAGCGGGCAGTTGGCGCGACCAACTGCGTCAGCGGCTGCTCGCGGTCCAGGCACAGGGCCGTGAAGCCGCGCTGGTTGCCTTGGTGTTGGGCGATGGAGCGGCATTGGCCCGGGACGATTGGCAAACCCTGCAGGCCACGGGCACGGTGCACTTGCTGGTCATCTCCGGGCAACACATCGGTCTGGTGGCCGGCCTGCTGTACGGGTTGGTCGCCGGGCTGGCGCGCTGGGGGCTCTGGCCTCATCGCCAGCCTTGGCTGCCGTGGGCCTGTGGCCTGGCCATGGCGGCGGCGCTGGGGTATGGCGGGCTGGCGGGGTGGGGCGTGCCGGTGCAGCGAGCCTGCTTGATGTTGGCCGTGGTACTGGCCTGGCGCCTGCGCTTCCGCCACATCGGTTCCGGGATACCCTTGCTGTTGGCGCTCATCGCGGTGCTGTTGTTCGAGCCATTGGCTGCGTTGTTGCCCGGGTTCTGGTTGTCTTTCGCCGCGGTGGCCGTACTCATTTACTGCTTCAGCGCACGTCTGGGTGGCTGGCGACCCTGGCAAGCCTGGACCCGTGCGCAGTGGGTAATCGCCATTGGCCTGCTGCCAGTGTTGCTCGCCACAGGGCTGCCGGTCAGCCTGAGTGCGCCCCTGGCCAACCTCTTTGCAGTGCCCTTGATCAGCCTGACGGTGTTGCCGCTGGCGTTGCTCGGCACGCTGCTGCTGCCATTGGGCAGTGTGGGCGAGGGCTTGCTGTGGCTGGCGGGTGGCTTGTTGGAGCTGCTCTTCTGGCTTTTGGGCAAGGTGGCGGGTTGGCGTTCTGCCTGGATGCCCGCTGCATTGCCCCTGTGGGCATGGCTGTTGGTGGCGGGCGGGGCACTGCTGGTGTTGTTGCCCAGAGGCGTGCCACTGCGTGGCTTGGGTGGGGTGATGCTGCTGGCCTTGTGGGTACCGCCAGAGCAGGTGTCGCAGGGGCAGGTGGAGGTCTGGCAATTGGATGTCGGCCAAGGGTTGGCGGTACTGCTGCGAACCCGAACCCACAGCCTTCTGTACGATGCAGGGCCAGCACGCGGTGACAGTGACCTGGGTGAATGGGTGGTGCTGCCGACCCTGCGCAAGCTGGGGGTGAGCCGCCTGGACATGATGCTGATCAGCCATGCCCATGCCGACCACGCCGGTGGCGCGCAGGCTGTGGCGCGCGGGTTGCCCATCGGGCGCCTGCTGGCGGGAGAGGCACAGGCGCTGTCTGGAGCGCAGCCCTGCGTCAGCGATGAGCGCTGGGAATGGGATGGCGTGCGCTTTTCGCTGTGGCGATGGCCCGAGGCGCAAGGCAGCAATGACCGCTCTTGCGTGCTACTGGTCGAGGCGCAAGGCGAGCGGCTGCTTTTGGCGGGTGACATGGAGGCGGGTGCCGAGCGTGCCTGGCTGGCCGCCAGCGAGCAGCCCGACATCGACTGGTTGCAATCGCCCCATCACGGTAGCCGCACGTCGTCCACCGAGGCTTTCATCAAGGCCACCAAGCCGCGTGGCGTGTTGATTTCGCGAGGGCGCAACAATGGGTTTGGCCATCCGCACCCGCAGGTGATCGAACGCTACCGGCGCCATGGCGTGGTGATTCATGATACGGCGGTGGAGGGGGCATTGCGCTTGCGCCTGGGGCATCGCGGTGGGGTAGAGGGCCTGCGTGCGCAGCGGCGTTTCTGGCGTGCGGCAGCCCCCTCGCCATCCAGCCAGGTACCGCGCTGATGCCTGTGGGAGCCGGCTTCGCGGCGATAGGGCCAGTGCCGTCGGCACAATTCCCTGACCTCCGGCAGATGAGCCCCCTCCGGTCCTATGGTAGAGTGGCGGCCTTTTTCCGAAGGGGCGTTTACTGTGTGGGAATTGGTCAAGTCCGGCGGTTGGATGATGCTGCCGATCATTCTGAGCTCCATCGCCGCCATGGCTATCGTCGTCGAGCGCCTGTGGACCCTGCGCGCCAGCCGTGTCACTCCGCCGCACCTGTTGGGCCAGGTGTGGATCTGGATCAAGGACAAACAGCTTACCAGTGACAAGCTCAAGGCCTTGCGCGCCGACTCGCCGCTGGGTGAAATCCTCGCCGCAGGCCTGGCCAACTCCCGCCATGGCCGCGAAATCATGAAAGAGTGCATCGAGGAAGCCGCCTCGCGCGTCATCCACGAACTGGAGCGCTACATCAGCACCTTGGGCACCATCGCCGCCATGGCTCCGCTGCTCGGCCTGCTGGGCACCGTGTTGGGCATGATCGACATCTTCAGTGCCTTCATGGGCTCGCAGATGACCGCCAATGCTGCCGTGTTGGCCGGGGGGATCTCCAAGGCCCTGGTCACCACCGCTGCGGGCCTGATGGTCGGTATTCCGGCAGTGTTCTTCCATCGCTTCCTGCTGCGCCGCATCGATGAGCTGGTGGTCGGCATGGAGCAGGAAGCGATCAAGCTGGTGGAAGTGATCCAGGGCGACCGCGAAGTGGAAGTGGCTGGAGGCAAGGCGTGAAGTTCCGGCGCAATCGCCAGCGGGAGAACGTCGACATCAACCTCGCGTCGCTGATCGACGTGGTGTTCGTGCTGCTGCTGTTCTTCGTCGTCACCACCACCTTCACCCGCGAAACCCAGTTGCGGGTCGAACTGCCCGAGGCCGCCAGTGCAGAGCAGCCACCAGCCGACCAGGACAAACTGGTGGAAATCACCATCAGTGCCGATGGCGTGTACTCGGTGAACAACCACCTGCTGCCCAAGAGCGACCTGGCCACCCTGACCGAGGCCATCGAGCGCGAATCCGGTGGTGACACTACGTTGCCACTGGCCATTAGCGCCGATGGCAAAACCCCGCACCAGGCCGTGGTCACTGCGATGGATGCTGCCGGTAAGCTCGGTTTCAGCCACCTGCGCATGACCACTGTCGAGGCTGCCCAGGGGACGCCTTGATGGCCTTCGCCGACCGTCTGCTCGCGGCCTGGTATGCCGGGCACCCGGCCCTGGCCCTGCTGCGCCCGCTCGAAGCCTTGTACCGGCGTGTGGTGGTGGGCAAGCGCGCGCGATTTCTCAGCGGCGAAAGCCCCAGCTACCGTGCGCCGGTGCCGGTCATCGTGGTGGGCAACATCACCGTCGGCGGTACCGGTAAGACACCGATGATTCTGTGGTTGATCGACCACTGCCGCCAGCGCGGGCTCAAGGTCGGCGTGGTCAGCCGTGGCTATGGCGCCAAGCCGCCGCAGTTGCCGTGGCGCGTCAGCGCCGAGCACAGTGCCGAACAGGCCGGCGACGAGCCGTTGCTGATCGTCCAGCGCACAGGCGTGCCGTTGATGATCGACCCAGACCGCTCCCGCGCCGTGCAGGCGCTGCTGGCCAGCGAACCACTGGACCTGATCCTGTGCGACGACGGCATGCAGCACTACCGCCTTGCCCGCGACCTGGAACTGGTGCTGATCGACGCCGCCCGTGGCCTGGGCAATGGCCGCTGCTTGCCGGCTGGGCCCTTGCGCGAGCCAGCCGAGCGCCTGCAGGCGGCCGATGCGGTGCTGCTCAACGGCGCCAGCGCTGACCGCGAGGGTGGTTTCGCCTTCAGCCTGCAGCCCTCTGCGCTGGTCAACCTGCGCAGTGGCGAGCGTCGTGCGCTGGACCATTTCCCTGCCGGCCAGGCACTGCACGCCGTGGCGGGCATCGGCAACCCCCAACGTTTCTTCAACACCCTCCTAGGGCTAAACTGGCAGCCGGTGCCGCATCCTTTCGCTGACCACGCGCAGTTCAGCGCTGAAAGCCTGGCCTTCAGCCCGCCGTTGCCGCTGGTCATGACCGAGAAAGATGCGGTCAAATGCCGGGCCTTCGCAGCGGATGACTGGTGGTACCTCACCGTCGAGGCGCAGCCCTCGCCAGCGTTCGTCGGCTGGTTCGACGGCCAGCTGCAGCGCTTGCTGCCCCAGCCCTGAGCCCTTATTCAACACACGGCCACCTGGCCTCAAGGACGCTTTCCATGGACACCAAACTGCTCGACATCCTGGCCTGCCCGATCACCAAGGGCCCGCTCAAGCTCAGCGCCGACAAGACCGAGCTGATCAGCAAGGGTGCAGGCCTTGCCTACCCGATCCGCGATGGCATCCCGGTTATGCTGGAGAGCGAGGCTCGCACCCTGACCGACGACGAGCGTCTGGACAAATGAACCTGAACTTCACCGTGGTCATTCCGGCCCGCCTGCGCTCCACGCGCCTTCCGGGCAAACCGCTGTTGCCGATCGCCGGCAAGCCGATGATCCAGCACGTCTGGGAACAGGCCCGCAAGAGCGGTGCCAACCGCGTGGTGATCGCCACCGACGACAGCAGTATCGTCGAAGCCTGCCAGGCATTCGGCGCCGAAGTGCTGATGACCCGTGCCGACCACGAGTCCGGCACCGACCGTCTGGCCGAAGTGGCGGCCCACCTGGGACTGCCTGCCGATGCCATCGTGGTCAACGTGCAAGGCGACGAGCCGCTGATTCCCCCGGTGATCATCGACCAGGTGGCGGCTAACCTGGCGGCCCACCCGGAAGCGGGCATTGCCACCCTGGCAGAGCCGATCCACGAGCCGCAGGCGGTGTTCAATCCCAACGCGGTCAAGGTGGTCAGCGACAAGAACGGGCTGGCCCTCACGTTCAGCCGCGCGCCACTGCCGTGGGCTCGCGATGCTTTCGCCAAGGACCGCGATCGACTGCCCGAGAGCGTGCCTTACCGCCGCCATATTGGCATGTATGCCTACCGCGTGGGCTTCCTCCAGGACTTCGTCAGCTGGGGCCCATGCTGGCTCGAGCAGACCGAGGCACTGGAACAGCTGCGCGCCCTGTGGCATGGCGTGCGTATTCACGTCGAAGATGCGATCGAAGCGCCAGCGGTGGGTGTGGATACCCCTGAAGACCTGGAGCGCGTCCGGCGCTTGCTGGAGGCCTGATGCGCGTTCTGTTCGTCTGCCTGGGCAACATCTGCCGTTCGCCGACCGCCGAAGGGGTGCTACGCCATCAACTGCGGGCCGCTGGCCTGGCCGACCAGGTGCACGTGGCCTCGGCCGGCACGGCTGAATGGCATGTGGGCAAAGCCCCTGACAGCCGCACCAGCAAGGCGGCGCTGGCGCGTGGCTACGACCTGTCGCGGCAACGTGCGCAGCAGGTGAAGGCGGCGCATTTCGCCGAGTACGACCTGATTCTGGCCATGGATGAAAGCAACCTCAGCCACCTGCGCGCCCTACGTCCGCATACGGCAAAAGGCGAGCTGGACCTGTTCCTGCGCCGCTACGGTGCTGAGCTCGACGAAGTGCCAGACCCTTACTACGGTGGGGCAGAAGGTTTCGAGCGCGTGCTGGACCTGATCGAAGCGGCATGCCGCGAGCTGGTCGTGGAAATCAAGGGGCGGTTATGACGGCGCATTGGCAGGAGCAGGTATCGCTCAAGGCCTACAACACCTTCGGCATCGACGTGAAGGCACGATATTTTGTCCAGGCCCACAGCGATGCCGAAGTGCGCGCGGCGTTGGCCGAGGCGCAGCAGTGTAACGTGCCGGTGTTCGTTCTGGGGGGAGGCAGTAACCTGCTGCTGACCCGCGACATCGACGCACTGGTGCTGCACATGGCCAGTCGCGGCCAGCGGGTGTTGCTGGACGATGGCAGTCGCGTGGTGGTCGAGGCCGAGGCCGGTGAGCCCTGGCATCCTTTCGTGCAATCGACGTTGGCGAAGGGTTTCAGTGGTCTTGAGAACTTGAGCTTGATCCCCGGCACCGTTGGCGCGGCGCCAATGCAGAACGTGGGTGCCTATGGCGTCGAGATCAAGGACGTGTTCGCTGGGTTGACCGCGCTCGACCGGGAAACCGGCGAGGTGCGGGATTTTGCCCTGGAAGAATGCGCGTTCGGCTACCGTGACAGCGTATTCAAGCGCAACCCAGGCCGCTGGCTGATCTTGCGCGTGCGCTTTGCCCTGAGCCGAGCCTTGCAGGCGCATCTGGATTACGGCCCGGTGCGCCAGCGTCTGGCGGAGCAAGGCATCGAACAGCCGACTGCGCAAGCGATAAGCGACGCGATCTGCAGCATTCGTCGCGAGAAATTGCCTGATCCGGCCGAGCTTGGCAATGCCGGGAGCTTCTTCAAGAACCCGGTGGTACCCGCAGCGGTGGCTGAGCGAATTCGTGCACAGCATCCAGGCGTGGTGGCGTATGCCCAGGCCGATGGCCAGGTCAAGCTGGCGGCGGGTTGGTTGATCGAACAGGCGGGCTGGAAGGGCTACCGTGATGGGGATGCCGGCGTGCATCGGTTGCAGGCGCTGGTGCTGGTCAATCATGGCCAGGCAAGTGGGGCGCAGTTGCATGATCTGGCGCGACGGATTCAAGCGGATATTTACGAACGGTTTGGGGTTGAGTTGGAGATGGAGCCCAACCTCTACTGAGGGCTGGGGTTGCCTTGCGCTTGTCTTAGGTTTAGAGGTGGTGGGTAAATCGAGCGCCGCCCGCGCGGCGCATCGCGAGCAAGGCTCGCTCCTACGCTTGTTTACGGCCAAACATGTCTGTGACAGGCGCACGTGACCGCTTTCTTGCGTCGTGTGACAGAGCGCTCGCGCGCAAATCCCGCAGGACTCATTGGCCCGAAACAAGCGTAGGAGCGAGCCTTGCTCGCGATGCGCCGCGCGGGCGGCGCTCGATCTCAAAGCCGCTGAAAAACCTCCGACAAGCGCATCCATCCTCAAACCAAAACGCTCCCCAAGAAAAAAGCCCCGCCCAGTTTGCACTGGCGGGGCTTTTTCACTCAGGCGATGGCATCAACCGTGGTGTGGCTTCTGCTCGTCAGCGGTTTCCAGCGCTGGCTCTCCAGCCGACGCAGCCGCTTCTTGCGCAGCCTTGGCCGCTGCTTCGGCTTCGAGGCGGCGGCGGCGCACTTCACGTGGGTCGTTCGGTGCACGGCCGTTTGGCAGCATCACGGTAGCAGGTGCTTCAGCCGCTGCTGGCTCGGAAACCACAGGGGCGGGCTCGGCCGCTACTTCGGGCTGGGCTTCGACCGCCGGGGCCACGACCACGGGCTCGGCAACCGGGGCCGCTTCAACGACCACAGGTGCCTGCTCGACTTCGACGGCAGGTGCTTCAACGGCGGCTACTTCCGCCGGCGCTTCGACAACCACCGCAGAGGCTTCTTCTACCGCAGGTTGTGGCGCGACTTCCACTGCCGGCTCGACACTGGCTTCAACCGGAGCGACCGGCTCGCTGACTGGCTGTTCGACCGCAGGGGCAATCGCCACTTCTTCAGCCTGTTCAGCCTTGACGCTTGCTTCAACCTGCTCGGCAGCCTGAGGCGCTTCGACGGTTTCAGTGCTGGCGACTTCAGCGGTGGCACGCTCTGCCTGCTGATTGGCTTCGGCCTCGGCGGTGGCGCTGATGTTGCTGGTGGCGACCGCGGCGGTGACGGCCAGGCCGGCTGCCAGTTCGGCACCCAGCTCGGTGGCCTGGTGCTGTTGTGGCTGCTCTTCGCTGCCTTCTTCCTCGCTGCCTTCGATCAGCTCGCCGTTGGCATTGCGCTGGCGCTCACGGCGGTTGCTGCGACGACGCTGACCGCGCGAACGGCGGCGTGGGCGCTCGCCATCGGCACCTTCCAGCTCGTCCTGCAGTTGCTCTTCGTTCGGCAGTTGCTCTTCGGCCTGCTCCGCAGCCTGTTCGCTAGCGCGAGGCTGGCGCTCCTCACGCGGTGGGCGCGGCGCACGCTCCTCACGGGGGGCGCGTTCTTCGCGTGGAGCGCGTTCTTCACGCGGAGCCCGCTCTTCGCGTGGTGCTCGTTCTTCACGCGGAGCGCGCTCTTCACGTGGCGCGCGTTCCTCACGCGGTGCACGTTCTTCGCGAGGCGCACGCTCTTCACGCGGTGCGCGTTCTTCTCGGGGCTGACGTTCTTCACGCGCGGTCGGTGCGGCGTCCAGCGGTTCGCGCAGTTCGCGTACCCGCTCTTCACGGTTGGCACGGCGATCTTCGCGGGGTTGGCGTGGTTGACGCTCCTCGCGTGGGGCGCGCTCTTCGCGGGCGACACGCTCCTCGCGCGGTGCACGTTCCTCACGCGGCTGGCGCTCTTCGCGGGGGGCGCGCTCGGCACGCTCTTCACGCGGCTTGCGTTCGTCGTCGCGACGGCCGTTTCGGTTGCGGCTCTGCTGGCGACCGTTACGACGCTCTTCGTTGCGTTGAGGGCGTTCGGTAGCGGGCTTCTCGGCGGCGGCCGCTGGCGCTGCGGCAGGCTCTTCCTTGCCGGCGAACAGGCTGACCAGCGACTTCACCAGGCCTTTGAACAGGCTTGGTTCTGGTGCGCTCGGGGCCGGGGCCGGGGCGGGTGTTGCGGCAGGCTGTTCTTCAGCGCTCGGGACCGGTGCGTTGGCGCGGGCCGGGGCGGTCTTGACAGCGGCTTCCTGACGAACCAGGGTGCGGGTGGCGGTCGGCTGCGGCGCTTCTTCGGTCTCGGCGGCGGCGATTTCGTAGCTGGACTGGTTGTTCAGCACGTCCGGGTTGTCGTCGCGCAGGCGCTGGACTTCGAAGTGCGGTGTCTCCAGGTGATCGTTCGGCAGGATGATGATGCGCGCACGGGTACGCAGTTCGATCTTGGTGATCGAGTTGCGTTTCTCGTTGAGCAGGAAGGCCGCGACTGGGATCGGCACTTGGGCGCGAACCTCGGCGGTGCGGTCTTTCAGCGCTTCTTCTTCGATCAGGCGCAGAATCGCCAGCGACAGCGACTCGACGTCACGGATGATGCCGGTGCCGGAGCAGCGTGGGCAGACGATACCGCTGCTTTCGCCCAGCGACGGACGCAGGCGCTGACGGGACATTTCCAGCAGGCCGAAACGCGAAATGCGGCCAACCTGGACACGGGCGCGGTCGGCTTCGAGGCATTCGCGCACGCGTTCTTCGACGGCACGCTGGTTCTTGGCCGGGGTCATGTCGATGAAGTCGATGACGATCAGGCCGCCGATGTCGCGCAGGCGCAGTTGGCGGGCGATTTCCTCGGCCGCTTCCAGGTTGGTCTGCAGGGCGGTTTCCTCGATGTCGCTACCTTTAGTGGCGCGCGCCGAGTTGATGTCGATGGACACCAGGGCTTCGGTCGGGTCGATCACGATCGAGCCGCCGGACGGCAGGTCGACGACGCGCTGGAAGGCGGTCTCGATCTGGCTTTCGATCTGGAAACGGTTGAACAGCGGCACGCTGTCTTCGTACAGCTTGACCTTGCTGGCGTACTGCGGCATGACCTGGCGAATGAAGGTCAGGGCTTCTTCCTGGGCGTCGATGCTGTCGATCAGCACTTCGCCGATGTCCTGGCGCAGGTAGTCGCGGATGGCGCGGATGATGACATTGCTTTCCTGGTAGATCAGGAAAGGCGCGGCGCGATCCTGGGACGCTTCCTTGATGGCGGTCCACAGCTGCAGCAGGTAGTCGAGGTCCCACTGCATTTCTTCGCTGCTGCGGCCCAGGCCGGCGGTGCGCACGATCAGGCCCATGTCGCCGGGAACGGTGAGGCCGTTCAGGGCTTCGCGCAGCTCGTTGCGCTCTTCGCCTTCGATGCGGCGGGAGATGCCACCGGCGCGCGGGTTGTTGGGCATCAATACCAGGTAGCGACCAGCCAGGCTGATGAAGGTGGTCAGGGCGGCGCCTTTGTTGCCGCGCTCTTCCTTCTCGACCTGGACGATGACCTCCTGGCCTTCGCTGAGGACTTCCTTGATGTTGACGCGGCCTTCAGGGGCTTTCTTGAAGTATTCGCGGGAGATTTCTTTCAGCGGCAGGAAGCCGTGACGTTCGGAGCCGAAGTCGACGAAGGCGGCTTCGAGGCTAGGTTCGATCCGGGTGATCTTGCCTTTGTAGATGTTGGCCTTTTTCTGCTCGCGGGCCCCGGACTCGATGTCCAGGTCGTAGAGACGTTGGCCGTCCACCAGGGCTACACGCAACTCTTCGGGTTGAGTCGCGTTAATCAGCATTCTTTTCATGTTGTACCGTCGGTTTCCGGGCTGCCGGAAACGGCGTTCGGCACACACGACTTCTCATGGTCGGTGCCAAGGTGCGCAAAGGGTGGTAAGGCCACCCCCGTGTCTGGCGACGTTCGGCACCAGCCGGTTGCCCAGCCTGCCGTTGTCGCGACGACGCGTCCTGTTTGCTGCGGTGTCATGAAGCCTGTGGTATCCGAATCAACCAAGCAGGCCTCGTGCACTCAGTCAGGAGGAGGAATCAACCGTCAGCCGTGGACGCCCGGAGGCATCTGTTCAGGACCTTATCCGCTCGCCGGCCATTCAGTGGGCCGGTGGCCGGACGCGGTGCTACACGGTCCGAGGGCTGTGCATCTCCACCCTGCACGTATCCCTGATAATTCGGGTGCTGCCGCGCGCTGAATCCGCAACGGGTTGCATTTTTCGCCAGCGCATGTTCTGGGCTGGCGCCATTCATGTCCGAGGCAGGTATTTCCGAAGCATTCGCCAAACGTTGCGTGGAAGCGACGGGCGGGCAGAGGTGCAGCGAAAAGAATCGGGTAAGCAGGTGAAACACCGCACTTGTCGTTTTTTTTCGGTCTTCTCTACACAGCGCTGGTGGCGATTCCAGGCAATTCGGTAAACTGGCGAAAACCCCGTCGGACGGCCTCGCGTCCTCGAGAATTGCGTTGGTCAGGGCCGGCGAAGAGCCTGGTGCCGCTGGCCTGCCGCTTTTGGCGGCGTTCGCGACTATAGCAGTAATGATTAAGTGCTTCAATTCCATAAAAAATTGTTATGATCCCGCCATGACGACCAATACCCCTCCGACTTCCGGCGTTCAGCTGATCGAAGTCGCGCCGGAACTTGCCGGCCAACGCATCGACAATTTTCTCATTACGGCCCTCAAGGGCGTGCCCAAGACACTTGTGTACCGCATCCTGCGCAAGGGTGAGGTGCGGGTGAACAAGGGGCGGGTCAAGCCTGAATACAAGATTCAGGCCGGCGACATCGTCCGTGTACCGCCTGTCCGGCTGCCTGAGCGCGACGAGCCAGCGCCGGTCGCCCAGGGCTTGTTGCAGCGGTTGGAGGCGGCCATCGTCTACGAAGACAAGGCGCTGATCGTGATGAACAAGCCGGCTGGCATCGCCGTGCATGGCGGTAGCGGCCTGAGCTTTGGTGTGATCGAAGCGCTGCGTCAATTGCGTCCGGAAGCCAAGGAGCTGGAGTTGGTGCACCGCCTGGACCGCGACACCTCTGGCCTGCTGATGATTGCCAAGAAGCGCAGCATGTTGCGCCACCTGCATGCCGCGTTGCGCGGTGATGGCGTCGACAAGCGCTACATGGCGCTGGTGCGCGGACATTGGCCGACGTCCAAGAAGCAGGTGAGTGCGCCCTTGCAGAAGAGCAACCTGCGCTCCGGTGAGCGTATGGTCGAGGTGGATGAAGAGGGCAAGGAGGCGTTGACGCTGTTCCGCGTCCTGCGCCGTTTCGGTGAGTTCGCGACCATCGTCGAGGCGCGTCCGATCACCGGTCGTACCCATCAGATACGCGTGCACACCTTGCATGCCGGTCACATGATTGCCGGCGACAGCAAGTATGGTGACGAAGATTTCTCCCGCGAGATCCGCGAGCTGGGTGGCAAGCGCCTGTTCCTGCATGCCTATGCCCTGACCGTGCCGCTGCCGGATGGTGGTGAGCTCAAGCTCGAAGCGCCCGTGGATGAAATGTGGGCCAAGACCATTGAACGCTTGAGTGCGAGCTGATCCATGCGAAGCCGTTACGAGCTGTTGATCTTCGACTGGGACGGCACTCTGGCCGATTCCATTGGTCGCATCGTTCATGCCATGAACGTCGCTGCCGAGCGCGCTGGCGAGTTGCCAAGTGATGATGAGGCGGTGAAAGGGATCATCGGCCTGGCGCTAGATGAGGCCATTGCCACGCTGTATCCGCATCTCGATGCTGTGCAGGTTGAACGTTTCCGTCAGCGCTATGCCGATATTTACGTGGCTCTGGATCAACAGCCTTCGCCGTTGTTCGACGGCGTGGTGGAGTCGCTGGAAGCGTTTCGTGCCGAGGGCTACCGCTTGGCGGTGGCCACTGGCAAGGCCCGTCGAGGCCTGGATCGGGTGCTCAAGGCCAATGGCTGGGAGCACTTTTTCGATATTACGCGTGCGGCGGATGAGTCGCGCGGCAAGCCGCACCCGCTGATGCTCGAGCAGATTCTCGGCCACTGCCGGGTCGATGCCGGGCGTGCGTTGATGGTGGGGGATTCGGCATTCGACCTGCAAATGGCCAGCAATGCCGGCATGCACTCGGTTGCAGTGGGTTATGGCGCCATGTCGCTGCACGCGTTGGCCGAATTTGGCCCGCAAGTGTGCATCGATCATTTTTCTCAGTTGCGCGACTGGCTGTCCGGTTCCGCGCACGTTCAATTCCAAGGTAGGTGAGCATGGCTGACGAATGGAAGGCGCCCGAGCCCGAAGGTGACGGCGAAGAGCGCAAGAGCTGGAAGTTGCTGGAGAAGACTCTGCTGGCGGGTGTTCAGGAGCAGCGCCGCGCGCGCCGCTGGGGGATTTTCTTCAAGCTGCTGACCTTTCTCTACCTGTTCGGCATCTTGTTCCTGTTCATGCCGATGATGGATGTGGACAAGGCGGCTTCGCGCAGTGCCAGTCACACCGCGCTGGTCGAGGTGCGTGGGGTGATTGCCGACCAGGAAGCAGCCAGCGCCGACAATATCGTCAAGGGGCTGCGCGAGGCGTTCAGGGATGCCAAGACCAAGGCCGTGGTGATGCGCATCAACAGCCCGGGGGGCAGTCCGGTTCAGGCGGGTTACGTGTATGACGAGATCCGGCGTCTGCGGGCCGAATACCCGGCTATCAAGCTCTATGCGGTGATCAGCGATCTGGGGGCTTCCGGTGCCTACTACATTGCCAGCGCCGCTGACGAAATCTATGCCGACAAGGCTAGCTTGGTGGGTTCTATCGGGGTTACCGCGGCGGGTTATGGCTTCGTTGGCTCGATGGAGAAGCTCGGTGTCGAGCGTCGCACCTATACGGCAGGCGAGCACAAGGCCTTCCTTGATCCGTTCTCGCCTGAGAAGCCTGAGGAGAGGGCGTTCTGGCAGGGTGTGCTGAACACCACGCATCAGCAGTTCATCGCCATGGTCAAGCAGGGGCGGGGCGATCGTTTGAAGGACAAGGAGCATCCGGAGCTGTTCAGTGGCCTGATCTGGTCCGGTGAGCAGGCCAAGGCGCTGGGGTTGGTGGATGGCCTGGGCAGTGCCAGCTATGTGGCGCGTGAGGTCGTTGGCGAGAAAACACTGGTGGACTTCACTGTGGAAGAGTCGCCGTTCGATCGGTTCTCCAAGCGCATTGGTGCCAGTGTGGCGGAGCACCTGGCGATGTGGATGGGGTTCCAGGGGGTTCAGTTGCGTTGAGTGATCGTCGCGCGCGCTGAGGTGGGTGTGAGATCGAGCGCCGCCCGCGCGGCGCATCGCGAGCAAGGCTCGCTCCTACGTTTGTTTCGGGCCAGTAACCCCAGCAATAGGCGCGCGCGACCGCCTTGTTTGTACGGCTCAATATCGCGCCCAGCACCAAAGCGGTCGCGCGCAGATCCCACAGGCATAATTGGCCCGAAACAGACGTAGGAGCGAGCCTTGCTCGCGATGCGCCGCGCGGGCGGCGCTCGATCTCACTCGCGCCGAAGCCCCCAGGCCGTACTAGGGCACTGCCACCCCCTCAACCTTCAACATATCCACCAGCCGAATCAACGGCAGCCCGATTAGGCTGGTCGCATCGCACCCATGGGTGCTTTTGAACAAACTCACGCCCAACCCTTCTGCCTTGAAGCTGCCCGCGCAATCGAGTGGTCGTTCCGCTTCCACGTAACGCTCCACGCGCGCTCGATCCAGCTCTCGCATCGTCACCGTGAACGGCACGCAATCGACCTGGCATTGCCCTGTGGCGCTGTTCAGTAGCGCCAGGCCGGTCAGGAAGGTCACTTGCTGTCCGCTGGCCTCCAGCAGTTGCTCGCAGGCCCGTTCGAACGTATGGGGCTTGCCGAGGATCTGTTCGCCGAGCACCGCTACCTGGTCGGAGCCGATAATCAGGTGGTCCGGGTAGCTGACCGCCAGTGCTTGCGCCTTCTGTCTGGCAAGACGTCGAACCAGCTCCGTAGCCGGCTCGTCATCAAGCCTGCGCTCGTCTACGTCGGGGCTTGCCCAGATAAAGGGCAGGCGCAGGCGCTCAAGCAGTTCGCGCCGATAGGGAGAGCTGGAAGCCAGTAACAAGGGAAGCATGATAGACTCCTGATCGTTTGAACCGAATTCTAACATGTGAGATGCCGCCGAATTTCCTTTGACAGGGGCGGGGGGCATCCCTAGAATGCTGCGCCTATGTTGAATGACCCGATTCCACCTCACGTTGACCCGCGCAAATTAGCCGATCGTGGCGTAACCATTAATGGTTCGCTGCTACTCGCTGATTTGGAAAGACTCTGCGACCCGCTTTCCGACGATGTCGGTACGGTGCAGGCGAAGTTCGATTTTGAACGAGATGAACAGCACGTGGTGGTTATCCACAGCGAGCTGGATGTCGAAGTCAAAATGGTTTGCCAGCGTTGTCTTGAGCTGGTCACCCTGCCGATTCACAGCGAATGTACATACGCTGTGGTGAAGGAGGGTGCGAATACCCAGTCGTTGCCGAAAGGCTATGACGTGCTGGAACTGGGCGAAGATCCTTTGGATCTGCAGGCATTGATCGAGGAAGAGCTTCTGCTCGCCTTGCCAATCGTGCCTGCTCATCATCCGGAAGAATGCCAGCAGCCGGCGGGCGCAGACGAGCCCGAATCGAGCAAGGACGAGGTATCGCGGTCCAACCCGTTCAGTGTTTTGGCGCAGTTAAAGCGTGACCCAAACGTTTAGGAGTTAATCAATTATGGCTGTTCAGCAGAACAAAAAATCCCGCTCTGCCCGTGACATGCGCCGTTCCCACGACGCCCTGTCGGAAAACGCGCTGTCGGTAGAGAAAACCACCGGTGAAGTACACCTGCGTCACCACGTGTCGCCAGAAGGCGTATACCGTGGTCGCAAAGTGATCGACAAGGGCGCTGACGAGTAATCCTTGTCCGCTCAGATCATCGCGATCGACGCAATGGGCGGGGACTTCGGTCCCCGCAGCATTGTCCAGGCAAGCATTGCCTGCCTTTCGGCTACTCCCTCGCTACACCTGACCCTCGTCGGTCAACCCTCCCTCCTCGAAGAGCTTGTCAGCGGCCTACCGGCTGCGGATCGCGCGCGCCTGCAGATTGTTGCGGCCAGTGAGGTGGTCGGCATGGACGAGCGGCCCTCCCAGGCGTTGAGGGGCAAGCCGGATTCGTCGATGCGCATTGCCCTTGAACTGGTGCGTGATGGCAAGGCCCAGGCCTGCGTGAGCGCTGGCAACACCGGGGCGTTGATGGCGCTGTCGCGCTTCGTGCTCAAGACCTTGCCCGGCATCGATCGGCCGGCCATGGTGGCGGCGATCCCTACCCAGACGGGCTACTGCCAGTTGCTCGACCTGGGCGCCAATGTCGACTGCAGCGCCGAAAACCTCTACCAGTTCGCCGTGATGGGTTCGGTGGCCGCACAGGCGTTGGGTATTCATCGCCCGCGCGTGGCGCTGTTGAATATCGGCACCGAGGACATCAAGGGCAACCAGCAGGTCAAGCTGGCGGCCACCTTGCTGCAGAATGCCCGGGGCCTCAACTACGTCGGTTTCGTCGAAGGTGACGGCCTGTACCGCGGCGAAGCGGATGTGGTGGTGTGCGACGGTTTCGTCGGCAATATCCTGCTCAAGTCCAGTGAGGGCCTGGCGACCATGATCGGTGCGCGCATCGAGAAGCTGTTCAAGGGTGGTGTGCTATCGCGTGCCGCCGGTGCCTTGGCCATGCCTTTGCTCAAGCGTCTGCAGGACGACCTTGCGCCTGCACGGCACAATGGTGCCAGCTTCCTGGGGTTGCAGGGTATCGTCATCAAGAGCCATGGCTCGGCGGGCGTGCAGGGTTTCCAGAGTGCGATCCAGCGAGCGTTGATCGAGATTCAGGAGAACCTGCCGCAGCGCCTGCATGGTCGGCTTGAAGACCTGTTGCCTTAGTTTGCCGGCATCGGCCGCTTCGCAGGCAAGCCGGCTTCTGCATGGCGCGCACGCTTGCGGTGTGCGCCTTCCTGTTGGTGATGAGGTCGCGGCTGACACGACAAAGGCCTTAGGCATATCGCCGATGAAGTGCTTAAATGTGACCGCTTGGTCTGCGTCTTCATCCAAGCTTTCAGATTCCGCGTCCGGCCCAAGGCCCGACGCACCCTATCCGACGACAAGATCATAAGGGCTTGTTCAATGTCTGCATCCCTCGCATTCGTCTTTCCCGGTCAAGGTTCCCAGTCGCTGGGCATGCTTGCCGAGCTCGGCGCCGAGAAGCCGGTGATCATCGAGACCTTCAAAGAGGCCTCTGACGCTCTGGGTTACGACCTGTGGAAACTGGTCCAGGAAGGCCCGGAAGAACAACTCAACCAAACCGACAAAACCCAGCCGGCCATCCTTACCGCCTCCATCGCGTTGTGGCGCCTGTGGCTGGAAGAGGGCGGCGCGCAGCCAGCCTTCGTTTCTGGCCATAGCCTGGGTGAGTACAGCGCGCTGGTCGCCGCTGGCAGTCTGTCGCTGAAGGACGCCGTTCGCCTGGTCGAACGGCGCGGTCAGCTGATGCAAGAGGCCGTGCCTGCTGGTCACGGCGCCATGGCAGCGATCCTTGGCCTGGATGACGCCGTGGTCGTGGAAATTTGTGCAGAAGCGGCTGAAGACGAAGTGGTCAGTGCGGTCAACTTCAACTCGCCGGGCCAGGTGGTCATCGCCGGTAACAAGGCTGCGGTCGACCGTGCCATCGAGCTGTGCAAGGCCAAGGGTGCCAAGCGCGCCCTGCCGCTGGCGGTCAGCGTGCCGTCGCACTGCGCCCTGATGAAGCCTGCCGCCGAGCGTTTCGCCGAATCGGTCAACGCCATCGAATGGAAGGCCCCGCAGATTCCGGTCGTGCAGAACGTCACCGCCGCTATCGCCGCCGACCTCGATACACTCAAGCAGGACCTGCTGGCGCAGTTGTACCAGCCGGTACGCTGGGTCGAGTGCGTGCAGACCCTGGCGGCCAATGGCGCCGTCAACCTGGTCGAATGCGGCCCTGGCAAGGTTCTGGCAGGCCTGAACAAGCGTTGCGCGGATGGCGTGACCACTTACAACCTCAATACCCCTGATGCCGTCGCTGCCACCCGTGCGGCGCTGGCCTGATTTGGAGAAGCTTGCATGAGCCTGCAAGGTAAAGTTGCACTGGTCACCGGCGCCAGCCGTGGTATCGGCCAGGCCATCGCCCTCGAGCTGGGCCGCCAGGGCGCGACCGTGATCGGTACCGCCACTTCGGCTTCCGGCGCCGAGCGCATCGCTGCCACCCTGAAAGAGCACGGTATTGCCGGTACCGGCATGGAACTGAACGTCACCAGCGCCGAATCCGTCGACGCCGTGCTGTCCGCCATTGCCGAGCAGTTCGGCGCTCCGGCTATCTTGGTCAACAACGCTGGCATCACCCGCGACAACCTCATGCTGCGCATGAAGGACGACGAGTGGTTCGACGTCATCGACACCAACCTGAACAGCCTCTACCGTCTGTCCAAGGGCGTGCTGCGCGGCATGACCAAGGCGCGTTGGGGTCGTATCATCAGCATCGGCTCGGTGGTCGGTGCCATGGGTAACGCAGGTCAGGCCAACTATGCCGCCGCCAAGGCCGGTCTGGAAGGCTTCAGCCGCGCCCTGGCCCGCGAAGTCGGCTCGCGTGGCATCACCGTCAACTCGGTGACCCCAGGCTTCATCGACACTGACATGACCCGTGAACTGCCAGAAGCGCAGCGCGAGGCTCTGCAGAAGGAAATTCCGCTGGGCCGCCTGGGCCAGGCCGAGGAAATCGCCAAGGTGGTTTCCTTCCTGGCATCCGACGGCGCAGCCTATGTCACCGGCGCTACTGTGCCGGTGAACGGCGGGATGTACATGTAAACTGCAACTCAATGTGACGGATTGCTTAAAAAAAGAGTCATACTCCGAGCCTAAAATCCGTTATAAAGCTGCAACCAGATTCCAGGCAGAGGCTTGGTCGAGTCATACGAAGGTGTGTTCCGCTTGAAAAGCGAACGTCTTTCTATAAACTTGGACACCGGCCAGCTGCCTGACATATGTCCATTAGGAGTGAAAACTAGGTATGAGCACCATCGAAGAACGCGTCAAGAAAATCGTCGCCGAGCAACTGGGCGTCAAGGAAGAAGAAGTGACTGCTGAGAAGTCCTTCGTCGATGACCTGGGTGCCGATTCGCTTGACACCGTTGAGCTGGTGATGGCTCTGGAAGAGGAATTCGAGACCGAAATCCCTGACGAAGAAGCCGAGAAGATCACTACCGTTCAAGCTGCTATCGACTACGTCAAAAACCACCAGGCTTAAGACGTTTTAGTCGACGCTTCTTGTCGGGAAAAACCGCACTGCCTTTGCCGGCGTGCGGTTTTTTCTTTGCGAGGCGCCTGCGTCGCGCAACGAGCATCGAGAGCTTGTTGCCATTTCATTCCGTTGCCTTGAATGCAATGGCAAGAAACTCTGTTATTAGAAAAGGAGAGTACTGTGTCGCGTAGACGCGTCGTGGTCACCGGTATGGGTATGCTGTCGCCACTGGGTACCGATGTACCGAGCACCTGGCAGGGCATTCTGGCTGGCCGCAGTGGCATCGGTCCGATCGAACACACGGACCTGTCTGCCTACTCCACCCGTTTTGGCGGCTCGGTGAAGGGCTTCGAGGTCGAGCAATACCTGTCGGCCAAAGAGGCTCGCAAACTTGACCTGTTCATCCAGTACGGCCTGGCGGCCGGCTTCCAGGCAGTGCGTAACGCCGGTCTGGAAGTGACCGATGCCAACCGTGAACGCATTGGCGTGGCCATGGGCTCGGGGATCGGCGGTCTGACCAACATCGAGGACACTAGCCGCACCCTGCACGAGCAGGGGCCGCGCCGTATTTCGCCGTTCTTCGTGCCGGGTTCGATCATCAACATGATCTCGGGTTTCCTGTCGATCCACCTGGGTCTGCAGGGGCCGAACTACGCCATTGCCACCGCGTGTACCACGGGTACCCATTGCATCGGCATGGCTGCGCGCAACATCGCCTACGGCGAAGCCGACGTGATGATTGCCGGCGGCGCCGAAATGGCCGCTTGCGGCCTGGGCATGGGCGGCTTCGGCGCCTCCCGCGCGCTGTCTACGCGCAATGACGAGCCGACCCGCGCCAGCCGTCCCTGGGACAAAGGCCGTGATGGCTTCGTGCTGTCCGATGGTGCCGGTGCCCTGGTACTCGAAGAGCTGGAACACGCCAAGGCCCGTGGCGCCACCATCTATGCCGAGCTGGTTGGTTTCGGCATGAGCGGCGACGCGTACCACATGACCTCGCCGCCCGACTCCGGTGAAGGCGCTGCCCGCTGCATGGCCAATGCCCTGCGCGATGCCGGTATCCAGCCTGAGGAAGTGAGCTACATCAACGCCCACGGTACGTCTACCCCCGCCGGTGATGTCGCCGAAGTGGCCGCGATCAAGCGCGTGTTCGGCGAACATGCCTACAAGCTGGCCGTGAGCTCCACCAAGTCGATGACCGGTCACCTGCTGGGTGCCGCCGGTGCGGTGGAGGCGATTTTCAGCGTCCTGGCCATCAACAGCCAGATGGCGCCGCCTACCATCAACCTGGACGAGCCGGATGAAGGCTGCGACCTCGACTTCGTGCCCCACGAAGCACGTAGCATGAATATCGACGTTGTACTGTCCAACTCCTTCGGCTTTGGCGGCACCAACGGTTCGCTGGTGTTCCGCCGGTTCGCCGGTTGATGCACAGCTGGATCGACGGCCAGCCTGCGACTGCGGTCAATCTGCAGAATCGCGGCCTGGCCTACGGCGATGGCCTGTTCGAGACCCTCGCCGTGCGCAGTGGGCGGCCCAGCTTGCTGGAGGGCCACTTCGCCCGCCTGGCGCTGGGTTGCCAGCGTCTGGGCATCGACGCCGACCTGGCCCTGGTCCGCGATGAAGTCCTGCGTTATGCCAGTCAGCTCGGCGACGGTGTCGCCAAGCTGATCCTCACCCGAGGCGATAGTCAGCGCGGCTACGCTCCGGCTCCCGGCGCTGCCCCCCGGCGCATCCTGCAAGCCAGCCCGCTGCCCAGCTATCCTGAGCAGCATGCCGAACTTGGCGTGCGCTTGTTCGAGTGTCAGACCCGCCTCGGGGAACAACCGCTGCTGGCCGGCCTCAAACACCTCAACCGCCTGGAGCAGGTGCTGGCCCGCGCCGAATGGCAGGACAGCGAACATGCCGAAGGCCTGATGCGAGATGGGCAGGGCAGGGTGATCGAAGGGGTCTACAGCAACCTGTTCATGGTGCGTGACGGCGTGTTGCTCACCGCCGATCTGTGTCGTTGCGGCGTGGCTGGCGTGATGCGTGGGGCCTTGCTCGAACAGGCACAGGCGCTGGCAATCCCGGTGCAGGTCCGTGACCTGGCCTTCGGCGAGCTGCAGCAGGCGGACGAGGTGTTTGTCTGCAACAGCGTCTATGGCATCTGGCCGGTGCGGGCATTGGCTGCGCTGAACTGGTCGCCGGGGCCGCTCACTCGTAAACTGCAGGCCGTTGCCCGTACGTTACTGGAAACCTGAATTCGTGAGACGCAAATTCCTGCTGCTGCTGGAAATGGGGTTGATCCTGGCTGGCCTGGCATTCGGCTGGTCGGCCTGGAAAGTCAACTCGGTGCTGGAGCAGCCTCTGCAAGTGGCCCAAGAGCGCTTGCTCGATGTGCCCAATGGCACCACCCCGAACCGCATGTTCTACCGCATGCAGAACGAGGGGCTGCTCGACGATGCCCTGTGGTTGCGCCTGTATTGGCGCTTCAACATGGCTGGCACCCCTTTGCACACCGGCGAATATCGCCTGACCCCCGGCATGACCGTGGGTGAATTGTTCGGCGCCTGGCGCCGCGCTGACGTGGTGCAGTACAACCTGACCCTGGTGGAAGGCTGGACCTTCCGGCAGGTGCGTTCGGCCGTGGCCAAGCACGAGAAGATCAAGCACACCCTGGACGGACTTTCGGATTCGGAAGTAATGGACAGGCTCGGCCATACCGGCGTATTCCCCGAGGGGCGCTTCTTCCCTGACACCTATCGCTTCGTACGCGGCATGACCGATGTCGAGCTGTTGCAGCAGGCGTACATGCGTCTGGAAGAAGTGCTCGCCAAGGAGTGGGCCGAGCGCACGACCGACTTGCCCTACCGTGACCCTTACCAGGCGCTGATCATGGCCTCGCTGGTGGAAAAGGAAACCGGCATTCCTCAGGAGCGTGGCCAGATCGCGGGTGTGTTCGTGCGCCGCTTGCGCCTGGGCATGATGCTGCAGACCGACCCCACGGTGATCTACGGCATGGGCGAGCGTTACAACGGCAAGATCACCCGTGCCGACCTGCGCGAGCCGACCCCTTACAATACCTACACCATGACCGGCCTGCCGCCGACGCCGATCGCCATGGTCGGACGCGAAGCGATCCATGCCGCGCTCAACCCGTCCGATGGTTCCAGCCTGTACTTCGTCGCCCGCGGCGACGGCAGCCACGTGTTTTCCGATGATCTGGACGACCACAATTCGGCCGTGCGAGAGTTCCAGCTCAAGCGCCGCGCCGATTACCGCTCCAGCCCGGCACCGCAAGGCCAGCCTGGCGCCAGCGAGACGACGCTGGCACCGGATGCGCAGTCCGAACCCGAACCAGGCGAGTCGCAAGAGCAGGCGCCATCTTCTGAAAGCGAAGCGGCGCCGGCCAATGAGCCAACGCCCGACGAACAACACTAAGGACTGCCTGTGAGCGGCTTGTTTATTACCCTTGAAGGCCCCGAAGGCGCGGGCAAGAGCACCAATCGCGACTACCTGGCGGCGCGTCTGCGTGAGCAGGGGCTGGATGTGGTGCTGACCCGTGAGCCCGGTGGTACACCGTTGGCCGAGCGAGTGCGTGAGTTGCTGCTGGCGCCCAGCGATGAAGTGATGGCCGCCGACACCGAGCTGCTGCTGGTGTTCGCTGCGCGTGCCCAGCACTTGGCCGAAGTGATTCGACCTGCGCTGGCCCGGGGTGCGGTGGTCCTGTGCGACCGTTTCACCGATGCCACCTACGCCTATCAGGGGGGGGGGCGTGGCTTGTCCGTCGAGCGTATCGCCCAACTGGAACAGTTCGTCCAGGGCGACCTGCGCCCGGACCTGACCCTGGTCTTCGATCTGCCGGTCGAAGTCGGGTTGGCCAGAGCTGCCGCAAGGGGCCGTCTGGATCGCTTCGAACAGGAGGGCCAGGCCTTCTTCGAAGCTGTTCGCCAAGCCTACCTGCAGCGTGCCCAGCGGGCGCCGCAACGCTATACCTTGCTTGATGCCGCACAACCGCTGGACGCGGTACAGCGCGCCATCGATGGGTTGCTGCCAGGCATCCTGGAGCGCTGCCGTGGCTGAGGCCTACCCCTGGCAGCAGGCAATCTGGCAACAGCTGGCAGGCCGTAGCCAGCACGCCCACGCTTACCTGCTGCACGGGCCGCAAGGCATCGGCAAGCGAGCCCTGGCCGAGCGTCTGATGGCTCGCCTGCTGTGCCAGCACCCTCAAGGGCTGGATGCCTGCGGTCAGTGCAAGTCCTGCTTGTTGCTCAAGGCCGGCAGCCACCCAGACAATTTCGTGCTGGAGCCGGAAGAGGCCGACAAGCCCATCAAGATCGACCAGGTGCGCGAACTCGTCACCTTCGTCGTGCAGACCGCGCAACTGGGCGGGCGCAAGGTGGTGCTGATCGAGCCGGTGGAGGCGATGAACGTCAATGCTTCCAACGCCTTGCTCAAAAGCCTTGAAGAGCCTTCCGGCGACACGGTGCTGCTGCTGGTCAGCCATCAGCCCAGCCGCTTGCTACCGACCATCAAGAGCCGTTGTCAGCAGGTCGCCTGCCCGCAACCGAGCTTCGCCCAGAGCCAGGCCTGGCTGGCCACGGCACTGGCTGAGAGTGACGAGGCGGAGCGTGACGAGCTGTTGACCCTTGCCGCTGGTTCGCCGTTGCTGGCGGTCAGCCTGCAGGCCCAGGGGGTGCGCGAACAGCGCGCGCTGGTAACCGATGGCGTCAAGAAGTTACTCAAGCAACAGCTGTCACCGAGCCAGTTGGCCGAGGCCTGGAACAGTGTGCCGCTGCTGCTGCTGTTCGACTGGTTCTGCGATTGGTCGCATCTGATCCTGCGCTACCAGTTGACCCAGGACGAAGAGGGTTTAGGCTTGGCCGATATGCGTAAGGTGGTGCAGTATCTGGCCCAGAAGAGCCGGCAGGCCAAGGTCCTCGAAGTTCAGGCGTGGATTCTCGAGCAGCGTCAGAAGGTGCTGGGCAAGGCCAACCTCAACCGCGCCCTGTTGCTGGAAGCGTTGCTGGCCCATTGGCAGCAACTGCCGGTTTCCCGCTGACTTTCAATCGTTCTTCCATGTGTGCCTACTTCCCATGCTTGTAGATTCCCATTGCCACCTCGACCGTCTTGACCTGAGCGCCCATCAGGGCTCCCTCGATGCCGCCCTGCAGGCGGCCCGCGAACGTGGGGTCGGGCATTTTCTGTGCATTGGTGTCAGTGCCGAGAACGCCGGGGCGGTCAAGGCCTTGAGCGAGCAGTATGCCGATGTCGATTGTTCGGTGGGCGTGCACCCGCTGGACCTGGCGCCGGACGAAACCCCAGCGCTTGAGTGGTTGCTGCGCGAACTGGCCCACCCCCATGTGGTGGCCATTGGCGAGACGGGGCTGGATTATCACTACGAGCCGGAAGCTGCGCAGTTGCAGCAGGCCTCGTTCCGTCTGCACCTGGAGGCCTCGCGTCAGACCGGCAAACCGGTGATCGTGCACACCCGCGCAGCGCGGGCCGATACCTTGGCGTTGCTGCGCGAGGCAAACCTACCGCAGGCCGGTGTGCTGCACTGCTTCACCGAGGACTGGGACATGGCCAAGGCGGCGCTGGATCTGGGCTATTACATCTCCCTGTCTGGGATCGTCACGTTCCGCAATGCCGACGCCCTGCGCGAAGTGGCCCGGCAGGTGCCGGTCGACCGCTTGCTGGTGGAGACCGACTCGCCGTACCTTGCGCCCATTCCGCACCGGGGCAAACCCAACCTGCCGCAATACGTGCGAGAAGTTGCTGAGTACGTGGCATCGCTGCGCGGGGTCAGCTTCGACCAGTTGGCCGAGCAGACCACCGCCAACTTCAAGCGCTTGTTCCCCTTGGCTCGCGTAGCCTGAGCGCGCAAGACCGGTTGGTCGCTGAGGCCGAGGTCGGCGCACGGGCAAAAAAAACCCGGGTTCTGGGGGGGGAATCCGGGTTAAGACCATTAGGAGTAAAACAAAGGTACGCGGTCCCTGAGCACCTTTATCGGCGCGCCACTTGGGGGGGATGCGCCGCGCCAACACTTCAAGTATTGGTCAGGTTTGGCGCAGTGCCAGTGTCTGTTGGTCGTTTTTTAAACAGATTTGGAATACGCCGGGGATCCATTCCTTCCTCAACGCATGGCCAGTCGCCGTACTTGTTGGATAGTCTCGTCGATAAGGCGCTCATCGGTGTAGAAATGGGGTGAAAAACGCACTCCGCCACCGCGCAGGGCACAGATCGTCCTTTCGGCACTCAGCGCCTGATACAGCTCGGTACTGGGGCGTCCCTTGAGGCTGATGGTGACGATGCCGGCCCGTCTCTGCGAGGCCGCAGGCGTATGCAGGCAGACGCCGGGTATGGCGGCGAGGCCCTGGTACAACTGATCGACCCGTTGCCCGAGCAGTCGCGCTACTTTTTCCATTCCCACGTCTTCCAATAGCGAAAGGCTTGCCTCCAGCGCGCAAGCACCCAGCATGTTGGGGCTGCCGCATTCGAAGCGGCGGGCGCTGCGGGCCGGTTGCCACTGGCGGCGCTCGAAGTCGCCCAGGTGTTCCAGCATGTGCCATCCGTAGGCATTGAGGCGCAGCTGCGGGCGCAAGGCGGCGCGGCAGTAGAACACGCCAAGCCCTTCGGGGCCGAGCATCCACTTGTGGCCGTCGGCCATGGCGAAATCGCACTGGTACGCCTGCACGTCGAAGGGCAAGGCGCCGATCTGTTGGATGGCATCGATGCAGAACAGCACCTGGCGCGCCTGGCAGCCTTCGCCAAGGCGCTCGAGGTCCAGGCGCAGGCCGCTGCCGAACTGCACGGCGCTTATCGCCAGCAAACGCGTATGGCGGCCACAAGCATTGAGCAGTGCCGCTTCGGGGTCGGCGCCTGCAAGGCTTACCTGAACCACTTCGACCCCTTGATCGGCCAAGGCTTCCCACACCACGCGATTGGAGGGAAATTCCTCGTCGCTGATCACCACCTGGTCGCCGGGTTGCCAGTCGAGGCCGAAAGCAACCAGCGAGAGCGCTTCCGACGTGTTCTTCACCAAGGCAATGTCGCCTCGGGAGGGCGCGTTGAGCAGGCGGGCCAGGCGTTCGCGCAGGCGCCGCTCGGTGGCGAGCCAGGCCGGATAGTCGCTGGCGCCCTGCGCAACGTTCTCCTGGGCGAAGCGAGCTACGGCGTGGCTGGCGCGTCTTGGCCAGGGGGCGACCGCGGCATGGTTCAGGTAGCGCAAGCCCGGGGACTGGTCGAACTCATCATGAAACATAGACATGGTTGGAAGATCCGTGCAATTTGCCGCCAGTTAGGCATAATAAACCGCTTCGATTGTCATCCAGTCCTTCCTATGCAGAAAGAACCTCGTAAGGTCCGTGAGTTTCGCCGTCGCGAACAGGAAATCCTCGACACGGCGCTCAAGCTGTTTCTCGAACAAGGTGAAGACAGCGTCACCGTCGAGATGATCGCCGACGCCGTGGGCATCGGCAAAGGCACGATCTACAAGCACTTCAAATCCAAGGCGGAGATCTACCTGCGCCTTATGCTCGATTACGAGCGCGATTTGAACGGGTTGTTGCATTCGGCCGATGTGGACCGTGACAAGGAAGCACTGTCACGGGCCTACTTCGAATTCCGTATGCGTGACCCGCAGCGCTACCGGTTGTTCGACCGCCTGGAAGAAAAGGTGGTCAAGGGTAACCAGGTGCCGGAAATGGTCGAGCAGCTGCACAGCATTCGTGCCTCCAACTTCGACCGCCTGACCCAGCTGATCAAGGGCCGTATCAGCGAAGGCAAGCTCGAAGACGTGCCGCCCTATTTCCATTACTGTGCAGCCTGGGCGCTGGTGCATGGCGCCGTGGCCCTGTATCACTCGCCGTTCTGGAGCAATGTCCTGGAAGATCAGGAAGGCTTCTTCCAGTTCCTGATGGATATAGGCGTGCGCATGGGCAACAAGCGCAAGCGCGACCCGGAAACCGCGAACTGAAGCCTTCCGTCCATAGGTCCAGCGCCAGATCGTGATATTGGCGTTGTCCCGGTGAGGCGGGGTAACCGCGAAGGAGCGCGCAGCGGCTCCGTTCAATTGTGCCCGGCATGGAACAAGGGGCTTGCAAAAACCTGATTTATGAGTCAGGTTTTGCCAGCCCCGATTCATCCATGCCGGAGTTTTTCATGATCGTCGATCGTCAAGGCAGGCGTTTTCGTAACCTGCGTGTCAGCCTCACGGCTGCCTGCAACTACGCCTGCACGTATTGCGTACCGGACGGCAAGCGTCTGGTCGCGGCACAGGACGAACTGTCGGCAGAGGCACTGGCGCGGGGTGTGGCCTACTTGGTCGAGGCCGCAGGTATCGAGCGTCTACGCATAACGGGCGGTGAGCCACTGATCAGTCCTCGCCTGGACGCATTCCTGGCGGCGGTCGCCCGGCTCGGTCTGGAAGACATCACGCTGACCACGAATGGTCAGTTGCTCTCGCGCAAGTTGCCACAGTTGCAGGCAGCTGGCGTTCGCCGCCTTAACGTATCCCTCGATACTCTCGATCCACAGGCGTTCCGGCGCATTGCCCGCGGCGGCGACTTGGCGACCGTGTTGGCTGGCATGGAGCAGGCCAGTGCGATGGGCATGCAGATCAAGGTCAACATGGTGCCGATGCGCGGGCAGAACCTGGACCAAGTCCTGCCGCTGCTTGACTATTGCCTGGCGCGAGGCTTCGAATTGCGCTTCATCGAATTGATGCGCATGGGCCATCTGGCCCGAGACCCCAATGCTTTCCTGCAGCATTTCGTCGGCCTGGAGCAGTTACTCGACCTGATCGGTCGCGAGCACGCCCACCACCCGGTCGATGCGCCAACGGATGCCACCGCGCTGCGCTACCAGATCCCGGGTAAAGGTGTTTTTGGTGTGATCGCCAACGAAAGCGTGCCGTTCTGTCGGAGTTGTTCGCGGCTGCGCCTGTCATCCACCGGTTGGCTGCACGGTTGCCTATCTTCCAGCAACCGTCACTTTATCGGCGACTTGCTGGAACAGCCCCGTCACCAAGCGCTGCCTGCCCTGCAACGGTTGCTGGTCAAGGCCCTGGCCGATAAGCAGGCACTGGCTTTTTCCGGGGGCGTGACAGTGATGAAGGTGATTGGCGGCTGACTCTGGCGCAAAAGCTGCATCCGCTGGCTATTCGCCGGTTTTTCGTCGCCGGCCATTGGAGGAAAGATGCGTAGCCTGGTCTTGCTGCTGGCGCTGATGGCGCTGGGCGGCTGCATGAATGTCAGCGATATGGGCGAGGGCGTCCGTTACCACATGAGCGATGCCGGGTTGTTGGACCACAGTGACACGCGCCGCTCGCTGTCGATACGGCTGCAACCCGATTCGTTCATCTTCATCGGTCAGGGGGCATTCATGCCACCCGGCAAGGGGCCATTGCCGCGGCAGAACGTGGTGGCCGAACAGGCGTTCAAGAGTTTCGTCGAATACTTCCCACTGGTACGCCGTGCCCAGGGGCCGCTGGGCCTGGAAGAAGCGATCGCGCAGGCGCGCTCGGTGGGCGCCGACTATGTGCTGTATACCCGCTTCGCCCGTACCGACGATCGTATCGGCAATGGCGACGAGTGGTACGACGAGCAAGCCGTCGACCGTCTGGGGTGGGACACTGGCGTCGTGCAGATGATGCTCATCGAAACCAACAGCCGGTATTTGATCGATACCGTGCGCATCAAGAGCCGTGGCGGTTTGTTGACGTTCCACGACAACACCCCGGAGGATTTGCTAGCTGCGCCAATGCGCGAGTACGCTCGTAGCCTTCTGGGTATGAGCGAGTGAGGGCAGGGTGATGACGGATTCCGGCAAGGCCAACGATCTTCTGGCGCAGATTCCCAAGCACAAGGGATTGCCGCCCGTGCATCTGTGGAACCCGGATTTCTGTGGCGATATCGACATGCGCATTGCCCGTGACGGTACTTGGTACTACTTGGGTACGCCCATCGGGCGCAAGCCAATGGTGCGGCTGTTCTCCACCATCATGCGTCGCGACGGCGATGACTACTTCCTGGTAACGCCGGTGGAAAAGGTCGGCATTCGCGTCGACGATGCGCCATTCGTCGCCGTGGCGCTGGACGTGGAAGGTTCGGGTGAGCAGCAGGTGCTGCGCTTTACCAGTAATGTCGATGACCTGGCTGAAGCTGGCCCGGAGCATCCCCTGCGGGTCGAGATAGACCCGGTTACGCAAGAGCCTGCCCCGTACGTGCTGATGCGCAGCAACCTCGAGGCGCTGATTCACCGCAATGTGTTTTATCAGTTGGTGGATCTGGCGGTGCCACGTGTCATCGACGGCGAAGAGTGGCTTGGGGTCTGGAGTCGCGGCGAGTTCTATCCCATCGGGCTCAATGGCTGACGTTTCCTGGGGCTCATCGGCGACAAGCCGGCTCTCGCAGGAGGCGGTCTAGGCCGCGACTGATCGGCCTCCTGGTTTTCCTCTGAATTGGCCGTTTGCCGCGTGCACGCCTGGGCCTAACCTGCTGGCAAATACCCATCAGGAGACGCCCATGAAACCCGCTCATCTTTCAATTGCCTTGTTCATCGCCGCGGGCCTGCTCGCCGGCCAAACGTCCGCGTGGGCGCATGGCGAAGCCGTCGACCAGGTCAAGGTGCTGCAGGAAAAACGGCCCTCCAATGCTCCCGGCAAGAAAGCCGTCATGCTCACCGTCAGCTACGCGCCTGGGCAGGCGTCGCCCGCACATCAGCATCCGGGCGCGGTGATGGCTTATGTACTGGAAGGGGCGGTGGTCTCGAAGCTCAACGATGAGCCGGAGAAAACCTACAAGGCTGGCGAGTACTGGTACGAGGCTCCAGGCACCGTGCACAGCGTGTCGCGCAATGCCAGCAGCGGTCAAGCGGCCAAGTTGCTGGTGTGGAGCCTGGTGGACGAGGGCAAGCCCGTGACCGAACCAGTGGGCAAGTAACGAGCGCAGAAACGAAAAAGCCTCCAGTGCTTGCGCAACTGGAGGCTTTCTCAGTGTTTGGCTCCGCGACCTGGACTCGAACCAGGGACCCAATGATTAACAGTCATTTGCTCTACCGACTGAGCTATCGCGGAATCTGCGGGTATGATACCGGCTACCAAGGGGAAGTCAAGCTACCCCTTGGTAAATCAAGCAGTTACAGCACTTCCACGATGGCCTTTGTAACCACGTGAATGTTGCTTTGGTTCAGCGCGGCGACGGCGATACGGCCGGTGTCCAACGCATAGATGCCGAACTCTTCCTTCAGGCGCTTGACCTGGTCGACGGTCAGGCCCGAGTACGAGAACATGCCCGCCTGGCGGCCCACGAAGCTGAAGTCACGCTTGGCGCCGTATTGGGCCAGCAGCTCGACCATTTGCTTGCGCATGCCATGGATGCGCTCGCGCATCTCGGCCAGCTCGTCTTCCCACATCTGACGCAGCTCGGCGCTGTTGAGCACGGTGGCGACGATGGTGGCGCCGTGGGTCGGCGGGTTGGAGTAGGTGGTGCGGATCACGCGTTTGACCTGGGACAGCACGCGGGTGCTCTCGTCCTTGGAGCCGGTGACGATCGACAGCGCGCCGACACGCTCGCCGTAGAGCGAGAACGACTTGGAGAACGAGCTGGAGACGAAGAACTCAAGGCCCGACTCGGCGAACAGGCGCACGGCGAAGGCGTCTTCGGCGATGCCGGCACCAAAGCCCTGGTAGGCCATGTCGAGGAACGGTACATGGCCCTTGGCCTTGACCACGTCCAGGACGTTTTTCCAGTCTTCGAGTTTCAGGTCGACGCCCGTCGGGTTGTGGCAGCAGGCGTGCAGGACAACGATCGAGCCCGATGGCAGGTTTTTCAGGTCCTCGAGCATGCCGGCGCGGTTGACGTCGTTGCTCGGGGCATCGTAATAGCGGTAGTTCTGTACCGGGAAACCTGCGCTTTCGAACAGGGCGCGGTGGTTTTCCCAGCTTGGGTCGCTGATGGCGACGACGGCGTCAGGCGACAGGCGCTTGAGGAAGTCGGCGCCAATCTTCAGAGCGCCGGTACCGCCAACGGCCTGCACGGTGACCACGCGACCGGCGGCCAGCAGTGGCGATTCGGCGCCGAAGATGAGCTTTTGCACGGCCTGGTCGTAAGTCGCGATGCCGTCGATCGGCAGGTAGCCGCGGGAGGCGTGCTGGGCGGCACGCTGGGTCTCGGCTTCGATCACAGCGCGCAGCAGCGGGATGCGGCCTTCCTCATTGCAGTAAACGCCTACGCCCAGATTGACCTTGTCGGTACGTGGGTCGGCGTTGAATGCTTCGTTGAGGCCCAGAATAGGGTCGCGGGGTGCCAGCTCGACAGCGGAAAACAGGCTCATTGTTACCTTGGCTCTGAATGGAGTGTGATAGGGCGTACACGCTCCAGCCGAATGCACTGAAGCGGTGCACAAACGGGGAGTCAGTATAGTGATACCCGCCGGTCACTGCGACAGTCTGGCACAGCTTTTCAGGCGATTTGGGCAATTATTTTTCGACCATTGGTCGAAATGCCCGGTCCACATTATGGGTTGCCCACTCCAGGGTCGCGAAACCGACGCCACGCGGCCACATTTGGGTATAGACTACTGGCTAAATTTACAGTTGCTGCGTTGCGCGAGGCCTATCATGTCCGAGTTCCAGCTCGTTACCCGTTTTCAGCCGGCCGGCGACCAGCCCGAGGCCATTCGTCAGATGGTCGAGGGCATCGAGGCCGGGCTATCGCACCAGACGCTGCTTGGGGTGACCGGTTCGGGCAAGACCTTCAGTATCGCCAACGTCATCCAGCAGGTGCAGCGCCCGACGCTGGTGCTGGCGCCGAACAAAACCCTGGCTGCGCAGTTGTACGGAGAGTTCAAGGCGTTCTTCCCGAACAATGCGGTGGAGTATTTCGTTTCCTACTACGACTACTACCAGCCGGAGGCCTATGTACCGTCGTCGGACACCTTCATCGAGAAGGATGCCTCGATCAACGACCATATCGAGCAGATGCGCCTGTCGGCGACCAAGGCGCTGTTGGAGCGGCGCGATGCGATCATCGTGACCACCGTCTCGTGCATCTACGGTCTGGGCAGCCCCGAGACTTACCTGAAAATGGTCCTTCACGTGGACCGTGGCGACAAGCTCGACCAGCGTGCACTGCTGCGGCGTCTTGCCGACCTGCAATACACCCGCAATGAAATGGATTTCGCCCGTGCCACGTTCCGGGTGCGTGGGGATGTGATCGACATCTTCCCGGCCGAATCGGACCTGGAAGCCATCCGTATCGAGCTGTTCGATGACGAGGTGGAGAACATCGCCGCCTTTGACCCGTTGACTGGCGAAGTCTTCCGTAAGTTGCCGCGTTTTACCTTCTACCCCAAGAGCCACTACGTCACCCCGCGTGAAACCCTGTTGGACGCGGTGGAGGGCATCAAGGAGGAGCTAAAGGACCGGCTTGAGTACCTGCAGAAGGCCAACAAGCTGGTGGAGGCACAGCGTCTCGAGCAGCGCACCCGCTTCGACTTGGAGATGATTCTCGAACTTGGCTACTGCAATGGCATCGAGAACTACTCGCGTTATCTCTCCGGCCGTCCGGCCGGCGCGCCGCCACCCACGCTTTACGACTACCTGCCGCCAGATTCCTTGCTGGTGATCGACGAGTCCCATGTCAGCGTGCCGCAGGTGGGCGCCATGTACAAAGGTGACCGCTCCCGTAAGGAAACCCTGGTCGAATACGGTTTCCGTCTGCCCTCGGCGCTGGACAACCGGCCGATGCGGTTCGACGAGTGGGAGGCGGTGAGTCCGCAGACCATTTTCGTTTCGGCCACGCCCGGCCCTTATGAAGCCGAGCATGCTGGGCGTGTGGTCGAGCAGGTGGTACGGCCGACTGGTCTGGTCGACCCGCAGGTGGAGGTACGTCCGGCGCTTACTCAGGTTGACGACTTGCTGTCGGAGATCCGCAAGCGCGTGGACGTTGGCGAGCGGGTGTTGGCGACTACCTTGACCAAGCGTATGGCTGAAGACCTGACCGATTACCTGGCGGACCATGATGTGCGGGTGCGTTACCTGCACTCGGACATCGACACCGTCGAGCGGGTGGAGATCATTCGTGACTTGCGTCTGGGAACGTTCGACGTGCTGGTGGGCATCAACCTGCTGCGTGAGGGGTTGGATATGCCGGAGGTATCGTTGGTGGCGATTCTCGATGCTGACAAGGAGGGATTCCTGCGTTCCGAGCGTTCATTGATTCAGACCATCGGGCGTGCGGCTCGCAACCTCAATGGCCGGGCGATTCTGTATGCCGATCAGGTGACGGGGTCGATGCAGCGTGCCATCGACGAGACTGAGCGGCGTCGGGAGAAGCAGATAGCCTTCAACCAGGCGCATGGGATCGTGCCCAAGGGGGTGGTCAAAGACATCACCGATATTATGGAAGGCGCTACGGTGCCGGGTGCGCGTAGCAAGAAGCGCAAGGGGATGGCCAAGGCGGCGGAGGAGAGTGCTCGGTACGAGGCGGAATTGCGGACGCCGGCGGAGATCACCAAACGCATCAAGCAGTTGGAAGAGAAGATGATGCAGTTTGCGAGGGATCTGGAGTTTGAGGCTGCCGCGCAGTTGAGGGATGAAATTACTCAGCTTCGTGAGCGTTTGATAGCCAGCTGATAAGCCCAGTCCCGCAAGTCAGCGTTGTTTTTGCTCTGCTTTTGCTCTGCTTTTGCTCTGCTTTTGCTTCTAGTGCGCGGCAGTTCAGGCGCTGCCAATTGCGACGTCAGTAGGCCGAGCGTAGGTTTTGCGGAGGGAGGTGACGGGCATGGATGCCCGTCAAGCGCTGCGGCCCAGGAGGGGCCGTTCAGCGCGGTCCACCCGGGAGCAAGACCGGAGCGAGGGGACCCCGAAGCGAAGCGTAGGGGCCGGATGATAGGAGCCAGCGGTTTTTGCCTACTTTTGCCCAAGAGCAAAAGTAGGTCGCCGTAAAGGCGAAAAGGTGAATGAGCGCCTCCATGGCGAATGGATATTCACGCTATCTGAATGCCGCCCTTAAATCTGTGCTTTGAAGTTTGAGGTTTTGGTTTCTGGATGCGTGAGCATATCCATTTGCCAAGGTGACGCTCAATCACCTTTCCGCTCTTACAGCGGGTCACTTTTTGGCAGACGCCCCAAAAAGTAACCAAAAAAGTCTGGCTCCTATCATCCGGCCCCTGCGCTGCGCTCCGGGGTTCCCTCGCTCCGGGCTTGCTCCGGGAGGACCGCGCTGAACGGCCCCTCCTGGGCCGCAGCGCTTGACGGGCATCCATGCCCGTCACCTCCCTGCGCAAGCCCTGCGCTCGGCCTCCTGAAGTCGCATGAGGTGGCGCCTGAACTACCGCGCGCTAGAAGCAAGAGCAAAGCGAAGCAAAAGAAAGTCCGCCTCGAATTTATAGTTTTAATGTTGAATGTGCGGCTGGTTTAGCTGTTGTTGTTCGGATTTGGTATTTCATGCTCCGCTTTTGCTTTTAATGCGCGATATCCCAGACGCTGCAAATTGCGACGTCAGTAGGCCGAGCGTAGGGCTTGCGGAGGGAGGTGACGGGCATGGATGCCCGTCAAGCGCTGCGGCCCAGGATGGGCCGTTCAGCGCGGTCCTCCCGGGAGCAAGCCCGTAGCGAGGGAACCCCGAAGCGCAGCGTAGGGGCCGGATGATAGGAACCAGCGGTTTTTGCCTACTTTTGCCCAAGAGCAAAAGTAGGTCGCCGTAAAGGCGAAAAGGTGAATGAGCGCCTCCATGGCGAATGGATATTCACGCGATTTGAATGCCAGCGCCAAGTATTCGCTTTGAAGTTTGAAGTTTGAGGTTTTGGTATTTAGATTTATGAGCATATCCATTTGCCAAGGCGACGCTCAATCACCTTTCCGCTCTTACAGCGGGTCACTTTTTGGCAGACGCCCCAAAAAGTAACCAAAAAAGTCTGGCTCCTATCATCCGGCCCCTACGCTGCGCTCCGGGGTTCCCTCACTCCGGCCTTGCTCCGGGAGGACCGCGCTGAACGACCCCTCCTGGGCCGCAGCGCTTGACGGGCATCCATGCCCGTCACCTCCCTGCGCAAGGCCTGCGTTCGGCCTCCTGACGTCGCGATTCGTGGTGTCTGGACTATCGCGCACTAGGGGCAAGAGCAAAAGCAAAAGCAAAAAAGGGTTTGCGGCACTTGAATTTGTGAAAACCAATCTTAGTGCGCCTCACCTGCCTTCAACCCCGCCGGCAACTTCTTAGTCAACAATACCGCCACCATGCTCACCGCCAACCCAATCCCGACAAAATGAAACGCATCGTTATAAGCCATGATCAACGCCTGCTGATGGGTAATCTCACTTAACTTGCCAAGCGCAGCGCTATCGCTCCCCAGCCTCTCGGCCAAAAGCGAAAGACGCTCCGCCACCTGCGGGTTGCTCGGCACCAGCGCCTCACGCAGATAATCGAAATACACCTTGCTCCGCGCATCCAGCAAGGTCGCCAGCAAGGCGATACCAATCGCCCCCCCAAGGTTACGCAGAATATTGAACAGGCTCGAAGCCGACCCCGCATCCTGCGGTAGGATGTAAGCCGTCGCGATCAGCGAAATGGTGACCATGATCATCGGCTGTCCAAGCGCCCGAATAACCTGGATCTGATTGAACTGCGGCCCGGCAAAATCCGGATTGAGCACCCCAGAACCAAAGCTGGCGATGCCGAACAGACAGAACCCCAAGGCACACAGTACTTTGGGCGAAACCACCTTCATCAATTGCGGCACCAACGGAATCAGAAACAACTGCGGAATACCCATCCACATGATCACCTCGCCGATCTGCAAGGCGTTGTAGCCCTGGATCTGCGCCAGGTACAGCGGCAACAGATAGATCGAACCATACAGCCCAACCCCCATCCCCAGACTGGCAATGCTCGACAAGCCAAAATTGCGATTACCCAGAATTCGCAGGTTGATAAGCGGGTGGGGCTTGGAGAACTGCAAGATCACGAATGCGATCAGGCTGATCAAGGCAGTGGTGCCCAGTCCGACGATCAGGCTCGACTCCAGCCAGTCCTTGCGGTGGCCTTCCTCCAGGAATACCTGCAGGCAGCCCAGGCCCAGCCCCAAGGTGACGATACCGGCATAGTCGGTGCTTTTGAGCAGCTCCCAGTGCGCCTCCTTCTTCTCCAGGCCATACAGCAAGCCGGCAATCATCAACAGGCCCGGCGGAATGTTGATGTAGAAGATGTATTCCCAGCCCCAGTTTTCCGTCAGCCAGCCGCCCAAGGTGGGGCCGATGGACGGGGCGAAGGTGGCGGTCATGGCGAACATCGCCATGCCCTTGGCACGGTGGTGTTCAGGCAGCTTGATCAGCGTCAGGGTGAAGGCCAGGGGAATCAACGCCCCCCCGGTGAACCCCTGCAATGCGCGAAACACGATCATGCTCTCCAGGTTCCAGGCCATCGAGCAGAGCAGCGACGACAACAGGAACCCCGTCGATACCCAGACCGCCAGGCGTCGTGCTGAGAGCAACTGCACCAACCAGGCCGTGAGCGGAATCATGATGATCTCGGCCACGAGGTAGGAGGTGGAAATCCATGAACCTTCTTCCAGCGTCGCCGACAGCGCGCCTTGGATATCCTTGAGCGAGGAGTTGGTGATCTGGATATCCAGCACCGCCATGAACGCGCCTAGCATTACGCTCATCACGGCAATCCAGTCGCGTCGGGTCGGCTCCGCCGTCGGTCTCAGCAGCGTGTCACCGGCCATCGCGGGAGCCATGCTCGGGGCGAAGGTCCACGGTTGCCGTCACCGACATACCGGGGCGAATGCGGCCGTGAAGCGGATTGTCGGGGGCAAAGGTCAGCTTCACCGGAATACGCTGCACCACCTTGGTGAAGTTGCCGGTGGCATTGTCCGGCGGCAACAGGCTGAACTGCGCGCCAGAGGCCGCGAACAGGCTATTGACCCGACCCTCGATCGGGGTGTCCGGGTAACTGTCGAACAGCAACTCCACACGTTGGCCCGGCTGCATGCGGCCAATCTGGGTTTCCTTGAAGTTGGCCTGTACCCAGATATCTTCGTCCGGCACGATGGACAGCAGGTAAGCACCCGCTTGCACTACTTGGCCGTTGCGCGCATTGCGCTGACCGATGGTGCCGCTGATCGGCGCGCGGATCTCACAGCGGGTCAGGTTGAGTTCAGCCTGTGCCAGTTCGGCACGGGCGTTGGCGATCTGTGCATCGAGACGCTTGAGCTCAGCGGTCAAGGCGTTTACCTGCTGGCGCTGGCTTTGCAGGTCGGCACGGGCCTTGTCGACTTGAGAACTGGCCACGTGCTTTTCCGCCGACAGCGTCGTGACGCGCTCCTCGGAGACGAACCCAGGTTTGCGCAGCGCCTCGGCGCGGTTCAAGTCCAGGCGCGAACGGTCGAGGGTAGCCTGGTTCGCGGCAACCTGTGCCTGGCCGGCCGCAATCAGGCTGGCTTGCTGGGTCAGGCGACTTTCCGCCTGCGCGCGCTCGGCCTCGCGCGTGGCCAGGGCCGCGTGAGCACGCTCCACGGCCAGCTGGAAGTCGGCGGCCTCCAGGCGTACCAGCAGTTCTCCTTGGCTCACGTGCTGGTTGTCCGCAACCCGCACGTCGTCGATGCGTGCGCCCAACTGGCTGGAGATACGGGTGATCTCGCCTTGAACATAGGCATTGTCGGTACTTTCGAAGAAGCGACCCTTGAAGTACCAGTGAGCCAGGAAGGCGAGGGCGATGAGCGCGACAAGGGTGAGAAAGACCAGCAGGCGGCGTTTGAGTTGGGCGGGCATGAGCACTATCGTTCCAGAAATGTAAACAAATTTAACAGCGACAAACGGCGCAATCACAAGTGACGATCGCGCCATAGCTGGAGCCGAGTGCCCGCTCCCTGCTAACATCCCGCCTTTGTTTCATCTTTCGTTCGAGACTCTCCATGACCACCGTTCGCACGCGTATCGCGCCATCGCCCACTGGCGACCCCCATGTCGGCACCGCCTACATCGCCCTGTTCAACTACTGCTTCGCCAAGCAGCACGGCGGTGAGTTCATCCTGCGTATCGAAGACACCGACCAACTGCGCTCTACCCGCGAGTCGGAGCAGCAGATCTTCGACGCCTTGCGCTGGCTCGGCATCGAATGGAACGAAGGTCCGGACGTGGGGGGGCCACACGGCCCATACCGGCAGAGCGAGCGGGGCGATATCTACGCCAAGTACGCCAAGCAGCTGGTCGACGCTGGCCACGCCTTCTACTGCTTCTGCACTGCCGAAGAGCTCGAGCAGATGCGTGCCGAGCAGATGGCCCGCGGCGAGACCCCGCGCTACGACGGCCGTGCTCTGAAGATGAGCGCCGAGGAAGTCCAGCGCCGCCTGGCGGCGGGCGAGCCGCATGTTATCCGTATGAAGGTGCCGAGCGAAGGCATCTGCGTGGTTCCGGACATGCTGCGTGGCGACGTCGAGATTCCATGGGACCGCATGGACATGCAGGTGCTGATGAAGAACGACGGCCTGCCGACCTACTTCCTGGCCAACGTGGTCGATGACCACCTGATGGGCATCACCCACGTGCTGCGTGGCGAGGAGTGGCTGCCTTCTGCGCCGAAGCTGATCAAGCTTTACGAGTATTTCGGTTGGGAACAGCCCAAGCTGTGCTACATGCCGCTGCTGCGCAACCCCGACAAGAGCAAGCTGTCCAAGCGCAAGAACCCAACCTCGGTGACGTTCTACGAGCGCATGGGCTTCTTGCCTGAAGCGATGCTCAATTACCTGGGGCGCATGGGCTGGTCGATGCCGGACGAGCGTGAGAAGTTCTCGCTGGCCGAGATGGTCGAGCATTTCGACTTGTCGCGTATCTCGCTGGGTGGCCCGATCTTCGACATCGAGAAGCTGTCCTGGCTCAACGGCCAGTGGCTGCGTGAGCTGCCGGTGGAAGAGTTTGCCGCTCGTGTGCAGAAATGGGCATTCAACAGCGACTACATGATGAAGATCGCCCCGCACGTACAAGGCCGGGTTGAAACCTTCAGCCAGATCGCGCCGCTGGGTGGCTTCTTCTTCGAAGGCGCGCTCAAACTCGATGCCAAGCTGTTCGAAAGCAAAAAGCTGTCCACCGACCAGGTTCGCCAGGTGATGCAATTGATCCTGTGGAAGCTCGAAAGCCTGCGTCAGTGGGAAAAAGACCGCATCACTGCCTGCATCCAGGCCGTGGTCGAGGCGCTGGAGCTCAAGTTGCGTGATGCCATGCCACTGATGTTCGCCGCCATCACCGGTCAGGCCAGTTCGGTATCGGTGCTCGACGCCATGGAAATCCTCGGTCCAGACCTGACCCGCTATCGCCTGCGCCAAGCGCTCGACCTGCTGGGCGGGGTGTCGAAGAAAGAAAACAAAGAGTGGGAAAAGTTGCTGGCCAACATCGCCTGACCCTGATCGACAGCTGCAGCGCACGCTGTGGGAGCGGCCTTGTGCCGCGAACGGGCCGCCCTGCGGTCCCAGGGTTTTAGTTGCAACGCAAAATCGCAGGGGTCGCACGCGGCCCTTTCGCGACATAAAGCCCCCCACAGCCTGCCGCGGAAGAGGTGAGGCAACCCGTAGCACTGGGGCAGGGCGGTAAGTGATTGTTATCTCGAAAAAAACTTTTGAATTTTTTCAAAAATTTGTTTGACAGCTCTGCAATCCGATCTTAATATGCGCCCCGTCCACAGCGATGAACTAAAACGAAGCGCCAGGCACCCAGCCGGTGATTCAGTTCAGCGCGACATTGTGGGGCTATAGCTCAGCTGGGAGAGCGCCTGCATGGCATGCAGGAGGTCAGCGGTTCGATCCCGCTTAGCTCCACCAAATTCCGCTTAACGGTGAATGCCGATAAGCAAGACCGGGTCCAGCAACCGGGTCTTGAAGGTAAGAAGGTTCGTCCCCTTCGTCTAGTGGCCTAGGACACCGCCCTTTCACGGCGGTAACAGGGGTTCGAGTCCCCTAGGGGACGCCAGTTTCACACAAGCGATGTTTCAGGATGTCGCTGGGCCGAGAGGCTAGAAATCCGGGGCTATAGCTCAGCTGGGAGAGCGCCTGCATGGCATGCAGGAGGTCAGCGGTTCGATCCCGCTTAGCTCCACCAATTTGCCGCGGTTCGTGAAAACGGATCGGCACGAAGGTTACGTCCCCTTCGTCTAGTGGCCTAGGACACCGCCCTTTCACGGCGGTAACAGGGGTTCGAGTCCCCTAGGGGACGCCACTTTTTCCCGCGTTTTGCGGGGCTTAAAGAGGCTCATTCTTAATGTTGGATGAGCCTTTTGTTTTCGGGGCTATAGCTCAGCTGGGAGAGCGCCTGCATGGCATGCAGGAGGTCAGCGGTTCGATCCCGCTTAGCTCCACCAATTCTGCCAGGGTTCGCTAAAGCGAATCTTCGCGAAGGTTACGTCCCCTTCGTCTAGTGGCCTAGGACACCGCCCTTTCACGGCGGTAACAGGGGTTCGAGTCCCCTAGGGGACGCCATTTTTACCCGCGTTTTGCGGGACTTCAAAGGCTCATTCGATTATTGAATGGGCCTTTTGTTTTTTCTCCCCTCCGCCAATGTGCTCGCCCCGTGCCGGGAGTCGTGTTTTTTTCGCTTGCCAAAAAATATTATGAGCATAATATGATGCCTATCATATTCGAGGTGCCCATGAGCGATAAAAAGAGCAAGACCCGCGAACGTATCCTGGAAGCCGCCCGCACGGCGTTGATCCAGCATGGGCCGGCCGAGCCCAGTGTCAGCCAGGTAATGGGTGCTGCCGGGCTGACGGTGGGGGGCTTCTATGCCCACTTCGACAGCAAGGACGAGCTCATGCTGGAGGCGTTCCGCCAGTTGTTGAACGAGCGTCGCGCGCTGCTCGCCCAGGTCGATCCGAGCCTGGATGGAGCGGGGCGGCGGGCGCTTGCGGCGGCGTTCTACCTGTCGCGCAAGCACCGCGACGCCGAAGTTCAGGCATGCCCGTTGCCCAACTCGCTGGGGGAGATGCAACGGCTGCCCGAGGCCTTTCGCGACGTGTTGGCCGAGCACATCGAGTTGATGACCGCGCAAATGGTCGACAGCCCCGAAGACATCGACAAGGCCCTGGCCGACCTTGCCTTGATGGTGGGCGGCCTGGCCCTGGCTCGGGCATTGGGCACCGATGCGCTATCCGACCGCATCCTGCGCGCCGCCAAGTCGGCGGTGATCTGAACCCCCTACACCTGGAGCAAGGCGATGACTACCCTGAGCTGGATTCGTGGCGTCAATGGCACCCTGGGTCATCTGGCCCCCGAACACATCGCCGGCAAGATGCGCCGCGCCTTCATGACCCCGCGCAACCTGCCGCCCAAACCGTGGGAGTTGCCCTTGCTGGCCAAGGCCGAGCGCATCACCCTGCGTTTCGGTTTGTCGGCGTTGCGCTGGGGCAAGGGGCCGACCGTGTTGCTGATGCACGGTTGGGAGGGGCGGCCGACCCAGTTTGCCGCACTCATCGAAACCTTGGTGCAGGCCGGGCATACCGTGGTATCGCTGGAAGGGCCGGCTCATGGGCGTTCGCCCGGCCAGCAGGCCCATGTGGTGTTGTTCGCGCGCGCATTGCTTGAAGCCGCTGCCGAACTGCCCCCTTTGCGCGCGGTGATCGGCCATTCCATGGGCGGAGCCAGTGTGCTGCTGGCATTGCAGATGGGGTTGCGGGCCGAGGCGGCGGTCAGCATCGCCGCACCTGCGCAGTTGCTGGGTGTGTTGCGTGGCTTCGCCCGGCGTCTTGGCCTGCCGGCACGGGCCAGGGCCGCTTTCATTCGCCAAGTCGAGCGGGATGTGGGGATGCAGATTGCCCGCTTGGACGTCAGCGCCTACCAGCTGGAACTGCCAGGGTTGGTGGTGCACGCCGCCGATGATGCGCTGGTGTCCGCCGATGAGGCGCAGATCATTCACAAAGCCTGGTTCGACAGCCGCCTGATGCTGCTAGAGGAAGGAGGGCACCAGCGGGTGCTGGCCGATCCGCGGCTGAGTGAAGCAGTGCTCGAATTGCTGGCCGGCGCCGGCACTCCCGCGCGGCAAAGCGCCTGAGCTTCCGTTACACTGCCCGCTCATCGACCGGCCCTGCTGTCGGGGCCGGCTTGCCGGCGATATGGCCGGTACAGGCAACCCATTCTTTATCAAGGAAAAGGGCATGAGCTGGGACCTGGCAACACCATTCATCATCGACCTGCGCGTCGGCACCGAGGACATCGACGGTCTCGGCCATGCCAATAACGCGGTTTACGTCACCTGGCTGGAGCGCTGCGCCTGGCGCCACTCCCAGCGCCTGGGGTTGGATTTGGCCGAATACCGGCGTCTTGACCGGGCCATGGCGGTCGTTCGGCATGAAATCGACTACCTCGCTGCCGCCTATGAAGACGATGAGCTGCAACTGGCGACCTGGATCATCGACTGGGATCAACGTCTGCGCATGACCCGTCGCTTTCAGCTCAAGCGCCCGCGGGATGGCGTCACCCTGCTCCGCGCCCAGACCACCTTCGCCTGCATCGAGCTGTCCAGCGGCAAGCCCAAGCGCATGCCGGCGGAGTTTCTCGACGGCTACGGCCCGGCGCTGATCGGTGCCTGACCCGGCGGCGTTTTTTGCTAGACTGCGGCCTTTTCCCGCCGAGACCCAGAAATGCAAATTGCCCTGGCCCCCATGGAGGGGCTGGTCGACAACATCCTGCGCGACGTCCTGACCCGAGTGGGCGGCATCGATTGGTGCGTCACCGAGTTCATTCGCGTCTGCGACCGCTTGTTGCCGGCCTCGTCCTTCGACAAGCTGGCCCCGGAGCTGCGCAGCGGCGCTCGCACCGCGGCCGGGGTGCCGATGCGTGTGCAATTGCTGGGGTCCGACCCGGTATGCCTGGCCGAAAACGCTGCGCTGGCCTGCCAGTTGGGGGCGCCAGTGATCGACCTGAACTTCGGTTGCCCGGCCAAGACGGTCAACAAGTCGCGGGGCGGTGCCGTGCTGCTCAAGGAGCCGGAACTGCTCCATGCCATCGTCCGTGAGGTAAGGCGCGCGGTGCCTGCGCACATTCCGGTAACCTCCAAGATGCGTCTGGGTTTCGATAGCCCTGATGGCGCGCTGGAGTGTGCCACGGCCTTGGCCGAAGGTGGTTCGGCGCATCTGGTGGTCCATGCCCGAACCAAGGTCGAGGGCTACAAGCCGCCGGCCCATTGGGAATGGGTGGCCAGGGTGCAGGATGTGGTCGAGGTGCCGGTGTTCGCCAATGGCGAGATCTGGACCGTGGACGATTGGCGACGATGCCGCGAGGTCAGCGGCGCCGAAGACATCATGCTGGGTCGTGGCCTGGTCTCGCGTCCGGACCTGGCGTTGCAGATCGCCGCAGCGCGCGATGGCCGCGAGCTCCAGCCGATGTCCTGGGAGGCGCTGTTGCCGTTGCTGCGCGAATTCTGGCGTCAAGCCCAGGCCAAGTTGTCGCCGCGCTACGCGCCGGGGCGCATGAAGCAATGGTTGGCGATGCTGACCCGTAGTTACCCGGAGGCGGTGGTGTTGTTCGCCGAGTTGCGGCGCGAGGATGATTGCCAGCGGATCAGCCGGTTGCTCGGGGTCGAGGTGCCCGCGTTCGAGGAATGCGTGGCTTGATGCGTCCCTGTCGCCGGCTTGCCGGCGATACTGTTTTCAGCCCCCCTAAAATTTTTTTTGCCTACCCCTTGAAAGCCTTTTCCCCGGACATATTTCTTGAGTACGCGATGCCGAAGTCGGGTCGCGCAATGACTTACTTGCTGAAATCTCAGGAGTTTATGACCATGACTAGCGCTTTCTCTCTTGCACCACTGTTCCGCCATTCCGTTGGTTTCGACCGTTTCAACGACCTGTTCGAATCTGCGGCGCGTAACGAGGCGGGTAGCAGCTACCCTCCCTACAACGTAGAAAAACATGGCGATGACCACTATCGTATCGTGGTTGCAGCGGCCGGTTTCCAGGAGCAGGACCTCGACCTGCAAGTCGAAAAAGGCGTCCTGACCGTCACCGGTGGCAAACGCGAAAACACCGCAGCGGAAGTGACCTACTTGCACCAGGGCATTGCCCAGCGCGCCTTCAAGCTGTCGTTCCGCCTGGCTGACCATATCGAAGTCAAGTCCGCGGGTCTGGCCAACGGCCTGCTCAGCATCGACCTGTTGCGCATCGTGCCGGAAGAAGCCAAGGCCAAGCGCATTCCGATCAATGGCGACACGCCAGCGCTGAACTGAGTGCTGCATACACTCAAGAAAGGGCACCCGTAGCGGTGCCCTTTTTTTGTCTCAGTAATTGGCAGGCGCCTCGAGCAGCAGCTGACGAAACTCAGGCAAGGGCAGCGGCCGGCTGTGCAGGTAGCCTTGATACAGGTGGCACCCTAGCAATTCGAGAAACTCCAGTTGCTCGGTCAGTTCCACGCCTTCGGCGATTACCGCCAGGTCGAGGCTGCGGGCCATGGCCACGATCGCGCGGACGATTTCGGCATCGTTGGGGTCGTCCGGCGCATCGCGCACGAAGGTCTGGTCGATCTTCAGTGCATCCACCGGCAGGCGCTTGAGGTAGGTCAGCGACGAATAGCCCGTTCCGAAATCATCCATGGCAAAGCTCACGCCATAACGCTTCAGCTCGCGCATCTTGCTGATGGTATCTTCAAGGTTTTGGATGACGATGCCTTCGGTGATCTCCAGCTTGAGCATATGTCGCGGCAGGCGGTAATCGTCCAGGCTGCGTAGCACGCGTTCGACGAAGTCGTTCTGGCGAAACTGCCGGGGGCTGATGTTCACGCAGAGGCTGAAGTCGTCGGGGTCGACCAGGCCATCTTCGAGCATGCGTGCACAGGCATCGCAGGCTTCGTCGAGAATCCAGCTGCCAACTTCAAGAATCAGGCCGCTTTCTTCAAGCACCTGGATAAATTGCGTTGGTGCCTGCTGGCCCAGTTGCGGGTGGTGCCAGCGCAGAAGCACCTCGGCCCCGACGATCCGGTTGTCGCGGGCATCGACCTGGGGTTGGAAGTGCAGGGCGAGTTCGCCACGCGCCAGGGCCAGGCGCAGGTCGTTTTCCATCCGCAACCGCTCGCTGGCGGCTTTCTGCATGGTTGTGTGGAACAGCTGCGTCGTGTTGCGCCCGGAGTCCTTGGCGCGGTACAGGGCAATGTCGGCGCGCTTGAGCAGGTCGGCTGGGGTCGCGCCATGGTCGGGAATCAGCGCTACGCCAATGCTCGGCGTGACCTGCAGCCGTTGGCCGTCCAGCGACATGGGCTCGGCCAGCAGCTCGCGCAGGGTGTCGGCCAATTCACGGACCTTGTGCTCGACCACCTCACGGCTGCCCTCCAGTCCGCTGAGCAGCACCACGAACTCATCGCCTCCCAGGCGCGCCACGGTGTCTTCCAGGCGCACGCTGGCCTCCAGGCGCGCCGTGATGATCTTCAGCACGGTGTCGCCCACCGGGTGGCCGAGGGAGTCATTGATGTGCTTGAAGTGGTCCAGGTCCAGGAACAGCAGTGCCCCGCGCAGGTTGTGGCGCTTGAGCAGGGCGATCTGCTGACTCAGACGGTCCATCAGCAGGGCGCGGTTGGGCAGGTTGGTCAACGGGTCGTGGTAAGCCAGGTGCCGAATCTGCGCCTGGGCATTCTTCAACTGGCTCACGTCGCGCGCGGTCAGCAGCAGGCATTCGACTTCGTTCAGGCTGATCGGCTCGACCGACACTTCCACCGTCAGGATATCACCGCGTTTGTTGCGCCCAAGCATCTCCCGGTGGTGGACCCGGCCACGCTCGCGGAGTTCGCCGAGCAAGGCGCTGCGCTGCTTGTCGTCGGCCCAGATCCCCAGTTCGTGAACGCTGCGGCCAATCACTTCGGCGGCGCTGTAGCCGGTCAATCGGCAGAAGCCGTCGTTCACCTCCAGGTAACGACCGCTATGGCGTTCGGTGATGGTGATGGCATCCGGGCTGGAGTGGAACGCCTTGGCGAACTTCTCTTCACTGGACTTGAGCGCGGCCTCGGCCCGTTGCTGCTGGGTGATGTCGCGCAGCGTCGTGACGCTGCAGGGCTGCCCATCGACGGTGATCAGGCAACTGGAAATCACGCATGTCAGCGCTGAGCCGTTACGGTGGTTGACCACCACGGCCACATTGTTCAGCGCCCGTTCACGGATGACCCTTTCGATGCGCTGGGCGCGCTCGGAGGTCTCGGCCCACAGGCCGATCTGCTCGGCCGTGCGGCCGATCACCTGGTCGGCGTCCCAGCCAAAGGTCTGGGAAAAGGCCCGGTTGACCTCGATGAACTGGCCGGTGTCCTGGCGGGTGACGCAGATCGGGTCCGGGCTTACCTGGAACAGGCTGGCGAATTTTTCTTCCGAAGCGCTCAGGCGCTGTTCGCGTTCGACCTGGTCGGTGATGTCCAACAAGGTACCGGCCATGCGAAACGGGTTGCCCTGTTCGTCGCGATACAGCCGGGCGCGGCTCTCGATGTAGCGTGAGGCGCCGTTTTCCAGCTGTACCCGATAGGTGATCTGGTAGTTGCCCGCCGGACCTTCGCGCAGACTGCGGTAAGCCTGGCGCATGCTGTTGCGTTCCTGCTCCGGTACGCCTTCGAAGAAGGAGTCGAACGATTCGTGGAAGGGGACAGGGTCCAGGCCGTGTAATTGCGCGGCGCGGGCCGAGCCGTAGAGCATGCCGCTGGGAATGTGCCAGTCCCAGGTGCCCAGTTGAGCCGAGTCCAGGGCCAGGTCAAGGCGCTCCTGGCTGTCCTTGAGGGCCTGCTCGGCACGTTTGCGTTCAGTGGTGTCGACGAAGGTGCTGATCAGGTAGGTGACGCCTTCCAGCTCGATGCCCTGGGTGCACAGGATGCCGTCGTGGATCTTGCCGCTGCTGGCGCGAAACTGCACTTCCAAGGTCAACGGGCCGCCATTGGCACGGGTGGCCTCCAGTACCTGGTGGCGTTGCTCTGGGTTTACCCAAAGGCCCAGCTCGAAACTGGTCTTGCCGATCACCTGGCTACCGGGCCAGCCGAACATGTCTTCGAAGTGCTGGTTGACCTCGAAGATCATGCCGTCATGGCGTCGGGTCAGCAAAATCGCGTTGGGGCTGAGGTGGAACAGGGTGGCAAAGCGCTTTTCCGAGTTGATCAGCGCTGTTTCACGGTCGCGCTGGCGCGTGATCTCGCGGATCACCCCGATCATCTGCGGGCGGCCATGGCGGTCGCGGGTCAGGCTGCCATTGATTTCCAGCCAGTGCAGGCTGCCGTCTGGCCAGCGGATGCGGTGGCGCATGGCCTGCTCCACCGGCTCGCCGTTGACCACCGCCTGGAAGGCCTGGCGGGTGCGGGCGCGATCCTCTTCTGGCAGTAGGTCGAGGTAGTCGATGTCGATGGGCAGCGGGCGTTGTGGGTCGAAACCGAACAGCGCCTGGGTTCCGCGCGACCAGCTGACCCTGCCGCTTTCGATATCCCACAGCCAGGCCCCCAGGTGGGCGCCGTTGAGCGCGGCAAGCAGTTGCGGAGCATTTTGCCAGGCCTGTTCCGACTCCTGAGGGTCGGCCGCCGAAATGCGCGGCAGGCGCGGAAAGCGGTTTGCTGATTTGGGCATCGGTACCAGACCTTTGGCGTGTGACGCGTCCTTGAAGTTGGAAGTGCCGGGCTGACGACCGGTCAGGCGGACCCTGCGTGGCTGTCGAGAAGAGCCATGAAGGCCCTGGCCGCGTTCGATAGCGTTCGCTCCGTGTGCAAAATGTAGCCTAGCTGGCGCGACAGCTGTATGCCGGGCAAGGCGATGGGTGCGACCTGTTCATCCAGCATAGTACGGGGCAGCACGCTCCACGCCAGACCAATCGAAACCATCATCTTGATGGTCTCCAGGTAGTTGGTGCTCATGGCGATGTTCGGGGTCAGGCCCTGGCTTTCGAACAGCCGCTGGACGATGTGGTGGGTGAAGGTGTTGCCGCCGGGGAAAACCGCCGGGTGGCGGGCGACGTCGGCCAGGCTGACCGCCGTGTCGCGGGCCAGGGGATGCTCCGGCGCCGCCACGAAGTCCAGGGCATCGTCCCAGACCGGTACCGCCTTGATCAGGTGATGCGGCTCGGGTGCCAGGGTGATCACGGCAATCTCGGCGCGCCCATGGAGGATTTCATCGTAGGCCGCTTCCGAATCCAGAAACTGAATATCCAACGCCACCGCCGGGTACTGGCGGGTAAACACCCGTAAAAGCGGAGGCAGACGATGCAGGCCTATGTGGTGACTGGTGGCAAGGGTCAGGCGACCGCTCACCTCGCCGGTCAAATTGGTCAGCGCACGTCGGGTATCATCCAGTACGTTGAGGATCTGGTAGGCGCGTGGCAGCAGGGCCCGCCCGGCCTCGGTCAGGGTCACTTCTCGGCCCAGGCGGTCGAACAGGCGCACGTCCAGTTGCTGCTCGAGTCCGGCGATGCGTTTGCTGACGGCCGGTTGGGTCAGGTGCAGGCGTTCGCCAGCCCCCGAAAAGCTGCCGGTCTCGGCGATGGCGATGAAAGCGCTGAGGTTGGCCAGGTCCATTCGAATTCCTGATGGTTATGCGAAGCATGAAAATTATGAATTTGAGTTATTCAATCTATCGCCATAGCATCGTCCGTACAAGCCAAGGGGTCTTTGGCATAGAAAGACGCTGATGAGGAACAGTCTGATGGCTGGCAAAACGCTCTACGACAAACTCTGGGAAGCCCATGAGGTCAAGCGCCGTGATGACGGCTCGTCCTTGATCTACATCGACCGCCACATCATTCACGAAGTGACTTCGCCCCAGGCCTTCGAAGGCCTGCGCCTGGCGAACCGCAAGCCGTGGCGGATCGACGCCAACATCGCCACGCCGGACCACAACGTGCCGACCACGCCAGAGCGCAAGGGCGGCATCGAGGCCATCGTCGACCAGGTTTCGCGCCTTCAGGTGCAGACCCTCGACGAGAACTGTGACGAATACGGCATCGTGGAATTCAAGATGAACGACGAGCGCCAAGGCATCGTCCATGTCATCAGCCCAGAGCAGGGCGCTACCTTGCCAGGCATGACCGTGGTCTGCGGCGACTCGCACACCTCGACCCACGGCGCGTTCGGCGCCCTGGCCCATGGCATCGGTACTTCCGAGGTCGAGCACGTGCTCGCCACCCAGTGCCTGGTCGCCAAGAAGATGAAGAACATGCTGGTGCGCGTCGAGGGCCAATTGCCCGCCGGTGTCACCGCCAAGGACATCGTGCTCGCGGTCATCGGCAAGATCGGCACCGCTGGCGGTAACGGCCATGCCATGGAGTTCGCTGGTAGCGCCATCCGCGACCTGTCCATGGAAGGCCGCATGACCATCTGCAACATGTCCATCGAAGCCGGTGCCCGTGTCGGTCTGGTGGCGGTCGACGAGACGACGGTCGCCTATGTCGAAGGCCGTCCGTACGCGCCCAAGGGCGAGCAATGGAAGCAGGCCGTCCAGGCCTGGAAAGGCCTGGTGTCGGATGCCGATGCCGTGTTCGATACCGTGGTCGAGCTCGACGCCACCCAGATCAAGCCGCAAGTCAGCTGGGGCACTTCGCCCGAGATGGTGCTTGCTGTTGACCAGCGCGTGCCTGATCCGGCCGCAGAGCCGGACCTGATCAAGCGTGGTTCCATCGAGCGTGCCCTCAAGTACATGGGCCTTGCCGCCAACCAGGCGATCACCGACATCAAGTTGGACCGCGTATTCATCGGCTCCTGCACCAACTCGCGCATCGAAGATCTGCGCGCCGCCGCCGAAATCGCCAAGGGGCGCAAGGTCGCTGCCAACGTCAAGCAGGCGCTGGTCGTACCGGGCTCTGGCCTGGTCAAGGCCCAGGCCGAGCGTGAGGGTCTGGACAAGATTTTCATCGAAGCTGGCTTCGAATGGCGTGAGCCTGGTTGCTCGATGTGCCTGGCGATGAACCCGGACCGCCTGGAAAGCGGCGAGCACTGCGCGTCCACGTCCAACCGCAACTTCGAAGGGCGCCAGGGTGCCGGTGGTCGCACCCACCTGGTAAGCCCGGCCATGGCTGCCGCCGCGGCGGTCACCGGCCACTTCATCGATGTCCGCGAGTTGATCCAAGGGAGCGCAGCATGAAAGCCTTTACCCAGCACACCGGTCTTGTTGCGCCGTTGGATCGCGCCAACGTCGACACCGACCAGATCATCCCTAAGCAGTTCCTGAAGTCGATCAAGCGTACCGGCTTTGGCCCTAACCTGTTCGACGAGTGGCGCTACTTGGATGTAGGGCAGCCTTATCAGGACAACAGCAAACGTCCGCTGAACGAAGAGTTCGTGCTCAACCATGCCCGTTACCAGGGCGCCAGCGTCTTGCTGGCGCGCGAGAACTTCGGTTGCGGTTCGAGCCGCGAGCATGCCCCTTGGGCACTCGATGAGTACGGCTTCCGCAGCATCATCGCGCCGAGCTTCGCTGACATCTTCTTCAACAACAGCTTCAAGAATGGCCTGTTGCCGATCATCCTCAGCGACGAAGAAGTCGACGAACTGTTCAAGCAGGTCGAGGCCCACCCAGGCTATCAGTTGACCATCGACTTGCAGGCCCAGGCCGTTACCCGCCCGGATGGCAAGGTGCTGCACTTCGAGATCGATGCGTTCCGCAAGCACTGCCTGCTCAACGGCTTGGACGATATCGGCCTGACCCTGCAGGACAGCGATGCGATCAAGGCCTTCGAGAGCAAGCATCGTGCACAACAGCCCTGGTTGTTCCGTGATGCCTGAAGTTTGCAGGTGACCGTGCCGGCCCTTTCGCGGAGACACCCCGCGAAGAGGTCGGGACAGGCAATAAAAGACCAAAAGGATTGAGACATGACCCGCACCCAGCATACCGATGTGGTCCAACGCCAGTTCGGCGAACAGGCCAGTGCCTACCTCAGCAGCGCCGTGCACGCGCAGGGCAGCGAATTCGCCCTGCTGCAGGCGGAGCTGGCGGGGCGGGACGCTGCCCGAGTGCTGGACCTGGGTTGCGGTGCCGGCCATGTCAGTTTCCAGGTCGCCCCGCAGGTAGCCGAGGTAGTCGCCTACGACCTGTCGCAGTCGATGCTTGATGTTGTGGCCAGTGCCGCCGCCGAGCGCGGCCTGGGCAATATCACCACCGAGCGCGGCGCCGCCGAACACTTGCCGTTCGCCGATGCATCGTTCGACTTCGTCTTCAGCCGGTACTCGGCGCACCACTGGAGCGACCTGGGGCTGGCCTTGCGCGAAGTGCGCCGGGTGCTCAAGCCAGGCGGCGTGGCGGCCTTCATCGATGTCATGTCGCCGGGCAGTCCATTGCTCGACACCTACCTGCAAAGCGTCGAGGTGCTGCGTGATACCAGTCATGTGCGAGACTATTCGGCCGCCGAATGGCAGCAGCAGGTCAGCGAGGCTGGCCTGCACGTGCGCAGCCACACCCGCCAGCGCCTGCGCCTTGAGTTCGGCTCGTGGGTCGAGCGCATGCGCACCCCTGAGCCGCTGCGTGTGGCCATCCGCCAATTGCAGCAGGCCATGGGCGAGGAAGTACGGCAGTATTACCAGATCGAAGCAGACGGCTCGTTCAGCACCGATGTCCTGGTGATGTGGGCCGAGCGCTGAGTTTTTTACGGCGAGGCTGATCGGGCCGCGCCGCTTGAATGGATAGAGGAAAGCATGAGCAAGCAGATTCTGATTCTCCCAGGTGATGGTATCGGCCCGGAAATCATGGCCGAAGCGGTCAAGGTGCTGGAGCTGGCCAACGACAAGTTCCAGCTGGGCATGAGCCTGCAACACGATGTGATCGGTGGCGCGGCCATCGACAAGCACGGCGTGCCGCTGGCCGACGAGACCCTGGAGCGTGCGCGCAGTGCCGATGCCGTGCTGCTGGGTGCCGTTGGTGGCCCGAAATGGGACAAGATCGAGCGTGACATCCGCCCTGAGCGCGGTCTGCTGAAGATCCGTTCGCAACTGGGCCTGTTCGCCAACCTGCGTCCGGCCATCCTCTATCCGCAACTGGCCGATGCCTCTTCGCTCAAGCCCGAAATCGTCGCCGGCCTGGATATCCTCATCGTGCGTGAGTTGACCGGCGGTATCTACTTCGGTGCCCCGCGCGGTCAGCGCGAGCTGGAAGGTGGTGAGCGCCAGGCCTACGACACCCTGCCGTACAGCGAAAGCGAAGTGCGCCGCATCGCCCGTGTCGGCTTCGACATGGCCCGCGTGCGCGGCAAGAAGCTGTGCTCGGTGGACAAGGCCAACGTGCTGGCGTCCAGCCAGCTGTGGCGGGAAGTGGTCGAGGACGTGGCCAAGGACTACCCGGACGTCGAACTGAGCCACATGTACGTCGACAACGCCGCCATGCAACTGGTGCGTGCGCCCAAGCAGTTCGACGTGATGGTCACCGACAACATGTTCGGCGACATCCTGTCGGATGAAGCTTCCATGCTGACCGGTTCCATCGGCATGCTGCCTTCGGCGTCGCTGGATGCCAACAACAAAGGCATGTACGAGCCGTGCCACGGTTCGGCTCCGGACATCGCTGGGCAGGGTATCGCCAACCCACTGGCGACCATCCTGTCGGTGTCGATGATGCTGCGTTACAGCTTCAACGAGCAGGCAGCCGCCGACGCGATCGAGAAGGCGGTGAGCCTGGTGCTGGACCAGGGGCTGCGTACTGGCGACATCTGGTCGGCCGGTTGCAGCAAAGTCGGTACGCAGGAAATGGGCGACGCAGTAGTCGCAGCGCTGCGGAATCTGTAATCTCTCTGGCCCGCCACCGTTTTTGGTCGGTGGCGGCCCACTTTTAGCAAAGGTGTAGTTGCGATGAAACGTGTAGGTCTGATCGGTTGGCGCGGTATGGTCGGTTCCGTGCTCATGCAGCGGATGCTGGAGGAGCAGGATTTCGACCTGATTGAGCCGGTGTTCTTCACCACCTCCAATGTCGGTGGCCAAGGTCCGAACGTGGGCAAGGAAACTGCTCCGCTCAAGGACGCTTATTCGATTGAAGAACTCAAGACCCTCGACGTCATCCTGACCTGCCAGGGCGGCGACTACACCAATGAGGTCTTCCCCAAGCTGCGTGAGGCCGGCTGGCAGGGCTACTGGATCGACGCCGCTTCGTCCCTGCGTATGCAGGATGACGCGGTGATCATCCTCGACCCGGTCAACCGCAAGGTCATCGACCAGCAGCTCGATGCCGGTACCAAGAACTACATCGGTGGCAACTGCACCGTCAGCCTGATGCTGATGGGCCTGGGTGGCCTGTTCGAAGCCGGTCTGGTCGAGTGGATGAGTGCCATGACCTATCAGGCGGCCTCGGGTGCCGGTGCGCAGAACATGCGCGAGCTGATCAAGCAGATGGGCGGTATTCACGCAGCCGTTGCCGATGACCTGGCCAATCCGGCCAGCGCCATTCTCGACATCGACCGCAAGGTTGCCGAAACCATGCGTGGCGAAGCTTTCCCGACCGAGAACTTCGGCGTGCCGCTGGCTGGCAGCCTGATCCCGTGGATCGACAAGGAACTGCCGAACGGACAGAGCCGTGAAGAATGGAAGGCCCAGGCCGAGACCAACAAGATCCTCGGTCGCTTCAAGAGCCCGATCCCGGTCGATGGCATCTGCGTGCGCATCGGAGCCATGCGCTGCCACAGCCAGGCGCTGACCATCAAGCTGAACAAGGACGTGCCGCTGGCCGACATCGAAGGCCTGATCAGCCAGCACAACCCTTGGGTGAAACTGGTGCCCAACCAGCGTGAAATCAGCATGCAGGAGCTGAGCCCGACCAAGGTGACCGGCACCCTGAACATTCCTGTAGGCCGTCTGCGCAAGCTGAACATGGGCTCGCAGTACCTGGGCGCGTTCACCGTGGGCGACCAATTGCTGTGGGGCGCCGCCGAGCCGCTGCGTCGCATGCTGCGGATCCTGCTGGAACGTTGATCGCGCTGGCTCGACCGAAAAACCCGTACTGGAGCCAGTGCGGGTTTTTTTATGGGCGGGCAGGCAGCTTCGTGGCACGGGCCCCACGCAAAGGCCAGCACAGACAAACGCCTGCAATCCAAGTAAAGTGCCGCCCCCGCCGTTTCAGCAAAAGGATTCTCTTCATGACCCACCCCTTGGATATCGCCGTGGTCGGCGCCACCGGTAGCGTCGGTGAAACCCTCGTACAGATCCTCGAAGAGCTGAGTTTTCCGGTAGCGACCCTGCATCTGCTGGCCAGCATGGAATCGGCGGGCAGTAGCGTCATGTTCGCCGGCAAGAAAATCAAAGTCCGTGAAGTCGACAGTTTCGATTTTGCCCAGGTCAAGCTGGCCTTCTTCGCTGCCAGCCCCGCCGTTAGCCGCAGTTTCGCCGACAAGGCGCAGCACGCGGGCTGTACTGTCATCGACCTGTCCGGTGGGCTGGATGATGCGCTGGCGCTGGTGCCCGAAGCCAATGCCGAGCAAATCGCCAAACTGAAGCTGCCGGCTCGCATTTGCAGCCCCAGCACATCGGCTGTCGCGCTGGCGGTGGCATTGGCGCCCCTGAAGGGCTTGGTGGATATCGAGCGGGTGCAGGTCATGGCGTCGTTGGCGGTGTCTGCCCAGGGGCGTGAGGCGGTCAACGAGCTGGCCCGGCAAACCGCCGAGCTGCTCAATGCCCGGCCATTGGAGCCGCACTTCTTCGACCGTCAGGTAGCCTTCAACCTGCTGGCGCAGGTCGGCGCGGCCGATGAGCAGGGTCACACGGCCTTGGAGCGTCGCCTGGTCAGCGAGTTGCGGGTGCTGCTGGGGCAGCCCCAGCTGAAGATTTCCGTTAGCTGTGTTCAAGTCCCGGTATTTTTTGGCGATAGCTTCAGTGTGGCCGTGCAGAGCCGTCGTCCGGTCGATCTGGAGGCAGTCAAGCAGGCGCTCGAGGCCGCTGGCAGTATCGAACTGGTCGAGGATGACGATTATCCCACCCCGGTGGGTGACGCAGTGGGTCAAGACGTGGTCTATGTTGGTCGTGTACGCCATGGTATTGACGAGCCAGAGCAGCTCAACCTGTGGCTGACCACCGACAACCTGCGCAAGGGCGCTGCACTCAACGCCGTGCAGGTGGCGCAATTGTTGATAAAACACATGGCGTAAAAGATACTGGCGAGCACTTTTGTCCTAAACCTGCGCAGGTTTTGGGACGATTCATACAAGGGAAGAGGTCATGCTTCGAATTCGCAAACTGGTTCTGGCCATGGCGGCAGCGTCGGCGCTGTCGTCTGGCATGGCGAACGCGTTGGGTTTGGGAGAGCTGACCCTCAAGTCGGCCCAGAACCAGCCGTTGGACGCCGAGATCGAGCTGCTCGATGTGCGCGACCTCACCGCTGCCGAAGTGGCGCCGAGCCTGGCGCCGCCAGAAGAGTTCAGCAAGGCCGGGGTCGAATACCCAGGCTACCTGGAGGACCTGACTTTCACCCCGGTGATCAACCCCAATGGCAAGAGTGTGCTGCGGGTAACCTCCAGCCAACCGTTGCCAGGCTCGGTGGTGAAGTTCCTGGTGCAGGTGATGTGGCCGCAAGGCCGTCTGCTGCGCGATTACAGCGTTCTGCTCGACCAGGCCAAGGCCCAGGGCGAACAACCGGCAGCGGCCAATGTCGCTCCGGCGGTCAGCAGCGCCAGCCGCTATACCACCAAGCGTCGTGACACCTTGTGGCAAATCGCCGCGCGGCACACCCAGGGCGGTTCGGTGCAGCAAACCATGCTGGCGATCCAGGCGCTGAACCCGGACGCGTTCATTGGCAACAACATCAACCAGTTGAAGGTCGGCCAGGTCCTGCGCCTGCCCGACCAGCAGCAGATCCAAAGCATTCCCCAGGGAGAGGCAATTCGCGATGTGGCCGAGCAGTATGCGGCCTGGCGTGAGGGCCGGCGCCTGGGGCCACGTGCCCGGCAGTTGGATGCCACGCGGCGCGGTGCTGCCGAAGCCACTCCGGCGCGTATCGCCCAGGGTGACAACCTGCGTCTGGTCAGCCCGGGTAGCCAGGCCGGTGCTGGCAGTGCCAAGGCCATCAGCGACAAGTTGGCCGTGGCCCAGGAGAGCCTGGACACCAGCCGTCGGGACAACGAAGAGCTCAAGAGCCGCATGGCTGACCTGCAGAGTCAGTTGGGCAAGCTTGAGCGACTGATTCAGCTGAAAAATGACCAGTTGGCCCGCCTCGAAGCGCAGAATGCCGCCGATGCTGCGGCCCCTGCTGCGTCTCTGCCGGGCGAGCCTGCGCCGGCACAGCCTGCGGCAACGCCGCAAGCGACTCCGGGCCAGCCCGTGGTGGCGCCAGCGCCTGCGGCGGTCGGCACCGCGCCTGAGCCAGCGCCTGAAGTGGCGCTCACGCAGGGGGCTCAGCGGGGCGTGCTGGATGATGTGATGGGTAACCCACTGCTGCTGGGGTTGATCGCAGGCTCGGCATTCCTGGTAGTGCTCCTGCTCCTGCTGCTTCTGGCGCGCAAGCGCAAGGCGCAGCAGGAAGCTGAGAAACACCTGCGCATGGCGCGTGCGCTAGCCGAAGAGGGCGAGCGCGGCAAGGACTTCGACCTGCCTTCGAGTAGTTTCGATGAGCTGGAAGTCTCGGCGCCCAGCGTGACGCTGGCGCCTGCCGTGGTGGCCGCATCCGCCGCTGCCGCCGCCGCTGCGGAAAAACCAGCCGCTGCCGTCGTAGTCGAGGCCCAGCAGAACCCGCATGCCAGCCTGCTGGCAGAAGTCGAGCAGTGCATTGGCCTGGGGCGCTTGAACCGCGCCGCCGACCTGCTGGAAGCCGCGATCGCTGCCGAGCCTGCACACGACGATCTGCGTCTGAAGCTGATGGAAGTGTACGCACGTCAGGGCGACCACAGCGCATTCGTCGAGCAGGAGCACAAGCTGCAGGCTAACGAGGCCAACACCGCTCAGGTCGGTGCTCTCAAGGAGCGCTACCCGGCGATGCTGGGCATGGCTGCCGGGCTGGGGGCCGCCGCCCTGGCCGCCGAACTTGACGAGCAGTATGTGCAGGACCTGCTGCAAGACTCGCCAGAGACCTCCAGCGTCGTCGAAGAAGCGTCGCAGCCTGTTGCCGATGCCGAAGCGTCTCCAGTCGAGCCTGAACCTGAGCCTCAAGCGCAGGTAGAGCCTGAAGTCGAAGCCGTCGCGCAAGAGCCGGCCCAGGCTATCCCGGATCCGGACGGTGACTTCGATTTGAGTCTGAGCGATGACCTGCCGCTGGAGGATCCGCTCGAGCCACCCATGCTCGACGAAGCCTCCTTGCTCGATCCGGTGGTCGAAGCTGAGCCTGAGATCACTGCCGACGTTGTCCAGGAAGTGGCTTCGCAGCCTGCCGAGACCGATGCCGATGATGATTTCGAAGCGCTGCTGGCCCAGGCCCAGGCATCGGCCGAGCCGCAAAGTGTCGACGATCTGGCCGACTTCGACCTGGATGTCGGCGAGCCGGCTGTCCCGGCTGCCGAGGAAACGCCCGTGGATGTCGCGGCAGAACTCGCCGCGTTCGACGCCATGCCGGAGTTCGACCCGATCTCCGAGCTGGAGCTGCCTGAAGACTTCGACCTGTCGCTGTCGCTGAACGACGACTCGCCGGCGGCAAAGCGTTTTGCCTCGGAGCTCGATGACGTCAACGCAGAGTTGGACAAGTTGTCGCAGAACCTGGAGTCGCCCTCGCTCGAGCCTCACTTCACGGCCGAAGATGCAGCGGCGGAGCCTGCGCCACTGGATGACCTGGACTTCGATTTCTTCTCAGGCGCCGATGAGGTGGCCACCAAGCTCGACCTGGCGCGCGCTTACATCGACATGGGTGATCACCAGGGAGCCCGCGACATCCTCGACGAAGTGGTCAAGGATGGCGACGATACCCAGCGTCAGGAAGCCGAGGAAATGCTGTCCCGGCTGGTGTGACTCCGCATGCGCAGGCCCCTTCAGGCCCCGGCTCGCAGGCGATAGGGACGGTCCAGGCAACAACTTCCTGTGAACCCACAACGGCAGCCCAACACGGCTGCCGTTGTCGTTATAATCCCCGCCAATCGTACTACCCACAGGTTTCAGGTTCTTGGACATCATCGATACCGCCGCCTCCGAATCGGCCGCCGAAGGCTTCACCCGCATTGCCCTGGGGGTGGAATACAAGGGCTCGCGTTACCGTGGCTGGCAGCGTCAGGCCAGCGGCGTGCCCAGTGTTCAGCAGGCGCTGGAACAGGCACTGTCGAAGGTCGCCGACGAGCCGATCACAGTGGTCTGCGCCGGGCGTACCGACGCCGGTGTTCATGGTTGCGGCCAGGTCGTTCACTTCGACACCCGCGCCGTGCGCGATGAGCGGGCCTGGACCTTGGGCACCAACTTCAACCTGCCCCATGACATCAGCGTGGTCTGGGCACGGCCAATGCCGGCGGACTTCCATGCCCGTTTCAAGGCCACTGCCCGGCGTTATCGCTACGTCATCTACAACGACCCGATTCGCCCCGCGCACCTGGCGGAGGAAGTGACCTGGAACCACCGCCCGCTGGATGTGCAGCGCATGGCCGAGGCCGCCCAGTGCCTGCTGGGCACCCACGACTTCAGCGCCTTCCGTGCCAGCCAGTGCCAGGCCAAGTCGCCCATCAAGCACATCCATCACCTGCGGGTGACCCGCCATGGGCAGATGATCGTGCTGGATGTGCGCGCCACGGCATTCCTGCATCACATGGTGCGTAACATCGCTGGCGTGCTGATGACCATCGGCGCTGGCGAGCGGCCAGTGAGCTGGGCGCGGGAGGTGCTGGAGGGGCGCAATCGACGCGAAGGTGGTGTCACGGCGCACCCTTATGGGCTGTATCTGGTACAGGTCGAGTACCCGGAGGCGTTCCCGTTGCCGCAACGTTACATCGGTCCACACTTTTTGACCGGCTACGAGGCCTTGGCAGACTGACGGGTGAAAAGTCATTTGCTACCATCTGGCCTTTAACCGATCACTCAGGGTTCGCAGTCCATGAGCAACGTTCGCAGCAAGATATGCGGCATTACCCGCATTGAAGACGCACTCGCGGCCGCCGAGGCTGGCGCCGATGCCATTGGCTTCGTCTTCTATGCCAAGAGCCCGCGTGCCGTGGATGTGCGCCAGGCGCGCGCCATCATTGCCGAACTGCCACCCTTCGTGACCACGGTCGGGTTGTTCGTCAATGCTTCGCGCTGCGAGCTGAACGAGATTCTCGAGGTGGTGCCGCTGGACCTGCTACAGTTCCACGGCGATGAAACACCTGCCGACTGCGAGGGTTACCATCGCCCCTGGATCAAGGCCCTGCGCGTGCGCCCGGGGGATGATCTCGAGGCGGCCTGCCAGCTTTACGCAGGGGCGCGCGGCATCTTGCTGGACACCTACGTGGCCGGCGTCCCTGGTGGTACCGGCGAGGCCTTCGACTGGTCGCTGGTGCCGGCCCGGCTCAGCAAACCGATCATCCTGGCAGGCGGTCTGTCGGCGGAAAACGTCGGCCAGGCCATCGCCCAGGTACGGCCTTATGGGGTGGATGTCAGCGGTGGGGTAGAGCAGGCCAAAGGCATCAAGGATGCCGCGAAAATCGAAGCCTTCATGCGCGCGGTCAAGCAGGCATGAAGGTGGATGTGACGGCAGGCCGAGCGCCATCGTCCATAGCTATCGCAGCCCTGCGGGGCGACCGCCGGAACATCCGCGGTCGAATGACAAATTGAAGGTGGAGCGGTGCGCAGCCAGGCCTGCGACCGGTCCGTCATCGTTTCGTAGAAGAATGTGAGCTCAAGGGCAAGGCAAGGCCGGCTTGGCCGGTCATTGCCCGCCGATACTGGAGAAAGAAAGCATGAGCAACTGGTTAGTCGACAAACTGATCCCTTCGATCATGCGTTCCGAGGTGAAGAAGAGCTCGGTGCCTGAAGGCCTGTGGCACAAGTGCCCGGCTTGCGAGGCCGTGCTGTATCGTCCGGAGCTGGAAAAGACCTTGGATGTCTGCCCCAAGTGCAACCACCACATGCGCATCGGCGCTCGCGCCCGCATCGACATCTTCCTCGATCCGGAAGGTCGCGCAGAACTGGGTGCCGAGCTGGAGCCGGTCGACCGCCTGAAGTTCCGTGATGGCAAGAAGTACAAGGACCGCCTGGCGGGCGCGCAGAAGCAGACTGGCGAGAAGGATGCGCTGATTTCCATGAGCGGCACCCTGATGGGCATGCCGATCGTGGTCAGCGCCTTCGAATTCTCCTTCATGGGTGGCTCGATGGGCGCCATCGTCGGCGAGCGTTTCGTCCGTGCGGCCAACTACGCCCTGGAAAACCGTTGCCCGATGGTCTGCTTCTCGGCCTCCGGCGGTGCACGCATGCAAGAAGCACTGATCTCGCTGATGCAGATGGCCAAGACCTCGGCTGTGCTGGCGCGCTTGCGTGAAGAAGGCATTCCGTTCATTTCCGTGTTGACCGACCCGGTCTACGGGGGTGTTTCCGCCAGCCTGGCAATGCTCGGCGATGTCATCGTTGGTGAGCCGAAGGCACTGATCGGCTTCGCCGGTCCGCGCGTCATCGAGCAGACCGTGCGCGAAAAACTGCCGGAAGGCTTCCAGCGCAGCGAGTTCCTCCTGGAGCACGGCGCTATCGACCTGATCATCCCTCGTGGCGAGCTGCGTCCGCGCCTGGCTCGTCTGCTGGCGCAGATGACCGGCCAGGAAACGCCAGCACAGGCGCGTGAGGCGGCTGCGGTCGCGTGATGACAGAGCGCAACCTGGGCGAGTGGCTCGCCTACCTCGAACAGTTGCACCCTACGGCCATCGACATGGGGCTGGAGCGTTCGCAGAAGGTGCTTGCCCGGCTGGCGCTGGGCAAGCTGGCGCCACGCGTGGTGACCGTGACTGGCACCAATGGCAAGGGCTCGACCTGCGCCTTCGTGGCGTCGATGCTGCGTGCCCAGGGGCTGAAGGTGGGCGTGTACAGTTCGCCACACCTACTGCGCTACAACGAACGGGTGCTGATCGACGGCCATGAGGCCAGCGATGAGCAGCTGTGCGACGCCTTCGCCGCTGTCGAGGCGGCGCGGGGCGAGATTTCCCTGACCTATTTCGAGATGGGTACCCTGGCCGCGTTCTGGTTGTTCCAGCGCTCGGCACTGGATGCCGTCGTGCTTGAAGTGGGGCTCGGTGGCCGTCTGGACACCGTGAACGTAGTCGATGCCGATCTGGCGTTGGTGACCAGCATCGGCGTGGATCATGTCGACTACCTGGGCGATACCCGCGAAAAGGTGGCGTTCGAGAAGGCCGGTATCTTCCGCGCTGGCAAACCGGCGCTGTGTGGTGATCTGGACCCGCCGCAACCGCTGTTGGACAAGGCCGTCGAGCTGGCGGCGCCGATGTTCCTGCGTGGCCGCGACTTCGACCTGGCCAGCGCCGATGACGCCTGGCATTGGCGGGGTACCGCCGCCGATGGGGTGCAGGTTGAGCTGCGCAATCTGCCATTGCTCGATTTGCCGATGGAAAACGCCGCCTTGGCCTTGCAGGCTTACCTGCTGATGGGGTTGCCATGGGATGCCGGGCAGCTTCGCCAGGCGTTGCTCGACACCCGCATCACCGGGCGTCTCGATCGTCGTTCGCTGATCTGGAAGGGTAAGCGCGTCGAGTTGCTGCTGGACGTCGGGCACAACCCTCACGCTGCCGAGTACCTGGCGCAACGTCTGGCGGCTCGCCCGCCGCAAGGACGTCGTCTGGCGGTGTTCGGCCTGCTTGCCGACAAGGACCTGCCGGGTGTTGTCGCGCCGTTGCAGGGCTTGGTCGATGACTGGGCGGTGACGCCGCTGGCGACCCCGCGCAGTCGTCCGGCCGCCGAGTTGCTCGCAGCCTTGACGAACCTCGGCGCGACGGTGAAGTCTTACGCCAGTGTTGCCGATGCCCTGGAAGGGCAGTGCGCGCACGTGACGTCGAATGACCAGATTCTGCTGTTCGGTTCGTTTTTCTGTGTCGCCGAGGCCCTGGAATGGCTGGAGCGGCAGGCCCCGGAGGCTTGATTAGATGGCTGTGCTGGATAAAGGGATGAAACAGCGTATGGTCGGTGCGCTGGTGTTGGTGGCATTGGCAGTGATCTTCCTGCCGATGCTGTTCACCCGCGAGGATGAAATGCGCCAGGTCCAGGTTGAGGCTCCGCAGGCGCCGGCCATGCCGACCTTGCCGCAAGTGCAGGTCGAGCCGGTTGCCGTGCCGGAGCCGCAACCTGTGCCGGAAGAGCCTCAGCCAGCGCCGGTGGTGGTCAATGAGTCCACTGCGCCGGTCACCACCCCAAGCCAGCCGATCACGCCTTCGCCGCAGACCCAGGCCCAGACCAAGGCACAGACGCCAGTGCCGGCGCCTGCGGCTGCACCGGTTGCCAAGGCTGAAACCCGACCGGCGGCTTCTCCCGCCCCGGCACCAGCCGCTTCGGCACCCTCGAAGATCGACGTTAATGGCCTGCCGGTGAGCTGGTCGATCCAATTGGCCAGCCTGTCCAACCGCGCCGGTGCCGAGAGTTTGCAGAAAACCCTGCGCAGTCAGGGCTACAACGCCTACATTCGTTCGGCCGGTGGCATGAACCGGGTGTATGTCGGGCCAATGATCGAGCGTGCGGAGGCCGAGCGCCTGCGTGACACGATCAATCGGCAGCAGAACCTCAAAGGCTTTGTGGTGCGCTTCCAGCCGGAGCGCAGCTGATTTTGCCGGGGCTGCCTTGCAGCCCATCGCCGGCAATGAGTGCATCGCGAATCACCCTGACATTCCGCTTACCCCAAGCCCGCCGCTCTGGTAAAATGCGCCGCCTCAAACGTCTGCAGGCAGCACCGTGGCATTTACCTGGGTTGATTGGGCGATCATTGCGATCATCGCCATTTCCTCACTGATCAGTCTCAAGCGCGGCTTCGTCAAGGAAGCCCTGTCCCTGCTCATCTGGATCATTGCCGGGGCGGTCGCCTGGATGTTCGGTGGGTCGCTCTCGGTGTATCTTGAGAGTTATATCCAGACCCCCTCGATGCGCACGATTGCAGGCTGCGCCATTCTGTTCGTCGCCACCTTGCTGGTGGGGGCCATGATCAACTTCCTCATTGGCGAGCTGATCCGCGTGACCGGGTTGTCCGGCACCGATCGTTTCCTCGGCATGGCGTTCGGCGCCGCGCGCGGGGCCTTGCTGGTGGTGGTGGCCATCGGGCTGCTCAGCCTGGGGCCGGTTCAACAAGATAGCTGGTGGCAGGAATCACGCCTGATACCACAGTTTCTATTGGTCGCTGACTGGTCGAAAAACCTGATCATGGGTTTCACCGGTCAGTGGATGTCCAGTGGTGTGATCAGCGCACCGGCTGATCTTCCGTTCAAGGAACAGTTGCTCGGGCCCACCAAGCCCTGAGTGCTATTCACTCAAGTTTCATCAAAGTAGGGGTTGCGTCGCATGTGTGGCATCGTCGGTATCGTCGGTAAGTCGAACGTCAATCAGGCGCTGTATGACGCGCTAACGGTCCTCCAGCACCGCGGCCAGGACGCTGCCGGTATCGTGACCAGCCATGACGGCCGGTTGTTCCTGCGCAAGGATAATGGCCTGGTGCGCGATGTCTTCCAGCAGCGCCACATGCAGCGCCTGATCGGCCACATGGGTATCGGTCACGTGCGCTACCCGACCGCGGGCAGCTCGACCTCGGCTGAGGCCCAGCCGTTCTACGTCAACTCGCCGTACGGCATCACCCTGGCACACAACGGCAACCTGACCAACGTCGAGCAGCTGGCCAAGGAGATCTACGAGTCCGACCTGCGTCACGTCAACACCAACTCCGACTCGGAAGTGCTGCTGAACGTCTTCGCCCATGAGCTGGCGGTGCGCGGCAAGCTGCAGCCGACCGAAGAGGACGTGTTCGCTGCGGTTTCCCACGTGCACAGCCGTTGCGTGGGTGGCTATGCGGTGGTGGCGATGATCACCGGTTACGGTATCGTCGGCTTCCGTGACCCGAACGGTATTCGCCCGGTGGTCTTTGGCCAGCGTCATACCGACGAGGGCGTGGAATACATGATCGCTTCGGAAAGCGTTGCCCTCGACGTGCTCGGTTTCACCCTGATCCGCGACCTGGCGCCGGGTGAGGCGGTGTACATCACCGAGGAAGGCCAGCTGTACACCAAGCAGTGCGCCACCAATCCGCAACTCAAGCCGTGCATCTTCGAGCACGTTTACCTGGCCCGCCCCGACTCGATCATGGACGGTGTCTCGGTGTACAAGGCGCGCCTGCGCATGGGCGAGAGACTTGCCGAGAAGATCCAGCGCGAGCGCCCGGATCATGACATCGACGTGGTCATCCCGATTCCGGACACCAGCCGCACCGCGGCGTTGGAGCTGGCCAACCACCTGGGCGTCAAGTTCCGCGAAGGTTTCGTCAAGAACCGTTACATTGGCCGTACCTTCATCATGCCTGGCCAGGCTGCGCGCAAGAAATCGGTCCGTCAGAAGCTCAATGCCATCGAGCTGGAGTTCCGTGGCAAGAACGTCATGCTGGTCGACGATTCGATCGTGCGTGGCACCACCTGCAAACAGATCATCCAGATGGCGCGCGAAGCTGGCGCCAAGAACGTCTACTTCTGCTCCGCAGCCCCTGCGGTGCGTTACCCCAACGTCTACGGCATCGACATGCCGAGCGCTCACGAGCTGATCGCCCACAACCGTACCACCGAGCAGGTGGCCGAGTTGATCGGCGCCGACTGGCTGGTCTACCAGGACCTGCCAGACCTGATCGAATCGGTCGGTGGCGGCAAGATCAAGATCGAGCACTTCGATTGCGCGGTGTTCGACGGTGAATACGTCACCGGCGACATCGACGAAGCCTATCTGGACCGTATCGAACAGGCCCGCAACGATGCGGCCAAGGTCAAGAATCAGGCAGTCAGCGCGATCATCGACCTCTACAACAATTGATTTGGGAGCGACGGCATGACGGATCAATGGGATGCCGGACGACTGGACAGTGACCTCGAGGGTGTCGGTTTCGACACCCTGGCGGTGCGCGCCGGTCAGAGTCGTACACCGGAGGCCGAGCACAGCGAAGCGCTGTTCCTGACCTCCAGCTATGTCTTCCGCACGGCTGCCGATGCAGCCGCGCGCTTTGCCGGTGAAACCCCGGGCAACGTCTATTCCCGCTATACCAACCCCACGGTGCGGGCGTTCGAAGAGCGCCTGGCGGCCATGGAAGGCGCTGAGCAGGCCGTGGCGACTTCAACGGGCATGTCGGCGCTGCTGGCGGTGGTCATGTCGCTGTGCAGTGCAGGCGACCACGTGCTGGTCTCGCAGAGCGTATTCGGCTCGACCATCAGCCTGTTCGAAAAGTACTTCAAGCGATTTGGCGTACAGGTGGACTACGTGCCGCTGGCGGACCTAGGCGGTTGGGAGAAGGCCCTCAAGGCCAACACCAAGCTGCTGGTCGTCGAGTCGCCGTCCAACCCTCTCGCCGAGTTGGTGGACATCAGCGCCCTGGCCGAAATTGCCCATGCCCACGGTGCCTTGCTGGTGGTGGACAACTGCTTCAGTACGCCGGCGTTGCAGCAGCCACTGAAACTGGGTGCCGACATCGTCTTCCACTCCGCCACCAAGTTCATCGACGGCCAGGGCCGTTGCATGGGCGGCGTGGTTGCTGGCCGTGCCGAGCAGATGAAGGAGGTGGTGGGCTTCCTGCGCACCGCCGGGCCGACGCTCAGCCCGTTCAACGCCTGGATATTCACCAAAGGCCTGGAAACGCTCAAGTTGCGCATGCGCGCCCACTGCGAGAGTGCCCAGAAGCTGGCCGAATGGCTGGAGCAACAGGATGGCGTGGAAAAGGTGCATTACGCCGGGCTGCCGAGCCACCCGCAGCACGCGCTGGCCAAGCGCCAGATGAGTGGCTTCGGTGCAGTGGTCAGTTTCGAGGTCAAGGGCGGCAAAGAGGGCGCTTGGCGCGTCATCGACGCTACCCGGATGATTTCGATCACCACCAACCTGGGCGACAGCAAAACCACCATCGCCCACCCAGCCACCACCTCCCACGGTCGTCTGACGCCGCAGGAGCGTGAAGCGGCGGGCATCCGCGACAGCCTGATCCGGGTTGCCGTTGGCCTTGAAGACGTGGCTGATCTGCAAGCCGATCTGGCGCGTGGTCTGGCGGCGCTGTGATCGACTGGAAAGGCGGTGGGCCGGGCCATAACGGCCGGGTAGCCCTGGTGACCGGGGCCGCTCGCGGTATCGGCCTGGGCATTGCCGCCTGGTTGATTTGCGAAGGTTGGCAGGTTGTGCTGACCGACCTTGACCGCAAGCGAGGGGCCAAGGTGGCCAAGGCACTTGGGGAAAACGCCTGGTTCATCACCATGGATGTCGCCGACGAGGCCCAGGTGAGTGCCGGGGTGTCCGAAGTGCTGGGTCAGTTTGGCCGCTTGGACGCCCTGGTGTGCAATGCGGCGATTGCCAATCCGCACAATCAGACGCTGGAAAGCCTGAGCCTGGCCCAGTGGAACCGGGTACTGGCGGTCAACCTCAATGGCCCGATGCTGCTGGCCAAGCACTGCGCACCCTATTTGCGTGCGCACGCAGGGGCCATCGTCAACCTGACCTCGACCCGTGCGCGGCAATCGGAGCCAGACACCGAAGCCTATGCCGCCAGTAAAGGCGGTTTGCTGGCCTTGACCCATGCTTTGGCCATGAGCCTGGGACCGGAGATTCGTGTCAACGCGGTAAGCCCTGGCTGGATCGATGCGCGAGACCCTTCGCAGCGCCGTGCCGAGCCGTTGACCGAGGCTGACCATGCCCAGCATCCGGCGGGCAGGGTAGGGACCGTGGAAGATGTCGCGGCGATGGTGGCCTGGCTGCTGTCGCGCCAGGCGGGTTTCGTCACCGGCCAGGAGTTCGTGGTCGATGGTGGCATGACGCGCAAGATGATCTACACCTGAACCGCACTGCGACAGGGAAGGGGACCGAAAGGTCCCCTTTTTTGTTTCTCTAGCGGATCACTGCAGGAGCCGGCTTGCCGAAGATGGGCTCGCAACAGGCAGGCAAAACCCCAGGGACCGGCAAACTGTTTTTTGCCCTTTTTGAAAAAAAATTCAATGGGGGTATTGACTTAGCTTCGGCACCTGCGTAAATTTCGCGGCCTCAGCGAAGCAAACGCAACAAGCAACATCGCGGGGGTGATTAGCTCAGCCGGGAGAGCATCTGCCTTACAAGCAGAGGGTCGGCGGTTCGATCCCGTCATCACCCACCACTTCCTGAGATCGTTCCTGGTGCAGGCCGCTTTGAAAGAAGCGAAACGCCAGAGAGGAACAGGACGCAAGTCCACTATGCGCAGCGGTAGTTCAGTCGGTTAGAATACCGGCCTGTCACGCCGGGGGTCGCGGGTTCGAGTCCCGTCCGCTGCGCCACTTTTTCAACAGATGGGTGCCTTGCACCGGTCTGAAGCCAAAAGGCGAAAATGCCTGAGGCTGATCCCAGTTTCAATCAGGCGAAAGCCTGAACGATACGCAGCGGTAGTTCAGTCGGTTAGAATACCGGCCTGTCACGCCGGGGGTCGCGGGTTCGAGTCCCGTCCGCTGCGCCATCTTCGTTTCGAGGTCCTTGAACGCCTCGAAGCAACAAGGGAAGCGATCATCGTGTCGCTTTTTTTGTGTCTACCGCTGGGTGCCAAGCACCAAGCAGAGTAGATCAGGTTTTACCGGGCGCAAGCCCAAGCGATACGCAGCGGTAGTTCAGTCGGTTAGAATACCGGCCTGTCACGCCGGGGGTCGCGGGTTCGAGTCCCGTCCGCTGCGCCATCTTCGCCTCGAGGTCCTTGAACGCCTCGAAGCAACAAGAAAAGCGACCTCAGGGTCGCTTTTTTTGTTTTTGGCTTTGGCAGTGCTCCGTTGCACCTGCGGCCGAATTTACAAGAAGCTGACACACTCTTCACCGATGAACGGTTTCAGTCACTGCCCAGTGTGTTGCACAATAGACACCTTCTCGACTTACCCGGAATTCGCAATGACCAGATCATCCGTCTTTGGTGCGCTCGGGCTGGCCCTAGTGCTGGCGGGCGTGTCCGGTTGCTCTTCGAAAAAAGCTGCTATCTACGAACACGAGAACTTCGACGACTCGGGAACCTTCTCGCGCAGTTTCCCGGTGAGCGATGCCGGCTCCTGCGAGGCTGCACGGCGTGCCTTGCTCAGCCAGGGCTACATTATCACCAGCAGTGGCGCCAATCAGGTCACGGGCAACAAGAGTTTTCAGCAGAACAGCGAAAACCACCTGCAGATCAGCTTCAACATCACCTGTGCGCCCGATGTGAGTGACGATCAGCGTTCGACCATGTTCGCCAACGCCCTGCAGGACCGCTACAGCCTGAAGAAGTCCAATACCTCCGCCAGCTTGGGTGTCGGTGTGCTGGGCTCGGTTTCCATGCCGATCGGTTCGAGCGACGACTCGATGGTCAAGGTCGCCAGTGAGACGGTGACTGCAGCGCAGTTCTATGATCGCTACTTCGCCTTGGTCGAGAGCTACCTGCCAAAGCCGAAGAAGGTCCAAAAAGCCCAGAAGGCGAAGGTCGAGGCGCCCAAGGAAGAAAAGCCCGCAGCTGACCTTGGCTTGCCGGAGCAGGCATCCGCCGCCCCAGTGGTTGCCCCGCCGCCCGCCGCCGCCCTTCAGGCTCCCGCTGCGGCGCCGTTGGCTGCACAGGCGCCAGCCTCTGCCAACGTTGCACCTGCCAGTGAAGTCCAGGCGACCCCGGTAGTCGATGACAGTCAGGGCTCGCAGCCGGTCGCGCCGCCCGCGGAACCTGCGCCGATCCAGGCGCAGACTCAGGACGCTGCCAGCGCCACCGAAACAGCCACGTCTGCGGCCACACCCACTGTTACAGAAGAGCAGCGCTAACTTCCTGAACACCTGCTACGTTTACCCTTCATGGGAGTTGTCATCATTCCTTCACCTTTCCTGCTTAGGTTGAAGGCATGACCAACGAAAATGAAAGCATGAAGAGGACGCAGGGCAATGGATGATTATCAGGAAGAGCTACTCGAGTACCAGGCTTACGAACTGGACACCCCAGAGCCGGCGGACGACGCCACCGAGCTTTAACCCGCGTGACGTTGGCTACGCCGGAACGCTCCCGGCGTTATGCCGGTCCATCGCTTGAACGCGCGTTGGAAGGCTTCGGCTGACGCAAATCCCAACAAATAGGCAATCTCGCCGAAGGCCAGTTCCGTGTCGCGGATATAGGTCTCGGCCAGGTCGCGCCTCGTATCGTTGAGCAAGCTGCGAAACCCTGTGCCTTCCTCCGCCAGCTTGCGGCGCAAGGTCCAGCAGGGCAGTTGTAGGTGCAGTGCTACTTCTTCCAGGTCGGGTTCACGGCCACCGTTGAGCAAGGGCCCCAGCAAGTGAGTGATGCGTTCGCCCAGGCTGCGCACTCGCGTGCGCTGCTGCATCTGCGCTTCGCACAGTTGCAGCAGGTGGTGCCAGGTGCTCGGGCAATGGTGCGGGTTGACAAGGTCCAGCGTGGCCTTGTTCAGGCGCAGTTGATTGCTGCTGGCGCCAAACTGCACGGCAGTGCTGCACAGTGGCTGGTAATGGTCTGCGTAGTCAGGCGCCTCGAACTCGATCTCCAGGCGTTCGGCCTGCAGCGGGACGCAAGCCAGCCCCGCAAGTTGAGCCAGCCAGCCGGCCAGCAGCGAATCGACCACGAAACGGTTGTAACCGTTGTAAGGGCTGATGGAATAGAAACGCAGCCAGGCGCCGTACGGGTCCTCCAGGAAACGGGAATGGCCCCGGTAATTGGCAGCATACAGCGGTTCGAAACGCAGCAAGGTGCGCGCAGCTTCACCCAGGGTGGGTGCCTGCGCGGCCGTGACACCCGCAAGCCCGGCGTGCGAGAGGTGGCTCAGACGGCCCATGTGCAGGCCTAGTGCCGGCTCGCCGGTCAGCTCGATGGCCGCATGGCCCAGATGCATGTAACGCGGGATCGACAATCGCGCATTGGCTTCGCCCAGGCGCGTGGTGTCCAGTCCGTAGCGCAGCAGCAAGGGCGCGGGATCATGGCCCAATTCGCGCAGTGCCTGCGCCAATGGTTGGACGAAGCCTACCGACAGGTCTCCCAGGCGCACACGGGGGCGTGGCATGGCTTCACAACCACAGGTTCAGCAAGCGGGCGCCCTGGCTGGGCGGGCCGGCCAGCAGCGCTCCTGCCTGATGGGCAAAGCCCTGGCCATCGCTGCCTTGTTCCCAGAACTGACCACGCATGAAGACGCTCATGCTGCTCACGCTCGCGTCTGCGGCTTGGGTCAAGCGCTGCCAGGCGGTTTGTTCGCTGACTTCACCGCGTTGCAACGCCAGCGCCGCGGCGGCCTGCTGATGCCGATTGCCGCGCCACGGCGTCTCCCAGCTGCCTTTACCGCTCAGGAATACCGGGTTGGCGATGATCTGCACCGATTGTCGTGCCAGTTGCTGGTGGTTCGAGGGATACCAGCTGTCGCTGCCTACCAGCACGCCAAGGCGTCCGGCGGGTGTCTGCACCACGTGCAAGGGTTGCTGGCGGCCATCGTGAATGTAACGGCGCGTCTCGCTGTCGGGAAATTGCTGGCGCTGGGGCTGGCCCAGCGGCGAGCCATTGGCGGCGAACACGACGCTGCTGTTGAACAGTGGGCCACTTCCGGTGTGCAACACTCCATCCTTGATATACGGGGCCGGCAGCACGATCGAGCCGGCGACCAACGTCACCCCGAACTCCTGGGCCAGGCCGCCGAACAGCAGCTGATAGTCGCTGGCCATCTGCTGCGCTTTCATGCGCAGGTGTGCATCGGTACGGCGGTCATCGCCGCTTGCGCTAAGCATCGCCATCGCATAGCGCAGCGGGTTGCTCAGTTCCAGCCATTGCAAGGCTTCCTGGCTGCGAGTGACTTGGTACAACTCGTTCTTCTCGCCCCGTGCCCACAGCCAGGTGCCGATGTGTTCGGGTAGCACCACCACCGTGCGGGGGCCTACCAGGCCTTGGGCGCGCGCCTGTTCCAGGTAGGCCGAAAGCTTGCGGTGCAGGCGTTGCAGGTTCTGGTAGTCGCTGGGGTAGAGCAGGGGCTCCACGCCCAGCAGGTTGCCGTTGTCGCCCGGTACGCCATGGTTCAGCGCCAGCTCGATGCGCAGGTCCGAGAGGTAATGGCCTTCCGGTCGTTGCAAGGTCCAGAAGCCGTAGCCGCTTAGCGCGGCAATCATTACCAGCGCCAGGGCGCTTGCCAGGAGTTTTCGCATGAAGCCTTACTGTTGGTTGAGGGGCGAAATGGTCGTGCAGTGACGCAGAGCATTCGCTGCAGCAGCGTGCAGTTGACAGGAAGGTTAAATGATCGGCGGTCTTGAGGGTAGGGCTGGCGATCGAAACCGGGTCGATGCCCGACCTGCCGCCTGGCAGAGGCGGCAGGTTGGAGGGGTAGAAAATCCAGCGTCAGACGGCTTCGACCTTGGTGCCGGCCGCACCCCGGCGCAGGCTCCAGAAGCCCCAGGTGAGGCCAATGACGGCGGCGATGACCGAACCGGACAACACCCCGAGTTTGGCGGCACCCAAGGCGGCTGGATCGGCGTAGGCGAGGTTGGCGATGAAGATCGACATGGTGAAGCCGATACCCGCCAGCAAGCCGATCAAGGTGATACCTGCCCAGGTCACACCGGCAGGCAATGCGCACCACCCCAACCGGACCATGAGCCAGCTGACACTGACGATGCCCAGCGGCTTGCCGAGTACCAGCGCGACCGCTACGGCAGTCATCACCCAGTAAGGCCCTGGAGCGGACAGGTCGACACCCGAGAGACTGACGCCAGCATTGGCAAGGGCGAACAGCGGCATGATGGCGTAGGCCACCCAGGGGTGCAGGTGACCTTGCATGCGCACCACCGGTGCGACCAGTTCGCGTTGTGCCAGGCGCAGACGCTTGAGGGGGTCCATCAGTTGATGTGGATCCTGCTCCGGGGTCTGCGCGCGGCCCAGCAGTTCACCGGTGAATTGCGAGATCGCCTCCAGCGGGCGCTGACGCATGGGCATTGCAGCAACGGGGGTCATCAAGCCGAGCACGACGCCGGCCAGGGTCGGGTGGGCACCGGTCATCAGGATGCCCAGCCAGGTGATCAAGCCTGGTATGACATAGGCGTATGCCGACCCGACGCCTATCTTCTGCAGCCCCACCACCATCAGCAGGCCAACCGCAGCCAAGGCGAGGCCGCTGTAATCGAGGCCGCCGGAATAGAAGAAGGCGATGATCAGCACGGCGATGATGTCGTCGATGATCGCCAGGGCCAGCAGGAAAACGCGGACATTCGCGGGAATCGACTTGCCCAGCAGCGCCAGGACGCCAACGGCGAAGGCGATATCCGTCGCGGTGGGTACCGCCCACCCTTGTTGCTCGGCTGGCGCATGGCCGAAGCTCAGGTAGATCAGTGCCGGGATCGCTACACCACCGATGGCAGCGGCCATGGGCAGCGTGGCCTGGCGCAGGCTGGACAGGGCGCCTTCATGGATTTCACGGCGAATCTCCATGCCGACGACCAGGAAGAAAATGGTCATCAGGCCGTCGTTGATCCAGAAATGCAGCGACTGCGAGACCACCAGCGAGCCGATCCCGAAGGAAATAGGCGTGTGCCAGAGTGCGTCGTAACTGGCGGCAGCGGGGGAGTTTGCCCAGATCAGGGCGGCGATGGCAGCGACCAGCAGGACCACACCACTGACAGCTTCGATATGCAGGAAGCGTTCGAGGTTGGCGAAGGCATGGGCAGCCAGTTGCTGGGCACGGGTTAGCTTGGTTTTTTGCATAGGCGCAAGAACTCCCGCAAGGCGGCCCGACCTGCGTGTCCATTTAACCTGCGTCACTGCCTCATGCAGCTAGCACCCAGGGCGTATTGTACAGGAGTGCGCCGCCTTCAAGGAAAAAAGAACTCGCCATGAGTTCACGCCAAGGCGTGGTGCGGCCTTGTTCATAGGCTTTGGCAGCCCTGGCCGCACTATTTTTTTACATCGCGTTTCCGATCATCCCCGGGGGCCACGAACGATGGCTTGCGCGCCCGGGTCGCCTGCTACGGCTGGCACACCAGGCGCTGGCGTTCATAATTGACCGCTTTGTCCCGTTCGGGCAGGTGATACGCCGCCACACACTGTCGGTCGCTCCACTTGATGGTCAGGCTGCCCTGATCCTGCTCCAACAGCACCAATGCCTTGCCGCTTGGGTCGGAAATCGCCAGTTGCTTGCCTTCGGTATCTTCGACCGAGGCGCCGAATGGAATCGACTGGTTACGCTCGTCGAACAGCTCGAACTGTACCCGACGCCCGCTCTTGCCCGTGTAGCGGGCAAGCACGACGGCGCCGCGTCGAGGCACCAGTTGCTGCGTGGCGTTGTCGATCTCGATGTCGCCCCCCAGATCGCGGGTATCGAGGCTGATCCAGTTGACCCGGTAGGGCTGGGCATTGGGGATCACCGCGTAGCCATTACGTCCGGTTTCCACACCGCTGTAGCTGCTGATCTTTGCACCCTTCACCCCGGGCACTTCGGCCAGTGCGAAGGTTTCGCTCAGCGTCTGGCCGAGGTTGATGCCACCTTGGTGGGCGACGACGGCCCCGGCGATGTTCAGGTTCTGCGAGTCGTAGCCGCGTCCCTGGCTATAGCCCAGGCTGATGTCGGCGACCGAGGTGCGGGTATTGAGGTTGGCCGATGCCGAGCTGCCGCTGGTGCGGCTGTGCCCGCCCTGGATCGAGTAGAAGGTGTCGCTGGTCTCCGAGAGATAACCGTTGACGCCAGCCTGGGTGGTGTCATTGCCTTTCTGCGTGCTCGTGGTGACGAACGCCCGAGGTGCACGGGCGCGGCTGCCGAGCGGGAACGACACCGATACGTTGAACTGGGTATCTTCCCCAGAAGGGCCTGAAGTTCCCAGTTCCTTGGTGCGGCTGACGTCGATGTTGTAGGAAACTTCGCCCCAGTTGTTGCTGTAGCCTGCGGACAGACTCTGCGAGCCGCCTCGGTTCCAGTAGCGCTGGTCGGTGGCCGTCAGGTACAGGCTGCCGAAGGCGCGGTTGCGGCCCAGACTCTGGTTGATGGTCAGGTCGGTTCGGGTCTTGGAGTTGCCGCTGCGTTTGACCAAATCTGTGCTCATGTCCTCGACATGCTGGGCGAGGGTGCGGTAGCCCTCGGTGGAGTAGCGGTAGGCGGCCAGTGTGAAGTTGGTGTCGGTGCCGGTGAATGTCTTGGCGTACAGCGCCCGCAAGCTGTTGCCCTGGGTGGTCTGGCCCTGGGCCTTGCTCGAGGAGTGGGTGACATCGAGCGAGAATGCGCCCAGCAGCGTGTTCAAACCGCTGCCCACGGCCAGTGCCTTGTAGTTGTCGGTGGCTTGCAGGCCGACGACGCCAGTCAAGGTGTTGGACAGGCCGTAGGCCAGCGTCGTGCTGAGCATCTGCGGCCTGGCCAGGCCCTCGGTATTGCTGTTGTAGCGTCCGGCGGAGAGGCTGTACTTGACCTGGCCATCGCGGACCATGAGCGGCAAGCTGGAGAATGCTTGCGTGCTGACCCGCCGGCGACCGTCGGCCTCGATGATGGTGACCTCCAGGTCGCCATTGGAGCCGCTGGGGTAGATGTCGCTGATTTCGAATGGGCCGGGCGGAACGTTGGTGGTATAGAGCACGTAGTCGTTCTGGCGAATCTCGACCCTGGCACTGGTCTGGGCTACACCCCTGACCACCGGCGCGTAGCCGCGCTCGCTATCGGCGCGCATGCCTTCGTCCGAAGCCAGTTTCAGGCCCCGGTAGCGCACGCTGTCGAACAGGTCGGTGTCGCTGAAGATGTCGCCTGCGCTGAACTGGCCCTTGAGCGCCGTCACGTCATGTTGCACATAGCTGCGGTTGCTCTTGAAAGTGTCCGGCCGACCGGTACCGCTGCTGAAGTTCGACTCGTTGCGCAAGCGCCAGCTGCCGAGGTTGATACCGTTGCGCAGGCTCAGGTTGTTGTTGATGCGGGTCTGGGCATCGCCGGCGCTGCGGCTGGTATTGAATTGATAGTTCACGAACGCTGCGGACACCCCGGCATCCCACAGCTGCGGGTCGACATAGCCGCGCAAGCCACGTTTCATCGCAACCTGCGGAATGCTGGCGGACAGGCGCAGGTGATTGGAGTCATAGCTCAAGCTGGCCTGGTCGATCAGAGTGGGCAGGTCGTAGCACGCCTGGGCGTCAACCAGACGACCTTGGGCCTTGAGCTTGTCCATGTCGATGCCCAACTGTCCGAGCAGCTCCAGGGTCAGGCAGGGTTCCACGACCCCGGTCTGGGGGTTGCGGTTGAAGTCGATGTCACGCCGGCCCACCAGCACGTCGTTGCTGTAGAGGTCTACCCGATAATTGCCCGGCAGCACGCTGTTGGCCGACAGCAGCAGTTGCAAGTCGACCGCCGATTGCGCGCCCTGCAGGAAGGTGGTGTTGAAGCCTTGCAGGTGCGGGTCATCCTGCGCCGCTGCCAAGCCGGGTAGCGTGGTGCAGATGACCAGTGACAGGGCGTTGAGCTTCCAGGCCGGACGAAACGTGCCGCCATTGAGCGCGCGCACGCCTGCAGCGGCGCCGACTACGGAGCGGGAGGCGATGGACAGAGACATACGAGGAACCTATTTCATGTCCCGGCACGGGCTGGGCACGGGGAGGCCGCACGGGACCAGGCGCGTGAGGTGTGGGCGCTACGGTTTCACAGGGCGATGGCGGGTTCGGCAGGCTTTGCGCTACCAGGCTGGGCAGTGTTCAACTGCACGGAATATTCATGTTGGGCGCCATAGTCGTTGATGCTCTTGAACGTGAGCGTCAACGGGCCCTCCACCTGGGAAAGTGCCGAGCTGAATGTCCTGTTTGCACGCGGGGCGATCATGGTCGAGTCGACGCTGAGCACAGTTTGCTTTCCGCGTTTGAGTTCGATATCGGCCATGGACACATGGAACAGGCTGGGGTTGTTTACAGTCAGTTGTGCGTGTCCGCCGCGTTGGGTCAGTTGCCAGACCAATTGCTCCGGTGCCAGCAGTGCATTACCGGGCAGGTCGGCCGGGCGAAAGAAAATTTTGATACGTTGACGCACCGCCAGTTGCAAGGTATTGGCCTTGGTACTGGCTTGCGGGATTTCCTGGACATTGAGCCAGACCACCGATTCGCGATCGGTCGGCAAGCCTTGGCCTTCATAGAGAATACGCAGCAGTTGTTCCTGCTTGGGCATTACCCTGGCCAACGGTGGTGTCACAGCGAACGGCGCGGGCGCTTTGGCGCTGTCGCCGCTGTCTACCCAGGATTGCACCAGGACTTCCTGGTTGCCATTGCGCACGATGACATTGGCTTCCTTGTGAGCACCGTCGAACACGACGCGGGTGGCGCTCAGGGAGATGCTGGCGGTTGCCTGGGCGGCAACGAGCATGCCCAGCAACCCGAGAACGGGATACATAGAACGACGCAACATGGTGGATACCTTGCGGGACGAAGGAGTGGCGAGGCTGATCAGCCTCGCCCAGGGAGCAGCTGCGAAGTGATTACTCGTACTGCAGGATGAACGGCAGGGTGGCGTCACCACGACCGGCAGTGGCGGTGCCCGCTGCGCCGGTGGTCACGTAGGCCGCGGAGAAGCTCAGGGTAGCGTCGCCGCCCTCGGCGCCCGTGCCGTGCACTTCGCTCTGGATCTTGGCGGTGGCGGCCGAGCTCAGGTCGATCAGGTTACCGTTGGGGTCGAGCAGGGCGATGCCGACGTTGGCGGCGGTGCCGGTGCCCTTGGTCAGGGCCAGGACCTTCTTGCCAGTGACCAGGCCCGAGCCGCCGCTGTTGGCATCGAAGACCATCGCCACCTTGGTGCCGACGTTGCAGTTGACGTTGAGGTTGAAGTCCTTGCCGGTCACGCGGCCCGAAGTTGGGTTTTCGGCGGTGCCCATGTCCTTGATCGAAACGGTGCCCATGTCTACGGCAATCATACGGTCGGCGTTGGCGCCATCGACCGAGCAGGCGTCATTGTTGATCACGCCGGTGAAGGAAATCTTGCCGCTGCCACCCTTGACCGGTCCGGTGGGCTCGGCGGCCAGGACGCCGGCCGAAGCGGTGATAAGCGACAGGGTCAGTGCGGCCAGGGAAAATTTTTTCATATTAATGTCCACGTGATAGTGAGTAAGTGCTGCAAGTTAATGCACGCTCACGATAAGTCAGGTGGTTTCCCTGGCACATCAGACGAATCTTAATGGCCCGACAATGACAGTCGTTAATTAGTTGAAGATATGACTCGCCAAGCAGTATTCCAATAACTCCTGGTCGCTGTTTACTTCAAGTTTGCGCATCGCTGAAACTTTCTGCGCACTAATGGTCTTGGTGCTGCGGTGTTGACTGCGGGCAATCTCGCTGACACTTTGGCCGGCAACGAAAAGACGCAGTATTTCGAATTCCTTGGGGGACAGGTTTTCTACCCGTTGGTCGATGGCGGTGGTGCAGGCGAGCACCGAGTGCCTTGCCGGTTCCGGCGCCCGGTAGGTGCTGTTGCGGGCGAGGGCATTGAGCGCCTTTTCAATCTCACCGTGCAATTGGTTCTTCTGGATGACGCCGTAGACGCCCAGTTCTTGCAGCCGTGTCAGGATCAGGGGGTTGGAAATCATGGTCAGCACGAGAATGCGGACTGCGGGATAGTGACGTTTGAGGTAGTCGATCAATTTGAGGCCGTCACCATAGGGGGAGTCTGCCGGCATGTTGTAGTCGGAGATGACCATGTCCACCGGGTGGCGTTCGAGCAGTTCGATCAGCCCTTGCGAGCAGACGGCCTCGCCGACCACTTCAAAGCGTGGGTCTCGCTCGACCAGTTCCCGGACGCCGAGCAGCACGATGGGATGATCGTCGGCGATAATGACCTTGAGTTTTTCCATAAAAGACGATCCGTTAGCCGGTGCGGATGGGAGGGTTGTTTGCAGGCGTTGTCAGCGCTGAAATTGATTCTATGCGAGGGTATCTAGCATTGCAGAAAGCCTGTCCAGTACCCCCCGCAGGTTCTCGGTCAGGGCCGCATCGATCGGCGAGTCGACCAGCGCGTTCTCCAGTGCGCAACACTGTTCGGCCAGGGCCTTGGCCTGTACCGCGCCCAGGGCGCCGGCGATGCTGTGCAGGCGTTCGCCAAGGCGCTGGTGGTCACGCTGCTCAAGCGCCAGGCGCAACTGTTGCATGTCCTGGCGCATGGTGCTGACGAACAGTGCGCGCATCGCGGCGGACAGTTGCACGGTCTCGATGGTGGACGGTGCGGGTCGCTCGCTGGAGCTTTGCGCTTGTGCGCGGCTGGAGCTGTCAGCCAGGGTTGGCCGGCACAGGCGGACCAGATGGCTGCGCAAGGTTTGCAGGCTCAGCGGCTTGACCATCCAGGCATTCATCCCCACCTCGATGCAGCGCTGACCCTCCTCTCGCAGCGCATTGGCAGTGACGCCGATGATCGGTAGCCTTGCGTCATGCTGGCGCAGGGTCCTGGCCAGTTCGTAGCCATTCATCAACGGCATGTTCACGTCGGTGAGGACCACGTCGAAAAGGCCCGGCTGCCAACGTTGCATGGCTTGTTCGCCGTTGGCCGCCACTACCGTTGTGCAGCCCAGCGCTTCGAGTTGCTCCTGGAGAATCGCCTGGTTGATCGGATTGTCCTCGGCCACCAGGATATGCAGGCGCAGGGCGGCGCTTTGCTGCCGCGCCGTGTCCTGGCCCTCGGGTGCGCCGCCCTCTCGGATCTGGGCAACGGCCTGGGCGATGGCACGTATGTCGTGCAGGTCCACCCGCCAGCTACCGTCGCTGAAACTGGCGGGCACCGGGCCGTCGCTGCTGGCGCAGATACGCTGGCCATGCCAGTTGATGGCGTCCGGACAGTCGAGCAGGTCCACCAGCAGGGCCTGGTGATTGTCTTTTTCCATGGGCGGAATCGTCAACGTGGCGCTGATACCCAGGCGTTGCAGCCAGTCGACGCCGTGCTGGGCAAGCTCCGGGATCGGTGCGCGCACGTACACCGGGGTCGGGTCGGGCGCGACCAGCGGGCAGTCGCTCAACTCACCCGGGGCCAGTGGCAGGCTTACTTTCAGGGAAAAACTGCTGCCCAGGCCCGGCTCGCTGACGACCTTGATCTGGCCGCCCATCATGTCGGCCAACCAGCCGCAGATCGGCAGACCCAAACCGGCACCGCCCTCGCTGGAAGCGTCGACGACTTGGTAGAAAAGCTCGAAGAGCCTGGCCTGCTGCGCTTGTGAAATGCCGATGCCGGTATCGGCGACCTGCCATTGGAGGCTGACCTGGGTGTCGTCGAGCGCCAGCACGCGCGTGCGCAGCACCACCCGGCCGGTGTCGGTGAACTTGATGGCGTTGCTCAGCAAGTTGTTGAGGATCTGGCGGATGCGTATCGGGTCGCCGACCACCTGGGCTGGCAGTCGGGCATCGTGGCAAGCGTAGAGCAACAGTCCCTTGCGCTCGGCGAAGGCGCGGTAGGTGCGCACGGTATCTTCGAGCATGTCCAGCGGGCAGAACGTGACTGGCTCAAGGGCCATCTGTCCGGATTCGATCTTCGTCACGTCGAGCACGTCGCTGATCAGTTGGAACAGGGTCGCCGAGGAACGTTGGATGGTGTGCAGGTAGCCTTGCTGGCGGGCATCCAGGTGGGTCAGGCCGAGCAACTCGAGGGTGCCCAGCACGCCGTACAGCGGCGTGCGAATCTCGTGGCTCATGGTTGCCAGGAAGAGGGTCTTGGCGGTGTTGGCGGCGTCGGCGGCGCGGCGCGCCTCTTCCAGCGCCTGGGCGTCCTCGACGTGGCGGGTGACGTCGTTGAATGCGTAAAGGCGTACGTCTTCGCCATGGTAACGGGTCGACACGAAGCCGACCTGCAAATGGCGGCCCTCGACCTGCAGGTAGTGTTCGCCGCTGCGGGTACTGCCCAGTGCCGGGGCGAGAGTGCTGACCAATTCGCGGGTGCCTTGCCATTGTTGCGCGCGCTGGTTCTCCAGCAGTACCTCGTTGTCGGCGCTGCGAACCACGCACAGGCCGGTCGGCGCGGTGTCGATGACCACCCGGCTGAAGGCCTCGCTCTCGGCGATGGTCTCGTGTGCTGCGCGCGCAGGCAGGATGACCTGGCGCTGGTACCAGCGGATGGCCACCCGGCCCAATCCGACCAGGACGAGGAAGGTGGCGGCGAGGCTGGCCAGCGACCAGAACGCGTAACGGAAGAAGTGCCGGTAGGTCACGGTGTAGACCGCGCTCCAGCCACCGTTGGCTTGCTCGTGAAGGCGGAAAACCAGGCCTTCGGGCTTGATGTTGAGGCCTTCATGCACCCCCTCAAGAGGCATGGGCGTGCCGACCAGCACCTCTCCGGACGGAGCAATCAGGTTGAAATGGTCATACACGGTCCAGGCCATGATGCGTTCGAAGTCGTCGATCTGTGCCAGGTCGACCAGCGACGCCACTTGCAAATGTTGGCCGCTTGCCTCAGTCGGGCGCAGGGCGATGCTGGCATAGGCCAGTACCCGCGGTGGGGAGTCCTGGTCCGGCTGTTCGACATAGCTGCGCCAGACGATGCCGGCGCCCTGGTCCAGGCCTTGGGGGCGCCGCGCCGCGACCTGCCTGACCACGTCGATGAAAGGCTCGTCCACGTCCTGGGGCTTGCCCCGACTGCGGCCGGCGGCGGGAACCGTGATGTCGTAATGGGCATCCGGCGAGAACAGGAACACCTGGGGCGATCGGTAGGGGGAGGCCGACCAGAACATGCTGTAGAAGCTGGCCAGGTTCGCACCCTGGCTGAAGATGCTTGCCACCTGGTTGCCAGCGAGGCTGTGCGAGTCGAGCTTGAGGCTGAATGGCAGGGAAAATGGAAATGCCTGGCCTTTGTAGATGTCCGGTCCTTGGTCGGGCAGTGGTGTCAGCACCGGTTCGAGCGCACGTGGGTGGTCGAGCAACTCGCCCCTGGCGCTGCGTAGCACGAGGGCCTCGAGGAAGCTTTCCTGTTCCTGGATGTTTTCCATCAGCCGGGCGAAATGGATGCTGACCGTGTCGTTATGCTCGTCGACCAGGCGCTCGATGGACCAGAGGCTGAAGCCGGCCAGCAGCAGCGCCAGGCCAAGCAGAACGGTCATGCCTTTGTTCAGTCGCAGGGAGCTGCGAGCCAGGTTTTCCAGCAGGGCGTTGTATTGTTTCATGAAAGAATCCGGAAGACCTTGGGGGCATCGGTACCCTAGGGATATTACCTCTGATGCCCGGCCGGCGCCGTGAGTTACAACAGTTCAGTAGGCTGACGGCGGACCGTCGCTGTGCAGCAGGCGCTGGAACTGTTCAGCCGAGACGGCATGGGAGATCAGGAAACCCTGAACCTGGTTGCAGTCTACCTTGCGTAGCATCTCGAGCTCCTGGGGCGTTTCGACACCCTCTGCCACCACGGTCAGCCCAAGCTTGCGCCCCAGGGCGACGATGCTGGCCAGGGCCGAAGCCAGGCTCTCGCTTTCATCGCAGCGCTGCACCAGGGCGCGGTCGATCTTGAGCTCGGTGAACGGCGTCGAGACCAGGCTCAGGTACGAGCTGTAGCCTTTGCCGAAGTCGTCCTGGGACAGGCCGAACCCCTTCATGCGCAAGCGGCAGGCGCCTGCATAGAAATTGCTCAGCTCTTCGGGAACTGAACATTCCATCAGCTCGAAGCACAGCTTGCCGGGCACGCCTTGGTGGTGCAGGACGAACTCCAGCAAGCGGTCGGCCAGGTCATGGCTGTTGAGCAGGTGGGTCGGCAGGTTGATCGAGACGGGGATGTCATAGCCTCGGTCACGCCACCGTGCCTGGGCATCCATGGCTTGCTTGAGCATCACCCACAGCAGCCTTTCCTCGAGGCCGAAGGCCTTGATCGTCGGTAGGAAGGTGCTTGGCAACAAGACTCCTTGGTCCGGATGCATCCAGCGCACCAGCGCTTCGGCTGCGACGATGCGGCCATTGTGCAAAGACTTCTTGGGCTGGAACCAGGCCTGGAAGGCTCGGTTGTTCAAGGCATCTATCAGTGTCTGGCGATCGAACTCGAGGGCTGTCGGGGCCGCCTGGGCTGGAGCCTGGTGGTGCAGTTGCAACTGGTCGATCAGGCTGCGCAGCGCAGCCGGCTCGACTGGCTTGGAAATCAGCCCAAGCACGTCCACGCCAAGGTTCTTGGCCACCAGGCTTGCAGCCATGAGCATGCGCCGCGAGGCCGCGCTCATGATCGCCAGACCGGGTTTGTGGCGAAGGCCAGCCAGGTGCTGGATAAACTGCACGCCATCCATGCCAGGCATCAGCAGGTCAGTCAGGACCAGGTCGAAGTCGCGCAGTCGCAGGCGCTCCAGCGCTTCCTGGCCATCCCGGGCTGCCTCCAGGTTGAAGGTGCCAAGCTCGCTGAACAGGTGTTGCAGGTACATGTGCTGGAAAGGGTGGTCTTCGACGATCAGGATGTTAAAGGACTTCATGGCGGCTACCTCGATACGGGGCCAGGCAGTTGAACAACACTTGCAGGTTGAAAGGCTTGATCAGGCAGCGGTCCATGCCAGCGGCCAGGCACAGTTCTTCCTCGCCACGCAGTGCATTGGCGGTGGCGCCGATGATGGGCTGGGCGCAGCCCAGACCGCGCAGGGCTCGGGCCAGTTCGTAGCCGTTGATACCGGGCATGTTGACGTCGGTCAGCACCAGGTCGAAGTGCTCGCGTTTCCAACTTTGCAGGGCCTGCTCGCCATCGCTGGCCAAGCTCACGCTGCAGCCGAGCTCCTCGAGCTGGTCGCGAAGGATCAACTGGTTGATGAGATTGTCCTCGGCAACCAGCACGTGCAGCCCAAGCGGCTCCGGCGCGCGAACGTCGGGTACGGCTTCGTGCCTGGCACTGCGCAGGCCCTGGGCCTGGGCGACGGCATGGTGCAGGGCGCCCAGGTCGTTGAGGTTGACCTGCCAGTGACCGGCTTCGTGGCGGGCTTCCCAGCATCCCTGGGCGCTGGCCAGGATCCGCGGGCCAGGCCATTCTCCGACCAGGCAGCGCTCGACGCTGCCTGGATGCAGTTCGACCAGCAGTTCGCCGGCCAGGGCGCAGCCCGGCGCACCGACCTGGGCACGAGCCCCCCAGCGACATAACCAGCCAGCGATGGCTTCTGCCAGTTCGCGCGCCGGCGATACCACGTGAATGCGCTCTGCCAGAAGATTGAACGGGGCATTGCTGCGGCCGGACGCCACTTCCAAAGGCAGGGTCAGGCTGAAGCTGCTGCCAAGGCCCAACTCGCTTACCAGGCGCAGTTGGCCATTCATCAATTGGGTCAGCCGCTGGCAGATCGGCAGCCCAAGGCCTGTGCCGGGTATGACCTGGGTATGGCCCTCGGTCTGGTAGAAAGGGTCGAAGATGAACGGCTGGTCCTGTTCGGCGATGCCCTTGCCCGTGTCCGAGACTTGCCACAACAGGCAGGAGCGCTCGCCATCGCGGTTGAGCAGCCGGACCCGCAACACCACGCGGCCGCAATCGGTGAACTTGACCGCATTGCTCAGCAGGTTGTTGAGGATCTGGCGGATCCGGTTGACGTCACCGATCAGGTGTTCCGGCAGGCGCGGGTCCAGACAACTGTAGAGCAGCAGCCCCTTGCTCCTGGCCGCCGCGCTGTAGCCCTGGATTACCTCGCGGACCAGCTCCAACGCACTGAACTCGCTGAGTTCGAGGGCCAGTTGACCTGCCTCGATCTTGGACACGTCGAGGACGTCGCAGATCAACTGCAGCAAGGTCGAGGAGGAGCCTTCGATGGCTTGCAGGTAGTCGCGCTGCTGGGCGTCCAGCGCAGTACGCGACAGCAGCTCCAGGGTGCCCAGCACACCGAAGAGCGGCGTGCGGATCTCATGGCTCATGGTCGCCAGGAACTGGGTTTTCGCTTCGTTGGCCGTGTCGGCAGCGCGCCGGGCATCCTCCAGCGCGGCCTCGATCTGCTTGCGCGCGCTGATGTCGCTGAATGCGCACAACAGAACCTGCTCGCCCTTGTAGCGGGTTGGCGAACAACTCAGGTACAGGTGACGCCCTTCGGCGCTCTCGAAATAGTCGCTGTACTGGCCTTCGTCTGGTTCGAAGACTTTCTCTATCCATTGCGCGCTGCGCGCGTCCCGTGCCTGGCCTTGGCCCAACCACTGCTGGGCCAGGTGATTTTCCAGCACGACCTGTCCATCGCTGCGTCGCAGCACGCACAGGGCCACAGGTGCTGTTTCGATGACATCACGGCTGAACATCTCGCTTTCGACCAGTTCGCGGATACGTTCGACCGTTGGGGTGAAGAAGCGCTGGTCGAAACGCTGGATCAGGACTCTTATCAAGGTGATGCTGAGCACGCAGAACAGCAGGGCACCGAGCAGTTGCTGCCACACGCCGGCGAGGATCGCGGACAGGCCGATCGCGTATACCAGTTGCCAGTCCGAGGACATCAGCGGCTTGCTGATGACCAGGTACTCCGGCAGTAGCCCCTGGCCGACAAAGCCGAAGAAGTCCTGACCCACGGGCTTAGGTAGCGAGCGGTTCAATGCCGGGCCCTGACTGTTGGTGAACACCAGCATCCCGTCGGCGTTGAACATCATGAATTCCCCCGCGCTGGCATCCTTGAGCGATGGCGCCACCGCCTGGCTGTCGATTTCCAGGCCCAGCCAGCCGGAGTCCGCGTCGCGTTCGTCCAGGCGCAGGAAGATGAAAAGGCGCGAGCTTTGCGCGCCCTGGTCGGCCAGCCACAGTTCCCGTGGTGCCTTCACCCGTTGCCCTGCATCGCGGAGTCGGTCGAGCAGGGCGCGTGAAGGCTCCGGCGCCTGCGAGTCGACGTTGTACAGCCAGCGCATGGGGGCTTGGGCATCTGCGCCGACATACAGCAGGTTGACATGGCGCGCCTTGAGATAGGCGCACATGCGTCGTGTCAGCCACAGGCTCCAGCGCTTGCCCGGCTGGTTGCCCAGTTGCAGGTGGACCTCTTCGCCCGGTGCCAGGGGCACCGCTTGGACGCCAGGAACGGCCTGGCGCACGGTTGCGAGGCTCAGGCTTTCGAGCAGTGCCTCACGGTTGGTGAAAAAGGTATGCGCCTCGGCGATCGCACTGCTCATGGCGCCGTGGCGCCGGGCAATGTCGGTGTTGAACGTGAAGGACAGGAAATTGTAGGCCGCGCCGAGAATGCCGGCCGAGAGTACGAACGCCAGCAGCCGAAGCAGCCGGCGTGCTGCTTCGGGGTCGGAGAGTAGAGGGTTGATCTGTTGCAGATAGGCTTTGAGTCGCATCCGGCGAATTTAGGCCCGCCGCTGGCAACTAGACATCAGACGATCCTTAAAGGGGCCTGGTCGCGGTGTTACTTGTAGAAAAGGTCCACCAGCGCCATGGCCTCGAACGTACCGGGGACAGGGGCCGAGCGCCAAATCAGGTCGGCACGGAACTCGTTGCGGATCAAGCCCGGTGTAGTGAGGTCCGCCAGCTTGAACCAGGTATCGAAGGGCACCGGTTGGTTGTTGTCCTGCTGGGTCAGGGCGATGCCGACAGAGCTGTTATTGCCGGGCACCAGCAGTTTGTCGATGACACTGGCGCTGCCGGCAACCGGGCTGAAGCGAGCACTGACGGCGTACGGCGTGTCGCAGGTCCTGACCAGGTCGAGGCTGAAATTGGCCGAGCTGGCGACCTGGCCGATTTGTGCCGAGCTGGCGAGGGCGCGGCGGAAATTGACCACCGAAGGTAAGATGGTCAGCTCGGGCGAACAGGGTACGAAGCGCACGTTGTTCATACCGGTGACGACATAGTTGAGGTTGCTGTCAGGCTTGGGGTTGAGTCCGCCCTTGCCGTCCAGCTGGAACACCCGATATTCACTCAGGACGCTGGCTTGTCCATCGGTCGGCGTTTCACCGTATTTTTCGATGAACACGGTGAAGGTCAGGGTGAAGCGGGCCTTGTCCCAGCCCGTGCAGTTCGCCCAGTTGCAACCGTGGAACGAGTTGAAACCGGTGCTGACCGCGCCCGAACTCTGGGTGATGGTCTTGGATCCGTAGCGAATCCCGACCCGTATGCCCTTGCCGATGCTGATTTTCGCAGGGTTGACCCAGAAATAGACGTCTTCCCGTACGCCTGTTTCGTAGTCATCGGCGCAGATGACCGGCACTGAATGTGGCGCAGATTCCCAGATGATCGTGCCGTCCGCCGCGTCGGCCGGCACCGCCAGCGCGGTACCCAGGGCCTCCTTGAACACCGACGCCTTGGAGGGGTCCAGCTTGCATGACAGCGCATAGCTGGTGGCCGGGCAGCTGGCTGCAACGAAGAGCAGGCCCAGCAGGGCTTTTCGAATTGGGATCATGGGGGGCTATCCTGTAACGGTGTGTTCACGGCAGCGCGACGCGGTGGCGTTTCTGCAGGCCGATATCGGTGAGCTCGCTGAATGCCACACGACTCTGTGCAGGCAGTGTCGAAGGCGCTTCGAGGGTGAGCGATTCCCCTGGGCGCAGGAGGAGGTAGTCCGTAAGCGGGTATGACTGCCCGAGGCTATCGAGTTGGAGATCGATCAGCGAAACATGGAAGGCACTTGGATTGCTGACTTCGATCGAACGAGGCTCGCGCTTGCGCCATTGCAGGCCGGTGGCCGCTTCGCTGGACGAGCCTGGCAGGCCGGCGGGACGATAGAACAGCTTCAGGCGCTGGCGGATGGCGAACTGCAGGGTATCGGTTTGCGCGGGCTTGCGCGGGATCTCGAGGATGTTCAGCCAGAACAGTGATTCCCGGTCCTGGGGTAGGCCCTTGCCTGCGTACAGTATCCGCAGCGTCTGTTGACCGTTGGGGGGGATCAGCGTCAATGGCTGGACGATGGCGAAGGGGGCATCGTCGTGCTCGTCGGGTGCGCTGACCCAACTTTGCATGACCGTGTCCAGGTCGCTGCGATTGATGACGGTGAGGCTCGCTTCCTTGTTCGTTCCCAGGTAGACAAGACGCGTGCCTTCGATCTTGAGTTGGGCCCAAGCATTGGACGCCAGGCCCGTCATGACGATCGCCGCCATGGCTGGGAGCAAGAGGGTACGAAGCGAGCGCGGCGACATGGTCAGGGAATGGCTCCGGTGATGCGGGTCGGGAGAGTCTCAGCCATCCTAGGCATCGCAGCGGTCGCAGGCTTTGAGACGTTTCTTAAATTGGCTTCTTTGTTTTGTGAACTACCTCACGCCCGCGGCCAGGCTGCCTGACGTTCATCCGATAGGCTCAACATTGGGTTATCGGGAGAGTGAAAATCATGGGCAGCAAGCGATTCGCATTGAGTGTTGCAGTGTGCCTGGGCCTGGTTGGTCAGGCCCAGGCAGACGCCGTCGTTGTCTCGGGCATGCTGCAGTTCACCGGCAGCATCGTCGAGCCGTCGTGCACGACCACCGCCGGCACTGGCGGCTGGCGAATGGAGGCCTGTCCGGCGCTGGCTCGTGACAGCGTCATCGGTATCCAGGGCGTGGACGATCTGGCGGTGCCGGTTCGGGCGTTACGGGTCGACCGAGGGCCTACCGTCGATCAGGCTTACAGGCTGGTCGATGAGCGCGGCGAGCCCCCGACACAAGGTCACTACGTGGTCATCCTGACGTCACCGTAGGCCTTGAATACCGTCGGCGTTCGTTCGAACCGCGTCGAAGGAAAACCTGAAGGTACGTCGGACTGCATTGAATGACCTGACGCTTCGTGTGGCGAAGCGGCTGCGCATTTTGATCAGTAAGTTGTAATTTCCGATCATTGAGCCCATTCAAACGGCTGTTTAATGTCGCAGCAGATAAACGATAGGCCCCGCCAGCGTGCGAGGTGCCTGCATTTCCGTGATCACGCCACATGGGGAACCGTTTCATGGCTGCCGACCGCTATCCGCACTTGCTGGCCCCGCTCGACCTGGGCTTTACCACCTTGCGTAACCGCACCTTGATGGGCTCGATGCACACCGGCCTTGAAGAGCGTCCCGGCGGTTTCGAACGCATGGCGGCCTACTTTGCCGAGCGCGCGCGCGGTGGCGTCGGGCTCATGGTCACGGGGGGTATTGCGCCCAACGATGAAGGGGGCGTTTATTCTGGCGCGGCCAAGCTGAGCACCGAGGAAGAAGCCGACAAGCACCGGATCGTCACCGACGCCGTGCACGCCGCTGGCGGCAAGATCTGCCTGCAGATACTCCACGCCGGGCGCTATGCGTACAGCCCACGCCAAGTCGCGCCCAGCGCCATCCAGGCTCCGATCAACCCCTTCAAGCCCAAGGAGCTGGACGAGGCGGGGATCGAAAAGCAGATCGCCGACTTCGTCAATTGTGCCGTGCTGGCCCAGCGCGCTGGATACGACGGTGTCGAGGTCATGGGGTCGGAAGGGTATTTCATCAACCAGTTCCTGGCCGCCCACACCAACCACCGCACGGACCGCTGGGGTGGCAGCTACGAAAACCGCATGCGCCTGGCGGTCGAGATCGTCCGCCGCGTGCGCGAGGCGGTAGGGCCGGCATTCATCATCATTTTCCGCCTGTCGATGCTCGACCTGGTCGAAGGTGGCAGCAGTTGGAATGAGATCGTGCTGCTGGCCCAGGCCATCGAGCGCGCAGGCGCGACGCTGATCAACACCGGCATCGGATGGCATGAGGCGCGAATTCCGACCATTGCCACCAAAGTGCCGCGCGCGGCATTCACCAAGGTCACCGCCAAGCTGCGCGGTGCGGTCAAGATCCCGCTGATCACCACTAACCGCATCAACACGCCGGAAGTGGCCGAGGCAGTGCTGGCCGAGGGCGATGCCGACATGGTCTCGATGGCCCGGCCGTTCCTGGCGGACCCAGATTTCGTCAATAAGGCCGCCGAAGGCCGTGCCGATGAAATCAACACCTGCATCGGCTGCAACCAGGCCTGCCTGGACCACACGTTCGGTGGCAAGCTGACCAGTTGCCTGGTCAACCCACGGGCCTGTCACGAGACCGAGTTGAATTACCTGCCGGTCACAAAGGTCAAGCGGATCGCCGTGGTCGGCGCCGGCCCTGCCGGTCTGGCGGCCGCGACCGTGGCTGCCGAGCGAGGCCATGAGGTGACCCTGTTCGATGCAGCAGACGAAGTGGGCGGCCAGTTCAACGTCGCCAAGCGGGTGCCGGGCAAGGAAGAGTTCTTCGAGACGCTTCGCTACTTCCGCAACAAAGTGCGCAGCACCGGCGTAGAGCTGCGCTTGAACACCCGTGTCGACGTCGAGGCATTGGTGCAGGGGAAGTTCGACGAAATCATCCTGGCGACCGGCATTGTTCCCCGTACCCCGGCCATTCCAGGGGTCGAGCACAACAAGGTCCTCAGCTACCTGGACGTGCTGCTGGAGCGCAAGCCGGTGGGCAAGAGCGTGGCGGTGATCGGGGCGGGCGGTATCGGTTTCGACGTTTCCGAATACCTGGTTCATCAGGGGGTGGCCAGCAGCCAGGACCGTGACGCGTTCTGGAAGGAGTGGGGCATCGATACGCACCTCGAAGCACGCGGCGGCGTGGCGGGTATCAAAGCCCAGCCGCATGCGCCTGCACGGCAGGTGTACTTGCTACAGCGCAAGAAATCCAAGGTCGGCGACGGCCTCGGCAAGACCACCGGCTGGATCCACCGTACGGGCTTGAAGAACAAGCATGTGCAGATGCTCAACAGCGTCGAGTACCTGAAGATCGACGACGACGGCCTGCACATCCGCGTCGGCGAGGGGGAGCCGCAGGTGTTGGCGGTGGACAATGTGGTGATTTGCGCCGGGCAGGATCCACTTCGTGAGTTGCATGAAGGGTTGGCGGCGGCGGGGCAGTCGGTTCACCTGATCGGTGGGGCCGACGTTGCTGCCGAACTGGACGCCAAGCGGGCGATCAACCAAGGGTCGCGGTTGGCGGCGGAGCTTTGAGCCACTCGCTGTCCAAGTAGTTGCGGTGGTGCTGACCTTTAGGCTTGAAGGCTGGCACCATCGGTTCGGACATGGTTTCTGGCTCGGTGCTAACGAGCGCTTTATGGGAAAGTCGCAATTTCGGTCACGTTGTGCATATCGCACCTAGGCATAAGCGGTTGTTGCGGGAGCAATGTGGGTAGGTAGGAAAGCGCCTGCTCGGTGAGGTCGGGCAGCGAGCCGCAGATCGTTGTGTGCAGGTTTATGGCAAGGCTCTACCCGTGTTGCGGCGCACGAGGAGTGGTGGTGAGCAGGGTAACGATATCGCCCAATGCCCCTGACAGCGCCATTGCATTTCCGGCCACCCATAACTTGGCGCTGCAAGTGTGCAACCGTTGCAGGCAGAGGTGACCCTCACTGACATTGGCCAGCCATCGGGTGAATACATCGATGCGCTGAGCCAGATCCTCGGCTTCCAGGGTTTCGGGAGGCGCGATAACGAACGCAGAGGATATGAGAGGCTCGCCTTCCTCAAGAGACAGGCGAGCGACGTTAAAAAATGAATCTCTATCTGTATGCAGGGGGGCTGGGGCGCGTAGGAAGATTCGTTATCTATTCGTGGAAAGGTGGCTCATGCCCCAGGCCCTGCTGCTTCGCCTGGTAAACTGCAGCACCAACCAAGGTCTCTCGCCATGTCCCCGTGCCTCTCAGAGCTACCCTCCGCGTTCTTGCAAACTTTTCATCTGCCATGGCTGCAAAACGCTGCGATCGAAGCCGCCATCCTGCGCCTGGACCTGATCGACCCGCTGATCAGCGGCAACAAATGGTTCAAGCTGCGCCACCACCTGCAGCGCGCACATGAAAAGGGCGCGCCCGGCCTGATAAGCCTTGGCGGCAACCATTCCAATCACCTCCACGCCCTGGCCGCTGCCGGTAAACGCTTTGGTTTCGCCACGGTGGGGCTGCTGCGCGGTCATGCCCAGGACACGCCAACCGTTCGGGACTTGCAGGGCTTTGGCATGGAGCTGCACTGGCTTGGATACGACGGTTACCGTGCGCGCCACGAGCCCGGTTTCTGGGCGCCCTGGCAGGCTCGCTACCCGGGATGGCACTGCATTCCCGAAGGCGGTGGCGGGTTGGCGGGCGCCGAGGGTTGTGCAGCGATCGTCGAGCAGGCACAGGCGCAACTGGGAGCGCTGGGGTGGTCAGCGTACGATGCCTGGTGGTTGGCGGCAGGAACCGGGACCACGCTGGCGGGCCTGGTACTGGCCGAGGCGGGTAGGCACGCCGTTCATGGCGCGTTGGCAGTGCCGTGGGATCATGGTGTGCCGCAGACGGTCAGGGAACTGGTCGGCGCTGACGGTTACCAGCTGCACGAAGCCTGTCGTGGCGGTTTTGCCAAGTTCGATGAGGACCTGCTGGCGTTCGTCGACGCGTGCGAGCGACACAGTGGTGTGCCGCTCGAAGCCGTCTACACCGGCAAGGCCTTGCTGGCCTTGCGCGACCAGGCTGAGGCCGGGCTGTTCGAGCCCGGCACCCGCCTGATCTTTCTGCACACCGGTGGCCTGCAGGGGCGGCGCGGTTACTTGTAGGGCAGCATGCGCAGCAGCGTGTTGTCGCGCTGCACATAGTGGTGGTACAGGCCGGCCAGTGCGTGCAGTCCGATCAGCCAGTAGCCCCAGCTGCCCACGCGCTCATGCCAGCCCTTGATGAACTTGGCTTGATCCGGGTCGGCACCGATCAGGTGTGGCAGTTCCAGGCCATAGAACGGCACCGGCTTGTCGGCGGCGCTCAGAATCAACCACCCGGCCAGCGGCAAACCGATCATCAACAGATACAGCGCCAGGTGCATCAGGTGCGCGAGGCCGGTTTGCCAGGTAGGTGGCTTGGGCACGATGGGGGGTGTCGGTCGAGTCACCCGTACGGCAAGGCGCAACCAGACCAGCACGAATACCGTCAGGCCAAGCATGAAGTGCAGGTCTTTCATCAAGTTGCGTTCGGCGCTGTCCTTGGGGAACAGGCCGCGCAACTCGATGCAGGCGTATACAGCGGCGAGCAACACCAGCATCAGCCAATGCAGGGCGATGGACAGGCGTGCGTAATGAGTCGCGGGGGTAGATGAAGCCATGGTCGGTCCTCGTCATCAGGTCGAAAAGAACGCTCTTGGCGGCGCTCGTTCCTAACTGTAACTGGTACGGGAATCTTTTTTTTGCTTTAGATCTGTGAAACTTCGTCGATACAATCCGCTGAGCGATGGCGAATAGCTATTTGCTGTTTGCTCAAGGAAGCAAGTTATACGATTTTCTACACAAGGACTCTGTGTAAATGAAACCTTTCACAGCCGCTTCGAAGGCGGCGCTGCTTTGTGCTTTATCCACTCTCATGCTGGGCGGTTGCCAGCAAACCCCCGAAACCAAACCGCTTGCCAACCTGACCATCCCCCTGTGCGTCAACGACCAATGCGCGGTCATTGACCAGACCGGCAGTTTGCTGGTGGGCCCCGATAACACTTATTCGGGCCTCTACACCGTACCTTTCAGCAATTCCTTCATTTTTGGCGATGGTGATCACTGGAGCCTGGCCAGCCGTGATGGCAAGCAGGTGATCAAAGCCGATATCACCGATGAGCTGTATACCCTGACCCCTGGCTTGTTCGGCTTTGTCCGTGATGGCAAGGTCGGTGTGATGGACGAGCAGGGCAAGGAAGTCCAGCCGGCGCTCTTCGACACCGTATATGTCGGCGGCGAGAATGACTTCATCGTTTATGAAGTGAACGAACTGCGCGGCATTCTCACGGTCAAGGGCGAGAAGGTCAGTGACCCGGTGTTCGATTCGATGTACGTGCGTGGCGCCATGAAAGGTAACTGGGTGCTCGCCAAGCGCGAAGGCGAAAGCTGGGGCTATAACCTGGATACTCGCACCCTGCGCAAGCTCGACTTCGATGACATCGTCGTCGTCGGCGACGGCCACCTGGTGGTCAAGCGCGAAGGTGCCGAAGGCTCGGGTCTGGCCGATGCCGCGGGTAACCTGGTGGTGCCTTTCGGCAAGTTCTGGCTGGGTAACCCAGGGGCTGGATTGGTGGCCTTCAAGGCCACCTACGACGGGATGTGCGGCTATATGGATTACCAAGGCAAGACGGTCATCGAGCCTCGGTATGAAACCTGCGAAGCGTTCGGCAAGACCGGTGCGATGGTGCAACAGCCGCGTACCGAGGCGGGAAGGGGCAAGGCGGGGATGATCGGCCATGACGGCAAGTGGCTGATCGAGCCGAAGTACGACTCCATTGGTGATGCGGGTACCGGCACCGGCATGATCGGTCATCGTCCGGGCTTCAGCCATATTGGCGTGATGCAGAACAGTTTCCTGGCCACCTTTGGCACCGTCGACCTGGACAAAGGCACCGTGTTGATCGAGCCCACTTATGCTGAGGTCGGTGTGCTGGCGCCTGAGCGTTTCGCGTATTCCGAGCTGCAATCGCCGCGCAAGACCGTCAAGGTCTGGGGTATGCCCGATCAGGTGCGCACTGTGGGGATGATGGATGCCAAAGGCACGGTGTTGATCAAGCCGGAGCAGTTCGTCAGGCTCTCGCTGACCGCCGACAAGCAGCACGTGCTTGCCGCCGAGGGTGAGTCCACCGACGCCAATCGCGCCCTCTACGACCTGGACGGCAAGTTGTTGGTGCCGGCCAAATGGCAGGCCATCAAAGTCGACATGGACCGCGGAGTGATCTTTGGTTATCGCGTCGAAGGGTACAACGACGATGCGGTCAGCACCTTGCGGGCCATGTATCGCCTCGATGGCACGGTGGTGTTCGACACCAACCGCTTACCGTGCGGTGCCGAGCAGGTAGTCGATGGCAAGGGCAAGGTGCTCTGGCCGACCGATGCCCAAGCCCACTGCCCCAAGGCTGAACCGGTAGCCGACGCCTCCTGAGGCACGGCGTTCTCAAAGGGGCAGGTGCGGCCAGTCGTCAGCGACCAGGAACAGCCGCTCTGCCTCTTCCCACGCCCCGTCCGCCTGCTCCTCCAGGCGGACCAGCAATTGTGCAGGGGCATGCTCGTCCAGTGCCTGCAACCATTCGCCGATGCCAGCACGCACCAGCAGGTCCTCGGCCTGGAAGCGTGCCGGTGCCAGCCACGCGTGGCGCGGCAAAGGCTGCCAGAACTGCTGTGGTGGCGGTGACCAATCCTTGCGGTGCGACCAGTGCCCACGCAAATGTTGCGGATTGCTCGGCGACGGTGAGTCGGTCTGGCCGGGACAGGGGTAGAACAGGTAGCCGCTCATCCACAAGTGCGCATTGATCTCATCGACACCCAGATCGGCCAGCCTGTCACGTGCCTGTGCACTGCGCGACATGGGCAACTGGTGACCCACGACATGGGCCAGTTTGCTGCCTAGTCGGTCGTGGCAGCCGGGGCCCAGCCAATCGGCCGGGTCGTGGCCGTCAGTCTGCTGGGGGCCGAGGTACAGCTTTATCGCCAGTTCCAGATGATGCACGCCCTCGCGATCGCGCAGGACGATATCCAATTCGCCCAGCGTTCTACCGCCTTGGCGAATCGCCAGGTTGCCGGCCAGCAACTCGACGCCAGGGGCGTGGCGCAGGGCAAACTGCCAGAGACTTTCGTAGTACAAGCCCAAACGCTGGCTGGTCAGCTGTACCAGCCAGGCGCGCAGCGGCTGGTCGTCGGCATCCAGCGACCGTAGCCACAGCGCCAGGCCTTGTGGATCGTCCGCCCAGGCACTGCCCGTCAGCGGATGGCGCTGGGGGCAGGGCGGGGCACTGAGCAGCGGCGGCGACAGCAGTACCCATGCCAGGTCGCGAACCGCTGGGCGGCGAAGTTGGCGGGGCAGGTCGTGCAGATCGGCAAAAGGCATCATCCTGCGAGCATAGCCGGTTTGCCGCTGCCCGGTCGTTTCGCCCATAATCCCGGCATAGTCACCCGCCGCAGAGCCTCGCAGGAGCCCCATGGAGCAATTTCGCAATATCGGTATCATCGGACGCCTTGGCAGCTCGCAGGTGCTCGACACCATTCGCCGACTGAAAAAATTCCTCCTCGAGCGCCACCTGCACGTGATCCTCGAGGACACCATCGCCGAAGTCCTGCCCGGCCATGGCCTGCAAACCTCCACCCGCAAATTGCTAGGCGAGGTCTGTGACCTGGTCATCGTGGTAGGGGGCGACGGCAGTCTGCTGGGCGCCGCCCGCGCCTTGGCCCGTCACAATATTCCGGTGCTGGGCATCAACCGGGGTAACCTGGGCTTTCTGACCGATATCCGCCCGGACGAGCTGGAAGTGAAAGTCGCCGAGGTGCTCGACGGCCATTACCTGGTGGAAAACCGCTTCCTGCTGCAGGCCGAGGTGCGCCGCCATAACGAGGCCATCGGACAGGGCGATGCGCTCAACGACGTGGTGCTGCACCCTGGCAAGTCGACGCGGATGATCGAGTTCGAGATCTACATCGACGGCCAGTTCGTCTGCAGCCAGAAAGCCGACGGCCTGATCGTCGCCACGCCCACCGGCTCCACCGCCTATGCGCTGTCCGCTGGCGGCCCGATCATGCACCCCAAACTCGACGCCATCGTGATCGTACCGATGTACCCGCATACCCTGTCTGGGCGGCCGATCGTGGTGGACGGCAACAGCGAGCTGAAAATCGTCGTGTCCAAGGACCTGCAGATCTACCCGCAGGTTTCCTGTGATGGCCAGAACCACTTCACCTGCGCCCCTGGCGACACCATCACGGTGAGCAAGAAGCCACAGAAGCTGCGCCTGATCCATCCGCTGGACCACAACTACTACGAGGTCTGCCGCACCAAGCTCGGCTGGGGCAGCCGCCTGGGAGGTAGGGACGACTGATGCTCGATCCGGCGCGAAGTTTCGACATCATCGGCGACGTGCACGGCTGTGCACTGACCCTCGAACGGCTGCTCGACGCCCTCGGCTACAAACGGGTCGGCGGTGTCTGGCGCCACCCTCGGCGCCAGGCGTTGTTCCTGGGTGACATCGTCGATCGCGGGCCGCGCATTCGCGAGGCGCTGCACATCGTCCACGACATGGTCGAAGCCGGCCAGGCGTTCTGCATCATGGGCAACCATGAATACAACGCCCTAGGCTGGGTGACCCCGGCACTGCCGGGCAGTGGCAAGGCCTACGTGCGCGAACATACACCCCGGCATGCCCGCCTGATCGACGAGACCCTGACTCAGTTCGCCCATCATCCAGGCGACTGGCACGACTTCCTGCAGTGGTTCCATGAGCTGCCGCTGTTCGTCGATGCCGGGCGTTTCCGCCTGGTGCACGCCTGCTGGGACGCCCGTCTGATCGAACCGTTGCGCCAGCAATATCCGCAAGGGCGCATCGACGAGCATTTCATCCAGGCATCGGCGGTGTCCGGCAGCTTTGCCGCCACCGTGTGCAATCGCCTGTTGCGCGGCACCGACATGCGCCTGCCGGACGGCCTGACCCTGACCGGTGGCGATGGCCTGACCCGAGCCTTTTTCCGCACCAAGTTCTGGGAGGAAGACCCGCAGACCTACGGCGACATCGTGTTCCAGCCCGATGCCTTGCCGGAGGAAGTGGCCAGGACACCGCTCAGCCACACCGAGAAAAATGCTTTGCTGCGCTATGCCGAGGACGAGCCCATGCTGTTCGTTGGCCATTACTGGCGTAGTGGCCGACCGGCGCCGATTCGCGACAACTTGGCATGCCTGGACTACAGCGCGGTGCTGTATGGCAAACTGGTGGCCTACCGGCTGGATGACGAAACCCGTATCGACCCGCACAAGTTCGTCTGGGTCGATGTCGACCGACCGCAGGCCAACCAATGAACGTCGTTGAAGTGATACGCCTGCCGCTGACGGTCGACCTCAGCGGCTTCGTCCAGCTGCTGCAGCGCCTGCAGGTGCCGCACCGTGTGATCGTGGAGGGCGAAGCCCAGGTGCTGTGGGCGCCAGAGACAATGGCCGCCGACGTCCTCCAGCTTTATCAGCGCTTCCCGGACGGCAACGCCGACGTACCGCTTGCGCAACCCCCTGTGGAAGCCAGTATGCCGGTGAATGCTCCAGCACCACCGTCCCTGGCCGAACAAGCCCGTGCCTGCAAGGTCACCGCCTTCATCCTGTTCCTGTGCCTGGTGGTCGCTGGCCTCACTGGCTTGGGCGAGAACTTCACCACCATAGGTTGGTTCACCTTTCTGGACTTCCGCGTCCAGGGCGAATACCTGTACTTCACCCCCTTGGCGCAAAGCCTGGGCGATGGGCAATGGTGGCGGCTGGTCTCGCCCATGCTGTTGCACTTTGGCGTGCTGCACCTGGCGATGAATGGCCTATGGTACTGGGAGCTGGGCAAACGCATCGAACTGCGCCAGGGTCCATGGATGCTGCTCGGCCTGACCCTGTTATTCAGCCTGGTGTCCAACCTGGCCCAGCATTTCGCGAGCGGGCCGAGCCTGTTCGGCGGCTTGTCCGGCGTGCTGTACGGGTTGCTGGGGCACATCTGGTTGTACCAATGGCTCGCGCCGAACCCGCTGTTCAGCCTGCCCAAGGGGGTACTGGTGATGATGCTGATCTGGCTGGTCATCTGCCTGACCGGTGTGGTCGGCCAGCTCGGGTTTGGTCAGATCGCCAACGCCGCCCATGTCGGCGGGTTGCTCATCGGATGCTTGACGGGCCTCTTGGGTGGGGCCCTTGCCCGGCGTAAACTGTCGGTTTGATTACGGCTTTGTACGAGAAGTGCCTGCCCGACCATCATGCTGCGTTGAAAACAGGCTCGGAATGCGTATTTACAAACAGTAAACTCCGCTTCCTCGCCTGTTTTTGCCTCGCCTGATCGCCGTTCGGCGATTTTCGTCCAAACCCCAGGAGACGCTATGTCCACTTTCGCGCAAATGATCGAAAACATTACCCCTGAAATCTATGCAAGCCTGAAAACGGCCGTGGAAATCGGCAAATGGTCCGACGGCCGCAAGCTCACCCCCGAGCAGAAAGAGCTGTCGCTACAGGCCGTGATCGCCTGGGAGATGAAGAACCTCCCCGAGGAGCAGCGCACCGGCTACATGGGCCCGCAAGAGTGCTCGTCGAAATCTGCGCCAATCCCTAACATTCTGTTCAAGTCGGACTCGGTACATTGATCGAACTCGCTCGTGGCTCTCTGAGCAAGATGGCGGTACGCCTGGAAGCGCCGGTCGTCCAGTACAGCTTCCGCCTGGATGACACGCAGGTGCCGGTGAACCCGCTGATCGGGCAGTCGATCCGCCTGGAATACCTTGGCGCCATTCATTGCACCCACTGTGGCAAACGCACCAAGACCAGCTTCAGCCAGGGCTACTGCTACCCGTGCATGACCAAGCTGGCCCAGTGCGACGTGTGCATCATGGCCCCGGAGAAATGCCACTACGACGCAGGCACTTGCCGCGAACCCGCCTGGGGCGAGCAGTTCTGCATGACTGACCACGTGGTGTACCTGGCCAATTCGTCGGGTATCAAGGTCGGCATCACCCGCGCCACTCAACTGCCCACCCGCTGGCTCGACCAGGGTGCCAGCCAGGCGCTGCCGATCATGCGCGTGGCCACCCGTCAGCAATCGGGTCTGGTCGAGGATGTGCTGCGCAGCCAGGTACCGGACCGCACCAATTGGCGCACGCTGCTCAAGGGCGACGCCGAGGTGCTCGACCTCATGGCCATCCGCGAGCAGATCTTCGACGCCTGCGCCGACGGTATCCGCGGTTTGCAGGAGCGTTTCGGCTTGCAGGCCATCCAGCCATTGGCGGATGCCGAGGTGGTCGAGATGCGTTACCCGGTGGAGGCTTACCCGAAAAAGATCGTCAGCTTCAACCTCGACAAGGACCCGGTGGTGGAAGGCACGCTGCTGGGCATCAAGGGCCAGTACCTGATTTTTGACACCGGCGTGATCAACATTCGCAAGTACACGGCCTACCAACTGGCCGTGCTTCAGTAAAGGATCGTCACCATGCGCACCGAACAACCGCAAGTGATCTACCTCAAGGATTATCAGGCCCCTGAGTACCTGATCGACGAGACGCACCTGACCTTCGAGCTGTTCGAGGACCACACGCTGGTCCATGCGCAACTGGTCATGCGCCGCAACCCCGAGCGTGGCGCCGGTCTGCCGCCGCTGGTGCTCGATGGCCAGCAACTGGAACTGTTGCGTGCGTCGCTGGACGATCAGGAGTTACAGGCGGGCGACTACCAGCTCGATGGCGACAGCCTGACCGTGCAGCCTGAAGGCGAGCGCTTCACCCTCGATACCAGCGTGAAGATCCACCCGGAATCCAACACAGCCCTCGAAGGCCTTTACAAGTCCGGCAAGATGTTCTGCACCCAGTGCGAGGCAGAAGGTTTCCGCAAGATCACCTATTACCTCGACCGCCCGGACGTGATGAGCACCTTCACCACCACGGTGATCGCCGAGCAGCATCGCTACCCGGTGCTGCTGTCCAACGGCAACCCGGTCGGCAGCGGCCCGGCCGAGGATGGCCGGCACTGGGCGACCTGGGAAGACCCGTTCAAGAAGCCGGCCTACCTGTTCGCCCTGGTGGCCGGAGACCTGTGGTGTGTCGAGGACAGCTTCACCCGCCAGTCCGGTCGCGACGTGACCCTGCGCATTTACGTCGAGCCCGAGAACATCGACAAGTGCGACCACGCGATGGTCAGCCTCAAGAACTCCATGCGTTGGGACGAACAGGTCTACGGCCGTGAATACGACCTGGATATCTTCATGATCGTCGCGGTCAACGACTTCAACATGGGCGCCATGGAAAACAAGGGCCTGAACATCTTCAACTCCAGTTGTGTGCTGGCCCGTGCCGAAACCGCCACCGACGCCGCCCACCAGCGCGTCGAAGGCGTGGTTGCCCACGAGTATTTCCACAACTGGTCGGGCAACCGCGTGACCTGCCGCGACTGGTTCCAGCTGTCGCTCAAGGAAGGCTTCACGGTGTTCCGCGATGCCGAATTCAGTGCCGACATGAACTCGCGCACGGTCAAGCGCATCGAGGACGTCGCCTACCTGCGCACCCACCAGTTCGCCGAAGATGCCGGCCCCATGGCCCACCCGGTGCGCCCGGACAGCTTCATCGAGATCTCCAACTTCTACACCCTGACCGTCTACGAGAAGGGCGCCGAGGTGGTGCGCATGGTCCGTACCCTGCTGGGCGCCGAGGGCTTCCGCAAGGGCAGCGACCTGTACTTCGAACGCCACGATGGCCAGGCGGTGACCACCGATGACTTCATCAAGGCCATGGAAGATGCCAACGGTGTCGATTTCACCCAATTCAAGCGTTGGTACAGCCAGGCCGGCACGCCGCGCCTGGAGGTCAGCGAGTCTTATGACGCGACGGCGCAGACCTACAGCCTGACGTTCCGCCAGAGCTGCCCGGCGACCCCGGACAAGGCCGAGAAGCTGCCGTTCGTGATCCCGGTCGAACTGGGGCTGCTCGATGCTGCAGGCAACGACCTGCCACTGCAGCTGGCCGGTGAAGGCTCGGCAGCAGGTACCACCCGTGTGCTGTCGGTGACCGAAGCCGAACAGACCTTCACCTTCCAGGGCATCGCGGCCAAGCCGCTGCCGTCGCTGCTGCGCGGTTTCAGCGCCCCGGTGAAACTGAGCTTCCCGTACGACCGCGACCAACTGATGTTCCTCATGCAGCATGACAGCGACGGCTTCAACCGCTGGGAAGCGGGCCAGCAGCTGTCGGTGCAGGTGTTGCAGGAGCTGATCGACCAGCATCAGCGCGGCGAAGCGCTGAAGCTCGACCCGCGGCTGATCACCGCCCTGGGCACCGTGCTGGGCAACGCATCGCTCGATGCAGCCATGGTCGCCGAAATGCTGTCGCTACCGGGCGAGGCCTACCTCACCGAGATCAGCCAGGTGGCCGATGTCGATGCGATCCACGCAGCTCGCGAGTTCGCTCGCCAGCAAATCGCCGAGCAGCTGTTCGACGCGCTGTGGGCCCGCTACCAGGCCAACCGTGAGGTATCGCGCAACACCCCCTATGTGGCGCAAGCCGAGCACTTTGCCCGTCGCAGCCTGCAGAACATCGCGCTGTCCTACCTGATGCTGACCGGCAAGCCGCAGGTGCTGGAAGCGACACTTGAGCAGTTCGAGCACTGCGACAACATGACCGAGCGCCTGACCGCCCTGGCCGTGTTGGTCAACGCCTCGTTCGAAGCCGAGCGGGCCAAGGCGCTGGAGGCCTTTGCCGAACACTTCAAGGACAACCCGTTGGTCATGGACCAGTGGTTCAGCGTGCAGGCGGCCAGTGCGTTGCCCGGTGGCCTGGCGCGGGTCAAGGCGCTGATGCAGCACCCGGCCTTCACGTTGAAGAACCCGAACAAGGTGCGTGCGCTGATCGGTGCGTTCGCCGGGCAAAACCTGGTCAACTTCCATGCGGCCGACGGTTCCGGGTACCGCTTCCTGGCTGACCTGGTGATCGAACTGAATGCGCTGAACCCGCAGATCGCTTCGCGTCAGTTGGCACCGCTGACCCGCTGGCGCAAGTACGACGATGCGCGGCAGGCATTGATGAAGGGCGAGCTGGAGCGGATTCTCGCTTCGGGCGCGCTGTCCAGCGATGTGTATGAAGTGGTGAGCAAGAGCCTGGCCTGAGTGCCCGATAAGCTGAACTCGCCTCTTCGCGGGTAAACCCGCTCTTACAGGTACACCACTGCGGTGGGATGACGGTAGGAGCGGGTTTACCCGCGAAGCTTTTGGGGCGGTTAACAAAACATAACGTCCTGCCCGTTGTATTGCCGCGACGTTCCCCGATAGCATGACCCCAAGCTATTGCAGGCCTCTAGATCAGGCTTTTCGCAGTACCTGCAAGGCACAGACCCACCAAGAAAAACACAACAGGGGACGGTCATGAGGGAGCGGTTTTTGACGCAGGCCAGGCGTGGTGCCTGGCCGTTGGCGACCGGTGCGATGCTGGCGCTGGCATTGGGTATGTGGGCGCACACCACGCAAGCGGCCGCCGCCCAGGAGTATTCCACCGAGTCGGCCAAGGCCAGCCAGAGCCTGTTGATCGACGCTGCCCATGCCGGAAAACGGCTGGTGGTGGTGGGGGATCGTGGCCATATCCTGTTCTCCGACGACCAGGGCAAGGCCTGGACCCAGGCACGCGTGCCCACCCGGCAGTTGCTGACCGCTGTCTTCTTTCTCGATGACAAACGCGGCTGGGCGGTCGGTCACGATGCCCAGATCCTCGCCAGCAACGACGGTGGCGCGACCTGGAGCAAACAGTTCGAAGACCTGTCCCGCGAGTCGCCGCTGCTCGATGTCAGCTTCCTCGATGCCCAGCATGGATTTGCTGTCGGTGCCTATGGCGCGTTGCTGGAAACCACCGATGGCGGCCAGCATTGGCAAGATGTGGCCGAGCGCCTCGACAACCCCGATCAACTGCATCTCAACGGTATTGCCCAGGTCAAGGATGCGGGCCTGTTCATCGTCGGCGAGCAGGGCTGCATGTTCCGCTCGGGTGACAACGGCCAGACCTGGTCGAAGGTCGAGGGGCCTTACGAAGGGTCGCTGTTCGGTGTGATCGGCACCTCCCAGCCTCGCACGCTGCTCGCCTATGGCCTGCGCGGCAACCTGTTCCGCTCCACCGATTTCGGCGACACCTGGCAGCCGATCGAACTCAAGGCCACACGTGGCACGCTCGAATTCGGCCTGGCAAGCGCTACGCTTCTCGATGACGGCACCCTGGTGCTGGTCGGCAATGGTGGCAGCGTGCTGCGCAGCCACGATGACGGCCAGACCTTCAGCGTCTATAACCGCGCCGACCGCATCGCCTTGGCCGGAGTCAGTGGCCTGGCCAACGGAGGCTTGTTGCTGGTGGGGCAGGGCGGTGTGCACCTGGCCACAGCCGAAGGTGGCGAGCAAACTACCGGGGAGGTGCGTCCATGACCAGTCGCGAGAGCATTACCATGCATCCTCACCACCAGGACAAGGCCACGTTGCTGGAACGCCTGATCTTCAACAACCGCCCGGTGGTCATCGCTTTGTGCCTGCTGGTGAGCATTTTCCTGTTCTGGCAGGCCACGCAGATCCGCCCGTCCACCAGCTTCGAGAAAATGATCCCACTGCAGCATCCGTTCATCGAGCAGATGATGGAGCACCGCAACGACCTGGCGAACCTCGGCAATACGGTGCGCATCTCGGTCGAAGCAGTCAATGGCGACATCTTCGACAAGGACTACATGGAGACCCTGCGTCAGATCCATGACGAGGTGTTCTACATTCCCGGTGTCGATCGCGCCGGCCTCAAGTCGCTGTGGAGCCCCAGCGTGCGCTGGACCGAAGTCACCGAGGAAGGTTTCTCCGGTGGTGAGGTGATACCCAACACCTACAACGGCTCGGCCGAGAGCCTCGACGCGCTGCGCGACAACGTGCTCAAGTCGGGCCAGGTCGGTCGCCTGGTGGGCAACAACTTCAAGTCCAGCATCATCGATGTGCCGTTGCTCGAGCGTTACCCGGACCCACAGGACCAGGGTAAGCTCATCAAGCTTGACTACCAGCAATTCTCCCACCAGCTGGAAGAGAAGATCCGCGACAAGTTCCAGGCCCAGAATCCCAACGTGAAGATTCACATCGTGGGCTTCGCCAAGAAAGTCGGCGACCTGATCGACGGCCTGGTGATGGTGGCGATGTTCTTCGGTGTGGCGCTGCTCATCACCTGGGCCCTGTTGTACTGGTTCACCTGGTGCATCCGCAGCACCATCGCCGTGCTCATCACCACCCTGGTGGCGGTGGTATGGCAGCTAGGGCTGATGCACGCGGTCGGCTTTGGCCTGGACCCTTACTCCATGCTGGTGCCGTTCCTGATCTTCGCCATCGGTATTTCCCATGGCGTGCAGAAGATCAACGGCATCGCGCTGCAGTCCAGCGACGCCGACAATGCCCTGACTGCCGCGCGGCGTACTTTCCGCCAGCTGTTCCTGCCGGGCATGATCGCCATTCTCGCCGACGCGGTGGGCTTCATCACCTTGTTGATCATCGACATCGGCGTTATCCGCGAACTGGCCATTGGCGCCTCCATCGGTGTCGCGGTGATCGTATTCACCAACCTGATCCTGCTGCCGGTGGCGATTTCCTATGTGGGCATCAGCAAGAAGGCCATCGAGCGCAGCAAGAAGGACGCCACCCGTGAGCATCCGTTCTGGCGCCTGTTGTCCAACTTCGCCAGTGCCAAGGTGGCGCCGGTGTCGATCGCCCTTGCTCTGGTGATGTTCGCTGGCGGGCTCTGGTACAGCCAGAACCTGAAGATCGGCGACCTTGACCAGGGTGCGCCGGAATTGCGCCCGGACTCGCGCTACAACCAGGACAACAATTTCATCATCAGCAACTACTCCACCAGCTCTGATGTGTTGGTGATCATGGTCAAGACGCCGTCCGAGAGCTGCTCGATCCACTCGACCATGGCGCCGATCGACGAGTTGATGTGGACCATGGAGAACACCCCTGGCGTGCAGTCGGCGATCTCTTTGGTGACGGTGTCCAAGCAAGTGATCAAGGGCATGAACGAGGGCAGCCTGAAATGGGAAACCCTGTCGCGCAACCCGGACATCCTCAACAACTCCATCGCCCGCGCCGATGGCCTGTACAACGCCGATTGTTCGCTGGCGCCGGTGCTGGTGTTCCTGAACGACCACAAGGCCGAAACCCTGGAGCGGGTGACTGCTGCGGCCAAGGCCTTTGCCGACAGCCACAACAAAGAGGGGCTGCAGTTCCTGCTCGCGGCCGGTAACGCCGGTATCGAGGCGGCCACCAACGAGGTCATCAAGTCCGCCGAGCTGACCATTCTGATCCTGGTGTACATCTGCGTGGCGGTGATGTGCATGATCACCTTCCGTTCCTTTGCCGCCACCCTGTGCATCGTGCTGCCACTGGTGCTGACTTCGGTGCTGGGTAACGCGCTGATGGCGTTCATGGGCATCGGCGTGAAGGTCGCCACCTTGCCGGTGGTGGCCCTGGGGGTGGGTATTGGCGTTGACTACGGCATCTACATCTACAGCCGCCTGGAGAGCTTCCTGCGCGCAGGCATGCCGTTGCAGGAGGCCTACTACCAGACCCTGCGTTCTACTGGCAAGGCGGTGTTGTTCACCGGGTTGTGCCTGGCCATCGGGGTATGCACCTGGATCTTCTCGGCGATCAAGTTCCAGGCTGACATGGGGCTGATGCTGACCTTCATGCTGCTGTGGAACATGTTCGGTGCGCTGTGGCTGCTGCCGGCGCTGGCGCGGTTCTTGATCAAGCCGCAGAAGCTGGCGGGCAAGGAGGGTGGGTCGATCTTCGCCCATTGACAGTCGTGGGTCTTGATCGCCGGCAAGCCGGTTCCTACCCGGGGGTAGGAACCGGCTTGCCGGCGATCAGGCTATAATGCCGCCTCATTTCCAATGGGTACCCCCATGTCTTCCCTCGCCAACGCTCTCCAGTCTTGCGACATGCTCCTGATCGACGGTCTGCACGCCTTCGATTTCACCTTCGACGCCACTGGCCTCACCGTCGAGTGCATGGACGGCCGTCAGATGCGCCGCTGGAGTTTCACCACCGAACAGGTCGCCGCCGCTGTGGGCTCAGGCGATCAGTGGCAGCTCAACGATGACCAGGGCGAGCATCGTCTAGTCTGTATGAGTGCCTTTCGTGCCTCGGATGAAGACGAAGATGAATCGGACCTGGAAGAGCCTGCTGGTCGCTAGTTGCATGAGCGTTCTGATCGACGCCCACGCCGAGACCTTGTTGGTGGGCAGCTATACCGATGGCGTCAGCCAAGGCATCTACCGTTATCACTTCGACAGCAAGCGCGGTCACATCGACCCCACTCCCTTGCAGGTGGTCGATAGCGTAAGTCCTTCGTGGCTGGTGCTGTCGGCCGATCACCGGCAGTTGTTCGCGGTCAACGAAACCGCGCAAGGCACCGTCAGCAGCTTCAGTCTCAGCAGCAAGGGTGTGATCAAGCCTCTGAACCAGGTGCCGACGCAGGGTGATGAACCCACCCACGCCAGCCTCAGCCATGACCAGCGTTACCTGTTCGTCGCCAACTACGCGGTCGCAGCCGATCCAGGCGGCAGCCTGGTGGTGGTGCCCGTCGCCAAGGACGGCAAGCTCAAGCCAGTGGTGCAGCAGGCCAGGCACAAAGCCAGTGGCGTCAATCCCGAACGCCAGGCCGGTGCGCATGTACATGCACTGGTACTGTCGCCGGATGGGCGGCACCTGTACGCCTGCGACCTGGGCGCCGACAAGGTGTTCATCTATCGCTACGACGGTGCCAGCCCGACGCATCCGCTGAGCCCGGCGATTCCCGCCTCGGTGGCGTTGCCGCCGGGTAGCGGGCCTAGACATCTGCTGTTCGATGCCAAGGGACGTCATGCCTACCTGACGCTGGAAATGAGCGCAGAAGTGGTCATGTTCGATGTGCAGGATGGTGCGCTGCTGGAGCGACAGCGCTTGCCGCTGACCGAGCGCCAGGAGCCCGAGGCGAAAGCGGCCGGTGGGTTGCATCTGTCGGCCGACGGGCGCTTTCTGTACGTGAGCAACCGAGGCGCGGCCAACGAGATCGTGGCGTTCAGCGTGGCCAAGGACGACGGCCAGTTGAGGTTCTTGCAACGGCGCTCGGTCGAAGGCGACCATCCCCGTGAATTCGCTCTGGATCCAAGCGACAACTTCGTGCTGGTGGCCAATCAGAAGAGCAATCAGATCGTGGTGATGCGCCGCGACCCACGTAGCGGGATGATCGGCGAGACCTTGCAAAAACTGCCACAGGATGCGCCTTCGGACCTGAAGTTTGTCGAGTAACTATCAACCGGCGTGATATTCGCTACTGCCGCAATGAATTTCTGCAGGCGGCTTCAGCGGCGTAAGTTTGACCCAAGGCCCAAACGGGCCAACGTCAAACCACCGCAGTCGAGGTCAGCCCAGATGAACTTCAATCTCTTCCCGGTCATTGCCGCATCCGCCATTTCCGCCTCCGTGGTACTGCCGGCGCATGCCCATGCCGACAGCCGCGCCAAGGCGTCGGCCACCCACAGCTATACCGAGCAGTACCTGCGCCAAAGTGCGCATTTTCATGCGGCACTGAGTGGTAAGCATGCCCATTGAGCATCTGCATTGACCCTATCGCCGGCAAGCCTGCTTCTACTGGGGCCCCCGCCGTATCTGTAGGAGCCGGCTTGCCGGCGATAGGGCCAATAAGCTCAACGGGCCATCACCGCCTTGAACAGGTCCGATGCCAGCCACCCCTCTAGCCAGCTCCGCACTCGCGGATAAGCCGCCTCGGCGAACCACTGAGGTTCGACCCCGGCAAACTGGCGCATCAAGGGTAGTAATGCGGCATCGGCCAGGCTGGGATGGTCGGCGAGCAGGTAGGGGCGTGCTTGCAGCAACTGTTCAAGCTCCGCCAGCCAAGGTTCGGCTTGCTGGCGGTAATGCTGGCGCGAGTGCTGCGGGTGACGCTCGGCGTACTTGTATAGATTGACCTGCGCCTTGAATTCTCGGTCGTTGCGCTCGATCAGCCCTTCGGCCTGCCGGGCTGCCGCGGGGTCGCCCCGCAGTTGCCAATCCTGTGGGTCATGCTGTTGCAACGCCCAGCGCATGATGTCCAGGCTTTCCTCCAGCACTGCACTACCCGTATCGAGCACCGGGACCGTGCCTTTGGGCGACAGGGCCAGCAGCTCGGCCGGCTTGTCCTTCATCGCCACTTCACAGACCTGTACGTCGCAGCCGGCGTAGCGCAGGGCCAAACGCGCGCGCATGGCCCAGGGGCAGCGTCGGAACGAGTAGAGAATCACCCGCACACCTCGACATCGCTCAGGCCGTTGCCCTGGCGACGCACCTGGATCTGCACCGGAATGCGCTCATGCATCTCTTGTACGTGCGAGATCACCGCCACTTTGCGCCCTTGGGCCTGCAAGCCATCGAGGGCATCCATGGCCAGTTGCAGCGACTCGGGGTCCAGGCTGCCAAAGCCTTCGTCGATGAACAGCGACTCGATGCGCAGTGTGCTCGACGCCATCGACGCCAGCCCAAGTGCAAGGGCCAGCGACACCAGGAAGGTTTCGCCACCGGACAACGAGTGCACTGAACGCAGCTCGTCACCCATCTCGGTGTCCATCACCAGCAGGCCCAGTGCACTGCCGCCGCGCTTGAGGCGGTAGCGGCGCGCCAGTTGGCGCAGTTGCGCGTTGGCATGGTGCAGCAGCAGGTCGAGGTTGTAGCCCTGGGCGATCTTGCGGAACACGTCACCCGATGCCGAACCTATCAACGCATTGAGCCGCGCCCAGCGCTGCCATTGCTGGTAGGCCTGCTCGATTTCGCCGGCCAGTGCCTGGTGTGCCTGCTGGCGACGTTGATCATCGGCTTGCTGGGCGCGCAGTTCGGCGCATTGTTGTTCAAAGCTGGTCAGATGCTCGCGAAGTTGGGCCAGGGCCTGGTCCAGCTCTTCGGCTGATGCATCGACCGTGGTGTGCGCCGAGTGCTGCTGCAGGCGTTGCTCGCGTTCCTGAAGTACCACGCGGCCCTGTTCGATGGCCTTTTCCGCACCTTGCAGTTGCTGGCGAAGCTCGATCACCTGCGCATCATCCAGCGCCAGCAGGCGGTCGAGACCTGCATCGTCCAGTTCAGGGTGCTCGGCGCGCCACTGGGCGATCTCACCCCGCAATTGCTGATGCTCTTGTTCGAGTGCCTGGCGGCGGGCCTCGTTGGCCTTCAGTTCGCCTGCCAACTGTAAGGCTTGCGTGCGTGCATCCTGCAGATGCTGCGCGGTCTGGGCTTCGAGCGCGCGGGCCTGCTCCAGTTGCTGCTCAAGAGACTGTTGCCAGGCTTCGGCGCTTGGGTGCACCCCCAACAGCTCAGTCAGTGCGGCGCGAGCCTTGTCCATCTGCTCGGCCAGGCCATCGATTTGCTGTTGCAGCTCTTGCTGGCGTTGCACACGAGTCTGCTGCTGGTCACGCAACCGTTCCAGTTGCTGCAGCCGCTGCTGCTGTTCCTGCTGCTCGTCCTTTTGGTGCTCCAGCTGCTGCAGGCGCTGGGCAATCTGCTGGTCGAGGCTGAGGAAGGCATGCGCCGGTTCGTCGCGCAGGGCTTGGAGAATGTCGGCTGGCAGTAGGCTGGCGAAGTCCGCCAGGGCCTGCTCCAGGCGCTGTTGATCCGCATCTAGCGCCTGGTGTTGCTGGTCCAGGCGCTGCTGTGCCTGCTGCTGTGCTTCGCCGGCGGCTTGCAGTTGCTGATTGAGGCGAGCGGCTTCTTTCTGTACCGCGAGCAGGGTGGCCTGACGACTCTCGTCCCGGCTGATCTCCTGCTCCAGGCGACGCAGCTGGCCATCCAGCCAGGCACCACGGGCCGCTGGGTCATGGGCGCTGAGCGCCGCCCAGAGGGCATGAGCGGCCAGTTGTTCGGCCAACGGCTGCAATTGTTCGCTCAACTGCCCGTGCTGATGCTGGTATTCCTTGATCTGGCCGTTGACCACACCGACCTGGGTGCGCAGCTCGATCAGGCGGGCATTGAGCTGTTCGACCAATGCGACTGCCGCCGCTTCCTCGGCCTGATCGTGTCGGCCGAGGCTATGCAGCAGTGCTTCGGGCTGATGGAACGGGTGCTCGGCACTGCCACACACCGGGCAAGGTTCGCCATCACGCAGTTGGCCACGCAGCTCCTCGACGCTGGTGTTGCGTGCCAGGCGCTGCCGTTCGAGCAACTGGCGGGTCAGGGTCAAGGCTTGTTCGGCGTTTTCCAGCTCGGTCTTGGCGGCGGTGCCTTCGCCGATCAGTTGCTGGCGTTGTTGCAGGGCCTGTTGCTGGCGCTCGCGCAGCGAAGCGATGCCTTGCTGCAGTTCTTGCTCGCGGGTGTGCAGGCGCGACAATTCTTCCACGGCGCGTTGCTGCTTACGGTTTTCCTGCAGCATGCCGCCCAGCAGGTCGAGCTGCTCGGCCAGCGCCTGGGGTTCTGCGCCAGCCTCGCGGAACAGCACCTCGAAGGCGTCGCGCTGTGCTTGCAGCTGGGCATTGGCCTGGCTGGCCTGGGCTTGCAAGCCAGGCAGCTCCTCGCGGCCTTGGCTGAGGCGGTTGCCGATCTGCAGCAGCTGTTGCAGTTGCGGGCGGTAGGCCTGCCAGGCGTTGCTCAGCGTGTGCAGCGAAGCGCTCTCTGCCAGGGCGGCGTCGATCCGTGCCAGTTGCTCCTGGCTTCGTTGCTGCTGCTCATCGAGTTGCTGCACCTGTTGCTGCAACGCGCCGGCGGCCAGGTCGGCCTGCTGGCGCGTTTCGCGCAGCTTGCCCAGCTCTTGCGCCAGACGGGCGAGGGTGTCTTGCTCGGCGAAAGCCTGACGCAGGCGTGGGGCGTTTTCGCTCTGATTGCCTTGGGCTTGGCTCAACGCCTGACGTGAAGTTTCCAGCGCCTGCTCAAGTTCGGTGCAGCGGGTGTTCAGATCGTTGTGCTGGCGCTGCTGCTCGCTGAGGGTGGTGGCCAGCGGTGCCAGTGCCGCCTGCAGCGTCTGCTGGCGATGGAACTGGTGGCGCTGCGGCGCCAGGCGTTCCAGGCGCTGCAGGTCGATGCGTTGTCCGGACAGCTGCTCCCACGCCAGTGCTGCATCCTTGAGCGCCTGCGCAGCCTCGTTGTGCTGGGCCTGCAGCTGCTGTTGTTCGACAAGCCAGGCCCGTTGTTGCTCCAGTTGTCGTTCGCGGGCCTGGTCGGCCTTGAACTGCTGCTGGGCCTGCTCCAGGCGTTGGTCAAGCTCGGCACGGGCTTCGCTGGCCATGGGCAGCAAATGGCTGGCGCGGTCTTTCAAGGCACTGTGGGCTTCGCTGGTTTCCCGCGCCTTGCTGAACGCGCGTTGGCCAAGGCGGGTGTAGATGGCGGTGTTGGTGAGCTTTTCCAGCAGCTCGCTGCGTTCTTTGTCGTCGGCCTTGAGGAAGGCGCCGAACTCACTCTGGGCCAACATCACTGCGCGGGTGAACTGTTCGAAGTTCAAGCCCAGGCGTGCTTCGATCAGTTGCTTGTACTCGTTCTTGCCGCTGCCCAGGAGTTGTTCGCTGTCCAGGTCGTACAGGCTCTGGCGGCTGTTCTGCAGCTTGCCGTTGGCCTTGTCGCGGGCGCGGTTCGCTTCCCAGCGCGCCCGGTAGCGGTGGCCATCGATGCCCAGGAAGTCGACTTCGGCAAAGCCGCTACCCGTGCCGCGGCGCAACAGGTTGCGCGGGTCTGAGGTGGGGATTTCGCCGTCGGCGTCTGGCACCTTGGCTTCACGGCCGATGTCTTCGAGCCGTGGCACGCTGCCGAACAGGGCCAGGCATAGCGCGTCCAGCAAGGTGCTCTTGCCGGCGCCAGTAGGGCCAGTGATGGCGAACAGGCCGGCGCTGGCCAGCGGCTCGGCGGTGAAGTCGATGTCGATCGGACCGGCCAGGGACGCCAGGTTCTTGAGGCGAATGGCGAGAATTTTCATGGCAGTTCCTCTTCGAGCTGTACGTCCTGCAGCAACAGGGCGAAGTCGGACAGGGCCTGCTCGTCCACCGGGCTGCCGTAGGCCTGCTCCCAGGCGCGGCTGAACAGGTCTTGCGGCGTCATCTGCGCCAGTTCCACGAAGGCCTGGTCATCGTCCTGCTGTTCGCCACGGCCGGCGTATTCGGCGCTGATGCGCACCAGGCGCACGGCCTTGCCATGCAGGGCCTGCTCGATTTGCTGGCGCAGGTCGGGCTGCGGTTCGTCCAGGCGTACGCGCACTTCCAGCCAGGGCTGGCGGTTGGGGTCTTCGAGCAAGTCGATCATCGGCAAGTCGGCGAGCTGCTGGAGCACTTCACCCAGCGGCGCGGGGCCCAGGCGCTGCAGTGCCACGGCGCGCGGCACCGGGCGCGCTTCGACGCTGATCAGCTCGGTGCCTTCCAGCTCCACCTCCAGTACCTGGTGGGGGTAGTTGATCTCGGCGAACGACAGCGGTATCGGCGAGCCGCTGTAGCGGATGCGGTTCTCGCGGTTGACCTTCTGCGGCTTGTGCAGGTGGCCCAGGGCGACGTAGCTGATGGCTTTGTCGAAGAGCTTGGCCGGCAAGGCTTCGGCATTACCGATGATCAGGCTCCGCTCGGAGTCTTCCGAGACTGAGCCGCCGGCCATGTGTGCATGGCTGATGGCAATCAGCGCCTGGTCTTTCTTGCGTTTTTGCTGCGCTGCGCCGATCAGTTGCTGGTGTACCTGGTGGATACCTTGCAGGTAATCGTCACCCAGCTGCGGGCCAGTGACTTCCGCCGGACGCAGGAAGGGCAGGGCCAGGCACCAAGCGCAGACCTTGCCGCGGGCGTTGGTGAGCGGAATGAGCAGGCGCTCGGCATCCAACTGGCCTTCGTCGAGCCAGTGCACGCGGCCCAGGGCATGGGTGCGCAGGCGCCGCATCAGCGCGGCGGGCAGTTCGATCCGCGAGCCGGAATCGTGGTTGCCGGCGATCATCACGATGTCCAGCTTCGGCAGCTGTTCATGGGCCTGGACGATGAAGTCGTAAAGGCGCTCCTGGGCTTTGACCGGTGGGTTGACCGTGTCGAAGATATCGCCAGCGATCAGCAGCGCATCGGGTTGGCGCAGCCGTAGTTGGCCCAGCAGCCAGTCGAGGAAGCAGGCGTGTTCGAAGTCGCGTTCCTGGCCGTGCAGGCTTTGGCCCAGGTGCCAGTCGGAGGTGTGAAACAGACGCATGGATGACCTGTTGGTGTCGAGTCGGGCAAGCGAGGGAAAGGGCGGTATGGTAACCCAAGCAGGGGGGCGTGGTGTTTGTCGTGAGGTGTTCCGTGTCGGTTGGATCGAGCCCCGCGCGCGGCGCTCGATCTCCAGGACGCCGCGCACTGAAGGCGGGCACCCCAGCCCCTCACTTGGGATACAGTGGCGGCAGGCTTCCTGTTTCTCCAGCGGGTGGCAACACCTGTTCGGCCGGCGGAATGGTGCCGATGGCGCGCCACAATTCATCGCCATGCCAATACTGTCCGCTTTCGCTGTAGAGAGCCCCGTTCAGGCTGTCCAGTGCATCGGACAAGGGCACGAACCGAGCGGCCATGTCGGCCAGGGTTTCCGGTTGCTGGCGTGCCCAGGCATCGAGCGCCTGGCGCGTGGCCTGCGGGTCGTTGGCCTGGCAGGCTCGCTTGATGTCGTCCATCAAGGTGCGTGGGCTCGGACCATTCTGCGCCGCACGCAACACCGCTGGTTGGGAGCGTGCCCGCCACCAGAGGGCGAAGCCCAGTACCGTGGTGAGGGCCAGTATCAAGGTGGCCAGCTGCCAGGGCCAGAGCAGCGTGCTGCCGCTGCGGGTGTCGCCCACCGGTGTTTCGGCGCTCAGTGCCGGGTTGTCCTGCACATCGAGGTTGCGAGCGGGCAGGCTTGAGTGCTCTAGATGGTCTTCGCGGGTGTTCCACCAAGTGACCTCCAGCGCCGGCAGTGCCAGCTGGCCGCTGTGGATTGGGACCAGTGCCTCGCGTTCCTCGCGGTTGGCGGTCATGCCACGTTCGTTGATTTCATTACGCAGCAACGGTTGGTCGGGATAGCGACGCAGGCCGGTGATTTCAGTGGCTGGTAGTGGCGGCAACTGAGTGCTTGAGAGGCCCTCGGCGCGTAGGGTGATGTTACGGGTCAGCGAGTCGCCGATCTGCACCTTCTGTTGCGCAGGGTCAGGGTTCCAGTGTTCTTCCAGGCTCAGGCTGCGGGCGGGCAGCCAAGGCGTATCGGCAGGCCAGGCGGTGGGAATAGGGCGCACGTTCAAGCGCAGCGGCAGCGAGCTGACCTGCAGCTGGCGGCCGACCCGTGCGCTACCAGCCGGTTGCTGGCCATTGTCGGCGGCGGTGGCGGTGAAGGTCAGCGGTGGAATGTCCACGGTGCCGCTTTGCTGCGGGTACAGAGCGTAACGGGTTTCGATCACGCCATGACGAATGCCGTTGATGTCCTTCTCGTAGGTGCGCGACTCACCCAGTTGCTCGACCTTGGCGCTCTCCAGTTGCAGGGGGCTCAAGCTGCTGTCGTCGTACAGCGATACCGAGTGATAGATGCGCACGGTCAGCACGGCCTGCGCCTGGACGTAGACATCGCTGCTGTCGAGGCTGGCTTCGACGAATACCTGGGCCGCGCTGTCCGTCCGGCTGGCGTCGGCCTGCACCACCTGAAGCTCGATGGTCTGACTACGTGATTGGCCCAGTTGCAGTTCGGGGATGACCAGGCTGCCGCTGCGGCGTGGCAGCAGTGTGATGATCCAGCGGGTGCTGGCACGGGTTTCGCCGTCGAGGGTGTGCAGGCTGTTCAACTGGCGCGTGCCACGCACTTCGAAATCGCCCTCCAGCGCACGCAGGTCAGGCTTGCCGAACTGGGTCACATCCTGGCTTTCAAGGGTCAGTTCCAGGGTTTCGCCGGCTTCCAGGCGAGTGCGGTCGACGCTGGCCTGCAGGCTGGGTTGGGCCTGGGCCACCAGGGCCCACAGCAGACAAAGGAGAAAGACGCCGAAGCGACTCATCGTGGATTTTCCTGATGCAATTGCTGTTCATACCAGAATTTGCGCCGCAGCAGTTCCGCCGGGTTGTCGGGGATCTCTCGCAGCCATTGTTCCAGGGCCTGGCGTTGCTCTGCGTCAAGGCTGGTCGACACCGGGCGTTGCGGCGCCTGGGTAACGCTGTCGTCGTCACCGCCCTGGGTGTTGGGTGGTGTCTGACCGTTCTGACTACTCTCGCCGGGTGCCTCGGCGGCCTGTTCGCTGTTGCCGGGTGTGCCCTGGGCCGGGTTGCTGGCCGAGCTACTGTTGCCCTCGGTGTCGCTGCCGGGAGTGCCTTGGGCATCGTTGTCGGCTTGTGGTTCCTCGCCCTTGGCTTCGCGTTGCAGCAGCAGTTGCTGGACCAGCGCCTGGTTGTCCAGCGCCGCTTTGAGGTCGGGCTGTCGCTCCAGGGCTTGCTCGTAGGCATCCAGGGCAGCTTCCAGCTCGCAGCTACGGGCCAGGGCATTGCCTCGATTGTAGTGGGCCGCGGCAGTGTTGCTCTGTGCGAAGGCCTGGGCGGCGCCCGCGAAGTCGCCGGCCTGGTAGAGCGCCATGCCACGCCACTGTGGGTCCTGGAAGTGATGCGCGGCCTCGGCCGGGCGGTTTTGTTCGAGCAGGCGTTGACCTTGCTGGTCGGGGCGCAGCCACAGGTCGTTGAACTCGAAGGCCTGGCTGGGCTGCGGCACGGCCAGCAGCAGTGGCAGGCAGAACAGCCAGCCGCGCCGGCCGGCACAGGCTGCCAACAGCAACAGTGGGAGCAACAGCCAGTAACCCTGGTCGGCCCAACTGTCCAGTTGCACGCTTTGACCGTCGTTGCGCAGGGCGCGGGGGTTGTCGAACAAGCCCAGGCCACGCAGGTCCAGATCGTCGATGCGGGCGTGGCGATAGCGCCCGCCGGTACTGCTGATGAAGGCCTTGAGGCTGGCGCTGTCCAGGCGCGGCAGCAGGATGCCGCCCTGATCGTCCTTGAGGAACTCGCCATTGGCCTGGCGCACCGGTGCGCCTTGACTGCTGCCGATGCCCAGCATCAGCAGGCTCGGCCCCTGACGGCCCAAGGCATGAATGATGCCCTGGCGTTCCTGTTCGCTAAGCGCCGAGCCAATCAGCAACAGCCGACCCTGGCCCAGGCCACTTTGAGCCAGCAGCGACAGGCCTTTTTGTACGGCCAGGTCGGCACGCTGGCCTGCCTGCGGCATGATCGACGGGTCGATGGCTTCGAGCAGGTTGCGTGTCGTGCCCAGGTCGTCGGATAGCGGGACCAGCGTGTGCGCGCTGCCGGCGTAGACGACGAGGGCGGTCTGGCTGTCGCGACGGTGTTCGAGCAGGTCGAGCACTTTGCGCCGGGCGTGTTCCAGGCGGTTGGGCGGGCTGTCTTCGGCAAGCATCTGCGGAGTCAGTTCGAGCAGGATCACCAATGGGTCGGCGGGGCGCTGGCGGGTTTCTTCCACGCGCTGCCAGCTGGGCCCGAGCAAGGCCAGCACCACCAGGAACCAGGCCAGCCCCAAGGCCACCCATGGCAGTTTGCTGGTGCTGCCAGTGCCGCCCCCTAGCAGCACTGGATGGAAAGCGGGCGGCAAGATCATCTGCCAGCGCCCGGCGCGTTTGCGTCGGTGCCACAGTTTGAAGATCAGCCAGCCGAGTAGCGGCAGTACCAGCAGCCAGAGGGGGCGCAGCCATTGTGGCCAAAGGTCGATCATCGCCGTCTCCTCAGGCGCAGGCGCTTCAGGCGTTGGCGCCATTCCGGGTGAGGCTGCAGGAACCGAGGCTTGCGCAGCAGGCGCTGCAGTCGGTTGTCCGGCCATTGCACGGCAACCACCAGCAGTACGCTCAGCAACAACGCAAGGGCCAGCGGCCAGGCGTACAAGTCTTTGGCCGTGCGTGCCTGGGTCGGTTGCTGGGCCACGGGCTCCAGTTGATCGAGGGTGTCGCCGATGGCGTCCAGTTCGGCGCCGTCGTGGGCACGGAAGTAGGTGCCGTGAGTGATCTCGGCAATCTCCTTCAGCGAGGCCTCGTCCAGGTCCAGGCTCGGGTTCAGGCCGAGCAGGCCAGGGGTTCCGCTGGCCTCGGGGTTCGCGCCGATACCGATGGTGTAGATGCGTACGCCCTCCTGGGCTGCCAAGCGTGCCGCGGTCAATGGGTGGATCTGCCCGCCGTTGTTGGCACCGTCGGTGATCAGCACCAGGACCCGGCTCTGCGCCGGACGCTCGCGCAGGCGTTTGACCGCCAGGCCAATGGCGTCGCCGATGGCTGTGTTCTTGCCGGCGATGCCGATTTGCGCTTCGTCGAGGAAAGTACGCACCGTGCGCCGATCGAAGGTGAGGGGGGCCTGCAGGTAGGCCTGGCTGCCGAACAGGATCAAGCCGACCCGGTCACCCTCGCGGTCCTGAAGGAAGTCGCCAAGCAGTGCCTTGACCAGGTCCAGGCGGCTGATGTCCTCGTCCTTCCATTGCATGTCGGGGAAGTCCATGGAGCCGGAGACATCCACGGCCACCAGCAGGTCACGACCACTGGCCGCCACCGGCACCGGGTCGCCAAGCCATTGTGGGCGCGCGGCGGCGAACAGTAGCAGGAGCCAGATCACGACATAGGGCGCCTGTTGCCGCCAGGTTGGCAGGTTCAGGCGCGCCCGGCGCCCGGCCAGTCCTTCCAGTTCATCGAGAAAGCCCACCTTCAGCACCGGCTCGCCGCTGTCGGCGGCGGGCAGCAGCAGACGCGCCAACCACGGCAACGGCAGCAGCGTGAAGATCCACGGCCAGGCCAGCTCAAACATGCTTGCGGATCCAGGTTTCGACCGCCTGGCTGAGCCCGGCGATGGCTTTGTCGTCGAGCTTGCACTCGGGTTTGTAGGCGCCTTCGACTAGCACCATCCAGCGGGTAAGGCCTGCGGCTGGGCAGCGGTTGTCGAGGAAAGCCAGCCATTGGCGCCCGTTGAGGGTATGGCTATTGGCGCCGGGGTAGTGGTTGCGGCACAAACGTTTGAGCAGGGCATTGATCTGTTGTAGCCAGGCACCTGCGGGGGCGCCGTCGTAGGGGCGCGGCAGGCGAGCCAGTTCGGCCAGGGCCTCGACACGCACCGGGTCGAGTGGTTGTTCGGCGCGCACGATGGGACGCTTGCCGGGGCGCCAGCGGCGCAGGCGCCAAATGGCCCACGCGAGCAGCGGCAGTATCGCGAGCAACAACCACCAGCCTGGCGCGGGCGGCCACACGCCGATCGCCTGCGGCGCGATCAAAGGCTGCAGTTGGTCCAACGGGTTCATTTGCCGCTCCCAGGGCGCTGAGCATTCAGGTACTCGCGCAACTGTTCGATCATTTCGCTCTGAGTGCTCAGCGGCATCATCAGGACGCGCAATTTTTGCGTCATGAGCTCCCAACGCTCGACTCGGGCTTCGGCTTGCTGTCGGTAGGCCTGGCGCAGGTTGGCGTCGAGGGTGTCGAGTTCCAGCTGCGCGCTGCGCTGGGCGAAGCGCAGGAGCCCGGCGGCGGGCAGGGCGTGGTCGAGCGGATCGGACACTGGAAGCAGCAGCAGGTCGCAATGGCGCGAAAGCATGGCCAGGTGCTGTTCGGCCTGGTCGGTCAGCGAGCGTTCGTCGCAGATGACGATGGCTAGGCTACCGGGACGCAGCACCTCGCGGGCCCGGCGCAGGGCAAGGCCGAGGTTGTCGGCCTGGGGCACGGCTTCGGTGTGCAGGGACTGGTTGACCTTGGCCAGACGGTTGAGCAGTTGCAGCAGGCTTTGCTTGCTGCGTCGGGGTTTGACTTCGTGGTGTTCGTTGTCACCGAACACCAGCCCACCGATGCGGTCGTTATGGCCCAACGCGGCCCAGCCGAACAACGCCGCGGCCTGGGCGGCCAAGACCGATTTGAACATCAGCCCCGAGCCGAAGAACAGCCGCTGGCTTTGTTCGACGAGGATGAAGATTGGCCGTTCGCGTTCTTCATGGAAGAGTTTGGTGTGTGGCTCCTGCGTGCGTGCGGTGACGCGCCAGTCGATGTTGCGCACGTCGTCGCCGGCCTGGTACACGCGCACCTGGTCGAAGTCCACCCCGCGCCCACGCAGTTTGGAGTGGTGCAGGCCGACCAGTGGGCTGCGCTGGCCGGGGCGCGAGAACAGCTGGATCTCGCGTACTCGGTGGCGCATGTCGATCAGCTCGGCTAGGCCAATGCGGATGCCGGGCTCGGCCAGCTGAGTGGTGGGCATGGGGTCAGGCTACGGCAACGACGTCGAGGATGCGCTGGACCACGCGGTCCTGGTCGATGCCTGCCGCTTCGGCCTCGAAGGACAGGATGATGCGGTGGCGCAGCACATCGAACAGGACCGCCTGGATGTCCTCGGGGCTGACGAAGTCGCGCCCGGCCAGCCAGGCATGGGCCCGGGCGCAGCGATCGAGGGCGATGGAGCCGCGGGGGCTGGCACCGTAGGCGATCCAGTCGGCGAGTTCGGCGTCGAACTTGGCCGGGGTGCGGGTGGCCATTACCAGCTGGACCAGGTATTCCTCCACGGCGTCGGCCATGTACAGCCCGAGGATTTCCTTGCGGGCGGCGAAGATTGCTTGCTGGCTGACGCGTCGCTCGGGCTTGGCCTCGCCGCCGAGGGCTTCGCCCCGTGCCTGGGCGAGAATGCGGCGTTCGACGGCGGCGTCGGGGAAGCCGATTTTCACGTGCATCAGGAAGCGGTCGAGTTGGGCTTCGGGCAGTGGGTAGGTGCCTTCCTGCTCGATGGGGTTTTGGGTGGCCATGACCAGGAACAGCGGCGACAGGTCGTAGGTACTGCGGCCGACGCTGACCTGGCGTTCGGCCATGGCTTCGAGCAGTGCGGACTGGACTTTGGCGGGGGCGCGGTTGATTTCGTCGGCCAGGACCAGGTTATGGAAGATCGGGCCTTGCTGGAACACGAAGCTACCGGTTTCTGGGCGGTAGATTTCGGTGCCGGTGATGTCGGCGGGCAGCAGGTCTGGGGTGAACTGGATGCGGTGGAACTGGGCTTCGATGCCTTCGGCGAGTTCTTTGATGGCCTTGGTCTTGGCCAGGCCTGGGGCACCCTCGACGAGCATGTGGCCATCGGCCAGGAGCACGATCAACAGACGTTCGACCAGTTTTTCCTGGCCTAGGATCTGGGAGGAAAGAAATGTGCGCAGCGCGATCAGCGCTTCACGGTGTTCCATCGGCGACGGTTCCTGGGATTGGGCCCGGGCGCGCTGTGAGCGGGTGCCTGGGGCAGGGGGTGATACTTTAATCTATCCGGGGGGGTGGCGACCAATGGCGGTGGGTAAAATTCTCGAAAAGTCAGTCGTGCTCGTTGTGTGTTGCTTTTGCTTCGGGGGTACGCGGTCGTTCAGGTATCGCCAATTGGGTCATTAGGTCGAGCTTGGGTTTTCGGGAGCAAGACGTTGGCGAGGTGATCCTGTAGGGGGCGGATATATAGGAGTGGGGCGAAAAGGTGAGTGATCACGTTAGTTGAATGCCGCCCTTAAATCTGTGCTTTGAAGTTTGAAGTTTTGGTTTCTGGATGCGTGAGCATATCCATTTGCCAAGGTGACGCTCAATCACCTTTCCGCTCTTACAGCGGGTCACTTTTTGGCAGACGCCCCAAAAAGTAACCAAAAAAGTCTGGCTCCTATCATCCGGCCCCTGCGCTGCGCTCCGGGGTTCCCTCGCTCCGGGCTTGCTCCGGGAGGACCGCGCTGAACGGCCCTTCCTGGGCCGCAGCGCTTGACGGGCATCCATGCCCGTCACCTCCCTGCGCAAGCCCTGCGCTCGGCCTCCTGAAGTCGCATGAGGTGGCGCCTGAACTACTGCGAGCTAGAAGCAAGAGCAAAGCGAAGCAAAAGAAAATTTGCCTCGCATTTATGGTTTTAATATTGAATGTGCGGCTGGTTCAGTTGTTGTTGTTGTTGTTGTTGTTGTTGTTGTTCGGATTTGGTATTTCATGCTCCGCTTTTGCTTTTAATGCGCGATATCCCAGACGCTGCAAATTGCGACGTCAGTAGGCCGAGCGTAGGGCTTGCGGAGGGAGGTGACGGGCATGGATGCCCGTCAAGCGCTGCGGCCCAGGAGGGGCCGTTCAGCGCGGTCCTCCCGGGAGCAAGCCCGTAGCGAGGGAACCCCGAAGCGCAGCGCAGGGGCCGGATGATAGGAGCCAGCGGTTTTTGCCTACTTTTGCCCAAGAGCAAAAGTAGGTCGCCGTAAAGGCGAAAAGGTGAATGAGCGCCTCCATGGCGAATGGATATTCACGCGATTTGAATGCCAGCGCCAAGTATTCGCTTTGAAGTTTGAAGTTTGAGGTTTTGGTATTTAGATTTATGAGCATATCCATTTGCCAAGGCGACGCTCAATCACCTTTCCGCTCTTACAGCGGGTCACTTTTTGGCAGACGCCCCAAAAAGTAACCAAAAAAGTCTGGCTCCCATCATCCGGCCCCTGCGCTGCGCTCCGGGGTTCCCTCGCTCCGGGCTTGCTCCGGGAGGACCGCGCTGAACGGCCCCTCCTGGGCCGCAGCGCTTGACGGGCATCCATGCCCGTCACCTCCCTGCGCAAGCCCTGCGCTCGGCCTCCTGAAGTCGCATGAGGTGGCGCCTGAACTACCGCGCGCTAGAAGCAAGAGCAAAGCGAAGAAAAAGAAAGTCCGCCTCGAATTTATAGTTTTAATGTTGAATGTGCGGCTGGTTTAGCTGTTGTTGTTGTTGTTGTTGTTGTTGTTGTTGTTGTTGTTCGGATTTGGTATTTCATGCGCCGCTTTTGCTTTTCATGCGCGATATCCCAGACGCTGCAAATTGCGACGTCAGTAGGCCGAGCGTAGGGCTTGCGGAGGGAGGTGACGGGCATGGATGCCCGTCAAGCGCTGCGGCCCAGGATGGGCCGTTCAGCGCGGTCCTCCCGGGAGCAAGCCCGTAGCGAGGGAACCCCGGAGCGAAGCGTAGGGGCCGGATGATAGGAGCCAGCGGTTTTTGCCTACTTTTGCCCAAGAGCAAAAGTAGGTCGCCGTAAAGGCGAAAAGGTGAATGAGCGCCTCCATGGCGAATGGATATTCACGCTATCTGAATGCCGCCCTTAAATCTGTGCTTTGAAGTTTGAGGTTTTGGTTTCTGGATGCGTGAGCATATCCATTTGCCAAGGCGACGCTCAATCACCTTTCCGCTCTTACAGCGGGTCACTTTTTGGCAGACGCCCCAAAAAGTAACCAAAAAAGTCTGGCTCCTATCATCCGGCCCCTACGCTGCGCTCCGGGGTTCCCTCGCTCCGGGCTTGCTCCGGGAGGACCGCGCTGAACGGCCCCTCCTGGGCCGCAGCGCTTGACGGGCATCCATGCCCGTCACCTCCCTGCGCAAGCCCTGCGCTCGGCCTCCTGAAGTCGCATTAGGTGGCGTCTGAACTACCGCGCGCTAGAAGCAAGAGCAAAGCGAAGCAAAAGAAAGTTCGCCTCGCATTTTGTAATTTTAATAGTTAATGTGCGGCTGATTTAGTTGTTATTGTTATTGTTATTGTTTTTGTTCGGAGTTGGTATTTGATGCTTCGCTTTTGCTTTTAATGCGCGATATCCCAGACGCTGCAAATTGCGACGTCAGTAGGCCGAGCGTAGGGCTTGCGGAGGGAGGTGACGGGCATGGATGCCCGTCAAGCGCTGCGGCCCAGGAGGGGCCGTTCAGCGCGGTCCTCCCGGGAGCAAGCCCGTAGCGAGGGAACCCCGAAGCGAAGCGTAGGGGCCGGATGATAGGAGCCAGCGGTTTTTGCCTACTTTTGCCCAAGAGCAAAAGTAGGTCGCCGTAAAGGCGAAAAGGTGAATGAGCGCCTCCATGGCGAATGGATATTCACGCGATTTGAATGCCACCCCTAAGTTCGCCTCATCACCTCTGCCCCCACTCCTTAAAAACGCCCGAAAAAAGTAACTACGAAATCTAGCGGCTATCGTCCAGCCACAGTGCTAAGCCCCCTGAATTCGCAATAGAGGGCGACTGAACCACCGCCCACTAGAAGCGAAATCAAGTTCCAGGCGGAGAAGGGAAATTTCTGTACTCAGATGTTGAATGTGCGGGTAGGCACCGAGGTTAAGCTGTTGCTTGCTGAACTCACCAAGCCAACCGGAGTTCAGCCAGATGGATGAGTTGAGTAAAAAATTCCCCGTGTTCACCAGCACCAAACCTTATGTCCTGCGCATAGGGATCTTCTTCGACGGCACCGGCAACAACGCCCGCAACGCCGTTACCCCCGACTCCCCCACACAAAAATACACCACCGGCAGTTACGCCAACGCCCCAACCAACATCGCCCTGTTACACACGCTATACCCCACCGGCCAACCGCAGGCCACGCCAAATAAGCACTTCATGAAACTCTACATCGAAGGCATAGGCACCACCGAAGCCAGCCAGGACTCGACCTTCGCCCAAGCCACCGGACGCGGTCAGACAGGTGTCGAAGCCAGAGTCCAGCAAGCCTTGGCCATGGTCGACCACCACCTGATCGACTGCTTGCACACCCACCCCCACCCCCACCATATCGAGTTCGACCTGTTTGGCTTCAGTCGGGGCGCCGCCGCCGCTCGCCACTTGCTCAACCGGCTACACGACGACACACCCATCTGCTCGCAATATCCACACCTCAAGACCAGCGTCAACTTCATCGGCCTGTTCGACACCGTCGCCGCCATCACCGCCCCACTGCACAATCGCCTCACCCAGGGCACCGCCCGATTCGGCAAGCTACGCCTGGGCTTGGCCCAGGGTTGTGCGCGGCATGTGGTGCAACTGGTCGCCAGCGACGAGCGCCGACACAACTTCCCGTTGGTGCGCACCGACCACGACATCCACATGCCCGGCGTCCATTCAAACATCGGTGGCGGCTATCCCCAGGCACAGCAGGAAAGCGTCCTCCTGTGCAAACCCAACGCCAGCCGCGTCGCACTGACCACGCCTGCCGAACGGACTCGCGCGTATGCAATCACCCGCGCCTTGCTGGAGCAGGCGTACAAGGATTTGCCCGCGCCAAAGCCACAGCTGTTGACCTGGGAAGCACCCATCGCCGGAAGCCGGAGCCGCCGCGATGATCCGGAAAAACAGGTATATGCCGCCGTGCAGTGGCAGCGGGAGGTGAAGGGACAGTTGTCCCGCATCTACCTGAGCGTCATGCGGGAACTGGCCGTGCGCGGCGGGGTGCCTTTTGCCAACCTGGGCAATGACCCAGCCCATCAACTGCCGGACGATCTGCATACCATCAGCCGCAAATTGCATGACTTCGCTCTCGGGCACAGCGCAGACCCGGGGTTGACGCAGGAGGAAACTGCCCAGTTGCGAGAGAAATACATCCACACCTCGGCAAACTGGAATGCACTCAAGGGGCTATGCAACAGCACACTGGATCAGCTCTACATCGACAGACCCGCTGAAGCAGGTCGAGTCATGCACTCCAACCCCGTGCAATGAGGGCAGACAGTCCACGCAAATGGAGTTGCGTGGACAGCAAGGTTCAGCGGGTCTTGAGGGGCTTCTCGGCAATCGTCTGGCCTGGGGATGGCCGAGGTCGCAGCCTGCGAAGGGGCGTTGCAGAACAGGGCAGCAGGTCCTTGGCTTCCAGGGACGAGCAGTACGTGCGGCATTGTTCCAGGTCACCGCGTTCGAACAGCGCGTTCTTCAGTTCGGTGGTACCTGAACTGAGTTTGTTCCAGATCGTTAGCCAGAAACAGGGGAGGTGCGCGTACCAGCGCCGGATGTTCGCCGACGATCGAGGCCGGTCCTGTGCGCCCTCAAAGCTCGCTAACGAAGGTACCGGTACCCTCGAGGATATTGCGCAACGTCAGCGCCACCTCTTCCAGGTCAGTTCCTTGCGACGTCAACACAATCTCCAGCGACTCATCGCCTTTCAGCGCATCCCGGTCACTGGCAGCCACTTCGATCAACAAGCGCTGGGCACTCAAGGTCACTTTCAAGCCATCCAGGGTCGAGGGTTCGTCGTCCAGGGTCAGGTCGACCGTGTCCTCGTCCGGGTAGCGGGTCAGCAGGAACATCTGTCCCTTGTCGCTGTGGCAGCACAGGGTCGCCATGTCGTCTTCTTCTTCATCGCAGGGCGTGGCGAAGAGCAGGGCGGTTTTGATTTGCATGGGCGGCTCGGATCAAAGGAAATGAGGGGGAATTCTGACAGCCTTGCACGCATCCATAAACGTAAAGTTACCCCCCCTTGACCGAAATTGTCGCAGCGCTGCAAGCCGTAGTGACCACTCAGTCGTTAAGCTGCGCCGAGCCTATGAACGTGGCCTACACGTTCAACGCCTGGTTTTACCGTCCGCCTTGCCACGGTTTGGCTATCGTTGATCCGTACCAAGGCGCACGCATGCGACGCTTCAACTATTACAAAGCCCAAGCGGAGTACCACAGATGGCGTTCTTCACCGCAGCCAGCAAAGCCGACTTCCAGCACCAACTGCAGGCGGCCCTGGCGCAGCACATCAGCGAACAGTCCCTGCCACAAGTGGCGCTGTTCGCCGAGCAGTTCTTCGGCATCATCTCTCTGGACGAACTCACCCAGCGCAGGCTGTCCGACCTGGCCGGCTGCACGCTGTCTGCCTGGCGCATCATCGAGCGCTTCGACCCTGCACAACCGCAAGTGCGGGTCTACAACCCGGATTATGAGCGCAATGGCTGGCAATCGACCCACACGGTGGTCGAGGTGCTGCACCACGACTTGCCATTTTTGGTCGATTCGGTACGCACCGAGCTGAACCGCCGCGGCTACAGCATCCACACCCTGCAGACCACGGTGCTGAGCGTGCGTCGTGGCGCCAAGGGCGAACTGCTCGAACTGCTGCCCAAGGGCACCCAGGGTGAGGGCGTGCGTCATGAATCGCTGATGTACCTGGAGATCGACCGCTGCGCCAATGCCGCCGAACTGACGGTGCTGACCCGTGAAATCGAGCAGGTCTTGGCCGAAGTGCGGGTGGCAGTTGCCGATTTCGAGCCGATGAAGGCCAAGCTGCGCGAAGTGGTCGCTTTGGTGGAGCAGACGCCGTTTGCACCGGTGCAGCATGAGAAGGCCGAGGTCAAGGCGTTCCTCGAATGGTTGTTGGACAACCATTTCACTTTCTTGGGCTACGAAGAATTCACGGTCCGGGACGACAACGCCGGCGGCCAGATGGTGTACGACGAGCAGTCATTCCTCGGCCTGCCACGGCGCCTGCGCGTGGGGCTGAGCGCCGAAGAACTGCGCATCGAAGATTACGCCGTGGCCTACCTCAACGAGCCGCTGCTGCTGTCCTTCGCCAAGGCTGCGCTGCCCAGCCGCGTGCATCGCCCGGCTTATCCGGACTACGTGTCGATTCGCCAGCTCGATGCCGCTGGCAAGGTCATCAAGGAACACCGCTTCATGGGCCTGTACACCTCGTCGGTCTATGGCGAGAGTGTGCATGCCATCCCGTACATCCGCGTCAAGGTCAATGAAGTCGAGCGCCGTTCTGGCTTCGATCCCAAGGCTCACCTGGGCAAGGAACTGGCCCAGGTGCTAGAGGTGTTGCCACGCGACGACCTGTTCCAGACCCCGGTCGACGAGCTGTTCAGCACCGTGATGTCGATCGTGCAGATCCAGGAGCGCAACAAGATTCGCGTATTCCTGCGCAAGGACCCCTACGGCCGCTTCTGCTACTGCCTGGCCTACGTACCGCGTGAGATCTACTCCACCGAGGTGCGCCAGAAGATCCAGCAGGTGCTGATGGAGCGCCTGAAGGCCAGCGACTGCGAGTTCTGGACCTTCTTCTCCGAGTCGGTGCTGGCGCGTGTGCAGCTGATCTTGCGGGTCGACCCGAAGAACCGCATCGACATCGACCCGCAGCAGCTGGAAAACGAAGTGATCCAGGCCTGCCGCTCGTGGCAGGACGACTACTCGGCACTGGTGATCGAGAACTTCGGCGAGGCCCAGGGCACCAACATTCTTGCCGACTTCCCCAAAGGCTTCCCGGCCGGCTACCGTGAGCGCTTCCCTGCGCACTCGGCGGTGGTCGACCTTCAGCACGTGCTGGCACTGTCTGAAAACAAGCCGCTGGCCATGAGTTTCTACCAGCCGCTGACCCGTCTTGGCGAGCGCCTGCTGCATTGCAAGCTGTACCACGCCGATACGCCACTGGCACTGTCCGATGTGCTGCCGATCCTGGAGAACCTTGGCCTGCGCGTGCTGGGTGAGTTCCCGTACCGCTTGCGTCATGCCAGCGGCCGCGAATACTGGATTCACGATTTCGCCTTCACCTACAGCGAGGGCCTGAGCCTGGATATCCAGCAGCTCAACGACATCTTGCAGGATGCCTTCGTCCACATCGTCAAAGGCGATGCCGAGAACGACGCCTTCAACCGCCTGGTCCTGACCGCCGGCCTGCCGTGGCGCGATGTGGCACTGCTGCGCGCGTATGCGCGTTACCTCAAGCAGATTCGCCTGGGCTTCGACCTGGGCTACATCGCCAGCACCCTGAACAACCACACCGACATCGCCCGTGAGCTGACCCGGTTGTTCAAGACCCGTTTCTACCTGGCGCGCAAACTCACCCAGGACGACCTGGACGACAAGCAGCAGCGCCTGGAGCAGGCGATTCTCAGCGCCTTGGACGACGTTCAGGTGCTCAACGAGGACCGTATCCTGCGTCGCTACCTGGACCTGATCAAGGCCACGTTGCGCACCAACTTCTACCAACCGGACGCCCATGGGCACAACAAGTCGTACTTCAGCTTCAAGTTCAACCCCAAGCTGATTCCCGAACTGCCCAAGCCGGTGCCGAAGTTCGAGATCTTCGTCTATTCGCCGCGGGTCGAAGGTGTGCACCTGCGCTTTGGCAACGTCGCCCGTGGCGGCTTGCGTTGGTCGGACCGCGAGGAAGACTTCCGCACCGAGGTGCTGGGCCTGGTGAAAGCCCAGCAAGTGAAGAACTCGGTGATCGTGCCGGTCGGGGCCAAGGGTGGCTTCCTGCCGCGTCGTCTGCCATTGGGTGGCACCCGTGACGAGATCGCCGCCGAGGGCGTAGCGTGCTACCGCATCTTCATCAGTGGACTGCTCGACATCACCGACAACCTCAAGGAGGGCGGCGTGGTGCCGCCAGCCAACGTGGTGCGTCACGACGATGACGATCCGTACCTGGTGGTAGCGGCGGACAAAGGCACAGCGACCTTCTCCGATATCGCCAACGGCATCGCCATCGACTACGGCTTCTGGTTGGGCGATGCCTTCGCCTCGGGTGGTTCGGCTGGCTACGACCACAAGAAGATGGGCATCACCGCCCGCGGTGCCTGGGTGGGTGTTCAGCGCCACTTCCGCGAGCGTGGGATCAACGTGCAGGAAGACCCGATCACTGTGATCGGCATCGGCGACATGGCCGGTGACGTATTCGGTAACGGCCTGCTGATGTCCGACAAGCTGCAACTGGTGGCGGCGTTCAACCACCTGCACATCTTCATCGACCCGAATCCGGATCCGGCCACCAGCTTCGCCGAACGTCAGCGCCTTTTCGATCTGCCACGTTCGGCCTGGAGCGACTACGACACCAGCATCATGTCCGAAGGCGGCGGGATTTTCCCGCGCAGTGCCAAGAGCATTGCCATCAGCCCGCAGATGAAAGAGCGCTTCGCCATCGAGGCTGATCGCCTGACCCCGACCGAGCTGCTCAACGCGCTGCTCAAGGCGCCGGTCGACCTGCTGTGGAACGGCGGTATCGGCACCTACGTCAAAGCCAGCAGCGAAAGCCACGCTGATGTCGGCGACAAGGCCAACGACGCCCTGCGCGTCAATGGCAACGAGCTTCGCTGCAAGGTAGTGGGTGAGGGCGGCAACCTGGGCATGACCCAGCTGGGTCGGGTCGAGTTCGGCCTGCACGGTGGCGCTACCAACACCGACTTCATCGACAACGCCGGTGGTGTGGACTGCTCCGACCATGAGGTCAACATCAAGATCCTGCTCAACGAAGTGGTGCAGGGTGGCGACATGACCGAGAAGCAGCGCAACCAGCTGCTCGGCAGCATGACCGACGAGGTGGCCAGCCTGGTGCTGGGCAACAACTACAAGCAGACCCAGGCGCTGTCGCTGGCGGCCCGTCGTGCCCGCGAGCGGATCGCCGAGTACAAGCGCCTGATGGCTGACCTGGAGGGCCGGGGCAAGCTGGATCGGGCCATCGAGTTCCTGCCGTCCGAGGAGCAGTTGGCCGAGCGCCTGGCCGCAGGCCAGGGCCTGACCCGTGCCGAGCTGTCGGTGCTGATTTCGTACAGCAAGATCGACCTCAAGGAGCAACTGCTCAAGTCGCTGGTGCCGGACGACGACTACCTGACCCGTGACATGGAAACCGCGTTCCCGCCGTCGCTGGTCAGCAAGTTCGCCGACGCCATGCGTCGTCATCGTCTGAAACGTGAGATCGTCAGCACCCAGATCGCCAACGATCTGGTCAACAACATGGGGATCACCTTCGTCCAGCGCCTGAAGGAGTCGACCGGCATGAGCCCGGCCAACGTGGCCGGGGCTTATGTGATCGTGCGCGACATCTTCCACCTGCCGCATTGGTTCCGCCAGATCGAGGCGCTGGATTACCAGGTGCCGGCAGAGGTCCAACTGACCCTGATGGACGAGCTGATGCGCCTGGGCCGCCGGGCCACCCGCTGGTTCCTGCGTAGCCGTCGCAACGAGCAGGATGCCGGGCGTGACACCGCGCACTTCGGGCCGAAAATCGCCCAACTGGGCCTGAAGCTCGACGAGTTGCTCGAAGGCCCGACCCGTGAGCGTTGGATGGTTCGTTACCAGGGCTTCGTCGATGCTGGTGTGCCGGAGCTGTTGGCGCGCATGGTGGCGGGTACCAGCCACCTGTACACGCTGTTGCCGATCATCGAGGCGGCTGACGTGACCGGGCATGATCCGGCCCAGGTGGCCAAGGCGTTCTTCGCTGTGGGCAGTGCCTTCGACCTGACCTGGTACCTGCAGGAGGTCAGCAACCTGACGGTGGAGAACAACTGGCAGGCACTGGCCCGCGAGTCGTTCCGCGACGACATCGACCTGCAGCAGCGCGCGATCACCATTTCCGTGCTGCAGATGGCGGATGCGCCGCAGGACATGGATGCCCGCGTGGCGCTGTGGGCCGAGCAGCACCGGGTGATGGTCGAGCGCTGGCGCGCCATGCTAGACGACTTGCGCAACGCACCGGGTACTGACTATGCGATGTACGCGGTGGCCAACCGCGAGCTGGTCGACTTGGCGATGAGTGGGCAGGCGACGGTGGTGCCGTCCTGATCATCAAGCTGAAATGAGAAAGCCCCGGCAGTGATGCCGGGGCTTTTTTATGAGGCTTGGCGGGAGTTTTGTGGTGGTACGCAAATCGAGCGCCGCCCACGCGACGCATCGCGAGCAGGGCTCGCCCCTCGTTTTTTCCGGCCAGTAACGCCTGCCCCAGACGCACGCAAATCCCGTAGGAGCGAGCCTCGCTCGCGATGCGCCGCGCGGGCGGCGCCCGATCTTACAGGGAAAAAATCGCCTAAGACTAACCCCTTGCAGCCCACCCTCTGGCTACTTGAACCGCCGCTCCACCCCTTTCTCCACCAGGATCTTCGCCGAAATCTCCTCCACCGAAAAATGCGTGGAGTTGATGTTGGGAATGTTCTCGCGCCGGAACAGGTTTTCCACCTCTCTCACTTCGAACTCGCACTGGGCAAAGCTCGAATAGCGGCTGTTGGGCTTGCGCTCGTGGCGGATGGCAGTCAGGCGGTCGGGGTCGATGGTCAGCCCGAACAGCTTGTGCTGGTGCTTTTTCAGCACCGCGGGCAGCTGCAGGCGCTCCATGTCGTCCTCGGTCAGCGGATAGTTGGCGGCGCGGATACCGAATTGCATGGCCATGTACAGGCAGGTGGGCGTCTTGCCGCACCGCGATACGCCCACCAGGATCAAGTCGGCCTTGTCGTAGTAGTGGGTACGGGCGCCGTCGTCGTTGTCCAAAGCGAAATTGACCGCTTCGATGCGCTCCATGTAGTTGGAGTTGCCACCGATTGAGTGGGATTTACCGACGGAATACGACGAATGGGCAGTCAATTCCTGCTCGAGCGGGGATAAAAACGTCGAAAAGATGTCGATCATGAAGCCATTCGACGTGGCCAGGATCTCGCGGATGTCCTGGTTGACGATGGTGTCGAAGATGATCGGGCGCATGCCGTCCCGCTCCGCCGCGGCATTGATTTGCTGGACCATGGTCCGCGCTTTGTCAGGCGTATCGATGTACGGGCGAGTGAATTTGTTGAACGGAATGCTATCGAATTGAGCGAGCAGGCTTTGGCCCAGGGTCTCGGCGGTGATGCCGGTGCCATCGGAGATGAAGAACGCGGTTCTTTTCATTTGCATCCTGGGCCTTAAGCTGATGACGTTTCTTGGATATGATAAGTTCGGTTTGCCGAATGCGGCTGTCGGCATTCTCACTTATTTTCCAGGTACAGGCCACAAGCGTCCGGCCAAGTCAGAACAGGCAGGCGGGCGCCCTTGAGCTTTTCCAATACAGTTAGTGGAGAGATCACCTTGGTAGAGTACGTAGTTTCCCTCGATAAGCTCGGCGTCCATGATGTGGAGCATGTGGGGGGCAAGAACGCATCCCTGGGCGAGATGATCAGTAACCTCGCAGGTGCCGGCGTTTCGGTGCCGGGCGGCTTTGCCACTACGGCTCAGGCGTACCGCGATTTTCTCGAGCAGAGTGGCCTGAACGACCGCATCCATGCCGCGCTTGATGCGTTGGACGTGGACGACGTCAACGCCTTGGCCAAGACCGGCGCACAGATCCGCCAGTGGGTGATGGAGGCCGAGTTCCCGGCTCGCCTGGATTCGGAAATCCGAACTGCCTTCGCCGAAATGTCCAAGGGCAACGACAACATGGCCGTGGCCGTGCGTTCCTCGGCCACCGCCGAAGACTTGCCGGATGCCTCCTTCGCCGGCCAGCAGGAGACCTTCCTGAACATCCGTGGCGTCGACAACGTGATCCGCGCGGCAAAGGAAGTGTTCGCCTCGCTGTTCAATGACCGCGCCATCGCCTACCGCGTGCACCAAGGCTTCGACCATAAGCTGGTGGCCCTGTCCGCTGGCGTGCAGCGTATGGTCCGTTCGGAAACCGGCACCGCCGGTGTGATGTTCACCCTCGACACCGAGTCGGGCTTCCGCGACGTGGTGTTCATCACCGGCGCCTATGGCCTGGGTGAAACCGTGGTGCAAGGTGCGGTGAACCCGGACGAATTCTACGTCCACAAACAGACGCTGCAGGCTGGCCGCCCGGCGATCCTGCGCCGCAACCTGGGCAGCAAGGCGATCAAGATGGTCTATGGCGACGAAGCCAAGGCCGGACGGTCGGTCAAGACGGTCGAAGTCGACCGCGCCGATCGTGCGCGCTTCTGCCTGAGCGACGACGAAGTCAACGAGTTGGCCAAGCAGGCCATGATCATCGAGCAGCACTACCAGCGCCCGATGGACATCGAGTGGGCCAAGGACGGCGACGACGGCAAGCTGTACATCGTCCAGGCTCGCCCTGAGACCGTGAAGAGCCGCGCCAGCGCCAACGTCATGGAGCGTTACCTGCTCAAGGAAAAAGGCACCGTTCTGGTCGAAGGCCGCGCCATCGGCCAGCGCATCGGTGCCGGCAAGGTCCGCGTTATCAACGACGTGTCCGAAATGGACAAGGTGCAACCAGGCGACGTATTGGTCTCCGACATGACCGACCCGGACTGGGAACCGGTCATGAAGCGCGCGAGCGCCATCGTCACCAACCGTGGTGGCCGTACCTGCCACGCGGCGATCATCGCCCGTGAGCTGGGTATTCCGGCTGTGGTCGGTTGCGGCAATGCCACCCAGATCCTCAAGGATGGCCAGGGCGTCACCGTCTCCTGCGCCGAGGGCGACACCGGCTTCATCTTCGAAGGTGAACTGGGCTTTGACGTCAAGCAGAACTCGGTCGACGCCATGCCGGAGCTGCCGTTCAAGATCATGATGAACGTCGGTAACCCGGACCGCGCCTTCGACTTCGCCCAACTGCCCAACGAAGGTGTTGGCCTGGCGCGCCTGGAATTCATCATCAACCGCATGATCGGCGTGCACCCCAAGGCGTTGCTGAACTATGCCGGCCTGCCGCCAGAGCTGAAAGAGAGCGTCGACAAGCGCATCGCCGGCTACAACGATCCGGTCGGCTTCTACGTCGAGAAGCTGGTCGAGGGTATCAGCACCCTGGCTGCGGCCTTCTACCCGAAAAAGGTCATCGTGCGCCTGTCGGACTTCAAGTCCAACGAGTACGCCAACCTGATCGGCGGCAAGCTGTACGAGCCGGAAGAAGAAAACCCGATGCTGGGCTTCCGCGGTGCTTCGCGCTACATCAGCGAGTCGTTCCGTGACTGCTTCGAGCTCGAATGCCGTGCCCTCAAGCGCGTGCGCAACGAGATGGGCCTGACCAACGTCGAGATCATGGTGCCGTTCGTGCGTACCCTGGGCGAGGCCAGCCAGGTGGTCGACCTGCTCGCCGAAAACGGCCTGGCCCGTGGCGACAACGGCCTACGCGTGATCATGATGTGCGAGCTGCCGTCCAACGCGCTGCTGGCCGACGAGTTCCTCGAGTACTTCGACGGCTTCTCCATCGGCTCCAACGACCTGACCCAGCTCACACTGGGCCTGGACCGCGATTCGGGCATCATTGCCCACCTGTTCGATGAGCGTAACCCTGCGGTGAAGAAGCTGCTGGCCAACGCCATTGCCGCGTGCAACAAGGCTGGCAAGTACATCGGCATCTGCGGCCAAGGCCCGTCGGACCACCCGGACCTGGCAAAATGGCTGATGGAGCAGGGCATCGAAAGCGTGTCGCTGAACCCGGACTCGGTACTCGAGACCTGGTTCTTCCTGGCCGAAGGCCAGGGTGTGGCCTGATGCAGTGAATTGCGGGGGCGCGTCTGGCGCGTCCCCGCCTGGTTTCATCCAGGGCGAGTTCCAGCAATGGATCCCGCCCTTTTTTGTGCACCAAGCAACTTTATGCAAAGCAGCAGCAATCTTTTTCCCGTGGCCCTGCTCAGTGCCGAGCGCCGCGGTGACCTCAGCGAAGATGTATACCGGATCAAGGCTGGCAACAGCCCTGACCCGAGCGTCGAGCTGGCCGTGACCCGCCTGGGCCTGGCAGATCAGAATCGGGCCCAAGGCCTGCCGGTGATCCTGCTGCATGGCAGTTTCTCCAACCGGCGCTTTTGGTATTCGCCCAAGGGCATCGGCCTTGGGGCCTATCTGGCGCGAGCCGGTTTCGATGTGTGGATCCCGGAAATGCGCGGCCATGGGCTGTCGCCGCGCAACCTCAGGTGGAAGCACAACAGCGTCGCCGACTATGCCCGCCACGATCTGCCGTTGATCGCTGCGTTCGTGCGCGAGCAGTCGGGCCAGACGCCTCACTGGATCGGCCATTCGTTGGGCGGGACCACCCTGGTGGCGGCCCTGGGCGGCGGTTTTCTCGAGGCCGAACAGGCGGCCAGCGTGGCGCTGTTCGGTACCCAGGTCAGCCGTGTCTACTGGCCATTGAAGGTGCCGCCGCTGGCTTGGGGGGCGAAGCTGGTGCTCAAGCGCTGGGAACAGATATCCGGGCCGCGTTTCAAGCGTGGGCCGGAGGACGAGCCGATCGGCCTGGCGCTGGAGAGCATGCGCTGGCATGGTCTGTTCGGTCGCTTTGGCGATAAGCAGAGCGACTGGTGGGCGGCGTTGGCCGAGGTGGATGTGCCGCTGCTGGCAGTGGCCGGCGCAGGGGACTTCCAGGACCCGGTATGGGCGTGTCGCAAGCTGTTCGACCAGTTTGGCGGCGAGCGCAAGCAGTTCCTGCGCCTGGGGCGCGAGGAAGGCTTCGATGCCTTCGGGCATGTCGACATGCTGGTGAGCAAGGCAGCGCAGGCCCAGGTGTGGCCTCTGGTGGAGCGCTGGTTGCGAGAGCCGCTGCTGCCGGTGCATGAGTCCACAGTGGTGGCGCAGGCTGTGCCCGCCGGTTGAGGCGTCAGGGCTATCCTCGCCGTCAAACCCGGGGTGGGGCAGTCCATGGGCGCGCCGGCCTGCCGGCGATAAGGCCCGCGCAGACGAAATTCACCTGACTGATCGGTCCCGGATGACTGCAACTGCCTCCCCGGTGTAGCCTTGCGTGATCTACCGCTTTCGTTGTGACTGACAGGAGCTTCCCATGCAGCATTACGTAACGCCCGACCTGTGCGACGCCTACCCGGACCTGGTCCAGGTGCTGGAACCCATGTTCAGCAACTTCGGTGGCCGCGATTCCTTCGGCGGCCAGATCGTCACCATCAAGTGCTTCGAAGACAACTCGCTGGTCAAGGAGCAGGTCGAGCTCGATGGCAAGGGCAAGGTGCTGGTGGTCGATGGCGGCGGTTCGCTGCGCCGTGCACTGCTCGGTGACATGCTGGCCGAGAAAGCCGCCAAGAACGGTTGGGAGGGCCTGGTGATCTATGGCTGCGTGCGAGACGTGGACGTGCTGATCCAGACCGATGTCGGCGTGCAAGCCTTGGCCAGCCACCCGATGAAGACCGACAAGCGTGGCATTGGCGATCTCAACGTGCCGGTGACTTTCGCCGGGGTGACCTTCCGCCCAGGTGAATACGTGTACGCCGACAACAACGGCGTGATCGTTTCGCCAAGCCCGCTGAAAATGCCGGAGTGATGCGCCGCGCGCGCTGATGGAGTGTCGATGTTAGAGGAAGACAACGCGCAGTGGGGGCTGGTGCATGCCCTGGTGCTCGATGGCAAAGGCGGCGCGCGCTCGATCGCCCGTACCGAACTGGACGGGCTGCAGTTGCAGCCGCAGGAAAGCCTCTGGCTGCACTGGGACCGAAGCCATCCGCAGACACGTACCTGGCTGTTGCACGACAGTGGCCTGAGCGAGTTCGCCTGCGACCTGTTGCTGGAAGAGAACACCCGTCCGCGGTTGTTGCCGCTGGCCAGCGAGCAGTTGCTGCTGTTCCTGCGTGGGGTCAACCTCAACCCAGGTGCAGAACCCGAAGACATGGTTTCCGTGCGCATCTTCGCCGAAGCGCAGCGGGTGATTTCCCTGCGCTTGCGGCCTTTGCGCGCCAGCGACGAGATTCTCCAGCACCTGGCCGAGGGCAGGGGGCCCAAGTCGGCGTCCGAACTGTTGCTGTTGATGGGAGAGCTGTTGACGGAAAAGGTTCAGGGGCTGGTCAGCGACCTTTCCGAGTGGGTCGACAACGAAGAAGAAAAGGTCGAGTCCGACGAACGGTACTCGCCCGAACAGGCCAGCCTGCAGCAAATCCGCCGTCGCGCCGCCGCCCTGCGCCGTTTTCTCGCCCCGCAGCGAGACATCTACGCGCAGTTGTCGCGCAGCAAGTGGAGTTGGTTCGCCGACGCCGACGCCGATTACTGGAACGAGTTGAACAACAGCTTGATCCGCTACCTGGAAGAGCTCGAACTGACCCGCGAACGTGCCGCGTTGGTACTCGAAAGCGAGGACAGACGCCGCAGTGAGCGGATGAACCGGACCATGTACCGGTTCGGCATCATCACCTGCATCTTTCTGCCGATGAGCTTCATCACTGGGTTGCTCGGTATCAACGTGGGCGGTATTCCGGGGGCGGAAAACCCCTACGGCTTCCTGTTTGCCTGCATCGTCGTGCTCGGGTTGGCGGTGGGGCAGTGGTGGCTGTTCCGGCGGTTGCGGTGGGTCTAGTCGTGCACGGGGCGTATCGCACCTACAGCGAGGCGCCGGCGATCCGGCCGCTGCGCACTCATTTTGAAATACCCACAGCGCCAGTCAGTGTGACCCATCGTCCTGCGCCCTCGTCTCTGACTGACACTGCGTGAGGTGCCTATGCACGATCCGTTCGAAGAATCCCTGCGTGACCTGCTCAAGGCGTCGCCGTCCGGTAAGGACCGTGACGATGCCGCGTGCCTGGGTCGCGTCCTGAAAACCGCCAACCGTCAGGTGGGCGCGGGTGATCTGTTCAGCCTCCTGGGCCGCTGGAGCCAGGCGTTGATGATTGCCGTGAACAATGGCTCGGCGCATGTCGCGCCTGTTCGTAGAAACTCTACCCGCAACGCTGCCGGTGGCAGCAAAGCAGATAAGGCCGATTGAATATGGAACTCGATCTCTGGACCCAGAGCCTGGTCACTGCGATGACCGCCCTTTGGACCAAGGTGGCGAACTTCATCCCGAACCTGTTCGGTGCCCTGGTCGTCGTGCTGCTTGGTTTCGTCGTGGCCAAGCTGCTCGACACATTGCTGTCCAAGCTACTGGCCAAGTTCGGCCTGGACCGTCTGATGGCCGGTACCGGCCTGACCAAGATGCTCAGTCGCACCGGTATCCAGGTGCCGATCTCGACCCTGATCGGCAAGATCGTGTACTGGTTCGTGCTGTTGATTTTCCTGGTGTCCGCCGCCGAATCCCTGGGGCTCGAGCGGGTTTCGGCTACCCTCGACATGCTCGCGCTGTACCTGCCCAAGGTGTTTGGCGCGGCGCTGGTGCTGCTGGCGGGTGTGCTGCTGGCGCAAGTAGCCAATGGCCTGGTGCGCGGTGCCGCGGAAGGCATCGGGCTGGAATATTCCGCAGGGCTTGGGCGTATCACCCAAGGCCTGGTGATCATCATCAGCATCTCGGTGGCCATCAGTCAGCTGGAGGTGAAAACCGACCTGCTCAACCACGTGATCGTCATCGGGCTGATTACCGTTGGTCTGGCAATCGCGTTGGCGATGGGCCTCGGCAGCCGCGAGATCGCCGGACAGATTCTGGCCGGGATCTACGTGCGCGAACTCTATCAGGTCGGCCAGCATGTGCGGATTGGAGAGGTCGAAGGGCAGATCGAGGAAATCGGTACGGTCAAGACGACGGTGCTGACCGATGATGGCGAATTGGTGTCGATGTCTAACCGTGAACTACTTGAGCAGCGTGTCAATAGCCGCTAACCGCACAAAAGCTGTTAATGTATGCCGCCGCGAAAATCGGCCCATGGGGCTAAGCGGCGACATTGACCTGACTGTCGGCCAGATCCGTTTTGAATAAAGTTCATTCGCCGCCCATGCGTTATGACCCCCGCGAGCTCACGGACGAGGAGTTGGTGGCGCGTTCGCATGAGGAGCTGTATCACGTAACTCGCGCCTATGAGGAACTCATGCGGCGCTACCAACGGACCCTGTTCAACGTCTGTGCGCGTTACTTGGGGAACGATCGGGATGCCGACGATGTCTGTCAGGAGGTGATGCTGAAGGTGCTGTACGGTTTGAAGAACTTCGAGGGCAAATCCAAGTTCAAGACCTGGCTCTACAGCATTACCTACAACGAGTGCATCACCCAGTACCGCAAGGAGCGCCGCAAGCGTCGGTTGATGGATGCCTTGAGCCTGGACCCTGTTGAAGAGGCGTCCGAAGACAAGGCGCCGAAACCGGAAGAAAAGGGCGGGCTGGACAAGTGGCTCGTGCATGTGAACCCGATCGACCGGGAGATCCTGGTGCTGCGATTTGTCGCAGAACTGGAGTTTCAGGAGATCGCCGATATCATGCACATGGGCTTGAGCGCAACAAAAATGCGGTACAAGCGCGCGCTAGACAAGCTTCGGGAGAAATTTGCCGGGTTGAGTGAAACTTAGCCGTGTACAAATGTCTCTAACGAATCGGCAAGTTCTGCTAGACTTGCCGTCGAGTTGTCCCCCGGATGTTGGTGGGACTGCTTAACTATCATCAGATGGGGATTTAACGGATGAAATTGAAAAACACCTTGGGCTTGGCCATTGGCTCGCTCGTAGCTGCTACTTCGTTCGGTGCTCTGGCCCAAGGCCAAGGCGCTGTCGAAATCGAAGGCAACGTCACCAAGCAGTACTACGACAGCGAGCGTAACTTCAAGAACGACGGCACCAATCCTGGTGTTCGCCTGGGTTACTTCCTGACCGACGACGTCTCCCTGGATCTGGGTTACAACGAGACTCACAACGCTCGTGGCGAAGTCTTCAACAAGGACATCAAGGGTTCCAAGACCAAGCTCGACGCTACCTACCACTTCGGTACCGTAGGCGATGCTCTGCGTCCGTACGTCTCTGCCGGTTTCGCTCACGAGAGCCTGGGTCAGGCTACCCGTAGCGGCCGTGACCACTCCACCTTCGCCAACGTTGGCGCTGGCGCCAAGTGGTACATCACCGACATGTTCTTCGCCCGTGCTGGCGTTGAAGCCATGTACAACATCGACAACGGCAACACCGAGTGGGGTCCGACCGTTGGTCTGGGTCTGAACTTCGGTGGTAGCGGTGGCAAGGTTGCCGCAGCGCCTGCTCCAGTTGCCGAAGTCTGCTCCGACAGCGACAACGACGGTGTTTGCGACAACGTCGACAAGTGCCCTGACACCCCGGCCAACGTTACCGTTGACGCCGACGGCTGCCCGGCTGTTGCCGAAGTCGTTCGCGTTGAGCTGGACGTCAAGTTCGACTTCGACAAGTCGGTCGTCAAGCCAAACAGCTACGGCGACATCAAGAACCTGGCTGACTTCATGAAGCAGTACCCACAGACCACCACCGTGGTTGAAGGTCACACTGACTCCGTGGGCCCAGACGCTTACAACCAGAAGCTGTCCGAGCGTCGCGCCAACGCTGTCAAGCAGGTCCTGACCCAGCAGTACGGCGTAGAATCCAGCCGTGTTGACTCGGTTGGCTACGGCGAAACCCGTCCGGTTGCCGACAACGCCACCGAAGAAGGCCGCGCTATCAACCGTCGCGTTGAAGCTCAGGTAGAAGCCCAGGCCAAGTAATTGGTTTGACGTTTCATGAAAAACCCGGCCTCGGCCGGGTTTTTCTTTGCCTGCAATTTCAGTTGCCTCACCGTCGGCACTCGGCACATCAGCCGGCCATGACCCGCAGCGCGCGCGCCACCTGCTCGCCAACGACCTCGCCTATCACCAGAATTGCCGGGCTGCTTAACCCGAACCCTTGTGCGTCCTCCACCATTCTCAGCAGATCGCTGCGACACTCCCGTTGCGTTGGCAGCGAGGCATTCTCGATCATCGCCACCGGCATTGTCGGTGTCATGCCGCCATCTAGCAGCCCGCGGCGGATCTCTGCAAGCCGAGCCACGCCCATGTACACCACCAGTGTCGTTCCGCCCTGTGCCAGTGCTGCCCAATTCAGCTCGCTGTCATCCTGGGTATGGGCGGTTACCAGCGTCACTCCTCGGCTCACGCCACGCGAGGTGAGGGATATGCCGCACTGCGTCGCCCCAGCAAGCCCCGCCGTGATGCCGTTGACTACCTCCACGTCGATGCCGTGCCGCTGCAACCACAAGGCTTCTTCGCCACCTCGGCCGAAAATGCAAGGGTCGCCACCCTTGAGTCGTACCACGCAACGACCCTGGCGAGCGTGGCGCAGCATCAGGCGCTGGATGAATGCCTGGGGCGTGGAGCGGCAGCCTCCGCGCTTGCCAACGGCAATGACGCGGGCCTGTGGGCAATACTCCAGTACTGCCGGGTTGACCAGGTCGTCGATCATCACCACCTCGGCCTGGCGCAGTGCGCGTACGGCTTTGAGCGTAAGCAGTTCGGGGTCTCCAGGGCCAGCGCCGACCAGCCAGACTTTCGCATTCATCGGGTGTTCCTCATCGGTAATGGGTTCAGCCCTTGAGCAGGGCGAGCAGCAAGATCAGGTTCAATAGCAAGGACAGTAGCGCCAAGGTTCGCCAGAGCTTGAGGGGTTCCCGCTCCAGGAGCGGTCGATTGCGGCTCGGCAGTTCCTGACGGTCGCCGCGCTCAAGCAGCAGAAGCCACTGTTCGGCGGTCTCGAAGCGTTGTTTCGGATCGGCCGCTACTGCTTGTTGCAGGTTGTGTTGCAGCCATTCCGGCAGATCGGGCCGATATCGCGATGCGTTGATCGCAGTGCCGAAGCGCGGGCGTTGAAAGGCCTCCACTTCACCGTAGGGGTAATGCCCGGTCAGCAACCGATACAGCGTCACACCGACGGCGTAGAGGTCTTGCTGCGGGCTGGGAGGGTGGCCGTCGAACGCTTCGGGTGCGATGAACGAGGGCGTGCCCGGCAAGTCATGGTCTGGTGCTTCGCAGAGGCCCGGGCAGTAGGCCAGGCCGAAGTCCAGAAGACGCAGCTGGCCGTCTTCTCCCAACAGCAGGTTTTCCGGTTTTATATCGCGGTGCAGCAGGTTGCGCCGATGCAGCACGCCGACCGCCTGCAGCAGTTGGCGCGCAACTTCGAGCCACTGCGAGAGCGGCAGGGGGCCTTGTGTTTGCAGCATGCTAGCCAGGCTTTGGCCGCGGTGCTCGCGCATGACGTAGTAAAGGTGCTGGCGCTGGCTGGCCGCATGCACTTCGGGAAAGTGACGCCCGGCGACGCGGCGCAGGAACCATTCCTCCGTGAGCAACCCTTGCGCGGCACCTGGCTCCTGCTCGCGTGCCGCGGGCAAGGTCTTCAGTAGCCACGCCTGGCCCTGGCTATCGCGCACCCGATAGAGCAGGGACTGGCGGCTGTGCGCCAGCAAGGTCTCGACCTGCCAGCCGTCGAGCGACTGGCCTTCGCGCAAGGGGCCAGGCACTGGCCATTGCTGCAACTGGGCCAGGGTGTCACCCAGGTTACTTGCGCCCAGTTGCTCGACGCGCACCAGCAAAGCGCTGGCGTTGTCCTGGCTGCCATTGTGGTGTGCGCTGGCAACCAAGGTTTCGGCGGCCAGCTGCAGGTCGGGTTGCTCGCGCAGCACCGCCAGAATGTGCTGGTCGCCCAGGCTGGCCCAGACACCGTCGCTCAGCAGCAGGAAGCACTCGCCCGCCTGTAACTCGCCTTCCAGGTAATCGACCAGCAGGTGCTGGTCCAGGCCCAGTGCGCGCTTGAGCACATGCTGCATGCCGGGTTGGTCCCAGACGTGGTCTTCGGTCAGGCATTGCAACTGGCCGTTGTACCAACGGTAGGCGCGGCAATCGCCTACGTGGGCAAGGGTGAAACGGCGTCCGCGCAGCACCAGCGCGCTCAGGGTGGTCAACAAGGGCTGACCGCGGCCTTGGGCGCGCAGCCAGCGATTCTGTGCCAGCAGCAGACGGTCCAGGGCCTGGGCCACGCCCCAGGTAGCGGGCGTGGCGTAGTAGTCCATCGCCAGCGCCTGCAAACTGGCCCTGGCCGCAAGGCCGCCGTCGGCGCATTGGCTGACACCGTCCGCCAGGGCGAACAGAAAACCCTTGCTGGCGGCCAGTTCCGGGGCCGGGGTTACCAGGCGCAGGGCGTCCTGGTTCTCTTCTCGTGGCCCGGTGGCGCTGGCTTGGGCGAAACGCAGTAGCAGGCTCATCGGGGGCTCAGACCCGCGCCGCAGTCATTGCGGCAGAACCCCAGGTGGTGCGCCAGCGGCGTTTGACGCCGTGCAGGCCGAACCAGGCCAGCAGGCCCAGACTGGCGAACAGCCACAAGCCAAGCTGGTAGTCGCCGGTGTGCTGCTTGATGGTGCCCAACCCGGCAGCGAGCAGGAAGCCGCCGATGCCGCCCGCCATGCCAATCAGCCCGGTCATGACACCGATCTCCTGGCGGAAGCGTTGTGGCACGAGTTGGAAAACCGCACCGTTGCCGGCCCCAAGGCCAAGCATGGCGCTGACGAACAGGGCCAGGGCGGCAGCTGAGCTTGGCAGGTTGAAGCCGACCGCGGCGATGCAGATGGCTGCCACGCTGTACATCGCCAGCAGCGTACGAATACCGCCGAAACGGTCGGCGAAGGCTCCGCCCAGCGGGCGCATCAGGCTGCCGGCGAACACGCAGGCGGCGGTGTAGTAGCCTGCGGTGACCGGGCTCAGGCCATACTGGTCGCTGAAGTAGCCGGGCAGGGTGCTGGCCAGGCCGATGAAGCCGCCGAAGGTGACGCTGTAGAAGAACATGAACCACCAGCTGTCGCGATCACCCAGAGCCTTGAGGTAATCGGCCATGGCTTTGGGTTTTGGCCGTTCTGGTGCGTTGCGGGCCAGGAGGGCGAACAGCACCAGTGTCAGTGCCAGCGGAATCAGGGCGAAACCGAACACGTTGTTCCAGCCGAAACCTGCTGCCAGTGCCGGTGCCAGCAGCGCGGCGAACACGGTGCCGGAGTTGCCGGCGCCGGCAATGCCCATGGCTTTGCCTTGGTGCTGGGGTGGATACCATTGCGAGGCCAGGGGCAGCGAGACGGCGAACGAAGCACCGGCAAAGCCCAGGAAAACGCCCAGCAGCAGGGCCTGTTCGTAGCTGCGCACGCCAAGGAACCACGCTCCGGCCAGGGCGGCGATGACCACCACCTGGCCGATCAGGCCAGCGGTCTTGGGCGAAAGGCGGTCGACCAACATGCCCATGGCGAAGCGCAATACCGCCCCAGCCAGAATCGGTGTGGCCACCATCAGGCCTCGTTGCTGGGCGCTCAGTTGCAGGTCGGTGGCAATTTGCACGGCCAGTGGGCCTAGCAGGTACCAAACCATGAAGCTCAGGTCGAAGTACAGGAATGCAGCGAACAGGGTGGGCACGTGCCCGGATTTCCAGAAGCTGGTACTCATTTGAACACCTCACTCGGCAAAGCAACGGAAATGAAAAAGACGCCGCTACCCGTTCCACTGGTCTGTGGAGGGGAGGCGACGTCTTTGTCGGGATTTGTGGGCAACCGCCGTTGGCTACCGGTAGGAATTCTTCAGCAAGAGGCGGGCCAAGTCTGGACGTGGGTTGGTCGCGATGAGGCCGGGGCCAGCAGCGCAGTGCCTTGCCCCAGGCGCCTGACTAACCAAGCATCTCGTGCATGGCAATGATCTGCTCGGCCACCTGGATCAGCTTCTGTTGGCGGCTCATGGCCTGGCGGCGCATCAGCGTGTAGGCCTGTTCCTCGTTGCAGTCCTTCATCTTCATCAGCAGGCCCTTAGCCTGTTCGATGCGCTTGCGTTCGGCCAGCTGCTGGTCACGCGCCAGCAACTGGGCCTTGAGCGCCTGGTCGCTTTCGAAACGGGCCATGGCGACATCTAGAATGGGCTGGAGCCGCGCGGCATGGATGCCTTCGACGATGTAGGCGCTGACCCCGGCCTTGATCGCCTGGCGCATGACGCCGGGGTCATGTTCGTCGGTGAACAGCACGATTGGCCGTGGTTGATCGCGGCTGACCAGCACCACCTGCTCCATGACATCGCGGTCCGGGGAGTCGGTGTCGATCAACACCACGTCCGGGTGCACCGTTTCGACGCAGGCGGGCAGGTCGATGGTCAGCCCTGGGGCTTCGATCACCTCGAAGCCGGCCTCGCTCAGCGCGGCCTTGAGGCGGCCGACTTTTTTTTGCGTGTCGTCGATCAGCAGGATGCGTAGCATGTTCGTCACCCTCACAGACCGATACGGGCGCCGCGGGCATCGCCCAGGGCGTGCAGGCGGAAGCTGCGGGCGTAGGCGTGGGGGTTGCTACCGTCCCAGCGGATTCCGTCGATCAGCAGGCTGCTGCGCATGGCGGGTGCATCGCAGGGCACGCCTATGGCATTCGCGGCGTCCCGATATACGTCTAGTTGCTGCACCTGGCGGGCCACGGCAAGGTAGTCGGGGTCTTCGCGCAGCAGGCCCCAGCGGCGGAACTGGGTCATGAACCACATGCCGTCGGACAGGTAGGGCAAGTTGGCCCGTCCCTCGTCGAACAGGCGCAGGGCGTGTCGGTCCTGCCAGTGGTTGCCAAGGCCATCCTGGTAGTCGCCAAGCAAGCGCGGCTCGATGCGTTCCAGGGGCGTGTCCAGGTACGCGCTGCCGCTGAGCAGTTGCGCGGTGCCATGGCGGTTCTCCTGGCTCTGCTCGATGAAGCGGCTGGCGGCCAACACCGCCTTGACCAGCGCGCGGGCACTGTTGGGGTACTGTTCGACGAAGGCGCGTGCGCAGCCCAGGACTTTCTCGGGGTGGTCCGGCCAGATCGACTGGCTGGTTGCCAGGGTGAAGCCCTGGCCTTTGGCCACGGCGTCGGCCGACCAGGGCTCGCCGACGCAGAACCCGTCGATGCGACCGGCCTGAACGTGCGCGACCATTTGCGCAGGGGGCACCACCACGCTGTTCACGTCGTCCAGCGGATGAATACCCTGGCTTGCCAGCCAGTAGTACAGCCACATGGCATGGGTGCCGGTGGGGAAGGTCTGGGCGAAGGTCAGGCGCGCGCCTTTTTGGTGCACCAGGCGCGCCAATGCTTCAGGGTTGGTCACGCCCTTGCGTTGCAGGGCCGGGGAGAGATTGATGGCCTGGGCGTTCTGGTTCAAGCCCATGAGCACCGCCATGGCGCTGGCCGGTACGCCGCCGATCCCCAGGTGAACTGCGTATATCAGGCCGTACAGGCAATGCGCGGCATCCAGCTCGCCGCTGACCAGTTTGTCGCGCAGTCCTGCCCAGGAGCCCTGGCGCTTGAGGTTCAGGGTCAGGCCATGTTGTTGGGCGAAGCCCTGGGTGGCTGCGACCACTACCGATGCGCAGTCGGTCAGGGCCATGAAGCCGATGTTCAGGCTGGGCTTTTCCGGCGCGTCACTGCCGTTCACCCATGCCAAGGGCATTGCCGGGGGTACTGTGTTCACAAGATTCCTCGCCCGTACTGAATAGGCTGTGTCAGGCAATCGAAGCAACCGATGTGCCAAGGCCCTGTCATGCCGGGCGCGCGCTGGCTATAATCGCCACCTCACTCACCGCGAGTCTTGCCCGCCCATGTATACCCTGGCCCGCCAGCTGCTGTTCAAGCTTTCCCCGGAAACCTCCCACGACTTGTCCCTGGACCTGATTGGCGCCGGTGGCCGCCTCGGTCTCAACGGCCTGCTGTGCAAGCAACCAGCGGCGTTGCCGGTGACCGTCATGGGCTTGAACTTCGCCAACCCGGTGGGCCTGGCCGCCGGCCTGGACAAGAACGGCGCAGCCATCGACGGCTTTGCCCAGTTGGGTTTCGGCTTCGTCGAGATCGGCACCGTGACTCCGCGTCCGCAGCCAGGCAATCCCAAGCCGCGGCTGTTCCGTCTGCCGGAGGCGACGGCGATCATCAACCGCATGGGCTTCAACAACCTGGGGGTCGACCACTTGCTCGAGCGCGTGCGTGCTTCGCGTTACGACGGTGTGCTGGGCATCAACATCGGCAAGAACTTCGATACCCCGGTCGAGCGTGCGGTCGACGACTACCTGATCTGCCTGGAAAAGGTCTACCGCGAGGCCAGCTACATCACGGTCAACGTCAGCTCGCCGAACACCCCCGGCCTGCGCAGCCTGCAGTTCGGCGACTCGCTCAAGCAGTTGCTCGGTACCTTGGCCGAGCGTCGCGAGAAACTCGCGGTCGAGCATGGCAAGCGTGTACCGCTGGCCATCAAGATCGCGCCGGACATGAGCGACGAGGAAACCGCCCAGGTGGCTGGCGCGTTGGTCGAATCGGGTATGGACGCGGTCATCGCCACCAACACCACCCTGGGTCGTGAAGGCGTCGAGGGGTTGCCATACGGTGGTGAAGCCGGTGGTCTGTCGGGGGCGCCAGTGCTGCAAAAGAGCACTCATACGGTGAAGGTGTTGGCAGGGGAGCTGGCCGGCAAGTTGCCGATCATCGCGGCGGGCGGTATTACCGAAGGCCGTCACGCTGCCGAAAAAATCGCCGCGGGCGCAAGCCTGGTGCAAATTTACTCGGGGTTCATCTACAAAGGCCCTGCGCTGATCCGTGAGGCTGTCGACGCCATCGCTGCCATGCCCCGTACATAAAACGCGCGGGCATAAAAAAGGGCCCCTTGAAAGGGGCCCCTGGGCCTTAGCCCGCCGCCCGGATAGGGCGCGCATGGTAAATCGAATTCAGTGTCCTCGTTCAGCCAACGGCGTGATTTTCGTTGAGTCTATGGATGCCAGCGGTGCCAGTCATTCCGTCCCAGTTATCACCGCGACCTTCACGCCAGCCGTTGATCCAGGCTTGGCGAACAGAAGGAAGATTGAAGGGGCAAAGTTCGCGGGATTTGCCGGTGACCCCGTATTGGTAGCCACGTGAATATGCTCTTTCCAACGGATCACGCTTAAGTCTTCTCATAGGGTGTTGCCCTCACTTGTTGACTGTAATGTCCCGTCGGCCTCTCCGAGGCCGGGCAGAGTCTTTCTGCCGGTTTGCGCTCGCTGCCGGCGTGGCGAGCTGAAGATGCCGCCTCGTTGCGAAGCGGCCTGAGACCAGTTCTAACGAAAGCAGGTCACGGTGTGAATGACCGATTTGTCATAAGGACGTAACCTTTCCGAGGGTGAGGGGATAAGTAAATAAATGCGACTCAACCTTATTTGGCTTTGAGGCCGCTATGATCGGTGTTTGCCGATCGTTGACGTCATTTCGCCAGCGCTGCCGCGGGGTGACAGAAATATTCAGTAATGCGACGAAGGGTCACATTTGACTCCCAGGCGCTGGCATTTTTTGTACTGCTTGATGATCTAAGCTGTCCTCGTCACTGGCGAGCGGCCGATCAATCAGGCGGCCCGGCCTGTACCCGCGCATGTAGCGCAAGGGGCGGCCACCCGGACACCTGTTGGAAAGGGGTTCGGGCAAACATCGGCGGGGCGATGCGTCGCACCGTCACCTATTTAGCCCAAGGCTTTGGAATCCACATGTCGGACCGTTTCGAACTTTATCTCACCTGCCCCAAAGGCCTGGAAGGCCTGCTCGCCGATGAGGCCCGCGGCCTCGGCCTCGAAGAGGTGCGCGAGCATACCTCGGCCATTCGCGGCGTCGCCGACATGGAAACCGCCTACCGCCTGTGCATCTGGTCGCGCCTGGCCAACCGCGTGCTGCTGGTGCTCAAGCGCTTCGCCATGAAGAATGCCGACGACCTCTACGATGGCGTGCACGCCGTGGATTGGGCTGACCATCTGGCCGCAGACGGCACTTTGGCGGTCGAGTTCAGCGGCCATGGCTCGGGTATCGACAATACCCACTTCGGTGCGCTCAAGGTCAAGGATGCCATCGTTGACAAACTGCGCAACCGTGAAGGCCTGCGCCCTTCGGTCGAAAAGGTCGACCCTGATGTGCGTGTGCACCTGCGCCTGGACCGCGGCGAAGCGATCCTTTCGCTCGATCTGTCCGGCCACAGCCTCCATCAGCGTGGCTACCGCTTGCAGCAGGGCGCTGCGCCGCTGAAGGAGAACCTGGCGGCGGCCGTGCTGATCCGTGCCGGTTGGCCACGCATTGCCGCCGAAGGCGGCGCCCTGGCCGACCCGATGTGTGGTGTGGGCACCTTCCTGGTGGAAGCGGCCATGATCGCTGCCGATATCGCTCCCAACCTCAAGCGTGAACGCTGGGGTTTCAGCAACTGGCTTGGCCATGTGCCGGCGTTGTGGCGCAAAGTGCAGGAACAGGCGCAGGCCCGCGCCGAGGCGGGTTTGGCCAAGCCCCCACTGTGGATTCGCGGCTACGAAGCCGATCCTCGGTTGATCCAGCCGGGTCGCAACAACGTCGAACGTGCCGGCCTGGGCGACTGGGTGAAGATCTACCAGGGCGAAGTCGCCAGCTTCGAGCCGCGCCCCGACCAGAACCAGAAGGGCCTGGTCATCAGCAACCCGCCCTACGGTGAGCGCCTGGGTGACGAAGCCAGTTTGTTGTACCTCTACCAGAACCTCGGCGAGCGCCTGCGCCAGGCCTGCATGGGCTGGGAAGCGGCGGTATTCACCGGCGCACCTGAGTTGGGCAAGCGCATGGGCATTCGCAGCCACAAGCAGTACGCGTTCTGGAACGGAGCGTTGCCGTGCAAGCTGCTGCTGTTCAAGGTGCAGCCTGACCAGTTCGTCACCGGTGAGCGCCGCGAAGGCCCGGTCGATGGCGCTGAAGGTGGTCGCCAGGCTCCGGTGGCCAGTGAGCCTGCGCGGCTGTCGGAAGGCGCGCAGATGTTCGCTAATCGTCTGCAGAAAAACCTGAAGCAGCTGGGCAAGTGGGCGCGTCGCGAGCAGGTGGAATGCTACCGTCTGTACGATGCCGACATGCCTGAGTACGCCCTGGCCGTGGACCTCTACCAGAACTGGGTGCACGTTCAGGAATATGCGGCGCCGCGGTCGGTCGACCCGGAGAAGGCCCAGGCGCGCCTGCTCGATGCCTTGGCAGCCATCCCACAGGCGTTGGGTATCGATCCCCAGCGTGTGGTGCTCAAGCGTCGTGAGCGGCAAAGTGGCACTCGCCAATACGAGCGTCAGGCCACCGAGGGTCGCTTCCAGGAGGTCAACGAAGGTGGCGTCAAGCTGTTGGTCAACCTCACGGACTACCTGGACACTGGCCTGTTCCTCGACCATCGCCCGATGCGCATGCGCATCCAGCGCGAGGCGGCCGGCAAGCGCTTCCTCAACCTGTTCTGCTACACCGCCACGGCGACCGTGCATGCGGCCAAGGGCGGTGCGCGCAGCACCACCAGCGTCGACCTGTCGAAAACCTACCTCGACTGGGCGCGCCGCAACCTGTCGCTCAATGGCTTCTCCGAACGTAACCGCCTGGAACAAGGCGATGTGATGGCGTGGTTGGAGGGCAATCGTGACAGCTACGACCTCATCTTCATCGACCCGCCGACCTTCTCCAACTCCAAGCGGATGGAAGGGGTGTTCGACGTTCAACGTGACCACGTGCAGTTGCTTGACCTTGCCATGGCCCGTCTGGCACCGGGTGGCGTGTTGTACTTCTCCAACAACTTCCGCAAGTTCCAGCTCGATGAACACCTGGCCACGCGCTATGGGGTGGAGGAGATCACCGCGCAGACACTGGACCCGGATTTTGCCCGTAACAATCGCATTCACCGCGCCTGGCGCCTGCAATTGCGCTGATACGACGAGGAACGTTGCGCGGCTGATGGCCAATAGCTATAAATGAGCGCAGGGCTGGAAAATTCGCAGGACGCTGACGTGACGAGATTGCTTTATGTCCAAGGGTGGCGTGCATGCGAGGATCCTCGCCCTGTGCAGGGAGGTTGTGCCTGCCTGGGCCGTGGCGTTGGTGGCATTGGTGGCAGGCGGCCTGTTGTCGGCCGCCTTGGCGTTGGCCGCGCAGACATTCTATAAACAACAACTGCGCCAGCGTTTCGACCTGCTGGCCAGTGAGCGTTACAGTCGAATTGCCGAGCGTTTCGAAGACCAGCAGCAGCGCCTGGACGGCCTGCGGCGTTTTTTCAGCTTCTCCAGCGAAATAACCCCCCGCGAATTCGATGGCTATGCCCGGCCATTGCTGCTGCGCACGCAAGTCTACTCCTGGGCTCCGCGCGTGGAGGCGGCGCAGCGTGCCGAGTTCGAGCGCCGTGCCAGCGCCTGGCTCGGGCAGCCCTACCAGATCCGTGAACGGGATGCCCAAGGCAATTGGCATCCCGCGCCGCCACGCGATTACTACTTTCCGGTGCTCTATACCCAGGCAGCCAACATGGACGGTCAACCCTATGGGCTGGACCTGCGCAGCCAGCCTGAGCGCGAGGCGACGCTGGCGCGTGCCGTGGTGCCGGGCAGCATGGCGGTATCGTCACCGCTGAACATGATCAATGTCGCGCCGGACTATACCCGGGGGTTGCTGATGGTGGCACCGGTGTTCTCCGATAACGCAGCCGACGGACCTCCGTCCGGTTACGTGATGGCGTTGTTGAGCATGCGCCAGTTGATCACCGAAGGTCTTCCGGCGGTAGCCAACGACAATCTGGTGGTCCGGATCGTCGACCCCACTGGCACCGGTGGCCAGGAAGTGCTGTTCGACTCGCAGAACCCGGTTGCGCCCCTGCCGCTGGGTAGCAGCCAGTTGCTGCACCTGGCCGATCACGACTACCAGATCGATATCCGCCCCAGCATGGCCTTCCTCAAGGCCAACCGCTCCTCGGCGGCGCTCGGGATCGGCCTGCTGGGTGGATTGCTGAGTGTGTTGCTCAGTGCCTTGCTGTACAGCTTGTTCAGTCAGCGGCAACGAGCATTGGCGCTGGTCGAGCAGCGCACCGCCGAACTGCGGGTGAGCGAGCAGACGCTGCGCGGTACCCACAACCAGTTACGCAGCATATTGGATGCGGCGACCCAGGTGGCGATCATCGCCACCAGTCTCAAGGGCGTGATCAGCACGTTCAATGCTGGCGCCGAAAGCATGCTGGGGTACTCGGCCAGCGAGGCGGTCGGCCATCTGCGGCTCGAGGATCTGGTTCTGCCCCAGGAGCTGCACCTGCGTGCCCACGCGCTGAGCGTGCGTTACGGGCGGGATATCGCGGGGGGGCAGGCCATGTTCGCCGAAACGGTGCAGGAGGCGGGTGGAGAACCTGGAGAGTGGACTTTGCGGCGCAAGGATGGCAGCCAGTTGGTGGCCAACATGCTGGTCACTGCGGTGCTTGACGAGCAGGGGCTGTGGGTCGGTTACCTGGCCATCTGCATCGATGTTACCGAAAGGCGGCGCGTGCACGAGGCGCTGGCACTGCGTGACAGGTTGCTGGAGAAGCTCAGTGCCGAAGTGCCAGGTGGGATTTATCAGTACCGCCTCGATGCCGATGGCCGTTCGTGCTTCCCGTATTCCAGTCAGGGGCTGTACGACATTTACGAAGTGGACCTTCAATTGCTGCGCGAAGATGCCTCCAAGGTGTTCGAGCGTATCCATCCCGATGACCTGGAGCGAGTGCGCCGCTCAGTGCTTTATTCGGCCGAGCATCTCACCCCGTGGCGTGAAGAGTATCGTGTCTGTTTGCCGCGCGCGGGGCTGCGCTGGGTGCGGGGCGAGGCGACGCCTGAAATAGGCGAGCAGGGGTGTACGCTGTGGCACGGCTATCTCACGGACATTTCCGACCTCAAGCGTGTGGAGGAGGAGCTCAGAACCTTGTCGGTGACCGATGCCCTCACCGGAATCCATAACCGGCGCTACTTCCAGGAACGGCTCAAGGTGGAGCTGGAGCGTGCCCAGCGCGATAACTTGGACCTGGCCGTGATCATGCTCGACATTGACCATTTCAAACGAATCAATGACCAGTTCGGCCATGCGGTGGGCGACCATGTGCTGCGCAGCCTGTGCCAGCGCATCGGCAACCGCTTGCGGCGTACCGATGTGTTTTGTCGTCTGGGTGGCGAGGAGTTCATGGTGCTGTGCCCGGGAAGCAACGCCGACCAGGCCTACCGTTTGGCGCTTGAACTGTGGCAGGGGGTACGCAATGTGCCGGTGGACGGTGTCGGCAGGGTGACTGCGAGTTTCGGGATTGCCGGATGGCGTTCAGGCGAGGCGGCCGATGCGTTGTTGTTGCGGGCGGATGCCGGGGTGTATGCGGCCAAACAGGCCGGGAGGGACCGGGTCGAGACGGAGCTGCCATGAGCGCCGCTGCTTGCTGCGGCGCCTTCTTGTAGGAGCGGGTTTACCCGCGAACACGGGCTAAGCCCGTGTCATCCACCGGGTTGCCTGATTCGTGGGTAAACCCGCTCTCACAGGCAAAGCGCGAGCGTCTAGGTGCTCCTGCACGGTCCATGCAGGAGCGCCGATGGTCACTGAGCGGTGGATGCCGTGCTGTTGGCGAGCTTGGGCTGGCGATACAGGTCCAGCAGAACCTGGTCCAGCACCTGCGAAGCACCCCATGGCTTTGGATCGTTGAGGATCGCCGCCACCGCCCAGGTATGGCCGTTGCTGTCGCGGCTGAAGCCGGCAATGGCACGTACGGTGTTCAGCGTACCGGTCTTGATGTGGGCCTCGCCGGTCATCGCCGTGCGTTTCAGGCGCTTGCGCATCGTGCCGTCCATACCCACCAGCGGCATCGAACTGATGAATTCGGCGGAGTAGGGGCTTTTCCAGGCGGCCTGAAGCAAGGCCGCCATCTCGCGGGTGCTCACGCGTTCGGCACGGGACAGACCAGAGCCGTTCTCCATGACCAGATGCGGCGCGGTGATGCCTTTTTTCGCCAGCCACTGGCGGACCACGCGTTGGGCTGCGCGGGCATCGTCACCGTCGGCATCGGTACGGAACTGTGCGCCGATGCTCAGGAACAACTGCTGGGCCATGGTGTTATTGCTGTACTTGTTGATGTCGCGGATCACTTCCACCAGGTCGGGGGAGAACGCCCGGGCCAGCAGACGCGCGCTCTTGGGTACGTTTTCGACGCGGTCGCGGCCCTGGATGCTGCCGCCCAGCTCGTTCCAGATCGCCCGCACGGCGCCGGCCGCGTAGGTCGGGTGATCGAGCAGGGACAGGTAGGTTTGCGAGTTGCAGCCGTCGCCGAGTTGGCCGCTGACCACCACGCTCAGGCCGTCGGGCTGGGCTACCGGGTTGTAGCGCACATCGCCGCTGCACTGTTTGGAGGCCACCGCCTTGACCTGGTTGTCGATACGGATGTTGGCAATCGGCGGCTCGACCGCGACGGTCACCTTGCCGCCATCGTTGCGGGCGACGAACCGCAGGGCCTTGAGGTTGACCAGCAGCGAATCGGGTTTGACCAGGAAGGGTTTGTTGACGTCACCGCCGTCATCATCGAACTGTGGCAGGTTCGGCTGGACGAAGTGGCTGCGGTCCAGCACCAGGTCGCCGGTAACCGTGCGCACGCCGTTGGCGCGCAAGTCACGCATCAGCAACCACAGTTTTTCCATGTTCAGCTTGGGGTCGCCGCCGCCCTTGAGGTACAGATTGCCGTTGAGCACGCCATTGCTCAGCGTGCCATCGGTGAAGAATTCGGTCTTCCACTGATAGGTCGGCCCAAGCAGCTCCAGGGCGGCATAGGTGGTGACCAGTTTCATGGTCGAAGCCGGGTTCACCGAAACATCGGCATTGAACACGGTTGGGGTACCGGGCCCATCCAGTGGCAGCATGACCAGCGACAGTGCCGAGTCCTGCAGTTTGTTGGCTTTGAGGGCCTGCTGGACCTTGGGAGGTAGGGTGGTGTTGACGGCTGCGGCCTGGCTGGGCAGTGCCAGAGGCAGAAGCAGGCCGGCGAGAACAAGGGGACGGAGCGTTTTGATCATGTTCGATAAGTACCCTGCGCACGAGGGGAATGATAGCGGGGCTGTAAAAGATGATGGCCCCAGGACGACATACGAGTGCGCATTATGCCCCAAGCGCGATCTACATGGGCTACGGTTCAACGGAAAAGCGCCGCTGGCGCGTGGAAACTGGTAAAGTGCCGCGCGTTATTACTCAAGAGGATTGTTTCATGGCCACCAACCGTTCCCGTCGTCTGCGCAAGAAGCTGTGCGTGGATGAATTCCAGGAGCTGGGTTTCGAACTGAACCTGGATTTCAAGGAAGACCTGTCCGACGAAGCCATCGATGCCTTCCTCGATGCCTTCCTGGCAGAAGCCATGGACGCCAACGGCCTGGACTATGTTGGCGGCGATGACTTCGGCCTGGTCTGCCTGGCCAAGCGTGGCTCGGTCAGCGAAGAACAGCGCGCCACCGTCGAGAGCTGGCTCAAGGGCCGCAGCGAACTGACCAAGATCGAAGTCAGCCCGCTGCTGGACGCCTGGTATCCGGACAAGCCGATCAACCCGGCTTCCTGATCCACAGCTGAGCGGCCGTCCCGCTGACGGACCGCTTCACTGAGCCCTGGCAGGCCCACTCAGGTGCCTGGCCAGGGCTTTTTCAACTCGGCGCATGTGCCGAGCCAACGCCTGTCGCCGGGTCTTCACCATCGAAGTCGGCAGGGCGGTCTCTTCAAGGGCCTCGCAGGCCGCCATCAAGCGCTGTGCTTCGAGCATGCGCGCTGCGCTGAGGATCTTGTGCGCCTGGTCGGAAATCTCCAAGGCGTCTTCAACGGGGTCCATTTGCATCAACACCGTCAGGTCTTGCCGCAAGCTCTCGAGCAACGTGGTCAGGAACCGAGTGCGGGCGCTTGGGTCATTGCCTACGATCGTGCCCAGGCCTTCGAGACAGAAGGGGTGACGCTTGGCGGCGCTGGCTGGTTGACGCGGTTTGATATCGGCCAGGTATTTGCTTAGGGTGCCCAGGCTGATGGGCTTGAGCAGGCAGTCGTCCATGCCGGCGTTCAGGCATTTCTGTGTCACCTCAGGCTGCGCGTTGGCGGTGTAGCCCAGAATTACGCAACGCGCTCGTCCACTGCGTTGTTCTTCGGCACGTACCGCTGTCGCCAGTTGGTAGCCATTCATGTGAGGCATGTTGCAGTCGAGGACCAGCGCATCGAAATTGCCCTCACGCCATTTTTCCAGGCCCTCGGGACCATTGTTGGCGCTCGACTGGCTAAGGCCCAGGTAACTCAGCTGCTGTTCCATCAACAGCAGGTTGGCCGGGTGGTCGTCGATGACCAGGATATTCAGCCTTGGGTCGGGGGTTTGCACGGCGTCGTTCGCCGGCACGGCGCGCGACGGTGGGCCCACCCGCTGCAGCGGCATGACCAGGCGCACCTGGGTGCCAACGCCCTCAAGGCTCTTGATGGTCAGCTTGCCGCCCATCATCTCGCACAGGTTCCGGCAGATGGCCAGTCCGAGTCCGGTACCGGCCCGGGCGCCTTGACTGTGAGGGTTGGCCTGGACGAACGGGCTGAACAATCGGTGCAGATCATCGGCCTGTATACCGATGCCGCTGTCACGCACCTCGAGATCCAGTAGGCCCAGGCCGGTGCCGTCATCATCCTGCACGTCCACACTGATGCGCACCTGGCCATGCTCGGTGAACTTGATGGCATTGCTGGTCAGGTTCGACAGCACCTGTTTGAAACGCAGCGGGTCGAGTAACGCATGGCAGCGGGCGCCAGGGGCGATCAGAACCTCCAGTGACAGGTTTTTCTGGCGGGCCTGGCCGTCGAACACGCGTCCTACCGATTCGATCAGTGCAGCGAGGTTTACAGGCTCCGGCGCCAGTGAAAGGTGGCCCGACTCGATCCGAACGATGTCCAGGATATCGCCGATCAAGCCCAGCAGGTCCTTGGCCGAAAGGTAGGCGACTTCCAGTGCCGAGCGGTCCACCTGCCCTCGGTTCGCCCGTTTGACCGCCAGCTCCAGCATGCCGATGACCGCGTTCATTGGCGTACGGATCTCATGGCTGATGGTTGCCAGGAAGGTGCTTTTGGCACGGTTGGCATCATCGGCCTGCTGCTTGGCCTGGCGTAACTGCTGGACCAGCTTGCGCCGCTCGCTGATGTCGATCCAGCCGCCGATGATCCCCTTGACTTCGCCCATGGAATCCCGGTACGGCAGAATCCAGTGGTAGATGGTCATCTCCTGGCCCTTGACCCGCAGCGGCCGATCGAGGATCAATGGGGTACCGATGCTCATCACACGGTGGTAGTCGGCCTGGATCTGCCGTGTATGTTCAGGATCGCCGTTCAGGCTGTCTTCCAGGCGCTTGCCAATGACGTCTTCGGCGCTGGCCTGGACGGCCTCCAGGTAGCTGTCGTTGCAGCTTTGCAGGCACCCCTCGCGATCTCGCACGTACATCGGATGTGGAGTGCCGTTGATCAGGGCACGCATGAACGCCAGTTGATCGTTCAGGGCGCGCTCGGCGAGTTGGCGCTGTTTGATCTGGCGCCGCAGGCGCGCATTCCAAAGCAGCGCCAGCAGCAGTAGCAGGCCGGTTCCCAGCAGGACCTGCACCGCCAGGCGCAGAAAACCCTGCCAGGTGTTGTCCTCATGGACGCTGTAGCCGCGCCAGCGGTTGTTGATGACCCCCAGTTCCTCCGGCGAGATGCTCATCAGGGCTTTGTCGAGAATCGAAGCGAGCTCGCTCGACGCACTCGGCATGGCCATGGCGAAGCTGGCAGGCTCGCTGTCGATCGAGCTGCGGATGATCAGGTCGGGGTTGCCGGACACTGCGTGGTTGGCGTCGAGCAAGGTGGTGATGACGGCGTCGACGGCCCCGCTGCGCAACAAGGCCATGGAATAGAAGGCGCTTTCGGTTTCGATCCAGCCAATCAGGGGATAGCGCCTGGAAAGCATCTCGTCCATGGCGCTGTAGCGGGTAATTGCGATGCGATGGCCTTGGAGTTGCTCCAGGGTATCCAGTGGTTGCTCGTTGGCACGGGTAACCAGTACGTAGGCACTTTCAAGGTACGGGCGACTGAGGCGCAAGGCGGCGCCATCGGCGCCGTCGGTGGCGAACGCGGCGATCATGTCGACCCGGCCATCCTTGAGCCGGGTGATCATGTCGGCGATACCGCTGGCGCGCTGCACCTCGAAGCGCAGGCCAGTACGCAGGCGAACCAGCTCCAGCAGGTCGGCGCTGATCCCGCGAAAATGGCCGACACCATCGAAGAACGAGACCGGCGCTGCCGTCTCGTCGATGGCTACCCGCACTGTCGGATGGGTCTGCCGCCATTTTTCCTCGGCGGCCGTCAGTTGCAGTTGGCGATCGGTCAGCAGCGTATCGCTGCCCGCGCTCCAGCGTTTGAAGATACTGGTGCGCACGACGCTGGGCTGGATATCGAGGGTGGCGTTCACCAGTTCCCTGAGGGTGGTATCGTCCTGGCGCATGGCGAAGCCGAAGCCAACCGCCTCGTGCTGGCTGAAGCTGGCCATGCGTAGGCGTGGCAGGTGGCCGCGATTGAGCTGGTAGTGGGTGGAGATCGTGTCTCCGATGAACACGTCGGCTTGGCCAAAGGCTACGGCGGCAAGGGCCTGGGATGATGAGCCGAAGGCCAGCAGCTCGGCCTTGGGGTAGGTGTCATGGACTTTTCGCTCGGGCTGGTAATGATACAGCATGCCCAGGCGCAGCCCATCGAGGTCACGGTCCACCGCACGTTTTTCATATTCGCGTGTGACCAGCACCGGTTGGTCGATGGCATAGGGGCGGGACAGCACCAAGCCGTCGGTTTGTGCTTCGTAGCTGTTGGCGCTGCCGAGCAGGTCGATTTCACCCCGTTTCAGGGCCTCGACCGCTGCTTGTCGGTGAGGGTAGCGCAAAACCCGTATTGGCAGCTTCAGGGCTTTGCCGATCAGGTTGGCGTATTCAGCGGTGAGGCCCTGGTAGTCGCGGCCACCGCTGGTGATGTCGAACGGAGGGTAGTCCGGTGCCGAGGTGCCCAGCACCAGTTCGCGACGATTCTCCAGCCATTGCTGCTGCTCGGGCGTCAGTTGCGGATAGGTCGCGGTCGTACCGGAGCGGGGCAGCAACGCATAGGCGGTGGCTTCATGGTGTGTCGCCTGGGCCGCACTCATCATGATCAAGCCAAGGAACATGCAGACAACGTAGCGTGCCATGCCAGGCCTCAGACCAATGCGTTGCGTTTGGCCATGTCTATCAGGTCGACCAGTGTATTGACCTTGAGCTTTTGCATCAGTCGTTTCTTGTAGGTGCTGACGGTTTTGTTGCTCAGGAACATGCCCTGGGCAATCTCCTTGTTGCTTCTGCCTTGGGCAAATAGTTGCAGCACCATAAGTTCGCGGTCATTAACCTGTCGGAAAAGTTTTAAATCGACGTCCGACGCTTCCTGGGAATAATTCATTGCCTGGCTGGGGAAATAATTGTATCCAGCAAGTACAGCCTTGATGGCGCTCAGCAGTTCGCTGAGGTCTTCCTGCTTGCACACATAACCGGCCGCCCCCGAATGCATGCAGCGCACCGCGAACAAGGCCGGGGACTGGGCGGTGAGTACCAGCACTTTCAATGGCAAGGCCATGTTCTGGAGGCGTGACAGCATTTCCAGGCCATCGAGCATGGGGATGCTGATGTCGAGAATCACCAGGTCGGGGAGGGCGTCGCGGATCCTCTGCATGGCATCGACACCGTTGTCCGATTCGCCGACGATCTTGTAGTTCTGGTTCTCCAGCAGCATGCGTACAGCCAGGCGGATAACGGGGTGGTCATCGACAATGAATACGGATTGCATGTTCAACTTCCTGCGGATTAGTGGCGAAGGCAGGTGCACCTTAACTCAGTTGGAAGTCAGCGGGCATGCGAGGAACGACTGTTAGCGATATATGGGAAATCGCTTACAAGAAAAAACAAATAAGACTACGAAAATGCCACGTGTTGTTATTCATTTGACTGATTTAGTAACTTTATATTTGCTAAAAACAAGCCGTGTTTAGCCTTGCTCGGCGGTATGTAGGAGTTTTCTTTCAAAAAGGGTGGCGCGGGCAGCCGCCGCGCCACGTGACAGGTACTCATACCGGGCTGGAACGACCTGTCATTTCCCGTGCCATTTCGCTGGCATAGCTGTCGGTCATGCCGGCGATGAAATCGATCATGCGCAGGAAGGCATTGTGCAGTGAACCGTGTGGGTCGGGCGCATTGTTGCCGATCAGGTCGAGCACCCGGCGGCTCTTGAACGACGGTGAGCGGCCGCCATGTTGTTCCAGAGCAGCTCCGCAGAAGGTGTTGAGCAGGATTTCCAGCGTGGTGTAGGCGCCGATCTCGTGCAGGGTCTTGCGTTTGTCCTGGAAGATCTTGTTACGCGCCATGTCCTTGGCCTGCAGAACGCAGCGCTTGGCCGGGCCATGCATGTGCTCCACCAGATCCCCTGGCAGACGGCCGGCCAACAGCGCCTGTTGCTGCTCGACGAAGGCGCGGGCGGCTGCGTTGGTCAGGTGCTCGATGGCCTTGCCGCGCAGGATGGCCAGCTTTCGTCGCCGGGAGTCCGAGGGGCCGAGTTGGCGGTAGGTTTCGGGCAGGTCGTCGCCAACCAGGTCGAGCAGCAGCGCTTCGACCTCCGCGTACTGGAGCAACTCCATTTCCAGACCGTCTTCCAGGTCGATCAGCGCGTAGCAGATGTCGTCGGCCGCCTCCATCAGGTACACCAGCGGGTGACGCGCCCAGCGTTGGTGCTCGAGCAGTGGCAGGCCCAGTTTGCGGGCGATCTGCTCCAACAGCGGCAATTCGCTCTGGTAGCACCCGAATTTATGCTTCTTGTAGCCCAAGGCATCCGCGTGGCGGGCGCTCCAAGGGTATTTGAGGTAGGTGCCCAGCGTGGCGTAGGTCAGTCGGGTACCGCCATCGAACTGGTGGTACTCCAACTGCGTGAGCACACGGAAACCCTGGGCGTTGCCCTCGAAATTGAGGAAGTCGGCCCTTTCGTCATCGTTCATGTCGTCCAGCCAGCCACGATCCGCGGCCTGCTGGAACCAGTGACGAATAGCGTCCTCGCCTGAATGGCCGAACGGCGGGTTGCCGATATCGTGGGCCAGGCAGGCGGACTGTACGATCATGCCCAGGTCGCTGGGGGCGCACCAGTCCGGCAAGCTGTCGCGCAGGGTTTCGCCAACCCGCATGCCCAGCGAACGGCCGACGCAGCTGACCTCCAGGGAATGGGTCAGGCGGGTATGGATATGGTCGTTGCTGGAGACTGGGTGTACCTGGGTCTTGCGTCCCAGGCGGCGAAAGGCGCCCGAGAAGATGATCCGGTCGTGGTCTTTGTGGAAGGGGCTGCGGCCGAGTTCTTCGGGGCTGTACAGGGCTTTGCCCAGGCGTTCACGGGTCAGCAGGGTTTGCCAGTCCAAGGCTCGATCTCCTGTCGGTCGATGGCCATAGCTTCCCGTGTCGCGGCTGGCGGTGCAAGCGCCAGCCGCTGATCATTCCCCTCAGGGGCGCCGATTCTGCATGAACAGGCGAATCAGTGGCAGCAAGCTACCCCCCAGCCGCACCAGACGGGCCAGGTTGCCGCTGCGCATGCCTTTGCCTGTGAGGAAACCCATCGCTACCACAGCGCCGAGCCCCCACAATGGCGCATGCTTGATGCCCAGGCCGTCCTGCAGCGAATTACCCATGCCGCGCACGCGTCTGAGTGGTTCGAGCAGTTGCGCCGACTCGTGGCGAATTTCCTGACGGTGCATTTCCAGGCGCAGGCGCAACAGTGCCTTGCGCAGTTCCCTTGGGTTTCGAGTATTTGGCAATTCCGGCAGGCTCATGGCAGTAGGCGCTCCCGGTCCTTGGCCAACTCTTCAAGCGTGGCGTTGAAGGGCGACGATTCGTCGAATACCGCGGCCTTGAGGCGCAAGCCGCAATACAGCGCGGCCAGGCTGTAGAACACGCACAGGCCAATGATGCCGGCCAGTCGATAGCTGTCCCACAGCAGTACCAGCAACAGTCCGGACAAGGCTGTCAGCAACAGCAAAGCGAAGACCAGTGCCAGACCCGCGAACAACAGCAGGCTCAGGGTGCGGGCTTTCTGCTCCTGCAGTTCGATGCCGAACAGTTCGATATGGCTGTGCAACAGCCCGAGCAGGGCCGCACTCAGGCGTTTGCCCGAAACGCCGGCGCCGTTGGCGTCGTTCTCCATGGGGACTCCTCAGCGCCGATTGGCCAACAGGCCGATCAGCAGGCCAACGCCCGCAGCGATACCGATCGCGTGCCAGGGCTTTTCCTGCACATACTGCTCGGCGGCACCCAGGGCGGCCTGGCCGCGTTCGCGCACTGAGTCCTGGGTCAGTTGCAGCGTTTCGCGGGCCTGGGTCAGGCGCTCGTGGATCTGCTCGCGCAGTTCGTCGGCCTGGTCGCCTGCCAGGTTGGCGGTGTCGGCAAGCAGCTTCTCGGTGTCTCGCACCAGTGCCTGGAAGTCAGCCATCAATATCTCTTGTGCATTCTTTGCCGATTTGCTGGCCATGGGGCTCTCCCTTGAGTGTTGGTGAAAATTTCGAGTAACGCGGCGTGGCAAAGGTTCACTGCCAACGCTGGTATGGGCCTTGCTAAGTGTTTTGCCACGTCATGGGGCGATGGCATGGACCGTTGCGCCGATTCAGGGCGACACCCCGGCGGATACCAACAAACCTTAACCCAATCCTCGACAAACCCAAGAAAAAACCACGCAGGCTCCAGCCGGGTCACTGAAACAGGGCAGGGGGCTAGCACCGATTAGGTGCACGGATGCAGGTTCTTGAACTGTCCTGGTGCTTTTTTCAGCAGGTCTGCCTACGTCATGGAAAACATGCACAGCGCGATGGACTCCCTGGTCCATGGCTCCAATACGCTTTTCATCCTCATGGGGGCCATTCTAGTACTGGCCATGCACGCTGGCTTCGCTTTTCTGGAAGTGGGGACCGTGCGACACAAGAATCAGGTCAACGCATTGTCGAAGATCCTCAGCGACTTCGCCATATCGGCCTTGGTGTACTTCTTCATCGGTTACTGGATCGCCTATGGGGTAAGCTTCCTGCACCCGGCGGCGCAGCTGGCGGCCGACCACGGCTATGCACTGGTCAAGTGCTTCTTTCTGCTGACCTTCGCCGCGGCCATCCCGGCCATCATCTCCGGCGGTATCGCCGAGCGGGCGCGATTCGCCCCGCAGCTGTGCGCAACCGCATTGATCGTTGCGTTCATCTACCCGTTCTTCGAAGGCCTGGCATGGAACGGCAACCTGGGTGTGCAGGCATGGCTGCAGGCTACCTTCGGTGCGCCTTTCCATGACTTCGCGGGCTCGGTGGTGGTGCACGCCATGGGCGGCTGGCTGGCCCTGGCGGCAGTGGTGCTGCTGGGCGCGCGGCGTGGGCGCTATCGGGAGGGCCGTCTGGTGGCGTTCGCGCCTTCGAGCATTCCATTCCTGGCGCTGGGTTCGTGGATTCTGATCATCGGCTGGTTCGGCTTCAACGTCATGAGTGCCCAGACCCTGCAGGGGGTGAGCGGCCTGGTGGCGATCAACTCGTTGATGGCCATGGTCGGGGGAACGCTGGCGGCCCTGCTGGCCGGGCGCAATGACCCTGGCTTCCTGCATAACGGCCCATTGGCAGGCCTGGTGGCCGTGTGCGCAGGTTCGGACCTGATGCACCCGATTGGCGCTCTGGCCACCGGGCTGGTGGCTGGCGTGCTGTTCGTCTGGAGCTTCACCGCTGCACAGAACCGCTGGAAGATCGACGATGTGCTGGGTGTCTGGCCTCTGCACGGCTTGTGCGGGGTTTGGGGCGGAATCGCCTGTGGCATCTTCGGCCAGGTCGCGTTGGGCGGCATGGGCGGGGTCAGCCTGATCAGCCAGCTTTTGGGCAGCCTGGCTGGTGTGGTGGTGGCGTTGGTGGGCGGTTTCGCGGTGTATGGAACCCTCCGTGCGCTGCATGGACTGCGTTTGAGCCACGAGCAGGAGTTCCAGGGTGCCGACCTGTCGCTGCACCGCATCGGTGCCACCAGCCAGGATTGAGCCGAGTCAGATGCGCATAGGGCGGGACCGACCTAGAATAGAGGCTCTCCCATTCTCTGACCGGACCTGCCCATGCTGCCTGAATGCCAACTGTTCGGCACCCTCGGTTGCCATCTATGCGAAGTGGCCGAGGCCGTGCTGATGCCTTTCGTCGAGCACGGCCTGCTGGTGGAGCTGGTCGATATCGCCGAAGACGAAGCGTTCTTCGAGCGATACAGCCTGATCATTCCGGTGTTGCGGCGATGCGACAACGGCGCCGAGTTGCGCTGGCCATTCGATGCCGAGCAGGTGGTGACCTTTCTTGGCTGACCTGTGCGAGGGCAGCCTGAATTGACGGAATAGTGAAGCTCTCCGTATGCTGTATATAAATACAGTATCAGGGTGAACTCATGCTCAACGTCGAGCAACTCAAGTACAGCGTCAACCGCATGTCGCCAGACCGGGTATGCGACGCCGTGGTCGAACTGCGTCTTGAAGGCCTGGTGACGGACGACCGCACCCCATTTGGCAAGGTGCATTTCAACACCTGCTTTGCCGAGATCGAGGCCTTGTTCCAACGGGCCGGCTACCACCGGGCGCTCGATGTCGTGGGTTATCAGGGTCTGGTCTATGCGCTCTACGACCCTGGACGCTGGGAGGCGGTGGAGGTGTTGCGTTGGTTGAAAGAGCGTAGCGATGGAGTAGGGCGGGCTGGTTGAGCTGTCGGGCTTGGGGGATAATGCGCGGTCCTGATCGCCCAGAGCTTTGCCATGACCACACCGTTCGACCCCGCTCGCCAGCAGGCCAGCACCGTCTGCCTGCCACCTGGTAACTGGGCGACGGTTCTGGATTGTCTTTGCGACCACTTCAGCGCCATCAGTCGCGACCAGTGGCTTGACCGTTTTGCCCGTGGTCGTGTGCTCGATGCCGAAGGCCAGCCTATTGCAGCTCACCTGCCATATAGGCGGGGCATGCGCCTGCACTATTTTCGCGAAGTGCCCAATGAACGGCCGATCCCGGTGCAGGAAACCATTGTTCACATGGATGAGCACCTGGTGGTGGCTGACAAGCCGCATTTCCTGCCGGTGACGCCGACCGGGGAATACGTCGAACAGACCTTGCTGCGCCGCCTGATCCGCCGCCTGGACAATCCCCACCTGGTGCCGCTGCACCGGATCGACCGGCACACCGCGGGCCTGGTGTTGTTCTCCGCCAACCCTCAGACCCGCAGCGCCTACCAGCGGCTGTTTCCCGAGCGGCGCATCGACAAGCGCTACCAGGCCATTGCTGCGGCGATGCCACAGCATGCATTCCCTTTGGTGCACCGAAGCCGCCTGGTACATGGTGAGCCATTCTTCCGCATGCACGAGGTCGAGGGCCAGAGCAATAGCGAGACCTTGGCCGAGGTGCTGGAAAAGCGAGGCGAGCTTTGGCGCTACGGGCTGTCGCCGGTAACCGGCAAGACTCATCAATTACGTGTTCATATGGCGGCGCTCGGGGCAGGGATCTGCAACGACCCGTTCTACCCGGTTTTGCTCAAGGAAGAAGACGATTACCAGCGACCGTTGAAGTTGCTGGCGCAGAGTTTGCGTTTCGAGGATCCGTTGACGGGGGAGCAGCGGTACTTCGAGAGTGGTTTGACGCTGGATTGGTGAAGCCGGGCCGCTATGCGGCCCGGTGTTCATGCGGGCTCCTCGCAGGAGCACCCGATTGCTGTTGTCTTGCCGGTCCCATTGCTGGCAAGCCGGTTCCTACAGGCGGTGCGCGACGCCTGCAGGAGCGAGCAAGCTTATCGGTTGAAGCGCTCCACCAGCGAATACTGCGTGCCGGCAGTGGAGGTCAGCTCTTCGCTGAGCAGTGCCGAGTGTTGCGCCTGTTCGGCGGTCTGGTCGGCCAGCTCGGCGATGGTGCTGATGTTGCGGCTGATCTCGTCGGCCACGGCGGTCTGTTCTTCGGTGGCCGCCGCGATCTGGGTGGCCATGTCGGTGATATTGGCTACCGCTTCGCTGATTCCAATCAGCGCCTGGTCGGCCTGCATGACCCGCTCGACACCTTCCTGGGCCTGGCGGTGACCGGTTTCCATGGTGAGTACAGCGTTGCTGGCGGTTTGTTGCAGCTTGGCGATCAGGGTGTGGATTTGTCCGGTCGACTCGGCGGTACGCTGGGCCAGTTGGCGGACCTCGTCGGCGACCACCGCGAAACCACGGCCCATTTCACCGGCGCGGGCGGCTTCGATGGCGGCGTTCAGTGCCAGCAGGTTGGTCTGGTCGGCGATGCCTTTGATCACGTCTACCACACCACCGATTTCATCGCTGTCCTTGGCCAGTTGCGTCACGGTCTGACCGGTTTCGCCCACGGCTGTGGAGAGTCGTTCGATGGCTTCGCGGGTTTCACCGGCGATCTGGCGACCCTGGCTGGTCAGGCGGTTGGCTTCCTGGGTGGCGTCGGCAGTGCGTTGGACGTGGTTGGCCACTTCCTGAGTGGTGCTGGCCATCTGATTGACGGCGGCGGCGACCTGTTCGGTTTCCACCCGCTGACGCTCCAGCCCCGAGGAGCTCTTGTGGGCCAGGGCATCGGACTGGCGCGCTTGCTCGCTGAGGTGTTCGGCACTGTCCTGCAGACGTGTCAGGCAGGTCTTCATCCGCGCATCCTGGCTGAGCATCGCCATTTCCAGGCGTGCCTGTACGCCGCGGCTGTCGGTGAACATCTGCGCGATCAGCGGGTCGGAGGTGGTCTGCTCGGCCAGGCGCAGCAGGCGTTTGAGGCCGCGTTGCTGCCAGGTCAGGCCAAGCAGGCCCAGCGGTACCGACAGGCCGGCGGCCAGGGCAAAGCCCCAGGAATGGCCGAGCCAGTTGCCGATGAGGAAGCCGATCTGGCTGACGAGAATGAACGGCAGCCAGTCCTGCACCACCGGCAGCCATGTGTCGCGGCGCGGGATGGCGCTCTTGCCTTGGTTGATGCGTTGGTAGAGGGCTTCGGCGCGGCGGATCTGCTCGGCAGTAGGTTTGACGCGGACCGACTCGAAGCCGATGACTTGGTTGTTTTCGAAAATGGGGGTGACGTAGGCATTGACCCAGTAGTGGTCGCCCGATTTGCAGCGGTTCTTGACGATGCCCATCCAGGGCAGGCCCTGCTTCAGGGTCTGCCACATATGCGAGAACACCGCCGACGGAACGTCGGGGTGGCGCACCAGGTTGTGCGGGGCACCGGTCAGTTCTTCGCGGGAGAACCCGCTGATCTCGATGAATGCATCGTTACAGTAGGTGATCACACCTTTGGCATTGGTGGTGGAGATCAACCGCTGTTGGGCAGGGAAAGTCCGTTCTCTCTGGGTAATCGGCTGGTTGTTACGCATGGGCTGAGTAATCCGCAAGGCTTTCCACAGATATCGGCAAGCCACTGGTTTTATTGAATGAATATTTAATTATGGTTGATCTGGCGCAAGGATTGTGAGGTGGGGCTGCATTAGGGAATCCTAGGTTTTCAGGGAAGATGCTGCCTTTACTCGGAACTTTATGACCATTTTGTGACGCTTGGCGTCTATCATGACCGATTGGCCATCAAAGAGCCATCGCGCGATGCATGCTGCGCTTTTGCTTTCTTTTGCTTTTGCTGTGTTCTGGTTTCCAGTACGCGGTTGTCCAGGCGCCGCTACTTGCGACGTCGGTAGGTCGAGCGTAGGGCTTGCTCCGGGAGGGCCGCGCTGAACGGCCCCTCCTGGGCCGCAGCGTTTGACGGGCATTCATGCCCGTCACCTCCCTGCGCAGTCGCATCAGGTGGCGTCTGAACTACTGCGAGCTAGAAGCAAGAGCAAAGCGAAGCAAAAGAAAATTTGCCTCGCATTTATGGTTTTAATATTGAATGTGCGGCTGGTTCAGTTGTTGTTGTTGTTGTTGTTGTTGTTGTTGTTCGGATTTGGTATTTCATGCTCCGCTTTTGCTTTTAATGCGCGATATCCCAGACGCTGCAAATTGCGACGTCAGTAGGCCGAGCGTAGGGCTTGCGGAGGGAGGTGACGGGCATGGATGCCCGTCAAGCGCTGCGGCCCAGGAGGGGCCGTTCAGCGCGGTCCTCCCGGGAGCAAGCCCGTAGCGAGGGAACCCCGAAGCGCAGCGTAGGGGCCGGATGATAGGAGCCAGCGGTTTTTGCCTACTTTTGCCCAAGAGCAAAAGTAGGTCGCCGTAAAGGCGAAAAGGTGAATGAGCGCCTCCATGGCGAATGGATATTCACGCTATCTGAATGCCGCCCTTAAATCTGTGCTTTGAAGTTTGAGGTTTTGGTTTCTGGATGCGTGAGCATATCCATTTGCCAAGGCGACGCTCAATCACCTTTCCGCTCTTACAGCGGGTCACTTTTTGGCAGACGCCCCAAAAAGTAACCAAAAAAGTCTGGCTCCTATCATCCGGCCCCTGCGCTGCGCTCCGGGGTTCCCTCGCTCCGGGCTTGCTCCGGGAGGACCGCGCTGAACGGCCCCTCCTGGGCCGCAGCGCTTGACGGGCATCCATGCCCGTCACCTCCCTACGCAAGCCCTGCGCTCGGCCTCCTGAAGTCGCATGAGGTGGCGCCTGAACTACCGCGCGCTAGAAGTAAGAGCAAAGCGAAGCAAAAGAAAATTTGCCTCGCATTTATGGTTTTAATATTGAATGTGCGGCTGGTTCTGTTGTTGTTGTTGTTGTTGTTGTTGTTGTTGTTGTTGTTGTTGTTGTTGTTGTTGTTGTTGTTGTTGTTGTTGTTGTTGTTGTTGTTGTTGTTCGGATTTGGTATTTCATGCTCCGCTTTTGCTTTTCATGCGCGATATCCCAGACGCTGCAAAGTGCGACGTCAGTAGGCCGAGCGTAGGGCTTGCGGAGGGAGGTGACGGGCATGGATGCCCGTCAAGCGCTGCGGCCCAGGAGGGGCCGTTCAGCGCGGTCCTCCCGGGAGCAAGCCCGTAGCGAGGGGACCCCGAAGCGAAGCGTAGGGGCCGGATGATAGGAGCCAGCGGTTTTTGCCTACTTTTGCCCAAGAGCAAAAGTAGGTCGCCGTAAAGGCGAAAAGGTGAATGAGCGCCTCCATGGCGAATGGATATTCACGCTATTTGAATGCCAGCGCCAAGTATTCGCTTTGAAGTTTGAAGTTTGAGGTTTTGGTATTTAGATTTATGAGCATATCCATTTGCCAAGGCGACGCTCAATCACCTTTCCGCTCTTACAGCGGGTCACTTTTTGGCAGACGCCCCAAAAAGTAACCAAAAAAGTCTGGCTCCTATCATCCGGCCCCTGCGCTGCGCTCCGGGGTTCCCTCGCTCCGGGCTTGCTCCGGGAGGACCGCGCTGAACGGCCCCTCCTGGGCCGCAGCGCTTGACGGGCATCCATGCCCGTCACCTCCCTGCGCAAGCCCTGCGCTCGGCCTCCTGAAGTCGCATGAGGTGGCGCCTGAACTACCGCGCGCTGGAAGCAAAAGCAAAAGCAATGATTCATGGTCCTCAACTTGCAATCAATTGCCTCAGCACATAATGCAGAATGCCGCCCGATTTGAAGTACTCCACTTCATTCAAGGTATCGATCCTGCACAACACCTCGATCTTCTCCTGCTCCCCATCCTCACGAGTCATTCGCAACGTTAAACGCATTCCCGGCCGAATAGATGCATTTTCAAGGCCCTCGATATCGATGATCTCCCGGCCCGTCAGCCGCAACTGCTTGCGATCGTTCCCAGCCATGAACTGCAATGGCAATACCCCCATACCAACCAGATTGGAACGGTGGATACGTTCGAAACTCTCCGCCAACACCGCCTTCACACCCAGCAAGTTGGTACCTTTGGCCGCCCAGTCACGGCTCGAACCCGTACCATATTCCAGGCCCGCCACCACCACCAATGGCGTTCCTTCAGCCTGGTAACGCATCGCCGCATCATAGATCGACAGCTTCTCGCCCGAAGGCACATGCACCGTATTGCCGCCTTCCTCACCCCCCAGCATCTCGTTGCGGATTCGAATGTTGGCGAAGGTGCCGCGCATCATCACCTCATGGTTCCCCCGACGCGAACCGTAGGAGTTGAAGTCCCGTGGCTCGACACCCTTCTCGCGCAGGTAACGCCCAGCCGGGCTGTCGGCCTTGATGTTGCCAGCGGGGGAGATGTGATCAGTGGTCACCGAGTCGCCAAGCAACGCCAGGATCCGCGCACCATGGATATCACCGATGTGCGGCAATGGCCCGGCAATGTCATCGAAGAACGGCGGGTGCTGGATGTACGTCGAGTCGTCCTGCCAAACGTAGGTGGCCGCCTGCGGTACCTCGATCGCTTGCCACTGCGCGTCACCGGCGAAAACCTCCGCATACTCCTTGTGGAACATGCCGGTGTCGACTTTGGCCACGGCGTCGGCAATCTCCTTCTGACTCGGCCAGATATCGCGCAGGTACACCGGCTGCCCATCCTTGCCGGTGCCCAGGGCATCTCGTGTCAGGTCCAGGCGCACGCTGCCGGCAAGGGCATAGGCAACCACCAACGGCGGCGATGCCAGCCAGTTGGTCTTCACCAGCGGGTGCACCCGGCCTTCGAAGTTGCGGTTGCCTGAAAGCACCGAGGCAACCGTGAGGTCAGCGTTGGCAATGGCCTTCTCGATCGCCTCGTCCAACGGCCCCGAGTTGCCGATACAGGTGGTGCAGCCATAACCGACCAGGTCAAAACCCAATTGATCAAGGTAGTGTGTCAAACCGGCTGCCTTGAAGTAGTCGGTGACCACTTTCGAGCCTGGCGCCAGGGAGCTCTTCACCCAAGGCTTGCGTTGCAGGCCCTTTTCCACGGCCTTCTTAGCCACCAGGCCAGCAGCCATCATCACGCTGGGGTTGGAGGTGTTGGTGCAGGAGGTGATGGCCGCGATCACCACCGCGCCGTCGCGCAGGGTGTGGGTTTGCCCATCATGCTGGTAGTCGACTTCGCCAGCTTGATCGGCATTGCCTACCGCCACGCCGCCGCCACCTTCGCTTTCCAGGCGGCCAATCTCCTTGGCCAGTGGCTTGGGCTGCAGTTCGATGAAGTGGTCGAAGGCCTGCTTCACCTGGCCCAGGGCGACGCGGTCCTGAGGGCGTTTCGGGCCAGCCAGGCTGGCCTCCACGTCGTTCATATCGAGCGCCAGGGTATCGCTGAACAGCGGTTCCTGACCCGGCAGGCGCCACAGGCCCTGCGCCTTGCAGTACTGTTCGACCAGCTGCACCGTTTCGTTGGGACGACCGGACAGGCGCAGATACTCCAGTGTCACGTCGTCTACCGGGAAGAAACCACAGGTCGCGCCGTACTCTGGAGCCATGTTGGCCAGCGTCGCCCGGTCGGCCAGGGGCAGGTCCGCCAGGCCATCGCCATAGAATTCGACGAACTTGCCCACTACACCTTTCTTGCGCAGCAGCTGTGTCACGGTCAGTACCAGGTCCGTAGCGGTGATGCCCTCACGTAACTTGCCGGTGAGTTTGAAACCGACCACTTCCGGAATCAGCATCGACACCGGCTGGCCCAGCATGGCGGCCTCTGCCTCGATCCCGCCCACCCCCCAGCCAAGCACGCCGAGGCCGTTGATCATGGTGGTGTGCGAGTCAGTGCCGACCAGCGTGTCCGGGAAGGCGTAGGTGCGGCCGTCTTCTTCACGGGTCCAAACGGTGCGACCGAGGTACTCCAGATTGACCTGGTGGCAGATGCCCGTTCCAGGTGGCACCACCCGGAAGTTGTGAAAGGCACTTTGGCCCCAGCGCAAGAATGCATAGCGCTCGCCGTTGCGCTGCATCTCGATGTCGACGTTCTCGGCGAACGCCTGGGGCGAGGCATAGCGGTCGACCATCACCGAGTGGTCGATCACCAGGTCCACGGGTGACAACGGGTTGATCCGCTGCGGATCGCCGCCGGCCTTGGCCACGGCTGCACGCATGGCAGCCAGGTCGACCACCGCCGGTACACCGGTGAAGTCTTGCATCAGTACCCTGGCTGGGCGGTATTGAATCTCGCGATCCGAACGCCGCTCCTTTAGCCATGAGGCCAGGGCGTGCAAGTCATCGCCGGTGACGGTCTTGCCGTCTTCCCAGCGCAGCAAGTTCTCCAGCAGCACCTTCAGCGACATCGGCAGGCGTTGCAGGTCGCCTAGCTGGCGGGACGCTTCGGCGAGGCTGTAGTAGTGGTAGGTATGGTCGTTTACCTTCAGGGTCTTGAGGGTTTTCAGGCTATCGAGCGAGGGCATTGCCAACTCCTTCTGCGCCGGTGCCTGGCAATCATGGATATTTGCCAGTGGCACCGCTCTGTATCGGCCCGTACGTCACGGGCCTGGCTGAAAGGTCAGGTTAGACCTGTTTGTCATGCATGACCCACTTCTGGACCGGCGGGGCATGTCGCAGGTTCCGATCTTCCTTTATCATCGCCGGCCTGCCGGCGCCGGTTGTGCGCCAGCCGAAGTGGAGTGAGAGATGAATACCCTGTTCATGCATTGCCGGCCCGGTTTCGAGGGCGAGGTGTGCGCAGAAATCAGTGAACACGCCGCCCGCCTTGGCGTTGCCGGTTATGCCAAGGGCAAGCCGCAGAGCGCCTGCGCCGAGTTCGTCTGTGCCGAGGCCGAAGGTGCCGAGCGGTTGATGGGGGAACTGCGCTTCGCTCAGTTGATTTTCCCGCGCCAGTGGGCCCGTGGTGACTTCGTCGAGTTGCCGGAAAGCGACCGTATCAGCGTGTTGCTCGAGCACCTCGGCGCTTACCCGGAGTTCGGCAGCCTATGGCTGGAGGTGCTCGACAGCAACGAAGGCAAGGAGCTGTCGACCTTTTGCCGGAAGTTCGAGGTCCCGCTGCGCAAAGCCTTGGAAAAGGCCGGGCGCCTGGTCGAAGACAGCAATCGCCCGCGTCTGTTGCTGACGTTCATCAGCGGCAGGCGGGTGTTTGTCGGCATGGCGCCACCGAGCAACAGCGCGCTCTGGGCCATGGGTATCCCTCGGCTGAAGTTCCCCCGCGAGGCACCCAGCCGTTCGACCCTCAAGCTCGAGGAAGCCTGGCACCAATTCATTCCCCGCGAGCAGTGGGAGCAGCGTCTGGGTGACGACATGACCGGTGTCGACCTGGGCGCATCGCCTGGTGGTTGGACCTACCAGCTGGTGCGTCGGGGCATGCTGGTCACCGCGATCGACAACGGCCCCATGGCCGAGAGCTTGATGGACACTGGTCTGGTGCAGCACCTGATGGCCGATGGCTTTACCTGGCAGCCAAAGCAGACGGTGGACTGGATGGTCTGCGACATCGTCGAAAAGCCCGCGCGCACCGCTGCCTTGATCGAAACCTGGCTAGGCGAGGGGCTGTGCCGCGAGGCGGTGGTCAACCTCAAGTTGCCGATGAAGCAACGCTATGCCGAGGTGCGGCGTCTGCTGGATCGCATGGAAGCCACCTTCAAGGCGCGCAAGGTCAGGGTTTCGATTGCCTGTAAGCAGCTGTATCACGACCGCGAGGAAGTGACATGTCACCTGCGCCGGCTCGACTTGAAGCCACGCTGAGTGCTTGGGGCCGGCAGCCGGCCCCTTGGACCGAAGCCTGGCATGCGCGACAATAGCGATCATTTGCGGAGTTCCACATGACTGAATTCACCCCCGACGCCATCCTCGATGCCACTGGCCTGAACTGCCCGGAGCCGGTGATGATGCTGCACCAGCACGTGCGCGACCTGGCCGCTGGCGGCCTGCTCAAGGTGATCGCCACCGACCCCTCGACCCGCCGTGATATCCCCAAGTTCTGCAACTTCCTGGGTCATGAGTTGCTGCAACAGCAGGAAGAGGCCGGTACCTTCCTGTACTGGATCCGCAAGAAGACCGACTGAGCCGCGCTGGATCAAGCCGGGCGTAGCGCCTACACTGCGTTCCCCGCACAGGAGAGCGCCATGCTGATAGTTGCCGACGAGAATATCCCGCTGCTCGATGCCTTCTTCGAAGGCTTCGGCGAGATCCGCCGTTACCCCGGCAGAAGCCTTGACGCGGCCAGCGTCAAGGATGCCGACGTACTGCTGGTGCGCTCGGTGACCCGGGTCGACCGGCAACTGCTCGAAGGCAGCCGTGTCCGTTTCGTGGGCACCTGCACCATCGGCACCGATCACCTGGACCTGGACTACTTTGCCGAGGCTGGCATCCGCTGGAGCAGCGCACCTGGGTGCAACGCCCGTGGCGTGGTGGATTACGTGCTGGGTAGCCTCCTGACCCTGGCCGACCTCGACGGTGTGTCACTGCCTGAGCGCGTATACGGCGTGGTGGGCGCAGGTGAGGTGGGCGGCCGCTTGGTGCGGGTACTGCATGGTCTGGGTTGGAAGGTGCTGGTCTGTGATCCGCTGCGTCAGGCTGTAGAAGGGGGCGACTATGTCAGCCTTGATACGGTGCTCGAGCAGTGTGATGTCATCAGCCTGCACACCCCGTTGCAGCATGGCGGCGACCACCCGACCCGGCATTTGCTGGGCGAGGCGCAATTGGCGCGTTTGCGTGCTGGCGCCTGGCTGATCAATGCCAGTCGCGGACCTGTGGTGGACAACCATGCCCTGCGCGAGCTGTTGCTGGACCGCGAGGATGTGCATGCCGTGCTCGATGTATGGGAGGGCGAACCCCAGGTAAACCTGCAGTTGGCTGACTTGTGTACCTTGGCCACGCCACATATCGCAGGCTATAGCCTGGATGGTCGCCAGCGTGGCACGGCGCAGATCTACCAGGCGCTGTGCCGTTTCCTCGGTCAGCCCGAGCAGGTGCAATTGGCAGACTTGTTGCCCAAGCCACCGCTGGCGCAGATCGAACTGGATGCCAGCGCCGACCTGGCCTGGTCCCTGGCGACCCTGTGTCGCGCCGTGTATGACCCACGCCGTGACGATGCTGACTTCCGTCGTAGCCTGAGCGATGACCCGGCCCAGCAGCGGGCGGCCTTCGATGCCTTGCGCAAGCATTATCCACCGCGGCGTGAGATCGAAGGGCTGGCGGTGCGTATTCGGGGCGAGGCGCCGCAACTGGCACAGATGGTCAGCGCCTTGGGTTGCGCGGCCCTGTAAGAGCCGGCTCGCCGGCGTTCAGGCCGGGCAGTCCAGCGCAAAACCCCATCAGGCGCCCATGAAAAACCCGGCCAAAGGGCCGGGTTGTCGGAAATCTATTGCTCAGCCCTTGCGCACTTTTTCTACCCGACTGTCTTCGAGGTCTTTGCACGCTTGCTGGATCATCTGCTCGGTGATCGGCACCTCGCGACCTTGGGCGTCGATGATCGAGCCGCAGACCTTCGACGGTGGTTGATTCTGTGGCTTTTGGCTATCGCTGCTTCGCTGCAGACTCATCTTTCCTGTCTCCTCATCAGGTTCAAGCTCAGGGTAACCCTGCGCCGTGACCGGCCTGTGACAGCTCTGGTTCTGTTGTCACGACAGGGACAGTCCAACAGAAAGCGCCTCAAAGCTCCAGTGACCGGTTAGAACGAAAAGCTATACTCACCAGGGTGTGCGCACTATTGGACTGCATTACCCAGAATTGGTCCGCGCTCGCCTGCAACCGTTCCCCCTTATCGGATGAATGGTAGTCTCAGGGTTCCCGTCTCCTCTGGACCTCACCATGCCCGAATCGGTTTCACCACGTCAGCGACGGGCCCTGCGCCTCGCCTGGCAGTTCATTCGTCCTTATCGGCGCCAGGCCCTGCTGGCAGTGCTGGCACTGGTGGTCACGGCAGGCATTACCTTGTCCATGGGCCAGGGCATTCGCTTGCTGGTGGACCAAGGTTTCATGACCCGCTCGCCCCACCAGCTCAACCAGACCATCGGCCTGTTCCTGGTGTTGGTCCTGGCGCTGGCCGTGGGCACTTTCAGCCGGTTTTACCTGGTGTCATGGATCGGCGAACGCTGCGTGGCCGATATTCGGCGGGCGGTGTTCGATCACCTGGTGGGACTGCACCCCGGCTTTTTCGAAGACAACCGCAGTTCCGAGATCCAGTCGCGTCTGACTGCCGACACCACCTTGCTCCAGTCGGTCATAGGTTCATCGCTGTCGATGTTTCTGCGCAATGCCTTGATGGTGGTGGGAGGTGTGGTACTGCTCTTCGTCACCAACCCCAAGCTCACCAGCATCGTGGTGGTCGCCTTGCCCCTGGTGCTAGCACCGATACTGTTGTTTGGCAGGCGGGTGCGCAGCCTGTCGCGTCAGAGTCAGGATCGGGTGGCGGACGTGGGCAGTTACGTGGCGGAGACCTTGGGGCAGATCAAGACAGTACAGGCCTATAACCACCAGTCGCGGGACCGGGAGCTGTTCGCCGGTACTGTCGAGGCGGCTTTCGGTGTGGCGCGGCGGCGCATTGCCCAGCGCGCATGGCTTATCACCCTGGTCATCGTGCTGGTGCTGGGGGCCGTTGGCGTGATGCTCTGGGTCGGTGGCATGGATGTCATCGCCGGGCGTATCTCGGGCGGTGAGCTGGCCGCCTTCGTGTTCTATAGCCTGATCGTCGGCAGCGCCTTCGGTACCCTCAGTGAGGTGATCGGGGAGTTGCAGCGCGCGGCAGGCGCGGCCGAACGTATCGACGAGTTGCTGGCAGCGCGCAGTGCAATACTGCCTCCCTCGGTGCCGACGACATTGGTGTACCCACGGGTGTCTGGCAGGATCGAGTTGCAACAGGTCGGGTTTGCCTACCCGTCGCGGCCTTCGGTGGCGGCCATCGACGATCTGAGCCTGGTGGTAGAGCCGGGGCAGACTGTGGCGCTGGTAGGACCGTCCGGTGCCGGCAAGTCGACCCTGTTCGACCTGCTGCTGCGCTTCTACGACCCCCAGCGCGGGCGCATTCTGCTCGACGGGCAACCCATCACAGACCTGGACCCGGCCGACGTACGTCGCCAATTCGCCTTGGTTGCGCAGAGCCCCGCGCTGTTTCGCGGTAGCGTCGAGGCCAACATCCGATACGGTCGGCCCGAGGCGACCTGGGAGGAGGTGGAAGCGGCTGCGCGGGGCGCCCATGCCGACGCGTTCATCCGGCAGTTACCCCAGGGCTATCAGACGATGCTGGGGGAGGGCGGGACCGGCCTTTCGGGAGGGCAGCGCCAACGCCTGGCCATCGCTCGAGCGCTGTTGGTAGACGCGCCTATCCTGTTGCTCGACGAAGCCACCAGCGCCCTCGATGCCCAGAGCGAGCACTTGATCCAGCAAGCGCTGCCGAGCCTGATGGCCGGTCGGACCACCCTGGTGATTGCGCACCGCCTGGCCACGGTGCAACACGCCGACCGGATCGCGGTGATCGACAAGGGCCGTTTGGTAGCGGTGGGCAGCCATGCCCAACTGATCGAGCAAAGCCCACTTTACGCGCGATTGGCCTCGCTGCAGTTCAATACGCGTTAGTGCGTGGCCCTATGTAACATTTCTGTAGCAATTGCCTGAGAGTATCTGGATCAGCTGTTGCGTAAGTGCTCGACCTGGCTGCTATCGACCGATGGCAGCTTTTTTTTGGTCTGCGAACGAGGACATGGATGTCTTGATCTGCGCTGCCGGCGCACGCCATTTTCTTCCTCCTGGTTCCCGAGATCCCGATGTTGCGTAAATCCCTCAGAGTACAAATGCTCACCCTGCTGGCCGGTAGCCTGGCGGCGATGCTGTTGATCGCCCTGGTGTGCTTTCAGTTTCTGTCTTCCAGCGTGCGCGGTTATGCCGGGCTGGTGGATGGGCCGTTACGGGCTTCGCAACTGATCGACGAAGCCAATCTGCAGTTCAAGATTCAGGTGCAGGAGTGGAAGAACGTCTTGCTGCGTGGTCGCCAGCCGGCTGATCTGGACAGGTACTGGCAGCAGTTCCAGACGCGTGAGCAGCAGGTTCAACAGTTGCTCGGGCAATTGATCGAGACCACCGATGGCAAGCTCAAGGCGCCCTTGCAACAGTTGCGCGAGAGCCACCGGCAGTTGGGGGTAGCCTACGAAAAGGGGCGTCAGGCGTTCTTGGCCGCAGGCGGCGACCCTGTGGCGGGCGACCAGGCGGTGAAGGGGGTCGACCGCGCTGCCAGCGAGCAAATGAGTGCGCTGGTCGAACAGCTGCGCGCCGATGCCCGCGAACGGGCGTCCCACATCAGCGCCGTCGCCGAGCGCACAGTGTGGTTGGGTGTGTTGGTCATGTTGGTGTCGGCTGCGCTGGTCGGCCTGCTTAGTCTTTGGTTGATCAATCGCAGCCTGATCAAGCCTATCGGCCAGCTGATCGAGTACGTCGCGCAACTGAGTCAGGGCCGCTTTGTCTCGCGGGTGGACAGCCGCCGTGAGGATGAACTCGGTCGCCTGGCCCGGGCAGCCAATACCCTGCGTGACTTCCTCGCCGACACCGTCGGCCGTTTGCAGGACAACGCCCAGGAGCTCGAAGGTGCGAGCGGCCAATTGCGCAGCATCGCCAGTGACATGGCCCGTGGGACCCATGACCAGTTCCAGCGCACCGACCAGGTGGCCACGGCCATGCACCAGATGTCCGCTACCGCCCAGGAAGTGGCACGCCACGCTGCCGAGGCAGCACGCGCGGCGGATGAAGCAGACCAAAGCGCCCAGGCCGGCGAGCAGGTGATGCAGCAGACCATCGACATCATCGCCGTGGTCAACCGTGAAATTGCCGGTACGGCTGCGGTGATTCGCGAACTGGAAAACGACAGCACCCGCATTGGCAAGGTACTCGAGGTGATTCGCGGCATCGCCGAACAGACCAACCTGCTGGCGCTCAACGCTGCCATAGAGGCGGCCCGTGCTGGCGAGGCCGGGCGTGGTTTTGCGGTGGTTGCCGACGAAGTGCGCAGCCTGGCCCAGCGCACGGCGGCTTCCATCGCGGAAATTCATCAGATCATAGAGGCGGTGCAGTCGGGTGCGGTGGACGCGGTGAAGGCCATCGAAAGCGGTCGGCAGCGCAGCGAGGAGGGGGCCGAGCAGGTCCAGCAGGCGGGGCAGATGCTGCAGCGCATTACCCTGTCGGTGGAGGCGATTCGCGACATGAACCGGCAGATTGCCACGGCGGCCGAGGAACAGACCAGCGTGGCCGAAGACATCTCGTGCAACCTGATCGAAATCACCCGCATCGCCACGGCGAACCAGGAGGCCGTGCAGCACACCGAACGAGCCGGGCAGCGCTTGCATGGCCTCTCGGGGCAGTTGGGTGAGGTGACGTCACGCTTGACCGCCTGACGCGCAAGCGCCAGGCGCGGGTTCACCGGCGAAGCATCCGGGGGAAATCCGCCACCCAGGTTGGCGCAAACCGCTGCCCTGTGGCGGATTGTCGCCATGCGACCTACCGCCTCACCCCATGTTGCCTGGTCCAGGGCCTGTTGGCACGCTCCCTGCTCATAGCGGCGCGCGTGTACACAACAACTGGATCACATCAATGAAGAAAATCCTGCTGACGCTCCTCTGCCTGAGCGTCATCGGTTGCTCCAAACCCGAGGCGCCGCAAAAGTCCGTCGATGTCCTGCTGATCGGCGGCGGCATCATGAGTGCCAGCCTCGGCACCTACCTCACCGAGCTTGAGCCGAACTGGAAGGTCGACGTCTACGAACGCATGGACCAGGTCGCCGAAGAGAGCTCCAATGCCTGGAACAACGCCGGTACCGGGCATTCGGCCTTCTGCGAGCTGAACTACACCAGTGAGGGCACGGACGGCAGTATCGACATCAGCAAGGCCGTCGGTGTCAACGAGCAGTTTGAGATCTCCAAGCAGTTCTGGGCCTATCAGGTCGAGCAGGGCGTGCTGAGCAACCCCAAGTCGTTCATCAACAATGTGCCGCACATGAGCTTCGTATGGGGCGACGAGAACGTCGCCTTCCTGCACAAGCGCGTGGCCGCACTGCAGCACAGTTCGCTGTTCCGCGGTATGGAAATTTCCGAGGACCACGAGCAGATCCGCAAATGGGTGCCGCTGGTGATGGAGGGCCGGGACCCAGAGCAGAAAGTGGCTGCCACGCGGATGGCCATCGGCACCGACGTGAACTTTGGCGAGATCACTCGTCAGCTGTTCGCCTCGATGGCGCGCAACCCCAACGTCAAGCTGCACCTGCGCCACGAAGTGCGTGACATCGTGCGCAACGATGACGGCACCTGGAATGTTCTGGTGGCCGACTTGGCCAATGGTGGGGAGCAGACTCGCGTCAACGCCAAGTTCGTGTTCATCGGTGCCGGTGGCGGTGCGCTTAAACTGCTGCAGAAATCGGGCATTCCCGAAGCGCAAGGCTACGCCGGCTTCCCGGTGGGTGGCCAGTTCCTGATGACCGACAACCCGGACATCGTCGCCCGCCACAAGGCCAAGCTTTACGGCAAAGCCTCGGTCGGCGCGCCGCCGATGTCGGTCCCGCACCTGGACACGCGGATGATCGATGGCAAGCAAGTACTGCTTTTCGGCCCGTTCGCGACCTTCTCCACCAAGTACCTCAAGCACGGCTCGCTGCTGGACATGTTCGCGTCGTTGACCAGCCACAACGTGCTGCCGATGGTGCATGCCGGCATCGACAACATCGACCTGAGCACTTACCTGATGGGCCAATTGATGCTCAGCTTCGATGACCGCATGAACGCCCTGCGCGAGTATTTCCCCAATGCCAGGAACGAAGACTGGCAGTTGCTGCAGGCCGGCCAGCGCGTCCAAGTGATCAAGAAGGACCCGGTACACGGTGGCGTTTTGCAGTTCGGTACAGAAGTCGTGGCCGCCCAGGACGGCAGCATCGCCGCGTTGCTTGGCGCTTCCCCAGGGGCTTCTACCGCTGCGCCGATCATGCTGACCGTGCTGGAAAAGACCTTCAAGGACCGCATCCGGACGCCGCAATGGCAAGCCAAGCTCAAGGAAATCGTGCCGACCTATGGGCAAAAGCTGAACAACGATCTGGAGCTGACCAACAAGACCCGTCAGTGGAGCAGCGCGCGCTTGCAGTTGCTTTACATACCGGTGCAGGCAGAACAGGCCGTAGCCGACCTTAAGTGAGTGGAGTGCTGTGCCGGCCTGTTCGCAGCGCCGGTACAGCCTGCCGACATTTTCTGGACGCAACAAAAAGCCCGCACAAGGCGGGCTTTTTGAAGGATCTGGTCGGAGAGACAGGATTCGAACCTGCGGCCTTCTCGTCCCGAACGAGACGCGCTACCTGGCTGCGCTACACTCCGATGAACAAAATCCTACTGTATCGCCTTTTTGAACGCAAGCCCTTGTTGTGTAAAGGCCGTTTGCTCGAAGGCGGGCTCCATCAGAGCTCTTTTACGGTGCGAATCTGGTCCTTGTTCAGGCGCGTGCGCTTGCCGTCGAGTTGCTCGAATTCATAGAACCCGGAGTCCTCGTCGAACGTCGGGGTGTCCACGGCCTGGATCTCGCGACCGTCGTTCAGCGTGATGACGGTTGGCGATGCGCAGCCAGCGAGGGCGCCCAGCCCCAGGGCGAGAATGAAGGCAGGAAGGGTCCGTTGAATCATCGTGTTTCTCCAGTGCGATGGTGCTAGATGACATTAAGACGCAGGGCGTCCATGCAAGTTCCTCTGACAGTGCAGCATAGCGCTAAAGCCCGGACATTGACCGGGAACAACGGCGGCATCGGCCAGGGCCGGCTGTGATATAACTGCGGCCATCACTTGCTACTGCGACGAATGCTCATGAAAGCCAAAGCAGACACCCCCTTCGTGCCGCTGAACATCGCCGTGCTCACGGTCAGCGACACCCGTACCTTCGAAACCGATACCTCCGGCCAACTGTTCGTCGACCGCTTGACCGAGGCCGGACACCAACTGGCGGCGCGGGTATTGCTCAAGGACGACCTATACAAGATCCGCGCCCAGGTTGCGAACTGGATCGCCGACGAGACCGTGCAGGTGGTATTGATCACTGGCGGTACCGGTTTCACTGGCCGTGACAGCACCCCGGAAGCCGTGGCGTGCCTGCTGGACAAGCAGGTGGAAGGATTCGGCGAATTGTTCCGGCAGATCTCCGTTGCCGATATCGGCACTTCCACGGTGCAGTCTCGTGCTCTGGCAGGCCTGGCCAATGGCACCTTGGTCTGCTGCCTGCCAGGGTCGACCAATGCCGTGCGTACCGGTTGGGACGGCATCTTGGCCGAGCAGCTCGACGCCCGCCATCGCCCCTGCAACTTCGTGCCGCACCTGAAGCAGGCAACGGCCTGTGACAGCCGTGGTTGAGGCAGTGCAGAAGCAGCCGCTGATGTCGGTCGAAGAAGCGCTGCAGCGCTTGATTGCCCTGGCCGAGGCTGCGCCGATCGAGGCACGCGAGATCGTTCCGCTGGCCGAGGCACAGGGCCGGGTCCTGGCGACCGACCTGGTGGCTACGCTGGACCTGCCGCCCTGGCCGAACAGTGCCATGGACGGCTATGCGCTGCGCCTGGACGACTGGCGAGGCGAGCCGCTGCCGGTCAGCCAGCGCATCTTTGCCGGGCATGCCCCCCAACCTTTGCAGCCTGGAACCTGTGCGCGGATCTTCACCGGCGCGCCGCTGCCCGCGGGCGCCGATTGCGTCGAGATGCAGGAAAACGCCGAGGTGCTGGACGATGGCCGGGTGCGTTTCCTCGAGCCCATGAAGCTCGAGCAGAATGTGCGACCACAGGGCCAGGAGACCCGCCAGGGCGAACAGGTGATGGCTGCCGGTACGCGTCTCGGGCCGATTCAGTTGGGCTTGGCGGCGACACTTGGCTTCGCCACCTTGGAGGTGGTGCGAAAGATTCGAGTGGCAGTGCTCAGCACCGGCGATGAATTGGTGGAGCCTGGCCTGCCGCTAGGGCCTGGGCAGATCTACAACAGCAATCGCCGTCTGCTGGTGAGCTGGTTGCAGCGCCTGGGTTGCGAGGTTCGCGATGTGGGCATCCTGGCTGATGACCTGGCCCGCACGCGCGAATGCCTGGCCGGGTTGGGCGATGTCGACCTGATCCTTTCCACGGGCGGTGTTTCCGTCGGTGAAGCTGACTACCTTGGTGCAGTCCTGCGCGAGGCCGGTGAGCTGGCGTTGTGGAAACTTGCGATCAAGCCGGGCAAGCCCCTCACGTTCGGACATTTCCGTGGTGTGCCGGTGATCGGCTTGCCAGGCAACCCAGCGTCCACGCTCGTCACCTTCGGGTTGCTGACCCGCCCCTACCTGTTACGCCGTCAAGGCGTGACCGAGGTGACGCCCTTGCGTTTCGATATGCCTGCCGGTTTCGAATGGACCAAGGCAGGAACCCGCCGCGAATACCTGCGTGCGCGTATCGAGCAAGGCCAGGTGCGGATCTACAAGAACCAGAGTTCTGGTGTGCTGCGCAGCGCGGCATGGGCCGAAGGCCTGGTGGAGGTACGCGAAGGCACCCTGCCCAAGCCGGGCGACAGCGTGCCGTTCATTCCCTTCAGCGAGCTACTTGACTGAACGCCCGAGCCAGGCAGCATCGGTTTGCCTGGCGTCGGCCGGCGTGGCTTGAGTCAGGCGCATATGCACATTCTCCAACTGCTGGGCGCTGACGCTCCAGTCGTGGCGTTGTCGGGCAAACTGGCGGCCGGCCTCGCTGAGCTGGCACATGCGCCATGGTTGGTTGAGTAGTTGCGTGATGAACAGCGCCAACTGGTCGCCGTCGTCACTGCCCAAGTAGTGCTCGCCGTTGTTCACGGCCAAGCCTGAAACGCCCTTGGCAGTGGTGATGACGGGCAAGCCTGCGGCCATTGCCTCAAGAATTTTCACTTTGGAGCCGCCGGCATAGCGCAGGGGCGCGAAAAACAGCGCGGAACGTTGTTGCAGTTCGCGCAGGTCAGGGCGGTAGCCGAGCCATTCGATGCGCGGATCGTTCCAGTGCAGTTTCCAGCTGGCGGGCATGGCGTGCCCGGCGATAGCCAGGCGCACGGCGGGGTTGCTCATCCAGACTTGGGGCAGGATCTCCTCCAGCGCCCATTCGATGGCTTCGAGGTTGGCGCCATACTCGAAATTGCCCACGAACAGCAGACGCTGGCTATGAAATGCCGGGCGCACGTTCTGGTAGTGATCGCAGTCGACACCGTTGACCACCACGTTTACCGGACGCCCGCTGACCTGGCTGATGAGGTCGGCGTCATGGGTACTCACCGCCACCACTTCGGTGGGTTGGCGCAACACGCGTTGCTCCCAGCGCCGGTAGCGCCAGCGGTCGAAGGCATTGAGCGGTCGCAGCCACAGGGGCAGTTGGTCATGGCAGGCGGCGCCCATCACCGATTCGACCGTGTGCTCGGTCAGCATGTACGGTAAGCCGCGGGCCTGCAGGGCTTTTTCGAAAGGCTGGAAGCTGTAGCTGTGCTCGATCTGGATCACATCCCAGGGTTCATCCAGCAATTGTTCGAAGCGGTGTCGAAGGCAGGGGGCCAGGCCGTTGATGATGGCCCGCATCGGGTAGTCGATGATGGGGGATGCCAACAGGTTCAGTGGGCTGTGAAGCGGGCGCCTGGGCAGCACTATCAGGCGCTCGACCAATGGTTCCAGAGCATCGCGGGCGGCATCGCTGAGCGGTATCTTCGACTGCACCAGCAAGGTGATCCGGTGACCGTGCTGCGCGAGGGCGCGCAGCAGGTGGTATTGCCGGGTCTTGCTGCCGCTGGTGGTGGGCCAGGGCAGGTAGGGCAGTGTCCAGAGAATGCGCATGACCCGGAATCCTCGCTAAAGGTCGCGGATAACAAGACGCGCCCGCTGACAATCAGCCAGCAGCTGCTGTCGGGGCGCGTCCATAGATATCAGTAAAGCGTACGATGTCGTCTTCGCCCAGGTATTCGCCGCTCTGTACTTCGATCATCACCAGGTCGATGACGCCAGGGTTGGTCAGGCGGTGGGTGCGGCCTGGTTTGATGAAGGTGGACTCGTTGGTATCGAGCAGGAATTCTTCTTCACCATTGGTCACGCAGGCCATGCCGCTGACCACGATCCAATGTTCGCTGCGGTGATGGTGCATCTGCAGTGACAGGGACTCGCCAGGGCGCACCATGATGCGCTTGATCTTGAACCGCGGGCCTTCCTCCAGCACCGTGTACATCCCCCAGGGACGAGTGACGGTGCGGTGCAGGCGATAGGTTTCGTGGCCCTGGTGCTTGAGCTGCTGGGCGATGACCTTGACCTCCTGGCTGCGCGAGGCATCGGCGATCAGCAGGGCGTCGGGGGTGTCGATGACGATCAGGTTGTCCAGGCCCACGGCGCCAACCAGGCGCTTGGGTGAGTCGATGTAGCAGTTGCGTACATCGTGCAGCACTGCTTCACCGTTGCAGTGGTTGCCGGCGTCGTCGGTCTGGCGCAGCTCACGCACCGCTTCCCAGCTACCGATGTCGCTCCAGCCCAGCTCGCAGGGCACCACGGCGACCTTATCGGAGCGCTCCATCAGGGCGTAGTCGATGGAGATGTCCTCGGCCAGGGCGAAGCTGTCCGCGTCCAACTCCACCTGTAGCGCCTTGTCGCCTTGCTTGATGGCACTGCGCTGCAGGCAGGTGGCGACGCTGCCGAGCACTTCGGGGGCGTGAGCCTGCAGTTCCTCAAGCACACTGCTGGCGCGCAGGCAGAACATGCCGGCGTTCCACAGGTGGCGTCCACCGTCGAGGTATTCCTGGGCGGTAGGCGTGTCGGGCTTTTCAACGAAACGAGCCACCTGATAGGCGTGCTCGTTCAGCGCTTTGCCACGTTCGATGTAGCCGAACCCGGTCTCGGCGCGGTCGGGCACCAGGCCAAAGGTGGCCAGCCAGCCGTTTTCGGCCAGCTGGCGTGCATGAGCGACCGCTTGGGCGAAGGCTTCGAAATCTTGTATCAGGTGGTCGGCGGGCAGGATCAGCAGCAGGCTGTCCTCACCATATTGCGTGGCACAGTGGAGTGCGGCGGCGGCTATCGCCGGAGCCGTATTGCGTCCACTTGGCTCCAGAATGAAGTCCAAGGGCAGCTTGCCTGGATTGACCTGGCCATACTCATCCTGGGTGCGAAAGAATACTTCTCGGTTGGTCACGGTCAGCAAGCGCTCGACCCCGGGTAGGGCGCTGGCACGCGCGAAGGTTTTCTGCAGCAGGCTCTCGCCATCCGGTAAGCGCATGAAGGGCTTGGGCATGGCTTCCCTGGAAACCGGCCAAAGACGGGTACCGGCACCGCCAGCAATGATACAGGGGATCAGAACGCTCATTTCACGACCTCGACTCAGGGCGCCGTCAGTGGCGCCATTGAAGGGGAACGATGCGACCTGTCAGGGTTATGGCGGCAAAAAGTCAAAAAACCGACTTTTCTAGGCATCATCTTCCATGAAGGCCAAATATTTGTCGATCATGCTCCCTGTGAGCGAAGCTTTCAATGATGAATGTGTGAATTTGGTTGTTTTTCGTACGATGGCTTGCGCAGGAGGCCCTCGTCAGTCGAGCAGGGCCATGCAGCATTCTGCGAGAGGCGATGGTCGACATCTGGAGAAGACTGTCTTCACTGGGGAGAAAAACGATGCAAGGGCGCAAGGCAGTGTTGATCCTGCACGGCAAGCAGGCGATGAATGACGAAGTGCGTGAAGCCGTGCGCGGTATGCGCGAGGGCGGTTGGACGTTGGATGTGCGCGTCACCTGGGAAGCCGGGGATGCCCAACGCTTTGTCGATGAGGCGGTGGCGGCCGGTTACACCCATGTGGTCGCAGGTGGCGGCGATGGTACTTTGCGCGATGTAGCCGAAGCCGTGGGGCTGGCGGCCACGGACGCCAGCCTGGCGCTGCTACCGCTGGGCACCGCCAATGATTTCGCCAAGGCTGCTGGAATACCGCTGGAACCTGCGGCGGCGTTGGCGCTGCTGGAGCAGCCCGCAAAACCGATCGACCTGGGGCAGGTGGGCGAGCAACTGTTTCTCAATATGGCCACTGGTGGTTTCGGTAGCCAGGTGACGGCCAACACCTCGGAGGATCTGAAAAAAGTGCTGGGGGCGGCGGCTTACCTGTTCACTGGGCTGTCGCGTTTCAGTGAGCTGCAAGCCGCCAAGGTGGCGTTGCATGGGCCGGGGTTCGATTGGCAGGGCGAGTTGCTGGCCCTGGGGATCGGCAATGGACGCCAGGCTGGCGGCGGTCAGGTGCTGTGCCCGGAGGCGGTGGCCGACGATGGCCTGCTGGACATCGCCATCCTCCCTGCGCCTCAGGAAATGTTAGGGGCGCTGCGTGACCTCTTCGCCGGCGAGGGCTTGTTCGTCCGCGCCAGGTTGCCGTGGGTGGAGGTCAAGTGCTCCCAGGGGCTGGACATCAACCTTGACGGCGAACCGTTGCAAGCCGAAAGCCTGCGCTTCGAGGCGAAACCTGCGGCCCTGCGCTTGCACCTGCCGGAGGGCTCGCCGCTGCTCAGTCGTCCAGGCTGATGATTTTTTCGCGTACGGCGAACAGCACCAGGCCGGCCACGTCATAGATCTGCAGACGTTTCATGATCTGCGAGCGGTGGGTTTCAACGGTCTTGATCGACAGGCCAAGGCCGGCGGCGATCTCGCGGGTCGATTTGCCGCGCACGATCAGACGCAGGATCTCCAGCTGGCGGGCGGTCAGGTTGTGACGCTCACTGACGGCGTGCTTGCCATGCTGTGCATGCATGAGTGCCTGATTGATCACGGTGTGGGCGATGGCCGGGCTGAGATAGCGCTCGCCATTGCGCAGGGCGGCCAGGGCCTGTTCCAGCTCGGTAGCGGTGGTGTCCTTGAGCAGGTAGCCATGGGCGCCGCTTTCCAGGGCGCGCATGATCAGCTCCGGGTCGGTGTGCATCGACAGGATCAGCACCTTGCTGGTATTGCCGCTGGCGCGCAGTTGGGTGAGCGCATCCAGCCCGCTGGTGGAACGCATGGAAATGTCCAGCAGGATGATGTCCGGCGCCAACGCATGCACCTGTTCGAGCAGCTGGTTGCCGTCGTCGGCTTCGCCGATCACGGTGTAGCCAGGAATGTCGGAAACCAGGGCTCGGACCCCGGCACGGATCAGCGAGTGGTCGTCCACCAACAGCAATCTACAGGTCATGGGAAGCGGGGGTCCTGGCACGTTCATGGGTGCGTGGCGGCCATGGGAAAATGACATCGATCCGGGTGCCCAGGCCAAGCTGACTGGTGATGGTCAGGTTGCCCTTCAGGGCCACCACCCGTTCCTGCATACCGGCCATGCCGCGTTGGCCGGCCTCGGCCGGGTTGCTCGTGGGAGTGAAGCCGCGACCGTCGTCCTGGATGGTCAGGGCCAGGCCTTCGGGGCTGCGTTGCAGCTTGATGGTCAGGTTGCGTGCCTGGGCATGGCGCAGCATGTTGGTAACGGCTTCCTGGGTGATGCGAAAGACGGCCATGGACACTTCCTCGCCAATCCCCCCCAGGCGTTGGTGGCATTCCAGGCTCCAGTGCACGTCGCTGCTTGCCAGTGTGCGAACCAGGTGAGCACGCAGGCTGGCTTCCAGGCCCAGGCTGGCCAGTTGCCTTGGGTTGAGAATGGCCGAGACATCGCGCACGTTGCTCAAGGTGTCTTCCAGGGTGTCGCGCAGGGTGCTGCACTGTGGCTGCAGGTCGGCTGGTATCCGCCGTTGCAGCCAGTCCAGTTGCAGCTTGGCAGCGGTCAGCAGTTGGCCGATGTCATCATGCAGTTCGCGGCTCAGGCGTTGGCGCTCGCTCTCCTGGACCTTGAGCATGCGGTCGGCCAGTTCCGCCGGCTGCAGGTTGATCGACCTAGCGCCGCGGCTCAAGTGCCAGGCCACACCCAGCGTGGCGATCAGTTGCAATACCAGCAGGCCACCCGGCAGGGGTTGGTTGGCCATGAACAGCACGAGATTGGCGACCAGCGAAGCCACGCACAGCAACGCCGTCATCCAGCGCAGCAGGGCAGTGCGAGAACAGCAACGCAGAGGGATCTTCAAGCGTGGGAGCATAAATAGGGAAGCCACTGAAGTATTGCTGATGGAGGGCCTTGCACAGGTATTACCAGAGGCTTTGGCGTAGTGCTTTCAATCAATCGTCCAGCGCACGTCGAAAGGATCTGCAGGGGTGCCGAGAGCGTTTTCGTGTGCGCATATTAACACTTTGGGATGATTTGGTCGCGGGCAGCCAGAGCATCGAATCCTTAGGATTTGCGGGGGTATCCGGAGGTTTTTTCATCTCCGGACGAGGCAAAATGCCATTGTTTGACCAAGTTGTGTGCTTTTCCGGCGCAACTCGCTTGAATCGTACTCAAGTGCAAACGCCAAACTTTGGCCAAACTTCACTAGTTCGACCATGGTGGGCCTTGAACAATACGCTTAGTTGCTCTTCGGAAGGGGCGTTCGCGCCGCTCTAAAGGGGGGATGAGCGCTGCGCTGGCGCGGCCGAATGAAGGTGGGCGCCCGACTGTTCGCGCTCATTGCAGGAGGCACACGTTTGCGGAGCAGGTTGGCCCAATATCCGGGCCAGCTCACCCAGCAGCGTGGTCTGTTCGCAGGTGTCCAGGCTCAGGCGGCCGGTGCGCGGGTCGACCAGCTCCAGTTGCCAGGCCAGCAGTGTCAGGCAGGCATCCACGGCCGGTAGGGCTTCACCCTTTAGGTGTCGTTCGTGGCAAGCAGGGGCCAGCATCCGTTGCAAGGCTTCGGCGTAGCGGGCGACTTCGATCAGGCCCAGGTCGTTGGCGCGACGGGCAAGAGTATCGAGGGTGTTGTTCAGGCAATTGCAGGCATCCGGGTCGTTGTCGATCAGTTCCAGGTGCTGTAGGCATTCCTGGGACTGGGTTAACAAGATCTGCGCATCCAGCAGAAATTCCTGCAGGGCGATGCTGTTCGAGGAGGCGTGGTCCATCATGTCACTCCGGCGGCTTTAGCTGGAGCGGGGGTTGGCAACGCCAAGACGATTGCTAGCAAAAGCCTGACTCCATTCATGCAATGAGAATGGCGTCACATTAATGGCTAAAGGATATTGCGAACATCAGGTTGCACCCGATTGCTGCTAAGGGTTTCCCTGATACTGGGTAGGGGTGGCGACGAAGAAGGTGGGGTTGCGATGATCGCAGTAAAGCATGATGGTAAAGTGATATCAATCGCTGGCAAGGCTTTTTCCTGCGGGGGTCAAGCTGCGCATAAAAATGCCGATACAGGATGGATCAACTCACTTTTCCCACACGAGCCTGGGGGCTTTTCCAATGGCTGGCATTCTCGACACGGTAGACCAACGAACGCAATTGGTGGGTGAAAACCGCCTGGAAATTCTGATGTTCCGCCTGGCAGGTCGCCAGCTGTTCGCGATCAACGTGTTCAAGGTGCAGGAAGTGCTGCAGCTGCCCAAGCTGACCTTGATGCCGCAGCGTCATGCATTCGTCTGCGGCGTGGTGAACCTGCGCGGGCAGACCCTGCCAGTGATCGACCTGTCCCAGGCGATCGGCATGCGCCCGCTGCAGCCGGGCCCGGACAGCACCATCATCGTCACCGAGTACAATCGCTCGGTGCAAGCCTTCCTGGTGGGCGGAGTCGATCGCATCGTCAACATGAACTGGGAAGCCATCATGCCGCCGCCTTCCAGCGCTGGCCGTCAGCATTACCTGACCGCCATTACCAAGGTCGATGACAAGTTGGTGGAAGTGATCGACGTGGAAAAGGTCCTGGCCGAGATCGTTCCCTACAACGCCAGGGTTTCCGGCGACAAGCTCGCCGACCCGGTGCTGTCGCGTGCTCGCGGGCGAGAAGTGTTGCTGGTGGATGACTCCAGCGTAGCCCTGGCGCAGTTGCGCGACACCCTGTCCCAGCTTGGCGTCAAGCTGCATGTGGCCAGCGACGGCCTCAAAGCACTGCGCATGCTCAAGGGGTGGGCCGATGCTGGCGAAGATGTCTGCGAGAAATTGCTGATGGTGTTCACTGACGCCGAGATGCCGGAAATGGATGGTTACCGGCTGACCACCGAGATTCGCGGCGATGCGCGCCTGCGCAAGCTCTATGTGGTGCTGCACACGTCGCTGTCGGGCAGCTTCAACGAGTCCATGGTCAAGAAGGTCGGTTGCGACAATTTCCTCTCCAAGTTCCAGCCTGATCGTCTGGTCGATGTGGTGAAGCAGCGTCTGTTGCTGGATACCGCCAGCGCCTGATACCTGCGCTGACCGTGCGCCGGGTATAAGCTAGGCGTTTTCGGAGAGTGCGAGGCTGGCAAGGATGTTTCTGAGTGAGTTGTATCGATATCCGGTGAAGTCGGGGCAGGCGCAACGCTTGCAGGCTTCGCCGGTGGATCACCTGGGTGTGCTCGGTGATCGTCGCTGGATGGTGGTTGAGGAGGAAAACGGCCGCTTTTTGACCCAGCGCGCCTGGCCGCAACTGAGCCAGCTCAAGGCAAGCCATGTTGAAACGGGGCTGCTCTTGGAAACCCCAGGGCAGCCGTCGCTGCAGGTGAAGATGCCGGAGGCTGACGATGATTTGCGCGGGGTGACGATCTGGCGCGATACCTTGCGGGTGCCCGATGCGGGCGACGAGGCGGCTGCCTGGTTGTCGCAGATGCTCGCAAAGCCTGTACGTCTGGTGTATTGCCCGCCACAGCGTGCTCGCTACCTGCCCAGCGGTTATGGCTTGAACAGCGACCGGGCGGCGTTCCCGGATGGCTTTCCATTCCTGCTGATTGGCCAAGGGTCGTTGGATGAACTCAACCGGCGCATTGGCCGGCCCATGGAAATGCTCCGCTTCCGACCGAATCTGGTGGTGCAGGGCAGTGAGCCGTTCGCCGAGGATAACTGGAAGCGCATTCGCATCGGCGAGTTGGAGTTTCGCCTGCTCAAGCCCAGCGTGCGCTGCATCTTCACCACGCTCGACCCAGTGACCGGAGAGCGCAGCCCGGACCGTGAGCCGTTGACCACGCTCAAGACATTCCGTGAAAAGGAAGGGGATGTGTTGTTCGGGCAGAACCTGGCGGTGGATGGCCGAGGGGTGCTTGAAGTGGGGATGAGGGTCGAGGTGGTGGAATAGCGGGAGTGCTTGCCGGCCTCATCGCCGGCAAGCCGGCTCTTGCAGGGAGCCTGGCCGTGTACCCCCTGACAACCGACAGGGGGAGCATGGCTTACATATCGTCGAAGTACCGCTCATGCCAATCCACCAGCGGTTGCGGCGAATTGAGCTTCTGTCCGTAGATCACCGAATACGACAGCACGTTCTGCACGTACTGGCGAGTTTCATCGAACGGGATCGATTCCACCCACACATCGAAGCTCAGGTGCTTGGCGCCCTTGAGCCACTGCCGTACCCGTCCGGGCCCGGCGTTGTAGGCCGCCGAGGCCAACACCCGGTTGCCGTTGAACTGGCTGTGTACCTGGCTCAGGTAGGCTGCGCCCAGCTGGATGTTCTTGTCCGGGTTGAACACTTGCGACGGCGACGCCAGTGGGATGCTGAACTTGCGTGCGGTTTCCTTGGCCGTTGCCGGCATCAGCTGCATCAGGCCACTGGCACCCACGCTGGAGCGGGCATCTTCCATGAAGGCGCTTTCCTGGCGGGTTATGGCGAACACCCAGCTCGAATGCAGGCCGCGTACCTTGGCCTCGCGCACCAGGGTGTCGCGGTGGGCCATGGGGAAACGGACGTCCAGGTCGTCCCAGTATTGAGCCTGGCTGATGGTGCGAATGGCCGGGAAATACCAGCGCAAGTCATAGGCCAGGCGCGCCTGGGCCACCATCTCGTCACGTGTGAAGTGGCGGCTGACGTGGTACCACTCGCGGCGCCCTTCGACGATCTGGCCGCGGGCGTGGAATTCCAGGGCGCGTTTGATCCCGGGCGTATTACGCACCTTGTTGACCAGTTGCGGGCTCAGCACCAGGGGGCGGTTGTTCAGCTGGTAGGGCGTTTGAGCGCGGTCGGCGGCGAGGAAACCATAGAAATCCCGCTCGCGTGCCACATTCTTGTAAAGCAAGGGGATCTGCGGGTTGTTCGGCTGGGCCAGTTCCAGCGTGCGGGCTTGCCAGTACTTCCAGCGGCTGCTGCTGGCCAGGTCCTGGGGCAGGCGCTTGGTCAGCTCGTAGGCATCTTCCCAGCGGCCCAGACGCAACAGCAGACGCAGGCGCCATTCACTGACGGTGTTGTCGCGCAGTTCCGGGTCGAAACGGGTCATCAGGTCCAGGGCGCGCGGATCATAGCGACGGGCCAGGGTCAGGCCGATTTCGCGGGCGATGGCGACTTTTTCGTCGCGGGAGAAATGCATGCGCTGGGCGTAATCGTCGAGCAGCGCCATGGCGCGCTCTGGGTCCTGCCTGGCGAGGCGGCGCAAGCCGAGGCTGACCACGTCGGACATGGCTTCGTTGACCGGGGTGAAGCGCGAAGGTTGGTTCAGCAGTTCGGGTTTCTGTGCCACGTCGACCAGCAGGCGGCCCTGCGGGGCGAGGGTGGTCAGGGTCTTGACCAGGTTGTTGGCCAGCCCATAGTTGCGGGCTTGGGCGGCAAGCTTGGTGCGATTCCAGCGCTTGGCCTCGGTCAGCTGGCCTTCGGCTGCCCACATGCCGAACAGGGTGTCGCAGGCCGCAGGTTGCGACTTGCCGACATTCCACAGTTTTTCGGCGCTGGCGAAACCTTCGGCACGCATGCCATGGCTCAGTTGGTACTGACCGTTGAGGCAGTCCAGTTCAGTGAAATTGAGCTTGGGGTCGTAGTACTTGGCGAAGGTATTCCATTCGCCACGTTCGGCTAGCCAACGCAGCCAGCGCAGTTTCATCCAGTTGGCTTGTGGCAGGTCGCCATGCTTGGCCAGGAACCCCTCGATTTCTTCATTGCTGGCGCTTTTCAGGCGAGCGGTGAGCTCGTCATAGGCCAGGTAAGGCGTCAGCGGGTAGTCACGCAGGGCCTGGGCGTAACGCAGGTACGGGCCTTTGTCGCCCTTGGCCAAGGCACGTTTGGCCTCGTCGTAGTACTGGCGTTGCAGGGAGAGGTCGGTGGCCTGCACCGCTGTGGCGGCAGCGGTGAGCAGCAGGCAGGATGCAATGTGTAACAGGCGGCTGCGCATGATACGTCCGGGCAGTTGAACCATGGGAAAGTGACGGCGATGCCAGCACTGTTGGAATCTATTGCTTAGCTTAGCCGTTTGCCCGCGACGGGTGAAAGCGCTGTGCTTGTATCAAGGCGTAAAGTTCGACCGGATGTCGCCAGGCCCTGGCAGGATGGCCAACTTAATGCCGGAAGGGGCCAAGTCAGGTAGAATGCGCGCCCGCTTTCTGGAGACGAACATGACCCTGCTCAAATTCAGCGATGTGTCCCTCGCATTCGGCGCCATGCCGCTGCTGGACAAAGTGTCCTGGCAGATCGCCCGTGGCGAGCGGGTGTGCATCATCGGCCGCAACGGCACCGGCAAGTCGAGCATGCTGCGCCTGGTAAAGGGTGAGCAGAAGGGCGATGACGGCGAAATCTGGCGTGCCCCCGGCCTGAAGATTGGTGAGCTGCCTCAGGAGCTGCCCGTAGCCGACGAGCGCAGCGTGTTCGACGTGGTGGCCGAAGGCCTTGATGGCGTGGGCGCGTTGCTGGCCGAATATCATCACCTGAGCCAGAACATTCAGGGTGATGAAGATCTGGAAAAACTCATGCATGTCCAGCACGAACTGGAGGCGCGCGATGGCTGGCGCCTGCAGCAGGTGGTGGAAAGCACCCTGAGCCGCCTGCAATTGCCGGCCGACAAGACCCTGGCCGAGCTGTCAGGCGGCTGGCGCCGTCGTGTGCTGCTGGCCCAGGCGTTGGTGTCCGAGCCCGACCTGCTGTTGCTGGACGAGCCTACCAACCACCTGGACATCGGCGCCATCGCCTGGCTCGAAGAAGCCCTGAGCGGCTTCAACGGTGCCGTGTTGTTCATTACCCACGACCGTTCGTTCCTGCAGAACCTGGCGACGCGCATCCTCGAGCTCGACCGTGGCGGCCTGATTGACTGGAATGGCGATTACGCCAGCTTCCTGGTGCACAAAGAAGCGGCCCTGGCCGCGGAAGAAACCGCCAACGCGCTGTTCGACAAGCGTCTGGCCCAGGAAGAGGTATGGATTCGCCAGGGCATCAAGGCCCGTCGTACTCGCAACGAAGGTCGTGTGCGTGCGCTCAAGGCATTGCGTGTGGAACGTAGTGAGCGCCGCGAGCGTCAGGGCAAGGCCAACATCCAGATCGAGGCGGCGGAGAAGTCCGGCAAGCAGGTCATGGTGCTGGAGAATGTCAGCTTCGCACACCCTGAGGGGCCGATGCTGGTGAAGGACTTCTCTATGGTCCTGCAGCGCGAAGACCGTATTGGCCTGTTGGGCGCCAACGGTACAGGCAAGACCACGCTGCTGAAGCTGATGCTCGGCGATCTTGAGCCGACCTCCGGCAAGGTAGAGCGTGGTACCAAGCTCGAAGTGGCCTATTTCGACCAGATGCGCCACCAGCTCGACCTGGAAAAGACCGTGATCGACAACCTGGCCGAAGGCCGGGACTTCATCGACATCGACGGGCAGAGCCGCCATGTGCTGAGCTACCTGGGCGACTTCCTGTTCAGCCCGCAGCGCGCGCGTACCCCGGTCAAGGCGCTGTCCGGCGGCGAGCGTGCGCGACTGCTGCTGGCCAAGCTGTTCAGCAAGCCTGCCAACCTGTTGGTCCTCGACGAGCCGACCAACGACCTGGATGTCGAGACGCTGGAGCTGCTGGAGGAAGTACTGTCCAACTACAAGGGCACGGTACTGATGGTCAGCCACGACCGGGCTTTCCTCGACAACGTGGTGACCAGCACTCTGGTGTTCGAGGGGGAGGGCAAGGTCCGCGAGTACGTCGGTGGCTATGAAGACTGGATTCGCCAGGGTGGCTCGCCGAAGTTGCTGGGTGTGACCGAAAGCAAGGGCGGCAAGTCGGAGCTCAACAGCGCGGTGGTGGAAAAGCCTGTCGTCGAGGCGGCGCCGGCCCCTGCAGCCGCGGCCGTTGATGCGTCGAAGAAAAAGCTCAGCTACAAGTTGCAGCGCGAGCTGGAGGCGTTGCCGGGGCAGATCGACGAGCTGGAGCAGCGCATGGCGGTGGTTCAGGAAGAGGTCAATGCACCTGGCTTCTACCAGCGCCCTATCGGTGAAACCTCGGCTGTGCTGGCGAAGCTGGAGAAGCTGCAGGCTGAGCTGGATACCTTGGTAGAGCGCTGGGCCGAGCTGGAAGGTTGATCCGACGGGCCCTATCGCCGGCACGCCGACGATAGGGCCCGTGCGGGTTGGATCATTCCTTCTTCTGCAACCGCACCGCCAAGACATCGCAAGGGGCGCCATGCAACACGTCATTGGCGGTAGAGCCCAGCAGCAATGCCAGCCCGTGGCGGCCATGGCTGCCGACCACGATCAGGTCGCAATGTTGTTCCTTGGCCAACTGGTGGATTTCCTGGCGCGGCTGGCCGTAGGTCAGGTGCGAATCGCCACGATTGATGTCCGGGTACTTGTTGAACAGTCGGTCCATGCGCTCCTTGGCCTGGTCGAACTGCTGCTGCTGCAGCTGAGACAGGTCCATGGGCACATCACCGCCGAATGCCATGGCCATCGGCTCGACGATATGCACCAGAGAGACCTTGGCGCCTGTAGGCTCTGCGAGCTTCATGGCGCGCTTGATCACCGGGTCGCATTCTTCGGTCAGGTCGACGGCAACCAGAAGATGTTCGTAGGACATGAGCTGTACTCCTGACAATCGCGATATTGGAAGTATGGTCGCTTTGGGGCAGGTCTTCCGTGAAACTTGAGTAACCCGCTCATTTGCAACGCTTTATGGAATCTAGATATGACGGTATGGCTGGTGGTGTCAATCCTTGCCCTGATTCTCAGTCCGCTTTCCTGGCTGCGTCTTTCACGCAAGCAGGGAGAACAGATGAGTCTGCGCCTGGAGGCTCGGCGCATGGGGCTGGCCATGCAGTTGGCGCCGCAGCAGTGGCCGCACTGGCTGGAAAAAGAGCCGCCTAGTCCGTGTCCTCAGTACCATCGGGCCCGCCGCAAAGGGCACGAAGATAGCTGGTGCTACTGGCAGGTCAGTCCCGGCGTATGGTGGAACCAGTGGCGTGAAGTGTGCGAGGAACCCCGCCTGAACGAGGTGTTCGCGCGTCTGCCTGGGACCGTCTACAAGGTCGAGGCTGACAAACGCATGATTGCGCTGTACTGGAGCGAGCGCGGTGATAAATCTGTGTTGCAGGATATTGCTCACGCCTTTGAAACCCTCGCTTGATCACGCGTTAACGACAAAGCGGCAACATGGCAACGCCCCCAGGAGGGTAGGTGCCAGGTTGCCGCTTTGTCGTTTCTGCAGTGCAGAAAAGGCCAGGCAGGCCGGGAATTTCTTGGAGCCACTGGCAGTGTAGAGGGTTATTGAGAGAATGCCTGGATTTTTTTGTGGGATGTGCGCAGGGGCGCGGTAGGTGGCTGGCGATGATTATTCGGGGCCTGTTCGATCGCCCGCAGCCCGCGCGGCGCATCGCGAGCAAGGCTCGCTCCTACAGATCATCGATTTCCTACCCACAGGAATAACTAGCCCGAAACAGACGTGGGGGCGAGCCTTGCTCGCGATCTACGCTTCACCGAACATCTCAAGGCCAACACCTTCGCCCCCCCTGAATGGTCAATCGCTGACATGAATGATCAGCGATCACTGTCATCATGTATCGAACCCTGCCGTTGCAAAATGACTGGAAAGTCGCGTTTTCATGGTCTTCGCGAGCATTTGACAACGCCGATCTTTTCGGAGAATGTGTGCATACCCAAATCAAACGGGCGTATGAATTGAGCGTTTGTATGTCACAACGCTCACTCAGAACCCCGACTCGCGCGCTAACGGGTGTGCCTGGGGCAAGGGCAGCATGGCCAGCTCTGCCGCCAGCGTTCGGTGCGTACAGTTCAGCTTCCATATCGTGGAGATCAGTTGATGATTTACGAAGGTAAAGCCATCACGGTTAAGGCTCTTGAAAGCGGCATCGTCGAACTGAAGTTCGACCTCAAGGGTGAGTCCGTCAACAAGTTCAATCGCCTGACCCTGGACGAGCTGCGCCAGGCCGTCGACGCCATCAAGGCCGACGCCTCGGTGAAAGGCGTGATCGTCAGCAGTGGCAAGGACGTGTTCATCGTCGGCGCCGACATCACCGAATTCGTCGAGAACTTCAAGCTGCCCGAGGCCGAACTGGTTGCCGGCAACCTGGAAGCCAACCGCATCTTCAATGCCTTCGAAGACCTCGAAGTACCGACGGTCGCGGCCATCAACGGCATCGCCCTGGGTGGCGGCCTGGAAATGTGCCTGGCGGCCGATTACCGCATCATGTCCTCCAGCGCCAAGATCGGTCTGCCAGAGGTCAAGCTGGGTATCTATCCTGGCTTCGGTGGTACCGTGCGCCTGCCGCGCCTGATCGGCTCCGACAACGCCATCGAGTGGATTGCCTCGGGCAAGGAAAACCGTGCCGATGACGCGCTGAAAGTCGGTGCGGTCGATGCCGTGGTCGCCCCTGAACTGCTGCAGGCCGGGGCCCTGGACCTGATCAAGCGCGCCATCAGCGGCGAGCTGGACTACAAGGCCAAGCGCCAACCGAAGCTCGAGAAGCTCAAGCTCAATGCCATCGAGCAGATGATGGCCTTCGAAACCGCCAAAGGCTTCGTGGCCGGGCAGGCCGGCCCGAACTATCCGGCTCCGGTCGAAGCCATCAAGACCATCCAGAAAGCCGCCAACTTCGGCCGCGACAAAGCGCTGGAAGTCGAGGCCGCAGGTTTCGCCAAGCTGGCCCGTACCTCGGTCGCCGAAAGCCTGGTCGGCCTGTTCTTGAACGATCAGGAGCTCAAGCGCAAGGCCAAGGCCCATGATGAAATCGCCCACGACGTGAAGCAGGCTGCCGTGCTCGGCGCCGGCATCATGGGGGGTGGTATCGCTTATCAGTCGGCGGTCAAAGGTACCCCGATCCTGATGAAGGATATTCGCGAGGAAGCCATCCAGCTGGGCCTGAACGAGGCTTCCAAGCTGCTCGGCAAGCGTGTCGAGAAAGGCCGCCTGACCCCGGCGAAAATGGCGGAGGCGCTCAACGCCATTCGTCCGACGCTGTCCTACGGCGACTTCGCCAACGTCGACATCGTGGTCGAAGCCGTTGTCGAGAACCCGAAGGTCAAGCAGGCTGTATTGGCCGAAGTCGAAAGCCAGGTGAAGGAAGATGCGATCCTCGCCTCCAACACCTCGACCATCTCCATCAACTTGTTGGCCAAGGCCCTCAAGCGTCCAGAGAACTTCGTCGGCATGCACTTTTTCAACCCGGTGCACATGATGCCGCTGGTGGAAGTGATTCGTGGCGAGAAATCCAGCGATGTAGCGGTCGCCACCACCGTGGCGTACGCCAAGAAGATGGGCAAGAACCCGATCGTGGTCAACGACTGCCCCGGCTTCCTGGTCAATCGCGTGCTGTTCCCGTATTTCGGCGGCTTCGCCAAGCTGGTCAGCGCCGGTGTCGACTTCGTGCGCATCGACAAGGTCATGGAGAAGTTCGGCTGGCCCATGGGGCCGGCGTACCTGATGGACGTCGTCGGCATCGACACCGGCCACCACGGCCGTGACGTAATGGCCGAAGGCTTCCCGGACCGCATGAAAGATGACCGTCGCTCGGCCGTCGATGCGCTCTACGAGGCCAACCGTCTCGGCCAGAAGAACGGCAAGGGCTTCTACGCCTACGAAACCGACAAGCGCGGCAAACCGAAGAAAGTGGCCGACAGCAGCGTGCTCGACGTCCTCAAGCCGATCGTGTTCGAAGCGCGTGAAGTCAGCGACGAAGACATCATCAACTGGATGATGATCCCGCTGTGCCTCGAAACCGTGCGCTGCCTGGAAGATGGCATCGTCGAAACCGCCGCCGAAGCCGACATGGGCCTGGTCTATGGCATTGGCTTCCCTCCCTTCCGTGGTGGTGCGCTGCGTTACATCGATTCGATCGGGGTGGCCGAGTTCGTTGCCCTGGCTGACCAATATGCCGACCTCGGACCGCTGTACCACCCGACCGCGAAGCTGCGCGAGATGGCCAAGAATGGCCAGCGCTTCTTCAACTGAGCGGCCCCACAGCGCCTGAGAGCAAGAGTAGAGCGAGAGTATTGATATGAGCCTCAATCCAAGAGACGTGGTGATTGTCGACTTCGGTCGCACCCCGATGGGCCGCTCCAAGGGTGGCATGCACCGCAACACCCGTGCCGAAGACATGTCTGCGCACCTGATCAGCAAGCTGCTGGAGCGTAATGACAAGGTCGACCCGAAAGAAGTCGAGGACGTGATCTGGGGCTGCGTCAACCAGACCCTGGAGCAGGGCTGGAACATCGCCCGCATGGCGTCGCTGATGACCCAGATCCCGCACACTTCCGCAGCCCAGACCGTCAGCCGGCTGTGCGGTTCGTCGATGAGCGCACTGCACACCGCCGCCCAGGCGATCATGACCGGCAACGGTGACGTGTTCGTGGTCGGTGGCGTCGAGCACATGGGCCACGTCAGCATGATGCACGGCGTCGACCCGAACCCGCACATGTCGCTGTATGCCGCCAAGGCTTCAGGCATGATGGGCCTGACCGCTGAAATGCTCGGCAAGATGCACGGCATCAGCCGTGAGCAACAGGACCTGTTTGGCCTGCGCTCGCACCAGCTCGCCCACAAGGCGACGGTCGAGGGCAAGTTCAAGGATGAGATCATCCCGATGCAGGGCTATGACGAGAACGGCTTCCTGAAGGTCTTCGACTTCGACGAGACCATCCGCCCGGAAACCACCCTCGAAGGCCTGGCGTCGCTCAAGCCGGCGTTCAACCCCAAAGGGGGTACCGTCACCGCCGGTACGTCGTCGCAGATCACCGATGGTGCCTCGTGCATGATCGTCATGTCTGGCCAGCGTGCCATGGACCTGGGCATCCAGCCATTGGCGGTCATCCGCTCCATGGCGGTGGCCGGTGTCGACCCAGCGATCATGGGCTACGGTCCGGTGCCGTCGACCCAGAAAGCCCTCAAGCGTGCTGGCCTGACCATGGCCGACATCGACTTCATCGAGCTCAACGAAGCCTTCGCCGCACAGGCCCTGCCAGTGCTGAAAGATTTGAAAGTGCTCGACAAGATGGATGAGAAGGTTAACCTGCACGGCGGCGCCATCGCTTTGGGCCACCCGTTCGGTTGCTCTGGGGCGCGAATTTCCGGCACCCTGCTCAACGTCATGAAGCAGAATGGCGGTACCCTCGGTGTAGCCACCATGTGCGTCGGCCTGGGTCAAGGCATCACCACTGTCTTCGAGCGCGTCTGATCGCGTTGCAAGTCAGCAGCCGGGGCCCAGTGCCCCGGTTTTTGTTTTTTTACAGATTTTGTTTCAAGAGGGTGAGTGACATGCAGATACAACCAGGCGTGTATCGTCATTACAAAGGGCCTGAGTACCGTGTCTTCGCCGCTGCCCAGCACTCCGAGACCGAAGAATGGGTGGTGTTCTACCAGGCGCTGTACGGCGAATTCGGGCTGTGGGTACGGCCACTTTCGATGTTCCTCGAATCAGTCGAGGTTGACGGCGAGCAGGTGCCACGCTTTGCTTTGGTCAAGGCCGAAGAGGGGCTGTCCGGGCACTTGGCCGGGCCAGGCGAGTGATCGACCGCGCTTGACCTCACTCTTTTGCCACTATATATAGCGGTGCCGCGTCTGGCACCTGACGCGTTTTTAATCTTCAGATTCAGGAATACTCCGATCCATGGGCAAATCGCTGGTCATTGTGGAATCCCCGGCCAAGGCCAAGACCATCAACAAGTACCTGGGCAACCAGTACGTGGTGAAGTCGAGTATCGGCCATATCCGAGACCTCCCCACCAGCGGTTCGGCCAGCGCCAGCAAAGAGCCGGCCGCCAAGCGCGGCAAGACTGCGGGTGAGGCTCCGGCCCTGTCGCCCAAGGAAAAGGCGCGGCGCCAGCTGGTGGCACGCATGGGCGTCGACCCAGAACACGGCTGGAAGGCCAAGTACGAGATCCTGCCTGGCAAGGAGAAGGTGATCGACGAACTGCGCCGCCTGGCCAAGGATGCCGACACCATCTATCTCGCAACCGACTTGGATCGCGAAGGGGAGGCCATTGCCTGGCATCTGCGCGAAGCCATTGGTGGGGACGACAGCCGCTACAAGCGCGTGGTGTTCAACGAAATCACCAAGAAGGCCATCCAGGATGCCTTCTCCCAGCCGGGCGAACTCGACATCGACCGCGTTAATGCCCAGCAGGCGCGGCGCTTCCTCGACCGGGTGGTTGGCTACATGGTTTCGCCATTGCTGTGGGCCAAGATCGCCCGCGGCCTGTCCGCTGGACGGGTGCAGTCGGTGGCGGTGAAGCTGGTGGTCGAGCGCGAGCGCGAAATCCGGGCTTTCATCCCCGAGGAATACTGGGAAGTCCACGCTGACCTGGGCACCGCCAAGAACGCCAAGGTGCGCTTCGAAGTGGCTCGCGAGAACGGCGAAGCCTTCAAGCCGCTCAATGAAGCCCAGGCCATGGCCGCACTGGAGAAGCTCAAGGCTTCCAGCTACAGCGTGGTCAAGCGCGAAGACCGGCCGACCAGTAGCAAGCCGTCGGCACCGTTCATTACCTCCACCTTGCAGCAGGCTGCGAGCAATCGCCTGGGCTTCGGGGTGAAGAAGACCATGATGATGGCCCAGCGTCTGTACGAAGCGGGTTACATCACCTACATGCGTACCGACTCGACCAACCTGTCGGCCGACGCCCTGGACATGGCGCGCAGCTACATCGAGCGTGAGTTCGGCAAGCAGTACCTGCCGGAAGCTGCGCTGGTGTACGGCAGCAAGGAGGGCGCTCAGGAAGCGCACGAAGCGATTCGTCCTTCTGACGTCAATACCCATCCGACCAAGCTCAGCGGCATGGAACGCGATGCCGAGCGCTTGTACGAGCTGATCTGGCGTCAGTTCCTGGCCTGCCAGATGCCGCCGGCGCAATACCTGTCCACCAGCGTCACGGTCGCTGCTGGCGACTTCGAGCTGCGTGCCAAGGGCCGTATCCTGAAGTTCGACGGTTATACCCGTGTGCTGCCACAGCAGAGCAAGCCAGGCGAAGACGATGTGCTGCCGGAAATGGCCCAGGGTGAGGCGTTGAAGCTGATCCAACTCGACCCGAGCCAGCATTTCACCAAGCCACCGGCGCGCTTCACCGAGGCCAGCCTGGTCAAGGAAATGGAAAAACGTGGGATCGGTCGTCCGTCCACCTATGCGGCGATCATCTCCACCATCCAGGACCGTGGCTATGTGACCCTGCACAACCGCCGCTTCTATTCCGAGAAGATGGGTGACATCGTCACCGAACGCCTCTCCGAGAGTTTCTCCAATCTGATGGATTACGGCTTCACCGCCGACATGGAAGAGAACCTCGACGACGTGGCCCAGGGCGAGCGTGACTGGAAGAACGTGCTGGACGAGTTCTACGGCGACTTCAGCAAGAAACTGCTGACGGCCGAGTCGGCAGAGAACGGCATGCGTGCCAACCAGCCGACCATGACCAACATTCCGTGCAAGGAATGCGGGCGGCCGATGATGATCCGTACCGCTTCGACCGGCGTGTTCCTGGGTTGCTCGGGATACAGCCTGCCGCCCAAAGAGCGCTGCAAGGCCACCGTGAACCTGGTGCCGGGTGACGAGATTGCTGCAGACGACGAGGGCGAGTCGGAATCCCGCGTGCTGCGTGGCAAGCACCGTTGCCCGATCTGCGCGACGGCGATGGATGCCTACCTGCTGGACGAAAAGCACAAGCTGCATATCTGCGGTAACAACCCGGACTGTGCGGGCTACGAGATCGAGGAAGGCAACTATCGGATCAAGGGCTACGAAGGGCCGAGCCTGGAGTGCGACAAGTGCGGTAGCGAGATGCAGCTCAAGACAGGCCGTTTCGGCAAGTTCTTCGGTTGCACCAATCCTTCGTGCAAGAACACCCGCAAGCTGCTCAAGAGCGGCGAAGCGGCGCCACCGAAAATGGATAAGGTGGACATGCCGGAGCTCAAGTGCGAGAAGGTCGACGATACCTACGTGCTGCGCGACGGCGCTTCTGGGCTGTTCCTGGCCGCCAGCCAGTTCCCCAAGAACCGCGAAACCCGGGCCCCGCTGGTGATGGAGATCGTTCCACACAAGCACGAGATCGACCCTAAGTACCACTTCCTCTGCGATGCGCCGCAGAAGGACCCTGAAGGCCGTCCAGCGGTGATTCGCTACAGCCGCAAGACCAAGGAGCAATACGTGCAGTCCGAGGTCGATGGCAAGCCGACCGGCTGGAAGGCGTTTTACGACGGGAGTACCTGGAAAGTCGAAGACAAGCGCTGATTCCTCGGTGCTGTAATTGGGGCCGCTTTGCGGCCCTGATCATTTATGATGCAGTAATATGCCTTGCAGCCTATGGGAGGGCACTCGAAATGGCCCAGGAACTCTACACCCGCACCAACCAGAAACTGTTCTTCGCCGGCCTCGCCCTCGAATCGATGGCCAAGGCCGAACAGAGCCAGGCCATGAATGCCCAGGGCCTGGTCCAGGCTGAACGCGAGGCAGCGTTGTTTCACCTCAATGGCGCGCTGCTGGGACTGTGTCACGAGATCGGCGGCTTCTACCGGCTGCCGGTAGTGGCTTCGGTCGAGCAGGCGCTCGCCGACGATGCGCTGAACGACATCGCCATCCCTGAAGTGGCTGAAATGCTCGAACTGGTGCGCCAGCGGGAAACCTGGCTGGCGCAACTGGTCAGTGCTTATGCCGATTTGTTCCGACCGCCGGTCGCGAAGAAAACCCCTAAAACCGACGTCACCCAACCGCTGATCCAGGCTGTCAATCTCGACGAACCCGAGCAACCTGCGCTGTCGAGAGCAACCCTGGAAAGCTGGAGGAACAACCTTAAGGACTTGGTGAGACGGTTCCGTGACGCGTTGAGTGAGTGCTGATCACTGATTCGACTGGTACAATGCTGGCCTTTCGAGGAGAACAGCCCTATATGTCAACGTCCTTTCTAGAAATTGTCGAGTTGCCTGATGGCCGGATCGAACTGCGTCGTGCCGAGGACGAAGGCTCTCTGGTAACCCTGGATTTCTCGGAGGACGCCAAGGCGTTCTTGCAGGGGCAGCACGTCGAAGTCGCCAAGGCAATGCTGAGCGTCGGCGTGCAAATGGCAGGTCGCCTCATGGATGGCGAACTCGAACGCGACGAAGGACCGCGCGTACTGCACTAAACGAAGAGTGTGGTGTGAGGTAACAGGCAAAGCCTGAACATCAGCCGAGGCGGATGTTCAGGCTTTGTGCGTTTCCGGCGTTGGCTGCGCGCACCAGTTGCTGGCGTGCGCTGGCGTTGATGTTCCCTAGCCAGCTCACTACGGTATGGCTAAGGCCAAGGCGCAGGGCTTCACAGGCCAGTTGCAGCGGGCTCTGGTTGCCGCGAGGGTGCAGCAGCAGAATGCGTTCGCGGTTGAGGCCTGCATCCCGCAGCCAGGCTTGTGTCAGGTTAGAGGGTGGGGCGATCAGGGTCAGCCAGCGGGCGTCGTCTTCTTCGCTCAGTTCGCGTAGCACAGGCGCCAGCAGGTTTTGGCAGTGTCCAACTGCGCCGCGCAGTGACAGTTCGCTAAACAGCTCGGGTTGGCTGTGCTTGCGCGCCGGCTCTTGTGCCTTCAAGCCAGGCAATACCGGCTGGGCGAGGAAAGCCTCGAACAGCGGGAGCTGAACTTGCTGTGGTGCATGGATGGACTGCTGCATGACGCCTCCTGGATCAGCGGCGAATGACGCCGACACTCAAGCCCTCGATAACCAGTTCCTGTTCTTTCAGGTCGACTTCGATGGGGGCGAATTCGGGGTTCTCGGCAATAAGCCAGACTTTGCTGCCTTCACGCTTGAAGCGCTTGACCGTTACTTCGTCACCGATGCGGGCGACGACGATCTGGCCGTTTCGGGCTTCACGGCAGGTATGGACGGCGAGCAGGTCGCCATCGAAAATGCCGATGTCCTTCATGCTCATGCCATGTACGCGCAGCAGGTAGTCGGCGCGTGGATGGAAGAAGGCCGGGTTGATGTTGCAGGATTGCTCGATATGCTGCTCGGCGAGAATCGGTGCGCCGGCCGCGACCCGGCCAATGATTGGCAGGCCGTTTTCTTCTGCCTTGGCTTCGAACCCAGGGACACGAATGCCGCGGGAGGCCCCAGGGGTCATTTCGATCGCGCCTTTACGGGCGAGGGCCTTGAGGTGTTCCTCGGCGGCGTTGGGCGACTTGAAGCCCAGCTCTTGAGCGATCTCCGCGCGCGTCGGCGGGAAGCCGTTGTCTTCGAGGCAACGTTTGATGAAGGCCAGAATTTCGGCTTGGCGTGACGTCAGTTTCAACATGGCGAGCGCTCTGTCTTTTTATACAGTGACTGGGATTATATACAGTGGCTGGCCCACTGCAAGCGTTGTGCACGCGGAAAAGGCTGGCAATGTGCTGCATGAGGCGCTGGGCGTGGCGGGCAGCGTGGCCTGCAGCGTGTAGGGCGAAGCTGTGTTTTAATGGCGACCGCACGGTCAGCGAGCCTTGACATAAACAGGCCTGAAACGTATGTTTCAAACACCTGTTTGTCTGGCGGAGTAGTCATGGCCCAATCGGAAACCGTTGAACGCATTCTCGATGCTGCCGAGCAGCTGTTCGCAGAGAGGGGATTCGCCGAAACCTCGCTGCGGCTGATCACCAGCAAGGCTGGCGTCAACCTGGCCGCGGTCAACTACCACTTCGGTTCCAAGAAGGCCCTGATCCAGGCGGTGTTCTCGCGCTTCCTGGGCCCGTTCTGCGCCAGCCTCGAGCGCGAGCTGGAGCGTCGCCAGGCCCGGCCTGAACAGAAACCCTCGCTCGAAGAACTGCTGGAGATGCTGGTGGAGCAGGCGCTTGCCGTGCAGCCGCGCAGCAACAACGACCTCTCTATCTTCATGCGCCTGCTGGGCCTGGCCTTCAGCCAGAGCCAGGGGCACCTGCGCCGCTACCTCGAGGACATGTATGGCAAGGTGTTCCGCCGCTACATGCTGCTGGTCAACGAGGCTGCACCGCGCATCCCGCCGCTGGAGCTATTCTGGCGTGTGCATTTCATGCTCGGTGCCGCGGCCTTCAGCATGTCGGGTATCAAGGCACTGCGGGCCATTGCCGAAACCGATTTCGGCATCAATACCTCGATCGAACAAGTCATGCGCCTGATGGTGCCGTTCCTGGCGGCCGGCATGCGTGCCGACAGTGGCGTCACCGACGAGGCCATGGCCAGCGCTCAGCTGCGTCCACGCAGCAAGAACGCCACCGCCAAGGCCTGAACACTGGGCGGGGCAGGGCGCTTCGGCTAAGCTAGCGCCCATGCCTGACCTCGACTTTCTGCACATTTCCCTGACCGACCAGCGCCTCTACGGCTTCGTCCGTGGGCAATTGCGGGTTCGTCTCGATGTTTCCACGGCACGTAACGGCGCGGGTGAGCGCAATGGCTCCGGCTGTACGCCGCGTGGCCTGCATCAAGTGCGTGCGAAGATCGGTGCGGGTTTGCCGCTCAATGCGGTGTTGAGCGGGCGACGCTGGACCGGTGAGGTCTGGACGCCAGCGCTGCACGAGCAGTGTCCTGGGCGTGACTGGATCCTGACCCGCATCTTGTGGCTCAGTGGATGCGAGCCTGGCTTCAACCGCCGGGGCGGTGTCGACACGTTTCGTCGCTACATTTACCTGCACGGGACGCCGGACATCGAACCCTTGCGCGTACCGTTGTCACATGGCTGCATACGCCTGCGCAACACGGATTTGTTTGACCTGTTCGACCGAGTGCCGGCCCATTGCCCGGTGCGTATCGAAGAGGCTGCCTGCCCCCAGTGGGCTTCTCTCAGTCTTCAATGAAGGATTCCTTATGACCGTCAGCCTGCAAGGCTCTCTGATGGTGGATATTGCCGGTAAATGGCTGACCGCCGAGGACCGACATCTCCTGCGCCAGCCCGAAGTGGCTGGCTTGATCATCTTTGCGCGCAATGTCGAAAACCCCCGTCAGGTGCGTGAATTGTGTGCGTCGATCCGCGCCATTCGTCCCGACCTGATCCTGGCGGTCGATCAGGAGGGCGGTCGCGTTCAACGCCTGCGTCAGGGGTTCGTGCGCTTGCCGGCCATGCGTGCGATTGCCGATAACGCCAATGCCGAGTACCTGGCCGAACAGTGCGGGTGGCTGATGGCCACCGAGGTCCTGTCGGTTGGCCTGGACCTCAGTTTCGCGCCGGTGCTCGACCTGGATCACCAGCGCAGCGCAGTGGTCGGCAGCCGCGCCTTCGAAGGTGACCCGCAACGCGCCACGCAATTGGCTGGTGCCTTCATCCGTGGCATGAATGCCGCAGGCATGGCGGCCTGTGGCAAGCACTTCCCTGGGCACGGCTGGGCCGAGGCCGACTCCCATGTGGCTATCCCCACCGACGAGCGTAGCCTCGAGCAATTGCGCCAGGCTGACTTGCTGCCATTCACCCGCTTGGGCAGCCAGCTTGCCGCCGTGATGCCTGCCCATGTGATCTACCCGCAGGTGGATAACCAGCCGGCCGGCTTCTCGCGCCGCTGGTTGCAAGACATCCTGCGCGGCGAGCTGGGCTTCCAGGGTGTGATCTTCAGTGACGACCTGTCCATGGCCGGCGCGCATGTGGTCGGGGATGCCGCCAACCGCATCGAAGCGGCACTGAGCGCCGGTTGCGACATGGGTCTGGTGTGCAATGACCGCGCGTCGGCTGAACTGGCGTTGTGTGCGGCGCAGCGGCTCAGGGTGAAGCCATCGCCACGGATCGCGCGGATGCGTGGGCAGGGCTTTGCCCGGACCGATTACCGCCAGCAGCCCCGTTGGCTGGAGGCACTCGGCGCACTGAAAGAGGCACAGCTGGTCGACTGAGGCGTCGCTTGCGACATCCCACGGTTTGCGCTATCGCTGTGGGAGCGGCCTCGTGTCGCGAAGGGGCTGCGTAGCGGCCCCAGAAGCTTAGCGCCCGCGTTTGCCTGGCAACGGTGCGAACAGCGCCTCGATCTCGTCATCCCCCAGGCGCCACTGCCCGGCCTGGCCGCCGTCGAGTAAGCCGGACGCAAGCGCCGCCTTCTCCTGCTGCAGTTGCTGGATCTTCTCTTCCACGGTACCCCGGGTGATCAGCTTGAATACGAACACCGGTTTGTCCTGGCCAATGCGGTAGGCGCGGTCGGTGGCCTGGTTCTCGCTGGCGGGGTTCCACCAAGGGTCATAGTGAATCACCGTGTCTGCGGCAGTTAGGTTAAGCCCTGTACCGCCGGCCTTCAGGCTGATCAGGAATACGTCGCTGTCACCGTCCTGGAACTGCTTGACCGGAGCGCGGCGATCTCGGGTATCGCCGGTCAGCAGGCTGTAGCGGATATCGCGTTTCGCAAGCTCCTGCTCGATCAGCGCCAGCATCGAGGTGAACTGCGAGAACAGCAGCACACGACGGCCTTCGCTCAGCAGTTCTTCGAGCATTTCCATCAAGGCGCCGAGTTTGCCTTTGTCGGCCTGGTTGGCCTTGGCCTCCACACCTTTGACCAGGCGCAAGTCACAGCACACCTGGCGCAGCTTGAGCAAGGCATCGAGGATCACGATCTGGCTGCGCGCCGCGCCGCTGCGGGCGATTTCCTCGCGGACCTTCTTGTCCATCGCCACCCGCACGGCTTCATAGGTGTCGCGCTGGGCGTCGCTGAGCTCGACCCAGTGGACCATCTCGGTCTTGGCGGGCAGCTCGGTGGCTACCTGCTCCTTGGTCCGGCGCAGCAGGAACGGGCGAACACGATTGGCCAGGTGGGTCATGCGCTCGCTGTCGCCCTGACGCTCGATCGGGGTGCGGTAGTCCTGGTTGAAACGCTTGAGGTCGCCCAGCCAGCCGGGCATCAAGAAGTGGAATAGCGACCATAGCTCGCCCAGGTTGTTTTCCATGGGCGTACCGGTCAGGCACAGGCGCTGGCTGGCTTGCAGCTCGCACACCGACTGGGCGGCCTTGCTGGTGCTGCTCTTGATGTTCTGTGCTTCGTCGAGCACCAGGACCGCCCAAGGTTGCCCGCGCAGGTGTTCCAGGTCGCGCGGCACCAGGGCGTAAGTGGTCAATACCAAGTCGTATTCATGCAGAGAGGCGAAGTGCTTGCTGCGTCCGGGGCCGTGAAGGGCCAGTACCCGCAGGCTGGGGGCGAAGCGCTGGGCCTCGTCGAGCCAGTTGGGCACCAGGCTGGTCGGCATCACCGCCAGGGCGGGGGAGGTCAGGCGCCCGGACTGTTTTTCCAGCAGCAGGTGGGCCAGGGTCTGTAGCGTCTTGCCCAGGCCCATGTCGTCACCCAGGATCCCGCCGGTACCCATATCGCGCAGGGCCTGCATCCAGTTCAGGCCCTGCTGCTGATAAGGACGCAAGGTGGCGTTGAGCTCGCGGGGCGGCGCGACTTGCAGGTCACGGGCATCGCGCAGGCGCCGGCCCAGGTCACGTACGTGTTCGCCGCCTTCCCAGTGCAGTGGCAGATCGGCGATGTCGTTCAGGCGTGCAGCGTCGGCGCGGTCCAGGCGCAGTGCCGGGCCGGCGGTGTCCTCGTGCAGGTACAGCTCACCCAAGGTGCCCATCACGGCCTTGATCCTGCCGTAGGGCAGGGCGACGCGCAGCGCCGGGCTGTCCAGCCGCCCTCGGTTGAGGTCGATCAGCAGGTGCTCGTCGTCGCTGCGGCGGGCCAGTTCGGCTGGGCGCAGCAGCTCAGGATTGCTGCGCAGCAGTTGCAGCACGATCGGCAACAGGCTGTGGCGCTGACCATCGACCACGATCCCCAGCTCCAGGTCGAACCACTCATGGCCTGGGGCTTCGTCGATGGTGGCGTACCAGTCGTCCACCTCGTGCAGGCTGAAGGCGAAATCGCGGTGGATGTCGATTTCCCAGCCCGCCTCGCGAAGGCGCGGCAGGCCATCGCGGGCAAAGCGCAGCCAGGCTTCGTCGTCCGGCAATTGCAGCATCTCGCCGGCACTGTCGGGCAGGGCTTTGCTCTGCCGGGTGGCGGCCTTGAAACCGAGGTCCCGCACGGTCTTGCGCAGGGCTTGCTCAGCCTGGGGCTGGCGGCGGATGCGTTGGCTGGTGGCGTCCACCAGGCGAGTCAGAGGCTTTTCGTCGCTGCCGCTGGCGCGCAGGCCGTCATAGTCGAACGACAGGGCTGCGCGGTGTTGCATCTGGCGCTGCATGCGACCGGTCTTGGGCATGTAGGCGCTGAATTCGAGGCTGCCGAGGGTCAGTCGACCGCGTGGTGAAATATCTTCGATCTGTTCGCTGCTGACAGCGGTGGGTGTTGGAACCTGGCGGTTCAGGGCATTCAGGCGATGGCTCAAGGGCACGACGAGGTGTTCGGGGACCGTGGGTGCACGGGCGAGCTGGCTGGCAATGAAGGGGTCAAGGTCGTGGTCGAGTATGCCGCAGCGGTGCGACTGCCGGTCCACGTAATACAGTGGCTCGATCGGAATTGCCTGAAGTTGCAGGTGCTCATCGTGGTACCAGGCGCCCCGGTAACTGCCGTTTTCCAGCCTTACCCAGCGAAATTCAGCGTGCAGCTTCGGGCCGCCAAGCAGTGGCGATGGGTCCTGCTCGTAAAGTAGGCGCCCAGTCGCCAGGGCGTAGCCGAACAGCTCTGCGCCCTGCTTGCCTTCCAGCTCGACCACCGGCGTCACGGACTGCGTGCGTGCATCGATCAGGCGCAACAAGCGGCCGTCGTCCTCGGTCACGTAGCGGGGGGTATAGTAGATCAGTTCAGGCAGCGACGTGATTCGGGCCAGCTTGAGCGTGTCGTCTGCCTGGCGGGTGCCTTTGAGCACTTCCATTCGGCATTGTTCGCGGTCTTTGTAGACCCGGTAATAGATGGCCGGCCCCTTGCGCGCCGGTGCCGGAGCACTCACCGGTTTGGCGGGGGTCTCCAGTGCCTGCACCCACTGGTTGAGATCAGGGGGCAGCGAGAGTGCGGCTTGTTCGCGGGTCATGGAGGGGGCGAGACCGCTGGCGCCGTCCTGTACGAGCAGCAAGGCGGCGACGCAGTGCTTGCAGTTCAGGCGCACCGGACAGCTGCAGCTGCCGAGAATACGCAGCTCTCCGGCATGCGCGAACAGCTTGATTATCTGGGTGTACGTTTGCCCTGACGAGCCTTTGCAGGTCGACTCGATGGACGTGGCATCCTGCGACAGAATGCGGGTTCGCTCCTGCGCGGCATATGCGCGACCGCGGCTCAGCGCGCCGGGATCGAAGTGATCGACCCAGTGCGGATAGGCCCTGAGCAATTCTTCTGCGTCACCCGCGTTCACATCACTGCTCCATCATCTCCGGGTCCATGACCGGCATCTTCGGTGTGCCCGGAGGCGTGACCTTCAGCAGCACTGCCAGGTGGCCGCCATCGAGGAAGGTCAGTTGGCCGCCTTTCACATTGCTGTTGCTCTGCTTGAATTGTTCGCTCTGCAGCACGTTGCCGTTGCCATCGAGCTGGTTGACCCAGAAGTTGGCCTCGACAGTGATGAAGCGGCCTTCGGTGATGCTCAGGTTGCCTTCGATGGGGAAGTGGCCGAACTGCTCTTTGCCCGTGCCCAGCGCGATGCGGCTGGGCTCGCTGCCCACCTGCTGTTGCCACGCCTTGTGCAACAGCACGGTGTAGTTCGGGGTGGCTTCGAGCCGGGTCACCTCATCGTCCAGGGCGACCCGACGCTCGTCGTCCTTTTCCAGGCGCGGGGCGCCAGCGCTCCAGTCTTCCGGGGCGAACGGGCTGGTGAAGGCGGGCACGTTGTTCTGCCGCACCAGAATCATTTCCACCTGATACAGGCCTTCGGCGAAGGCGGCCGGCGCGAACAGCGTCAGCAGCAAGGTCAGGCAACGGATGGCACGCATGGATATTCCTTAAGCAGGCTGTGGTGTCAGGCGCTCGAACAGCGCCTCCAGGGTGTTGAAGCGTTCGTCGGGGCGTTCCATCGGAACCAGGAAGCGGAACTGGGTCGCGCCTTCGAACTTATAGCGTTTGGGCTGGCCTTGAATCAGCTTGATCAGGGTCAGTGGGTCGACAGGGGTCTCGGCCTCGAACTCGAGTTTGCCGCCGTTGGGGCCGGCATCGACTTTCTTGATGCCCAGCTTCTCGGCATGCAGCTTGAGCTGAGTCAGGCGCATGAGGTTCTTGGTCGGCTCCGGCAGCAGGCCGAAGCGGTCGATCATTTCCACTTGCAGGTCCTTCAGACCCTCCTCGTCAGCGGCCGAAGCGATGCGCTTGTAGAGGATCAGGCGGGCATGTACGTCGGGCAGGTAGTCTTCGGGTATCAACGCCGGCAGGCGCAGGTTGATCTCCGGACCACCGCCCAATGGCTGCTCCAGGTTCGGTTGGGTGCCCTTGCGAATGGCCTTGACCGCCCGTTCGAGCATTTCCATGTACAGGGTGAAGCCGACTGCCTGGATCTGACCGCTCTGACCTTCGCCCAGCAGTTCGCCGGCACCGCGAATTTCCAGGTCGTTGGTGGCCAGCACGAAGCCGGCGCCCAGGTCCTGGGTATTGGCAATGGCTTCCAGGCGCTTCTCGGCATCGGCGCTGATCTGCTGGCGTGGTGGCGTCAGCAGGTAGGCATAGGCTTGGTGGTGACTACGACCAACCCGGCCGCGCAACTGATGCAACTGGGCCAGGCCGAACTTGTCGGCGCGTTCGATGACGATGGTGTTGGCGCTGGGCACGTCGATGCCGGTCTCGATGATGGTCGAGGCGATCAGCACGTTGAAGCGCTTGTGGTAGAAGTCGCTCATCACCTGTTCGAGTTCGCGTTCGCGCATTTGCCCGTGGCCGATGCCGATCCGTGCCTCGGGCACCAGTTCGGCCAGGTCGGCGGCGCATTTCTCGATGGTTTTCACATCGTTGTGCAGGTAGTAGACCTGGCCGCCGCGCAGCAGCTCGCGCAGCAGTGCCTCCTTCACCGTGCTCTTGTTCTGCTCCATGACGAAGGTGCGCACCGACAACCGGCGGGCCGGCGGGGTGGCGATGATCGACAGGTCGCGCATGCCGGACACCGCCATGTTCAACGTGCGCGGAATTGGCGTGGCGGTCAGGGTGAGAATGTCCACCTCGCTACGCAGGGCCTTGAGCTGTTCTTTCTGGCGAACGCCGAAGCGGTGTTCTTCATCGATGATGGCCAGGCCTAGGTCCTTGAAGCGCACATCGTCCTGGAGCAGTTTGTGCGTGCCGATCAGGATGTCGATCTTGCCTTCGGCCAGATCAGCCGCCGCTGCCGCCACTTCCTTGGCCGACTTGAAGCGGCTCATGACCTCCACGGTTACCGGCCAGTCGGCGAAGCGGTCGCGGAAGCTGTTGTAGTGCTGCTGGGCGAGCAGGGTTGTGGGCACCAACACTGCCACCTGGCGACCACTGTGCACCGCGATGAAGGCTGCGCGCATGGCCACTTCGGTCTTGCCGAAGCCGACGTCGCCGCACACCAGGCGATCCATGGGCTTGGCGGCCAGCATGTCGGCGCGTACGGCTTCGATGGCGGCTTGCTGGTCGGGGGTTTCCTCGAACGGGAAGCCGGCGCTGAAGGTGGCGTAGTCGGCGGCCGGGTCGGCGAACGCATAGCCTTTGCGCGCGGCGCGGCGGGCATAGATGTCGAGCAGTTCGGCCGCCACGTCGCGCACCTGTTCGGCGGCTTTGCGCTTGGCTTTCTGCCAGGCTTCGGAGCCGAGTCGGTGCAACGGTGCCAGGGCATCATCGCTGCCGGTGTAACGGGCGATCAGGTGCAGGTTGGCCACCGGCACATAGAGCTTGGCGCCCTCGGCGTATTCCAGGGTCAGGAATTCGGCGGCCTGGCCGTCGATTTCCAGGGTTGCCAGGCCCAGGTAGCGACCCACGCCGTGGTCGATATGCACCACTGGCGCACCTTCGCGCAGCTCGGTGAGGTTCTTGATGACTGCATCGTTGGCCGCCTCGCCGCGTTTCTCGCGACGCCGGCGCTGCATGACGCGCTGGCCGAACAGCGGGCTCTCGGCAATCAGCGCCACGGCAGGGTCGTCCAGCAGCAGGCCGTCATCGAGCGGGGCGATGGTGATCGCCAGGCGCTCGCTGCCGGTGATGAATTCGGCCCAGCTTTCGACCGTCTCCGGGCGCAGCTTCAGGCGCTCAAGCAGTTCCAGCAGGACTTCACGGCGGCCTGCCGATTCAGCGGTGAACAGGACCCGGCCAGGGAACTGGTCCAGGAAGTTGGCCAGTTCGGCCAGCGGTTGGTTGGCCTTGGCTTCGATGGCTAGGTTGGGCAAGGCGCGGGCGGGGAAACGCTCACGGCCGGCGCCTGGTTCTACATCGTCGGTACTTGCCACGACGCGCGGCCACTGCTTGAGGCGGGCGAAGCAGTCCTCGACCGGCAGGAACAGTTCGGCTGGCGGCAGCAGCGGGCGGGTCAGGTCGCCACGGCGTTCTTCATAACGGCCGCGGACATCGTTCCAGAAGTGTTCGGCGGCCTGCTCGACACCCGGCAGCGAGAACACTTGAGTGTCGTCCGGCAGGTAGTCGAAAAGGGTGGAGGTTTCTTCGAAGAACAGCGGCAGGTAATACTCGATACCCGCGGGGATGATGCCGCTGGTGAGGTCCTGGAAGATCGCGCTGCGGCGAAAATCGACGTCGAAACGCTCGCGGAAGCGGGCCTTGAAACGGGTCACTTCGTCCTTTTGCATCGGGAACTCGCGGGCCGGCAGCAGGCGAATCGAGTCCACCTTGTCGATCGAGCGCTGGGTTTCCGGGTCGAAGGTGCGCAGGGTTTCGATTTCATCGTCGAACAGGTCGATGCGATAGGGCAGTTTGCTGCCCATCGGGAACAGGTCGATCAAGGCACCCCGCACGGCGAACTCGCCGTGCTCGTAGACGGTGTCGACGCAGCGGTAGCCGGTGGCTTCCAGGCGCGTGCGCATCTGCTCGACATCCACTTTCTGGCCGATGTCCAGCACCAGGCTGCTGCCCAGCAGGAAGCGGGTCGGCGCCAGGCGGTGCAGGGCCGTGGTGATCGGCACCACGAGAATGCCGTGGTCCAGTTCAGGCAACTGGTAGAGGCTGGCGATACGCTGGGAAATGATGTCCTGGTGCGGCGAGAACAGGTCGTACGGCAGGGTTTCCCAGTCAGGGAAAGGCAGCACTGGCAAGTCCGGCGCGAAGAAACGCAGCTCTTGCTCCAGACGGTCGGCGGCCTGGCTGTCGGCCGTCAGCAAAAGGGTGAAGCGACCAGCGTTGCTGGCGGCTTCGGCAATGGCAAGGCTGAGGGCGGCACCGGGCAAGTTGCCCCAGGTTTGTTTGCCGGCCGTGGCCGACATTTGCGGTAGGCGCAGAACTGACACGGGAGATTGCACTCCAAGCGTTGCGGCAAAGAGATCAATTGTACCGGTGCCGGTGCGTGCTGTCAGGCTCGAAAGGCCGTGAACACTCGCTCTGGCGTCGGCGACAGGCGCTCATTGCCCGATACGCGTTGGGGCGTCATAATGTAGCCCCTTTTTTCTGTCCCTACATGTGGAAGGTTCCCGTGACTCAGAAGCCCGACCAGTGTCTTGGTGAGTGGATCGATCGTGAAGCTCTTGCTGAAGCGATGATCCCGCTTATCGGTCAGCTCTACCGCAACAACAACGTGGTGAGCTCGATCTATGGCCGTAGCCTGATCAACCGTTCGGTTATCTCGATCCTCAAAGCCCACCGCTTTGCGCGTCACCGTCAAACCGACGAGACCGAACTGTCCGTCCACGAGACATTCCCCCTGCTCAAGGCCATGAGCGAGCTGAAACTGGGCGCCGCTTCGGTCGACCTGGGCAAGCTGGCCAACAAGTTCAAGCAGGAAGGCAACGGCCGCAGCGCCGAGCAGTTCGTGCGTGAAGAGCTGGCTGAAGTGGTTGGCCAGCAGAACGCTTCGGCGCGTAAGGGCACCGACGTCGTGCTGTACGGCTTCGGCCGCATCGGCCGCCTGCTGGCGCGCATCCTGATCGAGAAAACCGGTGGTGGCGACGGCCTGCGCCTGCGCGCCATCGTCGTGCGCAAAGGCGCCGAGAACGATCTGGTCAAGCGTGCCAGCCTGTTGCGTCGTGACTCGGTGCACGGCCCGTTCGATGGCACCATCACCATCGATGAAGCCAACAACACCATCACTGCCAACGGCAACCTGATCCAGGTGATCTACTCCAACGATCCGGCCTCGATCGACTACACCCAGTACGGTATCGAAAACGCCCTGCTGGTCGACAACACCGGTAAATGGCGTGACGCCGAAGGCCTGGGCCAGCACCTGCAGTGCAAAGGCATCGAGCGCGTGATCCTCACCGCACCTGGCAAGGGCGCGCTGAAGAACATCGTTCACGGCATCAACCATGGCGACATCGCCGCCGATGACAAGATCATCTCGGCTGCCTCCTGCACCACCAACGCCATCGTGCCGGTGCTCAAGGCTGTCAACGACCAGTACGGTATCGTCAACGGTCACGTCGAAACCGTTCACTCGTTCACCAACGACCAGAACCTGATCGACAACTTCCACAAGGGCAGCCGTCGTGGCCGCGCCGCGCCGCTGAACATGGTCATCACCGAGACCGGTGCCGCCACTGCCGCCGCCAAGGCCCTGCCAGTGCTCAAGGGCAAGCTGACCGGCAACGCCATTCGCGTGCCGACGCCGAACGTCTCGATGGCCATCCTGAACCTGAACCTGGAAAAGGCCACCAGCCGCGACGAAATCAACGAGTACCTGCGCCAGACCGCCATGCACTCGGAACTGCACAAGCAGATCGACTACGTCAGCTCCCAGGAAGTGGTTTCGACCGACTTCGTGGGTTCGCGCCACGCCGGTGTGGTCGATGCCGAAGCCACCATTTGCAACGACAACCGTGTTGTCCTGTACGTCTGGTACGACAACGAGTTCGGTTACAGCTGCCAGGTGGTTCGCGTGATGGAAGAGATGGCCGGTGTGAACCCGCCAGCGTTTCCGCGCTGATCCGCTTGTAAGGCAATGAAAAAACGGGAACCTTCGGGTTCCCGTTTTTTTTGGCCTGCATTTATTGTGTTTGTACCGGTCTTATTGTCAGTCAGCTGGCTGACGATAAGGTCGGTGCAGGCAATCGAGAACCCAACCTTGCGTACAGCCCTTTTGTTCATCCTGATGCTCCTCACCGCCTGCGACCAGGGGCCGACCCTGGAGCGCCTGAGCGGCCCGACCATGGGCAGCAGCTACAGCATCCAGTACGTTCGCGAACCCGGCGGCCCGGCGCCTGCGCAGGTGCAGGCAGCGGTCGAGACCCTTTTGCAGGGCGTCGACCAGCACTACTCGACCTACCGGGGCGACTCCACCGTCAGCCGCTTCAACCAGCTCCCGGCCAACCAGTGCTTGGCACTGCCGCCTGACATGCTGGAGTTGGTCGCCCTCGGTCAGCGCCTCGCCGAACAGAGCGCGGGAGCCTTCGACCTTACGGTCGAGCCGCTGCTCGACCTCTGGGGCTTCGGCCCGCAGGCCCGGGCCGAGCAGGTGCCGGACCCGCAGGCTCTGGCCCAGGCTCGCCAGCGTGTGGGTTATCGCCACCTGCACATCGATGGCCAGGCCCTGTGCAAGGATGCCCCGGTGCAAGTGGACTTCAACAGCATCGCCGCTGGCCATGCAGTCGACCTGATCGCCGAGCGCCTGCGCGCCATGGGTATCGGCAACTTCATCGCCGAGGCCACCGGGGAGCTCAAGGCGGTGGGCCACAAGCCCGATGGCAGTGCCTGGCGCATCGCCCTCGAACTGCCCCGTGAAGATCGCCAGATTGCCCGCCAGATCATTCCCGTCAACGGCCTTGCCGTGTCGACCTCGGGTGACTATCGCCACTATTTCGAGCAGAATGGCCGCCGCTATTCGCACACCTTCGATGCGCGTCTCGGGCGCCCGGTCGATCACAGTCTCGCGGCAGTCACCGTGCTCGATGCCTCGGCCCTGCAAGCGGACGGTTATTCGACCCTGCTGTTGATTCTTGGGCCTGAGCGCGGTTGGGACTTCGCCGTGGCTCATGAGTTGGCGGCGGTATTGGTGACTCGGGTAGAGGGTGGCTTCGTCTCCCGAGCTACGCCTGCGTTCGAACGGGCGGTGAAAGGCGAGTGAAAGCACAAGGACGGATGATCGGCGCCACGGAGTCGGTGAACGACATGTAGTGCAGGCAAAAATAGCCTACGACGCGACCAAGGGTTAATGTTCGCGGCGTTCACGCTTGATTAGACTGCACCCGAATTTTTTCATGGCGCCTCGGCGGCATGATCGAGCCCCGCGAGCCACCGTGACCCGCGGGCCAGTTCTGAAGGAGTACGCATGGCTGTCTACAACTACGACGTAGTGGTGCTGGGTTCCGGCCCGGCCGGAGAAGGCGCGGCAATGAATGCCGCCAAAGCAGGGCGCAAGGTGGCAATGGTCGACAGCCGTCGTCAGGTCGGCGGCAACTGCACCCACCTGGGCACCATCCCGTCCAAGGCACTGCGTCACTCGGTGCGGCAGATCATGCAGTTCAACACCAATCCGATGTTCCGCGCCATCGGTGAGCCACGTTGGTTCTCCTTCCCGGACGTGCTCAAGAGCGCCGAGAAAGTGATTTCCAAGCAGGTCGCGTCGCGTACCGGCTACTACGCCCGCAACCGTGTCGATGTCTTCGTCGGCACCGGCAGCTTCGCCGACGAGCAGACCGTCGAGGTGGTTTGCCCCAACGGCGTAGTCGAGAAACTGGTGGCCAAGCACATCATCATCGCCACCGGCTCGCGCCCGTACCGCCCAGCCGACATCGACTTCCACCACCCACGCGTCTACGACAGCGACACCATCCTCAGCCTGAGCCACACCCCACGCAAGCTGATCGTCTACGGTGCCGGTGTCATCGGTTGCGAATACGCCTCGATCTTCAGCGGTCTTGGCGTACTGGTTGAGCTGGTCGACAACCGTGGCCAGCTACTGAGCTTCCTGGACTCGGAAATTTCCCAGGCGCTGAGCTATCACTTCAGCAACAACAACATCACCGTGCGCCACAATGAGGAGTACGAGCGGGTCGAGGGCCTGGACAACGGTGTGATCCTGCACCTGAAGTCGGGCAAGAAGATCAAGGCCGACGCCTTGCTATGGTGTAACGGCCGTACCGGCAACACCGACAAGCTGGGCCTGGAAAACATTGGCATCAAGGTCAACAGCCGTGGCCAGATCGAGGTCGACGAGGCCTACCGCACCAGCGTACCTAACATCTACGGTGCCGGTGACGTGATCGGCTGGCCGAGCCTGGCCAGTGCCGCCCACGACCAGGGCCGTTCGGCGGCCGGCAGCATCGTCGACAACGGCAGCTGGCGCTTCGTCGATGACGTGCCGACCGGTATCTACACCATTCCGGAGATCAGCTCGATCGGCAAGAACGAGCAGGAACTGACCCAGGCCAAGGTGCCGTACGAAGTGGGCAAGGCCTTCTTCAAGAGCATGGCCCGTGCGCAGATCGCCGGTGAGCCGCAGGGCATGTTGAAGATCCTGTTCCACCGTGAAACCCTGGAGATCCTGGGTGTGCACTGCTTCGGCTACCAGGCTTCGGAGATCGTTCACATCGGTCAGGCGATCATGAACCAGCCAGGTGAGCAGAACAATCTGAAGTACTTCGTCAACACCACGTTCAACTACCCGACCATGGCCGAAGCCTATCGGGTAGCTGCCTACGACGGCCTGAACCGGCTTTTTTGAGCGGCTCCGGCCGGTGGCCTGAGCCGGTCGGGGAGACCGATTTCAGCCCTACCCGAGGGTGGTCTTGGCCAAACCGGGAAAGTCTGTAATCAGGCTGTCCACGCCAAAATCAGCGAGCCGGCGCATCAGTGCCGGCTCGTTGACCGTCCACACCGATACGTGCAAGCCCTGGTTCTGCGCTTTGATCAGACGCTCAGGGGTGCACAGCGTCCAGTTGAGCGCCAGCATTTCGCAGCCGTAGTTCTGCGCGACCTTCAGCGGGTCGAGCCAGGCGTACTCGGCGACCAGGCCGCGCTTCACGTCCGGGACCAGTTCCTGTGCGGCGCCCAGTACTTCGCGTGAACTCGAGGTGATGGTTACCTTGTCCAGCATGCCGTATTGCTGGGCCAGCTCGCGAATGACCAGCACGGTGGTGGCGGCGCGGGTGCGCGATGCGCTTTTCACTTCCAGTTGCCAGTGCTCGAAGGCGCATTTCTCGAACAGCTCTTCCAGGCGCGGGATAGGGCAGGGCTGCACATGGCCAGGGCCACCTTTACGGGCATCGTAGGTAACCAGTTCGTCAGCGGTGTGTTCCACCACTTTGCCCCGTCGTCCGGTCGTGCGCTTGAGGGTGGGGTCGTGGATGACCATCAACTCGTTGTCGGCGGACAGGTGCAGGTCCAGTTCGCAGCGGGTGACGCCGTGGGACAGGCACTGGCGGAAGCTGGTCAGGGTGTTCTCGGGTGCTTCGCCCTTGGCGCCGCGGTGGCCATAGATCAGGGTCACGTTCGTTCCTTCAGTTCAAAAGAGTGTCAGGCTCAGGAGGAGGGTGGGTTCTGTTCCAGCTGCTGGCGCCGTTGCTGCTGCTGGCGCTGCAGGATGTAGCGGGCCAGCAACTGGCGCTGGGCGTCGGTCATGTCGGTGAATTCGGTGCCAACCTCGTAGGTGCCGTCCGGTCGAGGATCGCAATGGGTCACCCGGCCTCGCAGCAACAGGCCATGGGCGCGGGGCATGAGCACCATCTTTACCTTCACTCGCGTGCCAGGGGCGATGTGCTTGGCCTGGGCGAATTCGATGCCCCCTTCGGAGATGACCACTGCCTGAGGCTTGCCGATTTCACCGATCAGGGTCTGCGCAACCACGGCGCTGAGCAGGTCCAGGCGTTTGTTCTGGGCGCGCAGGAAGGCGGCCAGGGTGCGGTCCTTCTCGCTCAGCTGGCGCAGCAGGTGCTGGGACTCGAAGTCGGACAGGTGCAGTTCGCTGAGCAGGTTGAACAGCGGGGACTCATCTTGCAACAGTTCTGTCTCAAGGGCTTCGGCCGCGCTCAAGGGACTGATTTCCAGTGCGATCCGGTCTTCGATGCGGTAGTATTCGCGGCGATCTTCTTCGTCTAATGTCGTCATGGCGAACCCATGGTAGCGGCGGTGGTCCGAGTGTAAAGCCGCCGTAGGCGCCTCGCCACAAGGACGTTCCCTTTCATCCGAACAAGCCCCGACATGTTCAGACCTCTTTTCGCATTCATCGGTACGCGTTACACCCGTGCCAAGCGCCGCAATCACTTCGTCTCGTTCATTTCCCTGACCTCGATGATCGGCCTCGCCCTGGGCGTGGTGGTCATGATCGTGGTGCTTTCGGTCATGAACGGCTTCGACCACGAGATGCGTACCCGCGTGCTGGGCATGATTCCCCACGCCACGCTCGAAAGCGGCCAGCCCGTCAACGACTGGCCAGCCCTTGCCAAACAAGTAAAGCAGAATCCGCAGGTGGTGGCAGTTGCGCCCTACACCCAGATGCAGGGCCTGCTGACTCACGATGGCAAGGTGCAGAAGGTTTTGCTCAATGGCATAGACCCTGCGCGCGAGCGTGAGGTGTCGATCATCGACAACTTCATCCTGCAAGGGCGCCTGGAGCAACTGGCGCCGGGCGAGTGGGGCATCATGATCGGCGACAAGGCTGCGGCAAAGCTGGGGGTGGCCATCGGCGACAAACTCACCTTCGTCGCCCCCGAAGTCAGCGTCACGCCGGCCGGCATGTTCCCGCGCATGAAGCGCTTCACCGTGGTCGGCACCTTCCACGTCGGCGCCGGCGAGATCGATGGCTACCTGGGCCTGACCAATATCGCCGACCTGTCGCGCCTGCACCGCTGGAAGGCCGACCAGGTGCAGGGCCTGCGCCTCAAGTTCGACGACCTGTTCCAGGCCCCGCGCGTGGCCTGGGAGATCGCCCAGCGCCTGGGTGACCAGGAGTTCTACAGCCGTGACTGGACCCGCACCCACGGCAACCTGTACCAGGCCATTCGCATGGAAAAAGCCATGATCGGCCTGCTGTTGCTGCTGATCGTGGCCGTGGCGGCATTCAACATCATTTCGACCCTGGTGATGGTGGTCAATGACAAGCGCGGCGATATCGCCATCCTGCGTACCCTCGGTGCCACGCCGGGGCAGATCATGGCCATCTTCATGGTCCAGGGCACGGTGATCGGGGTGATCGGCACCTTGATCGGCGCCGTGGTCGGGATTATCGCCGCGCTCAATGTCAGCGCGGTGATCGCCGGCATCGAGAAGCTGATCGGGCACAAGTTCCTCAACGCCGATGTGTATTTCATCGATTACCTGCCGTCGCAGATCCAGGCCAATGACGTGTACATGGTCTGCGGTGCGGCGCTGGTCCTGAGTTTCTTCGCCACCCTGTACCCGGCCTGGCGTGCGGCCCGCACCCAGCCTGCAGAGGCGCTACGTTATGAGTGAGTCGCGCATGAGTGATAAAGCCGTTCTGAGTTGCCGCAACCTGGGCAAGTCCTACGAGGAGGGCCCGGAGTCGGTGCAGGTGTTGTCCGGGTTGAACCTCGAACTGCATGCCGGTGAGCGAGTGGCCATCGTCGGCAGTTCCGGCTCGGGCAAGAGTACCTTGCTCAACCTGCTGGGCGGGCTCGACCGGCCCACCCAAGGCAGTGTCTGGCTGGCCGGCGAAGAACTGTCGGCGCTGGGCGAGCGTGCCCGTGGCCTGCTGCGTAACCGTGAACTGGGCTTCGTCTACCAGTTCCACCACCTGTTGCCCGAGTTCACCGCCATGGAGAACGTGTGCATGCCGCTGCTGATCGGCCGCACGCCCATACCCGAGGCCCGCGAGCGCGCCGAGGCTTTGCTCAAGCGCGTTGGCCTGAGCCATCGTCTGCATCACAAGCCGGCCGAGCTGTCCGGCGGCGAGCGTCAGCGCGTGGCGATCGCCCGAGCCCTGGTCAATCGCCCAGGCCTGGTGATGCTCGACGAGCCGACCGGCAACCTCGATCACCACACCGCCCAGGGCATCCAGGAGCTGATGCAGGAATTGTCCAGTGCATCCAAGACGGCGTTCCTGGTAGTGACCCACGACCTCAATCTGGCGCGTCAGATGGACCGCGTGCTGAAGCTCGACGATGGCCACCTGGTAGCGATCTGATCAGCGTGCCTGGGGCGGCCTGAGCCGCCCCGCAACTTATTCATTGGGTGTTTTCGTACATGTTCAGACCCTTGCCCTTGTTCATCGGTGCTCGCTACACCCGTGCCAAGCGCCGCAACCATTTCATCTCGTTCATCTCCATGACCTCGATGATCGGCCTGTCCCTGGGCGTGCTGGCGATGATCGTGGTGTTGTCGGTGATGAATGGCTTTCAGCGCGAGATGAGCTCGCGCATTCTCGGTTTGGTACCCCATGCGGCGATCCTTGGCGTGCAGCCGCTGGACGACTGGCGCAAGGCGGCCGATGCCGCGCTGAGCAATCCTGCGGTGATGGCCGCTGCGCCTATCACGGAAATGGAAGGCATGCTGTCGTACAAGGGCGCCATGCAGCCGATTCAGGTCAGCGGTATCGACCCCGCCGAGGAGGGCAAGGTGTCCATCGTCGGCCAGCACATCGTCCAGGGGCGTTTGCAGGACCTTGAGCCAGGAGAATACGGGGTGGTGATCGGTGAGCTGACCGCGCGTCGCTTCCGTCTCAATACCGGCGACAAGCTGACCCTGATCGTCCCGGAAATCAGCAAGGAACCGGGCGGTATCACCCCGCGCATGCAGCGGTTGACCGTGGTCGGTATCTTCAAGGTCGGTGCCGAGCTCGATGGCTCGCAGGCCTACATGCATGTCGCCGATGCCGGCGAAATGCAGCACTGGGCCGCGGGTCAGGTCCAAGGGGTGCGCCTCAAGCTGCATGACCTGTATGCCGCGCCCCAGGTGTCCAAGGCCATCGCCACCAGCCTGGGCGATGCCTACCGCGCCGACGACTGGTCGCACACCCAGGGCAGCCTGTTCAGCGCCATGAAGATGGAAAAGACCATGATCGGCCTGTTGTTGCTGATGATCATCGCAGTGGCTGCGTTCAACATCATCGCCACACTGGTGATGGTGGTGAACGACAAGGGGCCGGACATCGCCATTCTGCGCACCCTGGGCGCCACGCCCGCGCAGATCATGGGCACCTTCATGGTTCAGGGCAGCCTGATCGGTATCGTCGGAACGCTGATCGGCGGTGTGCTCGGGGTGATTGCCGCAATCAACGTCAGTCAGATTGTCGGTTGGTTGGAGCGGGTCAGCGGGCAGCACATCTTCACCTCGGATGTGTACTTCGTCAGCAGCCTACCGTCCGAGTTGCAGTGGGGGGATGTGGCGATCATCTGCACGGCGGGGTTGGTGATGAGTTTCCTGGCGACCATCTACCCAGCGTATCGGGCGTCGCAGGTGCAGCCGGCTATTGGGCTCGCTGTCTGAAATCGGGTTGGTGCTAGGGGGCGTTTTGCGCCCCTTTCGTTACGCAAGGCCGCTCCCGGGATTCACTGCCGGGCGCTGAATTCGATCACGAACCGCGTCCACCCATCCGTACACTCCGCCCGAATGGTCCCGCCATGGGCCTGTACGATCGACCGGGTAATCGCCAATCCCAGCCCGGCATGTTCGTTATTGCCTTCCCGCCGTGCCGGGTCCGCGCGGTAGAACCGATCGAACAGCCGAGGCAACACCGCCGCCTCTATCGGCGTTCCCGTGTTGGCGACGCAAAGGCGTAGCCCTGGCTCCAACGTCACTTGTATCTGCCCACCGGTGGGTGTGAAGCGCAGGGCATTGTCCAGCAGGTTGGACAGCGCCCGCCGCAACATATGGCGGTCGCCCTGTAGCATCGCTTCACCGTCGCGCTGCATCCGCACCTCGACGTCCTCGGCCAGCGGTGCGTAATACTCCAGCAGGGCATCCACTTCGTCATGCAAGGCCAGCGGCGTAAGGCCGGGTACCAACAAGCCATGGTCGGCTTTGGCCAGGAACAGCATGTCGTTGACCATCTGCGCCATCCGCTGCAGCTCTTCCAGGTTGCCATGTAGCGCCTCACGGTAGTCTTCTAGGCTGCGCGGGCGGGTGAGGGTGACCTGGGTGTGGGTCAGCAGGTTGGACAGCGGTGTACGCAGTTCGTGGGCGATATCGGCGGAAAACGCCGACAGCCGCTGAAAGGCGTCGTCCAGGCGCTGCAACATGGCGTTCACGGTGCAGGCCAGCTCTGCCAACTCATCTGGCATCTGCTCGGCGGGCAAACGGGTAGTCAGCGAGCGTGCCGACACACTGGCTGCGACCTGGCCCATTTGGCGCAAGGGCCGCAGTCCACGGCGAGCAGCCCAGGCGCCGAGCAGCGCGGTGGCCAGCGCCGAAAGACCGACAGTGAGCCATATCAGGCGCTGCATGCCTTGTAGAAAATGCTGGTGGTGGGTGATATCGAGGAACAGCGTCAGGCGCGCAGCGTGCCGGTCGCCTGCGCTCAAGGGGGCTGTGAGGCTGCGGTAATCCATGCCGTTGGCATGCAAGGTGGCCAACCCGGAAGGCAAGGGTGTTTCGGGCAACGCCGACTGGCTGTCGAACCACAGCGTACCATCCTGGCCCTCTACGCGTAGGGCGAGGTCCGACTGGTGGCTGAGTTCGTTGCGCAAAGCAGGCTCGCGTGCGCGCAGATCGCGAGCGTCGTTCACGCCGGCCAGTTGGGTGCGAAACAGCGACAGGCGCGACTCCAGCAACTGCTGGTCCAGTTCGATGAAGTGCTGCCGGCTGGCGTGGCTGAACAGCAAGCCTGCGCCCAGGGAAACCGCTGCGGTACAGGCGGCGAAAAGGAGTGCCAGGCGGCTGCTCAGTGAAACCGGGCGCATCAGTCGTGGCGCTCTTCGAGTACATAGCCCATGCCGCGCACGGTATGGATCAACTTATTGCCATGCGGGTCGTCGATCTTCAGGCGCAGGCGGCGGATCGCGACTTCGATGATGTTGGTATCGCTGTCGAAATTCATGTCCCAGACTTGCGAGGCGATCAATGACTTGGGCAGCACCTCGCCCTGTCGGCGCAGCAGCAATTCCAGTAGCGCAAACTCCTTGGCGGTCAAGTCGATGCGCTGGCCGGCGCGTTCTGCACGGCGGCGGATCAGGTCCAGGCGCAGGTCGGCCAGGCTCAGTGAGGTGTCCTGGGCGGGGTTGGCGCCCCGGCGAAGCAAGGTGCGCACTCGGGCCAGCAGCTCGGAGAAGGCGAAGGGCTTGACCAGGTAATCGTCGGCGCCCAGCTCCAGGCCGTGGACCCGATCCTCGATGGCGTCGCGTGCGGTGAGGAACAGCACCGGTGTGTCCAGGCCGGCTTGGCGTACGGCCTGCAGAATTTGCCAGCCATCGCGTCCTGGCAGCATCACATCGAGAATCAGCAGGTCATGGTCGCCAGTCAGCGCCATGTGCTGACCGGTGTCGCCATCGGCGGCCAGTTCGGTGGCGAAGCCTGCTTCGCTGAGGCCCTGGCACAGGTACTGACCGGTGCGGGCCTGGTCTTCGACGATCAGCAGTTTCATGCATTGTCCGTGTTGGCTGAAGGGGGCCTGTAAATGATACGTGACGATGTGTCCGCTCGGCCAAGCTGACGAAGTTGTAATCTTCCCGTCAGCCAACCGCCAGTCATTGCTTCCTGTTCCCGTCAGGTCGTCGGCCATCGAGTGACAAGAGCCCCAAGGCGAGGCGCAAAAACGGTAGACTAGGGGCATTTCGAACCTTCAGGTCAGTTTCCATGCATCCCGCCGCCGAACATTCCCCGCTGGGCAAGTCCAGCGAATACATTGCCACCTATACCCCTTCGCTGCTGTTTCCGATTCCGCGTACCGCCAAGTGGGCCGAGTTGGGCGTAACCGCCCAGACGCTGCCATGGCAAGGTGTGGATTTCTGGAACTGCTTCGAGCTGTCCTGGCTGCTGCCGTCGGGCAAGCCGGTGGTAGCGATTGGCGAGTTCGCCATTGCGGCCGATTCACCGAACATCATCGAGTCCAAGTCGTTCAAGTTGTACCTCAACTCGTTGAACCAGACGGTATTCGAGTCGATTGCCCAGTTGCAGGCGTGCCTGGTGAAAGACCTCTCCGCTGCCGCCGGCAAACCGGTGGGTGTGCAGGTGCGCACCTTGGCCGAAGTCGAGGCGCAAGGCGTGGTGGCGTTGCCTGGGCAGTGCATCGATGCGCTGGATGTCGCTATCCACAACTACGAGCAGCCCCAGCCGGAACTGTTGCATTGTGACCCTGACCGGGTGGTGGAGGAGACGCTACACAGTCATTTGCTCAAATCCAACTGCCCGGTGACCGGCCAGCCTGACTGGGGCAGCGTGGTGGTCGAATACAAGGGCAAGGCGCTGGACCATGCCAGCCTGCTCACTTATCTGATCAGCTTCCGCCAGCATGCTGACTTCCACGAGCAGTGTGTGGAGCGGATCTACCTTGACCTGAAGCATCTGCTCGAGCCTGAGCATCTGACGGTCTATGCGCGCTATGTGCGCCGGGGCGGGCTGGACATCAACCCGTATCGCAGCACGGGTCCGGTCAGTCCGCAGAACCTGCGGTTGGTGCGTCAGTAAGTCTAGGACTGCTTTACGCCCTGGTGGAGCCGGTTTGCCGGCGATGGGCCGCGCAGCGGCCCTCGCTTCTTCAGATACCCATACTGTGCAGCGAGTTGGCGATACTGCGCAGGGTCGCGGTCAGATCCGGGTGATCGGCCTCGAAACGCTCGATCGCCAGATTCACTCCATCCACCAGGTTGTGGTCTGGTGTCGCTTCCTCAAGCTTCAACTGCGCCTCGATCTGTCGCGCCTCTTCATGCAGGGCGGCCAGTTCCTCATCCGAAAGCGGCACGTTTCGATCCAGTTGCTCGCGCAGGCTGTTCAGTCGCTCTTGCAATTCGCGGGCAGGCATTGGTTGTTCTCCATCAATGGCTTGGCAAGGCATGGACCTCGGCGACGGGGCAAAGGTTCTCGCCTGTCTTCAAGCGTAATCCACTTGCCCACGCTTTGCATGACCCGCATCAACGGTGCTGTATCAGGGTTTTTCGCCTTTGCGTCGGCGCTGGGCGATGTCGACCAGGCAGGTGTCCAGCGCTTCGAGGTGGTCGATGACCGAGTGCACGCCAAGGTCGAACAATGCCAGGGTCGCCCTACCGCGGGCCAGTTCCTGCTCGTGCGGGCTCATGGCTTGCCAATCGCTGGAGGCAAGGTCGCAGGATGGGCTGCAAGCAGCCAGGCCGACGGTCCACAGGCCGGCGTTGAGGCCTGATTGCAGCAGCCGGGGTTCACCGCTGACCAGTACGCAGCCTTCCAGGCGCGGGCTACCCAGGCACATCAGCGCCTGCCAGCAGGCATTCGGTGCAGGCCATTGCGCGCCGTTGGCCCCATGGCCAGGCAGCCATTGCGGAAGCACACTGGCCAGGTGCTTGCTCTGGGCTACGCTCTGCTCATCGAGCCAGATGCATGGCACTTGCCGGCGCCGCAAGCCGGCCAGGGCATCGAGCGCGCCAGGGGCGGGCAGGGGGCTGCCGTTTCGAGCCTGTACCAGGCAATTGCGCAGGCCGAACAGCACAGCGGTGAAGGCAGGTGCATCATGCATGGCAACGTCCCTGAAATAGTCCGCAGGCTAGGGCGCGAATGTTACGGCCCAATGACCAGCAACAGATGTTCACAAAATATTGAGCAAAAATGTGTAAAGCTGTTTCTCAACCCGCAAGCCTTTATACTGGCGCCTTATTTGCAGCGCACTGAGCGTGGCTGCGGCCGAGAAAATCGATGGAGAAACATCTATGCGTAGGATCGGTGCCGGTGTGATCGAGCGGGTCACCCAGGCTTGTGTCTGCGCCAGCTTGCTGCTGGCGCCCGTGGCAGCTACCCAGGCAGCCACCGAGGAGGACCCTTGGGAGGCGGTCAACCGTCCGATCTTCAGGTTCAACGACACCGTCGACACGTATGCACTCAAGCCCTTGGCCAAGGGCTACCAGGCCATTACCCCGCAGTTCCTCGAAGATGGTATCCACAATGTCTTCCAGAACCTGGGCGATGTGACCAACCTGGTCAACGATGTGCTTCAACTCAAGCCCCGTGCTGCCGGCATCGACACCGCGCGCTTGATCGTCAACACCACCTTCGGCCTTGGTGGCTTCTTCGATGTGGGCACCAAGATGGGCCTGCAGCGCAACGATGAAGACTTCGGCCAGACCCTGGGCTACTGGGGCGTGAGCAGCGGTCCGTACGTGGTGATCCCGCTGCTGGGCCCCAGCACGGTACGTGACGGCCTGTCCAAGTACCCGGACACCTACACCAAGCCCTACCGCTACATGGACCATGTACCGACCCGCAACTCGATCTTCGCTTTGGACGTGATCGATACCCGCGCTAATCTGCTGTCGGCGGAAAAGCTGATTCAGGGTGACAAGTACATCTTCATTCGCAATGCCTACCTGCAGAACCGCGAGTTCAAGGTCAAGGATGGCGAAGTCGAAGACGACTTCTGATTCACATTGGTGCGAAAAAGGCGACCTCAGGGTCGCCTTTTTCGTATGCCATGAGTGTTCAATGCATGGCCAGGATACGCAGGCCAAGCTTCTGCTGCCCAGTGGGCTGGTCGGCGATCCACACGACCTCGGTGCTGGCGTGCAATCCCCTGAGTGCCGGATGGTCGGAGTCGATGCGCACTTCGAGTCGATCGCCCACCTTGAAGTGCTGCGCGGCTTGTACCTGCATGCCACCGCTGGACAGGTCGAGGCATACCGCCGCGATCACCTGGCCGGCATGTAGCAGGCTGACCTCGGTATCGATGCGCATGCGGATGAAATCACGTTTTTCGCTGTGGCTGGTGGGCGTCTGGGGCATGCTGCATCCTTCCCATCGGGTTGCACGGGTCGGCTTTCTTATAACTCCCGGTGATTTGCCCTGTAAAGAGCAGGGGCGTCGACCTAGCTGTGCTTGAAACGCCTGGCGGATGGGAGTACCGTCTGCGCCTTACGAGGTACCTCCGCCAGTTGCTGGGTCAGTTTTCTTGTCCTACAACTCAAAGAGAGTGTTACCACCGAGTATCCCTGTAGTCGGCTGTCAGTCTTGATGACACCGCTTCACCAACCCAAACCGGCGCCGTTCGCCCACATGCAGAAAACCAGTGCAACGCTGCTGATCATCGATGACGACGACGTGGTCCGTGCGAGCCTCGCCGCCTATCTGGAAGACAGTGGCTTCAGCGTCCTTCAGGCCAGCAATGGCCAGCAGGGGCTCCAGGTCTTCGAAGAACACCAGCCCGACCTCGTGATCTGCGATCTGCGCATGCCGCAGATGGGCGGCCTCGAACTGATCCGCCAGGTCAGCGAGCGCGCGCCGCAGTTGCCGGTCATCGTGGTGTCCGGAGCCGGGGTGATGAGCGATGCCGTCGAGGCCCTGCGCCTGGGTGCGGCCGATTACCTGATAAAGCCGCTGGAAGATCTGGCGGTGCTCGAGCACTCGGTACGCCGAGCGCTCGATCGTTCGCGGCTGGTGCTGGAAAACCAGCGTTACCGCGAGAAGCTCGAAGCGGCCAACCGTGAGCTCGAGGCCAGCCTGCACTTGTTGCAGGAAGACCAGACCGCCGGCCGTCAGGTGCAGATGAACATGCTGCCGGAAAGCCCCTGGGGCGCCGGCGAGTTCGTGTTCGAACACCAGATCATCCCGTCGCTGTACCTGTCTGGCGATTTCGCCGACTACTTCCGCGTGGATGACCGACGCATTGCCTTCTACCTGGCCGATGTCTCCGGACACGGTGCGTCGTCGGCCTTCGTCACCGTGTTGCTCAAGTTCATGACCACACGGCTGCTGTTCGAGCTAAAACGCAACAGGAATCGTGAGTTCAAGCCTTCGGAAGTGCTCAGCCACATCAATCGTGGGCTGATCAACTGTAAGCTGGGCAAGCATGTCACAATGGTGGGCGGGGTGATCGACGAGGAAACCGGCCTGCTGACCTACGCCGTTGGTGGTCACCTGCCGCTACCGGTGTTGTATACCCCGGGCCAGGCGCGTTACTTGGAAGGCCGTGGTTTGCCGGTGGGCCTGTTCGACGAGGCCACCTATCAGGACCAGGTGATCGAGCTGCCGCCGCAGTTCAGCCTGAGCCTGATGTCCGATGGCATTCTGGACCTTTTGCCGGGAGACACGCTCAAAGATAAAGAAGCTGCCTTGCCGGACATCGTCAAGACAGCGGGTGGTAGCCTGGATGGGCTGCGCCAACGATTTGGATTGGCTACGCTTGGGGAGATGCCGGATGATATCGCCCTATTGGTGTTGAGCAGGAACCTTCAATGAGTACCGGTAGAATCCAGTTCGCCGAGCAAAGCGGTACCTTTGTACTGAAATTTGTCGGTGAAGTGCGCCTGACCCTGTGTTCGGCGCTGGATGCGACGATCGAGAAGATCTTCACCGCGCTGAACTTCTCGGCCATCGTCATCGACCTGACCGAGACCGAAAGCATCGACAGCACTACCTTGGGCCTGTTGGCCAAGTTGTCGATTCTGTCGCGGCAGAAGGTTGGCCTGTTGCCGACCGTGGTCACCACCAACCCGGACATTTCGCGTCTTTTGCAGTCGATGGGTTTCGATCAGGTGTTCAACATCGTCGATCGTCCGGTGCCGTGCCCGGAATGCCTGACCGACTTGCCATCCCAGGACCAGAGCGAGGACGTGGTGCGCTCCAAGGTGCTGGAGGCGCACAAAATCCTGATGGGGTTGAACGACTCCAATCGCGAAGCCTTCCACGACCTGGTAAATGCGCTGGAGCGGACCTGATCCCACCTCTGCATCGCTGCCTTCGCGGGTTCACCCGCGAAGGCGCCAGTGAATCCAAGCCAAAGCTCACGCCCGTCGCATGAACTCCGTCGCCGTTCCACCGGCGGCATTCAACTGGAACACCCGCGCTGGCCGCCCCTGTTCATCGAAGAATACCTGTCCGAGCCCCGCGCTGTTCCATAGCCGTTCGCCTGCATCGGCATGGCTGGGCGTGCGCGGTATCACTTCCATCTCCCGACGCTTGGTGAACCAGTTGAGCGGCGAGCGTGGCGCGTACAGCCAGCGGTTCAGCCGGTCGAGCACCGCCAGCAGGCGTTTGGGGAATTCGTTCTTGATGCCGCTGCTGGTGATCTGCCACAGGTGCGGGCTGCGCTGACGATGGCGAATCAGAACTTCGTAGACGAACGAATAGTGCACATCCCCCGACAGGATCACGTAATGCCCCGGTGTGCGCGAGTGGCGGAAGATGTTCAGGATCACCTGCGCTGCACCCCGGTGGGCCATCCAGTTTTCGGCATCTACCAGCAGCGGGTAGCCCAGCCAACTGAACACCCTCTGCACGGTCTCGATCAGCTTCACCCCGAAAATCGGTGCAGGTGACACGATGATGGCGGAAGGATGGTCGAGCAGCGCCTGCTGCAGCTCGCACAGTGCTTCCCAATCCAACAGGCCGGAGGGCTTGGCCAGGTTGCTTTCGCTGCGCCAGCGTCGGGTGCGGGTGTCCAGCACCAGCAGAGGCGGGTTGGTGGGGAGGTTGAATTGCCAGCCCTGAAAGCGCAGTAGCTCGCCGATCAGTTCATCCTGCACCTGGCTACCCGACGCGGTTTCGGCCAGCGCGCCGACTTGCCCGACCAGCGCTTTGCAGCCATCGGGGTCATTGCCCCAGGCCTGGCACAGCAGGTAGCCCAATAGCGCATTGCCGATGATCCGCCGCGAGAAGGGGTGGCCGTAGGCGGTTTCTTCCCATTGTGCCGACAGGTTCCAGTCATCTGTGATGTCGTGGTCGTCGAAGATCATCAAGCACGGCAGGTGCGCCATCACCCGGGCCACCGGAGCCAGGTTGACGGCAAAGGCCTCGATCAGCGGCAACTCTTTGTGGTACCGACCCTGGCGTTGGGGGTTCAGCCCTTGCGGCATGGTCAGGTCGACCAGTTGCCAGGGCGTGGGCGACCATACCAGCAGGTACATGGCCATGACCTCGGCGAAGGTCACCAGGTGATTGTCGGCATTGCTGGAGGAGAAGATCGGCTTGCGTTTGCCACCGAAGAAACGCTCGCGCAGGGTTTCGTTGCGCTCCTGCGCCGGCAGCAAGTCCGCACGGTGGTAGTAGCAGGCGGGGTGCTTGTAGAGTGCGGCGCTGTCGCTGACCAGGGCGCCGTCCAAGGTTTCATCGAGCAGGCCCAGGCGTGCGATCAGTGCATGGATGGCCCGCAGCATCGGGCCGGCCACATCGTCGGCATAGACCTGATCGCCAGTCATCAACAGCAGCGCCGGACGTTGTTCAGGCCGTTGGCATTGCTGCAGCAGGCGATCGGCACATAACAGGCCATCGGTGGCGGGGTGATGCGGTTTGCGGCAAGAGCCGTGTAGTAGCTGGTCAAGGCGTTCGCGCAGCACGAAGTTGGGGCGCCGCTGGCCGGGGTAAAGCAGGTGCTCGGCCCAGTCGGCAATGCCTCGGCCGCCGAGAAGCACATCGTATTGAAGCTCGACGTTGCAGGGCAGGGGCTGCGCGAAATGGATGTCCAGCAGGTGCAGGTAGGCGTGTTTGCCCACTGGGATGACCTGGCAATCGGTCCTTGGCGTGATGCCAGGGCAGTCCAGGGTGAATTCGGGTTGCAGCGGTTGCGTGCAGGCGAGCCAGATGGCCAGGCGCTGGGGCTCCAGGCGGCGCAATACTGGGCCTGCGAGAACGAGCGGCAAAGAGGAGGAGGGTGTCATTGACAGCTCTGGTGGCTAAAAGGCCCTACGCTGGCAAGCCAGCGTCTAACGGACGGTGCAAAATAAAACGGGCGGAAAATGTGAACACTTCCCGCCCGTCAGGCAAACCCGGTATGTATCAGGCTTTTTCAGCCATCAGTTTTTCCAGTTTCTCCTGATCCCGCGCGAACTGACGGATGCCTTCGGCGAGTTTCTCGGTGCCCATGGCATCTTCGTTCATCGCCCAGCGGAATTGGCTTTCGTTCAGTACCTGCTTGGCCTCACCGGCATTACCCGGCTTGAGTATGCGTGGCAATTGCCCTTGATCATCGCTCAACTGCTGCAGAAGTTCAGGGCTGATGGTCAGGCGGTCACACCCTGCCAACTGCTCGATCTGGCCGATGTTGCGGAAGCTGGCGCCCATGACCACGGTGTTGTAGCCATTGGCCTTGTAGTAGTTGTAGACGCGGGTGACCGACTGCACGCCCGGGTCCTCGGCGCCGACATATTCCTGGCCGGTACTCTTCTTGTACCAGTCGTAGATACGGCCTACGAAAGGCGAGATCAGGAACACCCCGGCATCGGCGCAGGCCTGGGCCTGGGCGAAGGAGAACAGCAAGGTCAGGTTGGTCTGGATGCCTTCCTTTTCCAGCTTCTCGGCGGCGCGGATACCCTCCCACGTGGAGGCTAGCTTGATCAGCACGCGGTCTTTGCTCACACCGGCGGCTTCGTAAAGGGCGATCAGTTGGCGAGCTTTGTTCAGCAGCGCCGGTTCATCGAACGACAGACGGGCATCCACTTCGGTGGAGATGCGCCCAGGGATGACCTTGAGAATGCCCGCGCCCACGGCCACGGCGAACTTGTCGCACGCCAGGTCGACATTACCCTTGGCGTCGGCTTTCACCTGCTTGAGCAGGTCGGCATAGCCAGGGATGGCGGCTGCCTTGAGCAGCAGCGACGGGTTGGTGGTGGCATCGACTGGCTTGAGGCGAGTGATGGCATCCAGGTCCCCGGTGTCGGCGACCACGGTGGTGAACTGCTTGAGTTGTTCCAGCTTGGAGGTCATGGGCGTGCTCTGTCCTGTGCATTTACTCGACATTACCCGAGCCCCGGCAGCTGCTCAAGGCCTGCCGACGCTGCTCGGGCGAACACCGCGAATCCCTGTGGGCGCGGGCTTTAAAGGTGAGCGTTCGAGTCGCAACCGAGCCAGAGGTTCCTTGGCGTCGCTTTGCAATCCCGTCCCCGTAAAAGACGGCTTGTCGGCAGCAAGGCGCTGACTGGCGTGTCACCGCCCCTGCAGCAACTCCGCCGCCTGGTCGAACACCACCAACGGTTCAGGCGCTTTATGAATATCCGCCGACAGCAACTGCCGGAACCGCCGCGCCCCCGGGAAGCCCTGGCCAAGCCCGAGGATATGCCGGGTGATGTGATGCATTGCGCCCCCGCTTTGCAGATGCGCAACGATGTACGGTCGCAGCGTCTCTAGTGCCTGGCTACGGCTTACCGCCGGCGCTTCGCTGCCGAACAGGCGTTGGTCCACCTCGGCCAGCAGGTACGGATTGTGATACGCCTCGCGTCCCAGCATCACGCCATCGAAGGTCTCAAGGTGCGTCTGGCACTCGTCCAGGGTCTTGATGCCTCCGTTGAGCACGATTTCCAGGTCGGGGAAGTCCGCTTTCAACTGCGCGGCAACGTCGTAGCGCAGCGGCGGGATTTCGCGGTTTTCCTTGGGCGACAACCCTTCGAGGATGGCGATACGCGCATGCACGGTAAAGCTACGGCAACCGGCCTCGCGTACCTGCCCGACGAAATCGCACAGTTCGGCATAACTGTCGCGGCCATTGATGCCGATGCGATGCTTGACCGTGACCGGAGTCGATACGGCATCACGCATGGCCTTGACGCAATCGGCCACCAGCGCGGGATGTGCCATCAGGCAGGCACCGATCATGTTGTTCTGCACCCGGTCGCTCGGGCAGCCGACGTTCAGATTGACCTCGTCGTAACCAGCCTCCTCGGCCAGTTTCGCGCAGGCGGCCAGGTCGGCCGGGACGCTACCGCCCAGTTGCAGTGCCAGCGGGTGCTCGGAAACGTCGTGGCGCAGGAAGCGGTGGGCGTCGTTGTGAAGGAGCGCACCGGTGGTGACCATTTCGGTGTAGAGCAGGGTGTGCTTGGACAGCAGGCGCAGGAAGAACCGACAGTGGCGGTCGGTCCAATCCATCATCGGTGCAACAGAAAATCGCCTTACTACCGTATCCATTGGGCGGGCCGCGTTTTCTGGTGTTTCGGGGTGCATTCGGGTTTCTCTCATTCTCTATCGTTTACCACCTTTTTTGCTTATTCTCCAAACCCCGTTGCTGAATTTCAGCAAAGGCATTGGAGGATTTAGCAAAATGGGCACCATCACTACCCGCAAAAGGAAAGACGGGTCTACCACCTACGACGCCCAGATCAGGATCATGCGCAAGGGCGTGAAAGTCTATCAGGAAAGCCAGACCTTCGATCGGAAGACTACGGCTCAGGCCTGGATCAGGAAACGTGAGGCCGAGCTGCACGAGCCGGGCGCGATCGAGAAGGCGAATCGGAGCGGAGTCACGGTCAAGCACATGGTCGAGAAGTACCTTGACCAGTACGAGAAGCTGCGGCCACTTGGCAAGACCAAGCGCGCTACGTTGCTGGCGATCAAGGAAACCTGGCTGGGCGACGTGGTCGACAGCGAGTTGACCAGTCAGAAGCTGGTGGACTATGCCATGTGGCGAATGGAGAAGGACGGCATCCAGGCGCAGACCGTGGGTAACGACCTGGCCCACCTCGGCGCCGTGCTGTCTGTTGCCAGGCCGGCCTGGGGTTATGAGGTCGACCCACACGCCATGCCCGATGCTCGGAAGGTGCTGCGCAAGATGGGCGCCGTCACCCGGAGCCGTGAGCGCAACCGCCGGCCTACCATGGGCGAGCTCGAAAAGATCCTGAAGTACTTCGAAGAGATGCGCGACCGCCGCAAGCAGGAGATCGACATGCAGCGGGTCACGCTGTTCGCGCTGTTCTCCACCCGCCGGCAAGAGGAGATCACTCGAATCCGCTGGGACGCGCTAAACGAGAAGGATCAGTCGGCGCTGATCACCGACATGAAGAACCCTGGCCAGAAGTACGGCAACGACGTCTGGTGCCATCTGCCGGATGAGGCCTGGCGGATCCTGCAGTCGATGCCTCGTGTAGCCGATGAGGTGTTTCCGTACAACTCGAAGTCGATTTCTGCATCCTTCACCAGGGCCTGCAACTTCCTGGAGATAGACGACCTGCACTTTCACGACCTGCGCCACGATGGCGTCAGCCGTCTGTTCGAAATGGGCTGGGATATCCCGAAGGTGGCCTCTGTTTCTGGTCACCGGGATTGGAACTCGATGCGGCGCTATACGCACCTGCGGGGGAATGGCGATCCATATAAAGGATGGGGATGGATCGAGAAGGTGATAACGGGCCCCGTGATCGAGGCCCAGAAGAGGATCAAGAGACGCGTCGAAGACCGCGACCCATGAGCTTGTCGTGCTCGGTCTTGGCCTTCTGGTGCTGCGCGTCCAAATAGGCGGCCAGATCGTTCAGGTGCACGCCACGTGCTGACTTCTGGCTGCTCTCCATGCAGACCAGCGGCAGGTTGATCTCGCCCCGCGCCACCTTGCCCTTCATCTTCTCCGGGGTCAGATGGCTGAAGTAGTCGAGGCACACGCGCTCGAGCGGGATGATTGCCTGGCCGCCGTACTGGGCCATGAGCAGGAAATGGGTATTCATAGGTGCCTCCTCAGGCCAAGAAGTGGTGCCCGACCTTCGCCGCGCGGGCGGCTTCCTCGGTGCGGAACATGAGTTCGGTTTTGCTGGTGCTGCCCCAGGCGTTGTACTCGACATCGACCCACCAGGCGCCGAACTTGCGGTACGGCTCGCTGAGGATCTTCGTCACGTAGCAGTCGATCAGGTTCATGAGTGGCTCCTGGCTCAGTCCCAGTCGTGAGTGATCTTCGGGTTAATAGGTGGCGTGCATTGGAGGGTGGCCAGATCAAGAAGAGTGAAATGGCCATCCATCCAGCCGGCAGTGTCGATGTGGTAGACGTTGCCGAGTAAGGCGGCCTGGCGGAGTGGCGTGTGCCCGACAACTACGGCGCTGATTCCTGTCACGGGATCGGTGTCACCTGAGTTGATCCTGCTGCGCGACCACTGGGCGACAGCTTGTACATGCTCTGCTTCGGCAGGTGAGCCAGTCTCAATGCTCAGCTTGAAATCAGGCCAGCGACCGTACGGAACGTCCGCGTGAACGATTCCGACAATCCCGTGTGCGGTTTCAACCTCGATGGCCAGCGGAATGTCTTCAAGCGCCACAACGACATCGGCCCGCTCATCCTGCGATAGCGCGTAGAACCAAGCGCCGCCGTTGCAGAAGTGCAGGTCGGTGCTTCCTTCGCGGAAGGCCGATACGGTCATTTCCTCGTGGTTGCCGCGTACCGCGTGAAACCACGGGCGATCAAGCCACTCAAGGGCGGCTAGGCTGTCTGGCCCGCGGTCGACCAGGTCGCCAACGCTGAACAGGCGGTCAACTGCCGGATCGAAGCCGGCGGCGTCCAGCGCGGCCTGCAGCCTGGTGAAGTGCCCGTGGATATCGCCAACCGCGAAATCGCGGCCAGCCGTGTTTGCGGCGAAGCGCTTGATGCGCACAACCTCGATGGTTTCGAGCATGGGTGTCTCCACGCCGCCGGTGGCGGCAGGTTGGTGGTCAGGCAGGGATTTTCGCGAGCACCGTGTCAGCCACCTTGATAGCGGCTTGGGCATAGTCGACGTAGGCCGGCGTGAAGCCTCCGGCGTAGTGGATCACTCGCTGGCAGGCGTCTAGCTCTTTGCGCGCCAGGCGCAGCGCCTGCACCAGTTCTTCCTGCAGCGCTCCCTCGGCCCGGCCGATATCCCAGAACTGCTGCCCCCAGTGATTGACCGGTGGCGGGTTGTTGTTCTGCTTTCCGCACGCCAGGGAGCCCACGACCACGTCGCAAAGGCCGAGCTTGTAGGCGTTTTCGCCATCGAGGCTCAGGCCGCCGCGTCGGCGCAGGGTGTTCACGACCTCGTCGGCATCAGCGCCGGGGCCCTTCAGGACAATGTCTTGCTCCGGCTCACCTGGCGTGTAGATAACCAGGGTCAGCTTGGCTTCTGGCAGCAGGTGGTCGCTGATCGCCACCAGCGCATCGTTGGCGACTTCGTGGAATCGGTTGATTGCGGACATAGGGCATCCTCGCCCGCGCATGTCGGCGGGCTTGAGTAGTAGGGGGAGGGGTTACTTGATGCGGTCGAAGAAATTGCCGCCGCGGCGCTGGTAGGAAAGCCCGGACCAGCGGGAGGCGGCGCTGCCGGCCTGACGGATGCATACGGCGTCCGCCGCATAGCCCACATGCAGAACCTCGTCACCTGCGGCGCTGCTGAGCACGATCATGGCTGCCAGCGGCTCGCGCTCGATCTCGTTTCCTTCGATGTGCTGGGCGATTGCCCGGAACCAGTCGGCCAACTTCTTTCGTTGGGCCTGATTGGCTGCGACTTGGTTGTTGTGCGTCCGGCGCGTGGCCGGGAACTGGAAGATTTCGGCTGTCATCGCGGCCCCCTGTAGATCAGGTAGGCCATGTACATCAGGGGCAGGATCATAGAAGGTGTCCTCCGGCATCCAGCAGGGCGTCGCGATCTTGCCGAAGCTGATCGCGCTCCCTGATCAGGGCCTTGATTGCGGTTGAGATGTTGCGGTGCCCCAGCTCGATGGTGATGGCCTGGGCTTCGTCGAACAGCTTGACCTTCTGGTCTCTCTCCTCGGCCGCCCACCTGGCCAACTGCTTGGCCCGCAGCTTGAGGCAGCGCTTGCAGGTGACGTGACGCCAATCGCTTGCCAACTGCTCGTCTTGCATTTCTCCTTCGGTACCGCACAGCACGTCTTCTGGCGGGTCTTGATCGGCCTCGGTGCCGCCATCCCACTCGTACATGTGAACGGCGCGTTTGCTCATTGGATAAGCTCCTTCGGCACCTGGACGGTATCGCCGAGCTTGGTGAGGACGAGGGTGCGGCAGAAGGCAACCAATGCGGTCGGCCCGTAGAGCCAAATGCCGGCGCCTTCCGGGCCTGCGCTGTATTGGCAGCTGCTGTCCTCCAGGTGCGGGTTATGATGGGCGCTGCCCTTGTACTTGTCGATCAACGGGCCGCCGCAGTGCCAGCAGCTTGAAGGGGTAAAGCTCGATTGGTCGTCACCTCCCACGCTGAGAGCCAGAGAGCCGAACAGTGCGAAGGGCTTTGGGGGCTCTTCCTTCCGGGGCGACAGCATGATGGTGCTGATGCCCTCAACCTGCGCCACCGCCCAATCCAGCGCCGCGCCGGCCAGGTTGGATACCCTCACTTCGATCAGGTCGGTCATGGCGCCACCTTCAACGCAGCTTCTCGCTTTTCGAATTGCTCCCGGGCATGCCGCTCGCGTGCCTCATACACCCGGAGGCATTTCTTGCAGGTGACCTCTTTCGGTCGGTCAGAGCCGTCCATGTCTTCGCCGGCCTGGTTGCAAGCTATCTGGCAGTCGTGATCGTCGAAGCAACCGAAGTGCGAAACCAAGTGAATTACCTTGCTCACAGCTCATACCTCTCATCAATCCAGCGCCCAGGCGCCAGAGCGGGTGTCGGTTCGGGTTGTGTTTCGTGCGGGGAGAGCTGGCGCCGGGTGTCAGCGCGTAACTCGCAGGTGCTGGCGCGGGCCTGGCTGCAGCTCTTGCCTGAGGCGTCGATGCAGACCTCGAATTTGCAGCCGGCCAGGGTGGCCAGCAGCAGGAGGAAGAGGGCGAGGCGGGTCATTCCTTCACCTCAATCGTCACGTCGTCATGAATCCATTCGATGTCGAGCAGGTCGTCCTCGGTGATCTGGTCCTCCCTGGTGTCGTTCATATCCACCAGGTCCTGCGCCTCGTCGTCTGGAACGTCCTTCATGACCTTGCGGAAGTTCACGACAGCTTTTCCGGTCAGGATGATTGTTTTGCCCACGGCAGATCCTTGGCCGCCATATCGCGGCAGTGAATAGAGGGGAGAGGGGTTACAGCGTGGAGTACAAATGTTCTCTAACAGGCCGGCGAGCTATTCGCCCTGGTTGGCCAGCATGTTCAGGCGTTGGAACGATGTGCCTGGTATGCCCTGTTCACGCTCGTGTGGCTCCGCGCTGGCTGACAAGGAGCGCAACTCTTCGATCAGCTTGTCGGCTTCGGTTCGATCTTCCGCCACGCCGAAACACAGCAGGTTGAACAGGGAGTCCTCGCACCGCTTGAGCAACGCCTCCCGCTCGGACAGCTTGCGTTTTGCGGCTTCAAGCTCCCACCGCCATTTTCTTGCGTAGCCTTCCGACGACTTAACCTGATTTTTCAGGCTCCCGATGTGGCTGCCGATCATGATGCCGATGTCATCCGGCCGATCAGGGAAGCGAGCCCGGTCCTCGATCAGCCTGATGTTCTCGGCGCGCAGCCGTTCAACTTCAACTGTATCGATCATGGACCCCAGACCGATCACCGGCTGTCCAACTTCCGCCGAATCCCTCTCTGCCTCTTCTTTGGTCCACCAGAAGGCAGTACCAACCATCCACGCTATCGGCTCGGGGTGGGGCTGCGGGACTGGCTGGGCAAACTCTTTGTAGGCTACCCACAAGCCCTGCACATATTTGTCTGCATAGCCTTCGCGATCATCGCCTCGGGCAAGCCAACTGCCATCGAGATATCCGAGGACTGGGTGCTTGGTCTCGATAACCCATTTTTGGAATCGTTCACGGCGACCCTGTGAGTGCTGGGTCGGCGCCTCTGTGATGCTGGATCGGTTTTCTGTGGGCATTGGTTGCTCCTTTCAGCGTGCGCCCGGCGACGGCAATGCGCGCTCAGACTCGATAAATCCGGTGGACGAGGCTTCAGCCCCGGTGGCGACAATGAACGCGACTTCAACCTTGGCGGAGTCGACCAACACCTTACCGACATCAGCAATCGCCTTGGCTCGGTCGATATCCATGGGGTTGTCCCGGTCTTGCAGCGCCTCAAGCGTTGCGAAAAGGTGATTACGCAGGTCAGTCATCTTGTTTTTCACTAGAGGCCTCGCTGATTGCGCGCTTCAGCTTGCTAAGCTGGCGGATGGTGGATTTCAGTTCTGGTGGATACCGGTGGATGGTGTTGCGGCGCATGTTTTCGGCGCGGCTGACCAGCTCAAGGTTGTCGAGCTCGATGTGTTGCGGATTGCGATCCTTAAAAACCACTAGATGGCCGGGCGGGATCTCGCCGTGGGCTTCTTCCCAAAGCAGCGAATGCACCGATTTCCACCGGCGATACGAAGGGCCGTCATCGCACACCTTCCGCTGAAGTATCCCGTCCTCAGTGATTCGCTCTGTGCCCACTGGCAGCCATGTGTGAGGCCTGTTCCCCTTTCGGAACTGAGTAGCTTCGCCGCCGATCTGCAGGCCTTTCAAACCCTTGTTCCATGGGTCTTGACCAGGCTTAAACCGATATTCGATTCCGGGGTTGTCCTCCCGTCTCAGGCGGCAGGCGTGCTCACTGGCGAGATATTCAGCGCTTCTGACCAGGCCCAAGGCATGGGCCTTGTTGTATATCGCGTGGTCGGGCCGATTGAATGCGCGGACCAGGTCCGGCATTGGGGTGTCGGGGTACAGCTCCCGGAGCCTGGCCACCTCCGCGTCGGTCCAAAATCTACGCGACGGCTCGGGCGAGTCCTTCACAAGCCGTCGCCTTGCGTCTTGCAAGGCCTGCAGGGCGATTGGGTTCATGGGTGATCCTCGCCGGGGAGGCGTTCCTCGTTTGAGAGGGTAAGGCGCTGGCGGGCAGCGCCGGAGGGTCAGGCCCGTTCTGCCAGCAGGATCAGGCCGGTATCGTCCGGGTCGTTGCCAAGCATCAGGTCAGGCGTGCGAAGCTCGCGGCTGATGCGGAACCGGTCTAGCTTTCGCGCCACGGAAGGGCTTAATTCAATCTTGTGGCGCGGAGGTTTGAGCAGCTTGACTGCTTCGTCTCGGGTCAGTTCATGCAGGCGATGAATCATCAGCGTCATCGCCTCGCCCTGTTCCTCGATCCCGGCCCACTCCATCAGTTCCAGCAGGGCCTGCTTAGTCCCTGGTCGAACCTTCAAGCGCAGGTCTTCTTCCTGCAGGCGTTCGGCCTTTGCCCTGCGCTTCTCGTCACGCTGCTGCTGCGTCAGAGCCATCATCGCCTCCATTGCGCACGAAGGTAGTTCCCGGCCCGATGTCGAGCAGGTCGCACACCCGGTTGATGATCTTGAGCGCGGCGTCGAACACCTTGGCGTCGTCCGGCTCGCGGGCGAGGCGCTTCATGTTCGGCTGGCGCTCCAGGCAGACCTTATCGACCAAGCGCCGGGCCAGCCTGCGCAGATGATCCGCGCTGTCGTGCATGCGCAGGCTCAGCGCGAATGCCAGGGCCACATCATCAGGCCGGTACTGGCCGCCGCTGCGGGTGATGTACAGCTTTCGGACCGGCTTGCGAATCGATGCGTCGAAAAGGGATGCCATGCTCGACCTCCTGCAGGCCGCTTGGTGGAAGGTGGAAATGCTCACGCCGCCTTGTTCTTTGCAGCGCGCTTCGGATTTTTCTGCTCAATCTCAAGATCCATGTCGTTCCAGCCGGCCAAGAACCAGGCCCCATGGAACGTGTGATAGGCGAATGGGTTGGCCATCTTGCCGCCACCGTTTTGGCGGCATTCCCGGCCAAGGTAGTAGACGCTGGGGTGCTCGCCGTGCTCGCTCATGGCCTACCCCTGGCGCCGCTGAACTGGAAAATCAATGCCGAACTCATCGAGGATCCGCACAAGACGACAGTTGCCGATACCCAGCTCAGACGTGGTCCGGCATCTGGACTTGCCAGCATCACGCATGGCAATGATCTTGTCGGCCAAGTCGCGATCCTCCTGGCTCGGTTCGGCATTTACCTTCGCCGGTCTGGCTGACTTAGGCGGGTTGAAGAATCTGAATCCTCCCCGCGCCGCTACGCCCCATAGAGCGGTCTTGGTTTCGCCCAGGAGCTCTGCGACCTCACCACAGGTCATGGTCTTGGCGAGCTCTTCGATCTTGGCTGTGCGTGCCTTGGCGCGGCTTTTGCGCTCGCCGCCGCGCTCCTGCTTGACTGGCTTTGGCCGCTTTGGCCTCGGTTCGGGGTGCTTGCGCTGCCGAAATGGCACGTATTCGAAGCCCTCAAGCACAACCAACTGGCCGCCAGATGCGAAGAAGGCAGCCTTCGCTGCCTCCAGGTCGATTGATTGGTCCATGGGCGCCTCACTTGATGCGGATCGAGCTCTCGCCGCGCTCAAGATGCGCCCAGCCTGGCTCGGGGATGAGTTCGTGCTCGCAGTCTTCGCCTGCGGCCATGCGCTTGCGGACAGCTTCGTTGTGCTCGCGGTCGGCCTTGAGCTTGGCGGCGATGGCGTTCTTGTCCGGTGCGATTTTGGTCACCACCGACGTCAGCTCATCGGGTACCGCCTGCTCGTTATCGACGATCACCTTTTCCTTTCCGGCTACCAGGCTGATGGTGAACAGCGGGCGCTTGATCGACTTGATGTTTGCGGCATCCATGTTCCGGCGCAGGTAGTCGGTGATGGCTGTCACGCTGTTGGCCTTGATGCGCTTGAGCTCGCTCAGGCGGTTGATCTCGGCGTCGATCGCGCCAATGTCGCCCTCGATGTTGCGGCGCAGCATCACGATGCTGTCGGCCTTAACCTCGAATTCGCCCTGGATACCGGCCATGGTGTCCTGAATGGCCTGCTTGAGACCTTCGTCGTCGGTGTCACACATGGCAGCCAATTCGGCCATCTGACCGGTGAGTGCGTAGAGCTGGGTCATGCTGCGGCCTCCTGCGGTTTGCCGGCTTCGAGGTTCTTCAATTCAAGGGCGATACGGGCGGCGCCTTTCTCATCCTTGCGGCCGATGAGCTTGCGCACGGCATGGTCGTGGATCTTCTTGCGCTCATGCGGCGTCACCGCCCTCTGCATGGTCTCGATCGTGTCCTTGATGAAGTCCAGGCGCTGTTGCTGTTGGCGTTCGATTTCGGCCTGACGGTCCTCGGCCTGTTCAATCGCCTGCTCAGCCTGTAGTTGCTGGACGTAGTTCACGTCATCGAACATGCCCAGGAACACGTCCGCGCTGAAGCCCAGCATGGACAGGGCTTTCTTGATGGCGTCGGTCAGCGACTTCTTCGGCGCCTCGCCATCAGTGGTCATGCCGTACTTGGTCTTGTACTGGTACCGGGTGCACCCGTACTGCTCGACCTCGCCGCGCTGGCCGTCCTGCATGAACCAGAGCTGGATCTTGACGGTGTGGCCGATCTCCCGGCCCAAGCAGATTCGCTTGTCGCCTTCACCGGAAAACACCTCGTGGCCGTCGTCGAATCGCTCTTCGAGGACCTTCCAACCCCAGCCGATGCCGACCGGTCCGAACACTTCGGTCGCCTTCATGACCATCGCGGTGCCGTTCAGGCTTGTGATCTTCTGGCCGCCGACCTCGGCGTTCTTGGTGTAGCGGGTATCGGTGGTCTGCACCTGCTCCCAGATGCGCATGTTGGTAGTGGACATTGGAAAACCTCGCGCCAGGCCGGCGCCGTCAGTTGAAAGGGGAAATGCCAGGTCACCCGGATTGGAGGTGCCACCAGGCCCTGGCTGCGGTGGATGGTTGCGCGCTCTCGCCGCTTACGCTCCGGGTAGGTCCGGTTATCCCCTAAGGGCCCGCCGGGCTCGGGCGTGTGTTCAGGAAGTGATGCTGCCGGCCAGTGCGCTGGCGAGCATGAAGAAGGTGCAGGCGAAGAGCATGGAGAAGGAGCCGCGCCAGATGACCAGGCGGCGGGCGCGCTGGTAGCGGGTCATGACGAGCTACCCATCAGGTCATCGCCGTAGCACTCACCGTTGCAGCCAATTGCGCCGCATTCACGGCAAGAATCTTCTTGGCCTTCCTCGCGCTGGCAGTTCTGCCCGCCGCAATGCGGGCACTCTGTATGGGTTAGGTTGCTGAATGGCCCCATCCAGCGGATGCCGTATTGGCCGCAGTTGCCGCAAATCATGGTCATGTCCGCACCTCGTAGGCCAAGGTGCACATGCCGCACAGGTAAGCCCGGCCCGACCAGGCCGCCGGGTTCTCGATGTGAGCCATGCGCGCTTGATTCATGGCGTCCGCCATGGTCAGCCCCTTGAACACCAGCAGGATGCGGTCATCTGGCAGGGCCTGCGCAGCCTCGGCCACCTGGTCGTCGATGATCGACGGGAAAACAGGCGTGGTCATGCAACCTCCTTGCGCCCATCAACGATCTTGTTGAGGCGCCCGCAGTAGTGGTTGAACTCTTCAATGGTGATGCGCTGATCGGCCAGCATTTCAGTGAGGAGCTTCTGCACCATGACGCTCCAGCTCAGATCCGTGCCGGGGTGCGCCATGGCGTCGAGCTCTTCGTCGATCAGAACGTGCGGGCTTCTCATTGCGCCTCCTCGGCCTGGGCCAGCACTCCTTCCTTGGCGAAGGGGGTGAGCAGCTGGCGTGCGATTTCTTCCAGTGCTGCCTCGGGGTTGGCGACGCTCATGATCTCGTCGGCCGCTGCCTTTGCGTCGCTGGTGATCTTGGAGCGGGCTGCCAGAACCAGGCGGCCCAGTACCGAGCTGCTGATCCCCGATAGGCCCAGCTGGCCCATCACAAACTCATCCACCGCCTGGGCGAAGCGCTCGTAGGTGACGCCCTGCTTCGGGCGCATCCGACGCTGAAACACAACGTCGCGGCGCGCCATCAGCTCAGCGATGCCATCGTCGATCCACAGGCGCTCCGGCACATCGTCCGGGTGCTCGCCTGGAAGGCGGTTGTCGTACTCAAACTGTGCTGCTCGAAGTGCGCCCATGGTCGCCTCCAGGTGGTGGGTTACTCGGTGGGTTCGGCTGGCAGCGGGTGCCAGTGGGTTGTGATTGGCCGGGCGACTTGGCCAGGGCCGTCAGCGCAGGTTTCGATGTGCTGGCAGGATTCCTCTGCCTCGTACCAGGCGCCGCCTTCGGTATCGCTCGAATCCGCCTGCCAGCAGTCCAGCTCGGCAGCGAAGCAGTTCCAGTTCGGCCACTTGCGCCATACGACAACGGTTTGGCCATCAGTTGGCTTGGCGTCTTCGCACTTGATCCAGCCGCTCATGGCTTCACCCGGGCCTTGTCGATGGCGTCTAGCTGCTCAGCCCACGCCTCTGTGAATTCGAGATAATCGGTGCTGTCGAGCCACTGAGCCTGTACTGAGTCGACGTCTCCACTTGGGGTTACACGCTGAATCCAGTCTTCAAAAACTCGTTGCTCGGCGTTCTCTACCAGCGACACCAGCGCAGCGAACATTTCAGGTGCAGCAGCCATCAAGCAAGCATTGGCCTCGCCTTGTTCAATCAGGCTGTTGTAGGAGGCGATCACGATGTCGCCACCTTCTGCTGTTACCTGAGCTTCGAGCTTGTCTACAGCGTTATAGCCGGACCAGTAGCTCCAAGGCCCTGGAGTGTGATTGCTCATTGCGTGAACCTAAGTAGCCAACCGCATTGGCCAGGAGCCAGGCGAAGGTGACCAAACCCACCGTGAAAGGTGGCCTGGCGCCTGCCAATGCGGTCGAAGTGAAGGGAAGGGGATGCAGAGGCCGGGCACTACCCCGGCAGCTGGCTTGGCGTGGACCCATCCAGCGGCGCAATTCGTTTACCCTCAGAGCGAGGGAAGGGACGTCCACAGGTGCTTCGGTAACCGCGCCCGGAGCTGGGCGCTTCTCTGCATCGGGGTGTGATCTGGCCGGTGCTGCGTTCTCTCCGGCTTGGCGGCCTAACTCTGTGATGTCTCAGTAGCTCGCCAACGAGACTAGGTTTGCGCATCAGCCTGCGCACTCAGATCACACTCCGATGAAGCCTGCGATGGGGAGCAGGGCATCGGGCAGTTAGCGACAGGCTGTCGGAGCGAAGACCTTGCATTCCGTTTCTAGCGCTGCCGAGGCAGCTACGCGGTTTGCAGCGGGTCACGCTCATTTTCCAGCAGCAGGCCGTGCTCAATGCAGAACTGAATCTCTGCGTCAAAACCGGCACGGTTCAGAACCTGCTGGCCGTTCGGATCGTAAATGGCTCGATGGTGGCCGGCGCCGGTCACTCGTGGCGTCCTGACGACTGCATAACCGTGACGTTCGAAGCAGCCGTTCGGGCTGTTTGGCTGAGGTTGCATAATCAAGCCTCCAGGGCATCGGGCCGTCTTTCCGGCTGTCAGGGATCAGCGCTTGCCCAGGACCGCCTTGGTGACGACCTTGGGGAATTTCTTGGTGCGGATTTCGTTCGCCTGCTTGTCGGTAAGCAGCCCCGCTAAGTACAGCGTGGTGATCGAGGTATTGATGTGGTCGAGGCGCTTGGCCTCGTCGGCGTTCATTTCCGGGAACTGCTGGGCGAAGGGCCGCGCGGCCCAGCCTTGCTCGAATGTCTGAGGCATCGATCTGCCCTCCAGGGCGGTTGATCAGGTCAGGCCGGTAAGTTTCTGTCGTCGCCTTCGTGCGAAAGAAACTCATGAATCTTGTCAAGGCCGATGTGCTCCAACGTGTCGTCTGGATCGCTATTGGCCAGAAGCCAGGCGCGAACTTCCTCCTCTCCGATCTGCTGCAAAAGGGTCTCGGCGCCTACCTCGCTCACGATGTCCACGGGGTCGAGATCGTGGAGGCGGTCGTCAAGGTCAAGCTGAGCAGCGACCTCTCGGCCATTGGCCTGAACCGTTACGCTGACTCCGCTGTTGTGATAGGTGCTATCCACGCTAACGCTGTCTGCTGGGAATGTGATTTCCATTGGTGTCACTCCAGTTGATTTCCAATGCCGGCTCAGTGAACCGGCATCAGTAAATCGTTCTGTCCCATTACCGCCGGGGTGGCGGTGCGCATTGCATGCCCGGGTCGTTCTCTCGGTTAAGGCGTTTCACCTTCGTCAGCCGTACAGGGTTCTCCCTGTCGTGGGCAGCCTTTCGGGGCTGTCTGGCGCCGGTCGCCGGTAGAGGCAATGCGGTCTGTTGGTTGTTGCGCTGGTTGTTAAAGAGCGGTGAGGCTTGAGGGCCTCGGCAGTCCCTCGTGAGTGACTGCTGTGTTGAGGCAAATATCACGCAATGTGTTTTTTATGTCAACACGAAATGTGATTTATTTTTTCGAGGCCGTGTTGAAAATCTTCCAAGCGAAGCGTGTTCACCTTTCACAGGGCGTGATGTATGCTTCGCTAAATACTGGATGGATGTACAGTTAACGGAGGAAGGTATGGCCAAGCAGAAGAAGTCGGCGCCGCAGGCGCGCCATGAAATGACCGGTCTGGAGCGCCTTGGCTTGCGGGTCTCGTCGATGATCAATCACCCAATCGCGCAGGCTCAGCGCTGGGTGACGATCCATCGCCTGGACACGGACGGTGATATGGAGTGGGAGGAGGTGATGGGGCTGCTGGCCGAAACGCCAGAACTGGACCTGACGTTCAATGACGACGACAGCGTGACCGTTCGGTGGGAGCCGCAGACCGCAGACGATCGAGACGATCTGGTTGTGGAGCGAGATTGGGAGGAGGAGAGGGTGGAGGAAGAGGCGCCTTTCTGACAGGCACAAAAAAGCCCGCGCTAGGCGAGCCCTGGCAGGTGGCAACTCCCTGCTACAATCGGCGCATTCGAGGGCCGGAGAGAGAAATGAAAAGGATCATCGCAGCAGCTGGTGCTGGAGCCTTGCTAGTGAGCGCAGGAGTACTGGCGAGTGAGTACACCGTGCCCCAGGAGAACTGGGAGTTCATGCGCGGGTATAAATACGATTACCCAGGCTGCTCAGTCAGATGGCATGAGAGGACTGCGTTATTCCTTGTCGCAGGCGAAGGATGCGAGAAGATCAGCCCACAGAAAATGAGGGCTGACGCGCTCAAGTCGATTGCGTACGTTAAGAAAAACAGCAGCGCCTCGGACTTCGACGACTACTACGACCTGGTCGACCAAGCTAACAAGCCCTATACGATTCAGGACGCCAACCGAGACGCCCAGCAGATATGGCTATCCGGCTGCTCTGACTTCAAGAGCGGCATGAACGCTGGCAATTTTCAGGGATGGTTGCGCCTGGATGATGCCGAGAAAGCCCATCCGGGCATCAAGAAAACTGCTGTTACTAGGCTCTACATGGACGGCTGGAGGGTTGCGCATGGGCTGGGCGGGGTCGTCAATTGCAATGATCTAGCCCCATATCGCGCTGCTGACTACGTATCAGGGGTTGATATCAGGAATTGATGCAGAGCGCGCAGGCATGAAAAAGCCCGCCGAGGCGGGCTTGGGGGAGTGTGGGGTGGAAGGCTAGCTGCAGCCTTTCGCGCCGAACTGTATTACTGAGCGACGAGCAGATTCCTGATCTGAAGGCTGGACATAAACCTTGTCGCCAGATGACTCCATGCGGTATCTGATGGTAAGGGCGCTGTCATCCTTCCCGGAAATGAATAGGGTCGCATCACCCTTAGTGGAGAAGATTGATCCGCCATCTACCAGCACAGAGTCGATCTTTGCATTGGCCCTGCAAGATGGACTGAACTCGCCCAGGCTTGTGACAATTTTTGCCCCTAGCTGTCTGACGAGCTTCTCTCCCTCGCGCTCAAACGCGGAATGCATGCCCCATTTGCCAGAGAGGTATCCACAGGCGAGCAGAATGGCTATGAATGCTCCTAGCTTTTTGATGAAAGACACTGATAGGGCTCCGTCCGCAAAATGGTGACGTAATGATATCACTGTAAGTCATATCGTGCCTGGGATAACACCGGAGGCGGTAGCGTGTCTATAAACCCACATCTGGCCTTCTTCTCTGGCCGCAAGTCATCACGCAGGCGTAGCGCTGGGAAATCAGTTGTTCTGAGGAAGGTCTCTTGGCTTCACAATCAGACCAAGCATTGCAACCAGATAGAACAAGGCCCACCATGTCCAGAAGGCGATCAACAGCACTGACATTCTGGTAAGCGGCTTATCGGTGAACACGTTGAGCTGAATCTGAAGGAGCAAAAACCACATGATCACAGTATGGCGCAGCGCAGCTAGGACGATCTCTCTCATCGGCTTGACCGCGCTGGCGGCCACGCCTTTCAATCTACTTCTTGATTCCCAGATCAGCTTCGACAATCCGATAATTGCTGCGGTTATCAAAGTGCCTACCACGTTTGTTGCAATGCTGTTTGTGTCCAAACTGCCTCCATTTCGAAAAAGCCGAGAAGAATCCAGGCCGGCAAAGTAGCTTCCTCAGGATCGCTTGATTCGACCCGCTTTTACCTCCTCCCCATACCCATTCAGCCGATCCTCCCCAGCCTGCATCACCTGGCAGATCCTGATCACTGCCTGGGCGTCATGCTCGTTTCCGGCCAGGCTCAGTCGTTCGGCAATCCGCATCAGCTCGACCGCTGACCATTTGAGGTCTGAGGCCAGCCCCTGAAGGTCGCGGCGCAGGTCTTGGTTGGGCCTGGTGAGGGGCATGGCTACACCAGGTGCGCGTTCCAGACCAGCAGCACGCGGGCCTGGATATAGGTCATGTCCCGGCGGATCAGACGATCCTTGTGCCTCGGGTTGTCCGAAATCATCTCGTAGTGATCCTCATCAGCCACCTGCAGGCGCTTGATGTAGAGCAGGTCATCCCAGACGAAGAGATATATCCCGTCGCCCACGAACTCGCGGACGTTGATGTTCACGATCAGCGGGTCGCGGTGCTTGATGGTGGGCTCCATCGACTGGCCCCAGCCGGTGACCACCTTGAGGTGGAAGTGCTCTTCGAACTCAACGCCCAGCTCCCGTAGATGGCTCGGGCTGACGCGGATGTCCTTGAGCAGTTCTGGGAAGTCGTGCGCGTTCTGTCCACCGCCCATTGACGCCCGGACATCGTAGTGGGCGATCCACACCTCATCACCAACCAGGCCTGGGCGGGAGAAGTCAGCCTCAATCACGTTGGACGGTTGCGGCTCCTCAGCTGCTGCGAGAAGCCGGCGGCGCGCCTCTTCGGAAAAGCCTTTTCCGCTCTTTGCGAGCATCTGCTTCACAAGATCGGCCATGCTCCGTTCAGGCGCGGCAGTTGGTTCTGGCGCCGGCGAATTCAGGAGCAGCTCGGACTGGTCCACGCCCAAGGCTGCTGCCATCGAGGCGATATCGGCCAGGGTCGGCTCGCGAGTGCCGACCTCATAGTTACCAACCCGGGATTGTGATTTCCAGCCGCAGGCCTCCGCAAGTTGGGCCTGGGACATCCCTTTGGCTTTTCTCAGGCGCTTGATGCGCTGGCTCAATGATTCGTTCATGCGCGGAATTTCATCACGAAACGAAATACCCGGCTTTCACTTATTGTGATTGCAATTAACACGATTCGTGTTTATCCTTCGGTCATCAATGGAGGAAGACCGTATGAACCAAGTCCGAACGATCCGCGAAAGGGCTGGCGTTACCCAGGCAGCGCTGCGCCGTCAGCTCGGCTGGAATCAGTCCCGCCTGGCGAATTACGAATCAGGCCTCAGGAATCCTGGCCTTCAAGAGGCGCGCCAGATCGTGGAAGCGCTGAACGTCCTGGGCGCCAGTTGCGCCCTTGATGATGCGTTCCCGCCGGCACAAGTCGCCGCCTAACCAATTCCAACCGCAAGGAGCAGTACCCGTATGTACGCCGACCAATCCCACAAGCGTGATACGCCTCGGAAGGTCCGTTTCAACAAAACCCTGGACCGCATCCTGGCCCGGGCAGCAGAGCGCGCAGAGATGCAGCACGCGACCTACCTCTACGAAATGATCGAGTGGGCCGTGGAAAACGGTGCGATTGAAGCGCTGAGCAAGGACGACAAGCAGTCTAGCGCGGCCTAGAGGCCCTATGGAGGTCACGTGGCTGAAATCGACTACGAGCACCTGAGTGATGGTGCGAAGAGACAGATCAGTGCTTTTGCCCTCAGCAAGGGCTTAAGCATCGACCAGGCGCTCGAAGCTGTTGCTATCGAGTTCCTGGCCATGGGTGGTCCGAGTCGTCTCGGAAGGCCCAAAGCACAGGTAGTCCAATTGGTCCCTAAGGAGGGCCTCAAGGGCGACTTATAGGCCGACGGCCGTAACAGAGAAGGAGAGAGTTATGGGTACTCAGCAGAAGGCTGAAGAGATCGGTGTGAGCCTGGAATTGCTGGAAGAGACGCTGGCCAAGATTCTGGTCGCGTCTCTTCCTTCGCTCCCGGCAGATCGCCACGAAGAGTTTGCCATCTCTGCCGCTCGAGCCGTGAGGCTTGGATACCGCGAGATGCTTCTGGTTGCAGGCCCTATCAGGGATTGATCGCTTCGGCACACAACAGGAGAGGGAAATGGTTGGATCATGGGGAGACATCCCGCCGCCGCCAGGAGCTAGCCAAAAAAGAACCCCTCACGAGGTGAAGATCGAGATCATCGCGGACCTCACCGACCTTGAGGGGAAGGTGACTAGCACCGTTGAGCGATTACCACTTCATCTTCGAAAGGGCTTTTTCGAGAGCGTCCTCAATCTCGTCCGCAGCGGCGCCGGCCGCCTTGTCTACTTCCGATCCGGAGAGTCCAAGCGCGTCGACAGTGCTGATGGAGCCGCAGCCTACACACTCATACCTCGCATTGGCCGCTTCGATCTCGTCGGCATCGATGAACTCTGCGCCGCCGCATTGGGGGCATCTGGCGCTGAAGCTGGCAACTGATTTTATCGACATCGGAACCTCCTGGTTCGCTGTGTTGGGTGAGAGCTTCACAGCCTAGCAGGAGGTTCCGACCTAAACGCCCGAATTGCGGGCACAAAAAAGCCGGGATTACGGCCCGGCTCTCTGCAACACAAAACTCTGAAGGGAATTATGCATATGCAGACCCAAAGTGTACATACCCTACCTAGATCGGCGCCACAAAATGCGAATAACGATTTCGTGGCGCGCACGATGTCGTCGCGCGAGATTGCCGATCTGACTGGAAAGCAGCACTTCCACGTCAAGCGAGACATCGAAAAGCTGCTCGCCGACCTCGGTGAAGATGCATCCACTTTTGGATGCACCTACCTGGACGGCCAGAACCGTAGTCAGATCGAGTACCGGCTCGATCGCGAGCACACCGACTGCCTGCTCACCGGCTACAGCGCCGCTATGCGCATGGCCGTCATCAAGCGCTGGAGAGAGCTGGAGGAGGGCTCAGGGCGAGTAATCGCCACCCTTCCTGACTTCTCCAACCCCGCAGCGGCAGCCCGCGCCTGGGCTGAGCAGTATGAGCAGCGCCAGGCTGCACAGCAGGCCTTGGCCATCGCCGCGCCAAAGGTTGAGTTTGTCGACAAGTACGTCGAATCGACCGGCCTCAAGGGCTTCCGCCAAACCGCCAAGCTCCTGAGGGCCAATGAGGCCCGCTTCCGCGAGTTCCTGATTGACAAAAAGATCATGTACCGCCTGGGCGGGGAGTGGCAGGCCTACCAGCAGCACATCGATGCCGGCCGCTTCGACGTGAAGACCGGCACCAGCGAAAGCGGCCACGCCTTCAATCAAGCCAAATTCACCCCGAAGGGCGTCACCTGGGTGGCTGGCCTGTGGGCGCAGTACAACCTGGAGGTCCAATGATGGCCCGCATCCGCACTATCAAGCCCGAATTCTGGTCGAGCGAGCAGGTCATGTCCTGCCGTCCGCTGGCCCGCCTGCTGTTCATCGGTCTCTGGAACTTCTGCGACGACGGCGGCAATCACCCCCTGGCCGCCCGTACGATCAAGGCCCTGATCTTTCCCGGTGACGACATCACCACAGAGGAGGTGAGCGCGCTCCTGGGTGAGCTGGAAGGAGCCGAGCTGACTCGCAGCTATTGGGCAGCAGGCAAAAACTACCTGCACATCTGCGGCTGGAAGCACCAGAAGATCGAGAAAAAGAACTTCAAGTACCCAGCGCCACCGGCAGAAATCGACGATGGGTCGGAGAGTAGTCGTCGACAATTCGCCGAGGAGTCGCCAACTGGTCGTCGACCAGTTGACCCCGGAAGGGAAGGGAATGGAAAGGAAGAACACAACACACAACGCGCGGGCGAGGAATCCGGCGTTGACCCAAAGCTCCCGACCGAGATGGACCTTGAGTGGAAGCCCGACGACAACCTGCTGAAGGCCTACGCAAAGCGCATGGGCATCCCTGTCGACCTGTTCACCGATGAGGCGACCGCCGCATTCGTCTGCCACTACTCGGCATCTGGCCGCTGCGAGACCCAGGCCTCGTGGGTGAGCCTGCTGGTCAAGTGGGTGAAGCGTGACATGGCCAGCGCGAGCAACGTTCGACCCTTCCCGCTGAAGCGCCAGGCCAATGGCCCCGACTTCAACGACACCAGCTGGGCTGATGACCTGGGGGCACTATGAGCACGCAGATCGCTCCCAAGAGCGTCACGCAGATCATGGCCACGGCCCGCAACCTGCCCGCCGAGATTCAGGCCCCGGCCAAGCAGCTGGACCCAGGCACCACCGAAGTGGTCAACGCCCTGTTCAAGGAGCTGCAGGCCATCTTCCCGGCATGGAAGCAGGCCTGGCCGGATGATGACGCGCTGAAGGCAGCCAAGCGCAGCTGGATCAAGTCCTTCGTTGCCGCTGGCATCAACACGCTCGAGCAGATCCGCTTTGGTATCCAGAAGTGCCGGGTGCTGGGTACCGACTTCGCCCCGAGCAGCGGCAAGTTCATCAAGCTGTGCCAGCCGACCCCGGAGGAGATGGGCATTCCGCCGCTTGCGCGGGCCCTGGCAGAGGCGCTGGAGAACTTCCACCCCAGCAGGGCAGGGTCACGCGTTTGGACGCACGCAGCGGTGCGCCACGCGGCCCTGCAGTGCGAAGCGCAGAACCTGGGGTCGATGGAGGTTGAGCGGGCCGAGAAGGTATTCGCCCGCGCCTACGACATCACGATCCGCATGCTGGTCGCCGGCGAGCCCCTGGGCGACATCGCGACCGGTATTGGCCACGACAGCCAGAAGAGCGCTGCCCAGTTGGCCGACGAGTACGCGAATCAGCGCCAGGTCCGCCTGCTGGAGATTCAGCAGATCCCATCGAGCGCCGCCGCATGCCGTGCACACCTGCTGGCCAAGTTGAACATCAAGCGCGCCGGGCAGCCGGCCGGGGAGGGGGTGTGATGAATTCCCTCTGGCTTGCCTTCGTCTTTGCGCTTTGCGCGCTCGGCGGCTGGGTTGGAGCTCACGAGAGCATCAAGAACGACTGCGACCGCATCGGTGGCTTCTACATCGGCAACACCACCTACAACTGCGCCATCGGGAGGGCAAGGCCATGACCGAGAAAATCAGCGTCAATTGCCAGGCCAAGCTGTCCGAGGCCGTAACCATGCTCACCCGTCTGTTCCGCGACAAGAAGTTCGTCGTGGTCACCATGCGTCCGGGCAAGGATCGCACCCTGGACCAGAACGCCCTGTGGTTCGCCATGTACGACCGCATCGCCAAGAGCACCGAGATGGGCGACATCGAGGATGTGCGCCGGTACTGCAAGCTGCACTTCGGCGTGCCGATCATGCGCGCCGGCTGCGACGAGTTCCGCACCGGTTGGGCCGAGTCGTTTATCCACCTGCCGTATGAGGTGAAGCTGCGCCTGATGGGGCCGTGCGCCATGTTCGGGCCGGATGGCTTCCCGGTGACCCGGCTGTTCGACCGGGCCCAGGGATGTCAGTACACCGACCGCATCGTGGCCGAGTTCGCGCCGCAGGGCGTGGTGTTCAGTGACCTGCTTAGCGAGGAGGCGGCATGAAGAGCCAGGAAGCAAATCTCAAGCGGAACAAGGACCAAGGCGTTTTCGCAGCGCCCGGCTGGCGAGGGCTGTATGGCCATGGCCTGACGCGGCGCGGGGTGCAGTGCGTAGTTCTCGCTGCAACAGGAAAGAGCGGAAAGCAGATCGCCCGCGAGCTTGGCATTTCGCCGGGAACGGTCACCAGCAGGATGGCGGATGCCCGCCTGCACCTGGGAGCCTCCAACCGTACGGAATTGGTCGCTAAGGCAGTGGCGGCAGGAATCATCTACACATCGGAGGCCGAGCCATGCGCGTAGCCGAGATCAAGCCGAAGAAGTGCAAGGCACCAGGTTGCGGTAAGCACTTCAAACCGACCATGACCACACAGAAGGTGTGCAGCATCGCCTGCGCCAAGGCCATGGCTAAGGACCCGAAGCTGCAGAAGATTGCGGCCAAGGCGATCACTAAGCAGGCCCGCCAAGACCTGCATGAGCGCCGGGAGAAGCTCAAGACCCGCCGCGAGCACATGGCCGAGGCCCAGACCGCGTTCAATGCCTACATCCGCGAGCGCGACGCCGGCCTGCCGTGCATCAGCTGCGACTCGAACCCGAGCGACCACGACCTCATCACCGGCAGCCGCTGGGACGCCGGCCATTACCGGTCGGTGGGCGCCTGCCCGGAGCTGCGCTTCGAGCCGCTGAACGTCCACCGCCAGTGCGTGAAGTGCAACCGGAACCTTTCGGGTAACGCGGTCGAGTACCGCATCCGCCTGTTGAGGCGGATCGGCGCCGATGCCGTGGAGTTCCTCGAAGGGCCTCATAAGCCCCGCCGCCTGACCATCGAAGACCTGCAGGCCATCAAGTCCCTGTACAGGCAAAAACTCAAAGACCTTAGGAGGGCAGCAGCATGACCTGGACAATCGCAGATACCGCCGGCGCGCTGCTGCTGGCAATGGCCATCACTTCAACCTGGTGCGTCGTCCGCGCCAGGGCCATCGCAGGCCGCCGCAATAAGGAGAACGGCCCATGCAACTGAGCAGCGCAAGGATGGCATGGCACGACGCACACTACGTCCCGCGTGACAGTCAGGGCGTCGTGATGCAGGAAATGGGGCTGCTCGGTCGCATGATCCAGAAGACCGACAAGCAGCGGAAGGCCGGCCACCAAGCTCACCAGGCGGTCGCTGCCCACATCCAGCGGGCGATCGACACGCTGCCGGCCCACCTCAAGGCATTCGGCAACCACATGTACAGCCCGCTGGCCACCGCTGACGACGCAGAGGAGGCGCACGAAGCGATGTTCCGCGTGGCCTATGCCGCTGGCCCACGGATGTACGCCAAGAAGTTCGAGAAGGCCCGAATGGTCGCGCTGGGCGTACTGCACCGGTACCGCCGCATGCATCAGGGCGGGCAGAGCGAAGGGATTGATCCGTGCCCGACGCCGGAAGGGTTCCGGGCGTGGCTGCTGCACATGCTCGGCCTGGAGCTGGATTCGCGGAACTGGGACCGGGAATGGCAAGACTTCGTAGACTCCTGTTTCAACGCCTGCAACGACCTGGACAAGGCTGCTTTGGTACCTGTCTCCTCGGTTATAAAAATCATGAAAACTGCCGCTTGACGGAATTGTGCGGCTGATGGCACTATTTCGCCATCCTGATAATTTTGCCTTTGGCAAAAATCACTCTGAACCCGGCCAAGTGCCGGGTTTTTTATTGCCCGAATAGGCCCTCAAGAGGCCCTGATTTTCGAAGGACATCCAATGCCCGAACCAGCAAGCACGACCGCCGGCGTCCTGCTGGTGAAGTACGGCGTGATCATTGGCGGCTTCGCAGGAGCGATCCTCTCGCTGACCTTTCTGCGGGGTCTCACGCGCGGCCAGGCGGTCGCCGCCTTCTTCACCGGCTTCGCATCCGCGATCTTCTGCACCCCGCTCGCCATCAGCTACTTCAGCCTTGGCACAAGCGGAGAAACCCAATACGGCGTGGCCTTTCTGATAGGCCTTCTGGCAATGAACATCATCCCGGCGCTGAAGTCGCTCGTGGGATCGTTCGGAGCCAAAGGAGCTACCTGATGAGCTCGACCCTGATTTCAGTCCTGATCGGCGCCAATGCCTTCCTGAGCGTGCTGGTGGTGATCGCTGCGTGCGACTACCTGCGCCGCATCCGCCCAATGGATCACCCGCTACTGGCCGTCGCGTTCTACCTGGTGGCCATCGGCGCCTTCGGCTCGTTCGTCCTGGCCATGAACGGTCATGTGCCCACCGTGTACGGCGTGATCCTCAAGCTCGGGATCGTCCTGTACGCGGTCGCTCGACGTGGCCATGTGTTTCAGCCGGGGTAGGGCGCCACAAATTCGGGATGCGCCGTTTCGTAGCGTTTCACTCTGAGCGCAGCAGGGGGAATAGCTCGTCCGGATTGCGTGAGTCGGCGTTCATCTTGTCGCACGCAGCTGCGGCGTCAGATCTGTTTGTGAAGCCAAATTTCAGCCTGGCCTTTTCCTGGTTGTCATAGATATCAAATCCGCCCGAAGTTGTGGCGGAGTAGAACCGGTTACCGATTTGGAAGGACTCGCCTTCTATTGGCACAGCCGGAACGATAACGAATCTTGGTTGCATATTCTGTGCCTCCCCAGGCAGATAACTAAGTATTAGTCCCACAGAGGGAAACCATCAACATGACTCATCGAGACGATTCGATGACGGGTCGTGTCACTCGGATCCGCCACGAGCTACCGGTCAGTAACGAGATCAAGGCTGCTGTATCCGGCCTAGATGCTGCGCTGGCGGCTGCAATTGACGTCGCAAAGACTGCCGGGCTTCCGCAAGGATTGATCGTCGGCCTGCTGCATGGCCATGCCCACGCCGAGACGCACAAGATGGTGTGCAAGTGAGTGGAGAAACGGCCAGGCCCATGCCGCCACCTGCATTGCTTGAGCTGACCGATCTATCGATGCTCGGTACCAGGCTTAAGCCAGCGCCTGAGGTCGGCGAGTGGGTACAGGCTGCGATCCTCAGTGACACAGGCGATCTGCACAATCCCGACCATGCCCACTTGATCGACGCACCGCTGCGCTTTCTGTGGGCGTCCGCCTGCTTCGAGAGGCAAGGTCGAACCGTGGTAGGTCAGGCCGAACAGCTGATGTTCCGCGCTGGCGGATGGCAGAAGGCTCGGCAAGAGCAGCAAATGATCGACTGGTTCGGCGAGGTGCCGGGCTTCGTTATCACCCTGGCTGCCGATTACTGCTCCCAGTGCTCCGACACCGAGTTCTGCGCTCTGGTCGAGCACGAGCTTTACCACATAGCCCAGAAGCTCGATCAGTACGGCGCGCCCAAGTTCACCCAGGACGGACTGCCCAGCCTGACGCTGCGTGGACACGATGTGGAAGAGTTCGTTGGCGTGGTGCGCCGCTACGGTGCCAGCAACGACGTACAGCAGCTGATCGACGCTGCAAGCCGGCCGCCTGAGGTGGCCAAGATCAACATTTCAAGAGCCTGTGGTACATGCCTGCTCAAGCTGGCCTGATATGACACGGGCGTGATACGGAATCCGTCCTATGGCCATCCTCACCGCTGAAGTCAAAGGCTTCATCGTGCAGGCCTTGGCGTGCTTCGATACCCCGACGCAGGTTGCTGAGGCCGTAAAGAAAGAATTCAACATCGAGATCACCCGCCAGCAGGTTGCTCAGCACGACCCAACAAAGAGCACAGGGGCCAACCTGGCTGCCAAGTGGAGGGTTCTGTTTGAGGATACGCGCAAGCGCTTCCGCGAGGATGCGGCAGATATCCCGATCGCCAACCGCTCGTACCGGCTCCGGATGCTTGATCGCATGGCTGCGCGGGCCGAGGGCATGAAGAACATGGCCCTTGCCGCCCAGCTCCTTGAGCAGGCTGCCAAAGAGTCTGGCGGGGCATACACCAACAAGCAGCAGGTTGACCTGAGCTCGTCGGATGGATCGATGACGCCCAAGGCGCCTCAGCAGGTGGATCAGGCGCTGGTATCCGCGCTGGTAGACAAGCTGGTGGACTGATGGCTATTAAACCTATCGAGTGGGACGCGCTGAGCCACGCTGAGCGCGCCGCCTTGATAGCAGCTGGCGAGCACAGCCCGCTGGCGTTCACGTCCCTGTGGTTCAACATCACCCAGGGCGACAGCTTCCGCACCAACTGGCACCACCACTACTTCGACTACGCCGCCCGCAAGATGCTTGCAGGCGAGGCGCAGAACATCATCGTGAACATCCCACCAGGGGGTACCAAGACTGAGTTCTGGTCTGTGCACCTGCCGGTCTACACGATGGTCAAGCACCGCCGGGTTCGCATCCTCAACACTAGCTATTCCAAGAACCTGGTTGACGAGAACAGCCTGCGCAGCCGCGCATTGGTCAAGTCAGCCGAGTTCCGCGAGTTCTATCCTCTCGAAATCGAGAAGGACAAGGTTGACGACTGGACACTGGCTCGGGACGGGAAGCGCATCCACCAGCTGTTCAGTCGCTCAAGTGGCGGCCAGATCACGGGTGTCCGTGGCGGCTACATGGGTGATGGCTACACCGGCCACATCCAGGCGGATGACTGGGACAAGATCGACGACCTGTTCAGTGAGGCGAAGCGGCGCAAGTCGCACACTCGCCTGGTGAACACTCTGCGCAGCCGGAAGGCGCACAGCGGCACGCCGTTCGTCGCCATTCAGCAGCGTGGGCACATCGACGACTCGACGGCCTTCCTGCTCTCTGGTGGCATGGGCCTGAAGATCGATCTGCACATCAAGATCCCAGCCCTGGTCAACCAGGAATATATCGACAGCCTGCCCGATGGCATCCGCGAGCGATGCATCAAGAGCGTGTGCGGGTCTGAACAGGTCGACGGCTACTGGTCATACTGGCCGGCCAAGGAGAGCGTTCACGACCTGATCGCGCTCCGCACGGCGCACCCGTACACCTTCAGCAGTCAGTACATGCAGGACCCCGACACGCTGGACGGAGGGATCTTCTCCGCTGAGGACTTCCAGTACTTCGGTGACGTGGACGCCGGCGCAGACCTGCCGGAGCCGGACAGGTACGACTACCGCTTCATTACTGCCGACACCGCCCAGAAGACCAACACCTGGAACGACTGGACGGTGTTCTGTGAGTGGGGCGTGGCCGAGGGCCGCATCTACCGCCTGGGCCTCAAGCGTGGCCGGATGGATGCCAAGACCCTCAGGCGAGAGTTTGAGGCATTCGTCAAAGGCGCCTGGGCAAAAAACGGCAAGAAGAACGGCATCCTCCGCAAGGTCTACGTCGAGGACAAATCCAGCGGCACCGGCCTGATCCAAGAGATGGAGAAGCGCCTACCGCTCAAGGTGACGCCCGTCCCGCGCGACCGAGACAAGCTGACTCGGGCGCTCGACATCCAGGGCTTCCACGCCGCCAAGCTGGTGTGCCTGCCCTATGACGACGACCAGAACTACGAATTCGTCTGTGAAGTGGCCTCGTTCACCGCGGACGACAGCCACAAGCACGACGACCAGACGGACGTGATGATTGACGCCCTGTCCGAGGTTTACATCAAAGGCAAGCGCTCGATCCGCGAACTCCTCTGACCCATTGGTGACTACATGAGCAAAAAGGGCTTAGCGCCGGCCGACAAGAAGCTGGGCAAAGCCCTCGTGAAGGCCGCGAAGCAGTACGAGGCGACTATCCGGTCTTCGTCGGATGGCTTGGTCAACGTAGTGTCGGGCCTCGGCACCCAGAAGGCCAAGCGCTCGCACAACCAGTTCCAATACGCATTCCTGAATGACTTCCAGCAGCTGGACGCGGCCTACCAGACTTCCTGGCTGGCCAGGGCGATCGTCGACTACCCGGCCGAGGACATGACCCGCGAGTGGCGCACCCTCAAGTGCGACGATGCGGACGTGATCAGGGCCGAGGAAGACCGCCTGCAGTTGCCAGCCATGGTAAGCGAGGCCACCAGCTGGGCCAGGCTCTACGGCGGCGCCGGTATCCTCATGCTGACCAATCAGCCGCTGGATAAGCCGCTGCGCCCCGACCGCATCAAGAAGGGCGACCTGTACCGCCTGCTGGTGGTCGATCGCTTCGACATGACCGCGATGGACCTTAACCAGACCAACATCCTGGCCGCGAACTACCTGCAGCCGGAGTTCTACACCATCTCCGCAGGCGCACAGCAGATCCACTGGACGCACTTCGCCCGGTTCGCGGGGGCCAAGCTGCCGCGCCGGCAGCGGGCACAGACACAGGGCTGGGGTGATTCAGAGCTGCGCAAGTGCCTAGACGACGTGATGGACATCGTTGCGAGCAAGGACGGCATTGCCGAGCTGCTTCAAGAGGCGAACGTCGACATCATCACCCGTGAAGGCCTCTCGGATGAGATGGCCAGCGATCAGGACGACGCGATTACCAAGCGCTACGCCCTGTTCAGCATGATGAAGTCCAGCATCAACATGGCGCTGCTCGACGGTGACGAGAAGTACGACCGCAAGACCCTGGAGCTTTCCGGGGTTGCCCCTGTGCTCGACCTGCTCATGACCTGGATCAGCGGCGCCGCCGGCATCCCGGTGACCCGCCTGTTTGGTGAGTCGGCCAAGGGCCTGGGTAACGACGGTGAAGGCGACGACACCAACTACTACAACCACCTTTCCTCGAGGCGGTTGACGCAGATCGACCCCGGCCTGCGTCAGCTGGATGAGGTGCTGGTCCGCTCGGCCACCGGGCGCTGGATCGATGACTTCAACTACGTCTGGAACCCGTTCAAGCAGCCGGACATCGTCCAGATCGCCCAGGCGAACAAGGCCAAGGCCGAAACGGACATCCTCTACAAGGACGGCGGGATCGTCACCACCAGCCAGATTCAGCGCCGCCTGCAGGCCGAAGAGCTTTACCAGTTCGACGACGACAAGATCGCCGCGCTGGAGGAGAACGAGGACTTGGACATGTTCAACGACCCGATGGACGAGAACGATGACGATCGATCAGCTCAGACGTAAGTTGGGTTTGCCGTTCAACCACAACCCGACGCTCCAGCAGATGCGCGAGTATGGAATCGAGCCTCCCAGGCGACCAGCTACGGCACCAAAGGCTCCGCCTCCGCAGCCAAGGCAATGACTCATGGACATGATCGGCATCCAGTACAACGCCAAGCTCCAGCGCCTGGTGAAGCAGGTCAAGGCCGACATATCCAAGGAGATCATGCCGCTGGTTCGCCAGCTTGCCCCGGAGTACACGCAGGACGCGGTGGCCACCACTGATGCCTGGTCGGACCTGATCACGAACGCCATGAGCTTCCTGTTCGCCAAGTGGAGTTCTGAGCGGGTATCAGCGGGCGCCCAGCGCATCGCCAGCGAGTTCGTCCAGGCCTCTGTGAAGAAGTCCGAGCGAGACATGAAAAAGTCGGTCGGCATCGACGTCTTCAGCGGCTCCAAGACGATGCAGGACTACCTGCACGCATCAGCTCAGCAGAACGCGCAGCTCATCAAGTCCATCCCGGCCAAGTACCTCGAGGAGGTACAGACGCTGGTAATGGGCAACATGCGAGCTGGCATGCGGCCTGGCTACATCGAGAAGGCGCTGACCGAGCAGTATGGGATCACGCAGCGCCGGGCCAGGGTCATTGCTCGCGACCAGACCGGGAAGATTCAGGGAGAACTCGCTGAGAAGCAGCAGCAGGACGCCGGCTTCGAGTACTTCCAGTGGATCGACTCGGAAGACCGCCGAGTCCGGCATCGGCACCGAGAGATTGCTGACAAGGTGACCGCCTACGGCAAGGGCGTGTACCGCTGGGACAACCTTCCGCTCAGCGACAAAGGCGTTCCCATCAAGCCCGGCTCCGACTACCAGTGCCGATGCATCGCCCGCCCAGTCAGCGCGCGACAGGTCAAGGCCAACCAAGATGCCGGGAAGACCAATCCAGGCGTTTATCGATAACCCGTTCCAAGGCGAGGCCGCCACATGAAGTGCACGGTTTTTGACCGGGCTGGGTACCGCATTACCCAAAGGGAATACACCGAAGAGGGTTTCCTCAAGGTTCCGGGCCGCGTGGCCAGGACAGGGATTCAGGAATACCTGGCCCGTGAGCTGCAGTTGGACGGCGATCCGAACCGCATTGTCCGCGTCTATCGGCCACCCGAAGAAGTGTTCGCCCAGGCGTCACTCGACACCTACGACGCCAGCGACATCACCAACGACCACCCGAAGGAACTGGTCACCGCCCTGAACTACAAGGGTGTGGCAGTCGGCGTGGTCCGCGGGTCTGGGCGGCAAGACGGCGACTTTGTGGTCTGCGACCTGATCGTCAAAGACCAGAAGACCATCAGCGACATCAACGCCGGCAAATGCGAGATCTCCGCCGGCTACACCGCAGTTTACGAGCACTCGCCTGGCCTAACCGCTGACGGCCAGCCATACGACTACATCCAGCGCGACATCAGGATCAACCACGTCGCCATCGTAGATAGAGCGCGGGCAGGTGCCAACGCTCGCGTTTTCGACACCAACCCAGGAGGCAACACGATGCCTGTACTTATCACCACCGATAGCGGGCGCAGCGTTGATGTTGCTGATCCTGCGAACGCCCAGCTGGTCGCCGACTCGTTCGACCGCCTGCTGAAGCGTGCCACCGATGCAGAAGCCAAGGTTGGCCAGGCCCAGGCCGATGCCGACAAGGCCCAGGCCGCCGCCGACGCTGCCAACGAGAAGCTGGAAGAAGCGCGCAAGGCATCTGGCGACGAAGCCATTGCCGCCCGCGTGAAGGCCATCAGCACCACCCAGGAGCTGGCCCGCAAGGTCGCCGGCGACGGCTTCACCTGCGACAGCCTGGACGTGACCGAGATCAAGCGCGCCGCGATGGCCGTGGCCCGCCCGAAAGTCGCATGGGGTGACAAGTCGGCGGCCTACGTCGAAGCCGCTTTCGACGCCGAGTCCGAGAAGGATGAGGAGGAGGAAGGCGACAAGGGCGACAAGAAGCCGACCGGCGATGCCGCGGTGCTCCTCGCCCAACTGGCGCAGCTTGCCAAGGACGGTGCGACCACGGTGACCACCGTAGACGCCAAGCCGAGCGCCTACCAGCAGCACAAGCAAAACCTCGCCAACGCTCACAAGTCTAAGGGGGCCTGATCATGCCAGTTATTGGTGGCAACGCAATCAACCACGGCGCCGCGTACGCGGGCATGGTCGCCGACGGCGAGCTGTCAAACGCCGTATCGAAACTCAACAAGGGAACCGCCAACATCCCGTTCGGCCTGGGCGTGGTGAGCGACGGTGACGACGGCGCCAAGCTGCCGACCTCGGCATCTACCGCTGCCCAGTTCATCGGCGTGGTGAAGCGCGAACTCAACCGCGCCTACCAGACCGGCGATGCCTTCGGCGCCGTCGCCAAGCGCGACATGTCCGTCGAGACCGTCGCTCCGATCTGGGTTACCGCCCGCGTTGATGTGGCCAAAGATGACCCGGTCTATCTGGTCGTCGGCGACGGCACCGGCACTAACCAGGGCCAGTTCTCCAACGTGGTCGGCTCTGCCGCCACTCTGGCAGTCCTGATCCCCAACGCCAAATGGGTCAGCTCGGCATCGGCCGGCGCTCTGGCGAAAATCTCTCTGAAAGTCGGGGGCTAATCGATCATGAAGCTCAAGAAACTCGTCGTAGCCATCGACGCCGCCATCGCGTACCAGGTAGGTCGCGACATCGAGCAGGTCGCGTTCCATGATGGCCTGCCAACCGTCGATGACGGCCTGGCGTTCTACATCAGCCAGCTGGCCAGCCTGGAGTCTCGCGTCTACGAGGCCAAGTACGCGGCCATCAACTACGCCGAGCTGATCCCGGTCCACACCGGACTGCCGGAATGGTCGGATAGCTGGGACTACATCAGCTACGACGCCGTCACCATCGGCAAATTCATCGGCTCCAGCGCCGACGATCTGCCGAACGTCGCCCTGTCCGCCAACAAGTCGTCCGTGCCGATCGGCTACGCCGGCAACATGTACGACTACAGCCTGGATGAGCTGCGCAAGTCGCAGCAGCTGCGCATCCCTCTGGACACCACCAAGGCCCGCGCGGCCTTCCGTGGTGCCCAGGAGCACACCCAGCGCGTTGCGTACTTCGGCGATGCGACGCGCGGCATGACCGGCGCGTTCAACAACCCGAACCTGGCCCTGTCGAACTCGACTCTGAACTGGTTCGACCCTGCCACCACCGGCATGCAGATCGTTGAGGACATCGACGACTTCCTGGGTGATGTCTGGACCAACTCGGCCACCGTTCACGTGCCGAACGTCCTGGTGCTGGACTCGGCGCGCTGGCGGAAAATCAACAGCATGCCGATGTCGAAGGAACTGCCGAACACCACTGTTCTGCAGTACCTGAAGGAAAACAACGTCTACACCGGCCTGACTGGCCAGCCGCTGCGCGTTGAACAGCGCCTGCAGTTGTCCGCCGCCCAGCTGGCAGCCAACGGCGTGTCCAACGGCAACAAGGACCGCATGATGGCCTACGAGCTGAACGACGAGAACCTGGGCATGCAGGTGCCGATCCCGTGGCGCTCCCTGGCTCCGCAGATGTGGAACCTGAGCGTTCGCGTTCCGTGCGAGTACAAGATCAGCGGCGTTGAATTCCGCTATCCATTCTCCGGCGCGTACCGCGACCACGTGTAACCCTTTACCTGGCCGCCGAATTTCCTACATAGGGCGGCGGCTGGGAAAATAGGCGAGGACATGACATGTACCTGAAGAACGAAGCTGCACGACTGATCACCATCAAGCACAAAGCCGGCGATGAGCTGGTCAGCTACCAGATCCTGCCCGGCGAAAACCCAGCGGTAGAAGTCCCAGACGCGGTAGCCAAGATTGATTTCGTCAAGGCTCTGCTCGAAAGCGGCGACCTGCGTCGCGTAGGCGCAGATGAGCTGGACGACGAAGACGACGCCGACGACATCGACGCCCTGCGCGAGCAAGCAGACCTAGCCGGCGTCAAGGTCAACAAGACCTGGGGAGCGGCCCGCTTGCGAGAAGAAATCGCCAAAGCCACCGCCGAGTAACACCTGGGCGCTGAGCGCCCACTTACTCTAATCACGGAGCGTCACATGATCATCACCCCAGAGATCCTGGCGGCCTTCCGTGCCGACCCGCTGCTGGCAGCCTTCACTGACGCCACCAAATGGCCGGATGACTTGATCATCGAGGCCCTGTGCGAGGCGGATACCGAGACCGGCTCCTGCCGATGGGGGGCTTTCGAGCTTGCCTGTGGCAACTTCAAGTGGCGCGGGATGAAGTACTTCGCCGCCCACTGGCTGTCCACCAACTTCGGCACGCTGGGCGCAGGATCGGCCCCTAACTCGGATGCGCGCCTGAACGTGGCCCAGAAGGCAGTCGGCGATGAATCCATCGGGTACCGCGTAGCGGCCATGATGGATGCCGGCAACGACTGGCTCACCTACACCAACTACGGCCAGCAGTTTTACCGGCTCAAGAAACGCGCCGGGATGGGCGCCAAGGCGGTCTGATGATCAATCTTGACCTGATTGGCTTTCAGGAACTGGAAGACCAGCTCTCGAAGGAACTGGCCACCCTGCGGTCCGACAAGATCGTTACCGTGGGCATCCATGAGGAGGCCGGCGATGTCGAGTCTGGCGAGATCACCATGGCCGGGCTGGGCGCGACCCATGAGTTCGGCGCCGAGGTGAAGCATCCCGGCGGCACGTCCTACGGTTATGCCACCAAGGCGGCAGCCGACCGCGACGAGGTGCGATTCCTCAAGACCGGTACCGGATACATGCAGCTGGGGGTGACGCAGCCGCACAACATCACGATCCCGGCCAGGCCATGGCTTGAACCGGGTGTGCAGCAGGCAACCCCGCTGATCCTTGAAGCGATCGAGGCTGGCCTAGGGAATGACCAGCCGATGGATCAGATTCTGGAAGCGGTCGGAGTGATCGCGTCCGGTGAGGTGAAGGTCTACATGACCCAGCTCCGCACGCCGCCCAACGCCGCCTCCACCGTCCGCAAGAAGGGCAGCGATAACCCGCTGATCGATACCGGGGCTATGCGCGCCTCGGTCACCCACAAAGTGTCAGCAGAGCCTATGTCGGAGGGCCTGGAATGAGCCTTTCCATGCAGGGGCACATTGACGGCGTGTTTCAGAGCGTGCCTGCCTCGCGCACCGTTACCGGTGGAAACTTGGTGGGTGGCATCTGGACGCCGGGCGCACCGGTGACAAGCCAATACGTGGTCAACATTCAGCCCGCGACCGACCGCGAGGTTGATTTCATCCGTCAAGGTGGTGAGCGCATCGTCGATGTCCGTCGCATCTACATCAACGAAGGCGACATGCAGCTGATCGATCAGACCGGTACCTGGGAATTCCTGGGCCAGCAGTGGAAGGCCGTGAAGGTCGATAACCGGTACTGGCGGAACTACTGCAAGGTGATCGTCAGCCGCATCGATGATCAGGACGGTGGCCCAGCATGACCAACGAAGAGCTTTTTGCGGTACTGCGACCGATCGTGATGCTGGCCACAGGCGTTCCTGAGTGCATTCTGGCTGACCAGGCTGGACCTGGCAGCATGCCAGCCCCAAAAGGCCCCTACGCAACTATCACCCCTCGCCAGTCAGTCACCGAGCGAGGCCAGGCCAACATCGTGTCTCGGGACGTGCCGGGCGACCAGGTGGAAGTCGATGTGCGGGCGCAGATCATGTGCGCCGCCAGCGTGAACTTCTACCGCGGCGAGGCCTTGATGTACGCCGAACGGCTGAAACAGGCCAACAAGCGCCCTGATGTCAGCGTGATGCTGTTCAAGGCCAAGGTCGGCTGGAGCGGTGCCGACGGCGTCAACAACCTAACGTCGCTGCAGTCGGCCAACTTCGAACAGCGTGCCCAGATCACCCTTCGCCTGATGTACGAGACCAGCAGCCTGCCGGTCGTAAACAACATCTTGAGCGCCAGTGTGGCGTTTGAGAACGAGCGCGCTGAGGTCCTTGAGACCTTCACCGTGAGCGTTGATCCCACATAACCCCATGGAGCTAGCACAGTGAGCTATCCAGCATCCAACATCATCCGGATCAATGCCCGGATCAGCCCGGCTGGCCTGGGCACTGCGAACTTTGCGAGCGCCATGCTGTTCGCCCCTGAAACGGAGCTTCCCGCAGGGTTCTCCCCGAACACCTATCGGTCGTATTTCAGCTTGCCGTCGTTGGCTGAGGATTTTGCAGACACCACCGAGACCTACAAGGCGGCTCAACGCTGGCTTGGTGGCGTGCCAGCGACTCGCGAGATCAAGGTATGGGGTGCGGCTACTGCTGACGCCACTCGCGCCGCCACCCTGAACAAAGCCCGCAATGTGGTCTGGTGGTACTGGACCATGTGGACCGCGCCAATTCTGGCCGTTAAGGCGGACGTCCTGGCCATCGCGCAATGGTGCGAGGACAACACCAGCATGTTTGTCGACAACCAGACCGGCGCGTCGGCAACCGAGATTCGCGACCCGGCAGACGTCGACGACATTGCCACCCAGCTGACCACGGCCGGGTTCCGCCACGTTTATACGGCCGCGCACGCCACCGACGCCTACGCAGGCTCGGCTCTGGCCAAGCATTTCGCCGCAGTGAACTACAGCGCTGACCGCTCGACCATCACCGGTGAGTTCAAGAAGTCGCCAGGTGTAGCAGCTGAGAGTCTGACCGACACCGCGTATACCGCGATGCAAAGCGCGACCAAGAAGTCGGCCTTTTACACGGTCGTGGACAACCAGGGCTCTGTCGACTCGGGCCGCTGGCTGAACACCGTGACACACAGCACATACGGCGAGTTCATCGACGACGTGGTGAACCTGGACGCGTGCGTGAACTTCCTCACCACCGCCCTGTACAACACTGTGGCCAATCAGCCCACCAAGCTTGCCCAGACTCCTGTCGGCCAGGCGGTTCTGATCGGTTCGGCTCGGGCGACCATGCAGCAGTTCATCAACAACGGCTACTTGGGCCCGCGCAACTACATCGACCCAGACGATGGCCTCGAGAAGTACACCGCCGGGTTCGAGATACTGACCAAGCCCGAGGACATCCTCGACCTGTCGGACGCCGACCGAAACGCCCGCAAGTCGGCGCCGCTGCGCATCCGCCTGTTCCGCGCCGGCGCCATCCACATTGTCGATGTCGACCTCGACGTCTATTGATAGGTGACCTGAATGAGCCTGAGCAACTTTTCGACAGACCTGTTCGTCGTCACCGTCAACGGCCGACAGATCCAGGACTGGGGCGAGACTGCCACTCCATACACCGATGCGCCGATCGACGCCAAAAGCCAGCTGAGACGCGGCCAGGGCGGCAATGCGGTGCGCCTGGATCGCATCAACCCGGGGCGCGAGGTGAATATCTACCTCAACCCCGGCTCGCCTGACTCGGCCTACATGCAGGGCCTGTACAACTCGAATGCCAACGTGACCGTATCGGTAACCCAGATCGGCACGCTGGAGACGGCGCTCGGGTCTGAGGGTGTGATTGTCAATGACGGCCAGCGCGGCCGCGGCGGCTCTACCATCACCGACGACCAATTCACCATGCAGTTCAACATCTGGGAAGCGACAAGGGGCTGATAGATGACCGTGAAATCCTTCACTGTCGGCGGTGTGCAGTACAACGCCGCCATGGCCAGTGCCGTCGATCAGGACAGACTCATGTCGCTGCTGTCAGCGGGCTTGATCGAGCGATCGCTCACCGCCGCCGCTACCGGCAAAGACCTGGACAGCAACATTCTGGTGCCGATGTTCATGGCCATGCCGCAGGCGGTAAAAACGCAGGTGGCTGAGGTACTGACCGCCAAGGTGCTCATCAACGGTACCACCCAGGCCATCTCCGCCTCGGACTTCGGCGGCAAGATGGTCCAGTACAACCAGCTGCTCGCCGAGCTCCTAAGCTGGAACCTTGGCGATTTTTTCGACTGGCTGCGCGACGCCCACGTCGTCGACGCGGCAACTCAGGCGCCAGGCGCAGCAGCGTAAATTGGTTCCTCATGCGCCCATGTGTCGGTATCGCGGGCCTCTGCCCGCCGCTGTGCACGTGGGCCAGTCTAACTGATGGGTCACTGTCGCTCGCCGATGTCGAGCGCTTCAACCAGGCCATGGATGAAATCATGGCGATGCATGAAGAGAGGACGCGCTGATGTCGGTCAAGACGCTGAAATCGTTCCTGATCGGAATCGGGTATGACACCAAGGGGCTGGAGGCCGGCGAAAAGCGAATCACCGGCAGTCTTGAAGGGCTGAAGGGCCGCACCCTGCAGATCTCTGGCGCCCTTGTTGGCGCGTTCAGCGCAGGCGCCGCGAGCGTGGCTGCTACAGCCAGGGACGTTGACCGGCTGGCAGCATCAACGCAGAACCTGCGTACCTCCACCAACGCCGTCTACAACTACGGCAACGCCTTCAAGCTTATGGGTGGAGAAGCAAGCGAGGCCCTGGATGCGATAAGTCGCTTCGAGGAGTTCCAGAACAACCTCAGGCTTAACGGCCAGGATGGATCAATCGACAGCCTGGCAAAAGCCGGAATCGACGTCTTGTCACTGAGCAGCACTAGCACTGGCGAAGAGTTCATGCGCGCCCTTGCCGACATGCTGCCAAGTCTGGATGAAGGGCAGCGCGCCCAAGTCCAAAACACTCTCGGACTGTCAGATTACGCCATGCGGGCTATGTCCGGAGGATCTGGAAATCTAGATGACCTTGCACGCCGAGCCTCAGATCTGACCGGGCCTGTAGATAGCCTTGTTGAGAACAGCCGAAAGCTTCAGGAGAGCTCTTCGCAGCTTGGGTTGACGATCGAAGGAATTCGAAACGAGCTGGCTGACAAGTTTCTGCCAAGCCTAATCGGCGCAAGCAACTGGCTGAACAAGCTGATCAGTGATAATCGGGAAGGCATCTCGAAGGTCATTGACTATGCGGCCGAGAATGATGGGGCAACATCACTTGCGGGAATTTCTGCCGGGGCAACATTGGCAGGAGCTGCAGCTTCGAAAGTCGGATTGCGCGGCATTGGTGGAATAACAGCAAGGGGCGGTCAGGCAGGGCTGGCGGTCGGTGCCAGTGCGATAGGCGCGCATGAACTCAGCCAGTACCTAGACAGCAAGCTGCCCGGCTACGGCCAGGCATCACGCGAGTTCGACGACTGGATCAAGAGCATCACCGGACTCAAGACGATCAAAAGCCCCCTACAGCTGATCAATGATGTGTTCGCCCCTGACGATCCTGCCGCCGACCACCAGTCATCTGCCTATGGCGGACGAACGGCTCAGGACAGCATGCCCCCTCCAGATGATGGGTCTAGGTCGAGAGACCAGCGCGAGAATGCAGAGCTTTTGGCTGGAGCGCTATCGCGCAATCCACTGAGGGTGGACAGCCATCTTGACGTGGTCTTGCAAATGGACGGACAGGCTATCGATAGCCGGATAATCATGGTCAACGAGCGGCAGAACTACGACACGCTCAATGACCTGACGACTACCACGGAGCGCTAGCCTTGAGCATCGTCAACATCTTCACCCGTCAGGCCCCAACCATTGCGGGGTACGCATTTGATGCCGTGCTGGAGGACACGTTCGAGGCCACGGTCACGATCACCTCCGTGCCGATTGAAAGCGGCGTACGGATCGCCAACCACCGTATTCTGAACCCACTCAAGTGGACCATGACGGGCGCGATCAGCAATAACCCGGTGAAAGTCCAGCTGACGGACTTCATCGGAGGCGCGCTTTCGAATCTGACCGACAACCCAGTTGTGGCTGGGATTGCCGGCCTGTCGGCTGGATGGCTGGCGGGCAGCGATGAAACCAGGGGCAGTAGCACGCTCGAGTTCTTGCTCTGGCTCATGCGCGATTACGATTCCCCCTTCGACATCGATGCCGGCGACATACTGCTCAAAAACATGGTCATCACGCGCCTGTCGCGCACCAAGGAGCCTAGGAACGAAGGCGGCCTGGAGTTCATCGCCGAACTGCAGGAGGTCATCGAGCTGGACCGGATTGCCAATAGCACCCAATGCTCGGTAGAGCAGCTACGCGACGGCGACCCATCACAGTCAGCCCTGGCGAAGGTAATCAACAAGGGACAGCAGATCGCCAAGGAGGCGAATGCGGCTGTTACTAACGCGGTTAACAACATCCTTGATGGGGTGATCTGATGCTAACGATACCCCTGGGCGCTGGTGCCACCAATGCCCACCAGAGATTCAGCGTTCAGCTCGGGGACAGCCTCATAGACTTCGAGCTCGACTTCATCTCGTACTTGGACTCTCCAGCCTGGTCCATGAACCTCGTCAGGGACGGTACGCGACTTGTGTCAGGCGCAATGCTCGAACCTGGGTGCGACGTCATCCAAAGCTATCGCGCCGGGATCGGCCAACTCGTATTCACGGGCGCAGAGGTGACGCTGGACAACCTCGGCATTGAAAACTTCCTCGTATGGGTCCCGCCGGTAACTTAAGAATGAGAGAGCGCACCTGGTCAATCGACATTGGCGGAAAGCCGTTCATCGCCGACCAGATCGGCCGTCGCCAGTTCAGGGTTCAGTTCGATATCGACATCTCGCCCGGGAGCGTCCTGTCGTTCGCTGACATTCGTCTTTACAACATCGACAAGGATTCGAGCATCTCGCAAGGCCAGAGCGTTGTTCTCAGGGCCGGATACACCGACAACGTAGACGCCGTCTTTGTCGGGTTCATCACGAACGTGTTTCGTGAGCGGGCGCCCGGTGCTCCAGAGATCACCACGCGGATCATCTGCAAGTCAGGATCGCCGGCGTCCGATCGCGGCTCGGCGCAAGCGTGCTTTGGCCCTGGGGTTACTGTCGTGGAGGTGATCAGGTACCTGGCCAGGGCATGGCCCATTGCGCTGGACATCGATGAAACCCAGTTCGCCGCTGATCCTGCAATGGCCTCCGGATACGTTATCGATGGCGATATCACCAAAGCCATGAAGGAACTGAGCTACGCCTACAAGTTCGAGTGGATTCAGCACCTGAACAGGATGGTAGTCAGCAAGATCGATAAAGAGCGTCGAATCAACGCGCTGCAGGTCGATCAGTTCACCGGCATGATCGGCATTCCAGAGGTGTCGCTTGGGCCTGATGGGCTGGGGTTGAAGGTGTCTGTTCAGCTCAATCCGGCGATCAGTTTGAAGGGTGTCGTGAACATAGAAAGCGAGTTCGCGACATTCAACACCGGAAACCTGTTCGTGGTGAGCGTCGGCCAGGGAATAAACGCCAACGGCCGCTACAACGTCTTTAGCCTGCGTCACTCCGGCGACTCACATACCGATCTGTGGGCTACCGAAATCTATGGCCTGCGAGACGGAACGGCGCCGAAGCCGCCGGTGTCAACGCCGGACAATGGAAATCTCATCTGGGGCGTTCGCGTGGACCAGGCCTTCCGCGCCCGGGTGCGAGAAATTGGCCAGACCCTTTCGCTTGATCCGAACTGGTTGATGGCGGTCATGGCCTTCGAGACGAGGCGCACCTTCAGCCCTTCCATCGTCAACCAGGCAGGCAGCGGAGCAACTGGGCTCATCCAATTCATGCCAAGCACCGCGCAGGGCCTGGGGACCACTACTGCCAAGCTCGCACGAATGACGGCCGTCCAGCAGCTGGATTACGTCGAGGCCTATTTCAGGCAATACGCAGGACGCATCCGCGATCTTGGGGATGCCTACATGTCGGTGCTCTGGCCGGCTGCAATTGGTCGCCCTGACGATTACGTGCTCTGGGAAAAAGACACGGGCCCGTACCAGCGGCAGTACAACCAGAACTACGGCCTTGACGCCAACCACGACGGCATCATCACGAAAGCCGAGGCTGTGGCACCCGTCAACCGTGCGTATCAGGAAGGGCAGAAGTACGTCGCCTAAGGAGCGCGCCATGCAAGCAAAAGAAGGCCGCGCCAAACAGGCGAGGCTGATCAGTGACGCCTTCAGGGAGGCGATGAAGGGGGTGTGCACTTCCATCCCTGGGCACGTCCTCACGTTCGATCCAGGCACTCAGCTTGCACAGGTCCAGGTAGGGGTTCTGCGAGTGGACATCAACGGCGCAGAGTTCACCGTTCCGCCAGTGATCAACGTGCCGGTGTGCTTCCCTGGCGGCGACTTCGTGCTTGAGTTCGAGGTGGGTGCCGGGTGCGAGGGCAGCATCTTCTTCTCGCAGCGCTGCATCGATGGCTGGATTCAGTCGGGAGGCGTGGCCGCCAACCCGATCGGGCGATTCCACAGCATGCAGGACGCGATGTTCATGCCTGGCTTCCGCTCGATTCCAGGGGCTGTTTCAGGGTTTGCGAATGATGGTGTTCGCCTGCGCAACAAGGCCGGAAGTCAGTTCGTTTGGCTGAAGGGCGACAACACCATCTCGATGCAGAACGGCGCTGGCAGCTTCGAGCTTCGCGCAGATGGATCTTTTCTAATCAATGGGCTGCAGATCACACCTGACGGCAACGTGATAACCGCGGCCGGTGTGAATCTGAATACCCATCGCCACAGCGGCGTAACGCCGGGCACCGGAAACAGTGGAGCGCCAGTCATATGACCGTTCGCAGGCTCGACGAAAACGGCGACATCGCCACGCAGGGCGTTCAGTTCATCAGCGGCAGGGAAGAGGTGGCCCAGACGGTTCTGACGCGCCTTCGCCTGTACCTTGGAGAATACTTCCGTGACACCACCGATGGCACGCCCTGGTACGAGCAGATTCTCGGCAAATTTCAGAACCTGGCCGCGGCAGAAGCAGCTCTGCGCGCCAGGATCGCCAACACCCCCGGCGTCATCCGATTGACCAGCTTCTCGGCTGATTTCGATGTCACCACCCGAAAATACACCGTGACCGCCGGAATCCTCACGGAGTTCGGCCTCGATGAGGTAACACTTGATGGCTAGCCTGACTCCGACGGGTTACTCGCTTCAAACGCAAAACGAGTGGTTCGCACAGGAGAGGCAGTTCTACCTCGATATCGACCCGCTGTGGAACCTAGACCCGTCGACACCGGATGGGCTGAAGATGGCGCATGACGCGGAGATTTTCTACGCGCTGGACGAGACCCTGCAGCAGGCTTACAACTCCAAGGACCCAAACAAGGCCAGAGGCATCGATCTCGACATAGTCTGCTCCCTGACTGGAACCACGCGGTCTCTCGGCTCAAAGTCCAGCGTCTTGCTGCAGCTGACTGCAATCCCGGGAGCCCTGATTCCCGCCGGAACCACCTTTAAGTCAAGGGTCACCGGAAGCCGATGGACGACTGACCAGGCCGTTACCGTTGCGGTCAGCGGGCTTGTTACCGTAGGGGCAACCTGCACTGTGATAGGCCCAAACCAGGCGCCGGCAGGAACTATTACAGAGTTTGTTGATGTGGTTGGCGGCTTGTCTGCCGTAACGAACCCAGGCGCTGCCACCCCGGGCAGCGACGCTCAGCGCGATGAGCAGCTGCGTGTGACCCGAGCAACATCTGTTGGCCGACCTGGCAACAACCAAGTCGACTCGATGATTGGCGAACTGTTCAGCGTTGATGGCGTGCGCAGGGTCAAGGTGTACGAGAACGACACGAATAGCGAAGCTGTGTCCGCTGACAACCCGCACGGACTGCCGCCGCACTCAATCGCGCCAGTTGTTGATGGAGGAACCGAGGCAGATGTTGCCATGGCGATCTACCTGAAGAAAAACCCGGGTACCACACTTTTTCAGGCCGGCACCGCATTCGAGGTGCTGGTCACCTCACCGAAGTATCCGACCAATCAGAAGCTGATCAAGGCCAGCCGCCCGATCTATGTGGACATGATTGTGGTGATCCAGATCGCCGACGACGGCACATTGCCTCCGGATGCCGACCAGCGCATCAAGGACGCGGTGATGGAGTTCGCAGCTGGCGACCTCATCCCGGCCGACGTCGGATTCAAGATCAGCGGCTTCGATATCGGTGAAACGGTCCCCTACAGCACGCTGTTCACTCCGATCAACCAAGTGATCGGATCGTACGGGAACAGCTACGTGACCTTGCTGCAGCTCAACGGCGCCCAGGCGAACGTGGTGATCAACTACAACCAGATGTCACGCTGGACGTCTGACAACATCACGGTAGTGGTGACCCGATGAACGTACCGGACAGGATCTACGCCCAGTACCGAACCAAGCCAAAAGCCGTAGCGTGGTACGAGATCGCCAGGAAGATGGGCGGAAGCCTTGAGGCCGCCGCAGAGGCTGTGCGCAAGAGCTACGACATCGACTCTGCGGTAGGCGAGCAGCTCAGCGTTATCGGGCGCATTGTCGTGGCGCCGCGGAGTTTCGTCGGCGCCATCCCGATGAATCCAGGTGAGTTCGACCTAACTGACGGTTCGGAGTTTGGCGACCAGGACGCGATGTTCAGTGCGCTAACCATTGATCAAGACGGGCAGCTTTCAGATGAACTCTACCGACTGGTCATAAAGGCGAAAATCGTAAAGAACAACGGCGATGCAACGATCGAAAACATCCTGGCTGGGATGAATTTCCTTCTGCCAAATGCGGAAGTGTTGCGCATCACGGACGGCGAGGACATGTCGTTCAGCATCGAGTTCTATGGGCAAATCAGCAATCTCGAGCGATTCGCGTTGCTCAATTCTGGGCTCGTACCAAAGCCCCAGGCAGTCCAGTTCAATGGATTCCTAGAAGGTTTCAATATGTCTGAATTCGGCGATATGGATGCCGAATTCGGAGACACAGACGCAGAATTCATCGGTTACATAGGGGCATAGCATGGCACTTAAACTAAACGAGAGGTATCCGAGCCGGTTCGACAACCCGTCAGCCGGGTATCCTCAAGGTTCGTTCAAGAACAGAACGACTCCTGCTGCCAAAGATGGGTCATACCTCGAAAAAGACTGGGCGAACGACAAAGAGGGATTCTTTCAGCGCCTGATGCTTGTTGCTGGAATACCTGCGAATGGATCAGTGGACACGGCACTGGCCTCTCAGTATTACGATGCTCTTTTGCAGGTCATTGCAAATAACACAGCCGACACCTTAAACGCCGCAATCGCCAGCATTGCCGTGGCCAGCACTGTAAACCTGACGACTGGTGCGGCTGAAACCAGCAATATCGTTTTCACTGGATCTGGCACGATCAACAACTTCACCGTAGCCGCTGGTCGCGTGTTCATTGTCCGGTTTGGCGGCGCTGCAACGCTGACCAATAGCGCGTCGCTCGTAACCAACACCGGCGCAAACATTACGGCGGCAGCCGGTGATACGTGCATAATCCGCGCCACTGCAGCAAATACGGTTGAGATTCTGTGTGGGCGTTTCTTGCAAAACGCGGCGGTCGGCACGCTGGGGCAGGCCCCGCAGAATGTAACCGCTAGCCGTGCGGCAAATACCACCTACACGAACGCAACTGGTCGCGCTATCAGTATCCTGATCACGCGCGGAACCGGCTCTGCAGGAGCTAACAGTTCGGAACTTTTGGTTGATGGTGTTCAAGTGCACTCTATTTCCGCCACTTCAACGATCAACGTGTTTACTATTTCCTGCGTCATTCCAGCCGGATCGACGTATCGGCTAAATCTTACCGGAACGGCCAGCCTGATCCATTGGTCTGAGGTGAGAACTTGACATGAGACATCTATTTGAAGCAGATAACGGCGAGATTTTTGAGTACTCCGATGAGCAGTTAGAGGCCGGCTACGGGGCCAGTATGCGCCGCCTGACCGACGCAGAAGCGGACCAGCACCTGGCCGTCAATTCTGCGGAGGTCGCTGAATAATGCCAACTGATAGCGAAGTATTTGAATCACTGCGTTCGCAGATTCTCGGCGATTTGCCGGAGAAGGTTGCGGCCATCGAGCAGCAATTTTCTGGAGGCACGCCAACGGAGCCGGAAGAGCCTACCGAGCCGACTGGCCCGAGTGAACCTGTCGACCCAATCCCGGCAGACATCCAGCAGAAACTTGACAGCAAGGTCGATAAGGTCGAAGGCAAACAACTGACGACAGAAGACTTCACCGCCGACCTAAAAGCTAAGCTTGACGCGCTGCCGCTTGAAGTGATTACCGATCCTGAGCAGCAGCCGAGCGGCAGCGCAACCGGCGCAACCGCCTTGGTGGGTAACGGCACGTTCAACGCCAACTCGATCAGCGGCGACCCGTACCACCTGCTGGAAGTGAACAACAACAACAGCGGTAAGCAGTGCGTCCGAATCAACAGCTATGGCGCTAGCAGCTATGGGAACAACGTGCACTTCTGCCGATATTTCGGCACCCAGGCCGCGCCAAGCGCCATTGGATCAGGCGCGTTTCTGATGTCCACCGGGTATCGCGGGCACGACGGGAGCGGATTGTCCCAGAGCGCTGCCGCATTCCAGGTTGTGGCCACCGAAAACTGGACCGCCGGTGCTCACGGTATCCGATTCCAATGGGAGGTCACCCCGAAAGGCAGTATCACGCGAAAGCACATGATGGAACTGGACGCCGGCTCCCTGTATGTGAACGGTTCGATTGGCGTCGGCAAGGCGGTAGCGCCATGGCACTCGAATTATCGAGTCGTCGAGCTGGGCGGCGTATCGGGCTGCGCTATCCGTGGGCACGTTTCTGACGCTGAGCTGACGCTGACCAGTAACGCCTACTACGACACTGCTTACAAACGTGGCATGACTGGCGGAGCTTCGGCGTATCAAATGACTGACGGCTCGCACTCCTGGCTTGTGGCTGTCTCTGGCTCTGCTGGTGCAGCGATCACGTTCAAGTCGGCCATGAAACTCGCTTCCGATGGAATTCTTCGACTTGGCAAGGACACAGTCACCGGCCGCTCCATAAATGCCGCAGGGACCGTGAACGCCAGCGGCGCCGACTATGCGGAATACATGCGCAAGAGCGATGCTTGCGGCGTAATCCAGGCCGGGCAGATAGCTGGCGTCGATGCGGCAGGCCTGCTGACTGACAAGTGGGCAGAGGCGGTTTCGTTCATCGTGAAGTCGACGGCGCCGGCGTATGTTGGCGGGGATGATTTCGATCCAATCGAGATTGCACAGTATGACCGCATGGCGTTCGCCGGCCGCGTTCCGGTCAATGTGACTGGCGCGCAGCCTGGGGATTACATCGTTCCAACTCCCTACGGGAATGGAATCTCCGGCTATGCGGCAGCCGCCCCAAGCTTCGAGCAGTACCGAGCTGCTGTTGGTCGGGTAATCTCGATTGCCGAAGATGGGCGCGCAATCGTGATAGTTAAAGCCGCGTAGGAAGATCGGCATCCATCAAGGGGCCGAGATCTGAGCTCCATCAACAGTGCTACTGTTTCGCTTAGAATACGCCCAGGCGGCGGCCATTTCATGCTCGCTTGTCGAATGTCCTTTCTTTGGTGTCAACACTGCGGTGAGGTCTACAGCTCCTTGGCTGCCGGCCGCAGTCACTCCAGAAATGAGTGCTATGGCTTGCGCCGTACCAACCCGGTCGTCGTCGTTGTTTATCTGGATGAACAGATGCTTTTTGGAAAGCTCCGGGTAGTATGGCGCCAAGGAATACAGTGACTTTGATGCAGTCGATCCATCGAATTCGCGCAGGCGGAAGATGTCGGTGACTGGGGCGAGGGCTATGACGGTGCTGACCTCTGGAATTTCAGCAGCAGCTTTCATTGCTATATACCCGCCACGAGAAACCCCAAGCAGTGTTATTCCTTTTACGTCAGTTGCATTCTTGTCAGCAATATCGCTAATGGTGGATTTGAGATTGCTGATATATGTGTCAAATACATTGTTCTCTGTATTGTCCGCACGCGACCTCCAGCAGTCCAGCCCGTACTTCTCCTTTTTCTTAAGGTCCTTTCCGTGGCAGGTAACGTCGATGGACGCAATGCTGTAGCCCTTTGATGAAAGGATTCCGCCGATAGGGCTGTAGGTGTCGCTCATTGATTCCTTAATGTCGGTGGTTATTACAATGAGTAGCGGGGAATTTTTCTCACCCTGGTGGAATCCATACTCGACACCGTCGGCTGTAACCTGATTTCTGAAGTCGTAGGCGTGTGCACTCAATGTAGCCAGCAGGCCGAGGAAGGTGCCGATTAGAGGGGTGAGTTTTTTCATTTGCTAATGACCATGCGCTTTACACCGGAAGCGGTGTTTTGAAGAAGTGTTTTGTTCTCAAGAAAGCACGCAAATAGTTTCGCAATCGCGATAGCTATTACGATTGTCGCGATAGCGACAACGAAAGAGTTAAGCAGTGAGCCATAGATGAATGCCTGCGACACGCCTAGAATGAAAAGCATGATCGGGAAATGCGTGACATAGAGGGTGTAGGAGTACCTAGCGTGGGCGTTAAACCAGATTGGGAATCGTACGGCGCCGCCCATGAGAAGGGCTAAGAAGCAGGAGAACCAAAGGCCGGAAGCAAGACGGAAATGGTTCAAAGGATCAGACCATACGCCTTTAACCGGCCCATTCGGATACCAGACTAGGAGCACAGTCACCACCAATAACACAGTGAGAGAGACAAAGAGCCATCCGAATAATCGGTTGTTCATCTCCGGCTTACGCTGGTGGAGGAACGCCAAGCCAAATCCGGCAAACCAGATAGGCGCTAGCATGTAGAATAGTTGATGCTTGCGAGTTACCAGCAAGGTAGCCAGCAGCAACCCTGTCGCCAGCCATTTGCGGGTTGGCCAGATAACGAGTGCTCCAGCTGCTACGTAATACCAAGCCTCTATGGATAGGCTCCACAGCGGACCATTCGCGGATGGCGTGTTTGTCTTGAAATCATTCAAGAATAATAAAGCGCCGACAAGATCTTTTGTGACAACTACGTATTCTGATCGTACAAATTTGACACCGGGTATTGATAGTAGTGCATTTGTTCCAGATGGAAAAAGATATGGTGCCGCAGTTGCAAGCAGGACCATGAGTAAGAGTGCTGCGATTAAGGGTGGGTAGAGCCTCAGTGCTCGATCACGAGCGTACTGAGCGAAGTTGAATGCGCCGTTCTTCGTAATGTTATTGCAGACGGACTTCCCGATAAGGAACCCGCTTAACACGAAGAACACCATTACGGAAAGCTGCGTAAAGTAGCCAATTACAGTGGAGCCATGCCTAAGCGTGGGCAATAGAAGCGTCTGGTTCGTGTGGCCGAACAAGACGATTAGAGCCGATAGGGCGCGTATCGAATCGAGTTGCATAGATTGATCTTGGGTGATGCGAGACAAGGAACGGCCCTCGGTCCATGAAGAGAGAATTACGCGATTGTCGCATTTCATACGGAATGCCGCATCTATGGAGTAGTTGAATGACACCTTTGAGCGAGCAGCATCTGCTGCAGGCCATCCCCAAAGCCCGCCAAGTCGCGGGCGTTTTTTTACCTGGAGAAAACCCATGCGTACATCGCAACGCGGCTTGAGCCTGATCAAGTCGTTCGAAGGACTGCGCCTGCAGGCGTATCAGGATTCCGTGGGCGTTTGGACGATCGGCTACGGCGCCACCCGGGGCGTAAGCGCTGGCATGTCGATAACCAAGGAGCAGGCCGAGCGCATGCTGCTGAATGACGTGCAGCGCTTCGAGCCCGAGGTTGAGCGCCTGATCACGGCGCCATTGAGCCAGAACCAATGGGATGCACTGGTCTGCTTCACGTACAACCTGGGTGCCGCAAACCTCGAGTCGTCTACGCTGCGTCGGCTGCTGAATGCTGGTGACTATGTCGGCGCTGCGGATCAGTTCCCGCGCTGGATCAAGGCCGGTGGCAAGGTGCTTCAGGGGCTGGTACGACGCCGGGCTGCTGAGCGCGAACTGTTCCTGGAGGCTGCGTGAGCTGGGTTGCTGCGGTGCCGGCCTGGTGCTGGTGGCTGATCGCCTTGGTGCTGGTTTCCGGCGGCCAGCAGTACCGGGTGGTGGTGGCGCAGGGCGAAACCAGCACTGCCCGTAGCGAACTGGCCGATTACCGTCTGGAGGTTGCAGAGCGCGACCGACGAGCCGCTGCTCAGGACAGACAGAAAGAACAACGACGCCAAGCAGTGGCGGACGAGGAGGGTGAGAGTGCACGACAACAACTGGAGCTTGCCCAAGGCCGCGCTGCTGCTGCTGAGTCTGCTGCTGGTGGCCTGCGCGGGGAAATCGCCCGACTGCGCGCCGGGCACCGAGCCACCTGCGATACCATCGCTTCCCAGCAGCGCCAGGCAGGAACCTCTGCCGTCGTGGTGCTCGGGGGATTGCTTGAAGAAGCTGACCGAATGGCGGGAGACCTCTCGACAGCGCTTGAGCGAAGTCGAATAGCTGGGCTGGCGTGCGAGGCTGTGATTGACGGCATCCGGAGGCCGTGAGAAACACCAGCAGTGGCAGACCGGAGTGCCACTGTTTTCCTGCCTAAAAAATGACCATTTCGATGGTCATCCTGCCTTCCTTGCTGAATTTTTGCTTTAGCAAATTTCCAAGCGTCCTTATGGCCCTGTAAATGCTGGTCCTTCCCGCTTAATCGACCCGATCCATCATCGGCGCCACGCTGAAGCGGCGGGAGGGCTCAGGGCGCGTGCTTTTTGGCTTTGAGGCTGATTCTAGGGGCATTCTGGGTCTACGCAGTGTGTACCGTCCTGGAGGCTGCTGAGAGCGACAGGGTAGGGCGTACCCATACCGAGATCGTGCTTGTGCCAACGCAGAACATGTCAATGTCCAAGCAAGCGGGGAGCTGACGGGGCGGTCGACTGCACCGTTCAGGCCCGCCTGAAGAGAAAGTGCCCTAGTTTACCAAGAGTGCCGCACATTCGCCTGTGTGCAGGTCGCATGGGTTTACACCCGATCTTTGCGGTTGCCGGTAGTTCTGGGTTGAACCGAGTTTTTGCTCTGCCATCGAGCGCGAAAAAGCGTCACTGCGCAGGGAGCGGCATTATTGTTCAGGAGTTTGAGTGCACGCCTGAGGCCGATATCGGATCGGTCTGCATGTCCAAACAGACTTCTCTCGACAGCGTGCGTGACCACTGATGCGCGGGATCGGCCGCGAAGCGAGGATGCCAAAGCAACGACAACGTAAAAGCTTCGGTTGGGACGGCAACGGAAAACTGTACATGCTTTGGTACGGTGATGCGATCAAGCCCAGCTTTCCTCAACTTGCGTCGCTTTCCAGTCCGGGTCATTCAATCTTAGGAAGAGGAAAGGGCAATCGGTAAGGTCCGCTTCCGACTCTTACCGCGAGATCCTGAAGGTTTACCTGCTGCCTTGGCGATGACGTTGATCAGCACGATAGAACTGCCCGATCGCCACGGTAACCCCGAGGAATAGGGTTGCCGTCCCCAGCGCTTCCAATGGCGATGGCCAACGCTGCTGGATGAGAAGACCGAACGTAGTGGCGTAAAGCGTTTCGCTGGCAATCAATTGCCCGCCTAACGCCAGAGGAATGCTTCGCGTTGCGATGGACCAAGCCCAGGCACCGCCGAGGGTTGCTGCCAACCCCTGTACCAGTCCGCAGAGAAGCACCGCCGAGGTTCCGTCGAGAGCGCCGCCGTGGCTTACGAAACTGGACAGTTTCAGGTAGAGCCCCACGGGTAGGAATGCGACCATTTCGATGCTGCACGTCAGGATAAGCAGTGCCGACCAGAACAGCGGATCCATGCCCGGTCTTGTCCGGAGCGCGCGCTCGTTCAGCAAGCCGAAGGCAGTCCAGAATCCAATCGCCAGCAGGGAAAGCAAGATGCCCGCCAGCACCATGACAGCGGGCTGCGAGGCTTGCCCATTGGCGCGCTCGAAACTGCTGGCATTGACCATGATGATACCCAACGCGCCCAGCAGCAGTGGGGCGGCGATGCTACGCCAAGGAATCACCTGGCTGTGCAGGTTTCCGGCGATGGCCAGGACGATGGGCACGCAACCTAGCATCACCGGTGGAATCACCGGCCCAGCTGCGATAACGGCACTGGTGATCAGGAAGAAATAGCCGATGTAGCCCAGAAAGCCGAGCAGGCCGACCGTCAGCCAATCGCCAAGTGTCAGCGTCGTCACTTGTCGACGGAACCGAACCAGCACAATGAGCGCCCCCAGGCCGGCAAACGCGTAGCTCACCACCGCTAGGTCAAAGGTGCTGTACTCCCCGATCAGGCTCGGCAACAAATAGAGCAACGACCAGGAAAAAGTGGCTGCGATGGCCGCGATCAATCCAACTTTCATGTGCACTGCTCTGTGTGAGGTTGGCAATGCAGCCATTGTCTGGCCATATGTCGTGCCGTATTGAAAACCGCCGCGCAATTGCCGTGCGCGGCACTCACAAAGCTGCCCTCCAGCAGCAGAAACAGGCTATCGGCGATTTGCTGTGGGGCGTTGAACTTCGCCAGCCTGGCCAGCGAAACCAATTGCTCGCGCACCCCCGCTTTGTGCCGCTCCGCAGCAAGGAATACCGGGTGACTGAATGAGGAAAACTCGGCAGCACTGTTGACGAACAGGCAGCCGCGATGACTGTCGCGCTCGACGTAGCCCTGATAGAGATCGAAGAACGCCAGAAGCGCCTCCAGGGGATCGGGCAAGTCGTTGCGCAGTTGCTCGACTCTCGCTCGCCAGATGCGATCACGCTCCTCCAGGCATGCAACGATCAGCGAATCCTTGGATGGAAAGTGGCCGTAAAGCGTCATCTTGGTGACACCGGCCCGCGCAGCGATGGCCGCTACGCCGGTGACATGTAGTCCTTGGCTCAGAAATAGCTCCAGGGCGGCGTGGATAAGTCGCTGGCGAGTTTCTTCCATGGCGGTTGGCCTTCGCATATTGGGCGGTGATTCGACTATACCGACCGGTAAGGATTGATTGGGCGCAGAAGCGACCACTCTCGACGTACCAGCGACACCGGCCTGCGAACTGATCTTGATGAGGCTGTCACCTGCGCCCGCGTCTGCAGGAAGCGCTAGCTTCGCCGACTGAATCGCGCACTGAAGACAGCCCACCGAGGCGGACAAGGCGCTTCGCGACCCTGGCACGGTTGTGGTGCTGACGCAATAACTTGCGCCGGGGTTTATCGTTGAGCGATGGGCATCCCGTTGGGCGTGTATGGCCACTGCGACAAGCGCACGCAGCTGCCAACCCTTCACGTCGGTTTCAGGATGCGCCTGGTCGCTCCCACGCACCTTCTTGGCCCTACAAGTGCCATGCTTGTTGGATGCCCCGGAGTCCAGTGCGCGCAGACGCACGGCCTTGGGCAAGGAGGCTGCCGACAACCACGCAACCGTGACGTGGTCGGTACGCCGCAGCAGAACACGCCGGGCACTTGCCACTACAACAAAAGGCGGGCCCGTGATGCAGAGGTCCGCTGTATGCCTGATGAACTGCTTGACCTGCCGTTGATCCACAGCATTCTGGCGCGCGAAAAGGAAAACCCTGGCGCGCTGTTACCGATTCTCCATGCCATCCAGGACAGCATCGGCTACGTACCCGATGCCGCCGTCCCCGAGATTGCCCATGCCCTCAACCTCAGCCTGGCCGAGGTGCGTGGGGTCATCAGCTTCTATCACGATTTCCGCACCGCGCCGCCAGCCCGGCACACCCTACGCCTGTGCCGCGCCGAGTCGTGTCAGAGCCGTGGAGCCGAAGCCCTGGCCGCGCAACTGCGCGAGCAGCTGGCGCTGGACGATCATGGCACCAGCGCCGATGGGGCTATCGGTTTGCGACCTGTGTATTGCCTGGGAGCCTGTGCCTGTTCGCCAGCCCTGGAGCTGGACGGTCAACTGCACGCAAGGCTCACCCCTGAGCGGTTGCGGGCCTTGGTCAAGGGTTGCCTGGAGGACGCAGCATGCTGAAGCTGTTCATCCCCTGCGACTCCGTGGCCCGTGCCGTCGGTGCCGATCAGGTCGCCGATGCCCTGTTGCGCGAGGCCGAGCGTCGGCAATTGCCGCTGCAGATCCAGCGCACCAGCTCACGTGGTCTCTACTGGCTCGAACCCTTGGTGGAGTGCGACTTCGGCCGGGGGCGTCAAGGCTTCGGGCCGGTTACCCCGGAGGACGCGCCAGCCTTGCTCGATGCGCTGGTGGGCGAGCCGGGTGGCCATTCGCTGGCCTTGGGTGCCGTTGAAGACATTCCGTATCTGAAAAGCCAGCAGCGCCTGCTGTTCGCCCGCGCCGGCATCACCCGGCCCTTGTCGCTGGAGGACTACCGCGCCCATGGCGGCTTCGAAGGCTTGCGCAGCGCCGTGACGATCGGCGGTGCCGATGTGGTCGCCCAGATGCTCGAATCCGGCCTGCGCGGCCGTGGTGGCGCAGCCTTCCCGGCGGGCATCAAGTGGCGCACCGTGCGTGAAGCCGGCGCTGGACAGAAGTACGTGGTGTGCAATGCCGACGAAGGCGACTCCGGCACCTTCGCCGACCGCATGCTGATGGAGGGCGATCCGTTCCTGCTGATCGAAGGCATGGCCATTGCCGGTCTCGCGGTGGGCGCAACCAAGGGGTACATCTATGTGCGCTCGGAGTACCCGGATGCGATCCGCGTGCTCGACCAGGCACTGCTCATCGCCCGTGACGCGGGTTATCTGGGCGACGACATAGTCGGCAGCGGCCAGGCCTTCGACCTGGAGGTGCGAGTAGGGGCGGGTGCTTATATCTGCGGCGAGGAAACCGCGTTGCTGGAGTCCATCGAGGGCAAGCGCGGAATCGTCCGTGCCAAGCCACCGCTGCCTGCCCTGCAAGGCTTGTTCGGCCTGCCGACCCTGGTGCACAACGTGCTCACCCTGGCCTCGGTGCCGACGATCCTGGCCAAGGGCGCGGCGTTCTATCGCGACTTCGGCATGGGGCGCTCGCTGGGTACCATGCCGTTCCAGCTGGCGGGCAATGTCCGCTACGGCGGCCTGGTGGAACGCGCCTTCGGTTTGACCCTGCGGGACCTGGTGGACGGCTACGGCGGCGGCACCGCCAGCGGCCGGCCGTTGAAGGCCGCGCAGGTGGGGGGGCCACTCGGCGCCTGGGTGCCTCCCAGCCACTTCGACACCCCGCTGGATTACGAAGCGTTCGCCGCCATGGGCGCGATGCTCGGCCACGGCGGCGTGGTGGTGGCCGACGACACCCTGAACATGGCCAGCATGGCGCGCTTCGCCTTGCAGTTCTGTGCCGAGGAGTCCTGCGGCAAATGCACCCCGTGCCGAATCGGCTCTACCCGTGGCATGGAGGTGGTGGACCGGCTGATCGCCACCCGTGACCTCACCGAACGCCACGACCAGGCCCTGTTGCTGCGTGACCTGTGCGACACGATGCAGTACGGCTCGCTGTGCGCCATGGGCGGGATGACCTCCTACCCGGTGGCCAGTGCACTCAAATACTTCCCCGCCGACTTCGGGTTGACCACCACGGAGGCCGCCCAATGATCAATTTCTTCGACCCCCAGACCGACCTCGGAACCCCAGCGCGCGAAAGCGACGTGCAGGTCAGCCTGACCATCGACGGGCGCGCGATCAGCGTTCCTTCGGGCACGTCCGTCATGCGTGCCGCCGCGTTGCTGGGCACCAGCATCCCCAAACTTTGCGCCACCGACAGCCTGGAAGCCTTTGGCTCGTGCCGGCTGTGCATGGTGGAAATCGAAGGCATGCGCGGCTACCCGGCTTCGTGCACCACGCCGGTCAGCGAAGGCATGGTGGTGCGCACCCAGACCCCGCGCCTGGCCGGCCTGCGCCGCAACGTGATGGAGCTGTACATCTCCGACCACCCGCTGGACTGCCTGACCTGCTCGGCCAACGGTAATTGCGAACTGCAGACCGTCGCCGGACAGGTTGGCCTGCGCGAGGTGCGCTACGGCTATGATGGCGCCAACCACCTGGCGGAACAGAAAGACCAGTCCAACCCGTATTTCGATTACGAGCCCAGCAAGTGCATCGTCTGCAGCCGCTGTGTGCGCGCCTGCGAGGATATCCAGGGGACCTTCGCCCTTACCATCACCGGACGCGGTTTCGACTCGCGGGTCGCGCCAGCCGGTGGCGACAACTTCCTCAGCTCCGAGTGCGTATCCTGCGGTGCCTGCGTGCAAGCCTGCCCGACCGCCACCCTCAGCGAGAAAAGCGTGATCGAGCTTGGCCAGCCCGAGCGAGCGGTCATCACCACGTGTGCCTACTGCGGCGTGGGCTGTTCGTTCCGCGCCGAAATGAAAGGCGACCAGTTGGTACGCATGGTCCCGGACAAGAATGGCGGCGCCAACCACGGCCATGCCTGCGTCAAGGGCCGGTTCGCCTGGGGTTATGCGACCCACCCCGACCGCATCACCAAACCGATGATCCGCAAGCGCCTGGAAGACCCTTGGCAGGAAGTCAGCTGGGACGAGGCGGTGACCTATGCGGCCAGTGAGTTCCGGCGCATCCAGCTCAAATACGGGCGCGACTCGATTGGCGGTATCACCTCCAGCCGCTGCACCAACGAGGAAGCCTACCTGGTACAGAAACTGGTGCGCACCGCGTTCGGCAACAACAACGTCGACACCTGTGCCCGGGTCTGCCACTCACCGACTGGCTATGGCCTCAAGCAAACCCTGGGGGAGTCGGCAGGCACCCAGAGCTTCGACTCGGTGATGCAGGCCGATGTGGTGCTGGTGATCGGCGCCAACCCCACCGACGCCCATCCGGTGTTCGGCTCGCAGCTCAAACGGCGCCTGCGCCAGGGCGCGCGTCTGATCGTCATCGACCCTAGGCGCATCGACCTGGTCGACTCGCCCCATGCCCGCGCCGACCTGCACCTGCAACTGCGGCCCGGCACCAACGTGGCCATGCTCAATGCCTTGGCTCATGTGATCGTCACGGAAGGGCTGCTGGCGCAGCGCTTCATCGACGCCCGCTGCGAGACCGTGGACTTCGCCCACTGGCGCGATTTCGTCAGTCAGCCGGAGAACGCCCCCGAGGTACTTGGCCCTGTGTGCGGTGTACCCGCCGAGCAGATCCGTGCCGCGGCGCGCCTGTATGCAACCGGTGGCAACGCGGCGATCTACTACGGGCTTGGCGTTACCGAGCACAGCCAAGGCAGTACGGCGGTAATGGGCATCGCCAACCTGGCCATGGCCACCGGCAACATTGGCCGGGAAGGGGTCGGGGTGAACCCATTGCGCGGGCAGAACAATGTGCAGGGCTCGTGCGACATGGGTTCGTTCCCCCACGAGTTGCCCGGTTACCGGCACATTTCCAACGAAACCGTACGTGCCGAATTCGAGCAAGCCTGGGGCGTGACCTTGCAACCCGACCCCGGGCTGCGCATTCCCAACATGTTCGAGGCCGCGCTCGACGGCAGCTTCAAGGCGCTGTACTGCCAGGGCGAGGACATTGCCCAAAGCGACCCAAACACTCAGCACGTCACCGCCGCGCTGCTTGCCATGGAGTGCGTGGTGGTGCAGGACATCTTCCTCAACGAGACGGCCAAGTTCGCCCATGTGTTCCTGCCGGGCAGTTCGTTCCTCGAGAAGGACGGTACCTTCACCAATGCCGAGCGGCGTATCTCGCGGGTGCGCAAGGAGATGGAGCCGCTGGCCGGCAAAGCCGACTGGGAGGCTACCGTGGCCCTGGCCAATGCCCTGGGCTACCCGATGAACTACCGCCACCCGTCCGAGATCATGGACGAGATCGCCCGCCTCACGCCGACCTTCCACCGCGTCAGCTACACCGAGCTCGACCGCCACGGCAGCCTGCAGTGGCCGTGCAACGAGGCAGCGCCCGACGGCACGCCGACCATGCACATCGACCAGTTCGTGCGGGGCAAGGGGCGCTTCATGCTCACTGGGTACGTGCCTACCGACGAGAAGGTCAACAACCGCTATCCGCTGCTGTTGACCACCGGCCGCATCCTCAGCCAGTACAACGTTGGCGCCCAGACCCGGCGCACCGCCAACGTCGCCTGGCATGATGCCGACCGTTTGGAAATTCACCCTACCGATGCCGAGAGCCGGGGCATCGTCGAGGGTGACTGGGTTGGCATTGGCAGTCGTGCGGGGCAGACGGTGCTGCGTGCCAAGGTCAGCACACGGGTAGCGCCCGGGGTGGTCTACACCACCTTCCACTTCCCCGAGTCTGGCGCCAACGTGATCACCACCGACAACTCCGACTGGGCCACCAACTGCCCGGAATACAAGGTTACGGCGGTGGAGGTGGTGAAGGTGTTCCAGCCGTCGCAATGGCAGAAACGCTACCAGGACTTCAGCGAGGAGCAGCGTCGTCTGCTCAAGGAGCGCCGCGCCGCGGAACAACCGGAGAAAGCCGAGGTACGTCGATGAGTAGTGAAAACCTGGTGAAGATGGCCAACCAGATTGCCCATTACTTCGACAGCGAACCGGATCACGCCCTGGCGGTACAGGGCGTTAGGCAGCATCTGAAAAGCTTCTGGACACCGGCCATGCGTCGGCAACTGAGCGAGTGGAACCAAGCCCATGGGGGAGAGGGCTTGGACCCGAAAGTGCGGGAGGCTCTGGCCTAGGGGAGGGAGTGCTGGTCCTGTCGCCGGCAACCCGGCTACTACAGAGGGTGTGCCGGGGTGGGGGTGGTGCGAAGATGAAATGTCCGTAATGTTTTTCTGTCGAGTCCTGGGGTAATGCTACGCTCGCGAAAACAACCCCATGCACTCGTTACGGAATTGCACCATGGACATGAACTGGCACCAGGCCTTGCAGGAGAGCCTGAGCTGGCTTGCAATCGCCTCGTTCATCACCCTTGCCTGTTTCACCGCTGCGGCCGCGCTGGCAGTGCGCTATACCCGTTGGGGCAGCCAGTTCTGGCAGTTGGCCGGCCCTTACTTCAGTTTCCGGCGCAGCTGGCGGCCTCTGCTTGGGTTCGCGCTGCTGCTGGTGCTGACCTTGTTCGCGGTGCGCCTGAACGTGCTCTTCTCGTTCTGGTACAACGGCTTCTACAGCGCGTTGCAGGCCCTGGACCAGACAGCGTTCTGGTACTTGCTCGGGGTATTCGCGGTGCTGGCCACCATCCATGTGCTGCGCTCGCTGTTCACTTATTATGTGACTCAGGCTTTCAACATCCATTGGCGAGTCTGGCTGACCGAGCGCCTGACCGGTGATTGGATGCATGGCGACGCCTACTACCGTGGGCAGTTCCTCGCCGAGCCGGTGGACAACCCCGACCAGCGTATCGAGTTGGACGTCAACGCCTTCGTGACCAATTCGGTGTCTCTGGCATTGGGTGCGGTCAGCGCGCTGGTTTCGCTGGTCGCCTTCACGGGCATTCTCTGGGGGCTGTCGGCGCCGCTGTCGGTGGCTGGGTACGAAATCCCGCGGGCGATGGTATTCGCCGTCTACGTGTATGTGATCGTCGCCACCTGGATCGCCTTTCGCCTCGGGCGTCCGCTGATTCGCCTCAACTTCCTCAACGAAAAACTCACGGCCAACTTCCGTTATGCATTGATGCGTCTGCGCGAAAACGCGGAGAACATCGCGTTCTACCAGGGCGCTCAGGTGGAGCGAGGCACGTTGCTCGGCCGCTTCACCGCGCTGATCGGCAACGTCTGGGCGTTGGTGTTCCGAACCTTGAAGTTCAGCGGCTTCAACCTGGGTATCAGCCAGGTGGCCGTGGTGTTTCCGTTCATCCTGCAGGCGCCACGGTTCTTCAGCGGTGCAATCAAGCTTGGCGATGTGATGCAGACCTCCCAGGCCTTTGGCCAGGTGCAGGATTCGCTGTCGTTCTTCCGCGAGTCCTACGATACCTTCGCTCAGTACCGCGCCACCCTCGACCGTCTGACCGGTTTTCTCGATGCCAACCAGCAGGCCAGCGAACTGCCGCAGGTCACCACGCAGGACCAGGCACACGCGCTGGACATCAGCCGGCTGCAAGTGCTGCGCCCCGACGGCCACCCCTTGATCGCCGACTTGAATCTGAACCTTCAGGCCGGCCAGGCGCTGTTGATCAAGGGGCCGTCCGGCAGCGGCAAGACCACCTTGCTGCGCGCGCTGGCAGGGCTATGGCCCTATGCCGAAGGCTTGGTCCGCAGACCCCTGGGCAATCAGGCGCTGTTCCTTTCGCAGCGCCCATACCTGCCACTGGGCGACCTGCGAACCGCCATCGCCTACCCGGCGAGCAGCGGTGCGGCGGACGATGCGCGCATGCAGCAGGCGTTGCGTCAAGTCAACCTGCCCCACCTGGCCGAGCGGCTGGACGTCAGTTGCGACTGGTCGCACATACTCTCGGTTGGCGAGCAGCAGCGCTTGGCGTTCGCCCGGGTGCTGTTCAACCGGCCCCAAGTGGTGTTTCTCGACGAGTCCACTTCAGCCATGGACGAGGGGCTGGAGCATGCGCTGTATTCATTGTTGCGCAATGAGATGCCTGACACCTTGCTGGTCAGTGTCGGCCACCGCAGTACCTTGGCCAGCTTCCACTCCCACCGCCTGGAAGTGGATGGCCATGGCGGTTGGTCGTTGATCGAACAGGAGTTGCTACCCGTCGGCTAGGGCGTGCACCTGTGGGAGGCGCCTGCCTGTAGTTCAGCGCCGCACTTGCGCTGGGTCGGTTACGGCGGACCACTCGAACTGGTCTGGCGCCAGGCACTGCACCTGCTCCGCCGGCAGCTGCGAATCGAGCCACGACCGCGCGTGTTCCGGCGCCAGCACCAGGGGCAGGGCGGTGCCGGCTCGTGGATCATGGTCCTGCGTCAGGATCACGAAACCATCGTCCTCTTCTGGCGCCAGCCCTATACGAATCTGCGTCAGCGCGGCGACGAAGATCGGAGCCCCGCTTTTCAGGCGAACGAAGTGGCACCGTCGCCCGTTAGGTGCCTGTGCATCGTCCGACCAGGCGTACCATCCGTCCGCCATCACCAGCGCTCGGGTCTGTGGCCACAAGGCATGGAAGGGCAGGCAGGCGCTGATGATCTGCAGTGGCGCGCTGATCGATGCAGGCTGGCGCTTGCCCGCCCACAGCGGTGTCCACCCCCACGGACGTGGCGTCAAGCGCAGGCCGGTGTCGCTGTCGTGCAGGATCAGCATACGAGTGCCCGGCTCGATGGTGGGGTGGCCAGGGGGCTCGTTGCTGGCGCTGTCGAGCACAGGCTGTTCGGCGCCCAGCACTCGCAGGTAGTCGGCAGGGCCCTGGTATTGGGCGAAGCACTCACACATGGGCGTTACTCCCTGAGGCGGGTGGAGCGAAGCTGGAAGGCTCCGGGGTCTGTGGCACGTTACCTCGCCGACAGTGAAGCGTTGATGATCTATGCAGCGTTTTCACTGTGAGCGCACCTGGCTGCTGAAGTGGGGCAACAGGGCCAAGCCGACCAGCGTGGCGCCGGCGAATGCGGCGCCGACCAGGAATGTGGCCCGAAAACCTGCGCCGTCCCATAACAGGCCAGCGACCACGCTGGCACCCAGCAGCGCCGCGCCGGTGAGCAGGTGGAACAGGCCAAAGGCCGTCCCACGCAGTCTGGCCGGGGCACTGTCAGCGATCAACGCACTGAATATGCCCTGCGTGAAGCCCAGGTGCAGCCCCCAGGCCACCACGCCGAGTGCCAGCCCGATCCAGCCCGGACACAGCGCCAGCAGCAGGTCGGCGATCAGCAGCAATGCCAGCCCCAGCATCAGCACCACGCGGCGGCCGCGCCGGTCGGACAGCGTACCTGCAGGGTAGGCCGAGATCGAATAGGCCAGGGCCAGGAGCACCAGCACCGCCGGTGCCCACTGCGCGGCCAGGCCCATGTCCTGAGCGCGCAGCAACAGGAAGGCTTCGCTGAAGCGGGCCAGGGTGAACAGCGTGGCCAGGATGATCAGCCGCCAGTAAGCAGACCCTAGCCGCACCAACTGGCGCAGGGCAAGCGGTGAGCGTACGGGACGCGTCTTGGGCAGGGTGTCCGGCTCGCGGACGAAGGCTATGAGGATGAACACTGCCAGGAACGCAGGCACCACCGCCACCCAGAACACCGTCTGGAAGTGACTGGAAGTCAGCCACATCACCCCGATCGCCAGCAGTGGCCCGAGCAAGGCGCCGACCGTATCCAGCGCCTGACGCAAGCCGAATGCTGCACCGCGCAGCTCTGGAGGGGTCACATCCGCCACCAGCGCGTCCCTGGGCGCCCCGCGAATACCCTTGCCGATGCGGTCGACAAAGCGCGCACCGGTCAGCCACTCAAGGCCGGTCGCCAGCGGGAATACTGGTTTGGTCAGGGCCGCGAGGGCATAGCCCAGCACCGTGAGCAGCTTGCGTTTGCCCAGCCGGTCGCTCAAGGCACCGGAGAACACCTTGGTGATCGATGCGGTGGCCTCGGCGATACCCTCGATGAAACCCACCGCAACGACCGAGGTACCAAGCACGGTCACCATGTACAGCGGCAAAAGGGCGTGGATCATCTCCGAGGAAATGTCCATGAACATCGACACGAAGCCCAGCGCCCAGACACTGCGGGGAATTTTCGGCAGTACCCGGGTGGGTCCTGAGCGTTCGGATTTTTCGGCGGCGCGCATGGTTGGCCTCGGCTTCCTACCTTCGAAACTGTAGGAGTCATTGGGCAGGTTGCAACATTGCTGGTGTGCCGGGTTGTTCATGCCAGCCGACCCGCTTTGCCGGCGCTGCGACAGTGCCCGAAAAACGTCTGGGGGCGACGCGGCGACCGTGCTCCCACTCCTGAAGCGAACATACCGAACCCCCGCTTGGCGAAGTTCCGTCACAAACATGTAAATTTCGTAAATAAGATTTAAACACATTTGAGAATCATTATATTCACCATCCCTGTTGGCCCCACACAATGCTTGCCGGGCCGAAGGGCGAGGGGCCCGTCGGCGCGCAGGCCGGGCCGTGCCTTTGCCCATGACCGCAGGAGAAGTGTCGATGCAATCCAGAACCTCACCCAACAGCCTGGCCCTGGCGTTTGTCGCGCTGGCGTCGCCGGCCATGGTGGCGACTGCGGCCGAGGCCGAACAGCAACACACCGGTGAGGTGGTGGAGGTTCCGATGGCCGACCCTGCGCTGGTGATCCAGGACACCTTGGTGACCGCCGAGCGTGAGGCACGCCAGGCGCTGGGTTCGTCGATCATCACTGCTGAAGATATCCAGCGTCACCCACCAGCCAATGACCTGTCCGACATCATTCGCCGCGAGCCGGGGGTCAACCTCACCGGCAACAGTGCCAGTGGCGCGCGGGGCAACAACCGCCAGATCGACCTGCGGGGCATGGGGCCGGAAAACACCCTGATCCTCATCGATGGCAAGCCCTCCAGTGCACGCAATGCGGTGCGTTATGGCTGGAACGGCGACCGCGACACCCGTGGCGAAACCAACTGGGTGCCGGCCGAGGCTGTCGAGCGCATCGAGATTCTTCGCGGTCCGGCTGCATCGCGCTACGGCTCCGGCGCCATGGGCGGGGTGGTCAATATCATCACCAAACGCCCCACCGAAGCGTTCAAAGGCAACGTCAACCTGTACACCCAACTGCCCCAGGACAGCGCCGAAGGGGCTAGCCAACGGACCAACTTCAACCTCAGCGGCGGGCTGACCGAAAACCTGGGGGGGCGGTTGTACGGAGGCCTGGCCAAGACCGATGCCGATGACCTGGACATCAACGCCAGCCATGCCAACAGCGCTTTGGTCGCTGGCCGTGAAGGGGTGCGCAACAAAGACATCAATGGTCTGCTGAGCTGGAAACTCAATGATGAGCATCGCCTCGAAGCCAGCGCAGGTTACAGCCGCCAGGGCAACATCTACGCTGGCGATACCATGAACAGCAACGGTGGCAGCAATGTCGAGCTGATCTCCAGCCTGTATGGCCACGAGACCAATGTCATGCAACGGAGCACCTACGACCTGACCCACCTGGGTGATTTCACCTGGGGCACCAGCAAGACCTCCCTGGCCTACGAGTACGTGCGCAACTGGCGTCTTAACGAAGGCCTGGCCGGTGGGCCTGAAGGGGCGATCAACGACACCGGGGCGGCTATGTCGCGCCTGCGCAACACCCGCCTGAGCAGCGAAGTGAACCTGCCGTTCGCCACGGGCAGCACCGAGCACGTGCTGACCCTGGGCGGTGAGTACCTCTACGAGTCGCTCAACGACCAGGGCTCGTTCCGCCCGCAGAGCTTCGACCCCAGTGGCGCGGGCAACAACGTCATCAGCGGTTTCGACCGCAGCGACTCGAAGATGACCGCCAAGAGCTATGCGCTGTTCGTCGAGGACAACATCGTTATCGGTGACACCACCGTCACCCCTGGCCTGCGTTTCGACCATCATGAGACCTTTGGCGACAACTTCAGCCCGAGCCTGAATGTGGCGCACAAGTTGACTGAGTCGTTGTCGCTCAAAGGGGGGATTGCCCGCGCCTACAAGACGCCGAACCTGTACCAGTCCAACCCTAATTACCTGCTCTACAGCCGTGGCAACGGCTGCAGCGTGCAGCAGACCAACGCCGGTGGCTGCTACCTGCAAGGCAACGCCGACCTGAAGCCGGAAATCAGCGTCAACAAGGAAGTCGGCCTGCTGTACGACCGTGGCACCTGGCGCACCAGCGCGACCTACTTTCGCAACGACTACAAGAACAAGATCATCGGCGATACCGATGTGCTCTACACCATCAACAGTGGCCGTCGTGTGACCCAATGGGAAAACGCCGGCAAGGCGCGGGTCGAGGGTATCGAGGGCAACCTGTTCGTCGAGCTGAGCCCGACGGTGGACTGGAACACCAACCTGACCTGGATGCTCGACAACGACAACCGCGAAACCGGCGAGCCGCTGTCGGTGATCCCCGAGTACACGGTCAACACCACGCTGGACTGGCGTGCCACCGACAAGCTGTCGTTCCAGGTCGCCGGCACTTACTACGGCAAGCAGAAATCGCCGACCTACAACTTCCGCACCCAGGAAGACTACGACGAACAGGCGCAGCAGGATGTCGAAGCCTACGGGTTGGTGGATGTCAGTGCCGGGTACACGTTCAACGCCAACTACAACGTGCGGGTAGGGGTGAACAACGTGTTCGACAAGCAGATCCTGCGCGGCGGCAATGCCAGCAGCTCGGGCGCCAACACCTACAACCAGCCAGGGCGCGCGTTATTCGCTTCGTTGAACATCTCGTTCTGATCATCGCCAGCAAGCCGGCCCCACACGACCCTTGTGGGAGTCGGCTTGTGGTGGTGACGAACCGCAGCGATGGGGCTGCACGCAGCCCCCTAGGAAAAACACCAAGGACCACTCGATGATCAGAGTCCCCGCCTGGCTGCAGATCCTCTCCCGCAGCTGCGCCGCGTTACTCGGCGGCTACGCCTTCAGTTACTCGGCCACCGCTTGCCTTGCCCGTCTGCTGCCGCTATCGCCCGCCGACGCGGTGATCGTCTCGACCCTGCTGGCATTCGTCCTCTACACCGGCGCCATCCTCTGGGCCTTCGCCAGCCGTGACGCCTTGCGCGCCTGGGCGCCGCTCGTCCTGGCAGCGCCGCTGGCGCTCATCGGGTTCTGGCCCCAGACACTGGAGTGGCTGGCATGAAAAACACGTTCACTCAATCCATGGCCTGGCTGCACACCTGGGCCGGGCTGATCTTCGGTTGGTTGCTGTTCGCCATTTTCGTCACCGGCACGTTGGCGGTGTTCGACGAGGAACTCAATCACTGGATGAAGCCTGAGATCCCGACCCGTAGCGTTTCCCAGGCCGATGCTGCCCGACAAGCGGTGGCCTTTTTGCAGGCGCATGAGCCGACAGCGAGCCACTGGGGTATCAGCTTGCCCACCGAGCGGGCGCCGGGGCTGCGGGTGTCCACGGGGGAGCGCCGCCATGGCGGTGGGGTGCAACTGGACCCGGCAACCGGCGAAGTCATCGAGGTCCGTGACAGCGTCGGCGGCAACTTTTTCTTCCGTTTCCACTTCACCCTCGACCTGCCGCGCAATTGGGGCATCTTCGTGGTCGGAGCCCTGGCCCTGGTGATGCTCGCCGCGCTGGTGACCGGTATCGTCATTCACAAGAAAATCTTCAAGGAGTTCTTCACCTTCAGACCGAACAAAGGCCAGCGCTCCTGGCTGGATTTTCACAACGCCAGTGCAGTGCTGTTGCTGCCGTTTCACCTGATGATCACCTACACCGGGCTGGTGATCTTCATGCTGATCTACATTCCCGCGGGCGTCGATGCGCTGTTCGATGGCAACCACCGCGCTTACTTCCAGGCCCAGGGCAATGCGCGGCTCGAACAACCCCGTGGGTTGACCAGGCAACCCGGCGAGCTGGTGGACATCGCACCCTTGCTGGCCCAGGCCGAGGCCCAGCTCGGCCCGATTGCTGGCTTGAGCATCCGTAACCCCAACACGGCCGGCGCACGTATCGAGATCCGCCCGGAGCTGGGCAACCGCATCGCCCTCAGCAAGGGCCAGGCGATGGTGTTCGATGGCGTCAGCGGCAAGCTGCTCAGCGATGTGCCTGAGCTGCGCCCTGCGCCGTTGACCCAGCGGGTGATGGTCGGCCTGCATTTCGCTCAATTCGGGGGCTACCCGATGCGCTGGCTGTACTTCGCCTGCGGGCTGGTCAGCTGCGCGATGATCGCCAGCGGCCTGGTGCTGTTCTGCGTCAAGCGCGGGCGCCAATACGCCAACAGCGGTGCCGAAGCACGCGGGCTTGGTGGGTACCGGGTTGCCGAGGTGTGCAACATCGGCTTCATCACCGGCCTGCTGCTGGCCTGCATCGGCTTGCTGTGGGCCAGCCGCTTGCTGCCAGTCGAACTGGCACTGCGGGAGCAGTGGGAAGTACGGGCGTTCTTTGGCGTGTGGTTGCTGGCGCTGCTGCATGCGGGTGTGCGCCCGGCCAAGCGCGCTTGGGTCGAGCAACTTGGCCTGGCCGCGCTGCTGTGCGCAGGCTTGGCCTCGCTCGGGGGAGTCGGCGATGCCATCCGTCTTGGCGTGGTGGTCACGGCGCTGGTGCTGGGCGGGCTTCTGGGGGCGGCGGCGTGGCGGGTGCAGCGTAAGCCGTCGGCGCCCAGGCAGGCAAGGGCAGGGCGCCTGAGGGAGATGCAAGCATGATCATGCTGGTCACAGGCGGCTTGCTGTGCGCCTACGCTGGAATGCTCGGGCTGTGCCAGGGCCTGGAGCGCCACTACAAGCAGGTCTGGCAGCGCACCTGCCCCCGGTCGCTTCGTCTGACCCTGCGCAGCGCAGGTTGGCTGGCCTTGCTGGCGAGCCTGTGGCTCTGTGCCCAGGCCTGGGGTTGGGCCATGGGACCGGTGGCTTGGTTCGGTGCGATGTCGCTGGCCGGGATGGCACTGCTGATGCTGCTGCCATACTGGCCACGGCTGGCGGTTGCGTTGGTTGCGCTGGTGCCGGTCTGGGGGCTGCTGCAGCTGTGCTTTTGAGCCGGACGCGAGGCTGCAAGCCAGTCCCTGGCGCGCTGACGCTGCCTTCCGTCACCCTGGCGGTTGCGGTAAAACATCCACAGACGTGCTAAACCAGTCTGCTCAACTCGACCCTCAAGAGATTCCCGGTGAAAGCTGTACGCCTCACACTCATTTGTCATGCCCAGACCGCGGCTCAGCGAGCGGGGCGTTTGCATCGTGCGCAGGATGGCATTCTGGACCACGCCGATCGGCCATTGACCCCTATGCCCGATGTGCGCGTGTTGACGGCACCAGAGGCACGTACCAGGGAAACGGCGGCCTGGTTGTCGGGCGCGCCTCAGGTCGAGGTCGGCCTGGCCGATTGCGACCTGGGTCGCTGGCAGGGCATGACGCTGAAGCAGTTGCAGGCCGAGCAGCCCGAGGCGCTGGCGCAGTGGCTGGAGGACCCTCGCAGCGCACCCCATGGGGGCGAATCCTTTGCCGAGGTGTGCCAGCGGGTGGGCGGTTGGCTGGAGGCGTTCGAGGGGAAGGGGGACTGGTTGGCAGTGACGCACCCTATGGTGATCCGGGCAGTGATCGTTCACCTACTGGGGTGTCCGCTGACAGCGTACCAACGCATCGATGTGTTGCCGCTGTCGCGTCTGGCGTTGAGTTACACCGGGCAATGGCGCCTGCGTCTGGCGTGACGCAGGCGCGTCAGCTCAGAACGCCAGCTTGTAGCCGATCAACAGCAGCATGCCGGCCAGGCAAGGCCGCAGCACGCGGTCGGAGATACGCCCGGTGAGGTGGCTACCCAGGTAGATGCCTGGCAGCGAGCCGAGCAGCAGGTAACCCAGCAGCGACCAGTCCATGTTGCCCATGCCCGCATGGCCTAGGCCGGCAACCAGGGTCAGCGGCACGGCGTGGGCGATCTCGGTCCCCACCAGACGGCGGGTAACCAGGAACGGGTAGAGCAGGAACAACGCCACCGTGCCCAGGGCCCCTGCACCGATGGAAGTGAGCGTGACCATCACGCCCAGCACCACGCCGGTGAGCACGGTGAGGATATTCAGGCTGCGATCGCTCAGATGGTAGTGGTCACCGGCATGGCGATTGGCGAAAGCCTGCAGGCGCGACTTGAACAGGATCGCCAGCGCGGTCAGGATCAGCACCACCGCCAGGCCTTGTTTGATCACCGCATTGAGTGCCGAGGTGTCGGTGTGCAGGGTGCTGAGAAACCACAGCGTCAGCGCGGCGGCAGGCACGCTGCCCAGGCTGAGCAGGCCGGTGATCTTCCAGTCGATGTTCCTGTTGCGGCCATGCACCCAGACACCACTGGCCTTGGTGATGGCGGCGTACAGCAGGTCGGTACCCACGGCGGTGGCCGGATTGATGCCGAACCAAAGAAGAATGGGCGTCATCAGCGAACCGCCACCGACGCCGGTCATGCCGACGATGAAACCTACAACCAGTCCGGCAATGGTGAAACCAAAAGAACCTACATCCATACGCTACTCGACTGCCCAGCTTGCCCGTTTTCGGATGCTGCCCAGCATATAGATTTTTTTATAGCCAAATAGACTTGTTCGTTATTAGGTTATAACTGCGCTGATGCAGCGGCATCCCGATGATGCAGCAAACGCCGGCAAGCCGGACCCTCGTCGAAGGGGGAGCCGCCTTGCCAGCGATGGGGCCGAATCAGATTCGGAAGCTACCCACCAGTTGCTTCAACCGCCCGGCCTGCTGGGCCAGCGCATCGCAGTGACGCAGGGTTTCATTGAGGTTTTCCACCCCTTGCTGGTTCAGTGCGTTGATCTGGGTGATGTCCAGGTTGAGGCTCTCGACCACGGCGGTCTGTTCCTCGGTGGCGGTGGCGACGGATTGGTTCATGCCGTCGATCTCGCCGATACGCTGGGTCACGCTGGCCAGCCGCTCGCCCGCCTGGTTGGCCACCTGCACGGTCTGCTCGCTGGACACCTGGCTGGTGTTCATGGTGTGGACCGCCTCGCGGGAACCGACCTGCAGGCTGGTGATCATGCGGTGGATCTCTTCGGCCGACTCCTGGGTGCGGTGCGCAAGGTTGCGCACTTCATCGGCCACCACCGCGAACCCACGTCCGGCCTCACCGGCGCGGGCGGCTTCGATGGCGGCGTTGAGTGCCAGCAGGTTGGTCTGCTGGGAGATGCCTTTGATCACATCGAGGATCTTGCCGATGTCGTCGGTACTGGCGTTGAGCGCTTCGATCTGCTCGCAGGATTCGCTGATCCGTTGCGACAGAGCGGTCATGGCGTTGATCGCTTCTTCGACCACTTCGCGACCGCCATGGGCCTGTTCGCTGGCACCGCTGGCATGCTGCGAGGCATCGGCGGCGTTGCGGGCAATTTCCTGGGTGGCGGCACCGAGCTGGTTGATCGCGGCGGCAACGCTGTTGGTGCGCATGCTTTGTTCTTCAGAACCGATGATCGAGGCGTTGGAGGCGTTGACCACCTTTTCCGACAAATCGTGTACCAGGCGAGTTGCCGAAGACACTTCGCTCATGGACGCGTGGATACGCTCGACGAAGCGGTTGAACGAGGTCGCCAATTCGCCGAATTCGTCCTTGTGTTGCACGGTCAGGCGGCGGGTCAGGTCACCTTCGCCCTCGGCGATGTCACGCATGGCGCGGCCCATGGTGGTCAGCGGGCGCATCAGCACCGGGATCAGCAGGCCCAACAGGCCGGCGATGGCCGCTACCGCGATGATCATGGCGATGACCGCCGAAGTGCGGAACTGGCCAAGCGCGGCATAGGCCTTGTCCTTGTCGATCGACAGGCCGATGTACCACTTCGCCGAGGGCAGGCCGCTGACCGGGGCGAAGGAAATCAGTCGTTGCTGACCATTGAGCGTGACATCCTGCATACCGGTGGTGACCCGCAGGCCGCTGCCGGGATAGATGTCTTTGAGGTTCTTCATCGCCTGGTCTTTGTCCGGGCTGACGATCACCTGGCCTTCGCTGTCGACGAGGAAGGCATGACCGATACCGCCGAAGTCGACCGAGTTGATGATCTGCACCAGGGTATCGAGGGTCAGGTCGCCGCCAACCACGCCCATCAGCTCGCCGTTGCCCTTGCGCTTGACCGGGGTGGCGATGGTGACCATCAGGCCACCTACGGCGCCCTGGTAGGGGGCGGTGAGGACGGTTTGCCCGGCGCTGACCGCCGCGCCGTACCAGGGGCGCTGGCGTGGGTCGTAGCCGGCAGGCATCTGTGCGTTGGGACGCTGGGTGAACGCGCCGGTAGCCTGGCCCAGGTAGGTGAAGAGGAAATTGCTCGTGTAGGACGGTTGCTCGATCAGCCCGGCCAGGTTGTCGCCAGCGCCTTGCTCGGCGATGTCCTGGGCCAGGTTCTCCAGCACCAGGATGCGCCCGCTCATCCAGTTCTGCACGCTGCTGGCAGTCAGCGCACCGGACTGTTGCACGGACGATTCGATGTTTTGGGCAATGGTGTTGCGTTGCAGGTAATCGTTGTAAAGCGTGAACAGAGCGAAGGCCAGCACCACGACGGCGCAGGCGCTGAGCAGGATCTTATGGCGGAATTTCAGGTTCATGTTTCGAGACCTTGAGCCAGTGATGGGAGGGCGCTGCGCGCTTGTGACGGGCGTGCGGACCTTTCACCTTTCATATCGGCGTGCTGGGTAAAAAATTGAAACAGTAACAGTGACTTATTGATCCTCTGTCGACGGACGGCAGGTCAGCGTGTGGCCAAGTGTTCGATCAGCATGCGAGCAGCCTGGCGCAGCGGCTGTTGCTTGCGCCAGAAGGCATGGATCGGCAGCTGCAGCTCATTGTGCGTGTTGCGAAAATTCAGGCGCACCAGGCGTCCGGCTTCGATCAGCGGGGCGACCCGGCTGAGCGGCAGATCACCCCAGCCATGGCCGGCTTCGACCATCTGCAGGGCGAGGTCGAAACTGTCGGTGTACCAATGGGTGGCACCGATCGAGGCACGCGGGTCGGCCAGCGGCAGGTCGCGGCTGCGCACCAGGATCTGGCGTACGGCAACCAGGTCCTCAAGATAATGGATGCGCTCGTCGAGCATGGCGCGATGGTTGGGAGACAGGGTCGCCACCAGTGTCTCTGTGCCGATGTGCTGGAATCCTCGTTGGGGGTCTACGTGCAGACCGGCGAAGGCCAGGCAAAGGTCCGCCCGCCCATTGTCGAGCAGCTGCAGGGCATCCTCTTGAGGGGCGCTGAGCAGGGCGATGTCCAGCAGCGGATAGCGCTCGCCCAGGTGGGCGATGGCGGCCAGCAAGGGACGGTGGTCGATGTCCGGGACCACGGCGATGCACAGGCTGCTTTCAAGCCCTTGGGACAGCTCAAGTGCATGCACCTGCAGAAGGCCTAGCTGCTCGGCAATCAGCCGGGCGTGGGGCTCGAGGGCCAAGGCACGGGGGCTGGGCCGCACTTCGCGCGGGCCGCGCTCGAACAGGGTATAGCCCAGTTCGGCTTCGAGGTTGCCGATGGCCATGCTCACCGCCGAGGGTACCCTGCCCAAGGCGCGCGCAGCGGCAGAAAACGAGCCATGGTCGAGCACGGCGAGGAACAACTGGATGTTATCGCTGGAAAAGTTCATGGGCAGCCTCCTGTCAGTCAATCTGAAAGCTGTTGACTTTGCCTGTCAATAAAAATGAATCATCCTTGCGCCCATCGCTTTTGTCATTTGAGGTAACCCCTGGTGCAGGGACTGAAACGCAAACTGGTCTATGTGACCTTCTATGAACTGATCGGCCTGTGCATGTCGACCGTGGGGCTGGCCTACCTGTCGGACACTCAGGCATCGCACACCGGGCCACTGGCGGTGATGATCACCACCATCGCCATGCTCTGGAACCTGATCTACAACAGCCTGTTCGAGTACTGGGAGAGCCGCCAGGCCAAGCGCGGTCGCAGCGTGGCGCGGCGGGTGGCGCATGCCGTGGGTTTCCAGCTGACCTTGGTGGTGTACCTGATACCGCTGATTGCCTGGTGGCTGGACATGAGCCTGGTCGAGGCGTTCCTGGTGGACCTGGCGTTCATCGTTCTGGTGCCTTGCTACACCTTCGTCTACAACTGGGCGTTCGACCGGATCTTCGGCCTGCCGACCTCGGCGATGGCCGTGGCCTGACGCCGCCCAGCCAGCCTCAGGGCGGCAGGCGTATCAATAATGGCTCCTGGCGCTGCTGCACTTCTTGCTCCCTCAGCTGTGGTGCGCTGGCCAGCAAGCTGTCCTCGACCTGGCCGGACAAGTAGTACACCCCCGCCATGGCGCCACTCTGGCGGTTCTCCATCAGCGCCTGCCATTCCTGGTTGAGCGCCACGTTCAGGATCACCCGCAACTGCTCGACCATCTGCGGATGCTCGCGGTCGTGGGTGATCATCCCGTAGCCGGCCGAGACGATCGAAATCATCGCCCCGGCCACCTTGCCCACGGCACTGGCCACGGCACTGGCTATGCCGCGTGGCGCCAGGGTGGCCCCGAGCTTCTCGCTGGCGCGGTCGGCAACCGTTGACAAGCCAATATCGGTTTGCCCAGGGCCTTTTGCTGCTTGCAGGTGCAGGTGCTGGCGCAGGGCCTGCCAGGCGGGCTGCTGTTCCAGTGGCTTGGCGCGCAGCAACTGATAGAGGCTGGCATTGCGTGCCTCGGGCGGGCCCAGGGCGATGGCCGGGATGCGATTGAGGCGCTGGCTGAACTGCTCAGGCGGCGCACGATAGCGGGCGATGATGGCTGGCAGTTGCTGGCCGAGCAGTTGCACGTACAACTCGCAAGCCCGATCACGGATGCCTTCGGGGTTGATCTGTTCGGCCACTGGTTCGATCACCCGTTCGTGATACTGCTCCTGCAGGTACAGGGCCAGGCGCTTTTCCGCAGGCTCCCGACCTTCGCCACTGTCGAGCTTGTACCAGGCGACCTTCAGGGTCAGCCATTGCTGGGTCCAATAGCCGGTGAACCAAGGGATGAAGTCGCTCTCGGTACGCTGCTGCACTTGCTCTTTCCATACCCGCATCGACCGCCGGGCATAGTCATTGGCCGAACCGGCGGCGCCTACCGAAGCCTCGATCAGTTCCTGGTCGATGCGTTGCCAGATGGCGGGCGTGAGCGCCACGGGCGGCGGTGGCGGCGCTGGCTTGCTGGCGCAGCCGCCGAGGGCCACCAGCAGGCAGATCAGCAGTGAGGGAATGCGCAGCGTCATGCGAGCGCCTCCCTGATAAGTGAAGGGGGTTCAACGAGTATAGGGGGCGCATTCTGTGCCTGCCTTGCAGCCCATCGCGACGGCGCGTCGCCGCGACGAGCAGCGGCGATGGCGCAAAGGCGGTGTGGATCACTCGAGTTCGAGCTTGTCTTCCAAACGGTCGAGGTGCTGGTGCATCAGGGTCAGCGCTGTTTCCTCGTTGCCGGCTTCCACGGCGTCGATGATCGCGGCATGTTCCTCCCAGGCGCAGTGTTCGCAGCACGGTGATTCGTAGCGCGCGATGATCAGCGAGGTCATCGGTACCAGGCCGTTGAGAAAGCGCGCCAAGGGGGCGTTGGCGGCCACTTGCGCGAGTTTAAGGTGGAACTCGCCCCCCAGTCGAATCGCCGCACAGCGCTCGCCACGCTCGTGGTGCAGGCGTTCGCGCTCCACCAGCGAGCGCAATTGGCGAATGTGCGAGGGCTTGGCGCGCTGGGTGGCCAGGGTGATCAACGTCGTCTCCGCCAGGCGTCGGGCGCTGAGCACCTGGCGTGCTTGCTCAGGGCCAGGTGCGGCCAGGTGGGCGGTGTGGCTTGGGCGCTGAACCACCACTTGCTGATCCGACAGGCGCCCCAGCACCCGGCGAATCACCGTGCGGCTGACGCCGAAGGCATTGCCCAGCGCTTGCTCGGGCAGCAGGCTGCCCGGTGGCAGGCGCTGCTCGAGAATGGCGTCGAACAGCCGGGGGTAGATCTGATCGGCCGACAGGCGCGTCTCGCCAGCGGCGAGCAGGGCAGGCAACTGAGGGGCGGCTTGGGCGCAGGCGGTCATGGTCGCTCTCCTGGGGTCATTGGCTGTGATGTTCGTCCGGGATGTTCAGCTCGATTCCCATGCGCTGGCCTTCGGCCAGGATGTGCCGGCGCATCTGGGCGCTGGCCTGGGCGCTGTTGCGATCACGGATGGCCCGCACCACGGCTTCGTTCTCCTTGAGTCGGGCGGCCAGGTGCTCGGGGGAATTGCGTAGCATGTCGGCACTTTGCTTGAGGGCATTGCTGGTCTGCTGTACCACGCTTTGGAAGATCGGGTTGGTGGTCAGGGCGAACAGCGCCTCGTGGAAGGCAATGTAGGCTTTGACACCGGCTTCGCTGTCATCGGCCTCGAGGGCCTCGCGCATGTCCATCAGGGTCAGGCGCAATTGGCCAATGTCCTGGCTGTTGGCCGATTGCGCCACCAGGCCGACGATGAAAGGTTCGAGGGTGTAGCGCAGCTCCAGCACGTCGGCCAGGCTGGCCGGTGCCGTGGAATCGGCACCGGGCTCGGTCACCATCGCCTCGGCATCGAGTACCAGAACCCCCTTGCCCGGCATGGCGCGCACAAGGCCCAGGGTTTCCAGCACGGTGACGGCTTCGCGCAGGCTAGGGCGGCTGATGCCCAGTTGCTCGGCCAGCTCGCGTTGGCCAGGCAACATGTCGCCGGAGCGCCACTGGCCCCGTGCAAGCGCCTGGCGCAGTTTTTCCACCACTGAGTTGACGACGGTCGATGAGCTGATCACGGTTCGCTCCTGGAGGGGCCGGCATCATTGCCGGCCACACTCGGTCAAAATTCCTGTTGATGGGCGTTGGGCTGCTTGCGTGGGGTGTGGGCGAAACCCGGCTTGCCATCGAGCACATTCTGCGCACGTTGCATGTCGATGTCCTTTTCCCATCGGGCGATGGCCACGGTAGCCACGCAGTTGCCGATCAGGTTGGTCAGCGCCCGGCCGATGCCCATGAACCAGTCCACCGCCAGCACCAACACCAAGCCCACTACTGGAATCGCCGGTACGGCGGTCAGGGTGGCAGCGAGGATGACCAGCGCCGAACCTGGGATGCCGTGGGCTCCCTTGGAGGTCACCAGCGACACCAACAGAATGGTCAGCAGGTCGGTCATCGCCAGCGGTGTGCCGGTAGCATTGGCAATGAACACGATGGCCAGGGTCAGGTAGATGGAGAAGCCGTCGAGGTTGAACGAGTAGCCCGTCGGAATCACCAGGCCGACGGTGGAACTGCCGATGCCCAGGTGTTCGAGCTTACGCATGATCTGTGGCAGCACGGCGTCGGAGGAGGCGGTGCCGAGTACGATGGTCAGCTCTTCGCGCAGGTACTTGATGAACGGCAGCAGCTTGAGGCCCGACAGGCGCATCACGGTGCCGAGGATGATCAGCACGAAGCCCGCGCAGGTCAGGTAGAACAAGGCGACCAGCCCGCCCAGGTGCTGCAGGGATTCCAGGCCGTACTTGCTGGTGGTGAAGGCAATGGCGCCGAACACACCGATGGGGGCCAGGCGCACGATCATGCCCATGATGCGGAACACCACATGGCTCAGCTCATTGATCAGCCGCGAGATACCCGCCGCCGAGTCGCCCACCAGGTTCAGGGCACTGCCGAACAGCACCGAGAACAGCAGCACCTGGAGGATGTTGTTATCGGCGAAGGCACCGACCACCGACGTCGGGATGAGGTCCATGAAGAACGCCGTGGCGCCATGGATGTGCTGGCCACGTTCGGCCAGGCTGCTGGCGTCGGCGCTGGACAGCTGCTCGAGGTGAATGTTGGCGCCGCTGCCGATGCCGCTGGTGAAGGCGAAGACCAGGCCGATGACCAGGGCGATGGTGGTCAGGATCTCAAAATAGATGACGGACTTCAGGCCGATTCGCCCGACTTTCTTCAGGTCGCCGGCGCCGGAGATTCCACTGACCACCACGCAGAACACGATGATGCCGATGAGCATCTTGATCAGCTTGATGAAGCCGTCGCCGAGGGGTTTGAGTTGCAGGGACAGGTCGGGGAAGCTGAGGCCGCAGGCAATGCCGAGGGCAAGGCCCAGCACCACTTGCAGAAAGATCGAACGCGAGCACCATTTGAGCATGGGAGGGGTCTCTGATCGGTGTCCTTGCTTCGATGCCGCGAGGGCGAAAGAGCGCAGGACTTAATTATTGTGGTCTTACCGGTTTGTTCAGTGCAGGGTCATAAAAGCGCGAAAAATCCGACTTTGCAAGGAAATTCGGCCTTACCGGTCTGACCAGTTATGGGGCATTGTGGCCTCACTGGCTCTAGTTCGGTGCACATAGCGTTGCGGGCCTGGTGGGGCGCCCGCGCGGATGAGGCGAAAGAGTTCAGGATTTGGCCAATGCCTGATCCACTGCTGCAATCAGCTTGCCAAGCGCCTTGGGCGGGGCCTTGTGAATCACATCGAACAGGTACGCTCGCTGCTCGTCTTCATCGTCAGGCTCGCAGAAGAAGACCTTGGGCTTGATGCCCAGAACGTCGGCGAAGGTTAGCAGGGCGTCGATGCTGGGGGTGTAGGTGCCGGTCTCGAAGCGGCTGATGGTCTTGGGGTCGAAGCCGGTCTGCTCGCCGAATTGTGCCTGCGTCAAGCCTGCCAGCTTACGGTAGCGGCGCAGGGCAAATCCCAGAGCTGATCTCTTCATCAATTAATTCCCATTTATAATCAGGAACTTACCGGTATAGTTTGGTGTAAGGCAACGCTGCTTTGGATCACATTTGCTTGATTTATGTGATGGTATTCGTAGAATTCGCACTTTGACCGGCCAGTCATTATCGGCTCTCGCTCTATGCTCGACCCGAGGCTGCAAGGGGCTCAGGTGCTCTGGAGCGTTGGAGCCCCACGATGTGAAGCGGTTCCGGTGTGTCCGATGAGCGCGGCGCCGGTTTTCTTGTGAATGGAGTCCCATCGTGCGTGTCAACCTGCCGGTTACACCGGTCGAGCAGCGTTTCCCCGAAGATCAGCGACTGATATCGGCCACCGATACGGCCAGCCTGATCACCTACTGCAACCCAGAATTCGCTGCCATCAGCGGCTACAGCGAAGCCGAGCTGATCGGCAGCCCGCATAACCTTGTGCGGCACCCGGACATGCCTGAGGCGGTGTACGCATTGATGTGGCGTTACCTCAAGGCCGGTAAAAGCTGGATGGGGATCGTCAAGAACCGCTGTCGCAACGGCGATTTCTACTGGGTCAATGCCTATGTCACGCCGATCCTGGAAGATGGGCGGGTGGTCGGTTACGAGTCGGTACGGGTCTGTCCGACCCGCGATCAAGTGCGTAGGGCCGAGGCGTTGTATGCGCGCTTGCGCCAAGGCAAGTCGGCGTTGTCGACCGGCCGTCGCCTGGCATTGCTGGGGCAGGCGCTGGCACTGCCGATGCTCGGTGGTGCCCTGGCAGTGGCGGCCAACCAGTGCTTGCCTGGTGCGCTGGGCAAGGGCGTGACCTTCGCGCTGTTCGTGGCCTACGGCCTATGGGGACGCAACGATTTGCGCCGGCAGTTGCAGCGTGTGATCCAGGGCGCAGACGGTACCTTCGCGGACCCGATCGCAGCCTTGACCTACAGCGACCTGCCGGGCGCTGCCGGGCAGTTGCAGTTGATCCTGGTCGGTGAGCATGCGCGACTCAAGACAGCGCTGACCCGCCTGAGCGATCTTGCCGCGCAGATGGCCGTGGCCGCCGCGCAGGCGGGGCAGTTGTCCCGTGGCACTGAAACCGCCCTGCTCAAGCAGCGCGCCGAAACCGACCTGACCGCCACCGCCATGACCGAGATGGCCGCCTCGATCGGTGAGGTTGCCAGCCATGTGCAGTTAACGGCCAGTGAAGCCCATACCGCCCATGGGCTCGCCGAGCAGGGGAACCGGGTCGCCGACTCGACCGGTACGGCTATTCGCAACCTCGCGGCCACCGTTGGGCAGATCAACCGGGCGGTCACTGACCTTGCGGACCAGACCGACGCCATCTCCGAGGCGGCCGGGATGATCCGCGCCATCGCCGAGCAGACCAACCTGCTGGCACTGAACGCGGCCATCGAAGCGGCCCGTGCCGGTGAGCAAGGGCGTGGGTTCGCGGTGGTGGCCGATGAGGTTCGGGCGTTGGCCGACAAGACCCGCCAGTCGACCCTGCACATCCAGGGCGTCATCGACACGTTGCGCGAGGGCGCCGAGCAGGCCGTGGCCATCGCCAGCCAGGGCATCGAAGGGGCCGAGCACGGTGTAGCCCAGGTGCAGGAGGCGCAACAAGCGTTGCAAGGTATACGCGAGGCGGTGCAGCGAATCAGCGACATGAGCCAGCAGATGGCGACGGCCTCGCAGCAGCAGTCTTCGGTAGCCGAAGAGGTGTCCCGGCAAATCAACGGGGTCGCTGGCATCGCGCAGCAAAGTGCCCATAGCGCCAATGCCGCCGCCTCGCGCGGCGCCGAGCTGGAACAGGTGTGCGCCGGATTGCGCGCCCTGGTGGAGCGCTTCAACCGTTAAAGGCAGGATGCTATGGACGATATCTATCGCGCGGCCGTGGACGCGGCCGCGATCTTTTCCGAGACCGACCTGCGCGGGCGAATCACCTACGTCAACCAGCAGTTCTGCAGTATCTCTGGCTATAGCCGTGAAGAACTGCTCGGTGCCAATCACCGTATTCTCAATTCAGGCCTGCACGAGCCGGAGTTTTTCCTAGGCATGTGGCGGGCCCTGGTCGCAGGGCGGGTGTGGAAAGGCGAGATCTGTAACCGGGCCAAGGATGGCTCGCTGTACTGGGTGGACAGTACCATGGTGCCGCTGATCGACCCCAAGACTGGCAAGGTGCACAGGTACGTCTCGATCCGCTTCGATGTCACTGAAAAACGCCAGTTGCTGCACACCCTGCAATGGCGTGTCGGACACGATGTGCTCACTGGGTTGCCCAACCGCGCGTACTTGTCCGAGTTGCTCAACCAGGCCCTGGCGTTTTCCCGTCGCGAGGACATTCCGTTGGCGGTGTGCATGCTCGACCTCGACGGTTTCAAGGCGGTCAACGATGGCTACGGACATGCCGCGGGCGACTTGCTTCTGGTCGAGGTGGCCCAGCGGTTGAGGAGCATCCTGCGCGGCGGTGATGCAGTGGCAAGGCTGTCGGGCGATGAATTCGTGCTGATCCTGCGTCATGTCGATGGCAGTCAACAGTTGCATGCCGCCTTGCATCGGATACTGCACGCCCTGGCTGCGCCTTATGTCATTCGCGAGCAGCGCCTGGCGCTCAGTGCCAGCGTTGGCGTGACGTTGTTCCCACAGGATGACGAAGATGCCGATACGTTGGTACGCCATGCCGATCAGGCCATGTACGTGGCCAAGCAGCGCGGGCGCAACCGGTATCACATTTTCGATGTTTCCCAGGAACTGGAACTCAAGGCGACGCACCAGACGGTCGCGCAGGTGCGCCGTGCGCTGCGCCAGGGCGAGCTGTGTCTGTATTACCAGCCCAAGGTCAACCTGCACAGCGGCCAGGTGCTGGGTTTCGAGGCCCTGCTGCGCTGGCAGTGCCCAGGCCGTGGACTGGTATTGCCAGGCGATTTTCTGCCCTTGGTCGAACAGACCGACCTGATCGTGGAGATTGGCGAGTGGGTGATCGAGCAGGCGCTGCACCAACTGCGTCGATGGCAACGCGAAGGGCGTAACTGGTCGCTGAGTGTGAACATCGCCGCCCGACATCTGCAGCGCAATGACTTTGCCGCGCGGCTGGCGCAGTTGCTGGCCGAGCACCCAGGCATTGACCCCACTCGGTTGGACCTGGAGATCGTCGAGTCGGTGGCGCTGGATAATCTCCAGCACGTCAGCCGTTGCTTGGACGCGTGCCTGGCGCTGGGGGTACGTTTTTCGCTGGATGACTTCGGCACCGGCTATTCGTCCTTGAGCTACCTGAAGCGCCTGCCGACTCAGACCATCAAGATCGACAAGTCGTTCGTGCGCGACATCCTCCATGACCAGGATGACCTGGCGCTCACCGGGGCGGTGATCGGCCTGGCACGGGCCTTTGGCCGCGAGGTCATCGCGGAGGGGGTGGAAAGCGTCGAGCATGGGCGGGTGCTGATGGAGCTTGGTTGCGCACTGGCGCAGGGGTATGGCATCGCTGCCCCGATGCCAGTGGGCGAGGTGGCGGCATGGGCGCAGGCCTATCGACAACCGGAGCCATGGCGCTCGGCCTGATCACGGCAGTGGGGCCATGCTCTTGACCGCCGCCAGCTCCGGGTGCGCCACCAGTTTGTCGATATGCAGGGCGTCATCGTTCATCCAGTGTTCGGTAAGGACCCGGTAGTGCTCCATATCCCGACAGCGCATGCGCAGGCTGTAGTCGAAATGGCCGCTGATCAAATGACACTCGTACACTTCGGGGCAACTGCGCATGGTGGCCTCGAAGGCCTTTTGTGCAGCGCGGCCGCTCTGGTTGGAGAGTGCCACCAGTACCAGCAACGAGAGCCCAGGCGATACTTTCTGCAAGTCGATGATCGCTCCGTATCCACGTATCACCCCACGTCGCTCCAGTTTGCGCACACGCTCCAGGCAGGGGCGTGGGGTGAGGTGAACAAGGGTGGACAGCTTCTCGAAAGTGATGCGGCCATCGTGCCGTAGCACGTCGATGATCGCCTCGTCGATGCGGTCCAGGGGGGGTTGGAATCGGCCTTGGTGTCCATGCGCAATGGCTTCATTCAGCGGGAGGCATGGACAGGTTAGGCGGTAATTCCGCAACTGTCGCTGCAGGGAAAAGAGGGGCCGTCGTGCGGCCCCGCAATATCAGGCGATTGCGCAGCTGGCTGGGTGTGCCGCTCGAATGCCCACCCTGCGCGGTTGCAGCAGTGCGTATAGATCTTTTGGGTTCTCCAGGGTCGGTACCAGCTCGATGTCCTGCCCGATGTCCAGAGCTTGGGCGCAATCCAGTACGTAACGCAGGGCCGCGTAATCCTCCAGGGCAAAGCCGACCGAGTCGAACAGTGTCACCTGACGGTCATGTTCGCGGCCAGGCACCTGGCCCGTCACCACTTTCCAGAATTCGGTGACGGGCAGGTCTGCCGCCGCCTGCTGGATCTCGCCTTCGATCCGGCTCTGTGGCTCGTACTCGACAATCACCCGCGCCGCTTCGACGATGGCCCGGTGCAACTCAGTCTTGCCCGGGCAGTCACCGCCCACGGCGTTGAGGTGCATGCCCGGTTCGATCATTTCCGGGGTAAGGATGGTGGCGTAGGCTTTGTCGGCAGTCACCGTGGTCACGATGTCGGCGCCGCGCACGGCCTCGGCGACCGAGCCTGCCACGGTCAGCTTCAGGCCGGGACGATCTGCCAGGTTGGCCACCAGCTTGGCGGTGGCGGTCGGGTCGATGTCGTACAGGCGAATCTCGTCGATACCCAACAGTGTTTTGAAGGCAATGGCCTGGAACTCGCTCTGTGCGCCGTTGCCGATCAAGGCCATGCTGCGGCTGTCCTCGCGGGCCAGGTAGCGGGCGGCCAGGGCCGAGGTGGCTGCGGTGCGCAGTGCGGTGGTCAGCGTCATTTCGCTGAGCAGCACCGGGGCGCCAGTGTCGACGCGGCTCAGGGCGCCGAACGCCATCACCGTCAGCAGGCCGTCGCGGGTGTTCTTCGGGTGGCCGTTGACGTGTTTGAAGGCATACAGGTTGTGATCGGAAACCGGCATCAGCTCGATCACTCCGTCCGGCGAGTGATTGGCCAGGCGCGCGCATTTTTCGAAGTCCTGCCAGCGCAGATAGTCCTGGCGAATGTACTCGGCCATTTCCACCAGGCAGGTCGACAGACCTTTGCGATTGACCAGGCGGGCGAGGTCTTGCACATCGATATAGCGGGTCATGGGGTTCTCCGTACAGCGGCGCACCTGAGCGTCGGGTGGGCTCTCAGGGTGGGCTGTAGGTATATTTTCCGACAGGCACTGTGCAAAAGCTGGCTGTGCGCAGGGCGGGGCTCAGCCGCAACAGCTGAAATCAAGCGCCAGGCAGCCGAATCGGCTGTGGGCGGCCCTGGCGCGAAGCTCGCCCAAGGCCTGTGCAGGGAACCTCACTGCGTGTTGAACATTGTCATCGCCAGCTGTCGATACAGGGCGTCTTGGGCGTCGCGACGGGTGCTGAGCAGCAATCGGCCAGCCCGTTCGTACAGCTCGCTTTCGCCGCTGTACCGTCCTGATACCAGGTCGATACGTTGCAAGATGCCTTCAATCCGCCACCTCAAGCCCTGTACTGCGGAGGTCTCCCGCTCCAGGGCTTCGATGAATCTCGGTGGCACGGCCGGTCCGGTGTAGGGCGCGATTGCCGAGGTCGGCTCGGTCAAGTCGGTGTAGTACTCCGAAGCCGCCTGCCACTCCCGGGCCAGTGCCTGGAAGGCCTCAGGGTAAAGCCGTTGCACCCAGGCGCGCCAAAAGGGTTGCTCGCTTGCCCAGCGCGCCAGGAAAGCCCCATCCACCTCGGCCAGTACCGCCTGGGCAAGGTGCTCCAATGTGCCCTCGCTCAGTTGCGCCAGGTAGCCGAAAGCGATCTGCGCCGGTTGATCGGGTAGGCTCAGACGTTCACGCAAGGCGATGCGTGCGACCAGGGCTATTTCGATTTCGTCGGGAGGGAGTTGAGGGTCGGTCAGTCGCTCATCGCTCATGTCATCGTCGGCCAACAGCGCTGGAGCGGCCTGGCGCGCGGCCTCGTCCTCGGCTGCGCTCAAGGCTTGGCGTCGCGCCCGGCGGGCGTTGTACAGGGCGCCGACCCGTTCATCGAGACATGCTTGGCGTGCCAGGCTGGTGACCACGGAGACAGCGACAGCCTCGTCCGATGCTCCGGTGTGGGAAGTGGCTACGCAGCGCCACACCGCGACTTGCGTTTCCACTCGCTGGAACAGCAGGCTGGCCTGATCCACGCAGGCCTCGGCGGCATCGTTGATCTCGGCGGTGACTTGTTCGAGCAATTGCGCGCGTCCCCAGCCAGTTTCCCCATCGACAAGATCTTCGGCGGTCAGGGTGCTCAGCACATGGACGATTCGCTCGCGGGTGAGGGTTGGGTTTGACTGATAGTCCGGTGTTTGGACCATGCGCTCGACCAGGCGATACAGCGCGGACCAGGCGGGGTCTTCGGCATGGGCTTGACGGTGCGCGTCGAGTTCGGCGGGAAGCTCGAGGGCCCAGGGTTCTTCTTCCAGGACGTCGAGGTCAGGGATGGCTTGGAGCCCGGCATTGACCAGCCTGAGCTGGGCCTGTTCGTCGAAGGGGTTGTCGTCGAAGTCATAGTAGGTGCCTTCCTCGCCACTGCGAATGGCTTCGGCGAAGGCTGTGTCGCGCAGTTCGGGCGCGTCAACCAGGCGGTTGCCGCTAAGGTCTAGCGAACGCAGCACCAGGGGGCGCTGATCCATCAAGCCGACGAGTCCCACGGGCCACTGCGTGATCTCGACGCGGTCGAGGTCGAGGGTGTGCAGTCGCTGCCACCCGGTCACGTCAGGCGCGAGGCGCAGCGGGTTCTCGCCCAGGCGCAACGACTGCAGGTGATTCAGGCGTGCCAGCGCGGTGCGGCTTTCCGGGGTCAGGGTGATTTCGTTCGACCCCAGGCTCAGCTCGGTCAATGCAGGCCAACCTTGCAGGGCATCGAAGTGTTCGGCCTGCAGCACCAGATTGTTGAGGTCTGCCTGTAACGAGTACAGGTGCTGCAACTGACCGAGCCGTTCCAGGGCCTGGGTGGGCAAGTCTTCTAGCGCGTCGGTGAGGTTCAGGCGTTGCAGGCGAGGAAGGTGCGCCAGAACGTCGAGGTTGCGAGGCGTGTCCAGAAGCAGGAAGTTTTCCGACAGGTCCAGGGACTCCAGCTGAGTCATCTGGGTCAAGGGTTCAGGCAGCCAGCGCAGCAGATTGCTGGAAAGATCCAGATGGCGTACGCCAGGAAACGCCTGCAGGAATCCATCCAGATTGGCAGCTTCACCGGCGCGTGAACCGACCACGATCAGCCAATTCACGTGCGTCAGGCGTACCGGCAAGGTTGGCAGAGAGCCCAGGTGTTGCGCCTCGAGCACCAATTCGACCTGATCGACTTGCGGGCTTTCCCGTCGCCATGCCTGGCGTATGCGACAGGCCGCCTCGGTGCGAGCGATGCGGCGCTGTTCGATGGCGCCCACCATAAGCCCTTCTGCGTCATTGACCCAGGTGTCGAGCGTAGTGCCAAGGCGTTGGTACTCTGTTCGCAAGCCTTCGAGCAGCCTGGTGAACGCGCCGGGTGCGTCTCCGGCCGCCTGGCGCAGGCGATAACGCAACCATTCGCGATCGCCTGGCTCGCGGCTGGGAAACAGCATGTCGAACAACGCGTCGTCATTCGCCCAGCCTTGGCCGCGGCCGCTGAGTGGATAGCCTATGCGTCCTGTTTCCAGAAGGCGCGTGGGTAATTGGTAGAGCTTGCGTACCGGAGCCATGCCCAGCAGGCGGGCAGCATTGTCGCGGTCGGCGGCGGCTTTTTCGAACAATGCATCGCGTAATGGCAGGGGGTCGTGTATCTGCAGGTTCAGCGCTGTCCGCTCGCTGTCCGGCAAGGCATCGAGCAGGGCTTGGTAAAGGGTCCTGTGACCGGACAATGATTCTGCGTGCTCGTCATAGGGTTGGTAGCTTTGTTCATGGCGCACCAGGGTCTTGACCGGTCGACCGCGCGGGCCGGCAGCGTTGATAAGCCGGCCGTGCAGACTGCCTTCGCGCAACTCGATACGTACCGCGTTGCTCCAGCCAGGTAACTGCTCCAGGCAACCCAAGGCCAGGGCATCGCGATCCTGCCAGGGGCCGCTGTCCTGGTAAAAACGCAGCAAGGCCCGGTTGATGCGAGCTTCGCGCAGGTACAGGCGAGCTGTCTGTGCAATGGCGATAGGCAGGCGGCCACTGCGTTGCAGATGGTCCAGGTCGCGGTTGCTGGCTTTGGCAAGGATCTCGGACTTGGCCCTGAGACTCAGGGAAGGAAAATCGCGTCCGAGGACGACCATGCCGGTGTTTGTCGGCCCAGGTGTTGCGGCATCCGTTGCGCCAAGTGCCTGCAGGTTGTCGAGCAGCAGGGCTGGGGCGGCTTCCTGATCGACCACCACGCGGCGCACGGCTGCATCGCTGAAACTGCTGCTGCGCAGGGCCCGTAGCAGGGTTTCGTCACTCACCGCGACGCCACTGTTGCCGATTCGGCGCATGAGCCTGGCGGTGGTCCAAGCCAGAGGCTGCTCGTGTTCGAGCAGCCAAGGACTGTGGCCGTTGCCCAACAGGCGAGGCTGATACTGGTGGCCTCTGGCGGTTGCGAGACGCCAGCCATGGGCTGCTGTTTTTTCGAGCGGAAGGTGGTTGCCTTCCAGGGTGAGCCAGGGACGGCCCTGATGATGATGCAAGCCTTTGGTTGCCGGAGCGCCTGGTGGCCAGGGCGCTTCTCGGCTGAAAGGCAGCAGGTCTGCATGCCAGAGGCGTTGGCCAGAGGGGCCTGGAATGCGTGTCCAGTTCTCCAGCGGGCCAGTCAGACCGATTGCCGCATGAGCGGCGCCCAGTACGGCAATCTGCACCAGATTGTCGAACACATCGAACAGATGGCCGATGGCCGCATCGGTTTCTCCCTCGTTGAGTGCATGCACGCCTTCGAGAAACGCGTTCACGATCTGCGCGCCGCCGACCACCAGCATCAACTCGCCCAGCGCCGGCACGAACAAGCTCGCCACATTCAGTGCGGTCAGGCCCACGCCCAGCCAGCCCAGCAGGCGTGCCTGCCCGATCGCAGCGTCGAAACGCGCCGTGGGTACGACCAGCGTCACGGCATCGGTCAAGGCGACCTGCACCTGGCTGCTGGCTCGCTGTTCGAAACAGTCACCTGTCCAGGGCGTGAAGGTCAGCGTCAGGCGGGCATTCTTGTCGAGGGTCTCCTGCCATACGTCGTGGGGGGAGGGGAACAGCCGTTTGATCCAACTTACCGACTCGCCTTTTTCCAGCACAGGTGGCGTTGGGTAGAGCAGTGCGTAGGGGTAACGAGGGTAGAGTCTTTGCCGCAGTCGGGCAGCGAAGGCGGGTTGTTGCGCGTGGCTGACGAAGCGGTTGAAGAACAGTCGGAAGTCCTCCTGCCATAAACGGTGGGTAAGCGCTGTGCCGGCAGCCTGCAGGGAGGGGTACTGGCGTACTGCGCCCGAGGGGTCTGCGGGCAAGTAGAGCAGGCAGGGCTCTTGCTCGTCGCGTGGCTCCAGTCGCACCAGCAAAGGCCCGCTCAGGGGGACGCCGAGAACGCTCAGGTAGCCACATTGAAGGCGTCTTGTACCGGTCAGTGAGCGCACTTCGTGCGAGCCTGCGAGCGCGGCTTCGCCCAAGGATTCTCCGCGGCTGTCGATCCGTCCTTGCAGGCGAGCGTAGGTCAGTTCCGCCGCGAAGGCTGCGTGGTCCTGCCCGCGAAGCAGGGCGCGAAAGTCATCCGTGTCGATGTGTTGCTGCAGGTGGTTCAGGTAGCGTTGGCCAAGGTCAAGATTGCGCACGCCTTTGACGAACAGCGTGGTGTCTACGGCCATGGGCTCGAGGGCGTCTTCGGAGGCATAAAGGCGGATGGGCGTGTCGTCGGCCATGTTCTGCATGGCGGCTTCCAGCCAGGACATCATGCGTCGATGAGCGGGCGTGCGGTCGGTCAGCACGGCCGTATCGGGTGAAGGGAGCGGTATGTCCGGATACCAGCGGGCGAGGGCTTCGTTGAGCAAGGGGCGACAGAAGGCTTCCACCGATTCGAGGGGAGTCATGGCCTCGTGCAGTTTTCTCGTGGCCTTGTGGCTGTGCTGCACGCGCTTGCGCAGGATCTGGCGTTGCTGTTTGGTGGCCTCGGTCAGCCAGTCGGGCAGGCGCTGCTGAATCAGCGCCAGGTGGTGAGGTTGCAAGGTCTGCATGGGCTGCTCCTGATGGGGGGGGAGCAGTGAGGCTAATGGCGATGCGGCGAATGCCTTGCGTACAGTGTTAGCACCAGGGGCCGGGTTTGGCGCGGTAGGGCTCGCCAACGAAAACGGCACCCTCTGGGTGCCGTTTCACGTCGTGCGCCACGTGTGCTTACTTGTGCAGTTCTTCCGCTGCGTACAGCGTGTTCTCCAGCAGGCACGCCCGGGTCATCGGCCCGACACCGCCTGGTACCGGGGTGATCCAGCCTGCGCGGGGCAGGGCGGTCTCGTAGACCACGTCGCCGACCAGCTTGCCGTCGTCCTGGCGGTTGATGCCGACGTCGATGACGATGGCGCCTTCCTTGATCCACTCGCCCTTGACCAGGCCCGGCTTACCGGCGGCCACTACCACCAGGTCGGCACGGCCAACGTGGCCGGCGAGGTCCTTGGTGAAGCGGTGGCAGACGGTGACGGTGCAACCGGCCAGCAGCAGTTCCATGGCCATGGGGCGGCCGACGATGTTGGAGGCACCGACGATCACCGCGTTCATGCCGTAAAGGTCCTGGCCGGTGCTGTGCAGCAAGGTCATGATGCCTTTGGGCGTGCATGGGCGCAGCAGCGGGATACGCTGGGCCAGGCGGCCGATATTGTAGGGGTGGAAACCATCGACATCCTTGTCCGGGCGGATCCGCTCAAGCAGCAAGGAGGCGTCAAGGTGTGCGGGCAGCGGCAGTTGCAACAGGATGCCGTCGACGGCCGGGTCGTCATTGAGGCGGTCGATCAGGTCGGTCAGGGCTTGCTGCGTGGTTTCGCTGGGCAAGTCGAAGGCCTGCGAAATGAAGCCGACCTCTTCGCAGTCCTTGCGCTTGTGCGAGACATAGACTTGGGAAGCGGGGTCGGTGCCGACCAGGATCACCGCCAGGCCTGGAGTGCGCAGGCCTTGCTGGCGACGCTCCACGACACGTTGAGCGATCTGCTGGCGCAGGTTGGCGGCGATCGCCTTGCCGTCGATTAGGTGTGCAGTCATAGACGCGTGATTAACCATCGAGAAAGGAACATTAAAGAGGGCGCATTCTCGCACGACATGGCCAAAGGGCAAAGGCGGGTGGTCGGGCAAATCCCCTAACCCCTTAAATAATTTAAATTTTTTAGAAAAAGGTGTTGACGGTATTCCCGCTCGTCTATAAGATTCGCCGCACTTGTCGGGTACGACCTAGCACGGGTTGGCAAGGTCGGGCAGAATGAGTGGTTTGTTGGCTCGTTCGGTCAGGCACACTGCTTATGCGCCCGTAGCTCAGCTGGATAGAGCATCCGCCTTCTAAGCGGATGGTCGCAGGTTCGAGTCCTGCCGGGTGCGCCATTAGGCTGCTTGGGCGAGCAAGTAAGGCTGTATAGCGATATGGTGGGCGTAGCTCAGTTGGTAGAGCGCTGGATTGTGATTCCAGTTGTCGTGGGTTCGATTCCCATCGTCCACCCCATATTCTTCAGAGGCGCCTTGATTGCATGATCTGGCGCCTTTGTTTTAAGCGCTACGCGGACGTGGTGAAATTGGTAGACACACTGGATTTAGGTTCCAGCGGCGCAAGCTGTAAGAGTTCGAGTCTCTTCGTCCGCACCATGCTTCTGTAAGGTTGTAACACGGTTGTAATGTAGTACCGCAAGACCGCAATATGGTGGGCGTAGCTCAGTTGGTAGAGCGCTGGATTGTGATTCCAGTTGTCGTGGGTTCGATTCCCATCGTCCACCCCATATTCTTTAAGGGCGCCTTGATCGAATGGTCGGGCGCCTTTATGTTATCTGCTGTATGCGGACGTGGTGAAATTGGTAGACACACTGGATTTAGGTTCCAGCGGCGCAAGCTGTAAGAGTTCGAGTCTCTTCGTCCGCACCATCTTTTGCATTGAAAAGCCGCTTATTGCGGCTTTTGTGCCTTTTGGGGCGTGTCTTGAGTTGTTGGCTGGTGCGGGTATCGAGCGCCGCCCACGCGGCGCATCGCGAGCAAGGCTCGCTCCTGCGTCTGTTTCGGGCCGGTACCGCCAGTGACAGACGCGCGCGACCGCCTTGTTTGACGACGCGATATCGCGTCGAGTGCCGAAGCGTTTGAGCGCAAATCTCGCAGGAATGATTGGCCCGAAACGAACGTAGGAGCGAGCCTTGCTCGCGATGCGCCGTGCGAATTGCTGGATTCCCTCCCCCCTTGCAATCCTCTGGTGGCGCCCCAATAAAAGCTGTTAGATTTCAGCCGGTTGAAACACCGGACCATCTGGCCGGCAGAGGAGCAACCCAATGATTGCAAAAGAAGCCCGTCAGGCCCTGGCGCTGCAGCGCTTCGCCGAAGCCAATCCGCAGCTGCTCGAAGAGATTTGCGAGCTCGATGCCCGTGAGCAAGCCCAGCAGATCGAATGGGCCTTCGAGGATGCCGCCGAGGAGCAGGGTATCGAGCCCTGGGAGCTGGCGCTGCAGTTGATCGCCGAAAGCCCTGAGCAACTGCAGGCGATGCGCCTGGAGACCCATCGCGAAGTGGCCGAGGCGCTGGGGATGGAGTGGGAAGAGTACTGCCAGTTCAACGAGATCGACCCTGAGTAAACAGTGTCGCTTGCCCTGGCAGTTGTTTGACAAGGTATTTCGGTTGTGTGCCGCCCAAGGCGTCGCGCAGCCTCCTTATATAGAAGGGCCCGGCGGTGCGCCGTGCGGGCCTTGCAAGTTAATCGACCGGCGTGGTTTTCCGTCGTCCCGGGTGGGGTGACTTCTGGTGCGCGACTCACTAGAATGTTTGCCCTTGATTCTGGAGTCGGGCTATCGCCGGCTAACGTCTGTGCAACGAGGAATATCCATGCAAGTTTCTGTTGAAAACACTTCCGCTCTCGAGCGCCGCATGACCATCGCCGTTCCGGCCGAGCGCGTCGAGAACGAAGTCAACAAGCGTCTGCAGCAGACTGCCAAGCGCGCCAAGGTCGCGGGCTTCCGTCCGGGCAAGGTGCCAATGAGCGTGATCCGCCAGCGCTTCGAGGGCGATGCCCGTCAGGAAGTCTTCGGTGACCTGGTCCAGGCTTCCTTCTACGAGGCGGTTGTCGAGCAGAAGCTGAACCCGGCTGGTGCTCCGTCCGTTGAGCCGAAGTCCTTCGAGAAGGGCAAGGACCTGGAATTCGTCGCTGTCTTCGAAGTCTTCCCAGAGTTCACCGTTGCGGGCCTGGAGTCGATCAAGGTCGAGCGCCTGAGCGCCGAAGTGGCTGACGCTGACCTGGACAACATGCTGGAAGTGCTGCGCAAGCAGAACGTGCGCTTCGAAGCCGTCGAGCGCGCCGCCGAGAAAGACGATCAGGTCAACATCGACTTCGTCGGCAAGATCGACGGTGAAGCCTTCGCCGGTGGTTCGGCCAAGGGCACTCAGCTGGTGCTGGGCTCCGGCCGCATGATCCCAGGCTTCGAAGATGGCCTGGTAGGCGCCAAGGCTGGCGAAGAGCGCGTTGTCAACGTGACCTTCCCAGAGGACTACCAGAACCTGGACCTGGCTGGCAAAGCCGCCGAGTTCACCATTACCGTCAACGCCGTTGCCGCGCCTCAGCTGCCAGAGCTGAACGAAGAGTTCTTCGCCCAGTTCGGTATCAAGGAATCGACCCTGGAAGGCTTCCGCGCCGAAGTTCGCAAGAACATGGAGCGTGAGCTGCGTCAGGCGATCAAGAGCAAGGTCAAGAACCAGGTCATGGACGGTCTGCTGGCCGCCAACCCGATCGAAGTGCCGAAAGCCCTTCTGGAAAACGAAGTCAACCGCCTGCGCGTCCAGGCTGTTCAGCAGTTCGGTGGCAACATCAAGCCTGAGCAGCTGCCAGCCGAGCTGTTCGAAGAGCAAGCCAAGCGCCGCGTTGTGCTGGGCCTGATCGTCGCCGAAGTGGTCAAGCAGTTCGAGCTGAAGCCGGACGACGTCAAGGTTCGCGAGATGATCGAAGAAATGGCTTCGGCTTACCAAGAGCCTGAGCAGGTCATCGCCTGGTACTACAAAAACGACCAGCAACTGAACGAAGTCCGTTCGGTTGTGCTGGAAGAACAAGTTGTAGATACTGTTCTGCAGAAAGCGACTGTGACCGACAAATCGGTCTCGTACGAAGAAGCGGTAAAACCAGCACAGGCTCCAGCCGCTGAGTAATACGTTTCTCTCGTAGGAAACCCCCACAAGCCAGCCTTCGCGCTGGCTTGTGCGTATTCAAGCCATGACTATTTGGGAGTGAGCGCAGGACATGTCCCGCAATTCTTATATTCAGCAGAGCTCTGACATCCAGGCCGCAGGCGGTCTGGTCCCGATGGTTATCGAGCAGTCCGCCCGTGGCGAACGTGCCTATGACATTTACTCGCGCCTGTTGAAGGAGCGAGTGATCTTCCTGGTTGGCCCTGTAGAGGACTACATGGCGAACCTGGTGGTGGCGCAACTGCTGTTCCTTGAAGCGGAAAACCCGGACAAGGATATCCATCTGTACATCAACTCGCCGGGCGGCTCCGTGACTGCTGGCATGTCGATCTACGACACCATGCAGTTCATCAAGCCGGACGTCTCGACCATTTGCATCGGCCAGGCCTGCAGCATGGGCGCCTTCCTTCTGGCGGCCGGTGCCAAGGGCAAGCGTCACTGCCTGCCGAACTCGCGTGTGATGATCCACCAGCCGCTGGGCGGCTTCCAGGGTCAGGCCACCGATATCGAGATCCACGCCCAGGAAATCCTCAACATCAAGGCGCGCCTGAACGAGCTGCTGGCCTACCACACTGGCCAGGACCTGGAGACCATCAAGCGCGACACCGAGCGTGACAACTTCATGAGCGCCTCGCGCGCGGCCGAGTACGGCCTGATCGACTCGGTATACGACAAGCGGCAACTGGCCTCCTGAACCCAGGTGCCAGAGCAGGTAGGTGCCGAAAGCGCCTACCTGCGGACTTGAAAAAGCCCGCAATTGCCTTCATCTTGTGTTGCAAGCCTACCGGATTGGATCGATCGAATGACTGACACCCGTAACGGCGAGGACAGCGGCAAATTGCTCTATTGCTCCTTCTGCGGCAAAAGCCAGCACGAAGTGCGCAAATTGATTGCCGGGCCCTCGGTATTTATCTGCGACGAGTGCGTCGACCTGTGCAACGACATCATCCGTGAGGAGGTGCAGGAAGCCCAGGCCGAAAGCAGCGCGCACAAATTGCCTTCGCCGAAAGAAATCAGCGGCATCCTGGACCAGTACGTAATTGGTCAGGAGCGCGCCAAGAAGGTGCTGTCCGTAGCGGTGTACAACCACTACAAGCGCCTGAACCAACGTGACAAGAAGGGTGACGAGGTCGAACTCGGCAAGAGCAACATCCTGCTCATCGGGCCAACCGGCTCGGGCAAGACCCTGCTCGCCGAAACCTTGGCACGTCTGTTGAACGTACCGTTCACCATCGCTGACGCCACGACCCTGACCGAAGCCGGTTATGTGGGCGAGGACGTCGAGAACATCATTCAGAAGCTGTTGCAAAAGTGCGACTACGACGTGGAGAAGGCCCAGATGGGTATTGTCTACATCGACGAAATCGACAAGATTTCACGTAAGTCGGACAACCCGTCGATTACCCGCGATGTATCGGGTGAGGGCGTGCAGCAAGCGCTGTTGAAACTGATCGAAGGCACCGTCGCCTCCGTACCGCCGCAAGGGGGCCGCAAGCACCCGCAACAGGAATTCCTGCAGGTTGATACCCGCAACATCCTGTTCATTTGTGGTGGCGCCTTCTCGGGCCTGGAAAAGGTCATCCAGAACCGCTCCACCAAAGGTGGCATCGGTTTCGGCGCGGAAGTGCGCAGCAAGGAAGAAGGCAAGAAGGTCGGTGAGTCGCTGCGTGAGGTCGAGCCGGACGATCTGGTGAAGTTTGGCCTGATCCCCGAGTTCGTTGGCCGTCTGCCAGTGCTGGCGACGCTCGACGAGTTGGACGAGGCTGCACTGATGCAGATCCTCACCGAGCCGAAGAACGCCCTCACCAAGCAATATGCCAAGCTGTTCGAGATGGAAAGCGTGGACCTCGAGTTCCGCAGCGACGCCCTCAAGGCCGTCGCCCGCAAGGCCCTGGAGCGCAAGACTGGCGCCCGTGGCCTGCGTTCGATCCTCGAAGGCGTGCTGCTCGACACCATGTACGAGATTCCTTCGCAGAAGGATGTCAGCAAGGTGGTGATCGACGAGAGCGTCATCGAAGGCACTTCGCAGCCGCTGCTGATCTACGAAAACAGTGAGCCGCAAGCCAAGGCCGCACCTGACCTCTGAGTCGGGCGATGGCAACAAGCAAGAAGGGGCCTACGGGCCCCTTTCTGCTTTTCCTTCTCCAGCGCTTGTAATTTGCCAAGCCTGCCCCCACATTAGGTCCAAGCATAATTTCCACCGGTTTCCGGCCATAAGGCCGCTGTAGAGGCGAAATCATGAAGACCACCCTCGACTTGCCTCTTTTGCCATTGCGCGATGTCGTTGTTTACCCGCACATGGTTATCCCGCTGTTCGTGGGGCGCGAAAAGTCTATCGAAGCCCTCGAGGCCGCGATGACGGGCGAAAAGCAGATTCTCCTGCTTGCCCAGAAGAACCCAGCCGATGACGATCCGGGCGAAGACGCCCTGTATCGTGTCGGTACCGTTGCCACCGTGCTGCAACTGCTGAAATTGCCTGATGGCACCGTGAAGGTGTTGGTCGAGGGCGAACAGCGCGGCGCGGTCGAGCGTTTCACCGAAGTTGAAGGGCACATCCGTGCCGAAGTGTCCCTGATCGACGAAGTCGACGCCGCCGAGCGCGAGTCGGAAGTCTTCGTGCGTACCCTGCTGTCGCAGTTCGAGCAGTACGTCCAACTGGGTAAGAAAGTCCCCGCCGAGGTGCTGTCGTCGCTCAACAGCATCGAAGAGCCGGGCCGCCTGGTCGATACCATGGCTGCCCACATGGCGCTGAAGATCGAGCAGAAGCAGGAAATCCTTGAGATCGTCGACCTGCCGGCCCGTGTCGAGCATGTGTTGGCGCTGCTGGATGCGGAAATCGACCTGCTGCAGGTGGAAAAACGCATCCGCGGTCGGGTCAAAAAGCAAATGGAGCGCAGCCAGCGCGAGTACTACCTGAATGAGCAGATGAAGGCCATTCAGAAGGAGCTCGGTGACGGCGACGAAGGCCACAATGAAGTCGAAGAGCTGAAGAAGCGCATCGAAGCCGCCGGCCTGCCCAAGGACGCACTGGCCAAGGCCCAGGCCGAGTTGAACAAGCTCAAGCAGATGTCGCCGATGTCGGCCGAGGCCACGGTGGTCCGCTCCTACCTCGACTGGCTGGTGCAGGTGCCGTGGAAGGCCCAGAGCAAAGTGCGCCTGGACCTGGCCAAGGCCGAGGAAATTCTCGATGCCGACCACTATGGCCTGGAAGAGGTCAAGGAGCGCATTCTCGAGTACCTCGCCGTACAGAAGCGCGTAAAGAAAATTCGCGGCCCGGTGCTGTGCCTGGTCGGTCCGCCTGGCGTCGGCAAGACCTCGCTGGCCGAGTCGATCGCTGCCGCCACCAACCGCAAGTTCGTGCGCATGGCCCTCGGTGGCGTGCGTGACGAAGCCGAGATCCGGGGTCACCGTCGTACCTACATCGGTTCGATGCCGGGTCGTCTGATCCAGAAAATGACCAAGGTGGGTGTGCGCAACCCGCTGTTCCTGCTCGACGAAATCGACAAGATGGGCAGCGACATGCGTGGCGACCCGGCTTCGGCGCTGCTGGAAGTGCTGGATCCGGAGCAGAACCACAACTTCAACGACCACTACCTGGAGGTCGATTACGACCTCTCGGACGTGATGTTCCTCTGCACCTCGAACTCGATGAACATCCCGCCGGCGCTGCTCGACCGCATGGAAGTCATCCGTCTGCCGGGCTACACCGAGGACGAGAAGATCAACATCGCGGTCAAGTACCTGACCCCGAAGCAGGTCAAGGCCAACGGTTTGAAGAAGGAAGAGCTCGAGATCGACGTCTCGGCCATCCGCGACATCATTCGCTACTACACCCGCGAAGCCGGTGTGCGTGGCCTTGAGCGGCAGATCGCCAAGGTATGCCGCAAGGTGGTCAAGGAACATACCGGGCAGAAGCAGGTCAAGGTCAAGGTTACCAGCGAGCAGCTCGAGCACCTGCTTGGCGTGCGCAAGTTCCGCTATGGCCTGGCCGAGCAGCAAGACCAGATCGGCCAGGTTACCGGCCTTGCCTGGACCCAAGTGGGCGGCGAATTGCTGACCATCGAGGCCGTGGTGATTCCGGGCAAGGGCCAGTTGATCAAGACCGGCTCGCTGGGCGATGTCATGGTCGAGTCGATCACGGCCGCGCAGACCGTGGTTCGCAGCCGTGCCCGAAGCCTGGGCATTGCCGCCGATTTCCACGAGAAGCACGACGTGCACATCCACATGCCAGAGGGGGCAACGCCCAAAGACGGGCCGAGCGCGGGTATCGGCATGTGCACTGCGCTGGTGTCGGCACTGACCCAGATTCCGGTGCGCGCCGATGTTGCCATGACCGGTGAGATCACCCTGCGTGGCCAGGTTCTGGCTATCGGCGGCTTGAAGGAAAAACTGCTGGCGGCACACCGTGGCGGGATCAAGACGGTGATCATTCCGGAGGAGAATGTTCGCGATCTGAAGGAGATTCCGGAAAATATCAAACAGGATCTTCAGATCAAACCCGTCAAATGGATTGACGAAGTCCTGCAAATTGCGCTGCAATACGCCCCGGAGCCCTTGCCAGATGTGGCTCCGGAGATAGTCGCGAAAGATGAAAAGCGCGACGGCGATGCTAAGGAAAGAATCAGCACGCACTAGTAGTTTTTAGCTGGGGGGCTTTCCTTGACAGTTTTTTCGGGGCCTTGCTATAAAGCGGCACGCTATTGTCAACAAGCCGCCCAGCGCACGTTTCATAAGCTTTTCATTACATACTTAGAAACAAACTCAATAGAGAATAAGGGGACTTAGAGTGAACAAGTCGGAACTGATTGACGCTATCGCCGCATCTGCTGACATCCCGAAAGCTGTAGCCGGCCGTGCGCTGGACGCAGTCATCGAATCCGTCACCGGCGCCCTGAAGCAAGGTGACGATGTGGTACTGGTTGGCTTCGGTACCTTCTCGGTCAAGGAGCGCGCCGAGCGCACCGGCCGCAACCCACAGACCGGCAAGGCTATCAAGATCGCTGCCGCCAAGGTTCCAGGCTTCAAGGCTGGTAAAGGCCTGAAAGACGCCGTCAACTAAGTCGTCTCTTTCAGCCGGTCCTGGCTTGGCCAGGTCCGACCGCGTGGCGGTGGGGCGCAAACGTTCCCGCCGAGCACGCCCGCTTTGAGAAGGCGCATCCACCGGATGCGCCTTTCTTCATATCAGGACTCTACCCACGCTCCGCGGTTGTCGACGCAGTGGTACAACCGTTTCTGGGGGACGCATGCTGCAAAATATCAGGGACAATTCACAAGGTTGGATTGCCAAGACCATCATCGGCCTCATCGTCGTGCTGATGGCGTTGACCGGGTTCGAGGCCATTTTTCAGGCCGCCACTCATTCGCAGGACGCCGCCAAGGTGAACGGCCAGACCATCAGCCAGAACGAGCTGAGCCAGGCCGCGGACATGCAGCGTCGTCAGCTGATGCAACAGCTGGGCAAGGATTTCGACCCTGCGCTGCTGGATGACAAGATGCTGCGCGACGCCGCGCTCAACGGGCTCATCGAACGCAAACTGCTGCTGCAGGGAGCCGAGGACGCCAAGTTTGCCTTATCCGAGGCAGCGCTGGATCAAGTGATCCTGCAAAGACCGGAATTCCAGGTCGACGGCAAGTTCAATGCCGACCGTTTCGACCAGGTCATCCGCCAGATGGGCTATGGCCGCATGCAGTTCCGCGACATGCTCGCCGAAGAAATGCTCATCGGCCAACTGCGTACCGGCCTTGCCGGCAGCAGCTTCGTCACTGACAAGCAGGTGGAGGCATTCGCTCGCCTGGAAAACCAGACCCGTGACTTCGCTTCCCTGACCTTCAAGGCCAACCCGGCTGTGGTCAAGGTCAGCGACGAAGAGGTCAAGGCGCATTATGACGAGCATGCCAAGGAGTTCATGTCGCCGGACCAGGTGGTCATCGACTACATCGAGTTGAAGAAGTCGGTGTTCTTCGACCAGGTCAAAGTGACCGATGACGAGCTCAAGGCCCAGTACGAGAAAGAAATCGCCAACCTGGCCGAACAGCGCCATGCCGCTCACATCCTGATCGAAGTCAACGACAAGGTCAGCGATGCCCAGGCCAAGGCCCGCATCGAGGAAGTCGAGCAGCGTCTGGCCAAGGGTGAGGATTTCGCCGCCCTGGCCAAGGAGTTCTCCCAGGACCCTGGCTCGGCCAACAGCGGTGGTGATCTCGGTTTCGCTGGCCCGGGCGTCTATGACCCCGCCTTCGAGGATGCGCTGTACAAGCTCAAGGACGGTCAGGTATCGGCTCCGGTGCGCACCGAGTTCGGCTACCACCTGATCAAGCTGCTGGGCGTGCAGGCGCCGGAAGTACCGAGCTTTGCCAGCCTCAAGGACAAGTTGACTCGCGACCTGAAGCTGCCGCTGGTCGAGCAGCGTTACGTCGATGCCGCCAAGCAGTTGCAGGATGCCGCTTACGAGGCGTCCGACCTGGTTCAGCCGGCCCAGGACCTGAACCTGAAGGTGCAGACTTCGGCACCGTTCGGTCGTGAAGGCGGCGAAGGTATCACTGCCAACCGTGCGGTGATCCAGGCGGCATTCTCCGAAGAAGTGCTTGAGGAGGCTGCCAACAGCACCGCCATCGAGCTCGACCCGGAGACCACCGTGGTGCTGCGCGTCAAGGAGCACCGCAAGCCTGAGCAACTGCCGCTGGAGGCCGTGGCCAAGAACATCAGGGAGCACCTGGCCAAAGAGAAGGCTACCGCCGAGCTCAAGGCCAAAGCCGACAAGCTGATTGCAGGTCTGCGCGATGGTTCCATCGCCGCGGGTGCTGCATACGAAGGGCAGGGGTGGACTGCACACGAAGCCGTTACCCGTGGCCAGGACGGTATCGACCCGGCCGAGTTGCAGGCGCTGTTCCGTCTGGCCAAGCCGCAAGCCAAGGACAAACCGGTGTTCGGCAGTGTGGTGCTCAATGACGGCAGCCTGGTAGTGCTGCAACTCAAGGGCGTGAACGAAGGCGCCGCCGCTAGCGACGAGGAGAAGCTGCAGATCCGCAGCTACCTCGCTTCGCGGGCCGGTCAGCAGGACTTCGCGGCCTACCGCAAGCAGCTGGAAGCCAAAGCGGACATCACTCGTTACTGAGTGGTTGCTGCAAACCGAAACAGGCCGCTCATGCGGCCTGTTTCGTTTCTGCGGCTTGGGTTGGCCTCATCACCGGCAAGCCGCTACCGCGGGGTAAGGGGGCGGAGGTCTAACGCTTCTCACCCTCGTAGTTATCGAGGGTATCCCGGGCAATCTCACGCCCCAGTGCGATCAGCTCAGGCGCCTTGTAGAACTCAAAGAACCGGCATACACGTTTGGGCACGTTGATCAGCACATCCGGCGGGTACCCTGCGATCTTGTACTGCGCCAGCGAGGTTTGCATCACTTCGAAGCTCTGGTTGATCAGGTCTAGCAGTGACGCCGGACCGACGTTGTCGATGATGAACGAGCCGGTGGCTGACTTGGGGGCACCTTCGCGCTCCGGAGCTGCCGCAGGCTGCTGAGCTTCGGGGTCGGCGACGTCGGCGAGCCAGGGGTTGGGGGGCGCGAGCCCCTCGGCGACGATCTCCTGTTCGATACGTATCAACTCTTCTGCGGGCTTGCGCCGGAACGGCAAGCGCGACCCCAGCGAGGTCAGCAGCGCGTCGAAGCGCATCTTGAAGGCTGCCGGGCGCTCGATGACAGGCAACTGATACTGTTTCTGGTTGGTGGCGTTGAGATTGACCGCGATGATCAGATCGCAGTGGCTGGATACCACCGGCACGATTGGCAGCGGGTTGAGGATGCCGCCGTCGACCAGCATGCGATTGCCCTGCATCACGGGCGTGAACAGGCTCGGAATGGCCGCCGAAGCACGCATGGCCTGGTGCAGGCAGCCCTCCTGGAACCAGATTTCCTGCTGGTTGGTGAGGTCGGTGGCCACCGCCGTGTAGGGTATGCGCAACTGTTCGATGTTGATTTCGCCGACGATCTTGCGAATCTGGCCAAACACCTTGTCGCCGCGAATGGCGCCAAGGCGGAAGCTGACATCCACCAGGCGCAGCACATCCAGGTAATCGAGGCTTTCGATCCAGTTGCGGTAGTCGTCGAGCTTGCCGGCGGCGTAGATGCCACCAATCACCGCGCCCATGGAGCAACCGGCAATGCAGGCGATATCATAACCGCGCCGTTCGATTTCCTCGATCACGCCAATGTGGGCGTAGCCCCGAGCCCCACCCGATCCCAACACCAGCGCTACACGTTTGTTCATGATCGTTCCCCGGCTTGTGCAACCATTGTCCAACAATGCACGCTTTGATGCCTGTGCTTCAATGTAGACCGCGCTGGACTACTCTAAGCAAGGCATATCGAGCAGGGCACTTTTCAGCGGACCGTGCGTCGAACAGCCACACTTATTTTCTTTTGAGGTAACACTGATGAAAGCCTGGATCTGCCTTCCTCTGATTGCCCTGGCCCTTGCTGGCTGTGCGGGCAAGACGGCCTACCGTGACAGCTGTGCGACCCAGTTGGATGCCGCCTGGAAGGAGCTCGACCTGGCCAAGGCCGAAGGCTTTGCCGGTACCGTCAGTTACTCCAAGGCGCTGTCGCTGTTGACCGGGGCCAAGACCCAGCAACAGTTCGAAGGCTTCGAAGGGTGTACCCGCAAAGCCGAGAAGGCACGCTTCTATATCCGTGAGTCCCGCGCCGGGCGCTGACCGGGGAGCGTCATATGTCCACCACCATGCTCGATCATGTCGTTGCCCAGATCCTGAACCTGCAGGTGCGACTGTTGGCGAGTCGCGAGCGTCTGGCTGCCGATACCGACAGCGAGGCGCTGCATGATCTGCGCACCAGCCTACGGCGCTTGCGTAGCCTGTTGCGGCCGTTGCGCGGGTTGCCTGGGGTGGAGCAACTGGAAGATGCCGCCAGGGCGTTGGGTAGCCTGACCACGCCATTGCGAGACCGTGAGGTGCTGGGTACAGAGCTGGTTCGCCGTGGCATCGTCCAGGCGGGGAAGCGGCGTCTGGAAGGGCGGGGCAATACCTTCGCCAGCGTGGCGAACAGCGCGCAACTAGGCCGGGTGCTGGCCATTCTCGATGCGTTTCCCTTGTTCCTGCGTGCGGCTGATCGCGAGGGGCTGACCAAGTCGCTCGACAGGCGCATCGACAAGCGTCTGGACAAGCAATGGCGCAAATTGCGCAAGGCGCTGGCCGACCCTGCCCATGACCGGCATCGCTTGCGTTTGCTGATCAAGCGAGCCCGTTATGGTGATGAAGCCTATCCGCAACTGGGGCATACGGGGAAGAAACTGCGGCGTCTGCTCAAGCGTGCGCAGGGTGACCTGGGCGACTGGCATGATCGGCTGCAATGGCTGATACAGGCTCGCGAGCAGGCGGACCTAGCCTCCTGCGGTGCGGACTGGGAGCAGGAGTTGCATGAGGCCGAGCGTCAGTCCGATGTCACCTTGGATGCCCTGCAGGCGGCGCTTGAGCACAGATAGCCCTGCAAATGACCGAAATGCGGGCTGATGGCTCGTGGCAGGGCCTTTAGTATGGCCTCATATGCCTGCCCGAGGAGCCTTGCCCCGTGAACTTCGATCAATTGCTCAATGCTGTAGGAGCGCAATCCGAACCCATCAGCATCCCACCTGAGTGGGCCCAGGGCCGCGCTGTGTTCGGTGGCCTCATGGCGGCCATGGTCTACAAGGCCATGAGCTTGAAACTGCCTGACGATCGGCCGGTGCGTTCGCTGGCCATCAGCTTCGTTGCCCCGGCTGCCCCCGATGTACCGATACGCTTCGAGGCCGAGGTGCTGCGCGAGGGCAAGGCGGTTAGCACGCTGCTGGGCCGAGCCGTGCAAGGTGGTCAGGTCGTCACCCTGATCCAAGGCAATTTTGGTGCGGGGCGGCCTTCGGTGGTCGACGTGCCAGCACAGCCTGCGATCCCCATGAAGGCGCTCGAAGCGTCTGCCCCGGAGCTTCCCTATATCAAAGGAGTCACCCCGGAGTTCATGCGCCATGTGGCCCTGCGCTGGGCGATCGGTGGTCTACCGTTCAGCGGCAATGCATCACGGCAGATGGGGGGCTGGGTGCGACTGCGCGATGTTGCACAGGCGCAGGTCAACGTAGCTCACCTGCTCGCCCTGGTCGATGCCTGGCCGCCCAGCCTGATGCCCTTCCTGAAACAGCCGGCGGCGGGCAGTACCCTGACCTGGACCATCGAGTTCATCCAGCCGACGCCGAAACTGTCGACCTTGGACTGGTGCCGCTATTGCGTCGAAACCGAACATGCCCGCGATGGCTACGGACACGCGGCGGCAGCCCTGTGGACGGCCGACGGTGAGTTGCTGGCGCTGAGCCGGCAAACGGTCACGGTATTCGCCTAGCGGGTGCGAAGCAGGACGCCCACAGGAGGGAGGAGCTTCAACGCCGATGTTTGTGTCGCTCTCGCCAGGCACGCCACCAGGCGCCGCTGAGCACGAACCGCGGAAAGGTGATGAACTGCTCGGTCAGCAGGCGTTTTACGGCATCCTTGCGGTTGGCGAAGGGTTCCGGTTGCTCGGCTTCCAGGCGATGGCCTTGGCGCTGCATGCCAAGGCCTGCGATCAGGGCGATGACACCGACTGCGATCTGGCCCAAGTCCAGCGCGACGATACCCGATAGCACCAGTAGCGCGCCCAGGATGAACAGCGGCACCGCGATCAGGTGGAGCACCAGGTTGGTGGGGTGGCGGTGGTTGTGATGGTAGCCGCGCCATTGCCAGGCGGGCAGATTGGGCAGACGTTTGCTCATGGGCATTTCCTCTCGGTCATGCCCAAAGCTTAGTGCCGCCGAGGATCGGCAGCCAATCGACGCTGGCTATGGTGACTATAGCTTGAGTTGGCCAATAGCCTTGTTCAGTTCCCCGGCCAAGGTCGCCAGTTCGCTGCTGGTGGTGGCCGAGCCGACGGTCTGCTGCACGGTTTCTTCGGTCACGTCGCGAATGCTCACCACCGCGCGATTCATCTCTTCGGCGACTTGGCTTTGCTGCTCCGCGGCCACGGCGATCTGGGTATTGCTCTCGCGCATCTGCGCCACGGCGTCAGTGATCTCTGCCAGGGCGATGCCGGCTTCCTGCGCTTGCTTGACGCAGTCGTCAGCCTTGTACGAGCTCTCTTGCATGAACTCGACGGCATCGCGGGTGCCGGACTGCAGCGCCGCGACCATGGTGGTGATTTCGTCGGTGGAGGTTTGTACGCGCTTGGCCAGGTTGCGCACCTCGTCGGCGACCACGGCGAAACCGCGGCCCAGGTCGCCGGCGCGGGCGGCCTCGATAGCGGCGTTGAGTGCCAGCAGGTTGGTCTGTTCGGCAATGCTGTGAATGACGCTGACCACACCGTTGATCTTCTGGCTGTCATCAGCGAGCTGGCGGATCATTTCGGCGGTTTGTTGCACGCCGCTGGACAGCCCGGAGATCGAATCCTGAACCCGGTTGACGACATCCTTGCCGCTCCCGGCCAAGGTATCAGCGGTCTGCGAAAGGTCGCGGGTGGCGCCGGCGTGCTGGGCGATGTGATGCACGGTGGCCGACATCTCGTTGATGGCCGTGGCGGCCTGGTCGGTTTCGCTCTGTTGGCCAAGCATGCCGTGGCGCACCTCGTTCATGCTCGCTGCCAGGCGCGCAGCGCCGGAGTCCAGTTGCGCGGCGGTACGTGCCACGGTGCTGACCACGCGGTGATAGGTCGACTGCATGGCATTGAAGGCACCGGCCATCTGGCCGACTTCATCGCCACAGGCCAAGGGGACCCGCGCCGACAAGTCGCCGGTTTTCTCCACGTGCAGCATGACGTCCTTGAGGGTGTTGAGTTGGCTCAGCAGGAAGCGAATCAACAGTTGCGACGCGCAGAGCATCGCCAGCATCAGGATCAGCACGCACACTGCATAGTTGGTGAAACGGTCAAGGAACACCTGGCGCAGGCTCGGCGAAGCGGCCAGCACCGCAACCTGCTGGTTGCCATGGCGCAGTACTTGGGCGCCACGTAGCGGGTTGTCGCCGAGGATCCAGGCGGCGGGTAACTCGACCCAGCCCTGGGCATCGCGCAGGCCTTCCACGGGTTCGCCGGCATAGGTTGGAGTTTGCCCGGACTGCCAGGTGATGACATTGGCCTGCACGGGCAGGGCTTGCCCGGTTGGCCAGGCAGCCAGTAGCGCTGCCTGGGCGGATGCCTGGCCCTGCGCGGCTTCCGCCCGGGCGCGTTGCTCCAGGTGCACGGCGTACAGCACCAGTAGCAGGGTCGTGACGAAGGCCACCGCGTTGACGGCCCAGAACTTGTACTTCAGGGAAACATTGCTAATCCAGGCACCCATGGGCAGGTCTTCTCTGAGTTGAGCGGGAACATTGTTGGCAAGGTGCCATCATTGTGCCCGGGCAAGCCAGCGCCTGTGTTGATATGCGTCAACGGAGCCCGAAGAAGGCCCGTGCCGTTGCCGTGGTGTGGGCGGCGGTGTGCTCCAGCGATTCGCCACGATGCAAGGCCACCTCGCGCAATACTTCGGGCAGGAACGCTGGCTCGTTGCGTCCATTCTTCGGTTTTGGCCGTAGGCTGCGCGGCAGCAGATAGGGCGCATCGCTCTCCAGCATCAGCCGGCCTTCGGGGATGTTCCCAATCAGAGGGTGCAGGTGGGTTCCCCGGCGTTCATCGCAGATCCAGCCGGTCATTCCGATATGCAGGTCGAGGTCCAGGTAGCTGAACAGCGCCGCGCGCTCGCCTGTGAAGCAGTGCACCACAGCGGCAGGCAGGTGGTCGCGGAAGTCCTTGAGCACCGCCAGCAGGCGTTCGCTGGCGTCGCGCTCGTGCAGGAACACCGGCAGGCGCAATTCGGCGGCGAGCGCCAGCTGGGCTTCCAGGGCTTTTTCCTGCAGCGGGCGAGGGGAGAAGTCGCGGTTGAAATCCAGCCCGCATTCGCCGACTGCACGCACCCTTGGTTCGTTCAGCAGTTGGCGCAACTGGCGTTCGCTGTCGGCATCCCAGGATGTGGCGTCATGGGGGTGCACACCGGCGGTGGCGAACAGGTGGCGGGCGTCTGCATCGAGCTGCTGACACAGGGCCAGGGCCTGTTCGCTGATTTCCAGGCTGGTGCCCGTCAGGACCATCTGCGCCACACCGGCCTCGATGGCGCGTTCGACAATGGCCGCCTGTTGATCATGAAAGCTGCTGTTGGTCAGGTTGACGCCGATATCGATCAGTTGCATGGTGCTACCTCGTGCCGCGGGGCGGCCAGCATAGCAAAAAGCGCGATATTCGGAAAAAAGCCAAGAACTTCAGGCTGTTGCCGTGGTCTTCTGCCGCCGTTTATTACGAGCTGCCTGTGCCACATGGATGCCGCCTCCCGACCTCGGACACGTTCTAGCATGCTGCGATACCTGCTCATCTTGCTGCTGACGCTTGGGCTGCTCACGACCGGCCAGGCCCAGCCGCGTCTGCCTGGCCCTCAGCAGAGCGTGCCGCCTGCCAATGTCCGTGATCTGGAACACGTCCGCGCCAGTAAAGTGTTGCGGGTCTTGGTCAACCAGAGTCGCAACAGCTCGGGCGAGGTCAAGGGCGAGCCGGTTGGCCTGGAGTATTATCGCCTGCGTGCGCTCGAGCATTACCTCAACGCCCGCGCGGGTGACGGCCAGCAGATTCAGCTCAAGCTGATCCCCAGGGCCAAGGAGCAATTGCTGGGTGCACTGCAGCGTGGCGAAGGAGACCTGGCCGCGCCGGGCGAGTTGCTCGACCCCTCCATGGTGCGCGGCGTCGACACCAGCGCTCCGGTGCTGGACCTGGTGCCGCTGGTGCTGGTGGGGCGCAAGGGCGAACGCAGCTTCAGCCGGGTCGAGCAACTGTCGGGTCGCACCGTGGCATTGACCAGTGCCAGCGCCGCCGGCCCGGTGATCGAACAGCTCAACCAGCAGTTGGCGTTGCGCAAGCGGCCGCCGATCAAGGTGGAGTGGGTCGATGCGACCCTGGCGATCGAAGACGTGCTGGAGATGGTCCAGGCCGGCATCTACCACCTGACCCTGGTCGAGCGGCCCATTGCGCAGCGCTGGGCCAAGGTGATGCCGCGGCTTCGTCTCGACACCCGGGTGCAAGTGGGCAGGCCGCAGGCCATACGGTGGTATGTCCGGCGCGATGCACCGCAGCTGTTGACCACCGTCGACCGTTTCCTGCAGGTCTACCGTGCACCGGACAACCAGGATGCGGCATTCGAACGCATCTATCGACGCCAGTACCGTGTGCACGACCCGTTGGCCAAGAAGGACCGCCAGCGGTTGGCCTCGCTGCGCCCGGTGTTGCAGAAGCACGGCCAGGCCCAGCAGATCGACTGGTTGAACCTGGCCGCGCTGGCGTTCAAGGAGTCCACTCTGAACCCAAGTGCCCGTGGCAGTGGAGGGGCCCACGGGCTGATGCAGATCACACCCTCGGCGGCGCAGCGGGTGGGGGTGAGCAATACCGCGACCGTCGATGGCAACGTCCAGGCCAGTGCCCGCTACCTGGCGATGATTCGCCGCAAGTTTTTCGCCAGTGCGCAGATCAACGAGCGTGAACGCATGGCCTTCGTACTGGCAGCCTACAACCTCGGGCCAGAGCGCGTCCAAGCCATGCGTGCCGAGGCTCGGCGCCGAGGCCTCAACGGTAACCAATGGTTCTTCCAAACCGAGCGCATCGCCATGGAGCAGGTGGGGATGGGGCCGGTCAACTTCGTCAACAGCGTTAATAAATACTTCCTGGCGTTCAATCGCGAGCGTGCGGTGTTGGAGCGAGTGGCCAAGCGTTAAAGTATCGAATATATCGATAGTGGTTAGCGTTATTTTGCGATTTTACTATCCGTTAATTTGATTAAGATGGCGCCCATCCCAACACACACCGCTTACTCAAGGAAGTCTCGAAATGAACACCACCACTCTCAACGCCCTGTTCTCCACCCGTGCCGGCGCAGGTCTTAGCGTCATTCGCATTCTGGTCGGCATCATCTTCATGGCCCACGGCGCGCAGAAACTGTTCGGCCTGTTTGGCGGCTACGGCCTGGAAGGCACTGGCCAATGGATGGAAAGCATCGGTCTGGCACCTGGCTACCTGATGGCCCTGCTCTCGGGGAGCGCAGAGTTCTTCGGCGGCCTGGCATTGGTGATCGGCTTGTTGGCCCGTCCTGCTGCATTGGCACTGACCGTGACCCTGATCGTGGCGATCTTCTCGGTGCACATCGGCAACGGCTTGTTCATGTCCAACAACGGCTACGAGTTCGCCCTGGCGCTGCTGGCCGGTACCGTGGCGGTGCTCATCGAGGGCGCGGGTCGCTTCTCGCTGGACCGTTTGATCGCCCGCTGAAATCGGTCTGCGGCAAGCTGCGATGAAGGTCTACTTGCAGCTTGCCGCTTCTCGCTCTAGGATACCGCCTGCGCCGATTTAAACAGCTACTTGCGGGGCGCGGGATAAGCCCCCTCCGGGTCATCCGAAATACCGCTAAAGCGCTGGTTCGGTGACGCCTCCCACCGCTGCCCAGCGGGATTCGCGAGGCGGAGAGATGCTCCATGAGTTGTCCACGTACCAGTGTCTGCTTGACCCCACTGCCTGCCAACCAGGCGTCCCGTACCCCGCGCATCCTGCTCGGCGGCCAGCATCAGCCCACGCTTTTGCGTCATCTCGAAGGCTTGTCGCGCCGTAAAGGCCAGGCCCGTGCGTTTCTCATCCAGTTCGCCGAATCCTGCTTCGACCTCGAACAGTACGGCAACGACCGCTTCGACCTTGCCGTGATCCAGGCACCCACAGCCCAGGATGCCGGCCAGGTCATCGGCCACCTCACCCGCATTGCACGCCAGGGCCTGATCACCCGCCGCTGACAGCGGTTCAGGCACTGATGGATTGTTGTATGCTTGGCCCCGGACTGTTCGTTGATCAGACGTTGTCGGGGGTCAGAGTTGCCAACAAACATCATCACCCGCCATGGCTTCGAGTCCTTGAAAGGTGAACTCGACCATTTGTGGCGAGTGTATCGGCCGGAAATTACCCAGAAAGTGGCATGGGCAGCGTCGCTGGGTGACAGGAGCGAGAATGCCGATTACCAGTACAACAAGAAGCTGCTTCGGGAAATCGACCGCCGCGTACGCTACCTGCGCAAGCGCCTTGAAGATGTAAAGGTGGTGGATTACTCGCCAGAGCAGGAAGGGCGGGTATTCTTCGGAGCCTGGGTCGAAGTGGAGGACGTCGAGGGCGACACCAAGGCATTCCGTATCGTCGGCTACGATGAAATCTATGATCGCAAGGATTACATCTCCATCGACTCGCCGATGGCCAGGGCACTGCTGAAGAAGTCCGAGGGCGACGAGGTGGTCGTCGCGACGCCGGCTGGCGAAGCTGTCTGGTACATCACCAAGATTACCTATTCCACCCCCTGACGTGGGTCCGCTATGGCCAGCAGCGGACCTTGCCGTGGGCATCCGGGGTTTCAACTTTCTCTGAGGACGGCCAGCGGGCTGGCGTTCAATGCCCGTCGCGTGCCCAACACGCCCGCGCCACCCACCAGCAGCGCGCCGGCCAGCGGTAGCACCAGCAGCCAGGGGTGCGGGCTCCATTGCAAGTCGAAGGCATAGCGATACAGCACCAGCGTGATCAGCTCGCACCCCAACGCCGCGAGCGTGCCACTGACAGCGCCCAGCAAGCCGAACTCGATGCGCCGGGCCTTGACCAGCAGCGGTCGCGGCGCACCCAGTGCACGGAGCAATGCACCCTGGCGGATGCGCTCGTCCAGGGTCGCCTGCAGCCCGGCGAACAGCACTGCCAGGCCCGCCGCCAGCACGAACGACAGGACGTATTCGACTGCCAGGGTGACTTGGGCAAGGATACTGCGTAGCTGCTCAAGCAAGGCATCGACCTGGAGAATGGTCACCGCCGGAAATGCCCGTGACAGTGCCACTACTTCAAGGTCGTGGCCAGGCCCCAGGTAGAAGCTGGTCAGGTAGGTGGTCGGTAGCCCTTGCAACGTGCCAGGCTGAAAGATCATGTAGAAGTTCGGCTGGAAGCTGTCCCAGTGCACGCTGCGCAGGCTAGTGACCCGGGCCTGGCGCTGCTGGCCGCCGATGTCGAAGGTCAACAGGTCGCCCATGAGCAGCTTGAGGCTGCTGGCCAGTTCGGCTTCGACGGAAACACCAGGAATCTGGTCGACGGGCGGCGGAACCTGCCACCAGTTGCCGGCGGTCAGCGTATTGCCCTCGGGCAGTTCGGCGGCCCAGGTCAGGCTAAGGTCGCGTTGTACCGCGCGCTCGCCCGCCGAGTCCTTGCTGACGACCTGCTGCACGGGTTGGTCGTTGATCCGGATCAGCCGCCCCGGCGTGACCGGGTAGAGCGGCGCTGTGCTGGCGTTGACCTGACGCAGACGTTCGGCGAACGGTTCGCGATCGTCCGGCAGGATATTCAGGGCGAAATGGTTGGGCGCGTCCTTGGGCAATTGCGCTTGCCAGGTGTCGAGCAGTTCGGCTCGCAACAGTGCGACCAAAGCCATGGCCAGCAGAATCAGGCCGAACGCCAGGGCCTGGCCGGCGGCGGCCATGGGGTGGCGCAGCAGTTGGCCCAGCCCCAGGCGCCAGGTCAGGGGGGCACCGGCCAGCAGCCGCCTGAGGCTGCGCAAGCCCAGCAAGAGCAAACCGCCGAGCACCAGTGCGGCAAGCAGGCCACCGCCCAGCAGGGCGAACGTCAGCAGCAGGTCGAGGCTCAGGCGCCACATGATCAGACCCAGTGCGAGCAAGGCCGCCCCGTAGACCAGCCAGCTGCTCGGTGGCACGGGCAGCAGGTCACGACGCAACACCCGCAAAGGTGGCACTTGGCCGAGAGCGGCGATCGGGGGCAGGGCGAAGCCGGCCAGGGCCACCAAGCCGGTGCCGATTCCCGCTAGCGCTGGCGTCAAACCACCGGGTGGTACAACGCTCGGTAACAGACCTTCGAGCAGGCGGAACAGGCCTAGCTGCGCCAGCCAGCCGAGCAGGGCGCCAGCCAGGGCTGCGGCAAGGCCGAGCAGGGCCAGTTGCACGCAATACAGTCCCAGGGCCTGCCGGCGGGAAAGCCCCAGGCAGCGCAGCAGCGCGCTGGCGTCCAGGCGTCGTGCCGCGTAACGGCTGGCCGACAAGGCCACCGCCACGCCAGCCAGCAGCACCGCCACCAGGCTGGCCATGTTCAGGTAACGTTCGGCCTTGCCCAGGGCGCCGCCGATCTGCTGGTTGCCGTCGCGGGTATCGCGCAGTCGCTGGTTAGCCGCCAGCCCGCCTTCGAGGGTCTGGCGATACTGCGCCAGGGCCGGGCCTTCGCCGCGCCACAGGTCGCGATAGGTCACCCGGCTGCCGGGTTGGATGACCCCGGTGGCGGGCAGGTCCGCGAGGTTCATCATCACCCGGGGTGTCAGGCTATAGAAGTTGTTGGCGCGGTCTGGCTCGTAGGTGAGTACGCGGCTCATGCGCAAGGGTTTCATACCCACGTCGATACTGTCCCCAATCGACAGCCCAAGTGCCGCCAGCAGACGCGGCTCGACCCAGGCTTCACCGGGGGCAGGGCCGCCACCAGGCGCTTCTTGCGCATAAGGCGCAGCGGCACTGCGCACCTGCCCTCGAAGCGGATAGGCGCTATCGGTGGCCTTGATGCTGGACAACTGAATGCCGGCGTCACCGCCCACCACACTGGTGAACTCGACCACCTGCGCATGGCTCAGTCCCAGAGATCGCCCGGCGTCTATCTGGTCCTGGCGGGCGGGCGAGCTACCCTGCAACACCAGGTCTGCGCCCAGGAACTCGCTGGCGCGCAACAGCATGGCGCCGTTGAGGCGGGCACCGAAGTAGCCAATGGCCGTGCTGGCGGCCACGGCGACCAGCAGGGCGAAGAACAGCACGCGCACTTCACTGGCGCGGGCGTCGCGCAGCAGTTGGCGCACGGCCAAGCCGCACAGGCGGGAAAAGGGCATGTGGGTCATCAGACCTCCGCAGCGGCCACCAGGCGGCCAGCGTCCAGGCGGATCTGGCGGCGGCAGCGCTGGGCCAGGCGCTCGTCATGGGTGACCAGCACCAGGGTGGTGCCGCGTTCCTTGTTAAGCTCGAATAGAAGATCGCTGATGCGCTCGCCGGTATGGCTGTCCAGATTGCCGGTCGGCTCATCGGCGAACAGTACCGCCGGATGCGCGGCAAATGCCCGGGCGATGGCTACCCGTTGCTGCTCGCCACCGGACAGTTGGCGAGGCGTGTGGCTCAGGCGCTTGCCCAGGCCGACGCGTTCGAGCAAGGTGCGGGCTTGTTCGCGGGCATCGCGACGACCGTCGAGCTCCAGCGGCAGCATCACGTTTTCCAGGGCGTTGAGGCTGTCGAGCAACTGGAACGACTGGAACACGAAGCCGACATGCTCGGCACGCACCCGTGCGCGCTGGTCCTCGTCCAGTGGCCCCAGGTCCTGGCCTGCGAGGATGACCTTGCCGGCGCTGGGGCGGTCCAGCCCGGCGAGCAGGCCGAGCAGGGTCGACTTGCCCGAGCCCGATGCACCGACGATGGCCAGGCTGTCGCCCTGGGCGAGATCAAGGGAGAGGGCGTGGAGGATGGTCAGGTCACCTTCCGCGCTTGGGACCACTTTGCTAAGGTTCTGCGCAACGAGAATGCTGGGGCCCATGGAGAATCCAATGCGAGTGTGGTGGTTGAGTGCCGGTCTGGCGCTGTTTTGCCTGGCCCAGAGCGCGGCAGCGGGAACACTGCTGGTTGTTGGCGATAGTATCAGCGCCGGTTTTGGGCTGGATAGCCGCCAAGGTTGGGTTTCCCTGTTGCAGCAACGCCTGAAACGCGAGGGTTTCAACGATCAGGTGGTCAACGCGTCGATCAGTGGCGATACCAGTGCCGGAGGCCAGGCGCGGCTGCCGGCGCTGCTTGCAGCGCATAAGCCGACCCTGGTGGTACTGGAGTTGGGCGGTAACGACGGGCTGCGTGGTCAGCCTCCGCAGCAATTGCAACAAAATCTTGCCTCGATGATCGACCAGTCCCATGACGCGGGCGCCAAGGTCGTCCTGCTGGGCATGCGGTTACCGCCCAACTACGGGGTGCGCTATACCACGGCCTTCACTCAGGTATACGAGCAATTGGCAGCGCAAAAGAAGGTGTCGCTGGTGCCGTTTTTCCTCGAAGGTGTGGGGGGTGTACCGGAGATGATGCAGGCGGATGGCATCCACCCGGCCCAGGGCGCCCAGACACGCTTGCTGGAAAATGCCTGGCCGGCGATAAAACCCTTGCTGTGACGCTTTTAACGGGGCCGGCTTTCGGCTAATGTTGCGCCCCCCGTTTCGAGAGCCCCCAATGCCGCGTCCTGCCTGGTCCTTGTATGCCTACCAACTGATCGAGCCCGACGAACAGCTCGACCTGTTCGCGTGCCAGGAAATCCGCGTTCATCTGGTGGCCCGTCAGCTCGAGCTGGGGGTGCCCGTGGATCGCACACTGTGTGGCGGTTTGCTGCCGGCGCAACCACGCTGGTCGGGTGTGCAGCGCTCGATCTATCGCGACAACCGTCTGTGCACGTTGTGCCGGGCAATTCTCGAGGCCCAGCGGCGGGGGATGCGCCCCGTGTGGCCGGAACTCTGAGCACCTTTCATCATCTGAAACGCATGCAGCTCGTCAATGCCTCCCGTTCCCAACAGGGCGGGTGTACAATCGACTGTCTTGACCCATCTTTCGAAGGATTTACCGGATGTTGCCGCGCTTTCCCGCCGTCACCCGTAGCCTGTCCCTGGTCGCCCTGCTGGTAGCTGGGCCCGCCGTCGCGCTGGAGCTGCCCTTGCCGCCACCCGGTGAAGACGTCGTCGGTCAAGTGCAGGTCATCAAGGCCAAGTACGAGGACACCTTTGCCGACATCGGCACGGCCAACGACCTCGGCTACCTTGAAATGATCGCCGCCAACCCGGGTGTCGACCCGTGGCTGCCGGGCGCCGGTACCGAAATCATCCTGCCGACCCGTTATGTGCTGCCGCCAGGCCCGCGTGAAGGGATCGTCATCAACCTTGCCGAATACCGCATGTACTACTTCCCGAAAGGGCAAAACGTCGTGCACACCTTCCCACTGGGTATCGGCCGGGAAGGTTGGGGGTCGCCGATCGCCAACACCAAGATCACCGCCAAGACGCCCAACCCGACCTGGACACCACCTGCTTCGATCCGTGCCGAGCACGCTGCCGATGGCGACATCCTGCCTGCGGTGGTGCCAGCAGGACCCGACAATCCGCTGGGCCCGTTCAAGTTCACCCTGGGCGTGCCGGGTTACCTGATCCACGGTTCGAACAAAAAGTTCGGTATTGGCATGCGTACCAGCCATGGTTGCTTCCGCATGCTCAACAACAACGTGTTGGAGTTGTCGAAGATGGTGCCGGTGGGTACGCCGGTTCGTATCATCAACGAGCCTTACAAGTTCGGTATCAGTGGTGGCAAGGTCTATCTGGAGGCTCACACGCCGTTGGACGATCATGGCAACCCATCGGTGGTCGACAAGCACACCGCGGTCATCAACGCGTTGCTCAAGCGTGAAGACCTGGCCAACAACCTGCGCATGAACTGGGACATGGTGCGTGACGTAGTCGCCGCGGAAGATGGCATGCCGGTTGAAATTGCAGTGCCGGTCAACAACCAGGGTGCGGCACCGATGGTGTCGAGCATCCCGGCTGAACTGCAGTAAAGCCGTTTCGCGATGCCTTTAGGGCCTGCCTTAGTGCAGGCCTTTTCGTTTCTGCCGCAGACAGGCAGGTAAAAACGACAGGCAATAAAAAAGCCGACCCACAAGTGGGTCGGCTTCTCAACAATCCGTGAGGATTATTACTTGCGGCTGGCTTTGTCCAGCATACGCAGAGCGCGCTCGTTGGCTTCGTCAGCGGTCTGCTGAGCCTTCTGAGCGGCTGCCAGTGCGTCGTCAGCCTTACGGTAGGCTTCGTCAGCACGAGCTTGAGCGCGAGCTGCTGCGTCTTCAGTCGCAGTCAGACGAGCTTCGGTTTCTTTGGATACGCTGCTGCAACCGGTAGCCAGAACTGCGGCCAGAGCCAGAGCAGAGAATTTCAGAACGTTGTTCATCGTGTTCCCCTTCAAGGACTTTCTATTAAATAGCCATCTCTCGGAAAAGAGAAACTGGCCGGCGTACATAGTACCCATTACTTGTAGTAAGTAAACTGACTAAGCGCAAGAACTGCAAAAAAAATGTTGGCGAAGGGGTAGCCGACAAGATTTGTAGGGGATTTGTGAAAAAACCGTACAGGTGACGCAAGCGTTTGTAGCGTGGGAACTTTTTTGTTGAACTAACGGTGACTTTAACTGTCGGTTGACGTCTTAAGCCCAAGAGCATCCGGCTGCTGTTCCGGAGTCCAGGGTGGGTGGTTCGCCGTGGAGTTCCGAGCTTTTTAATCGCTCCCACCTTGAGCAATCCTGCCTGCGGCGCCTACTATTTGTGAGTGCCCAGCCGACCGAACGATTGCAATCGCCTCGAGGTCCAAGGGGCAAATGGTGGCGTAGAGGTTCCTCCGCCGGATAAACCATCATCGGTTAAGGTAAGGGCCTGCCATAAAGGCCTGTGAGGAGTAGTGATGAGTGAAGCGCTGACTATCCACCATGACCAGGCCGGTCATCAGTTCGAGACCAATGTGGACGGTCACCGTGCCTACCTGACGTACATGGACCTGGGCAAGCAGACGCTGGACATTTATCGCACCTTCGTGCCGAACGCCCTGCGCGGCCGCGGTATTGCCGCAGCGCTGACCGAGAAGGCCCTGGAGTACGCCGATCAGATGGGTTACACGGTGATCCCATCGTGCTCTTACGTCGAGCGCTACATGGAACGCCAGCAGCGCCATTCGAGCAAAGTCTGATACCGGCGCTGGACGCCAGATACGAAAACGCCGGGCGATGCCCGGCGTTTTCATTGGGCGTGGCTTAACCGCGTTTGCGCTGCGGCAGCACATCCTTGAGTTTGGCGCGCATGCTGCGCAGGGTCTTCTCGGTGGCACTCCAGTCGATGCAGGCATCGGTGATCGAGACGCCGTACTGCAATTCGCTCAGGTCTTTCGGGATCGACTGGCAGCCCCAGTTCAGGTGGCTCTCGACCATCAGGCCGATGATCGACTGGTTGCCTTCGAGGATCTGGTTGGCGACGTTTTCCATCACCAGAGGCTGCAGGGCCGGGTCCTTGTTGGAGTTGGCATGGCTGCAGTCGACCATGATGTTGGCCTTGATCTTGGCCTTGGCCAGGTCCTGTTCGCACAAGGCGACGCTGACCGAATCATAGTTCGGCTTGCCGTTGCCGCCGCGCAGTACCACGTGGCCGTAAGGGTTGCCCTTGGTGGTGACGATGGATACGCCACCTTCCTGGTTGATGCCGAGGAAGCGGTGAGGCTTGGAGACCGACTGCAAGGCGTTGATGGCCACGGTCAGGCCGCCATCGGTGCCATTCTTGAAGCCCACTGCCGAAGAGAGGCCCGAGGCCATTTCGCGGTGGGTCTGGGACTCAGTGGTGCGGGCGCCGATGGCCGACCAGCTGATCAGATCCTGCAGGTACTGCGGGGAAATCGGGTCGAGCGCCTCGGTGGCGGTCGGCAGGCCCATTTCGGCCAGGTCCAGCAGCAACTGACGACCAATGTGCAGGCCATCCTGGATCTTGAACGAGTCATCCAGGTACGGGTCGTTGATCAGGCCTTTCCAGCCGACGGTGGTGCGTGGCTTCTCGAAGTACACGCGCATGACCAGGTACAGCGTGTCGGAAACCTCTTCGGCCAGGACCTTCAGGCGCTCGGCATATTCATGAGCCGCCTTGATGTCATGGATCGAGCAGGGGCCTACCACGACGAACAGGCGGTGGTCCTTGCCGTCGAGGATATTGCGCACCACTTCGCGGCCGGCAGTAACGGTCTGCAGGGCCTTGGCGCTGAGGGGGATTTCCTTCTTGAGCTGATCAGGGGTGATCAAGGTCTCGTTGGAGGCAACGTTTAAGTCATCGATCGGTAAATCAGCCATCGTGTTACTCGTCAGGTCACGGGTGCCGGCCGCCAGCAATCCCCGTGCGGCCCAGCAGCAAGAAAATTCGCAGCGGGGAGCCGAACCTTAGCGCGTTAAGGGGGGCGCGACAATGGGCTGAGTCCCGTCGTTGCGGGGTTTTTCCCCAAAGCCCTGGGCGCCTGATGGTGAATCAGGTGCTTCGCATCGACAAACCGGTGTAAAAATGCTCACCGTCCTTTACCTGGAGTCCCCCTATGCATTCTCGCAAACCGCGTATCGGCATCATCGGCAGTGGCGCCATCGGTGGCTTTTATGGGCTGATGCTGCTGCGCGCCGGCTTCGATGTGCACTTCTTGTTGCGCAGTGAATACGACGTGGTGCGTCAGCAGGGGTTGAGGCTCGACAGTGCGGTACACGGTGAGGTGCGGATGGAGGTTCAGGCCTATGCTGACGTCGCGCACATGCCGCAGTGCGATTGGCTGCTGGTGGGAGCCAAGGCAACCAGCAATCTCGAGCTGGCACCGCTGATCATGCAGGCAGCTGCGCCGGGCGCCCGCGTGGTGTTGCTGCAGAATGGCCTTGGGGTTGAAACGCAGCTGCGCCCGGCTCTGCGCGACGACCTGCACCTGCTGGGTGGCTTGTGTTTCATCTGCGTCAACCGACAGGCACCGGGGCTGATCCGACATCAAGCCCTGGGGGCGGTCCACCTGGGCTATCACAGCGGGCCGGCCACGGACGGCGGCGAGGCGATCGTCGAAGAGGGCGCCGGATTGTTCCGTACAGCGGGAATCGACTCCAAGGCCATGAGCAACCTTGACCAGGCGCGTTGGCAGAAGCTGGTGTGGAACGTGCCCTACAACGGCCTGTCGGTGCTGTTGCGGGCCAGCACTACGCCACTGATGGCCGACGCCGACAGCCGGGCATTGATTCAGGCGCTGATGGCGGAAGTCGTCCTGGGCGCAAAAGCGTGCGGGCATGCCTTGCCTGAAGGTTACGCTGAACAGCTGTTTCGCATGACCGAGCAGATGCCTGATTACTGGCCCAGCATGTATCACGACTTTGCCCAGCGCCGCCCGCTGGAGTTGCAAGCCATCTACGCCGAACCGCTGGCCCAGGCGCACGCCGCCGGCTGCCGCCTGCCGAACATGGAAATGCTCTATAAGGCCCTGGCATTCATCGACCGCGACAGTCGCCGCACCTGAGCCTGCCCAGGCGTGCAGCCCCGGTGCGCCGGGCGGCGAAGCGAGGCTGCCCGGCGCTGCTAAGCTGTAGCTTGCTCTGCCTTAGCGGCAGTCGAGGAGGTCGAATGATTCGTTCCATGTTGTATGCCACCGACCTCGGTGTTTACGCGCCATTCGTCATGCAGCATGCCCTGGCCCTGGCGCGAACTTTCAACGCGGAGCTGTACGTGATCCATGCAGTGGAGCCGATGGGGCAGTTCGCCGAGTCGCTTCTGCAAAGCTACCTCGACGAGCAGACCCTGGATGAGCTGCACAGCGAGGGCGTCAATACGGTCATGGCCAACATCGAGCAGCGGGTGCTGGAGAATTTTCGCGAGGAACTGGGGGAGGCGGCGGACCTGGCGGTGATCAAAAACGTCAGGGTGCGCCAAGGTGATCCGGCCCAAGTGATACTCGACCAGGCGCAGCGCCTGGCGGTCGACCTGCTGATTTTCGGTAGCCACAGCCAGGGGGCAGGTGTCGATGTGCCCCTCGGGCGCACGGCGGTTCGCTTGCTGCAGTTGTCGCCGGTGCCGGTGTACATGGTGCCGCTGGCTCAGCATTTGGGGCGTAGGAAATCGTGACCGTGACGGTAGGAATCTTTCCTGAGGCGTGTAACAAAATAGTTCTAGATTTATTTCGAGAACCACTAATATAGTTATATCTCGTCGCTGCCTGCTGCCGGTGACTTACCGCTGATCCGAGGGAAACCTATGAAGCTTCAACAACTGCGCTACATCTGGGAAGTGGCGCACCATGACCTCAACGTCTCTGCGACGGCACAGAGTCTGTATACCTCCCAGCCCGGGATCAGCAAGCAGATCCGCCTGCTCGAGGATGAGCTGGGTGTCGAAGTCTTCGCCCGCAGCGGCAAGCACCTGACCCGCGTTACGCCCGCAGGTGAGCGCATCATCAACACTGCAGGCGAAATCCTGCGCAAGGTTGAGAGCATCAAGCAGATCGCCCAGGAATTCTCCAACGAGAAGAAGGGTACGCTGTCCATCGCTACCACTCACACTCAGGCACGCTATGCGCTGCCGCCAGTGATCAGCAGCTTCATCAAGCAGTATCCGGAAGTTTCCCTGCACATGCACCAGGGCTCGCCCATGCAGATTGCCGAGATGGCCGCCGACGGCACCGTCGACTTCGCCATCGCCACCGAAGCCCTGGAGCTGTTCGGCGACCTGATCATGATGCCGTGCTACAAGTGGAACCGTTGCGTGGTGGTGCCGCAGGGCCACCCGCTGGCCAAGTTACCGAAGCTGACCCTGGAAGCCGTTGCCGAGTATCCGATCGTCACCTACGTATTTGGTTTCACCGGCCGCTCCAAGCTGGACGAAGCGTTCAATCACCGTGGCTTGACGCCGAAGGTGGTGTTCACCGCCGCTGATGCCGACGTGATCAAGACCTATGTACGATTGGGGCTGGGCGTGGGTATCGTGGCCAAGATGGCTGTGGACAGCAAGCTCGACAGTGACCTGGTGGCTCTGGATGCCAGCGAGTTGTTCGAGGCCAGCATCACCAAGATTGGCTTCCGTCGTGGCACCTTCCTGCGTGGCTTCATGTGCGACTTTATCGAAAAGTTCGCCCCACACCTGACCCGCGAGGTAATGGCCAAGGCCATTCAATGCCATAACAAGCAGGAACTCGAAGAGCTGTTCGACGGCGTCGAGCTGCCCGTGCACTGATAGCGACAGGCAATGAAAAACCGGCTCAAGGGCCGGTTTTTCTTTGCCTGTGGTTAGGCCTTGCTGATCAGGTTGCCAGCGTGCAGCCCGCATTCCTTCTGGGTCGACTCTTCCCACCACCAGCGGCCTTCGCGTTCGTGCTGGTTCGGCAGCACTGGACGGGTGCAGGGTTCGCAACCGATGCTGATGAAGCCGCGCTCATGCAGGCTGTTGTAGGGCAGCTCCAGCATGCGGATGTAGCCCCAGACTTCCTCGCTGGTCATCTGTGCCAGCGGGTTGAACTTGTACAAGGTGCGCTCGGGGGTGGAGAACGCCGTGTCGATTTCCACTACCGCCACCTGGCTGCGGGTGCCGGGGCTCTGGTCGCGACGCTGGCCGGTGGCCCAGGCGCTCACTGTGGTCAGCTTGCGTCGCAGCGGTTCGATCTTGCGGATGCCGCAGCACTCGCCATGGCCGTCCTTGTAGAAGCTGAACAGACCTTTTTCCTTGACGAACGGATCCAGTTTGGCGCGGTCTGGGCTGAGAATCTCGATCGGCAGGTTGTACTGTTCACGTACCTGGTCGATGAAGCGATAGGTTTCCGGGTGCAAGCGGCCGGTGTCGAGGCTGAACACCTTGACCTGCTTGTTCAGCTTCCAGGCCATGTCGACCAGGACCACGTCCTCGGCGCCGCTGAAGGAGATCCACAAGTCGTCGCCAAAGTGTTCGAAGGCAAGCTTAAGGATGTCCTGGGGGGACTTGTTGGCATAGGTCGCGGCCAGGGCGGCGACGTCGAAGGGTTGGCTCATCAGGCGGTTTCCATCTTGGCTGTGGCGCTGTGCGCTCGTAGTGATGTGATGGTAACAAAAAACGGCGGGGCAGACGTCCTGCGTGACAGCCGTCCTGGTCACGTCGCTGATGGGCGAAAGCGCACGCACAATTACATCCCTTGCAGGGTCTGCATCAGTACCCGCACCTTGGCGATCGACTCTTCGTACTCCGACTGCCAGTTCGAATCCGCCACGACGGCGCCGCCGCCCCAGCAACAGGCTTGGCCGTCCTTGATCAGCAAGCTGCGAATGGCGATGGAGCTGTCCATTTCGCCGCGCACGTCCACATACAGCAGTGAGCCGCAATACAGGGCGCGGCGGGTGGGTTCGAGTTCGTCGATGATCTGCATGGCGCGGATCTTCGGTGCGCCGGTGATCGAGCCGCCGGGGAAGCTGTCGCCAATCAGGTCCAGGGCATCTTTGTCGTCGGCCAGGCGGCCGGTGATGCTGCTGACCAGATGGTGGACGTTGGGGTAGCTCTCCAGGCTGAACAGCTCGGGCACGTTTACCGAGCCGATCTGGCAGGTGCGGCCCAGGTCATTGCGCAGCAGGTCGACGATCATGAGGTTTTCCGAGCGGTCCTTGGGGCTGTGACGCAGCTCTTCGGCGTTGCGCAAATCTTCGGCCGGGTCGGCAGAGCGCGGGCGGGTGCCCTTGATTGGCCGCGTTTCGACCAGTCCTTGGCTGACCCGGATGAAGCGCTCCGGAGAGAAGCTGAGCAATGCGCTGCCGTCGGCCAGTTGCTGGAAACCGGAGAAAGGCGTTGGACAGGCTTTGCGCAAGGCTTGATAGGCGCGCCATGGATCACCCTGGCAGGGTGCACGGAACCGTTGGGTCAGGTTGATCTGATAGCAATCGCCAGCCTGAATGTACTGCTGGACCTGGTCGAAGGCAGCTTTGTATTGCACTGGGGTCAGATCGCCGGCCATTGGGGCGAGCAGCTTGAATTCGGGGTGCTCGATGCCGGCAGGGGCTTGGAACAGGTCCATCAGCCGGTCCCGCTCGCCAGGCGCCAGGCTCGGGTGCAGGACCAGTTGGCTGGTGCCAAGCTGGTGGTCGGTGACCAGTGCCCAGGCGTACAGGCCCAATTGGGCATCGGGTAGGCCCAGGTCGTCGCGGGCCTTGGCGGGCAGGTGCTCCAGGCGACGGCCAAAGTCGTAGCTCAGGTAACCGATCAGGCCGCCGGCGAACGGCAGTTCGACACCTTGGGGCAACTCGGCCCGACCCAGTCGTGCCAGTCCGGCACGCAGGCGCTGCAGGAAGGCGCGTCCCGTCTCGTCAGGGTGTGCTTGCAGGTGCTGCATGGGCCAGGCACTGATCAGGTCAAAGCGACCGCGTTCGGCACCGGGGCGGGCGCTATCGAGCAGGATGGCACCGGGCGCCTGTCGCAGACGTGCGAAATAGGCTGCGGGGTCGGGCTGATAGGGTAGGGGATGTAGCGTACAGGTCGGCATCAGGATGGACGGCGATGACAAAGCGAGGAGGGCGATTGTAGACCTGAGTGGGGTATGCGCCTAGCGTTGGTGCGGCATTTGTGTGGCGTGTCGCGGCCGCATCGCCGGCAAGCCGGTTCCGACAGGCACCGCGACGATCGCGGAGCGCTGTGGGAGCCTGCTTGCCGGCGATTGGCTGGTGCCGTCAACGCTGATGAACGTGCCCGAACAGCCCTTGGGCAACGCGCACGCGCTGCTCGGCATCTTCGGTTTCGCCATTCTTGGCCAGCGCTTCCAGGTGCGCCTCGATGGCGTGGGTGCGCTGGGTCAGGCCGCAGTCGTTGGCGATCTGGATGTTCAGGCCAGGGCGGGCGTTGAGTTCGAGAATCAACGGCCCCTTGTCCTGGTCCAGCACCATGTCTACGCCGATGTAGCCCAGGCCGCACAGTTCATAGCAACTGGCGGCCAGCTTCATGAAACCGTCCCAGTTCGGCAACTGCACGCCGTCTACCGCGTTGGTGGTATCGGGGTGCTTGCTGATGATCCGGTTCAGCCAGGTGCCGCGCAGGGTCATGCCGGTGGCCAGGTCCACGCCTACACCGATGGCGCCCTGGTGCAGGTTGGCCTTGCCGCCGGACTGGCGGGTCGGCAAGCGCAGCATGGCCATCACCGGGTAGCCCATCAACACGATGATGCGAATGTCCGGCACGCCTTCGTAGCTGATGCTTTTGAAGATCTGGTCCGGGGTCACCCGGTACTCGATCAGCGCGCGGTCGCGGTGGCCACCTAGCGAGTACAGGCCGGTCAGGATGCTGGAAATCTGGTGTTCGATTTCCTCATGGCTGATGATCTTGCCCGAGACCGTGCGGTAGTTGTCCTCGAAACGGTCGGCAATCACCAGGATGCCGTCACCGCCGGCGCCTTGCGCCGGCTTGATGACGAAATCGTTGCGCTCGCCGATGATCTGGTCGAGCTTCTCGATTTCTTTTTCGGTTTCGATGATGCCGTACATTTCCGGCACATGGATGCCGGCGGCCAAGGCACGTTCCTTGGTGATGATCTTGTCGTCGACGATCGGGTACAGGTGGCGCTTGTTGTACTTCAACACGTAGTCCGCGTTGCGCCGGTTGATACCCATGATGCCCCGGGCCTCCAGGGCTTTCCAGGTCTTGATCAGGCCGAACATCAGGCGTCAGCCTTCTTCAGGAAAGCCTTGAAGCGCACGAGCTCGGTCAGGCGGTAGCCGCGGTAGCGACCCATCGCCAGCATGAAGCCCACCAGGATCAGCAGTACCGCCGGGAAGGTGAAGACGAAGTACACCAACTCAGGCACGGTCATCAGCAGGTGCGCGAGCGAGGCCGCGAACAGAGTGCCGATGGCGACTTTCATGGCATGGCCGCCGCCACGCTCTTCCCAGGTGATCGACAGGCGCTCGATGGTCATGGTCAGGATCACCATCGGGAACAGGGCGACCGACAGGCCGCGTTCCAGGCCCAGCTTGTGGCTGAACAGGCTGATGGCGGCAATCAGCACCACCACGAAGGTCAGTACCACCGACAGGCGCGGCAGCATCTGCAGCTTGAGGTGTTCGAGGTACGAGCGCAGCGACAGGCCCAGGGCGGTAATCACCGTGAACAGGATGATACCGAAGCCCAGCTGGGTCTCCCGGAAGGCCAGGGCGATCAGCACTGGGGTGAAGGTGCCCAGGGTCTGGATGCCGATCAGGTTGCGCAGCACCAGGATCACCAGCACACCGATCGGAATCATCACCATGATCATGAAGGTCTGCTGGGTCTGCAGCGGCAGGCCGTAGAGCGAGTATTCGAGGAAGTCGGCGTCGGTGTTCTCGTCGGTCAGCTTGGCCAGGCGGATGGCGTTCATCTCGCTGTTGTTCATGCTGAAGGTGACGTTGGCTTTCTTGCCGCCATCGACGGTGATCAGGTTGTCATCGCCGGTCCACCACAGCAGACGGTCGCTGGGCAGGCCCTGCTCACCGGTGTCCGGATTGAAGTACAGCCAGTCGGTGCCGTTGAAGCTGCGCAGCCACAACTCAGGAGTTTGCGGGGTATCGGCGACCAGGCGGATGGTGTGTACCTTTTCGATCGGCACGTGGGCGATCGACAGCAGCAGGTCGATGACCTGGGCTTTCTTCATCGCCGAGGTGTCGCCGGCAAGCAGCAACTTGACGTTGTCGTCGTTGAGGTTGTTGACCCGTTTGATGGTCTCGCTGACGAAGGTCTCGACGTCGGCCGAGTGCTGGCGGATCGGCGCCATCAGGGCTTCGGCGGCGATCTTCTCAGGGCCCTCGACGGCCAGGCTGTCACGGAAGGTAGGGCCTTTTACCGTGGTTTTCTCTTTGCTATAGCGCTTGGTCAGCACCAGGCGGTAGTAGAGCGTCTGGTTGCCACTGGCGCGGCGGGCCGACCAGGTGACCTTGCGGTTGCCATCGGCCCGGTTGACGCTCACCCCATAGTTGTTGGAAATGAAGCTTTCATTGAGGCTGACGTAGTCGCGGTTCAGCGGCGGCACGAACATCTGGACCTTGACCGGGTCCTTGGCGCTGGCCACGAACTCGACCTTGGCGTCGATGTTCCAGAGGTCATCGGTTTCGTCCTCGGTCACCGGTATGCCGAGGAAGAAGATCTGATAAGCCGTGACCGCCACGCCCAGCAGCACCAGCACGGTGATCAGGACTTTCAAATGGAGGGTAAGAGAGCGCATCGGGATTACTCTGCTTTAGGAGCTTCGGTGGCACAGGCAGGTTTGCCGGCCGCGTATTTAAGGCTTGGGTCGACCAGTGCGTCGAAGTGCTTGAGCGCCTCGGAGCCGATCAGCAGCGGGAACTGGAAGGCGCTGCGGTCGGTGAGGTTGACTTCGATGGTGCGAAGGGTCTGGCCCATGCAGATTTCGAGTTCGATGACCGGGCGGGCCGTGTAGGCCTTGCCGGAGTCTGCATCATAGTCGCCGGCACGGCGCTTGATCTTGCTGACGCGGGCCAGGGGGCGCTCGATCGGGTGCGAGTGGGCGGCATCGATGGCCAGGTAGAAACGCACCCAGCTTTCGCCATTTCGCTTGAAGCGCTTGATGTCGCGCGCGCTCAAGGATGCGGTCTTGGCGCCGGTGTCGAGCTTGGCGGCCACTTCCAGGTCGAGGTCGCCCAGGCGGGCGTATTCGTTCAGACCATACACGGTCTTGCCTGCCGCCTGGCCAAGGGCCGGCAACAGGGTGAGGCATGACAGCAATAAAACGGGTGTAAGTCTCATAGTCCTGGCGCGGTGCTGTGCAGGGTTCGGTGTAAGGCGACTGGCAACTACGGCGCAAGCTTCCTCGTTCATCTGTCAACAACATGAATGGATGACAGACACGCAATCCATACTCCGTTGGAGGCGCGGCATTCTATCACGACGATGTCTTGACGCCAGCGCGTCGCAATCAGACAGCACTGGGCTTGGGTAAGTTCGTTCTTAGACGATTGTCGACAATATTCATTTTGTCTTTGACTGCTTGCGCCTGATTCGCTAGTTTCTGGCGAAGTGACTAGCAAGGTGTCAACAATATGCTGGACCTTTCCATCGACAGCCCGGCAGTGAGCGACGAAACGGAAACCTTGTCCGAGAACGTCTTCCGCCGTATCCAGGCCGCGATCGTCAAGGGCGAGATCGCCCCTGGCAGCAAGATCTCCGAGCCTGAACTGGCGCGTACCTATGGCATCAGCCGCGGTCCGCTGCGCGAGGCCATCCACCGTCTGGAAGGCCAGCGCCTGCTGGTGCGTGTGCCGCACGTGGGGGCGCGGGTGGTTTCGCTCAGTCATGCCGAACTGATCGAGCTTTACGAAATTCGCGAATCCCTGGAAGGCATGGCCTGTCGCCTGGCCGCCGAGCGCATGAGCCGGGCCGACATCGAAGAGCTGCGTCGGGTGCTCGACACCCACGAGCGTGACGCCGCGTTTCAGGCGGGGCAGGGCTATTACCAGCAGGAAGGCGACTACGACTTCCATTACCGGATCATCCAGGGCAGCGGCAACCAGACCCTGGTGAAGATGCTGTGCGGCGAGCTGTACCAACTGGTGCGCATGTACCGCATCCAGTTTTCCGCTACGCCCAACCGGCCGCGCCAGGCCTTCGCCGAGCACCACCGCATTCTCGACGCCATCGCCGACCGAGACGGCGAACTGGCCGAACTCCTGATGCGCCGTCACATCGGCGCGTCCAAACGCAACATCGAGCGTCACTACCTGGACGCCAACAACAACAGCCCACGAGGTGAGTCATGACTGTGAAGAGCACCCCCGGTCAGCGTTTTCGCGACGCCGTTGCCGCCGAACATCCGCTGCAGGTGGTCGGGACCATCAACGCCAACCATGCCCTGCTGGCCAAGCGTGCCGGTTTCAAGGCCATCTACCTGTCTGGTGGCGGTGTTGCTGCAGGTTCTCTGGGCCTGCCGGACCTGGGCATCACCGGGCTGGATGACGTGTTGACCGATGTGCGGCGTATCACCGACGTCTGCGATCTGCCGCTGCTGGTGGATGTCGACACCGGCTTTGGCGCTTCAGCCTTCAACGTGGCGCGTACCGTGCGCTCGATGATCAAGTTCGGCGCCGCGGCCATTCATATCGAAGACCAAGTGGGCGCCAAGCGTTGCGGGCACCGTCCGAACAAAGAGATTGTCAGCCAGCAGGAGATGGTCGACCGCATCAAGGCTGCGGTGGACGCCCGCACCGATGACAGCTTCGTGATCATGGCACGTACCGACGCCCTGGCCGTTGAAGGCCTGAACGCTGCGCTGGAGCGCGCCGAGGCCTGCATCGAGGCGGGCGCCGACATGATTTTCCCGGAAGCCATCACCGAGCTGTCGATGTACAAGACCTTCGCCGATCGAGTGAAGGCGCCGATTCTGGCCAACATCACCGAATTCGGCGCCACGCCGCTTTACACCACCGAAGAGCTGGCCTCGGTCGACGTGTCGCTGGTGCTGTACCCGCTGTCGGCGTTCCGTGCCATGAACAAGGCCGCCGAGAACGTTTACACCGCGTTGCGCCGTGACGGGACCCAGAAGAACGTGATCGACACCATGCAAACCCGCATGGAGCTCTACGATGCCATTGGTTACCACGCCTTCGAGCAGAGCCTCGATGCATTGTTCGCCCAGAAGAAAGGTTGAGCCTGTGCCCGCGCCGAACCGGTAGGCGCGACGGGGCAGCAGAGTGACCTGAGAAATTAGCCAGACCGCTTCAATAACAATTTCAAGAAAGGAGAAAAACCATGGCCGAAGCAAAAGTACTCAGTGGCGCAGGCCTGCGTGGCCAGGTAGCCGGCCAGACTGCATTGTCGACAGTTGGCCAGGCCGGTGCCGGGCTGACCTACCGCGGTTACGACGTCCGTGACCTGGCCGCCGGCGCCGAGTTCGAGGAAGTCGCCTACCTGCTGCTGTACGGCGAGCTGCCGAGCAAGGCTGAACTGGCCGACTACAAGCGCAAGCTCAAGGGCCTGCGCGAACTGCCGCAAGCGCTGAAGGAAGTCCTGGAGCGCATCCCGCGTGATGCCCACCCCATGGACGTGATGCGCACCGGTTGCTCGGTGCTCGGCACCCTGGAGCCCGAACTGACCTTCGAGGCCCAGCGCGAGAAGACCGACCGCCTGTTGGCGGTGTTCCCCGCGATCATGTGCTACTGGTACCGCTTCACCCATCACGGTGTGCGTATCGACTGCACCAGCGACGAAGACACCTTGGGGGGGCACTTCCTGCACCTGCTACACGGCAAGAAGCCAAGCGAGCTGCACGTCAAGGTCATGAACGTCTCGCTGATTCTCTACGCCGAGCACGAGTTCAATGCCTCGACGTTCACCGCTCGAGTTTGCGCCTCGACCCTGTCGGACCTGTATTCGTGCATCACCGCGGCCATCGGTTCGTTGCGCGGCCCGCTGCATGGCGGCGCCAACGAGGCGGCGATGGAGCTGATCGAGCGCTTCCAGAGCCCGCAGGAAGCCGTGACCGAGCTGCTCGCCATGCTCGAGCGCAAAGACAAGATCATGGGCTTCGGCCATGCCATCTATAAAGAGTCCGATCCACGCAACGAGGTGATCAAGGGCTGGTCGAAGCAGTTGGCCGACGAGGTGGGCGACACAGTGCTGTACCCGGTTTCCGAGGCCATCGACAAGACCATGTGGGAGCAGAAGCGCCTGTTCCCCAACGCCGACTTCTACCATGCCTCGGCGTATCACTTCATGGGTATCCCGACCAAGCTGTTCACCCCGATTTTCGTCTGCTCGCGCCTGACTGGCTGGGCGGCGCATGTCTTCGAGCAGCGTGCCAACAACCGCATCATCCGTCCGAGCGCCGAGTATGTCGGCGTCGAGCAGCGCCAGTTCGTGCCGATCGACCAGCGCTGATCGTGGAAGACGCCGGGGGCGCACTGCGCCTCTGGAGGTCCACGCCGCACCTGCCCCGAACACCGTGACCGAGCCTGATAACGATATGAACACTGCATTTCGCAAGCACCTGCCAGGCACCGACCTGGACTACTTCGATGCCCGCGCGGCGGTCGAGGCGATCAAGCCCGGCGCCTACGATGGCCTGCCTTACACATCCCGCGTTCTCGCCGAAAACCTGGTGCGCCGCTGCGACCCGGCCACCCTCGACGCTTCGCTGGGGCAGTTGATCGAGCGCAAGCGCGACCTCGACTTTCCCTGGTTCCCGGCCCGTGTCGTGTGCCACGACATCCTCGGCCAGACCGCGTTGGTCGACCTGGCCGGGTTGCGCGATGCCATCGCCGACAAAGGCGGTGATCCGGCACAGGTCAACCCGGTAGTGCCGGTGCAGTTGATCGTCGACCACTCCCTGGCCGTCGAGTGCGGTGGTTTCGACCCGCAGGCGTTCGAGAAGAACCGCGCCATCGAAGACCGCCGCAACGAAGACCGCTTCCACTTCATCAACTGGACCAAGAAGGCGTTCAAGAACGTCGATGTGATCCAGCCGGGCAACGGCATCATGCACCAGATCAACCTGGAGAAGATGTCGCCGGTCATCCACAACGACCGTGGCGTGGCCTACCCGGACACCTGTGTCGGTACCGACAGCCACACACCTCATGTCGATGCCCTGGGTGTGATCGCCATCGGTGTGGGTGGCCTTGAGGCCGAGAACGTCATGCTTGGCCGCGCCTCCTGGATGCGCCTGCCGGAGATTGTCGGTGTCGAGCTGAGCGGCAAGTTGGCGCCGAACATCACCGCCACCGACCTGGTCCTGGCCTTGACCGAATTCTTGCGCAAGCAGAAGGTGGTGGGTGCTTACCTCGAGTTCTACGGTGAAGGTGCCCGCGCCCTGACCCTGGGCGACCGTGCCACCATCTCCAACATGGCCCCGGAGTACGGCGCTACTGCCGCGATGTTCGCCATCGACCAGCAGACCATCGACTACCTCAAACTGACCGGTCGCGAAGAACAGCAGGTCAAGCTGGTGGAGACCTATGCCAAGGCGACCGGCCTGTGGGCCGACGCACTGGCCAAGGCCGAGTACGAGCGCGTGCTGCGCTTCGATCTGTCGAGTGTCGTGCGCAACATGGCAGGGCCGTCCAACCCGCATGCCCGCGTGGCCACCAGCGACCTGGCGGCCAAGGGTATCGCCGGAGCCTGGGAGGAAGTCCCGGGCCAGATGCCGGACGGCGCGGTGATCATTGCCGCCATCACCAGTTGCACCAACACCAGCAACCCGCGCAACGTGATCGCCGCAGGCCTCTTGGCGCGCAACGCCAACAAACTCGGCCTGATGCGTAAACCCTGGGTCAAGTCGTCGCTTGCCCCGGGCTCCAAAGCTGTTCAGCTGTACCTGGAAGAAGCGGGTCTGGAGAAGGAACTGGAACAACTGGGCTTTGGTATCGTCGCCTTTGCCTGCACCACCTGCAACGGCATGTCCGGCGCGCTGGACCCTGTGATCCAGCAAGAGATCATCGACCGCGACCTGTACGCCACCGCCGTGCTGTCGGGCAACCGTAACTTCGACGGGCGGATCCACCCCTACGCCAAGCAGGCTTTCCTGGCCTCGCCGCCTTTGGTGGTGGCCTATGCCATCGCCGGCACCATCCGCTTCGACATCGAGAAAGATGTGCTGGGTGTGGTCGACGGCAAGGAGATTCGCCTCAAGGACATCTGGCCGAGCGATGAAGAGATCGACGCGGTGGTGCGTGCGGCGGTCAAGCCGGAGCAGTTCCGCAAGGTCTACATTCCGATGTTCGCCATCGAGGAAGACCGTGGGCCGAAGGTGGCACCGCTGTACGAATGGCGCCCGATGAGTACCTACATTCGTCGTCCACCCTACTGGGAAGGCGCCCTGGCGGGTGAGCGCACCTTGCGTGGCATGCGCCCACTGGCGGTGCTGCCGGACAACATTACCACCGACCATCTTTCGCCCTCCAACGCCATCCTGCTCGACAGCGCGGCGGGCGAGTACCTGGCGAAGATGGGCCTGCCGGAGGAGGACTTCAACTCCTACGCCACCCATCGTGGCGACCACCTCACCGCGCAACGTGCCACCTTTGCCAACCCCAAGCTGTTCAACGAGATGGTGCGCAAGGAAGACGGCAGTGTCAGGCAGGGATCGCTGGCGCGCATCGAGCCGGAAGGCAAGGTCACCCGGATGTGGGAGGCGATCGAGACCTACATGGAGCGTAAACAGCCGCTGATCATCGTTGCCGGGGCCGACTATGGCCAAGGTTCATCTCGCGACTGGGCGGCCAAGGGCGTACGCCTGGCGGGTGTCGAGGCCATTGTCGCCGAAGGTTTCGAGCGCATTCACCGGACCAACCTGGTGGGCATGGGCGTGTTGCCGCTTGAATTCAAGGCAGGCACCGATCGCAAGACCCTGGCGCTGGACGGCAGTGAGACCTATGACGTGCTGGGCGAGCGCAAGCCGCGTGCAACCCTGACGCTGGTGGTGACGCGCAAGAATGGCGAGCGCGTCGAGGTGCCGGTGACTTGCCGCTTGGATACCGCCGAGGAGGTATCGATCTACGAGGCCGGCGGGGTGCTGCAGCGCTTTGCCCAGGACTTCCTCGAAGCGACCGCCTAATCAGGAGCAGCGCGGTCCCTTGTGGGCGCGGGCAAGCCCCGCGCCCACAAGGGCTGTGCGAGACAGGAATTGAACATGGCCCATGTACCGCAAGTGAAGATCCCCGCCACCTACATCCGTGGTGGCACCAGCAAAGGCGTGTTCTTCCGCCTGCAAGACCTGCCCGAGCAAGCCCAGATTCCCGGCCCGGCCCGCGACGCATTGTTGCTGCGGGTCATTGGCAGCCCCGATCCTTACGGCAAGCAGATCGACGGCATGGGGGGCGCGACCTCCAGCACCAGCAAGACCGTCATTCTTTCGCCCAGCATCAAGCCGGAGCACGATGTCGATTACCTGTTCGGCCAGGTGTCGATCGACAAGGCCTTCGTTGACTGGAGCGGCAACTGCGGCAACCTGTCCGCGGCCGTTGGTGCGTTCGCCATCAGCAGCGGCCTGGTCGACCCAGCGCGCATCCCGCGCAACGGCATCGCCACCGTGCGTATCTGGCAGGCGAATATCGGCAAGACCATCATCGCCCATGTACCGATCACCGAAGGTGAAGTGCAGGAAACCGGTGATTTCGAGTTGGATGGCGTAACATTCCCGGCGGCCGAGGTGCAGCTGGAGTTCCTCGATCCGGCAGCTGACGAGGATGGCGACGGTGGTGCGATGTTCCCCACTGGCAACCTGGTGGACGACCTGGAGGTGCCGGATGTCGGTACCTTCAAGGCGACGCTGATCAATGCCGGTATCCCGACCATTTTCGTCAACGCGGCCGATATCGGTTATACCGGCACCGAACTGCAGGATGCCATCAACGGTGACCCGCAGGCCTTGCTGCGCTTCGAGACCATTCGCGCCCATGGCGCAGTGCGCATGGGGTTGATCGACAACGTCGATCAGGCTGCCGGGCGTCAGCACACGCCGAAAGTCGCCTTCGTCGCGCCACCAACCACCTACACTGCGTCCAGTGGCAAGACGGTCGCGGCCGGCGATGTCGACCTGCTGGTGCGTGCGTTGTCGATGGGCAAGCTGCACCATGCGATGATGGGTACTGCAGCCGTGGCAATCGGCACCGCTGCCGCCATTCCGGGCACCTTGGTCAACCTCGCCGCAGGCGGGGGCGAACGCAGTGCCGTGCGTTTCGGTCATCCCTCGGGCACATTGCGCGTCGGGGCCGAGGCGCGACAGGTGGGCGGCGAGTGGACGGTGACCAAGGCAATCATGAGCCGTAGTGCTCGCGTGCTGATGGAAGGCTGGGTGAGGGTGCCTGGCGATAGTTTCTGACGCACCACCGGCGCTTGGCTTTGAATGAGTAGGGCCGCCCTGCGGCCCCGAATTCACAGGAGCTGCAAATGAGCGCCAACGTGGATCTGAACGAGCGCCCCGATTATGACGGCGTGCTGCAAACCCTCGCCGACTATGTCCTGACCTACCGGGTCGATTCACCCGAGGCCCTGGATACCGCGCGCAACTGCCTGATGGACACGCTGGGTTGCGGCTTGCTTGCCTTGCGCTTCCCTGAATGCACCAAGCACCTCGGCCCGCTGGTCGAGGGCACCGTGGTACCCAATGGCGCGCGCGTGCCCGGCACCAGCTATCGCCTTGACCCGGTGAAGGCCGCCTGGGACATCGGCTGTACCATCCGCTGGCTGGACTACAACGACACTTGGCTGGCCGCCGAATGGGCGCATCCCTCTGACAACCTCGGCGGTATTCTGGCAGTCGCCGATCATCTGTCGCAAAAGCGCGTGGCCACGGGCGAGCGACCGTTGTTGATGCGTGATGTGCTCGAAGCCATGGTCATGGCCCATGAGATCCAGGGTGTACTGGCGCTGGAAAACGCCTTCAACCGCGTTGGCCTCGATCACGTGATTCTGGTCAAGGTGGCTTCTACAGCTGTGTGCGCCAGGCTGATGGGGGCCAACCGCGAGCAGATGCTGAGTGCGTTGTCCCATGCTTTCGTCGATGGTCAGGCACTGCGCACCTACCGTCATGCACCCAACGCCGGTTCGCGCAAGTCTTGGGCTGCCGGGGATGCGTCCAGTCGGGGCGTGCGCCTGGCCGATATCGCCTTGCGCGGCGAGATGGGTGTACCAGGGGTGCTCACTGCGCCGCAGTGGGGGTTCTACGACGTGCTGTTCAGCCATACCAACAAGGACCTGGCGCTCAAGCCTGCCGGCCAGCAGGCGTTGCGCGTGCCTCAGGCATTGGGCAGCTACGTGATGGAAAATGTGCTGTTCAAGGTCAGTTTCCCCGCCGAGTTCCACGCCCAGACCGCCTGTGAGGCAGCCGTGATCCTGCATCCCCTCGTGCGTAACCGCCTGCACGAAGTCGACCGAATCGTCATCACTACCCAGGAGTCGGCGATCCGTATCATCTCCAAGAGCGGGCCGCTGGCCAATGCCGCCGACCGCGACCACTGTTTGCAGTACATGGTGGCGGTGCCGCTGATCTTCGGCCATCTGGTGGCCGAGCATTACGAGGATGCTTTCCACGCCAACCACCCGAGCATCGACCGCTTGCGCGAAAAAATGGAGGTAGTGGAAGACCCTCGCTTCAGCCGCGAATACCTGGAAGCGGACAAGCGCTCGATCGCCAACGCCGTGCAGGTGTTCTTCAAGGATGGCACCAGTACCGAACAGGTAGTGGTGGAATACCCGATCGGGCATCGGCGGCGGCGCGGGGAGGGCATTGCGTTGCTGGAGGCCAAGTTCAGGGAGAACCTGGCGACGCGTTTTGCGCGGCAGCGGTGTGGTGAGATTCTTCAGGTGTGCAAGGACCAGCAGCAGCTGGAACAGATGGCGGTGCATCGGTTTGTCGATTTGTTCGTGATCTGAGGTTGCTCGTCGTCCTGCACAACCCTCGAAAACTGTGCGGTCCCTGTAGGAGCGGCTTCAGCCGCGAAGAGGTCGGCACAGGTTGAAACAAGAAAGCCCCGGTATTTCTACCGGGGCTTTTTTTTTACATCTTACAACTCAGCTTATGCCTGGACCACTGGGATCTTGGCGTTGGCTGCCGCTTCGCGGAACTCGGCGATCTGGTCGAAGCTCAGGTAGCGGTAGACGTCGGCAGCCATGCTGTCGATGTCTTTGGCGTACTGCATGTACTCTTCGACGGTCGGCAGCTTGCCGATGATCGAAGCGACAGCAGCCAGCTCGGCCGATGCCAGGTACACGTTGGTGGCGTCGCCCAGACGGTTCGGGAAGTTACGGGTCGAGGTGGAGACCACGGTCGAACCGGTCTGCACACGTGCCTGGTTACCCATGCACAGCGAGCAGCCTGGCATTTCCATGCGCGCGCCAGCCTTGCCGTAAATGCCGTAGTAGCCTTCTTCGGTCAGCTGGTGAGCATCCATCTTGGTTGGCGGAGCCAGCCAGAGGCGGGTCGGGATGCCGCCCTTGACTTTGTCCAGCAGCTTGCCGGCAGCGCGGAAGTGACCGATGTTGGTCATGCACGAACCGATGAACACTTCGTCGATCTTCTCGCCTTGTACCGAGGACAGCAGGCGGGCATCGTCCGGGTCGTTCGGCGCGCAGAGCACAGGCTCCTTGACTTCGGCCAGGTCGATTTCGATGATTTCGGCGTATTCGGCATCGGCGTCGGCCGACAGCAGCTCAGGCTTGGCCAGCCAGGCTTCCATCGCCTGGGCACGGCGCTCCAGGGTACGGGCGTCGCCGTAGCCTTCGCCGATCATCCAGCGCAGCAGGGTGATGTTGGACTGCAGGTACTCGGCGATGGCCTTCTCTGGCAGCTTGATGGTGCAACCTGCGGCAGAACGCTCGGCCGAGGCGTCGGACAGCTCGAAAGCTTGCTCGACGGTGAGGTCGTTCAGGCCTTCGATCTCGAGGATGCGGCCAGAGAAGATGTTCTTCTTGCCCTTCTTCTCGACGGTCAGCAGACCCTTCTGGATGGCGTAGTAAGGGATGGCGTGAACCAGGTCACGCAGGGTGATGCCCGGTTGCAGTTTGCCCTTGAAGCGCACCAGTACCGACTCAGGCATGTCCAGCGGCATGACGCCGGTAGCAGCAGCGAAGGCTACCAGGCCGGAACCGGCCGGGAACGAGATGCCGATCGGGAAGCGGGTGTGCGAGTCACCACCGGTACCGACGGTGTCCGGCATCAGCATGCGGTTCAGCCAGCTGTGGATGATGCCGTCGCCTGGGCGCAGCGACACGCCGCCACGGGTACGGATGAAGTCTGGCAGGGTGTGATGGGTGGTGACGTCGATCGGCTTCGGATAGGCCGCGGTGTGGCAGAAGGACTGCATGACCAGGTCGGCGGAGAAGCCCAAGCATGCCAGGTCTTTCAGCTCGTCACGGGTCATCGGGCCAGTGGTGTCCTGGGAGCCGACGGTGGTCATCTTCGGTTCGCAGTAGGCACCTGGGCGTACGCCTTGGCCTTCTGGCAGACCGCAAGCGCGGCCGACCATTTTCTGGGCCAGGGTGAAGCCCTTGCCGGAATCGGCAGGCTGTTCTGGCTTCTTGAACAGGTCCGAAGCACCCAGGCCCAGTTCGGCACGGGCTTTCTCGGTCAGGCCACGGCCGACGATCAGCGGAATACGGCCACCGGCACGAACTTCGTCGAGCAGCACTTCGGTTTTCAGTTCGAAGGTGGTGACCAGCTCGTCGCTACCGTGACGGCGTACTTCACCCTTGAACGGGTAAACGTCGATGACGTCGCCCATGGCCAGGTTGGTGCAGTCGAACTCGATCGGCAGGGCGCCGGCGTCTTCCATGGTGTTGTAGAAGATCGGGGCGATCTTGGTGCCGAAGCAGAAGCCACCTGCGCGCTTGTTCGGCACGTAAGGGATGTCGTCGCCGAAGAACCACAGCACCGAGTTGGTGGCGGACTTACGCGAAGAACCGGTACCGACCACGTCACCGACGTAGGCAACTGGGTAGCCCTTGGCCTTGACCGCTTCGATCTGGGCCAGCGGGCCGACCGAACCAGGCTGCTTCGGCTCGATGCCGTCACGGGCCATTTTCAGCATGGCCAGGGCGTGCAGCGGGATGTCAGGGCGAGACCAGGCGTCTGGAGCAGGGGACAGGTCGTCGGTGTTGGTTTCGCCAGGCACCTTGAACACGGTCAGGGTGTACTTCTCGGCGATGGCCGGGCGGGAGGTGAACCACTCGCCGGCAGCCCAGGATTCCAGGACGGCCTTGGCGTGAACATTGCCGGCCTTGGCCTTTTCGGCCACGTCGTGGAAGGCATCGAACATCAGCAGGGTGTGCTTGAGCTGTTCGGCCGCGACGGCGCCCAGCTCGGCGTCATCCAGCAGCGTGACCAGCGTTTCGATGTTGTAGCCGCCCTGCATGGTGCCCAGCAGCTCGGTGGCGTGCTTGCGGTCGATCAGTGGGGACTTGGCTTCACCCTTGGCGACAGCGGAGAGGAAAGCGGCCTTGACGTAGGCAGCTTCGTCGACTCCTGGCGGAACGCGGTGGGTGATCAGGTCTACGAGGAAGGCTTCTTCGCCGGCCGGCGGGTTTTTCAGCAGCTCGACCAGGCCTGCAGTTTGTTCGGCGTTCAGCGGCTGGGGGACGATACCCAGGGCGGCACGCTCTTCGATGTGTTTGCGGTAGGCTTCAAGCACAGTTATTACCCTCATCAGTGGTCCCTAAAGGGAGTCCGGGACGCTCATCCAGCATTCCCTGCACCCATGCGCGGAGCACGGCTTTTTGAGCCGTCCAGCCAGAGTCGCAGAGAATCCTTACAGAAGCTGCTTTCAAAGTTTTACGCCTGTAGAACGGAAGGCTGATGAGGGCTGGCTCGGGCATGTGGGTACATGGCCCGGGCCAACGCCGTTCTACCGGATGAACTGTGCTCGTGACGCTTTGAAAACAGCTTCCAACGGACATTGTTGCCTTGAAAAGGCGGGATGATTCTACGGCAAAAAAAGCCTGAAGGTAAGGCGGCGAATGTGACTTTAACGAGTGACCCTGGTTAGACAAAGGGCTAACATGGGCCAGTGTTCCATCGCCAAGCCGTTGTTTTTCCATGTCCAATCACGCCATCAAGACCCCTTGCGTCGGCCTGTGCTCCACGGTTTACGGAGACACGGTGTGCCGTGGCTGCAAGCGTTTCCACCATGAGGTGATCCACTGGAACGGCTACGACGACGAGCAGAAGCGCGCGGTCTGGATGCGTCTGGAGCAACTGCTGGCGCAGGTGATGATGGCCAAGCTGGAGGTGTTCGACAAACACCTGCTGCGCCAGCAACTGGTGCAGCGTTCGATTCGCTTCGTCGAACAGCAGTCGGAATATTGCTGGGCGTATCAGCTGATCGCGCGTGGGGCGCGGATGATTCGTGACGTCGAGGCCTACGGGATGGTGTTGCTGCCGGAGTTTCGCGACTGGGAACTGCCGCAGTTGCGCGATGCCATCGACCGGGAGTTCTTTCTGCTTTCCGAGGCGCATTACCAGCGGTACATCGCCCCAGGTTTCCTGCGTGATGCGCTAGAGGGCGGACAGGGCTGAAGCCGTGCAGTGAAGCTGCCTGATACATCGCCAGCAAGCCAGTTCCTACGAGGGGGCGCGTTTGTCCCGCAGGAGCTGGCTTGCCAGCGAAGGGGACGCCAGGTCAGTCCCCGGTATATTCGCAACCGCTGGTGCAGGTTTCGTGGATGCGTACCTTGGACAGCTCTGGCAGCAGCGGCTTGACCTGGTCCCAGATCCACTTTGCGATCACTTCGCTGGTCGGATTTTCCAGGCCTGGAATATCGTTCAGGTAGTTATGATCCAGTTGCTCGTAGATCGGCTTGAAGACCGCCTTGATCTCGGCGAAATCCCGGATCCAGCCGGTGTGCGGGTCGAGTGGGCCGGTCAGGTGCAGGCCGACCTTGAACGAGTGACCATGCAGGCGCCCGCACTTGTGCCCGGCAGGAACGTGGGGCAGGCGGTGGGCCGATTCGAACGTAAACTCTTTGAAGATTTCCACGACTGTCATAACTCTGTGTGAATCGATAATGCGCGCAGTCTACCAGCATGGCCGCTACAAGGCTTGCAGCTGTTCATGCAGCCGCCCGGTGGCAATCAGCTCCAGCAGTTCGTCGCCCAGGCGCTGGCTTTCGGCGATGGCCTTGTACCAGTAGCGCTTGCGGCTTGGCGCATCGCCCATGAAGCGCTTGAAGTCGTTACGGTCCGGCAGCTTGCCGTAGGGCAGCGCTGCCAGGTACTGCGGCGAGGGTGTCATCAGCAGTACGTTTTGCAGGCGCGTGCGGTCGCCCTTGCGCCAGGGCAGGACCTTGTCGAACCAGCCGGGCACCACCTTGTCGGTGAAATGGGGGTAAAGCACCAGGTCGTCGCCGCGGTAGGGCAGGTCCAGATGGTAGTCGAGCAGGCCGCCGTCGCGGTAGGTGCCGGTTCCGGCGCCGGGGATGTCGCGTACACCCTCCATGACCATCGGGATCGAGCCCGAGGCCAGCAGCGCATGGCGCAGGTTGCCCAGGTCGAGCGGCAGGCAGCGTGATGGGAAGTCGGTGAGCGCATCGAGCGGGGGTGTGGCGCGGCCATCATGGAGGATCACCCGCTCGAAGTGTCGACCCAGTCGCGAACGCCCGAGCAGATTGTCAGCGATGACCGACGACAGCCCCATCCCCAATCGACCACGGTGGTCATAAGCGAGCTGGCCGTGGCTTTTGACCACCAGGATATTCAGACGGTAATGCGGGTTGGCGAGAATCTGGCCATCACGCCCCTGCAGCAGGTCATCGAGCATGCGCTGGCAACTGCGGCTGATCTGGGCCGGGGTGACGCCCTTGGCGAAGTCCTGTTCGGTGTACAGCTCGCCCAGCAGGCGCAGGCCCGCGACCGGGTCGTCCAGGCAGGCACTGGCGAAGCGCCACGAGCCGATCGACGCACCGATCAGCGACCGCTGGCGCGGCGCCGAGGGCAGCCACTGGCCGAACAATGCCAGGTCCAGCCCCTGGATACCCAGAGGTTTCGGGCCACCCGCGGCGCCGGGCAGCACGCCGACATCGGCCGCCTGCAAGCCACGTTCGCGGATCTGCCGCAGGGCACGGGTGCCGGCCTTGAAGGTCAGGGCGGGGTACTTGATGTGGATGGCGCTCATTGAGGTTCTCGCTGGCAACAAGCGGGTCATTATAGAACCATCGCTCGCAGGTCCGGCGCTTTCCCACACCGGCTCTGCATCCGCGGGGCGCAAGGGGAAACATGCGCTATCATGGCGCCAGCTGTTTTCAGGTTGAATTAAGGACCGCTGGGTAATCTTAACCCCGTAGACAACTTGAACATCTCCAAGGAGAGAAACGATGAAAACCTTGACTGCCCTGTTCGCCGCCGCTGCCCTTGCCCTGGGCGCCAATGCCGCCTTCGCCAAGGACGTTCAGCCTGACGAAGTGGTCAAGCTGGTTAGCGAAAAGACCATCAAGTCGCTGGATGAACTCAAGGCAGCTGCCGTTGCCAAGCATCCAGGCGCTACCGTGACCGACTCCGAACTGGAAAACGAGTACGGCCGTTACATCTACAAGGTCGATCTGCGTGATGCGCAGAACGTCGAATGGGATGTCGACCTGGATGCCAAGACCGGTGAAGTGCTGAAGGACGAGCGGGACAACTGATGATCGCGTTACCGCGGCCGGCGCGTTACCTGGCGCTTTCGCTGCTGGCCGTCTGCTCCCTGGCCGTTGCCCGGGATCTGGATCAGGACGAAGCCCTGGAGCTGCGCCAGAAGGGCATCATCCTGCCGCTCGAGCGACTGCTCGAAACCGCCCTGGGGCGTCACCCCGGGGCGCGTTTGCTGGAGGCCGAACTGGAAGAAGAGGACGACCGCTACGAGTACGAGGTCGAGCTTTTGACCACCGAAGGCGTGGTGCGTGAAATCAAGCTCGATGCCACCTCCGGCGCCCTGCTCAAAGACGAGGAAGACGACTGAATGCGCCTGTTGCTTGTCGAGGACAACGTACCGCTGGCCGATGAACTGATCACCAGCCTGCAACGCCAAGGCTATGCCGTGGACTGGCTGGCCGATGGCCGTGACGCGGTGTACCAAGGCCAAAGCGAGCCTTACGACCTGATCATTCTCGACCTTGGCTTGCCAGGGTTGCCGGGCCTTGAAGTACTGGGCCAATGGCGTGCCGCTGGCCTGGTCACGCCTGTGCTGATTCTAACCGCCCGGGGTTCCTGGGCCGAGCGTATCGAGGGCCTGAAGGCTGGGGCCGACGATTACCTGAGCAAGCCGTTCCACCCTGAAGAATTACAGCTGCGCATCCAGGCCCTGTTGCGTCGTGCCCGTGGCCTGGCCAACCAGCCCACGCTCGAAGCGGCCGGCCTGCACCTGGACGAGAGCCAGCAGTGTGTGAAGCGCGATGGGGTGGATATCCCGCTGACCGCAGCGGAATTCCGCTTGTTGCGTTACTTCATGTTGCACCCGCGGCAGATCCTGTCCAAGAGCCACTTGGCCGAGCATCTGTACGACGGTGAAACCGAGCGCGATTCCAATGTGCTGGAAGTACACGTCAATCATCTGCGGCGCAAACTGGGTCGCAGTGTGATCGAGACCCGCCGTGGCCAAGGGTACCTGTACGCCGGGAGCGCCGAGTGAAGTCGATCCAGGCGCGCCTGAGTCTGGGCCTCGTAGCGGTACTGGTGGTGGTGGGCGTGGCGCTCGCTCAGTTGACGCTGTGGCTGTTCGAGGTGGGGCTGCAGCGCTACCTGGAGGCGGGCCTGCGCAAAGAAAGCGAGAACCTGCTGGTGGCGATGGTGCGCGGGCCGTCCGGCTTGCAGCTCGATGAACGACGTATTTCCGCTGCTTACCAACGGCCATTTTCCGGCTACTACTTTCGTATCGACTTCGACCAAGGCACCTGGCGCTCGCGCTCGCTGTGGGACCTGGACATGCCCAAGCCCGCTGCGCCGGGTCTGTCGGACAGCCATGCGCTAGGGCCAGAAGGCCAGCAACTGCTGGCGTTGCGTGCGGATTATCGGCGCCTTGGACAGGACGTCTCCATCAGCGTGGCCCAGGACTATTCCCCGGTGCGCGAGGGCTTTCGGCGAATGCAGCAGATCGGCCTGGGCATTGGGCTGGTGGCGCTGGTGCTGATCCTGGTGTTGCAGCGGGTCACGGTCACCCGGTCGCTGCGACCGCTGGAGCGGGCACGCCAACAGATCGCCCAGCTGCAACAGGGCCAACGTACGCAGCTGGATGCTGAAGTGCCCACCGAGCTGGCGCCGCTGGTCGACCAGATCAACCACTTGCTGAGCCACACCGAGGACAGCCTGCGCCGTTCGCGCAACGCCCTGGGCAATCTGGGGCATGCCTTGAAAACGCCGCTAGCGGTGTTACTCACCTTGGCGTCCAGCGAGCGCTTGAAGGATTTGCCCGAGGTGCAGGCGCAGATGCGCGAACAACTCGAGCAGATCCAGCAGCGTCTGGCCCGGGAGCTAAACCGGGCGCGCCTGGCCGGGGACGCACTACCGGGTGCGCAGTTCGATTGCGATGCCGAGCTGCCAGGGCTGCTCGGCACGCTGGCCATGATCCATGGCGAGGGTTTGTCGCTCGTGCATGAGGTGCCGCCTGGGCTGCTGTTGCCGTGGGACCGCGAGGACTTGCTGGAGCTGCTGGGCAATTTGCTGGACAACGCCTGCAAATGGGCCGACAGCGAAGTCCGACTGTCGATTGCGCCGACGCCTGAGGGGTATCGGATCTGCATCGACGACGATGGCCCTGGGATTCCCGAAGGGCAGCGCCAGCAGGTGTTGGAGCGGGGTTCGCGGTTGGATGAGCAGGTCGACGGGCATGGCCTGGGGCTGGGGATCGTGCGCGACATCATCGAAGCCTGGGGCGGGCAACTGGCCTTGCTGGAGAGCCCCCTGGGCGGGTTGCGGGTCCGCCTCGAACTACCACGCAAGACAGCGCTGATAACCGGCTGACGCGCCTGCAGGTATCAGCTTGCCGAGCGTGGGGCCGTATCAGCACTGCAAAAAAATTGCAGTACAGCCGCATTTTTTTGAATTGGTCCAACCCCTGGGCATCCCTGCACAATGAAACGCTGCAGTTTCCATCTCTCCATGGATGGCTTCCAGGGCCCAGGCCGCTGCGGCTGGGCTTCCTTTTCAACCCAAAAAACATGACCCCCATTACCTGAATGTCTGCCTCGTCTTCTGAAAGCCGTCTGAGCAGGCTGTTGCCTGCTCCCTTGAACATTCCTCCCCAAGAGTGGTTGCGCGCCGCCTTCGGTGCACTGCTTGGCCTGTTCCTCGCCGGTTGGTTGACCAGCCTGGCCTATGGCCCTGGGATTGCCTTGCACTTGCTTGGGCCCTTGGCCGCCTCGGCGGTACTGGTATTCGCCGTGCACTCCGGGCCCTTGGCCCAACCCTGGTCGGTGGTGGGCAGCTATGCCCTGGCGGGTGCCGTGGGTCTGGCCATGCGCCAGGGCTTGGGTAGCGAACTGTGGGTAGCGGCCGTCGCCCTGGGGCTGTCGTTGGTGTTGATGTGCTTGCTGCGTTGCCTGCACCCACCGGGTGGTGGCGTGGCGGTGAGCGCAGTGCTGGCCGACGCGGGATTGGCCGCCCTGGGGGATCATCTGCTTGAGCCGGTGCTGCTCGATGCCTTGATCCTGGTGACGGTGGCGGTGATCTACAACCGCATGACCGGTGTGCGCTACCCCAAGGGTGCAGCACCGCGCAATGAACCGCACCACACGCACGACCCGCTGCCCAGCCAGCGTGTCGGCGTCAGCAGCCAAGACCTGGACCAGGCACTGGACGAATTGGGCGAGTTCGTCGACGTCACCCGCGACGAACTGCAACGCATCATTCTCGCCACCGAGCAAAACGCCTTGCAGCGCAGTCTTGGTGGTATCACTGCCGCCTCGGTGATGTCCCGTGACGTGCAGTTCGCCACACCCGACACCACCCTGGAGCAGGCCTGGGCCATGTTGGCCAGTCACCACTTGAAAACCCTGCCCGTACTGGAGCGAGGCAAGCTGGTGGGCATCGTCAGCCTCAGTGACCTGGTCGGCCCGGCCATGCAGCGCGGGCGGTTCGGTTGGCAGGGACTGTTCGGTCGCAAAACCGTGCGTATGGCTCAGGTCATGAGCCGTCGTGTGGTCAGCGTGAGCGGGCAACACCCTCTTGAGCGCCTGCTGCCACTGCTGTGTGAGCAAGGCCTGCATTGCTTGCCAGTGCTCGAGGGGGAGCGTCTGGTGGGGGTGGTCACCCAGACCGATCTGATCGCCGGCCTCAAGCGCCAGATTCTCAACGGCTCAGATCAGCGGGTCCCAGCGTTGTGACCAATCGCTGGCGCCGGCAGCCACCAGCCGGCGCAGCAGCGCGAAGGACTGCTGCAGGGCTTCGCTGTCACGCTTGCGCGGGTACACCAGGAATGTCGGATAGGTGAACTCCGGTGCCTGAGGCACCCGCTCGAACACCCCGCTGTCCAGGTAGGCCTGGACCACGCGCGTCCGGAAGTAGCCGCTGCCACCCTGGTCGAGAATGAACTGCAGGGCCAGCGGCCCCAGGTTGAAACTCAGGGCTGGGCGCGCGCAGTCAGGCAGGGCGGCATCATGCTGGCGGCGGAAGGCTTCGCCCCAGTCGATGTAGATGTAAGGCTCTGGCCGATCGACGCGACGCACGCGGATCAGCTTCTCTTCCATCAATTGCTCCACTTGCAGCCCTGGGCCGTAGGTCGGCTGGTACACCAGGGCCGCGTCGAGCAGGCCCATTTCAACCTTGCGCAGCAACGACTCGCCGTCGCTGACCTCGCTGTGGATGGCATGGCTGGGCAGCTCACGGTGCAGGGCGCTGACCCAATCGAGCAGCATCGGGTTGCCCAGACTTACCTCGGCACCGATATGCAGCACCTGTTGGCAGCCTTCGGGTAGCGGCAGGTCGCGCCGCGCCGCCTCCCAGGTCTGCACCAGTTGGTTGGCGTAGCTGACGAAGGCTTCACCGTCGCTGGTCAGGCTGGCACCGGTTCGGCTACGCACGAACAGTTGGCAGCCCAGTTGTCGTTCCAGGCGCTGCACCCTCGCGGTTATGGCCGTCTGCGACACGAACAGGCGTTCGGCAGCGGCCACCAGACTGCCGCACCGCACGATTTCCAGAAATGTTCGGGCCTGATCGATATCCATGGGCTGCTCGGTGACTGAAGGGGCGGCCTATTCTAGAGGCTTTGCACTGTTATGGGGCGCAATTGCGTTGTCTGCAAATTTGCAGGTCGGTTGTGACTTTAGTCCCATGGCGGCCCCGGCGCGCGGGTCCATACTCAGTATCCGCCCTTCAATAACAACAAGTACCGGGTTTCCTTCGCCATGACTTACCAGCACAGCTACACCCACTCCATTTCCGACCCTGCTGCTTTTTGGTCCGAACAGGCCGAACGGCTGGCCTGGCACCGCAAGCCTTCCCTAACCCTGCAACAGAACCCTGATGGCACCCATCGCTGGTTCGCCGACGGTCGCCTGAACAGTTGCTACCTGGCCCTGGACCATCAGATCGAGCAGGGCCGGGGCGAGCAACTGGCGCTGATATACGATTCGCCGGTCACCGGCGTGAAGCAAAGCTTCACCTACAACCAGTTGCGCGATGAGGTGGCACGCCTGGCCGGACTGCTGCGTGAGCTGGGCGTGGGCAAGGGTGACGGCGTGATCATCTACATGCCCATGGTGCCGCAGGCGGCCATGGCCATGCTCGCCTGTGCGCGTATCGGCGCGGTGCACTCGGTGGTGTTCGGTGGCTTTGCCGCCAATGAACTGGCCTTGCGTATCGACGATGCCCGGCCAACGTTACTGCTCACGGCCTCGTGCGGATTGGAGTTCGATCGGGTGATCGAGTACAAGCCGCTGGTCGATCGTGCCTTGCAACTGGCCAGGCACCAGCCCAGGCAGGTGTTGGTGCTGCAACGTCCGCAAGCGCGTGCCGAGCTTCAGGCAAGGCGCGATCTTGACTGGAACCAGGCCCTTGTCGACGCCAAGCCGGTGCCCCCGGTGGAGCTGGAAGCCGGCGACCCGCTTTACATCATGTACACCTCCGGAACCACTGGAAAGCCCAAGGGCATCGTGCGCGAGAACGGTGGCAATGCGGTCGCCTTGTGCTACGCCATGCGCCATATCTATGGCATGCAGGCTGGCGATGTGTGGTGGGGCATCTCCGACGTGGGTTGGGTGGTGGGCCATTCGCTGATCGTCTACGGCCCGCTGATGAATGGCTGCACCACGGTGTTCTATGAAGGCAAGCCGATTCGCACGCCGGATGCTTCGGCCTACTGGCGCGTGGTCGAGGCGTACAAGGTCAACGCCTTGTTCTGTGCGCCGACGGCGATGCGTGCGATCCGCAAGGAGGATCCGGACGGAGAACTGATCCGTCGTCATGACCTGAGTTCGCTGCGCCACCTGTTCCTGGCGGGTGAGAAGCTCGACTCCAGTACCCACGAGTGGCTGGAACGGGTCAGCGGAAAACCAGTGCACGATCACTGGTGGCAGACCGAAACCGGCTGGCCGGTGACCGCCCCCTGCGTGGGCCTGGAAGGCAGCGCGGCGCGGCCTGGATCCAGCAACCGAGCGGTACCCGGCTACAACGTCCGCGTGCTGGATGACGAAGGGCGCCTGCTTGGGCCGAATCATCAGGGCTCGATCGTCATCGCATTGCCGCTGCCGCCGGGTTGCAGCCAGACGCTATGGGGTGATCACGAACGTTACCTGCAGGCTTACCTACGGACTTATCCGGGGTATTACCACACCGGTGATGGCGGCTATCTGGACGATGACGGCTTCGTCTACATCATGGGGCGCACCGATGATGTGATCAATGTCTCCGGGCATCGCCTGTCCACTGGCGAGATGGAGGACCTGGTGGCACGACATCCCGCAGTGGCCGAATGCGCGGTGATCGGCGTGCATGACGAGATCAAGGGCCAGGTGCCGTTGGCGCTGGTGGTGCTCAAGGACGGGGAGGGCATTGCCGAGTCGCAGCTGCTGGTCGAGCTGGTCGGCAGTGTGCGTGAAGAGATTGGCGCGCTGGCGTGCTTCAACCGGGTACGCCTGGTCAAGCGCTTGCCTAAGACGCGTTCAGGGAAAATCCTGCGGGCGGTGCTGCGCAAGATCGCCGATGGCCAGGACTATGTGCCGCCGTCGACCCTGGATGACCCAGCGGTGCTGGGGGAGATCGAAGCAGTGCTGGCCGACTTGCCACGGGCTGGTTAGATGCTATCGTGCCGCAGAGCCCTGGCTTCGGTGTCACGATGGCTGGGGCTCTGCGCAGCTCTTTCGCGACGCGGGGCCGCGTCCACATGGACCGGGTGCCGGGTCGGCCTTGGGTGACCGGTGCACTAGCAGCAGCTGGCTTGCACGCGGTAGGGTCAGCGAGCGCAACACAAGAAGCTAGTCGCGATCCGGTCCGACTTGATGCAACTGCCCCAGGCGGCTACGCGTGCGCATCAGGTCGGCGAGCGTGCCACCGAGGCTGTCGGCCAGTGGTCGCTGGCCGATGACCGTCAGTTGCTTGTCCTGGTCATACAGCACATCCACCAGGTTGGCGAAGCGTTGCTGCGCGGCCAATGAACACTCCGACAAATCATCCAGCCGGTCGATGATCCATTCATCGTACTGTTGCGTCAGCACCAGGTAGTCGATGACCGCTGTGGCGTGCTCGCACAAGTCCTCGAACGCGAACATCACTTGTCGGCCTGCTGTGGCTAACGCGCGCAGGGGGCGTTTGTTGACCTCCAGCATGATCGGTTGCAGCGCTGGCACGTTCAGCAGCCGGCGTTGTGCAGCATCGCCAGGCCATACAAAACTGCCGTAGGTGAAACGCTGGTGCTCGCGGTTGGCCGGCAGGCTACGAAAATCGGTATCGCCACTGACTTCCAGCACCTGCATTCGGCTGTTGATCAGGCGGATCACCGGCAGGAAACGTTCATGGTACAGCGGGTTGGGCAGCAGGCCCTCCGGCGCATAGTTGGAGGTTACCAGCAGGAAAATTTCGCGCTCGAACAAGGCGCTGAACAAGCGGGTGAGCAGCATGGCGTCGCCGATGTCGTGCACATGGAACTCGTCGAAGCACAGTACCCGGCAATCGCCCAGGAGCTCGTCCAGCGTCGCGCCCAGGGCGTCATCCAGGGCCCTGTGGCGATGCATGCCTTGGTGCAAGCGGGCGAAGAAATCGTGGAAATGCAGGCGCCGCTTGGCCTGCACCGGCACGGCCTGGAAGAAACCGTCGAGCAGCCAGCTTTTGCCACGGCCCACCGAACCATGCAGGTACAGGCTGCGAGGCTGGCCTTGCGCCAGTCGGGCCAGTTGCTCGGACATGCACTGGATGACCCTGCGTTGCCCCTCGCTGAGCTGGTAGCCACGGGTACTGGCCTTGTCTTCGAACCAGGCAAGCAACTCGCTGTCATTGGACATACCGGCGCGCAGGCGCTGGCCGAGCTGACGCAAAGGGGACGGAATCCAGGCGGGCAAGACGAAGCCTCCTTGGGCTATGGCAGGGCAGGGTGCAGTCTGCGGGAAGCCGTCTATTTTGACTAATAAAGAAACTTGGAGGCAATCATCGTTGCAGGCGATGTATCGGATTGAGCTGAGGGGGATCGCTGAGCGCTCAGGGTTGCGGTGCAGCCCCCATCAATTGCAAGCGAGGTGCCCAGATGAGCGATGACTTTCAGTTGTCCCGCTTCGTGGACGCGCAGGAGCAGGTGTTCCCGCGTGTGCTGAGCGAACTTGTGGCTGGACACAAGACCAGCCACTGGATGTGGTTCATCTTTCCGCAGCTCGATGGCCTCGGGCACAGCGCCATGGCCGAGCGCTACGCGATTTCCGGTTTGGCCGAAGCGCGGGCGTACCTGAACCATCCGCTGCTGGGCGCCCGCTTGCTGCAATGCATCGATGCGTTGCTGCCCCACACCGATAAGACAGCTCGCCAGATCCTTGGTCGGCCTGACGATCTGAAGCTTCGTTCCTGCCTCACGCTGTTCGCCCAGGTCGACCCGCATGACAGCGTGATCGACCAGGCGCTTTTGCAGTTTTATGCCGGGGAAGCCGATCCAGCTACCCTCGACTTGCTTGTGCGGTAGCTGGCGTTCGAATACCGAAAAACACTAACTCGCTGTTTTACTGCAATTTTTTTTGCACTAGGGGCTTCCCAGGTACGAATAATGTTGTTAAAGTGCCGCGCATTCCAAGACAACAACCCAGTTGTCACTCACTTGGAATTGTCAAAGTAACATCAAGTTAATGATCGTTACTTCCGATACAGGGGCGTCGCCAAGCGGTAAGGCAGCAGGTTTTGATCCTGCCATGCGTTGGTTCGAATCCAGCCGCCCCTGCCATTTTTCCCGTAGAACATTCAAAGCTCAGTGCGGAGTCGATCGGCGCTGGGTAAAGTCGTTTCTGCGCATCATGCCTATCCTGGCATGCCGAGCAATTCCTTCAATATCCGCGCCAATTCCTCGGCCTGCACCGGTTTCTGGATCACCAGGCTGCCCGGCAACTCCAGGCCTTGCAGTTCGGCATAGCCGGTCAGGAACACCACCGGCAGGCGCGGGAAGCGCTCACGCACGGCCACGGCCAGCTGGGCACCATTGAATTCAGGCATGGCGAAGTCAGTCAGCAGCAGGTCGATGCCTTCGTCCAGTTGTGCCAGTGCCTGCTCTCCGTTGTGCGCTTGGCGCACCTGATAGCCGTACTGGCGCAACACATCGCCGATCATGTCGCGTACCAGATGGTCATCATCCACCAGCAGCACGGTTCGGTCCCGGCCGCTCTCGCTGACCGATGGTGCGATGCTGGCCACGATCGGCCTTGCCTCGACTTCTTGCTTGACCGCCGGCAGGTAGACCGCGACCTGGGTGCCGCGCCCTGGCTCGGTGTCGATGCGCACGCCACCGCCGGATTGCTTGGCGAAACCGAACACCTGAGCCAGACCCAGACCAGAACCCTTGCCGATGTCCTTGGTGGTGAAGAAGGGTTCGAAGACCTTGGCCAGCACCTCTTCACTCATGCCGCAACCGGTGTCGCGGATACTCAGCATCACGTATTCGCCAGGCTCTGGGTCTTCCGGACGTTGGGGACGTGCCTTGATCCGGGTGTTGCGGGTCGAGAGCGTCAACTGGCCGCCGTCGGTCATGGCATCGCGGGCATTGATCGCCAGGTTGAGGATGATCATCTCGGTCTGGGTCGGGTCGGTCAGCGCCTGCCAGAGGTTGGTGTCCAGGTCCAGGCGCACCGCGACATTGCCGCCCAGGGTGCGGCGCAGCAGTTCCTCCAGCCCGGCCAGTGTCTGGTTGAGGTTCAATGGGACAGGTTCCAGACGTTGACGGCGAGAAAATGCCAGCAACTGCGAAGTCAGCTTGGCGCCACGCTCCCCGGCTTCACGGATGTGGGTCAGGCGAGAGCGGGCTTTATCCATGTCGGCCTTGGCCAGGTCGCGCTCGAGGAAGGAGGCGCCGGTGAGAATCACCGTCAGCAGGTTGTTGAAGTCATGGGCGACCCCGGCGGTGAGCTGGCCGACCGCCTCCAGCCGCTGCATCTGCTGCAGTGCGGCCTCGATGCGCTCACGCTCGGTGATCTGTTCGCGCAAGCGGGTGTTGGCTTCTGCCAGACCCAGCGCGGACTCACGTTCGCTGGTGATGTCACGGGCTACCACATACAGCAGGGTGTCTTCAGGCACCACCACCCAGGACAACCAGCGCTGCTGTCCGCCAGCATGCTGGATGCGGCTGACGAAGCGGGCACTGGTGCGACCATGGGCCAGGGCCGCCAGCTCGGTGAGCAGGGTTTCCTGGTCGGCCTCGGGAAGCAGATGCAACAGCGAAACCTGGCTCAGACGCTCGCGGGAAAACCCCAGGCTGGCCTCCCATGCTGGGTTCAGCGCGACGGGGGTGAGGTCCTTGTTGAGCACTGCCAACAGGTCCTGGGACAGCTCCCAGGCGCGGTCGCGCTCGCGAGTGCGGCGTTCCACCCGCTCGCCGAGCATCTCATTGAGTTGCTTGAGCGCCTGGGTGGCCATGCGCTGGGTGTGGATGTCCTGCAGCACACCAGAAAAGCGTACACACCGGCCATCGACCCATTGGCTCTGGCCGCTACTAAGCAACCAGCGGGGCTCCATGCCGTTGCGCAGGGCGATTCGGAATTCGACCCTGTAATGCCCGTCGCTGTCCGTGCAAAGGGCCTGGTTGACGGCGTCCCGGACCATTTGCAGGTCGTCGGGGTAGATGCCGGCGTAGAACACCTCAAGGTTCATCTCGGTGTCGGTGGGCAGACCGAACAGGGTCTTGCAACGGTCATCCCACAGCAGCACGTCTTCCTGGGGTCGATAATCCCAAGTGCCCATGCCTGCCGCGTTGATGGCGATGCGGGCCCGTGCCTCGACATCGGCCAGCGCTTCTTCGGCGCGACGCCGACGCTGGCGCTCCTGCACTTCGGTCATGGCCCGGCGAACCGCCTTGGGCAGCAGTGGCAGGTTCTTCTTCAGCACGTAGTCGGTGGCACCCAGGCGGATCATTTCCACCGCATGCTCTTCACCGTAGATGCCAGACAAGAAAATGAACGGCACATCCGGCGCCAGGCGCTGGGCGATGGCCAGCACTTCGGTGCCCGATGAGCCGGGTAGCACGCAATCGCAGAGAATCAGGTCGTAGTCGTTTTCGCGCAGGGCATGTTCAGCCTCGGTATGGTTGAAGACCAATTGCGATTGCACCTGTAGCCCACTGCGTTCAAGGCGCACCAAGGTCAGCTCGGCATCCATCGAGCTGTCTTCGACCATCAGCAGTTTCAGCGGAGTCGGCAGCATGGTTGCGCTCGCCTCAATTGTTGCCACGGCGGTTCAGTCTCAGTGATCCGGGAGGTGGCTCGTTGAGCACGGCCCAGAACACGCCAAGGTCGGAGATCGCGGCAACGAACTCCTTGAACTCCACCGGTTTTACCACGTAGGCGTTGACTCCGAGTTCGTAGGCACGCAACAGGTCGGGCTCTTCCCGCGAGGAGGTCAGCATCACCGTGGGAATGCTGCGCAGCTCCGCGGTGGCGCGAACTTCCTTGAGCACTTCCAGGCCGTCGACCTTCGGCAGCTTCAGGTCCAGCAACAAGACGGCCGGGTTGCCATCGTCGCGCCCGGCATAGGCATTACGGCGCAGCAGGTAGTCAAGGGCATCGGCGCCATCGCGCAGGACAATGACTTCGTTGGCCAACTGGCTGCGCTCGAGGGCCAGAAGTGTCAGCTCCAGGTCACGGGGGTTGTCTTCGACCAGCAGGATAGGCTTGAGCATGGTTTCAGGTGCCTCAATAAATCGAGGGGTCACGTGGAAGGGTGAAATGGAATGCAGCGCCGTGGTCGATCTGGCCTTCGGCCCACACCCGGCCATCGTGGCGCTCGATGATGCGTCGCACACTCGCCAGGCCGATGCCGGTACCTTCGAAGTCTTCCATGCGGTGCAGGCGCTGGAACACGCCGAACAGTTTGTTGGCATAGGCCATATCGAATCCTACGCCATTATCACGAATGCAGATCTCGATTTCTGTCGGGTGTTGCACAGCACTGATCTGGATTCGGGCCGGCGCTCGCCCGCGGGTATACTTGATGGCGTTGGCGATCAGGTTCTGCAAGGCCATGTTGATGAAGGCGGGGTCGGCGTGCACCTTTGGCAAATCGGCGATGTCCCAGACGATTTCCCGGTCTTTGTAGTCCGGCGCGAGATCGCTACGAATGGCGGTGATCAGGGCGTTGAGGTCAACGTCCGACAGGCGCAAGGCAGAGCGGCCCATCTGCGAGAAGTTCAGCAAGTTGTCCACCAGGCTGCCAGCGAACTGCGCTGCCTCGCCGATGTGCTGCAAGAACCGCCTGCCACGTGGGCTGAGGACTTCACCTTCGATTTCCCCAAGCAGTTCGCTGTACCCGGCAATGTGGCGCAGCGGCGCCCTCAGATCGTGGGACACACTATAGGAAAAGGCCTCCAGTTCCTTGTTGGAGCGACGCAGTTCGTTCGCCAGTTGTGCCAGCTCTTCAGCCTTGCGCAGGACGATGCCCAGCACCGCGGTGCGCAGCTCGACGACGCCTTCGATGAGCAGTGGGTCCCACGGTTCGCTGTAGCCACGCACCTCTTCCTGCCAGCGTTCGAAGCTGTGCCGCGGGTCGAGATTGCCCTGCGGGCCGATATGTTTTTCAGGGCGCCCGGCCCATTGCACGGTGCGAACCTGCTCGGTCCGGAACCACAGCAGGTAATGCGAATGGATCTGCGAAATCGCCACGGCCAGCACACCTGCGACGTGACGGGTGAGCTCGGGAAGTTCGTCGATGTCGCGGCCCACGTTGTCGCTATGGAATACCACTTCGTCATCCCGGGACAGCCAGTGCACCAGTGCAGTCACCTGCGCGACTGGTGGTGTCTGGCCGATGAGCTCGCAGCGTTCGGCGGAGATGACCGCAGCCCCGGTTGCACCGGCAAAGTCCAGCAGTACCTGCGGCAGTTGGTGCAGGCCCTCGCTGACACTGTCATGGTCGGCCATCGACGAAATCATCTGCACGATATGCTGGCGCAGGTCGAGCAGCATGCGGGTACGGGCATGGGATTCGCGTGACTCGATCTGCAGCGACAGCACGCTGGCCAGCAGTTCGCAGGCGGTGCGGGTGCGCAAATCCACGGGACGCGGCTGCGCATGGTGGCACGAAATCAGGCCCCACAGCTGATCATCGACCACGATCGACAGCGACATCGACGCCAGGGTGCCCATGTTGCGCATGTACTGCAGGTGCACCGGCGAAACGCTACGCAGGGTGGCGAAACTCATGTCCAACGTCTTGCCCGTGCGCGGGTTGGCGGCGGGAACCAGGTTTGCCGGCTGATAATGGGCGTCCTCGATCACCCGAATCCGGTTGACCCGGTACAACTCGCGGGCCTGGCGCGGAATGTCCGAGGCCGGGAAGCATAGGCCCAGGTAACTCGGATAACCGTCATCCGCCACTTCGGCCAGTACCTCGCCATTACCCTCGCCATCGAAGCGGTAGGCCTTGACCCGACCGAAGCCGGTGATGCGCTTGATCTGCTCCACCGACTGTTGCAGCAATGCCTGGAGGCTGCCGGCTTTGTGCAGGCTACCCACGAAACCCCGAACCAGCGGATAGTAGTCACCATGGGCTTCGAGGCCCTGCGGCGTGCGCAAAGGCTCGAACTCGGTAATCAGCACCTGGTCGTGACGATGGACCAACAAGCGCAGGACGTCGCCGTAGGGTGAACCAGGGCGCAGGCGCACATCGCCTATGTGAAACGGGAACACTTCCTGCGCAGGCAGCCGCGCAAGGTGCCCGCGCAGGTCGAAGGATCCGCTCATCAGGTCGGCGAACAGGCTGCCCAGCAGCTCCCTGGCCGGCACGCCCAACCAGCGTTCGGTATTGTCGCTGGCCTGAAGGACGCGCAGATCATGCTCGTCCAGCACCAGCAAAAACCCATGGGGCTGAATGCTGCCTGGGACCTGGATCGGCTCCTGGGCGCACCGCTCGAGGGCTTCGGCAAGCGCTTTGTCTAAAGTCATCGATGAAAACTCCTGTCCTTCTGCGCCCATGCATCGTGCATGCGTCTGATACAGGCTGTTGAATGGTGGTTAACGTAACAGAATGTAGGCCGCTTTACCGGCCCAATAGCTATTTGAGGCATGGGAAGCGTCGCGGGTTCGGTGTATGGGTAAATTTTCTTACTCATTTGGCACCACGTCGCGCGTCAGAGTTAATACAAAAGAGTGGCTCAAAGCCATCACGGGAACTGCATTCCGCTGCTACGCTGAAATCCAGCACATAAATACAAGGATAAAAGAGTGACGGAACGCCTTCTGGCCGCGCTGTTGGGCCTGCTGTTGAGCGGCAATGCCGTGGCGACTGACTTCCTTGTGGAAGTGCGGGTTCAGGTAGAGCGCGGTTGCATGCTGGTCAACCAGCAACGCGACGCCGGCGCGCAGGCCTTGGGACGAATCGATCTGGGGGCCGCCGCACGCCTGGACGGCCCAGGCACACCGTTGAGCGGCGTGCTGATCAGCCGGCGCCCCCCGCGCCTGGAATGCAATCCTGATACGCCGTATCAGGTGCGGGTCGATGGTGGCCAGCATGGCGGAGTCGGCGAGCTACGCTACCTGGCGAGCAACGACGGCAAGTCCCGTCCGATTCCTTATCGTCTATACCGGGATGCCGCTTGGCGCGAGCCGGTAGCGGCGGGTGTGCCGCACTCGGCACGGGTGCCTGACAGCGGCTCGGTGGCGCTTCCGCTCTACGCCCGTATCGACAGCCTGGCCTGGGTCCCGCGAGCGGGGCTTTACGCTGACATGCTCAAAGTCACAGTGACTTGGTAGGAAGCCCCATGACCAGGGACGCGACGCCATGAACCGAACCTCGATCTTGTTGCTTAGCCTTGGTCCACTGCTGTTGCCCAGTGGCATAGCCCATGGCACCACCACCGGGTTCATCCAGGCGCGCCTGGTCATCAGCACGGCCTGTCAGATCAGCAACGGTACCGATCAGCCCGCTACCCTGGCCAATCCGGGGGTGATGGATTTCGGCGCGCGCGGGCCGAGCTGGGACCAGCCGTTACGCGGGCGGGTGGACGAAGTGGGCGGTGAGGGCAGCCTGAGGATCAGCTGCACGCCTGAAGTCAGGGCATTCAACGTGCGAATCAATGGTGGCCTCAACGGTAGCGATGGTGTGCGTCGGCTCAGCAACGGCCGCGAAACCATCCCTTACCAACTGGCCTTGGACCCGGGTGGCAATAGCCACTACGGCATTGGCCAGGCACGCGCGTTCACCATCAGCAGCGCCCAGCAGATCCCGATTCCCATCTACGGCGTGGTGGTAGCGCAATCGCGCGCGCTGCCGGCCGGGCTGTATCGCGACACCCTGAGAGTGACTCTGGACTGGTAATCACGCAAGGAGACTCCGATGCGCACGACAATCACCCGTTGTATCCTCGCCGGCCTCGGATTGGCGCTGGCGTACCAGGCTCAGGCCGCCACGGTGACTGGCACCATCAGTGCGACGCTCACGCTGACTGCCGCGTGCCAGGTCAACGGCACTTCAGGCGACTCGGGGTTGAACTTCGGCTCCCTCAACTTCGGCAGCCAGGAAGCCCTGTTCACCAGCGCCAACGCGCAGGTGCTCGGTGGCGCCTCCGCGATGAGCATCCTCTGTTCGGCAGGCACCGTGCCGGTGATCAAGGTGCGCACGGGCACTCATGATGGCCAGTCCAGTGGTGGGACGCGAGCCTTGTCCGATGGCAATGGCAATTTCGTGCCTTACGACTTCTATACCGATGCCGGGCGCACCACGCTGCTGCCCATCGACGGCACCATAACCTTACCGACCAGCACAGGCGTGGCCCAGTCCGTCAACCTGTACGGTCAGGCACGGGGCAAGGCTGGCCTGCCGGCGGGGGTATATACCGACACCGTGGCGGTCGAGCTGTCGTTCTGAGTCATGCGTCCATGGACGAACATCTGCCTCGCGGGGGCGGGGGCGCTGCTGGCCGCGCCTTTGGATGCGGCGACCAGCAGCACATTCCAGGTTTCCGCACAAATCGTTGCTGGCTGCCTGGTGATCGGCGGCGCGACCAACTATGGCCTGCTGGATTTCGGTACCCAGTCGGCGTTGTCGACCAGCACCCTGAACACGTCCCTGGGCGGCACCACGGTGACGTTCCAGTGCACCCCGGGGGTGACCCTGAGCATGAGCCTGGACGGCGGCCAGAACTCCGCCAGTGGTACACGCAACCTCAAGCGCAGCGGTGGAAGCCAATTATTGGCGTATCAACTCTACAGCGATGCCGCCTACAGCCAGGTGCTGGGGATTGGGGCGAGCCTAAACGTCAGCTACGCCGACCCCACCGCGATCAAGTTACCGGTCTATGGCCGGACGCTGTTGAGCGGCACCTTGCCAGCCGGCATCTACACCGACGTGGTGCAGGTGACGGTGACCTGGTGATGCAGCCGGCAACCATGACAAGCAATCAAGGAGAGCAGTATGGCGTCAGGCGCGAAGTGTGCGCGAGGATTGATCGGGGGGTTGCTGCTGGTCTGTTTGCCGGCTGGGGCGGCCACCTCGGTGCTGATCTGGCCGATCGACCCGGTGCTGGAAGCGGGCCAGAAAGCCGGTGCGCTGTGGTTGGAAAACCGCGGGACGGCGCCGGCAAGCCTGCAGGTTCGAGTATTCGCCTGGCGCCAAGGCGATTACCAGGAGCAGTTCCAGGCCCAGCGCGACATCATCGGCAGCCCGCCCGTGGCCACCATCGCGCCGGGGCAGAAGCAACTCGTACGACTGACCCGCACCGGCAGTTCACCTGCCGGCCAGGAGCAGGCATACCGCATCATCATCGATGAAATCCCTTCGCCGCTGCCCACCGACAATGCCAGCCAAGGCACCACCGCGGCCATTCGCCTGCAGATGCGCTATTCGGTGCCGTTGTTCGTCTACGGCGAGGGTTTGTGGGGCAAGCCAGATCCCGAGGGCAAGCGCAGCGTCGACAGTGTCGGCAAGCCGCAACTGAGTTGGCGTGCGGTCACGATACAGGGCAAGCCCTATGTGGAGTTGCGCAACACTGGCCCTGTCCACGCACGCCTGACGGATGTGGTGGTACAGCAGGGCAGTCAGGCCAAGCCGCTGGCCGAAGGCTTGCTGGGCTATGTGTTGCCGGGTGCCAGCATGCGTTGGCCGGCACCACTGGCGCCGAACGCTGGCAGTGTGCTCAAAGGGCGGATCAATGGCCAGGAAGTGGCCGAGGCTATCCGTCAGGGCCAATGAATCTTCAGCTGATTGCTAGGCAGTGGCCAAGGGGGCCCCGGCAATGGTTGGAAACCGTGCGTGAAATGGCTGTCACTGATGGCGCGTCCATGGTGCCTGGGGGCTGCTGTGTTAAGCCCCAACCTCGGCGTGGCCGACGACCTGCCGCCGCCTCCCACGGAGATGGCTGCCGTCGCCGACGCCACGTTGTACCTCGATGTATGGGTGAACCAAGTGCCCAGGGTTGAACTGGTACCGGTCCAGCAGCGCAACGGACGTCTCTATCTGGAAAGCGACGTGCTTCGCAGTGCGGGTATCGACTTGCCGGGCAACCCCCAAGGGGAAGTGGAGCTGGATGCCGTGCAGAGCCTTCACGTCGATTACGACAGTCAGAACCAGCGCCTTATGCTGCAAGTGCCCCCCGCATGGCTGCCAGACCAGCAGGTCGGCGATCGCAACCTGTATCCACCCAGCGACGCCCGCAGCAGCTTCGGCGCATTGTTCAACTACGACCTCTACCTTAATGATACCGATGAGGGTGGTACCTACCTCGCTGCCTGGAATGAACTGCGCTTGTTCGATAGTTGGGGCTCGTTTGCCACCACCGGCCAGTGGCGTCAGTCGTTCCAGCGCATGCCAGGCGATGACAGCCGTCAGGGTTTCCTGCGCTATGACACCCTATGGCGCTACACCGACGAACAGCGCCTGCTGACCTACGATGCCGGTGACCTGGTCACCGGTGCTTTGCCCTGGACCGGATCGGTGCGCGTCGGCGGTGTGCAGGTGTCGCGCGACTTCGGCGCCCGGCCGGACCTGGTCACCTACCCACTGCCGGCATTTGCCGGTGAAGCAGCAGTGCCGACGTCGCTGGACCTCTTCATCAACGGCTACAAGAGCAGCACCACCGAGCTGCAACCGGGCCCCTACACCTTGACTAACGTGCCTTTCATCAACGGTGCGGGTGAGGCCGTGGTAGTCACCACCGACGCACTCGGCCGTCAGGTTTCCACCACCTTGCCGTTCTATGTCACCAGCACCTTGTTGCAGAAAGGCCTGTCGGATTTTTCGGTGGCGGCTGGCAGCTTGCGCCGTGACTATGGCGTGCGCGACTTCAGCTATGGCCCAGGCGTCGCCTCAGCCAGCCTGCGCCATGGCGTTTCCGACAGCTTCACCCTGGAAAGCCATGTCGAGACCGCCGAATCGCTGTTGCTCGGTGGCTTGGGCGGGAACATGCGGCTGGGTAACTTCGGCGTGCTCAATGCGGCCCTGGCCCAAAGCCAGTTCGAGGGGGAAAAAGGCCATCAGGTCGCGTTCGGCTATCAATTCAACAGCCAGCGGCTGGGCTTCAATTATCAGCGCTTGCAGCGTCACGGCGGCTATGCTGATCTGTCACGGGTCGATACCCCGGACATGCAGTTGAGTCAGCGCAGCGAGCAGGTCACCGCGAGTCTGAACCTGAATCGGTACGGTAGCCTCGGTGCCGGCTATTTCGATGTGCGCGCCGGCGATGGCACACGGACCCGCCTGCTCAACCTGAGTTGGAGCAAGCCGCTTTGGGGCAACAGCAGCCTGTATCTGTCGGCGAATCGCGAGATAGGCGACAGCCAGTGGGCAGTGCAGGCCCAGCTGGTGATCCCGTTCGACCTGCACGGAACCCTGGCCCTGAGTACCGAGCGCAGTCAGCAGGGCGAAGACCTGCAACGCGTGAACTATAGCCGCGCCGTGCCATTGGGCGGTGGAGTTGGCTACAACCTGGGGTACGCCACGGGCGGTGACCGCGACGCCTACCGCCAAGCCGATGTGACCTGGCGCCTGCAGTCGGTGCAGTTGCAGGTCGGGGCCTACGGCAGCAGTGGCGCGATGACCCGCTGGGCAGATGCCACCGGTTCCCTGGTGTGGATGGACGCCGGCCTGTTCGCCGCCAACCGCATCGACGATGCCTTCGTAGTGGTCAGCACCGGCGGTTATGCCGATATCCCCGTGCGCTACGAAAACCAGGAGGTGGGCCGTACCGACCGGAACGGCCACCTGCTGGTGCCCTATGGCAGCGGCTACTACCGCGGCAAGTACGAGATCGACCCCATGAACCTGCCGCCGGACATCCTGGCGGCAGAGGTGGAGCAGCGAGTAGCGGTGCGGCGAGGCAGCGGCTATTTGCTGGAATTTCAGCTCAAGCGGGTGATGGCGGCGAGCATCGAACTGGTCGATGTTGGCCAGCAGGCACTCAAGCTGGGCAGCCGTGTGACCCACCAGCAAAGCGGTGGACAGGCGGTGGTCGGCTGGGATGGCCTGGTGTACCTGGAGAATCTGTCGCCGCACAACCGCCTGCACGTCGACCTGGAAGGGGGCGGGCAATGTCAGGTCGAATTCGATCTGCCTGAAGGGGAGGGCTCGATTCCACTGATCGGCCCACTGGTGTGCCGATGAAGGTGAGACTTGGCGGCTTGCTGTCGTGCGCACTGGTGTCGACCGGGCCTGCCTGGGCGGGATGCACATTGGTATCGACCGCGCCCGCTGCTTTCGGCACGGTCAACTCGACCCTGGTACGCACCGTCGTGCAGAGTGCCTCCACAACCAATGCCGGGCTTCAATGCACGGGCTCTTTGTTGGCGCTGCTGTCGACCACTGACCATTTCTATCTCACGATCACATCGTCGACGACCGGTCTGGTTGGGCCGACGGGGGATGTCATCCCCTATACGATCTATGGCGATAACACTACGTCCTATCCCATCAGCCGCGGCACACCAGCGTTCGACTTCGCACCCAAGGGCATCCTCGAAGCACTCGGGCTGCTTGGCAGCACTGCGCCCAAAACCGTGCCGCTGTACTTCAGGACCCAGATCGGCAGCAATGTGGCGGCAGGCTTGTACCAGGAAACCCTGACCCTTTCCTGGAACTGGGATTATTGCGTGGGGGTCGCCGTCGGCGGCCTGTGCCTGGCGGGGCGAGATTCCGGTAGTGGCAGCAGGTCGCTCAATGTGAGCCTGACCGTGAGCAACGACTGCCAGATCACCACACCCAACATCAGTTTCGCCAGCGCGCCGGTGGTGAGTGGGTTTGGCACGGTTAGCCAGAGCGTGAGCTTGTCCTGTACCAAGGGCAGCAGCTACACGGTAGGGTTGGACGACGGGCAGAACGTATCGGGCGGACGGCGCCGGATGAAATCCAGCGCCAACAATTACCTGGCGTACGACATCTTCAAAAGTGCCGGTGCGGTGCGCTGGGGGGCGTTGAGCAGCGCCCGGCGTTCGAGCAGCGATGCCGACATAAACCCGGGCAATGGGACTGGTACCGGGAGCCAGGTCTTCAACTACAACGCTAAGGTATACACCGACCAGGCCACACCGCCGGCGGCGACTTACATCGATAATGTGGTGCTGGACGTGCAGTTCTGACACCGCTGTTGCGGCCCCCACAGCCTCGTGGGAGCCGGCTGGCCGGCGAGGACGCCGACAACCTCAACGCAAATCATCGACCATCTTCGACAATGTCTCCAACACTGCCCCGGCCAACGCTTTCGACCGCGCCCCCGACCATCCGGTCTCAGGGTTGGGCGCATCGTCATGATCCTTGAACGGCATCTCCAGGGTCAGCGACAGGCAGTCATGGGCCATGCCCACCGCATTGCACGCCAGGGTCGTATTGGCCTGCCCCGGTTCGTCACGGGTATAGCCATATTCGGTCTGAAAGTCTGGCGTCACCCTGCACAGCGTGCTGCGGAACTGCGCCTCCAGCTTCGCCAGCCGCGGCGTGTACCCTGGGTTGCCTTCACAGGCGGCGGTGAACACATGCGGAATTTCCTCATCGCCATGCACGTCGATGAACGCATCCACGCCGTACTGTTTCATCTGCGCCTGGGCGAAGAACACTTCTGGGCTGAGCTCGACGCTGGCGTCTTGCCAGGCCCGGTTGAGGTCCTTGCCCTTGAAGTTGGTACGCAGGTGGCCGAGGACGGCGCCGTCGGGGTTCATGTTCGGGATCAGGTACAGGTCTGCCTTGGCCAGCAGTTGCTGCACCACCGCGTCGTTGGCTTGCAGGCGGTCGATCACACCCTCCATGAACCACTCGGCCATGTGCTCGCCCGGATGTTGCTGGGCGATCAGCCACAACTTGCGTTTGTTTGCAGCGCCATCGCCTGCGCGCAGCAACGGAATATCGCGGCCCTGCACGCTGCGGCCGCTAGCCAGCAGCTCGACTCCCGGAATCTGCCGGGCGCGTTCGATCAGCTGGTTGTGACGGGCGCGGGGGTAGGGCTCGAAATAAGCGAACCAGATCTGCTCCTGTTCGGCCTTCACTTCGAATGACAGGGCCTTGCCATCGAACTGGCTGGGGACCCGGAACCAGGATTGCTGGTCGTAGGACGCCACCGCGTTGTAGCCACTCCAGGCGTTCTTGTAGGAAGACTGCGAAGCGTTGTCCAGGCTGAAGCGATGGACCTGGCCGGGCGTGAGACCGCTGACCTTGAAGTGGAACCACTGGAAATGGCCGCTGTGCGTGTCCGGGCGGATGGCCAGGTGCACCCGGCTCGGGTTGCTGGCATCCAGTACCTGGATGTTGCCGGAATCGAAATCGCAGTCGATTTTCAGGGGGGACAGCGTTGCGGTCATTGTCAGGCTCCTGGGATTTTCGTGGGGGTACTGTACACCGCCTTGGGGCTCGGCGTGCACCAGCGTTTAGGTTGAGTTCCTAGGTCTTCTGGCCCAGCAGGTTGCCCACCGGGTCGTACTGATAGGCCAGGTGACCACGGCGGGTGTCGTGGATGTCGGTCAGCTGGCCGACGGCATCGTATTGATACTGGCGCTTGAGCAACGTGGACTTGCCGTCGTGGCTACCCAGCCATTGCGCCTGCAGGCGACCCGCCGGGTCCCACGCCTGGGTCTGCATCAGCTGGTTGCCCTGATGCTGGACCACCTCACGGTGCAGAGCATCGCGCTCGTAGGCCAGCAGCTCATGCTGGTCACGCCTGATGCTCGATGGTGTGCGCTGGGTGCTCTGCTTGGGGGCTGCGTGGCGAGATGTTCCGGAGCGCTTCGGCCCAAGGTCAACGGTGTATCAACGGTTTCGAGGCTGGCGTCATCATGGGGCATTCGATCAGATGCTCAAACGGTTACATCTGAGATTGAATGAGCAAGGGTTGATCGATTTGCAAACCTGGATAGTCGACTCAACCGCAGTACGCGCAACCCGAGTCTCATCTGGCGCTCGGAAAAAGGGGGGCTGACGAGCCTACCGGTCACGCTCTAGGCCGCAGTCGCAGTGGAATGAAGCGCAAACCCAAACCTGGCCTACCCAGACTGTTTGAAAGGCCCAAGTACCGACAACGCAACCTCATCGAGCGCATGTTTGGCTAGCTGAAAGAAAATAGGCGCATCGTGACACGTTTCGACAAGCTCGCAAAAAGCTAAGAAGCCACGGTCTCGCTGGCTTGCTCCATGCAGTGTTTGCGACATCTCTTTTCGTCCAGCGCCTAAGTAGGATTTAATTCTAAACGCGCCCTTTCAATCACTTCCTTTAACAAATAGTAATCCTCATATTTTAGCTTTAAATTCTTCATTTCACCCATCATATCTACAGAGCGCAACAGTGCGTCTAGCAGTAGGTTGACCTGCTGGTTTTCATCAGCATCTCTAAACTCAGAAAATGGCAACTGCACTCGCAGCTCTACATCTTTTTTTGCCTTATGATAGCGTTTCAATTCCGGATAACTTTCCAACCACTCATCGCGCATAATTATAAAAATAACACTCCACTTCTCGAGGTCGCCGACCAAATTAACCTTGTCTAAAATTCGATTTATTACAGGCTCGATTTTGTTACGAGCAGCGTGCTCAGCCTTACCTACCAGCGCTTCCTTCTCGCTCGACATCCAAACTTTCATAAGCCACTCCTAGAAATCGCTTTTATTCAAAGGAGGCCTACCCCCTCCGTTATGAGCCTTATAATCCAAGATCTGCCGATGCTGCCAAGCATGCATCTCCCTTTTCGTGCCAGAAACTTCGATCTGCATATTCACGTTATTTTTATCGAGATATGCTTTTGTATACCGTCTTGTGCCCATCGTCGTTTCGCCAAACTTCATAATTTTTTCATCATCATTACGATCTCTCAGCGTGTAACCAACTGCTAAAGCAGTAGTATTTAAGTTATTGCCATGAACTTTTTCTGAGGTCTCGGTCTCACACGGACACGGTATCGAAGGATCTTTCCCTGCCCCAAACCGCCCATTCGACTGACGCGGCTGTCCTTTCCACAGCCCCAACGGGTCAATCCACTCCACAGGGTTCGGCGCATAGGCAAACAGGTTTAAACCGCCGCCGTAGCTAATCGGGTCCTGGCTCACAAACCGCCCAACCCTCGGATCATAGTACCGATACCGGTTGTAATGCAGCCCGGTCTCATGATCGTGGTACTGCCCCTGGAAGCGAATCGGGTTGCTCATCCCAACCTGCTTGGCCCACTCCGAACGCTCCTCGCGCACGTCACCCCACGCCTTGTACTGCCCCGCCCACGCCACCTCTCCGTGGTGGTCGGTCAGCTCCATCGGCGTGCCCAGGTGATCGCACTGGTACCAGGCAATCGCATCGATCGGCGGCGGTTTCACTTCGTGTTGCCACAGCGGGTCCTGGTCGATGTCGTATTCGCGTCCACGCCAGTCCGGCTGCCGTAACAGGCGAATCGGTGCCTTGCGCAGCGCCTGCGCAACGGGCACGAAGCTGTCCGGTTCGTACAGGTAATGCACGGTCCGCCCGGTTTCGCCTTCGTCCTGCGGCGGCGAGCTTTCCCAGGCGAGGTTGTCGCCATCCCAGCCGTACAGGGTGTAACCGCAACCCAGTTCGCGCTGGCGCTTGGCGCGTTGCATCTGGTTCCAGCCACTGCCCGCACGGGGATCGTCGTAATGATGCGCGGTCGAGTGTTTGTGCAGGCGACGGCCCAGCGCGTCGTAGCTGTATGCCACGCTGAGCTTGCCATCGTCGAAGCGGACCAGACGGTCGAACAGGTCCCAGGTCAGGCGGGCCTTGTCGCCGTTGTGCAGACGGTGGATGAGGTTGCCGCGTTCGTCGTACTGGTAATGCGTGCCGGCGTACTCGCGCAGCAGGTTGTCCATCAGCTTGTTGCGACGCGGGTCGCTTTCCAGCGGGCGGTTGAGTTCCTGGGGCTTCTGGTCCAGCAGGTTGCCAGCCGGGTCGAAGGCGAAGGTCTCGACACCCAGGCGACTGGTGGCTTGCAGCAGGCGGCCCACCGGGTCGTACTGATAGGCCAGGTGACCACGGCGGGTGTCGTGGATGTCGGTCAGCTGGCCGACGGCATCGTATTGATACTGGCGCTTGAGCAACGTGGACTTGCCGTCGTGGCTACCCAGCCATTGCTCCTGCAGGCGACCCGCCGGGTCCCACGCCTGGGTCTGCATCAGCTGGTTGCCCTGGTGCCGCACGACCTCGCGGTGCAGATCATCGCGCTCGTAGGCCAGCAGCTCATGCTGGTCGATGGTCATGCCCAGCACGTGACCGCTGCCGTAGGTGAGCGTGCTGACCTTATGGCCATCGGGGCGAATCGTCGCCGTGCGCAGGTTCAGCGCGTCGTACTCGTGCCTCCACACCGCGACCATCGGCACAGCGGTCTTGAGGTAGTACTGATGCTCGCGAGTGAGGTTGCCCGCTTCGTCATGGAACCATTGCAGCTTGCTGTCGGCATTGACGGCCTGGATCAGCTTGCCGTTGCCGTCGTAGGCAAAGGTTTCTTCCTGGCGCTGGTCGCCCTGGCGGGCGACTCGGGAAACGATCCTTCCCACGGCGTCGAAGGACACCTGGGTAAGACGCTGACCGACCTGGGTGCTGGCCAGTCGACCGCTGTCCGGGTCGTACTGGTAGCGGGTGACCAAACCATCGAAGCCCTTTTCTTCCAGCAGGCGACCGACCGGGTCGTACAGGAACGTGGCCTTGCTGTCGTTCTCGTTCTCCAGCCCGATCAGGCGGCCCAGCTTGTCCCAGCGGTAGCGCAAGCTGTGCTCGTTGGCGTCGACCCGTTCGACCAGTTTGCCGGCCGCGTCGTAGGACCAGGTGGTGCAGCGGTCCAGCGCGTCGGCGTGGGCCAACAGGCGGCCTTCGGCATCGCGTTCGAAACGCTCTTCGGTGTTGTCGGGGTGGGTGACTTTCGCCAGCTGACCGGCCTTGTACGCGTAGGTGGTCTTGTTGCCCGCCGCATCGGTGAACAGCACCAGACGACCGACGTCGTCGTACTCCCATTGACTGGTCTTGCCCGAGCAGTCGGTGTACTCGATCAGCTGGTCCGCCGCGTTGTACGCCAGCTTCTTCTCGTTGCCGTTGGCATCCTTGATCGCCTTCACCAGGCCCGAAGGCGTGTAGGCGAATTCGGTCTTGTTGCCCAGCGGGTCGGTGGTTTCGACCAGGTTGCCTTTCCGGTCGTAATCACGCAGCCACAGGCCGCCTTCTGCGTCGCGGATCTTGATCGGGTGACGACGGTCGTCGTAGGCAAAGTGCGTCTTGCTGTGGTCGGCACGGATATGGCGAATGACGCTGCCTTGATCGTCGTAGTCGTAGCGGTCTTCGGTAAGCGATCCATGAACCCCACCTACCGCGAATAGGAAGTCGCAGTTACCGTGGCATTTCCGGCGAGCAGTTCCACGGAAGTAACGCTTCATAGTCCGCTACGGTCTGCGCGTGGGGCAGTCGCTCCAGTACGTGGCGCAGCCACGTATAAGGCTCTTGGCCGTTGATCTTTGCAGTCTCGACCAAGCTGTAGATCTGGGCACTGGCCGTGGCGCCCTTGGGCGTGTCGCTGAACAGCCAGGCCTTGCGACCGATGACAAACGGCTTGATCGAGCGTTCGGCCAGATTGTTGTCGATCGGCAAAAAACCAGTCTCGACGTAACGCACCAATCGGCTCCAGTTATTCGCGAGATAATTCACGGCCTTGCCCAGCACGCTTTGCGGCGTGACTTGGGACTGGGCCTTGTCCAACCAACTTTTCAACTGGCTCAGGACTGGCAAGGCTTGCGCCTGTCGCGCGACAAAACGCTGCTCGTCACTGGCATCTTTCAGTTCGCGCTCGATGCCATACAGCTTGTTGATCATCGTCAGTGCGGCATCGGCCCGTCCGGTTTTGCCTTTAGGCTGCACTTTCTGAGCGTCGACGAATTTGCGCCGGGCATGCGCCATGCACGCCAACCGTTCTACGCCAGGCTGCAGCGCCAACGCGTTATAGCCGGCGTAATCGTCCGTCATGACATACCCGCGATAACTTTCCAGCAGGCGCAACGGCACTTCCTGCGCCCGGCTGGAGCTGTAGTCGAACAGCACGACTTTTCGGTCAGGCGGCCCGCTGACTTGCACCCACATCCAGGATTGGCTGGTCGGGTCTCGATCCGGTTCTTTCAGTACCTGGACACGGGTTTCATCGCAATGAATGACCGGACTTTCCAGCAATCGCTCACGCATCAGATTCAACAGCGGCTGGACATGTTCGCTGCATTGGATAATCCAGCGCGCCAGTGTCTGTCGTGGAATGTCGATACCGTGCCGGCTCAGGACACTTTCAAAACGGTGCAGCGGCAAGCCATCGACATACTTGGTCGTCAGCAACATCGCCAACACGCTCGGGCTGGCCATGCTCTTCTCTATCAGTTGAGCCGGTTTGTCTGCCGTGACCGGGGCAACTTCACAACCCCGGCAGCCGTAGACCTTACGGACATGTTTGAGCACGCGGATCTGCATCGGCACGATATCCAGTTGCTCACTGATTTCCTCGCCGATCTCATGCTTGAGGCAACCGCAGGCACAGGTCAGTTCGTGTTCAGGCAGCTCGTGGATGACTTCGATACGTGGCAGATCAGCCGAGAGTGGCTTGCGTTTTCCCCGGAGTGGCGCTGGCGTGACGACTTCTTCATCCGGCGTCTCCACCGTCAACAGAGGTTCGCTTTCTGCCTCGTTGAACATCGCCAGTTGCGGCGTGTTGGGGTCGATGGCCTGCTCGGACTTGCGGCCGAAAAGACGATCACGCAGCAACTTGATCTGTTCTTTCAGATCAACGATGTGAGTGGCGTAGGCTTCTTTGACTTCCTGCTCACGCGAGCATGCTGCGTAAGCCTCAAGGAGCATTTGCTTGAGCAGGACAGGGTCATCGGGAAGGTCATCGGGCATGGGATTCATGCCGAGGATTATACCGATTCAGGCAACGAAACGAGGGGTCAAAACCTGATGCGGACGGTTGCGCCAGAGGTCGAAGCCGTCAAGTAGCCAGTTCAGCTCCTGAACAGTCAGGACAATGGCTTCATCAGTGATGTCGGGCGAGGTTTTGAAGCGTTCTGATTCCAGGCGCTTGAGCCAGAGACAGAAACCGTTGCGCTCCCAATAGAGGATCTTCACGCGATTGCGCGGCTTGTTGAGGAACACGAAAAGAACCGGGTCGAACACGGCCACCTTGATATCCAGTTCAACCAAGGCTGCGAGGCCATCGATGGATTTTCGAAAGTCGACGGGCTTGGGGTAGAGATAGACTTTTTCGACTTTGGCGTCGGGGCGCATCATCGTCGGCAGGCTCCAGAAAGAAATCGGGAGCACAGCATCAAGGATCAGGTAAGCGCTTTGAATGTGGGGTTCATGGAGCGCTTACGGTCTTCGCTGCCATCGGCGTGCACGTGGCGCAGGAGCTTCTTGCGCTCATCGCGGAACAGCCACTCGGAGCGTTCGTCCGGGTAGCGGATGTGATACAGATGGCCCTGGATATCGTAGTAGTACCAGGTACTTTTGGCCTAAAGTCCTGCGGAAACGAGAAAGATCAATGTACTCCCGAACACTCTTAAAATCACCACCCAAAAAAGCACATTGCTTTTTCGTGCAAATGCATAGTGATAGACTTCAAGAAGTCCGCTAAATATATTGTAGCCTATCTTTTTTTGCGTAATTCCTCACATATAGATCTGTCGAAAACAGAATTGCGCTATACATTCTGACGTGATGTTATGACCAAAACCCTTGCCAAGGATCCCTCGGTAGCGCAGCCCCTTCACGCATTAAATTCATATAAAGGGGCGCATTGACTCCAGCGACACCAGAATGGGAGACCTTATAATCCGACATCACCAAAGCCCGATTAAATAAACATCAAGTCGTTTGAACTATAAATCTACCTTGCACTTCGCCATCTAGCCTCCCGAGTAGCAGTGTCCCTATACCACCTACAAGAATTCCCTTATGTGAAGGAACCGCTTTATTCAAGCGGGAGCTATTAATCTGTAGGACATAGCTCATTCCTGGCGTAAATTCTTCATCCTGGAGCCAGCATGGAGTCCCACCAATCTTTGCGATCCCATTTTCATTACTGTCTTCGCCTTGATTTTTGACAACAGAAATCAATCTTGGCGGTAAAAAATCCGTACCATAGCCATAAATTGGCTGCGCGCCCGGAGAATAAATCAACACATCTCCTCCTTCCTCCATGACCTCATCAATATAGTCATCACTCATTTTAGAGTAGGGTACAAATACAGAGGCCAACTTAGCACCATCCAGCTTGACATCACTGTATTCAGCCAAAAAGGAAAGCGGAAAACACGCTAAGTGGAGCTTAGGGTTGCCTTGACGGTCTAAAGGCCAGCTTATGGAGCCTGGTAGGTGCGCCCCACCGCCTAGATAAGGTTTACGCAGATCAAATTCGCCCTCTTCAAAAGTCAATTCATTAAACATCCCACACCTCCAAATCAAATCGTACAAGGACAGTTCGACAAGAACTGCTCCGCTTCCTGCCTTAACTGCCGGGCTCGAGAGGCCGGCAGGCCTGATGTTCGCAACGCTCCCTGCCAAATATCCATCTGACGCCTACTAGGACGTCCGTTTGTATCATATTGAAACTCATCCCGGCCAAGCCCTAAGTGCTCAGCAGCAAGCTTGTTCTCATTTCTGTGAACTTGCTGATGTATGGTTTTTGGTATGGCAATTGAAGGATTCGCTTTATTTCTAACCCCCTCAGGCGTCAGACGCATTTGCTCCAGCAACTCATTCCTCACAAACTCATGGGCATCCAACTTGTCTCCTCTATTGGGTTTGCTGGTTAAACTCCCGTAAGTTCCAAGCTGGCAATCTCTTGCAAGCCCGAGCATGTCGCGCCAACCGATGGGGTTCGGTGCGTACTCAAAAAGATTCAACCCTCCACCGTAGCTGATCGGGTCCTGGCTCACAAACCGCCCAACCCTCGGATCATAGTACCGATACCGGTTGTAATGCAGCCCGGTCTCATGATCGTGGTACTGCCCCTGGAAGCGAATCGGGTTGCTCATCCCAACCTGCTTGGCCCACTCCGAGCGCACCTCGCGCACGTCACCCCACGCCTTGTACTGCCCCGCCCACGCCACCTCTCCGTGGTGGTCGGTCAGCTCCATCGGCGTACCGAGGTGATCGCACTGATACCAGGCAATCGCATCGATCGGCTGCGGCTTCACTTCGTGCTGCCACAGCGGGTCCTGGTCGATGTCGTATTCGCGTCCACGCCAGTCCGGCTGCCGTAACAGGCGAATCGGTGCCTTGCGCAGCGCCTGCGCAACGGGCACGAAGCTGTCCGGTTCGTACAGGTAGTGCACGGTCCGCCCGGTTTCGCCTTCGTCCTGCGGTGGCGAGCTTTCCCAGGCGAGGTTGTCGCCATCCCAGCCGTACAGGGTGTAACCGCAACCCAGTTCGCGCTGGCGCTTGGCGCGTTGCATCTGGTTCCAGCCACTGCCCGCACGGGGATCGTCGTAGTGATGCGCGGTCGAGTGTTTGTGCAGGCGACGGCCCAGCGCGTCGTAGCTGTACGCGACGCTGAGCTTGCCATCGTCGAAGCGGACCAGACGGTCGAACAGGTCCCAGGTCAGGCCAGGCGTCGAAGGCGGCGGCGCCGCGGCCCACGTCCTTGGCGTCGATGGTGTTGAGTGGGGCGACCGCGACTTGCGCTTCGCGTTGCTTGGTTTCGCCACTCATGCCAGCACCTCACTGCCCAGCGGGCGCTTGGCCGGGTTGGCGGGAGGGCTCAGGCCGTGCAGGCCACGGCCGCTGTCGTCGAGCTGGAGGAAGGCGGGTTTGTGCAGCAGGCGTTCCAGGTCCAGCGAGGGGCGCTCGCTGACCAGCTCGAGGTCGATGGCGTAGGGTTGGCTGATGGCTTCCGTGCCGTCGAAGGCGAGGACCTGGAAATCGTGCTCCAGGCCGTCGATGTGCAAGCTGAAATGGGTCTGGTTCGCGGCGGCAAACATCCCTGTCCTCCTTTGGGAAAACGTAGCGAAAACGACTGCTGTCCGTCGCGCGAACACGGCAGGGAACGGAACCGAAGTCCGGGAAATGGGCTGGTTAGGCGCGAAGCCTGCGCCGTGGCAATCACTGGAAACACTACGGGAAAGGGATTCCCAGGTATGTCAGACGCGGGTCGACACGACTCGTAGGATTGGGACTACAGCGGGTGGAAGGGCTAAACGTCGCACTTGCTCGGCATTCTCTCTGCGATGCCTGTTGAGCTTTGCGGCAAAGGTTGCACTGCGCATCAGTGTCGGGCTTCTTGCCGGCAAGCCGGCTCCTACAGGATTGGAGTGGGCTTGCCCTTGGCCAGAAAATGACACGTCGCTTGACTCGTGAATTTTTTCGTGTATTTTTTCATGAAAAATAAGTCTAAAAAATTCACGGTGGTTCTAAGCGATGAAGATGCACGAAGAGGTTGAGGCCCTGGCGATCCTTATTCACGACCTGCGCAAATTCAAGAACCTGTCGTTGAGCGAACTGGCTGAGCGCGCTGATCGTTCGGTGGGCTACCTTTCCCAGGTCGAGCAGGGTGCTACCCGTCCCACCGTGGCGGACCTTACCGCAATCAGCGAAGCGCTCGGCGTTTCCACCGCATACTTCTATAACCTGAGCAAGCCTCGCGCCGTCAGTTGGGTGACTCGCCCTCATGAGCGACGCACGGTGTACTTCGGCTCGGGCATTACCGATGCGCTCGCTTCGCCCACTATCGCTGGCGCCTTCTCCATGCTCGACAGCCTTCTCGAGCCGGGTGCGACCAGTGGCGAGCAGTACCTGAGCGACCGTTCGGAACAGGGCTGCTTCGTGCTCGAGGGTGACCTGACGGTGTGGTTGGACGACAGCGACGCCGTGACACTCCATGCAAACGACAGCTTCCAGCTGCAACCCCACGCGCACTTGCGTTACGCCAATCTGACGGACAAGCCCACCCGCGTGCTTTGGGTATTCAATTGAATTCGTTCACATCACAAGGATAAGAAGATGAGTCTCATCTTTCCGGATCTGTTGACTGAAGTGCGCTCGTTCCGAGCGGAACACCCAGAAGTACGGTATGTCGACCTGATTGCACTGGATATTCCCGGGCACTTTTATGGCAAGCGATACCCAATGGACATGCTCGAGAAAGTCGCAGCCGGCGCCCCGCTGAAGGTGCCGCAGAATTGTGTACTGCTGGGCACCCAGGGTGGCCTCTACCCGATTGGTGACTACTGCTTTGCCGATGGAGACCCGGATGCAGCACGGCGCCTGGTGCCTGGGACGTTGAGACCGGTGCGCTGGGAAAAGGAAGTGATCGCACAGATGCTGATGACTTCGGACGGCACTGCAAATCCTATCGAGTTCGAGCCCCGTGAAGTGCTGGCCCGTGTGGTCGAACGTCTTGCCAAGCGCGGCATCCGCCCGGTCGTGGCCTTCGAGCTTGAGTTCTACCTGTTCGATCGCAAGCTCAAGGACGGCCTGCCGCGGTTCCCGCGCGATACCGCGACTGACGATGAAGATGATCAGCCGAACATGCATATCGAACGGTTGTCGCGATTTTCGTCCGTACTGCATGAGATGGTCGATGTCGCTAACGAGCAGGGCGTGCCGGCAAACGTCATCACGGCGGAGCTTGGCCCTGGCCAGTTCGAAATCAACTTCTCCCACAGCGACGATGCGCTGAGCGCGGCGGACTGGTCGGCGCTGTTCTGCCGCAGCACTCGCGGTGTCGCGATGAAGCATGGCTATCGTGCAAGCTTCATGAGCAAGCCATACCTGGACGCCCCGGGCAGCGGGATGCATGTGCATGTGAGTCTGTACGACGACGCTGGCAACAACATCCTCGCCGGTCGCGAACAGCGCAACTTGCGCCATGCGGTGGCCGGGTGCCTGGAGCTGCTTCCCCATTGCATGCCGATCTTCGCACCCAACCATAATGCCTACCGCCGCTACGGGGCCATGGTCAACGCTGCCAGCGTTGCGAGCTGGGGCTTCGAAGACCGCGACGCCTGCATTCGCATTCCCGAGTCCGACTCGCGCAACGTGCGTATCGAACACCGGCTCGCCGGCGCCGATGCCAATCCGTACCTGGTGCTGGCGGCCATCCTGACTGGGATGGAGCATGGCCTGGATCGCGGCATCGAACCCATTGCGCCACTGAACGACAACCGCAAGAGCGGTATCGACTTTCCCAAGGATGCCCTGAGCGCAATAGCCGCCATGCGCCACCATCCGGTGGTCAACGAGGGGCTAGGCAGTGAGTTCGTGATGGTCTACTGCGAAAACAAATACCAGGAGCAACTGGATTTTCTCAATGACATCAGTGCTCGCGAATATCGCTGGTTCTTGTAAGTGCCAATAGCCAAGTCATGACGCTGCACCCTCTATTCAACAAGTTTGAATATAACTCCCAACACTGATTTGCCGGAGGATGATATGCCACGTGTGCCCGTTATCGGCATCACAGCATGCACCCGCATGATTGAACAGCATGCGACCCAGATTATCAGCGAGAAGTATGCGCGCGCTGCGGCCAAGGCGGCGTGTGGTTTACCAATCGTGATTCCCAGTCTCGCTGACTTGATGGATACCGCCGACATAATCGACACGGTGGATGGGCTGATCTTTACCGGCTCGCCGTCCAATATCGAACCTTTCCATTACAACGGCCCAGCCAGTGCACCGGGAACTCATCACGACCCTGTGCGCGACGCCACGACTTTACCGCTCATGCGTGCAGCCATCGCGGCAGGCGTTCCGGTACTTGGCATTTGCCGTGGCTTCCAAGAGATGAATGTTGCGCTGGGTGGCACCTTACATCAGAAAGTTCATGAGACGGGTTCATTCATGGACCACCGCGAGGGCAAGGATGAACCCATGGAAAAGCAATATGGCCCGCGCCACACGATGCATATACAGCCAGGCGGCATGATGGACCGCATGGGGTTGCCGGCGATCATCGATGTCAATTCCATACATGGCCAGGGCATAGATGTGTTGGCGCCTGGGTTAAGGGTGGAAGCGCGTGCACCGGATGGCCTGGTGGAAGCGATCTCGGTGGAAGGCAGCAAGGGATTTGCCCTGGCCGTGCAATGGCACCCGGAGTTTCAGGTGCTGGAAAACCCACATTACCTGACGATCTTCCAGTCGTTTGGAAAAGCCTGCCGGCAACGTTCGGTGCTGCGCCAACTGATGTTGAAGTCCGCCTGAAAACTGCCCGATCCCGCATATAGAAAAGTATCCGCGCAGCCCGCCTGCGTATATTGATGGAGAGAAGTCGATGAGTGAAAAGAATTCGCAGACCCTTGCCTGGCAAGCGATGAGTCGTGACCATCACCTGGCACCTTTCAGCGATGTCAAACAACTTGCCGAGAAAGGCCCGCGTATCATTACCTCGGCCAAGGGCGTGTACCTGTGGGACAGCGAAGGCAACAAGATCCTCGATGGCATGGCCGGCCTGTGGTGCGTGGCGGTCGGCTACGGTCGTGACGAGCTGGCCGACGTGGCCTGCCGGCAGATGAAGGAACTGCCGTACTACAACTTGTTCTTCCAGACCGCGCACCCACCCGCGTTGGAACTGGCCAAGGCGATTGCCGACGTGGCCCCGCAAGGCATGAACCATGTGTTCTTCACCGGCTCCGGTTCCGAGGGCAACGACACCGTGTTGCGCATGGTTCGTCACTACTGGGCGATCAAGGGCAAGAAGAGCAAGAAGGTCATCATTGGCCGCATCAACGGTTACCACGGCTCCACCGTGGCCGGTGCGGGGCTGGGCGGCATGAGCGGCATGCACCAGCAGGGCGGCCTGATTCCGGATATCGTGCACATCCCGCAGCCGTACTGGTTTGGCGAAGGCGGCGACATGACCGAGGCCGAATTCGGTGTGTGGGCGGCCGAGCAGCTGGAACAGAAGATTCTTGAGGTTGGCGTGGACAATGTCGCCGCCTTCATCGCTGAGCCGATCCAGGGAGCCGGAGGTGTCATCATTCCGCCGCAGACCTACTGGCCGAAGGTCAAGGAAATTCTGGCCAAGTACGACATCCTGTTCGTCGCCGACGAGGTGATCTGCGGCTTCGGTCGAACCGGCCAGTGGTTCGGTACCGATTACTATGGCCTTGAGCCCGACCTGATGACAATCGCCAAGGGCCTCACCTCTGGCTACATCCCCATGGGCGGTGTGATCGTGCGTGACGAAGTGGCCAAGGTGCTCGGCGAAGGCGGTGACTTCAACCATGGCTTCACTTACTCCGGTCACCCGGTGGCGGCTGCGGTAGGCCTGGAAAACCTGCGTATCCTGCGCGACGAGAAGATCATCGAGCGGGTCCGCGAAGAAACCGCGCCCTACCTGCAAAAGCGCCTGCGCGAGTTGGCCGACCACCCGCTGGTGGGCCAAGTGCGCGGGTTGGGCATGCTCGGTGCGATCGAGCTGGTGAAGGACAAAGCCACTCGGGCGCGCTACGAAGGCCAAGGGGTCGGCATGATCTGCCGCCAGCACTGTTTCGACAATGGCCTGATCATGCGCGCCGTGGGCGATACCATGATCATCGCGCCGCCACTGGTCATCAGCATCGAAGAGATCGACGAACTGGTGGAAAAGGCGCGCAAGTGCCTGGACCTGACCTACCAGGCCATTCAGTGAGGGTAGGGCGTCTCGGTAGGGGCCAAGCGGTTCCCGCCGAGGGGCTCGCTTCACTGCCTTGAAGCAAGCGCGGTGGCGGGCTTGATTTGTGAAGGCATTCCTGTATTTTCCATGCCAATCATTTCTATGTTGCTTAGCCGCGCTTGATCTTGGGTCGTACGTTTACTTCGCACAAACTCGTGAACCCGCCTTCATGTTGTCGAGCCCATTGAAGATCACGGCATGCGATGTTCTTGCGTTCAAGGTTCAAGCATGAAAGTTCACGAAGAAATTGAAGAGCTGGCTGTACTCATTCGCGACTTGCGCAAGTTCAAAGGCCTGACACTGGGCGAGCTGGCTCAACGTATTGGCCGTTCGGTGGGTTTTCTCTCCCAGGTAGAACGGGGCGTGTCGCGTCCAACCGTGGCGGACTTGACGGCGATCAGTGAAACGCTCGGTGTGTCGACGGCGTACTTTTACAACCTGGACAAACCCCGTGGGCTCGATTGGGTAACCCGTCCTGAGGCCCGTCGTACGCTGCATCTGGGCGGTGGTATTACCGATGTGCTGGTCTCGCCCACGATCAACGGGGCTTTTTCCATGCTGGACAGCCACCTCGAACCAGGGGCTAGCAGCGGGGAGGAATACCTGGATGACAGTTCGGAGCAGGGCTGCTTCGTGCTCGAAGGCGAGTTGACGGTCTGGCTGGACGAAGGTGAGCCTGTGACGCTTCGCACCAATGACAGCTTTCAGTTGCAATCCCACGCACGTTTTCGTTACGCCAACCTAACGGACAAACCCACCCGCGTGCTTTGGGTCTTCAATTGAGGCACGCGCAGTGAGACTGTTTTTTCGCCAGCTCGCCGAGGCTCGTGACCTTCTGCAGGGTGCGCTGAAACCACACGCTCGGCGAGCAGAAGACGCGGTACGCCTCCTGATCCCCGAGTAGTTGGTTTTTCGCGGGCAACCTATCCGACCGCTTCCACTTCCAGGAACGCCGCCTCCAGCAGCTGCCGCGTATAGGCATGCTGCGGCGCATGGAAGATTGTCTGCGCATCCCCTTGTTCCACCACATGTCCATGCTTGATCACCATCAACTGGTGACTCAGCGCCTTGACCACCGCCAGGTCATGACTGATGAACAGGTAGGTAAGGTTGTACTTGCTCTGCAGATTGCGCAGCAATTCCACGACCTGCCGTTGTACGGTCCGGTCCAGCGCTGAAGTTGGCTCGTCCAGCAAGATCAGTGCAGGTTTCAACACCAAGGCCCGGGCAATCGCGATCCGCTGACGTTGGCCTCCGGAAAACTCATGGGGATAACGGTGACGGGTCCGCGGATCGAGCCCCACTTCCTCCAGTGCCGCGATAATCGCCGCTTCCTGTTCCTGCGCAGTGCCGATGCGGTGGATACGCAAACCCTCGCCGACGATGTCCGCCACGCACATGCGCGGGCTCAGGCTGCCGAAGGGGTCCTGGAACACCACCTGCATTTCCCGCCGCAGTGGCCTGACTTCCTTCTGGTTCAAGCGCTCCAGGTTCTGCCCGTGGAACCGGATTGCCCCCTGGCTTGAAATCAAGCGCAGGATGGCCAAGCCCAATGTCGATTTACCGGAGCCGGACTCACCCACGATCCCTAGCGTCTGCCCCTGGGGCAGGCTGAAGTTGACGCCATCCACCGCCTTCACATGGTCAACCGTGCGCCGCAGAAGCCCCTTTTTGATCGGGAACCAGACCTTGAGGTCCTTCACCTCCAGTAGCGGCGCGCCCTCCGGGTTATGTGCAGGCAAACCGCTCGGCTCGGCGTTGATCAGCATCTGCGTGTAAGGGTGTTGCGGTGCGCTGAACAGTTGGCTGCAGTCGGCTTGTTCGACGATCTGTCCGCGTTGCATCACGCACACGCGGTGGGCGATGCGCCGCACCAGGTTGAGGTCGTGGCTGATCAACAACAGGGCCATGCCCAGGCGCTTCTGCAGTTTCTTGAGCAGCTCAAGAATCTTCAGCTGAACTGTCACGTCCAGTGCCGTGGTTGGTTCGTCGGCGATCAGCAGTTCAGGCTCGTTGGCCAGGGCCATGGCGATCATCACCCGTTGGCGCTGGCCGCCGGACAGTTCATGGGGCAAGGCCTTCAGACGCTTCTTCGGCTCGGGAATACCGACCATTTCCAGCAGTTCGAGGGTGCGGGCGGTGGCTTGCTTGCCCGTCAGGCCTTTGTGTATCAGCAGGATCTCGTTGATCTGTTTCTCGATGCAGTGCAGCGGGTTCAAGGAGGTCATTGGCTCCTGGAAGATCATCGCGATGCGGTTGCCGCGAATGTGGCGCATGGCCTTTTCGCTTTGATGCAACAGGTCCTTCCCCTCGTAGCGGATGCTGCCGCCGGGGTGGCGTGCGAGGGGGTAGGGCAGCAAGCGCAGGATCGAGTGGGCGGTCACCGATTTGCCCGAACCGCTCTCGCCGACCAGGGCCAGGGTCTCGCCCTTGCGGATGTCGAAACTGATGCCATCGACCACGCGGTTGACCTGCTCGCCGGTGACGAACTCCACCGCAAGGTCACGGACTTCGATCAGGTTGTCTTCGCTCATGTCATTTCCTCGGGTCGAAGGCGTCACGGGCGGACTCGCCGATGAACACCAGCAGGCTCAACATCACCGCCAGTACGGCGAAGGCGCTGATGCCCAGCCAGGGCGCCTGCAGGTTGGATTTGCCCTGGGCCACCAGCTCACCCAGCGAAGGCGCGCCGGGCGGCAGGCCGAAGCCGAGGAAGTCCAGGGCGGTCAGGGTGCCGATGGCGCCAGTGAGGATGAAGGGCATGAAGGTCATGGTCGAAATCATCGCGTTGGGCAGGATGTGCCGGTACATGATCGCGCCATTGCGCATGCCCAGGGCACGGGCGGCGCGCACGTATTCGAGGTTACGCCCGCGCAGGAACTCGGCGCGGACCACGTCCACCAGGCTCATCCAGGAGAACAGCAGCATGATCCCCAGCAGCCACCAGAAATTGGGCTGAACGAAACTTGCCAGGATGATCAGCAAGTACAGCACCGGCAAGCCCGACCAGACCTCCAGGAAGCGCTGTCCGGCCAGGTCGACCCAGCCGCCGTAGTAGCCCTGCAAGGCGCCGGCAATGACGCCGACGATGGAGCTGAGCACGGTCAGCGTCAGGGCGAACAGCACCGAAACGCGGAAACCGTAGATCACTCGGGCCAGCACGTCGCGTCCCTGGTCATCGGTGCCCAGCCAGTTGTCGGCCGAAGGCGGCGCAGGGGCTGGGACCTTTAGGTCGTAGTTGATGCTCTGGTAGCTGAACGGAATCGGCGCCCACAGCACCAGGCTGTCTTTCTTGGCCAACAGCTCGCGGATATACGGGCTCTTGTAGTTGGCCTCCAGCGGGAATTCGCCGCCAAAGGTGGTCTCTGGGTAGCGCTTGAACGCCGGGAAATACCATTGGCCGTCGTAACGCACGGCGATGGGTTTGTCGTTGGCGATCAGTTCGGCACCCAGGCTCAGGCCGAACAGAATGATGAACAGCCACAATGACCACCAGCCCCGGCGGTTGGCCTTGAAGCGCTCGAAGCGCCGACGGTTGAGAGGGGACAGGGCCATGTCAGTGCTCCCGGCTGGCGAAGTCGATGCGTGGATCGACCAGGGTGTAGGTCAGGTCGCCGATCAGTTTCACCACCAGCCCCAGCAGGGTGAAGATGAACAGGGTGCCGAAGACCACCGGGTAATCGCGGTTGATCGCCGCTTCGAAACTCATCAGCCCCAGCCCATCGAGGGAGAAGATCACCTCGATCAGCAGCGAGCCGGTGAAGAAGATTCCGATGAAGGCCGACGGGAAGCCGGCGATCACCAGCAGCATGGCGTTGCGGAACACATGGCCGTACAGCACCCGCGACCGGCTAAGGCCCTTGGCCTTGGCGGTGATCACATACTGTTTGTTGATCTCGTCGAGGAAACTGTTCTTGGTCAGCAGGGTCATGGTGGCGAAGTTGCCGATCACCAGCGCGGTAATCGGCAGTACCAGGTGCCAGAAGTAGTCCAGTATCTTGCCGCTGGTGGACAGCGCGTCGAAGTTGTTCGAGGTCAGGCCCCTGAGCGGGAACCAGTCGAAGTAGCTGCCGCCGGCGAACAGCACGATCAGCAAAATGGCGAACAGGAACGCGGGAATGGCATAGCCGACGATGATCGCCGAGCTGGTCCAGACGTCGAAGTGGCTGCCGTGACGCACTGCCTTGGCGATCCCCAGGGGGATCGACACCAGGTACATGATCAGGGTGCTCCACAGCCCCAGCGAGATCGACACCGGCATCTTCTCTGCAATCAGGTCGATGACCTTGGCGTCGCGGAAGAAGCTTTCCCCAAAATCCAGTTGGGCGTAGTTCTTGATCATGATCCACAACCGTTCCGGCGCCGACTTGTCGAAGCCGTACATCCGCTCGATCTCGGCGACCAGCGCCGGGTCAAGGCCTTGCGCCCCTCGGTAGCTGGAACCGGCCACCGAGACCTCCGCGCCACCGCCGGCGATGCGGCTGGTGGCGCCTTCGAAGCCTTCGAGCTTGGCGATCATTTGTTCCACCGGGCCACCGGGGGCGGCCTGGACGATGATGAAGTTGATGATCAGGATGCCGAACAGCGTTGGAATGATCAGCAGCAGGCGTCGCAGGATGTAGGCCAGCATGTCAGTTGGCCTCATCGGCAGGGGCCGCTGTATCCGGCGTGGCCGGGGCGACTTCGGGCTTGATCCACCAGGTGTCGATGCCCACGTCGTATTTGGGCGACACGTTCGGGTGGCCGACGTTGTTCCAGTAGGCCACGCGCCAGGTCTTGATGTGCCAGTTGGGGATCACGTAGTAGCCCCAGAGCAATACACGGTCCAGTGCCTTGGTATGGTTGATCAGGCTCTGGCGCGAATCGGCGTTGATCAACTGCTCGACCAGTTGGTCGATGGCCGGGTCGCGCAGGCCGATGAAGTTGCGGCTGCCGGGGTTGTCGGCGGCGGCGCTGGTCCAGTACTCGCGTTGCTCGTTGCCGGGCGAGTTGGACTGCGGGAAACCACCGACGATCATGTCGAAGTCGCGCGAGCGCAGGCGGTTGATGTACTGGGAAACGTCGACCCGGCGGATGTTCAGGTCGATGCCCAGGTCGGCCAGGTTGCGCTTGAACGGCAGCAGGATACGCTCGAACTCGGTCTGTGCCAGCAGAAACTCGATGGACACCGGCTTGCCCTGGGCATCGACCATCTTGTCGTCGACGATCTTCCAGCCGGCGTCCTGCAGCAGCTGGTATGCCTTGCGCTGTTGCTCGCGGATCACGCCGCTGGCATCGCTGACCGGGTTGTGGAATGCCTCGGTGAAGACCTGCTCGGGGATCTTGCCGCGCAAAGGGTCGAGAATCTTCAGTTCATCGGCGCTGGGTAGGCCACGGGCGGCCATTTCGGAGTTTTCGAAGTAGCTGCCGGTGCGGGTGTAGGCACCGTTGAACAGCTGTTTGTTGGTCCATTCATAGTCCAGCAGCAGGCTCAGCGCTTCGCGTACGCGTACGTCCTGGAACAGCGGGCGGCGCAGGTTGAAGATAAAGCCTTGCATACCGGTTGGGTTGCCGTTGGGCAGCTCTTCGCGAACCAAGCGACCTTCACGTACCGCCGGTACGTTGTAGGCGGTGGCCCAGTTCTTCGCGCTCATTTCCAGCCAGTAGTCGAATTGCCCGGCCTTGAGCGCTTCCAGGGCCACGGTGTTGTCGCGGAAAGCATCGAAGGTCATGGCGTCGAAGTTGTAGAAACCTCGGTTGATCGGTAGGTCCTTGGCCCAGTAGTCCTTGACCCGCTCGTAGCGAATCGAACGGCCAGCCTTGACCTCGGCCACCTTGTACGGGCCGCTGCCCAGCGGAATTTCCAGGTTGCCGCGGGTGAAGTCGCGGCCCTCGTACCAGTGCTTGGGCAGCACTGGCAGTTGGCCGAGAATCAGCGGCAGCTCACGGTTGTTCCCGTGCTTGAACTTGAACAGCACCCGCAGCGGATCTTCGGCGACCACTTCGGCCACGTCGGCATAGTACTGCCGGTACAGCGGCGCCCCTTGCTTGGTCAGGGCATTGAAGGTGAACACCACATCGTCGGCCCGCATCGGGTGGCCGTCATGGAAGCGGGCTTCGGGGCGCAGGTAGAAGCGCACCCAGCTGTTGTCCGGGGCTTTTTCGATCTTGCCGGCCACCAGGCCATACTCGGTGAACGGCTCGTCCAGGCTCTGGCGCATCAACGTGTCGTAGATGATGCTGATGTTGTCGGCGGCGACCCCTTTGTTGATGAAGGGGTTGAGGCTGTCGAAGCCGCCGAAGCTGGACTGACGGAAGGTACCGCCCTTGGGGGCGTCCGGGTTGACGTAGTCGAAGTGCTTGAAGTCGGCCGGATACTTGGGCGCTTCGTCGTAAAGGGTAAGCGCATGTTGTGGCGCGGCCAATGCCGGTAGGCTCAGGCAGGCGAGCCACAGGCTGCCTGCCAGCCGGCGCAGTCGATGCGTTGGCATCATTGGGCTTTCTCCGAAGTCTTGAGCCACCAGCTGTTCAAGCCCAGTGTATAGGGCGGTGTGGCGACGAAAGCGAACCGGTTGCGGTACGCCAGGCGGTGATTGTCGAGATACCAGTTGGGAATCATGTAGTAATGCCACGAAAGCACACGGTCCAGGGCGCGGGCGGCGGCGACCTGGTCGTCGCGGGTACGGGCGGCGAGCAACGTGTCGAGCAGGTGGTCGACCACCGGGTCCTTGACCCCAGCATAGTTCTTGCTGCCCTTGGTGGTCGCCTGGCTGGAGTGGAAGTACAGCCATTGCTCGAGCCCAGGGCTGAGGGTCTGGTTCAGGGTCATCAGGATCATGTCGAAATCGAACTGGTCCAGGCGCTGTTTGTACTGGGCCCGGTCCACGGTGCGCAGGCGCGCGTCGATACCGATGCTCGCCAGGTTTTCGACATAAGGTTGCAGGATGCGTTCAAGGTTGGGGTTAACCAGCAACAGTTCCATGCGCAACTGCTGGCCTTTGTTGTTCACCAGGCGTTGGCCGTCAAGCTTCCAGCCGGCTTGGGCGAACAGGGCCAGGGCCTGGCGCAGGGTCTGGCGGTTGATACCGCGGCCATCGGTGTGGCTGACCTTGTAGGGCTCGGTGAACAGCTTATCTGGCAACTGGTCGCGGAACGGTGCGAGCAGCAGCCATTCCTTGCCGGTGGGCAGGCCGGTCGCCGCGAACTCGCTGTTGGGGTAGTAACTGGTCGAACGCCGGTAGGCGCTGCTGAACAGGGCGCGGTTGGTCCACTCGAAATCGAGCATCAGGCCCAGGGCCTGACGAACCTGCGCATCGCTGAAGGTGGCGCGGCGGCTGTTCATGAACAGCCCTTGGGTCTGGGTCGGAATGCGGTGGGGTATTTGCGCCTTGATCACATCACCCCGGCGCACCGCCGGAAAGTTGTAGCCGTTCGCCCAGTTCTTGGCCTGGTGCTCGATATAGATGTCGAATTCGCCGGCCTTGAAGGCTTCGAAGGCCACCGTGGCGTCGCGGTAGAACTCGTACTCGACACGGTCGAAGTTGTACTTGCCCCGGTTGACCGCCAGGTCCTTGCCCCAGTAATTCTTCACACGCTCGAACACCAGGCTGCGGCCTGGCTGCACCTGGGTGATGCGGTATGGACCGCTGCCCAGCGGCGGCTCGAAGGTTGTGGCCTTGAAGTCGCGGTTTTGCCAGTAATGCTTAGGCAGCACTGGCATTTCTCCCAAACGCAGGATCAGCAAGGGGTTGCCAGTGCGCTTGAACACGAAGCGGATACGCAGCGGCCCAAGAATATCCACCCGCCGCACTTCCTGCAGATTGGTGCGGTAGATCGGGTGGCCCTCCTTGAGCAGGGTTCGGTAGGAGAACGCAACGTCTGCCGAAGTGATCGGGTGACCGTCGTGGAATCGGGCTTCAGGACGCAGGTTGAATACCACCCAGCTGCGGTCCTCGCTGTATTCCACCGAGCGGGCGATCAGGCCATAGCTGGAGGTCGGTTCATCACCGGATGGGTCGTACTGGCCGGTACCGATCATCAGCGGTTCGTTTAGCTCGCTAATGCCGTATTGCAGGAAGTTCGGTGTGGTGACCGGGCTGGAGCCCTTGAAGGTGTAGGGGTTGAGCGTGTCGAACGTGCCAAATGCCATGGCCCGCAACGTGCCGCCTTTGGGCGCTTGCGGGTTGACCCAGTCGAAATGGGTGAATGTGGCCGGGTACTTGAGCGTGCCGAACTGCGCGTATCCGTGGCTTTCGCTCACCATCGCGACTGCGGGAAAGCTCAAGGCCAGGCTGAGTGACAGCAGGAGGGGACGTATCAATTCGGCATCCGATCCAGAGGCGTTGGGCTTTGGTCGGGCTACAGTAACAGCTTGGCGGGGTTGGAAAAAGGGTGTCTCGGAAGGCCTGTTCGGCTCCCGCCGATTGCCCGCCAATTCATCGAGTCAGCGTTTATCGGTAGGCGCCGACTTGCCGGCGATCACCGGCGAAGCCGGTGCCATGCACCGCGTCGCGTGCCGCACGGGTTAACCCGCGCCCACAAGCTGCCAAGCAACCCGATGCACATCAGTGCGACAGGTAAACCGTCAGGGTCTGCCCTGGCTTGAGGGCATGCCCGCTGCGCGGGTTCCACCGCTTGAGGTGTTTCATCTCGACGTTGAAACGTTTGGCCACCAGGTACAGCGAATCACCTTTGCGCACCTTGTATTGGGTGGAACGCTTCTGCGACGACGCTACACGGTTGCCCGCCGCGCTGGGCGCGTTGCCACCACGCAGGGCCAGTACCTGGCCTGCACGCAGGCGATTGCCCGGGAGTTTGTTCCAGCGCTGGATATCCTTCACTGAAACACGGTTGGCCTTGGCGATGCTGGCCAGGTTGTCGCCACGCTTGACCCGGTAGCTGCGCGCCGCAGGAGCCTTGGCCTCGGCGACCGCAGCCTCGAACACGGCCTTGCGCGGCTGCAGGCTGACCAGTTGTTCTGGCTTGAGGTTGTTCAGGCTGTCGGACAGCAGTTGCGCTTTGGCCGTTGGCACTAGCAGTTGCTTGGGGCCATCGACGGTCATGCGCTTCTTGAACGCCGGGTTTAGCTGGATCAGTTCGTCTTCGTCGATGTTGGCAAAGGCGGCCACCCGTGACAGGTCGAGGCGATCGTTGATCGCCACGGCTTCGAAATAGGGTTCGTTGGCGATGGGGTTCAGGTTCACGCCATAGGCCTCCGGCGTCATCACCACCTGCGACAGGGCCAGTAGCTTGGGCACGTAGTCGCGGGTTTCCTGTGGCAGCGGCAGGTTCCAGTAGTCGGTGGGCAGGCCAAGCCTCTCGTTCCGCTCGATAGCCCGGCTGACCGTGCCTTCACCCGCATTGTAGGCGGCAAGGGCCAGCAGCCAGTCACCGTTGAACATGTCGTGCAGGCGGGTCAGGTAGTCCAGTGCAGCGTTGGTGGACGCGGTGATGTCGCGGCGGCCATCGTAGAAGTTGGTCTGGCGCAGGTTGAAGTGGCGACCGGTGGACGGGATGAACTGCCACAGGCCGACGGCATGGGCGCGGGAGTAGGCCATCGGGTTGTAGGCACTTTCGATGGCAGGCAGCAGCGCCAGCTCCAGCGGCATGTCGCGTTCTTCGAGCCGCTCGACGATGTAGTGCAGGTACAGGCTGCCTCGCTCGCCAGCGCTTTCGAGGAAGGTCGGGTTGCTGGCGAACCACAGGCGCTGCTGCTCGATGCGCGGGTTGACGTCGATGTTGTCCTGCAGGGCGAAGCCCTGGCGCATGCGCTCCCACACATCCTGGGGTGCCTGGTCGGCAGGCTTGACCGCCAGTGGCGAAGGCTTGTGCTTGATCCGAGCCTGGTAGTTGTGCGCGCGAACGCTGTCGGATTCGTCGAGCTGACGGGTGCTCTGGCAACCCACCAAGGTGGCGGCCAGGGCCAGCGCACTGATTTTGGCCAGGCGCGTCAGGGCGACGGAATGAGAGGTTCTGCGGCTACGGGAAGACATCGGCTGGGACAGGTTTCCGGGCGAAAAATTTCGGCGATTCTAGAAACCGGTCCCTCCCGGGTCAACCGTTGACCACGGTTTGCGATATATCTTGAGGTTATCAGAAGGTGTCCTTCCAAGACCTCAAGGCAGCAAAAACAGTGACCTGCGTGGGGTTTGAATGTCCCTTCCATTCGTCTGCTTTTTGTTTAACTAATGTTTCAGCGGTACGCAGGAAGGGGTTGGTGAGCCGCTCCAGGCCGATAGTTGATGGCAAGGTGATGCGATTGTCGGCGCGCAGCCGGGTAACGTCCTCGAAACGCTGCAGAACGTGCGGGTTGGAGGGCTCCACGGCCCTGGCGAAACGCAGGTTGCTCAGGGTGTACTCGTGGGCGCAGTAGACCTCGGTACGCTCGGGCAAGGCCGCCAGGCGGGCGAGGGCCGGTTGCATCTGTTCTGGGGTCCCTTCGAACATGCGGCCGCAGCCGGCGGCGAACAGTGTGTCGCCACTGAACAGCAGCGGGGTTGACGGTTGGTCGCTGAAGTAGGCGATATGCCCGAGGGTATGGCCGGGCACGGCCAGCACCTGGAAGGTCACGCCCAGTACGGTCAGCTGGTCGCCCTCGTCCAGCGCCAGGTCGCGGCACGGAATACGCTCGTGGGCCGGGCCGCAGACACGGGCGTCGGTCAGGCGCTTGAGCCGCTCGACACCGCCAACGTGGTCGTTATGGTGATGGGTGACCAGGATGTCTTCCAGCACCCAGCCTGGGTGACTGGTCAGCCAGGCCTCCACTGGGCCGGCGTCACCAGGATCGACCACCGCGCAACGGCGTTTGGCAGTATCCTGTAACAACCAGATGTAGTTGTCGGAGAAAGCGGGGAGAGCATCGATCTGTATCATGGTGCGGATCCGAATCGCCAAGCGGCACATGAGGGCATCTTAGCCGCGATGGCGCGGTGCGAGAACCTTCGAGGGAGAGCGCAATGACCGACCAAGCCTTTGCCCAGGCCGACCCGGACTGGGTCGAGCTGATCAGCCTGGCCCGTGACTGGTTCAACGGGCCACTCGGGCGACTGATGCTCGAGGAAGAGGACAAACTGCTCGAAGAAGAACTGGGGCGCTTTTTTGGCGGCTTCCTGGTGCACTACGGCCCCTGCGCCGATGCGCCCCCCAGTGCGCCGCAGGTTCAGCGCAACGTTCGCCTCGGCGCGCCGCTGCCGGGTGTGGAGATCGTCTGCGAAGAACAGGCCTGGCCGCTCGGCGAGCACGCCGCCGACGTGGTGGTGCTGCAACATGGCCTGGATTTCTGCCTGTCGCCCCACGGGCTGCTGCGCGAGGCAGCCAGCGCCGTGCGCCCCGGCGGGCACCTGCTGATCGTCGGTATCAACCCCTGGAGCAGTTGGGGCGTGCGTCATCTCTTCAGTCATGGCGCCCTGCGCAAGGCCCGCTGCATCTCGCCGTCGCGAGTGGGCGACTGGCTCAACCTGCTGGGTTTCGCGCTGGAGAAACGCCGCTTCGGGTGCTATCGTCCGCCGCTTGCCTCGCCCGCCTGGCAGCAACGCCTGGCAGGCTGGGAACGGGTGGCCGGGGGCTGGCAGAGCGCCGGTGGCGGGGTGTACCTGCTGGTGGCGCGCAAGATGGTGGTTGGCCTGCGGCCGCTGCGTCAGCAACGCCGCGAACCCATGGGCAAGTTGCTGCCACTGCCGATGGCCAAGGTCAACCGCGAGCGCAACGAGCCCTGACAGGCCCCGCGTGGCCGACACACTGCATTTTAAACGAGTGGTACATGAGCGATAGCGTCGAAATCTACACCGATGGTGCCTGCAAGGGTAATCCTGGCCCTGGTGGCTGGGGCGTCCTGATGATCTACAAGGGCGTCGAGAAAGAGCTGTGGGGCGGCGAGCGCGAAACCACCAACAACCGTATGGAACTGATGGCCGCGATCCAGGGGCTGATGGCGCTCAAGCGCGAATGCGAGGTGGTGCTGACCACCGACTCGCAGTACGTCATGAAGGGCATCAACGAGTGGATGGTCAACTGGAAGAAACGGGGCTGGAAGACAGCTTCCAAGGAACCGGTGAAAAACGCCGACCTTTGGCAGCAGCTCGATGAGCAAGTCAATCGTCACAAGGTGACCTGGAAGTGGGTGCGCGGTCATATCGGCCACCCCGGCAACGAGCGTGCCGACCAATTGGCCAACCGCGGCGTCGACGAAGTGCGCACCCAGGGTTGAGCTGGGGTACAATCCGCCCCTTTGTCATAGATGCAAGTTGGAGCCCTCCGCGTGGAGCAGCAGCAAGATACCAGGCTGGTCATTCTCGATACCGAAACCACCGGCATGCCGGTGAGCGAAGGCCATCGAATCATCGAGATCGGCTGTGTCGAGGTCATCGGCCGGCGCCTGACCGGGCGCCACTTCCACGTCTATCTGCAACCTGATCGCGAGAGTGACGAGGGCGCCATTGGCGTTCACGGTATCACCGATGCCTTCCTCGTCGGCAAGCCGCGTTTTGCCGATGTGGCCGAGGAGTTCTTCGAGTTCATCCAGGGCGCCACGCTGGTCATCCACAACGCGGCGTTCGACGTAGGCTTCATCAACAACGAATTCGCCTTGCTCGGGCAGCACGACCGCGCTGATATCTCCCAGCACTGCACCATCCTTGACACCCTGTTGCTGGCCCGTGCCCGTCATCCAGGGCAGCGCAACAGCCTCGATGCGTTGTGCAAACGCTACGACATCGACAACTCAGGCCGTGAATTGCACGGCGCCTTGCTCGACTCGGAACTGCTGGCTGACGTCTACCTGGCGATGACGGGTGGCCAAACCAGCCTGTCACTGGCAGGCCATGGTGGCGATAACGATCAGCAGGGGCAGGGCGGTGCTGGCAGCGAGATTCGCCGCATTACCGGGCGCGCGCCGGGGCGGGTGATCATGGCCACTGCCGAGGAACTGGAAGCCCATGCCGAGCGGTTGGCGGCAATCGCCAAGTCGGCGGGCGGGCCGGCGATGTGGCAGGCATTGACGGAAACGCCTGCCGGGTAATTCGCTGACCGTACCGGGCTGATTGCCGGCAAGCCGGCGCCTGCAGGGGCTGCCCAGATCCTCAACTACCCTGAACAGCATGACCTGTTCGAAAGGGGGTAGTAGCTGATGTACAAGGACCTCAAGTTCCCCATTCTCATTGTCCACCGGGCAATCAAGGCCGACAGTGTTGCCGGGGAGCGTATACGCGGTATAGCCGAGGAGCTGAGCCAGGACGGTTTCGCCATCCTCGCCGCGGCCGACCATGCCGAGGCCCGTCTGGTTGCCGCCACTCACCACGGACTGGCGTGCATGCTGGTCGCCGCCGAAGGTGTCGGCGAGAATACCCACCTGCTGCAGAACATGGCCGAGTTGATTCGCCTGGCACGCCTGCGTGCCCCGGACCTGCCTATTTTCGCCCTGGGCGAGCAGGTCACGTTGGAGAATGCGCCCGCCGAGGCCATGGGCGAGCTCAACCAACTGCGCGGCATCCTCTACCTGTTCGAAGACACCGTGCCATTCCTGGCACGGCAAGTGGCCCGAGCCGCTCATAATTATCTCGATGGCTTGCTGCCGCCATTCTTCAAAGCCTTGGTCCAGCATACCGCGCAATCGAACTATTCCTGGCACACCCCCGGTCATGGCGGTGGCGTGGCCTACCGCAAAACCCCCGTAGGCTTGGCGTTTCATCAGTTCTTCGGGGAAAACACCCTGCGTTCCGACCTCTCGGTTTCAGTGCCCGAGCTCGGCTCGCTGCTCGATCACACCGGCCCACTGGCAGCTGCGGAGGCCCGCGCCGCCCGCAACTTCGGTGCCGACCACACGTTCTTCGTGATCAATGGTACCTCGACGGCCAACAAGATCGTCTGGCATGCCATGGTTGGCCGTGACGACCTGGTACTGGTAGACCGCAACTGCCACAAGTCGGTAGTGCATGCGATCATCATGACCGGGGCCATCCCCATCTACCTGTGCCCGGAGCGCAACGAGCTGGGCATCATCGGCCCGATCCCGCTCAGTGAGTTCAGTGCCGAGGCCATCCGGGCGAAAATCCAGGCCAACCCTCTTGCGCGCGACCGTGGAGCCCGGATCAAGCTGGCGGTGGTGACCAACTCTACCTACGACGGGCTGTGCTACCACGCCGGGTTGATCAAACAGGCGCTGGGTGCCAGCGTCGAGGTGTTGCATTTCGATGAAGCCTGGTTCGCTTATGCGGCATTTCATGAGTTCTTCGACAATCGCTACGCCATGGGCACTGTCTGTGAGGCGGACAGCCCGCTGGTGTTCAGCACTCACTCGACCCACAAACTGCTCGCCGCTTTCAGCCAGGCATCGATGATCCACGTGCAGGATGGCGCGCAGCGCCAGCTGGACCGCGACCGCTTCAACGAAGCGTTCATGATGCATATTTCCACGTCCCCGCAATACAGCATCCTGGCTTCGCTGGACGTGGCATCGACCATGATGGAGGGCCCCGCCGGACGTTCACTGTTGCAGGAAATGTTCGACGAGGCCCTGAGTTTTCGCCGGGCCCTGGCCAATTTGCGTGAACACATCGCAGCGGATGATTGGTGGTTCAGTATCTGGCAGCCGACGACCGCCGAGGGCATCCACCGCCTGGCGGTACAGGATTGGTTGCTGCAGCCGGGCGCCCAGTGGCATGGTTTTGGTGAAGTGGCGGACGACTATGTGCTGCTGGACCCGCTCAAGGTCACGCTGGTCATGCCAGGGCTCGATGCCGGCGGCGTGCTGGGCGAGCATGGTATTCCCGCAGCGGTGGTCAGCAAGTTCCTCTGGGAGCGGGGGCTGGTGGTGGAGAAGACGGGGTTGTACAGCTTCCTGGTGCTGTTCTCCATGGGGATCACCAAAGGCAAATGGAGCACCTTGCTCACCGAATTGCTCGAGTTCAAACGCCATTACGACGGCAACACGGCATTGAGCGCTTGCCTGCCCAGTGTCGTGGCGGTGGCACCTGTGCGGTACCAGGGCATGGGCCTGAGGGACCTGTGCAACCAACTGCACGATTGCTACCGCGCCAATGCTACCGCCAAGCAGTTCAAGCGTTTGTTCACACGCTTGCCCGAGGTGGTGATGAGCCCGGCCCAGGCCTATGACCGCATGGTGCGCGGCGAGGTGGAAGCGGTGCCGATCGAGGCGCTGCTGGGGCGGGTCGCGGCGGTGATGCTGGTGCCGTATCCGCCGGGTATCGCCCTGATCATGCCGGGCGAACGCTTTACCGAAACCACCCGCTCGATTCTCGATTACCTGGTGTTCGCCCGCGCTTTCGACAGCGGCTTTCCTGGCTTCGTCGCCGATGTGCATGGGCTGCAGCACGAGAACGGCATCTACACGGTGGACTGCATCAAGGAATGCGAATGATCTCGACGCCAGTGCGCGCCAGTTCGAAGCGGTCTTCGCCCAGGTGGTTGACCCGGTCGCCGATGGCCAGGCGATAAGTGGTGATCGGTGCGCCCAGGGTGGTGCCGTCGACCTGGAGCGTGGACTCCTGGAATTCATGCACGGGATAGATACGGCCTTCGGCGTCACGGGCGTGGAACTGACCGACCATTACTGCTGCCATTTGGGTGAAAACCTCTGAATTGCCTGGGAAATGTCTGCAGGCATAGACCGCTCGGGCCCGCAGTAAGTTTTAGCGGCCAAGAAAAAAAACCATGGAACCGAGGAACGGTCATCTATAACTACAACGTCCCATTCCCCAGCAAAGGTTGGAAATCGCCATGAGCCAGGTGTATTCGGTAGCGGTCGTCGTCGGCAGCTTGCGCAAGGATTCGTACAATCGCAAGGTGGCCAGGGCACTTTCGGAGCTGGCGCCGTCCAGCCTTGCCCTGAGGATCGTCGAGATCGCTGACTTGCCGCTGTACAACGAGGATGTCGAGGCCACGGCGCCTGACTCCTGGAAACACTTTCGTGACGAAATTCGTCGCAGCGATGCCGTGCTGTTCGTTACCCCGGAGTACAACCGGTCGGTGCCGGGCTGCCTGAAAAATGCCATCGACGTGGGATCCAGGCCTTACGGGCAAAGCGCATGGGCGGGCAAGCCAACGGCGGTGGTGAGTGTCTCGCCGGGGGCCATCGGTGGCTTCGGTGCCAACCACGCCGTGCGTCAGTCGCTGGTGTTTCTCGACATGCCGTGCATGCAGATGCCAGAAGCCTATATCGGTGGGGCGGCGAGCCTGTTCGATGAAGCTGGCAAGCTCAGTGACAAGACCCGGCCGTTCCTGCAGGGGTTCATCGACAAGTTCGCCTCGTGGGTGAAGTTGAATCGCGCTGTGTAAAGCGGGTCGGACCCCTGTCGTCACGCCGATAGGGGTCGCAACAGCCAGTCAGGAGGCCTGCGGCATTTCACCCTTGGCCAAGCGGCGGTTGATATCGGCAACTACCTCCGGCAGATCGTTGATGGTGTCGATCAGGTAGTGCGGGCGCGACCCTGCGAACATCGAGCGAATACGCTGGCGCTCGCGCTCCAGCTTTTCCACGCTCAATGACTGGTAGCCTTCCCAGGTCAGGCCCAGGGCATTGCCCGAGCACACCAGTGCCACGGTCCACATGCCGGCACGACGGCCTTCGAGAATGCCGGGTACGGTGTCGTCGACCTTGACGCAGGCCGCTACATCGTCGATGCCCAGGGCGATCACGTTGGCCAGTGCCTGGGCCGGCCAAGGACGCCCGTTGGGCGTTTCATCGGTGGCGACGACATGGTCGGCGACATAACCGTTCTGCGCAGCCAGCTCCACCACCTTGTCCATCACCACTTTCGGATAGCCCGAGCAGGAGCCGATCTTCAGGCCATCCTTGCGTAACCCGGTGAGGGTGTCCAGAGCGCCGGGGATCAATGCCGAGTGCACGGCAATCTTCTCGATCTGCAGTGGCATGAAGCGTTCATAGATGGCCGTGACGTCATCGTCGGTGGGCGTGCGGCCAAACACTTTGCGATAGCGCTCGGCGATTTCCGGGACATCGCACAGAGTGCGAATGTGGTCCCACTTGCCCATGCCCATCGGGCCTCGGGCTTCCTCGATGGACACTTGGACGTCGAATTCGGCGAAGGCTTCGACGAAGATCTGGGTCGGGGCGAAGGAGCCGAAGTCGACCACGGTGCCGGCCCAGTCGAGGATGGCGGCTTGCAGCTGGGTGGGGTTGCTGTAGTTCATGTGCGCGAGTTCCTGGGAGTTCGAGGTGATTGGGCGGGTCAGATGTCCAGCACTTCCATTTCCCGCAGCACGTGGGCCACGGCATTGACAGCGGCCTGCATACCGTCTGCTCCGACCACGCCGATGCAGCCGACGCGGAAGGTTTCGACCTGGGTCAGCTTGCCTGGGTAGAGGATGAAACCCTTGGCCTTGACCCGTTCATAGAAGTCCTTGAACTGGTAGCGGGCGTCGTTCGGTGCATGGAAGGTGACGATGATTGGCGCCTGGATCTCGGCCGGAAGGAAACTGCGCAGGCCGATGGCTGCCATGCCATCGAGCAGGGTCTTGCAGTTGTCAGCGTAACGTTGGTGGCGTGCTGGCAGGCCGCCTTCTTCGTTGTACTGCAACAGGGCCTCGTGCAAGGCAGCGACCACATGGGTCGGCGGGGTGAAGCGCCATTGGCCGGTCTTGGCCATGTACTGGTGTTGATCGTGCAAGTCCATGGCCAGGGAATGGGCATTGCCTTCGGCGGCGGCCAGGGCGTTTTTCTCGGCGAACACGAAGCCCATGCCCGGTACCCCTTCAAGGCACTTGCCCGAGGCGGCGATCAGGGCTTCGAACGGGATCTTGCGGGCATCGATCGGCAGTGCGCCGAACGAGCTCATGGCATCGATGATCAGGCGTTTGCCGTGGCGCTTGATGACCTGGGCAATCTCCGGCAGCGGGTTGAGGATACCGGTGCTGGTTTCACAGTGGATCAACGCGACGTGTGTCACGGTGGGGTCGGCGGCCAGCAGGCGGTCGACGTCGGCGGCGGTGGTCGGCTGGTCCTCGGCGGTCTCGAAAGTGCTGTAGGTGCGGCCCAGTACCTTGCAGATCTTGGCCAGGCGCTGGCCGTAGGCGCCATTGATCAGCACCAGCACCTTGCCGTCGCGGGGCACCAGGGTGCCGATGGCGGCTTCGACAGCGAAGGTGCCGCTGCCTTGCAGGGGAACGCAGTGGTGGCTGGCGCTGCCATCGATGATCGCCAGCAATTGCTCGCAGACGCTGGCGGTGAGTTGGTTGAAGTCGCGGTCCCAGGAGCCCCAATCCACCAGCATGGCTTGGCGGGTGCGGAGCGATGTGGTCAGTGGGCCGGGGGTCAGCAGAATCGGGGCATTGCTCATTCCGTGGTTCCTCACAAGCTGCGGGTGGTCCGCCAACAGAGGTGGCGCTGAAACTACGGGTGCTAGGTTGCAATTCGCCCTTTTATCAATCAAATTGTTTGTTGTTATGCCAGTCATAAGTCAGGCCGATAGATATGAACCTGTTCCAGTTACGTGCATTCGACGCGGTTGCCCGTGAAGGCAGTTTCACCCGTGCCGCGGCGCGTCTGTTCATCAGCCAGCCAGCGGTGACCGGGCACATCAAGGCGTTGGAGGAGCACTACCAGATCACGCTGTTGCGGCGCACGGCGCGGCGGGTCGAACTGACCGAGGAGGGTACGCGCCTGGCAGCCATCACCCGGGCCATGTTCAGCCTGGCAGAAGAAGCACAGGTGATGCTGGAGGCCAATCGGCAACTGCTGACCGGGCGCCTGGAAGTCGCTGCCGACGGTCCGCACCGGGTGATGCCCATGCTGGCGCAGTTGCGCGCGCGTTACCCTGGTATCACGGTCAACCTGCGCCTGGGCAATGCCCAGGAAACCCTGGCGGCGCTGTTGTCCGAGCATGCCGATGTGGCCGTGCTGACCGAAGTCGAGGCGCGCAATGGCCTGTACTTGCAGGGCCTGGGTGATTCACGGATTTGTGCGCTGTTGCCAGTGGGCCACCCTTGGGCGCATGCCTCGGGTGAGCTGGCGCTGGCCGATCTGGACAAGCAGATCATGGTGCTGCGTGAACCCAGCTCGATCACCCGGCGCACGTTTGACCAGGCGTGTGCGGCAGCCAAGGTGCAACCCCGGGTGCTGCTGGAACTGGACAGTCGTGAGGCGGTGACAGAGGCCGTCGCGGCCGAGCTGGGTATCGGTATTGTCTCATCGGTGGAGGTGGCCCACGATCCTCGGGTGGTGGCTCGGCCCATAGCTGGCGACGGTCTGGTCAACCGGCACATGGTCGGCTGCCTGGAGCGCCGCCGCGAGTTACGTTTGATCAAGGCATTCCTGGGGTTGGATGGGCAATGAGCGAAAAAGACACGATCTCCATGCAACTGGTACGTGAGGCTTTGTTGCAGACATGCCCCGCTGGGTCACCTGACGTGGGCCTGCTGCTTCGCGCCGGCATCGAGCCGGAACAACTGGAGCTGGCGCAGGCGAGGGTGTCTGCCGACGCCTATGCCAAGCTGTGGCGGCTGCTTGCCCGACGTTGCAACGATGAGTTCTTCGCCATGGACCCCCGTGGTTTGCCGATGGGCAGCCTTGCCTTTCTGACCCGCGCAGCCATGGCTCAGCAGAGCCTCGGTGCCGGGCTTGAAATTGCCTTGGGCTTTCTGTCGTTGATGCTGCAGGATCTGCAACCGAGCCTGGTACGCCAGCAGAGCCTGGCCGAAATCGTCGTCAACGAGCCCCGTGACCTGCCACGGCGCGCGTTCACCTATTTCACCTTCTGGATGATCGTGCACGGTGTGGCCTGCTGGCTGGCGGGGCGGCGGATTCCGATCCTGGCTATCGACCTGCGCTGTGCCGAGCCACCGTTCTGCGACGACTACCGGGTGATGTTTTCCGAGAACCTGCAATTCGACCGTCCGCGTACCCGCATGATCATCGCCGCCGACTGCCTGGACCTGCCGCTTAGGCGCACGCCCCAGGAGCTGCAGCGCTTTCTTGCCGAAGCGCCGGGCAACATTCTGGTCAAGTACCGCGATCCGGCCAGCCTGGCCAGGCGCATCCGCAGCGATTTGCTGAAGATCGACCCGGCACATTGGCCGGATGCCGACAGCCTGGCGCGTGGCTTGTGCTTGTCCAGCGCAACCCTGCGCCGGCGCCTGGCGGAGGAGGGGCAGACCTACCAACGCCTCAAGGACAGCGCACGACGCGAGCTGGCGATTGCCTGGTTGGCCCAGGTCGAGCCGGGCCTGGGCGATATCGCCGAACGGCTGGGGTTTGCCGACAGCAGCTCGTTCTACAAGGCCTTCCGTAAATGGTTCGGCTGCAACCCAGGTCACTATCGGGCGCTGATCCAAGCCCGAGACGGGAGCGAATGAATCAACCTCTGCCGTGCGTGTCGAAGCGTTTCCAGCTGCAGCCGAGAGTGGGTTAGGTACAAGCATATGGCCCCTTTCTGCCCAGATCGGAGCCACCATGACGCTTATCCCTCCTTCCCAGCAAGCCTCTTCCGTACAAGCAAGGCTTTCGACCGCTACCGATGACTTCATCCAGGCCCAGTTACCGGACTGGCTGAGGCGAGCCTCGCGCGGGCAGATCAGGAAACTGCGCGATAGCTTCAAAAGGCACCAGGCCAGCCATGATCGGTTGCGAGCAGCGACCCATGAACTGCTTCCGTTGCAGCAGTTTGCCGAGCGACAGTTCCAGGCCCTGCTAGGCGATGCACTGCCTCCAGGCACACAGGTGTCCGATCTGCACTGGGTCACGGTTTCTCCCGATTTTGCGGGGCAGCTGGCGTGGCCCGACTTTGTCTACAAACCCAAGTACACCCATTCGCCCGCACTATCGAAGCTGATGCAGGGATTTGCCGCGGACAGTCGCTTCTACGTGGGCAGTGGCTTGGTCCTGGAAGGTGCCAATGATGTGCTGGTGGCCGCCGACGACGCGTTCATCGAGCGATGCCGGACGTTGGACGCGGGCAAGCTATACCAGGACCAGGTCGAACAGGTGTATGGCGGGCAGAATCTGAATCTGCTGGCCGAAGACAAGCGCAGTGGATTCATCCTCGCCATCGAAATCGCCGCGCTGCGGGGGGAAATATCCGCGTTGGAGCAAATCGCCCTACGTGACATCGCAACGCACATTCCGCACACGGTCGGGCAACCGGTTCCACACAGTGTCAATCATGTCGAGCTGCTGGGGCAGACGCTTTCCAATGCACTGTTAGTCGTGCTGCGCGAGTTCGATGGTGTGATAAAAAGCGTGCTGCTTTATCTGCCTAGCGCCCCCGACCAGGCCTTGCGACGCTTCACTTCGCTGGCGCAGTTGCACGAGCAGCTGGTCAGCGAACTGCAGCGCCCGGGCTTGCGCCAGTGCCTGTCGGAGCAAGTCCACCTGGAGCATCGCGCAACCTTCCTGCAGACCCTTGATCTGCGCCTGAAGGATGCCCGACCGGACCTGCAATTGGTCAGAGGCTCGATCGTGGAGGATGCGTTCCTCACGTTGGCCAGGGCTCAGGTGCAGCAGGTCAAGGATGATGCGCGGCTATTGTTGGTGCCAACGGCTGAGGTCGATGCCGCCGCCGCTGGGCGACGGATTCAGCGTTGGGAGTCGGTGGGCATGGGGCTTGTCAACCTGGTAGGCCTGTTCAACCCGGTCGTGGGGGCGCTGCTGCTTGGACAGTTGGTGGTGCAGACCTTGTCCGACGTGTTCGAAGGCGCCGTTGATTGGTCCAAAGGCCATCAGCACGAGGCCCTGGAGCATGTGCTGAGTGTCGCAGAGGCCCTGGCCTACACGGTTGCCACGGTCGCGGGCGTGGCCGTGGTGCGCAGTGCCTTCGTGGATGCGCTTGAGCCGATTGCCCTTGATACCCATCGCAAGCGTCTCTGGTCTGGTGATTTGACGCCCTACGAAACCATGCCCGAAGACAGGCGTCTGCAGCCGGACGGCCTGTACGGCCAGGGCAAGCGCCGCTGGATGCGGGTGCAGACCCGTTACTACGAAGTGCATCGCCCCGATCCCCTGGGCCCATGGCGACTTCGCCACCCTTTGCGTGACAGCGCCTATGGTCCGGTCGTGCAACACAATGGTCAGCGCGGTTGGCGGTTGCAACAGGATCAACCGCTCGAGTGGGACGATGGCGCGCGCATGCTGGACTGCCTGTGGCCGCAAGCGTCCCCTGTGGATGCTGAAAGGGCCAGGCAGATACTGCAGGTGGCCGGCATGGACGTGGATGAACTGCGGGGTTTGCTGGTGGAGAGCCGACCTGCACCCATCAACCTCGCCGACACGCTGCGCCGGTTCGAAGTTGACGCTCGGATCGAGGCCTTCATCGGCCACCTGAACAGTGGTGCGCTGGGGCAGGATGAAGAAGATCTGCTGGCATGGTGCACTGCTCAACATGAAGTCGCCGGTCCCGAGCAGGGGATGCGCGAGAGGTTGATCGAGCAGATGCCGCTGATGCGGTGGCGGCTGTTCGAGAGCTTTGCCTACGCGCCACGGTCGAGCTCCTCGCTGGCGCTCGTGGTATCGCGTGATTTTCCCGGGCTTCCCAAAGGCTACATTCCGCAGGTGCTCAGCGGCATTGACAGAAGCGAGTTGGAGATAGCGCTTGTGCAGCAGCGCTTGTCGCTGGCGATGGCAAGCAAGGCGCGGTCTTTGCTGCGGGTGGCTCGGCTGACCCGTGCGCTGGAAGGTTTTTACCTTGGCAGCGCCAGCTGCGCGGAAACCGACGAGCTGGCGATTGCTTTGCTCCGCCAGCTGCCGGGAAGGCCGGCCGATCTGAACCTGGAAGTGCGCGAGGCAACGCCCACGGGGCGTCTGTTGGCCGAACTCGATCCGGCGGGTCCCAAAACGGGGCGCATCAGCCTGGTGCGCGTTGGCAGGCACTTTCAATTGTTCGATGGCCAGGGGCAGTCATGGAGACCTTCGAGAACGGCGCCGACTACCATTTTCGAAGCGATCGCGGCAGTGCTGTCGTCGGCCCAATTGCAGGCGCTGGGCCTAGGCGACGATCCAGCCGATGAGTTACGTCAGTTGCTGATCACGCGGCTTCCGAACGCCCACGACCGGTGCATCGAACTGCTCGGTTGGCCTGCCCAGCCTCGCTGGTTCAACCCAGGTCAACGGCTGCCCGATGGTCGCGTCGGCTACGTGCTGAGCGGGCGTGGCCAAGGCGCGGCGCAGGGTTCATCGAAGCAAACGTTGCTCAATGGTTTGCGCCAGCTGTTTCCCGGTCTGGACGATGACCAGCTTGAACAGGAACTGCAGCGCCTGCTGCACGGTGAAGACATGCCGTTTGCAGGCCTGGCAGCGCTGCAGGATGATCATGTGCAGTTGCAGCAGGCACTGAACAGGTGGGTCTCGGCTGAGCTGAACACGACAAGGCAGGCCAGTCGGCAACTGCTCTCGGACCGCGTGCTACGCGCCTGGCGCGGGCAAGGCGAGCAAGTGCCGGCCGCTGACGGGCAGCCGGGTGGGTTGCGTCTGGCGTTGAGTCTTGGCGAGTTGGCGAGTCTGCCTGCGTTGCCTGGGCAGGTGCAGTTCAATCATGTGACGTCCTTGGCCATCAATGACAGCTCGATCACCGCGGTGCCCGCTGACTTCCTGCACAGTTTCGTCAACGTGAACAACCTGAATCTCAGCGGCAATCGGTTATTGGCCATTCCGACCGGACTGGCCCACATGACCCAGCTGCGTACCCTGCGCCTGGCGCGTAACTTCATTCGCATGACCCTGTCGGCTTTCCAGGCGCTCGCCAGCCTGCCCCAGTTGATGCGGTTGGACCTCAGCTACAATCCCCTGGGCGTGCTCTACGTGCCTTTCGGTCAGCTTCAGCACCTGGTTCAGCTGAACGTACGGCATTGCCGGCTGAGCCTCTGGCCGGGGTACATCGAGTTGTGCCAACACTTGCAATTAGCGGACTTGCGAGACAACCAGCTGGCCGAAGTCGCTCCCGAGACGTTACAGATGCCGCAATCTTTCCGTCAGGCATTCGTGGTGGAGCGCAACCTGTTGAGCAACCGGCAGGTGATACGCCTGTACGCACTCGATACGATACCGGAAGCCCCACAGGCTGGATTGTCCCAGGACGACATCCGCGCTTTGTGGATCGGAATTTTGCCTGAATCCGCGAGGTCGGAACGAGGTTCGACATGGGACGCCGTGATGGGGGCCAGCGGCAGCGGACCATTCGCTCAGCTGATGGGTCAGTTGCAGTATGTCTCTGACTACGCTCAGGCACGCCGGTACCTGGCGACCCAGGTGTGGTCATTGCTCGAAGAACTGCAACAGCATGCTTCGCTGCGCGAGCGGATGTTCGAGTGGGTGGATGAGGTGCCTACCGTGCGCAATCGTGTCGCTGATGTGTTCACCCGCTTGCAGGTGCGCATGTTCGAAGCGCGCGCGGAACGGGCCGCGGTGCAGGGCGTGCAGGGGCGTGCGCTGATCGCACTGGGCCGTGGCCTCTATCGTTTGGACGTTATCGCCTTGCTTTCGCGCGAGGCGACGGTGCGAGTGAACGAGCAACGGGCCATCGCTCGGCGGGCAGATCCGAGTGCCACGCACCTGGCGGATGTCGATGGTCGGGATATCGACTTGCTCTATCGTGTGCGGCTCAGAGAGGCGCTGAGTTTGCCTGGGCAGCCCCAGACGATGCATGGCGATAGCCTTCCGGGAATCACCGAGGAATCGATATTCAGCGACCGGCAACGAATCGAACGGGTTGGAGGAATCGAGGAGCTGGCAGAAGACCTGAGTCAACGCCGCTTCTGGCAGTCCTACCTGGAAAATCGTCACGCCAATGACTTCCAGGTGCTGGAGTCGGCGCACCGGGCTCGCATCGGCAGGTACCACGCAGAAAATCCACAGGCAACAGCGGCCGAACGCGCGCGCGCCCTGGACGACCTTCAGATCGCGCACGATGCTGCAGTGCATCGCCATCGGGTGGCACTGACCCGTCATGAACTGAGGTCCGAAACGGCGCGACTGGGATGACACCGCAATGGCCCGGCGTTGCCTGGGCCAGGCAGTGGATGCCACCCATCGGGTGCAGCGGCGAGCGCCGCCTCGGTGGGTAGCCTTCCCGGTTCAGCCGCGCCTCGGGTGGCGGCAGTGTGAGCGGTCCATCAATCGCTGCAGTACCCACCATGATCGAAACCACCCAAGATATGCCGCGAGAACGCGCGACCGACGCTTTCATTGCACAACTCCTGCCGCAATGGCTCCGAAGCTCCACGTATGCCCAGGTGCAAATCCTGCGGACCTGCTTCGAGCACCATGTGCAGAGCCAGCACAAGGTGCAGGTCGCACTGGCAGGACTCGAACCGCTGGATACATTCGTCACCCAACGCCTGCAAGAGAAACTGCAATCGTCGTTTTCTCTGACCGTAGAGCTGGGCAAGGCGCAATGGCGTGAAGAGCGTCGAAAGCTGGTCGCCGATGCCTCAGGCCCGATACTGCACGAAGCGTATTTCGTGCGTTCGCCGGCAGTGCTGAAACTGATGCAGAACTTCAAGCAAGGCGAGTCGTTCTTCGAGCACACCGCTCTGGTGTACCCCGCCGATCCAGCGACGGGGCAGGCTGAGCGGGTGTTGACCACCGACAGCGAGCAACTGGTGGACATCTGCCGGACGCTGGATGTCGGTCGACAGTACCAGCAGCATCTCGACAGCGTGTTGGACACCGACTACCGGGCTGCACTGGCCGAGGACAAGCGCACGCAATTGAGGCTGGCCGTAGAGTTGGCGTCGCTGAAACGGCAGCTGCCCACCGATGAAGTGAACATGCTGCGGCGCTTCGCGGCTGGTCAGCCGTTAACTCACCCTCATAGCCATAGGGTGCGTGCAGGGGCGTTGGAGGTTCTTGGCTGTCGTGTGGACGGTGCATTGGCTTTCGAGTTGCAACGCCTCAACCCCGCGTTCAGGGATGTTCCGCCGTTCATCATCGAAGGTGTGATTCTGTACTTGCCTGGCGATCCTGAGTGCCCCCTGCGCGCATTCGGCAGTTGGCAGCAAGCCAGTTGGGCGCTGGGAGCCCTGTTGCGCGATGCAGCCTATCGGCAAGCTTTCGTTCAGCGGATTGCAATGGCGGACCGCGCTGCCTACCTCTCGACGCTGAACAAGCGCCTGGCAGACGATCAGACCGATGCAAGCTGTGCGTGTGGGGCAATCGATGAGCAGATATTCAAGGTGCTGGCCGAGCAGCAGTTGCAGCGAATTCGCGACAATGCGCGTTTTCTGGCAGTACCCACCGCACAGGTCGACGCCCGCGTCAGTGCCGAGCACCTGCGAACACTGGAGTCCGTCGGCATAGGCCTGGTCAGCCTGGCCGGGTTGTTCGTGCCGGTGATCGGCGCCGTGTTGGTGACCCACTGGGTGGGGCAGATTCTGTCCGAGGTTTTCGAAGGGGTCGAGGACTGGAAACAGGGCCATCAGCACGAAGCCCTGGAACACCTGCTGGGTGTGGTCGAGTCAGTGGCGATCGGCACCGCGCTGGCGGCCGGGACCACGTTGGTCGCCCGCGGCTTCCTACGCAGCGCCAACGTCGACCAGATGGTGCCCGTGCTGGATGGCGAGGGGCGGGCGCGATTATGGTCCGCAGAGATCGGCCATTACGAAGATCCGTCACCGCCGGATGACTTGCTGGAGCAGGATAATGGCCTGTTGTCCAACGCGCTGGGACAGTGGTGGTACAACGATAACAAGTATTTTCAGGTGGTTCCCGTGCCGGGGCGCAGTTCGTGGCGGTTGCGCCATCCACGGCGCGAATCGGGTTTCGGACCGGAGCTGGCGTTCAATGGAGAGCGCGGTTGGCGGCTGTCATCCGAGCGGCCGCTCGAATGGGAGGGAGCGCCCCTCTTGCTGGGGCGCCTGTGGCCACCGGCAACCCGTTTGGACCCCGAGCGTATCGGGCAGATACTGAAGGTCGCGGATGTCGACCAAGACCACCTGCGCGGCCTGTTGGTCGAGGGGCGGGCGCTCCCGGTTGCACTGCGAGACACCCTGGAACGCTTTGCCGTGGACGCCCGTGTCGACGGATTCCTCGAGCAACTGGATCGAGGGCTGAATGTTGACCCCGAGTTGTTCCAGTGGTGCGTCGAGCACTTCGGGCTCGAGGGGCTGACATCGCAGGAGCAACGCGTGGCATTGATCGAAGAGGGCGCAGCGGTACGCGAACAGCTGTTCGATCACTTCTCGCGCAAATACCTTGCCATGGACCCTCTGCTGGACCTGGTTTCGAGGGATTTCAAAGGGTTGCCCGATGCTTATGCGCTCGACGTACTCAGGCAGGCAACCGATACGCAGCGCCGCTGGATGCGCAGCGAACAGCGGATTCCTTTGCCCGTTGCCGAGCGTGCCCGAGCGCATTTGCAGCTGGCGCGGCTGACGCGTGCCCGCGAAGGGCTGTACCTCAAGGGCAGCTATCATCCGGACACGGTTGCGCTGGCCTTTGCGTTGTTGCGCAAGCATGCGCGCCTGTCGACGACAGTGGACATCGAACTGCGCGAAGGTTCGGATGTCGGACGCCCGCTGGCGCGGCTTCATCCGCAGAATGATCCACTGCGCATCTCCACCGTTCTGGTAAGGCAGGCCGGTGGCTTCAAATGCTACGACCTGCAAGGACGCGAACTGAGTGTCGACCAGGTCGACCCTGTCGAGATTGGCGAGGTGTTGGCCAGGTACCTCTCCCGAGACGATCTGGCGCGCCTGGGCTGGGATGGTTCCCAAGCCAGCGAACAGATCAACAATGCGCTACGAGCCTGGTTGCCGGCCGACAACAAGGCGCTTGTCGAGTTGTTGGGCGCACGGGAGATAAAACCTACGAGGAATTCACTACGGCGTCTGCCAGACGGGCGTATGGGTTATCCGCTCAACGGGCATGACGAGGCGCGGCACCCTTCGCGACGCTTGTTGCTAGAGTCCTTGGGCGCACTGTATCCGACACACAGTGCCCAAGCACTGGAGGACTATGTGGCGACCCTGCTGGAGTCGCCGCAGACTGCATATGCCGTGATGATCAGGCAGTACCAGCAGTACCTTGCCCTCGATCGGGCAATGCAGACATGGGTGATGCAGGTGCCAGCGGGGCGTCAGCGGGGGGCACGTCGTTTCGCCTCCGAGGAGCTGCGCCGCAGTTGGCGTCTCGGAGGGCCACAGGACAGCGTTTCGAGCACCACTGCACCGGCCAGTCGCCTGACCCTGGTTGGCCTGGATATCGGAGGTCTGCCCGCGCTGCCAGCCAACACCGACTTTGCGCACATCACCGACCTGGTACTGGTCGGTTTGCAACTGGAACACGTGCCGCCAAGTTTCCTGGGGTCTTTCAGCCGATTGCGTGGGTTGAACCTAAGCAACAACGCCCTGACCAGCCTGCCCGCGGGTATCGGGGGGGTGAGCCAGCTGCGCATACTGCACTTGGCGCGTAACCGGATTCGCATGACCGAAGAGGGCGCCCAGGCTTTAAGTGGCCTTACCCAATTGGACACCCTGGATTTGGGCTTCAACCGACTAGGCTCGATCAGCTTGCGCCTGGGGCAGTTGACGCGTCTGCGTGAATTGAACCTGCGCCGGAACAATCTGCACAGCGTGCCCACAGCGCTGGAGCAATGCCTGCACCTTGAGGCGGCGGACCTGCGTGACAACCAGATCGCGCAGCTCCCTGATACTTTGCTGCTTGCACCGTTGCATGTACGCCTTGCCATCAGGTTGGAAAACAACGCGCTGCCAGTCGCCGAGCGCGAGCGCTTGTACGCTGCCAACCCGGTGCAGGTAGAGCCCCCGGGACCAACGGAAGCGCCAGGCTTGGCCCGCTCGGCCTGGCTGCAGCTCGCGGACTCTGCGACGAGAACCGCAAGAAGCCTGCAATGGGATGATTTGTTGGACGAGCCCGATAGCGATGCGTTCTTCCGAGTGCTGGCAGAACTGACGCAGACCAGTGACTTCCAGCACGTACCGCAGGATCTGTCGCGCCGGGTTTGGGCGATGATCGCCGCAGCCAGCGAGAACGCCGCCCTGCGGGCTGAATTGTTCGAGCTGGCTGCCGTGCGAACTTGCGTCGACCAGGTCATCTCGTGCTTCAGCACGCTCGAAGTCCGCGTATTGCTGGCTGAGGCGATGCAATCTGCGGCGGCAGGCGGGCAGGAGCAGGCCTTGCTCGAGCTGGCTTGTGGACTGTTCAGGCTGGATCGGGTTGCGATGATCGCCGGCAAAGAGGTGGAACGGCGGGTGACCTTGGAGGTAGACCGGCTGCGTACCTCTGGGTGGCCCGAGGAGCAGTCCAGGGAGTTCGCGTTAGCGCAGGTGGACGCGATCGAGATCAGTCTAGCCTATCGCGTAGGCCTGGCTCGCACATTGAATCTTCCAGGACAACCGAAAACCATGCAGTTCGAGCAGCTGGCCGGGGTCAGCCCGATGCAGCTCAGCAATGCCGCAGCCGAAGTGCGCTGGGCATCGGCGACCGATGCGCTGTTGAACGATATTAGCCAGCGGGATTTCTGGATCGCGCACCTGGAACGTCAATACGCCACCGAGTTCCAGCAGGTCAAACAGCCGTTCTGGGAGCAACTGGAGGAGGAGGGCACCGAGGACGCCGAGCGTGTCGCGCACATCCAGCGAGCGTTCGACGACGCCGTTCATCGATTGGTCCTGCGCTTGAGCGCCGAGGCGTTGAGCGTGCCGGATCCAGCCAACTGAAATCCTGCTGGAAACGGCCAAACCGCTCATCCCGATTGAGCGGTTTGGCCATTGCCGAGTGACGTCGGCAGCGACAACATCGTTAGACCCATGGTGCGCTCCAACAATAAGAATCCAGGAGTCTGACGATGCGCGATTACGCCGAGGCCGTCCGTTCGTTCAACTACGAACAGGTTGCTCATACCGCCCTGCACGGCAACCTCAAAGCCCTCAATGCCTGTGTCGAGTGCTGCGACCGACATGCAGGCGGGGGCAGGCTCGCCCTGATCTGGGAAGGCCGTGACGGCCAAAGCGAACGCTACAGCTTCGACCAGCTTCAGCAGCAGGCCGCACGCTTTGCCAATGTCCTCAAGGCACAAGGTGTCCAGGCTGGCGACCGGGTCGCCGGTCTGATGCCGCGCACCCCGGAACTGCTGATCACCATTCTCGCCACGTGGCGATTGGGGGCTGTGTACCAGCCGCTGTTCACGGCTTTCGGCCCCAAGGCCATCGAGCATCGCCTGGAGCAGTCCCATGCTCGTGTAGTGGTCACCGACAGCCTGAACCGCAGCAAGCTGGATGAGGTGAACGACTGCCCGACCCTCATTACCGTGAAAGCGCCGGTAGGCGAACTGGATTTCCATCAGGTTCTGGCTGCTGCCGATCAGCACTGCGAACCTGTCATGCGCAGCGGCGATGATCCGTTCCTGCTGATGTTCACCTCGGGCACCACCGGTCCGGCCAAGCCTCTTGAAGTACCGCTGCGCGCGATCGTCGCCTTCCAGGGCTACATGCGTGATGCCATCGACCTGCGGCCGGACGACAACTTCTGGAACCTGGCCGACCCAGGCTGGGCCTACGGTCTTTACTACGCCGTCACCGGCCCGTTGTCGCTGGGCCATGCCACGACGTTCTACGATGGCCCCTTCAGCGTCGAAAGCTGCGCGCGGGTCATTAACAAGCTAGGTATCACCAACCTGGCAGGCTCGCCCACGGCCTACCGTCTGCTGATCGCCGCGGGCAGCGAGTTTTCCACGCCGATCAAAGGCCGGCTGCGCGTGGTCAGCAGCGCCGGTGAACCCCTTAACCCTGAGGTGATCCGCTGGTTCGCCGATGAGCTGGGCGTGACCATCCACGATCACTACGGCCAGACCGAACTGGGCATGGTGTTGTGCAATCACCATGGATTGCAGCACCCGGTGCACTTGGGTTCGGCTGGTTTCTCCATTCCTGGCCACCGGATCGTCGTGGTGGACGAGCAAGGTCTGGAACTGCCGGCCGGTCAACCGGGCATTCTGGCGGTGGACCGCGAACAGTCGCCGCTGTGCTGGTTCGGCGGCTATCACGGCCTGCCCACCAAGGCCTTCGTCGGCAAGTACTACCTGAGCGGCGATACCGTCGAGTTGAACGCGGACGGCAGCATCAGTTTCGTCGGCCGCAGTGACGACGTGATCACCACCTCCGGCTACCGCGTCGGCCCGTTCGATGTCGAGAGCGCGCTGATCGAACACCCGGCGGTGATCGAAGCGGCCGTGGTCGGTAAGCCGGACCCCGAGCGTACCGAGCTGATCAAGGCCTTCGTGGTGCTGGCCGCGGGCTTCAGCGGCAGCCCGGAGCTGGAGGAAACCTTGCGCCAGCATGTGCGCCAACGTCTGTACGCCCATGCCTACCCTCGCGAAATTGAATTCGTCAGCGAGCTGCCCAAGACCCCGAGCGGCAAGCTGCAACGCTTCATCCTGCGCAACCAGGAAATCGCCAAACAACACGCGCACCTGGCAACCCGCGCCAGCGCCTGAAAGGAAAGACAACATGCAAATCAGCCATAAGCACTTCATTGTCAGCGGCGGCGCCTCCGGGCTTGGCGCTGCAACCGCGCAGATGCTGGTCGAAGCTGGCGCCAAGGTGATGCTGGTCGACCTCAATGCCGCCGCCGTCGAAGCCAAGGCCCGCGAGCTGGGTGACAATGCCTGTTTCGCGGTTGCCGATATCAGTGACGAACAGGCCGCCAAGGCAGCGGTGGAGGCGGCGGTCGCCGCCTTCGGCAGCCTTCACGGGCTGGTCAACTGCGCCGGTATCGTCGGTGCCGAGAAAGTGCTGGGCAAGCAGGGGCCGCACGGCCTGGCCAGCTTCGCCAAGGTGATCAACGTCAACCTGATCGGTAGCTTCAACCTGCTGCGCCTGGCAGCCGCGGCCATGGCCGAAGGTCAGCCGGACGAGGGCGGCGAGCGCGGAGTGATCATCAACACCGCCTCCATCGCCGCCTATGACGGGCAGATTGGCCAAGCCGCCTACGCCGCGTCCAAGGGCGCCATCGCCAGCCTGACCTTGCCGGCCGCCCGCGAACTGGCGCGTTTCGGGATTCGGGTGATGACCATCGCCCCAGGTATCTTCGAAACGCCGATGATGGCCGGCATGACCCAGGAAGTGCGCGACTCGCTGTCCGCTGGCGTGCCGTTCCCGCCGCGCCTGGGACGGCCGCAGGAATATGCCGCGCTGGCCCGACACATCATTGAAAACAGCATGCTCAACGGCGAGGTGATTCGCCTCGACGGCGCGCTGCGCATGGCTGCCAAGTAAGGAGAACCGAACATGACCATTGCCAACGATCCGATCGTCATCGTCAGCGCTGTGCGCACGCCCATGGGTGGGTTGCAGGGCGAACTCAAGAGCCTGACCGCGCCGCAACTGGGCAGCGCCGCCATCCGCGCCGCCGTCGAGCGCGCTGGGGTCGATGCCGCCAGTGTCGAGCAGGTGCTGTTCGGCTGTGTGCTGCCGGCAGGTCAGGGCCAGGCACCGGCCCGCCAGGCTGCGTTGGGCGCCGGGCTCGACAAGCACACCACGTGCACCACCCTGAACAAGATGTGTGGCTCGGGCATGCAGGCGGCCATCATGGCCCATGACCTGCTGCTGGCCGGCAGCGCCGATGTGGTGGTGGCGGGGGGCATGGAGAGCATGACCAACGCACCGTATTTGCTGGACAAGGCCCGTGGCGGCTACCGCATGGGCCACGGCAGGATCATCGACCACATGTTCATGGATGGCCTGGAGGATGCGTATGACAAAGGGCGCCTGATGGGAACCTTCGCCGAGGACTGCGCCCAGGCCAACGGATTCAGCCGCGAAGCGCAGGATAACTTTGCAATCGCGTCGTTGACCCGTGCCCAGGAAGCCATCAGGAACGGGCGCTTCGCCGCCGAGATTGTCCCGGTCGAGGTCACCGAGGGTAAGGAAAAGCGCCTGGTCAAGGATGACGAGCAGCCGCCCAAGGCGAAGCTGGACAAGATCCCGCAGCTCAAGCCGGCCTTCCGCGAAGGCGGTACCGTGACAGCCGCCAACTCCAGTTCGATTTCCGACGGTGCTGCCGCACTGGTGCTGATGCGTCGCTCCGAAGCCGACAAACGCGGCCTCAAGCCACTGGCGGTCATCCATGGACACTCCGCATTCGCCGATACGCCGGCACTGTTCCCAACCGCACCGATCGGTGCGATCGACAAATTGATGAAGCGCACCGGCTGGAACCTGGCCGAGGTCGACCTGTTCGAAATCAACGAGGCATTCGCCGTGGTCACCTTGGCGGCCATGAAACACCTCGACCTACCCTCTGAAAAGGTCAACATCCATGGCGGCGCCTGCGCCCTGGGCCACCCCATCGGTGCCTCGGGCGCGCGCATCCTGGTGACCCTGCTGTCGGCCCTGCGCCAGAACAACTTGCGCCGTGGCGTGGCAGCGATCTGCATCGGCGGCGGCGAAGCCACTGCCATGGCCGTCGAATGCCTGTATTGAGGTGAGCCATGTTGGTAACTGATGAGCAACAACAGATCGCCGACGCAGTGCGAGACTTCGCCCAGGAGCGGTTGAAACCGTTTGCCGAGGCGTGGGACAAGGCCCACCGCTATCCACGTGAGGCCATTGCGGAAATGGCCGGTCTGGGCCTGTTCGGCATGCTGGTGCCGGAACAGTACGGTGGCAGTGACACCGGCTATGTGGCCTATGCCATGGCCTTGGAGGAGATCGCGGCCGGCGACGGTGCCTGCTCGACCATCATGAGTGTGCACAATTCGGTCGGTTGCGTGCCGATCCTGAAATTCGGCACCGAGCACCAGAAGCAGCAATTCCTCGCCCCCCTGGCCAGTGGTTCGATGATTGGGGCCTTTGCCCTGACCGAACCCCAGGCCGGTTCCGATGCCAGTAGCCTGAAAACCCGTGCACGGCTCGAAGGCGACCACTATGTGCTTAATGGCAGCAAGCAGTTCATCACCTCCGGGCAGAACGCAGGGGTGGTCATCGTGTTCGCCGTCACCGACCCGGAGGCGGGCAAGCGTGGCATCACCGCGTTCATCGTGCCCACCGACTCACCTGGCTACCAGGTCGCGCGAGTCGAGGACAAGCTCGGCCAGCATGCGTCCGACACCTGCCAGATCGTATTCGACAACGTGCGGGTGCCAGTCGCCAATCGTCTCGGTGAGGAAGGGCAGGGCTACAAGATCGCCCTGGCCAACCTCGAAGGTGGCCGCATCGGTATTGCCTCCCAAGCGGTCGGTATGGCGCGGGCTGCGTTCGAAGTGGCGCGCGACTACGCCAACGAGCGGCAGAGCTTCGGCAAGCCGTTGATCGAGCACCAGGCAGTGGCCTTCCGCCTGGCCGACATGGCCACTCGCATTGCGGTCGCCCGGCAGATGGTGCTGCACGCGGCAGCCTTGCGTGATGCCGGGCGCCCGGCATTGGTGGAAGCCTCGATGGCGAAGCTTTTCGCCTCGGAAATGGCCGAAAAGGTATGCTCGGATGCCTTGCAGACCCTGGGTGGATATGGCTATCTGAGCGACTTCCCGCTGGAACGAATCTACCGCGACGTTCGGGTGTGCCAGATCTACGAGGGCACCAGCGACATTCAGCGCATGGTCATTGCGCGTAATCTTTGAAGGAGCATCCTGCATGGCATTCGAAACCATCCTGTTGGACATCCACGGCAAGGTCGGCCTGATCACCCTCAACCGCCCCCAGGCGCTCAATGCACTGAACGCGCAGATCGTGGCTGAGATCAACCAGGCGCTGGACCAGCTCGAACGTGACCCCAACATTGGCTGTGTGGTCCTGACCGGCTCCGCCAAGGCCTTCGCCGCCGGCGCTGATATCAAGGAAATGGCCGAGCTCCAGTACCCGCAGATCTATGTCGACGACCTGTTCAGCGATGCCGACCGCATTGCCAATCGACGCAAGCCGATCATCGCGGCTGTTTCTGGCTTTGCCTTGGGCGGGGGCTGCGAGTTGGCGATGATGTGCGACTTCATCCTGGCCGCCGACAACGCCAAGTTCGGTCAACCGGAAATCAACCTGGGCGTACTGCCGGGCATGGGCGGCACCCAGCGTCTGACCCGTGCAGTGGGCAAGGCCAAGGCCATGGAGCTGTGCCTGACCGGCCGCCTGATGGGCGCCGAGGAGGCCGAGCGCGCAGGTTTGGTGGCCCGCGTGGTGCCACAGGCCGAGCTGCTGGAAGAGGCACTGAAGGTGGCTGCGACCATCGCCAGCAAATCGATCCCGGTGAGCATGATGGTCAAGGAAAGCGTCAACCGGGCCTTCGAAGTCACCCTCAGCGAAGGTGTTCGCTTCGAACGTCGCGTGTTCCACGCTGCGTTCGCCACCGAAGACCAGAAGGAAGGCATGGCGGCCTTCATCGGCAAGCGCGAAGCACAGTTCAAGGACCGTTGAGTACAACCCTGTCGTGGCCTGGGCGCCACGGGAGGTTTTCGCGCCTCTTCCCCTGGCCGCCCACGACCGGCAAAGGTCGTGGGTCGGCCCTGCCTGGATCTGCCGATGGGCGGAATCCAGGCCATTTCGGTCAAATTCCCTTGTGATTGCAGTTGCTCCGGGCGACGTGGCGCCTTAGACTGCCGCCCCCTGTAAAAGAGTGCCGGTTGGCGCTTGAAGAATTCCGCTGCCCGCGCCAAGGCGCTGGCGGCACCCGAATCGCCCAATGCACATTTTTCATAGAGAAATCGATGACCAAGGAACAGTTGCTGGCCATGTCGGCCGATGACTACATGAACGCTGAACAGCTGGCATTCTTCACTGCCTTGCTGCAGGCGATGAAAGTCGAAACCCATGAACGCATCGAGCTGAGCCGCGCCACCATCGAAAGCCTGGATACCCCTTCGGATCCAGCCGATGTGGCCTCGGTCGAAGAAGAGCGCCACTGGCTGGTCAATGCCATCGAGCGTGACCAGCGCCTGCTGCCGCAGCTGGAAATGGCCCTGGGCCGTATCGCTGACGAAAGCTTCGGCTGGTGCGACGACAGCGGTGAGCCTATCGGCTTGCAGCGCCTGCTGATCAGTCCGACCACCAAATACTGCATCGAAGCTCAAGAGCGTCACGAGCAGCTCGACCGTCACCAGCGCCAGATCTGAGTCGACGCGTCTGACCAAGCCCCACGGAGCGATCCCTGGGGCTTTTTGCGTGACTGTCGTTTGCGACAGATTTGTTGCCATCGGCGCAATACAGCTGTGCTGAAGCGCGCTTTTTCCGGCACCTTGGCAGGCGTATCATGGGCTCATCGTTAGGTTGCTAATTAAATTCCGGAGGGAATGATGAATAGCCGAGTCGATGTAGCCGTGATGATTGGCTCTGGCGTACCTGCAATGTTGCAGGCGCAGGGGCGGCGGGTGTGCTGGGTGGTACTGGTCAACGGCGAACGCCGGGGCACTGCCTTCGCCAGCCGTGCCGAAGCGGTCGAGTGCCAGGTGGCATGGTTACAGCAATTGGATAAGGGGCGAGCCGCCTAAGTAGGATATTGCGCCCAGCGGCGTAAGAAAAAACCTCTTTTTCTCTCGACGGATTTTGGTGTTTTCGTGCATATTTCCGCCTACGTAATGCACCGATAGATTCCAGCGCCCATTCTGCCGAGGGGCCTGTCGCAATCTGTCGCATCTTTTCTGGCATTTTTGCTGTCAGACTTTACGCTTCCCCGAGGGGAATATGCCGAAAGCCTGCACTTAGGCCAGATCTGGCAAGTCAGAGTAACGATTCCTGCATGCAGCAGCGTCTGCAGGCACAGACATCTCGTGTATTGCGTTATTAATCTTTGTCTATCGACATGAATTGGCCGCGCCTCTTGCACGAAGAGTGAGTGCGGATGTAAACGGTTTGAGGATCACTTCATTGGCAGTCAGTACTCTTGATACCCACGCTCTGTTTGCCTTGGGCGACTTGCGCGCAAGGCTCGTCAAACTGTTTCAGGGGCGTTTTGTCTATGTCACCGAGCAAAGCCCCGAAGGTTTGTACATGGCTGAAATCGACACCGACAGTGCGTTGGTCGTCGACGACAAGCAACGTTTGGAGTTGAAGGTGGGTGACCACTTCCGGGCTGCGGTATTGCCCAGTCGCGAAGGCGGCAAGCTGGAGATGCGCTTTCGTGACATCAAGCTCAATGTCTATGGCGTAGGTGACTATGCGTTCGTTTCCGTCCCTGAAGGTGAAGGCATCGTGTTTCGCGAAGGCCACGGCGTGATGCTGGTGTTCGCCGCCCAGCAACAAGTTCAGGAAGGGCTGGGCAAATTGCTCAAGGCCGTGACCGGCAAGGTTGCGAAATGGCGTAAGGGTGAGTTGACCACCTTCAAGGCCAGTGAATGAGTGAAAGCGCCGTTACGCCCCAGAGCCGGGCCGAGTTTCATCTGCGGTATCAGGCGCAAGCCACCGCGCAGGCCGAGCATCTGTTGGCACAGCGGGAGCGGATGCAGGGTGCCTGGTTGGCCTGGGTAGCGGGCCAGCTCTATCAGCTGAGCCCAGCACCCTATGCCGCGATGGTGCGGCGTGAATTGCAGCGTCTGAGCGAGGGGTAGAAAGGCGGCTGCTCAGTGGTCGTGATTTTTGTGGCTGCTGATTTCCTCAGGCACCGCTTCCTTCGACATCCGTTTGCGAAACAGCGCGGCCCTGGCCAGCAGCAGTGTGGTTACCGGTACCGTGATCGACAGCAGGATCGGAATCAGCCAGGCGTGCAGTACCGGGCCCTCCTTGAGCCACGAGAAATAAAGGATCGAGGCCAGAGAGACGCACCAGGCGCCGATAGTGGAAGCCAGTGCCGGTGGGTGCATACGCTGAAAATAGTCCTTCAGGCGCAACAAGCCCAAGGCTCCCACCAGGGCGAACAGGCTGCTGGTCAGCAGCAGTGCGGCGGTGACAAGCTCAAGCCACAGAGGCAAGTCCAGGGTGTCCGTCATTCGATCACCTCGCCGCGCAGCAGGAACTTGGCCAGGGCAAACGAGCCGACGAAGCCGAACAACGCGATCAGCAAGGCGCCCTCGAAGTAAGTATCGCTGGCATAGCGAATGCCGAGCACCAGCATCATCAGCATCGCCAGGATGTACAGGTAGTCCAGCGCCAGGACCCGGTCCTGGGCGGACGGGCCACGAAACAGCCGGATCAGCGCCAGGGCCATGGCCAACGCAAAGATGAACAGGCTGGCGAGGACTGCATTGGCAAGCAGGCCTGTCATTCGAATATCTCCATCAACGGGCGTTCGTAGGTGTGCTTGAAGTGTTCGATGAAGGCGTGTTCGTCTTCAAGGTCGAACACATGCAGCAGTAACACACTGCGGTCCAGGGCCAGTTCTGACCAGACGGTGCCAGGCACGACCGTGGTGATCATCGACAACGCCGCCAGGCCATGGGCATCGCGCAGATCCAGTGGAATGTGCACGAATGCCGAGCGGGGTGGTCGCTTGCCTGCGCGCAACACGCCGCGTGCGACCAACAGGTTGGACACGATCACATCGATACCTACCCGGAAGATCAGCCTGGCGATGACCAGCGGCCGTCGCACATGGGCATGCTGAGGCCGCAGAGGGGCCATGAGCAAAGGCGCCAGCATGCCGAGGGCTGCGCCAAGCAGCAGGTTGCCGGCGCTCACCGATAAGTTGAGCAGCAGCCACAGCACGAACAGCGACAGGGACAGCAGCGGGGCAGGGAATAGTCGGCTCATGGTTGCACCTGCCCGTCGAGCGTGGTGGGGCCCGGTATCGGGCGTGCGGCCATCACGGCTTCTATGTACGCATCGGGTGCTTGCAAGCTGGCAGCGGTGTCCTGGGTATAGCGCAGCACAGGCTCGGCCCTGAAGCTCAGGATGATGCACAGGCCAAGCAGGATGACGATCGGCAGGTATTCGAAGCGGCGCAGTACCGGTGAAGGACGTTCCTCGGGCTTCCAGAAGCGCTGGATACCGACGCGGCAGAAGGCGATCAGAGAAGCCATGCCAGACAGCACCAGCAGTGCCACCAGCCCCCAGCCCGCCGCGCTCAGCGGTTGTTCGCTCGGAGTGCCAAGCCCTTGTGGATTGAACAGGGCGCTGATCAGGTTGAGTTTGCCAATGAAGCCCGATAGCGGCGGCATGCCGATGATCAGCAGTGCGCAAGCGATGAAGCTAAGGCCCAGGAAGGCCATGGTCCATGGGATGATCTGGCCGATCACGGCCTTTTGTTCATCGTCGAGGTTGATGCCTTTTGGAGGGTGCAGCGACTCCAGCGGCGGCGGAATGGCATCTTCCTCTTCATCCAGGGGCAGTTCGTTGGCCGAGCGCGAACGCTCGACCAGTTCTGCAAGCAGGAACAGTGCGCATAGGGCCAAGGTCGAGCTGACCAAGTAAAACAGCGCAGCGCCGATCAGGGCCGGCTGGGCGAAACCGATCGCGCCCAGCAGCGTACCAGCGGAGACCAGGATGCTCAGGGCAGCCAGCCGTTCCAGGCGTTGCGCAGCAAGAATCGACACTGCCGCCACCGCTAGCGTCACCAGGCCACCATAGACCAGCCACTGGCCACCGAAGTGCGCCGAGGCCCCGGCCTGGCCGGAGAACAGCAAGGTCCAAAGGCGCAACACCGCGTACAGCCCGACCTTGGTCATGATGGCGAACAGCGCCGCCACCGGAGCACTGGCTGAGGCATAGGCGGGTACCAGCCAGAAATTCAGTGGCCAGATGCCGGCCTTGACCAGAAACGCCATGGCCAGAATCGCGGCGCCAGCATGCAGCAGGCCACGGTCGGCTTCGGGCACCAGCGGTATCTTCAGGGCCAGATCGGCCATGTTCAGTGTGCCGGTTACGCCATAGAGCATCGCCGCGCCCACCAGGAACAACGACGAAGCGAACAGGTTGATGGCGATGTAGTGCAGGCCAGCCCTGACCCGTGCCCGGCCCGAGCCGTGCAACAACAGACCGTAGGAAGCTGCCAGCAGCACCTCGAAGAATACGAACAGGTTGAACAGGTCGGCGGTCAGGAACGCCCCGTACAGGCCCATCAGTTGGATCTGGAACAGCGCATGGAAGCTGGCGCCGGCACTGTCCCAACGGGCACGGGCGAACATCAGGGCGCTCACAGCAATGACCCCGGTCAGGGTCAGCAACAGGGCAGACAGGTGGTCGACAACCAGCACGATGCCGAACGGTGCCGACCAGTTTCCAGGCAGGTAGACACCAATGGACTCCGCCTGACCTTGGGTGCGCACCCACAGCAACAGGTAGATGGCGATGGCCAGGCCGCTGATGCTGGACAGCAGGTTCAGGCGGGCCTTGAGCTGGCGATGTTTCTCGCCCAGCAACAGCATCACTGCTGCCGTGAGCAATGGCAGCAGGATGGGCGCGACGATCAGTTGGCTCGCTCCAGTCATTCTTCACGCTCCCGGCCATCGACATGGTCGGTGCCGGTCAGGCCACGGGAGGCCAGCAGCACCACCAGGAACAGCGCGGTCATGGCGAAACTGATGACGATGGCAGTGAGTACCAAGGCCTGGGGGAGTGGGTCGGTGTAGTGCAGCAGGTCCTGGGTGACGCCGTCCTTGATGATTGGCTCCTTGCCGATGAACAGGCTACCCATGCTGAAAATGAACAGGTTTACGCCGTAGGACAGCAGGCACAGGCCCATGATCACCTGATAGGTGCGAGGACGCAGGATCAGCCACACTCCAGAGGCGGCCAACACACCGATGGCGATTGCAATGACTTCTTCCATCAGGCGGCTCCTGCTTGGCTGGATTTCGACGGGTTGGCCGGGCGGTAGGCGCGGACCGATTGGTGCGCCAGGGCGGTGAGGATCAACAAGGTCGAACCAACCACGACGGTGTACACGCCGACATCGAAGAACAAGGCGCTGGCCACGTGCACGTCACCCAGCACGGGCAGGTGCAGGTGAGCGGTATGGGTGGTCAGGAAAGGGTAACCCAGCAACATTGCGCCGACCCCGGTCAGGGTGGCGCAGAGCAGGCCGGTACCCATCCAGCGCAGCGGCCGCAGGCTCATCTGGGCTTCGACCCACTGGGTCCCGGCAACCATGTACTGGAGGATGAACGCCACAGACATCACCAGACCGGCGACAAAACCGCCGCCTGGCTGGTTGTGGCCGCGCATGAACAGGTACATCGACACCAGCAGGGCGATCGGCAGCAACAAGCGCACCAATACGGCTGGCACCATCATGAAGCCCAGTGCGGTATCGGCGGCATGACGCGGGTTGATCAGGTCGGTGACCACGTCTGGTGCCAGCAACCGTTGTTGTGCAGGCAGCTGCATGCTTTCCTTGGGCGGGCGGAAGCGGCGCAGCAGGGCGAACACGGTCAGGGCCACGGCGACCAGTACGGTGATTTCCCCCAGGGTATCGAAGCCGCGGAAGTCGACCAGCATCACGTTGACCACATTGGTCCCGCCGCCCTGGGGCAGGGCGCGGCTGAGGTAGAACGATGAAATGTCGTTGGGGGTCGGCCGGGTCAGCATGGCATATGACAACGCCGCCATGCCCGCGCCGACCAGCACCGCCAGCAGCAGGTCGCGCAGACGCCGCAGACGCGCACGCTCCTGGCTGCCGGGCAGCGGCGAGACGCCCTCGATACGGCGCGGCAGCCAGCGCAGGCCGAGCAGTATCAGCACGGTGGTGACCACTTCGACCACCAGCTGGGTCAGTGCCAGGTCCGGTGCCGAGAACCAGACGAATGTTATGCAGGTCATCAGACCGCAGACGCTGACCATGATCAACGCCGCCAACCGGTGGTATTTGGCCTGGTAGGCGGCCCCGATGGCGCAGGCGATGGCGATCAGCCACAGGGCGACGAACACGCCAGAACCCGGGATCTTCGGACGGTCACCCCAGCTCAGGCCGCTGTAAAGCATCGGCGTGAGCCCGGCCAGGAAGGCTGCCAGCACCAGCATGAACAGTTGCGCCTGCAGGCGGCGGGACGTCAACAGCCGTTCGATGCGCCGCGCCAGCAGCATCAGTCGGACCTGGCCGTGTTCGAACAAGCGCTTGCCGTTGAACCGTTCGATCAGTGGTGGGTAAGGGAAACGACCGCGACGCAATTGGTTGCGCAGCAGCAGGTACAACACGATGCCCCCGCTCATGGCGATCAGGCTCATGATCAACGGGGCATTCCAGCCGTGCCAGATGGCCAGGCTGTACTCGGGCAAGGTTCCACCTACCACCGGCAGTGCAGCCGCCGCCAGCAATGGGCCGACCGACTGGGCTGGGAAAATGCCCACCACCAGGCAGGTGAGCACCAGCAGTTCCACGGGGGCACGCATCCAGCGCGGCGGTTCATGCGGGGTGTGCGGCAAGTCCTGCGCAGTTGGGCCGAAGAACACATCGACGGTGAAACGCAGGGCGTAGGCCACGCTGAAGGTGCCCGCCAGCGTGGCAATCACCGGTAATGCGGCTTCGACCCAGGCGGTAGAGGAGATGAACACCGTCTCGGCGAAGAACATCTCTTTGGACAGGAAACCGTTCATCAGCGGTACGCCGGCCATCGAGGCGCTGGCGACCATGGCCAGCGTGGCGGTGTAGGGGACCAGGCGGATCAGGCCGCTGAGGCGGCGAATGTCGCGGGTGCCGCTTTCATGGTCGATGATGCCGGCGGCCATGAACAATGACGCCTTGAAGGTGGCGTGGTTGAGAATGTGGAACACCGCCGCTACGGCAGCCAACGGGCTGTTAAGGCCCAGCAGCAGGGTAATGAGCCCGAGGTGGCTGATGGTCGAGTACGCCAGCAGGCCCTTGAGGTCGTTCTGGAACATCGCGGCGAAGGCGCCAAGCAGCAGGGTCAGCGCGCCGGCACCGCCGACGATCCAGAACCACTCTTCGCTGCCTGAGAGTACCGGCCACAGACGGGCCAGCAGGAACACCCCGGCCTTGACCATGGTTGCCGAGTGCAGGTATGCCGACACGGGCGTGGGCGCAGCCATGGCGTGGGGTAGCCAGAACTGGAAGGGGAACTGCGCACTCTTGCTCAGGGCGCCGATCAGGATCAGTGGCAGCAACACCGGGTAGAGCGCGTGCTGGCGAATGGTCTCGCCAGCGGCCAGCACCTTGTCCAGGTCATAGCTGCCGACCACATGGCCGAGCAGCAGCGCGCCGACCAACAGGCACAGCCCGCCGGCGCCGGTGACCATCAGCGCCATGTAGGCCCCCCGGCGAGCATCGGCGCGGTGGTGCCAGTAGCCGATCAGCAGGAACGAAAACAGGCTGGTCAGCTCCCAGAAGAACACCAGCTGGATGAGGTTGCCGGAAATCACCAAACCGAGCATGGCGCCCATGAATGCCAGGAAGAAGGCGAAGAAGCGCGGTACCGGGTCTTGTGGCGACATGTAGTACCGGGCGTACAGCGACACCAGGGTGCCGATGCCCAGCACCAGCAGCGAGAACAGCCAGGCAAAGCCATCCATGCGCAGCACCAGGTTCATGCCCAGGCTTGGCAGCCATAGCAGTTCTTCGCGAATTACCCCGCCATGGGCGACTTGCGGGTACAACAGTGCTACCTGGACGGTACCGACCAAGGCTACGAGCCCGGCAAGGATGGACTCGGCGTTACGTGCATTGTGCGGCAGCACGGCTGCCAGGCAACTGCCCACGAACGGCAGAAGCAATAGCACTATCAATGACATAGCGTTCTATTCTGGAGAGGTTTGCCAAGGATCATACGTGCCGAGCAGTTGATCACCAACACGCAAGCTGTCGCAGAATCGTACAAAACCGGTGTGACAAGCTGTTTTTTTATAACAGTTTTTTACAAAGCATAGCTGCTGTTACGCGCTTTACCGGCTGCCTTCACGTTCGTGCTGAAGGGTTTCATCCGAGGCGTGGTCGGCCGCGTCACCGCGGCGGACCTTCAACTCGCTGACGATCACGGCCAATACGATCAGAGCGCCGCCGATCAGCGCCACGCCCGGCAGACGTTCGCCAGCGATGCGCCCGACGATCCCGGCCCAGACCGGCTCGCCCGCGTAGATCAAGGTGGCGCGGGTCGGCGATACCGATTGCTGGGCCCAGTTCATGGCCACTTGAATGACCGCGCTCATCGCGCCCAGTCCCAAGGCGCTGGCCAGCAGCAACCCGGAAAAGTCGGGAATGCGCTCCTGGGTCGGAACGATCATCAGAAACGACAGCAACGAAGCGGTGGCCAACTGCACCACGGTCACCCGGCGCACATCGACCTGGCCGGCATAGCGGCTGATCAGGATGATCTCGCCAGCGATGGCCACGGCGCTGACCAAGGTGACCAGTTCCCCTTCACTGAAATGCAGGGCGCCGCCTTCCGGGCCGGCCAGCAGCATCAGGCCGACGAAGGCCAGGCAGATGCCGATGCTCGGCATCAGGCCAGGTCGACGCCCGAGCACCAGCCATTGCAGCAACGGGACGAAGGGTACGTAAAGTGCGGTGATGAATGCCGACTGGCTGCTGCTGATGGTTTGCAGACCCATGGTCTGCAGGCCGTAGCCGAGCATGATGGATACACCGATCAGCATGCCGGCCTTCAGCTCGGTGAAAGTCAGGCCCGACAGTGCGCGCGCCGATACCAGGCCGACGAACAGGGCGGCGGCGGCAAAACGCAGGCCGACGAAGAACATCGGGCCACTGACGGTCATCACGTTATGGACCAGCAGGAAGGTGCCACCCCAGAGCATGGTGATGAACACCAGGACCAGTTCGGCCTTGCTCAGGCGTAAAGATAACGACGTCTTTGGGGCGGTGTCTGGCTGGTTCATGGTCTTGCGCACTCGGAGGGGGCGGCGCACAATCGCCGCAAAGTGGGCAGTATACTGCGCAACCTCTTCCAGTGAGCAATATAGTGCACAAAGATTCCGCGCACCGTTCATCGGTGCTTCAACACGTGAGCCAAAACGTCCGTCGCTTGCGTAACGGCCTGGGGCTCAGCCAAAGTGCCCTGGCGGAGCGCTCCGGGGTTAGCAGGCGCATGCTCGTGGCGATAGAGGCCGGGGAAAAGAACGTCAGCCTGACCACCCTCGACTTGATCGCCGAGGCGCTGGGCGTGGCGTTCAGCACGTTGATCCAGGCGCCTGACCACCGCGACCCAAGCCGCATCGAAGAGCTGGCCTGGGCCGGTGAGCACCCGCAGAGCAAGGCCGTGCTGCTGGCCAGCAGTGCGGCCCGACGAGAGGTCGAGATCTGGGAGTGGACCCTCGCGCCGGGGGAGTGCTACGTCAGCGAAGCTGACGCAGAAGGGTGGAGCGAGCAGATCTACGTGGCTGAAGGGCAACTGACCCTGATCATCGAAGGGGCCGAGCACTGCTTGCAGGTCGGCCAGTTCCATGTGTTTCCCAGCAACTGTCGGTACGCCTACCGCAATGATGGAAACGTGCCCACGCGGTTCGTGCGTAATGTAGTGATCTGACCGTAGGTATGGTCCGGTTTCACTGCCCCAGCAAGTCGTCGGTCTTCAACACCTTGGCATAGGCGAATGCCAGTGCGGCCATGGCCGAGGCATGCACATCGACCGCTGGAACCTGCTTGCCATCGAACTCCAGTGGCAGCGTCGCGCAGGCATCGTGCGCCACCGTGACTGCGTAGCCATAGTCGGCGGCGGCACGGGTAGCGGCGTCGATGCACATGTGACTCATGCTGCCGACGATGGTCAGACTTTTTACACCGTGTTGATCCAGGGTGCGCTTGAGCGAGGTGTCGAGGAACGCGTTGACCTTGTGCTTGAGCACCTCTGGCTCACCGTCCAGGGGGGCGACTTTCTTGTGAAAGTGCGCACCGGTCGAGCCAGGGGTGAAGAACGGTGCATCAGCGCTTTCGAACTCGTGGCGAACATGCACCACCAGATCGCGTCGCGCACGGGCGGCGGCGAGCAGTCGTGCAGCGTTGTCGGCAGCGGCTTCGACACCGTCGAGGGGCCACTTGCCGCCGGGGAAGTAGTCGTTCTGGATATCGATGATGATCAGGGCGTGCTTGCTCATGTTGCCTCCTGTGGCAGTAGTCGTTGTCAGGCCATAGTTATAGGCTGTACGCACTGACCTGAGGATTGGCGCGAACGACACTATGGCGGCAAAAACTGACAACCCTGGCAGCCTGGAGATCGGCCTGCTGATCTATCCTGGCGCACAGCGTGCGGCGGTGCATGGCCTCGATGACCTGTTCACCGTTGCCAACCGTGTGGCGGCCGAGTTGGGGGCTGACGACCTGCCACGCGTGCGTGTCAGCCATTGGCAGTTGGACGAGACCGGGCAATTGCGCTGTATTGCCGATGAGCCGGGGCGCGAGGGGCATGGGCTGCGGGTGCTGATCATTCCGCCGAGTCTGGAGTCGATGCCAGTGCCTGAGGTACTGGAGCGTCACCGCTTGCCACTGTGTCACTGGCATGACCGGGGTACGGTATTGGCGTCGGTGTGCATCGGGGTGTTCTTCATTGCCGCCAGCGGGCTGCTCGACGGGCGTGCGGCCAGTACCCACTGGAACTACGCGCATACCTTGGCCCAGCGTTTCCCCAAGGTGCGTGTGGAGGCCAATCAGCCGCTGCTGGACGACGGCGACATCATGACGTCAGCCGGCTTGATGGCCTGGACTGAGCTGGGGCTGCGTCTGCTTGAGCGTTATCTTGGCGCCTCGGTGGCGTGCGAGACGGCACGCTACCTGTCGGTCGAGCCGGTTTCCACGCCAATGCCGGGGGCGCTGTTCAGCCCGAGCCTGGATCATGGTGACGAAGCTGTGCTCAGGGTTCAGCACTGGCTCCAGGCCGGAGCAGCCCACGACGCCGACCTGGCAAGCATGGCCGCCTGCGCCGGGCTTGAGGCGCGCACGTTTCTGCGGCGGTTTCGTGCCGCCACGGGGCTCAGGCCGACCGAATATTGCCAGCAAGTGAGAGTTGGGCAGGCCTGCCGGATGTTGGAATTCACCCGGCGTACGGTTGAGCAGATTGCCTGGGGCGTGGGCTACCAGGATCCGGGCGCCTTTCGTAAGGTGTTTCAGCGAGTCACTGGCCTGACGCCCAGCGAGTACCGGCGAAGATTCGTGTTGCCTTGATCAGGGCAGATGCGGCCCTGGGCCTTCTTCTGCCAGATGATCCTGACGGTTGCGCAAGGGGCAATCCTTCAACGACATGCAGCCGCAGCCGATGCAGCCATCGAGCTGGTCGCGCAACCTGATCATTTCGTCGATCCGCCGATTCAAGTCCTGGCGCCAGCGTGCGGAGAGGTGCCGCCAGTCCTCGGCGGTGGGGGTGTGGTCGTTGGGCAGCTCGGCAAGGGCCTCGGCAATTTCGGCTAAAGGTATGCCCAGGCGCTGGGCCATCTTGATCACCGCGACTCGACGCAACATCGCCCTCAAGTAGCGGCGCTGGTTCCCGGCGTTGCGGGTGCTCTGGATCAGCCCTTTGGTCTCGTAGAAGTGCAGGGCCGTCACCGCGACACCGCTGCGTGCCGCCAGTTGGCCAACACTGAGCAGCTTGTCAGCGGCGATAGGGGGCTTGCTTGGCATGCTAAAAAAGCTCTTGACCTTGAGTTAACTGGAGGTTTTACCCTGCCGAACATCTTGTAGCAAGTGCCCTCGACAAGGAGACTGCTGATGACAGCCACACCGCAAACCCTGTGGTTCACTCAGATGATCGAATACCAAGTGCCCGCCTCGCATCAGGCAGCGTTGGCCCAGGCGCTGGTCGTGCGCAGCGAAGAGTTGGCTGTGCGTTGCAAAGACTTGCAAGGGGTCAGCATCCAGACCAGCGACGATGGCAGTCGGGTGCTGCAGTGTCTGCAATGGCAGTCCCGCCAAGCCTGGGCAGCGGCTGCAGAGTGCTTTGCCGAGGAGCCGTTCTTCGACCTGTTGAGCCTACACCGGGCCCGGGGGGTCAACTTTGCCGCCTACCAGGCATTGTGCAGCCTGGTACGCGACGCCGATGGAGACCTGCACTGCCAGATCGGTGAGGGTCAGGCATACCACGGGGCATAATGCGGGTAGCGGTCGAGGCGTGCACCGATCACCATTTCGCTGATCCACGCCGTCAGGATCGAGCTGTAGGCTTTTTGGTTCTCCTCGCTGGAAAGCGCGTGATCGGCTCCATCGACAATGCGGTGGGTGAGCGAGTGAGCGCTGACGAACGCTGAGCGATAACTCATCATCGTCGTATGAGGGACATAGTCATCCTGCTCTGATTCGACCAGTAACACGTCGCCGCGAAACGCTGCACAGGCCGCCAGGGCGCGGTTGTCGTCCGGGCCAAGCGGGCGCTGGCGGTAGGCGTTGAGGCGCTGGCGGTCGAGGGTTTGCTTGGGGCTATGCCAATCCTCGTCCCAGTACATTGCCGGTACGCGCAAGGCCAACCATTTTACGGGCCGCTGCAAGGTCAGCAGGGTTGCCAGGTAGCCTCCGTAGCTGCTTCCGATGATGGCGATAGCGTTACTATCGACGGCCGGGTGGCCGGCCAGGCGGTCGTAGGCCACCAGTAGGTCTTGGAGGTTCTGCTCGCGCGTGACGGTCAGGCGTTGGCTAGCGGTCTTTTCGTGGCCACGCAGGTCGAAGGTCATGCACACGCAGCCAAGTCCCGTAATCTGCCTGGCGCGGGCCAGGTCTCGTTGCTGGCTACCGCCCCAGCCGTGGACGAACAGAATGCCTGGCATCTTGTTGCCGGGGCTGACAAGAGTGCCGGCTATGCTGTCGCCCTCGACCTGCAGATCAACGGATTCACTCTGAATACTCATAGTGGCGAATCCGTGCGAATTTGCTGAGTTGTCCGAGTTCACTGTCGTTTCCTTGGTAGAAGAGGGTGGCGTCAGTGGGTAGTTCAAGTTGCCCGAAAACTTCGTGGGTCGAGGCGCAGACCTGCTGCAGTGCCGGGTCGTCGGCGAAAGCCTGCAGTGCCAGGAGTTCTGCACTGCTGGCGCCGCCGACGCGCCACGATTGCTCGAGCACGCCGCTGCGCAGGCGGCCTTGGCCATTGCTCCCGCGTGCGATGTCATAGTTGCGCCGCGATGCGATGAAACCGGGAAAGTGCTGCTCTGCGGCTTCCTCGTAAATCATGGCCTGGCGGATCGCCAGGCGCACATGGTCTTCCAGGGGCAGTTGCAGCAAGGCGTGGTAATCACCACGTACCACGACCAGTTCTGAGCCGCCGTAGACCTCTTCCCCTTGGTGATCACGGGTCAACTGCTGGGTACCGTGATAGCTGCAGGTGTGGCCTGCGACCTGTACCTGGCCGACACTGAAGGTCTGTATGTCGCTCAGGTCTTCCTCAAGCACCAGACCCCAAAGTGCCAGATCCTTGTCGTCCATGCTGGCCAATAGCGGTTCCAGTCCATCCCGTTCGCTGATGGCTTTCTGGCCACGCCCGGCGCGCGACAGGACGGGTTTGATCCGCACTGGCCCGTCGCGCAGCAACAACTGGGCTGCGCGGCGGGCATCGGACTTGCTGAATACGGTGTAGCCGCACAGCAGCGCATCGCTGGCTTGTCGGGCAAAGTCGTCGGTCCAGCCGGGCGGGAAGCTGGCATTTGCCGGCAGTGGATGGGAGATTGCCTTCGTCGCCATGTAGGGATGGCTGACCAAACCGCCAAACAGGTCACGCGCGCTGTGAATGCCCAGCGCCGTGTACCGTTGTGGGTCGATCAGCGTTTCGGTAGGCAGGTAGTAGCACTGCTCGTGTTGCGACGGTGGCAGGTCGGACAGGACCGTCTCGCACCCCAGCAGTTGGGCCAGGCCCTGGGCCAGTTTCAGATGCACGCTGTGTTCGTGTTCCGGGGTGTGCTCGCGGGTGTCGAGCAGTACCACGGCGGTTTTCTCGGTGACACGTGCCATGTGCTTCCGCCTGAGCGCGATGAATATAGAGTTTGTGAAGCTGTGGCTTGCGGTAAGTTCAGCCGGAACTGATCGGTGGTCCCGCTCGATCGTAGGAAGTGTCTCGTTCCTACAGGGCGTCATGGGCATTGCATGCCGTGAGTCGACGCCACGATTGCGACACCGTGGCTGCTGTTCCATTATCCTCATCCTGGAATAACCAAGATGTGTCCGCAGGAGTGCGCATGAACGTTCAGACCACGATTGAGCAAAGTGTGCCGGAGCGCCTGGCGCGCGTGCGCGAAGTCATGGCGCGGGAGGGTGTCGATGCCCTGCTGGTGCCTTCGGCCGACCCCCATTTGTCCGAGTACTTGCCCGGTTATTGGCAGGGGCGCCGTTGGCTGTCGGGTTTTGACGGCTCGGTGGGCACCTTGGTGGTGACTGCAGGCTTTGCAGGGGTATGGGTCGACAGCCGTTATTGGGAGCAGGCCGAGAAAGAGCTGGCCGGAAGCGGCATCGAACTGATGAAGCTGATGCCGGGCAAGCCTGGGGCGCTGGAATGGTTGGGAGAACATGTTCCGTTCGATGGCACGGTGGCCGTGGATGGGGCGGTCATGGCTCTGGCTTCGTCGCGACAGCTTCAAGATCGGCTAAAAGCCCGCGAAGCGCGGCTTGTCACTGACAAGGATCTGCTGGAAGAGGTCTGGGAGGGGCGCCCGCAACTGCCCTTCAACCCGGTCTATCAGCACCTGCCTCCTTATGCCACGGTCAGCCGGGCCGAGAAACTTGCCCAGTTGCGTGGTGCCTTGCAGGAGAAGGGAGCAGACTGGCATTTCATCGCGACCTTGGATGACATTGCCTGGCTGTTCAACTTGCGCGGAAGCGATGTTTCATACAACCCGGTCTTCGTTGCCTTTGCACTTATCGGCAAGGACCAGGCAATTCTGTTCGTGGAGGTCAGCAAGCTCGATGAGCATTTGCGTCATGTGCTTGAAGTGGATGGCATCGAAGTACGTGATTACAGCGCGGCCCACGAGGCATTGAAGCGACTGCCACACGGCAGCCGGCTGCTGGTCGATCCGGCGCGCGTGACCTGCGGCCTGTTGAATAACCTGGACGCAGGGGTGCAACTGATCGAAGGTTTGAACCCGACGACGCTGAGCAAATCGCGCAAGAGCGATGAGGAACTGCGGCATATTCGGCAGGTCATGGAGCAGGATGGAGCGGCCTTGTGCGAATTCTTCGCCTGGTTCGAGGCGCAGCAGGGCCAAGAGGTGATAACCGAGCTGACTGTCGATGAGAAATTGAGCGCTGCGCGTCGACGTCGTCCAGGCTTCGTTTCGCTGAGTTTCTCGACCATTGCCGCCTTCAATGGTAACGGTGCCATGCCGCATTACCGCGCGACCGAAGCGTCCCATGCGGTCATCGAGGGCAATGGCCTGCTGTTGATAGACTCCGGAGGGCAGTACCTTGGCGGCACCACCGACATCACCCGGATGGTTCCTGTGGGTACCCCGAGTCTTGAACAGAAAAAGGACTGCACGCGTGTGCTCAAGGGGATGATCGCGCTGTCCCGCGCCACCTTTCCACGGGGCATCCTGTCGCCGCTGCTTGATGCCATTGCGCGTGCACCGATCTGGGCTGACCAGGTCGACTATGGCCATGGTACCGGGCATGGCGTGGGCTACTTCATGAACGTGCATGAAGGTCCGCAGGTGATTGCCTACCAAGCGGCGGCGGCTCCGCAGACTGCGATGCAGGCAGGGATGATCAGTTCGATCGAGCCAGGCACCTACCGGCCGGGTGCTTGGGGGGTGCGAATCGAGAATTTGGTGGCAACCCGTGAGGCGGGCAAGAGTGTGTTCGGCGACTTCCTGTCTTTCGAGACCTTGACGTTGTGCCCGATCGACACACGTTGCCTTGTCCCGGAGTCGCTAACCGAGGAGGAACGCAAATGGTTGAATGGCTATCACCTAATCGTTCGTGAGCGCCTCGCGCCGCTGTTGCAGGGTGACGCACTGACTTGGCTGGAGGCGCGAACAACTCCGTTGTGACGTGAGCCTCTGCACGACCGAAAAAGGGCAGCACTTGGGCTGCCCTTCCTTATTTACAGATGACGATCATGCTGCGGCTGGTATAGCCGGCGGGATTGATGCCGAACAGGTAATCTCCGGGTTCTTCATCGGTATCCCCGGACCGCGCGATGACTTTGTAGCCTCGCTTGCTGCACGAGTTTGCGGCCTTGCTGTAGCAGTTGTCCCATGAAGAGGAGAGCCCCGAGCAGTTGATATGCAGGCCCTTCTTCCCTCTCTTGACCTCAGTCTTGGCTGTGGCGGCACATCCAGCAATAGCGAAGATGGCCAGGATGACCAAAATACGTTTCATTCCTGTCCTTACTGTGCAGGGCTTGTCAGGTGTCGCCCTGTCGTAATTGCGTCAATTCTTCCTGAAATGTCCCCAGCGTCCGTGTTCGGCTCAGTAGATAGCGTAAACATGATGATTCTGTGACAGCTTAATCAGCACGGCGGGCGCCCACAATGGTTAATCCTGTCTCAAATGAAAATATTTCTCATATCAGTCGGCGGCGACAGGAGGATTCGCTTCCCTGCGCATCGACAGTGTGGCACCCACCGAAGCGGTAATGATCGCCGCGATGGCCAGCCACTGAGTGAATGTCAGGACCTCGCCCAGGAACACCAGCCCTGACATCGCGGCGACCGCAGGCTCGATGCTCATCAAGGTGCCAAAGGTGCGCGCTGGCATTTTCGTGAGTGCGATCATTTCCAGGCTATAGGGCAGGGCGGTCGACAGGATGGCGACACCCAGGGCTAGCGGGATCACGGCAGGTGTCAGCAGGGCGCTGCCGGCGTGGACGATACCGATAGGCGCCACGAAGATGGCGGCGACCACTACACCCAGCGCAGCCCCTTGGATACCGTGCTCGGCGCCGGCACGTTGGCCGAACAGAATATAGAGCGCCCAGCACACGCCAGCTCCCAGAGCGTAGGTGGCACCCACAAGGTCCAGCGACTGGCCGCCATGGCCGGCAGGGATCAGTAGCACTAACCCTAGAGTGGCCAGGCCAACCCACAGGAAGTCGATGGCTCGACGTGAGCCGAACAGCGCCACGGCCAGGGGGCCGGTGAATTCCAGTGCTACGGCGATGCCCAGAGGGACGGTTTGCAGGGACATATAGAAGAGGAAGTTCATGCCACCCAGCGCCATGCCATAGATGATCACATTGCGTAGCGTGGTGGCGGTAATGCGTGCTCGCCAGGGGCGCAGGATGAGCAGCATGATCACGGACGCAAAAACCAGCCGCAGTGTGGTAGTGCCTTGTGCGCCGATGATCGGAAACATGCTCTTGGCAAGCGAGGCGCCAGATTGAATCGATGCCATGGCAATAAGCAGCAGGCCTATCGGGAAAAGGGTGGCGGCCAGACTGCGGGATTGGGTGTTCATTGCTGTGTTGCGATCCTGGGAGAGGGGTGATGTGCACTATAGTGCGCAATTGATCGGTCGGGCCGCAAGCATTGCTTCTATATGAGGGGGGGTGTGGGTTTCTGCGACAGAGGGGGTTGACGGGCCTTCGAATCCCCTTATAATGCGCACCTCTTCCGACGTGGTCGAAAAAGAAACGCTTTGTTAATCAAAGAGTTAAATTTTCAGGTAGTATCGGAAGGGCTTCGATCTCGAAGTCGGTGGCGGTTGGCAAGAAGGTTGACAGCGTTTTAAAACGCTGTATTATTCGCCTCCCGCTACGAGAGATCGCAGCGAGTCAAGTGTTTGAAGCTAAACGAGTTTCTCGCAAAAAACTTCAAATAAACGCTTGACAGCAAATGAGGAAAGCGTAGAATGCGCGCCTCGGTTGAGACGAAACGCTCTTAGCCAAACGCTCTTTAACAAATCGAATCAAGCAATTCGTGTGGGTGCTTGTGAGTACGGACTGATAGTCACAAAGATTATCAGCATCACAAGTGGCCATGCGAGAAATCACATAGTCATTTGAGATTGCTGAGCCAAGTTTAGGGTTTCTTAAAAACCCAAGCAGTATTGAACTGAAGAGTTTGATCATGGCTCAGATTGAACGCTGGCGGCAGGCCTAACACATGCAAGTCGAGCGGATGACGGGAGCTTGCTCCTTGATTCAGCGGCGGACGGGTGAGTAATGCCTAGGAATCTGCCTGGTAGTGGGGGGCAACGTTTCGAAAGGAACGCTAATACCGCATACGTCCTACGGGAGAAAGCAGGGGACCTTCGGGCCTTGCGCTATCAGATGAGCCTAGGTCGGATTAGCTAGTTGGTGAGGTAATGGCTCACCAAGGCGACGATCCGTAACTGGTCTGAGAGGATGATCAGTCACACTGGAACTGAGACACGGTCCAGACTCCTACGGGAGGCAGCAGTGGGGAATATTGGACAATGGGCGAAAGCCTGATCCAGCCATGCCGCGTGTGTGAAGAAGGTCTTCGGATTGTAAAGCACTTTAAGTTGGGAGGAAGGGCAGTAAGCTAATACCTTGCTGTTTTGACGTTACCGACAGAATAAGCACCGGCTAACTCTGTGCCAGCAGCCGCGGTAATACAGAGGGTGCAAGCGTTAATCGGAATTACTGGGCGTAAAGCGCGCGTAGGTGGTTCGTTAAGTTGGATGTGAAAGCCCCGGGCTCAACCTGGGAACTGCATCCAAAACTGGCGAGCTAGAGTACGGTAGAGGGTGGTGGAATTTCCTGTGTAGCGGTGAAATGCGTAGATATAGGAAGGAACACCAGTGGCGAAGGCGACCACCTGGACTGATACTGACACTGAGGTGCGAAAGCGTGGGGAGCAAACAGGATTAGATACCCTGGTAGTCCACGCCGTAAACGATGTCAACTAGCCGTTGGAATCCTTGAGATTTTAGTGGCGCAGCTAACGCATTAAGTTGACCGCCTGGGGAGTACGGCCGCAAGGTTAAAACTCAAATGAATTGACGGGGGCCCGCACAAGCGGTGGAGCATGTGGTTTAATTCGAAGCAACGCGAAGAACCTTACCAGGCCTTGACATGCAGAGAACTTTCCAGAGATGGATTGGTGCCTTCGGGAACTCTGACACAGGTGCTGCATGGCTGTCGTCAGCTCGTGTCGTGAGATGTTGGGTTAAGTCCCGTAACGAGCGCAACCCTTGTCCTTAGTTACCAGCACGTTATGGTGGGCACTCTAAGGAGACTGCCGGTGACAAACCGGAGGAAGGTGGGGATGACGTCAAGTCATCATGGCCCTTACGGCCTGGGCTACACACGTGCTACAATGGTCGGTACAGAGGGTTGCCAAGCCGCGAGGTGGAGCTAATCTCACAAAACCGATCGTAGTCCGGATCGCAGTCTGCAACTCGACTGCGTGAAGTCGGAATCGCTAGTAATCGCGAATCAGAATGTCGCGGTGAATACGTTCCCGGGCCTTGTACACACCGCCCGTCACACCATGGGAGTGGGTTGCACCAGAAGTAGCTAGTCTAACCTTCGGGAGGACGGTTACCACGGTGTGATTCATGACTGGGGTGAAGTCGTAACAAGGTAGCCGTAGGGGAACCTGCGGCTGGATCACCTCCTTAATCGACGACATCAGCCTGCTGATGAGCTCCCACACGAATTGCTTGATTCTTTGTATAAAGACGATGCTGTAACGCGACCCTGTTATAGGTCTGTAGCTCAGTTGGTTAGAGCGCACCCCTGATAAGGGTGAGGTCGGCAGTTCAAATCTGCCCAGACCTACCAATTACTTGGTGCGGCCTAGAACACACGGGGCCATAGCTCAGCTGGGAGAGCGCCTGCCTTGCACGCAGGAGGTCAGCGGTTCGATCCCGCTTGGCTCCACCACTCTTTCAGGTTGTACAGCTGCTCAGAACTTAGAAATGAACATTCAGATCGAATGTTGATTTCTGACTTTTGTCAGATCGTTCTTTAAAAATTCGGATATGTGATAGATAGACTGACACGCACTTTCACTGGTGTGATGTCAGGCTAAGGTAAAATTTGTGAGTTCTGCTCTTAATTGAGCAACATGCGAATTTTCGGCGAATGTCGTCTTCACAGTATAACCAGATTGCTTGGGGTTATATGGTCAAGTGAAGAAGCGCATACGGTGGATGCCTTGGCAGTCAGAGGCGATGAAAGACGTGGTAGCCTGCGATAAGCTTTGGGGAGTCGGCAAACAGACTGTGATCCAGAGATCTCTGAATGGGGGAACCCAGCCAGCACAAGCTGGTTATCTTGTACTGAATACATAGGTGCAAGAGGCGAACCAGGGGAACTGAAACATCTAAGTACCCTGAGGAAAAGAAATCAACCGAGATTCCCTTAGTAGTGGCGAGCGAACGGGGACCAGCCCTTAAGTTGATTTGAGATTAGTGGAACGCTCTGGAAAGTGCGGCCATAGTGGGTGATAGCCCCGTACACGAAAATCTCTTATCAATGAAATCGAGTAGGACGGAGCACGAGAAACTTTGTCTGAACATGGGGGGACCATCCTCCAAGGCTAAATACTACTGACTGACCGATAGTGAACCAGTACCGTGAGGGAAAGGCGAAAAGAACCCCGGAGAGGGGAGTGAAATAGAACCTGAAACCGTATGCGTACAAGCAGTGGGAGCCTACTTTGTTAGGTGACTGCGTACCTTTTGTATAATGGGTCAGCGACTTATATTCAGTGGCGAGCTTAACCGAATAGGGGAGGCGTAGCGAAAGCGAGTCTTAATAGGGCGTTTAGTCGCTGGGTATAGACCCGAAACCGGGCGATCTATCCATGGGCAGGTTGAAGGTTAGGTAACACTGACTGGAGGACCGAACCGACTACCGTTGAAAAGTTAGCGGATGACCTGTGGATCGGAGTGAAAGGCTAATCAAGCTCGGAGATAGCTGGTTCTCCTCGAAAGCTATTTAGGTAGCGCCTCATGTATCACTCCAGGGGGTAGAGCACTGTTTCGGCTAGGGGGTCATCCCGACTTACCAAACCGATGCAAACTCCGAATACCTGGAAGTGCCGAGCATGGGAGACACACGGCGGGTGCTAACGTCCGTCGTGAAAAGGGAAACAACCCAGACCGTCAGCTAAGGTCCCAAAGTCATGGTTAAGTGGGAAACGATGTGGGAAGGCTTAGACAGCTAGGAGGTTGGCTTAGAAGCAGCCATCCTTTAAAGAAAGCGTAATAGCTCACTAGTCGAGTCGGCCTGCGCGGAAGATGTAACGGGGCTCAAACCATGCACCGAAGCTACGGGTGTCATCTTTGATGACGCGGTAGAGGAGCGTTCTGTAAGCCTGTGAAGGTGAGTTGAGAAGCTTGCTGGAGGTATCAGAAGTGCGAATGCTGACATGAGTAACGACAATGGGAGTGAAAAACTCCCACGCCGAAAGACCAAGGTTTCCTGCGCAACGTTAATCGACGCAGGGTTAGTCGGTCCCTAAGGCGAGGCTGAAAAGCGTAGTCGATGGAAAACAGGTTAATATTCCTGTACTTCCAGTTATTGCGATGGAGGGACGGAGAAGGCTAGGCCAGCTTGGCGTTGGTTGTCCAAGTTTAAGGTGGTAGGCTGAGATCTTAGGCAAATCCGGGATCTCAAGGCCGAGAGCTGATGACGAGTTGCCTCTAGGCGACGAAGTGGTTGATGCCATGCTTCCAAGAAAAGCTCCTAAGCTTCAGATAACTGGGAACCGTACCCCAAACCGACACAGGTGGTCGGGTAGAGAATACCAAGGCGCTTGAGAGAACTCGGGTGAAGGAACTAGGCAAAATGGCACCGTAACTTCGGGAGAAGGTGCGCCGACGAGGGTGAAGGACTTGCTCCGTAAGCCCATGTCGGTCGAAGATACCAGGCCGCTGCGACTGTTTATTAAAAACACAGCACTCTGCAAACACGAAAGTGGACGTATAGGGTGTGACGCCTGCCCGGTGCCGGAAGGTTAATTGATGGGGTTAGCGCAAGCGAAGCTCTTGATCGAAGCCCCGGTAAACGGCGGCCGTAACTATAACGGTCCTAAGGTAGCGAAATTCCTTGTCGGGTAAGTTCCGACCTGCACGAATGGCGTAACGATGGCGGCGCTGTCTCCACCCGAGACTCAGTGAAATTGAAATCGCTGTGAAGATGCAGTGTATCCGCGGCTAGACGGAAAGACCCCGTGAACCTTTACTATAGCTTTGCACTGGACTTTGAATTTGCTTGTGTAGGATAGGTGGGAGGCTTTGAAGTGGGGACGCCAGTTCTCATGGAGCCATTCTTGAAATACCACCCTGGCAACTTTGAGGTTCTAACTCAGGTCCGTTATCCGGATCGAGGACAGTGTATGGTGGGTAGTTTGACTGGGGCGGTCTCCTCCCAAAGAGTAACGGAGGAGTACGAAGGTGCGCTCAGACCGGTCGGAAATCGGTCGCAGAGTATAAAGGCAAAAGCGCGCTTGACTGCGAGACAAACACGTCGAGCAGGTACGAAAGTAGGTCTTAGTGATCCGGTGGTTCTGTATGGAAGGGCCATCGCTCAACGGATAAAAGGTACTCCGGGGATAACAGGCTGATACCGCCCAAGAGTTCATATCGACGGCGGTGTTTGGCACCTCGATGTCGGCTCATCACATCCTGGGGCTGAAGCCGGTCCCAAGGGTATGGCTGTTCGCCATTTAAAGTGGTACGCGAGCTGGGTTTAGAACGTCGTGAGACAGTTCGGTCCCTATCTGCCGTGGACGTTTGAGATTTGAGAGGGGCTGCTCCTAGTACGAGAGGACCGGAGTGGACGAACCTCTGGTGTTCCGGTTGTCACGCCAGTGGCATTGCCGGGTAGCTATGTTCGGAAGAGATAACCGCTGAAAGCATCTAAGCGGGAAACTTGCCTCAAGATGAGATCTCACTGGAACCTTGAGTTCCCTAAAGGGCCGTCGAAGACTACGACGTTGATAGGTTGGGTGTGTAAGCGCTGTGAGGCGTTGAGCTAACCAATACTAATTGCCCGTGAGGCTTGACCATATAACACCCAAGCAATTTGCCGACGCAGATTGCGGTGGTGAAGACGAAACGACCGAAAGTTCGCAAGACCACAAATTCACATATCCGAATTGGCCAAGAGTGTTTAAACGACATTTTGGCAACAGAATTTCTTGACGACCATAGAGCATTGGAACCACCTGATCCCATCCCGAACTCAGCAGTGAAACGATGCATCGCCGATGGTAGTGTGGGGTTTCCCCATGTGAGAGTAGGTCATCGTCAAGATTCATTTCGCAAAACCCCTATCTGCGTGAGCAGGTAGGGGTTTTGTCTTTCCGGCGCGGTGGTTGCAGTCTCAACCCCTCGCCAGTTCCGCCAGGTGGGCTGTTGCTTCCTCGCTCTTGAGCACCAATACATCGCCTTTCAACGCGTCTAGCACCACCTCTGCGGTGTTTCCGATCAAAGCGCCGGTTATGCCGGTTCGGCCGACGGTACCCATGATGGTCACGACAGCGTCGTACTTGTCCTCCGTGAAGGGGATTAGAACATCCGCCGGGCCTTCTGCGATGTGCAGGCGATCATCACTGATATCGAACTCGGCTTGGAAAGCTGTGCATGCGTCCCTATAGCGCTGCTCGATGGTTTCGCTGAGTTGGAAGGCGGGGTCGGAAGCGGAAAGCATGGGGGAGGGATGGGCGCAGATCACATGCAATTCCCCTTTGGCCAAGCTGGCGATTGCATAACCGTGATCGATGATACTGGCATGCAGGCGACGGTGGTCCTCGTCCTGATTGCCGACATCAACAGCAGCAAGAATCACTCCACCGGTCCAGGGCCGCTCGCTCTTGACCATCAACACTGCGCAAGGGCACTGACGCAACAGCTTCCAGTCGCTGGGTGTCAGTATCGCCTTTTTCAGTGGGTTATCCGGTCGATGCTCCTTGATCACCAGTTCGCAACCTTCAGCCTGCTGCACCCGAATAATGGTTTCGTGCAGGCTTTCTTGCCAAGCCTCTTCATGGGTGACATTGACATACCCATCATCGCGCAACTGGCTTTGCAGCAAACTCAAAAGGGCACTGTGCTCACGATTCTTGTCACACATCAGCAGGTGCAGGCGGGCACCTGTCACACCTGCGATCAGTTTGGCCCGGGTCAGTGCGCGGCTATGGGCATGCGCAGGGTCTAGAACGACAAGGATGCTGCGGACGGCTTGCATGGGCGTTAGCTCCCTTCAAAGATGGCGACCTGTGCCTGACTATAGTCCGCGCCGCGCACGCCGCCGTTTGATGTACATCAAGCATAGCCACTGGCGTTGGCCGACGCCGCCGGTATAATTCCTGGTCCTGCCTGTCCTGTGTGGTTGTGTGCTTATGTCCCTGATCCCCGAAATCGACGCTTTCCTCGGCTGTCCCACCCCAGACGCTTGGATCGAGGCGGCGCTGTCGGATCAGGAAACCTTGCTGATCGACCACAAGAATTGCGAGTTCAAGGCTGCCAGCACCGCGCTGAGTCTGATCGCCAAGTACAACACGCACCTGGACCTGATCAACATGATGTCGCGCCTGGCCCGTGAAGAGTTGGTGCATCATGAACAGGTGCTGCGTCTGATGAAGCGTCGTGGTGTGCCATTGCGACCGGTTTCCGCCGGGCGTTATGCGTCGGGTCTGCGCCGTCTGGTACGGGCCCACGAGCCGGTCAAACTGGTCGACACACTGGTTGTCGGGGCCTTTATCGAGGCGCGTAGTTGCGAGCGCTTCGCAGCCTTGGTGCCGCACCTGGATGAAGAGCTCGGCACCTTCTATCACGGGCTGCTGAAAAGCGAGGCGCGCCATTATCAGGGTTACCTGAAGCTTGCACACCAGTACGGTGCTGAGGCGGATATTGCCAAGCGTGTGGAGCTGGTGCGCGAGGCAGAGGTCGAACTGATCAGTTCACCCGATCAGGAATTGCGCTTTCACAGCGGTATCCCCATGGCGCAGGCTGCCTGATCCACTTCAAGAACGCCGCCCCAGCAACAACCCGATGACCAAGCCAAAGCCCGCGGAAATGGCAACGGTTTGCCAAGGATGCCCGCCAATGTAGTCCTGGGTGGCATCCATCACGGGTTGGGCCTTGGCACGTACCCGGTTGGCAGACTCACGGGCCTGGCGCAATTTGAGGCTGACTTGGGCGCGCAGGGTTTCTGCCTCTTCGCCTACCAGGGAGGCGCTGTCGTTGAGGAGCTTCTCTGACTCTTCGATCAATGCCTGCAGCTCGCTGAACACTTGGTCCTTGATTTGTTCGCTTTCGGTAATCAGGGCGGTTTTCCGGGCCATGAACACATCCTCGTCGATGGGTGAGTTGAATAATGGATGCCGGTGCGGCGGGAAAGTTGCGCCGGCTTACCGATCATTCGCCCCTACAGTGTAAGATAGCGACCATTTTTCACATGCAGGTATCCCCATGAGTTTCAATCTGGCCAACAAGAGCTTCGAGGAACGGGCGCAGATCGAGGCAGAAAAGGCCCGCTTGTTCGAACTGTGGCAGAACAACCTCGGCAAAGCCAAGGGCGAGGCCGCGCGGCTGATTGCCGAAAAGCCCCGGCGCAAAGGCAAATGGGCCGAGTGGGTACGTGCCGAGCTTGACAGCATGTCGCCACCGGAATACGCAAACATGGTGCGCAGCGAGGTCAACAAGCTGATGGCCGCCGCCAGCGCCAATCGTTGAGCGCCTGATATCCTGCACTCAACGATAAAGGCTGCCACCCTGAGGCAGGTCAAGCTTGCCCTGGTCGGTGAAACGCACCGTGCCAAACAACCCTCCCGCCAGTTTTCCGCGCAACACATAGGGCAGGCCTTGCAGTGAGTCCAGCTTGCGCAGCCCATAGGCCTGGCGCAGGAAGGAGAACGCAGTGATGCTGACCGGCACCACGATCACCGCTTCGTCGTATCGGCCGATGTGCCCCTTCTGGTCGCTGACGCCGGCCGCCAGTGGCTGGCCATTCACTTCCAGATTGAGTGCGACACCGTCGTAATCGACCGATGCATCATTAGGGTTCTGCACGCGCATCTTCACTGCCATGCGCATCTCCAGTTCTTGTCCTGGCAAAGGCTCGATGCCGATGACGCTGATGTTCAGTGGGTCGCGCGCCTGGAACAGCGCACAGGCACCGAGCCCAAGCGCCATCAATAGCATCAGTGCATAACGGGCGCAGCGCATAAGACGGTCACGCATAGAGGTGGCCTTTTCGTTAGAAAATCAGCATGCAGTGTGGCAAATGCACGAGGACGTTGAAAGTCTCGGGCCTTATGAAAGATACTGTTTCTCATTAACGCCCGATAATCTCTCTTACTGGCTGCTTCTCACTCAATGCTGACGTCTCCCGTGTCTGGTCTGCTGGCAAGTTTCCAGGAGCACTACGACGACCTGCTGCAGTTTCTCACCCGGCGTATGAACGACCGGCAGCGGGCCGCCGATGTGGCGCAGGAGACCTATCTGAAGCTCGTACAGGTCGATCAGCAGGCGATACCGGTTCTGCATGCGCGCAGTTACATCTTTCGCGTGGCCGGCAATCTGGCGATCGATGCCCTGCGTCGTGAGCAGCGTATCGCGTCCCGCCACGATGACAGTGACGGTGCGGGAGAGATTGCCTGTCCGGCCCCCGCGCCGGAAGCGGCGCTGCTTGCCCGCGAGCGTTTGCAGATACTCGACCAAGCGCTGCTGCAATTGCCCAGCAAACCCCGCGAAGCCCTGTTGCTCAACCGCGTCGAAGGCCTGACCCAGGCGCAAATTGCACAGCGGCTGGGCGTTTCCGAGAGCATGGTGGCAAAATACATCGGCCAAGCCCTGCGCCACTGCCGTGACTGGGTCAAACACAACCATGACTGATGCCCTTGCCATGCCCGCGCCTCCACCGACCAGCGACCTGTCCAACGACGCCCTTGACTGGCAGGTGCTGCTGCATTCTGGCAACGCCAGTGCGGCAGACCACGCACGCTATCAACGCTGGTGCCAGCTCAGCGCGGCCCATGCCGAGGCGGCACGGGAGGCCCAAGCGCTCTGGGAGGATATCGGCGGCACTTCCGCTGCCGCATCGTTCATTGCGTCGCCGGCACCGCGCAAGCGCCATTGGTTTGCTGGCATCGCCGCATCAGTGGTGCTGTTGGTGGCGGGCTACAGCGGTTGGCAGCAGGCCCCAGTCTGGCTGGCGGACTATCACACAGGCGTGGGGCAGCGGCAGAGCATTACCCTGGCCGATGGCTCGCGGGTGGTGCTCAACAGTGCCAGCGCCTTGACCGTGGCCTTTACCGATCATGAGCGCAGGGTCGTGTTGCGGGCCGGCGAGGCGTTGTTCGAAACGGTCAACGATGTGCGCCCCTTTGTTGTCGATACTGGCGATGAGACCGTGCGGGGCGACACCGCCGTGTTCAGCGTGCGCAGCGACGGCCGGGTGGTGCTGGCCGAAGGTGAGGCAAGGGTAGCGGGGCAGCTCGTGCCGGTATCGGCAGACGCCAGCGCGCAGACAGCCTGGCAGCGCGGCAAGCTGATTTTCAATGGCAAGCCATTGGGCCAGGTGCTGGCAGAGCTTGAGCGTTACCAGCAGGGTCGCATCCTGTTGTCGGACAGCCAGCTGGCCACACTGCAAGTCAGTGGCGTTTTCGATCTTGACGAGCCTCACGCTTTGTTGCGCACACTCGAGCAGCGTTACGGCCTGAAGGTCACCTATCTGCCATGGCTGGCTGTAGTGCATTGAGTCGTCAGAAAAAATAATCGAAATTTTTTTCATTCAGCACTGCAAGTTCATGCAGGCCAGATCGTCGTAGTGGGACTGATCAGCAACCCATTCTCATTTACGACTTGTCTGGAAGCTTATTCGTGACACTCACGCTCAAGCCTTTGCACCGCCGCGGCGGTCGGTTCCATCATGCCTTGCTGTCCTGCACCGCCCTGGCCATGCTTGCCAGCCCGCTGCAGGTCTGGGCCGACTCCGCTCGCGATCAAGCCCGGGTCGAAGCTCGACAGGTACAGCTCGATCTCCCTGCGCAGGCCCTCGACCAGGCCCTGACCGCGTTTGCCGACCAGGCGGGTTTGCACCTGCTGTACACCACCAGCGACGTCGCAGGGCTCACCAGCCCGGCACTGCAGGGTAGCTACAGCATCGAGCAGGCATTGCAACAGCTGCTGGCCGGAAGCGACATGGCCTGGCAGTTCAGCGACGTCCGCACCGTAACCCTGCGCAGGGCCGAAGGTGCGCCGCAGGCGATCAATCTCAAGCCCATCGAAGTGAGCGTGGCGTCGCGTACCAGCACTGCCATCAGTGAAATTCCTGGTACGGTCTGGGTCGTTGATCAACAGCAGCTGCGCGAGCAGATCGACAGCGGCGTCAGTCTCAAGGAGGCCATCGGCAAGTTGGTGCCTGGCCTGGACCTGGCCCCTGAAGGCCGCACCAACTACGGCCAGAACATGCGCGGGCGCAACGTGTTGGTGATGATCGACGGTGTCAGCCAGAACAGTTCGCGCGGTTTGTCGCGCCAGTTCGATAGCATCTCGCCGTTCAACGTCGAGCGCGTGGAAGTGTTGTCCGGCGCCAGCGCCATCTATGGCGGTGGTGCCACCGGCGGCATCATCAACATCGTGACCAAGAAGGGCGAGCCGGGGCCTGCACGTTTCGAGACTCAGTTTGGCGCCAGCAGCGGCTTCAACAACAGCGACGACCTGGCCACTCGTTTCGCTCAGTCGGTCAGCGGCGGCAATGAGCGGGTGAAGGCTCGCCTGGGAGTTTCCGGCGAACAGAACGAGGCGTTCTATGACGGTGCGGGCGACCAGATTTTCATCGACAACACTCAGACCGACTTGCAGTACAACCGCACCCTCGATGTGCTCGGCACCCTGGGGCTCACCTTGAGCGACGAGCAGAGCCTCGACCTGTTGGCCCAGTACTACGATTCCGGTAACCACGGCAGCACCGGCATCTACTTCCCCAACCTCAACTACAACGCACCGTCAGACTTAGAAGACGCCGAGCTGCGCGGTGGTTATTCCTCTGACCTGGAACCTCGCACCCGGCGTCTGCTACTCAATGCCAACTACCACCACACCGATGTGCTGGGCCAGGACTTCTACCTGCAAGCTTCGTATCGCAAGGAGGACGACAATTTCTATCCGTTCCCTTACTACAACCGCGCCACTCCCACCGGCTCGCGCGGCGTGTACTTCGCCGCGTCGCAGCAGAATTTCGAGGTCACCAGCCTCAAAGGGTTGTTCGCCAAGCAGTGGGACACGCTCAAGCTCACTTACGGGGTAGACCTTGACCGAGAGCGCTTCAATGCCCAGCAGACCACCTTCGATGCACTGACCTCGTCTGAAAGCGGTGGCCTGGACCTGGACAAAGCCAGCAAGGCGGACCGTTACCCCAGCTACCGGGTCGACGGTGTGTCCGTTTACGCCCAGCTCGATTGGCATGCGACCGATAACCTGACCCTGTCCACAGGCGCACGACGCCAGCAGATGGACGTGGATGTCAGCGATTTCAAGGGCGTGCCGGGCGGCAGCAATGACTACCAGGTCAATCTTTACAACATGGGAGCCATCTACGATTTCAAGAATGGCCACCAGGTTTGGACCAACTACGGTGAAGGTTTCGACCTGCCAGACCCTGCCAAATACTACGGCAAGCAAGGCCTGAGCGTGGCCGACAACCCGCTGGCGGGTATCAAGAGTCGTCAGGTCGAGCTCGGCTGGCGCTACGCCGATCTGGATTGGGATGCCCAGGCAGCGCTGTACTACATCTGGTCGGACAAGATCATCAACGTCGACTCGCAGACGCTGACCATCGATGTGGAAGACCAGAAGAGCCGAGACTTTGGCTTTGAAGGGGCGTTGACCCGGCACTTTCAGAGCGGTTGGGAGGCGGGCGGCACCCTGCACCTCACCCGCTCCGAGGAAGAAGACGCCAATGGCGGCTGGGACAAGCGCGACGCTCGATATGCATCGTTGTCCAAATCCACTGCGTTCGTTGGCTGGAAAGGTGACGGCCGTAGCGCACGCCTGCAGGCCAACCATGCATTCAGCTTGAAGGATGACGCTGACCACGAGATCGACGGGTATACGACCTTCGACCTGCTGGCCAGCCAGGACACCGGTTTCGGCACCTTCAGCGCGGGTATCCAGAACCTTCTGGACAAGCAGTACAGTACGGTCTGGGGGCAGCGAGCGACATTGTTCTACTCACCAACTTATGGGCCAGCTTACCTGTATGACTACCAAGGACGGGGCCGGACCTACACCCTGACCTGGAGCATGGCCTACTAACCGGTGCTTGCGCGTGCTGGCCGGATCGCCGGCCGGCGCCTACAGGTGCTTTACGCGCCCTGTAGGCGCCGACTGATCGTTTCATGAGACGAACGCCCCTTGCAGATCCTCCACGAATGCGCCCTGCGCCTCCCCGCAGGCCTGCACTCGATGCCAGGCCAAAGTGAACGGCACAAGGAAATCCAGCGCCGGATCCAGCGCTCGCAGCAGACCTTGCGCCTCCCAAGGTGCTGCGTAATGGCACGGTAGGTAACCGATATGTCGGCCCGACAGGATGAATGCCAGTACACTTTCGGTCTGCTCCGCCACCGCCATGCTTCGGTGGCTTTGAAACGGCTCGCCTGATTTGAGAAAGCGATACGGGTGACGAACCTGGTCCGCTTCGAGCAACTGTCCGTGCTCGACGTGCGGCACCGCGAACAGCGCGTGGCCCTTGCCGCAGTACAAGCGCTGGCGCTCTTCGAACAACGGTTGGTAATCGAACGCTGCCTGGTTACCGGAGAAGTAGCTGATGGCGTAATCCAGCCGCTGCTCCAGCAACAGTCGTTCCAACTCTGCCGGTGGTGCGCTGATCAATTGCAACTGGACGGATTCGTCCCGCTCACGAAAGCGCGATATCGCGTTGGCGATGCGCAGGCTCACCGACGTGTCCTGGCCCTCTGCCAAACCCAGCCGTACAGTCCCCAGCAGCCTTCCGCCAACGCCATTGGCCTGCTGACGAAAGTGCTCGATGTTCAGCAACAATTCGCGGGCAGCATCCAGCAATAACTGGCCTTTTTCAGTCAGTCGGAAGCCGCCCTTGCCACGGTTGCACAGGCGATAGCCCAGGCGGGTTTCCAGCTGCGCCATGCGCTGGCTGATGGTGGGTTGGCTGAGCCCAAGTACGCCCTGGGCGGCACTGAAACCACCGGCCTCTACTACAGTGACGAACAGCCGCAGCAGGTGCAGGTCGGGGTCTTGCACTTGGCCAAGCATACATTGCTCCTGATGAATGTCAGCTTTACAAACTTGCCATTCCTGCAATGTAACTCGGCTGGCATGCTGGCGGCATCCACCCATTTGCCGAGGTGTTCGTCATGCGTCGATCGTTGTGTCTGTTGTCCCTGGTACTGGCCTTGCCGCTGCAGGCCGAAGAGAAGGTCGTGAACCTTTACAGCTGGGCGGACTATGTCGCGCCGCAAACCCTTGAGCGCTTCGAGCGCGAGACCGGCTACAAGGTCCGCTACGACACCTTCGACACCACCGAAGTGCTGGAAACCAAGCTGTTAACGGGGGGGAGCGGCTACGATGTGGTGGTGCCATCTTCCACGGTGCTGGCGCGTGCGCTGAAGGCCAGTGCGTTACAACCCTTGAACGCACAGGCAATGCCTGGCTATGCCAATCTCGACAAGGACCTGCTGGCAAAACTGGCCGAGGCCGACCCCGGTAACCGTTACGCAGTGCCCTACACCTGGGGCACATTGGGCCTGGGGGTGAATGTCGAAGCGGTGCGCGAGCGATTGGGTGACGTGCCGCTGGACAGCCTCGACCTGCTGTTCAAGCCCGAGTACGCCAGCCGACTCAAATCATGCGGGATCGCCATGCCCGACTCACCCCAGGAGGTCATCGGCCTGGCCCTTAACTACCTCGGTAAAGACCCGTACAGCCAGGACAAGAACGCGCTTGCCGCCGCCCGCCAGTTGCTGGACCAACTGCAGCCGTCGATCAGCTACGTCGCCAACGGCCGCCAGATCAACGACCTGGCCAACGGCAGCGTGTGCCTGGCATTGACCTACAACGGCGACGCCGCCATGGCGGCCGACCAGGCGCGCAAGGCCGGCAAGCCATTCCAGCTCATCTACCGCATTCCGCGGGAAGGCACCCTGGTGTGGCAGGACAACCTGGTCATTCCCAAGGATGCCCCGCATCCGGAGGCTGCCCGGGCGTTCATCGCCTTCATGCTCAAGCCAGAATCGGTAGCCGCGCTGACCAATACGCTGTTTTTCGCCAACGCCAACCAGGCCGCCACCCCCTTGGTGGACGACGCGGTACGTAACGACCCGGATATCTATCCACCTGCCGCGGTGCGTGAGCGTCTGTACGCCGACCGCAGCATGGCATTGTCCGACCTGCGCCAGCGCAACCGCTTGTGGACGGCATTTCGCAGCGGGCAGTAATCGATAACGACATAGGAGCGACACCGTGGACCAAGCCGCCAACAATGACCAGGCCATGACCCGCGACAGCTTGTACGGCACTGCTGCTGAAAGCACCTACGCAGGCATTACCAGTTTCTCCCGGCGCCGCTACAGCCGCGATTTGCGTGGGGTGGATGTAGTGGTGAGCGGGGTGCCTTTCGACACCGCCACCAGCAACCGCCCAGGCGCACGTTTCGGGCCGCGAGCGATTCGTGCCGCTTCGGTGCAGCAAGCCTGGGCACGGCACTGGCCCTGGGCGTTCGATCCCTTCGACCACCTGGCGGTCATCGACTATGGCGACTGTGCGTTCGACAGTGGGACGCCACAGTCGGTGCCGGAAAGCATAGAGGCCCATGCCAATCGGATACTCGAAGCAGGGTGTGCCATGTTGACCCTGGGCGGCGACCACTTCATCAGCTACCCGCTGCTCAAGGCCCATGCCCGGCGCCACGGGCCGCTGGCGCTGATTCACTTCGATGCACACAGCGACACCTGGCCCGACGAAGATGGCAAGCGCATCGATCATGGCACCATGTTCTGGCACGCTGCGCGCGAAGGCTTGGTCGATCCAACGCATTCCGTGCAGATCGGCCTGCGCACCACCAATGACGACAGCCAGGGCTTTGCCATCCTCGATGCCCGCCAGGTCCATCGCCTGGGCACGGAGGCGGTTATCGAAGCGATCCGCCAGCGAGTCGGTGATCGGCCGGTATACCTGACTTTCGATATCGACTGCCTCGACCCAGCTTTCGCCCCAGGCACGGGGACCCCGGTATGCGGTGGCCTTAGCACCGTACAGGCCCTCGAGATTCTGGGTGGATTGCGTGGCATCAACCTGGTGGGCATGGACCTGGTGGAGGTGGCGCCGGCTTATGATCATGCCGATATCACTGCCCTGGCGGGGGCAACCCTGGCCATGGAAATGCTCTGCCTGTATGCGGCGCGACACAAACTCACCGACACATCACGGGGTCTGTAGGCGTCGGCTGGCCGGCGACCAGGCCATCGGAAAGGACCGATGGCCTTGCGTCGCAACGGTCAGGTACAGCGCCGCCAAAGGCCCATACTGAAACATCACGAATCAACTCCATCCGCTTTCACACTTTTGCCGCGAACCCCTTGCGCCTTAGGCTATCCAACCTTCGAGGCGCGTCATTTTCGTACAGGAGGTGAAGCATGAACATCACGATGCCAACCTTGGGCCTCGGCCTGTTGCTGTGCTTGCCACTGCAAGCGGCGCCCCTCCAGCCGCTGCAGCTCGCTGCTGGCAACAACAACCCTTACAACAGCCCAATCCAGCGCGCCAATCCGAATAGCCGCCAAGGTAGCGTCCAGCCGGCGCCTCCGGTACGCGGGCCTTCGACCGTGCCCATTCAGCGCACGCCCAGCCTGGACAACCGCGGCATCGGTAACGGCGACAACCTTCGGCGTCAGCAGCAAGCGCCAAACCTTGAACCCACTCGGCCACCGCGCGACACCCAGCGCGTGCCGTGAGCCCCGCATCGGAAGGAACCCTGCATGACACGACCCACCTGGCTGATTACCCTGACCGCCGCAGCGTTATTCCCGCTGCTGGCCCAAGCCGCTTCCCAGCAGCAGTTTCCCAGTGAAGAGGGGCCGTTGATCGTCGATACCGTGGCCGATGGCCTGCGCAATCCCTGGTCACTGGCGTTTTTACCGGGTGGCAAGGACATGCTGGTGACCGAGCGGCCTGGCAATCTGCGCATCGTCAATGCCGAGGGCAAGGTTGGACCACCCGTCAGTGGCGTGCCCAAGGTGTGGGCCGAAGGGCAGGGTGGTTTGCTGGATGTGGCGCTGTCGCCTGAGTTCGGGAAGGACCGTACCGTCTACCTGTCATTTGCAGAGGAGGGCAGCGACGGCAAGGCCGGGACGGCCGTCGGTCGCGGCCAGCTTTCGGCGGATCGTGCACGACTGGAGAACTTTACCGTGATCTTCCGTCAGTTGCCCAAGCTGTCGGAGGGCAACCACTTTGGTTCGCGGCTGGTGTTTGACCGAGACGGCTACCTGTTCATCGCGCTGGGCGAGAACAACCAGCGGCCCACCGCCCAGGACCTTGACAAGCTGCAGGGCAAGATCGTGCGCTTGTGGCCCGACGGCAGCGTGCCGAAGGACAACCCCTTCGTCGGCCAGGACGCCGTGCGCCCGGAGATCTGGTCTTACGGCCATCGCAACCAGCAGGGCGCTGCCCTCAATCCATGGACCGGAAAACTCTGGACCCACGAACATGGCCCACGCGGCGGTGACGAGATCAACATCCCGCAAGCGGGCAAGAATTACGGGTGGCCCATCGCAACGCATGGCATCAACTATTCGCTGCTGCCGATCCCCGAAGCCGAGGGCAAGCACGTCGATGGCATGATCGACCCGCACCATGTGTGGGAGAAGTCACCCGGAATCAGCGGCATGGCGTTCTACGATAGCCCCACCTTCCAAGCCTGGGGCCACAACTTGTTCATCGGCGCACTGGCCACCCAGGAATTGATCCGACTGCAGTTGGTGGGAGACAAGGTCGTCCATGAGGAGCGGCTGCTGGGCCAGCTCAAGGCGCGGATTCGAGATGTGCGGGTGGGACCGGACGGTTATCTGTATGTGTTGACCGATGAGAAGGATGGAAAGCTGCTGAAAGTTGGGTTGGACGAAGATTGAGGTCGAGCCGCAGGTCGCAGGAGTGCCTATGCTCAAGCATGCATTCCAGGGAGTCGTCTCATGCCTGCCACCTCCATCACCAGCCTTCGGGCCGCACCCTGTGAGCTGATCATCGACACCGATCCCGGGGCCGACGATCTGGTCGCGCTGTTACTGGCCATGGCATCGCCAGATGAGCTGAGTATTCGTGCGATCACCACCGTGGCTGGCAATGTGCACCTTGCCAAGACCTCGCGCAATGCTCGCCTGGCCTGTGAGTGGGGTGGTCGGGAGGATATCCCTGTGTATGCCGGGGCCGCCCGGCCACTGGTACGTGCGCCTGTCCATGCCGCCGAATTGCATGGTGAAGAAGGCTTGAGTGGTGTGACGGTTCATGAGCCGGCCAAGCCCCTGAGTCAGGGCAATGCCGTGCAGTACCTGATCGATACCCTGGGCGCCGCTGAACCTCACAGCATCACCCTGGCCATGCTCGGCCCGCAGACCAACCTGGCACTTGCGCTGATCCAGCGTCCGGAAATAGCCAAGGGTATCAAGGACGTGGTGGTCATGGGCGGTGCCCACTTCAACGGCGGCAACATCACGCCGACGGCGGAATTCAACATTTATGCCGATCCTCACGCCGCCGAGGTAGTGCTGGCAAGTGGCGTTCGCTTGACCTACCTGCCGCTGGACCTGACCCACACGCTACTCACCAGCGATGCTCGTCTGCGGCAGTTGGCGGCTATCCACAACCGTGCCAGTCAAGTGGTGGTGGATATACTCAACGCCTACATCAAGCACGACATGGACGTGTATGGGATGCCCGGCGGGCCTGTGCATGACGCCAGCGTCATCGCCTACCTGGTCAAGCCAGAACTGTTCAGTGGTCGACGTGTCCATCTGGTGGTAGACAGCCGTGAAGGCGCAACCTTCGGCCAGACCATCGCCGATTGGTACGGTGTGCTCAAGCGTCCGGCAAACGTGATGTGGGTATCGCAAGGCGACGCCCAGGGGCTGTTCGATCTGCTCAGTGAGCGTCTGGCGAGATTGCGATAGCCGGCTGTGGGGCGTAGCGCTCGATGACCTGCTCGACGAAACTGCGCGCTGCTTCGGCACCGCGGTCACGTACCAGCAGGTCGATGGCGATCAAAAGCAGCTCCTCCGGGGTGCCAGGGCTGTAGGCGCTCTGGCCCTCGGCCCATTTGACCTTGATGTCGGCGTCGATGCTGTGGCTGCTCATGGAAGGCTCTCGCTGAAGGCCCGGTATGGAGAGGCGAACACCTGACCCTGGCGTTCGAAGGAGGCATGATGCGCTCCACTTCTTGCAGTAAATCATGACTTTGCGTCAAGCACCCTGCGACTTAAGAATAAAAGGCCATGTCGGGCAAACCAAGAGGCTGGTGCAAAATTCAGTCACGATTGCTTTTCGTCTCGACTGGCGAGATCAGGCAGACTTGTGCGGTTTTGCAACAAACTATGAGTGAAGCTGTCGCATTAGGCAGTTCCCGGATTGATTTTAGGAGGATTCATGTTCCGTACCCGTGCTTCCCTGGCGACCCTGCTACTGGCGTCCGTCCTGGCAGGTTGCAGCTCTGGCGGTCACTCGGGCGGCGGTGCCCCGGCAGCGGCGGCTGGCAACGATGGGCGCTGCGATGCCAGTGGGGCCGATTTCGCCATTGGCAAGCCAGGTAGCGCCGAACTGCTCGAGCAGGCGCGAAAGGCCAGCGGCTCGCAAATGGCACGCATCCTCAAACCCCATGACGTGGTCACCCTGGAGTATCGCTCCGAGCGTTTGAACCTTAATGTCGACGAGCGAGGGGTAGTCATCCGCGCCAACTGCGGTTAAGGGGCAGGGCCGAGCGTGCCCGGCGGACACCCAAAAAAAACCCGCCACGGAGGCGGGTTTTTTCAGCTGTCCGAATTACTCCGGACGAACCTGAGCAGCCTGCATGCCCTTCTGGCCGCGCTCGGCGACGAAGGAAACAGTCTGGCCTTCTTTCAGGCTCTTGAAGCCGTCGGTTTCGATGGCCTTGAAGTGTACGAACAGGTCGTCGCCGCCGCCTGCTGGGGTGATGAAGCCGTAGCCTTTCTCATCATTGAACCATTTGACGGTGCCGTTTTGGCGATTGGACATGGGGTGAATCTCCAGACATTTAATTTTTCAGTGGTGCAATGCGGCCGAGGCTACGGAGCACCGGCGACATCATAGTCTAATTCTGCGCATCTAGCGCCTTTTACCTTCGCAGGATACTGATCCAGGGCAAACAAAGTGTTGATTGCTTGCTCAGGACTTCGGTTTGCATGCCGCCTGCACGACAGTTTGCGCTTTCTGCATCAGCTTGGCGTCAACGCCGTCCTTGCTATCCAGGTCTTCGATCTCCTTATCGCTGAAATTCTTTTTGATGGCTTGCGCGCCGCATTCGCAGTGCTTCTTCGCGGTCGCAGCGTCCACGCCCTGTCCGCTGGCCACTTGGGTGCACTGGGCCATGTAACCAGCCTCCTTCCCAGGGGGGAAGTTGCCAGCGTTCGCAGCGACAGGCAGCAGCAGGGCGCTAGCGGCCGCCAGGGCCAGAAGAGAGTGAAGTCGCATAACCGGTTACTCCTTGGGTTAAGGTCTCATCAAGAGTAGGTTGCTTCCCAAGGTCTGATAGGATTTTTTCCGCGTTAGTTCACCACAACCGCGTAATTCCCAAATATTTCTGCCTGCTGTGCAACCCGCGTGCTAGCATGGCCGGCTTGTGGCTGCCCTGACGGCGCCTACATTTATCTTTTTCACTTTCCAGTCACTCAGGTCCCCCTGGCAAGCCGAAAGGTTTCTGCCACTGTGAGGCAGGCTTTCCCAAGGGAAAGGCAGGTCGGATCTTGTACTGGCTCATCCCAACCCACGTGACCTTTGGTAGGGGTCACCACTAGGAGAGGAGGCGCCATGCCCATTATTACTCTTCCCGATGGCAGTCAACGTTCGTTCGACAAGGCCGTATCCGTAGCCGAAGTCGCCGCCTCGATCGGCGCTGGTCTGGCCAAGGCCACCCTGGCCGGTAAAGTCGACGGCAAGCTGGTCGATGCCTGCGACCTGATCGAGAACGACGCCACCCTGCAGATCATCACCCCTAAAGATGAAGAGGGACTGGAGATCATTCGTCACTCGTGCGCCCACCTGATCGGCCACGCGGTGAAGCAGTTGTACCCGACCGCCAAGATGGTGATCGGCCCGGTGATCGACGAAGGCTTTTATTACGACATCGCCTACGAGCGTCCTTTCACCCCGGATGACCTGGCCGCCATCGAGCAGCGCATGCAGCAGTTGATCGACAAGGACTACGACGTCATCAAGAAGATGACTCCGCGCGCCGAGGTCATCGACGTGTTCAAGAACCGTGGCGAGGACTACAAGCTGCGCCTGGTCGAGGACATGCCCGACGAGAAGGCCATGGGGCTGTACTACCACGAAGAATACGTCGACATGTGCCGTGGCCCGCACGTGCCGAACACCCGTTTCCTCAAGGCCTTCAAGCTGACCAAGCTGTCCGGCGCCTACTGGCGCGGTGATGCCAAGAACGAACAGTTGCAACGCGTGTACGGCACCGCTTGGGCCGACAAGAAGCAGCTGGCCGCCTATATCCAGCGCATCGAAGAAGCCGAAAAACGCGACCACCGCAAGATCGGCAAGCAGCTGGACCTGTTCCACCTGCAGGAAGAAGCACCCGGCATGGTGTTCTGGCACGCCAATGGTTGGACCGTTTACCAGGTACTCGAGCAGTACATGCGTAAAGTCCAGCGCGAGAACGGCTACCAGGAAATCAAGACCCCACAGGTTGTCGACCGTATCCTCTGGGAGCGCTCCGGCCACTGGTCCAACTACGCCGAGAACATGTTCACCACTTCGTCGGAAAGCCGCGATTTTGCCGTCAAGCCGATGAACTGCCCGTGCCACGTGCAGGTGTTCAACCAGGGCCTCAAGTCTTACCGCGACCTGCCGCTGCGCTTGGCCGAATTCGGTGCTTGCCACCGTAACGAGCCGTCTGGCGCGCTGCACGGCATCATGCGTGTACGTGGCTTCGTTCAGGACGATGCGCACATCTTCTGCACCGAAGACCAGGTGAAGAAGGAAGCTGCCGACTTCATCAAGCTGACCCTGGACGTGTACAAGGACTTCGGTTTCACCGACGTCGCCATGAAGCTGTCGACTCGTCCCGCCAAGCGCGTGGGTTCCGAAGAGTTGTGGGATCGCGCCGAAGGCGCCCTGGCCGATGCGCTGAACGAGTCGGGCCTCGAGTGGGAATACCAGCCGGGCGAGGGTGCGTTCTACGGTCCGAAGATCGAGTTCACCCTGCGCGACTGCCTCGGTCGTAACTGGCAGTGCGGTACGCTGCAGTACGACCCGAACCTGCCTGAGCGTCTGGATGCCAGCTATATCGCCGAAGATAACAACCGTAAGCGCCCGGTCATGCTGCACCGTGCCATCCTCGGTTCGTTCGAGCGCTTCATCGGCATGCTGATCGAGCACTACGCGGGTGTGTTCCCTGCCTGGCTGGCACCAACCCAAGCGGTGATCATGAACATCACCGACAAGCAGGCCGATTTCGCCCTCGAAGTAGAAAAAGCCCTGAACGGTAGCGGTTTCCGTGCCAAGTCGGACTTGAGAAACGAGAAGATTGGCTTTAAAATCCGCGAGCATACTTTGCTCAAGGTCCCGTACCTTTTGGTTATAGGGGATCGCGAAGTCGAAACGCAGACCGTCGCCGTACGCACCCGTGAAGGCAAAGACCTCGGCTCCATGCCGGTGGCTGAATTCACGCAGCTGCTCAACAGCGCTGTAGCCCAGCGCGGTCGCCTAGAATCGGAGTAATGACTATTAAGCGTGAAATGAGAAACGATAAACGAACTGCACCGAAAGCCCCGATCAACGAGAATATCTCGGCACGCGAGGTTCGGTTAATTGGCGCTGACGGCGAGCAGATTGGCATCGTCTCGATTGATGAAGCGCTTCGAATCGCTGATGAAGCGAAGCTGGATCTGGTGGAAATCTCTGCAGACGCGCAACCGCCCGTCTGCAAGGTGATGGACTACGGCAAGCACCTCTTCGAGAAGAAGAAGCAGGCCAACGAAGCCAAGAAAAACCAGAAGCAGATCCAGATCAAAGAAATCAAGTTTCGTCCAGGGACGGAAGAAGGGGATTACCAGGTAAAACTACGCAACCTGGTACGTTTCCTTACTGATGGGGACAAGGCCAAGATCTCTCTGAGATTCCGTGGCCGTGAGATGGCTCACCAGGAGCTGGGCATGGAGCTGTTGAAGCGGGTCGAAGCCGACCTCGCCGAATACGGCTCCGTTGAGCAGCATCCGAAGATGGAAGGACGCCAGCTTATGATGGTCATCGCCCCCAAGAAAAAGAAGTAATCTCCCGGGCACGGCAGGCCTGATGATTATGTGTAATTTTATCGAATGCGGAGTTCCAACATGCCAAAAATGAAAACCAAGAGCGGTGCTGCAAAGCGCTTCCTGAAGACCGCTTCCGGCTTCAAGCACAAGCACGCTTTCAAGAGCCACATCCTGACCAAAATGTCGACCAAGCGTAAGCGTCAACTGCGCGGTGCCAGCCTGCTGCACCCGTCTGACGTTGCAAAAGTCGAGCGCATGCTGCGCGTACGTTAATTTCGGTCAAAGATAGAGGAAGTTACTCATGGCTCGTGTAAAGCGCGGCGTTATCGCTCGTAAGCGTCACAAGAAAATTCTGAAACTGGCTAAAGGCTACTACGGTGCACGCTCGCGCGTATTCCGCGTCGCCAAGCAGGCTGTCATCAAGGCTGGCCAATACGCCTACCGTGACCGTCGCCAGAAGAAGCGTCAGTTCCGCGCCCTGTGGATCGCTCGTATCAACGCCGGTGCCCGCACCAACGGTCTGTCCTACAGCCGTCTGATTGCTGGCCTGAAAAAGGCGTCGATCGAAATCGACCGTAAGGTTCTGGCTGACCTGGCAGTGAACGAAAAAGCGGCGTTTGCTGCGATTGTCGAGAAAGCTAAAGCCGTTCTGGCTTAAGTACCCACGACAATCATCCGGCGGCGCGCTGCGGCGCCGGGTGTAAAACGTCATCGATAGGGGAAGAGCCTTCAAAAGCTCTTCCCCTATTTTCGTATCTGGAGTCTGTACATGGAAAACCTGGACGCGCTGGTTGCCCAAGCCCTCGAGGCCGTGGAACGCGCTGAAGACATCACTACCCTGGAACAGATCCGGGTTCAATTCCTCGGCAAGAAGGGCGAACTGACCCAGGTGATGAAGACCCTGGGCAACCTGCCAGCCGAAGAGCGGCCGAAAGTCGGCGCGCTGATCAACGACGCCAAGGAACGCGTCACCGACGTGCTCAACGCACGCAAGGCCGCCTTTGAAGAGGCCGAGCTCAGCGCTCGCCTGGCCGCCGAATGCATTGACGTGACCCTGCCAGGCCGTGGCCAGACCACTGGCGGCCTGCACCCGATCACCCGTACCCTCGAGCGCATCGAGCAGTTCTTCACCCACATCGGCTACGGCATCGCCGAAGGCCCGGAGGTCGAAGACGACTACCACAACTTCGAAGCGCTCAACATCCCAGGCCACCATCCGGCCCGGGCGATGCACGACACCTTCTATTTCAATGCCAACATGCTGCTGCGCACCCATACCTCGCCGGTACAGGTCCGCACCATGGAATCGAGCCAGCCGCCGATTCGCATTGTCTGCCCAGGCCGCGTCTACCGCTGCGACTCGGACATTACCCACTCGCCGATGTTCCACCAGGTCGAAGGCCTGCTGATCGACCGCGGCATCAACTTCGCCGACCTCAAGGGCACCATCGAAGAGTTCCTGCGGGTGTTCTTCGAGAAAGAGCTGGCCGTGCGCTTCCGCCCGTCGTTCTTCCCCTTCACCGAGCCGTCCGCCGAAGTGGATATCCAGTGCGTGATGTGCGCTGGCAACGGCTGCCGCGTGTGCAAGCAAACCGGCTGGCTGGAAGTGATGGGTTGCGGCATGGTGCACCCGAACGTGCTGCGCATGTCTGGCATCGACCCGGAAGAGTTCCAGGGTTTCGCCTTCGGCATGGGCGCCGAGCGCTTGGCCATGCTGCGCTATGGCGTCAACGATTTGCGTCTGTTCTTCGACAACGACCTGCGGTTCTTAGCGCAATTCCGCTAGGCCTATCCGACGCAATTTTCAGGAGAACAGCATGAAATTCAGTGAACAGTGGCTGCGCGGTTGGGTAAACCCGCAAGTCTCCCGTGACGAACTGGTCGCCCGTCTGTCCATGGCCGGCCTCGAAGTCGACAGCGTTACCCCCGCTGCCGGGCAGTTCAGCGGTATCGTCGTGGGCGAGATCCTCGCCACCGAACAGCACCCGGACGCCGACAAGCTGCGCGTCTGCCAGGTAAGCAACGGCCAGGAAACCTTCCAGGTTGTCTGCGGCGCCCCTAACGCACGTCCAGGCATCAAGATCCCGTTCGCCATGATCGGCGCCGAGTTGCCAGGTGACTTCAAGATCAAGAAAGCCAAGCTGCGCGGTGTCGAATCCTTCGGCATGCTGTGCTCGGCCGCCGAACTGCAGATCAGCGAAGAAAACGACGGCTTGCTGGAGCTGGCCGCCGACGCCCCGGTAGGTGAAGACATTCGCCAGTACCTGAGCCTGGACGACGCCAGCATCGAGATCGGCCTGACCCCGAACCGTGGCGACTGCCTTTCCATCGCCGGTCTGGCGCGCGACGTCAGTGCGCTGTACAACGTCCCGGTTACCCGCCCGAACGTGCCGGCGGTACCGGCTGCGCACGACGAAGTGCGTCCGGTCGAAGTCAGTGCTCCGGCTGCTTGCCCGCGTTACCTGGGCCGCGTCATCCGCAACGTCGACCTGAGCAAGCCGACTCCGCTGTGGATGGTTGAGCGCCTGCGCCGCAGCGACGTGCGCAGCATCGACGCTGCCGTCGACATCACCAACTACGTGATGCTTGAGCTGGGCCAGCCCATGCACGCTTTCGACCTGGCTGAGATCAACGGCGGCATCCGCGTGCGCATGGCCGAAGAGGGCGAGAAGCTCGTCCTGCTCGACGGCCAGGAAGTAGCCCTGCGGGCCGATACCCTGGTCATCGCCGACCACACCCGCCCCCTGGCCATTGCCGGCGTCATGGGGGGCGAGCACAGCGGCGTGAACACCGAGAAGACCCGCGACCTGTTCCTGGAAAGCGCCTTCTTCGAGCCGATTTCCGTCGCTGGTAAAGCCCGTTCCTACGGCCTGCACACCGACGCCTCGCACCGCTATGAGCGTGGTGTCGATTCGCAGCTGGCTCGCGAAGCCATCGAGCGCGCTACTGCGCTGGTGCTGGAGATCGTGGGTGGCGAAGCCGGTCCGGTGGTCGAGGCTGCCAGCGAGCAGCACTTGCCGAACATCGCCCCGATCACTCTACGCGCCGACCGCATCACCCAGATGCTCGGCATGGAAATGGACCCGGCCCAGGTCGAGCAACTGCTCAACGCCCTGGAGCTGACCACCACGCGCAGCGGAGAGGGGGAGTGGACCGTCAACGTCCCGAGCCACCGCTTTGACATCAGCCTGGAAGTCGACCTGATCGAAGAGCTGGCCCGCCTGTACGGTTACAACAACCTGCCGGTCCGTTATCCGCAAGCGCGCCTGGCGCCGCAAGCCCGCCCGGAAACCCGTGGCGAGCTGCCAAACCTGCGTCGCCTGCTGGTTGCTCGCGGCTATCAGGAAGCCATCACCTACAGCTTCATCGACCCGAAACTGTTCGAGCTGTTTAGCCCAGGTGTCGAGCCGCTGCTGCTGGCCAACCCTATCTCCAACGATATGGCTGCCATGCGTGCGTCGCTCTGGCCGGGTCTGGTGAAGGCGCTGCAGCACAACCTCAACCGCCAACAAGACCGCGTTCGCCTGTTCGAAAGCGGCCTGCGTTTCGTTGGCCAGCTGGGTGATCTCAAGCAGCAGCCGATGATTGCCGGCGTGGTCACCGGTAGCCGCCTGCCAGAAGGCTGGGCCAACGGTCGCGATGGCATCGACTTCTTCGATGTCAAGGCCGATGTGGAGGCCCTGCTGGGTTACTCGGGAGCGCTGAACGACTTCACCTTCAGCGCTGGAAAACACCCCGCCCTGCACCCTGGCCAAACCGCCCTGATCGAGCGCGACGGCAAGCAGGTCGGCTACCTGGGCGCCATCCACCCAGAGCTGGCCAAGGCCCTGGATCTGGATCGCCCGGTGTTCCTGTTCGAGCTGGTGCTGGGTGAGGTGGTCGAAGGCCGTCTGCCGAAGTTCAGTGAACTCTCCAAGTTCCCGGAAACCCGTCGTGACCTGGCGCTGATCGCCGGCCGTGACGTGGCCTCCAGTCAGGTGCTTGAAGTGATTCGTAACAATGCCGGCGAATGGCTGACAGACCTCAGGCTGTTTGACGTCTACCAGGGTAAAGGTATTGATCCTGATAGAAAAAGCCTGGCAGTCGGCTTGACCTGGCAGCATCCATCGCGCACTCTTAACGACGATGAGGTGAACACGACTCTGCAGAACATCCTCACCTCGCTCGAACAAAGGTTGAACACCACGTTAAGGAAATAACGGTATGGGTGCTCTGACGAAAGCTGAGATGGCCGAAAGGCTGTACGAGGAGCTGGGACTCAACAAGCGTGAGGCCAAGGAGTTGGTAGAGCTGTTTTTCGAAGAAATTCGGCACGCGCTTGAGGAGAACGAGCAGGTGAAGTTGTCAGGTTTCGGCAACTTCGACCTTCGCGACAAACGGCAGCGGCCGGGCCGCAACCCCAAGACGGGGGAAGAGATCCCGATTACCGCGCGCCGCGTCGTCACCTTTCGTCCAGGGCAAAAGCTGAAAGCCCGGGTAGAGGCCTATGCTGGAACCAAGCCATAACGACGAACTGCCCCCCATACCGGGCAAACGCTACTTCACTATTGGTGAAGTCAGCGAGTTGTGTGCGGTGAAGCCGCATGTGCTGCGGTATTGGGAGCAGGAGTTTCCCCAACTCAACCCGGTCAAGCGGCGCGGGAACAGGCGGTATTACCAGCGGCAAGATGTGCTGATGATTCGTCAGATCCGTGCACTGCTGTACGACCAGGGCTTCACCATTGGCGGGGCGCGGTTGCGGCTTTCCAGTGATGAGGTAAAGGACGAGTCCAGCCAGTACAAGCAGCTGATTCGGCAGATGATTGCCGAATTGGAAGATGTGCTGGTCGTGCTCAAGAAGTGATCTGCACCCGACGAATGGAAGTTTCTTAAAAAAAAGCTTCCATTAATCAGATGGTTAGGGTAGATTCTTCATCGTTCTCAGCGGTATCGAGAATAGAGTCGGGGCGTAGCGCAGCCCGGTAGCGCACTTGCATGGGGTGCAAGGGGTCGAGTGTTCGAATCACTCCGTCCCGACCAATATATTCAGCAACTTAGCCACCTTCGGGTGGCTTCGTTGTTTCTGGGGCTAGTGACTTTTCGAGTGACTTCGCCTTTTTCCTCATCCGATCCTCCTCTTCAAAATTGTCAGTACCGGTCCACGCGAGTCGGTGGCCGACACCTTGTTTGCTGCTTCTATCAGCTGACCAAGCTCCGCGCCGGAGTAGTGACTGGTCACACTGCCGTTCTTATGGCCCAATAACGCCTTGCGGTCCTCTTCAGTAACTCCTGCTGCTTTCAGCCTCCTGCCGAAAGTGTGCTTGAGGTCATGAATGCGTATGGATGCGAACCCGGGGTGTGCCGGCCGTAAGTGTTGCTCCTGCCAGAGCTTCGCCGCGCGCACCCGAGCCTTCTTCCAGGCTGAGTCGTTCATGCGATGCATCGCCGTGCCGTTGTAGGGGAAAACCCACTCACGACTGATACCTCGCTGGCTATCGACTACCGACTTCGCCACGCTGTTCAGCACTACCAGGCGCTCGTCCCGGTTCTTGACCCCAGAGTTTTCATGTCGGCCGCCAAACTCGGCCGGTATCAGAAACACGCTGGTGCCAAGCTCCGGCACGAAGATTTCCCAGTCCCACCTCAGCTTGCAGACCTCTTGCTCGCGGCAACCTGTGTTCACCTTGAACAGGGCCATGCGCTGCAGGTGGTCCGGCAACTCCCCGAAGAGAATTGACTGCTCCTCCCATGTCATGGGGTAGGGCTTTCGGCTCGCCTTCTTCTCTTCCAGCTTGGTCAGCAACGGTACGCTGTCCAGCCAAGGCCTGCGCTCCTCGTCCCGCCACTTCCTGCAAGCCAGCGACAACACGCGAATCGCACGCTCGATCGCGATGTTGATCGTCCGGTTGCTCACTCCCTTCTTTATCGTCCCGTCCGGCAGAACGCTGTCCGCCTTTCGGTCCCGGATGAATGGTGCCAGTGCCTCATCATCGATATGCGTCAGAGGCAGGTGGCCGATGTAGTCATCCAACTGGCCAAGGTAGGTTGCGGTGACCTTGAATGACGGCTGGTCCTTGTGTTCTATCAGGTACCGGGCAGCCGCTGCACTGAAGGTCTTGATCTCGCGCACGCCATACACCTTGCGCAGCCGCATCTTCTCCAGGATGTGAATCAGGTACTGCTCGGCCTCTACCCGGTCAGTAGTGCCAGTGCTCTCTTGAATTCGCTCCCCCCTGTAGACTTTGTCGATTTTCCAGATGCCGTTTGGCATTTTCTGGAGCCCTGTGATTGCCTTTTTGGCCATGGAGTCTCCTTGGATTCCCCGGCCGTACTTCCGCTGCGGGGTCGATTGTTGTCCTGATTGCTGGCCTTTTCAACGGCCATGGCCTCGATGTAGGCGTCAGCCCAGGCATCCAGCTCGAGGCGGTCGAAGCCGATACCCTGTTTCCCGATAGGGAATTCACGGACATGCGGCCTGACGGTGTTCTTGAATTCGTCCTTGCACATGCCGAGGTAGCCCGGCGCGTCTTTCGCGCGCAGGAACCTAGGCTGCAAGGCTGTCGGTGCAGCTGCAGTGGCGTTTGCCATGTGTTTCTCCTGCGGCCAGATCAGGCCGTGAAGTGGTGCCCGACCTTAGCCGCCCGGGCGGCTTCCTCGGTGCGGAACATGATTTCTTTGGTGCCGGGGTGACCCTCAGCCTCGTACTCAACCGATACCCACCAGGCGCCGAACTTTCGGTACGGCTCGCCGAGGATCTTCGTGACGTAGCAGTCGATCAGGTTCATGGATGGTCTCCACGCCGCCGGTGGCGGCAGGTTGGTGGTCAGTCGCAGCTGCTCGAGCTGGAGCCGCTATCGCTGGAGCTGCTGCTGTCGCTCGACGAGTAGCTGCTGCCGCTGTCGTAGCTGCCGTAGTCACGACTGGCACACGAACTGCTCGAGCGAGCCGGATCGGGGCTGTCCGCCAGGTGGGTGGGGTACATGGGGCTGACCGGGCTCATGGGGTTGAGCGGGTCGAGCATCGGGTCTTGCCGGCCGGATGCCGAGCTGTGGCCGTGGGCATACCCGGTCGGGCCGAGCGCGGCGCGTTGTGCTGGCTTCTTCTTGCGCTTAAACAGGCGGGCCAAGAACTTGAACATGAGTCTCTCCATGCCCGCGCATGTCGGCGGGCCTGAGTAGTGGGGAAAGGTTAAAGCAGGTGGGCGCCGGCTTCGAGCAGGCCGTCGCGGTCTTTGCGAAGATCGTCCCGCTCTGTGGCCAAGCGCTGGATCTCGCGGTGCAGGTATTGGGCGATGGATTCGCCGCATCGCAGGTCGCCGGGAATGGCGCGGCCTTTGAGTGCGGCCTCCAGTTCGTGAAGAGTGAATTTCTCGATCACGGCATCAGCTCCTGTGGCACGTTAATGGTTTCGCCGCGGGCGTGGTGCACCACGGCGCGGGCTGCAGCTTCTGCCCGTGTGTCGCCCGGCTGACGGTCCAGCGGATGACCTGACACACAGGCCAGCCAGGGCCAGCTGTATCCTCGATCGATCCACATGCCGTGTTTGTGGACCAGATACTCACCGGTCGCGTCGTCGATAGCTTGACCACCAAGAGGTAGTTGCAGTTGGCCCGCCGCCGCCGGTATTGGGCCGTCTACCAACTCGACGGCCCAGAGCAGCGCTCTGCCGGCAAGGTCGCAGGTTTGCACCTTTATCAGGCCTGGCATGGGATCAGCTCCTTTGGCACTTGGACGGTATCGCCGAGCTTGGCTGCGACATATGCACGGCATAGTGCGATCAATGGGGTAGGCCCGAAGCCGCACCAATCCACATTGCCAGCGACTGAAGCTTCGGCTGGGAATACCTTATCGGCGTACCATCCCCTATCCGCATACGGGCTGAGCTTGATCTTGTGCTGCTCGATCAGCTGCCCGCCAAGCGCCCAGTCTTCCCGCGGGTTGTAGCGCTTGGTGTGCACGATGGCCTCGCCCTGGTACCGGGCGAACACCCGGCAGGGCACGCCGTTGTAGCCGGGCGGCTCCAGATACACATCTAGCCCTTCGGCCTTGCCGACTGCCCAGCCCAGCGCCTCGCCGGCCAGGTCTGCCGTCTTCACGACGATCAGGTAGGTCATGGTCGATCACCTCGAAATGCTCGGCAGCCGGCGGCAATTGCGTCTCCGAAAAGCAGCCATACCACCCAAGCCGCACCCAGCGGGTACCAGACCCAATCCGGCAAGAACTGAAGAAGCCAAATAATGGGCAGGCCGATGGCGAGCACGATCAGGCAGAAGACGATCATGAACAGGTGAAGCCCCAGATCACGCTTACCAGTTCGGCTCATTGCGGTTAGTGCGGCGCGTAGCCGCTCTTTCATTTGGCTCACAGACGATACCTCTCATCAATCCAGCGCCCAGGCGCCAGAGCGGGTGTAGGTTCGGGTTGGGTTTCGTGCGGGGAGAGCTGGCGCTCGTTGCCTGCCACTTGCGGCAGCCATACCTTCACGCAGCTGATGGCGTTGTTGCCCAGCGAGTTCATGACGTAGCAGACGACGCCGCGGGGCTTATCCTCGAAGGACGAGACGCCTGGCGGCAGTTCGGTTGCGCTGGCGCCGGTGGCCAGCAGCAGGAGGCAGAGGGCGAGGCGGGTCATCAATAGTCCTCCCAGTTCAGTCCCTTGATGAAGTCACCGCCGGCGCACAGCCTCTCATCTGTGATGGATTCCACATCCTTGAGGTCTTCAAGAGCGGTCTTCGCACGCTCCATGGCGAGCTGTGCGTGACCGAGTTGGCGCCGCTTCCTGACCTTGTAGGAATGAAGGGCCTTCGCCTTATCCGGGTACGCAAACCGGCGTCCGTACGACGCTTTCAGCACGCGCTTGATGTGCGGGCTCTTGCGGCCTTCGGCCACGCATATCCGGGCTAGGCCAACAAAGCGATAGGGAGCAATCCAATAGCAGTGTTCCGACTCGCGGAGCACGACAAAGCGCTGGCAGACGATGGTCACCCCATCAGGGCTGATCTCGTCGACGTATCGGAAATGGTCCGGCCAAGCCGGTTGCTTTTCTGCAGGCATGACTTCGTCCTTGGCCGCCATATCGCGGCAGTGAATAGAGGGGAGAGGGGTTACAGCTTGGAGTACAGATGTGCTCTTCACGAGCCGCGGCTTACTCGCCCTGGTTGGCCAGACCGTTCAGTCGCTGAAAGGAGGTGCCGGGGATGCCTTGGCCGCGCTCATCTGGTGGCGCATCCTCATCGCGCAGGTCGTAGCGTTTGAGCAGATCGATCAACTGGCGCTGGTCGTGGATGGCTTGGATGCACGGATGACCAGGTAGATTGGCTGGCTTCTCGAAGGAGATCCGGTCATAGCCATTGCCGCCGACATGCCAGGCAATCGGCGCGCTCGGCTCTGCGCTGGCGGATAGGGCGGCGGATATCCTCCGCTTGTCGGGCCAGGACAAGATCGTCTTGCCTTCAAGGTCGCGCAGCAGCGCATCCCGCTCAGCCAGTTGGGCGCGCAGCCTTCCAACCTCGGCGCCAATCTCATCGCGCTCGTCGTTGAGGTTACGAATGATCTGTGAAAGCTGGTCAATCTCGCCGGTATCGAACATCGGCCCAATCGGCGTGATGGTCTTGCCAGTCTCCGCCGCATCCCTCTCTGCCTCTTCTTTGGTCCACCAGAAGGCAGTACCAACCATCCAGGCTATAGGGTCGGGGTGGAGCTGCGGGGCTGGCTGTGGCCGATGAACCGTTACTGTTTCGCCAATCTCCAGCCATGAAGGCAATGTGCGAATCTCCGCCAGGCGCAGCTCAACCTGCGACTGTCCTGGCGTATAGCCGCACACTTTGGCGCTGACCATCTCTGTGTTGCTGGATCGGTTTTCTGTGGGCATGGGTAACTCCGGATCAAGCGGCTACTGCCTGGGATGTGGTGGTCCGCCATGGGTCGTTGGCGCGGGCGAGGGCGGCCATTGGCGGCGGGCTGACGCTGTTGCCGCACATATGCACCTGTTCGGTCTTCGTGAACGGCTTGCCGTCGGCGCCCTTGTCGATGATGTAGCTGGCCGGGAAGCCTTGGGCGCGGTACAGCTCGTGCGGCTGCAGCATGCGCAGGCAGATGTCGACGATGACGTAGGGCGTGCCCTTCACGAAGACGGTGACCAGACCCAGGCGGTCCTTGGTGGTCACTGTCGGTGCCGGCGAGTCGCAAGCGCTGATGTTCTCGGTTCCGTAGTAGCTGATCAGGAACGCGGCGACGCGCAGGGCGCCTTCCTCGTGCTCTGGTGACAGCTTGTATTCGACCAGGGCGTGATGCTCGGCGCCGGCGGTCATAGTCGGCACTGGTTCGTCGACGGCCCGCCCGGTGCAGTTGCGGCGCAGTGTGGCCAGGCTGGCCGTCACCAGGCGCTGTTGGCTGCCGGTGTTGGTCACAGTGGTCATCGGCTCGTCGGCGCCTTTTGCCGGCGTGGTGTTGAAGCCGCCATTGGCCTGCTCGATGAAGGCAGTGCACACGCCCATGGCATGGGCCGCACCTGCAGGCCGCTTGTAGTTGCCGCCGCTGGTGATGGTTGGCACCGGGTCAGTGACGGGTGAGCCTTCGCTGTTGAACCGGAACTTGACCAGGTGTGCCGCCGCCATCATCAGCTCGCCCCGGTTGGCTGCTGTCACAGTCGGCAAGGGGGCGGTCGGGTCGTTCACTCGGTCGGCGCCCTGGTGGGTTGCCGGAAGAACGACGGGGCTTGCCATGGCGAATGATCCGCCGCGGGGCCAGGATGTGACGGTACGCAGCGGCTCGTCGGCAGACTGGGCCAGCTCGCCCGACCAGTTCGCGATCGGCACTATGAAGGGCTGGGGGTTGTCCAGCACGAACTTCTTCATGCCCTTGGCCACTCGACGCAGGGTGGCGTCGGCCAGCGCTTTCTTGCGCCCGAAGATGCTCTTGCTCGGCACGCTCCAGTCGATGCAGTCCGCGGCGGTGCGCCACTTCTGCTGGCCCTTGGCTGGATTCTTGGCGTGGGTCGGCTCAGGCCACACGATGGGCTGTCCGTCACAGCGGGCGATCATGAACAGGCGCTCCCGGCTAGTTGGTGCACCAAAGTCGCAGGCCTTGATGATCCGCCATTCCACCTGGTAGCCCATGCCTTCCAGCAGGTGCACGAATCGGCGCCAGGTGATGCCGCGGCGCTTCGGGTCTGGCACGAGAAACTGCTGTTGGACCGGAACGCGCTCGCCGACAGCCGCTACGGTTCCGTCCAGCTTCATCACTCGCCCGGTGGCCTTGTCGCGCTTGGCGATCAGCGGGCCCCACTGCAAAATCTGCTTCACGTTCTCCAGGCTGATGACCCGAGGCTTCTTCTTGCCCGCCCACTTCAAGCCGATCCATGACAGGTTCCGGATCTCGCGCTTGCGCGGCTGGCCGCCGGCTGCCTGGCTGTGGTGGGTGCAGTCTGGGCTCATGTGGAACCAGCCCACGGCACGGCCCTGGCATTCCTCGTCCGGGTCGCCCTCGAAAACGTCTGTGGTGAAGTGGCGCGCCGCTGGGTGGTTGGCGGTGTGCATGCTGATGGCTGCAGGGCTGTGGTTCTTGGCGACCGTCACCGGGCGGCCCAGGCCCATCTCCAGGCCGGTACCGGCGCCGCCGCCACCGCAGAAGAAGTCGACCACGATCTCATCGTCCTGAGGGTCGAAGCCGAGGCCGTACTGGGTTTTGAAGTCGAGGTGGTTCTTTTTCTGAAACGCAGACATGGGCGGTCCTCGCCGGTTGGCGTGAGTCGTTATCGTTGAATAGGGGAAGGCGCTGGCGGGCAGCGCTGGTCAGGCCCGTTCTGCGAGCAGGATCAGGCCGGTATCGTCCGGGTCGTTGCCAAGCATGAGGTCTGGCGTGCGAAGTTCGCGGCTGATGCGGAACCGGTCTAGCTTTCGCGCCACGGAAGGGCTCAATTCAATCTTGTGGCGCGGAGGTTTTAGCAGCTTGACCGCTTCTTCTCGGGTCAGCTCGTGAAGACGATGAATCATCAGCGTCATCGCCTCGCCCTGTTCCTCGATCCCGGCCCACTCCATCAGTTCCAGCAGGGCCTGTTTAGTCCCTGGTCGAACCTTCAAGCGCAGGTCTTCTTCCTGTAGGCGCTCGGCCTTCTCGCGCCGGCGCCGGTCGCGCTCTTGCGGTGACATCGCCATACGGCAGCTCCATGATTCCGCTGGGCGGGATGTGTATGTGCAGCTGGCGGCGACGCTGCTGCGTGAGTTTCTGGATGCGTCTCATGGGTGGCACACCTCAATGGGCGTTTTTTTCGTCGTGCCAGACGGCATGACCACCAGCAGACGTTTGTTTCCTCGGTATACGCCCCAAGGCTGGCCAGTGGATTTGGCCATGGCCGCCGCGTACTTCACGGCTGGCACAGGCTGAGACATGGTGGCGATCATGCCTACTCCCGATTCCGCTGTAGCGGGAAATCAATGCCAAACTCATCAAGGATCCGCACAAGCCGACAGTTGCCGATACCCAGCTCAGACGTGGTCCGGCATCTGGACTTGCCAGCATCACGCATGGCAATGATCTTGTCGGCCAAGTCGCGATCCTCCTGGCTCGGTTCGGCATTTACCTTCGCCGGTTTGGACGGTTTCGGCGGGCTGAAGAACCTGAATCCTCCCCGCGCCGCCACTCCCCAGAGAGCGGTCTTGGTTTCGCCCAGGAATTTTGCGACCTCACCACAGGTCATGGTCTTGGCGAGCTCTTCGATCTGAGCTGTGCGGGCCTTGGCGCGGTTTTTGCGCTCGCCGCCGCGCTCCTGATTGATTGGCTTGGCCCGCTTTGGCTTTGGTTCGGGGTGCTTGCGCTGCCGAAAAGGCACGTATTCGAAGCCCTCCAGCACGACCAGCTGGCCGCCAGATGCGAAGAAGGCAGCCTTCGCTGCCTCCAGGTCGATTGATTGGTTCATGCTCACCTCATGCTGCGATTCCGAGCACGCGATTCATGCGCTCGTCGAGGATTTCGTAGAAGGTTTTCACGCGCTCCGACAGCTTGCGGATCATCGCCTCATCCCGGTAGGCGCGCTTCACGAACAGCGGCATGCCCGGCCAGTAGCAGATGAAGTCGATCCACTCGCGCTCGGACACCCACAAGCCGCCCTGGCACTGGGCGACATGCTCTTTTGGGATCTCGCCACCCAAGATCACGTCGACCTGCAGCTTTGGCAGCTTGGTCTTGATCTCGGTCAGGCCGTTGTCGCCGACCAGGGCGTCTGGTGAGTAGCCAATGCCATGATTCAGGATGATCCCCACCTGGTAGGTCTGGACGTCCTCGCGGTCGCAGTACAGGCCCCGGGCGGTGCCTTCCAGTTCGTGGCCGCGCTCGGTATGGCGATTGCCGGTGAAGGGATCAGCTGCCTCACCGGTGATGCGCTCACCGATCAGGGTGTTCATGTAGGTGAAGGCGCCGGCGCCGAAACCTGCCTCGCCCTTGCCGTTCACCAGCAGGCAATCCAGCTCGCTGCAGGTGATGATGCCCAGGCGCAGGTCCAGCCAGGCCTGAGTGCCTTGCTCGACGTCTGAGATGATCTGCATGGTTTACTCCTGCGGCCGGCTGGCCGATTTAGTGAGGCGGGCTAGCACAACGTCGAACTCGGATTTGTAAACGTTGGCAGAGCAGCCGTATTTGGCCGTGAAGTTGTCGACCAGCACCTGGGTACATTTCTTCAGCAGCGCGTCGAGCTGTGCAGCTTGTCGCGGGGTGATTACTTGCTCGACAGGCTCCTGCGAAGTAGCAGCCCCTTGGCCGTCATCGTCTTCCCCGGTTGTGGTGAAGTTCAGCAGCGCGCCCGCCGTGTATCGCTTCCCATAGCTGACCGAACTGGCAACTGCCTGGACGGCATTCTTGCTGCCGGTAGCATCGGCTGGCAGCAGGATTGATGTCGTTTCCCTATGTCCGTCGCGATGGCTAAGCACACCCTCAACTTCGATGCCTTTTTCGGTGCGTGGGATCCGGAAGGTGAGTGCAAAGCCATGCCTTGCCAGGATGGGCTTCAGCTCTTCGTTGATGTCCTCCCACAGGGCGTAGGTGGATTGGACATTTTTGTACTTGTCCTTGATGGCCCCGCGCTCACGGATAACAGGAAGCTCTTCTTGCATTGCCGCTAGAGCGGCATCGAACGCTTGCTGAGCCTGCTGCGCCTGGTGCTGGCGGTGCATGGCCATCAGTCGCTCCATCTTGTCGATGTCTGCGTTTGGCGACATTGCGACCTGCTGGATGATCTGCAGGATGGTCACCGACTCGGCGGTTACAGCTGGCGGCTGGGATTGGGTTTCTACCCTGGCGACTTGGCTCATGGCGACCTCAGTAGGAAATTGCGATGTTCGGGATCTTGCGCTGGGCGATCAGGGTGACCGCTTGCTTGGCGCACGCTTCAGGCATGCCCTCGGCCATGAAGGCTTCCAGGGCGGCGCGGTTGATGCTGGCTCGGTGCGCCTTATCGGCCTCGCGAGCTTCTTGCTGGCGGAGGATCTCGGCAGCCGCGGCGTCGGCCCGGCGGCGCTCGTCCTGGCGTGCCTGCTCAGCTGCTTCTTCAGCCCGGCGGGCGGCGGCTTGCCGCTCCTGCTCAATCCGCTGCTCGGCGGCAACGCGGTCAGCTTCAGCCCTGATCCGGGCGCTCTCGGCTTGCTCGGCCTGCAACTTGAGCTGGAGGCGCTGGTTCTCGGCTTCGCGCTCTTGCGCAGCGGCCTGGTCAAGCAGTTCCTGCTCACGACGGGCTGCCGCTTCGCGTTCTGCTTGCTGCTGCTGAGCCACGCGTTGGCGCTCGGCCTCGACGGCGGCCTCCTGGGCTGCCCGAATGCGATCCTGCTCGGCGCGCTCTTCTGCTTCGCGGCGCAGGCGGGCCAATTCGGCTTGCTCGGCGTCGTACTTCTCGCGCTTGGCCAGGCCGGCACGCAAGGCATTCAGGACTTTATCCTTCTCGCGAGCGGCTTCAGCTTCAAACTCTTCCCACTCAGGCCCGATCACCACCTCTTCGACAGAAGCGATGCGATCCTTGATGTCCGTCGCCTCCAGAGCATCCAGGCCATCGTCACGATTGCGCAGCCAGTCCAGGCGGTCGTTGTGGCGATCAATGCGGGCGTCCTCGGCGGCCTCCCATTCGGTGAGTGGCCGGCGCGTCTCGTCCCGCAGCGTGTCCATCTTGGTCACGAACTCGCGCAGCTCGGCTTCGACCACCTTCGGCATTTCCTTCAGCCGACGCAGGTAGTCGCGGCCCGGCTTCTCGACGGCGGTCTTCGACTTGCTGACCTTGGCGGCCAGGCTGGCGATGCGCTCGCGGCCCTTGCGGGTGGTCAGGTCGGGCACTTCGCCTTCGACCTCAGCCTTCACCAGGTCGATAAATTGCTTCAGGCCGCCGGCCACGTAGATGGCCGGGGCGTTCTCCTCGCTGATCTCTTCGATCGCGATCAGTTTCTGTTCTGCGGACATTAGAAAACCTCGCGCCTGGCCGGCGCCGTCAGTTGAAAGGGGAAATGCCAGGTCACCCGGATTGGAGGTGCCACCAGGCCCTGGCTGCGGTGGATGATTGCGCGCTCTCGCCGCTTACGCTCCCGAAGGGGTACGGTTATCCCGAAGGCCCGCCGTGTTCGGGTGCGTGTGATTCAGGAAGTGATGCAGCCGGCCCAGGCGCTCGCAAGCATCCAGGCGGTGCAAATGAATAGGGTGGTAAAGCTGCCGCGCCAGAAGGCCCAGCGGCGGGCTTGCTGGCGGGTCATGGCCGAGGCCTCACTGCCAGCTGGCCAGACTTGATGGCCGCAACAACCTCGGGAGGCAGCTTCTGCACGGGCCATTCACGAGGAACGCCAGCGCCGATGATGGCGAGGCTGCGCTCGATCTGCTCGAGCTGTTCGTCAATCAGGGACTTCACAGGTGCTGTGGTCATGCTGATTCCCTCAGTTGCTCAACGCGCTCAGTGGTGGTGACGAAGACCTTGTCGCGGATGCTGTTCAGCGTCGGAAGATCAAAGAGGCTGATCTTCTCGAAGCCTTCGAGCATGCCAAGGACAAAGGTCTGGTCCGGAACTGGGGTTGGCGACTTGGCCAGCTGGCGAAGTTGGGACATCACTTCGCCGATCGCCAGGGCGTGCATCTGCTCGGGGCTGTTCAAAATCCGCACTCCTGAATGTCGCGCTCGCGCTCCTGCTCGGCGGCGACGGCCTTGGCGGCAACCGGTCGCAGCAAGTCGGCGGCAATCTCCTTTAGCGCCTTGGGCCCGCCCACCAGGTAGGTGCAAAGCTCCATGATGAAGCCCTTGCTGCCTGTGCCCAGCCCGGCCATGACCAACTGCCCAAACGCGTCCTTCTGGTCCAGACCGTCGATCTGGCGGTTGTTCAGGTGGTCTTGCACTGCCCGGGCGAAGTCAGCCTGGGTGATCTCGCCGCGCTCGCCGCGATAACCCCAGCTGACCCGATAACCCAGGACCATCTGCGATGCGTGAGTTTCAATCCACTCCGCCTGGGCGGCGTCATCGTCGCTCACCGCCGGAGGCAACTGGTTGTCGTAGTGCCATTGTGCTGCTCGAAGTGCGCCCATGGCGTCCTCCAGGTTGGTTATGCGGCCGCATTGGCCAGGAGCCATGCGCGGGTGACCAAACCCACCGTGAAAGGTGGCCTGGCGCCTGCCTAATGCGGTCGTTTGTGAAGGGAAGGGGGTGCGGGGTGCTGCTATTGGTGCATGGGCAGGCCATGGGATGGCCCGAATCCGTACCGATTTTCGGCGGACTTCCTTGCGGCTGCCGCGTCGAAGATGTTGCTGAAGCTGCCAAGCCATTCGCGCTTGGAGTGCCTGATGATGAACGCGCCGTAGCTATTGCCGCAGCGGTGCAGGCGAACGCCGGTAACGCCCGATGAGTTACGAGCCTGCTTCCTGATGTTCATGTTGTTTTCGCGACGCGAAACAACGCGCAGGTTGCAGAGCCTATTGTCCAGGCCGTCACCGTTCAGGTGATCAACGTCCATTCCTTCGATGTTGGCGCCGTGCATCATTTTGATGACTCTATGGGCGAACATCTGCACGCCGCCAAGACGACATGTCAGGTAGGGGCGATTGGTTGGTCCGCGCATCGATCCGGCCGGGTTGCTGGCAAATCTGCCATTCCATGAATTACAGGCTGCCTGACTCACGAAGTGCTCAACTGGACGATTTCGCCAAGTGAGCGCCCCAGTGTCCGGGCAATAGGAAAGGCACGCGTTCAAGTATTCCTTGTCCACGGCATATCTCCAGATTGAATTCAGAACCGATTCACCCTGCGATGGGGAGCAGGGCATCGGGCCGTCTTTCCGGCTGTCAGGGAATCATTCGTGCAGCGTTGGATTGTCGAGCCCCTTACTTGCCCGCCAGTCATCGACAGATTCGTCGCCTTCCAGCGCGACCCTGGCAGCCATGGTCGCGGCCTGCACAGCCTCCTTGTAAACCTGCTTCCAAGGCTCATCCAGAAGCGCCTTGTTCAGCTCTCCTGCCTCCTCGTTGAAAGCCAGGCCCATCAGGCGGCGTCCAGGGAATAACTTCTGAGCCCGCATCACCTCGCACCGGACCGCGCGGATGAAACACTCTAGCTCGGCGTTCTCGCCATCCAAGTAGTTCTCATGGATGCCGAGGGTGAACAGTGCGGTCTTCAGTCGAGCTGGATTGAAGATCATGTTTCGCGAGTCAGCGTTCTTGTGCAGGTAATCCAGCGCTTCTGCAGGTGTCATCGTCTTGCCCTCCAGGGCGGTTGATTTCCCGGCAGCCACTCGTGGGAATGGCTGCGAGTGAAATCGTCATACTTCGAACAGCTCTTGCTGATCATCAGAGCGGCACCAATGCTGGAAGTAGTCGGCGTTAGCTAGATCTCGCGTCTCTCGAATCGGGGCACCGGGCACATCCCGTGCTACGTATCCGACCGGCCCTTCGAGTCGAAACCTGCCAATAGCTATCGAAGTTGCCTTGTCGTGGATACGTTGGCATTTCTGGCAAATATTCGGTTTTTCCGAATTTCTCATTTCGGCTTACTCCAGTAGATTCCCCCTGATGCGCCCCGCTTGAGGAGCACCGGGGAATCGTCTGTCACTTGTGTGCTTCGGGGTCTTTGACGTGCTTGTCGAACAGCTTCTTGTGGCGGCGAGCGAAGCGGGCCAAGTGGGCAATGGCGATGCCGGTGAACACGGCAATGGTTACTGGATAGAGCTTCACCATTACCAGCAATGCGAGAGGGGCAAGCGACAGCGCAAGGAATGGGTAGAAGAAGCCGCCTTCGCCATCAATGCGCCTGCCGTCGTCTCGCTGATATCCATACCGACAGCAGAACCCTTCGCCGGGGCCGAAGCCTCGATGCTTGTTCACCCACTGGATCAGCGGGTTCCGCCGAGGCGGCTTCGAATCATCCAGCCAAGCCCAAGTCCAAACCCAAGCCCAGCTAAGAAGGTAGAGAGCGAACCAAGCCAGACCAAGCAGCAGGCCAAGCCCGCAAGCCAGAGCAAAATAGTTTTCAAGCTGCATTCCTCATTCCTCGTTCGTTGACTTCCCTGATACCCCTCGCGAGAAGGGCATCGAGGAAATCTGTTTCTCTCTCAGGTGCCGGTCGCTTATCCGGCAAATGCGCTCCCTGCTTCGCTTGAGGTTTGCGCACCGCTTGAGTCCAACGGGTTTTGCCCAGAGGACACCTGATCGCACCAGAGCCCTGTTGGGGTGGTGGCCTGCTATGCCTGCAGGCTCGGCGGTCTTGGTTGTTAAAGAGCGGTGAGGCTTGAGGGCCTCCCGAGGGGCTGTGTAGCGCCTCGGCATGGGCTTAGTAAACGCGATGTTTATAAACACGTCAACACCTTTTGTTTATTTTTGTTTATTGATCGGGAGATAGATCAAATCGCAGGCACAAAAAAGCCCGCGCTAGGCGGGCTTCTAGGGAATATCAGCAGGTCTACTTGGTCAGCATTTCTTTGGTCTGCTTTCCGTCTGCAATGGTCACGATCTTGGCGACCACGCCACCCTGAGGGAGAAGGCCATATTGCGTAGGGGCTTGCCAGGTTACGGTGGAGCTGAGGAAGTAGTTTCCAGGAGGCAGGTCGGTGAAGGTGAAATTGCCGTTGCCATCAGCCTGGGTGTGGACCTGGCCCTGCCTGGCGCGAGGGTCCGGGCTCTCCAGTGTCCTGCCGGCGATATAGCTCTCTGCGTACCACTGCTTGGAGTAGGAGGTCACCGGCAATAGGTAGACGTCGCTGCCTGCTCCAAATTTAACGTCTCCGCCAACTGTGCGCATGAACACCTGCCCAGTGAGTGCCCCGGTGCCAGTTTTCGGAAGCGCATCGTATTCGGCCGCAGGGAAGGGAATTCGCGGGACAGGCGCCTGTCTGGCAGGCTGAGGAATAGCGCAGGCCGACAAGGTACAGGCAAGAGCAATAGACGCAAAAATCTTGTTCATTCGGGAATCAGCTCCAGGAGGCGATATGCCGAATCATAGCACCATGGCGCAAGGCCATGAGCCACTATTGCTGAGTTACCAGAGCACAGAAGACCAGAAGACCTTGCCCTTGATGACGATGTTCTGATCGATCATCTGCTGGGCGGTGTACTCCTCATCGGGATGCTCATCGCGATTGAAGCTGCGCATCCTTATTCCACCACCAGGTAGGCGATACAGCATCTTCACGCGCAGCTGGCCGTCGTGGTCGAGCGCATACATCTTTCCGTCCACCACGGACGTGCTGCCCTGATCCACGCCCACGGTGCTCTTGTCCGGAAGCACTGGCTCCATGCTATTCCCGCTGACAGTCACGCACACCGCGTCGTCTGGCTGTACGCCCTGCTTACGAAGAGTCAGCTTGCCGAAGCGCAGCTTCTGCTTGTGCGACTGCTCCACGACGGTTCTGCCGCTGCCGGCCGACAGCTCCACTTCCTTGAGGAACGGCACATACACCTCGTCATCATCCAGTGGGGTGTCGTCATCCCAGACATCGAACGGGCCAAGCATCTCCGCGTCCGCTGGTGGCGGGGTAGGTGCAAGGCTCATGCCTGACGGATGAGACTGACCAGTTGTAAGCCAATGCTGATCAACCAGCAGCACTCGCGCAGCCTCGAAGATTGCCCGGGCGGGCATGCCGCGCTTGAACCAGTTGTTCAAAACCTGAGGCGAGACCCCAAGAGACTCCGCAACACCTTTCGGTGTGAGCCCCTGCTCTCGCATGAATTGTCGCAGGCGATCGCCTGAATGTTGATTCGTCATAAACGAGAAGTTTACCGGGCTTGCGTTGTTTATTAAATAAACGTATTGTTGAATCGTGTTTATTCGCCCAAGGCGGAATGTTTATGAATCCCACACCTCTGGAACGCGCAATCCACGCTGCTGGATCAGGGAAGGCCCTGGCCGAGATGCTGGGCGTTACGCCGATGGCTGTTTCCTATTGGAAGACCAGAGGTGTACCGGCTCGCCAGGCTCTCCCGATCGAGAAGGCCACCGGCGTTTCTCGGCATGAACTGCGCCCCGACCTCTATCCAGCCGAAGCTGCTTAACCAATCTCATAGCCGCAAGGAGCCACAACAGCATGTACCAAGACCCCAGCCAGAAGCGCGCCATACCGGTGAAGGTTCGTTTCGAACCTGTGCTTGACCGGATTCTCCGGAGGGCTGCGAGCAAGACCCGAATGCAGCACGCCACCTATCTGTACGAAATCATCGAATGGGCCGTAGCCAACGGCGTTATCGAAGAGCTGATGCAGGACAAGCAGCAAGAAGATATCGCGGGCTGAAGGCCCTTTGGAGGCCTAAATGACCGTGCAGCTTGATCAGCTGCCGCCAGATGTGCGGCAGCGAATAGAGGGGCTGATGAGGGCCAATGACTGGGACTTCAACACTGCAATGAATCAGGTGTTCGAAGCAGCTGTTGCCAGTGGCGCTCTTTCAGTGGTTGGCCGCCGTAAGGCCAAAGTCCTGCAGTTGGTGGCCCCAATGAGGGCCTCACCGAGGGACTCTTCAGGGTAGGGCAGAGGCCCTCTCTGAATTACAGGCACAAAAAAGCCGGGATTGCGGCCCGGCTCTCTGCTTCACATAAAACTCTTGAGGTGAATTATGCATCTGCAGGAATCCAGTATACAAGCCCCCTCGAATCTCGCGCCACAAAATGCGAACCACGATTTCGTGGCGCGGACAGTAAATCTGTTTAATTTCGAGGGCTTCGACGTCCGTGTCGTGCTCATTGATGGTGAGCCGTGGTTCTCTGCCAGGGACGTAGCCGAAGGCCTCGGCTACTCCAATCCACAGAAAGCAGTGCGCGACCACTGCAAATGCCTGCGCCCGGTGGGGGTGAACGATTCGTTCACCCTTGGGCCATCGGCAAACATCATCCCTGAGCGTGACGTCTACCGCCTGGTAATGCGCTCCAAGATGCCTCAAGCCGAACGCTTCGAGGAATGGGTAGTGGGCGAAGTTCTGCCCAGCATTCGCAAAACCGGTGGATATAGCGCGCCGGCCCAGCCCGCCGACCTCAGCAAGCTGGAAATCCTTCAGATGGCCTTGGAGTCGGAGAAGGCCCGCGTGTTGCTCACCGTCCAGGTCGAGGCCCAGGCCAAGAAAATCGACCACTTGGAGAACCTGTTCAAGGAAGGCATGAGCCACGTTCAGTTCTGCAAGGGCCTCAATGGGGTCAACATCATGCAGGTGGGCCATTTCCTTGAGCGTCGCAACTGGCTCTACAACGAGAGCAAGTCCGGTACCCGGTACCGCGTCGCCGCCTACGCCCGCGACAAGTACATGACCGAGCACCAGCACGAAGTCACCCCGCACGGGAAAGACGCCTTTATCAGCTACACACCGATCCTGCTGCGCAAGGGCGCGACTCGCCTGTACGAATTGTACCTAGCGGGCGACTTGCCCATGAAGAAGAACTGGGATGGCCTGCACACCCACGACAAGGCCGTGCGGGGTGCAGCATGAGCATCGACATCAAAGAGCTGAAGAGGCTCGCCCGGAAAGTCGCAGAGTGCGAGGACCGGCCTGAGATTGCTGACGAGCACGCCGAAGCTGCCGATGCGCTCTGGCTGCACATGCACTGCCACACCATCCTGGGGCTGATCGAGGAGATCGAGCGCCGCGATGAGAACCCCAATTTCCGGGCAGTCCAATCGGCGCGACAGGAGGCGGAAAAGCTCAAGGCCGAGAACGAGTGGCTGCAGAAGGCACGCATTCCCGCTGGATTCTACCGAGAGCTTCTGGCTCTGCGCGAACTCCGCGACAAGGCCAAGGCCTACGTCGAAGGTTATCTGCAGGACGAAATCGAGGATATCGACGCCTGCGTTTCTGAGGGTCAGCACATAGCTGCTTTGGAGCTTTGCGGCCGGCTTAAGGATGCGTTCGAGTCGTACTGGGATGCGGCCATGACCCAGGAGCGCGGCCAATGAGCATGGAGCTGATGGTCAAGGCCATGAAGACCAAGGTCGGCAATCCGCTGCGCAAGCTCGTGCTCATCAAGCTGGCCGACAACGCCAATGACATGGGCGAGTGCTGGCCGTCGTATCAGCATGTCGCTGACCAGTGCGAGATAGCACGCTCGACAGTGAAGTCGCATATCCGTGAGCTGGAGAAGGCCGGCCTCGTGCGCCGAGAGTACCGCCGTAAGGGTGAGTTGAACCAGTCCAACCTGTTCCACCTGAACCTAGATGGTGGGTTTTCTCCTGCCCCAGGTGGTGGGGCGGCAGATGACCTACCCCGGTCGGCAGAAAACCCAGGTGGGGCGGTGGATGACCTACCTAGGGCAGAAGATGACCTAGGGGGTGGGGCGGCAGATGACCCCAGAACCAGTCACTCTTTTGAAGCAGTAATAGAACCAGTCACTGAACCGGTTGCGACGCAGGCTGAAGCCGTGGTCGCGGAGGGCGTGGTGGTGCCTTTCGTTGCCCAGCAACCGCGCTGCGAAATCCCTGCCGATATGCCTGGCCCGAAAGACCCTGCATGCAAGACCTTCAAGGCCTGGGCGAACTACGCCATGGCCTACCGCAAGCGCTACCACGCGTGGCCGGTGTGGAACGCCAAGGCCGGCGGCCAGGTTGGCCAGCTGATCAGCCGGCTTGGCATCGATGCTGCCCACCATGTGGCTGCGTACTTCCTGACGATCAACGACGCTCGCCTGATCAACGGCTGCCACAACCTGGGCGACCTGCTGGCCAAGGCCGAGGCCTACCACACCCAGTGGGTCACCAACCGCCAAATGAACGCTACGACTGCCCGCCAGCAAGAGCAGACCCAGGCGAACATCAACGCGGCGCAGGAGGCGGCCGACGCGATCCTCAACGGCAAGGGAGGGCAGCGCAATGCTTTCCTCTGAGCAACAAGCCGAACTGGCCGGTGCAATCTGCGCGACTGCCGAGGCAATGGGACAGACCATCAGCTCTGGAGGCGCTCAGCTCATCGCTGAGGACCTTTCGGCTTATGAGCCTGGCGTGATCATTGGCGCGCTGCGCGCGTGCCGTAGAGAGCCTGCTGGGCGCCTTTCGCTCGGAATGGTCCTCAAGCACATCCACGCGGCTGACACCCGCCCCGGAAAGGATGAGGCGTGGTCGATCGCCCTGGCAGCCAGTGACGAGCATGAAACGGTCGTGCTCACCACTGAAATCCGCCAGGCCATGATCGCTTCGGAGCCCATCCTCGTGGCCGGCGACAAGGTCGGCGCCCGGATGGCGTTCATGAGCGCCTACGAGCGCCTGGTCAGCTTCGCCCGGGCCGAGGATCAGCCAGCCAAGTGGGAGGTGTCGCTGGGTTACGACCAGGGCCGCCGCGTGACCGCGATCGAGTCGGCCGTCCGCGCCCAGCTCATCACTCACGAGACCGGGGCCAAGTACCTGGCCGACTTGCGTATCGCACCAATCACCCAGGATGGCCAGGCCATTGCCGGCCTGCTCACCGGCGAGGTGCGCCCGCAGGCCAGCGCCAAGACCAGGGAAAAGCTCGCCGAGGTGCGCTGCATCCTCAAGGCGGCCAAGGCCAAGAAAGACCGCGAGCGCGCCAAGGAAGACCAGCGCCGTCGAATCGAAACCTACCTGCGCAAGCGGCAGACACGCGCCGCAGTCGCTCAGTTGAACATCAAGCGCGCCGGGCAGCCGGCCGGGGAGGGGGTGTGAGCCTATTCCAGTGTGAGGAGTGCGGTTGCCGCGACAACACCGCTACCAGCGGCTACTGGTTCCGCAACGACAAGGGAAACCCATGTCAAGGCCGCAAGCTATGCGCGGCCTGCGACCCAAGCATCGGCAAGTGGCATGGCGTGTTCAAGCGTGAATACCTGCCCAAGGGCGAGTTCTTCACCAACCGCCAAGGGAATCTTGAGCACAAGACCACCGGCAAGCTTTGCCACGAGTACCTGGCCCAGGAGAAGCACTGATGGACACCAACAAGATGCGTGACCTGAAAGCGCTGGCCGAGGCTGCCACTCAAAGCCACGGGGCTCGGCGGGTAGAAGTTGACCACAACGGCGTGCACGTGATCGGTGACGGTAGCTGGAAAATCCTGAGTGCGTGGCACACCCCTGATGGAAAGGGCGCCCAGAACGCTGAGTTCGCTGCTGCCGCCAGCCCGGCTACGGTTCTTGCCCTGCTCGCGGAGATCGAGCGGCTGGCGACCAGTCGCAGCAAAAAGGAGCGAGAGCTTGAACAAGAGCTTGAAACCTGGCGCCACGGACCATTCTGCTGGACCTGCGGCGACACCGGCGACGTGCACGACATCACCGGGGAATGGCGAGGCGAATGCGATTGCCTCTCTGCTCAGCTCATCAACGCCAATCGAGAGCGCGACCAGCTCAAGGCCGAGAACGAGGCGCTTCGCAGCCTGGTCCTTTCCGCGCTCGAGGAGGGTAATGGGCGCCTCAGTAGCGGCGGCAATGCGCCCGGCCACTGCCACGAGGTGCCAGGTGTATGGGATCGCGGGAACGGGGATCGGTCGGGCACGCCATGTGGCTGGTGCCGAATCAGGAACGCCGCCCAGGCCATGGCCAAGGAGGCACCCAATGGTTGAGAAAATCTCCGTCAACTCTCAGGCCAAGCTTTCCGAGGCCGTGACCATGCTCACCCGCTTGTTCCGCGACAAGAAGTTTGTCGTGGTCAGCATGCGCCCGGGCAAGGACCGCACCCTGGACCAGAACGCTTTGTGGTTCGCCATGTACGACCGGATTGCCAAGAGCACCGAGATGGGCGACATCGACGATGTGCGCCGGTACTGCAAGCTGCACTTCGGCGTGCCGATCATGCGCGCCGGCTGCGACGAGTTCCGCACCGGCTGGGCCGAGTCGTTCATCCACCTTCCGTATGAGGTGAAGCTTCGCCTGATGGGGCCGTGCGCCATGTTCGGGCCGGATGGATTCCCGGTCACCCGGCTGTTCGACCGTGCCCAGGGCTGTCAGTACACCGACCGCATCCTGGCCGAGTTCACGGCTAGGGGTGTGTTCTTCGGTGATTTGGTGGGCGAGGTGGCGGCATGAGCCACAACTTCAAACCGGGCGACTTGGCGCTTATCGTCAATTCAGCGGCACCTGAAAACATTGGCAAGACCGTCCGGCTCGTCGAGTTCATTGCCGCCCATGGCACTCCTTTCATTCGCGAGGGGGTGAGATTCAGTCCTCGGGAGATGGCTACCTGGATCGTAGAGACTCCCGACGGTTCCAAGACCCTCGTTGGTGGCTACATCCAGCGGACCATCATGGTCAGCTCTGGTCCGTGTCGGCAGAAATGGCTCATGCCTCTAGGTGGCGACTTCGAGCCTCAGCAGCAGAAAGCCAAGGAGGCCGAGCCATGCGTGTAGCCGAGATCAAGCCGAAGAAGTGCAAGGCACCAGGTTGCGGCAAGCCCTTCAAGCCGACCATGACCACGCAGAAGGTATGCAGCATCGCCTGCGCCAAGGCCATGGCCAAAGACCCGAAGCTGCAGAAGGTCGCGGCCAGGGCCATCACGAAGCAGGCCCGCCAGGACCTGCAGGAGCGCCGGGAGAAGCTGAAGACCCGACGCGAGCACATGGCCGAGGCCCAGACCGCGTTCAATGCCTACATCCGCGAGCGCGACGCCGGCCTGCCGTGCATCAGCTGCGACTCGCTGCCAAGCGACCACGACCTCATCACCGGCAGCCGCTGGGACGCCGGCCATTACCGGTCGGTGGGCGCCTGCCCGGAGCTGCGCTTCGAACCGCTCAACGTCCACCGGCAGTGCGTGAAGTGCAACCGGAACCTGTCGGGGAACGCGGTCGAGTACCGCATACGGCTGGTGAAGCGCATCGGCGCCGACCGGGTCGACTGGCTCGAAGGGCCTCATAAGCCCCAGCGCCTGACCATCGAGGACTTGCAGGCCATCAAGGCTCTGTACAGGCAAAAACTCAAAGACCTGAGGAGGGCGGCAGCATGACCTTGGATTGGAATGGCGCAGTGCACCTCCTGGTGCTGGCGTTGATCGTGGCAAGCAACTTGTGCGTTTGGCACGCCATGCGCGTATCGGATCGGATGAAGAAGGAGAAGGGCGAATGAGCTATCAAAATGTGATTTCAGCGGTGGTTCGCGCCCTGGCAGCCGAGACAATCAATGGCGCCGGCGGGTGCAATGTCGAACCGCGCGTACAGTCCAGCAAGCTCAAGGGAGAAATATCGGGGAAGGATGCCGCCCTGCTGGCTGACTCCATCGTGCACAAGCTGCTGCACGCCCAACTCAGCCCGCGACACTGGAATGCCCTAGTGGCGAGGTACAGCACGCACAAGGGGCGCAAGATCGACTCCATTGGCCGACTGGTTGCCATCGTGCCAACCCCGGCACCGAAGCGCTTCACCCAGCAGGCCGTGCTGGTCTGGGCAGTTCCGCAGCAAACGAAGGGCATTCAGCGCAAGGTGCCCCAGTTCAAGGCGCCTGACCCTCGCGAAAACGAACGGGAAGGGCAGTGGGATTGGCGCAACAAGGCTGCTGCTGCCGCTGCTGAGCGCGCCAACAAGCACGCCCGTGCCGTGGCCGAGGTGAAGCCGGGGGAGATGATCGTCCTGGCCGAGTCGAACTACGACATGACCAACTGGGATTCCCAAGGCCTGACCGAGCGCACCTACCAGCGTTGGAACCGGGCAATCAAGGGCGCTCTGGAGTCGCTGGTGAACGAGGCGCTGACCGAGGCCCAGCACATGCTTGAAGCGATTGGCGTGCTGTTCGACGAGGCGGCGTGAAAAGGCCCTCAAAAGGGCTTGCAATATCATGTCGCCATGTCGTAAATTTGCACCATCCTGTCATTCCTGCGCGTGTTGAGGAGTGACGAATGGCTTCGGGGGGCGAACGGTTCGATTCCGGCAGCTCTCACAGCTACCCAGGTGGCGTTGCTGTTTGTTATGGCGGTCTTCATGGCCGTGCTTTCCACAACACCAGAAATGCTGACCGCGACAGTTATTTCGCTCGCGGATGAGGGTAGTAAGATGACCGAGATCCCAAGCTTCACCATGCTGTTTTTCAAGCCTGTTGCAAACGTGGTATCCGCCATCTGGTGTAGCTGCATCGCTGCTGGTGCAGTTCCCCGCTCCATCTGAGGCCAACGGCCTCCGCAAACCCGGTCACTGAGCCGGGTTTTTTATTGCCCGAAGAGGGCCTCAAGAGTCCCGGCCAAGCGCCGGGATTTTTGTTCCAGCAAGAAACGCAACTGCAGCCAGGGCAGGCCCTAACGGGACAGCCTGGACACTGCTAGCCGGTAGTGTGGTGTACGGAAAAACACCGGCAGCCCGCGCACCCTGACCTCACATGCTTTCAGGGTGGCGCGTGACCGGATCGGCGAGACTGGTGCAGTAGGGTGCTGGCGCCAGGATGGTCTTCGGAGGACAGGTGGGGAGAGACCCACACAACGCGGGTAGCGCAGGACGCTCAGTCACATGCTGACAATCAGGGTTCGATTCCCTGGGCCCGCCCCAATTCGATTCGTTAAGTGCTGCTCCGCACCTTGCCCGGTCCCTCAATAGGGCCTCCCCTCCGGGCCTTTTCTTCTAGGAACCACTCATGGCCGAACCAGCAAGCACGACTGCCGGCGTCCTGCTGGTGAAGTACGGCGTGATCATTGGCGGCTTCGCAGGAGCGATCCTCTCGCTGACTTTCCTGCGCGGGCTCACCCGGGGCCAAGCGGTCGCTGCCTTTTTCACCGGCTTCGCATCGGCAGTCTTCTGCACCCCGCTCGCCATCAGCTACTTCAGCCTTGGCACAAGCGGAGAAACCCAATACGGCGTGGCCTTTCTGATAGGCCTTCTGGCAATGAACATCATCCCGGCGCTGAAGTCGCTCGTGGGATCGTTCGGAGCCAAAGGAGCTACCTGATGAGCTCGACCCTGATTTCAGTCCTGATCGGCGCCAATGCCTTCCTGAGCGTGCTGGTGGTGATCGCTGCGTGCGACTACCTGCGCCGCATCCGCCCAATGGATCACCCGCTACTGGCCGTCGCGTTCTACCTGGTGGCCATCGGCGCCTTCGGCTCGTTCGTCCTGGCCATGAACGGTCATGTGCCCACCGTGTACGGCGTGATCCTCAAGCTCGGGATCGTCCTGTACGCGGTCGCTCGACGTGGCCATGTGTTTCAGCCGGGGTAGGGCGCCACAAATTCGGGATGCGCCGTTTCGTAGCGTTTCACTCTGAGCGCAGCAGGGGGAATAGCTCGTCCGGATTGCGTGAGTCGGCGTTCATCTTGTCGCACGCAGCTGCGGCGTCAGATCTGTTTGTGAAGCCAAATTTCAGCCTGGCCTTTTCCTGGTTGTCATAGATATCAAATCCGCCCGAAGTTGTGGCGGAGTAGAACCGGTTACCGATTTGGAAGGACTCGCCTTCTATTGGCACAGCCGGAACGATAACGAATCTTGGTTGCATATTCTGTGCCTCCCCAGGCAGATAACTAAGTATTAGTCCCACAGAGGGAAACCATCAACATGACTCATCGAGACGATTCGATGACGGGTCGTGTCACTCGGATCCGCCACGAGCTACCGGTCAGTAACGAGATCAAGGCTGCTGTATCCGGCCTAGATGCTGCGCTGGCGGCTGCAATTGACGTCGCAAAGACTGCCGGGCTTCCGCAAGGATTGATCGTCGGCCTGCTGCATGGCCATGCCCACGCCGAGACGCACAAGATGGTGTGCAAGTGAGTGGAGAAACGGCCAGGCCCATGCCGCCACCTGCATTGCTTGAGCTGACCGATCTATCGATGCTCGGTACCAGGCTTAAGCCAGCGCCTGAGGTCGGCGAGTGGGTACAGGCTGCGATCCTCAGTGACACAGGCGATCTGCACAATCCCGACCATGCCCACTTGATCGACGCACCGCTGCGCTTTCTGTGGGCGTCCGCCTGCTTCGAGAGGCAAGGTCGAACCGTGGTAGGTCAGGCCGAACAGCTGATGTTCCGCGCTGGCGGATGGCAGAAGGCTCGGCAAGAGCAGCAAATGATCGACTGGTTCGGCGAGGTGCCGGGCTTCGTTATCACCCTGGCTGCCGATTACTGCTCCCAGTGCTCCGACACCGAGTTCTGCGCTCTGGTCGAGCACGAGCTTTACCACATAGCCCAGAAGCTCGATCAGTACGGCGCGCCCAAGTTCACCCAGGACGGACTGCCCAGCCTGACGCTGCGTGGACACGATGTGGAAGAGTTCGTTGGCGTGGTGCGCCGCTACGGTGCCGGGCATGACGTACAGCAGCTGATCGACGCTGCGAGCAGGCCGCCAGAGGTGGCCAAGATCAACATTTCGAGGGCCTGCGGAACCTGCCTACTCAAGTCGGCCTGATTTTGACGGGTCCTGACGGATGACAACCCTATGGCAGCACTACGAAGCGAGGTCAAAGCCTTCATTGTTCAGGCTCTGGCCTGCTTCGACACACCGTCGCAGGTTGCTGAGGCCGTCAAGAAGGAATTCGGGATTGAAGTGAGTCGCCAGCAGTGCGAGTCGCATGACCCCACCAAGTATGCAGGAAGAGGTCTGGCCCAAAAGTGGGCTGACCTTTTCCACGAATGCCGAAAGCGCTTTCGTGAAGAGACGGCAGACATTCCAATCGCTAACCGAGCGTTTCGGCTGCGCGGGCTTGGGCGATTGGCCGAGAAGGCCGAGAACATGCGAAACCTGGCGCTGACCGCTCAGCTGTATGAGCAGGCGGCCAAGGAATGCGGCGACATGTACGTCAACCGCAAGATCGAACCCGACAAGCCCCTGGGCTCCCAGGCGGACCAGCAGCACGCCGTTGCTGAGTACAAGCTGGAGCCAGACGAGAATGTCCCCGCTACCCCGTACCTATGAGGCTCCGGTAAAGCTGACGCCGAAGCAGGCGAACATCTACGTGTGGGGCTTCCAGCGTAATGCCCGCTTCCGCGATGCGGTGTGTGGCCGGCGATTCGGCAAGACCTTCCTCGGCAAGGCTGAGATGCGCCGCGCGGCCCGGCTGGCTGCCGAGTGGGGTGTCAGCGTTGAGGATGAGATCTGGTACGCAGCCCCGACGCAGAAGCAGGCCCGCCGAGTGTTCTGGCGCCGACTGAAGCAGGCCATCCCGCGAGAGTGGCGAGAGTGCAAGCCGAACGAGTCGGACATGCTGATCACGCTCAAGAGCGGCCATCTGATCCGCTGCGTGGGCCTGGAGAACTACGACGACCTGCGCGGCTCAGGCCTGTTCTTCGTGCTGGTGGACGAATGGGCAGACTGTAAATGGGCTGCCTGGGAGGAAGTTCTGCGGCCGATGCTGTCGACGTGCGAGTACGTCATACCGGGCGTCGGCAAGTGTAAGGGTGGTCACGCGCTACGCATCGGCACCCCCAAGGGCTTTAACCACTGTTTCGACACCTACCGCGACGGTCAGGCTGACGGTGAGCCAGACCACAAGAGCTGGCTCTACACCTCACTGCAGGGCGGTAATGTTCCGGCTGAGGAGCTAGACGCGGCGCGCCGCAAGATGGACCCGCGCACATTCCGGCAGGAGTACGAGGCCAGCTTCGAGAACTACGCCGGGGTCGTCTACTACACCTTCAGCCGAAGCGAGAGCCGCACCAGCGAGCGAATCAAGCCTGGCGAGGCCCTGCACATCGGCATGGACTTCAACGTCATGAAGATGGCCGCGGTGGTCTATGTCGTCCGCGATGGCCTGCCTTTGGCCCTTGATGAGTTCCACTCGGTTCGTGACACGCCGGAGATGATCGAGAAGATCAAGGCGCGTTTCCCAGGGCACGGCATAGCGGTCTATCCCGACGCAAGTGGCCAGAACACCAGTAGCAAGAACGCCAGCGAGTCGGACCTGTCCCTGCTGCGCAAAGCTGGATTCACGGTGATCGTGGACACGCAGAACCCGAGCGTCAAAGACCGGGTTAACTCGGTCAACGCCATGCTGCTGAACAGCTACGGCGAACGCCGGCTTAAGGTCAACATGGACCAGTGCCCACAGCTGACGCTGTGCCTGGAGCGCCAGACCTACGACAAGCATGGCGAACCCGACAAGGACCCGAAGAAGGGTCATGACCACATGAACGACGCCGCTGGCTACTTCATCGCCAAGCGATACCCGATCAACGTGGCGACGACCACAAGCCAATCCCTGAGAATGTGACCATGAGCGATAACCCGAGCATCACGCTGCCCGCTGTCGACGCGATGCGCGCCTACTGGGCCGTGATCTCGCCGCTCATGAACGGGACAATGGCAATGCGCGCCGCGGGCAAGGCCCTGCTGCCGCAGTACCCAGCCGAAGACGACGAGGCCTACAAAGAGCGCCTGCGCCTTTCGACCCTGCTGCCGGCGTACTCCGAGACCGTGGGCAACATGACCTCCCGCGTGTTCGCCGAGCCGCTGCAGGTAGGCGACGATGTGCCAGAGTCCATTGTCGAGATGACCAAGGACATCGACCACGCCGGCAACGATCTCAACTCCTGGGCGGTGGGGTTCTTCACCGAAGGCTTGAGCCATGGGCTGTGCCACGCCTTCGTCGATCACCCGCCAGCGGGTGAGCTGAAGACCCAGGCAGACGAGCAGGCCGCTGGCGTGCGCCCCTATGTGGTGATGGTGAGGCCTGAGCAGGTGCTGGGCTGGCGCTCCAAGGGCGGCGTGCTGACCATGGTCCGCTACATCGAGGTGGTCGAGGAGGAAGATGGCGAGTTCGGCGCCAAGTGCGTCGAGCAGATTCGCGTGCTGGAGCCGGGCGCCTGGCGAACCTATCGCAGGTCAGCTAAGGCCGTGCGCGGTAAGCACGCCGCATCTGGCGGTACCTGGGAGCTGCACGAGGAAGGCACCAACAGCCTGACCGCGATCCCCTGGGTCACCTTCTACACGGGGCGCACCGGTTTCATGACGGCCAAGCCGCCGCTGATCGAACTGGCACACCTGAACGTGAAGCACTGGCAAAGCCAGAGCGACCAGGACAACATCCTCCACGTTATCCGCGTGCCGATCCTGGTGCGCATCGGCATCCAGACCCAGTACGACAACCAGGGGAAGGTGATTCCGCCAGAGTTCAAGGTGGGTACCGGCCAGCTGACCGATCTGCCCAAGGATTGTGACCTCAAGTATGTCGAGCACACCGGCCAAGCCGTCGATGCGGGTCGCACCGCGCTGCAGGACCTGATCAACGAGATGCGCATGGCCGGGGCCAAGCTGCTGACGCCGGACAAAACAGCCACCAAGACCGCCACCCAGGCGGAGGAGGAGGCGGCGCAGGAACTGTCCCCGCTGGCACGCATGGCTCACCACTTCGCCGACTGCCTGGCGCAACTGCTCCAGTTCATGGCCGATTATCGCGGACTGGGCGATGGCGGAACCGTCGAGATGCGCGGCAATTTCGATGTCGACTACATGCCGGAGGTGTCGCTGCCGACGCTGGTGTCCATGGCAAATGCCGGGATGATCAGTAAGGAGACGCTATTCACCGAGATGCAGCGGCGCGGCGTGATCAGCGACGAATACGACTGGGAAGAGGAACTGGCGAAGATTGAGGCCCAGGGCCCGGCCCTCGGTACGCTGTGATGAAGACGGCCAACGAGAAGTTGCTGAACGAGCTGATCGGGCATGAGGTCGACCTGTCCAGGCTGAGCAACAGCCAGGTCGTGGCGATCATCAGGATCCTGAACAGTTCTGACCCTGAGATGAGGGCAGCGCTCATTGCTGCCATCGACAGCCTGGATGCCGGCGCGTCCGTTGCAGCGATCGATGCCGCTCTGGCGCCCGTGCTGCGGATCAATCAATCGACGTTCTTTAGCCTGCAGCAGGCGCTCACAGGCGTAATCGACGGCGTGGCCAGTTACGAGATTGCCTTTCAGGCCGCTGCGCTTACAGCGGCTGTTCCTGAGCTTGTGCAGGCGCGATTCCCGGTTGCCGTGGCACAGTTCAGTCAGGTACGCGCCATTGCGCTGGCAAGACCCTTCCAAGGACGGCTGCTCAGCGAGTGGATGGCGGGCATCGAGGCCGACCGTGCTGCGTCGATCCGCGATGCCGTGCGGTCTGGCGTGCTTGAAGGGCGCACGACGCCGGAGATCGTCCGGCAGATCATGGGTACCAAGGCGGAGAAGTACGCTGACGGCATCCTGCAGAGGTCTCGCCGGGAGGTGGAGGCGGTTGTCCGGTCTGCTGTGTCCAGCACGGCTGAGACGGCCAGCGACAAGGCGTTCGAGGCCAACAGCGACATCATCAGCCATGTTGAGTGGCTGAGCACTCTGGACAACCGGACATCGACGACCTGCCGAATACGTGACCGCCTGCCGTACACATTGGGCACCTACCGGCCCATCGGGCACAAGGTGCCGTGGCTAGCCGGCCCGGGCCGTATTCACTTCTGCTGCCGCTCGACCAAGCTGCCAATCCTCAAGAGCGCTCTTTCGCTCGGCATCAGCGATGCAGCGACCAGGGCGTCTATGGATGGCCAGGTTCCGCAGCAGACCACCTACGCCGAATGGCTTGCCCGCCAGCCTGCCGCCCGCCAGGACGAGATCCTCGGCCCGGAGCGGGGGAAGCTGCTGCGCCAGGACAAGCTGAAGCTGCAGGACTTCTACAACGACAAGGGCAAGTTCCTGACGCTCGATGAGCTCCGGGAGCGCCTGTTGTAGCCCGCGCCACAAAACACCAAAGCGCCATTTCGTGGCGCGCAATTGCAAAGCCTCGCCTAGTGCGGGGCTTTTTCATGCCTGCGGTTCGGATGGACGGGGCGACCTGGGGCCGGATGGCTCACCAACAGGCCGGATGGCCCAGAGAGACGAGATGAAACTCAAAACCGTTGAAGTGGATGGCAAGCAGTACGCAGTGATCGAAGATGGAAAGCCCGTATACACCGATGACGACGGCAAGGACGTCGCCTTCGATGCGGTCGGCACTCGCAACACCATCACCCGGCTGAATGCCGAGGCGAAGTCGCACCGCGAGCGCGCGGACAGCTTCGAGAAAACTGCGAAGGCGTTCGAAGGCATCGAAGATGCTGCGGCCGCCAAGAAAGCCCTGGAGATCGTGGCCAACCTCGACGCCAAGAAGCTGGTGGATGCCGGCGAGATCGAGAAGGTGAAGGGCGAAATCAGCAAGGCCTTCCAAACCCAGCTGGATGAAGCCAACGGCAAGGCGCAGGCCTTCGAGCAGCAGCTGTATGCCGAGAAGATCGGCGGCAGCTTCGCCCGCTCGCAGTTCATCGCCGAGAAGATGGCGGTGCCGGCTGACATGGTCCAGGCCACCTTCGGCAACAGCTTCAAGATCGAAGAGGGCAAGGTCGTCGCCTATGACGCCCAGGGCCAGAAGATCTTCAGCCGCAGCCGCCCGGGTGAGCTGGCCGACTTCAACGAAGCGCTGGAAACCCTCGTCTCGCAGTACCCCCATCGCGACCACATCCTGAAGAGCTCCGGCGCCAATGGCGGCGGCGCGCCGAACGGCGGTGGCCAGCACAAAACCACGAAGGGCAACTTCGGTGGCACCAAGGCTGAACGCCTGGAAGCCATCAAGGGCCTGACCGCAAGCGAATAAGGAGGCCCAATGGCCCTTTCGAACATGAAGGTGTTCAACGAATACCTCAAGCGCACCACCATCGAGACCCTGGCTCAGGATGTCGAGAAGTTCAACGCATCCTCGGCCGGTGCCATCCGCCTGACTACCCAGGGCATCGACGGCGACTTCCTGCAGGAATCGTTCTGGGCAGGTCTGCACGGCGCCCAGCGTCGCGTCGACCGCTACGCTGCCAACGGCGCCCAGGCGTCCACCCCGCTGGCCCAGAAGCAGTACGACTCGGTGAAGATCGCCGGCGGCTTCGGCCCGATCCTGTGGGAGCCTTCCCAGCTCTCCTGGATCCAGAAGAACCCGGAAGAAGCGCTGGAAGTGATCAGCCGCAACCTGTCCGAAGCCATCATGGCGGACCAGCTGAACACTGCCATCTCGGCCCTGGCCGGTGCCATTGGCAACCAGCCGACCGCCACCAACGACGTTTCGGCGACTGCTGGCGTGACCTACGTCGCGATCAACAACGCTCACGCCCTGTTCGGTGACGCCTCGCAGCGCCTGGTTGCCCAGGTCATGACCGGCGCCATGTATCACAAACTGGTCGGCCAGAACCTCGCCAACGCCGAGCGCTTGTTCCAGTTTTCCGGCGTGCAGGTGGTCGACATCCTCGGCAAAGCCGTGATCATCACCGATGCCCCTGCGCTGTACGAGGCCGGCACCCCGAACAAGCAGAAGGTGCTCAGCCTGGCCGACGGCGCCGCGGTGGTGATGGATGGCTCTGACCTGATCACCAACATCGAGACCTCCAACGGCAAGGAGCGTATCGAGACCACCATGCAGGCCGACTACACCTTCGGCCTGGGCCTCAAGGGCTACACCTGGGACACCGCCAACGGCGGCAAGTCGCCGACCAACGCCGAGCTGTCCACCGGTACCAACTGGGATCTGGTGGCGAACAGCATCAAGGCCTCGGCCGGCGTGCTGACCATCGGTGACGCCACCAAGTAATCGGTACCGCGCCCTCCGGGGCGCCTTCCCAGGAGATCGCCATGAGCGAGAAAGTGATTTACGAGAAACACCCGGTCAGCCCTGAGCGAAAGGCCGAACTGCGTCAGAAGGGCTACAAGATCATCGATGCGCGTTTCGCGCCCGATGGCTACGAGCACCCGGAGCCGCTGAAGGAGACCAAAGGCTCGAAGGCTGGCAAGTCGGCTGCCGACAAGAAGGCCGCTGAAGAAGCCGAACTGAAGGCAAAGCTGCAGGCTGCGCTGACCGAGAAGGGCGTCCAGTTCGCGCCTGAAGCCACCCTGGAAGATCTGCAGAAGCTGCTGGACGGGGCCGCGTAATGACGACCTACATCAGCATCGAGCAGGTCGACGCGCTGCTGGGCCAGACCTGGGCGCCGGATGAAAAGAAGGCGCGCGCGGTGCTGATGGCCAACACCTGGCTCACCAACCAGGGCCTGCCCGAGTTCGACACGGTTCCCTCTGATGTCGTGCAGGCGGGCGCAGAGGTGGCAGTAGAGGCGGCTGCTGGCAACCTGTTCCAGGCGAAGGAAACCGGCGTGCTAAGCAAGTCCGTGGATGCGGACGGAGTGTCGAGCAGCAAAACCTACTCTGCAACGTCCAAGGCCATCAGCGCGGGTGAGTCCTTCGCCTTGGCCCTGCTGGCGCGCTATCTGGGCACCGGCCAGGTCAAGATCGTCAGGGGGTGACATGGGGCTTCGACGCGAGTTACAGGCCGAACTGGCCCAGGCCTTCGATACGGATCTGGCCGACGCAGTGGCGGTGGTTGATGGCAGCCGGTCTGTACCCGGCACCTATGACCCTGAGAAGGGCGGCAGTACGCCAGCGACAACGCTGCACTATGTCGGTCGCGGTGTCTTCGGCCAGTACAAGGCCCGCGAGATCGACGGTACGCGCATCCTGGCGACAGACGTGCGCCTCAAGGCGCTGCAGAACGAGCTGTTCGTGAAGGACGGCGGCACGGTCACAGACGACCCTGCTACCCCAGCCATCGGTGATCGCATCAGCGGCTACCGAGTCATGAACGTCGGACAGGACGCGGCCAAGGCCACCTGGACCATTCAACTGAGGAAGTGACCATGGCCCGCGGCTCACACATGACCAGCCGTTACGGCGGTCTGGACGGCGGCTTTGCTGCGCAGTTGGAGCAGTTCGCAGAGGCCGCCAAGGAGGCGATGGACCTAACCTTCCGTGAGGTCGTGATCATGGTCGGCCGGAGGCTGGTGACCATGTCGCCGGTCGGCAACCCGGATCTCTGGAAGGTGAACGTTGAGGCTCACGGCAGCGCGGCTGAGCAGATCTCGGCTTACAACGCCAAGGCAGCGGCCATTAATGTTGGCATCACGTCCGACCAGGCCAACTACACCAAAAGGGGCAACCTGAAAGGCGGTTTGCGGCTGCGAAAGCCGCTGACCAAGCGTGAGCAGCGCGAGAACTTCGGGTTCGGCGTCCGGAGGGTTGGCCAGGGCTACGTGGGCGGCCGCTTCCGCAGTAACTGGCAGTTCACCGCCGGCGCTCCAGCCGCAGGCGAGATCGAGGATATCGAGAGCGCCGGCGAGACGCTGGACAGGCTTCTCCTGGCTGCCGGTGATCTTTCCGCTGGCGAGGTCGCCTGCATCGTCAACAACCTGCCGTATGCCATCCCTCTGGAGTACGGCCACAGCTCACAGGCGCCTGGCGGCATGGTGCGAGTTACCGTCGCCGACTTCCAGCGCATCGTCGAAGAAGCCATCAGGACCCATCGAGCATGAGCCACGCAAGAGCACGACAGGCCATCGAGATCAAGCTGATGGCCTGGGCCGCGGCGCGCCCGATACGGGTCGCAAACTTCGAACAGGGTTTCGAGGCCAGGCCCGACGAAACCTACCTGCAGGCGTTCCAACTGCCAGCGGGCACCACCTGCCGCTACCTGGGCAGCGATGCCTATGAGTACACCGGCGTATACCAGGTGAGCATCGTTTGCCCGGCTGGCCAGCCTCTGGCTACCGCCGAGAGCCTTGTCGGTGAGCTGTCGAGCCTCTTCAGGGTGGACACGGAAATCAGCCGCAACGGCTTCGAGGGCCTTGTTACCGAACCGGTTGACCAGGGCCCAGCCATCACTGAGTCGGCGACCTACATGGTCCCGGCCAGCTTCACCTACCGCGGTGTCGCGGACCTACCGCCCGCTGGGGCATAACCAACCGCCTCCCGGCGGGCAACAACGAGGAAACACTCCATGGCCGCAAAATTCCCGCTGCCGAACGGCTCTGTGCTGGAAATCGCCAGCGTTTTTGGCGCCGCCGTCGCCTTCACCGCTTTGACCAATGCCTTGCCGCCGGTGGCCACCGCTGCCGGTCACGACATTGAGAATGGCGATGTCCTGTTGGTTAGCTCCGGTTGGGCACTGATCGCCGACCGTGCCGTCAGTGCCGCAAACGTGGCCGCCGACACCTTCGCCTTGAAAGGCCTCAACACCACCAACGTGGACAAATACACTCCGGGTGCCGGCGTAGGCTCGGTGCTCCCTGTGACCGCCTGGGCGCAGATCTCCAAGGTGACCGCTTTCACCTCGGCCGGCGGTGAGCAGCAATACCTCACCGTGGGGTATCTGGAAGATGACGATGACCGCCAGTTCCCGACCAACCGCAACCCGATCACGCTGTCGATCACCGTCGAGGACCAGCCGACCGCTGCCTACGTCGCCCTGGTCGAAAACTACGGTGACAGCAAGGAGCTCGCGGTGGTACGCCTCAAGCTGCCAGGCGGCGACCAGATCCTTTACCCGGGCTACGTGAGCATCACCACCACCCCAACCATGGATCGGAACAGCCTCATGACGCGCACCATCAGCATCGCACTGTCGGGCCGTCCAGTTCGCATTCTGGCCGGTGCGTAAGGAGCCATCATGGCGAAGATCAAGATCGCGCAGAACCCCACTTTCACCGCCGTGGTGCAGGTTCCGCGCATTGGCGCCGAACCGGTGCCGGTGAAATTCCAGTTCCGCTACATGGACCGCGTGGCCCTGTCCGCAATGTTTGATCGCTGGAACAAGGCGCGCGACGCCTGGGCGGAGAAGGCCCAGAAGGACGGGGCAACCTGGGAGGAGGTCACCACCGGTGAAATCGCCCTGCAGGCAGAGCAGTTGAGCGAGATCGTCACAGGCTGGGATCTGGAGGACGAGTTCAGCTCCGAGGCTATCGCCGACCTGGTGCGCACTTGCACCGGGGCACCGAAGGCGGTAATCGACGCTTACCAGGCTGCCTACAGCCCGGCCCGACTGGGAAACTGAGGGCGGCGGCCCGGGCTTGCTATGAGCGCGGCCCGTCCGCTGAGCAACTGGCGGCGCTGGGGCTGACCCTTGATGACATCGCGGAGGAGGTAGTGGAGGTCTTTCCGGATGCCTGGCCTGCCTTCCGCCTGTTCGATGCGCTGGGCACACAGTGGCGTGTGGCTTCGGGCGGCCCGTCCGGCTTGGACTACACCGCTATTCCTGCAACCGCCTCAATGCTCGGCATCAAGCGCCGCGACCTCACCGACATTTTTCCCGATCTCCGCGTCATGGAGGTTGAGGCCTTGGCCGTCATGGCCGAATCGATGGAGTAGATCATGACCACCATTGCCTCTCTCGGTCTTCAGATCGACTCCGGTGATGCCGTCGAAGCCAAGGACAACCTCGATAAGCTGACGGACGCCGGCAAGCGCAGCGAGGAGTCGGCTGGACGAACCGGGCGTGCCTGGGAGACTGCCTTGGGCAGCCTGCAGGGTGACACCCGGCAGATTGTGCAGGAGCTGCAGGCGCTCAATGCCAAGCAGACAGAGTTGGCGCAGCAGATGGCCATCGTAGGGCGCGCCGTTATCAGCGCTTCCACGGCGTTCAGCAGCGCCGCGGCGAACATGGGGGCGTTTCGGACCGAGGCTGCGCAGGCTGGCAAGGTGCAGGAGGCGCTCACCAGCGCCACGGATGCCGGAGCCCAGGCCGGCCGGCGTGCTGCCGAGTCCGCCGACGAGCAACAGGCCAGGATTCTGGCAGTAGCCAAGGCCTCGCTGGAGGCGAGTCAGTACGTTCAGTCGCTCAACCGGGCGACCGAGCAGAGCGCCCAGGTCACCGCCCAGGCGAATGCAGTTCTTTCAGACAGTGCCAGCCGTCAGGCATCCATCAACAGTCGGGCTCAGGCCCTCATCGCCACGGAAGAGCGCCAGGCCGAGGCGGCGAAGAAGGCCGCCGGTGCACATCGGGAAGAAGGCCAGGCGCTCGAGGAGCTGCTGGGCAAGATTGACCCGACCGTCGCAGCAATGAGCCGACTGGACCAGATGGAGCAGAAGTTGAAGGGCTTCCGCACCAGTGGCGCGCTCGATGCGGAGACCTTCGGCGAGTACCAGTCGAAGATCGACGAGGCCCGCACAGCCTTGGGCGGTGCCGATGCTGCGCTGAACAAGACCGGGATGTCGGCAAAGGCCACTGCTGCTGCACTGCGGGGTGTGCCGGCACAGTTCACCGACATCGTGGTATCCCTGCAGGGCGGACAGGCCCCGCTCACTGTGCTGCTGCAGCAGGGCGGGCAGCTAAAGGATATGTTTGGCGGTGTGGGCCCGGCCATTCAGGCACTCGGCGGCTACGTCATGGGCCTGGTGAACCCGTTCACCGTCGCGGCTGCAGCAGTGGGTGTGCTCGGTTACGCCTACTACTCGGGCAGCGAGGAGGCGGTCGGCTTCCAGAAGGAGCTGATCAAGACCGGCAACGCCGCCGGCACAACGGCGGATCAGATGTCTGGAATGGCTCGCCAGGTCGCGGCGACCGTCGGCACCACCGGTGCCGCAGCCGAGGTTCTCACCCAGCTGGCCGGTAGCGGCAAAATTGCTTCGGACAGCTTCGTCGAGATTACCGAGGCAGCCCTGGAGTGGCGGTCGGCGACCGGAAAAGCGGTCGAGGAGACGGTGGCCGAGTTCGTGAAGATCGGCAAGGATCCGGTGGCTGCCGCCAAGGACCTAAACGAGCAGTACAACTTCCTCACCGCTGCTACCTATTCGCAGATCATTGCCCTGAAGGAGCAGGGCGACACCATCGGGGCAGCCAAGCTGCTCACCGACACCTACGTCGATACCATCAAAAACCGTAGCAAGGAAGTCACCGAGAATCTGTCCATCTGGGAGCGCGGATGGAAGGCTCTGCGTGGCGAGGTTGCTGCCACGGTCGATTCGGTCAAGAACATTGGCCGGGACCAGGATATCGCGAGTCGCATCGTAGAGACGCAACAACGAGTGGCAGCGGCGCAGAGCGCGGTGAACGGCGATCCTGACGACACCGCTGCGAAGCAAAAGCTCACGGATGCCAACCTTGAGCTCAAAGCTCTCATTCAACAGCGAGACACGCAGCAGGCGATTGCCAAGGCACGGGAACTGGATAGCCAGCGGCAGCAGGCGGCTATCGTGGCCATCGGCAAGATCGACGCTCTGGAGAAGTCCGCAAGGACCAACGCCGAGAAGCGCGCGGATGCTCTCAAGGAGTACAACAAGTCTCTTGATGCGATCCGCAAGGTCAACCCGAATGATGAGCGGCTGAAGCCCGAGAACATCGCTCGGGTGCAGGCCGACATCGCCAAGCAGTTCAAGGACCCTGCTGGGCGGACTGGTTCGGTCGACCTCTCCGGGTTCAACGACCAGAAGAACGCGCTGAGCGCCATTCTGGCCGAGTACAAGAGCCACCAGAAGGAACTGGAAGCAGCGCAGAAGGCTGGGCTGATCTCTCAAGAGTCGTACGCCGCCCAACGGGCTGCAATCATCGAGCAGCAGAAGGCCGAGGTCACGAACGCCTACGAGGCCGAGATCACGGCGCTGGAGAAGGCCAAGGGGCGCAGCAGTACCAGCGCCCAGCAGCGAATCCAGCTCGACCAGAAAATCGCGGATGCCCGCGCCGCCATGGTCAAGGCGCAGAAGGACGCCGATACCGAGCTTTCGGTGCTGGCGACTAATGAGCAGGGCCGGCTGGCCAAGCAGGCCAGGGCGGTGCAGACCTACACCGATGCTCTCGACCAGCAGGTGCTGGCGCTGCGCCTGCAAGGGCAGCGTTCCGCTGACGGCCTTGGTCTCGGCGATCGTCAGCGTAGCCTGCATGACCAGCAGAACGGCATCACCGACCGGATGAACCAACAGCGCCTGGACCTTGCCAATCAGTACGGTGACGGCTCCCGCGGCATGAGCCTCGATGAGTACAACCAGAAGCTGGCAGCGCTGCGCAAGACCGAGAAGGACCTGCAGGAAACCACCATCGCCAACTACGACCAGATGACGGCCGCACAGGGCGACTGGCGTAAGGGGGCATCGTCAGCCTTTCAGAATTACCTGGACCAGGCACGGGATGTCGCCGGGCAGACGAAGTCCCTGTTCACCAACGCCTTCAGCTCGATGGAGGATGCGATCGTAAACTTCGCCATGACTGGCAAGTTATCGTTCACTGACTTCACCAAGTCGATCCTTACTGACATGGTCCGGATCGAAACCCAACGCGCTGCCTCGGGTCTCCTGGGCAGCCTGGTTAGCTGGGGTAGCACGGCTGTTTCTGCGTGGTTCGGCAGCGGAACCACGTCCGCAGGATCGACCCAGGCCGGGTACACCCCCCAGATCATGGACAACTTCGTCTCTGGTCAGCGCGCAGCCGGCGGTCCGGTAGCGGCGAACTCGCTCTACCAGGTAAACGAATTGGGGCCTGAACTGCTGAGCCAGGGAGGCAAGACCTATCTGATGATGGGGGAGCAGGGCGGCACCATCACCCCGCTCGGCCCTGGGCCCGCTTCACCCCTCGCTACCACGAGCACTTCGGGAACGATGATAAGCGTGTCGGCACCGGTCAACGTGGCCGTCGTAGATCGTAGTGACGAAGGCATGGAGCTCGACCTAACGCTCCTCCAGCAAAACATGCAGAAGCAGATGCAGCTCGCTGCCGAGAAGGCTGTTGCCGATTCGTGGCGACCCGGCGGGGTGAGCTATCGGAACACTAAAGGAGGGCGCTGATGGCCATCGAGACGTTCAGCTGGCCGACGCAGCGCGGCGAAACGCCGGACATCACTTACCGGGTCCGGGAGTCCAAGTTCGGCGGCGGGTACCGGCAGGTGGTGGGCGACGGCCCCAACAACAAGGAAGACAGCTACCCGATCACCGTAACCGGCACGAAGGCACAGGTCCGCAAGGTCATGGAGTTCTTCGATCGGCACGGCGGCGCGAAGGCCTTTCTGTGGTCCACTCCGCTCGGTGATTTGGGCCTGTTTACCTGCACCGATCCGAAGCCCACGCCCGTGGGTGGCGGTCGGTTCAAGGTCTCCGCAACCTTTGAGCGGGCATTCCACCCATAAGGACGTCGCATGTCACTGATCAAGGACATCCAGACCCTGGAGCCTGGCAGCGAGGTACTGCTGTTTGAGCTGGATGGCTCGGACTTCGGTGCCGATATTCTGCGGTTTCACGGGCATGCAATACCGCACACGCCAGAGGAGCTGGCCGCCGCCGGCGTAAATGCCGATCAACTGCCGGCCAAGTCCATCTGGTGGCAGGGCAACGAGTATGGCGCCTGGCCCATGCAGATCGAGGGCATCGAAGCGAACTCGGACGGTACGGCCGTGCGCCCCACGCTGACCGTCGGCAACGTCAACGGCCGGATCACAGCCCTGTGCCTGGCCTTCGACAACCTGCTCGAGTTCAAGCTAACCATGCGTCACACGATGGCGCGGTACCTGGATGCGGTGAACTTTCCGGCAGGCAACCAGGAGGCCGACCCGACCGAGGAAGCCATTGAGGTCTGGTACATCGACCAGAAGGTGTCGGAGAACGGCACCACGGTCGCTTGGGAGCTGGCTAGTCCTGGCGATGTTGGCGGCGAGTCCATTGGCCGACAGATGACCCAGCTATGTCACTGGGCAATGACCGCTGGCTACCGTGGTCCGAACTGCGGATACACCGGCCCCTACTACGACTTGGACGGCAACCCGACGGATGACCCGGCCAAGGACCAGTGCAATGGCTGTTTGGACTCTGGCTGCACTGTCCGCCACGGCCAGGGCAACCAATTGCCTTTCGGAGGCTTCCCGGCTGTTTCACTGATTGCCCGGAGTTGACCATGCGCAAACACATCCTCGCCGCCGTGCAAGCGCACGCAGCGGCTGAGTATCCGCGCGAGTGCTGCGGTCTGCTCATCGCCGTGGGACGCGCCCAGCGGTACATCCCGTGCGACAACACCGCTACCGATCCTACAGAGGAGTTCCGGATCTCACCGGAGCAGTACGCGGCTGCAGAAGACCAGGGTGAGGTGATCGGCATCGTGCACTCGCATCCAGATGCCACCAGCAGGCCTTCGTCCCGCGATCTGGCGATGTGCGAGGCCACGGCGCTGCCCTGGTACATCCTGTCGTGGCCGGAGGGTGACCTGCGCACCGTTACGCCCACCGGTCACGCACCGCTGCTCGGGCGGCCGTTCGTGCACGGCGCTTGGGACTGCTGGCAGGTCTGCGCGGACTGGTACCAGCGTGAGTGGGGCCTGGCTTTCCCGTCCTACACCCGAGAAGAGGGCTGGTGGGAGCAGGCGGACGGCCCGAGCCTTTACGAGCAGGCCTATGAGGCGGCGGGCTTCTACCAGGTCAGCCAGCCGCAACGCGGCGACATGATCGTCATGGCCGTTGGGCGCACCGCGCACCCGAATCACGCTGGCATTTACCTGGGCGCCGTCGCTCAGCTGCCGGGGGAAGCGGCGGAAATCTTCGGACCAGGCCCATTCATGCTGCATCACCTGCTTGGCAGGCCATCAGAAATCATTGTGTTCGGCGGGCCATGGCTCGACCGGACGCGTCTTGTGTTGCGTCATCGGGACGCTAAGTAAAGCGGCCAAGCCGCAGGAGGAGTATGAATAACAGCGATCCGTACAATCCAGCCATTCAGTGGTGCCGTCGTTGCAGTAATCAACCTGATCGCCCTCCCGCTGAGCTTGACGTACAAGATGGGCGAGCAGAATACGTTCTGAGCGGCCCATACCGGCTAGGGGAGGGTGGGAAAGTTGAAGTCGTAAACGGACAGCTGCTATTTACAGGGAGTAGTCAGCGCGTTACCTGATGTGGTCGAGGACCCTTGCAAGCTGGCCGCCAGCGCTATTGTAGGAATACTGCTCGACCAATATCAAAGCGTACTCTTTTCCTGGCTTGTCAAATTCAGCTTTTAGTTGATCGAAGCTTTTGGTGGTCAGGAACGAGTATAGATCGCCATCATTGTGCTGAAAAAGACCGCCTTCACCAACGGCACTGGCTATTACGCCCACGTCTTTGTGCTTGGTGATCAGCAAGTAGGGAAAAAGCATTTGAGCTTTACTCATGTCAGACTCCTAGTTCTTTGATGCCCCAGTCCATGGGCTTTCCGGCGATGGCCGGGGCGGTTCATTGGAGGGGCAAAGCTACTATGGCGCAATGATGGCGCGTTACTGGCTTTCCATCCACGCTGGATACCTGGCCAGGTCGGCTGCTACAGTCCCGGATTTCAAGGAGGGATCACATGCGAATTCTGATCGTCGCCGCAAGCCTGGCGATGCTGGTTGGTTGCGCTACATCGCCAGTTCCTGAGGGCGAAGCTGAGAGCGCACCGGGAAATAGGGTCACCGCTTACCAAGCTGAAGTAGCCGAAGGCGGGACGATAATTGTGACGCGGGATAGCGGGTTTCCAGGTGGTGGATGCTTTGCAACCGTCTACCTCAACGGTAAGCCAGTGGCTCGGCTAAATCCGAAAGAAAAAGCTCATTTCAACGTGCCAGCCGGGGAGTGGATGGTCGGTGCTGCTCTTGATGGCAAAGGCCTCTGTGGACTGAACTCAGAACGCCTAGAAGCAGAGGCGCTGATCAAGCCTGGGCAGACAAAAAAATATCGAGTGCACACATCCGCAAATGGCGATGTGAGTGTTAAACCAACTACGTTTTAAACAGCCGCCTTCGGGCGGTTTTTTAATGCCTGAGGAATCACGATGGCCGCATTAGCTGCGTACTACGAGCCGATGACAGTTATTAAGCTCTCTGGATCTCTCGCTCAGAAATTCGGGCGAGTGCATCGCAGAATGTTAGAGAAGGGAACGACCTTTGAAGCATTCAGCGCCCTTAAGGCAACGCTTGATGGGTTCGAGGATGAGGTAAAGCGGCTCAATGGGCTGGGAATGCGGTTTGCCATTTTCCGAAATCGAAAGAACGCTGGCATGGATGATATGGGGCGCTGCGGTACTCGGGAGGTGCGCATAGTTCCCGTGGTGGAAGGGAGCAAGCGCGGCGGAGTACTCCAGACGATAGTAGGGGCCGTTTTGATTGCGGCCAGCTTTTTCGGTGCACCAACCTTGCAGATAGGTATTGCCCTTGTAGCCGGTGGCGTCATCCAGATGCTCAGCCCCCAGGCCAAGGGCCTATCCCAGAGCGCTGCGCCAGAAAACCTGCCTTCCTACGCCTTCGGATCAGCCAAGAACACCATTGCCAGCGGCAACCCTGTCCCTATTTGCATCGGCAAGCGCCGCTGGGGCGGGGCGATCATTTCGGCTTCCATCTACGCCGAAGACCAAACCTGATTTAACGCAGCGACCAAGCCGCCTCCGGGCGGCTTTTTAATGCCTGGAGGAAAGCATGGGCGCAGCAGCTCACCTGAACATCGCCGGCGCCAAAGGCGGAGAAAGCAAGCCGAAGACCCCTGTCGAGGCGCCGGACAGCCTTCAGTCGACGAACATCGCCAAGATCCTACTCGCCGTAGGCGAGGGGGAGTTCGACGGGACCCCGACCGCCCGTGATATCTACCTCGATAACACCCCGATTGTGGATGCCAGCGGCAACGTCAACTTTCCGGGCGTGAAGTGGGAGTGGCGCCCCGGAAGCATTGATCAGAGCTACATCCAGGGCATCCCGGCCGTAGAGAACGAAACCACGGTTGGCGTTGAGCTGCGCAGCGACAGCCCATGGGCGCGAGCCTTGAGCAATATTCAACTGTCCGCCGTGCGCCTGCGCTTCAGTTGGCCGCGCCTGGCCAAACAGGATAGCGAGGGCAACACGAACGGCTACCGGATCGAATATGCGATCGACATCGCCACCGATGGCGGCGCTTACGTTGAGTCGCATCGAGGCGCGGTGAGTGGGAAAACCACCAGTGGCTACCAGCGTTCCGTGCGAGTGGACCTGCCTGAGGCAACCACCGGCTGGATGATGCGCGTCCGTCGCATCACTCCGAACGCGAACAGCGGAACCATCGCCGACACGATGAATATCGCTGGCTACACGGAGATCATCGACGAGAAGCTGCGCTATCCGAATACTGCTCTGCTCTACATCGAGTTTGACGCTCAGCAGTTCCAGAACATTCCGACGGTGACCGTCGACTGTCGGGCTAAGCGCTGGCCAGTGCCTTCGAACTACGATCCAGATACCCGCACCTATACCGGTGTGTGGGACGGCACTTTCAAGCAGGCCTGGACCAACAACCCGGCATTCGTGACCTATGGCCTGTGCGTTGAAGACCGTTTCGGCCTGGGTAAGCGCATCAAGTCGTGGATGGTCGACAAGTGGGAGATGTACAGGATCGCCCAATACTGCGACCAGTTGGTGTCGGATGGGCGCGGCGGCCTGGAGCCGCGATTCCTGTGTGACATGAACCTGCAGGGCCGTGCCGAGGCTTGGACACTGCTGCGCGACCTGTCGGCGATCTATCGCGGCATGGTGTATTGGGCTCACGGCTCGCTGTTCATGCAGGCGGACATGCCGCGTGCGCAGGACATCGACTATGTCTTCACTCGCTCAAATGTCATCGACGGTAATTTTGACTATGGTGGCGCCGAGCGCAACACCCACTACAGCCGCGCCCTGGTCAGCTACGACAACCCGGCCAACAACTACGACACCGACGTTATCCCTGTCACCGACTTGGCGCTGCAGCGCCGGTACCGCGACCGACCCATCGAGATCTCGGCCATCGGTTGCACCCGTGCATCCGAAGCCCAGCGTCGCGGCAAGTGGGCACTGCTGAGCAACAGCCAGGACCGCACCGTCACCTTCAAGACGGGCATGGAGGGTCGTATCCCGCTTCCTGGCTACGTCATCCCGGTGGCAGATGAGCTGGTAGCGGGGCGGCCGAATGGCGGCCGGATCTCGGCAGCAGCGGGACGGGTCGTGACTCTGGACCGTGACACGCCGATCAAGGCTGGCGACCGGTTGATCCTGAACCTGCCGAACGGGACCGCCCAGGCCCGGACGGTCCAGTCGGTCAGTGGCCGTGCCGTCACGGTGACCGTGGCCTACAGCGTTCAGCCTGAGCCGGAGCTGCAATGGGCCATCGACTACGACGACCTGGCGGTGCAACTCTTCCGCGTGCTGAAGACAGCGCGCACCCAGGAAGGGGAATACGAAATCACGGCGTTGGAGTTCAACCCCAGCAAGTTTGCTGCGATCGATACCGGTGCCAAGCTGGAAGAGCGACCGATCAGCGTCATTCCGGTGACCACTGTGCAACCGCCGGCCAGCGTCACGCTGACCTCGGCTTACGCAGTGGATCAGGGCATTGCCGTCAGCACCATGACCATCAGCTGGCCCGCAGTGCAGGGCGCCGTGGCCTATGACGTCGAATGGCGCAAGGATGACGGCAACTGGGTCCGCCTGCAGCGCACCGGCACCACCTCGGTTGATGTGGTTGGCATTTACGCTGGCGCCTACTTGGCCAGGGTTCGAGCCGTCAGCTCGTTCGACATCGCGTCGATTTGGCGAGACTCCAGCTTGACCGAACTGAAGGGCAAGGAAGGCCTACCGCCCTCGGTAACCTTCCTCACAGCCACCTCTCTGCTTTTCAGCATCTCGCTCAAATGGGGCATTCCACCAGGTGCCGAGGACACCCAGCGCACGGAAATCTGGTACAGCCAGTCGAACGACCTGGGGGCAGCGATCAAGCTGGCGGATCTGGCTTACCCGCAAACTGAGTACGTCATGCAGGGCTTGGCTGCTGGTGTGTCGCTGTTCTTCTGGGCTCGCCTGGTGGATAGAACCGGAAACATCGGCCCTTGGTACCCGGTGGGTAGTGGCGTGCTTGGTCAGTCTGGGTCGGATGCAGGCCCCATCCTCGACCTGATCAGCGGCGAAATTGACGAGTCCATGCTTGGCCAAGAGCTCAAGGACAAGATCGAAGGTCTTCAAGATCAGATTGATGCCCTTGACGGGTTGAAGGCTTACGACAAGGGCTTGGCCTATACGAAGGACCAGATGGTGGTCGAGGATGGCCGCATCTATCAGGCCAAGATTGCTGTCCCTGCCAACGCTTCTGGAGCAAACGCACCGCCAAACGTGACCTATTGGATAGACGTCGGTCAGTCGGTTACCACGGCCAATGGCCTCGCTCAGCAGGTCAGCACCAACACGACCAAAATCGCCGAGGTCGATGGCAAAGTCACTGTGGCGGCCGAAAGCCAGCAGGTGCTCAGGGCGTCTTATCGCGACGACAGTGTCGAAGGCGACCTTGCCGCGGCGATCAACCAGTGGAACTCGACCGCTGCCTTTGCTGCTGAGGTGAAAGCAACGGCTACGCGGGAAGAGGCAATTGTCCGGAAGACCGAGACACTCGAAGCGTCGATAGGCCAGACGAATGCTGCTGTGCAGACCGTCAGCCAGGCCCAAGCCACGGCGGATGGCAAGGCCAGCACGATGTGGGCGGTCAAGATGCAGCTCAACGCTCAGGGCCAGTATGTGGCGGCAGGCATTGGTCTTGGCATCGAGAACGGGCCGGCCGGGTTGCAGAGTCAGTTCCTGGTGTCGGCTGACCGTTTCGCTGTGGTCAACGGTATCAACGGCACGCTCTCGTCGCCGTTCGCCGTGCAGGGTGGACAGGTGTTCATGAACGAGGCATTCATCGCCGACGGCACGATCACCAACGCCAAGATCGGCAGCTACATCAGCTCAACCAACTATGTGGCGGGCCAGCAGGGCTGGATCCTTAACAAGTCCGGCACCTTTGAAATCAACGGGACAGTCGCAGGGCAGGGGCGCTTGCTCCTGAATAACCAGCGCCTGCGGATATTCCATGCCAACGGCAACCTGGCGATTGACCTCGGAGTGAACGTATGAGCACTGGCCTGAAGGTCTATGACCCTAACGGCTTGGTGCTCCTCGACATGACGAGCTCGATCAGCCAGATGATGGGGTATGTGGACACGGGAGCGGCCAATGGGTCGCTCTCGATCCCTTTGCCTCCAGCCGGCAAGGAGCTGTTCTACGCCATCACCGAGCTGTCGGCGCAGAACAAGTATCTGGGAAAGCGCCCAGGGGTGACCCTGACCGTCGGGGCCTCCAGCGCGACCTTAGCCTGGCAGTACTCCTACGCCGGCGGCTGGGGGTTCTATTCGCTGAACTGCCGCATTCATTACGGATATCACTAAATGTCAGCAGGTTTGAAGGTCTTCAAGGAGGACGGCAGCCTTCTGTTCGACACGGAGAAAATCACCTATGGCCTGCTGAAAAGTGGGTACATGACACTGTTGGTCAATTGGCCACGCCTGGACTACAGGTCGGCGAACCTGCCGCCCAACCAGGGTAGCAGCTATGCCGAGTCGTCCATTACCGATGCCATCCATGGGTTCAGCGTTACAGGCGCAGTGGCGCCGATTGTCTTTATCGTCGGCTCGGGTATCTCCTGCGGGTCTTCTCGCTCGGGCGACACCACGACCTTCTACTACATCGGCGCGAGTCCTTCGACGAAGTATTACTACTTCGACACGATGCGGGACACGCTGAGTGGTGCTGGCCTGAAGTGCTACGACGAAGCGGGCACGCTGACCTTCAACTCGTTGCAGTACCCGCTCAACATCGTGGCCACGGTCTCAGCCCCAGCCCCACCCACGCCAACGGTCGTCAATGGGACGGCCAATTACGGCGTTCCGTTCGCTGGCGCGACTAAGCTCGCAACGCGTTTCATCAACTCTGGTCCTTATTACTGCGTGGCTCGCGTGTTTATCTCGGTTGGCTCGGGAGAGTTCGCAGCAGCTACGACATTCTCCAGATCGTTCGGCCAGGGGCGCATGGATGGAATGTCGGCGCCCGGCAGCCCGTTTCCCGCATACAGCAACCAGCAAGCCCATATGGACGGGGCATATGGGGCTTCTGGCGGCATCTACTTCATGTCGTGCGATGCCGCCAGGACCACGATGTATTGGGGAGCGCCAGTCACTTACAACAACTACTACGGCATCCCGACGGATAAGTACCCAGAAGCCCTAATTATCAAAACGGACAACTTGCCGTTCCCTTTCAATTAATCGTTGGAGCAATCCATGCCCTGGTACAGAACTGGCACCGTGGCGATCGCGGCTGGCCAAAATACGGTGACCGGTACCGGCACCAGCTTTTCTGCAAACGCCCGTGTGGGTGATGCTTTCTTAGGCCCTGATGGGAATTGGTACGAAGTAACGAACATTGCCAGCGCCACGGTGCTGAGCATTCTGCCAGCCTATAAAGGTTCGACGGTGAGTGGTGGTGCGTACGCTGTGGTACCGGTGCAGGGGTACGACAAAAGTCTCCGGGACGCCATTAACGCGATTGTCCAGCAATGGGGGGCAACGTTGGCGGGCTTGGGTGCCGTCTCGACCGAGAACGTGTTGCCGGTATCCAAGGGTGGTACAGGCGGAACGACCCAGGCAGATGCCCGCACAGGTCTGGGTCTGAAAAAGGCTGCCGTGGCTGACATTGTGGGCACGGTAAGCCAGAGCGGGGGCACGCCTACGGGCGCGATCTATGAGCGTGGTAGCAATGCGAATGGCGAGTACACCGCATATGCGGACGGCACACTGGAATGCTTCGCGAGAGTCGAGTGCACTTACTCCCTGGCTAATTTGCTTGTAGGGCCTTGGACGTACCCGAAAGCTTTCTCCTCGGCGACGTATGTGCCGGTGGTCGAGGTAACTGTAATGCAGCCAGCCGCTGCTGATATCACGCCAGTCACATCGGCTGAACTGTCGGCGCAGGTTGCAGTTGTCGGATATGCCTCGGCTTCTCCACGGGTTTGGAAATCTCCAGGCACGTCTAACAACTTCACATCCGCATCGAAAGTGACCGTGGGAGTCACCGCTAAAGGAAGGTGGTTCTGATGATCATCAAACTTTCTCCAGTCCGGTCTGACCTGCAACTTGCGGTTTTCAAAGCCGGGGAAAGACTGGAAATCAACGGTATGGTGCTGGATTTCTCACGTTTGGCTGATGGCGCTACCCTGCCTGCCGAAGCCGTGGGGTGTGAATTTGTGGCCGGCCCGGTCGAGCGCATAAATGGCGATTTGGTGCTGACACTCATGTTGCCGCACTCCGCCGATGCGCCCCAGGCCGCGCGCTTTCCGGTTGACCTCTACCCAGCCGACGGCCAAGTGCAGCTTCCGGGCCTGGAGCTGGGCGAGCGTCTCGCTTCGACTGATGGCGTAATCGATTGGTCGCAAGCGATCACAGCCGAGGCCAAGGCCCAGGCTGCCGCCGATCAACTGCTCGCCACGGTAACTGCCGATCTCGCCCAGCGCCGCGCCGTCGCTGACGCCGTCATCGCTCCTCTGCAAGACGCTGTCGAGCTTGAGGAGGCAACTGAGGCGGAGGTCGCGTTACTGAGGGAGTGGAAGCGGTACCGCCTGACCTTGATTAGGCTGCCCGAGCAGGAAGGCTACCCCACCAGCATCGACTGGCCCGCTCCGCCGGCCTGATTCACCTAGACCCCACCGACCGCCATCTGGCGGTATTTTTTTTGCCTGGAGAGAACCCATGACCATTCCCCGCGGCGTCCGGAACAACAACCCCGGCAATATCGACTTCAACCCGCGTAACGCCTGGCAGGGCCAGCTGGGCTTGGAGGTCGGAGTGCCCAAGCCTCGCTTTGCCCGCTTCGACACGCCAGAGAACGGCATCCGCGCCCTGGGCAAGCTGCTCATCAACTACCGGGGCAAGGACGGCATGTCTGGAGTGGGCGGGAAGGGCATCGATACCGTGCTGGAAACGATCCACCGCTGGGCGCCTGCCAACGAGAACGACACCAAGGCCTATGCCGCGGCTGTGGCCAAACGTCTTGGTGTAGGCATCGCCGACCCGATCAACATCAAGAACCTGGCCACGCTGCGCGGGATGGTCATCAGCATCATCATTCATGAGAACGGCGGCAACCCGTACGACGCTGCTGTGATCGATGAAGGCGTGCTGAGGGCGTTGGTGTGAAGATCCTTGTGATCAGACTGGGACTGCTTGCGCTGGTGCTGGCGTCCTACTGGGGCGCCTATCAGCACGGGCGATCGGTAGAGCGGGCCGAATCCGGCTTGGTATCAGCACAACGAGATAGCGGCGACCGGCTGGCCGAGGTGCTAGGCGAACGCGGCGCCCGCGCGGAAGAACAGCGACGCGCCACGGCGCAAGAGGAGGCAAGAGCCCATGCAAGAGAAGAACACCAGGTGGCTGATGTTGGCGCTGCTGCTGCCGATGCTGCTGGCCAGCGGATGCGCGGCGACGCAGCCAATCTCGCTGCCATCGTCAGTTGCCCCGGCACGGATACCGCCGCTGTCGCCCGAGGCCAGGCAGCCACCCGCGCCGCCATGGTGCTCTCCGACCTGCTCGCACGGGCTGATGAACGAGCGGGAGAACTGGCGAAAGCTTATGACCGTGCCCGAATAGCTGGCGAGCAGTGCGAGCGAGAGTACGACGCCCTAGTCGCAAAGCGGGCGGCGGTGAGCGCCCGGGAATAAATTCGAAGGCTTCATGCAAAGAGAGCGGCCACCGGGGATGCGTCAACATCCCTGCTGACCGCCGAACCCGCAGACCATACCTGCAAGCCCAGCCAAGGCTCCCGCTCTGTGCACAAAGCACGGCGAGCCTAGCACCTGTTTATCCATACAGTAAAGGTTTGCAAATTGACTAACCCAATCATTCCTTGGATGGGCGGTAAGCGCGGCCTGGCCGATCGCTTGATTCCGCTTTTTCCCGCTCATGAGTGCTATGTTTAGGTCTTCGCTGTGGCGCTGCTCTTTACTTCATGCGTCCCCAGCCCGCACCAGTTGAGGTGCTGAACGATCTCAACGACGCACCAATCAGCAAGGCGTGGCTGAAGCCTGCGTCAGAACGACAGGAATAGTGCCGGCGGGCTTAAACACCGGCTTAAAAACAGCTACTAGCGCGAAAAGATGAATTTTCAGCGCCTCCTCTGAGGTTTTAAAGTCGATATTTAATTTAGGGCTCTGCTATACTTCACTGTTGTTTTTTTGCATAATCTGAAGTGTTTGGCTCTGAGGCGGAAGGGTAGCTATTTTTTTTCATGCGCTCGCTTAAATAGCTCTTTTATTGCTCCAGTGCTAAGTGCTAGCGAGATTGAAGCCAAGATGGTGATTATTAAGTTTGATGTGAATTTTCCCGAGTAGGGAAGGACTGTAGTTACTATTTCTGATGAGTATGTGCTCGAAGTTTCTGAGGCGGTTTGCAAGACGCCTAAGACTTCTGCTGTTGACGCATCTGAGATGTTTAACAGCTCGATGTATTTGATAAATTTTTGTTCTTGGTCCTGATATAGCCTGCCTTGATCTTCTGCTATTTTTTTTATCGTGTTCTGGACATTTTCAATCGATTTTTCCCGATCTGTAGAGATTGACGCGACCTCCACAATGTTCGTATTTTTTACTGGACTTACAGTGGAGGTTCCTGAGTACTTGTAAGATGTTTGCTCTGGACTCTCCAGCGGTGTGAGAGTGTTTGTGTATAAGCTTAAGCTTTTGCCAATTGTTACGATGGAAGTACTCTGATATAGCGTTGGTCTGGTTATCGTGTATGCCAGCCCAGCTATTGTGATTAAGATAAAAGTTGCCACGATTACTCTGGCTTGCGATGAGATAAATTTATAGATATCTACAATTGAAATTTCGTCGCTTCCTTGCATCTTTTACTGCTCCATAATAATGTAGTAAAGGAAGCCTAGGCTTGCCGCTAGAGCTAAAAATAGAAATAGAATAAAAAGTTTAGCCCCTAAAGTGTACTTCAATTTATTGCGCAACTTCACTCTTCCTGCTGGTTGGAATAACTGTTGTTAATCATACATTTCGGTGGCAAATGTGTCAATATGCCATTATGCTTGGTGTGGTGAGGATAGAGGCGCCGAGACAGGGAAGTCGAGGGGTTTTACGATGTTGCTGTTGATTGATTTTTATTTATTTTGCTCTCTAGTTTTCCCTCGGTTTTATTCCATCGCTTTGCGCGCGATTAAGGAAGCTCCGAACAGCTGCTCTGGGCGCGCATGAGCAGCGCTTTTACGCCGCCGGCCTATTTTTCAGACGCCAATTAGATTAAAGCCAAGGCTTTAGGAATTCTCCGATCAATTCAGCACAGAACGGCTGCCGCGTGTTGAATTGATCGGAGACTCCCTTGTCGTTTCAATGAGGCCGCAACTGTTTGGCGATTGCATGACAGCTCTGTTTCCCGCAATTCGTGATAAAGCCGTGGAGTCCCGCTGCGGCCCTTGCGTACATCGTGTGTGCAACTTGCCAATCCAACTTGGCTCTTTGCTTATGGCGCATCGACGCCCTGCATTAACACCAAGTGCAGAAGCCTTGCGGGGTACGCTTAGTACTAGGCATATGGCTTCACCGGGAACAGCACGGCGTGCAATTGCATGAGGGCTTACTTCACTTGAGACTTTTGGCCATCTCGTCGACGGCCTGTCGCCGTGATAAGGGTAATTAGAAAGGGGCGCTTAAGCCTTTGCGGAAGTTTGAGAGTACAAAAATGGTACGCCCAAGCGAGTCAAGCCGTAAGCCACGTAATGTAAGCTCTGCAGAGAAAATGCGCCCAATCCATCATGGGGCCAGATACAACGATGGGAGTGTAGCTAAGACCATGCGCTTCCTGGAGGGGGAGTTTTGCAACGCTGGCAAATTTGCCTGTCTTTCGGCAGCGGCTGATAGGTGACATGCATAGCGAAGTCGCTGGGAGCGTTAAGCCCGATTTGGGCTCAGAAAGTCCGCAGCCACCCGCGCCGCCATGGTGCTCTCCGACCTGCTCGCACGGGCTGATGAACGAGCGGGAGTGCTGGCGAAAGTTTATGACCGTGCCCGAATAGCAGGGCAGCTCTGCGAGGCGTCCTATAATGCGCTGGTTTATTGATCGGAGCAGTACCGTGGGTAAGCGCAGTTTTATAGGGATGGTCGAGGCAGGCGAGCCGCTGATCCGTCAGGCCATCGAGGCGATGAAGGACTACCACGGAGCCCAGGACAGGGGCGCGCCGGCCGAGGAGGTTGAGCGTCTGCGTCTGCTGGCGGAGTCCCTGTTTGAGGCTGTTTCCGACTACCAAGCGCGAGTGATTGCGAAAGCTCGCGGCAAGGATCTACCGCCTATGCATTAAGCCGCTGATCGACATTTGCCCGAAAACGCACCGATGTATACGATACTGTATCTATATACAGTATTGGTGTCGGTGAGCTATGTACTTCCTCGTTGTTCGTCGCCGAGTACGCGGCGTGGCAATCCCTGCGGACCAGCTTCGCAAGGTAAAACCCCTGAAAGCTGACATCCATATCGGTGAGCATCACTCCGAGGTGCTTGGCCGGGTGGCTACCCAGGCATGGGTTTTCAACCCGACGCCGAGCGGAGACATCATCCCGCGCCTGCTCGATGCCAAGGTCAACGGCATGGCCCAGCTCGGCATGAACATCAATGGCGTGGAGGAGGTCGACGGCGTGCTCTACGCGCAGTCCTGGTGGTGCCGGGCGGAGGGGTCGTATGGCAACTAGTCTGCCGCCGGCCTGGCTGGCCGAACTGAACGACCAGGGTGCCCTGGTCACGGATCCGGATGGGCGCGCAGCAGTACTCGATGAGATGGCCTATGCTGCGCGCCGGAGGCGAGAGGTCGATGCCTGCGACCTGGTCGACATGCTGGAGATCGTTGAGTCGGCCAGGCTGTGGGCTCTGGATGGTTCCGATCTGTGAGGAGTCATATAAAGGAAGGGAAATGGTCGGCAGAACACCGCGGGCGGGCTGGCCAGGGCCAGTGACTTTTGAAGTGACATCGTTGGGATGCGTCCGTACCCGTGAAGCCTCGTTGCAGCGAAAGCAGGGCCGGAAATCCTGTGTTTTCATGCCGTTACGCAGGCTCGGCATGCATGGGGTGCAAGGGGTCGAGTGTTCGAATCACTCCGTCCCGACCAAAATACTCCAAGAAATCCAAGGACTTAGCGGTCCTTGGATTTTTTTATGGGCGGCCCCGCGCAAAACTCGCGCAAAATGGGCGCAAAACTATCCGGCGATTTCGCCGATATCCAGGTCTGCTTCGACCTCAGACCACACCACATCTTCGTGTCCTTTCTGGTAGTTTCTGGTCATACCTTCAGTTGTGTGCCCGGCGATCTTCTGCCCATCTTTCCCAGCCCGCTTGTACAGATGAAGGGAGAGGGCGCGCACTTCATGAAACCCCGGCATCTCCTCTTCTTTGAGGTCGCTGTAGCAGCCGGCGGCATCCCTCGCATCTTTGAAGGCTCGGGTGAGAAACCTCTCATCAACCTTTGTCCAATGATCTTTCCCTTCACGTTTCTTCTTACGTTCCGGGCGCCGATGCACCAAGTACGGTGACAGAATGTCGTCCCGGCAACGGCTCAGCACTTCGCCCAATTGATCGGTAACTTTGATCTTCAGCCATCCAGCGTCCGAAGCCTTCTCCGTTTTGTTCTGCACCACATACAGATAACCGTCACGCACGTCTTCGAATTTCATATCGAGGATGTCGCCACGTCGCTGCGCAGTAATGAGTGCAAGATCGATGGCGTTTTTCAGCCAGCGCGGGGACTTATCGCGGATTGCTTTAAGACCTTCTAGCGTGTGCCGCTTACGCTGCTTCTTCTCGATTCTTGGGATTGTGTTGGCAGCAGGGTTATCTGGGCAAAGGCCTTTCGCGGCTGCGTGGTTGAATAGGTCGATCAGAATTGCCCGCGCCTGGTTGCTTGCTCGCGGGGTTAGCGGCTCAAGGAACTCAGCAATCATCCTGATGGTGATCTGGTCTATTGGTCGCTCGGCGAACTCTGCCCGGATTTGCTTGAACCTGACGGCGTATAGATCAAGCGTTGCTTTTGCTAGCTCGCGAGGCGGGAGTACGTCTCGCTCATAGGTGACCAGGAACTCGCCCAATGTCACCGAGCTTTCGCCGAGAACCTCGGCTACCAAGTCACCACCACGCAGGAATGCGGTGTTGAGCTGGGCGGCCGCATCTATGGCGCGGCAGGCGCTCAACGCATCCCTGCTATTGATATCGCGAAAGCCATCAACGTTCATCCCGACACGGTCTCCAAGGCGGTCTCCAGTCTGCTGCGTCGGCGTGTCCTTTTCCGCGAGGGTGGTGCTCGGGGTGACATCGGTGTGAATGACCCGAAGGAGTGGATCTACGTTGAGCCGAAACAGACCAAAACAGCCGACTCGGCTGAAGTGGTCCGAATCGGATCAGAGTCGAAACAGACCAAAACCGCCGACTCCCTTCTTTATTCTAAGAATCTAACCCCCTATGTATTTCTTCCTTCGGAAGAAAATACATGCCCCCCCAGCGGTGAGCAGGTGGCTCCGGCCAAAGCTGACCGCAAGGCACCGTTCGGGAAGGCCGCCATGGGGCAGGGCGAGTGGACCAGCCACGACCTGCGCAAGGTATCCCGTACCGCCTGGACTGACCTCGGCATCGACGGCCACATCGGCGAGATGTTGCTGAACCACACGCTCGGGAAGATCGCCAGCACCTACATCCACACCCAGGCCATGCAGCAGCGCCGGGCAGCCCTGGAGAAGTGGCACACCTGGTTAGACGGCATCGGCTTTGGTGCCATTCACGGCCTTACCAAGGCCTTATCCGAAATTTCACAGAATTCGAGCGAGCCAACGGAACACAAGGCTTCCAGCCACCTTGCCGAATTTGTAATTAGCGAGGATTCGAAATGACTGGAAAGTACCCTAGGCCGGCCATGACCGACTTGAACACGATGTCTCCAGCGGCCCGCTCGGCGGCAATGCGCAGCGGGATGGAGGGATGGGGTCTTGTCGGCGGGCTGCCTGGACAAATCTGCTATCAGAACAGGTTGATTCGAAGTCACGGCGGCGCTGCAACTGCGGCTGTAGGCGTCGGGCAACCCATCGGGGAATGGCCAACGGGGTCTGTTTGAAGATGGGGTGCGAGCTGTCGGTGCGGCGCTGGGTCAAGGCGTCCAACGCATGAGGAAGAGCCACGGCCCGGCTTTCAAGAAGGCCGTAATTGATTTGGATGAATGCCCTTTGTGCCGTGGGAGAGCGGTCACTCAGGGCGTGTTTCACGAACTGCCATGCGACTACTGCAACGCCTCGGGGTGGGTGGCGGCTGCAACTGGTGATGCCCTGGCCCTGGATGAGCTGGTGACCCAGCTCAGCATGCGGCTTCGGGCAGCGCTCCGGCAGATCGAGCAATTGAAGAACCCTCAAGCATCCGGGCCTGAGGGGACATATCAGGGAAGCAACCGGCGCGGCGCCGGAGGCACCAACTACACCGGTGATTGAGGGGGAAGGACATGATCTACAACAGCGTATCGGGTGCAGTGGTGGCGGCTTTGGCGGCTGGTGAAAAGGGCGCCGCGAAGGGGCAGGCCTGGCAGAAGCTCTACAAAGCGGCAGAGGAAGAGGGCGGTTGCCTGGCTTCACTCGGAGGGCAGTCGGGTGGTTTTGATCGGGCTCAGGTGGACTACTGGCTGTCCGCTCGACTGCACCACTTGTTGATTCCTCGGCACTGGCAGGCGCTTAATGCCAAGTATGCCACCAGCAAGGGGAAGAAGCTGCAGGGCATCTCGTCCATTGCGCCACTGATCGCCAGCCCAGCGCCGCAGCTGTTCATCTACAAGGCGGTCACGGCCTGGGCTGTGCCTAAGTTGAAAGGGGCTCGCCGGAAAGGCCCGCGCTCCGTGTCGGTGGAGATTCCGCTGAACGCGCCAGAGTGGCGTCGCAACAACCTAGTCAATGCTGCGCTGGCGGCTGGTCAGGCTGAGCGGAAGAAGGCAGAGGCGCTTGCCGATGACCTGATTGTTCTGCCCGACATCTTCTACGACATGAACACCTGGGATTTGAATGGAACTTCGGAGCCAACAAGGCGCCGCTGGCGGGCGGGGATCAAAAACACGCTTGACGAGATGGTGGCCGAAGCGCTTGCCCAAGTTGAAACTATCTTGATTGCGGAAGGATTGCTTCTAGACCTCTTTGGGGCACAAATGAGAGGATGTCAATCAGTTATGGGAGGGTGAGACATGCAAGATTTGGAGACTTTACGCACTGGTTATCAGGACGTTCTGCCTCGCGCGGAGAGGCTAAAAAATGCTGTAATCGCAGAGCTGTTAGAGCTATTTCAAAAAAGCGGTGTGGCACTCGGTGTCCCGATTGAGAGTAGGGTCAAAGCCTGGGCCTCTATTGCTGAGAAACTTGATCGTAAGCGCATGGTTTTATCATCGATTCATGATTTGACTGATTTAATTGGAATACGAGTTATTTTGCTTTTCAAAAAAGACTTGGATGCCGTGCGCACAATTTTGTCTCAAAATTTCGAGCTGATTTCCTCGGAAGACACCGGTGAGCGTTTGGGAGAGTCTGAGTTCGGATATCAATCGCATCACTATCTGTTAAAAATTCCTGCTACCTGGCTCTCTGTGCCCACTTGGTCCGGGTTTGGAGGCTTTACTCTGGAATTTCAAGTTAGAACCATGGCTCAGCACATTTGGGCCGCAGCATCACATAAGCTTCAGTATAAACAAGAGTCAGGGGTGCCCCATCCGATTAGGCGGTCTATTAATCGAGTTTCTGCACTTTTGGAAACCGTCGATTTGGAGATTCAACGAGTTTTAGATGAGCGGGATGCATATAAGGGCAATGTATTAGTCTCTACTGATTATGATCTTGTCGATGATAGTGATCTGAATGTTGACAATTTGGCTTTGATCCTTTCCGAGATTTATCCGCGTGCGAATCGAGCGGAATTTGAAAACTATTCGGAACTCTTAAGTGATATGTTAGAGCTAGGCGTGAAGAGCCAAGCCGAAGCTCGTAAGATCTTCAGGCGACATTATGAACGTACTATGGCCGCAGAAAAAATGCATGTTGCTGATGGTGTTGGTGACTTTGATGAAGAGCCTGACACGCGGCCTACGGGGGTCTACTTCAAACACGTTGGACTGGCTCGTGAAGCACTACGAGGCGAATTCGGTGAAGAAATCTTTCGCTCTAAGCAGTTGACAACTGTGAGCGATTGAGCGAGATTATCCCCATCCTGTTATTCCTGCGCGTGTTGAGGAGTGACGAATCTTCTCTCCGGAGCGGTCGCAACGCCCATCCAGGTTGGAGTCTTAGCCGGCATCGTAGCAATAGGGTTGATACTGCTGTTCATATCGAATCTGATGTATGCGAAAGTGCATGAGCCGAGCGTAGCGGATGAATCTACGAAGGAGGTTACCGGGATGAAAACACTAGACAGTGCGGTTCTGAAAACGAGTCAAGATGTCGGTGCCGGTATAGTCTCCAGCCTAATAGTTGCGCTGATTCGAGCCTTTTGAGGCTCATCCGAGCCCGCGATAGCGGGCTTTTCATTTAAAGCCCTGGTGATCGCCGGGGCTTTTTCATTTCCGCTCCCCGCAACGGGAGGAATCGAGATGCCAAACATGCCCGAGAAGGATCCTGGCTTGTGGGCCGCTGTGCTCGCCTGGGCGCTGGCTCACCAGCCTCAGATGTATGCTGCTGGCCTGTCGGTAGCGATCGCTGCCCTTAGGGTGGTCTATGGCGGCGGCACTCGCCGGCAGATGATGCTGGAGGGCGCGCTCTGCGGCCTAATCACACTGGCCTTGGTGCCGCTGCTTGAATGGATGGGATTGCCGCAAGGCATGGCCACCTTTGCAGGTGGCGCTGTCGGTTTCATGGGAGTCGAAAAGCTTCGCGGCTACTCCGATTTGTTCCTTTCCCGCAAGGCTCAAGGCTGATGGCCAGGCTCAAGACGTTAGGCCCTCGCATCAAGGAGAGCGCAGGGTCGCGGGTCAAGCTGGTGAGCCCAGGAAGTTGGCGGAGCGGAATGACTAGCTCCCAGCGCGGCTACGACTACAAATGGCAGAAGGCCAGAGAGCAATACCTGCGCGACAACCCGCTGTGCGTCTACTGCGAGCGGAACGGCCGCACAACTGCGGCCAGGGTTGTCGACCACATCATTGCTCACCGTGGAGACATGGTTCTCTTCTGGGATCAGACCAACTGGCAGGGTCTCTGCAAGCCTTGTCACGACTCCGTCAAGCAGGCCGAGGAGGCGGCGGGGCTGAGTGGTTGAGGTGTCAGCGGATCGTCGAAACCCCACGGGGCGCCATACAGGCACGCCAGTGACGTGCTGCGAAAGGGGTAGGGGGGTCAAAAGCTAGGGATTCTCATCTATCTAGACCGCCTCCGACCCCACGCGCCCCTCACAGTCGTCAAGGGGTGACACATGCTTTGGACCACTGCCTGCCCTGACTGGTGGCGGCGTCTGGCTGCCAGCGAATCCATCATCCCCGAACCGCTCTTTCCCCAAGAGGCAGAAGAAAGCCTCGAGGTTTTCAAGGGGCTTCGCATTGTCGATGCCCCAGGCAGTCCAACTATCGAAAGCGCCTGTGCCCCATGGGTCTTGGCTTTCGCTGGGGCCGTGTTCGGCAGCTACAACAGCGAGACCGGTGAACGCCTGATTCGGGAGTTCATGCTTTGCATACCGAAAAAAAACAGCAAGTCGACCATCGCCGCCGCGATCATGCTGACAGCCCTGGTGCGCAATTGGCGGATGTCGGCCGAGTTCATCATCCTCGCGCCGACCAAGGAAATTGCCGACAACGCCTTCGTCCCGGCGAAGGACATGGTCAACAACGATGACGAGTTGAAGGATCTGCTGCATGTGCAGCCACACCTTCGGTTGATCACCCATCGGGAGACCGGCGCCACGCTGAAGGTCGTCGCCGCTGACAGCGACGTGGTGGGCGGCAAAAAGGCCGTGGGCGTACTGATCGATGAGGCCTGGCTGTTCGGCAAGAACCCGAAAGCAGCCGACATGATTCGGGAGGCCACCGGCGGCCTGCTGTCCAGGCCCGAAGGCTTCGTTATCTGGTTGACCACGCAGTCGAACGAACCGCCCGCTGGGGTATTCCGGTCGAAGCTGAACTATGCGCGCGGCGTGCGTGATGGCCGCATCAACGACAATCGCTTCCTGCCGATCATCTACGAATTCTCCAAGGAGATGATCGACAGCGGTGATGCCCGTAAGCCAGAGAACTTCCACCTGGTGAATCCCAATATGGGGTTCTCAGTCGACCGCCCAACGCTTGAGCGCTTGTTCATGCAGGCGGAGATCGACGGGGAGGCGGAGCTGCGTGGTTTCCTGGCCAAGCACCTCAACATCGAGATCGGCCTGGCCTTGATGTCTGATGCCTGGGTCGGTGCCGAATTTTGGGAGCCACAGGCAGCCACTTGGCTCAACCTAAATGAAATCCTTGAGCGGTGCGAAGTCATCGATGTGGGTGGTGATGGAGGAGGGCTCGACGACTTGCTTGGGCTTGCCGTCGTCGGCCGGGAAGCGAGCACCCGCCGTTGGTTCCACTGGGCTCACGCTTGGGCCCACCCGTCGGTCCTCGAGCGTCGCAAGTCCGAAGCCCCGCGGCTAAAGGATCTTGAGGCGGTTGGCGACCTGACCATCGTGAAGCGCATCGGTGAGGACGTGGAGCAGTTCGCAGCCATCGTCGCCCGTATCAACGAGACCGGCTTGCTGGACAAGGTCGGGCTCGACCCGGCGGGGATTGGCTCTGTTCTCGACGCCCTGGCCGACGCTGGTGTCGAAGAGGACAAGATCGTTGGCATCTCCCAAGGCTGGAAACTTACCGGCGCGATCAAGACGACGGAGCGCAAGCTCGCTGAGGGAACCCTTTTGCATTGCGGCCAGCCGCTCATGGCCTGGTCGTGCGGAAACGCCAAAGGGGTGCCGTCGGCCAACGCCTTCTTGATCACCAAGCAAGCCTCGGGCACGGCCAAGATCGACCCGCTGATGGCTACATTCAACGCCGTTTCACTGATCAGCCTCAATCCTGAGGGGCGCGGGGGAATGGACAACTTCATGGCTGGCATTCGGGACCCACTGATCGCATGAACGCACTTTACATTTTCATCGCCTGCGCTCTGGTGGCTTTCTTCCTGGCATGTGCTGGGGTATGGGTTTTGGCCGGTACTGGCTGGGCCTTGATTGCAGGAGCAGTGAGCTTCTTCTGCATCGCTGGTTTCCTTCGCCGAGGGCTGACCAGTGATTAAAACCTTATCCCAGGCTTTGGGGGCTGCGGCCGCCAAGCCATCAGCCAGCATGAGCGAATGGTTGGGCAGGAGCATCAAGCTGTCAGATGGCGGCTTCTGGGGCGCGTTTCTCGGGGCTCAGTCCAGTAGCGGAAAAACGGTCAGTGTCGACAAGGCGATGCGGCTTTCCACGGTGTGGGCCTGCGTCCGCATCATCTCCACCTCGGTTGCGGGCTTGCCCCTGAGCATCTACCGGCGGATGCCTGATGGCAGTCGAGAGAGTGCACGGGACTTCCCGCTGTACGACGTGGTGCACACCAGCCCCAACGAGGACATGGCCGCCTTCCATTTCTGGCAAGCAGTCGTTGCCTCGATGCTGCTGTGGGGGAATGCTTACTGCGAGATTCACCGATCTGCAGGTCGCGTCATTGCGCTGGACTTCCTGATGCCGTCCCGAGTCGACCTCGAGTTCGATGATGACGGCCGGCTGAGATACTTCTTCAGGCCACGCAAGGGCGCGCGTCGGGAGATTGTGCGGCAGAACATGCTGCATATCCCGGCCTTTACCTTGGACGGCCGGATTGGCCTTTCGGCCATTCGCTACGGCGCGGATGTGTTTGGCTCGGCGATGTCGGCAGACGACGCGGCCAACAGCACTTTCCGCAACGGCATGATGCCTACGGTCGCGTTTTCGGTGGACAAGACACTGAACCCGGCCCAGCGCGTAGAGTTTCGTGAGTACGTCAAGACCATCTCCGGGGCGCTGAACGCTGGCAAGAGTCCTGTGCTTGAGCAAGGCGTGAAGCCGGAGATGATCGGCATCAACCCCGCTGACGCGCAGCTGCTGGAGTCGAGAGGGCACAGCATCGAGGAGATTTGTCGATGGTTCGGCGTCCCGCCTTGGATGGTGATGAAGACCGACAAGGGCAGTAACTGGGGGACCGGCCTGGAACAACAGCAGATCGCGTTCCTCACCTACTGCATCATGTCCTTCACGGCGCCGATCGAGCAGTGCGTGAACAAGTGGTGCATGACGGCGGTAGACCGGATCAACTTCTATTCGGAGTTCTCGCTCGAAGCGTTCCTGCGGGCCGACAGCTCTGGGCGTGCGGCGTACCTCAGCACGATGGCCCAGAACGGCTTCATCACCCGCAACGAAGGGCGGCGAAAAGACAACATGCCTCACATGCCAGGCGGTGACGTTCTGACGGTTCAGTCGAACCTGGTGCCGCTGGACCAGCTGGGCAAGCAAGACGATGGTCAGGCCGCAAGGGCCGCACTGATGAACTGGCTTCAACAGCCGGAAAAGTAAATCTCGGGAGTAATCCATGAAACACAAGATCCAGTCTCGCGGCCTGCGCAGCGAGATGAGCCCGCGCGCGCTCGATAAATGGAACCCCGCGATCCAGGCGGCCGTCGAGAACACCTCGGACACCATCACGGTGTACGGCGTGATCGGCGAAGACTGGTAGCCGCCGGCAGGTTCACACGCACGGAGCGCTGGTACCCATTGGTGGTCTTGCCGTCCACGGCGCCCAGGTGAGCCGCAACGTACGCCCCGCCGTCAGTGGCGATATCGATGGCGTACTCGATGCGATAACCGTTGGTGTTGCCGCTGCTGTCCTGCTTGGCCAGGCGCGGCCAGGACATCCGTACACGCACGGCGGAAAGTTGGGTATTGCTTAGCGCGCGGGTGAACGCGTTGTCACTGCGGAGCTCGACATTGACGGTGGTCTCGTTTTCAACCGCCGGGATGCCCTGGATGTAATCTTGCTCAACGGAGCCTGGGCGCCATTCCCATTTCACACCTGGGAAGTTCACGTTGCCGCTGGAGTCCGCGATTGGGGTGTTGTCTAGGTAGATATCGCGATCAGTCGGCGTGCCATCGAATTCGCCCTCGCCCACGGCCAACAGGATCTTGGCGATGTTTGTCGACTGCAGGCTGTCCGGTGCCTCGACAGGAGTTTTCGGGTTGCTCTCACCGCCCTTGGCGCCGGTGATGTCCAGGTGAGCTGCTGCGCCCATGCTTTCCTCCGGGCAATAAAAAACCGCCTGGAGGCGGTTTTCTTTAATTTCAACTAATCAAGAAACGTCAGTGAAAAAGCAACTAAAATAATGACCGCACACACAGTGGATACGCCCACCATGCCCACGAAATCCGCGCCCTTCTGCGACATTTTTCCCGAAATCTTGATGGCAACTGATACGACAATCTTAGGCATCTGAACTGCTCCAATGATGGAAATCACGGAGCAAGGTGTTCAGGGGCTGAAACGTCGTTACGTCTTGTCGTGCGCCTCAATCGAGGCCGAGATGATCGCCCCGCCCCAGCGGCGCTCGCCGATGCAGATCGGGACTGGATTGCCACTTGCAGTGGTGTTCTTGGCGCTGCCAAAGGCGTAAGACGGCAGGTTCTCTGATGCGGCGCTTTGGGAAAGGCCCTTGGCCTGTGGGCTAAGCATCTGGATGACGCCGCCGGCGACCAATCCAATACCAGCGCTCATCAGTGGCGCACCGAACGGCGTAGCTGACAAAAAGGCACCGGCCACGATCATGACCACACCAATAATCGTCTGAAGCACGCCTGCTCGCTTGCTGCCTCTGATGACTGGAACAATTCGTACTTCTTGGCTGCCGCTTCGTTCAAAGTCTTTTTGTCCAATGTTTTTGCCATTCCGGAAGATAGCAAACCGCAAACCTTTTGAGTCGAGCCTCCTGATCTCTTCTTCGAACCCGGGAAGGGTAGCCTTCAAGGCCGAAAAGACCTCCTTCACAGTTCCGCTATCGATAAGCCGCTGATGGATCCTGCCGAATTTCTTAGCAAGCGCCCCAGACAACTTGATTGTAGTCATGCGACTACTCATCAAAACCGCAGTCATAGCTTTCTCCGGATAATAAAAAACCGCCCGAAGACGGCTTGTCAGTTGTAGTCGATGTAGGGGCCTATGTAGACACCGCTCATGTCTCCACTGATGCGGTAGAAGCTTTCCTTGCCGGGCTCGACTCGGGCAGTGATTGATCTGACCGCCATGCCTCCGCAGAGGCCAGAACCAGACAAACCGATCCCAAGATTCGGCTGACCAGGCGGCAGATAGAATGTCGCTCGTTGACCTGGCCCAACCTTGGCCGACTTTCTGCCTTCTACGTAAACAACTATGTCGCAGCCTGACCCCAGTGCTCCTGAATCCCTGACTACGGTTAGAGATCCGCTGGTGCCTGCGGGAGCGGCTTGATATGCGTAGAGCTCATCTTTCGGCACGAGTTCGGCTTGTTGAACAGGGGTAGCCGAAGTACTGCACCCCGCCAGCAATACCAGCCCGAGAGCGCCTACCAGAATTCGCATGTGATCCCTCCTTATTGCGGTCGTAAGTTAGCGCACAGTAGATCGCAGCTTACCCCTACGAATCATCCATCTACGAAGCAGGCGCGAGGGCTTTGCTGTGGATCGCAACATTTACCTGCTCAGCTGAGACGCCGTAACGTCTTGCAACAGAGGCGCACGCTTCTTCCATAGTCAATGCGGGTGCTATTTCGACCGGTCGGTAATGGCAGCTGGTGCTTAAATCCGCTTGAAGTGCTTGGCGCTGGAACTCTGTCAACCACAGAGTTTGAGAGATTCCATTCTTAAGCGTCATGGAAAGGTTGTAAGTACGCTCTGATATAGCAGACAAATCAGCAATTTTTTGCCCACCATCGCCTACCCCAAATTTCCAAAAATTAATTTCGGCCACAGCATGCCAGCTTCCATCTACTACGAATCCCACATATTGGCAGGCTAGCAAGCTTACGATTGAGGGCTGTCTGTCATTTGGAAGCTCGAAGCTCCAGCTCTGAGAAATCTGTTGGTATTCGGCATGCGAAACATGCATGACGACGCCAATCCAATCACGTTCATGGTAAGGGCGGTCCATTCTCTTTCCTAGATGATGTCAAACAAGCATAGTCCCTAGATTCGCCAAGAAGCGCCAGCCTGTTCATCCATCCAGGCTGAACGGGACTTCAGTAACCGGCTAGGCTGGCGGCTTAGTTGCGTTGCGCCCCCCCCCAACGAACCGCCCCGGTCCGTTACGGGAAAGCCTAAGGGTGTTACTTGGATGTTATGAAAAGAAGCCCCAATGTAACTGCTCCTGCAGCAACGTAGGTCCCGACAGTTGCTGCTCGTTCCCAGCCGGTCTTGTCAGCCCAACTCTTCTCAGGCTCTTTTTCATGCTCCGGAGGCATTCGACGCTCCCGCTCCCTCTCAGTAGTCTTGGCCAAGAGATCGCCTAGATATTTTATTACGTCCTCGCCAGCTTGGAGAAACGCGGGAAAATCTACATGGAAATTGGGTTCATGCGCAGCCTTATTCCGCACACTTGCGATCCATCTGATTTTCTTCACCATTGGGGCGCTTATCATACCTTCTACAGACGTAAGCCTTTCGTGGATTCCCCTTCCTGATGCGCCAAGCTTGCCAAGCAAGGATTCAATTTGGGTCGAAATGTCTAAAACCTGACCTCGCATCCCGCCTCTCCGTCGTGATTATTGACGGCAATTTACCATCACTAGCACGCTATCCCAACGAAGGATGCAAATTTGGCCCATCGAGCTGGCCGAACATCCAGTGTGGATGGAAACCCAGTAACCGCTGGGCTTGGCGCCGTAGTAGCGTTGCTCCTCCCAACGAACCGCCCCTGTCCGTTGCCGGAAAGCCCACGGACTGGGGCATGATGACCTAGGAAGTCAACGGGGCAAACGAAAGAACCGTTGAGCAACGACTGAACGATCTTGAGCAAGCGCTTCGGACAGCAATCGTTTTCAACTTGAACGCAGCAGCTGTACTTGGCCGCCGCCTGTCTTACGGAAATGACCCGATCGCGCAAGCGATTGCTCAAGACCTGCGCGATTTGAAAACCAGAGTTTCGAAAACATCGACAAAGCTCTGCACGATCATTACGTGGACAACCTGACCCTAAGCATTACTGGCCGAGCTTGAAGCCCGCAGCGTAGTAGTGCCCAGAGCGAGGGTGCTGAACCATCAGCACTCTCCAATCGGAAGACGCATTCTTCTCCTCAACACGTTTTTTCTCGATCGCCATTTAACTTCTCCTGCGGCCTAGCCGCTTCATTTCGCGTCCCGGTGACGCAACAAAAGGCGCGTCCGGTCGAGCCAGGGCCCGCCGAACACGATGATTTCCGATGGCCTGCCGAGCAGGTGATGCAGCATGAGCCGCTTCTTCGCCATACCTCTGGGTGGATGCTGCGCGTACGCCGGATTACACCAAATGCCAACAGCGGCACCGTGGCCGACACGATGACCATCGCTGGCTACACCGAGATCATCGACGAGAAACTGCGCTATCCGAACACCGCGCTGCTCTACATCGAATTCGACGCCCAGCAATTCCAGAACATTCCGGCGGTGACGGTGAAGTGCAAGGCCAAGCGCTGGCCGGTGCCAAGCAACTATGACCCGATCACGCGCACCTACTCTGGCGTATGGGATGGCACCTTCAAACAGGCCTGGACCAACAACCCTGCTTTCGTGACCTATGGCCTGTGTGTCGAGGACCGTTTCGGCCTGGGTAAGCGCATCAAGTCGTGGATGGTCGACAAGTGGGAGATGTACCGCATCGCCCAGTACTGCGACCAGCTGGTGCCGAATGGCCTGGGCGGCCAGGAGCCGCGTTTCCTGTGCGACATGAACCTGCAAGGTCGCTCTGAAGCCTGGACGCTGCTGCGTGATCTCTCTGCCATCTACCGGTACCGGGGGCAACACGGCGGCCTTGGCCCGCAGTGGGCTCGGCCTGAAAGCGGCAGCCGTTGCCGATATCGCGGGCACGGTGAGCCAGAGCGGCGGAACGCCCACCGGCGCAATCCTTGAGCAGGGCAGCAACGCAAACGGGCATTACATCAAATATGCCAGCGGGGCGATGATCTGCTGGGGAGAAGCGACTTATACCGGGGGCATCACAACGGCGATCGTCACTTCCGTTTTCGTCTCTGCGGCTGGCTTCACAATCACTTGGCCAGTGGCCTTCGCCAGTTCGGCTCCAGTTGAACTAAGCGGTGGTGTGACAGGCGGCTCTTACCGGGTTATCTGCGTCCCTTATCGGGCGAACACAGCCAACGGAACGATGACGTTCCAGCTGTACATCTCTTCAACGGCAGATGTTGTTTTCTCTTGGAAGGCCATCGGGAGGTGGTTCTAATGATTATCAAGCTTTCTCCAGTTCGTTCTGATGCTGGGCTCTCGGTTGTGAAATCCGGCGACAGCCTGGAAGTGAACGCAGTGTCGTTGGATTTCTCCCGCTTGGCCGAGGGCGCGACCCTGCCCGCCGAGGCGGTCGGCTGTGATTTCGTGATTGCGCCTGTCGAGCGTATCAACGGCGATCTGGTGTTGACCCTCATGCTGCCGCACGCGGCCGATGCGCCTCAGGCGGCCCGGTTCCCGGTGGACCTTTACCCGCAGGATGGGCAAGTGCAGTTACCGGGCATGGACTTGGGTGACCGCCCGGCCGCCGTGCCAGGCGTGATCGACTGGTCCCAAGTCATCACGGCCGAGGCCAAGGCCCAGACCGCCGCTGAGGAGTTGTTGGTCGCGGTGATGGCCGACCTGGCGCAACGCCGCGCGGCAGCGGACGCGGCGATCGCCCCGCTGCAGGATGCCGTCGAGCTTGAAGAGGCGACCGAGGCAGAGGCCGCGCTGCTAAAGGAATGGAAGCGCTACCGCATAACCTTGAGCCGTCTGCCCGAGCAGGAGGGTTACCCCAACAGCATCGACTGGCCCGCGCCGCCGGCCTGACCCGCACCGAACCCACCGACCGCCGCTTGGCGGTATTTTTTTGCCTGGAGAAACCCCATGACCGCACGCGGTATTCGCAACAATAACCCCGGCAACATCGATTTCAACCCGCGCAACGACTGGCAGGGCCAGATCGGCAAGGAACCTGGTGGCCGCTTCGCCATCTTCGACACGCCCGAGAACGGCATTCGTGCCTTGGGCAAGCTGCTCATCAACTACCGGGGCAAGGACGGCATGCCCGGCGTAGGTGGGAAGGGCATCGACACCGTGCTCGAGACCATCAACCGCTGGGCGCCGAGCAACGAGAACGACACCAAGGCCTATGCCTCGGCCGTGGCCAAGCGAATTGGCGTGCGCACCACTGACCCGATCAACATCAAGGACCCGGCCACGCTGCGCGGGATGGTGGTCAGCATCATCATCCACGAAAACGGCGGCAACCCATACCTGCCGGCGATCATCGACGAGGGCGTGCGGAGGGCCTTGGCATGAAGTCGTGGGCAATCAGATCGTTGATCCTGCTGGCACTGCTCGCGTCCTACTGGGGCATGTACCAGCACGGCAGGGCGGTGGAGCGGGCAGAGGCCGACCAGGCGTCGGCGAAACGGGATAGCGGCGACCGTCTGGCTGAGGTAATCGGCGAGCGGACAGCGCGAAAGGAAGAACAACGACGCGCCACGGCGCAGGAGGAGGCGAGAGCCCATGCTCAAGAAGAACGAACGATTGCTGATGCTGGCGCTGCTGACGCCAATGCTGCTGGCCAGCGGCTGCGCGACGAAGGCGCCAACATCGTCGCCTCCGTCAGTTGCCCCGGCACGGATACCGCTGCTATCGCCAGAGGCCAGGCAGCCACCCGCGCCGCCATGGTGCTCTCCGACCTGCTCGACCGGTCTGTCGCTACGAATCGAGAGCTGGCGCAGGCTTATGACCGAGCCAAGATCGCTGGAGAGCAGTGCGCAGGTGAGTACGACGCCCTGATCGCAAGGCGGGCGCTAGTAAGCGCCCGGGAATAAATTCGAAGGCTTCATGCAAAGAGAGCGGCCACCGGGGATGCGTCAACATCCCTGCTGACCGCCGGACCCGCAGACCATACCTGCAAGCCCAGCCAAGGCTCCCGCTCTGTGCACAAAGCACGGCGAGCCTAGCACCTGTTCATCCATACAGTAAAGGTTTGCAAATTGACTAACCCAATCATTCCTTGGATGGGCGGCAAGCGCCGCCTGGCCGACCGCTTGATCCCACTTTTCCCCGCCCATGAGTGCTACGTCGAGGTCTTCGCCGGTGGTGCTGCCCTGTACTTCATGCGGCCACAATCCGCTGCTGTGGAGGTCTTGAATGATCTCAACGGCGATCTGGTCAACCTGTACCGGGTGGTGCAGAACCACCTGGAGGAATTTGTCCGGCAGTTCAAATGGGCGCTGTCGTCCCGCCAGATCTTCGAGTGGCAAAAGATGGCGAGACCGGAGACACTGACCGATATCCAGCGCGCCGCCCGGTTCTTCTACCTGCAGCAGCACGCCTTCGGCGGCAAGGTCACTGGGCAAACGTTCGGTACCGCCACCACCGGACCTGCCATCAACCTGCTGCGCATCGAGGAGAACCTGTCCGCCGCCTGGCAGCGGTTGGCCGGCACCTACGTCGAGAACCTGACATGGCTCGACTGCGCGCAGCGCTATGATCGAGCGCACACCTTCTTCTACATGGACCCGCCTTACTGGCAGACCGCAGGCTACGGGGTAGATTTCCCATTCGAACAATATGAGCGCATGGCCGACTTCATGCGCACCTGCAAAGGCAAGGTGATGGTCAGCATCAACGACCATCCTGACATTCGAGCCGCTTTTGACGGGTTCCACTTCGAGCGTCTAGATATCCGGTACACAACCGCGAACCAGCGGCATGGCCAGGCCGATGTGACCGGTGAGCTGGTGATCATGAACTGGGAGCCATCAGATCTTGGCCAGCTTTTTTGAGCGGGGATGGAATGGGAGTAGGTCGGCAGAACGCCGGAGATGGATGGTTTTGGCTGTCTAAAACCGCTCAAAAGCATCTCGGTTTTACTGGGCGAAAGTCTCCGAAACTGGCCGAGCCATATTAAACAGGCTCGATTCTGCAGGCCGCATAGGTCGCGGCCTGAGGTCGATTTTTTCTGCTACTGCTGCATTACCGGTCTTAGAAGGATGACGCTGGAATTCGGCTGATTTCGATCTAAGCATTACCGTCCAGGTCAATCAATTCGCCGCCAACGAAATCATCTTTTTAACTGAAGGAGAGAGCTTTGCGAGGGGTAGCGTTGGTTTAGAGGCGCTCACAGGCATTGTATTGCTGGGTGGTTGCAAAGTGAGGGCTGCAACGACATTCAGTATGTACGGGTCGAGGTGGCCGTGCCGGTACCCTGGCGCATACTGGAGGTGGCTGTGTCGGCCTGGGCGGCTGCCGGCCTGCGCAAGACGGACAGACTTGAGTGAAGGTTAGGGCGCTGTTGGCTGAACGATGGCAGCGGATCGGGTATGAAAAGCAGCTGGTTTATGGGAAGAGAAGTTGTAGGGGCGGAATCAGATAGCCATAAGATCTAGCCTTTGATGGATATCTGTAATATCGTTTTGACACTATCTTGGCTTTTTTGGGAAATCATAATGACCGTTGACGATGATGTGGTTTTAGTAACAGGCGGTTGTGCGGTCGCGGGGGCTGGTGCAGGCGTGGCTATCGGCGCCGGTTCAGCAGCAGCCACCGCCGCATCGCTTGCGGCTTCAACGGTCGCCGCTGGATCCAGCGCCGCTGCTGCTACCGCCGCCTTGGCGACGGCTGGTGGCGGTGCTGTTGCGGCTGGTGGAGCGGGAGTTGCTGGAGGAGTTTCCGCCGTCGCATCTGCCGCGGCTGCATCAGCAACGGTCCCTGTTGTTGGGTGGGCAGTGGGCGGCGCCCTTGCTATTGGGGTTGGTGGCTATCTTACCTACACTAAGTTGATCAAACCGAAATTTGGTCGTTAGATCGCCGGTTACCTTGGGCTGTATGCGGGAAGCATCGACCTGACTGACTTTAATGCAGAGTCGGTCGGCGGTGCCTCGCCGGAATTCAAGCGTTGCGTGCGTCTGACTCAGGACCTGGCCGAAGTCGACGTCTTTAGCCAAGCGGCCGCACGGAACATGGTGAAAGCCGTCGACGGTCTGGCCGAATTGAAATGACGCTGCCCGTGCGTGCGCTCTGGAAGATCGAAGACGGCATTTACGACATCGCCTTGGGCGTGATTCGCCACCTGCTGGCAGTAGGTGGCGCTTTAGGCCTTGGCGGTTGGGGTCAATTGATGAGAGTGCTTTGGCTGAAGCCGTTTAGTGCCTGGGCTTCGCATCTGATGATGCCGTCTTACGTTTGCAGCTTGAGCAACCAGCGTGATCTTGACCATGCCGTGACGAAGGGGATGCTGGCATTCTTGATCGGCGGTTCGGTGGTGCTCCTGACCAAAGGCGTGTTTCTGACTTTCCTGATCTACGCCGTCATCTCGGCGGGCTTTTTCATCCGTGAAATCGCACGGTGGCTGAGCAGTGTCAAACCAGCAAACAACGGACACCCCCTACACGATTCAGGAGTCGGAAGGTTCTCGGACGAGGAGCTGTACTACGTGATGAATGCACCCGCCCCGTCTCTGACTGGCTACGCCAAGTACGATGACGACTGGGTCCATTGAATTGAATGTTTGGGTGTTCAATGATTTTTGTGTTTTGTTTAGTAGTATGAGGGAAGTTAGATGTTGGTCGTAATTTGCATTTTTGCTGTATTTTTTGTTTCTTTAGTGCTCGTCAATTTTTGTAAGGCTCGGTACTCGCGGGCCTCTGCAGTATCTAGTTTTGCTACTATGGTTGTTGCAGTTGGTGCGGCAGTGGTCGCGAACAATCAGTTGGAGGAGTCAAGGGTAAATTCTGTTAAGGAGTTGTATAGAAATTATTTGGAAATGGCGTTCGCTAATCCTAAGCTTTCCGCGGCATCTTACCCGATTCATGATCCTGTTTATAATTCGTTCAAGTCTGGCGAGGATCTTGAGAGGTATGAAAACTATGTTGGCTTTCTAGTTTTTGCGGCGGAGGAAGTATTGGAGAATGATGAGCTCAGGAGTGAGCGTGGATGGTGCGAGACAATCAGGGATCAGTTTAAGTATCATGCACTGTATCTGAGTGGCGATAGGTATAACATTAATCAATACTCTTCTGTTGTGGATAAGTTGATAATTGAAGCTATTGATATGTATATGCTTGAAGTGAAGATTTCGACGCCCGGTGATCACTCATTAGAGAAGTCGGAACTGCAAAATCTCCAGAAGAATTGCCAAGTGTAAGGCCGCTTGAGGGCATTTGATAGAGTTGGACGGTTAGACTCAAGGGGTTTGAAAATCGGTTCCAAAACTGAAACGGCGATCCTTGCAGTTTGCGGCATGTAGCCTTGCCCTATCGTCTTTGTTTTGGAATCGATTTGACTGCGTAACCAGCATGGACTAGTCGTTTGTACCACGGTCTTGAAAACCGTTGGTCAAAATCAGATGCGAGGCTTGTGCGGGCCAGAACGCGGACACCTAGCCAGCCAGGTTGAACACTATCGCAATTGGCGGATGTAGACCTCAGCGGACATTTGGAAAAGTCCGCTTAGGTCAAGGGGCTATAGTCCAAATGTAACGCTGCCGATGAGGTGGAATATATTTGGTAAGCTCATCATCCCAAATACTGCGTAGGATCGGTGAGTGATGATGCTACAAATGCTTTCTGGCGCTTGATGCATGGTTCACAAATACCGCAGTGCTGTGTGCCGTCGGCCGAACAAGAGCGTGTTGAGATGAAAGGAACACCAAGTTTATGACCCATCGTCAAAATCTCGGACTTTTCCATTTCAATGAAGGGGAGGCTGAATTCAAACTCGACACCTTGCAGCTCGCTTATCCCAACGCCCCACTGTCTGAAATACCCTGAGGGGTTTGTAAGTCCCGCTATATCGTCTTTGTGCAAGCCGCTTACCAATAGGTTGATGCCGGCCGATACGCAATATGTACTGGCGATACCGAATAATCCGTGAGGGCAGTTCCCTACGCCACCACCTCCTCCAGAAGTCTTGAACCCTAAGGGAATAACGGCCTCTGGAGTGAGGCCTAGGAATAATCTCTTCAGCCCTGTAACATCTACCGTCTCAAGTGATACGTCAAATTCTCTTGCAATCTGTCGCGCGGCAGCCAATTCAAAGTCAGCTGAGCGTTGCCCATAGTCAAAAAAGATTGCATAGGTTTTAAAACTCTGGACTGCACTAGCGAGCGCAGTGGCAGAGTCAGCACCGCCAGACAACATCACCAATGCTTTCTTCATTAAGCACCTCCAGTGAGGGAAACGGCATATAGGGATGCTTTCCTGATCTTCCTAATCTCTTGCCGAAGGCAATATCTGCCATCTAGATACTCTCTCATCTCGACTTGAACAATCAGGTTGGCTGCTCAAGCATAGCTTTTATTTTTCCGCACGCCTCAAATAGATACGGCAGCGATTCATAGGCGATACCGATTTCGCCGTGGGGGCTGCATGGAATGGGGCTCGCACCCTGGTCTTGAAATCCGCCGAGCTGCGCAAAACCACCGCTGGAGGTCGCGTGCTTCCGTTTGCAAAACGCTCGAAAACGCTTAATTTTGACGGCCAACCAAAGACTTGTTTTGCAGTAAAATCATATGCTTACGTTTCTTTGAGGCGCTGCATGGGGTGCAAGGGGTCGAGTGTTCGAATCACTCCGTCCCGACCAAAAATCCCTAAAAAATCCAGTCACTTAACGGTGACTGGATTTTTTTATGCGCGGCACTGCGCAAAATGAGCGCAAACCTACCTAGCGATCTCGCCACTATCCAGGTCGGCTTCGACTTCGGAGCACAGCCTTCTCTGTTTTCTTCTGTACTACATACAGGTAACCCTCACGCACGTCTTCGGATTTCATATCGAGAATGTCGCCTCGTCGTTGCGCGGTGATGACTGCAAGATCGATGGCGTCATTCAGCCAGCGCGGGGAGCCATCGCGGATTGCTTTCAGGCCTTCTAGCGTGTGTCGCTTGCGCTGCTTCTTTACGATTTTTGGAATTGTGCTGGCTGCAGGGATGTCCGGGCACAGGCCTTTAGCAGCGGCATGATTGAATAGGTCGATCAGAATTGCCCGCGCCTGGTTGCCTGCCCGCGGGGTCAGCGGCTCAAGGAGCTCGGCAATCATCCTGATAGTGATCTGGTCCATGGAGCGCTCGCCGAAAGTATTTCTGATCTGCTTGAATCTGACGGCATACCCGTCAAGCGTAGCGTTTGCAAGCACCCGAGGTTGGAGAACATCCCGCTCATAGGTGCTCAGAAGCTCTCCCAATGTCACTTTACTTTCGCCAAGAACTCGGCTACCAAGCCACCCCCGCGCAGCGGTGTTGAGCTGGGCAGCCGCATCTTTCCGTCGTTGGGACGCCGATACCCGATAGGTGCCCAGCCTAGCGTCGGAACAAAAGTTCATGGGCAGGCCAAGCGCTTCAGGGAGTGGGTCTGAATCTGCGCCGGGTGGCACTACCTGCCACAATTGCACACGCGATCAACGCCATGCCGGCTGCGCACAGAAATCCATCGGATCGCCCCCCTGGCACGAACTCAATGAACGAAGAAAGGAACTGCCCGCCGAAGATTGCTACAGAAAGCCAGGCCAGATTACGTCCCCGCTGGGCAGCATGACTGAGCTCGATGGTCATGTGGTTGAGCAATGGCACGGTGAGCCCAAATCCTAGACCAAGGCAAAGTCCGCCCTCGATCATCAACGTCAGGTCCTCTGCGGTCACAAACGCCAAGTGCGCCAGCGCGTAAAAAGCCAATCCGAAAATCAGTGTTCCGTGTTCGCCTGCCTTGCGGGCAGCAATGGGCATGACGGCCGCTGCCCCCACCGCAACCAGTGACACACCAGACAGAAAGTACCCGACCTGGGCTTCATTGAGACCAATGCCATGCAACCGCAGTGGCAGCATGATGATGGCGCTGAAGAATACGATCATGGAGAGCGTGGCTAACGCATACACAAGCCTCAGCGCAACCGAGGGGGTACGAGTGATCTCGCCTGCTTCCGTCGAGTGCCTGGTAACGGAAGGCTGAGGGACGCATACCAGCACCAGCACAAGCAGCCCCCACGCGCACAGGTACAGCGCGAATGGCCACTGCCATCCCACGTTTGCCAGAAGACCGGCTGCAGAGAGAAAGAGCACGCCGCCCAGCTCGATTGACATGCCTTGCATGGCAATCATGTTCAACCGGGCATTGCCTTCGTAGAACTCCGAGATCAGCCCGGTTCCGGCGGCCATGATCATGGCCGTCGATCCTCCCAGAAGGAGTCGGTCTACGAATATCGCTGGGCCGTGAAAAATGAAGCCCACCATGCCTAATAGCCCGTAGGCAAACAGGCCAAAGCACAAACTCTTGTATAGCCCGATTCGGTCGATGAGTTTGCCCGCCATTGGCCCAAAGACGATGACACCCAGCGACGGGACAGTAACCAGCCAACTGGCAGCGCTACCGAAGCCCAGTTTGTGAGCAATGGTAGGCAGTCCCGGGACGATGACGCACCCGACCATGATGGTCAGCGACGCGACTGCCAGTAGCACGAGAGATCCTGATCGAGAAAGTGGTGGATTCATGGGGTGTCCGTTTGGTGGAACAAATATCCGAATAACGGAACAGAGCATGTTGGGTTATCCTGTCGATGTCAACGAGAGGATCGACGAATGGTAAAGGGGGAAGAGGTGACATCTGAGGGAGAGGGTGCTGGAAAGCAAGTCATCGCGCGTGCCGCTGCGGTGTTGAAAACGCTGGAAAATCAGCGCGATGGATTGAGCCTGAGCCAGGTTGCCAAGGCGTCCGGGTTGCCGCGCACGACAGTGCATCGCATCGTGACGGCGCTGGAAGCTCAGCAGATGGTGATTACCGGAAGCTCGGGGATTCGTCTGGGGCCTGCACTTGTTCGGCTTGCGGCGTCTGCCCACACAGATCTGGTGGCGATTGCCCGGCCTTATGTCGAGAGCCTCGGGCGGCGTACCCGTGAGACTGTCGATGTCTCCGTGTACAAAGGGCTTCATGCCATTTCCGTGGATCAATATCCCTCGGATCAGGAACTGCGCGTCGTTTCTCCGGTGGGAACAGCATTTCCGATCCATTGCACCGCGCATGGCAAAGCACTGCTGAGCGCATTCTCGGAAGCGCTCTTGACCCAGATGCTGACGGCACCCCTTGAACGTCGCACAGCGTCGACCATCGTCTCTCTCAATGTGCTGATGGAGGAAGTGAGTGTCGCCAGACGACAAGGGTGGGCCATCGATCAGGAAGAGCACGCCCAGGGTGTTTGCGGTATCGGCGTGCAAATTCGCAGCGGGTTATCGGAGCACTATGCCATCTCGCTGGCAGTCCCGGCACTGCGCTTCCACACCAATCTGGAAGCGCTGAAGGCGGCGTTACTTCAATGCAAGGCAGAAGTTGAAGCGGTGATTGGGGTGTGAACATCCCCTGAGGTGTCTCGTCGAGAGCAGCCGTTCACCCTAGGCTCTGTACGAAAAGCCTTGATACTCGGTGATGCTGCGTTGAAAACAGCCTCGGAATGCTCATTTACAACCCGTAAACTCCGCTTCCTCGGCTGTTTTCGCCTTGCCTGACCTTCGTCTCAAGACTTTTCACACAGAGCCTAGGCCGCTTTCGACCCATAGCTGCCATTCGCAACCGTCTGCATACCACTTTCTGCAACGTTGCGAGCTATCAAATAGGCGGTTGGTAACGCCGTAGCGCAGGCTTGTCAGACGCTACAGTAGCTTCCATCGCCCAGCAAACGGAAGTATGAGCTTGCTTGATTTACTGAATGAAGGTTTTTTCTCGCTATTTGCCTCCCTGTCGGTTGGCCCATAGTAAGGCTACTCACACTACGTAGACATCCAGAAAAGGCTTCTGGTTTGCTTATGTACGGGGAAACTGCATAAGCATTGCGGCTTGATCACTGTAAACTTCCTGCAAGCAGTATTTTTTTACAAGCGTAGCAGCGCAACTACTTACAATATCATTTTGGTTACGCTGTGCCCGCAGGCTTTCAAACGTTGCCTGAACAGCTACAAAGTAGGCTGTGTGTCCGTCCACTACGATGCGAGTGCCAAGGTCTGCTAGGCCAGGTGCATCTCGCAACTCGCTGTTACCATAGGTTATGAGCATGATCGGAGTGCTTAGGCCGTCTGCGATAGCTGCGAGACTTTCAAAGTCCTTCACTCCCACGAGGCAAATGGCATCGGCACCGGAGCTTTCAAATGCCCGGGTTCGTTTAATGACATCTGATAAAGGCTGGGCACCTGCATGGGTGCGGGCGATTATCGCTAGCGACGCATCCACTCTTGCTTCTTTAGCCGCACGTATTTTACCTACCGCTTCATCAATAGCTATAAGCTCGACCGGTCGTCCCCCGAAGCGCGCAGGCAGGAGTGTATCTTCGATCGTAAGCGCTGCAACGCCAGACCGCTCTAGCTCCGCAACTGTGCGCATCACGTTCAGGGCATTACCATAACCGTGATCAGCATCGGCAATAATCGGTAAACGGGCTACTCTCCCGATACGTGCAGCCTGTTCTGCAAACTCGCTCAGCGTGATTAAAGTGACGTCTGGGGCGCCTAATACCTGTAGAGATGCCACTGAGCCACCTAAGATCCCCACTTCAAAACCAAGGTCTGCAGCTATGCGAGCCGACAAGGGATCAAACACTGAAGCTGTGCTAATACATATTTGACCTTGAAGTACTCTGCGGAAGTCATTACGTAAATCATGATGGGAACGGTTTCGCATAGCGATCCCTTAAAATTATCTAATGAGGCGTCAATTGAGGGCGTGCCAGGATTTATGTTGAGTGTTCGAAGTTATCGATCAGTGCCGTTAAGCGGTTGAAAGACGGGCAGATCAGGCGTATTCGCTGAACTGCCCATGCTCGTCACTTGATGAAACGAACTTGGCTATTGATCTTCTCGATGACCGCACCTTTGCGTTCGTTGAAGCGTGCCTTGTTTTGCTCGAACAGGTTGTTGCCCTTGGTGTCGATGGAGATGATCAGAGGCCCGAACTCACGCACTCGGTTGACCCACAGGGTCTCCGGCATGCCCAAATCCTGCCATTCAGCACGCTCAATTTCCTCGACCTGGGTGGCGGCCAGTACTGCGCAGCCACCGGGGAATACTGCGTGTACGGCTTTGTTCTCCAGGCACCCGGTGGTGGTCTCTGGCCCCATACCGCCCTTGCCTACGATCAGCTTGACACCGGTCTGCTCGATGAACTGCTTCTCGAATTTTTCCATGCGCATGCTGGTAGTAGGGCCGATGGACACCATTTCGAAGCTGCCGTCTTCTTTCTTCTTGACGATTGGGCCAGCGTGGAAAATGGCGCCGCCACGAAGGTCAACAGGCAGCTCGCGGCCCAGCTCGATGAGGCGGCGGTGGGCGACGTCACGGCAGGTCACCAGTTGGCCGGTGAGGTAAACCACATCGCCGACGTTGAGGTTGGCCAGATCTTCGTCGCTGATAGGGGTATTGATGATCTTTTTCACAGTACTACCCCTTCGTGGGAGAGGATGTCATAGGTCAGGTCGGCGTTGATGCGGATCTTGCCGCGGCGGTGTGCCCAGCAACCGGTGGACACAGCCACGCCAATGGTCGAGGGGTGACGCGCCGAAGACTCGATGTTCACGCCCATAACGCTGCTGTTGCCGGTCAGTCCCTGCGGGCCGATGCCGATTTCGTTAAGACCTTCTTCCAGCAGCTTTTCCATCATTGCCGCGCTTTCGTTAGGGTGGCTGGAGTCGACTTCGCGGAGGATGGCCTTCTTCGATAGGCGTGCTGCGGTCTCCACCGATGTGGAGACACCCACGCCTACAAGCAAAGGTGGGCAGGCGTTTACACCACGGGAGGTGATTACATCGAAGACAAACTCAGTCACCCCTTCATAGCCTTGGCCTGGCATCAGTACCTTGGCCGAACCCGGCAACGTGCAACCGCCACCGGCCATGTACACGTCGACGATGGCGTAGTCGGCATCGGGGATGATTTCCCAGTCCAGCCAGGGGATCTTCGAGCCGGTGTTGGTGCCCGTGTTCTTCTCGATGAAGGTTTCCACCGCGTTGTGGCGCAGGGGCCCGTGGATGGTGGCTTCCTTGGTAGCGTTTTCGAGGATGCCTTCCATTTCACCGAGCAACGGGAAACGCGCGCCGGCCGAGATGAAGTACTGGATAACGCCGGTGTCTTGGCAACTGGGGCGGTTGAGCTTGTCGGCGTATTCTTGGTTGTCGGCCATCGAGTCGTACACGGCAATGGCCAGCGGATTGGTTTCTGCTGCACGCAGCTTGGCCGTTTTTTCCTTCACGTCTTTGGGCAGGCGTTTGCCAATATAGGCAGTGAACTTGGCCAGAGTGTCGGTCAGCGATGAGACGGCTGCTTCTTTATCTATGGTATCCACGGTTATTTCCTCAGTGCATCACAAGGTGTTTTTTTTCAGGGCTGACGGCAGCTACTGGAGCCGTCCCCTGTAACTCTTCTTTCTCTGGTTCAGCGCAGGCCTTGCCATCCAGAACCTGATTCATCCGGTCGCTATCAAGTGCACCAACCCACTTCGCGATGGCCATCGTTCCGACCGCGTTGCCGATGGTGTTGGTGATAGCGCGAGCCTCGGACATGAAACGATCGACGCCGAGCAGCAGCACCATGCCCGCTACCGGTATGTTGTCCATGGTTGCCAAGGTCGCAGCGAGAGTGATAAAGCCTGAGCCAGTTACCCCTGCCGAACCCTTGGAAGTGAGCAGCAGCACGCCAAGTACGATCAGTTGATCCATCAGGGACAATGGAGTGTTGGTGGCTTGGGCGATGAAGATCGCGGCCATGGTGTAATAGATGCACTGGCCGTCAGGATTGAAGGTGAGGCCGGAAGGGATAACCAGGCCGACGACAGGCTTAGACACTCCGACCTTTTCCAGCTTGTTCATCATTTGAGGGACTACCGACTCAGATGAGCTGGTGCCGAGCACGGTGAACAGTTCTTCGCGCAGGTACTTGAGAAACTTCCACAAGCTGAAGCCCGACATCCGCGCGATGCTGCCGAGGATGATCACCACGAACAGGAAGCAAGTCAGGTACATGGTCGCCATCAGTTTGCCCAGCGACGCGATTGAGCCCAAGCCGTACTTTCCTACGGTAAACGCCATTGCGCCACAGGCTGCCAATGGCGCGACGCGCATGACCAAGCCTACGATGTAGAACATGCCGTGGGAGAAGGCTTCCAGCACGTCAACGACCGGCTTGCCGCGTTCGCCGAGATTTGCCAGGGCAATGCCCAGCAAGGAAGAGAAAAGCAGGATCTGCAGGATCTCATTCTTGGCAAAGGCGTCGACTACGCTGCCGGGAATCAGATGGAGTAGGAAGTCGGTGAAACCGCCGGTGCCAGTGGCTGCGGCTGAGGTGTAAGTGGAAATTGCCTGGGTGTCTAGGGTGGCTGGGTCGACGTTCATCCCTTGTCCCGGTTGCACCAAATTGACAACAATCAGGCCCAGAACGAGAGCAAAAGTTGACAGTACCTCGAAGTAGATCAGGGCGCGCACACCGACCCGACCCAACTCTTTCATGTTTTCCATTTTGGCGATGCCCAGCACCACCGTCGCAAAGATGATGGGCGCGAACACCATCTTGATCAGCTTGATAAACGCATCACCCAGCGGCTTCATGTCCACGCCGACCTGCGGCCAGAACACGCCTAACAGGATGCCGATCGAGACCCCAATCAGAACCTGCACGTACAACTTACCTACCAATCGCTTGGCCATTGCCGTCTCCGAATTATTGTTGTGAGTCGGATTTATGTGGCGACTGGGCTACGTAGCGGGAGGAAAACCTCACAGGCTGGCAGCTAATAGCCCAGATTTTTTGTGGTTAATCACGCAGGCCTAAAGTAATGGTTTTTTCAGAACGGTGTAATACAATGAAATTAAACTCATTGTTTACCTGGAGTTAATTGTGAACCCGGTGTCTGAGCTTGCTTTCTTTAGTCAGCTGATCGGGGCCGGCAGTCTGGCGGCCACCGCTCGCGAGCTGAACCTCACTCCACCTGCAGTGACGAAGCGTCTTGCGCAATTGGAAAAGCGCCTTGGGGTGCGCTTGCTTAATCGGACGACACGCAGCATCAGCCTTACGGCGGAAGGTGAGACCTATCTGGTTAATGCCAAACGGATCCTTGGGGAGATTGAAGAGATGGAGAGGCAGGTCTCAAGCAGCCGCGCCGAACCGAAGGGTTTGCTGCGGGTGAATGCGCCTCTTGGCTTTGGGCGTACACATGTAGGGCCGGCAATTTCATCCTTTGCCAAGCGTTACCCTGAGGTGGAGGTCCAGCTGCACCTAAGCGACCGTCCTATCCATCTTCCTGATGACGCGATCGATGTAGCCATTCGTTTCGGTGAGCTACCGGACTCCAGACTGATTGCTCGAAAGATTGCCACCAACCGCCGACGGCTCTGTGCCACACCGGGTTATCTCGACACCTTCGGCAGACCGGAGTCTCCACGTGATCTCATGAAGCATAACTGCATAGTGTTGCGGCAAAACGATGTGGCATTTGGCACTTGGCGATTGAGTCGAGGTAAGCAAATCGAGTCCATAAAGGTTCATGGTGGCTTGAGTACCAATGACGGTGAGGTCGCTTTGAACTGGGCCTTGGAGGGGCATGGGATACTCATGCGAGCGGAGTGGAACCTAGCTGATCATTTACGATCCGGAAGGCTTGAGGAGGTGCTAGGGGACTATGAAACGCCTCCGGCAGACATCTATGCCGTTTACTTGGAGCGCCTGAATTTATCTGCCAAAGTGTCCTTCTTCATTGAACACCTCAGGGATTTTTTCAAGAGCAAGGCAGATCAGCAGGCAAATAGTCTTGCTGCCTGGGCGCGTTAATACTGTATCGCACCTGTTGTTGTAGAGCATCGACTGCTTCTGGCCAGAAGCCGCCCTTGGCGAACGTCTGCTTAGGGTCGAAGGCGGACGCTCGCGATTGACTGCGTTCAAAATAAGCTGGCATATGTCTCGGATTGAATGAGTGTGACTTACTCCCAGAATGGTGGGCAGACTAATCCCCTTCTCGTATCATTGCTCCTCCTCATCTGGAATGATTTTCGTGAAGCCTTCACCTGGAAGTGTCTCGCCGACCCAATCGAATTCTAGTGGACCGAAATGGGATGCCGGAGAAGCTGTAAGCCAGCTTTCCTGGGACGACTTGCGTATCATCAAAACGCTGAGTGACTGTAGCAACCGCGCGGCCACGGCCAAGAAGCTCGGCATCAATGTGTCCACCGTCTCGCGCCGGGTCGCGCAGGTTGAGAAGACGCTTGGGGTCGCGCTGTTCGATCATCGTAAGGCGGGGTATCTGCTGACTGCCGAGGGTACCGAACTGCGTGCACTGGCCGAGCGCGTTGAACTGGACATCGTCAGTGTCACCCGCAGGGTTTCTCGCGCCGGCCAAGGCCCGCTGGGGAAACTGCGAATCACCACCAGCGACTCGCTGCTGCTGTACTTTCTAACGCCGATCATCGCGGACTTCAAAGCCCTCAATGAGGGGATCACCGTTGAGGTATTAGTCGGCAACCAGACGTTGAGTTTGGCGAGGGACGAGTCGGACATTGCGATACGTGCGACCAAAAAACCGGCAGATACCCTAGTGGGTCGCAAGCTCGCCAACATCGCCTGGGCGCCGTATCGCAGCGTCAAGCAGGCAGCGATTGCCGACCCCTTCGCTGAGGGGCAGTCGTGGGTATCCTACTCGGGAGGCCTGTGCGGATTGAAGGCAACGAGCTACGTCGAATGTCGGGTGCCCTCTGAGTTCATCTCCTACCGCACCGATTCCGTGGCGGCTGCGAGCGCGGCTATTGCAGCAGGTCTCGGTTTTGGCTTCCTCCCCTGCATGCTGGGCGACATTACCCCAGGATTGGTTCGGGCAGGCCAAGTAGTTCAGGAGCTTCAGGATGAGCTATGGTTGCTTACCCACCAGGACATCAGGAAATCCTGGCGGGTGAAAGCATTCATGACGTTCTGCGCCGCTGCCGTGGCCGACCTCAAACCGCTGGTCGAAGGTCAGCAGGCCATCCCGGTTTCATAGCGGAAACCGGGAGCACCGTTCATTTGGCGTGGGCGCCGATGACAGCTCGACACACGATCTCAATCAGCTGGGGACGCTGGGCGAGCCGCGATACACCGATGATATTGCTGGCCGCCTGCGGGCGTTCTGTGCCGTAAGCTGCCTTACGCACCTTGCCGACGACCGCAAAAGCAGCGTCCATGTCCAGCACATATAGCGTTTCCTCAACGACATCCTGCATCGTGGCGCCATACAGGGCGAGCAACTTGGCAATGTTGTCGTAGGAAACCCGCATCTGTTCGCCCATTGACGAAAAATCGCTCGGACGACCGTCAGCATCTAGTGGCGCCGGCGCTACCAGGTTGCCTTCTTCGTCATGGTTGAACTGCCCCGAGATGAAAATCTCGTTCCCGACTCGCCGCGCCTGCGGATAGCCGTAGCCCTCTTCCCATGGAACGCCCCAGTAGGCGGTGTCGTCGTTGAAAGGTCGTGAAGCGGCCATTGGATTCTCCTTGGCGAAAAATGGATCGACGTGATCCGACTGGCCGAGATCCTAGCACCGGATTGGACGCTACCTGTGGTGCAGTTTTGCTCCCTCAAGAGCGCAAAAATGCGCCACCGTTTCACTGAGTGTTTCGCTATCTTGTGCTGGCACTCGGCGACAACCCGCCGGGGAAACTCTCGCCACCGTTCAACAAAAGGGAAGAACAATGAGCAATCCACACACTGAAGTCCTGACCCCGCTCAACAGCCAACTGATCTTCATCGATCAGCAACCGCAGATGGCTTTTGGCGTACAAAGCATTGACCGGCAGACGTTGAAGAACAACACCGTGGGCCTGGCCAAAGCAGCCAAGATCTTCAATGTCCCCACCATCTTCACCACGGTCGAAACCGAGAGTTTCTCCGGCCATACCTACCCCGAACTGCTCGCGGTATTCCCTGATGCGCCGTTGCTGGAGCGCACCTCCATGAACTCCTGGGACGACCAGAAGGTTCGCGACGCGCTGAAAAAGAACGGTCGGAACAAGATCATTGTTTCGGGCCTGTGGACTGAGGTCTGCAACACCACCTTCGCACTGTCCGCCATGCACGATGCGGGCTACGAGATCTACATGGTTGCCGACGCTTCCGGCGGCACGACCAAGGAAGCACACGACTACGCCATGCAGCGCATGATCCAGGCGGGCGTAGTGCCAGTAACCTGGCAACAGGTGCTGCTGGAGTGGCAGCGCGACTGGAAAAACCGCGACACCTACGATGCGGTCATGGAACTGGTCAAAGAGCATTCGGGTGCCTACGGCATGGGCGTCGACTACGCCTACACCATGGTGCACAAAGCGCCAGAGCGTGTTCAGCACGGTCCTACCTTGGCGCCCGAGGCCGCATCGATCTGAGACCTGATCAGCCCCAAAGTTGATTTTATGCTCAACAAGCGGGGCCGGAACGAACCGATCCGGACGATCAGTCATGACGGAGTGTTTGAAGCTTCAGAAGATGCTTCACCGAATAGTGCCGCCCGGATCAATTCATCTTCAGATTTTTTCAGGACGAATTGATCTCCATGAACAGTGCTAAAGGCATCGTTATAGCCTCCGTCGCGATTAAGTCGACGGGGCGGCTTAAACCATGGCAAGTCAAAACGGCCAAGCAGCTGATGTTGGATCATCTGGATATCGGCATTTCGGTCACCGCACTTGCGGAAGCATGCGGACTGTCGCGCAGCTATTTCTCGCGCAGGTTCAAGGAATCCAGACAGGTCTCTCCTCAGCAGTGGTTGCGTGAGCAGCGGCTGAGGAAGAGTAAAGAACTGCTAGAGACATCGACGATGATGCTCGCCGAGATCGCCCTAGAGTGCGGCTTCTACGATCAGCCACATTTCTGCCGAGCGTTTATGAAATCCGAAGGCCTAACGCCTCAGGCATGGCAGCAACAGGTGGCTTAGCCGGAACTGTGTGCCGCTAAATTCGGCGTATACTGCCTTCGTAGATTTCGCTTGCTAGCTCTCCTTTCCGGCATAGATGTGGTACTAAGGTACTACGGTTCTCCAAGACAATTTCCTGAAGGACCGCTATGGGTCGAATGCAGCCGGTCGTGGGTGACCGCTTTCGACCCAAAGCAGACCTCCGACATGGACCGCTTTCGTCCAAAAGCTGTAGTTCATGACCTATCGAATACGCAGTGTTAGATAATTCCCATTTCTTCAGGCCAAGCTTCCACTTCAAGCTTTTTCGCCGTCTCAATCAAGCAATTTATTTCCGCTTTGGATGCGTCGTTCAGTTCAGCAGCAATTGCCTCAAGCACCGCTACGTCATCATCGTTTTCGACCTTATGCCGGTCGTCAATATGTTTGCAGGCAAGGATCAATGCCCGTGCGATGGTTTCCATGTAGATCTCCAACAAACACGCAACGGTTGTAGAAGTAGTAAAGGGTCATTCGGATACCGCAGAGCGTAGCATTCGAAGAGCGGATGGGCAGCTTCTGGCCGATTTCTGCCGGTGCTGACCGGCAGCTGTGGGTCGGAAGCGGTCGCTCACGACTGACTGCTTTCGACCCAAAGCAGCCCTTTGGGGTGGGTAGCTCACTACCTTGTTTCCCACGATTTTCGGCCACAGGCGATCCGTGCGAACTTAGTCAACGGCATACCTTTCACGCCGGGTGGAGAAGTGATTCAGCGATTTTCTGGGCCTTCGCCCTGGTGATTCCTTGAACCTGATCGGTCAACAAAGGGTGATCTTCACCTCTTCCCTGCTGCAACTTAAGAGTCGGACGAAGCCCTTCGGGCTGCAAATACACGTTCACCGCAAAGGGACCGCCCGGGGGGTAGCTCGGAATGTCGTTGGCCAACCACCCGAAAAAACCGTCGCCATCTGCCGGATCACTGCGAGTCTCTAAATAACGGCTATAGCTTTTTTCCGAAACCGACACCCAAACACCCCAAATAAAGGGTTCGCTGACACCGTGAATCGGGATTTCCAATACCGAACGGATGAAGAAATCCGTGCGTCCCTCGAGCGTAACTGTGCATAGATCATCATTGATCCAGCCACACGACGCCTTTTGCTCATCCGTCAACCACTGATAATACGCCGGTGCAGCGAAACCAAATGACGGAGACCCTTCATGGACCTCATCACAACACTCGCACCGATAGGCAAAAATCGCCGCCATTGTAGATCCTTAGCATTCCTTGGCCTTTAATGTACGGCAGCCTAACAAACAGAGCGCACTTCGGCTATGGGGCGATAGCTACCGGTCGAGAATGACCGCTATCGACCCATAGCTGCCCCTCACAGGGGGCAGCTACCGGCCAGAAGCGGACGCTCTGCTCTGCGCATCCGATGCTCGCTAGCGTTCCCCTAGGCGCAGTGGTCCAGACGATAGAGAAGAAACTCCTCCCGGTCTTCAAACCCCAGGCGGCGGTAGAGAGATAGGGCGGATTTGTTGTCGTCGAGGACATGCAAGAAAGGGATCTCCCCCCTCGATACAATATTCCTCCGCAGTGCGTTCATCAGGAGGCCCGCCAACCCCTGGCCGCGATGGGTGCCCTCCACACAAACCGCGCTAATTTCGACGAATCCTTCCAGGCGCATGCGCTCGCCCGCCATTGCTATTAAGCGGCCTTGGTCGCGAATGCCTAGGTAGTTGCCCATCTCAAGTGTGCGTTTGCCAAAGGGGCCCGGGCGCGTCGACTGAGCAAGGCGTAGCATGTCACCTACGTCACCCTTGCCTAGTCTAAGCAGGTTGTCTTCCTGCACTCCAGATGGCATTCCCAGTGCAATCATCTGCCGGACAACACCCAGCCTGGTCAGGTTCAAACCTTCGGTGGGGGGCAGAGTGGTGAGCGACTGCACGATAACTTGATCATCCTGGCCCATGAGCTCGCGAAGCTGCTGGAACGCTTCAGCAGTCAGCGTGGAAGTGGCCGCGAAAGGCGCGACTGCGGGCAAATAGCGACAGGCGAGGGAATTGGTCAGGCTGAGTTGGCGCTGCACCTTACTCACTGCATTCCAAACAGGGTTGTCGAGTGCACTGTAAGTAGCATTCATGGTGTCTTTTCCGGTAGCAGAATGGGAAATCAAGCCAGGTGACTGAGCAGCGTGAAAGCGAATATCAACATCGCTGCTACACCGGCGAAAAACGCCAACGTACGAACCACCGGGATGCCTGCTGAATACACGAGGTAGTGAGCAACGCGCGCGGCCATGTATAGCTTGGTGGCGAACACCGTCGCTGGGGTACTAATGCCCAAGAGCGCGGCCACTAGGACTAGGGGGGCAAACACTGCAAGGTTCTCGATCGCATTGGCGTGAGCTAGGCGAGCACGCCGCGACCACTCCGGTTCCGCCTCTGGAGCAACGCCCAAGACGGGGTTGCCCATGGTGACCAGTAACCCGCGCGTGCGAATTCTCGCGAGTATGTAGGGAGCCCACATTAAGCCTGTAAGTAATGCGGTTAGCGTAAGGAAGAAGAGTTCTGCGGTTGGTTTCATGGTGGAGCTCGATGGGGTGGCCTGGCCAAGGCCGGGAAGAAGCCGGAATGGAGAAAGTCTGTCCCCTCCGGGGTGGTTGGGCTATGTTCTTAAATGACATTTTTAGGATCGTTTACGACATGAAGATCGACATTCTTGCCCTCGACGGTGTATTCGATACCGGGCTCGCCGCTCTGATGGATACGCTTTCCACCGCTAATGAACTGGCCGCAGCGGGCAAACCAGGCGCGCAACCTTTCGATATCAGGCTCATAGGCGTGCGCAGGCGCATACGTACCGCCCTGGGACTGAAGGCAACAGTTGAAACCCCAGCCCGTCGCCCGGACTGGGTGGTGGTTCCAGCACTGAACACCAAGCAACCGGAACTGTTGATTCAAGCGCTGAGTCGCCGCGACGTCATGGAAGCCAAGGTTCAACTGTGCCGGTGGCATGAAGAAGGCATTGGCATCGCAGCAGCGTGCCTGGGTACCTTCATTCTCGCGGACGCCGGGTTACTGGACGCACGACCTGCGACGACAACCTGGTCGTTGGCCCCGTTGTTCCGGCAGCGCTACCCAAGCGTGCACCTCGATGATACGCGCATGGTGGTCGCATCCGCCGGCGTAGCTACCGCAGGGGCTGCCATGGGGCATCTCGACCTGGCGCTATGGCTGGTGCGCCAGGCTAGCCCAGAACTCGCATCGCAAGTGGCGCGCTTCCTGCTGATTGACTCGCGCTCATCGCAAGCGCAATACATCATTCCCGATTACCTGGCCCACGCCGATCCCCTGATCGAGCGCTTCGAACGCTGGGCGCGTACAAATCTCGCCAGTGGGTTTTCATTGCAACACGCAGCAGCAGCGCTGCACATACATCCACGTACATTGCAGCGCCGCTCTGAAGCGGTACTGGGAAAATCCCCGCTAGCATTTTTCCAAGACCTTCGCGTGGAGCGGGCTAAGCAGCTCGTGGCTGAAGGCCAAGAGCTGGAGGTAATCGCCGAACTTGTCGGCTACTCCGATGCGGCAACTTTGCGAAATCTGCTGCGTAGAAGGCTGGGACGTGGCGTGCGCGAGCTTCGCGCGGAGTAGCTTCAAAGTGAGCGAGTCCTCTTCGCTTGGCTCAGTTGAGAACGTTGTCGATACGGTGCTGCGGGCACACTCAAAAAATCCTCTTGGTGGAGATAAGGGGGGCGACGGTTGCCGCGTCTGGTGTGCAATCAATATCGTCCCCTGTTGGTTGATAGCTCCTCCGCGAATGGCTGCTACGGGTCGAGGGCAGCCGGTCACGACTGTCCGCTATCGACCCATTACAGCGGCCGATAAGGTACCGCAGCACATTCTGCTCGATATCCGTCATCAGGGTTGTTTTAGCCAAGCCTTCGGCAGCACCTTACCCGAGAGACCGAAGCTTCGCGATATCTCGGCTCGGGGGAGCCCCAAACATCCGGCTGTATTCACGGCTGAACTGTGACGGACTTTCATAGCCCACTTTGAATCCGGCTGTAGAAACATCCATACCCTCTGAGATCATCAACCTGCGTGCATGGTGCAGGCGAAGTTGTTTTTGATACTGCAAAGGACTCATTGCGGTGACAGCCTTGAATCGATGGTGAAGCGTCGAGTTACTCAGATTGACATAGCTCGCTAGCTCATCAATGTGCAAGGGCTGTGCATAATTGTTGTTCAGCCACTCAATGGCCCGAGTGACGCGGTGGGTCTGGCTATCCGTTATGGCTATCTCATGTAAACGCTGACCCTGCTGGCCTTTGAGCAGCCGGTAGAAAATTTCTCTGAGTGCTAGCGGTGCCAACGCTGGGATATCCGATGGCACATCCAACAGACGTACCAATCGCAGCATCGCATCGAGCAAGGAGCTATCGATCTTATCCAGATATAGCCCTCGGTGGGGCTGTTGGCTCGGCACGCCGATAGGACTGACGTCGGCGATCAGCTGAGCGATTTCTGCCGGATCGATATCCAGGCGGATGCAGAAATAGGGCTTTTCTGAGGATGCCTCTGTCACTTGACCCGCTAGAGGCAGGGTTACCGAGACGACCAGATAGTTCAAAGGGTCGTAGACATAGCTTTCTTCCCACAACTGCACCTCTTTACGGCCCTGCACAACGATGCATAGCCCCGGCTTATGTACAGTGTGGATCACATCGGTTGGAGTATCACTGCGTATGAAATGCAGCGGAGCAATTCCCGTCTGAAACACGCCGTAGGTGGGAGCATAACGATGCATGGTTGATGCTAGCTCGGCCCTCAGACGCGTCAGCTCTTCGTTCCTATCATCCACTGCCATTACCTCCCGTTAGGCTGGTTCTATTGCAGAGAATAAATTGGTCCGCAGTCTTTTGGGTAGATGCTAATAGACACCCTTCAAATGCAAGAGCCCGGCGGGCCGGGCTCTCGGTAGGATGGGCTATATACGTCAGGCACAGGTGGCACGATCCGTATCGACTTTAGCCACTCGACGGGCATTAATACGTTCCGCACCATCTTCAGCCACACGGCGATCATTCAGGCGATCAGCACCACCCTCAGCCACACGGCGGTCATTGAGACGATCCGCACCACCCTCGGCCACGCGACGGTCATCGAGACGATCCGCACCACCCTCGGCCACGCGGCGATCATTCAGGCGATCAGCACCACCCTCAGCCACACGGCGGTCATTGAGACGATCCGCACCACCCTCGGCCACGCGGCGGTCATCGAGACGATCTGCACCACCCTCGGCCACGCGGCGGTCATCGAGACGATCCGCACCACCCTCGGCCACGCGACGGTCATTGAGACGATCCGCGCCACCCTCGGCCACGCGGCGGTCATTGAGACGATCTGCACCACCCTCGGCCACGCGGCGGTCATCGAGACGATCTGCACCACCCTCGGCCACGCGGCGGTCATCGAGACGATCCGCACCACCCTCGGCCACGCGGCGGTCATCGAGACGATCCGCACCACCCTCGGCCACGCGGCGGTCATCGAGACGATCCGCACCACCCTCGGCCACGCGGCGGTCATTGAGACGATCCGCACCACCCTCGGCCACGCGGCGGTCATCGAGACGATCCGCACCACCCTCCACCACAAGGGGGGCCATCACTTCTTTGCAGGTCTGATTGGTCCAACGGCCAATTTCTTTGGCCGGCAGTGCCATCGAACTTGCACTGACAGCAGATAAGGCAATTCCAATCATCATTGAATGTACAGTTTTCATGACAGCGACTCCGTAATTTGCGATGGATTCGTTGCCGGTTGTCAGTGCAAAGCGTGACGTGGATTCCTGTTTGTTGCAGGCTCGGTCGCTCTGATGGCCGGCGGCAGAAGCGGTCTCGCTTTCTGCTTGGGCTCAGATTACGGTGGCGATAAGCAGGCCGTTATTTGGTTCCTGCGAGGCTTTTGCATATTCCTGCGCAGGGCCGCCTTCTGGCAGATTCACTCGAGCGTAGGGCCTTCGAGGTTAATCACCGATTCACATCGAACACCAGTTTGCCGCGAGTATGTCCCCCCCGGCTTAGCATCAAAGCCTCAGCCGCGTTGGAAAGCGGAACGACCTCAACCTCGGCGTGTAGCTTCTTCTCAGCAAACAATTTCGCTATCTCCGCTAACTGGCGCCCGTCCGACCGGGTTGCGAAGTTTTTGCCGACTACGCCGTACTCAAGAGCTTTCTGCACGTTGGGTGTGCTGACAGGCGAGACTAACGCCCCACCGCGATTGATCACCGTCCAGGACCGATCCTGAGTTTCTCCGCCGATCAGATCAATGACGGTATCGACATTGCTGACGATGTTCTCGAACTGTTGTGCGGTGTAATCAATGAACTGATGGGCGCCGAGTGATTGGAGGTAGTCTCGGTTTCTGGCTGAGCCCGTTGCCACTACATGAGCGCCGGCCAGCCGTGCTAACTGGACCGCGAAACTACCCACCCCTCCTGCAGCTCCGTGAATCAAAACAGTCTGGCCTGGCTTGATTTCGGCGTGTTCGTGCAGCGCCTGCCAAGCAGTAAGCGCTGCGGCAGGAATTCCACCGGCGTGAAGAAGTGATAGCCCATCGGGTTTGTGCGCAAGCCTGTCGGGCGTTGCAAGAGCCTGAGTGGCGTAACCACCGACTATTCCAATGAATCCGAACACCTCATCACCCACAGCGTATTCATGAATATTCTTTCCAACTGCTGCAATGGTGCCAGCAACCTCGACACCCGGCGTATAGGGGAAGGACATTGGGATGAACTGCTTCATGGCCCCCGAGAGAATCTTCCAGTCGATCGGATTGATTCCGCTCCCGGCAACGTCAATCAGAACCTGGTCATCGTTGGGCACCAGCTCTTCACGCTCTATCAGCTCAAGCTGCTCAACCTGACCGTACTCTGCCACTTGTATAGCTTTCATGAACTTCCCCGTCTGTAGGTATGGTTTATCTAGTCGATGTTTGGCAGCGCGCGTCAGTTACTGGCGACGTGCGTCCACGCTGAAGCGGCCTGCGCCGTAGGCCACGATCTGCAGCAAACCGCCGGCCATCGCGATGTTCTTGAAGAAGTGAATGAATTGATTTTGATCGGCCAGAGCACTGTGGAAGATCACCGCAGTGAGGACACTGAAAAGCGCCAACCCTGCTGCGACAACACGGGTTTTATAGCCGGCGATCAGAGCTACACCGCCGGCTATTTCTACAAGAATGGCAAGCGCCAGCGCTAAGGAAGGAAACGGCAGACCAACTGAACTGATGTAGCCGATCATCATGGCCGGCGCGCTTACCTTGGATACGCCTGAGAGGATGAAGATCGCGCTCAGAAAAATGCGACCCAATAGTGCAACGGCACCAGTTGTTGCAGCCGAAGGATGAGAGGCTGAGCTTGAAATGGTGGTGGCGTGAGGCATGGCATACGTTCCTTGATGTAAGCATTCCGGAATGGAGCGCTGGTAGGAGTAAGTTTGGAACAGCCGCACATAGCTGAATAGCCGCTTAATTTCGTTGTTTACGTTCGATGAAATAGACAAGCGTGTTTGCTTTTCGCCCGCTGGCATTGCATGACGTCAAACGCCAACCGCTTACGCAGGATCGTGCATGTTGACCGCAGGAATCGGATAACCCAGCCCAGCCAAGTCTTCTTACTCTTGCTTCACCACCTGCTTGCCGGCGGTGGCCTCTTAAGCCAGAAACAGGAGTACGAAAATGCACGGCATCGAACAAAAAGTCATCGTGATCACCGGCGCCAGCAGTGGTATCGGCGAAGCGACAGCCCGCCTGCTTGCCAGCAAAGGCGCTCGCGTGGTCCTGGGCGCCCGCCGCACCGATCGCCTGGAAACTCTGGCCAGGGAGATTCGTTCAGCAGGCGGTGTCGCTGATGTCCTGGCGCTGGATGTCACCAACCTGGATGACATGCAGTCCTTTATCGACTTCGCTGTCGAACTGCACGGACGCGTCGACGTGCTGATCAACAATGCCGGCGTCATGCCGCTTTCGAAACTCGAAGCGCTCAAGGTAGATGAGTGGAATCGGATGATCGATGTGAACATTCGCGGCGTCCTGCATGGCATTGCCGCAACGCTGCCGCTCATGCAAGAACAGCGCGCCGGTCAGATCATCAATATTGCCTCGATTGGAGCCTACGCGGTGAGCCCGACCGCTGCGGTGTACTGCGCTACCAAATATGCCGTACGAGCCATTTCCGAAGGTTTGCGCCAGGAGGTGGGAGGTGACATCCGGGTCACCGTCATTGCCCCAGGGGTCACCGAGTCCGAACTGGCCGACAGCATTTCCGATGAGGGTGGGCGTGCCGAGATGCGCGAGTTCCGCAAGATCGCGATTCCAGCCTCGGCGATTGCCCGGGCGATCGCCTACGCCGTAGAACAGCCCGCGGATGTCGATGTCAGCGAACTGATCGTGCGTCCAACCGCAAGTCCATTCTGAATGTCCGGTCGACAGCGAGGAAATGCCATGGGTGAACCACTTGGAGATCAGGACAAATACGTTGGCATGTGGGTGACGGCTGACGGTCACATTCGCCATGAGCTCCTGCCTGGCGGTCGCTATGACGAGGCCCGCGGAGGGCAACAAAGCGCGTACCAAGGTCGATACTGGCTAGAGGGTGATCACATCGAGTATGTGGATGACACCGGATTTACTGCCGACGGGGAGTTTCGCAGCAACGTGCTGTATCACGCAGGGATGATTCTCTATCCCGAGCGTTGAAGGGCTGGCCGGAATGGAGACATTCCGGCTTTTTTTTGATTTTTTCCTTTAAGAACACGCATCCAGAGCGGGTTCTTTGCGTCCCCTATAGTTCCGCGAACAGCCTTCACTGTTGAAAGCCTAGGCTTGAACTTCACGTACACCCTGTGAGACCAATGCCTAAGATGGCTCGTTTGAGCCCGCGTACTGACTGAGGTGACGATTTCCATGGATGTCATAGACCGGACTTCAGCCCATGGTTTGGAGGCTTACATTCGGGGTGAGCGGCTTGCCGCCTCGGACGTTCTGGCCGATCGGGATATGTTGGTGCAGATCTTTAACCGGGAGCGTAAGGAAGAGAGCTTTATCGTGCCCGCCGTAGCTGAGCCCTTGCTCGTGTGGATCATCTCTGGGAATGCTGCCGTTCAGGAACGTGAGCTTGATGGCGACTGGCAATGTAGCCAGGTAACCAAAGGTGATTTCTTCTTGACTACCTCGACACAGCCTTACGAGATGCGCTGGAACGTAGTCGGTGCAGAACCATTTGAAGTCATGCATATCTACCTCGGCATCCCGCTTCTGGAAAAAGCCATCCATGAGGTCTTGGGTGGGTCTGTGAAAGCGGTTCGACTACGTGAAGTCTCGGGCGGGCGTGACGATGGGTTGTCCGTTCTACTGGAGCAAGTTCGCCTGGAGCTGACGGGGCACAGGACTAGTCCTCTTTATCTTCAGGGGCTGGCCCAGTGCATCGCCATTCACCTTGCCCGCAGCTACCTGGACAGCTCAGCGGACGATATCTTGCGCCGCAATGCATTGCCCGCTTACAAGCTGCGCCGTGTGCTGTCGGCGATGGAGGCGAATCTGGCTGAGGAATTCTATCTCGGGCACTTGGCCGAAATAGCTGGGATGAGCGAGTACCACTTCAGCCGGCTGTTCAAAAAAGCCGCTGGTTATTCCCCGTCGCAGTTCTTTATCAGACTGCGGATGGCAAGAGCCCGGCAGCTCCTGGTCGAAACGGATCGGAGCGTGATCGATATAGGCTTGGAGATCGGATACAGCAGCCCAAGCCATTTTTCGCAGGTGTTCAAACGTGAGGTTGGCGTCACGCCCACTCAATACCGTAAATAGTGAGTGGGCTACGCCAGTCAGAGGTTCTGGGAACGGAATTGCTGGCGAAAGTCCAAGATTTCCCCCGCCACCATGAATTGACCGCCTCCCCTGTAGTGCAGCGTTCTAGGCTGTTCCACCGAGCGATCTACATGCGCTTTGACCACGTGCCAGATGAACAGACCGTACTCGTCGATCAGCGTCGAGTCATACAGCTGGCATTCGAAGCTGGCATAACACTCGGCTATCAGCGGCGCTTCAACCCGCGTCGCAGCTGTCGGGGTAAGACCGAATTGGCCAAACTTGTCCACAGCACTGCCCGTATTGTTGCCCACCGCGACTACTTGGTCCGCCAGCTCTAGGGTGGGTACGTTGATCACGCATTGCTGGCTGTTGCGGATGAGTTCGTAGCTATGGTTCCCCGACCAGATGTAGCAGCCAACAAGGGCTGGATCGAATTGCATCATCATGTGCCAGCCCATGGTCATGATGTTTCTTTCGCCGTTCCAGGCTGAGGTCACGAGCACTATGGGCCCGGTTTCCAGATGCTGGCGAACGTTGATGAGAGGGAAGTCGGATTTTCGAAGTGCGGTCATGACGGCTCCGTTGAATAGGTCTGGTAGCAAGAAAACGCGTTGTGCTGCCAATGCAGCACAACGCGGACAAGGCGAAGGATTAACCTACCGGGACGCTCATGCCGCCATCGGCCATGACCACCGAACCGACAATGAAACTGGCGCGCTCGGAAGCCAGGAAAGAGACAATCTCGGCGATCTCTTCCGGTGCTGCAGCTCGACCGATCGGCGCGGACTTGCCATGCTCTTGCAGGAACCCACGACCGTCTTCCATAAAGTGGTTCAACAGGTTGGTAACCACATCTCCCACGCCAATGGCATTGACCCGAATGCCATGCTCAATCGCTTCCAGCGCCTGGGTACGAGTCAACTGTGCTAAGGCGCCTTTGGACGCGGTGTAGGCCGCGATACCTGGAAATGCGAAGTAGGACGCGTACGAGGCGATGTTCACGATCGCGCCGCTCTTGTTCTTCATCATCTCCTTCATCGCCTCTCGGGAATGAAGAAACGCCCCCGTCACGTTGGTTTGCATCTGCCATTCCCAATCTTCACGGGTCATTTCGACGAGGGGCTTGTATAGGATGCGACCGGCGTTATTGACCAGGACGTCCAGCTTGCCAAACTTCTCTACCGCCAACGCCACCGCTTGCTCGGCAGAACCGTCAACGGTGATATCGGCGACGAAAGGAACCAGGCCGGGACGTTCAAGTGCGTTGACTTTCGGGTCGATATCCTCGGCAATGACTTTCGCTCCACGGCTGTGAAGGAGCTCGGCGATGGCCTTCCCGATGCCGCTAGCCGCGCCGGTTACCAGCACCACTTTGCCTGCCACTTCGTTTGGGGTTGGGATGAAGTCAGTCATTTTGATGTCTCCAAGTCAGGAATTGGTTGTCGCTTTCGACGGTGCCAATTTCTCTCTTTTTGACATTCGACTCCTTGGCGACCTTGCTTTGCCTGTCGGAGTTTTGCTTCTTTCGTGCACTCGGCAGCGCCGCTAGCCCGGCATCACCACGGCGGAGTCCAAGGCGTAAGCCGCCTGGACAGGATCGAAGTACTCACGAATATGTGTCAGCTTACCCTCACGAACGCTAACGAACAGGACATAATCTTGTGAGTAGGTTTTACCCGTCTCAGTGATGATCCCCTGTGCCTTGACTTGCGCGACGGCAGATAGTGGATCAGCGAATTGCTGAATACGTAGATTGTGGAATCGAAACGACTCCACCGCTCCGACAAACCATCCGACGTGATTGAGCACTTGCTCGCGGCCGACCAGCTTCTCCGGGTGACCGAGACTCGGGGCGAAGGGCAGCTCCCAGACGATGTCTGGAGCGATTAGGGATTTCCACTTTTCATGGTCATCAACAAACATTTCGAAATGGTGTTGAAGAAGCTCGGCTGCTGAACACATAGGTTCACCTTTGTAGTACCGGAGTCTTGCGATTATTGAGGCCCAGGCACCGAAGCGCGCGTGTCTGGTCTATGAGCAACAGCCTAACAGGGGCCTGGCTGGCAAAAAACCAGAAGAATATCGAACGGTTTATACGACTTATTCGACAAGTCTAGAGAGCTTCGGCTTGCTGGCCAAAGCGTTTGATGAGCCATAGCCCAGCCGGCCCAGGCGGCGAATCAGTCCGGTAGATAGCGTCAAACGCGTAAGAGCCGCCTTTGCAATCAGGAAGATCGAGATGGATAAGATGTCCCGCATTGAGGTCCGCTTGGACCATAGGTAAGGGCATGTTGCCCCAGCCAATGCCTTCCTTGAGTAGCATGTGTTTTGCGCCTAAGTCTGCGAGCCGCCAGGTGCGGGGGCTCACTACGGCAAAATCTCTGTCCCCGGTAAGCGTTGAGCGATCTGACAACACCAATTGGACGTGATTTCTTGCCGCACCAGGCTCGTTGCGGCCGGCGAGGGCAAGTGGGTGCGCCTGGGCTGCAACGGGTACTAATTCAACACTGCCTACGCCGACACGCTCAAGGCCATCCCACCCCGTGTCCAGGGGGCCACTGATCCCAATGCCGGCTTTTTTCTCAAGTACTAGTTGCGTGACCGCACCGAGCGCTTCCATATGTAGATGCAAGGCCACAGTTGGAAACACCTGTCTAAAAGTCCTAAGCGCATCGACCACCCGCTCCGCTGGCAGCATTACATCCAGAGCAAGATGCACCTCTGCTTCGAGACCGTGCAACAGTCCAGACACCTTCGATCGTAGCCCATTGACTCCGTTGATGATCGTTCGGGCTTCGGCCAACACTGTGCGTCCAGCCTCTGTCAGCTGTGGTTTACGTGTCGTCTTGCGGTCAAAAAGTGATACGCCGAGCTGCATCTCGAGATTGGAAATGGAATAGCTCACCACTGACGTTGCACGATGCAGTTTCCTTGCAGCACCGGCGAAGCTTCCCACCTCTACGACCGTCAGGAGAACTTTCAGCTGGTCTAGAGTTGGTGTGCCAGGATCTGAGATCATTTTTACCAGCTCGGGAATATTGGACTAAGGCATGCTATTTGGGGCGCATCACTATGTCGACAGGTGAGTCGATCCCTCGGCCGATTATGGCTGGAATTTGCCGAGGCTGCTCGGCTGTGGGCGCTCGAGCATGAAGGGCCTGGCGGGGTTTCAATCTGACAGGGGAGAAGGGGCGGCAGAACGCCGGAGATGTGCAGCAGTGTTCTGCGTGAAATTTGCGTGATGCTTGGAAACGCTTGCAGACACCCATGAGCAGTCGATTGCAGCGAGAGCCGAGGTTAATCCAACGTTTACAGGGTTTATGGCCTGCTACACGCATGGGTGCAAGGGGTCGAGTGTTCGAATCACTCCGTCCCGACCAAAAATCCCTAAAAAATCCAGTCACTTAACGGTGACTGGATTTTTTTATGCCCCCACGTTTTCAACCAGCATCAAAACGCAGCGCCTAACACCACGAAAAGCCTCAAGCAGTGCGCCCGCCGAGCGTCTGCGCGACCCAATCGGCGATGTAGTGCCCGGCATTGATGCTGTTGTCGAAACTTGAGTGCTGCACGCCACCTTCGCGCGCGGTGAAGATCTTCAGTTCGCGTTTCGGGCTATTGACCAGTTGCTCGTAGGTGCGGTGCGCCCATTTGAGCGGGATCTGCGAGTCCTGCTCGCCGTGGGTGACCAGAAACGGAACGCGGATGCGATCGAGCACGCCATCCAGGTGCACGTTCTCGGCGATGCGCATGAAATCGTCCATGTCCTTGGCACCCCAGACCCAACGCACATGCGCCCAGTAATGCGGCACCGGGAAGTCACCCTCTTTCTCCAGTCGGCGCTTCTGCACGTCGCGCCAGTCATGGTTGGCACCCCATACCACCCCGCAGGCGAAGCGCGGCTCGAAGGCCACCGCGCGGGGGCAGTAGTAGCCGCCCAAGGACACACCTTCCATACCGATGCGCTTGGCGTCGACATCGTCGCGGGTTTCCAGCCAGTCCATGACTCGGCTGGCCCAGTGCTCACTGTCGTAGCGTGCAGTCAGGCCGTGCAGACGCAGCGCTTCGCCGGTGCCGGGCTGGTCGATGATCAACGACGACACGCCGCGCTTGGCCAGCCAGGTGGGTAGGCCGACGCGGTATTTCATCTCCTTGGTCGAGTCCAGGCCATTGACCTGCACCAGCAGTGGTGCCGGGCCACTGACGCCTTCTGCGCGAACCAGCAAACCACTCAGGTGCTTGCCTTCGTAGGGGATCTGGACCCGTTCGCAGTTTTCCCGGGACAGGTCGATGCCGCGGGCGAAGGTCTCCAGAAAGCGCTGGTACAGCGCCGCGCGCCCTGGAGCGGCGTGGGCCTGCAGGCGTTCGCAGGTAAGGTAGTAGGTCGCGGCGCGGTTGTACTTCTCGCCAGCGGACAGGCGCCGGCCGGCGGCTTCGTCTTCCTCGGCCAGGGCGCAGAGTTTGTCGGCCATGCTCGACCAGGTTTCCCGGAAGGCCTGGGTACCGGCGGCGTCGGGTTGCTTGGCGGCTTCTTGCAGCGGGGCGCACATCACCTCGATTTCGCCCATGCGGGCGCCCATCTCGATGGCCAGGTCCACCGAAAGGTTCCAGACGTAATTGGTGGGGAAGTAACGGAACATTGTTGTTGTCCTTCTGCGGTCGTTGAGTCCGGCGCCCCTATTGCGGCAGGCACGCAGGGCGCGGTTCGACAGCACGTTACGCAGACAAGACAGGCCGAGGCCAATCGTGATCGGGGATGCAAGGTATCGCCAAACGCGATGCCCCGGCTGCGTTGCGCTAGCCGGGGCGATGGTTACGGATCAGGCGGTGGCGCGCAGGGCTTGTGGCTGCCGCTCGGCGCTCTGGATGAAGTCACAGATCCGCTCTCGCAGCCAGCGGTGCATGGGGTCGCCGTCCATGCTGCGGTGCCACAGCATGAACTCTCGCATCACCGGGATCCTCACCGGTGGCGGCAGGATGCGTAGGGGCAGGTAACCGGCGTACAGCTCGGCCAGGCGGCGGTGCATCGTAGCGATCCGCGAGGTGCCCACCAGCAGTTGGGGCAGGGTGTTGAAGTCGTTGGTGATCACTTCCAGGCGGCGGTTGAAGCCGTACTGGTTCATGAACCAGTCCTCGATGCTCAGGTGCCGGTTGCGGCCGAAGCCTACCGAGATGTGGCCCATTTGCATGTACTGCTCCAGCGTCAGTTGCTCGCCAACCTCCGGGTTATCGCGCCAGACGACGCAGACGTGGTCCTCCTCGAACAGCAGTTGGGCTGGATGGCCATCGATGAGGTAGCGCTCGGGCACGATCATCATGTCCACCTCACCGCGCATCAGTAGCTCGGCGCTGTTGTCGCCGGGGCTGATCATTTCGAAGGTGATGTGCGGCGCCACCCGGTGAAGCTTCTGGATGACCTGGGCGAACAGCACGCTGATCAGGTAGTCCGAGCTCACCAGGCGAAAGTGACGCTTGCTGCTCGCCGGTTCGAACACGGGCTTGGCGGTGATCGAGGATCGAATGGTAAGCAGCACCTCGCGCACCGGCTTGGCCAGTTCCAGGGCGTAGGGCGTGGGCTGCATCTTGCGGCCGACCTGCACCAACAGTTCGTCCTCGAAAAAGGTTCGCAAGCGCCCCAGCACGCCGCTGGTGGCCGACTGGGTCATGTGCAGGCGTTCGGCGGCGCGGGTGATGTTCTGCTCTTCGAGCAGGACGTCCAAGGCAACCAGCAGGTTCAGATCCAGGTGGTGAAAGCGCATGGTGATAGCTCTCGGCTCTTGTAGTTATTTTCGCGATACCTTCTCGCTGCATTGCCGATACGTCAAGCGCCAGCCGCCTTTGACCGAGCCAACGCCAGGCGCCATGGGCCTGCGCGCAGGTATCGCGATTGCTGATGCCTCGCATCCTGACTCGCGATTGGTCATGCCACCCCAGCGCCGCGCAACCTGCGCTCCAGTCGAGCGGCCGATGCGCCGTCCACGACCCACTGACGGCAGCTCTGCCTCGCCTAATAACAATTTCAATGGAGTGGTAGCCATGAACATTCTTGGTCTCGACGCGCTGGTGTTCGGCGTCGACGATATCCAGGCCTGTGCCGCTTGCCTGCGTGACTATGGCCTTGACACCGTCCACCTGGACGCCGACGGCGGCCGTTTTGAAGCGCTGGACGGGACCGCGATCGTCATCCGTCGCGGCGATGACGAAAGCTTGCCGCCGGCCTTGGGGCCGACCCCATCGCTGCGCGAGACGGTCTATGGCGTGGCCGAGCCGGCCGACCTCGAAGCGATCGCCGACGAACTGGGCCGCGACCGGGAAGTGCGCCGCGACGCCAGCGGCGCGCTGCATACCTTCGATGACCTGGGGTTCGCCATCGCTTTCCAAGTGACCTGCCGGCGTACCTTCGAGGCGCCAGCGGACCTGACCAACGCCCCGGGCAGCACCCCGCAGCGTCCGCTCAACCAGCTCGGCATCACCCCGGACATGCCTGCGCTGCCGCGCACGCTGTCCCACGTGGTGTACTTCGTCCCAGATGCGGCCAAGGGCGAAGCGTTTTACCGCGACCGCCTGGGCTTCGTCACCACCGATAGCTTTACCGGCGTCGGCCCGTTCATGCGTAGCGCGGGCATGGATGATCACCATTGCCTGTTCATGATCCAGACACCGCCGCACATGCAAGGCTGCGAGCACTTTACCTTCCACATGGGCAGCGGCACCGAAGTGTTGCTGGCCGGCACGCGCTTCCAGCAGAACGGTTGGACCAGTTTCTGGGGCCCAGGCCGGCACCTGCTCGGCTCCAACTGGTTCTGGTATTTCAACAGCCCGTTGGGGTGCCACATCGAATACGACGCCGATATGGACAAGCATGACGACGCCTGGGCGGCGCGCCAGGCGCCGATGTCCGCGGACAACTCGCAGTTGTTCCTGTTCACCTCGCGGGAGAAATGGGCCCCCGGCGGCCCACCCCCGAAAAAGGCCTGAGCCATGGGCCGTATGGCGCTGTGTCGGCTCGAAGAGCTGGTTGAAGGCCAGGCCCGCGGTTTCGACCCCAAGGGCAAGGGCGAAGACACGCTGTTCGCCCTTCGCTACCGGGGGCAGGTCCGGGTGTATCGCAACCTGTGTCCGCACCTGCGGGGACCTCTGGAGTACCGCAAGGACCGTTTCCTCAGTGCCGATGGCCAGTGGGTGGTGTGTTACGCGCACGGTGCGCGCTTCAGGCCCGACGACGGTACCTGTGTCCACGGCCCTTGCCGCGGCGAGGCCTTGCACGTGCTGCAACACCACGAGGCGGGCGGATGGCTGCTAGTGCCGCTGGAGCAGTTGGGCCACTGATCTATCGCGCTGCGCGATAGGTCGCATCCCAGGACTCGATTGGTCAAAGCCCGGCGCTGCCGTGAAGCTGTGCCCAGGCACAGGAAACGACCGCCACCCATGACGGGGCGGACAACAAGAACAAGACGTGAGACATGCCATGAATACTGTGAACAAAGTGCTGGTCGTCGGCGGCGGGATTGGCGGGTTGTGCGCCGCCATTGCCCTGCGTCGCAAGGGCATTGCGGTCGACCTGGTCGAGCTCAAGACCGAGTGGACCGTCTATGGCGTCGGCATCATTCAGCAAAGTAATGTCGTGCGTGAGATGCATCGCCTGGGCCTGCTCGAGGCCTATCTCGATGCCGCCTACGCGTTCGAAGACGTGGCCATCTATACCGCCCAGGGCCAACAGCTGGCGCGCATTCCCGGGCAGCGACTGGCCGGCCCCCAGTACCCGGCCAATGTCGGCATCTCCCGCCGCGCTCTGCACAAGGTCTTGAGCGAAACCGCCATCGAACTCGGCACCGAGGTGCGCCTGGGTACCTCGGTGGAGAGTTTCGAACAGGATCGCGGAGGGGTGGACGTGCTGTTCACCGATGGTAGCCAGGGGCGTTATGGGCTGGTTGTGGGTGCCGACGGGCTGTACTCGAAGATTCGCGGGCTGTTGTTCGGTGACCAGTACCAACCACGTTTTACCGGGCAGTCGGTGTGGCGTTACAACTTCCCGCGGGCTGCCGGTATCGACCACCTGGCCAACTACCAGGGGCCGTCAGGCAATGCCGGCCTGGTGCCCCTGGCCGATGACCTGATGTACCTGTTCACCACCTCCCATGAGCCGGGCAACCCCTGGATGGAGCCGGCCACCCTGGCCGATGGCCTGCGCCAGCGCCTGGTCGGATTCGGCGGGCTGATCGGTGAACTGCGCGAGCAAATCGGCGACAGTCGCGAGGTCGTGTACAAGCCGCTGGAAGCCGTGTTCGTCGACCAGCCCTGGTATCGCGGTCGCGTGTTGCTGATCGGCGACGCCGCCCATGCCACCACGCCGCATCTGGGGCAGGGTGCGGGAATGGCCATCGAGGATGCCGTGGTGCTGGCTGAGGAGCTCACCGCAGGCAGCAGTCTCGACGCCCAGTTGCAGCGCTTCATGGGCCGACGTTTCGAGCGCTGCAAGTTCATCAGCGAGAAGTCCCTGCTGGCCGGCGAGAAAGAGATCCAGGGTGACGCCTCCTTCGACCGCATCGGCCTGGTCAAGCACATGCTGGATGTCACCGCACGACCGATCTGACGCCTTGCAATCGGTGCGCCCCCGTGCTGGCGCACCGGATTCTCCGCCAACACCGACCGACAAGAACAATAAAGAGGAAACCCCGATGTTGACTCGCAAAGGTGCGACCCCACGGCCCCTGCCGGCGCTGAAACCCATCGGCCTGGCGCTTCTGGCGCTGGCCACCAGCCAGGCCCAGGCCTTCGAGTTCGAGACCGGTAACCCCGATCTGCGGGTGCGCTGGGACAACACGCTCAAATACAGCGCCGCCTGGCGCACCCAGGATGCCAGCGGCAAACTCACCGAGGGCCAGACTGCGCTGAACCTGGATGACGGCGACCGCAACTTCGACAAAGGCCTGATCTCCAACCGCCTCGATCTGCTGTCGGAGCTGGACATCACCTACGACAACGTCGGTGCACGGGTCAGCGGCGCGGCCTGGTACGACGATGTCTACAACCAAGGCACCGACAACAACGACCCCAACCGCGCCAACAGCTATTCGGTCGACTACGACGCCTTCACCGACGACACCCGCACGTTGCATGGACGCAAGGGCGAGTTGCTTGACGCCTTCATCTTCGGCAAGACCGAGATTGGCGACATGCCGGTATCCGGGCGCCTTGGCCAATACGCCATGCAATGGGGCGAGAGCCTGTTCTATGGGATGAACGGCATTGCCGGTGGCATGGCGCCGGTGGACGTAGTCAAGGGACTGTCGGTGCCCAACACCCAGTTCAAGGAGCTGATTCGACCCGTGCAGCAGATCTCCGGCCAGTTGCAACTGACACCGGATGTATCCGTTGGGGCTTACTACCAGTTCGAGTGGGAAGCCAACCGTCTGCCTGCGGCTGGCAGCTACTTCTCCACCGACGACTTCTTCGGTGATGGCGGTGAACGCATGTTCGTCGGGGCGCCGGTGTTTCCCGGCGGCCAGCCGCTGGCATTCTTCCGTGGCAACGACAAGGAAGCCAAGGATTCGGGGCAGGGCGGGGTGCAGCTGCGCTGGCGGACCGAGACCGTCGATTGGGGCGTCTACGCCATTCGCTTCCATGACAAGTCGCCGCAACTGAACGTGCGTCCGAACTTCGCCAACCTCGACCCGGTCAGCGGCAAGGCGGGCGAGTTCTACTGGGTGTATCCAGAAGGCATCGAGGCGCTTGGCGCCAGCTTCTCCACCACGCTGGGCAACTTCAACCTCGCAGGTGAGTTGTCTACGCGCTGGAACCAGCCGTTGGCTTCCACCAACCAGCATGCATTGGCGGCGGGGGAGGTCATCGACAACGACGACAACCCGGTCTACGCCACCGGTCGCACTCTGCACGCCAACTTCTCGTGGCTGGCCAGCCTGGAGCCGAACTTCATCGCTGCCGAGTCCAGTTTCCTTGGCGAAATCGCCTGGAACCGGGTGATGAGCGTGAGCAAGAACGCCGATGCCGTCGACCCCAATGCCGACCGCGATGCCACCAGCCTGCGCCTGGTATTCGAGCCGATGTACCGGCAGATCTTCCCCGGCCTCGACCTCTCGGTGCCGATCGGAGCGAGCTACACCAACGGTGCATCCATGGCGCTGGGCACCGGTTTTGGCGCTGACCACGGCGGCGACCTGAACATCGGCCTGAAGGGCAACTACCTCAATACCTGGAACCTGGGTCTGACCTACACGCACTACTACGGCCCGGAAAACACCTTCCTCGATGCCGACAACCATTACACCTTCGAACAGTCGCTCAAAGACCGCGACTTCATCGCCTTCACCGTCAGCCGCACCTTCTGACCGAGGACTTCACGATGAAACACAACAAGAAAGTCGTTTCCCTGTTCACTGCCCTGAGTGTCTCGCTGCTGTTCGCCCATGGCGCTTGTGCCGCGGTATCCGCCGAGCAGGCCGCCACGCTCAAGACCACCTTGACGCCGCTGGGCGGCGAGCGCGCCGGTAACGCCGACGGCAGCATCCCGGCCTGGACCGGCGGTTATACCCAGGCCGACCCCGGCTACAAGGAAGGCGGCAAGCGCGGCGATCCATTCGCCCGTGAAAAACCGCTATTGACCATCACTGCACAGAACATGGCGCAATATGCCGACAAGCTGACCCCAGGCATCCAGGCGATGCTCAAGAAGTACCCGGACAGCTACCGGCTGGACGTCTACCCGACCCACCGTAGCGCTGCCGCACCACAATCGGTGTACGACGCCACCTTCGCCAATGCCACCAGCGGCACGCTTGTGGACGGCCCTGCCGGACCGATGCCGACAGGGGCGGCCGGAGGTATTCCGTTCCCGATCCCCGCCGACGGTGTGCAAGCCATGTGGAATCACCTGCTGCGTTGGCGTGGTGCGTCGTGGCATGCCAGCTTCAAGCAGTACCTGACCACCGCCGACGGCAAGCATGTGCTGACCAACGACTCGCGCGCCGACCTGCAGATGCCCTGGTACCTGCCGGGCGGCAGTGGCGACAAGGGCGTGTTCTGGTCGATCCGCATGACCAACGATGGCCCACCCCTGCGCGCCGGTGAGGCCATCACCGGCTTGGAGAACCTTAACGCCGACAAAGCGGCTGTCTGGACCTACCTGCCGGGCCAGCGCCGCGTGCGTCGCCTGCCCAACGCCTGCTGCGACACGCCAACCCCGGCCACCGCCGGTGTGATGAGTTTCGATGAGCTGTACGTGTTCAACGGGCGCCTCGACCGCTTCGACTGGAAGCTGGTGGGCAAGAAGGAAATGTACATCCCCTACAACGCCAATAAGGTCTTTACCGCTGCCAGCGCCGAGGCGCTGCTCGACCCGCATCACCTGGCCCCAGATGCCATCCGCTGGGAACTGCACCGCGTGTGGGAAGTGCAGGCGACCCTCAAGAACGGCCAGCGTCACGTGATGCCGCGCAGTACCTACTACCTCGACGAAGACACCTGGGCCGCGGTACTGGGCGAGCGCTATGACGCCCGAAACCAGTTGGCCAAGGTGGTCTGGACGTCACCCGTGGTGCTACCCGACCTGCCTGGCGTGGTGACGCTCACCAATGGCTTCTACGACCTGCTCTCCGGTGCCTGGTTCGCAGGTGACCTGTTCGCCGGCAAGAGCGAGCAGTACCGCATCGTGCCGCCCTACAAGGACTCGGTGTTCACCGCCGACGCCATGGCCGGTGAGGGCGTGCGCTGAACAGGCTCTGCGCCTGGGCTGTACCCACTACAAGAACAAAAGGTTGCGTGCGATGAACAAGATGCTCTACAGCTGGCTGCTGGCCGCCTGTTGCTGGCTGCCTCCGGCGTTCGCCGGAAGTGGCGTGGATGTACTCTCGCAGCCCGCGGTGCATGGGCCACAAGCCCTGCGTGCGGTGCTGCAGGACGTGGCGCGGGTTGGTATGCGCCTGGTGGCGGTGGGCGAGCGTGGTGTGGTGTTGCTCAGCGATGACAACGGCGCCACCTGGCGTCAGGCCATGAGCGTACCGGTGAGTGTCAGCCTCACCGCCGTGCAGTTCATCGATGAACGTCACGGTTGGGTGGTCGGTCACGCTGGGGTGGTGTTGCACAGCGCCGACGGCGGTGAGCACTGGACCTTGCAGCTTGACGGCAAGCGCGCCGCGACGCTGGAGTTGCAAGCGGCCCAAGCATCCGCGGACGAGCAGCGCGTGGCCGCCGCGCAACGGCTGCTCGCCGATGGCGCCGACAAGCCGCTGCTGGCGCTGAGCTTCGCCGATGCACGCCACGGCCTTGCTGTGGGAGCCTACGGGTTGGCCATGAGCACTGTCGATGGTGGGCGGACCTGGCAGTCCGCCATGGGGCGTTTGCCGAATCGACGTGGCTTGCACCTGTATGCCCTGGCGCGCCAGGGCAGCGACCTGTACATCGCCGGTGAGCAGGGCCTGCTGTTGCGTTCGCGCGACAGCGGTTCCCACTTCGAACCGCTGCAAGGCCCTTACGATGGCAGCTACTTCGCGGCCGCCATTCTGCCAAGCGGGCGACTGCTGGTCGGAGGATTGCGCGGCTCGTTGTTCGCCTCCGATGACGGCGCAGACAGTTTCGTGGCGCTGGCCAACCCGATTCCCGCCTCGCTCAACAGCATACGCGTCGTCGGTGACCAGCTCTTGCTCGCCAACCAGGCTGGCATGCTCCTGCGCAGCGGCATCGACACCTTCGCCGCGCAGCCTGTGCCGGTCTCCGACGGCTTGCCGCTGACCGCCGCCACCCTCGCGGCAGACGGTGCCATCGTCGCCGTCGGAATGGCGGGTACCCGCCGTCTGGCGGCTTCCAACGTTTCCACCACGGCGGACTGAACCATGCACGCGATGAATTCACCTGCGCCGTCCAGCGGCCGTCTCGATGACTTCGACAGCACGTCCGGCTCGCTGCTAGAGCGCGCGCTGTTCAACCATCGCGCCTGGGTGCTGCTGTTGTGCCTGGCGGCAACCCTGCTGCTCGGCTGGCAGGCCTCGCGCCTGACCCTCAACGCCAGTTTCGAGAAAATGATCCCGCAGGATCACCCATTCATTCACAACTACCTGGAGCACCGCCAGGAACTGGCCGGGCTGGGCAACGCCGTTCGCATCGCCGTGGCCAACCCGCACGGCAGCATCTACGACAAGCATTACCTGGACAACCTGCAGCAGCTCAACGACGCGGTATACCTGCTGCCGGGCGTCGACCGCGCCGCGATGAAATCCCTGTGGACCCCTTCCACCCGCTGGACCGGAGTGACTGAGGAAGGTCTGGAGGGCGGTCCGGTGATTCCCGATGGCTACGATGGCGCCGCCGCGAGCCTGGAGGCGCTCAAGCGCAACGTCGAGCGCTCCAACGAGATCGGCCAGTTGGTGGCCTTCGACCAGCGATCGAGCATCATCTACGTGCCGCTTCTGGAGAAGACCCCAGACGGTCAGTCGCTGGACTACACAGCGTTCGCCCACGAGCTTGAGACCCTCCGCGAGCGCTTCCAGGCACAGGGCGTGCAGATCCACATCACCGGGTTTGCCAAAGTGGTGGGCGACCTGATCGACGGCCTGCGGCAGATCCTGCTGTTCTTCGCCGTGGCAATCGCCATTACCGCCGTGGTGCTCTACGGGTATACCCGCTGTGTGCGTAGCACGGCACTGGTGGTGGTGTGCTCGTTGGTGGCAGTGATCTGGCAGCTCGGCCTGCTGCCGCTGCTGGGCTACGCGCTCGACCCTTACTCGGTGCTGGTACCGTTCCTGGTGTTCGCCATCGGCATGAGCCACGGCGCGCAGAAGATGAACGGCATCATGCAGGACATCGGACGCGGCATGCATCGCCTGGTGGCGGCGCGCTTTACCTTCCGCCGCCTGTTCCTGGCTGGGTTGACCGCGCTGTTGTGCGATGCGGTGGGTTTCGCTGTGCTGATGATCATCCAGATCCAGGTGATCCAGGACCTTGCGGTGATCGCCAGCCTGGGCGTGGCGGTGCTGATCTTCACCAACCTGATTCTGCTGCCGGTATTGCTCTCGTACGTGGGAGTCAGTGCCCGAGCCGCGCGGCGTAGCCTGCGCGCCGAAGAAGCGCAGGCGAGTGGGGCGCGCAAGCAGGCGTTGTGGCGTTTTCTTGACCTGTTCACCCAGCGTCGCTGGGCTGGTGCCTGCATCGCCGTGGCGGCGTTGATGGCCGCTGGTGGGTATGCCGTCAGCCTGCACCTGAAGGTTGGCGACCTCGACGCGGGGGCGCCTGAGTTGCGCGCCGATTCGCGCTACAACCGCGACAATGCCTTCGTCACCAAGCATTACGGCGCCAGCAGCGATGTGTTCGCCGTGATGGTGCGCACCGCTCCCGGCGGTTGTTCGGCCTATGACACTCTCAAGCGGGTGGATGACCTGGACTGGCAACTGCGAGGCCTGCAGGGGGTGGATTCGACCAACTCGCTGGCACTGCTAAATCGCCGGGTGCTGGTCGGCCTTTCCGAGGGCAGTCCGAAGTGGTACGACCTGGTCAACAACCAGGCGACCCTGAACATGGTCACCGCCAATGCCCCGCGCGGGTTATACAACGACGACTGCAGCCTGCTGACGCTCTACGCCTACCTCACCGACCACAAGGCCGACACCTTGGCGCAGGTGGTGGACAGCGTCCAGGGCTTCGCCCAGGCCAACGACAGCGAGCAGGCGAGCTTCCTGATGGCTGCTGGCAGTGCGGGTATCGAGGCTGCCACCAACCAGGTGGTGAAACAGGCCAATCGCGACATGCTGTGGTGGGTGTACGGCGCTGTGATCCTGCTCTGCCTGGCGACCTTCCGCTCGTGGCGAGCGGTACTCTGCGCGGTATTGCCACTGGTGCTGACCTCGATCCTCTGCGAAGCGCTGATGGTCGCGCTCGGTATAGGCGTGAAGGTCGCGACCCTGCCGGTGATCGCGCTGGGTGTCGGCATCGGCGTGGACTACGCGCTGTACGTGATGAGCATCGTGCTGGGCCAGCTGCGTGAAGGGGCGAGCCTGTCCCAGGCCTATTACCGCGCACTGCTGTTCACTGGAAAGGTGGTGATGCTTACCGGAATCACCCTGGCCATCGGCGTCGGTACCTGGATCTTCTCGCCGATCAAGTTCCAGGCTGACATGGGCGTGCTGCTGGCCTTCATGTTCGTCTGGAACATGGTCGGCGCGCTGATCCTTTTGCCCGCACTGGCTTACTTCCTCTTGCCCCACCGCCAGGCCAGTGCCGAACAGCACCCCAAAGCATCGGCCCATGTATCCCAGCCCACGCAGCGCGAGGAAGGGGCAGGGGCGCTGGAACCCAGCGCAGGCTTTCGTCCACTGGAGGAGATGAGCCATGGCCGCTGAACGTATCGCCGGACGCATCCAGGGCGCGCTGCTGCTGTTCGGCAGTTGCCTGCCGGTGCTGGGTGCTGTGCTCATAGCGCCGGTCCTGCCGCGCATGCATGAGCATTTTGCCCAGACTCCGGGAGTCGCCGTGCTGGTGCCCGTGGCGTTGACGCTGCCGGCGCTGGTGATTGCCTTGCTGGCGCCGCTGGCCGGGGTGCTCGCCGACCGTGTCGGGCGTCGACCACTGTTGCTGGCGAGCATGCTGCTGTACAGCCTGTGCGGACTGTTGCCGCTATGGCTGGACTCATTGGCCCTGATCGTCGTCAGCCGCGCCGGTATCGGCGTGGCCGAAGCGGGGATCATGACCTGCTGCACGACGTTGATGGGTGATTACTTCGACGGCCAGCGCCGAGCCCGGCTGTTCGCCCTGCAGATGGTGGTGACGTCGTTGTCGGCGGCGTTGTTCATGGGCGTGGGCGGTGCGCTGGGCGAAAGCGACTGGCGTTCCCCCTTCGCGCTTTACGCCGTGGGTGTACTGTGCCTGCCGCTGATGGCCGTCGCGCTGTGGGAGCCCGGCACCTGTCGCAGCGCATGCGAGCAGAAGGCGCAATCGCGTTTCCCCTGGGCAGCCTTGGCGCCTTTGTACCTGCTCACGGGGCTGGCTGGCGTCAGCCTGTTCATCGTCCCGGTACAGGCCGGTTACGTGCTGCAACTGCTGCATGTCGATGCGCCGCAACACGTCGGCTTGACCATGGGTGCCAACCAACTGGGCGTGTTGGCCGGCGCACTGGCTTTCCGGCTGCTGGCGCGCCTGGCCCCTTGCCGCCTGCTGGCATTGGGTTTTGCCACCGCCGGGGTCGGTGGTGGCCTGATGGCGTTGGCCAGCAGTCATGCACCGGTGGTCGTGGCGGTGCTCATCAATGGTTTGGGTGTAGGCCTGCTATTACCGACGCTGATCACCCGGGTAATGCAGCAGGTCGGCTTCGAGCAGCGTGGCCGCGCCACTGGCGGATTCACCGCGGCGATCTTCGCCGGCGAGTTCCTCAGCCCGCTGCTGGTGCTGGCGCTGACGGCGGGTGTGGTTGCGCAATTGCCCCACGCGCTGTTGCTGATCGCCATCGGGCAACTGCTATTGGCGCCAGTGTGCCTGGTGATGATGCGCCGCACACGTCCTGATGCAGTGGTAGGTGCACGATGAGCGAACTGTTTTCACTGGCGGGAAAGACTGCACTCATCACTGGCGCTACCCGCGGCATCGGCCTGGCCATCGCCCGCGAGTATGGGCGTGCCGGTGCGCGTGTCGCCATCAGCAGCGAGAGTGCCGAGGGCTGCGAGCACGCCGTGGCGCAACTGGCGCTGGAAGGCATCGAGGCCATCGCGCTGGTCGCCGATCTGCGTGACGCCGAGGCCGTACAGGGCCTGGCTAGGCGCTGCCTGGATCACTTCGGGCGTCTCGATGCGTTGGTGTGCAATGCCGGTGTCGCCCCGCACATGGGGCCATTGGCCGCGGCTAGCGATGCCGACTGGGAACTGACCTTCACCGTCAACCTGCGCAGCGCGCTGTGGCTGACCAACGCGCTGTTACCGGCCATGGCCGAGGGCGGCGGCGGCAGCGTGGTGTTCATGGCCAGTATCGCCGGTGTGCGCGGCAACAAGGGGCTGGGCCTGTATGGGCTGTCCAAGGCTGGCCTCGCACAGCTGGCGCGCAACCTGGCGGTGGAGTGGGGGCCGGCGAACATTCGCGTCAATGCCATCAGCCCTGGCGTCATCCACACCGCGTTCGCCCGCCCTCTGACCGACAACCCCCAGGTACTGGAGCGGCGCCTGGCGCTCACCCCCTTGCGGCGGGTCGGCCGCCCGGAAGAAGTGGCAGCCCTTGCCTTGCTGCTGGCTGCGCCGGGGGGCGCGTTCATCACGGGACAGAATCTTATTGTCGACGGTGGCACGACCATCGGCGACGGCAATTGAAAGGAGACAACATGCAATCGCTTCCTGCATTCAAACGTGTCGTTACCGGCCACGATGCCAAGGGCCAGGCGGTCATCGCCAGTTGCGGCCCGACGCCAAACAACTTCCCGCTCATGGCGGTCCCCGGCACCCTGTTCTATGAGGTCTGGAACAGTGTCGGCAGCCCCGCGCTACTGGACAACGGCGATGACCCGACCGCGCAGCCACTGCAGCTGAGCCCTGGCAGGCTGGGCAGAGTGATCCGGGTGGTGGACATTCCGCCGGACAGCGTACAGAACCGGGTCAGCGCTGAAGCGGCGGCGGCTGTGTTCGCCGAGATCGGCCAGGTTGGTGCCGGCACGGGCAAGGCCGATTCGAAACACAAGCTGATGCACCGTACACAGACCCTGGACTACGGCATCGTCACCGAGGGCGAGGTCTGGTTGGTGCTGGACGATGGCGAGGTCCACCTCAAGCGCGGTGACATCGTGGTCCAGCGTGGCACCAACCACGCCTGGAGCAACCGCACCGAGCAGATGGCACGGATGGTCTTCATCCTGCTCGATGGCCGTTATGCCGACGACCTCAAGGAGCTGTTGCCATGAAGCTTGCCACACTCGATGACGGCAGCCGCGATGGCCGCTTGCTGGTGGTGGCCCGTGACCTCGGGCAAGCGGTTGATGCCAGCGACATCGCCGCCAACTTGCAGGTTGCCTTGGAGAACTGGCCCCAGGTCGAAGCCCGATTGCAGCAGCGCTATCAGCAGCTCAACGACAACACGGCCAGGGGGCGCTTCGATCTTGACCTGACCCGACTGGCCGCCCCCCTGCCGCGTGCCAGCCAATGGTTGGACGGCTCTTGCTTTCTCAGCCATGGCGAGCTGATGCAGAAGGCCTTCAACCTGGACCCCATTGAGGGCGTAGAGCACACGCCGCTGATCTACCAGGGCGCCAGTGACGACTTCCTCGGCCCGTGCGCGGACATACCTTTGCCCAGCGAAGCCCACGGCATCGACTTCGAAGGCGAGTTTGCCGTGTTGCTCGATGACGTCCCCATGGGCTGCCTGGCTGAGCAGGCGTTGCAGCATGTGCGCCTGGTGCTGCAACTCAATGACGTCAGCCTGCGAGCCCTGGCCCCGAGGGAAATGAAGACTGGTTTTGGCTTTCTGCAGGCCAAGCCTGCCAGCACCTTCGCACCGGTAGCGGTGACGCCGGACGAACTTGGCGATGCGTGGCGCGAGGGTCGCGTGCACCTGCCGCTGCAGGTGGAGTGGAATGGCCAGTGGTTTGGCCACCCTCATGGGGGCACCATGCATTTCGGCTTTCACCAGCTGATCGCCCATGCGGCGCTGACACGGCGTTTGAGTGCCGGCACGCTGATTGGCTCCGGCACCGTGTCCAATGCCGATCGGAGTGTGGGCTCGGCGTGCATCGCCGAGCGCCGCGCCATCGAAACCATTGCCACTGGGGCGCCGCGCACGGCCTTCATGCGTTTTGGCGATCGCGTGCGCATGGAAGCCCGCGGCCTCTCTGGCGAAGTGCTGTTCGGTGCCATCGACCAGCGCGTGGTGCAGGGAGGCGGGCCATGCGCGTGATGATCACCGGCGCCAATGGATTCGTCGGTCGACAACTGGTGCGGCGCTTGTTGGACAGGGGGCAGTTGCGTGGGCAGCGCATCGAGGCATTGCTGCTGCTGGACCAGGTGCTGGATGGCTTGCCCGAGGACACGCGCCTGCGTTGCCACACCGGCAACATCACTGACGCGGCCTTGTTGCGCCGGATACTGGCAGATGGTGTCGACGTGGTGTTCCATCTGGTCAGTGTGCCGGGAGGCGCGGCCGAGGCGCAGTACGAGCTGGGTTATCAGGTGAATCTGCAAGCCAGCCTGGAACTGCTCAACCAACTGCGCAATCGCTGTCGTCCTCCGGTGCTGGTGTACGCCAGCAGCGTAGCGGTATACGGCGGCGAGCTGCCGCTGCGCATGGACGAAGGCCAACCGGCGTCCCCGCAGCTTTCCTATGCGGCGCACAAGCGCATGGTCGAAATCGCCTTGCAAGACCTGTCCCGCCGTGGCGAGGTGGACGGCCGTGCCTTGCGCCTGCCCGGCATCGTCGCCAGGCCGCGTGAGCCGAACGGTTTGCGTTCGGCGTTCATGAGCGACCTTCTACATGCCTATGCGGCGGGTGACGCCTACACCTGCCCGGTCTCGCCTGATGCACGTGCCTGGTGGATGTCGGCCAATTGCTGCGTGGACAACCTGCTGCGTGCTGCCGAACTGGAAGAACCCGGCAACCAGCGCATCTGGCAGTTGCCTGTGTTGCATCTATCCATCGCCCAGGTGCTGGCCGGGCTGGCGACCAGCTTTGGCGAGGCCAACGGCGCACGCATCAGCTTCGCCCCGGACCCCCAACTGCAAGCGCAGTTCGGCAGCTATCCACCGCTGCGAACGCCCCAGGCCCGCGAGCTTGGTTTCTGCCACGACGGGTCGGTGGCCGCGCTGCTGCGCAATGCCCTCGACCTCCCGCTGCGCCGCAGTAACCGCGCCACCCATCGAAAAGGAATCCCTGCATGAGCATCAGTGCACGTCGTTTGCTGGACCTGTCTGTCACCCTGGACAACAACCCGTACACCGATCCACCGCCCCTGCTGCCGAAGATCGACTACATGGACCACCAGCAGGGCTGGCCGGAGATGGCCGCGATGTTTCCCGGACTACGCAAGGAAGACCTGCCGGGCGACGAATCCTGGGCAGCCGAACGCCTGCAGATCACCACCCATAGCGGGACGCACATGGATGCGCCCTGGCATTACGCGTCAACCACCGATGGTGGCAAGCCGGCCTTCGGCATTGACGAACTGCCGTTGGAGTGGTGCCTGCAGCCGGGTGTGAAACTGGACATGCGCCACTTGCCCGATGGTCACGTGGTCAGCGCGGCCGAGGTCGAGGCAGAGTTGGCGCGCATCGGCCATGAACTGCAGCCGCTGGATATCGTCTTGGTGAACACCCGCGCCGGTAGCCTGTTCGGCCAGCCCGGTTACCTGGAGGCTGGGGTCGGAATGGGCCGTGAGGCGACGCTCTATCTGTTGGAGCGGGGGGTGAGGGTGGTCGGTACCGATGCCTGGAGCTGGGACGCTCCGTTCAAGTACACCCGCGAACGTTTCATCGCTTCGGGCGATGCCTCGATTATCTGGGAGGGGCACAAGGCTGGGCGCGACATCGGGTATGGGCAGATGGAGAAGTTGGCCAATCTTGAAAAGCTGCCGCCGTTCGGTTTTCTGGTCAGTTGTTTCCCGTACAAGATTCGTCGGGCTTCTGCGGGCTTTGTTCGGGCTGTGGCGATCTTTACTTGATCTTGAGGGGCGTCAATCGAGCGCCGCCCGCGCGGCGCATCGCGAGCAAGGCTCCTACCTCTGTTTCGGGCCAGCCATGCCCGCACGATTTGCGCGCGACCGCCTTGCTGCACGGCGCAATGATCGCGCGCTTGCAGGCGCTGGCCTTGCTCGTGATGCGCGGCTCAGGCGCTAAGGCCCAAGAGCAGCAACGCAGCAATGCCGAGGCCGACAGCAATCGAACAGCCACCCAGCGATAACGCCGCCCGGCCTTGTCGGTACCACCCGTCGTGCCCCAGCGCACGAGCCGGTGCCAACAGACTTCGCCAGCACAGTTCGGTCTCGTGGAAAGCTTGCAGATGCGCAGGGTCGGCATCGAGCCAGCGGCGGAAGTCGATGCGCTCGCAAGCGCTCGCCTGAGGATTCTGCAGGCGCACGTACCAGTGGCCGGCTAGGCGTGCCAAGGCATCGCCACGGGGACGTGCGCATTGCAGCGCCTGGATCATGTGCCGCTCGACGCTGGACAGCGGCAGGCCAAGGCGGGTAGCGATGCAGGGGAAATCGAGCTGGTCCAGACGATTGAGCAGGAAGACTTGCTGCACGCGGCGTGGAAGCCGCTTGAGGCCATGCAGAAGGGCATCGTCAGTGGGCCCTGCGACGGCATGGGGGCTGTGTTCAACGGGCAGCAGCGAACGGCTCATGGACAGCTCCGTGCTCAAGTGGGAAGGGGGCATCTTCCATGATGCGGATTCAGAGTAAGCGAAACGAGATTGATTCTCAAGTGCTGATTCCGCAAAGTTTTGTAATGAGCGTTCACGCTCTGAAACATTTTTGCTATCATCGCCGCCATTCAACGATCTTCATTAGCCTGAAGAGCCAAAAAAAAGACCCGGCAAAAAGCCGGGTCAAAAACCGTGATTAGCCTGATGAGGAGATAATCTGAGAGCGACCTAAGCTCCAGGTTATCCAGCGGATCTCGCGATCAGCTGAGTGCAATAATAATCGTTATCATTTGCGAGTCAAATGAATTTTCAGTTATCCGGTAAAAAAAGTATTACCGGTGCGCTCCTAGTCCCGGCAACCGGGGCCTTTGCCGTGACGCGGCTATCACGTTTCTCCCTTCCTAATCCGTGCTAAAGGCCCGTCTGCACCGAGCGTTTGTGTTCGAGCAGCGCCCTGGCCATGTCCATCATGTGCATCAACGCGAACGTCAACTCCCGCTGGGTGCCTTGCTGGTGCTGGGCCGTTTCCTGTGCCGTGGCCGCTGCGCAGCGTAGCAGTGCGATGGCGTGTTCCTGCGCCTGTTCGCCGGTAACGCCTTCGTGCAAGGTCCAGATCTTGTTCTGGGCAGTGGGGCGCGTTGGGTTGGGGTTCAGGTAATAGTCGAGGGCACGGCGAGCGGCTTCGCTGTCGAGATCTGTTTCGTCTTTTTTCGAGGGTTTCATCCTGATACCTGTGAATGCCAATGGGGAAAAGGTTCAACCCGAGTTTAATACTTGGGGTATTCTCGTGCTTTCTGATAAATAATACTAAATGTTTATTGAGCGCTCGAAGGCAGTCCGTATCGTGCCAGCGATGAATATGGATAAATGGATTGCCCTCGTCCGTGAGCGGATGGAGGAGCTCGATATCTCCCAGGAGCAACTGGCCGAACGCGTTGGCGTCTCCCAAGGTAGCGTGGGTCATTGGCTATGCAAGCGGCGCCAACCCAGGGTCGACTCGATGAACCGTGTGTTCGTCGAACTGGGCATGCCTCACTATCACGTCAGCATGCAGTTGCGGGTGCTGGGGCGGGTGGGCGAAGACCCAGGTAGCTATACCTTGGATGAGGTCGATGACGACCAGGACCTGATGCAATACATCGTGTGTTTTCGCTACCCGGTGCTGGGCTGGGAGCAGGTCGGCTCAAGCACGGCCGAATCATCCACGGTGTTCGAGCAGACCGACTATCTGGCACAGGGCAAGGCGTTCTGGCTGCCGGTCGAAAACGATGCCATGAGTACGAACACGGGCCGCAGCGTGCCTCAAGGCATGCGTGTGCTGGTTGACCCAGGGCTTGAGGCTGTGCCGGGAAAACTGGTGGTTGCACGGTTGCCTGGCAAGTCGGCGATTCTGCGGGAGCTGGCCGAGGAGGGCGGGCAACGCTATCTGAAAGCGCTCAACAACAGTTATCCGGCGCTCCTTTGCGAGGAGGGGTGTGAGTTTCTGGGCGTCGTCGTGCAGGCGCACGGGGTTTTCTAGCTGGATCGTGGCCTCATCGCCGGCTTGCCGACGATGAGGCCAGAACAGACAACACACACCGTTGCCCAAGCCCAATCACTCAGCCAGTTCGACCAGCGCCGTTCCTTCGCTGACCATATCCCCTTCCTGACAGAACAGTGCCTTCACCGTCCCGGCGTGTGGGGCGCGAATGCTGTGTTCCATCTTCATCGCCTCCAGCACCACAAGCGCAGCGCCGGCCTCCACCCGTTGCCCCAACTCGACCAGCACCCGCACGATACTGCCGTTCATGGGCGCCGTCAGGCCGCCTTGATGGCCATGGCTGGCCTCGGCTTCGGCGATCGGGTCGAACGCTTCCACGGCGTGCACTTCACCTTCCCAGCGCAGGAACAGCGTGCTGCCTTTGCGCACGGCCAGATGCCGGCGGCGCATGCCATCGTGGTCTTGGCACAACTGCTCGCCATCGAGCTGCCAGGTCGATGCGGCGCTGCGTTCGAGGGCGACGGCCTGAGCTTGCCCGCCGCTCAACAGGTGCAGGCTGCTGCGTGCCGGCAACCCCAGGCGCAGGCCGTTGTGTTCCCGCCAGGGCGAGCCTGCGTCGTCGGCGCGCTCGTGCGGTGCCTGGCCCAGCAGCCAGGCTTCGGCCGCTGCTTCCCAGAAGGTGGCCGGCAGTGCCTGGGGCGCAGGCAGCAAGACGTCTTGATGGCGCGGGATGAACCCAGTATCGAGTTCTGCCTCGGCGAACGCCGGGTGGGCGAGAATTCGGCGCAGGAAGTTGATGTTGGTCTTGAGGCCGCCGATGGCGAACTCGTTGAGCATCGCCAGCAACCGCAGGCGCGCCTGTTCGCGGTCCTGGCCCCAGGCAATCAGCTTGCTCAGCATCGGGTCGTAGAACGGCGACACCACATCGCCCTCGCTGACGCCGCTATCGACCCGGCGCCCTTCGCCCGGCGCCGACTCGCGGTACAGCGTCAGGGTGCCAGTGGCCGGTAGGAATTCATTGGCTGGGTCCTCGGCGTACAGACGTACCTCGATGGCATGGCCCATCAGAGGCACCTCGGCTTGGGTGATCGGCAACGGTTCGCCGCAGGCCACGCGGATCTGCCAGGCCACCAGGTCGAGGCCGGTGATGGCTTCGGTGACCGGGTGCTCCACCTGCAGGCGGGTGTTCATCTCCATGAAGAAGAACTCGCCACGGGCATCGAGCAGGAACTCCACGGTCCCCGCGCCAACGTAGCCGATGGCCTGGGCGGCACGCACTGCAGCTTCACCCATGGCCTGGCGCAGTTCCGGGGAAAGGCCTGGCGCCGGGGCTTCCTCGACGACCTTCTGGTGACGACGCTGGATCGAGCAGTCACGCTCGTTCAGGTACAGGCAGTTGCCGTGCTGGTCGGCGAACACCTGGATTTCCACATGACGTGGCTTGAGCACGTACTTTTCCACGAGCATGCGCGAGTCGCCGAACGACGATTGCGCTTCACGCTGGGCCGAGGCCAGGGCGTCGGCAAGCTGGCTTTCGCCCTCGACCACCTTCATGCCCTTGCCACCGCCGCCCGCACTGGCCTTGAGCAGAACCGGGTAGCCGATGCGTTCGGCGGCGGCGCGGAAGGTTTCCAGGTCCTGGGCCTCGCCATGATAGCCGGGCACCAGGGGTACGCCGGCAGCTTCCATCAGTGCCTTGGCCGCCGACTTGCTGCCCATGGCGTCGATGGCACTCGCCGGTGGACCGAGGAAGATCAGCCCGGCTTGTTCGATGGCCCGGGCAAAGGTGGCGTTTTCGGACAGGAAGCCATAGCCGGGATGGATGGCCTGGGCGCCGCTGGCCTTGGCGGCGGCCAGCAACTTGTCGATCACCAGGTAGCTTTCGGCGGCCTTGGTGCCGCCCAGGTCGACACGGATGTCCGCTTCACGGCTGTGGCGGGCGTCACGATCGGTAGCGCTGTGCACGGCGACGGTGGTCAGTCCCATGGACTTGGCGGTGCGCATTACCCGGCAGGCGATTTCGCCACGGTTGGCGACCAGCAGGGTGGTCAGTGTGGGGCGGCTCATGGGCGCGGCTCCTTCTTGTCGTCGTTTTGCCAGGCGGGGCGGCGTTTTTCCAGGAAGGCGCGCAGGCCTTCCTGGCCTTCTGCGCTGACGCGGATGCGGGCAATGGTGTTTTCGCAATAGCGGCGCAGGGCGGGGCTGAGTTCGCCGTCGTCCACTTCGCGCAGCAGGTCCTTGGTGACACGCAGCGCCTGCGGGCTGTTCTGCAATAGATTGGCTACCCAAGCCTCGACCTGCGCATCCAGCTCGGCGGCGGGATACACCTGCGCAAGCAGGCCCAGTTCGTGCGCGCGCACGCCGCTGAAACGCTCGGCGGTCAGGGCATAGCGGCGTGCGGCGCGTTCGCCGATGGCCTTGACCACGAACGGGCTGATGACCGCTGGCGCCAGGCCGATGCGCACTTCCGAGAGGCACAGCTGAGCGTCTTCGGCGCCGATGGCCATGTCACAGCAACTGATCAGGCCCAGTGCGCCACCAAAGGCCGCGCCTTGCACCACGGCCAAGGTCGGCGCCTTGAGACGGTGCAAGGCGTACATCAGCTCGCCGAGTTCGCGGGCGTCGTCGAGGTTGGTGTTGAAGTCCAGCTGCGCCGATTGCTGCATCCAGGCCAGGTCGGCGCCAGCGCTGAAGTGCCGGCCACGGCCGCGCAGCAGCAAAAAGCGCAGGCTCGCGTCCTCGGCCAACTGGTCGAGGGCGACGATCAGCTCGCGGATCATCAGCGCGTTGAAGGCGTTGTTCTTGTCCTCTCGGCTCAGCCACAAGGTGGCGAAGCCGCGCGGGTCGCGAATCACTTCGAGGGTGCTGAAATCGCTCATGGATCACATCCGGAATATGCCGAAGCGGCTCTGTTCGATCGGGGCGTTCAGCGAGGCGGACAACGCCAGGCCGAGCACGTCGCGGGTCTGCGCCGGGTCGATGACGCCGTCGTCCCACAGCCGGGCGCTGGAGTAGTAGGGGTGGCCCTGGTGCTCGTACTGGTCGAGAATCGGCTGCTTCAGGCGCGCCTCGTCTTCGGCGCTGAAGGGCTGGCCACTGCGTTCGCTCTGCTCGCGCTTGACCTGCGCCAGTACCCCGGCGGCTTGCTCGGCGCCCATCACACCGATGCGCGCGTTGGGCCACATCCACAGGAAGCGCGGGTCGTAGGCCCGGCCGCACATGCCATAGTTGCCGGCGCCGAAACTGCCGCCGATGATCACCGTGAACTTCGGCACCTGGGCACAAGCCACGGCGGTCACCAACTTGGCGCCATGCTTGGCGATGCCGCCCTCTTCGTACTTCTTGCCGACCATGAAACCGGTGATGTTTTGCAGGAACAGCAGCGGAATGCCCCGCTGGCAGGCCAGTTCGATGAAATGCGCACCTTTTTGCGCAGCTTCGGCGAACAGGATGCCGTTGTTGGCCAGGATCGCGACCGGATAGCCGTGCAGGTGGGCGAAACCGCACACCAAGGTGGTACCGAACAGCGCCTTGAACTCATCGAACACCGAGCCGTCGACCAGGCGGGCGATCACCTCGCGGACATCGAACGGTTGCTTGGCGTCGGCCGGCACCACGCCGTACAGCTCCTCGGCGCTATACAGCGGGGCGATGGGCGTTTGGCGCTGCAGTTTGCCCAGCTTGTGCCAGTTGAGGTTGGCGACGCTGCGCCGCGCCAGGGCCAGGGCGTGTTCGTCGTTGTCGGCATAATGGTCGGCCACGCCGCTGGTACGGCAATGCACGTCGGCACCACCCAGGTCCTCGGCGCTCACCACCTCCCCGGTAGCGGCTCTCACCAGAGGCGGGCCGGCGAGGAAGATGGTGGCCTGCTGGCGTACCATGATCGCTTCGTCGGCCATGGCTGGCACGTAGGCGCCACCGGCGGTGCACGAGCCCATCACCACGGCGATCTGCGCAATGCCCAACGCGCTCATGTTCGCCTGGTTGAAGAAGATGCGGCCGAAATGCTCACGGTCGGGGAACACTTCATCCTGGCGCGGCAGGTTGGCGCCGCCCGAGTCCACCAGGTAGATGCACGGCAGACGGTTCTGCAACGCGATGGTCTGGGCGCGCAGGTGCTTTTTCACCGTCAGCGGGTAGTAGGAGCCGCCTTTGACCGTGGCGTCGTTGGCCACGATCATGCACTCCACGCCCTCGACACGGCCGATACCGGCGATCAGGCCCGCCGCGGGCACGTCTTCGCCATAGACTTCATGGGCCGCCAGCTGACCGATCTCAAGGAAGGGCGAGCCGGTGTCGAGCAGGCGGTCGATACGCTCGCGTGGCAACAGCTTGCCCCGCGAGGTGTGCCGTTCCTGAGCTTTCGGCCCTCCGCCCTGGCTGACCTGGGCGAGCAGGCTGCGCAGGGCTTGGACCTGTTCTAGCATGGCCGCGCTGTTGCTGGCGAACTCCGCCGAGCGCGGGTTGATCTGGGTATGCAGGATAGCCATGGACGCCCGTTCCTTATGCTCAGCGGGTTTCGTTGAACAGTTCGCGGCCGATCAGCATCCGACGGATTTCGCTGGTGCCGGCACCGATCTCGTACAGCTTGGCGTCGCGCAGCAAGCGGCCGGCCGGGAACTCGTTGATGTAGCCGTTGCCGCCGAGAATCTGAATCGCTTCCAAGGCCATCTGGGTGGCGCGTTCGGCGGTATAGAGGATGACCCCGGCGGCGTCCTTGCGGGTGGTCTCGCCACGGTCGCAGGCCTGGGCCACGGCATACAGGTAGGCGCGGCTGGCATTGAGCTGGGTGTACATGTCGGCGATCTTGCCCTGGATCAGCTGGAATTCGCCGATGCTCTGGCCGAACTGCTTGCGATCGTGAATGTAGGGCACCACCAGGTCCATGCAGCTTTGCATGATGCCGGTGGGGCCGCCGGAGAGCACCACGCGCTCGTAGTCCAGGCCACTCATTAGCACGCGCACGCCGCCGTTGAGCTGACCGAGGATGTTCTCTTGCGGGACTTCGACGCCATCGAAGAACAGCTCGCAGGTGTTGGAGCCGCGCATGCCCAGCTTGTCGAACTTGTTGCTGCGGCTGAAGCCTTTCCAGTCACGCTCGACGATAAACGCGGTGATGCCATGGGGGCCCTTGTCCAGGTCGGTCTTGGCGTAGATCACGTAGGTGTTGGCATCGGGGCCGTTGGTGATCCAGGTCTTGCTGCCGTTCAGCACGTAGTGGTCGCCGCGTTTTTCCGCACGCAGTTTCATCGACACCACGTCGGAACCGGCATTGGGCTCGCTCATGGCCAGGGCGCCGATGTGTTCGCCGCTGATCAGCTTGGGTAGGTACTTGAGCTTCTGCTCGTGGCTGCCATTGCGGTTGATCTGGTTGACGCAGAGGTTGGAATGAGCGCCATAGGAGAGGGCTACCGAGGCCGAGCCACGGCTGATTTCTTCCATGGACACCACGTGCGCCAGGTAACCCAGGCCGGCACCACCGTACTCTTCCGGCACGGTGATGCCCAGCAGGCCCATGTCACCGAACTTGCGCCACATGTCGGCGGGGAACAGGTTGTCGTGGTCGATCTGCGCAGCGCGGGGGGCCAGTTCGGCAGCGACGAACGTGCGGACCTGGTCGCGGAGCATGTCGATGGTCTCGCCCAGGGCGAAGTTCAGGGAGGGGTAATGCATGCTGGGGCACCTTGTTGTTCTTGAAATAGGGGAAACAGCCTGGCTCAAGGATCCGGCGTCCTGCCTGAGGGCCGGTGTCGTTCATCACCTTTACGTTAACGTAAACCTGACCCTCATCGCTGTCAATCCATTCATCACCTTTACGTAAACGTAAATCTGCGCCAGAGTATTCCTGCTTGCTTCAGTCGTGCCCAGAACAACCACAAGAAGGGACACCCATGAGTCAACCAAGCTACACCCGCGGTCGCCAGGACCGACCCTTGCTGACCCAAACCATCGGCCAGGCCTTCGATGCCACTGTGGCCCGGTGCGCCGACGGCGAGGCGCTGGTGGCCCGCCATCAGGGCCTACGCTACACCTGGCGTCAGTTGGCCGAGCAGGTCGAAATGCACGCTCGTGCCCTGATGGCGCTGGAGGTGAACACCGGCGACCGGGTCGGGATCTGGTCACCCAACTGCGCCCAGTGGTGCATCCTGCAACTGGCCAGCGCCAAGGTCGGTGCCATCCTGGTCAACATCAACCCGGCATACCGGGTGGGCGAGCTGGAATATGTCTTGCGCCAATCCGGCTGCCGTTGGTTGGTATGTGCCGATGCCTTCAAGACCTCCGATTACCATGCCATGGTCCAGGAACTGGTGCCGGAACTGGCCAGCGCCACTGCAGGTGAGCTGGCTTGCGAACGCTTGCCCGACCTGCGTGGCGTGATCAGTCTGGCGGCCACCCCACCGGTGGGCTTTCTACCCTGGCAAGCACTGGCCGAACGGGCAGGGCAGGTCTCGGCGCAGGCCTGCGTGGCTCGCCAGCAAAGCCTGCAATTCGACCAGCCGGTGAACATCCAGTACACCTCCGGTACCACAGGCGCGCCCAAGGGCGCCACGCTCAGTCACTACAATATTCTCAACAACGGCTTCATGGTCGGCGAAAGCCTCGGCCTGACCGAGCGCGACCGCATGGTGATCCCGGTGCCGCTGTACCACTGCTTCGGCATGGTCATGGCCAACCTCGGTTGCATCACCCACGGCAGCACCATGATCTACCCCAACGACGCCTTCGACGCCGAACTCACCCTGCGCGCAGTGGCCCAAGAGCGTGCCAGCATCCTTTATGGCGTGCCGACCATGTTCATCGCCATGCTCGACCACCCCTCGCGTGCACAGATGGACCTTTCGACGCTGCGCAGCGGCATCATGGCCGGTGCCACTTGCCCGATCGAGGTGATGCGACGGGTCATCGACCAGATGCACATGGCCGAAGTCCAGATCGCCTACGGCATGACGGAAACCAGCCCGGTGTCGCTGCAGACCGGTCCGGACGACGACCTTGAGCTGCGTGTGACCACCGTCGGCCGTACCCAGCCGCAACTTGAGACCAAACTGGTCGACCAGGAGGGGCGCATCGTCCCGCGCGGCGAGATCGGCGAGCTGTGCACCCGTGGCTACAGCGTGATGCTCGGGTACTGGGACAACACCCAGGCCACCGTGGACGCCATCGACCCGGCCGGCTGGATGCACACCGGCGACCTGGCGGTGATGGACGACGCGGGCTATGTGCGTATCGTCGGGCGCAACAAGGACATGATCATCCGCGGCGGCGAGAACATCTACCCACGCGAACTGGAGGAGTTCTTCTACACCCACCCGGCGGTGGCCGATGCGCAGGTGATCGGCATACCGTGCAACAAGTATGGCGAGGAGGTGGTGGCCTGGATCAAGCTACACCCCGGGCACAGCGCGACCGTCGAAGAGCTGCAGGCCTGGTGCAAGGCCCGCATTGCCCATTTCAAGGTGCCGCGGCATTACCGGTTCGTCGATGAATTTCCGATGACGGTCACCGGCAAGGTGCAGAAGTTCCGGATGCGCGAGATCAGCATGGCAGAGCTGGGTTGACCGTTTCGGCCTGATCGGCGGCAAGCCGGCGATCAGGCTGACAACCCCACCACGATCCTTGGCTATCCTTATGCCTTCACCGGTGGCTCCTGGCTGGGCGGGTCACCCACGGTTGGCGGCACGGTCGGCTTGATCGGCAGCTCGTTGGGGTCTTCTTCCGGTACCGGCGGCGGCAGGCTGGGGTCGTCGATGTTCGGGTCGGGTGTCTCCGGTGGAATGGGAATGTTCATGGCCTGACCTCGCAGGGTGATAGGAGAGGGTGGTGCAGGCTTTGATGCGTGCCAGCGCCAATCGCTCATTTTTTTTGAACCCCCTGCCGGTCGACGGCTCTGAATCCTTAGCGCCAATGCCAACAGGGAGCCAGGACCGATGACGCGCAACGAGCCCTTCGAAAGCGTACCGATGGCGAACGATCACCCCGACCAGGCTATTAGCCTGTCCCAGGCGCTGCTGGCGCCGCGCATCGTGATCGAGGACACCAGCCCGGTGCTCGACGCTGGCACTTTCGCCGCCAAGGCCATCAGCGGCCAGCCGGTCACGGTCAGCAGCAAGGTCTATAGCGATGGCCATGACCGCCTGGCGGTAACCCTGCTGTGGCGACAGGCCCACAGCCGCCGCTGGCACTGTGTGCCGATGCATTCCCCTGGTAACGACCTGTGGCTGGCCGAGTTCACCCCAGTTGAGCTGGGCTTGCACCTATTCAGTATCGAGGCCTGGATCGACCCGTTCGCGACCTACTGCCACGACCTTGAGAAAAAGTACCATGCGGGTGTCGAGGTGTCGCTGGAGCTGGAGGAGGGCAGGCTGATGCTTGGCAAGGGCCTGGAGCGCAGCGATGGGGCCCTGCGCAAGGAAATCCAGACGCTGCTCGACAGCTTGCCGACCCTGCCGGCGGATGACCAGGTGGCGCTGCTGCTCGATGCCAACACTGCGCGCTTGATGAGCGAGGCCGAACATCGCAGCTACCTGACCCGTAGCACCGAATTCCCGCTGGATGTCGATCGTGAGGCGGCGCTGTTCGCCAGTTGGTACGAACTGTTTCCCCGCTCGATCACCGATAGCCCTGACCGCCACGGCACCTTCAACGATGTGCACGCACGTTTGCCGATGATCCGCGACATGGGCTTCGACGTGCTGTACTTTCCGCCCATCCACCCTATCGGAACGCAGTACCGCAAGGGCCGCAACAATGCCCTGCGTGCTGAGCCGGGTGACCCCGGCAGCCCTTACGCCATCGGTAGCCACGAGGGCGGGCACGAGGCCATTCACCCGCAGCTGGGCAGCCGCGACGACTTCCGACGGCTGGTGGCCGCAGCCGCTGAGCATGGCCTGGAAATCGCCCTGGACTTCGCCATCCAGTGCTCCCAGGATCACCCCTGGCTCAAGGAACACCCCGGCTGGTTCAGCTGGCGCCCCGACGGCACGATCCGCTATGCCGAGAACCCACCCAAGAAGTACCAGGACATCGTCAATGTCGACTTCTATGCGCCCGAGGCGGTGCCATCGCTGTGGCTGGCATTGCGCGACGTGGTGGTCGGTTGGGTCGAGGAGGGGGTGAAGACGTTTCGCGTGGACAATCCGCACACCAAGCCCCTGCCATTCTGGCAATGGCTGATCGCCAATGTGCGCAGCCAGCACCCGGAGGTGATCTTCCTCGCCGAGGCCTTCACCCGACCGGCGATGATGGCGCGCCTGGGCAAGGTCGGTTATGCCCAAAGCTATACCTACTTCACCTGGCGTAACACCAAGCAAGAACTGCGCGAGTACTTCGAACAGCTCAACCAGCCGCCCTGGAGCCAATGCTATCGCCCCAACTTCTTCGTCAATACGCCCGACATCAACCCGTTCTTCCTGCACAGCTCCGGGCGCGCCGGTTTCCTCATTCGTGCCGCGCTGGCCACCATGGGTTCGGGGTTGTGGGGGATGTATTCGGGCTTCGAACTGTGCGAAAGCACGCCACTGCCAGGCAAGGAAGAGTACATGGACTCGGAGAAGTACGAGATCCGTCCGCGGGACTTCACCCAGCCCGGCAACATCATCGCCGAAATCGCCCAGCTCAATCGCATTCGCCGCCAGAACCGTGCCTTGCAGACCCACCTGGGCGTGGCGTTCTTCAATTGCTGGAACGACAACATCCTGTATTTCGCCAAACGCACCCCAGAGCGCGACAACTTCATCCTGGTGGCGGTGAGCCTCGATCCCCATAACGCCCAGGAGGCGAGCTTCGAACTGCCGCTGTGGGAACTGGGCCTGGACGACAACGCCGACACCCTCGGTGAAGACCTGATGACCGGTCATCGCTGGACCTGGCATGGCAAGACCCAGTGGATGCGCATAGAGCCCTGGCATTCGCCGTTCGGCATCTGGCGCATCGAAAAGGCCCATTGACGGTCGCACGCTGTTCCCTGTGGGAGCGGGCTCACCCGCGAACTCGGGCCAATCCGGTGCTATGGAGCCCGTTGCACACTGCGCCGGGATCTGCGGCTCACAGGAGATCGCGCAAGTTCAAGAAAGCTTTGAAAGGAGTCACACATGGCCAAGCGTTCCCGCCCTGCTGCCTTCATCGACGACCCACTGTGGTACAAGGACGCAGTGATCTACCAGTTGCACGTCAAGTCGTTCTTCGACGCCAACAACGATGGCATCGGCGATTTTCCCGGCCTGATCAACAAGCTCGACTACATTGCCGAGCTGGGCGTCAACACCCTCTGGCTGCTGCCATTCTACCCGTCCCCCCGGCGCGACGACGGTTACGACATCGCCGAGTACAAGGCCGTGCATCCCGATTACGGCAGCATGGCCGATGCCAAACGCTTCATTGCCGAGGCGCACAAGCGTGGATTGCGGGTGATTACCGAGTTGGTCATCAACCACACCTCCGACCAGCACCCCTGGTTCCAGCGAGCCCGCCATGCCAAGCGCGGCAGCAAGGCGCGGGACTTCTACGTGTGGTCCGATGACGACCAGAAGTACGACGGCACGCGGATCATCTTCCTTGACACCGAAAAGTCCAACTGGACCTGGGATCCGGTGGCCGGCCAGTATTTCTGGCACCGCTTCTACTCCCATCAGCCCGACCTCAACTTCGATAACCCGCAGGTGCTCAAGGCGGTGATCGGCGTCATGCGTTTCTGGTTGGACATGGGCGTCGATGGCCTACGTCTGGATGCCATTCCGTACCTGATCGAGCGCGATGGCACCAACAACGAGAACCTCCCCGAAACCCACCAGGTACTCAAGGCGATCCGCGCCGAGATCGACGCCAACTACCCTGATCGCATGCTGCTGGCCGAGGCCAACCAATGGCCGGAGGACACCCACCCGTACTTCGGCGAAGGCGATGGTGACGAATGCCACATGGCATTCCACTTCCCGTTGATGCCACGCATGTACATGGCCCTGGCGATGGAGGACCGTTTTCCGATCACCGATATCCTGCGTCAGACACCGGAGATTCCGGCCAACTGCCAATGGGCGATTTTCCTGCGCAACCACGATGAACTGACCCTGGAGATGGTCACCGACCGCGAGCGCGACTACCTGTGGAACTACTATGCCGAGGACCGCCGCGCACGCATCAACCTCGGCATCCGTCGGCGCCTGGCGCCGCTGTTGCAGCGCGACCGTCGGCGTATTGAACTGCTCACCAGCCTGCTGCTGTCGATGCCCGGCACACCCACCTTGTATTACGGCGACGAGCTAGGCATGGGCGATAACATCTACCTGGGCGATCGCGACGGCGTGCGCACCCCCATGCAATGGTCACCGGACCGCAATGGCGGTTTCTCCAAGGCCGACCCGCAACGCCTGGTGCTACCGCCGATCATGGACCCGCTGTACGGCTACCAGACCGTCAACGCCGAGGCCCAGTCCCACGACCCGCACTCGCTGCTCAATTGGAATCGCCGCCTGCTGGCCGTCCGCAAACAACAGAAGGCCTTTGGTCGTGGCACCTTCAAGATGCTCACGCCGAGTAACCGGCGGATCCTGGCCTACCTTCGCGAATACACCGACGCGAACGGCAACACTGAAGTGATCCTGTGCGTGGCCAACGTGTCGCGGGCTGCGCAGGCGGCCGAACTGGAGTTGTCGCCGTACGCCGACATGGTGCCGGTGGAGATGCTCGGCGGCAGCGCATTCCCGCCGATCGGCCAGTTGCCGTTCTTGCTCACCTTGCCCCCCTATGCGTTCTACTGGTTCTTGCTGACCTCCCACGACCGTATGCCCAGCTGGCACATCCAGCCCTCCGAAGGCCTGCCGGAGCTCACTACGCTGGTGTTGCGCAAGCGCATGGAGGAGTTGCTCGACGCGCCTTGCCGCGACACCCTGGAAACCGCGATTCTGCCGCAGTACCTGCCCAAACGCCGCTGGTTCGCCGGCAAGGAAGGGCCACTGGACCAAGTGCAACTGAGCTATGGCGTGCGCTTGGCCACGGCCACCACGCCGGTGCTGCTGAGCGAGATCGAAGTTCGCAGCGAAGATACTGTCACGCGTTACCAACTGCCGTTCGGCCTGTTGCCTGAAGAACAGATCACCACCGCGTTGCCCCAGCAACTGGCGCTGTCCCGCGTACGCCGGGGCCGTCAGGTGGGTCTGATCACCGATGCCTTCGTGCTCGAACCCTTCATCCGCGCCGTGCTGCGCAACTGTGAGGCAGGCACGAGGCTGCCCTGCACGGCGGGCGAGCTACGTTTCGAACGTACCGACTTGCTTGCGGCAGCCGGGCTGTCTGAGGAAAGCCAGGTACGCTACCTGGGCGCTGAGCAATCCAACAGCTCGGTGGTGGTCGCTGACCGCGTGGTGCTCAAACTGATTCGTCGGGTCAATGCAGGCGTGCACCCGGAACTGGAAATGAGCGCCTACCTCACGGCTGCCGGGTTCACCAACATCTCCCCGTTGCTGGCCTGGGTCAGCCGGGTGGACGAGCAGGGCACACCCCACCTGTTGATGATCGCCCAAGGCTACCTGAGCAACCAGGGCGATGCCTGGGCCTGGACCCAGAACACCCTCGAACGGGCCATCCGCGACCAGATGGAGCCTTCGAGCAACACCCCCGATGCCCACGCCGACGCTCTGGCCGAACTAAACGGTTTCGCGGCCTTGCTCGGCCAGCGGCTGGGCGAGATGCACCTGCTGCTGGCCAGGCCCAGCGACGATCCTGCCTTCACGCCACGGCCCAGCGATGCCCGTGACAGCAAGCGTTGGAGCGAGCAGATCACAGCCGAACTTGCCCGTGCCCTCGACCTGCTGGCGCAACACCGCGACAGCCTCGATGCCGACAGCCAGGCGCTGGTCGATGACCTGCAGCAGCAACGCGACGGTCTCGCCCAGCACATCGACAACCTCGCGCGCCAGGCCCAGGGCGGCTTGCTGATGCGCGTACACGGCGACCTGCACCTGGGTCAGGTGCTGGTGGTACAGGGCGATGCCTACTTGATTGATTTCGAAGGAGAACCCGCCCGTCCTTTGGACGAGCGGCGCGCCAAGCACAGTCCCTACAAGGATGTAACCGGCGTGTTGCGATCCTTCGACTATGCTGCTGCCATGATCCTGCGCAGCGCCTCGGCGGTAGACCTCTCCGACGCGGCGCGCCAGGCTCGTCAGCGGGTTGCACGGCAGTACCTGCACCAGTCGCGCCACGCCTTCGTCGAAGCCTATGGCCTGGCCACCGCCGCAATGCCCCACGCCTGGCAACAGGCTGAGGGCGAGCGCGCCGCCTTGGAGCTCTTCTGCCTGGAAAAAGCCGCCTACGAGATCACATACGAAGCCGAAAACCGTCCAAGCTGGCTGGCCGTGCCTTTGCATGGCTTGCATGGACTGATCAGTACCTGGGGAGAGTCATAGATGAATGCAACCACGCGTGAAAACGGCGGACTTCGGCAACGGGACCTGGATGCCCTGGCCCGCGCCGAGCACGCCGATCCCTTTGCAGTGCTCGGCCCCCATGGCGATGGAACGGGGGGCTCGTTCGTCCGCGCCTTCCTGCCCAATGCGTTGAATGCACGCGTGCTGGCCCGCCATGATGGGCAAGTGCTCGCCGATATGGTGCAGGGTAGCTTGCCTGGGTTGTTCACCGCGCACTTGGATGAGGCACAACCCTATTTGCTGCAAATTGGTTGGGCAGGCGGCGAGCAGGTGACCGAGGATCCCTACAGTTTCGGTCCGCAACTGGGCGACATGGACTTGTACCTGTTTGCCGAGGGCAACCACCGGGATCTGTCCGGCCGCTTCGGTGCCCAGCCGACGCAGGTCGATGGTGTCGCTGGCGTCTGCTTCTCGGTGTGGGCGCCGAACGCCCGTCGTGTGTCGGTCGTGGGCGACTTCAACAACTGGGACGGTCGCCGCCATCCCATGCGCCTGCGCCACAGTACGGGTGTCTGGGAATTGTTCGTGCCCCGCATCGGTGTCGGCGAGACATACAAGTTCGAGGTATTGGGCAAGGAAGGGGTGCTGCCACTGAAGGCCGACCCACTGGCCCGCGCCACCGAACTGCCGCCCAGTACCGCCTCCAAGGTCGCTGATGCGCTCAGTCACCCATGGCAGGATCACGACTGGATGGCACACCGTGCCCAGCGTCACGCCTACAGTGCGCCGCTGTCGATCTACGAGCTGCACGCAGGCTCCTGGCGCTGCGAGTTGGACGATGCCGGTGAAATCGCGCGCTATTACAACTGGCGCGAACTGGCCGAGCGGCTGGTGCCCTATGTACAGGAACTTGGCTTCACCCATATCGAGCTGATGCCGATCATGGAGCACCCGTTCGGTGGCTCATGGGGCTACCAGCCGCTTTCGCTGTTCGCGCCCACCTCGCGTTACGGCAGCGCCGAAGATTTCGCGGCATTCGTCGATGCCTGCCACCAGGGTGGCATTGGCGTGATACTCGACTGGGTGCCTGCGCATTTCCCCACCGATGAACACGGCCTGGCCCGCTTCGACGGCACGGCACTTTACGAGTACGACAATCCCCTGGAAGGCTTCCACCAGGACTGGAACACCCTTATCTACAACCTTGGTCGCAACGAAGTACGCGGCTTCATGATGGCCTCGGCGCTGCACTGGCTCAAACACTTCCACATCGACGGCCTGCGGGTCGATGCGGTGGCTTCGATGCTGTACCGCGACTACTCGCGCAAGTCGGGTGAGTGGGTGCCCAACCGCCATGGTGGGCGCGAGAACCTCGAAGCCATCGACTTCATCCGCCACCTCAACGGCGTTGCCGCCCATGAAGCGCCCGGTGCGCTGATCATCGCCGAGGAATCCACTGCCTGGCCCGGCGTCAGCCAGCCGATCCAGCAAGGCGGCCTGGGCTTTGCTTACAAGTGGAACATGGGCTGGATGCACGACACGCTGCATTACATCCAGAACGACCCGATCCACCGCACGTACCACCACAACGAGATGAGTTTCGGGCTGATCTATGCCTATTCCGAGCATTTCATCCTGCCGATTTCCCACGATGAAGTGGTGCATGGCAAGCATTCGCTGATCGACAAGATGCCCGGCGATCGCTGGCAGAAATTCGCCAACCTGCGCGCCTACCTCACCTTCATGTGGACCCACCCCGGCAAGAAGTTGCTGTTCATGGGCTGCGAGTTCGGCCAATGGCGCGAATGGAATCACGACGACGAGTTGGACTGGTACCTGCTGCAGTACCCCGAGCACCAGGGTGTGCAGCGCCTGGTGAGTGACCTTAACCGGCTGTACCGCAACCTGCCGCAATTGCATGAGCAGGACTGCCAGCCGCAGGGCTTCCAGTGGTTGATCGGCGATGATGCGCACAACAGCGTGTATGCCTGGCTGCGCTGGAGCAGCCAAGGTGATCCGCTGCTGGTAGTGGCTAACTTCACCCCGGTGCCGCGTGAGGGCTACAGGATTGGTGTGCCGTTCGGTGAACGCTGGCAAGAGCTGCTCAACAGCGATGCCGAGCTGTATGCCGGGTCGAATGTGGGTAACCTGGGCGCAGTGGACTGTGAGGCGGTGGCCAGTCATGGGCAACCGGTGTCGCTGTCGCTGAATTTGCCGCCGTTGGGGGTGTTGGTGATGAGGCCCGCGTAAGGGGAGCGCTGGGGCGTTGGCCGCTCATCGGCTGGTATGCCTACTGCGGTGACCGGACGTAGGCTCCGTTTCGCTGTGGTAGGCTTCAGCTGTTGGCATCGATGCCCCCCCTTATGACAGGAGTTCGTACCATGAAAGACATCATCCGCCTCGGCGATTCCACTACCCACGGCGGCAAAGTGCTTGGCTCGTTCGGCAACACCAACGTCAACGGCAAACCCATCGCCGGCGTCGGGCACATGGTCAGTTGCCCGCTGTGCAAGGGGGTGTTCCCCATCGTCGAAGGCAGTGCTACCTACAGCGTCGATGGTATCCCTGTCGCGCTCGACGGACACAAGACCGCCTGCGGCGCGGCGCTCATTGCCAGCGGGCCGAAGAGCGTAGTCGCAAGCTGATCTTTCGGTGTGACTTTACGGTCCGCTCCTGACCTCTAACCTCAGCCCAGTTCGCAAGGCCCCTCGGCTACTCGCTTGGGGGCCGGCTGGCGCTGTGCGTCAAATGTTCGAACGCCCCCTGTCCGATGGTGGCTAATTGACGCCAAAAAAAGTTGGCTTTAGCCGGAAGAGCTGGTAGCTTGCGCGCCACGGTGCACTGGGATGTGCGAAAGTGACTTCAAGGAGCGATACATGACACCGGATCATTCCGTCGTTGGCAGTACTGAGTTGGAGCGGCCACTGGGTCGCCTGGATGGCCGTCTTCCGGGCCATGGCGCGGCGGTGTCGTCGCCTGTGCTTAAGGCCGCGCCACTGCAAGCCAACGCCATCGATGTTCTCGCTGTTGCTACCTCTGCGCACTACCTTCCCGAGCACTCCATCCAGCCCCCCTTGGCGAGCATTCTTGTCTTGCGCTCAAACGTTTGCGTCTTTCCCACGCCATTGCCCGGTCGTAGTCATTAAATTTAATAATTTAATGGATGGATCAACGGGGGTTGTTACGAGTTAATTCAGTATCGGATATTTCCGTAAGACGAATCTGAATTTCCCATGCGGCTATTTTAGGAAGTGGTTAGGGTTTGTATAGTCTTTCGAGTTGATCTGCTGAACTGGAGTAGGGTGGTGAAGTTTCCAAGGCTTTTCGCGGCTTTCGAGACCGTTTGAGTCCTTGGCTTTGGTGCCCGTTTTCCTGGCTGCTCACTAGGGTGTGAGCTTCGATAGTTTGAACTTCGTGTCCACTGAATAAGTGGTTTCGCCAAGTATTGTGCGCGCGAAAGTTCACAATGTGAGATATGGATGTCCTACTCCTCGAAACTGACTGCGCGTTTTGCAGCGCTCGCCAGTAATGCCATCGCGCCGGGATCTTTCGTCGGCGAAGATGTGCGTTTTTCTTCCGAGTTCGAAGCCTTGGAAGCTGAACTTGGCAAGGCTCAGTCAATACATGCCAGCGGCCAGGTCGACTGGCTGAAGATTCTCGAAGGCGGTGAAACGCTGCTGCGAGAGCAGTCCAAGGATCTGCGCGTCGGTGCCTGGTTGACCTGGGCGCTGTACCAGCGCGAGTCCTACGCGGGGCTGCTGGCAGGGCTGGGCATGCTGCGTCAGTTGTGCGAGCAGCACTGGGAGACAGTTCATCCGCAAAAGGCCCGTACGCGCTCGGCGGCGATCGGCTGGCTGGTTCCGCGCCTGGAGCAGGCGTTGGACAGCGATATCGCGATCAAGGAGCAACTGCCACTGTTCCAGCAGATGGTCGAGCACCTCGCTGGGCTCGAGGCGTTTCTCTCGCAGCAACTGGGCACCGATGCACCGATGCTGCTGCCGCTTTGCCGTTCGCTCAAGAACCAGGTGCAACGTTCGGCCAGCAACGAGCCGCCAGCGGGGAGTGTCGGGGCGATCGTCAACCAGGTCAAGCAGGCGGCCACGCAGCTGTTCACTCCTGGCGAACCGGTGGAGAGTGAAAAGGATGCCGGCAAGGCCCTGCGTGCCCAGCAGGAGCAGGGGCGCCAGCTGTGCGTGTGGTGGCAGCGACAGAAAGCCACCGACCTGCGCGCGCTGCGCCTTAACCGCACACTGCTGTGGTTGCCCATCGAAGCCGTTCCCGAACGCAACGCCGAGAATGTCACCGCGCTACGGGGGGTGCCGGTCGACAAGCTCAAGAGCTACCGCGACCGCTTCGAGCAAGGCGCCTATGCCGACCTGCTGGTCGAACTGGAGAACAGCGTGGCCAAGGCACCGTTCTGGTTCGACGGACAGCGCATGGTCTGGGAGTGCTGCCAGGCCCTGAACGTCGAGGCCGGCATGCGTGAAGTGGAAATGAACTTCGCCTCGCTGCTGCAGCGCCTGCCCATGCTGATCGAGCTCAAGTTTCACGATGGCACACCGTTCGCCGACCCCGAGACCCGCGCCTGGATTGCCTCCCAGGTCTCGCCCCACCTGCAGGCAGTCGTCGCTCAGCCAGTGGTCGAATCCAGCGAGCGCCAGGCGCCCTGGGAAGAGGCCCTGGAAGCGGCGATCCCGGTACTGCGCAAGGATGGCCTGAAGAAGGCGGTGCAGCAGCTCAAGCAGCAGATGCAAGGGTGCCACGGCGGGCGAGAGCGCTTCTTCTGGCAACTCAGCCAAGCCCGGCTGTGCTTCACGGCAAAAAAGTACGAGCTGGCCAAGACCCAACTGGAAGCCCTCGATCTGCAGCTGTGCCAATCCGGCCTGGATGCCTGGGAGCCAGACCTGTCGCTGCAGGTGCTGCATCTGTTGCACACCTGCTGTGAATTGTTGCCGCAGAACCATGTGGTTCGCGAGCGCAAGGACGAGATCTATCGCCGTCTGTGCCACCTCGATCTCGAAGTCGTACTCGAATAGGCCCAAGGGCCATAACCCTCAAGGAGAAAACCAATGGCCAAAGAAGGCTCGGTAGCCCCCAAGGAACGTATCAACGTCACCTTCAAACCCGCCACTGGCGGCGCTCAGGAAGAGATCGAACTGCCGCTGAAACTGCTGGCGATCGGTGACTACACGCTGCGTGCCGATGATCGCAAGATCGAAGACCGCAAACCGATCAGCATCGACAAGATGAACTTCGACGAAGTGCTGGCCAAGCAGGAACTGAGCATGACCCTGGCCGTGCCCAATCGCCTGCAGGAAGGCGCCGAAAGCGACGAGCTTGCCGTCAGCCTGCGCATCAATTCGATGAAGGACTTCAACCCGGCCAGCCTGGTCGAGCAGGTGCCTGAGTTGAAGAAGCTGATGGAGCTGCGTGAGGCCCTGGTCGCGCTGAAAGGCCCGCTGGGTAACGCTCCAGCGTTCCGCAAGGCCATCGAAGGCGTGCTGGCCGATGATGCCTCGCGTGAGCGCGTGCTCGGTGAGCTGGGCATCAATGCAACGCCGGACGCCTGAACCCACTAGTCAAGGAAGCTATTTGTCATGAGCACCGCCGCACAACAACAGAGCGCCGAGAACAGCGAATTCAGCATTCTCGACAGCATCATCGCCGAAACCCGTCTGACCCCCGACGACGAAGCCTACGACATCGCCAAGCGCGGTGTGTCGGCCTTCATCGAAGAGTTGCTCAAGCCGCAGAACGACGGCGAGCCGGTCAAGAAGGCGCTGGTCGACCGCATGATCGCCGAGATCGATGCCAAGCTCAGCCGTCAGATGGACGAGATCCTCCACCATGCCGATTTCCAGGCCATGGAGTCGGCGTGGCGTGGCCTGCAGTTGCTGGTCGACCGCACCAACTTCCGCGAAAACATCAAGATCGAAATCCTCAACGTTTCCAAGCAAGACCTGCTGGACGACTTCGAGGACTCGCCCGAAGTGATGCAGGCCGGCCTGTACAAGCACATCTACACCGCTGAGTACGGCCAGTTCGGTGGCCAGCCGGTTGGCGCGGTCATCGCCAACTACTTCCTGTCGCCGAGCTCGCCGGACGTCAAGCTGATGCAGTACGTGTCCAGCGTAGCGTGCATGTCCCACGCGCCGTTCATCGCCGCGGCCGGCCCCAAGTTCTTCGGCCTGGAAAGCTTCACCGGCCTGCCGGACCTCAAAGACCTGAAAGACCACTTCGAAGGCCCGCAATTCGCCAAGTGGCAGAGCTTCCGCCAGTCGGAGGACTCGCGCTACATCGGCCTGACCGTGCCGCGCTTCCTGCTGCGCAACCCGTACGACCCGGAGGAGAACCCGGTCAAGTCGTTCGTCTACCGCGAAACCGTCGCCAACAGCCACGAACACTACCTGTGGGGCAACACTGCCTTCGCCTTCGGCACCAAGCTGACCGACAGCTTTGCCAAGTTCCGCTGGTGCCCGAACATCATCGGTCCGCAGAGCGGAGGCGCGGTGGAAGACCTGCCGTTGCACCACTTCGAAAGCATGGGCGAGATCGAAACCAAGATCCCGACCGAAGTGCTGGTTTCCGACCGCCGCGAGTACGAACTGGCCGAAGAGGGCTTCATCGCCCTGACCATGCGCAAAGGTAGCGACAACGCAGCGTTCTTCTCGGCCAACTCGGTACAGAAACCGAAGTTCTTCGGCATCAGCGCCGAAGGCAAGACGGCCGAACTGAACTACAAGCTCGGCACCCAGCTGCCGTACATGATGATCGTCAACCGACTGGCCCACTACATCAAGGTCCTGCAGCGCGAGCAACTGGGCTCCTGGAAGGAGCGCACCGACCTGGAGCTGGAGCTGAACAAGTGGATCCGCCAGTACGTGGCCGACCAGGAGAACCCCAGCGCCGAAGTCCGTGGCCGCCGTCCGCTGCGTGCGGCACAGGTCATCGTCAGCGACGTGGAAGGTGAGCCGGGCTGGTACCGCGTGAGCCTGAACGTGCGTCCGCACTTCAAGTACATGGGGGCCGATTTCACCCTGTCGCTGGTCGGCAAGCTGGACAAGGAGTAACACGCCGATGACGAGCGGATACGGAAGCCTGTTCGAACGTTTGAGCGGCGAAGCCGGCAAGCGTGCCAACTGGCGGCGTGAAGATGCTGCCATGGCGTCCGTCGCCGCTCATCTGGCGAAGATGCTCAGCACCCGGGCCGGTAGCGTGCAGACGCTTGCCGACTACGGGTTGCCCGATCTCAACGACATGCGCCTGAGCCTGCACGACGCGCTCAGTCAGGCCCGCCAGGCCATCGAGCATTTCATCGAGGCCTACGAGCCGCGCTTGTCGGATGTCAGGGTGATTTCAAGACCGCGTGATCACGATCAGCTCAAGCTCGCTTTCAGTATCGAAGGCCAGCTTGAGGTGAACGGTATCAAGCGCCAGGTCAGTTTTGCCGCGCGCCTGGATGGCAGCGGGCAAGTCAGCGTAGGTCAGGGAGACTGGTGATGTTGCCTTGCACATGACTGGGCTCTCCCTGTGACTTTTTGACCACCACCGGCTAGCCGCACGCCGTCTGCCAGGGACTGCTCAGGCAGCCACGGTGGTACCCAGACCGAATTCAGGCGAAACGACAGATGTCCTTCAATCATTACTACCAAAGCGAGCTGACGGCCCTGCGCCAGCTAGGTCGCCGTTTCGCCGAGCGTAGCCCGGCGTTGGCGCCGTACCTGGGCCAGGCCGGACGCGACCCCGATGTCGAGCGGCTGCTCGAAGGCTTTGCCTTTCTCACGGGTCGTTTACGCCAGAAGCTCGACGACGAGCTGCCTGAGCTCACTCACTCACTGATGTTGCTGCTGTGGCCCAACTACATGCGTCCGTTGCCAGCCTTCAGCATCCTGCAGTTCGACCCGCTGCGCCAGGCCGGTCCGGCACTGCTGGTCGAGCGCGACACGCCAGTGGAAGGTCGGCCTATCGATGGGGTCAGCTGCCGCTTTCGCACCTGTTACCCCACCGAGGTCCTGCCGCTGAAACTGAGCGCGCTCAATTACTCGCTCAATGGTCAGGGCGCGCTGCTCAGCCTGCGCCTGGACATGAACTGCGATGGCCATGTCGGCGACGTCAAGCTCAGCCGCCTGCGCCTGCACCTGGCCGGAGAGCGCTACATCAGCCAGATGCTCTACTTGAGCCTGTTGCGCGGACTGGCTGGCATCGAGCTCATAGCGCTGTGCAGCAATGGCAAACCGTTGCTCAACGACGCTGGCGATCCGCTGGTCCTCAAGGCGCGGGATGCCAAGGTTCATCCGGTAGGGTTCGCCGAGGAAGAGGCGCTGATTCCTTACCCGTTGAACACGTTTCGTGGCTATCGCTTCTTGCAGGAGTACTTCGCCTTCCAGGACAAGTTCCTGTTCGTCGATGTCACTGGCCTGGACGTTCTGCAGCGGCTGCCCGAGGAAACCCTCAAGCAGGTGCACGGCGTGGAGGTGCGTTTCGATATCCGCAAAGCCGAAGCCCAGCGCCTGCGCCCGACCCTGGACAATGTGAAACTGTACTGCACGCCAATCGTCAACCTGTTCAAGCACGACGCCTTGCCGATCCGCCTGGACGGCAAGCAGGACGAATACCTGCTGTTGCCTGCCGAGCTCGACCCCGAGCACTGCGGGGTATTCTCGGTCGATGGTGTCACCGGCTGGAGCCCCGGAGGACTGGGCTACCAGGAATACGTGCCCTTCGAGTCCTTCGAGCACGACCCCAGCTTCGATGTGCCGCACAGCCGATCGCACTACAGCCTGCGCCAACGCTCTTCGCTGCTGCACGATGGCCTCGATACCTACCTGAGCTTCGGTGTGCATGGCGGCGAGTTCCACGAGACCTTGTCGATCGAGCTGACGTGCACCAATCAGAACCTGCCGCGGCGGCTCAAACTCGGTGACATCTGCATGCTGAGCGAGCAGACCCCCGAGTTCCTGACCTTCCGCAACATCACTGCGGTCACCTCCAGTTATGCACCGCCGCTCAATCGCGATTTTCTTTGGAAGCTGATCAGCAACATGTCGCTGAACTACCTGTCGCTGGCCGATGTGGACGCGCTGAAGGTCATCCTCGAAACCTATGACCTGCCGCGCTACTACGACCAGCACGCGGAGAAGGTCAGCCGACGCCTGCTCGGTGGGCTCAAGTCGATCCGCCACCAGCATGTCGACCGCTTGCACCGTGGCCTGCCGCTACGCGGCCTGCGCACCGAACTGACGATCGATCCCGAGGGTTACATCGGTGAAGGCGACCTGTTCGTCTTCGCCTCGGTGCTCAACGAGTTCTTCGCACTCTACGCCAGCCTCAACTCGTACCACGAGCTGCGGGTGAAAAGCACACAAGGGGAGGTGTACCAATGGACACCACGTATGGGCCTGCAGCCCCTGCTTTGAGCCGGCTGAGCCGGAGCATCCGTGAATACTCGCTGTTCCAGGCGGTTCTGCTGGTCACCGAGCAGTTGCGCGAGCATTACCCGTACCTGGAGGACGACGAGCTGTATGACCTGCTCGAGTTCGAGGCCAACCCGAGCCTGGGCTTTCCGCGCAGCGATGTCGACCGCGTCGAGTTCTTCCGCGAGCACGGCCAGTTGCGTGCGCGTCTTCGATTCAACCTGGTGAGCCTGATCGGTTCCAGCTCGCCGCTGCCCGCGTTCTATGGCGAACAGGCGTTGGGTGACAGTGAAGATGGCAACCCCACGCGCCAGTTTCTCGACCTGTTCCACCACCGGCTGCAACGCTTGCTCCTGCCGATCTGGCAAAAGTACCGCTACCGCGCCAGCTTCAAGAGCGGGGCGCTGGATGGCTTCTCATCGCACCTGTTCGCCTTGATCGGCCTGGGCGGTGAGGAGATCCGCAGGGCCAAGGAACTGAACTGGAAGCGCCTACTGCCGTACCTGGGCGTGCTGAGCCTGCGTGCGCATTCGGCCGCCCTGATCGAGGCGGTGCTGCGCTATTACTTCAAGCACGCCGACCTGGTCATCGAGCAATGCCTGGAACGACGCGTGGAGATTCTCGAGGAACAGTGCAACCGCCTTGGCCTGGCGAACAGCCTGCTCGGTGAAGACGCGGTACTGGGCGAGCGGGTGCGCGATCGCAGTGGCAAGTTCCGTATTCACATCACCCAGTTGGACTGGCAGCGCTTTCACGAATTCCTGCCCATCGGCCTCGGCTATCAGCCGCTGTGTGCGTTGGTACGTTTCACGCTGCGCGACCCCCTTGATTACGACATCCGCCTGGAGCTGCGCCGCGAGGAAATTCGCGAGCTACGCATTGGCGAGCAGAACGTCTGCCACTTGGGCTGGACCAGCTGGTTGGGGCGCGAGCGCGCCGATGGCGTGGTGACTTTGGGAAGCAAAATTCATTAAGGATCAATGACCATGATCAACGTAGACCTGCAACAACTCGTACAAGCCCTGGATGCCGACAGCCGCCGTGACCTGGAGCGCTGCGCCGAGCGCTGCGTCGCTCGCAGCGGCAGCAAGATCCTCGTCGAAGACCTGCTGCTCGGCTTGTTCGAACGTGAAGGCAGTCTGTTGCAGCGAGCGCTGCAAGACGCCGAGGTCGATTTCGGCGAATTCCGCGCCGCGCTGCATACGGCGGTCGAGCACAGTGCCACCCGCAACCCCGTGTTCTCCCCGGAACTGGTGCAGTGGTTGCAGGATGCGCTGCTGGTGTCCAACCTTGAACTGAGCCAGGCCCAGGTCGACCAGGCTGCCTTGATCCTGGCACTGTTGCGCAACCCGCTGCGCTATGCCGGCAGCCGTTACCAGAAGCTCCTAGGCCGCCTGGATATCGAACGCCTAAAGGGCTATGCGCTGGCCCAGCAGCCCGCTGCGCCCAAGGCCGCTGGCCAGCCTCAGGGCGAGTCGATGCTGCAGCGTTTCACCCACAACCTTACCGAGCAGGCCCGTGCCGGCAAGCTCGACCCGGTGCTGTGCCGCGACGGTTCGATCCGCCAGATGATCGATATCCTCGCTCGTCGACGCAAGAACAACCCCATCGTGGTGGGCGAGGCCGGTGTCGGCAAGACCGCCGTGGTCGAAGGGCTGGCGGCGCGTATCGTCGCAGGCCAGGTGCCGCCTGCCTTGCAGGGCGTCGACCTACTGGCGCTGGACATGGGCCTGTTGCAGGCTGGCGCCAGCGTCAAAGGCGAGTTCGAGCGGCGCCTCAAGGGCGTGATCGACGAGGTCAAGGCCTCGCCCCGGCCAATCATCCTGTTCATCGACGAAGCACACACCCTGATCGGTGCCGGTGGCAACGCGGGTGGCTCCGATGCCGCCAACCTGCTCAAGCCCGCGTTGGCACGCGGCGAACTGCGCACCATCGCCGCCACCACCTGGGCCGAATACAAGAAATACTTCGAGAAGGACCCGGCACTGGCCCGTCGCTTCCAGCCGGTGCAACTGCATGAGCCGACCGTGGTTGAAGCGGTGACCATCCTGCGTGGCCTGGCGCAGTTGTACGAAAAAAGCCACGGCATCTACCTGCGCGACGACGCCGTGGTGGCCGCTGCCGAGTTGTCGGCGCGCTACCTTACCGGTCGACAACTGCCGGACAAGGCGGTCGATGTGCTCGACACCGCTTGTGCCCGCGTGCGCATCAGCCTGGCGGCGCCGCCCGACAGCCTGGAGCGCTTGCGCGCCGAGCTGGCCGAAGGCGAGCGCCAACGCAATGCCATCAGCCGTGATGCTGAGGCAGGGCTGCAGATCGACCAGGAAGCGTTCGAAGGCTTGCAGCAGCGCCTGGCCGAGGCGACCGAGCAAGAGCGACACCTGAGCGTGCGCTGGGCGCGCCAGCGTGAGCTGGCCGAGCAAGTGCTGGCATTGCGTCAGCAAGTTGCCAGCGCTGCCGTGGCGCCGGTGGCCGAGGCGGACGAGGAGGGCACCCTGGTCGAGACCCGCGAGCAGCTGCAGCAGCGCCTTGCCGAGACGCACCAGGCCTTGCTCGATGCCCAGGCGCAAGAGCGCCTGGTCAGTGCCGAGGTCTGTCCACGGCTGGTGGCCGAAGTGATTAGCGCCTGGACGGGCGTGCCGTTGACCCAGCTGGCACGCGAGCATAACGCCAAAGTGGTCAGCTTCGCCGACGACCTGCGTGCGCGCATCCGTGGCCAGGAGCAGGCCGTGCATGCCCTTGACCGTGCCATGCGGGCCACCGCCGCAGGTCTGAACAAGCCCGATGCACCGGTGGGGGTGTTCCTGCTGGTTGGCCCAAGTGGCGTGGGCAAGACAGAAACGGCGCTGGCCCTGGCCGACCTGCTGTACGGTGGTGATCGCTTCATCACTACCATCAACATGTCCGAGTTCCAGGAAAAACACACTGTTTCGCGCCTGATCGGTGCGCCACCTGGATATGTGGGTTATGGCGAAGGCGGCATGTTGACCGAAGCCGTGCGCCAGAAACCATACTCGGTGGTGTTGCTCGATGAGGTGGAAAAAGCCGACCCCGACGTGCTCAACCTGTTCTATCAGATCTTCGACAAAGGCGTGGCCAACGATGGCGAAGGGCGACAGATCGATTTTCGCAACACCCTGATCCTGATGACCTCGAATCTGGCCAGCGATCAGATCAGCGCCCTCTGCGAGAACGGCAAGCGCCCGGATGCCGAGCAGCTTGAAAGCCATATCCGCCCTGTGCTCAGCCGCCACTTCAAGCCGGCCCTGCTGGCGCGCATGCGCGTGGTGCCGTACTACCCGGTCGGTGGCCCGGTGCTGCGCGAACTCATCGAGATCAAGCTTGCCCGCCTGGGCGAGCGACTGCAGCGTCGGCAACTGGCGTTCAGCTATTGCCAGCCGCTGGTCGACCACCTGGCCGAGCGCTGCAGCCAGAGCGAGAGTGGCGCCCGCCTGATCGACCACCTGCTCGATTCGCACGTGCTGCCAAAAGTGGCTGATCGCCTGCTCGATGCCATGGCCAGCGGCGAGGACATCAGCCGTGTGCATGCGACCTTGGACCCGGCTGCGGGCGTGATCTGCGAGTTCGCCTGAGGTGGGAGTGATGTTCACGCATGTGCCGCAGCCTCTGGCCTATGCCGAGACCTTGATGGGGACCTTCACCGAGCTGGCCTGCGCCGCTGACGAGCAGGGCCTGATGCAGGCACTGGTCCAGGCGGTGGCCGGGCTCAGTGGCTGCGCGCTGGTGCAGGTGTACTTGCTCGACTCGACCCACACGCGGCTGGGGCTTGAGGTCGCCTGCCTCGATGGGCAGTTGCAGGCGCGGGACTGTGCCAGCCTGCCGGCCGACTACAATGGCGAGCAGTTGATGCAGTTCGCCTTGTGTCAGAACCGCATGGTGAGCATCGCCGAGCTGTCCGCCAGCATGTTCGACACCAGTTTCCTGCCGGCTCAGGCAACACCATGGCAGGCGCTGCTGGCGGTGCCCCTGGTGACCCCGCAGCAACGGGTGGTTGGCGTGTTGTTGTGCGTAGCCCGGGCGCGCATCGAGCTGGCCGGTTTTGCCGACTCGCTGGGACGCCTCGGTGCTTTCGCCATGGCTCAGTTGCATCTGCTGCGGCGTTTGCGTCAACCCCAGCCGCAGCTGCCGGCCAGTGTCGCCAAGCCGGCCGAGGTCGGTAGTTACGGCCTGATCGGTGACAGCCCGGCCATGCGTCAGACCTGCCAGATGATCAGCAAGGTGCTGCACAGCCCTTACACCGTGCTGGTGCTCGGTGAGACGGGCACCGGCAAGGAATTGGTGGCCCGGGCCATCCACGACTACGGCCCTCGCCGTTCGGGGCCATTCGTGGTGCAGAACTGCGCGGCATTTCCCGAGCACCTGCTGGAAAGCGAGCTGTTCGGTTACCGCAAAGGCGCCTTCACCGGGGCCGACCGCGACCGCCCGGGACTGTTCGACGCCGCGGACGGCGGCACCCTGTTGCTCGACGAGATTGGTGACATGCCGCTGGCGTTGCAGGCCAAGTTGCTGCGGGTGCTGCAGGAGGGTGAGATCCGCCCGTTGGGGGCTAACAGCACGCACAAGATCGACGTGCGCATCGTCGCTGCCACGCACCGTGACCTGGCGCAGATGGTGCGTGACGGTCAGTTCCGTGAAGACCTCTATTACCGCCTGGCCCAGTTCCCGATCGACTTGCCGCCACTGCGCCAGCGTGACGGCGATGTGAGTGCCCTGGCACGGCATTTTTCCGATAAGGCCTGTGCGTTCCTGCAGCGCAGCCCAGTGATCTGGTCCAACGCCGCCCTGAACCACCTCGAAGGCTATGGCTTCCCTGGCAACGTTCGCGAGCTCAAGGGGCTGGTGGAGCGCGCGGTGGTGCTCTGCGAGGGCCGTGAGCTGGCGGCGGAGCACTTTGCGCTGAACGGCGCCGCATCCACAGCGGGCGATGGCGAGCTGAACCTGCGCGAACGCCTCGAGCAGGTCGAGCGCAATCTGCTGCTCGACTGCCTGCGCAAGCACGATGGCAACCAGACCATGGCCGCTCGCGAGTTGGGCTTGCCGCGGCGCACCCTGCTGTACCGACTCGGTCGCCTGAATATCCAGATCGGCGATGGCGCAGGCCGGCTGGCATGAACCTTTTCTCTTACATCCAAGGCGCGCCGCAGCTGGTGCTTGCCTGTTTAGCTCATGGAGTGTTTTCGATGTTCATCGGTATCTGGCGGGCTGCGTTACTGGCCCTGTTAACCGTGCTGGTCCTGGCCGGGTGCAGCGGCAACTACAAGTTCGATGACGACCGCTACCGGCCAGTGGGCGACCCACAGGCCCTCAATCGTGGCAACTGAGCCCAAGGAGCCCTGACCATGGAACTGGTTTTCGAGCTGGTGGACAGACGCCAGCACACCCGCACCGACTCGCCCAGCAAGTCGTTTGGCCGCAGTGGCGGCCACATTGGACGCGCCAAGGACTGCCACTGGTGCATCGAGGACGAAAAGCGCCACTTGTCCAGCCACCATGCCGAGGTCACCTATCGCGAGGGCGCCTTCTACCTCACCGACCAGAGCAGCAATGGCATTCGCCTGGCCAGCAGCGGTGCGCAACTGCGCAAGGGCGAGGCCTACCGTATCGAGCAGGGGGCGGTGTACCAGATGGGCGACATCGAGGTGCGCGCCCGCTTGATCGAAACGGATCGTGCCTTGGATGTAGGGCTCGGCATACCGGGATCGGACATCATCCCCGATGATGCCTTCCTCGCGCTTGACCCGCTGTCCGCCCTGGACAACGAAGAGGCGCGCCTTGCACCGATGGATGAACTGGCCGCCATGACCTTGCCCGACACCCCGGCCAAGCAGCGTGCCGACTACGCCCAGATCGACCGCGAAAACATCATCGTGCCGACGTTGGTGCCAGCCCCGGTTACCGAGCCTGCCCCGCAACCGGCCCCGCGCGAACGGCGAAGTGAAGCATTCTGGGAGCGCTTCGGCGCAGCGCTGGGCGTCGACCTCGCCGGTCTCGACGATCAAGCTCGCGAAGACCTTGCGGTGCAGGCAGCCGGTTTGCTGCGCCACAGTATCGGTGCCTTGCAGCAAAGCTTGCGCACCCGTAGCGAGCTCAAGAACGAGTTACGCCTGTCGCTCACCACCCCGCAAGGCGCCAGCCGGAACCCGATCAAGGCGCCGTTGGAAGCCGACCAGGCCCTGGGCGAGTTGCTCAAGCCGCGCCGGCCCGGACAGTTGTCGGCCGAGCAGGCCGTGGCCCAGGCCTTCCGTGACTTGCAGGCACACCAGGTGGCTTTGCTTGGTGCCAGTCGCAGCGCCTTGCGCAGCACCCTCGAACACTTTGCCCCCAGTCAGTTGGCGTTGCAGTTCGAACGCCTGGGTCGCAAGCCGTGGTTCGGTAGCCGCTGGAAGCAATACGTGCGCTACCACGAAGCACTCAGTGCCGATGCCGACTGGAGCGAGCGCCTGCTGGCCAAGGACTTCGCCCAAACCTACGAAGAGCAGGTGAGCCTGATCGCTTCCCTTCACCACGATCCGCGAGGATGACTGCATGAAACCTATCACCCGCAAATGCTTCGGGGCAGCGTGGGCTTTGGTTGCCGCGTCCTGGTTGACCGGCTGTGCCGCGCTGTCGCCGTATTCGCACATGACCAAGCTCGACCTGACACTGACCGCCACCGACGCGCTCAACCTCGACATCAACGGCCGGCCGTCGCCGGTAGTGGTACGTCTGTTCGAGCTCAAGCACCCGGTCGCGTTCGAAAGCACCGACTTCTTCACGCTCTACCAGCGCCCGAAAGAAGCCCTCGACCTGGACATGGTTGCCAGCGAAGAGCACGAACTGCGCCCAGGCGAAACCCTGAGTCTGAACCTGAGCATCGACCCAGGCAGCCGCTTCGTCGGCGTGCTGGCCGCCTATCGCGACCTGGAGCAAGCCGAGTGGCGCCGGGTGCAGCCGGTTCGGGCCGGTGAGCGGACGGTCGTCAACCTGTACCTGGACAAGACCGGTATTCACAACGGCGTACCAGCGGTAGTCCAAGCGGGTGAACAGCCATGAACGTGCACAAGGTAGTCTGGCAGGAAGGCATGCTGCTGCGCCCGCAGCATTTCCAGCACAACGACCGCTACTACGACAGCCAGATGAAAACCCGCACGCAGCTGCTGGGTAATTGCACCTGGGGTTTCATCGATCTGGAGATCGACCTGCAGTTCCTGACCATGGGCAAGCTGGTGATCAGTCGTGCCGCAGGCATCCTGCCGGATGGCAGTCTGTTCGAGCTCGATGGCAGCAGTGAACCGCTGGCCCTGGACGTGCCGCCAAACACCGGCAGCACGCCGATCTTCATGGCCTTGCCGCTGGTCACCGGAAACCACATCGAGGCCCGCCGGCCGGAGCAGGCCGAGGTATTGACGCGCTATACCACCTACGAGCTGGAGGTCAGCGATTCCAACGCGGGCGATGACAACAGCACCCAGATCAACTGCGCGCGCCCGGACTTCCGCCTGCTGCTGGGCGAGCAGCAGGGCGACCAGGCGTACGTCAAGCTCAAGGTGTGCGAAGTGCTCGACACCTCGCCGGACGGGGTCATTACCCTGGATCCGGACTTCGTCCCGAGCTACATCCGGACCCAATCCTCGGTGTACCTGCAGTCATGCCTGAAGGAAGTGATCAGCATGCTGGCCTTGCGTGGCGACACCCTGGCCGAGCGCATCCGCTCCAATGGCAAGGTCGGCGGTGCAGAGGTGGGCGACTTCATGATGCTGCAGCTGATCAACCGTACCGAGTTGCTGCTGCGTCACTACCTGAACCTTGAGCAGGTGCACCCGGAAGAGTTGTACCGCACCTTCCTGATCATGCTCGGCGACCTGTCGACCTTCTCCAGCGACACCAAGCGCCCTCGGCTGGACGCTCGTTACCAGCACAGTGACCAGGGCAGCAGCTTCCGCAAGCTGATGGAGTCGATCCGTCAGGTGTTGTCGATGGTGCTCGAGCAACATGCCATCGAGTTGGAGCTGCAACAGCGCCAGTACGGCATCCTGGTTTCACCCTTGCACGATCCAGGGCTGCTCACCACGGCATCGTTCGTACTGGCCGCCAGCGCCAACTGCGAATCCGAGGAGCTGCGCCAGCGTCTGCCGCTGCACCTCAAGGTCGGCCCGGTGGAGCGCATTCGCCAGTTGGTCAACCTTCACTTGCCTGGGCTCAAGGTCAAGCCCTTGCCTGTGGCGCCGAGGCAGATCCCGTTTCATGCCAACAAAACCTACTTCATCGTCGAACTCGATGCCGCAGATCGCGCCAAGATGGATGGCTCTGGTGGTTTCGCCTTCCACGTCACCAGTGAGTTCTCCGATCTTGAACTGAAATTCTGGGCCATCAGGAACTGACCGCAATGAGCAAGGACACGGAACACCCGCAGGACGACAAGACCGTCCTGTACAACCAGGATGGCTCGGCACCCTCTGGCCAGCCACTGACGGCCCATGGCGATGCGGCCAAGGTCGAGCCGCTGGAGCAGCGTATGGTCTATTCGGCGCGGCTCCCTGCCAGCGGCAGCTTCAGCGTCGGTCTCAACCCGTTGGTGGCGGCTGCTGGCGAGTTGATTTCGGAAGTGGTGCGGCTCAAGCACAGCGAAACCGCCGAAGACTTGAATACGCTCAAGGAGCGACTGAGCGCCTACATCCGCACCTTCGAAGCGCGCATCCATTACGAAGGGGTCGAGAGCAGCCAGGTGACGGTGGCGCGCTACCTGATTTGCACCGTGGTCGATGAAGCCGTGGTCACCACCTCGTGGGGCAACGAAAGTCAGTGGTCCCAGATGAGCCTGCTCAGTGCGTTTCACAACGAAACCTTCGGCGGCGAGAAGTTCTTCGCCTTGCTCGACCGCATGTCGAAGAACCCGGTCAAGCACCTGGCCATGCTGGAGCTGATGTACCTGTGCCTGTCGCTGGGCTTCGAGGGCAAGTATCGGGTAATCGATCGCGGTATGTCCGAACTCGAAGGCATCCGCGACGCGCTGTTCCGCCAGATCCGCCAGCTGCGGGGCGACGTGCCGCGCGAGTTGGCGCCACGCTGGGAGGGTCACGACCAGCGCCACACTCCGGTGCGTATCGTGCCGTGGTGGAGCGTGGCGTTGCTCACGATGGTGTGTCTGATGGTGCTGTATGCCGGTTTCGCCTGGGTGCTGGGGGAGCAGCGCGCCACCGTCTTGCAACCCTTCCAGCCCCTCGAACAGAACGTGGCCGAACAGAAGCAGTGACACAAGGATCTGTGATGAAGAATGTTTTCAAGAAAGTCGGCGCATTCCTTGCCCGGACCTGGGTGTGGAGTCTGCTGCTGGTGCTGGCCCTGGCCTTGCTGGTGTGGTTCGTCGGGCCACTGCTGGCCGTCGCCGACGACAAGTTCTGGGAAGACGCCGCGGCGCGGCTGTTGACCATCAGTGTGCTGTTCCTGCTCTGGGGATTGTGGATGGTGTACGCCAGCTGGCGTGCCAACCATCGCAAGCAGAAGGCGCTGGAGAGCGAGGGCGGGCAAGAGCGTCTGGAGCGTGAAGAGCGCAAGTACGAAGCGGCCAAGGAAATCAGGGCGCGTTTCAAGCATGCCCTGGCCACGCTCAACACCTCGAGCCTGTACGGTGGCCGTCACGACCGCTGGCGTCGTGATCTGCCATGGTACCTGGTGCTCGGCGCCAATGGCTCGGGCAAGACCAGCCTGCTGGAGCATTCGGGGCTGGAGTTTCCCATCAACGCGCTGGAGCGCAGGCGCTCGCAGGACGCGGGCAATGGCGAATACTGCAATTACTACTTTGCCGAGCAGGGCGTGCTGGTCGACACCGGCGGGCGCTTCCTCGAACAGCGCGACAGTGAGCTGGACGGCCATGCCTGGCGCACCTTGCTCGACCTGCTGCGTCAGCGTCGACGCAATCGGCCGCTCAACGGTGTGTTGATCACCGTACCAATGGATACCTTGCTTGGCGGTGACGCGGCATTGAACGACTTGGCGCAGAAGGTTCGCTCGCGCTTGCAGGAGTTGCGCCAGCGCCTGCACCAGGACCTGCCGGTATACCTGGTGCTGACCAAGACCGACCGGCTGGCTGGCTTTGAGGAATTCTTCGACCAGCAGTTGCGAGAAGAAAACGAACAGGTGTTTGGCGTCACGTTCGGCAAAGGCAAGAATGGCGCCGATACCGAGTTACTGGCCAACGAGTTTCAGGGCCTGCTGCAGCGCCTGGGTGACCAGGTCACCCAGCGCATCCACCACGAGCGCAATACCTTGCGTCGTGCGCGCATCCTCGATTTCCCGCACCAGCTCGGACGCATCGGTGACCAATTGTGCCTGTTGGTGGATGCCGCTTTCACCGGCAACCGCTATCAGCGCGCCAGCCACTTGCGCGGTGTCTATCTGACCAGCGCGCCGCACCTTGCGCCGCAGGTCGATAGCGACAATGGCTTCCAGCCCGGTATGCCTGGGCACGGAATCCCGCGGGGGCGGGCGCGCTTCATGCTGCAGTTGTTCACCCGTGTCGTGTTTCCCGAATACGACCTGGCTGGCCTCGACCGCCGTGAGCGGCGCCGCATCAATTGGGGCCAGCGTGCCGTATACCTGACGGCACTCGGCGCGCTGGTGCTGTTCGGCCTGCTGTGGGCAAACAGTTTCTCCGGCAACCATGAGCGTCTGGAAGCGCTGCGTGAACTGGCTCGGCAATGGCAGCATCAGCACCAGAGCCTCGACGGCCGCGACGATGCCCTGGCCGCACTCAAGCCGTTGGATTCGGCCTACCAGGCAGCACGAGTGTTTCCCGACAGTGGCGATGTCTCGCTGCTGCAGCGCGCCGGCCTGTATCAAGGGGGGGCTGCCAACGAGGTGCTGCAACCTGCTTACCAGCGCGAACTCGAGCAAGTCCTGCTGCCGCGCGTCGGCAAGATGGTGGAAGAGCAGATTCGCAGCAACCTGAAGAACCGCGAACGCTTGCTCAACAGCCTGCGTGCCTACCTGATGCTGGGCGATCCCGAGCGTCGAGATCAGGACTGGTTGCAGGATTGGGTGGCAGCCGGCTGGTCGCAGCGCTACCGCGGCAACACCGCCGCGCAGGAGGCGCTCAACGCACACTTCGGGCGCCTGTTGCAGCAACCGTTCGCCTTGCCGCTCAATGATGCGCTGGTGGCACAGGCGCGTCAGGTGTTGCGTGCAGAGTCGCTGGCCAGCGTGGTCTACCGAGTGCTGCGAGAACAGGCCCGCAGTCTGCCCGAGTACCGCCTGAGCCAGCAGTTGGGGCCACAGGCGAGCCAGTTCGTGGGGGTCGACTATGGGATTCCGGGCTTCTACACCTCCCAGGGTTACCAGCAATACTTCTCGGTGCAGGGCGCCAACCTGGTCAACGACATCCTGCGTGACAACTGGGTGCTGGGGGAGGGGCCAGGTATCAGCGACATGGACATGCGACGGCTGATGGTGGCGCTGGAACAGTTGTATTTTCGCGACTACGCCAATTATTGGGGGGAGGCGATCAACCAGGTCGGCTTGATTCCGTTCAGCGACGCGGGGGAAGGCGCTGACCAATTGTCGGCGCTCACCGCCGCCAACTCGCCGTTGTTGCTGCTGCTGACCGAAGTGCGCGAGAACACCCGTTTCCCGACGTTGCCAGAGACGTCAGACGAGGGCGAGCAGGCAGCCGAGGCGGCCGCTGGCAAGGCCGCGGCCAAGAAGCTTGGCAAGAACGGCACTGCCGTGGCTGGCGCGGTCGCCGGCAAGGCCCGTGACGCCCTGGCCAAGCGACCGCTGCCAGACACCGCGCGCATGGCGCTGCAACGGCGCTTCGAGCCGCTGCACCGTTTGCTCGATGACAACAACGGCCCAGGGCCTGATCTGGCGCCGACCCTGCAAGCGCTGAACGATCTGCAACAACAATTGGCCGGGCTGGCGCGCTCCAACCAGGTCGAGGAAGCTTCGTACCAGATGGCCAAGGCGCGCATGTCGGGCCAACGTGACGCCTTGAGCAGCCTGCGCAACGGCACCGCCCGACTGCCACGGCCAGTGGCGGGCTGGTTCAACCTGCTCTCGGACGACATCTGGCGCATGGTCCTGAACGACAGCTACAACTACCTCAACCAGCGTTACCAGAGTGAGCTGTACAGCTTCTATGGCAAGGCCATCGAGTCGCGCTACCCGTTCAACGCCGCAGGCACCGGCGATGTGGCGATCAGCGATTTCCGCGACTTCTTCAAGGCCCAGGGTGTAGCCGACCAGTTCTTCGACAGCTACATGAAGCCGTTCGTCAGTGGCGAGCCAGGCAACTATCGCTTGCGCAGCCTGGACGGCCAGAGCCTGCCGATGACCAAGACGTTCCTTGAACAGATGGGCATCATCCAGGCTGTGCGCCAGAGCTTCTTTGCGCAAAACCCGCAAGAGCCGCAAGTGCAGTTCAAGCTCGAACCGTACACCCTCGATCCATCGGTGAGTCGCGCTGAGTTTCGCTTCGGTGACCAGGTGATCGACTACCGTCATGGTCCGATTGTTTCCACCACGTTCAAGTGGCCGACCGAGGCACAGGACGGCAACAGCAGCCTGACCCTGGAGCAAATCAATGGCCGCCCCATGTCGCTGGAAAAGAACGGCGGCCCGTGGGCACTGTTCCGCTTGCTCGACCTGATGCAGACCGAGTACCTCAAGGGCCGCGACACCATGGTGGTCAAGGCCAACGTCGGAGGTATGCGCGCCAACTACCTGCTGACCAGCCAGCGCTCGCCCAACCCGTTCGACCTGAACGTGTTGCGTGGCCTGCGGCTGCCGGGTGAACTCTGATGCTGCACGCCAACCCCTGGCGCAGTGCGGCGCGCACAGACGCCGGCAAGGTGCGCGCCCGCAACGAGGATGCATTTCTGGATTGCCCGCAGCATGGGTTGTGGGCTGTAGCGGATGGTATGGGAGGACATGAGGATGGCGATGTCGCCAGCCAGATGATCGTGGCCAGCCTGGCTGAACTGGCCCCTGCCGCCAGTTTCGACGAGCGTGTGGTCGCGGTCCGCCAATGCCTGCACTGGATCAATCGCCGCCTGGGCCAGGAGCTGACAGTGAGCGTCGAGGGCCACGCGCGAATCATCGGAAGCACAGTGGTCACGTTACTGCTTGAAGGCCGCCGTGGTGCATGCGTGTGGGCCGGCGACAGCCGTTGCTACCTGTGGCGTGGGCATCGGCTGTACCAGCTGACCCGCGATCATTCGCTTGCGCAGCAATTGATCGACCAGCAGCGCATGAGCGCCGAGCAGGCCCGTGGCCACCCCTCGGCACGCGCACTGACCCGTGCGGTGGGCGCCAGTGCCGAGCTCAAGCTGGAGGTTCTGGAGTTCGAAGCGTTGCCGGGCGATGTGTTCCTCCTGTGCAGCGACGGTCTCTACGACAGCCTTCAAAGCGATGGTCTCGGCCACGCCCTGGACCTTGCGTCGCCCGCCGATGCCTTGCAGCGACTGTTTGCTACTGCACTGGGCGGTGCGGCGAAAGACAACCTGACCGCAGTGGTGATCCATCAATGAGCGGCGACGCACTGGATATACTCGATGCCCTGGAGCAAGGTGGCGACGCCACCTACTTTTCCTTCACCCAGCCGGCCGGCGAGCCGGATCGGGGCAGCAATGGCAAGGGGCGGCGCAAGCGCCGTGGCAAGGGCAGGGCGGCAGAACCGTTGCCTGCAATCCCGGCAGCCGTCGACGTGTTGCCTGTGCCCGAGCTGTTGGCCGGCCGCTATCGCCTCGAGCGGCTGCTGGGGGCTGGCGGCATGGGCCTGGTGTATCGCGCTCGCGACTTGTTGCAGGAAAGCTACGGTGATCCGCAACCGTTGTTGGCGGTCAAGCTGATGAGCGACCAACTTGCTGCCTCGGCAGACGCCAACGCATTGCTGTTCAACGAATACGCGCTTACCAGCCGCTTGCGGCACCCCAACCTGGTGCGGTTGCATGGTTTCGCTGTCGATCCGCAATGCGGGCGCGCCTTCATCAGCATGGAGTTGATGCGTGGTCGTGCGCTTGACCGCGTACTCTGCGACCAGCCCCTAGGCCTGGCGTGGGCAGAGGTGCGTGAAATAGCCGTGCCGCTGCTCGACGCCCTGGCCTGTGTACACGGCCAAGGGGTGGTGCATGGCGATATCAAACCCAGCAATGTGATGCTCGGCGACGATGGCGTGCGTCTGTTCGACTTTGGCCTGGGCATGGCCGTGGAAGGGCCACTGGCCAGGTTGCCGCATTTGAGCTACGGCCGTTTCGAAGCCTGGACACCGGCCTATGCAGCGCCGGAGTTGTTCGAGGGCAGTAATCCCAGCAGGGCCAGCGACCTGTATGCCGTTGCCTGCGTATTGTATGAGCTGGCCTGCGGCCGTCATCCCTTCGAGCGTGTACCCTCGATCAAGGTCCGCGACCAGGCGCTGAGCTCGCGGCTTTCGGTGCCGCTTGGCATGCCGGCCAAGGCCTGGAGCGCATTGCGTGTGGCGCTGGCGTTCGACCCCGAGCAGCGCCGCGTGAGTGCGGCGCAGTTGCGTGATGCCTTTGCCGCCCAAGGACTGTGGGCGCGGCTCAGGAGCATGCGCAACACTCAGTCTTCCTGAGGGGTTGTAGCACCGAAGCCATAGCCGCGCAGCATGCCCTGGCGCAGGCCATTGCCCCAGGCATACAGGTGCGCCTGATGCGCAGCGGTCCAGTCCAACGTGTTGCGCGCCAGGGTTAACACCAGGCTATCGCTGTTGCCCGTGGTCAGTCCGAATGCCGGTACCTGTGACTTGCCCGTAAACAGCGCCATGCTGCCCAGTAGCAACACGTACAGCGCCAACAGTTTCAGGTACACGCCCGGAGGCTGCGGCAGCCCCAAACGCAGCAGGTACGCCAGCGTTCTGAACAGGTGCACCACCAACCCGATGCTGATCAGCAGCACGGTGACGCCTGGGGTTACCAGATCGCGGTAGCTGTCACGGCCGAGGGTAGAGAGGTCGTTGCTGGCCTCGACGCGTTGCTTCATCAGTTCGCGGGCGTCGTATTGCAGTGCCGGTCGGTAGACTGTGAGCGCGAAGGCTTCCTTGGTCAGGTAGGCATACAAAGTGATGCCAGCGGGTAGGGCCAAATCCTGTCGCCATTGGGCCTGGATGGCGTTAACTGCCAGGAAGCCCGTCCGCGTCAGGCCGGGTTCGATCCAGCCGGCGTCGATGCGTTGCTGGAGTGTTTCGGCGTATCGGTTACGTGCTTCGCGCCGCACCTGCCTGGCGACCGCCTGGTTGAAGCCGCGGCGGTCATCGGGGCGCCAGAGGTCGTTGACCGGAACGTTCATCTGCTCGCGTAGCACGTGGCGCACAGGTTGCCACTCAGCGAGCGGCAGGTTCCATGGATTGAGGGTGCGACCACGCTTGGTGAGCAGACGCAGGTAGTCGGTCCAGGCCTGGCCCTGGCGCTGGAGGATGGCCAGGCGGCTGGTTGCATCCGCGTAGAACTGGCTAGCGCGTCGGTACTGGCGGTAATGGTCCTCCTGCCTGCCGGTGGCTTGCAGGTAACGCTGGTAATTACGCTCCAGGCCCCCGCGTCGTTGGTCGGCGAGCTGCTCGAAGAACGCCTGCGGCGTGAGGCCGTCTGTCAGCGCCACTTGGGGACTGTCCGGTAGCAGCAGGGCCAATTCGGCCAGCCGCCATTTGCCCTCGGGGCTTTGCAACTGCGCGGGCGTGGCGGTCTGGCCGTCGATGCGCAGGTCATGTTCGAGCATGCGGTTGAGCAGCGGCATACCGAAGGCTGCCTGGGCTTGTTGGCTAGGGCTGGTGCGCTCGACCAGGCTATCGATCAGCAGGCGCTGGGCCTGGTTGCCAAGGTACAGGCAGCTTGTGCAGGTCAGCAGCGCCCACAACAGTGTGCGACCGAAGCCCCAGTTCAGGCGCAGCCCCTTGCGCAACAAGCAGCTCAATGCCAGCAGGGCCAGGGCGAAAGCCCCCAACCATTGGCCGTGGTCGGCGAGGCGTTGCAGCACCGCATGCGGCGCCAGGCTGCCGATCAGGTCGGTGATCTGCGCCAGGTATGCCAGGGCAAGCAGCAGGTACATCGCGCTTGGCAGCAGCATCAATTGCGCCAACAAACGGCCCTGGGCGCGCGTCAGCGGCAGGCTGCCGCCCCATAAGGCACGGGTTATACGCTGCCAGGGAGAGAGGTCTTGGCGGGTCCGTTGCAGTAGGGCGCCGAGCATCAGGCGTGGCCTGCTGGCAGAAAACGGGCAGGGCAGGGTGAAGCAGTAACGGAAGTGGTCACGCGCGGCGTTCCTTGTCGAATCGGTAGAGCATCCATGAGTGCGGCACGATGGTAGCACGTTGGTTTTGGTGGCGGCCGGCTTGCTGCATTTCGCGATGGCTTTTACAGCTTCGGCGCACTCTCCTGAGTCAACTGCGCAAGAAGTTGCGCACTCAAATGTCGATATACCTGTGCAAACATTCCTGTAGGCCTTAAGAAATATCCGTTGTGGCAGATGACGATGCCACCGCAGGCGTTCGATGCGATTGCCTGGTACCACTGCGATCACCTCGGCACGCCGATGGTCGCCGTGTGGCAGCACGAATACGACGCCCTCAACCAGCGCGCCAGCACCCTCCGCCCGGATGGCCACAAAGTCGGCTGGCTCACCTACGGCAGCGGCCACCTGCTGGGCATGACCCTCGACCACCACGAGATGCTCGCCTACGAGCGCGACGACCTGCACCGCGAAGTGGTTCGGCAGCAGGGCAACCCCAGGCCTGGGACCTGGTCGGGCGTTTGCAGGAGCAGTGGCTCGGCAGCCACGACAGCCCATCCACGCTGCTCAAGCGCCAGTACCGCTACGCCGTCGCCGTCCAGCTCACCCACTCCACGCCACCCGACGCGGCCCGTCGGAGTACCAGTAGTACCTGCTCGACCGCCCGCTGTAAGCCGATCCACGGTGTAACGAGTTGATGGACAACCGACTGCGAATACGTCGGTGCCGACTACCGCTGCGATGTACAAGGCGGTGGCGAATGCGAGTCCTTTCAACCTGTGCAGGTCACCCTTTGGCATGGCATCCAGGTCGGCCCGTAAGCGGACCCGCCACTCAATTCCGTCCCCTCTAAATGACCTAATGCCGCCCTTGCCCTATGCAGCAGTACACACTACCAACGCATCTTCACCCCCAAACTCCCAATCAACCCATTCAAGTCATTCCCATCCACATCACTGCTGTAATCGGCACTGACAAACAGCGCCACGGACGGGGTGACCCTGGCTACCAGTCCCAAGCCTAACTCCACCGTGGTCGAGTAGCGCGAGCTGGAAATCTTGTCGACCTGGTCCAGCTTCACCGAGTCGGCGTTGCTGAAGTCGTACCAGACGTTGGTCCGCACGTAAGGCTCGATCGGCATGCCGCGCACGGCGTAGCGGCCGGACAACTTGGCACCGACCCGGCCGCTCCAGCTGGGCTGGCTGTCGAAGGCCTGCAAGGTCTCTTCCTGCACTTGGCTGCCGGGGAAGAATTGTTGGTTGATCAACTGTGCCTGTGGCTCGATCACCCAGCCGCCTCCCAACTTGATCGGGTAGCCGCCTTCCACCGAGAAGGTCATCGCGTGGCCGCTGTCGTCCAGGCGCTGGCCGCTTTCGCCACGGCCGTTGACATCAATGCGCGAGCCCATGGCCACGGCATCCAGGTGCCAGCCGCGATCATGGGTCATGCTCCAGTACACCCCCAGGCTCTCGCCGCTGAGGTTGACCGCATTGCGCTGCTTGTCGCCAAGCAACGGGCGCATACCGTTGAAGGTGCTCTGCAGGTTGTTATGGCCAACGAAGATTCCCGCCCGGTGCACATTGCCCGCCGAGGATTCACGTACGAACAGGTCCGGGCCGATCATCAATTGCTGGCTGGGCGCTTCGAGCTGGTCTGGCGGCTGCGCGCCCTGGCGTTGCACGCTGGGGAAGAACTGCGACCATTGGCTGGCGACCAGGTCCGGTGCGGCCTGCCCGTGGCGCTCGCTCATGCGATCGGAAAACTCGTTCAGCGTGCCCAGGGTGAGGCCGACGGCGCTCACCGGGTCGAGTGACAGCTGTGGCATTGACGGTTGTTGCAGGAAGCGGTCGAAGGTCGGGTCGTCCTGCAATTCAAACGCCAAGGTTTCCACAGGGGTTGCCAGAAGCAGCGACGTGGAAACCGCGCAGAAAATGCTGTCGAAACGCCAGGGATTCGAGGTTCTTTTCATAGCGGATCTCCTCATTTTTTGTTGTACAGCCCAAGGACCTGGCCTGTTGTCACGAGCTGTACGGCAAAAACAGAGGGCGACCCAAACCAGCACGCCAGCTTTAGCAAGTGCGCACGAAGGCGCGAGCTAGAGGCCCGGCGTGATTTTTTACGCGTAGTGATAATGTTCAGCTAAGGAGAGGTCGGCGCTTGCGTCAAGAAAACGTGAAAGTCCCGTTCATGCCTTGGTGATTGGCTCAACGCTATGAATCTATTGATAAAAATTGTGGGCATAGCGATGTTCGCTATTTGCCGATCGGCGGCTATGCCGAATCATTGTTAGGGCTAGAGCTCAAGCTCCACCGCCGCTTGGGCGGTGGCGCCCGTTGGGTCTATTCATCTTCTCGTTGGAGCACCATCAGCAGCACCGAGCGGCCTTTGACTTCGAAGGTCGTATCGAACTGCAGATGCTGGGGTTTGCGCATCTCGGGCCTGTCGGTGTTGATCAGGCAGCTCCAGTAATCGCCCTCGGGTACGGCCGGTAGCAGGAACGGTACGGTGTCGTGGTAGGCATTGACGATCAGCAGGAGGGTAGCCTCCGAACCGGGGCGGGCGATGCCGCTCACCTGGGCGCGACCGTCCATTAGCATCCCCAGGCAGCGGCCATGGGGGTCTTCCCATTGTTCTACGCTCATTTCGCGGCCATCCGGTGCCAGCCAGGTGACGTCCTTGACCCCGATCGCTTCGTTGTAGTCTCCGACCAGGAAACGTGAGCGGCGCAGCACCGGGTAGGCCAGGCGCAGACGGGTCAGGCGTTTGACAAAGGCCAGCAGCTCTTCGCCTTCTTCGTCTAACTCCCAGTTCACCCAGCCGATCTCGCTGTCCTGGCAATAGGCGTTGTTGTTGCCATGTTGGGTCCGGCTGAACTCATCGCCGGCGACGATCATCGGGGTGCCCTGGGCCAGCAGCAAGGTCGCGAAGAAGTTGCGCATCTGCCGGGTGCGCAGGGCATTGATGGTCGGGTCGTCGGTCGGGCCTTCGGCCCCGCAGTTCCATGACAGGTTGTTGTCGGTCCCGTCCTGGTTGTTCTCGTCGTTGTCTTCGTTGTGCTTGTGGTTGTACGACACCAGGTCGCGCAGGGTGAAGCCATCATGGGCGGTGACGAAGTTGACTGAGGCATAGGGGCGTCGGCCACGGTTGTTGAACATGTCGCCCGAGGCGGTCATGCGCGAGGCGAAATCGGCTAGCTGGCCTTCGTCACCCTTCCAGAACGCACGCACGGTATCGCGGAAGCGGTCGTTCCATTCCGCCCAGCCCGGTGCGAAGTGACCCACCTGGTAGCCGCCGGGGCCGCAGTCCCATGGCTCGGCGATGAGCTTGACCTGGCTGAGCAGCGGGTCCTGGCGGCAGGCGACGAGGAAGCTGTGACGTTCGTTGTAGCCGTCGTGGTAGCGCCCGAGAATGGTCGCCAGGTCGAAGCGGAAACCATCGACGCGCATCTCGCCGGCCCAGTAGCGCAGCGAGTCGGTCACCAGTTGCAGTACGCAGGGGTGGCTCAGGTCGAGGGTGTTGCCTGTGCCGGAATCGTTGATGTAGTAGCGCTTGTCATCCGGCATCAAGCGGTAGTACGAGGCGTTGTCGATGCCGCGCATGGACAGCGTCGGACCGAGTTCGTTGCCCTCGGCAGTGTGGTTGTAGACCACATCGAGTATCACCTCCAGGCCGGCATCATGCAGGTGAGCGACCATCTCCTTGAACTCGGCGATCTTGCCGCTGGCCAGGTAGCTGGGATGCGGCGCGAAGAAGGCGATGCTGTTGTAGCCCCAGTAGTTGTTCAGGCCTTTTTGCAGCAGGTGCTGGTCGTTGACGAAGGCATGGATCGGCAGCAGCTCGATGCTTGATACACCCAGGTCCTTGATGTGCTTGAGCAACTCGTCATTGGCAAGGCCGGCGAAAGTGCCGCGCAGAGCTTCCGGCACCGCCGGGTGACGCATGCTGATGCCCTTGGTGTGGGCTTCGTAGATGATCGTGCGCTCCCAGGGCACCAGCACGCGCTGATCGCGGCCCCAGGTGAAGGCAGGGTCGATCACCTTGCACTTGGGCACGAAGGGCGCGCTGTCGCGTTCATCGAACGACAGGTCGCCGTCGGGGTGGCCAATGGTGTAGCCGAACAAGGCTTCGGACCATTTCAGGCCACCGACCAATTGCTTGGCATAGGGGTCGATCAGCAGTTTGTTGGGGTTGAAGCGGTGGCCGTTCTCTGGCTCGTAAGGGCCATGCACGCGGTAGCCGTAGACCAGCCCCGGATGCGCGTCGGGCAGGTAGCCGTGGTAGATCTCGTCGGTGTACTCGGGTAGCTCGATGCGCTCCAGTTCCTCTTCGCCGCTGGAGTCGAACAGGCACAGTTCGACTTTGCTGGCGTTGGCCGAGAACAATGCGAAGTTGACCCCCAGCCCATCCCAGGTGGCACCAAGGGGGAAGGGCAGTCCTTCGCGGATCCGCGATGGGGCGACAGAGCGGGTTTTCTTTGGGGTGCGGGGGCTCATGGCAATCCTCGAGGGCCTGTGTGGAGGGAAATGTAGGCGGGCTCATCACCGGCAAGCTGGCGCCTGCAAAAGGGCAAGGGCTGGCTACCGGCGATGAGGCCGAGACTGATACCGATTCAGCCGGCAGTGGGCTTTTTCACCGCGCGCGGCTTCTTCACCGGCGCCGGCTTTTCGGCCACGGCAGGGGCTTTAGGTTTGGCCGGGGCGCGCTTGCGTGGCGCCGCCTTGGGCGCCAGGGACTCGGCTTCCGCAAGCTTGCGCGCCATGTCCCAATGGCGCTCTTCCTGGCCTACGGGTTTACCTTCCGACTCCCAGATCTGATAGGCAAATTCGCGAATACGCTTTTCATCGACGCTCATCATGACGCTCCTGATGTTCAAGATTGTTGTATCAACAGATTGACCGGAAACTTCGCCAGTACGCTGTTCAACATCAGCTCCTTACAAGGGCTGACCGCACCGGTGGTGAAAAGTCCCGTCGTATTGGCAGGCGACAAGGCAAACGGCAGGATCAGCCGGGTGTCGTCCCAGTTCTGCGCTGGGATCAACGGTGTAGGGGCATCGCCAAGCAGGCTGCTGGCAAGGCGTGGGGCAATCACGATGGCGCGTTCATCTTCGCCCAGGCGGGCGAAGGCCACGACCTTGTCGGCATGTCGGCCCTGCACGGTCAACGGCAGGTAGGCTCCGCGACGGAACAGCGCGGAGTGTGCCTGACGGCAATCCAATACCTGCGACACCAGCGCCTGCTTGATACGTCCGTCGCGCCAGTGCATGAGCAGCGCGTCGAGCGGTGTGGCAGCGTCCAGGGTGCGACGCCTGCAAGCGTAGTCCACGGGGCGGCGGTTGTCCGGGTCGACCAGGCTGAAATCCCAGTACTCGTTGCCTTGGTACAGGTCGGGCACGCCGGGCACGGTCATGCGCAACAGCGTTTGTACCAGGCCGTTGAGAGCGCCAGGGCAGGCGATCAGGCGCACCGCGTCGGCCAGCGACTGGCGCAGCTGCTGGTTCTGGCGGTCCAGCAGCAGGCTATCGACGTAGGCTGCACAGGCCGTTTCGTAGGCTGTGTTCGGCGCATTCCAGCTGCTGCGAAGCTTGGCCTCGCGCAGCGCTTTCTGCTGCCACTGACGGATACGCTCGGCATAGCTGCGCAGCGCGGCATCGTCGTGCAGGTCGAGCTCCAGTGGCCAACTGCCCAGCAGCGTCTGGAATAGCAGCAACTCATCGCCGGGACTAGGGGCCAGGCCGTCCTCCAGCGACTCGCGCAATGGGGCGGCGAGTTCGCGCCAGTGCTCGACGCGGCTGGCCAGCCAGGGCGCGCGCTCGCTGAGCACGGCCAGGCGCGCGCGGCAGTCCTCGCCACGTTTGTGGTCATGGGTGGCGGTCGTCAGCAGGTTGTCGGGGTAGTGGCGCAGCCGGCGTTGGGCCTGGCTGTGGAACTCGGCCGCATCGGCATAGAACCGTTCGGCCTCGAAGCCTACATCGTTGCGCGACAGCAGGCGGCCGCTGCGGTAGAAGGCGGTGTCTTCCACCGCCTTGGCGGCGCTGGGGGCGGTGAGCTGCTGGAAGCGCACGCAGGCATGGCGCAGGTGTTTGCGTGGCTTGCCCGCAGGCAGGTGCCGCCAGGGCTGGCCGCCCAGCCATTGTTCGAGCTGCGCCAGCAGCGGCCAGTCGGCTTCGCCGAGATCCTGGCGGGCACCGGCAAGCGCCTGCTGAAAGAAAGCTTCGTCTTCGGCCGGGCGCCCGCAGGCATTGAAGTACGTGCGGTAGACTGGGTAATGCGCGACCAGCGCCTGCACGGCGCGGCGGATCGCGCCCAAAGTCAGGTCGCGGGTCATCAGGTCGTCGCGGGCGACCTGAAGGAGGGCTTGGGCCACCGACTCGCAGTCGCCGGCCAGGCTGGCATTGAGCACCAGGTGCCGCGCCTGGCGGACCTCTTCGGGGAAGTCGGGGCGTTCGCTGATGCTCGACCACAACTCGCTAAGCGGCGCCTCGCCAGCGGGGGCGTGCTGCAGCAGCGACACCTGGTTCATGAACTCGTAGCCGGTGGTGCCGTCGGTCAGCCAGTCGCGATGCAGGTGCTCGCCGGCGCCGAGAATTTTTTCCACGTAGATCGGGAAATGCTCGACTGCCGCGTTCACGGGGCGCCGTGCCAGCAGACGATCGACCCGCCTGCGCAGCTTGCGGCAGTACTGGCGCGGATCGGCCAGGCCGTCGATATGGTCGATGCGCAGGCCGTCGACCAAACCGCGCTCGATCAGCTCGAACAGCTTGGCGTGGGTAGCCTCGAACACCACGGCACGCTCGACCCGCAGGCCGCCCAGTTCGTTGATGTCGAAAAAGCGCCGCCAGTTGATGTCGTCGGCGGCGGTTCGCCAACTGGCCAGGCGGTAGGTCTGGCGTTCGAGCAGCGCGTGCAGGTGCTTGAAACCCGCTGTGCTGCGGCTATCGAAGGCCTGCAGCGCGGATGCCAGGTCGGCACCATCGGCGACGCAGCGTGCCAGTTCTGCCTGCAAGGGCAGGGCAGCGTGCAGGGGCTCGTCAGCCAGGTGCAGGGCGGCGAAGCGTGGGGCCAGGGCCTGCAACTGGGGGTCAGGACTCTGTGCGAGGACCCGGCCATAGTCCACCGGGCAGATCGGGAAACGGTGGTCGTAGTGGGCGATATGCAGCACACCGTGCTGATCATCGAAGGTCAGCGGTATTTCGCCGTTCTTCAGTGCCAGCCCATAGTCGTTGCCGAGGAAGGGCAGCAACAGTTGCCCGGCCAGTAGCGGGTCGCTGGAGTGCCACTGGATGTCGAAGAATTCGGCATACGGGCTGCGCCGTCCCCAGGCCAGGAGGCTCTGCCACCAAGGGTTGTCGGCCCCGCCGACGGCCATGTGGTTGGAAACGGTGTCCACGATCAGTCCCATGCCGTGCTGGCGCAACGCGCTCACCAAGCGCTCAAGGGCGGCCTCGCCACCCAGTTCGGGGTTCACGCAGGTGGGGTCGACCACGTCGTACCCATGACGTGAGCCGGCGCGTGCCTTGAGGAGGGGGGAAGCGTAGAGGTGGCTGATGCCAAGCCGGGCGAAATACGGCACCAGCGGCACCGCATGGTCAAGGGTGAAGTCACTGTGAAATTGCAGGCGCTGGGTGGCGGTCAATGGCTTCATCGGTCACGCTCCCAGGCTTGTTCGCGCGCCTGGGCCAGTAGCTCCAGGCGACGGGAGGCATCTTCATCGTCGAGCAATTTGCCAACGGGCTGGGCAAAGCGACGGCGCCAATTGGGGTGGCTGTGAGTGGTGCCCGGCAAGTTGGGCTGTTCGTCGCTGCCGAGCAGGTCTTCGAGGGGCACCAGGACCAGCGGTGCGCGGGTGTGGCCAACGAAGCGGATGGCGGCGTCGATGATGGCGGCGTTGTCTTTCAAGGAACCGTAGTTGGCCTCGAGGATGTGGCGCAGGCCGGCTTGTTCTTTCTGTCGCTCATGGCGCCAGTGCAGTTCGGTGGCAGCGTCGATCAATTGCAGGCGGTGGTTCCAGTCGATGTCGCGGCTTTCCAGCCAGCCGGCCAGAGGTGCCAGGTCGTGGGTGCCGGTGGTGGCCAGCGCGTTGTCCGGCCAGTCGAGGATCGCTTTGAAGTGCCCCGTCGATGTCTGTTCGAACGGCAGCACACGCATGCCGAGTATGGCTTTTGCGGCCAGTCGTTCGCGCAAGCCATCAGGGACGGTGCCGAGGTCTTCGCCAAGAATGATCGCGCGATGGCGTACCGATTCCAGAGCCAGCAAGCGCAGCAGGTCGTCCACTGGGTATTGGAGGTAGGCCCCTTCGGTTGGCTTGGCACCTCGCGGAATCAGCCACAAGCGGCGTAGCCCCATCACGTGGTCGATGCGCAGGCCGCCGGCATGGGCCAGGTTGGCTCGCAGCATCTCAATGAAGGCGCGATAGCCATTGCGCTTGAGGCCCTCGGGGGAAAAGGCGCAGATGCCCCAGTCCTGCCCCGAGCGGTTCAGGATGTCGGGCGGAGCACCCACCTTGAGGTCGGCCAGCAGTTCGTCCTGGCGGCTCCAGGCCTGGCTGCCGGCCCCGTCGGCACCCACCGCCAGGTCGGCGATCAAACCTATCGCCATGCCATTGCTGCGGGCCGCGGCCTGGACGCGTTGCAGGCCGCGCTCGGTCAGCCATTGGCAAAATGCCTGGAACTCGACCTCGGCCTGATGGGCGTCGGCGAACGCCTCGACTTCAGGGTGATAAGGGTCGTGCCAGGCACTTGGCCAGGCTCGCCAGTCAGCGCCCAGACCTCGTGCCTTGGCCTGGATCTGTAGCACTTCGAAGCGGCAGTGGTGCTCCAGCGCCTGGCCACCGGCGGCGCGGAAACTGTCGAAGTCCTCGCGCAGCGGGTGATCGCTCTGGCTGAAATCCCGATACAGGGCTTGCAGCAGACGTTCATGGGCATCGGCTGCGCGGGGCCAGTCGACCAGAGGGCCTTGTTCCAGGTCTTCCAGGATGTGTTCAAGGCCGCAGGCCTCGATGGCCATGCGCACGGCGCGCTCGCCGAGCAGTGCGGCGGGGCTTGAATACAGGGTGTTGAGCAACAATCGGCTGGATGGCGAGTAGGGGCTGTAGTGCTCCTGGTCGATGGCCGAGAGTGCATGAACCGGACTGATGGCCAGGGCATCGGCACCGCGTTCGGCGGCGCTGCGAGCGAGTTGCTCAAGGGCCAGGCAGTCACCGAAGCCACCGTCGCCGTCGCGGCGCAGGCTGTAAAGCTGCACGGCCAGGCCCCAGCAGCGTGGCGGCGGTTGCGTCACGGCCTCGTCCAGGCTATGGCAGCGCAGCGGTGCCACAGCCAGGGTGAAGCTGCGGCTGTCGATGTCCACGGTGTGATAGCCGATGGGCAGGTCACCGGGCAGGCGGGCCTGGGCGTCCAGGGTCAGCAGGCGCTGGCTGCCATCCTCCAAGGTGCAATGGGCCTGGGTTGCGGCGCTGAAGTAGCGTTGCAGTGGCAACGGCTGGCCGACGTCGGCAGTCAGCAGCGGCGGTAGGTGCTCGCTGTCTTCGGCTGCTTCCACGGCCCGCAGGCTGGCCAGGACAGCGGCATCGTCCTGGGCGCAGTGGCCCAGGGCTTCGAGCACGTTGCGCAGCACATCGTCGCTGACCTGCTGGGGCCTGGCGTTGGCGTCGATCCAGTCGCGGGCCAGACCGACGCGGGCAGCCAGGCGGTGCAGTGGGGTATCGCTCATGGGCGCTCCTGACCAGGTGTGAGCAGGCTGACCACGCAGCTGTAGGCGGCCAGGTGGGAATCGGGGTGGGCACTGTCGCTGGTGTCGAACACGCGTTGTTCGAAGCCGGGCAGTCCGACCGGTTGGGCGGTGTCGGCCAGGTTCAGGTCGATACGCAGGGTATTGCCATTGCCCAGGCGCCAGCGGGCGGTGAGGGCTTTTTCGCCGAGCACCTCGGCACCCAGCGCACGGCAACCAGGTAGCTGCGGGATGATGTAGCGGTGGCGCAGGTCGAGCAGGTGCTGGTAAAGACCGTGCCAGCCGGCGAGCACTTCCTTGGCCAGAGGCCGGGAAGCGTCGAAGGTGTCTGGCGCATTGGGGTCGGGGATCTGCTCGCGTGATTGCGGCTGGGTGAATGCAGCGAAGTGGGCGAACTCGTTGCGCCGGCCCTCGCGCACGGCATCGGCCAGTTCGTCGTGAAAATCAGTGAAGAACAGGAACGGCCGGCAACTGCCGTCGTCGTCGCCCATGAACAGCAGCGGAATCATCGGTGCCATCAGTAACAGGGCGGTGGCGGCGCGTAAGGCCGCAGGCGGGCAGAGCCGGCTCAGGCGCTCGCCGAGGGCGCGGTTGCCGATCTGATCATGGTTCTGCAGGAACAGCACGAACGAGGTGGGCGCCAGGTGCCCGCTGGGCTCGCCCCGTGGGGTGCCGTGGCGGTTGGCCTGGCCCTGGAACACGAAGCCTTCTGTCAGGCAGCGTGCCAGCTGTTCGATCGGGCGGTGCTGGTAGTCGGCATAGTAGCCTTCGGTTTCACCCGTCAGCAGTACATGCAGGGCATTGTGGCCGTCGTCGTTCCACTGCGCATCGAAGCCTTGTTCCAGCAGGAAAGCCTGGTTGTGCTCGTTCTCCAGCACCAGCCAGACATGCCGGCCGGGGGAGACGGCTGCGCGCACCCGTTGTGCCAACTCGCGCAGGAAGTCGGGGTGGTCGATGGCGTGCACCGCATCCAGGCGCAGGCCATCGCAGCGGTAGTCGCACACCCACATCAGTGCATTCTGAATGAAGAACTCCCGCACCTCGGGGCGACGGAAGTCGATGGCCGCGCCCCAGGGGGTGTGTTTGTCCTCGCGGAAGAATGGGCTGGCATAGTGGTGCAGGTAATTGCCGTGGGGGCCGAAGTGGTTGTAGACCACATCCACCAGCACCATCAGCCCCTGGCCGTGGGCCTGGTCGACCAGCGCGCACAGTTGCTCTGGGCTGCCATAGCTGTGCTGGGGGGCGTAGGGGAACACGCCGTCGTAGCCCCAATTGCGCGTGCCGGGGAACTGCCCGAGGGGCATCAGCTCGATGGCGCTGATACCCAGCTGTGCCAGGCGCGGCAGCTGCCGGGCAACCCCGGCATAGCCATCGAGCACACCCACGTGCAATTCCTGGATCACGGCCTCGTGCCATGGTCGACCCTGCCAGGGGTGCTGCCAATCATAGGCGTGCGTATCCACCAGTTGGCTAGGGCCGTCGACCCCCTCGGGCTGGTAGCGTGATGCCGGGTCGGCTACCCATTGCTCGCCGTCGATACAATAGCGATAACGGTCACCGGCCTGGCACTGGGCAACCCCGGTGTACCAGCCGTCGTTTTCCGGCAGTAGCTCGATCGCCGGCTGTTGCTCCAGCTGAAGGCTCACGCTGCGCGCATCCGGCGCCCAGAGGGCGAAGCGCGCCGACGTGGCGTCCAGCAGGTGTGCGCCATGCCTGTGCATCTTCGGCCTCCGCTCTAGTGGCTGAACTGTGCCTGTTTGACCAAGTCCTCGTAGAGGCGGGCGTAGGGTTCCACCGCCTGGCACCAGTTGAACGGTTGGGTCATTGACAGGCAGCGCATGGCATTGAGCAGGTCCGGTTTGCCGTAGACATAAAAGGCTCGGCTCAAGGCTTCGCGGTAGCTCTCGACCGTCGACTCGTCGAACAGGAAACCGGTGACACCGTTTTCGATGGTGTCGGCCAGCCCGCCCGTATTGCGTGCCACTGGCAGCGAGCCGAAGCGCTGAGCGTACATCTGGCTCAGGCCACAGGGCTCGTAGCGAGAGGGCATGAGCAGGAAGTCGCTGCCAGCGAACATGCGCCGGGCATCGGTTTCGTTGAAGCCGATGCGCACGCCGATACGGCCGGGGTGGCGCAGGGCCAACTCACGCATGGCTTGCTCTTCTTCGGGCTCGCCACGGCCGATGATCGCGATCTGCCCGCCCTGTTCGACGATGTAGTCGGCGACGCCCAGGGTTAGGTCCAGACCTTTCTGGTACACCAGTCGCGAAACCACGGCGAACAGTGGGCCTTCGGACGGTGCCAGCCCGAACAGCTCACGTACCTCTTGGGCATTGCGCGCCTTGCCGTCCCAGTCGTTGATGCTGAAGTTGTGCTGCAGGTACTTGTCGGTGGCCGAGTCCCAGCTTTCGTCGATGCCGTTGGGGATGCCGCCGAGCAGGCCTTGCTGGGCCTTGCTGGCGAGGAAGCCATCCAGGCCGCAACCGAATTCGGGGGTGGTGATTTCCCGGGCGTAGGTGGCACTGACCGTGGTGATATGGCTGGAATAGGCAAGGCCTGCCTTGAGGAACGACAGCTTGCCGTAGAACTCCATGCCTTCCTGCTGCATGGCGTGCTCGGGGATCGCCAGTTCCGGGCTGCAACCGCGGCTGTAGACCCCTTGATAGGCGAGGTTGTGGATGGTGAACAGGGTCGGCGTGTTGAGCCCGCGCCAGTGCATGTAGGCGGGAGCAAGGCCGGCCGGCCAGTCATGGGCATGGACCACCTCGGGCTTCCAGTGGATCATGCCTTCGCCGGCAGCGATCTCGGCTGCGGCCAGGCCCAGGCGGGCGAAGCGGATGTGGTTGTCAGGCCAGTCGCGGCCGTTGTTGGCACCATAGGGTGTGCCGTCGCGCTGATACAGTTCGGGGCAGATCAGCACATAAATGACCAGCCCGTCGGCCAAGTCCATGCGGCCGATCTTGCACGGCGGCAGGGCCGCGTGACCGCCCAATTCGCCAACGATGTGAATGGGGTTGTCGCTCTCCATCACCTGGCGGTAGCCGGGGATCAGTACCCGGACATCATGCAGGTGAGCAAGCGCCCGAGGCAGTGCCGCGGACACGTCGCCCAACCCGCCGGTCTTGACCAGGTCGGCGATTTCCGAGGTGACGAACAGGATCTTGCGCTTGTTGGGATTGTGCTGGCGCTGGGCGCCAGGTGCCTTGGCTGTCGTGGCGAAGTCCGGGGTAAGCGGCTCGCGATTGTCCGGTTTGAATGAATCTACATGAGGTTCGACAGCGGCACTGATCATACTTCTCTCCGTCCCTATGTTTGGTCGGGTGCTGGCACCCTTTGCGTTATGTCGTGCTGGTTCTCTCTGAATGCGTTTCTTCGTAGTGCAGTCCTTGCCCCTGAGTCGTGCGCGCAGGCACTGCGCGATCGGCATTCCGGCCGAAAGCGTTTGACTGAATGGGGTGGGTAAGCCTTAGCGTGGGAAGTCCCTTTGCAATGGCCTGTTTACTCCATGACCCGCCGCCTTTTCAGAAAGTTCGACTTTTTTTCCGTCGCTTTTCTACACAGCAAATGGCGGGCCGAAATCAGAGTGTAGGAGACAGGGAGATAAAAAGGTGACCCGTCGGTCACTTTCGTTATGACGCGCGTTAGACGCAAACGTTGGCGTATGTGACAGGATGTGAATGGTGTGTTCCAGGGTGGGGCAGGGGCCAGAAGCGCGTGCGACATGATGTGTCGGCAAATAGCACCTCGCACCGTTTTGGTGCGTCATGGGGAGGGTGTAGGCGGGCGTATAAAGCATGATGTGAAGCAGAGTGGGAGCCAGGAGAGCCCCCACGACAGGGTTCAATCAGACGCTGACGGCTTTGCCACCGTTGCGGCTTTGTGCCAGTTGCAGGTTCAGCAGGGCCACCTGCTGCTTGAGTTGGTCGCGTTCTTCTTTCAAGCGAGCCAGTTCGTCGCGGCGGACGCTTACATATAGGGTCTGGACGGGAGTAGCAGGCATCAAGGTACCCATTGCACACCTCGCAATTGGCTAGTGACGTTTTAAGCGTAGACGCTCGCGCGGCGCGCATTCTGAATTCTTTCTGCCGCGTTGGGAACTTTTTTGTTTATGGTTGTCGCGCCGTTCGTCGGTGAACCTCATGGCGGAGCGCTGGACTAATCTGAACACCTGAACCGCCTTGTCATCCATTTCTAAGGGGAGCGTCGGCACATGCAACTGGGAATCGTCGGGCTGGGCCGCATGGGCGGCAATATCGCAAGACGGCTGATGCGCGCAGGGCATCGCACCGTGGTCAACGACCGCAACCGTGAAGCCATTACGGCACTGGAGGGGGAGGGCGCGCAAGGCGCGCACGACCTCGGCGCACTGGTACAGAAGCTGAAGGCACCCCGCGCAGTATGGGTAATGCTGCCTGCGGGCGAGCCGACCGAGCAGACCATCGCCCAACTGGCCGACATGCTCGAGCCGGGCGATGCGATCATCGACGGCGGCAATACGTTCTACAAGGACGATGTACGCCGCGCCGCCGAACTTGCCAAGCGTGGGCTGCATTACCTGGATGTCGGCACCTCGGGTGGCGTGTGGGGCCTTGAGCGTGGCTACTGCATGATGATCGGCGGTGAAAAAGAGGTGTTCGAGCGCCTCGAGCCGCTGTTCAAGGCCCTGGCGCCCGGTGTCGGCGACATCCCGCGTACCCAGGGGCGCAGTGGTGAGTACCAGCGTGCCGAGCACGGCTACATCCATGCAGGCCCGCCCGGCGCCGGGCACTACGTGAAGATGATCCACAACGGCATCGAATATGGGCTGATGCAAGCCTACGCCGAGGGCTTCGACCTGCTGCGCAGCAAGGGCGGCAATGAGCTGCCAGAAGAGCAGCGCTTCGACCTCGATGTGGCTGAAATCGCCGAAGTCTGGCGCCGCGGCAGCGTCGTCACCTCCTGGCTGCTTGACCTCACCGCCGATGCGTTGGTTGCCGATCCGCAGCTCGCGCAGTTCAGTGGCTCGGTGTCCGACAGCGGCGAAGGGCGCTGGACCATCGACGCCGCCGTCGAGCAGGCCGTGCCGGTGCCGGTGCTCTCCAGCGCGCTGTTCGCCCGCTTCCGTTCACGCCAGCAGCAGGGGACTTATGGCGACAAGATCCTTTCTGCCATGCGCCTGGGTTTCGGTGGCCACATCGAGAAGAAAGGCGAATGACCAGACCGACCATTCCTGCTGCCCCCCCTTGCACCCTGTTTCTGTTCGGCGCCAACGGTGACCTGGTCAAGCGCCTGCTGATGCCGGCGCTGTACAACCTCAGCCGCGACGGGTTGCTCGACCGTAACCTGCGCATCGTTGGCGTCGACCACAACCCGGCCAGCGCAGAAGACTTCGCCGAGCGCCTGCACCGCTTCATGCTCGAACGCGACCCCCAGTGCCTGGACGAAAAGCGCTGGCAGCGTCTGGCCAAGTCGCTGGATTACCAGACCGGCGATTTTCTCGATCCGGCCACCTACACCGCCCTGACCAAACGCATCGACAAGACCAGTCATGGCAACGCGATCTTCTACCTGGCCACTTCGCCACGATTCTTTCCTGAAGTGGCCCAGCGCTTGGGTGAGGCCGGACTGCTTGACGAGCGCGCAGGGGGCTTTCGCCGGGTGGTGGTGGAAAAGCCGTTCGGCACCGACCTGGCCAGCGCCGAAGCCTTGAACGCCTGCTTGCTCAAAGTGATGAGCGAGCGGCAGATCTACCGCATCGACCACTACCTGGGCAAGGAAACGGTGCAGAACATTCTGGTCAGCCGCTTCTCCAACGGCCTGTTCGAGTCGTTCTGGAACAATCACTACATCGACCACGTACAGATCACGGCGGCGGAGACCGTCGGCGTCGAAACCCGGGGGGCGTTCTACGACCATACCGGCGCACTGCGCGACATGGTGCCCAACCACTTGTTCCAGCTGTTGGCGATGGTCGCGATGGAGCCGCCGGCAGCCTTCGGCGCCGACGCTGTGCGCAGCGAGAAGGCCAAGGTCATTGGCGCCATTCGGCCCTGGTCGACGAAGCTTGCGTTGAAGAATTCGGTGCGCGGCCAGTACACCGCTGGCAAACAGGGCCGCAAGCGCCTGCCCGGTTACCGCCAGGAGCCCAATGTTGCCGAAGACAGCCAGACCGAGACCTACGTCGCGCTGAAGGTGATGATCGACAATTGGCGTTGGGCCGGTGTGCCGTTCTACCTGCGTACCGGCAAGCGCATGAGCGTGCGTGATACCGAGATCGCCATCTGCTTCAAGCCTGCACCCTATGCTCAGTTTCGCGAGTCCGAGCTGGAGCGGCCGAAGCCCAACTACCTGAAGATCCAGATCCAGCCTAACGAAGGCATGTGGTTCGACCTGCAGGCCAAGCGCCCTGGGCCGGAACTGGTGATGGAGAACGTCGAGCTCGGGTTCGCCTACAAGGATTTCTTCAAGATGACCCCGGCCACCGGCTACGAGACGCTGATCTACGATTGCCTGACCGGCGACCAGACCTTGTTCCAGCGCGCCGACAACATCGAGAACGGCTGGCGCGCGGTGCAGCCGTTTCTCGACGCCTGGGCCACGGACGGTGAAGTGCATGCATACCCGGCGGGCGAGGATGGCCCTGAAGCGGGCAACGAGCTGTTGGCCCGGGACAAGCGTGAGTGGCACACGCTGGGTTGACCGACCGCTGGCCCCCTATTGCGCCAAGGTCCAGGCCATCACAGCATGAAGCCGCACAACGGCTGCCTGCATTCCCTGCAAACCTGTTAGCCTTGACAGGTTTCAGGCGTTTTGGACAGGCCATGGCCAACCACAAGATCGAAATCCGTCGGCGCAATGTAGAGAAGATTCTGCAGGCGGCCGAGAAAGTGTTCGCTGAGAAGGGATTCGGCGCAACTTCCATGGGTGACATTGCCGAGCAGGCCGAACTGCCGCGCTCCAATCTGCACTATTACTTCAGCACCAAGGACGACCTGTACCGCGCGGTATTGCAGGACCTGCTGGACGTGTGGAAGCAGGATGCGCTGTGCTTCGAAAGCTTCGATGACCCCCGGGTGGTGCTCACCAGTTACATCCGCGCCAAGATGGGCCATTCGCGTACCCGTCCGTTGGGTTCGAAGATCTGGGCCGAAGAAATGCTGCATGGCGCGCCGCTGTTGGGGGCTAGCCTGGATGAAATCCTGGTGCCCTGGGCGCAGCTCAAGGAGGCGAAGATCCGCCGTTGGGTGGAGGAGGGGCGCATCCTGGCGGTGGAGCCATCGGCGCTGTTGTACATGATCTGGGCGGCGACCCAGCACTATGCCGACTTCGGTTACCAGGTGGCCCTGCTCAATGGCGGGGAGCCGCTGTCGGACCTGGCATTCGAAAGTGCGGTGCAGACGGTGACCTGTGTGATCCTGCGCGGAATCGGCCTGGAGCCGTGACGCGGATCGCCGGCAAGCCTGCCCGTACAGGGATCGCTACACACCTGTAGGCGCCGGCTTGCTGGCGATGTGGCCCTCAGAAGCCTCTGTCCGAGTGGGTCAGCTGGCTTCGCGATAGGGGTTGCGTGGGTCCTGCGTCCAGTTCATGTACGGCTTGCCGGTATCCTGCGCCACCATTTCGATGCAGTGCTCCACCGGGCAGGTGATCTGGCACAGGTTACAGCCCACGCATTCCTCTTCGATCACGCTGTAGCTGTGCGTTGCGTCCTCCTTCAACGTGCTGGCGATCGCCTGGTGCGAGGTATCCTCGCAGGCGATATGGCAGCGTCCGCACCCGATACAGGCATCCTGGTCGATGTGCGCCACCGACTTGTAGTTCATGTCGAGGTATTTCCAGTCCGTGGTATGCCCCACCGCCAAGCCGCGGAAAGTCTCCAGATTCTGGTAACCATGCTGGTCCATCCAGCGCGCCAGTCCGTCCTTCATGTCCTCGACGATGCGAAAACCATGCAGCATCGCCGCCGTGCACACTTGCACCGCACCGCTGCCCAGCGCGATGAACTCGGCCGCGTCGCGCCAGTTGCCGATCCCGCCGATGCCGCAGATCGGTAGCCCGCGGGTTTCAGGGTCGCGGGCGATCTCGGCGACCATGTTCAGGGCAATGGGTTTGACCGCCGACCCACAGTAGCCTCCGTGGGTGCTTTGGTCGCCGACGATGGGGTGGGCGACCATGCGGTCCAGGTCGACGCTGGTGATCGAGTTGATGGTGTTGATCAACGACACCGCATCGGCGCCCCCGCGATGGGCAGCGCGCGCCGATTGGCGAATGTCGGTGATGTTGGGGGTCAGCTTGACGATCACCGGCAGCGAGCAGTGCGTCTTGCACCAGCGGGTGACCATCTCCACGTACTCAGGCACTTGGCCGACGGCTGCGCCCATGCCGCGCTCCGGCATGCCATGGGGGCAGCCGAAGTTCAACTCGATGCCGTCGGCCCCCGTGGCTTCGACCAGCGGCAAGATGAATTTCCACGACTCTTCCACGCACGGCACCATCAGCGAGACGATCAGCGCGCGGTCGGGCCAGTCCTTCTTCACCTGGGTGATTTCCCGCAGGTTGATCTCCAGCGAACGGTCGGTGATCAGCTCGATGTTATTGATGCCCTGTACGGTACGGTTGGCGCCATAGTGCGCCGAATAGCGCGACGACACGTTGACCGCCGCTGGGTCTTCGCCCAGGGTTTTCCAGACCACACCGCCCCAGCCCGCTTCGAAGGCGCGCACGACGTTGTAGGCCTTGTCGGTGGGCGGCGCGGAAGCCAGCCAGAAAGGGTTTGAGGCCTTGATGCCGGCGAATACGATGGACAAGTCGGCCATTTACGCAGCCTCCACGTTGAGCATGAGTTGGGCATGGATGGCTTCGGCGGCCAGCTTGCCGTGTTGTACGGCCTGGACGGTCAGATCCTGGCCCAGGTTGGTGCAGTCGCCACCGGCGTATACGCCCGGCAGGCTGGTCCGGAGGTGCGCATCGACGCGAATCCGCTCGCCGTCGCGGTCCAGTTGTGCCGCCAGCGGGTCGCCGAGGCAGGCATCGTCGAAGGACTGGCCGATGGCTTTGAAGATGGCGTCGGCAGCCAGCTCGAAGGTTTCGCCCGTGTCGGTCAGGCGACCCTCCTGCAAGTGCGTGCGGGCGAAACGCATACCGCGCACACGGCCGTCATCGTCCAGCAGGACGGCATCCGGGCGTGCCCAGGTGTGCAGGCGCACCTGGTTGGCCTTGGCTATGTCCTGCTCGTGGCCAGTGGCGCCCATGTCGGCATGGCCACGGCGATAGACCAGATTGACGTCGCGTGCGCCCAGCCGGCTCATTTGCACGGCCATGTCGATGGCTGTGTTGCCAGCGCCAATCACCAGGCAGCGGTCGGCCAGCGGCAGTTGCGAGAGGTCATCGGCCTGGCGCAGTTCGCGGATGTATTCAGTGGCGGCCAGCAAGCCGGCGGCTTCTTCGTCGGCCAGGCCGAGCTGGCGCACGGCACCAAGGCCCAGGCCGAGGAACACGGCGTCATACTGGTCGCGCAGTTCGGCGAGGCTGAGCTTGCTGCCCAGGCGTTGGCCGTGGCGAATCTCGATGCCACCGATGCCCAGCAGGAACGCCACCTCGCGCTGGGCATAGTCATCCACCAGCTTGTAACGGGCGATGCCGTATTCATTCAGGCCACCGGCTTTTTCACTGGCCTCGAACACCACCACATCATGGCCATGCATGGCCAGGCGATGGGCACACGACAGCCCGGCGGGGCCAGCGCCTACGACGGCAATACGCTTGCCGGTGGATGGGGAGCGGCTGAACGGGTGCTCAGTGAACTGTGCGTTGTCCAGGGCGTAGCGTTGCAGCTGGCCGATCAGGACCGGTGCGCACTCCTGGGCATTGTTGCGCACACAGGCTTGCTGGCAGAGGATTTCGGTAGGGCAGACGCGGGCGCAGCTGCCCCCCAGGATGTTGGCCGAGAGAATACGCTCGGCGGCACCTTGCAGGTTTTCATCGCTGATGCGGTGGATGAACGAAGGGATGTCGATCTCGCTGGGGCAGGCGTTGACGCAGGGGGCGTCGTAGCAATACAGGCAGCGGGCGCTTTCCACGGCAGCCTGGCGCGGGGTGAGCGGCGGCGCGAGGTCGGTGAACTGCTCGGCCAGTTGGTCGGCGCCGGCCCGGGGGCGCGGCAAGTGCTTCAGGGCGTCGATCACGGTTGTAGCCTCTTTGATTTTATTGGGTGTGGCTCAATCGCCGGCAAGCCGGCTCCTGTAGGTCCATGGATGACCTTGAAGTGGATGCGGTCTATGCAGGAGCCGGTGTGCCGGCGATGGGCTGCGTAGCAGCCTCAACAGCACTATCGCTGGACGGGCGTCGGGCGCTGTTGTTCGGCGCGTCGCTCCAGCACCTCGTACACCGAGGGGTAGGGTGGACGTTCCACGTAACGGCCCGCGCCGGGTTCCGCACGCAGGTCGCCATCGGCCCACAACACACGGCCCTGGCTGATGGTGTGGCTGGGTATGCCCCGCACGGTGCGGCCTTCGAAGATGTTGAAGTCCACCCGCTGGTGGTGGGTCTGCGCCGAGATCGTGCGGGTGCCTTGTGGGTCCCACAGCACCAGGTCGGCATCGGCACCGACGCGGATGGCGCCCTTGCGCGGAAACAGGTTGAAGATCTTCGCGGTGTTGGTGGATGTGAGCGCGACGAACTCATGCATCGACAGCCGCCCGCTGTTGACGCCGGCATCCCACAGTACGGCCATGCGGTCTTCGATGCCCGCGGTCCCGTTTGGAATTCGACTGAAGTCGTTGCGTCCCATGGCTTTCTGTTCGGCGCAGAAGCAGCAGTGGTCGGTAGCGGTGGTATGAATGCTGCCCGACTGAAGGCCTCGCCACAGCGCTTCCTGGTGTTCGCGTGGGCGGAAGGGAGGGCTCATCACGTGCCCGGCCGCGGTGGCCCAGTCCGGGTGACGGTAGACGCTGTCATCGATCAGCAGGTGGCCGGGCAGCACTTCGCCGTATACCGGTTGACCCTTGGCCCGTGCGTAGGTGATTTCATCCAGCGCTTCCTTGCAGGACACATGGACCAGGTACAGCGGCGTGCCGAGGGTCTCGGCAATGCGGATTGCCCGGCTGGCGGCTTCGCCTTCGACCTGGGAAGGGCGCGACAGCGGATGCGCTTCAGGCCCGGTCATGCCTTGGGCGAGCAGTTTCTGCTGCAGGTGATAGACCAGCTCGCCATTCTCGGCATGCACCGTAGGTACCGCGCCCAACTGCAGGCAGCGCTCGAAGCTGGCGACCAAGGTGTCGTCGGCGGCCATGATCGCGTTCTTGTAGGCCATGAAGTGCTTGAAGCTGTTCACCCCGTGCTTGGCCACCAGCTCGCCCATCTCCTCGGCCACCTGTTCGCTCCACCAGGTGATGGCGACATGGAAGCCATAGTCGGCGGCAGACTTCTGCGCCCAACCGCGCCAGGTGTGGAAGGCATCCAGCAACGACTGCTGAGGGTTGGGGATGACGAAGTCGATGATCGAGGTGGTGCCGCCGGCCAGCCCCGCAGCGGTGCCGCTGAAGAAGTCCTCGCTGGCCACGGTGCCCATGAAGGGCAATTGCATATGGGTATGTGGGTCGATACCGCCTGGCATCAGGTACTGGCCACTGCCGTCGAGGACTTCGCAATCGGTGGGGACGTCGAGGTTCTGGCCAATGGCGCGGATCAAACCCTCGGCACACAGGACATCAGCGGAAAAACTTTCTTCGTGGGTAACCACGGTGGCACCACGGATCAACAGGGACATGCCGTTTTCCTCGCAGGCTGACCGGTCGAACGCCGGTTCTTGAAGTTTTGATGCCAGTGGCTGGAGGTTGCGATGCAATCCTGTCAGGCCTGACAAGAATGGAATCTAGATGCTGATCAGAGAATGATCAAGAAAAAAGTTTATGAACTTATAACCAAATTAAGTGCTTGAAAAATAAAGAATAAAATCACAAATCACCAAAATGGAACGGTCTCTCACCATTTTGACGCACTTGACAGGAAGCGAAATTGGTCAAGATTTTCTATGCAAAATCAGCTGCTTGATGATTGTCCTGCCGGCGCAGGGGGGCCGCTGTTTTTCCAGGCCGCACCAGATTGAAACCCTGGGCGTTGGACACGCCAGGTGTACGGCAGGCAGGTGATGGCCATAGCGCTGTCGTCGGTATTGATGAATACGCTTGCAAGTCAGTGAGTTACCTCCGGTCGGCGGCGACCAAACGGGGCGGCCTTGGCCAACCCGGCACGGTTGTTGAACTGCGTTGGCCGCGACCGCCTGGCCGGGCCGGAGGTGCAGTACTGGTGGTGTGTGTGCTCCGGCCATCGCGTTAGCCCGATGAGCGACAACTAGAAAAAGAACCTGGAGAGCCCCATGCAACAGAGCAGATCGGAAGTGATCGAACAGGACGGGTTGTTCGAGCTGTCCGCCGGCAGCGACGTCCTCGACAGCCCCCGCTACAACCACGATATCGCACCGACCAAAGTGCATCAGCGCACCTGGAACAAATGGCACATCACGGCGTTGTGGGTGGGCATGTCCATCTGCGTGCCTACCTACACCCTCGGCGGGGTGCTCACTGCCTATTTTGGCCTGAGCGTGGGCGAAGCGTTGCTGGCCATCCTATTGGCCAACGTGATCGTGTTGATCCCGCTGACACTCAACGCCTTCGCTGGCACCAAGTACGGCATTCCTTTTCCGGTTCTGCTGCGTTCCTCGTTCGGCATCATCGGCTCCAATGTGCCGTGCCTGATTCGCGCAGTGGTGGCCTGTGGCTGGTTCGGTATCCAGACCATGTTCGGCGGGTTGGCGATTCACCTGTTCCTGGGCTCGATGTTCGAAGGCTGGAAGGCCCTGGGCGGCACCGGCGAGGTGATCGGCTTCATGATCTTCTGGGTGCTCAACCTGTGGGTAGTGTTGCGCGGTGCGGAGTCGATCAAGTGGCTGGAAACCCTCTCGGCCCCCTTGCTGGTAGCGGTGGGCTTCGGTTTGCTGTTCTGGGCCTTGCCACACATGTCGATGACCGAGCTGCTGGCTCAGCCGCCCAAACGCCCGGAAGGGGCTAGCATGGTCAGCTACTTCTGCGCAGGGCTCACCGCCATGGTGGGGTTCTGGGCCACACTCTCGTTGAACATTCCTGACTTCAGTCGGTACGCCAAAAGCCAGAAAGACCAGATTCTCGGGCAGATCCTTGGCTTGCCCCTGACCATGTTCCTGTTCGCCTCGTTGGGCGTGGTGATGACCGCGGCATCGGCCTCGCTGGTGGGTGAGACGGTGTCCGACCCCGTGAGCCTGATCGGCAAGATCCAGAGTCCGGGCTGGGTGGCACTGGCCATGGCGCTGATCGTGATCGCCACGTTGTCGACCAACACGGCGGCGAACATCGTCTCACCGACCAACGACTTCCAGAACATCGCGCCACGCCTGATCGGGCGAAGCCGCGCAGTCTGGCTTACCGGATTCATCGGCCTGGCACTGATGGGCCACGAGCTGCTGAAAAAGCTAGGCTGGATCGTCTCGGATGTGAGCCTGGAAAGTATCTATTCCAACTGGTTGCTGGGTTACTCCAGTCTGCTGGGGCCGATTGCCGGAATCATGGTCGTGGACTATTTCCTGATCCGTCGTCAGCGTCTGGACCTCGCCGGACTGTACCGCGACGACGTGTATCCGGCCTGGAACTGGGCAGGCTTCGCCGCCTTCGCGCTGCCGGTGGCGCTGACCGTGATGGCGATCGGCAACAGCAGCTTCAGCTGGTTCTATGACTACGGCTGGTTCACCGGGTCGCTGCTGGGCGGCGTGTTGTATTACGTGCTCGGTGGTGTGGCGGTGCGTGGAGCGGCGCGGCTGGCCAAGCCATTGCCGTAAGACGTGTGCTGGCTTCATCGCCCGCTTGCGGCGATGGCAACAGCGCGACTTCGATGATGATTGCAGACAACAAGAACGCCTGAGGAGACAACCCCATGAGCTTCGTCTTGAAACCGTCCGAACGCCACGTCAACAGCGAACGCCTCTGGCAGTCGCTGATGGACCTCGCGCGCCTCGGTGCCACCGCCAAGGGCGGCGTCTGCCGCCTGGCCCTGACCGACCTCGACCGCCAGGCCCGTGACCTGTTCGTCAAATGGTGTGAAGCCGCGGGGTGTAGCGTCAGTGTCGATAAGGTCGGCAACATCTTCGCCCGCAGGCCCGGCCGCAACCCCGCATTGCCGCCCGTGATGACCGGCAGCCATATCGACACCCAGCCCACCGGCGGCAAGTTCGATGGTTGCTTCGGAGTGATGGCCGGGCTAGAAGTGATCCGCACCCTCAATGACTTGGGGGTGGAAACCGAGGCGCCGCTTGAGGTGGTGGTGTGGACCAACGAGGAAGGTTCACGCTTCGCGCCCTGCATGATGGGCTCTGGGGTGTTCGCCGGTAAGTTCACCCTGGAGGAAACCCTGGCCAAGCGCGATGCCCAGGGGGTGACTGTCGGTGAGGCGTTGAGTGGCATCGGCTACGCAGGTGAGCGTGCGGTGCTGGGCCATACGGTCGGCGCTTATTTCGAAGCGCATATCGAGCAGGGACCGATTCTCGAAGACCAGGCCAAGACCATCGGCGTGGTGCTGGGCGCACTGGGACAGAAGTGGTTCGACCTGACTTTGCGTGGCGTCGAGGCCCATGCTGGCCCGACCCCCATGCACTTGCGTAAGGATGCCCTGGTAGGCGCCGCCGCCGTGGTCGAGGCGGTCAACCGTGCCGCGCTCGGGCACCAGCCGCATGCTTGTGGCACGGTCGGGTGCCTGCAGGCGTACCCGGGGTCGCGCAACGTCATTCCGGGGGAGGTGCGCATGACCCTGGACTTCCGTCACCTTGAAAGCGAGCGCCTGGATTCGATGATCGCCGACGTGCGCGCAGTGATCGAGGCCACTTGCGCCAAGCACGGTCTTAGCTATGAGCTGGTCCCGACGGCGGACTTCCCGGCGTTGTACTTCGACCCCACCTGCGTCGATGCCGTGCGCGAGTCGGCAGGTGCCTTGGGCCTGTCGCACATGGACATCGTCAGTGGCGCCGGGCATGACGCGATCTTCCTCGCCGAGCTGGGGCCGGCGGGGATGATCTTCGTGCCGTGCGAGAACGGCATCAGCCATAACGAGATCGAGAACGCCGCGCCAGAGGACCTGGCGGCCGGGTGCGCGGTGCTGTTGCGGGCCATGCTGGCGGCGTCTGAAGCGATTGCCAAAGGGAAGTTGGCAGCCTAGGAAGCGTGCCGGACTTGTCACCGGCAGCCCGGCCCCTACAGGTGTTGCGTCTTGCCTGTAGGCGCGGCGTCAAACGGCGTGCAGGCAGCCATCACGCCCGATGTGGTAGCGCTGCAGATCCCGCGCGAGGGTCAGGTTGCCACCGTAGTACGCCTGGGCTTCCTCGTGCACATCGTCGATACACGGGCTGCGCTGGGGGTTGGACTGGTAGCGGGCGCTGAAATGGGTCAGCACCAGGTTGCGCACGCCAGCCTGCGCGGCAAAGCGTGCGACCGCAGCTGCGGTGCTGTGGCCGTACGTTACCCCGTTGCGCGCGATGATCGCTTGGGTGAAGGTGGCTTCGTGCACCAGCACATCCGCGTTTCTGGCCACCTCGGCCAAAAGCTCAGGGTTATCGTTGTCGCCGCAGACGATGAGCTTTCGCGCAGGACGGGACGCCCGCAGGTAGTCGTGGCCATGCAGCACTCGTCCGTCGAATTCCACCGAAAGGCCCTGGGCCAGCTCGCCCCACAAGGGGCCACGGGGGATACCCTCGGCGTCCAGGCGCTGTACATCCAGGCGTGGCTCTGGGTTCAGCTCGGTGAACACGAAACCGACGCTAGGCACACGGTGCGACAGTTGCACGGTGTTCACCTGAAGGGTTTCGCTGCACCAGTCGGCCAGGCTCTCGACCGCCAGCAGGCGCAGCTCGAACGGCAGGTAGGTTTCACTGGCCGCCAGGCTCAGGCGGATCCAGTCATGCAGCGCGTGAGGCAGCACCAGGTCCAAGGGTTCGGTGCGACCGCTCATGCCGGCGCTGGCCAGCAGGCCTGGAAGGCCAAAGCAATGGTCACCATGCACATGGGTGATGAAAATGCCGCGCAGGTCGCGTATCGACAGCGGTGTATGCAGCAATTGGTGCTGGGTGCCTTCGCCGCAATCGACCAGGTACCAGTGGCGACCACTGGCTTCGATCACGGCGGTGGCGCTGACATTACGGGTCTTGGTGGGCACCCCGGAAGAGGTGCCCAGAAACAGCAGGTCCAAGAGGTTGGCTCCGAAGGGGGTGGGCTTACACCTTAGCTCGGCTGGGTCAGGGCGTCGACGTTTCCTGGCGCCAGATCAGCTTGCTGGTGTCATAGCCTTGATTGCGGGCGATCGAAAGCATTTGTTCGCGCGTTTGCTCGGTGACCGTCGGTGTGCGTGACAGCAGCCACAGGTATTCCCGGTTCGGGTGACCCACCAAGGCAACGCGATAGTCCTGGTCGTGGTACAGCACCCAGTAATCGCCCTTGGTCAGTCCCGGCGCCAGGCGGCTGAACCAGTTGTCGAAAGTCACCCACAGCTTGTCGGTCTTGCCAGGCTGCTGCGCTTCGGCGATGCCTTTGGCTTCGTTCCACTGGCCGTCGTTTTCCTTGCAGCGGTTGGTCACGTCGATCCGGCCATCTTCGCGCAGACCGTAATGTGCCTCGGATTGTACGCAGTTGCGCTGGAAGAACATCGGCAACCGAGCCAGTTCGTACCAGGTGCCCTGGTAGCGTTGCAGGTCGACCTGCTGGGTAGTGGGAGGGGGGCGTTGATCGTCGCTGGAGCCTGCGCAGCCGGTCAGGGCCAGCGCCAGGGTCAGGCAGGAAAGCAGCAGGGGCGTGCGTGTTGCCATGGGTCATCTCCGTTTCGCGTAGAAAGGGCTCACCTGTCATTCGATGCGGGGGCGAGGCAAAAGTTGTACGCCGTTGAACAGCATACGCAGGTATCCACCGCACCCGTACGCACGTCGCGTACGGGATACCGGTGCAGGTCCCGCTACAGCCGACTTGTCGTCGATTGGGTCAGGATAGCCGCCTCACAACCAGTAGGTAACCGCCCACCAGCCCAGCCCGCCCATCACCACGGTGTAGGGCAGCGCCATCCACACCATCCGCCCATACGACAGTCGAATCAGTGGTGCGATCGCCGAGGTCAGCAGGAACAAAAAGGCCGCCTGCCCATTGGGTGTAGCCACGCTGGGCAGGTTGGTACCGGTGTTGATCGCCACCGCCAGGGTTTCGAAATGTTCGCGGCTCATGGCGCCGTCGAGGAAGGCTTGCTTGACCTCGGTGATGTAGATGGTGGCGACGAACACGTTGTCGCTGATCGCTGAGAGCAGGCCGTTGGCGAGGTACAGCATGCCCGGCTGCTGCTCGGCAGGCAGCGCCAGCACCCAGGCGATCAGCGGGCTGAACAGCTGTTGGTCATGGATGACCGCGACCACCGCGAAGAACACCACCAGCAGGGCCGTGAAGGGCATGGCGTCCTGGAAGGCTCGGCCCAGGCGATGCTCGTCGGTGATGCCGGTAAAGGCGGTGATAAGCACGATTACCAGCAGGCCGATCAGGCCGACTTCGGCGATGTGCAGGCCCAGGCTGATGATCAGGATCAACGCGGCGAGGCCCTGTACCAGCAGGGCGAGGCGTTGCGCCGGGGTTCGGGCGGCATCATCTTCGGCGGCATAGGCGGCCAGCACATGGCGCACCGGTGCTGGCATCAACACGCCGTAACCGAATAGGCGCAGTTTTTCCAGCAGTACGCAGGTAACCAGTCCTGCACCCAGCACGGGGAGCGACACGGGTGCGACATTGAAGAAGAAGTCGGCGAAGTGCCAACCCATTTCATGGCCGATCAGCAGGTTCTGCGGCTCGCCTACCAAGGTACAAACGCCGCCCAGGGCCGTGCCGACCGCGCCGTGCATCAGCAGGCTGCGCAGGAAGGCGCGGAATTGGTCGAGGTCTTCGCGGTGCAACTGGGCGACCTCTTGGTCACTGTCCAGCGCGCTTTCCTCACGAGGGTTGGCGCCCGAAGCGACGCGGTGATACACCGCGTAAAAGCCCACGGCGGCGCTGATGATCACCGCCGTCACGGTCAGTGCGTCGAGGAAGGCCGAGAGGAATGCCGACAGCACACAGAACAGCAAGGCCAGCACGGCTTTGGAATGCACGCCCAGCAGAATCCGCGAGAACAGGTACAGCAGCAGCTCTTTCATGAAGTGGATGCCCGCCACCATGAACATCAGCAGCAGGATCACTGGGAAGTTGTGCTGTAACTCCTCGTACAATGCCTGGGGCGTTGTCATCCCCACCAGCAATGCTTCGATCAGCAGCAGGCCGCCGGGCATCAGCGGGTAGCACTTGAGCGCCATGCCCAGGGTGAAGATGAATTCGACGACCAGTAGCCAGCCAGCGGCCACCGGGCCAGCCGTGAACAGCAGCACTGGGTTCAGCACCAGGAACAGGCAGATGACGGCCTTGTACCAGCGCGGCGACTGGCCCAGAAAACTCTGGGCAAGCGCGCCCGTCAGGGAGCGGGACATGAATATGTTTCCTTATGATTCAGCGATGGCGCACGGTGCCGCATCAGCTGCCGTTAGGCAAGGCATGGAGTCCCGTTTTTGGCACAAGTGCGGCCACAGGGCTGGGTTAACATCCAGCGCTGTGAACCTTTCCCCTCAAGGAGTACCGCCCGTGACCGACTACAGCGCGTTCAAGATCGAGCAGACCGACAACATCGCCCATGTGCAGATCAATCGTCCCGAGAAGATCAACGCGATGAATGCTGCCTTCTGGGAAGAGATCGTCGACATCTTCCAGTGGATCGACGACACCGATGCAGTGCGGGCGGTGGTCATCAGTGGCGCGGGCAAACATTTCTCCTCCGGCATCGACCTGATGATGCTCGCCTCGCTGGCCGGGCAGATGGGCAAGGACGTGGGGCGCAATGCCCGTTTGCTGCGGCGCACCATCCTGCGCCTGCAAGCCTCGTTCAACGCCGTCGACAACTGCCGCAAGCCGGTGCTGGCAGCGATCCAAGGGTACTGCATCGGCGGCGCCATCGACCTGGTGTCGGCGTGCGACATGCGCTACTGCAGCCAGGATGCGCAGTTCTCGATCAAGGAAATCGACATGGGCATGGCGGCAGACGTCGGTACGTTGCAACGTTTGCCACGTATCATCGGCGACGGCATGATGCGTGAGCTGGCCTTCACCGGTCGCATGGTCGATGCCGACGAGGCGCTGCGCATCGGCCTGGTAAACCGGGTCTATGATGATCAGGCCGCGCTGCTGGACGGTGTCTTTGCCATCGCCCGCGAGATTGCCGCAAAATCGCCGATCGCCGTGGCCGGCACCAAGGAGATGCTCAGCTACATGCGCGACCATCGCATCGACGATGGCCTTGAATACATCGCTACCTGGAACGCCGCCATGCTGCAGTCCGAAGACCTGCGCGTGGCCGTGGCGGCGCACATGAGCAAACAGAAACCGACGTTCGCCGACTGACAGTCCGGGGGACGCGCTGCAAGGAACCTCCACATGTCAGCTCGCTGGATCACCGCAGTACTCGACCCGCAAATCACCGGGGGACTTGCCGTCGCCCGCAGCCCGGACGGGTTCCTGCTGGATGACAATGGCGCGCTGTTCCCCCGGGACTGGCTCAAGCGCCAGGACCTGGACGTGCTGTGCGAGCAGGGTATCGGCCACTTCGACGGCGAGCCCGTGTTCCTGCTCGAACTGCGCAGCGCCAGCGAGGTGCCGGGTTGCCATTGGCGCGGGCTGCGTTCGTTCATGCTCGAAGGCGATTTCGAGACCTACAAGATTCTGGGCTATGCCGCGCAGATCGGCACCTGGGCGCGCGAGCACCGTTTTTGCGGCAGTTGCGGCCAGCCGATGACGCAAATTCGCTGGGAGCGGGCGATGTATTGCCAGCCCTGCGACCTGCGTAGCTACCCGCGTATCTCGCCGAGCATGATCGTGCTGGTGACCCGTGGCGACGAGATCCTGCTGGCCCGTTCGCCACGTTTCGTGAGCGGTGTCTACAGCACACTGGCCGGCTTCGCCGAGCCTGGTGAGTCGGCCGAGGATTGCCTGGTGCGTGAAGTGCGTGAGGAGGTCGCGGTTGAGGTGAAGGACATCCAGTACATCGGGAGCCAGTGCTGGCCGTTCCCGCATTCGATGATGCTGGGTTTCCATGCCGAGTACGCGGGGGGCGAGATCGTCATGCAGCCGGACGAGATCGAAGACGCCAAGTGGTTCAGCGTGCATGAACTGCCACCCCTGCCGGCCGGGCGCTCCATCGCCCGATACCTGATCGACCTGTATGTGGCGCGTCGTTTAGGCCTGCCCGAACCAGTGCTGCCACGCTAGGCGCACGGTCAAGGCCAGCACCACGGTGATGAACACCGGGCGGATGAACTTGCTGCCGCCGCTGATCGCTGTGCGTGCGCCGAAGAAGGCACCGACCATCACCGACAGACCCATGCACAAGCCGACGATGTAGTCCACCTGCCCGGAAATGATGAACACCGTCAGCGCCGCGATGTTGCTGACGAAGTTCATGCTGCGCGCCACACCGCTGGCCCGTACCAAGTCGATGGGGTAGAGCAGCAAGGTGCTCACGGTCCAGAACGCGCCGGTGCCGGGGCCGGCCACACCGTCATAGAAGCCCAGGGTGAAGCCCTGGGGTAACTGCCACTTCTTCTTGATTGGCGCATCGGCGTCCAGGGGCGCCTTGGGCGTGCCACCGAACAACAGGTAGATACCGCAGGCGAAGACGATGACCGGGAGCATCTTGTTCAGCCATTCGGCGGGCATGTAGTGGGCGACCACCGCACCGATCAAGGCACCCACCAGTGTGCCGAGCAGTGCCCGACGCCATTGGGCAGGGTGGAACAGCTTGCGTCGGTAGTAGGTGAAACCGGCGGTAGCCGAACCGAAGGTCGAGCTGAGTTTGTTGGTGCCCAGTACCAAGTGCGGCGGCATGCCAGCGGTGAGCAAGGCCGGCGTGGTCAGCAGGCCACCGCCACCGGCGATGGCATCGATGAAACCGGCGACGAAGGCGACCAGGGCAAGTATCAGCAGGGTAAGCGGTTCTACGGTGAGTTCGAAGGGCATGGATTTTTGGCGGACAGTCAGGCAAGGGGCGGCCATCGGCCGCGCTGGAAGGCGACCATGTTAATCCCGTGCGCCCTGTGTTGCGACCGAAACGTAACGTGGCCTTACCACAATGCCTGCGAAGCCGCCGTCACCACCCGCGAGAAGACTTCGACGGCCTTGTCCACCTCGGCCTCGGTGGTGAACCGTCCTAGGCTGATGCGCACGCTCTTGCGCGCCAGCGCTTCGTCCAACCCCAGCGCCAACAGCACGTGCGACGCGGCGTTGCTTGCCGAGTTGCACGCCGAGGTGGTCGAAAGCGCAAGCTCGCTGGCCAAGGCTGCACTGTTGAACCCTTTGGCCTCGATACACAGGTTCAAGGTGTGCGGGATGCGCTGTGTACGGCTGCCGTTGAGGCTCACCCCCGGCAACGCCAGCAAGCCTGCACGCAGGCGTTCGGCCAGCCGTTCGATACGCTGGTGTTCGCCGTCGCCCGGCTGACCGGCCAGCGCGAACGCGGTGCCCATCGCGACGATCTGGTGGGTGGCCAGGGTCCCGGAGCGCAAGCCCTGTTCATGACCTCCGCCGTGCATCTGTGCACGCATCCATGGAAATGCGCGTGGCCCCACATACAGCGCACCGATGCCTTTGGGGCCATAGACCTTGTGAGCGGAGAACGACATCAGGTCAACCGCCTGGCTGCCCAGGTCGATGGGCAGCTTGCCCACAGCCTGTGCTGCATCCACATGCAGCAAAGCCCCGTGCGCTCGCACATACTCGCCGATGGCGGCGAAGTCGGTGATGGTTCCCAGTTCGTTGTTCACGGCCATCAACGACACCAGACGGGTGTCGTCGCGCAGCGCAGCCTGTACGGCCTGCGGCTGGATCAGCCCGTCTTCGTCCGGCGTCAGGTAAGTGACCGCCCAGCCTTGGCGAGCCAGTTCGGCGACAGTGTCTAGCACTGCCTTGTGCTCCAATCGGCTGGTGATCAAGTGGCCGGGTTGCCCGGCACCTAGGGCTATGCCCTTGAGTGCAAGGTTGTTGGACTCGGTGGCGCCGGAGGTCCAGACCAGCTCGCTCGCTTTGGCGCCCACGCGATCAGCGACCTGCTGGCGCGCCTTTTCAACGGCATCGCGAGCCGCCTGGCCATAGGCGTGGCCGCTGGAGGCGGGGTTACCGAAATTCGTATGGCGGCTCAGGCAGGAAACCAAGGTTTCGATGACCCGGTCGTCGACCGGCGTGGTGGCAGCGTAATCGAAGTAAAGCGGGGCACTGGGCATTGGGGCGGGTCCGTTTCTGTTGCCGTGGATATGGCGATCTTTGATGAAAGCGTACCCGCTGCTGCCCGAAATGTTTTGCTCAATGGTGGGTCCCGTCGGCCAACCTTGAGAAAATTTCTCTATTGCAAGGCCTTGAGGTAGAAAATTGTTCTCCCGTCGTTGTCATGCTGATTGCAGCGCTTTCTCCTCCTCGAGCACCACGCGCTCGCACAGCTCGATGATCTGTTCGCGCATCCAACGATTGGCCGGGTCCTGATCAGTGCTTTCGTGCCAATACAGGTGCGTTTCCAGCGGTGGCACGTCGACCGGCAGCGGTTGATAGCGCAACTGATGGCGACGGGCGAATCGCTCGGGAACGGTCATCACCATGTCGGTTTGCTGCAGCACCTGCGATGCCATCAAGTAGTGCTGTGAACGCAAGGCAACCTTGCGCTGCACGCCCATCTTGCCCAGCGCCAGGTCGACATAGCCCAGGCCGTTGCGGCGGCTGGAGATGTGGATGTGGGTCATGCCTAGGTAACTGTCGAGCGTCAACTTGGCTTCAGCCAGCGGATGGCCCTGGCGCAACGCGCAGACGTAGCGGTCTTGCATCAGTTTGACATGGCGTACCTGCGGGTCGGTGTTCAAGGGCGCATCGACGGCGAAATCCAGTCTACCGGCGGCCAGCTCCTTGGTGGTCTCGCGGCGCTTGCACAGAAAACTCTCGATCAGCACCGAGGGGGCCTGGCGGCGCAGACGCTGGAACAACGGCGGCAGGATCACCGCTTCGGTGAGGTCGGTCATGCTGATGCGGAAGGTCTTGTTGGCTTGCTGCGGGTTGAAGATGCGGCTTTCCTGCACCGAGGTTCGCAGCAGCGCCAGGGCGTTGCGCACCGGGCCAATGATGTTCTGCGCCATGGGGGTAGGCACCATGCCCTGGGCGGTGCGGACGAACAGTGGATCGTTGAAGGTTTCGCGCAGCCGTGACAGGGCGTTGGACACCGCCGGCTGGGTGATGCCGACGATCTGCCCGGCGCGGGTCAGGTTGGCTTCGGTGTAGATCGCGTCGAAAACGATGAACAGGTTGAGGTCGACCTTGCTGAGGTTCATAGGCGCCGCTCTTTGTTGGAATTATGGGTCGATCATATATCGGTTATGAATGTTTATACACGTAGAAAATAGACTAGGTGGATGAAGGCCGGCTGTTCTAGGCTCTGGTCCATGTATTTCGAACCGTGAAGGTAGCCCAGATGGATTTCGCCTATTCACCCAAGGTCCAGGCCCTGCGCGAACGCGTCGCTGCGTTCATGGACACTCATGTCTATCCCGCCGAACCGGTGTTCGAGCGGCAGGTCGCCGAGGGTGACCGTTGGCAGCCGACTGCGATCATGGAAGAGCTCAAGGCCAAGGCCCGCGCCGAAGGCCTGTGGAACCTGTTCCTGCCCGAGTCGGAGTACGGCGCGGGGTTGAGCAACCTGGAATATGCGCCGCTGGCCGAGATCATGGGCCGCTCACTGCTCGGCCCGGAGCCGTTCAACTGCTCGGCGCCGGACACCGGCAACATGGAGGTGCTGGTCCGCTACGGCAGCGAGGCGCAGAAGCGCCAGTGGCTCGAGCCGCTGCTGCGCGGCGAGATCCGTTCGGCGTTCGCCATGACCGAACCGGACGTTGCCTCATCGGATGCCACCAACATGGCTGCCACCGCCGTGCGCGATGGGGATGAGTGGGTGATCAACGGTCGCAAGTGGTGGACCTCCGGCGCCTGCGACCCGCGTTGCAAGGTGATGATCTTCATGGGCCTGTCCAATCCCGATGGGCCGCGTCACCAGCAGCATTCGATGGTATTGGTGCCGACCGATGCACCTGGGGTGAACATCGTCCGACCATTGCCGGTGTTCGGTTATGACGATGCACCCCATGGTCATGCCGAGGTGCTGTTCGAGGATGTGCGGGTGCCCTACGAGAATGTCATCCTCGGCGAGGGCCGCGGCTTTGAAATTGCCCAGGGACGCCTGGGCCCCGGCCGCATTCACCATTGCATGCGGTCGATCGGCATGGCTGAACGGGCACTGGAGTTGATGTGCAGGCGCTCGGTCGAGCGAACAGCGTTCGGCCGGCCATTGGCACGACTGGGCGGCAACATCGACAAGATCGCCGACTCGCGGATGGAAATCGACATGGCGCGGCTGCTGACCCTGAAGGCGGCCTATATGATGGATACCGTCGGCAACAAAGTGGCGCGCAGCGAAATCGCCCAGATCAAGGTGGTGGCTCCGAACGTGGCCTTGAAGGTGATCGACCGGGCAATCCAGATACATGGTGGGGCAGGGGTGAGCGGTGATTTTCCGTTGGCCTACATGTACGCCATGCAGCGCACCCTGCGCTTGGCCGATGGGCCGGACGAAGTGCACCGGGCGGCGATTGGCAAGTATGAAATCGGTAAGTACGTGCCGCCGTCGATGTTGCGCTAGTCTGTGCTGATCACGCAGTTTCTGTGCGGGTTGCCCGCGAAGCATTCGACGCGGTGCATGGCCCTGGCTTTGCCAGTGTTCGCGGGTGAACCCGCTCCCACAGGTCCCTGCTACATCATTGCGGTATGTGCCGTCCTGCGAGGGGCGGCTTGCCGCCGCTGTCTCCGATTTGCCACGGCCAGGATGTAAATGAGTCACTCACCGTTCCACCCCCTCCAATTTCTTGCGGATGCGTTGCAGGCGCACATGCCTGAAGCCACGGATGACGGCGCCCATGACCTGGCGCACCTGCACCGAGTGTGGGCCAACGTACGCAGGATCCACGCGGTAGAGGGCGGGGACCTGGAGGTGTTGCTGGCCGCAACCGTGCTGCACGATTGTGTGGCCGTGGAAAAAGACTCACCCCAACGCAGTCAGGCCTCGCGGCTGTCCGCCAGCAAGGCGGCGCAGATACTCGCAGCTTTGAACTGGCCCACGCCACGCATCGAGGCGGTTCGCCACGCCATTGCCGCGCACAGCTTTAGCGCCCATCTGCCAGCCGATACCCTGGAAGCGAAGATCCTGCAGGACAGCGACCGCCTCGACGCCCTCGGCATGGTCGGTATTGCCCGCTGCTTCTACGTCGGTGGCCGCATGGGTACGGCGCTGTATGACCCGAACAATCCCAAGGCCAAAGGCCGCGACTACCAGGATCGTCAGTTCAGTCTTGAGCACTTTCCCAACAAATTGCTGACGCTGGCGTCGGGGTTTCAGACCGGCGAGGGCGCACGACTGGCGGCTCAGCGGCATCAGCGGTTGGTGTGGTTTGTCGACGGCTTCATGGATGAAATTGGCGTTTCTTGACGCCTGAAAGGTCGCGCTGGGAGAGCAGGTGGGGCAAGTCATTCATGAGGTGATGGATGATTGAGTTTGAAAAGTGGTCGCCGTCATTGAAGAGCGCGTTCTTGATCATTCCTTTCATCATGGCGTGTTGGTCATCGCTTCTAACTCTGCAAATGCAGCAGGCCTTGGGGGCCAGTGCATCCGCAAAGCGGCCCCCGGCTCTGGCTCACACCCTCATTTGCGGATCCTCTTCCTTGTTCACGTTCACGGCCTTGCCTTGCGTCTGATCCATGGGTGGCTGAGCAGCTTCCGGTGCACTCCTACGCGTCCTGAACAACGACAACACGACCCCGCCGAGCAACAACCCGAATGTCACGCCCAACGACAGCAACGCCGGTACCTTGCCCACCATGCCGTGGTAGAAGATCTTGCAGCCGATGAAGATCAGCACCAGCGCCAACGCGTACTTGAGGTAGACGAAGCGGTGCATCAGTGCGGCCAGGGCGAAGTACAGCGAGCGCAGGCCAAGGATGGCGAAGATGTTGGAGGTATAGACGATGAAGGGGTCCTGGGTAATGGCGAAAATCGCCGGCACGCTATCCACCGCGAACACCAGGTCGGCCAGTTCGATCAGTACCAGGGCCAGGAACAGCGGCGTGGCATAATGCAGGGCCTTGGTGTGGCCTGGGGGCTTGAGGCGTACGAAAAAGTGCGAGCCATGGATCTGGTCCGTGACGCGCATGTGCCGGCGCACGAACTTGAGCACTGGGTTGTTGGCAAGATCCGGATGGCTTTCTTGCCTGGAGAACGCCATCTTGACCCCGGTGAACAGCAGGAACGCGCCGAACACATACAACACCCAGGCAAAGTTCTGCACCAGCGCTGCGCCCACGCCGATCATGATCGCGCGCAACACCACGACGCCAAGGATGCCCCAGAACAGGACGCGGTGCTGGTAACGGCGGGGGATGGCGAAGAAGCCGAAGATCATAGCCATGACGAACACGTTGTCCATCGACAATGACTGCTCGACCAGAAAACCGGTATAGAACTCTAACGCCGCCTGCGACCCCAGTTCGAACCAGACCCAGGCCCCGAACAGCACGCCGACGCTGAAATAGCCTGAGTACAACAACAGGCTTTCGCGCATTTCGATCTCGCGGTCCTGGCGGTGCAGAACCCCCAGGTCAAGCACCAGCAAACCGATGACGATGGCCATGAACACCAGCCACAACCAAGTGCTGGTGCCGAGGAACGGGGTGGTGAGGAATGTCTGCAGAGCTGTCATGAGCCCCTCCTTGAATGTCGACGTTGCATGGCAACAGTGATCCGACATGGCGGCTCGGCAGCCGTCAGAGGGGCCCGGTATCACATGGTTCTGAGCCTAGACCCAATTCCCCGCGAAGCCGAATGGTGAGCTGTTACATTTTTTTGCGTGCAGCGCGCCCTAAAGGGCCCTGATCGATGTGCTGATGGCGCGCGCGCATTCGAGAGCGGCCGGCGCCAGTCGGCGCTCGGCATCTTCCACCGACCAGCGACTGGTGGGCGCCACCACATGCACGGACGCAACAGGCCGGCCTTGGCTGTTTCGCACGGGGGCAGCCACGGCCATGTCACCGAGGAACAGTTCTTCGCTGTTGATCGCATATCCCTTGCACCGGACCTCGGCAATCGCCTCAAGAATCTGCTCGGGGCTGGTGCGGGTGAGGTGGGTATGGCGGATGAGCTCGCTGCGCGCCAGCAGCGCCTTGACTTCATCCTCTTCCAGAGCGCTCAGGTAGGCGCGGCCGGAAGCCGTGCAGTACATCGGTATGCGACTACCGATCGGTAAGTGGATGGGGATGAACTTGGGGCCTACGAACCGCGCCACGTAGAGCATGTCGGTGCGCACGGGCTCGGTCAGGTTGGTGGTTTCGCCGGTAGTTTGCGCCAGTTCCGCGAGGAAGGGGTTGGCCACGTCCACCAAGGTGTCGGCGGCCAGGTAGTTGTAGCCGATCTCCATCACTTCCGGAGTGAGCTGGAAACGTTTGCTCAGCGGATGCTTGCTCACATAGCCCAGGGCTTCGAGGGTGTAGATCATGCGCTGCGCCGAACTCTTGTTGATGCCGGCGGCCTCGGCCACCTCTGCCAGGTTCATGGTACGGCGGCGGGCATTGAACGCTCGGAGCACGGCCAAACCCTTCTCCAATGACTGATTGAACAGGCTGCTTTCGCTATCGTTCATACGTTGAATCATCCATTTCCGCTTCTTTAATATCGATATGCGATATTTGTAAATCTCTTTACGATTTTTGTAAATTGTTTATAGTAAAAAACATGCCTCCTGCCGATACCTGAGGCCAACCCTACGCATAAACACAATAAGTCGCGTGAAATGGGAGTGTTCAGCATGTATCCACGTCTTCGAGCAGTCACCTGCGCTCTGGCCCTGGTCGCCAGTTGTGCCACCGCCTTGGTCGCCCAGGCCGAGACCTACAAAGTGGGCGCCACTGCCACCGGCGTTCCGTTCACTTTCCTTGATGTGAAGAGCAACAGTATCCAGGGCATGATGGTCGACTCGGCTGAGGCCGTGGCCAAGGCGGCGGGCTTTGAAGTGGAAATTGCCCAGACCAATTTCGCGGCGCTGATCCCTTCGCTGACAGCTCGTAAGATCGACCTGATTTCAGCGGCCATGCTGCGCACGCCAGAGCGGGAGAAAGTCGTGCAGTATTCGGAACCGGTGTTCGAGTACGGTGAGGGGCTGATGGTGCGTGCCGACGATGACAAGGCCTACACCAGTATGGATGACTTCAAGGGCGAAGTGGTGGGAGCCCAGGTGGGGACCGTTTTCATCGACGAACTGAATCGCCGTGGCATCTTCAAGGAAGTGCGTGGCTACGACTCGCTCGCCGACCTCACCCGTGACCTGGCGCTGGGTCGGATCAAGGCCGGCTTCGGTGATCACCCGATCCTGGCGTATCAGATGGCGCAGGGCACATTGAAGAAAGTGCGCCTGGTCGAGAGTTACCAGCCGCACCTCAAGGGCCAGGTGTGCCTGATCATGCGCCAGGGCGACCCGCAGATGCTGGCACAGGTCAACAAGGGTATCGCCAGCATCAAGGCCGACGGCACGCTGGCCGGCATCATCGCCAAGTGGAAGCTCGACTGACGGTCGTCATCCTCCGGTGCCCAGAAAGGGCGCCGTCTCTTAGGTACATCCATCCCGGACACGCTTATGTTCTTCCAGAATGCTCTGGACTTCCTGCCCATTCTGCTCAATGGCGCGGTGGTCACCGTGCAGGTCACGATTGCCTCGTTCCTGCTCAGTTCCCTGATTGGTTTGGGCTTTGCCCTGATGATGGTGTCGAAGGTGCGCGCCGTCGCCCTGTGCGGCATCACCCTGGTCAACGTCATCCGTGGCCTGCCGATTATCGTGCAGTTGTTCTACATCTACTTCGTGCTGCCTGAATTCGGCATTCAACTCAGCGCCTTGCATGCGGGCATCATCGGCTTGGGTATCGCCTACTCGGCGTACCAGGCGGAGAATTTCCGCGCCGGCATACAGGCCATTCAACAGGGCCAGATCGAGGCGGCCGAGTCCCTTGGCATGCGTGGGCCGATGATCATGCGCCGGGTCGTGCTGCCACAGGCGTTGCGTATTGCCTTGCCGCCCTACGGCAACACCTTGGTGATGATGCTCAAGGACTCGTCCCTGGTGTCGACCATCACCGTTGCCGAGATGACCCGTGCCGGCCAGCTGATTGCCTCGTCGACCTTCGAGAACATGACCGTCTACACCCTGGTGGCATTGCTCTACTTGTCCCTGAGCCTGCCCCTGTCGTATGCCCTGCGCCGTCTCGAAACGCGTATCGCCACGAGGAAGCACGCATGATCAGCATTCAGTCTCTGCATAAAAGCTACGGCAGTACACCTGTGCTCGAAGGCATCGACCTGAACGTCGACAGCGGTCAGGTGGTGTGCCTGATCGGCCCATCGGGTTCGGGAAAGTCCACCTTGCTGCGCTGCATCAACGGGCTGGAGACCTACGAAGGTGGCGACATCCTGGTCGAAGACGAACGGGTGGACCGCAATGCCAAAAGCATCCACTCCATCCGCAGTCAGGTGGCCATGGTGTTCCAACGCTTCAACCTGTTTCCGCACCGCACTGCGTTGCAGAACGTCATGGAAGGTCCGGTGTATGTGAAAAGGGAAAACCCGCAAGCCGCCCGCGAACATGCTCGGGCATTGCTGGAGAAGGTAGGCCTGGCCCACCGTATGGACGCCTACCCCGACGAGCTTTCCGGGGGGCAGCAGCAACGCGTTGCCATCGCCCGTGCGCTGGCCATGCGGCCCAAGGCGATTCTGTTCGATGAGCCGACTTCGGCGCTGGACCCGGAGCTGGTAGGTGAAGTGCTGGCGGTGATGCGAAAACTGGCAGATGAAGGCATGACCATGGTGGTGGTGACCCACGAGATGGGCTTTGCCCGTGAGGTCGCTGACAAGGTCTGCTTCCTCTACGGCGGCAGGATCATCGAAGAGGGCCCGGCCCGCGAGGTGCTCGGGGCGCCTCAGCAACAGCGTACCCAGGACTTCCTGCGACGTTTGCTGACCAGTGAAGGGGGCCAGGCATGAGTGCTGCGCAACTGGCATTGCCTGCCTCATTATGGGCGGCCACTGCCACGCCGGGGGTGCATACACCGCCACTGGATGACGACAAGCAGGTGGATGTCGCCGTGGTCGGTGCCGGTTATACAGGGTTGGTGACGGCCCTGCACCTGGCCCGCCAGGGTGTGCGGGTTTGTGTGCTGGATGCCGGCGAGCCTGGCTGGGGCGCCTCCGGGCGCAATGGCGGGCAGGTCATTCCGGGCCTCAAGCATGACCCGGAAGACTTGCTGCGCCTCTTCGGCCCGGTGCAGGGGCAGCGCTTGGTCGACGTGGCGGGTGGCGCTGCCGATGAAGTCTTCGCGCTCATCCAGCGTTACGGCATTCAGTGCGACGCGACCCGCAAGGGCTGGATCCAGCCGGCTGCGACGCCGGCCGCCATGCGTGCGATCGAGCGGCGCGCCGAGCAATGGCGCAAGCGCGGTGTGCCTGTCGAGCTGCTCGACCAGGGCCGTGTGAGCCAGCGTATAGGCAGTTATGACTACCTCGGTGCCTGGGTCGACCCGCGTGCCGGTAGTGTCCAGCCGCTGAGCTACGTGCGCGGCCTGGCGCGTGCGGCGTTGAGCGAAGGCGTGCAGATCCATGGCCATAACCGGGTGACCGGCTTGCGTCGTGACAGCAGTGGGTGGACGCTCACCACCGATACCCGCCGCATGGTCACAGCCGAACGGGTTGTGCTGGCCACCAATGGCTACACGGACGATCTGTGGCCGAAGTTGCGGCAGACGCTGCTGCCGGCGAACAGTTTCATCGTCGCCACCCGGCCATTGCCTGAGCAGTTGCGTCGCACGATTTTGCCGGGGGGCGAAGTCTGCTCCGATGCCCGGCGCCTGCTGGTGTATTTCAAGCAGGACGCACAAGGACGCCTGTTGCTGGGCGGGCGAGGGCCATTTGCAGAACCGCGTGCGGCCACTGACTGGAATCATCTGCGCCGCTCAGTGGTGGGGCTGTTCCCGCACTTGAAGGATGTCGAGTTCGAGTACCAGTGGGCTGGGCGGGTGGCGCTGACCCAGGATTTCCTGCCGCACCTGCATGAGCCGGCCCCTGGCCTGAGCATCCTGCTGGGCTACAACGGTCGAGGCATTGCCATGTCGACGACCCTTGGCCGCCATCTGGCCGAGCGCTTGCTTGGGCAGGCCGAGCATTTTCCGTTTCCGGTGACGCCGATTCGGCCGATACCGCTCCATGGTCTGCAGCGCTTGTACCTGGGCGTTGGCATTGCCTGGTACCGGCTGCTGGACGCCATCCTTTGAGTCCAGGCGCGCATGCAATCCGGCCTGTGGTGACCAAGACGGCGGCCGATAGCCCGTTCGGCCACTGCGTTGTTGGGCAGGGCGCCAACGGCTAAACCTGGGGTTTCAGTAGACCCACACTTCCACCCGCCGGTTGCGCAAACGGCCCTGTTCCAGGTCGTTGCCGGCCACAGGCAGTTCGTCGCCCATACCGGTTATCTCCAGGACTTCGACGCCGCCCCTGGCCAGCTCGCGTCTTACCGCCAGGGCTCGCAGACGTGATAGCAGGGCGGCGCGCCCGGGCGTTTCCTTGGGGTCGCCAAAGCCCACCAGCACTGCCTTGGTGTGCAGCTTTGCGTTCTGGCGCAGGTAGTCGGCCACCCGCTGCACGTCGCGCAGTGCCTTGGTGTCGAGGCTGGCACTGCCTTCCTGGAAGCGGAAGTTGACGCTCAGTCGCTGCGCCTTCAGGGCCAGGGTGCGATAGCGCGGTGGCATGTTGGTGTGTGGCGGCACTGACTGGGCCGTGACCTGTTGAGAAACGAAACCCTGTGCGGCGACGATCGCCTGGCCGGCCGGGCTCTGGGCAAAGTCGGCCAATGCCCGGGCCATGGGTGTGGCATTGGCGGGCAGGTAGAAATACAACCTGCGCGACAACGGGTAATCTTCATTGGCCACCAGCGCGCGCTCCGGGCGCATCGCGGGCGCATCACCCTCGGCGATTGCCAGCACCTTGGCGCCGTGCGCCGCTGCCAGGCTACTGAAGCCGATGGCCTGGCGATCGCCAGCGACCCGTTCGGCCAGTTCGTCGCTGGACTCGAAGCGCTGGGTCTGCGGCATCAAGCTGGCCTGGTGCCGGTCCAGTACCATTGCCTTGAAGGTCTCGAACGTGCCGGAGCGCTCGTCCCGGGCATACCTGTGAATCTCGCCGCCGACCACGCCCAGCTGCTCCCAGCGCTGAATGTGCCCGGAGAAGACTTCGGCCAATTGTTGGGTGGTCAGTTGCGGCAAGGGGTTGTCGGGATGGACGATCACCGCCACACCGTCCAGGCCGATGACTTGCTCGGCACGCGCCGCGCGCAGGTCGCCCAAGGCATGCAGCTGGTTGGCTTCGGCGTCGTTGATGGGGCGGGAGGCCGCGGCCAGGTCAGCCTCGCCGCGGCCCAGGGCGGTGAAGCCGGTGCTCGAACCGTGCGCGGCGATGTCGATCCGCAGGGCGCGGCCTTGGGTATCCTGTGCCTGGATCACACTCTCGTTAGGTACCGCTCCGGGCAATCGCTGGATGGCCGTGGCGTGTTGCGACTGCAACAAGCTTTCGACAAGTGCCGGCAACAAGGCCGCGCCGATGGTGTTGGAACCCTGAATACGCAGGTGCGCCGGTTCGGCCAGGGCCATCAGCGGTAGCAACGGGATGAGCAGGATGAGCAGGCGATGCATGCCGGGGACCTTTGGCACAGGAGTGCCCGGCAGATTACGACAGGGGCGTGACTGAAATGTGACAGCGGGTGGCGGGAGGGAGGGCTTTGCCCGCTTATCGCCGGCAAGCCAGCTCCTACGAAGCGTCGGCTTGCCGGCGATGGCGCTGCATCAATGAGCGCCGGCGGATTTGCTCAGGTCACTTTCGGCCCACTCGGTGTACACGCAGGCATCCGCCACGGCCCAGCGAACCTTCACGGTATCGCCCGGCTGCATGGGCATACCCGCGGCAGACAGCGCCTTGACGGTCAGTTCGGTACCACCGGCGGTCACCACATGACAGGTCTGGCTTTCGCCGAGGAACAGTACTTCCGCGACCTTGGCGCTGACCTCGTTCCAACCTGCTGGCAACGAGTCACGAGCGGCTTGTTCAGCCGTCAGTGCCAGGGCTTTTTCCGGGCGCACCATGATCAGCGCGTCTTGCCCGGCCGTCAGGCCTGGCGTCAGGCGAATGGCTACCGGCTGGCCTTCGAAGCTGCCTGCCCCATTGCTGCTGGCCTTGATGCGCAGGAAGTTGGAATTGCCCAGGAACGAGGCCACGAACGCGTTTGGCGGGTTCTGGTAAAGGTCGTAGCCGGTACCCAGGCCAACGATCTTGCCGTGGCTGAAAATGGCGATGCGCTGCGAAAGGCGCATGGCTTCTTCCTGATCGTGGGTCACGTAGACGATGGTGATGCCCAGGCGCCGGTGCAGCTGGCGCAGCTCGTCCTGCAGGTCTTCACGCAGCTTCTTGTCCAGCGCACCAAGCGGTTCGTCCATCAGCAGGATGCGGGGCTCGTACACCAGCGCCCGGGCAATCGCTACGCGCTGCTGCTGGCCGCCGGACATCTGCGAGGGTTTGCGGTGGGCGAATTTCTCCAGCTGTACCAGCTTGAGCATGGCGTCGACGCGCTTGTTGGTCTCAGCGGCGCCGAGCTTGCGGATGGCCAGCGGGAAGGCGATGTTGTCGCGCACGTTCAGGTGCGGGAACAGCGAATAGCGCTGAAACACCATGCCGATGTCGCGCTTGTGCGGTGGCACGTTCACCAGCGACTGGCCTTCGACCAGAATCTCGCCGCTGCTGGGCGTTTCGAAGCCGGCCAGCATCGACAGGGTGGTGGACTTGCCCGAGCCGCTGGAGCCCAGGAAGGTGAGAAACTCGCCGTCCTGGATGTCCAGGTCGAGGTTGTCCACGGCGGTGAAGTCGCCGTAGTGCTTGTTCAGACCGCGCAGGCTGACCAGGGTCTTGTTGTGCGCGTTGTCTTTGATCACTGCACTCATGGTTGTTCTCTCCGGGCACTCAGGCGTTGACTTCGGTGCGCCGGCGCAGTGCGGCGGCAATAATCATGACAAGAAGCGACAGGCCGATCAGCAGCGTCGATGCGACGGCAATGACCGGGCTCAGGTCCTGACGCAGGGTGGTCCACATCTTTACCGGCAGTGTCTGCAGGTCGGGGCTCGCCATCATCACGCTGAGCACCACTTCATCCCAGGACACCAGGAAGGCGAACAGGCCGCCGGCGATCATTCCCGGGCGGATGGCGGGGAAGGTGACCTTGAAAATGGCCTGCAGGCGCGAGGCGCCGCAGATCACCGCGGCATCCTCGATCGACTGGTCGAACAACTTCAACGAGTTGATGATCGAGATGATGGTGAAAGGCAGGGCGACGATCACATGGCTGACCACGAAGGCGAACAGCGTGCCGGTGTAGCCGAGCTTGAGGAACAGCGCATACACCGCCACGGCGATGATCACCAGCGGCACGATCATCGGCATGGTGAACAGGCCGTACAGCAACTCACGGCCAGGGAAGCGCCCGCGTACAAGGGCGAAGGCGGTGGGCAGGCCCAGCAGCACGGCGGCAAGGGTGGTCAGCACGGCGACCTTGAGGCTGGCCAGGGCGGCGTCCATCCATTCGGGATTGGAGAAGAACTGGCCATACCATTTGAAGGTCCAGCCTGGTGGTGGGAACACCAGCCACTGGGATGAGCCGAACGACAATAGGACGATGAATACCACCGGCAGCAGCAGGAAGGCCGCGATGACCCCGGTGGTCAAGTACAGGCCAGTACGCAGCGGGCGGCCCATGGCGTTGGGAGACAGGAGCATGACGGCTTACCTCGCGTTGCCAACCGGAGATTCCGGCTGCAGCTTCAGGTACAGATAGAAGAGCACCAGGGTGATCACCACCAGCAGTGCGGCGGCGGCGCTGGCCAGGCCCCAGTTCAGGAACGATTGCACCTGCTGGATGATGAATTCAGGCAGCATCATGTTCTGCGCACCGCCCAGCAGTGCCGGGGTGACGTAGTAACCGAGCGACATCACGAACACCATCAACGCACCGGAGAACAACCCCGAGCGGCACAGCGGCAGGAACACCTTCCAGAAGTTGGTCCAGGGACTGGCACCACAGATCGAGCCGGCCTGCAGCACCATCGGGTCGATGGCGTGCATGGTCGCCTGCAGCGGCAGGACGATGAACGGAATCATGATGTAGCTCATCCCGATCACCACGCCGGTGAGGTTGTGCACCATCTCCAGCGGCGTATCGATGATGCCCATGGCCATCAACGCCTTGTTGATCACCCCCGAGCTTTGCAGCAGCACCAGCCATGAGTAGGTGCGCGCCAGCAGGCTGGTCCACATCGACAGCAGCACGATGTTCAGCAGCCAGCGCCCCCACCCCTTCGGCACCAAGGTGATTGCCCAGGCCAGCGGAAAGCCCAGCAGCACGCTGATCAGGGTCACCAGGCCGGCGACGGAGAAGGTGTTGAAGAGCACGCGCGCGTAAGCCGAGTTTGCGAACAGCTGCTCGTAGTTGCCCAGCCCCGGCACCGGCTCCAGCACTCCGCGCAGCAACAGACCGGCCAGCGGCGCGAAGAAGAACAGGCCAAGGAACAGCAGGGCAGGCAGCAGGTTGCGGCTGCCTTTCCAGCGTTGGCTCAGGCTTGGGCGGCACGCGGCCGCTCCCGGAGCGCCGGTGCCGCTGGGGGCACCGTGCGCGTTATGCAGGGCGTTGATGGCAACTTTCATTTGACCAGCCACTCATTCCAGTGCGCCGCGATGGCCGGTCCGTTCTTGGCCCAGTAGGCGAAATCCAGGGTGACCTGGTCCTGGGCATAGGCGGTCGGCAGGTTTGGCGCAAGGTCTTTGTCGAGTTTGCCGACGCTGTCGATGTTCACCGGGGCGTAGGCGGTCTTGTTGGCGAAATCGGCCTGGCCCTCGGCGCTGCTGGCATTGGCCAGGAACTTCATGGCCGCATCCTTGTTCTTGGCGCCCTTGGGGATGACCAGGAAATCGGCCATGACCAGGTTCTGCTTCCAGCTCACACCCACCGGCGCACCGTCTTGCTGCAGGGCATAGACCCGGCCATTCCAGAACTGACCCAGGGACGCTTCTCCGGAGGCCAGCAGCTGTTGCGACTGGGCGCCACCGCCCCACCAGACGATGTCCTTCTTGATGGTGTCGAGTTTCTTGAAGGCGCGGTCCAGGTCCAGCGGGTAGAGCTTGTCGGGCGCTACGCCGTCGGCCAGCAGGGCAAGCTCCAGCACGCCAGGGCTGGGCCATTTGTACAGGGCGCGTTTGCCAGGGTACGTCTTGGTGTCGAACAGAGCGCTCCAGTCGACCGGTTTGTTGGCACCGAGCTTGCCTTCGTTGTAGCCGAGCACGAAGGAGAAGAAGAACGAGCCGACACCGTGGTCGGAGACGAAACGAGGATCGATCTTGTCGCGCTGGATCTGTTTGAAGTCCAGGGGTTCGAGCAGGCCTTCGCTGGCAGCCCGCAGTGCAAAATCGGCTTCGACGTCGACCACGTCCCATTGCACGTTGCCGCTCTCGACCATGGCCTTGAGCTTGCCGTAATCGGTCGGGCCGTCCTGAACGACTTTGATGTTGGTCGACTTGGTGAAGGGGACTGCCCATGCTTCTTTCTGGGCGTCCTGGGTGGTGCCGCCCCAACTGACGAAGTTGAGGCTGTCGGCGGCCTGCACGGCCTGACATGCCAGGGTCAGCAGGCTGGCGGACAGCACTGCGGTTACACGTTTGCTCAACAGCATGGTTACGCCCTCGTTGCTTTTGTTATTCGAGGCGGGGCTTGTGGTGCGCCCGCCAACAGTGTTCGGGGAGCAGCTTCAACAAAGTGTCTTCTGGCCGTTTGTCATTGTAGGTGCCGGCCTGCTGAATCAAGGTCTACGGGATATCATATTATGGTATTCCAAACATTTGGCAAGAGGGATGAGGCTACCGGCCATCACTCCGAGGTTCTGGTTGCGACGCGGGCCCTCTGCAGGAGCGGCTCGGCTCAATTGGAAAAGGGGAGGTTGTTCAGCCCGCGATCCCCGGTTCGAACGGAATGCTTTGCACCACTTCCAGCTCATACCCTGCCAGCCCTGCGTATTTCAGTGGCGGCCCCAGGTGACGCAGCTTGCCCACGCCCAGGTCCTGGAGGATTTGCGCTCCGGTACCCACCTCCGAGTACACCTTCGATTGTCCGCGCTGGTAAGGCCGTATCGGCTGGGTCAGTTGCGGCACGCGTTCGAGCAAGGCCTGGGAGGATTCGTGGTTGGCCAGGATCACCACCACGCCTGCACCTTCCTCGGCGACCTTCTCGAGCGCCGCCCACAACGTCCAGTTGGCCGGGCCGGCATACTCGGCACCGACCAGGTCACGCAGCGGGTCGATCACATGCACACGCACCAGGGTCGGCTGCTCGCGGCGGATGTCACCCATCACCATCGCCATGTGCACACCGCCTTCGATGCGGTCTTCATAGGTCACCAGACGGAAGGTGCCGTGGACGGTGGGTAGCTCCCGTTCGCCGATGCGCTTGATGGTCTGCTCGGTGCTCAGGCGATAGTGGATCAAATCGGCGATGGTGCCGATCTTGATGCCGTGCCGGGCGGCAAACACTTCCAGGTCGGGCCGCCGGGCCATGGTGCCGTCGTCGTTGAGCACCTCGACGATTACCGATGCCGGGGCAAAGCCGGCCAGGCGCGCCAGGTCGCAGCCGGCTTCGGTATGCCCGGCACGAGTCAGGACGCCGCCTTCGCGGGCGCGCAGGGGAAAGATGTGGCCGGGCTGCACCAGGTCTTCCGGGCGGGCGTCAGGAGCCATGGCTGCCGCCACCGTGCGGGCCCGGTCGGCGGCGGAGATGCCAGTGGTGACGCCGGTGGCCGCTTCGATCGACACGGTGAAGGCGGTGCTGAACACACTGCCGTTGGCCGGTACCATCTGTTCCAGGCCCAGGCGTTGGCAGTGATCGTCGGTGAGGGTCAGGCAGATCAGGCCGCGCGCTTCGCGGGCCATGAAGTTGATAGCCTGGGCGTCACAGCGTTCGGCGGCAATCAGCAGGTCGCCTTCGTTTTCCCGGTCTTCATCGTCCACCAGCAGCACCATCTTGCCCTGCCGGTAATCTTCGAGAAGTTCTTCGATGCTGTTGAATGCCATGCTGCACGCTCGCTGTGATGGGGTGATTTTTATGGTATACCATCATACACAATATCGACGTAGCAGGAGATCAGCGGATGAAGGCTTACTGGATCGCCCATGTGGATGTCAGCGACCCCGAGCAATACCAGCAGTACACCCAGCGTGCGCCGGCGGCCTTCAAGGCATTCGGTGGACGCTTCCTGGCTCGTGGCGGGCGTAGCGAGGCAATGGAGGGGAGGCCTACGCCTCAGCGTAGCGTGGTGATCGAGTTCGATTCGTATGAACAGGCAGTGGCCTGTTATCGGTCGGCGTTGTACCAGCAGGCTTGCAGCCATCGCCAAGGGGTGGCGAAGGCCGAGGTGATCATCGTCGAAGGTTTCGAGCCCTGAGCCATTCGCGACTGGCCTATGGCGGGCTTGCCCGCCGTAGGCCAGTAATGCCTGAGGTAGCCTTCAAGGCATCCCAGGCAACTCATGTGGACGCAGGTCGAATACCAACACTTCGGCATCATTGCCATTGGCCAGCTCCAGCCTTTGCTCTTGGCGAACCCGCACACCGTCCCCCTCATTCAGCGCCTGCCCATTGAGCGCGATGCTGCCCCGGGCGACATGCACATAGGCATGGCGGTTTTCCCGCAGGTTAAGGGTCGCCCGTTCCTCGCCATCGAACAGCCCGGCATACACCCGCGCGTTCTGGCGGACCTGCAATGAGCCTTCGGCGCCATCGGGCGAGATGATCAAGCGCAACCTGCCGCGTTTTTCCTCTGCACTGAAGTGCCGCTGCTGGTAACGCGGTGTCGCGCCCCTGACGTTGGGCACGATCCAGATCTGCAGGAAGTGTACCGGCACCGTCAGGCTGTGGTTGAACTCGCTGTGGGCCACACCGTGCCCCGCGCTCATCAGTTGCACATCGCCGGGGCGAATCACCGAACCGGTGCCGAGGGTGTCCTTGTGCTCCAGTGCACCTTCAAGCACATAGGAGAAAATCTCCATGTCTCGGTGCGGGTGCTCGCCGAAGCCTTTGCCGGCGATGACACGGTCGTCGTTGATCACCAGCAGGTCGGAAAAACCTTGTTCTTCGGGGTTACGGTAATGGCCGAAGGAAAAGGTATGGAACGACTTCAGCCAGCCATGGAAGCCAATGCCACGGTCTTGGGCGTTGCGCAGGGTGAGCATGGTGGTTCTCCTTGAAAAGCCGGGGCCGGAAGGGCCGCAGGGCAATTGATGGGAGAATCGTACTGTCACTTTAAGTGTTTATAAATTAGGTTCAATGAGTATTACTGTCTTGTCCAGGATGACAGCGGTAGACGTGCTCTGACGGCTATTTCTTTTGCGGCAGTAGTACTGTTCCTAATTTTCGCTGACGCGCTTCGGAGGGGGATTTCGGCTGCTAGCTTCCGGATTTTCCACTCGGGAATCGCACTCCATACGTAATGAAATCGACGGTAAAGGCCAGGCAGTAGACGGGGACAGGACCACCACCGGGGCCATCTGCATGGCCAGTGGCAGTGGCTATACCTTCAATGGTCAGAAGGTGCTTCGCCGAGGTGATGTCACTAAGGCTTGTCCGATGTGTGGCCAGGAAGGAGTGATTGCAGAGGGTAGCGAGTTGTTCCTCTCGTTCGGGCAGCCCGTGGCGGAGGATGGATCATTGGTCAAATGTGGCTGCCCGACTGGCAGCAATCGTGTAGTGGCGCCCCTTACGGGGCCGATGCCGTCAGGCCGGAGCTTGGCCACGGCAAGAGCAGTCGCTGCGCCGACAACACGGTCCCTCGGCGCTACTGATTCTGGATTGGAGTCGGGCTTTCATATCGTTCAGCGCAGCATGTCGTTCGAGGAGGTATTGGCGAGCCTGGCTATGCAAAAGCCTTTGCCCCTCTCATCGCTGCAGCGCTTGAATCCCACCTTCGCTGACGGCTTCAAGGCCGGCGAGATCTTTGTGCTGGGCAGCCCGAGCAGCGAGTTTACCTGCAGCCCTGGGGAAACCGAATTGATCATGGTGGCGGAAGAAGCGAGAGCGTCACTGGCGATTCTTTGACCCGAGGAAGCCAATTTCATGATGCGGCACCTAAGCGAGATTGCAGGTGTACTCAATGGCGCGAGCCAGTCGATGGGCGTTGGCATGGATATGCTTGAGCGGGGGCTGGGGCAGGTAACAAATACTCTGAAAGGGATCGAAGCATTGCACCAGCGTCAATTTACCCTGCATGGCCATCTGAACAGCCCAGAGTTCTTTGCCTCGCGCAAGGAGCTCTACAAGCAACTGGATAGCCAATTGCGCATGGCCTTTTTGAACAAGCCGCTAGGTTTGGGAAGTTATGACAGTCTGCGCCGTGATCTTGGTATCTCGTCCAAGAGTGTTGTACATCATTGGAAGAAGGCAGGCGTGTCAGGACAGATACCGGGCTACGCGACGCACCTGGACGAGGTGGCGAAGGTGTCGAAGTATCTCAAATACGGAGGGTGGGTTGGAATCGGACTGGGTGCCGGGTCTTCTTATTTGAAGGTCTATGAAGCGTGCCGATCAGGTGAGACCAAAGCCTGTAAGAAAATTCGATTTACAGAAGCGGGAAGTTTCGCAGGAGGGTTAGCTGGAGGGGTCGCTGGGGGGCAGCTTGCGTCTCTTGCAGCGAAAGCGGTGTGCCGTTTTGGCGTCTATGGTAAGGCTGTTTGTGGTATTGCGATGTTTGGTGGTGGATCCTATGGTGGTAGCACGTTAGGTGAACCGGTGGGCGACGTTTTAGGAGAAATGGCATACGAGGCGCTCTATGATTGATCTATCGAACGTGCCCGTTGGCTTGAAAATAGCGTTTGTGCTTGCACCTTTCATCATCAGTTTGACTGGGGTCGGTATTGGCTACCATAGAGCGGGTTCCCGGCATTTCGAGGTGCTATGCAAGGCATTTAAAAATAGCCAGGGCTTTGTGGAGGACTTTACGTATTGGAGTACTATTTCGCTTAGAACAAGGTCGATGATAGTGTCGGGTGTCACGTTGGCGTCAGTTTGGCCTGGTTTAGGAATTCGCCAAGGGTGGTTGGATGCTGATGACTGCCGAAACTGCCCGCTCTATCTCAGGCGCAGGCTGCAGATATCATTCTGGTGTCTTCTAATCGGTTGTATATGGCTTTTTGTAGTTTGGCTGCTGATTGAACTGGATAGATTGTAGATCCGAAAAAGACCCGCCAAGGCGGGTCTTTTGATCGTTGACTCACTGCAAATGTATTTTAAGTTCGGTGGCCGCCTGCCTCATCGCCGCCTTAACCGCCGGCACCTGATTCAACGGGTTGAGCAGCCCATAGTCGTGAATCATCCCGTTGTACCGCACCGAAGTCACCGTCACGCCAGCGGCATCCAGCTTGCGGGCATACGCTTCACCTTCGTCACGCAGCACGTCGAACTCGGCCGTCTGCACCAGCGCCGGCGGCAGGCCTTTCAACTGCTCACTGCTGGCCCGCAGTGGCGAAGCGTAGATCTGCGCGCGAGCATTGGCGTCGGTGGTGTAGTTGTCCCAGAACCACTTCATCATGCCGGTGGTGAGGAAGTGCCCTTCGGCGAACTGCTTGTAAGAACCCGTCTCGAAGCTGGCGTCAGTCACCGGCCACAGCAGCAACTGGAAGCGCAACGCCGGCGTGCCAGCCTCTTTGGCCTTGAGTGCCACGACGGCCGCCATGTTGCCGCCGACGCTGTTGCCTGCCACGGCCAGGCGCTTGCCGTCCACGCCGATGTCCTTGCCATGCTCGGCCACCCAACGGGTCGCGGCATATGCCTGGTCGATCGCAGTGGGGTAGTGCGCTTCGGGCGACGGGGTGTAGTCCACATAGATCGCCACCGCACCGGAGCCGACCACCAGGTCGCGAATCAATCGCTGATGGGTCGGGAAGTCGCCGAGTACCCAGCCGCCACCGTGGAAGAACATGAACACTGGCAACTCGCCTTTAGCGTTGCTTGGGCGCACCACCTGCAGCTTGATCGACTGGCCGTTGGCCTGGATGGTGCGTTCCTTGACCTCGATGCCGGACAGGTCGACCTTCACCGACGCCTGGGCACCGGTCAGCACGGCACGGGCTTCGTTCGGGGTGAGTTGCTCGAGCGGCTTGCCGCCGCCGCGTTCCAGGGCTTCGAGGAAGGCTTGAGTATGCTGTTCGACACCCGGGCTGCCCGCTGCAAATGCGCTGGAGACGGACAGGGCCAGAAGGCTGGCGGTGAGGGTTTTGTGGACAATGTTCATGTGCGAATCCTTTTCTATGAAGTGTTGGAGTGGGCGTCTTGCCTGGCCTGGGGGCCATCGCTGCGACCTGTGCATAGAGTAGGGAGATGCCTTCGTGGGAAAAAGTCGGTATAAAGCGTTTTACTGTCACGTAGAGAGAGACAATGAACCCATACGAAGACATGCGGATCTTCGCCCAGGTCATGGAAGCTGGCAGCTTCACCGCTGCCGCCGACCGCCTGGGCATGTCCAAGCAATCAGTCAGCCGACGCTTGATGCAGTTGGAAGAACGCCTGGGTGTGCGCCTGCTCAATCGCTCGACTCGGCGCCTGGATGCCACGCCGCTGGGCCAGCATTACTATCAGTCGGCCTTGCGTCTGCTGGGCGAAGTGCAGCAGGTGGAATACGACATCAGCGGCCAGGCTCAGGCCCTGCGCGGTACCTTGCGTTTGAGTGCGCCGCTGTCTTTCGCCATGGCGCACCTGGGATGCCTGCTGACTGAGTTTCTCCGCTTGCATCCGCAGGTCGACGTCGAAGTGGACTTGAGCGACCGCGCTGTCGACCTGATCGGCGAAGGTTATGACTTGGCATTGCGGATCGGCGCACTGGAAGATTCAAGCTTGGTGGCGCGGCGCATCGCCAGTGTCGAGCGGGTGTATTGCGCCAGTCCAGCCTACTTGCAAGCCCGGGGGCAGCCCATTACGCCCGAGGCAGTGAGCGAGCACGATTGCCTGCCATACGGCCACGCACGTCAGGTGCAGTGGCAGTTCAAGGGGCAGGGCAAGGCTCAAAGCATCGCGGTCACTGGTCGGATGCGTGCCAACAATGGTGAACTGCTCAGGGATGCGGCGATCGCCGGCATGGGCATCACCTACCTGCCGACCTTCATCGTTGGGCAGGCATTGGCCGATGGGCGCCTGGTGACGCTGCTGGAGCCCTGGACACCGCCACCCCTGCAGTTGTCGGCGGTGTATCCGCAGCACCGGCAGGTGGCCAGGCCGGTGCAGGGGTTCGTGGCGTTTCTGCGCGAGCGCCTGGCGCAGTTGTAGGCGCCTACTCCAGACCGCGTTGCAATGCTTCGATGAACACACCTTCGGCCCGGCTCAGGCGTTGCTCGCGGTTCCACAGCAGGTGGATGTCCACATCGGCAATGCCTTCGTGCGGGGGCAGCTTCCACAGCAGCCCCGCGGCCACATCCGGTGCCACCACGTGCTCGGGCAGGCAGCCGATGCCGAACCCCGCGATCACCAGGCGGCGGACTTCCTCCAGGCTGGGCGACGAAGCCACGATACGCCCGGAAAAGCCCTGTTGGTCGCGGAAAATGGTCAGCGGCGACAGCATGCCGCCGATCTGGTCGCTGGTGAAGCTGACGAAATTCTCCCGCTGCAAGTCGCCTTCGGCCTGGCCGAACAGACGATGGTGCTTGCCACAGAAGAACGCATAGCGTTGACGCAGGAACAGTCGTTGTTCCAGGCGTGGCTGGGGCCGGCGGTTGAGGCTAAGGCCTGCCGTGGCGGTCTTCTCCTGCAGGGCGGCGACGATATCGGAGCTGCGCATCACGTCGATCTCCACCTCCACCCTTGGGTGCTGGCGATGGAAGGCGGCGAGAAAATCATCGAAGCGCTCGCTGACGATGCGGCTGATCATCAGTAGGCGCACCTTGCCCACCAATTCATTGGCCGGTTGCTCCAGCAGCCCGCTGATTTGCGACATCTGTCCATACACCTCACCGGCCAGCTGGAACAGCTGCTCGCCCATTTCGGTCAGTACGAACCGCGGCCCCCGGCGGGCGATGAGTTGGCGCCCGAGTTGTTCCTCCAGGCGCTTGAGTGCCTGGCTCACGGCAGGTTGGGTCAGGTGCAGCCGGGCAGCGGCGCGGCTGATGGACAACTCCTGGCCAATCACCCGAAACGTACGCAGCAGGTTCCAGTCGAGGCGGTCGTTGAGCAGGCGGTCGGACATGGCGGGACTCTAGAATAAGCTCGATTTATAGTTGGAATAATAAATAGAAAATTGACTAATCATAGCCTCGGAACGATAAATCGCACCTAGACGCCGACAGAGCGCTCCCGTGACTCACTTACTCCTGCCAGAAAAACAAGCAAAGGAGCCATCCATGAAGCCTACCGCTTCACCCCAGCCGCGCCGGGCCGCTGCCGCCGCATTCATCGGCACCATGATCGAGTGGTACGATTTCTACATTTACGCTACCGCCGCGGCGTTGGTGTTCGGTGCCTTGTTCTTCCCCTCCGACGACAGCCTGTTCAGCACCATGGCCGCCTTCGGCACCTTCGCCGTAGGCTTTTTCGCCAGGCCGCTGGGTGGCATTGTCTTCGGCCATGTCGGCGACCGTATTGGTCGCAAGAAATCCCTGGTCATCACCCTGTTGATGATGGGCGTGGTGACGGTCGGCATCGGCCTGCTGCCGACCTACGCCCAGATCGGTACAACCGCGCCGGTGCTGCTGATTTTGCTGCGCATCGTCCAGGGCATTGCCGTGGGCGGCGAGTGGGGTGGGGCGGTCTTGATGGCTGGCGAGCATGCCCCCAAAGGGCGCCGTACCTTCTTCGCCTCCTTCGCCCAGTTGGGTAGCCCGGCGGGTTTGATCCTTTCCCTGTTGGCCTTTGGCGCCGTCACGCGGTTGCCAGAAGCAGAGCTGATGAGCTGGGGCTGGCGTGTACCGTTCCTGGCCAGTGCACTGTTGCTGCTGGTAGGCCTGGCCATTCGCCTTGGGGTCAACGAGTCGCCTGAGTTCATCGCCAGCCGTGAACAGGCCCTGAAGACTCAACGCAAGGAGCAGGCCCCGGTACTGGAAGTGCTGCGTACTGCCTGGCGCCCGTTGTTGCTGTGCATCGGCGCCAATACCCTGGGCATCGCCGGGGTCTATTTCACCAATACCTTCATGATCAGCTACACCACCCAGCAGTTGCACCTGGAACGCGCCTTGATTCTTGAATGCCTGTTCTTCGTGGCTGTCATCCAGTTCTGCGTGCAACCGCTGGCAGCGTGGCTATCGGAAAGAATCGGTACCACGCGCTTCCTGGCGCTGGTCGCCCTGCTGGCCATGGCTTCGCCTTACCCGATGTTCGTGCTGGTCAGCTCCGGCGAAGGCCCGTTGATCGTGCTGGGTATCGCCCTGGCGGCAGCCTGCATGGCTTCGTTCTACGCGGTCATCGCCGGTTATGTCAGCGGCATGTTCGAAACCCGTGTGCGCTACACCGCCATCTCCATGGCCTACCAGGTGTGTGGCGCCATCGCTGGCGGGCTTACCCCGCTGATCGGCACCTGGCTGGCCCATACCTTCATTGGCCAATGGTGGCCGATGGCGGTGTTCTACACCCTGATCGCCACGATCTCGCTCACTTGCGTGCTGGCCCTGGCGCGCCAATACACCCGCAGTCAGCGCCTGGAGCTGGCCTGATCCCGACCGAATCCGGAGTATTCGTATATGTTGAAAAGCAACGGGGACCGCCTGTGGGCGAGCCTGATGGACATGGCTGAGGTCGGTGCCACTGCCCGTGGCGGCAGCTGCCGACTGGCCCTGACCGACGACGACAAAGCCGGCCGCGCACTGTTCAGTCACTGGTGCCGTGAGGCCGGTTTGACTCTGTCGGTAGATGCCATCGGCAACCTGTTCGCCCGTCGTGCAGGGACCGACCCTGACGCCGCGCCGGTGATGATGGGCAGCCACCTCGACACCCAGCCCGAAGGCGGTCGCTTCGATGGCGTCTATGGTGTGCTGGCTGGCCTGGAGGTGGTCCGCCGTCTCAACGACCTCGCTATCCAGACCCGCAAGCCGCTGGAAATCGCGGTGTGGACCAACGAAGAGGGCGCCCGCTTCACTCCGGCCATGTTCGGCTCGGCGGTGTTCACCGGCACATTGTCTCTTGACCACGCCCTGGCCATCCGTGATGCCGACGGCATCAGCGTGGCCGATGAGCTGCAGCGTCTCGGTTACGCCGGCCAACGTCCGCTGGGAGGCAAGGTCGATGCCTATTTCGAAGCGCATATCGAACAGGGCCCGATCCTGGAAGACAACGCCAAGTCCATTGGGGTGGTCAGTGGCGGTCAGGCCATTCGTTGGTTGGACGTAACGGTCCAGGGCATGGCGGCCCATGCCGGCACCACACCGATGTTGCTGCGCAAGGATGCCCTGTACGGTGCTGCGCAGATGGTCCAGAGCGTGGAGCAACTGGCGGCAGCCTTTGCCCCTGAAGGCCTGACCACCGTGGGTGAGCTGTCCATCGTCAAGTCATCGCGCAATACCGTGCCAGGCTTGCTGCGCTTTACAGTCGACCTGCGCCACCACCGTGATGAAGCCATTGAAGCCATGGAGAGCGATCTGGCCGCGGAGCTGCAGACGATTGCTGCGCAGCGAGGCTTGCAGGTGCGCATCGAGCGCCACTGGGGCAGCCCGGCAACCCCTTTCGATGCCGAGTGCGTGGCGCAGGTGCAGCGGGCGGTCGATGGGCTCGGTTACTCCCAGCAGAGCATCGTCAGCGGTGCTGGCCATGACGCGATCCTGCTGGCCCGCTATTGCCCGACAGCGATGGTGTTCATCCCCTGCGTCGGTGGCCTGAGCCACAACGAAGCCGAAGACGTGCTGCCCGAGGATGCCAGTCAGGGCGCCGATGTACTGCTCAATGCCGTGCTGGCCCGCGCTGGCCGTGTCGAACAAGGAGAAGCCTGATGCGTTGCTACTTCCACCCCGAGCAACTGTTGCACCACCCCCGCAGCTATTACTCCCGCGGCGCCATGCGCACCCCGCAGGAAGTTCCCGAGCGTGCCGAACACCTGCTGCAGGCAGCCAAGGATCTGGGCTTCGACATCCGCCAGCCCGAAGATGCGGGGCTGGCACCGCTCAAGGCTGTGCATGGCGAGGCCTACCTGGTCTTCCTCGAAGAGGCACATGCGCGTTGGAAGGAGGTACCCGAGGATTGGGGCGACGAGGTGATGTCCAACATCTTCGTGCGCGAACCCAATGCCCTGCGCGGCATCCTTGCCCAGGCCGCGCGTTACCTGGCCGACGGCAGTTGCCCGGTGGGCGAGCATACCTGGCGTTCGGCCTACTGGTCGGCGCAAAGCGCAGTGGCCGCGGCCAAGGCCATCCTCGACGGTGAACCCGCCGCCTATGCCCTGTGCCGCCCGCCGGGACACCATGCCCGCTTCGATGCAGCCGGTGGCTTCTGCTACATCAACAATGCCGCCGTCGCCGCCCAAGCGCTGCGCAGCCGATACAACCGCGTAGCGATCCTCGACACCGACATGCACCATGGGCAGGGCATTCAGGAAATCTTCTACGCGCGCAACGATGTGCTGTACGTATCGACCCATGGTGACCCGACCAACTTCTATCCTGGTGTGGCCGGGTTCGAGGACGAGCGTGGCAGCGGTGCGGGGGAGGGGTACAACCTCAATCTGCCGATGGCCCATGGGGCCAGTGAGGCGGACTTCATGGTCCAGCTTGAAATTGCGCTGGATGCGGTGAAGGATTTTGGCGCCGAGGTGCTGGTGCTGTCGCTGGGGTTCGATATCTATGAGCAGGATCCACAGAGCAAGGTGGCGGTGACGACCGAAGGCTTTGCCGCGCTAGGGGAGCGGATTCGGGCGTTAGGGGTGCCATGCTTGATTGTCCAGGAAGGGGGCTATCACCTGGAGAGCCTGGAGGCGAATGCTCAAGCCTTCTTTGCTGAACAAGCAGCTTGGCGATAGGTGAAGGGCCGATAGCGGGGCCGTCATGGGCGGCCCAATAGCCGGCAAGCCGCCTCCTGGAGAGACGCCTGCCAGCCCAGCGCAATACCTGTAGGCGGGGGCTTGCCCGCGGGGGGGGGGTTCAGTTTCGCCCGGCAGCGCCTCACGTGTTCCCACGCCGCACGTGCTTGACCAACACCTTCTCCAGCAACTCCCACATCGCCGGGTCGCTGCTGAAGGCCACATTGAACCGCATCCACCCGGTGGCCTGCGCATCGACCATGAACAACTGGCCAGGCCCGAGCATGATCCCTTGCTCCAGCGCATCGTCCAGCAACGCCGCGCTGTCGGGAATCGCTGGGTGGCGGGTCCAGATGTACATGCCTTCGTCCGACTCGGTGAATAACTCGAAACCCAACCGGTGCAGGTGACGGCCCACTTCCTGGTGCGCCTCGGCCAGGCGTTGGCGCAGGCGCTTGAGGTGCTTGCGCCAGCGGCCGTCGATGATGGCGGCGTATACCACGCGCTCCATGACCTGTGACGTGGTAAGGCCCGAGCGCATTTTCAGGTGCAGCAGTTTCTGCATCAGCTCGGGGTTGGCCAGCATGTAGCCGACCCGTACGTTGGGCGAGATGCTCTTGGAGTAGCTGCCCACGTACACCACCTGCTGCAAGTGGTCCAGGCTGGCCAGGCAAGGCTGCGGCTCGGCGACCATGTCGGCGTACAGATTGTTCTCCACCAGCCTGAAACCGTGCTTGCTGGCCAGTTGCAGCAGGCGGTGCAATTGCGCCAGCGGGGTGCGTGAACAGGTTGGGCTGTGCAGGTGCGGTTGGGTGAAAAACGCGGTGGGGCGGTAGTGCGCCAGCAACTGCTCCAGTTGGTTCAGGTCATAGCCTGCCGGTGTGCGGGGGACTCCCACCAAGGTGGCGCCCTGGGTACGCAGGATGCTCATCAGGTTGGGGTAACCCGGGTCGTCCACCAGCACCACATCGCCTGGGCGCACCAGGGTACGCGCTGCAAGATCCAGAGCCTGGCTGGCACCGTGGGTGAGCATCAATTGTGCTGGATTGGCGACGATCGACAGCTCTTGCTGCAGGTTCTGCGCCGTCAGCGTGCGCAGCTCCAACAGGCCCATCGGGTCGCCATAGCCGGACAGCTCCAGCGGGCTGCCGGCCACTTGGCGCAAACCGCGGCGCAGGCCGTCTTCGTACATCCAGTCGTTGGGCAACCAGCCGCAACCTGGCTTGAACGGCAACTGGCGGATTTCGAAGATCTGCTGCAAGTACCATTCGGAGTTGAACGTTGGTCGACTGGTGTCGGTCTCGGCACTGTGGTTGTCCAGCAACTCGCCCGCTGCGCGATTGACGAAAAAGCCCGCGTTGCCACGGCTTACCAGCAGCCCCTGGGCCACCAGTCGGTCATAGGCTTCGACCACGGTGAAGGTACTCACCGAATAGGTCGCGGCGAAGGCGCGGATAGACGGCACCTTGGCTCCAGGCTTGAGGGTCTGGTTGTCGATCAGCGCGCGCACCCCGTCGATGATCTGGTTGACCAGCGGAGTGGGGGCGTCTGGATGTAGTTCAAACATTGGGGTGCCTTCAGGTGTGCAGAACGCTGGGCGTCTGCGGGGTACTGCGGGTGTATTGCATGGGTGACCTGTACAGTGCAGCGCGTATTTCATGCCACTGTGCATGGCTCTCTGCGCCGGACATTTTTACATTACGTGTCAGATATCGCCACATAAAGCATGTTCAGTCCGCTCCAGGGTCAACCTTGGGGCGCGTAAGCAGGCCGCCATGGAAGGCCTGCGTGTGCTTGTGCACACCTTCCTGCCCGCATTAGCGCTGATGTACAGGTGAGACCGCTAGCCATCGGGGTCTCACAGTTTTCCTTGGATAAAAAGAAGCACGGGGTACACAACTGATGGGAGCAACATCCACAACCACCACCGCCAAGGGCGAGCACGAGAGCAAGCTCAGCGCTTCGCTCAAGTCGCGCCACCTGACGATGATGTCGATCGCCGGGGTAATCGGCGGCGCCTTGTTCGTCGGTTCCGGCAGCGTGATTCACAGTGCCGGCCCGGCCGCTGTGCTGGCGTATCTCGCCGGCGGCATCCTGGTGGTCCTGATCATGCGAATGCTGGGTGAAATGGCGACGTCCTCGCCAGACACCGGCTCGTTCTCGACCTACGCCGACCGCGCCATTGGCCGCTGGGCCGGCTTCACCATCGGCTGGCTGTACTGGTGGTACTGGGTCATCCTGATGGCCTGGGAGGCCTACGTGGCGGGCAAGATCCTGCACGGCTTCTTCCCCGATGTGAGCGTCAACGTATTCGTGCTGGCCACGACCTTGGTGCTGATCACCGTCAACTTCTTCAACGTCAAGCACTACGGCGAATTCGAGTTCTGGTTCGCGCTGATCAAGGTGGTCGCGATTGTCTGCTTCCTGGTGATCTGTACTGCCGCGGTCATGAATATCTGGCAGTTCGGTGAAGTCCGTGGCATCAGCCACCTGACCGCCGAAGGCTTCATGCCCAATGGCATCACCACCGTGATCGGTGCGTTGCTGGGGGTGATGTTCGCATTCCTCGGCGCTGAAATCGTGACCATCGCGGCTTCCGAAGCCAAGGACCCGGCCGCCCAGATCGTCAAGGCCACCAACTCGGTGGTATGGCGCGTGTGCCTGTTCTACGTCGGCTCGATCTTCCTGATCGTCTGCCTGGTTCCATGGAACGACCCGCACCTGGGTGAGTCCGGCTACGGCGCCTACCGTCGTACCCTGGAACTGCTGGGTGTGCCGTACGCAGAACTGCTGATGAACTTCGTGGTACTGACGTCGGTCAGCAGCTGCCTGATCTCCGGTCACTACACCGCTTCGCGCATGTTGTTCTCCCTGGCCCAGCGTGGCGACGCGCCGTCGTTCTTCAAGATCACCCGTGCCGGCACCGGTGTTCCGGTGTACGCGATCATCGGTTCCTGCGCCGTGGCCGTGGTGTGTGCGCTGATCAATTTCAGCGAGACCCTGCGTCCGAAGGACGTACTGGAAACCCTGATGAACACCACTGGCATGATCGCCTTGCTGGTGTACCTGGTAATTGCCTTCTCGCAGCTGCGAATGCGCCGCAAGCTGATCGCCGAGGGCAAGGAAGTGCGCCTGAAGATGTGGCTGTTCCCTTGGCTGACCTACCTGGTGATCGCTTTCATCGTGGCAGCCCTGGTGACCATGGCATTCATGCCTGACTACCAGATCCTGGTGATCTCCACCGGCATCGCCGCTGCCATCGTGGTGGCCATGGGTGTGGTGCACCAGATCCGTACTGGCAAGCAACACTAAGCGTTCAACGCTTGAGAGACGGCCGGCTTCTTCGGGAGGCCGGCCGTTTTTTTTCGTGATGGTGGAGGCGCCACGCGGCGTTACCGAAAGTGTGAGCAAGCGCATGACCCTAAGTATGGGCACATGGCTTATGCTTCGAGCATTGCCCGCCAAAAGGAACCCGCCATGGCCTGGTCCGCCAATCAGTATTCGCTTTTCGAAGATGAACGCACCCGCGCCGTGCGCGACCTGCTCGCCGCGGTGCCGCAGCGCGCGGTGCACCACGCCACCGACCTGGGCTGCGGCCCTGGAAACTCTACCGAAGTCCTGCTGCACCATTGTCCCGATGCCCAGGTTGTGGCCCTGGACAACGACCAGGACATGATCAACAAGGCGCTTGAGCGGCAACGGTTGCGCGTGCTGCGGGTGCGTTGCGAGAAGGCCGATATCGCCACTTGGACCGCATCGAAACCGCAGGACCTGATCCTGGCCAATGCGTCGTTGCAGTGGTTGCCGGACCACGGATCGCTGTACCCTCATTTGGTTCACCAGCTGTGCGAGGGCGGCAGTCTCGCGGTGCAGACGCCCGACAACCTGGACGAACCTGCGCACCGGCGGTTGCGTGAAATCGCCAGCCAGGGCCCTTGGGCCGACAAGTTCGCTGACCATGTCCTGCCGCCCCGGCACAGCGCAGCCTATTACTATGACCTGCTCAGCCCCCTGTGCGCCCGCGTGGATGTATGGCGCACCACCTACCATCACCCCTTGGCGGGAGGCGCCGAGGCAGTCGTGGAGTGGTTCAAGGGCTCGGCGCTGCGACCTTACTTGGCAAAGTTGGACGCGCAGGAGCAGGCCGATTTTCTGCAGTTGTACCTGCAAGCCATGCAGCGCGACTACCCCCCGGCCACCGACGGTAAGGTGTTGTTGCCGTTCCCACGGCTGTTCGTGGTGGCTACCCGCTGAGCCGGCGCTTGCGCCAGACGATGTAACCATAAAGGGCGAGGTTGACCACCAGCACCAGCGTGCCCAGCAGCAACTGAGTCCGTTCGGTCAAGCCGGCGGGGTAAATCAAGGGCCAGATGTAATGCTCGACGAAGCCGCCTTCGTAACCGGCATCTCCTGCGGCACTGCGCATGCGGTTTTCCCACGTCGTCAGGGGGCAACCCAGGTGCAGGCATTCCACGGCCAGGCCCCAGGCCAGGGCTGGCAGGTGAACGAGCAAGGCGCGAGGCCAGCGGATCACCAACAGCCCGCCCAACAGCACCAGCAGGATGAAGGCCAGGTGCAGTAGGACCAAGGTGTCGGCGGTCAGGCGAAAGAGCATGAGGGCTTATCGCTGGGTTCAGGAACGCTCAGCATAAGACAATTGATGGGGCAGCACGGGTCTTGTTGCCGGCTAGCCGGCTCCTACAGGTTCGGCGAGGATTGTGTAGGAGCCGGTTTGCCGACGATGTGCTGACTCAGACCAGGGCAGGCGTGCGCGGCGGGATCATGCGTCGCGAACCGGTGGACTCGAATGCTGCACCGAAGGTCAGCAGGGCATTGTCGGAGTAAGCGCGACCGGCGAAGGTCAAGCCTACGGGCATACCGATATCCGCCATGATGCCCATCGGTACGGTGACGGTCGGCACGCCCAGGTGACGGATCGCCAGGTTGCCGTTGGCTACCCAGATACCATTGCTCCAGGCGATGTCCGCCGACACGGGGTTTACGTCGGCATCGGCCGGGCCCACGTCGGCCACGGTAGGGAACAGCACCGCGTCAAGGCCCAGGTTATCCATCCAGTCTTCCAGGTCAATCTTGCGGGTTTTCTCCAGCCCGCGCAGGCCGTCGGGCAGCGTTTCGATCTGGTCCCAGGTCTTCAAGCCGCGCTTGGCCATGTTGACGTATTCGTCCATGCCCGCGGCCAGGTCGTCTTCACGGTTGGGCAGGGTGCCGGGGTCGTGGGGGAAGATCTGTGGGCCATCGACGTCGGCCAGGCGGTTGAGCTTGGGGTCGTCGTTGGCGCGCAGGAAATCGTCGAAGGCCCAGCCTGACAGTTCCCACAGTTCGTCGTGAAGGAATTCCTTGCTGACGATGCCACGGTTGTACACGGTCGGTGCACCCGGACGGTCGCCTTCGCAGTTTGACACCAGCGGGAAGTCCACTTCGATCACCTCGGCACCGGCGGCTTCCAGCGCCTTGCGTGCCTCTTGCCACAAGTCGATGACGCTGGCACGGGTGTTGATGCGCTGACCGGTCGGGCCACCGATGCCAGGCTTTTCGGAAGTGCCGGCTTCGGGATCGGCGTTGATGTACATGCGAGGCACGCCGAAACGCTTGCCTTTGAGCGCGCTGGCATCCACCGCCAGGTCGAGGTACGAGGTCGGACGCACGGTCGAGGCCGCCGGAATCGGTACCCAAGGTTGCAGGCGCCACAGGTCGCCACGCTTGTCGGCGTCGTCGGCGACCACTACATCCAGAATTTCCAGCAGGTCGGCCATGGTCCGTGCATAAGGCACCACCACGTCCATGGTCGGGGTCAGTGGCCAGTTGCCACGGACCGAAATCACCCCGCGAGAGGGGGTATAGGCGCACAGGCCGTTGTTCGAGGCTGGGCCGCGACCACTGGACCAGGTTTCCTCGGCCAGGCCGAAGGCACTGAAGCTGGCGGCGGTGGCAGTTCCGGCACCATTGGAGGAGCCGGACGCGAACGGTGCGGTCAGGTAGTTGGCGTTGTACGGGCTTTCGGCGCGGCCGTAGACGCCGCGCTGCATGCCGCCGTTGGCCATGGGCGGCATGTTGGTCTTGCCCAGGCACACCGCACCGGCCGCACGCAGGCGCTCGATGGTGAAGGCGTCGCGCTGGGCGACCAGGTCCTTGAAGGCCGGACTGCCGGAGGCGGCGGTAAGGCCTTTGACCAGGTAGCTGTCTTTGGCGGTGTAAGGAATGCCGTCCAGCGGGCTCAGGGTCTGTCCCTTGGCGCGACGCGCATCGGACGCTTCGGCCTCCTTGAGTGCGTCTGGGTTGCGCACGACCACGGCGTTCAGGGCAGTGGCGGTATTGGCTCCATCGTAGGCGTCGATACGCGCCATATAGGCCTTGACCAGCTCGACCGCCGTCGTGCGGCCCGACTCAAGTGCATCGCGCAGCTCGGCAATGGAAACCTCGGTTACCTCGATCATGCTTTCACCAAAAATTGTGCAAGGTGGGGGCTAATGCGAGGAGTGTACAAGAAGGTTTCGGGGGAAGCAGGTTTGCGCGGGAGAAATGGTTTTTTGCAGGCGGGCATTGATGGGGCCGCCAAGCGGCCCGGTGCACTCAGGCCAGGTCTGTCGCCGAATGCCGTTCCGCCACCTGGCTGGCTTCGTCGCCCCAGGTGCGGTTCACCCGTGTGCCGCGTTGTACCGCCGGGCGTGCGGCGATCTGCTCGGCCCAGCGCTGAACGTTCGGGTACTCATCCACCGCCAGGAACTCTGCGGCGCCATACAGGTTGCCGCGTACCAGCTGGCCGTACCATGGCCATACGGCGATATCGGCGATGCTGTATTCATCGCCACCCAGGTAACGGCTTTCGGCCAGGCGGCGGTCCAGCACGTCGAGCTGGCGCTTGGCTTCCATGGTGAAGCGGTTGATGGCGTACTCGAATTTCTCCGGGGCATACACATAGAAGTGGCCAAACCCTCCGCCCAGGTAGGGGGCCGCGCCCATCTGCCAGAACAGCCAGTTCAGGGTTTCGGTGCGGGCAGCAAGGGACTTGGGCAGGAAAGCGCCAAACTTTTCGGCCAGGTACAGCAGGATCGAGCCTGACTCGAACACCCGTACCGCAGGTTCGACGCTGCGGTCGAGCAGGGCGGGAATCTTCGAGTTCGGGTTGACCTGCACGAAGCCGCTGGAGAACTGGTCGCCTTCGCCGATGCGAATCAGCCAGGCGTCGTATTCGGCACCGGTGTGGCCGAGGGCGAGCAATTCTTCGAGCAGGATGGTGACCTTGACGCCGTTGGGCGTGGCCAGGGAGTAAAGCTGAAGGGGGTGTTTGCCCACCGGCAGGTCCTTGTCATGGGTCGGGCCTGCGACAGGGCGGTTGATGCTGGCGAACTGGCCGCCGGAAGCGGCCTCGTTGCGCCAGACCTTGGGCGGAACGTAAGGGGACTTGCTCATGCGCGGATCTCCTACCTGCAAAGACTTGCATCTATGCCATGGGTTGGGCGCCGAGGGCAAATGCAACCGATGCATGCGAAACAGGGCGCCCTGGCCTGAACCTCGACAGCGGCAGGTAGCATAACAGCGGCACTGTTGCGCAAGGCTGGCCGCCAACTGTGCTGGTCCCTGCCGAAGAAATGCCTTTATGCTGTAACGAAATATGTCTAGAACGCCTGAAGAAGGAAGCCGCAATGCCGCTCAAGGACCTGCTGATCGCCCTGGTGGTGATCATCGCGTGGGGAGTCAACTTCGTGGTCATCAAGGTTGGCCTCGACGGTCTGCCACCGATGTTGCTGGGGGCGTTGCGCTTCGTGTTGGTGGCGTTTCCGGCCATATTGCTGGTCAAGCGCCCGAAGCTGCCCTGGCGCTGGCTGATTGCCTACGGTGCGACCATCTCCCTGGGCCAGTTCGCTTTTCTCTTCCAGGCCATGTACAGCGGGATGCCACCGGGGCTGGCTTCGCTGGTGCTGCAATCCCAGGCGTTCTTCACCCTTGGTTTCGCTGCGCTGTTTCTGGGGGAGCGGTTGCGCCTGGCCAGCGTACTCGGGTTACTGGTGGCGGCGAGCGGCCTGGCGCTGATCGGCAGCGAGGACAGCGGGCACGTGCCGATGGTGGCGCTGCTGCTGACATTGTGCGGCGGTGCCATGTGGGGCCTGGGTAACATCATTACCCGGCGCTTCGGCTCGGTGGACTTGGTGGCGCTGGTGATCTGGGGCGGGTTGATTCCGCCATTGCCGTTCCTGGCGCTTTCGTGGTGGCTGGAGGGGCCAGAGCGCATCGGTCATGCATTGGCCAACATCAGCTGGAGCTCGATTCTGGCCCTGGCTTACCTGGCTTTTGTCGCCACCATGCTCGGCTACAGCCTCTGGAGCAAGCTGCTGTCGCGCTACCCGGCGGGCAAGGTGGCACCGTTCTCGTTGCTGGTTCCGGTGATTGGCTTGAGTTCCTCGGCGTGGTTGCTGGGTGAACGGTTGACCGCCGTGCAGGGATGGGGCGCGTTGCTGGTGATGGCCGGGCTGCTGGTCAATGTCTTCGGGCCGAAGCTGGGGCAGCGCTTGAGGGCGGCCAGCGCGCAATAACTGAAAACACACCCGCGTTCAGTTGCAACGGGCAAGCGCCGCAATGCGGGCGAGGGCTTTGTTAGACTGGGCCTCTTTTGCCAGGCCCACGGAGCACGCCCATGATCATTTCCACCACCAGCCAGCTCGAAGGCCGCCCGATTGCCGAGTACCTCGGGGTAGTCAGCTCTGAATCGGTGCAGGGCATCAACTTTGTGCGCGATTTCTTCGCACGCTTTCGGGACTTCTTCGGGGGGCGTTCGCAGACCCTGGAAAGCGCATTGCGCGAGGCCCGCGAACAGGCCACCGAAGAACTGAAGGCTCGGGCACGGCAGTTGCAAGCCGATGCAGTGGTGGGGGTCGATTTCGAGATCAGCATGCCCTCGGTGCAGGGCGGAATGGTCGTGGTGTTCGCCACTGGTACGGCGGTGCGGTTGAGGTAAGGCTTTTTGCCACTGGTCGGGTTTGGATGTTTTGCCCGGGCAGTCTGCAAATGACTGGCTAGTCTCTTTCTTCAACAGACCGCGTTTTTCCTGGGCATGTCATCTACCTGCCGACGCGGTCGTCACTTGAGGGAGACGGGGCATGAGCGAGTCCTTTTTCGAAGACACGAACGACGCATTCCCAATCAACAGCCAGGTATGGTGCGGCCAGTCGTCGTTTCGCCTGGGCTTTGCCAACATGACCCTGGACGAGTCAGAGCAGCTCAAGCCTGCGCATTTGCAGCGCTACAAGAAGGGCCGTTTCACGCCCCGGCTACCTGCGAAGAAGTAACGCTGACCCAAGACCCCGCCGAACGGCGGGGTTTTTGTTTTGGTTGCTTGATCCAGCTCATGGTATCCAGGGGTAGCGCTCGCCGGATCGCGGCGCTTGTGGTCTTCTTGCGCGGCATGTCAGAAAAGGAGGATTGTTTTTCCATGCGCATCAGGGAAGAGACTTATTGGCAGTGGGCTGACGCCCAGCTGCACAGCCGCTGTCATGACGAGGCGCTGAGCGATGGCACCACGCTCGATGTTCAGGTACGTCTGTCGCGCCTGGGTGCGACGCAGCTGTTCCTTGGCTTGTATGCCCAGGACGGCAAGGCGCTGCTTGAGGAGTATTATCCAGCGCGGCCTGGCGAAACCATGACCCGCGCACTGGTGTGGGGTGTGGACCGCGCGCGAGCACTGGCCACAGGTGCACTGCCACTGCCAACCACCGTGCTACGCCGTCAAGCTTGAGCGTGCCGGGCTTCAGACGCCTGGACGATGCGTTGCGCAGGGACGTGCAACTGACGTAGCAGGTAGTCGGAGAACGCCGGGTCCCACCGTTGCAGGGCAATGGCATCGCGCATGCAAGTCAGCCAGACGCTGGCGTGCTGTGCGTCGATCGGCCACTGCGCATGGAACGATGGGATGGCGATCGAGCCGTAGCGTTCACTGTACAGGCGTGGGCCACCCAACCAACCACTGAGAAAACAGGCCAGTTTGTCCCGTGAGCCGCTCAGGTCGTCCGGGTGCATCTGGCGTACGCTGGCGGCTGCCGGTGTTTCATCCATCAGGCGGTAGAAGTCATCGACCAGGCGGCGCAGGCCATCGATACCGCCTGCGGCCTGGTAAGAGGCATCGCCGGTGCCGAATGCGGGAGTGTTCATCAAGGGCTCCAAGGTCCAGGGGCCGACAGTTTAACAGGCATGAAAAAGCCCGGCCGTTGCGGGCCGGGCTGATGAGGAGGCGTGCTCGATCAGTTGATCGAATCGATCACCTTGATCGCCTGCCGCTCGCGGGCGGCGGGCCATTCCTCCTGCAGGGTCTGCAGGACGCGGCCTACGAACTCGGTGTCGGCGGCGGCCTTCTTGCCGACGTAGCCCTGGCCACGGCGGTAGACCTTGAAGCGTGCGCGCATGCTGGGCAGGTGCGCTTCGAATTCATCTTCGACGGTGTTTGGCGGCAGACGGTCGAGGCGTACCTCACCGGTCTGGCTGACCCACAGCAGGTGATCGTCGAGGCTGTCCTTGCGTGCGGCGAACAGCTTGGACAGTTGGTCGATCGTGGGATTGTTGTTCAAGTTCATCATAAAGCCCCCATTACCTATTGATTGTGATTTTCACAGTTGGCGCCACCACGGTGTAGCGCACTACCACGGCTGCTACAGCAGCATCGCAACAGGGGCTTTCTCACGCTGCCTTTTGGACAGTTCCCTCTCCACGAACGGCCTGCGTTACCGCGCAGGCCGTCTGGAATACCCTTGCCACCGCTCCCGATCAGGGAGACGGCCTCATCATGCCCAAGGCGGATGAACGGCGTCAACCGTTTTGTAGTGAATATTTTTTCTCACTACATCTTGTCGGACAATCCACCTGTCGGGGCCTTTTCAAGGGTGTCGCCGGTCAATGCGACAGGCCGGACAGAATCTGCCATGCAGCCCGAACCCGCGCCTCGTTGGGGTAGTTGCGGTTGGCTAGCAGCACCACGGCCTGGCCTTCGGAGGGAATGAATACGGCGTAGGCACCAAAGCCATTGGTGGAGCCGGTCTTGTTGTACCAGGCGTTGCGCAAGGCGGGACTGGCAGGCTTCAGGCGTTGGGTGCTCTGAGGTTCGCGGATCAGCCTGGGGCTGTTGCCATTGACGAGGGTCTGCAGGTCGACAGGGTAGGGGTAGCGCTCCCAGCCCAGGCCCTGAGTCATTGTGCCGACCTGGAAGTAACCTGCCTGGGTGATCGCGGTGGCCTCCTGCAGGGGTTGAGGCAAGGCGGAGGGTTGCATGTGCAGGCGTACGTAACGCAGCAGGTCGGTGGCGCTGGTCTTGATGCCGTACGCCGGGTCGGCATATGGGCCGGGGTTGACCCGAACGGGTTGGTCCTGGGCGTCATAACCCTGGGCGTAGAGGCTACGCGCTTCGGGAGGGACGTTCAGATAGGTGTGCTCCAGACCCATTCGCGGCAATAGCCCCTGGGTCATCAACGGGTCGAAAGGCCGATGCTGGGCGCGTGCTGCAAGATCGCCAAACAGCCCAATGCTGGGGTTCGAGTAGCAGCGCTGAGTGCCGCGCTCACTGTGCGGTTTCCACTGGCGGAAGAACGTCAGCACCTGCCGTGGCGTCTGCACATCGTCGGGGAACTGCAAGGGCAGGCAGTCGGCGCTGTAGGCACCAAGCTCCAGCACGCTGACATCACCCAGATACGTGCCGGCCAGTGCGGGCTGGTAGCGGCGGGCAGGCGCATCGAGGTCCAGCTTGCCTTCGGCACTGGCCAGGGCCGCGAGGGTGGCCGTGTAGGTCTTGCTCAGCGAACCGACCTCGAACAGGGTATCGGCGCTGACCGGTGTGCCCGCTGCCTTGTCGGCCACGCCAAAGCTGAAGTAATGCGCCTGGCCCTTGTGGTAGACCCCCACTGCCATGCCGGCGATCCCGTACGCCTGCATCAGCGGGCGGATGGTCTGGGTCACCCGTGCTTGCAGGGTGTCATCGGCGTGGGCCGAGGCATGGACCCAGGCGAGGGAAGTAGCGGTAGCCAGCGTGGCAAGAAGAAAGCGTGACATGGGGGCGGGTCCTGTGCGACGGAGTGTCCGTTCAGCGATACCGGCGGGGGTTCCGGCGTTAGCGGGAAAAAGGCCCAGACCTTATCGTCTGCCCCAGCACAATAACAAGACGGAATCTGTGATGAAGTATTTGCGCATGTTATTCGACAATTTCACCCTGGCGCTGCTCAGTGTGGTGTTCATTGCCACCGTGCTGCCCTGCTCGGGTGATGGGGCGTTGTACTTTGGCTGGTTGACCAACCTGGCCATCGGCCTGCTGTTCTTCCTGCATGGCGCCAAATTGTCGCGTGAGGCCATCATTGCCGGTGCCGGCCACTGGCGTCTGCACCTGTTGGTATTCTCCTGCACCTTCGTGCTGTTTCCTTTGCTGGGGATGGCCTTCAAGCCGTTGTTCGTGCCGCTGGTGGGCAACGAGTTGTACCTGGGCGTGCTGTATTTGTGCGCGTTGCCGGCCACGGTGCAGTCGGCCATCGCCTTTACCTCGCTGGCCCGCGGTAACGTGCCAGCAGCCATCTGCAGCGCGGCGGCTTCCAGTCTGCTGGGTATTTTTCTCACGCCGTTGCTGGTGATGATGTTGCTGGGTGCCAGTGGCGATACCGGTTCGGGCCTGGACGCGGTGCTGAAGATCACTCTTCAGTTGCTGGTGCCGTTCCTGGCCGGCCAGGTTGCCCGCCGCTGGATCGGCAACTGGGTCAAGCGCAATGCACGCTGGCTCAAGCTGGTCGACCAAGGTTCGATTCTACTGGTGGTCTACACCGCATTCAGCGAGGCCGTGGTCACGGGTTTGTGGCACACCGTTTCCTCGCAGCACCTGGCAGGGTTGTTCGCGGTGTGCGCCATCCTGCTGGCCGTGGTGCTCCTGGGCACCCATATGCTGGGCAAGGTGCTGGAGTTCAACCTCGAGGATCGCATCACCATTCTGTTCGCAGGTTCGAAGAAGAGCCTGGCCACCGGTGTGCCCATGGCGCAGGTGCTGTTCGTAGGCAGCGGTATCGGGGCGATGATTTTACCGTTGATGTTATTCCACCAAATCCAACTGATGGTCTGCGCGGTACTGGCGCAGCGCTACGCCAGTCGCGATGAAGCGGGTGAGGTTGTCACCAACGGCTAGCGCGCCTGACCCGAGCCTCGCTGGCGCAGGGTCTTATTCACCTGAGCCTCGATCTTGTAAGCCGGCGCTTCCAGCTCCTCGTAATTTCGGGTGTAGCGCCGCGCGAACTCTTCCACGCCCAATTGCTGATACTGCTGAACGTGCTTGAGTTCATGCGCCCACAGCGCCACGTTGTCCTCGGCATCGGTCGCGTGGCGGAATATGATGGTGTCGATGAGCGTGACCGCATTCACGTCAGGGTTCTGCAGCAGGGCATTGGCGGCGCTCACCTGTTGCTCGTCGCCGACCCGGTAACGTGCGGCGTCGAGCACGGCGAAATCGTACCAGGGTTCCAGTTGTACCCGGATATGCAGCGGAATGGGCTGTGTGCCGCTGGCCGTGGCTTCGTCGCGGGCCTGCTGCAGGGCGAACACCAGGCTGCTGGAGGCGACGACCTCGACGTCCTTGAGAATCTGCCCGGCCTGGCCGGGGTCGATCGGCGCGCAGAAGCATCCCATCAGGCACACCTGGTATTGCCCAGGAGGGCAGGCTTGTTCGGCGAATGCGGGGGCAGACAGCACAAGGCCAAGCAAAAGACTAGAGAGCTTCATTCAAGGCCTTGTCGACGAAGGTACGGTTGGCATCCAGCACCTGGGTTTGCACGTGTTCGCTGACCATCATGCGCCCGACCACCAGGGCGCCCACGCACTGGCTGATCAGCACCCAGGCCAGTTGCGGGTCTTGCAGCGTTTCGCTCCACGCATCATGCAGGGCTACCAGCCAATGCTCGGCTTCCTCGCGCACCTGTGGCTCGGCCCGAGCGATTTCAACACCTAGCGGGGGCAACGGGCAACCACCCTCGGGATTGTGCAGGTGAGCCAGGCTCAGGTATTGCTCAAGACAGCGTGCCAGGCGTGCCTTGCTGGTGCTTCGATTGGCCAGGCGGGCCAGTGGGCTGTTGCACAACTCCTGGCGGACCACTTCGGTGAACAAATCGTCCTTGGATGGAAAGTGGTTGTAGAAGGCGCCGCCGGTCAGGCCAATGGCCTTCATCAGCCCGGCCACGCCGGTGCTGGAGAAGCCGCCACGCTTGGCCAGCGCGCCGCTGCTGGCCAGCAGTCTTTCTCGCGTTTGTTGCTTGTGTTCGGTGGAATAGCGCATCCGAAACCCCCTCGCGCCCTGACTTGACGATGGGGGCGATCATAACATAGCGTTCGTTTACTAAGTGATCGTTCACTAATGGAGGCGGGTCGTGACAGAACAACAAAAAGTAGTGCTGGTGATCGGTGCCGGCGATGCCACCGGAGGGGAAATTGCCAAGCGTTTCGCCCGCGAGGGGTACACCGCCTGCGTCACACGACGCCAGGCCGAGAAGCTGCAACCCCTGGTGGACGAGATCCGCGCTACGGGCGGCCAGGCCCATGGTTTTGGCTCCGATGCCCGCAAGGAAGAAGAGGTGACGCAGCTGATCGAGACCATCGAGCGCGACATTGGCCCGATCGAGGCGTTTGTCTTCAATATCGGCGCCAATGTGCCGTGCAGCATTCTCGAGGAAACGCCCCGCAAGTATTTCAAGATCTGGGAAATGGCCTGCTTCGCCGGCTTCCTGACCGCACAGGCGGTTGCCCGGCGGATGGTGATGCGCGAGCGCGGCACGATCCTCTTCACCGGTGCCACGGCTGGCACCCGAGGCGCTGCCGGGTTCGCCGCCTTCGCCGGGGCCAAGCATGCCTTGCGCGCGTTGGCCCAGAGCATGGCCCGTGAACTGGGCCCGCGAAACATTCACGTCGCCCATGTGGTGGTCGATGGGGCCATCGACACCGCCTTCATTCGCGACAGCTTCCCCGAGCGCTACGCCCTCAAGGACCAGGACGGTATCCTCGACCCGGCACATATCGCCGACAGCTACTGGTTCCTGCATGTCCAGCCACGGGACGCCTGGACCTTCGAGCTGGATCTGCGACCATGGATGGAGCGCTGGTGACCCCTATGTCGAACAAGGAGCTTTCAATGGGCAAGACTGTCGAGTTTTTCTTCGATCTGGGCAGCCCGGCCAGCTATCTGGCCTGGACCCAAGTGGCGGGTATCTGCGACCGCCACGGCGCCGAGCTTCGCTACCGACCCTTGTTGCTGGGCGGTGTGTTCCAGGCGACCGGTAATGCTTCACCCGCCATGATCCCGGCCAAGGGGCGCTACATGTTCACCGACCTGGGGCGCTTCGCTGCGCGCTATGGCGTGCCGTTCGCCATGCCCCCGGGCTTTCCGATCAACACCCTGAGCCTGATGCGCGGCTTGACCGGCACGCAATTGCTGGCACCCGAGCGCTTCGAAACGTTGCTCGACGTGCTGTTCACCGGCCTGTGGGCGAAGCAGTTGAACCTGGGGGATGCTGCAGTGCTGGACGTTACCTTGCGCCAGGCAGGTTTCGACCCTGCCGCGTTCCAGGCCTTGGCCGCCGAGCCACAGGTCAAGGCGACGCTCAAGCAGGTGACCGAAGAAGCAGTGGCGCGTGGGGTGTTCGGTGCGCCGACGTTCTTTGTCGATGGGCAGATGTTCTTCGGGCAGGATCGCCTGGACTTCGTCGAAGGGGCGTTGCGCTAGCCAGCCAGCAGTTTCTCGAGCTGGGTACGCTCCCAGAGACTGAGCAGGTCGGTGGGGTTGCTGCCGTAGCGTTGCCAGTCTTCCAGATCGGCCTGCAGGCCCTCGGGGGACTGGCAGCGCACGCAATGGGCCAGGCCTTCGGCATCCACGGCCAGGGTCAGCTGCCAGCCGTCGATGTCCACTTCGACCAGCCCATGCCCATCACGGGCGCGAACCTGCAGCGAGTGAACGCCGAGGGCCGTCTCGCGCAGGCACTGGTAAACGGCCCGGGAGTGCAAGCGCTGGCCGGGTTCAGGCACGGTCAGAAGTTGGCCGGCGTGTTGGCGCTGATGATTTCGGCCTCGTCCGGACCGATGTTCTTGAAACTGTGCGGCAGGGTAGTGGGGATGTAGTAGCCATCGCCGGAGTTGAGCACGCTGACCTGGCCATCGACCCACAATTCGACCGTGCCCCGGGTGACCAGCCCGCATTCTTCGCCCTCGGCATGAACGATCGGCTCGCCGGAGTCGGCGCCTGGTGCATACAGCTCGCGCAGCATACGCATCTGGCGGGCTTCGACGCTCGCACCGACCAGCAGCATGCGCAGGCCGTTGCGGCCCAGGTCAGGCTGCTCGTTGGCGCGGAACACGAAGCGCTCTTCCCGCACCGGCTCGTCGAAGCTGAAGAACTCCGCCAAGGTCATCGGGATCCCCTCGAGCAGTTTTTTCAGGGAACTGACCGAAGGGCTGACGCGGTTTTGCTCGATCTGCGAAATCGTCGAGTTGGTCAGGCCGCTGCGACGGGCCAGCTCCCGTTGGGAGAGGTTGTTGCGTTCACGCACCAGTTTGAGTCGTGTCCCCGTGTCCATAGCCGCCTTGTAATCAGAGGTGTAAAAAATAATGGGCGACGCATTAAAGCACACTCTGAAGCCTTGCGCGCAGTGCTTGTCAGGTGCGTTGGTCGCGGGGCATTGGCCACAGCCCGACCAGCAGCAACAACAGGGCAACCGCAAGGAATGGCAGGCGTGGATCCAGCGCGTAGACCAAGGTGCCAGCCAGTGGCCCTATCACCGCGCCCATCCCCTGCGCCGCGCCGACGGAGCCGGCCGTGGCGCCTTGTTCCGACGCGTGCATGGCATTGGCGGCCAGCGCGGAAAAGGACGGGAACACAAAGCCCATGCCCGCGGCGGCGACGAAGTAGCAACCCCAGAGCCAGGGCGCGCTCGTGGCCAGAGCGCCGCCGGCAAAGCCCAGCGCCGAGACGCTGGCGCCAACCCGTATCATCTTCAGCGGTGGCCATTCCAGCTGGCGCAGGGCGATCTGCGACAGGATCAGTGCCACCCCGACCGTAGTCAAGGCGATGCCGGCTGCCTGGGCTGCCTCGGTCGGCGGCAGGTGCAAACGGTCGAGGGCGAAGAAACCGACGATGATCTGCGAAACGGTGACGCTGAGCATGGCGCTGAAGGCCACCAGCAGGGGGCGGCGCAGGCGCGGGTCGGTCAGGCGCACCGGGCTCGGCGCATGGCTGTGGGCCAACGGTTGCGGCTTTAGCTTGAACAGCAACACGATGAACGCGGTGGCCGGTAGCAAGGACATGATGTGAAACGGCAGGCTCAGACTGTGGCGTGCCAACAGCGCGGCAATCGCCGGGCCCAGTACCAGCCCCACAGCATTGGCTGCGCCCAGGGAGGCTATGGCTCGGGCCCGACGTTGCGGTTCGACATGGTCGGCGATCAGCGCATTGCCGGCCACCGGCAGGGCCGCGTAGAACGCGCCGATCAGCCCGCGAGCCAGCATCAGACCGACGAACGCCAAGGTGGCGTCTGGCAGCCAGCGCAAGGCGCCTTCGACGAACAGGCACAATGACCAGTAGGCCAGGGTAAAGCCCGCACTGCCTAGCAGCAGGATGCGTCGGCGTCCGAGGCGGTCGGCCGCGCGCCCCCAGGGGCGTGCCAGCAGCACCCAGACCACGCCGGCCACGGTCACGGCTGCCCCGGCCTGCCAGGTCGCCATCCCCAGCAGCCGGGCAATTGGCCCGATCAAGGCCACGAAGGCCATCATCGACATGGTGCAGGCCATGTTGGCCAGCAGCAGGGGGCGCAGGTCGAGGGTGCGTGTGACACCCAGGGTGGCAGGATCCTTTGCAGCAGTCATCGGGCAGTCCAGGCAGTTTCAGCGTTAAAGGGCGATCTTATTAAGAGCACTCATCGGTTGTCGAACCGGCCTGGACCGCACGCTGTCATTCGCCGCGGCGCAGGGGGCCTGGCCACATGCTACGCAACACGCCGTCCCGGCGCACCAGTGCGTGCATCAACGCTGCACCCAGGTGCAGCAGGACAGTGGCGAACAACAGGTACCCGGCCCAGCCATGGGCTTGGCGCAGTACGGCGTACAGTTGCAGGTCGTGTGGGGCGATGGCCGGTAGCTGCAGCGGTCGAGGGTAACCGCCCGCCGACAGCATTGCCCAGCCCAGCAGCGGCATGGCCAGCATCAGGGCATAGAGCAGCAGGTGCGAGGCGCCGGCAGCGAACCGTTGCACAGTCGGCAAGTCGTCGGGCAGGGGCGGATGAGGTCGGGTCAGGCGCACGCCGATACGCAGCAGCACCAGTACCAGCAGCGCCAGGCCGGTGGCCTTGTGCAGCTCGACCAGCATCGGGTGGCGGGTTGACAGGTCGGCGACCATGCTCACGCCGATGAACAGCATGGCCAGGATCAACACTGCCATCAGCCAGTGCAGCGAGCGGGCCAGGGGGTGGAAAGCTTCAGGTTTCATGGGCGGGCTCCGGTGCTGAGCGATTCGCGGCTGCGGCGATTGAAAGACTCCGAATAGGCCGCCGAGCGGGCGGCGAGGATCGGGTCGGCGGAAGGTTCGATGCCACGGGGGAGAATCAGCGGGTCGAAGTTCAGGTCGCGGCAGGCACCTTGTTCAGGGGCGTCCACTCGTTCGATCACCAAGGTGCCAGCGTCCACTCGGCGCCGTTGCGCAGGCCAGGGCTGGGCCGGGTCGTCCACGGCGTCGCCGGCCTCGGCCAGCACCAGGCGCAAGGTCCAGCGCAACGGGCCCTGGGCCAGGCGTTGTTGCAGGTCATGTTGCAGGAATTGTTTGTCATCGACCTTGCCTGGGAGCGCGGCGAAGTGGGTCTGTGGCTCCAATTGCCAGCGCACCGGGTGAGCCTTGCCATCGCCGTCGATCAGGCGAAAGGCATTGATGCTGTGGTATTGGGTGCTGGCGAAGCTGTCGCTCGGGGTATAGCTGGCGGCCCATTGGCGGAACGCCGCGCTTTCCGGATGGGCGGCGAAGAATGCTTGTAGCCTTGCCGGGTCAGGCTTGCCGGTGGCAGGGTCAGGCGCGCTGGCCAGCACCTGTTCATAGAACGCCTGCGGCGTGCTCACCGCCAGCACGGGAGGGTTGTTCATACCGGTACGCCAGAGCTGGCCGTCATCGGTACTCAGTTGCAGCGCCAGACTGCGCACGGGCACCGCGGTGTCCGGTGCGAACGGATTGGCCCCCCCAATGGCGAACCGGCCGATGACCGGTACCCGCGCCTGGCTGAACACCCGCGCCGTCGACAGCGTCGCCGCCTGGCCGCTGGCCTGGAAGTAACCGCTGACACACAGGCCTTTCGCATGGTTCTTGCGGTAGCCGGGGTAATGGCCAGCCTGGGCCTCGAAGGTATCTATGATGCGCTGCGGGGTCACTGTTGGGCCGCCGATCCAGCCAGCGGCATAGGCGAAACCCGCGCCCATGGCCAGCATGATGGCGCCTATGGCGGCCAGCCGCAGGTGCTTGGCGGGGCCGTGCAAGGGTGAGTTCATGGTCATCGTCCGGTGCAGTTGAGGTGCCGGTACGACGGGGCAGGAAGGCGGTTATTCCCTGCGAGGGAATAAATTTTGTGGCCGGGCGTCTGCCCTCTACACTGACCATCCCAGGGGCCGGATGACTTCCATGCATGATTTGGACGAACACCAATGGCGCGAGCTGCTGCAGCGTCTGCGCCGCTTTGCCATCTGGCTGACGCGCGAGTCTGGCAGCGCCGACGACCTGGTCCAGGCGACCGTCGAGCGTGCCCTCAGCCGCAGCAGTCAGCAGCGTGACGCCGACAGCCTGCGCGCCTGGCTGTTCACCATCCTTTATCGGCAGTTTCTCGATGGCAAGCGCCGTGACCGCCTGCATGCGCGTTGGCTGTCCTGGTTTGGGCGCGCCGAGGCGCAGGAAGAGCCGGTTGGCGGCGATATCGAACGCATCATCCTGGCCCAGGCGGACTTGCAGGCCTTCGCGCGATTGTCGGACGAGCAGCGCGCCCTGTTGTTGCTGGTCAGCGTCGAGGGCCTGAGCTACAAGGAGGCCGCCCACGCCCTAGGGATTCCCATCGGTACCGTGATGTCGCGCCTGTCGCGCGCCCGTGCCGCGTTGCGTGAACTGACCGAGGGCAACCCGCAGCCCCCGGCCTTGCGGAGACTGAAATGACGCGCCTTATTCCCAGTGAACATGAGCTGCATGCCTACGTCGATGACCGTCTGGAGCCCTCACGGCGAGCCGAAGTGCAAGCCTGGTTGGCGGCCAACCCGTTGGAAGCGCAAAGGGTCGAGGCCTGGCGAAGCGATGCCCGGCGTTTGCGGGCGGCATTGGCAGGTTTCGGCGAGCAGCCAGGCTCGTCACAGTTGGATGTGGGCAGGCTGCAGCAACGCTTGCGTCATCGCAGGCAGCGCCGCTGGGCGTCGGCTGCGGTGTTGCTGCTGGCCGTGGGAGTGGGTGGATTGGTTGGCTGGCAGGCACGGGACGCCACGTTGGCGGACGCTGGCCTGCCCATGGCCGATGCCGTGCAGGCCCATCGCCTGTTCGCTGCCAGCGAAGCGCTGGATATCCAGGCCAGCGACCCGGCACAGTTGCGCGACTGGCTGGAGCGGCATTTCAGTCGGGTAGGGCAGTTGCCAGACCTCGCGGGATACGGCTTCAAGCCGGTGGGGGCACGACTGCTCAGCAACGAGCAGGGGCCGGCGGCTTTGCTGGTATTCCAGGACCGTGAAGGGCAACGCATCAGTCTGTTTCTGCGCTCGCCGGGCGAACGCTTCGCGCGCATGCCGCAGGGGCAGCGCACGGATGGGCGGTTGGAGGCACGCTACTGGTCCCATGGGGCGTACAACTTCGCACTGGTCAGTGCGGCGGACGATGTGCGCGGCGCCGGTGTTGGCGAGGCGCTGCGCTTGGGCCTGTAGTCGGTCCGATCGCGGACAAGCCGGCTCTACGGAGCGTACGACGACTTCGTAGAGGCTGGCTTGCCGGCGATTCGTTTCAGCTCAATTCCAGCCAGATCGGCGCATGGTCCGAGGGCTTTTCCATGCCACGCAGCTCGTAATCCACCCCTGCGGCCTTCAGGCGCGGCACCAGGGCTTGCGAGGCCATGATCAGGTCGATGCGCAGTCCGCGCTTGGGCTCGTCCTCGAAGCCGCGGCTGCGGTAGTCGAACCAGCTGAAGCGGTCGTTCACTTCCGGATACAAGTGACGGAAGCTGTCCACCAGGCCCCAGCCCTTCAGGCGCTCCATCCATTCCCGCTCTTCAGGCAGGAAGCTGCATTTGCCGGTCTTCAGCCAGCGCTTGGCGTTGTCCGGGCCGATCCCGATATCGCAGTCCTGGGGCGAGATGTTCATGTCGCCCATCACCAGCACCGGCTCGTGATTGTGGAACTGCCCTTCGAGCAGGGCCTGCAAGTCGCTGTAGAAGCGCTGTTTGGCCGGGAACTTGGTGGGGTGGTCGCGGCTTTCGCCTTGGGGGAAGTAGCCGTTCATGATAGTGATCGGGGTGCCGTTGGCATCGGCGAAGGAGCCCCAGATGAAACGGCGCTGGGCATCTTCTTCGTCGGTGGCAAAGCCTTTGAACAGGCTAAGAGGCGCCTGGCGCGATAGCAGGGCGACGCCGTAGTGGCCTTTCTGGCCATGGAAGTGCACGTGGTAGCCCAGTGCCTGGACCTCGGCCAGAGGGAACTGATCGTCGCTGACCTTGGTTTCCTGCAGGCCGATCACGTCCGGCTGGTGCTTTTCGATCAGCGCCGCCAGCTGATGCGGGCGGGCACGCAGGCCGTTGATGTTGAAACAGACGATCTTCATCGAAAGACAATCCTGGTAAAAGGCCGGATGCTAGCCGACATCGGCCGTCTCCACCAGCGTGGCAGCCTTGGGGTGGCGCTGCTAACGTGCTGGAGGGGGTGAACGATGTGCGTCCAGGCACCTCCAAGGCACTGAATGACCTTTCCAGGAGGACCGCCCGCGATGCCCGAAACCACTGAAGCCAAGGCCCGTGTCTGTATGCTCGATGAGGGCTATAGCCGTGAGGTGCGCTCGCTGCTGTACCACGCCTATCGCCACGAACCGACGTTCGGCTATGTGTTCGAGGGCCAGCGGCCTGGCTACGAAAGGCGCCTGCGGGTGATGGTGCGTGAGTGGGTGCGCCAGCACTTCTATTTGCAATTGCCCGCCATTGGCCTTTTGCTGGATGACCGCCTGATCGCCTTGGCACTGATCGTGCCGCCGCAACGACGGTTGGGGGTGGCCGACAGCTGGGCCTGGCGCCTGCGCATGATGTTGGGCACTGGCTTGCGCTGCACGCGCCGCTACATGGAATACCAGGCCGCATTGGCCAGTTGCCTGCCGGGCGCCAGGGTGCATGTGCTGCCTTTGCTGGGGGTCCATCCGCAATTTCAGGGCCGGCACTACGGTGAACAATTGCTCCAGGCCGTGCACGACTGGTGCGCGGAAGACCCAAACACCCAAGGGGTGGTGCTGGATACGGGCAATGAGCATTATCTGGCGTTCTACCAACGCCAGGGGTACGAAGAGATCGGCGAGGTAGCTGTAGGACCAATCCGGGAAAGGGTGTTCTTTCATCCCAATCCTGTGTCATCAAGAATGACGGAGGCCTGAACGCCTCCCATGAGGGCCCGGCTCTGGTAGCATGCGCCGCATGACGTATTCAGGAAGATTCACCTGGGGCCTTATTTTCTGGGCCGCCAGTTTCGCAGCATGGGGCCAGAGCGAGTTGCTGGTGAAGGTCAAGCCGGCCAATAAAGCGCTCAAGGCCAATGTCGAAGGCTATATCGGTAATCTGGGTGACCGCGACGAGGAAGCGCTGCTGCGCTTCAGTCGCGGGGCGCAGGAGCAGGCGCGCAAGGCTGCGCAGGCACTGGGCTACTATCAGGCGCAGATCGACACTGAGGTCAAGCCCGCAGCCAAGGCCGACGAACACCCGCAATTGATCATCCGCATTGAACCCGGCGAACCGGTGCGCCTGCGCAACGTGACGGTGCGCATCGAAGGGCCAGCCAGTGAGATGAAGGCGTTTCGCATACCGGACGGTCGTGCGCTGCGTCCGGGCGAGCCGCTTAACCACGGCCACTACGAGGATGCCAAGCGGCTGATCCAGAACCAGGCCTCGCGCTATGGATTCTTCAGCGGTCGGTTCACTCGCCAGCGTCTGGCAGTGGACCCCCAGGCCGGGGTGGCCGACATCGAGCTGGTGTACCAGAGCGGCCCACGCTACCGCCTGGGCGCGGTCACGTTCGGTGGCGACACGCCACTGGATGAAGAACTGCTGCAACGCATGGTTTCGTTCAAGCCTGGCACCCCCTACGATTCGGAACTGGTGGCCGAGCTCAACAACGACTTGCAGTCCAGCGGCTACTTCGAAGGCGTGCGGGTCGACGCGGCGCCCACTGCCGCCGTGGGCGAAGACATCCCGGTGGACGTCCATCTGCAAACCCGCAAACCGCGCACCATGGGCCTGGGCCTGGGTTTCTCGACCGACGTTGGTCCGCGTGGCAAGGCCAACTGGACCCGCCACTGGGTCAACCCACAAGGGCACAGCTACGGCTGGGAAACCGAACTATCGGCCCCGCGGCAGAACGTCGGCCTTTGGTACGACATTCCCCTGGACCCTCCGCTGACCGACAAACTGCGGTTCGCCGGTGGCTATCAGAACGAAGAGCTCGCCGGAACCGACACCCTCAGCAAGCTGTTGACCGTCGGCCCGGAATGGCACAGCAAGCTGCCCAGTGGTTGGCAGCGGGTCATCTCGCTCAAGTACCAGCGCGAGGAGTACCGCCTGGGCGACGACTCGGGCCTTAGCAACCTGCTGATGCCAGGCGTGAGTTTTTCGTATCTGCGCAGCGACAACCGCATCGACCCGCACAGCGGCTACCGCCTGCAGTTCGATGTTCAGGCGGCCAAGGAGGGGCTGGTTTCGGACACCAACCTGCTGCATGGCAATGTCCTGTTGAAAGGCCTGACGACGCTTGGCCACAACCACCGTTTCCTGGGCCGTGTGCAGTTCGGCGGCAGTGCCACCAATGGTTACAAGAACAACATTCCGCCGTCACTCCGTTTCTTCGCCGGTGGCGACCAGAGCGTGCGCGGCTACGACTACCAGAGCTTGTCGCCGAAGAACAGCGACGGCGACCGGATCGGGGGGCGCTACCTGGTGGCCGCCAGCGCCGAGTACCAGTATTCGTTGGCCGAGAAGTGGCGCGTTGCGACCTTCGTCGACCAAGGCAACGCGTTCAATACGCTTGAACTGCCCAGCCTCAAGACCGGGGTCGGCATCGGTGTGCGTTGGGTATCGCCGGTCGGGCCGCTGCGTCTGGACCTGGCCAGGGCGCTCGATGACGATGGCGGTTTCCGCCTGCACTTTTCCATGGGGCCTGAGCTGTGATGCGTGTGTTGAGAACCCTTGGGCTGAGCCTGCTGGCCATCGTGCTATTAGTGGCCTTGGCGCTCGGCGCGATACTGGCTAGCGAAGCTGTCGGGCGCTGGCTGCTGGGTCAGGTGCCTGGGCTCGAAGTCACTGAGTTCCAGGGGCGCCTGGGTGGCAGTTGGCAGGCCCGTCAGATTGTCTGGGCAGATGGCGGTAACCGTGTCGAGCTCCAGGAGCCGGTGCTGTCCTGGTCGCCTGCTTGCCTGTTGCGTGCCACCTTGTGCATCGACCGGCTCAAGGCCCAGCGGGTCGACATGGCCTTTGCGCCCAGCTACGCGCCTGCTGACACCAGCCCTGTGCAGCTGCCGGTGTTGCGCCTGCCGATCGGGATCGAAGTGGGTACGGTCGAGGTCGGGCAGTTGCGACTCGACGGCAATGATCTGTTGGGCGACCTGCAACTGGCGGCGCACTGGACGACCACTGGGCTTCGCATCGACCGCCTGCAAGTGCATCGGGACGATCTGCACCTGGCGTTGCAGGGTAATCTCTTGCCCGAAGGCGATTGGCCGCTGCAACTCGATGGCCAGCTACAGCTGCCAGCCGTGGAAGGTCAGGCCTGGCAACTGGCCGTGACCGCCAAGGGGGATTTGCAGCGAACCCTCGAACTGGATGCGAGCAGCACCGGTTATCTCAATGCCCGGTTGACCGGTGAGCTGCAGGCCCTTGCCGAGCACCTGCCGGCCAAGCTGCACGTCCGTTCCGAAGCGTTCAAGCCCGCAGCTGCGCTTCCGGACACCGTGCAACTCAACCAGCTCAAGCTGGACGCCGAGGGTGACTTGCTAAAGGGTTATCAGCTGACTGGCTCGGCCAGTTTGCCTGCCGAACAAGCCCCCGTGTCGCTGGTGCTGGCGGGGCGTGTGGATGCCAAGGGGGCAAGACTCGATGCTTTGGACCTGAGCGCCAGTGAAACCCAGCGGTTGAAGCTAAGTGCCACCGCCGATTGGCAGAACGCCCTGCAGGCCGATGCCCAATTGGATTGGCTGGACTTCCCCTGGCTGCGCCTGTACCCCTTGGAAACCCCGCCTGAAGTCAGCCTCAAGCGCCTCGATGCCCAGGTGCATTACCGCGATGGCAGTTACCAAGGTACGTTCAAGGGTGAACTCGACGGCCCGGCAGGTGCCTTCACGTTGGCCAGCCCGTTCGAAGGCGACCTGGGCCAGGTTCGGTTGCCGCAACTGGCGCTGGTGGCAGGCCAGGGCAAGGCGAGCGGCAATGTTGCCGTGCGTTTCGCCGACACACTGGCGTGGGATGTCGACCTGCAGCTGTCGGCGCTCGATCCCGCTTACTGGCTCGCCGAGCTACCCGGTACCCTGGCGGGGCCGTTGCGCAGCAAGGGTGAGTTCAAAGGCGAGCAACTCACCCTCAATGCCCAGTTGGATCTAAAGGGGCGCCTGCGTGGTCAGCCGGCGGTGCTCAAGGTAGAGGCCCAGGGCGCTGCCCAGAGCTGGACATTGGGCGCCTTGGCCGTGCAGCTGGGGGACAACCGCATCACCGGCAGCGGCAGTATGCAGCAGCGCCTGGCCGGGCGGGTGGACCTTGACCTGCCGCGCCTGGGCCAGCTTTGGCCAAGGCTGCAAGGGCAGGCCAAAGGCCGGCTGGACATCAGCGGAACACTCAAGGCGCCCCAAGGCACGCTGGACCTGCAGGGTCAGCAACTGGTCCAGGCCGAGAACCGGATCCAGCGCCTGGACCTGGATGCTCGTCTGGATAACGCCCAGCGCGGCCTGATCGAGCTCAAGGCCAGCGGTATTCGTCTGGGCGAAACATCCCTCGGCACGCTCCAGGCCAATGGCAAGGGCGACATCCGGCAGCAGGCACTGACCCTGGCTTTGGATGGCCCGCAGCTGAAACTCGACTTGGGTCTGGATGGCCAGTTGAACAAGGGCGACTGGCGCGGCCGACTGGCCAGCGGACGGATCCAGGCCGGTGGTCAGGATTGGCAACTGCAAGGGCCGGCACGTTTGCAGCGTCTGGCCAGCGGCCAACTGGACTTTGGCGCCCATTGCTGGCGTTCCGGCCAGGCCAGCCTGTGCGGTGACGACCAGCGCCTGGCACCTGAGCCGCGCCTGCGTTACCACCTCAAGCAGTTCCCGCTGGAGAGCCTGGCCCAGTGGTTGCCCAAGGACTTTGCCTGGCAGGGGCTGCTCAATGCCGACGTCAATCTGGATGTTCCCGCCAGCGGCCCCAAGGGCAAGATCGTTATCGACGCCAGTGGCGGCACCCTGCGTGTACGCGACAACGGCCGTTGGATCGACTTCCCGTACCAGGCCCTGCGGCTGGACAGCACCCTGGCGCCGCGACGGGTCGACACCCGCCTGGATTTTCGTGGCGAGCGACTGGGCGAGCTCAACGTCACCACGCGCCTCGATCCGTTGGGCAAGGACAAACCGCTGTCGGGTGACTTCCGCCTGGCGGGCCTGGACCTCTCGGTCGCCCGACCGTTCGTGCCCATGGTCGAGCGGCTGGCCGGGCAGTTGAACGGCAGTGGCCGGCTCTCCGGCACCCTGTTGGCACCGCAGGTCAATGGCGACGTGGTGCTCAGCGGGGGCGAGGTGAGCGGAGCCGAGCTGCCGGTGAGTTTGCAGGGCTTGTCGTTGCAAGCGCAGATCGCCGGTGAACGGGTGCAACTCAATGGCGACTGGCGCAGCGGGGCGGCGGGTCGCGGGCAACTTTCCGGGCACCTGACCTGGGGCCAGGCCCTGGGCATGGACGTGCGCCTACAGGGTCAGCAATTGCCTGTCACGGTCGAGCCGTATGCAGAACTGGAAGTCGCGCCAGACCTCAGTCTGCGCCTGGTCGACGACAAACTGTCGGTCACTGGCAAAGTGTTGGTGCCCAAGGGCAACATCACCGTGCGCGAGCTGCCACCGTCGACGGTGAAGGTGTCGGACGACACCGTCATCGTCGGCCACCAGACCGAAGAGGGCAAGGCGCCCATGGCCGTGGCCATGGACATCGACGTAGAAGTGGGACGCGACAAGCTCTCGTTCAGCGGCTTCGGCCTCTCCGCCAACCTGTTGGGGCATGTACACATCGGCGATAACCTGGACACCCGTGGCGAACTGAGCCTGGCCGATGGCCGTTACCGTGCCTATGGCCAGCGCCTGACCATTCGTCGTGCGCGCTTGCTGTTCGCAGGGCCCATCGACCAGCCGTACCTGGACATCGAGGCGATCCGCAAAGTCGACGATGTGATTGCCGGTATCCGCCTCAGTGGCAGCGCCGAGCAACCGACCACCCAGGTGTTCTCGGAACCGGCGATGAGCCAGGAACAAGCGTTGTCCTATCTGGTGCTGGGCCGCCCGTTGGGCGCCTCGGGCGAGGACAGTAACATGTTGGCCGAGGCTGCCCTGGGCCTTGGGCTGGCAGGCAGCGCCGGGATCACCGGCAGCCTGGCATCGAGCCTTGGCATTGACGATTTCCAACTCGATACCGAGGGGTCGGGCAACGCCACCAGCGTCGTGGCCAGTGGTAACCTGACCGAGCGACTGAGCCTGCGTTATGGGGTAGGGGTGTTCGAGCCAGCCAACACCATCGCGTTGCGCTACAAGCTGAGCAAGAAGGTCTATCTCGAAGCGGCCAGCGGGCTGGCAAGCTCGCTGGACATCTTCTACAAGCGGGACTTTTAAGTGCAGCAAAGCCCGCGCACGCGGGCTTTGTTCTTAAATGGCCTGGACGGCGGCTGTTCGGGATTCGCTTTTTAGAATCAGCTCCAGCAGCAGCGCCAGGACCAGTGCAGCAGCCGCGACGCTGAACAGCACGCCGTAGTGGCCATCGCTGCTCGCGAACAGGGCTGAATATCCGTATCCGGCGATTGCCTGGAAACTCGCGAACGAAACCGTGGCGCGGCTCCAGGTCGCATTCTGCCATGTATGCCCCTCGACCAGGCTGTGCACCCTGGCAAGTGCCAGCGGGACAATGCCAGGCGGGAAAGAGCCGATCAGCAATGCTGCCGCGCCAAGCAGTCGCAGGTCATGGCTTTCAATCAATGCACCCATTGCGACCAACTGTGCGAAGAGCACGATCCGAATGCCCGCCCGTGCGCCCAAGTGGTCGGCCAGCAGCCCATACAGTACGGGGCCCGCGATAGCGCCCAGACCATACAGTCCCCATATCAGCGCACCGGCATGGGTGCCGGCACCAAGGCCGCGGCTGATGTAGTCCACCAGGAACATCATGGGCGCGACCAACGCGGTGGCCATCAGCGCGTACTGGCCGAACAAGACCAGCACTGCCGCCGACGTTGCAGGCTTTGCCGGCGTCGGTGTCGGCGGATGATGCGGAGGGTCTGCTGGCCATCCCGCCCAGCTGCTGATCGTCAGCAGCAGCGACAACGCCGCAAGACCGAGCCAGGTTTGTTGCAGGCCTTTGTCCAGCAACCAGGGTACCAGGCTGGCGGCACCTGCGATTCCCAGTCCGATTCCAAGGAAGATCGCACCACTTGCCAGCCCCCTGCGGTGGGTGGCGACATGGGGGAGGATGGCCGTTGCGGCCAGCACCATGATCGCGCCCCCGGCGACGCCCGATAGCAGCCGCCAGAAGAAGAACCAGCTCACCGACAGGGGCCAGGCACAGCCTAGAAATGCCAGGCTGACCAGGACCATCATGAACCGGAGCACGCTTGCACTTGACCATCTGGTCGCGATCGGTCGGCTGATCAAGGCACCGATGAGGTAGCCTGCGAGGTTCGCAGCGCCCAGGAAAACGACTGCAGAGCTGGCAAACCAATGGGCCTCGATGAGGGCCGGGATGAGTGGGGTATAGGCGAAACGCGCCAGGCCGATACCGACGAGGCTGGCACAAAGACCCGCCCAAATCGGTAGCCATGGGGCACGCGGTGTTGATGCAGTCATGACTTCCCCTTGCGCCGCTGGCGGCGTGAAAGTGACACAGCGTGATGAATTTGACTGGCGCGTTGCATCAGCCAGCAACGCCCGTTACGGGTGAGTCGGATAGTCGATGTAGCCCCGTTCGTTGCCGCCGAAGAAGGTCGCGGGGTCGGGGGTATTGAGCGGCAGGCCCTCGCGGATTCGGCGTGGTAAGTCCGGGTTGGCCAGAAACGGCCTGCCGAAAGCCACCACGTCCGCACGGCCATCACGGATCGCTTTCTCGGCAGAAGCAGCGTCGTATCCGCCCGCGATTACCAGTACGCCTTTCCAGGTATCCCGCAGCGTGAGGATGATCTCGTCCCAGCGGGGGTCGAAGTTCTCGTCCTTGACGGTGCCGACGACCGCAGGCTCGACCAGATGCAGGTAGGCCAGCCCATACCGGTTCAGCGACTCCACGATGTAGGTGAACGTTTCCAGAGGAGTGTCGTCTCCCATCCCCATGAACCGTCCCATGGGGGTCAGGCGCACACCGACGCGATCTGCACCGATTTCCTGCGCCACTGCCTGGACGACGGCCAACAGCAGGCGCGCCCGGTTGCGATAGGAGCCGCCATACGGATCGGTGCGTTCGTTACTGTTGCTGTTGATGAACTGGTCGAGCAGATAGCCATTGCCCGCGTGAATCTCGACACCATCCATCCCGGCCTCGATGGCGTTCAGCGCCGCATGGCGGTAGTCGTCGATGATGCCGGCGATTTCCTCGGTATCCAGCGCGCGCGGCACCGGCACATCACCCCAGACCCCATTGCCCTGTTCGTCGACGATGAAGGTCTTGCCGGGCGCTGCGATGGCGCTCGGAGCAACCGGTAGCCCGTTGCCGGGCTGGAAGCTTGGGTGCGAAACACGTCCCACGTGCCACAGTTGCATAAAGATGCGGCCATCGCGTTCATGCACCTGATCGCTCACCTGTTTCCAGGCTTCGATCTGTTCACGGGTGTAGATACCCGGGGTCCAGGCGTAGCCTTGGCCCTGCTGGGAGATCTGCGTGGCTTCGGTGATGATCAGCGCTGCACTGGCACGCTGGCCGTAATACTCCGCTGCCATGGGCGTTGGCACATCGCCTGGTTGGCCTGCGCGCGATCGGGTCAGGGGTGCCATGGCGATACGGTGAGGAAGTTCCACAGCGCCCACGCGAATAGGATTGAACAGATTACTGGTCATCACTCAGTTCCTTTCAAGTCAGTGTTGATACGGGGTCGAAGGTGCAGCGATGTCGCTGTCGTTTGATGACGTCAGGTTAAGACCCGGGTCCGCATTTGATAATCACCACAACCAGAGCAAGTGCGTTGCGCCACTCGCAAAGCTTGCGACGGAAGCAGCTTCAAAGAGCCGCTCGGGCTTTGCCCCGGTAAACACGCAGCACATCGGCCATTACCGACAAAGCGATTTCGGCTGGCGTTCTGGAGCCGATGTCCAACCCGATGGGCATATGTAGACGGTCCACTTGCGCGGGCGACAGTCCGCCGATTCGCTGCAACCGCTGCGCGCGTTTTTCCGAAGTCCGGCGCGAGCCCATCGCACCGATGTAGAAGGCAGGCGTGTGTACCGCCTCCATCAAGGCCAAGTCATCGATCTTGGGGTCGTGGGTCAATGCCACCACTGCGGTTGCCGCGTGACAACCGCCGTTGGCGATGTACATCGAGGGCAACATGGAAATCAGCTTCACACCCTCGATCGGCATCGCCGCGGCTTCTTCGCGCGGATCGCAGGCGATCACCTCGAAGCCCAGTGCGCGGGCGAACTGCCCGCATGCCTGGGCGACCGGCGACAGACCGGCGAGCAACAAGCGAAGCGCAGGCCCGAGGTTGATCTCCAGGCGGCTGCCAAGACGCACCACCGGATCTGCACCCGCGACAGGGCTTTTCACGCTGAAGAGGCCGCTTTCCAGGTCGAGCGTGCGCGTCAGTCGATGCTGCCCGCGCAGAGCCTCGAGCAATTGCCTGAGGTGGTCACGCCATTGCGCACACGGGTGCCTGTGCTCGACCAGCACGTCCAGGCTGCCACCACACGGCAACTGCAGGCGACTTCGCTCTTGGGCCGTACCGCCGTAACGGATGACCTGCGCCGGTGCGGCATGCTCGCCACGGCCGAGTGCTTCAAGAAATTCCTCTTCGACGCAGCCGCCCGACAATGAGCCGCTGTGTGCTCCGGATCGCAGGGCCACCAGCATGGCGCCAGGCGACCGCGGGGCCGAGCCGAAGGTGCTGAGCACAGTGCAAAGCCACACACTTTTCCCCTCGTCAGCCCAGGCCAGGGCCTGTTCGAGAACCGTCACATCAAGATGTTGCATCTACCGTAACCTCTGTAAACGCTGGCGCGAGTGCCACCGGCTACCCTTGCTGACCGGAACGGGTGAGCGGCAGGGCGAGCCGTCGGTGTCCTGTGGCATCTGCCAGCGCATTGCCCAGCGCGGCAGCCATCGGACCCTGCACGATTTCAGCGGCCCCGAGGAAGGGCTGGCCAGGTTGGTCGATCATGTGCACTTGCACGTGCTTGGGAAGCTGCGGGAAGCGCAGGATCGGATAGCCGCTCCAGTCGTAGCTGCGCACACCACCGGCGTCATAACTGACTGCCTCATACAGCGTCCAGCTGCTGGACTGAACGATGCCGCCTTCCACCTGGTTGCGCAGCCCATCGGGGTTCACGATCTGTCCTACATCGACGGCCGTGACCACCCGCTGGATCTCGATCTCGCCGGTTTGCGGATGTACCTGGATTTCCACCGCCACTGCGCAGTAGCCCATGATGTTCTTGTAGCGCGCGAAGCCCATGCCAATGCCCGAGCCTGGGGTGGGCGATCGCCGTGGCCAGCCGAATTCACTGCGGGCCCGCTCGATGACAGCCCGGGCCCTGGGGTCGGTGAGGTGGCTCAGGCGGAACTCCACGGGATCCACCCCTGCCTGGCCAGCCAGTTCGTCCAGGCAAGCCTCGATGGCGAAGACGTTGATGTGCGCCCCAAGCGAGCGCATCGCCGAGGTGCGAAATGGCATTTGCGTGATGAAATTCATATCGATAGTGCTCGCGCCCGTTTGGTACAACGGGATTGCGTTGCGGTCACCATCGCCTTCGGGCTGCGCGATCGGAATGGAGGGCGCCGAGGTGAACGGCCGAGCGAGCAGGCGCGCGGGCACGAGGCGGCCGGCATTGGTGATGCGTTCGTTATGCGGCGTGGTCCAGAGCTCGTATTTCCAATGGTTGATTCGGCCGTTGCGGTCCAGATCCGCCTCCAGTTCGGTGAGCATGGCCGAGCTGTAGGGCTCCCACAGGTTCTCCTGTTCACGCATCCACTGCACACGCACCGGGACGCCCGGCACCTGTAGGGCGATCAGCGCAGCGTCGGCTGCCGCGTCATCGGCGCCATTGTGCCCGTAGCATCCGGAGCCTTCGACATGGATGCAACGCACGGCGCTTAGCGGCAGGCCGACCATCTCGGCGATGCCGGCGCGCAGTGGGAATACACCTTGGGTGTGGCTCCAGACCGTCAGCGTACCGTCCTTGAACCAGGCCACCGAACAGGAGGGGCCGATCGAACCGTGCATCAAGTATTGCTTGGTGACGCGCGCCCGATACGTCTTGCCACTGGAAGGCGCCGCTGAGCCTTCATGCTTGATTGGGTAGCGCCTGGATTGCAGCCTGGGCAGCAGCTGGTGAATGACGGCTTGGTCCGCAATCACCTCTGCGCCGCTCCAGGTCGCTGATTCGTAGCCTGCGCGCATGGCGGTGACGGCCTGCCATTCATCCTTGGCCACCACGGCGAGGTAGTTGCCATCCTTGACCACCTTGACGATGCCTGGAAGGCTTTCAATAGCTTGCATATCGAAACCGGTGAGCGTGCTGCGAGGCCTTGGTGGCCGGATGACCCGCGCGTGGACCATGCCCGGTAGCCGCATGTCCTGGACGAACGCCGCGGCGCCGGTGACTTTTGCAGGGATGTCGAGGCGTGGAATGGCGTGGCCGATGAGCTTGAACTGCTCCGGTGCGCTTTGCGGTGACTCGGCCTTGGCGTGTCGATGCAAGTCCACACCGGCCACGGCCTCGGCATAACTCATGCGCAGGCCGGACGGGGCGATGATCATCGCGTCAGCGGTCTTCAGCGATGCGGCATCGACGCCCCAGCGTCTGGCGGCCGACTCCAGGAGCATCTGGCGAACCTGAGCAGCGGCGTTGAACAACGCCGTGCCACTGTCGAAGATCGTGTGGCTGCCGGCCGTGTAGCCTTCGTTGGGCGTCAGGGCCGTGTCGGCCGTGAGAAAGGTGATCGCTGTTGGTGCGACATCCAGACGCTCTGCCGCAATCTGCACAAGCGCGGTCTTGACGCCGGTCCCTAGCTCCACCTTGCCGGTATACACGGTGATCCCCTCTGCACCAACCCTGATCCAGGCGTCCAGGTAAGGGTTGGTGCGCAAGCTGCCGGGCAGATCCGGGGCGAGCACGAGCGTACCCAGGGTATCCACCTCAGTATCGGCCAGCGCCTTGCGCGCGGCTGGCATCAACGTGAAGGCCATCAGCAGGCTGCTGCCCTGAAGGAATGCGCGGCGACTGAATTCAGTTCTGGACGACATGGATTCCACCGTTTTCAACGACGCGGGTGATCGCTTCAATGATCCGAAGGTGCGTGCCGCAGCGACACAGGTTCGTCGCCATGTGGGCACGAAGGGTGTCCTCGTCGGGGCGAGGGTTTTTCTCCAGCAGGGCCTGCGCGCGCATGATCATCCCAGCGATGCAGTAACCGCACTGGGCCGCCTGGGTATCGATGAAGGCTTGCTGCAGGGGGCCTGGCCGCTCTGTCGTGCCCAGGCTTTCGAGCGTGCGGATCTTGCGGCCTTCCATGCCTGAACATGGCGTCACGCACGAGAACACCGGCCTGTCGTCGACGATGACCGTGCAGGCGCCACACTGGCCCAGCCCGCAGCCGTACTTGGCGCCGTTGAGTTGCAGGTGGTTACGCAAGGCGTAGAGCAATGGCATGTCCGGATCGATGTCCAGGCTGTGCACCTTGCCGTTGACGGTGAGATTGACGTTGCTCATTTGGCCTCCTCGCGCAGCGCTTCGATAGTCGAGTCCACTCCGCTCCACGGCTGCTCCGGGTTCGCCTGCTGCCTGACGTACGAGGCCAGGGCGGCGAGCTGTCGGTCGTTCAGGCTGGCAGCGAAGGGGGGCATGGCTGGGCCGGCCTCGCCGGGTGTGGGAGGAATGCCCTCAAGTACCGTCTTGATGAAATTGCGTGGCTCATGGGCCTGAGCCGCGGATGTGGCCGCCAGTGAAGGCCGGCCGTCGATGGTGCGCATCGGCGCCGCAGCACCGTGGCAGCCCGCGCAAGCGCCCTGGAAAAGATCGCGACCAAGGCTGGTCGACTCAGCCGTTACCACCGTGTCCGAATGGTCGTCGGTCGGTTTACGACGCGGCGCCGGCAAGCTCAGCAGGTAGTGGGCAATGGCTTGGACGTCGGCCTGCGGCAGTCGCGCCAGTTCCTGGCTGACCGGGCGCATCGGCCCGGCTGGGGTGCCATGGTCGTCAACCACCTTGGCCTGCAGATAGCCCACCAACTGTGCCTGCGTCCAAGGCTTTTCGCGACGGGCAAGGCCGAGCAGGGAGGGCGCTTCCCAACCATCGACCAGCCCACCGGAAAGCGCCTGGCTGTCTTTCTCGGCACCGAGAAAGTTCAAAGGCGTGTGGCAACCGCCACAGTGGCCTGCGCCTTCGACCAGATAGCGGCCACGATTCCACTGTGGCGATTGCTGCGCTGTCGGCTCGAAGGGCTGTGTATGCAAGAACAGAAGGTTCCAGCCCGCGACCAGCGGGCGAATGTTCATTGGAAACTTCATGCGGTTGGGGGAGGCGGGCTCATACACTGGCGGCCCGCTCATCAGATAGGCGTAGGCGTCCGCCAGGTCGTGATTGCTGAGCAGGCGATAGTGCTTGTATGGGAAGGCTGGATAAAGGAAATGCCCATCGCGGGAAACCCCGTCGCGCATGGCGCGTTCGAACGCTGCGAGCGGCCACTGGCCAATGCCCGTTTCGGCGTCAGGCGTGATGTTGGTGCTGTAGAGCGTGCCAAACGGCGTTACCAGTGGCAGGCCACCTGCCAGGTATTTACCACCGGGACGTGTATGGCAAACCGCGCAGTCTCCGGCTGTAACGACCTTGGCGCCGCGAGCGATCTGCGCGGCATCGAAGGCTGCTGGCCGCTCGATCGGGTCGATAGCAGGTCGCCACATCAACCCGAACGCTGCCGCCAACCCTGCTACTGCAAGGGCAACGGCCACGGATGCCCAACGCTTGTTACGCGACATCGAAGATCTCCTCATCTCCAACCTCGGCGTGTTCGGTACCGATTGGTTGAGGGCCTGAGCGTAAAGGAGCAGGTTTTCCAGGGGTATAGGTCCCTCGCGCAAGGAAGCTTTGCTGTTCACGCAACGCTGGCAGTTTTGCGCAACATGCACAGCTTCGTTGCTGGGCGTTCATATTCCAACGCCTCGCCTTGGCGCATAGGCTTGCTCCTGAACTTTTCAACCCATCCGGAGATGACGCCATGTCAGCGAGCAGCCCTGAAGTACTTGTTTCACCGTCGGTGCATGCCGATGCAACCCCGACGCTATCCAAAGCGCTGGTCGTGTTCCTCGCATTCTGCTGCGGTGCGGTGGTTGCAAACCTCTATTACGCCCAGCCCATCGTCGAACTGATCGCGCCGAGCATTGGCCTGTCGCCCGAACATGCCAGCCTGATCGTTTCGTTGACCCAGTTCGGTTATGCAGCGGGCTTGCTGTTCCTGGTCCCGCTGGCCGACTTGATGGAAAACAAACGCCTGGTGATCGGTTTTACCCTGGTCGTCGGCGGGTTTCTCGCGGCAGCAGGGTTTGCGGACTCGCCCTCGCTGTTCCTGATCGCGGCGTTGATGATCGGCCTGACTTCCGTCGCCGTGCAGATCCTGGTACCGCTGGCCGCGCACATGGCACCTGAAAGCAGTCGTGGCCGGGTGGTGGGCAACATCATGAGCGGCCTGCTGCTCGGGATCTTGCTCGCTCGCCCCGTAGCGAGCCTGGTGTCCGAATACATTGGCTGGCGAGGTGTGTTCTTCAGCGCTGCGGTGCTGATGGTCGCGATTGCCTTGCTGGTCGCCGTACTGCTGCCCAAGCGCATGCCTAACCATCACACCACCTATGGTCGTCTGATTGGTTCGGTGTTCGGCCTTGCCAAGCAATATGCCGTTCTTCGGGAACGCTCGCTGTATCAAGGCCTGTTGTTCGCAAGCTTCAGCTTCTTCTGGACCATCGTGCCGATCGAGCTGATCCGTCACTATGGCTTCAGCCAGAATGGGGTGGCGCTGTTCGCGCTGGTCGGCGCAGTGGGTGCCGTCGCGGCCCCCATCGCCGGCCGTCTGGCCGATGCAGGGCATGGCCACGTCAGTACCTTGGTGGCATTGGTACTGGCACCGGTAGCGCTGCTGATCGGTGGTATTCCGGGGCTGGGCTACCTGGGACTGGTGGCAGCGGCAATCGCCTTGGACTTCGCGGTGCAACTGAACATGGTGCTTGGGCAACGCGAGGTCTATGCGCTGGACCCCAACAGCCGAGCACGCCTGAACGCCGTGTTCATGACCAGCATCTTTGTCGGCGGTGCACTGGGTTCGATGCTTGCAAGCCCGCTCTATGAGCGCTTTGGCTGGCCAGCCACGATCTTCACTGCCGCTGCGTTTCCGGCCGTGGCGCTGGTGATTTTCCTCATGAAGCATGTGGGCAAGCGCTGATCGATGAGCTGAGCACGCCTGTTCTATTTCCACGTCCGTTCACATGACTATCATCCAGCCTGCCAGCAGCGTCGACGGGTGACGACACTGGCTTGCCGGATGGATCTTCAACGGAGTCGGAAATATGGATAAGTTTCTCGCGTTAAGCATGTTCGTTGAGACGGTGCGCTGCGGTGGATACTCCGCAGCGGCCCGAAAGCTTGGCGTGGCAACTTCTTCCGTAGCGCGTCAGGTTGCCGCATTGGAGTCGGAGCTGGGCACCACGCTGATCACCCGCAGCACACGCCAGAACAGCCCGACCGACTTGGGGCAGGCCTATTTCGAAAGCGCGGTGGCCATCCTCGATGCGCTCGCTGCCGCTGACAGCAGGGTGACGGACAGAGGAAGCGAAGCCAAAGGCAAGCTTCGGGTCAGCGTGCCAGTGGAGTTCGGCCGGCGCCTGATCTCACCCCACTTGGGCCGGTTTCTGGCGAGTCATCCGGGGGTGGAGGTGAGCCTGAACCTCAGCGATGAGAGGGTGGATCTGTTCAAGGACCGAATCGATCTGACCGTTCGCTTGGGCTCGACGGTCTCCAGCGAGGAAGTCATCTGCACCACCATCGGTCACTTTCAACGCTGGCTGGTGGCAAGCCCGGCGTACCTTGAACAGCATGGTGCGCCCACTCAGCCAGGCGAACTCAGCACCCATTCTTGTATGCGATTCGACTACGGTGGGCCGATGCGAGACTGGCTTTTCGAAGTTGCTGACCAGACTCTGCCGGTTTCGGTTCAGGGGCGGATGCAAAGCAACAATGCCGATATTCTCAGGCAAGCAGCCGTTGCAGGGCAGGGCATTGCACTGTTGGCCGACTGGCTGGTCGCCGAGGATGTGCAGCAGGGGCGGCTCACCCGCTTGCTGCCGGAATATGAAGTGAACCCGATATCCGTCAATTCCTCGATCAACATCGTCTACTTGCCGATCAACCGTGAATCGACACGCATCAAGGTATTTGCGCAGTTCATGAAAGAGTTGCTCAATATCGCATAGCTGCGTACGCAACGCTCCATTGCGTGGTGCGTGGCTTCAGTCTGTCCCCGTAACGCCTTACCCTTGGATGAACGAATCCTTCAGGGTAGTAATCATGCAGACTCCACCGATCTTGGCGTTCGACTTTCTCGACCCTTGGGGTTGGGTCGCAATGCGCCGGCTCGTGATCGCGATGACCCAGGCCAATAGAGAACTGAATGTTACCTTTCAACCCTGCCGCTGCGTGCTGAGTCGATCGGCAGCCGGCATGGCCTACCGCGACTTCCTGGCGTACCGCTTCGGGACACAAGCGGTGCTCCATCAGTCCCTCGTGGCAACGGAACTGCAAATGCTGGGCATTGAACCGGCGTTCAGCGCAATCGTCTGCGTTCCGGACACGCGGCTGGCGCTTGCGGCGGTGCTGTGGTTGCAGCGCAGCGCCAGGCCTGCCCGGCCATTCGTGGAAAGCGTGTACCAAGCCTTGTATTGCCATGGTCAGGACATAGGTGATCCGGCCATGCTGGAAAAGTTGCTGGGGCGCGAGATGGCGTCCTTCGGCGACATTCAGGCATTCATGCAAAGTGCCGCTTTCAGCGATGAATTGCAGGAAACCGAAGCTTCTGTCGCCGCCTGGGCTGGACGTGTGATTCCCTCTTTGTGCATTAATGGGGCCGTTGTCTTCGGCGCGCAGACGCCCGGCGTATTAATGCCAATGTTCATCTGAGGTGGGCCGTGTTCAGGTGACTGTGCGGCTAGGCCGCGGTAGCTGAGCCTAGACAAGGTCTGGACTGACCCTGCGCTAGCCACCTGGCCATAGCCATCGTGGGCTTTGCTTGCCTCGATGTCGCTTGTGGCTTTCGCCATCAGATCTGTCTGCTGTTGCGCGCAGCGATCGCGACCGTGTTCGGCGAGTCTGCAAGTGAGACGAATTTTCGTGTCGCGCCATCAAGCGCATCGATGCAACCCGCCTCGATGTCGTAGACCCAGCCGTGCAGGTTCAAACGCCCCTGCTCGAGCGCCAGTGCGACCGAGGGGTGGGTACGAAGGTTCGACAGTTGCGCAATCACGTTTTCCCGCACAAGGCCGTCGAGCTTGGCGCGAGGCGTGTCGAACGCATGCGCCGCGTTGATCGCTTTTGCGGCGTCTGCGTGCCGCAGCCAGCTAGCGACCGCGGGAAGATGGTCCAGACAAGTGCAGCGTGAAATCGCGCCCATCGCACCGCAGTCGGAGTGGCCGCAGATCACGATGTCCTGCACGCCGAGCACCGCGACCGCATATTCGACGGTTGCCGAGACGCCGCCGGGTTCGGGTCCATAGGACGGCACGATGTTACCGGCGTTGCGAATCACGAACAGTTCGCCCGGTTCGCGCTGTGTAAGAAGTTCAGGTACGACACGACTGTCCGAGCAGGTGACGAACAATGCCTTCGGGTTTTGCGTCGTCGCGAGTTGCTTGAATAGCTCGACGCGTTGGGGGTAAACCTCTCGCTGAAAGCGCAGAAAGCCGTCAATGATGTCACGCATGGAATCCTCCAAATCCGAATGCCAGGATCAGGTCACGAGCATTCAATATGCCACGGTGCCGTTGTGGCCGTCATCATCGCGAAGCTCGTGCCCAGTGGCTGTCGTCGATTAGCGGAATTCCCCGCGCCGCAACCCTGCAACGAACGCCTAGTCCGCAGGCCCAAGTCTGGTCATTGATCCTCGAACCGCCCAGCAGGGTGCATTGCACTTGAAATGCAGATTCCGGGCGGCAGCTGTTGCAACGGCTAACGGGCTCATCAGGGCTGGCTTGGATCCATTTCAAACCTCGATGGAAGAATTTCAGTTCAAACGGGTCACTCAGGCCTGGCGGCGAATGTTACCGATCTGGCGCAGGCTCAGGCCGTACTTATCGGCCAACAGGCTGCGGGACAAGCCCTTGGCGCTTTCTTGCTGGATTTGCAGGTTGCGCAGCTGGCGCAGGAAGTGATCGGCCTTGGGAATTTCCAGCGCCACGCCAGCGAAGCGTTTGATCAGGGCATCCAGAGCCTGTGGCGGCAGTACATCGGTCAGCTTGGAGCGTTCGCGATGCTTGGGGATGTATTTTGGCCTGCCGCCGTAGGAGCAGGTCAGGCGGTAAGCATTTTCAATGCCGATGCACTCGATGAGCGATTGCAGCGAATGCGGTAATTGGCTGATATCGATGCAGCTCAGGTCTAGTGATTCCATGTGGGCCCCCTCAGGACAAATGGGATGCGCGCGTTGAACATCCAACGTTGCGACTCTGCGATCGCCACCGATCGGTTGCTGATGGCGTGACTGGATTTTCAGACAGCGGCGAGCTGAGCCGCTAGGCGCCAAGCGGACTGGGCGCTGTAGCCTAGCGGAGCACTTGTTGCAGGCAGCGATTTCGTGGGCTGTAGGATAAGGCGTCGGTTTTTGGCTCCAGGCCTTTGTTTTCCGACGGGGCCAGCGTCCGTTGCTGCATTGGGTCTCAGTACCCTCATTTGTGCCGGGGGGGCAGAGGGGAAGGGGCCAGGACGCTGGCATCGTGGCCATGGCTATCGATACCTTGGCAGTGGGCGCAAGGCCCATGTGCTCAGGTGCGTCGAAGCACGCCAGGCAGGAAATGCAGCGCCGATGACGGTTGGCGTTGTATCATGGCCGCGGCTCGATGCGAGCCATTTGCCTCTGATGTTGCAAGGAACCTTCGATGACACATGTGCAGCGCCTCAAATACTCCCTTTTGATCATCCTGGTGGTGTTGGGCCTCATGCTGGGCCTGTCTCACCTGCAGAAAGAAGGGGTGATCAGCGAGCAGACGTTCCAGGTGTGCGCCATCGTCATTGCGGTGGTCGTGGTGGTAATCAACGGGATACTGCGGCGCAAGGTCAAACCCTGACCCGTGCCGGCCGGCCAGTCCTGGCCGGCCATCCGCTCAGCGCGCGGCCTGCTCCAACACGGCGCGCGCCTGGGGATCGAGGCTGTAGCATTTGTCGCTGCCCAGGCAGATCACACCTTCGGCGCACAGGCGCTTGAGCACCTCCCGGACACTCAGGAATGAAAGCGGTATGTCCAGTTGTTCAAGCTGGGCGTGCACACCGCGCACGCCGATGCTGCGGCCGTTGCGGTCAGCCGTGTGCAGGGCGTCGATCACCTTCAGGCGGATCAGGCTGGTGCGCAGGCCATAACTGCGCAGCAACTCGCGAATCTGTTCGTTGCCAACGCGTTCATCCCCGCTGGCGACCGCTCCGTTGGGCGCCGTGACCGGCGCATGCCCGGCCTGCATCGTGGGTTGCGGGTGGTACATGTGAATGCTCCTTTTCGTGGACTGTCCCGAAATATGGGTGCCTCACTTACTAGGACGAATGAGAGCGGCAAATCTGCAGCCTTGGCGTAAAAAAAATTGCCTCGGCCTGATCAAGACCTTGGATGCGCGGGCATTGCGTAAAATTTTCATTCAGCCATTCGTCTGATCGGGATGACCCTTGAATCCGAGGAATGCCCGTGTTCACACTTTCGCGTCCACTGACCTGTGCCAGCCTGGCGGTAGCCCTGGTTGTCTTCAGCGTTGCTGCCCAGGCTCGGGATACCGGTGACGAGGCCAGCGCACAGATCCGCCGCACCAGCTTTGGCGTCCCGCACATCGTGGCCAAGGACGAGCGCGGCCTGGGGTATGGGATTGGCTACGCCTACGCGCAGGACAACCTGTGCTTGCTGGCCAATGAGGTATTGACCGTCAATGGCGAGCGCTCCCGCTACTTTGGGGCCCAGGGCAAGACCGTGGAGCAGCGCGACAACCTGACCAGCGACCTGTTCTTCACCTGGCTCAACCGCCCATCAGCGGTCAATGGCTTCCTGCAGGCACAGCCGACCGCCGTACGGCAGTTGCTCGAAGGCTATGCCAGCGGCTACAACCGTGCACTGGGCGAGCGCCGTGCCGCGGGCCTGCCGGCCGAATGCGGAACAGGGCAGTGGTTGCATCCGATCACCAGTCTGGACCTGGTCAAGTTGACCCGGCGGTTGCTGGTGGAGGGTGGGGTGGGGCAGTTTGCCGAGGCCGTGGTAGGCGCGCAGCCGCCGACACGGGCGACTCAGCGGGCCGCCAGCGATTTTACTGCGGCGCTGGCACAGCAGTCGCGCTTCGCTTCCGAGCGCGGCAGCAACGCGGTGGCCGTCGGCGCAGAGCGCTCAGCCAATGGTCGCGGGCTGTTGTTGGCCAACCCACATTTCCCTTGGGTGGGTGGCATGCGTTTCTATCAGATGCAGCTGACCATTCCTGGCCAACTGGATGTCATGGGCGCTGCCCTGCCGGGGTTGCCGGTGATCAACATCGGTTTCAACCGGCACCTGGCCTGGACCCACACCGTCGATACCTCGAAGCATTTCACCCTGTACCGGTTGCAACTGGACCCGAAGGACCCGACCCGCTACCTGCTCGATGGCCAGTCGCTGCCACTCATGCCGCAAACCGTGAGCATCACCGTCAAGTCCGAAGACGGCAGCCTGAGCCAAGTGCAGCGCCAGGTCTATGCCTCGACGTTCGGCCCGGTGGTGCAATGGCCGGGCCGACTGGACTGGGACAGCCAAGCTGCCTACAGCCTGCGCGACGCCAACCTGGACAACACCCGTGTGTTGCAGCAGTGGTACCAGATCAACCGCGCGGGAAGCCTGGACGCGCTCAAAGGCTCGATCGCCAGCCTCCAGGGCATTCCCTGGGTCAACACCCTGGCGGTAGACGCCGCAGGACGAACGCTGTACCTCAACCAGTCGGTGGTGCCGTACGTCGACCAGGAGTTGCTGAGCCACTGCAGTCACCCGGCAGCCCAGGGCCCACTGGTGGTGCTGGATGGATCGCGCAGTGCGTGCCAGTGGAAAGTCGATGCCCAGGCGGCTCAGCCGGGTATCTTCCCCGCGCGTCTGCTACCAAGCCTTGAGCGCTCCGACTTCGTGCAAAACTCCAATGACCCCGCCTGGATGGCCAACCCTGCCGAGCCCCTGACGGGTTTCTCGCCACTGGTCAGCCGCGATGATCAACCGCTTGGCATGCGCGGGCGCTTTGCCCTGCAGCGCCTGCAAGGCGAGACGAAGGTGGGTATCGATGACTTGCAGCGCATGGTGACCGATGACGAGGTCTATCTCGCCAGCCTGGTGCTGCCGGATCTGATGCAGTGGTGCAAGGAAGCCGAGGCTGACGTGCAGACCGTTTGCGCCAGCCTGGCAGCGTGGAACGGCAAGGCTGATCTGAACAGTGGCGTCGGCCTGGTGCATTTCGAAAACATTGTCGAGGCGCTGGCCGAACACCCGCAAAGCTGGCGGGTGGCCTTCGACCCGGCCGATCCGCAGCACACGCCCCGGGGGCTGGCCGTCGAACAGGCAGCGGTACGCAAGCTGCTCCATCACGCCGCGCTGGCGTCATTGCAGGCAGTCGCACAAGCCGGGGTAGGGGAAAACAGCCAGTGGGGGCAGATCCAACAGGCTGCCGATGGCACGCCAGTGCCGGGCGGGCCACAAGGCTTGGGCGTATACAACGCGATCTACAGCGTGCCGCACGGGCCGGGCAAGCGACGGGTCGTCAGTGGCACCAGCTACCTGCAACTGGTCAAGTTCACCGAGCAGGGGCCGCAGGCCCGAGGGCTGCTGGCGTTTTCGCAGTCCAGTGAAGCCGGTTCGGCACATTCGAACGACCAGACCAAGGCCTTCTCCGCCAAACAGCTGGCGCCGATTCCGTTTACCGAGGCGCAGATCAAGGCAGACCCGCAGTATCGGCAGTATGTGATCAGCGAGCGGGATGGGGCGGTTGTGAGCGTGAAATGAGGGCGGCCTCACCGCCGGCAAGCCGGCTCCTGCAGGTCGACACGGGCCTGCAGGGGCCGGCTTGCCGGCGATAGGATCGACAGCATCAGGAAAACTCGAAAGGCGCCAGCTGGAACCCTTGCTCGTCCACCTGAAGGGCCCAGCCCCGACGGTCCCAGTCGCCCAGAACGATGCGCCGCGCTGGCTCACCTTCGACCACCAGCTTGTGAATCGCCGGTCGGTGGGTATGGCCATGGACCAGGGTGCGCACACCGTGCGCCGCCATGACCTTCGGGACCTCTTCGGGCGTGACGTCGACGATCTCGGTTGCTTTCATGCGTGTCTGCGCGCGGCTTTCGCTGCGCAGCTTGCGCGCCAGCTTCTGCCGCGTGGATAGCGGCAGGTGGCGCAGTACCCACAGGCTAACCGGGTTGCGCAGGTATCGACGCAGCTTCATGTAGGCCAGGTCGCGGGTGCACAGGGTGTCGCCGTGCATCAGCAGCACCTGTTCGCCACCGAGCTCGATCACGCTTGGGTCGGTCAGTAGCGTGCAGCCGGCGGCTTCGCAGAAGTCCTGGCCGATCAGGAAGTCACGATTGCCATGCATCAGGTAGATCGCCGTGCCGCTGTCGCTCAGCTGGCGCATGGCCTGGCCGATCGACTGCTGGAAGGGCGACATCGCGTCGTCGCCGATCCATGCTTCGAAGAAGTCACCAAGGATGTAAAGCGCCTTGGCGTGGCGGGCACGACCGTCGAGCAGATCAAGAAACGCCCGGGTTATGTCCGGGCGTTCTTCTTGCAAGTGCAGATCGGAGATCAGCAGAATCACTCAATGATCTCGGCTTTCTCGATGACCACGTCGTCTTTCGGCACGTCCTGGTGGCCAGCCTTGGAACCGGTGGCGACCGTTTCGATGGCGTCGACGACTTCACGGCCTTCGATCACTTCGCCGAACACGGCATAGCCCCAGCCCTGAACGTTCTTGCCGCTGTGGTTGAGGAAGTCGTTGTCGTTGGCGTTGATGAAGAACTGCGCCGAGGCCGAGTGCGGCTCCATGGTCCGGGCCATGGCGATGCTGTACTTCTTGTTCTTAAGGCCGTTGTCGGCTTCGTTCTGGATGCTGGCGCGGGTCTTCTTCTGGCTCATGCCGGCTTCGAAGCCGCCGCCCTGGATCATGAAGCCCTTGATCACGCGGTGGAAGACGGTGCCGTCGTAGTGGCCGTCTTTGACGTACTGAACGAAGTTCTCAACGGTTTTCGGCGCTTTCTCGGCGTCCAGTTGCAGGACGATGTCGCCGTGGTTGGTGCTCAGTTTGACTTTGGACATGCTGAAATTCGCTCTTTCAAGGCATTCGGGAATAGGGTGCGTCAGGCGCATAATGGCAACTGACGCAGGATCCGGCCGGCACGACACATGGCCTGCGTCGGCTATTTTGCCAGCTTGCGACAAATAGCAGCGATAAATCGCGGCAGTTTGTCCGAGCCCGGCTGTCAGCAGCTTGACTGCTTCGGCTATGATAGGCCCTTTGATTCAATCGGCCTACCCAGGCCGGACACGTGCATTCAAGGATCCTATGAGCAAGCCCACTGCCGACAACGCGCCCAACGCCGCTGCCAAAGGCGCCCCCGCCGTCCCTGCGAACTTCCTGCGGCCGATCGTCCAGGCCGACCTGGACTCGGGCAAGCACAGCAGCATCGTCACCCGCTTCCCGCCAGAGCCCAATGGCTACCTGCACATCGGCCACGCCAAGTCGATCTGTGTGAACTTCGGCCTGGCCAAGGAGTTCGGCGGCGTCTGCCACCTGCGTTTCGACGACACCAACCCGGCCAAGGAAGACCAGGAGTACATCGACTCCATCCAGCGCGACGTCAAGTGGCTGGGCTTCGAGTGGGCGGGCCCGGTGCGCTACGCCTCGGACTACTTCGAGCAATTGCATGAGTGGGCCGTGGACCTGATCAAGTCGGGCAACGCCTACGTCTGCGACCTGACCCCGGAGCAGGCCAAGGAATACCGTGGCAGCCTGACCGAGCCTGGCAAGAACAGCCCGTTCCGCGAGCGCAGCGTCGAGGAGAACCTGGACCTGTTCGCCCGCATGAAGGCGGGTGAGTTCAAGGATGGCGAGCGCGTGCTGCGTGCCAAGATCGACATGGCCTCGCCGAACATGAACCTGCGCGACCCGATCCTGTATCGCATCCGTCACGCCCACCACCACCAGACCGGTGATAAGTGGTGCATCTACCCCAACTACGACTTCACCCACGGTCAGTCGGACGCCATCGAAGGCATCACCCACTCGATCTGCACCCTGGAATTCGAAAGCCACCGTCCGCTGTACGACTGGTTCCTGGACAAGCTGCCGGTACCGGCGCACCCGCGCCAGTACGAGTTCAGCCGCCTGAACCTGAACTACACCATTACCTCCAAGCGCAAGCTCAAGCAGCTGGTCGACGAAGGGCACGTCGAGGCCTGGGACGACCCGCGCATGTCGACCCTGTCGGGCTACCGCCGCCGCGGCTATACCCCAGCGTCGATCCGCAACTTCTGCGAAATGATCGGCACCAACCGTTCCGACGGCGTGGTCGACATGTCGATGCTCGAGTTCAGCATCCGTGACGACCTGGACCGCACCGCGCCTCGTGCCATGTGCGTGCTGCGTCCGCTGAAGGTGGTCATCACCAACTACCCGGAGGGCAAGGTCGAGCAGCTCGAACTGCCGCGTCACCCGAAGGAAGACATGGGCGTGCGCGTACTGCCATTCGCCCGCGAGCTGTACATCGACCGTGACGACTTCATGGAAGAGCCGCCCAAGGGTTACAAGCGCCTGGAGCCAGCCGGCGAGGTGCGCCTGCGCGGCAGCTACGTGATCCGTGCCGACGAAGCCATCAAGGATGCCGACGGCAACATCGTCGAGCTGCGCTGCTCGTATGACCCCGACACCCTGGGCAAGAACCCTGAAGGCCGCAAGGTCAAGGGTGTGATCCACTGGGTACCGGCCGAAGGCAGCGTCGAATGCGAAGTGCGCCTGTACGACCGTCTGTTCCGCTCCGCCAACCCGGAGAAAACCGAAGACGGTGGCAGTTTCCTCGACAACATCAACCCGGACTCGCTGCAAGTACTGACGGGTTGCCGTGCCGAACCATCGCTGGCCCAGGCACAGCCGGAAGACCGCTTCCAGTTCGAGCGTGAAGGCTACTTCTGCGCCGACCTGAAGGATAGCCAGCCTGGCCGTCCGGTGTTCAACCGCACCGTCACCCTGCGTGACTCCTGGGGCAGCTAAGGAACCGCCGTGCTTACCATCTACAACACGCTGAGCAAAACCAAGGAAGTCTTCAAGCCGCTCGATGGCAACAAGGTGCGCATGTACGTCTGCGGCATGACCGTGTACGACTACTGCCACCTGGGCCACGGTCGCAGCATGGTGGCCTTCGACCTGGTCACCCGCTGGCTGCGCAAGAGCGGCTATGAGCTGACCTATGTGCGCAACATCACCGACATCGATGACAAGATCATCAACCGGGCCAACGAGAACGGCGAGTCGTTCGACGCGCTGACTGCCCGAATGATCGACGCGATGCACGAGGACGAGCGCCGCCTGAACATTCTCAAGCCGGACCTGGAACCGCGTGCCACCGACCATATCGCCGGCATGCATGCGATGATCCAGACCCTGATCGACAAAGGCTACGCCTACGCCCCGGGCAATGGCGACGTGTACTACCGCGTCGGCAAGTTCGTCGGTTACGGCAAGCTGTCGCGCAAGAAGATCGAAGACCTGCGCATCGGCGCCCGCATCGAAGTCGACGAAGCCAAGCAGGACCCGTTGGACTTCGTGTTGTGGAAAGGCGTCAAGCCGGGCGAGCCGTACTGGGATTCGCCGTGGGGCCCTGGCCGTCCGGGCTGGCACATCGAGTGCTCGGTGATGTCCACCTGCTGCCTGGGCGAGAGCTTCGACATCCACGGTGGCGGCAGCGACCTTGAGTTTCCGCATCACGAGAACGAGATCGCCCAGAGCGAGGCGGCCACCGGCAAGCCGTACGCCAACGCCTGGATGCACTGCGGCATGATCCGCATCAATGGCGAGAAGATGTCCAAGTCGTTGAACAACTTCTTCACCATTCGCGACGTGCTCGACAAGTATCACCCCGAAGTGGTGCGTTACCTGCTGGTGGCCAGCCATTACCGCAGCGCGATCAACTACTCCGAGGACAGCCTGCGTGATGCCAAGGGCGCCCTGGAGCGGTTCTACCACGCCTTGCGTGGCCTGCCGCGCGTGGCAGCCAAGGGGGGCGAAGAGTTCGTCGAGCGCTTCAGCGTGGCGATGAACGACGACTTCGGTACGCCCGAAGCCTGCGCCGTGCTGTTCGACCTGGTACGCGAGATCAACCGCCTGCGGGAGACTGACCTGGAGGCCGCTGCCGGCCTGGCGGGGCGTCTGCGTGAGTTGGGGGATGTGCTGGGTGTGCTGCAGCTGGAGGCTGATGACTTCCTGCGCGCCGGTGCCGAGGGCAAGGTCGATGCGGCCGAAGTCGAGGCGCTGATCCAGGCGCGTCTGCAGGCACGTGCCGACAAGAACTGGGCTGAATCGGACCGTATCCGCGACCAGCTGACCGCCATGGGCGTGGTGCTGGAAGACAGCAAGGGTGGGACCACCTGGCGTCTGGCCGACTGATCGCGTTAGCGGATCGTTCGCCGGCACGCCGGCACCTACAGGATCTCTCAGTGTCATGTAGGCGCCGGCGTGCCGGCGATTGGGCTGCGAGGCAGTCCCGGTCGTTACTTGGCCAGCCCCGCCAGCGGGCAATGCATCACCAACTTCGCCCCACCGAACTCGCTGGCCCCAATTTCCAGCGCGAACCCATGCAGGTCGACGATCGCCGCCACGATCGACAGCCCCAGCCCGAACCCTGCATGACGGTGACCTTCCTCGCTGCGATAGAAGCGTTTCAACACCGCGGCGCGCTCCTCTTCAGGAATGCCCGGCCCGCTGTCTTCGATGGCGATATGCACCCCGGCCTCGTCCTGGGTCGCCGAGATGACCACACGCCCGCCCTCGGGAGTGAACTTGATCCCGTTGCCGACCAGATTGGCCAGCGCCTCGAACAGCAGTTCCCGGTCGCCGTGTAGCGCCGCCAGTTGCGCGGGCTGTTCCAGATAAAGGCGTATGCCACCGTCCTCGGCCAGCGGCAGGTAGAAGTCATGCAGCTCCACCAGCAGGCCATGCGGATCCAGCTGCACGAAGCCGGCCCGGCGTTGGCGGTCCTCCAGCTCACTGATGCGCAGCAACCCGCGAAAACGCGCCATCAGCGTATCGGTTTCGCCAATCGCCTGGTCCAGCGCCTCGGCTTCGGCCGAGTCGACGGCGCTTTGCTGGCGAATTCGATACAGCTGTGCGCGCAGGCGGGTCAACGGCGTGCGCAGGTCATGGGCAATGTTGTCACACACGCCCTTGACCTCGTGCATCAGCCGCTCGATACGGTCGAGCATGGCATTGACGATGGCCGCCAGCATATCCAGCTCGTCACGCCGTGCCGACAGCGGCAGGCGGTGGGTGAGGTCGCCGGCGACGATCAGTTCGGCCTGGGCCTGGATCGCGCGGATGCGCTTGAGAGGGCGGCGGCGCAGCAGGTACCAGCCAGCGAAGCCTGGGATCAGGGTCAGCGAGATGCCCCAAAGCAAGGCATGCAGGATGATCCGGGTGACCACGAACAACGAGCCATTGTCGCGCACCAGCACTAGCCAGCGGCCATCCTGCACCTTGATGGCCACGGCATCGCAGCTGTCTCGCGGCATGTGCGGGTCATCGGCATCCAGGCAGCGCTTGAGCTCATGCACCTTGCCGTCCAGCCCAAGTTCCTGAGGTATGGCGCGAATACGCCCGCCAATCGGGTTGAGCTGCGCGTCGAACAGGCCATAGGCGTCGAAACTGCGCTCTTCGAAGGCTTGGCTGGCGATCAGGGCATCGTCCAGTTGCTTGCCGCTCATGTGCGCGAACAAGTGCTGGCGCTGCAGCATGGAATGGCGAGTGAGCTTGTTCAGGTAACTGGACACCTCGAAGTACAGCACCCCCATGAGGATGCAACTCCAGGCCACGAACAGGAAGCTGTACAGCGCCAGCAGGCGGCTGGTGGACGAGCTCCAGCCCTTAGACGGGTTCAGCAATGGCATAGCCGGAGCCCCGTACGGTACGGATCAGCGGCGACTGGCCGGGTGAGTCGATCTTCTTGCGCAGACGGCCGATGTGGACGTCGATCAGGTTGGTGCCAGGGTCGAAGTGGTACCCCCAGACTTCTTCGAAAATCATCATCCGCGTGATCACTTGGCCGGCGTGGCGCATCAGGTACTCCAGCAACTTGTACTCGGTGGGCAGCAGGTTGAGGGTCTGCTCGCCGCGACGTGCCTCGTGGCTGATCAAGTCCAGCTCCAGGTCGGCGACCTGCAGGCGGGTCTGGGTCATGGGCACGCTGTTGCGCCGCAGCAGCACTTCGACCCGCGCGGCCATTTCATCCGATGCGAACGGCTTGGTCAGGTAGTCATCCCCGCCGGCGCGCAGGCCACGTACCCGCTCGTCGACATCGGACAGGGCGCTGATCATCAGGATCGGCGTGGCGATCTTCAGGTTGCGCAGGGTGGTGACGATGGTCAGGCCGTCGACCTCGGGCAGCATGCGGTCCAGGGTGATCAGGTCATAACCACCGGCAATGGCCTTGGCCAGGCCTTCACGGCCATTGTCGGCCCAATCCACTTCCAGGCCGTGGCTGGTGAGTTCGGCGACGATTTCCTGGCCGGTGACGGCGTCGTCTTCGATGGTCAGTACGCGTGGCATGCTGGTTCCTGGGCGGCGAATGGAGACTGGATTGTGCCAAAGAATAGACTGCCCGGAATTTAAGAAAAATTCATCTGCCACCGGGTAGCAAGCGTTGGCCGAGCCGCCGCCTCTGCGCCAAGCCGGTTGTTGGGCGGATTTAGATCAATCCTACATTCAGTAGTGAAGCGTCCTACATATATTCGCGGATGTTCTTGGTAGGTTCCGGTCTTTGCCGATTGACAGGCATTGGTCCAACCCACATCAAAGGACATCGGATGTTCAAGTCATATGGCTACGGGGCAATTCGCTTTCTTGCGGACAGGTTGCCCGATGACATGCGCGTGCTGGCCTTCAGCGGCGGCGAAGGCATCAGCAGCCTGTTCTCTTTCGATATCGAACTGGTCAGCGAGCGCGCCGACCTGCCGTTGGAAACACTGCTCAACCAGCAGGCGTTTCTCGCCTTCGACACACGGGGCAGCGGTGTGCATGGCGTGATTTCGCGCTTGCGTCAGGGTGCCAGCGGCAAGCGCCTGACCCACTACCACGCCAGGCTAGAGCCGCAAATGGCCCGCCTGGGACTGCGTCGCAACCACCGCATCTTCCAGGGCCGCACGGTTGCTCAGGTGGTCGCCCGCCTGCTCGAAGAGCACGGCATACTGTCCGACGCCTACCAGTTTCACCTCGCCGAGCCATCACCGCCCCGCGATTACTGCGTGCAATACGCAGAGAGCGACCTGGCCTTCGTCGAGCGGTTGTGCCAGGAAGAGGGCATTCATTACCACTTCGTCCATTCGCCGCAGGGGCATCGGGTGGTGTTCGCCGATCACCAGTCCTATTTCCCGAAACTGGCCACCGCGGTCCCGTTCGTGCCGCCCGCCGGGCTGCAACCCGACGGGCCGGTCATCCAGGCATTCAGTGTGGCGGTGCAGACCACGGTAAGCCGCGTGGAACTGCGCGACCATGACTTTCGCAAGGCCGCTGCGCCGCTGGCCTATGCCAGCCGTAGCAATACCGGGCTCCGTGCGCCGGATATCGAGTTTTACGCCTACCCGGGCGGCCTGCGCCAGACGTTGGAGCAGCGCCGTGGCAGCACGATGAGCAAGCGTGCCCTGGAGCGTTGCCGGGTCGACCACCGCCAGGCCCAGGGCGACAGTGATGAACCTCTCCTGGTCAGTGGCCACTTGATGAGCCTGACGGGCCACCCCCGCGCTGACTTCAACGACCTGTGGCTGCTGACCAGCCTACGCCATGAGGGGCGTCAGCCACAGGTATTGGAGGAGAACGGTGGCCAGGAGGGGGCCGTCAGCGAAGCGCCGCGCTATGCCAATCACTTCACTGCCACGCCCTGGGACGTCATCTACCGTCCGGCCATGACCCGTCCCCCGCCGCGCATGCCTGGTTGCCAGGCCGCGCGGGTGACCGGGCCCAAGGGCGAGGAGGTGTACTGCGACGAACTGGGACGGGTCAAGGTGCAGTTTTACTGGGACCGTGAAGGCCAGGGCAACGAACACAGCAGCTGCTGGTTGCGGGTGATGTCGAGTTGGGCCGGTGATCGTCATGGTGTGGTGTGCTTGCCGCGGGTCGGCATGGAAGTGGTGGTGAGCTTTCTCGATGGCGACCCGGACCAACCAGTGGTCAGCGGGTGTCTGCCCGACAGCCTGCACCCTTCACCGTATGCGCTGCCGGACGCCAAGGCCCGTACCGTCTTGCGCAGTCGCAGCCTGGGAGGCAGCGGTGGCTACAACGAGTTGGCCATGGATGACCGCGACGGCAACGAATTGCTGTACCTGCGCGCACAGCGCGATTTCGAGCAATGGGTCGAGCATGACAGCCTGCTGGAGGTCGGCAACCGCCAGCAGGTGCTGGTCAAGGGCGACAGCCACGTCACGCTGGAGGCCGAGGCAGGGTGCACGGTCGGCGGCGACCGCCGTGTCCTGCTGCGCTCCAGCGATCACCTGACCGTCGACCTGGGTCGTCAGGTCCGGGTCGGCACCGTGCTCGCCCAGCATGCCGGTCAGCAAATGCAGCTGTCGGCGGAGCGTGAGGTGGTCGTGGAGGGTGGGGCGAGTATCACCCTGAGAGTCGCAGGTCAGCACCTGGTCATCAATGGCGCCGGGATCTTCGCCAGCAGTCCCGTTCAGCTTGGTGGCGTGCCGGCTGCCAGTCTCGTCGCCAACCCCTTGTCGCCAGGGCAGGGGGGTGGCGTACAGGTACCGGGGGCATTGCCGGCGAGCATGGCGCCGACGCAAGCGGCGTTGATGCAGCAGAGCCGGTTACTCGGAGCGGCCTATTGCCCGGTTTGCGAGGGCTGCCGCGAAGGCGTGGCGGCGTTGGGAGGTGTGCAATGAGCGCGGTATCGCCTCGGGCCTGGATGGCGCAGCAGCGCGCCTGCGGTCGCGAGATTGCCTTGGTGCTGGACAGCGGCTTCGACGAGCGCACGTCCCTGCTCGCGTGCCTGCCGAGCGAGCGCTGGTGTGCGTTATATGCCCAGACCGAAGTGGCGCACATGGCGACCCTGGGGCCGAGTTGCTTCTTGATTGGCGAGCCCGAGGCGAAGACCGTTCAGGCGCTGCTGGATCAGCCACAACGGCATTGGGGCTGGCTGGCCAGCCTGGCCCCCGATGCGCTGGCCGCCTGGGCTGCGCATTGGCGGGCGCGGCTGTTGATCGGCCAGCGACCGCAGCAGGCGCTGTACCGCTTCCATGACAACCGCATTCTGGCGGCGGCCTTGCAGCGGTTGCCCTCGGCTGCCCTGCCTGCCTACCTGGGGCAGGCCATCAGCATCTGCTACTGGGACGGGCAGCGGTGGGCGCAGGTCGACAACCCGTTGCCCGGTGATCATCCCTTGCCGACAGCGCCTGTTTGGCTGGCGCACGGCTCAGGCAGCGAAGCGGTGTTGCTGGCCAATGCACATCGATTCCTCCTGGCCCACCACTTCGCGGCCTACCTGAAGGTGTTCGAACCCCCTGGTCACCCTGATTGGTTGCGTACGCAACTGGCGCGTGCCCGCGCCTGGGGCTGGGAGACGCCGCAGCAACGCGAGTTCTTGCTGGTGCAGAGCCTGAGTATGCCGGGGTTGGTGTTGCCAGAGGAGTGGGGGCCACAGGCTGGGGAAAGTCCGCAGATGCATCTGCACCGGTTGCGCTATCGCACGGTGGGCTGACGAAACGAGAGGTCAGGGAGCATGAGTGCTCAACGGATGATTAAACAGTTGTGCTGGCTTGGCGGCATGGCGCTACTGGCTGGTTGCGGTGATGACAAGACCAATACCTTTACGTTGATAGGTGAGTTGCCGCCGAATTTTTCCTATCACGGCGTGGCGTGGTACAGGCACGAATCCGACCCCACGTGCGACGCCGGAGGGTTTCGTGGAGTGTCGATCAATAAGGACTGGCGGAAAAACTACCTCCCCGTGACGACCATCGAAATTCGCAAGGTGGTCAAGGGCTGCCCGATGGTGGTGCGGCATTTGGAATTGAAGATACGTGCAAAGTATGGAAATACGATTCATGAAATAGCTGGTGACCCGGCGAATATCGGGGTTTATCAAGTGCTTGATGAAAAGTACCGTCGTGAATTCAATGCGGCGAACGAAGATGTTTTCTATGGGGTGTGTGAGTGGATGTTCAGGACGATGGGTAGGCATCGGATGCTCGTGAAGTTGATGTCATGCAAAAAAGATAACGAGCGTGGTGAGCGTGGTCTGGGCCATCCCTTTGCGGCGTATACGCTCGATCAGCTACCAGGGAAAACGGTGCGGATGAATATTCGAGTGGGCGGTGAAGAGCGTCCGTCTTGGGGAGATACATGGGTGAAGTTTCCAAATGGCTGGAAACGTTGTGCAGGAAAAGGGGCTGAGGATCATAGGGGGTACTGCAATGGAAATTACACCGATTTCAGCGAATTTACGATGCCTGATGGTAGGCGTTGCACAATTTACCCAGGTTGTGAGGAGTGATGGATGAAGTTGGGCGTCAATACTGCCAGGGCAGGAAAACCTATTCTAGGGCTTGGAGTCGTGGCGCTACTGGCTGGTTGCGGTGATGACAAGACCAATACCTTTACGTTGATAGGTGAGTTGCCGCCGAATTTTTCCTATCACGGCGTGGCGTGGTACAGGCACGAATCGGACCCCACGTGCGACGCCGGAGGGTTTCGTGGAGTGTCTATCAATAAGGATTGGCGGAAAAACTACCTCCCCGTGACGACCATCGAAATTCGCAAGGTGGTCAAGGGTTGCCCGATGGTGGTGCGGCATTTGGAGTTGAAGATACGTGCAAAGTATGGAGATACGATTTATGAAATAACTGGGGATCCGGCAAATATCGGGATCTATGAAGTGTTGGAGGAAAAGTACCATCGTGAATTCAATGAGACGAACGAAGATGTTTTCTTTGGGGTGTGTGAGTGGATGTTCAGGACGATGGGGAGGGATCGGGTGATACGCAAGTTGCTGGCATGCAGAAAAGACAATGAGCGCGGAGAGCGTGGTTTGGGCCATCCCTTTGCGGCGTATACGCTCGATCAGCTACCAGGGAAAACGGTGCGGATGAATATTCGAGTGGGTGGTGAAGAGAGTCCGTCTTGGGGAGATACATGGGTTAAGTTTCCAAATGGTTGGAAACGATGTAAGGGAAGGGGACCTGAGGATGTTAGGGGGTACTGCAACGGAAATTACACCGATTTCAGCGAATTTACCATGCCTGATGGTAGGCGTTGCACAATTTACCCAGGTTGTGAGGAGTGATGGATGAAGTTGGGCGTCAATACTGCCAGGGCAGGAAAACATATTCTGGGGCTTGGCGTTGTGGCGCTACTGGCTGGTTGCGGTGATGACAAGACCAATACCTTTACGTTGATAGGTGAGTTGCCGCCGAACTTTTCCTATCACGGCGTGGCGTGGTACAGGCACGAATCGGACCCCACGTGCGACGCTGGAGGGTTTCGTGGGGTGTCGATCAATAAGGACTGGCGGAAAAACTACCTCCCCGTGACGACCATCGAAATTCGCAAGGTGGTCAAGGGCTGCCCGATGGTGGTGCGCCATCTGGAGTTGAAGATACGCGCAAAGTATGGAAGTGAATTTCACCAATTCACCGGGGATCCGGCAAATATCGGGATCTATGAAGTGTTGGAGGAAAAGTACCATCGTGAATTCAATGAGGCGAATGAAGATGTTTTCTATGGAGTTTGTCAATGGATGTTCAGGACGATGGGGAGGGATCGGGTGATACGCAAATTGCTGGCATGCAGAAAAGACAATGAGCGCGGAGAGCGTGGTTTGGGCCATCCCTTTGCGGCGTATACGCTCGATCAGTTACCAGGGAAAACGGTGCGGATGAATATTCGAGTGGGCGGTGAAGAGAGTCCGTCTTGGGGAGATACATGGGTTAAGTTTCCAAATGGTTGGAAACGATGTAAGGGAAGGGGACCTGAGGATGTTAGGGGGTACTGCAACGGAAATTACACCGATTTCAGCGAATTTACCATGCCTGATGGTAGGCGTTGCACAATTTACCCAGGTTGTGAGGAGTGATGGATGAAGTTGGGCGTCAATACTGCCAGGGCAGGAAAACCTATTCTAGGGCTTGGAGTTGTGGCGCTACTGGCTGGTTGCGGTGATGACAAGACCAATACCTTTACGTTGATAGGTGAGTTGCCGCCGAACTTTTCCTATCACGGCGTGGCGTGGTACAGGCACGAATCGGACCCCACGTGCGACGCTGGAGGGTTTCGTGGGGTGTCGATCAATAAGGACTGGCGGAAAAACTACCTCCCCGTGACTACCATCGAAATTCGCAAGATGGTCAAGGGCTGCCCGATGGTGGTGCGGCATCTGGAGTTGAAGATACGTGCAAAGTATGGAAGTGAATTCCACCAATTCACTGGAGATCCGGCAAATATCGGGATCTATGAAGTGTTGGAGGAAAAGTACCATCGTGAATTCAATGAGGCGAACGAAGATGTTTTCTTTGGAGTTTGTCGATGGATGTTCAGGACGATGGGGAGGGATCGGGTGATACGCAAATTGCTGGCATGCAGAAAAGACAATGAGCGCGGAGAGCGTGGTTTGGGCCATCCCTTTGCGGCGTATACGCTCGATCAGCTACCAGGGAAAACGGTGCGGATGAATATTCGAGTGGGCGGTGAAGAGCGTCCGTCTTGGGGGGATACATGGGTGAAGTTTCCAAATGGTTGGAAACGATGTGCAGGGGATGGGCCTGATGACCTTCAAGGGTACTGCCATGGAAATTACACCGATTTCAGCGAATTTACGATGCCGGATGGTAGACGTTGCACAATTTACCCAGGTTGTGAGGAATGATAGATGGAGCTGAAGACTGATGGTGCTGAGAGGATTTCAGCTTCGCTGAATGATCAAGCGCTAACATGTCCGCATCGCGGTCGTGAAACAACATTTCAATTGGTGGATGAACAGGGGGCGGGTGAGCCTTATGCGGGCTTGTATTATGAAGCGGTAGACAGTGAAGGGGTTACGTACAGTGGTGCGCTAGATGTCAAAGGATGCGGCAGGGTGACGAATCATCACGGTGCTATATCGTTGCGGTTCGAGAGCGAATATGTCGGCTCGGAAGAGCTTTATAGCGACCTTCAGCGACGTAAATCCTATCCCTTGAAAATTACTGATCTCCAAGTGCGCGCAGAGAAAACGCAGTACGCAAATGCCGATGGATCCAGAACTTCAAGTAATCCTGCGCAAGCAGCGGCGGACCATTACTATCAGGTAGAAACCAGTGAGCTGGTTCGTTATGCCTGCCATTTACCACCGCTCGTTGACCGTGGTTTTCCACCTCGAACCTCCTTGAATGCCATCATGGGGGAGCATGGAAATAGCGGTATTTGCCTTATGCCGGATGCTTGCACGGTGCTTGAAGTGCGTCCGCTCCGGGCATTGCGACCGCTGCTATCGGCGAACGCCGAGTTCTGTGCGCTGAACTTGTATCAGTTGGCGTTGATGGCGACGCTCAGCTACAACCCATTTGGACAGGACCCGGACGAGCACCCCGTGCTGGCTTCTACGGTCAGCTTTCCGTTCATACCCACCAGTGGTAACTGGTTCGGGAGTGCGTTGAACACGTTCAATGAAATCTGGCGTGTCGACCCAGAGCAATCGGAACCCATGTACCCAATACTCGAAGAGGTGGCCTATTCCAGACGTCTGGAAATCGTGCCGTTTGACCCCGCTCTGTATCCAGTGAACGACCCAAGCCTGGGAAACGACCAACAAAATCCGGCGCGCTTGCATTTTTTGGATGACAGAGGTCTCAGCGATGCAACGGACACCCAGGCCTTCATCACTCACACATCTGAATATGCTCTGATTGCAGTACGCGGAACAAACGAAGCAGCGGACTTTCTTCGGGATGTTGATGCACTCCAAGTGCCCTTCGAGCAAGGAGAAGGTCGCGTCCATCGTGGTTTTTATGAGTCAGCACTCAAGGCCTTTGATTTCGCGATGTCGTACCTTGATCAGTTCGACTATTCAAAGAATCTCATCATCTGCGGCCACAGTCTTGGCGGAGCAGTTGCCTTGATCCTGGCCGAAATGCTGCGCCGCACTTCCAAAGAGTTTGCCATCCAACTCTACACCTACGGCGCCCCCCGCGCCGGTGACGTCACCTTCACCCGCAACGCTGCCGACCTCATCCACCACCGCATCGTCAACCATGACGACGTCATCCCCAACGCCCCGCTCCCCTGGATGAACCCGCGCTACGACGTCATGGCCCAAGGCGCCTTGGTGATGCAGATCGATGCCATGCTTGGCATGAAAATCCTGCGCACAGGCCTGGTCAACCAGGAGGGCGAACATTACGAACATCACGGCAACCTGCGCCATTTCATGCCGATCGCGCTGACGCCGCACACATCGTCGGCCATTCTGTGGAGCCCGGGCTGCGATACCATCACCGATCAGGCCCTGTGCAGTCGCTACCTGCGCAAGGTCGATGGTTTGCCGGAGCTTCGCTCGATCAGTGTTGCGGATCACGCCATGACGGCCGGTTACCTACCGGCCTGCTGGGCAGTGTTGCGCCGCCACCAGCAAGCACTGGCCGATCGGGCACCTGCGGTCACCCGACGAGAAATACAGCTGGTCGAAGAGGCCTTGAAGTCTATCAGCGAACAGTTGGTCAGGCGCCGAGCACGTCTGGCTGGCGGTGACCATTACGCGCGCACCCATGAGCCAAGCCAAAAGCAGGTGGAGCAGGAGTTGAGCCGTATCAGTGGCACTCGCGAGCGCCTGGCGACCTTGAACCATGCTCCTATCAGTGCAGCCGATATCTATGGCGAGCATGCTGGCACACCTCATCTCATGGCCGCATTGGCGCGCTGGCATGCCCATGCGCAGAACGCCCGAACCGAACCGCTTGCCCAGGCACCCGCTGAGTTGGCGCCCGTCGAGCCCGTGACGCCAGCCATGACCTACAACGACATCCTCGCCTACCTGGATGCCGTGGACGACCCGAATGACCCGCTGAACCTCATATGAAAAAGGGGCACACCCACAAAGGCATGCCCCTTTTGACTGGCGCGTGGGCTATCAGGCGACCTTGACGATCCAGCCCGCTGGCGCTTCGACGTCACCGCTCTGGATGCCGGTCAGCTCGTTGTAGAGCTTCTGGGTAACGGGGCCGACTTTTTCCAGGTCATGGAATACATGCAGCTTGCCGTTGTATTCGATACCACCGATCGGGGTGATCACGGCAGCGGTACCGCAGGCACCGGCTTCGACGAAGCGGCCGAGATTGTTGATCTCGACATCGCCTTCGACCACGGTCAGGCCCAGGCGCGATTGCGCCAGTTCCATCAGCGACAGGCGGGTGATACCCGGCAGTACCGAGGCCGATTTCGGGGTGACGAATTCGTTGTCGGCGGTGATGCCAAAGAAGTTGGCCGAACCGACTTCCTCGATCTTCGAGTGGGTCAGTGGGTCCAGGTAGATGGCGTCGGCGAAGTGCGCCTTCTTGGCTTCGGCGCCCGGCAGCAGGCTGGCTGCGTAGTTGCCACCGACCTTGGCCGCACCGGTGCCTTGCGGGGCTGCGCGGTCGAAGCTGGAAATCTGGAAGTTGTGCGGCTTCATGCCGCCCTTGAAGTACGAGCCTACCGGGATGGCGAAGATCGAGAAGATGAACTCGGGGGCGGTGCGCACGCCGATGTTGTCACCGGTACCGATCACGAACGGACGCAGGTACAGGGCACCTTTGCCGTGCGGCGGAACGAACTTCTCGTTAGCCTTGACCACTTGCTTGCAGGCTTCGATGAATACATCGGTCGGCACTTGCGGCATCAGCAGGCGTGCGCAGCTGCGCTGCATGCGTGCGGCGTTCTGGTCGGGGCGGAACAGGTTGATCGAGCCGTCCTTGCAACGATAGGCCTTCAGGCCTTCGAAGCACTGCTGGCCATAGTGCAGGGCGGTGGAGCCTTCACTGATGTGCAGCACATTGTCTTCGGTCAGGGTGCCTTTGTCCCACTCGCCGTTGCGCCACACGGACAGGTAGCGCTTGTCGGTCTTGATGTAGTCGAAACCCAGCTTGTCCCAGTTAATGCTCTCGTTACTCATGACACCCTCGATTGTCTTGCAGATGCCCGATCTACTCGGGCTGCTGTGATATGCGCACCTCGCCACGATAATACATCCGTCGCGGATCGGGAACGGCCAGTCACGAATTGGCTGCCGCTCACGTCAATCGGCCTGCCTGTCAGCGCTCCTGCAGGCGTCGGTTCCAGTCACCGCCATGGCGGCGGGCGCAGGCCTCTTCGCTGTCGAAACGCACGTGCCAGGCCACATGGTCCAGACGAATGCCGGCTTCGTCGAGCGCCTGGGCTGTCAGTGCCAGCATACGCGCCTTCTGAGGGCTGCCCAGGGCTGCGTCCTTGTCCGCTTCGCGGTCGAATACCCAGGTGATACGCAGGCTGCCGGGGAATGCATCGGGATCCAGGCGATGGGTGAGCCAGGCGAAACCGACAATTTCGGCCTTGGCGGTTTCACAGGCTTCGGTCAGGCAGGCGATCAGTTCGCGCTCCATACGCGCCAGTTCACGTTTGTTCAGGGCTTTCACCAGGCCTCCTGGCGGCAGTGTGTGGAAAAAACCGTCACTTTAGCGCAGTTAATGTCGAGGTTGGTTTTTGCACGGGCGGGGCAGGCGTGATAGAACGCAGGGGTGCCATTCAGAAGTTGAATACCCAGATGTCCATCAGCGCTAAATCGAATAGAGCCCTCTTCGACCTCGACTTGCTCCGAGCCATTGTCGTGGTGGCCGACTGCGGCAGCTTCACCACGGCCGCGGCACGCTTGCACTCGACACAGTCGACCATCAGCCAGAAGGTTCGCCGCCTGGAAGAAATGGTTGGCCACCGCCTGCTGGTGCGTGGCAATCGTGACGTGCTGCCCACCGATGCCGGTCAGACCCTGCTCGGTTATGCCCGCCACATGCTGGCGTTGAACGACCAGATGCTCGAAGCCTTGGCCGGTGCCATGGTCGGCGTGACCGTACGCCTTGGCGTGCCGGAGGACTTCGTCGGCGGACGCACCACCCATGCGTTGTCGGCGTTCAGTCGCCAGCACCCGCAGGTCAAGCTGGAGGTCACCAGTGGGCTGTGTCGCGACCTAAGCCAGTCCTATGACAACGGTGAACTGGACTTGGTGTTGCTCAAGCAGCGGCGCAACAGCCGCGAAGGGGTGGCGTGCTGGCCGGAGCGGTTGCAGTGGATCGACAGCGTGCGCTTGCCATCGTTCGAGCTCGACCCGGTACCCTTGGTCACGTTTCCTCCGCGCGGGCTGTATCGCGATGACATGATCAGCGCCATCGAGGGCATGGGGCGGCGCTGGCGCATCAGCTTCACGAGTTCGAGCCTGAGCGGGATCCAGGCCGCGGTGGCCGATGGGATGGGCATCAGCCTGCTGCCACCACGGGCCGCGACCGGTGAGCATCGCACCCTCGGGCTGGCGCAAGGGCTGCCGGAGGTGGACAGTTATGAAATCGTGATCCTGCATCGCCCGACAGCAGATGTGATGGTCAAGGCGCTGGCGGATGTGCTCAAGCAAATGCTGGCTGTGGACGGGATCTGACAGCCCCCCCCTTGCCGTGCGGCGGACGTTGCGCGGCTGCCGCGATCCGCGCTCGCGCGATCAATGCACGGTCTTGCGCTGCCTGACACACCCCGCAGCTTGCACCGTCAGTTCATCCAGCCATTCATCACGCTGCTGTTCAGCGTCGATCATGGCGTCCTCGCCTTGCTGGTTGAGCAGGTAGGTATGGATCTGGTGCACTTCCGTGGTCTGGTAGATCGGCGCGATATCCAGTCGGCCAATCAGCGCGCCGCTGGCGTGGCCGGTGCTGCTCATCAATACCTGCGGCCCATTGGCGGCCACCACTTGCATTCCCATGCTTTCGAACCACGGTACCTGGCCGGCGAAGGCGTTGAGCTCGACGCAGGCGTAGCGCGTCTTGAGGTCCGTCAGCAGGGCACGGGCGATGCCCTGGCGGCGGTGGCTTGGCCGTACCGCAAGAAAGGTCAGCGCGCAGGCCTGGTCGTTGTCCTGGGCCGGTAACGCCAGGGCGAACCCGAGCAGTTGGTCCGGTGCATCGGCGTCCAGGGCGAGGGTCAGTGTCACCCGCAGCCCACGCGTGCCGTCCAGGGCCTGGAGATACTGGTGTACCTCCATGCCAACGCCGTACTGATACAACGGGTACAGCGGATTCTCGACGCGGATGGCGACGCTGCTCAGGTCGCCGACGTTTTCGATCACCAGTTGGCGAATCTGGTTCTGGAAGGACTCGGGCGGCACGCTGTCGAGGCGGCTCAGGATGAACATCGGTGGACGGGCTCCGGCTGGCAAGGGCTTAGGCTGCGCCACGCTGGCGCAGGACCCACAGTCTACCCGTTTTTGCCGAGCAGGCTCAGGCCCGCAGCGCCGCCAGCATCAGGTCCAGATTCTGCACGGCCGCGCCCGATGCACCTTTGCCCAGGTTGTCGAACACCGCCGTCAGCAGCACCTGGCCATGCGCGGGGTTGGCATACAGCGCCAGTCGCAGGTCGTTGCTGTCGTTCAGGGCTTCAGGGTCGAGCGCTGCCGCTGGCCCGTGCTGGTGCAGTGGCATCACCTGGACATGGCGCGCGCCCTGGTAATGCTGCTCCAGGCAGGCCTGCAGCTGTTCGGCGCGGACGTTGCCTGGCAGCAGGCGCAACTGCACGGCAATGCTTAGCACGATGCCCTGGCGATAGGCGCCATAACCTGGCAGGAACATCGGCCGTTGCGACAGCCCGGCATGTTGCTGGATCTCCGGCACGTGTTTGTGCGCCAGTTCCAGTCCATAGAGTTGCAGGGCAGGGGGGCTGTCTGCTGACGCCTGTTCGTAGCGCTCGACCGCTGATCGGCCACCGCCGGAGTACCCGGAAATGGCATGAATGCTCAGGGGGTAGTCGGCTGGTAGTAGCCCGGCCTTGATCAGCGGGCGCAACAGGGCGATGGCGCCGGTGGGGTAGCAGCCAGGGTTACTGACGCGTTTGGCTTGGGCGATGCGCTCGGCCTGCTGCTCATCCAGCTCTGGCAAACCATAGACCCAGCCGGGGGTTGTGCGGTGGGCGGAGCTGGCGTCGATCACGCGTACGGCCGGGTTGCGCAGCGCTGCAACGGCTTCGCGGGCGGCGTCGTCGGGCAGGCAGAGCAGGGCGATGTCGGCATTGTTGACGGCCTCTGCGCGGCGTTGTGGGTGCTTTCGGTCAGCCTCGGGGAGGGTAATCAGGCGCAGGTCGTCGCGGCCTTGCAAGCGGGCGTGAATGTGCAGGCCAGTGGTGCCTTGGTCGCCGTCGATGAAGACAAGTGGCGTGTGCATGGTCGAGTTCCGGTGGCGGAGGGATGGCCTATGCTCGCGCGTCGCTGGACTAAAGAAAATTTGAATATCATGATGCTTGTATTCATAAATTCTGAATTAACACCATGCGAGAAATCAGCCTGGATCGCCTTCGTACCTTGGTGGTGATCGCCGATATGGGGTCGTTCGCCGAAGCGGCCCGACAGCTCAACCTGGCGCCTGCGACCATCAGTCTCCATGTAGCGGAACTGGAGGCACGGGTCGGGGCTGCGCTGCTGCTGCGCAACCGCAGCCAGGTTCGGCCTACCGCCCTCGGCGAAACCCTGCTGGTGCGTGCCCGCCGCCTGCTGGCCGATGCCGACCTGGCGCTGGACGAGGTGCGCCGGCAGGTCGAGGGCCTGACGGGGCGCGTGCGACTGGGAGCCTCGACCGGCGCCATCGCCCACCTGCTGCCCCAGGCATTGGAGCACCTGCGCCAGACGCATCCAGGGGTCGATGTGCAGGTACAGGTGCTGACCTCCCAGGCTTCGCTGACACGGCTGCGTGACGGCACGCTGGATATTGGCCTGGTGGCATTGCCGCAGGTGGCGGGCAAAGGGCTGAGGGTCACACCCTGGCGGCGTGACCCGATCATGGCCTTCGTGCCCAGTGACTGGCAGCCTCCGGCCAAGGTGACGCCAGCCTGGCTGGGGCAGCGCGCATTGATCCTCAATGACAACAGCACCCAGCTGTCACGGGTGACCGCCGAGTGGTTCGCGGCGGCCGGGTTGTACCCGGTACCGCGCATCGAACTGAACTACAACGATGCGATCAAGAGCCTGGTGGGCGCGGGGTATGGCGCGACATTGCTGCCTCAGGAGGGCGCAGCGGCAGAGTTCGACCCCAGGGTTGCCCGGCGCCCGTTGCGACCGGGGTTGTGGCGGCAGTTGGGTATTGCCTGCCGGGAAGGGGAGCACGACCGGGCCACGGGGTATGTGCTGGAGGCGTTGGAGCGGTTGCGGCAGTAGACTGGCTCATTGCCGATGTGCTTGAAGAGGCCCGATACTCACTCCGCTGGCGGCTGGGTTTCGGTGACCGGGCGACTGAAGGCGCCATTGCGGACTTGAAAAAAGGTCCGCAGGCCATTTCAATCGATACTTCATGTAATCAATAGAGTCGCCATGACCCGCCATTTCGATGACCTGCAACTGGGTAGCCTGGAGCTGTTCTGCCTTGCCGCCGACACCGGTAGTTTCACGGCGGCCGCTAACGAGGCCGGCGTTACCCCAGCAGCGGTGAGTCGCAGCGTGGCCCGCCTGGAGGAGCGTCTGGGGGTGCGGTTGTTCGTGCGTACCACCCGCCATATGCGCCTGTCTGAGGCCGGCCTGGCGTATTACCAGCAATGCCGCCAGGCACTGGGGCAGCTGGTCGAGGCCGAGCGCCAGGTCGCCGGTGGGCAGCTCGAGCCCAGTGGCCGGCTGCGCATCAGCGCCCCGACACCCTATGCCCATCACCGTCTGCTGCCGCTGCTGCCGCGCTTTCGTGAGCTGTACCCGCAGGTGCAAATCGATGTGCACGTCAGCAATCGCAATGTCGATTTCGCCGACGAGCCGTTCGATCTCGCCATTCGCGGTCGTGAGCCCGCGGATTCGCGGCTGGTGGCAAGGCGGCTGGAAGATGCCGAGCTGGTGGTGGTGGCAACGCCCGGCTACTTGGCACGGGCCGGCGTGCCACAGGTGCCCGAAGACCTGCTGCGGCATGAATGCATCCAGTTCGAGCTCCCCAGCAGCGGCCGCCGTCCGCCCTGGAGCTTTCGCCAGGACGGTCGGCAGCTGGAGCTGGAGACCCACGGATCGTTCACCTGCCAGGGCGACTTCCTGGCCACCGCCACGCTGGTACGCCATGGCGCGGGCTTGATGCAGGCCTATCGCTTCACGGTACAGGATGCTCTGGAGCGTGGCGAGCTGGTGGAAGTGTTGCGTGATTTTGGCGGCACTTCACGGCCGTTCATGTTGATCTACCCGCAGGCGCGGCACATGCCCTTGCGGGTGCGGGTGCTGATCGACTTTCTGTTCAGCGGTGCAAGCCTGGGGCAGGCCCGCACTGTGGCAGGGCTGCCCACACGCCCTTAGGCTGTGTACGAAAAGCCTTGATACTCGGTGATGCTGCGTTGAAAACAGCCTTGCCTGACCTTCGTCCCAAGCCTTTTCCCACAGCCCCTAGAACCAGCGGTCGTTCTTCTTGCGGCCTCGGGTCAGCGACGGCAGGATCAGCCCGGCCAGCAAACCTGCGCCAGCGATGCTACCGCCATAAACCATGTAGCGCATCATCACCTGCTTGTTCTCGTCGCCCAGGCGCGCCTGGGTGTCGCGCAAGCTGGACTGGCTCTGGTCGAGCTGTTCACTGAGCGCCTTGTTGCGCGCCTCCAGCTCATCGATCAGTTTCTTGCGTGAGTCGAGGGTTTCCTGCATACCCTGCACGCGGTTCTTCCAGCTGTCGTCGATGGTTTTCAGCTGACCGGACAACTCCGCCACCTGGGCATCGAGTTGCGGCAGGCGTTCGCTCTGGCCTGGCACCGACTGCAAGTCGGTGCTGAGGATCCACACCAAGTCGCCGTTCTGCCCGCGTACCTGACTGTAGTTACCCTGGCTGCCAATGAGCGTGACCTTTTGTCCGGACTTGAGGTTGCCGACGATGCGGTGGCCATCGGTAGGGCCACTGCGCACGTAGGTGGTCAGGCTGTCACTGACCCAGCGCGCATCGCTGGCGGGTTCTTCAGCATGCACCGGAACGGCGAGGGCCACCAGCGCGGCGATCAGGCTGCCGCGCAGGGCAGGGAGGACAGGGGCAGAGGGGCGGGAATCAGGCATGTTGGGTCTTCGCTGGAACTGGACAGAAAATGGCCCGGTGAATAGGCCGGTGAACCGGTCGCTGGTTTGACCGTCAGGGAATGACCGCATTTTTGTAGGCAGGTTCACTGCCTAATGTCGGAAATGTCTGCAGAATGTTGCAGGGATGCACGCGAGCCAAGGCGCTAGACTGATGGTTCCTTCAACGCTCCTGGAGCATGGCCATGACTGCCAAGAACACCCTCTGCCTCTGGTTCGACAAGGATGCGCAAGCAGCGGCGAACTTCTATGCCAGTGTTTTCCCCGATAGTCGGGTAGTCGCCGTGCACAAGGCGCCGGCTGACTTCCCCTCGGGCAAGGTCGGCGACGTGATCACTGTGGAATTCATCGTCATGGGCTTACCCTGCGTAGGCATCAATGGGGGCACGGCGTTCAAGCAGACCGAGGCGTTTTCGTTCCAGGTCTGTACCGAAGACCAAGCCGAAACCGACCGTTTCTGGAACGCCATCGTGGGCAACGGCGGCCAGGAAAGCGTGTGTGGTTGGTGCAAGGATAAGTGGGGGGTGTCATGGCAGATCACGCCCAGAGTGTTGCTCGAGTCCTTCAGTCACCCTGATCCCGCAGCGGCCAAGCGAGCGTTCGAGGCGATGATGACCATGGGCAAGATCGATGTGGCTGCCATCGAGGCGGCATTGAAAGGCTGACCGGCAAGACTGGCAGGCCTTGGCGGCGGGTGGGCTCTAGGCTCTGTACGTAAAGCTTTGATACTCGGTGACGCTGCGTTGAAAACAGCCTCGGAATGCTCATTTACAAGCCGTAAACTCCGCTTCCTCGGCTGTTTTCGCCTTGCCTGACCTTCGTCTCAAGACGTTTCATACAGACCCTAAGGACGGGGCGCCTGGGTAAGCCGTATGATCTGCCGCGCGCAGTAGGCGCCGGTGAGAATCACTCCGAACAAACGCAAGGTCTGCATGGCCAGCACCAGGCCGACATCGGCATGGGTCTCAACCGCGATGATCGCCATGGCATCCAGCCCACCGGGGCTGGTGGCCAGGTACATCGACAGGAAGTCGCTGCCCATCGCCTTGGCCATCAGCCAGGCGCAGGCAGCGCACAGCACGATCAGCACCAAGGCTCCAGCTATCATGGTCGGCAGGTGTGTCCACACGTAGCGCACGGTCTGCCGGTCGAAGCGCAGGCCGATGTAGCAGCCAATGGCGCCATACGCCACGGCCAGCAAGGGTTCGGGCAGGGTGATCGTCAGCAACCCGCTCAGCTGCAGCGCACTACCGAGCAATAATGGCATCAGCAGAGCCCCCGCGGGCATTCGGTTGCCGGCGGCAATGCCGACCACCACCACGCCAACACTGAGCAGGCTATTGAGAAGATGCGGTGCCTCGCTGATCGCAGGGGCGTTCGCCGCCGCGCCAGGCCCCGGCGTGGCGCCCAGCAGGTGGCTGACCAGCGAGCCGATCATCACCACGCACACCACGCGCACATACTGCATGGTGGCCACTACGCGGCCATCTGCGCCGTTTTCCTCAGCCATCGACACCATCGCCGACGCAGCGCCAGGAGCGGTGCCCCAGGCAGCGGTACTGCCGGGAATGCCGCCAAAGCGCACCGTGCCCAGGCCCACCAAGGCGCTCAGGGCCACGGTGATGAAGGTGGCGACCAGCATCAGGTGCCAGGACTGCGCCATCGAGATCAATACCGACCAGCTCACCGCGTGCGCCACCAGCAGGCCGACGCAACCTTGGCCGAAACGAAACGCCTGACGATGTAGAGACAGGCGCGCACCGCCTATACCGAACACGATGGCCACCAGCATGGGGCCGAGGAACAAGCCTGCCGGTACGGACAGGGTATGCAACAACTGGCCGAAGGCACCGGCGCCTATCAGTAGCGCGAACCATTTGACGAAGGTCTTGGGGTTGCCGGAGGCAGAGGTCTGCAAGGTCGAGACTCCTTGTGCAGCGATAACGCGGTGTGCGGGGAAAAGTATCGACGGGGCAACCGATCAAGTCTATTTTCTACTTTTGATGAATCCATAACTGAAATTCATGAATCATGGACCTTCGCGACCTGACGTATTTCGAAACCATCGCCGAACTCGGGCATCTGGGCCGGGCTGCCGAACAGCTCAATCGCAGCCAGCCCGCGCTGAGCAAGAGCATCCAGCGTCTTGAAGAGTCGTTGGGCACGCGCCTGTTCCAGCGGGATGGGCGGCGGATCAAACTGACCGAAGTCGGCAAGCTGCTGTTGGCCCGTGGCAAGCAATTGCAGATGAACATCGCGCAAACCGAGCGTGAAGTGCGCGATTTCGCCAGCGGGCTGGTGGGCAACATTCGCCTTGGCTGCGCCGCGAGCATGGCCGATCATCTGTTGCCGAACCTGACGGCGGTCCTGCTTGAGCGGGCGCCGGAGCTGACGCTGAAACTGTCCATCGCTCAGGACGATGTGCTCAAGGAGTCGCTGCGCTCTGGCCAGCTGGATGTGATCATCTCGCCGCAGATCGCCGACGACCCGCAGTTCACCACCTACCCGATCGTTGAAGACGAAGCAGTGGTCGTGGCCAGCGAGGACCATCCGGTGTTTGCCGGCCCCATCACCTTGAAGGACCTGTGCCGCTATCGCTGGGTGTTGGGTGGCCCCACGGTCACGGCTCGGCGCTGGATCGACAACGTGTTCATGGCCCAGCAATTGCCTTCCCCGCAGGTACAGATCGAGACCAATTCGATTTCGCTTCTACCCCGGCTGATCGCCCGCACCCGTCTGCTGAGTTTCGTGGCGCGGGAAACGCTGGAGCACGGTCTGGGCCGTTCGGGTTTGCGCGAGGTGCCGCTGGAGGAGACCACGATGCGGCGAACCGTTGCGGTATCGGTGCGCGCTCAAGGGTATTTGCCACCGGCGGCAAGCTCGATGGTGGAGTTGCTGAGGGAAAAGGGCGTGAGCTTCCTGGGTAGTGAATGGCGGCGAAGCGACGGTGCTTGAGGATTCTGATGGCCGGTTGATGACAAGCGGCACGCTGAATCTACGCTCAAGGCATAAGTAACATTCTGCAATATTCCCCGGCAGGCCCTGATGGATCTCGTTCGTTCGCTACGCAGGAAGGCCGTGCTGGTCGGCAAGTCGCCCTATGGGGGGACGCAATTCTTGAGTTGCCCGGTGCAACTCCTGGCGGAGGCTCATCAATGCTTAAAAAATGCTTGTTGGCGTTGGCCATCGGCGGCTTGCTGTCGGCATCGGCGGTGTTGGTGCCGGACTCGCTCGGTGGCGTATCCACTGCTTATGCGAAAGACGGTGGCGGCGGTGGAGGTGGAGGCCACGGTGGAGGCGGTGGAGGCCATGGAGGCGGCGGAGGCGGCGGAGGCGGCCACGGTGGCGGTGGTGGAGGGCATGGTGGTGGCGGAGGCTCAGGCGGTGGCCATGGCGGCAGTGGCAGCGGACACGGTGGCGACGGCGGCAATGCCGGCTCGGGCCGTGGTGAGAGCGGTCGCAACGGGGCAGATGATGGTGCCAGCCATGAGGCCAACCACGAGGCCAATCACGAAGCGAATCACGAAGCCAACCATGATGTGGGTGGGCCCCACGGCGTGGGGCAGGGGGCGGATGATGGGGTGAATCATGACGTCGGGGATGACCGTGGGGGTGATCGGACCTGACATTCCCGTGGCCTGTACCAGCCCGTTTCGAAAGGCGGTACAGGCGTTCAGGTCGATGGTTGCCCCGGGTAGTCAGGTATGAGGGACCTGTTTGGCCACCGGCGTCCCGGCATACTGCGGCTTCAAATGCCCCTGGTCATCCAGCAGGTACGCATCCATCACTTCGCGCACCACGGGCCCCGCCACCCGGCCTCCGGCCTCGCCGTTCTCGATCATTACCGCCACCACCACGCTTGGATGGTCAGCCGGAGCGAAGCCGACGAACAGGGCGTTGTCGCGGTGGCGTTCCAGGGTTTTGTCACGGTTGTAGCGCTCGCCTTGCTTGATCGCCACCACCTGCGCGGTGCCGCTCTTGCCTGCAATCCGGTACTGCGCCCCAGCCGCCGCCGCGCGGGCGATACCTCGTGGGTCGTGCATGACCATCTGCATGCCCTGGTTCACCTGGTCCCAGGCATGGCGGTCGTGCAGCACGATGTTCGGCATCGGGTTCGGGTCCACCGGTGCTTCACCGCCCACGGTCATGGCCAGGTGCGGACGGTGCCATACACCTTTACTGGCCAGCAGGCTGGTGGCCTGGGCCAGTTGCAGCGGTGTGACCTGCATGTAGCCCTGGCCAATCCCGAGAATCAATGTCTCGCCGGGGAACCAGGCCTGGCGGCGAGTCGCACGTTTCCATTGCTGCGACGGCATCAGGCCGGCCGCTTCCTCGAACATGTCCAGCGACACCTTCTGACCCAGGCCGAACTCACTCATGTAGTCGTGCAGCCGGTCGATGCCGAGTTTGTGTGCCAAGTCGTAGAAGTAGGTGTCGTTGGAACGCATGATGGCGGAGTACATGTCCACCCAGCCATCGCCGCTGTGGTTCCAGTTGCGGTACTTGTGATCGTAGTTGGGCAACTCGTAGTAGCCGGGGTCGAACACTCGGCTGCCGGGGGTGATCACACCACTGTCGAGACCGGCGATGGCGACTTCCGGCTTGACCGTCGAGCCCGGCGCGTAGAGACCGCGCAGCACGCGGTTGAACAGCGGGCGGTCGATCGAGTCGCGCAGGGCTGCGTATTGCTTGAAACTGATGCCCTTGACGAACAGGTTAGGGTCGAAGCTGGGGTTGCTGACCATCGCCAGCACGTCGCCATTGGCCGGGTCCAGCACTACCACGGCGCCACGTCGGTCGCCCAGGGCTTTCTCCGCAGCCAACTGTAGGTGCGCATCGAGGCTCAGGACGATGTCCTTGCCGGGAATCGGGTCCTGGTGATTGAGCACTCGCATCACACGGCCCTGGGCATTGGTTTCGACCTCTTCGTACCCGACGTGGCCATGCAGCTGGCTTTCGTAGAAGTGCTCGATACCCGTCTTGCCGATCGACTGGGTGCCCCGGTATTCAGTGCTGTCGAGGGTCTTGGCTTCCTTTTCGTTGATGCGCCCGACATAGCCCACCGAATGGGCGAAGTGCTCGGCCAGGGGGTATTCGCGGATGAACTGTGGCTCGACCTCAAGGCCCGGCAGGCGGAATTGGTTGACCGCCACGAGGGCGATCTGCTCCTCGCTCAACCCCACCATCAGGGTCACCGGTTCGAAAGGCTTGCGGCCTCGACGAAGGTCCTTGTCGAACTGCTTGCGATCATCTTCGGACAGGCTCAGGACCTGGGCCAGGGTATCGAGAACCTTGGCCGTATCGCCGGCCCGTTCACGGGTCATGGTCAGGTCGAAGCTGGGCTTGTTGTCGGCCAGCACCACGCCATTGCGGTCGTAGATCAGTCCGCGCTCGGGGGCGATGGGCAGCACATGCACACGGTTGTTTTCCGAAACAGCGGTCTGCTGGTCGTGCTGTACCACCTGCAGCACATACAGCCGTCCCACCAGCACGGCCACCAGGCTGCAGACCAGGGCGGCGCAGGCCAGCAGCCGACGGTTGACCAGGTGCTTTTCCTTTTCGTGGTCCTTCAGGGGTATGGGCTGGGGCATGGGCTCGGCTGTCGGGTCTCGGGCAATACGCAAGATCGCGGGGCAGGCAGGCTTGGGCAGGTTCGGCGCAGCCGCTGACGAGCGGTGTCCCTGCCAGCGCCGACCTGCCCCGCGATGGGCGGGCGATGCTACGCAAGGTCGCCGGGAGCCTCAAGGTACCGGATGCACCGCACGGGCCTGGATATGCCGCTCGCCCCCGGTGTCAGTGCCTTCATGGCCAACATGAAGATTCGTTCATGCGACTGACGGGCATAAAAAACAGTTTTTGCGACGGTTACTGACCTGCAACAGGGTTTTGCAGCCAAGTACTGACTAGACTGGCTTTTCCAACCCTGCCCGTGAGAGCGCGATGACGGACCATCCTCTGCAGCAGACGCCCCCGCAAGCCATCCGTTTCCCCGTCGGATTGGTTGCCGCTGTGATCGCACTGGTGGTGGTCTTGCTGCTGCCTCTGCCGGCCACCCTGCCAGTGGCCGGGCAGCGGATGCTGGCGATTCTGTTGTTCGCGGTCATCGTCTGGGTCACCGAAGCGGTGTCCTATGAAGCCAGCGCCATCATGATCACCTCGCTCATGGCGGTGCTGTTGGGCACTGCGCCCACGTTGCAAGACCCCGCGGTGACCTACGGGTCGTCGGCGGGTGTATCGATGGCGCTCAGCGGCTTTGCAAACCCGGCGCTGGCGCTGGTGGTCGGTGCTTTGTTCATTGCTGCCGCGATGACCCACACTGGGCTGGACAAGCGCATCGCCCTGGTCACCCTGAGCAAGGTCGGCGCCAGCACCCAGCGTGTGCTGCTGGGATCGATGGCGGTGATCGTGCTGTTGAGCCTGGTGGTGCCCAGCGCCACCGCGCGCAGCGCTTGCGTGGTGCCGATCATGATGGGGGTGATCGCGGCATTTGGGGTTTCGGCACGTTCGAACATCGCCGCAGGCATCATGATCATCGTTGCCCAGGGCACCAGCATCTGGAACATCGGGATCCAGACCGCCGCGGCCCAGAACCTGCTGACGGTGGGCTTCATGGACAAGATGCTCGGGCAGCGGGTGTCTTGGATCGACTGGCTGATGGCCGGCGCGCCGTGGGCGGTGATCATGTCGCTGGTGCTGGTGGTGCTGGTCCTGAAACTGCTGCCACCGGAAAGCGACAAGGTGCCGGGCGGCATGGAGGGGGTCAACCAAAGCCTGACGCAACTAGGGCCCATGACTGGCGCGCAGAAGCGTCTGGGCCTGGTCTCGCTGCTGTTGTTATTGGCCTGGGCCACGGAAGGGCGCCTGCACCCGTTCGATACCACGACCACCACCTATGTCGGCTTGGTGGTGCTGTTGCTGCCGCGCTTTGGCGTGATGACCTGGAAGGATGTGCAGGCGCGCATTCCGTGGGGCACGGTGATCGTGTTCGGCGTCGGTATCAGCCTGGGTACTGCCCTGCTCAGCACCCAAGCAGGGCAGTGGCTGGGCGCGCAGGTGGTCGAGCGCACCGGGCTGGACCAGGTCGGCTCGTTGGGCGTGTTCGCGATCCTCAGTGCATTCCTGATTCTGATTCACCTGGGCTTTGCCAGTGCCACCGCGCTGACGTCGGCATTCCTGCCCATTCTCATTGCAGTCCTGCAGACGCTGCCCGGCGATTTCAGCCGGGTAGGCATGACCATGCTGCTCGGTTTTGCCGTCAGCTTCGGTTTCATTCTGCCGATCAACGCCCCGCAGAACATGGTCTGCCTGGGCACCGATACCTTCACCCCCAGGCAGTTCGCGCGGGTTGGCATCTGGGTCAGTGTGATCGGCTATGTGCTGTTGTTGGTCTTTGCCGGGACCTATTGGTCGTGGCTGGGCTGGATGTAACCCGCCGGCAAGCCCGGCAACGCTCGTTGGCTAGCCGACCGAGCGATCACTCAAGCTCATGTGGGAATACAAGGAGGCGAGTATGAAAGCTGCTGTCGTTGCAAAAGGGCAACGTGTGGAAGTGGTCGAGAAAACCCTGCGACCGTTGAAGCACGGTGAAGCGCTCCTGGCGATGGAGTGCTGTGGCGTCTGCCATACCGACCTGCACGTGAAGAACGCCGATTTCGGTGACAAGACCGGTGTCGTGCTGGGTCATGAGGGCATCGGCGTGGTCAAGGAAGTTGGTCCGGGTGTCACCTCGCTGAAAATAGGCGACCGGGCCAGTGTCGCCTGGTTCTACCAGGGCTGTGGTCATTGCGAATACTGCAACAGCGGTAACGAAACCCTGTGCCGCGAGGTGAAGAACGCCGGCTACACCGTCGATGGTGGCATGGCCGAAGAGTGCATCGTGGTGGCCGATTACGCGGTCAAGGTGCCCGATGGGCTGGACTCCGCTGCTGCAAGCAGCGTCACCTGTGCTGGCGTCACCACCTACAAGGCAGTGAAGATTTCCAACATTCGCCCCGGACAGTGGATTGCCATCTACGGCCTCGGCGGCCTGGGCAACCTGGCCCTTCAGTACGCCAAGAACGTCTTCAATGCCAGGGTCATTGCGGTGGACATCAACGATGACCAGCTGGCGTTCGCACGGGAAATGGGAGCGGACCTGACGATCAACTCCCTCAAGGAAGACGCCGCGAAGATCATCCAGGAGAAAACCGGGGGGGCTCATGCGGCCGTGGTGACGGCCGTGGCGAAGGCGGCGTTCAACTCAGCGGTGGACGCGTTGCGCGCGGGCGGGCGACTGGTGGCGGTCGGTTTGCCGACCGCCAGCATGGACCTCAACATTCCCCGCCTGGTACTGGACGGTATCGAAGTGGTCGGCTCGCTGGTCGGCACTCGCCAGGACCTGCACGAGGCCTTCGAATTCGCCGCGCAAGGCAAAGTGGTGCCGAAGGTCGCCCTGCGCCGCATCGAAGAGATCAACGAGATCTTCGATGAAATGGAGCAAGGCAAGATCACTGGTCGCATGGTGATCGACTTCACTCAGTAAGGCAGTCGAAGCAAGGCCCCGGTCGCAGGGTGGTGCTGGCCGGGGCCTTGTTTTTCAAGCCGTGGTCAGTGCTTGAACATTACATGACGGATGGCCGTGTAGTCCTCGAGGCCATACATCGACATGTCCTTGCCATAGCCGGACAGCTTCACGCCGCCATGCGGCATCTCGCTGACCAGCATGAAGTGGGTGTTGACCCAGGTGCAGCCGTACTGCAGGCGCGCCGCCAGTCGGTGGGCGCGACCGACATCGGCGGTCCACACCGAGGAGGCCAGGCCATAATCGGAGTCGTTGGCCCAGGCCAGGGCCTGTGCCTCGTCGTCGAACTCGGTGACCGATACCACCGGGCCGAAGATCTCGCGACGCACCACTTCGTCATCCTGAAGGGCGCCGGCCAGTACGGTCGGTTCGAAGAAGAAGCCTGCACGTTCGGCGCGCTTGCCACCGGTAACCACTTCGATGTGCGGCAACTGCCGGGCACGCTCGACGAAACCGGCGACGCGCTCCAGATGCTGCTGGGTGATCAATGGCCCCAATTCGGTGTCCGGGTCGTCCTGCTCGCCATAGCGAATGCTGGCAACGGCTTCGCCGAGCTTCTGCACGAACTTGGCGTAGATGCCTTTCTGTGCATAGATGCGGCAAGCCGCGGTGCAGTCTTGCCCGGCGTTGTAGAAGCCGAAGGTGCGGATGCCTTCCACGGCAGCGTCGATATCGGCGTCGTCGAAGATGATCACCGGGGCCTTGCCGCCCAATTCCATGTGCATGCGCTTCACCGTGTCAGCGGTGCCGGCAATGATGCGGCTGCCGGTGGCCACCGAGCCGGTCAACGAGACCATGCGCACTTTCGGGTGGGCGGTCAGGGGCTCACCGACGCTTGGGCCACGGCCGAAGACGATGTTCACCACGCCAGCCGGGAAAATGCCGGCAATCAGCTCAGCCAGGCGCAGGGCAGTCAGCGGGGTCTGCTCGGACGGCTTGAGTACCACTGTGTTGCCGGCGGCCAGGGCTGGGGCGAGTTTCCAGGCCGCCATCATCAGTGGGTAGTTCCACGGGGCGATCGACGCAACCACGCCCACCGGGTCACGGCGGATCATCGAGGTATGGCCCGGCAGGTATTCGCCAGCGGCCGAACCTTGCAGGCAACGGCTGGCACCTGCGAAGAAGCGGAACACGTCGGCCACGGCTGGCAGTTCGTCGTTCAGCGCGGCGCTGTAGGGCTTGCCGCAGTTGTTCGATTCCAGGCGTGCCAGTTCCGCTGCGTTGGCATCGATGGCGTCGGCCAGCTTCAACAGCAGGAGCGAGCGGTCCTTCGGCGCGGTCTGCGACCAGCTGTCGAAGGCCGTATCGGCAGCCTGAACGGCGGCATCGACCTGGGCAGGCGTGGCCTCGGCGATCTCGATCAGAGTGGTGCCGAGTGACGGATTGAGGATGGCAAGCGTTTCGCCTTTGCCGGCGACCAGTTGGCCGTTGATCAACAGGTTGGTTTGCATCGGTGGAACCTCCAGTTCGGGAGCGTAGAGCACATTCGGTCGGTGTCGTGTTCAAGCGCGTGCCACGGCGCGGCTACTTGCCGCTGCCCGCCACGCCTTCGCCACCTTTGGTCAGGTAATAGGCGCCCAGGATCGGCAGCATCGTCACGAGCATCACCAGCATGGCGACCACGTTGGTTACGGGGACGTCGCGGGGGCGGCCCAGTTGGTTCAGCAGCCAGATTGGCAAGGTTCGCTCATGGCCGGCGGTGAAGGTGGTGACGATGATTTCGTCGAATGACAGGGCGAACGCCAGCATGCCGCCGGCCAGCAAGGCCGAGCCAAGGTTGGGCAGGATCACGTGGCGGAAGGTCTGCCAGCAATCGGCGCCCAGGTCCATCGAGGCTTCGATCAGGCTCTGGGAGGTCCGCCGCAGGCGAGCGATGACGTTGTTGTAGACGATCACCACGCAGAAAGTGGCATGGCCGATGACGATGGTCAGCATGCCCGGCTCGATGCCCAGTGACTTGAACGCCGACAGCAGGGCGATACCGGTGATGATGCCGGGCAAGGCAATCGGCAGGATCAGCATCAGCGAGATGCCTTCCTTGCCGAAGAAGTCGCGCCGGTACAGCGCCACCGAGGCCAGGGTGCCCAGCACCATGGCGATCAGCGTGGCGATGCCGGCGACCTTTACCGACAGCACGATGGCATCGAGTACGTCCTGGCGCGCGAACGCCACGCTGAACCAGTGCAGGGTGAAGCCCTTGGGCGGGAAGCTGAAGGCGGCGTCCTCGGTGTTGAAGGCGTACAGGAAGATGATCAGGATCGGGAAGTGCAGGAACACCAGTCCGCCCCAGGCGGCGGCTTTCAGCCCCCAGGAAGCCTGGCCGTGGGTTGAGGAGTCAGAGTGCATCGAAGGCCCCCAGGCGTTTGACGATGGACAGGTAGACGGCGATCAGCACGATCGGTACCAGGGTGAAGGCGGCCGCCATCGGCATGTTGCCGATCGCGCCTTGCTGGGCGTACACCATGTTGCCGATGAAGAACCCGGGTGGACCCACCAGTTGTGGCACGATGAAGTCGCCCAGGGTGAGGCTGAAGGTGAAGATCGAACCGGCGGCGATGCCAGGCACCGACAACGGCAGGATGACCTGGAAGAAGGTCTGCTGCGGGTGTGCCCCCAGGTCGGCCGAGGCTTGCAGCAACGAAGGCGGCAGGCGTTCGAGAGAGGCCTGGATCGGCAGGATCATGAACGGCAGCCAGATGTACACGAACACCAAGAAGCGCCCGAAGCTGGAGGTGGACAGGGTATTGCCCCCCAGCCCCGGCAGGCCCAGCAGCAGGTTCAGTACAGGTTCCAGGCCCAGGTGCTGGATGAACCACATCGCCACGCCGCCCTTGGCCAGCAGTAGGGTCCAGGCGTAGGTCTTGACGATATAGCTGGCCCACATCGGCAGCATCACGGCGATGTAGAAAAACGCCTTGGTCTTGCCGTGGGTGTAGCGTGCCATGTAGTAGGCGATGGGGAAGGCCACCGCGCCGCTGGCGACGGATACCGCCACGGCCATCAGCACCGTGCGCTGGATGATGTCGAAGTTGGCCGGGTTGAATAGCGAGGTGAAGTTGGACCAGGTAAAGTCCGAGGTCACCATCATGGTGAAGTCGTCGAAGGTGTAGAAACCCTGCCACAGCAAGGTCAGCAACGAGCCCAGGTAGATTGCGCCGAACCACAGCAGCGGTGGTACCAGCAGCAGCGACAGGTACAGGGTCGGCTTGCGGTACAGCAGGTTCGACAGGCGTCGCAGCGGGCCATTGGCTGTCGCCGTAGCCGGTGCATTGAGGGTCAGTTCCATGTCATGCGCCCTCGTTGAGCACCACCATGGCCGCGCGCGACCAGCGAGCGGTCACCTGCTGGCCCGGCTGGTGGGGGAGGTGGCTGTCGGCCCACTGGCTGTTGGCCTGGCTGAGGCAGAGGTTCTGACCGTTGTCCAGGCGGATTTCGTAGCGGGTCGCCGCACCTTGGTACTGGATGTCGTGCAGCAGGCCGCTGATCTCGATGTCGCTGGCGCCGCGTTCGCCGTCGGCGAAGCGGATGTGTTCCGGACGGATGGAAAACGGCTGTGCGTTGCCGGTCAGGGCGCGGGCGAGGTCGCCGCGCAGCACGTTCGAGGTGCCGACGAATTCCGCCACGAACGGTGTGGCCGGCTTCATGTACAGGTTGCGAGGGGTGTCGACCTGCTCGATGCGGCCTTTGTTGAACACCGCCACGCGGTCGGACATCGACAGCGCTTCGCTCTGGTCGTGGGTCACGAAGATGAAGGTGATGCCCAGTTGGCGCTGCAGTTTCTTCAGCTCGCTCTGCATCTGTTCGCGCAACTTGAGATCCAGCGCGCCCAGGGGTTCGTCCAGCAGCAGTACACGTGGGCGGTTGACCAGGGCGCGGGCCAAGGCCACGCGTTGGCGCTGCCCGCCGGAAAGCTGCACCGGCTTGCGCTGGCCATAACCCCCCAAGGCCACCATGGCCAACGCCTCTTCGGCACGCTGCAGGCGGTCAGCCTTGCCAACCCCTTTCACCTTCAGGCCATAGGCGACGTTCTCCAGCACGCTCATGTGCGGGAACAGCGCGTAGTCCTGAAACACCGTGTTGACGTCGCGCTGATAGGGCGGCAGACCGGCGGCTTCCTGACCGTGGATGCGGATCGAGCCTGCGCTGGGTTGCTCGAAGCCGGCGATCAGGCGCAGGCAGGTGGTCTTGCCCGAGCCCGATGGGCCGAGCATGGAGAAGAACTCGCCGTCCTTGATGTCGATGGACACCCGGTCAACGGCTTTCACCTCGCCGAATTGGCGGGAAACCTGGGTGAACTGAACAGCGGGGGTGGTCATGGTGCACGCTCCAAGGGGCAGGAATCCGGCGTAGCAGGGCCCTGCCCGTTGCTCTGAAGGACGGGAAATCGCTATGCAGGTAGTTCGGTGTGGGGCTGGCGCGCCTGGCACTCACTGACGCGTGCTGCCAGGCGCCGGGAAAGCCGTCGCTCAGCGGCCGCCCATGATCCCGATGTAATCCTGGGTCCAGCGGCTGTAGGGCACGAACTTGCCGCCCTCCGCCACTGGGGTTTTCCAGAACGCGATCTTGTCGAACTGGTTGTAGCCGTTGCTGGCGCAGCCTTCGGCACCCAGCAAGGCACTGGCCTTGCAGCCTTCGGGGGCTGCCGGGACCGAGCCGAACCAGGCAGCGACGTCACCCTGTACCTTGGGCTCCAGCGACCAGCTCAGCCATTTGTAGGCGCAGTTGGGGTGTTTGGCCTCGGCATGCAGCATGGTGGTATCGGCCCACCCGGTAACGCCTTCCTTGGGGAAAACGGTGGCGATGGGCTGGCCCTCGGCCTTGAGTGCGTTGGCCTGGTACGGCCAGGCACTGGAGGCCACGACGCCTTCGTTCTTGAAGTCGCTCATCTGCACCGTGGTGTCGTGCCAGTAACGATGGATCAGTTCACGCTGTTGGCGCAGCAGTTCGATCACCGCGGCGTACTGCTTCTCGTCGAGTTGATAGGGGTCGGTGATGCCCAACTGCGGCTGGGTGGCCTTGAGGTACAGCGCGGCATCGGCGACGTAGATCGGGCCGTCGTAGGCCTGCACGCGGCCCTTGTTCGGCTTGCCGTCGGCCAGGTCCTGGCCTTGGAATACTACCTTCCAGCTGTCCGGCGGAGTGGGGAACACCTGGGTGTTGTACATCAACAGGTTCGGGCCCCACTGGTAGGGGGCGCCGTAGGTCTTGCCGTCGACCACGTACCAGGCCGCATCCTTGAGCCTGGGGTCGATGTTCTTCCAGTTGGGAATCAACGCAGGGTCGATCGGCTGCACGCGTTTGCCGTAGATCAGCCGCAGCGAAGCATCACCTGAAGCGGTGACCAGGTCATAGCCGCCCTTGGCCATCAGGCTGACCATCTCGTCGGAGGTGGCGGCGGTCTTGACGTTGACCTGGCAGCCGGTTTCCTTTTCGAATGGGGTGACCCAGTCGTACTGCTTGTCGGACTCGCCACGCTCGATGTAACCGGGCCAGGCGACGATGTCCAGGCGGCCTTCACCCGCGCCGACCTCCTTCAAGGCCTCAGCGGCCTGGGTGCCGGCGCTGGCCAGTAGGGCGGTGGTGATGGCACTGAGTAGTACGGTCTTGCGCATCGGGTGAGTTCCTCTTGTTGTTGTCGCTTGGGATGTGCCGGCAGGCGCGTTCACTCCAGCTGCTGGCCGTGGCGCGCCATGATGTGGCGAACCACGCTGTAGTCCTGCAGCGAGTCACTGGACAGGTCCTTGCCATACCCCGAGCGCTTGAGGCCGCCGTGGGGCATTTCACTGGCCAGCATGAAATGGGTGTTGATCCAGGTGCAGCCATACTGCAAGCGGTTGGCGACCTGGAACGCCTTGTCCAGGTTCTGCGTCCACACCGATGAAGCCAGGCCGTATTCCGAGTCGTTGGCCCAGTCCACCGCCTGTTCCAGCTGATCGAAGCGGGTCACCGTGACCACTGGGCCGAACACTTCGCGCTGGACGATCTCATCCTGCTGCTTGCAGCCGGCGAGCAGGGTGGGCTGGTAGAAGAAGCCCGCTCCCGAATGCGCGGCGGCGCCGGTGACCCGTTCGATATGCGGCTGGCCCAGGGCGCGTTCGACGAAGCTGGCCACGCGGTCGCGCTGGCGGGCGCTGATCAATGGGCCGATCTCGTTGTCGGCGTCGCGCTTGCGGGCGAAGCGAATATTGGCCACGGCATCGCCGAGCTCGGCGACCAGACGGTCGTGGATGCCGGCCTGGGCGTAGATGCGGCAGGCGGCGGTGCAGTCCTGGCCGGCGTTGTAGTAGCCATGGGTGCGCACACCTTCGACCACGGCGGCCAGGTCGGCGTCATTGCAGACGATCACTGGGGCCTTGCCGCCAAGCTCCAGATGGGTGCGCTTGAGGGTGCGCGAGGCAGCCTGCAGGATCTTCTGCCCGGTGACGATATCGCCGGTGAGGGAAACCATGCGCACCTTCGGGTGGCTGACCAGATGGCTGCCGATGCCTTCGCCACCGCCGCAGACGATATTGAGCACGCCGGGTGGCAGGACCTGCGCCAGGGTGGGTGCCAGCGCCAGGATACTCAGCGGGGTGTGTTCGGACGGTTTGAACACCAGGGTGTTGCCGGCCGCCAGGGCCGGAGCGATTTTCCAGGCCGCCATCATCAGCGGGTAGTTCCACGGCGCGATGGAGGCCACCACGCCGACCGGGTCACGACGTACCATGCTGGTATGGCCGGGAATGTATTCGCCGGACAATTGGCCTTGCTGGCAACGCACGGCGCCGGCGAAGAAGCGGAATACGTCGGCGGTGGCGGGGATGTCGTCCTGGCGTGCCAGGTGCAGCGGTTTGCCGCAGTTGAGTGCTTCGAGCCGGGCGAGTTCGTCGGCGCAGTGGTCGATGGCTTCGGCGATGGCCAGCAGCGCCTTGGCGCGCTGGGCGGGGGTGGTGCGTGACCAGGCCGGGAAGGCCCGGTGGGCGGCCGCGATGGCGGCTTCGAGTTGATCCAGCGAACCTTCGGCGATGCTGACCAGGGTCTGGCCACTGGCCGGGTTGATGATCGGTTCGACAATACCCTGGCCTGCGACCAGTTGGCCGTCGATCAGCAACGCGGTGTGCAGGGGGGCACCAGTCATCTTGGACGCTCGTCGTTTATCGGTCTTGTTGTCGTGGGGCATAGGCAGGCTCCGCAAGGTTGAAGCCCGGAACTGGCCCTGTGCTATGGCAACAGAGACTAGAGTCCGGGCCAGTGGACGACAAATGCTTAATACTGAAAGCGTCGTTCGAAAAAATCGAATGCTACACGCTGTCAGATCGACAGGCGCTTGGCGTTGGGCTGTTCGCGGGCCACGGTGAGGAATGGGTCGACCAGCGTCGGCCGCGCCGTGCCACGGCGCCAGGCCAGGCCGACGTCGAGTGGCTCGCCAAGGTCCACCAGTGGGCGCGCCTCGATGATGTCGCCCTCCAATGACCATGGGCGGTAAGTCATGTCGGGCTGAATCGACAAGCCCAGGCCGGCGGCAACCAAGCTACGCACCGCCTCCACCGAGGCCGTGCGCAGGGTCACTTGCGGTACAAGCCCGGCACGGGACCAGATGCGCTGGGTATGCAGGCCCATTTCGTCGGCGTTCAGCTGGATCAATGGCTCGCCCGCCACATCGGCCAGGGCGATGCTGTCGCGTTCCAGCAATGGATGTTGCGGCGGCAGCCACAGCCGGTGTGGAGAGTGGGTGAGTACTTCGGTCTGCAACGCGTGACGGTCTTCGAGGTTGGACAGAATCAGCACGCCAACGTCGATCTCGCCGCTGACCAGCAAGTGTTCGATGTAGGGACGTTCGTCCTCCACCACCCGAGTGCGCACGTTGGGGTAGGCGCGCTGGAAGCGGTTGATCAGGTCTGCCAGGTAATAGCCGGCCACCAGGCTTGTAACGCCGATGGTCAGGCTGCCGGTGACCTGGTCGGTGCTCTGTTGCAGGCTGCGCTTGGCGTTTTCCACCGTGGCCAGGATCAGGTGCGACTGGCGCAGGAACTGGTGGCCTTGGTGCGTGAGGGTCATGCCCTTGGCGTGGCGGTCGAACAGACGCACGCCGATTTCTTCCTCCAGCTGCTGGATGGCCAGGGTCAGGGTGGACTGGGAAATGAACACTGCCTGGGCGGCAGCGGAAATCGAGCCGGTTTCGGCGACGGCGATGAAATGGCGGATCTGGCGGAGCGTCATCATAGGTAGTGGGCCGCTTTCGATCAATCGGCGCGCAAGCCCGTCGTCGAGGCGGGTAGGGCGCTTTTTCGTTGTGGTTTATCGAAAGCCCATGGGAGCATTCTTTTTAATCGAAAGAAAGCAGTTGGACGCAAGCAATCAGGACCTGGGCGGTTCTCGTTCGAAGCAATGGCGCATGGCGTCCAGATAACGGCGTGCGCCAAGGCCCAGTGGTCGGGACTTGATCCAGATGATATCCACCCACAGCCGCAGGCGGCTGGCCATGTTGTCGAAGCGCACCTCGGCCAATGCGCCGGAGGCGATCAGTGGCTCGACCAGCGGCTGCGGCAGATAGGCCCAGCCCAGGCCGGATTGCACCAGGTCGAGCGTGGCCAGGTAGCTGTCGGTCAGCCAGATGCGCCGGGACAGCACCATGCGCGGGTCGGACCCGGTAGGGTTGCCGGACGCCACGATGATCTGCCGCTGTTCGGCAAGCTGTTCCTCAGGCAGCGGTGTGCCGCTGTGCTGACCGGCGGGGTGACGTGGCGAGGCGACCGCCACCAGCAGTTGGCTACCGGCTTCGAGAAAGGACTCGCGCTCGTCGATGCCAGGTCGTTCGAACACCAGGGCCAGTTGCACGCTGCCCTCATGCAGCAGGCGAATGGCTTCCGATTGCGTGGCAGAGCGGACCTCGATCTCCAGGGTGGGAAACGCGTTCGCCAGCATCTCCAGTGGTTGGCTCCAGCGCCCGGTCTGCAGTTCGGGTGCCATGGCGATGGTCAGGCGCTTTTCCAGCCCTTTGTGCAATTGCAGGGCCTGTGCATCCAGCAGGTTCAGTTGGCAGATCACCTGCCGGGCCTGGGGCTCGAGTGCCAGCGCCGCGCTGGTGGGCAGGGCCTTGCGGGTTGCGCGGTCGAACAGGGCCAAGTCCAGTTCGGCTTCCAGTTGGCCGATGGCCATGCTCACCGCCGAGGGTACGCGGCCAAGCTTGCGGGCGGCCGCAGAGAATGAACCGCCGTCCAGCACGGCGAGGAACACGGCCAGGGAATCGCTCGTGAATGCCATTGTCAGGAAACCTGATGACGCTTGTGTTTTATTGATAGAAATTATGAACACAAGAGGGCGCTATCACAACTATCGGCCTTGCCCACCGGGCGCACCGGTGGGCAAGGCTTAAGGACCGCTACAGGCCTTCCTGCAGGATCCGCTCGATGCTGTCGACGAAGTAGTCGACGCTGGCCCGCGTGGTGCACATCGGCGGTTTGATCTTGAGGATGTTCAGGTAATCGCCGGTCGGCTGCATGAAGATGCCGAGGTCGCGCAGGCGGTTGCACAGCGCGGTGGTTTCTTCGGTGGCTGGCTCCAGGGTCTGCCGGTCGCGCACCAGCTCCAGCCCCAGGTAGAAGCCCGAGCCATGGGCGGCGCCAGCCAAGGGGTAGCGGTCGACCAGGTCCTGCAGGCGCGCCTTGAAGTAACGCCCGACCTCCCGCGCATTGTCCAGCAGTCCTTCGCCATGCAGCACATCCAGCACCGCCATGCCGATGCGGCAACTGACCGGGCTGCCGCCTGCCGAGGAGAAGAAGTAGCCCTCTGCCTCCAGTGCCTCGGCGATTTCGCGGCGGGTAATGACCGCGCCCAGGGGTTGGCCGTTGCCCATACCCTTGGCCATGGTGATGATATCCGGCACCACGCCTTGCTCTTCGAAGCCCCAGAAGTATTCGCCCAAGCGTCCATAACCCACCTGTACCTCGTCGGCGATGCACACGCCACCGCGAGCACGGACCTTGGCGTAGGCCGCCTGCAGGTAACCCGCTGGCAAGGAAATGCCGCCGGCATTGCCGTACACCGGCTCGCAGATGAATCCAGCCAGTTGGCGGCCACGGGCATCGAGGTCGGCGAGCTTGGCATCGACATCGCGCAAGTAATCGGCGGCGCTGTCCGGGCCCTTGTAGCGCCCGCGGAAGGTGTTCGGCGCCTGCACCGGGTGCACCCAGTCCGGTCGGGTTTCCAGGGCCTGCGGGTTGTCGGCGATGGAGGTGGAAATGGCATCGGTGGCCACCGACCAGCCATGGTAGGCCTCCAGCACGCTGAGCAGGTCACGTCCGCCGCTATAGGCCCAGGCCAAGCGAATCGCCAGGTCGTTGGCCTCGGTGCCACTGTTGACCAGGAACACCCGGTCGAAGCCCTCGGGCGCCAGTTCCAGCAGGCGTTCGGAGAACTCGGCGATGGCCGCGTAGTGGAAGCGCGAGTTGGTGTTGACCAGCGACCACTGGCGCGCCGACTCGGCGGCCATGCGCGGGTGACCGTGGCCCAGCACCGCGACGTTGTTGAGCATGTCCAGGTAAGAGCGGCCCTGCATGTCGATCAGGTAGTTGCGCCAGCCGCGCTCGATGTGGGGCGGCTGGGTGTAGTAGTGCTTCTGCGAGCGGGCGAAGCTGGCATCGCGGCGCGCCAGCAGGGCTTGCGGGTCGGGCAGTGGCTCGGCATCGCAGTCCAGGCCCAGCAACGCTGCCGGCGACGGGCACAGGGCCATCCAGGCGGCGGCCTGTGAGGGCGCGGCAAAGAATGGCGGTTGCAAGCCTTCGTCCAGGCACAGCTGGACGCTGAGAAAACCGCAGCTGCTGCCCAAGGCCTGCCCTTTGGCCAAGGCCTGGCCATGCTCGGGGGCATCTTCCAGGCCACTGAGCCACAGGGTCCAGGTGGCGGTGCGCAGGCAGCCGCGACCATCGCCGGTACGCTGCCAGGTGCCGGCCTCCGGCGCCTGCACAAGGCTACCGTTCGGCAGATTGAGCTCTACGCCCAGGGCGCAGGTCGCCGGTTCGTCAGGGCGGTCGATGTGGGTTTGCGACAAACGGAACTGGCCATGCAGGCTGCACGCGGGGGCGGGCTGGGCCGTCAGTACGTGCTGGTCGAAACCGGGCTGCTCCCAGTTGCCAGCCTCGCAGTGCGGGCTGAGCACACCCAGGTCGACCCGGCTCACGGCCTGTCCGGCCAGGGCGGGAATCAGGGGCAGGCAGCCGGCGAAGTCCACGGTGGCCTGGGGTTTGCCGGCGGCGTGCAGGATTGCCGCCTCCATCAGTGCGGCGGGCACGGCACAGGCGGTGTCGAAGATTTCCCATTCGTGGGCGATGTTGTCACGGGTGTACTGGTTGGCCGGGTCGACCGCCAGTTGCTGTTCGCTGCTCAGGACCAGTACCGCCGAACGCAGTTGCACCAACGGCCACAGGGCATGTACCTCGGCGTCGTGAAGTGGGTTTAGCGCCTGGTAGGCACTGATCGCCGGCAGGATACGCAGCGGGTCGCCCTCGGCGTGGTGGAGCAGGGCCGAGCACGTCACCGACAGGTCGGCGATGCGCCAGGTGCGCAGCAGGTCGCCGAAGTCGATCACCCCTTGCACTTGCCAGTGACGTTCGGCATCGCGGCCCCAGACGACGTTGTCGTCGGTGATGTCCAGGTGCACGGCTTGGCTCGGCAAGTGCTCGACCAGCGGTTCCAGGCGCTTGGCCGCCTGCTGTGCCAGGCGCGACACCTGGTCCCGGCGCGCAGGGTCCTTCAGCACGGGGAGCAGGTGTTCGATCAGTGCCAGGGCGTGGCGAGGGTCCCATTGCAGGGTGCGCTCCAGCCCCGGATGGTCGAAGCCGGCCAGGGCCTTGTCGACCCGGGCGCACAGCGCGCCGAATTCGGCAACGACCGAGGCTGGCAGGTGCGCCAGACGAGTCAGAGGTTGCCCGTCCAGATAGTCGAGCAAGCGTGCACGCAACGGCTGGCCGCCTACCTCGACGGCCAGCAGCGCCCGGCCATTGCGTGCCGTGCGCACGGCGGGTACCTGCAATCCCTGGTCACGCAGGTACGCCAGTGCCGCGTGTTGCGCTTCGAGCTCGATCTGGGCGTAGGTGCCATGGCAGGCCTTGAGCACATACCGCCCCTGCGGGCTATCGACCCGGTAGTTGAGGTCCTGCTGGCTGCCAAGGGCCTGTAGCGTCCCGTCGAGGTCATAGTGCTCACGCAGCAAGGCATGGGCCTGGTCTTCGTTGAGCGAAGGGCTGGACTGGCTGGAGCGTTCGAGCAGCGAAGCGAGCGAGGTGGAGGTTGCGTGCGGGAAGGACATGGATGCCACCGTGGGTCGTACAATTATTGGCGCCGAATCTATGCCTCAGTTGGCTGACGATAAAAGACAATCGTGATCAGAAATTCTGATAACGGCGCCCGGAGCCAAAGCCCATCTCCTTTTGGCGTCTCGGGGATGGCGGCGACGACGCCAGCTTTCGGGTAAGAGGCTTGCACCCTTCGACATTAACCCGGCACGTTTGCAATCGCTGATTACACTGTTGAAACCGCAATACATGGAATACCCGGCATGGGCGAGGTGTCGATGGGTCGTGCAGCTTGGCTGGCAGGCCGCCTGGTGGCGCGTCTTGTGAAGGTGATTCGTGCGGTCGAACCGGCTTGTGCCAAGGAGACACCCCCATGAACAACCCAGGACGGGGTGTTTCCCTGCAGTGGCTGGTGGCATTGGCGATCATGCTGGGCATGCTGGTACTGGGTGTTGGCTTGGCCTGGCAGGGCTATCGCGCCATACAGCAGACGCTGGTGGCTGCAGCCGGCGACACGGCCGAGCAATTCGCCCGGACCATCGATGAGCGCGCCCGTCGCCTGGTCGACCCAGTGCAAAGCAGCATTCGCCTGCTTGCCGTCAACCCGTCCGCCAGTGGCTTGGCCCCCCGTCTGCAGCAATTGGCCCAGCTGGTCGAAAGCCTCAACGCCAACCCGATGCTCAGCGCTGCCTACGTCGGTTACCCCAATGGCGAGTTCATGCTGCTTCGCCCGCTGCGCACGGCGCAGTTGCTCGAGCGCTTCGCCGCACCGCCAGGCACGGAGTTCCTGGTGCAGAGCGTCAGCCTGGGGGAGGGCGGGGCGATGCTGGGCGAGTGGCGGTTCTACGACCGTGCCCTGACCTTGCTCGAATCTCGGGTCAAACCGGATTACCACTACGATCCACGTCAGCGCCCCTGGTTCGTCGAAGCCTCAAGCCAGGCACAGACCGTGCTGACCCACCCCTACGTGTTCTTCACCACCGGCCAGATCGGCCTGACCATGGCCCAGCGCAGCCGCGATGGTGGGGCTGTGATCGGCATGGATGTGTCGGTCGACGACCTGGCGAGCCAGAGCCGTGACCTACGCATCACCGCTGGCACCGAAATCGCCGTGGTCGACGACCAGGGCAATGTGGTGGCTTACCCGGACCTTGCGCGCGTAATCGTGCGCGAGGGCGAAGCGGTGCGCCTGTCGCGCCTTTCGGAACTGGGTATCCCCAGCCTCGATCGGATATACACTGACTTGCCCCAGGGCAGCCGACCACAGCCGTACGAACTGCAGGGGCAGACCTGGTACGGCATGCGTGTGCGCTTCACCACCCTGGCTGGCCAGGAACTGCAGGTGCTGATCGCCGTGCCTGCTCGAGAGCTGCTGGCCGGAGCGCGCACGGTGCTGGTCGAGCAAGTGCTGTGGACGCTGGCACTGATGGCCATACTGCTGTTGCTGGGTGGGCTGCTCGGACGTCGTATCGGGCGCCCGCTGCGCCTGCTCGCCGAGCAGGTGCGGGCGCTGGCCAGTTTCGATTTCAGTCGTGAAGTTGGGGTGTCTTCGCGGGTGTCCGAGGTGCGTGAGCTGAGCCATGTGCTCAGCCGCATGTCCGTCACCATTCGCAGCTTCCAGGCGATCACCCTGGCGCTGAGCCGAGAAAGCCAGCTGGAGCGCATGCTCGACGGGGTGCTCACCCACTTGGTGAATGCCGCTGGAGTCAGTGCCGGTGCGGTTTACCTGCTCGACGCCGAGGGCGCCTCGTTGCGCCTGGCCGCCTGCCAAGGCGAGGGGTACCCGGCAGAGCTGGCCCTCGACGACCATGAGCGCGACGATCTGGCCAGCGCCGTGGCCCATGCCCTGGAGCTGCGTGGGGAGAGCCTGGCGGTGGTGCTCAACGATCGCAGCCAGGCGCTGCTCGGCATCCTGGTGTTGCAATTGAACAGCCAGCACGCCCGCGAAGAAGTACGCCAGCCGTTTCGACGCTTTGTCGAAGAGTTGTCCGGTGCCGCCGCCGTCGCCATCGAGACGCGCCAGCTGATCGAGGCACAGCAGCGACTGCTCGATGCCATGATCAAGTTGCTGGCCGACGCCATCGACGCCAAGAGCCCATACACCGGCGGCCATTGTGAACGGGTGCCGCAATTGGCGCAGATGCTGCTGGACAAGGCCGTGCAGGCCGAAACGGGCCCCTACGCCGACTTCGCCATGAGCGAAAGTGAACGCTACGAGTTTCGCGTGGCGGCCTGGTTGCACGATTGCGGCAAGATCACCAGCCCCGAATATGTGGTGGACAAGGCCACCAAGCTGGAGACCTTGTACAACCGTATCCACGAGGTGCGCATGCGCTTTGAGGTGCTCTGGCGCGATGCTGAGCTTGCTTACTGGCAAGGGCTGGCCGCCGGCGGCGACCGGCAAGGGCTGCAGCGCACCCTGGAGCTGTACCAGGTACAGTTGCAGGATGAGTTCGCGTTCGTCGCCAAGGCCAACATTGGCGGGGAGTTCATGCAGGACGAAGATGTCGAGCGTTTGCAGCGTATAGGCCAACGCCGCTGGCAACGGCATTTCGATGACCGCCTGGGCATTTCACGCGATGAAGAGCAGCGCTTTGCTGGCCTGGCGCCGGTGCCCCTGCCGGTGGAGGAGCCATTGCTGGCTGACCGGGACGAGCACCGCGTACCCTGGGGCCCGCGCAAGCCCCCCGTGACCCACGACGACCCGCGCAACCTGTGGGGGTTCGACATGCGCCTGCCGGCCAATGCCAGCAACCATGGCGAGCTGTACAACCTGTCGATCCGGCGGGGAACGCTGAACGACGAGGAACGCTTCAAGATCAACGAACACATCGTGCAGACCATCATCATGCTCAGTGCCTTGCCGTTTCCACGGCAGCTGCGGCGCGTGCCTGCCATCGCCGGCAACCACCACGAGCGCATGGATGGCAATGGTTACCCGCGCCGATTGGGCGAGGACCAGCTGAGCCTCGCCGAACGGGTCATGGCCATTGCCGACATCTTCGAGGCACTGACCGCCGCCGATCGCCCGTACAAAGCGCCTAAGACACTGTCCGAATCGGTGAAGATCCTGGTATCCATGGCGCGCGACAGGCATGTCGACGGGCAACTGCTTCAGCTGTTCCTGAGCAGTGGGGTATACCGCGAGTATGGCGAGCGGTTCCTGCGTCCCGAGCAGCTTGACGAGGTGGACGTAACGTACTGGTTGGCCCAGATTGCGGGGCAGTCGCTGCTGGAAAGTTGAGGCGGTCGAGGAATCCGTCGGCGCGGGCAGGTCCCGCTGCCGGGTGTGCATGCGGCCCTGGCTTTTTCACTGGCTGGCGAGCTATCCCGGCGTTATGCTGGTGACTCACTTATCGGAACACTCAGCATGCGCAGGTTAGTGCTGTTACTCGTTGCCAGCGTCATCGCAGGCTGCCAGGCTCCGATGCCGGTGGCAGACCCGCAAAAGGCCTGGGTCGATTTTTCCACACCGTTTCCCAATGACAGGTTGCTGCTGGCCGAGCGGCTGGACAAACAGCGCCTGCGCGATGGCCGCTTCTTCGAGGTCGCCCCTGGCAGCCATGAGCTGATCGTACGGTTCGATTTCGAAGTGGCCGGTGGCGGTAGCATGAGCATGATGGGCGGTCCTTCCACCCGTGTCTGTTACCTGACGCTTCACTACGCGCATTTCGAGGCCGGCCAGCGCTACTTGCTCGAAGGCCGCTCGATGGCGTTCACCCCCGAGGCTCGGCTGTTCAACGCCAAGCATGAGGTCGTTGCCCAGGCCAGTGAGTACTACTGCCTCACCTGAGGTGGTGCACTGGCCATCTGCCCCCGCCCTGAATCCACGCCTTGCTCCTGTTGTCGCGCTCGCTGTGAGGGCATGGGCGCGCGCGTGCGTTTAGCTGAGGAACATGACCTTTGATGCGATTTGTGGATCCACAAAAAGTTTCTATTGCCTAAATAATTTGACTTTTCTCGCTTCTGTATCAGTTAATGGATCCACAAAAATAAATAGCCGGAGAGTCAAATGTTCCCGAAAAACGCCTGGTATGTGGCTTGCACCCCTGATGAAATCACCGAGAAGCCGTTAGGCCGACAAATCTGTGGGGAAAAAATGGTGTTCTACCGCGGGCAGCAGGACCAGGTCTGCGCCGTGGAGGATTTCTGCCCGCACCGCGGCGCACCCTTGTCCTTGGGGTATGTCGAGAACGGCAACCTGGTCTGCGGCTACCATGGCTTGGTCATGGGCTGCGATGGCAAGACCCTCGAAATGCCTGGCCAGCGGGTACGGGGCTTCCCATGCAACAAGGCCTATGCCACGGTTGAGCGCTACGGTTTCGTCTGGGTCTGGCCCGGCGACCAGGCACTGGCCGATCCCGCGACCCTGTGCCACCTGGAGTGGGCCGAGAGCGAAGAATGGGCCTACGGCGGTGGGTTGTTCCACATCAGGTGCGACTATCGCCTGATGATCGACAACCTGATGGACCTGACCCATGAAACCTACGTGCATGCTTCGAGCATCGGCCAGAAGGAGATCGATGAAGCGCCTCCGGTGACAACGGTCAATGGCGACGAAGTCGTCACGGCCCGGCACATGGAAAACATCATGGCACCGCCGTTCTGGCGCATGGCCTTGCGGGGTAATCATCTGCCTGACGACCTGCCGGTGGATCGCTGGCAGATCTGCCGTTTCACTCCGCCGAGTCACGTACTGATCGAAGTGGGCGTGGCGCTCGCGGGCAAGGGAGGCTATGACGCAGCGCCCGAACACAAGGCGTCGAGCATCGTTGTGGACTTCATCACGCCGGAAACCGAGACCTCGATCTGGTACTTCTGGGGCATGGCGCGCAATTTCAATCCGCAGGACCAGGCGTTGACCGACAGCATCCGGGAAGGGCAGGGGAAGATCTTCAGCGAAGACCTGGACATGCTCGAGCAGCAGCAAGCCAACCTGCTCGCCAACCCGCAGCGCACTCTGCTCAAGCTCAATATCGACGCAGGCGGCGTGCAGTCGCGACGCATCCTGGAGCGGTTGGTGGCTCAGGAGCAGGCTGGCGTCGCAGCACAGCTGATCGCTACCGCGCAGTAACCGTCCCTGTCGATGTCCAGCACGGCCACCGGGTGGCCGTCAATGGAAGGTGAGCCATGATTGAAGTTGTCGTCACATCCCGTACCCGTGAAGCTGAAGGTATCTGCAGCTACGAACTGAGCTGCGCCCACGGCAACCCGCTGCCCGCATTCAGCGCCGGGGCGCACATCGACGTGCACCTGCCAGGAGGGCTGGTGCGCCAGTATTCCTTGTGCAACCACCCCCAGGAACGCCATCGCTACCTGATCGGCGTTCTCAACGACGCTGCTTCACGCGGTGGCTCCCGTTGCCTGCATGAGCAGGTCGTGACGGGGCAGTCCCTGCTGATCAGTGAGCCGCGCAATTTCTTTGCCCTGGCCCCCAAGGCCAGTCGCAGTCTGCTGTTTGCCGGCGGGATCGGCATCACCCCGATCCTGTGCATGGCGGAGCAATTGTGGAGCCAGGGCGAGGAGTTCGAACTGCATTACTGCGCACGCTCCCACGAGCGAGCGGCGTTTCTCGAGCGTCTGACTAGCGCCGCGTATGCCAGCCAGGTTCACCTGCATTTCGACGCGCATCCAAACACGCGGCTCGACCTGGCGCAGGTGTTGGCAAACCCTGGGGCGCAGGACCATCTGTATGTCTGCGGCCCCGGTGGGTTCATGCAGCATGTGCTGGACAGTGCCCGCAGCCACGGTTGGCCAGATGCCCGGCTGCATCGGGAGTACTTCGCCGCCGAGCCGGTCGACACCCGCGATGACGGAGCGTTTTCGGTCAAGCTCGGCAGCACCGGTCAGGTATTCGAGATCCCAGCAGACAAGACCGTGGTCCAGGTGCTGGAGCGTCATGGCGTGTCGATTGCCGTTTCGTGCGAGCAGGGCGTATGCGGTACCTGCCTGACCCGGGTGCTGGAAGGCGTGCCAGAACACCGCGACCTGTACCTGACCGAAGACGAGCGGGCGGCCAACGATCAGTTCACACCCTGTTGCTCACGGGCTAGGACAACCATGCTGGTGCTCGATCTGTAACGGGCGTCTAGTCGCCCCTGGAAATCACCTGGACGCCACTTGCCGTGCTGGCTGCGCCGAACACCTCGGCGTAGCGCAGCGTGGCATTGGCATGCTCGCGCATGATGCTTTCGGCGCGCGCGCCCTGACGGTTGCGCAAGGCGTCGACCAGCGAGTGGTGCTGCATATGGGCAAAGTTGAAGCGCCGGTATTCGCGGGCCATGTCGTCGCGGTCGAAGGCCAGCGCCGACACCGATGCGAATGGCCGATGATCGTTGCGTGCCAGTGCCTCGGCGATTGCCGGGTTACCGCTGCCGGTGATGATTACCTGATGCAAGCGCACGTTCAGGTCGTGGTAGGCCGCCAGGTCCTGCTCGGTGATGTAGCCCTTGTCGAACAGCGCGTCGCCCTCGTCCAGGCATTGCTTGAGCGTGGCCATGGCTTTGGCGTCCAGGCCGCGCTCGGCGCACTGCCGTGCTGCCAGGCCCTCGAGTACACCCCTCACCTCGACGGCGCCGGTAAGGTCTTCGACGCTCAGTGCGCGAACCTGAAAGCCCTTGCCGCCATGGCGGACCAGCAAGCCTTCCTGTTCAAGGGTACGAAACGCCATGCGCACCGGCATGCGCGAAACGCCGAAGCGCTCCGCCGTGGGAACTTCCATCAAGCGCTCACCGCCGGCCAACTCACCGGAAGCGATCATCTTGCGCAGGGCGACCAGGATGGTCTGGCCATGTTTGCTCATTGCAGGCGACCTCGGGGAATGAGCCGCCATGGTAACGCAACGAGCACAGGCGTGCGCGGTGCTGGCAGGGCAGCCTCCGGGTCGACGGTTTTTTCCTCGGTCGATGCATTGACGCGCGCGGCGATTGCTGACTATTCTCTCGAAACTGGAACGAGAATTCTAATTCTGTTGCGGGGTTCGAATCGGTACCGCCGGCCTCCCAGCCCTCGCCCAGCGACTCATCATGACAATAAGAGGACACACATGATGCGCTTCTCAGCATTCCTGGTCGGCCGCTCGACCGCCCCTGAACAAGACCGTTTCGTCATGGACGCCCTGGTAGAGCATGCCTGCGCTGCCGAACGGTTGGGCTTCGACGCGGTGTTCATGCCGGATCACCACTTCACCGGCTATGCCCCCATGTCCAGCGACCCGTTCATGTTCGCGGCCTACCTGGCAGCGCAGCTCAAGCGAGTACATTTCGGCATGTCGGTCACCACGGTGCCACTGCACCATCCGGTGCGTTTCGCCGAGCGGGTGAATCTGCTTGACCAGTTGACCGATGGGCGTTTGCTGGTGGGGGTGGGCAGCGGGACCACACCGGAGGAGATGATTGGCTTCGGTGTGAACTACAAGCATGCTTCGGCCTTGCTGCAGGAAAATCTCGACCTGGTCCAGCGCCTCTGGGACAAGGAACTGGAAGACGCCCCAATCTCCTTCGAAACCGCGCACTACAAGGGCGCCGTCGTGCAACGCATCGTGCCGACGGCCTACCAGAAGAAGTTCAACCGCATCATGCCGGTGGCGCTGCGCGAAACCAGCATGCAGCGGGCCGCCGACTCCGGCTGGCCAGCCTTCATTCCGGCGTTCACCCCGCCAGTGGCGGCCAGTGCCGATCCGTTCACCGAGCTGACCAAGTACTTCCACCGCTACCGCGACGCGCTGCACGAAGCCGGTCATGCGCCGGAGGTCGTCGCACATTGCCTGTCCTGGACCACACACACCTACCAATGCGTGCACCTGGCCCCTAGTGCGGAGCAGGCGCAAGAGGAGCTCATGCAGATCCTCAAGGCCTACAAGCAGGCCATCGACCGCGAGTACCACTACAACAAGCGCGCCGAAGTGCTCAGCGGCGTCTCGCTGCACCCACACCCTGACTGCTTCAGCCCGGAATGGATCAAGACCTGGTGCTTGCACGGGACACCGGAGCAGGTCGCCGAAGAACTGCACAAGCACAAGCAGCTTGGCATCGGCAACGTACTGATGGGCTTCACCAATGGGCCGCTCACTGAGCAGCGCATCGGCTTTGCCAACCAGTCGCTGGATCTGTTCTCCCGCGAAGTCATGCCGCAATTTCGTTGAGCCGGAGGCCTGAGTCATGAAACGTACTGTTCAATTGCATGATGCTGATCGGCCACTGATCGTCGGCATCGGCGGCACCACCCGGCCGGGGTCCAGCACCGAGAAGGCTCTGCGTTGTGCCTTGGAGCGCGCGCGGCAGTTGGGCGCACGGACCATTTTGTTCGGTGGCGCCGAGCTCTCTGCCTTGCCAAGCTTCGATCCGCAGGTGACCGAGCGCACCCCGGCCGAGGTGGCGTTGATCGAGGCGGTGCGTGCCGCCGATGGTGTGATCTTCGCAACACCCGGGTACCACGGCGGCGTTTCCGGATTGGTGAAGAACGCCATCGACCTGCTGGAAGACCTGCGTCAGGATCGCCGCGTCTACCTGGATGGCCGTGCGGTGGGTTGCATCGTCACAGCGGCCGGATGGCAGGGGTGTAACACCACCTTGGGAGCCCTGCGCTCCATCGTCCATGCACTGCGGGGCTGGCCAACGCCATTGGGCGTAACGCTCAACACTGCCGGCGCTGCGCTGTTCGACGCCGAGGGCCGTTGCACCCATGAGCAGATAGCGGCGTCGTTGGCCACACTGGCAGAGCAGAGCCTTGCGCTGGTGCAGCAGCGTCAGGGGGCAGGGCAGAGGTTCAGCCATGGGTAGCCCAGTATTCGATTGGCGCCAGGTGGCGCACCTCACGGCCGGGCAGGATATGTGGTCGACTCATCCGCTGCCGGCAATCGGGCTCAAGTCCGTGCGTTTTTCCGACGGCCCGATGGGCATCACTGGAGGGCGGGTGGATGAGCGCGATCTTGCGCTGCTGACACCGTGCGGTCTGGCGCTGGCGGCCAGTTGGGATGGGGCGTTGGTGCGCAAGGTCGGCCAGGTGGTGGGCGACGAGGCGCTGCGTCTGGGAATCCAGGGCATCCTTGCGCCCAATCTCAACCTGATGCGTAGCCCGTTGGCGGGCCGGGCCTTCGAGTTGTTCGGCGAAGACCCACTGCTGATCTCGAATCTTGGTGGGGCCTGGGCTGCAGGGGTGCAGTCCCGTGGGGTGGCGTCGGTGATCAAGCACCTGGTGTGCAACGACTCGGAAACCGACCGGCGCAACATGAACGTGACGGTAGACGAACAGACCCTGCGGGAGGTGTATTTCCGCCCGTTCGAGCACACGGCCAGGCAGGGAGCGTGGGGCATGTTGACGGCTTACAACAGCGTCAATGGGGTGCGCTGTGCCGAGCTTGGCCAAGCCATTGGCTGGCTCAAGCAGGGCTTGGGTTGGGACGGACTGGTGATGTCGGACTGGTTTGGCACCCACGACGGCGTCGCTAGCCTGGCGGCAGGGCTGGACCTGGAAATGCCCGGCCCTGCCCGGCATATGGGCGCGGCGCTGGACGTCGCTGCGCCGATCGGCGAACGCCTGGTCGATGCCGTCGAACGCCTGCAGCGCCTTGCTGGTCGAGTCGACAACCCGCTTCCCTATGACGCCAGCGTCGCTGCCGAATCGGAGCGCATCGAGGTGCTGAAAGAGGCGGCGGCGGCTGGAATGGTGCTGTTGCGCAACGACGGCCTGTTGCCGTTGCGGCCGGATAAGGAAAAGCGCATCGCGGTCATCGGCCCCAACGCGATCCAGCCTTGTTTCCAAGGTGGCACGTTCGCCAAGGTAGCGCTCGACCCGGCGACGGAAATGCCGGTCACCTCGATCACGGCACGTTTCCACGAGGTGGTGTATGCCGAAGGCGTGGTCGCCGAGTACCGGATTCCCCCGTTGACCCGCGAGCCGCTGGACCTGAGCGTGACGTTCCGCGATGCCGAAGGGCACCTGGTGCACGAGGAAACGCGCCATGCTTCTTCGCTGGTCTGGTTCAAGGACATGCCCGGTGTGGGCGATCTTCTGTCGCTCGAAGGCATTGCCAACGTTACGGCTAGCACGGTCATGCAAGTGGCCAACAGTGGTGTGTATCGCTTCTTCCTCGGCGGTACGGGCGAGGTCAGCCTCTCCATCAACGGGCAGGCCTATGCCAGCTTCGATGGCGTCACCTTGTCCGGTGACATCATGGGCAAGTTGATGCAGAGCCCACACACCTGGGTCGATGTGATACTGGAGGCGGGCCAGCAGTGTTCGCTTGAATTCTCGATGAACATTGGCCGAAGTCTGGCGCATGGCCTGTGGTTCGGCTGTCGAGCACCTCAGTCACATGACCTGCTCGCGCAAGCCGTGGCGTTGGCGCAGCAGGTGGATAGCGTCGTGCTCATGGTGGGGGAGACCGCCGATGCGGGGCTGGAAAGCGTCGACCGCGACACCACCCAGCTCAGCGCCGCACAGCAAACCCTGGTTCGTGCGGTCTGCGAGGTCAATCCGCGTACGGTCGTTGTGCTCAATGTGGGGCATCCGGTCGATACGGCCTGCCTGAAGCACGCCGCCGCTGTCATCGTCGCCTGGTATCCGGGGCAGGCCTTCGGGCCTGCACTGGCCTCGGTATTGGCAGGCGATCTCGAGCCAGGTGGGCGGTTGCCGGTGACCTTCGCTGAGCGGGAGCAGGATTATCCGGTCTGGTCTCTCACGCCTGATCCGGCGGGTGAGGTGCACTACCACGAGCGTTGGTGGGTGGGGTATCGCCATTTTGCGGCGCACTCGCTAACGCCTGCCTTTCCCTTCGGCCATGGCTTGGGTTATGCATCGATCGAGCCTGAAGTGGCCCAGTTGTCCGGGGAGCACGTCGAGACACTGAGCGTGCGCCTTGGGTTGCTGAACAACTCGTCTCGCCAGGGCAAGGCTGTTCCCCAGCTCTACCTGCTGGCCCCCCCCGAAGAAGGCCAGGACAGGCGATATTCTCTGGAGGCCTTCGCGGCGGTGGACGTTCCCGCGACGGGGAGGGCCGCTGTCGACCTGGTGCTCCAGGCGCGCAGTTTTTCCCGTTGGGATTGCGAGCAGCAGCGGTGGCGACTGCAACCTGGGCTTTACCGCATGACCCTGGGCGCTTCAAGCACTGACGGCTGGCTGCAGCTGGCGCTTGAGGTCGATGAGAAGGGCGGCGTGGAGGCGGGCGCATGGCATTCGCTGTTCGATCAATCCATCCACGCCAGCGATAGGCCGCTCACGAGATAAATGATGTGCAGTGGCGCGAGTGCTGTGGCTCGCTGCCAGACAATCAGAATAAGAATCCTCGTTCAGAATAACAATGGCGGTCAGGAACCGCCCTACAAGGAGGTAAGACGTGTACCCATCAGCCTGTATCGAATGGCTCTTTCAGGATGACTGTCCCAATTTCGCCGATCGCATCCGTGCGGCGAAATCCGCCGGGCTCAGCCATGTCGAGTTTCACCTGTGGCGCGACAAACCCATGGACCAGGTAGCGCACGCCTTGCGTGAAACCGGGGTGACCTTGACCAGCTTCTGCGTCGATCCGCGACGAAGCCTGGTCGATCCGGCGCAGCATGCCGAGTTCATCGAAGCGGTGCGCGACAGTCTGGCGGCCAGCCAGAAGGTCGGTTCGCCTCCGCTGATCGTGGCCTCTGGCTTCACCCGTGAGGGCGTGTCGCATGCCGAGCAACGCGCAGCCGCCATCGACGCGCTGAGCAACGCCGCCCACCTGGCCGAACAGGCCGGCGTGGAGTTGCTGATCGAGCCACTCAACACCCGTATCGACCACCCCGGTATGTTCCTGCACGACACCCGCGAAGCCCTGGACATCATCGAGGAGGTCGACAGTCCGAACCTCAAGCTGCTGTTCGATGTGTACCACTCCAGCGTGATGGATGAATCGCTGGAGTATGTGCTGCGCGGCCGCATGCACCTGGTGCGCCACGTGCAGATCGCCGACCTGCCAGGGCGCAATGAGCCTGGCACCGGGCAACTCGACTGGGACGATGTGCTGCGACGGCTCGAGACGCTGGGGTACCGGCAAGCGATCGGCCTCGAGTACAAGCCCACCCTGCCTTCCCTGCAATCGCTGGCCACCGTGCGACAAGCCACCGGCCTGTAACAGCCACTCCAGGAAAAATGCCATGAACAACAAGATCAAACGCGGCGTCAGTCTGTACAGCTTCCAGAACGAAACCTTCCTCGGCAAGATGGACCTGGCCGATTGCATCCACCAGTGCGCGCAGATGGGGGCACTGGGTATCGAGATCATCGGTGAGCAGAGCTTCGCGGGCTGGCCGGAGCAGGGCGTGGCCGACACGGCCATCGAGCATTGGCATCACCTGATGAAGAAGTACGGCACCGTGCCGGTGAGCCACGACTTCATGCTCGATTACAAGCGTTACAAAGGGCGGCCGATGCCCTTCGAAGAGCAGGTTCGCAGTGTGCGCAACGACCTGGAGTTCGGTGCGCGCCTGGGCATGAAATACATCCGCTCGCTGGTCTCGGTCGACCCGGAAGTCTTGGTGGCCGCCGCACCTTATGCCGAAGAACTGGGGCTGAAGATTCTCCTTGAAGTTCATGCTCCGCTGCACTTCGACCATCCCTGGATCATCCGCCACGCCGAAGCCTATGAGCGCGCCGGTACCCAGGCGTTGGGCTTCTTGCCGGACATGGGGATGTTTCTCGATCGCTTCCCGCGGGTCTGGAAGGAGCGGTTCATCCGCAATGGCTGCCCGGTCGCTGCCGCCGACTTCATCGAAAAGAGCTACGAAGACCGCCGCCTCAGCGAGTACGTCATCCTGGACGTCATGGAGAAATGGGGGCCGGGCCCGCAACTGGCGATGGCCGAGACCCTGCGACACAACGCGGCGTTCGAACCCAAGCGAATGCTCGATTTCATGCCGCGCATCCACAATATCCACGCCAAGTTCTACGAGATGACCGAGTCGCTGCAAGAGTGGTCGATCCCGTATGACGAGATCTTCCGCGTGCTGCAAAAAGGTGGCTATGAGGGTTATGTCTGTTCCGAGTACGAGGGCAACCGTTGGGTGGAAGACGCCTTCGAAGTCGACAGCCTGCATCAGGTTCGCCTGCAACACCGCATGTTCTGCAAACTGCTGAACGAAGATCTGCCCGCCGCTTTGGCCGCCTGAGGATAGCCCCGATGTTCGATAAACACATGATTTGCCAGGAAGGCTTCAACAATGTCATCGAAGGCGGCAAGGTCACCGGCTTCCGCTTCCTCGCGCGTTTGCCGTATTACCGCGGCCTGGGCCTGTCGATGATCGAAGACATCGCTATCAGCGTGGACGGCGAGGCGATCGAACGCAGTGCGATTCGCTTTAGCGTAAGGGGCCGCAGCTGGAGCCTGGATGAGCTGGAAACCGTGTACGACGACCGCTGGAATTTTGGCGAGAAAGCCGAGCTGATCGTGCTCAAGCCCGGCGGCCTCGCCGAGGGCAAGCATCGCCTGAAGCTTGCCGAGAAGCTGCGGATTTCCTACCTGCCGTTCGTGCCCACCACGACGTGCGAGGCGGATGTCGCGCTGACGCAATGAACTGAACCTGTCCTGAACGCGGGCGAGTCGGGCCTTCCCGATTCGCCTTGCTGCGTGCCCAGTCCGTTTGATCTCCACAAGAACAATGAAGGAGAAGATCGTGGGAACTCCCCTTTCTGCTGCTCAAACCGCTCCACGCGCCGGGGTGGCGCAAGGCCTGATCATGGTGCTGACCGGATTCCTGCCCATTCTGGCTATTGTCTCGCTGGCACCGGCTGTACCGACGCTGATCGAGCACTTCGCGCCTGTCGCCCATGCGCAGGTGCTTATCCCGTTGATGATCACCGCACCGGGCTTGGTCATCGCCTTCGTGGCGCCTTTTGCCGGCTTGCTTGCCGACCGGCTGGGGCGTCGTCGTCTGCTCATCGGTGCGACATTCCTGTTCGGCGTGTGCGGTACCATGCCGCTGTGGTGCCAGTCGCTGACGCTGATCTTCGCCAGCCGTCTGGGCGTGGGTCTGGCGGAGGCCGTGGTACTGACGCTGGCTAACACCATGCTGGTGAACTATTTCAATGTCCGCCGTCGTCGCTTCTGGCTGGCGCTGCAAGGGTTCGTCGGGCCTTCGCTCGCCGCCGCTGTCATCGCCAGCTCTGGCTACCTGACCGCCATGGTCTGGAATGGCGCGTTCTGGATCTACACCATCGCCTTCCCGCTGTGCTTGGCCATGAAGGTATGGATGTTCGAGCCCGATGCCGATACCCGCCACGATGACGAGCCGCTGATCGACGACAGCGTTTTCCCTTGGCTGCGCATGGCGACCATCTGCCTGACCACCTTCGTCATTGCCGTCGTGTACTACGTCTACACCATCAACGCCGGTACCGCGTTCCATGCACTGGACGGCGCATCGCCGCAGCGCATCGGCATGCTGATGTCGTTGGCGTCGTTGGCGGTGCCGCTGGGGGCATTGCTGTTCGGCTGGGTCTCCAGCCGGACCACGCCGGAGCGTGTGCTCACCGTCACGTTGGCGTTGATCGGTGCGGGCATGATCGCTATCGGGCAGGCACGCAACCCGATGGTCATGGGCGTTGGCGCGGTGGTTCAACAGGTCGGTGCCGGCATGGCCGTCAGCGCGATGATCTTCTGGGTGGCCTCGCTGGTGGGGCCTGCGCATCGCGGTCGGGCGATGGGGGCGTGGTCCAGTGCCTTCTTCGCCGGGATGTTCGTCAGCCCACTGTTCGTCAACCTGCTGCGCGTGCAGGCTGAGGGCAATATCATGGTGCCGTTTTCGGTATTCGGTGGCGTGGCGTTGGTGCTAGCAGCCGCGATCTTCGCCTATTCGCTTTCCGGACACGGGCATGCGCTACGCAAGCTTCCCGCCTGAAACGCTTTATCGGCAGTAAAACAAAGGGCCTCCTGTTCAGGAGGCCCTTTGTTTTGTCAGCGTCACGACTCTGCAGGCACGCTCGCACTCTCCCTGGAAGGCCACTGGGCACGTAGCCAGACGATTCCGCCAACCATGAACGCCTGGCACAGGGCGCAGACGATCACCATCGACAGGCCGCTGCCGAAGGACGCCAGGGCGGCAACCAGTGCCCCAGCCAGCGATGCACCGGCCATCTGCATGGCACTCATCAGCGCGCTGGCAGTGCCGGCGTGCTGACGGAAAGGCTGCAGCGCCATTTGCGTTGCATTGCCACTGACCAGCCCGCCAGACATCGTCAATGCAAGGATGGCGACCAACCAGGGCCAGATCGAACGGGCGTCGGTGAGTGCGCAGGTCGCCAGCCCTACACAGCCCGCGACGGCCAACCCGGCGCCGGCGAGCAGCAGTTTGTGTGCTTCGACATGTTTGGCGCTGAGGCGCCCGTTGCTGACGGCCCCCACGATCAGTCCCGCCGAGCAGGCGCCGAAGGTGAGCCCGAATTGTTGTGGGGTCAGCCCCAGGTTATCGATGAACAGGCTGGGGGCGGCACCGACGTAGGCGAAGATCGAGGCGAACGAGGCAGACGTAACGAGGGTGCCGGCAAGGAACAGGGGTTCTGCCAGCGCCTTCATGTATCCCGCGGCCAGGGACCTTGGGCTGAGCTGGGGCAGGGGAACCTTGAGGGTTTCCTTGAAACCACGGGCGAGCAGCAGCCCGATCACGATCCCGTAAACCGCCAGGAACACGTACAGCATCTGCCAGCGTGCAAACCCGATCAGCAGCGAGCCCAGGCTCGGCGCAAGCAGAGGCGCGAGCATCCCTAGGGCGGCCATGAACGACAGCTTGCTGCGCGCCTCGCTGCCTTGGAAACAGTCCCGCATGATTGCCAGGATCACCGGCCGGCCAGCGCCGCCGCCGACGCCCTGCAGCAACCGCCAGGAAAGCAACGTACCGAGGCTGTCCGACAGCGCACAGCCCAGGCTGGCCACGCTGAACAGCACCAGCGAGACAAGCAGCACCGGCCTTCTGCCGTAGCGGTCGCACAGCGGGCCCGCGATCAGTGGAACGGCGGCGAAGCCAGCAAGGAACACGCTGAGTGACCAGACCATCGCCTCCGGCGCGATCCCTAGCGCTGAAGCGGTGCTGCCGTTGGCCGGCAGCGCCATGTCGATTCCTAGCGCACCCAAGGCGCTCACGGCGGCCATGAGGATCAGAAACGCGCGTGCATGCGGGTCTATCGCCTTCAAGGGGCTAACCTCCTGATTGGATAAAACAAGAATTCTAATTCTAATTTAAGGCAGTGCCAATCCCGATTCGGCGGTTGAGCCGAGGCGGGAGGCGGTCAATGGGTGAGGAAGAGCACGCTCATGGTGCCCAGGTCTTGCTTCAAGTGGTTCCAGTCGCCTTCGCCCGCGGCGTCGGCCGCCGAGCCCAGCCCAAGGAAACGGGCAAGCGAGGAGTAGATGATGCGGAAGCAGGAATGGATGGCGCGGTCAGGGTCTGGATGACGGATTTCATCCTGGTGCGCGTTGATCTGTGCCATGAACGCGGCTGCCATCCTGGCGTGATATTCCTTGCCTGAACGGGCGATATCGGCGTGGCTGGCGCGGTTCATGAATGGCTTGAGGATCGCGGCATGCCGGGCCAGGTGTTCGGCCAGGGTGTCCACCAACAGTGGTAACCGTTCCGAGAGGTCAAGCTGGCGGGCGCCAAGCTCGCGCATCGAGGACTGCCACTCGAGGTCCATCTTCTCGAGCGCATCTTCGAAGACTACTTGCAGCAAGTCGTCCTTGCCCTTGAAACGGCCGTAGATCGAGCCGATCGATACGCCAGCTGCCTTGCTGACCTCAATCAGCGTGAGGTCTGCGGTGAGGCTTTCGCACAGTAGTTGTCGCGCTGCGGTGAGCACTTTTTCCAGGGACTGGCGGCTTCGGTCTTGCTGGGGCGGGCGTACGTTTGGGGTAGTCATGGTGGCAAGCTTGGAGTTTTTTCCGATGGCCCGCAAGGAAAAACTTGACGGACATGAAAAGGCAATTAAGTATGACTCATAGAACCAGAATTATGGTTCTATTTGCAAGCGACTTTGCTTGCCACCCACAACAAGAAAGGCCCGCTCGCCGAGGCGGGTGCAGGAGGTCGACATGGAAATGCCAGCAAGAATGCCAACGCCGCAACCAGGAGGGCCGTCCGATCCTAATGCGCTTGGGTGTCTCCATCTTCAGTCTTCACGTCGTTGAGGGGCCGCGCTCATGCGATTGAAGGGGCTGGATCTGAATCTGCTGATGGTGCTGGATATCCTTCTGCAGGAGTGCAACGTCTCAAGGGCCGCGCAACGCCTGGGCCTGGGGCAGTCCACCGTCAGCTCGTCGCTGGCCAGGTTGCGCGAGCATTTCGCAGACGAACTGCTGGTCAAGGGCAATCACAGCATGCTGCCCACCGCGCTTAGTCAGGAGCTCAAGCCTTTGGTGAGGCAGTGGTTGCAGGATGTGGGCGGCCTGCTCGAACAATCAACGGCCTTCGTGCCCGCGCAGTGCGATGCTACGTTGCGCATTGCCTGCACCGACGATCTGGCCCAGCAACTGCTGCCACGGATCATCAGGGCTTTGGGCCGGCAAGCGCCTGCCATGCGCGTTCAACTGCTGGCCGCACCCCGGGGCAGCGCTGAAAACCTCGATGCCTGGATGGCGCGTCAGCAGATCGATTTCATGATCGCCAGCGACGCCTGCAGCCATAGTGAGGCACTTTTCGATGAGCAGTGGCAGTGTCTCGCCCGGACCGATCACCCCGCCTTGCAAGACGGCCTGAGCCTGGAAACGTTCAACCGCCTGCCGCACCTGCGGGTGGCGGGGCAGCACTTCGCGGGCGATGAAACCCGCGACATCTGTGCGTGGGTGCCGGGTTACCTGGCCCTTGATACCTACCTGGACGCAGGGCAGGCGATTGCCTGCGTGCCCGCGTCCCTGAGTCGTGCGTACAGGACGCAGAGACCGCTCCAGGTGTGGCCGCTGCCTTTCGACACCGCAAGGCTGGTGCAGCGGCTGTCCTGGCGGGCTGGCGCCATACAAGAGCCACTGCACGATTGGGTACGTCAGTTGATCCGAGGCTGTGTGAACCTGCCGGACAAAGGAGCGCTGCCATGCGTTATCGGGCTCTAGACCTGAACCTGCTGGTCGTGCTGGACGCATTGCTTGAACACTGCAGTGTCAGTCGGGCAGCCGAGCAGCTGTACGTCAGCCAGCCCGCGATCAGCGCAGGCCTGGCCCGGTTGCGCCTGCATTTCGATGACCCCCTGCTGGAGCCGGACGGCCGACGGATGCGCCCGACCCCGCTGGCACTGGAAATTCGCGAGAAAGTGCGTCATGCCGTGCATCGAGCGGCCGAGATCGCGCGTCGCGACAAGGTATTCGATGCTGCGCATACCCGGCAATCGTTCAAGGTGATGTGCTCGGACCTCGACGCGGGTTTTCTCATTCCGCTGCTGTATCAACGCCTGGTGAAGCTTGCGCCTGGGGCTCGTCTGGAAGTGCTGTCGATTTCCCAACTGGGCGAGAGCGCAGTCCAGGATGCTTTCCAGCGTCATGGCGCAGATGTGCTGATCCGCCCATTCGATGAGCGCGACGAGGCCTACGCCAGCCAGATGCTGCTCGACGTGCCGCTGGCGACGCTGGTCTGCCAGCGCCCGGTCGAGCCGAGCTTTGTCGTCGATCCAGACGATGGCTGCGAGGTGATCGCTTCGGACCTTGGGCTGAAGTCGACCGAGGGTTGGCGCACCGACCACCTGCTGGCGCTGCCGACACTGCTCGGGGCGAGCAATCTGCGCGTGAGGCTGCCGGATTTCATCGCGCGCAGGTTCTGCCAACGCTACCCGAACCTGCGGATGCTCAACGCCTCACAACAGGCACCGCGTTGCCGGCAAGTGATGCAATGGCCCAGACACCGTGATCAGGAACCCGCGCACACGTGGCTGCGCGAGCAGTTGCTCACATGCGCAGCCCAGCTTGTGCAAGCGCCAGTGGGGGAAGGGCGCTCAGTGTCCCAGCTTCACCCATTGGCCACCCAGGGCGTGGCTGCGCAACATGGCCTCGATAGCGGCGAGACCGCGTAGTCCTGTGTCGAAATCAGGTAGCAGGGTAGCTGCGTAGGCGGCGGGACGCAGGGTTTGTCGTGCCAGCCAGAGCTCTGCGTAATCGCAATAAAGCTGGGCGAATGCCTCCAGGTATCCCTCCGGATGGCCCGCGGGTAGGCGCAACAGCGCATCCCGTTGTCGCGCATGTTCGCCCGCTGCGCGTTTGATGATGCGCGTCGCCTGGCCGGTTTCGGTGAACAGCAGCGCCTCGGGTTGTTGTTGATCGAAGGCCAATGCGCCCTTGCTACCGAACAGCCGGAGGCGTAGCCCATTCTCCTGTCCGGGCGCCACCTGGCAGGCCCAGAGGCCGCCCCGAGCGCCGTTGGTGAACCTCAACAGCGCTTGCACCTGGTCGTCCAGGCGACGTCCAGACACCAGCGATGCGAGGTCTGCGCAGACTTCGTTCAATACCAGGCCACTGACGAACTCCACCAGGTGCAAGGCGTGGCTGCCGATATCGCCCAGTGCCCCGGCCGGCCCAGCTTGGTCAGGGTCATCGCGCCAAGTTGCCTGCGGGCTCTGCGACAGATCCGTGAGCCATTCCTGGGCGTACTCGACCTGGACCACGCGTACCTCGCCGATGGCTCCGGCGGCTACCAATCGGCGCGCCTCACGCACCATGGGGTAGGCGCTGTAGGGATAGGTCACGGCAAAGATGCGATCGCTCGCACGTACGGTCGCGGCCAGTGCATGAGCTTGGGCGTACGTGCGGGCGAGGGGCTTCTCGCAGATCACATCGATACCATGGTCGATGAATGCCGACGCAATCGGTATGTGCAGGTGATTGGGCGTGGCGATCACCACGGCATCGATGCCATCGTCACGCATCGCTTCGGCGCGCGCCATTACCTGCCAGTCGTGGTAGCTGCGCCCTGGATGAATGAACAATGCCCTGGCGCTGGAATCGGCTCGTGCGGGATCTCTGCTCAATGCGCCCGCGACCCACTCGAAGCGGTCGTCGAGGCGGGCTGCCATGCGGTGGACGGCACCGATGAACGCGCCGTCACCGCCGCCGACCATGCCAAGTCGCAGACGCCGTGTCTGTGCACTCATCGCTCGCCTCCTATGCCCAGCAGATGCGATTGCGCCGTTGCGTCGAGGGTGCTGCTTGCGAAGTCGTCGAAGGCGTAGCGCGCCACGGGAATAATGTGCTCTGCGATGAACCGCGCGCCTTCGCGGGCACCGTCCTCGGGATGCTTGAGGCAGCACTCCCATTCGAGGGTGGCCCAGCCTGGATAGTCGTAGGTTGCCAGGCGCGAGAAGATCGCCTTGAAGTCGATCTGTCCGTCGCCCAACGAGCGGAATCGGCCAGCGCGTGATATCCAGTCACCATAGCCGCCGTAGAGACCCTGGCGGCCATCGGGTCGGAACTCGGCATCCTTGACATGAAATGCCCCGATCCGTGCATGGTAGTGATCGATGAAGGCCAGGTAGTCGACCTGCTGCAGATGCAGGTGGCTGGGGTCGTACAGCAGTTTTGCCCGGGGATGCTGGTCGACCTCGGCCAGAAAGCGCTCGAAACTGACTCCGTCGTGCAGGTCTTCGCCGGGGTGCAGCTCGAAGCAGACATCCACGCCGTGCCGGTCGTAGGTGTCCAGCAGAGGACGCCAGCGATCGCCCAGTTCCTTGAAAGCTCGCTCGACCAGCCCTTGCGGACGTTGCGGCCAAGGATAGAGGTAGGGCCATGCCAGCGAACCGGAGAAGGTCGCGTGGGCCGTCAAGCCGAGGCGCGCAGAGGCCCGCGCAGCCAGCGCCACTTGTTCGCTGGCCCATTGCCGACGTGCGCCGGGGTTGCCGCGCACTTCACGGGGAGCGAACGCGTCGAAGAGCGTGTCGTAGGCAGGGTGCACGGCGATCAACTGACCTTGTAGGTGAGTGGAAAGCTCGCTGACAACGACCCCGTGTCGGTCCAACCGACCGCGGATCTCATCGGCATAGCCCTGGCTTTGCGCAAGCTGCTGCAGGTCGAACAGGCGTGGATCGCAGGGGAGTTGCAAGGCCTTGTAGCCAAGGCTCGCTGCCCACTCGGCCAGGTTGTCCAGGGTGTCGAAGGGGGCGGTATTGCCCACGAACTGCGCAACGAACAGCGAGGGGCCTTTAAGCGTGACCATGGGTGTGCTCCTGCAGGATGCGCTCGCAGGCGCGTACGGCGAGGGCGACGCTGGTCAGCGTCGGATTGCAGGCCGTCGGAGTGGGAATGACGCCGTTGCCTGCGACGAACAGGTTCCTGAAGCCCCATACCTGGCCGCGGTCGTCACAGACACTGGTGCCATCGTCCGCTTCGCCCATGCGCGTCGTGCCCTGGTAGTGGAGCGAGCTGCCTGGCGGCAACATCAAAGGTGCTTCACCCAGTGGCTGGCCGAGGGCTTTGCCTGCGCGCTGCAACAGGTCGCGCGCCTTGTCGACCTGTGCCAGGTCGCGTTCGGTCAAGCTGTAGTCGAGGGTCATGGCGGGCATGCCGAGGAAGTCCTTCTCGGTCTCGCTGAAGCGCACACGGTCTTCGGCGCGGATGTCCTGCTTGCAGCAGAACCAGCCCATGGCGACGATGTGCTCGACGTTCGCCTGGGCTTCATCCGTCAGTGCAACCGGGCACGCTTCCATCTGCATGACCTGGCCATGAAACGGGTGATGCTGCCGGTCGAAGGGTACCCAGTACACGCCAACCGTCGCATCCTCGCCAGGGCGGGTGATACCGCATTCCTCGGCATCGAGTCGAACGGCATGCACGACCTGGGGCTGATCGTTGAGGTAGCGGCCGAGGGCCTGGGGGCGTATGCCCGAGGCCCAGAGCAGTTGCGGGGTGCGCAGTGCATCGGCGGCGACGATGACGGTCTTGGCGTCGACGCGGTAACGTGTGCCGCTGCTGCGGTCCAGCAGTTGGGCACCGATCACGCGGTCGTGCCTGACCAGCAACTGCAGGCAGGCGGTGTCATGGCGTAGTTCGAATCGCTCCGGCCTGCCTGCTTCGTCCGCCAGGGCACCGAGAATCGTATCGCTGCCACTCCATCGGCGTTGGTCGTGCTCGGCACTGCAGGCAAGCGGCATGCGCTGCACGGCGCGATCGCGCGAAGTGACCTCAGCGAAGGCATTGCTCAGGCGTTCACGCAGGCGTTGGCTGACAGGGGTATCTGGGTACGCGGCCGCCGTAACTTGCAGCAGCTCCCTGGCTGTCGCCAAGGCGGCTTGCATCTCGTCGGTGGGGATGAAGCCGATGGCTTCACCGTCGGCCGGCGGTGGGCACGCGCACGTCCAGTGCGCGCCCATGCCGCCAACATTGGTCGAGCAAGCGGCAGCAGGCAGTTCACCCCATCGTTCTCCGTTCGGCAGGTGAGTGCCGGGGCGCACGAGATGCTCGAGTCGATAGCGGCCCGACACGGCAGCGCCGGCGCGTTCAGGCATGCTGGGCACTGCGTAGCGGAAGGCGGTCGGCCCTTGCGCGGCGACCTGTGCTGCCACGCGGGCCTCTTCAGGCAGGTTGCGAACGTGCAGGCCGGCGCGCTCGGTCAATCGTGGGCCGGCATCCACCATCAGCACATGCAAGTGGCCCTGGTCGACGAGCAGGCGAGCGCACGTCGCACCGACCGGCCCGCTGCCAACGATCAGCACATCTACATCGATCATCGCGTCACGCATTATTGGAATTCTCCGCGAGTGGCTAACAGCCTGGAAGTATGCGTTTCAAACGTTGCGGCGGGGCATGATAAATATCGATGTGGCAGTATCCGTCCAGCTGATGGGTAATGCCGAGGCATAATCAATGAAGATAGGAGGTGCTCGCCATAAACGATTTCTAAGTTAACGGCTGCTGTGGGTTACTTGTGGTGCAAGTCCACGCCTTGCGATGGTTTCCGTACAACTACAAGAACTTCGGGAGTCCTGACGTGCTTAAAAGTCACAAGGGCAGTTGCCTGCCGTCCATTTTAATGCTGCTGGTTTCATCGGTACTCACCCATTCGGCGTTTGCCGGGTCGACTGAAGAAACAAACGACACGGTCGGCCAAGCGTCCAAGGCACCGGCACCTTACAGTTGTGAATACTTTGACCAGTTTCTCTCGCGGGCGACCGCTGTCATCCGCCCTCAATCGAACTGTGAGTCGCTGCTTGGCGATGCCGGCGGCATTCGCTCCGAACTGGCCGACCGGGGTATCGGCGCACAGCTGACCTGGAACCCGATGGGGCTTTACGACCTGAAAGGTCAGAACCGCGACCCGCAAGAATACGGCGGGCAGAATTTCACCTACAGCCAGAGTGTCGCCCTGACCTTGACCTATGACCTTGAGCGCATCGGCTTCAGCAAGGATGCACAGCTGACATTCACACCGCAGGTGCAGACATCCAACTACCAACAGGGCTACCCAAGGTTGCACAACGTCGCGATTCTCGCGGTCAACCAGCCGTTCAACGACGGCAAGCTGGAGCTGCAATACGGCTTCTACCCCCTGATTCGCCAGTTCTACGGCATGATTCTGGGCGGTAACTCGGCATCGGCGGCCCTTGGTCCGACCAGCGTGATACCGGTTCAGGTGGGCCTGAGCCTGAACGCACCGACGCCGTCATTCGATGTCACCTTCCGCGACGACAGCAAACGCTGGTACAACCATTCCTCCATCAGCCGAAGCATGACACCTGAAGGGTTCCTGGCCGATGTGCAAAAGAACCCCTATGGCTTGAAGTGGCACGTGGATGGCGCCAATCCCCTGTTCGTCAATGAGTTCGGCTACAAAGTCCAGCCCGGTCAGGGCAGCCATTCGCATTGGTTCCGAGCCGGGCTGATCTATAACACATCGCACTACACCTATTTGAAGACGCAGCAGCCGACCGACAGTAACTACGGTGCGTATGTTGCCAATACGATCCAGTTGACCACCCCCAGCCCGGGTACTGCGCAAGGGTTGTACCTGGATACCAAGGCGAGCTGGGCGCCAAAGGACCGCAACGCTTACAACGGCGATGTCCAGTTCACGTTATTTGACATCGGCCTGTTTCCGGGGCGGCCTCGTGATATGACATCCATTGGCTTTACCCGCTCATTTATCAGTAAGGACTTTCGCGACGTAATGGGCGAACGAGGTTTGGCGCCCGCCGATACTATTACCGCCGTCTCACTTTCCCACGCCTTCCGGGTCACCAAGGGTATCTATTGGATCAACGGGTTTACGTATCAGGATAATCCAACGTTAGTGCCCAAGCGCGGGGATGCCTTCTTGTGGCAGACCAGCATGTATTGGAACTTCTAGGTGGGGACTTTATAGGGTAGAGCACGTGCTTAGTTGGTGAATGTGAAAAGTGCCTGCATGTTTCAAGGGCGTGTGTGGCCGTGTAATCTGTACGGGCATCAACCCGGCCCGCTAACAACAAGGTACAGACGGTTGAAACTTCACCAACTCAAGGCGCTGGTCGCCATCCATAACGCAGGCAGCATCCTTGAAGCCTCCAAGCTCATGCACATCACGCAGCCCGCATTGAGCCGTTCGATCAAGGAGCTGGAACGGGAGGTTGGCTTTACCCTGTTGCAGCGCTCGCACAAAGGCATGGCGCTCACCGAGGAAGGCAAGCGCGTCATTCGCCATGCCAACCTCGTGGTGGAGAGTATCCGGCGCCTGCAGATCGAAGCTGCGAGCATTCAGGATGCCGCGCTGGGCGCGGTATCCATCGGGGTCACTTCGCTGACTGCGATGCTCGACGGTGTCGATGAGAGCATCCTGGCCTTTCGGCGTAAGTACCCGAGGGTGAAGATCACCATCACCGACTTGCGGCCGTCCCAGATCCTGCAGCGGTTGCGCGATGGCAGCCTCGATTTCGCCATTACCTCCCAGCAGCCGCTGAGCCGTATGAGTCTGGATTGGGAGGCACTGGGCAGTATCAAGGGCAGGGTGATCTGCCATGCGTCGAATCAGCAGAAGTTCGCCAAGTCGCTGCGCACCTTGCAGTATGCCAACTGGATCAGCCTGGATGAACTGTCGGACCAGGCGTCGCAGTTTCATCAGTTGTTCGAAAGCAATGGCCTTCGGGTGCCGCAGAACACCGTCGAATGCACCTCCGTGATGATGGCGCTCAAGCTGCTTAAGAACACCGAATCGTTGATGACGATCAGTGAGCTGGCCGTGGACCAGGGGTTCACCTTTGGCGTCGAGTGCGACTACGTGGCCATGCCGGTGCAGGAGCTGATTCCGGACTACCCCATCAATTTGGTCTGCATCGACCGCCATAGCCTTACGGCACCTGCCCAGGAGCTGTTCCACAGCTTGCGCGGGCAGGTGCTCAGGCAAACTCGCCCGGTACTCTCAGAAGTGGTAGTACATTCCTAGCGCGACATTGCTTGGATCATCGCCAACCTGGTCCACCGGTGTGCCGGCGTAGGTGACCGACGAAGCTCGCTGGTTGACGATCCTGCCGAGTCGCCCATAGATGGCCCAACGCGGGGTGATGAAATGGTCATAGCCGATCATCACCCCGGTTGCGTCCTTGTCGCCGGCGCTGACTTGGCGTTGCATCACGGCCAGGCGCAGGACGTCCCGATTGCCGACCGGTGCCAGCACGCCGAAGGTGTACAGCGTGGTGCTGGGCGTACCGGACTGGTCCACCTCCTGGCGTTGCCAGGTCATGCTGGTGGACAACGGGCCGAAGTCATAGAACGCTGACAGGCTCTTGTAGTGGTTGGCCGTCTGCCGGGAGACGCCACCGTCGTCATACGGATCGCTGTAGTACAGGTTGTAGGAGGCCAGCAGCATGACCTGGCTGTTGCGGTACTGCAACTTGGCACCGCCGCCACGGACGGTGCGCCCCGCGCTGGCGGCATCATCGAAGCCGAAGCTCAGTGCGGTGCCGATGCTGTAACCGTCCAGGTTCGGGCTGGTATAGGCCAGGGTGTGCTTGGGGCGCAGGTCCAGGTAATAGGCGCCCTTGCCAGCGGCAGGCAGGGCCAGGTAGGTGTAAGGCGAGCCGTAGGTGGCCAGGAACGGGTCGGCGTAGGTGGGCGTGCTCATGCTGTAGGTCTTGCCGAACTCGAGCTTGCCCAGGGTTCGCGAGCGCAGGGCGATCGTTGCCAGGCGCAGACTTCCAATGCTGTCCCAGGTTGCGTCCAGGGCTTTGCCGTTGATGTTGAAGCCCTCTTCGACGTCGAGCTCCAGCACCGTATCGGGGCTGAGCCCCTTGCGGGCATACAGCCCGAGCTTGTTGGTCCATGCGCCGCCTCCGGCCAGCCGGTAGCCCGAATGGTGCTGCGAATCGTGATAGCTGGCGAATGCATCCACGGTGCCATAGACCTTGAGTTGGTCATCGAAACCGTAATCCACGCCGTAGTAACCAAAACCTGGCGCAAGGCGATCGAGCGCCGGAAAGCCTTCGGCTTGCGCCTGAACGGCCAGGCAAGCCCCATGGATCATCAACAGCAACGACGTCATGCGAGTGTTCATTCACGACTCCAAGCCAGCACAGTGATGTGTGCCCGTAGCGTCGGTGAACGGAACGTTTCAGCGTGATTGCTTATTCGGCCATGTCATGCCGTTTGGTTAATAGCAGCTTCGCGCGGCGTTGTGTTTCGCGGGAGCGCCGTTTCTACAGAGGCTGCCAAGCCGCCGAGAAGCGGCCCTTCAGGCGCGGTTCGGTGGGCATAATTGGGGCGGTGTGGCGAGGCAGGGCAAACTGTGCGCTAGCTCAGGGCAAATTGGCCAACCACCGATGAGGCCAATTAACCAGAGGTTAGCTTCATGCCGAAACTGCAAGTGTGTTGAGTGCCCGATTGGCAGATATTCGTTGCACGCCGCGATTTGCCATCGGAGACAACAATGACCAGAACGCCCCCCGCGCCGTCAGTCGTGCAGACAGGCCCGCATTCAGCCGCGAAAGCATCCTCCTCCCGCAAAACCTTGATCGCGTGCTCGTTGGGCAACGCGCTGGAGATGTACGACTTTACGATCTACAGCTTTTTCGCTGTGCTGATCGGCAAGCACTTTTTCCCCTCCGACTCGGCGATGGCTTCATTGCTCATGTCGCTGGCCACCTTTGGCGTCGGTTTCCTGATGCGACCGGTCGGGGCGATGGTCATCGGTCGCTACGCCGATCGGCATGGACGCAAGGCAGCATTGAGCCTGACCATCGGGCTGATGACCCTGGGCACCGGGCTGATCGCCTTCGCGCCGACGTATTCGCAGATAGGTATTTTCGCGACCTTGCTGCTGGTGGCGGGCCGGCTCATCCAGGGCATGTCGGCGGGCGGGGAAGTCGGCACCGCGTCGGTGTTCCTGATGGAATCCAGTGCAGTGAGCAACCGTTGCCGCAATGTCAGCTGGCAGGCCGCCAGCCAGGGTTACGCCGCATTGGTGGGAGCAGGCTTTGGCGTTGCCCTCAACCAGTTGCTCGACCCCGCTGCCCTTGAAAGCTGGGGGTGGCGAATACCGTTCATCTTCGGGCTGCTGATCGGTCCGGTCGGCTGGTACATTCGCACGCGTTTGCCCGAAACCCACGACACAGGGCCTGCGCAGAAGGCCGAGCGGGGGCTCGACGCCGAGCTGCTCAAGCGTATCGGCCTAGGCATCGGCCTGATGGCCAGTTCGACCATAGGCATGTACCTGTTCGTGTTCTACATGCCCACCTACCTGACCACGGCGTTGCATTACCCGCCGGGCAGCGCCATGGCCATTGCCTGTATCAGCAGCGGTTGCATGGCAATCATCTGCCCGTTGGCTGGCCGATTCGCGGACAAGTATCAACTCAGGAAGCGCCTGCTGGCGTGGACGGTTGCGACGCCGGTGGTGCTGATACTGCCGGTGTTCCACCTGCTTGGCGAAGTGCGACACACAGGCCTGGCCATGATGTGCGTAGCCATCCTGATCCTGCCGACCTGCATCGGTGCCGGTGCGTTCTTCGCATTGATCATGGAAGGTTTTCCCAAAGCTCGGCGCTCCTTCGGCACCTCAGTCAGCTATAGCCTGGGGGTGACGATCTTCGGTGGTTTTTCGCCGCTGGTGGCTACCTGGTTGATTGGCGTGATGGGCACCGCGCTGGCGCCAGCCTATTTCCTATTGGCTGGGGGCGTCGTCAGCCTGGCCTGCCTCAAACATTTCCCTGAAAACAAAGGATGCGCGTGACATGGGTACTTTCCAGAGCAAGCAACCTCGGCCCTCGTCTGCAGAGCTGGATGAGTTCGTCATGCTTCGTCGGCAGATCCATGCTGCGCCGGAACTGGGCGGCGACACCCCCAATACCGCCGCATTGGTGGCCGACAGGCTGCAGGCCTGGGGCTATGAGGTGCATCGCAATGTCGGTGGGCATGGTGTGGTCGGCGTATTGAAAGCAGGGGACAGCCCACGCAGCATTGGCTTGCGGGCCGACATGGACGCATTGCCCATGAGCGAAAAGAATCGCTTCGAGCATGCCAGCAAGATTCCCGGGCGCATGCATGCCTGTGGCCATGACGGGCATACCGCGATCCTGCTGGCCGCCGCTGCGCAACTGGCCGAGACGCGTGACTTCGATGGCACGGTGAATGTGATCTTCCAGCCTGACGAGGAAGGTCTGGGCGGGGCCAAGGCGATGATCGACGACGGCCTGTTCGAGCGCTTCCCATGCGACTCGGTGTACGCATTACACAATATGCCTGGCCTGCCAGTGGGTACCTGCGTGGTGCAGGCCGGGCCTACCATGGCGTCCTCTGAGCGGGTGAGCATTCGCATTACCGGCAAAGGCGGGCACGGTGCGATGCCGGAGCTGTCGGTGGACCCGGTGATGGCGTTGAACAGCCTGATCAGCGGCATCCAGACCATCAAGTCGCGCAACCTGAGCGTGGATGAATATGCGGTCATCAGCATCGGCATGATCCAAGCCGGCACCGTCTACAACATCATCCCTGACGAGGCCTGCATGCTGTTGAGCGTGCGCACCGACACGGCCCAGACCCAACACAAGATCAACCGCCGCATCGACGCTCTGGTCAAGGGGCATGCCGAGAGTTTCGGCGTGGCGATCGATGTGCAATTCACCCAACTGGCGCCCGCACTGTGCAACAGCGACCACGAAAGCACGTTGCTCCGTGAAAGCCTGAGGCCTTTGTTCGCCGACGGCTCAGTGCTGGACAAAATGCCCAGCAAGGTCATGGGCACCGAAGACTTCGCCTACATGCTGGAGGCGCGGCCAGGCTGTTACTTCATGTTGGGCAATGGTACGGGCGAGTTCCATGGATGCTCGGTGCACAATCCTCATTACGACTTCAACGATGCGCTGGTGAAGATTGGCGCCGATTGTTGGGTAAAGTGGGTCCAGGACTACTTGCGCTGATGGTGGATGGGCGCGGTTTAACTGCCAACGCTGGCACGCGCGGTTCCCACGGACACTGCTGGTACGCCTGAGGCGCGGGTGGTCTTTTGGCTTTAGCAGACGATACTTCTCTGTACAGGCGGGCGCATAGCCGGTGGCGCACCGCGGGAGGTGTCAGGTGAACAAGCTATCAATCGTGGGTGCTGGGATGGTGGGTGAGGCGGCGGCTCAGGCCATCGCCCGGGAAGAGTTGTGCAGCGAGTTGGTGTTGATCGATGTGCAGGGTGATCTGGCACGGGGCAAGGCACTGGATGTGTGGCAGGCGGCGGTCGAGTCAGGGTCTGATACCCGGGTTTACGGCGGGGCCGATGCCCAATGCCTGCAGGGCTCCGACCTGGTGGTGATAACGGCCGGTGTGCCGCGCAAGCCCGGCCAGTCGCGTCAGGATGTGTTGAGCGTCAACCTGCCGATTCTCGATGGCATCATGCGGGATATCCAGCAGCATGCGCCAGCCGCCACGGTACTGGTGGTGTCCAATCCGGTCGACGTACTGACCTATCGGGCCTGGTCCCTCAGCGGGCTGGGGCGCAACAAGGTATTTGGGCAGGCAGGGGTGCTCGATACCGCACGCATGAAGTGTTTCATCGCCGAGGAAACCGGCTTTTCAGCGCGGGATATCACCGCGCTGGTGCTGGGCGGGCATGGCGATAGCATGGTGCCGTTGATGCGCTATTGCGCGGTCGGTTCGGTGCCGTTGTCCCACTTCCTGTCGGACGAGCAGATAGCGCGGATCGTGCAGCGCACACGGCAGGGCGGTGGCGAGATCCTCGGCTTGAAAAAATCGGGCAGCGCCTGCGATGCGCCGGGCGTGGCCATTGCGCGGATGGTGGACGCCATCGCTTACGGACGGCGCAGTATCGTGCCGACGGTCGCGATGCTTGAGGGCGAGTACGGGCGCACGGGTATCGCCATGGGCGTCCCATGCGTACTGGCAGCGGACGGGATTTCGCAGGTGATCGAGTTGCCTCTGGATACCCGGGAACAGGCGATGTTCGACCACTCCGCCGACCAGGTAGCGCGTGATATCGCTGAGATGAACGCACTGGTGAGCGGGACGGCATGAGGGTGCAATGGCCCTGGGATTAAACCTTCGCGTCAGCGCGCAGTCAGTTGCAGTAACAAGCCTCGTTTGGTGATGGCTGGAGGGGTAGCTGATGAAACTCGTCTGCTTGCTGCGTGGTTGCCAGTGGCGCACGGTGATGACCCGTGAAGTCGCGGGTCTCGAATGCCAGTGTTGCGAGCGCTGCGGCGCCCTGCGCTACAGCAGCGCCGGCGATCCGTTCAACCCATAGGAGGTCAGCATGGCGCGGGCCATCTGGAAAGGCGCGATCAGTTTCGGCTTGGTGCACATCCCGGTTTCGCTCAATACGGCGGTGCGTACCGAGCGGGTCGATTTCGACTGGCTCGACAAGCGCAGCATGGAGCCGGTGGGCTACAAGCGGGTGAACAAGGTCACTGGCAAGGACATCGACAAGGAAAACATCGTCAAGGGCGTGGAGTACGAGAAAGGTCGCTATGTGGTGATCAGCGAGGAAGAGATTCGCGCCGCGCGGCCTGAGGCGACCCAAACCATCGACATCTTCTCCTTCGTCGACGCCGGCGACATCCCGCTGCAGCACTTTGACACCCCTTACTATCTGAGCCCCGACCGCCGTGGTGGCAAGGTCTACGCACTGTTGCGCGAAACCCTGGAAAGCACCGGCAAGGTGGCGTTGGCGACGGTGGTGCTGCACACCCGTCAGCACCTTGCGTTGCTGCGGCCGCTGGACGATGCCCTGGTGATGATCACCCTGCGCTGGCCCGAGGAGGTGCGCAGCATTGAAACCCTGGAGTTGGACAAGAGCGTGACCGAAGCCAAGGTCGACAAGCGCGAACTGGACATGGCCAAGCGGCTGGTCGAGGACATGAGCGGGCCGTGGTCCCCGGATGAGTACCACGATGCGTTTCGCCAGACCATTCTTGACCTGGTGGAGGAAAAGGCCAGCAAAGGCAAGATCGAGACGGTGGAGAAGGGCGAAGGTACCCGTACGGAGAAAGGCGCCGACATCATCGACCTCACCGAACTGCTCAAGCGCAGCCTGGGCGGCGGCAAGACCGCCAAGGGCAAGAAATCCACGACCAAACGCTCGCGCAAGGCGTCATGAGGGCGACGGGTCGCCCCCATGCTGTGCAATCAGGCTGCAGCGTGACTCAGGCCGCGCCGCGGGCGGCTTGCCGGCTGCCTTGCGCTGGCAGTGGCTCGTGCAGCGAGATCCGCGATGTCTCCGGTAGCGCCAGGCCGCCCAGCAATGCCACCAGGGCAATCACCACCAGGTAGAATGCTGGCGCAAGGCTGCTGCCGGTCTGGCCGATCAGCCAGGTCGCCACCAAGGGCGCCGTGCCGCCGAACAGCGTGTAGGCCACGTTGTAGGTGATCGCCGATGCGGTGTATCGGGTGCGGGTCGGGAAGGTTTCCGACAGCAGCGCCGCGGTCACCACCCCGCTTAGCAGCGCCCCGACCGCCAGCAGGATCACCCCCAGCAGTGCCCCGGACATCGACCCGGAACTGGCCAGCCAGTAAGCAGGGAACACGCAGGCCATTACCCACAGGCAGGTGAAGCCAATGGTCTTGCGCCGTCCGACCCGGTCCGAGAATGCGCCAGCCAGCGGGCAGCCAATGGCGGCGAACAGCAGCGCCACGGTAGTCACCAGCAGCGACTGGGCGCGGGTCAGGTGGCCAACCAGTTGCAGGTAGGTGGCGAAGTAAGTGGTGAACATGTAGAACGACAGCGCCGTCAGCGAGATGAAAGCTCCCAGGTTGCGGATCGCCCGGCCATGGGTGCGCAGGGTCTCCTTGAGCGGCGAGTGCTCGTGTGCCTTGCCCTCGGCCATGGCTTCGCGGAAGGCCGGGGTTTCTTCCATGCGCCAGCGCAGGTAGAGGCCGACCAGCCCCAGCGGCGCGGCGACCAGGAACGGAATGCGCCATCCCCAGGTGTTCATCGCTTCGCTGGTGAGGCTGGCTTCCAGCCCGTACGCGATCACTGCGGCGCAGGCGAAGGCCGAGAAGGTCGAAACCGGAACGAAACTGCCGTAGAAGGCCCGGCGGTTTCTGGGCGCGTGCTCCATCAGGTAGGCACACGCACCGGCATACTCGCCGCCGGCAGAGAAGCCCTGCAGGCAGCGTGCCAGGGTCAGCAGTGCGGGGGCGGCCAGGCCAATGCTGGCATAGGTCGGCAACAGGCCGATCAGGGTGGTGGAGCCGGCCATGAGCAAGATGGTCATCGACAGGACGCGCTTGCGCCCAAGCCGATCGCCCAAGGCGCCGAACACAATTCCGCCCAGGGGGCGCAAGGCAAAGGCCACGGCGAATACCGCGAACGTCTTGAGCAGCGCCACGCTGGCATCTTCGCTGGCGAAGAACTGGCTGGCGATCAGGGTGGCGAGAAAACCGTAGACGGCAAAATCGAACCACTCGACGAAATTGCCGATGGCCGAAGCGGCGATGACGCGGCGTAGCGTGGCGGGGGATACCTCATGAGGTGCGGACATGCGTGTGCTCTCCGGTGGTCATAGGCAGCCTGGATGAATGTAGAGCGGTCGGGCCGCTTTATCGTTGTGGTACAGGCAGTAGACAGGCCAGCGCGGGTGAGTGCTGCTTCGAGGGCGACATCGGGATATCTGTTTTGACCGTTTGTCGTGCGATACGGCCCCGTAGGAGCCGGCTTGCCGGCGATGCGACCCATGCGGTGTATGCACCGGCCGAGCGGTGATGGTCGGCAAGCCGGTTTCCACAACGACCGTCCAGTCGCAATCGCTTAGACGGTGAATACGACGCCAGTACGCGATGCGGCATTGCGAATATGCTCCTGCATGGCCCGTTGCGCTCCAACTTGCGAACGCCGTGCCAGCGCGCGGAGGATCTTGCGGTGCTCCTGCCAGGTTTCCATGGCGCGCTCGGGGCGAATGAACGGAAGCTTCTGGCTTTCCAGGAAGATCTCCTGGCTGGCGGTGATCACCTGCAGCATCGCCTGGTTGCCGCAGGCTTGCAGTAACTGCTGGTGGAAGGCGAAGTCCAGGCGCGCGGCCGCTTCGAAGCGACCGGCCCGCAATTCCACACGCATGGCCTCGACATTGGCCTCCAGGCGGTCGATGTCGTCAGCGGTCAGCCTCAAGGCAGCTTGCCCGGCGGCAAAACCTTCCAGCGTGTAGCGCAATTGGAAGGTGTCGGCGGCCGACACCTGCTCGGCGTAGGGCCAGGCGAACGCCGGCGGCGTCTGGGCCAGCGGCGCCTGGACGAACACACCCTTGCCCGGCTGGACGCTCACCAGTCCCAGCGCACTGAGCGAGGAGAGGGCTTCGCGCAACGAAGCCCGGCTGACGCCCAATTGTTCCGCCAGGTCGCGCTGCGAGGGCAGGGCATCGCCGGGCAGGTAACCGCCGTCGTCGATCAGTTTACGAATCGCCTGCAGGGCGATTTCAGGGACTGCGCGGGGGAGGGTGTCGAGCATGCTGTTCAGACCGGTCGGAGGCGATATCCGCTCCTTTTACGGGCATTGGCGGCGCCTTGCAAGTCTTGCCCCGGTGTGGCGCAGAATCGGTTCACCCTGCACGAATGCGGGGCGCGGCGCACCGCTGTGGGTGAAGCGTTCGAAGTAACTGTTCAGACCAGTAAGACCTTGCAGGCGCGGGCCTTGCGCAGGGTTCGTCGTGTGTTTTCAGGGATCTGGCATGGCCCATGCAATGGCCTTGCAGACTCATCACCCCGTTCCCTGCGAGGCTTTTCCATGAAGATGTTCCGTCCCCTGCTTCTGGCCACCCTGTTCTGCGGCAGCACCCTGGGCTTGTCCCAGGCGCAGGCCGACGCCCTCGCCGACATCACTGCCCGCGGTGTACTGAAGGTGGCGGTGCCGCAGGACTTCCCGCCGTTCGGTTCGGTCGGTCCCGACCTCAAGCCTCGTGGCCTGGACATCGACACCGCCCAGCTGCTGGCCGACAAGCTCGGTGTCAAGCTGGCGCTGACGCCGGTCAACAGCACCAACCGTATTCCATTCCTCACCACCGGCAAGGTCGACCTGGTGATCTCGAGCCTGGGCAAGAACCCCGAGCGCGCGGCGGTGATCGATTTCTCCCGCCCTTATGCGCCGTTCTACCTGGCGGTATTCGGCCCGCAGGACGCCAAGGTCGACAATATCGACGCCATCGCTGGCAAGACCATCAGCGTCACCCGTGGCGCGATCGAGGACATGGAGCTGTCCGCCGTCGCGCCCCAAGGCACCCTTATCAAACGCTTCGAGGACAACAACTCGACCATCGCCGCTTACCTGTCCGGCCAGGTCGACCTGATCGCCAGCGGCAGTGTGGTAATGGCTGCCATCGCCGAGAAGAACCCTTCCAAGGTCCCGGTGATGAAGGTCAAGCTCAAGGACTCGCCAGTTTATGTGGGCCTGGCCAAACAAGAGCCTGCGTTGCTGGAGAAGGTCAACGCCACCCTGGAAGCGGCCAAGGCCGACGGCAGCCTCAATCGCAATGCCGAGAAGTGGCTCAAGCAACCGCTGCCGGCTGATCTTTGAGCGGCAAGCGGAGCCTGAACCATGGCCTATCAATTCGACTTCGCCCCGGTGCTGGCGCAGGGTGACCTGTTGCTCAGGGGGGCGCTGTTCACCTTGCAGCTGACGGTTATCGGTACGCTGCTCGGTGTCGCCATCGGCGTGGTCGGCGCGGTGGTCCGCGCCTGGCGGCTGCGCCCGTTCGATGCGCTGTTCGGCGTGTACGTGGAACTGATCCGCAACACGCCTTTCATCGTCCAGCTGTTCTTCATCTTCTTCGGCTTGCCGGCGCTGGGCGTCAGGTTGACCGAGTGGCAAGCGGCGGTGCTGGCGATGGTGATCAACCTCGGGGCGTATTCCACCGAGATCATCCGTGCGGGGATCCAGGCTATAGCCAAGGGGCAGTTGGAGGCCGCTGCGGCATTGGCCATGAGCCGCTTCGAGGCACTGCGCCATGTGGTGTTGCGCCCTGCATTGGCCAAGGTCTGGCCGGCGTTGTCGAGCCAGATCGTGATCGTGATGCTGGGCTCGGCAGTGTGTTCGCAGATCGCCACCGAAGAGCTGTCCTTTGCCGCCAACTTCATCCAGTCGCGCAACTTCCGCGCCTTCGAAACCTACCTGCTGACCACGCTGATGTACCTGGTCATGGCCATTGTCGTGCGCCAGTTGCTGGCCTGGGTCGGCCAACGTTGGCTGATGGGGAGACGCTGAATGGATTTCACCTTGTGGGACATTGTCCGAAACCTGCTAACCGGGCTGCAGTGGACCTTGCTGCTGTCGCTGGTCGCGTTTCTGTGCGGCGGGCTGGCCGGGTTGCTGCTGTTGCTGGCGCGGATCAGCGACAGCTCCTTATTGCGTGGCTTTGCCCGTGGCTACATCGAGCTGTTCCAGGGCACGCCGCTACTGATGCAGCTGTTCATGGTGTTCTTCGGCATAGCGCTGTTCGGCATCGACGTCTCGGCGTGGATGGCCGCTGCCATTGCCCTCACGCTGTTCACCAGCGCCTTCCTGGCCGAGATCTGGCGTGGCTGCGTCGAGTCCATTCCTCGCGGTCAGTGGGAGGCGTCGGGCAGCCTGGCGTTGAATCGCCTGGAGCAACTGCGCTACGTGATCCTGCCCCAGGCACTGCGCATCGCCATCGCCCCGACGGTGGGCTTCTCGGTGCAGGTGGTCAAGGGCACGGCGGTGACCTCGATCATCGGCTTTACCGAGTTGACCAAGACCGGCGGCATGCTGGCCAACGCCACGTTCGAACCGTTCCTGATCTACGGCCTGGTCGCGCTGGGCTATTTCCTTCTCTGCTATCCGCTCTCGCTGAGCGCCCGTTATCTGGAAAGGAGGCTGCATGCCCCTGCTTAGAGTATCCGCACTGCACAAATACTATGGCGACAATCATGTGCTCAAGGGCGTTGACCTGAGTATCGAGGAAGGCGAGGTGGTGGCCATCATCGGCCGCAGTGGTTCGGGCAAGAGTACCTTCCTGCGTACCCTCAACGGTCTGGAGTCGATCAGCGATGGGGTGATCGAAGTCGACGGCGAATACCTCGATGCCAGCCGCGCGGACTTACGCGCCCTGCGCCAGAAGGTTGGCATGGTGTTCCAGCAGTTCAACCTGTTTCCGCACCTGAGCGTGGGCGAGAACGTGATGCTCGCGCCACAGGTGGTGAAGAAGGCCAGCCGTGCAGAGGCCCGCCAGCTGGCCGAGCAGATGCTGGCGCGGGTGGGGCTCGCCGAGAAGTTCGATGCGTATCCTGACCGACTCTCTGGTGGCCAGCAGCAACGCGTGGCAATCGCCCGGGCGCTGGCGATGTCGCCGAAGGTACTGCTGTGCGACGAGATCACCTCGGCACTGGACCCGGAGCTGGTCAACGAAGTGCTGGGCGTGGTTCGCCAACTGGCCAGCGAGGGCATGACCCTGATCATGGTCACCCACGAAATGCGCTTCGCCCGCGAGGTGGGCGACAAACTGGTGTTCATGCACCACGGCAAGGTGCACGAGGTGGGAGACCCCCGCGAAGTGTTCGCCGCCCCGCGCACGGCGGAGCTGGCGAACTTCATCGGTGCGGTGGCGTCGGCCTGACCGGCCAAACGATCAGAAACAAAGGTCCAGCGCCAGCTCGAAGGTGCGTGGCGCGCGTAGGCCTGCTTGGCATATACCTCATTGGTCAGGTTGCGCACCCGCCCGGTGAGGGGGGTGTGCTCGTCCAGGCGATAGCGGACGAAGGCACCCTACAGGGTGTAGGCTGGTGCCTTGGGGGTATTGGCGTTGTCGGCGTACACCGAGTCGACATAGCGAGCGTCCACGCCCCCTGACCCGTCCTGGGGCAGGCTGTAGGTCAGCCACAGGTTGCCGACATTTGGTGCATTATCCTTGCGCGACACCGATGCGCCGTTGAGCGCTTCGTTGAGCTGATCGTACCGCCCGTCGCCGACGTTGTAGTTCTCGAAGCGCCGGCTCTTGTCGCTCTGCAGGGTGCTGCGACCAGGCAGGAGCGGCGAGCCCCAGTACGGACTGTCCTCGGTGTCCTACTGGTATTCCAGTGCCAGGGCAGCACGCGGGGCCGTGGGGTGATTTTCATGGCGGCGAATCTAGCATTGGGGTGAATGGTCAGGTAGTGCTTCGCGGTGGCGGATTGCCGCACCTGGCATCGCATAGGACTCAGACCTGCGAATCACCGGTGCACAGCCGGTTGCGCCCGCTCTGCTTGGCCTGGTACAGCGCCCGATCCGCCTCGCTCAGCGCCTCGCCAGGGTCGCTGCCTTCCACTGCCTGCCAATGCGCGACACCCAGCGAAATGGTCATTGCGCCCACCGGCTCCAGCGGCGTGTCCTGTACCGTCACTCGCAGGCGCTCGGCTACATTCGTGGCCACCTCCAGACTGGCACCGGGCAACAGCATCAGAAACTCCTCGCCACCGGTTCGGCATAGCAGGTCGCCTTCACGGCAACAGCCGCGCATCAGTTCGGCGAGGCGGCGCAGCACCTGGTCGCCAACATCATGGCCATGGCCATCGTTGATCCGCTTGAAGTGATCGATGTCCAGGACGATGGCCGAGAATCGCCGCCCTTCAGCTTTGAGCAGCGACAGGCTGAACTCCAGGCTGCGGCGGTTGCCCAGCCCGGTCAGCGGGTCGGTCTGGGCGTCGCGGTTGAGCCGGCCTATGCGCTCGTGCAACAGGTTCAAGCCAAACAGTAGCGCACGCTTGAGCTCGGCCGCTTCAAAGTACCAGGCGCGCACGCGATGCAGGCGTTCGGCGGTACTGGCGCGGTCCATCGACCTGGCCCCGGCCGCCAATTGCCATAGCGGGCGGGCGATGATCATTGCCAGCCACCAGAGCAGCAGGCAGCCAAGCAACGCCAAGGGAGCTGAAATACCCATCACGCTGAGTATCAGGTGGCTCAATGGTGCAACGGTTTGCTCCAGCGGCTGCTGGGCTATCACGCCCCAGCCCGCGCTGGGTACGGTGGCGAATCCGGCCAGCATCTCGACGCCACGGGTATTGGTCACTTGCCGGGTGCCGCTGGGCACCGTCGCCAACTGGTCCACCAGTGCGTTGCCTTCCACCAGCGTGCCGACACGCTCTGCATCGGGGTGATACAGCAACCGACGATTGCGATCGACCACGTAGAGGTACGAGCCGTCTTTGTAGAAATGTTCACCCAGCAAGCTGTTGAGGATGTTGCGCTCGCGCAGGTAAAGGCTGCCGCCGACATAACCGAGGTACCGGCCGTTGCCATCGAAGATCGGGTGCGACAGCGCTACCACCAGGTTGTTGGCGGCTGACAGAAAAGGCGTCGAGACCAGAGGCCGGCGCTGGGTCAGTGCCTCCTGGGACCCGGGTGAATGCACGCGGGTGCCGATGAAACGACGTAGTGTAGCGGGCGATATAGCCCGCAGGACGCCCTCGGCGTCCACCACGAAGGTGGAGTTGAAGGCACTGCTCTGTCGCAGCAGACGCTCGGTTTCCGCCACCATCGCTTCGGTGTCGTCCATCTGACGTCCCTGCAAACCGGCGCTGAACGACAGATGCTGCAAGGCGTTGCTGATGAAGGTCTCGGTGATGGCCGCCAGCTTGGCCGCATACACTCGGTTCGCTTCAAGCGCGTGGTCGATCAGCAACTGTCGTTGCACCCGGTAGCTGGCGAAATAGCTGGCGCACAGCATCACCAGGGCGGTGAGGGCACAAAGGACGAGAATGAGCGTGCGCAGGTCCAGGCGCAGTCCGTGCTTGGCGTGTGGCAATCCTGATCTCACTGACGCGGAAAATGGAATAACCTTACTCGTTATGTGTTTGCACGGCTATAGAAGAACGGTGTGAGGTACCGAGGCATCAAGCGCCGGCCTTTTCCAGCGACCTCAGCTCGTCTTCCACTTGTTGCATGCGCTGTTTGGCCAATGCCTGCACCTTTTCATCACGTGCAGACTCACGCATGAGTGCGGTCAGCTTGCGGCTGAGGCGCTGGCCTTCCTCGGTCTCTTCCAAGGCCCTGGCCTTGGCCGGGTCGCGGGTGGCTTCGACGATGGTGTTGAACTCGGTGTCGCTGAAGTTCTTCTCGCTGTAGAGCTTGTACAGGTCCTGGCGCTGGTCCTCGACGGTAAGGTGCTTGCGCAGCACTTCCCTGATCGTGGTTTCGGCCAGCGCCGGGTGGGTGCGGGTGAGCAGCGACGCCATACGGTCGATATTGTTCTCGTAGGCCTCCTGCAGCGGCAAATTGGCCAGGATCTGTTCGTTGCGGCTGGGCTTTGGGTCGCAAGCGACGAGGGCAGCGGCGAGCAACAGGGGAAGCAGGAGCGAGGGGAGGCGGGGCATGGACTGGCCTTGGGCGCGATGTATGGGGCAATTATACCGATGTCGATGTGCCGGCGACGAGAGCGAATGTGCGTCAGCAATTGGCCGGCCAGGGCAATGCCCGAACGGGCAAGCAGGCCTTGTGGCGCCGACCTTACTGAAGTACAACTCAGGTCGCACTCGCCATCGCTACCTGTCGACCATGCCACATTGGACCCTCCATACTCCCAGCCATGACGCCATCGCAGAAGTCGTGAGGTTCGTCGACGCGGCACGCCGTGATCTGTTCCCCATGCTCGCCGAAGCGCCGTTACCCAACGACCTTGCCCACTTCGGCGATACCTACCTCGATGGCGCTGGTCGTTTCCTCGTGGCCCGCGACCAGGGCCGGCTGGTCGCAGCCATCGGCTATCTGCCGTATGACCATCGCTTCCCTCAGCTCGACTACCGAGGTGCTCACGTGGTCGAGGTGGTGCGCTTGTTCGTCCGGCCCGAGTACCGCAGGCATGGGCTGGCTGGCGCCCTGTTCGCGGCACTGCGCGAGCAGGCCATGAATGCAGGTGTCGACTGCCTGTACCTGCACACCCATCCCTTCCTGCCTGGCGCGATTGCGTTCTGGGAGCGGCAAGGATTCAAGGTGGTCGATGTCGAGGATGACCCGCTGTGGCGCACCACCCATATGCACCAATGGCGGCGAACCTAGTGTGGTGTTTCGCAAGTAACACTCATATTTTTCGGCCTAACGCCTCGGCTGCACGACCGACGCTTGCCAAGATGTCATCGGCCTTTCGATGCCAGCGAAAGGGTCGAGGGTTGGCGTTGTGGGTGGCAAGGTAGTAATCAATGGACTCCTCCAGATCCTTCACGCTGGTATGTGCCTGGCGCTTGATCCACTTTTCGCTCAGCGTCGAGAGGAAGCGCTCCACCAGATTCAACCAGGATGCCGAAGTAGGTGTGAAGTGCACTTGGTAGCGCGGATGCGCTGCCAGCCACACTTTCACGTTGTCAGTCTTGTGTGTCGCGTAGTTGTCCATTACCAGATGAACAGGCATGTCCTCGGGTACGTTAGCGGCCACCTCTTTGAGGAAAGCGAGAAACTCTGTACTTCGATGGCGGCGCTTCAATCTTCCGATGACTTCACCCGTAGCGATATCCAGCGCCGCGAACAACGATGTGGTTCCGTGGCGCTTGTAGTCGTGGGTGCGAGTGACGGGTTTGCCGGGGGCAAGAGGTAAGCCTGGCTGGGTACGGTTCAGCGCCTGAATCTGGCTTTTCTCGTCGATGCAGAGCACCAGGGCCTTTTCGGGAGGGTTGAGGTAGAGCCCAACAATGTCGTGGACCTTGTCGACGAACAGAGGGTCGGTCGAAAGTTAGAAGGTCTTCTCAAGGTGAGGCTTGAGGCCGAAGGCATGCCATATCCGCATGACGCTGGCTGGAGAAATGCCGGTTGCCTGACTCATCGAGCGAGTGCTCCAGTGACTGGCATCTTCGGGTTTGGATTGCAGTGCCTGATTGACCACGGCCTGTACTTGTTCATCGGTTATGCTGCGAGGCCGGCCTGAGCGATGTTCGTCATTTAAACCATCGAGCCGCAGCCGACTGAATCGCACTCGCCAACGCGAGACCGTGTGTACGCCGCTGCCAAGTCTGTGGGCGATTGAGGTGCCTGATTCTCCACTAGCGCACGCCAAGATGATTTCGGCGCGAATGCGAGATTCAGCAGAGCCTTTACGCTATCGGGAGCGACGAAGCAGTTCGATGTGTTCTTCGTCGCTCAGCTCAATCGGGGCAGCAGGTCGGCCGGCTTTCATATCGTGGCTCCGAGGCATTTCTGATGCTGTGAAGCCTAGACCAAAATATGAGTGTTACTTGCGAAGCACCACACTAGGAAGGCTCCTACATCCGCGCTGCGGCGCGGGCCATCACGTTCATTTCATTCCCCCGCCGCGTTCCTTACCTTCCCGTCCGATCATCAAGACGAGGAAGCAATGCCCATGGCGCACCTGGCCCTGTACAAGCTCAAGCTGCTGGACCATTTCGAAGACCGCAGAGACGCCTGGACCTTCGCAGACTTCGAGAGCAGCTTGCTCAAGGCCTGGCGCCGGGCGACGCGCGATGATGCCAAGGCCATCATCCATGCGGCGCATAAGGAAGGATGCTGGCCAAAGACGGTCAAGCGTTACGTGCTGACCCACTACCAGGTTTTTGGCAATGTCAGTGCGCAGCTCAGTGCAACGTTCGCTGATGTCGTGGCGTCGATAAGCTCGCAGGAGAGGGCGCAGTGGCGATTGCAGGCATCAACCTGAAAGCGCAGCGGGCCGCGCGCAGGATCAGAATCCTCCTGTCAGCGGCCACTCCACCGCCAGGCGGATCTGGTTCCCGTCCAGTTCCGCTTGCGCGGTATTGCCCCGGTGCACGTTGTGCCGCACAGAAAACGCAGTGCCCTTGGCCTTGCCGCTCTGCACCACGTAGCGCGCCTCAAGGTCGCGCTCCCAATGCTTGCCGCCCTTGCCATAGCCCAGGTAGGCATAACCGCCGTTGGGGTCCACATGCGATCCGTCGATATCGAACCCCCTGACGTACAGCGCTGTCAGGCTCAACCCTGGTACCCCATAGGCGCCCATGTTCAGGTCATAGCGCGCCTGCCAGGACCTTTCGTTGGGTGCGTTGAAGTCGGACATCTGCACGGCGTTGGCGATGTAGATCGCTCCACGGCTGACATAGTCGAACGGCGTGTTACCGTCCACCTGCTGCCAGCCGAGGCTGAAGCCGTGGGGGCCCTGGTTGTAACGCCAGACCAGGCTCCATGTGGTGTTGTCAATGTGCCCGGATAGCGCCTTGCCGGTATCGGTGGTGCGATACAGGTTGAGATCCAGGCTCAGGCTGCGACGGTCGTCCAGGGCATGGGTGAGTGTGCTGCCCAGGTAGTGCTGGTTCCAGCTGTCTTCATAGCGAGAGGTGTACAGGCTGCCACTGAAGGCGGCGCCGGGGTTCCACACCACGCCTGCCAGGTCGAAACCGTTGCCTTGCCGGCCGTTGGAATAGTTGACCACGAAGCCTTGGTCGTGGCTCGACGCGTTGCGGTCGGTGTTCTCGTTGAAATGGCCGGCCACCAGCTTGAGTGAGTCGAACGGGTTGCTGGTGAGGAAGAATCCGGTGGCCGTCTCAGGCAACAGGCGGCTGTCGGAGGAACTGAATACCGGCGTCTTCACGCGCTGTTCGCCATAGGACAGCACGGTATTGGAAACACGCAGCTTGAGCGCAGCACCGCCCCGGCTGTACTCGGATTTGGGGTGGCCATCGTTGTCCAGGCTGAGCAAGCGTGCCTTGCCGGCGCGTCCTCCGCCGCTGTCCAATTGCAGGCCAAGGTAGGCGTGTGCATCGACACCCACGCCGATAACGCCTTGGGTAAATCCTGAGGTGAAGGTGCCCATCAAACCGTAGGCCCACTCTTCGGCAAGGCCGTTGCGTTCGTCACGCGGCTTGTAGGCATTACGCGCGCTGCCGTTGCGGCCCCCATGCTTGTAGTCGCGCTGGTCGAATACGCTGCGATTGAGCAGGCCCCAGGTGCTGTCCTCGACGAAGCCGTTGCTTTGCGACTGCGTGGAGTCGGCCATCGTGAATGGGGTGATGCCCAGCAGCGGCAGCGCCAGCAGCAAGCGGCTCATCGTGCGGCCTCCAGTTTGCTCAACTGTGCGGCGAAGCGGTCTTTGGCGCGGGTCGGCAGGTTTCCTGGGATTGGCGTGGCCTGGGCGTCACCCACTTGAATCAACATCACCATGCCCATGGCCACGTGGGGAATGCACTGGACGCCATATGTACCGGGCACCGTGAAGCTGTGCTCGAAGGGCTGGTTGAGCCTGCTCATGAACGCCTCGGCCCCGGCAGGCAGCAGCCCTGGAACGCTGGCGGCGTTGTGCCCGCTTTGGCTAGGTAGGAAGCGAACCGTGTCGCCTGGCGCAATGCGCAGATAATCCGGCTCGTACACCATCGACCCCTCGGCGCCGCGATTGAGCATTTTCACTTCATGCACCTCGGCCTGGGCGGCGTGGGTGAAAACGGTGCTGACGAGCAGTAGGGCGAAAGGACGCAACGGCATGGTGGGAACTTCCAGGTTCAAGGGGCGCGAAAACGCAGGATGCGCGCGCCATCGAAGGGGTCGGTGAGGTAGTGCGCCTGCACGCCGAAGGTGCTCAGCAGACGCTCCGGCGTCAGCACGTCCTGCGGTTTGCCCAGGGCGACCAGGCGGCCTTTGTCCAGCATGGCGACACGGTCACAGGTGAGCGCCTGGTTCAGGTCGTGCAGGGCGATCAGGGTGGTGATCGGTAGCGCCTGAACCTGGCGTAGCAGGCTGAGCTGATGCTGGATATCCAGATGGTTGGTCGGCTCGTCGAGCAGCAGCACCTGAGGGCTTTGGGCCAGGGCGCGGGCGATGTGCACCCGTTGGCGCTCGCCCCCGGACAGTGAGTTCCAGATGCGGGTGCGCAGGTGCTCGGCGTCGAGGTCGACCAAGGCTTGCTCGACGATGGCGCGGTCGTGGCTGGAGAACGGCGACAGGGCCGATAACCATGGCGTGCGCCCCAGGGCCACGGCGTCGAACACGCTGATGGCGTCGAGGGTGTCGGCCTGCTGTTCGACCAGCGCCAGAGTCTGGGCGATACGCCGTCGGGGAAGCCGCGCCAAGGCGTTACCGAGCAACTGGACACTGCCGCTGGCCGGCGCGCGTAGCCCGGCCAGCACTTTGAGCAAAGACGATTTACCCGAACCATTCGGGCCGACGATCCCCAGCGTTTCGCCGGTGACCAAGGTGAGGTCGATATCGCGGAGCACGAGATTGCCCGACAATTCGAGGCTCAGGCCCTGACAGGCGAGTGGGGCGATGGGCGCATTGATCATGAGGGTCATGGGCGCCCCCGACGGCTGACCAGGATCAGCGCGAACACAGGCGCGCCGATCAATGCGGTGACCACGCCCACCGGTATCACTTGGCCCGCAATCAGCGTGCGTGACAGTACATCGGCGGCGATCAGGAACAAGGCGCCGCCCAGGGCGCTGGCCGGCAGCAGGTGGCTATGGCCAGGGCCGAGCAGCAAGCGCAGGGCGTGGGGAATCACTAAACCGACAAAACCGATGGCCCCGACGATCGACACCATCACCGCTGTCACCAATGCAGCGCAACTGATCAGCAGCAACTGGGTGCGACGCACGGCAATACCCAGCGACGCTGCCGAGTCGACTCCGAAAGTAAAGGCATCCAGCGTGCGGCGGTGCCACAGGCACACCACCAGGCCGGCCAGCGCCACTGGAAGTGCCAGCCACACCGATGGCCAGCGCACGCCACTGAGGTTGCCCAACAGCCAGAACAGGATGCCACGCGCCTGCTCGGCGGTGGCCGACTTGGTGATCAGGAAGGCAGTCAGTGCATTGAACAGTTGCGAGCCGGCAATGCCTGCGAGGATGACCTGGGCGCTGTTGCCAGTGGAGCCGCTGGTGCGGGCCAGCACCAATACCAGCGCGAAGGCAGCGAGTGCACCGAGGAACGCACCTGCTGACATGCTCAGTGCCATGCCACCGAACCCCAGCAAGCCCACCAGCACCGCACCGGTCGAAGCGCCTGCCGAGAGGCCCAGCAAGTAAGGCTCGGCCAGCGGGTTGCGCAGCAATGCCTGGAGAATCACCCCGCAGGTCGCCAGCCCGGCACCGCAGGCGGCAGCCACCAGGGTGCGGGTCAGACGGTAGTTCCAGACGATGCCCGCATCGATCGGGTCGACCGGGTAACCAGCCTGCCACAGGTGGTTGGCCAGCACTTGGTAAACCACGCTGGACGATACGTTGGCCTCTCCGATGACGGTGCCGGCCAGGACGGCGGCGAGCAGGGCCATTGCCGACAGGACGCTATAAATCAACAAACGCTTCATCACGGCGCCGCATTGCCGCTGGCGAAGGCGGCAGACAAAGTCTGCAGGCCACGGAACAGACGGATGCCGGCCTGCATGGCATCTGCATCGAGGATGATGATGCGGTTGTTCTTCACCGCGTCCATGTTGCGGGTCACCGGGTCGTTGTGCAGGAAGTCGAGTTTTTTCTGGTAGTCGTCGGCGGGGAAGCGGCGGCGGTCCATGCGGGCAATGATCAGCCAGGTTGGATTGGCCTTGGCCAGCGTTTCCCAGCCCACGGTCGGCCATTCCTCGTTGGACTCGACCACATTGCGCACACCGAGGGTGCGCAGCATGAAGTCAGCCACCCCTTGGCGACCAGCCACATAAGGGTCTATCTGGAAGTCGGCGCTGGAGAACCAGAACAATGCGCTGGTGTTGGAGAGGTCCTTGCCTGCAACGTGCTTTCTGGCACTGTCCAGGCTTGCCTTGAGATCGGCGTTCAATGCCGCGCCGCGGTCCTGCACGTCGAAGATCTCGGCCAGTTGGCTGACGCTTTTGTAGATGCTCTGGACCTGGAAAGCTTGTAGACGGGTACCGTCGGCTCCGACCAGGTTGTCCTTGCCTTCGCAGTCCGATGGCAGCAGGTACGTAGGAATCTTCAGCTCATCGAACTGCTCGCGGGTTGCCACGACGCCCTGGGCGCCGACCATCCACTCGAATTGCACCGCCACCAACCGTGGGCGCTTGCCCACCACGGCTTCGAAACTGGGGTCGTTGTCGGCCAGCCGCTCGACCTTGTCGTTCACCGCCTTGTACTCGGGCAGCACATTGTTGAACCACAGCGAAGTGCCGGCCACTTTGTCGCCCAGCCCAAGGGCATAGAGGATCTCGGTCGCCGCCTGGCCGATGGTGACGGCGCGCTCGGGGGCCTGGGCGAAGGTCTGGGGCCGGCCACAGTTGTCGACGGTGAGCGGGTAGTGGGTGGTAGCGGCCTGGGCCAGGCCGGCGAGGCTCAGGCCTGCAAGCAGGGTGGTGGAGCGCAGCAGCATGTGGGGGCGATCTCCTATCGGACAGTTCACGGCATGAACGCACGGACAGGCATCGCCAAGCCCCATGCGCACGGCGTGGGGCTGCACCCGGGAACGGGTGGAGATGGCCATCCCGGACACCCCGCCGGTTGGTGAATGTAGGCCGGCAGGTCTCCTGACTGGTGCGTCCTTGCCCGGCTCCGGCCTTCCCGGATCGGCAGACCCAGTGGCTTGGTTGGAGCAGGCTCGGCACCTACAGTTGCGGGGGCAGTTCCGATTGGCCTGTGAAAGCTGGCCCTGGATTCCCTATTAATTCCGTGGTGGAAACCGGCGGGCCGCATGGTAGACCATTCGGCCGCCGGGTGAAAACGTCATATCAGAAGTACTTCAGCCAGCTGATGTCGCGGCGACGCGCCTTCAAGCGGCCGAATGCCCGCACCGGCAGGTACAGCGCCACCGCCAGCAGCACGGCGACCAGCCACACTGCACCGATCCCGTCGAAGCCAAAATACTGGCCCTGGTTCAGCCCGAACAGGGCGACGCAGGCCAGGTACAACAGCTTCAGGACGTAAAGGTGCAACAAGTAAAAGAACATGGGGGCTGCGCCAAACACGGCCAAGGCCCTGATCCAGCGAGCCTGGCCGGCACGTTCGAAGACGCGCAGCAGCACGAGGCCGCCCCCCAGGGTCAGGGCCAGGAACAGCAGTGAAGGAGGGTACTTGGTGATGTTGAAGAAGCTCATCGCCGTCTGCGTCAAGGTTGGGTAACCGCTCCAGGGCGCCTCGCCATAGCCATTGATCATGCGCAGCACGACGAAGCCCAGCAGGGCGATCACGCCGGCCATCAGCAGACGATGCTGGCGTTGGCCTGCGTCGCTGCCGCGGGCGAACCATGGACCCATGCCATAGCCCAGGGCGATGACGCCAATCCATGGCAACACCGGGTAGGACGTGCGTAGGCGCAGGCCGTCGGAGAGCGTCAACCAACCACGATCATGCAACATGGCCCACGGGACATGCAGAGCCGATCCCGGCTCGAAGTGCAGGCCGTCGAGCAGGTTGTGCCCGGCCACGATGACAGCGCCCACGGCGAGCATCAGCGGACGCGGCAGCCACACCAGCACAGACAGGGCAATCATGCTCACGCCAATGGCCCAGATCACCTGCAAGTAGATGACGGTGGGCGGCAGTTGGAAGGTCCAGGCGAAGTTGACCAGGGTGAACTCCAGTGCCACCAGGAACAGCCCGCGCTTGAACAGAAATGCCGACACATCGCTGCGGCCCTTGTGCTTTTCGCCGTACAGCCAGGCCGAAAGGCCAGTGAGCAGGACGAACACCGGGGCGCACAGATGGGCGAGGGTGCGACTGACGAACAGCGAGGGCTCGGTGGTGTCGATGTCCATCGGGTCGCCTACCTGGCGGTGCAGGAAGAAGGTTTCGCGGACGTGGTCCAGCAACATGAACACGATCACCAGGCCGCGCAGGGCATCGATGCTGTGCAGGCGCTGGGTGAGTTGGGTAGGCGTGGCTATGGCGCTTGTCATAGGGGGTCGCAGGCAGGAATCATTATCAAGTGAAACGTTATCTTATAACTATTTGATGAGCCCTGAACAGGCTTTTTCAGGTGGGTGACATTTTGTCGCGCCCGCGCCAGCACTGAATAATCGTTATTGCCCGGCGCGCACGGGACAATCTCGATATTTTGGCTTTTCAGTCACGCACGACAGGCTTATGGTGTAGGTCGTCAAATTTCTTGGAGCTTCCATGTCCAGCCGTTTCCCTGTTGTTCGCCCTCGTCGCCTGCGCCAGAACGAGTCCCTGCGTACCCTGTTCCAGGAGACGGAGTTCCGCCTCGAAGACCTGATCCTGCCGATCTTCGTCGAAGAGGGCATCGATGACTTCGTCCCGATCACCAGCATGCCTGGGGTCAACCGCATCCCGGAGAAACGACTCGCCGAGGAAATCGAGCGTTATGCCCGTGCCGGTATCAAGTCGGTAATGACTTTCGGTGTTTCCCACCACCTGGACGAAACCGGCAGCGACACCTGGAACGAAAACGGCTTGGTCGCGCGCATGGCGCGAATCTGCAAGGACACCGTGCCGGAGATGGTGGTGATGTCCGACACCTGTTTCTGTGAATACACCAGTCACGGCCATTGCGGCGTGTTGCATGACCATGGCGTGGACAACGATGCGACCCTGGCCAACCTCGGCAAGCAGGCGGTGGTGGCCGCTGCCGCGGGCGCCGACTTCATCGCCCCTTCGGCGGCGATGGACGGCCAGGTCCAGGCGATTCGCTCCGCCCTCGATGGCGCCGGCTTCCATGACACCGCCATCATGGCCTACTCGACCAAGTTCGCCTCGTCGCTCTATGGCCCGTTCCGCGAGGCCGGTGGCACCGCACTCAAGGGCGACCGCAAGAGCTACCAGATGAACCCGATGAACCGTCGCGAAGCCGTGCGCGAATCATTGCTCGACGAGCAGGAAGGCGCTGACGTGCTGATGGTCAAGCCAGCCGGCGCCTACCTGGATGTGATCGCCGACATCCGCGCAGCCTCGCGCCTGCCGCTGGCGGCCTACCAGGTCAGCGGCGAGTACGCGATGATCAAGTTCGGCGGCCTGGCTGGCGCCATCGATGAAGGGCGCGTGGTGCGTGAAAGCATTGGCGCGATCAAGCGTGCCGGCGCGGACCTGATCCTCACCTACTTCGCCATGGATCTGGCCCGCGAAGGCATCTGAGACACGCGACCCGGGCTCAGCGGGGCATGTAGCCCCGTTGCCATGAGCGCGGAATGAACCGCGCCACCAGGGCCAGCAGGCACGCCAGGGCGCAACTGCCCACCAGTGCCTGCAGGCCCAGGTGATGTTGCAACCAGCCGCCCAGCGCGGCACCCAGCAGCATGCCGCTCCACGGCACCAGTTGCACACGCCAGCCGTCGCGACGTTCACCCATTAGCCAGCGGCCAAAGCCGCGACCGAACCGGGACAGCGCTCCGGTCACGTAGGTCAGGCCGATCGGCAGCCCATTCACTTGTTCGACCACGGCATTGATCATGCCCATGGCCAGGATCGCCGCGATCAGGGGTAGCCAACTCGTGACCGTTGGCCAGGAGGCCGCCAGGGCAAGCAGGGCTGCGACCACCACCAGCACAGGCCAGGCTCGTTGCCTGAAACCGCGGGCCAGCACTATCCCCAGCGCATTACCAAGCACGAAGCTGAGAATGGCGGCGCTCAGGCGCAGCACCAGGGCCAGGTCCGCCTGGCTGATGGCCACTGCCAGGCGGGTGGTGTTGCCACTCATGAACGAGACGAAATCGCCTAGCGCCAACAGGCCAATGGCATCGGTCATACCCGCCAGTACCGATAGACTGGCGACCAGGCCAAGACCTACCCGACCACGCAATCTCTGCAGCCTCAGGCGTTTGGCGCTGCGCGAGGGCAGGGCATTGGGCAACATAGCGGTGGTCTCAGCGCAGCAGGTTTTCGCGGGCCAAGGTGCCCTTCAGGGTGCGCTCGACCACATCCACCAGGACCATGGTCTGGTGGTCCACCTCGATATTGATCAGGTCACCGTTCTGGTAGCGGGCGAAGGTGGTCTGGCGCAGGGTTTCGGGAATCAGGTTGATGGTGACGACGTTTTCTTCGACGTCGGCGACAGTCAAGCTGCAACCATTGACGCCGAGGAATCCGCGCGCAAATACGTATTTGGCCCATTCCGGCGGCATGCGGAACTTGATGAAGGCGCCGGTCTCCTTGATCGACAGCTCGACAATCTCTGCAGTGGTGGCGATGTGGCCGGCCATCAGGTGCCCACCGACTTCGGCGTTCATCTTCGCCGAGCGTTCTATGTTCACGCCTTGGCCTGCGCTGAAGAAGCGCAGGTTGGTACGTTCGAGGGTGGCGGTCATGGCGTCGAACTTCACCTGACTGCCGTTGATTTCGGTGACTGACAGGCAGGTACCTTCTACGCTGACGCTGGCGCCGATCTTCAGCTCATCGAGCAGCTCGGCGGTGAGGTCGATGGTGAACTGGTTGTGACCTGGGTAGCGGGTTACATCAAGTAGAGGGCGGACGGCCTGGACGATGCCGGTGTACATGGGGAGCTCCTGGGCACAGGGAATGCTGAACTCTCGAACGCTATGCCCGTGGGCCGGTAAATGCAAGCGCTTGGCTTTCGTGATGGGGGTTGTGGACGCCGATCCTGCGCGGGTAAACCCGCTCCGACAGCGGGCTGGCATGTGGCTAGGTAAAGTGTCTGTCCATCAACGCCGCGCCGACAATTGCTGCGGCGCCAGAAACGCTCCGTGGAAGTAGGTGCGCACGGCCTGCATCGCTGGGCTGAATGCCCGTTCGCGGTGCCAGGCCAGCCCCACGCTCATGGGTGTGACAGGGTCGCTGATGGTGACGGTCTCGATCCGCTTGCCCTCCAACGACCAGGGGCGGTGCACCAGATCGGAGAGGATCGCCACGCCACTGCCGTTGGCCACCATGCTGCGCACCGCTTCGACCGAACTGGTGCGCACGCGCACACGGGGTCGCTGACCGGCCTGCTCCCAGTATCGTAAGGTGGCTTGTTCCGCCTCATCCACGGTCAGCTGGATGTAAGGCTCGCGGGCCACGTCGGCCAGGCTCACCGATGAGCGTTCGCACAGCGGGTGATGGCTGGGAAGCCACAGTCGACGCTCGGAGTTGAACAGCGTCTCGGAAACGATATCCGGGTGCGTCAGGTTGGCGGTCAGCACCACGGCCATGTCGAAGTCGCCCTCCAGCAGGCCTTGTTCGATGGTGCTGCGTTCTTGCTCTTGCACCTGAAGGCTCACATCCGGATGCCAATGCTCAAGCCGTTGCAGGTGGTGCGGCAGGAAGTAGCCCAGCACCGTGTAACTGGCTGCCAGACGCAGCACCCCGCTGGCGCGCAGGTCGGGCAGCGGGCTGTTGAGCGCGTCATCGACGCTGCGCAAGATCACATAGGCGCGGTTGAGAAAGTGCCGGCCGGCCTCGGTCAAGGTCATGCCCTGGGCCGAGCGCTGAAACAACAGCGCACCGAGCATCGCCTCCAGCTCCTTGATGGCGGTGGTCACTGCCGACTGGGAAATGTTCAGGTGGATCGCAGCCTGGGAAATCTGGCCGATTTCGGCGGTTGCGACGAAGTAACGGACCTGGCGCAGGGTCAGTGACACAGCATGCTCCTGTCGTATCTGTTTTTCAGAAGACACCCCCTCTGTTTATAAATCTTCCCAAGGGGGTGGGGAAAATCTAACGTGGCTGGCATGCAGTCACAAGTATCAGGAGCCAGGGTATGCACGCAGTGGATTTCAACTCTGACATGGGTGAGGGGTTCGGTCCCTGGACCATCGGTGATGGTGTCGACGACGAGCTGATGGCCTACATCAGTTCGGCCAACGTCGCCACCGGTTTCCATGCAGGCGACCCCGGCACCATGCGCCGTACCGTGGCGCGGGCCAAGGCGTTGGGCGTGGCGGTGGGTGCCCATCCAGGTTTTCGTGATCTCGTCGGTTTCGGGCGTCGCCACATCAATGCGCCAGCCCAGGAACTGGTCGACGACATGCTCTACCAACTGGGTGCGCTACGTGAAATTGCCCGTGCCCAGGGCGTGTCATTGCAGCACATCAAACCCCACGGCGCGCTGTACATGCACCTGGCCCGTGACGAAGAAGCCGCACGTCTGCTGGTGGAAAACCTGCGGGTGGTCGAGCCTGAGCTGTTGCTTTACTGCATGCCTGGTTCGGTGATCTGCCGTGTCGCCCAGGAGATGGGGCAGCCGGTGGTCCGTGAGTTCTATGCCGACCGCGAATACGACTTGAGTGGCTCCATTGTGTTCACCCGTCATGTACGCGGCTACGAACCCCAGCGGGTTGCCGAACGGGTTCTGCGCGCTTGCCAGGAGCGGGTAGTGCGTACAGTCGAAGGCCAGGACCTGGCGATAAGTTTCGATTCCATTTGCCTGCACAGCGATACGCCTGGCGCTCTTGACCTGGTCGAGGCCACACGCAAGGCGTTGAATGGGGCGGGCATCAGGGTGCGCGCACCGCGCTGAGGCCTGTCACAGGCACCCGGCGCAGACAAGCCTGGGCCTCCGCATGATTCGAATTCGCCTGCCTTTGTATAAAGACTCCAAAAAGGAACAGAGATGGCCGAGCCGCTTGCAACTTCCCCGATTCGCTACAGCTTTGGTGCCGACGAGCACTTGTTCGCCGAGGTCAGCGACAGCATGTCGCTGGAAGCCTTTTTCAAAGGTATGGCCGTGACACGTGCAGTAGAGCGCCTGGCGCTGGACGGCGTACTGGATGTGTGCCTGGCCAATGCCTCGTTCCAGATCCGCTTCGACCCGGACCGTATCGCCCCGCAGGACCTTTTGGAGGCGGTACGTGGCGCCGAGTCCGAAGCGGTAGCCGAGCGCTCGCTGCAGACGCGCATCATCGAGATTCCGGTGTTGTACAACGACCCCTGGACCCATGAAACCCTGATGCGCTTTCGTGACCGCCATCAGGAGCCGGACAGCACCGATCTGGAGTATGCGGCGCGAATCAACGGCCTGGCCGATGTTCAAGCGTTCATTGCCGCGCACAGTGGTGCGCCGTGGTTCGTGTCCATGGTCGGTTTCGTCGCAGGCTTGCCGTTCATGTTCCAGATGGTCGAGCGAGAACGGCAGTTGCAAGTGCCCAAATACCTGCGTCCGCGCACCGACACACCCAAGCTGACCCTTGGACATGGCGGTTGTTTCGGTTGCATCTACTCGGTGCGCGGAGCAGGGGGATACCAGATGTTCGGCGTGACCCCAGCACCGATCTATGATCCGCAGCAGCGTCTGCCCTACCTCAAGGAGCACATGGTGTTCTTCCGTCCGGGCGATATCGTGCAGTTCAAGCCCATCGACCGGGCCAGCTACGACCAGGCCGTATCCGATGTGGAAGAGGGACGTTTCAACCTGCGCATACGCCCCGTGGACTTTGACCTCGATGCCTTCCTGGCCGACCCGGTGGGCTACCCGAAATCGCTTCAGGAGGTACTGGCATGATCAAGGTGCTCAAACCTGGCTTGGCCACATCGGTTCAGGACCTTGGCCGCGAGGGTTATTATCATTTGGGTATCCCGCCTTCCGGCGCTCTGGACCAGTATGCCCTGTGCGCGGCCAACCACCTGGTGGGCAATCCGGCGGGTGCGGCGGCACTCGAATGCGCGCTGGTGGGGCCGGAACTGGAGTTTCAGCACGATGCCTTGGTGGCGGTGTGCGGTGCACAGATGCCGGTGCTCCTGGACGGTCGTCAACAGCCACCGGACACGGCGTTTGCGGTCCGCGCCGGACAAGTGCTGCGCTTCGGCTTTCCCTCGGCGGGCGCCCGTGCCTATCTGGCAGTGGCCGGTGGTATTCAAGTGCCCGAGGTGCTTGGTAGCCGATCGACCTACGCACTGGGGGCGCTTGGAGGATTGCACGGCCGCAAGCTGATGGTCGGCGATGTGCTGCCGGTGGGTGTGGGCACTGGAAAGACGCGGGCAGGTGCGAGTTTGCCAATGGCGCTGCGTCAATCGCTAGGTGGGGAGGTGGTGCTGAGGGTAGTGCCCGGGTTGTATTTCCACCGTTTGACCGAAGCGGCTGCCAAGAGCTTTTTCACCGAAGCCTGGACGGTGGGCTCGGAGGCCGACCGCATCGGCTATCGCTACAAAGGCGCAAGCGCGTTGAGCTTCCAGCCCCGTGAGCAACCCTTCGGCGCCGGGTCGGACCCTTCGAACATCGTCGACAGTTGCTACCCCATTGGCTCGATTCAGGTGCCGGCAGGGCTTGAGCCGATCATTCTGCACCGCGACGCGGTGTCGGGTGGCGGGTATGCCATGATCGGCACGGTGATCAGCGCCGACCTCGACCACATCGGGCAGATGCAGCCGAACCAGCAGGCAAGATTCCTGGCCGTTAGCCTTGAGGAGGCTCTACAGGCCCGGCGTTCGTACAAGAAGAAACTTGCCTGCCTGGGGCGGTTGTTCGGCTGATCAATGTCATTTGCCGGCGGCGTGGCTGATCTTTTTGCCCCGTTGTTCCGCCACTTCCAACGCCTGGCCGTCGCGCTGCTTGCCTTGGCGCGCCAGGCCTTCCAGCTGTGGAATCAGCATCCCTTCGGGCAGGTGGCGCCAGAACCGCCCTGGCATGTGCAGGCGCAAGGCTTCGGGGTTCAGGCGGGCAGGGTTGAAGGTGTGACGATAATAGGTGCGCCACAGCTCGGCATCCGGATCGTTGGCATGGCGTGCCCACTGCTGCCAGGTCGATGGGCAGCAGCGTTGGTAGTCGAAATGCTGACCGTCGAAACGAATGCCGTCCTGAGGCGTGGCGATCATCCAGCGTTGGCGACCCAGACGATCGGCAAAATGCGCGCTGGCGCTTTCCAGGATGTCATGTGCCGGCTCATGGTAAGCCACCAGATCCAGTTGCAGCTCATGGGCAAGCGCTTCGGGCAATGGCACGAAGCGCAGGAAGGCATGCAGGTGGTGTGCTTCGCGGTTGACCTGCTTGATACGACGGTGCAGTTCGCTGCCCAGGCGGTCACCGGCGAGCATGGCTGTGCGGTCGCCATGGGCCACGCGCCAGAGCACTTCGTAGAGCAGGTTCCAGCGTTGCTCGCCTCGGTAGCGAGCCGCCCGTTCGAGTTGGTTCAGCAATTCCGGCGGAACCCGTGCGCGAAAGGGACCGGGGCCTTCGGGCAATGGTGTTGGCACCGCCAGTAAGTCGTCCATCGGACCCTGGGACCAGGTCACCTCGGCCGGGTCGATGCCGTGGCCAAGCAGTGTCCGGGCCTGGCCGCGCCAGGTGGCGAAGTGGTTGTCGCAGTCGAGCGCGATCATCCCCACAACCCCATCTGTACCGGAGCCTGGGACTCACGCAGACGGGCCCGCAGCAGGCCGCTGCGCAACTCGGCCTGCGCGGGCCGGTAATCGCTGGTGACGATGAACGGGCGCGCCTTGTCCAGCACGCAACGCAGCTGGATCAGGTCATCGTAGCGGATGCGTCGCTCGCGGCGAAGTGCCACCAGGCGTTGCACACTGCGCAAGCCAATGCCCGGAATACGTGCCAGCAGGGCGGGTTCTGCGCGATTCACATCCAGTGGAAACACATCGCGGTTGGCCAGTGCCCACGCCAGCTTCGGGTCAATGTCCAACGCCAGGTTGGCGTTCGGGCCCAACAGCTCGCCTGCCTTGTAGCCGTAACCTCGAAGCAGGAAGTCAGCCTGGTACAGACGATGCTCGCGCAGGAGCGGCGGCGCGGCCAGCGGCACGCTGTTGGGGCTGTCCGGGATGGGGCTGAACGCCGAGTAGTACACACGCTTTAGCCCGTAGCCCTGGTAGAGCGATTCGGCGTTGCGCAGCAGGGTGCTGTCGTCGGTCGAGTCGGCCCCGACGATCACCTGGGTGCTTTGCCCGGCCGGGGTGAAGCGCGGTGCCTTGGGTTCGTTGGCCACAGCCTGTTGGCCGCGATGGATCACGCCCATTGCCTGGCGAATGGTGTGCGCTCGTTTCTCCGGCGCCAGGCGCTTGAGGCTGGCGTCGGTGGGCAGCTCGATATTGACACTCAAGCGGTCGGCCAGGCGCCCAGCTTCCTCGATCAGCAAGGGGTCGGCGTCGGGAATGGTCTTGAGGTGGATGTAACCGCGGAACTGGTGGGTTTCCCGCAGCAGGCGGGCTACGCGGATCAACTGCTCCATGGTGTAGTCGGCCGAACGGATGATGCCGGAACTCAGGAACAGCCCGCTGATGCAGTTGCGCCGGTAGAAGTCCAGGGTCAGGCGAACCACCTCCTCGGGGGTGAAACGGGCCCTGGGAACGTTGCTGGATCGACGATTGACGCAGTACTGGCAGTCGTACAGGCAAAAGTTGGTCAGCAGCACCTTGAGCAGCGAGACGCAACGCCCATCCGGGGTGAAGCTGTGGCAGATGCCCATGCCATTGGTTGCACCCAGGCCATCGCCACCGCGCGAATTACGCTTGGGCGCACCGCTGCTGGCGCAGGAGGCATCGTACTTGGCGGCATCGGCAAGGATGCCGAGCTTGGCGATGAGTTGCATGGCGTCGTCTCGCAATACTGATTATGCATACAGTATTTTGAGTGTGCCCGGATTGCAAGCACCTGCGCGCGGCACCCGACTCGCTTCGGCGACCGCTAGACCTTGGGATCAGGATTGCGCCGCGGCCCACACCTGCAGGCGGAACCAGCTGCGCATCGGGTCTGCGTGGGTTCGTTGGTGCCAGATCTGCATCACTTCCACCTGCGCAAGCTTCAGCGGCAGCGGGTGATGACACAGGTCCTGATCACGCTCGGTGGCGTCCTCTGCCACCGAGCGAAGGCAAGTGAGCAGCAGGTCGGTACCCCGCACCAACCTGGCCGGCGCCAGGAAACTCGAAAGGCCCGCAACCACCTTGCGGCGGTGCCCTTGGGCGTGCAAGGCCCGATCCACCAGGCCATCGAGATCGCCCGTGAGGGTGGTCAACAGGTGATCGCAGCGCAGGAATGTATCCAGGTCCAGGCCTTGGGCCAGATGTGGATTGTGTTTCCAGGCGAGCACGACGAAGTCCTCGCTGAGCAGACGCTGTTGGTGAAAGGTATCTGGAAGGTCGGTGTAAAAGCCGGCGATGGCCAGGTCGCAACTGCCTTTTTCCAATGCGTCGCGGGGTAGCTGACCCCGCGTGTTATGGGTGACCAGCACCAGGTTCGGCGCCTGCTCGCGCAAAACCGGCAGCAGTTTCGGTAACAAGGTCTGCTCGATGTAATCGGTGCTGTACAGGTGCAGGCGGGCAGGGCGGGAGAGGAAGTCCTGGCCATCGCAGCGCTCGTAGAACGCCTCCAGCCCTTCCACCAAACGCTGTACCTCGGGCGCCAGTTCGTGGGCCCGAGGCGTCGGGGTCATCCCCCGCGGCGCGCGGACGAACAATGGGTCGCCAAACTGGTGTCGCAGTTTGTTGAGCTTGTGGCTGAGTGCGGGTTGGCTCAGGGCCATGCGCTCGGCGGCAAGGGTGGCATTGCGTTCCTGATAGAGCACGTGGAACAGGTGCAGCAGGTTCAGATCCTTGTGGGTGATATTCATTTTAAGAATCGCAGGCATGAAGGCTTTCGAATAATCGAATCATAGCGCGCCGGGTAGCATGGGCCCACTTTTCGCTTGATCCGGAGAACGTTGCATGAAAAAGACATCCACTCTTGCGTTGGCCGTGGCCGGCGCGCTGCTTGCCGGCACGGTCAGTGCCGCCCCCAAGGGGGAAGTGCTGGTGCTGCTGTCCAGCGAGAACCAGCTGCCGCTGCAGGGCGGTACAAGCTATGCCACCGGCTACTACCTCAACGAGTTCGGTGTACCTGCGGACCAGTTGCTCAAGGCTGGCTACACACTGGTCCTGGTCACGCCCAAGGGCAACGCGCCGAGGGTTGACCAGCGTTCGGTCGACCCCCAGTATTTCGGCGGCGATGCTGCCGAGATGCAGCGCATTCAGACGGTTGTGCAGGGGCTGCCGGACATTGGTGACACGCTTTCGGTGAAGGAAGTACTGGCCGGTGACCTGGACCGTTATGCGGGGCTGTTCATTCCAGGTGGCCATGCGCCGCTGATCGACCTGGCGAACAACCCTGAGGTCGGCGCTTTGCTGAACCACTTCCACCAGGCGGGCAAGCCGACCGCTGCCATCTGCCATGGCCCTATTGCGCTGCTCTCGGCTCAGAAAGACCCGGCCAGTTACCAGGCCGCACTGGCCCGTGGTGAGAAGCCAGCAGCCACTGACTGGGTGTACCAGGGTTACAAGATGACCATTTTCTCCGACCCGGAAGAGCAGGTGTTCGAAGGCTCGCTCAAGGATGACCGGCTGCTGTTCTATCCGGCCAAGGCAATGGCTGGAGCCGGCGGTAACATGACCTACGCCCCGGCATGGCAGCCGAACGTGGTGGTGGACCGTGAATTGATCACTGGGCAGAACCCCTTCTCGGACAAGGCGCTGGCCAAGGCGTTGCTGGAGAAGCTGGCAAGCCGCCGGCAATGACAGCCTTGTGGTTGCCAAGGCGGTTTCCGTGATCGCGGGCGACCCTGCGCCGACCAGGGTTCGCTCTGCGGTTTGAACTAAACTTATGCGTGGTTCGCTTGCAGAACGTTTCATCCATCCGACCACCGCCCTCCGGACAGGACTGCCCTCGTTGACGGTGGCCTTCTTGCAGAGGAGGGCTGGTCATGGACGAGGCAAGGCTTCACGATTTCATGGGCAAGCTGGTCGGCGACATGGGCGCGGCGGCGACGCTGGCCAATGTCATTCTCGGCGATGAGCTGGGGCTGTACCGAGCCATGGCTGACAGCCAACCCGTCACCCCCGAGGCACTTGCGGCCAAGACCGGTTGCCACCCACGGTTGGTGCGTGAGTGGCTGAATGCCCAGTCGGCCGCCGGCTACGTCGTTCATGAAAAGGGCAGCTTCGTGCTACCCGAAGAGCAGGCCATGGCCCTGGCGCTGGAAGACTCCCCCGCCTACATGGCAGGGGGCGCGTCGGTGATCGCCGCCCTGTTCCATGACAAGGACAAGCTGGTGGCAGCCATGCGCGGTGGTGGAGGCCTGGCCTGGGGCGATCATCACCCGTGCATGTTCAGCGGTACCGAACGCTTCTTCCGGCCGGGCTATCGGACCTTCCTGGTGGCTGACTGGTTGCCAGCGCTGGAAGGCGTGGTGGCCAAGCTGCAGGCCGGGGCGAAGGTCGCGGACGTGGGATGCGGTCATGGGGCGTCGACCCTGGTCATGGCCGAGGCGTTTCCAGCCTCGACCTTTACCGGTTACGACTACCACGCGCCTTCTATCGCCACGGCCAGCGAACGTGCACGCGAGGCTGGGCTGACTGAACGCGTCAGTTTCCAAAAGGCTTCTGCCAAGGATTACCCAGGTCATGATCATGACCTGGTGTGTTTTTTCGACTGTCTGCATGACATGGGCGACCCGGTCGGGGCGGCGCGGCATGCCTACCGTGCGCTCAAGGCAGATGGCACGGTAATGTTGGTGGAGCCTTATGCCGAGGACTCGCTGGATGGCAATCTGACGCCGGTGGGGCGGCTCTTCTACGCGGCCTCGACGTTTATCTGCACACCGAATTCGCTTTCGCAGGAAGTCGGGTTGGGGCTTGGCGCCCAGGCCGGGGAGGCGCGTTTGCGGGCGGTGTTCGAGGAAGCGGGATTCACCCGGTTCCGGCGCGCGACGCAAACGCCCTTCAACCTGATCCTGGAGGCGCGCAAGTAGCAGGCGCTGGCTTGTCAGGGATGCGGCCAAAGCAGAAGGGGCGCCATGTCGGCGCCCCTTCTGTCTTGTTGCTTAGGCTTCAGCGTCCCAAGGACGGTCGCCTTTTTCGTCTTTCACGCGGGTTGGCAGGCCCATGACGTCCAGCGCCTTGAGGAACGGCTCGGCTGGCAGCTCCTCGACGTTGACCATGCGCTTGGCATCCCACTCGCCGCGTGCGACCAGCAGGGCAGCGGCCACTGGCGGTACGCCAGCGGTGTAGGAAATGCCCTGGCTGTCGGTTTCGGCGTAGGCTTCTTCGTGGTCCGCGACGTTGTAGATGAACACTTCGCGGGGCTGGCCATCCTTGGTGCCCTTGACCAGGTCACCGATGCAGGTCTTGCCGGTGTAGCCCGGGGCCAGGGAGGCCGGATCAGGCAGCACGGCCTTGACCACCTTCAGCGGTACCACTTCCAGGCCTTCGGCGGTCTTGACCGGTTGCTCGGAGAGCAGGCCCAGGTTCTTCAGCACGGTGAACACGTTGATGTAGTGCTCGCCGAAGCTCATCCAGAAACGCACGTTCGGTACGTTGAGGTTCTTGGAGATCGAATGAACTTCGTCATGACCGGTCAGGTACAGGTTCTGCGAACCTACCACCGGCAGGTCGTCGGTACGCTTGACCTCGAACATGGTGTTGCTGGTCCACTGGCTGTTCTGCCAGCTCCAAACCTGACCTGTGAATTCGCGGAAGTTGATTTCCGGGTCGAAGTTGGTAGCGAAGTACTTGCCGTGGGAACCGGCATTGACGTCGAGAATGTCGATCGACTCAATGCTGTCGAAATACTGTTGCTGCGCGAGTTTCGCGTAGCTGTTCACCACACCCGGGTCGAAGCCGACACCAAGAATGGCGGTAATGTTCTTTTGTTGGCACTCTTCGAGGTGTTTCCACTCGTAGTTGCCGTACCAGGGCGGCGTCTCGCAGATCTTGCCCGGTTCTTCGTGAATGGCGGTGTCCAGGTAGGCGACACCGGTATCGATGCAGGCACGCAGCACCGACATGTTGAGGAAGGCGGAACCAACGTTGATCACGATCTGCGATTCGGTTTCGCGGATCAGCGCCTTGGTCGCCTCGACATCGAGAGCATTGAGCGAGAAGGCCTGGATGTCGGCGGGTACCTTGAGGCTACCCTTGGCCTTTACGCTGTCGATGATGGCCTGGCATTTGGAGATGTTCCGCGACGCAATGGCAATACGACCGAGTTCGTCGTTATGCTGCGCGCACTTGTGGGCCACCACCTTGGCGACACCTCCTGCACCAATGATAAGAACGTTCTTCTTCAATTTATCCCTTGCTCCTTACTGAAAGCCCGTCTTACGACAGGCTGGAAACGTAGTCTTCGAAACCGAACTCGCGGACAACTTCGACGCTGCCGTCGAGTTGCTTGACCACGATGGCTGGCATTTTCAGACCGTTGAACCAGTTTTTCTTGACCATGGTGTAACCCGCCGCGTCGATGAACGACAGGCGATCGCCGATGGCCAGCGGTCGATCGAATTGGTACTCGCCGAAGATGTCACCGGCCAGGCACGACTTGCCGCAGACCATGTAGGTGTGTTCGCCCTCGTTAGGGGCCATCTTGGCATTGAGGCGGTAGATCAGCAGATCGAGCATGTGCGCTTCGATGGAGCTGTCGACCACAGCCAGGTGCTTGCCATTGTAAAGGGTGTCGAGCACGGTCACTTCGAGCGACGCGCTCTGGGTGATGGCAGCTTCGCCCGGCTCGAGGTAAACCTGCACGCCGTACTTTTCCGAGAAGGCTTTCAGGCGCGCGCAGAAGGCATCCAGAGCATAGTCTTCGCCGGTGAAGTGAATGCCGCCACCGAGGCTGACCCACTCGACCTTGTGCAGCAGGTGGCCGAAGCGTTCCTCGATGTGCGAGAGCATCTTGTCGAACAGGCTGAAGTCGCCGTTCTCGCAGTTGTTGTGGAACATGAAGCCGGAGATCTGCTCGATGACCTGCTCGATCTTGGCCGGGTCCCATTCGCCCAGGCGGCTGAACGGGCGGGCCGGGTCGGCCAGCAGGTAGTCGGAGCTGCTCACCTGCGGGTTGACGCGCAGGCCGCGAACCTTGCCTTCGGACTGCTCGGCGAAGCGTTGCAGCTGGCCGATGGAGTTGAAGATGATCTTGTCGCAGTTCTCGAGCATTTCCTCGATTTCATCGTCGGCCCACGCCACGCTGTAGGCATGGGTTTCGCCAGCGAATTTCTGGCGGCCGAGCTTGAGCTCGTACAGCGACGAGGAAGTGGTGCCGTCCATGTACTGTTGCATCAGGTCGAATACCGACCAGGTGGCGAAGCACTTGAGGGCGAGGAGGGCCTTGGCACCGGAGTGTTCGCGCACGTAGGCGATCTTCTCCATGTTGCCCAGCAGCTTGGTTTTATCGATGAGGTAGTACGGCGTCTTGATCATTTAAAGGCCCCCGGCCAGGCCGGCCAAAAAAAGGACACGCATTGTGCCTTCACTTGCCGTATATCGAAAGGGCGGAAGACGCATTTCGTCAGAGTTATGTGGCTGACGGTAATCGATGCGCCATCCGTCCTTCGCGCAAGGCAGTTGAACAGACGAATATGACTATCCTAATCGCCGCGTTCGGTGGCTGGCGGGAACCCGATCGACGACCTGCGCCGTACCTGCCAGCAGGGGAGATCTACTGCGCCGCCGCCAACCAGGTCTGAATCTGCGCCAGGGTCGCCGTGGCGCCACCACAGACCACCACCAGCACCTGGCGGTATTGCTCCAGTGCCTGCGGGTCGTAGGCCAGGGCCAAGGCTGCGCCGCAGGCTGGCTCGACCAGTACCCGATGATCGAGCAGGAACCGCTCGCAAGCCTGTAGTGCGGCGCGGTCGCTGACCAGGTGGCTCTGGACCGGGTGCGTGCGCACGCAGGTCAACGCTTGATCGGCCACCCGTTTGGCGCCCAGCGAGGTGGCGACCGACGTGATGCGCGCCAGTTCGATGGACTGGCCGGCCTGCATGGCCGCGTGCAGCGATGCTGCACCTTCGGTTTCCACCGCCAGCACCGGTACATCGTCCCAGCCGTTGCGCTGCAGGCCTTCGACCACGCCGCTGAGCAAGCCTCCGCCGCCAACCGAGAGCACCACCGCATCGGGTTTGAAACCGGCCTGGGCCAGCTCGTCCACCAGGCTGGCATGGCCGGTCCACAGCAATGGGTCGTCGAAGGGGTGGATGAAGGCATCGTTCGGCCCGACCAAGGTCTGCGCCAGTTCGTTGGCCTCCTGCCAGGAACTGCCGTGCACCACCACCTCGGCGTTCTCGAGGCGCAGCAGCTCCTTGGCGCGTTCAGTGGTGGTTTCGGGCACCACCACCGTGACCGGGACGCCCAACTGGCGACCGGCATAGGCCACGGCCAGGCCAGCGTTGCCACCGGAGGACGACACGAAGTGCCGGGCTCCACGCGCATGATGCGTCTCGCAGGCGTGGCCGACCCCGCGTAACTTGAACGAACCGCAGGGCTGCAGTGCATCGAGCTTGAGCCACACCGCTCGACCGGCTGCGATGGACATGGGCCGGGATTCGATCAGGGGCGTCTGAATGTGCAAGGTCATGGGTAGATCCCTCTGTTTACCAAGGCTGAAATGAGTCGCGTACGGTACAGGTCACATTGCCTCCTGGACCATCTGTAGAAAAGTCGCCACCACCCGCCGTGTGCGTTGTTCGCTCAAGCACACCAGGGTTTCGGTCAGGTGCCGCTGGCAATCGACGATAGGCAGCGCGCATACACGGGCGTCGGCGCCGAACTCGGCTGCCGAGACCACCCCCACGCCAATTCCCACCACCACCGCCTCACGCGCGGCCTCCCGGCCCTCGACCTGAATCGCCGGGCGTATGCGCAGGCCGGCACGTTGCATTTCTTCTTCAAGCGTTTGCCGGGTTACCGAGCCCGGTTCGCGAAGCACCAGCGGTGTGTCGTCCAGGTCGGCCAGGCTGATCGACCCGCGACTGGCCCATGGGTGCTGATGGGAGACGAAGGCCACCATCGGGTCGCGTCGCAATGGCACGCAGTGCAGGCGCTCGTCGTCGACATCGCGCCCCAGCAGCGCCAGGTCCGCCTGGTAACTGAACAGGCGGGCGAGGGATTCATCGGTGTTGCCAGTCTCGACCTTTACTTGGATGCCTGGATAGCGCTGGCAGAAGCGGGCGATCTGCGGCAGCACGTGGACAGGCGCATCCACGGCCAGGACCAGGCTGCCGGTTTGCAGGGCGCGGGAGTCTTGCAGCAGCTCGTGGGCCTCGGCTTCGCAGGCGAACAGGCGCTGGCTGATACCCAGCAGGCGTTCACCCAGGTCGGTCAGGTGCACCGAGCGCTTGTTGCGATGAAACAGCAACACGCCAAAGCGTTCTTCGAGTTTGCGCACCTGGTCGGACACCGCCGGTTGGCTCAGGAACAGTTTTTCTGCGGCGCGGGTGAAGCTCCCGTGCACGGCCACGGCATGAAAGGCCTTGAGTTGAGCGTGGGAAACCGCCATGACGTCTCCAGTAACAAGCTGAGCTTATGTCTGAAATACCTTAAATCGTTTTTATTTATCAGTCAGTAGCTGTTTCCATACCGATCAGCCCCAACCAGCCGCCACAAGCGGCCGCCTGTGGCCATGGTGCCCATACGGCGCCATCTGACCAGATGACGAGCCACGTCATGCAGTGCGCAACACAACAACAAGACAGGCATTTTCTTCACATTCTGCCGGCACACTTGAGCAAGAGGTCAGAGTCAAAATGAATCAAACCCTAGCCGCGATGAAACGTTGGCGCGTACAGATCTTCGCCATCACCTGGCTGGCCTACGCCGCCTTCTATTTCACCCGCAAAGCGTTCTCGGTGGCCAAGCTTGGCATCGGCGAAGACCCGAATTTCATGCTCGACAAGGCCGCCATGGCCAACCTCGATGCGATCTACCTGGCCGCCTATGCCGTGGGCCAGTTTACTTGGGGCATGCTTGCCGACCGCTTTGGCCCGCGCGTGGTAGTGCTCGGCGGCCTGCTGATTTCGGCCGCCGCTGCGGTGGTGATGGGCAGTTACGCCACCTTCCCGATCTTCGCCACCTGCATGTTGATCCAGGGCCTGGCGCAGTCCACCGGTTGGGCGGGGCTGTGCAAGAACATCGGCAGCTTCTTCCCGGCCTCGCAGCGTGGCCGGGTATTGGGGCTGTGGAGTTCCTGCTATGCCTTTGGCGGCTTGGTCGCCTCGCCATTCGCCGGCTGGTGGGCCTACACCCTGGTCGGCACCTGGCACGCGGCGTTCTTCTCCAGTGCCGCGGTGGTGGCGGCTGTCGCTGTGCTGTTCTTCTTTCTGCAGCGCAACAAACCCGAGGATGTAGGCCTGCCAGCGGTGGAGCCTGAGCCGCAGAGCATGTCCCCGGGTTCAAACCTGTGCAGTGTCTGGGCGCCGCTACGTGAAGTGCTACGCAACCGTACGGTACTGACCCTCGGCCTGGCTTACTTCCTGCTCAAGCCGGCACGTTATGCCATTTTGCTGTGGGGGCCGGTGATCGTCTTCGAGCAAATGCCTTCGGTGGGCAAGGTGGGGGCGGCGATCATTCCGACGGCCTTCGAGCTGGCCGGACTGCTGGGCCCCATCATCATTGGCCTGGCCTCGGACAAACTGTTCGGCGCGCGGCGCATGCCGGCCTGCGTGATCAGCCTGCTGCTGTTGACCCTGACACTGGCAGCCTTCATGGGTGCGATGCATAGCGGCAGCGTGATGCTGGTGGTGGCGCTGCTGTTCGTCATGGGCCTGACCCTCTATGGGCCTGACTCGATGATCAGCGGCGCGGCAGCGATCGATTTCGGCACGGCCAAGGCGGGGGCAACGGCGGCCGGTTTCGTCAACGGGTGTGGTTCGGTGGGTGCCGTGCTGGGCGGCTTGCTGCCCGGTTACTTCGACAGTGTCACGGTGTTCATCGTCTTCGCAGGCTGTGCGCTGTTCTCGGCCCTGGTGCTGGTGCCGCATTGGAACAGTCGCCCGGCGAGCACGGCCCAGGCCAGTGACGTGGCGCCCAACACCAGCATGGCAATAAAGCCACTGCGTACATAAAGGAAAGCAAGCGAATGAGACCCTTCTGGCTGCAACAGGCCCTGGATTCCGAACAGGCGGCTGTTTGCCCACCGCTGCAGGGCGATGCCCGCTGTGATGTCTGCATCGTCGGTGGCGGCTACACCGGGCTATGGACAGCACTGATGCTCAAGCAAGCGGTGCCAGCACTGGATGTATTGCTGATCGAGGCGGATATCTGCGGCGCTGGGGCCAGTGGGCGCAACGGCGGATGCGCGCTGTCGTGGTCGGCCAAGTATTTCACCTTGGAGCGTCTGTTCGGGGTGGCTGAGGCGGTGCGCCTGGTGCGCGAGTCCGAGCGCAGTATCAGCGCCATCGGCGCGTTTTGCGCCGAGCATGGCATTGACTGCGACTACCGACTGGATGGCACGCTGTACACCGCTACCAATCCGGCCCAGGTGGGGGCCACCGACGCAGTGATCGCAGCGCTGGAGCAGAAGGGGATCAATTCGTTCCAGCGTTTGCCGCTGGAACAGGTGCAGCGCCTGGCCGGTTCGGCGCGACACCTGGAGGGCTGGTTCTCTCCGGCTGCCGCCACCGTGCAGCCGGGGCGCCTGGTGCGCGGCCTGCGCCGGATGGCCCTGCAGCTGGGGGTGCGAATCCATGAAGGCACGGCCATGACCGGGCTTGAGCATGGCGCTCCGGTGCAGGTGCGCACTGCCCACGGTACGGTCCGTGCCGACCGCGTGGTGCTTGGTCTCAATGCCTGGATGGCGCGGGCATTCGCGCAGTTCGAACGCACCGTGGCCATCGTTTCCAGCGATATGGTGATCACCGAGCCGTGCCCCGAGTTGCTCCGGGAAATCGGCCTCGACAGCGGCATCAGCGTGCTCGATTCGCGCATTTTCGTGCATTACTACCACAACACCTCTGACGGCCGGCTGATGCTCGGCAAGGGCGGCAATACCTTCGCCTATGGTGGGCGCATGCTGCCAGTGTTCGACCAACCGTCGCCGTACCGGCCCTTGCTGCGCGAGAGCCTCGGCGCGTTCTTCCCAGCGCTGGCCGATGTGCCTCTGGCGGCCAGCTGGAACGGGCCCTCGGACCGTTCGGTGACCGGTTTGCCGTTCTTTGGCCGGTTGGATGGGCAAGGCAACGTGTTCTATGGCTTCGGCTATTCCGGCAGCGGTGTAGGGCCTTGCCACATGGGCGGGCAGATTCTCTCGTCGCTTGCGCTGGGGCTGGACAACCCATGGACCCGTTCGCCACTGGTCAACGGACCGCTGGGCCTGTTCCCGCCAGAGCCGATTCGCTACCTGGGCTCGTTGATGGTGCGCAATGCCATTCGGCGCAAGGAGCGCGCCGAGGACCAGGGTGTAAGGCCGCGGCGGCTGGACGTGCGGCTGGCACGGTTCGCGGCGGCGGCGGGTAAGTCTGACAAGGCCTGAGTGGCTCTGGGCGTGTAGGCGCTGGCTTGCCAGCGCTTGGGCGAAGATTTCTTGTCGAACCATCGCCCGAGGGCGTATAAACTGCACCCACTTTTGGCCGGTCGCTTCCTGAACCGGCCGCTGAAACAAAGAGAGTCGACATGGGCGCACAGTGGAAAGCCAAACATAAAGAAGCCGCGGCCAACGCCAAAGGCAAGATCATGGGCAAGCTGTCCAAAGAGATCCAGATTGCCGCCAAGTCCGGCGCCGATCCCGACATGAACCCGCGTCTGCGCCTGGCCATCGAACAGGCCAAGAAGGCCTCGATGACCCGTGAAACCCTGGAACGGGCGATCCGCAAGGGCGCAGGGCTCGATGGCGACGCGGTGCAGTATCAGGCTGTGAGCTACGAGGGCTTCGCACCGCACCAGGTGCCGCTGATCGTCGAGTGCCTGACCGATAACGTCAACCGCACCGTCGCCCAGATCCGCGTGCTGTTCCGCAAGGGCCAGCTGGGTGCCAGCGGTTCGGTGGCCTGGGACTTCAACCACGTTGGCCTGATCGAGGCGACCCCGAACGGTGACGCCGACCCGGAAATGGCCGCCATCGAGGCCGGCGCCCAGGACTTCGAAGAAGGCGAGGAAGAGGGTTCGACCCTGTTCATCACCGACACCACCGACTTGGACGCCGTGCAGAAGGCGCTGCCAGAGCATGGTTTCACCGTGACCTCGGCGAAAATCGGCTACACCCCGAAGAACCCGGTAAGCGCTGCCAGCCTGAGCGCTGAAGCCCTGGCCGAGGTCGAGGCATTCCTCGAAGCGATCGACGAAAACGACGATGTGCAGAACGTCTACGTCGGCCTGACTGCCTGAAGACAGGGGCCGCGTTGCGTCCCAATCGCCGGCAAGCCGGTTCCTGCAGGGGCTGGGGGGCTGGCGATTGGGCATGGCGCTCCCTTGCTGGAAGGCTTGAATGAACCCCACCTTCACCTCCCTCAGCCTCGCTCACCTGCGTACGCTTGACTGCCTCCTGCAGTTGAAGAACCTCAGCCATGCAGCCGAGCGCCTGGGCGTCAGCCAGTCGGCCCTAAGCCGTCAATTGGCCCATCTGCGCGAAGCGTTCGACGACCCGCTGCTGGTGCGACAGGGCCGCGGCTATGTGCTCAGCGAGCATGCCGAAGCCTTGGTCGAACCGCTGCGTCAGGTGCTGGAAGAGCTCCAGGCCCTGCGCCAGCCAGCGGCCTTCGACCCAGCCCGTTGCGAGCGTCGGTTCTGTCTGGCTGCCTCCGATTACGTCGCCGAACATATGCTGCCGCTGCTGGTGGCAGCGCTGGAGCGCGAAGCGCCGGGCATAAGCCTGGAGTACCGCACCTGGCAGGCTGGCCAGTATGCGCTTCTGGCCAGTGGTGAGATCGACCTGGCCACGACCCTGTTCGATGAGTCTCCACCCAACCTGCACGGCCGCCTGCTGGGCGAGGACCGTGCGGTGTGCCTGATGCGTCAGGACCATCCGCTCACAGCATTCGAAGCCTTGAGCCAGGAGGACTACCTGGCGTTCAAGCATGTGCGTATCTCAGGTGGCGGCGACAAGGACAGCTTCATCGATCGCCACCTGCGCGCCCAAGGCCTGCAGCGGCGGGTTGGCCTGGAAGTGCCGTTCTTTTCCGCCACCGTGCAGGTGGTCGGCAACAGCCAGGCTGTGGCGACCGTTCCCGAACACATCGCCCGCCAATTGTGCCGGCTGCACCCACTGGCCTGGCGACCGCTGGGCTTTATCGAGCACACCCAACGCTACTGGGTGGTGTGGCACCAGCGCCTGCAGGCATCTGCTGAGCATCGCTGGTTGCGCAACCGAGTCTTCGAGCTGTGGCGGCAATCGCAGTTCGGTGTACAGGGCGGTCATGCGCCTTTGCCATAGCAGGTATGCGCCAAGTGGGGTTCTTCGGCGGCGTGGGGCTGCCTAGACTGGGGGACATCGTGGTGTCGGGGCTGGCCCTTTTCGTGGGTGAAGCCGTTCCTTGCAGGACTGCGCTGTTTTCGGAGCCAGTGAGTAATCTGTGGGAGCGGGCGTGCTTGCGCAAAGAGCGGCACTGACGCCAGGCACCCCCAAAGGAGACTGAGCGTGACCCCCGAACAATTTCGCCAGTATGGCCACCAACTGATCGACTTGATCGCAGACTATCGGCAAGGTATCGCCGAGCGCCCGGTCATGGCACAGGTTGAGCCGGGCTATCTCAAGTCGGCATTGCCCGATGCAGCGCCGCAGAAGGCCGAGCCGTTCGAGGCAATTCTCGACGACGTCAACCACCTGCTGATGCCTGGCCTGTCGCACTGGCAGCACCCGAATTTCTTCGGCTACTTCCCGTCCAACGGCACGCTGTCGTCGGTCCTGGGCGACTTCCTCAGCACCGGCCTGGGCGTGCTCGGGCTGTCCTGGCAATCCAGTCCGGCACTCAGCGAGCTGGAAGAGACCACCCTGGATTGGCTGCGCCAATTGTTGGGTTTGTCGGCACAGTGGAGCGGGGTTATCCAGGACACCGCTTCGACCAGCACCCTGGTGGCGCTGATCTGCGCGCGCGAACGAGCCACCGAGTACGCCTTGGTGCGGGGTGGCCTGCAGGCCGAGGCAAAACCGTTGGTCGTGTATGTCAGCGCCCACGCGCACAGTTCGGTGGACAAGGCAGCGTTGCTGGCGGGTTTCGGACGCGACAACATTCGCCTGATCGCCGTTGACGAACAGTTCGCCATGCGCCCTGAGGCGCTACGCGAGGCCATCGTGCAGGACCTGGCAGCGGGCAATCAGCCCTGTGCGGTCGTCGCCACCACCGGCACCACCGCCACCACCGCGCTCGATCCGCTCCGTTCGATTGGCGAGATCGCCCAGGCGCATGGCTTGTGGCTGCACGTTGATTCGGCCATGGCTGGTTCGGCGATGATCCTGCCGGAATGCCGCTGGATGTGGGAGGGCATTGAGCTGGCCGACTCGGTGGTGGTCAATGCCCACAAGTGGTTGGGCGTGGCCTTCGACTGCTCGATCTACTATGTGCGCGACCCACAGCATTTGATCCGGGTGATGAGCACCAACCCCAGCTACCTGCAGTCGGCGGTGGATGACGAGGTGAAGAACCTGCGCGATTGGGGGATCCCATTGGGTCGTCGGTTCCGCGCGTTGAAGCTGTGGTTCATGTTGCGAAGCGAGGGGGTAGAGGCCTTGCAGCAACGCTTGCGCCGGGACCTGGAAAACGCCCGCTGGCTGGCCGAGCAGGTGCAGGCTACGGCGCAATGGGCGCTGTTGGCACCTGTGCAATTGCAGACGTTGTGCATTCGCCATTGTCCAGCAGGGTTGGATGGCGAGGCGCTGGATACCCACACCAAGGGCTGGGCGCAACGGCTCAATGCCTCGGGGGATGCTTATGTCACGCCGGCTACCCTGGATGGGCGCTGGATGGTGCGAGTGTCGGTGGGGGCTCTGCCGACCGAGCGAGAGCATGTGGAGCGGTTGTGGGAGCGGTTACAGCAAATCGTCAACGACTGAAACAAGGGGGCCGCTAAGCGGCCCCCTTGTCCATCAATGTCCTACTGTCTGAAAGCTGCCTTTGCGGCTGGCCTCGTAGGCTTCTTTTTCCATCGGCTTGGCCTGTGGGTTACCCAGGTCTTCCATTGCCAGGCGGTGGGTTTCCGGTGCCAGGTAGGCAGCGAAGGCGCACACGCAGGTGATGAGGAACGCCAAACCGCCGATCACCAGTGGGATGTTGTCCGAACCTGGCGGGGCAACGAAGGCGAACAGCGCCGGCAGCATGGCGGTGAGCATGGTGCCGATGTTCTGTGCGATGGCCATGGCCGAGACCCGGTAGCGGGTCTGGAACAGCTCTGGATAGAAGCTTGGGAACACCGCGTTGTAGCCTTGGTACACCAGGCCCCACATCACGATCGAGGCGACGAAGGCCATCGGTACGTTCTGGATGCTGATCGCATACAGGTAGACGAAGGCTAGCAGACCAGAGCCCAGGCAACCGGCAATCATGGTCGGGCGACGACCGATCTTGTCCGAGAGGTTGCCGACGAACGGAATCACCAACACTGCAACGATGTTGCCGACCACCGGAATCCACAGGTAAACGCTCTTGTCGAAGCCAATGCCGTAGGCCGGCTGTACTGCGTAGGCTGCACCGAAGATGGTGGCCACGACCGGGATCACGTTCATCAGTGCCATGAACATCACCAGCACCATGTGCTTCCAGCTGTGACGGAAAGCTTCTTTGACGGGCGACTTGGCGACTTTGTCCTGCTTCTCTTCTTTCACGAAGGCTGGGGTTTCATGCACTTCCCGGCGGATGATGAAGCCCGCTACCAGCACCAGGGCGCTCATCAGGAACGGAATACGCCAGCCCCAATCGTTGAAGGCTTCACTTGGCATGAAGTAGGCCAGCGGCAGGAATACCGCGGCGGCCATGACCTGACCGGCCTGTACGCCCTGCAGTGTGAAGCTAGCGTAGTAGCCGCGCCGGCCGAACGGAGCGTGCTCCATGATCATCGAACTGGCGCCGGAGATTTCGCCGGCCACGGCAAAGCCTTGGACCAGGCGCAGCAACACCAGCAGTGCCGGGGCCAGCAGGCCGATGTCGTGGTAGGTAGGCAGCAGGCCGACAGCCATCGTCGACAGGCCCATCAGGAACATGCACAGCAGCAGTACGTTCTTGCGCCCGCGGGTATCACCCCAGTGGCCGAGCACGAAGGCGCCGACCGGACGGGCCAGGTAGCCGACACCGTAGGTGGCCAGCGAAGCGATGATGGCCATTTTCGGGTCGGTGTTGGGGAAGAAGATCTGCGGGAAGATAAGGGCCGCAGCTTGCGCGTAAATGAAGAAGTCGTAGTACTCGAGTGCCGAGCCGATCCATCCGCTGGCGGTCGCCTTCTTGGCTTGAGAGCTGGAGTGGGCCATCGTTGTCTCCGTTGTTCTTGTTGGTTACCGCACGGCTGGCAGCGTTCGCGAGGCGCGACAAGGGGCCAGACGTAGCGATCGATATCGGGAGTAGGGGCGTTGCTAAATGGCGCGCAATCGCGGATGGGAAGTGCGAAGGGAGAGCGAGCGAGCAGGTGCGGATCGCAAGGCGACTGGAGTGTGCATAGGTCGGTACCCGGTTTATTGAACTTATTATGTGGTGATACTGGGCTCTTCAGCGCAGGTTCCGCCGAACGACCTTCTGGGCAGAATCGGATCTTCGGTTTACCTGCGTCTGGAATTCATAGTTGCGCACGGGTTGGCATTTGATCAATTCATCGAAACGGGTTTTGTTCGGTAATCGAACACAAAACTAACCATTTCGTACAAACCAATTGCTGACAGGACTTTACCTGCGAATAATTGATCGTGCCAGAAACCTGTTCGAGGTTTCGGCACCGTCGTCCTCCGCGCAGGCCCCGCGCCGCGCTCCAATAACAAGGTATTCCAGCATGCAGCGTTCGATAGCCACCGTGTCCTTGAGCGGCACTCTGCCGGAAAAGCTCGAAGCCATCGCCGCCGCCGGTTTTGACGGCGTTGAAATCTTCGAGAACGATCTGCTCTATTACGCCGGTAGCCCACGTGAAATTCGGCAGATGTGCGCCGACCTGGGTATCGCCATCACTCTGTTCCAGCCGTTTCGCGATTTCGAAGGCTGCCGTCGTGAACGCCTGCAGAAGAACATCGATCGGGCCGAACGCAAATTCGACTTGATGCAAGAGCTGGGTACCGACCTGGTCCTGGTGTGCAGCAACGTCCAGGCCGATGCGCTGAGCGAAGAGCAGATTCTGGTGGATGACCTGCGTCTGCTGGCCGAGCATGCCGGCAAGCGCGGTCTGCGCATCGGCTACGAAGCCTTGGCCTGGGGCCGCCATGTGAACACCTACCAGCAAGTCTGGAACCTGGTGCGCCAGGCTGACCATCCTGCGCTGGGCGTGATCCTCGACAGCTTCCACACCCTGTCGCTCAAGGGCGATCCGTCGGCGATCCGCGATATCCCCGGCGACAAGATCTTCTTCGTGCAGATGGCCGATGCGCCGATCCTGGCGATGGACGTGCTGGAGTGGAGCCGCCACTTCCGCTGCTTCCCAGGGCAAGGTGAAATGGATCTGGCGGGCTTCCTCGCACCGATTTTGGCGACTGGCTATCGTGGTCCGTTGTCGTTGGAGATTTTCAACGACGGCTTCCGCGCGGCACCGGCACGGCAGAACGCCGCCGATGGCCTGCGTTCGCTGCTGTACCTTGAAGAGCAGACCCGCCTGCGCCTGGAGCAAGAAGCCACGCCCATCGAGCCGGGTGTGTTGTTCGCGCCACCGGCGGCCAGTGCCTATGACGGTGTCGAATTCCTTGAATTTGCAGTGGATGAGGCCGTTGGTGCGCGCCTTGGCGGTTGGCTCAAGCGCCTGGGCTTCGCCGAGGCTGGCCAGCACCGAAGCAAGGACGTGACGCTGCTGCGTCAGGGCGATATCAACATCGTGCTCAACGCCGAGCCGTATTCCTTCGGCCACAACTTCTTCGAGGCTCACGGCCCTTCACTGTGTGCCACGGCCTTGCGAGTCAGGGACGAGGAGGCGGCACTGCAGCGTGCGACGGCTTTCCGTGGTCAGCCATTCCGCGGCCTGGTCGGCCCCAACGAATGTGAAGTGCCTGCGGTGCGTGCCCCGGACGGTAGCCTGATCTACCTGGTGCAGCAGGGGCGCGAAGGCCGCTCGCTGTACGATACCGACTTCTCCCTGGACCCTGAAGCGACTGCCAGTGGCGGCTTGCGCCGAATCGACCACATGGCTCTGGCCCTGCCGGCCGAGTCGCTGGACAGTTGGGTGCTGTTCTACAAGAGTCTCTTCGACTTCGCCGCCGACGACGAGGTGGTTTTGCCCGACCCATACGGCCTGGTGAAAAGCCGCGCCCTGCGCAGTCAGTGCGGTACCTTGCGTTTGCCGTTGAACATCTCGGAAAACCGTAACACCGCCATCGCCCACGCATTGTCCAGCTACCGGGGCTCGGGTGTTCATCACATCGCCTTCGATTGTGACGATATCTTCCGCGAAGTGGCCAGGGCCAAGGAGGCGGGAGTGCCGTTGCTGGAGATTCCGCTGAACTACTACGACGATCTGGCTGCGCGCTTCGATTTCGACGACGAATTCCTCAGCGAGCTGGCGTATTACAACGTGCTGTACGACCGCGATGCCCAGGGGGGGGAGTTGTTCCACGTCTACACCGAGGCGTTCGAGGAGCGTTTCTTCTTCGAAATCATCCAGCGCAAGGGGGGGTACGCCGGCTATGGTGCCGCCAACGTTGCGGTGCGGCTGGCGGCGATGGCCAAGCGGCGCAGTGGTGCGGCGCGCAAGCCGGTGTTGTGAGCATGGCGTTAGGCTTTGGGTGCCTGTGAGATCGAGCGCCGCCCGCGCGGCGCATCGCGAGCAAGGCTCGCTCCTACGTCTGTTTCGGGCCAATGACGTCAGTGACAGGCGCGCGCGAGCGCCTAGCTTGTACGACCTGATATCGCGTCAAGCGCACATCTTTCAGGAATTATTGGCCCGGAATAGACGTAGGAGCGAGCCTTGCTCGCGATGCGCCGCGCAGGCGGGGTTCGATCTCACAATCACCACACCCTCCGCGACACCACCCGACCAACAGCGCGCTTCCCTGTATCGCTTCGCTCACGGATAATCCTCGCATTCCAATAAACAGCCTGTGAGTGGGTATGAGTGATTCCGTAGTCAGCCTCGGCCAGCCTGAGATCGAAGGGGTGCGCAAGACGCGCAAGAACAACCCCGAGAAAACGCGCGAGGACATCCTCCAGGCCGCGATCAACGAGTTCGTCCAGCAGGGGCTGGCAGGCGCGCGGGTCGACGCCATCGCCGAGCGCACGGCCACCTCCAAGCGCATGATCTACTACTACTTCGGCAGCAAGGAACAGCTGTACGTCGAGTGCCTGGTCAAGCTTTACGGCGATATCCGCAAGACCGAACAAAGCCTCGAGCTAGAATCGCTGCCGGTCGAGCAGGCAATTCAGCGTCTGGTCGAGTTCACCTTCGATCACCATGACCGCAATGTCGACTTCGTGCGCATGGTCTGCACCGAGAACATCCATTACGGCGAATACGTCAAGAAGACCCCGGTCATCCGCGAGATGAGCAGCCTGGTGCTCCAGGCCTTGAGTCGTACGTTGCAGCGCGGTGTTGAAGAGGGCGTGTTCCGGCCCGGAATCGAGGTCATCGACCTGCACATGCTGATGAGCTCGTTCTGTTTTTATCGGGTATCGAACCGGCATACCTTTGGCGACATCTTCCAGGTCGATTTCTCCGACACCAACGTCAGGCAGCGCCACAGGGCGATGATCTGCGACGTAGTGATGCGCTACATCCGCGCCTGACCGGCGCTCATTCACCCAGCCGTTGCTCGCGTGACGGCGGGTAGCCGAAGTAGGCGGCATAGCATTTGCTGAAGTGCGACACCGAGACGAAACCACAGGCCACCGCCACCTCCATCACCGACAGGTCGGAGTATTGCAACAGGCGGCGGCTCTTGGTGATGCGCAGCTCCATGTAGTAGCGCCGCGGCGAGGTACCCAACTGGGCCTGGAACAGCCGGTCGATCTGTCTTCGCGAGCGCCCGCTGTAGGTGGCCAGCTGGTCGAGGCTGAGGGTTTCTTCCAGGTTGTTTTCCATCAGCTCGACGATGGTGCGCAGGTGCAGGCTCATGGACTTCTTCGCTCCAGGCCCGACCTGGCGATAGCGAGCACCCGAGAACGACAGGATTTCCTCGACACCTTCGGCCAAGCCATCGCCGTAAAGCCTGCGTACCAGCCCTAGCATTAGCTCCATGGCGCCGTTGGGGCTGGCCGCGCTCAGGCGGTCACGGTCGAGGGTGAAGCTGGCAGGGGTGATGCGTGTCTGCGGGCTGCGCTCGGACAAGCTCGCGCGCTGTTCGGGGTGGATGCTGCAGCCATAGTCATCGAGCACGCCGGCGCGGCCAAGGAACCAGGCACCGTTCCATAGGCCACCCAGGGCCATGCCATGGGCAGCGCAGTCCCCCAACAGGCGATCGAGTTCGGGGTACTTCAACGGCGTGCGCAGGCCGCCACACACCAGCAGCAGATCAAGGTCCTTGAGCGCTTGCGCCTCCAGCTCGGTAGCCACCAGTTCCAGGCCCAGGTCGCTCAGCACCCGATCGCCACTGAGCGACAGCGGGGTAAAGCGGAAACTGTCGGCGCGCAGCAGGTTGGCGGTGACCAGCACATCCATGGCCACGGTGAAACTGGCCATCGAAAAGTGTTCGAGCAGGACGAAGTCGACCCGATAGGGCGCCTGTGCGTTCTCGGTCGAGGATTTGAGCCTTAGCATGTTGCTGGTGCTGGTCTTCTTGCTGAACTGACGTGGCGTTGGCACTCTGAACTCCGCTTCCAGGCTGGTTCGCAGAGTGTGGCGGCAGGCCGAGGGAAAGACAATCTCCGGGGTGCGGGCGTGGTATTGGAGGTCGTATTGAGGCAACTGAGCTATGCTGGCGTACCTCACCCGGAGACCCTCGATGAAATACGCCCTCGCTTTGCTGCTGAGCCTGTTGCCATTCATGGCCAATGCCTTGCAAACAGGTGAAACACTGGCGCCCTGGACGCTGCTCGACCAGTACGACCAGGCCGGCAGTCTTGAAACCGGCACCCATATCTTGCTGGTTGCCCGCGATATGGACGGCGCCAAGCTGGTGAAGGCGGCGCTTGCCGATCAGCCCAAGGGCTACCTTGAAGCACGCCATGCGTTGTTCGTCGCTGATATCCAGCGCATGCCGGCGCTGATCAGCAAACTGTTCGCCATTCCGGCGATGCGTGACTACAGCTACCGGGTTCTGCTTGACCGTGACGGCCGAGTGGCCAGTCGTTACCCAGCCGAGGAGGGCAAGGTGCTGTGGTTGCAGCTGGAGCGGGGCGCGTTGGTGAGCCAACGGCTGTTCAGCGATGCGCAGGCGCTCAAGGCCGCCCTGGACCAAGCGCCGCACCCTTGAAAGGGGTGATCAGGGCACCCGATGCACTGATGCCCTGAGCGGGGTCATGGAATATTGAGCGTGATGGCGCTACCAAGGCCATTGACCATCAGGCTGCCTTCGAACTCGATGTGCTTGATCACGTCCGCCGATTCGAGTTCGCCTTTTATTCGCATGCGGACCTGGCGTTTCGCTTCGCGGGCCTTGTCATCGAGGGTGGCGGGTGCCAGCTCCACTTGGCCGAGCAGTGTGGTCTCGATATCACCGGTGGTTTCCCAACCCAGGTTGTGGCGCAGGATGGTGCGCGCTTTCTCCGCCGAAGCTACGTGCTGTGGTTTGCCGGTGTCGAGGGGGCTGATCGTGTAGGCGAGTTGGAAGTCGTGTTTCATGGCATTTCCTTTTCTGTGGATGCAGGCCTCCGTGCCGGGGCCTGCAATCTAACCGGCCGTTAGCGAAACTGAAACCAACGCGTTGTTCAGGCTGCTCCGGTCGCGGTGGGAATCTGCCCACAGCGTTCTTCGGCGCGCGTTAAACTGCTAATTTTTCGAGCCCGCCTCATGCTGCCCATCGAATTGCTTGAAACCACCCCCGACCAGGCTGAACTGCTGCGCAACCTTTATCAGTTCTATGCCTATGAATCCTCCGACTGGGAGCAGGAGGACGTCGAGGTGGACGGGCGTTTCTACATTCATGAATCACACCTGCAACGTTATTGGCACGCTCCCGACTGGAGCGCCAGCCTGGTCCTGGTGGATGGTTTCATCGCGGGTTTCGTGCTGGTCGAGCGCAGCGAATTGCCGGGGGTCGATGCCCTGGAACTGGCTGACCTGTTCATCCTTAAAAAGTATCGCCGCCAGGGCGTTGCGCGGGCTGTCGCGCAACAGTTCCTCGGCCGCCCCGGTGACTGGCTGCTGCGCTGCCATGGCCGGGACCGCCAGGCCGTGGCGTTCTGCCAAGCGCTGGTGGATACCCTGCCGCGTCCGGTGCGGATGATCGAGCTGGATGACGACCCGGAGTTGCTCAATTTCTGGGTAAGCGCGGCCCGCCACTGAGCGCCGCGCCGCGATGGGCAACGGCAAAATTTTGTGAGTCACTTCACAAAAATCAGGTAATTGGCATAATGCCAGCACCCTTTTGCAAGACCTGGCCGCCACCGTGCCCGGCGGCTTATCGTTCCCTTGGCAGGTTCAGGTAAATCTCATGTCGCTAGTCGCAAGTTCGGACATCATGTACCGGCTGTTGATCCAGAGTGTGCTGGATTACGCCATTTACCTGCTTACCCCCGAGGGGATCGTCGCCAACTGGAATCCGGGAGCGCAGCGGGCCAAGGGCTATGGGGCCGACGAGATTGTCGGTAAGCACTATTCGCTGTTCTACAAGGACAGCGAGCGTAACGCCGGTCTGCCCGAGCAGAACCTGGATCAGGCCCGGCGCACGGGGCGCTTCGAGGAAATCGGTGTGCGCTTGCGCAAGGATGGCACGGCTTTTCACGCCCATGTGGTGATCGACGCGGTATACGACGACGATGGCCAGTTGGTCGGCTTTGCCAAGGTCACGCGTGACATCACCGAGCGTCGCCAGCAGGAGCTGGAGCTGTTGAAGGCCAAGGAGCTGGCCGAGCAGTACAGCCAGGAGATGACCAACCTGTCGCAGTTCCTCGACTCGGTGATCTCCAATATTCCTGCCAGTGTGATCGTCCAGGACCTGCAGAGCCAGCGCATCCTGCTGGCCAACCAGCAGGCCGAGCGCCTGTTCGGCGGCCGTGACGCGAACATGATCGGCCAGATGCCCAACGAGTGCCTGACCCCGGCTGGCGCTGAATTCCTGGGTCAGCAGTTCAGCCGTGGTGCCCGCAGTGCCAAGGGGTTTGCCGCCGAAACCCGGGTCGACACCGCCTGCGGCCCGCGCATCCTGCGCAGCCGGTCGCTGCTCTGCCAGAATCGCGACGGTCAGGCCGACTACGTGCTGTTCGTCGCCGAAGACGCCACCGAGGAGCTGGCCGCCCACGCACAGATCCACCACATGGCACACCATGACGCGCTCACCGGGTTGCCGAATCGCACGCTGTTCAACGAGCGTTTGAAACAGGCGCTGGTGCGGGGTGAGGACAACAGCAAGCTGACCGCTGCGCTGTGCCTGGACCTGGACAATTTCAAGAACATCAACGACTCGCTTGGCCATGCTTTCGGCGACAAGTTGCTGCGAGCCTTGGGCAAGCGGCTGCGTCGCGAGCTGCGGGAGCACGACACCCTGGCCCGTCTGGGCGGCGATGAATTCGCCGTGGTCCTGACCAACCTGGAGAACCGTGAGGGTGCCTACCACATCGCCCAGCGCCTGATTGAAGCGATCAGCCCGCCGTTCCAGATCGAAGGCCATCAGTTCTCGGTAGGGGTCAGCATCGGGGTGGCCATCGCCCCGCAGGACAGCGATCAGGCCGAGCAACTGCTGGGTTATGCCGACATGGCGTTGTACGAAGCCAAGCGCAATGGGCGCAATCGCTACGAGTGCTTCAGCGTCGAGATGGACGTTGCCGCACGCCAGCGCCGCCTGGTCGAGACCGACCTGCGTACAGCGCTGCACCTTGGGCAATTGCACCTGCACTACCAGCCAGTGGTCGACCAGCAGACCAGCCAGATCACCGGGTACGAAGCGCTACTGCGCTGGGAGCATCCGACCCGGGGCATGGTGATGCCGATGGACTTCATCCCCATCGCCGAAGAAACCGGGCTGATCCACGAGCTTGGAACCCGCGCACTCAACCTGGCGTGTCAGGAGGCAGCCAGCTGGGAAGGCGAGCAGACGGTGTCGGTGAACCTGTCGCCGGTGCAGTTCAAGAACGCCAATCTGGTGCACACGGTGGCCCTGGCGCTGGCCGACTCGGGCCTGGCGCCTCAGCGCCTGGAGTTGGAAATCACCGAATCGGTGTTGCTGGGCAACAGTGAAGAGAACGTGCGTACCCTGCGGGCGCTAAAGGCACTCGGAGTGTCCATCTCGCTGGACGATTTCGGGACGGGTTACTCGTCGCTGGGCTACCTGCGTTCATTCCCGTTCGACCGGATCAAGATCGACAAGTCCTTTGTACATGACATGTGCGAAAGCCGCGAGGCGATGTCGATCATTCGGGCCATTACCGAGCTGTCCAACAGTCTGATGATCAAGACCACGGCCGAGGGTGTGGAGTCGGAAGAGCAGATGCGCCGCCTGGCTGCCGAGGGGTGCTCGCACTTTCAGGGGTACCTGTACGGTCGACCGGCACCGGCGAGCGAGCGATTGAAACAGGTGGGCTGATCGCTGGCGGTGCCGGCTCCATGCCCCGCCGTCGCTATGCTGCGGGGTCTATGCAGGAGCCGGGTTGGCGGCGATGGGGGCGCTCAGCTATTCCACTGGGGCGCAAAATCTGGGCTCACAACCCGCTGATCCTTCGGCAGCGCCGCGATCAAGGTCCGGTCATCATCATCCAGTTGCACGTCCAGTGCCGCCAGGTTGGCCAACTGGTTCTGGCGGCTGCTGGCTTTTGGAATCACCGCCACGCCATCCTGGTCCAGCAGCCACTTGAGCGCGACCTGGCTTGGCAGGACGCCATGCTTGGCGGCGATATCGCCAATAGCCTGCTGTTCCGCGGCCCGTCCGCGCGCCAGCGGCGTGTAGGCAGTCAAGAGCAGGTCATGCTGACGCGCGTAGTCCAGCAGCGGCTGCTGGCTGAGCAGCACGTGGTACTCCACCTGGATCGCCGACAGCGGCGCCCCCAGCTCCTCGACCACCTGGCGCAACAGGCCGAGCGGGAAATTGGCCACGCCGATACTGCGCGCCTTGCCTTCCTCGTGCAGGGTGACCAGTGTCTCGATACTGCGGGCCAGGTCCATGTCCTTGGCGGGCCAATGGATATGGAACAGGTCTACCTGGTCGGTGCCCAGGAGACGCAGGCTGTCCTCCAGCGATTGACGCATGGCCTTGGGTTCGAGCTTGTCCCACCAGACCTTGGTGGTCAGGTGGATGGCTTCGCGCGGCACTTCGCTCTCGCGCAGGGCCTGGCCGACCGCGGCCTCATTGTCGTAGGCGGTGGCGGTATCGATGTGCCGATAACCCAGCTCCAGCGCCTGGCGGACCGCTGTGGTGCATTCGCTGCCGGTCATTGGCCAGGTGCCCAGGCCGATACAGGGCAAGTCCAGACCGTTGCGGGTTGTTAACCTATGCATGAGAACTCCTTGTAGGGGGGAGGAACGGGCATTGATGGTGCGTGTGTGTTGCGGCCTGGGCCATGTGCCTGAGGCAAAAAGTGGTCGATCAGCGAACGAAATCTTCTGGGCCTTGAGCGGGAACGGCAATGGGTCTTCCTTAAGTTGTCGTATCTCTTCTAGAATTCGACCTGCCGCACCTGCCTTTCACCCTGGCGCAGTATCCCGCCGCGCCGCCATCGAGAGCGCCATGAGTTCCAGCACACCGCTGTCCGGAGTCAATCAACCACTGCGAGGCATCGCCCTGGTGGTGGTGGCGACGTTTCTATTTGCCAGCCACGATGCCTTGTCCAAGTTTCTCGGCGGGCTTTACCCGATCATCATGGTGGTCTGGGCGCGCTATCTGGTGCATACCTTGCTGATGGCCGGGATCTTCCTGCCCAAGTCCGGCCTTAACGTGCTGCGGACTCGTCGCCCGGTGCTGCAGACCTTGCGTGCGTTGAGCCTGCTGAGCACCAGCCTGTTATTCACCACCGGCCTGCAGTACCTGCCGCTGGCCGAGGCGACGGCGGTCAACTTCCTTGCGCCGGTGCTGGTTACGGCATTGTCGGCACCGCTGCTCAAAGAGCGGGTGACGGCGGGGCAGTGGGTGGCGGTGGTGCTGGGGTTCGTCGGGGTGCTGGTGGTGGTGCACCCGGGAGGCGCGATGTTCACCCCGGCGATTCTGTACCCGTTCGGCTCGGCGCTGGGGTTCTGCTTCTACCAGTTGCTGACCCGTATCCTGGCCGCCCACGACAGCCCGACCACCAGCAACTTCTATGCAGGGTTGTGCAACACCTTGGTGATGACGGCGCTGGTGCCATTTTTCTGGGAAGTGCCGCGCTGGGATCATGCGCTGTTGATGCTGGCACTGGGCGGCTTTGGCATGAGCGCGCACTTGCTGCTAACCCAGGCGTTCCGCCATGCGGCGCCGGCGCTGTTGGCACCGTTCAGTTACTGCCAGATCGTATTCGCCGGGTTGCTCGGCCTGCTCATTTACCGGCAGGTGCCGGACAGTGCCAGCCTGATCGGGATCGCCGTCATCTGCCTGAGCGGTTTGGGTGCGGCGTGGATGCAGCGCAGGAAGTGACCGTCATTGCGTGCAGCTGGATGTGGAAGAACCCATGCATTGCGAAGGGGCTGCTCGATGGCCACATGGGTCAGGCACGCCCCCCCAGCAAGCTGCTCAACGACGCATCGAAGTCTCGCAACGCATCGGCCTGCACTGCCTGCTCATCGTCGATAACCCGTGTCACATCGCCAAGCGCCTTGTGCGCCCGTCCCTCGGCACGGCCGATGTAGGTCAGCTGGTCGTCGAAGAAGCGTGCTACCACACGGCTTTCGATATCGGCGCTGGCGAGTCGGCTTTCGCTATCGAGGAGCACGATGATGTCCGGGCGATCGGCCAACAGTGTGTCCAGGTCGTCATAGAACGTCACTTCGGCGAACTGTTGGGCCAGTGATTTGGCCAGCCAGTCGTAGGCTTGGCTGCCGCTGTTGAGGGTGGCGACCGGAGTGCTGCGGTTCTGCGCGGGCGCAGTGCGTTCGTCGCGATGGCGCTGCAGGTAGTCGAGTGTCGAGGCGCCGTTGCGCCCCAGCAGTACTGCGACATGCTGGCCGGGCGCAAGCACCACACTGGACATTGCGGTGGCGGAGTAAAAATGCCCGTCGGGCCTGGCGTCGTGGTTCGCTGCAGGCGCCGCACAGCCGCTGAGAGCCGCGAGCAGGACGAGCAGGGCTGCGATCATGCCGGTTTTCATCGGGAAACCTCGTCAATGCATCAATGCCGCCATCTTCCGCCAGGCACTGCTTGCGGCGGAACTCGATGCTGTTCATGGTGGCTATTGACGAGGTCGATGAATCAACGAGGGTCGGCCATGAACTGCATGATCCGCTCGCGCAGCCAGCGTTCAGCCGGGTCGTTGTCCTGGGCGCCGCTCCAGACCATCGACAGCTCTGCCTCGGTGACATCGAACGGTGCGGGGTCGGCGCGCAGGCTGCCATCGTCGGCCAGGGCACAGGCGGCATAGTCCGGCACCGTGGCGATCAGTTCGGTGTTACGCAACAAGGCCCGAAGGCTGCCGAACTGCGGCACTGCAAGGACCACCTTACGGCAGCGGCCGATGCGGGCCAGGTCAAGGTCGATGTTGCCGCTCATGTCGCCCGAGAAGGACACCATCACATGGGGGCGGGCGCAGTATTCGTCCAGGGTCAGCGGGCCGGGGCGGTCATCGGCGCGCAGCACCCGCACACCGATGTTGCGCAGCTTGCGACGCTTGGCCGTGGCCGGCAGGTCGGTGGTGTAGCTCACGCCGACGGAAATTTCGCCGCTGGACAGTAGCCCTGGCATCAGCAGGAAGTTGGCTCGACGCACCACCACACTGATCTCAGGGGCCTCTTCGCGCAGGGCTTGGAGCAGGGCGGGAAACAGGCCGAACTCGGTGTCGTCCGACAGGCCCAGGCGAAACACGTTGCAGCTGTTGGCCGGATCGAAATCCCGCGCCCGGCTGATCGCCGCGGAAATCACGTCCATGGCCGGCCCAAGCTCGGCAAAAATCTGCATCGCCCGCGGCGTCGGCTCCATGGCCCGGCCATTGCGGATCAGCAGCGGGTCGTCGAACAGCTCCCGCAGGCGGGCGAGGGCGGCGCTGACCGTGGATTGGGTGATGAACAGCTTTTCGCCGACACGGGTCAGGTTGCGTTCGATCATCAGGGCTTCGAACAGCACCAGCAGGTTCATGTCGACGCGGCGCAGGTCATTGCGGTTCATGTGCTTGGCTCTGGGCGTCAGTGGTTGGCGATGAATTGAAGCTCGCCGAGGGCCCTTTTGCCTTGTATGGATGTGCCCGGCCTTTAACCGGGAAAAAGCATACGCTGACGCTATCGCCCCGCAATAGCCACTCTATTAGAAGTCTGCCCAAGGTCGGCTAGTCTTGTCCCTGGCTCCGCGAATTGTGCGTGCGGGCGGCGTGTCAGCACCTGTGTGCAAGACCGAGCCGCGGCGCCGTGGCAAGGTCGCTAGCCCCGTGTCGGCACGCGTCCGACCCAACCTGATGAGGGGTAGGCATGAGCCCCTGTGCTCAGCTGAAAGAACACCTGGCATAGACCGGAAATCTGGATAACCGACCCAAAAGGTAACCGCAGATGTCGAACGAATCGAAATGCCCGTTCCATCAAACCGCAGGTGGCGGCACCACCAACCGCGACTGGTGGCCTGACCAGCTCAATCTTAGGATTCTCCATCAACATTCCTCGAAGTCCGACCCGATGGACAAGGACTTCGATTACGCCAAGGCGTTCAAGAGCCTCGATTTCCAGGCCCTGAAGAAAGACCTGACCGCCTTGATGACCGATTCCCAGGACTGGTGGCCAGCCGACTTCGGTCACTATGGCCCATTGTTCATCCGCATGGCCTGGCATAGCGCGGGCACCTACCGCATCGGTGACGGCCGTGGTGGCGCTGGCTCTGGGCAGCAGCGTTTCGCCCCGCTCAACAGCTGGCCGGACAACGTCAGCCTGGACAAGGCACGGCGCCTGCTGTGGCCGATCAAGCAAAAGTACGGAAACAAGATTTCCTGGGCCGACCTGATCGTGCTCACCGGCAACGTTGCCCTCGAATCGATGGGCTTCAAGACCTTCGGTTTCTCGGGTGGGCGTGCCGACGTCTGGGAACCAGACGAAGACGTGTACTGGGGCTCGGAGAAAGTCTGGTTGGGTGGCGATACCCGCTATGGCAAGGCCCAAGCGCCCGGCCAGGGCGACCTGGTGGCCGAACCGGCCAAGCGTCCGGAAGAAGAGAGCCGTACGCTCTCCGGCGAGCGTAACCTTGAAAACCCGCTGGCCGCTGTGCAGATGGGCTTGATCTACGTGAACCCGGAAGGCCCGGAGGGCGTTCCCGACCCAGTGGCCTCGGGCAAGGATATCCGTGAAACCTTTGGCCGCATGGCCATGAACGATGAAGAAACGGTTGCCCTGATTGCCGGCGGCCACGCCTTCGGCAAGACCCATGGTGCCGGCCCGGCCGACAACGTCGGGCCCGAGCCTGAAGCCGCGGGGCTGGAGCTGCAGGGCCTGGGCTGGGCCAACAAGTTCGGCACCGGCAAGGGCGGCGATACCATCACCAGTGGTCTGGAAGTGACCTGGACCTCGACCCCGACCCGCTGGAGCAACGAGTACCTGAACAACCTGTTCAACTTCGAGTGGGAACTGACCAAGAGCCCGGCGGGTGCGCACCAATGGCGACCCAAGGACGGCAAGGGGGCCGGCACCGTGCCGGATGCCCACGACCCGGCCAAACGCCACGCGCCGTCCATGCTCACCTCTGACCTGGCCTTGCGTTTCGACCCGATCTACGAGCCCATCGCCCGTCGCTTCAAGGACAATCCCGACCAGTTGGCGGATGCCTTCGCCCGCGCCTGGTACAAGCTGATCCACCGTGACATGGGGCCTCTGGCTCGTTACCTGGGCCCGGAAATGCCCAACGAAGAGCTGCTGTGGCAAGACCCGTTGCCGAAAGTCGATCATCCGTTGGTGAACGAGCAGGACATCGCGACGCTTAAGGCCAAGGTGCTGGCGTCGGGCCTGAGTGTTGCCGAGCTGGTGTCCACCGCCTGGGCTTCGGCCTCGACGTTCCGCGGGTCGGACAAGCGAGGGGGCGCGAACGGCGCTCGCCTGCGTCTGGCGCCGCAAAAGGACTGGGCTGCCAACCAGGGCGTTGAGAACGTGTTGACGGCGCTGGAAAAGATCCAGAGCGAGTTCAACAGTGGCGGCAAGAAGGTCTCCCTGGCCGACCTGATCGTGCTGGCCGGCAACGCGGCGGTGGAGAAGGCCGCCAAGGACGCCGGGCACGATGTCAGCGTGCCGTTCCATCCTGGGCGTGTCGATGCCAGCCAGGCGCAGACCGATGTCGAGTCGTTCGCCGTGCTGGAGCCGCTGGCTGACGGCTTCCGCAATTTCACCAAGGCGCGCTACAGCGTCAAGGCCGAGAAATTGCTGCTGGACAAGGCGCAGTTGCTGACCCTCACCGCTCCAGAGCTGACGGTGCTGATCGGCGGCTTGCGTGTGCTGGGGGCCAACCATGGTGGTTCAAAGCATGGGGTGTTCACCAACAAGCCCGGCAGCCTGAGCAACGACTTCTTCCGTAACCTGCTGGACATGGGCGTGGAATGGAAGTCGACCTCGGCCGACAACGACACCTTCGAGGGGCGCGATCGCAAGACCGGGCAAGTGAAGTGGACCGGCACCCGGGTTGACCTGGTGTTCGGCTCCCATGCCCAACTGCGAGCCTTGAGCGAGGTGTACGGCAGCAGCGATGGCAGCGCCAAGTTCGTCAAGGACTTCGTCGCGGCCTGGGCCAAAGTGATGGAACTCGACCGCTTCGACTTGCCGCGTTGAGTCCCCTCCCCAAGGCCTGATGCGACAGGCCTCGAGTTACCCTCCGGTTGCGATGTTTTGCCGGAGGGCGACTCACCCCTGGGTTTCCTGAAACATCAGTCATTCCCCCTTCCAATCTGCCGACGGAAGTTTGCTGTTAGTGCATGCTTCCCCATAAGACGCAGGCAGTAATCGCAGCAAGGGTGCGCTATCATGCGGCCCTTTTTTCGCGTGCATAGGTGGCTGTCTGACAGCTGTTCGTTCCATTGGCGTTTATTGGGGGCGTGGGCGGTTATAGATCGCCGCGGCGTCAAGGAAGGCTTTGGGGAAGTGTGTTCCCTGATTGTAACCAGGTGGTGTGTGTGGGTCGTATCAAGCTGTATTGGTGTCGCGGTAGCGGGCGTAAAGACCCGAACCGTCAAAACTTCGGAGACTACCTCTCTGCCGATATCGTCGAGTTCGTATCCGGCAAGAAAGTCGAACATTCGCCGATAAAATCCGCCGAACTCATTGCCATTGGCAGTGTCTTGGGGCGCGAGAAGAAAGCCAGGATCTGGGGCTTTCCACGCAAGCTGCACATCTGGGGGGCAGGCACCGCAGACGCGCAGGATCTGTTCTCGAGTCGGCACTACTACCACGCGGTACGTGGGCAGAAATGCGCATCGCGTATCCAGGGTTTGAAACGCCAGCCTGTGCTGGGCGATCCTGGGCTGCTTTCGTCTTCACTGGTCAACAGGCCACTGCACAAGCACACCCGCATCGGCATCATTCCACATATCAATCACCGTGCTGCTCCCGTCATCAAGGCGCTCTTACAGCACCTGCCGGGTTCGAAGGTCATTGATGTGTATTCGCCAGTAAAACAGGTGTTGTCCGAGATAGCCTCCTGTGAGTTCGTGCTGTCCACCAGTCTGCATGGGCTGATCGTTGCAGATTCCTACGGCGTGCCCAATAAATGGATGGCCATGGAAAGAAATGCCAACTGGGAGTTCAAGTTCCAGGACTACTACTCAGCCTTCGGCATCGTTGACCCCGCACCGATAACGCCCGACCAGATCTTGCAGGACGCTAATTGGTCTGTCGAAAGCTGCATGGGCGATTATCTTCGCCCAGGACTTGGCGATATCCAGCAAAACCTCATCAAGGCGTTCCCAGCGTTGTAACCGCCGATTCGACAAGCCGAGGCATTCGAGCTTCGGCTTGTCGACGGCCATAGCGCCAATTCCAGGTCGGATAGATACAAAAGCGTTCCCGAGCGTTCTGTTGCAATGCTTCCCAGGCGGCCGGCCTGAACAGCGTGCTCACAACCACAAGGAATACCGACCATGCAAATGCCCAAGACCCTGAGGATTCGTAACGGCGAGAAGGTGCAGCCCACCTTCAGCGCCCAGGAATACGCCGCTCGCCACGCCCGTCTGCGCGCCTACATGGCCGAGCACGACATCGAAGCCGCGATCTTCACCTCCTACCACAACGTCAACTATTACAGCGACTTCCTGTATTGCTCGTTTGGTCGTCCTTATGCGCTGGTGATCACCCAGGACAAGGTGGTGTCGATCAGCGCCAATATCGACGGCGGCCAACCCTGGCGCCGCACCGTAGGCACCGACAACATCGTCTACACCGACTGGCAGCGCGACAACTTCTACGTCGCCATCCAGCAGGCCCTGCCACTGGCGTCGCGCATCGGCGTGGAGTACGACCACCTCAACCTGCAGAACCACGCCAAGCTCGCCGCCTGCTACCCCAAGGCCGAGTTGCTGGACATCGGTGCTCCCTGCATGCGCATGCGCATGATCAAATCCGCCGAGGAACAGGCGCTAATTCGCCACGGCGCACGGGTGGCCGACATCGGTGGTGCGGCGGTCGTCGAAGCATTGCGCGACCAGGCACCGGAGTACGAAGTGGCGCTGCATGCCACCCAGGCCATGGTGCGCGAGATTGCCAGAAGTTTCCCCGATGCCGAATTGATGGACACCTGGACCTGGTTCCAGTCCGGGCTCAACACCGACGGTGCTCACAATCCGGTAACCAGCCGCAGGGTCAACAAAGGCGACATTCTCAGCCTCAACTGCTTCCCGATGATCGCCGGCTACTACACGGCGCTGGAGCGCACGCTGTTCCTGGACCACTGCCCGGACGAATACCTGCGCCTCTGGCAGGCCAACGTGGAAGTGCACGAGGCGGGACTGAAGCTGGTGCGCCCAGGCATGCGCTGCTGCGATATCGCCCGCGAGTTGAACGAGATCTTCCTGCGGCATGACCTGTTGCAGTACCGCACCTTCGGTTACGGCCACTCGTTCGGTACCCTCAGCCACTACTATGGCCGCGAAGCCGGGCTGGAGCTGCGCGAGGACATCGACACGGTGCTGGAACCGGGGATGGTGGTGTCGATCGAGCCGATGATCATGCTGCCGGAAGGGCGACCGGGGGCAGGCGGGTATCGCGAGCACGATATCCTCATCGTCAACGAGCATGGCGCCGAGAACATCACCAAGTTCCCGTATGGGCCAGAGCACAACATCGTTCGCAAGTAAGGACCGATGTCGGTCGCTTCGCGGGTGAACCCGCGCCCACCGGTCAGGCAGTGTGCTCAACAGCTGCCAGTACCCGTGGACGCTGGCTTGCCGGCGAGGCGGCCGAGGCATACAACAAGAACATCACTGAATGACCATCAGACCCTGCCTCCAATTAGAAGAATCAGAGGGTACCCGTCATGTCCAGCACCACCCTGAATGCATCCACACTCGACGCCGCTAGCCAGAGCGCCGAGCGCCAGGCCTTGCGCAAGGCCGCCCGCGCCAGCTTCATGGGCAACTTCGTCGAGTGGTTCGACTACGCCGCCTACGGTTACCTGGCCACCATCATCGCTGCGACCTTTTTCCCCCAGACCGACAAGACTACCGGCCTGTTGGCAACCTTCGCGGTATTTGCCCTGTCCTTTCTGGTCCGCCCTCTGGGCGGCGTGGTGTGGGGACATTTTGGTGACCGCCATGGGCGACGCAATGCGCTGTCACTGTCGATCCTGATCATGTCGATCTCGACATTCTGCATCGGCCTGCTGCCGGGCTATGGGCAAATCGGCCTGTGGGCGCCATCCCTGCTGTTGCTCATTCGCCTGGTCCAGGGCTTCTCCGCCTCAGGCGAGTATGCCGGGGCTTCGGCGTTTCTGGCTGAATACGCGCCACCCGGGCGGCGCGGGCTCTACACCAGTATCGTGCCGGCCAGTACCGCGGCGGGGCTGTTGTTCGGTGCGACCTTCGTGGCGGTGCTGCACGAAGTGCTCAGTACCGAAGACCTGCACAGTTGGGGATGGCGCCTGCCGTTCCTGCTGGCCGCCCCCTTTGGCCTGGTCGGCCGCTACATCCGCATGAGCCTGCAGGACACGCCCAAGTTCCTGGAAATGGAACAGCGTCTGGAGAGCAAGGCCTGCATGACCCCGGCACCGATTCGCGAATTGCTGTCCCGGCACCGTCGTAGCCTGGCCATTGGCATCGGCGTGACCTGCCTGAATGCCGTGGCCTTCTACCTGCTGCTGAGCTACATGCCAACCTACCTGTCCACCGAGATGGGCATGAGCGAGCGGGATTCGTTCATCGCCTCGACCGTGTCGCTGGCGACCTACATCGGCCTGATTTTCCTGATGGGACGGCTGTCCGACCACTTTGGCCGCAAGACCATGCTGGTAGTGGCTTCGCTGTTGTTCCTGGGGCTCACCATTCCGCTGTTCAAGTTGCTCGAGGGCCAGCCGCTGCTGGTGATCCTGGCGATCCAGATTCTGTTCGGAGCGATGCTGGCGATGAATGATGGAACGCTGCCGTGTCTGCTGGCGGAAATCTTCCCCACCCGGGTTCGCTTCAGTGGCTTTGCCTTGTGTTTCAACGTGGCCAATGCGCTGTTCGGCGGCACGGCTCCGTTCATCGCCACCTGGTTGATTCAACTGACGGGCAACAAGCTGGCCCCAGCGGGGTATCTGCTGGCTGCAGCGCTGGTGGCGTTGGTGGCGATGCTGATGTGCCGGGAAACGGCGCATGCGGCCTTGAAGGACTGAGCCGTCGATACGCGCCTGATGGGCGGCGAGCCGGTTACTACGCAGCGCAAGCCGAACCCGCCAGGCGCCGGCTTGCCGGCGATCAGGCTGTCAGTGCAACGAAGCCTGTCGCCGTTCGCCCAACGGCGACAAGCCAAAGAACCGGCTATAGCTCTTGGAAAAATGCGCCGGCGAGCTGAACCCGCAGGCCAACGCCACTTCCCGCACCTGCACATTGCTGCGCAGCAGCAACTCCCGCGCCCGCGACAGGCGCAATTCCAGGTAGTACTGGCTAGGCGTGCGCTGCAGGTACTTGTGGAACAAACGCTCAAGCTGGCGGACGGTCACCTCGTTGAGGCTGGCCAGTTCCTCCAGGCCCAGCGGCTCCTCAAGATTCGCCTCCATGATCGCCACCACCTGGCTGAGCTTGGGCTGTGCGCTGCCCAGCAGAGTGCGCAAGGGCACCCGCTGACGTTCCCGCTCACCGCGTACCCGGTCGCACAGCAGCAGCTCGGCGGCCTTGGCGGCGATGTCCTGCCCACCGGCTTCACGGGCCACCAGCTGCAGCATCATGTCCATGGCGGCCACACCGCCGGAGCAGGTATAGCGGTCGCGGTCGAGCTCGAACAGCTGGCTGGAGATGACGATGCCGGGAAACTGCTCCTGCAGGGTCTGTAGGTCTTCCCAGTGGATGGTGCAGCGGTAGCCTTTGAGCAGGTCGGCCCGCGCGAGCAGGTAGCTGCCGGTACAGATACCGCCCAGCGGCAGCCGTTGTCGCGCCAGTTGACGCAGCCAGTCGATGAGTGGTCGATTGCTCTCGCGCCCTCGATCGATGGGGTTGGCGCCCACCACGAACAGGGCATCCAGCGCCGGGCTGTTGGCGATGCTATGGTCAGGCAAGACGCGCATGCCATTGCTGGCCATGACCGGGGCATCGCTGGCTGCGATCAGGACGGTGCGGAACAAGGTGCGGCGGGCTGCCAAGTTGGCCATGCGCAAGGTCTCCACCGCCGAGGCCAGGCCGATGGTGGTGAAGTTCGGCAAGACCAGGAATCCGAACGTTCTGGTCGTGGACGGCGTACCAATCGTTGAAGCGGGGTGGACCATTGCGATCTTCCTGTGCAAGCTGAGGCGTAATTCGTCAGGGGCAGTGAAAAATTGAAGCCTCATGTGTTTCTTGTAGTTATGGGTCGTTGCCGGGTCGATCTTACACCCCGCGTACAGCGACCAGGAATGGACCTGATTGCACAGAAAAGGTGAACGTTGGTGAAACCCGATTCCATGCTGGCTGCGCTGCCAGGTGTCTTCATGCCCGCCGAGTCGATCCAGGTACTGCCCGATGCCGCAGCCTATCGGGCCTGCCTGCTGGAGCGCATCAAGGCGGCCACCCGGCGCATCGTCATCGTCGCGTTGTACCTGCAGGAGGACGAGGCCGGCCAGGAGGTACTCGACGCGCTGTACCAGGCCAAAGCCGCGCGGCCGGGGCTTGAGATCGTCATCGTGGTCGACTGGTTCCGGGCCCGGCGCGGCCTCCTGGGGGCAGGGCGCCAGCCGGGCAATGCCGCGTGGTACCAGGCCCAGCGCCAGTTGCGCGGGTTGGATGTGGTGATTCACGGCGTCCCGGTGCAAACCCGCGAGCTGTTCGGCGTGTTGCACCTGAAAGGCAGCGTCATCGACGATTGCGTGATCTATACCGGCGCCAGCTTGAATAACGTCTATCTGCATCGATTCGACCGCTATCGCCTGGACCGCTACCATCTGTTTAACTCGCCGGCGTTGGCCGATGCCGTGGTCGATCTGGTTCGACGCCTGCTGCATCATACCGCCACGCCGCGCCTGGACCTGCCGGCTCCGCCAGTGAACCGTGGCCTGCGCGCCGATATCCGGCGCCTGCGGGCTCGCTTGCGGCGCATGGCCTATGAAGTGCCAGCAGCGCAGCAGGGGGAGGGTGTGCGGGTGATTCCGCTGCTCGGCGTTGGGCGTGGCAACCTGCTCAACCGAACACTTTGCACGCTGTTGGCCACCGCCCGATCACAGATCATCATCAGCACGCCGTACTTCAACCCGCCACGGGTACTGATGCGCGAGATCGACCATGCCTTGGAACGCGGCGTGCGCATCGAGCTGATCGTCGGTCACCGAACGGCCAACGACTTCTATATCACGCCCGGTGAGCCGTTCAGTGCCAGCGGTGCCTTGCCCTACCTGTATGAAGACAATCTTCGGACCTTCGCCCGCCGTCGCGATGGCGCCATCGCCAGTGGTCAGCTGGTGGTGCGGGTGTGGAACGATCCAGGGCATACCTTCCATGCCAAAGGGCTGTGGATCGACCAGCGTTATTCACTGCTGACCGGCAACAATCTCAACCCGCGCGGGTTCAACCTGGACCTGGAAAACGGTTTGCTGATCGACGACCCGCAAGGGCACTGGCTGGTACCTCGGGCATCCGAGCTTGAGTCGTTGCGCCACCATGCACCGAAGATTGCCTCGGCAGAAGAACTGGGTATCCAGGCCGAACATCCCAAGGAAGTGCGCAGGTTTTTGCGCAGGCTGCGCTACAGTCGATTGGAGCCTTTGATCAAGCGCGTGTTGTGAGGACGGGCCAGCGTCCAGGTTAACCTGAAGGCGGCATATTCAAATGAATGTGCCCCCTCTGAAAAGCCATGACAAGCGCATACAATCAGCGGCTTTCACGTTAACCAGATAGGCCAATCCGTATCATGGCGCTTGACCCTCCTACGATGCTGACCATTTCGATCGCCCTGGCCGCCGCGGCTGCCTTGTACCTGGCAATCGAGTGGCGTAGCGTTCGCGAACCTTCTTTGCTGTTCTGGAGTGCCGGGTTCGCCACGATCACCGTCGGTTCCACCTTGGCCTTGCTGCGGGGAGTCGGCCTGCTGCTGATCGGGATCTGGTTCGCCAACGGCTTGCTGGTGGTCGCCCACGCGTTCTTCCTGGCCGGGGTAATGCATTTCACCCAGGCGCGGTGGTCCAAAGCATGGCTGCTGATCGTGCTGGCGTGGTTCGCCTTGCTGCTGCTCCCCGTGGGGCCGCAGTGGTCAAAGGTCATGCTGATGGTCAACTCGCTGCTGGTGTCGCTGTTGACGCTCTGGGCCAGCTTCCTGCTGCGCCCGCATGGCAAATCATTGAGCGTGGGTGCGGTGCAACTGCGCTATGTGTTGCTCATCCATGGGCTGTTCTACGTCGCCAAGGCGGTCATCGCGATCATGCCGGGCACCTTGATCGACCTGGCCACCTTCGGCGGGCTGATCATCCAGATTTCCCTGGTCGAGGGGGCAATGGCGATCATGCTGATCGCCTTGTCGATGACGGGCACCGTGCGCTACAGGCGCGAAGAACGTATTGCCCGACTGGCCGCGCGCGACCCACTGACGGCCCTGTACAACCGCCGTGCACTGGAAGTGCGTGCAACCCACCTGTTCAAGGATGTCAGCCCGGCGCGACCGGGGGCCTTGCTGCTGATCGATATCGACAATTTCAAGCTGGTCAACGACCTGCATGGTCATGCAGCTGGTGATCGCCTGCTGGTTACCCTGAGCGAAATGATTCGTGCGCTGCTACCAGAGCGTTCGCTGGCCGCCCGGCTGGGGGGCGATGAGTTCGTCATTCTGCTCAGCGATGCCAGTCGTGAGCGCGTGGAGGCGTTGGGTGGTCGATTGCGGGAGCAGTTTCGGGAGGCGGCGGCGCAGAACCTGCCAACACCTGAGGCGGTGACCCTGAGCATCGGTGCCAACCTGTTCGACCAGCCGCCAGTCAGTCTGGCCGCGCTGATCGAACAAGGTGATGTGGCGTTGTATCAGTCCAAGCGGGGTGGGCGTAACAGCATTCGGTTGGTTGACCGCACGGTGTAGCGCCTGCTCGGCTGGTCGCCATCGGCCGTGGGTCAGGCCACTACCTGGTAGCATGGCACGTAGGCCGCGCCGCCGGGCAGTTTCATTCGGTGCTGGTCGACGAACGCCTGCAACAGACGACCCAATGGGTCCATCACGGCGCGGTCGCCGCGAATCTGGTACGGCCCGTGTTCCTCGATCAGGCGAATGCCCTTGTCCTTGACGTTGCCGGCTACGATCCCGGAAAACGCCCGGCGTAGGTTGGCCGCCAGCTCATGGGGCGGCAGCTCCCGGCGCAGGTCCAGATCCGCCATGTTCTGGTGAGTAGGGTCGAATGGACGCTGGAAGCTCTCCTCGATCTTCAGCAACCAGTTGAAGTGGAATGCGTCGTTTCGCTCGCGGCGGAACTGCTTGACCTCCTTGAGGCCCTCGACCATGTGCCGGGCCACCTCGGCCGGGTCGTCGATGATGATCTTGTACAGGCGGTGAGCGGCTTCGCCGAGGGTCGAGCCGACGAACTGGTGCAACTGCTGCAGGTAGGGTTCGGCACTGCGTGGGCCGGTGAGAATGACCGGGAACGGCAGGTCCTTGTTGTCCGGGTGCATGAGGATGCCCAGCAGGTACAGGAACTCTTCTGCAGTACCGGCACCGCCGGGGAAGATGATGATGCCGTGGCCGACACGGACGAAGGCTTCCAGGCGCTTCTCGATGTCCGGCAGGATCACCAATTCGTTGACGATCGGGTTGGGCGCCTCGGCGGCGATGATGCCCGGCTCGGTCAGGCCCAGGTAACGGCTGCCGTGCATGCGCTGCTTGGCGTGGGCAATGGTGGCACCTTTCATCGGGCCCTTCATCACACCCGGCCCGCAGCCGGTGCAGACGTCCAGCTTGCGCAGGCCCAGCTCGTGGCCGACCTTCTTGGTGTACTGGTACTCCTCGCTGCTGATCGAGTGACCGCCCCAGCACACGACCATTTTGGGCTCGACGCCCGGACGCAGGGTGCGTGCGTTGCGCAGCAGGTGGAAGACGTAGTCGGTGATGCCTTGGGAGCTTTCCAGATCGATGCGCTGGCTGGCCAGCTCGCTTTCGGTGTAGACGATATCGCGCAGGGCGCAGAACAGCATTTCACGGGTGCTGGCGATCATTTCGCCATCGACGAAGGCATCGGCCGGGGCATTGAGCAGCTCCAGGCGTACGCCGCGGTCTTGCTGGTGAATACGGACCTCGAAGTCTTGGTAGGCCTCAAGTATGGTCTTGGCATTGTCGACATGGGCGCCGGTGTTGAGGATGGCCAGGGCGCACTGGCGGAATAGGGTGTAGAGGCTACCGGTACCGACTTCACTCAGTTGTTGGACTTCACGTTGCGACAGCGTTTCCAGGCTGCCTTTGGGGCTGACGGATGCATTGATGACATTGCGTTGGGGCATCTAAGTCTTTCCTGTGCAGGTAAAACATCCTTCTTTGACACCACCATACCGACAATTTCACCTGGCAACGAGAGGGGTCAATAAAATCTTGACGTGGCATGGCCCTCTTCGCGGGTTTACCCGCGAAGAGGGCCATGCCACGTCAACCGCTCATCCGAACAGCTTTTGCACCCCCAGGGTAATGGCCAGGCCACCCCCGACCAGCCACAGGTTGAGGATCGCGCCGGTGGCCAACGCCCGGGGGCCGGCCTGGCGAATCTGGCTCAAGCGGGTTTCCATGCCCAGAGCGGTCATGGCCATGGTCAGGGCGAAGGTGTCGAGGCTGTTGACCGTCTGGATCAGCCCGCTTGGCAGGACCTGCAGCGAATTCACCAGCACCAGCGCGAGGAAACCGAAGGCGAACCAAGGCATGGCGATGCGCCCGTTGCCGTGCACCTGGCCGGCCTTGCGCGAGCGGCTGATCCACACACCCACTACCAGCAACACGGGGACCAGCAGCATGACCCGGGTCATCTTGACGATGGTAGCGATGTGCGTGGCCTCTGAGCTGATGTTGCTGGCGGCGCCCACCACCTGGGCAACTTCATGGACGGTGCCGCCGAGGAACAGGCCGGCACCGAGGGTGTCGAGCGGGATCCAGCCAGCATTGATCGCCAACGGGTAGAGAAACATCGACAGGGTGCCGAACAACACCACGCTGCCGACGGCCATGGCGCTTTTGTGCGGGGCGCTGCGCAGGGCGGATTCGAACGCCAGTACGGCGGCGGCGCCGCAGATCGCGCTGCCCGCGGCAGTAAGCAGCGCGGTATCGCGGTCCAGCTTGAGCAGTTTCATGCCGCACCAGAGGCCGATCAGCAGGGTGCTGACGACAATCAGCAGCGACACCGTCAACCCCGACCAACCGACCTCGGCGATTTCCTGCAGACTGACCCGTAGACCAAAGAATGCCACGGCAATTCGCAGCAGCTGGCGAGCAGAAAAGTTGATACCTGCCGCCCAACTGTCAGGCACGCCATGGCGCAGCGCGTTGCCATACAGGGCACCTGCGACGATGCCGACGATCAGCGGGCTGATGCCAAGATTGGCGATGGCAGGCAGGCCGGCCAACTGGGTGACCGCAAGCGCGAATAGCGCGACGAACAGAACGCCATTGAGCCGCCCTCGGGTGGCGAGGGTAGGAGCAAAGGCAGGGTGGGACGGAACCGTGGCCATGTGAGTCCTCCGGAAAGGTGTTTCGACATGACCTACGTTAATCTGGTTATAAGCTTATAAAAAATCGTAATTTAGAATGGAAAATATCCGTTTAGCTGATATTTTATTCTCATGACCCCAGAACAACTGATAACGTTCGCCACGGTTGCGGAACACGGCAACATCAGCCATGCGGCCCAGGCGCTGCACCTGTCGCAGCCGGCGGTGTCTGGCCAGCTCAAGTTGCTGCAGGAGGCCTTTGGCGAACCTCTCTATCAGCGCGCCGGCCGGGGTGTGCGGCTGACAGCTGCCGGGGAGCAGTTGCTGGCCCATGCTGAGCGCCTGCGCGAAACGTTTCGTCAGGCCCAGGCATTGCGCGAGGCCATGCGTGGGCTGGAGCGCGGTACCTTGCGCATCGGCGCCAGCACCACGCCTGCCAGCTACCTGCTGCCGTACCTAATTGCCGATTTCCATGCTCGCTACCCGGAGGTGCTGGTGAGCACTTCCAACGGCAACACGGCGGAGATCGTCGCCGCGCTCGACAGCGTCGACATCGCCCTGATCGAAGGGCCGCCGGGACAGGAGCTGCCATTGGGCACGGTGGTGACGGCGTGGCGGGAAGACGAGATCGTCGCCATCGTGCCGCGTGGGCATCCGCTGGCTGGCAGTGACCAGCAAACGCTGGCGGCGCTAGGGGCCTACCCACTGGTGCTGCGCGAGAGCGGCTCGGGTGTGCGACAGATCGTCGAGCGGGCATTTGCCCGCAGCGGCGTGGCGATGCGTGTGGCGCTGGAGATTGCCGGGGTGGAAGGGGTGAAGGAGGCGGTGCGGGCCGGGATGGGGATCGGTTTCGTGTCGGCGATGTCGATCCGTCACGAGGATGGCGCGTTGCACCGGTTGCAGGTTGTGCCGCAGGCGTTGGTGCGGCGGTTTTCCATTCTGGTCCCGCATGCCGCCTCCCCGTCGCGGGCGGCGGCGCGGTTTCTGGAATTATGTATTGGCCTGCAAGCGTCGGGTTGACTGTGTTGGCCGCCAATTACCGGCTTTGTGATCGAAGTTTATTGCCGGGGCGGTATAGCGTCGGGGGGAATTGACGCGTCAGCCAAGTGGCCTGTTAAAACTGCCAGTGTTCAGGCCATGGCTTTCTCTTTAAAGTGGCCCTTCCGTCAGGCGCGGGGTGATTCACGATGGATCGTTGTTTTCGCAGTGCCAGCTGCCACAACCGTCAGTGCCATGACCTGGCCTACACGCCCTATGGTGTGTCCGTCAGTTCCCAATGTTCATCGCGTGTTGGTTTTGCGGGCCAATGGCAGGACACACTCAGTGGCTGTTATCTGCTGGGTATGGGGCGGCGGATGTACGATCCCTCACTGGGTCGTTTTGTCAGCCCCGACGTCTTGAGCCCGTTTGGTAGCGGCGGTGTAAATGCCTATGCCTACTGCGCTGGCGATCCAGTGAATTACGTCGACCCTTCAGGGCTCAGCAGGAGCGGCGTCGGAAGGCAAGCGAATCCTCAAAAGCGCTTGGATATCAGCGTTCTGAAAAGCGCGAATCTTCGACCAAGCTTGTATCCACAGCTCGCGAACTTCAGGCAACAGGCTAAGGGAATGACTGGATGGCCCATGGAAAGGGAAACAGTAGTTGCACGGATATATAAACACGAGGTTCCGCACTACGGTTACAGTAGGTTTGATTTAACGTACAACTTTGCTGCTGATGATTTTTCAGTGAATTTTGTGTATGGGTCACCTATTTTTCATCTGCCGGCTGGTAACTATGAGGTAAAAAAGGATACCTACGTATTGGGTGTTGGAGCGTTTCAGCCCGCACGTGGGCTCAGGAATTATAAATCTCGTGAAGTCAGTAAAGCAGATTTTGGAGGGTTTTCTCTTCCTGCTGTTCAGCACCCTAGAGCGCAACTTGCAGAGTCTGCATGGCCTGAAGTCGCCAAAGCAATTTGGGATGTGCGTCTTCGACGGGAAATTGACCAATTTGACAAGATGCTGCAAAGCTATTCACCACCAGACGCCCCCACGCCACCCCCCAGGCGGCGTTAACCTGGAAAGCGAGTGCGCCTGACACCTGCCGGGACACTCAGCGGCGAACCTTGCACCGCACCGATACACTGGCCGCCGCGCTCGACCATGGCGATGAAGAAGGTTACCCGGGGGATAGCCAGAGGGCACCGCTCAGGCCCAGCACCGGCGGGTTGCGCAAGGTAAGCGCATCGCCCAGGTGTTTATCCGATCGCGACATCGGTTGTGGCCTGGCTGCGCCGTGTCACTCGTCTGCGTAATTCATGATCGACAACAGGCGGATGGGTACTTGCACCAGCTGCTCGGGGCCGTGCGGGGTCTCGCCGTCGAAGGTCAGGCTGTCACCGGCCTGCATGTGATAGAGCTGGTTGCCGTGGCGATACACCAGCTCGCCCTCCAGCAAGTGGAGGAACTCGGTGCCGGGGTGAGCGAAGGTCGGGAATTCTTCACTGGCGTCGTCCATGGTCACCATGTACGCCTCGAAGTTTTTTTTCGGCCCCCTGGCGTGATTGAGCAGATGGTAGGTGTGGCCTTTTTCGGTCCCGCGGCGAACCACCTCCAATCCTTCGCCGGCCTTCACCAGCAAGGCATTGCCGTCGGGCTGGTCATATTGGCTGAACAGCTTTGCCATCGGCATACCCAGCACGTCGCACAGGCGACTGAGCGTGTCGAGGCTGGTGGACACTTGGGCGTTCTCGATCTTGCTCAGCATGCCTTGGCTGATGCCGGCGATGCGCGCCACATCGGCGAGCTTGAGGGACTGGGCCTGGCGCTGGCGCTTGATCTGCAGGCCCAGGTACTGCTCAAGGCGGAGGCGGGGTTCGGTCTCGGTCAACATCACGTTTCCTTTCACGCGTTGCACTGTTTCAGTTCAGGAATAAAGATTTCGCACTGGGAAAGCGCAGGGTGAGGCTGCAGCAGACGCCTCTTTCCTCGGGTGAAAACTAGTTTCCCACATATATAAAAGAAAAACTGCCCCATGGCCGGACTGGCTTCATCGTCGACAAGCCGGCGCCTGCACGGGTAAAGCATTACCCCAAGCGCCGGCTTGCTGGCGACAGGGGCACTCCTGGCAAAAAGTTGGCAAGGCTGTTGCATTCCTGATAGGAAAGTAAATTTCCCGTGCGGAATTACATGCAGGTCCACCATGCCTTGCCCCCTTACCCAGGAGTGTTCAACCCATGTTGCCAGCAGAAACCCAGCGCACCCTCGATCAACACGGCATCAAGTACGTGTTGGCCCAATTCGTCGATATCCATGGCTCGGCGAAAACCAAATCGGTGCCGGTATCGGGCCTGAAGATGGTGGCCGAGGAGGGCGCCGGCTTCGCCGGGTTCGCCATCTGCGGTATGGGCATGGAACCCCATGGTCCGGACTTCATGGCCCGTGGTGATCTGTCCACACTGATCCCGGTGCCTTGGCAGCCCGGCTATGGTCGCGTGGTGTGCGTCGGTCACGTCAATGGCCAACCCTGGCCTTACGACAGCCGCTACGTGCTGCAACAACAGGTACAGCGCCTGGCCGACAAAGGCTGGACCCTGAACACTGGCCTTGAACCGGAGTTCAGCCTGTTTCGTCGGGACGAAAGCGGCAAGCTGCAGTTGGTGGATGCCTCGGACAACCTCGACAAACCTTGCTACGACTACAAAGGCTTGTCGCGTTCGCGGCTGTTCCTCGAGCGCCTGACCGAGGCCCTGCAGCCGGTCGGCTTCGACATCTACCAGATAGACCACGAGGATGCCAACGGCCAGTTCGAGATCAACTACACCTATTCCGATGCCATGGAGTCGGCCGACCGTTTCACGTTCTTCCGCATGGCCGCCGGCGAGATCGCCAACGACCTGGGGATGATCTGCTCGTTCATGCCCAAACCTGACCCCAAGCGTGCGGGCAATGGCATGCACTTTCACCTGTCGCTGGCCAGCAGCACCAACAAGAACCTGTTCCACGATCCCTCCGACAGCAGCGGCATGGGACTGTCCAAGCTGGCCTACCACTTCGCCGCCGGCCTATTGGCCCATGGGCCGGCCCTGTGTGCCTTCGCCGCGCCAACGGTCAACTCGTACAAGCGCCTGGTGGTGGGCCGTTCGCTGTCTGGCGCCACCTGGGCTCCGGCTTTCGTCGCCTACGGCGCCAACAATCGCTCGGCCATGGTGCGCATTCCTTACGGGCGCCTGGAGTTTCGCCTGCCGGACGCGGGCTGCAACCCTTATCTGGTCACCGCCGCGATCATCGCCGCCGGCCTGGATGGTATCGACCGGCAGTTGGAGCCGGGCGAGATGTGCAACGAGAACCTCTACAACCTCAGCCTCGAAGAGATCGCCGACCGCGGCATCAAGACCCTGCCGCAGTCGCTCAAGGAAGCCGCCGACGCCCTGGAGGCCGACCCGCTGTTCCGCGAGGTGTTGGGTGCCGAGATCGTCGACGAGTTCATCAAGCTCAAGCGCATGGAGTGGGTGGAATACAGCCGCCATGTCTCCGACTGGGAAATCCAGCGTTACACCGAGTTCTTCTGACCGCCCCCAATCCCCTGGGCGGCTACAGCGAGCGCGGTCGCCCACTGCCTTGTAAGGAGTATCACCATGTGTGGAATCGTAGGTCTGTACCTGAAAAAGCCCGAGCTGGAGGCCCAACTCGGCAAGCTGTTCGAACCCATGCTGCAAGCCATGACCGATCGCGGCCCCGACAGTGCCGGCTTTGCCATCTATGGCGACGAAGTGGCCGAGGGTTGGGTTAAGTTGACCTTGCAGGCCAGCGACATCGACTACCCCTGGACCGCCCTGATGGGCGAGCTGGAAGGGCGTCTTGGCTGCTCGCTGGACTGGTTCCAGAACGCCAGTGCCGCCGTGTTGAAGGTACACAGCAGCGAGGCCGCCGTGCGCCAGGCACTGGTCGAGCTGGCGCCGAACGTGCGCATCATGAGCGCTGGGCGGAGCATCGAGATTCTCAAGGGCATGGGCCTACCGGCGGAGATTTCCAGCCGTTTCGGCCTGGCCACCATGAAGGGCAGCCACATCATTGGTCATACCCGCATGGCCACCGAAAGCGCGGTGACCATGGAGGGCAGCCACCCGTTTTCCACCGGCGCCGACCTGTGCCTGGTGCACAACGGCTCGCTGTCCAACCACTTCCGTCTGCGCCAGGAGCTCAAGCGCGAAGGCATCAGCTTCGAGACCGACAACGACACCGAGGTGGCTGCCGGCTACCTGACCTGGCGCCTTCGCCAGGGCGACACCCTGGCCCAGGCCCTGGATGGTGCGCTGGAGGACCTGGATGGCTTCTTCACTTTCGCCATCGGCACCCGCAACGGCTTTGCCGTGATTCGCGACCCGATCGCCTGCAAGCCGGCGGTGCTGGCCGAGACCGATGACTACGTGGCCATGGCCTCGGAGTACCAGGCCCTGGCCAGTCTGCCAGGCATCGACAAGGCCAGGGTCTGGGAACCAGCACCCGCCACCCTCTACGTCTGGGAGCGCGAAAGCGCCTGACCCTTTCACCGAACACTGGAGCACTTGCATGAAGACCATCGACCTTTCCAGCGCCTCGGTGCGCGAGCTCAACCAGGCCTTGCACGGCGAGGTGCAAGACCGTGAATGGCGGGTCAGCCACCCGGACGGCAAGCACAACCTGGCTGTAGGCATCAACCAGGCCGTTTCCGTGGACATCGACGGCCATGCCGGCTACTACTGCGCCGGAATGAACCAGAGGGCTAGCGTTACCGTGCACGGCAATGTCGGCGTGGGCGTTGCCGAGAACATGATGTCCGGCTCCGTGCGCGTCAAGGGCAGCGCCTCGCAAGCAGCCGGCGCGACTGCCCATGGCGGCTTGCTGGTGATCGAGGGCGATGCCGGAGCGCGTTGCGGCATTTCCATGAAGGGCGTGGACATCGTCGTCGGCGGCAGCATTGGCCATATGAGCTGCTTCATGGGCCAGGCCGGGCGCCTGGTGGTGTGCGGCGATGCGGGCGATGCACTGGGCGATTCACTGTATGAGGTGCGTATCTACGTCAAAGGCACGGTGCAGTCGCTGGGTTCTGACTGCATCGAAAAGGAAATGCGCGCCGAACACCTGCAAGAGCTGCAAGAGCTGCTGAACAAGGCCGGCCTCGACCACAAGGCCGCCGATTTCAAACGCTACGGCTCGGCTCGCCAGCTGTACAACTTCAAAGTCGACAACGCCAGCGCGTACTGAATCAGGAGCACCATCATGAGCGAGCAACCCACCCCGGTACTGCGTGAGTCGGCCACCTTCGACCGCCTGACCATCCAGGAAATCCAGCGCGCCGCCGAAACCGGCATCTATGACATTCGTGGCGGTGGCACCAAGCGCCGTGTGCCGCATTTCGACGATCTGTTGCTGCTGGGCGCCAGCGTGTCGCGGTACCCGTTGGAAGGCTACCGCGAAAAATGCGGCACGGACGTAGTCCTGGGCACCCGTTTTGCCAAGAAGCCGATACACCTGAAAATCCCGGTGACCATCGCCGGCATGAGCTTCGGCGCGTTGTCAGCCAACGCCAAGGAGGCTCTGGGCCGTGGGGCCACCATCGCCGGTACCAGTACCACCACCGGTGACGGCGGCATGACCACGGAAGAGCGCGGCCAGTCGCAGCATCTTGTCTACCAGTACCTGCCTTCGCGCTATGGCATGAACCCGGATGACCTGCGCAAGGCCGACGCCATCGAGATCGTCCTTGGCCAGGGCGCCAAGCCTGGCGGCGGCGGTATGTTGCTGGGCATGAAAGTGACCGAGCGGGTGGCCGGTATGCGCACCTTGCCGATCGGGGTCGATCAGCGCAGCGCCTGCCGCCACCCGGATTGGACCGGACCGGATGACCTGGCGATCAAGATTGCCGAGCTGCGCGAGATCACCGATTGGGAAAAGCCCATCTACGTCAAGATCGGTGCCAGCCGACCGTACTATGACGTGAAGCTGGCGGTGAAGGCCGGTGCGGACGTGATCGTGCTCGACGGCATGCAGGGCGGTACCGCAGCGACCCAGGAAGTGTTCATTGAGCACGTGGGTATCCCGATCCTGCCAGCCATCCCGCAAGCGGTGCAGGCGCTGCAGGAAATGGGCATGCACCGCCAGGTTCAACTGATTGTCTCCGGAGGCATCCGCAATGGTGCTGACGTGGCCAAAGCCATGGCCTTGGGCGCCGATGCCGTGGCCATCGGGACTGCCGCGCTGATCGCCCTGGGCGACAACCATCCACGGCTGGATGCCGAACTGAAAAAAATCGGCTCGGCTGCCGGCTTCTACGACGACTGGCAGAACGGCCGAGACCCAGCGGGTATCACCACGCAGGACCCGGAGCTGGCCAAGCGCCTGAACCCGGAGGAGGCCGGTCGTCGCCTGGCCAACTACCTGCGGGTCCTGGTGCTCGAAGCCCAGACCATGGCCCGCGCCTGCGGCAAGTCGCACCTGCACAACCTTGACCCTGAGGACCTGGTGGCGCTGACGGTGGAAGCAGCGGCCATGGCGCGGGTGCCGCTGGCGGGTACTGCCTGGGTACCGGGGCAGGCGCAGTACTGATGTTGTTGCACTGACTGCTCTGGTCTCATCGCCGGCTTGCCGGCGATGAGACCGATGCAACGCCTACATCGGCAACAGCCGATCCTGGATCACCTCTTTCATCACCAATGTCGAACTCAACCGTTTCACATTGGGAATGCTGGTCAATTGCTCGTCGTACAGCTTCTGAAACGCCGGCAGGTCCTTGGCCACCACATGCAACAAGTAATCTGGGTCGCCAAACAACCGCTGGGCCTCGACGATCTGCGGAATTTCACCCAGTGCGCCTTCGAAATCGGCCACGGGCTGGCGGGTGACTTCGCGCAAGGTGACGAACACCAATGCCGCGAAATTGAGCCCCAAGGCCGAGGGCGCCAAGCGTGCGTGATAGCCAAGAATCGCGCCGTTCTCCTCCAGCGCCTTCAGCCGCCTGTGGCATGGCGACAGGCTCAGGCCGACGCGGTCGGCGAGCTCTGTGACCGACAGCCGACCGTCTTTTTGCAGTTCGGCAAGTATCTTTCTGTCTGTTCTGTCCATTGGGAAGAATCTTCCACCAAATAACGTTCCGCGGGGAATATACGAAAGAAAATCCCCTGGCGGAACCCGTACGCTGTGTCCATCCCCTACCGCGTGCAAAGGAAGTTTAAAGTGGCTATGAGTGTGCTGATGGCGTTCTGGGCCGTGTCGTTGCTGTTCGTGATTACCCCCGGAGCCGACTGGGCATATGCCATCTCGGCGGGCATGCGTGGGCGCTGGGTGATGCCGGCGGTAGCAGGAATGCTGTCGGGGCATTTCATGGCCACACTGGTGGTGGCGGCGGGTGTTGGTACCGTGCTGGCGGGGCACCCCGTGGCCTTGATGTTGCTGACGCTGGCCGGCTGCATCTACTTGCTGTGGCTGGGCGGCAATCTGTTGCTCAGCCCACCGGTGCCGCAATCGGGGCAAAGCAGTATTGCTGACTCTGGCAAGCGCTGGGCACTGAAGGGCTTTTGCGTGAGCGGCCTGAACCCCAAGGTGTTCCTGTTGTTCCTGGCCTTGCTGCCGCAGTTCACCGACCCGCAATCGAGCTGGCCGGTACCGTTGCAGATTCTGCTGCTGGGCCTGGTGCACCTGTGCAGTTCGCTGGTGGTCTATTCGCTGGTGGGGTACGGCGCCAAGGCGGTGCTGAGCAGCCGTCCGGGCGCGGCCAGGATGGTCGGGCGGGTGTCAGGGGGGGTGATGATCCTGGTCGCAGTGGGGTTGATTGCCGGGCAGTTGGGCAGTTGATCACGCCTTTGTCGGCTCAGCGCATGAAATGCACTTTGCCGGTATCGTCATTACCCATGTAGATCCCATACACCCCCGCCTGCCGTTCAAGGATGTAACGCTCGAGAATCTGTCGGATCGCCGGGTAGTAGATGTCGTCCCAGGGAATCTCGTCAGGCTCGAAGAACTGGTAAGCCATTGTCTCGGGCCCGAACTGGCCGGTCTCTTCGGTGGCGATGGCGCGGAAGATGATGTACACCTCGCTGATCTTCGGCACGCTGAAGATCGAATAAGGCGAGACGATATCGGCGCGCACGCCGCTTTCTTCCCAGACTTCGCGCAGGGCCGCCTGTTCGGTGGTTTCACCGGCCTCCATGAAACCGGCCGGCAAGGTCCAGGTGCCTGGACGGGGAGGGATGGCACGCTGGCACAGCAGGTACTTGCCCTCGCGCTCGATGATGCAGCCGGCGATGATCTTCGGGTTGATGTAGTGGACGTAGCCACAGCCAGGGCAGTGCAGGCGCTCGTGGGTGTCGCCAGTGGGAACGCCCCGGGCCAGTTCCGTGGTGCAGTGCGGGCAGTAGCGCGGGGCGGTGGGCATGGTCAGCGGCCTATGCGAGGTTCCTTGAGGGCCAGGGGCTCGACGATATCGCGCACCTTGGTGTTGTCGTCCTGCTTCTGGCGCAGGTATTCCAGCGCTACCTTGGCGGCGGCGCGAACGTGGTCGACCGAAGCTTGGTGGGCAACCACTGGGTCGCCACTCTTGATCGCCTCGACAATCTTCTCCATCTCACGGTTGCTGGCGCCGCGGCGGTTCTCTTGCGACACCGAAGTGGCGCGCAGGTAGCTGATGCGGGCCTGAAGCTGGCGTAGCTGTTGCGCCGCCACCTGGTTGCCGGAGCCTTCGAGCAGGACGTCGTAGAAGCCTTGTACCGACTCGAGCACTTGCTGCAGTTCGCCTTCTTCGAGGGCTTCGCGGTTGACCTCGAGGGCGCGCTCAAGGGCGCGGATGTCCTTGGCCTTGGCGTTGAGCGTGAACAGCTGCACGATCAGGCCTTCGAGTACACAGCGCAGCTCGTAGATGTCGCGGGCATCTTCCAGGGTGATGATGGCAACGCGTGGGCCCTTGGCGTCGGCGAATTCCACCAGGCCTTCGGATTCCAGGTGACGCAGGGCTTCGCGCACCGAGGTGCGGCTCACGCCAAGGCGGTCGCAGAGGTCGCGCTCTACCAGGCGGTCGCCTGGTAGAAGGTGGAAATTCATGATCGCGCCGCGCAGCTTGTCGAGCACGATTTCACGCAGAGTAACGGGGTTGCGGTTGACCTTGAAGCTGTCGTCGAGTGGCTGGCGTTTCATCAGGTGCGCTCTTTATGAGGCTGTTGCGCCAACATCGCGGAGTGCCTTGAACCTGGCACTCCTTGCAGTGGTTCGAACAGCCCGTTGTTAACGGGTTGACTCCGCATCGGCTTCGGCGAACGCTTCGCGGGCCAGGCGGAAACTGTCCACCGCCGCGGGTACGCCGCAATAAATGCCGACCTGGAGCAGGATCTCGCGAATCTGTTCACGGCTCAGGCCATTGCGCAATGCGCCGCGAATGTGCAGCTTGAGCTCGTGGGGCCGGTTGAGCGCGGAAATCATGGCCAAGTTTATCATGCTGCGCTCTTTGAGCGACAAGCCTTCGCGGCCCCAGACGTGGCCCCAGCAGTACTCGGTGACCAGCTCCTGCAAGGGCTTGGTGAAGTCGTCGGCATTCTGGATCGAACGGTTGACGTACTCCTCGCCCAGCACCTGGGTACGGATCTGCAGGCCCTTGTCGTACTTTTCGTTGCTCATTGCCGTGCTCCGAATGAAAAAGGGGGCCGCAACCGAGGGTGAGAGGGTGGGCGCGGCCCCTGAAAACAGGGGAATGTGTGTGAGCTTCTGCGCGGCTTTACCCGCGAAGAAGCCAACACCGCTTCCTTGGGGGTCTTAACCCAAAGGTGGCAGGGCACCTAGCTTGCCTTTGTGGTAGACCATCGGCGTCACCGGCTCGGCTGGCAGCACCAGGTTCTTCACCGCGCCAACGATGATCGCGTGGTCGCCGCCGTCGTATTCACGCCACAGTTCGCACTCTATGATCGCCGTGGCCTTGCTCAGCAACGGGTTGCCCAGTTCGCTCAGGTGCCATTCGATGCCTTTGGCCTTGTCCTTGCCTTTACCGGCGAAGGCGTAAGCCTCAGCAGTCTGGTCGGCTGACAGCAGGTGAATGGCGAACTGCTTGCTGTCACGCAGGATCGGGTAGGTGTCGGAGGCGTAGTTGGGACAGAACAGCACCAGTGCCGGGTCGATCGACAGCGCGCTGAACGCGCTGGCGGTGATGCCGACGATGGCGCCGTCGGCATCGAGGGTGGTGACCACCGTCACGCCGGACGGGAAGGAGCCCATCACGTCTTTGTAGATGCCAGGTTCGATCATCTCGTGTTACCTCTTAGCGCATCACGAACGGGTCGGGCATCGGCGCGGTGGAGAGATTGATCCACACCGTCTTCAGCTCGGTATAAGCCAGCACCGAGTCGATGCCGCTCTCACGGCCGTAGCCGCTGTTCTTGAAGCCACCGATCGGCGCCATGGCCGACACGGCACGGTAGGTGTTGACCCAGATGATGCCGGAGCGTACGTCACGGGCCAGGCGATGGGCACGGCCCAGGTCACGGGTCCAGATCCCGGCTGCCAGGCCGAACTGGGAGTCGTTGGCGATTGCCAAGGCCTCTTCCTCGGTCTTGAAGCGGATCACCGCCGCGACCGGGCCGAATACCTCTTCCTGCATGATGGTCATCGAGTTGCTGTCGCACTCGAACAGGGTCGGCTCGTAGAACCAGCCGTCCCCCTCGACCTCGGCACGCTTGCCACCCATGTGCAATTTGGCGCCTTCGGCCTTGGCGGCCGCAACCAGGCCTTCGACCACGGCCAGTTGCTGGGCGGTGGCCATCGGGCCCATCTCGCTGGCATCGTCCTGCGGATTACCGATACGAATGCGCTTGGCGCGGGCGATCAGGCGCTCGACGAACTCATCGAAGATCTCATCCTGCACCAGCAAGCGCGAACCTGCCACGCAGCTTTGTCCCGAGGCGGCATAGATGCCGGCTATGGCGCCGTTGATGGCGCTGTCCAAGTCAGCGTCGGCGAAGATGATGTTTGGCGACTTGCCACCCAGCTCCAGGGACAGCTTGGCGAAGTTCTCGGCGCTGCTGCGCACCACATGGCGGGCGGTGGCAGCACCGCCGGTGAAGGCGATCTTGCGCACCAGTGGATGGCGGGTAAGCGCTGCGCCAGTGCTTGGGCCGTAGCCGGTCACCACGTTGACCACGCCAGCCGGGAAGCCGGCTTCTAGGGCCAGGCGGGCCAGCTCCAGAATGGTCGCTGAGGCGTGCTCGGACGGCTTGAGCACGATGGTGTTGCCGGCGGCCAGAGCCGGCGCCAGCTTGATCGCGGTCAGGTACAGTGGGCTGTTCCACGGGATGATCCCGGCCACCACGCCGATCGGCTCGTGCACGGTGTAGGCGAACAGGTCAGGCTTGTCCAGCGGCAGGGTGCCGCCTTCGAGCTTGTCGGCCAGGCCTGCGGTGTAGTGGAAGAACTCCGGCAGGTAGCCGACCTGGCCGCGGGTTTCGCGGATCAGCTTGCCGTTGTCGCGGCTTTCGAGCTGGGCGAGGTGCTCTTTGTTCTGGGCGATCAGATCGCCGAGGCGACGCAGCAGCTTGCCTCGGGCGGTCGCGGTGAGGCTGCGCCAGGCTCTGCTGTCGAAGGCACGCTGGGCGGCCTGCACGGCCAGTTCGACATCGGCCTCACCGGCGTCGGGCAGTTGCGCCCAGGCCTTGGCGGTAGCCGGGTCGAGGCTGTCGAAGGTCTTGCCGCTCTGGGCATCGAGCCATTGGCCGTCGATGCACATCTGGAAACGAACGAGGGTCATGCAACAATCCCCTTGGCGGATTCGGTAAGGGTGCGGGCTTGCGCCAGGAAGTCCAGAAGCATCTTGTTGACTTCCCGCGGCGCTTCCACCGGCATCATATGCCGTTGCTCGGCGAGGACCACGCTTTGCGCACCAGGAATGCGCGCGGCAAGCTGGCGAGTCATGGCCGGAGTGGAGCCTGCGTCGAGTTCACCGGTGGCGATCAGCGTCGGCACCTGGATGCTGCCCAGGTCGTCGGCGCGATACATGTCTTGGGTGGCGAACAGCGCATAAGTGGTGTGATAGCCCTGCGGATCGTTGCTCGCCAGCACCTGGCGGATGGCGGCGACCTGCGCGGGGTTGGCGGCTTTGTATTCGCGGCTGAACCAGCGGTCGAGCGCGGCATCGACGTTGGCGTCCGGGCCTTGTTGCGCAGCCTGGGCGGCACGGGCGATGACGCCGGCGCTCTGCTCGGGGGTGCGGTTGAACACGCTGTTGAGCACCACCAGCGCGGCAAGGCGCTGCGGGTGGTGAAGGGCGAATGCGCGCGCCACCAGGCCACCCATCGAGAAGCCAATCACGGTGGCTTGGGCAATCTGCAGGTGATCGAGCAGTTCGGCCAGTTGGTCGGCGTAGCCTTCCAGGCCCACGTCGGGCGGTGGCAGGGCGCTCTGGCCATGGCCGAGCATGTCATAGGCGATGACCCGATAGTCGTTGGCCAGGCCCACGAACTGCCCGCCCCACATTTCTTTGTTCAGGCCCACGCCGTGGATCAACACCACAGGTTGGCCCTGGCCTTGGACCAGGTAGCTGGTTCCGGCCGGTGTACGTTCAGCGACAGGCTGAATCATGGAGGGCGCTCCTTGAAGGTCGGGCGTGGCGCTTGCACGCAACGCCCCGGCCCGTCTTGGTTGTTGTTATTGAGCGTTGGCTTTTTCGGCAGCCAGTTCTTCCAGGTCGATGTAGCGGTTGCCGATGCGCGGGTGCAGGCGACCGCCGTCGGAGGCGCCCAGGACCACGACGATTTCATCGGCGCGCGGGGCGTCTTCGATCTGCATTTCCAGGGTGATGTAGTGAGAACGCAGGCCTTCGTCGTCCTTCTGCATCATCGGGATCTGAATCGAGGTGCCTGGGCCGCCGCGCTTGTTGGTGAAGCTCAGGTAGCTCTTGGCCTTGACGGCTTCGCGGTAATGGTTGCCGAAGCGCAGGGTGTGGATCACGGCGGAAGCGTGTTCGATTTCGCCATCGGCGCCGACCACGGCGGCCTTGCCGTAGGCTTCGATCTTGTCGGCACCGCCGATGGCGGCGGTCAGGCGCTCGACCATCAGCGCGCCCAGCTCGGAGCAGTTGGCGCGGATTTCCGGCTTCAGATCCTCAACGAAACCGCGACCGGCCCATGGGTTCTTGATCACCACGGCCAGGCCGACCATGGTCACTGGCTTGTCGGTGGCTTTGCCGCCTTCGATGCGGGTCTCTTCGGAGTAGGTGACGATCTTGCGGATTTCGAAACTCATGGGGGGCTCCTGGTGAGGGTTATCAGCTCTTGTTGTCTGATGGTATACCATAATATTTGTTGTGCAAGAGGTGCCGAACAATTTCTCTGGTCAGGGGGACGAAAGGTGGGCTGATCCCTTGGTTTTTGGGCTGTCTGTGCTGGACTTCTCGCGGGTAGCCATGCACCTGCAGGTGCTGCACTGTTCTCGATTTCAGTGGGCTGGCGATGGGAACGCCGCCCATGCAAAAAAATGCCCGCTCACGCGGGCCACGAGGGCCCGCGGGAGCGGGCTCATCCCGCAACGGTTTCAGGCAATGGGAATTCAGGCGAACGCCGGCACCACTTCCTTGATGAAGAGTTCGAGCGACTTTTTCTTCTCGGCGTGGGGCAGGCTGTTGTCGCACCAGAAGCTGAACTCGTCGACGCCCAGTTCCTGGTAGTACTTGATGCGCGCGATGATTTCTTCCGGCGTGCCGATCATGGTGTTCTTGCGGATATTCTCCAGCGCGAACGCCGGCACTTCAGCGAACTTGGACTCCGGGCTTGGCTCGAGGAATCCGTTGACCGGCGTGGTCTTGTTGCCGAACCAGGCGTCGAAGGTGCGGTAGAAGCGCGAGATGGCCTGGGCGCCAACCTTCCAGCCTTCGGGCTCCGACGGGCTGTGTACGTGGGTGTGACGCAGCACCATCAGTTGCGGGCGCGGTACTTCGGGGTTGTTGTCGAGTGCGGCCTGGAACTTGTTCTTCAGGTCCAGCACTTCTTCGTCGCCCTTCATCAGCGGGGTGACCATGACGTTGCAGCCGTTTTTCACAGCGAAATTGTGCGAGTCCGGGTCGCGCGCGGCGATCCACATCGGGGGCATGCCTTTTTGCACGGGCTTGGGCACGCTGGTGGAGGTCGGGAACTTGTAAACCTCACCCTCATGGGCGTAATCGCCTTCCCACAGCTTGCGTACGGCCGGCACCATTTCACGCAGCGCCTTGCCTCCGTCGGTGGCGGGCATGCCGCCGGCCATGCGGTCGAACTCGAACTGATAGGCGCCACGGGCCAGGCCCACTTCCATGCGACCGTTGCTGATCACGTCCAGCAGGGCGCATTCACCGGCCACGCGGATAGGGTTCCAGAACGGCGCGATGATGGTGCCGGCGCCCAGGCGGATTTTCTCGGTGCGCGCGGCCAGGTAGGCCAGCAGCGGCATCGGGCTCGGCGAGATGGTGTATTCCATGGCGTGGTGTTCGCCGATCCACACGGTGCTGAAACCGCCGTTCTCGGCCATCAGGGTCAGTTCGGTCAGGTCTTCGAACAGCTGGCGATGGCTGACCTGTTCATCCCAACGTTCCATGTGCACGAACAACGAAAATTTCATGGGGCTTTCCTCGGAGCTTTAAGGTGTCGCCTGGTGCGCCAGGCGTCATTGATGACGATAGGTGGCTCAGGCGAAGGCGGGCAGGCTGGCCATCTTGCCGCGGCAGTAGACCATCGGCCGTGGGGCCTCTTCGGGCACGATCAGGTTGTGCACCTTGCCGACCATGATGGCGTGGTCGCCGCCTTCGTATTCACGCCACAATTCGCATTCGATGACGGCGGTGGCGCCGGCCAGAATGGGGTTGCCAAGCTCGCTCAAAGTCCACTCGATACCAGCGGCCTTGTCCTTGCCTTTCTTGGCGAACGCGTAGGCTTCGGTCTGTTGCTCGCCAGAGAGCAGGTGGATGGCAAAGCGCTTGTTGCGCATCAGTACCGGGTAGGAATCGGAGCTGTAGTTCGGGCAGAACAGCACCAGCGGCGGGTCCATGGACAGGGAAGAAAATGCGCTTGCGGTAAGGCCGACGATCGAACCATCGTCGTCCAGGGTGGTGATGACCGTGACGCCGGACGGGAAGGAGCCCAGGACATGCTTGTAGACGGTTGCATCGATCATGGCGAATACCTCGAGAGGGCTGCGGTGGTCCGCGGTTTTTATCGTTGATGTGTCTGATGGTATACCGTAATACTCGATTTGCAAGTGGAATTTTACACCGGGTAAAAATCACGATGAATGGCGCAAGGCCGCATGAACAGCGGCTTTGAAAAAATCAAGCAAGCATTGCGGGTGCTGCTGAACCGGATCAGTTACACATTTTTCAGCCGCATCAGTGTTGTCAAAAGTTTGGAATACCATAATATGGTCTTCAGCTGAGAGGCCGCCCCGCGCGGTTTCCTTACAAAGATAAAAACGACCTTTCGAGCTGAAAACCTATGTCCCAACCGTCGTCGCAACACCAGTTTGTCGAGAATCACACGGTCGATTACGTTCCACCTGCCGAGCGCCATGGGAAGGCGCGTGATCTGTTCACCCTTTGGTTCAGCACCAACATAGCGCCCCTGCCCATCGTCACCGGCGCCATGGTGGTCCAGGTATTCCACCTGAATCTGTTGTGGGGGTTGGTCGCCATCGTGCTGGGCCATCTTGCCGGGGGCGTGGTCATCGCCTTGGCCTCTGCCCAGGGACCGCAGTTGGGCATTCCGCAGATGGTCCAGAGCCGTGGCCAATTCGGCCGCTATGGCGCCTTACTGATCGTGTTCTTCACGGCGCTCATTTATGTGGGCTTCTTCATTTCCAACATTGTGTTGGCGGGCAAGTCGATCCATGGCATCGCCCCCAGCGTGCCGATGCCCACTGCCATCGTCATTGGTGCGCTGAGCGCAACGGCCATTGGTGTGATCGGTTACCGCTTCATCCACACCTTGAACCGTATTGGCACCTGGGTGATGGGCTCGGCATTGCTGGCAGGCTTCATCATGATGTTCGCCCAGCAGCTGCCGGCTGACTTCTTCAGCCGCGGAGGGTTCAACCTGTCAGGCTTCATCGCCACGGTGTCGCTCGGCACTATCTGGCAGATCAGCTTCTCGCCGTACACCTCCGACTACTCGCGCTACCTGCCGCGCGAGGTAGGCATCGCCAAGCCATTCTGGGCGACCTATTTCGGCGCCACACTGGGCACCATTTTGTGCTTCAGTTTCGGTGCCGTGGCGGTGCTGTGCGTGCCGCAAGGTACCGATGCGATGGACGCGGTCAAGCAAGCCACCGGTTGGCTGGGGCCGATCCTGATGGTGCTGTTCCTGCTCAACATCATCAGCCATAACGCCCTCAACCTCTATGGCGCGGTGCTGTCGATCGTCACGGCCATCCAGACCTTCGTCGCCCAGTGGACCCCGAGCATCAAGGTGCGGGTGATTTTGGCGTCGCTGATCTTGGTGGGCTGCGGCCTGGTAGCGCTCAATGCATCGGCGGACTTCATCGGTCAGTTCATCGGCCTGATCCTGGCGCTACTGCTGGTGCTCGTACCGTGGGCCTCGATCAACTTGATCGACTTCTACCTGATCAAGAAAGGCCAGTACGACATTGCCTCGATCTTCCGCGCCGATGGCGGTATCTACGGGCGCTTCAACCACCATGCGATTGTCGCCTATGCCTGCGGGATCCTGGTGCAGTTGCCGTTCGCCAACACTTCGCTGTATGTCGGGCCCTACTCGAACATCGTCGAGGGGGCCGACCTGTCGTGGCTGTTTGGCTTGTTGGTGACGGTGCCGCTCTATTACTGCCTGGCGACCCGAGGCAAGGAAGAGAAAGCGGGCAGGTTGTCAGTGCGAATGACTGACTGGGCTTCGTAACGACCGTGATGGCGCTGCTTTGGCAGCGCCATCTTCGTTTTCGGGGGGCCTACAACGGATAGTGCTTCAGTTCCCGAGCGATCAGCATCCGCTGGATCTCGCTCGAGCCCTCATAGATCTGCGTGATCCGCGCATCGCGGTAATACCGCTCCACCGGATAGTCTTCCAGGTAGCCATAGCCTCCGTGCACCTGAATCGCCATCGAACACACGCGCTCGGCCATTTCCGAAGCGAACAGCTTGGCCTGGGATGCTTCCGACAAGCACGGCTTGCCCGCGCTGCGCAGGCGCGCAGCATGCAGTATCAACAGGCGCGCGGCATGACCTGTACCTGCATGTCGGCCAGCAGGTTAGCGATGCTCTGGTGTTCATTGATCGGCTTGCCGAACTGCACACGGTCGCGCGAATAGAGAAGGGCAGCCTCGAATGCCGCGCGGGCTATCCCCAAGGCTTGGGCGGCGATGCCTATCCGCCCGCCTTCGAGGTTGGAGAGGGCGATAGCCAGGCCCTTGCCGCGCTCGCCAAGGATGTTGGCGGCCGGGATACGGCAGTTGTCGAGGGAGACCGCGCAGGTATCCGAAGCGCGGATGCCCATCTTGTGCTCGCTACGGTCGACCTTGAACCCCGGATTGTCGGTCGGCACCAGAAAGGCAGAAAGACCCTTCTTGCCCAGCTCCGGGTCGGTGACGGCGAAGACGATGGCCAGTCCGGCACGGCGGGCGTTGCTGACGAACTGCTTGGAGCCGTTGATCACCCATTCGCCGTTGACCAGCTCTGCACGGGTGCGCAGGTTGTGCGCTTCGGAGCCGGCTTGCGGCTCGGTCAGGCAGAAGCAACCGATGACTTCGCCGCTGGCCAGGCGCGGTAGCCAGGCCTGTTGCTGCTCGGGCGTGCCATAAGCCAGCAGCGGGCCGCAACCGACGGAGTTGTGAATGCTCATCATCGCCCCGGTAGCGCCGCAGCCAGCAGCGATCTCCTCGACGGCCAGGGCGTAGGCGACATAGTCGGTGTAGCTGCCGCCAAAGTCTTCAGGCACCACCATGCCAAGCAGGCCCAGTTCGCCCATTTTCTTCACCACGGCGTCATCGATCCAGCCGGCCTTTTCCCAAGCCTGGGCGTGGGGGGCGATCTCGCCGCGGGCAAAGTCCCGGGCCATGTCGCGGATCATGATCTGCTCTTCGCTCAGTTCCAGGTCTTGCATGTGCGTACTCCCAGGCTCACAGGCCTTCGAAGAATTGGTCGACCCGCTGGCGGCTCAGCCCGCTCAAGGTCGGCGGATTCCAGCGTGGTTGTTTGTCCTTGTCGACGATCAGGGCGCGTACGCCTTCGATGATATCGCCGTGCTGGAACCACTGGCGGTCCAGGTGCAACTCCATGGCGAAGCAGTCTTCCAGTGCCAGGTGGCGGCCTCGGCGCAGCATCTCCAAGGTCACTGCCATGGCCAGCGGCGAACGGCTTTCCAGCAGGTCGGCTGTGGCTATGGCCCACGGGCGACTGTCACCGATGCTGACCGCGCGCAGTTGCTCGATGATTGCGAGCGGGTCGGGTTGGGCGAAGAAGTGGTCGATGACGGGGCGCAGCTTTTCCAGAGGGGCATCGTTCAGGGTCTGGGTGCCGAGGGTGGCCATCAGGTTTTGCAGGTCCTTGAGTGGGTATTCGCCGAACGTGATGTTATCCAGGCCTTGCTCCAGGGCAGTGAGGGCGTCGCTGGCCAGGTACCAGTCGGCCAGCCCGCAGTACAGGGCATCGGTGGCCTGGATCTGCACGCCACTGACCCCCAGGTAGATGCCTAGTTCACCGGGAATGCGCGGCAGGAAATAACTGCCGCCCACGTCCGGGAAGTAACCGATGCCCACCTCGGGCATGCCCAGGCGGCTGCGCTCGGTGACGATGCGCAGGTCCGCGCCTTGGGCCAGGCCCATGCCGCCGCCGAGGGTGAAACCGTCCATCAGCACCAGAACCGGTTTGCGGTAGCGATGGATGAGCAGGTCGAGGGCATATTCCTCGACGAAGAAATCTTCGTGAAGCCTGTCACCAGCCTTGAAGCTGTCATGCAGCGAGCGGATATCGCCACCGGCGCAGAAGCCCTTGGGGCCTTCGCCGCGCAGAACCACGGCCTTTACCTGTGCGTCCTCGGCCCACCGGTCCAAGTGCTGGCGCAGGCTGCGCACCATGTCGAGGGTCAGGGCGTTGAGGCCGGTAGGGCGGTTGAGGGTGAGGTGGCCAATGTGGTTGCGAACCTCGGCCAAAACGTGATCCGTTGCCGAGATGTGAGCATGCGCGGTCATCGCGTTCTCCCTGCTTTGTTATTGATTTTCCAAGTGAAGTCTGGAGTGCGCTGGAGTGTCGCAGGATCGTGGCATGCGAATTTACCGTGCACAATCGACAAATCTGCAGGGGTGTCCTGCATTTTTGCCTTATGTGCGCGCCTTCCGGACAAGTCATGCAACTTTAGCGCTGTCGCGTCCCCGCGTCGTCCGTCGCTGGCCACCTTCGATCCTTGCACCGTGAAACGTCACGCTTACCGATCTCGCTCGATGTAGTCCGTATCCCACGAGTCGTGTCGAACTGCATCTGACATACATGGGAAGCGCGTCCCCGTACCGTTCTCGCACCGCGACTTGCCACGTTCACCTGTCAGGTCGCAGTCGTTTTCACTACGTTTTCCTAAAGGAGACAGGGATGTTTGCCGCCGCGAACCAGACCCATTTCAGCTTGCACATCGACGGCCTGGAGCACGATTTCCAGGTCCTCGCCTTCAACGGCACGGAAGCCATCAGCCACGCCTATGCCATTGACCTCGAGCTGGTCAGCGAACGCCCTTCGCTGGACCTGGAACGCCTGCTGCACAAACCCGCCTTCCTCCAGCTCGGCGACGCCGGCCGCAGTCTGCACGGCCTGATCCATCGCGCCGTCAAGGGCAAGTCCCTGGCCAGCACCGGCATGAAACTGGCCCAGAGCGGCCAGGCCGCGCTGCAACAGGTGCAACTGCCGACGCTGCCGACGCTGAGCCCTCCCGCCAACCCGGCCAAGCGCCCGCTGGGCAGTGAGGTGCTGGCATGAGTGGCGAAACCAAGCAACGTGAAGCGCAAGTCGCGGTCGCCCCACTCAACACCATCGACGCCAAGGACGTGGGCCGCGGCGCCGCCGCCTTCGACGCCTGGTTGCAGTCGGTCAGCAGCGGCTACGTCACCCTCGAACGGATCAAGACCGTGGCCGGTGCCTTGCCGGTGGTGGGCAACATCATGGCCCTGGTCGACGCCCTGGGCGATGTGGTCACCCTGGTCAAGAGCAAGCACCGCCAGGTGCTCGACTGGGTCAGCCTGGGCATCAACCTGATCGGCGTATTGCCAGCGCCGCCGACCATGGCCGCCGCCCGCATGAGCTTGCGCCCGACCTTGTTCCTGGTCCGCCAGGAGCTGCGCAACAGCGCCAAGATGCTGCTGGGCGACTCGCTGATCACGGTGCTGATGGGCCACCTCAACGCCACCATCGCCGGGACCCTCGACGACTTTGTGACCCAGGCACAGCCAAAGATCGCCGGCATTCTCAAGGACGCGGGCGATCTGGGTACCAAGGTGACTGGCGAAATTGCCACGGGCCTGGAGAAAGTCGTGCTCGGCCAACTCGACGCCCAGGGCGACAAGGCGGCGGCGAGCAAGCAGATGGCAGCCGCCAGCGACCAGTTGCTCAACGACCCCAAGGCGGCGATCAGCAACTTCTTCGGGGCGTACGTGTGAGAAGGATGGTACTCATGGGAATAGTCTCAATTCCACTAAACCCGCTATTGGATATACCTTGAGGGATGAAGACGATCATAGCGTTCTAAACTACGGTGAGACTACTATGGGTAAACGCAGGTATACAGAAAAATATCTCAAGGAAAATAACGCATATATGCAGGAGGAGGCATCAGGGACAAAGTGGGAAATGCATGCGTGGCAGCATCAGCAGATATTGGATTACAAGGCTGTAAGTAAAGACGGCAAAAGACCTCCTCTGAATAAAAGCGATTATTAAGGTGCCGTATGATTTTTAGCACTTCAAGTGAACAACATGTTATTGTCGGAAATGCCGCTCAAATTGCTCGAAAAAGAGTAAAAGATGTACTGGTAGAGACTCTGTCTGATGTTTCGCTAGAATGTGGCGCGAACTCGTGGACGTTCATTTCAATCTTAATGCCAGACGAGCGAGTCATTGACTATCCCGAAGTGAAGAAGTACCACAAGGCGCGTAAGGTTATTGAAGTTCGCGTTCAAATACCTGTCAATGAGTTCAAAGAGGCGGATGAGTCAAGGCAGGTGAGCTTAATGCTTGATGCCGTGCTTCGCTCAATCGAAATGATGAAGGAAATAAAGAGTCTGAAGATTACGAGAGCGATGTTCTTTTGCTTAAGGATTCAGTTAACAAAGCCCGTGCGAAGTTAAGTGGCTAATTAGTGTCGCGCTAGACTAGGACGGCGTGGTCAACTGGTCAAAAGCAGGAACCGGCAACTGCTGGACTTGGTTGGGCAAGGTGCTAGGCAACTTTTGCCTACGACGGCAATGGCAAGCTGATCCAGGCCATCAATGCCGACAGCAAGCTGCAATGGTTCCATGACGAAGCGGGCAACCTCACTCGCGAGCATCAGTACTACCTCAAGACCGCTGTGCCGATGGTCGCGGTGTGGAGGCACGAGTACGACGCGCTGAACCTGCGCACGGCGACGATTCGTCCCGATGGCCATAAGGTCAGCACGCTCACCTACGGCAGCGGTCACGTGCTGGGCATGACCCTTGACCAGCATGAGCTGCTGGCCTACGAGCGCGATGCTCTGCACCGTGAGTGGTCCGGCATCAGGGCAACCAGCTGATGCAGACCCAGGCGTGGGACCCGGCAGGTCGCTTGCAGGCGCAATGGCTGGGTAGCCACGACGGCAAGTCCACGTTGCTCAAGCGCCAGTATCAATACGATGCCATCGGCCAGCTGACCGACATCCACGACACCCGCCGTGGTCACCTGGCTATCAGTACGACCCGGTGGGCCGTCTGCTGCAAGCCACCAGTCGCCTGGGTGTCGCGACCTTCGCCTTCGACCCGGCCGGCAACCTGCTGGACCAGAAGACCCAGGAACTCAACCGCCCGCTGGAAAGCGACCCGCGTCGCAACAAGCTGATGGACAACCTGCTGCGCGAGTACGCCGGCACGCATTACCAGTACGACGAACGCGGCAACCTCATCCACCGCCTGCATAACGGCGACAAGGCCCGCCTGACCTGGGACCTGTTCGACCGTCTGGTCCGCTTCGACGATGGCAAGCTCAGCGTGGCGTACAGCTACGACGCCCTGGGCCGTCGCCTGCACAAACACTCGACCGCGCATCACTACGACGATCCCCGTGCGGGCAGTGGCTGGAACCAGATGCAACGCGCCAAGCGCCAGCGCGAACTGGGTTGCGGTTACACCCTGTACGGCTGGGATGGCGACAACCTCGCCTGGGAAAGCTCGCCGCCGCAGGACGAAGGCGAAACCGGGCGGACCGTGCATTACCTGTACGAACCGGACAGCTTCGTGCCCGTTGCGCAGGCGCTGCGCAAGGCACCGATTCGCCTGTTACGGCAGCCGGACTGGCGTGGACGCGAATACGACATCGACCAGGACCCGCTGTGGCAACACGAAGTGAAGCCGCAGCCGATCGATGCGATTGCCTGGTATCAGTGCGATCACCTCGGTACGCCGATGGAGCTGACCGACCACCACGGAGAGGTGGCGTGGGCGGGGCAGTACAAGGCGTGGGGTGACGTGCGCGAGGTGCGCTCGGACTGGGCCAAGCAGGTTGGGATGAGCAACCCGATTCGCTTCCAGGGGCAGTACCACGATCACGAGACCGGGCTGCATTACAACCGGTATCGGTACTATGATCCGAGGGTTGGGCGGTTCGTGAGTCAGGACCCCATTAGTTACGGGGTGGCTTGAACCTGTATGCCTATACTCCTAACCCTATTTATTGGTACGACTCTCTTGGGCTCACGCCAACAGTATTGGACGCACCGGGTTATGCAGTATATGGCCTATACCCGGTAAGGAAAAGCCATTCTATGTTGGACATACAGCTCAGGACCCAGCTGCTCGAGAACAGCAGCATAAGCAGACCCAGAGGCTGGGGCAGGGCGAGCTTAGAGTGATAGAAAGTGATTTAACATATACTCAGGCGAAAGGTAAGGAACAATTCTATGTCGAAAGCTATGGGGCTAAAACTGGCTTCCCTAGAAACGTAATTGAGCCAATCAACAAGTCAAGAACTGATGAGCGTGGACTTTCGCATTTGGCGGAGTATAAGAATGCCAAGAAAAGTACTGCGCTGTGCGAGTTGTGAGGAGGACGAGTGGGAAAAGTGAATAAAAGCATCACTCCGGGAGATTTTTTTTGTATTCCTGCGCTAAGCGAAATGGATGGAAAGGGCTTTGTTATGGCTCGCTATATAGGTGCGGTTTCTGGAAATGCGGGCTATTTGATAGAGGTCTTCAAAAAGTTTTACAAGGCGCTACCTGCAGATATCGGCGAGGTAGATACGAGTGAGCGTCTTTTTAGACCTGTTCTTTGCTCTTTTAATTTCCCGGAGATTCCCCGTTGGAGGGTGGTTTTTCATGACCCTGATTACGACAGATCTAAATCTGGCTACCAAGATATTGTTCTAGAGTTTGTGCCATATCTCTGGGTCGGTGGTGAGAAGCAACCTAAGGGTATTAAGTCTGAAGGAAAGGGTTTTGAACGGTCAATCTGTTGGCGTACGTTGCACTTGATTTTTAGGGTCAACGCGCATCTAGCAGGCAGATTTGAAAGTGACGAACCATATGACTACCACAAGCTGAATGCTGCGGAACGTGTCGACGCCCCTGATGCTGTCAGCGATGTAATTGCCTTGGCAGAGTCTGTCGAAGCAAATTTGGCGAAGCAATTCAGCGTTTGGAAAAAGAAAGTTAAGGGCTGAGCCTTCATTTCGTCACGACACCCGCCGTCACCTGGCCTATCAGTACGACCCGGTGGGCCGCCTGCTGCAAGCCACCAGTCGCCTGGGTGTCGACCTTCGCCTTCGACCCGGCCGGCAACCTGCTGGACCAGAAGACCAGGAACTCAACCGCCCGCTGGAAAGCGACCCGCGTCGCAACAAGCTGATGGACAACCTGCTGCGCGAGTACGCCGGCACGCATTACCAGTACGACGAACGCGGCAACCTCATCCACCGCCTGCACAACGGCGATAAAGCCCGCCTGACCTGGGACCTGTTCGACCGTCTGGTCCGCTTCGACGATGGCAAGCTCAGCGTGGCATACAGCTACGACGCGCTGGGCCGTCGCCTGCACAAACACTCGACCGCGCATCACTACGACGATCCCCGTGCGGGCAGCGGCTGGAACCAGATGCAACGCGCCAAGCGCCAGCGCGAACTGGGTTGCGGTTACACCCTGTACGGCTGGGATGGCGACAACCTCGCCTGGGAAAGCTCGCCGCCACAGGACGAAGGCGAAACCGGGCGGACCGTGCATTACCTGTACGAACCGGACAGCTTCGTGCCCGTCGCGCAGGCCCTGCGCAGGGCACCGATTCGCCTGTTGCGGCAGCCGGACTGGCGTGGACGCGAATACGACATCGACCAGGACCCGCTGTGGCAGCACGAAGTGAAACCGCAGCCGATCGATGCGATTGCCTGGTACCAGTGCGATCACCTCGGTACGCCGATGGAACTGACCGACCACCACGGAGAGGGGCGTGGGCGGGGCAGTACAAGGCGTGGGGTGACGTGCGCGAGGTGCGCTCGGAGTGGGCCAAGCAGGTTGGGATGACCAACCCGATTCGCTTCCAGGGGCAGTACCACGATCATGAGACCGGGCTGCATTACAACCGGTATCGGTACTATGATCCGAGGGTTGGGCGGTTAAACCTGTTTGCCTATGCGCCGAACCCTGTGGAGTGGATTGATCCTCTTGGATTAGCGAAAAAGCAGCCAGTAAGACTCGTTAATGGCTGTCCAATTATCGGTACTGGGCAGAAGACTGGTGGTGATGGTCATGCTCAAATATCCGAGGGTATGGCGGAGCAGATGGCCAACAGCGGCCAATATGAAAAAATTGGCGTTAACGTAGCAGTCAAGACCGTGACAGGGGTACCTACAGACCCGATTACTCGTCCGGATGTTACTGGGCTAAGGAAGATGGGGAAGTAGATATTGTTGAAGTACCTTCACCAACCGATAACCTGAAGGAGTTGTAGTCGAAAGGAAGAAGTACCTTGAAAGGCTTGGGTGATCGTGCTGGTGGTTACACAGAGACAGAGAGAACTCGTCGGAGAATTTAGATGGTGGACTACTATAATTTTCTTGTCGCTCATTCGGTGGCAGGAGAGAAATTAGACTTCGTTAAGAACTACTCTGCGTTCGAGCAATGCATGCAAAATGTGGGTGGAAAAATTGAACGTTGTGGTGGTAAAAACGGGAGGGTAATTAAGTTTGGTCGGGAGAAGTATCTAAAGGAACTTAATGAGGGGAAGGTTGATGTAATTGAGCTTTACTCAGAAAGGATATGGGAGAAAGGGGAGGGAAGTGAGACACTTAATTGCGATTTTTCGTCAGTTTTGTCTGCGGATGGGCTCTCTGCTAACAGCGTTTTCGGAAAAGCTCAGTTTGAAATCGTTGGTTGAGTCTTTTCTAAGCTGTCCAGAATGGTATGTCGATTTTTTATGCATACGCCTACAGAAAGCCACGCGTTTGGTTTTGGTTACGCGTTTGGGCGACATGTTCCAGATGAAGAACATCCGTTAATGTGGTCTAGGCGTGACGAAACTATTATGTGGCTCAAGATGCAGTGGGCCGGTAAAACTGATGAATATATTAGGGATGTATATCCGGTAAATCTTTTTTCTGTGCGTAAGCTACAAGCGCTTCCTCCCAAAAAGCTCGAATTATTATATGCTGTGATGTCACAGCATGGTGAAATTCTTGACAAGTCTGGATTCAAGGTGTGGGCTTTATCTGATGTTGATCGTGAAAGTGCTAGGGAGAAACTTTCTGAGGTCGATTTGCTAGCATCATGTATGGCCTAGTTCTCTATTTTAATCGGCGGAGTCGGATGGCGAGGCCATGCTACGGCAGCTCCAGCGCGGCTGACCGATGCGCGGTTGAGTGACTTGCTCAAGGGTTCGCCTCAAGGCTTCGGCAGGCAATAATGGCTTGCG